>CAWCKR010000001.1:0-54624 GCA_963796205.1 Terriglobia bacterium
GCTTTCTTCGCGGACGTCGACGAGCAGAAACTTCTCTCCACGATCCAGTTTCGCCTTGACGTCGTCGACCGTGAGTTCACGAACACGTTTACGCGAGTCATCGACAATTTTCAGGAAACGTTCGGAATGTTTAGGCGCCATGTATGCCTCCATGAAGGAAAGGTCTCCGTTGCCGAGAACGGTACGGAGAGGAATCGGACGGACGCAATTTCGCCGCCCAAGGTTATTCTAGCGGAAGAACGCGTTGGGGAACTTGGGCCGCGCAAGCCGAAACCACGCCGGAGGTAAATCATGAGACGCCACGTCTGGGTCGCCGTGTTGCTTGTGTGCCTGCCACTGGCAATGAGAGCGCAGGATGCTTCCAAGGTCATCGCCATGGAAAACGCTTGGAACCATGCCGAACTGCAGAACGATGCTGCCGCGGTGCAGTTGTTGTTAGCGGATGACTTCGTGATGACCACGGCCGATGGTGTTCTCTATAACAAAGATCAGATCTTAGCCTCAGTCCGAGACAAGTCCTACAGACCCGATGCGCTGCAGTCTTCCGACATGGAGACACATGCCTACGGGAATACGGCTGTCGTCACCGGTATCTACTACGAGAAGGGAACTGATAAGGGCAAGCCGTGGGAGCGGCGTGGACGATTCACGGATACCTGGATATGGGCGGGCGGTCGCTGGCAGTGCCTGGCGAGCCACTTCAGCGTCAAGCCGAAGTAGTTTAGGGGAAGGAAGTCGTGGCCGCTCCCACGTCCAGCAGGGTTTGCAGCGTCGTGTCGAGTTTGGCGCGGTCTTCTTCGTTGAAATCAATAAACCGGAAAGGCTGCAAGCATCCCTTGGTCGCCCACATCGGAAAGAGCATGGCGCCGCGGCTGCGCACAGTTTGCGACCCGACGTGGAACATGACTTCGATCTTGATGCCTTCATCCAACGGCTGTTCCAAGTGCAGCAGTCCGCCGGTGATCGAGACCTGATGCAGCTTGCCGCGGATATGGCGGCCATTCTCCAAACGGAGCATGACCAGAACGGCTCCAGCGAGCTTCACCCGTGGCGGCCGAGTCGGATTTTGTGAGGAGTGAGCCATGCGCTCTGGTCAGTATGGCACTCTGGCAAACTGCCGGACACATTACCAAAGCACTCGTACTAAATTCTCGACTGCGAGACCGGGGTCACTTCTTGCGCGCGGCGGCGCAGGAACCACGTTTAAAGCAAGCACTGCAAGTCACGGGGCAAGGTGATATAGTCCAGACTACCGGGTCAAGAGTGTCCCATGAGTTCACCTTACGGATTGCAAATTACTGAAAATTGCCTGGTTTGCAAGCTGCGCAACAGCGGTTTCTTCTGCGATTTGCCCAAAAATTCCCTGGAAGACCTGGAAAGAGTGAAGTATGCCAGCGGCTACCCGCAGGGAGCGGTGCTGTTCGTGGAAGGGCAATCGGCGCGTGGCATTTACATTGTTTGCAATGGCCGGGTAAAACTCTCGACCACCTCGCGGGACGGCAAAACTCTGATTCTTCGCATCGCACAAGCTGGCGAGGTTCTGGGCTTGCACGCGAGCATTTCCGGGAAACCGTATGAGCTAACCGCCGAGACTTTGCAGCCCAGCCAGTTGGATTTCGTGAAACGCGATGATTTCCTGGGCTTCCTGCAGAATCACGCCGAGGCCTGCTTAAACGCTGCCGAGCACTTGAGCCAGAATTGTCAAAGCGCCTATGAAATGATCCGTTCGCTTGGCCTGTCGCACTCGGTTTCTGAGAAGCTGGCGCGCCTGCTCCTGGAGTGGGCCGCGGATGGAGATGAGACTAAGGATGGAATCCGCATCAAAGTTTCTTTGACTCACGAGGAAATCGCGCAATTGATCGGGACTTCCCGCGAGACGGTGACCCGTGTCCTGGGCGAGTTTCGTGAGAAAGAACTGGCGCAATTGCGTGGCTCCACGCTGCTGATCCGCAACAAGGCCGGCCTGGAAAAACTGGTTGGCACCTAGATCCTCGTTCTCCAGTTGCGTCTCTAACAGAGCAAAAACCTACCCATCTCTGAAAGCCGGTGTTTACGCGCCTTCTGGGGGTAAGCCCTCGCGATTACCGGGGTTACTTTACCGAACCTCAGCTCGGCCGTAATCTGCGCTTGATGAAGCGAAATGCACTGCTCATGTGCCGACACCAGCCTTCGCTGCGGACGTTGGCGGGATTGCTGGAGGATCTGCAGATCGAGCAGGAAGTTTGCCTCTCGGCCGATGAAGCCGTTGAGATGCTGGTGCAGAGCCACTATTCGGCTCTGGTGCTGGACTTCGACTTGCCGGGAGCTTCGCAGGTGGCGCGGCTGGCAAGAATGGCGCCGGCACACCGGCGCCCGGTGGTGTTCGCCATGGTAAGTGCGCAGACGCATGTGGGTGAGACGTTCCAGGCAGGCGCGAACTTCATGCTATACAAGCCGCTGGTGACGGAGCAGGTGATGCGGTCCTTGCGCGCCGGGCGGGCGTTCATGCAAGCGGATCGCCGCCGCTCGCCACGCCAGAAAATCGAAGCGCTGGTTTACCTGCAATTTGGAATTGCGGCTCTGCCGGGATTGATTCTCGACCTGAGCGCTCATGGGCTTTCACTGCAAGCAGCCGAGCCCCTTCCGGCTGTCCACAAGATCCCACTACGTTTTGTTTTGCCCGGAACGTCGCACATGGTGGAGGGCACCGGCGAAGTGATCTGGTGCGATGATGAGGGTCGCGCCGGAATGCTCTTTTCGCATCTGACTGCCGACTCCAGGAAATATCTGCGAAACTGGCTCAACAAACGCGGTTCCCAGAAGGCGACGGGACGCGGTGCTGGGCGTACCGACAAATCCCGATCTTCTTCGCTCACTGCGCACTGACTTCTACCGGGGCGTGCTAGACTCTCCCTTCCGCAAAGGGTGAAATCGACGCATGTCCGATCTGACTTTCCTTCCTGCAGTCACGATGGCTGCCGATATCCGTCAAAAGAAGATCTCGCCAGTTGAATTGGTGGAGGAGCATCTGGCACGGATTGCGGCCCTCCATCTGAAACTGAATGCGTACGTGCAGGTGGACGAAGAGGGAGCTCGCCGCCAGGCGCGTGCTGCAGAGGCCGCTGTCATGCGCGGTGACAATCTGGGAGTTTTACACGGGGTTCCGCTCAGCATCAAGAGTTCGATGGATGTGGCCGGGTTGCGCTCGGAGTCAGGCACTCGCTTGCGTGCCGGATACGTGGCCGCAAAAGACGCTCCTTTGGTTGTTCGATTGAAAGCCGCGGGGGCGATTATCCTCGGCGTGACCAACAGCCCAGAACTCCTCATGGCATGGGAGACTGACAACGCAATCTACGGCCGCACCAACAACCCGTGGGACCTGTCGCGCACACCCGGAGGCTCCAGCGGAGGAGAGGCGGCAGCGATCGCCGCCGGATGTTCCGCCGGCGGGATGGGCAGTGACGGTGGCGGCTCGATTCGTGTGCCGGCACACTTCACCGGCATCTGCGGATTGAAACCTACTCCCGGACGCATTCCGGCAACCGGGCACTTCCCCACCTCTGTTGGGCCGTTCGCCTTGATAGGCGTGGTGGGCCCGATGGCTCGCACCATAAGCGATCTGAAGGTGCTCTTTGAGGTGATGCAAGGCCCAGACGACGGAGACACTTCATCAGCGCCGGTTCCTGTGCTCTGGCCGAGCGAAAGGGAACTGAAGAAAATTCGCATCGGATATTTCGAGGATGATGGGCGCACTCCCGTGACCGCAGAAACGCGCGTGGCCGTCCAAATCGCGGCGAAGCTGCTTAAGTGCGCGGGATTCGAAGTCGTGGCATTTCGTCCCGAAGGCCTCGAGCTGGCGCGCCAACTCTGGTGGAAGTTCTTTGGTATCGCCGGGGGAATGCTGCTCGGGCCCATGACGCGGGGGCATGAAGGAGAACTGAGCGCGATTCTCAAGGAATTCAATTCCTGGGTAGCGGCTGAACCGTCCCACACGGGACAGAGTTTGCTTGAGGCCTGGATCGGCCGGGATGAAGTTCGCGCCCAGGTATTGGCACAAATGCGGGAGTATCCGGTGCTGCTGTGTCCGGTGGCTGCGATTCCGGCTTTTCATCATGGCGAGCGAAGCTGGTCGATCGAGGGACGGGCGGTTAAATACCTGGATGCCTGGAGCTACACCGAGTGGTTTAATTTGTTAGGGACTCCTGCAGTCGCGGTGCCCGTCGGCCAAACCAGCGAGGGCTTGCCGATCGGTGTGCAGATTTCTGCCGGCCCGTGGCAGGAAGAACTCGCGCTTTCGGTCGCAGCAGAGCTTGAGAAAGCGCGCGGCGCCTTTCCGCACCCGCCTCGAGATTGAGGAGTATTGCTCAGCCCTATCGCTTTCCTAGTCGTTTTATACTATTCAGCATCCAAACTGGGCAGAATAAGCTTACGCAACAGGTTCTCTGGGCGCTGGCTGAAGGCAGTGCGACTCCATCAATGTCTGAACGCTGGTCTACTCCCCGATTTTTGACGGCACTGTTTGCCTTTCTGGTGGTGTCCGCTGTTTATCTGTTTACGTTTCCTCAGCCCAACATCTTTTATGCGGTTGTGGTTCTGTTGCATGCCGTCGTCGGGGTAGTGGCGATAGTATGGCTGGCGATCCTGCTCTACCGTTTACTCCGGCAAAGCAGTGCAATCGCACAGGTTGGATGGTTGCTGCTTTTTGCTGGCGCGATCCTGGGATTGATTCTGATCAAAACGGGCACGCTCCGCTCGGATTGGAATTGGCTCTATGCACACATCGTGCTGTCGTTGGCCGGCGCGGGAATTTTATTGGCCGAGCGGACGGGGAAAAAAGAAGGTCTCGCAGGGTTGACGCGAGTTGGCGTTTGCCTGCTAGTTATTGCTGCGATTGGGGCCGGAGCCTGGTACCTGCGCAATTCGCGCTGGGAACATCACGCCCGCATCAAGAATCCCAATATGCCTCCCGCTTCCATGGATGGCGAGGGCGACGGTCCCAAGGGCCCATTTTTCCCCAGTTCGGCGCAGGTCTACGGCGGCGAGAAAATTCCCAGCAAGTTCTTCATGGAGTCGGACTCGTGTAAGCGCTGCCACGAAGACATCTATAACCAGTGGTTCAGCTCTGCTCATCATTTTTCTTCTTTCAATAATCAGTGGTACCGAAAATCGATTGAGTACATGCAAGACACGGTGGGCACACAGCCCTCGAAGTGGTGCGGAGGCTGTCACGACCCGGCGGTGCTCTATAGCGGGTTAATGGACACGCCGATCAAACAGATCGTGCACCGGCCCGAATCGCAGGCCGGCCTGGGCTGCATGATGTGCCATTCCATCGCCGATGTGAAGAGCACCATGGGTCAGGCGGATTTTTATCTTGAGTATCCCAAGCTTCACGAGTTGGCAGCAACGCAGAATCCGGTGGCGCGCGCATTGCATGATTTTCTGGTGAAGTTGAACCCGGAACCGCACCGCCGGGTGTTCTTGAAACCGTTCATGCGCGACCAGACGGCGGAGTTCTGCGCCAGCTGTCATAAAGTGCATCTCGATGCGCCCGTCAACCACTACCGCTGGATTCGTGGCTTCAACGAATATGACAATTGGCAAGCCAGTGGAGTTTCGGGGGAAGGCGCGCGGTCATTTTATTATCCGGCGAAACCGCAGCAATGCGCCGACTGCCATATGCCCCTCACGTCCTCGCAAGACATGGGCAACGTCAATGGGATGGTCCACTCCCATCGCTTTCCGGCCGCAAACACGGCGCTGCCGACCGCCAACGAAGATGCTGCTCAGCTGAAGAGCACGGAAGACTTCCTGAAGGCGGGAATTCTAAGCGTCGATATCTTCGCGCTGTCTCGGGCTGAGCCGTTGAAAACAGCCGCGGCGGGCCAGAACGAACTCTCGACAACTTTTGCCGTGGGCGAAGAAGCAGAATCGAAAGTTACTCCCGTCTCGGTGAGCGAGGCCCAACCTGTGACCGCTCCCCTGAATCGCGTGCAACCGGTAGTGCGGCGCGGCGATACCGTGCGTGTGGATGTGGTCGTGCGCACCAGGAAGATCGGCCACTTCTTTCCCGGAGGCACGGTCGATGCCTACGACACCTGGCTCGAGTTAAAGGCAACGGACAACAAGAATCAAACTATTTTCTGGAGCGGAAAGGTCGAGGACGACGGGAAAGGTCCAGTGGAGAAGGGCGCACACTTCTATCGTTCCTTGCAGATCGATGCTCACGGAAATCCCATCAACAAACGCAATGCCTGGGCGACGCGTTCGGTGGTTTACGTCCACCTGATTCCGCCGGGTGCGGCCGATACCGTGCACTATCGCCTGCACATCCCTGAGAATGCAGGCGACAAGATCACGCTGCATGCGCGCTTGTGCTATCGCAAATTTTCCTGGTGGGAAACTCAGTTCTCGTTCGCGGGGGTGGCCGAGCCGGGAGATGTAACTGCCGACTATGACGACCGCAAATTTTCGTTTAGCGGCAGCCTGAGCGGTGTCTCGGCCAAGCGGGAGGAAATCCCCAATCTCCCGATTGTTGCGCTGGCGGAGGACGAAGTTTCATTGCAGGTCGTGCCGCATTCCGCACCGCCATTTCAGCCGAAGATCGCTCTTCAAACGGCCGACTGGCAGCGTTGGAACGACTACGGGATCGGCCTTCTTCTGCAGGGAGACTTGAGAGGGGCGCGCGCAGCCTTTGAAAAGATTACCGAGATGGATCCGGGCAATCCCGACGGTTGGGTGAACGTCGGACGTGCCGCGCTCCAGGAAGGCGATGTTGACCGGGCGCGCGTGGTGCTGGAAAAAGCGCTGGTTGCCAGTCCTGATCTGGCGCGCGCGCACTTCTTCTACGCGTCGGTCCTGCGTTCGGATGGCAAGTATGACGAAGCTGCGGAGCATCTGAGAAAGGTGCTGAAGCAATATCCGCGGGACCGCGTGGTGCTGAATAGTCTCGGGCGGGTGTTGTTCTTACAACGCAAGTATCCTGAGGCGGTGAAGGTTCTGAATTCCGTTCTGGAGATCGATCCTGAGGATTTGCAGGCGCATTACAACCTCATGCTTTGCTACAACGGGCTGGGCGACGAGAAACAGGCTCACGAACACCAGATTCGCTATCTGCGATTCAAGGCCGATGAAGCCTCGCAGGCGATCACGGGCCCATATCGTCAGCTAAACCCTGAGGACAACAACGAGCGGCAGGCGGTGCACGAGCACGTGTCGGTGCCACTGGCGGCCGGGGCTTCCAAGCGATGAGATTGAAACGATCCACCGCAGTAGTTCTGTAGCTGCCTGCTATTCGTGTTCTCCGCTCAAGCCCAGAAAGTCACCTTTCGTGACATCACCGCTCAAGCCGGTATTCAGTTCAAGCACAACAACGGCGCTTTTGGGAAGAAGTATCTGCCCGAGACCATGGGGCCCGGCTGTGCTTTCATTGACTATGACAACGACGGATGGCCCGACATCCTGCTGGTAAACGGCGAGAACTGGCCGGGGCACGCGGGGCCGGCGTCGACGATGAAGCTTTACCACAATAATCACGACGGCACCTTCAGCGACGTGACTCGCAAAGCAGGCTTGGCGGTCTCCAATGTTCGGTCTGGGCGCGGCCGTGGGAGACTATGACAACGATGGCTTCGACGATCTCTTCATAACTGCCGTGGGCCAAAGCCATCTCTTCCACAACAACGGCAACGGAACCTTTACCGATGTAACCAAGGCTGCTGGAATGTGGGGCTCGAATGAATTTTCGACCAGCGCAGCCTGGTTTGATTACGATCGCGACGGGAAGTTGGATCTGGTGGTCGGGAATTACGTGCAGTGGTCGGAAAAGGGCGACCTCTATTGCACGATAGATGGCGCACATAAATCTTATTGCACCCCCGAGTCGTACAAAGGCTCGTCCGCCCGGTTGTGGCACAATCTGGGAAATGGAAAATTCGAGGATGCGACGCAGAAAGCGAACTTCCTCGATCCGACTTCGAAATCGCTGGGCGTTGCGATCTTCGACTACAACGGTGACGGCTGGCCCGACATTCTGCTCGCCAACGACACGCAACCCAACAAGCTCTATCTGAACAAGCAGAATGGGACCTTTGAAGAGAAGGCCATTCCGGCAGGGATTGCTTTCAGCGAAGACGGCGTCGCGCGCGCGGGAATGGGCGTGGATGCGGCTGACTACGACCGCTCGGGACACCCTAGCATCATCATTACCAACTTCGCCAACCAGATGCTGTCGCTCTACCACAACGAGGGGAACGGCCTGTTCGTCGATGAGGCTCCGCGCTCGGAAGTGGGGCGAGCCACGCTGGTCACGCTGGGCTTCGGCTGCTTCTTCTTTGACTATGACAACGACGGATGGAGCGACATCTTCGTGGCCGATGGGCACATTGAAGGTGCCATTGAGAGCGTGCAAAAGCGGGTCCACTACGCCGAGCCGCCGCATCTATTTCGTAATCTAGGTGGAGGGAAGTTCGAAGAGGTCACGTCGTCGATGGGGACAGCGTTTGCCAGTCCGAAAGTTGCCCGCGGCGCGGCTTATGCTGACATCAACAATGACGGCGCTCTCGACATTTTGCTCACCACCAACGGCGGCCCGGCCTATCTGTTCCGCAACGAAGGCGGAACCAATCACAGCCTGCGCATCAAACTGGTGGGAACGAAGTCGAATCGTGATGGGATCGGCACGGTGGTGCGCGTCACTTCGGGTAAAGACCATCAATGGCAGATGCTGCACAGCGGATCGAGCTATCTTTCCCAGAGCGAACTGGTGCTGACGTTCGGTTTGGGTGGCGCTGCGAAAGCGGATTCCGTCGAACTGCAGTGGCCCAGCGGACAAATCGACAAGCTTTCGAACCTCGCTGCAGGGCAAACGGTGACCGTGCAGGAAGGGAAGGGCGTGGTGGGCGCGAGACCTTACGGCTCGTCCGGCCTGCCTAAAGTCCAAATAAGTGCTTGGTATCCTTTCGCTGCGCTCGGGATGACAATTTCGTTTTCTGTGCATTCCTGCGCGCTCTGTGATTAACTTTCTTACGCATGATTCAGCGCATTGGCAAAGTTCTGCTTGTGGTCGCAAGCCTGTTAGCCCTGTCGGCGCAGAAGCCCGCCCCAAACAATTCCGCTGAAGCTGCCCGGCTTCAACAATCTCGGCCTGGCGTACATGAACCAGCAGTTGTTCGACAAGGCGCTGAAAGAATTTCAGAATGCCGCCGCGCTCGATCCGAATTTGAAGATTGCCCGCCTGAATCAAGGCATCGCGCTGCTGAATCTGGGCAAAGTCGAAGCCGCCAAGCCGATTCTCGAAGAAGCGGTGAAGCGCGATCCCGAACGATCCGCATGCCTGGTACAACCTGGGATTGCTTTACAAGAATTCCGACAACGCGCAGGCTGCGGTGGATGCTTTCCGCAAGGTGACCGAGATCGATCCCAATGATGCGGACAGCCTGGTATTTTCTCGGCGCGGCTTACGCGCAGGTGAAACAGTTTCCGCAGGCGATTGATGCTTTCCAGCACGCGCTGAAACTGAATCCGCTGCATGCTTCGGCACAGTTCGGACTGTCTCGCGCATACCAGCAATCTGGCGACCTCCCCAGCGCCCGAGAGCACTTGGTGCGTTTTCAATACATCACGCAGAACAAACTGGGAGCCGCGATCAGCCTGGCTTATGGCGAGCAAGGGAAGTACTCACTGGCCGAGGAGGTGGTTGGGGCGCAGGAGAAGGTGCCGGAGCAGATCAAGGTGAGCGTTTGTGGATGTGACGGACTTTGCCGGGATCGTGGTGAGAAGCAGTTATGCCGGATCTCGAAGAATGGAAGCCTACCGTGGTCACGGCGCTGGTATTACTCCTGGAGCGTGTTTTTTAGATTATGATGGAGATGGGAACGCATCGACTTATTCCTGGCGACAATGGACCTCAGGGCGGGCATGGGCCTCTTATCGACAACATGGGTGGAGGGAAGTTCGAGGATGTAACGAAGAAGGCCGGGATCGGACCCGAGTTCATCCGCGACCGCTTGTACGACGGGTGATTACGACAACGATGGATGTGACGGATCTTGCGGTTAGTTGCCAGTGGGCGAATCCTTCTTTTCCACAACGAGACAAATGGAACGTTCAAGGATGATACGAGCTGTCAAGGCAAGTCGGCATTCAGCATAGATTCGGTTTTGGAGGTCTCGGTTAACATTCGTCGACTATGACCATGATGGAGACATTGATCTCTTCATTACAGATTACGGCAAAGCGCCACCCTGCCGATTCAAATCAGACCTGCGTCGCGAATCCAAAAGCGATCGGCGCAAACGCCATGTGGCGTAATAATGGCAACGGAACATTTACTGACGTCACCGAGTCGGTGGGTCTCCAGGGTGTAACCCCAAATCTGCCGCCGTTGGAACGGACTACAACAACGACCGCGCCGTCGATGTTGCGATTACAGGGCCGAAGTTCGCCGACCGAGGCGGGTCAATTTATGAGAATCCCCGCGAAGGAAAATTCTAACGCTCGAGACCTTTGGCCGAGACCCATCCCTTGCAATGCAGGTATCTCAATCCTAGACTTCAACCACGATGGCTGGATGGACCTCGCATTCACGCACTGTGCATGGTCCCGGGCATCACGCTGTGGCGCAATAATCAGGCTAAGAGCTTCGAACAGGTAGCCTCTGCCAATAAACAACTGGGTGCGCGGCTATGGCGTCGCCGCCTTCGACTACGACAACGACGGCTGGGTGGATCTGGTCGCCGTCGGCGAGACGAAAGAGGGCAAGGGCGAGATCCGGCTCTTCCGCAATCTTGGTCCCGACGGATTCAAAGACGTCACCGCCGATGTCGGCCTCGACAAAATTCAGCTCAAAGATCCGCGAGCTGTCATCACCGGTGACTACGACAACGACGGCGCCACCGATCTGCTCATCACCCAGAATCACGGCCCAGCAATCCTGCTGCGTAACGAAGGCGGAAATCAGAATCACTGGCTGAAGCTTTCGTTGAAAGGGACTGAACGACAACAAGAGCGCCATCGGAACAAAGATCGAAGTCTTCTCCGGCGCGAACCGTCAGAAATTCGAAATCGCTGGATCGTCAGGCTATCTGGGCCAGAACTCCACCGACATCGTCGTGGGTCTTGGACAAGCCAAACAAGCCGATGTCGTCCGTATGCTGTGGCCGACGGGCGTCTTGCAAGATGAAATCGAAGTGGCTGCTGATCAGGAGAAGAAATATCTCGAGATCGATCGCCGCGGCAGTTCGTGTCCGACGCTCTTTGTCTGGAATGGCAAGCGCTACGAACTCGTCGACGACATGCTCGGCGCGGGAGTCGTCGGTCACTGGGTGGGGCCGAACGAGCGCAACATTCCGCGGCCCACGGAGTACATCAAGATCGACCGCAATGCGATTCGCGAGAAAGACGGCAAGCTGAGCTTCCGCTTCATGGAGCCGTTAGAAGAGGCTGTCTATCTCGATCAGGCGCGACTGCTGGCGGTCGATCATCCCGTCGGGGCTTGATGTTTATCCCAACGAATATTTCGCCAGCAATCCGCCCTATCCACCGTTCAAAGTCGTTGTCAGTCAAGATGCTCGGCCTCCAGTTGCCGCACACGATGAACACGGACACGATGTGCTGCCCGATCTGCTGGCGCATCGTTACTTCGGCGACTTCGATGTTTTGCCGTTTCTAGGCTTCGCGAAAATACATACTCTTGAACTCGATCTGGGAGAGCCCTATCGCGGCGGGCCGCTGTGGCTGCTGATGCACGGAGAGGTGGAATACTTCTCAGCGAACAGTATGTACGCCGCCGATCAGGCGGGGCTGAAGCCGGTTGCCCCATACGTGGAAGCTCTCGGCGCTGACGGAAAGTGGACTCGCGTGGTGGACGATATGGGTTTCCCCGCGGGTGGAACGCGTACCATCACCTCGGATCTCACCGGCAAACTCCCCGAGGGCACTCAGCGTATTCGCATCACAACGAATCTGCAGATATATTGGGACAGCATTCTCGTGGATCGCGCCAGCCAGGATCAGAGCCTGCGGCTGACTCCCGTGCCTCTCACGAAAGCCGATCTGCGGTTCCACGGGTTCCCATTGAAGATCGAGAACCAGCCGCCGGGCAACGTCGAATATATCTATGAGAAGACCAGCGCCACCGGGCCTTACACTCGTCCCGCAGGCAGTTACACGCGCTACGGAGATGTGCTGCCTCTGGTCTCTGGGTTCGACGATCGGCTGGCCGTGTTTGGTTCAGGGGACGAAGTGGCGCTCGACTTCGATCCGAGCAAGTTACCCCCAGTGCCCAAAGGGTGGGCGCGCGATTATTTCTTCGTGGCCAACGGTTACGAGAAAGACATGGACTTTTACGCCTACCACGGAGACCAGGTCGATCCGCTGCCATTCCGCGCGATGGGGACGTATCCCTATCCGAAAGGGAAGTCGTATCCGCTCGACCCGATCCACCTCAACGATTTGCTGAACTACAACACGCGGAACCTGTCGGGCAATGAGGCGCGGGGGTTTGCGTTCGACTACGCCTCACCCAAATAGCGTGAATCAGTTTCCCTCCTGATTCATGCGGTCGACTTCCTCGGCGGTGATCATGTCTCCCAGGGCGACTAGAATTTTGCGCTCGCCCTGGAAGGGGTCGCGGGCATGCGCGACCAGCATATTGTCGAGGGTCACCATGTCACCCTTCTGCCACTGGAAGCGGACCGCATACTTCTCATAGGTTTCGCCGACATGTTCCATGACAGCGTCGGAGACTTCCGAGCCATCGCCAAAGGTGCACTGGCGGGGAAGATCTTCGCGACTCATCATCGACATCAGAGACTTGCGGGTGTCAGGGTCGAGGCAGTAAACGTGATGCAGTTGTACCTGGTTGAAGAATATCTTTTCCTTGGTGACGTAATGGCGTGCTACCGCGCGGCAGTTCTGATAGAGCCGCAGGCTTTCGCCCCCGTGGGTCCATTCAAACTGCAAGTGAGCCTGGCGGCAATGATCTTCGACGGCCGACTTGTCGTCGGTGCGAAAGAACGTTTGCCAGGGAACATCCACGCCCGGCAGGAAATTGCGAATGTAGCGCAGCCCTTTTTCTTCGAACATATCTCGGACCTTCGGATCGAGTCCCTGATACACAAGCCGACAATCCACCACCGGAGAGCAGCCGCCCTCGCGCGCGACCGTGACGCAGAAGAAATTGATCTTGCGCGGCCAGCTGGTGAAGTGGGAACTTTCCTGGTGAAACAGAATGCTTTTTTCGTTGGGGTACCAGGTCGAAGTGTAGACCTTGCAGGCCACGTTTTCTCGCGGCAGGTCGCCATAGTCGGCGTAGAGCTCGCCGCAAATGGATCCCGCAACTTTTTCAAAGTCCTGCGCGCTCTCCAGGCCAAAGCCGCGGTAGAGGAATCCGCCGTGCTTGTAGAGTTTCTGCTCGAGTTCAGCGCGGTGATTGCGGACCCAATCGGCTAAGTCGACCTGATCGGCAGCGGGTTCGAGGATCAAGGGCAGATCCTTGCCCTCGCCGAGGGTAGTCTCTTTGATCGGACTGAACTGCGCGAGATTCACCGCGCTTCTGCGGACCGTGCCTAAACCCTTTTTTAAAGAATGTTCCATGACGAATATCTCTCCTCATCCAAGGCGGCTTTCCGGTTGGTTTTCATGAAGCTGAAATTTGCGGGGAGAGCACGAACATAGCGGACGGATTGCCCTCCGTGCTGTGACGGGCGTCACCGAGGCATGTGACGGATTCGGCCCGCGGTACTTTGGTGATCCGGCTCTCTAACTACGGGCGGAGGTGAGTTCGCACGATGCCATATTTCGTTGCCAGGAATCGCTGAAGGGTTGGCGGTAGAATTCCGGCCAGTTCCTGCCAGGTGAGTAATTGCAGGCGGCAGCGCAGATCGCAATTTCTCACCGTCCGCATCACGGCATACCAATTCTCCACAAGATCTGGACGCCGGGCGTCGCACAACACGCAGAATGATCCGCCAGTCGAATGCGCGGCTAAAACCCCTCGGATCAATTGATAACCCGGCACCCGCCCGCTATTGCTCGTCCACATCGTGTCATCGAAGATTTCGTCGAGGTGAAGGTAGCGCTCCAGAAGGCGGACGGGCGCAGTCTGAAAATCGCTTTCGGTCAATTTCGCTTCCACCAGCAAGTCGCCAAGCTTCATATCAATTTCGGTGTTATCGAGTTTTCCGTCGCGAAGAGGGATGCGTGGCTTGAATCCGAACTGCGGCGCTTGTCCGGGAGGCACGCCCAACAGGGCGCAGAGCGCGGTGTTCCTGAGCACCCGGCTGTAACAGAAGATGTTCATGAGCAGCGCGTCGGAACTGGTGGCGGAATCCAACTCCATCCAGCGGCGGTCCGCGCTCTTCGACGCGGAGGTGTGCACTTTGGCGAGACGTCGCAGCCACGGCGGATTGGCATGGATATTCCGGTAGGACGTGGGATGGAAAGTTGCCGTGTTGGCCGGTTTCGGTCGGGACCGAAAATAATGCTGGGTACTTCGCTCAGCGTGAGTTGATGGGTTGATGCGTCTGCAGCGGCCGCGATTTTGTGGGCCCGCGCGCTTAACTCACGTCGCAGCGCAATCGCAGAAGACATGGTTGGTCTCCGGAGGGCAAAATCTCAGTCACGCCATTTTCTTAGCTGCTTCCAGGCTTGCACCAGTTCTTGTAGGGCGCGCGCGGGAGGAAAGTCGCGACTGGTAATACGGCAACGATTGTAGGCGCGCGCATAAAAATCGCGCACCGCGCTGGCGCTGAGTCGGGCCAGGCTGTTACCCAGGGCTTTGAGGTCATCGCGGTTCAGCACTTCTTCGCGGCGGGTAGATCGGGGCGGTGCGCCATGGCGAGAGCATCGTACATCTTTCGCCTTTTGTTCGTCTACTGTATAAACCTTCCCAGGAAATCACACTTGAAGAACGTCGCCTTCGCGGGCCACCATTTCGTAGAGAACGGGATTAACGAAGAATCCAATGAAGAGGCGCGAAATGAGACCGGCCACGATGACAATGGCGAACGGCCTTTGAGTATCCGAGCCGATGCCGGTCGAAAGAGCTGCGGGCAGCAGTCCCAGGCAAGCTACGAGAGCCGTCATCATGATGGGCCGCAGTCGCAGGAGAGAGGCCTCGCGAGTGGCGGTGCGAATGTCCATTCCTTCCTGCCGCAACTTGTTGATGTAAGAGACGAGAATGACCGCGGTTTCCACGGAAACTCCGAGCAACGCGAGAAGGCCAAGAACCGAGGAAACACTGAACGGAGTGTGAGTGAGTTTGAGTGCAACCAGTGCACCCACGGGCTCAGTCATAACGACGCCCAGAGCGATCGTGACCGGGAATTTGAAGTTCCCATAGAGCGCGAACAGGATCATGAAAATCAGGACGACCGCCAACGGTCCGATGAAATACATCTGGGATTTCGCCTCGAGGAACTGGCTGTACTCGCCTCCCCATTCCATGCGGTAACCCTGCGGCAGCAGCACATTCTTCTGTACCGCTGATTGTCCGTCTCGCACGGTCCTCTCGAGATCGCGGCCTTCGATACTGTATTGCACGCCGATATAGCGCGAGTTGTTCTCGCGGTAAATAAAAGATGCACCGTTCCCCTGCGTGATATTGGCGAGTTGGCTCAGAGGAATCTGCTGCCCATCGGGAGTTCCAACCAGAAGATTCCCGATTTCGTGTGCGCTGCTACGGAATTGGGGCTGCATGCGAACCACCAGGTCAAACAGTTTTTCGCCTTGAATCACCTGGGTCACGGCCTGCCCTCCCACGGCAGCGGAAATCACCGCTTCGACGTCGGCGACGTTGATTCCGTAGCGCGCAATCTTGTCGCGATCGACGTCGACCAGCAAGCTGGGCTGGCCAAGTTCCCGCACCACCGTGAGTTCGGTGAATCCGGGAACTTTCGCGAGCGTGTTCTTGATCTGGATGGCTTTGTCCTGCAACACATTCAGGTCTTCGCCATAGATCTTGACCGCCAACGAACTCTTGAGGCCGGTCAACGCTTCATCCACCGCGTCTTCGGCGGGTTGCGTGTAGTTGAAGATGATTCCGGGAAAAGCGGTGAGCTTCCGGTTGATCGATTCCACCAGTTGCTTCTTGTCGCTGATCTCGCCAGTCCAGGCTTTGTCTTTGTACGGCTTCAGTCCGACGTAGAACTCGCAGTTAAAAAATCCCGTGGGATCGGTGCCATCGTCAGGTCTGCCCAATTCTGAACCTACGACGGTCACCTGCGGATAGGACATGAGGATGGCGCGTATCTGAGGCGCGATCTTGCTCGCCTCCTCGAACGAAATCGTGTAGGGCATGGTGGCGCGTACCCAGAGCGCACCTTCATCGAGGTGGGGCATGAACTCTCCGCCGATAAAGGGCACAAGCAGCAGCGTCGCGCCGAAGATTAAGGTCGCAATGACGATAGTTGTCTTGGGCCGCGCGAGGGCCCAATCCAGTTGCACCGCGTACTTCCGCTTCATCCATTCGAAGGCGCGATTCGGTTTCTCCCGCACGCCGCTCTTGAACCAGTAAGAGGCCAGCACCGGGACCAGCGTGAGCGTTAGGATGAGCGCGCCGACCAGCGCGAACGACATAGTCTCAGCCATGGGGTGGAACAGTTTGCCCGAGGCCCCGCTTAACGCATAAATCGGAAGGTATCCGGCGAGGATCACTGCCACCGAATAGAAAATCGGGCGATCGACGTCTTTCGCGGCCGCCAGGATGACTTCATTCAGGTTGTACTGTTGCCCTTCTCTGAGGGCCAACTCGCGGTAAATGTTTTCGATCATTACCACGGTGCCGTCGATGACAATTCCGAAATCGATGGCCCCAATCGAAAGCAGATTTGCGGCAACGTCGTGCGCATGAAGCACGATGAACGCAAACAGAAGAGAAAGCGGGATCGTGAGTGCGACGATGACAGCGGCGCGGAAACTCACCAGAAAGAAAATAAGGACGATCAGCACCAGCACCATGCCGCGCAGCAGGTTGCCTTCCACCGTGTCGGTCGTCAGGTTCACCAGTTCACTGCGGTCGTAATAAGGGCGAATCCTAACGTCGGGGGGTAATATTTTCTGATTCAGTTCTTGGGTCTTTGCGTCCACTCCCTTGAGGACGTTCTGTGTCTGCTCACCGCGAAGCATGAGGATGACGCCCTCGACGGCATCATCATTTTTCTGGAAGCCGAACTCGCCGAGACGTGGCGCATGGCCGATGGTGACATCACCTATATCGCGTACGCGAATCGGTACGCCTTTGTTAGCCCCGACGACGACGTTTCCAATGTCATCGGTATTGCGAACCAGGCCGATTCCGCGCACGTAATAGAACTGTCCGCCCTGGGAGTAGAAACCGCCGCCAGCGTTCGAGTTGTTGGCAGCTAATGCGGCTGTGACTTGAGGAATCGTCAGGTGGTATCCGTAGATGCGCGCGGGATCGAGCAGCACCTGGTACTGCATGGTTGTGCCGCCGAAGCCGGAGTCGTCGGCTACGCCGCGCACCGACCGGTAGGCGCGCTCCACCACCCAGTCTTCAATCGTTTTCAATTCCTGCGGCGAGCGGTCGGGACTTTCGAGCACGTAGCGATAGACCAAGCCGCTAGGACTGAAGAGCGGCGCCAGGCTGGGAGTCACTCCCGTAGGGAGCGTGGCTTGAGCCAACCGTTCAAACACGACCTGGCGGGCAAAGTAACTGTCGGTGCTTTCGTCGAAGGTGAGAATGACGTCTGACAATCCATAAAGTGAGATGGATCGCATGACCACCATTCGGGGAACGCCGTTCATCTGGAGTTCGAGCGGAAGCGTAACCAGGCGTTCAACTTCTTCGGCCGCGTGATCTGGCCACTGTGTGATGATTTCCACCTGCGGAGGCGAGAGGTCCGGATAGGCGTCCACCGGCATCCGCTGGAAAGAGATGATGCCGCCTACCGTGATGGCAGCAGTCAGCATCAACACCAGGAACCTTTGACGGAGCGCTGCTTGGACGATTCGGTGGATCATTCGTTAACGGTGGAGACTATCCTTGCTGAAGATTTGAAAAACATTTTGCCTAGCGCTGCAGTGAGTTGGCAAACTGCAGAAACAGGCTGCCATTTCCGATCACTTGATCGCCAGCTTTCAATCCGCCGGTGATCTCTGTTTGTCCGTTCATGCTCTCGCCCAGCGTAACGGAGCGGCGTCCGAACTGGTTCGATGACTCTTCCACATATACAAACGGCTGATTTTCGGTGTCACGCAATACGGCTGCGTCGGGCAGAGCAATGGCATTCGCGATCTTGCCTGCATTCACGGTTGCCACCACGTACATGTCTTTCTTCAACTTGTCGCCCGGATTGCTGGTCTCTACCCTTGCCTGCAAAGTGCGTGTGTTGGGGTCGAGCGAAGCGGCAACGTACGAGATGCGGCCGTGAAAAGTGTCGGGATAAGCGTCGGTCTGGATCGTGACTGGATCGCCGACCCGCACATAAGGCAAATCCTTTTGATAGACGTTGACCAGCACCCAGACAGTACTCGTGTCAGAAATCATGAAGCACTGGGTTGCACCATTCTGCAACAGTTGTCCTGCGGAAACATCCTGCTCTACAACCAAACCGCTGATCGGGGCCTTCAGGGGAATCTCGGAGGAAGCGGGCCCCTTCACGACTTCATCTGGATCGGTGACTCCCATAACCTTTAATGCCGCGCGGGCGGCGGTCAGATCTCCGCCGGCTTGCACTTCGGCTGACTCCGCTTGCTCCAGATTCTGTTCCGCAATCGCATGATGCTGATACAAATCCTGCGCCCTCCCGTAGGATTTTTGCGCCAGGGCGTAAGCATCTTTCGCTTTCAGGTAATTGGTCAGAAGCTGCGAGTAATCGGGACTCGCCACGTACAGCATGGGCTGGCCTTGCTTGACGACCTGCCCCGGCACCACGGCGATGCGACTCACGGGGCCGCTGACCTGAGTGATGACCGGAGTAGTCCGAAAGCTGTTGTAAGCGACCGTTCCTGTTAGCCGGAGCGATCGGCCCAATGTGGTGGGCTGAACCGTGAGCACCTGCACGTGCGACATCTGGTCCGGCGGAATCGCAAACAGTTCGGGATTATTCCCGCTGCTTGTGTTCGCGGCCGCGTTCGACCCCGAGTCCGAACAGCCGAACATGGCTAAAGCGACCGCCGACAACGCCGCAAGTGTAGTAAGACGTCGCCGAAGATGCATGGCTGCCTTCATGGCAGATTCCTCGTTCCCACCGCTTCTTTCAGTTGCTCGAGTGCTGTCATATAAGATGCCAACGCCTGGCGATAGGCCAACTGTACGGTCCGCAGACTGCGCTCAGCATCGAGAAAATCCAGCAGGCTGGCGGCCCCTCGTTTATACGCGTATTCACTGATGTCGCGCGAATCCTGCGCCTGCTTGAGGTATCCCGAGGTGTAGAGTTGCACCACTTCGTCGTTCGTCTTGACCGACTCATAAGCGACGTCCACATCAGAGAGCACGGTGTCACTGGCTGATTGCAGTTGTTCCTGCGCCTGCGTCAGTGCGTAGCCTGTGCGCGCGATCTCTCCCTGGTTGCGGTTGAAGATGGGCAAATCGAAATTCACGAACAGCGAAGCCGTGTTCTCGCCGGATACGTGGGTGAAATCGTAAGTGCCGTTTACATCCACCTTGGCATTCGCTTTGGCTAGAAGGATCTGGCTCTGTGCCGCGGTTACTCCCAATTGGGCAGCGCGGAAATCGGGCCGCTGCTGTAAAGCTTTGGCCTGCAAATCCTCAAGATTCGCCTTGAGAGGTTGGTAGGCCAGATCGCCGATTACATCAAAAGCGGCGGGCACGGCGTTGTAGCCAAGCAACTGGCGTAGCGCGACGAGCGCTTGCACTTTCGCCAGACGGGCAGAGGAGACGTCGGTTTGAAACTGCAGTAGCTGCAGCTTGATCTTGAGGTAATCGCCCTCGCTGATGTAGCCGGCCTTGAACTGGGTTTCGCTGATGTCAACGGTTTGCTGGAAATCTTTCAGATCCTGCAGCGCAAAATTCAGAGTGGATTCGGCTAACAATACACTAACGAATTGTTGTCCGACGTTGAACGCGAGCATGCGCTCGACATCGCCCACCTGGGCACGCGTGACCGCCGTCTGATCGCGCGCCGCCTGCAACCGCCGTTGCCGTTTATGACCCCTTTCGAACAGGTAGCTCAGTCCGATGTCGAATTGCTGCGTTACATTCAGATTATCGGCGCTAAAATCTTGCGGGCTGAAAATGGGAATGAACTGTGTGTCGGCTCCGAGCGTGGGATTGGGCCGCAGATTTGCGGTCGTCTCCTGTGCCTGATTCTGAAGAATCAAGGTTCTTGTCGCCAGGATGGAATGGTTATGCGCCAGCGCCAAGTCGATGGCCTGGTCAAGACTGATCAGCGACGTATTTTGTCCGCTCACTGTCCCCGCGAACAACAGAAAAAAAACCGCAGCCGGGGCGCATATCCGAAAGAACCTAGAGCGCATAAGGATTGAAGTCAAAGCGCGCAGCTTGCCATGCAACCGATCTCGAGCCGAGGCTCAAAACAGGTGAGCGTTCGCCAAGGATCGTCCCGTAAACGTCCTCCGGGATATAAGAATGCGACTCGGGGACCAGTGGATGTATTGTAATTCACCGCCTGCTGAATTGAACCCGCCATTCGGTACGGAGGATAAACCGCCCATGGGCGATCCGGGCTCGGAAGTGGTGCAGCGAAAAGGAAATCCGTGCCGGAATTACCACCTGTTTGCAGACTAAACCCTTGTTACCATATTGTGATCGCCCCGCCGCAACCTGGGTTTGACGTCAACTTCAACTGAGAAAGACTGGAAAAATGGTCTCTGACTGGGCTCCAATTCCTCAAAAAAGGCACTCATACCGGATATCCCGACGAACGCTGCTGGGCTATGCGGGAGGGGCCCTGGCGGCTATGGCATTGCCACGGAGTGCCTGGGCATTCGGCCAAACCGCTGGTCCGGTAATCACGACCCTGAGCGACTACATGGCGGCGGCCGCTACCCGTGCGCTGCCCGACGAGGTCATGGCGAATGCGAAACTCCACGTTCTCGATACGCTGGCGGCGATGATCTCGGGTATTGACTTGCCGCCCGCCGTTGCAGCGATTCGTTTTGCGCGAAGCAACAAGGGTTCGCCCGTGGCGACGGTCGTGGGAACAAACATCACCTGCGGCGCCATCGATGCTGCGATGGCGAATGGGATGCTGGCACATTCCGATGAGACCGACGATTCTCATGCTCCTTCTCAGTCGCATCCCGGCTGTGTGACCATTTCAGCGGCGCTCGCGGCGGGCGAGCAGTTCGGCATTGGCGGGGCGCATTTCTTGCGCGCGGTTGCCTTAGGCTACGACGTCGGTACTCGGGTGACCCTGGCTTTCGGCGGCGCCAAGTTCCAGACCGATACGCATCGTGACAGCCACGCAACGGCTGGGGTGTTCTGTGCCGCAGCCGCAGCTGCATCCGCCGCCGGGTTGAACAGCCAACAGATGAGATGGGTCCTCGACTATACGGCCCAGCAGACGGCAGGAATTGCCGCATGGAAACGGGATGTCGAGCACATCGAGAAATCGTTCGTATTTGCCGGGATGCCGGCGAGAAATGGCGTGACGGCGGCCTTGCTCGTGCAATCGGGATGGACCGGGGTTGACGACATTATGTCCGGCTCAGACAACTTCCTGATGGCCTTTGATCCTCAAGCGAACCCGTCGCAACTGGTCGATCAGCTCGGTCACCGATACGAAGTGGTGCGTACCAATATTAAGAAGTGGAGCGTCGGATCTCCCATACAAGCCCCTTTGGATGGCATGGAAGCCTTGCTGAAGAAACACTCTTTCCGCGCGGATCAGGTGAAGAAAGTCGTAGTGCGCAGCGCCACGCAGGAAGCAGTGATTGTTGACAACCGAACCATGCCAGATCTGTGCCTGCAGTACATGATCGCCGTAATGCTCGTCGATGGTACGGCGTCCTTTCGGTCGGCTCACGACCAGAAGAGAATGCAGGACCCAGCGATCCTGCGCGAGCGTGCGAAGGTCGACCTGGTCCCTGACGAGGGGTTGGATCGCCTGCTGCCGAAACGAGTCGCAATCGTGGAGATCACGCTCACCGACGGTTCGCGATTTACGGAGCGGGTCGATGCGGTGCGAGGAACGGCGGAAAATCCCATGACGCCGGATGAAGTCATTGCCAAATCCCGCGATCTGATGGTCCCCGCCTTGGGACCCGCCACTAGCAGGGCCTTGATTGAGAAAGTCTTGGCCCTCGAGAACGTCAAAAATATCCGCGAGCTCAGGCCGCTGCTGCAAAAGGCTTAGTGCGAAATATCCTCCAGCGCCAGACCTCGCGTGCGGGGTCCGAAGATGCCGATCGATAGCATCACCATCAGCATAGAAGCGGCGATGAAGGCGAAGACTCCGCCGACACCGAAGTCGTGGAGAAAGAAACCGATCAAGAAGCTGGTGAAGATCGCACTCAATCGGCTCCAGGAATAGACAAAACCGACGGCCTGGGCCCGCACTCGCGTGGGGAAGAGTTCGGGTTGATAAGCGTGGAAGGCCATGGACATCCAGTTATTCGAGCATGTGAGTAAGACGCCGAATACAATCAGCAGACTCGCGTCCCGCTGGCGCGAGAACAATAGCCCGAACGCTCCTATGCAGAGGGCCGCTGCAACGATCTGCCACTTGCGCTCGAACTTGTCGGCGATCCTCATGGCAAGCAGCGGGCCGACAGGAGCCGCGATGGCGATGATGAAGGAATACTGCAAGCTGTTGGTAGTGGTCACGCCGGCGGCGATCAAGAGCGTCGGCACCCAGGATGCAAAGCCGTAGTATCCAGCGGTCTGGAAGAAATTGAACACCATCAGCATCAAGGTACGGCTGAAATAGGGTGGTTTGAAGATGTCCAGGAAATGCCCATGAGTCTCTTCCACGAAATGAGGATTGGGCAGCGGCAGAGGCCCACCATATTCCCGGGTTACACGGGCTTCCATGGCGGCCGTGACGCGCTCCGCGTCCTCCAGGTGGCCATGCGAAATCAGCCAGCGCGGACTCTCTGGGACGGCGCGGCGGATGAACCATACGAAGACCGCGCTCACGGCGCCAATTAGAACCACCCAGCGCCAACCGTCAAAACCGAAGGGACTCCGAGGTACTAACGCCCAGGCTAAGAGTGCAACCACCGGTACGACGCTGAATTGGATGACCTGGTTAAAAGCAAAGGCCCGCCCGCGAAGATGCTTGGGTACAAGCTCGGTGATGTAAGTGTCGATGGTCACCAACTCGACGCCAATCCCGACACCAGCGATCAGGCGCCAGGCAACGATGGAGATGGCTGTGTGTTGGAATGCCATGACTACCGTGGCAGCGGTGTACCACAACAGAGAACAGGTGAAGACCATTCGCCTTCCGAACCAATCTGCCGCGAATCCAAAGATCATGGTTCCGATGAACAGGCCGGCGAAGGTAGCGGCAACGAAACTGGCGAGGCCAGAGAATCCGAAGAATGAAGCGGACGCGCTCGAGAACAGGCCGCTGCGCACCAGGCCGGGACCAATATAGGCGGTAAAAAATAGATCGTAAACTTCAAAGCATCCGCCCAGGGAGAGCATCAGCACTAACTTCCAGATGTAGCGCGTAGCCGGAAGACGGTCGAGGCGTGCGCTGATCTCGGCGGCGATATTCGAGTTGATGGTTTGAATCAACGTGTCCCTCTCCGGTGCAATCTCGTTCAGAAAATGCCGCTACCGCCGTGCTGCAAACCGCCGTTTGGCAACGCCACGTTCAGCTGGTGCAATTCGCCCGGCAGCAGACGTTCTGCCGTGCTTGCCGCCTGAATGAAACGATCTTGTTCCTGTTGGCTAATGACCTGGTCGGTTAATGTCTTGAACTTGTGCAGATAATCGTCGCGCCCGAAAGGCGCGGTTCCGAGCGGGTGTGCATCGGCGACAGCAATCTCATCTTCCATTCGCGAGCCATCACGAAAGAAGATTTCCACGCGTCCGCCAAATGCTTTGTGGCTGGGGTCGGTGGCGTGATAGCGCTCAGTCCACTTGTCGTCTTCGCAGGTACTGATGGTGTGCCAAAGGCGCATAGTCGTGTCGCGTTTTCTGCGTTCGGGAAGATAACTGTCGATGGGATGCCACGTACCATCTTCAAGAGCAACAGCGAAGATGTACATGATCGAGTGGTCGAGTGTTTCGCGGCTGGACTGCGGATCGAGCTTCTGCGGATCGTGCGATCCTGTGCCGATCACGCGATGGGTATGCGCGCTAGTGTGGATGACGACCTTCTCGATCTGGGATAGGTCCGCTATTTTCTTGCGCATGTGGAAAGCGAGGTCGATCAGGGCCTGCGCCTGGTATTCCGCGCTGTGCTGCTTGGTAAAGCTTTCCAGGATCGCGCGCTTGGGCTCTCCGGGCGCGGGAAGCGGAACCTGGTAGTGGGCTTGGGGTCCGTCGAGCATCCACGCAATCACACTATCCTCGCCCTCATAGATCGGGCTCGGCGCAGTTTCACCACGCATGGCGCGATCGACGGCCTCAATGGCCAGCTTGCCGGCGTGGGCGGGAGCGTATGCTTTCCAACTGCTGATCTCGCCCTTTCGCGATTGGCGGGTGGTGAAGCTGAGGTGCACCGCTTGCTGGATTGCCTGGTAGATCACCTCGATCGGGAGATTCAGCAAAGCTCCGATACCCGCGGCCTGCGCGGGGCAGAGATGGGCGATGTGATCGATCTTGTGTTTGTGAAGCGAGATGCTTTTCACCAGGTCAATTTGAATCTCGTACGCGGCCGCGATGCCGCAGAGCAGATCGCGCCCGGAGCGGTTCATCGCCTGCGCCACTGCGAGAATCGGAGGGATGTTGTCGCCGGGGTGAGCGAAGTCAGCGGCCAGAAAGGTATCGTGCATATCGAGTTCCCGGACCGCAGTGCCGTTTGCCCACGCCGCCCACTCGGGACTCACGCGATGATCGGACGGCACACCAAGCACAGTCGCTCCGTTATCCTTCGAGTGTCCCAACGCCATCGCGCGAGCAGAAACCACGGGCGGCCGGTTAATGGCAGCGATGGCTACCGCGGCGTTGTCGATGATGCGGTTCACGATCATCTCTTGGACTTCCGGTTCGAGCGGAACTGGGTCAGCAGCCACCGCCGCCAGTTTCCATGCAAGCTGGTCTTCGCGAGCGAGCGGCGAAGCCGACGCGTGCACTCTTACGTCGTGAAAAAGCATCGCTCCCTCAGGTTCGACGATCTGCTCACTTGGACTCATCCCCACCCGAGTATTTACGTTCCAATTCATCGCACAGTGGTTTCTGCACGAGACGTTGGCGTTCGGCGAAACTAACCACTGTGCTGCTGCTTTCATCGAGCTTTCCGCGTTCCTTCAATTCACGCAAAGCGTTTTGCATCCCAAGAATTGCGCCCTGTAGCGCCGTGTTGGCATAGAGAACGATGGCAAAACCCATGGCGGACAACTGGGCCGCCTCAACGATAGGCGTCTTACCGCCAATTACCATGTTGACGATCTGCGGTACCTTCAGAAGTCGCGGGATGCGGCGCAGTTCGTCGGCACTCTCCGGGGCCTCGACAAATGTGATATCGGCGCCAGCCTCGATGTACACGGAGGCCCGGTCCACAGCTGCCTGAAATCCCTCTTCGGCTCGCGCATCAGTGCGGGCAATGATCAGCAGGTCTTCGCTGGTGCGGGCATCGATGGCGGCGTGAATCTTCTCGCGCATCTCACTGACGGAAACGACAGACTTGTCTGTGAAATGACCACAGCGCTTCGGAGAAACTTGATCCTCGATCTGGATTGCGTTGGCGCCCGCACGTTCCAGAAGCCGCACGGTGTGGTACACGTTGAGGGTGTTGCCGAATCCGGTATCCGCATCCACGATCATGGGCAGGGCAACTGCGTCGCGAATGGCGGCGGTGCGCTCTGCCAATTGAGAGAGGTTGAGGAAACCCAGATCCGGCAATGCGAGATCCATGTTGGTGATGCCGGCGCCGGTGATATAAACAGCCTCAAATCCTAAGTCGGCGATAATGCGAGCAGTCAGAGCATTCGCGGCTCCGGGCACCAGCATGGCTCTGCGCGCAGCGACACCCGCGGCAAGGCGATGGCGAAGAGATGCGCCTGATTTGGGTTCCGCTCCTGCCATGCGGGTCAAACCGTCCCTTCTGCGCACAAAGCCGCGATCTGACGCTCGTCATACCCGAGTCTGCGGAGCCAAACAGAGGTATGTTCGGAAAGCGAAGGCGCAGGAGTCATAGGGACAGCCGCTTCGCCGTCGAGTTGAAACCCTCCAGACGTTACGTGCTGATCGTCACCTTTCGTGTCCGAATCCGCAAAGCTGGTGACAAACTTTCGCTGGGCAAGATGAGGATGACCCAGAATCTCGGGAACTGAGAGTACCCGCCCGGCGGGAATTCCCGCCGCGACCATCTCGGATTCCCATTCATCTGCACTGCGGCGCATCAACTCGGGTTCGATTTCCGCGTTCATGGCGGCGCGGTTGTTCTTGCGGGTCTGGCGCTCGGCGAAGCGAGGATCGGTCTTCAGGTCGGGACGCCCAATCAAATCGCAAAGGCTGCGGTACTGGGTATCTTCATTGGCGGCAATGTTCAGGGGCCGGTCCGCAGTACGGAAGGTTCCTGACGGAGATGCTGTGAAATTCTCATTCCCCATCGGTATCGGGATCACGCCGCAATTCAAGTAGTTCGAAACCACCCAGCCCATGGTGGCGAGCGAAGATTCGAGCATGGAGATGTCAATCATCCTGCCTTGGCCGGTGGCCCGCGCACCCACCAGCGCTGCGCAGATCGCAAATGCTGCCGTCATGCCGCCGACGGTGTCGCACACCGGATACCCCACGCGCAGCGGCGCACTGTGTTCATCGCCTGTTACGCTCATCACGCCCGCCATTCCCTGGATCACCTGGTCATAAGCGGGGCGTTGCGCGAGTGGGCCCTCCTGACCAAATCCCGAAATGGCGCAGTACACCAAGCCAGGATTGATTCTGGACAGGACCGAATAATCGAGCTCAAGACGCTTCATCACGCCCGGGCGAAAGTTTTCCACCACCACGTGAGACTGTGCGGCCAGTTGCTTGAAAATCTTCTTGCCGTTCTCATGCTTAAGATTGAGAGTCAAGGACTGTTTGCCTGCATTCACGGCGACAAACGATGCTCCCATCAGCTTGCCGGTTTGGGCGGGGTCCGCACCGAGTCTACGGGCGAGGTCGCCGCTGCCGGGTTGTTCGATTTTGATGACTTCCGCTCCCATCAGCGCAAGCTGGTAACTGCAAAAAGGACCGGCGAGAACGTTGGTGACATCGAGAACGCGAATGCCGGTGAGCGGAAGGGCCATGAGCGTACCTAGCTCGACCGCGCCTGATTCGCGGTTGAAGAGTTTGGACGAGGGGTGCACATGGCGGCGCGATACACCCGCAGCAGATGGCCTTGGTAGGCTCTCTCGGTGAAATGACTGGCAAATTCCGCCGCCTCGCACAGTTTGTCAAGATCGATGCCAGTTTCAAAGCCCATCCCGTGAAGGAACGCGACGAGGTCTTCGGTAGCGAGGTTGCCGCTGGCGCCGGGGCAATAGGGGCATCCGCCCAAGCCGGCGGTGGAAGCATCGAACTCACGAACGCCACAGTCGAGGCCGGCCAGCGTATTGGCAAGACCTCGGCCGTAGGTATCGTGGAAATGGAGCGCCAATTCCGTTGGATCGCACTTCAGTTCAGTGGTAATCAGTTCGCAGGCTTCGCGAACCTGATGCGGATAGGCCATGCCGTCGGTGTCGCAGATGGCCACCCGCCATGCTGCCACCTCACGCGCGGCCTTGACTACGTTGAAAAGCGACCGCGCCGAGATATTGCCTTCGAAAGGACAATGGAAGCTGGTCGAGACGCCTACGCGAATGGTCACGTGATCGCGTTCTGCCGCCCGCGAAACTTCCGCAAGTAAGGCCAGCGACTCCGGCAAAGTGCGGTTCAAGTTCTTGCGATTAAAGCTCTCGCTCGCCGACAAGACGAACTCGAGATAGCGCACGCCGGAAGTGACGGCGCGTTCGTATCCTTTGAAATTCGGCACAAGAGCGGAGAATCGCGCGCCGGGAAATTCTCCGAAATGCGCCGCCATGGCTTCCGCATCGCCCATCTGCGGAACCCATCGAGGATGGACGAAGCTAGTGGCCTGAATATCGGTTACGCCGGCGGATACCAACTTCCGAATCAACTCGAGCTTGTCGGCTGTCGAAACCGGCTGCGGCTCATTCTGTAAGCCATCGCGCGCTGTCACATCGAGAATATTTACCTTTTCGCCCATGACGAATAACTCTTAGTCTTCTGCCTCAAAGGTCCACACCTGCGCCGGCTCAATTCCTTTGGCGGGGACCCCTACGTAGAGCCGATCCCGCTTAGCGTAGAAAAATCCTGTACGAATGCCCACTGCCGTTGGGACCGACGCGATCAGTTCATAGTGGTCAGGATCATTCTGCTGGAAGACGCTGATAAGTCCTTCCGCCCCGATCACATAAACACGTTTGCGGGACTCGTCGAAATAGACGTCATCACATTCCCCGGCGGCTCGCAAACGCGCGACTTCTTTACCCGTTGTGGTATCGAGAACTACCACCATCGGCGTCTTACGCGTGATGGTATAAAGGCGATGATCGGCCTCGTTGAGCGCCATCGCATAGTTTCCGCGGAGTCCGGCAAGCGGCCACTTGGTGACCGCCCCGGTCTTACGGTCGATCGATTCCACCACGTTGCCGGCATCAGGAACATTGACGAAGATGTGCCCTCCGGAAGCCTCCACCTGGAATGACTCGGGATGCCCCTCAGTCTTGAGAACTGGACCGACGCGCTCATCGGTTGCGGGGTCGATCACGGCAATACCACCGTCATCTTCGCCGAAGCCGACAAAAACCTTCTTTGACGCGGCATCGTAGCGGAGGTTGTCGGGATCCTTGCCAAAATCAATCGTTTTCTTCAATGCATAGGTAGCGCCGTCGAAAACTCGCACCTTCCCGTCTTCAGCGTTGGCTACGTAGAGCTTGTCGAAGCCGGGCACGTACAACGGACCTTGGGGCTGGCTTAAGCCCGGAATGCTGTGGATCACTTTTCCCTGAAAGACATCGATGACTTCCACCGTGTTGTTTCCCAGTGCAGAGACGAAGAGCCGCTTGCGCTTCATGTCGGCGGTGAAGTGATCCAACCGCCCGGCAACATGGGGTACGGGGATCTGTTCCTCAAGTTGCAAAGGCTGCAGATCGCGCGCCGACGGAGGGTTGGCGGTTTGACCGGATGCCAGACAACTCGCCGCCGCCAACATCGTTGCGTACAGTGTGATCGCCTGTTTCATGATCCATCTCCGATGGTTTGGTTTTTACGGCTGTGCTTCGAATACGAGGATGTCCGCCGACTGGTCGCCCTGTGCCGGAGCACCAACATAGAGCCGATTGAGCTCCGGCACCCAGAGCGACGTTCCGGCCCCCTGCCGGGTCGGTAGCTTGTCGATCAGTTCGTAGTGGTCGGCATCTTTCTGCTGGTAGGAGTAGACGAATCCCACTTCGGCGTCACGTCCGCCGGAAACGTAGACGCGGCGGTGCTTGGCGTCAAAGGATACTCCGTCCATGCCGTCGACCGTGGCAACGCTCGACACTTCTTTGCCGGTATCGGCATCCATCGCAATCATCTGCGGCGGCTTGCGGGTGCCAATCAGAAGCCGGTTGCCAGCAGCATCGTACGCGCCGTCTCCCGGACGCTCGCTGCTTACCGGCCAGGTGTCGATCACCTTCCGCGTTTTCGTATCAATCACCTGAATCTTGCTGGAAACCGATACGTAGCAAAACAGCCGCTTGCCGGACTTGTCGAGCAATAATTCAGCGGGG
The DNA here is from genome assembly GCA_963796205.1 of Terriglobia bacterium. Lineage (GTDB taxonomy): Bacteria > Acidobacteriota > Terriglobia > Terriglobales > Acidobacteriaceae > DATFTE01. Next base: position 29,860 of record CAWCKR010000001.1, read on the forward strand.
TGGGCATCTACTTTGACGTCTGCGATTAATTTATCTTTCTTGACATCAATGATGCCGACTTCGCCATAGTCTTTGCCGGCGTCTTTTCCTCCATAGCCAACGTAAAGGACCGACTTTCGCGGGTCATACAGCACGCGATTCGGGCCGAGTTCGAGATCGATCGTATCGAGAAGGGCGAGCGAGTCGGCACGGAAGACCCGGACTTTCCCATCGTCGCCGCTCGCGACGAACAGCTTGTTAAGCGACAAGATAAACGCGATTCCTTGTGGCTTCTTGAAGCCGGGAATGCTACGCAGGGATTTTCCAGCCTGCAGGTCGACGACTTCGAGAGAACCATTCTCCAGACCTGCAACAAACAGCCGGTGGCCTTTGACATCGACATCCATATGGTCGATGCGGCCGTGGACGCCGGGAAGCGGAATGGTCTGCACCAACTGCAATGGCTGCTTCTGCGCTATGGCCGAAACCGAGAGCGCGAGCCAGAAGATCGAGATAAACTTGGACGTCCGCCACCACTTGGTCATCAATTTTCTCCAGATTCACCTGCGACGCTACGCACCGAACTCGATACCTCGCTTCTCACGCCCGAGAGCCACGACTGCAGCCGCCAGGATGAACACGACGAATGCAGTCAGCGCCATGGCGTTCGCATAGCTGGTACGCTGGGCCAGAATTGCTTCCACATATCCCACCGAGCCCGCCAGAAGCACGCCGCACTGGTAGGCAAATCCGGGAAGGAATCCGCGAACCGAGTCAGGCGATAACTCCGAGAGATGCGCGGGAATGATGCCCCACGCTCCCTGCACCATGAACTGAATGAGAAACGCGCCCAGCACCAGCAAAGTCAGAGAGGGCGCGTATGCCCACAGGGGGACCAGTGCGACGGCGCACACCAGCGCGGCGACCATCGCCTTGCGGCGTCCGATCCGGTCGGAGAGCAGACCGACCAGCAAACCTCCGAGGATCGCCCCGATCATCGAGATTCCGGTGATGACGGCACGTTGCGTCGCGCCCATGCCCCAGTGGCGCTGCAGGAAGGTGGGAAACATGTCCTGCGTGCCGTGGGAGGTGAAGTTCATCATCATCATCAATACCGTCAGATAAAGAAACAGCTTCCAGTGGGAGAGGATTTCGCGGCCCAGATTCGTCCAGCTCGAGTGCCGGGTCTTCTTCCAGACTTCCGATTCTTTCACCTTGAAGCGGACGAACAAGCCCAGCAGAGCGGGAAGCCCTCCGATAAAAAACATCGGCCGCCAACCCCAGCGCGGGAAAACAAAGTAGAAGCAAACCGCCGCGAGCAGGTAGCCGAGGGCGTAACCCTGCTGCAGCATTCCAGAGAGAAATCCACGCAGCTTGGCCGGAACCTTCTCCATTGCAAGCGAGGCGCCCACGCCCCATTCTCCACCCATGCCGATGCCGAACAAGGCACGCAACACAAGGAAGGTAGTGAAACTGTGCGCAAATCCCGTCGCCACTTCGACGACGGAATAAAAAATCAAGTCGATCATCAGAGGAAGGCGGCGCCCGTAGCGGTCGGCCATCAGTCCGAAGATGAACGCACCCACGGGACGGAACGCGAGGGTGAGGGTGAGAGAAAAAGCGATCTCCGCATCGGAGCGGTGAAATTCCTTCGCGATCGCCGTCAGGCAGAGCACAACCAGGAAGAAGTCGAAAGCATCGAGCGTCCAGCCGAGGAAGCTGGCGAAGACAGCCGGACCGTGGCTGTCCGGCTTCGCGAGGTCGCCGGATGGAGTCTTGTGAGGAGCCGCGTAGTCCTCCGGCAGGATGGCATCCCGTCGACCGCTCAAGCTCTCTCTCCTTCTGCTACAAGCAGGTTTCGCGCTAAGCCCAGAGCGCGTTCGCGTAGATCGGCGCGGGACTTGCAGGACTGGTTTCCACACCGAACGCCAACAGCCAGTGTAAGGCAAAGGCCGAAGTGGGGGCTTCGGCCTTGCCTCCCGGGTCACGCCTCAAAAGATGATCTTGAGGCCCAGCTGAATCTGACGCGAGGTGCCGACGGTGGAGTCGATCTGACCCGCCCCAGAGAGCGCTCCTGTCACCAAGCTCGCTGAGGTGAACGTGTTATTGTCCAGCGGCGCTTGAAAGTTGGTGTGGTTGAAGACGTTGAAGAACTCAGCCCGGAACTGCACATTAAAGCGCTCGGTAATCTGAGTGTTTTTAAAGACTGAGAAATCAAAATCGACGTACTTGGGGCCGTAGAGTGAGTTACGCCCATTATTGCCCAGCACAAGTCCGCCATTCTGATTGGGTGCCACGACGAAGCAATTGTTGTTGATGTAGGACAGCCTGCCCGTAATTGGATTGCATCCTGAGACGCGATTGGGATAGTCGAATCCCGAGTCCGTGTAATTCTGTCCCAGCGGATCGCCCGGCAAGATCAGAGTAAAGGGTGCGCCGGTGCTGGCAGTGATTATGCCGCCGAGTTGCCACCCACCAGCGACCCATTTCGCGGCTCCGCCCCAATGGGGGATGGGCAGCGAATAAATGTAGTTGGCCACCAGGTTCTGGCGGATGTCGAAGTCACAAGCACCCAACCGGTGTGCCTTGTCGAACCAGATGAGCGAAGTGAGCGAGTTCTGGAAAGGATCGCCGAGTTGTGCTCCGGAACCCTCATCTTTGCAATTGCTGTAGGTGTAGGACAGTTGCGCCTGCACCGACTTCACATTGGTTAGCCGCACCTGCGACTGGAAGCCCTCGTAGGAGGACGCGCCAGAGAAGAAGATGGGGCGGATGAAACCCACGTTGGGATTGGCGCGAGGATTGGTCCCCAGTGGGTCGCAGTAATTGTTGCCGGGTTGGGTTGTACCGCACGGCCAAGTGTATACGCCATTGATCTGAGGCGGGACAACCTGATTGGCATCGTCAGCCGTGGTTGCGTTGTGAAGCGTGCGCGATCCCACGTAACCGAGCATGATCGCAACCTTCGAGGTCACATCCCTCTGGATGTTCACGTTCCAATTTGCAGCATACGACCGTTTGGGGCTGCGATCAATATAGCGAGATCCAGCGGTGTTGCCGAAACTCACCGTTGACGGAATGACTGGGAACGAACCCTGGGGCAGAGGGGCAGCAGGGTTTCCGGAACTGGTTTGTAATGAGAAGGGTAGCGTTAAGGAGTCGCCGATCGTATAGACGTAAGGCAAGGGCAAGATAGAGAAGATGCCCGCCCCACCGCGAATCGCGGTTTTCCCGCTACCGGTCGGATCCCACGAGAAGCCCACGCGCGGATCGAAGTTTCGTGTGGTCGGGTTGGTTGCGAACACGTTGTCGAAGTGGGTTGTCGTCCCAGTGAAGAAGTTTGGCAGGAAGCCGAAACCATTGTTGGCTTCCGTTGGATTGGTGAGGAATTCATAGCGCAACCCAAGGTTTACCGTGAGCCTCGGGCGGAGGCGCCAGTCGTCCTGAATGTAGAGTCCGAACAGGCTGTCACGCGATTGAGTTTCCTTACGAGTGGTCGGACTCAGCAGCAACACGCTGGCCGGATTGTCGGTAAGGAAGTTCTCGAGGCCATCGGCTGTCGAACCGGCAATCGTGGTGAAAACAAAGTTTCCGTTGCCTCGAACCTTGGAAAGCACGTTGTATTGCATGCGTTCGAAGGCCGCCCCGAATCTCAGCACGTGCTTGCCCTTGGTAAGGAACAAGTCGTCGTTCGCCTGGAAGCTGTTGTAGTGGTGGCCGAAGAAGGAAAGGTTGCCGAGACCACCGGCCGCGGTTAAGCCATCCACCTGAATGAGCGCAGGAGGTAACGGAGTGGGCGTGCAAACCGTGCACAAAGTGGTGTCGGCCGCGACGGGATTGATGGCTGAAACCGGTGAATTGACGAGTCCCGTCACATGCGTGTATCCGAAACGGAATGTGTTTCCGAGTCCAGAGCTGAAAATGTGGGTTTCGGTAAGAGCCAGTGTGTGGCGCTCTGTAAACACCTGGTGGATGGTGTTGTCGAGTGAGTCAGGATTGGTTTGCGGCGCCCGGTCATAGAAGAATGTGCCGTTGAGGCTGTCCTTTTCCGAAATCTTGTGGTCGCCACGTACCGTGAAGTAATTCTCATTCAGGACTTTGATCCCGGAGGTCAGGAAAAGATTGATATCGCCGTTGCCGCCCGGTATGGTGCCGAGATTTACGCCGTGAAGAGGCTTCCACAGCGGCAGGAAAGGCGAAACCCTCGGGTCAATGGTGACACTATGCGAGGTACAGGTGCCGTTCGGAATTGAACAGAGGTTACCGGCCAGAGCCGCGGGCGAAAGAACGTTGTCCTGAAAGCTTAGACTTTGTCCCTGCCGAACGCCCTCGTAGTCTCCGAAAAGAAAGGTTCTGTCTTTGCGGATCGGTCCTCCGATGGAGCCGCCAAACTGTGTGCGACGGAAGGGAGGAATGGTGGGAGGGTCGAAATAATTTCTGGCGTCAAAAACCTTGTCGCGGTCGAAGAAGTAGCCCGTTCCATGCACCTGGTTGGTTCCGGACTTGGTGATCGCGTTGATGACCGCGCCGGACGTTCTGCCGTACTCTGCGGTGTAGTTCGTGGTAACGACCGAGAACTCCTGGATCGCGTCGACGCCCAGGCTGGCACCGAGCACGCTGCCCGGCGCACCGTTCGAATAGTCGTTGATGTTGATGCCGTCCACGCGGTAAGTGTTCTCGTTGGGACGGTGGCCGCTGTCGGCGAGTTGATCGCCGAAGCCGCGATTGCCCCGGTTCGCGGTTGCTCCGGTGGAAGCCTGCGCCCGCACGCTAATGATTCCGGGCTGCAAGGTGGCCAACTGGGTCCAGTCGCGGCCGTTCAGGGGCAACTCCACAACCGTCTTCTGTTCAACTGTAGCGCCCACGGTGGATGAGGTGGTTTCGACGGTGGGCACCAGATCGCTGACTTCGACGACTTGGGTTACCTGGCCGACCTGCAGGGTGATGTTGAGTGCCTGCTCCATACCCACGTTGAGCACGATGCCCTTCTGCTCGGCGCTGGTGAAGCCGGGGGCCGTGACCTTGACTTCATAAGGCCCAGGCAGCAGATTCGGCGCCACATACAGGCCGTTATCATTGGTCATGACCTCGCGAATCTGGCCATTGTCTGTATTCTTGATCTCGACTTTGGCATTTCCCACCACGGCGCCAGACTTGTCGGTAATCACTCCCGTCAAGGTTGCTCCCGCCAGTTGGGCGTATGCCGGATGGGACTGAACCATGCCCATTAGAGCAACGACCACCAGTATGCACGCACCGAATCTAACCCTATTCCGCACAGTGCCCATCGCGCACCTCATCCTTTTAAGTGGTTTTTTCGCCTGACGTGATCCGTCAGGTCCCGGTCACTCAAGCAAGGCTTTCCCAAAATTTTCCTTTGGTATAGACTTCGCACATTTGGGTCTCTCAAGATCAGGCCCTGAGGCCGGGGTGGACTCTAGCGAGTGGGTGGGGAAGAGTCCTTTACGATCGCTGGAAAAAATCTTAAGAAGTTCTTAAGACGCTTATGATCAATGCGGTCTGCTACTTATACGAGTTCGGACCCTTTCGTCTCGATCCCACCGAGCGCTTGCTTCTCCGCGACGGACACCCGATCCCCATCACACCCAAGGCCTTTGATCTGTTGATGGTGTTGGTTCAGCGCAGCGGTCACCTCGTCGAAAAGCGGGAATTGCTAGAGGCAGTATGGCCAGCCTCGTTCGTGGAGGAAGGCAACCTCTCCGTCATGGTCCATGCCCTGCGCAAAGCCTTCGGATCGGACCACCGGGACTACACCTATATCGAAACGGTTTCGAAACGAGGTTACCGGTTTGTTGCCGAAGTAAAGCTGATTGAGTACGCGCCGGTTGCGCCGGCTCCGGCCAGTCCCAGGGTTTCGCTGGAACTCGCGGCCCCGCGGTTGCCAATGATCGCTCCTGCGACGGTCCCGCCGTCTCCGGATGCCTGGGATCGGCCCGTCGCGTTGCACCCGGTGCTGAAGCGGCGACCGCGTTGGAACAATCGGTGGCTTCTCTTGCTGGCGCTGCTTCCTGTTGTCGCTACCGGAAGCTTCCTCTGGAGGAAGATTTCTACCGCAAACCAGCCGGCCGCAACGGTCTCGCAAAATGCCCTGGCACACTCCCTCGCCATTCTGCCCTTTGCGACGATCGGTGACAAAAGCGACGACATTTATCTGGGCATGGGAATCTCCGATGCCATCACCACCAAGCTCGGGAACACCCGCAAGATCGTGGTACGGCCGACCAGCGCGATGCTACGGTACGTGGGCTCCGCCAGAGACCCGGAGGCTGCGGGACGGGAACAGAAGGTCGACGCGGTACTCGATGGCAGAATTCAGAGAGAAGGGGATCGCCTCCGACTGACTCTTCAGCTGGTTCGCGTCAGCGATGGCGTCCAGATGTGGGGCGGTACTTTCGACGAGAAGTACACCAACGTCTTTGCCGTCGAAGACGCGGTTTCTGAGCAGGTGGCGCGCTCGATTCGATTGGAACTGACCGGAGCCGAGCAGAACCGCTTGGCGCAGCGTCCGACGGAAAATAGCGATGCCTACCAGGCCTACGTGAAGGGTCGCTATTTCTGGAACAAGCGCACCGTCGAGGGCCTGCGCAAAGGATTGGAGTATTTTCAAGCCGCCGTCGCTTTGGACAACACCTACGCTCAGGCCTACGTCGGGATTGCCGACAGTTATGCGTTACTGGGCCTGATGAACGCGATGTCCCCTAAAGAAGCTTTCCCGAAAGCGAAAGAGGCGGCGAGCAAGGCGCTGGAGATGGATCCTGAACTTGCAGACGCTCACGCTACCCTTGGATTCGTGAATTTCTATTTCGATTGGGACGGGTTCGCCGCCGAGAACGAATTCCAGCGCGCTTTGAGGAGCAATCCCAATTACGCAATGGCCCACGCCTGGTATGCGGAAGATCTGGCGGCCATGGGGAGATTCCCGGAGGCGTTCGCAGAGACCAAGCGGGCGCAGGAAGCCGACCCGGTGTCGCTCACCGTGGGTGCAGTTTACGGAAATGTTGCCTATCTTGCCGGGCAAAATGACGAGGCTGTAGACGAACTTAAAAAGGCGATTGAAATCGATCCCGCCTATCCCCGCCTCCACTTCCGGCTGGGAAATGCATACCTTCACCGGGGTATGTATGAACAGGCTCTACCGGAGTTTCTCAAGGCGGTGCAATTGACCGGCGGCGGCGATCAGTACGGCGATCAATATTACGAGTCTGCCGTGGGCTATACCTATGCGATTTTGGGGAGGACCGCGGAAGCTCGCAAACTTCTCGATACCCTGGTGCGGCGGTCCGAGACCCGCTATGTCCCCGCGTACGCGATCGCCCTCATCTACGCGGGGTTAGGCGACAAGGAACATGTGTTTGAGTGGCTGGAAAAAAGCTATCAAGATCGCTCAACTTCCATGGCCTATCTCAAGGTCGACCCGATTCTGAAAGACTATCGTTCCGACCCCAGATTTATAGCATTAGCTAAACGTATCCGTTTCTAGCGCAAGGTTGCATCCCAGGGATCGGTCTTCACTTCAGGCGGATTCGAGCTATCCCGCGCACAGCCCGGTCAGGCTCCGCATGTCCTGAACCGTTTCCAGATTCCGCACCATTTCGATGATCTTGTGGGCCTTGTCGGCAGGCCATTCTGCGTAGTCGGCGCAACCCTGGAATTTTTCCGCAACTTCGTCATAGCTCATCGGATTCGACGGACTTCCTTTGCCGAAGTCCGCGCGCCCGGAAATGATCCGCCCATCCTTCAAGTGAATCTTCAGAATGGTCGTCATCTTGTCATAGCCTGCTTTCTCCGCTTCCGGATCGGTTCCGAAGTGGATGCGATGGATCATCGCCTGCACGTCGGGCCGGTTGACCACCGCGTCGGTGAATTGGCTAAGGCCGGCTTTGCCATCGACCAGCAGAATGGCCAGGCAGAACTCCATGCTGAACTTCGCTTGCAGATTGTTCGTCGGGTGATGGTGAATCAGCGCGTTGGGAAGATTATGGTTCGTGCCCACTTCCACGGAATCGACCTCGTCGGCCTTGATCTTATTGGCGCGAATGAGTCGCTGCATCTCGGTCATGCCGGGATGGGTTAAGGAGCCACAGGGGTAGGGTTTGATGGAAACTCCGGGATCAGCGAAGGTCCAGGGATGGCCCAACTTCTGATAGATGGAACCCGGGATCGTAAGTGCCTCCCTCGGCATGGAAGAAACCGCGATCGGCTTCCAGAATCTGCTCGGCGCCGGTCCAGCCCAGGGCCGCGAGGTCGGTGGAAAAGATTCCGATCTCGGCGGCGTGCCCGGCGTGGAAAGACTTCATCATGGTGCCGAAATTTTCCCGCAGGCCGGCGCCCTGGCTGGCTGCGATTCCGAAAGAACGGGCGAACTGGGATTCGTTGAAGTTGCGCAGCTTGGCGCACGCCGTGGTGCTGCCAAACGGGCCGACGGTTCCCGTGGTATGAAACCCGTCTTCATAATGTCGCGGAGAAATTGCCTCCGCAATCTTCGACTCGACTTCAACGCCCAGGTGATAGGCAACGAGAAAGTTTTTGGCGCTGGTTTCCGAGCCCTCGCACAAGGCCAAAGCAGCCGGGAGAACCGGCGCCGTGGGATGGGTAAGCAGTCCGTAGACACGGTCTTTTGCAACTGCCAGCTGGGTGTCGTCGAAATCCTCGACATGGATCGCCAAGCCGTTAGCGAAGGCCGCGAAGCGCGGAGTCAACTTGCGCTTTGTTCCCATCACGGGTGCGCCGTGATCCGGCAGCCCGATATTGTTAACGTACTCGCGAAACAACTTTCCGTTCTGGGCGCGGGAGCCGGCGAGCGCCAGACCTAATCCGTCGAGAATCGATTTCTTGCCGAGTTCGATCACGTCGGGGGGAAGGTCCGTGAACTTCGTGTTCTGCACGAACTCAATAATGTATTTCGTCAGACCCGGAGTTTCTGGAAAGGGTGGGGCTGGGCACGGCTGACTTTCGCTCGCGGCGAGCGTCGGATGGGACAGACTGACGGTCGACAGAACCGCCCCTAAACTCGCAGAAGACCGCAAAAAATCCCGCCTTTTCATCCCAAGTTCCTCCCGCTCTCCTGTTGGAGTGGTGCGTAGCTCGAAGTTCACCTCTGCGTCTCATCTGCGCAGCGGCCCTCGTTACTTACGACATTGCAAATGGGGATGCCTTTGTCTGACGTACTATATTGCCACGCCGGCGAAAAACCGATTCAACATCAGCATAGCGCATGATGCAGCGCGACACCCCAGGCGTCCACCCCAAGTCTCAACCATGTTTCATTTGGCCTTAATCGAACCTTAATGTTCCGGGACATAGTATCGGTGCTGCAATGCGAGTAAGACGATTCGAGGGAACGTGAAAACCTACAAGATAGCGGTCATTGAAGGTGACGGAATCGGCCGTGAAGTGGTGCCGGAGGGCATTCGCGTGCTGGAAGCAGCGGCCCGGCGCTTTGACATCTCTCTGTCATGGCAGCATTTTGACTGGAGTTGCGAGACCTATCTCAAAACCGGGCGCATGATGCCCGAGAACGGGCTTGAGCAGTTGCGTCCTTATGATGCGATTTTTCTTGGCGCGGTGGGATACCCCGGCGTGCCCGACCATATCTCGCTCTGGGGTTTGCTGATTCCCATTCGCCGGGCATTTGAGCAGTACGTAAATTTGCGTCCGATACGCCTGCTCGAAGGCGTCGCTAGCCCGCTCAGCAACCGCAAAGCGGGGGAAATTGATTTCTACATTGTTCGCGAGAACAGTGAGGGCGAATACTCCGAGGTTGGCGGCCGTCTCAACAAGAACACCGATCTTGAAATGGCGATTCAGGAGACTGTATTCACCCGCAAAGGCTGCGACCGCATTATCAAGTACGCCTTTGAACTGGCGCAATCGCGAAAGAAGCATGTAACGTCCGCCACCAAATCCAACGGCATCGTGTTCACCATGCCTTTCTGGGATGAGCGGTTTAACGCGATCGCCAAGAACTATCCCCACATCAAGGCCGACAACTTCCATATCGACATTCTGAGCGCCCACTTCGTTACCCGCCCAGACCGGTTCGATGTAGTGGTGGGATCGAATCTGTTTGGAGACATCTTGTCCGATCTAGGGGCCGCCGTCGTGGGATCGATGGGGCTTGCTCCGTCCGCAAATCTGAACCCGGAGCGCCAGTATCCTTCGATGTTTGAACCCGTTCACGGATCCGCACCCGACATAGCAGGCCGGAAGATCGCCAATCCCATCGCCCAAATCTGGTCGGGAGCGATGATGCTCGACCATCTCGGCGAGAAGCAAGCTGCCCGCGCGGTCGAGGAAGCAGTTTTCAGAGTACTCGCCCGCCGTGATCCTCTCACTCCCGACATTGGCGGCAACGCCGGCACCGAGACCATGGGGAAAGCGATCGCAGCCGAAGTCTCGCTCGTGCCTACGGCAGCGTGACCTGAACTGTGATGGTTCAGCGATGGTTTACGCGGTCGGAGAAAAGACGGCCGCTCAGATCAGCCGTTGTCCGTTGCGGAGCTGCGCACGAAGGACGTGCTGGATGAGGTGACAGGCGGTTTTGACCTCGGGCATCGCTAAGGAGTAGAAGACGTCCTTGCCTTCTCTGCGCCGCACGATGACCCCCGCCGACTTCAAGACCATCGCATGCTGGGAAAGATTCGCTTTCGAAACCCCCAGTTGCTTCTGCAGTGCGGCCGCAGACCACTCATGCCGCCCGAGCAGGTCCAGTATACGCAGGCGCGTGGAGTTCGCGAACGCCTTGCATATAAGAACTTGCCTTTCGAAAATTTCATTTTCGAGAGATTTTCTGCTGGATTTGCTCATCTTTGCGGCATGACTTTTGGAAACGATAATTCGTCCGGAAATTGCGGTCGCCATCATGGTATCTCCTGAAGGCGGGACTTGGCGAAAATTCACCTTGGCGGCGTCTCGCGCTGGGATTCTTCCTCGCGATCCGCTGCCGCTGGTTCCACTTCTTCGCCCAGTTCTTTCCTCCAAACCTGTTCCTGCAACTTGACGGATCGCCACCACTTGAAATGATGACGGTAGGCATAGAGCTCATCCACGACTCCCGTGATCATCGAATAGAATGCGGGCTTCTCTTCCGGGAAAACCGCCCCCATGTAGACATGGATCATCAGACCCGATACCACCATGCCCACAGCAAAGAAATGAAGAACCATCGCCCACGCGACGTATGCCGAGCCGAACCAGTGGAAGGTCATTGTGAGTCCGGTGAGCATGATCACGGGGACCATAACGTAGACGAGCAGGGCAAAGAGTTTTTGACCGGCGTTGTAGACCCCTTGCGGAGGCAGCGGATCCCTGGTCTGGCCGAGAAGCAGGAGCGTCCGTATCTTGAGCCAGCGCTCGTCGTCCTGATCGAGGCCGATCTCGTTCTGCAGCACTTCGATTCGGAGATAGTTGCGGAAGCCGAAGATTGCGTACGCCAGAAATACGGTGATCCAAGTCAAGCCTACTGCGATGTGAAAGCGCAGCATGTTGCCCCGTGAACCGAACATGCCTTCCATCATCTGCAAGTACCATGTTGGCGCGAAACGGTAATAAGGAGAAACGATCAATCCGGCGCCAGTGGCAAGCTCCAGCAGCCAGCTGATGGCGTTGAACCAATGCAGCAGCACGATGGCGACGTGATGTTTCTTGATCTGCCGCTGCGCCATCGCCTCCGCTTGCTCTCCGGTGAGCGGGACAGGTGTGGTCGGAATTGCGGATGCGCTCATGCCTGCTCCTTATTATTCTTCGAACTGTTTTTCCCCGCTCGAGAGTTGGCGGAAGAAGGCGACCGCCTGACCGAGGAAGGTTGCGCTGACGGCAAGAAATACAAACTTGTTCAGTACACTGCTCCAAACCTTGCCGGGCGCGATGGTCCGCGGGGAAATAGGAGCAAAGCTTGCCAGTGCGAGTTCCGCATGCTCGGGCTTGCCCGCATAATAGACGTTGGGCCCGATGGCGACGTTCGCAGTCTCCATGCGCTTCGCTCCTCCGCGATAAACCACGCGGAAGATATCGCTTGATGAATCCTCAAGATCCCCAAAGACCTTCGCGTGCGCGGGGCAAGTTGCCACGCAGGCGGGCTGCAACCCCTTGTCGACGCGGCTGGCGCAGAAGTCGCACTTGTCCGCTTTCCCGATGGAGTTGTTGATGTAACGTGCTCCGTAAGGGCAGGCAGCAACACAGGCTCCGCAGCCGATGCAGAGATCGCGATTTACGCGGACGATACCGCTGGTTTCCTGATAGGTAGCGCCCGTCGGACACGCCGGAACGCAGGTGGGACGGTCGCAGTGATTGCATTGCGACACGTAAAAAGACGTGGAGAGTTTGGGGAACTGGCCCACGGTTCCGGTTTGCCGAACCCGCGTGCGCGCCGAGCCGTTGGGAACATCCCATTCCGACTTACAGGCAACCGTGCAGGACTGGCACCCCACGCAGCGTTCCTGGTCGATGGCCATCGCATAACGTGGCATAGTCTAAGTCCTCTCCTGCGCGGCAGGCAGCACCCGCACAAAGTTGACGCGCATGCCCGTGGCACCGGTGATGGGATCGATCGCCACCCGCGTAATCAGTTGCGCATCGGACGCTCCCTTTTTGTAGGTTTTTGTAAGCCCCGGGCCCAACGTTCCAAAACCGTGGACCATGTAAGCACAGTCCCTGCGCAGTGCTTCGGTGGCGCGCACTGCGATGGGCAGACTCTTGACTCCGTCCTGATTTTCCAGGGTGACCTTCTGCCCGTCTTTCACAGCAAAGCTTGCGGCCACCTGGGCGTTGATCCAGACCTGGTTTTCGGGCATGAGATCGTTCAGCCATGAATTGTTCTCTGAGCGGGCAAAGGAGTGCATAGGAGCGCGGCCGTAGATCAGCCGCAAGTATCCCGGCGGTGGCTGTTCGGGAGCGGTGTAGGTGGGCAGCGGATCGAACTTCAGGTCTTTCAACACCGAGGAGAACAACTCAATCTTACCGCTCTGCGTGGGGAAGATCGGCCCGTCTGCTTCCGTGCGGTCCTCTATATAGGGATGTCCGTCCCAGGAGACTGCGCCCAGCGCCTTGAGTTCTGCGAGATTGACGCCGAGGGGTTCCACCAGGCGCGCGAGATGGTCGTCAGGATCTTTCCAGGGGAAGAAGTCTGCCAGACCCAGCCGGCTCGCCATCTGCTTGGCGATCCACCATCCCGGCTTGGATTCGTAAAGGGGCTCGATGGCCGGCTGCCGCACCGCAATGTGAGGACGCTTCGAAGTGGTGACCACAGCCGGTGGATCGTAGCGCTCCAGATAGGTGGCTTCCGGTAAGACGATGTCGGCGTAGTTGGTTTGCTCGACGGGCAGCACGTCCACTACTGCCATGAATTCCAGTTGCTCGATGGCCCGCAGCGTGTTCTGGCGCTGGGGAATGCTTTCCAGAATATTTTGCCCGTAAACGATCCAGCCCTTGATCGGGTACGGGCTGCCGGTGATGGTGGCCTGAATCAAGCGTGTGGGAGAGGCCCTGCGACTCCTCGGAGGCCAGTGGGAATTGCGTCCCGCCTCCATCCACGCGCCCACGCTCAGACTCAGGAAACGAGGGCATCGGGATGCGTCCCGGTTTTAGCTTGGAGGGAAGAAACATTCCGCCCTGGCGACCATAAGCACCCAGCAGCGCGGTGAGGATGGCCATCGCTCTCGCGCGCTGCGTGTCGTCGCCGTACCAGGTGACATGCCGCCCCGGATGAATAGCTACCGCGGGTCTGGCATCGGCCATGACATGAGCCGTCTCGCGAATCTGGGCCGCGGAAATCTCTGTGATCGGTTCCGCCCATTCGGGAGTGAACTCTTTCACGTGGTCAGTCAACTCTTTCAACCCCGTGGCGTAATGATCGAGATAGTCTTTGTCATAGAGGTTTTCGGTGACCAGGACATTCGTCCAGGCGAGCAGCAGAGCGATGTCGGTTCCCGGTTTGATGGGAAGCCAGTGGTCGGCCTTGGAGGCTGCGGTCGAGAAACGTGGATCGACCACGATCAACTTGGCGCCGCCTTGGAGCCCGGCGATAAAGTTGGTGACTTGCGAGGTAAACACGTTCTCGCCGATATGGCTGCCGATCAGAACGATGCACTTCGATTCCTCCAGATCGATGGGTTCGGGGGAATTTACGGCGCGGCCAAACGTAAGTTGATAGCCAACATCGCGTGGCCCTCGGCACTGCGCAAACGCTGGCTCGGCGGCGTTGGGAGTGCCGTAAGCTTTCATCAGCGTGGCGAAGAATCCGGCCCCAACTCCATGCGGAAAGAAGCGCAACGCTCTCCGGGCCGTACTTCTGCTTCAGTTCGTTCAGTCGGCTGGCAAACAGATCGAGCGCCTCGTCCCACGATGCCCGGCGAAACTTGCCCTCTCCGCGCTTGCCGGTGCGAATCAGGGGGTATTTCAAACGATCGGGGTCATACAGAAGTTGCGTTCCGGCGTTCCCGCGAGCGCAAAGCTGACCTTTGGTCAGCGGGTGATGAGGATTCCCCTGGAGCTTGAGTACTTTTCCATCCGCCACTTCGGCCATTACGCCGCAGCGCCAGAAACACATTTCGCAATTGGTGGCGATCTGCTCGACGCGAGTTTCGCCGCGCCATGATGGCGGCCGAGACTGGGCGCTCGCCGCAGCCGCGGTGGTTAATGCCGCTGCGGTAGACGATGCTTTCAGGAATCCCCGGCGCGTGATCTTCGTAGCCATTTCGGGCACCTTCAGAAATCAAGAACTGATGTACAGCGGATCGGAGGCCGGAACTTCTCCGGCCTCCAATCGGTTATTTGTTCAGAAGCGCACGGTCATGCCCAGCGTAACCATCGACGCGTCTTTGTAAGTGGGGAATCCGAGAATGGCGAGGGTGTTGAGATCCTTGGGAGCTCCCACGTGCCATCCCGAACCCGAGTAGTTGTAGTTGTAGCGGATGTAACCGAGCTTCACCATGAAGCGGTCATAAATGCGGTGAGTCAGGTACGTTTCATAGACATTGCCGCGGGTGTCGGTCTTGGGCGCGATAATGTCGTCCTCGGCTTGCGCGAAGTTGAACCAGTATTTCGTGCCGTGGTTGAACTCGAAGCCGATCTTGGTGCGTCCATCGTTCTTCGGAACGCTGTAGCGCGCGCCTACATAAAACATTCCGCCGTTATGCGCGACAGGAGTTTCAAACGGATCGGACATGAGTCCGCCAAACGGGGTGGTTTGTCCGTTGGGACGGGTGCCCGAATAGTTTGCGCTCATATACAGGTCCATGGGACCCACCTTCTGGTTCACGTTCACCCCGAAAAGGTTGATCGCGCCCAGATTTGCCGAAGGCGTGTAGCGCATCACCACCGGTGCGTTCACCGGATCTCCCGTGAGCGGGTTGACCGGAAGAACCACGAGGCCTTCGAAGCCATCAGTCACGTTAAACGCGTGCGCGTAGGTGGCCTGGACGAAGGTTCGATCGGTGCTGTAAAGATCGAGGTTGGCGCCGATGAGGTGGGTATCCTTGAGTCGATCGGCGGGCGTCTTGAGGATGTTTCCGTTACCGAAACCGGCCTGATAGCCGACACCGTAGCAAAGCCGCCACACCATCGTGTCGCTGAAGTGATATCCGACGGTGATGCCGTCAAACTGAAAATCGATGAGAGCGCCCGAAGGAGTTCCTCCGCGGGGCTCATCCTGACGGAAGTTCAGCGGCGGGCCCTCGGTCGAGGGACGGCGTCCCACGGAGAGATAAAGATTCGATCCGCCCACATGGTTCCAGGTGAAGAAGGCGCGTTCCACCCTCAGCATGTCGCTGTTCGGAACTCCGGCCGTGGTGCCGTCAATATTCAGCGAAGTAGGCTGGCCGTCGAATACCTGCACGCCGGTCGAGTCGCCCCATGCCTTGTACATGCTCAGGCGCGCGGTCACGCTCAGGTCGTCGTTGATCTTGGAATCAAGGTTCAGACGGAAGCGGTTGGTGTAGAGGATGCTGGTGTTGTCGGTATAGCCCGGTACCAGGGTGGACGGTTGGATCAGGCCAAAAAGCGCCTGCTGCTGCGCGGGTGAAAACTGTCCCATCGCGGCCTTCAGCGCCGAGAAAGTCAGATTGTTCGTGAAGTACTGATAATCGGAATATTTTGCCGCCACGTTGTTGTTGATCGCGGCCACGCTGGTGGGGAAGGCTCCGCCGTTGGTGTTCACGAAAAACATGCTCTTGACCACCAGGTTCTGCAGTTGCATCCCGTCGTAGTGAGTCGGGACATTGCCCCATATGGAATGGGCTTCGAAGCGGTAGTCGCCGCTGAAATTAATACGATCGAGCGCTCCCCGGCGCTCGGTCTGCGCCACGCGGTGATCCAGTTCTTTGACGGTGGCCGCCAGTTCGGCAGTGCTGGCCTGGTCCGTCGCCGTCAGTTGCTTGGCGTCGTCCTTCTTCTGTTGAGCAGCCTTTTCTTGTGCCGCGAGCCGGTCTTCGAGAGCGGCGACCGACTTCTTCATCTGCTCGAGTTCCTGGCGGAGTTGCGCGTTTTCATCGGTCGCTGCGGAGGTTGGGGTGGCGGGTGCGGCCGCAGGTGTCTGGGCCGATGCTGCCAGGTTGAGCAGCAATAAAAGGGTAATCAAGCGGACTATAAACTTATGCATGATATCGCCTCGTAATCCTTTGGCGTGGGTCTTCCACGCTCTAGCCGCAGGTAGCGGGCTGTTCGGAATCGGCCGCATGGTCGATGGCGAACCTCTGAATGGCTTTGAGCTGTTCCGGAGTAAGTCCCTCGAACAGCTTTTGCCCGGTCTTGGGATTCACTACGTTCTTGTGCGACGAAAGCAGCTTTACCTTGAAAAAGGTCCTCCACTGATCCTGAGTAAGAGTCATGGGCGTGTACTGCCCCTGGGGCGATCCTTTGTCATGGCAGACCTTGCAGTTATTGCGATAAAGTTCCTTGCCGTTGGCGTTTTGGGCAACGGCTGAGCCAGTCCCCGCTGTCAGCAGACCCAGAACGCACGCCGCGATAAACCAAGTATGAAGACGAATCATTTTCCGTACCTCCAGCTGCGCGTATTGCGATACCTAACAGTTTCGATACTTCGAAACTATTTAACATCGTACGGAGTGGAGCGCGAAGGATTCTGTGACTGCAGGCACGAGGCAACGTGATTTAGCCCGAAAATGCCGTTACTGAAGGCAGTATCCAAAAGTGTTACATTGAAAGAAATGCGTTCCGAAATAGAACGGGCGGTGATGCTGTTACAGCGGGGAGATAACCAGGCTGTGGAGCAGGCATTGAGCCTGCTGCAGAACACCGTCTTCTCTTTCAGCATGAAGGTCTGTGGTCAGCGCCAGGACGCCGAAGACACCATGCAGGAGGTGTTACTCAAGGCGGTCCCGCAATTGCCTAAATTCGATAGTCCGAAAGCATTGGTAGTCTGGCTCTACAAGGTGGCCAAGAGTCGATGCCTGATGAGCCGCCGACGAAGCAAATTCGCTCCCAAAGAAGATCTTTCGCTCGAAGAACTGATGCCCGATCGCCGCGAACTTGAAAAATTGGGCGCCGACGGTGGAATCAATCCCGAGAATTTTGCGATTCAGAGCCAAACCGCGGGAATGCTGCGTGCGGCCATTCAGAAATTGCCGGCGCAGTACCGCATTGTGCTGGTGCTACGGGATATGGAGGGCCTGACCGACGACGAGGTGGCCGAAATCACCGGCTTGCGCGCAGGGACGGTGCGGGTTCGACTGCATCGCGCGCGACTTTTCGTGCGCAAGGAACTCATGAAGTCCTGGAAACGAAAACCTCGTGCGACCACGAGTGTGGCGGTCTCCGCTGGGATCTCTGACGGACCCCGACCAGGCCGGTGCAAGGCGATGTTTGCCGAGCTTTCGAATTATCTCGATGAAGAATTAGACGATTCGTTGTGCGAAGAACTGGAAAAGCATCTCGACGGCTGCGGGCCGTGCAAAGTCTTTCTCGCGACGCTCGAAGCGACCATTGCCCAATGCCGGGCGTTGCCGGACGAGTGCCCCACGGGTAAGAAAGTGATAAGGCTGCGAAAGCAACTGCAAGAAAACTATGCTCAACTCACGGCCAGCCTTCGCCCGCGGGTTTAGCTCTTCCCACATTCCCTCCCGGTTCTCCGAATTTTTCCCTGTAACAAAATCCTGCGCGCTGCATTTATTCCTGTGTACGGCCGCTAGAAAGCAGCAGGAGATCAACCATGATTACATCGAAAGTTGTTCTGACTCAGGCACTTAGGCAGCAAAGGCAATTTGTCGCCCAGACCGGCAGTGGGCACAACCTGCTGCTTGACGACGCGGCCGGGGGAAGCGGGCCGAAACCGATCGAACTGATTGCTGCGGGACTGGCTGGCTGCACGGCATTTGACGTGGTCACCGTATTGCGCCAGAAGTACCACCAGAAAGTTACGGGATATGAGGTGCGGGTCGAAGCCGATCAAGCCGAGCGTCCGCCACAGGTTTTCACGACGGTACGCATTCACCACGCGGTAACCGGTTATGAAATCGACCCGGCCGCACTCGAGGAAGCCATCCGCCTCTCGGAAGAGAAATACTGCTCGGTGGGCGCCATGGTGCAGAAGACGGCGACCTTCCAGACAACCTACGAAATCATCGAAGAAAAGACCGAGTGGATGAAGCCGTCCACCCATGCCGCGGGAGCGCAGGGGTGACTTTCTCACGCAAAATCGTGCTATCCGCCACATTTATGCTGTGGATGTTAGCGGCGGCCTCTGCTCAACTACAGCCAGACTCCTCGACGCTCACGCTGCAACAGGCGGTCATGGTTGCACTGGAGAAAAACCCGCTACACAAGGCGGCGATGGCTGACACCAGATCTGCGTCGGCTGATGTGCGCGAAGCGCGGTCGGTGTTGATGCCTCACGTGACTTTCTCCGAGACGGCGACGCGCGGGAACGATCCGGTCTATGTTTTTGGCAGCAAGTTGCGCCAGCAGCGCTTTACGAACCTCGATTTCTCGCTCAACAAATTGAACTCTCCTTTGCCATTTGGCAACTTCAGCACGCGTTTCGGAGGAACCTGGAATCTATTTGATTCGTTCGCCAGCTGGCATGGCGTCAACCGGGCAAAGCAGATGAACGAGGCCGCGGCGCACCAGTTGGAGCGCACCGACCAGGAAATCGTCTTTCGGGTTATCGATGCGTACTACGCGGTACTGCTGGCAGAGAAGAAGGTGGAAGTCGCGGAGCAGTCGGCAAAAACCGCTCAATCCATCGTCGATCGAAGCCAGGCGCGCTTTGACAGCGGATTGGTGGTTGAGTCCGATCTGCTCAGCGCCAAAGTACGCATGGCGGCCCGGCACCAGGAAGTCATCCGCGCGAAAAACGGTTTGGATCTTGCACGGGCCGAGTTGAGTACCGCGATGGGTGTGTCGATGGATTCCTCACTCCGGCCAGTCGAAGCTTTGGCCGAACGCAGCCTGCCGGTCCCGGTTCTGCCGGATGTCGAAAAACTCGCTCTCACCAACCGGCCCGA
Source organism: Terriglobia bacterium (assembly GCA_963796205.1). Classification (GTDB taxonomy): domain Bacteria; phylum Acidobacteriota; class Terriglobia; order Terriglobales; family Acidobacteriaceae; genus DATFTE01. The sequence goes on from CAWCKR010000001.1 coordinate 49,317, forward strand.
CTTAAAGCGCATTCAGTCGGAAGAAGCGGCGCAGCGGCAGAACGTTGCCATAGCGAAGTCTTCCTTTGGTCCGCGCGTGAATGCCTTTGCCGGCTGGGAACTCGACAACCCGACCTTCGTCGCCGGCGGTGGCGGCAATAATTGGCTGGGCGGAGTTCAAGTGGAGTTCGACATCTTCCAGGGTGGCGCAAAAGTTGCGGCACTCTCGCGCGAGCGCGCGCTGCAGGACCGCGTGGCGGCTATGAAGCAGGTGGCAAATGATCGCGTGCAACTGGAAGTGCGCCGCGCGTACTACAACCTGGACTCGTCGCGGCAGGAAGTCGGGGTGGCGCGGGCTGCGGTGGCCGAAGCGCAAGAGAGTTTGCGCATCAGTCAGGACCGTTATGACGGCGGCCTTACCACGATTACTGACCTGCTGGGTTCCGAAGACGCGACTTTGCGCAGCCAGGCGGATTACTGGGACGCCGTCTATCGCTTCCATACCAGCTACGCCAGCCTCGAGTTGGCAGACGGCACTTTGAATCTTCAATCAGCGGTGGTGACTCCATGATCCGCAGCAACTCGCGCTTAGTTCTTATCTTCGTGACTTTAACGATCGCTCTGGCCGGATGCTCCAGCGAGCGGCCGACAGCGCCTGTGGAGCCCGAAACCGTACGCAACGTCTCTGTGCTCACGGCACAACCGTCGCCGGTGCCCGATGTTCTGGAGGCAGTGGGCACGGTGCGAGCCGCCCAGAGCAGCCAGTTGGCAAGCCAGATGATGGGGAACATTGTCGAGCTTCGCGCGCACGAGGGGGATCAAGTGCGGCGCGGGCAGCTGCTGGCAGTGATCGATGATGCTCAGCCTCGAAGCGCCACGGAGCGTGCGACTGCAGCCCAGGGAGCTGCGGAGCAGGAAGTCGCGGCATCGAGCTCCGATCTTGCTCTCGCTGAATCCACTTTAAAGCGCTATCAGACTCTCTACGACAGGAAGTCGGTGAGCCCGCAGGAATTTGACGAAGTTAAAGCGCGATACGATGCGGCACTCGCGCATCGCGATATGGCGCGCGCCGGTCAGGCCCAAGCCAAAGCCGCACTCGCCCAGGCACAAACCTCGTTTTCCTATACCCGCATTGTTGCGCCATTCGACGGACTGATCACCGAGAAGAAAGCTGATCCGGGAACCCTGGCCAGCCCAGGGGTTCCCATTTTCACCATCGAAGCATTGGGCCGCTACCGCCTGGAAGCCACGGTGAACGAAAACGATTTGCGGTACGTGCAGATGGGAGAGCCGGTGCTGGTTCTGCTCGATGCGCTGCGAGACCCGGCGCTAAAAGGAAGAGTTGTACAGATTGTGCCCGCGGCCGATGCGGGGAGCCGCAGTTTTCTGGTGAAGATCGAGTTGCCTGCCGATCCCCAGCTGAGATCGGGCCTGTTTGGCCGGGCACAGTTTTCGCGCGGGGAGCGGTCGTCGTTGCTGATTCCGCTAACGGCGGTGGTTGAGCGCGGCCAACTGCAGGGCGTCTACGTCATCGATCAGAACCAAACGGCAAGCCTGCGCTTCGTGACCCTGGGAAAGTCCGCTGGGCCGGCGGTGGAGGTGCTCGCCGGACTTCAGCAAGGGGAACGCCTGGTGGCGAAACCCGGGGAAGCTGACTGGAATGGCAAGCGCATCGAGGCCCAGCAATGAAAGAGGATAAGCAGTCCGGGCAAAGTCTGCGCCTCGCGGGACGCATCGCTCACGGTTTCATTGACTCGAAGTTGACGCCGCTGGTCATCGTGGCCGCATTGCTGCTGGGCGCATTCAGTATCCTCGAGACTCCGCGCGAAGAAGAGCCGCAGATTATCGTTCCCATGCTCGACGTATTCGTGCAGATGCCGGGAGCGTCTCCCGAAGAAATTTCTCAACGGGTCAGTCTGCCGATGGAGAAGCTGCTGCGCGAAGTTCCGGGCGTCGAATACGTCTACTCGATCAGCCAGCCGGGGATGAGCATGCTGATCGTGCGTTTCTATGTAGGTTCAAAAGAAGAAGACGCCATCATCCAGACGTACAACAAGCTCTACTCCAACTTCGACCGCATTCCGCCGGGAGTCTCGCCGCCCATCATCAAAGTGCGATCGATCAACGATGTTCCGATCATTGCGCTCACCCTGTGGGGCAAGGGCTATGACTCGTACCGCTTGCGGCGCATCGCTGGGGAACTGGAAAATTCGCTCAAGCAACTCGACGACGTCTCTGAAACCGCGATTATCGGAGGTCAGCCCCGGCAAGTGCGCGTGGTTTTGGACACGCAACGCCTCGCCGCCTATGGTCTCACTCCGTCCGCGGTTGCCAATCAGCTGCAAGGCGCCAATGTTCGCGGCGACGTTGGCAGCTTCGCCAGAGATAACCACGAGTTCAAGGTCGAGGCAGGGAAGATTCTTTACCCGAACCGAGGACTTGCAACAAGTGGTGGTTGGCGTCCATTCGGGGCGACCGGTTTATTTGCGCGATGTAGTCGAGAAGCTGGAAGACGGTCCGGCTGAGCCGGACAACTATGTAATGTTCGCGAATGCCAAGGGCAGCGCCGATGGCCAGGCTAACGGCGATAATCCCGCGGTGACTATTACGCTGGCCAAGCGTAAAGGCACCAACGCGACGACGATCGCGGAGCGGGTTTTGGACCGGGTCGGCGAACTGCGTGGATACGTTCTGCCGCAAGACTTGAACATCACCGTTACGCGCAACTACGGCGAGACCGCGAAAGATAAGTCGAACGAACTGCTCAAGCACTTGCTGATCGCAACTCTTTCCGTAACCCTGCTGATCGCTCTCGCATTAGGTTGGCGCGAATCCGGAGTGGTGCTTCTGGCCGTTCCGGTTACGCTCGCTTTGACCTTGGCCGTCTTTTATTTCTACGGATACACGCTCAACCGCGTCACCTTATTCGCGCTGATCTTCTCCATCGGCATTCTGGTCGACGACGCCATCGTGGTGGTGGAGAATATTGTGCGCCATTTTCGCCTGCCTTCCAGCCGCGGGCGTTCTCTGGCAGACGTTGCTGTCGAAGCAGTGGACGAGGTCGGGAATCCAACCATCCTGGCGACCTTTGCCGTCATTGGCGCGATTCTCCCGATGGCTTTCGTCCGCGGATTGATGGGGCCTTACATGCGTCCCATTCCCATCGGAGCCTCGGCAGCCATGCTGTTTTCGCTGATCGTCGCTTTCGTAGTCTCTCCCTGGGCGGCACTGCGGCTTCTCGGAAATTACGCGGGCGAGGGCGGTCACGCTACTCATGAAACCGAAGGTTGGACGACGCGCCTCTATCGCCGGGTAATGAACCCTTTGATTCTCAACCCCCGACGCCGCTGGATGTTTCTTGGCGGAGTGGTGGTGCTACTGTTAGCCGCAGTCGCTTTTGTCCCCCTGAAGTGGGTTCGGGTAAAGATGCTTCCCTTCGACAACAAAAGCGAGTTCCAGATCATCATCGATATGCCCGACGGAACTCCGCTGGAGCAGACGACTCGCGTAGCGCAGGCGCTGGGCAGCTACCTCGGACAGCAACCCGAGGTGACGAATTACCAGATTTACGCGGGAACTTCGGGACCCTACAACTTTAACGGGCTGGTGCGGCATTACTTCCTGCGCCGCCAACCTAATCAGGCCGACATTCAGGTCAACCTGCTTTCGCTGCACGACCGCAAAGCGCAAAGTCACGAGATTGCGCGGCGGCTGCGTCCCGCGCTCGACAAGATTGCTGAGCCCTTCGGAGCGCGCATCAAGGTGGCGGAGGTCCCGCCCGGGCCGCCCGTATTGCAGACTCTGGTCGCCGAGGTCTACGGTCCCGATTACAAAAGTCAGATCGCGCTTGCTGCGACAGATCAAGAAAATCTTCCAACAGACCGACGGCGTCGTCGATGTCGACTGGTACGTCGCTGATCCGCAAACCAAGTACGACCTGAAAGTGGATCTCGACAAGGCAGCGCTGCATGGAATTTCTCCGTCCGATGTGACGCGGACTCTGCAGGTGGGATTGAGCGGGACAAACGCCGGGCTTCTGCACGACCCGAACTCGCGTGAAGACATTCCCATCGAAGTCCGCCTGGCGCGTCCCGATCGCTCGGGGATCGAGAATCTGGGAAGCCTGATGCTGCCCACTCCCTCGGGCGGGCAGATTGCGCTGCAAGAGGTCACGAACCTCGAGCGGACGACCATCGACACCAATGTTTACCGCAAGAACCTGCAGCCCGTGGTTTACGTGACCGGCGACGTTGCCGGAGGAGAAGAGAGCCCTGTCTACGCCATCATGAAGATGAGCGACGCCATCGACAAGATCAAGTTGCCCGATGGATATGCGGTCAAGCAGTACAAGGGCACGACCATGCCGGAGCGCACCGATCGTCTGTCAATGAAGTGGGATGGCGAGTGGCACATCACGGTGGAAGTGTTCCGCGACTTGGGATCTGGCGTTCGCGGCGGTGTTGGTTCTGATCTACGTGCTGGTTGTCGGCTGGTTCCGGTCATTCGTCACGCCGCTGGTCATCATGGCGCCGATTCCGCTGACGCTGGTTGGCATTCTTCCGGCCCACGCTCTGATGGGAGCATTCTTCACGGCTACGTCGATGATCGGATTTATCGCGGGCGCCGGAATCATCGTGCGCAATTCCATCATCCTCGTCGACTTCATTGAATTGCGCCGCTACGCAAGGAATGTCGCTGGAAGAGGCGGTGGTAGATGCAGGCGCGGTCCGTTTCCGTCCCATGCTGCTCACTGCAGCCGCGGTCGTGGTGGGAGCGAGCGTGATCTTGTTCGATCCCATCTTCCAGGGACTGGCGCTGTCATTCATGGCGGGAGAACTCGCTTCCACCGTTCTGTCGCGCATGGCCGTTCCGGTCCTTTATTACCTCTCGCAGAGAGGTCAATCGCCACAGGTCCGCTCCCCGGAAAACGTTGCCGGGCGCGAGACTCCAGAACAGCAAATAGCTTGAAGTGGCCGCTTATACAAAAGGAGAATAGTTATGACCATCGAACGCGCAGTCCGCATGATCGCAGGTATTTTTATCCTGTTGTCTCTCGCCCTCGGGTATTACGTGAGCCCGTACTGGTACCTGTTCACGGCTTTTGTCGGCCTGAATCTGCTGCAATCAGGATTCACGAACTGGTGCCCCATGATGACGTTCCTCCGTAAGCTCGGAGTTGGTCGCTAGGAACGAGCAGCAGTGCTTCTAAGATGCCTAGGCATGACAGGAAAATTCCGGAACTACATCGAGGTTAAAGAGAAGGGCAGCGTCTGGAAGGAAAATTCTGGTGCGCCCGGAGAGATTCGAACTCCCGACCTATTGCTCCGGA
>CAWCKR010000002.1:0-927500 GCA_963796205.1 Terriglobia bacterium
CGAGCATTCGACCGTGGCTGACCTTGCGGAACAGATCGACAAAGTCCGCCGCAAGGAAGAGGGGTTGGCAACTCCTCCGATGGTTCGAGTTTCTCGCGAGCAGGCGCTGCCGCTATCCTTCGCGCAGCAGCGGCTGTGGGTGCTCGACCAGATGGAGCCCAACAATCCTCTGTACAACATTCCGCGCACGTTGCGGATGAAGGGCAAGCTGAACGTTACCGCTCTCGAGAAGGCGATCAACGAGATTCTCCGGCGGCATGAGTCGCAGCGCACGACCTTCGCGGTGAAAAATGGGCATCCGGTACAGATCGTAGCGCCGTCAATCACCATCACGCTGATCCCCGAAGACCTCACGTCGCATCCGGAGGCGCAGCGCGAGCTTGAAGCGCGGCGTCTCGGAATCGAAGAGGCGCAACAACCCTTCGATCTGGCGAAGGGTCCACTGGTGCGGGCGCGTCTGCTGCGTTTAGCAGACGAAGATCACATCCTGCTGCTCACCATGCATCACATTGTGAGTGATGCCTGGTCGGCGGCGATTGCGCTTTCGGAATTGTGCGCTCTATACGAAGCCTTCTCGGGCGGCAAGCCGTCGCCGTTGCCGGAACTGGCGGTGCAGTATGGCGACTATGCGGCGTGGCAGCGCAACTGGTTTCAGGGAGAGGTTCTCGAAAAGCAAGTCGGCTATTGGAAGAACCAACTCGCGGGCGCGCCTCCGTTGCTGGATCTGCCAGCCGACCGGCCGCGTCCGGAGGTTCGGTCGTTTCAGGGAGCGCTGGAATCGATTCCGCTATCGCCCGATCTTGCGGCATCGCTGAAGAAATTCAGCCAGCAGGAAGGCGTCACGCTTTTCATGACGCTGCTGGCGGGCTTTCAGACTTTATTGTCGCGCTACTCCGGCCAGGAGCAGATCGTTCTCGGCACCGACGTGGCCAACCGCACCACCACCGAGACCGAGCGGATGATGGGGTTCTTCATCAATCTTCTGGCCTTGCGGACCGACCTCTCGGGGAATCCGACCTTCCGCGACTTGCTGGCACGGGTGCGCGAAGTGGCTCTGGGCGCCTATGCGCATCAGGACATGCCATTCGACAGACTCGTCGAAGAACTGCAGCCGGAGCGGAGCCTGGGGCATAATCCGCTGGTGCAGGCGCTGTTCGTCATGCAGAACACGCCACGCCAGAAGCAGGAATTGACGGGGCTGAAACTGTCTGCGTTCCCGACTCCCATCACGCGTTCGAAGTTTGATCTTGCAGTCTTCATGGTGGAGAGCGAGCAGGGACTGAGCGGCGATTGGCTCTACAGCACCGACCTGTTCGAGCGCAGCACCATTCTGCGCATGGCCAGGCAGTTCGAAACTTTGCTGGGCAATGCTGTGGCGCAACCGGACAGCCGGCTGACGGCGCTCGACTTCCTGACTGCGCAGGAACGGCAGAAATCGGACGCGGAAAAGAAAGAGCGCAAGCAATCGCAGTTGAAAAAATTGATGACCATCGAGCCCAAAGCGGCGAGCCTGACAACCCCAGGCAAAAAGGAGTAGAAGCGGATGGAAAAGCAGTCGACTGCGGGCTTCTGGCTTTCTCCGCAGCAGAAATATGTCTGGTCGTGGCCTCGGCAGCAGAACACCGTCTGCGTGGTGCAGATCCAAGGAGCGCTGCAGGACGCAGAGCTGCGCCGGGCGTTGCAGACCGTCATTGAACGGCATGAAATCTTGCGGACCGTATTTGTGCGGCAGTCGGGGATGAAAGTCCCTTTCCAGGTAGTTCAGGAAAACCTGGAACCTGCGTGGGAGAGCATCGACCTCCGCGGCGCAGATCCCGAGAAAAAAATAGCGGAGATTTTTCGCACCGCGCAGACCGCGAGTATGAATCTGGAAACTGGTCCGGTCGTCCATGCGACTCTGGCGCAACTGTCGGACAGCCGATGGACGCTGACATTCAGTTTGCCGGCGCTGTCGAGCGACTTCCGTTCTTTGCAGAATCTGGTCCGGGAAATTGCAGCGATCTATGCCGGCGAAGTTGAGAAGCTGAATTCCGAACCATTGCGTTATGTCCAGTTTGCGCAATGGCAGAGCGAATTGCTCGAATCCGGGGACGAGGCGCAAAGAGCCAAAGAGATCTGGACGAAATTTGCGGTTGCGGATTCGCTCGGGTTTCCGAACGAACTTCGCAATCCCGCTCCGAAATCTGGCGGCGAGACATGCGTTGCCTCAGCGCTCGATGCTTCGCGGTTGAAACAGATCGAAGGCATCGCGGCAAAGAAGGAAAGCTCGGTGGGCAACGTCTTATTGAGCGCGTGGCAGGCGCTGGTTTGGCGGCTCACGGGCAATGCGTCCTTCGCTCTCGGCGTTTTCTTCGATGGACGCGAGTACGAAGAGTTGCAGGACGCGATGGGCAACATCGGCAAGACTCTGCCGGTGCCAGCAAGATTCGATGGCGATTTCCGTTTTTCTGAAGTGTTCCAAGCGGCGAGCGATGCGGTCAAGCAGGCAACCGAGTGGCAGGAACATTTCACTCCGGGAGAAGTTGAGTTGCCGGTGGCGTTTGAATATCGGGAACTGGCTCCGGCACAGGCTTTCAAGGATGTCTCGTTCCGCATAGAGCGCGTGTCGACAGCTCTCGAGCGGTTCAAGCTGAAACTGGTGGCGGTGAGGAGCGAAGCAGGGTTGATGCTGGAGTTGCACTATGACGCGGCCCGCTTCGAGCAGGCTGCCGTCGAGCGCATTGCCGCGTATTTCCAGACTCTGCTGGCGGCTGCGGTGGCCGCGCCCGAGACTGCGGTCAGCCGTCTGCCCCTGCTGCCGGAATCAGAACGGCGTCAACTGCTGGTCGAGTGGAATCAGACCGCGGCTGCCTATCCACAGGATTGCTGCCTGCATCAGCTCTTTGAAGCCCAAGCGGCGCGCACCCCCGATCGGCTGGCTCTGGTTTCGGGCGACCAGCAACTCAGCTATCACCAGTGGAACGAGCAAGCGAACCAGTTGGCGCACTATCTGCGCGCGCTCGGCGTCGGTCCCGATGCGATGGTTGGCATCTGCCTCGATCGTTCAGCTTCCATGATGGTGGCGTTGCTTGCCATCCTCAAAGCCGGGGGCGCCTATGTGGCGCTCAATCCCGACAATCCCAAGCCGCGTCTGGCCCAGCAACTCACAGGTGCCGTCGCTCTGATCACCGAAACCAAGCTGGTTGCGCAGATGCCAGAGTTCACCGGCAAGACGCTTTCTCTCGACCGCGATCAGAAGCTCTGGGACAAGCAGCCGGTCACCAATCCTGACACCAGGACGACGCCTGAGAACCTGGTTTATGTGATCTACACCTCGGGCTCGACCGGAGTGCCCAAGGGAGTGGGCGTTCGCCACCGCAATCTGGTCAACTACAGCCATTTCATTACCCAGCGGCTGGGACTCGATAAGCATCCCGAGGGCTTGCACTTCGCCACGGTTTCGACCATCGCCGCTGATCTCGGCAACACCTGCATTTATCCGGCGATGATTTCTGGCGGATGTTTGCACGTCATCGCCTACGAAGTTTCGACCGATCCTGAGCGTCTGGCCAGCTATACCCAGCAGCATCCCATCGATGTGCTGAAGATTGTGCCTTCGCACCTGGAAGCCTTGCTGCACTCGGCGCAGGGCAAACAGATTCTGCCGCGCAAGTACTTGCTCACCGGAGGCGAGACGCTTACGCCCAAGCTGGTGGAGAAGGTTCTGGAACTCAGTCCGGCGTGCGAAGTTTTCAATCACTACGGACCGACCGAGACCACGGTCGGGTCGCTTACCCTGCGGCTGAAGGATTACGACTGGAAGAATGCGCAGGCGGCGAGCATTCCCATCGGACGGCCGATTGCGAACACGCAGGTTTACATCCTCGACCAGCATCTCGAACCGGTTCCTGAGGGAGTGATTGGCGAACTCTACATTGCCGGCGCAGGCGTCACCGCTGGATATCTGAACCAGCCGGAGCGTACGGCGGAACGCTTTGTGCCCAACCCGTTCTCGCAAGACAAGGGCGGCCGTATGTATCGCACGGGCGATCTGGCGCGCTACCTCGCGAACGGCAACGTGGAGTTCCTGGGACGCGCCGATGATCAAGTCAAGATTCGCGGCTTCCGCATCGAACTAGGCGAGATCGAATCCGTACTGTCGCAACACGCAGGGGTGAAACAAGCGGTGGTGCTGGCGCGGCCGGATGAGCGCGGAGAGAAGCGCTTGCTGGGCTACGTGGTGGCGCGCGACGCGAGTCTTACCAGCGACACTTTGCGAGCCTACTTGAAAGAACAGTTGCCGGAGTACATGGTTCCCACGGCGCTGATGGTGCTGGCGAAGCTGCCGCTGAATGCCAACGGCAAGATCGACCGTCAGGCCCTGCCGGAGCCCGAGCAGGCGCAAACCAAAGCCTACGTCGCTCCCAGAACTCCCACCGAAGAACTGGTCGCTTCCATCTGGGCCGAGGTTTTGCGGCGCGACCGGGTCAGCATCGAGGACAACTTCTTCGACCTGGGTGGACATTCTTTGATGGCAACCCAGATCGTTTCGCGGATCCGCGAAAAGTTTCATGTCGAACTGGCCATGCGAATCTTGTTCGAGAAGCCCACTATCAGCGGGTTGGCACAGGCGATTGCGACGGCCCGGCAAGACGGCTCCGAAAGCGCGGAACCGGCCATCGTTCCGGTAGCGCGCGAAGCTTACCGTGCGCGGAGTTCCTAAACCAGATTTCCGTACCCACTTGACGCCCCAGGGACGGGCGCAGACTGGAGAATGACTAACGCAAACGACATATAATGAGACCGGAATCCGTCGCTCCCCTCGGTAAGAAAATTCCCGCCCGGACGGTCCACCTGAAAGTTGCAAAAGTTTGCATCTATCGGATTCCCCGCCGATGAACCAACAGGCTCAACGTCTTATAAGTAAAAGAATTCAGGAAGTTTGTCTGTAAGTCATACTGCCGGGGAGCACCGGCGCGGTAGGCACATTGGCACCGGAAATGCACATTTTTACTCCAAACGTGAATCGATCTGGCCCGATGGCGGAAACCGAGCGGGGGTGTGTTTTGGAGGAGACGATCGTGCGGTGGAACCGCACCGAAGCGGACTACCCCCGGGATGCCTGTGTCCACCAGTTGCTCGAGGCTCAAGCGCGGCGTACGCCTCAGGCAGTCGCCGTTGAATTTGGGGGAAGTTCGCTCGATTACGCGGAACTGAATCTGCGCGCCAATCAACTGGCTCGCCTTTTGCAGCAGCAGGGAGTGACCCGCGAGAGCTTGGTCGGCGTCTGCCTGGAACGATCGCTGGAAATGATTGTGGCGCTGCTCGGAATCCTCAAGGCCGGAGCCGCCTACGTTCCTCTCGATCCCGCATATCCCAAAGACCGCATTCAGCATGTGCTCGAAGATGCCCACGTCCGTCTGCTGGTCACCCAACCCGAGCTCTTGAAGCAGCTGCCTGCGTCGGCAAAGACTCTTTGCCTCGATCCGCGGTGGAAAGCGCTGACAGGCGAGAGTGGAGACGCGGTCGCGACCGACGTTACGTCAAGCAACCTCGCGTATGTGATTTACACGTCGGGCTCGACCGGGAAACCGAAAGGCGTTCAGCTGGAGCATCGCAGCGTGGTGAATTTTCTCTGCTCGATGCAAAAGCAGCCGGGTTTTGCGCCGAAAGATGTGTTGGTGGCAGTGACCACTTTATCGTTTGACATTGCTGGACTCGAAATGTATCTGCCGCTGCTTTCCGGTGGACGCATTGTGATTGCTCCGCGCGAAGCCACCTATGACGGCCGCTTGCTCTCGGAGCTGATCGAGAAATCGAAGGCCACAGTGATCCAGGCGACGCCAGCAACGTGGCGGCTTTTGTTTGAATCAGGCTGGCGCGGAGACCGCAATCTGAAAGTGCTGGTTGGCGGAGAAGCCTTGCCCGCGGAACTGGCGCATGAGTTGGTGGCACGGTGCGGCGAGGTTTGGAACATGTACGGTCCGACCGAGACGACGATCTGGTCGTCGGTGTATCGGGTGCAAGGAGATGAAGGACGCATTCTCCCGATCGGACGGGCCATTGCCAATACCACGTTCTACATTCTGGATGATGCGCGGCAGCCGGTTCCCATCGGCAACGAAGGCGAGTTGTACATCGGAGGCGAAGGGCTGGCGCGAGGATATTTCGAGCGTCCCGAACTGACGGCGGAGAAGTTTGTGCCCGATCCTTTCAGCGCTCTTCCGCAGGGGCGCATGTACCGCACAGGGGACCTGGCGCGTTTCCGCGAAGACGGCAACGTCGAATATCTCGGACGCCTCGATCACCAGGTAAAGATTCGCGGCTTCCGCATCGAGTTAGGAGAAATTGAGGCGGTGCTCGACCAGCATGCAGATGTCCTGCGCTCGGTGGTCGTGGCGCGTGAGGAAAATTCGGGCGACAAGCGGCTGGTCGCTTACGTGGTTTGCGATACGGAAAGCACCGTGGGTTCGGCTGAATTACGAGAGCATGCGCGCAAGCAACTGCCGGACTACATGATTCCTTCCGCAATTGTGCAACTGGCCACGCTGCCGTTAACGCCCAACGGCAAAGTGGACCGCAAGGCGTTGCCCGCGCCCAAAGCCACGGATTTTGCTTCCGATGCGAACTTCGTCGCGCCGCGCGACCCAGTGGAGTTGAAGCTGGCGAACCTGTGGGAAGAGACGCTTGGCATTCATCCCATCGGCGTCAAGACCAGCTTCTTCGATCTTGGCGGACGCTCGCTGCTTGCGGCGCGGCTCTTCACCCAAATTTCTCGAGCATTCGGGAAGGATCTGCCACTCGCGACTCTGTTCCGCGCTCCTACCATCGAGCAACTCGCGCGGGAACTTCGGGACGTTTCTTCCCAGCCCGCATACACGTCGCTGGTGACCATTCAGCCGCTGGGTTCGAAGCCTCCGTTCTTCTGTGTGCATGGCGGCGCAGGGAGCACTCTGTTTTTGCACCGACTATCGCGCGAGATGGGATTCGATCAGCCGTTCTATGGCCTGGAGCCCGAAGGCCTGGATGGACGCCGCGTGCACCGCACCACGGTTGAGCAGATGGCTGCATATTACCTCTCGGAAATCCGCAAGGTGCAACCCGTGGGTCCGTATTTTCTTGGCGGCTACTGCTTTGGCGGCCTGGTGGCTTTCGAAATGGCACAGCAGCTGCGACGTGAAGGACAGCAAGCCTCGCTGGTTGCCATGTTCAGCGCACCGCTACGATTCCACCGCCTGGTTTCGCATCGCGAGAACAGGAACGTTACCGCGGGGGGCGTGACTCGTTCCCGCTCTTCGCTCCGGGATGCATTGCGCTGGCGATATCGGGCGCTGCTTCGATCGCTGCGTTCACGCCTTCATATGGGCACCTGCGAACTGTTTCTCGCGATGGGCCTTCCTATCCCGCAATCGCTGCGCACCATGTACGTGGTGCGCATGATCAATGCGACTGAATCAAAATATGCGCCGAATCCATACTCGGGGACGATTACGTTGTTTCGCGGGCGTGGGCTTTATGAAGACGATCCCAACATGGGCTGGGAAGGCCTGGCCGCAACCCTGGAGAATTACGAAATTGGCAGCGGCGGCTTGCGTTCCCGCCGCGACATCATGAACGAACCGCTGGTGGGATTGCTGGCAGCGCAACTCGATGCCTGCATGGCAAAAACAACGGAGACCAAACCGGGCGAAAGCCAGGTGGCTGCCGCCGGTCCCATGGGCCGCGCGGGGAAATAAAGTTTCGAAGGAGAGAGCTGTGGATAAAACTGCAAGTTCACCGAAAAAGAGTTTGGGAGCGATCCGCCGCAAGGCTGTCGATCTTGCTCACTTCAATCCTGTGAAGGAAAGCCAGTTTGGCGAGCAGGCGTTGCCGCTGGTGATGGAACCGGCCGCCGACCAGGTTGATCTGGCCGACTGGGCGCGCACGAATCGTGACTACATCGAGCAGAAGCTCGGGCAGCATGGCGGCGTTTTGTTTCGTGGCTTTGGCCTCAAGAATCCGCAGGATTTTGAGCGCGTCGCCGGATCCATTTGCCGCGAACTCTACTCCGAATATGGAGACCTGCCGCGCGAGGGCGTCGCCGGAAAGGTCTATACCTCGACTCCTTACCCGGAAGACAAGTCGATCCTCTATCACAACGAGAGCTCCCATATGAGCCGCTGGCCCAGCAAGATTAATTTCTTCTGCGTCACGGTAGCCAAGGAAGGCGGGGCGACGCCGGTGGTCGATTGCCGCAAGGTCTATCAGGGACTCGATCCCAAGGTGCGGCAGAAGTTCGAAGAGAAGGGACTGACCTATCTACGCAACTTCTCCGAGGGCTTGGATGTGAGCTGGCAGCGTTTCTTCGGGACCGAAGACAAGTCGATCGTGGAAAATTCGTGCCGCCAGGCGGGCATGACTTGCGAGTGGCACGGCAAAGACGAATTGCGCATTCGCCAGAAGTGCCGCGCGGTGTTGCGGCACCCGGTGACCGGAGACATGTCGTTCTTCAACCAGGTGCAGTTGCACCATGTGCATTGCCTGGATCCGGAAGTGCGGCAGTCACTGCTGTCGATCTTCAAGCGAGACGATCTGCCGCGGCACGTGTTTTACGGCGATGGATCGCCGATTGAAGACTCAGTCATGGATCATGTCGGCGAAGTGTATGAGAAAAATGCCGTCCGCTTCCAGTGGCAGCAGGGCGACATGATCAGTCTCGACAATATGCTCGTGGCCCACGCCCGCGACCCGTATGTGGGACCGCGCAAGATCGTCGTCGCCCTGGGCGACATGATCGATGGCGCGCAACTCGATCAGGCCGCCGGGGTCCACGCATAAATTAAGGATCCCCTTGCGGAACAGAAATTGAAGGCTGTTTTGTACCGATGAAAACTGATAGCCAATACGGAACCAAGATGGCGCCCGGCGCCGCAGACGTGAATGCGGAACAGGTCTACGTGTTTCCCGTCACCTTCGCGCAACAGCGCCTGTGGTTCCTCGATCAACTGCAGCCCGATTCAGCCTCTTATAACGTCGCCTGGTCGATTCAGATCAAAGGACAGCTTGAAGTGCAGGCGCTTGAGCGCAGCTTAAGCGAGATCGTTCGCCGGCATGAGACTCTGCGCACGGTTTTTGCGGAAGAGAACGGGGAGCCTGTCCAAATGGTGTGTGCGGCGCGTTCCCTCACCCTGCCGGTGGTCGATCTTCGCTCGCATGCCACCCCCCCGGGTGAAGCACAGTGCTTGGCAGTAGAAGAGTCACAGCGTCCGCTTGATCTGAAGAACGGTCCGTTGGTGCGAGCCCGCTTGCTGCAATTGGCTGAAGACGAGTACGTCCTTTTGCTGACTTTGCACCACATTATTTTTGATGGCTGGTCGCGGCGCATTTTTGTTCAGGAACTGGCAACGCTTTACGAGGCATTTCGCGACGGAAAACCTTCGCCGCTGGCTGAGCTTCCGCTGCAATATGCGGACTACGCGGTATGGCAGCGGAGGCATTTTCAAGGCAAGAATCTTGACAAGCAATTGGCGTACTGGAAAACACAGCTTGCCGAGGCTCCTGCAAGTCTGGATTTGCCGACCGACCGGCCGCGCCCGGCGGTGCAGAGTTTTCGCGGGGCCGTGAAGACTCTCTCTCTCCCGCTCGAACTCACCGAGCGATTGAATCACCTGAGCCGTCAGCAGAATGTGACACCGTTCATGGTGCTGCTGGCCGCATTCCAGACATTGTTGTCGCGCTACAGCGGGCAAGAAGACGTTCTCGTAGGAACGCCGATCGCCAACCGTAATCGCGCGGAAATTGAAGGGCTGATCGGCTTCTTCGCAAACACGCTTGTGTTGCGCACGAAGATCCCCGTTGACATGCCTTTCGGAGATCTACTGGCACGAGTAAAAGAATCTGCGCTGGGAGCTTACGCCCACCAGGACATTCCCTTCGAGAAGTTAGTCGAGGAACTTCGGCCTGAGCGTAGCCTGAGTCACAATCCGCTTTTCCAGGTTTTGTTCTCGCTGCAGAACGCGCCGCGCCAGGCCTTCGAACTCGCCGGACTCCAATTGAAGCCGCTCGAAGTTGGAGGCAGCACCGCGAAGTTCGACCTTTCGCTGTTTCTCGTCGAGACGCCGTCAGGTCTGCGGGGGCGGATGGAGTACAACACGGACTTGTACGACGAGGCGACGATTGGGCGCATGCTGGAGCACTACCAGGTGCTGCTCGAGGCGGCCGTGGCCAATCCGGCGTTGCCGGTCTCTGAGTTGCCTTTGCTCACCCGCGGCGAGCGCCAGCAGTTGCTGGGCGATTGGAATGCCACCGACTTCGATTATCCCCGCGAGCTTTGCCTGCACGAGTTGTTCGAGCAGCAAGTCGAGCGTGCGCCTGATGCCGTTGCCTGCGTGCATGACGGCCAGTCGCTGACCTATGCCGAACTGAATCAGCGCGCCAATCAACTGGCGCACTTCCTCAAGCAGCGCGGCGTTGGTCCAGGACAGCGCATCGGATTGTTCGTCGAGCGCTCGCTTCCGATGATGGTCGGCCTGCTGGGCATTCAGAAGTCGGGCGCGGCCTATGTCCCGCTCGATCCGTCGTATCCCGCTGAGCGTTTGCGTTTGACTCTCGACGACGCGCAGGTGCCGGTCTTGCTGACGCAAGAGTCGTTGTCATCGTCCATGCCAGAGCATCAGGCGGAAGTGGTCTGTCTCGATTCCGATTGGAGAAAGATCGCCGCGCACAGCGTGGCCAACCCCAAGAGTGGCGCCACTCCGGAAGACCTGGTCTACGTCATCTTCACTTCGGGTTCCACGGGACGTCCCAAGGGCGTGCAGGTGCCGCACCGCGCGGTGGTCAACCTGCTGACATTCATGGCTGCGGAGCTGCGCATGGGACCAGACGACGTTTTCCCGGCGCTGGCTTCGTTTGCCTTCGACATGTGCATTCCCGAGCTCTACCTGGCGCTGGTCTCGGGCGGGCGTGTCATCATCGGTGACCGCCACCTGGCGGCCAATGGAGAGGCTCTGGCCGAGGTTCTGCGCGCGACCGGCGCGACCATCGTGCACGCCACGCCGACCACCTGGAATCTGCTGCTGGAAGCCGGATTCACGGGCAAAGGCCTGAAGCGCGTGATCGGCGCCGAAGCCCTGCCGCGCGAACTCTGCACGCGCCTGCTCGAGGCCGACGCTTCGCTCTACAACTTCTACGGACCGACGGAAACCACCGTCTGGTCGGCCTTCCATCACTTCCGCTCGCCGGAAGAACCGATTGTTGTCGGACGTCCGCTGGCGAATACTCGGATCTACATCCTCGACCCGCATGGACAGCCGGTGCCGGTGGGTGTGCCGGGCGAGATTCACATCGCGGGCGACGGCGTCACCTGCGGCTATCTGAACCGTCCTGAGCTGACGGCGGAAAAGTTCGTTCGCGATCCGTTCTCTTCCAACCCGAACGCGAAGATGTACCGCACGGGCGATCTGGGACGCTTCCTCGCCGACGGCCGCATCGAGTTCGAAGGCCGCATCGACAACCAGGTCAAGGTTCGCGGCTACCGCATCGAGTTGGGCGAGATCGAGACCGTGCTGGGACAACATCCTACGGTCCAGGAATGCGTGGTGGTCGCGCGCGAAGACGTGCCGGGCGACAAACGATTAGTTGGCTACGTGGTGCCGGTGGCAGGCCAGTCACCGAACGTGACCGAGTTGCGGGCCTGGGTAAAAGAGCGGGTACCGGAGTACATGACGCCGGTGGCCTTCGTGAGGCTCGAGCGCTTCCCGCTGTCGCCGAACGGCAAAGTCGACCGCAAGCACCTGCCGGCGCCGGACTACGTCCGGCCTGAACTGGGACGCGCTTATCTTGAGGCCCGCACCCCGGCGGAGGAAGTGATTGCCGGCATCTGGGCCGAGGTGCTGAAGCTCGATCAGGTTGGCATTGAAGATGACTTCTTCGAGCTGGGCGGCCACTCGCTGCTGGCAACCCAGGTGGTCTCGCGCATCCGGCAGGCGTTCCAGGTGGAACTGCCGCTGCGCGCCATGTTCGAAGTCCCCACGGTCGCAGGGCTGGCGGAACGCACGGAAGCTTTGCAACGCCAGAAACAGGGTCTGGAGTCACCGCCGATGACACGGGTCTCGCGCGACGAGCCCTTGCCGCTATCGTTCGCGCAGCAGAGGCTGTGGTTCCTCGATCAGCTGGAGCCGAACAATCCGCTCTACAACGTGCCGCACATTGTGCGCCTGCGGGGAGCGCTGCACGCCGCAGTCCTCGAAAAGACCTTGAACGAAATCGTGCGCCGGCACGAGACGCTGCGCACGCGCTTTGATTCAATCGATGACCAGCCGGTGCAGGTCATCGCGCCGACCATGACCCTGCCGCTTGTCATCACCGACCTTACGTCCTTGCCTGAGAGCGAACGCGAGGCTGAAGCCCGCAAGCGGGCGATGGAAGAAGTAAAGACGCCATTCAACCTGGCGACCGGACCGCTGCTGCGGGCCACGCTGATCAAACTCGCGGACGACGATCACGTGTTGATTCTGAACACTCACCACATCATCAGCGACCGCTGGTCGCTGGGGGTGCTGTCGCAGGAACTGGCGGCGCTCTACGAAGCATACCTCGCCGACAGGCCGTCGCCATTAACAGATCTGCCGATCCAGTACGCCGATTACGCCGTTTGGCAGCGCCAGTATCTGTCGGGCGCGACGCTCGATCAGCAACTCGAGTACTGGAAACAACAACTCGCCGGCGCTCCCCCCACCCTCGACCTGCCCACCGACCGCCCAAGGCAAGCAGTTCAAACCTTCCACGGCGCGCAGAAAGCCGTGCTTTTGCCGAAGAACATCGTCACCGGCCTAAAGTCGCTGAGCCAGAAACACGGCGTCACCTTCTACATGACGCTGCTTGCCGCCTTCGATGTGTTGCTGGCGCGGCATTCCGGACAGAACGACATCGTCGTAGGATCGCCGATTGCGGGACGCAACCGTGCGGAGATCGAAAAGCAGATCGGATTCTTCGTCAACACGCTGGTGCTGAGAACCGACGTATCCGGCAACCCCAGGTTCAGCGAGTTGCTGCGCACTGTGCGCGACACCGCCATGGGCGCCTACGCGCACCAGGAACTGCCTTTCGAAAAACTAGTCGAGGAATTGGCTCCGGTGCGCGATCTCAGCAGGAACCCGCTGTTCCAGGTGATGATGATCCTGCAGAACCTGCCAACAGCGGGACAGAAACTGGCCGATCTTACGGTCGATCCTTTCCCGGCGACAAGCGGCGCTTCGAAGTTCGACCTTACCCTGATTCTCTCCGAACGGCCTGACGGACTACGCGCAGCCTTCGAATACAACACTGATTTGTTCGATGCCGCGACCATCGACCGCATCATCGAGCACTTCGAGATTTTGCTGGCGGGCGTGATCGCCGATCCCGGGCAAACTGTTTCGGAGCTGCCGATGCTCAGCGCGGCGGAGCGACAGCAGATTCTGGTCGACTGGAATGCGACGGCGGCCGAATACCCGCGAACCACCCTTCCCGCTCTGTTTGTCGAACAGGCGATGAAGCAGCCTGATCAAATTGCGGTTGTCTCCGGAACGCAGCAGATCAGCTACTCCGACCTCAATTCACGATCGAACCAGTTGGCGCGCTATTTACAGAAGAATGGTGTCGGACCCGACGTCCTGGTCGGGCTTTGCGTCGAGCGCTCGATTGACATGATGGTGGCGCTGCTGGGCATTTTGAAAGCGGGGGGAGCATATGTCCCGCTCGATCCCGCATATCCCAAAGAGCGCATCGCCTTCATCCTTGAAGACGCAAAGGTCCCGCTGTTGATCACGCAATCTTCGCTGCTGGCGACTTTGCCCGATCATTCCGCGCACACCATTCAACTCGACCAAGATTGGGAGGCGATCAGCAGCGAAGGTGCTGCGGACTTCGATTGCCCCGTCGGTCCGCGCAATCTGGCTTATGTTCTTTACACCTCAGGTTCGACGGGCAAGCCCAAGGGCGTGCAGATCGAACATCGCAGCCTGGTGAATTTCCTCACCAGCATGCAGCAGGAACCCGGACTCACGGCGCAAGATACTCTGCTCGCTGTCACCACGCTCTCGTTCGACATTGCCGGACTCGAGCTCTATTTGCCGTTGATCACCGGGGCAAAAGTCGTTCTCGCTTCGCGCGACGAAGCCGCGGACGGCGAGCAACTGCTGCGGCTTTTAAAGACATCCAATGCAACTCTGATGCAGGCAACCCCCGCAACCTGGCGAATGCTGCTTGACGCCGGGTGGACGAATACTCCTGCGTTGACCGTGCTATGCGGCGGCGAAGCGCTGCCTCCAGACCTGGCGAACCAGTTGTTGCCGCGCTGTCGTCAACTCTGGAACATGTACGGGCCGACGGAAACCACCATCTGGTCCACGTTATACTGTGTGAAATCTCCTCTGGCCTCAGTAGCCCCAATCGGCCGTCCCATGGCCAACACCACGCTGTACATCCTCGATGCGCAGCGGCAACCGGTTCCCATGGGCGCTGTCGGGGAACTTTATATCGGCGGAGAAGGATTGGCTCGAGGCTATTTCCATCGTTCTGACCTGACGGCGGAGAGGTTCATCGCAGATCCTTTCCGCGCAGCGGACGACGCGCGCATTTATAAGACTGGAGACTTGGCGCGTTATCTTCCCGACGGCAATGTCCAATATCTGGGAAGAACCGACTTCCAGGTAAAAGTGCGGGGCTTCCGCATCGAACTGGGAGAAATTGAAGCCGTTCTCGCACAACACTCATCCGTTCAACAAGGAGTTGTCGTCGTCCGCGAAGACACCCTGGGGGATAAGCATCTTGTGGGGTATGTCGTTCCGAAGGCCGGACAACAACCGACGGGCGCGGATTTGCGGGCGTTCCTGAAGAAAAGCTTGCCTGAATATATGGTGCCGGGAGCGTTCGTTACGTTGGACGCGTTGCCCCTGACGCCAAACGGCAAGCTCAATCGGCAAGCCTTGCCCGTTCCGGAACGCGGACCGGCCGAGGATTTTGTTGCACCCCAAACGGAGATCGAGAAAACGATTGCCGGAATTTGGGAAGAGGTTTTGCACACTTCGCCGATTGGCATCCATTCGAATTTCTTCGAACTTGGAGGCCACTCCCTGCTCGCCACGCAGGTAGTTTCGCGAATCCAGAAAACGCTCGGGGCACGTCTACCTTTACGCAGCCTGTTTGAGCATCCAACGATCTTCCAGTTGGCTAAGGAACTAGGAATGGCAAATCAGCAAGACAGTGGAGTTCTGGAATCAACCATCCCCCAGCTTCCACGCATCCCCCAGGCCCCGCAGTCTTCATTTCCGTTATCGTTCGCGCAACAACGGCTTTGGGTTCTCGATCGCTTGGAACCGGGTAGCGCCGCTTACAACATCCCGATCAGCCTGCGTCTGAATGGATCGCTCGATATCGCTGCGCTGGAATATGCCATGAACGAGGTCCTGTTCCGGCATGAAGTTTTGCGGACCGAGATCCACACTGAAGATGGCGAGCCCGTGCAACGCGTGCTGCCGCCGAGTCACCTCGATCTCGCGGTGGTCGATATCAGCAGCAAACCTGCGGCGGAGCGTGAAGAGCGCGCATTGCGCCTGGCGGCGGAGGAAGCCCGCAGGCCCTTCGATTTCGCGCATGGCCCCTTGCTTCGTACCAAACTGCTTCGTCTGGGCGAGCAGGACTTTGTTTTGTTGATCACTGTGCATCACATCGTTTTTGATGGGTGGTCGGCAGGAACTCTCCTTCACGAGATGGCAGCGTATTACCAGGCGAAGGTGCGCAACGAGGATTGCGAACTTGCTGAGTTGCCGATTCAATACGCCGATTTTGCTGCCTGGCAACGACAGGCGCTCCAAGGCTCCGCACTCGAAAAAGAATTGAGTTATTGGAGGCAGGAACTGGCAGGAGCACCGGCGAGCATCGAGCTTCCAGCCGACCGTCCTCGACCCCCGATGCAGAGTTTTCGTGGACGCACCCGCACGGTGATCTTTGAGTTGCCATTACTACAGCGCTTGCAACAGATCAGCCAGCGCTACGGGGTGACCCCGTTTATGACGTTGTTTGCCGCATTCAACGTGCTGCTGCAACGCTACAGCGGGCAGGATGATCTGGTGGTCGGCACGCCCATCGCGGGAAGGAATCGTCCTGAGACCGAAAAGCTGATCGGACTCTTTGTTAACACGTTGGTGCTGCGCGCCGATCTTTCCGGCAATCCGACGTTTGCGGATCTGCTCCTTCGCGTGAAGAAGACCGCGATGGGCGCCTACGCTCACCAGGAAGTTCCTTTCGAGCGCCTGGTTGAGGAACTTAGGCCGGAACGCGATCTGAGCCGCAATCCCTTGTTTCAGATCCTGTTCGCTCTGCAGAACTTGCCGCGCGAAGAGTGGAAGATGCCCGGCTTGACTCCGGTTCCCTTCCAGGCGGAAGGTGCCAGCGAAAAATTCGATCTGTCGGTCACGCTGGTAGAGAGGCGCAACGGGCTGAAAGCGACCTTTGGATACAACACCGATTTGTTCGATGAAGCGACCATCGTTCGCATGATGGGGCACTTCCGCCGCTTGCTCGACGCGGTGGCTGCCGATCCCCGGCAGCACATCACCGATCTGCCTCTGCTCACGGATGCGGAAGAGAACAAGTTGCTGTTGGAATTCAACCGGACCCACGCGGAGTATCCCCGTGAACGATGCGTGACCAGCTTATTCGAGCAGCAGGCGAGTAAAACTCCTCATGCAGTCGCAGTGGTGTGCGAGGATGAGAAACTCACTTACCGGGAGTTGAACGAGCGCGCCAACCGGATTGCAAACTACCTGCGGAAATCGGGCGCCGGGCCTGATGTTCTGATCGGCATCTATGTGGAGCGGTCCCTCGACATGGTGGCTGGCGTTCTCGGAATCCTTAAAGCGGGCGCCGCTTACGTTCCGCTGGATCCTTCGTATCCGAAAGATCGCATCGCATTCATTCTGGAAAACGCGCAAGCGCCTCTCCTCTTGACACAGAAGAGTCTGGCAGAAACCTTGCCTGAGCATGCTGCTCGCACCATCTACCTAGATGCGGACTGGCCTTCGATTGCAAATGAGAGTGCAGCGAATCTCGCGCCGATTGCAACTCCTGCGAATCTTGCATACGTCCTTTACACGTCGGGCTCGACGGGAAAGCCGAAGGGAGTGCAGATCGAGCATCGCAACCTGGTGAACTTCCTGATCAGCATGGCTAAGGAGCCAGGGCTCAAAGCGGACGACAGGTTGCTCGCGGTAACGACGTTGTCGTTCGATATCGCGGGACTCGAACTGTACCTGCCGCTGATCGCGGGAGCACGCATCGTTCTGGCTACGCGCGAACAAGCATCTGACGGCAAGGCTCTGATTGGAATGCTCGAGAACTCGGGCGTGACCGTCCTGCAGGCAACCCCGGCAACCTGGCGCATGCTGATTGAAACGGGCTGGCAAGGTACTCCGCAACTGAAAGCGCTCTGCGGTGGCGAAGCCCTTTCTTCCGATCTCGCGGATCAACTACTCTCACGCTGCGCCGAATTGTGGAACATGTATGGCCCAACCGAGACCACGATTTGGTCCTCTGTCTATCGGGTCAACAGCACGCTCGCCAACACGGCGCCCATCGGACGCCCCATCGCGAACACCACGATGTATGTTCTTGACGCGTGGAAGCGGCCAGTGCCGATCGGCGTGCCCGGCGAACTCTACATCGGTGGTGACGGTGTAGCGCGAGGGTACTGGCAACGTCCTGAACTCACCTCTGAAAAATTTCTGGATGATCCATTCCGTCCCGGAGAGCGCATGTATCGCACCGGAGACCTCGCGAAGTATCTGACCGACGGAAATATCCAGTTCCTCGGGCGCGCGGATTTCCAGGTGAAAGTGCGCGGCTTCCGGATTGAACTGGGAGAGATTGAGGCGGTTCTGGCGCAGCATCCTTCCGTTCAGCAGGGCGTGGTCATCGTCCGTGAAGACCGCCCTGGAGATAAACGATTGGTAGGCTACGTGGTCCCGAAGCCGGGCCAAGACGTGGTCACCGCAGACCTGCGGGAACACCTGAAAGGCAGCTTGCCGGAGTACATGGTGCCCGGAATATTCGTGAAGTTGGACGCGCTGCCGCTCACGCCCAATGGAAAAGTCAATCGCCGAGCTTTGCCTTCGCCGGACTGGTCCCAGATCCAGGGCCAGGGATCGGTGGCCGCGCGCGATCAGCTCGAATTGATGCTGGTGAAAATCTGGCAGAAGGTGTTAGGCGTTCCCTCAGTTGGCGTTACCGACAACTTCTTCGATCTCGGCGGACATTCTTTGCTGGCAGCGCGCTTGTTGGCGGAAGTCGAGAAAGTCGCGGGACGCGAAATTCCGCTCTCCGCTTTATTTCGCGGCGCGACCGTCGAGTCCTTGGCACAAGTTTTGCGCGAGGGCTCGGAATCGAATCCTGACCCCGTGGTCATGGAGATTCAGGCGGGCAATGGCGGACTGCCGTTTTTCGCTATCGCCTCGCCCGGCGTCGAGAGCCTGGGATACGCGCTACTAGCGCGTCACATGGGCGCGGACCAGCCGCTCTATAAGCTGCAGGGCCACGCTCCTGTTGTCGAACGGCGTCCTTTTACTGAAGACGAATTACGGCAACTCTCGCAGGAATACATCGCCGCGATGCGTGCCGTTCAGCCCCAGGGACCTTACTGCATTGGTGGCATGTGCGAAGGTGTGCAGATTGCCGAGAGAATGGTTCTGGAACTGGAAGCCCAGGGGCAGAAAGTCGGATTGTTCGCGATTTTCGACACCTGGGTTCTGCAACACTCTCAAGACCCATGGCGCTGGCGACTCTTCTATTACCAGCAGCGTTTGCGTTCTTTGCGCAAGCTCAGCTTCAGCGAACAATTCCAGGCCTACAAGCGGACGGCGCGCAACAAGGTCGAAGTAGCAACTGGCAAAGCGGCTCCCCGCACCGATTGGAGAGAAGCTTATTGGCCGGAGAATTTCACTCCTCGCCGCTTCCAGGCTCCCGTGGCTCTGTTCAAACGGCCCAAGCAGCCCTTCTATTACGTCGACGATCCGCAGATGGGGTGGGGCGCGCGCAGCGAAAGCGGAGTCGAGATTCACGAAATCGACTTCCATCATCTGGAGATCTTGCGTGAACCTTACGTCCGCATTCTGGGCGAGAAGCTGGCGTCCTGCGTGAATCGGGTTGCCCAATCAAACGGGCATGCTGTGAATGGAGCGAACGACAACGATCCGGAAGACGGGGCCGCCATCGAAAGGACGCAGTAAATGGCAGCCGCGGCCGAGAGAGCGGTGGAGTTCACGATCCGTGCATTCGATGGCGGATCGCCCGTGCCACGGCTAGAGAGGCACGAGGTACACATTTGGACGCTTCCCCTCCACGGCGCCCACCCCACACAGTCTCTACGCGGGTCCCTCACTCCCGATGAGTTGGACCGGGCTTCCCGCTTTCGTTTTGACAAGCATCGCAACCAATACGTCCTGGCTCGTGGGACCCTGCGTTCCCTGCTTGCCGGTTATCTCGGAATTCCTGCCAAAGCGATTTCTTTTCAATACTCGAAATTCGATAAGCCCAGTCTGGCGCAGGCGCACGACCTCGGCTTCAATCTCTCCCATACCGAAGGCATGGCTATCTTTGGCTTTACCCGCGGACGCCGCATCGGTGTAGATATCGAGCATCTCCGCTCGGACTTTCGAGCGGACGAAATTGCCGAACGATTCTTCTCACTCGCCGAACGCGAAGCGCTTCGGAAAATTCCCGAACCCCGTCGGCACGAATCCTTTTTCCGCATCTGGACTCGCAAAGAGGCCTACATCAAGGCTCTGGGAGAAGGACTGTCGCATCCGCTGCACCAGTTCGATGTTTCCTTGGACAACACCGCGAGTCTGCTTGCCACGC
Source organism: Terriglobia bacterium (assembly GCA_963796205.1). GTDB lineage: Bacteria > Acidobacteriota > Terriglobia > Terriglobales > Acidobacteriaceae > DATFTE01. The sequence goes on from CAWCKR010000002.1 coordinate 19,852, forward strand.
GGCCAGATAGCTCTGAGGCGCAGCGCTGGCAGCTCGAGAATCTTGAGATCGCTCCCCAATTCGCTGCCGCCGCCGCTGTAGAAATCGATAGAGGCCCAGAGGTAACCCGGTAGTCAGGCCCGCACTCCATGAAGAAGTTTTCCAAAATCGAAATTCTCAAGAACGTTGGCTCCAGCTGGTTCGCGCTGGGGATCAACGTTCTCGTGGGTATTTTTATCTCTCGCTACATCTTGCATCGTCTGGGAAACGAGGCATCGACGCGCAGGGCTTGGCAGGTGCGCGAGATTTCACGCACTATGTTGGATGAAGCCGAAGCTGTGGAACTGGTGGAAACATATCAGCAGCAGGGATAACGGGTCGACGGGATGAACGCAAACTCGAAGCACAGTCCGGTACTGATTCTGGGCGCGGCGCCGCGGATCGCAGTCGCGATCGCGCGTTCCCTTCACCGGATTGAGGTTCCGGTCGAACTCGCCTTCTTCCTCGAAGGAGAGCGCCCATTGCCCTCCAAGGCTATTCGCACGTCTCATCGCTTGCCGCACAAAGACCCTCAACTCATCCAGGCGCTTTGCGATCTCATCAAGAACCGAAACATCGATATGCTGATTCCGACGAGTGACACCTCTCTCGCACTCGTCGCCAAACATCACTTTCTGCTCAAGAAGCTTGTGCATCCCGGATGTCCCCCACCACAAGTCGTCGACCGGGTTCTGAACAAAGCCGAGACCCTTGCGATCGCGGATCGCTGCGGCCTCAAAGTTCCTTTCTCGTGCACAGTTTCGAGCCCTCAAGATCTCGAACCTCTTGCCGGTAAGCTGCAATTCCCGGTAGTGGTGAAACCAGCCGAACGCCGGGTACAAACGTTCAAAGTGGCTTACTGCCAGAATGCACCTGAGTTGGTTGGGTTTCTAACCGCCAATCAACACGGCCCCATGCTGGTACAGGAGTACTGTCCAGGCGTCGGCGTCGGCATTGAGATGCTCATGCATCAGGGAATCGCGCTGGCTACCTTTCAGCACCGTCGTCTGAAAGAAGCGCCTGCGACCGGCGGTGTCGCTGTCATGGCCATCGCCGAAGAGGTCGCGCCCGCACTGGCGCAAGCATCGTTCGATCTGCTTCGCGCCATGGAGTGGGAAGGGCCCGCCATGGTTGAATTCCGCTACCAGCGTGAGACCGGGCGCGTCGCCCTCATGGAAGTCAACGGACGCTTCTGGGGCACGTCTTCACTTCCGATTCTTGCTGGTCTGGATTTCCCGCGCTACGCATGGGAAATCGCTCACAACATTCATCCAGAAATTCCGGAATCCTATCGCGTGGGAACGCGCTGGCGCTGGACTGCCGGATACATCGATCGCCTGCATGGCGTAATGACCAGCCCGGCAAGTAAAGTCGGACCCGCAGTCTCAAAAGTACGAACGCTGTGGGACTTGCCTCTCGACTTTTCGCCGGCCATCCGAGATGCGTTGTGGTCGTGGTCTGATCCGCGCCCCGCAATTTCCGAACTCGCAGACACGGTACGCCGCTGGGCCGCAGCCGACGGAAAATGGCTGGTGAAGAAGTTGGTTCCCCGGCGTTTGATGCAAGATCGCGGCATTTATCATCGGCTCGGGCCTCAGGCAGGACCAATTTACGCGCGCCTGCGAGCCGCCGACACCATGGGCATCGCTCTCGAAAATCGCCGTACCGTGCCTCCCGGAGCCCGATCCTTCGTCTTCGTTTGTCATGGCAATATCATGCGCAGTCCCATGGCAGAACGGATGTTCAAACGCGCCATGGTTGAACATGGACAGGAAGATGTCGATGTCTGCTCGGCGGGCATGCACGCCCTGGCAGGCCGCGAAGCTCATCCCCGCGCCCTCCAGGTTGGCCGCGAGATCGGACTCTCACTCGATCACCACCGGGCCCAATTAATGACCGACGAACTCGCCAGGAGAGCCGACGCCATCTTCGCTATGGATTTTCAGAACAAAGCGGAATTGCTGGCGCGCTTTCCCGACGCCGAGCGCAAAATCTTCATGATGAGCGCATACGCCGAGGGCTCGCAACGTTATCGCGAGATTGATGACCCCTATTTCGGCGGCGAGGACGAGGTGCGCCGCTGCTACGCGCTCTTGAATACCTGCGTGCACAATCTGGTAAAGAGCCTGTGGCCAGTTGACCAGACTGCGGCCGCTCACACCGCGGGAGCGATCCGTTGAGCCAGTTGTGCCCGGCCGTGACGCCGGAAAGAATACGATGAATCACGTTCAGCGAATTCGGCAAGCTATCGCGCATCTCAAGACGACGCGGGATTTCCTGCTTCACCGCAAGCCGGCGGGACGCCAGATGACGGTGCTGCCCGACGACTTGTTCATCGTCTCGTATCCCAAGTCCGGCAATACCTGGACGCGCTTCCTGCTGGGCAACCTGATTTACGAGGACGAGCCAGTTACGTTTCGTAACGTGGAAATCGCGCATCCCGTCGATCTACATCTTTTCCGATCGTCAACTGCTGCGGCTGCCGCGCATCTTCAAAAGCCACGACTGCTTTGATCCCCGGTACCGCAAAGTGATCTATATCGTCCGCGATCCACGGGACGTTACAGTGTCGGCGTATCACTATTCCATCAAGGTCAAACTGCTCCCCGATAGCTGTCCGATGGAAGAATTCGTCCCCCTGTTCATGAGCGGCACGTTCGGTTCCGGCCTGCTTGCGGATCCGCGCTGGGGTTCGTGGTACGACAACGTGGCAAGTTGGCTCGCCATGCAACACAACCGCAAGTTTCTGCTGCTGCGCTACGAAGACATGCTTGAGGACGCCTCTCGCGAACTACAGAAGGTCGCCGATTTTCTGGGAATCGACGCCTCGCCCGAACGGATTGCCCGCGCCGTCGCGTTGAGTTCCGCCGACAAAATGCGCGAGATGGAAAAAACACAGTCCAAAGACTGGCAACTGACCAAGGAAACCCGGCAGGACAAACCGTTCGTTCGCAAGGCGCGTGCGGGAGGCTGGAAAGCAGAGATGCCCCCCGCCGCCGTAGCCCGCCTCGAAGCGCAGTGGGGAGGATTGATGCGAACCCTCGGATATCCCCTGACTGCCGGTTCCGGCCAAGCTCCACAAGATCCGGTTTTGGGCCAACTATCGGTGACCTCATGAGAACACCAAAAGACGGTATTGATCGGGTAGCCCGGGTATTGACTCACGCCGGACGCGTCCTTACCGGGCGGCAGTTGGCGGGAAGAAATCTTACGGTCTTTCCCGACGACGTATTCGTCGTGTCCTATCCCCGCTCCGGAAATACCTGGACGCGGTTTCTTATCAGCAATCTTATTTACCAGGACGAGCCCACAACCTTTGTAAACATTGAATCGCGAATCCCCGAAATCTATTTCAATGCCGATCACAGGATGCGGGCGCTGGAGCGGCCTCGCATCCTGAAAAGCCACGAGTGCTTCCAGCCTCATTACAAGCGAGTCATCTATATCGTCCGCGATCCACGCGACGTGGCCGTATCGTTCTATCACCACAACGTGAAAGCGGGAAATATTCCGGACGACTACGCGATGGATGATTTCATCCCACGCTTCCTCGATGCCGAATTCGACAGCCGCTGGGGATGCTGGCAAGACAGCGTCATGAGTTGGCTCACTCTCCGCCAGAGGCTGCCGACTTTTCTGATGCTCCGCTATGAAGACATGAAAGCCGATCCCCAGGGACAGCTCTTGCGGGTCGCCGAGTTTCTGCGCAGTTGCTCTTTCCGCAAAATTGATGCGAGCTCTGAGAAAATTCAGCGCGCTGTCGAGTTGAGCACACCGGAACGGATGCGGGCTCTCGAAAAGGAACAGGGCAACAAGTGGGTGTTAACCGAGAAGACACGGCTCGACAAGCCGTTCGTCCGTTCCGCCAAGTCGGGCGGATGGAAATCAACTCTCTCCCAGAAAGCCGTTGCCATGATTGAGTCTGCCTGGGGAGCAACGATGACCGAACTCGGCTATGAACTCGTCGCCTCGACCCCAGCCGGAGACTCTACCTTGCATCAAAGCGCTTCGACGAATCACTAACTTCATTTCTTAAGCCGGATGCGAAACCAATTCGCGATCTCGGCAATTCCCGGCCGAAAATCCCCACCGGCGAAATCGTCATAGCGCAGGCCGGGATACCACGGGACTGCAATCTTCGCCAAACTGCTCCAGAGACTTGGGTAAGGAACCGGCCAGCCCGGAGGAGTTCCCCGCCGCAGATTCTCGAGATGCGTCAACTCGCCCCCCATGCGGCGGCACGTAATCCCTGTCTTAAAGGAGATCTCCCTCGGTGGTTTGTTGTTCGACAGCCACCAGTCCACCACGTATCGTGGATAATCCACCCCACTGGCGATCGCCAACTGAATGGATCCCCATGGTCGGCCGTTGATCTCCATGAGCACGTTGCGACCGCTGCCGGTTCCTGCTTGTATTCGACCATGGCGATACCCTCGAATCCGGCGGCCCGGATGAGCTTTGCGCTGGACTCCGCTGTGATGGGATCGAGCGGAATCGACCGGCGCGCGCTACTGCCCGATCCGCGCGGGTCCGTTTCACGAATTCGCTGCCATTGAAACGGAATTCGTGCTTCTCCATCCAACGAGAAGCAGGAGAATCCGATCCCGGTTCCTCTCACGAATTCCTGAATGAGCACGTCCCCCGCGGCTTGCAACCGATCCGCAATTCGAGTTGCCAACTCCCCCCGCGAATACGCGTATGCCACCGAGCCAAAAACGGCCTTGTTGTCTACCCACCTTACCGAGAAGCGATCTTTTACTACGACCGGGAAAGCAAACTGAGGAAGTGTTTCGATGTCCCGGGAAGACGAGATCAGCCATGTGGATGGCACGGGGATGGCCAACGAGCGGGCCAACTCGATAGTGCGGTATTTGTCGGACGCAAGGTTCAGTGCCCCAGGATTGGGCAACGCTATAAGGCACGGAAAACGCACTTGTTCACGATGGTGGGCAAGGGGCAGCGTAGTCCAGTCGGTAACGGGAATGATCAGATCGATCTGGTTCGCCGCCGCGAACTCTGCTACTGACGCGGCAAATGCAGCGGTGTCCGCAGTCGAGACCGGATACTCAAAACTCAGCCGGCAATACTTCGATAACTTCGCGGAAGCAAAAATCCCGCGGTTGGCGCCCACCGCGACCCAATGACCGGCCCGTCCCAGAGAACGGGTGAAAGCCAGAGCGGCGGCGGCATGGCCGTCGAGCACGAGAATTCTAGCCAAGGTCTTGCCTCGCCACGAAGCGCTTGCTCACATTGCCCGTCCCAGGAAGGTACACTCCAGATTCCAGTGCAGGCCGTCCAAATCTTTGCTGGGGCGCACACGATGCAGCGACAGCGGGTCGTCATTGGTCTTCACCGGGCCGCCGATCGTGGTTACCGCCGTCCGGTATCCCACTTCTGCGCTCATCTTTCGCGTGCTCTCGCTCCAGTGCGGCGATAACGCCGGGCAGGGATAAGAGAAATGGACGACCGGGCTTCCAAGGACTGCTTCCAGCCGTCGCTTGGAATCCGCCAACTCTCTCTTGGCCGCGGACGCATCGACGTACGCCATGTTGGGATGGGTTAACGTATGCGATCCCACGATATGTCCGTTTTTCGCCAGATCACGAACCTGCTCCCATGTCATCATCAACCGCTCGGAAGGCTGCGGAGGGCCTGCCTCCAGGTCCTTTTCCACTTGGCGGACGAAAGCGAGTTGCGGCTCTCCGGCCAGCTGGGCGCAGAGATCAGAGGCCTTGAGGAACGCCCGGTCGCGTTCCGTAAAATCGTTCAGCGGCCAGTTGATTTTATTTGTATCGTTCCACGATGCTTTTTTTGTAGTATAGAAGGCGTAACGCAAGCGGCTGGGCCAGGGCAGGCTTGCCGTCTCCACGCAGTCCACCGTGATGTAAAAGGCCGCCGGCACCCCCACCCGGTTCAGGATTGGCGTGGCCACCTCCAGATTGTCGGCATACCCGTCATCGAAGGTGACGACCACCGAGCGGGGGCGGAGGCTGCCGCCGTTAGAAAGGGCGCTGAGCAACTCGTCGAGACTGATGGGGCAAAATTCCCGGGAAAGCAGTTCCATCTGCCGCGTGAATACCGCGCTCGAGTGGATGATGCCGCCGAGCGTCTGGCTCGCGCGCACAGGCTCGTCCATGACCGAGTGGTACATCAGAATTGCGGCGCTGGGCCCCTTCAGCTTGCCTGCAACCCTTATGACACGGCTGGCCAGGAGACCTTTTTTGATCCAGTTTTTGCTCACGCTTGCAGCTCTCGGGAACTCCCTGATTCTACCCCACGGCCTGATCGTGAGGGGTGTCGGGGTGGGTTCAGTAACCCATTGAAACCAATATACATAGGAGATCGAGCGGACGGTATAAGAGGCGGCTTTCAAGCGAAACGAACGTAATCCGGAGGGCCAGAAATGCATAGACAACAACTTGCAGATGGAACAGCATCTTTATCGCAAACATTTGCACACTGGACCTTTGGTGTCTGGATGACGAATGTTGATAACTCTTATAGCCTTTGTTTCCTTTACTCTAGAAGATAAGAAACGGGTGTGCGAAGGCACGTAAATTGCAATGCCTCTTGATGGAAAAGATTGCTTCCATTAGGACTTTTGTCCAGTCGGGCGCCAGGAGTACTCTGGCAAGAAAGCTTTGGGGCATCGTCTTCCCCTCAGTTTCTGCAAGCGTGATACCCGTCATATTCTGGTTGTCTGGAAAAACATCCAGGCCCAAGTAGGCAAGAAGAAATACACGAACCTGGGAGGTTCACGGATTTGACTGCTTCGACAAGCCATCTCATTGCGCCACACGGCGGAGAACTAGTTAACCTCATTGCACAACCTGAACGGGCAGCCGATCTGAAAGCCCACTCGAAGGAATGGCCCTCTTGGGACCTTACCGGTCGCCAGATCTGTGATCTGGAATTGCTCATGAGCGGCGGATTCTCGCCTTTGCGCGGCTTCATGACCCGCGCCGATTACGAAGGTGTCTGCAAAAACATGCGCCTGGCCAGCGGAGTTCTCTGGCCCATGCCGATCACTCTCGACGTCACCGAGGCGTTCGCGAAAACTCTTACCGCGGGAAGCAAGGTCGCCTTGCGCGATCCCGAGGGCGTCATGCTGGCGGTCCTTAACGTCGAAGATATCTGGCAGGCCGACCGCAAAGCCGAAGCCGAGCAAGTCTTCGGAACCACTAGCACCGCGCATCCCGGCGTCGATTACCTTTTGAATCGTGGCAATCCCTGGTATGTGGGCGGCAAGATTGAAGGGCTGCAAGCGCCCTCCCACTATGACTTCCGCTCATTGCGGTTAACTCCGGCTGAACTGCGCGCCGAACTCGCCCGCCTGGGCTGGCGCAAGGTGGTTGCATTTCAAACCCGCAACCCCATGCACCGCGCGCATCAGGAATTAACCTTCCGCGCTGCGAAGCAAGTCGAAGCGAATCTCCTGATTCATCCTTCGGTCGGCATGACGAAGCCCGGAGACGTCGATTACTTCACGCGCGTTCGCTGTTACCAGTTGCTCATCGCGAAGTACCCGCAAGGCACGGCAAAACTTTCCTTGCTGCCCCTCGCCATGCGTATGGGCGGACCTCGTGAAGCGATCTGGCATGCCCTGATCCGCAAGAATCACGGCGTCTCGCACTTCATCGTCGGACGCGATCACGCCGGCCCGGGCAACGACACCAACGGCAAGCCATTCTACGGCCCCTACGACGCCCAGCAATTGTTCAAGAAACACGAAGCGGATATCGGCGTCACCATGGTGCCCTTCAACATGATGGTGTACCTCGAAGATGAAGACCGCTACATTCCCGATAACGAAGTCAAGAATGGATCTCGCGTTCTGAACATCTCCGGCACAGAACTGCGTCGCCGCCTTAACGAAGGCGGAGACATCCCGGGATGGTTCACCTATCCCGAGGTCGTCAAGGAACTGCGGCGCAGCTTCCCGCCACGCCACAAGCAGGGCGTGACCATCTTCTTCACCGGTCTTTCGGGATCGGGCAAGTCGACCATCGCCAACGTGCTTCTGACCAAGTTCCTGGAGACTGGCGGACGTCCGGTCACGATTCTTGACGGAGATCTCGTCCGTAAGCATCTCTCCTCGGAACTCGGCTTTTCGAAAGAGCACCGCGACATCAACATCCGTCGCATCGGCTATGTCGCTTCGGAAATCACCAAGAACGGCGGCATTGCCATCTGCGCTCCCATCGCTCCCTACGATGCAACCAGGAAAGCGGTGCGCGAGATGGTCGAGCCGCACGGCGGCTTCATCCTGGTGCACATCGCGACCTCGGTCGATGTTTGCGAACAACGCGATCGCAAGGGACTTTACGCCAAGGCGCGGGCCGGCATCCTCAAGGAGTTCACGGGCATTTCCGATCCCTATGAAGAGCCCAAGGACGCCGAGGTGGTCATCAACACTGGCGAACTTTCACCCGAAGAAGCCGCGCAAGAGATCATTCTGCACCTTGAGCGCGAAGGCTTCATCGGCGCTAAGGACTAGGCGTAAGCAGTTTCCGGAAATCGAGTAAGGAGATTTTGCAGACTCTGCCATGGATTTTGCGATCAAAATCCTGATCGGTTTTGTGGTGGGTACCTTAATCGGCCTTACAGGCTTAGGGGGCGGCGTACTATTGCTGCCCCTTTTGATTTTCGGCCTCAAAGTTCCTCCCATCGTGGCCGTGGGTTCCGACGCCCTCTTCAACTTCGTGACCAAGATCGGCTCCAGTTGGGTGCACCTGAGCAAGGGCACCGTCCGGCGCAAAGTCGTTCTGGCTCTAGCCGTCGGCAGCATCCCAGGATCAATCCTGGGCGTTAGTTTCCTGAAGCACCTTCGCGATGTTTACGGCAGCGGAGTCAATTCTTTCATCACCTCTGCCGTTGGGATTCTGTTGCTTTGTATTCCCACGCTCCTGCTGTTTCAGAGCCGCATTGAAGATCGCGTCGCGAACCGCGCGCCAACCATGAAATCGTTTGTCGGCATGTCGGTGATCGGACTCATGGCAGGATTTCTGGTGGGAATGACTTCGGTCGGTTCAGGCAGCATCATCATGATGCTTCTGCTTCTCTTTTACAGCTTCCCTCCGAAAGTGATGGTGGGAACCGACATCGTGCACGCGGTGGCGCTCACTGGCGTTACCAGCCTGCTGCACTGGCGCATGGGAAACATCGACCCCAGCCTGGTGGCCGCCCTGTTGATCGGCTCCATCCCCGGGGGATTGCTGGGCTCCCAGCTCAGCACCCACGTCCCCGTCCTGTGGCTGCGACGTATACTGTGTACAGTGTTGCTTGCGACCGGGGCGCGCATGCTGCTGGCCTGACCTTCTTTCGAGACATTATTCATGACCAATTCCTCCTATGCCGATATCCTGCAGCGCATCCAGTCTGCTCTGGAAGCTGCCCGCGCGGTGCTGAGCCGCTTCACCGCTGGAGCCATAGAAGCGGAATACAAAGCCGGACACGATCCTGTCACTGAAGCTGACAAATCGGTGGACGCCGTCCTGCGCAAGGAATTGCTGCGCGATGGCGAAGGCTGGCTCTCGGAAGAGAGCGTCGATGATTTGTCACGGCTCGACAAGCGCCGCGTCTGGGTGGTCGATCCGCTGGATGGCACGCGCGAATTCGTCGCCGGCATTCCCGAGTTCTGCGTTTCTATCGGCATGGTCGAAGACGGCCGCCCCGTAGCTGGCGGAATCTGCAACCCGGTCACGAATGAGATTTTTCTCGGAGCCGTGGATTGCGGAGTCACCTACAACGGCAAGCCTGCAAAACCCAGCCAGAAGACGAGTCTCGAAGGAGCGCTCATCCTCGCCAGCCGCAGTGAAGTGAAGCGTGGCGAATGGAAGGCCTTCGACAATCCGTCGTTCAAAGTGCGTCCCATGGGATCGGTTGCATACAAGCTTGCACTGGTATCGGCTGGATTGGCGGACGTGACTTTCACGCTCACGCCGAAGAACGAATGGGATGTCGTCGCCGGCGCAGCTTTGGTCGACAGTGCCGGAGGCTATGTGCGCACGCTCGACAACGCGCCGCTTCAGGGAAATCGGAGAAACCCGCTGCTCTCGGGGCTTATTGCGTGTGGTCCGCTGCTGCGCGATCCGTTGCTCGCCATCGTCGGCGGGCACTTGCCGGCGGGCGCGAGCCGCCAGTAACGTCTACGCACCCTTAGGGAAGCCCGCCATCTGCAAGCGATGTTGTGACGCTTCCCTCCGGAAGGTCAACAGATCTCCCACGCCCGATAACCAGCTTTCAAACTCCGCCGTGCTTCGCGCGGCGGTGTCCACAAACCTCGGCAGCAGCAAAGGATCGCTCTCTACGGTTGCCAGACCGGAATCGCAGGTGGTCGCCGAGATCACGCCATCGGTCCGAAGCCACGGAAGAAATCGACGATCATAGTCGCCCGCGGGATAGCAGAAATGTTCCGTGGGTTTGGTCACCACGCGCTCCAACCACTTACGGTTGTCGAGGATTTCCTTATGAAACAACGCCTCATCCTTGGGAGTGCGATGCCGATGCGTATGCAGCTGAAAATCGACTCCTTGCGACGCCAGTTCAGCGACCTCCGCGGGCGTCATGAGCTGCAAGATTCTTTTACGTGCCAGCGCCTCGTAGTCGATATCCAGCAGTGCCGCTAGCTGCGCAGCCACTTGGTCTTTCTGCGCTCCGGTAAGATTCTGCTTTTCAGACCGGGAGACGAGGGTAAAAACGATCTCTTGGCGACTCTCTTCTGTCCGCAAGTCGAGAGAGGCCGGCAAGCCAATCTCCTGGCCCTTATTCAACACCTGCCCACGACGCTTCCACAGCATGTAGGAACAGATCAGATTGAAGATCGGCCGTTGGAAGTCGCTGTAGTAGGTGGTCTGATAGACCGTCACCGGAAAGCCGTAACGCCGCAGCAGCGGATAGGCGCACGCATAGAAGTCGTAGGTGCCATCATCGAAGGTGATCGCCACACTTCGCGGAGGAAGCTCTCCCGCGTGCAGCTTCCGCAAGCCTTCGCCTAAAGCAACAACGTTGTAACCTCCGCTTTTGAGCAGTTCGAAACGCTCCTCCAGCACCTTCGCAGTCATGAATAACCGGGGACGCCATTCGTGTTCGTCCTCTTGCGAGATGCCGTGATAACAGAGGATCAGCAGCCGCTCGCTTCGCCAGCGGCTGTCGCGCACAAGGCGAAAGACTCCGCCAACCCGGAGCACTTGCAGCACGGCGCCTCGAATGGAACTGTTCATATCAATGAACGGCGGTCTTATCCGATCGCTGCGCCCAGCTTTTGCCGGAACTCAATCGGAGCCGGAACTTCGTTATCGATGAAGACGCGCATCCAGGTTTCCAGATTCAGCAATCTCCAAATGCGGTTTCCGTGATCGCGATGATGGGCGCGATGCTCGGCAAAAAGCCGCTTGATCGCTTCGGGACGGAACAGCTTGCGGTCCAACGTCCGCGGCTCGAGCAGCATGCGCTCCAGATCGTCGAGTTGCGGACCTGCGAGCCAATAAGCCCAGGGCGTCGGGAAATCCCATCTTCTTGCGGTAGACGATCGAATGCGGCAACAGGTCTTCCACTGCAGACTTCAGGATGTGCTTTCCCGCCAGCCCTTTGATCGAATACTCCGCCGGAATGCTGCGCGGTGAACTCGACCAGCACGTGATCGAGGAAGGGCACCCGGCTCTCAATTGACGCGGCCATGCTCATCTGGTCCTGCTTCATCAGCAGTTCGACCAGATAGGTTTTGATATCGGTATAGAGCAGCCGATGCAAAAGATCCCCGCTGGAGTGCTCCCAGTAAGACATCGACCCGGCGTAGGCATCATCGGCCGCGTGCAGTGCTTGCTCAGTGAGCAAGTTGCTTTCTTCCTCGGTCGGAAAACGCCGAATAGAAATTATCGAAATAGAATGACGGCCACGAAGCTCCGTCGCGAACCAGGAAGGTATGCTCCAGCTTGCGATGCAGCGTCGCTCCCAAAGGACCCGCCCCGATTCCGTTTCGCACCAGGCTGCGAAGAAATGCAGGAGTCACCGACCGGTAAACGCCGTCCATACGCGAATTCAACAATGTCCAGGCGTAGCGCGTGTATCCGGCCAAAGTCTCATCGCTGCCTTCACCGGTCAGCACTACCGTGACACGCTCGCGAGCCAGGCGCGCGACCGAATAAAGCGATACGCTCGAAGGCCAGACGATCGGTTCATCTTCATGCCAGATCAGGCGCGGCAGGTTGCCGAAAAATTCTTCGCGGCTCAAACGCACTTCGTGATGCTTCGATCCAATGTGCTCCGCTACTTGCCGGGCGAAAGGAAGCTCGCTGAAAGCGTCTTCACCATAACCGACGGCGAAGGTTTCGATCGGTTCCTTGCGGATCTTGGTCGTCAAGGCTGCAACCGCGCTCGAATCCAGCCCGCCGCTGAGGAAGACGCCCAAGGGCACGTCGCTCATCAGATGACTGGCCACGCATTGTTCGAGCAGTTCGCGATATGTCTTGACGTAATACTCGCGTGGACGCCTTTCCGCGGCTTCGCCGAACGGCATGTCCCAGTAAGACTGGATCGACATTTCGCTGCGCTCGTTCAGTTCCAGGGTGTGCCCGGGTAGCAAGCTTCTTGATACCGCGGAACATCGACGCCTCGCGCGAGATGTATCCGAAGGACAGGTATTCCGCCAGGGTCGCTGGGTTGAACTCGGCCTTGACGCCGGGATAGGTCAGGATCGTCTTGATCTCCGATCCGAAGAGAAACTTTTTTCCGTCGAACAAGTAATAAAGCGGCTTGATGCCCAACCGGTCGCGTGCCACGAACAGTTTGCGATCTCGACGGTCCCAGATGGCGAAAGCAAACATCCCGCGCAAATGCTTTACGCAATCGCGACCGTACTCTTCATAGAGATGGACGATAGTCTCAGTATCGCTCTTGGTGCGGTAGCGGTGCCCTTTCGCCTCGAGATCGGAGCGCAGTTGCTGGTGGTTATAAATCTCTCCGTTGTAAACGATCCAGATTTTTTCGTCTTCATTGGTAAGAGGTTGATGTCCGGTCTTCACATCGATGATGCTCAGGCGACGCATGGCGAGGCCCACGTTACCCTCGACAAAAAAACCATCGTCGTCGGGTCCACGGTGTGCGATTTGCGCGTTCATTTGGGCGAGGACGCCGCGATCGGCGCGCTCCCGCGCATCGGGATAGAACATTCCGCAAATACCGCACATACTTAAGAAACCGTCCCTTTCGAGGCGGACCTGTCGGAAACCGCGTCAGACTCTGCCCACAACGTCCGGATCGCGTCCTTCATGACTACCATATTCTCATCCGAGCAAACCACGTCCACGCCTTGCTCGTTGACCAGTATCTCGCACCGCAGCATGGGCGCAGCCGAGGAGACCACTTTCTTGCCTCCAAGTTCCAGATAGTGAGCGTTGCAAAGAATCAGGCTCTTTCGATTCGCTTGCTGTCCTAGATACATAAACTCGGCGTCGCTGGCCCAGGGAGACATCGTCCATGATTCCCCCCGACCGCCAAACACCATACAGTGCTTTTCGCCCGCGTTCTCGTAAAGGTATACACGCGGATCCGTATCGCGCATTCTTGTCAGACTGCCGCCCCTGGACTCCGCTGCACCCGGCACCAATAAGGTTACAAACTCCGCCGGGAGCTTGGCCACGGTACTGAAGTGCAAAACCGGCGCGGGCTCCTTTTTCCCATACACCGGGGACCACCACCCCGGCTGCACTTCTCGCTTCCAGGTGTCGTCTTCTGCGCTCAATATCCGCAGAGAATGCTTACCCTCGTGGTCTGAGAAAACGTCGTTCTTATGCAGAAGGTCGGGATGGAGATGCCAGAATACGTCCAGCGCATGCTCGCCTGCCCCGGAAACGTGGTCGCGAACCAGGCAAAATCTCGAGCGTAACCAGAACACCCAACGGCGGTGAATCACGGGCCGATAGCCATCGTGACTGCCAGCAAATAGATCAAACGTCTGACCGGTGATCCAGCCTTCGGAACGAACCTCAGGAAGGCGTGTCCAGGAAAACGGCCCCTTCGGCTGAGACTGCCCTTTCCCATCCACCGTCAGAGTGTTATGAAAAGGTGTGCCACGGAAGAGCCTTCGCTCTTCGCCGACATACTCGCAGGTACCAGGATCGATCAGTAGCGGCGCACCCTTCGTGTTGAGACAGATGCTGAGCGCATCGGCATGGCCGTGCCCGGCGCTTGAAGCCCCGTGTGGACCCGCGTCAATCACCAGTTGTTGATCATCGCCGGTCATGAAATAGAGGCCGGCGGAGGGCAGCGCGATGGAATTCGTATCCGCGGATTTCACCGGAAGGCGGTCAAACTCCGCCGCGCCTTCCTCGCCCAACAACCACAGAGTTTCCTCGCGCAGATCTCTCGCGACCGCCTTGAAGTCTCCTCTTCCAAACAAGACCGCTCCGGTGGATAGCGGGTCGGTCATATGCTCCGGACGGTTGCGGCGCCGATCGAATAAGCGACCGCCATCGTCGTCGCCAAATCGCGGCGCAGTTCCCGCTCGGGTGAGCAGGCAGAGCGCGTTCAGCATCTTCTCCAAAGTCGCGTCGAACGCCGGCGGCACCGCCAGGTCGTTCAGGTTCGCCAGGATCCCCGCGTGCAGAAAGAAGTCGAGGGCGTAGACATGGTAATAAGTCGACTGCTCGAAGTGGAGACCGTCCAATTGCACCTGCCGCCCGGCTTCCTGCGTCACGATCTGCCAACCAAGTTGCTGCCAGCGTTTCGCACTCTGCAATTCCGGGCACAGCGTCCCTATGAAGAACAGCGCAACCCCTTCTCCCAGCAAGTGCGTATTAGGCGAAAAATAAGTCGAGAGATAACACTCGATGTGCCGTCCTCCGATACTCAGCGCCCGCAACCAGTCGTGCCGGAAGCCTGACGGCATTACCGGAGAATCTTCCAGCAGGAAATAAGTCCATATCCAGGAAAGGCAGCGGAAGGCGACTTCCAGGCTGCTGGCCCAGTTGATCCCGATGGGATAAGGATTTTGAGCGTGCCAGTCTTGCCACTGCGCGAAGATTTCCTGCGCGAACTTTACCTCGCCATTTAGCCGGAAGGCCTTCGCCAGGGTTACAAAATGCTGGTGACGGCTCAATTCCCACGTGACCTTGCTGTCTCCGACCTCGTTAAAATCGAGGTAATGGATGCGGTGCCAGGGTTCCTTCGGGGCTCGTCTCTTGTGAACCAGGTCGCTATGCCATTCGATGGGCGCGCCGTAATTCAAACCTTCGTATCCCAGCAAATCGAACCGGTGCTCGCAAATCTTCCCCGCTTGGCGCAGGATGGCGTCCGCTTCGCCGGGCAACCGCTCCTTTAGAAAAGAGCACAAAGAGGAAGCTGACTGGGGAGCGAAAAAGAATCTCTTCGGCTTGGATGGGAAATCGGCGGCCGCCTCGCCGAATGCCATTCCGGCGCGGTACCGTAGCGCGTCGGCGCGCACCATCGCCTGCTGGCGGACGCGGTCGAGGAATTCTGCCCGATCCATGGCGGTGAGGCGCTTCCATCGCTCTGCCCAAGTTGTTCGTGCGGCTGGCATTATCTATATGATTCCACGTGCTTTATATCTAAGTTACCGAACCAGGGGCTTCCTCTACGGTGTACCATTCATGTTAAATAGGAACACGGTCTCCCGTCTCGTATCACGCGTACAAACGTCTGGTTGAAAAGTCTTGCATCCCCGGATAGGGGATGGGGGGCCAGTTCCAAAGCAAACGTTAGTAACGTTCCAAATACCTGAAAACAAATGTTTAATACGAACTTGGAAGCCGGACGTACAGTGGAATTCGGCCCTTTGGTTGCCCCTTTTATCTGGTACCGCCAAATATTCTTTCTGAGGATATGAGTTTCGCATGAGTCGGTCTATTAGCGTCTTTGGTCTAGGTTACGTTGGAACAGTCACCGCCGCCTGTCTGGCGCATAAAGGCAACTCCGTCATCGGCGTGGACCTCTCGGCCGGCAAAGTCGAGGCTATGGAAGCCGGGCGCAGCCCCATCGTCGAGCCACGGGTTACAGAACTGGTGGAAGAATGCCACAACGCCTGCCGTTTGCATGCCACCAGCAACTCGGAAGAAGCCGTACTGAAGACCGAGATTTCTTTTCTTTGCGTGGGTACGCCCAGCCTGAGGAATGGCAAGCTCGATCTGGGGCACATCGAGCCCGTCTGCCGCGAGATCGGCGCCGCGCTCAAAAAGAAAAATACATTTCATCTGGTTGTGCTGCGTAGCACCGTGCTCCCCGGGACTGCAGAGACGATTGTGGTACCAGCGCTGGAGAAAGCCAGCGGCAAGAAAATCGGTAAGGATTTCGGGGTCTGCGTGAATCCGGAATTCATGCGCGAAGGTACGGCCGTCGCTGACTTCCTCGAGCCGGCGATGACTATCATCGGCGCGGCCGATCCGTCGCACAGCGCGATGCTGCGCGAGCTTTATGCGTGGGCGCCGGGTCACATGTTTGAAACGTCTTTCCGCTCGGCGGAAATGACCAAGTACGTTTGCAACGCCTGGCACGCGGTGAAAGTCTCCTTCGCCAACGAAGTCGGAACGCTGGCCAAGCAGCTCGGAGTTGACGCCGAATCGGTGGTGGAGATCTTCACGGCAGACACTAAGCTCAATATCTCGCCCAGCTATCTGAAGCCGGGGTTCGCGTTCGGTGGATCGTGCTTGCCCAAAGATGTGCGCGCGCTCAACTATCGCGCCAAAGAACTCGATCTCAAGTTGCCGCTGTTCGAGTCGATTCTGCCCAGCAACGACGAGCACCTGGAACGTGCCGTCGAAATGATTCTTGAAACCGGCAAGAAAAAGATTGCGATGCTGGGCTTGAGTTTCAAGGCTGCGACTGATGATCTGCGCGAGAGCCCGCAGGTGCAACTGGTGAAACGTCTGCTGGGCGAAGGACGTCAGATTCAGATATGGGATGACAACGTCTCGCTCGGCCGCCTCATCGGATCGAACCGCCAGTACATCGAAGACGTAATTCCGCACATCGGTTCTCTGCTCTCGGCTAATCTGGAAGAAGTTGTGAAAGACGCCGAAGTTGTAGTCATCGGAACCCGCGGAGTCGATCGCGAAGCGCTGCGCCGCGGCCTCAAGCCAGATCAGATCGTGATTGATCTGGTCAATCTGGAAAAGAAGCGCCGCCTCGGCGGAGTCGGAACGTACGAAGGGATCTGCTGGTAAGCCGCTGTTATGAAGGTCCTCTGGGTTAAAGCCGGAAAACTTCTGCCCGTCGATACCGGCGGCAAAATTCGTTCCTACAACATCCTGGTGCAACTGGCCAAGACGGACGAAGTCACACTGCTGTCGTATTACGGCGGAAAAAGAGATCCGGCTTACGAAGCCGACATCGTTCGCCAGCTTCCCGGCGCTGAGGTGATTTACACCGCTGCCCCGGAATCCACGCTGCGCCAGTCCATCGATTATCTTTTGCGTCTGCCTGCCAGTGCCCCTTACGCCGTCTCGAAGTTCACCGACCCACAGGTGCGGCATAGCATTTCAAAAGCGCTGCGGGAACGCCGCTACGACGTGGCGGTGTGCGACTTCCTCTCCGCCTCGCTGAACTTTCCCGACAGCGCCCCAGTGCCCGTGGTTCTCTTTCAGCACAATGTGGAAGCGTCGCTCTGGCAGCGCATGGCCGCTGGCGAGACGAACCCGGTCCGCAAGCTCTCATACCATATCGAGGCCGCCAAGATGGCGCGTTACGAACGCGAGGCGCTGGGAAAATTCGACCACGTCATCGCCGTCTCCGAACACGATCGTGACCAGATGTTGGCCATGGACAGCAACTGTCCTATCAGCGTCGTCCCTACCGGAGTCGATACCAGCAAGTATCAAAGAGTTGCGTCGGCGTCGGGTGATCCGCCCGTCGTCGTTTTCACCGGTTCGATGGATTGGGAGCCGAACGTCGATGCCGTCGAATATTTCTGCCACGAGATTTGGCCGACGGTTCTCGCTGAATTTCCGTTAGCACGCTTCGAGATCGTCGGGCGTAATCCTTCGGCGCGCGTGCAGCGTCTCGCCTCGGGTACGGTAGTCGTCACCGGAACTGTGCCGTCCGTCTCCGACCATCTGCGTGATGCTACGGTTGTGGTGGTTCCGTTGAGAATCGGCGGAGGCACGCGGCTCAAAATTTTCGAAGCCATGGCCATGGGCAAAGCAATGGTTTCCACCTCCATCGGCGCCGAGGGGCTGGACGTACAACATGGACGCGATCTCCTTCTCGCCGACAACTCGCAGAGTTTCGCCACGGGCATTCTGTACCTCTTGCGCGACCCGGCTTTGCGGCGCCGCTACGAAGATGCCGCTGCCAAACTGGCTGCGCAATACGACTGGTCGCACATTGCCCGGCGTTTTGCGGAAGTTTTGCAAGTCTCCTGCGCGGGAAGCTTGGGAAAGCAAAAAGCCGCATCCGCGGTGAGGCCATGAGAGTTCTGGTGCTCGACGGCAATCAGAATCAGGCGGTAGCGTCAGTCCGCTCTTTAGCCCGCGCTGGGCATGAGGTCTTCGTTGGTGAATCCTCCTCGTGGTCCAAGGCCGGATGGTCTCGCCACTGCAAAGGCACCTTTCAATATCCCCGTCCGCAGGAAGGCGCCGAGGCCTTCGTCGCATCCCTGGTGAAAAAGGCGGGTGAGCAACCCGGCACTCTCATCCTTCCCATGACCGAGGCGACGACTTTACCGATCTCGGAACAGCGCGATCGCCTCAGCGCCGCGGGAGCCCTCATGGTGCTTCCTTCGCACCGCGACCTGCTGCGTGCTTGCAACAAGGACGAAACCACGCGCCTCGCCTGCTCTCTCGGAATCAAGGTTCCCGCGACGGTCGTGATCTCAAAGCCGGAAGAAGCCTCGCAAGCCGCTCCAACCCTGCCCTATCCGGTGGTGCTCAAGCCGCGCTCTTCTGAAGAGCTTTCCGGCAAGTCGGTTCGAACCACAGGACGTCCCCGCTACGCCAGCAACCCGACGGAATTCATGACCGCCTACGCCGACATCAGCCAGCGGTCGAGCGTCGTTCTCGTACAGCAGTTTGTCGATGGAGACGGGGCCGGTTACTTCGCCTTGCTGCATCATGGGGAGTTGCGCGCGGAGTTTGCACATCGCCGCATTCGCGACGTCTATCCCACAGGTTCAGGCAGCGCGCTGCGCGCGAGTGTGAAACCGGAACCCGAAATCCGCCAGGCGGGACTTGCCATGTTGCGCTCGCTGAACTGGCACGGCGCGGCTATGGTCGAGTTTCGTCATGAGCCGGGGAAGCCTCCGGTATTCATGGAAGTCAATGGACGCATGTGGCACTCGCTGGCTTTGGCCTGCTACGCCGGAGTCGAATTCCCCGCGCTTCTCGCCGAGATGGCCGAGCATGGCGACGTAGCGCCAGTACTCGATTACCGCATTGGGCTTCGCTGCCGCTGGTTTCTGGGCGACCTTCGTCATTTGATTGAAGTGTGGAAAGGCGCCCCGGTCGGTTATCCTCGAGCATATCCCGGGAAGTTCCAGACGTTGGCGGCGGAACTGACTCCGGTCCCGGGGACGTTGCACGACAACTTCACGGTCTCCGACCCATTGCCCGAACTTGGCGACTGGATCAGCTTTGCGCAGCGGCTGTGGAACACCGCTGGCAGGAGATAGTAGAACGATGTTGAAGGGCGCTCTCCACGTGCACAGCACTTACTCGGACGGCGAATTCACGCTCGCCGAGTTGCGTGAAATTTATCTCGCCGACGGCTGCTCGTTCGTCTGCATGACCGACCATGCAGAGCACTTGGATTCCAAGACATTGCCCGCTTATTTGGACGAATGCCGCGTTCGCTCCGATGCCAAGTTTCGCTTTGTGGCCGGCCTCGAATACGGATGCGAGCGCCGCATGCACATCCTCGGCTACGGCGCCACAAAGCTTGCCGATTCTACCGATCCCGAAGAAGTCATTCGTCACATTGACGCTCAGGACGCGGTGTCGGTCATTGCTCATCCCAAGGACGAATTCTTCCAGTGGATCGAAGGCTTCGAAACCCTGCCGCAAGGGATCGAGACCTGGAATTCAAAATATGACGGCCGCTACGCGCCGCGTCCGGGTACTTTTGCGCTGCTTAACCGGGTTCAGCAGCGCCAGCCCGGCATGCATGCTTTCTACGGTCAGGATCTGCACTGGAAGAAACAATTTCGTGGATTATTTATCGAAGCCGATTGCGCCACGAACGATGACGCCAATGTCATCCATGCTCTCGCCCGCGGCGCCTTCCGCGGATCGAAAGGCGAGCTGCAGTTGCCCTCGACCGGAGTCGTTCCCGCGGAACTGCTCGCGGAATTCGGCAAGGCACACGACCGCTCCTACTCGATGTGGCGATTCCTCAAAAATGCCAAAGGCTCACTCGATCGCCTCGGCATTCCGGTACCGAAATCGCTCAAGGCCCACCTGCGGAGAATCTTCTGATGTCTGCCGGAAACCTGTTTCTGATGTACCACGAACTCGAACTGCCCAAGCGTCAACTCTGCCAGTCCGAGCCGGGTTATGTACGCTACATCGTGCCTGAAGCCGACTTCCGCAGCCAGGTCAAATTCCTTCGCGAGTCCGGCCTCCCGGTACAAAACGTCTCACAGAGCTTTTCTGCGGCCGATCGCGATGGGATCGTGCTCACCTTCGACGACGGGTGCGAAACCGATCTGCTCACCGCAGCTCCCATTCTCCGCGATGCCGGCTTCAATGCGACTTTCTACGTCACCACGGGATTCCTGGGTACACGCGGCTACATGCTGCCCGGACAGGTAAGGGAACTGAGCGACCTGGGCTTCGAAATCGGCAGCCACTCGCTGACTCATCCCTATCTCGACGAACTCAGCGCGGCCGACCTGAAGCGCGAACTCGCAAACTCGAAATCTCAACTGGAAGAGATGATTGGCCGCAAGGTCGATCACTTCTCCTGTCCTGGCGGACGTTGGAGTCGGCAAGTCGTCGATACTGCCAAGCAGTGCGGATACCTCTCGGTCGCCATCAGCCGCGTGGGGCGAAACACACCCTCGTCCGACCGGTTCTGTTTAGCGCGTGTCGCCATCATGCGCGGCTTCGGAATCGCAGATTTCCGCAATCTTTGCCAGGGCCAGGGCCTGCGCCAAATGCAACTGCGCGAGCAGATGCGAGGCTTGGCCAAGCGCTTTCTCGGGAATACCGCCTACGACAAGCTACGCGCCACGCTTTTAAACAAGTAATTCCGAGTTCCACCCTCCTCGAAAGGCGATTTCCAGGTACAAAGTTCGGTACTCCCTGAGGGGCATGTACTTACGTGTAGGTCATTGACCCATCGGTATCTGTCCTCTTTTAGTAGCCCCCCACTAAAGTGCCATCAAGGACGAACGATGTCCCCCAATATCTCGTCGCGAGGATGGTTCCATGTCCCCCTTAACCGCAGGGTTCACAGCCAACCGGAAAGCCTCTTCTTTCGCTTCCAAAACGTCAATCGCCGTACTCATCGCTGGAATTCTTACGTTGACGTTGCTGGCTAGTTCCTGCGGCTTGGCGCAAGGCGCCTCTGGCCCCCAGGCCTCCACCACGATTAAGAACTCGAAGGAGCCAGGCAAGGCACAAGTCACCGGGCACCTGACGGTCTCAGGATCACTGCCAGCGGCCACGATCGGACTAGCCTATACGGGCACGATTCAGGTCACGGGCGGCACCGCTCCCTATCAATTCGGGATCGTCTATGGAACCATGCCTGCCGGACTGTCGCTCGATCCGAATTCGGGAACGATCAGCGGCACGGCTCTCACCGTGGGTAGCTATCTTTTCTCGATTTCGGCCAGCGACGCTAAGGGCGACTACGGCGACCACCGGTTCACGGTATCGGTCGTGAAAGGAACGGGCGGCACCGTCAGCGTGACGGTTTCTCCTTCGAGCGCTTCGCTCTCTTCGGGGGCCACCCAACAGTTCACGGCTGCGGTGCGCGACACCAGCAATACCGGCGTGACGTGGACGGCCTCCTCCGGCCAGATTTCAAGTGCGGGACTCTTTACCGCGCCAACCGTCTCCGCCGCGATGGCGGTAACTGTGACCGCAACCAGCACAGCCGATCCCACCGCGAAGGGCTCGGCAAGCATTTCTGTTACTCCGGCAAGCACCAATGGATTGAGCGTGACAACGACCAGCTTGCCCGCTGCCACGACCGGCAATGCTTACTCCGCGACCCTCGGCGCCACCGGAGGCAAGACGCCTTATACATGGAGCGTGTCGACCGGCGCGCTACCGAATGGCTTGCAGCTGAACAATTCCACCGGAGCGATCACAGGAACGCCGACGCAATCAGGAACCTTCCAGTTCACGGCTCAGGTAAAAGATTCTTCGTCCACAACTGCCAATCAGGCGCTGGTGATTCCTGTTTCGACGCAGAGTTCGGGAACCTACGACGGCCCGGCACAACTGCCTCTGATCTACATTCAGAGCTCACTCGTTGATACTCCGGCGCCGGGCACGACGATCCCGGTAAACGCCGGAGGTGATTTCCAAGCTGCGCTGAACAGCGCCAGTTGCGGCGACACGATTTCTCTGCAAGCGGGAGCGACGTTCACCGGAACCTTTACACTTCCTGCGAAGGGCTGCGATGACGCGCACTGGATTATCATCCGTACCAGCGCCGCCGATTCCAGTCTTCCTGCGGAAGGAACGCGAATCACTCCGTGTTATGCGGGTGTGTCATCTCTTCCCGGCCGGCCTTCGTTCAATTGCCCCTCGACGCAGAATGTGATGGCCAAATTGAATTTCGCCACGACTAGCAACGGTCCCATCCTACTTGCAGCGGGAGCTACGCATTACCGATTTCTCGGCATAGAAATCACCCGTTCGACCGGTTCCGGCATCGTCTACAGCCTGGTCTCAAACGTTTCGGGAGGTTCCTCCAATCATATTTACTTTGATCGTGTCTGGATGCACGGAACCGCGCTCGACGAGACGAACCGCGGCATCATGTTGGGTGCTAGCACCAATATGGCCGTCGTAGATTCCTATTTCACGGACTTTCATTGCATTTCGATAACCGGCGCTTGCACAGACGCCCAAGCCATCGCTGGCGGCACCGGCAGCGCGCCTCAGGGTCCCTTCAAGATTGTCGACAATTTCCTTGAAGCTTCCGGAGAGGGGATGCTTTTCGGCGGCGGTTCAGCCACCTACACGCCTGGAGACATTGAAATCAGGCTGAACCACTTTTTCAAGCCTTTGACCTGGCTTCAAGGACAACCGGGTTTTGTGGGGAAAGTTTTCATCGTCAAGAATCACCTCGAGCTTAAAAACGCCCAACGAGTTTTAGTTGAAGGAAATATTCTTGAAGACACCTGGGGGGGATTCTCACAATCCGGATTCTCGATTTTGATCACACCCAAGAACCAGTCGAGCAGTAATGGTAACCTGTGTCCGATATGTCAGGTCACCGACGTGACCATTCGCTACAACACCGCCAGCCATGCCGGTGCAGGAATGCAGATCGCCAACGGTTTGTCCGACACGGGCGGGGCGCCCCTGGATGGGCAACGTTACAGCATTCACGACAACGTGTTCGACGATATTGATCCTGTCAAATACGCGGGCTCCGGCCAACTGGCGCAGGTTTCCATGGGAGATGGAGTGCCGGTTTTGCAAAATGTGAGCTTTAATCACATCACCGGATTCCCGCCCACCACTCTGTTCTCAATGGGGGACAACACAACCCTGAACCCGCAGATGCCAAACTTCACGTTCACGAACAGCCTGGTGAACGCGGGCCTATATCCGATTTGGAGCACTGGCTCGGATGGAAGCAGCAATTGCGCGTACCACGACCAGCCGAATACCACCATCACGGCTTGCTTCACCAACTGGATATTCGCCACCAATGGGCTCATCGCCGTTCCGAACAACAGCCCGTCGTCATCTTGGCCGGCAGGTAATCTGTTCCCCGCGAATGTCGCAGCTGTGCAGTTCGTGAACTACAACAACGGAAACGGCGGCGACTATCATCTGCTGTCCACCAGTCCTTACAAGAATGCGGGAACCGATGGCAAGGATCTGGGAGCGGACATCGACATGATTCAGACGTTGACGGCCGGAGTTTACTAAGAACAGTCAGGCAGGGAACGCTTTTTGATGAACCGGCAAGCTTGGCTTGCCGGTTTTCTTTTTTGATGAATCGCCTAAGCGGCTCTGGGTTTACCCACTCGTTGCGCCGTCGCCAGCATCATGCGAACCGTGTCCATGTCTTTGGCTTGGACTTTACCGGCGGAAATTCGGGTTCCCGTGATGTCCTGAAGTTGCTGCAGGATATCGACCAGCGCGAGCGAGTCGATACGACCGGAGGAAACCAGAGGCGTGTCTTCATTGATGTCCGACTCCGGTTCACGCATAATATCGCGGCGGATGTACTCTATGAGGAGTTGCGCTTTTTCATCCATAACTCTTCGTATCCTTTCCTAATTATGCCTGCAACTCGGGATGCTCGGCCAGCAGTTTTTCGCGGGTTGCGGAGCGTGCGGGTTTGCCGGCAGTGCTTTTGACGATCCATCGTGGCGGCTTGAGATAAACCGCTCTCGCGGTCACGCCCAGCTCGGTGGCGATGGCGGAACGCAGGGATTGCGAAATAGATGCCGCTTGCCGGGCATCTTCCGGATCGCGCAACTCCGCAACCGCGACAATATCCTCGGTGCCCAGTGCCTGGTTGTAGAGTCCGAGGGCAACGACACGTCCGTCATAAATCGCCGGATGCCTGCAGACGATCTCTTCGACGTCTTGGGGATAAATATTTTTCCCAGCGACAATGATCAGATCCTTCTTGCGGCCTACGATGTACAGCTCGCCATCCTTCAAAAATCCCAAGTCGCCTGAGCAGTACCAACCGTCCCGCAGAGCCTTCTCCGTCAGATCGGGCCGATTGTAATAACCTGTCAGGAGCGAGTCGCTGCGGATCAGGATCTCGCCCGTTACGTCTGGCGGCAAGTCCACTCCTGAGTCGTCGACAATCTTGACCTCGCTGCCGGGAAGGCATCGCCCCGAGGAAACGTGACAAATCGCCCCCGGTGTGGCGGGCGGAACCTCGACCACGCGATGCTGCTGCGTGAAAGTGGCACTCTCGATCCAGATTCTCTTCGGTCCCGCGGGATTGGTGAGGTCAGATTGTGTTACCGCGAAAACCGTTTCTGCCATCGCATACGAACTTTGCAAGACACCGTCATGCAGATTGCACGTCCGAAAGGCGTTGGTGAATTCGTCCATGCTCGACGCTCGCACCGGTTCCGAGCAATTGATAATCGCGCGCAGCGCACCCAAGTCGAGAGCGCGACGATCTTCGACGGGGATCCTCCGCGCGAGAAACTGCAGGGTGAAATTCGGGACCCAAGCCAGTGAACAGCGGAATTGTGAGATCAATTGCAACATGGTACCCGGTTGCATCACCCATTCGGTGGGTGATTGCATAACCACGGGAACATGGCACACCATCGGCAGAATAAAGCAGGCGATTAGCCCCATATCGTGATAGAGCGGCAACCAACTGTAAATGCGATCTTCTGGGCGCAGCGCCAGGGACGGAACCAGATGAGAAAGCTGGCGCAACACCGCGGCGTGGGAAAGGGCTACTCCCTTTTGCAGGCCTGTAGTTCCGGCTGAGTGTTGAATGAAAGCAACCTGGTCTCGGGAACTATCACAATTCCGCTCGAATCCTTCCGAGGGACGTAACGCCCCCGAGGCGTATGCGATGCCATCCTCGCTGTTGCTGACGTGAGCCAGAAGATCCGGCGGCAGCTCCCGATCGACCACCACCAGGCGGGCGCGAAGGTTTGCGGAAACGCCCTGTAGCCCCGCACGATATTTTGTCGGCTCTACTTTGAAGCTGGGGTAGGCCAGGATCGCGGGAATGGCTCCCAACAGCATGGCTCCGGCGAACGCGCTCATTAGCGGAATGCCTTGCGGCATGACAAGAATGACGGTATCGCCTTTCGCCACGCCTTGAGACTGTAGCGATTCGGCTTGCGCCCAAGATCGCTCCTGGAAGTCGCCAAACGTAACGATCTCGACATCGTCCTCATCTCTCCACAAAGTGACGAAAGGCCGTTCTGGCGGCGCGGCCAGCAACGCCTGACTTAAGGTCTCGAACGCGGGATTCATCGCGATAAAGGCTCCGCAAGAGTCGACGAGCTCTGAGCTGTGGCAGAAACACTGCGTTTGGTGGTCGCGAAGTTTTGCACGGCTCCGCTTTCGAGAATGGTTTGAAAAATTCGCCGCGCCACCAAATCATTGCCCTCCGGCCCCAGATGATTGGTCTCGACGAAGAGGGGCTCGGGATGATCCGCAAACATATCGCTCAGGTCAATGAGGTTGCTTCGATGAACTTGGGCGATCAAGTCATAAGTCGCGCGGAAAACAATCTCCGACCCGGGTTGCAACGCCTCTTCCCCTCGCCGCATTTCATCTTCGTTGGCCGTCAAAGATTTCTTCCCAGCTCTGACGGTAGGCTGCCAAAAATAGAACGAGTGAAATCCATAATGGCTTGCGAGCGCATCAACCATCTCGAGGTTTTTCAAGTAATTGTCCACGGTGGTTTTCGCCATCGTCGAAGCCTGCTCGGGCGAAGTACGCCGCTGTGGTTGTAGCGGGTCTCGCATGCCCAGGTTGCGAAGGGTCTGGTTGAGGAAGACGTAGGTATTTGTCTTTTTCAGAAACTGGAATCCAGGAGAAGACGAGGTGGTGTCCTCGAACTTCTGTCGCATCGGTTCGAAATTGTCGTGCACATCAGGCTCATCGCTTTCGTAGGGCAGGTATGAGTCTGTGGGCCCATCGTAAAACACGACGACGGCCGGAGATTCAGGTTCATGCTTCAGTTCGAGCATCAGCGCGATTACTTCCTGGGTGCTCACCCAGGCCTTTTCCCCGAAATTCTTAACGCAGACCGGCTGGCCGCTCTTGCTGAAGTCCTCGGCCAGCAACGAGGGAATGGTCGCCCAGTCTGGAGTTCCAGACCCCCATAGCGCCGAATTTCCGAACATCCAGATGGACGGAACTCCGGGTTCGCATCGGATATTCGCAGTAACCCGCAGGCCCTGAGCGTCAATGTTGATGGTCTTCCCGGCATAGGGTGCGCGCCGCCAAAGGATGTACGAATGGTAACGGACCGGCGAAGACGCGTTGAAGTCTGCGAAATACTGTGACGTCCAACTTACCCCCTTGAATACCTCCGTTTTCACACCTTCACTGACCCGTTTCGTCGGCCTGTATCGCAGCTTTAAGTACGAAGCCAGTTCTCCACCCACAAGCAACAGCGTGAGAATGGCGAGCGATACCGCTAGCCGCACCGTAAGGCCTTGCAGGGAGAGGGAACCCTCGAGTTTTTCTTCGCTTGACATCAAAGACATCAGAACACTCGATACATCGTGGGGGCCGCTGTCGAAGACGGCACATTGAGCACCGCTGATACATAAAGTGCCAGGGCCACAATAAGAGGCGCTACCCACACCCACCGTTCCTGTATGAGAACAGCCACCCATGGTTTCGACACCGCTATGCCGGAGGAGCCACCGCGCTCCGAGATCCAGTCGAGACAGGCACCCACAGCCACCACCACGAAGTAACCAGTTGCACACAGTGCAACCATCATGTAGTAAACGCGAGGCAGCCTGCTGCCAGCGTAGGCGTAAGGTGAAATCACTGCCAATAGCATGGCCCGCGCCTGCGTCAAATCCCGCGCCCGGAACAGGATCCACCCCAAATTAACGCTTAGGAAGGTAAATAGCCAGGGCGCGATGCCGCCCCACTTCGAAAGCAATTTACCGGCCGGCCCAGTCCACTGCTGCCATAAGCGATAAGCAACCAGCAACACCCCGTGATAGGCACCCCACAGTAGAAAGGTGAAGGCGACCTTGTGCCACAGCCCGAAAGCCAGCATCGAAACAAAGAGTGCTACGTTCTTCCAGTAAGTGCCGCGGCGCAACATAGCTAGTGGAAGAAAGACATAATCGCGTATCCAGAACGACAGCGACATGTGCCAACGGGTCCAGAACTCGGAGGGACTCTGGGACAAGTAAGGGGAATTGAAGTTCTCCGGTAACTCCAGTCCCAGTGTCTGGGCAATTCCGATCACCAGGTTTGAATAGCCCGCGAAATCGAAAAAGAGTTGGAATCCGTAGCCAATGCAAAGCGCCCAAACATCGAACGCACTCCATTGGGACCAGGCTCGCTGGAAACCCGCATCCACCCCAAGGTTCGGACCAAAGCCCGAGCCCAGCACTCGCCCCGCGGCGATCATGAAGATTCCCAGCAGGGCTCGCTGTATTCCCAATCCAAAGCGTTCCCACTGCAATTTCCCGAGTTCTCGATATTGCGGCAGCATATTGCCAAGACGCGCAATGGGTCCTGCCACCACCGTCGGGAAGAATGCCATGTATAAGCAGAACTCAAGCAAAGTCGGGTCCAGTTCCTCTTCGCGGTAGAGGTCCAAGAGGTAACTCATGGCTTGAAATGTCCAAAAGGAAATTCCCAGGGGCAGCGCCACAGAATGTAACCAATTCCCCCAGGCTAAGTGTTGGAACGACCCAGCCACGGACGGCAGAATCTTGAAGGCCCCCAGGAATACGAGGTTGAATGCGAGGCCCAGCCACAATCGCGATGCCGACACTTTATCTTTAAGGTAGCCGCCAAGGCGGTAGTTCACCAACGAACTGAAGATCAGCAAGGCAAGAAAACGCGGTTCCCATGAGGCATAGAAGGTATAGCTGGACACCAGCAGGACCAACTGGCGTGTCCGCGGGGCGAGCCTCCAGACAGAAATCCACAAGATCATTAAGCCCGCGAGTGAGATGGTGAGACGAAACAACATGCAAGAAATACGCCTTTTGCACGGGGTGGCAGAGCTGTTGCGAATGACGCAGCGCTACTTTGAGAGGAGGTGAAATCCTCAGCCAAAGGAGAAACCTACCGCATGAACAGCGAGCTTGTCTACCTCCGTGTGACACAAATCGAGATAACTAGTGTATTTCGTGCAATTAGGACAGATGGTTATCACGGGGTATGACAGCCTCTTTTGCGCCACTTCTTCATGCTATGATCGGCTTTCCGGGTTGCGATAAGCATGAAATCTTCTCAATTTTTTCTCTTTGTCGCTGCTGCGATCGTGATGTTTCCCCTATCCCTTCTACCCACCGCCGCTCAGTCTTCCTCGTCGTCGAACTCCACCGATCGCAGCGGCTTTGACGGCCCTGCTGAACTCCCTCGAGTGTACGTAAAGAGCTCCGTGGCTGACACGCCGGCGCCCGGGCACAAGATCTCGGTCAAGGAAGGCGAAAGCCTGCAGGGTGCACTGGAGAAAGCTGAGTGTGGAGACACCATCGAATTACAGGCAGGTGCCACATTCATTGGAATCTTTCGGTTTCCGGCAAAGAAGTGTGACGACTCCCACTGGATCGTGCTGCGCACCAGCGCGGCTGACAGTGAACTTCCTCCCGAAGGAACCCGGACCTCCCCTTGCTACTCGGGCGTTGCTTCCCTTCCGGACCGCCCGGTTCGCTGCTCTGCGGCTCCCACCAGAGTTACAGCGAAAATTACCCTCGACGGGAAGGGCGGGAATGGCCCGATTCAGCTCCTCAATGGCGCAAACCACTACCGATTCATCGGATTGGAAATCACCCGCGATACGGGAGGTATTACTTACAACCTGGTCTCTACCGAAAGAGGGGGAGCGGCGAATCATATCATTTTCGACCGCGTCTGGTTTCACGGGACGGCGACCGACGAGACCAACCGCGGGGTGATGCTCACCGGGGACACTTATGCCGCCATCGTCGAGTCTTTCTTTTCCGATTTCAAGTGCGTTGCTGTAACCGGAGCCTGTGTCGAGGCCCAGGCGATAGCCGGGGGGTTGGGAAGCCAACCGCAGGGCCCCTTCAAGATTGTGAACAACTTCCTGGAAGGCGCCGCCCAAAGCATCTTATTCGGTGGTGGCCCGGCTTCAGTCACGCCCGCTGACATTGAGATTCGCCATAACTATCTATTCAAGCCGCCCACATGGCGCCCCGGACATCCTCAATTCGTGGGGGCTCCCAACGGCCGGCCTTACATCGTGAAGAATCTATTCGAGCTCAAGAATGCGCAACGCGTCCTTTTTGAAGGAAACATTCTCGAAAACTCCTGGGGTGGATTCACCCAAACCGGATTCGGTATCGTCCTCACTCCCAAGAACCAGGGAGAGAATACCTGCCCAGTCTGCCAAGTCACTGACGTCACCATTCGTTATTGCAGGATGAGTCATGTGGCAAGCGGATTTCAAATCGGCAACGGCCTCTCCGATAACGGCGCTGCTCCGAAAGCCGGGGAGCGGTACAGCATTCATGATCTGGTCATCGACGACATTCAGGGCGCCGCCGCCAAAGGGTTCGGCGCTTTCGCCCTCGTCTCCACCGGCACAGCTGACAAGACGATCGGCGACGTCCCCATCCCTATTCTGCGTGATGTAAAAATGGACCATATCACCGCGTTTCCTCCCGGCTCTCTCCTGGTTATCGGCGGCCCCGTGAATGGACCGCGCATGGCGGGTTTTACTTTCACAAATAACGTGGTCACCATCGGGGAGCGGCCACTAGGTTCGACCGGAGGCGGACCGCAGAGGAACTGTGCCGCACAACCCGATCGCAAAGGTCCGCAAGGCATTCTTTCAGATTGCTTCTCGCCATACACTTTCGACCACAACGCCCTTATCAACGGGGGTGGCGGCTGGCCCAAGGGAAATATCTCTCTAAAGAACGTCCCTGACGCAAAGTTTGCGGACTTCCGCGGTGGAAATGGCGGCGACTACCATATCTTGGCAGGAAGCAAGCTGAAGGGCGCTGGCTCAGACGAAAAAGATGTAGGCGCGGATATTGACGCGATTAACAAAGCGACGACTGGAGTGCAGTAAGTGTGATTACAACCACGAAAGATCTTTAGTAACTAAGAATCGTCCCGCTGGCGTCCGCCCCTTTAACCATAACTTAAGATCAAAATAACTCCTGTAACTGTTGCGCAGTGTTCGCAGATTACCCGGAGAAAGGCTGGGCCGACTTGCCAGCTCGTAACTGAATTCCTGCAGAGTCTCTCCAATCATTCCTTCGAGTTCTTCGAGTTCCTGCTCCGAAAACGACTCGCGCCACCTGCCGACCGGATTAAATTCGCCGGATCCCGTGGCGAATGAGGTGTTCGGCTCACTCACGGATCCAATCCCATTCTTCAGGATGCGATCGTAGTCGAGATCGTGGCCAATAAACTCGCCCAATTGTGTCAGTGTGGCGTGCGGATTTCCGACCAATTCCTCGAAGTGGAGTTCATAATAATCTTTGCCGTAGCGGGAACCGTCGCGGCGGCCTTTGCTCACGATCCAATCCCAGTAGGCCGCGCCCGCGAAGAGCGGGCGGTGGCGATCCCACGGCAGCGGCTTGATCCATTTTTGCTTCTCGAGAGACAGAGAGACATCACGGCCGTCGCGAATGATGTGAACAATCAAAGCGTCGGGGATGGTTTCCTTGATGCGATCAATGTAGGCTAGGTGTTCCGGCGTGCAGTCGGCCCAGCGTTCCATCCCCTGCTTACGCGCGATCTCTTCCATCACGGTGCGCAGGAAATTCCCGCCATTGCTGCATTCCCCGAGCACTTTCTTCTCGATCAGGTCTGCGTCCAGACCGGAAACCTGGAAAAGCTTGCTGTCGAGCCAGGCTTTCATCAACCGGCGGCGATTTTCCAGTTTGCCGAGATCTCCGAAACGCGGCTCCAGCAAGTTGATGGCGTGGGACTCGGTACGGTAGATGGCAAATCCGCCCGAGGAGAGCAGCATGTGATAGAGAAGGGTGGTTCCGGAGCGCACTGAACCCAAGACGAAGACAGGAGCCTTACTGCGCGATCGTGGCGCAGCCGCGGACAAAGTTCCCCGGGTCGTCTTTTGCACCTCAACGTCCATCTGCCGCCCTGGTCTTTGCGATAGCGATGTTCTTCGAGATTGACGCCGTTCCGCCGAAGCAAACCGCTTCAATGTCGTCGGCCAACCTGGCCGCGTTGTCATCAAGGGCAACCGACGGGATGCGGGCCACCATCTGTTCGCGACGCTCCGCAGCCTCCGTCAGAAGATACAACAGGCGGTCAGCGTCTCCCGGCTTCCAGACTTCCGCTCCCACTGGACGAGCGCCGTTGTCGCTCGCGATCACGGGGACCTTCATCGTCAGGCCCTCAAGCACTGAAGAGCAAACGCCATCCGTGAGCGGCATTCGAATGTAAGCCAGCGACCGCTTCATCATTGTGAGAAACAGGTTGTGGGGCACGGAACCAGTGATACCTATTGCCGACGTCAACCCCTGGCGCTCGAAGAATTCACGTAGAAGAGGGATTTCCCTCTCGCTTGTGCCCACCAGCAAGAAGCCGACTCTGGGAAACGACTCGCGAAATTTGCCCATCACGTCAGCGAGAAATTCCAACATGTACTCTTTGCGGTAACAGAGATACATAAAGAACACGGCGTCGTGCCTCTGGCAGAAGACTTCGGCTGCCGCGGGCAACGGCGCGGGATCGAACTGCACGTACTGCGAAGAAAAGTGCGGAATAGGAATGACCTTGTCCGGCGAAATTCCTGTAGTCAATATCGCCGTCTTCACCGGTTCACTGTTGCAGTAGATGCGAGTCGCCATGCGGAATAAAAAAGAAAAAGCTGCGTGCCGAAACGATCCCTTTGGGGCCGGAAAGAAATTCTGCTCGTGCCCACCGCAGTAAGTGAGCAGAGCCGGTAGCCCCCACATTCGGGCCAGCATCAATGCCGACAGCGCGAGCAGGTAACCTTTCTTCGTGTCTCCATTGACACGCACGTGGACCGCATATCCTCGTCGCACCCAGTGCAGTAGCTTGCGGAAATAATCCCAGCCATCCTGAACGTCGATGTACTCGGGACTTTTCACCCGGCGGTTCTCATTCAGGTTCATGACCTGGCAGTCCCAGCCGCGGGCGTCGAGTTCTTTGCGCAGACCGACCAGGCTCATGCTCCAGCCGCACACTGGCGGCGGCCAGTTGCCGATCTGGAGAATGCGCTTCCCCGGGTTTTGGATCGAAGCCGTTGTCATGCCAGGCTTCTGGCCTTTCTCAGTTCTTGATGTCCCGTTTTCAGTGCGAGAGTCGAGAGATAGAGTTGTTCATACTTCTCGCAAATTGTGTCTAACTGATATTGTGCGCTCGCTTCCAGCTTGGCGCGCTTCCCACAGGCGTTTCTAAGTTCGTCGTTCGCCAGGAACTTCTCGACCGCATCGGCCAGCGCGGCATCGTCGTCCGCAGTGAGGAAGCCCGTTTGCCCATCTGAGAGCAACTCCGGATTTCCACCAACATTAGATGCCACGACCGGAACGCCGGCCGCCATTGATTCCAGGATGACGTTCGACAGGCTTTCCGAGCGCGATGGAAGCACGGTAAGGTCCAAGGAGGCCAGTACCGCAGGAATGTCTGAGCGGTCTCCGAGGAATAGCACTCGCTCTGCGATACCCAACTCTCCGACCATCGCTTCAAGCTCAGTGCGCAAAGGGCCGCCGCCAACCAATACAAATTGCACCGACGGGTGCTCTGGCGCCAACCGTGCCGCCATGCGGAGAAAGATCGCGTGATTCTTACTGCGGTCGTTCATTCGCGCCACCATCCCCACCCGCAGGATCCCTGTTTGCCGCAGCAGCGCTGGAGCAGTTTCGGCAAAAGCCTCATCTGGCAGGGCGTTGGGAATCACGGCCAGTTTGTCTGCGGAAACTCCTGCCTGTTGCAGTCGATCTGCCGCAGCACGCGAATTACACACCACTCGGTCGCAGGCGCGGAATGCGGCATTCTGGGCGCGAAACTGGAGCGGTGAGAGCAAATCTCCCAATTGCCGATGACTGCCGATCACGACCGGAATCCGCGCCAGGCGCGCCGCCGGGATCAGCATCAGGTTGGCGTAAAAATCGAAAGCGTGGGCCACCGCGATATGCTCCCGTCGCAAGTGCCGAGCCAGGGTGGCTCGCATCAAAATCGATTGGCCTTTAAATAAGCTGCGGCCGGGAGAGAATTCCCTTATCGCAGGCACGCTATCGACGAACTCTCCGTGGCGCGCTAAGCAGCCAGTGCTGACTTCAAAATTTCCGCCGCTCAATCCCTTTGCCAGGGTGACGAACTGCCGCTCCGTGCCACCCCGCTCCAACGAATTCACCATCAGGAACAAGCCGGGATGCGAATTCGCAGGCGGGTCGTGCGGGCCTGCTGGCTTCACGACGAACTCCCCGCGCCTGCCACCTCAGCGATCAAGCTTGGCGAGTCAACTCCGCGTGCTTCCAGGAAATTACGGTGCCACAGCTCAAGAACCAGAAGCAGCCAGATCGCTCCCGCATGGTCACGATATCCGCGGAAGTGCTCGTCGAGCAAGGCTCGAACCGCCGCCGGCTTGAAGTATCCGCGTTGTAGCGTGCGCGGCTCAGTCAAGATGCTGAGCAGGCCATCTTTCATTTCATCGCGCATCCAGTGCACCAGGGGAAGCGAAAATCCCTGCTTCCGGCGATGCAAGAGGGCGGGCGGAATACCAATGCGCTCGGCGAGTTTCTTCAGCAGATATTTCCGCGTGCCGTTGCGGAATTTCCATTCAATCGGCAACCCCGCGGTCCACTCGACGAATTCCTGGTCGAGCATGGGGACTCTCACTTCGAGGGAGGTCGCCATACTCATGCGATCGACCTTTGCCAGAATGTCGGCGGTCAGGTAGGTCTTGGTGTCGAGATAAAGCAAGCGGCTCAGCGTATCGGCGGCTGGCGCGTGGTCGTAATACTCTTCGAACCGTTTGAAGGGATCGGTAAATTGGCCCGCCTCGCTGAGCAGTTCGTCGCTGAACAGGCTACGCTCCCGATCGAGTGCGGGTAAGAAGGAGAGGCCGTCGAGATAGCGATCTCGCGAAGGCAGTGAGATGTTCCACGCCAGCTTGCGTCCGCGCACATTCTGGGGCAACACGGGGTATACGTGATCGCGGTAGAGACGCCCCATCCACGAAGGAATGCCATATCGGCTGCGGCGCAGGTTGACGATATAGCGGTCGTATCCCGCGTACAACTCGTCGCCGCCATCGCCCGACAGCGCTACCGTGACGTGCTGACGAGCCAGTTTCGAAACGTAGTACGTGGGAATCATCGAGGAATCGCCAAAGGGCTCTTCCATCATTCCCGACAACATTTCCAGGGTCTCGCCGATATTCGGGTCGACCGTCAACTCGTGGTGGTCGGTGCCGTAACGTTCAGCAACCATGCGCGCGTATTCGGCTTCATTGAAATCCTGATTACGGAATCCGATCGAGAAAGTTTTCACCGGGCCGCTGCTGGCCCGCGCCATTAAAGCCACGACGATGGAAGAATCGACGCCCCCGCTAAGCAGGGCACCCAAGGGAACGTCGCTGATCAGGCGGATGCGCACGGCCTCCAGCAGCCTGCTCTCCAACTGCTCAAGGCATTCTTCTTCGGACTTGGGAGCATGCGCCCCGTACGCCGGGACGTCCCAGTACTGCCGAATCTTGATTTCTCCCCCGGCAAACTCGAGCAGATGTCCGGGAGGCAGCTTGTGAATCTGCTGAAACGCCGTCAGGGGATCGGGTACATATCCGAAATAAAAGAACTGGAGCACCCCCTCCAGACTCACTTCCGCCAGTTCTGGAGCCACCGCCAGCATGGTCTTGATTTCCGATCCGAATAATAAGCGCCCGTTGTGTAGAGCGTAATGCAGCGGCTTCTTGCCCAGGCGGTCGCGGGCGAGAAGTAATGAGTTCTTGCGCTCGTCGTAAAGCGCGATGGCAAACATGCCACGCAGTTTCTTGACGCAGTCCGCGCCCATCTCTTCGTAGAGATGGACAATCACCTCGGTATCGCTGTGGGTGTAGAACTGATGTCCGCGGCTCAACAGTTCTTCCCGCAACTCGGGGAAGTTGTAGATCTCGCCGTTGAAGACGACCCAGACACTCTTGTCTTCGTTGTGAATGGGCTGCTTGCCGCCGGAAAGGTCGATAATGCTGAGGCGGCGCATGCCCAGGCCAACCGGGCCGCGCGCATAGATGCCCTCGTCATCCGGTCCCCGGTGCACGATGGTCTGGCACATGCGGTGAACCTCAGACGCGGTGACTTCTTCGCCCCGGCGGGCGACCATGCCGGCTATCCCGCACACTGCTCGGCCTCCTGCTCGGTCCTGTCGCGCAGCGGCTGCCCCGCGGCTGGCTTGTGGCCTTGCACAGCAATTGGTTGCTCGATCACGCGAAGATCGTCGAGCCCGCAGCTTTCAAACCAGCGGAATACTTCTTCGTAGGTATGCTTTGACTGGTACCACGGCGAATACCAGTCGAACGTGTCGAGCACCCGCCACTTCGGATCGCGATTGAACGACATCGGAATCGCATAGGCCAAGGCTCCGCTCATGGGACGGCCAATGGCCGGAATCTTTCGCAACACCTGGTGCACGCCGTAGAGCGGAATCGATCCGTAACAAAGTTTGTGAAGGAAGCGTGGCGACATGCGCTTGGTCAGGTTGCGGTACACATCGCTCATCTTGTACCAGGCGTTGTAACTGCTGTAGAGCCAGATCGCGATTCTCCCGTCCGGCTTTAACAATTTCGGCAACGCCTTGAATGCCTGTTCGCAATTCGGAGTGTGATGCAGCACTCCGATGCTATAGATGTAGTCAAAGCTCTCGGGCGCGAAGGGCAGCTTGAAAACATCGGCCTGGAAAATGGAGGCGGAACGGTCTGCGAGGTTGCGAGCGGCGACTTCCGCCGCCAGGCTCAGGTCAATGCCTACGACGTGAGCTCCCCAGCGGGTCGCCACTTCAGCAAAGCGGCCCATGCCGCAGCCTACGTCGAGAACGAGTTTGCCCGCGAGATCCTCCGGACGGAAGCCGGTGCGTCGGCGGAAGGCGCCTTCCGAACGGCGGCTCTGCTCGGTATCGAGCTGCGTCTTGGCGTGGAGATGCCACTGGAAGCCGAAGCTGCCCGCGTAATGCTGGGCGTCCACAAAGCGATAGATGCCGTTGACGAACGGATAGCTCCTATCGCATTCCGTACATTGCAGCGCTTCGCCTTCTTCCCTCAGCCTGCCTTGACAGGTCAGGCAGCGGAGAATTTCTAGAACGCGGTTATCGACTCCAGGCATATTCGCCCGTTCGGGTTGTTGTGGCTTTGAGTTTTCCATTCTTTCCACCATTGGTTGCAGGCGCAGCCGTCTCCACTGGCTTACTGGCAATGCGATACAGAGCAGAGACGTACCCCACCAGGAAATAGGGATACAAGAGATATTCTGTCGACGCGAACAGCGAGCCGAACATATAGGCAGCCAGTCCCGCCCACAGTGCGCTGGTCCACAGCTTTATGTTTTCGTCGGCCTCGTAACCAGGCAGTTTCCGGGTTGCGGCCACCTTGCGGAAACAAAGCGCAAAGAGCAGTAGGAAAAGGAACAATGCAGGGAAACCGGCCTCGGCGGCCAACTCGGTGTAGCTGTTATGCGCGACGTGCCAATCGCCGGACAGCACCGGGAAGTTGCCCGGACCCACGCCAAACAAAGGATGCTGCAGCGCCAGCGCGATGCTGCGTTTTAGCAGTTCCTCGCGCGCATCGAGCGATCCCCGATCACCAGATCCTTCGATGTTGCCCTGCGTCAGACTCTTGAAACGGGCAATGAAGTGGGGAGTGCTCAATGAGACGCCGAGCGCGATCACTCCGAATACGCCTGCTCCCATCAGCAACATGGTGCGCTTCTGCTTTACGCCGTACTCCCACAAGCAAATCAGGCAGGTAATTACGAGCGCGATCATGCCGCTGCGGGAATAAGTAATCAGGACGCAATACATCATCACGATCATGCTGACCGCCCAGACAATCTTGCGCAGCCCTCCCTTGGCCGCGAACATGAACGCCATGCACAGAGGAAAGTTAATCGCGATGTTGATCGCTAAGTCATTCGGATTTTCGAGAATTCCTTTTTGAATTCCGTACAGGCGGCCACCGAAGGTACGATGGACGGCAACGGAAGCCACCGCGAAAAACGCAATCGATCCGGCCTGAATATAGAGCACGGTCTTCATCTGCGAAACGGAAGAGATAATGAGACCGATCAAAAGTGCAATAATCACGCCCTTCGAGAACTTAGTGAACACCGCGTCAAACGCACCGCCGCGCCAGTAGGCGAACGGAATGGTGAGGATCATCTGAACCAGCAGCAAAAGAAGCACTTTCAATTCGACGGGAATCTTGCCGCGTTCCTTGGGTAGCACGCTGAAGATTAAAGCCAACATGGCAATTCCTCCGCCGATCTTCTCTAGCGGAAGCGATTCCATGCCTGGAATGAAGTCTTGGGGACGCATGAAGTACAAGAAGGCGAAGAAGATGAGGGACAGATAGGCAATGCTCTTCTTTTCCTTGAGCTTCTTCACACCAGCCCAAACCGGTTTTTGCTCTACCTTGCCCACCCGTTTATCCCTTGTGTCCCAACGTCCTAACGGTTCCATGCGGCCTTCCGTCCCGTAACAAAATTGATGAACGCCACTACTGCGGCCGTATTCAATACCACAAAAGTGAAAGCCGCATCGGCCATACGAGCCAGCAGACCGCTCTTCATCTGCGCCACTACCAGAAAACTCAGTGCGTAAAACGCAAGTTGCAGAAGCATCGCCAGACGGTAGATGGAGTGATTCAGCACCATCGAGGCGACCAGCGTCCCTGCGAGTGCAAACGGCACGATCAATCGCATCAGCTTGTGGCTGATGAATTCAAAACGCAGCGGATTGGATGCGCTCAAAATCCACGGCGCCAACTGCAGAAGCTGATAGTTTCCGCTGAGCGTCCGCACTTTGCGGTTGAACTCGCGCCCCGTGCCTTGGTCGGCCACGTCCCAGGCATGAGCCCGCGGATCGAACACCACGCGATATCCTTGCCGCACCACGTTCATCGGGATGTACACATCGTCGAGAATCGTCTCCGGAGGCACCGTGACCAGCAACTCCCGGCGCACTGCGTAGATCGCTCCGGTTGCGCCCACCACCGATCCTGAAGCCGATTCCATCTCGCGGATCTTCTTCTCTAATTTCCAGTACAATCCCATGCCCTTGATGGCTTCGCCCGAATCCGGATCGCCCAGCATGAGCTCTCCGCTCACGCAGCCCACGGTACTGTCGGCGAAATTCTCCATCAGCAATTGCATGGCATCGGGCTCGATCTTCTGCCGCGCGTCGGTGAAAACCACAATTTCCCCGCGGGCGGCCGCAATCGCCTCGTTCAGTCCTGAGGCTTTTCCCCGCGCCTCGGGACTTAGAATGCTCTGCACCCGCGAGTTTTGCTTGTACTTCGACAAGATCTCGTTGGTGCCATCGTTCGATCCGTCGGAAACCACCACGACCTCGGCGCGATCCTCCGGATAGTGCAGTTCCAGCAGATTCCTGAGCTTGCGCTCCAAAATCTTGGCCTCGTTGCGAACCACCATCACGATGGAAATCTTCGCTTCAAACGGCGCTCGCTTCACTGGCTTGGCTTTTCGCCGGCTGCGAATCCATAACCAGCCCGCGTACCCCACGTACGCGTAAAAAATAATGGCCGCGCCTCCCCAGAACACCCATGTCATTGCGCGCCTCGCCCCAGCAGGACGATTTTGACCGTCTGGAACATGATCAACAGGTCCAATCCGATCGAGGCGTTTTTGATGTAATACAGGTCGTACTGCAGTTTCTCTTTGGCGTCTTCCACGGTGTTTCCGTACTTGTAGCGAACTTGCGCCCAACCGGTGATTCCGGGACGCACCACATGACGCACCGGGTAATAAGGAAGCTCACGCGTCAGCCACTCAACGAATTCCGGCCGCTCGGGACGCGGGCCGACAAACGCCATGTCTCCCTTGAATACATTCCAAAGCTGAGGAATTTCATCCAGTCGCGAACTGCGCAGGAATTTTCCCGTTCGGGTGATGCGCG
The DNA here is from genome assembly GCA_963796205.1 of Terriglobia bacterium. Lineage (GTDB taxonomy): Bacteria > Acidobacteriota > Terriglobia > Terriglobales > Acidobacteriaceae > DATFTE01. The sequence goes on from CAWCKR010000002.1 coordinate 59,802, forward strand.
GATCGTTGTCGCCCGCCCAGGTGGGACCGGTATCGGCCTCGGCGTCCTGGCGCATGGTGCGGAACTTGAAGCAATAAAACGTCACTCCGCCGCGACCAACGCGTTTCTGCCGGTAGAGAACGGGCCCGGAGGAATCCAGCTTGATCGCCAGGCACACAAAAGGAATCACGGGAAGCACAACCAGCAGCAGCACGAACGCCGCCAGCGACGAGAGTGCGCGCTTCATCATCATGAAGCCGGCGCTGAAGCGGAATCCGTCGGCAAACACCAGCCAACTGGGGTAGAGGTTCTCCACCTCGATGCGGCCCGACATTTTCTCGAGCCACGAGGTGGCTTCTTCGATCTTGGCGCCGTCTAGTCTCAGGTGCAGCAGTTCCTGCACCGGAAGCGTGCCGCGGCGATCTGGCATGGCCACAATCACACGATGAATATTCTGTCCGGCGACGCACTCCAACAGGTGCGACGCGACCGCGTCGCGAGTTACCGCGCCATCGATATTGCCGCTCCAGCCGACCACTTCGATTCCCAACTCTGACCGCGCCCGCAGACCTTGTACCAGCCGTTGTGCGCGATCTCCCGTCCCCACCACGTAAACCCGCTCCCTCAAATATGGCTGTTGCGAAAGCCACGAATAAGCGGTACGCCAGCCAAACAGTGCGACCGTCAGAATCACCAGTCCAGCCAGCGCGGAATTGTTGCCGGGAAGGAAATTTGGGAAGACGTAGCCCACAGCCGCCAGCGCGAGCGCGACAAGGCCCAACACCAGTAACAACCGGAAAACCTGATCCCACCGGGCATTGACGCTGGACGGTTCATAAAGATCAAACCAGTGCGAAAACACCAGCACCACCAGCGTTACGACCAGAATCTTGTAGTAGCCGTATTCGAAGTTCAGTACCAGGTAGCTGTCCTCGCGGAATTGGAGGACCGTCCCCAGCAGGAACGAGGTCCAGACAATCAGGGCCTCCCCCACCAGAAGGATCAAGGTGCGGACCGGGTAATAAACATTGAAGAGGCGGATCAAGCGTTACCTCTGCGGCTCCCCACGGCCGTCCGGTTTTCCGTAGGCTCCGTAGTAATAACGGGTGTAAGAGGATGAGTCGGAATCAATGCCGTTGAGCACCACTCCAACCAGATGGGTGTCGCGGAACTCCTGACGCGCCTTGCGGGCGATATCAAAGGGAGTCGCGTTGGAGCGAACCACCATCAACACCCCGTCACAGTAATTCGCCAGCAGGCTGGCGTCGGAAACCGGAACCGCCGGCGGCGAATCGAGCACGATCCAGTCGAACAGCGCCTCCACGCGGTTCATTAGGAACTTCAGGCGGCCGTTAGCAACCAGTTCAGCGGGATTCGAGATGGCCCGGCCCGAAGGAATAAAGAACAGGTTCTCCATCGGCCCGCGCTGGATGATCGCGAACTCGTCGGCTTCTCCCATCAGGTATTCCGCAAGACCCGGAGTCGCGGAAGTTCCCAGCGCCGAGTGCAGGCGCGCGCCGCGCAGATCGCCGTCAATCAGCAGAGCCCGGCGTCCATGCTGGCGCACCATGACCTGCGCCAGGTTCGCCGCCACAAAAGATTTTCCTTCCTTGGGCAGCGAACTGGTAACCAGAATCTTTTTCAAAGGCTGCCGCTCCCGCATCTGGTAGAGACGCGACCGCAGAGTGCGGAATTCTTCGGTGCCGAAGCCCTGCTCTTCGGAATTGAAGAACAGCATGGTCTTCAAGTCCGGGCTCCAGTTCATCTGCGAGCAGCGGGCCAGCAGGGTGTCAAAGGTGAAGGGCGTGCCCATGGCGGGCATCGCCGCCTGCATCACAGGGGCATGCTCCATACCCGGAGACGACGGTGCAGCCATCGTGTCGCCCGCGACCGTAGTGCCGGCAGACACCGGAACTTCCGGCTGCCCCCCCTGGCCTGCACTCCGCTCCTGTTCGGCCCTCTTCAGTGCTTCGTGAATTCTGCTCATAATTTCCTTTCCTTGGGGAGGTCTTGTTCTGACTGGCGCAGCCGGTCAGCGAGAGTTGCCAGCGTTTTCAATGCTTCCACTAAATCGAACTTGTCGCCATTCGGGGCCGGCGGGGGCGCTACGGTCATAGCCGCCGATGACGTGTTGTCGCTCAAATCGAAGTCGCGCGCGACGGTATCGACAACATTGGCGGTGATCACTTTCTGCTGGTCGACGAACGAACTCACCAGGCAATGTTCGCAAACCAGATTTACTACGCGGGGAATGCCGTTGGCGTAGCGGTGAATTGCCACCAGAGCTTCGGGATCAAAAATCTGCTGCCCGTTCGAGCCTGCGATTCTCAATCTTTGCCCGATGTAGGCTTTGGTTTCCTCGAGCGATAAGGGATGCGTTTTCGCGCGCAGCGTCAGCCGCTGGCGCAACTGGCGCAGATGCGGTTGCTTCAGCTTCTGCTCCAGTTCAGGCTGGCCTACCAGCACGATCTGCAGCAGCTTCTCGGTGAAGGTTTCGAGATTCGTCATCATGCGAATCTCTTCCAGCACATCGTCCGACAGGTTCTGCGCCTCGTCGACAATCAGAACCGCGGTTTCACCGGCCCGGTAACGGTCAAGCAGCCAGTTGTAAAGCCGCAGCAGGATCTGGCTCTTCGCCCGAGACTCGCAGGGAATGCCAAAGTCGGCCATCATGTAGTCGAGGAATTGGGGCACGTTCATCTTCGAGTTGAAGACAAAAGCCGTGGCTACCTGCTGCAGGCGCAGCCACTCCAGCAATTTGTTGATAAGCGTCGTTTTTCCCGTTCCCACTTCACCCGTCAGCAGCACGAAGCCTTTGCGGCTCTGAATGCCATAGGTAAGACAGGCCAACGCCTCCTCGGTGTGCCGCGTCAGAAATAAGTAACGCGGGTCCGGGTTAACGTTGAAGGGATTCGCACGCAGTCCGAAGAATTCCTTGTACATGGGGTCTTAGACCTCTACCTTTTCTCGCTTGTCTTCGGCTGCAGCTTTGCCGTCGGCTGCGGTAGTCTGCGGGCCAATCCACGGCACCGACACCAGGGTCGGCAACTCCAGAATCGCGAGGACATCCTGCTCGGTGCGAATCGACTTGTCGCGCAACTCCAGCCACATGGCCAGAGCCAGGCCGATCACCATTCCTCCGCCCGCGCCCCCGGCCGCAAACATCCAGCGCACCGGGAAGCTGGGAGAATCAGGCAAACTGGCCGGATTCAGCAGCCGCATCTGTTCGCCTTGTTGCCGGCGCTCCATGTCGGTCTGCATTTCCGATTCGCTCTTCTTGGCGAGCAGATCGTTGTAGAACTTCTGCGCCGTATCGTAGTCGCGGGTCAGAGCCTTGTACTGTTCTTCCACCGCGGGGCTAAGCGCCACGCGGCCTTGATAGAGCGCGATCTGGGCCTTGATGCGGTTCTGCTCGCGCGTCGCTTGCTCGATCGCCTGGTCGTACTGGTGAACCTGGGTCCGCAGCGTCCTTAACTCAGGAGGCTCCGCGAGGCCAACCTTCTCATTGGTCTCGGTGGAAGGCTTCGCCGCTGCCGCATTCATCTGGTCGATCTGCTTCTTCACCTCGGCAATGTCGGCTTTCGTCTTGATCACATCAGGATAGTCATCGGTGTAGCGCGCCTGCAGCGTGATGAGCTGGCTTTGCAAAGCCGCCAGCTGCTGTTGCAGGGTCTGGGGATTGGTCGCGTTCTGCGAAGACTTCCACGCCGCTACCTGCTGCGCCAGCAACGACTCGGCATAGGTCTTGTCCTGCTGTGCCCGGTTCAGGGTTTGAGTATTCGAATCGAGTTGCGAGTTGAGTCCCATCAGCAGCTTCAGATTGTTTTCTTCGTCGCCGGGCAGCTGTCCCATGTACTGCCTCTTGAACACCGCCAGCTTGCCGTCCTGATCGTCCAGATTCTTCTTGGCGCTATCTAGTTGCCCCGTGAGGAATTCGGTAGTCCCCTGAGCCACGCCTTCGCGGATCTTCAGATTCTCTTCCAGCAGCATGGAAGTCAGCTGGCTGCAGATCTGCTGCGCGTCATGCGGGTTGTCGGCGGTGTAATTGACGTAAAAACCCGGCAGGTCGGTGCCTTGTCCGGGCTTCTTCTTGGTCGAAGCGGTGATATCGGGCTGCACCGGCTCGATGGTAAGGTTGGCGCGGATGTCATCAATGATGTCATCAACGCTCTTGCCCTTCTTGGTCAATTGCAGATTCGCGATCATGGGCTGCAACCGGTTGCGGCTCAACACCTGCTGCTGCATGGTCGCAATGCGCTGGGTTATGTCTTCGGTGACCACCGACTTGACGTAGTTATCCGGCACTTTCTGCTCTTCCACCAGCACCAGGGACTGCGAGGTGTATTTGGGAGCAAAGGCGTAGGAAATCAGGAAACCGGCCAACGGCGCCAGTAGCGTCGGAATGAGGATGACCTTCATCCGCCGGCGCAGCATCGCCAGATAATCGTCCATCGTTAAATCGCGATTCTCAATCATGCTATTCCCGTTCTGGCCGCTCCCTTGGGAACGGCCTTTAAAATCAGTCGAGCCGGATCGGACGGGGTGTCCAATCAATTCCGATCAGCGCCACCTGACGCCGAGAAGTGTTGTTGCAAGAAGGCGAGCCGCCGCAAAATGTCGAGTCGAAGCGTAGGTCGTTAAAGATGTAACTGACGAAGCCGCTGAATTCGCGCCCGAACTGGCGGTGTAACGATCCGCCAACGTACGCATAATTGAACGACTGTCCGCCCACCGCTCCCGTGGTAGCGGGCAGAATGCGCGAGTTGGTCGTGTAGCCTACATCGGCCGAACCCGTCCAGTTACGCCCAAAGGGTCTACCTGCGGTCAGCCGGAACAGATTCGTCTTCGCTCCACCATAAAATCCCGATCCGCTGGAGTTGTAGCGGTCGTAGCTCGCGGTCAGATTGGTGTGGGTAAAGCGATAGCGGAGCATGGCCTGCCCGCTGGCTGAGATGTTGCTATTCGTCGTATTGATGGTTGTGCCGGGTATGGGCTCGGTGATCTCCGTGATCTGTGGCCCGCCGCCTAACACCAGGTCCATCCTGCCGGAAATCCGGTGTCCATAAAGAAGGTGAAACACGTGACTGCGAAAGTCTCCCGCCACCGAGGTCGGGAAGTGAAACGATTGGTAGGCGTACAGAATGCCCACTTGATCACTGCGATTAATCTGGTAGTTGTAACCAGCCTGTCCGCCCGCCTGCTGGCTGTTCAAAAACGTCACTGGAACCCCATTCACGACCGTGGTGTTGGTGCCACTGACGAAATGCACCAATCCGAACGAGCCGCCCATGGTGATCGAAGATCGCGGCGAGATGGCCTGGGTGATATCGGCAATCGACACGTTGCTGATGCGGGGAGACTGGCCCAGGGAACCGAGCTGACCACCACCGCCCAGCAGGGCGCCGGTGCCTCCGCCGAGTCCAACGCCAGTAATGCCGCCGCCCCCGCCTCCCAGACCACCGACTCCACCCAGAGCGCCGCTTCCGCCGTAAGCGCCGTATCCAAACGCACCTTCCGGCAGGTAACTGAAGGAATCGCGAAATGCCAGCTGACCGGTGCGCCAGAGATAGCGCTGATCGCCGTCGAGGCTATGGAACTGCGTCCATCCAATGTTCTGACCGCCGTAATAGGCGCCGCCGCCCACGTACTGCAGGCCCACATCGTAGCGGCTCCACAGCTTCTGCAAAGCCAGGCTGCCCAGGGCGCGGGTCACTCCCTGCACCGCCCCGCCGCCGACTTGGCTGCCGATATTGGTGTCGACCGCCTGACTGGCGTGTATGCCAGGGACGAAAAAGCTGCGCGAGGAGGCGTTGGGGTCCAGATTGGGAAGATCCAACCCCGAAATAGGGGGATTGTCCACATTCTGTTGCGGCGCAGGCCCGGTCTGCCCAAAGGCCGGCGCAGGAGTGCTCGACGAAGGGGTTCCGCTATCCGGAGGCTGCTGGCCGCTGTCGTCCTGGGCCAGGCCAGTGGCCCAAGCCAGCGCGACGAACACAAATACGCAAATGTAGTCACGAAGTTTCATCAAATCTTTCCTTACGGGACCACGATGGTGTCGCCAGGCCGCAGCAGGACGTTCTGCTCCATGGCCTCGCCTTTCACCACTTGCTTGTAATTAAAGGGAAGTTTCTGCTGCTTCCCGTTCTCGGTGCGCAGCACGTAAATACCCTTGGTGTTGGCAAACTGCGTGAAGCCGGCGCTGGCGATCGCCTGCAGCACCGTCATGTTCGGGGTGAGCGCCATGGCTCCGGTGTGCGTGACTTCGCCCAGGATATAAATTTTCTGGCTGTTCATGGCGGTGACCACCACCGTCACTCGCGGATCTGCCATGAATTTTTTCAGCTTCTCGGTCAGCGAATTCGCCAGTTGCATCGGCGTCAAGCCCGCGGCCTGCACGTCGTCCAGCAGTGGCATCGAGATCTTCCCGTCAGGCCGCACCGGCAACGTGCTGGTGAGATCGGTTTCTTTCCACACCGAGACGTGAAGGACGTCGTCCGGCCCGATGATGTAATCGGGTCCGGCCACTGCGCCCGCATCCTTGGCCCCGCCCATGGGCGCATTCGTCTTCTTGTCTTTTCCATTCATGTTGTCTTGCGCAGAGACCCCTGTGGCCATCAGCGCAAGCAACAACCCGGTTGTGACTGCCAACTTTTTCATTCGCATCTCCTGGGTGTTTACGAGGCTCCGTATTCCCCGTACCCAATTTGTTTCAATTTATAGAGCAGGGCCTTGTAGCTGATTTGTAATTCCTGCGCAGCCCGCCGGCGATTCCAGCGCGTGCGTGTCAGCACCTTCAGAATTAATTCTTTTTCCGCTTCCCTCGAGGCCGCGCGTGCAGCCTGCTTTAAGGAAACCGCTCCCCCGTTGCCCCCACGCTCCGACTTCACCAGCATGGCGCGGAGCCCGCCCATAGCCAACGCCTCGTCCCCCAGCGCCACGATTGCCTTGGCCGCGTCTTCCAACTCGCGCACATTGCCCGGCCACCCGTAATCGAGAAACAACTGCAGCGTCTCTGCGCTCAACAAGGGTTTCGGCCGGCGAAAATCACGCGCATACTTCGCCAGAAAAAATTCCGTCAACAGCGGAACATCTTCCCGGCGCTGGCGCAAAGGCGGCACACGCAGACACACCCCGCTGATCCGGTAGTAGAGATCCTCGCGGAATCTTCCGGAGCGAACCTCGGCTTCCAGATCGCGCGCCGTTCCACAAATCAAGCGGGCGCGCTTCACGCCGTTCCCATTCTCGTCTGTTTTGGGGAGCGCTTCCAGCACCTTGACCTGGGAGGTGGTACCTAAGTCACTAATTTCTTCCAGGTATACCGTCCCCCGACTGAACAGCGCTTCGACTCCCTGATCATCGAATACTTCCGGGCTGAGCTCCGAACAAAGCACCATGCGGAAGCCTTCGTCGCATCGCGCCGAAGCTTCATGGATGCGTCGGGCCACCGTGCGTTTGCCGGCACCTGACTCAGCCAACAGCAGTACTGGAACTTCGTTCTGTGCCAGTTCCCGCACCACGACTTCCACCGGCATCATGCTCGGGCTCACTCCAGGCAGAAAAAGCCTTTCCTTGCTGTCACTTGCCGGGACACCGGGATCGCCACGCTTCAACAGGTCTGTTTCCATGATTAGCCTTGTCGCACTGGGGGAAGTCGATGCGTGCCTGCATCTGTGAAGTCAGTCTAGGAGCAAGGGCAGTACCATTTTTCGAGCGGTCCCCAGAAACCCCACAAGCCGCTTTTTATCAGCATCTTAGGACCCGTCAAGAGGGGGTCCGACGCGGCCTGATCTCAACCTCTAACCTATACCAATGGGGCAGAAAATGGAAAACTTTTACCCTTTCTGAGGTAACCATATCCCGGTTACCTTGGGCTAGGGAGGGAAACTTTTCCCGCAACTCGCTACAAATATTGAACATACGAGTCTTAAGAATGGACAATCGGCGCCGCGGCAGCCCCCATTCGCAGGGAAACTTACGCCCTTTTACTCCGTGGGATTCCCTACGACTGCTGTCCTGGGATTGGAAATAGTTTCCACGCTGGCGAGTTACCGTCAGCCACTGCAATGATTGCGTGTGGAATCAAGTTCGCATATGCTCAAGGTTCCCCCTAATTCTCGCTTGTGAGCCATACTGCTGAAGTCGAGACCGTGTCCGCGCCTGTACCCAGTTCTGTGGAGCAGCGTCCCGCTTTCTGGCAGGGGATCATCCTGGCTCTCCTGGTCGGATGGCTGTATTTCCCGATCCTGAGCCGGCTTGCCTACCAGTGGTGGACCGACCCGAATTTTTCGCATGGCTTTTTTGTCCCGGCCTTTTCTCTCTTTGTTCTTTGGCAAGATCGCCCATACCTGGTGAGTTTGCCCAGAAGGCCTTCATCCTGGGGACTTCCGATTACGATTCTCGGTTTGTCGGTCCTGATCGTAGGATCACTGGGTGCCGAACTCTTTCTCTCGCGCGTGTCGTTCCTGCTGGTAATCGCCGGACTGGTGGTTTTCTTTCTCGGCTGGCGCTACTTCCGCGCGCTGCTCTTCCCCTGGGCATTCCTGTTGCTGATGATTCCCATCCCCGCAATCATCTTCAATCAGATCACCTTCCCGTTACAGATCCTGGCATCGAAGGTCGCCGCGAATGTGCTGCCGCTGGCGGGAGTGCCGGTCTTGCGCGAAGGCAACATCATCAACCTTCCGGCCATGCCGCTCGAAGTTGCGCAAGCCTGCAGTGGAATTCGCTCGCTTCTATCTTTGGGAACACTAGCGGTCATCTACGGATACCTGATGGAGACGCGCAACTGGATGCGGACCGTCCTCGCGTTGGCGTCGATTCCCATCGCGGTGGTGGCAAACAGCCTGCGCATCGTCGGCACCGGCCTGCTGGTGCAGTACTGGGATCCCGATAAGGCGGAAGGATTCTTTCACGCCTTCTCGGGATGGCTGATTTTTGTGGTTTCGCTCGGCTTGCTCTTCCTTCTGCATCGTCTGCTGATGCTGGTGTGGCCGGCGAGAGAGAAGGCCGCATGAGATCCTACTGGCGCTTTCTTTCAGCTGGGTTATTGCTGGTGGCCACGGCGTTATTCCTGCATGCGCGCAGCTCCAATGAGACAGTGCCGCCGCGCGAGCCCTTGGCGGCCCTGCCTCACCAGTTAGGCGCCTGGACCGGAACCGATGTCACCATCCCGCAGGAGATTCTCGACATTCTGGGCGCGGGAGATTTCCTGCTGCGGGTGTACCGTGAGCCCGTGCCGTCGCAGTCGTATGTGGATTTGTTTGTCGCCTATTTCCCCAGCCAACGTAGCGGCGATAGCATCCACTCCCCCAAGAATTGCCTGCCAGGTGCCGGCTGGTCTCCGGTAGAGTCGAACCGCGTCACCCTCTCGTTGCCGGGCCGGGCGCCGTTTCCCGCCAACCGCTATGTGATCGCCAAGGGCGAGGACCGGATGCTGGTGCTTTACTGGTATCTGGCACACGACCGGGCGGTGGCCAGCGAATATTGGGCTAAGTTCTATCTCGTAACCGATGCGATGCGTCTGAACCGGAGCGACGGTTCGCTGATTCGAGTAACGACGCCTCTGCGCCAAGGGGAAACCCTCGATGCCGCGCAGCAGCGGCTCACCTCGCTCGCCGGAAACCTGAGCCCGATCATCGATCGTTATGTCCCCCGTTGACGTTCTCGTTTCCGCCGGCGCTTCTGACGCAGATATGACGACGGTAACTTTTGAGTGGCGCTGCGATCGCAGTAACGTAAATCAGGGCCGCGCATATTAAGATGAAGCGGAGCCCCGCTGACCCATTGGGAGAATTAGCAATGAAGCATTCTGTAGTCATCCGTCTGATCATTATTCTCGGACTGATCGCCACTGTAACCGTTGGCTGCTCGCGCGATCCCAATGTGCGCAAGCAGAAGTATATGGAGAGCGGTCAACGCTACTTCGACAAGGGCAAGTACCGCGAAGCCGCCATCCAGTTCAGCAATGCCGTGCAGGTAGACCCGCGCTTCGGTGACGGCCATTACAAGCTTGCATTGACGTATTTGAAACTGCAGGAATGGACACGCGCTTACCAGGAACTCGGACGCACACTCGAATTGCAGCCGGAGAATTACCAGGCTCACATCGACCTGGCGAACCTGTTGATCGCAGGCCGTGATCTGAAACAAGCAAAGGAACAAACTGATCTGCTGCTGGCCAAGCAGCCCGACAATCCGCAGACCCACGTCGCCATCGCCAATCTTTTAGCGGCGCAGGACAGTCTTCCCGCCGCAATCCAGGAGATGCAGAAAGCTATCTCGCTGGGGCCTGAGCTGTACGAGTCGTATCTGAACCTTGGCTTGCTCTACATGCGCGGCAACCAACCCGACGCCGCCGAGACCGATTTCAAGAAAGCGGTCGAGATTAACCCCAAGGCCATGAATGCGCAGCTGGCATTGGGCAGCTACTACCAGGCCCGCAGCCGCTATCCAGAAGCGGAACAGACGTTCAAGCACGCGATTGAAATCGAGCCCAAGAATCCCGATCCGCGGGCCGCGCTTGCCCGGCTTTATATGGCGCAGGGGAAGAAGGCCGAAGCGGAAGATTTCCTGAAGCAGGTGAAGAGGGATCTTTCAGATGATCCCGTCGGCTACCGCATGTTGGGCGACTTCTACTTCGCCACCGGCGATATCGATAAAGCCACCGCTGAGTACGCATCCATCTATCAGGATCACCCCAAGGATCTGCAAGGGAAGAAGAACTACATTCAGCTGCTCATCCTGAAGAACCGTCTCGACGATGCCAGCAAACTGAATGACGAGATTCTGAAAGCCAACGCCAACGACACCGAGGCCATGATTTTCCGCGGCCAGATTCAGATTCGCCAGGGCCAGCTCAACGACGCGACCAATACCTTGCAGAACGCGCTGAAGAACGATCCCGATAACGGCATCGCCCACTACCATCTTGGAATCGCGTTCGATCAGTTAGGCGATCTCGCCCGTGCCGAAAACGAGTGGCGCGACGCGGTGCGTCTGCGGCCCGACTTGGCCGAAGCTCAGCGCGCGCTGGCCGCTGTCGCTTTGCGGAAAGGCGATATGGACTCGCTCGAGCAAAGCGCGACCCAAATCATCGCTCTGCAACCCGGTTCCCCTGACGGTTATGCCCTGCGCGCAGTGTCCTTCATCAACCGCAAGCAGTTTCCCCAGGCTGAGCAGGACGTGAACCACGCCATCCAGATCGCGCCGCAAAGCGCCATCGGTTATGTACAACTGGGCAATTTGCGGCTGACGCAGAAACAGTACGCCGAGGCTGAAAAGGCCTACCAGACCGGACTCGACAAGGATCCAGCTTCGACGGACGCGCTGAGCGGACTGATGAACAGCTATATCGCCGAAAAGCAGGCTGATAAAGCGATTGCTGCGGCCAATGCCCAGATCGCCAAGGTCCCCAACAACAGCGGGTTCTATGATCTGCTCGGGACCGCACTCTTCCAGAACAAGAAGGACAACGCCGGCGCCGAGGCTGCCTTCCGAAAATCCGCTGAACTCGATAAAAATAATTCCGATGCGCTGTTGAAGTTAGGTCAGGTTCAAGTCGCCAACGGATCCGCCGATCAGGCGATCGCCACCTATCAGAAATCCATCAAAGACAATCCTCGCGAAATCAGCTTCTACATCCTGATGGGAGAGCTGTACGAATCGAAGCAGGATTGGACCAATGCCAAGGCCGCTTACCAGAAGGCGCTCGATCTGAAGCCCGACAACCCGCTGGCTTCAAACAACCTGGCCTATGTGCTGTTGCAGAGTGGAGGCAACGTCGACGTCGCACTCTCGCTGGCGCAAACCGGACGCCGCGGCATGCCCGATTCTCCGAACGCCGCCGATACGCTGGGATGGGTTTATTACCAGAAGGGCGCCTACAAATCGGCCATCGATCTTTTCCAGGAGTCGCTCAAACTCGCAGAAAAAAATAAAGCTCCCGACGATCCGACGGTGCATTATCACCTGGGACTGGCTTATGAAAAAGACGACCAGCCCGCCTTGGCGCGCCAGCACCTCGAACGCGTATTGAAGATCAACCCTAATTACTCCGCCGCGTCGGATGTACGGAAAGCGCTCTCGCAGTTGAAGTCGTAAAGAAGTTAGAGGGGTTTCAACCGGCTCGCAACTTAAGGTCCTCGCGACGGCTGGATTTTACCGGCTGCGTTGCCAGTTTCCTGATCTCCATCGCCGTCGTCCAAGCCAGCGAAGTACCTGGTACCCGGTAGAGTTCGATCGGCAGCGATTCCAGATACTTCGACAGCGGCCGAAATGAACCTCGCCCGCCGTAGTCGTGCCAGAAAACATATCCCCGTCCCGACATCATGATTGCCATCTTCTCGGTGTCATTGCGAACGAACTCCTCGGCGTGCGCTCCATCGATAAATCCAAGTTCAACGGTGTCGCGGAAAGGCTCGGGCTCGAACTGCATCGAATCGCAGTAAATTTGCCGGTAACGGCCCGACAGGCCGGCCCGGGTCAGAAAGCCATCGGGATGCCGATCCTTGACCAGGTCGATATCCGTAGAGAGATAGCCATCGAGACGGCTCACTTGAGGCGGAAGGTCGAGAGTAAAGACTTCCGTCTCCGCGGGCGAATTCAAAATGAAGGTCGCGGTAGTGCGGCCGTTATAAGTGCCGATCTCGAAAATTCTTTTGGGCCGCAGCAGTCGGGTTGTCGCCGCCAGGGTAAGGATCTCGCGCGCATCGGTTCCTCCCCCCGTTTGAAAGCGGGCAGGCACACTCACTGTATCCATGTCAGAACAGGTTCAGCTCCCGGAGTACGCTTCGCACGGGCAGGCCTGTTCCGATCAATTCATCATATTTCCGCAGACAGAACGACAAGTATTCCCGCAATGATTTGGGTTTTTGAACTGCCAGGCGGCAGGAGGAAAGATTGACTGCTTTCAACGCCTCGACGGTTCCACGGACAACTACGCGCCATCGCATGGGACTCCTTGGAAGAATAAAAAATCACAGGGAAGAAACCTGCACTGATCCAAGTGGAAGACGATTCGGTCCAAGTGGAGGAGCAGATCACGAGCGGCGTTCAAACATTGTCGCCACTCCAGGGTCAGGTGTCAACCGGGGCCAACGCGAAAACCGCGCTGGCTCCCGGTTCCGGTAAATTCCCGGCTCTTAGTAGACGTTCTTGATCAGCGAATTGATCGTCACGATATCGGCTCCCAGATCTTTGCCGTCCGTGCCGGCATTCTTATACGGACTGGTGGAAAGAAGCTGATAATTGCCGCCAATACCGTTGTTGTAGTTCGTGAAGCCCACCGCCGACGTGTTCGAGGGAAAGAAGTTCCCCACCGGCCACGAGGAGGAAGGCGAATTGGCTGGCACTGCAATCAAAGCATTGTTCGTGAAATAGTAAGGATTAAAACAAGCTGGAAATGTGGTAATCGGCTTGTCATAGTACGCGCAGTTCGTAGAACCGCCGCCCGTCGACCAGATCGGATATGCCCCGGCATTCACAATGCTGTTATTGAAGGTGAAGTTCGAGATCTTGGGTTCGCTGGCCGTGAAGTCCCCAACATTCAGCAACTCACTCGGCGGGAACCCGGTGATGTGATTGAAATCCACTTGCTGCAGCGTAGGTACTCCGATGCCCATCGACACCTGAGCCAGTATTCCGGTGCCCACATAGAGCTTCGGATTGATGTCGTCGAGCGTGATGTCATGAATACTGTAGCGTTCCCCAGCCAGCGGCGCTCCCCCGCTGTCCGATAGCCCGTTCGCAACTTCCAGACCGGATCCCACATGGCTGATCGTGCTATAGCGAATGGTGATGTCAGTGACTTGGCAAAGCGGGCAAACGTTGAGTCCGCCGCTGCTCTGATTCTTCGGCGTCAGCAGGATCGCGTAACCCGACTGCGAGAATCCCCCCCACGTGTATTCCAGAATGTTTCCTTCAAAGAGCACGCGCTGCGCATTCTTCAATTCGAACAGGTTCTTCACCACAAAAGGATTCCCATTACTGCCTCCGACGTATCCCTTCTGCCCCTTCAACCAAATCAGAGGTTTGTAAAAGTGGTTGTATCGGATCTCAATGTCAGCCGGGGTTTTGGTCGCCTCCGAGCCTCCAAAAATAATGTTTTCGCTCGAAGCCTCAATAAAATTGTCGTCAAACTTATACGGCCCCATTGCTAAATCACCGTTTCCTCCAGTGATGGCAATACCGTCCGTGCAAGTGCCAGAGATCGAAATGCAGTGAAAGTCGTTGAGATAGGAGTCAACGACTGCAAAATTGCCGCTTCCGCCGAGGGAAACGCCCTTTTGCGTCTCGTCTTGCGCGGTGCCGTGCATCCAGAGACGATCAAATACGATGTAGCTCGCGCTGCCGTTGGCTGCCAGTGAAGCCAGCGCGTACACGATTCCTCCACCTACCTTGCGCGTGATTTCCAGCCCCAACAGACGGTAGTGGCTGGCGCCGTTGGCGAAAATGATGGGTCCCGAAATGCCAGTGCTGGAAACCTGAATCTTCGCCATCACATTTGTCGTCGACTTGCAGTTCAAGGCTGGCCGTCCTGGAAGAGACGACACGCCTGCATAGCAAGGACTGATACGAGTTCCTTCGCGAGGCAGGCTGCTGTCGGGCGAGGCTGTCCGCACAATGATCCAGTGAGCGTTGTCGCATCCCTTGTTGGGGAATGTGTACACCCCAGAAAACGTGGCACCCGCTTGCAGCATCAGAGTGTCGCCGCAGCTTGCGCTGTTGAGCGCGCTCTGCAAGTCTCCGCCGGCATTCACCGTGGTTTTCTTTCCGGGGGCCGGGGTAGCCGATAAGGAGCTCTGCACGTAAACCAATGGCAATTCCGCGGGGCCGTCGTACTGCGCGGAGTTCCCGGAATTGGTGGCGAGGGCTGCATCCTGCGCGAGCACGTTCGGAGTATTCGCAAGAAGGGCGGTTAGAAGAGTGAACGAGAGAGCGACAAAAGAAAGCTGCCTGGAAATCCGGCGGCCGGGGAGAAACGCTGGGAAACGAGACATTGATGTTCCTACATTCGAAATTTACCTGCCTGTTGCAGGAACACTAATGGGTGGGGGGGGCATCCCCTAGATCACCCGGGGACGCAAACCCTAAGGACACGGAAGTACATGGATAATGAAAACACCGCTCACTGCGGGCTTTTGGTGCTGACTAAAGTAACGACGGGCTGGGGTTTAGGCCCATTCGTGCATGCTAGAATTTTGGGGATCTTAACCATTTCATCATGACGACACGCACGGTACCGGCAACCCTTTTTTCGCAGTTAAAGAGCAAGATTGAAGCGCGCCAGGCGCGCGTGGCCGTAATCGGTCTGGGCTATGTGGGACTGCCCTTGACCCTGCTCTACACCGAGCAGAAGTTTCCCGTCACCGGCTTCGACATCGATGAGCGCAAGGTCACCGCGCTCAACAAGGGCGAGTCGTACATCTACCGCATTCCCGCGCCCGAGATTAAACAAGCGCGCACCCAGGGCTTCAGCGCCACGTCCGACTATGCCCGCATCACTGAGATGGACGCCATCATCATCTGCGTCCCGACGCCACTGAACGAGTATCACGAGCCCGACCTCAGCTTTATCACCGACACCGCGTCGGCCATCGCTCCGCATTTGCGGGCCGGACAACTTGTCGTCCTCGAGAGCACGACCTATCCCGGCACCACCGAAGAGGTCATGGTGCCAATTCTCGAGAAGGGCAACAAGAGCGGATTGAAAGCCGCGCGCAACGGGGTTTCTACGGGACAGGAATTCTACGTCGCCTTCTCGCCCGAGCGCGAGGATCCTGGCAACACGACAGTTGCGCGGCGCGACATTCCGAAAGTTGTCGGCGGACTCGATACGCAAGCCTCGGAACTGGGCGCGGCCTTGTACGGCGCGATCTTCAACCGTGTCGTGCCGGTTTCATCTCCGGCTGCGGCGGAGATGACCAAGCTGCTCGAAAACATTTACCGCTGCGTGAACATCGCGCTGGTGAACGAACTGAAGATGCTGTCGCTGCGCATGGGACTGGACATCTGGGAAGTGATCGCGGCGGCCTCGACCAAGCCGTTCGGATTCCATCCCTTTTACCCCGGGCCGGGCCTGGGTGGACACTGCATTCCGGTGGATCCGTTTTATCTTTCCTGGAAGGCAAAGGAGTTCGACTTCCGCACGCGCTTCATCGAGTTGGCGGGCGAGATCAATATCAACATGCCGTACCACGTGATCGCGGCCGTGGCGAGCGCGTTGAACCAGCAGAAGAAGGCGCTCAACGGATCGAAAGTGCTGGTGCTGGGCGTGGCTTACAAGAAAGACATTGACGATCTGCGCGAATCGCCGGCACTCACGATTATCGAACTGCTGCAGAAAGAAGGCGCTCAAGTCAGTTACAACGACCCTTATTTCCCCAAAGTCGGACGCGGACGCAAATACGACCTGCAGATGACCTGCGCGCCGCTCGACAACCTCGGACAGTACGATTGCGTGCTGATTGTCACCGACCATTCCGACTACGACTACCCGCGCATCGTGAAAGAATCGAAGCTGGTGGTCGATACCCGCAATGCCACCAAGGACATCAAGAGCGAAAAAATCGTGCGCTGCTAGGGACTCATGAACCGTGGGCGCAAGTTCGTACTGCTCACGGTTTTGATCTGCTGCTGCGCTCACGTGCGAGCTGCTGGCGCCTCTCATTGGGAGGTCATCGGTCCCGGCGGCGGCGGAGCGCTGTTCCTTCCGACCATAAGCCCCACCGACCCAAAACGGATTCTCGTCGCGTGCGACATGACTGGGGGCTACATCTCTGACGACGGCGGCCAGTCGTGGCGTATGTTCAATCTTCGCGGACGCGTCCGCTTCTTCGCTTTCGATCCTCGCGACGCAAACGTAATTTACGCGCAGTCCATCGGACTCTGGCGCACGACGGACGACGCTCATACCTGGCAATTGGTCTATCCCGATCCTAAGAGTGTGACAAGCGTCTCCATGGCCAACGATCACGCTGGCGAAACGATTGTGACCTCTGGCCCTCCCCCTGGGCAGGTCACCGCGCTCGCCGTCGATCCAACAAACTCCACGGTGCTGTATGCGGGGTTTCGACAAGGCGATACTTTTCAGATTCGCATCTCCTCAGATTCAGGCAGGACGTGGTCAGTTGCGACAGCCGCGCCGGGGGAGGCAAAGACCCTCTACGCCGACCATGCGCACGACGTTTACGCCTTTGGGGATAACTTCGCTATAGCTGGCACTCTACGGAGCGATCTCAATGCTTCGCCTCGCTGGAGAAATCTCGCCCTTCCGGGTGAAATGTCTTCTCTGCTGGCGGTCTCCGGATCGTTCCTGCAATCTGGATTTGCCACGTTCTACGCGGCGACCCCCTCGGCGCTCTTTCTCTCCGAAGACCGGGCGAACACCTGGAAGCCAATTCCTCTTCCCGGCCCGATGAAGATTCGGACTGTCGCCGCCAGTCCGACGAATCCCGACGCCGCCTACGTTTCTTTTAGTGACCTCGAAGAAGGCTTCCCGGGATTCAAGAGGAAATATTTCGGCGTAATGCGTACCGCAGATCGTGGACGCACCTGGCAACTGGTGTGGAAGGAATCAGATCAAGAAGCGGCCCCGAATCTGCATGATGCCTGGATCTCTCCGCTGTTCGGCCCGGGATACGCCGAAAATCCCATTGGCCTCGCCGTCTCCGCCACCGATCCCAACGTCGTTTACTCGACCGACTATGGACGCGTCCTGCGCTCCACCGATGGCGGCAAGAATTGGGACGCCATTTACTCCACTCGTTTACCCGACGGATCATTCAGTGGCCGCGGCCTCGAAGCCACCACAAACTACGGCGTGCATTTCGATCCCTTCGACCCCAAACGCATTTTCGTTTCCTACACCGACATCGGATTGTTCCGCAGCGAGAACGGCGGCGCGAGTTGGATGAGCGCAACCACCGGAGTTCCCTCCGCCTGGCGCAACACGACATATTGGATGGTGTTCGATCCCGAGGTCCGTGGGCGCGCCTGGGGGGTCATGAGTAAAGTTCACGATTTGCCGCGTCCGAAGGTGTGGCAGCACCGGCAGCCTTCCACCTACGACGGCGGAGTTGTGATCAGCAACGACGGCGGCAAAACCTGGCAGGCGTCGAGCACGGGAATGCCGCCCAGCGCGGCGACTTTCATTCTTCTCGATCCGACCAGCCCGGTCAACGCTCGCGTGCTCTACGTAACCGCCCTTGGACGCGGCGTCTACAAATCCGTTGACGGTGGAAAAACGTGGGCTTTGAAGAATACCGGGATCCAAGGCGAAGAGCCTCTGGCATGGCGCATGACTCACGACGCCTCGGGCTCCCTTTATCTGATCGTTGTGCGCCGCAGTGATGATGGCAGCATCGGCAACTCGGGCGACGGCGCGCTCTACAAATCCACCGATGGCGCCGAGCATTGGACGCGCCTAACACTTCCCGCTGGAGTCAATGGCCCCAACGGACTCGCAGTCGATTCGCGCGACCCCAGACACTTGCTGCTTGCGGCCTGGGGACGCAGCACTCCACCGCAAGCCCAAGGTGGTGGCATCTACGCCTCGGTCGACGGCGGCAAAACCTGGCGCAATGTGCTTTCGAAAGATCAGCACATCTACGATGTCACGATTGATGCCGGCCATCCCAAAGTGATGTATGCCACGGGATTCGAATCATCTGCCTGGCGCTCCGCCGATGCGGGCGCAACCTGGCAACGACTTCGTGGGTACAACTTCAAATGGGGACACCGCGTAATTCCCGATCCCGCCGATCCCGATAAAATCTATGTCACCACCTACGGTGGCGGCGTCTGGCACGGTCCGGCGAAAGGCGATCCCAATGGGGTAGATGAGATCGCAACGCCGGTACTCGCGCAGGGAAAGTGATCGAAGAGAACCCCCTGCGAATTTCCGACTCGGTTCCTAACAACTTGACACAATTTGTCACCCGGGGCCCGTCACTTTGGCGCGCTACGGTATCCGACTCGTCGGCGGCTACCCAGCATCCTTGTAAGTTGCTGAATTTTCGTGCCTTCTATACCCCACTCCGGTAACTTCAGGCTGGCAACCGGGCTGCACCATCTACCTGCAAATCGGTAATGCACGGTGCCCGGAAAAGGGACCGAAAAATCAGGTTCAATTTATGGAAAACGGCTTTGCAAAACGTCGCCACAAACGTCTCAAGATGGTGTTGCCGCTGAAGGTTTGGACCAAAGATGTCTCCAACAACAGCGTCAATGAGCTGGCGCACACGCTCGATATCACTCCGCAAGGCGCACGTCTGGGAGCGATCCGCCACTTGCTGAAGGCGGGAGAAACCGTGACCATTCAATACCGCCAGCGCCGCTTTCAGTGCCGCGTGGTCTGGGTGCGGCAGCTCGAAGGCAGTTCGGAATATCAGGTCGGAGTCGAAGCCATTGGCGGAGGAGAAACCTGGGGCATCGAACTCAGCGAAAACGAGCGCAGCGAAAAAGCGGAACCGGTGCTCGCCTAGGCAGCATTTACTCACGGGGACGCCCCGTGCTGGTCGGCGCTTTTGCCGCAGAGCTGAATTTTTTTAGCTTACGGCGTCGCCGGATTCGGCGCACTCGAGTGCGCCACAATCAGCCACTGTCCGTTGAAGTTCTTCACGACTACCAGGTAATTCCCTTCCACCACCCGGTCACGAAGCGTGACATTGTAAGCGCCGGTGTCGTATCCGAGATCTCCCGATCGCTCACAGTGCAGGCTATTCACGGAGTAACCATGGGTGCCGCCGGCGATCGAGCGCTCGATCTCGGCTTGAATCGAATCGCGCCCGTGCACCGAACCGTCGAAGCGCATCAGCACTGCCTCAGGCGCGTAGAGGGCTGCGACTTTGTCAGCGTGTCCAGTGTTGAACTCCTGCACCCAGGCATCGCGAATCTTCCCCATGTCGACGGCGAACTTCTGCTGTTCCTCCACCTTCGGTTTCGCAGCGGTTCTGATTTGTGCCGAGACGCCAGCGACGAGCGCAAAAAGCAAGAAGCAGACGGTCCCCAGCCGCAGTTGCATGACATCCTCCCAACTCTGCCTCAAGCATACAAAATCCGGAGGGCAGTCTCCGCGAACTTTGCGGAAGTTCTTTGCGATCTTTACGATTAAACAGCTTTAGACGGCAAAAGAAAAACCCTGCCGCACTCGCGGCAGGGTAGGAAGAAGAGAAGAAACGAGATACAGAAACAGAACCCGGACTAGGCCTTCAGCTTGCGACGAACCGCACCAGCCAAGCCGATCAGGCCAGTACCCAGAAGGGACAGTGTGCCCGGCTCAGGAACGACGATGTTGGTGTCGCCGCTGGAGATCTGGGTCGAGCCATTGAAAAAGCCCTTACCCGTGTTGATCGTCAGCTGAACCGTGACGCCGTTGGTCGAAAATCCGCTCATCGTCGTGCCAGTCAGCACGCCGGTAAGGATGTAGTTGTGAGTTCCGTTGGCCAGAGTTACAAGTTGCCAGGTCACCGGTCCGCTGAACGCGCCCGAGAACAGAACGCCGTTGGGGATTCCGTTGCTGCCGTTGCCCATGACGCTGAAAGTACCGCCTGCCGCGAACGTGCCGCCCATTTGCAGCGATCCGCTCGTCAGTGCCCCGGTGGTGAAGCTGACGCTACCCAAAACGCCTGTGACCAGCCCGCCCCCGTTAAGCCCGTTGACAGCAGCCAATGTCGAACCGCTCAGCGTAAGTCCACTGTTCGTCCCCGACAAGGTGCCGCCACTATTAGTAAAATCTACGCCGCTGTTGGCAAAGGCGGCGATCGGAAGCGCCAGTGCCAGAACTGCGAGTAACAGAATTTTCTTACCCATACTCTTTACTGCCTCCTAGGAAGTTACTGTGTCCACTGTCGGCGGGGGGAAATCCGAAGACGAAGTGTCGAGCAATGCCTTGCTCGGTAACTATCTGCGTAAAAGCACCCCTGATACCAAAACGGCAATTTTGTAAGTTATTGAATCGACAAGTTCCTAGACCGGAAATGTAATCTCCTGGGCGGGAGTACCGCAAGATTCTGCATACTTTTATGACACTTGCTTTCGCTGACAAAAAGTGTCAATTTTCTTCCACATCCGCCCGCAGGAGAGGACCAAAACTTCCGGAAAACATGGATAACAGGTTGATCCGACTTGAGTTAGTGGCAAAAAAAATTGACCCAGAGGGTCAATTTTTGGTTGAGAAACTGAATTTTAGGGGTGCGTGGTTGCCACAGCCCCGCGCTTCAGTCAGCCGCGACGTCCTGGTTCACCAGTGCCTCGGGACGACGTCGCGTGGAGCGGTTCGGGGGCAGGCCGGCATCGCGGATCTTATAGAGCAATGCGCGGTAGCTGATGCTTAACGCGCGTGCCGCCTGCTTGCGGTTCCAATGGTTCGCTTGCAGAACTTTCAAGATTACTTTGCGCTCAAGCTCGCGCACAGCTTGCCGGGTGAGCTTTTTCAGAGAGATGGGGCCATCGAGATTGATATCGGGATTGAAATATTCCTGCTCTCGCGCGACCAAGTCGCTCGAGATGACATCCTCGTTCCCCAGAATGACATAGCGCTTAACCAGGTTCTCCAGTTCGCGGATGTTTCCGGGCCAGTGATACTTCTCAAGAACCCGCATCAAATCAGGCGAAATCGTCTTGGCGCGGCAGTTGTATTTACGGTTGTAGTATTCCAGGAAGTAGCTGACAAGATCCTGAATGTCTCCGCGGCGCTCACGCAGCGCCGGCATCCGCAAGTTCACGACGTTGATGCGGTAGAACAAATCCTGGCGGAAGGTGCCGCTTTCGATTTCGACTTCCAGTTGGCGATTGGTGGCGCAAACGACGCGAACTTCCACGCGCTTGTCTTCCTGGGCACCGATACGGCAGAACTGGCCATCCTGCAGCAACTGCAGGAGTTTCGACTGCAATGCCAGGTCGAGTTCGGAGATTTCATCGAGAAACAGAGTCCCGCGGTGCGCCATTTCCACGCGGCCGGGTTTGGAGCCGTAAGCGCCGGTGAAGGCGCCTTTTTCGTATCCAAACAGCTCACTCTCGAGCAAAGTACCCGGAATCGCAGGGCAATTCACTTTGACGAAGGGACCCGTCTTCCAAGGAGAGAAGCCGTGGATCATGCGGGCAATAATGTCTTTACCCGTGCCGCTTTCGCCCTGAATTAGAACTGGCACGTTGGCGCTGGCGACCTTGTCGAGGCGCTCGCGCAAAGACTGCATGGCGTCGGACCGACCAAAAACAATAGCCTCGGGCGGAATCTCACCGAGTGACTGCACCAGGGAACTGACGGGACTTGTCGTTGTGGGCATCGTGTGGCCTATCTTCTCCTAAAACCCGACTCTAACCTGTGCACCCCGAGCACCAAACCCTACGGGGGGAGGGGGCTCCCCTATAAAATAGACTTAAGCCATTTTCTATGAGCCGCTTAGAGGAATTTGTAAGCTTCAGACAGAAGCTAAACGGACCGTGGACGTCCGGCTCATAGACTGGTTCTACCAGATGAAAACATTTTCACACCGAAGAAGCAACTTTCCTTCGTACCGTGTGGGAGTTGGTACTGTGGTGCAGGAGGGGGCGGGAGAATTTGAGGCCCACTAGATGGTAACCTTCCGCGTGGGTTACTCGCATTGTACGCGCACGCAAATTGCGCGAAGCTCGGGGGAAGGAATTGTTAGTCGCGAGAGGGGCACTGGGGATCTCGAGCAAAACCTGCGCGGAGAGCGGCAAAGAGCGGCGCACGGCGACCAGCGCTCCGCCAGCACTGACATTCAGCGCGGTGGCGAACTCCAGAAATTCTTTCCCTTTCTCATCGCGGCTGCGGACAAATACGGGGATTGCCAGCGGCAAACGTGGCCAGCTCCGTCGTTCAGCTTCCAGCTTCCGTCGGTTCAATTTGCCCTCGGAGAACGAGAATTAACCCTCTCTTTACCGCACCTTAGGGGCCAAACTCCTCCGGTGCTAAAGACAGCACCGTGAGGCAGCACGGCCCCCTGATGGGACTTGGAGGGAACACCCGTACAGACGCAAACACTTGCCGATCCAGGATTCGCTTTTTGTACGCCCGTGACTTTGGCTTAATGCCGAAAACTGAGATCGTTACAACTGCAAGCTTTTTCCCTTCAGTGATAAATTGATGGCATTTTTCGTTGACACACT
Organism: Terriglobia bacterium; assembly: GCA_963796205.1. Lineage (GTDB taxonomy): Bacteria > Acidobacteriota > Terriglobia > Terriglobales > Acidobacteriaceae > DATFTE01. The sequence goes on from CAWCKR010000002.1 coordinate 82,911, forward strand.
ATGCTCAGTGTCTTAACATCACAGCAATAGTAATCATCATCGACCGATGGGTTGATCGGTCCCCTCCCCGCGCCATCAAACCACGAGTTTCCAGCTATGGCGACTGTGCCAGAAAATTCGTGTCTATCGCAGGCGAAGGCGGCCACCGGGACAGAATTGTGTCCTGAAAATACGGGGAATTGTCCCGATCCGGAGTGCAGCCACAACCTGCTGCAGGAATACACCCAACTACGCGAGCGCTTTCTGCGCACGACCAATGCCCTGGCATCGGCCGCGCACGACCTGAAAACGCCCTTAGCCATCCTCAACGGATACGTGGAACTGCTGCAAAGTGAGAAGCTTGGCTCGCTTAATGACCGTCAGCGCGAAGTACTGCGCGATATGCGCTCGAGCGGTCACCGGCTGCAGCATTTCATCCAGGACTTTCTGAGCTTCAGCGTACTTGAGACCGGCGAGATGAAAATGCAGTACATCGACGGTGACATGAACGCGTGTCTTTCGGAAGTCTGCCGTCTATGGTCGAGCCGCTTTCAGGAAAAAGGCCTGGCGCTATATTTTCTGGCCAACGACAAGCTTGCGGCGTTTTGCTTCGACGCTCCGAAAGTGCAGCGCGTGATTTCCAACCTGCTGGAGAATGCATCGAAGTTCACTCCAGGTGGCGGCACGGTATGGTTGCACGCCGAGCCTTACATGTGGGAACGGCGCAGCGTAAGCAAGCCTGAGATTCCGAGCGAACGGCGTCGCCAGCCGATGGCGCAACCGAACTCGGTTAAAGTGAGCGTATCGGACACTGGACCGGGCATTCCAGCGGAGTACCATATTGAAGTGTTCGATGATTTCTTCCGTCTGCCGCAGAATGAGAACCAGTCGGAGGGCATGGGCCTGGGTTTGGCCATCGCGCGCCGCCTGGTGAATGGTATGGGCGGAAAGATTTGGGTAGAGAGCGAGCTTGGGGCGGGCTGCAAATTTTCATTTATCCTTCCCCTGAAACCCCCGCTCAGCACGGCCACTAAAGGGAAAAACAAATGAGTGAGACGGCCAACATCTTGCTGGTCGATGATGAACCGGGAATGCTGCGCTACATCCGGACGCTGCTGGAAGTAGACGACCACAAGGTTGAAACCGCGAGCACGGGAGAAGAAGCGCTGGAGCGGGTGCAGAAAGGCATGCAGCCTGACCTGGTGCTGCTCGATCTGTTGATGCCCGGCATCGACGGCTTGCAGACGCTGGAGCAACTGCGCCAGATGTCTCCCGGGGTGAAGGTCGTGATGCTCTCTTGCGTAAGCGACACGCGCAAAGTGGTGCAGGCGATCCGCCTGGGCGCGCAGGATTACATCACCAAACCGTTTCAAAAGGCCGAACTCGACGCAGTGATCGATCAGTGCCTGGGAACCAACCAGCAGAACTATCCGGGAGAAGTGGAAGAGCTGTGCGACGATGTCTTCTTCGTCGCGGCCAGTCCGGCGATGCGCAAGATCCGCTCGCAGGCCGCACTGGTGGCGAACGTCGACATCCCGGTCTTGTTGCTGGGCGAGAGCGGTACCGGTAAAGAAGTTCTGGCGCGACTGATTCACAAGTTGTCGCCGAGGGCGCATCGTACCTTCCTGAAAGTGAATTGCGCGGCGGTTCCTGCGGACTTGCTCGAAAGCGAATTGTTCGGCTACGAAGCGGGAGCCTTCACCGGCGCCACGCATCCCAAGCCAGGCAAGTTTGAGCTGTGCAACAAGGGCACGATTCTGCTCGACGAAATCGGCGAGATGCCTCCGCTTCTGCAGGCGAAACTTTTGCACGTGCTGCAAGACCAGCAGTTCTCGCGCCTGGGCAGCCGGTCGGTCATCAAGGTGGACGTGCGTATTCTGGCCGCCACCAACATCAACATTCCCGAAGCGCTGGCCAACAAGCGTCTGCGCGAAGATTTGTACTACCGCTTGAACGCGTTCACGCTTTCCTTGCCCCCGCTGCGCGAGCGCAAAGAAGAAGTTCCCATTCTTCTGAAGCACTTCATGTCGCGGATGTCGGAACACTATGCGCGCTCACCGCTGCCCATGTCGCCGACGATGATGCAGGCTTGCCTGGATTATCCCTGGCCGGGCAATCTGCGCGAACTGAGCAACTTCATCAAGCGTTATCTGATTCTGGGCGACGATAAGCTGGCCATCCAGGAATTGCATCCCAAGAGCGACGGTACGGGGGCGCGGATCGACGGCGCACCCCACGGCAGCGGCGATGGCGAAGGTGGATTGAAGTCGCTGGCCCGCAGCGCGAAAGACGAAGCTGAGGCCGAAGCCATCACCAAAGCTCTCGAAGAAACCAATTGGAACCGCAAGCAGGCAGCGGTGTTGCTGAAGATCAGCTACAAGGCGTTGCTGTATAAGATCCGGCAGTATGGGATCGCGCAGACCAAGAGCCATCACCGGCTGTCAGCGGGGGCGTAGATTTCATTTTCGATTGTTGATTGTTGATTTCACATCCTGCTGAAGGCGCGACTTTCCCAAAACATAACTGTCGCCCGCGCGGCGCCTCGTAGCCTTCGCGGCGCTGCAGGGTATCTGGCGACGAGAACCGCAATACCCGGCAAAGCTCCACGCCAGATCCCTCAGCCGGCAAAAAGCGCCGGCTTTCGGGATGACGTCATCAACTGGGAGTGATCTCCTACTTGTTGATGTGCTTAGGTGAGGCTTTTTCCAGTTCTGCCAGGAACGGTTTCGCGGAGGCCGTCGCCGACACTTTGCCTTCCCGCACAATCTCTTTCGCGGTCAGGTCCTTCCCGTAGAGCGTCTTGTTGGCGCCATCATCAGAGCGCATGGTCGAACCCGCGAGCGAGACGCCGGCGAACAGGCCCTGGGCGCGCGAGTACGAGAGGATTTCTGCCTTCATGACGACGTCGGTTTCTGCGGAGGCGTTACGTCCTTTGGGACCTGCGGCGGCTGACGCATCGGCGCCGAGCTTCACTTTGCTCGACATCACCGAATTGGCTCCGGAGTCGTTCATGATGAGAAGAACAAAGTCCGTGGCCTGTCCTCCGATCTGGAAGCCAAAGCTTCCGCCTTCGAGAGCGAACATCGCGGGCGCGCTCCAACGGCCATCGAGGTTCTGTCCGGAACGGCAAGTGATGACGCCGCGCCCGTAGCTGCCGCCGACGATGAATGCCGCCTTCTTCACCGAGGGATAAACCACGACACAAACGGCTTTATCGAGCAAATCCTGTGGAATGCCTTCGGGCATGCCGAGAATTTCCTTCAGCACGGTGGCCGATTCCTCTAAACGCTCATTTTCCTTCTTTTGTGCAAGTGCTGGTAAGACGAAACTCAAGACGAGGCCCAGAACTAAAAACTTCTTCATGACATCTCCTCTAAGATTTTCTATTTTTGTTTTGTTCAAACCGCGGACGGGCCCCAGTGAGGCCATTCAACGTACACAAAATGGAGGAGAAATTCAACCGGGGAGACCCGGCGTGGAGTGCGCGCGGTCGCCTTGCTGACAACATCGGGAAAGGTAGAGGTCCTTTGGCTGCACCAGTCTGCTCTTTTCGCTCGGAAACTGGCTTCGCTCAGGATGAAAACTCTTTACTAATCCCCACTTCTTAGAGCGCGCGCGCGTTACTGCACCACCAGCGTGAACGACGTCGCGTGGGCAATGCTGCCTGACGTGGCTGTGACCGTCAGAGTGTAGGTGCCTGCGGGAGTGCCACTGGTGACCGAGGTCTGACGGCTTGATCCGCAACCGGCCTGCAGTCCGATCATCACCAGCACAGCGGCTACGCACAGTCCCGCGAGCCATTTTCTGCGACGCGAGATCTTGCCCCCGATGCCTAAACCGAGCAGCGCTAATCCCGAGATGGGGAGCCACGAAGCGTAGATCGGACCTAACCGCTGCAGCTTCCCGGTGATGGTCGTGGTGCGCATCGTCGTACCGATGGTTAACGTCGTGGTGGCCGTTCCGGTCGACAAGCTGGGAATGGGATTGGTGCTGAGGTTGGTGGTCGATCCGGACGGCAGTCCCGAACCCACCGCGACCGAGATGCTGGTATTGATCTGCGAATTCTGCGGAATGGTGCTAACGGTGACCGCATAGACGGCGGGCAATCCTGCGGGAACGGTCTGACTGGCTGGACTGATGGCCACGGCAAAGTCATTCACTTGAGCACTGGCGCTGGCGCTGGCCACAATTCCGGTAGCGGCCGCTGCCGTTAATTGCGCGCTATTGCTGAGAGCCCCCGGAACCGTGGGAATCAGGTTGACGCTGATGGAGATGACGCTGCCTGAGTTCAGGGTGCCGAGGTTACAGGTCACGGCGCCGGAGGAGACTCCACCGCAGGAATTGGAACTGGTTCCGGCAAAGGTTGCACCGGAGAGAGGTACGAAGTCGGTAAAAGTCACTCCTGACACCGCGTCACCGGTGTTGGTGATGGTGTAAACGAACGAGACCTGGTTGCCGACGCCGGTCTGCATTCCGGGGCCGGAGGCGGTCATGGTGAAACTCACCTTCGGGCCGACCTTGCTGATGAAGGCGTCGCTCGCTCCAGAGAGTGCGCCTTGCAGCGGCGTCACCGTGGGGAAGTTGCTGGAGGAAGTCTCCCCGGCAACGTAGACGTTGCTGGTGGGATCGACCGCGATTCCCGTGCCGGCATCATTGCCCGCGCCGCCAAGATAGCTGGAGGTGTAGCTAGTGGCAGTGGCGGACGAAGCGGTAGTGTCGATACGCGCGACGAAGGCGTCGGTCCCGCCGTTGAGCGCCGATCCGAAGGTCGGAAGCGGGTTGATGATGTGGAAGTTGCTGGAATTGGTCCAACCGGTAACCCGCGCTCCCTGTACGCCATCGACACCGATATCGGTTCCGATATCGGTTCCTGAGCCGCCGAGGTAAGTGAAGTAGAGCAGTTGCACCGTGCTGGACGCTGAACAGTTCACGGTGCAGGGTTGGACCTTGGCCACGAAGGCATCGGTTCCACCGCCATTCGTGGCTTGGAAAGCCGGGGTACCCGTCGTCGTCGCCTGTCCGAAGTCGGTGGAGGTGGTCGAACCGGTGACGTACGCGATAAAGGAATTATCGACCGCGACGCCCATGCCGACGTCATCGCCGCTGCCGCCAAGATAGGTCAGATAGCTCAGGGTTGGCGTGCTATTGATCTGCTTGGGGAAGAAGGTGAACTTCGCCAGGAAAACGTCCTTGCCTGCTTTATAGGGCTGGAAGGAGTTGGCCGCCGGCATGTCGGTGAAGTCGGTTCCACCCGTGATGTAGACGCCCGGAGTGGTGCTGTTGATATCAACTGCGATCCCGCCACCCACCGCTACTCCCGTTGAAGGCGAACTGCCGCCGAGATATGTCGAGTAGAGGAGGCTCAGGTTTCCCGCCAAAGTTGTGTCGATGCTTGCGAGGAAAAACTGATTGGTAGCCTTGGCCGCGGTCTGGAAGGCTCCGGGATTGGGGACGACCGGGAAGTTGTTGGAACTGGTGGTGCCGGTGACGTAGACAACGTGCGAGCGGTAGTCGATGGCGATGCCGGTAGCGGTGTCCGATCCGCTGCCCGACAGATATGTCGAATAGTTCAGTGCGGCGCCGCCATTTTGCAGTTGCGTCACGAAGGCGTGCGAGCCCGCGGACGCGGGCGTGCTCTGGTACGCAAGAAATGTGGGGAAGTTGCTGGAAGTGGTGGTGCCGGTGACGTCAACATTGAACGATGCGTCGATGGCGATTCCGCCGGGCAGATCTATACCATTGCCCCCAATGTAGGTGGAGTAAAGAATCGCCGAGCCCGTGGAATCAAGTTTGGTGACGTAGACGTTAGCGGTGCCGTTCAGCGTGCCTTGAAATGCAGTCGAGCCGGAAACCACCGGGAAATTCGTCGACGTGGTCGCGCCAGCAATGTAAGCGCTGGCGGCGGCGTCCACAGCGATGGCCGGGCAGCGAGACTGCGGAACGCCGGTGCCGCTGATGGCCGAGCAAGCCTCGGCGCCGGTGCCGCCAAGATAGGTGGAATAGACCAGCACAGGATCGATCACCAGGGTGCGGCTGCGGTCGTAGTCTCCGATTTCGAAGCCAACTTCATTGGTGCTGCGGAGCACGAAGCGTCCCTTCACCGGGCGCTGCTGGTCACCGATCTTCTGATAGACGCTGCGGAGCCTGCAGGCGCACGTCGCCATCGCCGGTCGCAATCACCACTTCGCCCTGCTGGTTGAGGGTGAGGTTGCGGGTGCCGGGAAACTGCACCGCGACCTGATGAGGATCGGCGTTGGGCGCGACTTCGAGGTCATATTCGAGGCGCCCCTGATTGCCGTAGTAGACGAGATCCACGCCGGGATAGATATCCTGGTAGCGCACTTTGGCGAATTGCGGGATGTTCTGGTGCCACTTGCTGGGATCGTTGCCGATCAGATAATTGCTTTTGCCGGGAAGCTTGTCAGCGCCCTGGACCTGTGCATTCGCGTTGGCATGGGCGAGGGCCATGCGCAGAACGGAAACTTCTTGGGGCGACTTATGCAGGGCGAGAACGGCTTCGTTAGCGGTAAGAAAGAGTCCGTAGTTGCTGCCATGAACCAGGAATTTGACCCGGGAATCGGTCTGTCCATGGTTAGGTTCAAAAACCATGGGAAGCTGGCCGAAGCGGGCGCGGGCCTGTTGGATGGCGGCATTGGAGGGTTGCGAGGCGAATGGGGCGGCGATCTCGTGACTGGCGGCGTGACGGGGCGTCCCGATGTCTAACCTGAGGGCGAGAGCTCCCGCGACCACCAGCGACGTCAGAACAATTCCGACGCGAATCCGCGAACCATATCGAGCCAACCCAGAACCGATCAATCTCACAAGCTCCTCCGAGTTTCCCAATCCGTGGAGAGGAAAAAGAAATAAAAGAAACGGCATACAAACAACAGGCTGCCTCGCACACGGGCGCGGCAGCTCGCGTCTCTGTCGTTCAGAAATGGACGAAAAATTAAGTCCTTACTTAAACATCTGGTGAAACGACTGTCAAGCTGGACACACTTCCACCTGTCCTGCTCTGATGCCGTGCGTGAACGCAAAAGATGCCGCGACCCGATGGTGCGGTCGAACTGTCGATTGCGAAGTGCAAACTCAGCTTATCCGCAAATTGTTTCATCCCGCGGCCACTCCTGACAAGCGGGACACACTGCAAGTAGCTCATTTCAGGTTGAAGGGTGAGCCTTCCTTCTCCGTCAGCAACTTGGCAGGAGGATTGCAAAGTATGAGGAAGCTTTGGGCGCACTTTCCCTTTTCAAGTTTCCTCCCCTTGCCCTCCCCCTCTTTTATGGGGCGACACACCAGCGTTAGTAACAGAAGTAGTTCCTGACGATTTTTGGCGTTGCAAACGGCACGCGAGGCGGTAGTCTGGTCGAAAATCGTAGCCAGGTCAGTTTGGGAAAAATTCCACTGCCTTCTGAGGCAGGCAGGTGCAGTTCTGTTTGGCGTGAAATGCTAATAGGAAGCGAGATCGGAATGCATCAGCCGCCGCAGGAACGACGCACCATCCGGCGCTTCGATATGCGCTTGCCGGCTGCCGTCAAAGTCTCGGAGACGGGCTCGGAGGAACTGTTCACCGAAACCCAGAATGTGAGCGCCCGCGGAGTCTACTTTTACCTTGATCGTCCGGTGGAACCCGGAGCACGCATCGACGTCACCCTCACCTTCCCGCCCCACGTCACTCTGACCGATTCCGTGCGCGTGCGCTTCGTAGCGCGGGTGATTCGCGTTGAATCGTTGCCCGCATCGCGCAATGGAGTCGCCGCCATGATCGAGGAGTATGAATTCCTGCGCTCGCAGCCGGGGCCGGATTTTTTAAGGTTCGGGAATTGATCCGAACGACCGCGCCTCCACCTTTTGACGTCATCCTGAGCCCGAAAGGGCGAAGGATCTGGCGCGCGGTATCAGGGAACTCATGCGCCGCACGCCAGATCCCTCCCCCTTCGCTTCGCTCAGAGACGGGATGACGTCTCGAATGGGAGAGCTTACTTCTTCTTCAGTTCTTCGATTTCGCGCTTCAGGCGGGAATAGCGGCGCAGGAGCGTTGTGAGATAGCCGATGTGGATGATCCAGGTCGCGGCGTAGGCGGCGTAGAGGAAGTTCATCGCACCCCCCGTGGTTCAAGCAGGTCTTGCATGGCTTGCGATTCTTCGACCTCGCGCTTCACGATCTCCAGCCGATAGCGCGACCAGCAGACCAGATAGGCGAAGCAGAGGAAGGCGATCCAGTTGATCAGCAGCACATGCAGCATGCGGGGATCAATCGAGCCGCCGCCGCCGATCACCGGCTGGGGATGCTGGGTGCGGAAGATCCAGATAGAGAAGTAGACGAGCGGCACATCAAGCGCGCCGAAAACGCTGAGCGAGGCCGCAAGAATCGCCGTTTGCCCGCTGCTGGAGAATCGGCGCAACATCAGGTAGCTGACATAGATCAGCCAGAGCACGAGCGTCGAAGTAAGACGCACGTCCCACGTCCACCAGATGCCCCAGACCGGTCGTGCCCATAGCGGTCCAGTAATCAGGACGATGGTACAAAAAACTACACCGACTTCCGCGGTGGTAACGGCCAGCGCATCGGTTCCCTGTTCGGAGAAAACTTTGCGGATCAGAAAATAGATTCCAGTGATCGCGAGGCCAGTGGTAGCCACAGAGCCGGGCTCAACGCCCTCGGGCAAGGGGAACACGAAAGCGCCGATGCAGGCCCCAATTCCAATGGCGATGGCCACCCACTTCGCCAGGCGATCGGCAAAGGGACGAGGCCGCACCAGGTACTGCACCGACGCCACAAAATTGATGAAGAACAGCAGGAAGGCCGTCCAGGCCGAGGGCACGTGATAGTAAAAGATGCGCTGCACGTCGCCCATGGTCTGCTCTGTAGGAGCGACCTCCAGCGCCAGGTAGAGCGCATAGCTGAGCAGTCCCGCTGTCAGGATCCCGAAGAGTGGGAAAAGCTTTTTCATTCCGCGTTCAACACCGTTTCGAACAATAGCAGGCAGCCCGTAGTAAACACCACATCGTAGGCGCCGAGCAATACAATCCAGAACTTCGCCGAGACATCAGGGCCTTCCCCGCCTAACAGAATTGCCGACGTGGCATTCACCATCGCCAGGATGGCTGGAATCGAAATCGGGAAGAGCAAGAGCGGCAACATAATTTCCCGGCTACGCGTACGCAGCGACATGGCTGCAAAGAACGTGCCATTCACCACCAAAGCCCACGTGCCCAGCACGGCTACTGGAATCAGTTCCCACGCGGGACCAAGCGCGCGCAATTTGTAAAAAATAATGAACAGCGGCGTCATGAAAGCTTCCAGCACGCATACAAAAATGAAATTGCCCAAGGCTTTCGCGAGAAACAGAGAATTCGCAGGAGCCGGCGAGACGCGGTAAGCGTCCATCACCTGGTTGCGCACCTCGCGCGCCCAGGTCTGGTTCAAGGCGACGACCGAAGCGAAAAGGAACGCCACCCAAATCAGGCCTCCGGCGATCTGGCGCGACTCCTCGGCATTGGGATCGAACGAAAAACTGAATACCACCACTACCAGCAACGCGAAAAACAGCATCGAGTTAATGGCGTCTTTCGACCGCCATTCCAGACGCAGATCTTTGATCAGAGTCGCGCGGGTGATTCCCGCAGGCACGGTGCTCAATGCGCCTCCACTGGCTGGAAGTGAGCTGTCCTGGACACAATCTGTCCGTATTCCATCCAGACGAACTCGTCGGCCGCGCCTTCGAGCAGTGCTGCCTGATGAGTCACGACAAAGATCGTCTTCCCCGCATCGCGCATCTTCGCCAGCAGCCCTACCATCTCTCGGGCTGAGCGCACATCGACATTCGAGAATGGCTCATCGAGCAGCAGAATCTTTGGATCATGCAGCAGCGCGCGGGCCAGCGACATGCGCTGCCGCATACCCTGCGAATACTGGCCTACTGGACGCTCCAACTCCGGATCAAGCGCCACCGCGCGAATCACCTCCGCACAACGCTCTTCGCTTTTGATCCCATACAGCTTGGCGAAGTAGCGCAGGTTCTCCATGCCGCTCATCTCGTCGTAGAGCAGCGACGGATGCGCCATGTACCCCACTTCGCGGCAAACTTCGCGCAACTTGGTCGAGCCCAGCATGGCGATGGTGCCCCGGGTAGAAGGGGTCAGCCCGGCAAGCGCGCGCAGCAGCGTAGTCTTCCCTGCCCCGTTGTCGCCCAGGATGGCGTAGAGGCGCCCCGCCTCGAAACTGGCGGTGACGCCGCGCAAAGCCGCGAAGCGTCCAAACTGTTTGATAAGACCGGTGACGACGATGATGGGATCGCCCACTCGAAGGAAAGATATCACGCAGAAGCGGTAGCAAAGTAGCGCCGGCGTCCAATCGGCCACTACTTCATTGCGGGAGCTTGCAGTTGGGTCATGCTCTTCGGCTGCTCGGTGCTGGGGGTAGTCGCACCCGGCGCGGGAGCGTACTTCGACGCGCACTTGGCCTGCAGCTGCTTGGCGTGAAAGACGCCATCGCGTCCGAAGCTGCCTTCCGCTAGGGCTTGGGAGTTGTCTTTGAAGGTGTCCGGAGGAGCTTCGGTCCCGTTGTAGTCGACCGCCAGCGTCCGGTCTTTTTCCACCAGGACGAATTCCACGTGCGTGCCCGTGCGCTTGATCGATCCGGGTTGCACATTGCCGGCGACGCGCAGCCGCTTGGTGTACGCGTTATTGCCCATCCCCTGCAGCTCCTGGATGGTGACGTAATAACTCTTGCTCTCCTGCACCCCGGTGTACGCCAGATAGCCCAGGGAGAACAGAATCAGCAGCGTGGCCCCGCCGAACTTGAAATATTTGCTGGTTTCGCTGGACATCAAGCACCTCGCCCCAACCCTTAAACTCTATGCTCTGCCCCGGCAAGGGTCAAGATGTCCCGAAGGACAGTGCCGGGGCACCCCTCCGTCCAGTTTTCAAACGATTCCCCCTGCTATTCTGGATTGTATGATCCATCCCTGGCACGACGTCACTCCGGGCGACAAGCTTCCCCAAGAGTTCCAGACCGTGATCGAGATTCCCTTCGGCTCAAGCGTAAAATACGAACTCGACAAGGCCAGCGGCCTGATCAAGCTCGACCGGATTCTTTACTCCGCGGTTTACTATCCCGCGAATTACGGCTTTATCCCGCAGACGTTCGCCGAAGACGACGATCCGCTCGACGTGCTGGTGCTCTGCCAGGAAACCGTGGTGCCGCTGACCATCATTCACGCCCGCGCCATCGGCTTGATGACCATGATCGATTCCGGCAAGAAAGATCACAAGATCATCGCGGTGGCTACGGAGGATCCGGAGTTCAACAGCTACCACGAAGCCGGAGAGATGCCTCCGCACCGGCTGATCATGCTGCGCCGCTTCTTTCAGGATTACAAACAGCTGGAGGGGAAAGCGGTGGAGGTTGATGAGATTCGCCCCGCGGCGGAAGCATACCCCGTCATCGAAGATGCCTTGCACCGCTACAGCGAAAAGCGCAGGAAGGGATTCAAATAATAGCGCCTGCTCGCAGATTTTGACGTCATGCTGTGCCCGACAGGGCGAAGGATCTGGCGTGAGTCACAGACGCTGCACGCCAGATCCCTCGCCCGGCTGAAAAACGCCGGCTCTCAGGATGACGTCTTTCAAAGGAAACGAAAAGCCTTCCACTAAAGTCGCCCTACCAAACCCGGCACGCGTTCTCTCTCACCATCGGCTGGCCGGCTTTGCAACTCCACGTCTGTTGAAACTCGGGCATGTTCTGCACCACGCCATCGACACGATACTTCCCCGGCGAATGAGAATCGGTCTGCACCCTGTTGCGCGCAAATTCGATGGCCAGGCGCTGAGGACGATGTATGGTAAGAAGCTCCTAGTTGTTTCTAGGTTTGTGATTTTCTCTGTGTCTCTGTGCCTCTGTGGTGTTCTTCACGCCAGCGTATAATCGGGTTTCAAGAATCCCTGGTGAGGTGGCCTGCAATCATGACTTCCACGAATGGCAACAATGGACATTCCGTTCCTAAGCCGCGCGCAGACTGGCTTCTGCGCCGCAAGGCCGAGAACCGCGACGGCAACTTTTCGCAGATGCACTACGCCCGCCAGGGAGTCATCACTGACGAAATGAACTACGTCGCACACAAGGAGAAGCTCTCTCCGGAACTGGTGCGCGACGAAGTTGCCCGCGGACGCATGATCATCCCGGCAAACATTAATCATCCCGAGCTTGAGCCCATGGCGATCGGCGTGGCCTCGCTCTGCAAAATCAATTCCAATATCGGGAACTCGGCCGTCACCTCGGAGATCAACGAAGAACTCAAGAAGCTGCACACTTCGGTGCACTACGGCGCCGATACCGTCATGGACCTCTCGACCGGCGGCAATATCCACGAGATTCGTGAAGCCATCCTGCGCCACTCGCCCGTGCCCATCGGCACCGTGCCAATCTACGAGGCTATCTCGCGCGTGAAGCGCATTGAAGATCTCACTGCCAAGGTGATGCTTGAAGTGATCGAGGAGCAAGCCGAGCAGGGCGTGGACTATATGACCATCCACGCCGGCGTGCTGATTCAATATCTGCCGATGGTTTCCAAGCGCATCACCGGCATCGTCAGCCGCGGCGGCGCGATTCTCGCGCAGTGGATGGCGCATCATCACAAGCAGAACTTTCTCTACGAGTGCTTCGACGACATCTGCAAGATTTTCGCCAAGCACGACGTCAGCTTTTCTCTCGGAGACGGCCTGCGTCCCGGCTGCATCGCCGACGCCAGTGACGAAGCCCAGTTTGCCGAACTCGCAACTCTTGGCGAGCTGACCAAGAAAGCCTGGGCACACGACGTTCAGGTGATGATCGAAGGCCCCGGCCACGTGCCGCTCGACAAGATCAAAGAGCAGGTGGATAAAGAAAAAGAACTCTGCTTCGAAGCTCCGTTCTATACGCTCGGTCCACTCGTCACCGACATCGCTCCCGGCTACGATCACATCACCTCGGCCATCGGCGCGGCCATGATCGGATGGCATGGCGCCGCGATGCTTTGCTACGTCACTCCGAAAGAGCATCTGGGACTGCCCAACGAAAAAGACGTGAAAGACGGCATCATCGCTTACAAGATCGCCGCGCACGCCGCCGACATCGCGCGCAGGCGTCCCGGCGCGCAAGACCGCGACGACGCCCTCAGTTATGCTCGCTACAAGTTTGATTGGGAGAAGCAGTTCGCGCTGTCGCTCGACCCCGAGACCGCCCGCTCCATGCACGACGAGACTCTGCCTGAAGAGGGATACAAGACGGCCGCCTTCTGTTCCATGTGCGGACCGAAATTCTGCTCGATGAATTATTCCAGCAAAGTGGACGAGTACAACAAGCAAGTCCACGGGCTGGAAAAGAAAGATTACTCGGAACTGGTAGACAAACTGGTCACACTAAAGTAGCCATGTGGCGCGGGCACTCTTGCCCGCGCCTGACCAAGAGTAACGATCTTTACCTTCCCACGTGCTCTTGACCAGGGTACCGCCTTCGATGAAGGACACTGCTCCGGGCTAAACGCGGGCAAGAGTGCCCGCGCTACACAAGAGAATTTACTTAAAATCCACCATCCCGTCCCACACCAACTGCACCGCAATCGCCAGAATCAGAAATCCGAAGATGCGGTTGATGGCGCCGGTCGCGCCCGGACCCAGCCGCGACACCAGCGGACCGCCGAGGCGCAAGAACAGATAGACACTCAACGCCACCGCCGCAATCCCGATTACCATCCCGAAGTACGACATCAGCGAATCAGTATGCGCTGCCAGTCCCATAACCACGCCAATCGATCCCGGCCCCGACAGCAACGGCATCGCCATGGGCGTCAGGGAAATATCTTCTTTCGTGCTGGCCTCGGCGCTTTCCAGAGCAGTGATGCGGCTTGATGCCGTCACCATCCCCCAGGCTGTGTTCGCGACGATCAACCCTCCGGCAATCTTCAGCACTGGAAGCGAGATGCCGAAGAAATTCAGCACAAAGCGTCCCAGGAATAAAAAGAACACCAGGATGATCCCGACAAACACTGCAGTTTTCAGCGCGGTGTGATCGCGCTCGTGTTTATCAAAGTGGGTGGTAAGCGAATAAAAAATCGGCACGCCGCCAAACGGATTCACAATCGGAAACAGCGCCAGAAAGGTCGCGCTCGCTGCCGAAGGCAGGCTCCGCAGAATCTCGTTCACTCCGTAGCTCCCGACAATCATTCTTGAGTCCTTCTCTCTCTTAAAAGACGTCATCCCGACGCTGAGCGAAGCGAAGCAGGAGGGATCTGGCGCGCACTAAAAAGCTCCGGCCATCATAAGGAGCGCAGCATGTAGCCGTCAACGACACCAGAATGTGATAAAAACTTGCCCCATGCACATCGCCGGCGCATGGATTCTGCTGATCTTCATCGTTCTGCTCATTGCTGTCATCCTGCTCACGGTCCACCTCACCGAACTCGGACACATCATTCACCAGCGCATTCCCGACCGCCCGCGCCGCCGCCTGTTCTTCGCTTCCATCAGCTTCTTCTTCACTTTTGTCGCTGTGCGCCTGCTGGTCGCCTCCATCACCCATCACATCGGACCGTTCGGCTACGTCGAGATGGGGGGACACCACATTCATCACCTGGTTTGGGGAATTCTGCTGCTACTGATCACCGGCTATGCCACTCTCGCCGAGGTGGGCACCGGAGACACTCCCGTGTCTATTTTCATGAGCCGCCTGTTGTCGTTGAGTTACGGAATCGGTGCCGCGCTCACGCTCGATGAATTTGCCATCTGGCTCAATCTCGACGCCCTCGATTACTGGGGTCGCCAGAATCGCGAGAGCATTGACGCCATCGTGATTTTCGGAGCATTGCTGGCGATCGGTGCCTGGGGCGCGCCATTGTTTCAGTGGGTCGATCCGAAAAAGCGTTCATCCAACGGCTAATCGCGGGAGCTTCGCCGCGATTATGTCTGCATTTCGCGGTTTACCTCGCCAGATATCCCCTGTCCATTCAATCCCTTACCCGATGATCTCCGATTTACCCATGGTCTATTGCGAATTGACGCAAGCCCGCTCTAGAAGTGGAAGCCACAACGCATCCCATCCATCCAGAGAGGTGCCCCATGCGGCTTTCCCACATTCTTCTTGCGACACTGCTTGCGATTTCCACAGCCGGATTGTCCCAAGCCCAAGAGCAGGATTTCATGCCCCGCGAAGTCGATGCGCTTCGCCAGAACGCTACTTCCAAGACCGAATTCACGCTCGACCATTCCATGCTGGTGATTGCATCGAAGCTCGACCAGGACAATGACGACCTGCGCCGCGTCATCGCCGGAGTCAGCGGAGTCTCGGTCCACCGCTATCACTATGCCGAGCCCGGGATGTACGACCCCGAAACCTTCCGTGCCATGAACGATGACTACCACGCGGCCGGCTGGAAACAGTTAATGAACAACCATGACAAGAACGGAGGGCCCGGGGTCACCGACCTCTGGATACGCTTCGACCATAACGCCATCACCAACGTCGCCATCCTGCTGGCACGCGCGAACGAAGTCGACTTCTTCGTGGTCTCCGGCTCGATCAGCCCGCTCGACCTCTCGCATCTGGGCGGACACTTTGGCATCCCGAAGATCGAAGGCGGAGTCGAAGTACCAAACACGCGCCATCAGTAGGAGCGGATGGGAGGGGTCTCCTGACGCCTGACTCTCAAGGTTTAGCTGAACACCGACGACTGAAGACTGACGGCTACTTCCCCGCCTCTTCCCGAATTCTCTCCCATGCCCGCTTTACATGCCGCTCCTGCGTATTCGTCTGTCCGACGCAAAAACGCAGCGTCAATTTTTCGTTCAAGCGTGTATGCGTAAGATACAAATCCCCGCTTCGGTTCAACCGGTCCATCAATTTCTGATTCGGCTCGTCCCCGGCTTTCAAGCGGAAACAAATCAGATTCAGCGGCACTGGAGCCACGACTTCAAAGCGATCGTCTTTCCTTACCCAAGCGGCGAACTGCTGCGCCAACCGTACATGCTCGCGCACGTGATGCTGCAATCCTTCGATCCCGTAATGCCGGATCACGAACCACAACTTGAGCGCGCGAAAGCGGCGTCCCAGTGGAATCTGCCAGTCGCGATAATCGAACACCGCGCCCGACTCCGTCGCCTGGTTCTTTAAATACTCCGGCAAAACGCTCAGCGCCTGAATCAGCGCCTTGCGGTCGGCGACCCAAAAGGCGTCGCAATCGAAGGTCGTGAACATCCACTTATGCGGATTGAATTCGTAGCTATCGGCCAACTCCACGCCGTCGTGAATGTGACGAAATTCCGGGCACAACGCCGCCGTCCCCGACATCGCCGCATCCACGTGCAACCAAAGATTATTTTCGCGGCAGATGCGCGCAATCTCACGTACCGGATCGATGGCATTCGACGAAGTCGTGCCCACCGTCGCGCACACAAAACACGGCATCAGTCCAGCGCGGCGATCTTCCACGATCTGTCGCTCGAGCAGGTCTGCACGCACGGCAAACTTCTCATCAACCGCAATCAATCGCAGCTTCGACTTGCCGAGGCCCGCGATCTTTACCGCTTTCTCAATCGACGAATGCGCCTGGCTCGAGGTATATGCCACCAACTTTCCATCGCATCCGCGTTCGTTCGAAGCGAATCCCGTCGCCCGCTCGCGCGCCGCCAGCAACGCACAAAGAGACGCGCTCGAAGCTGTGTCCTGAATCACGCCGCCGCCGGTTGATGACGAAAGAAACTTCTCCGGCAGGCCCAGCATTCCCGCCAGCCAATCCATCACGTGGGTTTCGAGTTCCGTGCATGCCGGACTCGTCGCCCACAACATCCCCTGCACGCCCAGTCCCGAAGAAAGCAAGTCCCCCAGAACCGCCGGACCCGATCCATTGCTGGGAAAGTACGCATAAAAATTGGGAGACTGCCAATGCGTGACCCCGGGTAAAATCAATTTTTCGATATCCGCCAGCATCGCCGCGAACGATTCGCCCTGCGCCGGAGGATTCTTCGGCAACGAAGCCCGAATTTCCCCCGGCTTCGCCCGCGACAACACGGGAAAAGACTCGATGCGCGCGAAGTAATCCGCCAGCCAGTCGATCACCTCATGGCCATGCCGGCGAAACTCTTCAGGAGACATGTGGTAGGACTTGTCTTTAGGCAGAAAACCTCCAAAGAAATTGTCGATTTTCAATTGTTGATTTTCGATTTGAAAAACCGAAACAGCGCTTCTCTTCGCGTCCTCCGCGCAACCTCGGCGGCCTCTGCGGTTAAGAGCTTTGAGCTTTCTTTGCGCTCCTTCGCATCCTTTGCGGTTGAGGCTTTTGACTTTTATTCAACAATCAAAAATCAACAATCTAAAATCCCATAAAACACCCGCGTGTCGTACTCCAACCCGACCTGCCCGTTCACCTGGTGCGCATCAAAAATCCTCCGCATCTCCTTCAGCATGGGACCGTACTTCCCGCTGTCGGGCTGCGGCGTGTAGGAAGAAGACAGCAATCGGCCCTCGATTCCCTCATAATCAAATTGCTGCTCGAACTTGAAAATCCTCTCCTGATACGCCGCCGGCGCGAAGAAATCCCGGATCTCGGCCGTCGTGCGCTCATGCCGCACCTCCTTGTAATCGGTACCGTACTCGAGCAACAGATGTTCATACGCCCGCAGGAACGGCGTCGAATCCGTCAGTCGCTCGTTCCATAGCAACACCACCCAGCCGCCAGGCTTCATGATGCGCACAAACTCAGCGCGTGCCCGCGGACGATCGAACCAGTGCGCCGCCTGTGCCGCCGTGACCATGTCGACGGTGTGATCGGACAGGTCTGTGGCTTCGGCAGTCCCCGCCACGCTGGTGAATTTCGGATAATTCTTCAGAAACTCCTCGCCCGCCTTGCGCATTTCCGCATTCGGCTCCACGCCAAACACCGGATTGCCATTCAACAGAAGCCATCGCGTCCAAATGCCGGTGCCCGATGCAATATCGGCGACGACACTTTCGGAGGTTAAGCCACACTCTTTTTTGAGGAGATCGAGAACTTCCGCAGGATATCCAGGACGGTAGCGAACATAGTTGTCGACACGAGAAGAAAAACGCTGGGTTGGATCGGTGACAGGCATGTCACCAGTTTATCGGATTGTCCGGCGACAGGATTATGCGGAAAAATGAAGATCAAGCGGCGTCGCTAATCTCTTCGATCTTCGTTCCCCTTGCGGCAAAGGGCTTCCAAACTTCTACTTCCCGTCATTCAAATACACCACCAGGTTCGAACTGTTCTGGCCGGTGACCACGAAGTCCATGTGCCCGTCGCCATTTAAATCTACCGCAGCTACTCCCATCGGAAGCTGCCCTACCGGTAGCGGACCGTCACTCAACACGAACGTGCCATCGCCCACGCCGCTGAGCACAAAGGCGTTCGTCGCCGAACTGTAGACGATATCGGCAGTGCCATCGCCGTTGAAATCTGCCACCGCCAGGCCGCCCACTCGAGTCGTGGTCTTGTAAGTGAAGCTCGGCGGATTGAAGGTTCCATCGCCATTTCCCAGCTCGATAGAAATAGAAGTTCCTCCGGTGAGTGTGGTCACCAGATCGAGTTTGCCGTCTCCATTCACATCCGTCGCCACGATCGTCCCCGGCCCCTGGGCGGAATAGGTCTTCATCGGCCCCAGCGTGCCATCCCCCTTCCCCAACGACACGTCCACTTTGATCAGGTCGGACGCCGCCACATCCAGATGTCCATCTCGGTTGAAATCGGCGAGCACGAGTTGCTCGGGAGCGTTCCCGTTATAAGTGGAGGGCGTGCCGAACGTGCCGTCACCTTTGCCCAACAAAACCGCAAAGCCATTCACCGTCTGCGTCTCGAGCGTGCTGGCGACGATATCGGGATTCCCGTCCCCATTCAGATCACCCACTGCCGCGTAAATCACATTGGTATTGGGCACGTTGTACATGACCGGCGGCTGAAATCGCCCATTTCCCTTGCCGAGCAGGACCGCAAGATTCGCGGGTTGACCGCTGCCGCCGGTCACCATGTCGAGAATGCCGTCGTGATTCAAATCGGCAAACGGCAGAAAGTATCCGCCGTATAAAAGCGGCAACACGATGGGGATCTGCAGCGTGCCATCGCCATTCCCCAAGAAAACTTCAATGCCTGGAGCGCCCCCTACAACCAGATCGATCTTGCCGTCCCCGTTTACATCCGCCGCTATCACCGTCCCGGGCGAGCCTGGAGCGGAGTAGCCCTTCCCAGGAAGAAAACCGGCATGGGCCATGCAGCTGCAAAGCAGGACAACCAGCGGGAGGGTAGCGGTCATACATCTCATCGGGAGAACTCCTTTAAACTGGGCAAACGAGCGACAAACTTTACAGCCGTCCGCCATGCTTGGCAATACGGAAGAAACTCCTCAGTGTCGTTCGTGCAATCCTTTGCACGTAATGCGTAGGGGAGTGACATTCCCCTGACGCGAGGGAACCGCCGAACGGGGTTTTCTCAGCACCCTCTGCAGCAGTTCTCCGCACTCTCAGCGGTCTAAGTTCTTGATCTTCAATCAACAATCAAAAATCAACAATCAACAATGACCAACTCTTTTGGTGCTTCAATTGCTATCCTGTCCCCATGCGCCTCGTCGTTAAAGTAGGCACCAGCCTGATCGCGCCCGGTGGACGTATCGACACCAACCGCATGCGCGCGCTGGTCGACCAGCTCGATCTCTCCAACCATGAGTACCTGATCGTCTCCTCGGGAGCCATCGCCTCCGGCATGTCGAACCTCGGCCTGGGAGAGAAACCCACGAGCGTTCCCTTGATGCAGGCCTGCGCCGCTGTCGGCCAAAGCCTGCTGATGCATACTTACGAGCAGCTTTTTTTCGGGAAAAAAGTGGTGGCGCAGCTTCTGCTTTCGAGCGATGACTTCACCTCTCCCGTGCGTTACAAGAATCTGCAGAACGCTCTGCACCAGCTTTTGAAGTTAGGTGTCGTCCCGGTAGTCAACGAAAATGACAGCGTCTCGGTGCGCGAGCTGGTAGGAGCTTTCGGCGACAATGACGAGCTCAGCGCGCTGCTGGCGACCGCTGTCAAAGCCGATTGGCTGCTGCTGCTGACCGATGTCGACGGCTTCTATGTCCCTAACGGTAAGCGAAACAAGCTGATGCGGACCGTCCGCAAACTCACCCCCGACATGGAAGCTTTATGCAACGGCCACGGAAAACTCGGGACGGGGGGAATGCGATCTAAGATACGCGCCGCCAAAGCCGCCAGCGAAGCGGGCGTGCACGTGGCCATCGTTAATGGACGCCATGCGCAGGCCATCCCCTGGGCAATCGAACGCAAGATTGGAACCTATTTTCCGCCCCAGAGACGGACTTCGTGACAGCGTCGACCACGATGAGCACTTCTTCCACCCGCGACAAACTGCACCGCGCCAAAGCGGCGGCCCCGCAGCTAGCGCAGCTCTCGACCGCGCAGAAGAACGCGATCTTGCTCGTCATGGCCGATGCCATCGAGGCCGAAGCCAAATCGATTCTCGAAGCCAATCGCGCCGACCTCGAATCTTCCGGACTCGCCGGAGCCATGCGCGAGCGGCTTACTCTCGATCATGGACGCGTCCGCGAAATGGCGCGCGGCGTCCGCGATGTCGCCAACCTTCCCGACCCCATCAACGAAACCCTCGCCGAGTTCAAACGGCCAAACGGCCTGCGCATCCGCAAGTTGCGCGTCCCTCTCGGAGTGATTGGCATCATTTACGAATCGCGCCCCAACGTCACGGTTGACACCGTCGCGCTGGCGCTCAAAACCGGCAACGCCATCGTTCTGCGCGGAGGCAAAGAAGCGCTGCGCAGCAACCAGCGCCTGGTCGAAATTTTGACCGCAGTGCCCGGTCTACCCGAGGGCGCAATCGAACTGCTCGACGCCAGCACGCGCGAATCGACACAGGAATTGATCAAGGCGCGGGGCCTGGTGGATGTGCTTATTCCGCGCGGCGGTCCGGAACTGATTTCTTATGTCGCCGACAACGCGGTCGTTCCGGTGATTGAGACAGGCGCGGGAAACTGCCACATCTTCGTCGACGAATCCGCCGATCTTGATATGGCCGATGACATCGTGATCAATGCCAAAACGCAGCGTCCGTCGGTCTGCAACGCCGCCGAGAAACTACTGGTACACAAAAAGATCGCTGCTGAGTATGTTCCCCGCATTGTGAAGAAGTTGCTCGATGCCGGAGTCGAAGTGCGCGGCGATGAAGAGAGCCGCCGCCTCGCTAATGGCGCCCACGTGATTCCCGCTCAGGACGAAGACTGGGGACAGGAATATTTGCGCCTTTGCATAGCCGTGCGGGTTGTGCCAACCGTAAAAGACGCCATCGCTCACATCAATCACTATTCGACGAAACATTCTGATTCGATCGTAACCAGCGACGAAGCCAATGCTCGCCAATTTCTCCGCCAGGTCGATTCCGCCGCCGTTTACTGGAACGCCTCGACCCGCTTCACTGACGGCGCTGAGTTCGGCTTCGGCGCCGAGATGGGCATCAGCACCCAAAAGCTCCACGCCCGCGGCCCCTTCGCCCTGGCCGAACTGACCTCCACGAAATACGAAGTAATCGGCACCGGCCAAATCCGCAAATAGAACGACGCAAACGGGTGATCAGTCTTATCTCCCGCGGCCGCATAGGAGTAAAATCTCCATTCCCGTCCCAAAACGGGAAGTTTCTTCGAGGATTCTGCTTGCTCGAGTGCGGCAACCTGGCTCCTGATTTCGATCTCCCCGTCCTCATCGGAGGTGTGAAGCAACGCTTCCATCTGCGCGAACAGATCAAGAAGCAGAATCTTGTACTCGCGTTCTATCCCTCGAACTGGGAAAAGGTCAGCGCCGAACAGATGGTCGCCTACCAGGTCGAGCACGGCAAGTTCAACGCACTCAACGCGGAAGTCGTTGGCATCACCGTCGATTCGATTATGAATGTCACCTCTTGGGAGCGTGACATCGGCCCGTTCGATTATTTCCTGTGCAGCGACTTCTGGCCACATGGCCAGGTGTGCGAGCAGTATGGCGTGTTGCGCCAGAGCGAACCGTTTCGCGGAGCCAGCGAGCGCGCCGTGTTTGTTGTCGATCAGATTGGTAAAGTGCGTTACAAGAGAATTTATCCCGTCGACCAGAAGCCCGATCTCGCAGAAACTCTGGCGGCGTTGCACGGCTTGTAATGAAAACCTTAGGAGCCCGATGAAATCCCTGATCCCGGTTTTTCTGGTTGCGATCTTCTTCTTTTCCAGCGCCGTACAAGCAGCCAGCCCTGACATGAAAGATTCCAGCCTCTTCGGTTTCCGCAACTCTTCCGAAGAACTAAAAGACGAAGCGAAATTTCTTTCTGTGCCTGACCCGAAGCTGGCGGAAGCGCATCTGCGCACGCTTACGCAAGCGCCTCATATTGCTGGGTCGACGGAAGACAAGGCGACGGCGGACTATGTGGCGCAGAAGTTTCGCGAAGCGGGCCTCGACACACAGATTGTCGAATACAAGATCTGGATCAACTATCCCTCGGAAATCAGCGTCGATGTGACCGCTCCGGCCGAGGTGAAGATGCACGGGCCGACCCGCGAGCGTGTGGAAGATGATCCTTTTCAGGATGATGCGCGCGTGGTGATGCCGTACAACGGCATGTCTCCTTCGGGCGATGTTGAAGCCGATGTGGTGTACGCGAACTACGGCTCGCCCGATGATTTCAAGAAGTTAGAGGAGATGAAAATCGATGTGCGCGGAAAAATTGTGCTGGTGCGCTACGGCCAGAACTTCCGCGGCGTGAAAGCCTTTGTGGCGCAAGAGCATGGAGCGGCGGGAGTGATTATTTATTCCGACCCCTCTGACGACGGTTGGCGTCGAGGAGATAAATATCCGCAAGGGCCGTGGCGGCCCGATACTGGCGCGCAACGTGGATCGATTGGCTACATGTTTGAATTCGCAGGAGATCCGACCACGCCGGGCATCGCGTCGCTGCCCGATTTGCCCGATTCCAAGCGCACACCGCCCGATCAATCGGCGCAAATGCCAAAAATTCCTACCACGCCGGTTTCGTATGCCGACGCCTGGCCGATTCTTCAGCACCTTGGCGGGCCTGACTCTCCGCGCGATTGGCAGGGTTCGCTTCCTTTCACCTATCACGTAGGCCCCGGTCCGGTGAAGGTGAAGATGCATTTGAAACAGGATTTTCAGTACCGCACGGTGTGGAATGTGATTGGACGCGTGCGCGGCAGCGAGTTGCCCGACGAATGGGTGGTCGCGGGAAATCATCGTGATGCATGGGTCTATGGGGCAGTCGACCCCAATAGCGGTACTGCGGCAATGCTTGAGAGCGTGCATGGTGTTGGCGAATTGCTGAAGTCAGGATGGAAACCCAGGCGCAGCATGATTTTCGCCAGTTGGGACGCGGAAGAATTCGGATTGATGGGATCGACGGAATGGGGAGAGCAGTATGCCCAGGAACTGGCGCACTCTCCGGCGTACTTCAACATGGATGTGGCCGTGTCGGGATCGAAGTTCGGTGCGTCGTCGGTGCCAAGTTTGAAGCAATTCGTTCGCGACATTGCCAAAGCGGTGCCGAGTCCAAAGGGCGGAACGGTGTATGAAGCCTGGATGAAAGCCAGCCTGCCCGGTGTGGAAGATAAAGGCCCGGCGGAGGCGATCGGCGACAGCCGGCGGCTTCCGGTAGCGCAAGCCAAGTCCGATGCTCCGGTAGGAGACTTGGGAAGCGGCTCCGACTACACCGTCTTTCTGCAGCACCTGGGTGTGCCTTCGACCGATGTTAGTTCCAGCGGATCGTACGGCGTTTACCATTCCGTCTTCGACAACTTCAACTGGTTCAAAAAGTTTGGCGATCCGGATTTCACCTACGAGCAGGAGATGGCGCGCATTTACGGCCTGGAGGCCATTCGTATGGCCGATGCTGACGTATTGCCTTACGACTACGAAGAGTACGGAAAAGAAATCGCACTCTACATCGATGCGGCGCAGAAGAAGGCCGTGAACTGTTTTGGGAGCAAGGGCCCTTCCTTCAAGGAGGCCACCGAAGCGGCGAAGCGCTTTGAGGAGGCGGGCGCGAAGATTCTCGGAAAAGAGAGGAATGCTCCGAGCGATCCTGCAAAACTGAATACGGCATTGATGGAAACCGAGCGGGCGCTGCTGATTCCCGAGGGACTGCCGAACCGTCCCTGGTACCACCACGCGATTTATGCTCCGGGAATGTACACGGGCTACGCGGCGGTCGTGATTCCAGGAGTGAACGAGGCAATTGACAAACGCGACCTGGAACGCACGCAGCAGCAGATAGCGGCCCTCGCGGAGGCGCTTCATCGGGCGGCGAAGGTAATGGATTGGTACCGGTAATCGTCGTTTGGAGTATGCGTTCGTGGACCCGCAAGAGGCGCGACAAGGATCGACACCCTCGGTCGTGGTGATTTTCTTATACCAACTTGAGTGAGTTGTTTCCGGAGAGATTGCTTGAGCATTGGGAAGACGTTCTTGGTGGCATATGTCTTAAGTGGGGCCTTGTTCGGGCAGACGCCAGCGGCCCCGGCGTTAACGGCTGACCTCGCGCGCTACTACTTCACGTCTCCGGAGGCGGAGCAGGCGGCGCGGGTGGAACTGCACGCTGCGCTTGAAAACCTGGAGAACTACAAAGGTCGGCTGGATTCGGGGGCGCGCTTGCTGAAGGCGCTCGAAGCTTATGAACAGGTCGAGAGAGTTTATCGCAAACATGAAGGGTATCTGCACCTGCGCTGTTCTCTGAACCGCAAGGATCCCGCCTGCGATGCGCGCGAAAAACTGGAATCAGATACCGATGCCGGGACCGCATTCCTGGCCCCTGAAATTCTGGCTTTGCCGGACGCGCGTCTGGGAAGTTTTATCGCCAGCCAGCCGCGTCTGAAGCCGTACCGGTTTGCGCTGCAGGAGATGCATCGCGATGCGGAACATGTTTTGCCGCAGAAGCAACAAGAGTTGCTCGACCGCTTCCAACCAGAGATCTCGGGATGGCAATACAACCTGTATCAAAAGATTCTGGGGGAGATTCCATTTGGGACGGTGAAGACTGCGGACGGGGCCCTGGACGTCATGCGCCAGCGCAGCCTGCTGGCGGCGAATGCCGACGGCAAGATTCGCGAAGAGGCTTTCAATCGCCGCTATCAAGGCTTCGCCAGCCGTCGCGACCTGATTGCGTTTTCGTTGATTCATACGGTGCGAGCGCAAAACCTGGATGCCCAGAGCCATCACTTTACAGACGCTCCCAGCCGCAAATACGACAGCCTCTATCTCGATCCGACGCAGACGAAGGCGCTGCTTGAGCAGATGGGAAAGCAAGGCGGTGTGGCCAAGCGCTTCGAGAAGATCCGCGCGCGCGACTTTGAGAAGGCTTACGGGACAACGATGCAGGCGTGGGATTTGTCGGCGCCGCTTCGCGGATTTGTGCTTCCGCGTACCGCGCTTAACGACGCGCCTGGCATCTTTCATGACGCATTCGCCGGGCTCGGCCCCGAGTATCAGGCGGCCTTCGATGCGCTGCTGGATCCGGCGAATCGGCGGGCCGATGTGCTTCCTGGTGGGGCTCCGAACCGCTACCAGGGAGGGTTTTCTATCGGATTTACCGGAAGCACCAGCATTCTATTTTTCGGACGTTACGACGGCACCTTCAAAGACCTCTCGGTGATTGCCCATGAGGGAGGCCATGCGGTCCATCGCAGCCTGTTGAGCGGAAATGATGTGAGGCCGGTTTATGCCGATGGCCCTAATTTTCTCTTTGAATCGTTTGCCGCCTTCAACGAATTGATTCTCGCCGACTACATGGCTGAACATGCCGCGGATGCGACGACCAAGCGCTACTATCGCGAGCAGTGGCTGGGCATCAAGGGACTGGATGCGCTTTACGGCGCGCAGGACGCGCTACTCGAACAGCAGATTTATGACGGGGTGGCCGCGGGGAATGTGCGCGGTGCGGATGATCTCGATAAGATCACCGAGGCGGTGGACAGCCAGTTTTCCAGTTTCGCCGCGACCACTCCCGAGCTGCGCAATCGCTGGGCAGCGGTTTCATTGATGTATGAAGATCCACTTTACGATGTGAATTACGTTTACGGCGGACTACTGGCGTTGAAGTATTACCAGCTTTATATGAGCGATCACGAGCAGTTTGTGCCGCGTTATCTGGCGCTGCTGAAGAATGGGTTCGATGCGCCACCCGCGGAGTTGCTCAAGAGATTTTTGCAGATCGATTTGCGGGATCCTTCATTGCTCACCGAGGACTTGCGTTTGTTGGATCAGCGTCTCGGGGAGTTAGAAGTACCAAACGACGCCAGCCCTACGGAGCCGCCCCGAGTAGGACCGTGACGTTGTTGCTGACAAAGTTCACGGTAGCGAGGTCGGGGATGCCGTCGAGATTGAAATCGGCGAAAGTCACACCCCGGGGAAGCAGGCCGGTTCCGTAGTAAGCCGGCGGCTGAAACGTGGAATCGCCGTTGCCCAGGAGAATCGCGAGAGTGCCGTTTCCGTGCACTGCGGTGAATGAGACGGCGGCCACGAGGTCGGGGTTACCGTCGCGGTTCACGTCACGGATGGCGACGAAGCCGGGGAAGTGTCCGACGTAGTGCGCGACCGGGGGCTGGAAAGTACCATCCCCGTTGCCCAGCAGGACGGCGAGGTCCATAGTACCGAAGTCAGCGACGGCAAGGTCGAGGTTGCCGTCGTGATTCAGGTCGCCGGCGGCAATCCATCGTGGCGAAGCGCCGGCCGCGTAGTTCACGGCGGTGCGGAAGGTGCCGTCGCCGTTTCCCCGCAATACGCTGACATTCCCCGTGACAAAATTGGCGACGGCGAGATCGAGTTTGCCGTCGTGATTGAAGTCGGCGATGGTAACAGACTTAGGCCTTCCATCGGCGTTGTAAGCCGCGGCCGGCCCGAAGGTACCGTCGGAATTGCCGAGCAGGATACTCACCGTACCCTGAACTCCCTGAATGTCGTTGGCAAACACCAGGTCGGGGTTGCCGTCCTGGTTCAAGTCGGCCACGGCGATAGCTCGCGGGGTGGGACCGGCAAAAAATTCGTTTGGTGTCTGGAAGGTGCCGTCGCCGTTGCCCTTGAACAGCAGAATGCCCGAGCCTTCGCCGCTGGCGACGGCCAAGTCCAGCCGCCCATCGTGGTTGAAGTCGGCAGTGGCTACATCGCTGAAGCTGACTTTTCCCATGAACGTGTAGCTGGGAGCGAAAAACCCGTCCCCCGAGCCAAGTAGCGCAGTCACGGCTCCACTCACGGCTACCGCGGCCACGTCGGGTATGCCATCGCCGTTGAAGTCGCCCGAGGCGATGCCTTCGGGAAACCGCGCCGCCAGCGAGTTCCTTCCAGACTGGAACGACCCATCGCCGTTCCCCATGAGCACACTCAAATTACCCGGGGAAAGATTTCCGTTGGCGGTGACGCCGAGACCGTTGTTGGCGACGACAAGGTCGGTTTTGCCGTCTGCATTGAGATCAGCGGCAGCCACTGAGGTCGAGCCGTCTCCGGTAACGAACTGGCCGGCGGAGCGGAAGGTGCCGTCGCCGTTGCCGAGGAAGATGTTGACGCCTCCGCTATTGTCGGTGGCGACGGAAAGATCGGGGACGCCGTCCGCATTGAGATCGGCGATAGTCACCGACTCGGAGTTCTGACCTGAGTTGTAGCTCACGGCGGGTTGAAACGTGCCGTCGCCGTTGCCGAGCAGCACATCGATGCTGCCAAGATTGAAAGCAGCTCCGAAGATGTTGGCAAGAACGAGATCGGGTTTGCCGTCGCCATTGAGGTCAGCGGCGGCGATGGAGTTGGTGAGGATGCCGACGCCCACGAGAAAGGTTTGTGCCGGCTGGAAAGTGCCATCGCCATTGCCCAGAAGGAGATTGAGGAATCCATCGCCGCCGGCCTCAGCGAGGTCGATGTTGCCATCGCCATTGACGTCGGCCGCAGTAACGGCCAAGGCAGAGCTGACCGGATAGCTCACGGGTCCCCGGAAAGTACCGTCTCCTTTGCCGAGCAGGATGCTGACATCACCGCTGCACCAGTTCGCGGCTGCGATGTCTTCGATGCCATCTC
Organism: Terriglobia bacterium; assembly: GCA_963796205.1. Lineage (GTDB taxonomy): Bacteria > Acidobacteriota > Terriglobia > Terriglobales > Acidobacteriaceae > DATFTE01. Next base: position 110,976 of record CAWCKR010000002.1, read on the forward strand.
CGTTGAAGTCCGCGATGGTCAAAGTGTGCGGCGTCTTGTCGACGTCGAAGCTGACCGACGGTTGAAACGTTCCGTCCCCGTTGCCGAGCAGGATGTAGACGACGCTGGGCTGGCAATAAATGTAGTCGGCGACGGCCACGTCGGGCTTGCCATCACGGTTGAAGTCGCCGACGGCAACGTAGTAGGGCTGAAAACCGACGGAGGTAGTGCGTGGCGCTTGAAAGTCTCCGTTCCCGTTACCGAGTAACAGTGACACTCCCTGGGCCGAAGGGTTGGCGGCGATCACATCGGGCTTGCCGTCAAGGTTGAAGTCGGCGACCGCGACCGAGATGGGGTGCTGTCCGTCGAAGATGCTGGGAGCGGAAACGAAGCATCCCTGGGCGAAACTCCGGGTGCCGGCGGAAATGATCGTCAGCAAAACGCAAGACAGCAGCACGGTACGCAAAACGGGAGAGGTCATGGTTTCCCTCGCGACGGGGTGTAATTTTGCCTCGGAACAGAATGGCTTTGCAAGCATGCGCGGGTGTTGCCTTGATAGTAAACCATAGAGAATTCTGGCTCCGGACTTGGGATTGCAGTAAACTTGCACATCCGGCGGCAACGCCGGAGGACGGGCACTTTGCCCGTTTTCCCTCAACCAGCTTTCTCACCGTTGCTGTCGATTTAGGGGCCCAAATGCCGTCGGCTAGAATCAGGACTCTCGCTGTGGAAGACGCTCATTCCCTGGCGGAGGATTTGCGTACGCGCGGCTTTGTGGTTGAGATTGTCCCTCGCGACAAAATTTCTACCGATCCCGTTGATCTCGAAGTGATTCTCGAAGAGTGCGAGCCGGAAGCGGCTTTGCGCCGCGCGGAAAATATTCCTGACGCGCAGGATCTGTGTGTCTTTGTGGCTCCGGGAGCGTTGACCGAGGGCCAGCGGTCGATGCAGGTGATCCCGCTGTTCTCGGAACCAGCGGCACCGCCCTTGGCGCCCGTTGTAACGATGGCATTGGTTCCGGCGCAGGTTGTCGAAGAAAAATTAGATGATCCGGTTGCGCTGGAAGAACCGGAGAAACTGGCGGCTTCGGAACTCGAACCTCCGGTCGTGGTGTCGCAAAAGCTGGCGGAAGCTCCGAGGGTTGTAGAAGTGCCGACCATTTCCTCCGAAGTATGGAATGTGCCTTCGATGCAAACGCCGTCCGCGCGGATCGCGAAACCTGCATTCTGGGCCGGTGCCGGCAAGAACCTCGCGCAGCGGGCCAAGGGGCTGGCGGAGAATCAGAGATTGCTGCGGAGAACGGCGACTCTGGCGGCGATGGCTGCGGTGGCGGCCGTGTCGGTGTTGGTGTTTGGATCGATGATGCGAAGGTTTACTCCAGACACTCAGCCTGCGAGCCAGTCGATGGTATTGCCCGCGACGGCAAGCGCGGCTACGACGGTGACTGAGCCTCAGCAACCGGAGCCTCTGGCTCGTGAGCCGAAGCTGGCAAGTAAGGCGAAGTCGCGGCGGGAGCATAATCCTGAGGAAGATATTGTTGCCAAGGATTATGTCATTCGCTTCAACAAGCGTCCGGCAGCGAAGGCCAAGAAGACATCGGGCGTGAAGCATTATTCCGATTTGCGGTGATTCCCCTCAAAAGCTTTTAATCGCAGAGATCGCGAGAAATTCCGCGGAGGGCGCGGAGAAAACTGCCCTGGCTTCGCCCGGGGATGGACGAGGCATCCCTCGCCACGTGTGCATCTAGCGTTTTTCCAGGGGCTTGGGTTTATCTGGCGTGGGCGTCGGAACCGACGCGTCAGGTTTCGTAACAACCTGGTTGGCGGGGGCGTTGGGGTTGACGCCGAAGTCCCAGACGTAGAGATTGATTCCTTCTTTGCCCAAATCCTCCACCAGAGCATATTCGCCGGGGCCGAGCGGAGCCTTGGGGGTAACTTTTACCCAGCCTCCGGTAAGTTGCTGCGAGTTGGTGTCGACGTAGTTTCCTTCCTGCTTGCTTTTGCCGTAGACGGCGGTCTTGATGTCTCCCACAATGCGCTTGTCGCCTTTGGTCTGCACGCGCACGATCTTGAAACGATCCCACGGCAGTTCGGGCTCGACGGGACGGTCGTCTTTCAGGTGGCCTGAACCCATGTCGGGCGCGGCGCCTCCAGACTGGATATTGATGTAGACGGAGGGCAAGGCGGCGTGCGACTGATTTTTCGCATGTGCGCCGGGAAGCTCGATGGTGCGCTTAGAGCTGGCGATAGGATTGATGGCCGCGCGCAGAATGTTGCCCTTCATGTTTTTGTTAACTTCGCCGCCGTTCTGATCGAGTTCGACGAGTTGGGGTTGTCCTTGAAACGTGTCGAGCAACTGGACGCCGCCATCGTCCGGTAGATGCAGGCCGGGAGCGACCGACGGGGAGTTAGCTTCTTCGGCGGCGCGTTCGGCCGCGAGTTCCTTGTCGAGTTCGACGGCTTCGGGCGCGGGCTTACCTTCGGCACGATCTTTCTCGAAGGCTTCAGTCGCTTTCCAATCGACCAGGTCGTTGGGAACTTCCTCCCACTCGTTGCGCTCGGCGCTCAAATAGCGGACGCGGCTTCCCTGAACTTCGTATTTCGAGACCAGTTGGTAGGAGCCGTCTTTGAGGATCAGACGCTTGGCGAGCTCTTGCGCGTGCGCGAGCGCTAGAAGTCCGAATAGCAAGGCTGCGAGGATGAGCGAGATCCGGCGCATGGTTCTTAGATGCGGCGTGCTGCAGCCAGTTTACCGCGAAAGCCGCCAGAATTCTCCGGTCAAGCCTGGGGCAAAACCACCGAATATTTCAGTGCTGTCATCCCGACCGGAGATGTGTGTTCACGAAGTGGACGCAGATCGGAATGGAGCGACCTTGCGTTTGCCATTCCTACTGGAAAACACAAGGTCCCTCGACTGCGTTCGGCTCCGCCTCACTTCGCTCGGGATGACAGAGCTGGATGAATGACAAAATTGAAACGAGTTTTTGCACTGTTCCCATCTCCGAATTTTTCTGGCATAATCAATTGTGCACCCCAGCCTGCACAAAATTCCAAGACAATTTAGAGCGAGGAACAGATGTCGGCGAAGTACATCTTTGTAACTGGCGGCGTGGTGTCTTCACTGGGTAAAGGACTGGCGGCGGCCTCCATCGGCTGCCTGCTGGAAAGCCGTGGGCTGAAGGTCAACCTGATGAAGTTTGACCCCTATTTGAACGTCGATCCCGGGACCATGTCTCCATTTCAGCACGGAGAGGTTTTCGTCACCGACGACGGTGCCGAGACCGATCTCGATCTTGGACACTACGAACGCTTCACCCACGCCAAACTGTCTCGCGACAACAACTGGACCACCGGAAGAATCTACGAGCAGATCATCGCCAAGGAGCGGCGCGGCGATTATCTTGGCAAAACTGTGCAGGTGATTCCCCACGTCACCAACGAAATCAAGTCGGCGATGAAGAAGGTCGCGCAGGACGTTGATGTGGCGATCGTGGAAATCGGTGGCACGGTTGGTGACATTGAGTCGCTTCCGTTTATGGAAGCCATCCGCCAGATGCGCCAGGAACTGGGACGCGACCACACCTTGTTCATGCATGTCACGCTGGTACCGTTTATTGCGGCGGCGCAGGAACTGAAGACCAAGCCGACACAGCACTCGGTGAAAGAACTGCTAAGCATTGGAATTCAGCCGGATATTTTGTTGTGCCGCACGGACCGATTCCTGTCGAAAGACATCAAGGGAAAGATCGCCCTCTTCTGCAATGTGGAAGAAGAGGCGGTTATTACGGCGAAAGACGTGGCATCGATCTACGAGGTGCCAGTGGTGTTCTCGCATGAAGGCGTCGACACGCTGGCGCTCAAGCACCTGCGGCTTGAAGCCAAGGACCGCGACCTGAAGGCTTGGGAAGAGATCGTGCACCGGGTTTATAACCCAAAGGCCGAGGTCACGATCGGCATCGTCGGGAAATATGTCGAGTACGAAGATTCGTACAAGTCGCTGAAAGAGGCACTGGTGCACGGGGCCCTGGCTCACAATCTGAAACTCAATTTGAATTGGGTGGAAGCCGAAGGGCTCGAGACGGGCGACAAGACCTACGAAGAGCAATTGGCGGATTATGACGGACTGCTGGTTCCCGGCGGGTTTGGCAAGCGCGGCATTGAGGGAATGCTGATTGCGATCCGCTATGCGCGCGAAAAGAAGGTTCCTTACTTTGGCATTTGCCTGGGCATGCAGACAGCGTGCATTGAGTTCGCGCGCAATGTGTGCGGATTGGCGGATGCGAATTCGAGTGAGTTCGATCCGGCGACACCGCATCGCGTGATTTATAAATTGCGCGAGTTGCGCGGGGTAGAAGAACTCGGCGGAACCATGCGGCTGGGGGCATGGACGTGCAAGATTGAGCCGGGAACGCTGGCGCACCGAATTTACGGACAGACCGAGATCAGCGAGCGCCACCGGCATCGTTATGAGTTCAACCGCGAGTATGAAGAGACCCTGACCGCGGGCGGGACTGCGAATTTCGGGATCGACTCCAGACGGAACTTACGTCGAAATGGTCGAGTTGCCGGATCATCCGCATTTTATTGGGTGCCAGTTCCATCCGGAATTCAAATCGAAGCCGCTCGAGCCGCATCCGTTGTTCAAAACATTTGTGGGCGCGGCATATGAGCATGGCTTGAAGCGGCGGGCGGAGAAAGCCGCCGCGGAAGTCGAGTTGTTCCATCGGCCGGAGAAAGTGGGAAAGAGGTAAGGCAGTTTCTAGTTTCAGGTTTCGAGTTTCGGGTGCTCGCCGTTTTTGCCGACTATTGGCTGCGCCTGAGGTTTTCTTGAAACTTGAAACTTGAAACTTGAAACTAATGTCACGCTCCTTCCAAGTCGAGGGCATTCGCATCGGGGATGGTGGTCTCTTCCTCATTGCGGGGCCGTGTGTGATCGAGAGCGAGAAGCATGCGCTGTTCATGGCTGAGGTCATCAAGGGCATCACCCGCTCGCTGAACTTCCCTTTCATCTTTAAAGCTTCGTATGACAAGGCGAACCGGACGTCGATCCGCAGTTTTCGCGGGCCGGGACTAGTCGAGGGCTTGCGGATTTTGAAAAAAGTGAAAGACGAAGTGCATGTGCCGGTGCTCACCGACGTGCACGAAGTGGCGGATGTGCCGAAAGTTGCTGAGGTCGCAGATATTCTGCAAATTCCGGCGTTTCTTTGCCGCCAGACGGATCTGGTGGTCGCGGCGGCGATGAGCGAGCGCGTGGTGAATATCAAGAAGGGGCAGTTCGTGTCTCCGTGGGACATGAAACATGCCATCGAGAAATGCCACGACGCCGGGAACGATCGCGTTTTTTTGACCGAGCGGGGATCGAGCTTCGGCTACAACAACCTGGTGGTCGATATGCGGTCGCTGGCGATCATGCGGAAGTTCGCGCCGGTGGTGTTTGATGCGACCCATTCAGTACAGCTGCCATCAGCGTCGCATGGAGACGAAGATCGTCCGGCCGTGAGCGGCGGGCAGCCTGAGTTTATTCCGGTGCTGGCGCGCGCGGCGGTGGCGGCGGGCGTCGACGGTGTGTTCATGGAAGTGCACGACAATCCCAAGGAAGCCAAAAGTGATGGTGCGAACGCGCTCGATTCGCGAGAACTGCGCGCCGTGCTAAAGGAATTGCAGGCGGTACATGCAGCGGTTAGAGTGGCGCATGTCACGCCGTAGCTAGAATTTCGGCAGCAGGAATCCCGTCTGGCGGCAATGCTCTTCGAAGGCCGGCCCAAACTGGGTTGCGAGCATTCGTTCTTCCCTCTTCGCTTTAATCCAATAGCCAACGATAATCAAGATCACTCCCAGGACGCAGCGCCAGCGATTAATCGCCAGCATCCCGCCGACTGCGGCCAGATCGATGCCGGAATAGATAGGATGGCGAAAGAATCGATAAGGTCCCGTGCGGATCAGTTCGTGATCTTCTTTGAGAGTGATGCGGGCGCTCCAATTCCGTCCTAGATGCCAGCGCGCCCATAGGGCGATGGCGATGCCAACCCAGGTAAGAACCACTCCACTCACAGCCAGCGCATAACTGTCTGGGAACACCTGGCGATGGAAGACCGGGAGGTCCCAGGCGTTGCTGAAAAGCAGTAGGTACCCCAGCACTTCCAGCAACAGGATTCCGTAACGCGAGGTGGACGTCTCGGTCTGCACCGTGCGGCGGGTATTCAAGGCTCGCCCCACGGCCCAATACACCACGAACACCAGCCACGGACCTTCGATGAGATAGCGCCAGATCATTCGCTCATCTTATCGTGTTGAACATGCATATATAATGGCGCACCGATGGCTCTCTCCTCCGGCACTCGCTTCGGACCTTACGAGATTCTCTCCGCGATTGGCGCGGGCGGCATGGGAGAGGTGTATCGCGCGCGCGACTCCCGCCTCGGTCGTGATGTAGCCCTCAAGATTCTTCCGGAATCGTTCGCTCGCGATGCCGACCGCTTGCGCCGCTTCGAGCAAGAAGCGCGGGCGGTGGCTGCACTCAACCATCCCAACATTCTCGCGATTCACGATATCGGCGAGCAGAACGGCACGCCGTTTATTGTCTCTGAACTTCTCGACGGCAACAGCCTGCGCGCCGAGTTAGCTGACTGGGCCGCTCTCGGCGCGCAAGGCGTCCGACTATGGAATGCAGATCGCGCAGGGATTGTCGGCCGCGCACGACAAAGGCATCGTCCACCGCGATCTGAAGCCGGAGAACATCTTTATCACCAAAGAAGGACGAGTCAAGATTCTTGACTTTGGTCTGGCCAAGTGGCCGTCGGCGACCAGCGATATCGGGGCCACTTCGGCAACGATTGAGGAATCGCCCACCGAGGCCGGAATGGTGATGGGCACGGCGGGATACATGGCGCCCGAACAGGTGCGGGGAGCAACGGTTGATTCTCGGACTGACATTTTTGCCTTCGGCGCGGTCTTGTACGAGATGGTTTCCGGAGAGCGCGCCTTCCGCCGCGATACTGCCGCTGAAACCATGACCGCGATTCTGAAAGAAGATCCGCCAGAGTTGAGCGAGATGACGCATCCGGTGTCGCCGGGAGTGGAGCGCATCATCCGCCGCTGTCTTGAGAAGCGTCCGGAGCAGCGCTTTCAGTCGGCGAAAGATCTGGCGTTCGCGTTAGACGCATTGAGTGGAACCAGCACGTCGAAGACGGGCGCGCAGCCAGCGCTTCAAACCAAGCCGGCTGCACCGCGATGGGCAGCGATTGCGGGAGTTGCCGCACTGGCGCTGGCCGCTGGAGCTGCCATTGCTTGGTCCCTGCGGCCGGCTCCGAACCCGGTGCCCACCTTCGAGCAAGTTTCATTTCATCGCGGCAACGTGATCCGCGGACGCTTCGCGCCCGACGGAAAGTCTGTGGTTTACAGCGGCCTGCTCAACGGCGAGGCGGCTGACACCTATGTGATCCGCGACGAATATCCCGAGCCAGTTTCGGCGGGACTTCACGGGGCATTGCTGCTTTCGATTTCGAAACAAGGCCAGATTGCGGTGCTGGTGCGGCCGGACCGGCTGGTTCATTTTCAGTCCCATGGAACGCTGGCGACGGCTCCTCTGGGCGGCGGAGCGCCGCGCGAATTGCTCGACAACGTCTTCGACGCCGACTGGTCTCCTGACGGGAACAATCTGGCGGTTCTCGATCGGGATAAAGGGATGTGGCGAGTGCAATATCCCATCGGCAAGACTTTGCTCGCGGTCGATAACTGGCTTAGCGATCTGCGAATTTCTCCGGATGGAAAACAGATTGCCCTTTTCCGTCATCCCGGCGGCGCGAGTGATGACCGGGGCGACGTCATTGTGGTAGACACCGCCGGCCACGTCACAACGCTTTCATCCGGATGGGAATCGTTGGAGGGGCTGAGCTGGTCGCCTTCGGGCAAGGAAGTCTGGTATTCGGGGTCGCCGTCAGGTCCGCAATACTGCATTTATGCGAGCACCCTGTCGGGAAAGACCCGGACGATGTATTGCGGGACATCCTCGACGATGATTCTCGATACCGCGGCGAACGGCCGCAGTCTGATGGTTTCGGGCGATCGGCACGTGGGCATGTCGCTGGTGGAACACGGCTCGGACACGGAACGCGACCTGACCTGGCTCGACTTCAGCTACGGCCCTCGGGTTTCCGATGACGGCAGCCTGATTCTCTTCACCGACGAGTCAGGAAACTCGGGCAACGGCTATAGCGTGTATGTCAGGAAAAGTGACGGATCTCCGGCCACGCGCATTGGCTCGGGCGGGTTCGGCACCGATATTACGCCGGATGGAAAATGGGCATTGGTTGTGATGCCCGGAGATCCTGCTGCAAGGGTGCAGATCGTTCCGGTAGGCGCGGGCCAGCCGCGCGTGATGCACTGGGATGGTTTCCAGCCATCCTGGGCGCATTTCTACGGCGACGACCAGCACCTGGTCATGCGGGGGAATGAGTCCGCGAACGGGCCGGGTGTTTATATCGCTGACACCAGTGGCAGTCCGCCAAAATTTTTGAGGAATGGAAGAGACTGGCCATTTATCGCTCCTGATGGAAAGTCATATATCGCGGTCGTGGACGGAAAGCCGTTGATTAAAATGCTGGGCCAGGAAGGCGGCAAAGAAATTCCTGTCAGCGAAAAGTTGGGCAAGGACGAGCTTGCTTTCGCCTGGGCTTCGGATTCCCAACACGTCTTCACCTTTGCCGAGGTGCAGGGTGGCATCGAGATCTACCGCGTAGACCTGCAGACCGGCAATCATGAGCTGTGGCAGACGATCAAGCCTAAAGAACAAATCGGATTGATGCCGATGAATGCGCCGCCTGGCATCACGCCCGACGGACGCTCGATCGTGTTCACTTACACCGCGGTGCGATCACAGCTTTACCGCAGCGACACGCTGAAGTAGACGTTGAATCTGCTAACATCCCTATCTCATCTGACGTTTCATCACGATGGTTTTTCTGGGCATTCTCGGCGTGGTCATCATCTTTCTCGTCCTGCTGGACGCGTTTGAGACCATCGTGCTGCCGCGCAGGGTGACGCGGCACTTCCGGTTGACTGCCTGGTTCTATCGCAATACCTGGGTGCCGTGGCTGCGGCTCGCGCAACGCATTCAGTCGCCGAACCGCAGAGAGAGCTTTCTCAGCTACTTCGGGCCGTTGTCGGTGATTCTATTGCTGGTGTTCTGGGCCTGCGGATTGATTCTCGGTTTCACACTGCTGCAATACGGCGTGGGCGAGCACATCAAGACCGGGGGCGAGCCGATTACTTTCGGCTTGCTGCTCTATCACAGCGGAGAGACATTCTTCACTCTCGGATACGGCGACATTGTTCCCGCCAACGGACCGGCGCGGGCGCTGGCAGTTTTCGAAGCGGGCATGGGATTCGCATTCCTCGGCGTCGTGATCGGATACCTGCCGGTTGATCTACCAGGCATTTTCGGTGCGCGAGTTGGAGATCTCGATGCTCGATTCGCGGGCGGGATCGCCTCCGACCGCCACGGAGTTGTTGAACCGGCTGGGATGCTGTCCCGATCAACTTGTCCTCGACCAGATTTTTCGCGACTGGGAGCGCTGGTCGGCGGATTTGCTGGCCAATCATCTTTCTTATCCGGTGCTGAGTTTTTTTCGTTCGCAGCACAGCAACCAGTCGTGGCTGGGCGCGCTCACGGTGATGCTGGATATTACTTCGTTGATCCTGGCGGGGATTGAGGGCATTCGGCCCGACCAGGCGAAGCTGACGTTTGCCATGGCGCGGCACGCGGCGGTCGATCTGGCGCAGGTGGTCAATGCGCACTACGACCCGCACGCCTACGAGCGGTTGACTCCGGAAGAGCAGAAGCGCATGCGGGATACGCTCGCCGCGAACGGGCTTCGCCTCCGCTCCGACGATTACGCGGACGAGAAACTGACCAAGCTACGATCGCTTTATGAACCCTATGTGCAGTCGATCGCGCGCAATCTGTTGATTACCCTTCCCCCCTGGATTCTGGGAGAGAAAAAGAAAGATAACTGGCAGGGTGGGCCGTGGGACAAGATCATCCAGGCCAAGGGATTGGGCGCGCCGGTAAGAATTATGGATGATCATTTCTAAGAGCAGCCGTCAGGCGTCGGTCTTCAGTCGTCAGCAAAACCGTTTGGCTAGCGACCAACGGCTATCGACTAACGACCACCGTGCTAACATCCTCTGTTTCCATGAAGAACATTGGTGAGAGTGTAGTTCGCATTGAGGCGGAAGCTTTGCGGGCGCTGGCCGATCGCATTGCCGGCCCGATGGCGAAGAGTTTCGCGCGCGCGGTCGAGTTGATCTACGACTGCGGCGGGCGAGTCGTCGTCACCGGCATGGGCAAGAGCGGAATTATCGCGCGCAAGATTGCGGCGACGTTGAGTTCGACGGGGACACCGGCACTTTATATGCATCCCGTGGAAGCAGTACATGGCGACCTGGGGATGGTGGTGCGCGGCGATGTGGTGATGGCGCTCTCCGCGAGCGGAGAGACGGAAGAAATTTTGCGGTTGCTCGCGACCATCAAGCGGTTACGAGTGCCGTTGATTAGTTTGACCGGGGATGCGGTCCCATACACAAGGTCCCTCGATTCCCGCGCTTCGAAACGAAGCGCGTCCGCTCGGGATGACAGGAGTAAGAAGATCTCAACTTTGGCGGCGGCCGCGGATGTGGCGCTGGATTGCTCCGTCGACAAAGAAGCCTGCACCTTGGGGTTGGCGCCGACGGCTTCCACCACGACCATGCTGGCGCTGGGCGACGCATTGGCAATGACCTTGTCGGCCAAGCGCGGATTTCAAAGAAGAAGATTTCGCCAATCTCCATCCCGGCGGAAAACTGGGCAAGCGTCTGGCGCGAGTCGAGTCGCTGATGCATGGCGGCGATGCGATCCCGCGTGTCGGTCCGAAAACGAAGATGCCGGACGTGATCTATGAAATGTCGCGCAAGAAATTGGGCATCACCACTGTGGTGGATGGAAAGAAGTTGCTGGGAGTGATCAGCGACGGCGATCTGCGGCGGTTGCTGGAACAGCGCGGCAAAGACGTGCTCGATCTGACGGCTGCGGAGTGCATGACAAAGAATCCGCGGACGATCGCGGCGAGCGAGTTTGCAGCCACGGCGCTGGCATTGATGGAAGAGAAGAAGATCACATCGCTGGTGGTGGTCGATGAAGGTGGAAAGCTTTCGGGCATCGTGCATCTGCACGATTTGTGGGGGACGGAGATGATGTAGGTAATTTCGTAATCGGGTAATTTTGTAATTTTCCAAATTATGCGATTACCAATTTACGAAATGGTGTTCCTATGTATCACTATGATCCGACGACCGCGCTGGAAGAGTTAACCGAAGAAGCCACGTTGCCCAATCCCGTGCACGTGCGGGACATGATTCTGCGCAAGAAACTGACCGCTGACAAATCTCTGGAAATGAACCGGCTGTTCGTCGAGTATCAGAAATTTTTCGGCGAGACGCAGAAGTTGGGGAAAGAGATTCTGAAGCAGCTGACGGCATAGTTCGTCAGATCGGCACCCGATCTAGTGGTGCGATGAACTGGATGCCCACAACGTGCCGACCCTGGAGTCTGGCATCATTGGTGACAAACAGGTCTACGCCGACGCTGGCGGCGCAGGAAAGCTGTACTGCGTCGGGCGCTTGCACCGAGCGGTCCCCCTTGATCGCAGCATAGTGGCGAGCCGCCCGGATGTCGAAATCGACCAGTGTCGCAGCCGCAGAAATCGCCTTTTCGTATCTGCGGCAACGTTCCGCATCACCCGCTTGACGAGGCTTAATAAGAATCTCTCCCAGAGTAATGGTTGAAGTGAGGAGTTGGTCGCCGCGCTGCAGCATTTTCGTCCGTAGCGCGATGGCACTCGCGGAAAATGCTCCGTAGTTCTCGAAAAGGTAAATGAAAACATTGGTGTCCCAGAAAATCCGGCTCATTCCCAGCCTTCTCGAATTCTCCGCACATACTCATCGGCGTGCTCGTCGGCCCAAAGTTCCTTGCCATCCCCGACCAGGGCCAGCAACGGATCATTTTTGATTCTGTCTTCCAGGCTGCTCTGGTTCCAGCCGGCGTACCAGTCAAGAAGGTGCACGTATTCTTGCATCAAATCCTCCCTCGCCGGAGTGGTCTTGGACCCCTCCCGTGCCGGGTCGTAGCTATCGCCTTCACGAAACAAGCGTCTGCGCCCGGGTGCAGTCTCCACGAGCATGCGATACCTCCCCGGACTCGGCGGCCGGTTCGCCACGCAATGCTGGACAATGTGAACATAAACACCAGGTCGCAGTGGGCGTTTCCCTGATATCTTCTTAGCTCGCTCAAGAATTTCGTCCACGCCAAAATCCTTGATTTCTGGATGTTCTTGTTGCAGAAGCACTGCCGCAATCCAAACTTCGTCCGCAACTTTTAGGTGTATCCCTGACGCAACAGCCATTTCTCCTCACCTTCGCAAAAAGCTCACAACACGCGTGTGACCAGTTTCTCTGAACGACCGGTATGATTCATCGCAGCGCAAGTCCCCGGTTCGCGCCTGAAGCCACCCCCGGATGAAAGAGCTAGAGTGACGGCCGCAACTTGCTGCCTTCGGGGCAGATTCAGCCCGACCTTGATGCAATCGTCGCAGAAAGCACCCGCTTTGCCTCCGCTCAGGAATGCCACTATTTTCTGAGAATTATTCATGGTTTCGCATCATACAATTAATATATCATTTAAATGTTCGAACTTCAATACTTGTTATTTATGACTGGCACATCATTGCTTCACGCGACCTGAAGCGATTGCGTGTAAAATAGCCGCTTCGCTAACCCGATTGGAATTCAATACTTATGCATCGTTGGTCAGAACTCTTTATTCCTACGCTTCGTGAGGCCCCGGCGGATGCCGAGGTCGCCAGTCACAAATTCCTGGTGCGGGCCGGATACATTCGCCAGCTCGCGGCCGGGATCTACTCTTATCTCTTTCTCGGGCAGCGATCGCTCAACAAGATCATGGGCATCGTCCGCCAGGAGATGGACAAGATTGGGCAGGAGTTCTTTCTGCCGGCGCTGAATCCACGCGAGATCTGGGAAGCCAGCGGCCGTTGGACGGTCATGGGCGACAACATGTTCCGCCTGAAAGACCGCAAGGGCGCCGACCTGTGCCTGGGCATGACCCATGAAGAAGTCATGACCGAGATCGCGCGGAAAGAACTGCGCAGCTACAAGCAGCTGCCGCAGATCTGGTATCAGATTCAGACCAAGTTCCGCGACGAGGCGCGGCCCAAGTCGGGCTTGCTGAGAGTGCGTCAGTTCACCATGAAAGACGCCTACTCGTTCGACATCGATGCGGCGGGGCTCGATGTCTCTTATCTGAAGCACTACGACACCTATTGCCGCATCTTCGACCGCTGCGGATTGAAGTACATGGTGGTCGAGGCGCACTCGGGCGCCATGGGCGGATCGCAGTCGCACGAGTTCATGGTGCGCACTCCGGCTGGCGAAGATCAGATCGTTAGCTGCGAAAGCTGCAGCTATGCGGCGAATCTTGAGAAAGCTGTCTCGAAGCTGGCGACGGTCGATGATCTCTCGGCTGAGGGTGACGGTAAGCCGCTCGAAGTCCACACGCCTGGGATGAAGACCATCGAAGATGTTTCCAAGTTTCTGGGGACGTCTTCGAAGAACAACATCAAAACTCTTGCCTACATGATCGAAGAAACCGACGCGAAAACTCGCAAAGTGAAATTGCGAGCCGTCGTGGCCCTGATGCGCGGCGATCATCAATTGAATGAGACGAAGTTTGCCACCGCGATCGGTGGTAAAGATACGCGTCCCATGCAGGAGGAAGAGATCAAGCAGTTTTTCGGAACTCCGGCCGGATATCTAGGCGCGACCGGAATCGATTGGGCGAAAGAATTGAAAGACGCCGAGAAGCCGATTCTGGTGATCGACAAAGCTCTCGAGGGACGCGCAAATCTCGTGGGAGGAGCCAATAAAGAGGAATACCACTTCAAGAACCTGACGCCGGGGCGGGACTTTCAGCCGACGCTTTATGCTGATTTGCGCAGCGTGGCGGCAGGAGAAGATTGTCCCAACTGCGGGGGACCGCTCCGCATCGATACGGCGGTCGAGATCGGACACATCTTCAAACTGGGATACGAGTACACGGAGTCGATGGGGGCGCGGGTACTCGATCGTAACGGCAAAGAGGTGACTCCCATCATGGGAAGCTACGGGATCGGCATTGAGCGCATCCTGACGGCCACGATCGAGCAGTCGAATGACGAGAATGGGTTCTGGCTGCCGCCGCAGATCGCGCCTTTCGAGATCGTGGTGACTCCCACCAACGTCAAGGACGATGCCTTGATGAACGCCGCTCTGGATATCAGCAAGCGGCTGGAAGCGGCTGGATTTGAAGTACTTCTGGACGACCGTGACGAAAGGCCAGGGGTGAAGTTCAAAGACGCTGACCTGGTGGGCATACCCTTTCGTGTGACCGTCGGGAAAAAAGTTACCGAAGGCACTGTCGAGGTCGTTCAACGCTCGACCCGGGAAATGCAGGATGCTAGCATCGCTTCAATTACGGAATACTTCGAGCAGCGACTGAGGCCTGCGCATTGAGCAGCCCCTGTAACGCGTGTCTCGAAGCGGGAGCGCGTTATGGGTTCGATCAAAATGATTTTTGGGATTTTCGTGATGGTGGCTGCCGTCTATCTGGGCGCGGAACTGATTCCGCCTTATCTGGCCAACTACGAGTTCGAAGATGCGGTCAGAAACGAGGCCATGATCAACACCTATAACACCCGGCCCGAAGAAGCGATCCGCGATGAAATGTTCAAGAAGGCCCAGGACCTCGACATCCCGGTCACGAAAGAGCAGATCAAAGTGCGGCGCGTGGGCCCGGTAGGCACTGGTTCATTGACCATTGAGACCAGTTACACGGTCCACGTGGATTTGCCGGGATATCCGCTGGATTTGCAGTTCGACCCCTCCACCAGGAACAAGAGTCCTTTCTAAGGACACGCGGCGCGGACAAATCCGAAGGGCCAAGGATTCGCGCAACCGGGCTGTCACTATCCCTTACGTTCGTAACCTTGTGCGGTCTTTCGGTAACCCCCTACCATGGCGCAAGACGTTCCTCCTGGAAATGCCTGTGTAGCGGCACGGTGAGTGCGCCATTTGGAGATGAGAATGACCTCGACTACCCGAGTGCTGTTTGTGGTTTGTGCCCTTGTGGCTGGCATGTTTCTGGTGGGCTGCGGAAAGGGCGGGTGTCCTACGACCAGCTTAACATCGAGTGGCGGCAACGGAGGCGGAGCCGTTAACTCGGGCGGAACGGTTTGCGGCGCGGGAGTGAACGGCGGCGGTGGCGGCCCAGCGGCGGCTTATGCTTTTTATGCAGGGAGCGGTGTCAATACCGCCAGCTACAGCACGAATGGCGCGTTCACTACGGTGACCAACGTGACGGCGCCCGCGCTGGCGGGTGGTGTGTTCGATGACATGACTACAGTCTCCGGCAAGTATGTCTATATTCCCTTCGGTGACATCAATGGAGTGCAGGCGCTGGCCCTGAATCACTCGACCGGCGCGCTCACGAACATCACGGGGAGTCCGTTTCTGCTCACCCCCACCGGGGCCACTGCGGATACAGCGGTGTCCGACCCTCAGGGCCGCTTTTTGTTCGTGGGCGCAGAAGGAATCGGATCGATTACCTCTTTTCAAATCAATTCCGACGGATCGCTCACGCAGTCCCCGGGCTCGCCTTTCACCAATCCCTTCAACTTGTCATCAGCGGACAGCCTTACGGTAGACGGGAACGGGAAGTTTCTGTATGCCGGGCAGTTGAACTTTACGACACCGATGGATGGTTTCACCATCGATTCGACCGGCGCCTTGACGGAAATGACGGGAGCGCCTTTTAATCTCGGAGTCGCGCAGTTGCATGCTGATTCCAGCGGAAAGTATCTGCTGGGAGTTCAGGAAGTTCAGGATGCGGCAGGGAGCGCCCTTGATCAGCACATCTATGTCTTCTCCATTGACTCCACGACGGGCGTGCCCACCCCGGTGGCGAACTCTCCGTTCACAACCACTTCCGCGCCGTTTGATTTCGCGGTCAGCCCGAACGGCAAGTTCGTGTATGTGACAGGAAACGATCCGGTCACGAACGCCATTCTACCGATCGAAGGTTATCAACTCGATTCGACGACGGGGAATCTGACGGCTCTGCCCGGTTCGCCGTTCATGACCCTGCCACCGGCTACGCAGTGCAAGTTCGAGCAGAGTGGCGGCGAGATGTTCTGCGCCACCGCCTCGGGTCTCACGGTGATCCTCGCCAATCCGTCTACTGGTGCTTTGAGCAGCGGACCGAGTTTGTCGGTATCGAGCTTCCCGTTCGCCGTCACCGATTAGGCGCATGTTTAAGAATCCAGGCTAGCCGGTCCCCGCTTGGTTGGCGGAGGCCGGCGTACCTTTTTGGCCACGCAGCAAAGCCACTCGCCAGAGGTTAAAATAAGGGCATTCCCTTCCTGAAGGCGGTGGGACTCGAGTCTCTCGAGGCGGGAAGAGAATTTATTCGTGCGGATAACGGCGGAGGCGTGAGCGGCCGTCTAAGGCAGTAGAGGGAAATCCGTCCATACATCTGTGGCCATTAAACTAAAGATCCCGAAGAGCAAAAAAAGCGGTGGGAAGAGCGTAATTTCCCGTGACCCGGTGATTCGGGTTGCGCTTCTCGCCTTCATTACACTCGCCATCCTGATCGGCGGCACGCTTTCCTACTTCTACGTCAAGTACGACCGCATCATCGACGAGAAGTTCAAAGGGCAGGTCTTCAGCAACTCCGCTAAGATTTATTCCATTGCTCCGACCGTGCGCGTGGGGGA
This sequence comes from Terriglobia bacterium, assembly GCA_963796205.1. GTDB lineage: Bacteria > Acidobacteriota > Terriglobia > Terriglobales > Acidobacteriaceae > DATFTE01. Next base: position 127,810 of record CAWCKR010000002.1, read on the forward strand.
AAAGATGGATGCCCGCGACATCGAGTCGCTGTTGCGCCGCGCAGGGTATAGCGACCATGACACGCAAGCGCCGATGGGCTCTTTTCATCTGATCAGTGGCGGCATCGAGGTGAAGCCGGGGCCCGATTCCTATCACAGCCCCGAACCGGCGCGCATCGTTTTTCAGGGCGGCAAGATCGCAAGCATCACCGGGAACTCCGGTTCGCTCGACGCTTATGAACTCGAACCGGAGCTGATCACGTCGTTATTCGACGCGGGACAGCGCTCCAAACGCGAAGTCGTGACCTACGACCAGATCCCCAAGGTCATGGTAGACGCGGTCACGGCGATCGAAGACCGGCGATTTTTTGAGCATAGCGGAGTAAATTTCGTCCGCCTGGCGGAAGCGGCATGGATCGACTTCACCCACCAGCGGCATGAGCAGGGTGGTTCCACGATCACCATGCAGTTGTCGCGCGCCTTCTTCTTGAGTCCGGAGAAGAAGGTGACGCGCAAGATGGCCGAAATGGTCATCGCCATGGAGCTGGAACAGAAGTTCACCAAGCAGCAGATCTTCGCGTTCTATGCCAACCGGGTGGATCTGGGACAGCGCGGGTCATTCACCATCAGTGGATTTGCAGAGGCTTCGCACGCCTACTTCAACAAGAATCTGAAAGACATCACACTGCCGGAAGCGGCGCTGATCGCGGGAATCATACAGGCGCCAAGCGCGCTCTCTCCCTACCGGCATCCGGAACGGGCTCTCGAACGCCGCAACCTGGTGCTCGACAGCATGTTCGAGACTCATGCCATCAGCAAAGCGGATGCCGAGAAGGCAAAGGCCACTCCGCTGAAGCTGGCGCCCCCGAATGTGGAAGCCAGCGACGCTCCGTACTTTGTCGATCTGGTGCGCGACACGCTGGTCAACAAGCTAAATGAGCGCGAGATGAACGACCAGCAATACCGCATCTACACCACGCTTGATCCTGATTTGCAGAAAGCCGCCGCGCAGGCGGTGGAAGCGGGCATCAAGCTGGTGGACGACCAAGTCACCAAGATGCGCACCAAGAAGGTGAAAGTCGGCAAGGGAAAGTACGAGACCACGGTACAGCCCGGCCCGCAGGCGCAAGTTGCGCTGGTGGCAATGAATCCGCATACCGGCGAAGTGCTGGCGCTGGTGGGCGGACGCAACTACGGGATCAGCCAGCTAGATCACGCCGTGGCGAAGCGTCCTACAGGGTCGATCTTCAAGCCCTTTGTTTATGCGGCCGCAATGAATACCGGGATCAACGGCGGCAACCCGGTGTTCACGCCCGCGTCACTGGTCACCGATGCGCCGACGACTTTTGCATATGGCGATCAGATTTACGAGCCGAGAAATTACAAAGAGGAATATCACGGCGATGTCACGGCCCGATATGCGCTGGCGCTGTCGCTCAACAATGCGACCGTGAAACTGGCGGAAGAAGTGGGCTACGACAAGGTCGCCGACCTTGCCAAGCAGGCAGGGATCACTTCGGTGAAAGCAACTCCCGCGATGGCGCTCGGCGCGTATGACGCGACTCCGATCGATATGGCGGCGGCGTACACCGTGTTTGCCAACGACGGCACGCGGATTGCGCCGCAATGGGTAAATTCGGTGCGCAACGCGAATGGCGACGTGGTAATGGATTTCAAGCCGGATAAGCGTGACGTACTCGATCCTCGGGTCGCCTATGTCATGACCAACATGCTGGAAGGCGTGATGAATTTTGGTACCGGGTTTCCGGTGCGAGCGCGCGGATTCACCGCTCCGGCGGCCGGGAAGACGGGTACATCGCACGACGGATGGTTCGCCGGGTACACCAGCAATCTGTTATGTATCGTCTGGGTCGGCTACGACGACTACAGCGATATCCGACTGAGCGGCGCACAGACGGCGGCCCCGATCTGGGCAGAGTTCATGAAGAAAGCCGTGACTCTTCCGCAATATTCGGACGCTGCGCCGTTTTCCCAGCCCACCGGGGTGGTCGACGTGCAGCTTGATAAATCCACCAATCTGCTTGCAACTCCAGCTTGCCCTGAGACTTACACGGCGGCTTTTATCGCCGGGACCGAGCCGAACCAGACCTGCGACCAGCCCAATGGAGTGAGGGGCTTCTTCTCCAAGATCTTTGGTTTAGGGGGCGACAAGGTGCTCCCACCGCCGCAGGCTGGACAGAACCCGAACGAAAGTAACCAGGCGCAGGAGACCAATCCGGAGCAGGCGAAAAAAAAGAAGGGAATTTTTGGCAAGTTTGTGGGTATCTTTAAAGACGACAAACCGTCTAACCCGCCGTCTCCGCCGCCGGACAATAGCGGGAACGGTCCCCACTAGACGGTCGCGGCGGTTGGGGAATGAAGGCCGAGGAATTTAGTCCCGAGCGTCCGCCAGGAGGTGCCGGGTATGCGTCGTATATACGGGTTGTTGCTGTTTCTTCTCTGTGGCCTGTTTCTGCAGGCTGAAGTTTCTCAATCGGAACAAGTACAGGTGGGCTTGCCGCAGATGCGCGTGGCAGAGGCTCCAGACAAGGCTTCGAGCGTCGATGCACTCGAGCAGCGAGGCGACGAGTTGCGCTTCAGCAAATATTATCTGGATGCTGTCGACTTCTATCGCGCGGCCCTCAAGAAAGATCCCAACAACGCGCGCATTTACAACAAGGTGGGTATCGCCGAATTACAGATGCATCGTTTCGACGAGGCCAAGAAAGACTTCGAGAAGTCGATCAAGAAAGACCGCAGCTATAGCAACGCCTACAACAATCTGGGCGTGATCTACTACCACGACAAGAAATATTCCAAGGCGATCAGCTTGTACCAGAAGGCCGTCAAGCTGTCGCAGGATTCCGCGTCGTTCTACAGCAACCTGGGCACGGCGTATTTCGCCAAGAAGCAATTCGACCAGGCGATGGCGGCATACACCCAGGCGGTGCAGATCGATCCGGACGTCTTCGATCGCGTATCGCGGAACGGCGTGGCCGGGCATATCGCGTCTCCCGATGACCGCGCCCGCTGGGACTACGTTCTGGCGAAGCTCTGGGCCAAGGCAGGCGACAACGATCGTTGCCTGGAAGCTTTGCGCAAGGCGATGGAGGATGGCTACAAAGGAATCGATGAGGTTTATAAAGATCAGGAATTCGCGGGAATGCGCAAAGATCCCCGATTTACCGCGTTGATGGCTTCGCGGCCGTTGGGGATACCGGAATAAAGCCTGCGAAAACAATCCCTTAGCCGCCTTTAAAAAAAATTGCTGGCAGCGAAACATTTTTGCGAGAGTTGGGTTTACGATTACAAATAACTCCTGAAAACAACAGGGTGAGTAAGGAGAAACGGTAGAACCCATCGGTTGTCGACCCGAGCACGCCCCAAGCAGACAACCGGTGGGTTTTTAATTTCGGACCTCGGACCTCGGACCTCAGCTCAACCATCCCCTTCCCTCCACATTTCAGTTGACTCTTCAGCCTGCCCCTTCGCGTGTATGATGAGGCGCTCCTGGAGGGAAAGGAATGCGCAAGCTGATCTTTTTTGCCTGCCTGCTGCTCGCCTCGACCGCTGCATCCGCGCAGCAATACGATCTGGTGATCGAAGGCGGACGGGTGATGGATCCCGAAACCGGGTTAGACGCCGTGCGCAACGTGGGCGTTCGCGACGGAAAAATCACTCGCATCTCTTCCGAGCCCTTGGAGGGCAGTCGTGTTCTCCATGCCGCCGGGCTGGTGGTTTCACCTGGGTTCATCGACTTGCACCAGCACGGCCAGGATATGGAGAGCCAGCGGGTGAAAGCCCTTGATGGAGTCACGACTGCGCTCGAACTGGAAATCGGCGCACCCGACGTAACAGCATTCCTGAAAGACAAACAGGGCGCTTCTCTGATTCATTACGGCACGGCAGCTAGCCATGCGGCGGCGCGGGCCCTGGTGTTCGGCGCACCTTTGCCGCCGGAACTCAATCGAACTCATCCGGGCAATCCCGACATTCTGCCCAAGAGCGGACCGGCCACCGACCAGGCGGCCACACCGGAGCAGATTGATGGTATTCGCGATCGCTTGCGTGCGGAACTGGATGCGGGCGCGCTGGCCGTCGGCATGGGAATCCAATACACACCGGGAGCGACCCGGTTGGAGGTGATCGATATGTTCCGCCTGGCGGCGGAGCGCAAAGTGCCCGTCTACACCCACGTGCGGAGTGCGGGACGCACGGAGCCGGGGTCGGCGATTGAGTCGATCAGTGAAGTCATTGGAGCGGCCGCGATCAGCGGCGCCTCGCTGCATATCGTCCACATCAACAGCAGTTGCGGAAGAGACGGGCTCGAATGCCTGTCGCTGGTCGAAGGGGCGCGGGCGCGCGGCCTGGATGTGACGACCGAAGCGTATCCCTATATCGCAGGGATGACATACATCAACTCCGCGTTATTCAATCCCGGATGGCAGGACAAGTTTGGCATCAGCTACGACCAACTGGTGCTCCCGGAAACAGGCGAACATCTCACCAAGGAACGCTTCGACGAACTCCACAACTCGACGAAGACGCAGTTGGTGTTGTTGTTCTCCAACACGCAGCAAGTCGTGGATCAAGTGATTCCTCATCCGCTGGTGATGATTGCCAGTGACGGGGCCGAGGACATCCGCGCAATGCCGGAACCTTCTCGCGAGTGCTGGCGCAGTATGTGAGAGAGAAAGGCAGCATCACGCTGATGGACGCCATTCGCAAGATGTCTCTCATGCCGGCGCAGATGCTGGAACGCTCAACCCCGGCGGCGCGACAAAAAGGCAGATTACAGGAGGGTGCGGACGCCGACATCGTGGTCTTCGACGCCAAGACGATTCGCGACAATTCCACCTTCGCAAAACCGATGGAACCAAGCACCGGTGTTCAGTATCTGGTGGTGGCGGGGAATCTTGTCGTCGACGACGGCAAGATTGTGCCGGGCGTTTATCCTGGGAAACCTTTGCTGGGACCGGGCAAGGCCGCTTCCGGCAAGGGTTTCTAATTCGGGTTACTGACTGTCTTTCGGGCTTCTCTCGCCGATATATTCGTCGACAACCTTTTTGAATTTTCCCTGCGCTTTGAGGATGTACTCGACGGCGTCGCGGAGGGCGCCGTCTCCTCCGGCGTGAGCGGTGACGTAGTGGGCTTCGTCTTTCACTTCTTTCCGGGCGTTCTTCACCGCGATGGCCAAGCCGCAGTTGCGCATGACCGGTAGATCGATCACGTCATCCCCGACGAACGCCGCTTCCGCGGGACGCAGTTTTTCCTGCTTCAGAATTTCCAGAAATACCGTCAGCTTGTCTTGAATGCCCTGATGCACGTGCTCGAGTTTCAGGTCGCGGGCGCGAAGGGCCACAGTCTCAGAAATGCGCTTGGTGATCAGTCCGGTCTTGATGCCGGCGAGACGGGCAAGTGAGATCGAAGTGCCGTCGTGCGCGTGAAAGCCCTTGGCTTCGAGATAATCATGGCTGAGCAAACCGAATCCACCCTTGCCTCCGTGTTTGGCGGCATGTTCCTGGGTCGCCTGCTGCACTCCGGCGGGAGCGGGAAAGATATAGAGTTTGCCATCGGTCAGAACCCCGTCCACATCGAACAGGAGAAGTTTGATTTTCTTGGCGCGCTTCTTCGACATGAAGGGATTTTACACGGGGGAGTGAAAACAAAATCGGCCTCCGCGGGATTTGAAAATTCCCGACGGAGGCCGGTTGGTCCTGCAATTAACAGTTAATGTTTCGCTCTTGCTCCGCCAAAGTTGAACAGATCGGTCAGATTGCCGATGGCCGGGCTGTTAGTCGGCACATAGGGATCCGATCCGACGATCGGGTTAGGCAGGTTATCGCGGCTGCGGCCGGAAATCGGCGACAGTCCCCAGTTGTATTCGATGAACTTTAGGATGGAGACGTGGTCGGTGTAGGTGTGCGAAATGGTTCCGCCGGTGGAGAAGGGAGAAACCACAAGCAACGGGATGCGGGTGCCGTCGCCGAAGAAATCGAGCGGCTGGATGTATCCGGAGTCGTAATAGCCGCCGCCTTCATCGACGGTGACAAAAATCGCCGTCGTCGCCCAGAGCGCAGGATTGGCCTGCACTTCGGTGATGATCTTCTTGGTAAAGGCTTCGAAGAGATTAAACTTTGACGAAGCCGGGTGACCATCGACGAAGCTTGACGGCTTCACGTAGGAGACGGCGGGCAGGGTTCCGTTGTAGATGTCGTTGTACAGATCGGTGACATCCTTCTCGTTTTCCTGACGCAGCGTCGAGTTGGTCATGATCGAGGTTTCGTACTGCGTGAAGTTGCAGATGTCGCAGTAGGCGTTGTAGGGATTCGCGTACGTCGGATCCTGCAGGTAAAGGTTCCATCCGTCTCCGTAGTATTTCCAGGAGACATTCGCGGTGTTGAGCGAATCGGCGATGGTGGGAACTACCGCGGGAGGAATGGTGAATTCGCCAGTGTTTACGCTGCCATCGCCGTAGTATCCGGGAGCGTAGTTGTTCAGCAGGTAATAGGTACTGGGTGCGCAATTGGGATTGGGCTGGTAGGGCAATGAGTTGAGGTAGGTCAGAACATTTTTTACGCCCGGCTGAGTGTTGTCGGAGCAATTGCTGTAGGTGCCGCCGCCGTATCCATCCTGAGTGTAGTAGTTGTTGGTCAGCTGCTGCGGATCGGGGTTCTCGATCTCGTTGCCGGGAGGAGTGGCCACGTTGCCATTGCCGTCGCTATACCAGACCCCATCGCCCGAGCCGAGCATGAAGCTGTTGGCGCCGGTTCCACCCATCACCGGCTGGTGATAGTTGTCGGAGATGGCGTAGGTATCGGCCAGCGACTTGAAGTAAGAGACGTCTCCCTGAGCCATGTTGTAAAAAGCCCATGGAGAGGGCGCCTTCCGCGGTGGATTCAAAGTTGAATCCGCTGGGCCGCGTCAAGCCATTGCTGCCGGCCCCGATGGAAACTTCGACATAGGGGAATAGATCCTGCAGGCAACCGCTGGGATTGCTGGTGGTCGCGTTCTTCACATTGCAATCGGCTTGCTGCCACATTTGATAAAAGCGATGCACCGGGCTGCCAGCGTAATCGTCGTAGCCGATGTCGGGAGTGAGTTGGAACGGTCCGTTGGCCAGGTTGTAAACGTTCTTGAGGCGAGTATCCACGACACCCTGCGCGAGTCCGCTGGCGCCGGTTGTCAGCAGAACGTAGTCGCTCGAGAGCAAGCCGGGCTCGGCCTGTTGCGCGGCCGCGATTGTCTGAAAGGGAGCGGGGTGGGTATCGCTGGGATTGGTCGGCGTGCCTTGCGTATTCATCGCAGGCAAAGGATTCCACGGATTCTTGAGTTGCGGAGCCAGTTGATATATTCCGAACACCTTGGCGTTATTCTGAGCGGCTTGACTGAAATTCGGGCCCGGCGTGCCATCGACGTTGACGATGCCCTTGGAAAGCAGGTTCGAAACCGTCTGGCCGTTAGAGGGTTGATAAGTGGCAAAGAGGTGATCGAAGCTGCGGTTCTCGCCCACGATGACGATAACGTGTTGGATGGGCGTGGTGGTGGCGGTATCCTTGGCCTTGAGAGGCTTGTTTTCGGCAATCGCTGGTGCGACCAAATTCACCAGCGTTGACAGCATCGCCGCTCCCAGCCCCATCTTCTGCCAGAAGGCTCGATAAGCGCTTCCAGATTGCATCATGCTTCCTCCGGTTAAAAATTTGCTGTGTTTGCCCCAAGCGAGGTTTCAGGCTCGGGCTTTCTGCCGCGAGTGAGGTGAACCGGAGTTGAATATTTCTTTAAAGGTTGGTTACACGATCAGCCAATGTGAGGAAAAAGGAACGCCTGTCAAGATTCGTGACAAACACGAATTTTCGAGGGGCTGAATGGGGACGGTATGACTGTTGAACTGTTTGTACGGATTTATTCAACTGCTCCTTCGAAGATCGCCATCGCCGTGCCTTGAGGAAAACCTGAGAACTTTTGGCTTAAAGAATTACAGGCGAACAATTTGCGAAACTTGCGCTTCCTCGATAAAATAGCGGGTGCGATGTCCCTCCCGTTTTCCTCTCTAGATTGGGCTCACCCACTGGTCCGGGAGTGGTTTGTCCGGCGCTTTGGCACTCCTACCGAACCGCAAGAGCAAGGCTGGCCTCATATTCTTGCCGGCCGCACCACGTTAATTTCAGCACCTACTGGATCCGGCAAGACCCTGGCGGCGTTTCTGGCTTGTATTGACCGACTGGTGCGCAAGGCGCTTGCTGGACATTTGCAGGACCGGACGGAAGTTCTCTATGTCTCCCCGTTGAAAGCGCTGGGCAACGACATCCAGAAAAACCTGGAAGTTCCCCTGGGCGAAATTTTGCAGATGGCCGGCGAGCGCGGCTTGCTGATGCCAGAAATTCGGACCGCGGTGCGTACCGGCGACACGCTGATGCACGAACGCCGCGCCATGCTCAAGCGGCCTCCGCACATCCTGGTGACCACTCCTGAATCTTTGTACATCCTGCTGACAGCGGAACGAAGCCGGGCGATCTTGCGAGATGTCGAGACGGTGATCGTCGATGAAATTCACGCCGTCGCCGACGACAAGCGCGGTGCTCATCTTTCGCTCTCGCTGGAGCGGCTTGAGGCGTTGACCCATAAGCCGCCTGTGCGGATCGGCCTTTCGGCGACGCAGAAGCCCATCGAAGAAGTCGCCCACTTCCTCACCGGCAACGGACGTCCTGACCCGGTCATCGTTGATGTGGGACACAAGCGCAAGCTCGATCTCGCAGTGGAAGTTCCCGGGAGCGCCCTCGGCCCGATCGCTACCAACGAAATGTGGGATGAGATTTACAACCGGCTGGTCGAACTGGTCGAGCAACACCGGTCGACGCTGGTTTTCGTCAACACCAGACGGCTGGCGGAGCGAGTCGCCCACCATCTTGGAGAGCGGCTTGGGGAAGACAACGTGGCCGCGCACCATGGCAGCCTGTCACGCAAGCTGCGCCTGAACGCGGAAAAGAAATTGAAAGATGGAGAAGTGAAGGTTCTGGTCGCTACCGCTTCCCTGGAGTTGGGAATTGATATCGGGACGGTAGACCTGGTAGTCCAGATTAGCTCTCCGCGAGCCATTGCAGTCGCGCTGCAGCGAGTGGGCCGGTCGGGACACTGGCGAGGCGCGATTCCCAAAGGCCGGTTCTTCACCACGACGCGCGACGAGTTGCTGGAATGTGCGGCGCTGGTGCGGGCGATCAAGCATGGAGAGCTGGATCGGCTGATGATTCCGGAGTCTCCGCTCGACATTCTGGCGCAGCAGATTGTGGCGGCTTGCGCGGCGGCTGGGCCGGCTTCGAGTGGCCGGCGGGACGCCGGCGATACGGATGAAGCGAATTCGGGTTGGGATGAGGATGAGTTATTTCAGCTGGTTCGGCGGGCCTATCCGTACCGCAATCTGTCGCCGGAAACGTACAACTCCATTCTGGAAATGCTGTCGGAAGGGATTGCGGCGAAGCGAGGACGATATGGCGCATATATCCACCGTGACCGTATCAATCACCGGCTGCGGGCGCGGCGCGGAAGCCGTTTAGCCGCAATTACCAGTGGCGGAGCGATTCCGGAAACCGCATTGTTCAACGTGGTCGCTGAACCGGAAGGCACGGTCATTGGCACCCTCGACGAAGATTTTGCCATCGAGAGCAACGCCGGAGACATCGTGTTGCTCGGCAACACTTCGTGGCGGATTCGCCGGGTAGAAGGAAAATCTGGACGCGTGTTAGTGGAAGACGCGCACGGCGCGCCGCCGAGTGTTCCCTTCTGGCTGGGCGAGGCTCCCGCGCGGACGCAGGAATTGTCGTTTGGTGTGGGCGATTTGCGGCAGGAGATCAGCGATCGGCTGGCGAGTATCTCGCCGATCGGCGTCTCGCAAGCGATTCCGCAGGTGGCCGAGACGGTCGCGTGGCTAAAAGAAGAATGCGGTCTTGACGACTCTGGCGCGGAGCAGGCGGTCGAATACGTTCTGCAAGGGCGCGCGGTGCTGGGCGCAGTGCCAACGCAAGATACCATCATCGCCGAGCGCTTCTTCGATGAAGGCGGCGGGATGCAGTTGGTGATCCATGCCCCTTTTGGGGGCAGGATCAACAAGGCCTGGGGCCTCGCGCTGCGCAAGCGGTTCTGCCGCGGATTCAACTTTGAGTTGCAGGCGGCAGCAACAGATAACGGACTGAACATCGCGCTGGCCGAGCAGCACAGCTTCCCTCTCGCCGATGTCTTTCACTTCCTGGCGGTCGAGACCGTGCAGGAACTTCTTGAACAGGCGGCCCTGGCTTCTCCTATCTTTGGCACGCGCTGGCGCTGGGATGCGAACCGGGCGCTGGCCTTGTTGCGGTTCCAGGGCGGCAAGAAGGTTCCCCCGCAGATTCAGCGCATGCGCTCGGACGATCTTCTGGCCTCGGTCTTCCCCGACGTGGCAGCCTGCCAGGAGAACATTGAGGGCGATATCAAGATTCCCGATCATCCGCTGGTCAAGGAAGTCATGAAAGATGTCTTGACCGAGGCCATGGACCTGGACGGGTTGAAGGACCTGTTGGGGAGAATGGCTTCCGGGAAGATTCGCTGCATTGCGGTGGATACACCGGTGCCTTCGCAGTTCTCGCATGAAATTCTGAATGCGAATCCGTACGCCTATCTCGATGATGCTCCGCTGGAAGAACGCCGGGCGCGGGCAGTGGAGATGCGGCGCATGCTGCCGGAGTCGGTGCTGGAGGAAGTTGGGAAGCTTGATCCGGCGGCGATTGCGCAAGTGCGCGAAGAGGCCTGGCCCGATGTTCGGGACGCGGATGAGTTGCATGATGTGTTGCATACACTGGTCGCGCTCCCGCCTGAGGGTCGAGCTTCGCTCGATGGGACGGACGAAGGCGTCCACCCCTGCGTGGACCCGGCTTGGGAATTCTTTTTCGAAAGATTGAAGGAGCACGGACGGGCCGCGGTGGCAACCGTTGGTGGCCGTCGCTATTGGGTAGCCGCGGAGCGCATGCAGAGCCTTCAGGTTCTTTTCCCCAGCGCACAGTTCGACCGGCCTCTGCCAACCATGGAGGGGGGGCTTCCCTCTTACGACGAGGCTTTGTTCACGATCGTGAGCGGATGGATGCATCATCTCGGTCCAGCTACCTCCAGGGGCTTGAGCGAGTTGCTGGGACTGCCGGCTTCGGAGATCGATAAAGCCTTGCTGAGGATGGAAGCCAGTGGAAGCATTCTGCGTGGAAACTTCACCGGCACCGCCTCGCGGCCCGGGGCCAGTTCGCCACACGAAACCGAATGGTGCGAGCGACGGCTTTTGGCACGCATTCACCGGCTTACGGTTGCGACCCTGCGCAAGCAGATCGAACCCGTCACCGCGGCGCAATTCATGCGATGGCTGCTGCGTTGGCAGCATGTGGCTCCAGGAGCGCAAGTCGAAGGCGAACGGGCGACGCTCGAGGTGCTGCGCCAGATGCAGGGATTTGAAATTCCCGCGAATGCCTGGGAGCGGCAGGTTCTCAGTCGGCGAATCCTGAACTATGATCCGCAATGGCTCGACCAGCTTTGCCTGACAGGAGCCGTGGGGTGGGGACGCCTGTCGCCGCATCCGGCGACGTTAGAAGACTCGTCGGCCGGCAAGCGCCGGGTGATTCCTACCAGCGTCGCTCCCATCACATTCTTTGTGCGCGAAGAAGCGGACTGGATGACGCCTCACCATCCCTCGGCAGAGCAGCCTGAATCGCGGGGACTGAGTCCCGGGGCGCGGCAGGTGCTCGACTTCCTGAAACAGCGCGGAGCCTCGTTCTTTGCAGACATCGTGCGCGGCACAGGGACGCTGAAAGCCGAAGTAGAGACGGCTCTGTGGGAGCTGGTCGCTGGAGGAGTGGTCACCGCCGACGGCTTCGACAACCTGCGCGCTCTGATTGATCCCAAGCGGCGGGCGGGCCAGGGCAGCGGGCGTACGTCACGGCCTCGCCATAGTTCCGGACGCTGGGCTCTGCTCTATACCGATCCCGCCTCCGATCGCAACCGGGCGGTGGAAGCTACCTGCTGGATGCTGCTGAAACGCTACGGCATCGTCTTCCGCGATCTGCTCGCCCGCGAAACCAATTTGCCCAAGTGGCGTGAAATGCAGATGGGATTCCGGCGTCTGGAGGATCGGGGCGAGATTCGAGGCGGGCGCTTTGTCGACGGGTTCCTCGGCGAGCAGTTCGCGCTTCCAGTCGCGGTCGAGTCGCTACGCGCCACCCGAAAGATACCCCTCACCGGAGAGGCTATCACCATCTCCGCTGCCGATCCGCTGAATCTGGTGGGGATTCTGGTTCCCGGGGAGCGGGTTCCAGCGATTTCTGGCAGGATAGTCACCTTCCGTGACGGGGTTGCGCTGCAGGATGGAGCAGGGCACGGGTACCTACAGCCTTCGGCGGCTGCGGGCTAATCACTTACCTCAAAAAAATCGGGAACCCGATGAGGGGGTCCCCCAGGTTCCCGATGAGCGAACCAGCGAAACTGCTGAAAGCGCTTCCCCCATCGCTTTTGCCGGTTCAGCTCGCTGATATAAAAGCACGTGGGTCGCCAATACCCAGTGAATCGCTAACCTTCTGAAATTTCAGGCGTCTTTGAGTTGGTTAGTTAGAAACTGCATTCCTGATACCATCCAAATCCTATCTGATCGGATAGAGTGCTATCTGTTCGGATATTGGACAATGTCCACAAATCTTATGCATTGAATCCAGCGGTATGCTAAACACATTCGGGGACCAGGCGCGAGGGCGTAAGTGAATCCAAGGTTGCAAGTGATTGCAGGGCCGTTGAAAGACTCCAGTTTTGCCCTGTCAAGTGGAGAAGTTCCAGTCGGTCGTGATCCGGCCAATTTGTTTTCGATCAGCGACCCCTCCCTGTCGCGCAAGCATTGCGTCATCGCGCGGACGGGTGACCACTATTCAATTCGTGATCTCGATAGCCGGAACGGGACCTTCGTCAACGGAATTGCCATCAAGGAATCGGCACTGCACCATGGCGACCAGGTTTCCGCGGGAGACTCGGTTTTCATCCTCCTGCTCGAGGAAGAAGCCGAGGAGTCCTCTTCGGGCGTGGTCGAATTCGAAGATAGTCTGACCCACGCGACCGCGCAGCTTCGCCCGCAAGATGTCCTCTATCTGCAACCGGACCGGCTGCTGAGCGAATTGCCCACGGCCTCGCGGGTGGGAAAGAACCTGGCGGCATTGTTGAAGGTGAGCCGGGTGGTGCACTCGATCCGCGATTTCGAAAAACTGCAGGACAAGATCCTAAGTCTGATTTTTGAAGTCGCTCCCGCCGAGCGCGCAGTGATTCTGCTTGATCCTCAGGATGGCGACCGCTTCGCCTCCGTTTTTGCCCGCCATCGCCGTTCGTCGAACACGCAGCCTGTGCCAGTCAGCCGCACCATCACTCGCAGAGTCGTAGAGCAGGGTGTGGCGATACTCGGCGCCGACGTGCCCAGCAGCGGCGGCCTCAAAAGCGTAGACAGCCTGGTGAATTCCAATATTCGCTCGCTGTTGTGCGTACCTTTAATCCTGTTCGACAAGGTCATCGGCTGCATTTATCTGGATACCAGCAGCGCTGCCGGACGATTCGACGAGGAGCACATGCAACTCATCGCCGGGATCGCGAGCATTTCCTCAGTCGCGCTGGACAATGCCCGGCGCTTGCAGTGGCTGGAACAGGAGAACCTGCGGCTCACGACCGAAATCAACCTGGAACATAACATGGTCGGAGAAAGCCCGCGCATGAAAGAGGTCTATCAATTCCTCTCGCGCGTGGCGCGGACCGATGCCACGGTGCTGATCCAGGGTGAAAGTGGAACTGGCAAGGAATTAGTCGCGCGCGCCATCCACCGCAGCAGCCCGCGGTCCGACAAGCCGTTCGTGACGATTAACTGTGCGGCGATCCCCGAGGGTTTGCTCGAGAGTGAACTCTTCGGGCATGAAAAGGGATCGTTCACTGGAGCGGTCACTCAAAAGAAAGGCCGGCTGGAAGTTGCGAATCAAGGGGTTGTCTTCCTCGATGAGATTGGGGAAATGGCTCCTCTGCTGCAGGTAAAGCTGTTGCGCGTGTTGCAGGAGCGCGAATTTGAGCGGGTGGGTGGAACCCGGCCGATTTCGGTCGACATCCGCTTGATTGCCGCCACGAACCGCGATCTGGAAGAAGCGGTAAAAGTGGGGACGTTCCGTCAGGACCTCTATTACCGGCTCAACGTCGTGTCGCTCGAGATGCCGCCGTTGCGCGAGCGTCGCGAGGATATCCCGATGCTGGCGGAATACTTCGTGCAGAAGTACACCAAGAAATGCAAGATCAAGCCCAAGCGCATCGCTGCGACAACCATGGCTTGCCTGGTGAATCACGAGTGGCCGGGCAATGTGCGCGAATTGGAAAATGCGATGGAGCGGGCACTGGTGCTGAGTGTTTCCGAGGAACTGCAACCGGAGGACCTGCCGGAATCTTTCCTGGAGAAGGACCCTCCGGAAGGCGTAACCGCGGCCAAGTACCACACTGCCGTCAAAGATCTGAAGAAGCAGCTGATCCTGAATGCGCTGGACGACGCCAAGGGCAGCTTCACCGAGGCCGCGCGTCTGCTGGGTGTTCATCCCAACTATTTGCATCGCCTGATTCGCAATCTCAATCTGCGCGATTCATTGCATTCAAACGTTGCTCCGCGAAAGGCGATGGGACAAAGGCTCTAGGGGACCCGTAACGCGAGCAGAGTCGCGGGATTCAGATAGGTTCCCTGCCAGCGAACGGCGATATGCAGATGCGGACCCGTGGCTCGGCCGGTGCCTCCGCTTAGTCCCAATTCCTGGCCACGCGACACTTGCTCGCCTTCCTTCACTTTGAATTCCGACAGATGCATGTAGAGGCTGAGTAATCCCTGGCCGTGGTCGATGACCACGCAATTTCCTTCGAAATAGAGCGGACGGGCAAGCAGGACGGTTCCGCTATTAAGTGCAGATACGGGCGTACCAGAGGGAACGGCGAAGTCCAAACCCTGATGACGGCTTTGCACCTTTCCGTTGAACGTGCGCCCGGTGCCGAAGACGTCAGAAATGGAAGCGTTCACCGACGGACGGAAGTCCCCAGTCCATAGGCGATCGGGATCGAAGTGCTTGAACGCGTCTTCTTTGATGGTCTTATCTTGATTGATCTGTTTGATCTGTTCAGGGTCGGGCTCGGTGAACTTCTTCGCAACTTTCACGGCTACGCTGGGATACTTGGCTTTCCCGACGATTAGTTTTCGCTCAAAAGTCACTTGGGCTGCTGCGGAAGAGGTTCCGGCCAAAGCCAGCGAGTACTGTCCCGGGGGAGTTTCCAGGCTAACGCCGCCGAGACCGTACCAAGTCTTGCTGTCGGCGTCGAAAGAAAAATAAACCTGGTGCCCCAACCAGGTTCCGGAGAGGGAGAGCAATGTCACCGGAGCGGTGATTTGGAACAGAACGGGCGCCCCGTTGACGACTCGAACCGGTTGCCAGCGCACGGACCAAACCTTGGCTCTATGCGCAGTTTGCGCCCAGGTGTTCACCCCTGACAATACGATCAATAGGACTGCCGCTTTGATGACGACCCTCACCCATTCAGCCTAGCACCGCTGGACGTCTATAATCCGCTTCGTGACCAACCATTTGTTTGCGCTTTTGGTGCTGCTTTCCGTGATGGCCGGAACGGTCGATGACAGGCTGCCTGCGGATGCCCGCGCCGACCGGGTGATCGTGATGAAGAAGGAACGAACGCTCGCGTTGATGCACGGCGATAAGGCCCTGAAGGTCTACAAAATCGCGCTCGGAGGGGATCCCATCGGGCCGAAACACATGGAGGGTGACCACAAGACGCCGGAGGGAACGTACGTCCTCGATCGGCGCAATCCGAAGAGTAAGTATTACCGATCGATTCACATCTCTTATCCCAGCGAAGAAGACCGGGAACGTGCCCGGAAGTTGGGAGTTTCTCCCGGCGGCGACGTGATGGTGCATGGACTGCCCAATGGCTTCGGATGGCTAGGAGAGATGCATCGCGTCCAAGATTGGACAGACGGATGCGTCGCCGTCACCGATCAGGAGATGGATGAAATCTGGAGTGCCGTGGCTGACGGCACTCCCATTGAAATCAAGCCTTAGGATGCGATCGCACATTCCCGGTGATGGTAATCTGGACTGCGGAGGATCATTAAAGCTTCTTCCACCGTGGAAACATCGAAGAGTTCCGCCAGCTTAGTCCGCTCAAGCATTTCGCGAACCAGGTGCGAAGGATTCACCAGCTTCATCTGAATGCCGTTGTCGGTTGTCCAGCCATACAAGAAGACGAGCGCTCCCAGGCCGCTGCCGTCGATGGTCTGCAAATCGGAAAGATCAAGCACGACGATTCTTGCATTCCGCTGGCTGGTGACAGCGTCGCGGAGGGTGTAAGTCGCGTCTCCACATACCATTCTTCCCCGGCATTGCAATACCACCACGTCTTCGCTGCGATCCACATTCACCGTAAACATAAGAGCCTCTTCCAGTTCACTACGATACATAGTTATAGACGACGCACCCGGCCGGATGTCATCTCGACAATGTCAAGTTGTTGTAAACAGTTGTAAAAAAGACGGCCCGGGATGGAACCGGCTAGTCGAACCGGGTCACGGCTTTGCGTTTCACGTTCCGCAGTTTTTGCAGGCTGGTCTCTTCGAAATGCTTTTCCTGAGCTTGGCGTTGCTGTTTTTCCGCGTCTGCGAGAATTTCTCGCAACGCGTCCAACTTTGTTCCAGAATCGGCAGCTACCGCCGTCAACAGAGCACGGTAGAGGCTGGCCACGCGAACGATCGTCGCCTCGTCAAACAGATTCGGGTTGTACATCCAGGTGGCGTAGGGCGTGCCATCGGGATCGTTGATGAACAGCACCAGATCGAAGCGCGAAGTGCTGCTCACGCCTAGCGGACCCAACTTGAGGCCGCCAAATTCCTTGACCATCTGAGGCGTGTTTTGCATGACGAACAATACCTGCACCAGCGGATTGTGGGTCAGGCTGCGCTCGGGACGAAGTTCTTCGACCAGCTTGTCGAACGGTAAGTCTTGATGCGCAAACGCTCCCAACCCTGCTTCACGCACCTGCTTGAGGATTTCCTCAAAACTCGCCTCGTTCGCGAAGCGGGTGCGGATAGGAAGAACGTTCACGAAAAATCCGATCAGCTTTTCAGTATCCAGCTGTGTGCGGTTGGCAAGGTCGGTACCAACTACCACGTCGTCCTGACTGGACCAACGCGCGAGCAAAATCTGGAAGCCCGCGAGCAGGGTCATAAAGAACGTTGCGCTGGTACGGCGGCTCAAAAGACGCAAATCTTTGACGAGGTCTTCGGGCAAAAGCTGTTTGTAGACTCCGCCCCAGAAATTCTCGATTGCCTGTCGAGGCCGGTCGGTGGGCAGGTCGAGGGTGGGGGGAGCGCCGGCGAGTTGTTGTTTCCAGTAGTCGAGTTGCTGATCGAGCGTCGCGCCCGACAGATACTGGCGCTGCCAAACGGCGTAGTCGGCATACTGGATCGGCAGGTCTGTTAATGGCGACGGCCTGTCGGCGAGGTACGCTTCGTACAGCGCCGCCAGTTCCTGCGACAGCACCCCCAGCGACCAGCGGTCGCTGATGATGTGGTGAGTGTTCAGAATCAACACGTGATCGTCGTCCGCGAGTTTGATCAGCGTGGCCCGCAGCAGCGGTCCGGTCGCCAGGTTGAATGGCGTCTTTACTTCTTCCATCGCCCGCTTGCGGGCTTCAGCCTCGCGTTCGCTCTCAGGCAAGGACGTAAGGTCGGTGATGACAAGCGGCAGGGTCATGGTCGGCGCGATGACCTGCACCGGCTGGTCATCGATTGAGTCAAAGCGCGTGCGCAGCGTCTCGTGCCGGCGCACGATTTCGTTCAAGGTCTTTTCGAGGACTGCGGCGTGCAGCGCTCCCCGCAGGCGCACAATGTGCGGCACGTTGTAGAGCGGATTGTTCGGCTCCAGCTGATCGAGGAACCACAGCCTCTGCTGCGCAAACGATAGCGGCAAGGGCTCGTCGCGCGAGACCCGTGTCATCGGCGGTGACTGCAGACCCTGTTTCTGGCGTTGCAAAGCTTCCGTGCGTTCCGCCAGCCCTGCGACCGTGGGGACTTCGAACATGGCGCGCAGCGGCAGTTCCACCTGGAACGCCTGCCGGATGCGCGAGACCACCTGGGTGGCCAGCAACGAGTGGCCGCCCAGCTCGAAGAAGTCATCTTCAATGCCAACCTGATCGAGCTTCAGCACCTCGGCCCAGATACCGGCAATCACTTCCTCCGCCGGGGTGCGGGCCTCAAGATAAGCGCGTCCCAGTTCAGGCCGGACGTAGTCCGGCGCCGGCAGGTGCTTGCGGTCGACTTTGCCGTTCGGCGACAGCGGGAAGCGCTCGAGCCTCACGAAGGCCACCGGCGTCATGTACTCCGGTACCCGCTCTTTTACCCAGGCCCGCAACTCGGTCACGTTCGGTGACTGGCCTGCCACCGGCACCACGTAGCCAACTAATCGTTTGTCGCCCGGCACGTCTTCGCGCGCGACCACCACGCATTCCTGGACCGTAGGATGTTGTCCCAGCACCGTCTCGATCTCGCCCAACTCGATGCGGTAGCCGCGAACCTTGACCTGGTTGTCGATGCGGCCTTCGAACTCGATGCGACCGTCGGCGAGGAAGCGTCCCAGATCGCCGGTGCGGTACATCTTCGCGTTCGGGCTGGAAGAGAACGGATCGCGAACGAACTTTTCCGCCGTCAGTTCCGGACGGTTCAAATAGCCGCAGGTGACGCCGTCGCCCGCGATGTGAATCTCGCCCGGCACACCCACCGGCACCGGCTGTCCATGCGGGTCGAGGATGTAGATCCGAGTATTCGCCAGCGGACGTCCGACAACAATCGGTTCTTCCGGCGAGCGGAAGTGATGGAAGGCCGACCAGACGGTAGTTTCCGTCGGTCCGTAGAAGTTGTAGAGCGAAGCGTCGGCCTCGAGCAGGCGCGTGCAGAGTTCGCGCGGCAGGGCTTCGGCGCCGATCACGCGCTTCAGGCCTTTGCCCGTGAATCCGGCTTCCAGCAGCAGGTTCCAGGTGGTCGGCGTGGCGTGCACGATGGTCGCGCCGGTCGCGCGCAGAACCTCGGCCAGAGCCTCTCCATTGGCCGCCAGGTGGCGGTCACCGATGATGACACGCCCGCCCGAGACCAGCGCCAGGTAGAGCTCGGGAATGCACATGTCGAAGGCAAACGAAGCCAGCGCGGGGAAAACGTCGTCTGGTCCCATGCGCAGCTCCGCAGCCATGAATGTCAGCAGGTTGACCACCGCGCGGTGCGGCACCTGCACGCCCTTGGGACGTCCCGTGGAACCCGAAGTGAAGATGACGTAGACCAGGTCTTCCGGAGTGGCGCCACTCTTGGGGTTGGCCATGCTGTGCGCGGCGATCTTTCTCCAATCGGAATCGAGACAGACCACTTCCGCCTGATGCTCTGGCATGGACGATGACAACGACTCTTGCGTCAGCAAGACCGGCACCTGCGCGTCATCGAGAGTCAAACGCAAACGCTCAGCGGGATACGACGGATCGAGCGGGACATAGGCCGCGCCCGACTTCTGAATGCCCAGCAGGCCAACCATCATCGGAAGCGAGCGCTCGACGAACAATCCGATGCGCTGTCCTGGACCAACGCCGCGCTGCTTGAGGAAGTGCGCCAGTTGATTGGCGCGCTGATTCAGTTCGGCATAGGTCAGCGACTGGCCGTCATGCACGCAGGCAACGGCATCAGGCGCGCGCTCGACTTGCTGCTCGAACAACTCGTGCAGGCAAAGCTCGCGGGGATAATCGAAGTCGGTGGCATTCCAATCGCCCAGCAACTGCTGGCGCTCGCCGCGGGTGAGCAAAGGCAACTCAGAGACCGGCAACGCCGGATTGGCCACGGCCGCCTCGAGCAGCACCTGGTAGTGCTCCAGCATGCGCCCAATCGTCGCCTCGTCATACAAGTCCGTGTTGTACTCCATCCGCCCCCGCAGACCTGACGGCGTCTCGACAAGCGAGAAGAAGAGATCACCTTTCGCGGTTTTCGTGTCAGTCTCAATCGTGGCGATGCTCAATCCCGTGAGTTGCAGGGTTTCAAGCGGAGCATTTTGCAGAACGAAAAACACCTGAACCAGCGGGTTGTGGCTAAGACTGCGTCCGGGACGAAGTTCTTCGACGAGTTTCTCGAAGGGGACGTCCTGGTTCGCATAGGCTCCCAGCGCGGCTTCCTTCGCGCGTCCGAACAACGTTTCGAAGTTTGGATCATCTGAGAAGCGGAGTCGCATGGCGAGCGTGTTCGCGAAGAACCCGATCAGCCCTTCGATTTCGGCGCGATTGCGACCGGCGACAGGCGTGCCTACCACGATGTCCTGCTGTCCGCTGTAGCGCGACAGCAATGCCTGAAATCCGGCGAGCAGGGCCATGAAGAGAGTCGACCCATGCCGGCGGCATAACGCGTTGAGAGCTTCCGCCGTGGCGTAGGGGATCTCAAGCATGCGTACCGCGCCACGGAAGGTTTCTACCGGGCGGCGAGGGCGATCGGTGGGCAACTCAAGCACCGGCGGCGCATCTTTCAACTGCTGCTTCCAGTAATCGAGTTGCTCCTCGAGAACACCGCTCTCCAACCATTGCCGCTGCCAGACAGAGAAGTCGGCGTATTGAACGGATAAGCCCGGCAGAGAGGCAGGTTTGCCTTCCACCTCTGCGGCATAGAGAGATGCGAGTTCTTTGGACAGAACCCCCATCGACCAACGATCGGAAATGATGTGATGAATGTTCAGCAACAGAACGTGATCTTGCTCTGCCAGGCGCAGTAGCTTGGCTCGGAGCAACGGTCCGTTCTTTAAATCAAATGGGCGTTTTGCTTCGCTTTGGATGAAGCGTTCTACCTCTGCGGGCTGCTCATCCACGGAGCGCTGGCTGAGATCGACGATCGACAAAGGCACGCGC
Organism: Terriglobia bacterium; assembly: GCA_963796205.1. Taxonomy (GTDB): domain Bacteria; phylum Acidobacteriota; class Terriglobia; order Terriglobales; family Acidobacteriaceae; genus DATFTE01. The sequence continues at coordinate 148,774 of CAWCKR010000002.1, forward strand.
AGTTGAGGAGCAATCACTTGCACTGGCTTGTCTGCCGCCGTGGCAAACGTGGTTCGCAACGTCTCGTGACGCTCCGTAAGTGCATGGATGCTGCGTTCGAGAGCCACGGCGTTCAGAGATCCGCTGAGACGCAACGACCATGGAATGTTGTACAGAGGGTTGTCGGGTTCGAGTTGATCGAGGAACCAGAGGCGCTGTTGAGCGAACGAAAGCGGCAACGGCTGGCTGCGGTCTGCCCGCGGAATCGCGCTGGCATCGGAAGTATCTATCGAGCTTTGCAGCTTTTCGATGCGCGCAGCCAGTCCCGCAATCGTCGGAGCCTCGAAGACCGTCCTCAGCGGCAATTCGACCTGGAGCGCCTGGCGGATCCGCGAGATGACCTGCGTGGCCAGCAAAGAGTGGCCGCCGAGCGAAAAAAAGTCATCGGTGGTGCCAACCTTCTCCAGATGAAGCACCTGGCAGAAGATGCCGGCGAGAGTCTGTTCCAACGGGTTCTGCGGTGCTACGAAGTCTGCGCTCGCGTCGCGCTGGTATTCCGGGATGGGTAGCGCTTTTCGATCGATCTTGCCGTTCGGCGTAAGCGGCAACGATTCCATCATCATGAAGACGGAAGGAATCATGTAGTCGGGCAAGCTCTCGCGAAGATGGTTCTTAAGCTCGGCGGCGTCGACTGGGACGCCGACCATGTATGCGACGAGGCGCTGGTCGCCGGGCTTATCTTCACGAACCGCGACCACGGCCTGCCGAATCGCGGAGTGCTGAGTCAACGCCGCTTCGATCTCGCCCAATTCGATGCGATGTCCACGAAGTTTTACCTGGAAGTCCGATCGACCCAGGAATGCGATGGTGCCATCGGGCAGATAGCGCGCCAGATCGCCGGTACGATAAAGACGGGCACCCGGTTTACGGCGAAAGGGGTCAGGAACAAACTTCTCCGCGGTCAACTCAGGCCGGTTGAAGTAACCGCGCGCCAGGCCATCGCCGCCGATATAGAGTTCGCCACTCACGCCATCGGGCACCGGCGCCATGTGGCGATCGAGTATATACATCTGCGTATTTGCAATAGGACGCCCGATCGAAACCGTGCCGGCGCCGCCCTCTTCGACTTTTAATACCGACGACCAGATGGTCGTCTCGGTCGGTCCGTACATGTTCCAGAGCGAAGAGCAGCGTAGAAGAACCTGGTCTGCCAACTCGCGGGGCAGAGCTTCGCCTCCGCAAAGTATCTTCAGACGAGGGCTGCGATCCCACCCCGCATCCAGGAGCATCCTCCAGGTCGCAGGCGTTGCCTGCATCACGGTGGCTCCGCATTGCTGCATGCGATCGAGAAGCAAATGCCCGTCAACGGTTTCTTCGCGGCTGGCGATCACCACGCGCGCGCCGGTTGTAAGCGGCAGATAAATTTCCAGGCCGGCGATATCGAAAGAGAGCGTGGTCACGGCCAGAAGCACATCATCCGCCGTCATACCTGGCTGGACGCGCATGCTCTCAAGGAAATTGGCGACGCTGCGATGTTCGAGTTGGACGCCTTTCGGCTTTCCCGTCGAACCGGAGGTATAGATGACGTAGGCAAGGTTGTGAGTGGACGCGGCGTTCGAGAGATTCGCCTCGCTTTCCGCGGCAATCTGGATCCAGTTTGAATCTAGCCTCACGACCTTTGCGCTCCCGTCCGAGAACACTTCAGCGAGAGACTCGTCGGTGATGAGCACCGGGGCGTGCGCGTCTTCGAGAATATAGGTGATGCGGTCCTTGGGGTATGCGGGATCAAGCGGGATATAAGCCCCGCCTGCTTTCAGAATTCCCAGCAGACCCACTACCATTTCGGGCGATCGCTCGACGCAAAGTCCAACCAGAACGTCAGGACCGACTCCAAGCTTTCGCAGGAAGTGAGCCAACTGATTCGCACGCGCGTTTAACTGCGCATAGGTGAGATGTTTGTCCGCAAATGTAACTGCAATGGCGTCTGGTGTCTTCTCGACTTGCAGTTCGAACAGCGAATGGATGCATTGTTCGGCAAAAGGTGCTTCCGTCGCATTGCGGTCGACCAGAATCTGGGTGCGCTCGGCGAGGTTTTGCAGAGGGATCCTGCTCAGCGCCAGTTGCGGGTTGCCGACGACGGCTTCCACGATGTTGTGGAAGTGCTCGAGCATGCGATCGACGGTCGACGCTTCGAACAGGTCGGTGCTGTATTCCGCCCTGAGCAGCAGGCCTTCGGGAACTTCGATGGTGTACCACGACATATCGAACATCGAAGTGCCGGTGAAGACGGGAGCGCGTTCCAGACGAATGCCCGGCAATTCGAGCGCCTGCATCGGCGCATTTTGCAGGGCGAACATCACCTGAAAGATCGGGTTATAGCTCAGGCTGCGTTCGAGGTGCAGTCCCTCGACAAGTCTTTCGAATGGCAGATCCTGGTGCGCGTAGCCTTCGAGCGCAACACCGCGAATCTGCGAAAGCAATTGAGAGAAACTTTGATCCGGGGAGAGACGCGCTCGCAGAGCCAGCGTGTTGATGAAAAATCCGATGATCGGTTCGACTTCCGCTCGCGTGCGGTTGGCAATGGGTGAACCGACGACAATGTCTTCCTGTCCTGTGTAGCGGAACATCAGCGTGTCGAAGGCCGCGAGCAAGGCCATGAACTGGGTGACGCCCTCGCGCTGGCAGAGATCAGAAAGTTTCGCGACCAATTCTGCAGGCAGCACCAATGTTCGAATCGAGCCGCGGTAGGTCGGAACCGGAGGGCGAGGATTGTCGGTGGGAAGCTCGAGCGAAGCGGGAGCACCACGCAACTGTTCTTCCCAGTAGCCCAGCTGTTTTTGCAAGGCTTCACCTTGAAGCCAAGCGCGTTGCCAGACTGCGTAGTCGGCATATTGGGCGATGAGTTCCGGCAGAGGAGACGGCTGGCCGCCGGCGAATGCTTTGTACAATGCCGCAAGTTCCTCGGAGAACAATCCCATCGACCAGCGATCGGAGGCGATGTGATGGGTATTGAGCAACAACCAATGTTCAGAAGCGCTCAACCGGAAGATTTTTGCGCGGACTACGGGGCCGGTCTTCAGGTCAAATACTCCCTGCGCCTCCTGCATCACGAGGCGTTGCGCTTCCTCAGGGCGGTCGTTTTCTGGCAAGCGGGTTAAATCGACTAGCGGCAGATCAATGTTCAGTTCCGGCTTGATGACCTGGTACGGCTCGTTATCCTCCACCGCGAACGCCGTGCGTAAGGCTTCGTGCCTTCTGACAATTTCGTTCAAGCTCCGGGCGAGAACGCTTGCATTCAACGAACCCTTCATGCGGAAGAGCTGCGGCAGGTTGAACGTGGTGTTGCCGGGCTCCAACAGATCGAGGAACCAGAGACGCTGCTGCGCGAAAGAAAGCGGCAAACGGCGGTCCCGCGAGACGGGCAAGATCGGCGGAATACTCAATCCTTCGCCGGCGCGAACCTGCTGCTCGACCAAAGCCGCGAGACCCGCAACCGTGGGGGCTTCGAAGATTGAGCGCAAAGGCAGTTCAATGCGGAACTGCTGGCGGATCCGGGCGAGCAACTGTGTGGCCAGCAGCGAATGACCGCCCAGCGCGAAGAAGTCATCGTGGATGCCAACTTTCTCCAGGTGAAGCAGCCGCTCCCAGATGCCCGCGAGGAGTTCTTCAATCTGGGTCGTGGGGGCCGCAACCACTTCGCTGCCAGAGACTGCGCGCTTCTTTTTCGACTCGATGGCCCGAGAAATTCTGGAAACGTCACGAAACTCGTTCGCGATTCGGTTGGTCACAATGCCAGATGCAGGAACACTCCAGCCTCTGTGTGGATCTATCGTTTCTGCGCGGTCAAAAGCCCAAACATGATTGAGGAAGCTGGGAATCTGGGCGTGGTCCCGCGGCAACAGTAGCGCGAGCACTTCAGGGCAAGTTGCCTGCACCTCGGCACAGTCAGAGGCATTACGGTCGATGTAGATGAACCGTTCAAGTCCAATCTGCAACTCTTCCGCCAGCGCTTTCAAACCGTCGGCCGCTGATCCTTGCCCGGTGCTGGAAGCGACAAAATGCTCCCGTCGCAGCGGCATTGTTGGATCGAATGCGGCGAAGGCATCTTCTTCGTTGCGAGCGCTGGTGAGGCAAAGCAGCATTCCCGCATCGCTTTGCACGGCTACGAATTCCTGAAGCGACCGATCGATGGGACCGTTGTCCGCCGCAAGCACAATCACCTGGTAAGGCTCGCACTGCATCGCGCGAATCTTGCGCACGATCGACGTCCCTAGTGCGGCGAAGAATTCACCGGTATAGGGGATGCGTCCGAGTTTGTTGCTATAAGGATCTTCCCAGTTCTCGACCGGGTAATTTGCCTGAACGTCTTTCGCGGTGAGCAGATGCAGGCCATCAACCTCCGAGAGCTCGAAGATCAATAAGGTTTCAGTCCCGCTCACATCTGCGGAAGCTGAGGAAGGGCACAAACCAACCAATAGTGGGGAGACCCGGGAGCGCGCAAACTTTTCGAGGGCGGTTCGCAATTCACGCACGTTCTGCTCGGAGCTTCCAGCTTCGGAAGCGATGAAGTCCTGCGCGCGAATTAGAACGACATTGAGGCCCTCGTGATTCGTGGCCAAAAGGCTCGAGGGATTCAGCAACTGCTGGAACACCTGGTTATACGGGGCAAACGTGACCGCCGCATTGACGCCCAGTTCCTGCATCCAGAAGGCAAGAGACTCCTGCAGCGGTTCGGCGGTAAAAGTAGCGGCGACAGCGATGGTGCGCTTCTCTTGCAGTTTTCTTGCGCGCTCGGCTCTTGCTTCGAGTGCCGGCAACAGCGCAAAAGAAGCTAAGGCCTCTTCCGGGTGAGCGATAAATCTCTCGATTGTCGTTACGTAATCGAGCAGAAGAAGCCGGATCGTCTCACGCTCAAACAAGTCGGTGCTGAATTCGCATTCCAGGCGAAGCCCCGCGGGAGTCTCTTCTCCAATGAATCTGAGATCGAGAAAGGCTACGTCGGTTTTCAGGTCAACGAAGTGAGCGTCGAGAGAGCTTCCGGCGAATTCGAAGGGACGAAAATTTTGGAACTGGAAACTGACGTTATAAAGGGGATTTACGTTCAGCTTGCGTTCCGGATTGATCTCCTCGATTAACTTGTCGAATGGACATTCCTGGTGAGCGTACGCCTGCAGCACCGTCTGCTTTTCCTGTTCAAGGATTTCCGCGCCAGTGTTTTTCTCCGCGAGTTGGGAACGCAGCGCAAGGAAATTCATGAAGCAGCCAAGCATGCGCTCAGTCTCGAGCTGATTACGGTTGGCTGTGATGGTTCCAACAACCAGGTCAGACTGGCGAGTCCAGCGGAAGAGAAGAATCTTCAGCGCCGCCAGCATGGTCACGAAGACCGTGGTGCCTTTTTCCTGACTGAAAGTTTTGATCTTCTCCGACAGATCGCCTAGCAGAACGGACTCGGTCGATCCGCGATAGCTCGGCAGCGAGGGCCGCACGCGGTCGGCGGGCAAGACTAATTCTGTGGCAGTGCCTTTGAGCTGCGAGCGCCAATAGTCCATCTGGCCTTCGAGCACTTCGCCCTGCAACCAGTTTCGCTGCCAGATTGCATAATCGGCGTACTGCAACGCTGGCTTAGTGAGGGGCGACGATTTCTTCTCGACGGTCGCGTTGTAAAGAACGCCCAGTTCATCGAAGAAAATACCGCCGGTCCAACCATCGCTGACGATGTGGTGCAGCACAATCAGCAGGACATGATCTTGGTCGCCCAACCGGAAGAGCCGCGCCCGAAGAACCGGCCCGTTAGCGAGGTCGAAGGGCTGTTTGACATCCTGAAGAGCCAGACCCCGCAGCGCCACTTCCTGTTCATTGAAGGGCGTGGCGCTTAAATCCGTCTCAGGTAGCGGTAAAGTCAGATGCGGAACAACAATCTGTTCGGGACCGTTGGCCGTCATCGCGAACCTGGTGCGCAGGACTTCGTGACGGCTTACAAGCAGATTCAGACTTTCCTGCAAGGCATCAATATCAAGCGCACCCTTCAGACGCAATGCGCGTGGGACGTTGTACAAAGTGCTTGACGGGTCCAATTCATACAGGAACCACAGGCGTTGCTGCGCGAAGGAAAGCGGAATCGCGGAATCTTTGGGCCGTGCCGTGATCGGAGGAGGCGCGGCGCCCGCGCCTTTCTTGCGCAGGCGATCGAGGAGTGCCCGCTTTGCGGGGCTGAGTTCCGCGATCTTTTTATCCAAATCACCCGGCAAAGTCATGGCTCGTCCGAACCTAAAGGCCCCTTCGCTTTTTAGAACGGTAAGCCGGGAAAGCTACCGTCCGCTGTGAACGGCCGCAACCTTCTGAACCACGGCGCGCGCCATTTCTTCCGGAGGTTTTTGCGAGTTGAAAATCAGGCCGCCCAGCACGATGCCATAAGGCACATGGCTGGCTTCGTAAGGCGCCATGATCGTCGCCAGGTTCTCCATGCTTCCTCCGCCGGTCAACATGGGCAGCGTCTTGGCGATCGGCAATTCTGAAGTGAACGTGTTCACCATCTCAGCTTCGTCTTCCTTCGTCGCGCGGTAGTAGTGGGTATTTCCAATCGGGCTGATGAAAGCGTCGGTGCCGAACAGGCGGTGGAGCAAGGCGTAAATGCGGTGAGTGAAACAGGTCGCGTAAATTCCCTGCATCGACAAATGTCCAAGGATCGGCACGCGCGTAGTCTTCCTGAGTTGATTCAGCGTCGGGAATCCCATGATCGTCGGATTGGTCATCACCATGCCGATCTCGGAGCGGTTCAACACTTCGCGGAAGGCGTTGACGTCATCGAGATTGGCAGCTGGAATGTAGCGGCGATTTCTCGACGCCAGAGCGAGCCGCGTCTGGAGAGGCAAGTTGCGGAAGTCTCCCTGCATCTCGTCGTCTTTTGCAGCGTGAAAGCCGCCAGCCACGGGCCCGGCAATGCGGGCTTCAAGGGTTTCGAGCGTCGCTTCCAGATCGAGCGAAGGCTTCAGAATGGCGATGAGCAACGGCGGCCGGGCTGCGCCGAATCGTTCGAGCACCGCCGACGCGCCAAAAGCCGGGCCTCCGAACCATGCGTAAACTTCTTCAGGCAGGTCAAGGTCCTCAAAGCGCGCCTGGCCGAAAGCGCGCATGAAGGGGATTTCGCCAAACAACACCGCCAAAAATTGGTTGACGCTGCGATCGAAGATGGCGAGCGGGTAGCGAATTTTCAGTTCCAGCGCCGTAGGCGACCGGCGGCTGACGTCAATCTTCGACGTGGGTAAGTCCTTGAGGCGCTGCAGATCGTCCACGAACTTGTGAAGCGCTTTTTCGTCGGCCTTTTCGGCGACGATGGTGAGTTCGACGTTTTGCATGGGGTTAACCAGCCCCTTGTGAACCGAGCACCCACTTCAAGTTCTCCGGATCCTCGCTGTTGGAGAGCCGGCGTCCGTAATAATCGCGCAATACGCGATAAAGAATTTTCTTCGTCGGTCCTTTGGGCAATTCGGGCATGTCTTCGAGACGGTTGATGATCACGACGCGCTTGGGCTGCTTGAATCGCGCCAGAGACTGCGCGCAGAACTTCAGCAGGTCCGATTCGGTGGTGGCGTTCGCGTCTTTTAACCGGGCGAAAGCGCAGATTTCCTGGCCCAGAATCGCATCATCCACGCCGATGACCGCGGACTCAGTGACATTAGGATGTTTGGACAAGACGTTTTCAATTTCCGCGGGATAGATTTTCTCTCCGCCTTTGACGATCAGGTCGTCTTTGCGGCTGCGGAAGTAGTAGTGTCCGTCTTTCTCGCGCAAGCCGAAGTCGCCGCTGTGATACCAGCCGTTGCGGAAGCGGTGCGCCTGCAGGTCGGGAAGCTTGTGATAGCCGATGGCCACATTGGCGCCGCGAATACAGATTTCGCCCTCCACCCCGTCCGCCACTTCCACATCGTTATCGTCGACCACCTTCATATCGCTGATGGGCAGGACGGTTCCTACTGAACCCAGTTTGCGCTTGTCTGCCGGAAAGGCGTTGAAGCAGGAGTAAGAAGTCGCTTCCGTCGAGCCGAAGCCTTCGAAGATGGGCACGCCAAAGCGAGCTTCGAATTTCTGCGCAAGGCTCAAAGGCAAAAGCTGTCCGCCGCAGATGATTCCTTTCAACAGACCCGGGCGTCCATCGAACCCCATGGCCAGAATGGCGGCAAGAATCGAGGGCATCACGCTGGTGAAAGTGGCATTGTAGCGCTGCACCAGAGCCCAAAAGGATCGCAAGCTGGCTTTGGGATCGACCATGACAATCGAACCGCCGCCCCACAGCGTAGTGGTGAGCGAGACCACCAGTCCGTTGTTATGGAACAGCGGAAGAATGCAGAGGCTGCGGGTTTCTGGACTGAAGTGAAACCACTCCGCCATGCCCATGCCATCCACCAGAAAATTCATATGGCTCAGCACGACGCCCTTGGGATAACCGGTGGTTCCCGACGTATAGATGATGGCGGCAGGCGTGGTCGGGTCGACTCTCGGCAACCGCGCTTCGGCCTCGGCCACATTGAGCTTCGGCAACTCGGCGACATCCGCCAGAGGCTGAAAGCGCACATCGCGCATCTCGCCGGCCATCGGCGTGAGTTTGTTCTTCAACTCGGGATCGTAAAACACGGTCGAGGCATCGCTGTTCTCGATGATGAAGCGAACCTCAGGCGCGGCCAGATCCGGATTGATGGGCACAACCGTCATGCCGAGAGCAACGGCTCCGAAGAAGATGGCGAGAAACTCGGGCGTGTTGCGGAAGATGATGCAGGTCGTCGTTCCCGCATCCGCAATCAACCAATCGGACGCGGCCAGGCTCAATTCATAAAATTGCTGGTAGGTATATCTACGATCACTCTCAGGAAAAACCAGAAACTCTCGTGAAGGAGCTTCTTTCGTCTTAGCCTTCAACAGTTCGTGAAAATTGGCGTAAGGCAGGTTTACCTGACGGCTCGCCTGCTGGTGGGGCAGTAAGCGCAATGTGGAGACGTTCATTGCTTCCCCTTTAACGTGTCGTGCAGATAACGCACAAGCTTATCAGCGGAGGTCAGTTTGAAAGCTTCATCCGCGCTGATTTCGATGGAAAATTTTTTCTCGAGCGCGCTGAGCAGTTGCACGTGACTGAGCGAATCCCATTCGGGAGTCGAGTTCATGGTCACCGAGTTGTCGAATTGCGGAATCTGCAAAACCTGCACAGCAATGGGAGAAACCGCAGCGTAAAGTTCCTGAACAGTCATTCGCACCTTTCGTCTTGGATCACTTGGCGAGAATTCGCGACAAGGCCTGGTAAAACTCCTCTGGGCCGCTGGTGAATTCGACAGCCACTCCGGCTGCATCCCGTTTCACCACGTGCGCATTCACTTTGAAGAGCCCTCGTTCCGACAGCGTCAGCGAGATTGGCCCCTCAGGAAGAAGATTGGGATCACATGCCAGGAACGCCCCAGTCGGACTGAGGTACTGCGTCATCACGGCGGTGTCTCCCTGGTTGCCGTGCCACAGGAGCGCGATCTGCACCGGCACGCCGGTGGGCAGAAAATTCTGGCTCTCGACCCGGGCGATGCGGCGCACTCGGTCCATGCGGCGATCGATGGCTTCAAATCGCGTGGCAAAGAATTCCTCGATGATGCGCACATTCTCGTCAACATCGGTCTTGGCCGAGAGGCAGAGCACGTTCGCGTTGTTGATCACTTTGCAATCATTTGCATCGACGGTGCTTACGCAGCGGGCCGCGTAGATGCCGCGGTGCTTGTTGGCTACGATCGAAACGCCGATCCCGGTGCCGCAGATGATGACGCCGATGCCGTTGTGAAACAGCGTCAGCGTGCAAACCCGCGAGCTGATATCGACGTAATTGTCGGGCCTGGGCTCGGTTTGTCCGGCGTCGACGACATCCCCCAAAAGGCGAAGGCCGGCTTTGAGCTTCTCACTTTGCCAGTCGGCATTGTGATCGGCGCCGTAAACCACTACGGGGCTTGGCGGAGCGGGCGACGACTTATCGGACTGCGGACTCAACATGGCGTCTCAGGTGGCGGACACTTCTGGCGCGATCGTGGCCTAATTGCTGCCGAGCTTTAGTGTTTAGCCCTCAATTATTGCGCGCAATAAGGGCCAAACCGGTCTCTTCCGACGGGGGAGTACTCATTCTATTACTCTCCGTTCAAGGGGGGAAGGTACGATGGTAACTCTATTGTCCAGGCTCCGGGAGCCGGAGCCACTCCTCGGACTCTGGCCGCAGCCAGGTCGACAGGGAGGACGTATCGATTGTCGGCCTTTGTGTCCGCCAGGGCCTGCAAGAAAGTGAGCGTTGGCTGGTTGCGCCCGCTCGGACGGTATTCGAAGATCACGGTCTTCAGCCCATGGCGGGATGCCAGTTGCGCCAGAGCCGCCACCGTCGCGTACTCCACCTGCTTCCCCAGTACAGGACAGCTCAAAGCCATCGCGTCGACGACCAGAGAGCCGTCATGAACACGATAAGCGACCATCCCAGAGGGGCCATGATCGGAGAGGCGATCGGACACCGATATCAACAGGCATCTTCCGGGATCGAGCAAAGCGTCGACCTCGGCATCGGCAAGGTCGGGCTTCTCTCCCGTCAGAGAAAACGCGGCGGCAGTGCGAAGCAAGCGATCCACATGCATGCAGTCGCTTTTCTCCGCGGGCGTAAGGCGAACGTGGACTTTAAGCCCAGCCATGTAGGCAGCCAACTCTGCCGACCCCGAAGCGCCCGTAGAAGGATCAGCTTGAGCCTTTCCCTTTAATCCTCGAGATAGTTGTTGCCCCAAGATTTCACCGAGCCGTTGGAAGGCCTCCGCCGTATAGGGAATCTGCCCCAGCCGGTCTGAACTGCGATCGTTGGGATCCGCGGACCACGCAGTCGGCCACGCAATCACCGTGAGCTCTTTCACATTGCGAGCCCGAATCCCGAGGAGATTGGTATGAGTCCGGCACAGGCTCTCAAGTTTGTACTTATTGGCAATCCAGCCATCGGACGGGCAGGCTAAAAACAACACCGGCTTCCCGCGCCTCACCAGCGCAGTGAGCAGCCAGGCGAATTCATGTATGCGCGTCCGCAGTTTTTGACGAAACTTCTCGGCAACTTCCGGTGAAAAGGCAAAACCCGGCGCTTTGACGTCGTCGCGCAACCAGTCTTCCACCCGCAGCAGGACGATCGTTCCAACGATCTCACCAGAATCAGAGCCTAAGCCCAACATTGCCTCGGTCATCTGCGCGTACTGGGCAAAGCGCAGATCGTCGGCGATACCGGCATCAACGACCAAAGGCCGAAGGGTTTTTGCGAGGGGAGCGCCAGTGAAACTGGAAGCAACCTGAAGAATCCTTTTCTCCATGGAAGCAACATTCATAGCAGACTATGAGAGTTGAACGGAAGAACAATTGGTGGACCTGGAATTCCAGCCGGGGGAGGAGGTCGGTGCGCCATATAGCAAGGTCAATGAGTGCCATCGCGATTTTTCGCCAAGTTGAACAGCTATGATGTGTCAGTAGCCCGACTGTATGGCACATCCTGATCTGAACGAACTACTGAATGCGCTGCTGTCAATGGCTCAGACGCTGCTGGCCAAACAGGGCGAGTTTTATCCGATTGGCGCAATTATGTTGTCGAACGGAGAAATTCGCCATGTGGGCGCAAAGATGGAGGGCGATGACCATCCGCCAGCGCAGTCGCTCATCGATTTATTGATTGAGACCTTCCAGAAAGAAACTGCGAAAGGGCGGCTGCGTGCTGTTGGAATATGCTACGACGTTCTAACAGTGCCACCCGGCAAGGATCAGAAGGAGGATGCCATCTGTTGTGGTCTTGAACATTATCTCGGCGAAGCCGTTGATGTGTTTATGCCTTACGTTAGGACAGGAGACGACAAGTTCCAATATGGCGAAATCTTCGCTGTCGAGCGGACGCCACATTTCTTCTCCGAGCTACCTCGCTGTTGATCCGTGACGGCTGTTAGCAGGCGTTACCACTCAAAACCCCTGCTCGCTCCTGAAGCGCGCTTTCCAGCGCAGCCGAGTGCGATTACACATCGTGGGAGAGTCTAGCTTTTGAGGGATTTGGTGGACCTGGTCGGGATCGAACCGACGACCTCTTCCATGCCATGGAAGCGCGCTCCCAGCTGCGCCACAGGCCCACTGTCTGGCGGGCAAAGCTTGCAGATTCTTTCGAAAATCAATTCTCGCCTACCCGCGTAGGATAGTCAAACCGGGGCGCTCCCCTACATTCCCGATTTGCGAAAAATGGGAAAATGGGTATGCTGGACAACGAAATCGAATGAACCTCAACTCCCTGCACCGTCTCCGATATCTTTCGGCGTTGCCTCTGCTGCTGGCGACGGCGATTGCACAGACCGCGCCCAGCAATACAGCCCAAACCTCTCCACCAGTTTCGTACACGTCGATGAGCCAGTTGAACCTTCTGCTTTCGCAACTCGAGCAGGCGTCGCAGGCGACGCAGGCCGATCTGGCAAAGACGCGCGTGGAAAAGTGGAAGACCGATTCGACCACCAAGCAGCAGGGTCTTGCCAACGTCGATTCGATCCAACGCAATCTGCAGAATGCGCTGCCGGAGATGATCGGCAAACTGCGCGCAAGTCCCGAAGACCTGGCCGCGACTTTCAAGCTTTATCGCAACCTCGACGCCCTGTACGACGTTTTCGGATCGCTGGTCGAATCGGCTGGGGCCTTCGGGTCGAAGGATGAATTCCAATCTCTGGAAAATGACCTGAATGCAATGGAGCGATCTCGGCGTGCCTTCGCCGATCGTATGGACTCGCTCACCACTGCGAAAGAAGCTGAACTGGCGCGGCTGCGCACCGATCTGCACAACGCCCAGGCTGCGGCTCCGGTCACACCGCCGAAGAAAGTAATTGTGGACGACAACGAACCTCCCAAGAAGGCGGCTCCCAAGAAGAAGCCAACGCCGAAGAAACCGAGCGCTACAACTCCTGCGACTGCACAGCCGCAGACTTCGCCCCACTAAAACCGCCTTCGGACTCTCGGCTTTTCCGGGTTGATTTCGTTCGATTTCCCGGCAAAACCCGGTTTTATCCCTCTGTGCTCCTGGCATCCACCTGTTTAACCTTCTGAAAGCACACCAGTTCCTTTCTGGAACTCTAGACACTCGATCGGGGTCTATGTAGGTAGGCCTGCTTTTAGGTTCGGGCTTGGTGAGGTCATTTCGGCCACCTCTATGGCGCCGAATTACCTATAATGGGGGGTGACGCCATGAGGGCTATGGCGGGAGCAATCACCTTGGGCGAACTGGCAAGCGCATTAGGAATTCGGGCGCAAGAATCCGCGATTGTCGCCGAGTTGAAGGCTGGATCGGAAGAAGCCTACGCCTGGCTTATCGGAGAGTTTCATCAGCCGATTTACAGCCTGGTCTATCGCATGGCCTCCGATCCCGCCGACGCGGCCGACACCACGCAGGAGGTTTTCTTGAAAGTGTTTCGCGGGATGAAGCACTTCCACGGCGAATCGAGTCTGAAGACCTGGATTTACCGGATCGCCATTCATGAGGCTTCGAACCGGCGGCGCTGGTGGTTTCGGCATAAGTCGAAGGAGACTTCGATCGAACCCATGCCGCTCGAAGGCGAGGCCGAAACGAGCGTCGGGCTTAAAGATCTGTTGGTGGACGAAAGCGAATCGCCTTTTGATTGTGCCGCGCACGAAGAAGTTCGTATGCGAGTGGAAGAGGAATTGAGGCAGGTGGCGGAACCTTACCGCACCACGGTCATCTTGCGCGACCTGGAAGAAATGTCGTACGACGAGATAGCGGAAATCACGGAGGTTTCACTCGGTACCGTGAAATCGCGGCTCACGCGGGGGCGCGAGGCGTTGAAGCAGCGCCTGGTACCCTTCATCCGCGAAGCCGGTGAGCAATTGGGACTGCAGGCTCCCGAGGAGCGCGAAAAGAAAGTACAGAGACGCTCCCGGACTTCTTCTGATGGCAGGCAAGTCGAGGTGATGTCATGAAGTGCGTCCAGGCCAAAGCGTTGTTTTCACCCTATCTGGATGGCGCCGTGAGCGGCGCGCAGATGCATGTGCTGGCTCAGCACCTTGAGTCCTGCGCTGCGTGCAAGCGGGACTACGCCTTATTGCAACAAACTCAGCAACTGCTGTCGAAGGCAGGCCGCCGGAAGGCTCCGGCCGATCTGGCGTTGACTCTGCGCCTGGCAATTTCCCGCGAGGCGGCGCAGCGAAGAGGGTCGTACTGGCAGAGCATGGGCGTCCGGGTTGAGAACGCGCTTAACGCGTTCGTGGTTCCGGTAACCGCTGGACTGGTCGCGGCCGTTGCCATTTTCGCTTTCCTGATCGGATCGCTGGCTTTGCCGCTGCAAGCCGATAACGACGACGTGCCCTTGATGTTGTACACCGCGCCGCAACTGCAGCAGACGGCATTTGGCACCACTCTCGATTCCATCAACGACGACTCGCTGGTCATCGAGGCTTACGTGGATGAGAACGGACGCGTGCAGGATTACCGCATCCTTTCCGACTCCGCCCATGCGCAAGATCTCTTACCGCGCGTCAAGAACATGCTGATTTTCACGACGTTCCAGCCGGCGACTTCGATGGGGCGTCCTACTCCCGGACGTGCGGTTCTGTCGTTTTCCAAGATCAGCGTAAAGGGGTAGACGCTTCGATCGCACCTTGACTTCACAGCGGCTCACTGTGGTCCCTCCGGGTTTGACCCTCCGCTGGTAAAGCCCTTAAACTACAACGGTAATCCGCAAACATCTGGCCTTTAGCAGGAGGATTTTCCTGGTTCTCTGGTTGCGACGCTCGTGGGGTATCGCCCTGCTCGTTTGTCTGGCGCAAGTGTCCCCGGCGCAGAACTCGCCCAAGGTCACGCTCGATACCAGCGAAACTCTCTTCACCATCCTGGGAGCGATGAATCTGTGCGGATACGACCAGGACCTGAATCTCTCCGATCCGCTCCGCAAACAGATTCGCGACGAACTCGGCAAATCCGCCGGAGAGTTCGTCCGGAGGCGAAGGCAGCGGCGCAGGCGATGTGCCAGTTCTACAAAGACCATGAGCAACCGGAGGCCTCGCGCACGCTGTCGCAGTTTGTCTCGCTTGCTCTCTACTCCAATCCCGTGCCTGCCTTTTCGATTAGAGGGCGGGAAGCGGATCTTCCTCCCGATGCCAGTTACGTGCAGGGAATTCTCCCGCTCTTGCAGAAGTTCTATCAGACGGCCGGCATGGAACAAGTGTGGCAAAGTCATCACGATGCCTATAACGGCCTGACCGAGCGATATCATGATCCGCTGGCGAAAATGCTTTTTGATACAGAGGTCTACCTGAAGCTGCCGTCCGCCGGCTATCTGGGAAGAAGCTTCACGGTGTATCTCGATCCGCTGGGCGCCTCCGGACAAACCAACGCACGCAACTACGCTGCCGATTACTACGTGGTCATTTCCCCGGGCGCTTCAGCATCCTTGAAAATGGACGAGATCCGCCATACATATCTGCACTACCTTCTCGATCCGTTAGCCCTGAAGTACCCGACCAATATGAAGCGTCTGGAGCCATTGCTGGATTCCGTGAAGAACGCCCCCATGGACGAGAGCTTCAAGGATGACATCTCTCTCCTCCTGACGGAATGCCTGATTCGCGCAATCGAGATACGGACTTCCACCGGGAAGCCCAGCGAGGCAGAAAAGGAAGAAGCGGTGAGCGCTTCGATGGCACAGGGCTTCGTCCTGACTCGGTACTTTTTCGATGCCCTGAAGCAGTTTGAGAAAGATCCTGCGGGACTAAGAAATTCCTACGGTCAGATGTTGACCAACATTGACCTGAACAAAGAGCAGAAGCGCGCCGCGCAAGTGGAGTTTGCCAAGAAGGCCGATCCCGAACTGCTGCATTTGTCGCGACCCCTGGAAGGAAAACTTCTGAGTACGGCCGAGCAGAAGCTCTATTCCGGCGACAGCGCGACCGCCAAAAAGCTTGCGCAGCAGGCTTTGGACGAGAAGAGTGAAGATCCGGGCCGCGCCTTGTTCATTCTGGCTCAAGTCGCTACGATGAATCGCGACATGCAGGGCGCAAGAACTTACTTTCAGAAAGCCCTGGAATCGACCCAGGAGTCCAAGGTCGTGGCTTGGTCCCATATTTACCTGGGAAGAATTTTCGATTTGCAGGAAGACCGTGCTGCCGCTCTGGACCAATATCGAGCCGCTCTGACGGCCGGCGCTTCGCTGCCGGAAGCTAAGAAAGCCGCCGAGCACGGCATGCAACAACCCTACGAACCGCCCGGCCATTCTCAGTAAGGTTCGTTTTGAGCATTGGTGATCGACGATCGGAAGATCGCAATCTAAGGAGACATTCATGAAGCGAGTGACAATGATTTTCGTGGTACTGGCGCTGGCGGCGGTGGGATTCGCACAGCAACCCGCCGGCAAAGACCAGCCCGCGGCGCAATCGGGAGCGGCGCAGCCCCGGCGCAGCCCCAGGCGAAACGGCCTCCGCAGGCCAAGACGCAGCCGGAATTCGACGCCTACAAAGCGGCGGCTGCCAATCAGGATCCGAATGCGTTATCGAAGGCCGCTGATGATTTTGCGACCAAGTTCCCTGACAGCGAACTGCGCGTCATTCTCTACAAGACCGCCATGCGCGGGTTCCAGCAGGCCAACGACGGCGACAACATGATGGAATCCGGGCGCAAAGTACTGAAGATCGATCCCGATGATCCCGAGTCGCTGGTTGGCGTGGCCGAAGTGCTGGCCGAACGCACCCGCGACACTGATCTCGATAAAGATCAGCGGCTGGACGAAGCCATGAAGCTGGCGCAACACGCGACCGAGACGGTTGACACCGACATCGCGGTTCCTGCGGGCACTCCGCAAGACAAGATCGATGCCTACAAAGGTTTCCTGCGCTCCTCCGCCTTCGCGATCATGGGCACCATCCAGTACAACCGGGAAAAATATCCCGAAGCAGAGGGTTTCTATCGCAAGTCGATTGACGCCTATCCCTCGCAACCGGATCCGATTGCCGTGCTTCGCCTGGCGCTCTGCCTCGATAAGCAGAATAAGTATCCGGAAGCCTTGAAAGAAGCGAACCACGCGGTAGATTTGACGCAGGACAGCACCCCTGCGGGCAAGATGGCGCGTCAGGAACGGGATCGTCTGGCGCAACTGACGGGCAGCACGCCTCCCGCGGCGCCGAAGAAATAGGTATGTGAATCGCCGCGATTGCAAAGGGCGGAGGCTCCGAGCCTCCGCCATATCTCTCTCAAACCATGAAACCACGGGACAGCGCGTTATTAGAGGAAAGCCTCCACTACCAATTTCAGCGTCGTGAACTCCTTGAACAAGCTCTGACCCACAGCTCGCAGGCACGCGAGCAGGAAGCCCTACGGCCCGCTGATCCGGCGAAGGTCGGGGACAACGAGCAACTGGAATTCCTGGGTGACGCCGTGCTTTCCCTCGTCACCACCGAAGCGCTGTTCCAACGCTTTCCTCAATTCCGCGAAGGAGAACTTTCCAAGTTGCGTGCGCACCTGGTCAGCGAGAAGCACCTGATCCGCGTGGCAGAACGATTGGAAATGGGAGCATATCTGCATTTGGGGCGCGGCGAGGAAAAGAGTGGAGGCCGCGGAAAAACGGCGCTACTCGTGGATTCCCTGGAAGCCGTGCTGGCCGCGATGTATCTGGATGGCGGCGTGGAGCCTGCGCGCCGTTTCGTGCTCGAACACATTGTCGATCCGGAGCTGGAGCTCATCGCAGCCAACGGCACCAGCCTTCCCGTCAGCGATTACAAGTCGGCCCTGCAGGAAAAGCTTCAGGCCGCCGGACGGGCGCAGCCGTTCTACGTCCTCGTGAAGGAACAAGGACCGGAACACAGTAAGACCTTCACCGTCGAGGCCAGGCTCCAGGTGGCCGAATCCCAGAGTAAGCCTGAATTTGTAGGGCGAGCAGAAGGCTCCACGAAGAAGAACGCCGAGCAGGGCGCGGCGCGCCAGGTACTTGAGTATCTGGCGACATTGCCCCCGGGAACAGAGAACAGGAGTCCCCGCAAGAGTCCGGCGTAGCGGCAGTTTAGAATAGACGTATCCGTATGGGATCCACTGTCAAACCGCAGGCTGATTGGTCGATGTCGCTGCAATCGCTCTTGGCGACGGTGGTCATTGCGGTTTTCGTCATTACCTTCATCGTCCAGGCCTTCCAGATCCCCTCTGAGTCGATGGAGAACACCCTGCTGATCGGCGATTACCTGTTGGTCGACAAGTTCCGCTACGGCGGGAGCAGCCTGTGGGATCACATCATGCCCTACCGGCCGGTGCAGCGTGGAGACATCATCGTATTCAAGTACCCGGTTAATCCCACGGAGCATTTTGTAAAGAGAGTCATTGGCATCCCCGGTGATCACCTGCGCCTCATCAACCGGCAGGTTTACATCAACGGCAAGCCCCTGCGCGAGCCTTATGTTCGCTTCACGTCGCAGGTGCACGACAGCTTTCGTGACGACTTTCCCCGCCTCGATGTTTCTGAACCTGGACTCGAAGGGCAGTGGTGGCTGCTCATGCGCAAACTGGTGGAGGACGATCAGTTAATCGTTCCCGAGGGTTACTATTTCGCGATGGGAGACAACCGGGACGAGAGTTTAGACAGCCGCTACTGGGGCTTCGTGCCGCGTCAGAATATTATTGGGAGGCCCTTGCTGATCTATTGGTCGGTGCGCGATGTGGACGATGAGATGCCGGGCGCACCCGCTCCAGGTGATAAACTTTTCCACTTCGCTTACGCGATTACCCACTTGTTCCAGATTACTCGCTGGGACCGCACATTTCGATTAGTCAACTAAGGGTGCACGCACACCCAGGACGGGGCAACCTCTGGTGGCCAAGAAAGAAACTAAAGTAGACGAAAAACCGCGTGAGACGACGGTAGAGTTCCTGGCATCGCTGGCCGCAGTACTGGTAACAGGACTTTTTATCATCACGTTCATCTTGCAGGCATTCGAGATTCCTTCGAGTTCCATGGAGAATACCCTGCTGATCGGCGATCACGTGTTCGTGAACCGCGAACAGTTCGCGCCGCCAACCCGGTGGCTAGGGCCGCTGCTTCCCTATCGCGAGATTCGGCGTCAGGACATCGTTGTGTTCTTATCGCCCGCGGAACCAGGGCTGTATGTGGTGAAGCGCATTATTGGAATCGCGGGCGATCATATTCACCTTCGTGACGGCGTCGTATATCGGAATGGAGAAAAGCTCGGCGAGCCCTATGTGATTCATTCCGGCCCCGTAACCTACGATCCGTATCGCGATAACTTTCCATCGGTCGCGCCCGACGAATTCAACAACCTTTTCCCCGACTGGGAAGCTTCGATGAAGCAATACATCCAGGGCGATGACATTGTGGTTCCGGCCGACAGTTATTTCGCGATGGGCGACAATCGCGACGTCAGCTACGACAGCCGCTACTGGGGCTTTATCCCTCGCCAAAACGTGATTGGGCGCCCGATGTTTATTTACTGGTCATTTGAAACTCCAGAACACCAGTATCTGCAGAAAGAATTCAGCCAGCGCATCGGTTTTCTGGCGCACGTGGTTATTCATTTCTTCGACGAAACTCGCTGGCGGCGAACTTTCAGGGTGGTGCGTTGAGCTTTTTGCGTTCCAAACGCGGCCTGGCATTGGCAGCAGTGGTCATACTGTTGGGGCTATTTCTGGTGCGGCCGGGAGCGCAACGTTTACGAACTCGAATCGCGGCATCGATCAGTCGCGCGGTTGATCGTCCGGTGGAAATTGGATCGGTCACGCTGCACCTTCTGCCGCAACCCGGGTTCGACCTGGGCAACTTCGTTGTCTATGACGATCCTGCCTTCAGCGCCGAACCGATGTTGCGCTCCGACGATGTTACAGCGTCTTTGCGGGTGAGTTCGCTATTTCGCGGGCGCCTGGAGATTTCGAATCTCAGTTTGACCGAACCCAGCCTTAACCTGGTGCGAGACGCTGCTGGACATTGGAATCTCGAGAATCTTCTCGAACGCGCGCAGAAAAATCCGATCGCTCCGACCGGCAAGACTGCTAACGAGACGCGCCCGGAATTCCCTTACATCGAGGCAGACCAGGGGAGGATCAATGTCAAGATTGGTCCCGAGAAAAAGCCCTACGCGCTAACCAACGCTGATTTCAGCCTCTGGCAGGAATCCGAAAACTCGTGGGGAATGCGTCTGAAGGCGCAACCCGTGCGCACTGACTTCAGTTTGTCTGATACCGGGCAACTACGAGTCAGCGGAACCTGGAAACGGGCAGACACGCTGCGGCAGACACCGCTCCAACTGACCTTGGAATGGAGTCATGCACAGCTTGGTCAGGTAACCAAGTTGATTGCAGGAAACGACAAAGGTTGGCGCGGCGGGGTAACGCTGACCGCAACCGTGACCGGGACACCAGCTGATTTGGGCGTCCACACCGAGGCGCTGGTGGAAGATTTCCGCCGGTCTGACATCGTAGGCGGAGGCAGTTTGCGATTGGCAGCGCAATGCGACGGCCGCTACCACTCCGCTTTAAAACAATTCTCTGACATTTTGTGCCGCACGCCTGCCGGCGATGGCAGGCTCGCGCTTAATGGCACGGCCAACCTAGGGTGGGGAAACCGTGCCTTTCATCTGGCTCTTACGGCGCAGGACGTACCGGCCCAATCTTTGACAACTTTCTTGCGACATATCAAGAGAGATATCCCGCAAGACCTGATTGCCACCGGAAAGCTGGACGGGATCGTTCGACTCGATCGCGATCAGAGCGGGTTCACATGGTCTGGAGGAGGGCAAACGGCGGCCATACAACTGCAATCTACGAGTGCTGGGGCTTCGTTGGCCCTGGATGACATCCCGTTTTCGTTTGTGTCCTCGACCGCGACCAATGCAGCCTCGAAAGAACGAAAACCGAGGCAAGCGGTTGCCTTCCCCGCTCCCGCGAATCGCATTGAAGTCGGCCCCTTGGAAATCCCCTTGGGCAAACCGACTCCAGCCTTGGTCCAAGGATGGATCGCACGCTCCGGATACGATCTGAAGATTGCCGGTGACGGCCAGGTGCAGCGGGTTCTAGAACTCGCACGACTAGCGGGCTTGCCCGTGCCCCGCCTGGCAGCAGACGGAAGCGCCAGACTTGATCTGCAACTCGCAGGCGCATGGTCCGGTTTTGCCGCGCCAAGGGTTACGGGAAAGGCGCAGCTTCAGACGGTTCGAGCCGAAGTTCGTGGAATGAACGCCCCGCTGGAAATTTCGGCGGCCAACGTTCTGCTTGATCATGACCTTGTAACCGTGCAAGGTCTGTCCGCTTCCACCGGCACGATCACCTGGCACGGATCGCTTACTCTGCCGCGGCCCTGCGGCGTTCCCGATGCTTGCCTGATCCGCTTTGATCTGCACGCCGATCAATTGAGCACCGATCAGCTTAATCAATTGGTCAATCCGCGTGCGGTGAAGCGCCCGTGGTACCGGTTTCTGACTCCTGACTCGCAAACAGGTGTGCCTTACCTGGCGCGAGTTCACGCCACCGGACGCATCTCGACCGACAAACTATTAGTGCGCAACCTCGTCGCCACGAAAGTCTCCGCCAATCTATCTCTTGAGAACGGCACGGTCGTGGCTTCGGGGCTACACGCCGATGTTCTCGGAGGAACACACACGGGTGAGTGGAAGGCAAACCTTCTAGCGAAACCTCCTGTGTACACGGGAAGCGGAAAGCTCGATCACTTCGCCCTCGGTCAACTCGCGGAAATGATGCACGACGGGTGGGTTACGGGTACTGCTTCCGCCGAATATCAGGCAACAACCACTGGACTGTCGGCGGGGGAATTGTTTTCGTCCGCGGATGCGACCTTACTGGTCGAAGCACGGGACGGCACCCTGCCTCACATCGAACTCGGAGAACAGGCAGGTCCGCTTCACCTGAAGCATCTGGGCGCGCGCCTGGTGCTGCATGATCGTGTGTTTGACATCCATGAGGGAAAACTGGAAACGCCGGGCGGGATCTACCAACTGAGCGGCACGGCGTCTTTCGGCCAGGCTCTCGACTTAAAACTGGCGCGTAGCGGCGCAACCGGCTTCAACATCACCGGAACGCTCACTCGTCCACGGGTCGCGCCGGCGACCATCCAGGAAACCGAAGCTGTATTAAAGCCGTAATTGCTACTGCACGTATCCGGGACCGCGAAGTACCTTCCCCGGCTTCGCTCCCGTCATCTTTCCCTGATCGATCACTGGTACGCCGTTCACCAGCACATATTCCATCCCCTGCGACAGCTGGTTAGGATTCTCAAAGGTCGCCAGATCCTTCACCGTCTCCGCATCGAAAACCACGATGTCGGCCCACATCCCGGATTTCAGCACGCCGCGATCCGTCAACCGCATCCGTTGCGCGGGCAACGCCGAAAACTTGCGGATTGCGTCTTCCAGGGTGAGCTTGTGCTCTTCCCGCACGTATTTGCTCAAGATTCGCGGGAATGTCCCATAGGCCCGCGGGTGCGGATGCTCTGTCCCGAGAATTCCTTCGGGAGAAGCACCCGACGAATCGTTGTCCACCGAGACCCAAGGCTGCTGCAGTGCCAACACAACGTCGGGCTCCGACATACCAAAAACCGCCACGCCCGTCGCGGCATTGTCCTGGATAAGAAAATCGAAGAGAGCATCCATGGGATCTTCCTTCCAGAGCGTGGCCACTTCCGACAAACGCTTGCCTTGAAGCGGGACTAATTTCGGGTTCTCCACCACGCCAATCTGCACCGCCTCAGGACCAGGAATTTCTTCCCATTCGTTGTCCCAATCATTCGATGGCGTATTCAAATCTTTGCGGATGCGCGCCCGCATCGCCGGATCTTTCAGGCGTTCGATCAGTTTGGCGTCGCCGCCATCGTGCGCCCACGCAGGAATGAACGCCGACATGCCATTGAACCAGGCGGTGTAGGCGTAAGTGTCGGCCGTTACGTCCATCCCTTGAGCGCGAGCAGAGTTAATCTTCGCGACGACTTCAGGCATGCGTCCCCAATTGGCTTTGCCCGCAACTTTGATATGCCAGATCTCGACTGGAATGTGGCCTTCTTTCCCGATGCGCAATGCTTCGTCAATCGCACTAAGCACCGAGTTGCTTTCGTCACGCATGTGAGTCGCATAGATGCCGCCGAATTTGGAGGCTTCCCCGGCGAGTGCAATCAATTCGTCGGTCTTCGCGTAAGGTGCAGGCGCGTATTCGAGCGAGGTCGATACGCCTACCGCGCCATCGCGCATCGCTTGCCGCACCAGATCCTTCATCTGCTCGAGTTGTTCGGGCGTTGGCTGCTTATCGTCGTCCCCAAGCACCATGCGGCGGACTTGCGTGGCCCCGACGTAAGAGGCGAGGTTGATACCCATTCCCTGTTTTTCCAGCCGCGCGAAGTATTGGCGGAAGGTTCGCCAGTCGGGAGTGATGTGGTAGTGATCGAAGCCGGACTGATCGGCCTTGATGATGGCGTCGTTCAGCGGGGCCGCCGATCCCCCTTCGCCGGTGATCTCCGTCGTGATGCCTTGATAGATTTTCGAAGGCAGGCGCGGATCCACAAGGATCGTCAGTTCCGATTGCCCCAGCATGTCGATAAATCCTGGAGCGACGACCTTTCCGTGGGCATCAATCGTGCGCGTTCGCGGCGCGCCCTCCAGGTTTCCGATCGCCGCAATCTTGCCATCGCGGATTCCGATATCCCCGGAGTACCATGGCGATCCCGTCCCATCAATGATGTGGCCGTTGGTGATGACGATATCGAAGCTCGGAGATTGGGCCCACAGCGAAATGCTTCCGAGCAGCAGGACGGTGAACAAGACTTTTTTCATTATCGTGTGCATGAGTTCTCCTTACCTGTTAGCAGCATATTGCGCCACAAAAGACACAGCAAAGCTATGTCTCTACAACCCAGACCCCTGCCCTTTCTGCGACAGTCCCAACCCGATCAGCATCCAGATCCCGAGCGCCAGCCACTCCCATGCGCTGAAATGTCCCGGGACCGCCGGAATCACCTTCATCAAAATCATCGCCAATCCGATGAATGCGCCAGTCGCAGCAATAACGCGCTGTCCACGCGCCGGTTTCATCGCGAAATAGGCGGCGCAGGCCGCGAGCCATCCGGTGGCGGACGCCACCGAGCCCACTTCCGAGATCGGCACCAGAATCGCGTCTCCTAGAAACATGCAGGCTCCCGTTGCCAAACCCACACAGACTACCGCGATCGCCGGTGTTTGATTCTGCGGATGGACCTGGGCGACTCGCGGATCGACAAGCCCCCGGCGTCCCATGGCAAAAAGCAGCCGGCTAGCGGCGACGAAGTTTCCGTTGAAGACTTTGAACAGGGAGAGCAGCGCCGCGGCCAGAATTACGCTCACGATCCAGCGCGAACCAACAGCATGTTCGAACGCTACGGCCGTCATAAACTTTTTGCCGGTCAGCTGTCTCCATGGCGCGACGTAACCCACTGCAGCAATCACGATTGTGTAGAAAAGAATTCCCACTACGATCGCCATCCAAATCGCTTTGAAGAAGCCGCGCGAACGAAATTCAGGATTCGCTTCCTCCGCCGACTTCGTGACCGACTCATATCCAGTCATGAAGTAGGGGACGATCTGCATCACCAGCAGCACCGACACAAACGGACTGTGCGTAAACAGGGGCGGAAGATTGTGCGGTGAACCTTTGGCGACGCCGAAGGCGACAAAGACGACGAATAACGCGATCGTGCCGAAAGACGTCCAATTCTGAAAGGTCGCGCTGAAACGGATGCCGCGATAGTTCAGGACAGTCAGCAGTCCGGTCAAGGTTAAACCGATCAGCAGATGAGGCAAATACACGGGTCGCCCCGCGATCTGATAGAGCTCCATCGAATCAAGCCCAGGGAAAATGTACGCGGCGATGCGGCCAACCGCAACCGCTTCCCACGGACAAACGATGAAGTACGCCAGAATCATCATCCACCCGGTAGCAAAGCTGATGGCTCGCGGAAAGACTTTGGCGGTGTAGGCGATCTCGCTGCCCGCGTCGGGCATGGCCGTCACCAGCTTGCCGTACACGTAGCCGATCGGCAGAAGCAGCGCGCCACCAATGGCGAAGCCCAGAATTCCGCCCAGCACACCGCCGCGCAACAGCCAGTCGTCCATCACTACCAACCAGCCGACCCCCACCATGGTTCCCCATCCCAGGGTGAAGTAGTCGACCACGCGGAGTTTGCGGGCGAGCGTAGTCAAAGGAGTGGCGCGAATTATAAAGCATCTGTGGCGTCAAGGTTCTGGGGTCTGCGCATGCTTATGCTATGGTTTATTTTGCCTTTTTGACGAGGCGTATTTATGCCCCGATACGAATATCGCGTTATCAACCCAACTCCTGCCGCGGAAAAGACCTTTCTTGCGTGGATCGAAAACCTAGACCGCGAGTTCATGAATCACGATCCCAACCACCGCAGTGATGTCGTCCGCGACACCCTGCACGAACTTTACCTGGGAAGAAAATACAGCGCGCTCGACTCGTCCGCATCGCTGGCGGAGCAAGCGCTGGTCCACTCTTTCGATCCTCGCAACGCCTCGCTCGAGCCTGAATATTACGGCGACGTAGATGCGGCGAAGTACGCCGAGCGCAAGCCTCTTATATGGTTCTGGATGATGTACGACCGCTCGCCCGTGGGACTGAACCACTGGCTGGGTTACCGCCTGCGTGCCATGATCGCGCGTCATGTTCTGAAGCATCTGGGCAACAATGTGAAGATCTTTCACGGCGTAGAAGTTTCCTACGGATACAACCTTACGATTGAAGACAACTGCACCATCCATAAATACGTCCTGCTCGATGATCGCGGCGAGATCATCATCCACGAGGGGAGTTCGATTTCGGACTACGCCAATATCTACTCGCACGCCCACGACTTGAACGACGGCATGATTGTGAACAACGAGAAGACCGAGATCGGACCCAAAGCCCGCATCACCTACCACGCTGCTGTGATGAGCGGCGTCAAGGTGGGAGAGCACGGACTGGTCGGATCGATGGGAGTTGCGTCAAAAGAGGTTGCGCCGTACCACATCGTTGGGGGTATTCCCGCCAAGCCGATCAAGGTGAAACCAATCGCGCCCGAAGAATTGCGGAAGGCTTTCGGAAAGCCCTAGAATCGCGGCCCAACGTCCGCAAACCTCACAGAATCCGCGCTCTGCGTGTTAGTATCGAAGCCAACCTTGCATGCCTTTGGAATACGTTGACATCCTATTCCAGTTGATCGTCTTCCTGTTCGCGATTAGCGTTCATGAGTCGGCGCACGCCTGGATGGCAAACCGGCGTGGCGATCCCACGGCTCGCATGTTGGGCCGAATCTCGCTGAACCCAATCAAACACATCGATCCGGTGGGGACGGTGTTAATGCCGCTCATCGCGGCCATTGCGCACATTCCCGTCATCGGTTGGGCGAAACCAACTCCGGTCGATCCGCGCAATTTCAAGAACCCCGTTCTCGACGACATCCTGACGGCTGTGGTCGGCCCTATCAGTAATTTCATCGTTGCTGCCGGCGCAACCGTGGTTCTACTCGTCATAAAGCACACTTCAGTATTCGGAGCGCAAGTCGTCTTTGGGCTGCCGTTAGGATGGGTCTCTCAGCAGTCTGACTCGGTTCTCGTGCCTTTTTGCTTTTTCATCTACGAGTTATTGATCATCAATGTGGTGCTTGCTGTCTTCAACCTGATCCCGGTTCCTCCGCTCGACGGCAGCCATGTGATTCGACACTTCCTGCCGGAATCGATTGGCAAGGTCTACGACATGGCTGGCTGGATTGGCTTGCTCGCACTTGTCTATCTGGGCGGTGGACTGATAAGCGCGTTGATTCGTCCGTTTGTAAGATTCTTTAATTATTTTCTCGTGAGAGGGTGATGGCTTCTCGTTCCAATCATCGCAAACGCGTGCTCTCGGGCATGCGCTCTACCGGCAAACTGCATTTGGGAAACTTTGTCGGCGCACTCGATAACTGGGTTCGCATGCAGGACCAGTACGAATGCTTTTTCTTCGTTGCCGACTGGCATGCGCTGACCACCGATTACGCCGACACCTCGAAGGTGAAAGGGAATTCTCTCGAAGTGTTGCTCGACTGGCTGGCCGCGGGACTCGATCCCGAGCGCTGCACCATGTTCATCCAGTCGCATGTGCCCCAGCACGCGGAATTGCATCTGCTTTTTTCGATGATTACGCCCTTGGGATGGCTCGAGCGGGTGCCTACCTACAAAGAGCAGCGCGAAAACATTACAGAAAAAGATTTGGGCACCTACGGCTTTCTGGGATACCCGCTGCTGCAGGCAGCCGACATCCTGATCTACAAAGGCGACTTCGTTCCGGTCGGCGAAGATCAGGTGCCACACGTGGAACTGACGCGCGAGGTCGCGCGCCGCTTCAACATGTTCTACACGCGCAAGAACGGCGCCTCGGTCTTTCCTGAGCCGCAGCCGCTACTGACTCCTGCCGCGAAGCTGCCCGGCACCGACGGCCGCAAAATGTCGAAGTCTTACGGGAACACGGTCATGCTCACCGATCCCGAGCCTGTGGTTCGACAGAAGTTGAAGACCATGGTCACCGATCCCGCGCGCATCCGGCGCAGCGATCCGGGAAATCCAGATGTCTGTCCGGTGGGCGACTTGCACAAAATCTTCAACGATGCCGCGACCGTCGCCAAGGTCAACGAGGGCTGCCGCTCGGCAGGCATCGGATGTATCGAGTGCAAAGGCTGGGCCGCCGATGCCCTGGTCAGCATCCTGAATCCCATGCAGGAACGCCGCAAAAAATACGAGGAGAATCCACGCCTCGCCTGGGATATTCTTGAGTCAGGCTCGGCGCGGGCGCGCAAGGTCGCCGGGGCGACCATGGAAGAAGTCCGCGACGCCATGCACATGTCGCTGGAGTACGAAGCACCCAAGGGTTCAGAGTAACCAGCATGCCGGAAGAATTAAAAACCGTCCCGGAAGTTGGGCCACATCCTCCCGTCGCAGATACAAAGCAACGAGGCGAGGAGAACGACTTTCCCTTTTCCGTCAGTGTGGGAGACGTCTACGAAGGCCCGCTTGATCTGCTGCTCGATCTGATTCGCAAGCAGGATATCGACATCTACGACATCCCGATTGCGAAGATTACCGCGCAGTATTTGACGTATGTCGAGAAGCTGAAGGAACTGGATGTGAACGTCGCCGCCGAGTTCATCTACATGGCTGCGGTACTCATTCACATCAAGTCGAAGATGCTACTGCCGCGCGATCCGCTGGCGCCCGCTGGCGAGGAAGATCCGCGTTCCGAACTCGTGAACCGGCTCCTCGAGCATGAGAAATTTAAGTCCGCCGCGCAAATGCTGCTGCAGAAGCAGCAGATTGAAGACGCAGTGCTCTCGAACCCGGCTCTCAAAGAATTCATCGATGCGGAAGGAACCGAACCGGAGCTTGCCGCCGACATCATCGATCTGGTGAAAACGTTTCAGCAGATTCTCGACCGCGCGCGCACCCGTCCCATGATTCAGGTGGACGAAGATACAGTCACCGTCGGGCAGATGATCGACTACTTGCGTCGCCGCCTGGCGCTCGAAGACCGTCCGCTGCGTTTGAAGCAACTGCTTCGTAATGTGAGTTCGCAAACCGCGCTGGTGTGCATGTTCCTGGCGCTGCTCGAACTGGTGCGCTTGCAAGCCATCCAGTTGCGGCAAGACAAGCTATTCGGAGAAATTTTGCTGCGCAAGCACACCGGATTTGAAGCGGTCATGGCGGAGCAAGCAGCAGTACGTGACGACTGGAGATAGACAGTCGTGGTTCGGCGAAAGACCAACGACCAATGACGAACAACCACCGACGAAAATGAGTCTCAAAGCCAAACTCGAAGCCATTATCTACGCGGCGGAAACGCCGGTCACGCTCGACCACATGTTCCAACTGGTGAAGGAATCGCTGGTTGCCGAAGGCACGACCGACGATGCCGAGGCCAAGTCGCGCGTGCGCGCATCGCTCGAAGAGTTGGTCGCCGATTACAACGGCGCCGATCACGGGATCGAGATTCGGCAGGTGGCGAGCGGCTACCGCATGTCGACCAAGCCCGAGCAGCACGATATGGTGCGCGCCTTCGCGAAAAGCTTGAAGCCGCCTATTCGCTTGTCGCTGCCTGCGCTCGAGACGTTGGCGGTCATCGCCTACAAACAACCTGTAACGGTACCGGAGATCAGCGAGATTCGCGGCGTCGATTCGAACGGCGTCATCGCCACGCTTCTCGATCGCAAGCTGATCACCACTGCAGGACGCAAAGCGGTCATCGGACGCCCCATCCTCTACAAGACCACCAAGGAATTCCTGCTGCGTTTCGGCTTGAAAGATGTCACCGAACTTCCCAGTATGGAAGAGTTCGAAAAGCTGGTCGCGGAATCGTTCCAGAGCGATTTGCTGGCGGTGGAAGGGGCTACAGAAGAGGCCATAACCCAGCCCGCTTCGACGGATTCGGATAACCCCGCCGCCAGGACAGAGGAAGACCCCGCGATGGCCGCGGCGGAGAATGGGAGTGCCGGTCAGAATGATCCCGCGGCGTAACCCCTAATTGGTTTTCAGACCGGTCGCACTAGTCTGCTCCCGCAATGCGGAGATTCTCCACTGCTCCCCCTGCTTCACAGCCACAAAGGTAAACACTCCCTTCTCCGCAGCCGCCTCTTTGCCTTCTTTGTCGTGGGCTCCGCGGATACTCCAGGTTCCGTCGCCCACGGCTACATTCGGCTGCACAAAACGCACGCGGGCGATCTCTCCGGCGCCCTTGCTGCCGCGGTAACCATTCGCGAACACAGAAGTATAGAAACCGCTGATCGCCTCGCGGCCGCTAAAGATGTTCCCGGTAGGAATCATCAAATCGCCATCGGGCGCAAAGAGTGACGCGAGCGCCTGTCCATCTCCGCGCGACCAGGCATCGGTGAACGCGGGAATCAGATTACGGACCCGGGCTTCGTCCTGTTGCGGCGTTTGCGCCCACGTCAAAGAGATAGCCCCCGCAACAAATAAAGCTGCCAAAATCTTTTTCATCGCACTCTCCTGTTTTTCCTTTGGCCGACTCCGAGCGCTTCGTAGATGGGACAGCGTTCTCCATCCTTCTTCGCGCTGCATCGCCCAAGAAAACTCTGCAATTCCTCATGAACCTGTTGCAGTTGTTCGATCTGCTCCTCTACCGCCTTGATCTTTTCCCGGGTGGCATGACGCACCGACTCGCAAAACACGCGCTGCTCGCCGCCGGCCTTTAGCTGTAGCTTCTGCATCTCTGACAGCTTGAATCCCAGTTGCTGGCCGATCTTTATGTAACGGATTGTTTCCAACGCGTCATTGCCGTAGTCGCGCCAACCTTCCGCTGGCGCGCTCGGCTGTTGAATTATGCCCCGGCGCTCGTAAAAACGAACCGTCTCCACGCCTACGCCTGCCTCTTTCGCCAGCTTGCTGATCGTTCTTCGTTTCATCTCTCACCCCGAACTCGACGATTCTAAACTCCGTAGTAAAGTACGGAGTCAAGCCTCTTCTGATACCCTGAATTTGATGCCTGCTGAACGCCTGCAAAAAATTATTGCCGCTGCCGGAATTGCCTCGCGCCGCAAGTCTGAAGGCCTGATCACGGGCGGACTGGTCTCGGTTAACGGACAAATTGTCACAGAACTGGGCAGCAAGGCCGACCCTGAGCAGGATCACATTCGCGTCAACGGCAAACTTCTAAAGGGTCCTGAGCGTCACATCTACTTGCTGATGAACAAGCCCAAGGGATACGTCACCACGCTAAAAGATCCCGAACATCGCCCCACAGTGATGGATTTACTCCACGGGGTGGGCGCCCGCGTCTATCCTGTCGGGCGGCTCGACTACGCCAGCGAAGGCTTGCTGCTCCTCACCAACGACGGCGAATTCGCTAACTTTCTGATGAAGGCTGCATCGCACGTTCCCAAGACTTATATGGTGAAAGTCGCGGGAACGCCCGAGCCTGAGGGACTGGCGAAACTGCGCGCCGGCGTATCCATCGCCACGGATCGCGGCAAGCGTGTGAAAACCGCGCCCGCTCGGATTCGCGTGATTCGAGAGGCGAACAATCCCTGGTACGAGGTTACGCTCACCGAAGGCCGGAATCGACAAATCCGCAGGATGTTTGAACAGATCGGGCATCACGTCGAAAAGATCAAGCGCGTCCGCTACGGGCCGCTCGAACTCGACGTCCATCCCGGCAAATTCCGCCGCTTAACTCCTCAAGAAGTGTCCAAAGTGAAAGCAGCCGCGAAGAATAGCCGGTGACTTCCAATCGTCGATCGAAAATCGGTAATCCTAAATTCCTACCAACCGACCAATCAGTCGGGTGACACATTTTTGCTGGCGTGATAATTCTTAAATGACGCCACGATGAGCGACTTCAGCCAGCTTGTACCCGAGCATGTTCGCAGATTGGGCGGGTACACTCCCGGCAAATCGCTGCGCCAGGCGCAACAGGAGAGCCGCGTGACCTGCATCAAGATGGCCTCCAACGAGGCTCCCTTCGGCCCTTCACCGCGCGCCATCCAGGCGATGCAGGCCGTTCTTACCGAGTGCAATTTCTATCCTGACAATGACGCCCGAGACTTGCGGGACGAATTGGCGAAACGCCACGGGGCAAAGCCCGACCAGGTTGTGGTGACCGCTGGATCCACGGCTTTGCTGGGAATCATTGCGCGGACGCTGCTCTCACCCGGACTGAACGCAGTGACCAGTGAGCGCTCCTTCATCGTTTACCCGATCGCGACCAGGGCCGCCGGCGGAGAACTAATCGAAGTCAAGACCAAAAACGATGGCTTCGATCTGGACGCGGTTGCCGAGGCGATCAACTCCAAAACTCGTATTGTTTTTGTCGCGAATCCGAATAATCCTACGGGAACGCTTGTCACCGCGGATGAATTGGATCGCTTCCTCGATAAGGTTCCCGAGCACGTCGTAACCATCATCGACGAGGCCTATTACGACTTCGCGCAGTATTTCGCCGGACAGCGGGGGGTTCACTACTCGCGCTCGTTGGATTACCTCTCCCAGGGACGCAACGTGGTGATATTGCGTACATTCTCAAAGGCCCACGGATTGGCGGGTGTCCGCGTAGGCTATGGAGTCGGACCAACGGAGCTGATGTCATATTTTGCTCGCATGCGCACGACCTTCTCGGTCTCCACCGTCGCCCAAGCTGCCGCCATGGCCGCCCTCGAAGACGAAGGCCATACGCGAAAGGCGCTCGAGAACAACGCCGCTCAAGCCGGCCGACTGCTGGACGGTATCGCAGAACTCGGCTACCGCCCGGTTCCAACCTGGGCCAACTTTATCTATTGCGATATTGGGGAAGATGCGGGAGCGTTCTCGAAGCGCATGCAGTCCGAGGGAATCATCATTCGTCCACTCGGCCCGTGGGGCATGGCCACAGCATTCCGCGTCACCATTGGGACCCCAGAACAGAACGACACGTTTCTCAAAGCTTTCCGAAAGGTTACAGAGAAGGTTGCGGCGCGTTAAGCGCTATCATGGGCAGTCGCGCGGCTCCGTAGATTCCGGCGTCACTTCCCAACTTCGCTCGGGTAACGATCGTTTCACTCTCGGTTGCCCGAAAAACCATCGAACGCCATCGCAGTTCTTCGAAGATCGCGGGAGAAAATAGATCCCACGCCCCCGAAACGCCCCCGCCGATCACGTGCATGGGAAGATTTAGAGCATTGATGATGGTTGAGATCGCAACTCCCAGGGCTTGCCCGACACGCTGAAATATCTGGCGCGCTTGCTCATCCCCTGCTTTCGCCCGCTCATACACACCTTCTGCGCTCAGTTCCGGACCCAGTTCTCGGGCCATGCGCACCACGGCGGTCGCCGACGCGTATTCCTCGAGGCACCCACGATTGCCGCACTTGCACTTCGGGCCTTCGCGATCGAGCGTCATATGCCCAAACTCACCTGCCATGCCCGTCATGCCATGCCAGATCTCTCCGTGAAAAATCAATGCGCTACCGATGCCTGTTCCCAAGGTCAGCATCGCCATGCTCTCCACGTCGCGCGCCGCGCCCAGCCATTGCTCGCCCAGAGCTGCCGCGTTGGCGTCGTTCTCGAGATAGACCGCCGTGCCCAGCCTCTTTTCGATTTCCATCTTGACGGGATAGTCAGCCCATCCCGGCAGATTTGGTGACTCGCGCAACATGCCACTGCGCAGATCAATAATGCCCGGAACCCCAATTCCCATCCCACGCAACTGAGTCTTGCTGTATTTGGCCACCAGCGACTCAATAACCTCGCACATGTTGCGGATAACCGCGTCACGGCCATCTATGCTGCGCACGTGCAGCACGACTTTCTCCAGAAGATTCCCGCGCTCATCGACCGCTGCAACACGCAGGTTAGTCCCGCCGAGATCAACACCGATGGAATAGTTCATTTTTGAGGGTTGATTGTCGATAGATTGACCAGTTTTCAATCGAGAATCAAAAATCCACAATCAACATTCTCACTTCTGGCACTTCGCACAATAGTGGCTGCTGCGTCCGCCGAAGACGACACGCTTGATGGGCGTTTTGCAGACCAGGCAAGGCTCGCCTTCCCGCCCGTAGACGCGATGCTGCAACTGAAAGAATCCTTCCTCGCCGTCAGCGTCCACGTAGTCAGAGATTGACGAACCGCCTAATGCAATCGCCTCTTTCAAAACTTCTTGGACCGCCAGATACAGACGACGCAGATCCTCGCGAGTCAGCGAGGCTGCTCGCCGCCGGGGACGGATTCCCGCACGAAACAACGATTCATCGGCATAAATATTGCCCACGCCGCTGAGCAGCTTCTGGTTGAGCAGCGCACTCTTGATCGGCGTCTTACGCCCCCTAAAGAGCTGAACGAACTTTTCGACCTCTACCTGCAAGGGCTCCGATCCCGGAGCCTCGAACCCCTGCGTCACGCTCAGCCGTCCAAACCGGCGCGGGTCCACAAAGCGCAGTTCCCTGCCTGAGGCTAATTGCAGGATGGCATGGGTATGCTTTAGCACTTCAGCTCCGGGCTCGCAAACCACCAGTCGCCCGGTCATCCCGAGGTGGACAATCCACTGCGCCTTGTTGGGAACGGGCTGAGCTTTTTTCTTACCTGTTCGAGGCTCTCCCTCAAGGTCGAAAACAATGTGCTTTCCCACACGCCGGACGCCGGCAATTCGCTTGCCCTCGAGCGTACGCGCCATCTCCGCCGCCGGAGATTTCAAGGGCTCAGGCTTGGAACCCAGCCAAACGGAGGTAATTCGGTCGCCGGTAACCCGTTTATCCACTCCACGCGCAATGGTTTCTACTTCCGGAAGTTCAGGCATGAGGAAATTAGTCTACAGTCGTTGGTCGTCCGTCGTCAGCCTCCGGGGCTGGACCAACGACGAACGACCAACTCCGATTGCCCGTCCACAGCCTCGCAAGGTATCATTTGGAGTACACATCTTCTTCGTTTATCCCAGTCATTCAGCAGCCGCGCAGTTTACCTGCGGCAAGGGTGTGTGCGACCCCGCATTGCGGTCGGGGACGGCCGCTCATTCTGTTCCTCGGAGTTGGCATTGAAGAAGGGTAAGACTGCGGTTATTGTAGGCGCCCAATGGGGCGATGAAGGCAAAGGCAAGATTGTCGACGTATTGTCGGAAAGCTTCCCCGTCGTAGCTCGCTACGCAGGTGGACACAACGCCGGACACACCGTCATCATCGGTGGCAAGAAGTTCGTTCTGCAATTGATTCCGTCGGGGGTCCTTCGCCCGGGATGTCGGGGCGTCATCGGCAACGGTGTGGTGCTCGATCCCATTGCGCTGTTGAAGGAGATCTCCAAACTGCGCGAAATGGGCGTCGCCATCGACGGCAATCTGTTTATCAGCAACCGCGCGCAGGTGATTCTTCCCTATCACCGCATGATTGAGCTTGCCGCGGAAAACGCTCCCGGCCGCGTCAAGATTGGCACCACCTCGCGAGGCATCGGCCCCGCCTACGAAGACAAGATGGGACGCCGCGGCCTGCGCGTCGCCGATCTGCTCGATCTCGCCTTGCTCAAGACGCACATCGAGAACGCCGTGCACGAGAAGAACATGATCGCGCACGCGCTGTTCAACACCGAACCGCTCGACGCCGACAAGATGTTTCACGAGTATGCCGAGGCCTCGAAGCAGATCGCGCCCTTCGTATGCGATACCGCCGTCTTGCTGAATAAGGCCCTGGCCGACGGCGAATCTGTCATGTTCGAGGGCGCGCAGGGCACCATGCTCGACATCGATCATGGAACCTATCCCTTCGTGACTTCGTCGAGTGCGACATCCGGCGGCGCAGTAACCGGGACTGGCGTAGCGCCGACTGCTATCGACACAGTCATCGGCATTACCAAGGCCTACTGCACGCGCGTGGGCGGCGGTCCTTTCCCCACGGAAGCTCTCGATGCCATCGGTGACCAAATTCGAGCCCGAGGCAATGAGTTTGGCGCGGTTACCGGCCGTCCCCGCCGTTGCGGATGGTTGGACTTGCCTCTATTGCGCTACGCTGGCATGATTAACGGCATTTCCTGGCTGGTAGTCACGAAACTGGACGTGCTGGATGAGTTGGCCGAAATCCCGATCTGCGTTGCCTATAAGATCGACGGCCAGCAGACCGCGGAAATTCCGGCGCAGGCAAGCGGCTATGACCGGATTGAGTGCATCTACAAGACGATGCCCGGCTGGCGAACATCCACAGAAGGTGTCACGGAGTTGGACAAGTTGCCGAAGGCGGCCCGCGAGTATCTCGCTTTTCTGGAGAAAGAAAGCGGCGCCCGCATCGGTATGGTGTCCACGGGGCCGGGTCGGGAACAGACCATGGTGACAAGAGAATTCGCAAGCGAACTCAAGATTGCGAATCTTAAAGGCTGAATAAAATATCGAGGAGCGGACGGAGCGGAAAGATGGTAGTGCTAGCGGTGACCTGGATGGCCAAGGTGGGCCACGAAACGGAAGTAGCTGGAATTTTTTCGAAGCTCACAGAAGAATCGCGAAAAGAACCGGGCTGTGTGACCTACCAGGTGCACCGCCACAAAACCGAGCCGCGCCGTTTCTTCATCTACGAACTGTACAAGGATGACGCCGCGCTCGAAGCACACCGCGCCGCCCCGCACTTTCTGCAGTACGCTCGTAAGGAACTACCGAAGTTCGCCGACCGCACCGAAGGAAATCTGTACGAACCGCTGGGATAGGCGCTAGGTCTTATCGGCCATCAACACGCCACCCGAAGCATAGCTCTCTTTGGAAACTTCGACGAACGTGACCACGATGGCCTCGCGCCGCGCGCCGGCCTCTTCCACCATCGTGTCGGTAATGCGCTTTGCGATCTTGCGCTTCTGATCGGCGGTGCGGCCTTGCAGCATTGTCACTTGAACTAAAGGCATAAAACCTTGCTCCGTTGGCAGTCTCAGGAACCCAGTCCCCCTGAAACTGAGAACTGGGAACCGAGAACTGAGAACTATTTCGCCAATTCGTATCCCGCAAAGAAAAAGCTCAATTCGAAGCGCGCGGTATCTTCCGCATCTGAGCCGTGGATGGCGTTGTATTCGATAGTGCTCGCCCACTTCTTGCGGATCGTGCCTTCTTCCGCATTCGCCGGATTCGTCGCTCCCATCAGCTTGCGCAAATCGGCAATAGCGTTTTCTTTTTCCAGCGCCAGCACCACGATCGGGCCGCTCGACATGAAATCGGTCAGCGAATTGTAAAAAGGACGGCTCGCATGCACCGCATAAAACTGCTCTGCCTGGTGCTTCGAGATTTCGAGCATCTTGATGGCAAGAATGCGGAAGCTGTTTTTCTCGAACTGCTCAATAATGTCGCCGATAGCATTCTTCTTCACGGCATCAGGTTTGACGATGGTAAGAGTGCGTTGCAAAGTCTTCATAGTTGGTATTTGGTCCTTGGTGGTTCGTCGTTAGATTTTTCTCGGTACTCGGTACGGTCTAGGCTTTCGCCGCGACTCCCATAGCCGCTACACAAGTCTCGCCGATCTCCGCCGGAGACTTAGCTACGCGAATTCCCGCAGCTTCCATCGCTTTGATCTTTTCCGTAGCCGTTCCCTTGCCGCCCGAAATGATCGCTCCCGCGTGTCCCATGCGGCGCCCCGGAGGCGCGGTCTGTCCCGCGATGAAGCCAACCACCGGCTTCTTCATGTGCGACTTCACAAACTCGGCAGCAGTCTCTTCCGCATCGCCGCCGATCTCGCCGATCATGATGACGGCTTCGGTCTGCGGATCGCGGTTGAACAGGTCGAGCGCATCGACAAAATTAGTTCCGATAATCGGGTCGCCCCCGATGCCGATCGCAGTCGATTGTCCGATCCCGCGCGTCGTGAGCTGATACACGGCTTCGTAGGTCAGCGTGCCTGAGCGGGAAACGATACCCACGGGGCCTTCCCGGTGAATGTGTCCCGGCATGATGCCGATCTTGCACTTGCCCGGCGAGATGATGCCGGGACAATTCGGACCGATCAGCCGCGAGCGCCGGTTCTGCAGAAACTCCCAGGCACGAACCATGTCAAGCGTCGGGATGCCCTCGGTGATGCACACGATCAATTCGATCTCGGCATCGGCCGCTTCCATGATGGCGTCTGCAGCGTACGGCGGCGGAACAAAGATCACCGAAGCATCCGCTCCAGTCTTGTCGACGGCTTCCTGCACGCTATTGAAGATAGGCCAACCCTCGTGGGTCGTGCCGCCTTTACCCGGGGTCACTCCGCCAACGATCTTGGTCCCATACTCTGCGCAAGCCTTGGCATGAAACGTGCCTTCACGCCCCGTCAGTCCCTGCACAATGACTTTCGTATTTTTATTAACCAGGATTGCCATAATGACTCTCTTTGAATCTCGGTTTTCTGGGTACTGGGTACCGCTTACTGTTTCGCGGCCGCGACCACTTTCTCCGCCGCGTCTTTCATCGTATCCGCAACGATAAAGCTCAATCCCGAGGCCTTCAGAATTTCACGGCCTTTTTCCACGTTCGTTCCTTCCAAACGCAATACGATCGGCAACTGGATGTGAGTCTTGTTGGCCGCCTCGACGATTCCGTTTGCCAGCGTATCCACGCGCAGGATGCCGCCGAAAATATTGATCAGCACGGCCTTCACATTCTTGTCGCTCAACAGGATCTCGAATGCGTGCGTCACCTGCTCGGCATTCGCGCCCCCGCCCACATCGAGAAAGTTCGCGGGCATGCCCCCGGCGTATTTGATGATGTCCATGGTCGCCATCGCCAGCCCGGCCCCATTCACCATGCAGCCGACGTTCCCGTCGAGCTTGATGTAATTCAGGCTGTACTTCGAGGCTTCCACTTCGAGCGGATCTTCTTCGGTAATGTCGCGCAGTTCGCGAATATCGGGATGCCGGAACAGCGCGTTGTCATCAAAGTTGATCTTGGCATCAAGCGCGAACAAGCGTCCATCGGTGCAACTGATAAACGGATTGATCTCGACCAGCGACGCGTCGGTATCCAGAAATGCACGATACAACCCGGTCAAGAACTGAACGGCGGGATTGATCTGCTGCGGCTTCAGTCCGAGCGCAAAAGCAATCTTTCGCGCCTGGAAAGGCTCCAGCCCCATGCCGGGATCGATGTGCTGCTTAAAAATCGCCTCGGGTTTCTCGGCGGCAACCTGCTCAATATCCATGCCGCCCGCTGCCGATGCCATGAAGACCGGCTTCGCTTCGGCGCGATCGAGAAGAATTCCGAGATACAGCTCTTTCTCGATCGGCAGTGTTTCTTCGATCAGCAACCGGCGAACTATGCGTCCTTCGGGCCCAGTCTGATGCGTGATCAGTTTCATGCCCAGCATCTTGCTGGCAATCTCTCCGGCTTCGGTGGCCGACTTGGCGATCTTCACGCCGCCGCCCTTGCCACGTCCGCCCGCATGAATCTGCGCCTTGATCACCACGCCGCTGGCGCCGTTCGAAAGCAACTCTTTCGCCGCGCCCTCGGCCTCTTCCTGGCTCGCCGCCATGTGGCCGCGCGGCACATTCACGCCGTACTTCTTTAGGATGGCTTTACCCTGATACTCATGAATTTTCATAAATGATTTCCAAACTCAGTCGTTAGTCGCTGGAAAAATCCAACCGGCTAGCAATCACGGATCCCGGAGGGGCCTTGGCTTGCGGCTTCCAACAGCAGGCAGCA
The DNA here is from genome assembly GCA_963796205.1 of Terriglobia bacterium. Lineage (GTDB taxonomy): Bacteria > Acidobacteriota > Terriglobia > Terriglobales > Acidobacteriaceae > DATFTE01. Next base: position 187,928 of record CAWCKR010000002.1, read on the forward strand.
AACCATTGATTCTATAGAAGCCCCTCTGTAAGGGCAAACGCAACAGCGTCACATCGAGGAGTGATCGACTGCCTTGCAACGATTCGAAGCAGCTTCAAGACGAAAAACGATGCTACCCTAAGCGCGAATGATCCTCGACGCCCTCCATCGCATTGCCAATCACCGCGAGTCGCTGACTCGCGAAGAAGCCCGCGACGTGATGTCGGAAGTTCTGACTGGCCAATGCACCGACGCCCAGATCGCCGCGTTACTCGTTGCTTTGCATATGAAGGGAGAAACTGTCGAGGAAATCGTGGGCTTCGCGGAAGCGATTCGCACGGCCGCCGCACCGCTTCCCATCCACGAAGATTCCAGCGTTTACGTCAGCGGCACCGGACGCGATGCCCTGGTCGACACTTGCGGCACCGGCGGTGACGCCAGCGGAACCTTCAACATCTCGACGGCCACGGCCCTGGTGGTGGCAGGCACGGGCGTTCGTGTAGCCAAGCACGGCAATCGTAGTGTCACTTCCAAGTGCGGCTCGGCCGATGTGATGGAAGCTCTCGGCGTAAATATCAACTTGCCGCCAGCCCGCATGGTGGCATGCCTCGAACAAGTCGGGATCGCTTTCTTGTATGCGCCCGCGATGCACTCTGCGATGAAATACGTGCAACCGGTGCGGCGCGAGCTTCGACTACGAACCGTATTTAATCTGCTGGGCCCGCTGACCAATCCCGCGCAAGCTTCCGCGCAAGTCGTCGGTGTCTATTCACTCGACCTCGTGGAAAAACTCGCAGAAGCACTCAGCATGTTAGGGTTGCATCGCGCCCTGGTAGTTCACGGCCTCGATGGCCTCGACGAAATCACCGTTACGGGACCGACTCGCGTCGCCGAGGTGCGTGAAGGCGCCGTCCGAACTTACGAAGTGACCCCGGAAGAATTTGGGATCAAGCGCTCGAGCCTCGAAGCGATCTCGGGAGGAGATGCGGCGGAAAATGCCGCCATTATCCGCGAAGTTCTGCAGGGGAAAAAGTCTGCGAGGCTGGATGTGGTTCTGCTGAACGCTGCCGCCGCATTGATTGCGGCAGGGAAAGCCGATCACTTCAGGGACGCGATCCCCCTCGCCGCAGAATCCGTCGATTCCGGCGCGGCGGCCAACAAACTGGAAGCACTCGTCCGTTTCACCAACTCGTGATTTATTTCGCCGCAGTTTTCAAGCGCTCGATCTGCTGCAGGTGATTGTCCCCGTGCACTGACATCATTCGCACCAGATCTTCAACCTTGACATCGGCTTTGTGCTCGGGATGGTAGGCGGACTTTCTCCAGATCTTCCGTCTTCAACTTTCGCAGCAATTGCAGATTGGCATGGCGCGCGATTCCATAAAATGCCACCAACTCCACCGACGAAGACTCCAGATAGTGCAGATTCTTCGCCCACGCATCCTGATCGATGGGAGCAATCACCGGCTTGCCGTCAGCCAGCATCTGCCGCATACGATAGGAGTACAGCACTTCCATGTCAGCGAGATGTCCCAGAATCTCGAGGATGCACCACTTATCCGGCGCTGGTTTGAAACGCAAAACTTTATCGGGCAAGCCTGACACCGCAGCCGCAATCTGCTTTGGACTCTTCTCTCCCGCTTCAATGTGTTTCTTCAACTCCGCTTCATTCATAAAATTTCCCTCAAATGCGTCATTTCGCCGGCAGCTCTATCTTGAAGGTATTGTTGCTCAAATCGCTCTCGGGAACGCTCCCGTCATTGACGATGACCTGCTGCGGGGCCGCAGGAGCTTCGATTCGAATTGAATTCTTGGACTTCGCCCGTACTTCTAACCGTTTCGTGACGTCAAGGCTCCCGACTTTCAACGTAACCGGAACCTCAGCCCCGGTATTCCCCAGGTTTTCGACAGTCACCGTAATCACATATCCCCCACCTACGGTTGGCCGAGGAAACGCGGACTCCACCCGGAAGTCAGGCAGACCCCGGTTGCGATACACCCAGTCATCGAAGAACCACTCCAGTTCGCGTTTCGTCTGTGCTGCCACCAGATGCTGCACATAGGCGGGATCTTTGTCTTCGTCCGAACGATATGCCGCCAGCGCCTTTTTGAGCGGCAGGTCACCAATCATGTCACGCAGCATCCACCACACATACATCGCCTTGCCGCGATACAACTCGGGAATGCTGGTTCGGATCAGTGAGTCGTCGGTCGCCGCATCAGGATTTTTTGCCGGCGCCATCGACTTCTCGATCTCGGCAACGCCTGCTCCATACAGACTCATGAATTCGATTGCGTCAGTGCGTCCTCCCAATTGCTCGCGGTATGCCGCCTGAGAAAAATGACCCAGACCTTCATAAATCCAGAGCCGCGGCGAGGGAAACGCGGCATGCGTCAGTTGATGCACCGCGGTCATCTGCAACAAGCGCGCATCCGTCTTGGCGCTTAGCGGGGTCAAGAGCGCGCTGCCATCCTCAAAGGGCGCAGCCTGAGGATCGCTCACCTGCACCACGTCCGCCTTCTCTTTCGGAGGTCCAAACCAATCCGTCACGAATGATGACGCTAGCTCCGCCGCCAGCGCATAATCCTCCGCGGCATTGTCATCCCCTGCGAGATAGGCAATGCTGGTGTAGCCTTGGCTTTTCAACTCCTCATAATCCCCAATCGCAAAGGCCGGCACTTCGTTTCCGAAGCGCTTTAGCTGAAAAGCCGATGTCTTGTCACCGGAGTCGGCATTTTTTCCCGTGCCCACGGGTTCGCCGTTGAACCATAGCCGCTGGCCGGGAGTCGCATGAAAAGTCACCGACATGGAGCTATCAAAATTCCTGGCTTTCCAGCGCCCCACCGTTTCGAAGACGCTGTTCCCGTCAGATAGGCTCGCCGACTCCGTTCCGACCGGGTACCACACCACGTAACCGATCCCTCGCACCGCCGAGAACGCCTGGCTGATCTGATCCCAGTCGCTGTGTCGCGCCCCTTCCTTGGGAAGCCCCATGCGCGTCAACCGCGTCACGTCCAGCGGAATCACACCTTCGTAGCCGATCTCCAATTCGACGCTCGCCTTCGGAGAAACCGCGCTCGGCAGTGTAACGATCGCCTCCGACAAGCTGCCCGTGTGATCGATGTCAGAGGTATAGGGCTGCGACACGAACTGAACCGGCTTGCCATCTGCCAGAATCGCCCGCCAGTTCAGCGATGAAGAAATCTGCAGCGATAGGTTCTTCTGGGGAGCGGAAGAATCGTTGCGCAGCGTAATTCTTCCCCGCACCGCGAGCCGTTGCTGCTCGGGCTCAACCCGCACAGCCAAGTCATAGTTGGTAAAAGTGAACGCTTCGCGGTCGAGCGCAAAGCCAAGGGATGAATACAACAGGCAACAAACTAACAATTGAATTCGAACCTCACAAAACGCAAAACTCTTCATGAGGTTTCCCGACGCTCAACGCCTGAAGCCTGAAGCCGTTTCCTTCTCTGCCGCACAATCTCGTATAGCACTACACCCGCAGCCACCGACACATTCAACGATGAGATCTTTCCCAGCATCGGGATCGACACCAGAAAGTCACACTTTTTGCGCACCAGTTCGTGGACGCCTTTGCCTTCTGCACCCAGCACGATCGCGCAGTCCATGTTGTAATCCAGCTCGTCGTAAGTCTTCATCCCACGTTCGTCGAGTCCCACCACCCAAATGTTTTTTTCTTTCAATTCTTCAACGGTACGGGCAATGTTCGTCACTTTGGCAATGGGAAGATATTCGCTCGCGCCCGCTGACGCTTTAATCACGGTCGGCGTCACACCCACCGCGCGCCGCTCCGGAATCACGACGCCATCCGCACCCGCCGCGTCTGCCGTCCGCAAAACCGCGCCCAGATTATGAGGGTCTTCAATCCCATCCAGCAGCACCAGCAACGTGTGTTCCCCGCGCTTTGCCGCGATCACGTCATCGAGCTCGTTGTATTGCTTGGAAGAGGTAACCGCAACGACGCCCTGATGCGCGTTATTCCCCGCCATGCGATCGAGTTCCGCTCGAGTCAGAAAACGCACCGCGACGCCATTGCGGCGGCATTCATCCACCACGCGCTGCAAGCGCAAATCATGGCGCTCTTTCGCCACGCCCACCCACTCAAACGCGCGCCCGCGCGCCTTTAACGCTTCGGCAACGGCATTGATGCCGTAGATGTAATTCATGGAGACTTCAGTGTAATGCCTTGGGGCTGTCGTAGACGAGCGCGCCTGCATGGATGCTAGACTAAAAGGTTTCTGGAGGTGAGATTTTGCACGACGTATACATCCTTTCCGCGGTGCGCACGCCCATTGGCAAGTTCGGAGGCTCACTCGCCTCGCAGACCGCGGCCGACATGGGCACGGTGGCCAGCAAAGCCGCGATGGAACGCGCTGGGGTTCGTCCCGATCAGATCGAAGAAACGATTTTCGGCAACGGCCGCCAAGCCGGCGGCGGGCCCAATCCCGCGCGCCAGATATCTATCCGGAGCGGCGTACCTGCGGAAGTCCCGGCCTACACGGTCAACAAAGCCTGCGCCTCGGGGATGAAATCGATCGCGCTCGGATATCAGGAAATCGCCGTCGGAAATCTCGAATGCGTGCTGACCGGCGGAACAGAATCCATGTCGCGCCTGCCCTACTATCTCGACGGCGCGCGCTGGGGTTACCGGCTCGGCAATCAGGAACTGGTCGATGGCATGTATCGTGACGGGTTCTTCTGCCCATTGGCGAAGATGGTGATGGGCGAAACCGCGGAAGTTCTCGCCGAGCAGTACAAGATCAGTCGCGAAGAACAGGACCAATTCGCTCTAGACTCCCAAACCAAGGCCGCAGCGGCCATCAATAACGGGCGCTTCAAAGAAGAACTGGTTGCCGTCACCGTCGAAAGCAAGAAGGGTCCCCAGACATTTGCCACCGATGAGCATCCATTTATCGGCGCCAGCCTCGACAAACTCGGAAAGCTGTCAACCGTCTTTTCCAAAACCGGCACCATCACGGCGGGAAACTCGTCAGGCATCACCGACGGAGCCGCGGCCGTTGTGCTGGCCAGTGAAGAGTTCGTCAAAAAGAACAACCTCAAACCGCTGGCCCGCGTGATGGCTGTCACTTCCGCCGGCGTAGATCCAAAACTCATGGGCATTGGCCCCGTCCCTGCACTGCACAGGATGGAAAAGAAGTACGACCTCGGCCTGAATGACTTCGATCTCGTGGAACTGAATGAAGCTTTCGCCGCCCAGGTGTTAGCCTGCGATCGCGAACTTCATTTTGATCGTGCGAAGCTGAATGTGAATGGCGGGGCGATCGCCTTGGGACATCCGATCGGCTGCACCGGAACCAGAATCACGGTAACGCTGCTGCACGAGATGCTCAAACGCAAGTCCAAACGCGGCCTGGCCACGCTCTGCGTCAGTGGCGGTATGGGCATGGCACTGGCCCTGGAGAACGTCGCGTAAGGCCTAAATTGACCCCCATCCCACCAAGTCCCTATACTTTGCTATATGGCGGGCGGTATGGAGTTTCCATGTCTTTATCTGCGGTAATCGTGGATGACGAGCAGCTGGCGCGCGACGAACTCGCCTATCTGCTTAAAAACACCGGCGATGTCGATGTCGTCGCCCAGGGGAAAAACGGAATCGAGGGCGTCAACCTGATCCGCGAGCACAACCCTGATCTCGTCTTTCTCGATGTGCAAATGCCCGGACTCGACGGCTTCGGCGTCATCAAGAAACTTCTCGACAAAAAAGTCCCGCTGCCCAAAATCGTTTTCGCCACCGCTTTCGATCAGTACGCCGTCAAAGCCTTCGAAGTGAATGCCGTCGACTACCTGCTGAAGCCCTTCGACAAGAAACGTGTAGCCCAATCGGTGCAGAAGGCCAAAACAAAAGTGGAAAGCGCCAGCGCATCCTCGGACAAGATCGAGACTCTGGTCCGCATGTTGGAGTCGCAGAGTTCCCAGCCGGCTAAAGTTTTGCTTAAGTCCACCGGCCGCTTGTTCCTGGTCAACCAGAAAGAAATCTGTTTCGCGTCGATTGAAGATGGAGTGATCTCGGTCGTCACCTCCGGCGCCAACGGCATGGAGGGCCAGTCCAACTGCCGCACGCTGGAAGAGCTGCTTGAGAGTCTCGACCCCAACCTGTTCTGGCGGGCGCATCGTTCGTACCTGGTGAATATCAATCGCATCAAGGAAGTCGTGCCCTGGTTTAAGAGCTCTTACCAGTTGCGCATGGACGACAAGAAGCAGACCGAAATTCCCGTCAGCCGCGCCCAAACCAAGCGCCTGCGCGAACTTTTTGGGCTTTAGGCGAAGCGCTCGGCAACTTCATGACTCATAACCGTGCCAGCGATCTCGATAACTAACGTTCATGGCCTTTTAGGCAAACGGTCAAGCTCGGTCGAGAGTTGTAGAATAGATAACTTTTGTGGAGGTAGTTCCAGTTTGATTCGCAGCAGACAAGCGCACGATCGCACGACGTGGTTCCGGGCTCTAGCCCTGCTCTGCGTGCTGTTCGTGGGTTTCATCGGATACGTTCAGGCGAATCACGTCCACTCTGACGACTCGCGACTTCCTAGTCATGAGTGTTCGATCTGTGCGGTTGCGCATGCTGGGATTCTGCATCAGCTGACATATCGTCCGCTGACTGTTTTTGTTCGCACTACCCGGATTGTCATCACCGAAGCCAAACCCAAGGCTTCGGGGTTCTCTTCCTCGCTCTACATCCGTCCTCCGCCAGCCCTTTAGGGTCTTTCCCAAAAAAATCGACGTGTAGTTCCAGTTGGTTGTCGAACCCTATTCTTTTTCGGAGGAATCATGCTGGCTTTCTTATCCAAAGCCGCGTCACGCGGCTTTCCTGCTTGTTTTTATTCTCGCTCTTGCCGCCCTCGCGCAATCCGGAGGCAGTTCCACCGTTACTGGCACTATCCTCGACCCGTCGGGTGCGGTAGTTCCCGGTGCGACCGTCGAAATTCATAACCCTGTAAGTGGCTTCGATCGTTCCGCTACCACGGACAGTAAGGGCAGCTTCACCATCGCCAACGTCCCCTTCAATCCCTATCATCTGTCAGTTAACGCCGACGGATTCGCCTCGTACGCTCAAGATATCGACGTTCGCTCCGTAGTGTCCCATCAACCTGAAGATCGACTTGACCGTCGCTTCCAGTTCCAGCACGGTCACCGTCGAAGCCGGGGGCGATCTGGTGGAGAACGATTCCACCTTCCACACCGACGTCGATCGCGAACTGTTCAACCGCCTCCCGCTGGAAAGTTCGTCGTCTTCGGTGAGTTCTCTGGTGACGTTGGCAACGCCGGGCGTCGCTGCCGATTCCAACGGCCTCTTCCACGGATTGGGCGATCACGCGGAAAACTCCTTTTCTGTCGACGGCCAGCCCATCACCGATCAGCAAAGCAAGGTCTTCTCCAACCAGATTCCCGTCGGACTCCATCGAGAATCTCGAAGTCATTTCCGGAGCGCCTCCCGCCGAATTCGGCGACAAGACCAGCCTGGTCATCAAAGTCACCACCCGCTCCGGCCAGGGAGCCACAACTCCACACGGCAGCGTCACCACCTCTTACGGCTCGTTCGGCACTTCGAACCTCGGCTTTCGATCTCGCTTACGGCGGGCCAGAACTGGGGAAACTTCATCGCCGTCAGCGGACTGAATACCAGCCGCTTTCTCGATCCTCCTGAGTTCACCGGTCTTCCACGACAAGGGCAATCAGGAAAACATTTTCGATCGTGTGGACTTCAAGCTCTCGAACGCTGACTCCCTGCAACTCAATCTCGGCTTCACACGCTCCTGGTTCCAGAACCCGAATTCCTACGACAACTACCACTTCGGCCAGACCGATCCCTTCGGCAACCCGCTGCCGCCGACCGATCAACGCTCGCAGATTCGTACTTTCAACATCGCGCCCGCCTGGACTCGCCTTCTCAGTTCTTCGTCGGTCTTCACCTTAGGAGCGTTCGTGCGCCGCGATCAATACCACTACTATCCGAGCAACGATCCCTTCGCCGATCTCGGCGCACCCAACTTGCAGCGCGAAACCGTCGGCCAGGATCGCAACCTTACCAACGCAGGTCTGCGCTCTGCGGTCTCTTACGTGAAAGGAATTCACAACGTAAAGATTGGAGCCACCTACCAGCAGACGTTTCCTGAATGAGAACGACAATCTGGGAATTGTCGACTACCGGCTTAACGCACCGTGCTTGAGTGGCGGGAACGTTCCCGTCGTCGGATTCACTGATCCCAGCATGTGCGCAGCCGCGGGATTTCAGCCCAACGTCGCCTCGAACCCCAATGCTCCCAATTCCAGCTTGTATCCTCTTTTCAACCCGGCATTGTTGCCCTTCGACCTCTCTCGCAGTGGTACTCTGTTCCCCTTCAACGGCCACACCGACGTCAAGGAGCTCGCTCTCTACGCGCAAGACACCATCAACGTCAAGAACTGGGCGTTCAATGTGGGCATGCGCTCCGACTTCTACAACGGGCTCACCACTCACAAAGAACTCGAACCGCGTCTTGGCATCTCCTACAAAGTCAATCGCACCAACACCATTTTTCGCACATCGTACGCCCGCGTCCTCGAAACTCCGTTCAACGAGAACCTGATCCTGTCGAGCATCGGCTGTAACTCTACGGTATTGTCGTCTCTGCTCGGATGTTTTGCTCCCGGCGTCTCTACCCCACTAAGCCCCGGATGGCGCAACGAGTTCCATGCCGGTATCGAACAGGCCTTCGGGCGCTACCTGGTCTTCTCCGGCGAGTACATCTGGAAATACACCCACAACGGATATGACTTCAGCGTGCTCGGCAACACGCCCATCACTTTCCCCGTGGAGTGGTCGCGCTCCAAGATTCCCGGGTTCGCTGGACGCGTCAGCGTTCCCGATCTCCACGGCTTCTCAGCGTTGATGGTCTTCTCCAGCGTCTCGGCGCGTTTCTTCACTCCGCAAATCGGCGGCGCCGGTGCAGTCCCTGTGGCTTCGTCTCAGTCAATCCCCTTCCGCATCGATCATGACGAGCGCTTCAACCAGACCACGCACCTGCAATATCAGCCGTGGAAGAAGGGGCCCTGGATGGGCTTCAACTGGCGCTACGATAGCGGGCTGGTTGCCGGGGCCGTCCCCTTCGCCACTGACACCGCAACTCCAGTCGACCTCACGGGACTCACAGCTGACCAGCAGTTGCAGTCGGGATTGACCTGTGGCGGAGTTCGCCCCACGCTTTCCACTCCCTTGAGCAGTTGCGCGCCTACACAGCTCACTTCCAGCCTGGTGAAGATCCCCGCCCCGGGCACAGAGAATGATGACAAGAACCCTCCCCGCATTCAACCGCGCCACTTGTTCGATCTTTCAATCGGCGATGACAATCTCTTCCACCAGGAAAAATACAAGTGGAGCATGGTTCTCACCGCCATCAATCTGACCAATCAATATGCGCTTTATAACTTCCTCTCCACTTTCAGCGGCACGCACTACGTGACACCTCGTGCGCTGACCGTGGAACTGGGTTTTCACTTTTAGGGAATGCAAAAAAGCGCGGCCGGAGGAGGATCGTTCCGGCCGCAGGGGGCACTGTTCAGGCAGCTAGGGCTTCAAGTGCAGTCTTATTGCGGATCACCAACGTCGAACCTTCTAACCGGATGAATTCTTTCTTCTTCAGATCGCTCAACAGGCGCGTGACCGTCTCGCGGGAAGCTCCAATCATTTGCGCCATCTCTTCGTGGGTGAGGCTCGAGCGAATCCGGATCTCCTTTTCCGTCTTTCCATCGCCCGGAGTCCACGACAGCAGCAGCCTTGCCAACTTCCCGGCTGACGATCGAGCCAACACCAGATCGTGAATGTCTCGATACGCCGATTGGAACTCGCGGCTCAACGATTCCGCCGCCCGCAAGCCGAGCTCCCCATTCTTGCCAATCAGATCGATGAGCGCCGACCGCTCCACGAAATTCACATGGCAGGGCGCCGACGTCTCCGCCGTCATCTCGTAGGCCGTTCCCGAAATCACTGCGCTTAGACCCAAAAGATCGCCAGCCTCGGCAATCTTCAGAATGAGCACTTTGCCATCGCGCGAGGTCGTCGACAGCTTCACCCGCCCCGAGCACAGCAAGAACGCTCCCCGTGGAACCTGTCCTTCCACAAACAGCACCGCGCCCCCGGGATAGGTACCAGGGTGGCTGGCGCTGCTGAATGCCCTCAATAGCGAACCAGACATGTTGCAGAGCGAATGTTGCTTGCGTAGCGTGCAGTTCAAACAGTTGTCGATAATTTCCAGTCCATAAGGAGTATTCATCGAAACCTCTGAAAAACCATTGGTCCCGCTCAGTGCGCACGCCGAAGACGCCGCGTGCAGTGGCAACATCTCCGAGCGACTGGGCATTCGTAAGTCCCGGGTCTTGGCCAGCAGGGCCGCAGCCTTCGCCCGCGTCCTCGCATTCGGCGACTTAAGAGCACGAACTAACTCCCAACCCGATTCCGTGTCCCCGCGCCATTGCCAGCGCTCTCCGTGCCAGGCAAGATCGGTGGACTCTCCACCCTTCGCGCTGGCAGGTAAATCTGGCCTGCTCCCGGCCCTGCATGGCTCTGCTTCAGAAAAGCGCACGACCGGGATGCCCATCCCGCCCCTCTCTCTTCCGCTTTGCGCATGTTCCACAAGCGCACCCATGAATCAACCCGCCTTGCGAAAACACTTGGTCTTGTCCGCTAAGAGACATGCAGGCAGGCTTCCAACTCGACCAGAGATCGGAAGTTCCGCCAAACAATGGTCCCTTTCGCTCTTCTGATGAGGAACTCAATCCCAGAACGGGTGAGTCCATTCGCCGAGCCAACGGCACTCTGCCGAATTCTCGTCAGCCCTCGTAGTCGGCTCGCTGGATTCCCAACTTGGACATCCGCGATTGCAGGGTGGTGCGCTTCATTCCCAGACGCATCGCTGCCCCGTGCTCGCCCGCAATCACGCCGCCGCACTCCCGCAGGATGCGCAAAATATGCTGCCGCTCCACCTGCGTCAGTAAAACTTCGTGCTCGATCCCGTTCGGAGACGTTAGTTCCGCCAGCGGAACCCGCAACACCGATCCCTCCGTCAAAATCACCGAGCGCTCGATGAAGTTCTCCAGTTCGCGCACGTTGCCCGGCCATCTCCAGGCCCGCATCGCGTTCATGGCCTCGGTCGGGATCGTTTTGATCGCCCGATTCATCCGCCGGGCGAATTTTTGTACAAAATAGTGAACCAGCAGCGGAACATCTCTGGAACGCTCGCGGAGCGGCGGCACGGTTATCGGAAACACGTTCAGCCGGTAAAACAAATCGCTGCGGAATTGCTTTTCCAGCACACTTTTCATCAGGTCGCGGTTCGTGGCCGCAATCAATCGAATATTTACCTTGATCGTCCGCGTGCTGCCCAGCCTCTCGAACTCCTGATCCTGCAACACTCTCAGCAGTTTGGGTTGCAGCTCCAAAGGAATTTCTCCCACTTCATCCAGGAAAAGCGTGCCTTTGTCCGCCAATTCCAACCGGCCCACTTTTTGCGAAATTGCGCCGGTAAATGCACCCCTTTCGTGTCCAAACAGCTCGCTCTCCAGTAAACCCGTGGGAATGGCCGCGCAGTTCAGTTTGATAAAGCTGGCGCTGCATCGCGAACTCATGCGATGGATGGCCCGGGCCACCAACTCCTTGCCCGTCCCCGTCTCGCCTAACACCAGAACCGTCGAGTCCGTGGGAGCGACCGTTTTTGCCTGGCTCAGCACGTTTTTCAGGGGTGCGCTTTCGCCGACAATCTCTTCAAAGTTCATTTCCTCGCGGATTTCACCTTCCAGATAAAGCTTCTCTTCCGCCAAGCGATTCTTGAGTTGGGCAATCTCGGTATAGGCGCGTGCATTGTCGAGCGAGATGGCAATCTGCGCCGCCACATGTGCCAGCAAGTCGTGGTCGCGATCGGAAAACGCGTGCTTTTGTTTGCTCCCAATATTCAGCGCGCCAATAGCCCCCTTCGGCGTTAACAGAGGTATCGACAGCAGCGATCGAATCCCTGCCCGCAGCAGCCTGTCGGCAAGGCGACTGCCCAACTGCGCCAGGTTTTGCTCATCCCATGAAACCGTCTTGCGCGAAACAAACGCCTTCCCGGAAATCGATTGTTCCAGTGGAATGGATTCCCCGCGCGCGACCAGCAACTGAATCTCAGGCGCGGCCAGAACGTATCCCTTCATTCCTGACTTTTCCGGATCGTAGATTCCGACTCCTGCAAAGTCGTGCGCCAGCACACGGCTCACGCTCGACGAAATAGTCGGCAACAAAGACTCCATATCGAGATTGGAAACCAGGCTGCGGTTTACTTCCACCAGCGTGTGCAACCGCTCTCGTTCTTCCTCCAAAGCTTGCCGGGTTAATGAATTCTCGATGGCCAGCGCTGCCAATTCCGCTACCCGCCGCAGCAGATGGACATCTTTTTCCCCGTACGCATTCGGGTGCACACTCGCCAAGCCAAACGCCCCTAACCGCCTTTGTGCAGTTGTAAGGGGCAATATGCAGTAAGAGCGCAGCCCTTTTTCGCGCATCATGGTGCACAGCGTCGAAAACCGGCTCTCGGCATTCAAATCCGGAAAAATCAGCGGCTGCTGATTCTCCCAGACCCAACCGCTTGCTGTACCACTGACCGCCACGTCCACGGGCAATGACAATTCTGCGCCCGCCCAGATGTGAAGGTGCATTTGGTTTTTCTTGGGATCGTGCAGGGAGAAGTTTGCGAAGTCGAAGGCGGCCACTTCACGCAATCGCCCGCCAAGCTCCTCAAACAGCTCCGGTAAGCTGCGGTGGTGGACCATGAGGTCCGCCATCTCAAGCAAGGCTTCGTAGCGTCGCAAATCGCCGTCGAGATCCGAGAAACGGTTAGGGGCCATGCACACTTACTTCGCTGGTCTGCTTCCCCCTCGAAAAGGCAGACCGCTCCCTTCGGCCAGTACTGTCACGATACTAAGGCCGAGTTGCTCTTTCCTTAACGCACTGCCTGGAACTTTTCGGTTTTCCGAACAGACTCGTCCACATCCGTTCAAAGCGAATCAGGATCCTGACCTTTCGGTCCACTTTTGGCCGCTGTGTATAATTTTGACAATGGCCCGCGGATGGGAAAGTAAAGCGGTCGAGCAACAGCAGGACGAAGCCACCCGTTCGCCCGGCACCCGGAACCGACCGGTCACTCCGGAACAAGCCATCAAGCAGCGGCAAAGGCAGGGGCTTACTCTTTCCCGCCAACACGTGGTGCAACAATTGGAGCGGGCTACGAACCCGGTCCATCGCCAAATGCTCGAGAGGGCCCTCGCCGACCTTGAGGCCCAACTTTGCCGCTTAACCTAGCTCCATCGCCTCTCTCCCACTATCCCTGACGTATAATTGCGCTAATTCCCATGAAAGCTTACGTTTACGTCTCGCTGAAGAAGAGTGTTCTCGACCCCCAGGGAAAAACCATCCAGGGCGCCCTTAAAAAGATGGGTTACCAGGGTTTGCAAGAGGTGCGCCAGGGCAAGTATTTCGAGATTACACTCAATGGAGGGTTAACCCGAACCGATGCCCAGGCGGAGGTCGAGCGCATCGCCCGCGAAGTGCTCACCAACCCGGTCATCGAAGAATTCCGGTTCTCCCTCGAAGAGTAGCGCCGGCGTCCCGCCGGCCACGGTGTTTTAGCCTCTAGGTGGTTGGAAGAATCGTGTCAACGCAAATAAAAGTGGCGTAAGGCCTTTGGCCTGTATTCGCCGTCAAAAGATTCTGGGCTTTATCCCCTGAGGCCCGCCGAACCGGGAGATCATCAGTATGTGCGGTATTGTTGGCTACGTTGGCAAGAAGCGCGTCGTTCCCGTCATCATTGAGGGCTTGCGCCGCCTCGAATATCGCGGCTATGACTCCGCGGGTATCGCGGTCGCTGGCAATGGAGACGGCCTTCAGATCCGCCGCGCCGAAGGCAAGCTGCGCAACCTCGAAGAGGTCATCCGCCTCAAGCCGCTCGACGGCACTTATGGCATCGGCCACACTCGCTGGGCCACCCACGGACGTCCCACCGAGGAAAACGCCCATCCCCATCGCGATTGCACCGGCAAGATCGTCGTCGTCCATAACGGCATTGTCGAAAATTATCTTTCACTCAAGAAGAAGCTCATCGAGGAAGGTCACAAGTTCACCACCGAGACCGATACCGAAGTCATCGCGCACCTGGTGGAACGCTATCTCTTTCAGACCGGCAACGGACATCGTCCTTCGCTCGAAGAAGCCGTGCGCAAAACCGTCCGCGAATTGACCGGCGTCTTCGCCCTCGGCGTCATCTGCGTCGACGACCCCAATAAAATCGTGGCTGCGCGCAATGGACCGCCCGCCGTCATCGGCCTGGGCAAAGACGAATACTTCGTAGCCTCCGACGTCCCTGCGATTCTCTATCACACGCGTGATCTTTTCTTCCTCGCCGACGGAGACCTCGCCGTCATCACTTCTGACGGCGTGCAACTCACCGACTTCAATGGCAAACCGATCGTCCGCCAGGTACAGCACGTGACTTGGGACCCGATCATGGCCGAAAAGGGCGGGTTCAAGCACTTCATGCTCAAGGAAATTTTTGAGCAGCCACGCTCGGTTCGCGACACCACTCTGGGACGCATCTCGCAGGATACCGGCCACATCTTCCTCGACGAGATGGAGATCAGCGAAGCCGAATTCCGCTCTGCGCAGAAAATCAACATCGCCGCCTGCGGCACCAGTTGGCATGCCGGGCAGGCCGGCAAATTCATGATCGAGCGTCTCGCCCGTGTCCCCGTCGAAGTCGACTACGCCAGCGAGTGGCGCTACCGCGATCCCATCGTCGGACCAAACACCATCACCATGGTGATTTCGCAGTCCGGAGAAACCGCCGATACCATCGCCGCCCAGCGCGAAGCCAAGGCCAAAGGTTCAAAAACGCTGGCCATCTGCAACGTTGTCGGATCGATGATCACTCGTGAAGCCGCCGGCACCATCTACACCCACGCCGGACCTGAAATCGGCGTCGCTTCCACCAAGGCTTTCACCGGTCAACTGACCGCTCTTTACCTGTTCGCGCTTTATCTGGCGCAGGTGCGCGGAGCGATGACCGCGGAGCAGGCCAAGGCCGCTGTCCACGAACTCACGCTCATTCCCGGAAAGCTCGAGCAGTTACTGACACACGACGAGACCTGCGAAGCCTTGGCGAAAGAATACGTCCGCTCGCAGGATTTCCTCTTCCTCGGGCGCGGTATCCACTATCCGATCGCCCTCGAGGGAGCGCTCAAGCTGAAAGAGATTTCTTATATCCACGCCGAAGGTTATCCCGCGGGTGAGATGAAGCACGGCCCCAACGCGCTCATCGATGAAAATCTTCCAGTCGTCATCATCGCCACTCGCGACAAGAACGACGAACTCTCAATGACGCGCTACGAGAAGACTTGTTCGAATTTGAAGGAAGTGAAAGCCCGCTCCGGCATCGTGATCGCGATCGCGACTGAGGGAGACGAAGAGATCAAGGAAGCCGCCGACCACGTCATCTACGTTCCGGCTGCTCCCGAAGAACTGTTGCCGATTCTTGAGATCGTCCCGTTGCAACTGCTGGCCTACCACATCGCCGTCCGCCGCGGCTGCGACGTAGACCAACCCAGAAACCTGGCAAAGTCCGTCACCGTAGAATAAGTACGCGGGTGCCCCGTCCTTGTCGCCGCGGTTTTTGCGGCGACAGGGCGGGAATTCCACGAAGGCCGGCACAAAGAGATTTACCTCCGCTTCTTCTGCAATTCCATCCAATCGCGTGAGACACCGTTGATCGGCACTGATACCCGCGCTCACCTTCTTTAGACCGAGTCGACCGCATCCGAATCCAGCCCTTATCATCCAAGAAGTATGGCTTTTCAGACCTATACCGCCCAACTGTCACGCTCCATAACTCTCTCGGAGTTCACGAAACATCTCGAGTTCGAAGTAATGACAACGTCGCGCTTTCCATTCGTCGCCGGGCAGTGGCTCTCATTCAAAGCCAACAAGCCCGACGGCGAGGAGATCACCCGCGCCTATTCCATCGCCTCCGCGCCTGATGATTCCAACCGCTTCGCGCTTTGCCTGAACCGCGTGCAGGATGGCTTCATGTCGAACTTCCTTTGCGACATGAAAGAGGGAGACGAGATCTCTTGCCAGGGTCCGTTCGGAAATTTCATTCTGCGTCCACCGATGCGCGACACCATCATGATCGCCACCGGCACCGGCATTGCACCGTTTCGCTCCATGTTGCAGTGGCTCTTCCACGCCAACGAGATGCGCCATGACAATCATCAGATCTGGCTCCTCTTCGGAAGCCGCTTCGAAAAAGACATTTACTACCACCTGGAATTTCTCGATCTCGCCGCGAAGCATGACAACTTTCATTACCTGCCAACCCTCAGCCGTGGCGACGAAATCTGGAAAGGCTTGCGTGGATACGTTCAGGAACATGTGCCCGGCATCGTGGGCAAGCGCGCCGACATGCACGCCTACATCTGCGGATTGAAAAAAATGATTACCGCCAACCGGGATCTTCTCAAGGGCATGGGGTGGGACAGGAAGTCCATCATCTACGAAGCCTACGACTGAGATGCGGGGCAGAGCTGCGAGGCCCTAGCACGAGCTCGGGCCCCCGCCCCACACAACCCGCCAGGTTGCAGTAAACAATAGCTTTAGCTACCGTGTCGAGATCGAAAATCCCCTGCATCCCTTGGCGTTTCAACAACATCTAATTCCTTGACAATGATTGACTCAAGTCTTATCATGCGATCGACAACAATCATGATCGCATTGATTGTAAAGCACTTATAAGTTTCAGGAGGAGCCAGATATGGCCAAGATTATTGGAATTGACTTGGGAACCACCAACTCCGTGGTTGCGGTGATGGAGGGTGGCGAGCCTAAGGTCATCCCTAACGAGGAAGGTGGACGCACTACCCCTTCGGTGGTCGGGTTCACCAAGACCGGCGAGAGGTTGGTGGGGCAAGTCGCAAAGCGGCAGGCAATCACCAATCCCGAAAACACGGTCTATTCGATCAAGCGGTTCATGGGACGCCGCTTCGACGAAGTACAGGAAGAAATCAAGATGGTCCCTTATAAGGTCGTGCAGTCGGGCGATCACGTGGCCGTGCTCGCGCAGGGGAAGGAATACACCCCGCCGCAGGTGTCGGCGATGATTCTGCAGAAGTTGAAGAAGGCGGCGGAAGACTATCTCGGCGAGAAAGTCACCGAGGCGGTCATCACGGTGCCGGCGTACTTCAATGACGCGCAACGGCAGGCGACCAAAGACGCCGGCAAGATTGCCGGGCTCGACGTCAAGCGCATCATCAACGAGCCCACTGCGGCCGCATTGGCCTACGGACTCGACAAGAAGAAGGACGAGACCATCGCGGTCTATGACTTCGGCGGCGGAACCTTCGATATTTCGGTTCTCGAAGTCGGCGAAGGCGTGATCGAAGTGAAAGCCACCAACGGTGACACGCACCTCGGCGGCGACAACCTCGACCAGCGCATCGTGGACTGGTTGATCGACGAATTCAAGAAGGACGAAGGTCTCGATCTGCGTGGCAAGGGCAACGAGATGGCTTTGCAGCGTCTGCGGGATGCAGCCGAGCGCGCCAAGATCGAGCTCTCGACCACGATGGAGACGGAAATCAATCTTCCCTTCATCACGGCCGACGCGGGCGGTCCCAAACATCTGGTCAAGAAGTTGACCCGGGCGAAGCTGGAATCGATGGTCGAAGATATCGTTCAGCGCTCGGTCGGCCCTTGCAAGCAGTGCATGAAAGACGCGGGCGTGGATGCCTCGAAGATCAACGAAGTAGTGTTGGTCGGCGGCCAGACGCGCATGCCGCGGATCCAGGCGATCGTGAAAGAGTTGTTCGGGAAAGAGCCGCATCGCGGCGTGAATCCCGACGAAGTGGTTGCGATCGGCGCGGCGATTCAGGGTGGCGTGCTGGGCGGCGAGGTGAAAGACCTGTTGCTGCTCGACGTGACTCCGCTGACGCTCTCGATTGAGACGTTGGGTGGAGTGGCAACGCCCATGATTCCGCGCAACACCACGATTCCGACCCGCAAGACGGAAACGTTCTCAACCGCGGCCGACAGTCAGACTTCGGTCGAAGTTCATGTGTTGCAGGGCGAGCGTCCCATGGCGGCGCAGAACCGCACTCTGGGCAAGTTCCACCTGACCGGGTTGCCTCCGGCTCCGCGCGGAGTGCCCCAGATCGAAGTGACGTTCGATATTGATGCGAACGGCATTTTGAACGTGACCGCGAAAGACAACGCCACCGGCAAGGACCAGAAGATTACGATTACGTCTTCTTCGGGTCTGAGCAAGGAAGAAGTCGAGCGCATGGCCAAGGACGCGGACGCGCACTCGGCCGAAGACAAGACCCGGCGCGATGAGATTGAGTCGCGCAACCAGCTCGACTCCATGGTCTACAGCGTCGACAAGATGCTGCGCGAGCACGGAGACAAGATCTCGGGCTCGGAGCGTGGCGACGTCGAAAACGCAGTGGCCGACGCCAAGAAGGCGCTGGAAGGCGGCGACAAGGCGGCGATGGACTCGGCAAAGCAGAAGCTCACCGAGGCCTCGCACAAGCTGGCGGAGCAGATGTACAAAGCTTCCCAACCGCAAAGCGCACCGGGCACAGGCCCCAGCGCCGAGCCGGGCCCCTCGGCCAGCGGCAACGGTCAAGCCAAGAAAGACGAAGGCGTGATCGACGCCGAGTACGTGGACGTCGAAGACAAGAAATAAGCTCTCAGCCATGCTGTCAGCTTTCAGTAAGGCTATGAGGCGCGGGCATTTTGCCCGCGCTTGTTTTCAGGGCCAAAGGAGATTGAAATTGCAATTTGAAGTCAATGGTCAGATCTATTTTTTGAACTTCGCGGACGACCAGGGGAAGTGGTTCGTGGTGAAGCCCACTAGCACGGGAGTGATGGCGATCCCCGTCTATGTGGATGCGGCGAAGTACGAACGCTTCGGAATATTGGAAAAAGACCGGCACAACATTCAGAACTAAGCCCTGTCATCCTGAGCGCAGGAGAGGCGAAGCCGACTGGAGTCGAAGGACCCCGGTTAGATTGAGCAACGATGGACCCAGCAGGGAATTTTGATCACCGAGGCCGACACAGTGTTTACTCATCACTGCGCCAGCCATGACAGAATGCGTAGAGTCGGCCGAATGACTCATAAATATTGGGTCTACATCGTCGCCAGCGTGACCGGAACGCTTTATATCGGAATGACGAATTGCGTCGAGCGCCGGGTTGCTGAACATAAGAGCGGAGAGTTCGAGGGATTCGCGAGCGAGTACCGTTGCCAGCGGTTGGTCTATTACGAGAGTTTTCAGTTTGTGCAAGACGCGATCAATCGCGAGAAACAGTTGAAGGGTTGGAACCGCTCGAAGAAAATTGCGCTAATCGAGTCGAAGAATCTGCGGTGGGAAGACTTAGCTGAGAAATGGGGAGCGCAGATGGCGTTTGCAGGAGAGTCGATCGCCAAGAAATAATCCACTGTCATCCTGAGCGTAGGGGAGGCGAAGCCGACCCGGAGTCGAAGGAGCCCGGTTAGAATGAACGACGATGGACGCATCAGGGAATTTTGATCACGAGACTCGCGAGAAAATTCCCTTTGCGGCCGGTGGTAGCGCAGACTTGCCGGGGCCCTTCGACTGCGGGATCGTCCACTTCGTGGACGATCCCTTCGCTCAGGGTGACAGAGGAACAAAACGATGAAACGAATCCTTGCTTTCGTTTTACTGTCCAGCGCATTGGCCTTCTCGCAGACCAACACCCAACAAGAACTCACCACCCTTCTGCACAACTTTCTCGACGGAGCCGCCAAGGGCGATAAGGCCGCCTTTGAGCGGTTCTTTGACGAGGACGTGATTTATACGCGGGGGGTTGGCATCGTGATCGACCGGGCGTCGATCCTCAAGAGCGTCGAGGCTCCCAAACCCGGCGAAGCCATGGACCACTATGATGCCGAGGATATCCTGGTGCATCAGAAGGGCGACGTCGCGGTGATGAATTTCCGCCTGGTGGTGGATACAACCGATCACGGAAAGCCGCAGAAAAGTTATTATCGAAATACCGGGACGTTTCTCCGCGAAAACGGACAGTGGAAAGTAATCGCCTGGCAGGCCACTCCAATCGCGGAGAGTAAGTAAGAGGGACGGAATTTGGCGACACAGACAAAAGATTATTACGGCGCTCTCGGGGTCAAGAAGTCGGCTTCGGCGGATGAGATTCGCAAGGCTTTCCGCAAGCTGGCGCGAAAATACCATCCCGACGTCAATCCCGGCGACAAGTCGGCTGAGGAGAAGTTCAAGGCTATCTCCGAAGCCAACGACATCCTGAGCGATCCCAAGAAGCGCAAGATTTACGACCAACTCGGCTTCTACTCCGACAACATCGACCCCGCGACGGCCGACGCGTATGCGCGCGGCGGCGGGCAACCGGGCGCGGGCGGCTTCGAGGGATTCCAGGGCGGAGGCCAACCCGGCCCCGGAGGACAGAACGTCCACTTCGATTTCGGCGGATTCGATTTCTCTGATCTGTTCGAAGGCGGGCGCGGTAACAAGAAGACCTCAACCGGCGGCGGTGGTTTCCGCGACATCTTTTCCGGCATGTTCAGCGGCGGGCGCGGCGGCCAGGCTGAGCAACAGGGCCCCGAGCCAGGATCGGATCTGGAGTACCAGGTCCATGTTCCCTTCTGGACCGCGATCCGCGGCGGTGTAATGCGCTTGAATATCACCCGACGCGACACCTGCACGAACTGCCACGGCCATGGATACATCGAGTCGCCCGGCACGTGTCCCGAGTGCGGCGGCAAGGGAACCATCACCCAGCAAGGCGGACGCATGAAGTTCAACGTGCCTTGTCCGCGCTGTCACGGGACCGGCAAAAACATTTCCACCTGCCCGGTGTGTCACGGTGAAGGCACGATCGAGCGCACCGAGCCTCTTGAAGTCAGGATCAAGCCGGGCACGCGGGACGGCCAGCGCATCCGCATCCCCGGGAAAGGCAACGCCGGAACCCAGGGCGGACCAACCGGCGATCTCTACGCGATCATCCGCACCGACGAGCACCCCGTCTTCCGCCGCGACGGCGACGATATCTATATCAATGTGCCGATCACCGCGACCGAGGCAGCGCTAGGCGGGAAGATCGAGGTTCCGACCATCGACGGACGCACCCTTCTGAAGATTCCTCCGGGAACACAATCAGGCCAGAAGCTGCGTCTGCGGGAAAAGGGCGTGCCCTCAGCCACGAAAGAAGGCACCCGCGGCGACGAGATCGTCGAGGTCAAAGTGACGGTGCCCATGCCCCGCGACGAAAAAACCAAAGAACTGCTTCGGGAGCTTGCCAAGTTGAATCCAGAGGATCCGAGAGAAGAACTCTGGAAGAACATCTAACCTTCATCATTTCACTCGCCGCAACAAGCCCCGAATTTCTTCGCTGAGCTGCTCAGCAGCAGGTGGATCGAAATTGGACAAGACCACCACCACATAGCGTGCCGAACCGGCTCCAGGTATCCCAGTGTCGAGAGAGGCATTCAGCCCCGGCGCTCCACCGGCAATCCCCATGCCGTCCGCATGGATATCAAGCTGGTCGAGTGTCGCACGAGAGATCAGCTTGCCCGAGGAAAGCGCCTGCACGTAACGCAGAAGGTCGGCGACGGTCGACTGCGCCGATCCGGCCGAACTGCCTCGTGCCGGCATAAGACCAAGGTTGGAGTGGCGTTCCCCCGCAGGAGAATCCGCCCCCAAAGCGGACATCGTCGTATACCCGATGGCTTGCTTCGGATCGCCGCTGCTACGGAACCCGAAGGATGAATCCTTCATTCCGGCGCGTTCAAAAATGTTCTTCTGCACGTAATCGTAGTAGCTCTGGCCGGTGATACTCTCGATGATCAGGCCCAGAACAATGTATCCGCCATTGGAATAGCGCTGCTTTGTGCCCGGCTCAAATTCCAAGGGATCGGACGCGAAGAACGGAAGATAGTCGCGCAGGGTTCGGATCTTGTCCTTCGGTGCTTGGCTGAATTTCTCGCCGAAGAAATCCCCAATTCCAGAGCGCATATCGAGCAGCTGCGAGATCGTGACCTTTTCCCGGACTACCGGATTCGGATACCCAGGCAAGTACTGACCGACGTTGTCCGTGAGCTTGAGCTTGCCCTGTTCGAGCAACTGGCCGATAGCAATGCGGGTAAACGACTTGGCGATCGAACCCACGTCAAAGCGAGTTCCAGCCTCGTTTGGCGTCCGATTGTCGCGATTGGCGAGACCATACGCACCCTGCCACACCGTTTGCGCTCCTCGAGCCACCAGAATCGTTCCTGAGAATTGCCCCGCTTTGCTTTTCTGTTCAACCAGGTCCTGAATCTGCCGAAGAATCTTGCCTTGGTCCTCCGGCGGCCCGGTACTTTTCGCCTCGGCCTCGCGATCGACCGGTTCAATGCGCAACCCGACAATATGGGGCTTATCGCCCGCAATCATGGCTGTCAGGGAAAGCTCCTCGCCCCGAGCAGTTTTGATGACGATCTGAAAACCTTCGGCGTCGTCGCTTACAAACCGGACAGGCACGATATTTCCCAGGTCCGCCTTCATCCGACGGTAGCGCGCGACCCGCTCGTCAATGGGGACCTCGGTTGGCGCCTTTTCCAGGAAGGCGCGCATGGCCGCTTCTCCCTCATCGAATGCCTGAATGTATTGACGCATCAGCTCTGCGTGGGGCGAGGAAGGCAACACGTCCGCTGCCCAAAGCGCCGGAAGGAACGCGAGGAGGAAAACCGCCAGTCTCTTCATTCTTCGTGTTAGACGGAGTCAGCACCTGACCGTGAGCCGCCATCCGGAAACATTACCTCCGTACTCTCCCTCCTTCACAAAAATTTGCATAAATATCCAAAAACTTCTTGCATCTGTGGAAAAAAAACGTAATCTCACAATTGCGAACTAACTTCGCCGAAATGCCCGGGAAATCGCGGTCATCCCGGGAGCCTCGACACAAGGGAGACGAGGTGGTGAGAGTGAGTCGCTCGAGGAGGAAGCCATAGAAATTGGCAACTGCTACCGCACCCACCCAATCTAAGTCTCTGTTCGCTGTGCCCCCCAGCAAAAAGAAGTCGGTTCGCCTCACCTTGTGGCCTTTGGTGGCCGCGACTTTCTTCATGGTGTCGGGTGGAACCTATGGCACGGAAGACATCGTGCACGGCGCCGGATACGGCCGCGCGATTCTTATCCTGCTGCTGACTCCCGTTCTGTGGAGTCTGCCCACCGCTTTCATGATCGGCGAACTCTCAAGCGCGCTGCCCTTCGAGGGCGGCTACTACGCCTGGGTGCGTCGCGCCATGGGCAATTTCTGGGGATTCCAAGAGGCTTGGCTCTCGCTGGTAGCGTCCATTTTCGACATGGCGATCTATCCCACACTGTTTGTTCTCTACCTCAATCGCCTGTTCCCCTGGTTCGCCGAGGGCAATCGCGGCGTGATGGTAGGACTGGCCGTGGTGATTGCGTGCGCCATTCTCAATATCGCCGGAGTGAAAGTCGTCTCGACAACATCGCTATGGCTGTTCTTCGCCTTGTCGGCGCCATTCGTCGCGATCGTCATGATCGCTCCCTTCAAGTTTGGCGCGCTGGCAACGGCCGTGACCAAGCCGACCAATTCGACGGTCGACATCCTCGGCGGGGTGCTCATCTGCATGTGGAATTACATGGGATGGGACAACGCCTCGACCATCGCCACCGAAGTCGAGAAGCCGCAGCGGACCTATCCGCGGGCGATGCTGGCGGCGGTGCTAGTCGTGGGACTGAGCTACGTGATTCCCGTCGCCGCCATGTGGATGACCGGACTTCCGGCCAGCGCTTGGGAAACCGGCTTCTGGGCCGATGTCGCCGGACTGATGGGCGGTCCGCTACTTCGCGTCGGACTGGCGTTGGGAGGCATGATCAGCGGCTTTGGCATGTTCAATGCCTTGGTCATGAGCTACTCCCGTCTGCCGCTGGCCATGGCGCAGGACGGCATGCTGCCCAAAGTGTTCGGCAAGCTGCATCCGAGGACCCGCGCTCCCTGGGTAGCAATCGCCATTTGCGCTGTTGGATGGGCGTGCTGCCTGGGATTGGGCTTTGAGCGCCTGGTCACGATCGACATCCTGCTCTATGGAGTGAGCCTGGGACTGGAGTTCGCCGCGCTGATCGCCCTGCGAATTCGCGAGCCGGAATTGCCGCGTCCCTTCCGCGTGCCCGGGGGCATGTTCGGCGCAATCGCCGTCGGCATCGCTCCTATGCTGCTGCTCGGCTTCTCGATCATTCGCAGCGAAGCTGAGCAGGTGTTGGGCATGAGCTCATTCGCCTTCGGCATGATCCTGATCGCCGCAGGCGTGGTCGTCTACTTCGCTGAAGCAGACCGCTCAAGCCGCAAGGCTGGGCCCCGGCGGAAGAGAAGCCGCAAACGGCAGTCTGACAGCCTTCGATTCGCTCACCAACAACTGACGTCATCCCGAGCGAAGCGAGGGATCTGGCGTGGGCGCGCGCGAGTATCGAACCAGCACGTGCGCTGCTCGCAAGATCCTTCGCCCTCTCGGGCTCAGGATGACGTCCTCACAAATGTTATCCTGATGCCGCATGACTAAGCGCAAATCCAAAGGCGCGTACATGTTGAGCCGCTTTGCGGGCGTGAGCGAAGCGGGAGCCCGCAGGCGAAATCCTGAGCGGAGCGAAGGAACCCGTGACTAAGCGCAAATCCAAAGGCGCGTACATGATCTCGGCGGTCGCCGAGATGTACGGGATTCATCCCCAAACGCTGCGCCTGTACGAACGCGAAGGGCTGCTCAAGCCGTCGCGGACTGAAGGCAACACCCGCCTCTACACCGACGAAGATCTGCAGCGTCTCGAGTTCATTCTTTCCCTTGCCCGAGATCTGGGCGTGAACATCAGCGGCATGGCCATCATCCTGCAAATGCGCGAGCGTATGGAAGAAATGCAGCGCCAGATTCAGGACTTCGTAAAGTACATCCAGGAAGAAGTGCTCTCACGCGCCAACGCCGCAACCGACGCATCGAAAGGCGCGATCGTCCCGGTCCGAAGAGGCGCAGTCACGCCGATGCCTCCCACATCTAAGAAAAGATAGCTCTGTCATCCTGAGCGCAGCAGTTGCGAAGCGAAGCGGAGCAACTGCGGAGTCGAAGGACCCCTCTCAGATGGGGACACCGATATGCGTGTCAGGGAATTTCTAGAGCGGTGGCCCCCGATGCTGGGGCGTATGATACTGGGTTTGGCTGAGTGCTGACGGCTGAGTGCTGAATGCTGCCTTTCAAGCTTGTCTATAGCGACGACTACTACCTCCCCATCGGCTCCCACGTCTTCCCCGCCGAGAAGTACCAGCGCATTCACAAGAGGCTGCTCGAAACCGGAGTGGCCGATCCAAAAGATTTCGTAACGCCACAGCCTGCCTCCGATCAGGACATTCTCCTAGTACATACGCCCCAGTACGTACACAAGCTAAAGACTGGAACGCTCACGGCGCGTGAAGAGTTGGAAATGGAAATTCCCTACTCGCCCGAACTGGTGCGCGCCTTCTGGCTGGCAGCCGGAGGCTCGATGCTGGCAGCCGACTTCGCTTTGAACGAACATGTCGCATTCAATATCGGCGGCGGATTCCATCACGCCTTCCCCGATCACGGAGAAGGCTTCTGCATGATTCATGACGTCGCGGTGGCCATCCGCCGCATGCAGCGCGACGACAAGATTACGCGCGCCATGACGGTCGATTGCGACGTGCATCAAGGCAACGGCACGGCGGCGATTTTTGCCGGAGTGCGCGTGCCTTCGAATCCCCTGCCTTCGGCGGGCCCGGTCACCGTGACTGCCGCTCCGGCGAAATTGCGCAACGCACACGACGGCGACGTGTTCACCATCTCGCTGCATCAGGAAAATAACTATCCCGCGATCAAGCCGCCCTCCTCGATCGATGTCGATCTGCCCGATGAGATCGGAGACGACGACTATCTCGCCTGGCTCGACAATGCTCTCAGCTCCGGGCTGCGGCAGTTTGATCCCGAGTTAATCTGCTACGTCGCGGGAGCCGATCCATACAAGGAAGATCAACTGGGTGGATTGTGTTTGACGATCGAAGGATTGAAACGCCGCGATGAGTTGATGTTCCGCGTGGCGAAAGCGAGAGGAATTCCGGTGATGGTAACGTTCGCCGGCGGATATGCACAAAGAGTGGAAGACACGGTGACTATTCACTGCAACACGGTGATCGCCGCCAAAGAAATTTTTTCGCAAATGTCATCCTGAGCGCAGGCGAGGCGAAGCCGACCCGGAGTCGAAGGACCCCTATCTTCGGCAAAACATTTGTCGCAAGGTTTAGATTTTATGAAGCTACGATTAATTCGTCACGCCACGCTCTTGATCGAATACAACGGACAGAAAATTCTCGTCGATCCCATGCTCGACGACGCAGGCGCGCGGCCGGCGATCGAGAACTCTCCCAATCCGCGGAACAATCCTCTAGTGGGATTGCCCATGCCCGCAAGCGAAGTGATCAACGGAGTGGACGCCGTCTTCGTAACCCACACTCACAGCGATCACTGGGATCCAACCGCCGCGAAGCTTCTGCCTAAGACCATCCCTTTATTTGGACAGCCCGAAGACGAGGCCAAGTTTCGCTCGCAAGCATTCGAAAACGTGCAGCCGATTCGCGATCCCATTCACTGGAAAGGCCTCGAGATCGCACGCACCGGCGGCCAGCACGGCACGGGAGAAATTGGCAAAGCCATGGCCCCGGTATCGGGATTCATTCTGCAAGCCGCTGGGCAACCGACCCTATACATTGCCGGGGACACGATCTGGTGCGACGAAGTTGAGACGGCCCTCCAGAAATACAAACCGAATGTCATCGTCCTGAACACCGGGGCAGCACAATTTCTGCAAGGCGACCCCATCACTATGACGGCCGACGATGTCATCAAGACATGCCAGGCCGCTCCACAATCTCAAATCGTGGCGGTCCATATGGAGTCCATCAACCACTGCCTGCTCACCCGCGCCGACCTCGCTTTCCAACTCGAGGCCGCACGCGTGATTTCGCAGGTCGCGATTCCGCAGGATGGAGATTGGGTGGAAACGCGAAGCACTTAGCACTCAGCATTCAGCACTCAGCCCATGCACCTTCTCACTCCAAATTATGACGTCATCCTGACCCGCGTAAGCGGGGAAGGATCTGGCGTGCACCACGGAGCCTCATCTGGCTGAATGCCGAGTGCCCCGTCTCTGCTGCTAAAATAGCCTCTTACGCCTATGTTCGAGAATCTTCAGGAAAAACTGCAACGCGCGTTCAAGAGCCTGCGTGGACAGGCCGTCCTCTCGGAAGAAAATATCCAGGAGGCCCTGCGCGAAATCCGTCTGGCCTTGCTCGAAGCCGACGTCAACTTCAAAGTCGTCAAACAGCTCATCGATCACATCCAGGCGAAGGCCGTCGGGCAGCAGGTGCTGACCGCGCTCTCTCCCGGCGAGCAGGTCATCAAGATTGTTCGCGACGAACTGGTCGAGACTCTCGGCAAAGACACCGCCAAGCTGAAGTTCGCCTCGCAGCCGCCAACCGTCGTGCTGATGGCGGGCCTGCAAGGTTCCGGCAAAACGACAACTTCGGGCAAGCTGGCGAACTGGCTGAAGAATGGCGGACACCGTCCGCTGTTAGTTTCGGTCGACGTATACCGTCCCGCGGCGCGCGAGCAGTTGAAAGTCGTGGCGCAGGCGATCAAGGCGAACATTTACGAAGGCCAGGTCACCGAGGCGAACACCGCGACTGTCGAACGTCTGGTGAAAGAAGCGAAGAAAGAAGCCATCATCAGCGGATGCGACGTGCTCATCGTCGATACTGCCGGACGTCTACACATTGACGATCAGTTGATGGATGAAATGCAGTCGCTGAAAAAGCTGCTCAATCCGCAGGAAATCCTGTTCGTGGCCGACGCCATGACCGGACAGGACGCGGTCAACTCCGCCGACGAGTTCCACAAGAAGCTGACGCTCACCGGCGTGGTGCTCACCAAGATGGATGGCGACGCGCGCGGCGGCGCGGCGCTTTCGATTCGCCAGGTCACCGGACAGCCCATCAAGTTCATCGGCGTGGGTGAAAAGTACGACGCGCTCGAGCCCTTCCATCCCGACCGCATCGTATCGCGCATCCTGGGCATGGGCGACATTCTTTCGCTGATTGAAAAAGCCGAGTCGCAGATCGACAAGAAAAAAGCCGAGGAGATGGCCAACCGCGCACTCACCGGCGACGGCTTCTCGCTCGAAGATTTCCGCGACCAGTTGCGCCAGGTTAAGAAGATGGGATCGCTGCAGAGCCTGATGGGAATGCTGCCGAGCATCGGTCCATTTGCCGGCCTGC
The DNA here is from genome assembly GCA_963796205.1 of Terriglobia bacterium. Lineage (GTDB taxonomy): Bacteria > Acidobacteriota > Terriglobia > Terriglobales > Acidobacteriaceae > DATFTE01. Next base: position 216,328 of record CAWCKR010000002.1, read on the forward strand.
AGAAACACGCCGACAAAGTTGACGAGAAGCAACTCAACCGCGTGGAAGCCATCATCAACTCGATGACCACGCATGAGCGCCTGCATCACGAAGTCATCAACGGCAGCCGCCGCAAACGCATCGCCCGCGGCTCCGGCACCAACGTGCAGGAAGTCAACAACCTGCTCCGCCAGTACGCGCAAATGCGGAAGATGTTCAAGCAAATGGGCAAGCCCAGCTTCGCAAGGCGCATGGCAGGCATGAAGTTTCCCATGTAGTCGTGACCTCGGACGTTAGTCCTCGGCCGTCAGCGACCGGTTTTGGTCTGAGACCAGACGACCGACGACCGACGACTGCTTTATGAAGTGGAGAAGTCTCGAAGAATCGACTCCCGGCACCGATACCCGCTCGCTGCGTGAGCAGTTCGCCGAGCGGAGGGAGTTGATTGCCCAATACGTTCCGGCAGAGATTCAGGCCGTTCATGCGCGCGTGGTCGCTGATCTCATCGCATCTGGCATCTTGGAGCGCGTTCTTCCTGTCGGCGCGAAGGCTCCTGCGTTTGAATTGAAAGATCACAACGGGAAGCTGGTTTCGTCTGCGGACTTACTCACTAAAGGTCGACTGGTGATTTTCTTTTTGCGCGGGCGCTGGGATCCCTTCTGCTGCGGACAGCTTGAGGCAATGAATCAAATTCTGCCGCGGATCCTGGAAGTGGGCGCGTCGCTGGTGGCAATCTCTCCGCAGACTGTCGGGCAGTCTTACTTCATGGCCGATCAGCACAAGCCGCGCTTTTCTTTGTTGAGCGATGCCGGCAATCAGGTGGCGCGGCAGTTTGGATTGGTGTATCGCGTCCCCGATGACCAGCAGGCGATTTACCGGCGGGCGTTTGTGAACCTGCCGCTGGCCAATGGAGACGAAAGCTGGGAGCTGCCGATTCCGGCGACGTACATCCTCGACCGCGACGGCGCGGTCGTGTATGCTTCGGCCAATCCGGACTACATGGAGCGTCCAGAACCGGAAGAGATTCTCGCGAACCTAACGTGAAACCTGCTCGCTTCATCATTCTGTTCCCACTGATCAGCGTCCTGGTGCTCAGCCTGTATCTGGAGGGCGGGGCGTGGAGGACTGTCAGCTACGTGCTGGCAGGAGTCAGTGTGGTGGGGGCGGTGGGCGCCTGGATGTTCAAGCGGTCGTAGTGCCAGCGGCCGTCTGTTTCAGGCCAAGCAAAACCGAGATATGTTCCACGTGGAACATGTTGTCACGACGGTTGGGTCTATACGAGCGCGTCATGACAACTAAAGCTAAGAAAAGACGAGAGAAACTGGATAGACGACACATCTTAATTAAGCGAAGGAAACGTCCCGCCCGCCCCTGTATTCCCGATGGGTTTTGCCCTGCGCCGGATCTGCCGTCGGTTCACTCCCGGCCGAATTGCGAGCCCCGCTCGATTCCACGGGATAGAGAAGGGCGTTCATGGAGTCGGCCCATGCGCTCTCGATCCTTTCCTGCGAGGCCTTCGACAATTCCGTTTTCCACGTGTCTCTGGCCGCCTTTCGTATAAAAGGGATATCGAGCCGCGTGTCTTTTGTCATCCTCCATTGTTGGCCCTGGTCCTGCTCCATCTTTCGCATTCGCTCGTGTGAACTTGCGGCGATGGCGGAAGCGACCTTCTCGGGCGTAACTTCAATCCCCATAAACTCAGCGATCCTGGTCAAAGCCGTACCGGGCTGGTCCAACATGTCCTCGTAGCGCAGCCAAAGCATCTGCCGATCGGGCTGCGTGTACCGCCAACTGGCGACGTGCTGCTGCCAAGTGCCGCAGAAATCAAAATACTCTCCCCGCAGGTAACCGAGCACGAACTCATCCATGGGAAATCCGTCTGGGATATCCCGTCGCTTGCGGCTGTAATGGTAGAGCGACACCGCCACGTCCCGGGGATCCCGAACGATGTAAATTACCCTCTTGTAGCGAGGGTCAAACGGCTCATGGCTCTTCAGGATTCTTGGCCGGGGGAAGCGCATCAGCTGCTGGTTGGAATACAGGTAGATCTCAGGGATTATCCCGGTGATGTTTTCCAGCGTGGGCCGGCCTATCAGGTTCGCGATCAGAAATCGCGTCCACGTATTCCCGGACCGCGGATAGGAAACCACAAACGTATCGTCGGGAAACACAGCGAGCTCGCGGCCCGCCGGGCGACGCCCGAGCAGACGTCGTACCTTGCGGTTTAGCATCATGTATCAGACCTCGCAAACAGGGTAGCTGCCACCGTTATCGAAATGGCGCTCGCGCTGGCCTGAGCGACTTCAAAAAAACTCCCGACATTCTGCACCCCTGACCGGAGACTGTCAAGGCAGGGTGAAATTCATTGTCGCTAGCGCATGATGAACCTCCGCAAATCCTGATTTTGGAAAAGTCTGCTTCCATTTGCGGGAGCCATACCCATCATCGTTCTGAAACGACTATTGTGCCGGAGGGCAACCTACAAATGGTTGCAACCAGATTGCTCCGCAAAGTCTCCTGAATTCCATATCAAGGACATTCTTTTTCAGCCAAGCCCCTGAAAACTAAGGATTCGGTTTGGTATGGCTGTTGCATGTATGAAACTCGGTTTCCTGCCTTAACGAACGAAAACTGTGTTCCTCGGGAGGAGCGGATGAACAGAAAGCGATACATCCCAGCGTTTTGTGCAATTCTGGTTCTGCTTGTTGCTGTCGCAACGCCTTCGACCATCCACGCCCAGGACGCCAGGACGCCGTATCCGGCCATGGCTCCGCTTGACCAGTACCTGATGCCGGATCGCGATGCCGAGATAGCGCTGGCCCGAAGTGCGGCGCCCGGGGCCATCTCGAAGGATGCCGATGTCCTCATCCTCGGGCGGCATGGCTACGAAACCGCTGTCAAAGGCAAGAACGGTTTCGTATGTGTTGTGGAGCGAGGGTGGATGGGCCCATTCGATGGCGATGATGCGGCCAATTTCTGGAACCCTAAGATTCGCGGCCCGGTCTGCTTCAATCCGCCGGCGGCCCGCTCCATCCTGCCGATGACCTATAAAAGAACGGAGATGGTATTAGCCGGTCAATCGAAGACTCAGATGATCGAGGGCATGAAGGCATTCATGAAGCAAGAACTGCCGCCGCTCGAGCCCGGAGCTATGAGTTACATGATGTCGAAAGATCAATATCTGAGCGACAGCGAGCACCACAACTGGATGGCTCATCTGATGTTTTACACGCCACTCATGGACGGCGCCGTCTGGGGCGCAGATGTGACCCACTCGCCCGTCATGCTGAATCCACAATTCGCGGGCGCTCCGGAACCGATCGACGTATTCATGGTTCCGGCGGGCTGGTGGTCGGATGGAACGGCGGATCCAATCAAAGCCAGGTAGGGATACACCGCCATCCACAAAGTAACTGCTGACGGACTTTGCGGGTGGCCCGGTCTTTCAACCGCTGACACAATTACTGCTGGGGGTGCCCCGTCCTTCGCGTAGTCTGCGAAGGGCGGGAATCGGGTGTGCCTGCAGCGAGGAGGCGATCACGGTGCCGGCGCGCGAAACGAAATCTTCGTCCAACCTTCATTTACACGCACAGGTCCGGCTTCATTCAGGAGATAGAAGCGGTAGCTGCTCCACCGCCATTGCTCAGGTGTCTTCACCAGTCCGCGTTTCACCGGATTGCGATGGATGTACCGAAGTTTCTCAACCCGCTTCTTCTCTGTCCACACATTGAAATCGTAGAAACGAGCCTGCCAGAAGGGCGCGCGCAGACCAGCGGCGGCGAAGAGTCGACCTTGTCGCGCGTCCGCCCGCCTTCTCTTTGGCAACAGGGCCCGCGCCGTGCGCTGTTTGAGCACCTGCATTACGGTGGACGGAGTGCCCACCTGTGGCTCCGTGATGAGCAGGTGAACGTGTTCGGGCATGACGACGTATCCGACAACCACAAAGCGATAGCGCCTGCGTGTCTGTTCCAGAATCGAGAGCAAGCGATCGCGCCTGCGCGCGGTGCGCAAGAAAGGCAATCGGCGGTAACATGAGCAAGTGATAAAGTGCAGATGGTGCGCGCCGTAGGTACGATGCAGGCCTGCAGGCATAACATCTCATGGTATCGGCAGCATCGTACCCGCCCTTGCAAAAACCGCAAGGACGGGGCACCCACAGTGTCGAAACGGGAAGTGAAAACAGAATTGAAAGGCTGGGCCACCCGCCAGCGCAATCACGCCTGGTTATCAAGCTGGCACGGGAGACACGACCTGTGACAGTACGCTGTCAAGAAAGTTTACTACACCCGTACGGGCTACCTCACTTATGTGGATCGGATCCATAGCGAAACTGAGCCGACTACGTGCCTTCAACCGGAGTAGGTCCGATTATCGGGGCCGGGGTAGATTGGTTTAATGAACACCCAGATGCAGGACCAGATGCTCCAGGTTGCCCTGGATGTCGCAAGAATGTCCCATTCAATAAGTGGAAATGGTAGTCGCTAGAGTGTGAGGAACCGCGAGGATTCCAAGATGGGCATCGGAACGCGTAGTAAATGGATTTATACGCTACCCACGTTGCACCTTTGCGCCTGCCTGGCGAGCATGCTCGGGTATGTGTTTCCAAGTGTGCAGTACCTCGGGATAATGTGGACGTACGTCATGCTAGCGGATATTCCGATTTCCCTCGTGGCATTCGCATTCGCGTGGAAACACGGAACGCTCGCAGCTATATGGATCCTAATCGTCGGTACTCTCTGGTGGTATCTGCTGAGTCGCGGAATCGAGGCTATGCTTCGTCGGGTCCAACTTCGGTAGGACGTGCCGGCAAACAAACACGACGCATCTCGAAGTTGAGATATGACAACATTTATCGCCTGTTGACAGCGAAGCAGGGGGCGAGTACGGAAACTAGGAATATGGGGACAGGAAGCTGTGAAGAAATTGCCTCCCGAGCCAAGCACGCCATTGCAAAAGTAGCCGGCCTCGATAAACTGCGGAGGTGAGCGACCACGGCGTGCCGGCTGAACCGCGACTTGCCTCCATCAATCGACAGCAACTTGTGCTGCGCAGCATCGATGTCGAGCGGTTGATCGACGAAGATCATAGCGCGCGCCTGATCTGGCAGCTGATCGGCCGCCTGGACCTGGGCCTCTATCACGCGCAGATTGGAGCGGTGGAGGGGCGCGCTGGGCGGGAGCATACTGACCCGCAGTTGTTGATCAGCTTGTGGGTTTACGCTTACAGCCGTGGCGTGAGTTCGGCGCGCGAGTTGGCGCGGCAGTGCGAGTATGAGCCAGGCTGCCAGTGGCTATGCGGGTTGCAGGCGATCAGCCACCGGACGCTGTCAGGCTTTCGTTCCGATCATAAAGCTGGGCTGGACGATCTGTTTGCGCAGGTGCTGGGCATGATGAGCGCCGAGGGGCTGATCACGTTGGAACGCGTAACCCTGGACGGGACCAAGATCAAGGCGAATGCGGGCGGCAACAGCTTCCGGCGCAAAGAGAAGTTGGCGGCCCATCTGGAACTGGCGCGCGAGCAGGTGCGTGCGCTGAACGCGCAGGCGGAGGAAGAAGAGACGAGCGCGACACGGCAGGCTGCGGCGCGGCGGCGTGCCGCACGGCAACGAGTCAGCCGGTTGGAAGTGGCGGTGCGCGAAGTCGAGCGCCTGCAGCAGGAGAAGAAACACGAGCGCGACCGGTTCGTGGCCCGCGCCTCCAGCAGCGATCCCGATGGGCGGGTGGCCCGGGCTTTCGACTTCGTTGACACCACCACTGAAGGGGGTGCCCCGTCCTTGCGGTATTTGCAAGGGCGGGCAGCGATGCTGCCGACAGACCTTTTGTCGTCGTGCACAAACCCCGTTGCTCATACGTTCGGAGTTCCCGCCCTTCGCAAACTGCGCGAAGGACGGGGCACCCCCCGCGTTTGTGATGCCAGCGAAATCAAAACCCCGGGCCACCCGCCAACAGACCTACGACGTTGCCGGGCGTCTCTCCAGCGTGGTTGACAGCAGCGGCACCTACGGTTTCCTCTATGACAACATGAACCGGTTGACCGAGGCCGACACCACGTATGCTTTCGTCAGTCTGGGCAAGAAGTCGGTCAAGTACGGTTACGATGCGGGGTCGAACCGGAAGACCATGACCGATCCGCAGAGCCTGGTGACGACTTATGGATACGACACGCTGAACCGGCTCGGCACGCTGGGGTTCAACGGACAGAATCCGGGCTTTACCTTCGGCTACGATGCCCTGAGCCGGCGCACCCTGCTGACCCGGCCCAACGGAATTAATACCAGCTACAGCTACGATCCGGCGTCGAGCCTGACCAGCGTGCTGCACCAGTTGGGCTCGACTACGCTCGACGGCGCCAGCTATACCTACGATGCGGCGGAAAACCGCAAGACGCGCACCGACCAGCGCCTGGGAACGACTGTAAACTACGGCTATGACAACATTTACCAGCTGACGGGGGTAACTCAAGGGGCGAGTACCAACGAGAGCTACACCTATGACTTGGTGGGCAATAGACTGTCGTCATTGAACGTGACACAGTACAACTACAACGCGTCGAACGAGCTGACCTCGACGCCGACGCTCACCTACAGCTACGACAGCGCGGGGAATCTGAAGTCGAAGTCCGACGGGACGACCTACAACTGGGACTACGAGAACCGGCTGACCAGCGTGGTGTTGCCGAACTCAGGTGGGACGGTGTCGTTCAAGTACGACGCTTTTGGGCGGCGGGCGCAGAAGTCGTTCGTGCAGGGATCCACGACTACCACGACGAATTACCTCTATGACGGTGCAAACCTCATGGAAGAAGTTGATAACAGCGGAAACGTGCTGGCGAGATACACGCAAGGGAGAGAGATCGACGAGTCGCTCGCCATGCTTCGCTCGGGAACGACGAGTTACTATCAACAGGACGGGACTGACTCAGTCACTTCGCTGAGCAACGGGGCGGGTGCACTCGCGAACACCTACACGTTCGATTCCTTCGGACAAGTGACCGCGCACACCGGCACGCTCGTAAATCCATTCCAGTACACAGGCCGTGAGTTCGACCCAGAAACGGGAATCGAGTACTACCGCGAACGCTACTTTGATCCATCATCTGGGCGGTTCCTGTCGGAAGACCCGCTGCGTTTCAAGACAGCCACCAATTTTTATCCTTACGCTGCCAACAACCCGCTGCGATTCAACGACCCGATGGGACTGAGTGCTGCCGATGTTCAGCGAATCTTCGGTGCGTGCCAGAAGTGCACGGATCAGCTCACCAAGAGCGGAGAACGGCGTGCAGGTAGCGGCACGATGAATGGGTGGGCAAATAACATTATCGACTTCTTCACGCTTGGGTATCACTATTCCGGTTGCACGCGGCAGGCAGACCTGACCGCAAGCTGCATGAACCTCCCCTCGTCTCCGTACGACAGCCCGTGGAACTTTACCGTCGAAAGCACAGAATGGGGTTTCCATCACGTCACGATGGGCAGATCAAAAGATCCCTCTGATCCGATCGTCGTTTGTGATCCGTGGAGGAACACGCACTACACGATTCCGAGCGGTCCAGGACCAGGCTCAGGCGGCGGCAATGGTGGCGGAGGCGGAACGTCTTTCTAGGGGGAATTATGAAAAGACTTGTCTGGACGGTGGCTCTGGCCGTAGGCGGCTTTGCACTCGGCTGGCAGGATCAGGGAGGCCGCTTGGAACCTCAGCATGTCCTCCTGGTCACAGTTTGGTTTGCCGCGATTGGATTCGGGTTTGGGAGCATCTTTTCCAAACGTCGTCCGAAGAACTGGCTGCTCGTCTTCTCCTGGGCATTCACTCTGGGGCTTGTAGCAGTGATCTTTTCCGGGTTTGTTCCTCTTGCATCCTTCCCGGCGCAAGCAGCCGTTGCTGGGGCGATTGGGGCACTTTTGGGCGGCACTGTTGGGTTTGCTGAGTGGAAGCTCTCCGAAAAACGAGAGAATGCTGAAAGGCCAGTGGTCGGATAGAAATCCCGCGATCCATTGCGCGATTCCCAGCCCGGTAGGGCGTGAGTTCCAGGTCGTCCGAGAGGCACGAAGGTTTTTTCTTTAGCCGCCGATCCGCTGGCCTTTCCGTGGCCGATCCTGCCCTGATCGGTGCCCGATCCGCGTCCTGATCCGGGGTCCGATTGACCTGCCCCCAAATTCCGCGCACCGGAACACGCTGTCTGACCCGAGCGGGAAGAGGGGGGCTGGCTGTAGATGATCAAGAGGTTGTACCGGTCTCAGAGCGGCTGAAAGGCGGCTGGTAGTGAAGGCTACCATGAGGTCTTTCGAAGTTGTAGTAGGGGGCTGGCCCACCCTTTACGAAATCATTCTAACCTTGGGTTGCCCCACCCTTCGCGGTTTTGTTCAGTCTCATGACATCCTTTACAAAGTGTCCCTAGACATCCTTTACACTCCGCGCGCGAAGGCCGCGCGGAGGTGCGAAAGGGACGGCTTGGAAGACGATGGACGTGGGGGCTGGCCCACCCTTTACGAAATCATTCTAACCTTGGGTTGCCCCACCCTTCGCGGTTTTCGAAGGGTGGGCACGGTGAACCTTGATCGCCAGAGTCTTTGCCGCTAACTCGTAACTTGAGTTGCTAGTGCCGCTCGGCCCCGCAGTTGCAACTGCGCAGGCTTCTGTTCGTTCACTAACACCGGACCCGGGTCGCCATACATATAAAAGCGAAAGCTGCTCCATGACCATTGCTCCGGCTCGAGCACCAGGCCTCGCTTCACTGGATTGTTATGCATGTATCGCAGCTTCTCCACACGTTTGTGCTCGCTCCACACCACGAAATCGTAGAATCGCCGCTGCCAGACGTGCTCTTCGGCGCCCGTCTCCCACAGGGTTCTCTGCGACCTGTTCTGGCGCCCTCGTCTCGCGTGCAGCACTTGTCGGGCGAAGCGTTGCTTCAATACCTGAATGACAACCGAAGGGTTAGCGCGTTCAGGTTCACTCAGCAAGAGATGCACGTGCTCGGGCATGGCGACATATCCCACGACCACGAACTTGTAACTGCGGCGGACTTGCTCGAGGAGCTTGAGGAACAGGTGGCGGCGTTGCGGAGTTCCCAGCAGCGGCCGACGGTGGTAACAACTGAAGGTGATGAAATGAAGATATCCGGCGCCGTAGTAGCGGTGTAAGCGCGGAGGCATCACTCGATACTAGAGTGATCGCGGGTTGGCTGGCTGTGACTGATAACCCAAACCCGCGCTGACAGGGTTCGCCGTGCCCACCCTTCGAAAACCGCGAAGGGTGGGGCAACCATGGTTTACTATTCCACGGAGAAAGGGTGGGCCAGTCCCCCCAGGAGTTCACAGAAAGTTGCGCTACGTCCATCGCAATCCGGTGAAACGGGGTCTGGTGGAGGACCCGAGTCACTGGAAATGGAGCAGCTTCCGTCACTATGCACGGCGGGAAGTCGCAGTGGTCGAAATCGAATCGGAATGGACAGCCAGAGACCGGTAGACGAAAATGATGGAAGGTCCGGATCGAGTGTTCCGCAGCCCAGGTTAGCGCCCAAAGAACGGGCGCGAATCTGGGGCATGCGCCGGATTATCCCGCGGGTTCTCATCCCGCCTACGGTTTTGAGATTTCGAACACCGTGCCCAAGCTGCCCGTACCGCCGTAGACGGTAGTGCCGTAGAGATTTCCAGCCGGGTCCCGGATCAGGTCGGTGTACGGTTCGACCCCGTCTACCTTAGCTGCGAAGCTGTACAGCACGGTTTCTTTCCCGGTCAGATCCAACTTGAAGACCGTTCCCAACCCGGATACCCCGCCTACGGAGGCAGTGCCGTAGAGATTGCCCGCCGAGTCCCGGAGTAAGCTTCGGACGGGGTAAGCTCCGTCCGCGCCACCAAGGAAGCTGTACAGCACGGTCTTGGTGCCCGTCGTGTCCAGTTTGAAAACCGTTCCGGCGTCTTGGAGAGTGCCACCCATCACGGTGGTTCCGTAGAGGTTTCCGGCTGCGTCCCGCACCAACCCTCCGTTGGGGTAGGCACCGTCAGTTCCGCCGGCAAAGGAATACAACACCTGGAAGGTCCCTTTCGCATTCAGTTTGAAGACGGTTCCGAAGCCCGAGACGCCACCTTTGATCGTGGTGCCGTAGAGATTACCCGCCGAGTCGCGGATCAAGAAGGCATTGGGGTAGTTCCCGTCCGGGCCGGTGAAGCTGTGCAGCACCGTCTGCGTGCCGGTGGTGTCCAGCTTGAACACGTTTCCCAACCCCGCGGTGCCGAACTCCGTGGTGGTGCCATAGAGATTTCCCTCAGGGTCCAAGAGTAAGCCTCCGGTGGGATTTGCTCCGTCTATCCCGCCGGTAAACGAATACAGAATCGTTTCGTTGCCAGCCAGGTCCACTTTGAACACAGTTCCCCGCTTGAAATTGCCGCCGAAGCGGGTGGTGCCGTAGAGATTGCCGGCAGCATCCTGGACCATGCCTCCGTAAGGATGCGCTCCGTCAGGGTCGCCCGTGAACACGTGCAGAACGGTCTCTGTACCACTTGAGTCGAGCTTGAACACGGTGCCAAGGTCGGAACGGCCATCATATACACCATCAGTTATGCCGTAGAGGTTGCCAGCGGTGTCCCGAACCAGGCCTGCAGTCGGGTTGGCTCCATCCGTTCCGCCTGAAAAGGAGTACAGTACTTTTTCGTTGCCTGCGGCTGAAACTCTGGCCACTAAGGTCAGATTCACAACCACTACGGCCAATGCGATCCCCAGCGCAAAAAAGAACTGGGTGCGATGGTTGCAATTTTCGTGAGTTGGCTCGAGTAAAGAGGACTCGTGCGGGCAGGACACCATACGGCCTCCATCAGTTGGTAATTTTTTTCGCGGGGGATTCGGTCCGAGGCTTAGCCCGATCGGTTGGGGGATTCCGCCCCGGCCACGAGCCACAGATGTTCCTCCAAGACTAACTTCACCGTCAAGTAAAATTTGGAAATACGGGACCGTGTTGGAACGCCCGCCAGTAGAGGGTGGGCCAGCCCCCGAGAGAATGCCCCGGTGTTTCCCCGCGGCCAAAGAACGGGCGCGAACCTGGGGCACCCGGCTGCCTCCGTCTGGTTCCCGAAACGAACCTCGAAATTAAGCAAATTTCTTTCCGGGTGAGTAAACCGGGCAAGAAGCGGCAGATAATCGGATCGGCTCCCCCAAATATTTCGAATTCCTAAGAGGCACGACTATGAACCGATCCCTCGCAATTGTCTTCGTCGTGTGTTTCTGTTTTGAGGCTCTGTGCGCTGGCGTGGACAGCCAAAAGACGATGTACGTCGGAGGCACGGTCAGCTCCATCAAGGAGCAAACCGAAGGAGTCTCATCCACCAGCGACGAGAAGGCCTTCCTGTTTGACTACGGCACCAGCAAACTCCAGATCCCTTACGATCGAATCGAGAGCCTCGAGTATGGGCAGAAGGTTGGCAGACGTGGGGGGATTGTCAGCCGATGGATGATCACGAAAAAGCGCAAGCATTTCCTGACGATCGGTTACAAAGACGAAAACGGTCAGCAGCAGGCGGCGGTGCTGGAACTCGGCAAGGACATTGTCCGCGTAACGCTTGCCGCCCTGGAAGCGCGCAGCGGCCACAAGATTGACTACCAGGACGACGAAGCGCGGAAGAGTGGCAGCGGAGACTAGCAGACCGTAGACTGGGCGGAGACAACAAGAAGCGCACGCTCGGAAACTGTGGGTGCGACCGATACTGGCGTGGCTGCGCGAGCGGCCACTTCGCTCAAGACGACAGGGAGAGGGGCCCCTTGCCAATCTCTCTAAATTCTGCAAAAATAATGGTTTGTCTTACTCCCTCCAAAGGATCTAGGAAAGGAAGCAGAGCTCTGTGTTAATGATTCGTCTGTCGCGCACGGGTGCGCGTAAACAACCGTATTACCGCGTGGTGGTGATTGAGAAGGAACGCGCGCGCAACGGCCGGTCGGTCGAAGTGGTGGGGACGTACAATCCCCGGACCAATCCTGCCAGCATTGAACTGAAGCGCGAGCGCATCGAGTACTGGGTGTCGAAGGGCGCTCAGATGTCGGACCGGGTCAGCAAGATATGGTCGAAGCCGGCGCCGGCCGCAGCCGGTTCCGCGGCTTAATCGCGCAGTGCATACCACGGGAAAATTCAGCCCACCCACCAGGAGCCCCCGATGAGCGAGCAAAGTGGGGACATGCGGGCCTTGATCGAGCAGATCGCGAAGTCCCTGGTCGATGATCCTGACCACGTCTCGGTGAATCAGATCGAGAGCGAGCAAGGGTTGGTGCTCGAACTCACGGTCGCGCCCAATGACGTGGGCAAAGTCATCGGCAAGCAGGGACGCACCGCGCGCGCCATGCGCACTTTGCTGGTGGCGGCGGGCACGAAGTTTCACAAGCGCGTCACGCTGGAGATTCTGGAATAACCGGCGAGTTCATCACCCTGGCGCGCGTCCTGAAAACTCAGGGACGGCGCGGCGAAGTTGCGGTCGAGGTGCATAGCGATGTGCCTGACCGGTTTCGCGAAGGGATGCAACTCTCGGGGCTTTTGGAAGATGGCTCGCGGCGCGCGCTGAAGATTGAAGAACTGTGGCCCCACAAGGGCATGCTGGTTCTGAAGTTTGCCGGGATCGATTCGATTTCGGATGCGGAAACGCTGATTCGCTCGGAGTTGCAGGTTCCGCGGGAAGAGCGGGCCGAGCTTGAGGCGGGATGGAATTACGTCAGTGACCTGATCGGATGTACGGTCTTTGACGGCGAGCGCGAGATTGGCGTCGTGCGGCACTTGACGTTTGGCGCGGGCGAAGCGCCGTTGCTGATTGTGCAGGCGGGAACGAAGCAGCACGAGATTCCTTACGCGGAAGCGTACGTGAAAAAGCTGGACCTCGAGGGCAAGCAGATTTGGATGCAGTTGCCCGAAGGCCTGCTGGAGTTGGACGCTCCGCTGACCGAGGAAGAGAAAGAGCAGCAGAAGAGAGGGTAGCCCTCAGGGGCTAAAGCCCAAAAGAATTGGGCGTGCTACGGCCCGGCTGAAGCCGTGCCCTTCCCGAAAGCTGCTCTCCAAGATGAGTTTCTGGTTCCGCAATGAAGATCGACATTTTAACGATCTTTCCCGACTTCTTTCGCGGGCCACTGGATTTCGGAATCGTTCGGCGGGCACGCGAGGCGGGCCTGGCGACGATTGAAGTGCACGATCTGCGGGCGTTTGCACATGATCGCCACAAGACTGTGGATGATCGCCCGTTCGGCGGCGGCGAAGGAATGGTGCTGAAGCCGGAACCGATCTTTGAATGTATTGAGACGCTGGGCGTGGCTCCTCGGGAAACGCGAGGGGCGAAGCAAAGCGTGATTCTGCTGTCGGCGCAGGGCCGGCGCTTCGATCAGAATGTAGCCGCGGAACTCGCGGCGCTTGATCAGATGGTGCTGATCTGCGGACGGTACGAAGGCGTCGACGAGCGCGTCGGAGAATATCTTGCCGACCGCGAGCTTTCGATCGGCGACTATGTGCTGAGCGGAGGCGAACTAGGCGCGGCGGTGATTGTGGATACGGTCACGCGGCTCATCCCCGGTGCGGTGGGCAACGCGGCTTCGACGCAGCAGGAATCGTTTACTGCGCTGGAAGCGAGTGCGGGAGACGGTCCGAATTCCACTTGCGGGTCGGGTGGGTTGCTGGATTATCCGCACTACACGCGTCCGGCAGAGTTTCGCGGGATGGTAGTTCCAGAAGTGCTGATGTCCGGAAACCACGATGAAATCCGGCGCTGGCGTAAGCGAACGGCTTTAGAAAAAACGTTGCGTAACCGGCCCGATCTTTTAGAGAAGACCGGACTCAGCAACGAAGATAAAGATTTGCTGGCCCAGATCACGGGCAAACAAGATTCAGAAGGGACAAGATCATGACCAACCTGATCATCGACAAACTGCTGGCGAAAACCAAACGCACCGATCTTCCTGCGTTCACTCCGGGAGACACCATCCGCGTTCACGTGAAAATCAAGGAAGGCGACAAGGAACGCCTGCAGGCGTTTGAAGGCGTCGTGATCTCGCAATCACGCGGAGCCCAGGCCAGCTTCACCGTGCGCAAGATGAGCTTCGGACACGGCGTCGAGCGCATTTTCCCCGTCAACTCGCGCGTGATCGATAAAGTGGAGTTGATCCGCTCATCGAAGGTACGCCGCGCGAAGCTCTATTATCTGCGCGCACTGCGTGGCAAGGCTGCTCGCTTGAAGGACGTGGAGCGCGAGCGTCCGGAAGCCGCCGTCGCTGCGAAATAGTTGGATTGAGCGGCGCCGCGGAAGCGGTGCCGCGATACGCTGTCGGGGGTCAGTACGACAGGACTTCTTCTCGCCCTTGCAGCGCCGGGGCCGCGTGCTGCAGTTCTTCCAGCTTGCGCAGCAGGTAATGCAGCACCTGCCGGTCTCCCTTGCGGATCTCCTGGAACTCGATTCCAACACCCAGTTCCAGGGCGCTGTGCCGAACTTTTCCCTTCACGCTCAGATCGTAGTTCGAGACATTCAAAACCAGTTTCAGATCCTTACCCGGCGTCAGGTCCTGCCTGGTTTCTAACAGGCATCCGAGCTCGGAAAGATTCTTGAGACCAACTTCCGTGTGGGAGTTGGCTTCGAGTCTGGGCAATTCTGCGATGCCTTGCACGAAGAAGCGCTGATGGCGGCGGCGATTCCCGTGGAGGCTGCCACCGCCTGAATTCATGTGATGCAGGCCGCAATCGCGTTGCAGGTGTTCGTAGACCTCATCCATATCGCGCAGCTCGTTTTCCCACATCATGCGCCCGCACTCCACAGTCTGAATGCCGACCTGGCCGTGTAATTCCGAGTTGGACTCGCCGATCCATACGACCCGGCAAAAGACTTTACTTAGCCCGCGCTGCACGGCAATGATCTCCCCGGCCTGTTTCACACCGCGCAAGCCGGTGACACGCGCTCCACGAGAGGAGATGTCGTAGGTGCAGGCCATCTCAAGGCATGGCCTTTTCTCGCTGTCCCAGTAGGTCACCCGAATCGGCAAGGCTACGTGGATTCGTTTATCCAGACGGTCAATCGCGGAAGCGGACTCGACGATCACTTCATGTCCAATGCTTGGGATTTCACTGCAATGCGAAAGTAACGCTTTCCTAGCAGTACAGCAATGTACCGCAGTCACAGCCAGGTAACGTTACCTGGAATTGCTGCAAGCAGAGGCACTTGCCTGCTTGGCGGAATTCACAGTTGCGCACAGGCAGGGTCTCGGCGATGATGTTTTTAACTCGCCGTTTGTGCCTCAAAAAAACAAACTCGCCGCGGAAAAGAAGATCTCAGCTTCGGCTGCCAAGCTGCGTCTCCTGAAAAAGCTTCACTGTACCCTGCGCTACGAAAAGAAGGCGTGGGAGTCGGGCGCAATGCTGGTGGCAGGAGTGGATGAAGTCGGTCGAGGATCGCTTTTCGGTCCTGTCGTAGCGGCAGCAGTGATTCTCGATCGCGGGTATCGGGTGCGCGGCCTGCGCGATTCGAAATTGCTGCTAGCGGAACGCCGTGAGATTCTCGCCGAACGCATTCGCGAACATGCCGTCGCCTGGGCGATTGCGGCCGTCGATGCCGCCCGCATCGATCAGATCAACATCTATCAGGCTTCGCGCGTGGCTATGCTGGAAGCAGTGCGCCAGCTACAAACTGTTCCCGATTACCTTCTTATCGATGCCGTGAAGCTGGATTGCGATTTGCGGCAGCAATCAATCATTCACGGAGACGCGCTATCGGCGTCGATCGCCGCGGCGTCCATCATCGCGAAGGTGGAGCGAGATCGACTGATTTGCGAGTGGGATCCGGTGTTTCCAGTCTATGGATTAGCTTCGAATAAGGGCTACAGCACTCCGCGACACTTGGCGGCTCTGCGCGAGCATGGACCCTCACCGCTGCATCGGCAGTCATTCGCTCCCGGTCTGGAACGCGCCGGTTCCTCAGGAAGTACTGGCGTTTATGCTGGAAGAGGAAGCGGTGTAGCTGCACAGCCTTTTAACCCAAAGGGCTCAGGATTCGCAATGACCGCCAAGAGAGACTTTGCGATCTCTGCGGATTTTCTTTGCGTCCTTTGCGCTCAAGAGCTTTTTCCACCTTCGCGTGCGACTCGACATCCATTTAGAATCGAACCCATGCTCCGCATGATGGTGGTTACTGCGCATCCTGACGACGAAGCGGGAGGCTTCGGCGGCTCCCTGCGTCTTTACCGCGAGCGTGGCGTCGAAACCTGCGTGGTGTGTCTGACTCCAGGACAGGCCGCCACCAATCGCGGCGCGGCGAAATCCGACGACGAACTGGCCGCCATCCGCCGCAAGGAATTTTCCGCTTCCTGTGGGATCTTAAAAGTCTCACGTGGCCTGGTCTTGAACTATCCCGACGGCAACCTCTACCGGCAGGATCTGTATCACGTAGTCTGCGATCTCACTTATCACGTACGCGAATTCCGTCCACAGGTGATGTTGACGTTTGGCCCCGAAGGCGGCATCACGGGCCACACCGATCACTCGATGGCTTCGATATTCGCCACCCTGGCCTTCGAATGGGCGGGTCGGAGCAATCGCTATCCCGACCAACTGAAGAACGGGGTGCAGCCACATCGTGCGCAGAAGCTATATTTCCAGACGGCGGGAGTGACTTTGCCCGACCGTCAGCCGATTACGTCGCCGCCACCGACCACCACCATCCATATCGGCCCTTACCTGCAGACAAAAATCGACGCCTTCAAGGCTCATACCAGCCAGTCGCCACTGTTTCCGCGGGTGGAAGAAACGTTGAGAAACTTTGGCGGAGAAGAAAAGTTTCACTTGGCGGCGTCCGCCGAGTTCGCTCCGGTCGTCGCCGAGACCGATCTGTTTGCCGGGATTGACGAAAAATCTTAGTCGTTCCACTCCTACCGCGGTTTCACGATGTCACTCAACCGATCGGGCTGGGACTGCTCCCGCACGAGGTGTGGATACTTTTCTCCGCCGTGATAATCAATCTTGTAAGTCTGGTAGTATTCGTTGTTCTCGACCAGCAGTTCCAGCGGCTGGCTGCTGCTCTTCCCCGCGCGCAGCGCATCCCGCAGGACTTCCGGCGTCAACCGCCGACCGTCCACCGCCACCACTTTCATCCCCGGCCCGATCCCTGCTGCAGCTGCGGGCATTCCTTCTATGGTGTCGAGAACCTGACCGTCTCTGCCCAGCGTCAGCCCGATTGAGTACTCGGCATTGATGGTCTTGGTTGTTTCTTCCGCGGCTTTTATCTCTTCTGACCGGGTTTCGTCGTACACCAGCTTCCACCCGCTGCGCGTAATGCCATCGAGCGGCGCACCCGGCCCGTGACTTTGCAACCGCGCCGTCCAGAACCGGCGCCAGTCATAGGGCGCAATCTCGTTCAAAGCATTCACCACATCATCAAAGGAGTACGTCCTAACCTCCGGAGGACCGTTCTGTCCTCCATGAAACAAGTGGCAGAAGTCGTCCATCGATTTCTTTCCCTGCGTCTGCTGCCGGATGATGGTGTCTACCCACAGCCAGTTCAGGGCACCCTCGTCGTAATAGTCGAGCCCTCGGCGCCAGGAGGTCCACGCGTGAGGCGCTCCCTGCATGACGGGAACGGCATCAGCGGTGTCTTGCAAATTGCGCCACCCGCGCCCGGGGCGATGGTCCAAGTCGGCTGCGGTCTGCGCCAGCGCATCGCGGGACTGCTCCGGCATCATCAATCCGCTGCGTCCGGCCAGCACGTCGCCCAAATATTCGGTCAGACCTTCGTAGACCCAAAGCAGATCGTCTTGCAGGGGCTTCTGATAGTCCGGCGCCACTAGATCTGCGGGACGCCGATATTTCCCGTTCCACGAATGCGCATACTCATGTGGCAACAGATCGGACCTGAGCAGGCGCATCTCGGGATCCACCATGGTGCGTTCCATGACCCGGCTGTCATTGGATTCATGGTGCTCTAAGCCGCCGTGGCCCACGTGATCACTGAGGGTGTAGAGAAAATGGTAGTCACGGTAGTGTTCTGCGCCAAACAGTTTGCGCGCCTGCGACACCAGTTCCCTGTAGTGCTGAAGATAGTCCGGAGGCGCATCCAGCGCCGCCAGACTGTCGGCGACGATGTTCATCTCGACCGTAGGATTCTCAGCCAGGGGCACTGTGCGCAGATACTCGCCCGCAATCAATGTCGAGTCCACGAGTGTGGTGAGGGATGCGGGCGCAAACTGGATCTCGTCTCCGGACTGCGAGGCGACCGGCAAAGCCGTGCCAAACTTCCATCCTCGCGGCAAGCGGACACTGGCCTCATAGGTCAGGTCGTTTGCTACCGTGCCGGCGGGATACAGCAAGACCGTATTCCAGGACAGCACCATCAGTTTGTCTGTAGCGCAGGCGCCACCATGAAATCCGGCATAGCTCTCTCCACCGGGTGGCGAAATGTAATCCAGCGACGCGTCCACCAGGGTCGCTCCGGCGGGGACTTCGACGTGAAAGGTGTAGCCGTCCTGCAGGTCGCGCCGCCAGTTCAAGGTCTGTCCGTTGGCCGTAAACTTCATGCCGGTCAATCCCTGGATCGGACCGCTCGGTCCATGCTCCCCCGGAATCCATTTCGGGTAGTACAGGGTCAGGGTTCCGGCAGTGGCAGGAATCTTCAGTTGCACATGGAAAATCTTGCGCTGCGCTTCGCTGGCGTCCACGTTCAGGCGAATGCGAGGACTGGAAGCGGCAAGAATGGGGACAACTGCAAAGAACAAAACGAAAAGACAGCACCATAAATTCCTGGGACGGATGATCACGGGTGTCTCCTTGTGAAGGTACAACGCGCTGATCTGCTGGGAGTAGCTTCGAAATGCCGCAAGCGCGCTCTGCTATCATTCTCGCCTTGGCGACTCATGCTCATCGTGGGCGGTTCATCACTTTTGAGGGGCTGGACGGCTGCGGCAAGAGCACGCAACTGGAAAAGCTTGCGGCCGTGCTCCGCACCCAGAGTCTCGATGTAGTCGTGACCCGCGAGCCGGGGGGGACCGAAACCGGAGAAAAAGTTCGCAAGCTCCTGCTCGATACCGCCACTTCGGGCTTGTCTCCCATGGCGGAACTCGCCCTTATGTTCGCATCGCGCGCGCAACACATCAAGGAAGTTATTCTTCCCGCGTTGGCGGCAGGCCGCATCGTGTTGTGCGACCGCTTCACTGATTCCACGGAAGCGTACCAAGGCGGTGGACGTAAAGTGGGCTCCGCTCCCGTCCTGACGCTTCACCGGATTCTGTGCGCAAACCTGCAACCGGAACTCACGATCCTAATGGACTCTGACGTCGCCCACAGTGTGGAGCGGGCCCGGCGCCGCAACCGGACACGCGGTCGCGGAGAGAACGACGAAGGCCGTTTTGAACAGGAGAATCGAGCATTCTTCGGGCGTGTTCGCAACGCCTACCTGGCGCTCGCGGCGCGAGAGAAGCAGCGCGTGGTGCTGGTGGATGCCCGCGGCGCAGCGGCGGATACGCACAAGAAGATTGTCGAAATCGTACGCAGGAAATTAAAGTTGGCGAAAACGGCGTGAAGATAGCACTTAGCCAAAACAAGATCGACGTCATCCCGAGCGGAGCGAGGGATCTGGCGCAGCGACGGTCGTTCCGCCACGCGCCAGATCCTTCACCCTGGCGGGCTCAGGATGACGTCATAGAAGACAGGCTGAGTAGTCGCTGAAAGCTCAACGCTTCTTTATGGGTTTTAACGATTTTCACGGCAATGCGGACGTTGTCCACCGCCTGCGCGAGATGCTGGCGCGGAACCGCTTTCCCCAAGGAGTCATTCTTGCGGGTCCCGGCGGCTCGGGAAAGTACACGCTGGCGCTGATGTTGGCCAAGGCCATGAACTGTCTGTCACCGATCGTGACCGGCGGACTTCCTGATTTTTGCGGCCAGTGCTCGAACTGCGTCCGCATCGCACAATCGGAAGATCTCGCGGCTCGCGTGGCCGAGGCCGTGGAAGCGCGTGAGAATCTGCGCGAGACCGATAAGAAAGAAACGCGGCTGTTCGTGCAGACCCATCCCGATGTCCTGATCATCCCGCCCGATCCGCCGCAAATGATGATCAAGGTGGACCAGGTGCGCCGGGTGATTGAGCACATTTACTTTCGCCCCTCCGAGGGCAAAGAGCGGGTCTTCATCTTTACCGATTCTGCGTTCATGAAAGAGGCGGCGAACTCGCTGTTGAAAGTGCTGGAAGAGCCGCCGGATTTCGCGACGATTTTTCTGCTCACCGAGAATGCTGGCGAGTTGCTGCCGACCATTCGCTCGCGATCGATGATCGTCACGCTGGCGGCGCTTCCGGTCGAGGACATCGAAGCGTATCTCGCGAAGCGGCGTTCCGACTGGAATGCCAAGCAACACTCCCTGGTGGCGCGGCTCTCGGAGGGTGCCGTGGGACGAGCGCAGGCCTTCGATCTTGCGGCCTACACCGCAGCTCGCTCCCACGCCTTGGCGATTCTCCATTCGGCCTTGCGAAGCGGGGAGCACTCGGAGTTGTTCAAGATTACGGAGACCTACCGTGCCGGCGGCGAGGGACGCGACAAAACTGAGCGGCTGCTGCGGACTCTCTATTCCCTGCTCCAGGATCTGACTTTCTTAAACTCCGGCACGCCGGAACTGGTGCGGAACACCGACATCGAACCTGACCTGAGGCGACTCGCGGAGTCCGCAGATTTCAGCTGGATCGCGCGAGCTTCGGATCAATTGGCAGAGGTGGAGCGCGGTATGCGACGGAATCTTCTGCGATCGCTGTCGCTGGATGCGTTTGCGGTGGCGTTAGAGCGGAGCTAGGCGAATTC
Organism: Terriglobia bacterium; assembly: GCA_963796205.1. GTDB lineage: Bacteria > Acidobacteriota > Terriglobia > Terriglobales > Acidobacteriaceae > DATFTE01. The sequence goes on from CAWCKR010000002.1 coordinate 237,086, forward strand.
GCTCTACGCGGCGGCTTGAGCTGCGGCGGTTAGTGGTTTTCTCGCCTCTACAATAACGTAACCACGTCCGTCGCCGTGACGCCCCACGAATGCAGGTCTCTCCCCGCTCCACAACCTAAATCGAGAACGCGCATGGCGATCCCTCGAGAAGTGGCCACGGGTGTGCATGGCTCTACGTTGGGCACGCCTTCTACCCCGATTTGCCTCTTTTCCTTTGATTTTCTGTTTACAGGCGCGGAGCCAAGGGACAGCAAAGGCTCCGGTGATGGAGTTGGAAGTCAGTTAAATACCATCGGTTGATGAGGTTTGCCCCGCGGCTTGAGCATTGTCATCTTCCGCATGGCTGTGCTACGGTAGGTGAAAGTTCACGCCTTCGTACCCACAATGCCAGCAGCTCAAAATTGTGGTCAGCAGCCCAAAGCGTGTCTACAGGTGGTGCCATGAAGGATGCCATTTCGATGCCGGCTGACCGGCCCGCAGAAACTGAAGGTTTCGCCAATCGCAAGCTGATCAGGCCGTCCCTCAACCGTGGAGACCACAACCACGCTCCTGCTGCCAATGGCGAGCGCCGCGACCGCCCGGAACGCCCCGAGCGCAACGATCGCCCGATGGGCGCCGGCAAGAAAGTCGCTCCGCCGGAGCAGACCAACGCCGAGAATTTTTATTATCAGAAGCAAATGCAGGCGCACACACCCATGGTGGTGGTGCTGCGCGACGGTGAGGAACTTCACGGAACCATCGAGTGGTACGACAAGGCCTGCCTGAAGCTGATCCGCAATGGACAGCCCAACATCATGGTCTACAAGCCGGCCATCAAGTACATGTACAAGGAAGGCGAGAACGCGAAGAAATAGTCTTCAGTCGTCGGTGGTCAGCCAAATCCCTTACAACCGATTGTCCGACGAAGCGTTTTCAGCTGACGACTGAAGACCGACGACTGACGACTACAGTTTCGGCAGCACAATTCCCTTCTGCGATTGATACTTCCCCTTGCGGTCGGCGTAGCTGACTTCGCAGACTTCGTCTCCCTGGAAAAAGATGATCTGGCAGAGACCTTCGTTGGCGTAGATCCTCGCCGGCAACGGCGTTGTGTTCGAGATCTCAAGAGTCACGAATCCTTCCCACTCAGGCTCGAACGGTGTGACGTTCACGATAATGCCGCAACGGGCATAGGTAGACTTGCCCACGCAGATGGTGAGGATGTCGCGCGGAATTTTGAAGTACTCTACTGAGCGCGCCAAGGCAAAAGAATTGGGCGGCACGATGGCAACATCAGTCCGCACCGTCACGAACGACTTCTCGTCGAAATGCTTGGGATCAACAATCGTGGAATTCACGTTGGTGAAGATTTTGAATTCGTCGGCCACGCGCAAGTCATAGCCGTAGGAAGACAGCCCGTAAGAGACCACGCCCTCCCGCACCTGTTTTTCGGAGAAAGGGTTGATCATGTCGTGCTCTTTGGCCATCTTGCGGATCCAGCGATCGCTCTTCAGCATGGAACTCCTTGAAGGAATTGGTAATTTGGCAATTTTATAATTTGGTAATTTGCACTAGAGGCGCTCAAATTCCCAAATTACCCGATTATCAAATTACGAAATGGGTTTCTAGGCTGGTAAAGCATCTTAACGAGGGTAAGCCCATATTACGGGAGATACCTGCCGTTGACAATCTCTCTTATGTCCCTTAGCATCAATGACTTGGTGCAGTGTTTCGACTCCGACGCGGGGTGCCGCCTGTGATTAAGCTCGACATTATCAACGAAGTGGTCAACAAGACCGGCATAACCAAAACCAAGGCTGAACTGGCCGTGGAAACCGTCTTCGAGAGCATGAAGCGCTCGCTCTCGAAGGGCGACCGCATCGAACTGCGCGGATTTGGCGTGTTCAATGTCCGTCCCCGCAAAACCGGCATCGGGCGCAACCCGCGCACTGGGGCGGAAGTCTCGATTCCGCCGGGCAAAGCGGTCCGCTTCAAGCCGGGCAAGGAGTTGCAGTCCATCGAGTAGCTGAGTCTTCCTCGCGGCGAGAACCGGACAGCGCTGCCCGTGTGTCTTGATCGTCCCAGCCGGCAAGCTTGATCCCAGAAACTGATGTCTGATCCCTCCACGCCGCTCTCCTCGACCACTGAGTACTACAATCCCGTCCAAGTGTTCTATGTGCGACCGCCGAAGCCGCGCTACTGGTTGCACGGATTGTTGCTGTTGCTCACGGTGATCACCACGTTGATCGTGGGCTCGCGCATGGAATTCAACTTTCTGCACAACTTGCCTCCGTTTCGCGCCGGAGATGAATTCCTGCCTTTCTTTCCGATCGAGTGGGTGTGGGCCAAGCCTTCGCGGCTGTTGCTGGGGATCCCGTTTTCGGCGACGCTGTTGCTGATCCTGCTGGCTCACGAGATGGGGCACTATCTCTACTGCCGTTTTTACGGCGTATACGCGACGCTCCCCTTCTTCATTCCTGCGCCGACTCTGATCGGAACACTGGGAGCGGTGATTCGCATCAAGTCGCCGATCCGTTCGCGAGCTGCATTATTCGACATCGGAATCGCCGGACCGATCGCCGGCTTTATCGTCGCAGTTTCAGTTCTTCTGGTTTCGTTGAGCTTGTCGAAGCCGCTCACACCGGGAGCGGCGCAGTCTGATATCTATCTCGGCTATCCTGCGATCTTCGATCTGGTGCATCGCCTGCTCGCGGTGGTCGCGCCGCGTCTGAGCATATCGTCGTTGCCTCTAACCCACATATATCTTCATCCCACGGCAGTGGCCGCGTGGGTCGGCATGTTTGCCACTGCACTCAATCTGCTTCCGAGTGGACAACTGGATGGCGGCCACGTCGTCTACGCGCTGTGGCCGCGCGCTCACCGCTACATTTCCTGGATGACCGTATTCCTATTGCTTTTCCTGGGAAGGCAATATGTCGGATGGCGGGTGTGGGCGGGCTTGGTTGCCGCCATGAACATTATTTCCTGGCGCCAGCACCAGGCGCCGAACTTCCCGGAGATTCACGGCTCGCGCTGGTTGTTGGCGTTGCTCGCCCTGATCATGCTGATTCTGACGCTCACGCCGGTGCCGTTTAGTGGAGCTGCTCTGAACTGGAATTCTTGATCCATCTTCACACTCTTTCCATCCTGAGACAGATCGGTAAACGCAGCATCGCCGCGACCGATCCAGATCAGGCATTCATCTTTTAACCCCGGCCTTCGTAGCCACTGGCAGCCCTGATTTCACAGGGGGCCGCGTGTTTTGTGCCCCGCCTCACTACGGTCCGTGATCACCGTCACACCCCGGTGAGACTTCCCCGACGCATAATCGTTCCCATGGACAGGAGCTTTGATGGCTCCTGCTCGTGGGGGTTACGTGGCAAAAGGACGCGTTTCCATCGTCGTCGAACGTTGCAAGGCCTGTGGCTTCTGTGTGGAGTTTTGCCCCACGAAGGTGCTGGCTCTGTCTTCCGCTTTCAACTCCAAGGGCTACCACGCGCCGCACGTCGTCAATCCGGAGAAGTGCAGCGGATGCGACTTGTGCGGTATGTATTGCCCCGACTTCGCGATCCACGGCCATAAGATCGCCGAGGCTGCGGCCAAGGAGGTGAAGAGTGAAAGCTGATCCCAAAGGCGTGTTGACTGGAACTCATTTCATCGATGGCGATCATGCGTGTTGCGAAGGAGCCTTGGCAGCAGGCGCGCGCTTCGCCGCCGGATATCCGATTACGCCCTCCACCGAAATCGTCGAGCGCTTCGCCTCGCGCGTCCCGATGGTAGGGGGGACTTTTATTCAGATGGAAGACGAACTCGCTGCATCCATCACGCTGCAAGGCGCGGTGTGGGGAGGTGCGAAGGCATTTACCGTGACTTCCGGGCCGGGCTTCTCGCTGATGATGGAGCACATCGGTTACGCAGCCATGACCGAAACGCCCTGCGTGTTTGTGGATGTGCAGCGCGGCGGCCCTTCCACGGGACTTCCCACCCTTCCCGCGCAGGCCGACATGATGCAGGCGCGCTGGGGATCGCATGGAGACTACGAGATCATCGCGCTGTGCCCAAATTCTCCCCAGGAATGTTTTGACCTGACGATCAAGGCTTTCAATCTGGCAGAGGAATTCCGCGTGCCGGTGATGTTCATGATGGACGAAGTCGTGGGCCACATGACCGAGAAAGTGGTGATTCCTCCGGCCGACCAGATCGAGGTGGTTCCGCGCAAGCACACCCGCAAGTCAGTGGAGGACTACCTGCCCTATGGCACGAACGGTGACATGGTGCCCGAGATGGCGCACGCGGGCGACGGCTACAACTTCCACGTGACCGGGCTGACTCACGATGAACGTGGCTATCCCAACATGACGCCGCAGACCCAGGACAAGCTGGTAAGGCGCTTGCAGAACAAAGTTCGCAACGCGACCGACCGCATCGCCATGTTCGAGGAAGAGAACCTCGACAATGCCGATGTGGTGGTGGTTTCCTACGGCATCACGTCACGAGTCGCGCAGCGCGCCATCGAGATGGCTCGCGACCGAGGTTTACGCGTCGGCAAGTTGCGTCTAATCACGGCGTGGCCATTCCCGGAAAACAAGATTCGCGGTCTTGCCGAGCATGTCAAAGCCTTCGTGGTGCCGGAACTGAACCTGGGCCAGATGGTGCGCGAAGTGGAGCGCGCCGCGGGGGGCAAGGCAAAAACTTTCCCGGTCTCCCACGCCGGCGGGGGCGTCCATCAACCACAACAGATTCTAAAAGCGATCGTGGAGGCAAGCCGATGAGCGACCTCGTGAACCTGGTGAATCCCGTTGAACAGTTCTTGCGCACCGATCGCATGCCGCACATCTGGTGTCCGGGATGCGGCATCGGGACCACCGTGAATTCGTTTGCGCACGCGCTCATCGAATCGAAGATCGATCTTGGGATCCCTCGCCCTGGTCTCGGGGATTGGCTGCACCGGACGCGTCGCCGGGTACGTAAAGCTCGACTCGTTTCACACCACGCACGGCCGCGCCATTCCCTTCGCCACAGGATTGAAACTCGCAAATCCGAAGCTCAATGTCGTGGTCTATTCGGGAGACGGCGATCTGTCGGCAATCGGCGGCAACCACTTGATTCACGCCGCGCGGCGCAACATCGACCTGAAAGTCATCTGCGTAAATAACCTGATCTATGCGATGACGGGAGGCCAAACCGCTCCCACAACCCCCGGTCATGCCATCACCTCGACGTCGCCTTATGGCACTTTTGAACCGGCGTTCAATCTTCCGCATCTGGTCGAAGCGGCAGGCGCGGTATACGTCGCACGCTGGACAACCTTCCATGTGCGCCAACTGGCACGCTCGATCTCAGAGGCCTTCCAGAAGAAAGGCTTCTCTTTCATTGAAGTGATTTCTCCCTGCCCCACGCTCTACCAGCGGCGCAACAAGCTGGGCGATGGGCTCGACACCATGAAGTACTACAAAGAAAAGAGCAAGGTGAAACACGGAGCTCCCACCAGTGAAGTGGGACTGACCATGACCGGGGAAATCATCGTCGGCAAGTTTGTGGATCGCGACCGTCCTGATTATCAGACGATCATGCGCGCACAATTTGTCGAATCGCTGGGCGATCGCTTCGTAGAGCAGGAACAAGTGGAGACAACGGTATGCAGCTAACAGAGATTCGGCTGGCAGGATTTGGCGGACAGGGAGTCATTCTTTCGGCGATCGTGCTGGGCAAAGCGGCTTCGATCTTCCAGGGCGCGTTCGCCACCATGACACAAAACTTCGGTCCTGAAGCCCGCGGAGGCGCTTGCAGTGCCCAGTTGGTCGTCTCTGACTCGCCGGTCTTGTATCCCTACGTTGCTAAGCCCGACATCCTGGTAGTGATGTCGCAGGAGGCCTTCAACCGCTTTGCGCCGGAACTGAAAGATGGCGGCACGCTGATCATCGAGCAGGATCTGGTCCGTGTTACCGATCTGCCGGGAGACGTCAAAGTCTTCAGCATTCCCGCGACCCGCATCGCCGAAGAACTCGGCAAGCGGATGGTATTGAATTCGGTGATGGTCGGATTTTTCACCGCTGTCACGAATCTGCTGGAAGCCGACGCCGTGCGCAAAGCCGTGGCCGACTCGGTCCCCTCCAGCTTTCGCGAACTAAATCTTAAAGCCTTCGATCGCGGATTCGAATACGGAAAGACCGCGACACCCGCCACGCCGGCCAGCCTTGAACTCGAGAATCAAGCGGTGCTATCGCAAGAGTAGCGCCGGCGTCCCGCCGGCCACGGTAAGGCCAGCGGAAGATCAAATTAACGTACGGACAAGAGGACATCTTCCGCACTGGGAGAAAACTGAATCCATCTATTTCGTCACGTTCCGGCTTGCGGACTCGATTCCGCGTGAAATTTTGGAGCGTCTGGAATCGGAACGCGAAAGCATCATCCTCACTGCGAAACAAGCTGGAAGAGAACTCACCATTTCTGAGCAACGTCACATATCGCGCTTCGCAAACATTGGCAGATATCTCGACAGGGGCTCGGGATGCTGCCACCTAAAAAATCAAAAAGCAGCATCGATCGTGGCGGGGGCTCTTAAGTTCTTTGACGGCCAGCGATATCGAAATATTCGCGTGGTGTGTCATGCCGAACCACGTGCACATAGTTTCTCAGCCGCATCAGGGATCGAACTGCCTGACATCCTCCATTCGTGGAAATCGTTCTCAGCTAAGAAGATCAATAAGCTCCTCGGGCGGACGGGTGAGTTCTGGCAGCGCGAGTACTACGATCATCTCGTGCGGAATGAAGGGGACCTTGAACGCGTGGTTCGCTATGTAGTTGAAAATCCCGTGAAGGCCGGATTGTCGGACTGGCGCTGGGTTTGGGCTCGCCCCTGTGCGGAATAATTTCTAGTTTCCCGTGGCCGGCGGGACGCCGGCGCTACTCTTCCACTACCCGCGACGTCATAGCTCCTGACGGTTCTCCACCGGCGACAGCCTGCTCCACGATCAGCCTTCGCGCTTCGACCCGAATCTTCGGCAACTGCGAGCCGAACCAAAACGCGCCGCCGATCCCAGCCACCGCACCGATTCCAATGGTTAACGGGGCGCCCAGACGCTCTGCCAGCGCACCTCCAAACAGCGCTCCAAACGGAGCCATGCCCATGAACATCATCGAATAGAGCGCCATCACGCGGCCGCGCATGGCGTCGGGAACCATCGCTTGAATCAATGTGTTCGATGACGACATCTGCAGCATCATGCAGAAGCCGACGGGCAGAAGCAGCGCCGTCGAGAGCCAGAAAGAGCGCGACGCCGCGAAGAGCACCAGCGAAACTCCAAAGCCACCGCAGGAATACGCCACCCAGCGGCCAAGCCCGCGAACTCCGGTGCGTGAAGCCAACGTCAGTGCGCCCAGCAAGGCGCCCACGCCGGTGGCACCCATTAGAACGCCTAACCGCACCGCGCCCAGATCCTTCGCCTTCAGGAAAGTTGCCAACTCCTGTCCGCCGCCGTGCAGCACTTTGTCGGCGAAGACTGGCATGAGCACTGTGTAAGGCATCGCGACCAGGCTCACCAATCCCAACAACAGCAGCAGCGCTCGGATCGGTCCCGTGCCGCGCACCCAGCGGAACGCTTCCACGATGTGCTCTAACGGCGAACCTGCCGGAGGCACATAGCTTCGCGGCTGCACCTCGATCAGGAACAGTCCAATAATGACGGCGATGTAGCTCACCGCGTTGGCGAAGAAGCACCAGCCTTCGCCTATTTTGGCTACCAGAATTCCGGCGATTGCCGGGCCAATGATGCGCGCCCCATTAAAAATGGACGAGTTCAAGGCGATGGCGTTCATCAAATCTTCCTTGCCCACCATCTCGACCAGAAACGACTGCCGCCCCGGAATATCAAAGGCGTTGACCACTCCCAGCAACGAAGCCAGCACAAAGATGTGCCACACCTGTACCAGGCGGGTGAGCGTCAGAGCGGCCAGAATGAAAGCCAGAATCATCGAGGCGACCTGCGTTCCAATCACCACCCGCTGCCGGTTGTAGCGGTCGGCCACGATGCCGCCCACGGGAGCGAAAAGGAATACAGGAATCTGGCTGGCAAAGCCCACCGCGCCAAGTAACAGAGACGAACCGGTCAGGCGATAGACGAGCCATGCCTGAGCGACGTTCTGCATCCAGGTGCCAATGAGCGAGATCATTTGGCCGCTGATAAATAACTGGAAATTGCGGTGCTTTAAGGCGCGCAGGGTGGCAGGTAATCCATCATTTCCGGAAGCGGCGCGCCGTGGTGCGGGTGCGGCTCCAGAAGATTCAGCCCTACTGGAATCGGACACTTTCACGTCCTGTGGCAGTCAAATGTATCCCCGGCACAAATTCCCGGCTCCGGCAGCGATGTGCAAATCTGGTCTAACTTTGTCAAACTACAGCCTTTCTACCGTCACCAAATTGTAACTTCCAAGATGAGGCGGGCTGCGGTAGAGTTACCTGCCATCGAGTCAGGCCGGAAATATCAAGGGTACGGTCTAGTAAGGAAAGAACACAAGACCATTCCCGAGGCACGCAGGTCAGCTCTCGGCCCGTGGAGATCGCGGAGAGGTTATGACCACATCCCAGGTTCAGATTGAACGTCGCTCGACACAGCGTTTCGACTTTCACCTGCCCGTTTCAGTGCGCCTGACGCAAAAGCCCGAACATGAAGGCAGCGGATTCACCCAGGACTTGAGCGCCCGCGGCGCGCTCTTTTACACCGATTTCCCTGTCGCTCTTGGCGATGCCGTGGAACTGACGCTGGTGATGCCTTCGGAAATCACCTTAGCTGAAAATATGAGGGTTCGTTGCCGGGGTAAGGTGGTCCGGGTTTGCCCACCCGGAGCGGCCTCGAAATCGGCAGTCGCGGTGCAACTTGAGGGCTATGAATTTCTACCCGAGGCGGCAAGCCCCTTGGTTGACCGCTTTTCCGCCGCACATGACGGTGATTCCCACCACGACCTGGAAATCGACGACCGCCCCCTACGGCCGCGTACCGCCCCTCTCGCCTAGCTTTCGCTTTCCAAGCCGCCCGGCTTTGCGTAGAATAGCTACGCAGCCAGGGGATTTCCGGTTGCGCTCCGGATTCCGCCTATATGTACCTGTCGTACCTCCACTTCGATCTCGTGATGCGAAATCTGTGTCCTCAATCAAGGTTACTGAGGTCACTTGGCACGACAGTCATCTGTTCGTAACATGCTTCTACCTAGGACGCGAATGAGGCGGCAGCCATGCACGGCGTAGCGGTCAGTCTATTGACAGAGGACCGGGAACGGCTCGGACTGCTCCAGCATCGGCTGGAAGCGACGCAGATGGGCCGCAACGTCTTCAGTCACGTCGGATTTCCGGCGGGCGCGACGGACTCCATCCTTCGTCAAATCCAGGATGTGCGCTCCGAAGTGGTGCTGGTGGATATCGACCCCGGCAACGTCGAGCGAGCCATTCGTGCCATCGAACTGATCCGCGCTACCACCAGCGACATCGCTATTTTCGCCGTTGGGGAGATGAACCATCCTCCGTCGATCGTGGCCGCCATGCGAGCCGGTGCAGGCGAATACATTGAGCGCGGCGCCACCTCTGAGCACCTGGCGGATGCCTTCAATCGCTTCACCGCAACCCGTGGCAAAGTACGCTCTTCTTCTGGACGCGCACGTGTGTTCACGGTGACCAATGCGAAAGGCGGCGCAGGCGCCACCACCGTCGCAGTCAACACCGCTGTAGCGCTGCAAGAGATTCACGGCAGCGTTCTGCTGGTGGATTTCGCGGCCCTCGGTCACGCCGCTCTGCACCTGAATGTCCGACCTTCTTTTGGAGTCGTCGACGCCCTCCAGAACCTGCATCGCCTCGATGCCTCGCTCCTCGAAGGTTTGCTGACCCCGTGCAAAGGAGGTCTGCAGCTCCTGGCCGGTCCTCAGCAACCGATGAACGTGACGCCTGGAGCGGCGGAGCTTGCACGTCTCTTTGATTTGCTGGTTTCCAGCTTCCGCTATGTCGTGGTCGATTGTTCGGCTCGGATTGATGCTACTGCGCGTCTTCTGTCGGACCTGTCAAACGCCGTGTTGGTGGTGGCGCAGACCGATGTCGTTTCCCTGTGGAGCGCGAACCGCCTCCGCACCTTCCTGGAAGAAGGCACTGGACGTGACCGGGTACGGCTGGTGCTGAACCGCTACAAGAAGATCCCGGGGTTCACCGACGAAGATGTCGAAACCGCGACCAACGCCAAGCTGCTCTGGAAGCTGCCGAATAATTATCAGGCGATCGCCCCGGCAATCGATAAGGGCATTCCGGTTGTCTTCCAGGCGAATGAAGACATCAGCCGCTCGTTCCGCTCTCTCGCGGCGACGTTGGCTGAAGCCGCTCCCAGCAGCGAAGGGTCCCTCGATCTCGCCTACAAGCACGACAAGGCAGGCCCCAAGGAAAAGGGAGCGCGACGGCTCCTGATCTCTCCTCTGCGCGCTGGCCAGTAACTTCGCGTCCACTACTGAACGCTTCTTCTGTTCAAACCCAGCGAATTTCTGCGATGCTGATTCGTGCCCTCGGATCACCTAACCATCTCTCAGCCGCGGGAATTCGCGCCCATCGCGAAGATGGTGGCTGATTCTGATTGTCGTCTGGGTCGTGAGCGGAATATACACCGCGTCCCTGCTCAAGCGCGGATGGGTGCCGCACGACGAGGGCACCATCGCACAAAGCGCTGAGCGCGTTCTCGAAGGCCAACTTCCTCATCGCGACTTCGACGAGCTTTACACCGGCGGCCTCACCTACCTCAACGCGCTCGCATTTCGTCTGTTTGGTGAAACTCTGCTGGCTCCGCGAATCATGCTCTTCTTATTCTTTCTGGCGTGGGTGCCGGCGGTATTTTGGATTGCGTCGCGCTTTACCGGCGCGCTGGGCACCGCAGGTATCACTCTTCTCGCCGTCGCCTGGAGCATCCCCAACTATTCTGCGGCGCTTCCCTCCTGGTACAACCTGTTCTTCGCAACCTTTGGACTCGCCGCTGTCCTTCGCTATATCGACACGAATAAACACATGTGGCTGTTCCTGGCAGGGCTGTGCTGCGGGATCTCATTTCTGTTTAAGCTCTCGGGAATCTATTTCGCAGCTGGCGTGTTCCTGTTCTTCGTGTTTCGCGAGCAAGAGATCACCCGCAGTGATCCCAGGGGACAGCGCGCAAGAGCAGGCTTATATTCCGCCCTTGTCGTTCTAGGACTAGTCGGGTTTCTCGCGGCACTGACACTAATTGTCCGCAACGACCACTCTTTGGTGGCTTTTGAAGAGTTCGTGATACCAGGGTTATCGCTCGCCGTTCTGTGCCTGGGCCGCGAACTTACCGGAGTCCCCGGTTCTTCCCGCAGGCGACTCTCTTCTCTTTTCTCCCTGGGCTTGCCCTTCGTTCTGGGCGCTGCCTTGCCCGTGATCTTCTTCTTGATTCCGTACATTCGTGCGGGGGCGCTTTGGGATTTGGTTAACGGCGTTTTCATCCTTCCCGGCCGGCGTCTCGCGTTTGCATCCAACGCCCCGCGGGGATTCGGGCCAAACAAGATTCTTGGCACCGTTGGCTTGGCGGGCGTGCTCATCGCGGCCTACTCTGGAAGGTTTCGATCAAGAGTGGCTCAGGTCGCGACTGCCGCCGCGCTCGGAGCATTGCTGGTTCTTTCCATCTACGCCAAGGTGTATCAATTTGCCTGGGCGCCCTTGCTTCTGCTCATTCCACTTTCGACCGTGGCGGGGGTCTTCATTCTGGGTAATTCGCCAATTCCGCGTGACCGTTGCCAGCAAGTAATGCTCCTGCTCTCGGTTACAGCCACTTGCACTCTGATTCAATTACCTTTCTCCGCCCCGATTTACTTTTGCTATATTGCGCCGCTGCTCGCTTTGTCGTTGCTGGGACTTTTCTCAATTTCCGAGCGTCCTCCCCGGCCAATTTTGGGCCTTCTGCTTGGTCTTTTATCTGGCGTTTGCGGTTTTCCGGGTTACACCGGGATTCATCCACTCGATGGGGTATTCCTATCGATCGGACCCCGAGACCGAGACCTTGAAGTTGCCTCGCGCCGGTGGGTTGCGCGTCGCTCCCGCTCAAGCCATTCAATATGAGGGATTGATTCCTGAGATCGAAGCGCACGCGGGAACCAGCGCATATGTCTATGCCGCGCCGGACTGCCCGGAAGTGTACTTCCTTTCCGGCAAAGACAATCCCACACCAACCATGTTTGATTTCTTTGCTGAGCGAGGCCGCCATAGCGCAGGAGTGCTGCGGGCAATCGACACCCGTCAGGTGCGGGTGGTTGCGATCAACTTCGAGCCGAAGTTCTCAGGACCCATGCCAAGCGACCTGCTCGCAGCTCTGCGGGAACAATTTCCGCTGTCGAAGCGAGTCGGGGACTTCGAAGTGCGCTGGCGACCCTAGCGAATGCACTCCAGAATGATGTGGGTGTAAGGGATTCTCAGCATGTTGTCGCGGACCGTGGCCTTCACATTGTCAAAGACCTTCGACGCGATTTTCACGTAGCCTTCCTCGCTGCGCACGAACTCTCCGCGATCCCGCGCCAGCAGCGCCTTCGCTGCAGACGATTGCTTGTCCGTCCAAACGCCGTCTAGCGTCACCAACTTCCCGCCCGGCTTCAGGGCCTCGTAGGCGATCTGGAAGAGTTGCTGAGACTCGGCGTCGTCCAGATGATGCAGAATTCCCAAGGCGAGCACCGAATCGAAATAGGAGCGCTCGGGCAAGGTGTACTCGCTCACCCGCTCGCAGACAAATCGCGCTTTCGGAAAACGCCGCCGCGCCTGCTCGATGTATTCCGCGCTGGCGTCGAAACCCACGTACTCAGACTCGGGAAGATAGGGGACAATCGTCCCCGGCCCGCATCCGATTTCAAGGATGCGGTCTCCGGGATTGGGCCGGATGAATTCCTTAACCAGCGTCCGGCTGCGCGCCGGGCCGCCAATCACGTTCCAGAACAGCTGATAGGCTTGCGGCAGCGCAAGCACCGAGCGAATCGTTCGAATCATTGATTTTTGGTACGATTGCCTGCAAGATACGCTGATTCTATTGAAACACAAACCCGCGCTGGCCAACCGCGCGTCGATGCTATGAAAGTGATCATTCTCGCCGGAGGACTGGGCACGCGTCTGGCCGAAGAAACCTCCGCCCGCCCGAAACCCATGGTCGAGATCGGCGGCAAGCCGATTCTGTGGCACATCATGCAACTCTACGCCAGCCACGGCTTCAACGACTTCCTCGTCGCCTGCGGCTACAAGGGCGAGATGATCAAAGAGTACTTTCACAATTACCGGATCCATAACAGCGACCTGTTCCTCAATTTGAAAGATGGTTCCTGCAAAGTCGCGAACTCGACCATGCCCGACTGGCAAGTGGGATTAATCGACACCGGCCTGAACACGCTAACCGGAGGAAGACTTCGACGACTGCAGGATTTTCTCGGCAATCAGACCTTCCTCGTGACCTACGGCGACGGTCTTGCCGACATCGATCTCAAGGCGCTGGTGAAGTTTCATCGCGCTCATGGAAAGCTGGCGACCGTCACGGCAGTTTCGCCCATCGCGCGCTTCGGAAGCCTCGAACTAAATGGCGATCGCGTCGCGAAGTTTGCCGAAAAACCGCAAACCGGGGAAGGTTGGATCAACGGCGGCTTCTTCGTCTTCGAACCTAAGGTTCTCGATTACATCCCGGGCGATCAGACCACGCTGGAAGGCGAACCGCTCGAGCGCCTTGCAGCCGATGGCCAGCTCATGGCTTACCGTCACTCCGGCTTCTGGCATCCCATGGACACGCTGCGTGACAAGCAACTTCTCGAATCTCTCTGGGCCAGCGGCAAAGCCCCGTGGAAAGTCGCGTGATGCTCCAGGACTTCTATCGCGGAAAGAAGGTTCTGGTCACCGGCCACACTGGTTTCAAGGGTGGCTGGCTTACTTCGTGGCTGAAGTCACTCGGCGCCGATGTGATTGGACTCGCGCTTCCTCCCGACACGAAACCGAATCTCTTCGACTCTATCTGCCTCGGATGCGGAATGGTTTCGGTGCTGGGCGATATTCGCGATGCCTCGGTGGTGTCATCTATCTTTCGCCAGCACTCGCCTGAGATTGTCTTTCATAATGCTGCGCAGCCGCTGGTGCGACGCTCCTATCGTCATCCCGTGGAAACCTACGCCACCAACGTGATGGGGACTGTGCACGTGCTCGAAGCCATCCGCCAGACTCCGTCGGTGCGCGCAGCAGTCATGGTCACCAGCGACAAAGCTTACGAAAATCGTGAGTGGTTCTGGGGATATCGCGAAGAAGACGCGCTGGGTGGCCACGATCCCTATAGTTCAAGCAAGGCCTGCGCTGAGTTGGTCAGCTCGGCCTATCGTCAATCATTCTTCAACGCAGAGAACGGCGCTCGGGTGGCGAGCGCGCGAGCGGGCAATGTCATCGGAGGAGGAGATTGGTCCGAGGATCGCCTCATCCCTGACATCGCGCGCGGCATCGCTTCCAACCAGCCGATTATCATTCGCCGGCCCGACTCCGTCCGTCCCTGGCAACATGTGCTCGAACCAGTGCGCGGATATCTGATGCTCGCGCAACACCTCTGGGAGAATCGCGACTTCGCCGAAGCCTGGAATTTCGGGCCGCGCGACCAAGATGCAATCTCAGTCGGCGATCTGGCGAAACACGTGGTTGCAAAGTGGGGCAAGGGCGAACTGGAAATTCAGCCGGAGAAAAACGCCCCTCACGAGGCACAGTTCCTGCGATTGAACACGACGAAAGCCCGCACCCGGCTGGGTTGGCGCCCGATTCTAGATATCGATCAAGCCCTGTCGTGGACCGTCGATTGGTACCGCAAGTTCTATGACGACGCCAATTCTGCGTCGGCCATGGTCGCGGAGCAGATCGAACTCTTCTCGGAGGCAGCCAGCCTATGACGCAGCCGCGTTCCGCTCTGGTGACCGGTGCAACAGGGCTGGTCGGCTCGGCCCTGGTGCGCCTTCTGCGCGCGGAGAATATAACCGTTTATTGCCTGATCCGTCGTGGCAGTCTCTCGAAACTGCCTCCGCTGACTGGAGTCGAAGCTATCGAGGTTCCGACTTTCAGGAGCGAGACATTGCAAAGGTCCTTAAACGGGATCGCTTGCGACACGGTTTTTCATCTCGCCTCCTACGGCGTACAGATCAACGATCGTGATCGAGATCAACTTATTGCGGGTAATGTGGAACTTCTCGCGCATGTGCTCGAGTCCGTCTCTGATCGTCTGCCAAGCAGATTTCTCTACGCCGGAAGCTGTTCGGAGTACGGCTTCCCGGCTAAAGACAGTCAACCGATTTCCGAGGATCAGCCACTGCGCCCCACCTCGCTTTACGGGGCCGCCAAAGCTGCTGCCGAGATGTACGGACAGGCGCTGGCTTTGCAACTGAAAATTCCTTTCACCGCTTTAAGATTGTTCAATGTCTTTGGACCCGAAGAGGCATCACACCGCCTGCTGCCGTCCATCATTCAAGCCCTCGACCAGGGTCTCCCTGTCGACCTGACCAGCGGCGAACAACAACGCGATCTGCTCCATGTCGACGATGTCGCCGGAGCCCTTCTCGCCGCAGCCCGTTGCGAGCGTCTCGAAACCTTTGCCGCTTACAATGTCTGCTCCGGGCGCCCGGTCCGTATTCGCGAGGTTGGGGAAACCGCAGCAAGATTGATGGGCAAGCCCCAGCATCTGCTGCAATGGGGCAAGCTGCCTTATCGCAGTGACGAACCGATGTGGGTGGTGGGAGATCCGACGCGCTTTCAACAATACACTTCGTGGCATCCGAACTTGAACCTGACCGAAGGCGTCCGCAGCATGGTCGCTGCCGTGCGTGAACACCAAAATGCAATTTGATCAATTCGCCGGAAATTATAAGCACGTGCTCGACCACAGCATCGCTGTCTCCGGCGAAGACTCCAGCTACTTTGCCGAGTACAAGGCGCGTTATCTGGCGCGGATTTTCGGCGTCAATTTCTCCGGCAAAATCCTGGACTTCGGCTGTGGTGTCGGACTCCTCTCAGGTTTCATCAGGAAGCATCTTCCCAAATCGCGACTGGACGGATTCGATGTCTCGCGGGAGAGCATTGCGCGCATCGATCACTCGCTGACTGGCCAGGGGGTCTTCACCTCCGATCAGGATCACCTCGCGCTCGACTATGATCTGATCGTGGTCGCTAACGTCATGCACCACGTGATTCCCCAGGAACGTAAAGCAACGGTGAAGGATCTGGCGAACCGGCTGGCCGCCCATGGCAAGCTGGCTATCATCGAACACAATCCCGCCAATCCGCTGACCAGGCGCACCGTCGATCGTTGTCCTTTCGACGAGGATGCGATCCTGTTGCGTTCGACCGAGGCGCAATCTCTGATCGAGTCTGCTGGGCTGACGTTGCTGCGCCGCGACTATATTGTTTTCATGCCACGCCCGCTGGCGAGACTTCGTCCACTGGAACCGTGGCTCGCGTGGCTTCCTTTGGGAGCGCAATACGCAGTGCTGGGTGAAAAGCATGTCTAAAAAGCTGATCACCATTCTCGTGCCGGTCTTCAACGAGGAGCAAAACGTCGAACCGCTTTACGAGGCGCTGCAACCGGTGCTTGCCGAAATCTCGGACCGCTACGATTTTGAGATTCTCTTCACCGACAACCACTCGACGGACTCCACGTTTTCCGCCATCCAACGGCTCGCCGCCCGCGACCCTCGCATCCGTGCGCTGCGCTTCTCGCGCAACTTCGGCTTTCAGCGCTCCATCCTCACCGGCTACCTGAACGCCCGCGGAGACGCCGCCGTGCAAATCGATTGCGATTTGCAGGACCCCCCTGAGCTGATTCTCGATTTCGTAAAGAAATGGGAGGAAGGTAATCGCGTAGTTTATGGCATCCGCAGTTCACGCAAAGAAGGTTGGATGATGAACTCGACCCGGCGCATTTTCTATCGCCTGATCGATTCCCTCAGCGAAGACGATCTTCCGCTCGACGCAGGGGACTTCCGCCTGGTCGATCGCCGGGTGCTTGATGAATTAAGAAATCTCGACGACTCCCAGCCCTATCTTCGTGGCACAGTCGCCTCGCTGGGATTTGATCAAGTCGGTATTCCTTATGACAGAGGCGAGCGTACCCGCGGAGAAAGCAAATTTTCTTTTGGAGAACTCGTCGGTCTCGCTCTCGACGGCATCTTGAATCACTCGGTGGTTCCCTTGCGCATCGCCACCTATCTCGGCCTCGCCGTCTCCGTTCTTACCCTGCTCGCGATCGCCGGTTACACTGTCGGCCGCCTGTTCTTCGGCGCCGATTGGCCGCCCGGGTTCGCCACCATCATCATTCTGATTCTGGGATCACTCAGCCTGAATGCTCTCTTCCTCGGCGTCATCGGCGAATACCTGGGAAGAATCTACAAGCAGGTAAAGCGGCGTCCGCTCACCATCGTCGAGCGCGAGATCGACGCCTCCGCCGCCCAACAAAGCCGTTCCGCAGCCCGCTGACCCTACACTCCTACGGGCGCTTCCACCAGAATCTTAGGCTCCAGCACGAACGTCGCTTGAATCGAGCGCGCGACCAAACAGCCGCGTTCGGTCTTTTCCAGCAGGCGTCCCGCGAGTTCGCGGTCTTCTTCACGATGAATGGTCACCACCGGCCGCAGAATGATCTTCGTAAAGCGCAGCCCGCCCTCCTGCTTTTCGATCGTGCCCTCAACTTCGACCTCGAGCCCGTGGAATTCCAGCTTCGATGCTTTCGAAACTCCCCGGAACGTAGCCACAAAACAGGTCGCGACTCCAGCCAGCAGCAGGTGCTCGGGCGTCCACATGCCGGGTTCGCCGCCGAATTCCGGTGGCGCGGAGAAATTAATCGTGCGCGGAATCGAGCTGTCCGCCTCGACGATGCCTCGCTTGTGCAGCGTCCAATGCGCGGTGCTGTGATAGGTATATTTCTTTTCCACGGTGAGCCTCCAACTGGACCTTAGCAACCCACGCCCTTCCCGGCTGTGTCCTCGGTCACCCCTAACTGTTTACGATGGAAGCAATTGCCCGTTGTGATATTCGTCACCGAACCCAGTGAGACCGGTCACGGAATCCATGTGCGTCCCGACCGAGAATACAGAGCATGCCGGAGTGGCGGCGTGGCCGCCCGCGGAGGTGCATCGTGTCTACTGATAAACGTGACGTCCTCGACGTCCTCAAGTTCGAACTAAACTTCCTCGAACAGGGAGGCTACGGCCGCTCGGTGCGGACTCCGTGGAAGCCCACCTCCATCTTTCAGGACTCGCTCTCCTGCATCAACTTCAATGATCCCGAACGTCCCCATCCCTGCGCCGAGTGCCTGCTCACCGACTTTGTGCCTGCCGGAGGCGCGAGCGAAGACGTTCCCTGCCACCACATACCTCTCAATCGCGATGGAGAAACCGTCGAGACCATGGAGCGCCAGTGCAATCAGCTTGAGCTTGAAGAGGCAGTTAAGAACTGGTTGCGGGATACGATCCAGCGCATCGAAAAAGAACGCGTGCAAAACAAGAAAACAAGTGCGAGCCTTTAAGGACCCGGCACACGCGTTTACCATTTTGGGAAGAAGAACGTCTCCTATCCGCATTGCTCCTATTCAAGACACTTGCGAAACGCTATGCTCTCGTAAGTGAACGGAGGAGTTATGAAGCGCGACTTCGCCTCGTTAAGCGCCCAGGAAGCTCTGCACGTGGCCATCTTCATTGAAGAGCGCAACGCCGAAATCTATCACCAGTTTGCGGAAATGTTTGCCGAATTTCGCGACCCCGAATCGCTCGAGATCGCCGCCGCTTTCTGGGACATGGCCAACGAAGAGCGCAAACACGGCACCATGCTGCAGAAGCGCTACTTCGACCGCTATGGGACCCGCCCCTGCGCGGTCACCGAAGAAGACATCTCCGATTTCATCGAAGTCCCGCATCTGGAAAACGGCGAGATTTTTACCATCAGCAAGCTGAAAGTGGGACGCTCTCCGCGCGAAATGGCCTTGGAGATTGCGATGGCGGCCGAGCAGAATGCAATCCGCTACTACAACCGCCTCAGCGAAGTCACCGAAGACGCCGATCTGAAGTCGTTCTACCGGGAGTTTGTGGATTTCGAAGCCGGACACAGCGATTGGCTGGAAAAGAAACTTTCCGAGGCACGACGCACTTCAGGCGGAACGAAACTAGCCTGATCAGTTTCTGGCAGCCGGAGCAGGATTGAGATCCTCCGGGAATTGCTTCAACACCACCTCGCGAACCTTGGACGTTGTCTTCTTGTTGACGTCCGTCGTGTACTCGGTGAGCGTTCCCTTCAAAACGTAGTAGCCTTCATCGCCGGGATTTTTCCCCGGGCCACGCTCCACCGTTCCTT
The DNA here is from genome assembly GCA_963796205.1 of Terriglobia bacterium. Lineage (GTDB taxonomy): Bacteria > Acidobacteriota > Terriglobia > Terriglobales > Acidobacteriaceae > DATFTE01. The sequence continues at coordinate 256,428 of CAWCKR010000002.1, forward strand.
TGAACTCGTACCACACAGCGTGCACTGTCTCGGTAGTGAAGCTCAGGTTCTTCCCGTCCAGTCTGCCTTGCTTGAAGAACTGATCCAGAAAAGCGCCGCGATCGCTTTCCTGGTCTCCATAACGAGATACAAATCCGGTGACGCGCCCTGCATCTTCGACTGAGACCTGCACAAACTCCCCATCTTGCAGGAAGCTGTACATCCCCGAATAATTCGACGAGGCATCCGGCGCGGGCGCCGGGTTCGGTTTGGTTTGCCCAACCACCAGCAAGCTGCTCATCAGCAGCATCCAACAAATGAGCACCACATTTTTCATCAACACCCTGCTTTCGCGGATCAATAGAATTAAATCTAATTAGATCATGCCGACCCTTAGTTGGAACTTCCCATTCAAGGAAGCCCCACCCGGCAGGCTATAATCGAGAACTGCTGTTTTGGCTGCGCACCGCATGAATACGGGCTCTGGACAAGGAAAACCCGAAGGATTCAAGCCTGCCCCCGCGATCCCGGAACCCAAGTTCCTGGTGGAACTGGAGCCCTGGCATAAGAACCTCGCCATCCTGCTGAAAAGACACACCCCAGAGCCGGTTCCGCTCTCTTCGCCCCCCGGTGAATTCTGGCCCGACGTCTTTGTCTCGCAGGGATTGCCATGGCGTCAATTCGGGGAATCCACTCTCTGCCATTTTCTGGTTGTCTTCATCCTATGGGGCTCCTGGCAGCTGATTGGCAATCGTCCCCATCTGACAAACCTCTCCACTTTCAATCGTGCCGACGTAATCTATTACCCCGAATCGGAGTACCTGCCCCCCGTCAACAGCCTTCGGCATATCTCCTACCACGCCGAGAAGGGACAGCCAGCCTATGCCAGGCAGGACATTATCTCGGTGCCATCCGATCCCGACAACACGCAGCAGACCATCGTGACTCCGCCGAAGCTCAAGCTGAATCACGATGTCCCCATGCCGAATATTGTCGCGTGGTCGCCAAGCACGGTCGCCGTCCCGATGGCCGCTACTCAGCGCTCGGCGGCGGAGATGAAGCTCCCTGAGTTGCCGACCAACATCATCGCTCCGCCGCCCGAAGTGAGAGCCGATTCGCACATGCGAAGCGTCGATGCGCCTCAAACCGACATCGTGGCGCCTCCGCCCAGCGTGCAGATGGCGGCAATCCGTCAGTCTGACATCGACATCGGTCACTCCGAAGTCGTCGGTCCCGCACCCAAGTTGCCGATGGCCGAGCAGCATCGCATGGCGGGCATAGCAGGCTCGGGAATCGGCGGAGCGCCCAACATTGTGCCTCCTCCGCCTTCTGTCGGGGTCCCTGGAACCGGCCGCGGCGGCGGACAGTTGATCGCCCTGAGTGTACGTCCCGCACCCGCGGCAGCCGTCTCCGTGCCCCAAGGCAACCGCCGCGGGACGTTCGCCGCAACCCCGCAAGGCAAACCGGGAGCGCCGGGCACTCCTGACATCCAGGCCGGAACCGGGGAAGGCGGCTCGAACGGCGGTTCCGGAAATGCGCTGGCTGGCATCTACGTGGGCAAAGGTCCAGACTCTTCTTCCTCCAGCATCGCTGGAAATGGCGGCTCGAGATCAAGCGGCTCTTCCAGCAACTCTCGTTTGCTCGCCAGCGCAACCCCGCCGCGAGTGAGTTCAGCTCGCGAGGTTTCTCCCGAAAAAGTGACCGAAGAGGAACGGAAGGTTTTCGGCGACCGCAAGTTCTATGCCATGAGCTTGAACATGCCGAACCTCAACTCAGCCGGAGGAAGCTGGGTCATTCACTTCGCTGAGATGAAAGACGACACGCAAAAAGGAGACCTGAGCGCGCCGGTCGCCCGGCAAAAAGTAGATCCGGCCTATCCCACGGAACTGATGCGGCAGAATGTTGCGGGAACGGTCACTCTCTACGCCGTCATTCACAGCGACGGCTCAGTGGATGGCGTCCGTGTTCTCAGCAGCGCCGATGACCGCCTCAACGAGTACGCGCGTTCCGCCCTCACCCGCTGGCGCTTCTATCCCGCCACGAAAAATGGCAACCCCGTAGACCTGGAAGCGGTCGTAGCCATCCCTTTCCGCCCAATAAGAACAAGAAGCAGTTTTTAGCTGAGATCTCAGGCCCGAGGTTCGAGGTCCGACATGCTACTTACCAGCAGCCATCTTCTTCTCGAGGGCCGCGTAAATCGCTGGATTGGCGCACACTTCGTAGTAGCTTCGCTCGGTCCATTGTTGCAGCAGAAAACCTTTGGCATCGACTTGCGGCATGCGGCTGGCCCGCACCACAATTCGCCGGAAGATGTCGTTCCCCACCGGAACCATTCCGCTATACAGCTTGTAGTCTTCCGAGCCGAATAATTTCGGGAAATCGAGATTGCACGCATCCAGAGAAATCTCCTGCTTCAGCTTCTGGAAAGCCGCCTCGCTGATGCGGATGCCATTGAGGTTGTAAGCCATCAGGAAGTCGTCGGGACTCTCGGCGGCGTCGGCGTCGCCGACGGTTTGAATGGCATACACGTGAAACGGAACTTTCCTCGGCTCCATCGCCTTACGCAGGCGCTTGCTGCACGAGGACAAGCGATCGCTTTCATTCAGCGCATCGGAGATCATGATGCGCTGCTCGCCATCCATCAGGTACAAGGGCGCACAATCCTGGAACGACACCCCCACGCCCAGTTCCAGCCCCGGCAGCCCGGAACGTTCCAGAAGCTGGTTGTACCCCTGAACGATCTCCACCATCTCGCGCGCCAGAACACATGCCCGGCTTACCGCCAGGCTGGGCTCGCCTTCGCGCTCTACCAGCGCCAGGATCACGGCATCACCTTCGATAAAGACTTTGGTCGCGCCATACTTGGCAAGCAGCTTGTTGACGGGATCGTAGAAATTCAGGCTGAAATAAGACGCCGGATTTAATCCCTTCTCCATCAGCGACCGCGTCAGCCGCGACGAATCCCGCACGTCGGCCTTCACCACCACGTGCCGCACCACTTTCTCTTCCGCCGGCTTGTGCTCATCCATGAGAAGAAAGTCGTAGAGCGTCCCGTTCATTGCCGAGAGTTCGCGCAGCTTGGCGTTGCCGATCAGGTTGACGCTGTCCATCACTCCGTTCAGTGTCTCCATGCGGCGCAAATCGCGGTTGTAGCGCAAGAAGTCGCGCAGAAACCGCCCAGCTACCTTTGCCCGGTCGGCGGACCGGCAACTCGCCACCCGCCCCGCGGCTGCGTACAAGCTGTCGGGAGAAAGACGTCCATGATCGGCAATCAGTTTCTCCACGCGATCGCGCTCTTCGCGCGAGATCAACGCATTCTTGAGTTGTTGCGCATTGATGCGAGGCGAATATTCGGCCAGCAAGGGCACCACTTCGTAGGAAGCCACTACGTAGTCCATGACTCCGGCGTCTTCAAGCAACGTCGTCCACGTGGCGAGACGCGTCTTCTGACTTCGCCCTTCCGCCGTGGACTCATCCGGGCTTCCTCCGCCCACCAACTGCTGTGCATTTTCCGGAACACACAGCCAGGGATCGACTCCCGCCTCATCGGAAGCTTGCAGATTCAGCGACTGCAGGAACTCGCGCGCAATCTGGCAAACATTCGCAAAGCGGTCGGGATCACGGTCGAAGTTGCCAAACATGACGTAGGACTCGGCATTGAGATACGCATCGCGGCCATCCTCCGTGAAAATCAGGGGATTCAGAAACAGCGAATACTGTTCCTCCCACCGGTTCCCGAACAGCGAACGCCGCGTGCGCGCCAGCGTCTCTTTCTCAATCTCACGCAGCGTGCGGAACAGTTCCTGCCCCGTCTTGCGCAAGATGATCTTCTTCGCTACCTGAAACACGGCCACGCGCTCGCGATACTCCATCGCTTTCTGCTGCCGCACGCCCTCATAGCTTTTCAACATCATCCGGCAGCGTTCGAGCATTTGCGCGAACTGCGCTGAGAGTTCCACTCTCAGAAACTTGAGAATGGCGGCCCGCGCCAGCATATCCACGAATACGTTGCTGTCGGCTTTCGCCCGGTTTAGCGCGGAGGTGTGAATCTCGGCCAGCAGTGGCTTAAGACCCTGTGGCTCAATCTTGTTCCGCGCTTTGGGCAGCGATCCCGACCCGATGAAGTGGTTTCCGTTGCTGCCCTGAGGGTTTTCGGCGGCCAGCAGCCCGTCGACATCCCCGTAGCGCAAAATCAGGCGCGCCAGGTGCAAACGGGTCTGCTCAATAAAACGCGGGCTCAGGTGGACATCATGGCGCAGATTGTCGATTCCGGGTTGCAGTCCCTCGAGAGTGAGCGACGGAGTATATCGGGTCAGGCGAAGCGGTGCGACTGCCTCCGCCGAATGTCCGAGCCTGAAGATGGGGATCCGGGGCATGATCGGCTACGGTTGCCCCGCTTGGCTCACCAGGCTGGAGCGGAATTGCGGTACTACCAGAGCTTGCTCCAGTGTCGGTTCGTTCCACCCTGCCAGTTTGGTGGCTAAGGCTGCAGCCTGCGCAGTGGCGCCCGTGCTCGTGTAGGCCTTCCACAATAGACGCATCGCCACCGGGTTGGCATTGTCTTCCTCGAGATGCGGGATCGCGTCGCTCGCCTTGCCCTGCGCCAGCAGAGTCGCTCCGGCCGCCATGTGGTAGCAAAGTTGGACAACTTGGCTGCGGCTGCCCTGCGCCATGCTGTCCAGTTGCTGGAGGGCTTTTGTCGCGGCATCCATGTCGGAAGCTTCCGCCGCCCGTGCCGCGCGCACTGACAAGATTCGCGCCTGCTCATCGCCGCCAGCGCCCTTCGATACATCTTTGCCATCGTCGAGCGCGCTCTGCGCCATCTGCAACTGTTTCATCGCCGCTTTGTAGTCCGGCTCGTACATGGCCAGAAAGCGATGCGATTCGGCTTCCAGCACCGCCAGCCCGGCAGTGTGTGCGTGCCGGCTGACGTCTTTCAAAGCCTTCTCGGCCTGCTTGCGGTTGTTCTCGCGAATCCAGGTGGTCGCCGATTGCAGTTCGTATTCGACGCGGTCACTCTCGCTGCTGGTAAACACAATCGCCCGGTCGTACTCTTCGCGCGCTTCCTGCTCCCGGCCCATCACCGCGTAGGTGTCGGCCACGCCCAGTTCTGACCCAAAATTCGGATCCACGCGAATGCTCATCCGATACTGTTCCAGCGCAGCATCAAACTTCCCCGCCAGCCGCAGAATTTCGCCGTATGAGTCATGCGGATTCGGCTGGCCTGGCTCCAGCGCGACGTATCGCTCCATCGCAGCAAAGCCTTTTTCGAAGTCGCCACTATAGGAATACGCGTACCCAAGTTCGTTCAACGCCGCCGGATAATTCGGATCGAGCGTCACCGCCCGCTCCAGAATCACGATCCCCTGCGGATATCTCTCTTGATGAATCAACCAGCGCCCGGCCAGAAAGAGCAAACGTTTGTCCTGCGGATACCGCGCCAGCAAATCATTCATCGCCGCGATCGCCGGAACATAGTCATCTTCCTGCACTCCGGCCAGCCATTGAATCAGCAATCGCTCGCTGGAACTCGCGCGCGGCGCCAGCGCCTTCGCCCGCGTCAAGGCTTCCTGCTTCTCCGCAGGATCATGGCTCAGATCAGAAATCAGAATGTAAGCCTGGGCAAAATTCGGATCGGCTTTCACCGCGCTGCGCAGATCGTCGACAGCCTCTGCCCGGCGCAAGTATTCGAGCGCCTGCATCGCCTTTTCAAATCGCTTGCGCGCGATCGCGGAAGAGGTGGTGACGGGAAACTGGTTCGAACTGATTTTGTGGCTGGAACTTTTGACGCTCGCGCTCGCACACGGAATCGCCAAACAGGCCAACAACACCACCGCGCAGCCAACGTAGCGCAGACGCATGCATCCCTCGGAAAACGCTGACATTCCTGCTTGTAGAGCGAGCGTAGCACGCACCCAGAGGCCGGCCAACGTTACCCAAGTTACCTGCTAAGTGACTGAATCAGGGAAGGTTCCTGCCTACTTATAACTCAACCAAGCGCCCTCTCAATGGATGGTAAGAGTTGTGGTCTGCAGGTTAGTGTTCGACCATACGGGGTGTGCCACTCCGGCCACTGGGTCGACGGTCAGCCCCATGTAATCGCCGATGAATTGCGAGGTGCCTGCGTTGATCTGCGCGGGTGTGACGCGCGCATTGGGAGCAAACGTCAAGCCCTGGTTCTGACTGTAGGTTGCATACACATCGTACATGGCTACGGAGAATGAGTTCCTGGTGTCTAACCAGGCTACGTGCAGTGTTCCAGTCATGTCGATCGCCGCCGCCGGAAACAGGCGCTGCCCCGAGGTTGAATCGTTCATGGAGAAGGGCGTGGTGAATCCTCCGGTGCCCTTGGGCAGCTTGGAGCGCACAAACTGTACGTTGCTGAATGTGCTCTGGGTCTGCGCGGCATACACGTCATAAACGAACTCCGCCCCGGCTACCGGACTGACTGCGATGCCGGGACCGCTGTTCTTGCGATAATTCGAAGTGAAAGACAGTTCCTTGAAGGTCGGAGTCATTGCGATCGGGGCCCCAAACGATAACCCGCCGTCGCTGGAGATGGAGACAAAGTGCTGGCCCATCCCAGCACCGACTACAGTTTCAAAGGCTACATAAATCGTGCCTTCGCTGCCCACGACGATCTGCGGCCATTGCACATTGCTGCCTGTGATGCTGACCTGGAAAGGTGCGGTCCACGTCGTCCCATGATCGGTGGAACGGGAAAAAGCAATAAACTTCGACTTGCAGGTAAAAGCTTTTGTGCAGTTGGATAAGTGGACCCAGGCGACGTACACATTCCCCGACGTCGCGGCGCTGCTGTTGTCTGTGGCGATGCTGGGCTTGTCCTCAGAAAACGGGTTGTTGGTTTTCGCGGTGAAGGCGAAGACAGGACGGCAACTGGTTGAGGTGAACACGACGTTCGGTAAAGTGCCTTGGCAAACATACACTCCAGCTGCGGGATTCACATTTTTTTGTCCGCTCGCCAGCAACTGGTAGACGCCAGAAAGGTAGATATTTTCCTGCTTGTCCACGGCGATCGAGGGGTCACGGTTCTCCTGCCAGGTGACGCCGTCGCTGGTAATGGGAAACCCAGAGGAAAGTGGAATGAAACTGTCGCTCCAGGTTGTGCCGGAGTTGTTGGAGACCGAGTATTTGTTGGTGCCTGCGCCTCCCACGCGCAGAGAGAAGTCCGTAATCGCCGCCACCAGGTTGGCCGAAGCGCTGGGATCGGTGACGACGGTCTCCTCCGCCTCTGGCGTGGTCGTGGTGGCCGCAACGATCGGACCAACGGCGTAAGGAAAGCCCGTAAAAGAACCGGTCACAGTCTGCCTGAACTTTGCTGAAGTGCTCGCGCTGAAGTTGGTATCCCCGGAATAGCCTGCCGTAATCAATTTCGTACCCATCGTGGGGAAGTTGACGCTCGCGGTGGCCACGCCCGCACTCACCGTACCGACTCCAAATGTCACTGTCCCACTTTTGAATGTAACGCTGCCCGTGGAGTTGCCGCCGAATTGTCCCGCAACGGTTGCGGTGAACTGGACCACTTGTCCCACAGCAGACGGATTGGGGTTCGAAGTCAGAACCGTCGTCGTTGAAGCCTGGTTTACGACCTGCGGCAGTGGGGAAGACTGGCCACCCGCGAAGTTTGAATCCCCCGTGTAAATGGCCACGATCGAATGCGAGCCCACCGTCAGCGCGTTGGTGATCAGCGACGCACCGTTTCCGCTTACAACGGCGCTACCGATTGGCGTCACGCCGTCCATGAAGTTAACCGTCCCGGTTACGGATCCGCCGAATTGCGGAGAAATGGTTGCCGTGAACGTAATGGACTGGTTGTAAACCGCAGTACTGGAAGTTGAACCGAGCATCACGGTCGTGCTCGCCTGACTCACGGTTTGAGTGACTACAGGAGAAGCGCTGCCGCTGAAGTTGGAATCGCCGCCATAAGCAGCCGTAACTGGGTGGAATCCCACTGCCAGGCTAGCGGTAGAAAGTGTGGCTACCCCGCTCCCGTTTACAGCGGACGTGCCTAGACTTACCGTTCCATCCGTAAAAGTGATCGTGCCTGTCGGAACGCCAGATCCGAGCGGCGTAACCGTGGCTGTGAAAGTCACAGTCTGTGCGAAGCCTGACGGATTGGGCGTCGCCAGCAGAGCGGTTGTCGTTGCCGTTGTACTGGTGTTGAGAAGCACGCCTGCATTGTTAGCGATATCAATCGCCACCAGCAGGTCCACCTTGCCATCTTTATTCACATCGGCAGCAGCCATCGACTGCGAGCCCGCCCCCGCCGAATAAGTTACGGCAGTTTGGAAAGTGCCGTCGCCGTTTCCCAACAAGACTCCAGCCAGGCCGCTATCATTCGCACAGATCAGATCGGGCTTGCCGTCCCCATCGACGTCCGCGATCGCGACTGAAATGTTGGTGGCGCTTCCGCCGGAACTGTAGGCGACCGCTGGTTGGAAGGTTCCGTCGCCGTTTCCCAGTAAGACGCCCACCACTCCCCCGCCGCTGTTACAGGCGCTGCTGCCGCAGTTGGCCACCACCAAGTCGAGCTTGCCGTCGCCATTCACATCAGCGACCGCTACCGAATCCGCACCCGTCCCGCCGGAGCTATACGGCACTGCTGTTTGAAAAGTGCCGTCGGCATTACCCAGCAGAACAGCGATTGAACTGTTCAGGTTCGTGCTGTCCTCGTTCACCGCTAATAAATCAGGATTGCCGTCGCCGTTCACGTCGCCCACTGCCACCGACGACGTAAAGTCGATCCCGCCAGCGCCGTAGGCTACGGCGGTCTGGAAGGTTCCATCTCCATTTCCTAACAGCACGCCAAGTGAAAGGCTGTTGGCGTTCGCCACTACGAGGTCAGGTTTGCCGTCGCGGTTCACGTCCGCGACTGCGACAGTGAGGGCGTACAGTCCGCCCGAATCGTAGGTCATCACCGGCTGGAACGTTCCGTCTCCATTACCCAGCAGTACGCCCACCACGCCGCGAGCGCCACAGCAACTCGTGACCACCAGGTCCAACTTCCCATCAAGGTTCACATCGGCCAAAGCGACGGCCTCGGTTTGATAGCCGCCGGATGGGTAAGCCACGGCCGCGCGAAAGGTGCCGTCGCCACTTCCCAGCAGCACGCCCACGGACCCGTTTCCCCCGCTGCTGTCGGCGGATTGATTCGCCACCACGAGATCCGAATTCCCGTCGCCATTCACATCCCCCACCGCGACGGCATAGGCTCCCACTCCTCCCGAGCTGTAGTCGACGATGGACGCGAAGTTCAATCCTGCCGTCGGCGGTCCCTCGGAGCGATGCACCGCCTCCGTGGCTTTTCGATCTCGGTGATTCGCCGGGTGGGGCAGAGGAAGAAATGCAGGCGTAAAAAAATAAAAGTCATTCGGTCCGGCTAAAAGGGACAGCACTAGACTGGGCCAGTGTCGATCCGCTCACCAGGCTGACAAACAGACACAACTCGGAAAATCGTAGAAGACCAATGCGCCCCGGGCGTCCCATTTGGCCTTTCTGAAGGCGGCTAGCGATCGGGCAGAGAGATTCTACTCGCAAATCGGATAGCCCGAAGAACAATCGCCCACGGCAGGCTCTTTGTCCCTCCCCCGAGCGCAAACTTTTGCAGCATTGCAACGAGGACGAAATCAGATTCTCGAACTGAGGGGCATCTTCGCACGCCCAGCCCTACGGCCTGGTCTCCAACGGACGCTTCGCCTTCCCAAAGAATTCATTCTGCAATTTCAGGCTTTCGTCGTCCTTCTTGACTGCCCGGATCGAATTCACGATCGCATCCACCCAGGCTTTCATCTCAAATTCCCCGCGCTCGCGCGTCGCCGCCGCGCCTTCTCCCGAGTAATGATTCGGGAAGCGCGCGTACCACCAGATGCCGGTGTAAAGATCGTCCGGCAACTTCGCCCGGCCCTGATCGGCACCCGACTCGCTGGCTGCACGATCCATGTGCACCAGATCAGGACGCGCCACCAGCATCTTTGACGTCTCATCCTCCCCCGCGTGCCAATTCACAATGTTACTTTTCTTCGGCGGACCCCCCTCAGGCGCCTCCGGATTCCGCATCACGTAAACGACATAGTCATGCGGCTTCTCCAACTGCGTCTGCGCGAAGTATGGCAGCAGATTCTCGTTGCCTCCATGCCCGTTCACGAGGATGACTTTCTTGCAACCGTTGCGCGCCATCTCGTCGGTGGTCTCCTGCAGCAATTCCAGTTGCAGATGGCTGCTGTAGGCGATTGTTCCCGGCTCATGCTGGGCCTCGAAAATCTGGCCAAAATAATATTCTGGAAAGACCACCGCATATTCTTGTCCTGCCGCTTGTAGCGCAGCGTAACGCACATCGAGCAGGTCGGTGCCCAGCGGCAGATGCGGGCCATGTTTTTCCAGAATCCCAAACGGCAGCAGGCAGGTTCCGCCGGACTGGTGAATCGCCTCGCGAAAATCCGCGGCGGTCAGTTCTTCCCAGTGCGTCGATAACTTCACCTGCGCTTGAACCTGAACCCCCATCAAGGCTATTAAAACGATTAATGCTTTGCGCATAAGCACCTCTCTCGCGGGGAATTCTACACCCGCGTTTCATTTTGAATGCCGGCCACGTCCCTTAGTTACCGTAGTCACAACTGCGACTCGTCCCTTTGCGGTTATGATCAGCGATAAGGCGTGCTGGATCATGAAAAAGCTTAGATTCTTGCTGTCTCTTACTACCGACGATAACGATTACCAGATCGAGCAGGCCGTATCCGCGCAGGAAGCCGCGAAACGTCTTGGATTCGAACTCGAAATCATCTACGCCGGCAACGACGCCATCATGCAGAGCCAGCAACTGCTCGACATTATTCAGTCGCGCTCCGGGATTCATCCTGATGGAATTGTGTTCGAGCCCGCTGGAGGGACCGCATTGCCGCAAGTTGCGCGTGCCGCCGCCGCTGCGGGCATCTGCTGGGTCGTGCTGAATCGCGACGTTGACTACATTCCTGAATTTCGCCGGCTCTACAAAGTTCCGTTGTTCGCCGTGACCTCAGACCACGAAGAAATCGGACGCATTCAAGGCCGCCAACTGCGCGCCCTGCTCCCGAAAGGCGGCTCCCTTCTCTACATTCAGGGACCGTCGGAGAGCCCTGCCGCCAAGCAACGCACCTCTGGGATGTATGAGACCAAGCCTGTGGATGTGCAGGTAAAACTCATGAAGGCCCAATGGACGGAAATAAGCGCGTATCGCGCCGTGAGTTCGTGGCTGCGCCTGTCGACCTCGCAAAAGAGCCAGATCGACGTGATCGCCGCGCAGGATGACTCGATGGCGATGGGAGCAAGAAAAGCTTTCCAGGAACTTCCCGAGAGCAACGCGCGCGATCGCTGGCTCAGCATTCCCTTCATCGGTTGCGACGGCATGCCCAAGACCGGACAAGCCTGGGTACGCAACGGCCTGCTCGCCGCCACGGTCATTGTCCCTGCCAACTCCGGCCAGGCTCTGGAATTGTTGGTAAAAGCGGTTCAAACCGGCACGCTGCCGCCGGAGCGCACGCTCACGGTTCCCCGCTCCTATCCTCCGGTAGAAAGCCTGAACGCAACTCAGGTAGACCGCGCCCGCGCCATGTCGGTCTAGAGAACTCACGTAGCAACGAACGCCTCTTAGCAGCCGCTGCCAGATTCTCGCTACAATTCCTCATGCCCACTCTGATTTCGCAACCCACACGCATCACCGCCGCCGGAAACAAACCCAAGCTCATCGACGAATACATCGGACGCGTCAACTCGAAAACCAACGCCGTCAGCGTCGCCCACATGCGCAGCCCGCAGGGCTGGGCAGAACCGGGACAGACTCCCGCATTCGACGAGTTCACAATTGTGCTGAAAGGAATGCTGCGGGTGGAACACAAAGGCGGAAAGATGGACGTCCCCGCAGGTCAGGCCATCATCACCCACAAGGGCGAGTGGATTCGCTATTCAACTCCAGAGGAAGGCGGCGCGGAATACATTGCGGTCTGCTTACCGGCCTTTTCGCCCGATACCGTCCACCGCGATTGACAGTGTGGCGCGGGCGCTCTTGCCCGCGAGAAGTCGCCACTGCTACTGCGCTACTCCAGGTTGGTGTTCACGGGATAATATTTCTGAATCATGCGCCCAGTCATCAGGCCGCCCTCGTATTCGGGAATGACGACTTCATCCGCTCCCGAGTTCTTGATTGCATTCGCGTAGCGCTGCTGCCCCGCGCGGGTAATAATCTTCGCCTTCGGGTTGAGCGACCGTGCTGTCACCGTGATGTAGAGGTTGTCGGCGTCATTGTCGATGACAATGCAGATGCCGCACGCCCGCTCGATGCCCGCCGTCTGCAGCACATCGTGGCGCTTGGCGTCGCCTTGAATCACCAGCAATCCGTCTTTCAGCAGTTCGCGATAGAGGCCCTCATTGGTTTCAATCAATACGAACGGAACTTTCATCTTGCGCAGTTGATCTACCACGGTGCGCCCCACCTGCCCGTATCCGCAGATGATGAAATGATTCTTGAGTTTATCGATCGAAATGTCGTTGACCATCGATTTCCAGGCCTCCATGCCATGCCGGCTGAAGATTGTCACCAGCACCCGCTCCGCGATCCACACTTGAAACGCAAACACCGCCACGAAGACGAAAATAGAGAAAATCTTTGTGGCATTGTGCACCGACCGGTAGTCGATGGCGTGGGGCTGGAATATCCAGAAGAATGCATCGACCGGCCGCAAGCCTTCCAGATGCATGTAGACAAACACGCAGAGGGCACTGAAGCCCGCAAACACCAGCACGGGCAGCCACAAACGACGAATAAATAAAACAAAGATGCGGCCCATAGAATCGGCTCAGGACCTCGTCAGAGAAAAGCTGTTCAGGGGATTCGAGGACTATAGCAGAGGAGCTCTGATCAAGGAACCAAATGTTGCTGATTGCCACGATCAAAAATTTGAATCAGCAGACAGATCGCGCGCAGTGAGGGGCGTGCCAATAAGAAAGGGCACGCAAGGCGTGCCCGAAAAAGCTGACGACTGAAGACCGACGACTGACGACTGCCCTCACGGCGCTTCAATCAATTCCATCTTTCCATCGCGCGTCCGGTGCAGTACCATGACTTTCCCCTTGGGATCGCGAAACACAAACACATCCCGGTCGCGGAAGTGCGCTTCCTTGATCGCTTCTTCCAGCGTCATGGGACGAATGGCGACCGCCTCGTCCGAGCGCACCAGATGCACTTCCGTCGTCTTGGCCACCGCCGGATATTTGTGCACGACGATCGGCACCGCCGTATCTTCAGTGACTCCCACCGCGGGCTGCAGCTCGGCGATCGGTTCGGCTCCGTTGCCGTTGAACTTCCGCCCCGCCTGGCGTTTCTTGGTGCGCCATCGCGTCTTGTAGCGCACCGCCTGCTTCTCGAGATGCTCCAAGGCTTCGCCCACCGCGGCTTTCATGTCGCCAGCCTGCGCAACCCCGACCAACGGCCCGTTGCGCGGACTGATCGTGATCTCAGCTTTGTGACGGTGCTTTTCGACCGCAAGAATCACTTTGGTTTCGAATTTGTCGGCGAGAATTTTGCGGATTTTTGCGAGGCCGGATTCAACCTCTTTGCGGATGGCGGAAGTGACTTCGTAATGCCTGCCGGTATATTCCACGTTCATTGTGCGCCCTCCAGGAAAGTTCAGGTTAAAAATATGGGCACAACCGGTGTTGCTGTTTCTTATTTCTTCACTCTGCGCTGGTGAGTGCTCGGGATGCGCATGTCTTCCCGGTACTTTGCAACCGTGCGGCGAGTGACCTGGATCCCCTGCGATTGCAGAATGCGGGTGATCTGCTCGTCCGTTAACGGCCGGGTGGGATCCTCTTCCTCGATCAGCTTCTTGACGCGCCGCTTGAGAATCAGCAACGAAGTGTTGCCGCCCTCGGGCCCGTTGACGCTCTCGCTGAAGAAATAACGCAGCTCAAATACGCCCTGTGGAGTGTGCGCGTATTTGTTGGCCACCGCACGACTCACGGTGGAAGGATGCACGCCGATTTCTTCGGCCACCTCCTTGATCATCATCGGTTTCAGTTCATCAATGCCTTTTTCCAGGAAATCCTGCTGCCGCGCCACGATCGAGTAGCAGACTTTCATGATGGTCTGCTTGCGCTGCTCGATGTTCTTGATCAGCTGGATCGCGCTCTTGTAGCGCTCCTTCACATAGTTGCGCGTGTCTTTGTCGTTGGTGTCGCGAGTCAGCAACCGCTTGTACGCCGGGTTCAGGCGAAGTTGCGGCACATCCTCGTCGTTCATCATCACCAGCCACTCGTCGCCGTGTTTCACGAAGGCAACATCGGGTTCGATCAGCCGTGGCTGCGTCTTGTTGTACTGCAGTCCCGGCCGGGGATCGAGCGTGCGGACGTACTCGAGCGCAGCCTGCACCGCCTCAATCGGACGCCCAATCGCCTTGGCAATCTCTTTGTGCTGCTTCAACTGCACCGCGCGCAGGTGTTGATCGACCACGGCAATTGCATCGGCAAGAACTTGCGCCGTATCCGCATGGCCGTTCTTGTGCGAAGGAAGCTGGTTCTGGTGGTAGCGAAGCTGGTAGAGCAAGCACTCGCGCAGATCGCGGCAGGCCACTCCGGGCGGATCCAACTGGCGCACAATCTCAAGCGCTTCGTGCAGATCAGCCAGCGTGAAATTTGGTTTGAATTGCGGTTGCGCCGCACGCGCCGGCTTTTCGACGGGAACCGGAGCCACTGCTTCGGGCGCCGGAGCCACCGCCGCTGCCACGACCGCATCCATCTGCAGGTTTGGAGTGTCGGCAACCCTCCAGTCGGGCGAAAGCTCCTCTTCGTCAATCCCGGGTAGTTCCGCCCCGGCTTCGTCGGTAGCGGCGGAAAGTCCTAGCGCCGCTGCTTCTTTCACCACATTCTCGGCGATGGTCGCATCGACTTCGGGAGGAGCAGGAGGCTCAACCCCCATCAACTCATCATCGCTCGCGATCAGATATCCGTCTTCGCTCAGATTTCCGATGACCAACTCTGCGGCATCGTGCACTTCGGGACGCATCGACACTGCGCCCAGCTGCCACATCAAGTGATCGGTAAGATTGCCGGGCTTTGACAGGAAATTTTCGAACGAAGGCCGCTCGACTTCTTCCATCTCTCCTGGGCTGCGATAGCCGGGATCGAGATATTCCTGGAAGAAGGAGCCAAAATCGATTTCTTCGAAGGGATCTTTCTTCTCTTCCGCCGGGACGGGCGCTTCTTCCGCCGCAGTGACGCGATCACGTTCTCGATCTTCTTCCCGCCGGTTGACGTCATCGAGCAGAGGAACCGAATCCTCCAGCTCCTCCAGCACCGGATTCTCCACCATCTCGGCCGTGATCATGTCCCGGAGCTCAAGCTTGTTGAGCGCCAGGACGCTGACCATCTGTACCAGCCCCGGGGTCAGGATCTGTCTTTGCGAAACCTTCAGATGCAGCTTGGGTTGCAACAGCACCATGGTTCGATCAATCAACCTTCGGGAGCGTCGGGCCTAGCCTGCCGGCCGAAAACGTCCGCTCCAAATATGAACACAAAATCGTTACAACTTGATTAAAGCAACTGCCCAGCATCTCTGGCACCAACTTTTGCCAATCTGTGGTGACCTTAGTGCTGTTTCTCGTTCGTATACAACGACTTCAAACCAGCGAGAAGCTCTCGCCCAGGTAAACCCGCCGCACTTCCGGATCGCCTCCTAACTGCTCTGGAGTGCCTTGCCGGAAAATGCGGCCTTCATTAATGATGTACGCCCTATCCGTGACTGACAGCGTTTCCCGGACGTTGTGATCGGTAATCAATACCCCAATCCCGCTAGCCTTCAGATCCGAAATTATCTTCTGCAAGTCGAGTACGGCTATCGGGTCAATCCCTGAGAACGGCTCGTCCAGCAGGATGAACGTCGGATTGATTGACAGCGCCCGGGCAATCTCCACCCGGCGCCGCTCACCGCCTGACAGCGCATACCCGCGATTCTGGCGAATATGCTCGAGCCCGAGCTGGTCGATCAGCTTTTCCATCTTCTCCCGGCGCTCGTGCCACGAAATCGGCTGCGCCTCGAGTACCGCAAGAATGTTCTCTTCCACCGTCAGTTTGCGAAACACCGACGCCTCTTGCGGCAGATAACTGATGCCATATTGGCGGGCCCGCAGATACATGGGCACGTCTGTGATGTCTTCACCGTCGATTAACACCCGGCCTGTGTCGGGAGGAATCAAGCCCACAATCGTGTAGAAGGAAGTAGTCTTGCCGGCGCCGTTAGGACCAAGTAAACCAACGACTTCGCCCTGGTTTACCCGAAGATTGACGCCATTCACGACCCTGCGGCCCCGGTAGGACTTGCCGATTTCGTCGGTGGCCAGCGTGTGCATTTATCGTGCCACTCGCGTGTGGGTGACGGTAGGATAGGCTTCGTTGCCTTCCACCAAAACCCTATCATCCGTCCTAAAGAAAGTCAACGAAACCCCTGTGATTTTGCCCCGTTCGGCATCAAAAATGCTAGGCGGACCACCGGTCAAAACATACTTATCCTCATCCGCCGTATACACCAACTGGTCTCCAGTGCCTCTCCGCGCCGGTTGCGTGATCACAACCTGACCCGTGGCCACAATCTTGTCCAGTTTTTCCCCTTGTCCCAGGGTTTGATTTTTGGATGGATCTCCGGAATTGGCTCTCGGTTTCAAAAATACGTCCATCACATTCGACGTGATGGTCGAATCCTGGCTCCTGGCGACCACGCCCCCGTCAAAATGCGCTTTGCGCGCTTCATCCTGATAGGTCAAGCGGCCTGAGGTTATGACTGCAGGAACGCTCTTCCCGCTCTTATCGGCCTGCAACATGACTGTCGACACCCGCTGCGTCGATGAATCATGGGCGATGACAGACCGATGGTCGCGATCGAACTCGATCGAAGGCGCTTGCACCACGTTGGCGTTCTGCCACAACCGTGCATCGCCGGTGTAAAGCGCAACTGAAGGACTACGGTGCGCGGTCATGCTCCGTGAGGTGACATGAATCGGGTCGGAGGATGCCAGTAGTGCTCCACCCGATTGCTGCTTCAAATCGCTGTACGTGCTCTTCACATCGCCATCGGCAAACGCATCTCCGGTTGCGCGGTTCATCCGCATGGTCTTGGCCGTAGTGGTCATGCCGCCCTGCACCACTCGCGGAGATCCCGTCAGCACCAGCATCTGATCCGCGGTCGTATAGCGTCCACGCTCTGCCCAGGCCTTGCGGTCGTTGTCCACATACGTGACATTTCCCTGTTGAGTGATAGTTTCGATGCCCGTACCCGGATGAAATGTCGCGTCGAGCGTGTCACTGTTGCTCACGCGGTCGGGCTGACCGGGATTCGTGTTCACGATGCGCGCATCTGGCGCCCCGTGCGCCGACGCCAGTTGTCCCAGGTCATCGAACTTGGCGTCGAACTTCCCTGCCGTAATCACCGTCTGTTGCCCCGCCGGAGACGCAAGCGGCCGCATCGTCAACTGCCCCGGTCCCAATGTCTGCGCGCTCTTCAGCCTGCGCCCGTCAGCCAGGAAGAAATCTACCGCGGCTGCCGACAACTCCGTGTCCTGCGCGTTTGCATTCTGCGTATTCGGCTTCTGGTGCTGCAGCATCTTCACGTTTTCCGACGCGTGTACCTTGCTCACCACGTTCTGTCCTACGAAATCCACCGTAGCCTTGCCGGCATTGCCCTGCATCGGCTGGTCGCTGGCCATCTCGGAATGGACATTCCCGATGAGCACCGCTGTACGCAGCGTCTGATTTTTCGCGTCATCACTCATGACCAACTCCAACTGGTCTGAGCGCGTGTGCGTCACCTGCTTCCCTGCCGTATCGATCTGTACATCTCCGGTCGCGACCACGTGATCGAGCGAATTATCAGGACGCAAATAGAACTTTGCCTGCTCGGCCTGCGATTTGTCGGCGGCGTTAAAGAAATTCGCGCGATCGAGCACTACCATCCGCGGCTCTTTCGTGATGGTGCCATGTTCCGCCGTGAGAGTCGCTGGACTTCTCCCCGTGATCACCACCCGCACTTGCGAACGCAAGGTGAGCGTCCCGGTCTTGGCTGTGTAGATCACCCCAACAGCGGAGCCGTTCGCCTGGGGAACCCGAAACTCAACCTTGGCATCGGTGTGAGCGTTTCCACTCTTCTGGTTGAACACCAGGTCGTTGGTCTTCAAATGGATGGGATTCTTCAATTCCTTCGGCGTAGCCTGGTCCGGTCCGGTCCCGCCCTCAGGATTCGCCTGCAGATCGATCTGCACTTCGCCTTGGGATGTCACGTCTCCTGACTGCGGATCGTAGTCAAAGGCCGCTCCATAAATCTGGTCGTAGCGGCTGGAGTCGCTGCCATAGAGAGTGATGGCCACATCGTGCAGTTCGGCGCGCCCGCCTTCGCGGTACTGAACCGCTTTGCTGGCTTGAATTTTATAGAGGGTGCGTCCCTGCTCTGACTTCGAGATGGTGAATCCCTGTGCGCTCTGCTGGATCTCCAGTCCGATTTTCCCCGGCACTTCCTTCAGCGCGTTCGTCACCCGATAACGCGCATAGAAATATGCCCCCGACACCATCAGCACGACAGCGACGGCTCCCACGGCAAACCAGCGCCGCAGACTAGCAATCCTCAGGGACATTTGCTTCTAGTCTAATGGATTACAGCGGAGAACTCGCACCATGAATCTCGAGGTGCGTCCTTGTCGCCGCGATTTGTCTTCTTAGCGTCCTTCGCGTTCATCGCGGTTAAAGGCTTTATGTCACTGCTTTGCAGGGAACAAAATCCCGCAACGACAACTCCAACCCTCCCCACTCGGGGTGGTCGTTGTGCTCAACCGTGAAGGCCACATCGATGGAATCGCCGGAAAGCAACTGCGCCTGCTGGACCTTCTCCGCCATGTGCCAGCCCAAGGCGTCCATCGCCGGACGCCATCCGTTCGAACTCTCGACACCCAGCTTGAGCTTGACGTGTTTTTCTTTGATCATGCGCGGGGGCGCGATCAGGCGCACGCCTTTCGCCGCAAATACCGGCTCGGGATTGCCCATGCCGAACGGTTCCAGGCGAGACAGCGCCTGATACAGAGCGGGGGTTACTTGATTGAGGGCGATCTCGGCATCGACCTTCAGGCTGGGCTCAAAGTCCGCCAGCGTCAGCCGCTCGCGGGCGTATCCATCCAGGCGGGAGCGCAACTCGTCGAGGCGCGACACGGGCAGTGAAAATCCGACTGCGTGCTCATGTCCTCCAAAACGGTTGAACACTTCTCCGCAGGACTCCAGGGCGTTGAGCAAATGGAACGCAGAGATGGAACGTCCCGACCCGTGTGCTTCGTCTCCGTCGCGCGAAATCACCAGCGCGGGACGTCCGTACTTTTCGACCACCCGGGTCGCGGTAATGCCGATGACCCCACGATGCCACCCGTCACCATCGATGACCATGCAGAAGGCTTCGCGCAGCGCTGGTTCCTCTTCAACGCGTGCGTAAATCGCGTCGAGGATGCGCCGTTCTTCCTCCTGCCGCTCGGCATTGAGCTGATCGAGGCGATTTGCGATTTCGCGGGCGCGCGCGGGATCCTTCACGCTGAACAGTTCGATGACGTCTTTCGCCACGTCCATGCGCCCCGCCGCATTGAGCCGCGGCGCAATGCGGAACGCCACTTCCCCCGAACTTAAAGGGCGCGCCCCGCCCACCTGAGCCACTTCGATTAGCGCGCGCAACCCCGGGTTAACCGGAACCCGCAGGGCATCAAGCCCCAGCTTGGCAAATACCCGATTCTCCCCGGTGAGCGGCACCGCGTCAGCCACGGTGGCAATCGCCACCACTTTCATGAATGATGTCAGCATCCGTGACTGGTCAGGAGTCGCCAGCCGACGCTCCATCAGCGCCTGCGACAGCTTGAATCCCACCCCGGCTCCGCACAAAACCTTGCACGGATACTGGCAGTCCGGCTGATTGGGATTCAGCACGGCCAGCGCGGTCGGCACGCCCTCCTGCCCCGGCAGGTGATGGTCGGTCACAATCAGATCCACGCCCAGCCGCTGCGCCGTTTCCGCCGCGGCAAAGGCGCGGATACCCGTGTCGACGCTGATGATCAGACGCACCCCGGCCGCGGCCGCCCGCTCGATCACGTCATCTTTCATGCCATAGCCTTCGCGGATGCGGTGCGGCACATGAAAGTCCGCCGCTCCCCCGCAAAGCTCAATTGCAGTTTTCAGAATGACGATAGCCGTAGTTCCGTCTACGTCGTAATCGCCGTAGATGAGAATTCCCTCTTTGCGTTCGATGGCCGCGTCAAGCCGATCCACTGCAGCCTTCATCCCATTCATGTTGTATGGGGAGTGCAGATGGGAAAGCGCGGGCGCCAGGAAACGTTCGGCGGTCTCCGGATCGGAGATCCCGCGTTGCACAAGCAACTGGCTGACTGTTAACGCAATCTTCGCGTCGCCCAAATTCAGCGCAGAATTCCCTCCCAGTTGAGCGGCGAGAGAGTGAACTTGTGCGGGATCAGCCGATTTAAGAATCCAGCGCATGGGAGAGTTTGATTATCGATTGTTGACAGTCAACGCGCAAACTCGGCCGCGATCACTCAACAATCAAAAATCAACAATCAACAATCGAAAATGTCTTACGGTTCGTCGTCCTGATCAGGCTCGTCGATGGGAATGCCGCCGAAGTCCTCGGTGAACTCCACCAGGCGCTGGTAGCGGTCGTACCATTCGGTGGAGGCCTCGTAGACCATCATGATTCCATGGTTGGCAAAACCCAGTTGCACGAATCCGGTTTTACCCGAGTAGGTGCGCAGCCAGCGCGCATCTTCGAGATCTTCATCGTTGGTGAATTCGGCGTTCGAAAGGCGTTGGATGAGTTCGTCGAGCTCTTCGCGCTCGAGCGCCCAGGAATCCATGGTCAGGAAAGGAGCGCCCGCGGCCTTGGCCAACTCCACGAAGTCTTTCCAGCCGTCGGCGCTGTCTTCCGACTTCCAGAGCACGCTCTGCACCTCTTCGTAGTCCACGTACCCGTGGAAGCGGCGCATGCCGTGACCCTCGATGAAGGCGACCATATCGTCCTTCAGCCCCGACAAATCATCCACTTGAGAAGACATATATTTCACACCGCATTGTAAGGCTTTTGCCGGGCGGCTACTAGTTTTTCGGCCCCGGGCGGAGGTCGATCCCTCTCCCCCACGACGCCTCGCGAGGCTCAAGGCGGGCGGCTGAGGGCTGAGTGCTCATTGTGCTAAACTATCTGTTTCGCACAGGACATTCGATCCGCACTATGCTTCTCTCCAAAGAATATGTGGGCTACCTGGCCCGCGAAGTCACTAAGAAATTGATTGCCGGGGAACTCATTGAGACCAAGGAACCGGCGAAGGTCACCGAAAGGGTGCACTCCTCCATGCTCGAAGAGTTCACCCTCGAAGACCGCATTAACGACGAGGTGCGCGTGATTCTCGAAGCCTATTCCGAGGAGATGCGCAAAAGCGGCGCCAACTACCAGGAAATGTTCCGCAAGGTGAAAAGCGAATTGGTGCGGAAATATAAGGCGGTGCTGTGAGAGTCAGCCGCGACAAAGTCAACAAAGTAGCCCACGTTGTCACCGACGCGTTGGCCGAAATGGACCAACTCGATTTCGTCGAAGACCGCAACACCATCCGCCTGGAAGTCCGAAAATTCCTCGAAGACTTATTGAATCAGGAAGAGAAGATCGATCTCTCTGCCCGCCACAAAATCGAAAGCCAGAAGCGCACCATCCTCGAGGGCAGCCAGGAGTGGGACATCCTCTACCGCAAGTACTACAACGAGGAAGTTAAAAAGCTCGGTATGTAGTTGTCAGTACCCAGTTAAACCTCCACCCCACGCCGTTTATTCTTGATTGCGTTGATCAAACCGTTAAGAATTCTTCCTAATTCGTTTGCACTCTTCACCAGTTCCTCTACCTCACAGGGTTGCGTGTTTCTGTCTTTCCGCGATCAATAGTTGGGTTTCAAGCTCTGCAAGTGACCCACTAGCGTGACGGAGGAAATGTAGAAATTCGCCATTGTTGAAGTGCGCCTGACCCTCGGCAATGTTGCTTGGGATAGACACTGCTGCGCGGCGGATCTGGTCTGTCAAACTGTAAACTTCGCGCTTCGGAAAGCGATCGGTTAATTCATAGATGCGGCCCAGCAAGTCCATCGCCTTCTGCCAAGCGATCAGGTCCTTGTAGTGTGCTGCCATAGTCCGGTGTGTGTTGGTCTTCCTGGGTTTTCTTGGTTTTTCTAGGTACTGGGTACCGGGTACTAGGTACTGGGCACTCTCTCCACTCGATCCTTCATCGACATCAGGCGGACATGCATCGCCGCAGCCGCCTTGCGCGCCGCCGCTACAGCCGTCACCACCAGGTCCGCTCCTCGCACGTTGTCCCCTGCCGCGTACAGGTCCTCCCGCGACGTGACCCCGACTTCTTCCGTCTCCACCAGGATCGATCCCCACTTCGTGGTCTTCAGATTCGGAGTGTGCTGGGGCACTTCGGTCTCGGGGCTGTATCCGATCGCCAGGGCCACCGTGTCACAAGGAATGACAAAGTTCGAACCCTCGATGGGCACAGGCGACCTCCGTCCCTTTGCGTCCGGCTCCCCCAGTTTCATGCGGATGCACTCGGCCGCTTTGACTCGGCCCTGTTCATCCCCAATAAATTTCACCGGGGCGGTCAGCCACTCGAACTGCACGCCTTCTTCGACGGCGTTGACCCGCTCTTCGTAGCGTCCCGGCATTTCCACTTCGCTGCGGCGGTAAACGCAATACACCTTCGCGTCGGAATTCAGACGCCGCGCGGTGCGCACGCAGTCCATGGCCGTATCGCCGCCGCCGATCACCAGCGTTATCCCTGTGTGGTTGGGCTTGGGATCTTCCAGATTTCTCCAGAAATCGGGCAGCAGTTCCGGCGGCAGGTTTCCGCGCACCAGGTACTCCGTGGCCTGGTAGATGTTTTTCAGCGTGTCTTCCCCGGGAATTTTCATCTCGCCGCCCTTGATGGCTCCGTATCCCAGGAACACCAGATCAAACCCCTGCCGGAACAGATCCTCCACCGGATGATCTTTGCCCACCCGGTAATTACAGACGAACTGGATTCCCATCTTCTGCAGGTATTCGATCTTCGAAAAAACGATCTCTTTGTCGAGCTTGAAATTGGGGATGCCATAGAGCAGCAATCCCCCGGGATAGGGCCACATGTCATACACCGTGACTTCGTGGCCTTTGACGGTCAACTCCTCCGCCACCGCCAGCCCTGCGGGCCCAGCGCCCGACCACGGCGACTTTTCTGCCCGTGGGAGCAGCCTTCTCCCGCAGCGGATATCCGTAGTTGCGCCGCACATAATCGACTACGAAGGCCTCGAGCTTTCCGATACAAACCGCGGGATTGCGCGGCACAATCACGCAGGCTCCCTCGCACTGTTTTTCCTGCGGGCAGATGCGACCGCACACGTCGGGGAAGTTCGACGTCTCCATGAACTTCAGCGCGGCCCCCACAAAGTCTCCCTGGCCGAGTAGAAACAGGGCTGCGGGAATGTCGTTGTGCAGCGGGCATCCCTTGCTGCAAGGCGCGTGATCGCAATAGAGACAGCGCTGCGCCTGCTCCATGGCGATTTCTGGCGTATAAGGCTGCGAAACTTCGTTAAAATTGTGAACGCGCGCCTGCGGATCCTGCTTGGGCGGCTTGACCGCCTCGATCTTGAAGCGCTGACGACGATTCATCATCGCGCCCCTCCTTGAACCGGTAATACGGACGCAGAGTCCCGGACGACAAAGCCCGGGTTTCACCCAAACACAGGATGCCTACCGCCGACACGACTGGCTGTGTCCTAGGTCACAACGCCCGGTGACGGAGGCGGTGTCGCCAGCCCGCCCGCCAAGTCCATCCCCCATAAGCAGTTGCTCTACACTAGCCACAGCCGTTCATGCCCTCGCTCGCCGAACTCGTTAAGAATGCCGCCCACGAAGCCGGTTTCGAACTCGCGGGGATCGCCCCGGTCCGAAACTTCCCTGAACTCGAGCACTTCCCTGCCTGGATCGCCGCAGGACTCGCTGGGGAGATGAAGTACCTGGAAGCGCGCACTGAAAGCGGCGAGCTCAAGCGCGCATCTCTGCGAGCGGCTGTTCCATGGGCGCGCAGCGTCATTGTTTGCGCCATCAACTACAACACCGCGCAACCGTATTCGACGGAGGTGGCGAGCCCCGACCGCGGGTGGATCTCCCGCTATGCCTGGAGCCGCGAGGACTACCACGACGCTGTCTTAAAGAAGCTGCGCGTCGTCGAAGCGATCCTGCGGGCAGCTGTCACCGAGACCGATTTCGAGTCCCGCTGCTACGTCGACACCGGCCCTCTCGTCGAGCGTATTTACGCGAAATACGCCGGCGTGGGATGGATCGGCAAAAATACCTGCATTCTGAACCAGAAGCTGGGATCGTGGCTCTTCCTTGGAGTCATCATCACTTCACTCGAACTGCCCTGTGATTTGCCGGCTCCCGACCGCTGCGGGAGCTGCACGCGCTGCATCACCGCCTGTCCGACCGACGCGCTGATCGAGCCCTATAAACTCGACTCCAACAAATGCATTTCTTATCTCACCATCGAAAAGCGCGGCACCATTGCGGAGGAAATGCGTGAGGGCATGGGCCGCCACATTTTCGGTTGCGACATCTGCCAGGACGTTTGTCCTTGGAATCGCAAAGCGCCCGCAACCACGGCCCCGGAGTTTCAACCGCGCCAGGGACTTGTAAATCCCGCTCTCGATTGGCTGGCAAACATGACGCCCGACCAGTTTCGCGAAAAATTCCGCCGCTCTCCCGTCCGCCGCACCAAGCTCACCGGCCTGCGCCGGAATGCAGTCATCGCCATGGGGAACAGCGGCGAAAGGAAGTACGTCCCACTGTTGAAGCGGCTCGCGGCAAGCGAAGATCCCGTGGTCGCCGAGCATGCCAGCTGGGCGTTATCTAAGATCACTGCATCGACTGAATAAAGGGTCTACTACGACAGTCTTTGGGTCAGGTGCGTTGGTAATCTGCCCCGGCCCTCTGCTCCTCGATACCCTCAAACATAAGGGGGCGAATACTCATGCGATTCAAACAATGGCTGCCTCTGTGCTTGTTGGGAGCGTTCGCGCTTTGCGGATCAGCGGCGGCCGACGACCACGGTCATGGCAAGCATCACGGACATGACGATGAGGGCCGCGGCTACTACAGCAACCACGACCGGGATGAAATCCGTGACTGGTACCACGGCCAGGACGACCATCTTCCTCCCGGCCTTGCAAAACGCGACCAGCTTCCCCCGGGACTCGAAAAACAGTTGCGGGTGCGAGGCACTCTTCCGCCCGGCTTGCGGAAGAAAATGGAACCCTGCCCTGAGGAGTTGGAGCGGCGCCTGCCTCCGCCTCCCATCGGCTGCGCCCACGTGGTGGTCGGGGGACATATTGTGCTGGTAAACCGCAGCACCTACATGGTCCTCGATATCTTCCACTTCGAGCACTAAACACCTTGCCGGTCGCCCCGCGGCGATCCCGTCTGTCTCAAGGCAACCATCCTCCCTCCGCCAAGTTCTAACCTCACAAGCTCTCTTGGCGAAGGGTGGGACGGAAGTCTTACGAAAACGTCGAGAGTGAAGGAGCCTCCGGGAGTCGAGACCCGGAGGCATTGCCTTTCCCTCAAAATTACTGTCATCGCCCTTCGCCTGCCGCAGTAGACTTCACAAAACGGGGTGCCTGTCATGCGAGTCCTGAAACGTGTTGCCCTCCTGCTGCTCCTGGTGGCGCTGCCTGCGCTCGCTGCCGACGAACTTCCTCGCGGCACCAAGATTACCGTTCGCATCAAGACCAACCTGAATTCAGACAACGCAACGCCGGGAGATTCCTTCGAGGCGATTCTCGATCACGACCTCGTGGTCAACGGAAAGACCATCGCCGCCCAAGGCGCCACGGCTCGCGGCCACGTCGACACCGCCGACTCGAGCAACGGAGGCCAGACCTCAGGGCTGCTCATTATTCGCCTCACCGAAGTCGAGACCAAAGACATGATCTACAACTTCACCACCACCACCTACACGCGGCAGGGGCATGGCCGGACGGGCCCACGGAATCGTCCCGGCAGCATCTCCGATACCATTGCCGGCTTAGGACACCCTTCCAATCCCGGAGACATTGACATGGGCGGATCGATCGGCAAGGGTAGCGGCCCGGCGGCCTTGATCCCTCCCGAAACCGTGGTGACTTTCAAAACCACCTCCGCCGCCAAAGTCGAGAACAAGAATTCTCCCTAGATCGCGCAGTTCGGCCGATTTCGATTCCGGATATAATGACTGAAACCAATGAGGGTCTCGCGTTCCATTTCATTTCTCCTTCTCTTCGTGTGGGCAGCCATGCTGCCGGGTTTTGGGCAGAGCGCGCCCACTTCTCCTGCGCCGGAAAAGGCCGTAAGCACTTCCCCCGCGGACCCCGCCAAGACTGACGGGACGAAGACTGACCCTCCGAAACAAGACGCGCCGCCATCCAACGACGACGCTGCCGCAACCATCCGCAAGACCGTCAACGAAGTTAACGTCGTATTCACGGTTACCGACAAGCACGGCCACTACGTGCGCGATCTGAAAAAAGACGACTTCAAGGTATTGGACGATAACCGTCCCGCGGCGGAGATCAGCAGCTTCCACACCGAAAGCGATTTACC
The DNA here is from genome assembly GCA_963796205.1 of Terriglobia bacterium. Classification (GTDB taxonomy): domain Bacteria; phylum Acidobacteriota; class Terriglobia; order Terriglobales; family Acidobacteriaceae; genus DATFTE01. The sequence continues at coordinate 283,131 of CAWCKR010000002.1, forward strand.
CCTGCAAGTAGGATTACTCGTTGACGCCAGCAACTCGGTGCGCGATCGCTTCAAGTTCGAGCAGGAATCGGCCATTGAGTTTCTGAATCAGACTATCCGTCCGAAATACGACAAAGCTTTTGTCGTCGGCTTCGATGTCACCCCCGAGGTCACGCAAGACTTCACCGACAACACCGAAGATCTTTCGCACGGCGTCCGCATGCTGCGTCCCGGCGGTGGAACCGCCATGTACGATGCGCTCTACTTCGCCTGCCGCGACAAGCTGATGAAGTCGGGACAAGCCGGCCCCGTCCGCAGAGCCATCATTCTGCTCAGCGACGGCGATGACAATCAAAGCCACGTGACTCGCGAGGAAGCGATCGAGATGGCGGAACGAGCCGAAGTCATCGTCTATACCATCAGCACCAACGTGACCGGCACCACGCAGCGCGGAGACAAAGTGCTCGTCCGCATCGCCGATGCCACCGGAGGCCGCGCCTTCTTCCCTTTCCAGGTCACCGACGTCGCCAATGCCTTTTCAGAAATTCAGGATGAACTCCGCAGCCAGTACGCGCTCTCCTATAAGCCCGCGAACTTCCAGGCCGACGGACTGTTCCACACCATCGAGATTTCCGCGCTCGATACCAAGAAAAATCTCAAGGTGCGCAGCCGCCACGGATACTACGCTCCCAAGCAGTAATATCCCTCCATGGCTGGATACTCAGGAACTCCGCTTCCCAAAAAGCTGGGCATCAAAGAAAACTTCCGCACCAGGCTGGTGCAAATTCCCGCGGAAGTGCGCAAGGAACTGAAAGCTGCCCTTGCTTTGTGCACCGAAGCAACCAGCAAGATCGATTTCGCCATGCTTTTCGTCACCAGGCAGGCAGACCTGAAAAAGCAATTTCCAAAAGTAGCCACGCGATTGAACCCCACAGGAATGCTGTGGGTCAGCTGGCCAAAGAAAAATTCAGGCGTAGTCTCAGACTTGGATGAAAACCTGATCCGTCATATCGGGCTCGAGGCAGGACTCGTCGACGTGAAAGTCTGCGCAGTCGACGAAGTATGGTCGGGGCTTAAGTTTGTGATCCGGCTGAAGGACCGGGAGTAGTCCTTCGTCGCTGGCCTAAAACATCCTCAAGATCACGATGACAGCGCGGCAGAGACGGCGGCACGGAAAGCCCTGCCTTTGGGTTCGACGACGGCCTCGCTGCGTGGCCGCGCTGGTTTCAGATCCCAGCGACAAAACTGGCAGCGCGTGCCTTGGGTATAGATCACGTGTCCGTGCACCGCGCAATCTTCGTTAGGGCAGTAGCGGATCGTCGTGTCCTTCATATTCGGAAAATAGCACGAAGAGAACGGACGAGACCCGCTGATTTTTTAGATTCTGCGAATTAATTTTTCCGGTAACCGGCCTGCCCACCGGCTGATGCCCCGCGACCGAAAAAATCTGCCCTCAATGGCCAATCTTGCCGCATCCAAAGTAACAACCTGCGCGGATGCGCGGCGACTGAGAAACTGGGTTTTCGCGTAAAATAGTGCCAAACTTGAGGTTCACGAACATCTAAAACTTTCATCGACCCATCGGCTAAGGAGGCTATCTTTTTGCGTCTTATTCTTGCCTTTACTCTGATCCTGTCTACGGCGAGCGCCGCTCGCTCAAATCAGCGAACTTCCTGACGCCCCACTTCCCGTACTCGCGGCAATTCGACGGTTCCGCCCCGCAAGCCCAGGCCTCGCCTCAGAATCCCGAACCCGCGCAGTCGGCTCCCGCGGCCAAAGAGGAAGCCTCCACTCAACCCGGCACCAAGCCCGCCATTACTGAGGTTACCGATTCGCAGAAGCAGCCCAAGCGAATTCTCGGCGTTATGCCGAACTATCGTGCGGTCAGCGCCGGAGAAATTCCGCCTCCGCCCACGCCGAAGCAAGCGTTCGTAATTGCTACCCAGAACAGCTTCGATTACTCCTCATTCTTCTTCGTTGGTATCACTTCGCTGATCGCCGAAGGCTCCGATGCCCATCCAGCGCTGGGGAAAGGAGTCGCGGGATTCGGCGAATATTACTGGCGGGGCTTTGTCGATAAGACCGACGGGAATTATCTGGTCATCTTCGCTCTGCCAACGGTGTTCCATCAGGATGAGCGTTACTTCGCCATGGGCCACGGTGGGTTCCTGAAGCGGTTCGCCTATTCCACTTCTCGCGTGGTCATTACCCCCAACTATCAAGGGCACAACAGCTTCAATGTTTCTGAACTCCTGGGCCGCGGTATCGCCCAGGGCGTATCGCTTTCGTACTATCCCAGTTCCGATCGCACCGCAAGCGCCATCGCGGCGAAGTACGGATACGCCATCTTGCGCGACGCCGCCACCAACTCTTTCCGCGAGTTCTGGCCCGACATCGCAACTCACGTACTGCATCGCCATCCCTGATGGCTTCACGGAAGTGCGCCAGGCCTAAGAACAGTGGCGTTTCGGGATCATCCCCAAGAACTTCGAGGATTGCAGGCTCACTCCTGATCTCTCTTCGCGACTGCGTAATAGCCCAGTCGTGATTGGATTTTGTAGTCTTTATCTTTCGGGTGGATTTCGACCTTGCGGAAGGTGCCATCGAGTTTAGAGTTGCTCGGGCTATAGCCGATGTTGTACTGGCTGCGGAGTTCCCTGGAAATCTGATCGAAGGCGTCTTTCAGCTTCTCGTACTTGTTCCCCACCTCGATGACGCGGCCGCCGGTTTCTGAGGTCAGCTTCTTCATCTGGCTGTCGCCCGAGTAGCCGACGCCGAATCCCCCGTAAAAGCCACGATCGGCGCACAACAGGACATAGACGATGCTGTCCGATTTCTGCGCGGCTTCGATGGCATCGGTGACTTTCAGTTGGCTGCCCTGGTCCTCTCCGTCGGTAAGCAGGATCATCGCTTTCCGTCCCACCTGCTGCGCCAGTTCGTCATGAGCGGCAAGGTAGACGGCGTCGTAAAGCAGAGTGCCCCGCGGGCCGTTCGCCGTGGGAACTGGCCCCCCACCCATGCCGGGGATGACGCCTCCGCCGCCGCCGGTGTTGATGCGGGCACTATCCATGCCCTTCTTGAGAGAGGGCACAGAGCTGGTGAAATCCTGCAGCAAGTCGACGTTGACGTCGAACCCAATTACGAAAGCCAAGTCTTTCTCGCGCAGAATCTCGGCGAGAAAATTCCCTCCCACCTGCTTCTCCATATCCAGAACCCGCGCCTGGCTGCCGCTCGAATCGATGAGAATGCCCAGAGTCAGCGGAAGATTCGACTCGGCAGCAAAGTACTTGATGGTCTGCGGTTTACCGTCTTCCAGAATGTCAAAATCGGTCTTGGTGAGGTTGGGAATCAGCCCGCCCTTTTTGTCTTTCACGTTGAAGAACAACTGGACAACGTTGACGTTAACTTTCAGCGTCTCGAGCGATTGATCCTCCTGCTGTTGGGGAGCAGGGCTGCTCTGGGCGACCAGGGCAGAAGCCGCCAGCATCAATGCCATAGCGGTTGTAAGGACCTGAAAAACACGGGCTTTAGCCATGAAAGATTCTCTCGCGGTTTTTTGTTAGTCTATTCCTGAAGCGTTAGATGCGCCAAGCTGGGAATTTCCAGGTCCACATTGAGAAAGTGACGCCGCGAGGCGAAGAGGCTATCCGTGTTGCTACGAATTGCAAAAGCAAGTTGCGTGGTCATGGTGTGGTGGATCCTGGGGGTAGGCGCAGGTGTGGCGCTATCGGCCCAAGATCAGCCCAAACAGGACATTCCTGACGCTCCCTCGACCTCCCAGCCGCCGCAAAACTTCCCCAATCTTCCGCCGACAACGTCTCCGGGCAGCAACACGCCCGCTCCGGCGCGAGAAGAAAAGCCGGCAGAGCCACCGACTCCGCCACCGACTGAGACTTCCAAACCGCCGTTCAAGATGGACACGGTACCCCAAGGCGGCGCTACCGCCGATCAGAACCAGGGCATGAGCGCCGGGCAGGAAGAGCTGTTCAAGATCAAGACCAACGTCAACCAGGTCTTGATTCCGGTGCGCGTCCTCGATTCCGATGGCCGCCCGCTGGATGGCCTGCTACCTAAAGACTTCACCGTTCTCGAAGACAACATCCAGCAGAAGCTGAACTTCTTCACCAGCGATCCCTTTACCCTTTCTGCAGCGGTGGTCATCGACACTGGCATGGCCGACGTCGCCGTGCAGAAAGTGAACGAGACTTACAGCGCCCTTCAAGGCGCTTTCAGCCGCTACGATGAAGTTGCGGTCTACACCTTCAGCAACAACTACTCGCGAGCCACCGATTTCGCCATGGCCGGCAAACAGTTGCAGGCCACGCTTGACCGGCTGAAAACCGTCAAGGGACGCAACAATGGGCCCGCCGTCACCAGTGGACCGCTTGGCCCGGGCGGCCCCATGGTCAACGGCTACCCGATCGATCCCGCCCAGCCGACCGTCTACACGCCGCCGAAGGAAACCCACGTTCTGAATGACGCCATCCTCGCTGCGGCCCGCGATCTGGCCAAGCGCGACCGCTCCCGGCGCAAGGTCATCTTCATCATCAGCAACGGACGCGAATGGGGCAGCCGCGCCAGCTATAAAGACGTCCTCAAGGTGCTGCTCGCCAATGGAATCCTGGTCTACGGAATCGGCGTGGAAGAAGCTGCCATCCCGGGATACAACAAGATCAAATTCCACCTGCCCAAGTTCGGTTACACCGATCTGTTGCCCAAGTACGCCAACGCTACCGGCGGCGAGGTCACCAACGACTACCAGCGCAACACCATCGAGGCTGCCTACGTGAAAGCGCTTGGAGACGCTCGCAACCTTTACACCCTGGGATACACGACCCGCGTCACTCCCAGCAGCACCTACCGGCAGGTCGAAGTGCGGGTGGATTTGCCCAGCGTGAAAGTGTTCGCCAAAGACGGGTACTATCCCCTGCCGCCGGTGCGCTGACCGCATCCGATGACGGTGGCTTCGGTAGTAACTCTGGTAACCTGCCGGTAATGCTGGGCCATGTGGTATAAAACCAGCAGCAATTCAGCCAAATTTCCTGCGCGGTTTTTTGCCGCGAATTTTGAGGAAGGCCTTTGAGTTTCATCAACTTTGCGGCCCGGGAGATCAACTGCAAGATCGTGTATTACGGCGCCGGACTGGGCGGTAAGACGACGAACCTGCAGTTCATCTATCAGAAAACCGCCGAACAGCAAAAAGGCAAAATGATCTCTCTGGCGACGGAGACGGAACGTACTTTGTTCTTCGATTTCCTGCCGCTGGACTTGGGATCGGTGCGCGGCTTCAAAACCCGCATCCACTTGTACACCGTCCCCGGACAGGTCTTCTACGATGCCAGCCGTAAGCTGATTCTGCGTGGCGTCGACGGCATCGTGTTCGTCGCCGACTCCCAGCAGGAGCGCATGGACGCTAACGTCGAAGCCCTCGACAACCTGATGGACAACCTCAAGGAACACGGCTACGACTTCCAGAAAATTCCTTACGTTCTGCAACTGAACAAGCGCGACCTGCCGAATGTCATGCCGGTCGCTGCCCTCGCTAAAGAGCTGCGCCGCAAAAACGAACCCGTCATCGAAGCCGTCGCCTTCCAGGGCGCCGGAGTGTTCGACACCCTGAAAGAAATCGCCCGCCAGGTCCTGGTGGAACTAAAGCAGGGCGGATAGCAACAGTCGTCAGTCTCCCGTCGTCAGTCAGCCTTGTCATGCTGAGCGGAGCAGGAGAGCGCGAAGCGCACTCCTGCGAAGTCGAAGCACCCCTACCCCCAGCACACGTTGTCCTGCGACCCGCGAACGGCGACTGCTTCCACCATTGCCATTCCAATCAGCGAAGCGACGAGGAATCCGTGGTTGCCAACGACGAACGACTAACACTCAACATCTGTCTCAACCACATACAAAACCCCCTTCCCTCAGCTAGAATTGCGGGTTTACAAAGGGGCGTTCTCATGCGCATTCTCAAACTGCTGCTTCCAATTTTTCTTTTGTCGCTCTTCGCTTTCTCCCAAACCGCCCAGACCAAGGGCATCGAAGTGTCCGACATGGATCGCAAGGCCGATCCCTGCACCGACTTCTACCAATACGCCAACGGCACCTGGCGGGCCAACAATCCGATTCCCGCATCGATGACCCGTTGGAGCCGCCGCTGGGCTGCCGGCGAGAGCAACAAGGACAACCTGAAGCTCATCCTCGACGACGCCATGCAAGACAAGAACGCTCCCAAGGGCAGCACCGATCAGTTGATCGGCGACTACTACGGCGCCTGCATGGACGAGTCGAAGGTCAACGCCCGCGGCCTGGAACCAGTTAAACCTTATCTCGCGAAGATCGACGGCGCCAAGAACATGGCCGACCTGCAAAAAGTCATGATGCGGATGCAGGACATGCTCATCGTCGTTCCGTTTGCTCTCTCCGGCTCGCAGGATCCTCACGAACCCACCATGATCATGGCCGACATCTCCGCCAATGCCCTGGGCCTGCCGGAGAAGGCCTACTACCTCGGTACTGAACCGCGCTTCGCCGAAGCGCGTGAGAAATACAAACAGCACGTGACCAACACTTTCAAGCTTGCCGGATGGGACGACGCGAAAGCCGCAGCCGGCGCGCAGACCGTGATGGTCATGGAGACCAAATTCGCCGAAGCGACGATTGCCCCGGCCGAGGGTCGCGATCCTAAAGTGACCGATCACAAGATGAGCTTCGCTGAGTTGCAGGCGCTCGCTCCGCATCTTGATTGGGCCGAGTACTTCGAGCACAAGAAACTTTCCCAGACCGTCGACTTGAACGTGCAGGAACCGAAGTTCATGAAGGAATTCGACCGCCAGTGGCACGAGACATCACTCGATGACTGGAAAACCTATCTCAAGTGGCATCTGCTCGATCAGTCGGCAGAGTATCTTTCCGATGCATTCGTCGAAGAGGATTTCTCGTTCAATGGAAAATTTCTCGGCGGCTCCAGCGAATTGAAACCCCGCTGGAAACGCTGCGTCGAAACCAACGATCAACTGCTCGGCGAGGCGCTCGGACAGAAATACGTCGAGAAATACTTCCCGCCCGAAGCCAAGGCCCGCATGCAGGAGATGGTAAAGAATCTGCTTGCCGCCATGAAGGATGACATCGGCTCGCTGACCTGGATGAGCGACGCCACCAAGCAGAAGGCGCTGGTCAAGCTCTCAACCTTCAATCCCAAGATCGGCTATCCCGACAAGTGGAAGAACTACAGCAGCGTCGATATTCGCCGTGATGCGTTTTTTGAAGATGCAATGAACGGCCGCAGATTCTTTGTAGAAGATGACCGGTCAACCATCGGCAAGCCGGTGGATCGCGGCCGCTGGGGCATGACGCCGCCGACCTCCGACGCCTACTACAACCCGCTGCTGAACGAGATTGTTTTCCCTGCGGGAATCCTGCAGCCGCCGGCCTTTGATGTACACGCCGTAGATGCCGTGAACTACGGCGCGATCGGCGTTGTGATCGGCCACGAAATCTCCCACGGATTCGACGATCAGGGCGCGCAGTACGACTCGACGGGAAAGCTGAACAACTGGTGGACCGACGAGGACCTGAAGAAATTCCAGGCCCGCGGACAATGCGTCGCCGACCAGTTCGAGAATTACTTCATCGAGCCCGGCGTGCATCACAACGGAAAGCTGGTACTAGGAGAAAGCATCGGCGACCTGGGCGGAGTGAAGATTGCCTATCTCGCCTATGAGAAGTCGCTCGAAGGCAAGCCGCGCCCGGCGGATATCGACGGCTTCACCCCCGAACAGCAATTCTTCATCGCATGGGGACAATTCCGCGGAGACGAAATCCGCATCGAAACGCAGCGAACGATGATGCAGGTCGATCCCCACCCGGTGGCCAAATACCGCGTCATCGGACCGCTAGCCAACACCGCGGAATTCGAAAAAGCATTCCAGTGCAAAGACGATTCCCCGATGATGCGGCCGCCAGACAAACGCTGCACAGTATGGTAAGGCGGTCTTCGTCATTGATCTTTGGTCGTTGGCAAAACCAAACTGCGAAGGAAGAGTGGTTTTGACCAACGACCACAGACCACAGGCCTACGACTACTTCACTTTCAGCGTCCGCAGCATCTGCTCGAACCTCGGTCGCAGCGATGACGAGTCTTTATCAGGAGAAATAAAAACCAGATACAGCAACGCCCCGTCACTGCGCTTGGTCGTCACCAGCCAGTCACGCTCCTGAATCGGTTTGCCATTCTGCTGAATCGGCGATGACCCGATCAGTTCCACCGACTTGCCTTTCGCATTGTCGATGCGAATCTCTTCGTCGTTGCCGACCTGCCGCAAATCAGGGTTCGATTGCCGCAGCGATTCCAGCAGCGCGTGCGTGCTGTTGTCGAGGCTGGCATTCGCCTCTTCCGGCTGGTAGGCACTGATCATGACACCGATAGCAATCGCGTTCTGCGTAACTCCGTTCTGCGGAGCAATGGTGACGGCCGAAGTCTGATCTCCGTAAACCTGCCAGTTTTCGGGATAGGAAATCTGATAATCATTGTGGTTGAAGGCCCGCAGATTCGGGCTGGCTGCCGGTGAGACGCCCCCTGCAACCACGGCCTGTTTCCCGCCGCCGCTTTTCTGCCAGGCCGCAATTTCCTGCGCCGTCATCGGCTTCATTCCCGCCACTTCCTGCTTGATCTGGCGAAAATCAGAGCTGTCGGCAAGATACGTCTGCCGGGCCGGCAGCGTGCGCACTTCGGCAGAAACGTATTCCACGCGATTTCCCGGGTCCGGATGATCGCTCAAAAATTGCAGCGACGGCGATCCACCCTGCTGCTTGATCTTCTCGAAAAACTGCGCCATCGCGTGCGGATCATATCCCGTGTCATACATGATGTCAGCGCCGAGAAGGTCGGCTTCTTTCTCGGCTTCACGCGAGTTCTTCAGGAAGTACGATCCGATACCGAAAGAGATGCCCTGCGCGGCCATCTGCCCGAGGGTGCCTCCGCCAAGAATTCCGCCGATCGCTGCCAGGGGAAGCTCCGCCGCCATTTGCTTGGTAGCGGCGCGCGTGCCATGGCGCTGTACGACGTGCGAAATTTCGTGCGCGATGACCCCGGCCAGTTGAGCTTCGTTGTCGGCGGCTTGAATCGTTCCAACGTTCACGAAGATCGGCCCTCCCGGCAGGGCGAAGGCGTTGATTTCCTTCTGATTCACCACATGAAAGTTGTAAGGCCACTTCTCTCCAGGGGCGTGATCTGCGAGTTTGTGCCCGAGCCTCGAGATGTATTGCGAAATCGGACTCGAATCCGGGAAGCACCGGCAGCTGCTTGGGGACTTCCCCAGCAGCCTGCTGTCCCGCCTGAACTTCTTCCTGAGTCGAGAAAAGATCAATGCCATGCGTGGGCGTCACGCGAGCGGGCAAAGCAGGAACGAGCAATATTCCGATCAGAAGCAGCGCGATCAGGCGCGATGATTTCATATCGTCTCCGTGGCTAGAACTCTAGACAATCCGACCCGGCCAAAGCAAGGAAGCACAGCCACCACCGAGCGTCACGTGGGCCCAAAAAAAGCGCCGGGGCAGCCCGGCGCTGGAGAAGAGGAGTGAACGAGATTACTTGCTGTCGAGAGTTCCGGTCGCGCCGAATTCGCGACGGTTCGCCGCAGGACGCGAGGCGCGTGCCGCCATCGGCACCGCCGCCGCCGCTCCGTAACGTTCCAGAAGCATGGGCACCATGGCACCCTCCGCTTCCTTGATGAAAGTGATGCGGCCCTCAGGATTCATGTCGATGCGAATAAAATCTCCCAACTTGACCTGTCCGGTAGCGACCAGGTTGGCCAGCGGGAAGACGATATTGCGTTCGATCGCGCGTTTCAGGTGACGCGCTCCATACTTGGGATCCGTCCCCTCGTGGAGCAGGAAGCTCTTCACCTTCGGCGTGCAATTGAAGACAAACTGGTTCGCCGGCGACGCCATTAGCACGCGCTGCTGTACCATGCCGAGTTCGATTTCCAGAATCTGCTCGAGATGCTCGGAACGAAGCGTGCGGAACACCACCGCCTTGTCGATGCGGTTCATAAACTCCGGAGTGAATTTCCGGCGGGCCGCGTCGATGGCCGTGCGGTTGATCTTGTCGTCGAGCGTCTGATCGATCTGAATCACTTTCTGCGCGAAACCCAGGCCACCGTCCACCAGGTTGCTCATCTCGCTGGCCCCCAGGTTCGAGGTCATGATGATGATGCACTGCGAGAGATCAACGCGGCGGTTGTCGCCCAGCGTAAGCGTAGCTTTATCCAGAATTCCGAGCAGTAGTTGCCACAGGGCGTCGGATGCTTTCTCGATTTCGTCAAACAGCAGGATCGAGAGCTTCAACTTCTCGGTGTGCCACTGATTCAAGGCTTCCTGGGTCAACAACGGATGCGTTTCCCGGTGTCCGAGGTAGCCCGGAGGTGAACCGATCAGCTTGGCAATTTCGTGCGAGTGTTGGAATTCTGCACAGTCGATCTTGATGCAGGCGCGCGCATCGCCGAACAATGACTCGGCCATCGACTCGACCACGCGGGTCTTTCCTGATCCGGTAGGCCCGAGGAAGAGCAGGTTGCCAACAGGACGACTGGGAGGGTTCAGCCCGGCCAGAAACATCTGGTAAATTTCGACGACCTTGTCGACGGCCTGGTCCTGGCCGACGATTTTGCGACGCAAGGCGTTGTCAAACTCTCGGGCATCATTACTGCGACGAGTGGGATCGAGAACGGTGCTGAGCACGCTTTTCATAGTGTCTGGCCCTGCTTTGTCCTTTCTGGGCCCTTCTGCTGCGGACAGCGCTTACCAGTTCGTCAACGGCAGGAGTGACAAAATCTGTCAATCCCTCAATTCCTTAACGACATGGATTAGAGCAAACGGTTCGCCATCCTACCACCCGCCTCCACGTCCGCATTCTTATTAGACTTAGATGCCGATAGCGTTCCGGGGGAAGCACTTGCCCTCGCAGGAAGCTTCGAGCAAAGAGCAATTGTTTGCGCAACCGGGAAGTTTTCCGGTCCCTGAAAAGCGGCTTCCTTCCCCCACGTGGCTGTGACCTGACGTAACTGGCAGGCCAAAAACAGCAAGGTTAGCATCCGGACAGAGTTCATTTCACGGAGAAAACCTTGCGTCGCTTCGGTCTGGTTTCCATTTCCTGCATTCTTCTACTGAGTTGCGGATTCGTAATCCGTCAAATCGTTTTTACTTCCACGACCGCCGCCGCCCAATCGAGCGCAACGCCTCTGATTGTCAGGACTTCGAAGACTTCGGAAGCGGTACGCGCGACCGCGCCAGAGCCTCCCGCGCCCAACGTGGCGCCTCCGGGAACGGCGATGTATGTCGCGAAGCGCGGGGAAAGTCTCATCTCCGTTGCCCGTCAGTACATCTCCAAGACTTCTTACCTCACCACCAGCGAACTTGCTGAAGCCATTCGTAAATCGAATGGAGACTTTCCGGGAACCTTTCTGAAAGCAGGTCAGCAACTCACCATTCCCGGCATTTTGGATGCTCCCATCGTCGAAAAGGCCGTGGCCGTCCCTAAGGATTTTGAAGTCCGCGCCGTGTATTTGACCGGCGTGATGGCCGGAAGTGACCGCGGGTTAAAAATTATCCGCCGCTGGCGGGAAGTTGGCGGAAACTCCGTGGTGTTCGACGTGAAAGACAGCGACGGAACCATCAACATTCCTTTCGAAAACGCACTGGCGGGCGGGAAGAAGCCGGTGATCCGCGACCTGCCAAAGTTCACGAAGTTCCTGCACTCGCAGGGGATGCACGCCATCGCTCGCGTAGCGATCTTCCGCGACGAGCGTTTAGTTGTGACGCATCCTGAATTGGCCGTGAAGTCGCACCGCAGCGGACAGCCGTGGCGCGAAAACGGCAAGTTGGTCTGGACCGACCCTTCGCAGCCCAAGGTGCAAGAGTTTGACATCGCGCTGGCCAAGAAGGCCGCCGAATCCGGGGTCGATGAAGTCCAATTCGATTACGTGCGCTTCCCCGCTGAAGGCGATCAGAAAGATGCGACCTTCGCCTTTCAGACCGCGCATCCCGATTGGCGTCGCTCCGATGTGATCGCCGACTTCCTGAAACACGCTTACGCCGAATTGCATCCGACAGGCGTCCTGCTGTCGCTCGACGTGTTCGGCGTGATGGCGTGGCAGCGTCCGGTAGACCTCGCGCACACCGGGCAGGACATTGTCGCGATGGCGAAGCACTGCGATGTGCTCTCGCCCATGATCTATCCTTCGCACTTCTTCGGCATGGATGGCTACGATCACCCCGGCGATGCGCCTGAGCATTTCATCGGCGAATCCATGGCGCGTTTCGAACTGATCACCAAAGGCAGCGGCGTGACGATTCGTCCCTGGCTGCAAGCCTTCGCCTGGAGAACCAAGACCTATTCTCCGAAATACATCGAAACGCAAGTGATGACCTCGAAGAACAAGGGCGGCGTGGGATTCTTGTTCTGGAACGCGAATAACGACTACAGCAAGCCCTACGCGGCCATGCCGGAAATGCGCGCTGCTAAAGGCCAATACTTCCGCGGTGACGAAGTAGGAGACGTAGTCAGAGCCGGATTAACTACCCCGACCGAAGGAATCGCACCTGCCGCGTCAAAGCCATTAGAAGCATGGGAAGGGCACGACGTTCAGTCGTGCCAATCGACTCTGAGCGTCGATAAGGTGCCTGAAGGCTCTCGAACCGCTCATATCCTCAGGCGCTAAAGCGCACATGATTTCGATCTCGACGGCACGACTCAAAGTCATGCCCTTCCCGATTCTTGAGCCGGAAGATTCTGTAGAACAAACAACCAAGAACCAGGGAGGACGCGTGCTACGGTTACCAAAGGTCCTCCACCCCGCCCCCCGACTCTGGCGATTCCCCCCATTTTGTGGTCTCATGAATCACTCCGTATGTTCTTCCATCAGAAGTGTCGCGGTGAAAAGAGACTTCGAATGCCCTGGTTCTTCGTCTTCTTCTTCATCTCGGGATTCTGCAGCATCCTCTACGAACTGGTCTGGCTGCGCCTGGCGATGGCCTCGTTCGGAGTCACCAGCGCCTTCGTCTCCATCGCGCTCTCGACCTTCATGGCCGGTCTTGGACTTGGCTCCTGGGGTAGCGGTTGGCTGATTCGCAAGTACGGCCATCGCATTCAGTTTCCAGCCCTGCGCTTGTACGCCCTCGCGGAATTCCTGATCGGTGTTTCAGCCCTTATCGTCCCTTATGAACTGAAATTCGGACGCCACCTTCTTGAGCAGATCGCACTGGTCTCGTCGGCCAGCTACTACGTGGCCTCGGCTGCGTGGATCGCCATCGTTCTGATTCCCGCCTGCACTTGCATGGGCGCAACCATCCCCGTCGCGATGCTGGCGATCAAGCAGATGTCGCACAGAGAGGACAAACGTTCCTTCAGCTTTCTCTATCTGGCCAACGTCCTCGGAGCAGTCACTGGCGCAATCGTCCCTCTATTTCTGATCGAACTGTACGGCTTTCGCGGCACGCTGAAGATTGGCGCCGCACTGAACGGCGTTCTGGCATTGTCGGCGATCGCCCTGACCCTTGGAGTCTCCACCGTCAGCGCTGCATCGCCAGAGCAACCTCTCGATATTGATACCGCGAAGCCGTTAATTGGCAACCGCCGCATGCTCGCACTTCTGTTTGCCACGGGCCTGACCAGCATGGGCGTTGAGGTGGTCTGGATCCGTCAATTCACTCCTTACCTGGGGACGCTGGTCTACGCTTTCGCCGCGATCCTGGCGGTCTATCTGGCGGCAACATTTCTGGGCTCGCAAGTCTACCGCCGCTGGAGCCGCAAGCAAGACCAAGCCGGAGCCTTCATTTGGGGTCTTCTCGGCGTCTCCGTCCTCTTACCTCTGGCCGCGGCCGATCCGCATTTTGACCTCTCGCGCATGCAGCGCCTGTTGCTGGGAATTGCTCCGCTGTCGGCAGTGTTGGGCTTCGTCACGCCGATGTTGGTGGATCGCTGGTCTCGCGGCAAAGCCGAGCAGGCCGGAACCGCCTACGCCGTCAACGTCGCGGGATGCATTCTCGGCCCACTACTCTCCGGATTTATCCTGCTCCCGCACCTGAGCGAGCGCTGGGTGCTTTTTGTGTTCGCCGTCCCGTGGCTGCTGGTGGCCGCGTCTCTGGGCACGCTGGGGGAATCTGCCAAGACTCCCGCACTCCGCCAGCGCGCCATCGGATATGCGATGGCAGTCCTCGCTGTAGTCGTCGTTTTCAACAGCCGAAGTTTTGAGGATCGCTTTCAACCGGCCGAGGTCGTCCGCGATAACACCGCCACCATCATCGCTACTGGGACAGGCATGGGCAGGCGCCTGCTGGTGAATGGCGTCGGTATCACGCAACTCACGCCGATTACCAAGATCATGGCGCACATGCCGCTCGCCTTCCTCGAACACAAGCCGCAGAAGGCTCTCGTCATCTGCTTCGGCATGGGAACCACCTACCGCTCCATGATGTCCTGGGGAATTTCCACCACCGCGGTAGAGTTGGTGCCCAGCGTCCCGCGCGTTTTCAGCTACTACAATCCTTCGGCCCCGCAGCTGCTGAGCTCGCCGCTTTCGCACGTCGTGATTGACGACGGCCGCCGCTACCTCGAGCGCACCCAGGATCAATATGACGTGATCACACTCGATCCGCCGCCTCCGGTCGAAGCCGCAGGATCGAGCCTCTTGTATTCGAAAGAGTTCTACGCCACCGCCCGCGAACATCTGCGTGCCGACGGAATTCTGCAGCAGTGGTTGCCCTTCGGAGACGGTGTGGTGCGCGCTGCGGTAGCGCGAGCGATCAAAGAATCCTTCCCCTACGTTCGCGTCTTTCACTCGCTGAATGGCTGGGGATATCACTTCCTGGCGAGCCGCCAGCCGATTGCCAACCTCACCCCGGCGGAACTGGCCGCGAAACTCCCACCCGCTGCCGCCCAGGACATGATCGAGTGGGGGCCGGAACGCGACGCCGAGCACCAATTCGCCGCTGTGCTTAAAACCGAACTACCGATTGATCAAGTCATTGCCCTCGCCCCCCAGGCAACCGCCTTACAAGACGACCGTCCGGTCAACGAGTATTACGCCATCCGCAGGAACTGGCTTAATCCCCATCGCTGGTATCTGGTCTGGTAAGTCCAGTTTTTCCACCGTCGTTTGACACTAAAGTTGCCCCGAACCGGTTCCCGCCTCGGTTATAATTCTTGATAATTTAGCTCGTCCTGTGCCCTGCCCTTGACGTTGTTGCTCGGAAGCTCCGCCAGCCTGGGATATGCGCACGGAATTTTAAAAGACTCTCGGCCGCGACCATACATCAAAGAAGCTGACGGTAAGGAGCCCGCATGGCAATTCAGAAGACGGAAAAAATCTGGCACAACGGAAAGCTGATCCCCTGGGACGACGCCAACCTGCACGTCATGTCGCACGTGGTCAACTATGGCTCCTCGGTATTTGAGGGCGTCCGCTGCTATGCCCTACCCAGCGGACCGGCGATTTTCCGAGCCTCCGAACACATTCAGCGTCTTCTCGATTCCGCTAAAATCTACCGCATCGAAGTCAGCTTCACCCGCGAAGAACTCGTCGCCGCCACCGTCGAAGTAGTGAAGAACAATGGCATCTGGCCCTGCTACATCCGGCCCATTATTTTGCGCGGGTACGGCGAAGCCGGAGTGAACCCCTTCAACTCGCCTACCGAGGTCTACATCGCCAACTATCCCTGGGGGAAATACTTGGGATCGGATGCCGAACAAGGCGTGGATGTTTGTGTTTCCTCCTGGACCCGCATCGCCCCCAACACTCTTCCGGCCATGGCAAAATCCGCCGCCAATTACATGAACTCGCAGCTGATCAAGATGGAAGCCATCCTGAACGGATACGTCGAGGGCATCGCGCTCGACGCCAACGGATACGTCAGCGAAGGCTCGGGCGAGAACCTGTTCGTAGTCCGCAACGGCGTTCTGCAAACCGCGCCCTTGGGCAACTCGGTGTTGCCTGGCATCACTCGTGACTCGGTGCTGAAGATTGCCAAGGAACTGGGCATTCCGGTCATCGAGCAGGGCATCCCCCGCGAAATGCTCTATCTCGCCGACGAAGCCTTCTTCACCGGAACCGCGGCGGAAGTCACGGCCATCCGCTCGGTCGATAAAATCACAGTAGGCAACGGCATCACCGGACCGATCACCAAGGCCGTTCAGAAAGAGTTCTACGCCATCATCCGCGGCGAAAAGTCAGACCGCTTCGGATGGCTCACCCCGGTGCCAGTAGGTGCGAAACAGCCGGTGACCGTGTAGACGCCAGCGCCACATAGCTGGTGCAACGAACCTCGGGGCGCCGCTGTGGCGCCCCTTATTTTCACTTCCGTCAATGACTAACCAGCAGGAGGACTTATGGCAGAACTAGGAATGACACCTGAAATGGCGGTGGCTTATCGGGAAATCATGCTCGATGGGCTGAGCCGCGAATTTGAAACCACCAAGAAAGTCTTTGCCGCCATCCCAGACGCTAAGTCCGACTATCGTCCTGACCCGCAAGCGCGCACCGCATGGGAGTTGGCGTGGCATATCGCGAATTCCGACGTTCAATTTCTCGACGGCATCGCCGACGGAAAGTTCACATTTGAAGGTCGCGAGAACAAGCCCACGAATGTTGCCGAATTGGTGCAGTGGTACAACGAAAACTTCACTCGCGGACTTGACCGCGTGCGCGCCATGACAGCCGAGCAACTCATGACCCAAATCAACTTCGCGGGAGTGTTCAACTTCCCGGCAATGTTTTATTTGTCATTCCTGAACAACCATTGCATCCACCACCGCGGAGCCCTGGCCACCTATTTGCGTCCCATGGGCGCCAAAGTCCCTTCGATTTATGGCGGAAGCTACGACGAGCCGTTCCAAATGCCCGAAACTACCGAGACCGCTGCGTAAGAGTTTTTGTTCGCATAGGAAGCCGCCCGGCAGGGGCGGCTTTTTTATCGCCCGGCCCAGAGCAGTGGCACGTCGTATCGCTCGAATAGCTTGTCGGAACTGATCAGCACCATGTTCTCGAGCTTGGCCTGAGCGATGAGCAACCGATCGAACGGATCCTTATGGTGGTTCGGCAAACTGAACACTGCCAGCGCATGTTGGTGCGAGACCGGCAACGGTCTTAATCCCTGCTCGATCATTCGCCGCGGCACATAGCTGATGGGCGCTTCTGGAAGGACCAATTTCCCCGATCCGGATTTAATCGCCACTTCCCAAGCCGTTACGGCTGATAAATAGATCTCTTGGTCGAGATCATTCATTGCCTCATGTGCCTTGCGGGAAATGCGCTCGGGCTCCCAGACACTCCACACCCAAACCACGGTATCGAGAAGATACCTCACGCTCTTTTCTTCTTCTTGAGTTTCCGCACTGGTTGGCTCCTAAGCGAGGTGGCTTGGCCTAAGTCGAGCGGCGCCTCGAACAGGGCTTCCAGTTCAGGATCAGGCGCGTCAAAATCGTCCGCAATCCAGATCTTGCCTCTATCCATCCCCATGGGACGCGTCTTGCCCTGCGGCCCAGCCGCAATTAGCTTCGCGACAGGTGTACCCGCGCGCGAAATGGTAATTTCTTCTCCCGCTTCCACCCGTTTCAGCAAGCGCGACAGATGCGTCTTGGCCTCGTGTACGTTCACTTCCATAGCTCTGCAGTATGGACTAAGTCCCTTGACTAAGTCAATCTCTCATTCTAGTCATTCTGAGCGCCAGCTAAGAAGCTGCTTTCCCTGGCAGTATCGATACTGCCGGCAAAAGCAGATTCTCGCTGCGCTCTGAATGACAAGACGGGTCTAGTCGGGTGAACCCAGGCGCTGCCGCCAAAGGTCCCGTTACCTAGGTCATCTTGGGCCAGGTGACGTTTCGCGCGATGATAGTCATTCGGGGGAACGTGTCGATGAATATTGATGATCTGCTGCGTATCGCCATGGAGCGCCGTAGTTCCGACTTGCACCTGAAAGTGGGAAACTACCCGCATCTACGTATCGATGGCGAACTGGTTCCCTTGACCGACCAACCCCGCATCAGCGCTGAAGACATGCTCACCATGGCCTTCAGCATGATGTCGGCCCGGCAAAAACAGAAATTCAAAGAAACCACGGAAATCGATATGGCCTACGGCGTAGCCGGATTGGGCCGCTTCCGTGTCAACGTCTTCCAGCAGCGCGGACAAGTGGGACTCGTCCTTCGTGTCATTCCCACCAAGATTCGCGCGCTCGATGAACTCTATCTACCGAAGGTGGTCGAGCAGATTTGCGACATGCCCCGCGGCCTGATCCTGGTCACGGGCGTCACCGGTTCCGGTAAGTCCACCACGCTCGCCGCCATGGTCGACCGCATTAACTCGACCCGCGCCGAACACATCATCACCATCGAAGACCCTATCGAATTTCTGCATCGCGACAAAAAGGGATACGTCAACCAGCGCGAAGTGGAAGTCGATACGCCTTCGTTCGGAGCCGCCTTGCGCGCTTCTCTCCGTCAGGATCCAGACGTCATCCTGGTCGGCGAAATGCGCGACCTCGAAACCATCGGCACCGCTCTGCACGCCGCCGAAACCGGACACATGGTCTTCTCCACGTTGCACACTTTGGACGCGGTCGAAACCATCAACCGTATTATCGCGATCTTTCCTCCGCCTGAGCAGAAGCAGATTCGTCTGCAGTTGGCAGCAGTTCTTCGTGCAGTCGTCAGCCAACGTCTGGTCAAGCGCTGCGACGGTGACGGACGCGTGCCTGCCGTCGAAGTCATGATCAACACCGCCTACATCCGTGAGTGCGTGCTGGTGCCGGAAAAGACCCGCGCCATCCGCGACGCCATCTCCGCCGGAACTTCGCAATACGGCATGCAAACTTTCGATCAATCGCTCTGGGACCTCTTCCAGGCCGGACTGATCAACTACGAAACCGCTCTCGAAAACGCTTCCAACGCCGACGACTTCAAGCTGCGTATGCAAGGCATCTCGTCCACCAGCGACATCTCGCGAAATGCCATGCAACAACAAGGCTTCGGCGGACGCTAGATTTTTCCTCCTGACCCGGGCGCGCCACGGCGCGCCCTTTTTTTGCTGCTCACGTGGGGCGGGCGCCCTCGCCCGCCAGTCGCGGAGCGACGACCAAGGTATCGCAGCGCGCCTTTAGGCGCCGGCTTTCAGCGACAGGAGCCATCTACTGAGGGAAAGCACTCCTAAATGGCCCCCCCCGATTGTCTCTGCGCCTCCGCCCCCTTCGCGCTCTTAAGATTTCGGTTTCCCAACGACGAACGACCAAAGACCAACGACCAAGATCCCCCCCACTGCAATTTCCCTCCAGTTGCGGTAACGTTGCCATATGTCCTTCGGCCGCCCTCGCAAACTCGATACCGAGGAAGAGCTTTACGCTTACGCTATCGGTGCGCTAGGCCGCCGCATGCGCTCGGTAGCGGAACTGAAGCGCCTGATGCGTCCCCGGGTCGAAATTGAGACCGAATATGGACAGACGCTCGTCGAGCTGGTCATCCGCAAGCTGAAAGACCAGGGATACCTCAACGATGCCAAGTACGCCGCCGCCTACGCCTCGATCCGCCGTGATAACGAAAAGTTCGGACGCATGCGCGTCGTCACCGATCTGAAAGTGAAGGGGGTTCACGGCGAGGTGATCGAGAAAGCCGTGGAATCGTTCTATGACGAGGTGAGCGAAGAAAAGCAGGCGCGGGAGTTCCTGCGCCGCAAGCGTCTGCAGAAGCCCAAAGATCAGAAACACGCCGCGCGCATCTTCCGACAACTCACTCGCGCAGGCTTCGGCTCAAAAACAATCTTCAACATCCTGAAGAAATGGGACGTCGACGACGAGATGCTCACAGCTCTCGAAACCGAAGTACCGGAATAACGCCCCTACAAATCCCTACTTCGCCCGGATGACCACCTTTGCCGAATTCATGTTGTCGTTGCGGTCCGACGCCCGCACTACCACTACGTGTTCGACCGCGCCCGACGGCCCTGATGCCGACGTATTCTGCGCCGTGGGTATTGGCGCCAGGAAATCGTAAGACTCGGTCTTGGAATCCGAAAGCTGTCCCACCGGCTCGACAAACTGCCAGTCCCCGGCATCGATCGAATATTCCGCGCGCTTGACGGCCGAGAAGCTGCTGACCGCCTGAAAGCGGATACGAATCTTGCCGCCCTCGATCGCCGCGCTCAGATTCTGTATCTGCGGCGGGGTAGTATTAACCTCGAACCGCTGGCTCTCTTTCTCAGCGGTGAGCGCCTGCCCCGGAGAATGCGAGGGTGCGTCGGACGCCACGACTTTCACCGTGTATCCTCCGTCCGGCACCAGCGACGCATCGAACGAATAGAACTTGTCGGTCAGTTGATCTTTCAGCAACAGCCAGCGAGTTTCGCCATCGCCGCGATAATAAACCGCATACACCATCTGATCATCGTTGTCGTCGTGTACGCTCCACTTCACGCCGATGGAATCGCGGTCGCGCGTGGTGGGCGGCGGACTGTCAAAGTGCTGCGTGGTGGTTCCCGGCGGCGTGCTCGTATCCACCGATTTCGGAAGCGCTTGGTAGCGCACTCCCACCTGCACCGACACGTCGTCGAAGTCGGGCGCGACGTTCTTCGGCAGGTAATTCAAGAGTACCGACTCCAGCCGCGGCGTCGTCGGCCCCGCGTGCAAAACTGCTCTCCATTGCACGAAGCGCGCCGGAGGCACCTCGGCCTCCGCTCCTTTCAGCAAGTCAATCTTCTTCCACGCACTCCAGTTGCGATCAGGATTGTCGACATTCCCGCTGCGGGCGAACAACTCGACGTTGCCGACCCCGCGGAAATCCGCGCGCCCCCAGCGCGAAAAGATGTGCGCGTCGAACACGTCGCTCTCGTACGTTCCTTCCGCTTCCGGACTCGCCCCCAGCAGGAACACCTTGCCCAGATTGCTGGTCGAAGCGTAGAGCCCTCCGCCGGGAGCCTTGGCGAACGCCGTCACCTGGCTCGCACTGGCCTTGAGGAGATCGGAAAATTGATCCTCGCCATCGATCTCAAAAATGTGCCCGCGATTACCCGTGCCTGCGAGCAAGTGCCCGCGATCATCGAACGCCAGAGCGTAGACCAGGTCTTCGCGAGAAGTCCAAATACGGTCGGGAGAACCATCCGGCGCAATGCGATAAATTTCCGAGCCCCCACTCGCGCCCACGCCAGGACCGGGAAAGCCGCCGATGCCTCCGCCGATTGGCGTGACGTTCGTGATGACAATTCCCATCTGTCCTGCTACCGGACTCGATGTGGGCGCCGGCGCCGGTGTCACCGGCATTATCGGCGACGGTGCTCCCGTCCGCTTCTCGCCGACTCCCGCAGCGTAGATATTGCCTGCAGCGTCAATAGCCAGCGCCGTGATCTCTTTCTTGGGAGCACTGTAAAGAACAAATCCTTCGCCGCTCGGCGAGATGCGGTACACCAATCCGCTGCCGTCCGATCCGGCAATCAGGTTTCCCTTAGGATCGACCGCCAGCGTCCGAATATGGGTTTCATCGCTCTTGAAGAAAACTGAATGCTGCCCGTTCGGTGTGACCTTGTAGATTTCGCCTTTGTCCCCAGTGGCCACGTAGAGATCGCCCGCATCATCGAGTGCCAGATCCCAGATGTACTTCGTTCCCGGATCAAAATAAACCGACGAACTCCACTGCGAGGAACCGGGCTTCGCATTCTTCGCGTCCGCGCCGCTGGGACGCTCGATCCGATACACCTTGCCATCGGGCGTTGTCGCCGCATACAGCACACCGCTCTTGCTCATCACCAGCGCCTGCACCTGCAACTCTTGCGGCTCGAAGATCGGCGTCGACTTGCCATCGGGCGCAATCATGTAGACGCGCGCCGGAGACCCCGCCCCGGCGAACAGATTCCCAGCCGGATCAGCCGCGATTGTCCAGATATAGGTCGACGGCGTTGTCGCCAGAGCCTTGAACGACGGCGCTAGTTCCAGGCCGCCCGCGCTGCGAATCGCAACACCCTTGGCCGTCCCTTTGGCCAGATCTTCAAACTTCGATTGTTCCCAGGTGCGCGTGCCTTCGGCGAACATCGGGCTGGAAAGAAAAAAAACAGAGGTCAACACAACAAAGAGTTTCCGTGCACAAATCGGCAAGTTCAAACCTCGCAAGGCAAAAGTTTCAGCGGAAAAATCAGGGTATCACGGGGAGGTAACCACAAGCAGTGCGTGGAGCAAAACCTTGAAAACTTACGTCATCGAGATCGTTCGGGAAGGGCACGACTTTTGGTCGTGCCGCTAGCGTCCTGGAATCAGGGCCGCCCCCGTCACTTAATGTTAATGGTCAGCAGCTGGGCGCCCGACACCACATAATCCAGCGGCCCCGTAGCAGCCTCGCCGACCGACGACTCGCCCAGCACCACCATGTCCTGCGTGCCGCGCATTCCTTCCATCACGTTCATGACAGAAAACGGCAGCGTCGGCATCACTTTGTCCGCGACCATCGCCTCCGGATCGGCCTCAAGCAGCGAAACGTAAACCCGGTTACTGGCATGTTGTTTGTTCAGCCACGCCACCGTCGAAGCCAGATCCAACTTGCGGCCAAGCATTGGCGCAGCGCGGCGAGTGCGATCCAGCGTATCTCCATCGCTCACCAGAATTCGCAACGGGCCGCGTGAGCTTGATGTCGGAATGCGCACCGGAATCTGCTGCACAATGCTGTCTCCACGATACGGACGCAGCACCGTCTCAATCGTGATCTCGTCTCCCGGCCGTGCTTCGGTCACATCAGTGCGGGCGGTTTCCAACCGCGCCCACCGCCGGTCGCGCGAAATCTGGAAATCCAGCTGTACCCCGCGCACGTCGGGAACGTTATAAGGATTGTCGTAAATCCGCGTGAAGCGATCTCCCACGGCCACAGCCGCGAGTACCGCCGCCGGCTGGCCGCCATCCGCAGCCGCGAACATGTTCTGCACTTTCACGTCCGGATAACCGTTGAGACTGATGTCCCCGTTCATCCGGTAAGTGATTTCTTCTCCGTACTCGTTCACGCCATGCAGCGCGTTGAACACCGTAGCCATCATCGCCACGGGGCTCAACTTCGGGTTATTCAGCACTTCGTAATGAAACTGTTTCGTGGTTGGTCCGCCGCGAATCGTCAACGTCACCGGAATCATGTCGGGCGTCTTTCCGAACTCGCCCATGATGCCGGTATGACGGTCCTGCACGAACGCGCCCACCGGCTCGGTGGCATTCACGATCTTGAAAGCATTAAGCGGAGAAGCCAGCGTGGCTACGACCTCTGCCTTGGTCATTGGCAGATCGATAGCGCCGAACTGCATCAGCGGATGCCCGCAGGCCAGCAGATGCGTCGCATCCATGTAAGTCACCGTGCAGGTCGCGGCGATATCCATGTCTCCGCGCACCAGCACCGCGCTCACGGCTGATCCTGGCTCCAGTGGCTCGGGCTGCTTCGCGTCGCTCACCGAGCCTACACCCATCACGGGAGTCACTCCCGCCGCCGCGAATTGCGACGCAAACATGCGCACCGAATCTTCCGAAAATCCGCTGAACACCAGCGGCGTCTCAATCGGCTTCAGGTAGTTCGAAAAGCTCTGGATCGGATCTGAAACTCCCGGTCCGGAAGTCTTGGCATTGGTGACGACAGCCGCATTCGTCGACGCCGTGTCGCTCGCAGGACTCTTGTCCAACGCATTGATCTCGAGCATCTCGCCGATTGGAGTAACCCCAGCAATCGGCTCCTTCGAAAATTCGCCAATCCGGAACGCCAGCGCCCCGGCCAGTTTCCCGTCCAGATAAACCGGGCTGCCGCTCATGCCCGCCACCACGCCCGTATACTCAGGCTTCGGACCGGTCAGGCGGATCAAAATCACGTCTCCCTTGGGACCGTTGGTGTTCTTCAGAATCCCCAGGACTTCCAAGTCCATCGCCTCAGGCTTGGTTCCCTGGAACACCGTGTAGGCCACGCCCTTCATGCCGGCGTGAATCTGGGTCAGCGGAATGGTCTCCGTCGGCTTGCTGGTTTGGGCGGAAATCGCAGGGGAAATCAGGCAAAGCAAAAGAGAGATACAGGCGAAGAGGGCACGTCTCATGGTTCATCCCGGCAGGCCGACCCCGACCCACCTAAAATCTGCGCTCCGCGAGGTTTCTCCCGGGTTGCCGGGACAGAGGAGGGTTTGCGGCGAAACATCCCAATCGCGAAGCCTTGCGTCTATACTAGCACAGGGTTCTCTGGCGAGGTTCCATGTTTTCCATCCACTTTTCGCATCGTTCGCATCGCTTCCGCACCGGCCTCGGGATTGTGGCACTGCTTGTGTTCTCCATGGAAGTGCTTGTCTGGCAATCGTTTCCGGCAGCCGCCCAAGACCAGCCTCCCGCAGCCCAGGGTTCGCAGAAGCAAGAGGCTCCGCCTGCGGCCGGCGGCCCGCAGAGCGATACCGGACCCTACGCCATCCCCAAGAAAAAGGACGAGCCACCCCCGCCACCTCCGGAAAAGCCCAAAAAGATCGAGAACATGCCCGACTACTCGATCAGAGTCGACGTCCCCCTGGTCACGGTTCCTGTCTCAGTGACCACCAAGGATGGACAGTTCATCCCCAACCTCGCAGAGCAGAATTTCCGCATCACCGAAGATGGCGTCCCGCAAACTGTCACTGGCTTCGACAAGACCCCTGCTCCCATCACGGCGGTATTGTTGGTGGAATTCGCGGCTACCAACTACTCGTTTATGTATGAGGCCTGGCAGGCTTCCGCAGTCTTCGCCACGCAATTGCAAAAAGAAGATTGGGTCGCGGTCATCTCTTATGACATGAAGCCCCACATCCTTACCGACTTCACGCAAAACAAGCAGGAAGTCGCGGCCGCCGTGAACACCCTGCAAATCCCCGGCTTTTCCGAAACCAATCTCTTCGACGCCCTCTACGACACCCTGGATCGCCTCGATCGCATTCAAGGCCGCAAATTCGTCATCCTGGTTACCACCGGCGTTGACACCTTCAGCAAGCTCAACCTTGATCAGACCATGAAGAAGATCAAGGCCACCAAAGATGTCACCATCTTCCCCATCACCGTGGGATTCGCCCTGCGAAACTATTGCGAGATGAATCCCTGCGGCTACACCCACGGCATCGGCATCCCGGTCAGCGATATGGACTATCTGCAGGCCGACAACGAGATGAATACCTTCGCCAAGATGACCGGAGGCCGCTGGTACGCCCCGCGCTTTGAAGGCGAATTGCCGGGAATCTTCCACGACATCATCGGCGACATCCGCAATCAATACGTGCTGACCTACCATCCGACGAATCCCAAACTCGACGGCTCGTATCGCAAACTCAAAGTGCAAGTCGTCGCCCCCGACGGAGGCCCGCTGAAGATGCGCGACCAGAAGGGCAAAGATGTGAAGTACCTCGTCATCGCCCGCGAAGGCTACACCGCCAAGCACACGGTGGACTAAATCAGTACCCAGTATTCAGTACCCAGTACCCCGATGGCACAACACTTCTAAGGATCTCGTGGTGTGGCAGAAGGCCGCTGAACTCGAAACCCAACTGCTGCTGGCTCAAAGGCTGACTTATTTGTCCGATCCGGAATCTGAACCTCTGCAAAACGCTGTTCACGAGGTCGGCCGCATCTTAAACGGCCTAATCAATTCCTTAAGCTCTGAAAGTTTAACTCTGGGTACTGGCTACCAGGTACTGGGTACTGCTCTCAATGCACATGCGCCACCCGGTCCAATAAGAACAACATCCCTACTCCCAGAAACACGATGAGAGCCATCCGCACTCCCGGCTCGCGATTCACTTCCGGAATTAAATCCGACGCCGCCACATAAATCGTCACTCCCGCCGCCAACGGCAATCCAAACCGGACTTGATGCCGAAACAAGGCCATGGTCAGCACCCCAGCCAGCGTCGCCATCCCCAGCAACACCGACGCTCCCCATGCAGTCTTGCGGCTCTGCCCCCCCGCCAGCATCACCGACGCAATCGTGAATCCCTCAGGAATCTTGTGCAGAAACACTGCCAGAAAAATAATCCAGCCCAGCCAGTTGGAAACGATGAACCCCGACGCGATCGCGATCCCATCGAAGAACGTGTGAATGATCAGCCCAATCAGAATCGAATACGTCCGATGGTGATGAACAAACGCATCTTTGTGGGTCTCCTCTCCGAAATGAAAATGCGGAGTGACCGTGTGCTCAAAGAAATGAATGATGAGATAACCGACTAGAACCAGAAACGGCGCATTCTTCCCGCTCAACGCGAGACTGGCGGGAAAACTTCCACGATCGCGGTAGCCAGCATGAAGCCCGCTCCCAGCGCGACAAAATATTTGAGGTAGGAACGTTCCCAGCGCCGCTGAACAATAATCGCGCCGCCAAACACATTGGCCGCCGCCGCGCTCAGGCCCAGCAGAATGCTGAGAAGAATAGGATGCATGCTGCCGGATGATACCAGTTCTCAGTTCTCAGTTCTCAGTTCTCAGAAATGCGAGAGCCTCTCCTTCTCGAAGGCTCACAAATTGATTCTCGCATCATGCCGCTGGCCTGATTGAGGAAATCAGACCATTGAGAATTCTGCCCAATTCCGCTGCGTCCTTTAAGACCTCATGACCGTCGTGAGAATTCAGATATCCGAGATTCTGTGCGATGAGAATCTGCGTCTCAATCTCGACCAGCGAGCCTCTTGAATGGCTCAAGAAATGACAAAATTCTTTCTGCGAAAATCGCGCTTGGCCCTCTGCAATATTGCTTGGCACGGAAACCGCAGCGCGTCGTAATTGGTTCGTCAGCCCATAAAGCTCTTCCCGGGGAAAATTCTTAGTAAGCCGATAAACCTCAGTAACGAGATTCATCGCCTTCTGCCACGCCACCAATTCCTTATAAGACTGTCCCATGAGAGACCTCCCAAGGAATGCTCGCAGGATGCGCGATCAAAAACTGTGACGACTGAACGTCCAAACTGAGAACTGAGAACCGAGAACTGAGAACTGGATCTTCAGCCACTATGCCGTATATGCATCACATCACCATCCTGCACAATGTATTCTTTCCCCTCAAGCCGTAACGTGCCCTTGCCGCGTGCGTTTGCTTCTGATCCCGCTTCCAGCAACTGGTCCCAGCGAATCGTTTCCGCGCGAATGAAATGTTTTTCCAGATCCGAGTGGATCGCTCCCGCCGCATTCACCGCCCGCGTGTTCACCGGAATCGTCCACGCCCGGCACTCATCCTCGCCCGCGGTAAAGAAGGAAATCAGTCCCAGCAGCGCATAGGTCGTACGAATCAATCGCACCAGCCCGCTCTCTTTCAATCCATAGCTGGATAGAAACTCCGCGGCATCGGCATCGCTCATCTCGGCCAGCTCGGCCTCGACCTTTCCGCAAATCGCCGCCGCCGAAGCATTCGGACGCGATGCCACCTCGGTCAACTTGTACTTCGTCACGGCTTCTTCCAGCTCTTTTCCCAAAGACGTGCTCTCGGTCACATTCAGCACATAAAAAATCGGCTTCTCGCTGAGGAACATGAAACCCTTCAGCCGCTTCTTGTCCTCGGGAGTCATCTCCATCTCGCGCAGCGGACGCTCCGTCTCCAGATGCGCCTTCGCCCGCTTGAGCAGATCGAATTCTTTCTCGAGCTCAGGCGTCTTCATCTTCTTCAGATCTTTTTCCAGCCGTTCCAGCCGCTTCTCGATCTGCCCCAGATCGCTGACCATCAAATCAAACTCAACATTCTTGATGTCGCGCAAAGGATCGATCGCCCCCACATGCGGAATCGAATCATCTTCAAATGCCCGCACCACATGCGCCAGCGCATCGACGTTGCGCAGATGCCCGATATAGCCACTCTCTTTCAACGCCTCCTGCCCAATCGCGCCTACGTCAACATATTCCACCGACGCATGCGTCAGCTTCTTGGGGTTGTAAAGCGCGGCCAGTTTGTCGAGCCGCTCGTCGGGCACTTTGGCAACGCCCACATGCGCCTCGCGCGGGTTCGAATAAGCGGCTTCGGAAAGGTTCGCCTTGGTCAGCATGCGAAACAACGATGTCTTGCCCACCTGCGGCAGGCCAATAATGCCAGTTTTCATAGGAATGCTTCTTTAGCCGAATGCTCAGGATTGGTCAGATTGAATCAGTCAACCTAGAAGAATAAACGATGAAGTGGAAATTGCCCAAGTGCACCAGCTTCACTCATGAAGGACGTCATGTCGAATTAACCAAGTCATCTCCGATGAAAGACGTCATCCTCAATGAAAGACGTCATCCCGAACCCGGCGCAGTTCAGCCGGGTGAGGGATCTGGCGTGGAGTTCCGCACATTATCAGCATCAGCAACCCGCGCCAGATCCCTCGCGTTGCTCGGGATGACGTCGTTGTGGGTTGTCCGCCTTGATCGATTGAGTAATAGAATCTCCTCATGCAAGCGCTCCACACTCTGGGATGGCTCCTCTGCGCCATCTACTCCACCATCCCATCGTTCTGGCTGATGATCCACACCCGCGCCGACTACTGGCGCTCGCGCAACACTAGCCCTTACCGCATCCTCATCCCGCTCTGGATGATGATGTGGGCGATTGCGGCCGCGATCACGGCCCCGTGGCGCCACGTTCAGCTCTACAACGAGCCATGGGCTTGGATCCCAGCCGCCGCGCTCTTCCTCACCGGCCTCTGGCTCTACTTAAAATCCGGAGCCAACTTCAGCCCCAAGCAACTGGGAGGACTGCCCGAACTCCGCCCCAACCATCCCGAGACACGACTGGTGACCACCGGCATCCGCAGCCGCGTCCGCCATCCCGTCTACCTGGCCCACCTCTGCGAAATGCTGGCCTGGAGCGTAGGCACAGGCCTGGCAGTCTGCTTCGCCCTGACCGCGTTCGCAATGCTCACCGGCGCAATCATGATCAGAATGGAAGACGCCGAACTGGAAGCAAGGTTCGGGGAAGATTTCTCAAGCTACCGTCAGCAAGTCCCAGCCGTGATCCCGCGCCCGTTATAATCACGTTTTCACTGAAAGCTGAGAGCTGACAGCTGAAGGCTCTTAAATGACCTTCGAACTCTTCGTCGCAACCCGATACCTCCGCGCGAAAAGAAGACAGGCCTTCATCGGCGTCATCACCGCCATCTCCATTCTCGGCGTAGCTGCCGGAGTCGCTTCCCTCATCATCGCCCTCGCCATCAATAACGGATTCCGTCAGGATCTGCAAAACAGCCTTCTGCGCTCGACTTCTCAAGTCAACCTGATGCGCATTCAAAGCGACGGCATCAAAGACTGGCGTCCCCTGCTTGATCGTCTCTCGAAGCAACCGCACGTCGTCGCCGCTGCTCCTGAAATCTACGAGCAAGTCTTGATCTCCCGCGGACCGCGCGCCCGCGGCGCCGTTCTCAAAGGACTGATTCCCTCCTACGAACGCAAAGTCAGCGACCTGCTGAACGCCATCAAGCAAGGATCGCCGGACGCATTGGAAGAAACGACAGAACCAGCACTCACATCCACCGCTGATCAATCTCCCTCCTCCCTCGAAGGGGCCGAGAACCGCATCGCCGCCATGCCTCCCATCATCCTCGGACAAGACATGGCCAACGAACTCGGCGCAACCGTCGGCTCCGTCGTCCTTGTCACCAGCCCCCAGGGAGAACTCACTCCCTTCGGCATGGTGCCCAAGTACAACCGCTTTCGCGTCGCGGGAATTTTCAACTCCGGCTTCTACGATTACGACAGCGCCTGGGCCTTTACCCGCCTATCGGACGCGCAACGTCTCTTTGGATTGGGCGACCTGGTCTCGGTCCTCGAATTCAAAGTCGACGACATTTACAAAGCCGACCGGATCGGCACACAACTCGAGCAAGCGGCCGGCTCCGGCTTCATGGCCACCAACTGGATGGAGCAAAACAAAGCCCTCTTCCGCGCACTCAAGCTCGAACGAATCGTGACCTTCATCACCATCGGCCTGATCGTCCTGGTCGCCGCGCTGAACATCCTGATCTCTCTGACCATGATGGTGATGGAGAAGACGCGCGACATCGCCGTCCTCATGTCCATGGGCACACGCAAATCCCAAGTGCGCCGCCTGTTCATCGCCCAGGGATTGCTGATCGGCGTCATCGGCACCGCCATCGGCCTGGTGCTCGGCTACGCGCTCTCCTACATCGGAGGCCACTACCACCTGCTCTCGCTCGCTCCCGAGGTCTACTCCATCGACTACGTCCCCTTCGCCCCTCGCGCCATCGATGGCGTGCTGGTAGCGGTAGTAGCAGTAGGCGTCTCGTTAATCGCGACGCTCTACCCCTCATGGTCGGCAGCCAGAATCCTCCCAGCCGAAGCCCTGCGTTACGAATAAGAAAGTTTCTTCATCTCGACGCTTTGTGACTTCATTCCCCTTTTTTTCTGACGTCATCCCGAAGGCCGAGAGGCCGAGGGATCTGGCGTGCATCACCACCGCTCCGTTGCGACGACGTTCTTTCGGGGGACGCTGGATACACCGGGAAGGGCACGGCTTTCAGCCGTGCCGCTGAGTCAGGAAGAATGACGCGCTTTAGCGCCTGAGGTTGGCCCTGGCTTGCAACCGCCAGCGCGCTATGCAAAGCCTCCTGTCAAATCCCTGTCAAAAATTCACCCCGTCCCCCCGCAGTACCACCGTACCTCCGCCATACCCTCTATCTGTGACCATAGTCACATTGTGCTGATAAATATTGGGTATACAGTCTTTTCAGCAGAGCTTCCCGGATCGGGAATGAAACACGCGCCGCCCTACGTGTTTTAATGGACTGTCCGGTGCACCGCCTTTTGAGCCGAGGAGCCTGCTATTTGCATCTAAGTAACCAAGAAAATGTGTTGTGGGTTGAGGGCCTCAAGAAGACTTTTCGCTCCGGCGAGTCCGATCTGGTGCTCTTTGAAAATCTATCGTTCCACGTAGCCAAGGGAGAGATGGTCGCCATCGTGGGCGAATCGGGTGCCGGAAAGAGTACCCTCCTGCACATCCTCAGCGCTCTTGATAGCGCTTCCGCAGGTGACGTATACTGCGCCCACTTGCGATTAAATTCGCTCTCTGAAAATGACGCCGCCGATTTTCGTAACCGCGAAATCGGTTTCGTATGGCAGTTCCATTACCTGCTGCCGGAATTCACGGCACTGGAGAACGTCGCCATGCCGCTCCTGGTTCGAGGGCAGCCCTGGCAGCAAGTAGAAGGCAAAGCGATCGAGTGGCTGCGCGAAGTAGCACTCGAGCAGCGTTCGCATCACCGCTCCGGCGAACTTTCCGGAGGAGAACAGCAACGAGTAGCTTTGGCTCGCGCGCTCATTACTCAGCCCAAGATTTTGCTGGCCGATGAGCCTACGGGTGACCTAGACGGCAAGACTGCGGACTCGGTTTTTGATTTGATTTCCAGGCTCCATCGCGACTACCAGTTAACCTCTCTTATAGCTACCCACAATCTTGCCTTCGCCCGACGCTGCAATCGCGTATTGCGGTTACAACGTGGAGTGATCGAGGAGGTCGCGCCAGCATCGTTACCGGCATAGCATGTTGGTGGAATTGACAATTTGCCGTCTACGTGACGGAATGTACCAAACATTGTGGTTTTAGTGCAGCAGATTGCACTCGGCCATAGACGGGCGAAACGCAGGGTGTCAGACAGCATCAAAGCACACGATTTCGTGTTTTAGGCCGTTGGCACCGTGATTGCATAACGTGGTGGGGACAAGGGGTTCCGTCGGAGATGGGTCGCCGCAAGTTTGACCCGCTAGTCTTCTCGAGAGCCTCGGGGGAGAAGGGGCTATATGTTTGAACGCTATACGGAGAAAGCAAGGCGCGTCATCTTTTTCGCGCGTTATGAAGCCAGCCAGTTCGGGTCTCCTTATATTGAGACTGAGCACCTGCTGCTGGGGCTTCTTCGCGAAGACAAAGCCCTGACTAATCGTTTCTTGCGCTCTCACGCCTCGGTCGAGTCCATTCGCAAGCAGATTGAAGGACATACGACCATCCGGGAGAAGGTTTCCACCTCCGTGGACCTCCCTTTAAGCAACGAATGCAAGCGCGTTCTGGCCTACGCCGCGGAAGAAGCCGAACGGTTATCGCACAAACACATTGGTACGGAACATCTGCTTTTGGGACTGCTGCGCGAAGAGAAGTGCTTTGCCGCCGAAATCCTGCACGAACGCGGCCTGCGCCTCTCCACTATTCGGGAGGAGCTTGCCCGTACCAGCCAGGAAAAAGCCCAGCCCCAGCGCCAGCGTGAAAGTTCTCTGCTGAGCGAGTTTTCCCGCGACCTGACCCAGGCCGCCATGGACAGCCAACTCGATCCGCTGGTCGGCCGTGAAGGCGAACTCGAGCGCGTCGTCCAGATCCTCTGCCGCCGCACCAAGAACAATCCGGTGCTGATCGGCGAGCCCGGCGTCGGCAAAACCGCCATCGTCGAAGGATTGGCCCAGCGCATCGCCGACGGCGAAGTCCCATCGTTCCTCGCCGACAAGCGCATCCTGGCCCTCGATCTTTCGCTGATCGTCGCCGGCACCAAGTATCGCGGACAGTTCGAAGAGCGCCTGAAGACCATCATGAAGGAATTGATGGAATCGCAGAACGCCATCATCTTCATCGATGAGCTGCACACCTTGGTCGGCGCAGGCTCGGCCGAGGGTTCACTCGACGCCGCCAACATCCTGAAGCCGGCTTTGTCGCGCGGCGAAATTCAGTGCATCGGCGCAACCACGCCGGGCGAATATCGCAAGTCGATCGAGAAAGATCGCTCGCTCGAAAGGCGCTTCCAGGCCGTCAAGGTTCCGCCACCGGACGAGACCAACGCCATCAAGATTCTGTTTGGAATCAAAGACCGCTACGAAAAATTCCACGCGGTCACCTACACCGACGATTCCATCAACTTCGCGGTGTCGCATTCCAATCGCTATATTCCGGATCGTTTCCTTCCGGATAAGGCCATCGATTTGATCGATGAAGCCGGCGCCCGCGTCAAGCTGCGCCAGACTTCGTTGCCCGAAGAGATCACCGAAGTCCAGAAACGGATCAAGTTCATCGTCCACCGTATGGAGAACGCCATCGCGAACCACGAGTTCGAGAAGGCGCGCTTCTACTCTGACGAAGAACGCAAAGAGCGCGAGAACCTGCGCGCCCTTCGCGAAAAATACCACCTCGATGAGTCCTCCACCGGCGTTGTCGGTCGGGAGGACATCGAGGACGTGGTATCGCGCTGGACCGGCGTTCCCGTCACTTCGATCAAGGAAGAAGAAACCCAGAAGCTGCTGCGCATTGAAGAAGAGCTGCACAAGCGCGTGATCTCGCAAGACAAATCGATCAGCGCGCTGGCTCGCGCCATCCGCCGCAGCCGCGCGGGCCTCAAGAACCCGAACCGCCCCATCGGCTCGTTCCTGTTCCTCGGACCTACGGGCGTCGGCAAAACCGAAGTCGCCCGCACCCTGGCGCAATTCATGTTCGGCACCGAAAAGGCTCTGGTCCGCTTCGATATGTCCGAGTTCATGGAAAAGCACTCGGTCTCGAAGCTGATTGGCTCGCCTCCGGGATACGTCGGCTACGAAGAAGGCGGACAGCTTACCGAACGCGTGAAGCGCGCGCCTTACTCCGTCGTCCTGCTCGACGAAATCGAAAAAGCGCATCCGGACGTCTTCAACATCCTGTTACAGGTATTTGAAGACGGACACTTGACCGACGGCCTCGGCAACACCGTCGACTTCAAGAACACGGTCATCATCATGACTTCGAACATCGGCGCTCGCCACTTGCAGCGCCGCGAAGGTCTGGGCTTCCAGTCATCGAAGGAAGACATGATCTCGGAGAAGGTCGAGGACTTGGTGAAGAACGAAGTGAAGCGCACGTTCAACCCCGAGTTCCTGAACCGTCTGGACGAAGTCATTCTGTTCCTGGCCCTGGGCGAGCAGGATCTGATCCAGATTCTCGAACTCATGGTGACGCAGCTCAACACGAACCTGGCGCAGAAATCGATCACGGTGACCGTGACCGACGAAGCCAAGAAGTGGATCCTCGCGCAAACGCTCACCGACCGCAGCTACGGAGCACGCCCGCTGCGCAGAGCGCTGCAGAAGTACATCGAAGATCCGCTCTCGGAAGCGCTGATCCAGGGAACGATCACGACGCGTCCGGCGTTCATCGAAGTCTTCCTCGACGGAGACAAGCTCTACTACCGTCCAGTCGACTCGCAAGAAGCCGCCGGAGTGCTGCTCTACGAAAACTAGCTAATGTAGGGCGGACACTCCTGTCCGCCTGGCGTTCAAGCCGTCAGTGAAAACTGGCGGCTTTTGTTTTGGGGTTTAGTTTGTGTGGGGCGGGCGCCCTCGCCCGCCAGCCACGTAGCGCGACTTCGGACTCTGTCAACAAATCGGATGACGACTTCACTTCTTCTGTTTGTAACAAGAAAATTCCGGACGATCCCAATCTCTGCGCAACTCCACAGATCGCCAGTGGGCTTGAACTGGCACTTCAGCAGAATTTACTCTCTCCAACGAATAGGAACCAGAACGTTCCTTGTTTACGTCGCAGACATTAATCAAGCGCAAATAGAAACCGGCTTCTAGCGATTTGCCGCTGCTCCACGTGCCCTCGCATTCGAGTCTTTCACCGTCGTTGCCGCTGATCAGCTGACTAAACGTGGCATCGGAGCGCAACCAAAGTCGCGAATTGCCACTTAAGTGGCCTTCTTTATAATCGAACCGCATCTCGTACTGTCCCAGGACATCATCAGTCGACAGATCACGGTTACATGCGGAACAGGAGCGGGCCAAACCGGCAACGCAGCAACGGATAGTCTTTCTGAGATAAATCACTCCGACGCTCATCTGCTCCAATCCTCCACCCTCAACTTCTTCACCCTTCCAAACACGCGATCATGCGTCACCAAAGTCACTCCTGCAGCCAGCGCCTGCGCCGCAATCATCATGTCCATGTTGCCCATGGGCTCCCCGACGCCTTCGAGCGAGGCTCGCAATTCGGCGTAACGTCGCGCACATGCCGAATCCCATGGGAGAATTTCCAGACGCAACAGGAACTCCTCGACGGCAGCGGCTAGCTTGCGAGCGCCGGGAATCCTCGCCACGCCAAAGCGCAGTTCGGCTTCTGTGACCGAAGAGATTCCCACTTCGGCCATCGGTACTTTCAGCAAGTGCTCTCGCACCCGCGGAAAATTTCCCTTGATGACGTAGCTGGCAGTGTTGGTATCGAGCAGGTAGCGGACTGGCATCGGATTCCTAGGCCACCCTATTTGTCATCCCGAGAAGCCGAAGGCGACGAGGGATCTGCAGTTCTCCTGCTGGCGGGCAAACTGCATATCCCTCGCTCCCCTCGGGAGGACAACCCTAGATAAGCCCTCATCTATCCGCTAAAACAAATCCCGCTTCTGTGGAGGTGAGTCCTGGCGATCGGAGACAAAATCTTCCGGAACTTCTACCGACTTCATCAGCTCAAAAAAATCCGCCCACGATTCTGGCCGCCGCGACAGAATCACATCGCCCGTGACCGGATCACGGCGCACGAAAACCTCAGAGCCCTCAAAGCGAAATTCGGCCGGCAAACGTACTGCCTGGCTGCGTCCGTTGCGAAACAGTTTGGCCGTCGTCGGCATGGTATATATTATGGTATATACTACGGGTGCTGTGGTCAAGGGCCCATTAGGTGGTAAGATATTCTTACCATGCAAACCAAGGTGTCCACCAAAGGCCAAATCGTCCTTCCAAGTCCGTTGCGCCGGCGGCTGGGGATCCGCGAAGGTGATCCGCTCGACGCCAGCATCGAGGGTGGTCGGATCGTGCTTACCCCGCACAGGAAGCGTCCGCGACAGGCTCGCATCGTCACTGATGCTGCGACTGGCCTTCCCGTTCTCTCAGTGGGCTCCGAAGCGCCGCCCCTGTGCAGCCAAGAAGTCGCAGAATTGCTGAGCAACTTTCCTTAGCTCGGCGCTGAAGTGCGGTGCTCTTCGACGATGCTTCGGTTATGACTTACCTTCTCGACGTAAACGCTTTGCTGGCGCTTGGGTTCGCCCAGCACGAGTTCCACGATCGCATGGCCCGTTGGCTACTAAAGCAAGAGTCTCCAACCCTGGCCACCTGCTCCATCACCGAACTTGGCTTCGTGCGCGTGCTGGTCCAGGCTCCCGCTTACAACCTCACCATCTCCCAGGCCCGCACGCTGCTTCTCCGGATGAAGCAATCCACCATGCCCCTATTTCGTTTTATTGCCGACGATCACGATGTCTCGCATCTTCCGGCATGGGTCAAAACCGCCCGGCAGACCACCGACGGTCACCTCGCCAAGCTAGCGACCGACAACGGAGCAATCCTAGCCACGTTTGACGCTGGCATCCGGGGTGCGTACTTGATTTCCGAAAAATGATCGGAGATTTGCTTGGGACATCAAGACCCCAGAGTCGCCGCCATCCCCCGAATCTCCTCCGTCACTCGCTCCCGCAAACTCTCCGGCTCGACCACCTCCGCTCCCGCCCCCATCCCCAACACCACGAACGCTGCTTCCTCCGGATGATCGAACCTCATCTTCACCATCTCCCAGCCGTCGCCACTCTCAATCGCTTCCATCCTCATCCAGCGTTTCATGCCCGCAGCCGTTTGCGCCGACAGGCGCAGCGTCACTTCGACCTTCCGCCAGTGCTCTTCCTTGAACCGCTCCGTCGAAGCCCGCCAGTGCTCGCCCAGATCGAAGTGCGCGGGACGCACGCACGCTTTCTCCAACGCATTCGCCGCCTGAATGCGCGACACGCGAAACGTCCGCAACCCGGCGGACGTCTGCGCCACCAGGTACCACGTGCTTCCCTTCGCCACCAGACCCAGCGGATCGACCACCCGCACCGACTGCTCTCCGCGAGGCTTGCGATACGTGATACGCAACTTACGATCGCGGGTCACCGCGTCCTGCACCACGGGCAGCATCACCAGGTCTTCGCTCGTCCCCCGCCACGCTGAGGTATCCACATAGAGCCGCTGGCGGATCGACGCTGCCTGCTCGCGCATGCCACCCGGCATCGCCGCCATCAGTTTCCCCAGCGCCCGCTCGGCCGCCGCTGCCAACCGGGTGTCCCCAATGATCCGCGGCTGCGACATCAGCAGCGCCCGCAGTTCGACTTCATCAAGCCCCGGAACCTGGGTGC
Organism: Terriglobia bacterium; assembly: GCA_963796205.1. Taxonomy (GTDB): domain Bacteria; phylum Acidobacteriota; class Terriglobia; order Terriglobales; family Acidobacteriaceae; genus DATFTE01. Next base: position 320,224 of record CAWCKR010000002.1, read on the forward strand.
GCCAGCCCTCATCGAGCTGCCATCCACCCTGCGCCCCGCGCAACGCAAACACCGGCACGCCCGAAGCGCTGAGCGCCTCCATATCCCGATGCACCGTGCGCGCCGAGACCTCCAGCCGCTCGGCAAGTTCGCGCCCGGTCAAGCGCCCGTGGGCTTGGAGCAACAACAGCGCCGATAAGAGACGGTCTGCTTTCATAAGGCCCGTGATTTCATCCCGACTCCATATCCATCCTGACGTCATCCCGAGCCTTGCGAGGGATCTGGCGCGCACCGATGCAAGGCTTCTCAGGCCCCCGCGCCAGATCCCTCACCCGGCTGAGAAGCGCCGGGAATCGGGATGACGTCTTCAAGGGGTTTCAACCACAAAATTATCTCGGGAATTATGACACGCGATGTCATATATAACCCAATATTCTTCCCCGTGACATCGTGGGCTGCTGCCCTCACAGGAGAAGACATCATGAAATTGACCGAGTTCTTACTGGAAGAACTGAAACGCGAAGTCCCGGGCACACGCCAGGCGCTTGAGCGCGTCCCTGAAGGACACAACGATTGGAAGCCTCACGACAAATCAATGCCGCTCGGCAACCTGGCGAATCTCTGCGCCACCATGCCCTCGTGGCTCGAGATCATCATCAACAGCGATGAATTCGACATCGCCCCCGCAGCCGGACGCGAGCGCCCTCCGCTTCCCAAGACCCGCAAAGAGCTCGTTGCCGCTCTCGAAGAATCCGTCGCCAAAGGACGCAAAGCCCTCGAAAGCACCAACGACGAGCATCTGATGAAGCCCTGGAAACTGCTGGCCGGCGGACACGTCATGTCCGAAGAGCCCCGCTACATGGTCATCAGCGAAACCTTCAACCACTTGGCCCATCATCGCGGACAGCTCACGGTCTACCTGCGCCTGAACAACGCCTCCGTCCCAGCCATATACGGCCCTTCGGCGGACGAAGGCAAAGCAGCGTGACTCTCAAATTACGGCGAGGGAAACTGTGAAAACGCGAGCAAAATCAGATCTCGAGGGGCGTGCGACGTCGCACGTCCCGCTTCTTTTGCGACTTATGGCGTCAGCCCCGAATCCAAGTCAGGGCCCGCTCAGACTCGAGGCCGCCATGGACAAAATCAACCTCGCCCAGAAGTTCTCCCAGATCCACGACCACTACAAGCCCCGCATCGCCGCCGAGCTTAACGGACAGCAAGTAAAGCTGGTCAAGTTCAAGGGCGAATTCGTTTTCCATCATCATGACAACGAAGACGAGATGTTTCTGGTCGTCAAAGGCCGTTTCCGCATGGACTTCCCCGACCGCCAGGTCTGGATCGAAGAAGGAGAGTTCATCGTCATCCCCCGCGGCACCGAGCACCGTCCAGTAGCGGAAGAAGAAGTCTCGGTCATCCTGTTCGAACCGGCGACCACACTCAATACTGGAAATGTAGAAAACGACTTGACCCAGCACGAATTAGAACGGGTCTGAAGTTCTTCTTCCCGAACTTTGCGGCACTTCTTTGCGCCCTTTGCGTTTAAAATCTTCTGCGAGAATATGGAAATTACCGTCTACTCCGCCTTCTGGTGCCCGGACTGCCGCATCGCCAAGCGCTTCCTCGAAAAACACAACCTGCCCTTCAAAGACATCGACATCGAGACCACTCCCGGCGCCGCCGACGAAGTCGTCAAGCAGACCGGCAAACGCGCCATCCCGCAGTTCGTGATTGATGGCGAATGGGTTCAGCCTTACCGCGTCGGCGAAGGCTTTCTTTACCAGGAGATGGCCAGGCGCCTGGGAGTTACCGACAGGTAGGTTTCGCCCCGCATTCGCCCCCCACCGGGTCATCGCCCTCCGTACCGTGGAACAAATCTCCCCCAGGCTGCACCATATCTTCAGCCTGGCCGGACTTCCTCCCCGTTGATTGGCAGGCGCCAATTACCCATGAGCGAACAACAGCAGCCGTTGGAAGAAGAACCGGTTTGTACCATGTGGTCGCGAATGATGCAGGGGGTCCTCGGCGCAGCCCTGATTGTGGGGACCGGCTTCATGTTCCACTTTTACGCACCCCAGCCCGTCGACAACGATCTCAAAGACCAGGTGCAGCAGCTTCATCATCAGGTCGAGCAGCTCAAGCAGGAAGAGACTATGCCGGTGACGGTTTTGAACCGTTACCGCAATTCCATTTGCTATATCTTCGGCGTTTATAACGTCGGATTCCCCAACCAGAAGCCCGCACTGCGCGCCCGCATTTCAGGAACTGGCTTTGTGGTTGGCGATGGGTTACTCGCCACGAACCGCCATGTCGCCGAGCCATGGTTCGGCGATCCTGACTCTGATGCGCTGATTCAAAAGGGCGCGACGCCCCAGCTTGAAAAACTGCTCGCCTACTTTCCCGGATTTCCCACCCCGCTGAATGTCACACCCACCGTGCTTTCGGGCCGTGGTGACGTTGCCGTTCTACAGGTGGAAGACACACCTGATGTGCACAATCTCAGGCCGCTGCCGCTTGCCGAAGCTCCTTCGAATCCCGGAGAACTGGTCGCCGTGGTCGGGTATCCCATGGGCGTCCTCGGCATGGTGGCGAAGTCTCCACCAGCGGTTTACGACAAACTCGCTTACCGTCATGACGATGCCGGCGCCGCGGGAGAACTGGCCGCGCTCTCGCTGATTCGTCCTTCGGCCACTTGCGGACACCTCGGCGACGTTGTTGGCGACAAACTGATTTACGACGCGCCCACCGCGCATGGCGGAAGCGGCGGCCCGGTCTTCAATTCTCACGGCGAAGTGATTGGCATCAACGCCGCTTACATCGACGGCTTCTCCGGAGGCACGCTTGGCGTCACCATCGACACCTTGCGTCCCTTAATCGCAGCCGCTGAAAAGAAGCTGGCAAAGCCCGAACTGGCGCAGCCCGCGGCAAACCAGGAAAAAATCATTCAGACCCGCCAGCGGTAGGCCTAGCATCTTAGTCAAGCCCTTGAAAACAAAAGCCTGAATTAGCTTGTACCGGGCTCTCCTCGGAATCCGTATAATCAGAGGGTGCTCGGATCGGACCCTCGTGCGTTGGCTGCGGTGTCAGATTCTGCTTTAAGGAGACTATGCGTCCATTTCTCGAAATCCTCGCATTTTTCGCCATCTATCTGCTACTGACGCGGTGGATTCTGCCATCTCTGGGCGTTCCCACTTGAGCCTCCAACGGGTGCGCCGGGTCTCGGCGCGACACCAGTTCCGAGCCGAATCGAACTCCTCCACCGAGCCGGTAACCTCCCCATGGCTTCCTGAAGAGCCGTCGCTGAAGCCCTTCCCAAAATCTCATTGGCTGTCTTTTCCCCTTGGTGTGCAACGACTTGCGCCGGCACACCTGTCCCAAACCGCCACCACTACCAACGCTAGTCGAAGAAGTCTTGTAGAATCAGGGACTTTCCACCCCACGCGAATTTCTCATGAATTTGGTATTGGGACTGCACTGCTCTTGGTCCCCGCCGGGACTCCGCACTGCGGTCGCCCGGTTCTGCTGTCTGCCAAGAATCAAGCTTAGGGCTCGCGGATGTCCGGCTCGGTACCGGAATCAGCGCCATGCGCCCATTTAAGGACGGTGTATGAAAAAGTTGTTTGCGGTGTGCCTGCTGGCGGTCGCGATCTGCACCGGTTGTGGCTCGTCGAATTCCTCGGGCCCACAGAAGATCAATGTCACCGTCACCCCGAACGCCAACCCTGTCACGGTGGGCGTGAACCTCACCCAGCAATTCACCGCCAGCGTCAGCGGCACCAGCAACCAGGCTGTCACCTGGAGTGTGTCGGGCGCCAGTTGCACGGGCGCGGCATGTGGAACCATTTCTTCGACCGGACTCTACACCGCGCCGACGGCGGTTCCGGTGATGCCACCCACGGTTACAGTGACCGCGACTTCGCAAGCCGACACCAATCAGTTCCGCAACGTCAACGTGCGCATCGTCGACATCCTCGTCTCCGTGCTGCCCAGTTCCGCCACCGTCGCGTTAAACGGCATGCAACAGTTCGTTGCGCAGCCGAACCCGGCTTCGCCCGTGACTTGGAGCGTCAGTGGCAATGGTTGCGCCGGAGCCGCTTGCGGCACCGTCTCAAGCACCGGACTCTACACCGCCCCGGCCGCGCTACCGAACCCAACCACGGTTACAGTGAAAGCGACCTCCACCGCCGAAACCAGCCAGTCTGGCTCGGCCCTGGTCACGCTCGTCTCCTCACTCAATTCGCGCTTCAAGGGTACGTATGCCTTCCGCTTCGCGGGAACGGATAGCGGCGGCGCGGTTTACTCCGCCGGCATCTTTACCTCCGATGGCAGTGGCAACATCAGCGCGGGAGTCGAAGACGTCAACCGCTCTACCGGATCCCAAAGCCTCGCTTTCACTGGCTCCTACAACGTCGGATCCAACAATCGCGGCACCATGATCCTCACCACAACCAGCGGAACTTCGACGTACGACATTGCGATCGGCTCCAGCGGCGAGACCTTGTTCATCGAGGCCGATAACACCGGAACCCGCGGTTCCGGCGTCATCGATAAATGCGATTCCACCGCCTTCTCGAACAGCGCCATCGTCGGACCCTTCGTCATGGGCCTGATCGGTAGCGACCAGGCCGGCAAGCGCGTGGGAACCGTCGCCCTGTTCACCACTGACGGCGCATCGCCGAATGGATCGGTCACCAGCGGCGCGGTCGACGTCAACGACGCCGGCACGCACAAATCGAGTCCCAGCTTGGCCGGCACCTACGGCGTCGCTTCCAACGGTCACGGCACAATGTCCGTGACGGTGCCAACCCTGGCAACTTTTAACTTCAGTTTCTATGTGGTCTCAGCCAGTGAGCTCTTTATCGTCTCCACCGACGCGGTGAGCGCGACCAATCCGCGCATCGGAGGGCTGGTCGTGAGCCAGGCCGTCAACATCTACGACAACGGCTCGTTCAACGGGAACAGCGTCTTCAACCTCACCGGACTGAACTCCTCCGCTGCCAGCGTCGTAGCCGTGGGACTGCTCTCGACCGATGGCGCCGGGAATCTGACTTCCACCAGCGTCTTCGACGAAAATAATGCCGGGACGATTCTCTCCCAGCAATCTCTCGCCGGAACTTACGCGCTTCAGTCGAACGGCACCGGCACCATCTCGATCACCAGTTCGAGCAGTCCAGCTTCGTCGTTCGTGCTCTACACCATCACCACCAACAAGGCTTTCCTGCTCGACACCTCGAGCAGCAGCGCGCTCACCGGTTTGCTCGAACCGCAGGTGAAAGGCAACAGCGGTACGTTCAGCGCCGCCACCATCCAGGGTTCGTTCGTGACCGCAACCACCAATAACACCAACGCCGCGGCCACCAACATCTCTGGAGCGCTCTCACTCGATGGCATCAGCAATGTCAGCGGAACCCAGGACCAGAGCACGCCATCGAGCAACATGTCAGGGCAGACAGTTACCGCCACTTACACGGTTTCTTCCAACGGACGCGGCACCATGAGCGTCACATCCCCGGCTGCCACCAGCCGTGCCCTGTACGTAATCAACGGCTCGAAATTCGCCACCATCGGAGTAGATAGCGGAGACGTGAACTCCACGGTGATCGAATCGGAGAGATAAAAGAAATTGTTGATTGTTGATTTCTTGATTGTTGAATACAAATCAAAGGTACGTTGCCATGGGTTCAATTCAACAATCAAAATTCAACAATCAACAATCTAAGAAAATCGCTTGATCCATCCGGGCTCCCGAAGGTGCTCATCTTCCAGCCGACGCAGGCGCGCCGCCATAATTCCCTTCCGGCCCAGATAACCCACGACTTTCCCTGGATCCTTGGGATCCACCACCGGCAGTCTCCCGATATCGTGGCGCAGCATTTTTTCTGATGCTTCGTGCAGCACTTCGTCGGGATACGTGACAATCACATTGCGGCTGCCGGCTTCGAGCACCGTCATGTTCCCCGTCGGATCGCTATCAAGGGCTCGCAATACGTCACCGCGCGTGATGACGCCCACCAGCTTGCCGTCCGTGTCGGTCACGACCATTCCCTGGTGCGCAAGCGTGGGATCGTGGCGCGCGATGCGGTCGGCGACTTCTCCCACCCGCATGCTGGCCGCCACTACAGGAATATCGCGGTCCATGGTCTCTGACACCGACACCTGCTGCAGCACGTCGGCTTCGTAGTCCTGATGAATGCGCAAACCCCGGCGCGCTAGTTTTTCCGTCATGATCGATGCCTTCGGCATCAGCAGCATGGCGATGCCGTCGGCAATCACGCTGACCAGCATGAGCGGAAGCACCGAGTTGTAGTCACGGGTAATTTCGAAAGCAAAGATGATGAAGGTGAAGGTTGCCCGCGACGCTGCGCCGAAAACCGCTCCCATCGCCACCAGCGCAAACGCACCCGCCGAGAGATTCGCCGCGGGAAACAGTTTGTCGACCCCAATGGCAAATGCTCCGCCCATGGCCGCGCTCGACATGAACATCGGGGCAAGCAAGCCTCCCGAGGTTCCCGATCCCAGCGAAATCACCAGCGCCGCCGCTTTCGCGATCATCACCACCAGCAGCAGCTTCAATGCCAGATTCGCATTCAGGATGTCACTGATCGTGTCATAACCAACTCCCAGAACTCGCGGCACAAAGTAACCGATAATGCCCAATCCCAGGGCGCCGATTGCGGGCCACCATAGTTCGTCGACAGGTAATTTTTCAAACTGGTCTTCCACCCAATAGAGCAGTTTGCTGAAAGCAACGGCTGCCAGTCCGCAAAGCCCTCCGAGCAAAAGGTAGAAAGGCAGTGCGTGTGGAATGCCGAAGTCCATGGACTTGACGGTGAACATCGGCCCCGCACCCAGCAGTTGCATATGCACGGCGGTCGCCAGCGTGCTCGCGATGACCAGCGGAATGAACGACCGCGATTTGAACTCGAACAGCAACAGCTCGATGGCCAGGATGACGCCGGCTATCGGCGTGTTGAACGTCGCCGACATGCCCGCCGCGGCTCCGCACGCCAACAGCACTTTGCGTTCTGAAGCCGTGGTATGCACCACCTGTCCGATGAGCGAACCCAGCGCCCCGCCCGTCTGGATGATGGGACCTTCGGCGCCGAACGGTCCGCCGGTGCCGATCGCAATGGCTGCGGAAATCGGCTTGAGAATCGCAACTCGTGGCTGGATGCGGCTGCGATTGATCAGCACCGCTTCCATGGCTTCCGGAATCCCATGCCCCTTGATCTTGTCGGAACCATACTTGGCCATGAATCCAACGACGATTCCGCCAATCACCGGGATCAGGATGACCCAGGGCCCGAGATGTGTTCAGGCGGGCGCTGGTGAAATCGAACGCCCAACGATGGAAGAAGAACAGGTTCGTGAATAGGCCGATAAGCCGATAGAGCACGAAGGCCACAAGGCCCGCCAGCAGGCCAACGCCGGCGGCCAGGAAAGAGATCAATACCATGCGGAACTGCGCTTTCTCCGGAAGCGCCGCGCCGTTGACTCCCAACCTGACCTGACCGCCACGTGCGCCGCTTCCCGGTATGCACTGGTTCCACCATATTGTCTAACCTGGTCTCCTTGATTTTGTTGCCGAAGCTTCTCCGGCATTCTGCATCGCGTTGCGCAGAGCTTTCAGCAGCGCCGGGCCCAGCGTTCGCAACTCGTCCTTGTGGTGCAGCGATAACTCGCGCAAAACTTTCTCACCCTTGGGAGTCAGCGTCAGCAGCACTTCGCGGCGGTCGTCGGGCGCCCTTCGCCGGCGCACATATCCCCCGACGGCCAGCCGGTTGGCCAGCTCCACCGTGCTGTGATGCTGAATCTGCAGCCGCTCCGCCAGTTCGGCCGACCCGCGGGCGCACGCCCTTGGGCAACCCCTTGAGCGCCAGCAGCAACTGATGTTGTCTCGGTTCGAGGCCCGCGGCACGCGCGGCCTCTTCGCTGAAATGGAGGAACCGGCGGACTTGATAACGCAATTCCGCCAGCGCCTGGTAATCGGATGCGGTCAGAGCCTTTTCCATCCGCCGGATTATATCGTATCGATACCATAATTCCCACGTACATCGTATCACGATATATATCCCCCGCCAAACCCCTCTCTCTCCCCGCCCCAGGGCCCCTTGCTGGCCACCAGCCTCGGAATCCATTTAGAATCTCCGGTTCCCGGTTTCCAACCAATTGGAAAGGTGGCGCTGCCGTGATCCCACGCTATACCCGCCCTGAAATGGGCCGCATCTGGAGCGAAGATAACCGTTTCCGTAACTGGCTGAAGGTCGAAATCGCAGCCACCGAAACCCTGGCCGAGGCCGGCATGGTGCCGAAAGACGCGGCCAAAGCTATCCGCGAAAAAGCCGATTTCAAGCTCGACCGCATTCACGCCATCGAGGCCGAAGTGAAGCACGACGTCATCGCCTTCACTACCTCGGTCAGCGAGATCGTCGGCCCACCGGCACGCTGGTTCCACTACGGTCTGACGTCAAACGACGTCGTCGACACCGCGCAGGCGCTCCTCATCAAAGAAGCTTCGGCCATCATCGCCGCCGATCTCGAAAAGCTCTCCGACGCTCTCAAGCGCCGCGCCTGGGAGTTCAAAGACACGCCGCAGATCGGACGCACCCACGGCATCCACGCCGAGCCCATCACCTTCGGCTTCAAACTGGCCAACTGGTACTCCGAGACCGGACGCAACATCGATCGCTTCCGCGCCGCCATGGAAGACATGCGCGTCGGAAAATTTTCCGGCGCGGTCGGCACCTTCGCCCATTTGAGCCCCGAATTCGAAGAGAAGATGTGCGAGCGCCTGGGATTGAAAGCCGCCGCCGTCTCGTCGCAAGTCATCCAACGTGACCGCCACGCGCACTACATGGCCACGCTCGCGGTCATCGCCAGCACCCTCGACAAGATCGCCACCGAACTGCGCCACCTGCAGCGCACCGAAGTCCGCGAGGCCGAAGAGTTCTTCAGCGAGAAGCAAAAGGGATCGTCGGCCATGCCCCACAAGCGCAACCCCGTGACCCTCGAGCAGATCAGCGGCCTCGCCCGCATCGTCCGCTCCAACGCCCAGGCGGCCTTTGAAAACGTCGCCCTCTGGCACGAGCGCGACATCTCTCACTCTTCCGTCGAGCGCGTCATCATTCCTGACTCGACCACGCTGGTCGACTACATGCTGCAGAAGACCACCAACATCATCGACACCATGTTCGTCTATCCCGAGCGCATGCAGCAGAATCTCGACTCCACCCGCGGACTTGTCTTCAGCGGCCAACTGCTGCTCGACCTGGTGGAAAACGGCATGTCGCGCGAAGACGCCTACCGCCTGGTGCAGACCCACGCCATGAATGCCTGGAAGCAAGGCCGCAACTTCAAGGAACTGGTGCTTGCGGATAAGGAAATCACCGGACGCGTGCCGCGTGCGCAGATCGAACGCGCCTTCGATCTCAAGCGCCAGCTGCGCAATATCGACAAGATCTTCGCCCGTGTGTTTAAGGATGATGCTCCGAAGAAAGCGCCCGGCAAGAAATCCCGGGCACGGTGACTTTTTATGTCCGCATCCCTCAGACGTGTTGCGACCGCCAGCTCTTTGCTGGCGGTTCTTTTCTACGCCACTTCCAGCTTCACCACCGCCACGCTGACGGGAAAAGATAAAGCCTGGGACATCCTGAATTCCGCCGTCGTCAGCGGCAGCGACGACCGCGTCACCGCGGTCAGCGTGCTCGGCCTGCTGCCCGACGATCCGCAGGCGCTCGACCTCGCCAAGCATGCGCTCGACGATCCCGATCTCCACGTTCGCATCGCCGGATGCAACGCCCTCGGCAACATGCACGCCACCAGCGCAATCCCTGATCTGCAGAAGGCGCTCTCCGATAAAGAACTCGCCGTCGTCGTTGCCGCCGCGCACGCACTGAATTTGCTGAAAGACAGCAGCGCCTACGACGTCTACTACGCAATTCTCACCGGAGAAGTAAAAGACAGCAAAGGATTCGTCGCCAAGCAACTCGACACGCTGAAAGATCCCAAGCAACTGGCGCAGATCGGATTCAGCCAGGGCATCGGCTTCGTACCCTTCGCCGGCATGGGATGGGATGCCTTCCGCATGCTGCATAAAACCGATCCCACTCCCATTCGCGCCGCCGCCGCACAAGCGCTCGCCAATGACCCGGATCCGAAAACTGGCGAAGCCCTGGTCACGGCCACCACCGATAAAAATTGGATCGTCCGCGTCGCCGCTCTCGAAGCCATCTGCAAGCGCGGAGAGCCAGCCTTGCTCCCCAGGATTGAGGCGGCCATGTCCGATCCAAAACGAAAAGTACGCTATACCGCGGCGGCCACCGTGATTCGCCTCAGCGCAATCCGAGCGGCCCATAAGCCCAAGAGCACACCCAGGAGACGGTCGAAAAAGAAACCGGAGAAGGCGCCGCAAGTCGATCCCAAACGCACGCCCGCGTAATGCGGGTTATCATGGCTTTTTCTGGAGGCTTCATGCTCAGCTTTGAAACTGTGCGCCTGGAATTCCCCGCCGACACCAACATCATCGTTGGCCAAACGCACTTCCTCAAAACGGCCGAGGATATGTATGAAGCGGTGGTCAACACCGTCCCTCAAGCGCAGTTTGGACTCGCCTTTAACGAAGCTTCCGGCCCATGCCTTACGCGCTCGGAAGGCAACGACGATGACCTGCGCCAGACCGCGATCAACAACGCGCAAAAGCTCGCTGCCGGACACGTCTTCGTCCTCATCCTGCGCAACGCTTATCCCATTAACCTGCTTAATACGATTCAGAACATTCCGGAAGTCTGCACCATCTTCTGCGCGACCGCGAACCCGGTGGAAGTGGTCGTTGCCAAGACCGAGCAAGGGCGCGGCGTGATGGGCGTCATCGATGGCAGTTCGCCGAAAGGCATCGAAGGCCCGCAAGATGTCATCGCCCGAAAAGAATTTTTAAGAAAGATTGGCTACAAGAGATAGAGAGAAGGACTCAAACTTCACTTTGACGTCATCCTGAGCCCGAAAGGGCGAAGGATCTGGCGTGGAGTGCCGTTGCCTGATGGCGCCCTGACGTGCGAGCTAGTTAACGGCGAGAGCTGCCTTGCAATCCTCGGTCTCAGGTGGTGCATCACCGTACACGTCGGCGCGCAATCCCTGAACTGAACACCCTAGCTTTAGAAGTATGTCTGGATACGGTTGATTTCGTTCCCGCGCAGCGGACGGAGAGAATCCGGCAACTTGAATCGTCTGGGTATGCCCATCATGCTGGACCTTGATGTTCCATTCCATCCATGAATCTACCACCTGATACGGTCGCTCATACCGATGCTGGACAGTCGACAATGCAGGCTCTTCTAAGAGCCTTTTGAGCTTCTCAAAATCCTGGGCGGCGAGTGTCTTACTCTTGACGACGTCAGGTTCGTCCCAGTACTTCTCCGTGTGGCATTCAGCTGTGCCGTCCGCATACACTCTGAGGTAGACCGACGGTATTTTCTTTCCGACGGTGAAATGCCGGTTTATCACTTCCAGAATGACCTTAGAGGATTTGAGATGGCTTCTGGGCCCAACGCCTCCGCTACCATGGCATTGTAAAGGTGCTGCGGCAACGAGCAACGCGAACGAACCAACTCCGAAGAGCGCCCGGCGTACTAAAAAGCGGCATCTCATTGAAAACTCCATTGCCTTGGTTACGATATCATTCGAAATTCCCATACCGTCGCTAGGCGCGGTTTTGTTGATGACGCTCCCCAAAACAAAAAGGCCGCCCACGCGGGCGGCCCTGAGAAACCAGAAAATCCTACGAACCCACCCCCGCACCCTGCGCCGGCATCGGCGCAGTGGCCGCCGCCGTCGCTGCCGCCGCTTCGTTCAGAATGCGATGGTGGATGGTAAAAAGCGCCAACTCCAACCGGTCCGACACGCCGATCTTGTCATAGACGTTGCGCAGGTAGTTCTTGATCACCTGCTCGGTCGTGCCCAGTTGCGAAGCGATTTCTTTGTTCTTGTACCCCTGCACGATCAGAGCCACAATGCGCAGCTCTTTCGCGGTCAGGCGATCACGCACCCGCAATCCGACCATATCGTTCTCGGTCAGTTCGCTCGGCACGGCGATGTCCTGCACCCAATTTTCGCCACGGGCTACACGCCGTACGCAGTCAACGAGCGCGGCGCTGGTCACGTTGCGATACACCACGCCATTCGCGCCCGCGCCCATGTAACGCTGTGCGCTCTCACCGGTATCGGCAAGCACCACGACGCGCGTCTTGGCTTTGGTTGCGTTTTGCAGGATGGAATTAAAGTCCGAGTGGAAGCCGCCGGCCACCACCAGCACGGCAGCGCGGAACTTATCGAGCGCCATGAACATCTGCTCGGGCGTTTGTGCCTGGGCCACTATGCGCATCTCGTCTTCCACCGCCAGAACTTTGGCGATGCCCGCACGGAAGATTGCCTGGTTGTCGGCCAGAATTAGTTTCAACATTGCCTCAGCACCTCGCTCTACGAGTGGCGAACGAAATCATACGAATCGATCACACAGGCCACGCCCCGGGCCTCGGTCGGGCTGCTGCCCGATGCCGGTTCGTCGGTTCGCACTACCCTGCCCCGGCATTGAATCACTACGTTGTCTTTGGCCCCGGTCATCTCCGGCGGCAAAGCAATTTCAAACTCTACGGTCGAGCCCACGTCCAGACTTGCATCAGCCCGAATGTAGACTCCGGCGGCGCTCAGGTTGCCAGTAATTCCACTGGCTTCACCCATCACTTCCGCCCCATGTATCTTTATCGGCAATTCCAGGGGAAATCTTTTTCCAGTCCGTGCTTCAGACACAGGACCTCCTTCGTGCTGGCCTCGATTCGTCGCCAAAGCCAGATTCATGCAAAATCCCTGCACCAATTTTGGGCTGTTTTCTCAGCGCCCCCTTATATCACGGATAACACGGGCCGCAAAAGCCAGGTTACCAACATGATAATGAAGGAAGAACGTGTGAAGAGGACCCTCTCCAGCTCCAAAACCTATCCGCTGATTTCAAAGACCCGCCGCGCTCCGGCCTCGATCCGGCCGTTACGTTTGTCACTTCGGTAACACTACACCACATCTTCGACGGAACCGGAACGTTACGAGAGTAACCCTCCCCAAAGTGCATCTTTACCCTGTTCTCGGTTCTCCGTTCCCAGTTCTCAGTTCCCGTCCTTTGCGGCTTTCCTTAGCGACCTCTGCGTTGAAAAGCTTTTGAAGGCAAAGATCGCAAAGAAATGCCGCAAAGCGCGCGAAGCTCGGTACTGGATACTGGGTACTGGGTACCGGGTACTGCCTTTTCTGTCACAATAATCATCTGAAACTCGCCAAGCCAGGAGCTTCTTCATGCTCGCGCGCACCGTATTGTTCCTCTTACTCGCCTCGTCGCTATTCGCTCAGCAGGCCAAGCCCGCTCCGAACAAAGAGCAGGTTCCCGCCACCACGCTGACCTCCGAAGCTCCCCCCATCCTGCAGCAACTCAACGGCGCCTTCGAAGGACTGGTCGCGAAAGTCTCCCCCGCCGTCGTCCAGGTTCTGGTCACCGGACTGGGACCGGTCGAGGGCAGCAACCGTAATGACACCTCATTCGTGGCACGCCAACACGGCATCGGCTCGGGCGTCATTGTCGACCCCGACGGATACATCATGACTAACGCCCACGTGGTCGAAGGCGCGCAGCGCATCCGCGTACTGCTTCCCCTGCCTCCCGGCGACTTTCCCTTGGATATAACTCCCGCCGGCAAGCGCCAGATCGTCGATGCCAAGCTCATCGGCATCCACAAGGAAAGCGACCTCGCGTTGATCAAGATCAACGAGACCAACCTACCCACCCTCACTCTCGGCAATGCGCGCCGCATTCGTCAAGGACAATTGGTTTTCGCGATTGGCAGCCCCGAAGGACTGCAGAACTCCGCCACCATGGGCGTGATCAGCGCGGTCGCGCGCCAGGCCGATCCCACCAAACCCATGGTCTACGTGCAGACCGACGCTCCCATCAATCCCGGCAATAGCGGTGGCCCGCTGGTCGACATGGATGGCTACGTCGTCGGCATCAACACTTTCATTCTTTCCGAAGGCGGAGGCAGCGAAGGCCTGGGTTTCGCCATTCCCGCGCGCATCGTGAAGTTCGTTTACGACAGCCTGCGCAAGTACGGACACGTTCACCGCGTCGAAATCAAAGCCGGGGCCCAGGAAATCACCGTTGATCTCGCCGAAGGTCTGGGATTGGCGCAGAGCTGGGGCGTCATCATTGATGACGTCATCCCAGGCGGCCCCGCCGACGCTGCGGGATTGAAAGTCCAGGACATCGTCCTCTCGGCTGACGACCGCCGCGTCCAAACCCTGCCGGCATTCTCCTCAGCCCTTTATCTCCACCCCACCGATCAGGTCCTGAAGTTGGTGGTGCTGCGGGGAAAAGAGAAGAAGACGCTGGAAATCCCCGTCCTCGAAAAGAAAGATCAGATGGATAGCCTCGCCGACATTACCGACCGAGAAACCAATATCATCTCGCGCCTTGGCATTCTAGGTGTCGCCCTTACCGCTCAAATCCGTTCTACCCTCGGCGTCGATCTCCGCATCCCCTCCGGCGTCGTGGTCCTGGCTCGCGCCGCCGAACTCATCAGCCCCGAAACCGGACTGCAGCAAGGCGACGTCATTCATTTCGTAAACCAGAAGCCGATCGATACTCTCGATTCGCTGCGCGCCGCGGTCCAGGCTCTCAAGCCCGGTGACCCGGTGGCCATGCAAATCGAGCGCGAGGGCGGCCTGCAATACGTCTCCTTCGAAATGGAATAAACCGGACCTCAGACTTCGGACTTCAGACCTCAGACTTCGGACTTCGGACTTCAGGTCTCGGTTTCGGCTTCGGGCCTCAGGCTTCGGATCTAGATCTCGGGCCTTGCACTTCGGGAAGGGCACGAGTTCCACTCGTGCCATACAAACCCCAAACGAGGGGCTTTAGCCCCTGAGGTCTGAGGTCCGAGGTCCGACATCCGGCATCCGTCCTTGCAGCCCCACCCCCATAAGTGGCATCGTAAGGAGTAGCAAAGTCACGGTAAGGCGGAAGGACCGCTCCCATGAAAGCTTCCCAGCGCATGCCGTCGATATTGGCGCCTCTTCTCTTGTTCGCTCTTTCGTCCCCCTTGATCGCCCAGTCCTGCCTCACCGCCAGTGACATGGACGACGCCACTCGCAACGGAATCCTGGCTGCCTCGAATCGCTACTTCGTCATGGCGGCTCGCGGAGACTCCGCCTCGCTCCAGCAAAATGCAATTCCCAGCCTGGCCGCCGACTTTTCCGGCATCGCCGCTGTTATCAAGGACAATCAGGATAAGCTCGCCGGGGCCCAACCCGCTGCGCGCCCGCCTTTCCTGCTCAAATCCGATAGCGCCGCTCCGCTTGAGCGCGCCGAATTTCTTTGCGGGGTCTTTGGCTCCAAGGGACAGACCGCCGACAGCGCCGTCTTCGTCTTGAACAATCTGCCCCCGGGCACCTACGCCATCGACACGCTGGATGTCCCTTCGCCAAAAGGCGCACTCGCGATCTCGTTCGTTCTGCAACAGTTAGGGACAGACTGGAAAATCGGCGGAGTTTACGCCAAAGCGTCGCAGGTCGCCGGACACGATGGCCAGTGGTACGCCGCCCGGGCCCGCGAATTCAAAGCCAAAGGTCAAACTCTGAACGCCTGGTTTTATTTCGTGGAAGCGCGCGACTTGATGGTGCCCGTCCCCTTCATGAGTACGCAGGCCACCGACAAACTTTACGATGAATCGCAAGCCGTGAAACCTTCCGATCTGCCGTCCGCGGATCATCCCGTAAATCTCGTGGCCCAGGGCGCAACGCCAAAGCCCAATCAAAAGCCGGGCGAACAATTCAGCAATCCCGGCGCCAGCAAGACCTATGAAGCGATCGACCTCTTCCCCACCCTGGTGGGCAACGATCTTGATTTGGTGGTGAAGTATCGCGCCACCGACATCGCCGACACCAACCGGGCGTTTCAAGACAACATGGCCGTGATGAGAGCACTGGTCGCCAAATATCCCGAACTCCGGGACAGCTTCAATGGCATCGTAGCCCGCGCGGTCGCCCCTTCGGGACAGGACTACGGCTCCCTGCTAGCCATGAAAGACATAAAGTAGCCGCTCTTCTCAGCGAACTCAGCGGCCGTTCGCAGCGACCTCTGCGGTAAAAAGCTTTTTTGCTTTTGGTTTCAATCGACAATCGGCAATTAAAAATCGACAATCCCCTGACTCGGTATAATGTCCCGGTGTGAATCCCAACGATGAAATCTGACATCTGAACAGCCTGGAGGACCTAATCATGGCTTTTGAACTACCCCCTCTGCCCTACGACTACGCAGCCCTCGAGCCCGTGATCGATACCGCGACCATGAAGTTGCATCACGACATGCATCACGCGGCCTACGTCAAGAACGCCAATGCTGCCCTGGAGAAACATCCCGAACTCGGTTCGAAGAGCGCCGAAGAACTTTTGCGCGACCTCAACGCTATTCCCGAAGACATTCGCGGCGCCATCCGCAATAACGCGGGAGGCCACTCCAACCACTCCATGTTCTGGAAAATCATGAAACCAGGCGGAGGTGGCGAGCCCACCGGAGCCATCTCCGACCTGATCAAGAAGTCCTTCGGCAACTTCAAAGACTTCCAAACCAAATTCAACGATGCGGGCACCAAGCAATTCGGCAGCGGATGGGTCTGGCTGGTCGCGAAACCCGGCAGCAACGATGCCCAGGTCATCAGTACTCCGAATCAGGACAGCCCCATCTCGCAAGGCCTGTTCCCTATCTTCGGCAACGACGTCTGGGAGCACGCATACTATTTGAAGTACAACAACCGCCGCCCCGACTACCTTGCCGCCTGGTGGAACGTCGTCAACTGGGACGAGATCAACAAGCGCCTCGCCAGCCTGAAAGCTCACGGCGAGCCCGCCATGTCTCATCGCTAGAATTCGGCACGCTCACGTAGGGATGGACGCCTCGTCCGTCCCCCGAGGCGAAGCGAGGACGAGAACCTGGGGTGCCTCGTTCTTCCGCGATTGTGGCGGAGGAGCGGGGCATTCTTTTTGTACCTGTCATGATTACGGCACCCAGGGCTTCGTCATCGAAACCGACAGCAACGCGGTCACGCTTGGCAACATTCGCCAACAAAAACCGTAAGCTTTTCGAAACCACTGGCGGCGCACTCCGGTGCGCCGCCCTTTTTTTCTCCCGCAACATTCTTTCCGCCCTACAGCCTTCGCGGTACATACAAAAACTCGCCTCCGTCCTAAAGTTTCTCTTGTCCTGAGGCGAGCCGCTCCACCGCTCTCGCAGGGCAGCAAAATTCACGGCCCAATGTTCTGTTCACCCCGGAGGTGACTATGCTTTGGACGATTTTCGTAATCCTTCTTGTGCTGTGGCTGCTCGGAGTCGTCAGCTCTTACACGCTCGGCGGATTCATACATATTCTTCTCGTACTCGCCATCGTCGTACTTCTCATCAACATCATCTCAGGGCGCCGTACTGCCCTTTGACCTTCTGACCTCTGCCTTTATCCCCCCCAACGCAGGCGGGGACGAACTAGCGATCTAGTCCGTCCTCGCTCCAGCCTTTTTAAAGTCAGCTCTTAGCTTCTAGCTCTTAGCCTCTTAAGATTGTCATTCCGAGGAGCGAAGCGACGAGGAATCTGCATCTGCCTTTCAATCATCAATCGAAAATCGACAATCGACAATTCTTCAATAAATCCCGAGGTCCCTTCCCACTACCATCTTCCCCGCATACGCCTTCCGCACCTGCTCCACCAGATCCTCTTCCGGCAACTTCTCGAAGACCAGGTGATACAACACCAGCAATTTCGGATGCGCCCGCCGCGCAATCTCCCCCAACTCCTCCGGAGAAGTGTGCGAGTCGTGGAAGTACTGCTTCCAGTGCGGAGTCTTCAACTCCTCCCCATGCGGGTTGTAGACCTCGTGCAAAAGCACGTCGCATCCATGGCATGCGTTCACCACCGCATTCCCCGGAGCCGTATCCCCCGAAATCACCACGCTGCGATCTTTCGTATCGAAGCGGTAGCCGAAAGCCTGGTCCCAAATGCTGTGCTTCACCAGAAACGCCGTGACCGTCACGTTGTCATCGCGATACACCACCCCCGGCGCAATCTCATGCACCACAACTTTGTAACCGGTCCGGTTCGCTTGTTCGAGCCCATGCGTGCGCACGTAAATGTCTTTCTTCCACGCCTTCTCAATATTTGCAGTCATATCGCGCAACCCGCGCGGACCGTACGCCTGCAGAGGTTCAACCCGTCCCAGAACCCACGGCGTAAAAATCAAGTCGGGATACCCCAAGGTGTGATCGGAATGCAGGTGGGTGATGAAAACGGTCTTCAGTTTGGTCGCCTCGAGCGCGGAAACACCTTCCTTCTCGGCCGCAGCAGCCCTACGCACAACGCCAGGTCCGCAATCGACGAGATAAGCCTGGCCGTTGACCACAATCGCCACCGCCGGCCCCGACCGCTCCGGATCGGCATTCGGATTCCCCACCCCCAGCATGACCACCTGCGTGTGAGCGTCAAGCTTCGGCGCGTCCTGCGCCCGCAAGTAGCACGTCAGCGCGACTAAAACACATGCGATTGACAAGAAATCCACTTTTTGAAAAATCATGACCTATCTAACCATTGTCATTCCGACCCCTGAGCAAAGCGAGGGGCGGAGGAATCTGCATTTCTTGCTTTTCAATCAACAATCGAAAATCCAGCCCGGTTTTCACTGGGTACTGGGCACTGGCAACTGAGTAAAATCTGTGCTCGCACTGTGGAAATAACGGATCGCAAGTTTACCAGAATTTTTCCACCACGCTTCTCCCAGCAACGAACGCAAGCCCCGGTGCGGCTTTGCCGACCTCCGGCTCACCGTCTTCTTCATGCCACACCGCGCCAAAAATTCTACGCCCACTTTTTTCTGCGACTGCACCAAAGATATGGAATTGACCGGGCACGGCCCCTTGCGTAGATTCACGACACTACAGCACAAAAAGCCTGCAGCCGCGAAGCGATTCCAACTTCGCTGGCGTGGGCGGTTGAATCAAAATCGGCAATCGTAAATCGTAAATCGGCAATTTGTTCTTCCCTCCCCCAAGGATGATGAGTGTCATGAATGCAGCATCACGCGACTGGCAGATTTATCGCACGCGCTTTTTGATCCGGGCCCGGCAACTCACCGAACCACTTTTCTTCGTCGACGCCCTCGGACGCGAGCATCGCGGTCAGAAGGGAGACTACCTCGTCGAATCCTCCGACGGCTTGCGCCGCATCGCCCCGCGCGAACTGTTCGAAGATGTCTACGTCGCCATGGGACCGGCCGAGCGCAGCGAGTGTTCCCTCACCGCTCGCAAAATTCGCCAACCCAACCACAACTCTCATTACTCACACCGGACAGCCCTCCCGGCATAAGCGAGGTCGTCCTCACGCCGAGCTATCCTGCTGTCATGCTGAGCGGAGCGAGGCGCAAGCCGAGTGAAGTCGAAGCACCCCTACTTCGTTCCTGCAGCTTGCGCCTTCGTAGGTCGGCAAGCGCGAGAAACGATTTTGGTCAAAGGATCAAGAATTTAAATGTTGATCGAGCAAAACTCCCGCGGCCCCAACTCACCAGCCCCGGAGGGGCGGCCGCTAATAGCCCGGCGCTTCAGCGCCGGGTGGACCGAAGCACCAAGCGAGTCCCGGAGGGACGATTGCAACGCTATGCAAGGAACGAAGAATGACACCCGGCAACCCGCGACCGTTGTGGAAAACACCCCACAGCGCACGCATAACGTCAGTTATTCGCACGGTATACAATAGGTAGTGGTTTCCTCTTGACACACCCCACGGGCTGTCGTACTGTTGCCATCCCATGGAGATGTAAATCGCCTCTGAGAAAGGCGATTTCGGAAGTGAAGGGCAACAAAAGGCGATCGAGGTCGAGGTGATCCCGAGTCGCCGAAGGGCTGAGGGCTGATGCCCGAGGTCCGGCTTTAGCGGTGGCCGTTCCCCGTCCCCGTACTCCCCTCGGGGAACGACTCAGTTTGACAATTCAGTCTGTGGAAAACACCCGGAAGGAAGGGGAGCATTCCCTTCCTCGTTTGTAAAGTGAAATACCGAGGGCCGAGGGCTGAAGTCCGAGGTCCGGTTCTAAGGAGCCCCCATGGAAGGTCTGGCGCATCTGGTTACAGAATCTCTGGCACGGCACAACTTCGAGCCCACATTCGACCATCGCCGCATCGCCTGGTCCAAGTGGTTTCGTTGCGAGTCCAACTTCAGTGTCCTGCTCGCGCCCAGCCAACCCGGCGTCTTCGCCCTGGGAGAAGAGATCATCGCTCCCGGCGAGCTTTCCGCCACCGGTGGCAAGCGCATGCTCGCGCTTTTCCAGATTTCCGAAGCCGACGACCTCGGCATGGCTCTCGGACACCTTTTCCTGCCCGGCAGCAAGGTCCGCGATCGTTTTGCCAGCGGACGCTGCTTCGCCCGCTACGCTGTCATCGAAGATGCTCACCAGCGCCACGCCGCCTATGCCGCCCTGCTGCAATGGGCGGGCACCTCGAGCGACGTGGCTTCCGGCATCTCGAGTCACATGAATCTTCAGTCCGCCCCCTTTTCCGGCGGAGTTTCCCAACACCTGGAATTGCAAGATACGGAGCCCAAGGCCCATATAGAGCCCCCCGCTCCCCTCCCCACCGGCTTCTAGGGGATTCGGGTGGCAAGTTCGCCCGGATCGGGTCGCGCAAGGTTCTTCGCGAACTTTGCGGCTTTTCTTTGCGACCTTTGCGGTAAAGGGCTTTTGGTAAAAGGCTTCTAAGGTTGAACGTCACAGACAAAGATCGATTTTCACTGGCAAGAATCTAATGAGGAGAGAGCGATGCCCGAAGTGACCGCAAAAATCGCCGACAAAACGACAGAGGCCGCGACCACGACCCCGGTTGAGACCAGGAAACGAGCCCCCGGCCTCACCTTTCGCCGCTTCTTCACCAAAGCCGGCGAGAACCCCTACGACCAGGTCGAATGGGAAAAGCGTCTCGCTCAGATCACCGATGCCCAGGGCAACGTGATCTTCGAGCAGAAAGACGTCGAAGTCCCCAAAGACTGGTCGATGACCGCCACCAACATCGTGGCCTCGAAATACTTGCACGGACTCGCCGGCACCACCGAGCGCGAGACCGGAGTCCGCCAGCTCGTCACCCGCGTCGCCGAAACCATTCGCGATTGGGGCATGAGCGCAGGGCTACTTCCGCAGCAATGAAGACGGAGCCACTTTCCACGACGAGCTCGTCCACATCCTCGTGCGCCAGTACGCGGCCTTCAACTCGCCCGTCTGGTTCAACGTCGGATGCGATCGCATCGAGCCCAACTCTGACGCCCAGAACTGGCACTGGAACCCGGCCACCCAGCGCGTGGAATTTTCCGTGACTGGATACAAGACGCCGCAGTGTTCCGCCTGCTTCATCAATTCGGTGCACGACTCGCTCGACAGCATTCTGACCCTCGCCAAGACCGAAGGCATGCTCTTCAAGTGGGGATCCGGTACCGGAACCAATCTCTCTCCATTGCGTTCCTCGACCGAGACTCTCAGCGGAGGAGGCACCGCCAGCGGCCCGCTCAGCTTCATGAAAGGCTTCGACGCCTTTGCCGGAGTCATTAAGTCCGGCGGCAAGACTCGCCGCGCCGCCAAGATGGTCATCCTCAATGTCGACCATCCCGATATCGTCGACTTCGTCGAGTGCAAAGCCAAAGAAGAAGCCAAGGCCCACGCCCTCGTTGCTCAGGGATACGACGGCTCGCATCCTGACTCCGACGCCTACAGCTCCATCTTCTTCCAGAACGCGAATAACTCGGTCCGCGTGACCGACGACTTCATGTACGCCGTCGTCCGCGACACCGACTTCTCGACTCGCGCGGTGAAAGACGGACGCCCCATCACCACTTACAAAGCCAAAGATCTTCTCAAGAAGATCTCCGACGCCACCTGGCAGTGCGGCGATCCCGGCATGCAGTTCGATACCACGACAAATCGCTGGCACACTTCGAAGAACACTGCGCGCATCAACGCCAGCAATCCATGCTCGGAGTACATGTTCCTCGATGACTCGGCCTGCAACCTGGCTAGCCTCAACTTACTCAAGTTCGCTCCCAATGGCACATTCGATGTCGAAGCCTACCGCCATGCGGTAGACGTGCTGATCACCGCGCAGGAAATCCTGGTGGACAACGCCGGATATCCCACCGAGATGATCGGCAAGAACTCGCACGACTACCGCCCGCTCGGCTTGGGCTACGCGAACCTCGGCGCATTGTTGATGGCAACGGGTCTCCCCTACGACTCCGATGCCGGACGCGACTACGCCGCGTGTGTCACCGCCATCATGTGCGGCCAGGCCTACTTACAGAGTTCGAAGATCGCCGAACTCTGCGAGCCCATCGCTCCCGCCACCGAAGCAACCAGAAAAGGCCTCGCCGAAAACAATCTCGGAGAAAAAGTAACTCCCGGCGCCGCCTGCCCCGGCTGGTACATCAACCGCGAGCCATTCCTCGATGTAATCCGAATGCACCGCGCCTCGGTCAATAACATAAACAAAAACAACGTTCCCGTAGCCCTCTACGAAGCCAGCAAACAAGCCTGGGACGAAGCCCTAAGCCACGGCGAAAAACACGGCTACCGCAACAGCCAGGTAACGGTCCTAGCGCCGACAGGCACAATAGGTTTCATGATGGACTGCGACACTACTGGCATTGAGCCGGATTTGGCTTTGATTAAGTATAAGAAGTTAGTCGGTGGGGGGATGATTAAGATTGTTAACAATACTGTCCCTACCGCGCTTTTCAAGTTGGGTTACTCGCACACCGAGGCGGATGGGATTGTTTCTTACATTGACGCTACCGGAACCATTGAAGGCGCGCCGCATGTGAAGGACGAGCATCTGGCGGTGTTTGATTGCTCGTTCAAGCCGGCGAAGGGGACTCGGTCCATCAACTTCATGGGGCATTTGCGGATGATGGCGGCGACGCAGCCGTTTATTTCCGGAGCGATTTCGAAGACCGTGAACCTGCCTGAGAACGCGACTGTTGAAGACATCATGGAAGCGTATCTCCAGGCATGGAAGCTAGGACTCAAGGCCGTCGCTATCTATCGCGATGGATGCAAGAAGTCACAGCCCTTGTCGGCGGCGGGCACTTCGACTGCGCTTTCGAAGAAAGGTGATGCGGCTGCGGCGGCCGCGGCTCACGTCGAAGAAGAGAACCTTAACGGGCCTCCGCGAGCCGTGCGGCACAAACTGCAGGCTGAGCGCCGATCGATTACCCACAAATTCAACGTGGGTGGACACGAGGGCTACATCACTGTCGGACTTTATCCCGACGATAGCGTAGGCGAAATCTTCATCACCATGGCCAAAGAGGGATCGACGGTCAGCGGCCTGATGGACAGCTTCTCCTGCGCCATCTCCATCGCTCTGCAACACGGCGTGCCGTTGAAATTGCTGTGCGAGAAGTTCGCCCACACCCGCTTTGAGCCCAGCGGCTGGAGCGGCAATCCCGACATCGGCTTCGCCAAGTCGATCATGGACTACATCTTCCGCTGGCTGGACCTGCGCTTCTCGACCGGCCAGCAGCAGATGCTCTTCGAAAATCTGAGGATGCGGCCGGCCGGCGTCAGCAATCAGCCGTCAGAGATCGGAGACCTGAACGGCTCGGCGGAAACTTTGGGACGTGCGCCGCAAACGAAAGGGAGTGTCCATGCGGCGGATGCGCTCTCGGGGATCATCGACTTAGGCGACGCTCCGACGTGCAGCTTCTGCGGCAGCATCATGACAAGAAATGGAAGCTGCTACCGCTGCATGAGCTGCGGAAGCACCAGCGGCTGCAGCTAGAACAAGTTTCGAGTTTCAACGTTTCAAGTTTCAAAGGCCTCGAGAGTGCCCCATCCTAGCGTGCACTTTGCGCTAGGGTGGGGATTTTGTTCGTGTAGGGACGAACGCCCCGTCCGTCCAGGCGCGAAGCGCCGCAGGTTTTGGGAAGGGCACGGCTTCAGCCGTGCCGCCACAGGACAAGCCTCGACGGCTTTAGCCGCTGATGGACTTGACATGAAACGATCCGAACCCCAATTCGTAGTCTGCGTCGAAAATGGAGATTACGGCGCATCGCTGGAGCTGCGAAAGCTCTACCAGGTGATCCCGGACGTCCGCGCCGCGAAGCTTCATCAGATGCGCGTGATCGACGAGTCCGGAGAAGATTACCTTTATCCTGAAGATTATTTTGTGCCCGTCCGCCTCCCGCAATCCGCGGGAAAAGCGGTACTAAGAGCAGCTCGCTGATTGATGTAGGGGACGGACGCCTCCGTGCAGGCGCAAAGCACCGCAGGTTTTGGGAAGGGCATGGCTTCAGCCATGCCGCCGCGAGACGAAACCTCGACGGCTTCAGCCGCTGAGGGACCTCAGATGTGAGGAATCGGGCAGGTCGGGTGTCTTCCCCCGCCGGCTCGATTCCTGCTCGACACGCTGTGAGAAGCTTGTCTTGGTGAGTCTGAGGCGATAACAATGTCGATATTCGGAAACCCGGCGAAATCGCTCTTCTATTCAGGGGGCGCGAATTATATGCCGGTGTCCGACCTGGCAGCCGCGACGGCCTGGTACAGGAAGACATTTGGCGTTAAGCGGGTGAACGTCGCGCTGGATGACGGGGAGGATTGCGTCGCACTGGGCTTTGACGAAGACAGTTGCCTGTTTGTGCTCGGTCCGCAAGGTAAGAGTTCCGGAGAACTCACCGCCCGCCTGTTTACTTCAAAGCTCGAAAAGTCGCGCGATTACCTGCTCTCGCAAGGAGTGTCCGTTGGCGAGGTTGAGCAAGACGGCCAAGGGACACATTTCACCAAGGCGTGCGACGTGGAAGGAAACCCCATCGAGATTTCCGAGGAGCCGTAAAGATCAGATCGGGGATTTTGATGCACCCGCGCTTCGCACTGGGGCGAGTACAATCAGAGACGATGTCATCCCCGATCAAAGTTCGCGGCAGGTTTGCCAGTGCGCATGACACGGCGAGGGCTCTGGGAGTGTCGGCGTCTCGTACCAGGGAATTGATCGCCACCGCCAGGGATTTGACAGCTCGACTCGCCGATCGCGAATCCAGTACCGGCCCAGTGGTAAAGTCTAGAAATGGCGTGAGAACTCCGGCTACTTCCACCAGAAAGAGCAGCAGGAGAAATGCCCAGACCAATGGCCGCAAGACGCGCTCCGTCCGCAGCAAGGCGCGCGCCTAAAGCGGAATCTGTATTTCTCAACATTCCGTATGACAGTCGATTCGAGAACCTGTTGCTCGCCTACATCGCAGCCATCAGCGCCTTCGGTTTTACTCCGCGCGCCGCTTTAGAAATCCCTTTCAGCCGCAGACGTCTGGATCGCATTGTGGACCTCATCTCGGCGTCTGAGTATTCCGTGCATGACCTCTCACGAGTGCAGTTAGATACGCACGCACCGCGAACCCCTCGATTCAATATGCCCTTTGAGTTGGGATTAACCGTAGCACTGGAAAGAACGGCCGCGCGCGACCACCACTGGGTGGTCTGCGAGTCGCAACGCCACCGGCTGCATAAGTCTCTGAGTGACCTCGACGGCACGGATGTCTATGTGCATGACGGCACCATCCGCGGCGTATTCCGCGAACTCTGCAACGTCTTTGTGCGCAGCCATCGCCAACCGAATGTGGTGCAAATGATGCAAATCTACCGCGTGCTCAGGACCGAGTTTCGCGGCATCCTGCGAAGCGCGGGAGCCCGAGACCCGTTTAACGCTCGCGTGTTCAAGGATCTGAGTATCCTGGCCAGCGCCGCAGCCGATGAGATTGTGGTCTAAGGGGGCAGATTTGGGACGTGGCCGAGTTTTGGGAAGGGCATGGCTTCAGCCATGCCGCCAGAAGATGAATCCCAATGGCCCTTTTAGCTTCTGAGGGTCCACCTAATTCTGCAATTTGTAGCTTCCTGGCTTGGTAAACTTAACAAGCCCCACGTCTCTAAGGACTTGGAGTTGTTGGCGGATTTTGGGTCGCACGTTCTGGTTATGCGGATGAAGCTCTTTTAGTTGTGATTCGAATCTGTAAACGTCCTGCAGTGAAAAATCAGACTCTCCAAGGCCACGAATAATCCGAAGAACGTCTAGTGCCCAGCCCCTGACCGAGGGTGGCACTTCTCCTAATTGCTTTACTCTCGAAAATTCGTCACGAACATGCTGTTTGGGAATCTGTAACCCGCCCGCGATGATTGCTATCTTTCCATCGATCGGTATTTCACTGAGCAGAATATTGCATCCCACCCACCCGGCGCGTCGCGCATTCGAGCTCAATGGATTACGTTTCTCGATAACACTCTCGGAAAAGAACATCCGAGGAATCAACATCAAATTTTGGACGGTCCACTCAGCGGAATATTGCAGCACGAGCAGGTTAGGCGCCCTGTCTGTTCGGATGGCGCGACACATCGATTCGTAGCCAGCGTCCACTATCTTCTTGGGATTCCACTTTCTTAGGCTCTTAAGCTGAAACAGTTGATCGCAGGCTTGGCAGGAAAAGTCAATGGCTGGGTTGTTGGGTTTCGAGCCGAACAACTGATCGGCATCGCAAGCGGGACAATACAACTCACGCGAACACCATTCTTCGCTGAGCACTCGCGCAATCTGCGCTCCAGACCTGTACCTAGCGGCAAGTTCAATATTGCACTGAAGGTTCATCGGTTAGACGAGAGAGACGACATCTTCACTGAAGTATGGCTCGATTTCACGGCCACAGACCGGACATCTATCGTTGGAAGTGCAATGCCATTCGTCCGCCCACGTCCCTTCGTCGTAAGGACATTGGTAGTAATTTCGAAATTCGAACTGAGTTTGCGGCCTTGAAAGAGCAAGTCTTGTTGGCCTCGTCGGTGGCACGGTCGTACTCCTTTCCTTCGGAGATAGTCTGATAAAGCGATATCAATAGTCGCCCTTCCATGCCCGATACGCAACGTAAAACCACGAACAAACACCGTGCAGGATCGCCCACAGGATAGAGTGATTCAGTTGGAAGGAAAGAATCATCGCAAGCGCTGATCCGAAACCGATTCCGGCGGTCGCCGCCGTTGATTGATCACTCATTCCTCCGCCTCCAAGTGCATCATACTGATCGGTATTGTCGAACGCGGTAGACGCCGCGTCCCAGTCGGTCGAAGATCTGGCGACCGGTACCGACGCAGGGACATTGCCCCTTGTTTCCCTCGCCGTGATCATTTGGGAGAACACTTCCGGACTGGATATCGGTCTCCGCGAGCATGATTTTCATGATTTCAGGTGTGGAAAATGTGCCGCCAATTCGCGCACGAAGGCTTGCGCAAAGCGATTGTGATTCGTCGGCAGCGCTCCACCGAGTCGAGTTTCGCGTCGAAGTCGATCTGTTCCTGCCGAAGACGCCATCGAACATTTCGCAGCGGATCGTCCAGCATCTAAAACCTGCTTATGGTAAGCGAACAGGGCTCTATCGATCTCGCGCAGCGTCCAGCGCGGACAGCGCTGGCGAATGCTTTGGATGCCACGGCGAAATTCTTCGTAGTGCTCCAGGTCAGTTCGGTCAGTGGACACAATGCCTGCTTTCCATAAAGTCTCGGCTGTGCGCACGTCGATGATGGGCATGGTCTGCGGGTGGATAAAATGAATAAGGGTAGAACCGGTAGGCGCACCAAAACCTGGCAACTTTGCGCTGCCCGCCAAGAGACTCGGCAACTTCATGTTCGGCGGCAACGCAGGAATTCGACGAAGGCCTCTGCGTAAAGGGTGTCATATCGATCCAGAGCACGTGACCGATCACGCGCATGGCGCGTTTCCACTTCCATATTGCCAAGAAAGTCTCTTCTAATATCGTGCCGGTGGCGGTCATCTCTTTAGGAACCAGGGTAACAAGTTCCTGATATTTTCCCTCGTCGTCTTCAGTGAGATCGTACTTCGGGTGCCAGTTTTGAATGAATGCGTCATCGATTAGGAGTGGCATCGAACCTCCATGTAGTTCAGCGGGTTCAACGAGTCTTTTTTAGGGTAAGGATCATCGCAACATCGCTTCGACGAGCACTCCGGTTTGCGGCCTTGACCCGTTTTATGTTGGTGTCGAGGTTTACACAGCGCCAGAGTCCGACGTATTCCCAGTGGTTTCTGGCTTGTTTGACGAATATTGGTACTGCCTCGCGCTGATCGTAGAATTGCTGCGCCCAGCGCCGCTTATTATCTGTATTCCCGGGCAGGACTTCTCCGGGTGCGTTCGGGTTAAACTTTCTCTTGAAGCATCCGCAGACGACGTGTTTACCGCTGTGCGGAAGAAAATCCTGCACTCCGCCGCCCAGTTTCTTGGAGATCTGCGCACGCGAATAAGACTTGCCCTCGATGAATAGACTCATGAAAAACCCTCCGGAACTAACGTCCCTCATAGGCGCCGTTGATAAAGAATTGTCGGATGCGTTTGACCCTCTGGTGGAGCGCGACGGCTGAGGGAACGTGGCGGTATTTGAGTTCATCGTCAACAACCATGACTTCTTGAATGAAGTCGTGCATGACTTTGTTGATCTTTCTTTCCAAGTCATCCCAACTCATGCCGCTGTAAGGTCGTTCGCTTGGCATGAATGCCTCCATGGTGAAGTTATGCGGGAGAGTTCGGCCGTTCAGGGGAGGACGGGAGTTTAGCATTGGAGCCTCGGTTGCGTCTATCCGGCTGTTGGGAGCGGGATGGAGCATCGTGGGACCTTCATCAAATTCCTGGCGTGCCCAGGACTTACGTCCTGGGCTAACATGTCCCGCCCCTTTGGGGCTGGGTTCCTTTGATGTGGCATAAGCCATAGCCCGATACGAATTCCCTCTTATCGCCTCAATAGCACTCCTTGACACGGGTATCGGACAAAGAGGACAATCCCCTTCGCTTTCCCCAAGGCCAAGTAATCAGTTTGAAGGCTCCCGGCCCATCGTCCATAAACCGCTGCCTCCCCTGACAGTGGACGAACATTTCACAATCTTTGGAGGCACTTATGCGCGCATCGTTGCGCCTCTTCGTGGCCGTGTTGTTGATCTACACGGTTTCGTTGCCTTGCGCTTTCTCCCAAACCGCTCCGCCCGCGACGGGCGCTCCCGGCGGCCCTATGCTTGAGGAAGGAACGCCAGTAAAGCTGAGAATCTCTCGTACAGTCTCATCCGCGGATGCCCAAGTTGGGGAGACGGTCGACTTTGAAGTTCTCGAGGAAGTAAAGGTCGGGAACCTGGTCGTGATTCCCAAAGGCGGCACGGCATGGGGAACCGTAACGGCAGCTGAGCCCAAAGAAGCGTATGGCGCGGGGCGGCAAACTCGACATGAATATTGACTCGGTCCGGCTCGCGGACGGCGAGAAAACGGCGTTGCGCGCGGTAAAAGAAGTAAAAGGCGGCGGGCACACGGGGGCGATGACGGGCGGGATTGTGGCGACCGCGATTGTGTTCTTTCCAGCTGCCCCGTTCTTCCTGTTCATGCACGGAAAAGACATCACCATCCCCAAGGGCACGGAGATTACCGCGTATGTGAACGGGAATCTCCCTCTCGACGCCGCAAAATTTCAAGGTGAGTCTGGAGGTGTACAAGTTGCTGCTGCAAATCCATCGAGCCAGCAGACTTCCGCAGCGCCGTCGGCGACGCTGGATATTTCTTCCACTCCCGCGAATGCGGACATTGAACTGGACGGGACATTCGCCGGAAACACTCCCTCATCGGTCGGCGTTGCACCCGGTGATCACACGATCAAAGTCACGAAGAAAGGCTACACGGCATGGGAACGCAGAATACATTCGTCGAGCGGTAACGTGAGGCTGGTGGCTGAACTTGAGGCGAATACAACGCCTGCGTCCATGCCAGCGAGCGCGACGTCCTCAACCAACTCTGTGGCTCAGGTCACCGGCAGCGCGCCTGCGACGGCGCTGCTGGCCAGTCCGTCAAACTCAGCGAAGGCGCCCGCCGCTCCGGTGGAGGCTGGAGGCCAACTCAGGCCCGCGGTGATGTCGAGCACCGCAATGACCACAGCCTCGACGGAGACCGAGGGAACCATTTCGATCAGTTCTGATCCAGCGGGCGCCGATATTTTCGTGGATTCGGTTGGACGCGGGCGGACGCCGTCTGTAATCAAGTTGAAACCCGGCAAGCATCATGTTCAGCTGGTCGAGACCGGATATAAGGACTCGGTGAACGAGATTGAGGTGAAAGCTGGGGAGACGTCGAGTGTGGCGGGAAAGTTGGAGAAGTGAGGAAGGCGTGTGGAGTGGGATGGGGCATCGCGGCACCTTAGTCAACTTCTTCGCTTACCGGCACGGCTGAAGCCGTGCCCCTCCCAAAGCCTCTCTTTCGGCACGGCTGAAGCCGTGCCCTGATACGAATCCGTTCGCCTGGTCGCCGGGTCGGTGGTGCTCGACGCGAAAGCAGATTCCTCCCTTCGGTCGGAATGACAATTCTTATTTTGATATCTGTCCCTCCCAACAGGAGGTTTGCCATGCGATACGACGACGAATTTTCGGACGACCTCTCCTGCTTTCATCCCCAGCAGTAAGCCCGGATATCCTTCGGAGACGCGGGTCGGGAAACACAGTTTCGAGTTTCAGGTTTCGAGTTTCAAGAATTGTTGCATGCGCTCAGGGTGCTTTTGACCGGAGTGGGCGCGGGGATTATGTCCGCGAGCGAGGGAGAAAGCCCCACTTCTCGCAAAAGGCGCGAGAAATGGGGCACCCGAGGTTCGATATTTGGCAGGAAGATTCGTCCGTCCTTCCGGGACTTGATCTTCTGTTTGTTTTCTTGCCAATTCCCTGCGCATCGAGTAACTTGATCCGCCCGCAAGGAGACGGTTCATGAACAACGAAACTGAAAACGAACTAAGTTCGCTGACGGCCAAGCTTTCACGGAATACGAAACTCGTGTGGGTGAGTTGGATCCTATTCTTCTGCTTGTTTGTATTCTCCGCCTTTCAGGGCGCAACCCAGCCGACGCGAGTGCGCCAGTTGCACATCATTGACGAGAACGGAAACGTCGTCATGAAGATCGAAGGCTCGAATGGCGCGGGACTAATCGAGATGCGCACCCAGGCACTGGCTACCGTCATACAGAGTGGCAGCATCGTTTTGGAGGCGCGAGATCAGAACAACAACCGGGCCTCGTCATTGCTGGATTTTTACAACAACGCTCCCCGATTTTCTCTGAACACGATCGACAAGAATGGCAGCTTTGGCGTGGGCTTCAAGGATTCGCGGCCCGCGGTTGTGCTGCAGGACAAAGGGGCCAGCCAGGGAGCGGCCCTGCAGAGTGACTCGCTCGTCATACAGAATGCTGACGGTTCTAAAAAAATATCGGCAAGCATTGGCGAAGAACTGCCGGTAGTAAGGGCGATCGACAAGAAAGACGGTACCGAGCGTACCGGGCAGTTGGCGAGCGTGGGCGTGGGAGCCAGGGCCGGCAAAGCTATCACCGAACTGCGCAGCACGCCCGACAGCACCCAGGTGATGAATCTAGTCAGCGCCGACGGACAGACCTCCATCAACTTAAGCGTGGCAAACCACAAGGTCACCGTCAAAACGGCACAGGATGGCAGCGCTATGCCGTGGCCGAAATGATTCGCATTTGTTTTTGTGGCAAGAAACCCTATTTCTGTTTTGCGGTCGGGCGTTTGGAGTGGGATGGGGCATCGCGGAACCTTCGTCAACTTCTTCGTCTTTTCGGCACGGCTGAAGCCGTGCCCTTCCCAAAGCCTCTCTTTCGGCGCGGCTGAAGCTGTGCTCTCATACGATCCGTTCGTTTCGTCTTCGCATGGTATTCCGTCGCTCCCTACAGGAGGCGCCATGCGATACGACGACCAATTCTGCGACAGCCTCTCTTGCTTTCATCCCCAGCAGTAAGCCCGGATATCCTTCGGAGGCGCGGGTCAAGCGTGGGGCGAGGTGTGTCCACGGAGTGGATCGAGAAACTTGGGTGGAAGGATCCGTGTCCGTGCGGGCCTTAGATTTCAAGAATTGTTGCGTGGATGCAGGATGACACATGTTAGCCCAGGACGAATCTGCGTGGAAATGCCTTTTGACTGCACCGGTGATGCTGGCTGTCGTGGGGTCCCTCCGCCCTCGCTTCGCTCGGGGTCGGGATGACAGGGGTTGAGAGTTAGTTCCGAAATGGGAATTCGGCTTGGAGTTTCTCGATTTGGGAATTGAGTTGTCAAGGGGGTCTGGAGGGTCAAATCTTTGTAAGTGCTTGCGAAAGAGTGGAATATATTTCTGCAAATTTGTCCGATTCAGGTATGGCTAATTGATATAATGGAAGTATAAGCAGTTCTCAGTTCTAGTTCTCAGCTCTAGTTAGTTATTCATAACGGCATTTTTTCTATCGGCGGCCTTTGGCCGCCCTTTTTATTTGGAGCGAACTTATGGAGTGTGCGATTGCGGAGTGTAAGCCTCGGGGTGAGTGGGTGGAGTTGGTGTTTATGGCGCGGGCGGCGGAGCACGGGTTGAGTGTGGCGAGGCCGTACGGAGATTCGGGGCAGTATGACGTGGTGGTCGAGTATCGGGGAAGGTTCCGGCGGGTGCAGGTGAAGTCGACGCAGTACCGGCGGAGGACGGGAGAGTACAGCTTGAATGTGATGGGGCCGGGGAGGCGTCCTTATAAGAAGGGGACGGTGGATTTTTTTGCGGTGTATCTGATCCCGGATGATGCGTGGTACATCATTCCGGCGCAGGTGATGGGAGAGCGGTGCACGCTGCATTTGAATTTGACGGGGGGACGGGGGTTTTATGAGAGGTATCGAGAGGGGTGGGATTTGTTGAAGAGCTAGTTTCGAGTTTCAGGTCTCAAATTTTGGGAGGGACACTCCCTTTCGTGCGGGTGAGGACCTTGTCTGATTGATCAACATTACAAATCGGGAAGGTTATGATGGCACCTCAGGTCCCGGGAAGGACATCGACCAAAGTTACTTAATGGTTATCGACTAGGTCTACTACAATGACACCTAATCGTCGGGAACGGAGTACAGTAAACACTACTGCACCAACATCCCCCGAATTAGCACCCGGTCTCTAGAGATCGGTCGATATTTTCAATTTCTTACAGGAGAGATACATGACACGGAAAATTGCGATGCTATTGTTCTGTTTTGTGTTGGGTTTGTCGGCGGCCGCGATGGCTGAGGACAAGGCTGATATTTTTGGCGGGTACCAGTATCTGCACGCTAACAGTGGCGTAAGCGGAGTGAATGGTTTCAATCTGAACGGCTGGAATGGCGCGGTGAGCGGGTACTTCAACCGCCACGTGGGCTTGACGGCGGACTTCTCGGGCAGCTATGGCACGCCAAGCTTCCAGGGAGTGGGCGTGAGCACGCATCTGTACACCTACATGTTTGGTCCGGTGGTGCGGGCGCGGGCGGGGAAACTGGAGCCGTTTGCGCATGCGCTGTTTGGCGGGGCGCACATTTCGGGCAGTGTCAGCGGGGGCGGAGTGTCCGTGAGCACGTCGGACAGCGGGTTCAGCTGGGCACTGGGCGGCGGAGTGGACTACAAGGTCCTGCCGCATATTGCGATTCGCGTGGGACAGTTCGACTTCCTGCAGACGCACATCAGCGGCGATTCGCAGAACAACTTCCGCTACTCGGGCGGAGTGGTGATACGGTTCTAGTTAGCTTGTAAGAATCCCCATCCTGACGCGACGGTTGGGATGGGGAGTTTTAACCCTTCCTTCATTCTTTCCTTCTTGGCCCACCTAATAAAACTGCGGATCCCTCGCTCCGCTCGGGATGACAACAATAGTTTCAAGTTTCGAGTTTCGAAACCTGTGTCTATGGACCTTGCTTTACCTGGATTTTTTCTTTGGGGGCGAGGTGGGCTTTGTAGATCAGGTTGTCGGAGGGGACTTCTCCGATGACGTCGACGTTGATGTCGTAGGCGCCGAAGGGGAGATTTTCTCCGAAGGGGATTTCGTATTCGCTGGTGTCGCGGCGGAGTTTGAAGTGCTGGTAGCCGAGGGCGGTGGCGCGTCCGTATTCGTTGACGGCGACGATGATGGCGGTGAGGTCGAAATCCTGCTCGGTGGCGTTGGTGACTTTGATGGCGCCTTCGACGCGCTGTCCGTTGACGCGGGGCGGGCGGAGCCACTCGACGAGCAGGGGGGTGACGACGCGAAGGCTGAAGGGCTGCGAGCGCTGGTTCTGGGGCTTGGCGTTGTCTTCGACCTGGACGACGAAGGAGAAATCTCCCGCGTTGGTGGGGGCGCCGCGGAGGATGCCGTCGGAGCCGAGCTTGAGGCCGGGTGGGAGGTCTCCGCTGACAAGGGTCCATTTGAGCGGGAGGATGCCGCCATCGGCCTGCAGCGTGAACTGGTAGGACTGGCGCAGGCGGGCGTTGGGCAGCGACTGGGTGCGAATGGTGAGCGGCGTCGCTTGCTGGGCAGCGGCAACGGTCGCGATCGACACCAGGACTGCGACGATCCAAATGCTCTTCAAAGACATTCCCCTCTTCGATGCTCTCGGCATTGCTTCCTTGCGCAAAGAATTATAGACGGGTGCACTCGACGGTGGGTTGGCGTCCACGATAAGCTAGGTGGTTTGTCGAAGGAGGGCGGGGGCATGCGTGAGGCGGTGGCACGGTTGTGGCCGGAGATCCAGTGGATCGAGAATGCGAAGCTGCGCGAGCAGGTGACGCAGACGTGGGTGAAGGCGCTGGAGAGAAGTCCGCTGAAGCCGGAGGATCTGAATCATATTCCGTTCACGCTGCTGATTCCGAATTGTCCCATCACCTTTATGGAGCACAAGCGCTGTGTGGTGCATATTGCGCGGCAGAGTGCCGAGGCGATGCAGGAGTTTATGGGACGGGCGCTGCCGGTGAAACTGGATACGGTGGTGGCGGGGGCAATCCTCGCGGATGTGGGGAAGTTGCTGGAGTACGAGATCGGTCCAGATGGGAAGAGCCGGCAGAGCGAACGGGGAGAGGCGCTGCGGCATCCGTTTACTGGAGTGGCGCTGGCGCTGGAGTGCGGAGTGCCGGACGATGTGTGCCACATTATTGCGGCGCACGCCGCGGAGGGGGATCTGGTGAAGCGGACGACGGAGGCGTATATCGTCCATCATGCGGACTTCATGGCGTATTTGCCGTTCAAGAATGCGAAGAATGTGAAGGGGAAGTAGCGGGGGTCGAGGGCGATGGTGTGGCACGCCAGATCCCTCGCTTCGCTCGGGATGACGTCTTCTTTAACTAGATACAGATTCGGGATGACCTCTTCTTAATTAGTTATTGAGATTGGGTTGATCAGGAGTGACTGTGGCGGATAAAACGGCGGGGAGAGAAACAGTGACGGCGCAGATGGCGCGGTGGGCGGCGAATCTCAACTACCGGCAGATTTCGCCGGAGGCGGTGTACCAGGCGAAAAGATTCCTGCTGGACTCCGTCGGTTGTGCGCTGGGTGGGTATCAGCAGCACGATGTGAAGATTGCGCTCGAGGTGCTGGATGAGATCGCGGGGCGCGGTCCGGCGACTGTTATCGGTACGGGGAAGAAGATGGATCCGGTATCGGCTTCGTTGGCGAATGGGTTGATGATTCGCTGCATGGATTACAACGATATTTATTGGAAGCAGGATCCTTCGCATCCGTCGGATATTTTTCCCGCGGCGATGGCGGGGTGCGAGCGGGCGAAGTCGGATGGGAAGGAACTGATTGTCGGGCTGGTGCTGGGCCATGAGTTCGAGATGCGCTTCTGCGAGGCGGCGTTCCCGGGGATTCGCGAGCGGGGATGGCATCATGCGACCTTGACGGCGTTTGTTTCGCCTATTGTCGCGGGGCGGGCGTTGTATTTGCCGTGGCAGCAGATTCAGCATGCGATCGGGATTTCGGCGAGCCGGCATTGCACGCTGGGAGCGGTGACCGCGGGCAAGCTGACAATGATGAAGAACACGGTTGACCCGATGGCCACGCAGAGCGGGATGCTGGCGGCGCTGATGGCAGAGAAGGGTTATACCGGACCGGAGCATGTCGTCGATGGGAAAGAAGGGCTTACTCACTGCTTTGGGCCGGAGTGGAAGCTAAACTTACTCACGGACGGACTCGGCGAGTCGTGGCGGATTACGCAGTGCGGGATGAAGTTCTTCCCCACTGAGGCACTTACTCATGCTCCGATCTCGGCTGTGCTCGACTTAGTCAAGGACAATGATTTGCGGCCGGAGAATGTGGAGAAGATACAGATCCGGTCGCTGGCGCGGGCAGCGGATATTCTTTCCGACCCCAGCAAATACGATCCGCACACCAAAGAAACGGCGGACCATTCCCTTCCCTACGTGATTGCGGCGGCACTGGCGGAGCGGCAGGTAACTCCGGCGCAGTTCGAGATGGCGAAGATTATGGATCCGACGATCCGGGCGCAGTTGAAGAAAGTCGAAGTCGTGGCGGATCCGGAGATCGAAAAAGTGTTTCCCGGCGTTACAGCGGGTGGTTGTGAACATCACGACCACCGATGGGAAAACGTTTGCCAAGCAGTTGGATTATCCCAAGGGGGATCCGCGGAATCCGTTGAGCGATGCGGAGGTTGAGGAGAAGTTTGCGGCATTGGCCGAGGGTGTGTTGTCGAAGAAGGCGCAGGAGAAGTTGAAGGATGCGATCTGGAATCTGGAGAAGATTGGGTCGGTGTCGAAGTTGATGGCGTTGATGAAGGCGGATGTGAGGGCGAAGACGGCGAAGAAATCGGCAAAGAAGAAGCGGCGGTAGGCATAGCGTCTATGCGGGAAGTGACGAGCGGCAAGACACAAATGGGCGAGAAGTCCCTCAGGCGCTAAAGCGCTAAACTGTTTGGATTTTATCGGCAGCGCTGAAGCGCTGGCCACCCAAGGCGTAATACGGTGGGAGATAATTTTCTGGCGTCGCTACGCGACTTGAGCGGGCAGGGGACGCCCGCTCCACACGGCAGAGGGAATTATGGGTCAGACCATTGTTGAGAAGATTGCGCAGGGGCATCTGGCGGAAGGGCCTAAGCGGCCGCTGCGGACCGGTGATTTTGTTTCCATACGGCCGTTTCATGTCATGACGCATGACAACACCTCGGCCGTGATGAGCAAGTTTAAGGGGATCGGGGCGAAGAAGGTTCAGGACCCGAAGCAGATTGTCTTTACCCTCGATCACGACATCCAGAATAAAGACGAGGCCAACCAGAAGAAGTACCGGGCGATTGAAGCGTTCGCCAAGGAGCATGGGATTGATTTTTATCCCGCAGGCTCGGGGATCGGGCACCAGATCATGGTGGAACGTGGATACGTTGTGCCCGGATCTTTTGTAGTGGCCTCTGATTCTCATTCCAACATGTACGGCGCGCTGGGGGCAGTGGGAACGCCGATTGTGCGGACCGATGCAGCGGCGGTGTGGGCGACGGGCGAGTTCTGGTGGCAGATTCCGCGGTCGGTGGAAGTGGTGCTTGAGGGAAAACTGCCGGAGGGAGCAACAGGCAAAGACGTCATTATTGCCCTGTGCGGGCTTTATAACCACGACGAAGTGTTGAATGCGGCGGTGGAGTTCAGCGGCTCGGGTGTGGCGTCGTTGTCGATGGATGCGCGCTTCTCGATTTCGAACATGAGCACCGAGTGGGGACCGATTGTGGGCTGGTTCCCGGTGGACGCGGTGACAGATCAAGTATTTGAAGGGCGTTCACGAGCGATTGAAGGCGATGGGTGTGGAGCGGTTTACCGAAAAAGATATTGAAGGCTGGGAGAGGAATCCGCCCAGACCGGATGCGGATGCCATGTATGCGGCGCGCATCACGCTCGATCTCAGTCAGGTCACGCCACATGTCTCGGGTCCCGATACAGTGCAGGTGATGGCTTCGCTGGCGGAGATGGAGAAAAAGAAAGTCGCGATTCAGAAAGCCTACCTGCTTTCCTGTGTGAATTCACGACTGGAGGATCTGCAGGCTGCGGCGTCGGTGCTCAAAGGACAGAAAGTCGCGCCGGGAGTGACGTTTTACCTGGGAGCCGCGAGCAAGTGGGTGCAGGAAGAAGCTGAGCGGAGCGGGATCTGGCAGATCCTGCTCGACGCGGGCGCGAATCCGCTGCCGGCGGGTTGCGGCCCCTGCATTGGGCTGGGCGTAGGGTTGCTCGAGCCGGGCGAGGTGGGGATTTCGGCGACCAATCGTAATTTCAAAGGGCGCATGGGATCGCGGGATGCGAAGTGCTACCTGGCGAGTCCGGAAGTGGTGGCGGCTTCAGCGGTGGCGGGATACATTCGCGGGCCGCACGAGTTTGCCGATCGTTCACTCGAACGCGATTACAAAGAATTTTCTACGGGGGCGGCGGCGGAGAAGGTCGAGATTCTGCCCGGCTTCCCCGAACGGGTAAAAGGGCGGCTGATCTTTGCGCCACAGGACAACGTCAATACCGACGCAATTTACGGGAAGGACTATACGTATCGCGACGATATGACGAAAGAGATGATGGCGAAAGTGGTGATGGAGAACTACGATCCGCAGTTTGCAGCGCGCGCGCAGGCGGGGGATGTGATTGTGAGCGGATACAACTTCGGCACCGGGTCGAGCCG
The DNA here is from genome assembly GCA_963796205.1 of Terriglobia bacterium. Lineage (GTDB taxonomy): Bacteria > Acidobacteriota > Terriglobia > Terriglobales > Acidobacteriaceae > DATFTE01. The sequence continues at coordinate 358,761 of CAWCKR010000002.1, forward strand.
CGAGCAGGCGGTGACTTGTCTGAAGGCGAAGGGCATTCCGATAGTGATTGCGGCCAGCTTCTCACAGACTTATTTGCGCAACGCGTATAACAATGGATTTCTGTGCGTGGAAGTGCCGGAACTGGTGAAGCGGTTGCGGGAGCAGTTTGCGAAGGAGATTTCGGCGAAGGAAAAGACGATTATTCCCGGAGACGAGATTACGGTTGACTTCACGTCTGGGCAGATCTCATGGCGCGGCGAGACGTTTGCGTTCCCTGCTTTAGGGAGCGTGCCGCAGTCGCTGGTGATCGCGGATGGAGTGGAGAATCTGGTAGCCGCAGAGACTAGGGCTGGCTGATAAGTCAAATTTACAATTCGCGATTTACGATTGAAGATTTCGCAAGCACGGAGAGATTTGGCTGCGGACTAAGAGAAGCCTTGGAGTCGCAAAGGGCGCAAAGAAAGGCGTTCACCACGGGAGACAGTTTTCTTGTTCTTGGTTTTGAATCGGCAATCGTAAATCGTCAATCTTTATTAAGGAGTTTTTATGGCTAAACATACCGTTGTGTCGATGCCGGGAGATGGGATTGGGAACCAGGTTCTTCCTGAGTCGATTCGGGTTTTGAACGCCGTTGGGTTTGATGCGGAATACATCCATGCTGATATCGGGTGGGATTGCTGGTGCGATCAGGGGAACGCTTTGCCCGAGCGCACGATTGAATTGCTTACCAAGCATAAGCTGGGGCTTTTCGGCGCGATCACCTCGAAGCCGAACAAAGAGGCGCAGGCGGAGCTTAAGCCGGAGCTGCGCGGCAAGGGCTATGTTTACTACAGTCCCATCGTGACCATGCGGCAGAAGTTCAATCTGGATATCTGCCAACGGCCGTGTATCGGATTTATCGGGAATCCCTTGAATTACATTCGCAAGCGGACGGATGGCGGATTCGACGAGCCCAAGATTGACAGCACGATTTTCCGGCAGGGGACGGAAGGGATGTACGTCGGAATTGAGTGGACCAATCCGCCGGAGAATGTGCGGGCGGCGCTGGCGACGCATCCGAAGTTCAAGAATTTCGCCAATGTTCCGGGACCGGAGCTGGCGGTCAGCTTGCGCGTGATTACCAGGAATGCGGCACGGAGAATTGTGACGGCGGCGTTTGAGTATGCGAAGAAGCGCGGTTTCAAGGGCGTAACTATCTGCGAGAAGCCGAACGTGGTGCGCGAGACGTCGGGGATGATGGAAGAGACGGCGAAGGAAGTGGCGAAGAATTATCCGGGGATCTCGCTGTGGTCGACGAACATTGATGCTCAGCTGATGTGGCTGAACAAGAACCCCGAGGACTACAACGTGATCGTGGCGTCGAACCTGTTTGGCGACATTCTTTCGGACGCGTTCGCGGGGTTGGTGGGAGGATTGGGCTTTGCCGCATCGGGCAACATTGGGGATGAGATCGCGGTGTTTGAGCCGACGCATGGGTCCGCGCCAAAATATGCCGAGTTGAATCCTCCTATTGTGAATCCGATTGCCATGATTCTTTCTGCGGCTATGATGGTCGAACACGTAGGAGAGAATGAGAAGGGACAGCGGATTAAAGATGCGGTCGCTGCGGTGGTGAAAGAGGGCAAGGTCAGGACGTATGACATGATGCGCATTCCTGGCGGGGCGAAGTCGATCAGCCAGGGAGCGGCGAGTACGGTGCAGATGACGGATGCGATTTTGGAGAAGTTGAAATGACGCTTCGCGAATTTTAGCAGTTAGCACTTGGCACTTAGCATTTGGCCGTTGAGGGTGTGATCGACCCAAAGCTATCGCGATGCGCGCCAGATCCTTCGGTGCTTGCACCTCAGGATGACGTCCTGTTGTGGTGATTCGTATGACTGCGAAAGTGAAATCTGCGGAGGCTGGACACTGGGGGAAAGAGATCCGGTCCGATTTGCATGTCGCGATTGAACCTCGCGATGGCGGCGGGCTGGAGATCAATCTCGAGTCGCGAGTTGCGCCTTATTACGGATCGTCAATCCTGGCGCAAACCCGGCAAGTGCTGGAGTCCCTTGGGGTCAAGCATGCCGTGGTCACGGTTCATGACGAGGGCGCGCTTCCCTTCGTAATTTCCGCGCGGATTGAGGCGGCGGTGCGACGGGCCGGATTCGCCAACAATCATCGAGCGCTGCCCGAGCAGAGTGCGCTGCCAGCGGCATCGGCGAAAGATCGCATGCGGCGGTCGCGGCTTTATCTGCCGGGGAGCGAGCCGAAGTATTTCATCAATGCGGCGCTGCACGGGCCGGATGGGATCATCCTGGATCTGGAAGATTCAGTGCACGCGGCGGAGAAAGATGCGGCGCGGATCCTGGCGCGCAACGCGTTGCGCGCGGTCGATTTCGGCGGGTGCGAGCGGGCGGTGCGAATCAATCCCTTTCCGTTGGGGCTCGAGGATTTGGCGGAGATTGTGCCGGAGTCTCCCGACCTGATTTTGATTCCCAAGGCCGAGAGTGCGGAGCAAGTGGGCGAAGTGGATCGCATGGTGGGCGAGTTGAAGTCGCGGCATAACTTGAAGCGTCCAATCTGGCTGATGCCAATTCTGGAGTCGGCGCTTGGGATTGAGAACGCTCCCGCGATCGCGGTGGCAAGCCGGAATGTGGCCGCGATGACGATTGGGCTGGAAGATTACACGGCTGACATGGGAGTGGTGAAGACGTCTGAGGGGCGCGAGTCGCTGTATGCGCGGACACGATTGGTGAATGCGGCGAAGGCCGCAGGGATTCAGGCGATTGATTCAGTGTTTGGCGATGTGGGCGACATGGACGGCCTGCGGAAGTGGGGAGAGCAATCGCGCGCGCTGGGATTCGAAGGGATGGGATGCGTGCATCCTACGCAGGTTCCGGTAGTCCATGAGGCGTTTGCGCCCTCGCAGGCCGAGATTGAGAAGGCGTTAAAGATCGTTGCGGCATTTGATGACGCGCAGGCGCGCGGGCTGGGCGTGGTGAGTTTGGGATCGAAGATGATCGATCCTCCAGTGGTGGAGCGGGCGCAGAAACTGGTGGCGCGAGCCAAACAGATGGGCAAAGCAGAATGACGCAACGGATCGAACTCGCGCAGAACGCGGCAGGACGCATGGTTCCGGCGATGGTGAACGGGAAGCCGCAGATCCCGTATATCGGCGTGGGGAAATATCAGCCGCGCGGGCGGAAGCAGGCGCCACCGATCCGGTCGAGCAAGGATTTTCCGGAGAACGGCGACAAGCGGGTGGCGGATCTGGAAACGGCATTGCGAAAGTGCGGGCTGCGCGATGGCATGGTGATTTCGAATCATCATCACCTGCGGGATGGGGACCGGGTGGCGATGATGGCGCTGGAGGCGGCGGCGCGGATCGGCGTGAAAGATCTGATGTGGTTTCCGAGCGCGTCGTTTCCGTCGCAGAAGGGCGCCATCGAGTTGATGGAAAAAGGAGTCATCCATCACATCGAAGGCAGCATGAACGGGCCTCTGGGCGATTACTGCACACAGGGGAAGATGCGCGGACTGGGCGTGCTGCGATCGCATGGCGGGCGGTGGCAGGCGATTCAGGACGGGGAAGTCCATATTGATGTGGCGGTGATCGCGGCTCCCACGGCGGATTTTTTCGGCAATGCAGATGGGTCGCATGGCAAGTCGGCGTGCGGATCACTGGGATTCGCGCTGGCGGATTCGATGTACGCCGACAACGTGATTGTGGTCACGGACAACCTGGTGCCGTTTCCGTGCGTGCCCTGGCAGATCCAGGGGAATAACGTCGATTACGTGGTGGAAGTGGACTCGATTGGGGATCCGGCGAAGATTGTGTCGGGGACAACACAGATTACGCGGTCTCCGGACCGGTTGAGGATTGCGGAGTTGGTGGCGAAATTCCTGCGCGAAGCGGGGATCATGAAGAATGGATTTTCTTTTCAAGCGGGCGCGGGAGGAATTGCGCTGGCGTTCGTGCAATACCTGAAAGAGTTGATGAAGCAGGACGGAGTGAAGGCGCGGTGGGTGCGCGGGGGATCGACGAAATTTCTGGTGGAGTTGCTGAACGAGGGGTTGACGGACTACATCCTGGATGGGCAGACGTTCGATCTGGATGGAGTGAAGTCGATGGCGAATGATCCGCGGCACGTGGCGAGTTCTCCGTTCACTTCGTACAACTATCACGGCAAGGGAAATTTCGCATCGATGGTGGATGCGGTGGTGCTGGGCGCGACGGAAGTGGATGTGAATTTCAATGGGAATGTGGTGACGCACTCGGACGGGCGGCTGCTGCACGGGATTGGCGGGTGGCAGAATTGCCTGGCGGGGGGATGCACGATTCTGGCAGTGCCGAGTTTCCGGGACAGGATTCCGGTGATTGTGGATGAGGTCACTACATTGACTGGGCCGGGAGAGTTGATTGACGTAGTGGTGACGGAGCGCGGGATTGCGATCAATCCGCGGCGGCAGGATTTGCTGGATGCGGTGAAGGGATCGAAGCTGCCGGTCCGGCCAATTCAGGAGATCAAGACGGAAGTGGAGAAGATTTGCGGAGGGAAACCTGCGAAACCGAAGTTGAGTGATCATCCGGCGGCAGTGGTGAAGTGGGTGGACGGGACGGTGTTGGATACGGTGTGGAGAGTGGGATAAAAACATTTACGATTGTTGATTTTTGATTTTCGATTGAAAACCAACAACCTCTTTCCTGATTGTTCTTCTTGAAATTACAAAACCCCAAGACTAAATCTTAAACCGCAGAGAGCACGCAGAACTTCCGCAGAGAACGCTGAGCAGCGCTTTTTGGGTGCAATCAAAGAAGGGCGATCCTTGCGGATCGCCCTTTTTCGTTAGCGTTGAATTCTTATTGCTGAAGTTGCGTGAAGCCGTCGACTTCGTAGCCGGAGTCGGTTTGCAGGACATAGGCCTGGTTGCCCGAAATCAGATAGAAGACGAAGTTAATGTTGTTGGAGCCTCCGTTGATCTTGCCGGTGGCGCGTCCGTTGGACGAGACGGAGTAGGAACCGGAGAGGAAGCCGGGAGTGCTGGTGCTTCCCGTGAGGTTGATGAATTCGTTGAGCGTGAGGCCTCCGGAGCCGCTGAATTGCAGGGTGGCAACGCGGTCCAGAGTGTTCTGGATCAGCGGGGGATTTCCGGAGAGCGTCACGCCGCTGTTGACGAAGGCGAACTGTCCGTTGGTCGAGCCATTGGAGAAGGAGGAACCGCTCTGCAGATCAGCGGTGCCATCGATCGTGCTGTTGGGGTCGGTGTTAATGAAGAAGGCACGGGCTCCGTTGACCAGCCAGTAGATCTGCTGTGCGGCTCCGCTGTTGAGAGTCACCGCGGTACGGCCGTTCGAGGCTACGGTATAGGTATTGCCACTGAAGCTACCGTTGCTAGTGAGAACTCCATCGCTCTGGGCGTCGAAGGTGAAGGGCGTGATATTGCCGGCGCCATCGGCGGTGAAGACACCCACGGTGTGGACTCCGAGAAGGTTATTCACGGTGTCGCCGCGGCTACCGAAGGCATAGCTCCCACTCAGCGTCGCATTGCTGAAGGTGCCAGTTTGCGCTTCGGCAGTTCCCAGGCCTTCGGCAAGAGCGGTGGTAAACAGAAGCTGGATGTGGCTGGAGTCGACTACATAGTAGCTGAAGGTGTTAGTGACGCTGTTAATGGTGACGCTTCCGGTGCCAAGTCCGGTGGAGTCGGGAGAGACGATGCTACCGGTGGCCGGAGTAGCGGCGATGAGTCCAACGCCGAGAGTATTGATGTCGGCGGAGCCATTAAAGGCACCGCCCGTGGTATCGACTTGGCCAACCAGTGCAGTGGGAGTAACGCTGGCACCGATGGTGGATACGTGGGCTTTGAAGACATACGGGCCGCTTGGCGCGGTAGTGGAAGTTTGCAACAGGCCTGTACCGTATCCCGTAAATGTACCGGTTGAGCTCGCCTCCACCAGATAGAGCTTGCTGGAACTCTGCAGGGTAAAGACCCACTGGAAAGAAGTCGAGTTAGAGAAGGTGAAAGTCAGAGTTCCGGTGCCATCGTTGCTGAGGTTGTAGGTTCCGCTGATACCCAGGGTCGTAACTCCCGCGCCCTCGGTAAAAATGTCAGTGCCTCCGGTGAGAGTTCCAGCGCCATTCGCGTTGAAGACGCCCATCCTGGTGTAGGGGTTTCCGGTGACGAGATCAAATCCGCTCATCTGATAGACGTAGGCGCCATTGAGGCTGGCCAAGCTGTAATTGCCGGAGGGCGTAGGACCAGAATTGCTAGAACCACAGCCCAGGGAAAACATGAGAGCGACGAGAGCCAAAGAGAGACCCAGTTTGTTCATTGTCTTTTTTACGGCAGAAGAACTGCCCGACTCCTTCATGAAGTAAGCGTGCGAACGTTGGAAATGTTCCCGGGATAGAGACGAAGCTCCCCTTACTTCTAACACAGAACGGCGGGAAAAGTTCTATGGAGAATCGGCGGTATACACAGATTCAGATTTTGCAATTTGGCGATCGGGGAATTTGGTGTTTTGAACCCGGCCCTGACCATGCGGCGAGAGCTTTCAAATTTCCTATCAATCGTCCCTTACGGGACTTCGTCCTGGGGCGCGCTGACCCGGCGTTGAAACGCCGGGTTATTGGCGGGCGCTTCTCCGGAGCGCTTTTTTTCCTTTTGTCGAAGCCTCACAACCAGTCGATAGCCAAGCAGAACTGCCAGGATGGCGGCGTATTGCTCGGGCTTGCGGATATCGGCTTTGACCAACCACCAATAATGGATTACGCCGGCGATGGCACTGACGTAGATCAGGCGGTGCAACAGGTTCCAGCGTTTGCCGCCAAGGCGGCGGATCCATCCGCTGGTGGAGGTGATGGCGAGCGGGATCAGCAAAAGAAAAGCTGTGAAACCCACGGTGATGAACTTCCTCTTGGCGATATCGACCAGCATTTCATGAAGATCAAAAAACTTGTCGAGCCAGATGTAAGTGAGGAAGTGGAGGGTCGCATAAAAGAATGCGAAGAGGCCGAACATGCGGCGGTAGCGGATGAGCCACGGTTGTCCCGTCAACTTTCGTAAAGGCGTCACCGACAACGTAATCAGCAGGAAACGGAGGGTCCAGTCGCCAGTGGCGTGGGTGATGACCTCGATGGGATTGGCGCCGAGGAGGCCGTTGTAGGCCTTCCAGCCGAGGAGACCAAGCGGGATCAGGCAGGCCAGAAAGACGATCGGCTTGTAGTAGCGAAGGCGCATTCAGCACTCAGCATTCAGCCAGTATAGGTTCGACAAGACCCACAGGCTGAATGCTGAGCTGGTCTCATCAATACTTCTCTTAGTACCAGGCGGCACTCCTCAGGGGCTAAAACCCGCTTTCATTTGTGGTCTAAGCGGCACGGCTGAAGCCGTGCCCTTCCCGAAACCATTTAAGGGACAAGTTGCCGGCACTCAGCATTCAGCCAGCATAAATTGGATAACGGCCCGACGGGCTGAGTGCTGATTGCTCTTTCAAAAGCTTTTCTTCAGGTCCATGCCGCTGTAGAGGCTGGCCACCTGGTCGTATCCGTTAAACATCAGCGTGGGGCGTTTGAGGAATTCTCCGAGGCGGCGTTCTTTGGCCTGGCTCCAACGGGGGTGATCGACGTTGGGATTGACGTTAGCGTAGAAGCCGTACTCGTTGGGGGCCATGCGCTGCCAGGTGTTGATGGGCTGCTTATCGGTAAAGCGGATGCGGACGAGGGCTTTGCCGCTTTTGAAGCCGTATTTCCACGGAAGCACGATGCGGATGGGCGCGCCATCTTGATTGGGGAGAGTCTCTCCATACATGCCGAAACATAACAGGGCGAGCGGGTGCATGGCTTCGTCCATGCGGAGGCCCTCGAGATAGGGCCAGTCGAGGACTTGCGTGCGGACACCAGGCATTTGCCTGGGATCGTCGGCGGAGGTGAACTCGACGAATTTGGCTTTGGGCTGAGGATCGGCCTTCTTGATCAGTTCGCTGAGCGAGAAGCCGATCCAAGGGACGACGATGGACCATCCTTCGACACAGCGGTGGCGGTAGACACGCTCTTCGGGCGCGGCGAATTTGATGATCGAGTCGACGTCAAGCACCTGCTTTTTTGCGACCAGGCCGTCAATGGTGACGTTCCAGGGGCGAGTCTTGAAATTCTTGGCAAGGCCGGCAGGCTCGTATTTATCGGTCGAAAACTCGTAATAGTTGTTGTAGTTGGTGACGTCTTTGTAGGGCGTCTGAGGCTCGGTGGTGGAGAAGGGGCTCTTCTGCAGGCCGGCGATTTTGTCGTTGGCGAAGGCCACGGTAGACGGCGAGGCCAGATCGCGCAGGCCGATTCCCGACACGGCCGCGGTTCCGGCGATGGCCGCTGCTTGCAGAAACTTGCGGCGATTCAGATACACATTCCTGGGAGTAATCTCTGACGAACGAATGTCTTCCGACTTCTTGATCAGCATGCGGGCCTCTAACGGAATCCTTCCCCTCATTCAAATTGTATCCCTGCTAGATAGGACGCGAACGGAGGGGAAAAGTTGCATGGGCGAGCTATTCGTCAGAGGCCAGCCAGTCCATGGCCTGTTCGCGGGTGGGAAAAGTGGGGAAATCACGCTGCGAAAAGGTTTTGAAATTCTCGTAAAACACTTTGGGCAGGCTCTCGGTGCCGACCCAGGCCGAGCGCTTCACGTGCGGACGATCGAAGACGAGGACTTCCTTGATGCGCATGGCGACAGCCTTGTCGATATGGGCTCCGGTAAAGTCGGCAAGGGTCAAGGCGGAATTGGCAGGAAGAGGCGCAATCATGCGCTGCACTTCATTCACTATGGGAAGGATTTCCTCTCCCGCCAGGCCGGTGAAGTCGATCAACAGGATCGCCTTGCCGTGATGTTTGATGAAGCGGATGCGTTCGTCCATAAGAGCACTCAGCACTGAGCATTCAGCACTCAGCATTCAGCCGAAGAAAAGCATTTTGAATCGAGAAACTCCCCACACGACCTACCATCCCCCGCGAAGATGCTATCACCGATGTCTTCACCAGATCACTTTCAGTCCGCGATACAGCGAAAACATCTCATCGGGCGTAACGACGGGGATTTCTTCAACAAGCGCCTGCGCGATGAGTTGGCGATCGAAGGGATCGCGATGGTGAGATGGCAGCCCGAATAAAGAGAACGCGTGTTCGCCCGTGTAGGCCAGCATGCGAGCGTCGAGATCGAGAATCGCCTGCCGCGCATCAGCCAGCGAAATCTCAAGCTTGCCCAGGTTGGCCTTAATAGCGACTTCCGCCAGAGAGATGGAACTGACTTCGAGGATGTGTTGGGGATTTTGCAGTAGACTCGCGACCCGCTTGCTGAGCCGGTCGGGTGCCATGACGGCGTAGATCAACGTAGCGGTGTCAAGGAGAAGACGCACTAGCGCCGCCCGGCGAGGAAAGCCTCTACTTCTTCGGGGGTCATGGGCTTCCACCAGTCACGGTCGATGACTCGAATCCGCCCCTTAAGCGTACCCAGCACGCGCTTCTTGCGACGGGGCCGCGCAGTCCGGACAATGTCGGCGACCGGCACGCCGCGGCGGCAGATAGTGACCTTTTCGCCATCTTCAGCCGCTTTAATCAGCTCGGTAAGCTTGTTCCTGGCTTGGGCGACGCTAACTTCCATAGAAGACATTATAGCCATTTAGAATGGCTATTTCAACAAATTCTCTACCACCCCGTAAGCCGAATCCAGGGCGGCGTCGAGCGCGCCGGGATCATTGCCTCCAGCTTCGGCCATGTCGGGACGGCCTCCGCCTTTGCCGCCAACTTTTTGGGCAACTGGGCCGATTACTTTTCCTGCCTGAATTTTCGCCGTGAGGTCTTTGGTGACGCCGACGATGATGGCAACTTTACCGTCGTTGGCGGAGCCGAGGACCACCACGCCTGAGCCGACTTTGTCACGAAGTTGGTCGATCAGGGTACGCAGCTGTGCGCGCTCGAGATTGTCGACGCGATGGGCGAGTACTTTGATGCCATTCACTTCTCTGATTTTCTCGTTGACCGAGCCGACGGTAGAAGAAGCAGACTTCATGCGCACTTGATCAAGTTCGCGGGCGAGGCGCTTGATTTCCGCGTCTTTCTTGTCGAGTTCGAGCTTGAGAGCCTCGGCAGGACTCACCTCGCCGTGGGAGGAGAAACTGGCGACGACGTTTTCCAGTTGATGATCTTTGCGGAAGTGAGCGAGCGAACCTTCTCCGGTGACGGCCTCGACGCGGCGAACGCCCGAGGACACGCTTCCTTCTTTCAAAATCTTGATCAGGCCGATTTCGCCAGTAGCGCCGGTGTGGGTGCCGCCGCAAAGTTCGGTGGAGAAGTCTCCTATCTTGATGACGCGGACTTTATCCCCGTACTTCTCTCCGAAGAGAGCCATGGCGTGATACTCGTTCACAGCTACATCGATCGGGACATCTTCAACAACTACGACTTTCTGGTTGCGCAAGACTTCTTTGTTGATGATGTCTTCGATGTCCTGCAGCTCTTCGTCGGCGACGGCGGTGAAGTGCGAGAAATCGAAGCGCAGGTGTCCGGGATCGACCAACGATCCAGCTTGTTTCACATGCTTGCCCAGCACCTCGCGCAATCCTGCATGAAGAAGATGGGTTGCGGTGTGGTTACGCATGGTGGATTCGCGGATTTCGGCGTTGACGACGGCGTCGACTTTGTCGCCGACGCGGATGGTCTGCTTGGTGACGACTTGATGCGCGCGGACGCCTTGGATCGGGGCGTAGCATCCGATGACATCGGCGACGATGGTGTTGTGATCGTCGGAGTAAAGCCATCCGCGATCGCCGACTTGTCCGCCGGACTCGGCGTAGAAGGAAGTGTGATCGAGAATGATCTCGCCTTTTTCACCGGCAGTCAGTTCTTGCACGCCGAGGCCGTTGGAGATGATGGCGAGGACTTCGCATCCGTCGGAGCGGGTTTGGCGGTAGCCTTCGAAAATGGATTTCGGCAGCTTCTGATAGACCGGGTTGGCAGTCTGCTTGGCTGCGCCTTTCCAGGAAGCGCGGGCGCGCTGGCGCTGCTCGTCCATGGCGGAGTCGAAGCCGGCTTGATCGAAAACGATGCCTTGGTCGCGAGCCGCATCCTGCATGAAGTCGAGCGGCATGCCGAAAGTGTCGTAGAGTTTGAAAGCCTCGGTGCCGGCGAGGCGATCTTTCGAGTGCTTCAGGATTTCTTCGAGCTTTTCGAGACCGACTTCCATGGTGTGAGCGAAGCGGGTTTCCTCGGCGAGCACTGCTTTCGAGACACGATCTGCGGTCTCTTTCAATTCCGGATACGCATCCTGCATCAGGTCGCGTACCGCAAAGACCATTTCGTAAAGAAACGGTTTGGTCTGTCCCAGCAAGCGTCCGTGGGTAATGGCGCGGCGGATAATTTTGCGCAGGACGTAGCCGCGGCCTTCGTTAGAAGGAATCACTCCGTCAGAAATCAGGAACGTTGCGGCCCGCGAGTGGTCAGCGATGACGCGCAGGGAGGCTGCCGAATGGTGCCCGGCCGAGGGTGATGAACTTCGCTCGGAGGCGGACAGGAGTGTCCGCCCCACACTTTCTTTTTGCAGTTCCTTCTTCAGTGAGGTTCCTGTCAGCTCCGCGGCGCGCTCGATCAGCGGGATGAATAAATCTGTGTCGTAGTTCGAGACGACGCCCTGAAGGACGGCGGTGATGCGCTCGAGGCCCATACCGGTATCGATGGAGGGTTTGGGCAGCGGCGTCAGCTTGCCGGAGGAATCGCGATCGAACTGCATGAAGACGAGGTTCCAGATTTCGACGTAGCGTCCGCACTCGCAGCCGAATTTGCAGTCGGTGTGTCCCTGGTCGGAAGCGATGGCGCCCATGTCGTAATGAATCTCGCTGCAGGGACCGCAGGGTCCGGTGTCGCCCATCTGCCAGAAATTCTCTTTCAGGCCAAGTTCGTAGATACGGTCTTTGGGAACGCCCTGCTTGACCCAGAGATCGTAGGCCTCGGCGTCGCGTTCGACTCCTGCTTCGCCTTTGAAAATCGTGGCGTAGAGCTTGTCTGCGGGGACGTTGAACCATGCGGGCGAGGTAATTAGCTCCCAGGCGAAGGCGATGGCATCTTTCTTGAAATAGTCGCCGAAGGAAAAGTTTCCCAACATCTCGAAAAATGTATGGTGGCGGTTGGTGAAGCCGACGTTTTCGAGATCGTTGTGCTTGCCGCCGGCGCGCACGCACTTCTGTGAAGTCGTGGCGCGGTTATAGTCGCGCTTCTCGAGTCCGAGGAAGACGTCTTTGAACTGATTCATCCCCGCGTTGGTGAACAGCAGCGTGGGATCATTCGCTGGCACGAGCGAGGACGAGTGCACCTCCTTGTGGCCGTGGCGCACAAAGTATTCGAGGAAGCGGCGGCGAATTTCAGAGCCTGTCAGCATGTTTTTCGGGAAGAGGCGATGATCGCAAACTTTTATTTTAGCATCGCGGAGAGAGCGGGCAGGGCTGGCTTATCCGTTGAGAACTTCGCGAACCTTGCGGGAGAGCATCTGCAGGGTGAAGGGTTTCTGCAGGAACGCGGTGCCGGAGTCGAGCACGCCTTGATGGACGATGGCGTCTTCGGTGTATCCGGAAAGATAGAGAACCTTGGTTTGCGGATGCGACTGGGCCAGATGCTTGGCAAGTTCGCGGCCGCTCATGCCGGGCATGACAACGTCGGTCACCAGCATGTGGATTGGCCCGGGGTGAGAGGCGGCGATCTCGAGGGCCTTTTGTCCATCATCGGCTTCAAGGACGTTATAGCCGCGGGCGGCGAGGGTTTCGCGAACCAGCTGGCGGACGGATTCTTCGTCTTCCACCAGCAGTACGGTTTCCGATCCGCGCAAAGAAGTTTTCGCGGCTTGCGACTGGTTGATGGGCTCGGCGGCATCTTCGACGCGCGGGAAATAGATGCGGAAAGTGGTGCCCTGTCCGATTTCGCTCTGGGCGAAAACGTAGCCGCCGCTTTGTTTCACGATGCCGTAGACGGTGGAGAGGCCGAGTCCCGTGCCCTTGCCTTTTTCCTTGGTGGTGAAGAAGGGCTCGAAGATGCGGGACTGAGTTTCTTTGTCCATGCCCTGCCCGTTGTCGGAGATGGCGAGCATGACATAGGGGCCGGGTTGAATGTAGCTGTACTCGCGGCGCCAGTCGTCATCGAGGTTGGCGTTCGCCGTCTGGATCGTGATTTTTCCGCCGTTCGGCATAGCGTCTTTGGAATTCACGACCAGGTTCATGATGACCTGCTCGATTTGTCCAGCATCGGCGCGGGTACGGCCGAGGTTCGCCGCGGGCCTGGTCAGGAGTTCAATATTTTCGCCGATCAGAGGACGCAGCAAACGCTCGATGTCGGCGACGATGGCGTTCATATCGACGACCTTGAGCTCGAGCAGTTGCTTGCGGCTGAAGGCGAGGAGCTGGCGAGTCAAAGTCGTGGCGCGATCGGTGGCTTGCTGAATGGCCTCGATCTTGGGATACATCGAATTGGTTTGGTCAGTATTTTCCAGCAACACCTCGGTGTATCCGCTGACGACCATTAAGAGATTGTTGAAGTCGTGGGCGACACCGCCGGCGAGTCGTCCGACGGCCTCCATTTTCTGGGCCTGGCGGAATTGCTCTTCGAGCACGCGGCGTTCGGTGACGTCTTCGGCAATGACTTCGAGAACCTCTTCGGTTTCGACCGGAGTGCTGACGACACGGCCACTGAGACGGACGGTAATAACGTTGCCATCTTTTTTCTTCCAGCGAACTTCGACGCTGTCAAGACGGGAGCCGCGCTGGAATTCTCCCATCAAGCGGGTCATCTCTTCGGGATCGAGAAAGACGTCGGTGCGAGGGGCGAGGGCGAGAACCTCTTCGGCGCTGGCGTATCCGAGCATGTTAATCAGCGCGGGATTCACGTCGAGAAATTTGCCGTCGAGCGTGGAGCGGTAGATGCCGTAAACGGCGCTTTGAACCAGCGAACGATAGCGGGCCTCGGAGCGGGTGAGGGCTTCCTCGTGGCGCTTGTGTTCGATGGCGCTCGCGACCTGCTGCGAGACGAACATCAGAATCTCTTTGTCCTTGTCGCGGAAACGGACGGAGTCGTCGTAACTCTGCAAGACAAGAACGCCGATGGTGTGATTGCTGACCTTGAGAGGGACGCCGAGCCAGTCGACAGATGGGGCGCCGATCAGCTCGACCTCTTCTTTCGTCACCAACGTATCGAAGACTTCCGGAGTACAGAGGAGCGGCTCTCCGGTACGAAGGACGTATTCAGTGAGGCCGCGGCCGAGTTTCTTGGGCTTCGGAGTGGGATCTTGTTCGTCCACGAAATAAGGAAAGCTGAGAAGCTGCGTCAAGGGATCGTAGAGGGCGATGTAAAGGTTGCGGGCATACATCAGCTCGCCGACGATGGCGTGGATGGAAGCGTAGAAGTGCTGCAGATCGGCGGCGGAACTGGTTCTTTCGGCGATGCGATAGAGGGCGGAGCTGAGGGTCTCAGCTCTTTTCTGCTCGGTAATGTCGCGGTAGAGAACGTAGGAGGCGACCTTTTCTCCGGCAATCATCAAGGGAGCGGCGGCCAGGAAAACGTCGATGAGCGTCCCGTCTTTGCGCTTGCGGCGGGTCTCGATAGATACTTTCTGTCCCTGGGTGAGGCGTTCGCCGATCCATCGGGTTTCGGCGTCGCGGTCAGGAGGGACGATGATTTCGTCAATACGGCGCCCGATACATTCGTCCGCAGTGAAGCCGAACATGTTGGTGAACTCCCCGTTGACGCGGAGGATTTGATACTTGTCGACGATACTGACGGCTTCGGGTGCACACTCGACGAGGTCTTCGAAGTAAGCTTTGTGGGCGTCAGCACGAACCTGCCGAAGGATGAGTTCAGGGTCGGCTTCGTGCGGGCGAGAGAGTGCTGGGGTTCCGCGGTCGAGCTGTTCCTTCAGCAATTTGGCCCGTGCAAGGTCAGCAGACTGCGCTGACCGGGTGAACTGGTCACCCATACCCCCCCCTCTGGAGTGCCGACAATGCTGTGGGAATGGTAGAACCCATCGAGATGCCCTGAAAGGTTACCGAGGTAATTGCGAATCCCTGGAGGCACGGGCTGGTATTGAGTTGGAAAAGGAACGGGATGTAGACCCGCCAGAGTCCGCATCCCTCGTCGTCTGCACAGGTTGGAACAACGGAATTAATTTCGCAGAGGGTGAGGGGAAAGTCCAATCGAAAGAATCAATGCGATGGATTGCTGAAGCGGAAGGGAGAAGCAGGCAGAAATAAAGAATCCCGAGGTGATGTTTCGCTCATTCGTCTCGGCCAGTAGCTCGCGTTAGACCCTCGCTGACCTGCTCTCGTCACCTCCCTTGCGGGCTGCAACGCGCGATCTCGCTTGGGCTCCGGGCTCACCGCCAACCGGATAAACCAGCGTAACGCCTCGGGATCCTATCTTGCCTTCAACAGGTCTTCTTGTTCGCCTCGACCAGCACTTTGCTATAGACCCTTGCTCACCGCCCCTCCATCATCTTGCGATGTGGAGAGTGATTTCGCTCGAGCCCCGGACGCCGTACCAACCGGGAAAACTTCAGAAGGTGTCAAAGAACGAGGTTGTTTGTACTCCTTCTATTTTTGCAGTCAATAAAAAGCGCACGACTGTATCTGCTTACGATGCAATGGAGTGCAGGTGGTACACAGGGGGGTGAACAAAAAAGTGTGCAGCGGGGATTTCGCAGTTAGAAATCGGTTCGCCGCGATTGATTTTGGCGGGATGTTTTTGTGGCGGGAAATGCGGAGGGGATTGATCTACGGTCTTGCTGGATTGTGAAAATCATGGGGGAAAGGGCCGTGGGCGCGGGGTTTGGCGGGTAGAGATGGATCACGCCGATTGCCGGCGAGAGCCATCTTCGTGGTTGGTCGCGGGCGGGGGCCTCTTCGACTTCGCTCAGGGCAGGTCCGCGCCACATCCAGTCGCGTCACACGCTGGGAGTACAATTCCGGGTTCCGGATGTGGGGAGGAGGGAACCGTGGGCCTTGTGGCTCGATGGGTTGTCGTGGTGGCTCTGACCGCGTTTGCGGCCGCGCAGAATACCGCCGAGCAACGAACGGCGCGGTATATGGAGTCGATCCGGCAGCAGCCACCACTGCTTCTGGCTTTCTTGCGCGGAATGCCCAAGGGCGGCGACTTGCACAATCACCTGGCAGGCGCGGTATACGCTGAGAGTCTGATCGATTACGCCGCTGAGAATGGGATGTGCGTAGACCGGACAAGTTCGTTTGTAATTGCGCCGCCCTGCGATTCGTCGTGCGAGAGGTTCACCAGCAAGCCCCTGGCAAGCTGCGCTTATGGCGATCACGTACTTTACAACTCGCTGATCGATGCCTGGTCGATGCGCAACTTCAGAGCTGGGGATGATTCGGGTCACGACCACTTTTTCGCGACGTTCGACAAGTTTTATCCGGCAATGATCAACCACAACGGGGATGCAATTGCCGAGGCGGCGGCGAGAGCGGCGGAGGACCATCTCCAGTATGTCGAGCTCATGCATACCGCCGATGGCAATGCTGCGGCACAATTGGGCGCGAAGGTCGGGTGGGACGACGACCTAGCGAAGCTGCGGCAGAAACTGATGAATGGAGGCATGGCTGAGATAGTGGCGGAGACGCGGGCACAGTTGAATTTGGATGAAATGCGCATGCACTCGGTGCTGCGATGCGGGACGAACAATGAAGATGACGGCTGCGGGGTGACGGTGCGGTATCTGTATCAGGTGCTACGCGGCCTGCCGAAAGAACAGGTGTTCGCACAGATGGTCTTGGGATTCGAACTGGTGAAGAGCGATCCGCGATTCGTGGGACTGAACCTGGTGATGCCGGAAGACTGGTATACGCCGATGCACGACTTCGATCTGCACATGAACATGCTGGACTATCTGACGGCCACGTACCCAGAGGTGCAAATAGCTCTTCACGCCGGTGAGCTTACGCTCGGATTGGTGCCGCCGGAAGGTTTGCGCTTTCACATCCGCAAATCGATCGAACGAGGGCATGCTCGCCGAATTGGTCATGGGGTCGATGTTATGTATGAGCAGAACCCCACTCGACTTCTCAAAGAAATGGCAGCTTATGATGTGCTGGTCGAGATCTGCCTGACTTCGAACGATGTGATTCTGGGAGTCCGGGGGAAGGAGCATCCTCTCCCTGTTTACCGGAAATACGGTGTGCCCGTGGCGTTGGCCACGGACGACGAGGGGGTCTCGCGGATCGATTTGACGCACGAGTATGTGCGGGCGGTCGAGACGTACGGCTTGTCGTACGGGGATTTGAAACAGATGGCCCGAGAAAGTCTGGAGCACAGTTTCTTACCGGGTCTCAGCTTGTGGTCGAGTATGAAACCGTCTAAGCCGGTTGCAGCCTGCGCCGTGAGTTGGACCTCGGCTTCCTGCAAGAAATTTCTGGACGGGAGCGAGCGGGCGCGGGTGCAGTGGAAGTTGGAAGAGGAGTTTGGGGAATTCGAGAAGAGCGTGGCGAAGAATTAGTGAGGATGGCGCAGGTTAAGCAGGGGTCCTTCGACTCCGCTCAGATGACATTGGTTAGTTAAGTGACATGACAAGGAGATTTTTTTGGGTCGGTTTACCGGCATTCTCGGATTGATTTCGATGGTTGGGTTGGCGTATTTGTTTTCGGCCGACCGGCGGGCGATCCGGTTTAAGACGGTGGCCTGGGGACTGGGCCTGCAGATTGTATTCGCGTTCCTGGTGTTGCGAGTCGCAGCGGGACGAGCGCTCTTTGCCTGGCTGGGCCAGGTGATCACGCATTTTCTAGAGTACTCCTACGCAGGTTCTTCCTTTCTGTTTGGTGATTTAGGGAAGAAGCCGCCGCCCGTTGTACATCGCCTTTCAAGTTTTGCCGGTGATCATTTTTGTGGCCGCGTTTTTCGCGATTCTTTATCACTATGGCGTCATGCAGTGGGTGATCCGGCAGATGGCGCGGGTGATGATGAGTTTCATGGGCACGAGCGGCGCGGAATCGATGAATGTTGCGGCCAGCATCTTCCTGGGGTGCACGGAGGCGCCGCTGACGATTCGGCCGTTCCTTGCGCGGCTTACGCGCTCGGAACTGATGACCATCATGACCAGCGGCATGGCGCACATCAGCGGCGCGGTGATGGCGGCGTACATCGCGTTCGGGATCAGCGCCGAGCATTTACTGGCGGCGGTGATCATGACGGCGCCGGGCACGATTTTGATTTCGAAGATGCTGGTGCCGGAGACCGAACACGCGGTAACCGCGGGCCGGGTCGAGATGACCAACGAGGAGATGGGAGAAGACAAGACTGAGAATCTGCTGGCCGCGGTGGCGAAAGGCACGACCGACGGGCTTTATCTGGCGTTGAATGTCGCGGCGATGCTGATTTCGTTTCTGGCGTTGATCGCGCTGGGGGATGGAATCATGGGCGCGATTCACAACGGAGTTGCGCACTGGGGGTGGACGTACTTCCCTTCCAGCTTCGAGCAGATTTTTGGCTTCGTGTTCGCTCCGGTGGCCTGGGTGATCGGAATTCCGTGGAGGGATTGCGGAGCGATCGGGAACCTGCTGGGAACGCGCATGATCTTGAATGAGTTCGTGGCGTTCTCGAAGTTGGCGGGAGAAAGGGCGGCGCTTGATCCGCGGTCGTACACGATCGCGACATTTGCGCTGTGCGGATTCGCCAACCTGGGAAACATTGGGATTGAGATTGGCGGGATCGGGTCACTGGCTCCGAACAAGAGAATCGAACTCGCGAAACTAGGGGTGCGGGCGATGCTGGCAGGGACGATGGCAAATCTGATGGCGGCCAGTATCGCGGGAATGCTGCTGTGAAGAAGCTCTTAGCTGTCAGCTCTTGGCTCTTAGCTTTTGCGGTTTTGGCTAACGGCTAAGAGCTAAAGGCTAAGGGCTTTTCAATGACTGACGAATTTACACGCGCGGAGTCGGCGGCGGCTTTGGTTTTGTCGCGGACTGCTCTGCGCCCGCGGATCGGGTTAGTGCTCGGTTCCGGGCTCGGCGGATTTGCCGACGAACTGGCTGACGCGACGCGAATTCCCTACGCGGAGATCCCTTCGTTTCCGCGCTCGACTGCAATCGGCCACGCCGGAGAGATGGTGATCGGCACATCGAATGGTGTTGCTGTGGCGGCGATGTCGGGACGCGTTCATCTCTACGAGGGGTATTCGCCGAAAGAAGTTGTGTTCCCGGTGCGCGTATTTGCGCGGATGGGAATTCGCGCGCTGGTGCTTACCAATGCGGCGGGCGGCATCAACCTGGAATACAGGCAGGGTGCTCTGGTCGTGATCAAAGATCACATGAATTTGCAGGGGCAGAATCCGCTGGTGGGGACGAATGACGAGCGTTTTGGTCCACGCTTTCCCGACATGACGCAGGCGTACTGGAAGCCGTATCGCGAAATGGCGCTGGAGGAAGCGCACCAGTTGCGGCTGACGGTGTATGAAGGGGTGTACGCAGGACTGCTGGGGCCGAGTTTCGAGACTCCCGCGGAGATTCGCTATTTACGAACGATTGGAGCGGATTTGGTCGGGATGTCGACGATCTTCGAGGTGATCGCGGCGCGGCACATGGGATTGAAGGTGCTCGCGATTTCTTGCGTGACCAACATGGCAGCGGGAATTTTGGATCAAGTCATCACTCATGACGAAGTGCTGGAGACGGCCGAGCGAATCAAGGGAGATTTCGTGGGGCTGGTAAGAGGGTCTATTCGCAGGATCGCGGAGGACGTCGAGTCCGGGGGTTAAGGCGGATTCGCAAGCGGCCGCCATCCCAGCCCTGCAAGGGCTGCGCTTCCCAAAAAGCTCTGTCTTCCCTGCTACGGTTTCGGCCTGTCAATGTTGATCGGCACGGGCGGCTTGATGTTATAGGTGGCGGCAAAGCTCGCCTGGTTTACGGCCAGGCCCAGATGTCCGCGCGAATCGATATAGATCAGAGGATTCTTCAGCGGAACATCGCTGAAAGTGCGGACGAATGGGATGTTTAATTTAGTCTTCCCGAGGGTGAGGTGGACGTTCTGGCCGCGTCCGTAGCCGAGCTTGAGGAAATCTTCGCCGCTGATGTTGGTGACCAGGTTTCCGAAGGGACCGTCGGTGGCGATCACTTCGCCTTGCAGGCCGTGGTCGTCGCGCTTGGAGGCGGTGAGGTTGAGGCGAACGAGTTTGTTGATATCGACTTCGGGTCCGACTTGCGTCCAGTCTTCGCCGTGGGCGAGATGGGCGCCGGCAGGGGAAAAGATGTCGCGCCCGTGAAAGGTGGACGAGAGCGCGGCGCCGATCATCCAGTTGGGGTTGGTGATTTCGCGGGCGCCTTCGAGGCCGTCGCGATCCTGGACCAGCGTCATGAGGCCGTTGTCGGGCAGGACGAAGTATTGCCCGCGCCTGGACTTCACAATCACCGCTTTGCGCGAACTGCCGACCGTGGGATCGATGACTACAACAAAGACAGTTCGCGGCGGATAGTAGGGCGTGGCGCCGTAGAGGAAGCGCGCTCCGTCGAGAATGGAAAATGGAGTTACCTGGTGGGTAAGATCAACGATGCGCAAGTGGGGCTCGATGGAGTACATCACTCCCTTACAAAGCGCAACGGAATCATCGACAACGCCGAAGTCGGTCATAAACACGACGGTGGGAGGAGGCGCGGAGTCGTCCGCGGCGCCGGCGTGCAAGGTAAATGCCGCGAGCAGAGTGATTAAAACAATTACCCGGCGGCAAACAGCAGGCATGGTTCCCATCCTCGGTCGTGGCCAGTCGTAAAGCCGACTATTCTACTGGACTTTCGCAAGAACGCAACTCAGATTCCGCCAAACAGCAGGGCGAGCTGCGAAAGGCTTCTGATTTCCAGTAAGCTTTGGATTGTAACCGCTCATGGCCGGTTGCAGAAAATGCCGGTTATCACGCCGACAACTGCCTCCGTCTATAATCTGGGGACATCATTCCGATGGTTGATTATTTAGGAGGCGCCATGTCACAAGCCATTCCCGAGAAGTATCGTGATTTATTCAGCAAGCGCGCGTTTGCCAGCCTGGCGACGCTGATGCCGGACGGGTCCCCGCAAGTAACGCCGGTGTGGTGCGACCTGGAGAACGATGACATTGTGGTAATCAACTCCGCGAAAGGGCGACAGAAAGACCGCAACCTGAGGCGCGATCCGCGGGTGGCGCTGGCCATTATTGATCCTGAAAATCCCTACCGCTACCTGGAGATTCGCGGCAAGGTGGTGGAGATTACCGAGCAGGGCGCGGCCGCGCACATCGACAAGATGGCGAAGAAATATCTGGGAGTGGACAAGTATCCTTACGGTCAGCCGGGCGAAGTGCGGGTGATGTACAAGATCAAGCCCGAGCACGCAACCATGATGGGGTAACGCCTCTCGACTGGACGGGCGGGGGTGCCCGTCCCGCATAATCATGCGCTCTTACAACCTTTGCTTGCTGGGCTTCGGGAATGTGAATCGGGCGCTGGTGCGATTGCTCGAGTCAAAAAAGGAAGAACTGCAAGATCGCGGGATTGCCTGGCGGATTACCGGTATCGCTTCGCGACGGTTGGGGTGGATTGCGAGCGAGAATGGAGTAGACGTCGAGTTTCTGCTTCGTGGTGAGACACGGACGGGGGCATCCGCCTCACACGGGCAGATCAGAGATTGGTTAACGGCGGGGCGGGCGGATGTTTTGTTTGAGGCCACTTCGCTGGACCCCAAGAGCGGGCAACCGGCGATCGATCATATTCGGGCGGCGCTGGAGCATGGAGCGCACGCGATCACTGCGAATAAAGGGCCGGTCGTTCATGCTTTTGAAGAACTCAATGATCTGGCCCGGGCACGCGGCAAGCGGTTTCTGTTTGAGTCCACGGTGATGGACGGGGTTCCGATCTTCAGTTTGTTTCGCGACAGCTTGCCGGCCATTCATCTGAAAGGCTTTCACGGAATTCTCAATTCCACGACCAACGTCATCTTAAGCGGCATGGAAGAGGGGCTGTCGTTTGAAGCATCGCTGAAAAGAGCCCAGCAGCTGGGCGTCGCGGAGACGGATGCCAGTCATGACATTGAAGGTTGGGACGCGGCGGTGAAAGTCGCAGCGCTGGTGCGAGTGTTGATGGGCGTGCCTTTGGCGCCTGCAGAAATTGATCGGGAAGGGATTGCCGGATTGAGCCCGGAACGCGTGCGATCGGCACGGGCCGAAGGAAATCCGATTAAGCTGGTTTGCCGTGCGTTGAGGACGGAAGCGGGAGTGAGTGCGAGCGTGCGTCCGGAACGAGTGCCGTTGAGCAACCCGATGGCGTGGGTAGCGGGTACGTCGTCCATTGTGAGCTTTGAGACGGATGTGTTTCCGGGACTGACGATCACGGAGATTGATCCGGGGGTGGAGGCGACGGCGTACGGAATGCTGGCGGATTTTGTGCGAGCGGTGGAAACGTAAGTCATTCGGCTATTGCTGAAGGGCTGAGGCTCGTAAGGGAATTTCGCCTGTGTCTCGATCGCCAAGATTCAGATAAGGTAAGAGAATATTCATGTCTACAACATCCGTTGAACCTGCCACCAAATTGGACCTGGGATGGATTCGCCGGCAGTTCCCTTGCTTGAAACAAACCGTGAACGGAAACCCTGCAGTGTTTCTCGACGGCCCGGGCGGAACCCAGGTTCCGCAACGAGTGATTGATGCCATCGGAGATTACCTTGCGCGTTCAAATGCGAATACGCACGGCGCGTACGCAACCAGCCGCCAGACTGATGCGATGCTTGACGAAGCGCGGGCGGCGATGGCGGATTTTCTCGGCTGCGATGCGGATGAAGTTGTGTTCGGGGCGAACATGACGTCGCTCACGTTTGCCATGAGTCGCGCGATTGGACGCGAACTGGAGGCGGGCGATGAGATTGTGGTCACACGACTCGATCATGATGCGAATGTATCGCCGTGGCGAGCGCTGGAGGAAACCGGCGCCACGGTTCGTTTCGTCGATGTGCGCGAGGAAGACTGCACGCTCGATATGCAAGACCTGGCGCAGAAGATTAACCATCACACGCGCCTGGTGGCCGTGGGATATGCGTCGAATGCGGTCGGCACTATCAATGACGTCAAGGAAGTGGTGCGATTGGCGCATGCCGCCGGTGCGCTCGCTTATATCGACGCAGTACATTATGCCCCGCACGGGCTGATCGATGTCCACGCGCTGGATTGCGACTTTCTGGTGTGCTCGACCTACAAGTTTTTTGGGCCGCACATGGGCGTGTTGTACGGCAAGCGTGAGCATCTGAAGCGCCTGCCGGCTTACAAGTTGCGCGCGAACAGCGACGAGATTCCTTATCGTTGGGAGTGGGGAACATTGAATCACGAGTGCATTGCCGGAATCACGGCATGCGTAGAATACCTGGCGGAGGTGGGTAGACGCGTGAAAGCGGATGTGCCCTCCCGCCGCGCGGCGCTACAAGCCGCCTACGCGGAGATCCGTCAGTATGAGCGCGAACTGTGCGAGCGGCTGGTGCGAGGACTGCTCGAGATTCGCGGGCTGAAGTTCTACGGTATCCGCGATTTTGCTCTGTTTGATCGGCGATGCCCGACGGTGGCCATCAGGATTGCAGGACATTCGCCGTTAGAGCTGGCAACAAAGTTGGGCGATCGGGGCTTTTTCGCCTGGGATGGAAATTATTACGCGCTGAACTTGAGCGAGCGGTTGGACGTGGAAAAAGATGGTGGATTTCTGCGCATCGGGCTGGTGCATTACAACACCGCAGAAGAAGTAGATCGGCTGCTGGCCGCGTTGCGGGAAATTGTGGGGTAAGCTTCTCACGCGGCAGGCGGGCAAGGGCGCCCGCCTTCTATGGCTAACTTCCATTCCCATGAACCGACGAACATTTTTGTGGAGGGCCGCGCAGGCCGCGATGCTGGCAAAGCTGGCGTCTGTGAACCTGTTCGCGAGGCAGGCCGACCCGATTCCGCCCGCGCTAATCGAAAGTTACCGCAAGTGGATGGTGATCGACGCGCTTGCGGGCGTCAATCTGGACGACCTTCCGATCAAGCCACAGGTGCTGCAGCAGGCACTCGATTCGGGCGTGACGGGAATCAACTGGACGGTGTCGACCACGGAATACGAATCTACTGTGGACGCCATCTCGTTTGTGGAAGGCTTGATTGAAAGCGAGCCCTCGCATTTTCTCCAGGTGCGGCAGCAGGAAGACCTGGACCAAGCCAAGCAAAAGAACAAGATCGGAATCATTCTCGGCTTTCAGCATCCGCAACCGATCGAGCCTGACCTGAAACGCATCGCGACATTCCGCCGGTTGGGCGTGCGCGTGATGCAACTGACCTACAACAAACGTGGGGCATATGGAGACGGCTGCCTGGAACCGAGCAATGGCGGACTGACAAAAGCGGGGCGCGCTGCAGTGGCACGCATGAACGCACTGGGAGTCGCCGTCGATCTATCGCACTGCGGGCAGAGAACAACGGCGGAGGCTATCGAAGCGTCGTCAAAACCAGCGCTGATCACTCATGCAGGCTGCAGCGCGGTACACAAGCATCCGCGCAATAAGGATGACCGGGAGTTGCGGGCCATGGCCGACCGCGGTGGCGTGGTGGGCATCTACCTCATGCCATACCTGGTCGCGAGTCCTACGCCGCCAACGCGGCAACACGTGATCGAACATCTGGATCATGCGCTGAAGGTGTGCGGCAGCGAGCATGTGGGCATTGGCAGCGATGGAGTTCTCGATACGTTTCCGGACACGGTGGAGCAGCGCAAGGCATTCGCGGCCGACATGGCGAACCGCAAAAAGATTGGAGTCGCGGCGCCAGAAGAGGATCGGCCTCCGTTTTCACCCGATCTGAATACGCCCCAGCGGATGGAAATCATCGCGGCTGGTCTCGCGAAAAAGGGCTATTCAGAAGAAGTCATCGAAAATGTGATGGGGAAGAATTTTTATCGCGTGTTTGGGGAGATTTGGAGTTAGAAGGCAGCTCTCAGCTGTCAGCTATCGGCTACCAGTCTTCTGCAATTCGACGACCTCGCTTCCTTTTCCTATCAGAATCACGTCGGCCATCCCGATGAAGAGGCCGTGTTCGACGACTCCGGGCATATTCGCCAGAGTCTTTGCTAGCGCCGCAGGATCAGGGATTTTGCCGAAAGCGCAATCGAGGATGCGGTGCCCTTCATCCGTGCGATAGGGGGTGCCATCGGCTGCCTTACGCACAGCGACGGTTGCGCCCATGGCGTCGATCTTGCGAGTCAAAAGACTCTGCGCAAAAGGAATGATCTCGACGGGAAGAGGGAAGCGGCCGAGAACCGGGACTTGCTTGGTCGAGTCTGAGACGACCACGAATTTTCTAGCAGCGGAGGCGACGATTTTCTCGCGAAGAAGCGCTCCGCCGCCGCCCTTGATGAGATTGAGTTGGGGATCGAATTCGTCGGCGCCGTCGACGTCGACGTCGATGTGCTGCACTTCCTCGAGCGAAGTCAGCGGTACGCCCCATTTTTCCGCGAGTTGTTGGGCATGAACTGACGTAGGGATGCCGCGAATCTTGAGCCCCGCTTTTACCCGTTCCCCTAGATATTGGATGAAGAAGGCCGCCGTGGAGCCGGTACCCAGGCCGACCACCTGTCCGTCTTGAATAAACCGGAGACTGGCTCGAGCCGCGGCTTGCTTTTCGAGATCGTTTGCCATGTGAGCGTAGAGATTAACAGCCCAGCATCTTTCCCAGAAGCTCTTTCAGAATCTTCCCGCACACGGCGGAGGTGAGTTCGGAAACATCGCGCTTGGGATTGTATTCCACGATGTCGGCGCCCACGATATTGCCGGTGATCTGATGCAGGTGCCGCATGGCTTCGCGCACGGTCATGCCTCCGGGCTCGCGATGCGAAACGCCAGGGGCAAACGCGGGATCGAGCACATCGATATCGAAAGAGATGTAGACGGGCCCAGCGCGCTTAAGGCGCTCGAAGTTGGGGAGGGTCTCCATCTCAAGAACCTGCACGCCGAAGCGCTCCACCTGCTTTTTCTGGTGACGGTTCATGGTGCGGATTCCCAGCTGGATCAGCTGTTTGGCCAGCCCTTCTTCCATGATGCGGGCGAAGGGACAGGCATGCGAGCAGCGATTGCCCTGAAATTCGTCGTAGAGATCGGGATGGGCGTCGAAGTGAATGACGCTGATTGCGGGATATTTCTTATGAAAAGCCCTGAGAATCGGATAGGTGATGGAATGGTCTCCGCCCAGGCAGATAGGGCGCTGATTCTTGTCGAGCAATTCACCAACAGCCTTCTCGATCTCGGCGAAAGCATTGGCTTCGGAGAGCTTCAGGTCTCCTGCATCGACGAAGGGCTGACGTTCCAGATCGGTACCGGCTTCGGTACACATGTTCGAAGAATCGCAGCGGAAACCTTCGCGGATGAGGGGCGGAGCTTCCGCGGCACCGCGGAGATAGGAAGAATTGGCGTCGAAAGGAATGCCAAGCAGAACTGGAACGCCCTTGCCCTCAACCTGAGTCGTTGACATGATAGGTGCCCCCGGAGAAACCGAAGAAGATTGTAGTGGATCGGCAGGTAGCGAAAGCAACATTGATGTCGGGCTCCGCCGTCAGGTGAGGGGATGGCATTGGAATCTACCGCCCCGCGAAGTCGGCGGCCGCCGACGGCCAGCCCGAATCCGGGACACAATCGCCGTCATCCTTTATTCTAGTAGTGAATCTATGGCGACAAAATCAAAGGCATTGACGGGCTCCGGCTCAGCCGGAGTATTGGAACCAGCGAACGGCGATCGGGAGCGTGTGTTTGAGGTGTTCCGGCGCTGGGGTTATCTGGAAGCGGATCTGGATCCTTTGGGATTTCTGCGTCCGGTGGCGTATCCCGAGTTGCAGATTTCGGGTGAAGCGGCGCGCGAGGCGCGCAGTATTTACTGCGGAACCATCGGAGTCGAGTTCGCCCATATCGCCGACCCCGAACGAAGGCGGTGGATTGAGGAGCGCATGGAAGCGACGCCCGCGCCTGTGGATCAAGCGCGTGTGTTGGATCTCTTAATTCGAGGAGATTTGTTCGAGCAGGTTCTGCAGCAGCGCTACCTGGGAACCAAGCGTTTTTCGCTGGAAGGCGTGACCTCTCTGCTTCCGCTAGTGGACGAGATTCTGGACGCCGCGGGCCAGCAGGGCGCGGTTGAACTGGTGATGGGCATGAGCCATCGGGGACGGCTCAACGTGATTGTGCATGTTGCGAAGCGGCCGGCGGAGGAAGTGTTTGCCGGATTTGAAGACGTCGATCCGCGCAGCGTGCTGGGCGGCGGCGATGTGAAGTATCACATGGGCGCGACCGGCGAATACCAGACGCGAAGCGGCGGGAAGATTCACATCCACCTGGTTTCAAATCCCAGCCATTTGGAAGCGGTCGATCCGGTTACGGTTGGTAGAACTAAGGCCAAGCAGGATCGCGCGGGCGAGAGTGGAGATAAGAAGTTTCTGCCGTTGCTGGTTCATGGAGATGGAGCGTTTGCCGGCCAGGGAATTTTTGCCGAGACGCTGAATTACGCCGACCTTCCCGGATATACGGTGGGTGGGACGGTCCATGTCATCGTGAATAACCTTCTGGGATTCACGACGCTGAGCCGCGAACTGCAGTCGGCGCGGTTCTCGGCACAACTGGCGCGGCGGCAGGACATTCCCATCTTCCACGTGAACGCCGAGGATGTGGACGCGGTGGTGCGCGTGGGACGCATGGCGCTCGAATACCGTTATGCGTTCGGCAGCGATGTGGTCATCGACATGATCGGGTACCGGCGGCATGGACACAGCGAAGTCGACGATCCGACAGTGACCCAGCCGCTACTTTATAAGGCAATTAAGGATCATCCGCCGCTGTGGGAGATCTACGCTGAAGACAGCGAAGCCGAAAATGCGCAGGCGCGGGTGAACACGATTAAAGCAGAGTTCGAAGCGGCGCAGAAGCAGGCGGGAACGCTGACCAAAAAGCCTACGCTGCGGGAGTTGCCCAGTTATTGGGACAAGTTCGAAGGTGGACGCTACAAGTTTGAATACGAGGTGAACACAGGTTTGCCTGCGCGCGAACTGCAGGAGTTGACCGAGCGCCTGACAGCCTATCCCGCAGGCTTTCACATCCATCCCAAGGTAAAGAAGTTGCTGGAGCAGCGCGCGGAGATGGGTGCGGGCAAGCGAGCTGTAGATTACGGAATGGCCGAGGCGCTGGCGTTCGCGAGCCTGGTAAAGGGTGGCACTCCGGTACGGTTGAGCGGACAGGATTGCCGCCGCGGCACTTTCAACCAGCGGCATTCAGTGCTGCTCGATATCGAAAATGAGCAGGAATATGTGCCGCTGGAGAACATCGCTGCGGGCCAGGCACGGTGCGACATTTACAATTCGACACTTTCCGAAGCCGGCGTGCTCGGCTTCGAATACGGATACAGCCGTGATTATCCGGAAACGCTGGTTCTGTGGGAAGCGCAGTTCGGCGACTTTGCCAACGTGGCGCAGGCGGTCATCGATCAGTTCGTGAGCGCGGGCGAGGACAAGTGGGGATTGCTGTCAGGCGTGGTTCTGCTCCTGCCACACGGCTACGAGGGACAGGGGCCGGAACATTCGAGCGCGCGCATCGAGCGGTATCTGCAATTGGCGGCGCGCGATAATTTCCAGATCTGCCAGCCGTCGAATGCGGCGCAGTACTTTCACCTGCTGCGGCGGCAGGCGCTGCGGTCGTGGCGAAAGCCCTTAGTGGTGTTTACGCCGAAGAGCATGTTGCGGCATCCGGATGCGTCGTCTCCCATTGAGGACTTCACCCATAAATCCTTCGAAACCGTGATTGCGGACTCTTCCGTGACGGACGCAAAGCGGATCTTGGTGTGCACGGGAAAAATCGGCCACGAACTGGCGATTGAGCGCAAAAAGAGGAAAGACGACAAGACCGCGATCATTTTCCTGGAGCAGATGTATCCGTTCCCCGAGGAAGAACTTACTTTGGCGATCGACCAGCACCAGTCGGCGCGCGAGGTGGTTTGGGTGCAGGAAGAGCCGGCCAACATGGGAGCGATGTCGCATGTGATGGCGCGGCTGCGGCGCGTGGCTGGCGAGCGTGCGGTGTTATCGGTCAAACGATCAGCGAGCGCGAGTCCGGCAACAGGATCGGCGAAGGCGCATGAGATGGAGCAGAAGACGATTCTGACGCTGGCGTTTGAGATGAAATCGTAAATCCATCACAGAGACACGGAGTCACAGAGAAGAATTGTTATTTTTCTCCCGGGCGTTCGGTTGCGGGTTTCTGTCCCGGGCCGGGCAATGCGCTCTTCGCTCCTTCCGCGGCTTCTGACTTCAACAAAACTTCGACACTGGGATAGGCGTAGATCGTAGGCGCATGGTTTTGCATGAGGCCTCCCGTGTCGGCCGTCGGCCCGTAGTTGCTATGCAGATCGTGGGCCAGCATGCGCAACATGGCCATCTGTTGGCCGCGGTGGTGAGCGGTATGGTTCAGACGCCGGGTCATTACCCAGGCGCGCGAGCGGCGGACGTCAAAGAACGAGACAATTTCTTCCCACCAGGCGACATTCTTTTCTTTCAGGACGGCCAGACGTTTGGCGCTGTCTTCGGCGTAGCGCTTCATAAATCCCAAACGCGTCTCGGGATTCGGTAAGGGTGGCGCGCCGACATCAATGCCCAGCATGGTACGAAACCAGAGATCCTCACTGACGCACTGGTGAACCATTTGTTCGTGGACGCTGCGACCGCGGGGATCGGTCGGATGCGGGCGGAAGGGCAAGTCGCCGTCTTTGAACTCACTCCAGACGCTAACGACCTTTTGGCGCTCGGTGGCGTAGGTTTCGACCAGAAATTCGTAGGGCATGGAAAGACCTCGGCTTCGGGATACTGATGCCCGAACGCTGCAAATGGTACCCTAATTCCCCAACTGCATGGCACCTGGAAAAACAGTCGCGCTACGGGTTGCGATCGACACCGGCGGGACCTTTACCGACTGCGTGTGGGTGGAGCGCGGACGGGTGCGCATGCTCAAGGTGTTCTCGACTCCCGCAGATCCCTCGCGGGCGATTGTCGAGGCGCTCGAGAAGATCGGCATTCAGGGATCCTTGGTCTTGCTGCATGGGACGACCGTCGGAACCAACACGCTGTTACAGCGCAAAGGGGCGAAAGTCGCGCTGATCACCACCGAAGGATTTGAAGACGCCA
Organism: Terriglobia bacterium; assembly: GCA_963796205.1. GTDB lineage: Bacteria > Acidobacteriota > Terriglobia > Terriglobales > Acidobacteriaceae > DATFTE01. The sequence goes on from CAWCKR010000002.1 coordinate 388,918, forward strand.
TCGAGATCGGACGCCAGGCGCGGCCCAAACTGTATGACTTCTTTTTCGACCGGGTTGAGCCTCTGGTGCCGGGTGATATGCGTTTTGGACTGGGAGAGCGAACTGACAGCGAGGGCAAGGTTCTGCAAACGCCTTTGCAGGCGGAGCTGGAATCGCTGACGGTAAAAATCGCGCAGAAGAAGCCTGAGGCCATCGCCATTTGTTTGCTGTTCTCTTTCGCGAACGCCGAAAACGAAAAGCTGGCGGCAAGCGCGCTGAAAAAGCTGGGGGTGCCGCTTTCCGTATCGCATGAAATTCTCCCAGAATTCCGCGAATACGAGCGCATGAGCACGGTGGCGATGAACGCGTATCTGCAGCCGGTGATGCAGCGGTATCTGGGAAATCTACGGGACAGCGTGCGGTCCTTCCCTCAGGGGCTAAAGCCAAAATCTTTAGAACTTGGCGGCACGGCTCAAGCCGTGCCCTTCCCGAACAATGCTGCCGGTAGGAGCGCGAACATTTTCGTGATGCAGTCGAATGGCGGCATCACGGGACTGGAGTCGGCTGCCCGAGAACCGGTGCGAACTGTGCTTTCCGGGCCCGCTGGAGGCGTGGTGGGAGCGGCGGCGACGGCAAGGCGCAGCAAGTTCGATCGCATCATTTCCTTCGACATGGGCGGCACCTCGACAGACGTCGCGCTGGTGGATCGCGAGACGCGAACCGGGAGCCAAGCTGAGGTAGCGGGCTTGCCTGTGGGAGTTCCGATTCTCGACATTCATACCGTCGGCGCGGGAGGCGGCTCCATTGCGCGCTTCGACGCGGCGGGAGCACTGCGCGTGGGGCCCGAGTCGGCGGGTGCGGATCCCGGCCCGATTTGTTACGGACGCGGACTGCAGCCGACGGTAACCGACGCCAATCTGATTCTGGGAAGACTTCAAGCCAAGCGCTTTCTAGGGGGAGAGTTCACACTCGATCTGGAGCGGGCACGTCGCGTGACTGCGGAGTGGCTGAAGAAGAGCGGCAGCGCGCTGGGCCTTGAGCAGTTTGCAGCTGGAGTGATTCGGGTTGCCAACGCAACCATGGAGAAAGCGATCCGCGTGGTCTCGATTGAGCGGGGATATGATCCGCGGGAGTTTGCGCTGGTTGCGTTCGGCGGAGCCGGCGGACTGCATGCCTGCGAACTGGCTGAAGCCCTGGGCATCCCCCAGGTCATTGTGCCTGCGCTTCCGGGAGCGCTCTCGGCATTCGGAATTCTTGTGAGCGATGTGGTGAAGGATTATTCGCGCACGGTGTTGTGGCGCGTTTCTGAAAAGCTTCCAGTACGAGAGTTGGAAAGAGAATTCGCGGTATTGCGGAAACGTTGTGAGAACGATTTCAGAACGGAAGGCTGGACCGGAACACTCCAGCACAGCTTGAGCGTCGACGTCAGATATCGCGGGCAGGGCTACGAATTGAATGTGCCGTATTCGCCCCGCTTGATCCAGGATTTCAGGAAAGCACACGTGCGGCGCTACGGCTACGGCTATCCCGATCGCGAGGTGGAACTAGTCACGCTTCACCTGCGAACAAGTCTGAGGGCTCCGCAGACGGGCCTGGGACGGGCCAGTGAGTCCCGTGAGGTTCGCGGGAGCAAGGGCGAGCGGACACAGGTAATGTTTGACGGGAAGAAAGTTTCATCGACGATTTATGAGCGCGAACAGTTGCGAACCGGCAGGAACTACCGAGGGCCGGCGGTGGTGACGGAGTACAGCGCCACGACGTGGGTGCCGCCGGGCAAGGTTTTCCGCCGTGACGCAGCGGGGAATCTGATCATTCAGATCGGAAGGCTGCGGTGAAAATCGCGAGCACTAGGTAACCCGAGGGCCTGCAGCTACAATATGCACGTGAAACCAAGCATTTTTGTAGTGGAAGACGATCCCGACATCTCACGGTTGGTGCGTCACCATTTAGAAGCCGCTGGATTTGCGGTGAGGGTGTTCCCTACCGGCATCACCGTGGTCGGCGAATCGGAGAAGCAGAAACCGGTTCTGTTCATTCTCGACATCATGGTTCCGGGAAAAGACGGTCTGGAATTGTGCCGGCAAATTCGCCAGGCTCCCACCTTGGCCGCGACTCCTGTCATTTTTCTTACGGCGAAGAGCGGCGAGGCCGACCGAATCCTGGGCCTCGAACTGGGCGCTGACGACTACATAGCGAAGCCGTTCAGTCCGCGGGAACTGGTTGCACGGGTGAAAGCGGTGCTGCGCCGGTTTGAGCGCCCACTGCCGCAGTCGCCAATACGCGTGGGAGAGATTGAGATCGATCCCAGCGCCATGACTCTGATCGTGCGCGGCAACGCGATCACGACGACCGCAACCGAGTTTCGCCTGCTCGACTATTTTGCCCGCCACCTGGGACGCGTTTTCACTCGCGATCAATTGCTCGATTCGGTGTGGCGCGACACAGCCTATGTCACTCCGCGTTCCGTGGATGTGTATGTGCGGCGCATTCGGGAAAAAATTGAGCCCGATCCTGAGAATCCGCGCTACCTGAAGACAGTCAGGGGCGCGGGATACCGTTTCGAGGCCCCCAAGTGAGAAGCCGGATCTTCCTGAAGTTGCTGGCGGTCTTTGTGCTCGTGATCGCGGCAGCAACATTGACCTTCGATCTCTCGATCCAGGGCGCCTGGGAAAATTCCCTGCGCGGTGAAATTGAGCGCAACCTGCGGGAAAAGACGCTGATGTTCGCGCGCCGCGTGAACAACGACAACGCTCACGATCTGCAAAATATAACTTCGCAGGAGGCGCAGGCCGCGGCTGCGCGCGCCACCGTAATTGACGCGGACGGCAAAGTGCTCGCGGATTCGGAAGCGAACGCGGCTTCGATGGAGAACCACTCGCACCGGCCGGAGTTCGTGGCCGCGCTGAGGGGCGACGTGGGAACGGATACGCGGCGCAGCCACACGATTGGGATTCCGTTTCTCTACGTGGCGGCGCCCGATCTCGGGTGGCGCGGTGCGACTGGCGTATCCGTTGTCAGACGTGGAAAGCGCTACGGCGCACGTCCATCACACCCTCTGGTTGGGCTCGGGGATCGCCTTTGGCGTGGCCGTTCTGTTGGCGGGAATCACCGCCCAGATGACTGCCAGGCGCTTGCAACGGATTGTGCAATTCGCCGGGCGCATCTCGGGCGGCGACCTCACGGCCCGCGTCAACGAAAAATCAACGGACGAACTCGGCCTGGTCGCTGGTGCGCTGGATATTACCGCGCAACGACTGGAAAGCAGTTTTGCCGCGCTGCAGACAAGCCAGCATCAGCTTGAAACATTGCTGAACAGCATGCAGGATGCCGTGATCGCCGTGGGCGCGGACGAACGCGTACAGTGGGCCAATCAGATGATGGGCCGCCTGGTGCCGCAAGGCACTCGATTAAATGCTCCGATTGTGGAGACCGTCCGCGATCCTGATTTCCTGCGGGCGGTGCGGGGAGCGAGCGAAGCGCGACGGGTCTGCGCGGCTCGCGCGTCGTCGGTGGTGCCGGGACGAACCTTCGATGTGACAGCAGCGCCCTTGCCGGGCGGAGGCGCAGTCGCCGTGCTGCGCGATCTCACCGAGACCGAACGCGTGGAAAAAACTCGGCGTGATTTTATCGCCAATGTTTCGCATGAACTGCGAACGCCCCTGACCTCAATCCAGGGATATACGGAGACGCTGCTGGATGGGGCTCCCGAGAGCGACCACTCACGCGAGTTTCTGGAGATCATCCGCAAGAATGCCGCTCGCATGTCGCGGCTTACCGAAGATCTGTTAACTCTGGCGCGAGTCGAGTCAGGCGAGCAGCGTTTCGATGTCCAACCCGTCGGCTCGGGAGAGCTGTTACAGGAAGCAGTACAAAGTTTCCGCGAAGTGGCGCGAACCCACGGCGTTGAACTCAAGGTGGAGGACACAGGCGCTGGTGGAGGTAAACGCCGACCGCGAAGCGGTTCACCAGGTGTTTTCCAACCTGATCGACAATGCGCTGAAGTATGGGGGATCTGGTGGAGCAATCATCCTCGGGGCACGCCCGTCGCCTCGCGGCGTTGAGTTTTACGTGCAGGATTTTGGCCCGGGAATACCGTCTGAACACTTGCCTCGATTATTCGAACGCTTCTATCGAGTTGACAAGGCGCGTTCGCGCGAATCCGGTGGAACCGGATTGGGATTGGCGATCGCCAAGCACATTGTTCTGGCACATGGTGGGGCGATCGGAGCGGAAAGCGAACTGAATCATGGCTCGCGATTTTTGTTCACCTTACCCCTGGCGCCCTCGGCGAAATCGGCTTAGAGGCCGCGAAAATTCATACGCTTTTAACCAACTCTTGGGGCCAAAGCTTTAATGTTGCATCTTGGGTACCAGCCCAAATCGACGGCCAGGGGCGGAGCGGACGAGGGCAGTCCGGCTGCGGAGGAATGTGCGCATGAGTACGGCCACCATTAAGAGTCCAGCGCCAGAACCCTCGTACGCACATCTGGTCCGGCGAACCATTGAAGCCTGCCAGGTCGCGAAGGAGGCTGCGGCAGCCGCGGCGGAAGGCATCGCGACCGGGTCCGCGGTGCTGCTAAATACCATTCGGGTCAGAGAAAAAGAACTCGACACCTTCGACATGGAGATCGATGCCGGCGTTACTGCAGCCATCACCCAGGTAACCGAAGCCGAAGCCCGGGAATTGCTGGCTTGCATGAAGTTCATGATCGGCCTGGAGCGCATTGGCGATCTCTTGCTCAGTTTCGCCAGTAGTGCGCAAGCAGTGGGCGGGCGACTGGATCCACAAGACACGCGCGACCTCACGCAGATGGCAACGGTGCTCGAGAAGATGCTGAGCGATTCCGGTGAAGCGTTCAGTGCACGCGATGTGAAAAAGGCGATTGATGTGTTGCGCGCCGACGCCGAGATGGATCGGCTCAGAAATCTGATCTTCCTCCGGCACATTGAAAATCCGGAGAACATGCAACGCCAGGCCAGCCTGCAAGTCATCTTCATGACGCAGTCTCTGGAGCGTGCCGGCGATCACGCCAAGAATCTCGCGGAAGAAGTCTGCTTTGTGGTCAGCGGACACACCGTCCGCCACGTGATGATGGCTTACGACAAACCCATCGAGCAGATGTTCCTGGATTACCTGCGGCAGCGCGACGAGCGCCGGTAGACTCGTCTACAGCTTCTCCCTTAGGGTTTCAATCATTAATTCCTGTATGCAGTTTCTCGGGGGAAAATTCCTCTCAGCGCCCTCCCGAAAATTCCCGCTCGTCCGAATTGAATCGCGCTAAATCGCTGCAAAATCATTGTGCGCACTCATGGCACGACTCTTGCAATAGAGAGCGGTGCATTCAGACTACGGTCTCATGGAGGAGTGCAATGAAGAAACACCTAAGCGTAGTGGCAACGCTCGCCCTTGGAGCAGCCCTGTTTCCGGCAGCGTTTGCACAGGAGCAATCGAGTCCGCCGAGCCAGCAGGATCAAGGAATGTCGCAATCGCAGCCGGAGCAGGATTCAGCACAGACTCCTACAGCGTACACCGGCACCGTAATGAAGAGCGGCGGCAAGTACGTTCTGAAGACGGATGCGGGAACGCTGCAACTCGACGACCAGGCGAAGGCGAAAAAATATAACGGAAAACAAGTCACCGTGAACGGCACCGTCGACAAGAGCACGGGCATGTTGCATGTGACCGATATCGCTCCTGTATCCACGATGCAGCACTAGGAGGTTGAGCAGTAAAAAGGGTTCTTCGCAGATCCCCTGAAGGGCCCGGTTCCGCGTTTTGCCCCCAACCGAAAGCGGCTGCTCGTGAACATGCAGATCACGGGCCGCCGCTCCAACCTCGCACAGACCCACGTGATGCTGATCACAGCTTTCTGAGACACGGCGTTCCATCGTGTTAGATGGATGAGTGCGTTCAACCCAGACTCGATGAGTGCGGCTGGACCCGGCATTAAGTCTTTAGGAATCTATGCTTTGGCGTTGCCGAACGAATTGAATGGATCGCTGATTGCAGTCGTCTTCGCGGGAGTAGTGACGGTCTCGTTGATCGTGTGGCTACGACGCCAGCATCGAATCGCGGCGCTTGACAAGGAACTGGGAAAAGCCCGCGAAGTCATTCGAGAGATCGGCCGGGAGCGCGACCTTGCCCAGGAGGAAGTGTTCCGGCGTTTGTATGAAGAGCGCGAGCTCAATAAGGAGAAGACGCAGTTTCAGGCGCAGCTCGCCGAGTACGAGAAGTACGCGGCACTGGCAAGACTGGCGTTAGGCGCAGCGCACGAGATCAACAATCCACTGCTGGGGATACTGTCGCATCTGGAGTTGGAGTTAAACATCACCACCGACGCGGAACAGCGGGCTGAGATCGAACAGTGCATCGCCGGCGCGAAGCGAATCTCAAATACGCTGCGCGGCCTGGTGAACTACGCGCGCCCGGGCCCGCTGGTGTTAAGCAAAATCAGTCTTTACCGCCTGGTGTTAGATACGCTCGGATTTCTCGAAGGGCAGCCGATGCTGCGCGGAAAGACGCTGGAGAATCACGTGCCTGCGGAGCTCCCCCACATCCGCGCCGATGCTAACCAGCTTTCACAGGTGCTGATGAACCTGTTGCTGAATGCGGCCGAGGCGACTTCGGAGGGCGGCAAGATCACCATCTCCGCCAGCAAACTGACTTACGTCGAGAGTGTAGAAATTCGCGTGAGCGACACGGGTTGCGGAATTCCTCCCGATATTCTGCCCCACGTGTTCGAACCGTTTTTTACGACGAAAAGAGGAAAAGGTACGGGGTTGGGTCTCAGCATTAGCCAGGCGTATGTGCGCAGCCATGGCGGAGAGATGCGCGTGGACAGCGTTGTGAATCATGGAACGACGATCACGCTGACGCTGCCCGTTCGTCAGGAGTCCTCCGAGGGAATGGCGGACGCGGAATCGGAAGTGGTCGCTTAGGGCAGTCTATGGCTTACTCAGTTTTGGTTGTCGACGACGAAGAACTTACTCTGCGCACCATTTCGCGTGGCTTGCAGCAGGAGGGATTCGAAGTCTTTACCGCGGGATCGGGCGAAGACGCGCTCAAGGTTTTTCAGGAGGAAAAGCCTGACCTGACGCTGCTCGACATCATCTTGCCGGGAATCGACGGCGTCGAGGTTTTGCGGCAACTGAAGCAGACCACTCCGGCCGCCATCATTTTGATGATGAGCGCGTACCACCTGGTGGACCGCGCGGTCGAAGCCATGAAACTCGGGGCCTATGACTACCTGATCAAGCCTTTCCACCTGGCCGACATGATCGCGACCATGCATCGCGCCACGGAAATGCTGGCCCTGCGCGTGCGGGTGCGCGATACAGTGGAGTCGGCAAAGGGTCGATACGACTTCGGGCGCGTGATTACGCAGAACGTGGCCACGAGCAAGATGTTGGAGATGTCTCGCAAGGCGGCCGAGTCGGACCATACCACCATCCTGATCCAGGGCGAGAGCGGCACCGGCAAAGGAGTCTTCGCGAAAGCCATTCACTATGCCAGTCCTCGCGCAACCATGCCTCTGCTGGAAATCAACTGCGCGGCGCTTCCCGATAATTTATTGGAGAGCGAATTGTTCGGCTACGAACCCGGCGCCTTCACCGACGCGCGGCGGCGCAAGGAAGGATTGCTGGAGCGGGCTAATGGGGGCACGGTCTTTCTCGATGAGATCGGCAACATGTCGCTCAGCGTGCAGGCCAAACTGCTGCGCGTGCTGGAAGAAGGGACGTTCATGAGGCTGGGCGGTGTGCGGCTGATCAAAGTGAACGTCAGGCTGATTGCGGCAACCAATGTGAACTTGAAAGAGGCGGTGGCGCAGGGACATTTTCGCGAAGATCTTTACTACCGGCTGAATGTCGTGCCGCTGTTCATTCCTCCGCTGCGCGAGCGCAAAGAAGACATCGTTCCGCTGGCGCTTGAGATGCTGCAGCACTTCAATCGGGAACTGAATAAGAAGTTCACGGGATTCACTCCAGCCGCAGCCGAACTGCTGCAACAATATTCGTGGCCCGGGAACATTCGCGAACTCAAGAATGTGATCGAACGGACAATGATTCTCTCGCCGGATGGCGACATCGATGCCGGCTACCTGCCGGAGGAGATACGAGATCACAGGGTCGAGGAACGGCCGGGAGCGCTCACTCCATCCGACATCTCTCCGACTGGAAATCAGTTTGTCAGCCTGCGCGAGATGGAGGACCTCTACATCGAGCAGGTCCTCGCCGCCACCGGCCACAACAAGACACAGGCCTGCCGCATTCTGGGGATTCATCCCACTTCCCTGCTGAGAAGAATGAAAAAAGAGAAGGTCTAGGCTTCGAGGTTTCGGATGTCAGCTGCAAGAAGCGTTGAACCCTGCCCGATGCCTGAAGCCCACACTTTGGCTGTAGTCCTCCTGGCTACTGGGCGAGTCAAAAACATCATCTAAACTATGAGAAACGATGCGCACTTTCTTCGTACTTATTCTTGTCGCCGCCCTTGGGGTGGGCGGATGGCTGACCTGGGCTCTGAAATCGCCGGTGGCGCCGGACGGGCAGAAGTTCGTGATGCTGCATCAGGGATATTCCACGCGACGTGTTGCGAAAGAGTTGAAGTCGCAAGGCATCATTCGCAGTGCCGATGCTTTTCTTCTGTGGCATTACTTCCACCGCAAACGGTCGGCGAAAGCCGGAGAATACCTCTTCGATAAGCCTGCGAATACCATCGAGGTCTTCGATCGGCTGGCGCGTGGCGACATTTACGTTCACACCGTCGTCATTCCCGAAGGCTTCACCATGTTCGACATCGCGCAGGCAATGCAGGATGCGGGTCTGGGCTCACGCGAAGATTTTCTGAAGATCGCCATGACCGAGACTTCGCTGATTGCGGATCTGGCACCCAATGCGAAGAGCCTGGAAGGATATCTGTTTCCCAATACCTACGAATTCACGCGCACCGAAAGCATGCATGACATGGTCGCCATGATGGTCAAGCAGTTTCGTCAGGTAGCGCAAGAGATTGGATTGAACAGCGACATAGAGAAGACGGTGACCATGGCGTCGATCATCGAAAAAGAAACGGCGGTGCCGGAGGAAAGATCTTTAGTGGCCAGCGTTTATTACAACCGGCTCGCGAAAAACATGGCGCTGCAGGCCGATCCCAGCGTGATCTATGCGGAATTGCTTGACGGAAGCTACGGAGGCGCTCTGCATCACGCGGATATGCAGTTTGATTCTCCGTATAACACCTACCGTCATGCGGGGTTACCGCCGGGGCCGATTGGGAATCCGGGAAAAACATCGCTCGAAGCGGCCATGCATCCTGCGGCAAGCCACTATTACTATTTCGTGGCCGACGGCAATGGACACCATCGTTTCGCAAGTGATCTAGAGGAACATAATAAGAACGTGGCGGCGTATCGGAAAGCGATGGCCAGGTAAAGCGGTCGCCGGTCGTGGGTCGCCGGACTATGCTGCTTTGAAGGAATTCACCAGACCGTTCAGCATTTTCGCGGTGTCTGCGATCATCCTTTTCAAGTTGTCGCTCCGCTCCGGGCTGAGGTAGCCGAGGCGATTTGCCAGAATCACTTGCGCTTCCAGTTCGAGAAGCGATCCGCTTGCATTGAAGAGAAAGTGAACGAGTTCCTTGTTTGAGAACCGTCCTTTGCCCTCGGCGATATTGCTTGGGACGGATACCGCCGCTCTTCGCATTTGAGATGTCAGGCCGTAGACTTCTTCGCGAGGAAAGCCGCGAGTCGATTGATACACCTCGAAGGCCAAATCCATCGCGTGTTGCCATGCTCTTAGATCAGAGAATGCCGTGCTCATGATGTGACGTCCCCGACTTGAGACTACTCAGCCGTGCGTGTTGCACACGGTGACGGTCGTCACGTGCCAAAACGATGTGCCCGCCGGATTTCCGGCGACCCGCGACCGGCACCCTGCGACCGCCCCGACGCGCTATACTCACCTTTTCCCTCAATCTCAGGGAATCTTCGGAGAGAGTTGGAGAATCAAACCTCATTCATGCCGCGTTTTACGGTATACCGGATTTTTTTTACATTTCTGGTAGTGCTGCCTCTGACGGGATGCCTGTTCCGCTCCCGTAAAGTGGAGCAGCAATACAGCACGGCTCCGCTCAAGTCCGCCAGCCAGCAGGAATTGATCAACTACATCAATACCCAGGCCTCCAAAATTCATACCATGCAAGCTACCGTGGACATCGATACGTCTGTCGGCGGGGTGAAGAAGGGGAAGGTCACCGATTACCAGCAGATTCGGGGGTATGTGCTGGCGCGCAAGCCGGCGATGCTGCGCATGGTGGGCCTAATGCCGATTGTCCGCAATCGTGCATTCGACATGGTCAGTGACGGAACCGAGTTCAAGCTCTGGATTCCTCCCAAGAACCGTTTCATCATCGGCCGGAACGATGTCGGAACCCCGAATCCGCAGCAGGCGATGGAAAACATCCGTCCGCAACAGATTTACGAAGCCTTGCTGATTCCTGAAATCGATCCGCAGAATGAAATCGCGATCATGCAGAACGATTTTGAGGTCGTTACGGACGGCAAAAATCACAGGGTCGAGCAACCCGATTACGAGGTCGAAGTGATCCGCAAGGGAGAGCACGGATGGTATCTGGCTAATAAATACGTGTTCAGCCGGACTGATCTTCTGCCGCACCGGCAGTTTGTGTACGACCAAAGCGGAAACCTCACCAGCAAGGTGCGCTACGACGACTACAAAGAGTACAACGGCATCAACTTCCCTTCGCAGATAGAAATCTGGCGGCCCCAAGAGGAATATGACATCACGCTCACCACGCTAAAATTGGAGTTGAATTCGCCTCTGCCCGATGACAAGTTCGCGCTGGATCAACCGCCGGGCGCCGAGGTCGTACGTCTGGACCAGCCGCGCAACCCGCCTCCCGGGTCTAAGGGTGGAGATGGGCACTGAACTCGGTACCGAGTGCTCAGCACTGAGTACCGAGAAAGACCTGCTGCTGCTAAGCTGTAACTCTCCAAAATATGATGAACAAAATGATTGTGGCGAATCTGGTGCACCGGCCGATACGGTCGCTCATCAGCGTGATCGCGATTGCCCTGGAAGTGACACTGATTCTGCTGATCGTGGGGCTCTCGATGGGGATGCTCAACGACACCCGGGCGCGCCAGGCGGGAATTGGCGCCGATGTCATCGTGATGCCTCCGGGTTCGTCGTTCATCGTTGGACTCACGGGCGCTCCCATGCCGATCAAGGTGGGAGCAGTACTCGCCAGGCTGCCGCATGTGGCGGTGGTGGCTCCCGTGGTTACGACAGTCTCAACGCAAGGGGCACTGGAAGTGATCGCCGGGATTGATCCCGAGAGCTATCAGAAGCTTTCAGGGCCATTCAATTTCATCAGCGGCGGGCCGTTTCAGAGCCCGGACGATGTGCTGGTGGACGATTTGTTTGCGCGCGCGAAGCAAGTGGGCGTGGGTGACTCCATCGAAATTCTGAATCACAACTTCCGCATTGCCGGTGTAGTCGAGCAAGGCAAAGGGGCAAGGAAGTTTCTTCAGTTGAGCGTGCTGCAAGATTTGATTGGGGCGCAGAACAAAGCTTCGATTTTTTACATTAAGGCCGACAATCCGAGTAATGCAGACGCAATCGTTGACGAGATTAAACACGTACCGGGAATGGAAAAGTATGTGGCCTCTTCCATGGCGTATTACCTTTCGATGATGACGCCGAGCCACTATCCCGGACTGTCGACATTTATTAACGTCGTGATTGGGATTTCGGTGATCATCGGGTTTATCGTGATTTTCCAGGCGATGTATGCGGCGGTGATGGAGCGGACGCGAGAGATCGGAATTCTGAAATCCATCGGTGCGTCAAAGCTCTACATTGTGAATGCGATTTTACGAGAGACCATACTGCTGACTCTGGCAGGTGTTTTGGTGGGGGTCATTTTCAGCCTGGCGGTGCGGGCGGGAATTGTACATCGCCTGCCCACTTTGCAGGTGGTCGTGACTGGCGACTTAATCGTGAAAGCGACGATTATCGCGATCGCGGGGGCAATTTTGGGGGCACTGTACCCTGCTTTTAAAGCTGCGCAGAAAGATCCGATCGACGCGTTGGCCTACGAATAGCGGGTGCCATGCGTCGGTCAGGAAACCCGCGAAAATACTGATTTCGGGCGCTCTCGCCAGCCGTTAGGGATCGGTAACGTGAGGAATCCATTGACATTTCCTGACGGGCTACGTTATCTTTAAAGCTTCGGAAGTACTGCGGTTGCCCGCCTGATACCTCAACGCTTTCCGCAATGAGGAGAAACTCAGCGGTCTTCTTTGCTTTTTTTATTTCTGGGAGATTCGTAATGTCAACCTATTTCCCCAAAGAGGGGGAAATTGCGCGCAAGTGGTACGTCGTGGATGCTTCCGGGCAGACGCTCGGACGGCTGGCCTCGCAGGTCGCCCGCATCCTCATGGGTAAGGAAAATCCGCAGTACACGCCGTTCATCGATACCGGCGATCACGTAATCGTGATCAATGCCGAGAAGGTGAAGACGACGGGCATGAAGGCGGAACAGAAGTCGTACCAGCACTACACCGGTTATCCGGGCGGGCTGCGTAACGAGGACTACCGCGAGCGTTTGGCGCGGAAGCCGGAAATGATTATTGAAGAGGCGGTTTCGCGCATGCTGCCCAAGTCGAAAATGGGCAAGCAGATGTTCACCAAGCTGAAGGTCTATCGTGGCGACAAACATCCCCACGAAGCGCAGAAGCCGGAAGCGAAGCAGCTCGAAGTACGGGCGTAAGACAAGTTTCAAGTTTCGAGTTTCCAGAGAACTCGAACATCTTTTGGAAAGGTTCGATGCACCGCGTTGGCTGAAAGCTGACGGCTGAGTGCTGACGGCTAAAAAATGGCTGAATTGGTTCAATACTACGGAACGGGACGCCGCAAAACGGCGATTGCCCGCGTGTATCTGCGTCCTGGAAGCGGCGAGTTCAAGGTCAACGGCAAGCCCTTCGAGGTTTACTTCGTGACCGAGTCGCAGAGGGTCAGCGCAAAGCAGCCGCTGGTTCTAACCGAGTCGACGGGTTCGTTCAACGTGGTCGCCCGGGTTTCTGGCGGCGGCGTGAATGGACAGGCTGATGCCGTGAAGCTGGGCATTGCCCGCGCTCTCATGGTGTTTAACCTCGAACTTCGCAAGAAGCTGAAGGCTGAAGGTATGGTGACCCGCGATTCCCGCGCTAAAGAGCGCAAGAAGTACGGCCAGAAGGGCGCGCGCAAGCGGTTCCAGTACAGCAAGCGCTAGATTTCTGTCGTTCGTCGTTCGTCGTTGTTTTTTGGGTAACGACGAACGACCAATGACTAACGACTGTTTTAAGGTGTTCAATTCTTCCCGTGCCTCGTGCGCGGGGACGGGAATGGCAATCCGGAGCAGCCCTTTTAGGTGAGCGCCGGATGCAGACCAAACAAGGAGGTTGATTGGCTAACATCACCATGAAGGAGTTGCTCGAAGCGGGCGTTCACTTCGGGCATCAGACCAAGCGCTGGAATCCTAAGATGAAGGAATACATCTTCGGGGAGCGCAACGGGATTTACATCATCGATTTGCAGAAGACGCTGAAGATGTTCAAAGAAGCGTCGAAATTTGTGACTGACCTGGCAGCCGACGGGCGGATTGTGCTCTTCGTGGGTACCAAGCGCCAGGCGCAGGATGCAATCGCCGAGGAAGCCACACGCTGCGGCGGATACTACGTCAACCAGCGCTGGCTGGGCGGGCTGCTCACCAACTGGGTGACAGTACAGAAATCGGTAAAGCGGCTGAAAGAACTCGACGAGATGGCCACCGATGGCCGCTACGAGTTGCTGCCGAAGAAAGAAGTTATCCAGCTGGAGCGCGAGCGCAAGCACCTGCAGGCCAACCTGGCGGGCATCAAAAATATGAACCGTTTGCCGGACGCCATCTTCGTGATCGACTCGAACAAAGAGCAGATCGCGGTGCGCGAGGCGCGCAAACTGGGCATTCCGGTGGTCGCCGTGGTCGACACCAATTGCGATCCCAGCGAAGTGGACTATGTGATTCCGGGCAACGACGACGCGCTGCGCGCGATTCGCCTGTTCGCCTCGAAGATTGCGGATTCCGTGGTGGAAGGTTCGCAGGTCGCGACGGACAAGCAAACTGCGGATCTGGCGGCGATGGCCGGAGCTGCACGCGAAGCCCAAGCGACCGCGGCTGCGGCTGCGGAAAACGGCGAAGTGGCTGCGGAAGCGAGCGCGGAAGACATCAGCATGGAAGACGTGCTCGGTGGAAGCGTCCGCAAGGCCCCGGCGGCTGCGGCGGAAGATGCCGACGTGCCACAGGTCGAAACGCAGACGCACTAGAGCAGACGTCGGACTTCAGCCCTCGGGCGTCAGCAACACAACCGAAAGATCCGGGCTTCAGCCCCTTGAGGGAATCAGACCCGCGCGGGTCGTCCGGCGCGGGTCAAGTTTTGTAAGAGCGGTCGTTGGTCGTTCGTCTTTGGTCGTTGGCAAAGGCGGCACGAGCAGCGGCTGTGCAGCAAACAACTAAACCCTAACGACGAACGACCAAAGACTAAAGACTGATTTATGAGCACAACTACCGTGAATATTTCTGCGAATCAAGTGAAAGAGCTCCGGGAAAAGACCGGAGCGCCCATGATGGACTGCAAGCAGGCCCTTACCGAAGCCAAAGGCGATATGGAGCAGGCGGTCATCGTCCTGCGCAAGAAGGGGGTCTCAGTTGCGGCCAAGAAGGCGACTCGTGTGACTAGCGAAGGCTCCGTGACCAGCTACATCCATGCTGGGGGCAAGATCGGCGTGCTGGTGGAAGTGAACTGCGAAAGCGATTTCGTGGCGCGCACCGAGGACTTCAAAGAGCTCACACACGACATCGCCATGCACATTGCGGCTAGCGACCCGAAGTTCGTCCGCAAAGAAGACGTCACGCCTGAGGACTTCGCGCGCGAAAAAGAGATTTACATCGCGCAGGCGGTGGCCAGCGGCAAACCGCAGAACATCGCGGAAAAGATGGTTGCCGGCAAAATGGAAAAGTTCTATGAGGAAGTCTGCCTTTATGAGCAGCCCTTCATCAAGGACCAGACCGTCAGCATTGCGCAGCTTATTGCCACCAAGATCGGCAAACTGGGCGAGAACATTGCCGTGCGCAGGTTTGCCCGCTTCAAGGTAGGCGACGCCAATGCTACCATCGCGTTCACAACCGCCTCGGAAGAGGCTGGCGCGAAGGCTTAAGGCGCATTTAGCACTTGGCAATTAGCATTTGGCCCTCCGGCTTCCTGCTGACCCACAAAAGCATTCAAGGTCTCAAAGACAAAACTTTGAGACCTTGTTTTTTAAAACCTGATAATCTTGGAAGCCATGTCGGGCACGCCCATCTTCAAACGTATCCTACTCAAAATATCCGGAGAGGCTTTAGCCGCGGATCAGGGCTTTGGCGTCGACGGTCCCCGCATTCACGAGATTGCCGCGGAAGTGGCCGACGTGCAGTCGTTGGGGATTCAGATTGCGATCGTGGTTGGGGGCGGCAATTTTTTTCGCGGCGTCGCCGAGCAGGCCAAGAACATGGACCGGGTCTCGGCCGATCACATGGGCATGCTGGCCACGGTGATCAATGCGCTGGCTCTGCAAGACGCCCTGGAGAAGCAAGGCGTGCATACGCGAGTGCAGACGGCCATCGAGATGAACCAGGTGGCCGAGCCATTTATCCGGAGGCGTGCCATCCGGCATCTGGAAAAAGGGCGCACGGTGATCTTCGCCGGAGGCACAGGCAATCCTTACTTCTCGACCGATACGGCCGCTTCCCTGCGGGCGATGGAGATCAAGGCGGACGCCATCCTCAAAGCAACGAAGGTTGACGGCATTTACGATGCGGACCCGATGGTGGTAAAGGATGCCAAGAAGTTCGACGTAATCACCTACATGGATGTTCTGAAGAAGGGCCTGCAGGTAATGGACTCCACCGCGATCTCGCTCTGCAAGGACAACAATCTTCCCATCATCATCTTCAATCTGAATCAGCGAGGAAATATCAGGAAAGTCGTAGTCGGGGAAAAGATCGGCTCGCTGGTGAGCGCTTAAACGATCATCCTCGAATCGTCCGATCCACGGGAAACCGTGGTTCGGAGGTTTTTGCAGGTTTATAATGCAACGTTTTGACTTTTCACATACGGAGCTAATCCATGGCTGATGCAGGACCGTTAAAAGACATCCGTGCGCAATTGAAGTCACGAATGGAAAAAGCCGTCGAAGATTTCCGGCGCGAGATGGCAGCGACGCGCACCGGACGGGCGTCAGTGCACATGCTCGATACGGTCAACGTGGAATATTACGGCTCGCAAATGCCCTTGAATCAGATCGCACAGGTGCACGCACCCGAGCCGCAATTGATCACGGTCCAGCCATTTGACCCGACTTCTTTGCCGGCAATTGAAAAGGCGATTCGCACGGCTGACCTGGGATTGAATCCCATGAACGACGGCAAACTGATTCGCGTGCCCGTGCCAGCCCTTACCGAAGAACGCCGCAAAGATATGGTGAAGCACCTTCACAAGATTCTGGAAGAACACCGCACGGCGGTTCGCAACATCCGCCGCGACGGCAACGACGCCATCAAGAAGGCGATGAAGGACAAGAAGATTACCGAAGACGACGAGAAGCGGGCAATGGACGAGATCCAGAAGCTCACGGACGACGAGATCAAGAAGATGGAAGATATGAGCAAGGCTAAAGAGAAAGAAGTGCTGGAAATCAAATAGTCTTTGGTGGTTCGTCGCTGGTCGCTCGCCAAGACCTTGCCGCGCTCAGCGCGGCTTTTTCTTTGCCCTCGAAAGCGGGCCCGAAATGCGGCCACGCCACGTACGCATCCTGCCGAAACTGCCACGCTTTCAGGCGGTTGAAGAGACGGACTCTCCGTCAGATTTCTCGTGTCGAAAATCTCTTTTCATACAACTCTTCCCGCCCGATTGGAAACATAAACAACTCGATCAGACGTTTCGCCCATCTTAAATTTAGGGAGTTATTGTGCGTTACGGTCGAAAGGGTTTTCAGAAGTCCGTTCTGGAAGAGGTGTGGACGCTGGTTTTAGTAGCGGTTCTCGCGGGGATTGTTGGCGGAGGGCTTATTGGAATGGCTACTGATCACCGGCTTTCCTCTTCCACTTCTACGACTGGCCTCGGCGGCCAATAGGGCGAGACTCAGCTCGAAGTGACGGATTGACCTTATAATTCATGAGTACATGAAGAAGGTCATCCATGCTGCCTGCCCGCACGATTGCCCCGACGCGTGCGGGGTGCTAATCACGGTTGAGGATGGGCGGGCGACCAAGGTGCAAGGCGACCCGTCACATCCCGTGACCCGCGGTTTCTTGTGCGCGAAGGTCGCGAAATATCTGGACCGGGTCTATTCGCCGGACCGGGTACTTTATCCCATGCGCCGGATTGCGCCGAAAGGGACGCGGACGAACCCCTCCCAGGAGTTTGAGCGTATTTCCTGGGATGAAGCCCTGGATGAGATCGCCCGCCAGTTCAATAAAATCAGCGAGGAGTCTGGTAGCGAGGCGATTCTTCCCTACTCTTACGGCGGAACCCTGGGCGCTTTAAACGGCGGCTCGATGGACCGGCGTTTCTTCCACCGCCTGGGCGCTTCGCAATTGGAGCGGGCGATCTGTTCGGCCGCGGGAGAGGCTGGCCTGAAGTCAGTGCTCGGCATCAAGATGGGCACAGAGCCGGAACAGTTCCGGCATTCGCGCTACATCATCGCCTGGGCTTCGAATATCCACGGAAATAACGTCCACCTGTGGCCCTTCATCGAAGAGGCCCGGCGCGACGGCGCCAGGCTGGTGGTGATCGATCCTTACCGCACGCGCACTGCAGCTTGCGCTGACTGGTATCTGCCCATTAATCCCGGAACAGACGCGGCGTTAGCCTTGGCGATGATGCATGTCATCATCGGTGAAAATCTCTACGACGCCGATTATGTCTCGCGACACACCGTCGGTTTCGAGCAGCTGCGGGAAAAAGTAAAGGAGTATCCGCCGGAGCGCGCAGCGCAGTGGACGGGAATTTCCGCGGAAGACATCGTCAAGTTGGCGCGTGAGTATGCAACGACGCGCCCCGCGGTGATTCGTGTGAACTACGGAGTGCAGCGTTCCGAAGGCGGCGGAATGGCGATGCGGGCGATCACGATGCTGCCCTGCGTTACAGGATCTTGGAAGGAAGTCGGGGGCGGGCTGCAGCTCTCGACCAGCGGATCATTCGGGCTCAACCGGCAGGCCCTTGAGCGCACCGACCTGATGGAAAAAACCTTGGGGCGGGCGGCGCGGGTGATCAACATGGTGGAACTTGGCCAGGCTCTGAACACGCTGAACGATCCCCCGGTCAAGGCGCTGTTTGTTTACGGATCAAATCCGGCGGCGGTGTGTCCGAATCACAATGATGTGATTCGCGGATTGCAGCGGCCAGACTTATTTACCGTGGTCCACGAGCAGTTTTTCACCGATACTGTGGACTACGCCGACATCGTGTTGCCCGCAACCACGTTTCTCGAGCATAAAGATCTACAGACCGCTTACGGTCACTATTACGTTCAAGTTTCGAATCAGGCGACTTGAGCCTTTGGGAGAGTGCCGGTCGAACCTAGATGTGTTCCGAGCATTGGCGGAGCGCATGGAGTTTCAGGAGGAGTGCTTCCGCGAACCGCTCGATGAAATGATTGATACGGCGCTCGCGTCTGAAAATCCATGGCTTAGAGGAATCGATCGGGAACGGTTGGAGAAAGAAGGGCACGTCCGGCTGAACTTCGGACCTGGGAACTCAGACGCGGCACTTCAGAAACCCTTTCTTCCCTTCGCGAACGGCGACTTCCAAACTGTCAGTGGCAAGGCCGAGCTTTACAGCGAAGCTTTGAAGGCGGCAGGGCTCGATCCGGTAGCGGAATTTGTTCCGCCCAGCGAATCGCGTAACGGTTCTGGACGAAAGTCGTTCCCCTTGGAACTGTTGGCCCGCAAGGCGGATAACTTTTTGAATTCCAGCTTCTGCAACCTGCCCTCGCTGCAGGAGATGGAGGAAGTGGGATTGCTGGAGATGAATGCGTCCGATGCTGCCGCACGCGGAATTAAAGAAGGCGACCCGGTTCGCGTGTTCAACCAACGGGGCGAGATCGTATTGAGGGCACGATTGGACGGAACGGTGGGCACGGGTGTGGTAGCGGCTCGGCTGTCCTGGGCGAAGCTGAGTTCAACCCGAAGCAACATTAACGTGCTAACCTCAGAAAAACTTACGGACATGGGCAACTCCGCCACGTTTTATTCCGTCTTGGTTGAAGTGGAGCTTTCTCGTTCAGCGTCTTGAAACAGGGATTTCGCGTTAAGGCTTGGACGGTCCACACTGCTCTACCGTATAATTGCGGTTTTCCATACTCCCAGACACTGAGGTAGTGGCGATTCTCCGTCTTCATCAGGATAGCCCTGCGGTACGGACGAGCTTGCGCGAATCCCGGCGCTATGGGACCGCCTCTTCTCTAGCTCCAACCCATTCATTCGCAACGTTTTGGCGAACGGCAGCGCGATGTTTGCTGGGCTTTACGGTCGCGCTGATCATGCTCTCGAGTCTGGCTGCGGCGCAGTCTGAAGTCATTACTGCGGTTGAGATACACGGCAACCGCCGTATTCCGGCCGACACCATCCGCGCGAGAATCTTCACCCGGCCGGGCGATGTCTACGATCAGAGCGCCATGGAGCGGGACTTCAACTCGCTGTGGAATACCGGGTACTTCGAAGATATCCGTTTCGAGCGGGAGCAGACTCCCAAGGGCTGGATCATTCACATTTATGTGAAAGAGCGTCCCACGATCCGCGAGATCAACTACACCGGACTGAATTCGGTTTCCACCAGCGACGTGCTCGACAAGTTCAAGGAACAGAAGGTCGGGTTGAGTCCGGAGAGCCAGTACGATCCCACCAAGGTCAAAAAAGCGGAAGTCGTGCTGAAAGAGCTGCTGTCAGAGCACGGCCGCCAATTTGCCACGGTGAAGACGGTGTACCGCCCCATTCCTCCCGCTGCCGTCAGCATCACGTTTGAAGTCAAAGAAGGTCCCAAGGTAAAGGTTGGGAAAATCACATTTGAAGGTAACAAACACATCAACAGCCGCACCTTGCGCGCGGCGATGAAAAATCTGCATCCCATCGGCATTCCTCACTCGATCTTCCTCGAGAACATCTTTGCCAAGACTTACGACGCCAGCAAACTGGAAGAAGACACGGAACGGGTCCGCGCTGAGTTCCAGAACCGCGGATATTTCAAAGCCCTGGTCGGAGATCCAAAGACCGAGATTCACGACACCGGACACGAGGGCTTCCACATCCCGTTACTTGTCCCGGGACCCGGCAAAGCGGTAGATATCACCATGCCCATCGAGGAAGGCGATCAGTACAAGCTGGGCGAGATCACCTTCAAGAACAACAAGGCGGTGCCGAACACCAAGGCGCTGCGCTCGTTGTTTCCCATCAAGGACGGCGATATCTTCTCGCGCGAGAAGATTGGCAAGGGGATTGAGAACCTCCGCAAGGCTTACACCGAACTCGGCTACATCAACTTCACATCCATTCCGAATACGACATTTGACGAAGAAAAGAAGTTAGTTTTCCTCGATGTGGACGTAGACGAAGGCAAGCAATTCTACGTGCGGCGCATTGAATTCCAGGGAAATACCACGACGCGTGACAAGGTAATCCGTCGCGAAATCGCTCTCGAAGAAGGCCAGGTTTACAATTCGCGGCTTTGGGAACTCAGCCTGCTCCGGCTCAATCAGCTGGGTTACTTCGACCAGCTGAAACCGGATGATCCGAACGTCACCGACCGGCACCTCGACGAAAAGGCGGGGACTGTGGACCTCACTTTGAAGGTGCGGGAAAAGGGCAAGAACAGTATCGGCCTGACGGGCGGCGTCAGTGGCCTGGCGGGCACCTTTGTCGGGCTGACGTACAGCACCAACAACTTCCTGGGACTGGGTGAAACGCTGAGCGTTGCCGCAAACATCGGCAACCTGCAGCGCGACATCGAATTCGGATTCACCCAGCCATATTTGTTCGACCGCCCGCTGCAAGCCGGCTTCACTGTGTTCACTCGCAGCTTCAAGTATGACGAGGCGCAACAGGCGGCGATTTTCGGAGGCCAGCGACTCGATATTCCGTCTGCGTACCTGCAGAACCTGCAGAACTACACCACTTCGAGCACCGGATTCACGTTCTCGTTAAGCTATCCTCTGCACCGCTCGTTCAAGCGGGTGGGCATCACCTATTCGCTCGATCGGTCTTCGATTACGGCGGTCAGCAACGCCTCTAAACTCCTATTTACAAATCTTTCGTTCAGCGGTTTAGCCGGTCCAAACTCTCTGACCGGTATCATCACCAGCAAAGTCATTCCCAGCTTCACGAAAAACACCCTCGACAGTGCCTACGCCCCTCATCATGGGAGCAGTCTGTTCATAGGGGGAGAGATCTCGGGCCTGGGGGGGTCGGTGCGCACGGTGCGCCCGATCTTGCAGTACAAGCGCTTCCTGCCCGTGCAAAAAGGACGGAACGCGATCGGCTTCAACGTGCAAGCCTCGTTCCTGACCGGATACGGTGGTGTGGTCGCTCCTCCATTCCAGCGGTTCTATATGGGCGGTGAGCAAGATCTTCGCGGCTTCGATATCCGTTCGGTTTCTCCGGTTGCCTTCCTCCCGAGCGCCGGAGCGATTGTTCTGCGGAATCCTGATGGCTCCCCGGTTCCTAAAGATCCGGCGAATCCGGGACGAGGAAACTACACGGTTCCGATTCCCATTGATCAGATCGTGTTTCCGGGAGGCGACGCGCAGGTGGTCACCAATCTGGAATATCGCATCACCATTGCCGGACCGGTGGCGATTGCGCCGTTTATCGACACCGGAATCGATCCCATCATTCGCAACTCGCAGTTGAGCATCAACCAGGGCCAGTTGGACCAGATCAATAACACGGTTTTCGGCTGCCCGGCCCTGAATGCGGCATTCCAGTGCACGGGAGGGGTGGGTCAAAATCCACCGTTCTCGGGAATTCTGAGCCCGGTGGCCCGGACGAACTGGATTCCGAGAATGTCCACCGGTCTGGAATTACAGGTATTTCTGCCGGTGGTGAACGCCCCGTTCCGAATCTATTGGGCTTATAACCCCCTGCGGCTGGATACCACGACCACTTCTCCCGTGCGGATTACGCGTTCCATGTTCCCGCCGGGAGCCGCAGGCGACTTCACCTATCAAGAGGCGATCTCGGCGTACAACCCGGTTTACCAGCTGCGCGAGCCGCGTAAGACCTTCCGGTTCACGGTGGCGACGACCTTCTAGAACCAGACCTCGGACCTCAGACGTCGGACTTCAGACCGGCCCGCCCATGATGCGATTGCGATCTCGCGAGCTGGCTGTGAGCAAGGAGCGGGGCTTAGGGCTGACGGTCGAGGTCTGAAGTCCGACGTCCGGGTTTGACGGTGAGGCGACTGTGTTTCTATAATGCTGGTGATCCACACCCTGAAAAGTCAGAGTGTTGTTGGGGTGGTCACACACCTCCGGTTAGGTGTGAGGAGCTGGAATTCCGGCCCGACTTCCCGGCAACAGTATCAGTCGAGAGGACTGCGCGGGGCGCGGCCCGGCATTGCCTGAGTCGATCCGAGCAATATCCCGGAACATTTTCCAAGGAGTTCAAGGCAACCCATGACAAAGTTTGCGCGTATTCTTCTGACTACTGCATTCAGCCTGTCGCTTGTGGCAGTGGCTCAGACCAAACCTGCCGCCGCTGCGGGAGCGGATCCAACCCCAGCCCCTGCGGTCACCAATGCGACGGGCACCAAGATCGGCACCATCAACATTGAACAGGCGATTTTCGCCACCAACGAAGGCCAGCGCGATTTCGAAGTCCTGCGCAAGAAGCTCGAGCCCAAAGACAACGAACTGAAGGGCATGAATGAGGAAGTCGATAGCCTGAAGAAGCAGCTCCAGACCCAAGGCGACAAGTTGAATGACGATGCCCGCCAAACCTTGGTGAAGCAGGTCGAGCAAAAGCAGAAGTCTCTGGAGCGCGCCGTGCAGGACGCTCGTGATGACGCCCAGAACCAGCAGAACGAGATTGCCCAGAAAATTCTGCAGAAGATGGCGCCGCTGCTCGTGAAGTACGCCGGCGACAACGGCTTCGGCGTGATCATGGATACCTCGAACCCGTGGCCGAATGGTCCGGTGCTCTGGGCCGGCCCTTCTGTTGACATCACCAAGGCAGTAATTGACGCCTACAACGTGCAGTCGGGCGTGCCCGCTCCGGCAGCAACGGCTCCGAAGCCCACTGCGACCAAGCCTGCGGGAACCGTCACCAAGCCCGCGCCTCCGGCAACCAAGCCGCCTGCTTCGGCACCGCCGAAGCAATAGCGACACCCCGGAACACAGCAAAGTTTCACAAAGGCCGCGTTCGCGCGGCCTTTTTATTTTTCGTTTTTCCGGTTCTGAGTCCGATCGCACTGGTGTCTGTAGACATAAGTTCGTTTATGTCTGAGGAGGACACCATGTTTGCCGACAGTCTGCTTGACTCTGCCTGGGCCCATGATTCCCGCCGCGGATGGACCACCGCGCTTTCATTTGCGGTGCAGGCAGTCGCGGTTGCGGGATTGCTCCTGCTTCCCCTGATTTATAGCGAGGGTCTGCCGGCGGTGCAATGGGCAGTGCGCATTGCTGCACCGACTCCGCCCCCTGGGCCGCCTGCCCCCGCGCCAGCCAGAAACACGCCGCCTGCTGCCAGCAATCTCTCGAGGGACGGACATCTGATTCCTCCGACGCAAATTCCCGATCACCCTGCGGTGATCAACGACGATGTGCCGCCTCCCCCGGCCGATCCTGGCCCGTATGTCGAAGGCTCCATCGGCAATCGTGGAGCCAGGGATGGAGTCGTGAATTCGATACTAACGTCAATGGCGAACGTAGTTCCTCCCCCAGTTCATCCGACAATCGTCCGGCCTCCGATCACCTCTCACATCATGGAGGGTAACTTGATTCACAAAGTGCAGCCCGACTATCCGCCGCTGGCGCGCCAGGCGCGTATTCAGGGCGCGGTTGTGCTACAAGCCGTGATCAGCCGCGAGGGCACGATTGAGAACCTGCAGGTGCTGAGTGGACACCCCATGCTGGTTCCTTCGGCTTTGGCAGCGGTGAGGCAATGGAGATATCGTCCCTACTTCCTCAATGGTGAATCCGTCGAAGTGGAGACGCAGGTGACGGTGAACTTCGTGTTGGCCGGAGGCTAGCGGTCGGTGAGGTAACTCGCGCCATTGATGAGATCTCGCCAGAGATTGGAATGCCATAGTGGCGCAATCCGGGGCTGGTGTATGTCCAGTTTTTGGACATCCAGTTAGTAAGTTGTCTCGTAATTGGAATCTATTGACACGGCGAGTAACTTGCGATAATTTGTCGCCCGCAAAAAAGGCCTCGGGTTCCCCTTCAATTTATAGTCGCTGCAGCGCACGTATCCCATACGCGGCTGTCGCGGCAAACCTTCACGCTCCTTCAACCCCAGATTGGAGAAATACGATGAAGTGTCTACGGCTGTTTGTCACGCTGTTGCTGGCTCTCCTTGCCGCGACCTGCGCGTTTGCGCAACTCCCCACAACCTCCTGTCCAAAACAATCCACCCGATGACGATCTCATCGCCGGCAGCAGTTGCGACCCGAACAACACCTTAACTTCCGGCCAATTTCAAGCTACCCCGCTGGTTGACGGAACCATGCAGGACTACGGTGACCAAGACCACAATATCGTCAGCCTTTACGGTGCCTATGGCAACAACGAGAAGACATCCTCTAGTGGGGCAGCGCAAGCCCATTACAACCAAGGAGTGACGCTGGCGGGTCAGATAACGCCGCTTTGTCCGGACGGCACTACCAACTGCGCAGATTCCAGCAAGGCGATTGTTTTCCTGTTTATCGGGTTTTCCAACACCGATATTGAAATCGGCGGAGGGAGTAATGATGCCTGGGACGGCCAGGACACGCATCAGGCTCACCTCAACGGGCAGCCATGTTCGACGCTGTGTGAGAACTTAAATAACCCTGACGGCGTACCTGCGTGGAACCAGGTCTTGGGCGATCCCACGGTCCAGCAGTCGCTCATCTACCAGATTTACAATCCGTCGACCCCGCTGGTAGGCCCGCATGTAGTTGTGTTTAACGGCGCTTATGGCGGCCAGACTCTGTCTAAGTGGGATCCGACCTCGATCGGCTACTACGCTCAGAGCGGAGCTAATTGTCCCTGGGACCATCAAACGTCGGCGGACCCGGAGTGCAACTACGTTCGAGTCAAGAACGACCTGACGCGAAACTTCTATACGGCAACCGACCACTACACTGAGGCCCAGGTGCAGGCGGTATTTTTGAAAAGCGCCGACAACTTTCCTCAGTGCGATCTTAAGAAGCTGTACTGTTCTCCGGGCTACACCGAGCCAGATGCCTACACAGCCGAGAGATACATGGGGAACGTCTTGCGCTACCTGAAATGTTGCAAGCGGGATCCCTTCGGTAATCCGACCCCTTACCCGCGTTACCCGAATCTGAAGCAGGTGTTTGTCACGAGCCGTATCTATGGCGGCTACGCCAACGGCACCGCGCACGGCTGCCTCAATCCTGAGCCATTTGCCTATGAACTCGGGTTTACCGTTCAAAGAGCGATCGTCACGCAGATCAATCAGACCAACAACATCACCAACAACGATCCGTACTCCGGGCAGCTGGACTACACCACAGCACCATGGTTTGACTGGGCGCCGTACCTGTGGGCTAGCGGTACGAATATCAGTCCAGGCAATCTGCTCAATTGGTGCGACAGCACGACGACTGGCAACCAACACTGTGTCAACAACCCAGGCGATGTCCGTTACGGAGACCCCATCTACACCGCCTATTTCGGCGATCACATCCATCCGGCAGCAAGCGGACAGACCAAGGTGGCGAACCAACTTCTGATGTGGATCCAGGGCAGATTACCCTCAGCTCAGTCGTACCTTTCAGATTGGCTCGGGGTGGGCACCGCGACTCCTTGGATACAGAAGTAGAGCTGGGTTAAGTGCAAACCAGGAGGCGGACGGGCCCGCCGGGCTCGTCCGTTTCCATTTCTACCCTTCGCCGATTAGGGAGATAGCAGCCTGGAACGATTACGGAAGGTGGTCAATCGCGACGGGACTCGAGATGAAGCCATGAAACGTTTGCTCGTCAGGCGTGTAGGATCCGACTATTTGACCGGAGGCATTGATGCCGTTGGCGAAAGTGCCCATCGCACCGGGATAATCGAATGACATGTACTTGCCTTTCACGAGCAGGAAACCGTGCTCGCAGTTGGGCGTGC
This sequence comes from Terriglobia bacterium, assembly GCA_963796205.1. Classification (GTDB taxonomy): domain Bacteria; phylum Acidobacteriota; class Terriglobia; order Terriglobales; family Acidobacteriaceae; genus DATFTE01. Next base: position 415,303 of record CAWCKR010000002.1, read on the forward strand.
AAATCACGTACCAACCGGAGATCATCTCGTTGTCATTTATGCCCCAGGCAAGGGTCTGGCTCGCGCCAGGGAAGCTGATGGACTTGAACTTGCCTTTGCTATAGGAAAAAGAGCCACTGTCATCGGTGCCCACGACTTGGTTCAAATTGTTGATTGCGTCCGCGAATATATATACATAAGTTCCGGGTGGTGAGATGTTCTTGAATTGACTTCCGATCAGCGCAAAGCCTTTCGTACCGCTAAGGGTCAGCCCATCTCCTCCGACCACAACTCCGGCGTTGTTTATGCCCCTCGCGAGGGTCGCGGTGTCCCCTTTCGCCTGAAGTGTTGTGAAGCTCGTCCCGTCATACAGGAAACTGACGGCAGCGGTTCCGTTCTTGATGTACGCAGTCCCAGAAATGAGACCAGAGTCATTGATGCCAAACGCGAGGGTGGAACTGGCCCCTGGATAGTCGAAGAGCGAGAAATTCCCGGCGCTATACAGAAACCCGTGGCTTGGCCCGTTGGTCGAAGTTTCATAGTTCCCGACCACATCGCCCGCGGTATTGATGCCCAAAACATTCGTGACGACCGCCCCCGGCACGTCGATCGTCGTAAAGGTCAAGTTAAGCGTATCAACCTTCGATTGGCCGTGAAGCAGCGCCGCGTGAGCCAGCAGCAATAGTGTCAGAAGAGTGAACCTGCAAAGGAATCTCATGGGACCAACCTCCAGCGGACGGCAGGGGAAGAACAACGAATCCGAACCTCGGGCATTATGTCCCCGGCTCAGGCCGGAGTCAAGGTGCAGAAGCTTGCAGTTAGTGCAACCTCGAGAAGCTTACTGCGCCCCAGCTTATACCGAATCCGACGCTTACACGGCAGAACGATACATGGGCAACCTCCTGCGCTACCTAAAATGCTGCAAGTGGGATCCCTTTGGCAACCCAACCCCTTACCCGCGTTTATCCAAACCGGAAGCGGGTGTGACACTGGTAACCTCGTGAACGCCGTGCCTGCCGCTATAATCGCAGCATCGTGAGTTCGACCGCGACAGAGCTACAGAAACGGCATGCGACGCGTCCTACCTGGGCTGACGTGTCGCTCGAAACCTTGCAGGAAAACTTCCGCGTGGTGCAAAAGCATGTCGGCGCGGGAGTCAACATCTGCGCGGTCGTGAAGGCCGATGCCTACGGGCACGGGGCTGTCGAATGTTCGCGCGCTCTCGAAGCCGAGGGCGCGAAGTGGTTCGGCGTCACTTCGCTCGATGAAGCAATTCCTCTTCGTGATAACGGACTCCGCGGCCGCATACTATTAATGACCGGATTCTGGCGCGGCGAGGAAGAAGAAATCGCCCGCCTGCGCCTGACTCCAACGGTATGGGAGCCGGGCCAGGTCGAGTTGCTCGAGAAGGCTGCTTCGAAGCTCAGCCTGCCGGGGCTTCCCATTCATCTGAAAGTCGATACCGGCATGGGCCGGCTGGGCGTCGCTCCCGAAGATCTGCCGAAGATTATTCGCGCGCTCGAATCTTCTCCAAATCTGGTGCTGGAAGGGCTCTCCACGCACTTGGCTTCGTCGGAAGTGCTCGATGCTCCGTCGGTCGAAGAGCAACTGAAAGCCTTCGCCGAGGTGCAGCGTCTGCTTCGTGACGCGGGATTGCAGCCTTCGATTCTTCACGCCGCCAATACCAGCGCGCTGATTTCGCGATCGCAGACGTGGAACACGATGGTGCGTCCGGGGCTCGCGCTTTACGGTTACTATCTTCCTTTCGAGCGCGCTGGACGCGAAGTAAGCGGCAGCGGGTTGCGGCTCGCGGTGAAGCCGGTGCTCACCTGGAAGACGCGCATCCTGAGCCTGCGCGAGATGCGGGCAAATCAAGCCTTGGGCTACGGTGGAACTTATGTCACGAAAGCTCCGGCGCGAATCGCGATCTTGCCAGTGGGATACGCTGACGGATTGAACCGCCAACTTTCTTCTCGTGGACGAGTGATCGTGCGCGAACACTATGCTCCGATCGTCGGACGCATCTCGATGGACCTGACCCTGGTGGATGTCACCGGACTTCCCGGCATAGCGGTCGGCGATGAGGTAATTCTGCTTGGCTCTTCCGACGGCCTGCAGTTTGGAGCGCGCGAGCACGCTGAACTCGCTAACACCATTCCTTACGAAATTCTCTGCGGCATCTCGAAGCGTGTGCCGCGCAAGTACGGCCGCTAACGTCTAACCGCTTTGGAGTGGTTACGTCGCATCGACGACAAGTGGATATTGTGGTCGGCGACCTGCCCGACTACCTTCACGGGATGGAAGTAACGCACTGGTCCTTCTCCGCACCGCATGTCTTCCTGTGGGCCGCTTTGCTCCTAGGACAATCTCCGTCAGCGTTTGGGCAATCTCGCGAGAACTGCTGCGAAGTCATCGAACTGCGGCAATACACCCTTTATCCAGGTAAGCGCGATGTCCTGATCGGTCTCTTTGAACGGGAATTCGTCGAGAGCCAGGAGGCGCTGGGGATGCGACTGGTGGGCCAGTTTCGCGATCTGGACAACCCCGACCGCTTCGTGTGGCTGCGCGGATTTCGAGATATGAACTCCAGAAAAGCAGCGTTGGAAAGCTTCTACGGCGGACCAGTCTGGAAGGCGCACCGAGACGAAGCCAACGCAACCATGGCAGACTCGTCGAATGTGTTGTTGCTGCGCGCGGTCGATCCAGCCTCAGAATTTACGCTCGCGGGCATCTCGCGGCCGCCCGTAGGCGCGACCCAGCGGCCGAGTTCCCTTGTAGTCGCAACGATTTACTACCTCGCGGCTCCCGTGGATGACGCTTTCATCACGTTGTTCGAGAAGCGATTGACACCCCTGATGACGGAGACGGGCGCACAACCGCTGGCTTACTTCAAGACTGAGACGGCAGAGAACAACTTCCCCAGGCTACCGGTGAGAACCGGAGAGAACGTGTTCGTGTGGTTCTCTTTGTTCTCCAGTCCGGATGCCTATGCGGCGCACTTGCATCGGCTGGAGCAAACCAAAGTCTGGAACGAGAAACTGCAGCCCGAGCTATCCCGATTTCTCAAGTCTCCGGTGGAACACTTGAGGCTTGCGCCTACCACCAGATCATTGCTGCGTTGAGATTCGGTGGGCGGGAAAATACAGTGCCGCCGCTTTTTTCAGCGAATGCGCACTCTCGAACGCTCAATGCGGATTTCCGCTGCTCGCTGCGCCTCCGCTGACCCCGCCTGCTCTGCCTTGTTATAGTAGATGTATCAATGCCCTCAAGATATGCCCAATGGATGTATGACTGGGAAACCCGCCTTACGTCGGTGGACAACAACCGCGTGGTGCGTCCGCTGGAGTGGGGGCTGGATTGGGCTCAGCAATGGCCCTGCCGCAATGGGCATCAGCCCGGATACGTTCCCGACAATCCTGAAAAGTGTCTGCACGATTACAACCGGCGCATCGTAGCGGCCAGCGACGAATTTTATTCCTACGCCAAGCCGACCGATTTTCGACTGGAGCGGCGCGAGGTCCAGGTCTTCAGCACGCGCGAAGTTCCCGACCCGGAACTGGAAGAGAAAGTCCGCGGCACCCACGCGGACTATTTGCGCTTCACTTCTCCGGTGCGGACTCCCTATCCGGAAAATAATCTGGTGAACGCCCGCTGGTTTCCGACACGCGGACGCCGCGCGGTGGTTCTGCTTCCCCACTGGAACTCCGATGGCATCGCTTACACCGGTCTGTGTCGCGCCCTGAACCTGTTGGGGATCGCTGTACTGCGCTTGAGCATGCCGTATCACGACATTCGCCGTCCCGCAGAAATTCGGCGGGCGGACTACGCCGTCTCCGCGAACATTGGGCGAACCCTCGACGCGGCGCGGCAGGGTGTGCTCGACGTCCGTTGCTGCCTCGACTGGCTGGAACAACAGGGCTACAGCCGCCTGGGAATTCTTGGCACGAGCCTGGGCTCTTGCTATGCGTTTCTGGCGGCGGCACACGATCCGCGCATCCAGGTGGCGGCGTTCAATCATGCCTCGACCTATGTCGCCGATGTCGTCTGGCATGGACAGTCTACCCGCCACATCCGCGAGGGACTGGAATCGCAGATCGATCTGGAGCGCCTGCGCGATTTGTGGAGCGGCATCAGCCCCATGTCGTATTTCTCGCAGTTCGCGCGCTGGCCCAAGAAATCGCTGATCATCTATGCCAAGTACGATCTGACGTTCCTTCCCGAACTCTCTCAAGACGCAGTCAATGCGTTCGCCAGCCACCATCTCGACCATAAAGTCGTCGTTCTCCCCTGCGGGCACTACACCACCGGCGAAACTCCTTACAAATTCATGGACGGCTGGCATCTGGCCTCGTTCTTCCGCACGGCATTCGAGAGCATTTAGAAGCCGCATTTAGCACTTGGCACTTAGCATTCGGCCCCTGCACGTCTCTGCCAACGCCCGCCCTGCTTCTGGTTGGCTAAATGCCAAGTGCTAAATGCCAAGTGCTTGTTTAGAATGTTCGAGAGTCGTCATTATGAGAAACTCTTCGATGTCGCGTCCGCTGTTTGAAGTCGACCCGCAGATTGCTACGGCCATCGACAATGAAGTCCGCCGCCAGCATGAAGGGCTGGAACTGATCGCCTCGGAAAACTTTGTCAGCGAAGCCGTCCTCGAGGCCATGGGATCAGTCTTCACCAACAAATACGCTGAGGGATACCCCGGCAAGCGATATTACGGCGGCTGCGAATTCGCCGATATCGTCGAGGATCTGGCGCGCGAGCGTGCCAAGAAACTGTTTGGCGCCGAATACGCCAACGTGCAGCCGCACGCCGGCTCGCAGGCCAACATGGAAGCCTACGCTGCGGTCATTCAGCCGGGAGACACGGTTCTTGGGCTGAACCTGGCGCACGGCGGTCACCTGACGCACGGACATCATCTGAATTTTTCGGGGAAGACCTACCGCATCGTTCCCTATGGAGTCACAAAGGAAACCGAGACCATCGACTACGACGAACTCGAGAAGCTGGCGGAGAAAGAACGTCCGAAGCTGATCATCGGCGGTGGCAGCGCGTATCCGCGCATCATCGATTTCGCGCGCATGCGGCAGATCGCCGACAAAGTTGGAGCGCTGTTCCTCGTCGATATGGCGCATTTTGCCGGATTGGTCGCAGGCGGGGCGCATCCCTCTCCCGTTCCCCATGCGCACATCGTGACATCGACTACGCACAAGACTTTGCGTGGACCTCGCGCCGGAATGATTCTGAGCAAGCAGGAATTCGGTGCCGCCATCGACAAGGCCGTCTTCCCTGGCATGCAGGGAGGTCCGCTCGTGCATATCATCGCCGCAAAGGCCGTGTGCTTCCTTGAAGCCATGCAGCCCGAATTCGGTGAATATGCGCGCCAGGTCGTCGCCAATGCCAAAGTGCTGGCCGCAATGCTCGCGTCGGAAGGCTATCGCATCATCTCCGGCGGCACCGATACTCACGTCATGCTGGTAGACGTGTTCTCCAAGGGGATGCTGGGAAGCGAGGCAGAGAAGGCGCTGGGCGAAGCCGCCATCACGGTCAACAAGAATGCCATTCCGTTTGACACTAATCCGCCGATGAAGCCCAGCGGCATTCGCATCGGCACTCCTGCACTGACGACGCGGGGCATGAAAGAGACCGAGATGAAGCAGGTGGGACGATGGATCTCGGAAGCGCTGCATCACCGCACAGATGCCGGAGTTCTGAGCAATATCCGCAAACAGGTGCTGGAACTGGCCGAAGCCTTTCCACTCTATCCTGAGCGAAGAGCCAAAGCGCAGGCGGAGATTCGAGCCTAAGACAATTGGCAATTCCAATTTGCAATTGCCAATTTGTTGTGAGCAATCCCGTTTCTAATTGGCAATCGGCAAATCGAAAATTGGAAATTCTGCCTCTGCGCCTTCCTTTATGGTTAAATCATCCCCGTGAAGGTCGCCATTGATATCCGCCGCATGACGGAGTTTGGCATCGGCACTTATACCCGCAACGTGATTCGAGCGCTGGGCCGGCTCGATCAAGAAAGCACCTACTTCCTGATCGGATCGCCGGAAAAAGTAGCCGAGATACACCCGCTCCCCGCGAATTTCAAGACGGTTCCCCTGCTTCTGAAAGACAACACCCTGAAGGGCTCGCTGGAGTGCCGCTCAATCTTGCGACGCCTGAACGTCGACGTAGTGCATATTCCGCATCTGTTCTGGCTGCCGCGCGCTCTACCCTGTCCCTACGTGATGACGGTTCACGATGTGCTTGAGCACATGTATCGCGCCCACGACCGTTCGCAGCCGCGGCGCATTTTGCACTTCAGCATGACGCGGAGAGCGATGCGGAAAGCGGAACGAATCTTTGCGGTTTCGAAATTCACTAAAAGCGAAATCGAAAAGCTGTTTGGGATTCCCGGCGACCGCATCGACGTCATCTATAACGCCATCGACGAGCGCTTCCTGCGCGGGCATGCCACGGAGGTCGACCGCCAGCTTCTTTCCGAGAGTTTTCTGGTCAACTACCCGTTCCTGCTCTATGCAGGCAGGATCAGTCCCCACAAGAATCTGGTGCGCATTATCGAGGCTTTTTCGGCATTGAAAGCTGAGTTAGAGAAAGAAGATAAGTATCGAGATCTGAAGCTGGTGATCATCGGTGACGAACTCAGCAAACATCCTGACCTGCGACGCACGGTGATTCGTGGCGGGAGTGCAGAACGATGTACGATTCCTGGGTTTCGTTCCCATCGAAGTGCTGAGGATTTTTTACGACGCCGCCAAGATCTTCGTCTTCCCGTCTCTGTACGAAGGATTCGGGCTGCCTCCGCTGGAGGCCATGGCTCACGGCACGCCGGTGGTGACCTCGAACACTTCCTCGCTGCCTGAAGTGGTGGGGAATGCGGCGGTTCTGGTGAATCCGGAGAACGTCTTCGAGATCATGCGCGCGCTGCATCGCGTGCTGCTTGACCAGGGGCTGCGCGACAAGCTGAAAGAGCGGAGCTATGAGCAAGCCAAGAAATTTTCCTGGGACGCTTCCGCCCGGCAGATTCTCAAGGTCTACCGGGAGGTTGCAGCGAAATCGGGGCGCGTCAGCGAGGCGAAGGTTCAAGACGAGCCCACACCGCGCGCGGTGAACTCTTAGGGTTACTCGCTCTTCAGCAGCGGGTATCCCGGAGAGCGCAGCGACAAGCGATGGAGTTTCGCCGCGATCTGCTTCTTTTCTGCGTCGGTCGTGGTAGTGGCGAAGCGTTTGCGCAGCTTCAGAATTTTCTCGTGGCGGGTGCGGCGGCGGCGAATCTCGGGCCTGCGACTGGGTCCAGACATTGATTTCTCCTCAATAAAATTAGAGTCCTATTCTAAATGCCCCGGCTCGAAAGCGTAAACTCGCGCCCAACTGAGCTATAATCTGCCGGCTCTTTTGGATCACGATTTGAGCGCCGTGGCTCCCTGAACGGTGCGGGCCGAACCCGGTTTCCAGACACAGTGTCCCTAACTTCATCCGCACTGAGAAGGTGTGTCCGATGCCCACGCAGTCAAAGTCCAGATTCGAACCTGTCAAATGCCGGCGTACCACGCATAGCCTGCTTCTGGCTCGGCGGAGCCCAGGCCCTTGCCGAAATTTTTCAGACTGTCGGTCACCATCAGGCGGGTAATGAATTTCACGCTCTTGTAGCCGACCTGCCGTGGTATTCGCAGACGAAGCGGCCCACCGTTGCCCACTGGAAGTTCGTCGCCATTCATCCCATAGGCGAGAAAAGTCTGCGGATGCAGTGCGTCGGCCATATCGATGCTATCCCACCAGTCGGGATCGAGCGAGAAATACACTACGTATCTGGCTTGCGGGTGAACGTCGACGAGTTGCAGGATGTGGGAGAGCGGCACGCCGATCCACTCGGCGATATACGACCAGCCCTCTTCACATTGCAACATCGTAATCTGGCTGCGAGACCGATAGCTCTTAAGCTGATCAAGCGAAAACGATGCTGGCCGGGCCACCATGCCGTCAACAGACAGCCTCCAGTCAGCGAATCCTCCGGCCTGAAGTCGCTTGAACTCTTCTTTCAGCGGCGGCATTTCGTTCGCGAACGGAGGCTTCGAGATCTCTCTCCGAGAAAACTCACGAGCTAACGAATGCCGTGTCAGCAATCGTTGGGAAGCATAAGTTAGCGTCTCGCCGGCGCCATAGATTCCACCGCTGTCCGGCGGGATCAGCCCATACTTTTGCGCAAGCCGCGCGGCCACACCCAGGCCCGCTACACCCGCCGCAGCGGCAAATCCGGTTGTGATCAGTTTGCGGCGTGAGAGATTGCTCATGTGCGCTCCGTAGCAGTAGCGGCGCGGCCCGTGATCATCGCTCGCATGCGACTCCTGAATCCGGCAAGCCAAACCATCCCCACGTGGACCAGCAGAAAGAGGACGAGAGCCAGGGTGACGAAAAAATGAAGCGTGCGCGCCGATTGCTGGCCGCCGAGCACATTGACCGCCGCTGGAACTGCGGAAACAAAAGCCGGAGACATCGCCAAGCCCGTCCAAATGACTAAGGGAAATAGAACGAAGATCACGAGCAGATAAGTAATTCGCTGCAGTGAGTTATACGACCAGGCCTCCGCCTCACCCGGCTTCTTGAAGCGCAAATGACTCGCCATCTCGTGTGACAATGCCCGCCACGTTAGATCGGTCCCAGCCGGAACCAGGTTCTTTCGAAAATGTCCAGTGAACAAGCCGAAGATCACATACAGGAAACCGGTGAAGACCACCACCCAGGCTGTTTGAAAGTGCAGATACCGGCTCCAGCCATTCTGATCCGGCAGCACGTACCCGTATCCGGTCGGCACCAATGCCCTCGAAGCGGGGATGGGTATTTTGAATAACGGCTGAGTCAAATCGTTGCCGGTTTCACCCCAATAGAAGCGGGGGTGGGAGATCACGATTTCAAATCCACTGACCAGCAGGGCAAAAAAACAGAGAGTGGTGACCCAGTGAGTGAAGCGAACGAGCGCAGGGTGCCGAGACGGCTCCGTCGTGATCGGGACGGCCGAGGCAGCATTAGGAATGCAAACGGAGTCACCCACGCGGGAATCGTACCATGCGGCGCAATCGTTGCCGTTAGGTTGCTTCTGCTGGCGGTTGAGAGACGGCAGCCGGACCTGTAAACCGAATTCGCCGGGCTGAGTTGCAAACAGGCAATTTATTTGAAATCAGTCGCCGTAAAGGGTCAATGATGTCAACTTTGGCAGTGATGGCAGGTTTTGCGTCACACCGGCGTCACAGGTGTCGTGGGCGCTGGTAGAATAGCCAGCCATGTGGGGGACCTGCGACCTTCCTGTGCGTCCGCCGACGCCAGGCCGCGGTTTGAAAATGGCCAAATACCTCTTTGGTAATTACGTCCTCGATGTGGACGAGCGAAGGCTGCTTCGTGATAACGAGGAGATCCGCCTGCGGGGCAAACTGTTCGATACTCTTCGCGTGCTGGTGGAGAATGCCGGCAAGCTCGTGCGCAAAGACGCGTTCATGGAATCAGTATGGCCGGACTCCGTCGTCGAAGATAACAATCTGGACTATTGCATTTCGCAGCTTCGGAAACTGTTCCGTCCGGCGAAGTGCATCGAAACCGTGCCACGACACGGTTATCGATTCATTGCCGAGGTAACTGCCCCGAAAGCGCACGGGCGGTTGATCCCAATGGAATCAGCCGCGCAACCACCCGGCGCTCCCGATCAACAGATCGAATTCTTCACCACGAGCGACGGTGTGCGGATCGCCTACAACGTCGGAGGGCAAGGGCCAGTGCTGGTGCGGACGATCCACTGGCTCAATCACCTGGATTTCGAGTGGAAGACGCCGATGCAGCGGCAGTGGCTGTCGGAGATCATGCGGCACAACACGCTGGTGCGGTACGACCAGCGCGGCAGCGGTCTCTCGGACTGGAACGTCAGCGATTTTTCATTTGAACGGACGCTCCAGGACTTTGAAGAACTGGTGGATGCCGTCGGTCTGGACGAATTCTCCATCCTGGGCGGTTGCCAGGGCGCCGCGGTGGGAATCGCCTACGCAGTGCGCCATCCGGAGCGGGTGAGGAAGTTGATCATCAACGGAACATTTGCGAACGGCTGGCCGGCGCCGGGTCCCGGGGCGCAGGAGCACTTGGAAGCGTTGCTGACTCTGATCCGCTCCGGCTGGGGACGCGACAATCCGGCGTTCCGGCAGTTGTGGACGACGCTGTTCCGGCCAGACGCGGATTTGGCAGAGGCAGCCTGGCTCAATGAGTTGCAGCGCGTCTCATCCTCGCCGGAGAACGCCGCGCGCATGATGGCAGAGTTTCCCAACATCCGCATCCTAGACATGCTGCCGAAGATCAGCTGCCCGACGTTGGTGCTGCATTCGCGCGAAGATGGCGTTGTTCCGGTGCAAGAGGGAAAGCTGATCGCGGCACGAATCCGCGGATCGCGCTTTGTCGAATTGCCTAGTCGCAGCCACATGGTCGGCCCGGGAGATGCCGGATGGGAGCAGTTAGTCCAGGAGGTCTCCGCGTTCATCGGTTGGCACCAGGAAGCCGCGCCACGAATGTTGGAAATCCCGGCCACGTGAGGCATCTCGCGCGTTGGAAACATAAAAGGGCGGCGCGAGCCGCCCTTCTTGCCGAGATTACGCGGCCGAACCTGGAGCCCGCATGATCCGCTCGTCCGGGACCCGGTATGGAGCCAACGAGGGGATCAGCTTCGGTACGCGCTTCTGATAATCCTGGTATTTCGAACCGTGAACGATGACCAAATCCCGCTCTTCCCAGCGGATGGCCGACAGCATGTACACGGAAGTGAGCACCGCAAACAGCAGGTGCGCTCCAGTCATCGTAGGCGTAGCCCAGAACGCGATCAACCAACCCACGTACAACGGATGACGCACATAACGGTAGAACAGCGGCGTGCGGAATTCGAGGTAAGTGTACGGCTTGCGCGCAAGATACAACGCCACCTGCCGCAGGCCGAACAGGTCAAAGTGGTTGATCAAGAGCGTGGCAACGAACACTAAAGCGAAACCGAAACCGAACACCATGTTGATGGCGTTCCGAACCGCGGGATTAGTGACGTTCCAAACGACACCGCCAATAGGCTGCCAGAACGCGAACAACGCAATCAGCAACAGGCTGGAGCACAGCACGTAGGTGCTGCGTTCGGCAGCCGCCGGAATGAATCGAGTCACGGCCTCTTTGAATGCAGGCCGTGCCATGACGCTGTGCTGTACGGCGAACAGCAGCAGCAGCAGAGCGTCAATGGCTAAAGCCGGCAAAAACGACATTCGGGTTGCGGAGTCTATCGACTTCGGCACGTACAAATTACCGATGAACCCGACTGCATACACGAACGTCAGAAAGAACACTATGTAACTGACCAGTCCGTACACAAAAACCGCTAAACGCTTTCCCATATTTACCCATCCCCTTTTTGGGGCCTAGCCTTTGGCCTAGGTTTCCCGTGAGTTGATGGAAGACTAGCGGCGCTACGGCGCAAGTGTCCTTTGGCGGGCCTGAAATTTCGCTGAGAAGATTCTGAGAAGGATGTCGAGTGGGAGTTCTTAAGGAACTGGCGCCTGCGGTCTGGGACAGAATCTAAAGACCGAGGAACATCGGCCCCGCCGCACGCGTCACAATCGACTCGGGATGTTTGTAGGTAGGCGAAAACGAAAGATTTGTGGCAGCCGGACCTGTAAGCCGAATTTTGTCCGCAACACGAATGCTGCGGGACGGTCATTCCTCTGGGACGCGCATTACTGCGCGCCTCAAGCGACCTACCCGGAGGTTGTGACGCACCGAGCCGGCACGTCCCGGCGAAGCTTTCACTTCAACCGAGTCCCTCCCTATTTGGTCTTGCTCCGTGTGGGGTTTGCCCTGCCCGCCGTATTACTGCGGCGGCGGTGCGCTCTTACCGCACCTTTTCACCCTTACCCTTGCGGGCGGTATGTTTTCTGTGGCACTTTCCGTCCAACCGACTTGAATCGGCCGTCCCGGACGTTATCCGGCACACTGCTCTGCGGAGTTCGGACTTTCCTCCCGCCTTGCGACGAGCGACCGTCCGGTCCAGCTGCCAACATTCCTCATTATAGCGGCTTTGGGCTTTGGGCTCTGGGCCAGCTAAGGTCGACCGCCCCTTCCTGCTAGACTGACTAGTGTCTCCGAGCTATTTTTAAAGCCGAGAGCCTGAAGCCCAGAGCCAGCTCCATGCAATTTTTCGAAGCCCTTCGCATCTCGCTGCAGTCGCTCTGGGCGAACAAACTTCGCTCGGTGCTGACTCTGCTCGGCGTGGTCATCGGCGTGGCGGCCGTCATCGCCGTAGTTACCTTCGTGAACGGCATCAACGGATACGTTGGCGAGAAGATCTTCAATCTCGGCGCCGACGTCTTCATCATGTTCAAAGTCTCGCCCGCTGTAACCAATGTCGATCATTATCTCGAAGGACAGAAGCGCAAAGACCTGACCATGGACGACTATCACGCGGTACGCGAAGGCTGCAAGCACTGCGCTTACGTTGGCGCCTACGCTCGCAACAATAGCGGACACGTGAAGTACGGCGAAGAGTCTCTCACCGACACCATCGTCCAAGGCATGACCCCCTCGGTTGCGGTGACGCAAGACGTCGACATGGAGTCGGGCCGCATGATCGAGGATATCGATCTCGAAAATAATGCGCCCGTCGTCGTGGTCGGCACCGACATTCCCGACACTCTGATGCCGGGCGAGGACCCGATCGGCAAGGAAATTCGCGTGGACGGTTGGACTTACCGCATCATCGGTGTCGGAAAGAAGAAAGGCAAAACGCTGGGCCAGAGCCTGGACAACTATGTATTCCTGCCCATGACCTCGTGGCTCAAGCAGTATGGAAGCTACAACACCAATATGCGCATCTCCGCGAAAGCCACCGGCACGGGGCCGGTTCTCGATTCAGCGATTGACGAAGCACGCGTGATCTTGCGCACGCGCCGCCACGATCTGCCGGGAGGCGCAGATACTTTCGACATCGAAACCAACAGCAGCCTGCTGAGCATCTGGTCCAATCTGACTGGGACCTTCTTCATCGCGATGATCGGCATCTCCGCCATCTCGATGGTCGTCGGCGGTATTGTCATCATGAACATCATGCTGGTGTCGGTCACCGAGCGCACCCGGGAAGTGGGGATTCGCAAGGCGATGGGAGCGCGGCGCTCGGACGTCATGATGCAATTCCTGATCGAGGCGGTATTGTTGGCCCTGACCGGAGGACTGTTGGGTGTGCTGCTGGGAATCGCCGTCGCCAAGGGCGTCACCTTCGCAGTGGGCATGCCGTCGGTGATCAAACTGTGGGCTGTGGTTGCAGGGCTACTCGTTTCCGCCAGTGTTGGCGTTTTCTTCGGAGTCTATCCGGCGCAGCGCGCGGCCAAGCTGGAGCCGATTGCGGCACTGAGGTTCGAGACGTGATGAGAGCATTCAGCATTCAGCACTCAGCATTCAGCCAATGCGGAGCACTTAGCACTTGGCAGTTAGCATTTGGCCCCTTCGGGCGGCCACGCTCGACAGTCGTCTGATACGTGACGGGTGTAGGTTTTGATTTGTAGCCGAGCGAGGCCGTAGCTGGCCAAATGCCAAGTGCTAAGTGCCAAAGGCTGAATGCTGACAGCTGATTTTCCATGATGAACAAGAGCGAATACGGTGAAGTGATCCGGATGGCTTTGACCACCATCCGCAGCAACAAGCTGCGCTCCGGACTCACCGTGCTTGGTATCGTCATCGGTGTCGCGGTTGTCATCGGTATCTCGTCGATCGTCCGCGGGCTCAATGACAACGTCAGCGGCATGATCAGCAGCATGGGATCCAACATCGTTTTTGCTTTCCACATGCCGCTGACCTTCGGACGGCCCAGCGAAGAACTGCGCACCCGCAAAGAGCTGACTTTCGACGACGCCGTGGCCATGAAAGACCTGCCGCATGTGAAATCCGTGACTGCCGGAGTGCGCTACTTCGAACCGCAGTTCGGGACCGGAACCTATGTGGTCAAATATGGCAACCGCAAAGCGAAGCAGACGATTCTTGAAGGGGATATGGCTTCCGCGAAAGATGTCTTCGATCTGAACATGAAGTCGGGACGCTGGTTCAGCGAAGTTGACGACGAGCGGCGCGCCCCGGTGATCGTGCTCGGCGCCGATACCACAGAAGAGCTTTTCGGCTCGCAGGATCCCGTCGGCAAAGAGATCAATATTGAGGGCCAATTGTTCGAGGTGATCGGAGAGATCGAAAAGGTCAAGAGCGCATTCGGAGGCGGCAAGAATCCCGACGATAACAAGGTCTATTTCCCCCTCGCCACTTTCCGCAAGCTCCATCCAGAACTCAAGCAGCATTTCATCAGCGTGAAAGCCACTTCGCACGACGATATGCCGAAGGCCGCCGACGAGATGCGCGAACTTTTACGCCGGCGCCGGCGCGTGCCTCCTGACAAGCCCGATAACTTCGCGGTCTTTACCCAGGACTCGCTCTCCGATGTCTGGAACCAGATCACCGGAGCGGTCTTCATCTTTATGTTCGCCGTCTCGAGCGTGGCCCTGATCGTGGGCGGCGTCGGTGTGATGAACATCATGCTGGTGTCGGTCACCGAACGTACCCGCGAGATTGGAGTACGCAAGGCGATCGGCGCGCGCAAGCGCGACATCCTGCTGCAGTTCACCCTCGAAGCCATCACCCTTACCGCCGTGGGAGGAATCCTCGGCGTGTTTCTCGGCGGCGTCATCACGCTTCTCATCCGCCTGGTATGGGCTTCCCTTCCGGCCACCATGTCGGTCTTCTGGGCTGGTTTCGGATTCATTGCCGCCGCTTCAGAAGGTCTTCTATTCGGCATCTATCCCGCATGGAAAGCGGCGAACCTCGATCCCATCGAAGCCCTGCGCTATGAATAGGCCAATCGTTGGCCCGTCGTCGTTGGTCGTTTGCTACTCTTCTGATACGAGATGGCGGCGTTTGTTTGATAATCTCCAAGCGATGCATTTTCTCCTCGCTCTGCGCACAATCGCGGTGTTGGCCAGTATTGCGAGCTGTGCCTACTATCTCTTGTGCTTGTTGAGCGCGATTCGGTTTCCGAAGGTCCCCGCTGCCCCTCCCGGTTCGTTTACTCCCCCCATTTCCATCCTGAAGCCTCTGAAAGGCACCGATCCTGAGATCTACGAAAGCTTTCGCAGCCACTGTCTGCAGGACTATCCCGAGTACGAAATTGTTTTTGGCGTGAGTGACCCCAACGATCCCGCCATCGCGGAAGTGGAAAGGCTGCAGCAGGAATTTCCGCGGCGCTTCATCCGGTTGGTCTATTGCGGCGAGAATCTGGGCGCCAATACGAAGGTCAGCAACCTGGTACAGATGCTTCGCGAAGCGCGCTTCGAACATCTGATCGTGAACGACAGCGACATTCGCGTGCAGCCCGACTATCTTGCGTCCGCGTGATTGCGGGTCTGAGGGATCCTGCGAATGGCATGGTCACCTGTTTGTATCGCGGGGTAGCCGCGCCGACGTTAGGGTCACGCCTCGAAGCCCTCGGCATCAGCACAGACTTCTGCGCCGGAGTACTGGCCGCGCGACAACTGGAAGGCGGCATCCGTTTCGGACTGGGTTCGACCATGGCTTTCCGTCGCAGCCATCTGGCGGCGCTTGGCGGTTTCGAAAGCATCGTCGACTATCTTGCCGACGACTACGAACTCGGACGCCGCATCGCCCAGCAGGGTCGCAAGGTGCAATTGTCCGATGTCGTCGTAGAGACGTTTCTGCCCGCCTATTCCATAGGCGGATTTTTGCGTCACCAGTTGCGCTGGGCGCGCGGAGTCCGCGATTCGCGCCGTTGGGGATATGTTGGGCTGGGCGTCACCTTCGGCGTGCTCTGGGCAGTGCTCACTGTCGCGCTCGCTCCATCCGCTCCGTGGGCATGGGCTCTGCTCGCGTCGATTCTCGTTCTAAGGTTTACGGTTGCGGTCGTCGTGGGACGCAAGGTGCTCGGCGATCACCAGGTAACCTCGCTGATGGCGCTGATGCCATTGCGCGACCTGATCGCCTTTTCCGTCTGGCTCATGAGTTTTGTGGGACACACCGTGGACTGGCGAGGCGTGTCTTTCCACTTGAAGAACGGCAAGCTGATACGCATTCAAGACTGAAATCAGGCGCCCACGGCAGCCGCCCGAGTTCCAGCAATCTCTCTGATCTTGGCGGCAAGAGCGCGCAAGCTGAAGGGTTTCTGCAGAAAGCTGGTGTGCAAGTCGACCACACCGCGGCGAAGAATCGTGCTCTCGGCGTAGCCAGAAACAAAGAGCGCGCGCATGCGCGGACGCTCAGCAGCGAGTGACTCTACTAGTTGCGGACCGCCCATACCGGGCATGACAACGTCGGTCACCAGCAGATCGATCTGCCCTTGATACTCGCGGGCGATCCGCAAAGCTTCGACGCCGTTCGCGGCTTCGATTACCGTATAACCCGCGCGCGAGAGGAATTCGCTCTCCGAGCGGCGCACGGCAGTCTCATCTTCGACTAATAACAGAGTCTCCGTGCCGCTCAGCGAGACAATCTCCGGCACCCGCGGTTCGGGCTTCGCCGCCCCGTTCGTCACACAGGGCAGATAAATCTTGAAGGTGGTTCCCAGCTCAGGCTCGCTATAGACCCAGATGAATCCATTGCTTTGTTTGACGATTCCATACACCGTGGCCAGACCCAGGCCCGTGCCCTTGCCCTCGGGTTTGGTGGTGTAAAACGGCTCGAAGATGTGGCGCATGTGCTCGCGCGGAATGCCCTCCCCCGTATCGGTCACCATCAGCAGCACATAGTTTCCCGGGTGCATGACGGCCTGTTTCTGCACGTAGGTCTCGTCAATGTGCACATTCGCGGTTTCGATGGTGAGCTTTCCGCCACAGGGCATGGCATCGCGGGCGTTGGCCGCGAGATTCATGAGAATCTGTTCGATCTGCCCGGCGTCGGCTTTCACCTTGTTCAGCATTCCTCCCGGGGCAACGACCAGTTCGATATCCTCGCCAATCAGATGCGGCAACATGCGGCTGATTTCCGCGAGCACCGAATTCAGATCGAGCATTTGCAGAGCCTGCAATTGCTTGCGGCTGAAAGCCAGCAGTTGCCGGGTCAGTTCCGCGGCGCGCCGCGAAGCCGTCAGAATCTCCTCCGCATTGCGCCGCAAAGGATTCTCTGCTTCGAGTGAATCAAGCATCAGTTCCGAATAGGCGCTGATCACCATCAGCAGGTTGTTGAAGTCATGCGCCACCCCTCCGGCTAACTGGCCGATGGCGTCCATCTTCTGCGCCTGGCGCAGTTGCGCCTCGACGTTGCGGCGCTCGCTGATATCGAGGAACGTAACCACGGTTCCCACAACTTCGCCGCCCCGCTGCATGGGATAAGACCAATACTCCACCGGAAAGCTGCTGCCGTCGGCGCGCCACAAAACTTCGTCGCTGACATGAACGCCTTCTCCCTCCAGCAGCGCGTGCAAAATGTGGCACTCGCCGCGCGAATAGGTTCGGCCGTCCTCATAGGAGTGATGGATCAACGCATGGACGTCTTCGCCAAGAAGATCTTTCACATTCGCATAGCCAAGCAACCGCAGGCAGGCGGGATTGCAGAAGATGCACCTGCCCCCGCGATCGAGTCCGACAATCGCCTCGGCGGTCGAATCGAGTAACAGCCCGACGAACTCTTCCCGCTCGCGCAGCGCCGCCTCGGTAAGTCGTAACTGGCGGTGCGAATCTCGTTGTCCTTCACTACACATATGGTTGATCTCAGCTACCCACTCCATCGGAATGGAGAGCCGGAAACATCGCAGTGCTCGCAGTAGATTACGAAAATAACCAGACCCCTAATTCCGAAATGGGAGGCTGCTGACCTGGGAAACTCCAGGCCTCACGACGAAAACGACACGGCGTCAAATCCCCCGCGGGATTGGGGGAAAACGCCGCAGCAGTCCCTCCGTTCTTTCGCTCACCTCCGTTCGAAGCTTTTAAGTCTTTGAAAACAGGATTGTTTCCTTTTCCCGGTCACCTCCGTCTTTGGAACCTGGAATGCCTTTAGACTCAAGGGACTGGTCCTGGTCCGCTCTCAAGCTCACCGGGCCAAACGAGGTCGAACGAATGACAATCCCAGCCACTCAACCCGACACGCAAAACGCCGGCTGGCCCACGCGTCAGGTCTACACCATGGCAGTCGGCTGCCTGCTGCTGGGCCTGGTCATCGGATACCTGTTCCGCGGATCCGCCAGCCCCACTGCCAGCGCCAACGTGGGTGCCCCTCCACAGGCTGCTTCGCAGAGCCCACACGACATGCCGCAAATGCCGACCATGGAGCAGATGAAAAGCATGGGCGACAAGAAGGCCGCGCCCTTGCTCGAAAAGCTTAAAACCGATCCCAATAATGCAGCCCTCTTGGCACAGATCGGCACCATCTACAAGGCAACACATCAGTTCAAGGATGCGGAGGATTACTACGGTAAGTCCTTGAAAGCCGACCCCAGCAACGTCGCGACCCGCGGCGACCTGGCGGCCTGCCTTTACTTCACCGGAGACATCGATGGCGCTATCGACCAACTGCAGCAAGCGCTGAAAGTCACCCCCTCCGACGCAAACTCACTGTTCAACCTAGGCGTCATGAAGTGGCAGGGCAAGAAAGACGCCGCCGGCGCCATCGCTGTCTGGCGACAGTTGTTGCAGGCAAACCCCGGTCTTGAGCCTGCCAAGAAGAGTCAGGTCGAAAAGATGATCGCGGAGCTTAGCCAGCCGCCCGCGAAGGTCCAGGAATAAATTGCCTACGTCCTTTCGTCGGAGCACAGAAGTAATCACCAAAGACTAATCCCCTCAGTGATCTGAACCGATGAAACCCTTGTGATGGCAAGGGTGTTTCATCGGCTGCGCTCGACTTTGGTCCCGCTGTTTGCGGTCGGGTGCTACCTTCTGGCCCTGCCAAGCTCAGCAAGTTCCGCCGACCTCACCTATCGCAGCACGGTCTCAGAAGTGCGCCTTACTTTCTTTGCCACCGACGAGATGAATCGCGGGGTCCAATCCCTGCAGCAGCAATGACTTCGCGGTGGTCGACGACGGGCTGGTCATCCGCCAGTTCCGTAGCTTCTCCCGCTCCGATGTGACCAGGCTCGACATCGTCGTGATGGTCGACGTCAGCGCTTCTGTGGGCGCTCGCTACCGGCAAGTGATCGCCGATGTGCTGCAGCTGATTGCGGAAACCCCGTCCATCTCCGAAGATCAGATCTCGGTGATTTCGTTTGGCGGCACGCGCGAAACCGTCCTCTGTTCCGGAAATTGCCGTGACTCTTCCCTGGCCAGCCGTTTAGAAGCAGTCGAGGCTGAGGGAACCACTCCGTTGTACGACGCGCTGCAGTTTGCGGGAAACTTTGTCGGCGCAGCATCGCCGCCCCGATACCCGTCCCGTGCTGATCCTTTTCTCCGACGGGAATGACACCATCAGCATGACCTCTTCCAAGGAAGCGCTGCAAACCGTCGTGGCCAGTGAAGCCCAGATCTACGCGATCGACTTGAACGATCCGCAGCAACCCTCGAACGGAGTTTCCGCCCTCGAAAACATGGCCCTAGACCACTGGCGGCAACCATTTCTCGGTTCACCAGAGCGCCGCCGGAATCCTCCAGGCGGTGCTCGAGGACCTGCATGCCGGTTACATCGTCACTTACAAGTTGCCCAGTAACGCTAGCCGGATTCCATTCCATCCGCATCCAGCCCACGCGCGACATGAAGCTGAAATTCCGTTGCCGCGGTGGCTACGTCTATCAATCGGCCAATCGCTGACTGGAGGCCCATGAAACGCTTATGTTGGCTCGCCCTGCTGCTCACGACGTCATCCACTTTCCTGGCCGCTCAATCGAAGCTGGAGCACGGCACCATTGTCCGCATGCAGATGGCGCAATGCTTCACCACCGAACACGGATTCATGGCGGCGATGTCCGGCTCCGCCCATACCGTGGTCGACGGAATCTGCCCGCAGTATGTTTTGGTAGCCGATAAGGTCGTCTACGTGATTGTCGGGAAGTCTTCCTCGGATCTCGTCCCGCTGGCCGAAACCACCAGGTTCCGCTTGCAGCGCAACGAGCTGCTGATTCGCGTTGACGACGCCAAACATGAGTCGCGCTTTGGGATCAAAGAGATGGTGCTTCGCTCCCAGTGGGAAGAGATGCATCCCAGCCTCATGCAGGAAATGAGCGAACCCTCCCCTCATCGCGTGAACGCCGCCGCCGTGATGCAGGAGGCCCAATAGGCAGCGGATTTCAGTGCATGGCTAACTGAACAGGCGGCGCTTTTCCTTGCCTAGTTCTGCGCCGCCTTCCATGCCAACTCTTGGTTATGTATCGTGAACGATTACGGTGGGGTCTGCAGCGACTGCCCCGACCTTGGCCGCAGTTAGATCGTAGTGATAGTGCTTCGCTTGTGCTTCGTTCTTGACTGGCCCTGATGTTTTTTCCCCATTGTTCGCATCAATCGTGAAGTGTGCTTCGTCGAATGGAGACTCGTTGTGAAAATCCACGTAATAATCTTGATCCGTAGGGTTGACCCAGCGAATGCTGTCTTTCATGATGCGGTTGAGATGGCAATCCGGGATTTTAGCACTATCCTTGAGAATTTCGACTTTGTGTTCCATCTCGGTCCTCCTTAATTAAGAACGCTTCGGGCATTAATGCTTCTCCCCTCCTTGCTTCATCAGCGCATGAAACTGGGGATTGGTTTTAAGGCTTGCAAAGACAGGATCGTCGCGCACATTGGCAACTGAGAATCCAACCCTTATAGATTTGGCCAGCCAGCGCAACGCTTCGTCGGTTTCCCCAAATTGCTGGTGGACGAAAGCCACATCGAAAAGCAACTCAGGAACGTCGGGTGTGATCGTCAAACCGCGTTTCAAGCTATCGAGCGCGGCTTGTCGCTCTCCGAGCATGGCATGATATTTTGCCAGGTTGCCGAGCAGGTATTCGTCTTTCGGATTAACCCGCAATTCCTCGTTGGCCAGGGCGATGGCTTTGCGGTAGGCATTTGCCGCATAGGCCCGCTTGCCGGGCGCCCAGTAGTACGCGTCGCCCAGATTTCCCTGGATCAGACAATTGCGGGGGTCCAGTTGAGCGGCAAACTCATAGGCAGTGGCCGCGTCGGCATAATTCCGACTATAGAAATAGGCCGTTGCCAAATTGGAGTAAAGATCGAAACTTGGATTGATACCGATCGCGCGCTGCAAGCTGGGAATGGCCTCGGCATAACGCCCTTCGAGAATCAGCATCGCCCCCAGATTGCTGTAGCCGCGTACATTGTCGGGTTGCAGGAGAGTCACATGAGAGAACATCTCCTCGCCCTCGCGATAGCGGCCTTGTTTCCAATAGAACATTCCCAGATCGTTGTAGGCCGCCCAATAATTGGGCCGAAGTTGGACGGCCTGCTTGTAGGTGAGTTCCGCCGCCGCGGGCTTTCCCATACGCTCTAACGCGTCCGCCAAACCGCGATAGGCAGCGTCGTCGGTGGGTTCGTTGCCGATGGCTTTCTGGAATTGCTGTGCGGCTAGTTCGTATTGTCCGGTTCCGTTGTAAACCACGCCCAGGCAGCCCTCTGCCTCCGCGCTGTCCGGCGCCAGGGCGGAGGCTTTTTGACAGGCCGCCAGCGCCTGGTCGACCCAGGTCTTATCGTGCGATGCGAGGAAACGTTGCCAGTAGGCTTCGCCCAGGCCGGCATAAGCCAAAGCGTAATTGGGATCACGCTCGAGCGCGCGCTGGAAAACGAAAACCGCATTCTGCAGGTTCTCGGGCTTGTGGTAATCCTGCAAATACCCTCGAGCTTGCAGATAGAAATCGTACGCGTCAGGTTGCATGGTCCCGCGCGCCCGGAATTTTGCTTGTTCGTTCGCGCGCAGCTCCAGTTCCAGCGCTTTCAGCACGCTGGCCGAAACCCGGTCTTCCACCGCAAAGGGATCCGATGCGTCTTCGGCGATCGTCGCAGCCCGGAGCTGTTGCCGGTCCTGCGAGTTCACCAAGGCATACGTGATCCGCATGACGTTGCCTGACTGCCGCAGATTCCCCTCCAGCACCAGGTTCGCACCGAAGGCGCGCCGCGCCTGGTCCGCTGTCTCCACGTGCTGCGCGCGGATCTCGCTTGGGGCGACCACGTAAATCGAATGATCCTCGGAAAGCTGTGACAACTTGGCGCTCAGCGTTTCCGCCAGTCCATAAGAAAATGCCTTCTGGGAGTCATTCCCTTCCACCACGGTGAAGGGCAGGACCGCCAGGTGTTTGGTTTGCGGGATCGGCGGGGGAAAGAACCAATCTTTAACTCTGTTGCGTGCTGCGGGAATCGCTAACGCCAGCATTAGCACTAAGGCTGCTGTGAAAGCCACGCCGCGCTTCCACCCGGCGGACTTCACGATGTAACGAGCGAACCGTGCGGTTTGCGAAGTCTCCTCCCGCAGCTGCCGTAATTCCGGCAGGAGTTCCGAAGCATTCGCGTAGCGAAGACGGCGGTCTTTGGCGAGCATGCGGGAGACGATCCGATCCAGTTCGAGGGGGACTTTGACATTCAAACGTCGAACCGGAACCGGCTCATCTTGCAGGATGCGTGCCGCCATGCCCACGGGTGTCTCGGCATGAAACGGACGCGTCCCCGTCAACAATTCATAGAAAACGACGCCTAAGGAGAAAATGTCGGCCCGCTCGTCCGGGGTTTGCTCGCATAACACCTCGGGCGCCGTGTACCCCGTGGTGCCGCCCGCCATTTGGAAGCCGGAAAAACTGATCGTGCTGGCGTCGGGGGGAACGAAGTGTTTGGCCAGTCCGAAATCCAGGATCTTGATCTGGTCTTCCGGCGTGAGCATGATGTTCTCTGGCTTCACATCGCAATGGACGATATGGTGAGCATGAGCCGCTGCCAATCCGGCGGCGCACTGAATGGCGATCTTCAGAAACTGCTCAAAACTGACGGGCTGCGCCATTCGCTGACGAAGTGTCTGCCCCTCGACGTACTCCATGATGAGAAAGAGTTCGCCGTCGTCTTCGAGCACGTCGTAAATGGCAGCGACGTTACGGTAGTCCTTCAATTGCGAGGCCCGCTCCGCCTCGCGGAAGAAGCGCTGGCGGTATTCCATGTCGGCGCGAAGCGGCGCGGCTAACCGCTTAATGGCGACCGGATGCTTCATCTTGGAGTCGTCGGCGAGGTAGACCTCTCCCATGCCTCCTTTGCCAAGGCAGCTGCGCACCAAAAACCGACCAGCAATTTGGCTTGGGAGCTCCCCCTGGTACGGAGGGGTAGTTGCGATCGTAGGTTGTACCTCGGCCATGGGCGACCTCCCTGGCAGTAGGTCAAGAGAACCCCGGGGCCTCGCGCAGCCGAACACGCTCTTCTAAGCCGGATGGTACGCCGCCGGGAACACCCACACAATCAACCCCAGCAAGTAAAAGCGTAAGAGAGATGCCAAATTGGGAAAAGGAATCACAGGCGGAGGGATCTTCCGCAACTGCTCCGCGGCTATAATTGCGCGCACGCAAGAACGCACATACGGAAATCGCCCCTGAAGATGCCCTCGCGATATGAGCCATGGATTGATGATTTGCGCCGGAAACCCATCCTGCCGGCCCTGGTGCTCGTGCTCGCCACTCTGCTGCTGTATAGCCCGGTCACTCACCATCAGTTCCTCGATTATTTCGATGACGACTTCTATATCACTAAGAACATTCATGTCAGCACAGGTTTGAATCTGGGCAATGTGGTTTGGGCTTTCGGTTTTCACGAAGCCAACTGGCATCCGCTGACGTGGCTCTCCCACATGTTGGATTGCCAACTGTTTGGCCTCAATCCCGGCCCCCATCACCTGGTCAACGTTCTACTGCATGCAATCAACGTTTTGCTGTTGTTCTGGCTGCTGCAAAAGGCCACCGGCGCAGTGTGGCGCAGCTTTCTGGTGGCCGGTCTCTTCGCCATGCACCCGCTGAATGTGGAGACGGTGGCATGGGTGGCGGAACGAAAAAGCCTGCTCTGCACGCTTTTTTCTTTACTCACGATCGCCGCGTATGGCCGCTATGTTCGCAGACCGGACGGGAAGAAGTACGTGGTCGTCGCGGGCGCCTTTTCACTGGCGCTGATGGCGAAACCCATGGCGGTAAGCCTCCCGTTCGTCTTGCTGCTGCTCGACTACTGGCCTCTGCAACGGTACAGCGATCTCCCATTTCGCCATAAGTGGGTGCGCTTGACGAGAGAGAAGATTCCGCTCGTCCTACTGAGCGCAGCCAGTTCCGTGCTAACCATGCTTGCGCAACGCTCTGTCGGCGCAGTGCCCGGCGCGGCGGAACTGCCGCTTTCCTGGCGCCTGGAAAATGCCGCCGTCTCCTACGTCGCTTACATAATGAAGATGGTCTGGCCCGCGAAGCTGGCCGTGTTTTACCCCCACCCGTGGCATGCCCTGCCCCTGCCTGATGTGATCGCATCGACCATGGTTCTGGTGGCAATCAGCGTGGCGGTTTTGTTTTTTCACCGCGCCCGCTACCTGGTGACAGGCTGGTTTCTCTTTGTCGTCACCCTGATTCCAGTCATCGGAATCGTTCAGGTGGGCCGCCAGGCGATGGCCGACCGTTACGCTTATATCCCTTGCATCGGCCTTTTTATTGTCATCGCATGGGGGTTAGGTAGCATCGTCGAGGCGGCCGCTCTTCCTCGGGTCGTACCTGCGATGACCGCACTGTGCCTGATCGCGGCACTGGCAGTGGTCACCAGCCGCTATTTGCCAGATTGGCAAGACGGCGTCCAATTGTTCACGCAGGCGCGTAACGTTGCCAGCCAACCGGATTTCATGATCGAAGAAGGTCTTGCCGAGAACCTTGCCTCCGCCGGCCGTTATGACGAGGCTTTAGCGCACTACCGGGAAGCGTGCACACTGCGTCCCGATTACGCCCGCTGTCATGACAAGATGGAAGAACTTCTGGTGAAGCGCGGGCTCACTCCCTAGCCTTACGTTCAATCAAGGACAAGGCCACTTATCAGTGGGGATGGTTATGGCAGGTCAATGTGCAGGAATTTTTGGCCCGGCTGTAGGAAATGGGAGTAGTTCCATTCGGTGCCACGACAGCCGCATCAAAATTCACCAATCGTTCTCCACTAATCGTCCCCGAGATGGCTCCCATTCCATGGGATGTGTGGCACGCCGAACACGAGAAGCCATCGTTGATATGACGGGCATGCTCAGTGAAGCTGCTGTTGGTCAAAATCTGGTTCAAGTCGTGGCATTTGGCGCACAGCGCGTAGGGTCCGGCTACGCTCAGATCAGGCGTGGGGAACAGGTTCACAATCGTCCCGCCCGGAAGCGTGGCCTGGCTGAATTCGTAACGCCGTTCGAGCACGTGGTACCACTTGGAACCGTGAGGACCGTTCGCTCCCGTTCCGCCAAATTCGCGATTGTCGTCGCTGTTATGGCAATCAGTGCATAGAATGCGCGTGCCCATGCTGCGCCCGGGAGTCACACCATCTTCATTCAGCATGTTCGTAAGCAGGCTCGGCTGCGGCAGCGGACTGGTGCGATCGTGCGTCACCGGATGGCTGGAGGTGGCTATGAGGGCGAATTGCGAGATGACATTCAGCGGATCGGCCGCGGAAACCGTCCATGTCGGCAGATATCCAAAGACTGCGGGATTAGTGGTCTTGCCCGAGCTGGTGCCGTGACACCGCAGGCAATTCTCGTATTGGTTCACGGCCGGTTTCAGGACCATGACACCATCGGTAGCGCTGATGCCGGAAATGAGATTTTGCGATGCGCGCAGGTTGGGTGGTGGCGGGAAAGTGAGCACCGGATCCGCCGAATGCGCATTGTGACAGTCGGCGCAGGTTGCATGGCGGTTCTGGTTCAACAGCACATCCTCACCGGGATCGTGCGAACCGGTCGGCGAATAAAATGGGTGGGCCACCTGCTTCCCGTATTCGGCGAAAACATTCGGCGCCGGCGGCGACACATTTGCTCCACCGCTATGGCAGACCACGCAATCGCTTTCGTTGAATCCTCGCAGCAACCCTCGCGCGCCGCCTCCGCCATGCGTCACGTGGCATGAACCGCAGGCCAAATCCATCACCGTGGAATAGCCGCCCAGCCCCGTGCTCGGATTTACCAGATTGCCCGCTTTGGCATGTGAGCTTGTCGCCCACGTGGCCAGCGGGTTATCACGCGAGTTGACCGTGCGCGGATTGACCTCATGACACGACAGACAGATCGCTCCCTTTACGTTGTCCCTCACCAGGAAATTCGGACTTAGCTTGTCGATGCCCTGGATATGGGGATTGTGGCAGCTGCTGCATTCCACGTTGCCCTTAATCAGTTTGACCGATTGCGTCGGGTCCGCCGTCGTCCCATTGGCCACCAGGCTCGAGACCAGGTTCGCGGCATCCTTCATCGGAAGCTGCAGACCAAACGGATGGGTGCTGGTCAGGTCTGTACCCATCTTCGGCATAACACCGCTCATTGGGATCGGTCCGTAGGGCATCACATCTCCCACCGCCACCGTTCCGTCGTGGCAACTCAGGCACAGCGAACTGGCCTGGCCCAATTCCGGCTGCGCCGACGAGTTCTGCTCCGTGGTGCTGGTGTAGGTGTTGTACACCGACGAAGAAAAAGTTTGCCCCCACAGCGGCCCCTTCCCTATGCCCGAGTGGGGAACATGACAGTAAAGGCAGGCCGCCGACATCTGGCCGGTAATGTGCGATTTCCCACTCATCGAGAGGTCATGCGCGCCCAAGATGTCGCCCGTCTGGGCCAGTGCAACAGAGGCGGAGGCGAACGCCAACAGCAATGCCGCGATTATGGCCTTCACGGCTTGCCTCCCTGTGCGCTCAGCTTCACTGCGTGATACTGGAAAATCTGCACCCGATGATTGTAGGAATCGGCCACGTACACGCGATCGTTGCCGTCAATAAACAGGCCCGTCGGCAGTTGGAACTCTCCCAGTCCCTTTCCCTCTCCGCCCGAAGAAATAAAGAAGTTGCCCTTCGCGATCGAACACCCGCACCGATCCCCATAAGGCCTCTACCACATAGATGTGGTTTTCCGAATCCAGTGCAATGCCCTTGGGACGGAACGTCGAATCGTCGCCATCGCCCAGGCTCCCGAAAACGCTCTGGAAATTCCCCTGGCCATCGAAAGTCTGTACCCGGAAGTTCATCGCATCCACAACCGCCAGCACTCCGTTCTTGATCAGCAACTCGGTCGGCAGATTGAACTCCCCATTCTTGTCGCCCTGCTTCCCAATCGTCTTCACGACCTGCCCGTCTTTGTCCAGCACGTACACGCGGTCACGCAACGTGTCGGTGATGTAGATCTGTTGCGTTTCCCGGTCAATTGCAATTCCCGTCGGCCGCTTGAAGAAGCCCTCACCGCCCTTGAGGCTGCCCAGCACGCCTTTGTACTTGCCGCTCGGCTCGAAGATGAACACCTTGCCTGCGATCGAGTCCGTGACATAGATGTTGTCGTTGGCGTCGATCGCGACGCACTGCGGCTCAAGCATCGAGTCCTTGCGTTTCTCTTTGCGCTCCACGAACTTGTACTTGTGCTGCTCGGCGTCAAAAATATGAATGCCGCCCAGCCCTGGATCGGTCACAATGACTCGTCCATGCGAGTCCACCGCGACACCGTAAGGGCGAACCATGGTTCGGTAATCGGGCTCACCCGCCACCGCATCCACCAGCTTTTTCCAGAATCCGGGCTTGCCGCGCACATCGCGTTCCGAGCTCAGCGTCCGTTCAAAGCTGAGCTTCCGCCCTCCTTCCAGCAGCAAATCGGGAGGCATGGGGATTCCCTGCGGCTTTTTGTGAACGCCATAGAGAAGAGAAGGCAGCAGGACCACCACCAGCAGGGCCCGCAACACGTTCCGCGGTCTTCTCACGTGCCTGCGGGTTAGAAGAAACTGAACCATCGGGAGATGTTGAAATAATACGTGTTGACCGTTTGCGGCGAAAGGCCGCTGGCGCTGATTCCCTGGTACACGCGCCAGTAGCCTGCCCGGAACGAAAGCTTGCGCAGGTCGTATTGCATTTGCCCGTACAGGCGGTCGCTTTTGTTGTTTGAGAATATGAGTCGTCGTCAGCGTATCCGATTGGGTTTTGTACCAGTTCAAGTTGATCAGCATTTTTCGCATCGGCGCCACCGACATCCCTGCACCGTACACCTTTCCGTCGTAGATCGTCTGGTCGGGCGCAAGCACGGCTGCGAGCGGAGTCGGAGTCAGTACGCCCGTGGAACTTAGCAGGGCGGTTCCATGCGATTTCGCGTAGCTTCCCGAGAAGCCGAATCGGCCGCGGCTGAAAACGCTCAGGAAGGTGTCAGTGCGATTGTCGTAGCCGGAAAGTTGCGTGAGTCCCGTCTGCAGGCCTCGATACGACGCGCTGAAAAAGGAATTCGCTCCAAAACGCCGCCGTAGCATGCCCCCGTAGCTGAGATTGCTGCTCGTGTAGTACGAAATGATGGTTTGCGTATTCTGCGCATAGGAAAAGTCGGAATCCACCTCCCACGCCGAGATGTGCCTCTTGAACGACACGTTCCCCACAAATCCCAGGTTGCCGGAGCCGCCATTGCTGGCGTTGTTCACCATGCCGAAGCTCAGGTACAACATGCCGAAGAGGGGTTTCGAGTAGCTGTAGGTCAGGGTGCCGCCCGCCCGGGTGAAAGAGCTATCGATACCCTGGAAGGTTTGCCGGTCACGGCTGGCGTATCCGATCAGTATAAAGCCGTGCCCGATGTTGTAGGTCCCGTAACTATTCAGGGACAAGTCGTGGGAGCCCTGGTCGTTGTTCGGCAGCGGCGGCGCTCCCGGCAGCAACGACTGCTGTAACGCGCCAATCAGGTTACTGGTGTAGCGAACCTGTCCGAGGATGGTAAATTTTTCGATCGGGTCGAAACGACGCGGTCGCTTCTGCATTGTCCGTGGTGCCGTTGTTCTGGTAGCCGCTGGTCTCGCTGCTGTAACCAGTCCGGTTAAATGACGCGATAAAACTTCCGGACCACGGCAGGCTATGCACCGCTGACGCGCCGTAGGAGGTACCGGATGAAATTGACTCTGAGGCTGTGGGCGATAGGAAGATCGGCAGGCTGACGCCGATGTTCTGGTGATTGACGTAACCTTGCAGGCCCCAACCATCGACTTTGTAATGCGAAAGCACACTGAAGATGCGCGTAGACGTATCGCTCGTCCCCGGCACGCCCTGGATCGTCGAAGAAGTTGAGCTATCCGCGAACGTCGCGGTCACCTGGGGTAACGAGGGAAGCAATTCGCTCCAGGATGCGGAGAAGGTCCGTGTCGAACTGTCGGAAGTCAAGCCGGTCGTTATACCGGTAATCCCATATTGGCTGCCGTTGGCGAACAGCCGGCTGTAACTTACCGAACCCGGAAAGTGGCTGCCTCCAAAGAGATTGACCGATGCGTCGACGCCCGTTTCGCTAAGAACCGAAGTAAATGCAGTGTTGTCCTGGTTGCGGTTGTAGAACGGGTGAATGTCGAACGAAAGGAAGTTGGGACTGTAGTAGGAACCGGAGAACTGCGCCGAGCCGGAACCATTCAGCCCGTGTCCGGATGTTCCGCCGTCGTTATAACTGCCGGAGTATCCGCCGCCCAGGAATCCGTTCAGGGTCATATTCAGGTTGTCGCCGACCGGCGTTTGCGCCTGTGTCGTGACGGCCAGCAGCAGTACTAGCCCGCCAGCCCAACCGAGTTTTCGAAGTCCTGACCATGAGTGCCGGTACATCGTTCTTGTTCCTGACTAGAGCGTCTCCACCTTGGCGTTCTTCCGCAGCTTCTGCGCCAGGGCCGAGCGAAGTTGCTCCGTTCTCTGCTTCTGCAGGTCCGCCTGCAGTTTGGCTTTGACTTCCGCGAACGGCGTCGTGCCGGCCGGCGTCCGCGCTTCCAGCCGGAAGATCGTGTAATAAGCTCCCAGTTGAATCAGGTCGCTGACGTCTCCGGGCTTCATTTTGGCGGCAGCCTGCAAAATCGGCGGCGGGAGCGTGCTCGCCTCCACCGGCTTGTGATCGCCCATGTTCACGTGGAAATCGTCATCCGAGATTTTTTCCGCCAGCAGCCCGAAGTCGTGGTAGGTCTTGGCCTGTTTGGCCTGCTTCGAAGCATCCGCGGCTCGTTGCTTTGCTTCTTCGGTCACGGCCTTGGTTTGGTTCGGCGGAATAATCGAGATGCTCTGAATCTGCAGGATCTCTCCGTGCTTGTATTGCGCCAGGTTCTTCTGGTATTCGGCCCGGGCCTGCGCCTCGCTCACCCGCCCCGGAGTGTTCACTTCCTGGTTGAGCAGCGCTTCGATCAGCAGCGAGCGGCGGATTTTCTCCTGCATCACGGCCTCCGAACCGTTGACCTCGCTCTTCAGGAAACTCTGATAAGCCGCTGCGCTGGGGAACTGCTTGCGAAACTCCGTTTCCGCCTTCGCCATCCGCGACGGAAGCACCGTCATCTTGCGCCGCTTGCGCTTCCTGGTACACCAGTTCCTCAAAAATGATCATCTGCAGCGCGCCCCTGCGAATCTCCGGTTCCAGTTCTTTCGGGAAGCCGTTGTGCTGCTCGGCGTAAGGGAAGATAGTGAACATCTCGCGCAGCAGGTCGCGGTCGTTCAGTTCGCTGCCATTCACCCGGACTACGGCTTTACCGCTGGTCTCGAGCGGCGGCACCATCGAAGTCTTGGGGGCCGGTTCAGTCTTCGCGGCGGGCAGCGCCGCAGAGTGGGAGGCGACCATCTGGGCCTCGACCATCGCGGTTCCTAGCATCATCAGGGTAGCCGTGGCCAGGATTGCGAGGTTGAACCGGATCTTCATAGTCTTTCCTGCCTTTCAGAGAACTGATCGCTTTAAATCCAGGGGAGGGAGTAGCCCCTCCCCTGATGGTTTGAACCACTAGAACGCAGTGGTTACGGTCAGGATGCCGCTGGCTTCGTTCGAACCACCCGCGCCACTGTAGTGGCACTGGCGGCAGAACTGGGTAGCGGACGAGGCCTGCGTCGGCGATGGAGCAGAACCCGGGTTATACGGCGCCGCGATGAAGAAATAGCTCGGGAACGTCCCCGAGGTTAAGGTTGCGATCGGAGCGTCAGCATTGGCGCTGGCGACGTACATGCTGTGCGGGGTGTGGCAAGTGGTGCACAGCAGGTACGCATCGGCCGGGGTCGTATCCGGCAGAGCCACAGGCGAGCCGTGCCCGTTGGAGGTAATGGTGGGCAAGCCATAGTGATTCACGAACGTGTTGAAGTTCGCGTCCGTGCCGGTGTTCTTCAGGCAGGGGAATGCCGTGCCATGCGATGCGCATCCAGTGGCGTTGTAGGTCAGGTATTTGGATACGCCGACTGCGCCGAGGGTCGCTTGCGGGCCGATCGGGTGATCGTTGTAGTAGTTGCCGGCCGCGGTGCCGTCCTGGCCGAGCAGGGTCGGAATCGCGTTCGGTCCATACAGACCCGCGGGCAGAAGTCCGGCGGCCTGTTCGTAGGACTTGTTGGTCATCATCGCGCCCTGCGCGATGTTGCCGTCATGGCAGCTCAGGCACATCATGATTCCAGAAATCTCTTCCGGGAACGTGAAGAACTGCGGACTGAGCAGGCAGGTTCGTGACATACGTCGAGCCACCTTGGACGTTGTCGCCCTGGGTGATGGTGGCGCCATACAGCGGACCAAGGTCCTGGCCCCACAATGCATAGTTACCAGCGTTGACCTTGTCTACGGTCTGGCCGGATACAGCGTTTCCGCCGGCGCCGAACGCGCCGCTGTGCGGAGCATGGCAGCCGGTGCAGCCGCGTCCGCCGTTCTGGTGGGCGCCGAGTTTATCAACACCCGTGATACCGGAGCCCGAGGTGTAGGTCTGGGCCATCGCAAATGCCGCGACGCACAGGACCATTGCAATGATGAAAATCGCTTTCTTCATACTTTTAAGACCTCCTGATATGAAACAGCTGTTATTTTTGTTGCCTTCGTTACCTTCCAGAACCATTGCTGGCTCCTTATTAGCTGTCCGCGGACCGCTAAACTTTGCGCCGCTCACTTGGGCGGCGTCGCTGCCGGAGTGTTCGCCGCCGGTGGCGTAGAGACTTCGGCTCCCTTGTTCTTCCTGGCTGCATCCCGCTTGTCTTTCTCTGCTTGCGCTTCCGCGTCGGTGAAGTAGCGGAAAATCTGCACCCGTCCCGGATACTGCTCCGAGGTGATGACGCGATTATTCTTGTCAATGACCAGACCTGCGGCCGTGCTGAACTGGCCGGGCAGTAAGCCATGCCCGCCCATCCAGATGAGCAGCTCGCCTTCCGGCGTGAACACCTGCACCCGGTCCTGCACCGCATCGGCTACCCAGACGTGACCGTCGGAGTCGATCGCAATGCCCTTGGGTCGCGCGAAATATCCCGGACCGTCTCCCGCCTTGCCAAAGGCCCGGATGAAAGTCCCATCCGCATCGAAAATCTCGACGCGGTCGTTGAAGGTGTCGGTGACGTAGAGATTGCCGTCCTTATCGACCGCGACATTGGTCGGCCGCGAAAAATCGCCCGGCGCGGTCGCTTCATGCTTGGTACCCGCTTTGCCGATGGTGCGCAGAAGATTGAAGGGCGGATCGGCATCGTAGACCAGCACCTGGTCGAGTTCGCTGTCGGCGACGTAGAGGAAGCCGGTTTTCGTTGTCCACCGCCAGCCCCGCTGGAACTGCCATGCCCTGGCTGATGCTGGCCTGTACCTTGTGCTGCTTGTCGAATACCAGCACGTGACGCAAGGCGCTGTCGGAGACAAACAGCGTGTCGGCATCATCCAGCGTCAGCCCGGTGATCAGCTTGAAGTGGGCCTGCTGGCCATTCTTGATGAGTTCCACTTGCCCGGTTTCGGGGTTGAAAATGAAAACCGCGAGCACCTTCTCGTCGGCGATGTAAACGCGCCCTTCCTTGTCGACGCCGACGCCATACGGCCGCACCAGTTGGAAGAACAGCTTTTCATTGGGCGATGCCTGGCCGACCGCGGCCCCGGAAAGACGGTCCATCCATGCGGTCTTCTTCTGCGGATTCTTGGTCTCCCGCTTCTCGCCCGAGAAATAGCTCAGATATTTGATCCGCGTGATGGCCGGCGGATTGGGCCACACGATCTTCGAGTAGTCCAGCACTTCCAGCAGGTTCTTCTGCGGCGCTTCCGGCTCCTTCTTCTTTTTGTCCTTGGCTTCGAGCGAAGCCGCGCCTGCCATCATCATCGCCAGCAAGCACACCAACGCTGCCCACCTCTGGTAGCGACGAACCGCGTTGTGGCGAACGTGACGCATACTTGGCTCTCTCATGGCTTCAGTCCAACTGTCTTGTGACAGGAATCGCAGAACGCCGTATTCACCGCCTGGTCCTTCACCAGCAAGTTCGGCTGCGCCGAAGAATGCGGCTGGTGGCAGGTGGCGCAATTCAGGGTCACAAGAACCTTGTCGGGATTGGCCGGATCCATCTGATCCACCACTGGGTGGCGTTCCACCGGATGTCCCAGGCCGTACTTCAACGGGAGCACCGGCACCTTGGCGAAATAATCTTCCGGCAGCTTGACCTTGCCGTCGAAGATGGTGACGAGGTGTTCCTTCTCGAGCCTTTGCGGCTTTGCATCTGGACCGTGGCACTCCAGGCACAGCGGATTCGGATTCGCGGCGCGCAGCAGATGCAGGTTGTTTCCGCCGTGCGCTTCGTGGCACACCGCGCAACCCTGCTGAAACACCGGCTGGTGAACATGCGCCTTCTTGCCTTGCTCGGCGATGTCGTTGTGGCATCCCAGGCAGATACTGATGGCATCGGTCTTGGGCAATCCCGGCGACTTCGAGGCGTGCGGATTGTGGCAATCGGTGCAATCGCCGGCCGCTCCCGGATGCTGCACTTTTGCTTTCTCGATCTGCTCTGCCTTGTCGGCGTGGCAGGTCACGCACAGTGACTTCGCATCCGCCTGCGTCAGCACAACTTTGCCGTCCTTGGCCGGCGCATGGCAGGTGTCGCACATCTTGTTTTCAAACGGGTTGTGCTGGAACGCTTGCATCAGCTTGGGACTGCGCGACTGGTGCGGATCGTGGCAGGTCACGCAATCGGCGGTGGCAAACGGCTGGTTCTGATGTGCAGCTTGCAAGCTTTGCGTCTTTCGCGTCGTGGCAATCGAGGCACAGCGCCGGACTGGCTTTGTCGAGATGAAAATCGAACTCCATCTTGCCGCGCTCTCCGGTCTTGTGCATCGTGTGGCAAGTGTCACAACCCATGTCGAGCGCCGCGTGACGGCTGCCTTTGTCCGGAGTGTTCAGCCCGGTCTGGTGGCAACTGAGGCACAGATTTTCTTTTTCGCCGCCTGATTCCGCCTTGAGCAACTGGTTCTTGTTCTCGGCGGTGTGCGGATCGTGGCACTTCACGCAATCGCGCACTGACGGAGGATGTATGCGCCCGCTGATCTGCGTCGCGTCTTTGTCGGCGTGGCACTTCAGGCAGAGCCGGTAGGAAGTCGCGGTAATCAGTTTTACGCGAGTGACATCTTTATTGGTGCGCACCTCGTGGCAACTGGTGCAACCCGTCGCGATCGCCGAATGAACTGCTTTGCCCTTGGTCTTGTCCTCGTGGCACTGCAGGCAAGTGGAAGGGTCGGCTTTAGGATCCAGCGTGACCGGGTGCTGAGCCGCGAACGCGCTTCGGCTGGCCAGAAGCAGAACTAGACATACCAGGACCCCTTCTATCTTTTTCCAGTTCGAGCTGTTCCGGGTGGTGGTCAAGCCAGCCTCCACCCCGGACTAATGCATGAGACTGGCCTAATAAAGCTCACTGTTGCATTTTTTATCCAAGCTTGTAAGTCATTCAATTCACGACTGTTGCATGGGTCCACGGGAAGAGGTGGATTTTGCAACGAGGGTATTTCCGCCCCACGTTGGGCCAACTCCCACAGTGGTCTTGGTGAAATGACCCAAGTCACCCGGGACAAAAATCCGCTGCCCGGAATCAGTGCCAAATCGGAAATTGAAGGCCGGAATTCCATTTTGGGTATTCCAGTCCCCACTTGCCCATCAAAGTAGGACGCACATCACGTCGGACCGTGACCTGAAACGGGAACCGTCTGCGTGAAATCGCCGCTTAGTCCTTCTTCCGCTGTGTGATATGGCCCAAATGCTGCTCATCGCTCGGCATCCCTAAAAAGGACAAACCATAACAAGCAAATGAGTTAACGATTCATGGGAGTATTGGCGCGGAAGTTGCTTTTCCCCTTGGAGCGGGAGGAAGCAATATGGCCATCGGTCTCGGTAAACCGGCACGCAAGCTCTGGCAAACCATCAGTTCCATCAAGACCGGAGTGATCTTGCTGATCCTGGTGGTGATTTTTTCGGCGGCCGGTACCGTCGTTCTGCAGCGCCCCACCGCCGACGCCGACGACATTCAGCGGGCCTATTCTCCCCAGATGTTGCGCGTCCTGGATATCCTCGGACTCACCGACGTCTTCCATAGCTGGTGGTTCGTGCTGCTCCTGTTGCTGGTTAGCGTGAGCATCGTCGCGGCATCGATCGAGCGCTTCCCCAATTCGTGGCGTTTCTTTTCGCGTCCTTATAAAAGCCCCGACGACAGTTTCCGCAGGGCTCTCCCCAATCAGGCGCAAATCCCGGTTGACGACGAAGCTTTCGCCCTCGCCGCGGCGGAACGCGCCTTCCGCAAAGCGCACTACCGTCCCGAGCACGTGGTGCGCAACCAGCAGCAATCTATCTTCGGAGAGCGCAACCGCATGTCGGAGATGGCGGTGTACATCGTGCACGCCAGCCTGCTGCTGATTTTTCTCGGCGGCATCGTCGACGCGCTTTACGGATGGCGCGGTTTCGTTGCCCTGACCCGCGGGCAGCAATCGAACACCGTCGAGTTGCGCGACAAGACTGGACGCGCGCTTCCCTTCTCCGTGCGCTGCGACGCAGCCGGACAGGAAAATTATCAGGACGGCACTCCTAAGAAATGGTGGTCGAAGCTGGCCGTGGTCGAGAATGGCCAGGA
Source organism: Terriglobia bacterium (assembly GCA_963796205.1). Classification (GTDB taxonomy): domain Bacteria; phylum Acidobacteriota; class Terriglobia; order Terriglobales; family Acidobacteriaceae; genus DATFTE01. The sequence continues at coordinate 451,264 of CAWCKR010000002.1, forward strand.
AGTGTTGCGCAAAGAGATCGTGGTCAACGACCCGCTGGTGTACCGCGGCGTTCGCTTCTACCAAGCAAGCTACGGCAGCACCGGCAAAGTCGACGCGCTCGCTCTCGCGGCCACCCCCCTCGCAGGCGATGGCAAGCCGCAAGACATCAGCCTCTCTATGAACGAGAAGGTTTCACTCGACCCCGATACTACCGTGCGCCTGGCCGAGTTCATTCCCGACTACGTTGTGCGCGACGGACAGGTCTATACCCGGTCGGCACAGATCGACAATCCCGCTGCCCACCTGGTGGTCGAATCGAAAGGCAACGCCATCAACGTCTGGCTGCCGCCGATTCCCGGTTTCGCCGAGAACGACAAATCTCCTTACAAGTTCGAAGGCAAGAACGTCCAGATGGCTTACTTCACCGGCCTGGAAGTTTCGCATGAACCCGGACAGTGGGCGGTTTGGGGCGGCGTGCTGCTGATGGCCGTCGGACTCACCGCCGTCTTCTACCTGGTGCACGTGCGCTTGTGGGCGGTGGTGGTGCGTGACGCGCGCGGCCGTATGGCACTGTGGGTCGGGGGAACTTCCAACAAGAACAAGGACGTTTTCGAACAGAAATTCGCGGAGCTGGTGAAGGACATTCAATCGGAGTTGAAGACGCAAGCGAAGCCGCACTTGGAAGAGCCGGTGGCTTCTCTGGCCGGAGTTTAACGGAGGAAAGCTTTATGGCGCGAGCACAAGTTGAACAGCAACCCGCGGCGACTGGAACCACGCTGGTCGTGATGGTCGGTCTCTCCGTCGCATTCCTGCTGTTCATGGGATTTCTGAACGTCGTAAAAAGCGGCGACCTGGTTACCGAATCGAACTTCCTTTATGCCGCGTTCATTTTCTACGCAGGCGCTGGAGCGCTCTACCTCGGTTTCGGAGTCACGGGCGTCGATGCTTATGTGCGTTTCGCGTCGCTCGCGACCTGGGCAGGTCTGGCGATGAATACCGGCGCGGTCGCTCATCGCTGGTACGCAGCCGGACATCCGCCCTTCGCCAGCATTTATGAAATGCTGCTGAGCTTCGTTTGGACGTTAGTCGTGCTCACGCTGATCGCCGAAAAGAAATTCGGCGTAAAGGTGATCGGGACCGTGACCATGCCGGTGGCGATTGTCGGGGTAGTCCTGATGCAGTTGCTGCCCTCCGACGTTCACCCGCTGGTGCCGGCGCTGCAATCCACATGGCTGCACGTGCATGTCACGCTCGCCATGCTGGCCTACGCTGCTTGCGCGCTGAGTTTCGCCTTGTCCATGATGTTTCTGATTCAGGACAAGATGAAGACGGAAACCTTCCTGGCTGCCACCAGTTTATTCGGCATCGGCACCTACCTGGGCGTCCTGACGCGCTTCGAAAAGTGGGGTGGATTAAGCGTGAACGCCTGGAATCCGGAAGAGAAATCGGAAATGTTCTTGTCCAAGGGCGTGCGCCTCTTCGTGGTGATTCCAGAGCTCGGCTGGCTGATGGTGCTGGTGCTGGCGGCAGTCACCGCTCCCCTGGTTCTCTATTTGCTGTGGAGAAAGACAAACGACGATCGCCTGATCAGCGTCGCCAACCGCGCCGTGTTTGTCAGCATTCTTCTGCAAACGCTGTCGCTGGTGTTCTTCCTGTTACGAGTGCGCGATGGCCGTTACGGCTCGCTCGACGCCGACGGATTGTTCTCCACCAGCCTGGCCGCGAGTCCCTTCATCCTGTCAGGCCTGGTTGGCGGTATCTTCGTTTCGCTGCTCTACCTGCTGTTGCTCTGGCGGCGTCAGGATCTGGAACGCATGTTGCCCACGGCTGAGATGCTCGACCGCATCACTTACAAGACGATCGCCATCGCCTTCCCCTTACTCACCCTGATGATTGCCGCCGGAGCCTATTGGGCGAACCGCACTTGGGGCTCTTACTGGAGTTGGGATCCGAAAGAAACCTGGGCGGCGATCACCTGGCTGGTATACGCCGGGTACCTGCACATGCGCGTTACCCGCGGGTGGCGTGGACGCCGGGCAGCCTACTTCGCCATCCTCGGATTCGCGGTCGTGATGTTCACCTTCTTCGGCGTGACCTATCTCTTGCCGGGGTTACACGCATATGCCTGAGACCATGAAAAAGCGGCGGAATCCGCCCGGGGACGAAGAACCGAGATCCCTTCCCGATCTGGAGCCTGCGCTTTACTATATCGACCAGACGGCGACCACGGTCTCGACTCGCCATGAGCAACCCATGAACTTGGACGCTTCTCCTCTGAGCCCAGAGCTCAGCTCCGTCCGCATCAAGTGGCAGATCAAAGCTCTGCTTCCCATCGCCATCGTTTTGCTCAACGGGCTGCTGCTCTTCCTGCTAGCTTCACTGTCGTGGAGAGATCCCGAGCGCCACGTGGTCATGTTTGTCGCTGGAGGCGGAGCGGTGGCCATCTGCGCCGTGCTCCTGTTCGTTCTCACTTATCAAGTGCAGAGGCCCATGGTTGAGTTGCAGGAAAAAATGGCGCAGGTAGGTGAAGGAAATCTTCTGGCCTCGGTGAGCTTCGCCAAGCGCAATGACGAGATCGGCGACCTGGGACGCGATTTCAACCGCATGGTCACGAACCTGAAAGAAACGCGCGAGGAAATTCAGCGCCTGCATCGCACCCAGATGTCGCGAGCCGAACACCTCGCTACTCTCGGAGAACTTGCCGCCGGACTTGCCCACGAAATTCGCAATCCGCTAGCCGGTATCGCCGGCGTGATCGAAATCATCGGACGCGATTTGCCCTCGACCAGCCCCGCCCGCGCGGTCGTGAAAGACGTGCGCCAGGAGATCAACCAGATCGATCACATTCTCACCGATCTTCTGCAGACCGCCCGGCCGCATCCGCCGGAGATTCGCCGCAGCGACCTCAATACGACCGTCGAGCATGCCGTCATGCTGGCTCGCCAGCAGGCGCTGTCGAAGCCGATCGACATCCAGTTCAAGAAGAATTCCAACATTCCGGAAGTCGAGCACGACAGCGACCAGATCCATCAAGTCCTGCTGAACCTGATGATCAACTCGATTCAAGCGATCGAAGGTCCGGGGAAAATCGCCGTCGAAGTGGGCATGCGCGACACCTTCTCTACCATCTCGGTATCCGACACAGGACGTGGAATCCTGCCCGAACATCTTGCCCAACATCTTCCGCCCCTTCTACACCACCAAGGGCAACGGCACCGGCCTCGGCCTGTCGCTCGCCCGGCGCATCGTCGAAGAGCACGGCGGACACATCGACGTCACCAGCACCCTCGGCAAAGGGGCAAAGTTCGTCGTGAATCTCCCCATCCGGCGCCCTGAGGCAGAAGTAACGGCAAACTAGCGTTATGCGTCACACAGATCAACCGTTAATATCTCGAGTTACCTAAACACTCCTCGCACTGTTTGCGAATGTTCTTCGCACACTTATGGGTCAAGAGCTCCTTTTTCCTTGGCCATCGCTGGCGATAGATTACAAGTCCATATTTTCGGTGCCCTAAACGAACTCGATGCACTATCCCCGCATTAAATTCACGATTGACAGCGCCGCTCTAGTGGGATAAATTCCGCCTCATTCCCCAGGGGCAGGCCTTCTCCAGAATGAAGCCTGGAGCAGTGAGTGTCTAAGTATTTGAGTCCCCGATGAAACGAAGCGTGATTGGTCTTATCGCCGTTAGTTTCCTGGCCACACTCTCATATTCGCAGGAGATTGTGCCGGACCTCAGGGACAAGCGGAAATACGCACTAAGAACAAGGGAAATTCGGGTTTCAATCCAAACTAGGCCGGCGTTCCGGGGAAATCCTTTTCTACAGGGATATTACGGACGCGTCAACGCCTGCCGTCCGTATTCTGAAAAACGATGGAAACACAATTCCCATATACCCGCTCGCAGACTTGACGGGCGCACAAGCCATGACAATCTGGGATATTGCCCAGACCCACGATGGTGGAGTGGTTTTCAGCGCGATTGCCGAATATGGGCTCCGCAATGTAAAGCCCGTTCCTGCCAAGGGATTCCTGCTTACCTACAATAGGGAAGGACGGCTCACGAAGCTCTGGGATGTCTACCCTTATGAACATCACCGTATTGCGATCGACGACAGCGGCAATGTGTTCGGGCTGGGGACGAAAGACACTAAGAATGACAATTATCTACTTCTAGTAAAATATTCACCTAACGGTCGCGAGCTGGGCGAGGCTACTTATCCGAACCACCCTGCCCCGAGTGTCAAGGCGCATGGCCAAACCGCCCGTGTTCTTTGTGGGATGTGTAACCCGAGTACTTCGCCGCTTCGCAAAGCGAAATCCTGGCATTGCTGCCTTGCGCGCTGAACTAGGGGCTCGCCTGTGTGTTACCGGCAGAACTCCTGACCCGTCTTGCGGAAACCGTGATAGATACCGGTATCTGGCAGCTCGCCGCGGAAGTCGCATACTGAAACATCTCTATCTCAACCAGTTCTCGCATCGCAGATCTTTCACCCGCCCAAACTCTTTCTCGTTATCCGTCACCACGGCGTATCCCAGCGCAAGCGCGTGTGCGGCGATCAGCAGGTCATTGGCGCCAATCGGTGTGCCGGCCTGTTCCAGGCGCAAACGGAGCGCTCCGTAGGTGGCATCCGCTGGCTTTTCCCACGGCAGAATTTCCAGCGCTCCCAGCACCGCATCCACTTGCGACGACAATCTCGCCGAGCCCTTCTTCGCCGCCCCATAACGCAATTCCCCGGCGACAATGATGCTGGTGCATACGTGTGCCTCCCCTACTCGCCTTATGTGCTGCGCTACTTTCCCCTGCGGATTGCGCACCAGGTCAGAGACAATATTGGTGTCGAGAAGATAGCGCATCAGAGATCAACCGGATCGACAGGCAGGTCATGGATGCGCGGAAAGTCTTCCTTCAGCGGCCGCAGCGCCGCCAGCACGGCCAGCAAAGACTTGGGAGGCGCGGGCTCGAGGATCAGACGATTCCCTTCTTTGCGCATGATGGCATCTTCCCCCGGAAAAGCAAACTCGCGCGGGATGCGCACCGCCTGATTACGGCCATTCTTGAAAATCTTGACGCGGCGTTCCGGAGATTTGAGCACTCGATGAGGCATATGCCAAGCATATGCCAAACTCAACCGGATGTCTACGGCATTTTTTCCGAGTGCTACCGGGCCCAATCCCCACTCCTGGATATCCAGAGGCAGCATATTTCGAGGACCCCGCAGCCTCGCGCGATTCAGTCGCCGCTCCCCCATCCGTAGTAAGCTAATCCTAAGGAAATGCCTGCCGAAAAGATCCTTATAGTCGATGATGAACGCCTGGTGCGCTGGTCCCTGCGCCAGAAGTGCGAGGAGTGGGGCTACCACGTGGTCGAAGCCGAAGCCGGAGAGCCCGGGCTGAAGCTGGCCGCGCGCGAGTCCCCCGACCTGGTTCTGCTCGACGTCCGCATGCCCGACATGGGCGGCCTCGAAGTCCTCGAACAGTTGAAGAAAAATGGCGACGCGCGGGCGGTCATTATGATCACCGCCGACCCGCAGCTCGACGACGTCAAGATGGCGCTCAAGCTCGGAGCCTATGACTTCATCGGCAAGCCTCTCGATTTCGAAGAGCTCAACGTCACCATCAAGAACGCCCTCGAGACCACTCGCCTGCGTACCGAGGTGCAGAATCTGCGCGGTGAAGTGCGGCGGCGCGCCGGATACCACGAAGTCATCGGCACCTCTGCCAAAATGACCGAACTGATGAGCTTCGTGCGCAAAGTGGCGGCGAGCGAGGCCACGACCATCCTCATTCAAGGCGAGAGCGGCACCGGAAAAGATCTGGTCGCGAAGGCGATTCACTACGAAAGCGTGCGCGGCGAGAAGCCCTTCGTCGCCATCAACTGCTCCGCCATCCCTGAGACGCTGATGGAAGCCGAGTTATTCGGACACGAGCGCGGCGCCTTCACCGATGCCAAGCAGATGAAGAAGGGCTTGTTCGAAATGGCCGATGGTGGCACGCTGTTTCTCGACGAGATCGGCGAACTCTCCCCGCTGCTGCAGGCGAAGCTGCTGCGCGTGCTGGAAGATCAGATGATCCGCCGGGTGGGCGGTGTGCGCGATATGCAGGTGGATGTCCGCGTGATCGCAGCCTCGAACCGTGATCTGGAAAAAGCCGTGCGCGACGGGCAGTTCCGCCAGGACCTTTACTACCGGCTCGCCATCATCGCCATCTTCATTCCGCCGTTGCGCGACCGCAAGGAAGACATCCTTCCACTGGTCGATTTCTTCATCGAGCGCTACAACACGCAATTTAAAAAATCGGTGCGCGGCATCTCGGATGACACGCGGCGCCTGCTGCTGGCCCATAACTGGCCGGGAAACGTCCGCGAGCTGAAGAATTCCATCGAGCGCGCCATGATCCTCGAAGACGAGAAGTTGCTGCGCCCGATCTATCTCCCGTTCTCCGTGGCCGAGTCCGGCGGCAGGACCGTCTTCGAGCGCACTGCTCCCGCCGAAAGCGCTCAGCAACTGGCCAACGGGCGCATGCTTCCCCGTCTTTATATTCCCGAGGGCGGCACTTCGCTCGAAGAAGTTGAGCGGGCGATGGTGGAACTGGCCATGCGGCAGGCCAACAACAATCAGACCCAGGCGGCGAAGTTGCTCGACATCTCGCGCGATGCGCTGCGCTACAAACTCAAGAAGTTCGGATTGATCCGCCCGGATGACGAGAACGTCGAGTCGTCGCCCGAAGAAGCCAGCGCCAACTGATCCCTGGAAGACAAAAAAAAGGAAGCCCGTTCGGGAGCAGCGAACAGGCTTCAGAGGGCCGACCAGTAGCTCAAAACGCTAATGGCAGGGGGCCGAAATCCGTAAGAGTTTGAAGGGCCTAGGACTAACAATTACTAGGACGAAAACCGCATCTGCTTTCCTAACAGCTAAACTTCCTCGCCAATGTAGAGAAGTTGATCGAGCAATCCGGCCACAGCCAGCTTCTTGAAGATCACCAGCAACTGATCGCGGACCTGCACTTCGCTTAAGCCGAGACGCTGCGCAATTTCTCGATCCGGCATACCCATGGCGACTAACTGCACAACAGTGCGTTCCCCGGCCTCGAGTACGAACTCTGGGTCGGTTTCGCCGGGAACAGGAACGGGAACGGCCATTTCCATCGGGTCCACAGGGGTCGCTCGACTCCGCCGCCTCTTCCCTCGGCGGCATCGCCTTGCATACAAATGGAAAGCGTTTTACCTAGTTGTGACGCACGAGGCCCACAATTGCCTAACGTCTAGAGTTCAGAAAAAATATTTCTTTGGAACCGCTGGAAACTAGAGGATTTGGTGTATACAAAACTGAGCGCAGGTGTGGGCAGAAGCCCGCCCGTAGAGGGGCAGTCCGGCAATTTTATCTGCAAGCTATAAAGAGCTGTCTCCAGGGACCATGGATCAGGAACGCATCCTCAAAATAGATCAGGTGTTCGGACTCGAACAGGCGGACAGTCCGCGCCGCAGCGAACACCTGGAAGAGACCGTGGTGGAGCTTTATGCCTCCATGCGTCCCTCTCTTTTGGGATACGCCTACCAGATCGTGGGTTCGACCGGCGAAGCCGAAGACCTGGTCCAGATCGCCTTCCTGAAATTGTTCGACCAGCTCACACGCAAAGTGCAAATCCTCAATGTGCGCAGCTGGCTCTATCGCGTCATCCACAATCTCGCGATCGATCACATCCGCAGAAAAGGCATTCACGAAGTCGCGGTGGCCGAGTGGTTGTCGAATCGCAGCCTGAACGACAGCACGCGCTCCGCGGAAGACGATCTCATCACCCAGCAACGCATCGCGCAGTCGCTCGAGATTCTCAACGAGCGCGAGCGCTATTGCCTCACTTTGCGAGCCGAGGGCTTGAGCTACCAGGAAATCGGCGAAGTGCTGGGCATCAGCCACAAAGCGGTCAGCGTTTACCTGTCTCGCGGGCTCAAGAAATTCGAGGGGCGTGATGCCAAACGTGCCTAATCGAAGCCCGCTGGTCCCGCCGCACTTGAGCGACGTGCAACTCGTCGCCTATCAGGACGGAGAGCTGTCGCGCGCCGAGGTCGAAGCCGCCCGCGATCACGTCGAGAGTTGCTGGATCTGCCGCAGCCGTTTGAGCGCGGTGCAGGAGAACATCGACCGCTTCCTGCTGGCGCGCAAGAACGTATTGCCCGAGACGCCGGCCTTTTCCGACATGCGGGTGGAACAGTTCCGCCAGCGCTTGATGCGGCACGCGAATGATACCGAAGCATCTGGACCGTCAGCGTGGGCACGATTTGCCGCCAGCGTCCGCAACGGTTTTGCCGTGATGGGCGAGCACCGCAAAGCGGTTCTCGCTTCTGCGCTGGCCGCCTGTCTGCTCATCGCAATGTTCACCGATGTACTGAACACAAGGGTCTCCGCCGACACCGTGCTCAGCCGCGCCCAGAGCTACGAGACCGGACACCTGCCAGCTAAAGGGCAGGTTAGCCGAATTGCCGTGCGCGTGGAAAGCATCGACCGCAAGAGCGGTGCCCACCGCCAACTCGGAACCATCGTGGCCGTGCGCGATTCGGAAACTCCCATCACCTATTGGGACGCGCAGTCGAACGCGGCCTCGTTCGAGCGCTCCGTCTCAGGCAACAACGCGGGCATCACGGGAAACATGCTGCGCGCGGTGCTGCAAGACGAGCCGGCCAACACGACTCTCATCGACTATCTCGACCGCCAGCAGTGGTTGCCCGATGTTTCCGTCGACGGCTTCCACCGCCTGGTCAGCGCGCGTGGAAGTTCCGACGCCGTCGCCCGCAAGTCGGGCGACGTTTTCGAGTTGCAGTACCCCTTCGCGCCGGGACACGCTTCCGGAATCGCGGAAGCGCGGCTAGTGGTCGCCGCCGGCGATTACGCTCCGACTTCATTGAGCATTGTGACCGCCACCGAGAGCGTGCAGGAATATCGCTTCACGCGGGTTTCCTCCACTACCGAGCCCCGCACCATGGAGTTAGCCCATCTCACCCTGCCCCCGGGCATCACCGAGGTCTCGGCGACGCGTTCCAGCAACAGCTCGAGTCCGTCGCTGCCGGCGCAAAAAATAGTTCCTCTCGGATACGCCGGCACGCATGCCACCGTAGAAGAAGTGGAAGTCGCCGAAGCTCTGCACAAAGTAGACGCCTGCCTGGGCGAAGAGGTTTATCTCTTCCCCATGTCCGATGGCTCGCTGCTGGTGCAGGGACTGGTCGACAATCCCGCGCGCCGCGAAGCCATCAAGCAGTCGCTGAAGTCGGTGTCGGGCACGTTGCGCGTCGAGATTTACGTTCCGCGCGAATTGAAGAATGGTTCGGAGCTCTACAATCCGCCCGACCGCTTCGCCGACAATGCGGGAGCGAACGCGGTCGCCGAGGCCACGGTTCCTGCAAGCCTCGCCGACTTGTCGAGCGCGAGCATGCCGCTGCATGACCGCATCTTCAAACATCTTTCGCGTTCCGGTGCCTCGAATGACGACACCGAAAAGGAAGTCGCGATCTTCTCCAACGAGATCGTTACCCACGCCCGGCAAACCTTCCTGCACGCCTGGGCGCTCAAGAAGCTGGATCGGGAATTCTCGCCCGAGCGCATCGCGGGATTACCCCCGGAGACGGTGCGGCAAATCGATAGGATTCGCCAGGACCACCAGAACTGGATCGCGAACCTGGCCCAGCGTCAGGCCGAAATGCTTTCCGATATCGCCGACGCGCCGCTTTCGGCGAGCATGAGCGATGCCGTCGCCAGCCACGCCGACAGCGAGACGTTGCTCCGGCTGGCGCGCGAGCAGAACGATCTGGTCCGGTCCCTGTTCACCACCTCGCAGCAGGCTCCTGAGGCCTCCGCGAGTCTTTCCCGTCTGATCGCCGTATTGCGACACATGGGCAGCTGAAGAGCGCAGGCTGAAAATGTCTGCGGCCGCTGCCGGAATATCGTCTTTTGACCTCTACTATCGGGAGTAGTAGAGAGTTCGGCATGCTATGCTTTTGCGCGTCGGCCGCTCGCCCTCGGCCCTGCCGCGGAGTGCTTGATAGCCGGGCCAGAAGCTTCCTTGACCAAACCGAACCTAACCCTTTTTACGGTTCTCGTTGTCTGCCTTACGTTTGCCGGCATGGCGAACGCGCAGCGTGCGGCCGTGTCAGGATCGGTGATCGATCAGAGCGGCGCCGCGGTGAGCACGGTCAAGATCACCCTGCTCAATGTCGATCAGGGATTGAAGCGCGAAACCGTCACCAATGAGAGCGGCTACTTTACCGTTCCCCTGCTGCAGCCCGGGCGCTACGTCATCACCGCGCAAAAGGACGGCTTCGCCGTCTCGGAGATCACCGATGTCATTCTCCACGTGGGCGATACCCGCGGCATCGATGTCCGTCTTCAGCTCAGCACGGCTCCAGTAGAGATTCGGGTTTCCGCGGATAACCAGACAGTCGATACCGTCAGCACTTCGCTGGGACAGGTCGTAACCAGCGATGTGGTGCGCAACGCTCCGCTGAACGGGCGCGACATTCGAGATCTTGCGCTCTTGCAGGCCGGAGTCACCCCCGTCGACCAGGATTTCACCGGGCCTGGCGCCTTTAACATCAACGGGAACCGCGCCGACTCCGTCGGATACCTGCTCGATGGCGGACTCAACAACGACCTCATCGACAACCGCGCGGTCTACGTGCCCAATCCCGACACCGTCGCCGAATTTCGCATCCTGACCAGCAACTATCCCGCGGAATATGGACGCAACGCCGGCGGCGTCATCACCGTGGCTACACAATCGGGAACCAACAAGTACCACGGCACTGCATTCGATTTTCTGCGCAACGATTTTCTGAACGCTAACAGCTACTTCAACAAGCAGGCGGGACTTCCACGCAACGACTACAAACGCAACCAGTTTGGAGGAACCTTCGGCGGACCTTTGACCATTCCGCACGTCATGAATGGCAAAGACCGCTATTTCTTCTTTGTCGGATACCAGGGCGAGCGCATCACCGAAGACTTAACCGAACACAACATCGAGACTTACACGCCGGCAGAGTTGAACGGCGATTTCTCGCAGGCGGGCCCGGGCGGCGGGCCGGATCCCGGCGTGGCGGCGTTTCTGCAGGCGAATCCTTTTTTTCAATCAAACGCGTCGCTGGCACAGCAGGCGATTATCGATCCGACAAAGATCAACACCGTCGCGCAGAACTATACCAACGCCAACCTGATTCCGACATCGCCCACCGGATCGCTCAACTCGCAACAACCATTCACGTCAAGCCGCGATGAGCTGACCACGAAGTTCGACTTCGACCTGGACGCGCGCAACAAACTCGCTTTCACGCTCGGCGGCGATCGCACCCACCAGGTCACGCCCTTTGACTACGCCGACGTTCCGGGATTTCCGCACTTCTCCGACTTTCACGATTACTTTCTGAACTTTACCTACACCCGCATCTTTTCGGCGACCTTGCTCAACGAATTTAAAGCCACCGCGGTGCGCAGCAGCAACAACGCGGAAAATCCGGCGCGAGATCTTCCCAAACCGGCGGCGTTGGGAATTGGTATCACTCCCGACGTGCCGACGGGGCCGACCAACCTCGCGTGGGACACGGGATTGTCGATTGGATTCAGTACGATTGGGCCGCAACGAATCGAGGACAACACGTTCACCTATTCCGACGCGCTGACGTGGGTGCGCGGCAAGCACGCGTTCAAGTTCGGTGGAGGCCTTTCCGCCTTTCAAAACAATACCTTCGTCGCCTTCGTCGATAACGGCCAGTTCATTTTCATCGGGCAGAACGGAGAATTTTCGGGCAACTCGTTTGCCGACTTCCTGCTCGGCCTTCCATTCGAGTACATACAAAATTCCGCCGCGCCCTCGAACATTCGCAGCAAGTTCAGCTACGGCTTCGCGCAAGATGAATGGCGTCTGCGCAAAAATCTGGTGCTGACTCTGGGCCTGCGTTACGAATACAGCACGCCGAAATCCGATACGCTGGAGCGCACCTTCTCAGTGATTCCCGGTGAACATTCCATCAAGTTCCCCAATGCGCCTCCGGGCATGGTGTTTCCCGGAGATCCCGGTGCGCCCCGCGGCGTGAACTATCCCGACCGCAACGACTGGGCGCCGCGCGTGGGTTTTGCGTGGGATCCGCGCGGCAACGGAAAGACGAGTCTGCGCGGCGCGTTCGGCGTCTTCTACGACATTCTGAAGGCCGAAGACAATCTACAATTCAACGGCAAGCCTCCGTACTTCGCAAGTGCAGGTTTCGGATTCGCGCCGCTCGCGGGGAATCCGACGACCGAAGTGAATTACCTGACGCAACCGTTTGTGGCCGCGGGAGTTCCCAATCCGTTTCCCTCAAGTCCGCCGCCGCAGAATCTTGACTTCGCTGCGGCAGGATACTTACCCATCGGATCGTCGGGAAATATTTTTGTGGTCGATCCGCACCTGCGCACGCCGTACACCTACCAGTACCATCTGACGTTTCAACGCGAGGTTGCCGACAACACTGTGTTTCAAGCAGGATACGTAGGCAGCGCATCGCGCAAGTTGACCGCGCTCACCGATGTGAATCCCTTTGTGCTGGGAACGTTCGACCGCGTGTTGAACCTGACGCCGTCGAGCAGTCCGTGCGGCGCGACCGATCTGTTTCTTTGCTACGCCAGCCTGCACGAGTTTCGCAATACCAGTTCTGCCAGTTACAACAGCTTGCTGACAAGTCTGCAGAAACAGTTTTCCGGCCCGGGAATTTTCGGGCACTCCTATTTCACGCTGGCGTACACCTACTCCCACAACATCGACAACGCATCGGGCTTTCAGAACCGCAACCAAGCGGTGCCCTACTACGATCCTGCATTCTTTCGCGCCTCGGCCGACATGGACGTACGCAACCGCATCGTCTTCAGTGGAGGATGGGAGTTGCCTTTCGAGAAAGCGTGGGAGAACGGCCCGAAGCGGCTTACCAGCGGATGGAATGTGTTTCCCATCGTGAGCTGGCACACCGGATATCCTCTCGACATTTTTGCCAACCTGCCGAGCGCGTTTAACTTCAACAGCCCCGGCCCTTCGGCCGCCGGCGATGCGGGACTGGTGCGGGCGAACCTGGTGAAGCCAGTGCAACTCTTCGATCCGCGCAGTTCCAGAACCATTGGCAACGGCACGGGAAACTTCTGGTTCGATCCCACCAGCTTCACCAACACCAACTTTCCCAGCGACAGCGCAGCGGTTGCGGCTCCCGATGTCCGCACCTACGGCAGCCTGCCGCGCAATGCCTTCCGCGGCCCGGGGAATTACGACATCGACATGGCTTTTTCGAAGAGCACGCCGATCCGCGAAAATTTGCGCCTCGAAGTGCGGGCCGACATTTTCAATCTGCTGAATCACGCCGAGTTCGCCAATCCCGATACCAACATCAGCAGCCCCACCTTCGGACGCTTGTTGTACACGTTCCAACCGAGAATCATTCAGCTTTCGTTGCGCTTGAGCTTTTAAGTCCGCAGCAGCGCTCGAACCATGTCCTGACAAGAATCCCCGTCACCATTACCTTGTAATCAATAACATAGCCGTAAGTTATTGATAATTGGCGACAGGGGCTTGAGGAGCGGGACCGGATTCGATGTCAGATGGTCGCCCAGAACGCTCTTTGCGAGCGCTCTAATGCGTCTACAGGTGCCTCGCGGGCCCTCAGGGAGGGGGCCCGCCCCCCAGGGGGAGGCCGTCCAGCCCCAGAGGGGCTGCAATCGTGTCCATAGCAATTGTAATCTTAAAGATATAGTTCGAACCCTGCCATCATACCGCGTTCCAGAATGGAAAATGCCCTTCTCTCAAAACCAGCTAGATGCGCCTCGATCGCAGCTGAGCGGAGATGCGCGCGAGTGGATAATCGCGATGGTGCGCCAAGAATTGCGTACTCATCGTGAGATGACCGTGGAGGTTTACGTTTCGGGCGTTGCCCGCAAGAAACATCCGTGACCTGTGTCACCGACAAATCTCCGCTTCCGGAGTAAGGTGCTTGTGAAAGACTATCGCCAGTGACTCAGGTGCTCCGGAGTAACCGCTGCTCAGCGGTGATTCTGAGCGCCGAACCACTGAGCTGTGAACCATCCATCCAGGGCTCCAGCCGACCGTAGCGCGCTGTCCTCAGCCACAGCTGCCAGGAGGTCTTCCCATGACACAGGCACACACTCTTAAGATTGTAGCTTTTCGGGTCGTCTTCGCATTCATCGCAACTCTCATAATTCTCCATACGCTCCCCGTGTCCGCGCAAGCATCTAGCTTCCAGCCTGCAGTTACTTACGCCTCTGGGGGATATGAACCATTTTCAGTGGCCTTGGGCGATTTGAACGGTGACGGCATCCTCGACATTGTCTCGGCGAACCTATGCGTCGTAGGTGATACCTGTCCGAACGGCTCGAGTTACGTCTGCATTAGCAGCGACTATTGTTCTCACGGAGCAGTCGGCGTGCTACTGGGCAAGGGGGATGGCACATTCCGACCACCCGTTACTTATGAAACAGGCGGATACCTGTCCTTCTCGGTAGCATTGGGAGACTTGAATGGGGATGGCAAACTCGACCTGGCCGTGGTCAATGAATGCGGGGCCGTCCCGATTGACTCCGAGGGCAACTGCCCGTATGCGACAGTTGACGTAATGTTCGGCAATGGAGATGGAACCTTCGGCCCTCCTGTGACTTACAAACTGGATGGCTGGAACTCGGTCTCGGTAGCGTTGGGAGACCTCAACGGCGATGGCAAGTCCGATATCGTGGTCGATGACATTTGCAATGTGCCAAATACGTGTTCTGACACGGGCTGTACTTGTACGACGGGATCGGTGGAGGTGTTGCTGAATGAGGGCAGCGGAATTTTCTCCAGACCGGTAGCCTATGACTCGGGCGCGCCGTTCGGGCGTTCAGTAGCATTGGGAGATGTAAATCGGGATGGCAAGCTCGACCTACTTGCGGGGAACGACGGCTATGCAGGCGTGCTGTTGGGCACCGGCGATGGAACCTTCAAGCCAGCCGTGACCTACGGCTCGGGGGCATCAATAACGGTGGGCGATGTGAACAGCGATGGCAAACCCGACTTGCTAGCCGCAGAGCAGTCGTCAAGCAGCGGCGCGGTGAGTGTACTGCTGGGCAACGGCGATGGAACCTTCCCACCAGCGGCGTCCTACCCTACGGGAGGGCAATACGCTCGTTCCGTCGCGGTAGCGGATGTGAACGGAGATGGCAAGCCCGATTTGGCTGTTGCGAATTTGTTCGGTATTTGGCCCGATCAGCGTGCTGTTGGGGTTCTGTCGGGTAATGGGGACGGAACTTTCCAACCGGCTGTGATTTTCGACTCCGGGGCGAACGAGACTTTCTGCGTGGCGGCGCGAGACTTGAACAAGGATGGCAGGCCCGACCTCGTCGTGGTGAACGCGAGTGGCTTGGGCCTGGGTGTGCTACTGAATAACTCCCAAACCCAGAAGGGGACCACCTCGACCATACTGACTTCCAACCTTAATCCATCGATATACGGACAGAACGTCACCTTCTCCGCCACGGTGACGACAACGGGTCCGCTGCCACCCACCGGCACTGTCACTTTCAGCTGGTCAAACGGCTTCGGGAAATCCACCATCGGCACCGCACTTCTCAACACCGGCGGTATTGCAACACTGACCAAATCCAATCTGAATGCCGACCCGTATCCGCTGACCGCGGTCTACAAGGGCGACGCCAACAACCTTGGCAGCACCTCGCCCTTGCTGAACCAGACGGTGCTACAAACGACCAGTGCGGCCACGCTGACGTCGTCGGTGAATCCGTCCATCTTCGGACAGGCGGTTACGTTCACAGCAGAGATTACCTCGCCGACGGTCACGGCCAAGGGACCAGTAACGTTCTCCTCAGGAAAGACGATCCTCGGCACGGCTCAGCTCAGCGGCGGGAAGGCCAAGTTCACAACCTCAACGTTGCCATTAGGCTCAACTAGAGTCACCGCTATCTACTACGGGAATTCCAACATCGCCAAGAGTTCAGCTTCGGTTATGCAGACGGTCCGATAAAGACACGGTCACGGAATTAGCCGGACGCTGCGTTCCCCATGACGGGAGGCCTCAGGTTAAATCGCGGACTAAATGCGCGTGTAACCGACTATAGTGAACTTAACCAGGCCATAGCGTAAATTGCCCCCCGCCCGCGTGGCGGAGGGGATTGGAATGCCATCGGGATTCTTCGCAAATCATCCTTCCCAAATCGTGTCGAGTCTGTCGCGTTCATTGACTCGCCAGTTTTCCAGCGTACGATTCTGGCCCAATGATCAGGCGGACTCACACGATCGCATCGTGCAGCCGCGTGGCGGGGGCGGTATGGGAGTTGTCTACAAGGCCGAAGACTCGCGGCTGCAGCGGTTTGTCGCCCCGAAATTCCTTCCGGAGCTCGTCGCCCAGAACCGCAGGCGTTGGCGCGGTTTCGGCGCGCTACACTACCTTTTCCCGAAGGTCTGGACACCCATCATCAGGAGGATATAAGCAATCATAAAAACCCACCCCGGAGAGATCGGCTTGCGTTGTTTGCGAAGCGCCATAAGCCTGGCGGGGAACAAGATCAGCAAGAAAATCAGTCCTGCCGCCTCCAGCCTTCCGGCCAAATTTCTGGCGTGCCAATCGAAAAAGACTCGTATCAGCATTATCAGAGAGACCATTCCGCAAAGTATCCAAGCGGCAGACCAGCTATTCCGGTCGTGTATGCGGTCGAGCGCGGCCTGTGTTTCCGGATCCTGCATGTTCGCCACCGTATCACACTGCAAGCTCGGACTCCGGTCCAATCAAATCGCAGAACCGATTGCTAAAATCGGTACAACTGCGAACCGCAGCTTATCGTGTCTGGCGATCGTTCGTGCCCGCCATCGGCCCCCATCGCCGCAGGAACCAGAGGAAGACGCGTGTTTTTAGCGGGAGGTTGCGTTTTACCGGCGAGCTTAAGCTTGATCCGCCAGCATGCTTGCCCAGGGTCCAACCTGCTGCCGTCAAATGCTGTTCGGCGAAGGCGCGTGGTTGCGATTCGAGCGACGTCGCCAGGGTCTCGTTCCAGCGGTTGAGAAAGGCCATCAAGGCGAGAGTGGAGACCATCTCCATGATTTGATCTTCATTGAAGTGGCGCCGCAACTCCTGAAAATGAACGTCGCGGACCGCGTTCGGCATTTGCCCTGAGGCTTGCGTGAAGCGCAGCGCGGCGCGTTCGGCGTCGCTGAACTCCGGGCTGGTTTCGAACTGCAATGCCTGTTCGACCTTAGCTGCGGAGACGCGGTAGAGCGCTGCGAGATTGCCGGTGTGCGCAGCGCAATACTGGCAGCCCGCGGTGCGGCTCGCCACGTACATGATCAGGGCCTTGAGCCCAGGATCGATCTGGCCCGGTCGAATGAGGATGATGGCGGCAAGCTGAGAAAAAGCTGCCAACAGATCGGGATCGCGAGCCATGACCAGCATGCTGTTGGGCACAAAGCCCATCACGGCTTCGGTGACCTGAAATACAATCTCGAAATTCTCAGCCTGGTCGCGTGGCAAGGGATCGATGCGCGTCATAGGAATTCACCCCGATTCTCGGTGCGAACCGCTTTCATTCTAGTGCACAACTTCAAAGCCGCCTTGGAGGGCAACCGAGAGTGAGCGCCTCCGTGAACTGGGAATTGATCGCACGAGGAATGGTAGTCGCGATTACCAACCCATCTGGCGCATTCGCTCAAGGATGCGCGCGCTGTAGTTGTTCATGCGCTCCGGTTTCCGCTTGAGGGGAGCGGGCAGAATCGCGGCGAGCCGTGCCGCTTGTTCGCGGCCGACATTGCGGGCCGCGGTTCCGTCGTAGTAACGGCACGCCGACTCAGCACCATAGATGCCGGGTCCCCATTCGACTACGTTGAGATAAATCTCCAGAATGCGCCGCTTGCCGAGGACCAATTCGGCCACCGGCACCAGCGTGAACTCGGCACCCTTGCGAAGGACGGAGCGCCCGGTTCCGAAAAACAGGTTCTTTACAAGTTGCTGCGTAATCGTGGAGGCTCCGCGAGTGCGGTCGCCTTCCAAATCGTCTTCAGCAGCGATTTGTATCTCGTGCCAATCGAAGCCATGGTGCTGGTAGAAGCGCGCATCCTCGGCGGCGACTACGGCGTGCTGCAGATCGGGTGAGATTTGGCTAAGAGGAATGAATTTGTAGCGTTCATGATAGGGAGTGCGGCGAATCCAGGCCTGCAGGCGGCGTTGCATGTGTACCGCG
Source organism: Terriglobia bacterium (assembly GCA_963796205.1). Taxonomy (GTDB): domain Bacteria; phylum Acidobacteriota; class Terriglobia; order Terriglobales; family Acidobacteriaceae; genus DATFTE01. Next base: position 469,484 of record CAWCKR010000002.1, read on the forward strand.
GTGGAGGGTGGGTCGATCCAGCGGGCGCAGAGAAGCATCAGCGCGGCCAGCGACCAGGCAACCACCGCGCCGATGGCAAGCCATTGGACAAGGGATCGGAGAAAATCCTGCTGTCTCTTACGCTGTGTGTCCGGCGGTTTAGTCACGTTTCAGGATAAACGCTCACGGCCGGGTTTTCCGCCACATCTGATCCGCAATGTCGTTGATCGTAGCAAGGACGTTCTTCGGGACGGGATTCTCGCGCCGCTTCGCAGTTGGCCTTCCCTCTCCGCTCAGAGGAGGCTTGCGAGGACTCTTTGAATCTTCGTGCTGCGATTCCGTGTGTTTAACTTCGGCAAACCGAAAACTGCAGGCGACTGGATCGTTCATATTGCAGGGGCAATCGTTGCACTCTTCCTTATCTGGTGGATGCTGCGCGTGTATGTGCTGTAGAGTTCCCGCCCTGATCTCGCGTGCCGAGTGGACGAACAGCCAGCAATAACCGCCTGAAGAGCGCACTCCATCGCTCTCCTGTCTAATCCATACCCGTACGTCGAGAAGTGACCAGTATCACTGAGCAGGGGATAAGTGGAAGCGGGAGTGGTAAAAGAGGCTAGCAGAGCGACAACAATAAGTGGATATAACTTGACCGACGTAATTTTGTTCCTGGACAGACGCAGGCGAGGGCGCCCTCGCCACACCTGAAAACTTCTGCGTGGGAGCATCGCTCCCACGCAGTTCATGCTAGTTGTCGGTTAGCTTGCTCTTGAGCGTGACTTTGACGTTGCGCTCAGAGTTCAGCCTGGTGGTGGATTCCCAGTTGATGTCCTGCAACGGGATCGAGCCGTTGCTGCCGCTGGGAAGCGTGTAGGAGAGCGAACCGTTATCCACCGAGTAGTCGGTCACGGCGTAGACCGATCCCGAATTCACGGCGAATAGAGTCAGCTGCGGTCCGGAGTCGCTGACCGCGGGCGTCATGCTGGCGCCGGTGCGCTGTCCGTAGTAATGCCAGGAGGGCGCGGGCGCTTCGGCGGCAGTCGTTTGGGCGAGGGCCAGCGAAGCGTTGGTCACGGCTACCTGCGGAAGCGTGTCATCCCCCGAAGGCAGGACCGCGGGCTGCTGCGGATTCACCGGTTCATGAACCGTCGTCAGCAGCGGCCGCGCTCCGCTCTCCGGAGAGAGAACGCTGCTCGGGCGCGTATAAGCGGCGGGCTGATAGGCGTCCTGGGTGGGTTGTCCGAAGCGATGCCACTCGGCGAGAGCGCTTTGCGGAATCACCACGTCGTCCATCAGGCGCATCGAGACCGCGGTCTCGCCCTTGAGGGTGGGACGCGGTCCGCGAGCCGGCAGCATGATGATCTTCCAGGGCCAAAGCGGAGGAATCATCCATTCGACGACATCGCGCTTGGGATGACCTTTACCAATGATCTTCCCTTCCTTGTCGACGTGATAGCCGCGGACGGCGATCACTTTGCCGGGAAGAGAGACGTCATCATTGGGCAGGCCGATGCGATCAAACACCAGCTTCAAATTGCCTTTGCCCACAAAATGGCCGGGGTTTTTGGCCGATTCCACATGCCCCACGATGTAAGTGCCGCGAGGAAAGGTGGAGTGGCCGAATTCAGTAAGCGAACGCGGATGACAAAGAATGGGATCACCCACGTTCACGGTAGCGGAGGAAAGGTTAGGCTCGTCGAGCGTGCATTGCATGATGGTTCCGGCGGGGATAACAATATCCCGCGCGGAAGCGCTAGCCAGCAAGCCGAGCAGTGAGATTGGTAATGCCAGGGAAAGCAAGGCAGACCGCATCGTGACCTCCCGATGAATATTCGAGTCCGGTCCCTGAAACTGCCCAGAGGTGATCGCAGGGCCCGGGTCGAGTCCTTGGGGGATTTCCAGATTGAGCGAGGCGGGGAGCCGTCCGGCCCGAAGCGCCAGGAGACACGTTTCGTGACTGCAGCGCCTAAGGGCGCAATAGGGTCGTAGCAGTTGCGGCAAAGCTAAGGCTCTGCTCTGGTACGAACCCCGAGGTACGAACCGTATTGTCTTAAGCACCCCGGGCGGGCGATTTGAGCCCGCCTTTCTTAGCCATCCCGCGGTGCGGGAAAGCTTAGAACCTGTTCACTGTCGAAAATGGGATGGAGCATGCCTGGCCGGCGCTCCATCCCATCCACGGGTCCGCCTCTGTCGTGGAGGTCAAAATTAGCGACCGCGACCACCGGAGTGGGGAGAGCCGCCTCCGTGGCTTGATCCGCTGGACCCATGGGAACTTGAACCGCCGCCGAACGAACCACCACGCGATCCGCCGCCGTAGGAGGCTCCGCCGCGGGAGCCACCGTAAGAGCCGCCGCCGTAAGAACCGGAGGAGCGCCCGCCGACGATGGGCTGCCTCATATCCAGAGGAGGCCGCGAGTAACTGCGGGACGATGGCGCCGGGGCGCTATAACCGCCGCGGCTACCGTAGCTCGGTGAAGATCCACGTGCAGACGGGTAACTGCCGCCGCCGTAGCTAGGCGACTCGGCGCGCGCGGGAGAGCTGCTGTAACCTCCCCGGCTCGCGGGCTCGGAGACCGATCCACGCGAACCACCGAACGAGCGATACTCGCCGGCATTGCTGCTGTTGCCGCCATTCGAGTAAGACGAAGGCGGACGGGGCACGTTGCGGTTGCCAAAGTTGCCCGAGGAATTCGAACTCGGGAAACTCGGTCCGCGGGAAGAACCGAATGAGCGATATTCACTGCTGTTGTTGCCGCTGGATGAAGAGGGACGGTTTCCAAACGGCGTCGGGTTGCCGGTGGAGAAAGAACCTGAGGGCCGCGCCACATTGTTGCGCGGTCCCAAGTTGTTGTTAAAGCTGCCATTCGTTCCACGCGAGTTATTGGGCTGCGAGAAGCTATGCCATCCGTTCTGGTTCTGGGTCGAACCAGTGGAACGCGAGTTCTCAGTCTGCGCGCTGGGCGGACGGGGGACATTGTTATGCCCACCGAACGAACTCTGATTCCCGCCATTCTGAGTTTGCGGCGAACCGAAGCGAGTAAAGCCGTTGTTCGAGTTGCCAGTGTTGCGGCCATTCTCGTTGCCCTGGGGACGAACCACAGGGCTCGGTTTTGCACTCGAGTTGCGGGCGGGGATATTGCTTTCCGTCGGACGAGCCGAATTCGTTGATCCGTTCTGCGCTCGCAGGTTCTCACCGCCGCCGCTGCGTACGGGCGAGAAGTGGCTGTTGTTCTGGATTGACTGCTGCACTTGCGAAGCCTGCCGATCGAATGATTGGACGTTCGCCGGACGCGACTTGCCGAAGAAGTGCTGTTGTCCGCCACGAATAGTCGAGATGTTCGCCGGACGATTCGAAGCCGACAAGCTTTCATGCGACGGCACCACCGGCAGGTTGCCAGTCATCATGTGACCGTTGCGGAAGAGTCCGGCATCGACCGGGCGAGCCGAGATACGACCCGTGCCGAAGCTTCCTGCTGGAACTGACGAGACACCGCCGCGCACATGTTCGTTGTTCCCCGCCAGGCGCACGTTGGAAATTCCGTCGTGACGCAGCGGACCGTATCCACCCCAACTGCCACCACGGTTGTTGTAGATGTTTACGTTGTTAATATTGGTGACGTTGTAGCTATTGCGGTAGCCGCCCCACCAGGGATGGCACCAGTCGCCAGGTCCGAGCGGGAGCCAGCCAAATGATCCGAAGCCGACGCCTACGCTGACTCCGAAGCCGCCACCACCAAATCCGAAGAACGAGACATACGCCGGCGCCCAGACAGGCTGATAGTAAGGCGCGTTGTACACCGGACCGGGCCACCAGGCCCAGGCGCTGTCGTAGTACATCCAGCGTCCGTAGTGATAAGGCGCCCAGCCCCACGGCTCATAAGGAACCCAGGTCCAGCCGTAGTAAGGTTCCCAGGTCCAGCGTCCGTCGCGATAAGGAGCCCAGTCAGCAGTCTGCTGCGGAACCCATACGGAACCGTATCCGGGATCGTCTTTCCACTGTCCATAGGCGTCGAGATCTTCCGAGCCGGTGTAGTAGCGGTTGGTGTGATCCCAGGATTTCGCGTTCTCGATGCGGTTGTTGCGCTCATTGACCCAGGAATCCCAATCGTCGCGCGGAGGCGCGTCGGCCACCTTGTAGGCCGTGTCATCGCCCGTGCCATGAATGGTGATGAGCTGCCCCTGATTGACTTGCGTGCTGCCCTGTGGAGTGGAGATCTGCACTTGACCGCTGCGTACCAGGACTTCCGACTCGTCGTTCGAATTGACGATGACGCGGAAGCTTGCGCCCGCGCGATCGGGACGAATGGCAACGTTGGGAGTATCGATTTCAGCGTTTGCATCGTTGCCCTTAAAGACATCGTAGTTGGCGATGCCTTCGCCGATCTGCACCTGAATCTGGTCGCGCGTGATATTGGCGATGGTCGCCTGCGCGCGATCGCCCAAACGAAGCATGTTGGCGTAATCGAGCTGCACTTCAGCGCGCGCATTGTCTCCCGTGGAGATCTTGTCTCCGGTCACGATGGGGGCGTTCAGGACGGCGGCAGCCCACTCACCGGAGTCACCGCGCTGGGTAGACACTTCGCCCTGCGTCAGACTGATGCGCGCCACGCCCGGGGATACGTCGACGCCCTGGGTGCCTTGGCTCGGCTGCTCCGCTTGAGGCGGAGGCGGGCCCTGAGATCCATCGTCCTGGGCCGAGGCGTTCACCGCGCCGAAGGCCGCCAGGATCAGAATCGCCACGCTTGTAATCAGTCGGTTTTTCACGGGTCACCTCCCACTTGCGTGAGCCTCGGGTTCTGGTCTCACGGCTTAGGTAACGGCAACTGCCGTGCCAACTGGCATGGAAGACATGTGGTGTTGTATACGGCTTGTTTCTATGGGATTAGGGCCGCCGGTTGCCAGGTCGCCGGCCGCCGGAATGAGTGGGTTGTGGTTGGGGTGGGCCAGGGTGGTGGTTTTCAGCCACCTCTTGAACCGCGTTCACCACAGAGACACAGAGGCACAGAGAAACCTCAAAACGTAAATGCCGGCGGGTTTGGTTTCTTCCATGTTTAAAGGGCTTCTCTGTGCCTCTGTGGTGGATCTTCTTGTGTCGCTTCGCGGCTGGGCGGACTAGGCGTCCGCCTCTACATGTCTTTTTCAGTGTCGTCAGCGATGCCGATTTTCGAGAGGCGGTAACGCAGGGCATTGCGTGAGAGGCCGAGCAGGCGGGCGGCTTGGCTCTTGTTGTTGTTGGCGCGGCGCAGGGCTTCGCGGATCATTTCGTCTTCCCATTGTTCGAGCGTCATTCCCGGAGGAAGGAAATTGTCGTTCGCTGCGGAAGACTTGGTGCGCAGCGCGTCGAGATGGATGTCGGAAATCTCAAGCTGCGGGCTTTTGGCTAGCGCGCAGGCGCGCTCGATGATGTTTTGCAGCTCGCGAACATTTCCCGGCCAGTGGTAGTCGATAAGCATCTGCATGGCGGCGGGAGTGATTCCGGTGATGGGCTTGCCCGAGTCTCCGGAGAAACGCGCGATGAAAAGCTTCACAAGTTCGGGGATATCTTCTTTGCGCTCGCGCAGTGGGGCGATGTCAATGGGAACCACGTTCAGCCGGTAATACAAGTCTTCGCGGAAGGTGCCTTGTTCGAGCGCAGCGCGGAGATCGCGGTTGGTGGCGGCGATGAGGCGGACATCGACTTTGATAAGGCGCGTGCCTCCCAGGCGTTCGAACTCGCGCTCCTGCAGAACGCGTAGCAGCTTCACTTGCGTGGCGAGCGGGATGTCTCCAATCTCATCGAGAAAGATGGTGCCTTTGTCAGCGAGTTCGAATTTGCCCGGCTTGCTCGTCGTGGCTCCGGTGAAGGCGCCTTTCTCATAGCCGAAGAGTTCGCTCTCGATCAGGTTCTCGGGAATGGCGGTGCTGTTGATTTTGAGGAACGGTCCGGAGGCGCGGCGGGATTTTTCGTGGATGGCACGGGCGATCAAATCCTTTCCGACACCGCTTTCGCCGCCAAGCAAGACCGTGGAGTTAGTCGGGGCGATGCGCTCGACTGTGGCCAGGACTTCCTGCATCTTCGGACTTTGGGCGACGACGTTGGGATGCTCGTAGCGTTTTCGCAGCGCTTCGCGGAGCGAACGATTTTCCTGCCGCAGGTTCTGGACATCGAGTTCTTTGCGGACGACCATCCGCATTTCGGTCAGCGAGAACGGTTTGAGCACGTAATCGCTGGCGCCACGCTTCATTGCGTCAACCGCAGTTTCGACACTTCCGTAGGCGGTCATAACCACTACGGGGATTGTGGGATCAGTTTGTTTGACGGATTGGAGAAACTCGAGGCCTCCCATGCCGGGAAGCTTGAGATCGGTGAGCACGAGGTCAACGGTCTCGTCGCGCAGCAGCTTGAGTCCCGCCTCAGCATCGCCCGCGGCGAGGGTAGTGAACCCGTCTTCGCCCAGATTTAGTTCGAGCAGGCGGCGCATCTTAGCTTCATCTTCGATGATCAGAATGGTCGGCATGCCTAGCTCGCGGCGACCTCGCTTTCGATTACCGCACTGGAGACGGGAAAATAGAGGACGAAAGCAGTTCCATGGTCAGGCGCGGGCTCCACGTGGATCGAGCCGTGGTGTTCATCCATGATTTTCGAGACGATGGAAAGACCCAGGCCGACTCCGGTTTTCTTGGTGGTGAAAAACGGATTGAATATCTGTTCGCGGATGTCGGGCGAAATGCCCGGGCCGGAGTCCTCGATACGAACCTGAACTCCCTTACGTGCTCGCGCTTGGGCGTTCGAGATGCTGACGCTCAGGTCTCCGCCTTTTTCGCCCATGGCTTCGTAGGCATTCTGAATCAAATTCACGAAAACCTGTTCGGAGAGATTCTCGTCGAGCAGGGCAAGGGGCAGGCCGGGCGAGTAGCTTTTGGTCACGCGCACCGCGCCTCCCTTCCATTGGTCGGCGACGGACTTCAGCGCTTTGTCGACCAGGGCGGCGATTTCGTGCGGACAAGGCTCGGCGTGAAGCGGGCGCGCGAAATCGAGGAAGCGGCTCACGAGCGCGCTCAGACGGTTGACTTCGCTGGAAATATATCCGGCGAGTTCAGCGGACAGGGGGTCGGCGGTGGCGAGTTTCTGGTTGAGCATCTCGGAAGACCCTTTGATGACTCCGAGAGGATTGCGGATTTCGTGGGCCAGACCGGCGGAGAGCTGTCCTAAAGCGGCCAGGCGCTCAGAGCGGCGCGCGTCAGCCTGGGCTTTTTCCAGCTGGCGATTACTTTCCGCAAGCGCCCGAGTCTGCCGGCGGCTCGCGGTGGCGAACTGGTTGATCACCACGGCCGCCAGGAAAAAGAACAGGATGCGTAACGCCAATTCCGCCACGCTCTCGGGTGTGAGCTCGTACACCTGCAGCGCAGGATAGAGGTAAGAAGAATAGGCAGCGGAAGCGATCGCAGTCCAGATCAAGGTACCGGCGGCTTCAAAGTGCAACGCCGCGGTAAAGACCGGCAGGTAATAAATCGGATAATAGCTGCTGTTGATGCTGAGGCCGCCGGTGTGATCGATAAGAAGCGTAGCCAGCAAGATCTTCAGAAGAACGGCATATCCCCAGCCCCGGCGCGGAAACCGCTCGGCCAGCTTGCCTTCGAATAATTGCAGCACGGCGATAGCGAGAAGTGTGAATTGCTTATGAGGCTCGTCGATGGGGGGCAGGACGGCCAGTCCCATCAAAAACAGGAGCCAGACCAAATCCATCCAGCCGGTCTTCAGATGTTTCCGTTCTGCCATAGAAGAAGATTCGGTCTATGGAGCAGAGGATAGCAGAATCGTGGCGGCGACTCCTCCTTCGCTTGGCTCAGGATCGGGATGACGTCTGTTACGGGGCTTGGACGGTGGAAGCCTTTAGTTTTTCGCGAGCGGCCACGGACATCTGCTTCACCGTCGAGATAAAAGTCGTGGTGGCGCGAGTGTGGGTGCGGTCGCGCCGGTAGGCTAGTCCCAACTCACGCCAGAGGTCGGCGTCGGCGAAGGGAATCAGTTTTGCACGATGCGCGGCCACATCGTCGCGGGCGAAGCTTTCACTGATCACTGATACGCCCAACCCGGCGGCGACAAAACTCTTGATCATCCCGATGCTCGGCAGCTCCATCCGAACCTGCAGCTCGGCGGCGTAGGGACGGAACATCTTGTCCATGACCCGCCGGGTGTAACCGGTTTTCGGAACGAGCAGCGGTTGTTTGGCAACGTCAGCGATGGTGACCATCTTTTGTTTTGCCAGCGGGCTGCTCATGCCCGCCATCAGCACCAGGCGGTCGCGGAAAATCGGCTGCACTTTCAAGCTTGGTGACTTGATGGGCAAGGTGACGATGCCGACATCGAGCGCGCCATTCTCAAGCTTCTCAATGATCTTGTAACTGAAATTTCTGTAAATATTCATTTGTACGGACGGGTAAAGGCGCGAGTATTCCGCGAAGACTTCCGGCAAAACGTAGAGACAGGTCGCCTCGTTGGCGCCAATGAGCAGCGTGCCGCGCGGGATGGGATCCTGATCGGCGACCGCCAGCAGCGATTCGTCGCGCAATTTGAGCAGGCGCTGCGCGTACGTGTAGAAGACGCGTCCCGCGGGGGTCAGCTTAACGGCCTTGCGCGAGCGGTCGAGCAGTTTGTCACCGTATTCCTGCTCGAGCTGCTGGATTTGTGCACTGACTGCGGATTGTGAGCGGAAAACTTTCTCTCCCGCGCGCGAAAAACTGCCGAGTTCGGCAACATGCAGGAAAGTGGCTAGCTGATCAAAATCCATGAATGGTGGGTGATTATATCCGAGACGAAGAACCTCAGCCCTAGATTACAGCCCCGCCGCGCGGCTACGCCAACGCATATTTCTGATATGGAACATCGGCTCCGCGCAGGGAATAAATCTGGTTTATGTCTGCCATAAATTTAAACTGCAGAGGTTTTTTCGATGCATGTGATAAGAACTATGCATTGGACGGTGGCTGAGTTGGTTCGCTACCGTGCGTGAAGATGGACCAGGCGACAAAACGTTGCCCAAGGAGCGCGGTTCTGCCTGAGCGTCCCGGTCCATCGAGCTTGCTGATCCCCCAAATCATTTTGAGGAGCGTTGGATGTCTGCCCTTCCGCGGCCAGGGAAAAAACTATCTCTAGCAGAAAAATTCACCAGGCTGAGTGGCCGCTTGCGCGACGCCGAGTGGCGGCGCTACGGAAGACTGCTGCTCGCGGGCAAACTGGCCGGAGTCGGCATTGTTCTGCTGTTCATTACGGTAGTGTCGGGCTTGTTCTTCGGACGCGCATACGCAGCCGACGCCGAGGTGAAGGCCGCCGACATTGTGAATCCGATCAACACCATGTGGACGCTGATCGCGGCGTTCCTGGTGTTCGGGATGCAAGTTGGCTTCACCATGCTGGAGGCGGGATTCTGCCGCTCGCGCGAGACGGTGAATGTGCTGATGGAATGCATTGTCGACACTTGTCTCTGCGGACTACTGTTTTATGCCTTCGGCTTCTCGTTCATGTTCAGCCACGGCAACGGGTTCATCGGATATCACTGGTTCTTTCTGAAAGACGTTCCCGCCACTTATGAGAGCACCGGGGTCTCATTCCTCGCGTTCTGGCTCTTCCAATTCGCGTTTGCCGATACGTGCTCGACGATCACATCGGGCGCGATGATCGGGCGCACAGGATTTCTTGGTGACTTGTACTACAGCATCGCCGTTTCGGGGTTCATCTATCCGATCATCGGGCATTGGGCTTGGGGTCCGGATGGATTCCTCGCATTGATGGGAAGTGATGGACATTTCTTCGCCTCGCTGGGAACCGGCTTCCACGATTTCGCCGGTTCGACGGTTGTGCATACGATTGGTGGCATGGTCGCGCTGGCGGGGTCGATCATTCTTGGCCCGCGGCTCGGAAGGAAATTCAAGCGGGATGGCGGCGGACCGATGCTGCCGCACGATTTGACGATCGCTGCGAGTGGCGCATTGCTGCTGTGGTTCGGATGGTACGGATTCAATCCGGGCAGCACGCTCTCAGCAATGGACTTCGAAGGCATCGGGCGAGTTGCGACGAACACGACTTTGGCCGCGTGCGCTGCGGGATTGACCGCGATGATCTATGCGTACATCCCCAACAGGAAGTGGGACGTGAGCTTCACCATCAACGGATTCCTTGCGGGGCTGGTCGCGATTACCTGTCCTTGTTACTGGGTGAGTCCGACGGGCGCGATTCTGCTGGGCGGGATCGCTGGAGTCGTGGTAGTGGCCGGCGTCGAATTGCTGGAGTGGTTGCGGATCGACGATCCCATCGGCGCGGTTCCGGTGCATGGAATGTGCGGGATTTGGGGGACACTGTCACTGGGCTTGTTCGCCTGCGGTAAATATGGATCGACGGGGCCGGTGGCGCCGGATAATTCCGTGGCTTTGAAGGGGCTGCTCTACGGTGGCGGTACGCAATTGCTGGTGGCACAGGCGCTGGGGAGCCTTATCATTACCAGCAGCACATTCGTCGCAGCCTACGCAGTCATGTACCTGGTGAACGCGACCGGGACACTGCGTGTTTCGCGCGAGGGAGAACTGTACGGTCTGGATCTTCACGAGCACGGAATTTCCGCGTATCCCGAATATGTGATTTCTTCGGCGGGGACGCCCAGCGGAGTGGACGACACTCCACAGAGTTTGTCGCCAAAGATATTGCGACTGGGATCGGTGGTAGTTCGCGAGCGATCGTGAAGCGGAGATGGACGCGGCGATGCGCAATTTGAATGACCACCAAAACATAAGATGACTAAAGTCGAGGCAATCATCCAAACCTCAAGGCTGGAAACCGTGAAAACGGCGTTGCATGACATCGGGGTCGAGGGCATGACGGTGCTGGAAGCCCGCGGCCATGGCCGCCAGAAAGGCCATACCGAGTTTTATCGCGGACGAGAGTACACCGTCGATCTCATCCCCAAGATCAAGATTGAAATGGTCGTGGCGGACGGGATGGTAGAGAAGATTGTGCAGGCGATCACCACCTCGGCCCGGACTGGCAAGATCGGTGACGGGAAAATCTTCCTCTCGCGCGTGGATGAGGTGATTCGCATCCGCAACGACGAGCGTGGGGAAGACGCTCTGTGAGTTCATAGGTTGATCAACGCGACGCTGCTCGAAACCGGCGCTTCGAGTTCGAGAGAAACATGACCACGGCAGCTTCATGGAGCAGCGGTCTGCGGGACCTCTACACCAAAGAATCTTCACGCATCGCCCAGGAATTTGCCGCCACCGGAAACGGCCGCGCGGCGATCGCACGGCGCACGGCGCTGGTGGAAAAGATCGTCGTTCAATTGTGGAAAGAGATCGTCTCTCGCGACGAACGAAGTCCGAATAAGTTTTCCATTGTGGCGCTTGGAGGATTCGGGCGCGGCTGGTTGTTCCCTCATTCTGACATCGATCTTCTTTTTCTTTATGCCGACCGGCAGACGGAAGAAGAATTCAAAGACCAGGTTCGGCAATTTTCGCAAGGGTTGTGGGACCTGCGTTTGAAGTTAAGTCCAGCGACGCGTTTGCTGGATGAGTGTGGACGCTTCGATCCTGCGAATGTCGAATTCGCGATCTCACTGCTCGACTGCCGCTACCTGACGGGAGATTTCGATCTTTTCACCCAGCTTCACGACAAGATCCTTCCCAAACTTGTGACGCAGCAGGCGCAGGCGCTGGTGGAGAGCCTGGCTGAGGTGACGCGCTCGCGATTTGAGAAGTTCGGGAACACCGTCTTTCATCTCGAACCCAACGTGAAGGACACTCCGGGCGGCCTGCGTGATTGCAATCTGGCATTCTGGCTGAGCCTGCTTTCGTCAATGGAACAGTTGCACGACTGGCCGGATCTGAAGTCGCTGCTGCCCGCGCTGGCACGCAAGCAATTTGAATCAGGACTCGACTTCTTAATGTCAGTGCGATGCTTCCTGCATCTGCGCTACGGGCGCGATGACAACACGCTGTCGTGGGAAGCACAGGAAGAGGCGGCAAAGCGCGGCATTGGAGTGCCGGATGCTTCTGAGCTTTCGGCTGCGGAATGGATGCGAATCTATTTTCGCCAGGCGCGATCGATTCATCGTACGGCGACGCAACTTCTAGAAGAGATTCCGGCGGCGCGGTCGTCTCTTTACCGGCAATTTCAGAACTGGAAAGCCCGCGTCTCGAATGCGGATTTCTCCGTGGTCGACGGATTGGTTTTTCTGCGGCAGTCGTCTTCCCTGCAAGATCCCGAGATGCTGTTGCGGCTTTTTCATTTCATCGCGCACCATGGCCTGCGTTTAAGTACAACGACTGAATATCGGATCGAGCAGGTGCTGCCTGCGCTCGCCTCAACTCCGCCACGGGGAGCGGAGTTGTGGTTGTACCTGGGAGAAATTCTGACCCAGCCGCATGCTGCGGATGCGTTGCGCGTGATGCATTCGCTGCGCTTACTGACCATGCTTCTGCCCGAGTTGAAGATCGATTGATTCGCTGGTGGTGCGCGATTTCTATCATCGCTTCACCGTCGATGAACACTCCTTCCTTGCGATCGATAGCCTGCACCGGCTTCGGCAATCGCCAGCCGAGTGGGAGAAGCACTACGCAGAGATACTGGAAGAACTCGAGCAGCCAGAACTCCTTTATTTAGCGCTGTTGCTGCACGACACGGGTAAGGGCGTGCCTTCGGATAATCATGTGGACGGCAGCATGGTCATCGCCGGGCAATGCCTGGAGCGACTTGATCTTGAGCCGTCGGAGCGAGAGACGGTTCTCTTTCTGATTGGCAATCACCTGGAGATGTCGGCAGCACTGCGCCGCGACATCTTTGACGCCTCGACGGTGGCGGCCTTCGCCGAGAGAGTTGGGACGCCTGAACGATTGAAGATGCTGTGCCTGTTTACATATGCCGACATCAAGGCGGTGAATCCAGAGGCCCTGACTCCGTGGAAAGCGGAAAACGTTTGGCAGCTTTACATTTCCGGGGCAAACCAATTGAACCGCAGCGTAGACCAGCGGCTTCATGCCGATGACGAGAAGATGGTCCGACTGAACACCCTCGCTCCGATTGCGGGGAAGAAGGTGAAGACGTTCCTGGAAGGGCTGCCGCAGCGCTACCTGCGTACTTACGCGGCCGATGAAGTTCTGCGGCATTTAGAAATGGCGCAGAGCCTGGGAAAAGATCCGGTCCAACTGGCGCTGGAGCGCGGGCGGCACTGGTTCGAGTTGACGCTGGTGACGGATGATCGTCCTTTTTTGTTCGGCCGCGTCGCGGGCACGCTCGCGGCATGGGGGATGAACATCGTCAAAGCGACCGCATTCTCGAATCAGGCTGGCACGGTCGTTGACACCTTCTACTTCACCGACCGCTTTCGCACGTTGGAGTTGAACCTGTCGGAATGGGAGCGGTTCAAGAACAACATCAGCGAAGTCCTGATGGGCGAAGCGGACCTGGGAAAGATGATGCAGCGCCGCATGCAGGCGGAAGAAAAGAATGGCGCGCCCAAGGTAAAGATCAAGACGGCGATTTTGTTTGACGACCAGTGCTCGTCGAACAGCACGCTGGTGCAAGTTGTGGCACAAGACCGTCTCGGATTGCTGCACGCGATTGCGTCGTGCTTTTCGCAGCGCGAGTGCAATATCGAAATCGCATTGATCGACACCGAAGGACAGATGGCGATTGACGTTTTCTATCTGACATCAAGCGGCAAAAGCTTTCGCGCGAGTTGCAGAAACAAGTGGAGCATGCGCTTGCGCGATGAATTGACGCGTGGTTCTCAGGCCGAAACCCAACCAGTGCTGAAGCGCTAGACGGCAGGGCGCGAACGTGCTCCGCCCCACCAGCGGGCGGAGTAGACGATTACGGCGGCGGAGAGCCATCCTGCCGCATACATCGGCTGCGCTCCCCAGCGAAAGATGGCCGAATGCATCATTCCCAGCCAGGAAAAAGATGCGGCGACGAGGCACCAGATCGCGGCACGTCCGAAATTGCGGTCAATCAATTCTGAGATCAACGCCGCAATGACCAGAACCAGAAAAAGAAATCCGTTACCCAATCCCTGCAGCGACGACCAGTAAATCGATTTGTTCAACGCTGCCTGGACATCGGGATTCGCCACCGAGAGCTTCAACGCGGGCAACGCGGAACTCACTGCCGCCGAAACGACTGCGCCCGTCGGAAGGACCAAACCCAGCAGAACTGCGCTCAAATATTTCTTGTCGACACGGCGTAGTGTCGCCATCCCTACGCCAACCGAGACATAAGCAATCATCGCAGCGAGGATCGGCCAGGGAAAAAGCTGCGCGATAAAAATAGTCAGGCCACTCATCACCACGAGTACGAAAATGATGGGCGTCCACAGCGCGAAACTCACGCGAGCGCCCATCGCCTTATAGGGTGGATGCAAAGCGTAGACCACGGGAGTGATGACGCTTCCTGCAAGCCCGCAGATCAGAGTGCCGAGACCGTCCCACGCGACCACGCTGCGCACATCGTAGTTGTCGCCGGCGGCGGTTGCGCCTTCCACCGCGGCGATGTCTTGCAACACTTGATAAATAGCGATCGGCGCAATCACCGACAAGTACGGTAGAGCGTGGCCGAGAGCTTGCAATGGTCCGAGCGATGCCACGAACGGCAGCCCCACTGCGAGTCCCTGCCACACGGGATGAACGTATCCCACACCCAGTCCAACCGCGAGTGGCACAAGCCATGCCACGAGGAATGGCGGAATCTTCCACGAAGTGAAAGGGACATTGGCGAGGACGCCAACCGCGACGAGGGTCAGGGCGATGATGCCGACAAGCGGTTGATCGAAAACTCGCTGTAATAACACCAGTGCGAGATAGCTGTACATGGCCGCACCAAAGACCGTCATTGACGCGGGCACGGGAATCGCGCGGCGCAACACTCCGGCGAAAGGGGCGGCGACCAGCTTGATGATTCCGGTCCAGGCCACGCATGCGGCTCCGATCTCCCATGCCTGGATCGGATCATGCGTCTGCAGATACACGGGGACGATGGCGGCGAGAGTGAAAGCGATGATCGCGGGGACATTGTTTCCGTAGACATGAGCTGTGACATCGCTGCGCTTCTCGCGCTGGCGTAACCGCACGGCGAGGCCGGTGAGTCCGAGCGAGCCGATCAGAAAACCGAGAGCGTAGCCGGGAAGAAGATGTCCCACGCTGAAGGCCAGGGGAATGCCCGAGAGGCGCGAGCAGAAATACCGGAATGATCATCTGCGCGAGGTTGAAGCCTACCTGCGCGATGGTCGCGTCGACATCGCCACGTCCCAGCGACCACCATGTGGCGCCGCCCACCTCTGCTGTCATCAAGCTGTCCTGGAACTAGATTTTGAAAGACTCCAAAGACTCGGGTGCGAAAAGCTCTTCGGGCTTCAATTGGCGCTTCGAAAGTCCCTGCTCGTAGTGATAGCGCAGAAATGTAGTAGAGCGTATTCACGTTCGGTTGAAATCCGTAAGGCCAGAAGTCATTTCCCATGACGGCGCGAGTGTCTTCGACGTGGCGGATCAGCCAGGGCAGCATGAATTTCAACGCCGCCGTCTGATAGAGGTCCTGGTACACCTCGCGCTGCGCAAGCACGAAGGCTTTGTACAAAGACTGCGCCACCCAGGGATATTTGTCGTAGACCTCGCGACGGATGGCGACCGTGTGCATGATAGGAAAAATTTTCGTGCGCTCGTAGTACTCGCGTTCAACGGTCGGATAGTCTTCGAAGAGGCGTTTCACCGACCCGGAGCCGCGGATAAAGGTCGAAGGCATCCGCGCTGTGTAGAGCGCGTCAATTTCCCCGGCGTCAAGCATGGCGGAGAGCGTCTGGGTCTGCGGAATGGAATCGAGATGAAACTCAGGCGGCAGTGACAGCTTCAACTTTTCGTGGCGTCCTGGCTCTTCTTCTCCGCCGTTGAAGTATTTCGTGCTGGTGACGGGAACACCGTATTCGTCAGCCAGGATGCCGCGAATCCAGACGCCGGCGGTCATCTGATATTCAGGAGTTCCTACGCGCTTGCCGATCAGATCCTTGGGCTCGCGAATGCCGCTGTTGCGATTGATGTAGATGCAGGAATGGCGGAAGAACCGCGAAGGAAATGCCGGAATCGCAATGAATGGAGGATTGTCGGAGTTGAGCGAGAGCACGTACGACGAGAGCGACATCTCGGCGGCATCGAATTCGTGATGCCGCGCCATGCGGAAGAATGTCTCTTCGACCGGAAGATTCAGGTAGGTGAGATCGATGCCGTCGACGGGAATTCGATCTTCCATCAGGGCGCGCGTGCGATCGTAATTCCAGCACGCGAGAGATATGCGAAGCTTCGACATTCCGGGCTCCTGCGCCTGAGCAATGCGGCGAGTTTCGTTAATCGATGCGAGTCATTCTATGGAAATGCATCGCGAAGCGCAGGCAATTTTCAGGCTTTCAAAAATTCCAGGGTTCGCGACCAAGCCAGCTTCGCCTGCTCGGCGTCATAGTCCGCGCTAGTTTCGTCGAAGAAGCCGTAGTTCACCTTGGGATAAACAAAGTAGGTGAATTGCTTACCCAAATCTTTGAGCTGCTTTTGCGTCCAAAGGGCATTACCGGTGTTGCGAAAATCGAATTCCGCGTAGTGCGCGAGCAGCGGAGATTCCAGATCGCTTAAGCCGTCACTCGGCGTCGCTCCGTAGAAGTAGACCGTGCGGTAGAGCCCGTCCACGTTGGTGGCCAGGGAAAAACATCTCCAACCTCCCCAGCCGAAGCCGACGGTCGAAGTTTTCCCGGAATTTGTGGCAGCGTGCTTGTCGAGGAAAGAGAAGCCGGATTTGAGATCTTGCAAAGTTCCATCCACCGAAAGCTGGCGAATCGCATCCGCGGCTTCATCGGAAGTCTTCCGCGTCGATATTCCTCCAGTGCGAGAAAGCAGATCGGGCGCCAACGCGGTAAAGCCTGCGGCGGCAAAGCGGCGGGCAACTCCACGAATCTGATCGTTCAGTCCGTGATCGTCGTGGACAACGAGAACGCCGGGATATTTTCCTTCGACTTTCGGCCGCGCGAAATACGCGTCGATTTTGAAATCTCCTGAAGTGTATTGAATGTTTTCCACTCGGACATCTGAGTCAGAAAATGGTCTCGCGGCGGCGACCGACAACGGCTTCCACACATTCGCCGCAAGGCAGCCGCCAGCCAGCCACACCGCCGACTTCATCAGTTCGCGGCGGCTGCTCAAACCACCAGGGGAGCAAACGGGATTCTCTGCGATCTTCTGTGGCATGCGGGCAAGTCTCCCTGGGATACGCTCTTGCTCTTACAACCGACCTGGATCGAACCGAAACATACATGCATGTATGTATCTTTGCAGCAACCACGCACATGCTGAAAACCTTACTTCTGTGCGCGGATTTCCATGTTGCTGAGCTTCGCGACGCAAGGCATGCAATTCTGACTTTGTGCGGAAGCGCATCACGGCCACCTTGCCCACGCGGAATTCGCTGATTACCGCTTCGACAGCACCGTCGTGCTCGGCGATCGCCATGTGGCGCAGTTCGGTGCCACGACTGGGCAGCGGATATTCCGTCCACTGTTCGGTGCTGGGATCGAACTTCACGACGGCGTCGCCGTTGAACAGATTCACCCAGACATTGTGGTGGCTGTCGACGACAGCATCGTAGGGCGCGGCGTAGCGTTCCGGGAACGGATACAGCGTCGGCTTCAGAGTGTGGATGTCGATCTTCGCGAGATTGTTCCCCCAATAATTGCCGACCCAGACCACGTCGCTCTGCTTGTCGGCGCCTATGCGGCGCGGCCCTTGCGACCACCATCCGGAAAAATCGGACATGAAGACGCCCGAGAGGTCGAGCAGCTTGCGATCGTCATCGGTGAGTTCTTTCTCGGCCAGTGCGGTGCGCGGAGGCATTTTTACTTCGAAAGACTTTCCCGATTTCACATCGCCTTTGCCAACACGATCGATGAACATTTGCGTCCACCAGCCATTGCCTTCCCGATCGCCAGTAACTCCGTACGATTCGCCGGTGCCTTCTTCGTTGACCGGCGTCACGGAGCGGAATTCTTTGTATTGATGCGTCTTGGGATCGAAGCGAACTGCGCCCGCGGCGGTGCTGGCCCAGATGAATCCCTTGGCGTCTTCGTCGACGCTAAGAGTTACACCGCTCATGCCTTTTGGCGGCGGATAGACTTCGAACTTCATCGTATTGGGATCGATGCTGGCGAGACTGCCGACGCCGCCATCGGCGACGCCTGCACCGGCAGCGGTGAACCACAGAATTCCATTGTGATCGATAGCGAGTCCGTGGGTGAACGCTGCCATGCCGTGAAAGCCGGGAACTTTAACGTCGGTCACTTTTCCGGTTTTGGTGTCGACCCTTCCCAACGAACGAACGCCGCTGGGTTGCGCGTAGGTCAGCCAGAGATTGCCGTTGCGATCCATCTGAGCGTCGTGCGTGCCGCCGACACCGTTCAAGCGCGAAGGCGTACCGAGAGACCAGTCGCTGCCATCGTTGGTGGCGTATCCGTCGTTGTGGGTGAAGAAATTCTTATCGGCGATGGGAAGGTCATATTCGGTGACAACCGCCATGGCAGCGTCGCCCTTGGGTCCGGGTCGCGGAGTCGCGTGCATGGGTGAAGGTCCGGGCCCGCGCACCTCCGCCAGGTACGCTGCCAGATCTTTCTTGTAGTAATTGATCACCGGGAAAGGAGGCTGGTCTGGACCTCCATAATTTCCGCCACCGTTGACCATCTTGCTCATCAGATTGATGGCGGATTCCCATCCCTTCGCGTCGAAACGATTCTGCAGGATGTAACTCGCCTCGTGACATCCCGTGCAGTTGTTGAAGAAGACATCTTTCATGCGGCGATGGGCGGGCGTGTCTTCGGGCAGCGCGGCGAGATATTCTTCGCCAGTCATTTGCCTGGTGAAGTCGGCCAGAGTCTTGAGCACGAAATCATGGTTGGCCACTCCGACGCCTAGTGTCACCCCTGCCCTGGCGGTCTCATAACCCTCGGTCTGAGCCCAAACGGCGTAATTGGACTTCGCCATCCCCAGGGGAAAAAAGTATTGACCGTGTTCGTCGGTGAAAACACTGGTGGTGATGGTCGATCCTTCAGCCTTCACCGAAACCGTGACTCCCGCCAACGCTTCGCCTGACTCAGACTTGATGGTTCCGGCAATCAGAGTGAGGTCGGCGGCGGCTCTGGTACTGGAGGGAGTCGCAAAGATGATGGCGATACTTAACAGCAACGCGGCGGCGGCGATGAATTTCTTGGGCATGTCCTTGTCGCTTAGTGTTCCGAAATCCAATTCGGCGCTGGTTTAGCGGGCTTCTCCACGGTCTTGAGGTATTTGATGATGGCGTTAATTTCCGAGGGCTCGAGGGTGTATTTGAAGCCGGGCATCAATCCGGTTTCACCCTCAGCGATGGTGGACCGGATGGAGTCTTCCCTTCCCAGAATCGTGTCCGCGTTCAGTGAGGGGCCGTACTGTTTGCTGATCACCATGGGCGGAGTGTGACAGACCGCGCAACGCTGCTGGAACAGGCGGCGTCCAGTTTTCTGAGCTTCTGTGAGGGAACGATCAGCACTGGTCTGACTGCATACCACGACAGAAGACGCAAGCAGGAGGAGGATCGAGCCGTGAATTCGATATCTCATGAGCAAAGTGATGAGATGATTCAGGTGTGTGCGATAATCGCTTCTTTGTGCGCCAAAAACATATCGTCGGATTGCTGAGGTTGTCAAGGTGATTTGCATATTCTGCACAAACGTGCGAATATCGCCGCGCTTTGCTAGCTGCTACGGGTGAGTCGATGAACCTGCCACACCAATCGACAGACTCTGACGCCGAACACCTATTGGAAGGGTCTTCAGGTGAAGTCAATTCTGTTGAGGGAAACCCGAATTTTGTACTTTCCCTGGCTCGAGGTCTGAAGGTGATTGAAACCTTCGAAGGACAAACGGAAGGCCAGTCTGTCGCCGATGTCGCGCGCCAAACGGGCTTTTCGCGCGCTGCCGCCCGGCGCCTGCTGATGACGCTCGAGTCGCTCGGCTACGCGGAATCGGTAGGCCGCGTGTACCGGCTGAGAACCCGGGTTCTCAAGCTTGGCTTTTCTTATCTCTCATCCACATCTCTACCAACACTTGCGCAACCGATCTTGGAGCGAGTCACCGAGATTCTGCACGAGTCGAGTTCGTTGAGCGTGCTTGAAGGAGACGAGATCGTTTACCTGGCCCGGTCAGCGGCGAAGCGCGTCATGTCGGTGGGACTTTCCGTTGGCAGCCGGCTTCCGGCGTACTGCACCTCCATGGGACGGGTGCTCCTTGCGGCGTTGCCTCCGATGGAACTTGCCGCCTACATGCAAAGAATCGAAATCAAGCAACTCACTCCTAAGACCACGATCAGCAAAGAGCAGTTGCTTCAGATCATCGAACGTACGCGTGCCTCCGGTTTTGCACTCACCGATGAGGAGTTGGAGCTGGGACTGCGTTCGATCGCGGTTCCGGTCCGCAACCGGATGCATCGCGTAGTGGCGGCAATGAACATTGGCGTTCATGCCTCTCGCGTGCCAGCAGAGGAAATGATTGCGCGCTTTCTACCCGTCTTGCAGGAAAACTCGTCAACCTTCGTACACATCCTCGGATAAAGTGCAGATGGCAAGATCGAAGAAAACCTCTCTAGACCGTCGAAACTTCCTGAAAACCGCGGCCGCGGGCAGCGTGGCAACGTTGGTCGCCACGACCGGAGCTGTGGGCGCTTCGCAACCCACCGCGGTCGTGCCCGTCACTACGCCTTTGATGTCGAAGGAAGCTGAGAGCGGCACGCCTACCGTCGCTGAAGTGCTCACCACGGAACACCCCGGCGCGGACTTCATGGTGGATGTGATCAAGTCGCTGGAGCTTGAGTACATTTGCGCGAATCCGGGATCGAGCTTTCGCGGCCTGCATGAATCGATAATCAATTATGGAGGCAACAAGGCTCCCGAGTTCATTACCTGTTGCCATGAAGAGTCCGCGGTGGGCATGGCGCATGGCTATGCCAAGATTGCCGGTAAGCCTCTCGGGGTATTTGCCCACAGCACGGTGGGATTGCAGCATGCGGCCATGGCGATCTTCAACGCCTATTGCGACCGCGTTCCGGTGTACATCCTGCTGGGAAATACCATCGATGAAACCATGCGCCGCCCCGGAGTCGAGTGGGATCACAGCGTCATGGACGCAGCGGCGATGGTGCGTGACTACACTAAGTGGGATGATCTGCCGATTTCGCTCACGCATTTTGCCGAGTCGGCGGTGCGCGCTTACAAGATAGCGACGACGCCTCCGATGATGCCGGTGCTGTTGGTGGTCGACAGCGAGTTGCAAGAGCGGCCGGCGGGTGAAGGTGAGAAGCTACGCATTCCAAAGCGGGTGGTGGCGACGCCTCCGCAGGGAGATTCGGGCGCAGTTCGGGAAGCGGCCCGAATGCTGGTGGCCGCCGAGAACCCGCTCATCATCGCCGACCGCCTGGCTCGTACCCCTGAAGGAGTAACGCGGCTGATCGAACTCGCAGAGACCTTGCAGGCGCCGGTGGTCGATCAAGCGGGAAGAATGAATTTTCCCAGTCGTCATCCGCTGAATCATTCGCAGCGGGCACGTGAGATGGTGACGACGGCGGACGTGATTCTCGGCCTGGAGCTCACAGATTTCTGGGGAACCGTGCATTCCTATCGAGATCAACTGGTGCGCAGTTCCCATCCCATCATCGGCGCGAACACGAAGTTGATCAGCATCACGGCGGGAGACCTTTACAGCAAGGGAAACTACCAGGACTTGCAGCGCTATCCTGAAGTCGATCTTGCGATCGCCGCCGATGGCGAGGCCACGCTGCCTTCGCTCATCGAAGCGGTGAAGACTGTGTTGACCGATGATCGCAAACGGGCCTGGCAAGATCGCGGACGCTCGCTCGCAGCCGATCATCAGGACATGATGGACATAGCCGTAACCGAAGCGGGCTATGCCTGGGACGCCAGTCCCATCACCACCGCACGGCTCTCAGCAGAATTGTGGGCACAGATCAAGAACCGGGACTGGTCGCTCGTCTCCGATGTTGCGCCCGGCATGAGCAACTGGCCACTGAGGCTGTGGAACTTCGAGAAGCATTACCAGTTCATCGGCGGAGCCGGCGGGTATGGGGTGGGCTATGGTGCTCCAGCCGCAGTGGGAGCGGCTCTCGCGAATCGCGCTCATGGAAGGTTCTCGGTGAACATTCAATGTGATGGCGACCTGATGTACGCGCCCGGTGTACTGTGGACTGCGGCTCATCATCGTATTCCGCTGCTGAGCATCATGCACAATAACCGCGCCTATCATCAGGAAGTGATGCACCTCCAGCGCATGGGCAACCGGCACAACCGGGGCATTGATCGCGCGGGCATCGGAACCACGATCGGCGAGCCGTACGTTGACTTCGCAAAACTCGCCCAGAGCATGGGCATGCATGGGGAAGGACCGGTGTCAGATCCGAAGGAGTTGGGTCCGGCGATTCGCCGCGCGATAGAGGTCGTGGAGCGTGGTGAACCAGCTTTGATTGATGTCTTGACGCAACCGCGATAAGGAGAATCCGCGTGAATCAGCAGGTTGGTTCAAGTCTCTTTCGCAGCATCGTGAGAGGGCTCGCGATGCTGGTGGTCATTAGTGTGCCGGCCGCTGCCCAGAATTCCCAAGCGGAGAGCGCTTCGGGAAATACCGCCAAAGGAAAAGAGCTCTACAACCGTGACGGCTGCTATGAATGCCACGGTCGGGCAGGGCAAGGATCAATCTTGAGCGGCCCGCGCATTGGCCCTGACCCAATTCCCTTGTCCGCCCTGGTGAGTTATATCCGCGAGCCGCAGGGTCAAATGCCGCCGTACACGCGCAAAGTGATGTCGGATGCCGAGTTAGCAGACATTTACGCCTTCCTGAAAAATCTTCCAAAGCCAGCCGAAGCAAAAGATATCCCCATTCTGTCGACGCCAGCGAGGTAAGCGAACCAACGAAAGCACTCACGTTGGGGGCAAGAGTAACGGAATATGGGTCTTGGAGCTGGGGTAAAAGTATGGTAGTACAGCTGTCAGACCACTATTGACAATTCACAACGTTGACGATAGCTTGGTCGCCGCACAATCTGCCGATAATCGCACGTCTACATTGCCGTTGGAGGGCCGAATGCAGAACAAAGCCGCTCGGTTGTTAGCGACAATCGTTTTCGCAGCACTTGCCTCTGTGACCTTGTTTGCACAGTCGTACACGGGCCGCATCCTGGGAACCGTCACCGACCAAAGCGGTGCGGCAATCGCCGGCGCCACAGTTACGATCACTGACGTAGCGCGCGGTACAACGCGCACGCTTACCACGGATGATGCCGGCGCATATGTCGCCCCCAACCTGGTGCCCGGAGCCTACAAGGTTCGCGCGGAAGCCAAGGGATTCAAGAGTGTGGAACGGCCCAACATTCAACTGGAAGTCGCGAAGGATGCGCTGATCGATCTATCGCTGCCTGCCGGCAACGTGAGCGAAACGGTGCAGGTCACAGACGAAGTTCCCTTGCTCGACACGACGTCGGCGACGTTAGGTGGAACTCTCAGCAACGCACAGATTAATGACTTGCCGTTGAACGGCCGCAACTACGAGAACCTTCTGCAACTGCGGCCAGGCGTGGTGCGCTATCCAGGCGGCGGATTCTCGACCACGAGCACGAACGGCCTGCGCGCCGAAGACAACGCGTATGTGATCGATGGCCTGTTCAACAGCGAGCCTTACTCGGGCCAGGGAATTATCAACGGATCGGGTATCGCTGGCGATTCCGCGACCATTCTCCCTATTGACGCCATCCAGGAATTCAACCTGCAGGAGAATCCGCCGGCTGAGTACGGATGGAAACCTGGAGCCGTTGTCAACGTCGGACTGAAGTCAGGCACCAACGCAATACATGGTTCCGCTTTCGCGTTTGGCCGCGATGGCGTTCTCGATGCACGCAATTACTTCAACACCGACCCCAATCCCAAGACCCCACGCACTCTCGAACAGTGGGGCGGCGCCTTCGGCGGGGCAATCATCAAGGACAAGCTTTTCTATTTCGGCGCCTACGAGCAACAGACTTACACCGTAGGCAATTCCTTCGGCGGAGTACAGAGCCCGGCAACGTCTCCGTTGGCCAACGCAGGCAACTGTCTGTTCGGCGCAACCGGAGACTGCGTAAACAGCATCCCGGACGCAATTGCTGACTTGCAGGCTGGAGGTTTCGCGATCAGCCCGGTGAGTTTGCAGATCGCAGGTTGCACGCTGGGTCCGCCAGTTACTTGCAACGGCAAGGGATTCCCCCTGAATCCGGGAACCAATCCGGCTGGCGCGACGGCGATCGTCAACGGTTTTCCGAACGATGTGACTTCGCGCAATGCCGTGGGCAAAATCGACTATCACTTCAACGACCGGAACACGATCAGCGGCCTCTATTTCTTCGGCAACAACTCCGGCACCGTCGAAGATTTCCCTGAATTGCAATCGCAATGGTTGACGCTGATTCACACTCGCGCGCAGGTGGTGGGTGGCAGCTGGACCTACATTCCGAGCTCGCGTTGGGTCAATGAAGTTCGCTTTGGCTATAACCGTCTTTACCAACCCACCTTCGCCGCGGACCACGGCACCCCGGCCTCGGACTACGGCTTGAACACTGGGGTTCCGGTGAGCCCTCTTACCGGCGGCCTGCCGCGCATTGGATTCCTGGGTGAGTTCCAGGGATTGGGCGGATTCAAGTGGCCGAAATTACAAGGTCCCGACAGCATCACGCAATTCATTGATCACATCTCCTATACAGCGGGAAAGCACGCCATCAAGTTCGGCGGCGAAATCCATCGCAACGGAGTAAGCGGCGGGGCCTTCGGCAACGCGCGCGGTTCGGTGAACTTCGGTGGCGGGGTTACCACTCCCTCCACGTCGGCGCTGGAAGATTTCTTTGCGGGCAATCCACTTGGCGGATCCATTCTCTCGGGCGATCCGCGGCGGAGCTTTCACAACTGGGGCTACGCGGGTTTCGTGCAGGATGATTGGCGAGCCACCAGAACCCTGACCGTGAATTTCGGCCTGCGATACGAATTGAACACTGTGATCAAAGAGGCGAATAACCTGATCGGAAACTTCGATCCCAACCTGGGACTTCTGCAGGTCGGGCAGCAGGTAAGCTCGCCGTATGACGGCAACCACAAGAACTTCGCGCCCCGCGCCGGCTTTGCGTGGGATATCACCGGTAAGGGAAACACGGTTCTACGCGGCGGAGCAGGTCTGTTGTACGAAACCGTGAACTGGCAATCCTTCCTCGCCTTTAACAACGCCTTTGGTCTGGGCAGCATTCCTACGGGCGCGTTGGGAGTGGGACCAGGCGGAGGCCAAGGTACGGGCACGATCACGACGGGAAATCTTGCGCCTCAGATTTCCAACGCCGCCTGGAACACCGGACCGGTATTCCCAACGGGACAGATCAGTTGCGATCCCAACACCGCATCGCCCTGCTCCATTCTGGGGGTCGATCGCCACATCACGACTCCGTACGTAACCAACTGGACACTCAGCCTGCAGCACGCGTTCAATCCGAATCTTTCCATGGAACTGGCCTATGTAGGCAATCACGGATCGAACCTCGTGGGCACGCGCGATATCAACCAGGCGCCCGCTGGAGCGGGATGGACGCCTGCTGCTGTTTCTACCTGCGTAACCTCCGGTTTCACGAACTGTGCGACGGACGGCGCTGCGGAACAAGCGGCCCGCCCCTTCAACACGAAATTCCCCTACCTCGGCAACATCTTCCAAATGGGGAACGTTTACCGCTCGAACTACGATGCTTTACAGGCAACCGTCACGGCGCGCAATTATCACGGCCTGGGAATGGTCCTCGGCTATACGTGGGGCCATTCGCTCGATGATGTAGGCGCGAACTGGGACTTCGGATATGGCTCCGGCCTGCCGCAAGACTCTTTCAACCTGGGTCGGGAATACGCGAACAGCGACTTCGACGTTCGCCAGCGCCTGACCATGTCGATCACCTACGCTCTGCCCAGCAAGAAGGGCTTTGCGCAGTTGATGGAAGGGTGGGAACTCAATTCGATCGTGACCGTGGAAAGCCCGCAGCCCTGGGGTACGATTGACTTGGGAACGGACGTGAGCGGCTCAGGAGGATTGGCGTTCAGCCCGCCAGCCGCTGGACCGAACCGCTGGAACTTCTTCGGCAGGAGGTCGGATTTCAAATCCAAATCGACGCCTATCCCATATTTCGGGGGAGCTAGCAATTCGGCATGCGCCGCGCAGGCCTTGGCCCTGGACGGAGGAACCGCTGGACTGACGACCGACGCGCTCAATGCGTTTGGTTGTTACGCCCGTGGCACTTCCATCCTGCTACCGCCAGCTCTGGGAAGCTTTGCCACCACTGGACGAAATATTTTCCAGGACTCCGGATTCCGCAACTGGGATTTTTCGGTGGCCAAGAGGTTTCACTTCGGTGAGCGCTTGAGCGCCCAGTTCCGTGCAGAATTCTTCAACATCCTTAACCACCCGAACTTTGCCAATCCTTATGGCGGACAGAACGGATACGGCAACAACGATCCTTCCGCCTTCGGCGGTTCGTTCGGATGCGGTTGCGCGACTCCCGACGTCGCAGCCGCCAACCCGGTTATCGGATCTGGCGGGAGCCGCGCGATCCAACTGGGCTTGAAGTTCCTCTTCTAGCCCGGGATTGAAGTTGAGTTTTCTGGAGGGATCGAGAAATCGATCCCTCTTTTCTTTGATTGGTTATTTGAGGTTAGAACTCGAAGTAGGCTCCGCCGCCAACCGCTCGGGGGACAACGTCTTCGCGGGAGGGTAACAAACCTGCGATGCCGCGCATCGCTTCCCACGCGGCCTGATTGAGGGCAGGATCTGCCCCGACCAGATCTCGAATCATCTTCCAAGCGGCGAGGTTCAGGGCGCCGTCGGGAGGCGGACCCATCGCGAGAGAGACCGAGCATTGCGGACAGAAACAGATTCTTTGCGACGCGGACTTCTGCCGCGGGCGAACGCCTACTGTCTGAGCAAACATGTAAACGGCGACCGATTTATCTCCCGGCTCGATTTCGCGGTTACAGCGAAGGCAGTAGAAGTTTTCCAAGCGCGCATACCTCGGGGCCAGTACCGGCCAATGGCCATAGTGCTTTTCAACGCTGCGCACGGCAAGTATGCAGGAAGATTCGGTCGCTGGCGTCAAAATGAAGTGCGACTGGAACCAAGTTTTACTCTAGGCAGAATCAGCCGGAATCCAGCACTCTACAGCTATGAGCGTTGGCGAGTCACGTTTGTCCGCGGGATGGTCTCCGAACCGGCAGTATGAAACGGAAGCGAAGGTATTTCGCTTATCTCATTTGCGCAAGATGCGCGGGTGCGAGCAAGTCGCCGCAGTCTGCTTCCGGATTCGCCGCGGACGAATCGAATTTCTTCTCGTGCAGACCCGCGGCGGGCGCTGGATATTCCCCAAAGGAAGCGCCGAACCGGGACTAAGCAACGCGCAGGCTGCCGCTCTCGAGGCCTTCGAGGAAGCCGGGGTTCACGGGCGGATCGAGGAGTCTTCGTTCGCGCGCTACGTCCGGCGGAAGGCAGTTGAATTTCGCGATACCCCGATCGAAATAACGACCAGTGCTTACCTTTGCGAGGTTTCACGGCTCGATCCGCCGCCGGAAGCCAATCGCAATCCGAGCTGGTTTTCTCCCGAGAAAGCCAAACGGCGCCTGCGGGAAGATCGCGCTCCGGCGTACGGGTCGGAACTGGCGCGTGTCATTGACCGTGCTGTGATACGAATCGGTTTGACTGGGCGCGGCGAAAGTCGCAAAAAAGCGGGCTAGCGATCGCATCGATGGAGAGCAACACCGTAACTCTGAACCCAGCCACATGGCTCTAAAGGATCGACCGTGGAAAGCACTCCCCCTTCTTCGATAATCTTTCCGGATTCACAGTCGGCAAAAATGAGAATGAAGAGAATCATCGTTTGTATCCTGTTTTTTGCGGTCCGGGCCGTGAATGCGCAGGACCAAAGTGGCGAAGCTTTCGATGCGCATGCGGTTTTTCAGCCCGGCATGAGCACCATGCAAGCGGCACGCGAGACCTGCGCAAAAGGGCCAGGACGGAAATTCGGCGCATGCTTTGTCGAGCAAATGCAGGCTGCTGGAGCCTCCCCGCAGGCCGTCGCCTTCATGCGGGCGATTCATAACGACGGTTTCATGCGCGACTTTCAGGAAGCGGGACACGTCGACATCGCCTTCGCGGATTTCCCTTTTGCCGCCAACGAGAACCAGCACGCCTTGTTAGTGAACGGTAAACCGCGATTGATTGATGTGGACGACTACTCGGTCATTCCCCGAAAAGATTTGCCCGGCAATCAGGAGTACGTTGGTCTGCTGAAGAAGTTTCCCAACATTTCTGTTTTTCCGGGCGACCGGGCGGGCACAAAGTTCATCACCTCGGAAAGCCTTCCGGATGGAGGGCAGCGCTTCGTCGTTCCGTATGCTGCTCGTCGACTGGCTGCCACGCCTGCGCGCGTGTGGGCAAACTGGAACTTGCGTTCGACTTTGACAAGGCGGGTACTTTCCTGGGCGCCAAAGTTGCAAATGTCACTCCGACGACTGGCCCATAGGGACTAAACCTGCCTGATTCCGCATCCCGCAGGATGGCGTTGGTACCACTCCCAGGCGCTGCGCACCATGGTGTCAAGCTCTGGGAATTGGGGCGTCCAGCCAATTTCGCGGCGAATCTTTTCTGAGCTGGCAATCAGGATCGCGGGATCGCCCGGCCTGCGCTCTGCCTCTAGTGCCGGTATAGCATGCCCCGTAACCCGACGAGCCATCTCAACGACTTCCCTCACGCTGAACCCGCGCCCGTTACCCAGGTTATAGATCAGCTGCCGGGGCATATTCTCTTCGCCGAGAGCAGCCAGGGCAAGCACATGGGCGCGAGCCAGATCGCTCACGTGAATGTAGTCACGGACGCAGGTTCCATCGGCAGTTGCGTAGTCGGTGCCGAAGATAGACACTTGGGCGCGAGCGCCGCTGGCTACTTGAAGAACGATGGGGATGAGATGCGTCTCAGGCTGGTGCATCTCGCCGCGCTCGACGGTCGCCCCTGCTGCATTGAAGTAGCGCAGGCTCGCGTAAGAGAGTCCATGAACACGATGGAACCATTCGAGCATGCGCTCGACCAGCAACTTTGATTCCCCATAGGGGTTGGTCGGACATAATGGATCAGTCTCCACAATCGGCACTCGCGCGGGATTACCGTACAATGCGGCGGTAGAAGAGAAGATCAATCGGTTCACGCGGTGAGCGAGCATGGTCTCGAGCAGCACCAGCGTGTTCGCTGTATTGTTGCGGAAATAGCGCTCCGGCAACTCCATCGATTCCCCGGCTTCGATGAAAGCGGCGAAATGCATGACAGCGTCGAATTTATGTTTTCGAAAGACTGCGTCCAAAGCGCTGCGGTCGCCAACATTCCCCACGACGAGTTCCACGGATTGCGGGACCGCCTCGCGGCTGCCTTTGCCCAAGTCGTCATACACGACGGGCTCGTGGCCGGCGTCGAGCAGCTGCGCCGCGACGATACTGCCAATAAAACCCGCGCCGCCGGTAACCAGAATTCTCATGCTGGTCCCATCCGTGATCAGTTGGCCGAAAATTTGTAGATCGTCTCTTGCCGGTAGGCCGAACCGGGCTCAAGGATGATGGAGGGAAACTTGGGTTGATTCACGGAGTCCGGAAAGTGCTGGGCCTCCAGGCAGAAAGCGGCATGTTTCCCGTACTTCACGCCGCCCTTCCCAACGATGCTCCCATCAAGAAAATTAGCCGAGTAAAACTGGACGCCCGGCTCTGTCGTCCAAAGTTCCAGCTTGCGGCCCGAGGCAGGATCGGTAACGCGCCCCGCGAGTTTCAGTGTTCCCGGCACTCCATTCAACACGAAATTATGATCGTACCCACCCGGGTCGCCTTTGATCTCGCCGATGCGTGCGCCGATTTTCATAGGATGCGTGAAGTCGAGCGGCGTGCCTTTGACGGGAAGAATTTCTCCGGTAGGAATGAATGTGGAGTCGACCGGCGTATACCGGTCTGCATACAAGTACAAGACGTCATTGAGTATGTCTTGACTGCCGCCAAGATTGAAGTAACTGTGATTGGTAAGATTCACCGGCGTAGCGCGGTCTGTGGTAGCCGAATAATCGAGTTTCAGTTCATCGCTATCGGTGAGCGTATAGGTCACGCTGACTGCAAGATTTCCGGGAAATCCCTCATCTCCGGCAGGACTGAAGTAGCTGAACTTGACAGTGGCGGCGTGAGGCGTGGAGACCGCTTCTCCTTTCCACACCACGTGACTCAGATCTTTTGGCCCACTGTGCAGACTGTTGGGCGGATTGTTGATCTCGAGCGAGTACGGTTTTCCTTCCAGAGTAAATTTGCCCTTGGCAATGCGATTGGTCACCCGGCCAACCGTAGCGCCAAACCACGCGGGATTCGCCACGTACCCGTCCAACTGATCGAAGCCCAGGACTACGTCTGCGTTCTTTCCGTGGCGATCGGGCATCCACAACTCGGTTAACGTCGCGCCGTAGGCGATTACTTTGGCAACGCTGCCTCTAGCATTGGTCAGGGTAAACAAGTCAACCCTCGTGCCGTCGTCCAAATTGCCGAAGACCGATTTCTCGACCCTGGCTTCGCGGACGACCCTTTGCGGCTGCGCCCATACGGGACTAAGCAGCAAGCACAGCACCAGCATCGCCGTGGCGAAGTTCATAGGCTCGACCTTTCTCAGATGTGTTCCAGCCGCAAGGATATGCCTGGACGCTATTATGACGCACGGGGGCGTGAGCACGAGTTGCGCTCGATCGCGTGGAAGAATGTCTGTCGTGCCTAGAAGCTCAGCTTTAACGACAACTGTACCAGCCTCGGATCGCGAGCAGCGGTCAAGAAGCCGAATTGCTGCGCGCCAAGAACCGTGCTGTTGTTGGCATTCTGCGGCCCGGAGTTTGCCAGCAGGAAGTTCGTGTGGTTGAAGATGTTGAACAAGTCGGCGCGGAACTCCACGATGTAGCGTTCGCGGATGGGAAAGTGCTTGCCCGCGGTGAAGTCCCATGTCTGATATCCGGGACCTTGCAGGGTATTGCGGCCCACATCCCCGAATGATCCCAACGCCGGGTCGTGATATTGACACGTATTGAAGAACACGAGCTTTCCGCTGGCAGGAATGCATCCCGGCGTGGAGCCGAAATCAGGCCGTTGCGAGACGCCGCCGACGCCGCCGTCGGAGTTGGCGAAGTTTCCGTTCGAATCGAGTACGGTAAACCAGTTTCCGCTCGAGATGCTGGTGATTCCCGCGATCTGCCATCCGCCCAGGACCTGTTCGGTGATGCCGGTTGCGCTTCCCAGGAATTTTCTGCCGTGTCCCACGGGAAGGTCGTAAATGTAGCTGGCGACAAAACGATTGCGGATGCCGAAGTCCGAATTTCCGTATTCCAGCTGCGGAGCTCGGAAATAGCGGAAGTCGCTGTTGTTCTGGGTTGGACCCAGGTTCGCGTTGGAGGCGTCGTCGATGGAGTGCGCCCAGGTGTAGGAAGCCTGAAATTGCAATCCGTGATTGAAATGCTTCTCATAGTGCGCCTGCAGCGAGTTATAGCTCGAGGCTCCGGAAGCGCGGAACCAATCGATTCCCGCATCGATGAGCGGCACGGGGCGGCGAGGCGCGAGCGGCGCGGTCGGATCGGCGCTCGGAGCCGCCTGGTTGCCATTGAGGAACACAAACAGCTTATTTCCCTTCGATCCGGCGTAGGTGATCTCGAGCACGCTGTCGGCGGGCAATTCCCGCTGAATCGAGAGATGCCACTGCTGCATGTAGGGCGTCACCAGCTTGGGATCAAGGGAATACAAGAAGGGCGTGTTGGGATCCGACAACGAATTTGCTGGAAATCCGTTCTGTAAAAAGCGGATGCCGGGGATGGAGCAGTCGAGGTTGGTTAGCGCTGGGTTCGCCGAAGAAGCCGAACAGGGCGCGTTGAAAGCCTGGGTCACAAAGAATGGAGGATTGAATCCAGGGCTCGGATTCGAATAGGGGCCGTTCTCCTGGCCTCCGTAGAAGATTCCGTATCCTGCCCGCAGTACGGTCTTGTCTTGCACCTGATAAGCAAGGCCGATGCGCGGCGCGAAGTTGTTTTTATCGGGAGAGATCAGGCCGCGGCTGGCGGTGGGGCTCAAGGCGATCTGCGAGGCCAGAGTTGGTGTCAATTGCGCGGTCTGGCCTCTCGGCACGATCACTGTCGGGTGCGCTGGATCATTCAGGTCGAAAGTACCTTGATCGTTAAATCGCTCTTTAACGGTCGTAAAGAGCTCATACCGCACACCCAGATTCAAGGTCAGACGCGGGGTCAGTTTGAAATCGTCTTGCGCGAAGAACGCGTAAATCGGGCGGAAATAATCGACATTGTGGAGATTATTGATGCTGCCGCCGTCGGTGAGTCCCGAAAGAAAAGAAGCAAAGCCTGATCCGCCGGTACCGGGGGCGGCGGGGTTGTCGGTAAGTGTCGTGCCAAAATCTAGCGTGCCACGCGGCGCAGCGGGCTGGAAGATGGTGAATTCCTCGCGCCGAATCTCGGTGCCGAACTTCAACGTGTGACGGCCTTTCACCAGCGTGATGTTCTCATTCAAGACGTAGGTGTTCTGAATCTCCTGTGACGGCAGAAATGTCGGACTGCCCAAGGTGGGCGCACTACCATCGCCGAAGGTTAATTGGGGGAGGCCACCGATGGTCGGTCCGAAAGGAACACCAGGGAAACCGAGTTCCTGCGACACATTCTGGTCGGAGAAGAAATTGAAGCGGTGGGAATTGATGCGGTTGTACCCCAGCCGGAATTCGTTGATCAGAGTTGGCTTGAAAAGGTGCGTCCAGCTGGTCGCGAAGCTGCGATAGGAATTGTCTTCAATACCGCTGAAGAATCCTCCGCCATCGGCGAAGCCGGGAAAGGTGCCCGGGATCGAACTCGGCTGATCTTCGTAGCTGAAGCGGAAGAAGCCGTAGTCGTTATCCGTGTATTTCTGGTCGATGCGCACGTCGAAATTGTTGCGGTTCTCCGAGCGCACCGGATTGGCGAGATAGTTAATCGCGGGATTATTGAAGAAATTCTGGCCAGGATACAAAGCGGCGAGTTTGAGGGCCAGCGGATCAAGAGAGCCTCCGTTGGCCACCGTGGGACTTGCTGGAATTACGTTGACGGGATTTCCGCTGAGGTCGTAGCCGAAAGGAACTCCGCACAAACCTGTCGCAGAGGCTCCGCTCGTCTGCGTAAGCCGGGTATCGAAGATCTCACCAGCGAACGTGGGGCGGCCGTTGCAATCGAGCGCAGGGTTTCCATTGGGATCAAGTGCCGGACTACCGCTTAGCAGTTCCGTAAAATCTCCGCCAATTTCCGCCGGGCTCGGCAGAAACACCGATTGAGTCTGCGCCTGGCGCACCCGATACCCTTCGTAGTCGACGAAAAAGAAAGTACGGTTCTTCACAATCGCGCCGCCGAAAGTTCCTCCGAACTGGTTCTGCTTGAATGCCGGAGTTGGGCGCGCGGGGTCGTCAAAGTAGTTGCGGGCGTCTAACACTTCGTTCCGCAGGAATTCCCATGCACTGCCATGCCAGGCGTTGGTTCCTGACTTGATGGCGGCATTGATAATGGCGCCGTTACCGCGTCCAAACTCTGCGCTGTACGCGTTGGTTTGCACCTTGAATTCCTGCAGGGCCTCGACCGGTGGCTGAATCACGTAGTTGGTTTCGTTGAGCAAGTCGGGCAGGTTGGAGTTGTTGTCGACGCCATCCAGCAGAAAGTTGTTCTGCAGCGAACGCGCGCCGTTGGAGCTGAAGCCGAAGCTGTTCTCATCGCGCGCACCGGGTTCGCTGGGAGAGGTACCCGGGGTCAGCAACGCAAGTTGAGCAAAGTTGCGCCCGTTGAGCGGCAGACTCTCGGCTCGCTGGCTGTCCACCACCTGACCAAGCTCGCCGGTTTCTGTGTTCAGCAATGGAGCCACGCCGGTCACAATAATCTGTTCCGACAACTTGCCGACTTCGAGCTTCACGTTGATGGCCACGCGCTGTTGAACATCGAGATCGACCGACTCGGAAACAGCCTTCTTGAAGCCGGGTTTCTCGACCGTCACGGTGTAGCGTCCGATGTGCAGAGCGCTGGCTACGAATTCGCCGGCATCGTTAGTTTTAGAGGTAAACTTCTGGCCTCTATCCACATCGGTGACCGTGACACTAGCGCCAGGGACGACGGCGCCGCTGGCGTCCGTCACCGTGCCAACAATTGTGCCCGCGTCTTTTTGCGCCCAGCAGAGCGCGGAGACAAGAATGAGCAAGATGGAGAGAAGAGCAAACCGGAACGTGCGCACTGTTGGCATAAGCGTCTCCTTCACTGCCGACTCCGGACCGGGTCTTCGGTCACGGTCCTAACGGATTTTCTGCAGTACGAACAGCGCTACTTTTGAGGTATATTACGAACACTTACTTTTACTTTCGTTCTGGATTGATGTCAAGGACGAAAGTACGAGTTCGTGAGTGCCTTTGGCGGTGAGTTGATTTTAGGGCCGACGCATCCGAAATACGGACCCACGCAAATATGTCAATAAAACAGATAATTCGAGCCAGCCTTCCGGTGCGCACAGGAGAAAGCCCCGATAGGGCAGGAGGTGTTCTGAGGTCCCATTCGCGAAGGATACGAATGGAAAGTATTCGAAACCGAAATCGGCCCCAGCAAAGGATAGTCATGCGCTATATCTGGCTTTCGCAAATCGTGCTCCTCTTCGCTTGCGCGGTGAGCGCCGCACAGACCCCTAAATCGCAAATCGGGTATCAGGCCGACCCCAACGCGGACCAGAAGAAAACTCTCTTGCTGAAGGACTTTAAGCCGGTCTCGATGCTGCACGCGTCCGCGCATCCCATCGAGAAAGCGAAATTCTATGTGATCGACGTCCACAACCATGTCAACGATGCGGCCCGGATTGACGAGCATATGCCACCCGATCGCGTCATCGAGGTGATGAACGCCACCAACGTAAAGACCATCGTCATTCTCACCGGCATGTGGGGGGACAAGCTCCAACACGTGATCGACGAAATGGTGAAACCTTATCCCGGGCGCTTCATGGTCTTTACCCAGCTCGACTGGAGCCGCATCGATGACCCGGATTTCGGAAACGAGATGGTGGCCTTGCTTCGGGATTCGGTTGCGCGCGGAGCTCGCGGCTTGAAACTGCTGAAAGATCTCGGCCTCGGCGTTCGCGACAAGAACGGCAAGCTGATCGCGATCGACGACCCCCGCCTGGACCCTGTCTGGGAGGAATGCGGGCGCCTGGGCATTCCCGTCTTCATTCATAGCGGAGATCCCGAAGCTTTCTTCCTTCCCATCGACGTAACCAACGAACGATATGAAGAGCTGATCGACCATCCTGACTGGAGTTTCTACGGACGCGATTTTCCCAGCTTGCAGTCGTTGTTGGAAGCCCGGAATCGAGTTTTTGCCAGACATCCCCACACGACCTTCGTGTCGCTCCATATGGGCTGGCCAGAAAATCTGGATTGGGTGCAAGCGATGCTCGACCGGTTTCCGAATGTGATGGTCGAGTTCGGAGCCCGAGAAGCCGAACTCGGACGCCAGCCTCGCCGCACTCGCGAGCTGTTTCTGAAATACCCGGACCGGGTGATGTTCGGCACCGACAATGAGGTGACCGAGGATTTATATCGTAACTACTTCCGCTGGCTCGAAACCGGCGACGAATATTTCGATTATTGGGATGCGCCGGGTCAGGGACGATTCAAAATCAGCGGCCTCGCTCTTCCCGACGACGTGCTCGAAAAGATCTATCACAAGAATGCGGAACGTCTATTCAGCCAGTTTCATTCTGCCATGCAGAAAAAGGAGGGCCAGTGAGTTCTCTCACTCGTCGCATTTATGCTCTCGCCTTCGTCGCGCTGTTCACCATTTTGACGCAAAGCTGCTCACGTACACAGCAATCGCCGCAAGTGAAGGAAGCGCCCAGCCAGCCCTCTGCGATTCGCGTGGAGGTAAAACCAGGAGGTCCGCTGGTCGTCACCACGAGCACTGCGGCCTTCGAGGTCTCTCCCAGCGGCTACATTCAAGCCTTCCTGCTGCGAGATGGGCAGCGGCTGACTCTGGATGATCCCCAGTCGGGCAAGCCGGAGGAGAGTGACTACCTCAAGCAAGCAGGCAAGGAGATCCATTTCACCCTCGACTTTGATCAGGCTGATGTGCTCGAAGCGATCGGCAAATTAGGACGCGGCAAACGCATCACGATCCCGGCTCACGTGCTGGGACAGACGGCCGTGGGTGTTCAAAGACTGTTGACGGTTGAGGCTTACGACGATTTTCCCAACTTGTTGCTATCGACCGTCGACTACAAGAACGTCGGCAATAAGGACCTCACTCTCGACAGCGTGGTCGCGCAAAATCACCGCTTCAGCGCCAGGCAGGCAGATGCGAAAGCGGCGCCATATGACATGTGGTCGTTCCAGGGATCGAGCTACGATTGGGGCCAGGACGACGTTTACAAACTCAAGCGGACTTCGGCGCAACCGAATCTGATGGGGGAGGCGGTGAAGGGCGGCTACGGAGGCGGGATTCCGGTCGTCGCTTTCTGGACGGGTTCCGTGGGCGAAGCCATCGGACATGTTGAGACAGTTCCTCTTACCCTGTCGATCCCGGTTAAAGTTGAGGCCGATCAGCGCATCGACGCACAGGTCGAGATCCCTGCGCAGACGGTACTGAAGCCAGGAGAGTCCTTCTCGACTCCGCGCACGTTTGTTGCGATCTATCACGGCGATTTCTACGAGCCGCTGCGTCTGTGGTCAAGCGTTCTGCAGAAAGAAGGATGGGAGATCCCGAAGCCTTCCAGCGAGGCCTACAACGTAAGCTGGTGCGGATGGGGCTATGAGTTCAACGTCACACCGGCTCAGATGGAAGGAACCATTCCGAAGCTCAAGGAATTCAATATCAAGTGGGCCACACTTGACGACCGATGGTTCGATACCTACGGTGATTGGAATCCGCGGAATGAGACTTTTCCCGGTGACTCCATCAAAACCATGGCCGACGACTTTCACCGTCAGGGCCTGCGGATACAACTTTGGTGGTTGCCGCTCGGAGTTGAAGACGGCCAGGGGAAATGGGAGTCGCACAAATACATCGTCTCCAAGGTTGTGAAGGAACATCCGGAATGGCTGATTCTCGATAAGGACGGCA
The DNA here is from genome assembly GCA_963796205.1 of Terriglobia bacterium. Taxonomy (GTDB): domain Bacteria; phylum Acidobacteriota; class Terriglobia; order Terriglobales; family Acidobacteriaceae; genus DATFTE01. The sequence goes on from CAWCKR010000002.1 coordinate 506,750, forward strand.
AGCACGGGCGCATGACCCGCGACCTCGCGGCGCTCTGCCCTGCCGTTCCCGAGGTGCAAGCCTATTACAAACAATTGACGGAAAAATTCATTCGCGACTGGGGATTCGACGGCTCGAAGCTCGACAATATCTACTCGGTGCCCAAGTGCTACAACCCGGCTCATCATCACAAGTCGCCGCAGGATTCGGTGAATGCGGTTGCCGACGTTTACAAAACGATCTTTCAGACGACGCGCGCCCTCAAGCCCGACAGCGTGACGCAAAGTTGTCCTTGCGGTACCCCGCCGTCGCTGGCGTGGCTGCCATATCTAGACCAGGCGGTTACCGCCGATCCGGTTGGGGCGACGCAAGTTCGGCGCCGCATCAAGATGTACAAAGCCCTGCTCGGGCCTGATTCCGCGGTGTATGGAGACCACGTCGAGCTTTCTGTCATGGATCGTGTCGGCAAAGACTGGCGCGAACACGGCGAAGATTTCGCTTCCACGATCGGGACCGGCGGCGTGGTGGGAACTAAGTTCGTGTGGCCCGAACTCGGCCCTCATTTCAAAGAGGTCAACCTTACCGCGCACAAGGATGAAGTCTGGAAGAAGTGGATCGGTCTCTACAACCAGAAAATGCTTTCGCGCGGTAACTTCCTCGACCTTTACACATACGGCTATGACTGGCCTGAGGCTTACGCCATCGAGAAAGATGGGAAGATGTATTACGCGTTCTTCTCCACTGACCAGAGCCCGGACTGGAAGGGGGAGGTGGAACTTCGCGGGCTGAAGCCGGGCACGTATCACGTCACCGATTACGAAACCGGCACAGCACTTGGAACAGTCGACGCCACAACGGGAAAGGATCCGAAACTGGCGATCGCCTTCCACCATCACCTGTTGCTGGAGGTCGGGCCTTAGCCGTCAGCGTTCGCTCGAATGCTGGCGTAGGAAACTCTGCAGCGTTTCGCGATCGCGAAACGCCTCGGTTCCACCCGGACGGGTGGTTGAGAAGGCGCCAGCCATGTTGCCCCAGTGCAAACACGCGCTGAGGTCTGCGCCCCGGACGTATTGCGACAGGAAGCCGGCGTCAAAGCTGTCACCGGCTCCCACCGGGTCAACGAAATCAACCTGTAGCGCCGGGCTGGCGATTCTTTCTTGTCCGCGCTGGGCAACTGCTCCTTTTTCTCCCATCTTCACCACCAGCAGTGGGACTTTTTCCGCAACCCGCTTTAGCGCAGCTTCAAGGTCGTCCGTGTGCGCAATCCGCTTAATTTCGCGTTCACTGGGCATAAACACGTCGACGTACTTGAGAACATTCATCAACCCACTATCCCATTGATCGTCCGGGTCATCGTTCGTATCTAGCGAAATCGTCGGTCCGGCTGCTTTCAATCTGCGAAACAGCTCTTGTACATGAGGCGTCAGGCTCCGTTGCAAGTAAAACGACGAAAGATGGAAGTGTCTGGCGTCGGAAAGGTATTGGAAGTCGAGATCCGTGAGTGTGAGGTCGAAGATCGTTCCCGGGTAGGTAAGAATGTTTCGCAATTTCTCCCGCTGTAGAATCACAGTGAGCCCGGTTTTAGTCTGGCCTGCAACGCGACGGACTCCGGAAACATCGATCCCGCTCGCGGCCAGGCGGTCGATTGCGATCTGACCCAGAGGGTCGTCGCCAATTCGCGAAGCGAAACCCACCTCGCATCCCAGAGCAGCCAGGTTGTGGGCGACGATTGCGGATGAACTACCCAGCGTCAGCGCCATCCGATCGGCAAGCAACTCGCGTTCGGGTGGCAGTTCGGCAGGAAGCCCGTAGAGAATTAAATCGAGATTCAGTTCCCCAGCAATCGTGACATCAAAGTGCGGCATGCTTGGTTTCTTCCCGCGAATCCTCGTCATCGAGAATGACGACGCGGCTCAGATTGCGCGGGGCATCCGGGTCCAGCCCTTTTTCCAAGCCGGTGTAAAGCCCCAGCAGTTGACCGGGAAGCAGGTGGAGTGGCGCTCGAGCCATTTCCGGTGCATCGCTGTTGAGCTCAATCAGGAGATCGGCGGCAGCCCGCGCTCTATCGTCTGCATGATTCGTCACGACCAGCGTGGTGCCGCCAAGTGTCTTCACTTCCTCCAGGACCGACAGTTCCTCGGCATAGGCCGCTTCTGAAAGCAAGAATCCTATTAGCGTTTTCGGACTCACGATGGATTTTGGGCCGTGGCGGAACTCCAGAGCGTGGAAGTTCTGCGCGTAAGAGATCGACATCTCGGTGAGCTTGAGCGCGGATTCGCAGGCGATTCCGTGAAGTGTACCTTGCGCTAAAAAGACGTAATCGTCAAAGGAATTTGAACGCGCGAAGTCACTGATTCTCTCGGGTAAAGTGCGCAGCACTTGTTTGGCGCTGGCCACAATTCCGCGTTGCCCAAGCGTGAAATCGCCTTTTTCCCCGATCCTGGCGGCGAATGCCTGCAAGGTAAGCAGCATCGAGGTAAACGACCGTGTCATCACCGTGCTCTGCTCGTCTGCCGCGGACAAGACCACGGCACTGGTCACCAGTTTTTCCAGCGACTGATGCGGCGTGCAACTGATTCCCAGGGTCGCGATGCCGCGCTTGGACAGTTGTTCGGCCACCCGCAGAACTTCCGACGTCCTGCCGGACCGTGAAATCAGGACCGCAGCGAGGGCCCGGCTCGTGCGGATCTGCTGCGGAAAGAGAAGAAGCTCCGAGGCCGGAAGCGCATAAGCGCGCAACCCGGTAAGACCCGCCATGGTCGACGCCGCACTGAGCGCCACGTAATAGCTGGAGCCGCAACCAACGAACACCCATTCTTCGATTCCCGCAAACTGCCGAGCAAGTTCGTTCAACTTTCCAGTACGGTCAAGCCAGTCGAGCGAGGCCTCCCAGCACACGGGTTGGCTCAAAATCTCCGCTTCGGTCTGCGCGCCATTAGCCTTGGGCGTAGCGCCGTCGTTAGACAATCGTCACCTCAATGCCGGACTTCTTGAGCGCGTGCAAATCCGAGCGAGGAATTCCGCGGTCGGTAACAATGCCTTGCAATGCCGACGGCGCGGCGATGAGCGACAGGCTCCGCCGCCCGAACTTGCTCGAATCACACACCGCCACGGTTCGCTTGGAGATCTCGACCATGACCCGATTCACTTTCGCTTCCAGAAGATTGGGAGTGCTCAAACCGTAATGCACATCGAATCCGTCGACGCCGAGGAAGAGAAGGTCCGCGTTTAGGCCTCGCAGGGTTTCTTCCGCAATCGGCCCGACCAGGGAAAAGGAATTCTTTCGCAAGGTTCCCCCTGTCAGGATGACTTCCACTGCGGTTCCCGAAAGTTCGGTAGCAATGTTCACCGCGTTAGTGACGATCGTCAGGTTACGAAACTCGCGCAAAGCCCTCGCAATCTCAGTTGTGGTCGTACCCGAATCCAGAATCACGACCTGCCCTTCCTGCACCATGCGGACGGCCTCTTTGGCAATCAGCAACTTCTCCTTGCGGTGCAGGTTCTGCTTCTCGCGCAACGCAGGGTCGTCGAGCGCTCCTTCGCGAGCCGGCAGCGCCCCGCCATGCGTGCGATGAACCAGGCCATGCGCGTGCAAGTCCTCCAAATCTTTACGAATGGTCACTTGCGAGGTGCCGAATCGCTTCGTCAGATCCTGCACCAGCACTCGGCCGTCACGCTTAAGGATTTCCAGGATGGCCCGTCGGCGTTCTTCGTAGAGCAAGGAAACTCCAGGGGACCGCTTTTCCTTCTTATTTCGTTTTATATCGTTTGCTTTCGTTTGTCCAGTGAAAAGCCGGGGGGGGCGGCCGCCGGTCCCGAACCGCAGCGGATAAACGATTTTGCGCTTCCCGCGAAGCGTTTAGCCAGGGCAACGGCTGGGGTTCCTCTCCTGTCCGATTCCCAGACAAAAGAATCACAATGTTCACTTTCTTAATGGCGGCCTATCGGTTGAACTATCCGATGTCACAAGACGTGACTACGAGGAAGAAAGGACTCCCGGGGCTATGAACGGTCGAACTGCCGAATCCAGGCCGATGTTCGTTGGACAGAATGCAAAGCGGTCGCTGCAGCTCGTATTGTGGTTGATATTGTCGATGGGCTCTCTGTTGGCGCAGGATGCGATTTCTCTGGTTGGATCAGGATCGAATCTTGCGGGTCCGTTGTATTCCGCGTGGACATCGCAGTATGTCAAGGTGCATCCCGGACTGAAAGTTACCTATCTGCCCTTGGGAACGGCGCAGAGCATCAAGGAAATCCGCGAAGGAGCGGGGGATTTCGGCGGCGGAGAAATTCCTTTGACCAGCGCCCAAAAGCGAGGAGGCAAGTACACACTCAGGCAATTTCCAGTCGTGCTGGTAGCCCTCGCACCGATCTACAACCTGCCGGGTAAACCGGACCTCAAATTTTCCGGTCCGGTGCTCGCGGATATCTACCTGGGAAAGGTCAAGAATTGGAAAGATCCACAGATCGCCAAGCTGAATCCCGAAGTGCAATTACCGGACCTGCCGATTACGGTCGTCCACCTGAGCGGAGTGAAAGGTTCGAACTATATTTTGACGGATTTTCTCAGCAAGACCAGCGCTGAGTGGAAAACGAAGATCGGCAAAAGCGCTTCTCCTAGTTGGCCTGTGGGTGTGGAAGCGAACCGCAGTGATGGAATGGTGTCGAAGGTAAGCGCCATTTCTGGAGCGACGGGTTACGTGGAGTTGACGTACGCCAAACGAAAGGACCTGGGCTACGGGAGCGTGCAAAACGCCGCGGGCCAATTCGTGAGACCCGCCTCGGCAGGCATTGTTGCCGCCTGCGCAGCTGTCGAGAAATCGATGCCCGAAGACCTGGGCGCTTCGCTGGTGGACGCGCCTGGGCGAGAGTCGTATCCCTTGGCGAGTTTCACCTGGATTTACGTCCCAGCGAGTGGTCTCGCACCCGCCCGAAGTCAAGCGTTAAAGGACTTCTGGACGTGGGCGCTCGGCGACGGCCAGGCAATCGCCGGCGAAATGGGATATACGCCCTTACCTTCGAAGATTGTTATGAAAGCCGAAGAAGTGTTGACCACGGGACATTAAGGCTAACGAATTTCCGCCTTCTTCGGCCAGGAATGGCAGGTATCGCAAGTTGCCCTGGCGTTGCTCTTCGAATGGCAATTGAGGCAAACATAGATCGTGGTCACGCTGGTAACTTCGGCCATGCGATCCATCTGGGCGACGTTGCCATGACAGGTTTCGCAATGTATGCCTGCCTCCAGATGTTTTTTGTGGGTCCAGTTCACTCCCGGCAGTACTTTGTAGACGCGCACCCAGGGATCGCGAGCAGGAATAGAACGACGAAATTCGGTTTCATCACTTCACCCATCCCTAGGCTTTCTTCTTCACGATTCCTCGATGCTGGTCCCAAAATCCTTGACCCTACCAGGCGATCAGCGCATTTGTGCAGCGGCCGTGGGCCACGGCTCACGGCGATCTTCTGGTCCGTTATATTTCGGCTTACATTGAGGCGCAGCGCTGTCTGCTCGTGCCGGCCAACAAACCGGCGGTGCTGGATCTCATCACCAAGCAATGGCATCTTTCCGCTTTAGAAGCGAACGATGTTTACCACCTGATGACAAAAAAGGGCTGGTACGAAGAAGACGCGCGGTTCGATATGGAAGGCTTCAAGAACGTGCTCAAGTTGCGGGCAGCGGTAGAGGGCCAGTGGGGAGGCAAGCCGCCCGCGACCGATAAGTATCTCCATCTCTCTTATTACCGGCAGGCTCTGTCGAACCTCAAGCCGTAAAGAACTCTTATTCGTCGACAACGGGATTGCGCAGGGTTCCGACGCCTTCGACAGTGACTTCCACTACATTTCCCGCCACCACGGGTCCCACACCCTTGGGCGTGCCTGTAGCAATCAAATCTCCGGGCAACAAAGTCATGAACTCAGCGATGTAGCGCATCACCACATCGAGGGCAAAAATAAACTCTCGCGTATTTCCTTGTTGCCGCACTTCGCCGTCGACCCGCGTCTCGACATTGACTCCTGCCCATGGATCAATCTCATTGGTCACGATCGGTCCTACGGGACAGAACGTGTCGAAACCCTTGCCCCTCGTCCACTGTCCATCTTTCTGCTGCAGGTCCCGCGCCGTGAAGTCGTTCACAGCCGTATATCCAAGGATGTAGGGCTTCACATCTTCATCCGGACGTAGTTTGTGGCACGATCGCGCGATCACCACGCCCATTTCACCTTCATAGTCCGTACGCGTCGAAATCTTCGGCCGGACGATATTCTTGCCTGGATCGAGCAGAGACGAAGGCGGCTTGAGAAAGATCAACGGCTCCTTCGGCACTTCGTGGCCCAACTCCGAGGCGTGCTCGCGATAGTTGCGCCCCACGCAAACAATCTTCGAGGCCTGCACCGGCGCCAGTAGCTTGGCTTCCGCAAGTGCGATGGGCGAAATCCGCTTGGTGGGAAGATCGTCTAATTCACCGCCGCTATCAGGGGAATGCAGCAGCAGGCGGGTGATGTTCTCTTTCCCTGCCGCAGATTCGACCAGTCCGTACTGCGCCCCGCCTTCGAATTGAAACCGGCAATATTTCATAAAAGTTCTTTTGCCTACGCGCTCTGGTAAAGCTTGGTGAGCACGAATTCTCGATGACCGAGGGCCTCAGCGCAAGTCAAACGGCCGTTGCAGGTTCGGATCATAATATCGATCAATTGATCGCCCGCCTGATCCAGCGTCATTTCGCGCCGCAGAATGCCGGAGACATCGAGGTCGACATGCTCAGCCATGGTACGCGCGGTCTTGGGATTCGCCGTGATTTTGATCACCGGCTCAATAGGATTTCCAATGATATTGCCCTGGCCCGTGGGGAAAAGATGCACGACGAATCCGGCAGCAGCTTGTAAGGTCACGCATTCCGCGGCGGCGGAAGACGTGTCCATGTAATATAAGCCTGCGCCTTTCGCCGGCGCCTCTGCCGGCTTCAAGACATCAATGTATTTCGCCTTGCGCCCAATCTTCTGAAAATTGCCGAAGGCTTTCTCTTCGATCGTCGTCAAACCGCCCGCAATATTTCCCTTCGTCGGCTGCGACTCCGAAAGATCGTTGGTCTTGTATCGGTTAATCACTTCCTGATATGCGTTGAACGTCTCCATGAACTTGGCGCCCACTGCAGGCGTCGCAGCGCGGCTCGCGCATACAACTTCAGCGCCTGTCAGTTCCGAAGTCTCGCCGAAACAAGTCGTCACGCCCAGCGGATCAAGCTTGTCGATCAAGTTCCCCACCGTCGGACAGGAAGCGAGACCCGAAGTCGTATCGCTCTCTCCGCACTTGGTGGAAACGAAGAGGTCTTCGATGGGACAGAGTTCGCGCTGTTTCTCGGTCGCCCATTGCACATACTCGCGGGCCTTGCGCGACGCGGCGGCGATGGTACTGATGTCGCCGTTGCCCTCAATCGCAAATCCCTCGACCGGCTTACCCGTCTTGGCGATGCCCTCGACGACGCGACCGGTCCAGCCGGGCTCGATTCCGATCACCACGCACGCCGCCACGTTGGGATTCGCGCCCGTGCCAATTAGCGTGCGAAAAAATAATTCGAGATCTTCGCCAAACTGCAACCGGCCGTAAGCATGCGGAAGAGCCAGCGTCCCCTTGATATTGTTCGCGACCGCTTCTGCAGCGGCATTGGAGAGATCATCCAGCGGAAGAATGACGACATGATTACGAATACCAACCCGGCCGTTTTCCCGGCGAAACCCGTGGAACTGCCTCGATCCCATGATTACCACCTTTTCGTCTTGAGATTATGAATATGAACGTGACGGCCCTGTGCGACGTCCGCCACAATGCGTCCCACATCGTGACCGTATTTCAATACGGTGTCACCAGCCTTAAGATCGCGAAGGGCGATCTTGTGGCCAAGCGGGACCGCGTCGAGAGATTTCAGCTTGATCGTCTCGTCGGTTTCCATGATCCAGCCAGTCAGGTCTTTTCCGGACTTCACATCTTCCACAACCACCACGCCGACCGAATCGGCTTTGTCATGGACGATGAAATCAGTAGCCATTCTGTTTCTACCTCCGTACAAAATATTTGCAAATCGATTGGTGGTAAGGCTTCAGACGCCGCGCTCGCTCCCGGCCAGAAGCCGGGTCACTTCAGCGGCAGCCTCAGTGACTTCCGCGCGAATGATTTTCTCTGCCAAGTCTCCATCCCTTACCTTGATCGCAGCCAGCATGTCCCTGAGATTACGAACACTCTCTTTCCACCGGCTCGCGGTCCGCCGCGGATGGCTCAACCCGAGCGCGCGCCAGCGCCAGATGCGGCCATGCAGGGTGGCGATCATCGAAGACAGCGTTTCACTGCCCGCGCCCTCGAAGAGGACGTCATAAAAACTGTTTTTCGTCTCGGCAATGGTTTCGGGGTCGCCATTCTTGTAGGCGTCCGAAATCTGGTTCAGCGCCTTTTCCAGTTTCTTGACGAGCAGGTCGTTCGCATTTTGCACGAAGAGGCGGGCGGCTAATCCCTCAAGCACTGCGCGGATCGAATAAAGGTCTTTGGACTCAGCCAGGGTTAATTCCCGGACCACGGGGCCCTTGTTCGGGATCATGGCGATCAATCCCTCGGACTCGAGCTGGCGCAGAGCCTCGCGAATAACGGTGCGCGACACGCCCATCATGGCAATCAATTCCCGTTCGACCAACCGGGCGCCAGGCGCCAGCCGACCGGAAATGATCGACTGGCGCAATTCATCGAGCACCTGGCGGCGCAGGGGAGCGGCTGACTTCAGAATTGGGGGAAGGGCTGCCCGCCGCGCAATCGAACTTGACTGCACCGTCATACCGTAATACCGTACTATGAGATTTGAGATTGCGCAAGCGCACTTTCATCGTAAAAGGGGACTTCATGAGTGCACATCCTGTTCAGGTCGGCATTATCGGACTCGGCCGCTGGGCCAAGGTGCTCACCCGGGCTGCCGCTAAATCCGACCAGGTAAAAATCATCGCCGGCTTCAGCCGTTCCGAAGAAAAACGCCAAGCCTTCCAGCAGGAATTGGGAGTTCCGGCGGCTCCTACGATGGAAGCACTGCTGGCGAATCCTGAAATCAAGGGCGTGATTCTGACCGTCCCCAACGAGCAGCATCTACCGGTGGCAACCCAGGTAGCAAGAGCGGGTAAACACGTTTACACCGAGAAACCGATCGCCAGCACTTTGGAAGAGGGGCTCGAAATCGCTGCCCTGGAAAAGAAATATGGCATCACGGTCACGGTGGGGCACAGTGCGCGCCTGATGGCAGGGATCCAGAAGATTCGCGCCGCGATCGACGCTGGAGAACTGGGACGTGTTGCCTTCATGGAAGCCAACTTTTCCAACGAACGCGCCCTCGAACTGACGCCCAAGACGTGGCGGTGGTACAAAGACAAGGCGCCCGGAGGCCCGCTGTCGCAACTCGCCATTCACCAGTTTGATGTGTTGCACTATCTCGGCGGAGAAGTCGTCGAAGCCGGATCGATGGCATCGAAGCTCTCCCCCGTTGGCGCGGAAGTCGACGATCAGTCGATGACTCTGATCAAATTTGCCGACGGAAAAGTCGGATATGTCGGGTCGTGCTGGACCTCTCCCGGAGTTTTTTCGGTGCGCGTCTTCGGTTCGAAAGGATTGATGCATTACGAGATCGACTTCGGCACCTGGGATACTCCTGACAAACTGCATCTCTCGTCCACGCTCTACATTCAGCGCGGTAAAGATGGCTATGGCAAGCGCGAAGAACTTCCAGTCCCGGAAAGCGACATGTTCCGCGCCGAACTCGAGATGTTTGCGAACAGTTGCCGAACTGGAAAATCCAACGAACTGAACGCGCAGAACGGCAATGTTGCCGTCGCTGTGGTTTATGCTGCGCTGCGCTCGATCGAGCGCAGCGGCCAATACGTCAGCATTGCAGAGGTAATGGAGGAAGCTCGCGGGCGCGTGGCTGCGGGGAGTTCGCATGTTGCCTAGCCGCTATTTCATTGACCTGACGCAGCCCGAGATTGCTGCGCAACTGAAGAAGAATCCGCTGGTGATCCTTCCCCAGGGCAGCGTCGAACAGCACGGACCGCACCTTCCGACCGGCACCGACATCTATGCTTCCAACGTGATCGCGCACGCAGTTGCCGAGCGAATGGATGGCCTCGTGCTACCGGGTGGCCCGCTCGGCGTCACTCCGCTTCACATGCCCTACGAGGGCACGATCACGCTGACGCCGGAGACTTACATCCGGCTGGTCAAGGAGACCTGTGCTTCCACCGCGCAGCACGGCGCCAAGTATTTGCTCATCCTCAATTGGCACGAACTGAATATTCCCGCGCTAGCCGTTGCGGCCGACTCCCTACATCGCGAATACGGAATGACTGTGCTTACCGTGCAGGCATGCTTTGTTGCTGAAGAGATGTTTGGCAAAGATTGCAACGGACTCACTCACGGCGGTGAGATCGAGGCCCTGGCTGTACTTGCGTACCGTCCTGACCTCGTTCATCTTGACCGCATCGGCGACTCCTCTGACCACCAGCATGGACACAAGATCGATCATTTGCGGCGCACCCGAAGCTACCAACCAGTATTAGCGGACGTCCGCTCCATCGCTCCTACCGGCTGGTATGGCAGTCCGCAGCCCGCCACCGTGGAGAAAGGCCTGAAGATGGTGAGTGCAATCGGGGATGCCATTGCCAAGGAAGCCACCGAGATTTTCAAGCAGCTCGACCGCATACAAGGCGGAGTTCGTGAAGTCAAAAAGGTAAATCAGGCCCTCTGATGGCTCGCGTTTACACACAAGCGGATGCAAAACGGCTCGGCCTTCCCGGGCGCAAGTCTCTGGAGATCTTATCCGGAGAAATGGGCGCGCGCGGCGTGACCTTGCGGCTGGCAGAAATTCCAGTTCCTGACCCGAACGAAACTCCACGGGGACCGCATCACCACTCCGATTTCGAGGAATGTATTTTCGTGCTGTCAGGCCAGGGTGTCACGCATGCTGACAGCGGTGAGTTCCCCCTCCAGGCCGGCGATACCATACTTATCCCGCCCGGTGAAAAACATGTGACCCGCAACACCGGAAGCGCTCCACTTTTGCTTTTATGCTTCTTCCCTGTTGCTGACATCACGAAGGGAACGAACGAGCCCGCAATCCCGAAGGTGGCCCCCAAGCCATGACTGTTGACGTGCTGTGTCTGCGCCCGGAAGCCGATTTCGAGCGGGTAGGGGCTCTACCCCCTTCGTCGCTAAATGTGAAGTATCGCGCCCCTGCGGACGCGGACGTACCGTCTCTCTTGAAGCAGGCTCAGGCGCTGGTCATTCCTGCTGTGGGTCCAAAGCTCTCCCCCTCTTGGTTTGAAGTAAGTTCCGTGAAGCTGGTGCAAATCACGGGCGCGGGCCTCGATCGTCTGGATCAGCCAACCTTGCAGCGCCTCGGCATCCCGGTAGCGAACGTGCCGGGAGGCAGCAACAGTGCCGTTGCCGAGTACGTAGTGACCACGGCCACCGTCCTGCTTCGCAGGTTTGCCTGGGCCGACGCTGAAATCCGCAGCGGAAATTACGCTTCGTTTCGCGGCCGCATGGTGGCCGACAATCTTCCCGGACTCGACGGACTTCTCGTGGGCGTTGTCGGCCTCGGCATCATCGGACAAGCGGTTGCCGAAGCCTTTCACAAACGGGGCTGCCGCATTTGTTACTACGATCCAGTTCCCCGCGATTTGCAGGCTGCCCAGGCGATGGGGGCGCAACCGCTCTCGCTCGACGAATTGCTTCGCACCGCCGACCTCATCACGCTTCACGTGCCCCTGCTGCCCGCGACCCAGGGACTTATCGGAGATCGCGAGCTGGGGCAAATGAAAAGCGGCGCTGTCCTGGTCCAGGCATCGCGCGGCGGCATTGTGGATGAGAGCGCCCTAGCCCGGCATATCGCATCTGGCCATCTCGCCGGCGCCGCGGTGGATGTCTATTCCAGCGAACCGCCAGTCGCAGGCAATCCCCTGCTTGCTCTTCAAGGAGAAGCCGCTCATCGGCTCTTGTTTACTCCGCATATCGCAGGAGTTACGCGGCAGGCGTCCGCATTTCTGTACCGGTCGGCGTGGCGCAACGTGGAGCGCGTGCTGATCGCCAAACAACCGCCCCTGAACCGGGCCTATTGAGTCGAACCGCAAGAAGAAGGAAGAGAAAGGACTTCATGCCGCAGCGCCGACCCTGGTACACCGTGCTCTACGTGCAGGTGCTGCTGGCCATTGGGCTCGGGGTTCTTGTCGGCCATTTCTTTCCCCGATTCGGCATCGCTCTGAAGCCACTCGGCGACGCTTACATCGCGCTGATCAAAATGATGATCGCACCTGTGGTGTTCTGCACCGTGGTGCAAGGCATCGCCTCAATGTCCGATCTCAAGAAAGTCGGGCGCGTAGGCGTGAAGGCGTTGGTTTACTTCGAAGTGGCATCGACCTTCGCGCTGCTCATCGGCATCCTGGTCGCCCAATTCTTTCAGCCCGGCAAGGGACTCAACATTGATCCCGCAACCCTCGATCCCAAAGCCGTCTCCAGTTATGTCGGGCATGCCAAAGACCTGGGAATTGTTTCCTGGCTCGAGACGATCATTCCGACCACGTTTGTGGACGCGTTCGCTCGCGGCGAAGTGCTTCAAGTCCTGTTCCTCGCGATCCTCTCCGGATTCGCCATCTCCCGTATGGGAGCGTTGGGCCAGCGCGTGAACAATGCCATCGGCCTGGCAGCCAAAGTTTTCTTCGGCATCATTCGCATCATCGTCCGCGCCGCTCCCATCGGAGCGTTCGGAGCGATCGCCTTTACAGTAGGACGCTACGACCTGTCGTCTCTGTCGAATCTCGCAAAACTGATTGGGACTTTTTACGTGACCGGGGCGCTCTTTGTCTTGCTGATCCTGGGCTTTGTCGCCAAGATGACAGGGTTCTCCATTCTAAGTTTCTTGGCCTACATCAAAGACGAACTTTTGATCGTCTTGGGAACCAGTTCTTCCGAGACTGTTCTTCCCGACATGATGAGCAAGCTGGAACGTCTGGGTGCGTCACGGTCTGTCGTTGGGTTGGTCTTCCCTACGGGTTACAGCTTCAACACCGACGGCACTAACATCTATATGACGCTGTGCGTTCTGTTCCTGGCTCAGGCCGCGAATGTCCATCTGTCTCTTGGGCAGCTATTACAAATTCTGTTGTTCGCCATGATCGCCTCCAAAGGAGGCTCGGGCGTCACTGGAACTGGCTTCGTCACCTTGGCGGCCACGGTCGCCGTGGTCCCCGAAATTCCCATTCAGACATTGGCGCTCTTGCTCGGCATCGAGAAGTTCATGAGCGAATGCCGCGCGCTCACCAACGTGGTAGGGAATGGCGTGGCAACTCTTGTGGTAAGCCGGTGGGAGGGCGAACTGGACATGGCGAAGACGCGCGAGATCATGGCCAACCACCTCCCAGCCCGAGCCCCAACTGACGATGCCGCGCCGGACCCCCAAGGCAAATAACCGCCTCGCGCTCCCCTCTCCCGCTTGAAATTTCTCGAAATTTCCTGAAATCTGTCGAATGGGCCAGGTCTCATCCGTCAAACATTCAGGAGCGCAACAGCGCTCACAATTTCCCAAGGAGAAAAGGCGATGCAATTCGCCCTGCTGATCTTCGAATCACCCGAGGCTTTTGCAGCACGGAATTCGGACGAAAATGATCCTTACCTCGGTGCGTGGCGGGCATACTACAAGGCGCTCGTCGAGGCCAACATCTACGTCGGTGGCAATCCACTGCAACCCCCGGAGACCGGGACCACGGTACGGCTGAAAGACGGAAAGCGGCGTGTACAGGATGGCCCCTTCGCCGATACCAAGGAGCAACTGGGGGGATTCACAATCCTCGAACTTCCCTCGCTTGACGCGGCGCTCGAATGGGCGGCTCGATGCCCGGCCGCCTCGATCGGCGCTGTGGAGGTCCGACCCGTTTCGCCTGAATATAAGCGTCGAGTCACCGGATGAGTGGAAGCGAACCAGAGAGCACTCACCGAACCATCGAACGAGTGGCTCGCGAGTCCTACGGTCGCCTGGTTGCATACCTTTCCTCGCACACGCGCGACGTGGCGAGCGCGGAAGATGCCCTCAGTAATGCACTCGTCAAGGCACTCACGGCTTGGCCGCGTGACGGCGTGCCACAAAATCCGGAGGCGTGGCTGCTGACGACGGCACGCCACTCTTTTATCGATCTTGTGCGTCATCGGCAAGTGGCCGAAGCCAGCGAGCCCACGCTCGCGCTCCTCAGAGAGGAATCGCAGGAGATGATTTCATCGCGGGGATTTCCCGATGAACGATTGAAACTGCTGTTTGTGTGCGCTCATCCGGCAATTGATCCGGCGATGCACACGCCGCTCATGCTGCAAACCGTTCTCGGCCTGGATGCCGCGCGCATTGCCCACGCGTTCCTGATTTCGCCAACCACGATGGGACAGCGCCTGGTGCGCGCGAAGACAAAGATCCGTGACGCGGGGATTCGCTTTGAAATCCCGCAGGAGAGTGAATTACCGGAGCGACTGGATGCGGTGCTGGAAGCGATTTACGCCGCCTTCGGGATTGGCTGGGATGACATGGCCGGTGTCGATCAACGCGGACGCGATCTCGCCGAGGAAGCGATCTGGCTTGCCCGGGTGCTTCTGCAGTTGATGCCAGGGGAAGCTGAGGTTCACGGCCTGCTGGCTCTGATGCTCCACTGCGAAGCCCGCCGGGCCGCGCGCCGGGGCCCGGACAACCGGTACGTGCCTCTCTCCGAGCAGGATTGCCAGATGTGGTCTCTGCCCTTAATTGAAGAGGCGGAGCGGCATCTCGACGAAGCATCGCATCGCGGCCGCACCGGGCGGTTTCAACTCGAAGCTGCCATCCAGTCGGTACATGCCGAGCGGGCGCGGAGCGGCGGCATTCAGTGGAACGCGATCGTGATGTTTTATGAACAGCTGATCCGGATATCGCCGACGCTCGGCACCCGAACCGGTTATGCCGCGGCCGTAGGCGAAGCGAAGGGCGCCGCAGCAGGGCTGGTTGTTTTGGATGGGATCGCCTCGGACGATCTCTCCGCCTATCAGCCGTATTGGGCGGTTCGCGCTCACCTGTTGCAACGGCTGGGGAAAACACCTGAGGCCATGGATGCCTTCGACCGGGCGATTGGTCTGACCGAGGACCCCGCAGTGAGACAGTTTCTGCTCCAAAGGCGCGGCTGATTTTTTAATTTCCCTCTGTCGAAATACTCCCCCCTTTACCCGTCATCCCTATAGAGGCGGCTTAACGGTCAAGTTAGCCGCCGACCGAGGTGAACGATGTGTCCATTCTGTTTGGCAACCATGGGAATAGTCGTCGCCGGGGCGGTTTCTACCGGCGGTCTCGCAGCATTGGCTGTAAAGGTCTCTCGCAAAAAGAACGCAATGGAAGAAATCATCCCGAATCTGAATGACCACAAGGAGAAATGAAAATGTCGACCCACAAAGAGGAACAGGAAAAAGGGCAAATCGCAATGAACACGCCCGCGATCGTAACCCAGCACGAGTGGGAGGCTGCGCGTCAGCAGCTTCTCGTGACGGAGAAGTCCTTCACCCGCTCGCGTGACGCACTGGCCGCCGAACGCCGCCGGATGCCTTGGCTGGCTGTCGACAAGAAGTACGAGTTCGACGGACCCAAGGGCAAGGTGAGCCTGCTCGATTTGTTCGAGGGCCGCAGACAGTTGATCCTTTATCGCGCCTTCTTCGAGCCCGGCGTGTTCGGTTGGCCCGACCATGCCTGCCGTGGCTGCTCGCTCGGCGCCGATCAGGTCGGCCACCTCGCCCATCTCAACGCCCGTGACACCACCCTCGTCTACGCCTCACGCGCGCCGCAGGCCGACATCGCGCGCCTGAAGGCGAGGATGGGCTGGGAGATACCCTGGTACACCATCACTGACAGCTTCGACTCCGACTTCGGCGTCGATCAATGGCACGGCCATAACGTCTTCTTCCGCGACGGCGAGCGCGTGTTCCGCACATACTTCATCAACAACCGCGGCGACGAGGCGATGGGGACCATTTGGAGCTATCTCGACATCACGCCGCTCGGCCGTCAGGAGATTTGGGAGGACTCGCCAGAGGGTTACCCGCAGACGCCGCCCTACAAGTGGTGGAACTGGCACGACAACTACGACGCCGAGGCTTCCCCTAACCAGCGGTGGGTTGAGGTGTCCGACGCTGGAGAAGCCGCCTTCCGAAAACGCGACACAGAGGCAAAAGCGAGCTGAAGAAGGGCGACACTTCGTCGCCTTCGACAGCTGACTCTTATCACACAGGAAGCTGGGCGAGTGCTTCTGCGCCACCCTCCGCGTTTTCGGAGGGTGGGACGTCTGAATTCAGAAGCTGGTAAATCAGGATTTCAGTTGGCGAAAACGATAGATTGGTCGGGGAGAGAGGATTTGAACCTCCGACCCCCTGGTCCCGAACCAAGAGCAAGTCAAAATCTAAGTGCTTCATTCGGCGTCGCTTAGGAGCCGCAAAGCCACTCTTTTTCTCGCCTCAATTGTACCGACTTGTACCGAAAATCCCCCATGGCTCCAACATTTTTAGGTCCACTCAAACGCCAACGCATCGAGTTGGCCCCGCTGATCGCGACCGCGCCGTCGTTAGAAAATAGCACCGAATCTCCCGCTCCGACTGGCACCACAATTTCCGAGTACTCTAGTCCGGGAAACAGGCCTATCGGTAAACCGCATATCGACGGCTCCTCCCAAGTGTCGTCGGCTCGCGCCACGAGGGGTGCCCGGAAACCGAATTGGCGCTGCTGGCCATATGTTCCACGAAACCAGTCGCAAATGCTCGCACGACTGCGGCTTGAAGTCCTGAGAAAAGCTCTCTGGGAGGCGGCTTACTCGCTAGAGTAAGGCAAAAAGCGTCAGGCGACTCGCTGCGCGGTTTTCTTAGGATGCTCACGCAGGAGTTTTTCGATATACACCTGTAATTCACCTGCCATGTTCTTCTTGGCGTCTTCGAAACTACTGCCAGAAACCGTGAGGGACAGACTTTTACATCGGCCTTGCCAGCCGTCATCTTTCGACCAGAAATCGCAGTGAATTGGTATGGTCGCCATCACTTCGAGCGTCACTACTTCCGAACTCATAATTTCCTCCACCGAAGTCGTTAGCCGTACAAGTCGATCATCCGGCAGTGGTCAGCGTTATCCACCCGGCAACCCACTGCTGAGATAGGGCGTGCCCTGACGAACCGGGTCCACAGCATTTCGAAGTTCGGCTCCGGCATGTTCTTTAGAAACGAAACCCAAAGCCCCCAAAGCCAGAGCTTCCTGCACTATGTCAGCAGAGGATTCTTGGCTCAGGAAAAGTATTTTGGCTTGGGGGGCCACTTTAAGGATTCTTCGAGCGGCTTGGATTCCATTTAGTGTCGGAAGCCCGATGTCGAGGAGAATCAAGTCCGGTTGCAGTCCTTCGGCTTTGTCAACCGCGACGTTCTGCCAAGTTTTTATCTCGACGAGATCACAGATCGTGACCCGGAGGGAAGGCACATGAACAGCTACGCCGTTCTGGTGAGGCTGCTGGCCCAGAGAGTTAGAGGAAGATCAGACTGCAGCATAAGGACCTGGCAACCCCACGCATCCGATCACTAAACGAAAACCAAGGCTTATCCAGCGTAACAAACTCGGTGCCGATCTCCGTGCTCCGCTGCGAAACCTGGCTGGAGATGTACTCGCGGTAGTCGGTTGGAGAGTCGAGATAGTAGATCTCTGCCCAGACGTAACAATCGCCGACATGAATCGCTTCGCCACCAAATTCCTTCCGGTCGGTCTTTTCACACATTCATTACACTCCGTCCTAGATTAGAGAGCAAACACTGACGAGCGTAGAAGACGTCTGGTATGCAGGGGACTGTCAGAATGTACAGTGCGCAACGAGACCCAGTTTCCACACTCGGACGATTTGAAAATCGCTTTTCGGGCCTCTTTGGCGTCTCGAATATGGCTCTTTCCAGAACGGCCGAGAATTCCTGCATTTGGCGTTGGAGCATTGATGAAGTGGATAACGAAGCTGTCACTATTGGCAGTATCACGTTCGTTGCGAGACGCGCACCGTGGAAGTAGGTTAAGGAGCGATTTTGCTCCGATTGAGAACCTGTCAATAGGTAATAAGGAGAAAAAATCGTGACAATTACCAAGATATTTGCATTTTTCGCTGTTTTGTTAGTGGGGCTCGCCGCATGGTCTCAGGACTTCCCGCGAGTAGAGGTCGCCGCCGACTACTCTTATGCCCGCTTTTACCCAGTCAAAAGCGAAAGCCTAAGTTTGAATGGCGGCGGTGGAGCTCTCGTCGTTAACCTCAACCACTACTTTGGAATCAAAATGGATCTCCAAGGCTATGGCAGCAACACGATTACCCGCACCACTTCCGCTGGAAACATCACAGCGCAAGGTAACCTCTTCACCTACATGTTTGGCCCGCAGGTCAAGTTCCGAACGCCAAAGTTCCAGCCTTTCGCTCAGGTGCTTTTTGGCGCGGCACACACTAACGTTTACGCAAATCTGACTAAAGCTTGCGCGGGCGCATGCACAACGTCCACATCACCCGCTGGAGATGCGTTTGCTATGGCCCTGGGCGGCGGCATCGATATTCCCATCAGCAAAGCGTTCCAGTTCCGGCCGGTGGAAATCGACTACATGAGGACGCGTTTCACCAACCAGTTTAACGATTCGGCTCAGAGCAACTTCCGCTATTCCGCAGGCGTCAACTTCACCTTCGGACGCGGCAGCAAGTAGGCTCTTCCAAGGCAGCTTGGATGCCATCCCTTGGTGCTGGATCACGCCAACACCAGCTTCCAAAAGCACTCAGGGAGGTGACAATCTCACCTCCCTGCTGTGTAGCCTTTCTTATAGTAGGCTTGCAAACGCGGGGTGTTCGAAAGAAGGGGAGTCCCACGGGGGGCCACGGTTACTTTGATTTTCCGCCATCGTCCATCGGCAACGAGACTGGATGGCTTGTACCCAAGCACGTATTGATTGCGCAGTTCCCAACTAATGGCAGCTGCAGCCTCGGGAAGTTGGGACAGTCGATCGATCGGGACCGTCCGTCCGCCGGTTGCGTCGGTAATTTCACCTAGCCACTTCCGCCCCATGTATTCTTCAAAAGTCTTGAACAAGGCAGTGTCGAACAGGCCGATGGCATAGACTTGCACGTCCGATTCCCGCAAAATGCTCTTAATCTCCTTGAGCTTGTATCGGCTGTTGTTGTCACCGCCGTCGGAGATGATGAGCAATGCGCGTCGCTGATATTGCGCTGTGCTCATCTGTTCTACTCCTAAGTAGATAGCATCCAGCAACGCTGTATTCCCATCGGGCACAGCCAACCCTAGTTGCGTCTCTACGGAGCGAATCGATCGGGTGGAACTCGCTATCAGTTTAGGGCGGCTTGAAACCGCAATCACAAAGTAGTCATCGTCAGGGTTGGCGGTCTGAAAGAACTCCTCCACCGCTGCGCGCACCGTTTCGACCTTATTCGCCATGCTCTTGCTGAGATCCAGAATCAGTCCCACCGAAATGGGAGCGTCTTCCTCAGAGAAATGTCGGATCTCCTGTTTCGCATCCCCTTCATAAAGCGTGAAATCTTCCTTCCGGAGTCCGGTGACTGCATGGTTCAGGGCATCTGTAACGGTTACCTGCACCGTCACCAGGTTCACCACGACATGGAGAGGGTTCCTGTAGATGTCTGGTGAAGGGGAACTGGAAACGTGCGCACTATCGACATCAGGCACGCTTTCATTTCTCGTCGCTGCGACTGGCGTGCTAGGAGTTTGCGAGTGAGACAACGGCGCAAGGACGGTCAACACCAGAAATAGTGATGTCGAAACCCCCACTGCAGTTGGACAGAGGCGGCGTGAACCAAACCCAGCCAGACCCATACCCTCCCCCCATTTCCGTGGCGAGAGGATAGCACAGGTCAGACGTAATCCTTTTAAGATGAGTTGTTTCGGCCTGAAACAAGATCTACGCTATTTCTACGAAGACCGGCCGTACTCGATCGCGATTTTCGTACGCGCTCAGCAGGTGGCATCTCACATCTCTACAAGTATCCGAGAGGCGATCGCCACGCACGGAATTGATTGTTCCGAAAAAACGGGTGATAAGGCTCGCTGAAAGCGCCACTCGGGTATCGTTCCTGCACCACCCCCTAAAACTGCAGCTGTTGTGGCCGCCTCTAAAGGAATCAGTATGTCCTGAACGCGGTTCACCCGTTCAAGCCCGCCGTACGCGCTGTCAGTTTTGCCAGTTCTCGGGAGCGCACGATCCTCATAGCCTACAGTGGTCTGCAGACCACGGACAACCGAGACTTGGCGCCGTTATGGAGAAGTTCCGATGCCACCAGGAGGCCCGTGGATCCGGCTCGGGCGCCGTAGTGAAAGGGTGCCGCCCCGCGTCATCGCATTGAGTTGCGATCAGGCTGGCTACTTGAACAGGTTTCGTGGCGGACAACGCGTCTGCCGGAGATTTGTTACGTCTAGTAAAAACTGAGCAATTCCGACAAAACCATTTTATTTAGTCACATGATTGCGGAGGGACTGATGACGCACTCAAGGTTCCAGGTACTGAGCATTTCATTGCTGCTTCTGTTAAGCGCAGCCTGCAAGAAAGCTGATTCCGGTAGCGCCGGGGCGCCTGCATCCCCTGTGACGACGACGGCCCCAGCTGGTGGGCCAGCCGCTCCTGTTACACCGCCGCCACCATTTTCTGCGGCTCAGAAAATCGGGATGTTCGCGTATGCCAAGAACAATCAGAGCAATGACCAACAACTGCGGGATGAGTACGACTGCTACACCACTGTGCAGCAGCAGACCGGAATCAACCCGGATACTCCGGCGCCCTCAGGTCCATCCGCAGCACAAGTGCAAGCTGCCGAACAGCAAGCTGCTGCGAACG
This sequence comes from Terriglobia bacterium, assembly GCA_963796205.1. Classification (GTDB taxonomy): domain Bacteria; phylum Acidobacteriota; class Terriglobia; order Terriglobales; family Acidobacteriaceae; genus DATFTE01. The sequence continues at coordinate 527,659 of CAWCKR010000002.1, forward strand.
CGCCAGAAGCCCAAGGTGGACGAGTGCGGGGTGCGGCCAGAGGTGCCGCCGGAGGAGCAGCCCTTGGGGCGATCACCGGTAACGCTGGCCGGGGTGCGGCTGTAGGAGCGACGGTCGGCACGGTGCGCGGGGGAAGAAAGCAGCGTGCGGCGAACGAACAGTCCAAGGAACAGGCGGCTCAGTCGGCTGGGGCGCAAATGCAACAGCAAGCCAATCAATCCAAGGCCGCATATAACAAACAGATGGATACCTTCAAGCGAGGATTCTCGGCTTGTATGGACGCGCGTGGATATTCGGTCAAATAGATTCAACGATAGGTCTGAAATCGATAGACCACGGCGCTCCGGTTCCGGATGGCGCCGAAGCATAAAGGATCATTTTCACCGCTACACATGTAAAAGGGCGATTATGAAAACAAAAGTGCAAAGCCTCCTTGCCGCCGCGATGGTTTGCGCTCTGGTGATGACAGCAAACGCCGATCCCAAAATCGACAAAAAGCAGAAAGAGATCCGCAACATGGCGCACAGCACCCTTGCGCGCCTCTACAAAGCAGAGCCAAAGGCCGAGGCGGCGGTCGCAGGAGCCGCAGGGTATGCAGTCTTTAACAACATGGGCGTGAAAATTCTGGTCGCCGGTTCTGGCAATGGAAAAGGAGTTGCCGTCAACAACAAGACCAGGCGTGAGACCTTCATGAAGATGCTTGAACTCCAGGCCGGGCTCGGCATGGGCGTGAAGAAGTTCAGCGTGATTTTCGTCTTCGACAACGAAAAGGCGCTCGATGGCTTCGTGAACTCGGGCTGGGAGTTCGGAGGACAAGCGACGGCCGCGGCGAAAAACGGAGACAAGGGTGGGTCGATGGGAGGAGCGGTGTCAGTCTCAGACGGCGTCTGGATGTATCAGCTTACCGACAAAGGCGTCGCCCTCGAAATCACTGCTAAGAGCACCAAGTACTACAAAGACGAGGATCTGAATTGACTCACGGGACGGGCTCATGATGTCGCGCAGGGTTCTGTCGTCCCTTGCGAAAGTGAAATACCTGTAACCAATCGAAATTCGAAAGGACTCCATGATGAACACCAACGTCAGACAAGCACAGGAGCAGAAGGTCGAGGCCCACACCGCTGTCAATAAGCGCACGTTGCTCGCCGCTGCCGCCATGCTGGCGGCTGTCGTGCCTGTGATCGCCCAGACCGCTGGCGGAGCGGGATCAGGGCTGCAAGAGAAAATGGCAGCGGTGAAGCAATCCGTTGTGGAAAACCAGCAGAAACTGCACCGCTATCAATGGAAGGAAACAACCCAACTCACGCTGAAGGGCGATGCCAAGCCTTCCAGCCAGGCGGCGTGTCAGTATGGCCCGGACGGGAAGGTACAGAAAACACAACTAACTGCACCACCCCCACCTCCGAGTGGAGGAAAAATGAAGCAGAAAGTGATCGCAAACAAGAAGGAAGAGATGAAGGACTATATGGGACAGGTAAAGTTGCTGCTCGCCAAGTACGTCCCACCCGATCCGCAGAGCATGCAACAGGCCTTCGGGTCCGGGAAAGTCTCGTTGAATCCCAACGCAAGTTCCGGCATGACGCAGATTGTATTCAAAGACTATGCCCTGGCCGGCGACCAGATGACGATCTCTTTCGATACTGCCGCAAAAAAGATTTCCACGGTGAAAGTGAACACGTACCTGGATGATCCGAAGGATGTGGTCACATTGTCGGCTCAGTTTGCCAGCCTACCGGACAGCACGAACTATGTGCAGCAGACCGTCCTCGATGCAACGGCCAAGAAGCTCGTGGTGACCACAACCAATTCCGATTACATGGCGCTGGGAGGGCGGTAACTGGTGCACGGTGTCGCAGCAAATTCCAAACAAAGGAGATCTTCCATGTCAAGAATGTCACACTACGTATGGGCAACGATGCTGTCGCTCTTGTTGGCGACGAGCCTAACCTCGCTGGTCGCCGCTAGAACGCCGCGGCCCAATTCAGACCAGTCGTCAACCGCATCTTCGCAGGACAAAGCGAAGGCCTGCAACGATGCCGCCGATAAGAAGGACTTGAAAGACCAGCAGCGCAAGACATTCATGCAGAACTGCCTCAGTAAGGCAGCAGACTCAGGTTCGGGTGGCAACATGAGTCAGAAAGACAAGGCAGAGACATGCAAAAACCTCGCGGACAAGAAAGGTCTAACCGGGGCGGATCAACGTTCGTTTGTGAAGGACTGTATGAAGAAAGCCAATCCCTAACAGGCTAGCATGTCAACGTGTGACTAAGGATTATGAGCCTGTAAGTTGCCTGGAGCGATGAGGGCGATAAGAATGACACTCCAAGCCAATTGCGACTTGCCGATTTCATACTGCTTTTGAAAGATTGCTTCGTGAGAGTAATGAGGAAGGGATACCTCTTCGGGTTCGGCGTGGCTTTTGCTTCGTTGTTATGTCAACTGCAGTTACTCCGAGCCCAGGACCTTGCGCCCCGTGCTTATGTCATTACGCCGATTCATGCCAACGCACTCACGCTGAGCTATTCCTTCTACGATGGCAGCATCAATTTCAATGGCGCGCTCCCAGTCAGCGACGCAAAGGGGAGATACAGCGTTCCTATCGTCAGCTATTACCACTCATTTGGCCTCTTTGGCCGCTCGGCCAACATCGTCGCTACGTTGCCCTATGGAGCAGGAAGCTTCACGGGGACTTTGGCGGGAGCGGGGCAGAACCTGTACCGCTCTGGTCTCGCGGATTCGGTCTACCGCTTTTCGATGAATCTTAAGGGTGGCCCGGCGATGACACCGCAAGAGATCGTCAAATGGCATCAGAAGATGCTGCTCGGCGTCAGTTTGAAAGTGATCGCTCCCACTGGCCAGTACGATCCCACGAAACTGATTAACTGGGGCACCAACCGCTGGTCCTTCAAGCCGGAATTCGGTTATTCCCAACGCCGGGGCAAGTGGATTGTCGATGGCTACGCCGGAATGTGGTTCTTCACTACGAATCATGATTTCTGGTCTCGTAACTCCTTCTATCCGGGGACCAGATCTCAATCGCAGAATCCCATGGGATCCTTCGAAGCGCACCTCAGTTACGACTTCAAGCCGCGTCTCTGGATCTCGCTCGATGGCAATTTCTGGGTCGGCGGAAGCACGAGCGTTAGCAGCGTGGAAAACCCCCTTACCAGACAGCAGAATTCCCGGGTGGGGGGCACCGCGGCAATCCCGTTTAGCAAGCACCAGGCTCTGAAATTCGGCTATAGCAACGGAACTTACGTTCAGTATGGCGGTAACTACCAGAGCGTGTCGGTTGCCTGGCAATACTCGTGGCTGGGAAGGCCCAACTGAGGTGTGCTGGAATGCGGACTCGGGCTCGGGAGTGAAGCAAGCCACAAGTACCAGGTCGCATTGAGTTGCGATCGTGGCGAGAGTCGCGCCGCGTATCCCCGGATCGGATTTGGTGAAAATCTGTCGAACTTCAGCCTGGGATACTTCTTCGGGCTGCCGATATCGTCATCACATTTTCTGGTCCATTCAGCGTCCGACTGTAACAACTACTAGTTTGCAAGCGGACGATTGTGCCGGTACGTTTAGGTCGCCACCCACACGGGAGGGATAGAAAATGAGAATTTCTGAAGCGATCCTTTGCTTTGCCATCACGGTGGCCCCCTGGGCTGGGGCCCAGGAAGCAAAACCTGCCCACGAATGGTCCTACGCTGGAGCAGAAGGCCCCGAGAATTGGGGTTCCATCAAGCCCGACTATGCGAACTGCAGACTGGGGCAGCAACAATCACCCATCGACATTCGTGATGCTAAGCGAGAAGCCCTGCCATCGATCCAGTTCGACTACAAGTCCGGTCCGCTCAAAGTCATTAATAACGGACACACCATTCAGGTCAATACTTCACCGGGCAGCTCCATTACGGTTGGCGACAAGAAGTATGAGCTCAAGCAGTTTCATTTTCATCACCCGAGCGAGGAGCATGTCGATGGCAAGCCGTATGACATGGTCGCGCATCTGGTCCATGCCGACAGCGACGGCAAACTTGCCGTGGTTGCCGTCTTGCTGAAGAGCGGAAGGGCAAATAGCTTGGTCCAAAGGGTTTGGGAAAATCTACCCAGGACCGAGGGCAACGAGGAAGTTGTTTCCAGCGTCGAGATCAACCCCTCTGCCTTGCTGCCGGCAAGTACGGGCTACTACACCTTTGCCGGATCGCTCACGACGCCTCCCTGCAGCGAAGGAGTCACATGGTTTGTTCTTAAGATGCCGTCAGAGCTTTCGGCGGATGAAATAGCCGCGTTTGCCAAGATTTATCCGCACAACGCGCGCCCCATCCAGCCTCCGAATGGCCGTACGATCCTGGAAAGTCGCTAGCTTTTGCGCAGCGCGTGGCTGGGCGAACTGGCGCTCCTTCACGAATAGCAGGGTTCTAGCCCTTGCCCTGTGGCTCCGGCCACCGACGCGTTTTTGACGGATTCGGCTCCAGATGGTTTCAGGAGAGCAGTGATCTCTAGGGTGCCCGCAGCGACTGCGATAGGATTACCAAATTCCGCGGTTGCACGCGAATGCGGCCGTGACGCGGACTGTCAATGTCGGCTATCAGAAAAAATGAGATAGAAACGGTAAGCGGTAAAATCAGAAACAAAAGGGCATGTTTTCGACGAGCTCCATAGCCGAGCAGTAGGTTGCAGGAGATAGCGATCGCTGCCATCAGAACCCACGCCGCCACCGGGATGCGATTGCCCCAGGCGAACTGAGTGTACCCCTGGGAATTCAACACATCATTCATGCCCGAAACAACAAGGGCCATCACGGGTGTCGGCGACGCGGCAGCATGAGCTTGCAGGCTGGACCACAGCTTGGTTTGCAATAGAGCTGTGGAGACGTTGATCGGCTCCGCGTCACGCTCATCCCGCGACGTATAATATAAGATTCGCTGATCGAGATAGTTTTTCAGTAAATCGCGCACTCTTGCCGCATCGGTGACCGGCAACAGGTCAGCCCGGACATATTCCGTGCCGATCGCATTGGCCTCTGCTTCCTCGTAATTCTTCCGCTGATCGTACCTGCTGACGGCCATCGAAAAAGCGAATCCGACTAACAGACCCAGGAGCGTAAGGACAGAGGCTTGAACAACACCGAATTCTTCGCGCTCCTCCTCTTGTAACGGTAGCCTTTGCCCAATCAGAGCTCCGAGGTTGGCTGAGAGCCACAATACAACCAGAGAGAGCAGGAAAATGAGAGGTGGCATATCCATCAAATTCTCCATAGGGTGGTTTTACCTGACAATCGCCACCACTCCGCGCGCGACAATTTCGCCACTCACCCGGCAGTCCTCGCTACCTGGCTTCCCTGCCCGCGCCGGATGTTGAACTTCGGAACTTGCACCATGTCGAAGATCTCGCTTCGGGCGCGGTCTTAGCGAGTGACACGATCCTTGGGGATTCAACATGCGCTACTTACTTCTCCTGCCGAGTCACTACTCACGCGGCATAAACCAAAGTGCTGAAAGAAACAGTCGCGATCAGGAAAAGCTTTTGCAATGCCCCACGCGTAGACAACATCATCCGATGCAAACATCGTTCGTCTCCCATCAAACACAGCCTGCGTCCCGACGGGATCGGTGCCAACTGTCAGATTAGACAGGGAAGCAGCGGTTGTCCCGCAGCGCCAACGCTCAGTAGTGCTTTGAGCCTGGAGCATCAGACTCGGTGGTCCAACAATTTCAACGGGAACCCATTCTCAGGAGTATTAGTGGCGGGTTTGATTGGTAATTCTGTGATCGGGGAATTGGGTTTCGCCAGACGGGTGTGGCCCTGGCAAGATTGCACATCAATTGGTACGTTGGCAGGTTCCATTGTTGACGTAACGTCGCCCTTTCACCCACCCATGCGTGAATAGGCCTCGTTAAGTCGAAAATCTACGCGCAGATTGCAATTGGGGCGACTTTTTCCGGCGGACTTGAGGCTCTCTTCGTCATTCCACTTGCAAGAATCGCCAACCCGACTCTCGAGGCGGAAAACGTCGAAAAGCCACAATCCATGCAGACCAAAACCTTCGGGAATAGCAAGGCGCTCGGCTGATTCAGATTCTCAAGGCCGCTGAAATGGACGTTGATCTCGGTGGCAAATTCCGCCTGGTTGTGCGACGCGCATGAGGTACAAGACATAAGGGGATACCCGCAGTTGCATTTCGATTCGCCGGCAATTCCAAACCAGCCCCAGATTTTTGTCTGTGATTCAGATCACAATCCTAGATAAATTTCGTCTACATTGCCGCCACACGGTTTTTGTCGAATCGCATTTCACTCGAACCATGGCAAGGAGCCTGCAGGTTCGTGACCCAGGAACAATCCTCAAGGCTCAGGGGATCGCGGCGCAGGCTGTCAGTTCTACCAGCTACCGGGTCGGCACTGTTCTCATACACTATGTTTCGTTCGCGGGGATTTCTAATGTCACCACGACAAATTCTGATCGCCGCCAACTTGGCTGGAAGAGCGAGGCCCTGCGACCGGCCTCTTCTCGGAAGGCAGTGCGCTGGTCTCCGGATTGGGTGCCTGACCATTAACTAAGGCGCAGTTGGTTTGAGAGGATGAGGTTTATGAAACGAGATTCTCGAATCATTCTTCTCCTGGTTTTCACGGTTGTGCTAAGCAGCGCTACTTTTGGGCAAACGAAGCAACAAAATGTAGTGGTCAACGGGCGGAATGGAAAAGCCGAAGTTATTGACCAGAATGGCCGGTTGTTCGTAGACGTGTTGGCCTTGGCCAGCATCGGCAAGGGTTCAGTGAGTTTCGGTGGGCCAGGGATCGTCCTGATTCTGCCTGCGGTGGCGAGCGACGCAGGGACTGCGGGCACCACGAATCCCCCTTCTGCCACATTGCAGTCAGGGAATAGCTCCGCGTTGTCGCGGGAGTTTATGAAAGCGGGCATCGAAGAAATCGCCCGCCTGCGGGAGTGGGCCACAACGCTGGCCTCAGCCATTCGCGGTGGCTACGGAGTCACAGACGAGTGGGTGAACGGCTATCGCGATCAGGCATCGCAGAGCCTGCAACTAGCGGAAGCGGCGACCTCGACCGATGGCGACCGTAATGCGGCGCGGTTGCTCCATAACACATTTGACCTGGTTCAGCAGTGGAGCGCCAATCTGATGGCCGCGAAGAAATCGATGGACACCGCGAAGTACACGACGTCTGCGAACGCTTTGCGCGAAGATCCGCTATCCCAGAAGCTCCTCGCTTGCGGACACTTTCTGACCCAGATGCTGGGTAGCGCCACGTTTCAGGATGATGGCTCGTGCCACTAACAACAAGACTCGGAGCGTAGCAACAGACCCTTGTTCCCAACTACTATCATTGTTGTTGAGCGCTTTGTGGCGACCGATTGAGTTGGGTGGCGGATCAGAATTGCCTCCGCGAGATTTCAGATTCGGAACAAATGCTGTCTCGATAGTTGTGGTTCGCGCATGCCTGATTGACAATTCTGTTTTGACGAAGGATGATAACTTGAGTGGTTCCTTCCCCCGGCACGGAGTGCCCACAGGTTCGGTCGAAGAAAGCTGGTGTCGTGGTGTCACGAATTCGTGTTCTGGTGGTAGAGGACTTCATGCCTTTTCGGAGGTTCATCTGCTCAACACTGGAACAACGGGGTGACTTGCAGGTCATTTGCGAGGCATCGGACGGACTGGAAGCAGTTCGCAAGGCCGAAGAACTGAAGCCGGATCTGATTCTCTTGGACATCGGGCTGCCAACACTGAGTGGAATTGAGGCCGCTCGCCAGATTCGCGTCCTCGCCCCGAATTCCAAAATAATCTTTTTGAGCCAGGAATCGTCGCCTGACATTGTAGACGAAGCTCTCAGGCTAGGCGCGTGGGGCTACATCGTAAAGATAAATGCCGGAACTGAACTTCTGACGGCAATCGAAACGGTGTTGTCGGGCCGACGGTTCCACCGCAGCACCTAGGAGAGATACAACTTGGCTTGCACCCTCATCCCGCAACTCGGAAATGGGGGGCAACCCCGGCCTCCTGCCGGGTCGAGGGCTTCGTTGTCGGAACAGCTCTAGCGAGCTCCGCCAATTCGGATGCCGGAGTCGTAAACGCGGAAAATCCACAGTTCAAGCAGACTAGCACCTTTGGAAAGACAAAGACTCCCGGTTTGTCCGCATCCGCGAGACGTGGCAAATGGACGTGTACCTCGGCGGCAAAATCGCCCTGATGGCCGGACATGCACAAAGCGCAAGACATAGCGAACCTCCACCAGCCAGAGAATTGTCAGGCGACAGAACGCTTCTGTCTGTTCAAAAAGGAACACCTCGAGAACGGGCTGGTTGGTCGGGCAGTTCCGAAAAGGGAAAGACAATTCCGGTCAGGCGACCATTCTAAGCTACTCGTGCAGAACAACATTCAAGAGGGAGCTATGCACCGGTAGGCCACCGTTGTAATCGATGAAGCCAAGCTTTCTGAAATCGGTTCAGGCAGACATTCACTCGCGAGCGCGTAGTCCCGATCATTTCGGCTAGGGTCTCCTGGGTTATCTCAGGGGATCACAGCTTCAGACCCGCCCTCTTTTCCAAAGTAGGCCAGCATTAAGAGCGCACGTGCCAATCGTTTTTCACTTGAATTCAACAATTGATCGATCAGATCACCATCTGCGGCGCGCCTGAGCGACTGTCAGTGTTGCCAGTGGCCGCCCATCCGCTAAGTTGCTAAACTCTGACTCCGAATTAGTCTGACTCGGCCTATCCGCGAGAATGGCGCTCCAGCATGAAGCGTACTATCCAGGTTAGTTGGGCGGTGGCATTGATGTCCCTGGCGCTGAGTGTGGTTGCTGGCGCCCAAACGCATGCCGATCAGCCCTCCCATGACTCGCTGCAGTGGTTGAATGCTTCCCTTGAACAACTACCCCGCAACATTACTCCAGCACTCGTTCATATCGAGGTGACTAGCTACGGTCCTCTGCCCAATGACGATGATGATGACGTGAAAGTGCAGGCACTTACCAAACAGCACGGCTCGGGTTCAGGTGTGATCGTCGATTCTGAGGGCTACATCATCACCGCTCTTCACGTGATCGAGGGGGCGAGACGCATCCGAATTGAGCTCAACAGCAGTGTACGCGCGGACACAGAGGCTCGTGGAATCGACGACGAGGTCAACTTGTCATTCGAAGCGAAAACGGTGGGTAGCTTTAAAGAGGCTGACATTGCCGTTTTGAAAATTAATGCCCACGGTCTGCCTACGGTTTCTTTTTCTGAGTCCGGAAAGCTCAGGCAGGGGCAATTGGTTGCGGCATTGGGGAGTCCTGAGGGTCTTCGAAATTCGCTTGCGTTAGGAGTCGTGAGCTCGGTTGCGCAACAAATTGAGGCCGACGATTGCATGGTATACATCCAGACCGATGTCGCGCTGGCTCCCGGAAGCAGCGGTGGCCCGCTGGTTGACGTTCAAGGTGAAGTGGTCGGCCTGAATGTGTTCAGCATCACTGAACGAGGACGAGAGGAGGGGCTCGGGTTTGCTGTTCCGAGTGCGATGGTCAGCTTCGTTTACGAGCAGATTCGTCAATATGGTGTTGTCCATCGCGGTTATCTGGGTATGGATGTTCAGGGAATTACTCCGCTTCTGGCCCGCGCGCTGCATTTGCCAACGACTTCGGGAGCGCTGATTGCCGCTGTTGGCAAAGGCGATTCCGCCACGCACTCGTCCCTTAAGGCGGGAGATGTAATCGTTAGCTTCGACGGAGTACCAGTTCGAAATATGCCCCAACTAACCTGGGGATTGCTCCATAAGCATCCCGGTGATCTCGTGGATCTTGAGATATGGCGTGCATCGCGCAAGATTGCTGTGAAGTTTCCTCTGGTCGAGGCACCCCCTAATACCGAGGACTCTCTCTCGACCGTCGACATCGAGGAGAACCTGGTGGCCAAGCTGGGCATCGTAGGTTCTGCCCGCATACACGGAACGGCCGGACAGACTTCCCGCGAGTCAAGTTCGGGCGTGTTGGTTCTGGCCCGACTCCGTGGAACGGATCAGCCTGAGCTAGTGATTGGTGATGTGCTTCGCGCGGTCAACACAGTTCCGATCACTTCAATCGCACAATTACGTACGATGCTCGATAAGTTTAAACCCGGAGACGCAATCGCTCTTCAAGTGGAGCGTAAAGACAAGCTCATGTACGTGGCGTTCGAACTGGAGTGAGCACAACGGCTGGCTTCCAAAGGTGGCCCGTAGCGGCGCAATAGCATAAAACTACGAAGCGCGCCTCGCAGCGAGCTTTGCACGCGAGAGTGGAATCGTGGCCTCGACTTTTGTGCCTAGAGGCTGTTTCGAATAGATGGACAGCGCTCCCCCTACCAGTCGGATCCGCTCGCTCATGCTAATCATTCCGAGGCCAGCTTTATTTTGAACAGTATCTTGATCGAATCCAACACCGTCATCCGATACTCGCAAAATAACCTCACCGGCCGTCCCGACCAGTTCCACTTCGACCTTTCTTGCATGGCTGTGTTTCGCGATATTCTGCAAACTCTCCTGGGCAACCCGGAAAAGGGTCAATTCAATGTCGGACTCCATGCTCGTCGGTATTTGCCCGAACTTAAAGGTTGCCTCGACCTTATGCTTCTCAGAAAACTCATGACACAGACTGCGCAGAGCGGCGACCAGCCCGAGGTGCTCCAGCTTGGTCGAGTGAAGTTCATGAGAGAGGTGCTGGATATCCATCGAGAGCGCATGGGTCTTTTTCCACAGTGAGTCTATCTTTTCTACCTCAGCGGACGATTCCTGCGGGAAGAGAGCCTTCAGTTGCTGGATCTCGATGGCCAACATGGCAACTTGCTGATTAACGTCGTCATGCAACTCGCGAGCGATACGGGAACGCTCCTGTTCCTGGGCGCCGATCAAGCGCCCACTCAGCTCCTGAATGGCCTGCTCGTGCCGTTTTCGTTCGGTGATGTCATGATGGGAGATAACAATCCCTCCGCTTAGCGATTTCAGGGGAGTGACCGACATCAAGAACCAATACCGATCTATTCCTGACTCATAGTCGTACTCTAATTCGAAATAACTTTGCTGTCGGTCGATTACCCTTTGAACTCCCGCGAGAGCGGCTGTCACGTCGGGGTCTCCTTTTTCCGCCGCCATCCTGCATATGTCGAGGTAATTAGAGCCAACTCGAAGGTCCAACAGGTTAATCCCTACCACCCCTTTGAACTCTGGGCCCCGGTTTGTTGCAGCCACAATTGTGCCATTGGAATCAAGGACGGCCACATGATTTCTCAGGGACTCCAGAATCGAAGCCTTGAGTTCTTCACTCCTGCGCAGCTCCTCCTCTGCGCGTTTGCGTTCACTAAGGTCCACACACGAGCCAATGAAGCCAGCAAAGGTTCCGTCCGCATTAAGTCTAGGAACACCAATATCGAGAAGCCATCGATATTCTCCGTCATGCGCTCGGAGACGATATTCCATCTTGAAGGGTTGCCGGCGATCAAAGGACTGATTATAGGTTTCGAGGCACCTATCAAAGTCGTCCGGGTGGACACCTTCCGCCCAGCCGTTTCCAAGCTCAGCCTCAAGTGGTCGACCGGTGAAGTCGAGCCAAAATTGATTGAAGTAGGTGCAGAGCTTGTCGGTACCTGACATCCAGATCAAGACAGGAGCCGTGTTGGCGACCAAGCGAAAGCGGACCTCACTTTCGCGTAGTTCCTGCTGCGTTCGCTCACGCTCGGTGATGTCACGGATGATGACGGTAAATAGGTTGTTTCCATCCGTCTTCACCTGCGAGATCGAGGCTTCAATGGGAAATTCGTCGCCATTGGAGCGTTGCGCATGCAACGTGCCCAATGTGCCCATGGCGCGATTGGTGACTCCCGACTTGGCGAAGCGAGAAATGTGCTCATGGTGCTGCGGACGGAAGCGAGAAGGAATGAAGCGTTCCAGAGACTGCCCCAATACTTCTTTCTCAGGACAGCCGAAAATCTTCTCCGCCGTGGCGTTGAAAACCACGATACGCTGCTGGTCGTCCACCGCGATGATCGCGTCCATGGCGGATTCGATGATGCCGGTCAAACGGTCTCGATTCGCTGACATCACCTCTTCTGCGCCCTTCCGCTCCAGAGCACTGCCAAAAATATCGGAGATGGTTCTCAGAGCCTGGATAACATCGGCATCCCATGTTCGTTCCATACGAACTGTCGAAAAGCCGAGGGTTGCGAACGTTTTCTGGTTGTGCTGGAGAGGAAAGGCGGCGAATGAGCGGATCCCGCTGCCACGCAGAACCTCCCTCAGGGCGCCAGCTTCCGCAGGCAACTCTTCCAGACGGGAGACGACAGTGGGTGCCCCATGCAGGATTTGTGCGGATATCCATGGAAACAGATGCAAGTCGAAGACAGAGGAAGGTTGCTGAGAACGGGTCGAACCGCGCGTACACAGCAGGCGGAGTTGCGCCGTTCCCGCGGAAAATTCAAAGAGGCTGATACGGTCAAGGTCGAAGAACGCGAGCAACCGCTGAAATGAAGCTTCGATTTCTACGTTGACTAGCTCTGGGGGGAGATTGATGAATACCGCGGCCGATTGCGAGATGAGTGCCTCGACTTCACGCTGGTATGCCAGTTGACTGACATGGCGCTTTTGCCCCAAGGCCAACCTAATTAGGCTGACAATCAGCAGCGCTTCGATGACGATAAGACCAACAAGTCCTACGATTCGCCACTTGTACAGCTCCCAAAGTGTGTATTGCCGGTTGATCACGATGCTGTCTGCTGGAATCTGGCGCAGCCCGATGCCCCATCGTTTCATTTGTTGAAAGTCAAATTCGTTCCGGCGAAACTCACTGATGACCTCCGGAATGTTGCCTGGTTCTTCGCCATGTACCACGCGCAGCACCAGGTTCCCGAGTTCTGTCCCGGCAACCTCGGCGCTGGTCACACTTCCGCCGACGATTCCGTGTCCGAGGTACGTATCAAGCCAGCCGTACATCGGCCGGTCAGTAATTGCGGAAAACATCGGCAGTATCCGCCCCGGGATAAAGCGCTCGCCCCGAGAGTCCCCGTAATAGCAAATGAAGACCGTGACGGTATCATTGGGCAATGCCGCAAGCCGAGCACGGCTCTCGTCAAGTGTTTCGGGGGGAAGGATGCTAATGTCGACCTCGTTGTGGGTCTCTTGCAAGTATTTCAGACTGCCGGGGAGAAAAAGCTGCGCCATCGCACGATCGATCGCGGTTGCACCCGCAACTAGCAACACATGGCGGGTTCCCGGATTTTCGGTCAATGCATCTTCAAGAGTTGGGACCAGGCTAAGCCTCGCGACTAGCCCCGTTGCGTTCGGTATGGATTGCTGCGGGGAATGCCCCAGCAAGAAATAGATGAGCTTGGCGGAGGGTAGAAACGTCTTCCGCCTCTCTTGGACGAATTGCAGTGGATAATCGCCCGCGGCTATGACGAAATCAATCCCACGCTTCGCATACTTGTCGCGCAGGAGAGTCTCTATCGCGCCCGCGTAGGACGGTTCGTGTCCCAGCGAACCTTCATCAAAAGACTCTTCGTAAATCCAGACTGGACGACTCGACTCCCGTTCGATCTTTGTTCGAAAGCCAGTTAGTTCTTGAGCAAACCCAGGGCTATCCTTGTCTCCAAAGAACAACACCAACACTTGAAGGGGCCGTTGAGGGGCGGCACAGAAAGTTGGCGCAGTAGCCAGAAGAAACGCACCAAGCACAAGCGCACGACTAACCTTGGAACGAAGGGAATTTCCTCGGTGCACGGTTTGGCCTAGCTGACCAAGAAAACGATCTTCGAAAGGACATGCCATGGCACGCTGCCGCGGACGGGATCGCGCTGCGACGAGCACCCTGATGTTCTACTAACCAGGTGCAATGTGGCTCAGCGAAAAAAGCAGGAATCGTGATGCCAACACAACCTCAATCATTTAACGGATGTACCGGCTGGAATGTGATGTCGGACACCCGACCATGTGACCCGAGTCCCAGAGGGCCCATAAAGGGGAATCAAGGAGTCGCAGAACAGTTTCCCCGAACCGGCCACGATCATAGCACTGCTGTCAACTTTGAGCCCCTCTGTATCAACCTTTCTAGTCTGCAATCAAGCTGCTGCGACGGCTATTTTGGAAGGAGATGGTGGGACTGAATCACGTTACTTTCATGCCGTGACGGGTGCGTCGCAGACTCACTCTTGCCTGAGCGGTGCCGAAATAAAGATCCGATGGGAGAGGGCGGCCTGTATCGCTACCCCGAGATCGCCGTTCAAGCGAGACTTGATTACATAGCCCCGGCCCCCAGCCCCAAGTGCAGCATTCACAAAATCAGGATCCTCGTGCACCGTTAGGAACACGATTTCTCCCGCATAGCCTTGCTCCCGCAGTCGCTGGGCAATCTCGATGCCGCTGTTCTCCCCGATAGAGATGTCCAGAACTATAAGATCCGGCCTGAGCTTCTTCACTTCCGCGCAAACAACATTTCCGTCGGCAACCCTGCCAAGAATTTCATAGTCGGATCGGAGCATGTCATTCACGTGATCTAGGATTTCAGAATTATCGTCTACCAGAAGAATGCGCACGCACGGCGATTGCTTGCCTCGCTTCATCACGGAATCCAGTGCTGCGGGTTGAAGAGTGTCGGCGCCGTTCATGAGCGCTCCTTTGATTGCATCCGACTTTGTGGTTCATGGTCAGACAGCACTCTAGGCGAGCATGTTGATTGTGGATACTGTCAGAGTTAACTGCATATTACTGTCAGAGTTGACATATCGAATACTCCGGGCTTCTGATTCAGGAGCGAGAGCCCGGCATCAACGACGCGGTCTTGTGTACTACAGATTTCGATCTGAGGGATCAGCAAAAGGGAATTCCTTCAACCTTGTGGCCTGGCTTGCAAACGCCACCTTGGCTCCTGCCGGACAGTCATCGGCAGAAGCCGAGACGACTGTGATGCAGGCCTGCTGTCACAATTGACAGTATTCGGCCCCGTGATCGCGAGTAGAATTCACAGACGGGCGATCTCGGGCCTTCCTGGAACTTTGGATTGCTCGTTCCACAGAAAGCGGGTTCACTGGACATGAGCTCCTTGCCTTTGCACAGTTCGTCAGGAGTTCAACTCTCGGCAAGACACATTGTTAAGGGGCTTCCCGAATGAGTCCAATAGGACGTCCGAGAATTCTGATCGCCGATGATCATACCTTCGTCGCAGAAGCTTGTGTAAAGATGCTGGAGCCGGAGTTCGACGTGGTTGGCACCGTCGCTGACGGGCAGGCACTCTTGGCAGCGGTACCCGAGCTTAAGCCGGATATCATCGTTCTCGATGTAGGCATGCCATTGCTGAATGGGTTGGAAGCCGGCAAGCGGATCAAGCGGGCGGTTCGCGCCGTCAGGATTGTGTATTTGACGATGAACCCCGATTTGGGAGTCGCTGCCGAAGCATTCAGAAATGGAGCGTCTGGTTACTTGCTGAAGACGGCGGCGGCCTCCGAACTGGTCACGGCTGTTCGCGAGGTACTCAAGGGCAAGAAATATTTATCTCCACTAGTCACAACTGATCCAGATGCATTCTTCCTCGAGACCCGCGTTTCGCACATGGGCCAGGAGACCCTCACGGAGCGACAACGGGAGGTGCTTCAATTGCTCGCGGAAGGAAGATCAATGAAAGAAGCGGCCTACGCGTTAAAGTTGACTCCCCGCACGGTAGCATTTCACAAGTACAAGATTATGGAACGGCTCCGGCTGAGGACAAACGCCGAACTGGTTCAGTATGCGATTCGGGAGCACATCGTAATGCCACGGTCATAGTCCCCCGTTGCTGTTTGTGATTGCTACCACACCTCCGCAGTGACAACTTCCCGCCTCTTATCTGCCCAGTCCTGTTGATCAAGGGTCCTGTTGGTCCGCGCTCCGCTCAGCAATCAGGTTCCGTAGAAGACCCGCACAACTGTCAGTACTAACAGTTGTGGAGTGGGTGCTGGGCCCTTTACAGTCCGCTTGAAAGTCGTTGCATGCGACCATGGTCCTCGCTGCATATGACGCGCTCAATCCAGTTAAGGCAGGAACTAACCCATTGCATTGGAAGAAGAGTTCGAGGGTGCTGGAGCGATCCCTGCTGGCGGCGGGGATGATCTTGGTTGCGATAGCCACCACAGCAATGCTCCACCGGACGAGTGTGTCGCGCCTTGCCCTATGGCAATTCGACAGGGCGAAGACTGCGACCGAGCGCACGGACTCCTCAGCCAATCAGGCGAAATCCAATCAGGGGGTTGACTTCAGCTTGTGGGCGGAAAAGCGCATAAGGGCCTATCAAGACAGCCTCGTGAGCAAGACCGATCCCGCTTTAGCGGTAATCCAGATCGACAAACTGGGTATCCGGGTTCCGGTTTTTGACGGCACGGATGACCTGACGCTAAACCGAGGAGTTGGACGAATCATCGGAACCGCCAAGCTCGGAGAGCCGGGAAACGTTGGCATCGCAGGTCACAGGGACGGTTTTTTTCGGGGACTCAAGGACGTTTCGGTAGGAGATGAGATCGATTTGATCATGACGACGGCAAAGGCCGCTTACATTGTCGACCAGATTGAAATCGTGAGTCCAGCCGACGTCCGGGTGCTGCAAGCACGGGGCGTGGCGTCGATTACGCTGGTCACCTGCTTCCCCTTCTATTTTGTGGGTGACGCGCCTAAGCGATTCATCGTCCACGCATCCTTGGTGTCGGATCGGTCGAACAGCAAGATCCGGGCAAGTTCCAACGAAAAAACAAAAGGCAGCTGAAGGAGCAGCTCGAGGAAGAGCTGCGACCCACGCCAATGATTCGTACTTTCGCAGGTCGGCTTTCGGCCAATGATCGACCGAGCGACTGCGACCCCAACCCGACAGGACGACATTGCGACACGTGGTCATGTTGAACCGGAACCTGCGTGAGAGGAGCAGATTCCAACTCCATTCCAAAAAGGAGGAAAGAGGCATGCGTTCGAGAACGATAACTCTTGGTTTGAGGGGTAGTGACAGTTATTTCGAAATTACGTAAGGATTTCGGCTTCGGTGACTTGTCCCCCAATTCGCTCGCCGTCTAGTGGACTTGGCATCCTACTTCCAGTGCGGCATTGACTATAGTTGCTCAACGCTGATGTGGAAACTCCATTGTCGCGAACTGACCTCTCCGCGCACTGTCATTTTTGACAGTAGCCCATGGGCGTCAACCAACCTAGAGTTGCCACCGTCGGCACTTGCCCAAAGGTTCGCTCGTGCAAGGCCCAGACGATAACAGATCGCCCCATCACGGAAGCACGAAGGCCGCCAGTGACGAGCATTGAGAGGGCGCCGGGTATTGGACTTACACGTTTTGTAAGGATTCGCGCTTCAGGAAGACAAATTTAAGGAGAAACGCAATGAACTCAAGAACAGCCCAGACAAGTCTGTCGCTGGTGCTTGCGGTAGCGGCGCTCTGCCTGGCCTTTGCCCTGAGCATGAGCGCACAGGTGCAAACGCAAACCACTACATCGGCCCATCAGGCCTCGGTGGAGACCCAGGTCGAGAAAGGCGAAATTGTATTCGTTTCAGGCAACAGTGTCGTGGTGAAGATGGAGGATGGTTCTCTTCGCCACTTTGACAACGTACCCGAAAGCACCCGGATCACGGTTGACGGGAAGGAACTTAGTGTTCACGATTTGCAGGTGGGCATGAAGGTTCAGAGAACAATTACCACCACCACGACTCCAAAGACGATCACCACGGTGAAGAGTGTTACGGGAAGGGTGTGGCATGTGACGCCGCCGTCCTCTGTGATTCTGACCATGGAAAACGGAAAGAACCAGCAATTCAAGATCCCCAAGGACCAGAAGTTCAATATCGACGGTCAGATGGTCGATGCCTGGGGCTTGAAGAAGGGCATGAAAGTCTCTGGGACCAAGGTAGTCGAGGAACCGGTAACGGTGGTTGAGCAACAGCGAAAAGCGACCGGCGTGATGCCGCCGCCTCCGCCCCCGCCGCCAGCGGATGTTCCGATCCTCGTCGCCGAAGAGGTTGTTGCACCCGTCGAAACGGCTGCAGCAGAACTTCCCAAAACGGCGAGCCCGGTGCCTTTAATCGGGCTGCTGGGCCTTCTCTCGCTTGCCTCCTCGCTTGGTTTGAAAGCGTTTCGGGCTAAGTAGATTAGAGAGACTAATTCACTGATTTAGCAGGGGTCTCCCCAATAGGGGGGACCTCTGCGAACTTGCCTCGATCTTGGCGTTCCAATCCCTTCCGATCCTGCTTTGTGCGTAGTGCACGATGACGCAAGCTTGCGGGACTCTGGTAGCCATCGTCGTTCGCCCAAGGTTCAGCAGGGCCGGGACGGTGAGCATCTATCTGCGACGATCACCAAGCGCTGGACAGCCAGACTGTGTTCGCTCTTCGGCAAGGACGGGTTTCCCTATCGCCTCGAATTGCTTCAACAAGGCTCATGGCACCATTCCTCAGGTGACAGTCGTGGCTGATCGGGTCGACCCTGCATTCTTCTTTCGAGCCAGACGCGTGACAAGTCCGCGCACGATCAGGTAGGGTGCAATTGCCAGGATGAAGGCGGTGATGATCATCTCCCCCGGATATACAAAGTGCAGCACGATGATCTGATACACGGCGTCCAGCACCAGTGCGAAGATAAACACGTTGCCGATACTCTTCCACCCCTCTTTGATCATGTTGGCACGTTGGCATGGATCCGAGAGGAGGGCCCAGAAATAAGGTGATCTGCCCGCCCTGGCATCAGCCAACCCCGAGCGAATCGCGAAGAACGCCACCATGCACGGCTGGAGCACGAGTCTGAACTTCATCGGCCCCCTGGCACGGTCGATCAAGTGAATTCCGACGCGCACCCACGTATCGTCCATAACATTTTCTTCCCTATCGATGCGTCATTTTCCCTATCGATGCGTCATTGATGCGTCCAAACCGCGACAGAAGCCGTACGAATTCCTTTTTAAACACGGTGACGCGCAAGCGATCAGTCCATGAGCGAGCACCGCCGACTGCAGGCGCGGTCAAGGGATTAGCCGCCAGTGTTACTCCGGAAGGCCGCGGAAATAAAGAGATCCTTTCATCCGGGATCGAAGGCCCGCTGCTCGCCCATCTAAGCCTGTGGGCACCGATACAATCCCCGCGCGCATAGACTCCTCGGAGGTGACTCAGACGGTGAAAGTGGATAGCTACGTGCTACGCCCAGCAGGTCCCGCAACCCGAGCCGCTCCTCTGCTGATGCCGAGGGTAGAAGAGGATGCCTCGACGCACAACTGGAACATCTAACAGCAAAAGAGAACTGTCGATGGGTGCTCGTGTTCGGAATTGATGCGTTCGTTTGTAGCGGAATGTGGGGAGTTAAGAGCACGGGTGGGGCGCGGCCGAATACGTCCCATTCAGCTCTAGCGAGATACTGTTACTTTTGCCAGTAGTCCGAATGACTTCGCCCAGTGAATATGGAAACGCTCTTTGATACAGCGCGATGCGCTGTGGCGGCAGCCTGTTGTTGTTGCCGGCACGGCCACCGACCGCACCGGAGAGCAAGATTCCGATCGTTGCACTCACGGGATTTAAGAGGAGAACTGACATGAAGTACGTTTTCATGGCCCTGCTGCTCTCGGGATTGAATCCTTCTGCGATGGCACAGGCTGGTCCGCCGCCCGCATGGTCCCCGGCAAAGAGTATCGGGATGTTCGCTTATCCAAAGAACCAGCAGAATGCCGACCAGCAACTCAAGGATGAGAGTGACTGCTACGGCTCGGCCAGACAGAACACAGGTTTCGACCCTCAAGCTCCGGTGCCTACTGGTCCGAGTGCGCAGCAACAGGAGGCCGCACAGCAACAAGCCGCAGAGCAAGCGGGCAAGGGCGTGAGCAAGGGTGGGACGGTGAAGGGTGCCGCGAAAGGGGCCGCGGGAGGTGCAGCGGTAGGCGCAATCGCGGGCGACGCGGGAAAGGGAGCAGCAATTGGTGCCACCGTAGGAGGAGTCGCGGGCAGACGCAAGCAGAGGACGAAAGAAGAGAAAGCCAAGGAGCAAGCTGCTCAGCAGACAGCCCAAAGTCAACAACAAGCTCAAGCGCAAGCGCAGGCCCAGGACCAAGGCGCCATGTCTTCGTTCAAGAGAGCATTTTCCGCGTGCATGGATGCGCGTGGGTATTCCGTTCAGTGATGCGGACGGCCACATCGACGCCCGCCCCGTGCGGTCGCTACCTCTTTTCGATCATCGTTTAGTTCAAGACATGTTCTTTCCGGGCAGAGGTAAAACTGGATTACAAACTCGACTGGAGAATATAAATGCGAATGTTCATGGTCGTTTGTGCCGCTCTTGTCCTACTCATTGTAAGCGCCTCGGCTCAGACCGCAGACGCTTCTGCGAAGCCACTCAGTGACACTGATATCCAATTGCTGCGCTCGGACGTTCAGGCAGGCAAGAACACAATCATTGCCGACACAATGCAATTTACCGACGCAGAATCCACTGCATTCTGGCCGGTCTATCGCGACTATGCTCGCGATCAACAGGTAATCGGCGACGATCGCGTGCAGCTGATCAAGGACTATGCGGCGAACTACGACAGCTTGGATGATACGAAAGCCAAAGATATGGTCCAGCGGATGATCAACATCGATGACAAGATGCTGAACCTGCGAGAGGACTATTGGCCAAAGTTCATGAAAGCCTTGGGAGCGAAACGAGCCGCAAAGTTCTACCAAGTGGATAACCGAATCACCTTGATCATCAACGTGCAATTGTCGGCCAATATACCTTTGATTCCGTAGTCGGTGCATTGCTTTCCGAGAACCTCTGCTCTTAGCAATGAGGGTGCAGCAGGTAACAGCCAAGCTCGATGATTAAGGAAGATGGGCACTGTGGCCAGGCACGAGCCTGGGTTGGCGGCAGCAGCTCGGCAAGTATTTTGCTTGACCTGCCCCCAATTTTCGTTCAGGTAAGAATACGACAACTTTCATCAATGATCGGTCCCCTTTTTCTGTAACACTTTCAAGGTGAGTTTCCGACGGTTTGTGAGCCTGTCAAATCGCCCTTCAAAGCGATTTGACAGGCGAACTCACTCGGCGTTCGTTCTCCCAGAGATCGGTGAGGACGACTGTCATTGTATTCCCGCCTCCAATCCTCGATGACCTGCTTTGCCTCGGTCAAGTTCGTGAACCAGTGCACATCCAAACACTCCGCTCGCAGGGTGCCGTTGAACGACTCTACGTGCGCGTTGTCGGTCGGCTTTCCCGGCCGCGAGAAGTCGATCTGCACCTGGCTGTGATACGCCCACAGATCCATGATCTGGCTGGTGAACTCCGACCCGTTGTCGCAGAACAACAGCTTTGGCGTCCCTCTTTTCTGTCGGATCTGATTCAGAGCACCCACCACGTCTTCTCCTCGCAACCTCTGTCCCACTTCGATGGCAAGACTTTCCCGCGTGAATAAATCCAGTACGGTCAATGCTCGAAAGCGCCGCCCGTCCGCTAACTGGTCGGCTACGAAATCCAAACCCCACACCTGGTTCGGTGCGGTCGGACGGAACCGCTCGCGTCGATGCATCGCGGCCCGCCGCTTCCGTCGCGGCTTGTGCCGCAGCGTTAAGCCTTCTTCCTTATACAGGCGATACACCAGTTTCTTTCCAACTTTCCAACCTTCCCGGTTCAGCAGCACCCGGATCTTCCGGTAGCCGTATCGAACCCGAGTCTGTGCGATCTCCCGAATCCGTAGCCGCAGTGCTGTCCTCGGCTCCTGCATGCTTTCATAGCGGAAGGTCGACACCGGTAGCCGCGCCACACGCCACGCACGCCGCTCGCTCACCCGGTAGGTGTCGTGCCAGTAGCTCACCACCGGGCGGCGCCGCGAGGGCGTCACAGTTTTTTTGCCAGCACGTCCTGCAGCATCACCTTATCCAGCGTCAGTTCTGCCACCAACCGCTTCAGCCGGCCATTCTCTTCCTGCAGCTGTTTGAACTGGCGCACCTGATCAGTCTCCAGCCCCTTGTACTGTTTCTTCCAGCGATACAGCGTCTGCTCCGTGATTCCCACTTGCCGGATCAGCTCAGCTACCGGCACTCCCACCTCAGCCTGCTTCAGCACCCCTACAATCTGCTCCACAGAAAAGCGCTTCCTCTTCACGGCAAATCCCCCTTTCTCAGGTAGTAGATTTTGCCGGAAACTAACTCTCGATGTGTATTAGAAATCGGGGAGCAGGTCAGGGCCCACCACTCGAGGCGACTCGTGAGATAAATAGAAAGGTCAACAGATTGCTGCGAGAGATGGCACTTCCCGCTTGGTTGTCACCGAGAACGATGCGGGATCACGACTACACGCTTTCTTAGCTTCCGCAATCGACTACGTCACGACCAGGCCAGACAAAGACGAAATCTGTTTCATTGACCGTGACGGAGAACCGTATCGTTCCCTTGGGATAGCAGCCTTCAAGGGAGCACAGCATGGAATAGTTACGAGGGTCCTTGGTCACAAATGAAACCGTCAACGCTCTCTTGGGATTCACGATGAAGCCATTGGACGACATGTTCGGCGAAAAAAAATACTGAATCGATTGAGAACTGCTCGCAAAACAATGCATTCTCGCTAGTTCTCGTGATTTTTTACGTTCTTTTTGACTGAGGCCTTTTTTCGAAACGACGATCGAAAGCGGCCAAGCCAAACGTCCGTCAAAACTGGCACCCCCTGGCCGCACCGAGAGCTCCGACTCTGTATTGTTGACGATGGTTGTGGTGAAAGTCACGACTTCGCCTACCTCTCCTGTCTCGGTACGCTCGAAGCCCGCTCGCGAGCTGACTTCGATCCCGCCGTGACTCAGCCTGTGGATCACAGTTTCGGTTAAGGGGTCTCGAACAATGGAAGACGTGGCACCGGAGGGGCCATCCTCCTCCCAGACAAATGTGCTCGTAGCTTTCGCCTTGAAGGTGGGAGGATCATCTTGGGCAAACGCGTGGAGCGTGAACACGAGAAAGACTAGCGTGACTGTTAGGGTGCGTCGCATTTTACTGTCGCTACAGGTTGATATCTAGCTGCTCTAGATTCAGGCTTGGACTTTTTGCTCCAATCGCCTCGCTCGAAAACACTGTTTCCGGACCGCCGATTCTGCTGTCACCCCGCAGCCGTGTCGTTACTGCCCAGGTCGACCTCACCCCTCTCTGCTTGGGGGGAGTCTGCTGGTTTCAGTCCTTTCCACACTGAGCACCAAGTTGAGCTCCCTTCGCTGCAAATCAACCTTCAAGTGTGATCCCTTGCGACCCGGTAGGACGACTGGCAGAAATGACAGCGCTCTACGAAATTGACTTTGGGGAGCACTGTGACGGACTGGTTCCGATCACCTTCTCACTCGGCCACGGCTTGAACATTCTCGTCTGTTCCCAATAAGTCCATCTTGGCGAAATGAAAAAAGAGAGAAAAGTCAGACTCTTGTCCTGTCAAGTCTGCCAGTTTCCAATTAGTTCCCAGCGCAGTAGCATGATCATGGAATCACAAAGGGAGCGCGTCCCGAATTCCTTTATTAAATCCACCTAGGATCGATTCGCATGGCCACATTTGGCGTCTTCCTAATCGCGTTCTTTCTTCTGGTGCTTGGTGTGCTACGTTTGGCTTATCGCGAAACCGAACAGGACTTTCCGATACTACGCCGCTGTCGCCACCATCGAGCCATGCGGCACTGAGGTCGTAGTCAACGGGTCCGAGGGCGTTCATGACATTACAGGTTGAAAAAAAGGAAGAATTTGCAAAATGGTTCCGAAAGTGGATCTCGGTAAGCGACAGTCGCATCTCGGATGGTCATATATCAATCCAAGAAGACAGCCAGTCGCGACCGGTCGAGACCATTGTTCTATCGTCGAAACAACCGCCTGGGTCCACGGAACTCGGTTCTGCCGCTGTTGGCACACCACTGGCTTCGAAGGTCATTACTTCCAGTTTGCCCGTGATTAAAGAGAATCTAGCCAGCAAGCTGGATCCGTAAAATTAGCAACTCGATCGCCTACTCGGTGCCAGTTTTGTTCGTTCCTGGCGTAAACGGCTAAAGTCGTCCGGGGAACGGGGGAAATCCAGAACCGGTCCTCATTCCCACTGAGGGATGGCTACCTGCTGAATAAGTACCCTTTCCGCTTGCACGGCTGAGAACGGTGCCGGCGCAATGCCCGTGCGAAGAGTTTCGTAAACAGAATGAACATCTTCGGCTCGTGTCTCTAGTGTTTTCCGGATCCAACAACTAGATGTTCGGGCTGCGCATTCACGAGATCATTGTCCGTTTCGTGCTTCAGATAGACCGTGTGAGATGGAAAGCCGATCTGAACACCCGCAGCAGCAATAACCTCCCTGATCTGGAGCAACAAGTCTTCCTGAATCTGAAGAAAATGACTCCAGTCACGAGCGTACACGTAAGCGAAGATCTCCATGTCAAGGCTGGAGTCACCGAAGCGGAGAAACCGGACGCGCGTCGATGACGGGAGAATTCTCCGGTCCTCTTCCAACAATTTGCGCACTTTTGCGAGGACCGAGCTCAGACTGGAAGAGGAAGTTTCGTAGCGGAGACCAATCATATGACGAAGCCAGAAACTGTCGCGGGAGGAGAAATTCTCGAGTGTAATGGTGGCCATTTGGCCGTTGGGGATAGTGACCAATGTCCTGTCTAGCGTTCGCACGCGGGTTGAACGAAGACCGATTTCCTCTACCGTGCCGATCACTTCACCCATCTTCAGGAAGTCGCCCACACGCACCGCTCCGTCGAGGATAATGGAAGCGCCTCCAATCACATTCTCCAAGGTCTTCTGGGCTGCCAGCGCTACGGCAATTCCGCCGAGACCCAGGCCAGCTAAGGCCGCCGAGGGGTTGACACCAAAGCTGTGCAACGCAAACATTAGTCCCGCCACCACAGCGAACAAATCCATGACCCGTCGGGCCGGCCGCAATATGGCAGTGGACCCAATCTGGCCACGTTTCTCCATGCGCTTTCTGAAGTAAGACTCACAGCGGCCATTAACGAGGATCAACAGCCAGACCGAAGCCACGACGGTGATCACAGTTATGGTGATCGAACCCACCTGCCTAACGATGAGAGCAAGGGTGAACTTGGAGACAGTCCAATGCACGACTGCACCCAAGATCAGGAGTCGCGCCGGATGGGGCAATACGTTCGGATTGCTGATCTCTGGTCGCTTGCGAAATCGACGCAAGGCGTAGCCAGCGATTGGTCCCAGCAATCGATTGGCTAAGGTAAGAAGCAAATAGGATAGGGGTAACAGGACAAAGCAATAGAGCCATGCAAATAGGTGGATGCCAAAGTAACGTCTTATCAGAAACTCAGGCAGGATGGTTTCGACCGAGACCGCGTTGATCTCGTCATAAAGATCCGGAACTGTCACGAGAGTTTGTCGGGAAAAGAGCCAAATAGGCGTGGAATTGCCACGATCGACTCGCTCTACGTAGAAGTCGATCTTTCCGTTTTCGCTGGCGACGGTCCCCACGAGCTCCTGCCTGGCATCGAGTGGATCGGACAAAGAGCCTTGCGGCTCATTGCTAAGATTATTCAGCTTTGCCGGTAATCTGCGATCCAATACGAAGAACAGGTGCTCAGCGAGAGCGGCAGCTTCTTTCCCACGCAGACGTGTATTCAGATATTGAGAGGCGGTCTCGTAGTCGTGAGAATAACCTGCGTTGAGAAAGCCCAACACGGTACCGCGTGGTGTCGTCCTACCGTGGGGATCCTGCTGCAGTTGGGCCGGTGGCGCCGTAGATTGACTGTTTGGGGTCAGGGTACGAGCTTGCGCCCAAGTGGCTTGACACCAGGTAAGACCTAAGAGAAGCACGCCGATGCTGAGACTAAAACAAACGTTGCGCCCTGACAGTGATAATTTCACTTTCCTGCCTGCTGCCTGAAGAGACGCAAGGTTCGTCGTGACATTGCCTGCCTCGCCAGGAACCGATCGAAACCCCATCCGCCTTGCGCCAAGGTCGCAGCAACGGCTACCAGTTTCGGGTCTCTCCTGATGTGTTTTATCAAAGCTTCAGCGTCAGCGGCTTCAGCAAACTGAAACTCAGGGCGGACTCGGCTGGCAACTCGATATTGCGGTCTCCAGTCCTACCTGCGCCAACTGTTCCGGCTGCAGCTCCAGCGATCGCGCCTATGGCAGCGCCTTTGCCGCCGCCGGCGATTCCCCCAATGGCGGCGCCGGCACCGGCACCTCCAGCAACGATACCCGCCGTGCGTTTGCCTTTTCCCCCAGTCGACTGATCAAAACCTTCTGTTTCGATGTTGTAGGTGTACCCATTCACGGTTACCGAATCGATTCGGAGCACAAGGGTGGCACCGCCCTTAAACTTCCCTGCTTTCTTCGCGTCCTGCACCGATCCAGTTACCGCAGAACCAGACGGAATGACCATCTTCCCTTCTACGGTGATCGGAGTCGCAACTGATCCGGTGAAAACCGAACCCACTTGAGCGGTCTTTGTACTGAGGGCCTGTTTGGTTCGAATCGTTAGGACTGTTCCCGCCGGAACTACAGCTGGCGTGGGCTGAGGAGGCGGTGAAGGAATCGTCGGAGCACGCCGCCCCGAAGCCCCACTTGCCGCGGCCGCGGGAGCGGAAGCTGAGTCAGTCACTTCTACTGATGTTTGATCATCAACGGTCCAAACCCCAGGTTCTTCCTTCGCCATATCCTCGAGCTCCTGCTGAGCTGCTAAGTTCTTGGCTTGGCCTCTAAGAGTGACCTTCCCTTCTTTTGCTGCGACCGCAATTTGAGAGTCCTTAGTTTTCGGATTCACCGAGGCTTTGGTCTGAATGTCCTTGGCAATCGTCTCGTCGCTTGGTTTGCTGGAGCAAGAATTGAATATCGCAATCAGAACAAGCAAACCAAGAACAGCTGGCAGCCTTCGCATAGGCGTGTCCTCAATGGCAATGAACTCTCCCTACGAGAGCGAAAATAGCAGCAGAGCCGCATTTCGGTAACTGGCAGTTTTGCCAGTTCTGCTCGGTAAACGCTTGACACGACAAGCGTTCTGGCGCTTGGGGCTGGGTCGCGTATCACTTGCCCTTCGGCGGTACGGTGGATAGATGGTAGATGGCGGCGGCGGCGGTGTACTTTACTTCCGCCTTCTCGTCGGACGTGGCACCCACGATATCGCCTACCAGGCTCGGATCATTGCGCCGCGCAATTGCGTCGAGAGCTGCTGCCCGCACAATCCAGCTCTTATCGGAAGCGGCGGCAAGCAGGGCCTTGCCACTTTGGGGATCGGGATCTGACGCCAGAGCCAGGGCAGCGGCTGCGCGCACCGGCGACTTGTCATCCTTGGTGAATGTTTTGATCGCGCCATAACCGAGCCCTGCGAACGGGATAAAGCCGATGCCTTGCTCAAACCCAAATTGCGCCATTTTCTTCGGATCGTTGAGCATCTTCTTCTGTTCGGCCCCCAATTCCTTGCCCGTCTTAGTCGCGCCGGTGAGAACTGCGTAATAGACAAGATAAGCACTGGGGTCCCGCAGCAGTTTCAGGGAACTCGCCGCCGAGAGGATCACACCTACCTCTTTGTCTTTAAGCGCCTCCTTTAGCGCGGGAATCGATCCCTTGGCGCCCATTTGCCCCAATGCCCCGGCCGCCGAGACTCGCACCTCTACGTTAGGATCCGAAAGCGCTTGCACCGCCAATGTTTCGGCGGCGGAATCTCCGGGCACGAGACCCAACGCTCGTATCGCTACAGCCCGCTGGTGTTGATCCTCATTCTTGGACCCATCCTGTAGTATTTGCCACGACTGATCTTTGGGTGTTTGGGCACACATTGGCAAAACCAACGTAAGCACGGCGATTAGAACGGCACTCGAAACTTTCCGCGAAAACATCGTTGCTGACCTATCTCTTCCCGGCTGGGACACAAATCGAAGGCTCTCGGCAAAGACAGTAGAGAAACGCCAATGTAGGCAAACTTCATTTCTTTGCCTACTGGGAAAAGTATCAGGTCTCGATTAAACAAGATCTCAGCAAAACCGATGGTGTCGGTACTGATCTGCGTTTCGTTGAGCGTTACCTTACTTCCTGATTTTTCCAAGCACCCCTGTCCCGGCATGCCGGACGAACTTCTTGGGGACAAAGCACTGGTAGTTTTGTCAGTACCGCCGCCCAACACCACTTCTTACAATTTCCTAAGACTCATGGCTGAGCTGCCTGCACAGAAGACACGGTCCAAACGTGCTGGAACACGACCGCATACCATTACACAAATGGGACTGCAAACGGCGCAGCGGAATTGAAGAGAAAGGAACTTCGATTATGGCATCCCGAGGTTCACAATTCGCTGTGTGCAAACAAGCTGCTCGTAGCATTATCGCCATCCTGTGTTCGATCTCGCTTATTGCCGGCCAGTCACTAGCCATGCCTGCGCAGTCCGATGCAACGCAACAACAGTCAGCAAAGCTTCCGCCGGAACAACTTGACTCTCTGGTCGCTCCGATTGCACTTTATCCAGATCCACTGCTGAGCCAGACTTTGGTAGCGTCCACCTACCCTTTGGAAGTAATCCAATTGCAGCAATGGCTCGCACAACACAAAGATCTCAAAGACAAAGCTCTGACTGACGCAGTCCAAAAACAGGATTGGGATCCCAGTATTCAGGCGATGGCGGCGCTTCCGGATGTTGCGAAGCAGCTGGCCGAGAACATCAAGTGGACGACGGACCTAGGGAATGCCTTCCTGGCACAGCAGAGCGACGTGATGGACGCGGTTCAGCGCATGCGCGCCAAAGCGAAGAACAACGGCAATCTTAAATCGGGCGAACAGCAAAAGGTTGAGACTACGGTTATAGAGAGCAAGCAAGTCATTGTTATCCAGCAATCGAATCCGCAGGTGGTGTACGTTCCGAGTTATAACCCCGTCGTGGTTTACGGAGCTCCCATCTACCCCTACCCGCCAATCTATTACCCACCGGCCAGTTACTATGCAGCTGGCATGGCGATTTCTTTCGGTGTCGGCCTGGCTATCGGCGCAGCATGGCACGGCGGCTGGGGTTACGGCTGCGGTTGGGGTCACAGCAACAACAACATCACCATCAACAACAACAACAATTTCGTAAACAACTCCAACCGAAACAACTACCAGGGCGGCAACCGAAACCAGATCAATGGCGGGAATAACTGGCAGCATAATCCACAGCATCGTGGTGGCGCGCCATATTCCGACCGCGCCACCGCGAACAAATACGGCGGCTCGGCGCGTGGTGATTCTATGCAGAATCGCCAGGCAAGCGCTCGCCAGAACCAAGCCCGGCAGCAGGGTAGTGCGGGAAACCGTGGAGGAGCCTCGGCCGGGACTGCGGATCGCGGGGCCAATCGCAATGCCAGTGCAAACAATCGTAGCACTCCTTCGGCTGGCACCACGAATCGCGGGGCCACTCAGAATGCCAATGCGAACAATCGTGGCGGTTCCTCTGCCGGAACCATGGATCGCGGAAGCAGCAGAGCATCTTCTTCTGGGACGGGTGCTGGTGGCGGTGATCGCGTAGGCAACCGCAGCGTACCGAGTTCATCCGGTTCCCGAAGTAGCAGCAGCGCCTTTGGAGGTGGTAGCGGCGCCTCGGCTAGCGCCAGCAGTTCGCGAGGCTCCTCGAGCTTCGGAGGTGGCGGTGGACGCAGTAGCGGTGGCGGTGGACGCAGTAGCGGCGGACGCAGATAGGAAATCCACTACGGAGATGAATGACATGATTCCCAAGACATTGAAGACGACCATACCGATTCTCCTCACGGCCCTGTTGACGTGCACGCTGCTAACTACCACCTTCTCTTTTTCACAGCAGCCACCGGCTACGCCGTCGAAGGCAGCTCCTCAGAAATCGTTTGCCACACCGCAAGAGGCGGTGGACGTACTGATCAAAGCGACCGGTGATTACGAAGTACCTGCTCTGTTGGAAATTTTCGGCCCCTCCGGGGAGGATTTCATCGCATCTGCCGACCCGGTGCGGGACAAGACCAATGCCGTCGCGTTCGCTGCCCGCGCCCGTGAAAAGAATTCTGTAACCACCGACCCAGCAAAACCAAGCCGCGCGATCCTGGTGGTTGGCAACGGCGACGTTCCTTTTCCGGTGCCGCTGGTCAAAAAGAATGGAAAGTGGTTCTTCGACTCCAAGGCTGGCCGCAATGAAATTCTATATCGCCGAATCGGAGCCAACGAACTGGACGCCATCCAAGTCTGCCGTGGTTTCGTCGACGCGCAAAACGAATATGCCTCTACAATTCACGACGATTCCGGCCTGAATCAATACGCGCAAAAGATCATTAGCACTTCGGGGAAACAAGACGGTCTGTACTGGCAGAACCCGGACAGCACGTCCGGCGGCCCGATCAGTGAAACCGTAGCGAAGGCAATCCAGGAAGGTTATTCCGTGGATAAGAAGTCTGCTTACCACGGCTATTACTTCAAGATTTTGAAGGGGCAAGGTCCGGCTGCCCACTTAGGCAAGCTCGACTACGTTATCCAGGGCGCGATGATTGGCGGATTTGCGCTGATCGCTGCTCCAGCTGAATACAGGGTGACGGGCGTGAAGACTTTCATGGTCAGCCAGGACGGAGTGCTGTACCAGAAGGATTTGGGGCCTAACACTCTGGAACTCGCTAAGCAGATCGAGCTATTCAATCCCGACAAAACATGGCAACCCACAGACGATGAATGGCCCGAGACCGTTGCTTCTTCAGAGACCGCCGCAGTGCAATAAACGTCCGTTTCTGATCTAGCGTTTCGGGAGTATTGAGGGATGCTGCGATGATACTTGCGGCACCCCTCGACGCTTGTAACGACGGTTGACCGCGGTCTGGCTTGTACCGCCTCCTCCGGGCATCGCACCAAGAAGGGCACCGCCTACAACTGCGCATAGTTCTGCAATTCCGCGGTCCAAGCTTGGGCGAGCCCGAGTTCGCCTTTAATAAGGACCCGGGAGGTCGTGGAGTTCACCTTAGTACAATATCGGTATTGGCGATGTGGCGCTTCGCTGCGAATTCGATCCTAAAGGGGGTCCTTCCATCTGCCTTGCTTCAATCAACACCTACTGATGCGGCTAACGATGACGTCGCTTAACGTGGAGCTGTGCCAGAGAACGCGCTAGCGAGGCATTTACAGAGGCAACCTCTTCGGAAGAGAGTTTTTCTCTACGGCGAGCTGCGGCGCGTTGACGTGCTTCCTCAGCCACGGCCTCGTCGATGTTCTCAATGGAGATAGCCATGTTGGTCACGATGGAGACGTGATCGTTCGTTACCTCAACCAGACCTTCGCCTACTGCTAGATACTCCTCGTGCCCGTCCTTGCGCACAATCAACTCGCCCGGCACCAGTTTCGTCATCAGGCGCACGTGGTGCGGCAGGACGCCCATCTGGCCATCCACAGCCGGCAGGGTAACCATCTCCACAGTTTCGGAATAAACCGTCGCCTCCGGCGTCACAATTTCCAAGTGTAGAGTGTTTGCCATATCTGACTCCGTGCTTAATTCTGTCTGATCTCCTCGATCGCACCCTTCATGTAGAAGTTGCCTTCCGCCACGTCGTCGTGTTTTCCGTCCAGGATCTCCTTGAAACCGCGAACCGTTTCGGCTACCGGCACCTGTTTGCCCTCGCGGCCGGTAAAGACTTGCGCAACGCTGAAGGGCTGGCTTAAGAAGCGCTGGATTTTACGGGCACGGAACACAGTCACCTTGTCTTGGGGTGAAAGTTCATCCATTCCAAGAATCGCAATAATGTCCTGTAGGTCTTTGTAACGTTGAAGTACCTTCTGCACACCTCGAGCGACGTCGTAGTGCTCCTGACCTACGACGTCAGGCGTCAACGCTCGGGAGGTCGAAGCCAGAGGGTCAACTGCGGGATAGATACCCAGTTCCGCAATCGAGCGTTCGAGCACGATGGTGGCATCCAGGTGAGCGAATGTCGTTGCCGGGGCCGGGTCTGTCAGGTCGTCAGCGGGCACGTACACCGCCTGGAAAGAAGTAATGGAACCTTTTTTGGTCGACGTAATCCGCTCTTGAAGCGCTCCCATTTCCGCGGCGAGGGTTGGCTGGTAACCCACCGCGCTCGCGGTGCGCCCGAGTAAGGCAGACACTTCGGACCCGGCCTGCGAAAAGCGAAAAATATTGTCGATAAACAGCAGCACATCCTGGTTCTTCTCATCACGGAAGTATTCGGTAATGGCGAGACCAGAAAGAGCCACACGCAGGCGAGCGCCTGGCGGTTCGTTCATCTGTCCGTACACTAGAGCAATCTTGGATGCGCGCAAGTTGTCCTGCTTAATTACTCCCGCCTCGGACATTTCGTGGTAGAGATCGTTGCCTTCGCGGGTGCGCTCGCCGACACCGGCAAATACAGACACACCGCCGTGGAGCTTCGCGATATTATTAATCAGCTCCATAATGACAACTGTCTTGCCGACGCCGGCGCCGCCGAATGCGCCGACCTTGCCACCCTTCAAGAAAGGGCAAATCAAATCGATAACTTTGATTCCCGTAGGAAGCAGTTGAGGGGAGGTCGATTGGTCCACGAGCGGTGGCGCCGGGCGGTGAATGGGATAGTATTTTTCTGCCTCAACAGGTCCCCGCTCATCCACTGGGTTCCCGGTCACATCGAGCACACGGCCCATAACGCCTTCGCCGACCGGCATGGAGATCGGCGCGCCGTTGTCTGTAACCTCGAAGCCACGCTTCAGGCCTTCTGTGCCTGACATCGAGATCGCCCGCACCCACTTGTCCCCGAGATGTTGCTGCACCTCCAAGGTTATCTTGGCAGGCTGATTCTTAACCTTATACTCACAGGTCAGGGCGTTGTAAATTCCGGGCAATGCCCCAGGAAACTCAACGTCCACGACTGGACCAAGCACTTTGACAATTTTGCCTATGTTCATATTCATACCCAGTTACAGCGATCTGCTATCTGAATTACGCTCTCTCAATCGGACTGACCACCCGCGATCTCCAGCAGTTCTTTCGTAATGTTGCCTTGTCGCAGCTTGTTGTATTCGAGCTTCAAATCCTTGATCAGGCTCTCAGCACTGTCGGTAGCATTCTTCATGGACACCATGCGTGCGCTTTGCTCACTGGCTTTGGCATTCAACAAAACTTGGTAGATGTAGATGTCGAGATAGTGTGAAAGAAGATAGCTGAGCACGAACTCAGGGTTGGGTTCGAAGACCGACTCGGTGGTATCGGCGGCCAGATCCTCTTCCGGCCTGACGCCCGGGATCTTAATGGCCTTGACTTCACCGACGGGGAGGAATTCCATGCAAAGCGGTTCCTGAGTGAGCGTGTTTACGAAACGAGTGGCGACAACCTGAACCTGGTCCACTTCCCGCTTCAAAAAGAGGTCGCGGGCAAAGGCGGCAATAGCTCTGGCCTCGGAGAGCTGAGGTGTATCCGCGTAAGCGAACTCGGCGACAAGCTGCCGACCGCTGCGAACGATGAATTGCGCCGCTCGAAGCCCTGCGGTGATGAAAAGTGTGGAATCGGATTCGAATTCGGCAGCCAGTCGGAAGAGGTTGCTGTTGAGCGCACCGCATAGACCTTTATCCGCACCGATAAGGATGACCGCACGTTTGCGGACTTCGCGACGTTCGAGAAGCGGGTGGCTGAAATCGCGCATCCGAGTTGCTGCTTCCCGCTGAATTCGGTACAGCGCCCGTACGAACGGACGTCCAGCAAGTGCGGCGAGTTGGGCTTTACGCATCTTCGACGCCGCCACCATTTGCATCGCTTTGGTGATCTGCGCGGTGCTGCTGATAGATCGTATTCGTCGGCGCAAGTCGCGTGGGCTGTTCATACGTCGATAATCCCAAGTGCTAGTTTCACAAGACCTAAATCAAGGTCACAAACAAACCTGACGAACGGCGATGGCGGATTTTCATCTCCATGTCTCTTTGAACTGGTCGGTTGCCGCCTTCACCTCTGTGGTCAAGCCAGGGCTGAGGGCCTTTTCCTGGGCAATTTTGCCGAGCAGTTCTGGCTTTCGGGTACTCAGGAATTCCGTCAGCTTGGTTTGGAACTCCTTGACTCGCTCGACCGGCACGTCATCCAGATAACCGTTTTGAACCGCCCAGATCACAGCAACCTGCGTCTCGACCGCAATCGGGCTGTACTGCGATTGCTTGAAGACTTCCATGATGCGCTTGCCACGATCGATCTGCGCCTGAGTCTTGGCATCCAGTTCCGAGCCGAATTGTGCAAAGGCAGCCAGTTCCCGAAACTGGGCGAGGTCCCCTTTTAGCTGGCCCGCTACCTGCTTCATCGCTTTGAGTTGCGCAGCGGACCCCACACGCGAAACCGACAATCCCACAGAAATGGCAGGCCGCACGCCCTGGTAGAACAAATCCGTCTCCAGATAAATCTGACCGTCCGTGATGGAGATTACGTTGGTCGGAATATAGGCAGAGACGTCGCCAGCTTGCGTTTCAATGATCGGCAGGGCAGTGAGCGACCCGTTACCGTAGTTCTCTCCGACGCGCGCCGCCCTTTCAAGCAATCGGCTGTGGAGATAAAACACGTCACCGGGGTACGCTTCACGACCGGATGGCCGCTTGAGTATCAATGAGACTTGCCGGTAAGCCACCGCATGCTTCGACAAGTCGTCATAAATGATGAGCGCATCCATCCCGTTATCCATAAACCACTCACCCATCGCAGCTCCAGAGAACGGCGCCAGGTATTGGTTGGTGGCCGAATCCGATGCGGGCGAAGCAATGATGATCGTGTAAGGCAAAGCCCCCGCCTCTTCGAGAACCGAAATGAGGCGCGCGATGTTCGATTGCTTCTGCCCGATCGCAACGTAGATGCAATAGAGTGGACGGTAAGATTTGTCGCCTGATGCCTCGGCTGCTTTGTTGAGCCGAGCTTGACTAATGATGGTGTCGATACAAATTGTCGTCTTACCTGTCGACCGGTCACCAATGATCAGTTCACGCTGTCCGCGGCCGATAGGGATCATCGCGTCAATTGCCATGATGCCTGTTTGCACCGGTTGCCGCACAGGGCTGCGCCGGATGATGCCGGGAGCAACTTTCTCGACGGGATAGAACACTTGACTCTCGATGGGCCCTTTGCCATCCAGAGGTTCTCCGAGCATATTCACAACCCGTCCCAGAAGGGCTTTGCCGACCGGTACCTGCAGCAAGTTGCCCGTCGTGCGGACTTCATCGCCTTCTTGAAGCTGCGTATAATCTCCGAGAATGATGACTCCAACTTCAGTTTCTTCAAGGTTCAAGGCAAGTCCCGTGATACCGTGACCGAGGTCAAGCATCTCGTTGAGCATTGCATCGGCGAGACCCTCCACCTTTGCTACACCGTCTCCGATCTCGCGAATAACCCCAACGTTCTGCCGGGCGGTTGTTGCCTTTGCGCCCGCAATTTGAGCTTCAAGTTCCTGTAATAGATCAGCCATAACTCTTCACCATGGTCCTGCATGCGACAAAAGGCTGCCGTTTCAGTTACCTGTGTGCCTTCCATTCGCGCTTGTGATTCCAAAGCTTCTCGCCAATGCAGCGAGCCCCGATCGCACGCTACTGTCGTATACGTCGCTGCCGACTTTGATGCGCATACCCCCGATAAGCGCAGGGTTATGAACAAACTGCCATGCCAGTCCAGGGCCGTAGACAGTCGCTAACCCGGCCTGAACGCGAGTCCGCAAGTCATCTGGCAGTGGAACCGCACTCGCGACCTCGGCCGTGTGCCGGGCGTACTCGTCCTTGAGCAATCGATGGAATTGCTCAAGTAAGAACAAGTAACCGCGCGGCTTTAAGCGTAGTACTTTCTCAGCCACAAGGCGGACGCGGCTTTCATCGATATTCCCGTCGACCTTACAAAAGCGGAACAGTTGCCTGGCCTCACGCTCGGTTTGTTTGGTTGTTTTCATGTGTGAAGTCTAAGTACCGATGTCAACTAGGCGACAGGTGCTAATCGGTCGATCGTCTCCTCCGCCATGCGCCGCTGATCCTCTTTCGTTAGGATCTTTCCGGTGACCATAGCTGTACTCTGGACCACTAACTGGCCCACCTCGCGCTTGAGATCAGTAAGCATTTGGGCATGTTCTTGGGCCGCAGCCTCGCGCGACTTAACAAGGATTTGCTCTGCAGCAGCGATAGCCTTTTGAGTTTCCTGCTGCTGCACGTGAGCGGCTGCGACGTGAGCTTCTTCAATTAGTTTGGTGGCCTGTCCATTGGCTTGCAGGAGTATTTCCCGGCACTTGGCCTCGCCCTGGGCCAGTTCGGCTCTGATCTTATCCGTGTCAGCAAGTCCTTGAGCAATCTGGCGCCGCCGTTCTTCCAGTGTCTTCAAAATCGGCTTATAGGCGAATCGGTGTAGAAGAATGCAGACAATGGAGAAGCTGATGATTTGGGCAAGCAGATGAGGCCAATCCACGCCGAAGGTACTGGCAATCTGCTGGATCTTCCCTCCGCTATTCGGATCGACAAGCAACACCAGAGCAGTCATGGTCCTTCCCTTGTAGTGCGAGCACCCAGTTCAGTTTTGACTCACCGCTTTTCCCTACTTAACCAAGAACAGGGCGTAGAACACGATCGCTTCCGCAAAAGCAATCGAAAGGACTGACTGCACCAAAATCTTCGTCGAGGCGTCGGGATTCCTTCCCACTGCTGCCGACGCGCTCATTCCGATCAGTCCTACGCCAATGGCCGCGCCCAACGCCGCCAGACCAACATGCAGGCTTCCGTTCATATGATTGTTCCTTTTCTTTCCCGCCGGCTCCCGCGATTGAACACGGTCAAGCCGCCGATTATTAATCCCGAACCATGTGCAACCGCCGGCTGCTCCGCCTCATGCTGGCACATCAGCATCGTGAACACTGCAGTCAATAGCATGAAGACCATCGCCTGAACGAGGCCCATCAGCAATTCCAGAAAGTAAAATGGAATCGGGACGAGCCAGCCAAATCCAGGAACAAGCTTGGACATGGCTTCCAGCAGATTCTCGCCAGCGAAGATGTTGCCGTATAAACGAAAACTCAGCGAGATTGGCCGGAACAGAATTGATACGACTTCCAGGCATCCGGCCGCGAAGAACACGACCACCATCAAAACCTTCAGCAGGCCCTCGCTATCACCTTTGGGTGCAAATAATTCCTTGAAAAATCCCCGGAGGCCTACTTCCTGAAACGCCCAGACGAGCCAGCAGGCGAAAAAGACCAGAGCCATGGCCAACGTCATGTTGACGTCTGCGTTAGCGCCCCGGAACAAGGGTTGATCGATCTGGAAGACGTGGGCGGTTTGGTGCCCCCATCCGAGCGAGCCTACTCCGGGAATCAGACCGAACCAGTTCGCGGAGAGAACAAAGATAAAGATGGTTGCAAAAAACCAAAACGTCTTTTGGGCTAAATGCGGGCCGATAATTCCGGAGATGAACTTGTACAACGCCTCGACAAGCCATTCCAAAAAGTTCTGCGCCCCGTCTGGAACCTGTTTCATATTTCTTGTTGCAAGTTGGGCAAATACGATCAGACCGACCGCGACGATCCAACTGACCAGCATGGAATTGGTGATTGGGAAGTTGAAGGGCCGTGCAATCTCCACTGCCTTGGCTGACAAGCCGTGTTCCTCTGGTGGAGCAGTCGAGGCACCTGATTCTCCGTGCTGTGACGCAGTAGCTGTGGCGACCTGCGACTCCGTACTGACGGCATAGATTGAATGACTGCCAAAGCCGATAAATACAACCACAAGGAAGAAACGCAACATTGTGGTTTTCAATCTAAGCAGGAGCCACCCACGTTCTGAGCTGAAAACGTCTACCAGGGTCGAGTGGACCCGGTGGATTGCCGACGCTTTGGTGTTAAGCAGCACTGGCGTAATGATGCTTGGCATTGAATTCTTGCCACGTCGCTGTTGATTAACCACGCTCATGGGCTCTGCCTTCTATAGCAATGCGGTGTGCGAACCTGCGAGTTCGCCTGTGCCGGCTTTTTGATAGCCCACGAGTACAAAGTAAAGAACGCGGTCAAAGAACCGGTTGAGCGAATGGAGCAACATCACACCTCCCCAAAACTCAACCGGTTCGTCAAGCAAGCATTCCTGTTGTATGTACTCCCAGAGATACTCGCGTGTGATGCAGACAGCCCAAAACAACTGAGTGAATGGAACACCTTGCTGGTCTCGTCGGACACCTAATTCCACGTAGCGGGATTCGATTACCGAGTCAGTCTCCGCTGCCAGCCACGCCATCAGGTCGCGGTAAATGTCCACCGCGTAGCGCTTCTGTTCCTCGGCCGGTATTCTGAGCAGCAGATCGCGGCATCTGTCCGAGTTGCGGATCTTCTCGAGCAGTCGCTGAGACATGCTGTCGGCATCCGCCTTGAGGTGTTGAACTAGTTTGGGGGCACGCATGCATCCTCCAATTTCGCAGTACCAGGCTCTTGCGCCGCGCCAGCAAGACCGGCAGTCTCTCGGTATTTCTGACCCCGTAGGCCATTCAAGAGTTTTTCCATCAACCCCTTGGGTGACCACGCTTCAAAATCGAGGTGCTCAGATCAACGAGCACAGCCTATTAATTCCATCGGAGTGTGCATACTGGTAGAATTACCAGTCGATAATCCCAGTGCGGTAACAGACCGCAACGCAACTCGCCATGGGAATGAGGTAATAAGGAGATTCAACAATTAAGTGCAGGCTGGCACTGCCATGAACTGCGATAAGGAATGCGTTGGGGCAACCTCAACGTGAGACCGTTGATGCAGCCGTACGCGCATGCGTGGAATCGAAGAGTTTCACACGACCCTGAAAAATGCGCAGCAAGGTCAGTACTGCCACCGTCATAACCAGGTTAAAGATCAGTTGCGCCCATGCCACGGCCATACCGGGTTCGCCCGCGAAGTCTACTACCTTTGCCGCGAACCATCCAAGAAAGGGAAGGAACAGGACGACTCCGAACGTGTTGAAGCAGAGGTTGGCCAATGCCACCTGTCGCGCCGTCTTCCGCATTTTGATGCTGGCCAACAGCGCGGTCGCTGTTGTCCCGATGTTCGCGCCGATCACGATGGGAATGGCCGCCGTTGCCGGGAGAATTGCCTGCTGTACGAGCAGGATGCAAAGCCCGGTCGTGATACTACTGGACTGAACAATGCCCGTAACCACCATCCCTGCCAACACCCCCATCAGCGGTGTGCTCGATCGACTCAGTACCTCCGCGAATAGCGGACTTTGAGCCAGCGGCTTGAGTGTGAAGCTCACTAGATCGAGACTGAAAAAGATGAAGCCAAAATAGAAAGCAGCTTTGCCCAGCACCTTGAACCGCGTCGGAATTGCGCTCAGCACCGTGCCGAGAACGATGAAGAACGGTCCGATCCCGGTCAACTTCAGCGAAACCAACCATGCCGTGGAAGTCGTTCCAATGTTCGCCCCGAGCAGGATGCCCAGACTGGAGCGGAGCGTCATACTGCCGGCGTCCACCAGCGCCACCGTCAGTGACGAAACGGCACTGCTGGATTGAATGATGGCGGTGGCAACAGCACCCAGCAACACCCCCCGCCAGCGACTTCCGGTGAGGCTGCCTAGCCATTTCTGGAGTGTCTCACCACCAGCCGCTTGGATCTCGCGACTGAATGCCTCTAGGCCGTAAAGGAACAATACGATCGCAGAAATAGCGGCGAATAGAATCCTAAGGTTCGACATACGTCAACGTAAGGAACACTTCTTCTCCAGCAGCTTTAATCCCGTGAGGGACCCTGTCGACTGTCAGTTGCAACAGTTTTCCCTCGGATTTCTGAGCCACCACGTGCGTCTGTTGCAAGACTTATTGAGGGATTTGAGGCGATGTATAAGCTTTTCGACCACAAGCATTAGCGGTCGACCAAACCTACGAAAATCCTCCACAAAGATTTCATGGAGGCGAGAGCTGGCCTCATACCTGAAAAGTGTAATCGCTCATCGGCAATAGAAGGAGCCTATGC
Organism: Terriglobia bacterium; assembly: GCA_963796205.1. GTDB lineage: Bacteria > Acidobacteriota > Terriglobia > Terriglobales > Acidobacteriaceae > DATFTE01. The sequence goes on from CAWCKR010000002.1 coordinate 567,535, forward strand.
GACGCCACTGGCATTATTGCCAGGGGCTGCTGAAGTGCCGCTGACGGAACATCAATCGTGGCCCCCATTTGCGCGCAAACCGTCTCACACTATCTTGTCGTCGAGAACCTCGGCGTAGGTGGAATGGGTGTGGTCCACAAGGCCGAGGACACGAGGTTGCATCGTTTCGTCCCCCTCAGGTTTTTGCCGGACAAGTTCGCCCGTGAGCCGCAGGCAGTCTCTTTTCCGATGTTAATCCGCAAGATCCTGATGTGGTTTTCGATTTTGCTGGTGGTAGCTTCCACCTTTGCCAGCCAGATTGGTTCTGTCGCCACCTTCGCGGGACTGATCACCGCAGGACTTGCGGTGGCACTGCAAAGCGTCATTCTCTCGATCGCCGGTCACTTTTTCCTGATTGGTAAATTTGGGATGTGTCGGGGACCGCGTACAGGTTTCCGGGATTGCCGGAGAGGTCGTCGAGGTCGGGCTTGTACGACTGCACCTCGTGGAACTGAGCAGCAACGGATCAGAGATTCCCACCGGCCGCGTGGTGGCATTTGCCAACTCTATTGTTTTCCAGCCTACTTCCGGCCTCTTCAAACAAATACCCGGGACCAACTTCAAGTGGCACAAGATCACTGTGACACTGCCCGGCGACAGCGACTATCACAAGGTCCAGCAACAACTCACGGAGGTAGTGGAAAACGTTTTTGCGGACTACAAGGACGATATCGAACGCCAGCGGCATCAGATGCAGCGCACGCTGGGGTTCACGTCGACTGAGGAGTTCCATCCCAGAACGCAACTGCGTTTTACTGCAAGCGGCCTCGAAGCGGTCATTTGCTATCCCGTGACTTCGCAGAACGCGACAGAGATCGATGAAAGAATTACGCACCAGCTGCTGGACGCACGCGGCAAAGATGGCCAGCAGGAATCGGTGAAACAAGGAATGCCAACCCTTAAGCTTCGGACTGATGTCCTCCCCCCAACCAGTTTGACTGGCTGAAACTCTGGAGGAGCACTGTGAGATTCGTAGATGTTGACAAAGAACCGAAATGGAGCTTTCTCAGCAGCCCGCCAGATGTGTATTCATGACGATGGCCTCATTCACTGCTAATCGCAACATCAGGTGGAGATTGCTGGCGGGATACGCCAAGCCCTTGGCGATCTTCCTTCGACGCTTCGAGCCGTTCCTCGCGATCCGTGAACGAACGCGCGATAGCGGCTTTCAATCGTGCATCCCAGTAGTCAAGCGCCGGGCGGCGCCCTTTGGGAACAGCCCGGCTAAGATCAGCGACGAGCGCGTTCATCCGCCGCATGACCTGCACGCTGGTTGCGCCGTAGAAGCAAATTTCATCAAAGGCCAGGCCAAGGAGATCGTCCCAGGTAGGAAATGGAACCACCAGGCGCAATTTGCCTTCGTTGTCGCGATACTGTCCGACTTCTAGGTTGCGTTGACCCAAACGCAGCAACAGATCTTCAATCTGATCGAGCGCTTGAACCGCCGTGGTCGGATCATTGATAGCCGGCGACAAGGCTTTGATGGCGATGTCCACTAATAGGCGGATCGCGTACTTGGGATCCTGGTCGAAAGTGCGTTGGTTGCCCAGTTCAATTCCGTTCCTCAACTTCGATTCAGGAATACATTCTTGCGTACCGAAGACGTGCAATAGCGGTGTCAGTTCTACGACAGTGTCGCCGACCGCCAATGGCATCTCGATGATTCCACCGAACGCTTGGGCCAATTTGACCAAACCTGCGATATCGACCGATTGTACGGAGCGTGGCCGACCATGATGAATGAGCGTCTGGGCGCGAGACAAGGCATGGAACCCGTCCGGTTCGGCGGCTGCAATCTCCGAGCTTGATGACGGATAAATCGTCGTGATCACTCTGCGCCCCTGGTCACCGGTGAAAATCAACATGCGATTGATTTGGAGCAAACCGATCCGCTGAACGAGGGCAATGAACATTCCTACACTGGCTAACAGTAAGGCGAGTTCTACCCAAACGCTGAAATAAGGGACTTGCCCCGACCGACCTCGGTCGACCCCGGTAAGCGCCGCGACTCCATACAGAAACGTGGCCGTAAACGTCCCGAGAGCGTGCGCCATCACGGGATCACGAGCTATCCATAGCACCAAGCGAGGTGAGTAGGCACTTGCGCTGAACTGTACCATCACGAAGAGCAAAGAGAATACGACACCCGTGAGGGCCAGCATGCCCGAGGCGACGGCGGAATAGATGGCCGTCGCCGAGGATGTGCTCAATGGAGAGACAAATCCCGGGAAGAGGCGGCTCTCAAAACGTGGAATCGTCAACCCGGCCGTAATCGCAACGGCAGCGTACAGGGCGGGTATTGCCCAATTACTTACCTGAAGCTCGTTTTTCTTGTAGAACATAGGGATCTATCCCACTCATCGATCAGTCCGCAAACAACTTCCGCAGCCAAATCCATCGGTTCAAGCAAACGTTTGCGGGAATTGATCACATCCTGAGGCATGGTCACGTCGATGCCAATACTACTTAGGCGTTAGCCGGGGCAGGCGTCTGCCGTCCTAGCTGGCTGCATGCGCTGCCCGCGTCCAGATATCTTGCTACCGCCACTTCCAGATTGAAGTGCATGGCATCGGGTGCGAGCGCCTCACCTAGCCGTGATCTCTGGATCATCTGCAACACGTCTGGGTTCATTCCCACCAGCCAAACTCTTTTGCCCAGCTCCCGCTGTCTCTTCTCGCCTTCAGCCAACATTTTGAGGGCCGTATATTCAAGATCAGGAACACCACTCATATCCAGCGCCATAACTGTCGGCTGCACTTCCTCCATCAGCCTCCTGATCTTCTGCGCGATATGGTCAGCATTCGCGAAGAAGATCCGGCCTTCGACTCGCAGCAACAGCAACCCGGCAAATGTCTCGTCTTCCGGATGCTCCTTCGAGCAAGGGCGGAATACATTCGTCCCGGGCTTGCGTCCGAGTTGGTGTACTGGCGGGTCAACCACCTGATAGGCAAGGGCCACCAGCGAAACTATCATCGCGACCAGGATGCCTCTCAAAGTTCCGACAAACACCACGCCCGCAAATGCAACCAGAGCCCAAGTGAACTCTGTTCGACGAATACGGAGTATCTCGCGAAACTCGTTAGGCTTGATCAGTTTGCTGGAATAGACAATCACCACACCCGCAAGGGTGGCCTGCGGCATAAAAGCAAGCATGGGGGCGAACACAAGCATGGTAAAGAGTGTCATCGCCGCAGTCACGAGTTCTGAGACTTGGGTACGTGCTCCGGCTAGACGGTTCACCGCGGTCTGGCTGGTACCACCGCCTCCGGGCATCGCACCAAGAAGGGCACCGCCGATATTTGCGAAACCGATCGCCAGTAACTCCCGATTTGCATTCGGCGACGGTTCGTCGTCCCTGGCGAATGCTCGCCCTGCTGCAATCGTTTCGGTAAAGCTCATCAGAGCAATGCCCAATGCGCCGGGCCAGAGTTGTTCGGCGAGGCTAAGTGCCGGAAGCGTGAAGGATGGCAAACCCTGCGGGATGTGGCCGACCAACTCGACCCCGCGAGCCTGTAAGTTCAGCAAGTAGGCGCCCCCAATACTGGCAGCTACCGCCACGAGAGGAGCAGGTACCTTAGGCAAAAAGCGTTTGATCGCTAGCAAAAGGAGGATGACACCGACGCCCACGACAAGTGTGGCCAACTTCGTGTCCGGTAGGCTGTGCAGCAATGCCACCTGGTTCTGGAGGAATCTGCCTTTTGGGAAATGGACACCGAGGATTTTCGGAATCTGGCCGAGTACGATCACGAGCCCAATGCCGGCCTTGAAACCGATCAGCACCGGCTCCGAAATGAAGCTGGCTATAAAGCCAAGTCGCAGGATTGAAGCCACCACGAGAATCGCTCCAACTAAGATTGCCAGTGTGGCCGTGACGGTGATCAGCATTCCTAGATCTGCGTTCGGCACCACTTCATGGAGCTCGGCGGCCGTAAGGATCGCTATTGTCGTCGTCGTGGTCACGCTCAGTGCCCGCGAGGTCCCCAACAGCGCATAGATCACCAACGGAAGAAAGGCCGTGTAGAGCCCGACTTGAACCGGCAGGCCGGCGATCGTGGCATAGGCCATGGCCGTCGGGATGATTACTGCGGCAGTGGTCAACCCAGCGATGAGATCGGAACGCAGCCATTCTTTCCGATAGGAAGCCAGCCAAGTCGGAGATGCGCTAGAAATGCGAGGGTTGGCGGGTGCGGACACGGATCATCCTTGTCCTCTAGTACGTCTCTGGAACGAAGTGTCTTCCCTTTAGCGGCCTCTGATCGTCGTAGTGCCCCTTATTGCCTCGCTCAGGTAAACGCACCTTTTCGTGTGGCACTTTTTTGTAAGGGATAAGGCTAAGAAAATGCGTGATGCAGTTCAGACGAGCCTTTTTCTTGTCATCGGACCGAATGATGTGCCACGGATTTTCTTTGGTGTCGGTGGCATCGAGCATCAGGTCGCGGGCGCGCGAGTATTCGTACCACCGCCTATAGGACTCAACGTCCATCGGACTGAGTTTCCACTGCCGGAGCGGATCCTTGATACGGGCTTCGAATCGACGTGCCTGTTCCTTCTGGCCCACTTCCAACCAATACTTTACGAGAATGACGCCCGAGTTAACGATTTGTTTTTCGAACAGAGGGCAAAGTTGAAGGAATCGCCTATGCTGTTCGCCGGTGCAGAAACCCATCACGTATTCGACCCCCGCACGGTTGTACCAACTTCGGTCAAAGATTACGATCTCGCCGGCGGCGGGGAAATGCTGGAAATAGCGTTGCAGGTACATCTGGGTCTTCTCGCGGTCCGACGGTGCAGGAAGTGCTATCTGTCGGAAAACTCGCGGGCTGACCCGTTCTGTGATCGCCCGGATCGTCCCTCCCTTGCCTGCCGCATCGCGACCTTCGAAGACCACGATGACGCGCAGCCCGGCATGCTTCACCCAGGCCTGCAACTTGCACAGCTCTTCCTGCAGTTGGCGCAATTCCTTTTCATATTGTTTGCGGCCAAGAGCTTCGTTACCGTTGCCGTTCTTGATTTCGTTTTTGGCCATTTAAGGTTCCTCGTTGCCTGACAAGCCGCTATTCACTGCTCCCAACCTCCACCCAGAGCCCGATACAACTGCACATAGTTCTGCAATTCGGCGTTCCAAGCTTGGGCGAGCGCGAGCTCGGAGGTGAAGTATTGCTGCTGCGTTACCAGTACCTCGAGGAAGCTGGTGGACCCGCCCACGAAACGCACATTGGCGAGGCGCGCAGCTTCGAAGTATGTCGCGGTCTGCTCTTCGATCTTCATCCGGTACTTCCTGGACTGGGCATAGCCAACCAGGTTGTTGGATACGTCTGTTACAGCCAGTTGCACCGACTGTTGGTAGGAAAGCTCAGCTTCATCGCGTTGAGCCCAGGCAAGGCGATAGTTGGAGCGGATCCGGCCGCCCTGGAATAATGGCTGAAGGGCTTGGCCCCCGACAGACCAGAACGTTGCCGGACCTTGCAGGAAACTGGTGATCGATGTGCTTTGGGCGCCGAAAGAGCCTGTCAGTGAAAATTGCGGAAAGAATGCCGCTCTTGCAACTCCGACGTTGGCATTGGCAGAGACTAACAACATCTCCGACCGGCGCACATCCGGTCGTCGCTCCAAGAGTATAGAAGGCAGTCCTGTCGGAACTTCCGGCAAGTGTGGCTGTTCGGTCAGAGTGATTCCGCGCGAAATTGGGCCCGGATTCTTCCCCAAGAGAACGCTTATGGCGTTTTCGGTTTGTTCTATCAACTGCTGAAGGCTGATGATCTGCGCCTCGGCCTGTTCCACCAGCAGTTCGGCTTGCAGTACATCTGTCTTTGCGATTTCCCCGCCCTTGAACTTGATCGTGTTCAGGTTCAGCATCTCCCGATCGCCTTCCAGGGTCTTCTTCGAATACTCAAGTTGCGCGTCGTATTGGCGCAACTGGAAGTATGCGCTGGCAACATCTGTGACTAACGTGGTGCGCACGACATTTTGGCCGTACTCGGAGGCTACGAGGTTCGCACGCGCGGCCTCTGTGGCACGGCGGTACTGTCCCCAGAAGTCGATGATGTAAGAGGCCTGAATCGACGCGGTATCGAAGGTGGGAGCGCCCGGATAGAGTTGTGACTGTACATTCTGTACCCCATAAGAGCCGGCGACAGAAGGAAGTTGATCGGCCCTTCTGATTCCGACGATTGCCTTCGCCTGCACCACGCGCGCCGCTGCAATGCGCAGGTCGTAGTTGTTGGTCAGCGCTTCGCGGATCAAGCTCTCCAAGGACTGATCCTCGAATACGCTGAACCACTTCATCTCACCAAACGCTTGCTTCGGGGATTGCGTGGAAGCATCGGGCGCGAGTCCTCGATATTGCTCAGGCAAGGTAACGTGGGGCCGTTTATAGTTCGGGCCCACAGCGCAGCCACACAGCGAAAGCAACAACACGATTGCCGTCAATGATCTCCTGCGGATCATGCGGGTGCTCCTTCCGGCTCGCTCCCAGTCTCGCCATGTGCCTCCGGGTGCTTGGCGCCTAACATATGTCCTAGCTTCTCGATCACCACAAACGACACCGGAATAAAGAAGATCGCTAGCAAAGATGCCGCCAGCATTCCGCCGATTACTACCGTTCCCAGCACTTGGCGTGAAATAGCACCGGCTCCCTTGGCGGTCCACAACGGCACACATCCAAGAATGAACGCGAACGCCGTCATAAGAATCGGCCGCAATCGCAGCTTTGCGCCTGAGAGTGCCGCTTCGACCAGGGGTTTTCCTTTGTCATATTCCATCTTGGCGAATTCCACGATGAGAATTGCATTCTTCGCAGCCAGACCGATAAGCATTACCAATCCGATCTGCGCATAAACGTCGTTCTCAAGATGACGTCCGTACAATGCCAGGAAAGCGCCAAATACTGCAATTGGCGTTCCCAGAAGAACAGCGAAAGGCAAGGTCCAGCTCTCGTACTGGGCAGCCATAATTAGGAAAACGATGAAAAACGCTAAGGCAAAGACTGCGGTCGGACTTACCCCTTCAGCAGCCTTCTTCTCCTGGTACGACATACCCATGTAGTCAAAACCCATCTCCGATGGCATTGTTTGGTGGAAAGTTTCTTCCAGAGCGGCGATCGCCTGGCCGGAACTGAAGCCTGGCGCAGTCGCAGCATTGATCTGCACTGACTGGAACTGGTTGAAACGCATCGTGAATCCAGGTCCACTGCGGTTTTCGATACCCGTAAGAGTGCTTAACGGAACCATCTCACCAGAGGCATTCTTGACGTAGAACTTGCCCAGGTTCTTGGCGTCAGTGCGATACTCCCCGTCTGCCTGGACATAGACCTGCCACTGTCGACCGAACCGGTTGAAGTAATTCACCAGCGATCCGCCCATGAACGCCTGAAGTGTTTGGTACACGTTTCCGAGACTAACCTGCTCCGTGAGTACCTTCTCTTTATCGACCGTCACTCCAACCTGCGGCACACCGAATGCCGCCGTTGTGGTAACACTGGCAAGTTCGGGTCGCTTGCGAGCAGCCGCGAGGTAGGTCTTTAGGTTTTTCGCCAGGAAGGTGAGATCCTTGCCCGATCTATCCTGCAGAATAAAGGTGACACCTCCCGATGCGCCAACGCCGGGAATTGCGGGCGGCGGGAATGAGAAGGCAATTCCAGATGTCACCCTAGAGAGGGCCTTGTTGATATTGCGTTTTATGGAGTCATAGCTCTCTTCCTCGCTTTTTCGTTCTTCCCAGGGCTTGAAACTCACAAAGAAGAACGAATTGAAGGTGCTATTCACGCCACTCAACATGTTGTAGCCAATCACCGAGCTAACATGTTCCACGCCGGGCGTCTTCAGAATGAGATCTTCTACTTCCTTGGCGGCTTCTGATGTCCTTTGTAATGACGATGCGTCGGGCAGTTGTAGACCTGCGTAGACAAAACCCTGGTCCTCGTCAGGAAGGAAGCTGGTGGGTATTTTTTTGCCAAAGAACCCTGCGGCAAGCGAGAGCACGAGCAGAAGGACAAACGCAAAACCGGCTTTGTGAATCAGATAGCCGGAAGCGGAAACGTATTTATCGGTGGCCTTGCCGAATACCCGGTTGAACCATTTAAAGAATTTGGCCAGCGGGCCCCGCCCCTCTTTCCGCGGTCGCAACAATAGACCCGACAATGCCGGGCTCAGGGTGAGTGCATTGAATGCGGAGAAAATCACCGACACAGCGATCGTGACTGCGAACTGCTGGTACATCCGACCGGTGATTCCGGGGATGAAGGCGGTCGGGATGAACACCGCCGAAAGAATAAGAGCGATGGCAATTACAGGCCCCGACACTTCCTCCATCGCTTTCAAAGTCGCCTCTTTAGGCGCCATTCCATGTTCGATGTGGTGTTCAACGGCTTCCACCACCACGATGGCATCGTCCACGACAAGTCCGATCGCGAGCACCAGACCGAACAGTGACAACGTGTTGATCGAGAATCCCAGCATCGGAAAGACAATGAAGGTACCAATGAGTGAAACCGGCACCGCAAGCAAGGGGATCAGCGTCGCTCGCCAGCCCTGCAGGAAAATGAACACGACCAGGATCACTAGTACGATCGCTTCAAAGAGGGTGTGTTGGATCTCCTTCAAGCCTTCGGTCACTGCCAGCGTGGTATCCAGGGGAATAACGTAATCCAATCCCTGCGGGAACCTGGTCTTTGCCTCTGCCATCAGCTTGCGGACACCCTCCGCGGTCTTAACCGCATTACTGCCTGGGAGTTGATAGATTCCCAGCAGGGCAGCTGGTTTACCGTTGAGTCGGCCTTGTATGGCGTAGGTCTGTGCACCCAGTTCAATTCGCGCAACATCCTTCAGTCGGAGGATTCCTCCATCTGGCTGGGCACGAACGATGATCTGTCCGAACTCTTCTGCTGAGGGCAGGCGCCCGGGGGCTCTCACGGTATACGTGAAATTCTGTCCCTGCGGCACGGGTTCGCTGCCGATCTGTCCCGCCGGGTTCACGGTGTTCTGAGTCTGAATTGCGTTCGTGATCTCCGGAACCGTAACACCCAGGCTTGCCAGCTTATCCGGGTTAACCCAGCAACGCATCGCATACTGACCGGCGCCGAAGACGGTTACCGACGCGACGCCAGGAACCCGCGTCAAGCCGTCATTAATGTTGATGATGCCGTAGTTAGCGAGAAAGATATTGTCGTAAGAATTCGTAGGTGAATAGAGCGCAACCAGCATCAGTGGGGACGTTGTTGACTTCTGCACCGTCACTCCATACTGATTCACCGCACTCGGAAGTTGTGAGCTGGCCTGGTTGGAGCGCATCTGCGATAAGATCTGGTCCGTGTTCGTCTCGGTGGCGATGTCGAAGTTGACCGTCAGCTTGAGCGATCCATCGCTGCCATTCAGCGAATACATGTACTGCATGTTGTCCACGCCGGCCATTTGCTGCTCGATCGGTGTAGCCACTGACTGCGAAACGGTTTCCGCATCGGCTCCGATGTAACTCGTGTTCACCTGGATTTCAGGTGGCGCAATTTTCGGGAATTGCGCCGTGGGAAGACTGACCATTGCCACCGCGCCGGCAATAACCATCAGAATCGAAATGACCATTGCCACGATTGGCCGATTAATGAAGAATTTCGACATAGCTATTTGCCCTCAGCCGCCGCCGTCTCCACAAACGACTTGGCATTCACCGTCATACCGTCACGCACTTTCATGAAACCTTGAGTTACCACCTTTTCTCCGGGCTTTAATCCCTCGGTGATCACCCAGAGTTTTCCAACTCGGTCGCCCACCTTCACCGGCCGGAAACTCGCTTTGTTGTCGGAACCCACCACGACCACCTGGTAGGTGGACTGAACCTCCAAAACGGCAGATTGCGGAATCAGCAGGGCTCCTTTGTTGTCACCAGTCTTAATGCGCACACGTCCAAACCCACCGGGTCGGAGAACAGCTTGTGAATTGGGGAATTCTGCTGCAAATTGGATGGTTCCAGTCTGCGAGCTCACTTCACGGTTGACGAGAATGATGCGACCCTTGCTCGGATAAGCGACCTCGTTCGCCTGTATGTATTCCACTGGTACTGGGTAGGCCCTGGAAGCACCACGCATCACGGCGACGATCTTGTCAGCCACCCGCAAATATGCATCCTCACTGACCGAGAAGTACGCGCGGATCGGGTTCACCTTTGAGATGGTCGTCATCTTGGTGGTGGCGCCCACCAGGTCTCCGACTTGGGCGTTAGCCACACCGGCAATGCCGTTGATGGGCGAATACACTTTTGTCCACTCGAGATTGAGTTGCGCTTGCTCAATCATCGCCTTGGCTGCTTCCACCTGCGCCTTGGCTGCGGCTTCTGCCGCCTTATCATTGTCGAGCTGTTTCTGTGGGATGGCGTTTTGTGCAGCCAGTGGTGTATCTCGCGCTACGTCCATCTCTGTTCGTGAGAGATTGGCTTCCGCCACTGCGAGTTGTGCTTTCGTTTGGTTAAGTGCGGCTTCGAACGGTCTGGGATCGATCTCGAAGAGAAGGTTCCCCTTCTCTAGGAAGGAACCCTCTTTGTAATTCTGTTTCAGCAAATAGCCTTGAACCTTGGGGGTGATTTGCGCATTCGTGTCGCCGTTTAGTTGCGCAACCCATTCGGAATAAATCGGAACGTCTTGCTGAATCACGTCCACGACTTCGACATCCGGAGGCTCAGGTGCGGCTGCGGCTTTCTTTTCTTCGCAGCCTCCCAGCAACAGGAGGGTCGTGATCAGAATGAATACTTGGTGGACAGGCTTGATCCACCTGAGGCATGAGTTATCTAGAAGCGCAAAGCGAGTTTCCATGGAATGCACTCCGCTCTTCGGCTGTGATCTCTAGCATCGAAGAAGAATTCATCATGTTTTTAGACCTCTAGAATCCGAACTACCACTGTCAAAACTGCTAGTCTCGTCCCGTTAGTGCTTTGCGTCGTCCGCGTGACAAAGGGCTTCCCGAGGGCAGGAATAGAGGTTTCTTCGAAAAACGGGATTTTGGCGCGTGCACTGACAGGGGCGCGTCAGCAAGCCAGATCAGGCAAGCAAAGAGACGATGATGGTTCCCGAGGTCGTAAGCAAGACATGGGCAATCGCAGCCGTGTACGAATAGCCGAGTGTGGCAATGGGGCTTTCCGACTTCTCCTGCACGGCAGCCGCACCCGCGATCATGGTCTGCGCACCGGCAACACCTCCGAGCAATTGGACCGGATCTAACCGGAGAATGTAGTGACCGAACAACGTGCCCGAGATGAGAGGAATTAGCGTGACGACAATGCCGCCAAAGAACAAAAGGTATCCAGACTCTTTAACCGCGCTCACGAATACCGGACCCGCTTTCAGTCCGATCATAGCGACAAAAGCCGCCAACCCGATGGATCGCATGAAGAGAATTGCTGCATCCGGAATGTGTGCAAACCAGGGTCGGACAGACCTGCCCCACCCCACTGCCAAACCCGCCAACAGCGTGCCTACGCTCGTTCCCAGCGATACATGGAGACGACCTATCGGGAATGAGATGGCGGCGCCTGCTAGCACACCGATGAAGATTGCAATCCCAAGCGCCCCAAGATTGCTGTCTTCTTGTGGCACTATTTTCCTTCCGAGAAGCGGCGCGAGTTTCTCAACGTTGGTTTCGCTTCCGGTGACCTGTAAAATGTCGCCGCGCTCAACGATCACATTTAAACCGATTGGCAGCGATCGGCCTTCACGGGTAATCCCGCGCAACAGAACACCTCGGGTTTCCTCGATAGTGTCACCGATCTGTTGGAGGGTCTTGCCCGCGATTTCCTTCCGCGTGACATAGAGATCGTAAGATGCTACCGGAATCTGCAGTAGATCGGGATCCGTCGTCTCGAGCGAAGTAGGTCCCAATACCCTCACCAAAACCTCAGTTCGACCGAGAACCGCGACCGTGTCTCCTGCCTCTATTACAGTTGAGCCGATGGGTGAAAATATCTCACCTCCCCGTCGAATTCTTTCCACAAAAACTCGGGCATCCAATACCGAGCTCTCTGCAGCGGCGACTGTCTTGCCGACCGCGGGAGCGTCTTCCGGGATCTTGTATGCGCGAAAGCTGATTGGGTGCCATGCCGACGCTACACCCTGCTTCTTGGGTTGAATGCCCAGCTTCGCTTCTTCTTTCTTGGCTTGTGTGCGCAGGTCAATGCCCAGCAGCTTCGGGCCCAGTGAACTGCAGCACCAGATCACTCCGATGGTGCCGAAGATGTAGCAGATCGCGTCGGCGACGGCGATATGTCCAATGAGAAGTTGTTTCTGGTCGTCGGACAACGCCAGGCCTCGAATCGCCTCACTAGCTGTCCCAATGGCAGGAGATTCCGTCAACGATCCGGAAAGCATTCCGGCGGAATATCCCAAATCAAGTTTGAGGATTCGAGCGACCATGTAGGCAGTAATGAGCCCGACGATGGGCATAAATACTGCCAGAAGAGCCCAGCGCCATCCTTCACCTTTCAGGTTGCGGAAGAAGCTGGGCCCCACTGAATACCCGATACCAAACAGGAATAGAAGAAACAACATTGCCTTAGCCTGGTCGGAAACCGGGACATGAAACAGATTGCCGATGAAAATGCCTGCCAACAACGAGGAAGTAACCACTCCGAGTCCGAAGCCACGAAACTTCAGTCGCCCCAGAAGGTACCCGATGCCTACAGCGAGGTACACTCCCATCTCCGGATACTTCTCGAATAGCTTGGCCAGCCACTCCATGCAATCTCCTTCGTGCGACCCCGATTGGGCCGCCAGCGCTACTCCAACACTGAGAGTTAACCACCCACAGTAACGGTCTCCGGCTCCTTTGCTTCTTCGGAATGCCGCTTCGAAGCCTCGTAGGCGTCCCGATAGCCTCTCCCGATCGCGCGAACACCCCGCCCGATTTCCTCGTAGGCCTCGTCGTCCAGGTTCGCCAGGGATACGCGCAATGACCAGTTCGGCGCCTCGAAACCGCCGCCGTTCAGCAACACGATTCCGTGGTCCTCGGCCAACCGGAAGGCCAGGTCAAGTGGGTGAACATTTTTCTTCAGGTACTCGACCATTTCCCTGCCGATTTTCTTCTCGGCCCAGAACTCGAAATCAATCAGGCCGTAGTACGCGTCATAAAGCGGGTTATTGGGTACCTCCAACCCAAGCCCATCGAGGCAAGCCTTAAAGCGTCGGTACACGATGTCCCGACACGCATTCTGGTAGCGCTTCTCGCTGTCCATCAGTTCGGCCAGTCCGAACATACTCATCATCACCTGTTGCGGCAGCGAAAGCCCGGCGGTGTGGTTCAGGGCCACATCGCGACTGTCGGCAACGATGCGGTCGATGAATTTGACCTTGCGCGGTTCGAGTGTCAGGGCGCCGTAACGCTTGTCGAGCGCCTTGAGATCGGAATCGGGGAGCGCGGCAATCATTTTGTCGTAGATGTTGTCTTCGTGAAGTGCGATGACACCAAGGCGCCATCCCGTGCAGCCGAAATACTTCGAATACGAGTACACGCCGATTGTATGGTGCGGCAATTCGCCCAGCAGGGAGCGGAACTCCGGCACGAATGTTCCGTACACATCGTCAGTCAGGATCATCAAGTCGGGACGTTTGGTCTTCACCAACCGTGAGATCTTCCCGATCGTTTCCTCACTGAGCGCGACACCGGTTGGATTGCCCGGATTCACGACGAAGAACGCCTTAATCTTGGGATCTTCCAGCTTCTTGAGTTCCTCATCCGTGAACTGGAAACGATTCTCCTGTGGCGCCGCGATGTTGACCACCTTGAGAGCATAGTCTTCCAAATGCGTCATCTCGATGTACGGCGTGAAGATCGGAGTGCCCAGCGCGATGGTGTCCCCGGCGTGGAGCAGGCGATTGGCCTTCAGCGACTTGAACAGGTAGCACATAGCCGCGGTGCCACCCTCGACTGCGTAGAGGTCGAACTTGCCGGTTGGCTTCGGCTCTCCGCACATCGCCCACATCAGGTACTCGTGTGTGATGCGCTCATTGTGAACGAGCATGCGGTCGGGAACCGGATAGTTGTCACCGATGATCGAGTCCACGAGTTCGTGAACAAAGGCATCGGGATCGAACCCAAAGGTCTTGACTGCAAAGGGCACCATTGCGGAAAGAAAGGACGCACCAGGCGCCTCTGGGTGTTTGGCGAGCCAAACCTCAAGGCGAACTGCGATGCCCCGCGCCTGTGGCATTCCGCCAAGTCCGGCGGGATGCTCCATCACACGCTTGCTCTCGGTGATGGCGAACTGACCGAGGAGAAAGTAACCCTCGCGGGGAGTCGTAGCGATCCAGTTCGGGTTGCCGCGTCCGGCATTCAGAAAGGCCGATTGCGTGGTTTTCGACGTCTTCTTGGCCAGCTTGATCAGCTCATCCTTAATTTCGAACGGGCTCAGTGTTTCAAACGTATGGAGGTTGCTCAATGCATCCATGGTGTGTCTCCTCGATTACTCAAAAAGTCATTTCGCCAGAAGCATGATCAGGACCATGCCCCAGATTGTGAGGAATGTGTTACCGACGGCATAGGTCACGGTGTAACCGAGCGCAGGCACCTGGCTCTTGCCTATATCGCAGACCAAGCCAAGAGATGCGGTCGTGGTGCGAGCACCGGAAACAATGCCGAGAATCAGCGCATCATGGAAACGGAATATGTACTTCGCAACAAACATGCCGAGAACAAGGGGCACCGTCGTCGCCAGAGCTCCCCACAGGAACAGGCCGATGCCCTGCGTCTTGAGCCCGTTCACAAATCCCGGGCCTGCGGAGATTCCGACGATGGCGATAAAGATGTTGAGACCGACCGAATTCATGAACCAGACGGTCGGGGATGGAATGCGTCCGAAGGTTGGGCGCACGGAACGGAACCAGCCGGCCACGAGCCCCGCGATCAGGGCGCCGCCTGCGGTCGACAGGGTAATCGGCACTCCGGCCACATTCAACACGATTGCGCCGATGAGCGCACCGATGGCGATGGCGGCACCGATAAATGCCACGTCGGCCACATCCGTCTGCCGATCGGCGACGCCCAGGAAGTGGGTGACGACATCGGTGTCCTGAGTGCGGCCGACTATGTTGACGATGTCGCCGCGATAGATTTTCGTGCTCGGCAGGATAGGAATGGAAGTGGCGACCGCTCCTCGGGTGATTTTCCGCAAAAAGACGCCGCGGGCAGCCGGCAGAGTAGCCAGTTCTGCCAGGGTTTTGCCGTCCACTTCCTTGTTCGATACGTAAACGTCCACGCCTTCTACCGGCATGTGCAGCAACTCGGGATCGTCAACCTCGAATGCGCCTTCGCCACTACCGGCTACAACCGGGCCACCAGTGCCTGTAGCGGCCACTCTGATGCCACTGCCAAGAAGGTTCACGAGCACATCCCGAGCGCCCGCGACCGCCACTACGTCATCCTCGTGCAGTACAGTATCCGCACTGGCCTCCTCGACGACCCCGTTGTGACGTACGCTCAGGATGAAAACACGTGCATCGGGGACCAGCGCCTCGGCTTCAATTGCCCGGAGTCCAACAACTCTGCCGTTTTTTCGGACCTTAAAAGCGCGCGCTTCCCAGCGGCGCCACGCTGATGCGCCGCCAATTTCTTTGGCGCCACCACCCTGTTTCTCCTCGTAGTCTTGACAGGCCTTGGGAAGATCAATGCGCAGCAACACCGGGCCAAGAAGAGCAATCACAAGCGCCGACCCGACGGTGCCAAACATGTACGTGACAGCATAGGCAATCGGCATGGAGTCAAGCATTCTCTTGGCCTGGTCAGCGGCGATCCCTGCGCGGTTGATAGCATCGGTAGAAAGGCCCATTGCGGCGGAGATCGTTTGTGACCCCGAGTAAAGGCCTGCTGCATATCCCAGGTCATAGCCCGCTACTTTCGCGATTGCGATCGGCACCGCCAGGCAAAACGCGCACTGGACTACGGCATAGATCGCCTGCGGCAAACCATCCTTGGCGACACCGCGGACGAATTGCGGACCAACTCCGTACCCAACGGCAAAAAGAAACAAAAGGAAGACCGTCGACTTTAAAGGCTGGCTAATGGTGATTCCGAGTTGTCCGATCAACACCCCTGCTAGAAGTGTGGCAGTGACCGAACCCAGACCGATCCCTTTAAAAGTGAATTTGCCGAAGAAATACCCGAGCGCCAGGACAATGAATATGGCGATCTCCGGATAGTGTCGGAGCGTGGTTGCTAACCATGTGAATATCATTTTCTTCTCTCCGCGTTATCTCACTTCCAATGATGTTTCCCTATCAACTTTGGCCGCAGTTGCGCGCAGTCCTACGCATAGAATGGGCCGGCCCGCAGCAAGGCGAGCCGGCTCCCAGTTATGCCGCTGTCAGTGCAGTCTTTGGTTCCATCTTTGTCTTTTTCGACTTCCCCTTGGCTCCGTCGGCCTTCATCGAATCGAGGAACGACGGCTTTAGCAGTTTCAAGCCCAAGGACGCACTGAATCCGTGGATTTCTTTCACGTCGAGTTTGCGCATGAAATCTATGGTTTCAGCAGTGATCACCTGGCCAGGAACCATGATCGGAAACCCCGGCGGATAAGGAATAACGAAGGTGGCCGACACCAAATCCGGACCATCCTTAAGCCGTCTCTCGATTTCCGGACTGGATAGCTTGAGGTGCTCACATTGCGCTTCGCGATACGCGCCGAAGAAAGCCGCCCGCACGTCACCTTCACTGGTACCGCTGGTCGCATCCTCGCGGAAGCTGTCGTAGAACCGGCTGAAGTTCGGAAGATCTGGCACATCCTTTGTCAAAGATTTGACCCGCGCCGCGAATGCTTCCTTCTCTTCGTTGCCGCCTTGCGCCAGTTTCTTCTCGATCTTCTGAGAGATTTCGACCAGGACTTTGACCAACTGTGCAATATCGCTCCGAGTGTTGTTGATATTCGTCTGCAGCAAGACGCTGTTGCGTGAGGTTTTGTTGAGTTGGATGTCGTAATCGGCGGCCAGCATGTTCTTGAACTGCGTACCGTCGAACCCGGCTGAGCCGCACACCAGAGTCAGGCGTGTTACATCGAGCGCGAACTCGTCCTCGCGCATCGCCTTAATCCCTGACGCCAAGTTCGCTCCCGGGGTCAGCACGTCCACGAATCCGGAGTTTCTGAATTCCGCCGGAATCAATTCATCCCCTCCAAGAATGCGGAAGTACTTGGAGATAAGGGGATGGGTTTTCACTTCACGCCGCAAATCCAATGCCAACTGGATGGCGCGATTCACCAACTCGTAGCCTTCCAGTTCCATTTGCCGGCGGGCAACATCGATCGAGGCAATGATTTGGAGATTGGGAGAGGTAGAAGCATGCGTAAAAATCGCCTCATGGAACTGCTCTTCCACGGTGTGGAAGTCCTGATCCTTCACCAGCACCATGGACCCTTGCCGGAGGCACGACATGGACTTGTGCGTCGAGTTGGTTTGATAAACACGCATACGGACTTTGTCCGGATTGGCCAACAACCTTGTTTCCAGGAGCGCTTTGTCGCTTGGGTTGAGATCTTCGCCAAACTTCTTTGCCTGCTCGTCGTAAGCCGCGCGGTAGGCTGGATCCTGGAATCTGTTCTCCAGAATGGCAGCCGCGCCCATGGCTGTACGGCGACGGTAGAATGGCGACCAACGCGCAAATCCAAACCATGCCTCATCCCAAAGGAAGATGAGATCGGGTTTGATTGCGAGGCACTCTTCCATCACCCGCTCGACGTTGTAGATATGACCATCAAACGTGCAGTTGGTCAGCACCAGCATGCGCGCCCGGTCGAGTTTCCCTTCCGCTTTCAAATCGAGCAAGGCTTTCTTGATGGTGCGCAGCGGAACCGCCCCATACATCGAGAACTCGGTCAACGGATACGCATCGACGTAAAGCGGCAACGCTCCGCAAAGTACCGCGCTGTAGTGGTGCGACTTGTGACAGTTGCGATCCACCAGCATGATGTCGCCTGGACCGAGCAAGGCCTGCTCGACCATCTTGTTGGAGGTCGAGGTTCCGTTCGTTACGAAGAAGCAATGGTCTGCACCAAAAGCGCGGGCAGCGTAATCCTGAGCGACTTTGATATTTCCTGTTGGTTCCAGCAGGCTGTCTAATCCACCGGTCGTTGCCGATGACTCCGCAAGGAACAAGTTCAGCCCGTAGAACTCACCCATGTCGCGAATCCAGTTTGACTTGAAGATCGACTTCCCCCTGGCGATGGGTAGCGCATGGAATGTGCCGATGGGTCTTTGCGCATACTTCTGGAGGTTGTCGAAGTAGGGCGTGGAGTACCGGTCGGAAATACCATCCAGGATGCTAAGGTGCAATTCCAGAGGTTCTTCAACCTGGTAGAAAATTCGCCGCACACAAGCGGCTTCGGTACTTCCGGCTGTCTTCTCGACTTCGCGATCGGAGAGGATGTAGATGTCCAATTCAGGACGCACGAGTTTAAGCGCTTGTGCGAGGGTTAATCCTGCCTGCAGGGAATTTGAATCGATACCGCTCGCGCTGAGGTAAGACGTCAGAAGCTCACGCAGTACAGGACTGTTGCGTACGGAGGCGAATGGCACATCATCATAGATGACAGCCGCTTCCAGACTGCCATTCAGGATTGCAGCCAAAATTGCGTCCTCAAAATTCGCTATGAAGACTGGTTCGTAGACAAACTTGTCTTGTGGACGGCGGAATTTACGCAGTTCTTGGACGAGATTATTCCAGGCTGACTGGCGAGCGGGGCTGACAAAGAGCACTTCGAAATACGGCCGATGGGCTGCCCCTGTCTCACTGCTCAGTGGCACACGATCAGACAGGCTGAGCGCACCTTCCTCTTCTTTTTCCCACTCCCCGACGTTGGAGCGATAGGAATGAGTGACGATGGCGGTACTAATGGTGCGTGCCAGTCGCTCTGTACCGACCGCGTCGCCGGAATTCGCTCGCTCGGTCAGCAGATTGAGCAGTGGCGCTCCAGGATAGGCATAAAAGTCTTCCCACTGTTGCAACTCGTTCAAGCTCGCTATAACCCGTGAACGGTCTGCGTCCGCTTCGGCTTGCTGCTTGGCCGCCGAGGCTTGCCATTTTCTCGCTTGCTGCAAAAGCGTACGCCAGCGGTCGTGTCTGGCTTCGGTTCCGGTAAAGAATTGATCGACTCTGGTGGTTTGGGTTTTCGCTGTACTATCCATGTTATGTCCTCTCCAAACTATGAATGCGGCCTCGGGGCCTGGAGCGCTCCGGCCGTCATTTTTACTTTCCGGGCTTTACGAAACTGTATTTGGCGCTAAACATGATTCGCGTAGCATTGGCCTTGGTGTTGTTCTCTTTCACGATCCAGCCGTATAGAAGCTCGGCACCGACGTTCAGCGATCCAATTGGGTTCCAGATCAGGTTCGTCGCCGAGTAATTGCTCTGGTGGAAGTCGGTGCCCGGTTCCAGATCCGTGTTTTGCACCTGGGCAAAACCGTAGACAACCGATGAGCGCAGTTGCTTCAACCAGTAATGTTGATAGCCTCCATAAACGGCCGTGAGGGGCACCGCCTTCAGGTGAGGGCTTGCAGCATCGGCTGGCGCTGCGTCAATGCCCAATCCCGAGGTATCGTTGACATACCTCTCGTACCCCGCCCCATACGCGCCTTGGTAAACGAGGTTGTCTTTTCCGAAAACCTTGAACGCGCCGGTTAAGTTAACGCCCCAACCGAAAACAGAAGCACTCCTGGTATCCGGCGCTGGCAGATAGGCGGCCACATCCCGGAAAAGCCCCGATATCTGAACGTGTCCGTTCGAGAAGTCATGCCGGAGTTTGACGGTGAAGTCTGGAGTCGGAGTATTAGGGAGTGCGTTGAATGTCGCTGTCTTAAAGGCAACATCCGAGGAAGCTTTCTCCACCGAGACGCCCAAGTTCGTCTTGTCGGTTAACTTAAAGGTGTACCGGAATTGCGGATTTCGAATGATAACCCAACTGTTTGGTCCTTGAAATTCAAGCGTGTCGGGCCCAGCGTCAACATCTATGAAGTTCGAGAAGGTCTGGCCTACTAATAAATTCTTTCCCTGCGCGTAAGCATGTCGCAGTCGCGGCGTAGTCGCGTTCGACCCGAAAAAATCGCCTTCAATAAAGAAGCGGACACTTCTTGACGCAACTGGAATCAGAAAATCAAGATTGAGACGTGTGGGCCGTATGGAAACGGTATTGTTGTTCGCCCCCGGGGGAGCTGGAATGGGAAAGGTCGCCGGGATAAAACGCTCCGGGTCGCCCGCTGGCTTTAAATCGTAGATAAAATCGGTCTTGAAGTAGCCGCCGATGCGCAACAGTGTCTCCGTCCCAGGGATCCGGAAATAACCTGGAAAGCGAGGATCGAAAGGAGCATTGTCGACCCGCGGTGCAGCGACTTGATCTTCCGAAGTTGTCGCATACGTTGCAGTTGTCTTGTCCACTTGTTCTGCAGGCGTCAGCGCCGCCTTCGCTGCGTCGCGTCCTTTGTCTTCCACTGCTTGTGTCGGCGTAGAACTTGCAGTAGTCGCGGGAACCGCTGGCTGTGCCCCACCTGACAGCTCGGTGATCTGCGCTTGGACGTTTGCCATTTGCGCTTTCATTTCATCGAGCTGCTTCTGGAGAGCTTGTACTCTGTCCGCGTTTTGGTTGTTGGACTGCGACCAGATGTTTGCCGGCGCTGCCAAGGTCAGGACAAGAAGAACCCTCGTCAACCCGGATCTCCACACCGTCATACGTATGACCTCCTTCGCAGGAGCGACTGTTGCACTCGACTACGCAATCTACGTTCTCGTCTTGGGGGTTGGTACTGTCAAAAGTGCCAGCAGAAGTCCTTTTCTTTTCTTCAGACACCTAGAAAAAGTGACAGTTGCCCAAGAGGCAAATGGCACTGTCTGATGCGAATTACGATCCTCGATGCAGACAACCACACCACCATCAACCGCGATTCAGCTCATTACCAGTCCATTTGTCCGTTTCGCTCGTATGGAAGCGGCAGGGGGAATCGTGCTGATGGCGAGTACTCTCCTCGCTCTCATCTGGGCCAACTCTTTCTGGCAACACGGTTACCACCAGATTTTGGAAACCCAGGTTCCCGTCCGATTGGGCAGCTTTGTCCTCTCCGAGAATCGCCATGCATGGATCAATGACGGGCTGATGTCGCTTTTCTTCTTCCTGGTAGGGTTGGAAATCAAGCGTGAGATCTTCGTCGGAGAACTGTCTTCCTTCCGACGTGCCGCTTTTCCACTCGCCGCAGCACTGGGTGGAATGATCGTGCCGGCCTTCATCTATCTGGTGGTCACCAAAGGAGCGGGTGTTGAACAAGGATGGGCCGTTCCCATTTCGACGGACATTGCATTTGCCCTGGGATTACTTACCTTCCTCGGCAATCGGGTTCCACTCTCTCTCAAAGTTTTCGTGACCGCACTCGCCATTGTGGACGACATCTTCGCGGTGATCGTGATCGCAGTCTTTTACACGAAGCACATCAATTACATCAGCCTGTCCATCGGAATTGGGTGTGTCATTTTGTCTGCGATTGCGAACGTGCTCGGAACGCGTAAACCCATCGTCTATGCAATTATCGGGATTTTCGCTTGGGTTGCGGTGCTTAGTTCGGGTGTGCATGCCACAATTGCAGGCATTCTTCTGGCCTTTACCATTCCAGCGCGAACCTTCATCAACAGGGCTGAATTTCTACGACACAGCCGATCTCTTTTGGACCAGCTGGAGAGTGTGCCTTCCAATTCGTTCGAGGAGCACTCCATCATTCACACGCTGGAGGAAAACGTTGAGCTCGTCGAGTCACCTTTACACCGCATTGAACATCAACTTCAGCCCTGGATCAGCTTTCTCATCATCCCCCTGTTCGCCCTCGCCAATGCGGGAGTGAACATCGGAGCTAATCTAGCTCCCGCCCTCAAGCACTCCGCAAGTTGGGGCATAGCCTTGGGATTAGTGGTTGGCAAGCCCGTGGGCATCTGCCTTTTTGGCTATCTCGCGGTGAAGACCGGGCTGGCAACGATGGCCGCCAATGTCTCCTGGCGGCAGGTGCTCGGAGCGGGATGTCTCTGCGGAATCGGCTTTACGATGTCGCTCTTTGTGACCACGTTAGCTTTCGAAGAGAGTCAAATCGTGGACATTGCCAAGATCGCGATATTGGCGGCTTCCGCTGTCTCCGGCATCGCAGGGGTCATACTCCTGGCCGGCCGATCCGCGGCTTCGTCCGGCTTGCATTCATCAATCTAAGAATAGAACGATAAGGCACACTGGCGTTTCGTGCAGTTCCATCCTCTGCCTGCTTATTTGCATTCGGGCCACATCTCGAATTCTCCTGTATCGCGGTTATACCTCTCAACCATCCCTTTGTGGATTTCGTAGAACCATCCGTGGATACGGACTTTTCCTGCAGGCAATCGCTCAGCCACCGCAGGGTGGGTATGCAGGTGCGCCATCTGCTCTACTACGTTCAACTGGCTGAGCTTCTTCAGTCGGGGTGCTCCATGCAGTTCGTGGTAATCGCGCTCCAGCATCTCGATAGCCGGTTTAGCATATTTCAGCCAACGTGCTGTTGCGGGAATCTTCCTCAATTCTTCCGGGTGAAGCAGCCCCTTCATTGCACCGCAGGCCGAATGTCCGCAGATAATTACATCCTGCACGCCCAAAACAGTTATTGCATACTCAATACTGGCCGAGACACCCACACTCGCGATTTCGTCATAGATCGGAACAATGTTGCCGGGCGTGCGCTCTACGAAAATCTGCCCTGGCTCGGTACCCGTCAAGATCGAAGGCTCAATTCTCGAATCGCCGCAGGTAAGGAACAGGGCAAACGGCACCTGCTTCTCGGCTAATCTCTCGTAAAGTTCTCTTTTCTGCGGGAACACCCTGGTGCGGAACCGATTTACCCCCTCCTGAATGCGCTGCATCCCGGCCGCGCCTGAGCTACCTCTTCTGCGAAGTCGCATGATTCCTTCCTTTACGAGTTTCTACTTCCTTCATCGAATTACCGCCCGTGTCGAGACGAGCGGCAAACCCCTCTAAAGTTTGCCTCTCTGCCGGTTGTTGGTCCATTTCTCCTTCTGATACTCCTCTCGGACCTGGGCTCCCTCTTGGATTTTGCCGTTGCACTACGTTCGTCTGGCGCCGATTTCTTCCTACGCGCAGTTGCCATGGCCGTTCCAATCGTGCCCACCTTGCCCAAGACCATTGCCCTCCTGCGGCGACGCATCTAGTGCCCTGGCGCTCTGTCCCTTCACCTGCTGCGCGGAGGCAGTTGCCTGTGTCTCACCTCCGTTATCCGGCTGTCTCACTCACAAGCTCGATCACGGAGCGATCTCAATCCTAGTCAGAAAGGACCTCATCGCACCCCAGTCTGGTTATTTGTCGAAGCCAGCCTAGCGTGAGCTCTAACAGGCAGAAACCGCCAACAATACGAGCCCACGACTGGCAAGGGGCGGACAACGGAGGAAGCGTTCCGGAATCCGAACCTTGTTGCCGCTAGTACTTTCAGCAGTTTCGTAACACTAGGTCCACTGGCAATATTCTGTCGCGGGCTGAACTTTAGCGTTTCCTCCCGAATGGGACTTGGACAGGAACTTAAGGTGCACCGCAGAACTTTACCTCACGAGGAGGAAGCCGTGAAAGCAAAACAAGCAATTCTGGCGGTTGTCCTGAGTTTGGTTTCGGCGTCAGCGCTGGCCCAAACAGCAACGGTTCAGGCCAAACCTTTGAGCGACGATGACATCAAACTGTTACGTCAAGATTTACAGGCCGTTAAAGACGACGTCATCAAAGACACGATGGAGTTTACCGGACCTGAAGCGGCCGCTTTCTGGCCCGTCTACCGGGAATACGCGAAGGAACAGCACGCAATAGCCAACAAGCGACTGAGCCTCATCACGGAATATGCACAGAACATCGACAAGATGCAAGACGCTAAAGCGTCCAGTCTGACCCAGCGACTCTTCCAGATCGAGGACGACTCCCAGGCTCTTCGGAAAGCATATTTTCCAAAATTTGAAACTACGCTTGGAGCCAAGCGCGCTGCGAAGTTTTACCAGGTCGACAACCGTCTCACGATGCTGGTGAACATACAGTTGGCGGCGGAGATCCCTTTGATCCCTTAGCGCGTGCTAGAAGGGACGAGTTCGAGGCAAAAGGAACGGCTCGACCAGCATGCAGGTTGGAACACTTCTACATTCCTTTTTCACCCGCGACGCTACTCAGACACGACGTGATGCTTGGCGGCGTACTCGATCAGTTAGTTGTTGGACTTGATGCCGAGGAACTCCATGGTCTTGTACTTGTGAAAGGCCACCGTAACCGACTTTAGTTGCAGGATATGTGAAATCTCCTTCATGCACTTGTCTTCTACCAACAGTTGAAGAACTTCACGCTGACGCCGGAGATGTGTTTCTCTCCGCTGTGAGAGGGGCTATAGCGAAATCCCACGAGAAGCCACGTTAGGTGCGTTGAGCAAAGTTATTTGTCCGTGTCAGAAATAATTCCCTGCCTCTCGAATTCTTTGACAACCAGCTTGACCAATTCATCGATTGCTTTGTGTGCTGAGCTGGGATTGAAGGTGTCGCTCATACCAGTCCACACGAGCACGCCGTCGGGTTCGGTAACGGCGTACAAATTGGTTTCCACCCGTACCGTAGTGTCATTCTGCAAATAGCCGGGGGAGTAGACGACGGGATAAACCGTCCCGTAGTAACCATAGAAAGAGTTGTAATAAGGGAGGAAATATGTTTGCCCGGGAACATACCTAACCTTCGTATCGATCTTCACCAGACGAGAAACCACGACGGCGTCGATGTGGAATGACTTGATCTGTCCTCGCAGGTAGGTCAGATCAAGCTTCCCGGCCGTAGGCCGGAGCAAGATATCTGTGCCCGCAATAGCCTTGATGCCGGGCCGCGCGATTTTTCCGGCGAGCGCTACTTCAAAATCCGCGCGCGTCTGCAGATTGTTGCTCATTCCAATGGCCAAGATGGTCTTGAAGCGAGGTTGGGTGTAGTTCGGATTGTGCCAACTGACTCTCAGTTTGATCGCCGGCCAGGCTCCGGCCGTCAACACCAACAGCAATAAAACGGAAACGATGATTAGAATACTCGGTTTCTTTGTCGCCACGATTCGCTCCTTTGCCGTGGAAATCGGTGGACACTCGCACTTATGAATATGAAGAGGTCAACAAGAAACATCATCAAAAGCTACAGCAGCCGCCACGACAAGGTGTGACTCGCTTTGTTCACTGGCACCTCGATGAACGCCGAAGCCGGAGTCGGCGGTCAAAGTAGCTTACTAGCGCCGTGCCACTCGGTTAACTGGCAAAACTTCCAGCCCGCGCAGAACCTGTGAGAATAGGGCCCATCCGCCCAAACACCTTGCTTCCACCTAAGTTGGAATGTTGTGGCCAGCCAACTCCGGAGTATTGGATGCGACTGTCAAAACTAACAGTTACATCGTCTGAAGCTCCTGCTATTTTTCCAAGTGAGCATGGGAATGCTCGGATTTCATGATCGTTCAATCACGTACCCTCTTCTTCGCAGTTATCCTGATCTGTATCACGTCGATGCTTGTGTCGGCGCAATCCGCGCCGAGCGCCGAGAGCCATCGAAAGATTGGCCTCGTGCTAGAAGGCGGTGGTGCGCTCGGTTTTGCACACATCGGGGTCATTCAGTGGCTCGAGGAACACCACATTCCGGTGAGTTATATCGCGGGGACGAGCATGGGCGGGTTAGTGGGAGGGGTTTACGCCACCGGACGGAATGCCGGCGAGGTAAGGGAGGTTGTCGAAGGAATCGATTGGGATATCGTGATCGGCGGGGAGACGCCGTTCGGCGATCTGTCTTACCGAAGAAAGCAAGATTCGCGTGAATACCCAAGCAGAATGGAATTTGGATTGCGCGACGGCCTGCAGTTTCCATCGGGATTCAACACTGGTCAGCAGGTCTCATTCATCCTTGATAGCATTTCCCTTCCCTATTCTCAACTCAAGAGTTTTGATGACCTTCCCATCCCATTTGCATGCGTGGCGACGGACTTGTCGACGAACAGTGAACATGTCTTTCGGAGTGGCGAATTGAATGTTGCCCTTCGCTCCACCATGTCCTTGCCGGGGATCTTCTCTCCGGTCCGTTCGGGCAGTCACATTTATGTCGATGGCGGACTGCTCAACAACATCCCGGTGAACGTCGCGAGAGAGATGGGGGCGGACGTGGTCGTCGGTGTTCACCTTCAGGGTGCTCCGATGAAGCCTGACGCGAACCTCTCGAGTTTCGCTGTACTGAATCAGTCGATCTCGACTGTGATTGCAGTCAACGAGCGGCGGTCGATAGAGAAGGCCGACGCCATTATCACGGTGCCACTTCAGGCGTTCGACTCCATGGAATTCAAAAAGGCGAACGCCATCATCAAAGCGGGATATGAAGCAGCCGCTGCCAGCTCCGAAATGTTGTCGAGACTCTCGGTCGATCAGGCGTCGTGGGATCAATACCTCGCTGAACGAGATTCCCGCCGCAACCGAGCGACAACTGTGCCGCAATTTGTGGAAGTGACCGGAGTTTCTCCGGAGGTCGCGAAGCCCATTGAAAAGAGCATGTCTGATGTCGTTGGAAAGCCGGTGAATTCGGCGAAGCTGGACGGGGAGATTCTGAAATTGACCGGTCTGGGCGCGCTTTCCAGCGTCAGGTATTCCGTGGTGGAGCGAGATGGAAAGCAGGGCCTGCAGATCCATGCTGAACCCAAGTCCTACTCTCCACCGATCGTGCGGCCACTGCTCATTATCGACGGTTCGGACTACAACAATGTCTTCTTTAGTATGGGAGCGCGTATCACCTTCCTGGATTTCGGCGGTTACAGGAGAGAGCTGCGAAACGATGTGATGGTCGGCTCACAATATGGGATCCGCACCGAGTACTACCGGCCCTTGAGCGGGACTAGCAATTGGTTTGTCGCGCCCAGAGCAGGCTTCAACAGTTCTCAATATCCGGTCTTCAATGAAAGCACGTTGCTGACGATTTACAGGAACCGTGAGGCTCTCGGAGGTTTAGACTTCGGATACGCGTTTGGCAGCACTGGCGAACTCCGCGTCGGCTATGAGGGAGGCCATCAGAAACTGACACCGCAGATTGGCCACACCGAAGCCTTTCCGACTGTTTCTGGTGCAACGGGCGACGCCGAGCTGCAGTACACGCTGGTAACGCTGGACAATCCAGTCATTCCGCGCAAGGGGGAAGGTGTGAAGTTTTACACCAAATACTTCAACGTCAACCCCGCGGCACCGGAGGGCTTTCCCGTGTCGGAGTTGGAGATCCAGAGCTTCTTCCAACTGAACCGCAGGAACACAGTGTTTCTGAATGCGTACGGCGGCTCCACCTATGGGTTCAACGCCGGCATTCCGGCATTCCATCTCGGGGGAGTGACGCGCTTCGCAGCCTACGGTACAAACGAACTGTTAACGAACCAGTATTTCTTAGGCCAACTCGGCTACATCAGGACACTGAAGAACCTACCACCCCTGCTCGGAAGCACCATCGATTTTCTGGGAGCCCTGGAGGTCGGGAAGACATACCAACTTCCCCGCGGCCCCAAGCCTCCTAACGTTCCGGGCGACTTCGTCGGGGCACTCATCGTGAATACACGGTTTGGACCGGTGGAAGCCGGAGGGGCCGTAGGCAACTATGGGCACACGAAGTTCTTCTTCCAGCTCGGACGAATATTCTGAGGATTCGGAAGCGGATGCGGCAGCATCCTAGAATAAAGACGCAAATCTGCAATATCTCGCACTTTCGAAGACTTTGAAAACGTTGCGGCGCTCCCAGGGATGGTTCAGGATCAGTTGGTCATCTCGCGAGCACACGGATCCGTGTGGTGCGAAAACCCTTTTTGACACTGTCCACACTATGTAAGCGCCTGATTGCGTCGGCTATCAGGCCGTCAGTTCCACAACAAGTATAAGATGCTTCGAGCACGTCGATAACTTGGGAGCCTACAGCATCCCGTCGGAGGCGGCCTTCCATCCCATCTGATTCGACAGTGGATGGTTGGGCGCCGACCAGGGTCGCATCAAGGCAAGAGAGGGTCAACGTTCATCTTCGTGTTACGAGATGTCAGGTCTGTTAGCTATTTGGCTGCCGCAACTCGAGCCCACGTGGCTAAGGGATCAAGGAATGGGTAGGTGGTCGTGGGAGCGTCGATCACTCCCCTGAGTGAAGTCTTGAAAGGCACCATGCGCCCGTAGAACGCTCGTGTGCTGTCCTTGTCCTGTTTGATTGTCCCATGCTCCAGCGTGGCTCCGGCAAATACCCCGCGAGAACGGGAATAACTCAACACCTGAGCGCGCAGCTTCCAGTCCGTGTCAGCCTCTGCCTGGCGCCCCACCGGACCAGCGGCCACGCTGGCTTGCGCGCCCAACTTAAACTTGCTCGAGAGCAGCTTCGTCATGCCGTCATCATTCATGATCAGCATGATCACATCCACAGCTTGCCCGCCGAACTGCAAGCCGAAGCTGCCTCCCTCTATGACAAAGAAGGCGGGTGCGCTCCACCCCTTGGCAGTACGGCACGTAGCAACGCCGCGCCCGTAACGCAAGCCAAGAACAAAGCCACCATTTAGCATAGAGGGCACTATCGCCACGCACGCGGCCGAGGCCAGCAAGTCTTCTGGAATGCCCTGATCCGGGGCAGACTGGATCTCCTGGAGAATTGTGCCAGCCGCATTTACGCGACCTTGTGCTTTGGTTGCCTTCTCGGCCGCCCATCCTGCTGTTGCGAGACATACCATCAAAATCGAGTGCAGTAGACTTCTCATTTTTTCGCCTCTCTGCTTCTGATTCTAGAGGAACCCAGAAGGCAGGTGACGCAGCGGCAGAGGGAGCTATTAGCTACTAAGGCACTTAATTGCGGAGCAGCCCGGGGGCTATGTT
The DNA here is from genome assembly GCA_963796205.1 of Terriglobia bacterium. Taxonomy (GTDB): domain Bacteria; phylum Acidobacteriota; class Terriglobia; order Terriglobales; family Acidobacteriaceae; genus DATFTE01. The sequence continues at coordinate 596,450 of CAWCKR010000002.1, forward strand.
CTGAAAACACGCACTGCAATCGACCTACTAGCTGCTGCGGAAGCGGTTCTTAAGGGCAGGCATTGTCAGCGATGGATTGTCGGGTAACTATTTCACTGAGGCAAGGCCCTCGACCGCGAGCGGAGGATTAGGCGCCCGCGGACACAACAATATCCTTTGCCAGCACCCGCAACTCGGTTTCCGGCGTGGTAAACCGTGAAGAGCCGCAATCCAAACAGACCAAGATTTTCGGGAACGCGAGGACTCCGGGGTTGTCAACGTTTCTGGGGCCTCCAAGATGGAACATCATCTCGGCAGTAAACTCCGTCTGATTGCTCGAATCGCATAACAGACAATGCATGACGCCAACTCCTTAGGCACACAGGGAAGCACAACAGGGTACGCAACCAACGAGCCAGAGTCTGGTCAAAACTGCTCACTTTGCAAGACGTCCTCATGGGCATTTCTGCCCTCGGCTCACACCCTATCATGGAATTTAGCCTGCGGATGTTCCGTAGGCGCAACTCTCAATGCGAGGCAATCGAGCGGCGGTCACGATTACGGCCTGCATGAGGCTGTTCCTTTTGAGTTCGCTCTGGTAGGGGTCACACGTGCCAGTGACGTAGGTCACCGAACAACCGTGGATCGGTGCGATCATTGTGTGGCTCAGGTTTGACATCTCTTGCGCGGCGCGGTGTCTGCCGTGCTCGGTGTAGATCGCAAACATGATCACCTCTCAATCAACGTTGGCGGCCGCTGCACCCTTCCCCTTCCTGGCTGGGCTTACGCAAGATGCGACAACTGCCGTTCTCGCCGCGGCAGAACTCCGACGGGTCTCATCCCAGCGCGCTATTATTACCGAGGGTCATCAAGCAACCCACTTATTCCTCGTTCAGAGTGGCCGGGCGCGCTACTGTCATATCACAAAAAAGGGCGAGTGGGTTCTGCTGGCACAGCTGGTGCCGGGAGATGTTATCGGGTTGATAGCCCTCTTGAGGAGCCCATCCGCTTATATGGCAACCGCAGAAGCAACCTCCGACTGTGAGCTCCTGGCGTGGGATCGCTCCGCAGTCCACAACCTCGCTTCCCTTTATCCCCTGCTCGGAGAAAATGGTTTGCGCATCAGCCTTTGCTACTTGCGAAATTACATGGAACGCCATATTGGCCTGGTTACAGAAACCGCAGAGGAGAGGTTGGCAAAAGTCCTGCTCAAGCTCGGGAATCAGTTGGGCAAGGTTCATCCCGACGGGATCGAAATTTGCGCGACAAACGATGAGCTCGGCGCATTGGCGGATGTCACCCGGTTTACCGCCAGTCGGGTTCTAAGTGATTGGGTACGGTCCGGTACTATTACCAAGGGACGCGGCCGGATCCTTCTCCATGCGCCCGAAGCCCTCATGATCGATTGACAGAAGTGGTGTGTCCGCTTTTCTCGCCTTCTTGACTTTATTTCTTCTTGCGTGCTCTTGCGCAACGACGCAATTGTTCCGTTATACATATGCTGAAGTCGTGCCCTCCCCCGGGTTACAGATCTTGCAGGGCGCTGTTCCAGCTGCTTATTGAATTTGCCTGGCAATTCGACTAGACGGAGACTGCTTGGCGACACCCCCAGTCCGGGTCCTCGTGGCAGAAGATTGCGAGCCCTTTCGGCGGTTCCTCGTCTCCACTCTCCAGTGCACAGCAGATATACATGTGATCTGCGAGGTGTCGGATGGATTGTCAGCCGCTCAGAAGGCCGCAGAACTGCAACCGGACTTGGTTTTGCTGGACCTTGGACTTCCGAAGTCCAATGGAATCGAGGCCGCACGACGAATCCGCAAGTTTTCCCCAAAATCCAAAATACTCTTTGTCAGCCAAGAATCTTCCACCGACATAGTGCAAGTAGCCCTCAGCCTCGGGGCACTGGGCTACGTCGTTAAGACACACGCCAGAAACGAACTATTAGTTGCGGTGGAAACGATTCGTCAGGGCAGGCAATTCGTTGGTAGCGGATTGTCGGATTAGACGGTCCATTGATTCTATCGACCCGCCACCCACTAGAGGAGTACACGCACCTTGTGCAGTTCTAACGGACGCGAGTCTCTGGGGTGACAACATCCGTGAAATCCTGTGCACTGCTCTCTGCGAAGGAAAATCTGCCATCGTGAGAGCCACCCGCTCCATGTCGCTACAGGTCATCAGAGCATGCTGGCTCACCACATCGACGTGCTGGGGCTTGAGAAGGTTGGCCGGTTTATTGCTCTTGACGGGTCTGACACCCTTGAAGTTCATGAATGTCGATCTACCGCACCAGCACAGAGTTTGAGTTGCGGCTGGGATCGGTAATCGGCGGAATTAAGGGACACGCCACGATCTGTGCGCAGCACGCAGCGACAATACCTGCTTAAGTGGGTCGAAGGAGACTCTGGAAAGCGCCGCGTCTCAACCGTAGCGAAATCGCCATCTCTAATAATGTCGGCCGTGTTAAGACGTTTTCGAGCACACCTGTGGCATGCACTCCGAGCATAGCACTCATGCCTTCTCATTACGTCAAGTACCGTTGGGCGGCCCGCCCTGAGACGATGAATCAGGCATCCAGCCTCCATCTAGCGCTACGAATTCGCAGGTGTCGGACATTTTAACCGGCGATCTGCGGGGCTGGTCCAAATCGCGCACCCGCGACCAAAGACTGTCACTTTCGACAGTGTGCAACCCTATCCGAATTCTCTACGATGCAACACAATTACGATACGTGGACGGACCTTCTTCTTAATCCTTCTATTACGTGAGGATGCTATGAACCCTAGCCCGAACTCCGCGATTGACTACGCCCAGACAGTCGAGCAGAAGCGCCTGAACGATGCCCGTGAGACTGGTGCGCCCTGGAAGAAGTGGGGACCTTATCTCAGCGAAAGACAGTGGGGCACAGTTCGCGAGGACTACAGCCACGACGGCGACGCCTGGAATTATCTTTCTCACGACCAATCTCGTTCTCGCGCGTACCGCTGGGGTGAGGATGGTCTGGCTGGGATTTCGGACGATCAACAACACCTTTGCTTCGCTGTCGCTATGTGGAACGGGCGCGACCCGATCCTGAAGGAACGCCTGTTCGGGCTGACAAACAGCCAAGGCAACCACGGCGAGGACGTTAAGGAGTACTACTTCTATCTCGACAGCACTCCCACCCACTCCTACATGAAATATCTTTACAAGTACCCTCAGCGGGAGTACCCCTATCGCGACCTCGTCGAGGCTAATGGCCGTCGTTCGCGTGAAGAGCTGGAGTATGAACTCCTAGATACCGGAGTGTTCGATGACGATCGATACTTTGACGTGTTCGTGGAATACGCCAAGGCAGATCCAGACGATCTCTTAATCCGCATCTCCGTCCACAATCGTGGTCCCGAAGCAGCTGATATCCATTTGCTGCCAACACTCTGGTTCCGCAACACCTGGTCGTGGGACAAAGACACGACAAAGCCTGCGCTGCGTCAAGTTGAACGCGCAACGGTTCGGGCTACCCATGCGCAGCTGGGGGACTGCACGCTCGACTGCGAAGGAAATCCGGAACTGCTGTTTACGGAAAATGAGTCCAACACCAGCCGCCTGTGGGGGCAGGCGAATCCATCGCCGTACGTGAAGGATGCATTTCACGAGTACGTCATTTCAGGCAACAGGGAAGCCGTGAATCCGTCGAAGACCGGGACGAAAGCGGCTGCGCATTACCGGCTTCAGGTGCCGGCCGGGAGCAGTAAAGTCGTGCGGTTGCGCCTGGGTGCGAAGCCGCCAGCCGACCCGTTCAACAACTTCGACGGGATCTTCGCAGCGCGTCTGGCAGACGCCAATGAGTTTTACGACCGGATCACGCCGAAGTCTCTGAGCCAGGATGAACGCCGTGTGCACCGTCAAGCGCTCGCCGGAATGCTCTGGACAAAGCAGTTCTACTACTTCGACCTGGACCAGTGGCTGACCGAACACGACGCTCATCCGATGACCGGGGCAAAGGGCCGCAATCTGAGGAACACCGAATGGTTCCACATGCTGAACCGCGACATCATTTCGATGCCGGACAAGTGGGAGTATCCATGGTATGCGGCTTGGGACCTGGCTTTCCATACCATCGCGCTTTCCTTGGTAGATTTCGATTTTGCGAAAGAGCAACTCCTGCTGATGCTGCGGACCCTTTACGCACACCCGAACGGGCAGCTCCCAGCGTACGAGTGGAACTTCAGCGATGTGAATCCTCCTGTACATGCTTGGGCGACTTTGGTGATGTACAACGTCGAACAACAACTGGGTCGGTCTGACTTTCGTTTCCTGGAACGTTGTTTTCAGGGCCTGATGTTGAACTTCAACTGGTGGGTGAATCGCAAGGATCCCGAAGGTCGCAATGTTTTTGCGGGCGGATTTCTCGGGCTCGATAACATCGGTGTCTTCGACCGCAGTTCGAAACTGCCCACTGGGGGTCATCTAGATCAAGCGGACGGGACGGCGTGGATGGCGTTCTACTGCCAGACTATGCTCGAAATCGCATTGATCCTGGCAGAGTACGATCCGCGGTACGAGGATCTCGCCTTCCGGTTCCTTGAGCAGTTCATCTGGATCACCTACGCCATGGACCGCATCGGCGAGAACCACGACGAGATGTGGGACACCGGGGAAGGCTTTTTTTACGATCTGCTCCACCTCCCAAATGGCGAGGCCATGCGTCTGAAGGTTCGCTCGATGGTGGGATTGCTGCCCCTGTGCGCCAGCACCGTGTTCGAACCTAACCTCTTGGTACGCCATCCCCGGATTTTGGAATTGATCGAGCTGTTCAAGAAGCGCCATCCCGATGTACTGAAGCATGTTCGGGGCCAAGAGGAAGTGTTAGTCGGCCACGGCGGTCGAAGGCTGCTCGCAATAGTGAACAAGAAGAAGCTAGAGCGTGTTCTCGCTTACATGCTCGATGAAAATGAGTTTCTCAGCCCCTATGGAATCCGATCTTTGTCTCGCTACCACCTCGATCATCCGTTTGTATTTCACGTCGAGGGACAGGAGCACAGAGTCGACTATTTGCCTGCCGAATCGAATACAGGCATGTTCGGCGGAAACTCCAATTGGCGTGGTCCGATTTGGATGCCCGTGAATGTTCTCCTGATCCGCGGTCTTATGAACCTGTATCAATTCTATGGGGATGAGTTCAAAGTCGAATGCCCCACCCGCTCTGGAAAGTACATGACCCTGTTCGAGGTAGCCAAGGAGCTTTCCCGCCGCGCTTCGAGCATCTTCCTGCAGGACGAAAATGGAAAGCGCCCTGTTTACGGGGGCACGAAGAAATTCCAGGAAGACCCCCACTGGAGGGACTACATTCTGTTCTACGAGTATTTCCACGGAGACAATGGCGCTGGTCTGGGGGCCAGTCACCAAACCGGATGGACAGGAATCGTGGCTCGGCTGTTGGATATGTTTGCCCGGGTCAGTTCCGCTGACTTACTAGCTACTTCGAAACACGAGGTGGCAGCCAAGATTACGCAGCAACAGGTCGCTGGGGAGTAATCCTGGGCGGTAGTTGACACAAAATCGCTACTACGCTCATTACTGGCTTTTAAATGGATTGTTCTCCCAGTCACTGGTGAAATCGCCTTCCATGAGAAGGCCAGTTGAATTCACAGATCATGCCCTGTTCCTGTCGGATCGTTCGCCTCTGTTCGTGGCTGGTCGTGCTCTTGGTTCTGCCTGCGTGCAACACGCTGAATCCCCTCTGCGGGAGTGCGCGCCCAGTACCAATCCTCAACTTCATCGATCCAAAAAATATGGTCTTTTCACAGTTGCCGTCCAGCTTCGTCATCATTGCGACCGGCAGTCATTTCGTTTCCTCCTCCGTTGTGGTATTCAATGGGAGCGCCCTTGCCACCACCGTGACTAGCAGTTCCCAGCTCACGGTCACCATTACATCTTCCATGATCTCTGCTCCCGGAAGCTTCAACGTCGTCGTGAAGACGCCCGCCGGCAATAGCGGCGACCTCGGCTGCTCTAGCGGAGGCACTAGTAGTGGGCAAGTCCTGACCGTCAACTGACCGCCTGCAATACGAATCACCTCATGCGCTGACCACAAACGACTTCTCTATCAGAATTGGACCTAAGCCAGCACCATTGCGTCCCAAATCCTGTTAGTTTTGCCAGTCGTCGTACGGAGCCTTTAAGACTCATATTCACTGATGCGATGTCAGGGGAAAAGGAAGCGAGCATCACTGGATTAGTTCTTCTTTCGGACTTTATCCGTTGCAGGCGCTTTGCATGCTGCCAGGATTAGGTGGCAGTCAGTCGTCCACACGTATGTCAATACTTCGCGGTTAGTGCCAGCCGGCAATCCGCTGACGAGTTCTTCAACCTGGATTGACCTCGAGTGTAAGTTTACAGGCCTTCCTTGCAGGAGAAGGAAAAATGATCAGAGCCTTCGTCAAACAGCTTTTGTCAACGACGCTATCTTTGCTGCTAGTGATCAGCACCGGGCACGTTCAAGCCGGCGCTCAGCAATCGGCGCCAACGGGGTCAAGCGGATATTCGGGGCAAGGTGCGCCACTCTCGGCGGACGAACTGCAGCAAATGGTTGCGCCAATCGCGCTGTACCCGGATGCCCTGGTGGCGCAGGTTCTCGGAGCTGCGACCTTTCCTGATCAACTCGCCTCCGCCGCAAGCTGGCTTCAGCAGAACAGCAATCTCACGGGCAAGACACTTATGCAGGCGGTTGACAAGCAACCTTGGGACCCCAGTGTGAAGGCGCTAACACAATTCCCCACGGTGCTCGGCGACCTGGCGAAGAACCTCAGTTGGACTTCCGCGTTGGGAGAGGCATATCACACCCAGGCCGCTGACGTCATGTCGGCCGTCCAAGTGTTGCGCGCGAAGGCGTTGGCTGCGGGCAACTTGAAGTCAGGGTCCCAACTCACAGTTGTTCAGGAGTCGCCGCAAGTCATCGTGATTCAGTCTGCGAATCCTCAGGTCGTCTACGTCCCGATGTACAACCCCACGGTAGTTTACGGCTACGCCTACGTGACTCCTGGGTACACCACTCCTCCACCGGCGACAAGCGCTGTGCTCGCGTTTGGAGTCGGCGTCGCGGTGGGCGCGATGATGAGCAGCGGATATGGTTGGGGATATAGCAGCTGGAATTGTGGGTGGCACAGTACCACCGTGATATATCACGGTGGCGCGTACTACGGTAATGCAGCCTGGCACGGCGGCTACTATGGCTCCGCCGGTTACGGCGGCGTCTCGCACTACGGCGCCAGCTACAACCCATCCACCGGCACCGTCGCGCGCGGTGGCACAGTCTCAAACGGCTATGGCACCGTGAGTGCCGGTCAAGCATACAACCCAAGGACTGGGGCTTCGGGCTCGACTGTCCAAGGTTCCAATGCCTACGGTAGCTATGGAGCCTCAGCAGTCTCGAAGAACGGTAACACTGCGTATAGCCAGCATCAAACCACCTCTCAAGGAACCACTGGTCAAGTGCACACTACGAATGGCGGTTCGGCTTATGGCGCGTCAGGTAAGTATGGCAACAGCGCCGCAGTTGGCCAGACCGCCAATGGCGACAAATACGCGACTGCGAACGGCAACACCTACAAGAACACCGGGAGCGGTTGGAGCGGAAACTCGAACAACACACAGAAATCCAACGCATCAGGCTGGGGTGGACAGCAAAAGAGCAGCGGATCCTCCGCATTTAGCGGAGCCGGAGGAGGCGGCTGGGAATCCAGGTCCGCGAGCGCTCGCGGTTCGGCAAGCAGGGGCGGCGGGGGCCGTAGGTGAAAAGCCTTGGTGCAGTTGCAAACGGGGTGTCCGGTTTGTGAGCTGTGTTCGTGAGGTTCTCACAGTCGATATTTTGGAGGTTAGTATGAGGTTCACAATCCGCAGAATCGCTGTCATGGCTCAGTTGCTGCTCATGGGTCTAATCATTCCGCTTGTCGCCTGCAGCAAGTCGGAGAAGCCGTCGATCAGAGTGTTTGGTTCGCCCGATGAAGCGGGCAATGCACTGCTGGAGGTAGCAAAGTCAGGTGATCAAAACGCAGTGCTGGCAATTTTCGGTGCGGAATCGAAGGAGATCGTCTACTCTGGCGATGCCGTGCAAGACAAGGCTGCGGCTGACGGATTCGTGTCGGCCTATTCGGTTATGCACCGCTGGCGCAAAATGCCTGACGAGGCCCAAATTCTGCTGGTCGGAGCGGACAATTTTCCCTTTCCAATCCCGCTGAAGAAGAATACTGCAGGGCAGTGGTTTTTCGATACGGCTGCGGGGAAAGATGAGATTCTGTCGCGCCGTATTGGTCGGAACGAACTGGCGGTCATCGATGTCTGCGGAGCGCTGGCCGACGCTCAGGCCGAGTACTTCTCCCAACACCATGATGGCGGCAGCGCGAAGCAATACGCTCTGAAGTTCATCAGCGACACTGGCAAGCAGAACGGGTTGTATTGGGAGTCGCCAGAAGGCCAGCCCAGAAGTCCGCTTGGCCCCTTGGCGGCATTTGCTACCGATGAAGGATATAGCGTCAAGGCGGCCTCGCACGCACCTTTTCACGGCTACAACTTTCGTGTCATAAAAAAACAAGGCAGCCATGCGCTCGGCGGTGCCAAGGACTACGTGGTCGACGGGAAGATGGTTGGCGGATTCGCCTTTGTCGCCTATCCGGCTGAATACGGCAATTCAGGAGTGATGACCTTCCTCATCAACCAGGACGGCGTGCTGCTCCAGAAGGACTTGGGGAAGACCACCGCAGAGATCGCTAGCGCAATGAACGAGTTTGATCCCGATAGCAGTTGGAGCCCGGTGGGCGATTAACACGGTTTTCGTTCTAGACCTCGTGATAACCGCCATCTATCCGCCAAAAGACAGCCTTGCCTGACACTCAATGGAGGCACGCAGTCGCCACAGAACAAGTTCTGCGACGAGTCGGATCTCGGACACTCTCTCACAAACTGAAACGGATCTTCGCTCCTTTAACAAAAACCCCAGACTTCGCGCTAGCCTTGCGGAGAAGCGGCAAGTGTTCCGCTGTTCCTCTTCTCCCAATTGAGATCGCCAGTCGCGGCCGCCAAGCGCGCTGACATGGTCAGCACCTCATCCAGATAAACGATCCGCGCCCGCAGTTCCCGGATTTCGAAGCTGCGTCGAACCGAGGTATCGAGGGCTGTATAAGAGCTCCAAGCGCTCCACGCGAGCCCGAGCAGGACGGCCACGGTGACTAGACAGCCCGAGGCCACGACCCATGATGGTCTTCGGCTGCCGTGAAACGATTTTTTTCACCCATGTTTTCGGCCTTCAAGGATTTGCAGTCTCAACATTCGCCCTCTAGGCGTTATCGCAGGGTGCCACAATCGAAACCCGTCGTATTCCGCCAACAATGAGCCTCCTTTGGGATTAGAAATCCGGAGGCTGATTTGAGGGGAGTCCCTCGCCTTCTCGAGTGCCCTGACCCCGAAGAAAGATTCGGCGTGGAGTTTCGCTTCGGAATACAGGCGCGCACCGTAAGCCCGGTCAGTCTATAAGCACCAGGTACACGAATTAACTGACAAAACTGCCAGTCGCACGAGAATCGGCAACTTGGAGATTGTGCGGGAGGACGTGGGTTGCGCCCGAAGGTTAGCGTTCCGCAATTAGGCGGTGCACGGGAACGGAGGCGCGCAGTTGGCGCCTCCGTTCTGGTGGCATATAGAACGAACTGTTAGTTGCCGCCGGCGTTAGAGATGCCCTTGTTCACCAGCAGCTTGACCTCGACCCTGCGATTTTGGCTCCGGCCGGAAGTGCTCTCATTGGAGGCTGCTGGGTTGGTCTCACCCATTGCGCCAGGCGTAACAATGCGACCCACTGGAACGTTACAATCCTGAAGCAGATAGGCGACCACGGCTTGAGCGCGTTCCTTGCTCAGTACTTGATTGCTGGCAGCTTTGCCCACCGAGTCGGCAAAGCCCGCCACCTGGATAGCGTACCCCTTTTGGTAGGCAACGGCCTGCTTTGCTAAATCAGAAAGCGCTTGTCGCTCCTCGTCCGAAAGGCTGTAATCCCCGGTGGAAAAGTACACGGTGTGTTCGCCCTTTACCTCAAAGTCACCCAACTCCGAAAAGCGTTTCTGGGTGGATTGCGCAACCTGATCAATGTTCGCCTGGTTGGCTGCGATCTCTTGGTTAGCCGATGCGATGGCTGCTCGGTTGGCCGCAATTTCTGCATCAGTCGCTTGCTTATTGGTGTTGTAGGTCTCAATGTTCTGGGCCTGTCGTTGAGCGGTGGGGTTCAAGCCGGCCTGGATCACTTTGGCCACGCTGAGATCATCTCGATCGAAGGTTATCTTCTCCGCCGTTACCTGGTTTTGATCACCCGTTCCCTCGAACTTTAGCTTAAGGCCCGGGATCAGAACCTCTTGACCGACTTCCTTTTTGCGGGCACCCAGCCCTACCGGGTGTTGAACTTTCGTATCCGCCGTGACAATCACGCTTATCGCTGCATCGTCGTCAGTTTCCACGGTCAGGGTGTTTCCCGAGCGTAGGGTAATCACTCCTTTGCCTTTTACCTTATCGGCGGCAAAGGCTGATCCCAAGCTCAAGAGACACACTGCTAATAGGCTCAGCGAAAAACCAATTCTTCTGCTAATCATAAACTTTATCTCCAGTCTCGTGTAGCCCAAGCTATCGACGCTCGTGGCTCCTACGCAGCCAATTCTATTGACGGAGCGTAGACGCACAACTGGCAGAAGTGACAGTCAGAGCGACAACCATTCTGGACGAAGGCGAATTGGAGGGATTACCTGACTTTCGCTGCAGCATCGTGTGCTGCGAGTGCCAGCGTGGCGGCGTGCACAGCTACCGCAATCAGGATGCCGCTCATTATTAGCCCACAAAACGCGATCGCGATGGCAATAACCCTCGATGCTCTTTTCACTGGCCGGATATCGCCATAGCCCACGGTTGTCGCGGTGATAAACGACCAGTAAAAGCTGTTGAAACGTGACCACCCCTCGGCTTTTCCAGCTACTTGTCCTAGCACTGTGATGGCCACCGCGAGGCTCAACAAAAGGGGGGAGCATAGCCAAAGACCCAAGCCAAACTCCTTAAGAAAGGTGATGGTCAACCCGGTAAGAAGCAACTCGTTACCTCGGACTCGCTATATTCAGCAACATGCTCGACCCGCAGCCTTGGTTACTCCGGATTTCGCCAGCCGCTGATATCTTTCGCAAGGGTGGCAGCTTCGAGCGGCCCCCACGAACCAGGCTCATAGAAGTGCAAAGGCGCGGCTGAGTCCAAAACGTTTTCCACCACGGCCCATGACACTTCGACGGAATCTTCTCGTACGAACAGCAGCGCGTCCCCGCGCAGCGCATCCGTGAGAAGCCGATCGTAGGCTTCGATCTCATCTCCAGGCGAGTTTTTCACCGCAGCGAGCTCAGTCGCAGTGGCGAGCATCTCCGGGCCGGGGCGCTTTACACGAACTCCGGCGGCAATGGAAATATCTGGTCCGAGCCGAAAGCGAAAATAGTTCTGCTCTGACAATGGCGCCCGGCCAAGCGGTGGCCGCTTGAGACGCACTAGCACCTCCGTCGCGGTTACTTTCAAGCTCTTGCCAGCTCGGATCAGAAACGGAACCCCGGCCCAACGCCAGGAGTCTACCTCAAAACGTAAGGCGGCGAAGGTTTCCACCTGAGAGGTCGGAGCTACTCCCGGTTCGTTGCGATAACCGACAAACTGGCCGCACACGATTTTGTCCGGCCGGATCGGCGGGATATTGCGGAATACTTTCACCTGTTCGTCGCGAACCGACTCAGGATACATCGACGTCGGCGGCTCCATTGCGATCAGGGCGACCACCTGCAGAAGATGATTCTGTATGACATCCCGAATCGCGCCGGCCTCTTCATAAAACTTGCCGCGGCCCGCCACTCCGAAGTTTTCGGCCATGGTGATCTGCACGCTTTCGATGTAGTGCCGATTCCAGATTGGTTCGAGGAAAGTATTGGCAAACCTGAAAAAAAGAAGATTCTCAACCGCTTCCTTCCCAAGATAGTGATCAATGCGAAAAATCTGCGGCTCCGGAAACACGGAATGCAGAATGTGATTGAGCTCCCTGGCGGACGGAAGTTCCGTCCAAACGGTTTCTCCAGAATAATGCGCGCATTCTTCGAGCCACCCGAGCTCTGCAGTTGCTCGACGACCGCGCCGAACATGCTTGGCGGGATGGCGAGGTAGTGCATCGGCGCGCTGGCGCCGCCCAATTCCTGTCGTAGAGTGGCGAAGGTTGACGGATTCGCGTAGTCGCCATCGATGTAATGTAGTTGCTGGATGAACTGCGCTAAGGCTGCATCTTCCACTACGCCTCCGTGGGCCTTGATGCTGTCACGCGCGCGGTCGCGAAGCTGGTCGAGGGTCCAGCCCGATTTCGCAACACCGATAACCGGGCACTTCAGGTTCCCGCAGTTCACCATATTGAAAAGCGCTGGGAAAATCTTTTTGTACGCAAGGTCGCCGCTCGCTCCGAAGAACACAAACGCGTCGGAGAGTTGGCTGCCATTTTGATTCTGGAGTTCCCAGGGATTTTCCGGGCGTATACCTGCGTGAGACATTCGAACTCCTAGCCTGTAATCACTTTGGGCTTTCCCGGTTTCGGTGGGCAATTGTAACCGTTCTGCAACTATAAGGAGCGAGGCCGATGAGCAAACGCGAAATTCTGGAACTATTCGCGTACCGAGAATTCTATTACTCCGGATGGTGGGTGTCTGGAATTACATCGCGCGCTTGACGGCGTCCGGTCTACCGCTACCTGCTCCGCCTGAAATGTCAAGGATTGCTCGAAGCAGAACGGTTGGGCGTCCTGCTTCCTCTTCATGAAAAGAGGAGTTCGAAGTAGTAATCATGGTCGCAGTTGCGGATCGAAGAGATGCATGGGTCTGACCGAGTTCCTGACCTGAAACGATTACGATGCGAGCCCTACGGTTGGCAACGCAAAAACCATCAACGAGAGCGAGATGGCGCTCTTCCATGAGTGCCGGTCCCTCCTCTTCCAGACGTGCACGGTGAGAAAGAAGATCTTGGCGCGACACCCCGAATATCGTAACTTCGGGCGATGTCGATGCCGCTTATTTCCCCCATGGAAATGTCGAGGATGATGACGTTGGATCTGAGCGGGAACCGTTGGCGGGCGACAACTGCCGGGTCCGAGATTGGAGGCGACAAATGGATCATAAGACTCGAAACCGCTTTGATCCGGTTGTGGGTGGATGGTCGGCAAACGGAACCTAGGTTTTTGGTCGCAAAATTACTTCACGCTACCCTCGCTTCATTCAATTTGCATAAGGACCGCGTCCGCCACGCCCGCGGCTTCCTTCTGTGACGGCTTTTTCGAACGCGCGCCCCAATCCTCTGTCCCACTCCATCCTGCTCACCGAGGGCGCTTCCGAAAAAGCACTAGCGTGATCCAACCGCAATTGGGAGAATGGGCGCAGGTCAGCGCCCCTTGCCACTCAAAATCCGACCCGCCCCGCTCGAATCAATGCGGAGAAATCAGGAGACCGATTCGCCGCTCGGGCCGCTGCGTTGATATGCTCACGTTGCTTCAACTCTGGAAATGGGAGCCCGCCACTGACCAGTCTTCCCCGGTCGTATAGCAACTCATCCAGCGTCCCGTTCAGTAGGAATTGATAGTTCCAGGGCTGCTGGTTGTGAACGTCAGCAGCAAGGTGTCTTTCGATCGTGGTTGTACAGTTCCTGGTCACTTCGTTGTACCACTCAGCTTGGTCTTTCAATCTGTTCAGGTAGGCGACATAGGTGAGGAACATAGCTCGTGCTACTTCCGGGGTTCCTTGAAGCCGGTACATGGACACTTCCTCGCCCTTACGGTAGTTGGTGCGCAATCGAATCAAGTCGCGCTCATCCGCCGTAACGAAAATCAGCCCATATTGACGAAAACATCCGAGAACTGTCGAGTACGTCTGACCGGCTTTGTAGCGTGCCTCAATGGAAAATGCGATGTGCTGGTTGTCCCCGAATTGAAAGCTGAGAATCGGGTGGCTCGCAAAGCGAATCCCCCAGTTCGTCAAGAACAGGTCGGCGGCCCGGATCTGTGAAAGATAGAGTGTCCGGTCGCTCCAGCAATCCGCATAATCCGTTTCGGTGCGATAGTCGCAGTTGCGTAAATTGTGAATCGTGACCCGATCTCCGTCGATCTCAGCCCAAGCTGTTCGATCAACGTCGGATTGCCAATTGCCGATATTCGAGGGCTTGAGGGTGAGCCACCATGCGAGCACACTACAAAAGCCCACCAGGCACACGGCGGCAGCCCAAGGGGATCGTTTGAGCTTGAGTAAAATCGCGATAATCCCAAGAATGTAGATCAGCGTCAGCGGGATGCGTAATGCCGGAATCCGCAAATCGACGTAAAGAGCTGCTACCGCCCACAGAGTAAGCAGCGCGAGAACAAACCACATAATTGTGATTCCAATCGCCCGCAACACTCTCAACCAAGTCGGGGATGGTGTAGGACAAGGGGGGGCGGGAATACTATTCATCTTAGGTTCGAGGATCATCAAGAACTCCTCTCGGCGCCGCCTAGTCCTGGTTGCGATGGAGTCAAGGAATCCTCCACCCACTTTGGTAGTTGTCACCCGACCGGACCACAACAGAATGTTGGGGTTGGCACCAAACGGAAACTGTCAGTTCTCCCAGTGAGATTGGGAACGCGGTGTCTCGCATCCTCAAAAATGACTGAGCAACCGTTTGGCGAAAAGTTCACTACTAACCCAGAATTCCCGGTGCAAGAGTGGAAACTAAGAAGTCCAGTCCTCACGGTTTCCACGGGAGCCGCTGTGCCGTCTAATCCCTCGCCCGCTCTTGCTGGGATTCGACAGGGTTGCTAACACTCCCGCCATCGCGACTCGCCTTCAGGAACGCCGCAGAAAGAGAGTGCCGACTCCTGGTTGGTCGGCTAGCCTTACCTTGTGGGATTACGGAAGGCTTGTCCGTCGTCCGGAGAGAATCGTTCTCAAAGCGCAAATGCGAGCCCTTAATCTATGATCTACAACGAAATCGGTAACGAGGTCCTGCTCGTCAAGTACGTGGATTCAGCATTGGGCCATCAATAGGGCATCGCTCATAACCCGCAGCGGTACTCTGCTCTCAATCCGGCCCCCGAAGATTTCCCGACACCCGTCCAGTCGTCCAGTCTCGCTCAAACACTCACTAAGAAGAAGGAACGACTACTAGCTATGGTCAACGATCGGAGCCTCCACCTATCGGCCAACTGGTCAGCCACGAAATCCGGACTCCACACCTGGTTGGGTGCCGTTGGGCTATACGTTCGCGGCGATGCATCGATGCGCGCCGCCTTCGTCGCGGCTTGTGCCACAGCGTCAGGCCCTCTTACCGGTATCACCGGTATACCATCTTCTTTCCCCTTCCAGCCCTCACGTTTCAACAGCACCCGGCTCCAGCCTGCTCTCGTTAATGAAAGGTCGACACCGGAACTCCCGCCACGCGACATGCACGCCGCTGGCTCATCCGGTGGGCATCATGCATGTAGCTCATCATCGGGAGGAGCTGCGAGGGCTTCTACCAACCAGGAACTTCAGGCGACATGCACCCAGAGCTACCAGCAGCACGGCAACTGCGACACATAAAGATATAGCACCGGCTCCATACACCAGGCACTGCCGCATAACCTATTTCAAGGAATAGCGGTCCGGTTGCAACCGCCAGGAATAGACTGACTCAGTCGCGCCACGCTGAGGGATTCATTTCAACCTAGAACTTGGTGTGATAACGACCATCCACGGCCACGCCACCCAGTTCATCCCCCTGGACCCTGACTGACCAGCGTGGGTTGAACTGATACTCTCCTTGCACCTGCCCGCTCCCCGGTTGACTGACGTCCGTCGAAAAGGTGAACAAGAAATTCTTGGTAACCCGTTGCTGTAAGGCAATGCGCGCACTCGGGTTGGCACCCAGCAACGGACTGATCTGCAAGCTGGAAATCCCGACCAGCCTCTGGACGCCGCTGCTAAAGTTGCTGGCAGTCCCACTCGCCAGAAGGGCGTCAGTACTAGTGCCGGAGGCGGCGGCCTCTGTGGTGGTTTGTCCACGAAGCAGAAGACTGATGACATCCGCAGTAGACAGGGGGGGATCGGACATGTAACTGGTCGTAAGCTTATCGATCGGCCCAGTCAGAGTAACGGTCAAGCTGTACTGCTCTACCGTGGTGGTGACGTGCACGTTGAGCACAGGTGAGGTTTGGTTCGGGTTATCAAAACTTATGATGCCCCGCTCCAAATTGTATCGGTTACTCCTAAAGAACAAATCGCCCGAGGTCAAGTCCATCCTGCCAACGATGACCGGATCGGAAAGCGTCCCAACCAGCTGGAGATTTACTGCGCCTTCCACACTGAGTTGGCTGGTGATAGCGGAAAGATTTTGTTTCGACTGCACCCCGATGCGGAGCTTCACCCTATCCCCAAAGCTCTTCGCCAATGGAGGAAGCGATGTCCCGCTGAACTGGCTGGCGAAGTTGGAGAGATCGAAGTCGGGTGCAAAGTTTAGGCTGCTAACTATCACCCGTCCGCCCAGCATTGAGGATTGCACGGTTCCGGTGAATGTCAGATTGCCATCGAATACGGTACGAATCCCTGCCGGGTAAAGCAAGCGCACGGATTTATGCTGAAGAGCCAAACTGAATTGCAAACTGGGCCGGTACGCGATCGACCCGCCGACGGAAATCTGGCCGCCGCCCATTTGGCCGGTGAGATCGCGGATCTGCAGTTTGTCTCTGGTGACGTCCAACGTTCCATTCAGGTTTTCGAAGCCTAGGGGTGCCATACTGCTCGACAGCGCAACACCTTGAATCTGTATCTGCCCCTGCACATCAGGGTTCTGGATGCTGCCACTGCTGCGCACATCAAGTCCGAGAGTACCCGTGGCTTTCACATCTGCGGAAAACATGCTGAGTAAGCGGAGATTGACTGACCCTTGCGCGTTGATACTCATCGGCGCTGTCCCTTCGACGGGGATGCGCCCCTCAAAGCGAAGTGAAGTATCGGTGCCGCGGAGTTCTCCTGGCTGAAGCACAACCACCGAATTTGCGTAGTCGGCATGGAGCGGTGCCACATTCTCCAGTTGCATGGCTTGATAGCTCGCAGTTAGCCGGGGAATCGTCACGTGTGCTTCCATGCGAGACCTGTCATTGAGCGGTCCTTTGAAGGATGCGTGGAATTCGGTCGAACCTTCGACTCCCGGCGGGGTACTTGGCGCATACGCTGCCAGCAGCAGTTCGAGTGGGATCTTGTTCGTATCGACGCTGGCTTCGGTGTAGTACCCGTCTCTGAGATCGATCGTTCCTCTTGCCTCTACGTGAGGCTCGGTCAGGTCGGAGCCGAGAGTGAAGTTGGCGCGCTGATGGGTGAAATTCACTTGCACCTTGATGCCGCGAATGGCGGTTTGCTGCATTTCGAGCCGAGGGATTTCGAGCGTGGCGGCAAGCTGCGGATCGTCTAACGTTCCCGTCCCATTGGCCGATGCGGCCAGGGTTCCCCTCAGTGGCATGTTCTTCACTTGGATCGTGTGCAGCTTCTCGAGGATGATGCCGGAGGCGTTCAATTGCAGTTGGAAGGCCCTGGTTTTGGGGACATAGTTTAGATCTGCAATCGCGGAACCCGCAGGCAAGCTAAGGGTGAGTTTTGCACTGATCGCATTCCCTGCAGCCTGGAACTGGATACCGAGATTCTGGACGGGCTCGTCATAGGCTGTGGCCTTCACAACTTCAAGCGAGCCGTGTCCAGACGGATTCAGTTGCGAGCCTCGAAAGATGATATCGGTCGATAGGCTGCCGGCAACTGGGTACGGGTGGTTGGTCAGGTGTTCAATATCTGTAAGCGAGATTCTTCTCGCAGATAAGTTCGCAATGATTGGACTCGAAGGAGTGTAGGTCCAATTTTTCAAGCCCACTTGGGCGTCGAAATTCAGGACACCTTGCCGTGCATTGGTCAACGAACCCTTCTGAATCGCAACCTGAGAAGGATTGGCCTCGAATGCCAGTTGAGCCATCGACCACTGGCTGCCCTGGACCTCGAGATTCTGCGCGTTGAGGTTTCCGTGAATCGCCAGTTGCTCGAGCGAGCCGTGAACGACAGCATCCAATCTCGCTGAGCCATCCACTACCGGCAGCGCCGGCGCCGATGCCGCATGGGCCTTGCGCCAGGATTCCGCCAACTGCGTGAGCTGGCGCAGATCGCCGGCTACCGCCTGCACCTTTAGATTGGAATGCTTACTGAGCTGCCCATCCACGATCACCGAGGTTGAAGGAATTTCGCACCTGGTCTGACGCAATTCGAGGATGCTTCGCGAGCCTTCGTAGTTGAGGTGGGCCCTCACATCGACCGGGATCGCTGAAGCTGGCTTGGCGGAATAGTCCCACACGGCACCATGGACGGCGAGTTCAGAGATCAAGCGGAGGGTGTTCACGCTGCCCTCCCAGGCTGTGTCCAGCCTGCCATCCAGGGTTCCGGTTAGCGGAATCCGCCGCACCTCACCCCACTTCATCGACTGCCTCGCCGCTTCGAGCGAAATGTGCTCGAAGGATGCGTGGACTTTTGAGATCGCAGTCGTATCCAGATGCTCAACGCTGGCATTGGCCGTTAGTCGCCCGTTCAGCAGGTCTGCTGCGACCCTGGGAACGATGAGATTGCCCTGGGCCAAGTGGTAGTCGCTCCTCAGTTTATGAAATTCAATCAGCCCGGTAGGGGAGTCGATTTTTAGTGCGCCGCTTTCTAGCGTGCCATCGAGCACGATAGCGTTGACGGCTGGCTGGTGGGACGGGTTTGCGTATTGGAAGTTCCCGGCCAGCCGCACGTCTCCCGCTGGAGTTACCTTAGGAGACATGGCCGCGAAATCTTGCGTGTGGATCAAGATGTCGTAGGCAGCGTTGACTTCCGGATTGTTGTAGTTCCGAATTTCCCCCTGAACCGAAATATGCGTAGATCCGACGGTATACACGAGCGGATTAAAAGAAACGCCAGAGGGAGTTGCACGGAACTGAGTTTCCAGATTATGGGGGAGAGGAGAATAATTCCCGTATTGCAGCCGACCATCGTCATAGGAGACTGATCCGCCGTAGCGCGTTGCCGCGGGATCGAAACGAACTTCGGTTTGGAGATCGTACAATTCTGCACTGAACTTATTTTCCTGGTCGTTGTAGTAGACCTCGCCATGGCTGAGGAGTACGTGGGCGACTGCCAGATCCCACACCGTGGTGGGAGTTGCGCTTCTGATCTTCTCGGGCGGGGTCGGGATATTGGTTTTCCCGTCCTGATCCACCCGCAAACTGGCGACGGGATGCTGAACGAGAAGTTCGGTCAACTGAAGCTTACGACCCCAGAAGCTGCGTGCCCTAACCCCGACGGTTAGCTTCTCGGCTGCGAACAGAGGCTTCTGTCCCTGATCTTCAGTTCCGTGGATAGCGATTCCATAAAGGTTTACCACCACCGGGAAGAGACGAAAATCCCAGTTGGCGACCTCCAGCTTGCCGCCAGTCGTCCTCTGGACTTGCTCGATGATTTTCGCCAGCACATAGCGATGAAATTGTGGTGTCTTAAGAACGATGTAGCTCGCGAGGACGACAAGGAAAATGAGGGTCGCGACGACTGCCGCAATCCAGCGGATGATCTGCTTCCCCTTCATGAACACTCCTCAGAACATCTGACCCAGCGAGATGAAGTATTGGGTTGCGTTGAGGCCCTTAACGGGATTCAAATTACGGCCAACATCAACGCGAATCGGTCCGATCGGAGTGGCATAGCGAAGTCCAATCCCGATCGTATTGCTGTAATTGTTGACGAAATCATTGAAATTGATGGCCGAGTATACATTCCCGCCGTCATAAAAGAGCACTCCTCCTAGTGCCGACACAATCTTCAGTGGAAACCGCAACTCGCTGTTGAAGATGAATAGCTGGCGTCCGCCTACCGGAACGGTAACCGGGACACACCCTGTGGTGCCCGTAAGCACATTGCAGAACGGCACGATGCGTTGGGGCCCTGCTTGATCAATGGGGAATCCGCGCAACGTGGTCTGTCCGCCGGCAAAGAATAATTGGCTGGTCGGGACAAAGCTTCTCAGGAATGCTTTCGTCAGCCCCAAACGAAAGCTGTTGGCCCAGAGGACTTCGTGGATCGGATGATAGAAACTGTATTGTCCAAACACTCGCGCGAAACTGGCGCTCGAACCGAACGCGGTGGGGGTGATACCGAGGTTCACCGTTGTGAACGTTCCCCTGTGAGCGTCGAGGGGATGGTCCCGGGTATCTCGAATGAAGCTGCCCGAAACCGTCGACAGCAGGACGTCGCGGTCCTGGGGCAAAACCAGTTCCGGAACCAGCAGGTCCGACAGGGTAGTGTGGTTATAGCTGTACCGCACCTGAAGTCTGGTATTGGTTTGCCTTTTCAAGACTCGCTCCAGCTGAAATGTGCCGTCTTCCAGTTGGGCGGTAAAAAGGGGATTCTCGGCCGTACGTTCGAAAGAGACGGAGGCCAGCGCTTGCCATTTGGTTCGGAGAAGACTCGGAATCGTGTAGGAAGCGAGCGCCCGCTGGTCGAACTGCGAACCCAGCAGCTGAAGGCCCGCAGTTTCCGCCAGGCCGCGCATATTTCGGCGAGTGATATCGAGTGAACCGCGTGGGCTCGCATAAAACTTTGAACTCGACGCAACGCTGTGATCGCCAAGGTTCACGGGGGGTAGCCCAGGGACCGCAACTGTCCCGGCGGGGGCGTTGCCACCCCGACGCGAGATTTCGAAGCCAAAGCCATATGCAATATCCGTTCGCTTGGCTTCATGAACCTTCACCAGTGCTTCTTCGTTGTTCTGGTCCGTGATCGCTTTCCTTGGCCCGACACTGGCCCAATCAAAAATCTGTAAGTCGTACAGCTGAGATTGGGACTGAAGAAGCTTCTGTTGGCTCAGAGGCTGCTCGCTGGTTAGCGCCGCGGCCTTTGCGATCAGATTCATTCGCGTACGATGCTGTCCCAGATAGACGACTCGATTGATCCGGACCAGCTGGTTTTCGGTGACGTTGTAAGTGATGTCGACCTTGTATTTTTCTTCCGCATGGTGCCTTACAACCGCCTTCACTTCCGAGTTCAGGTATCCGCGGTCCAGGTAGGCAGCGAAGATCCGGTTGCGGTCGGTTGCCAGTTTGCCGGGAGAAAATGGTGCACCGGGGCGAAGTTGGAATTCCTTCGATCCCATTAGTTGATTTTGCGGGACGCTCTGGTTGCCGGTGACCTCGACCTTGTCGACGAGGGTCTGCTCACCCTCGGCAATATGGAAGACGACATCGATCTTCGACTCGCGATCGACGGCTCGTGCCGTAACCTCGACCTGCTCATACCCCACATCGCGATAGACGACGCCGACGTTGTTTATGCTGGTTTGGACAAGTCTGTCACTGTAGGTGCCGTGGCCCCGGATGCGAGTCTTGTGAATCGGGATTTGAGCCGCCAGAATTCCGCTGGGAATGCGTTCATTGCCCTCAAAAATAACCCTGTCTACTTTGCGCTTTTGTCCCTTATCGATCTGATAGGTGAGCGAAATTCGCTCCGGCTGACGATCGAGGTTGGTATCGACTTTAGCGTAGAAGTATCCCTTCTTTTGGAAATAATCGAGGAGAGTCTGTTGGCCTTCATTTACGAGATCCGAATCGATCGATCCCTCCGAAAAGATCGGAAGGAGTTTCTCGGCTTGTTTGCGGGATAAGAAGGGAAGCACGGTGAGCTTGGCCCCGGTGATCTTGACCATCACCACTGGGCCCATCTCGATCTTGAAAGAGATGTCGACATGGTTGGTGTCCGGGTTATAGCGCGGAGGGTTTCGAGTTACTTTGCTCGCGAGGTAGGCATGCTGGCGAAGAGCGCGCTGAATGAGCTTGGTGGCTTCCTGTGCGCGCGAGGAAGTGTATGTCTTCCCGCTCTGCAGGAGGCCTCTGCTGAATCTCGCCCGCCGTGACCGCACCGCATGCAACAACCGGGCAGTCTCCGCTCCCGCCCCCTCAATCCTTACATCACCGATGCGAGCCCGTTGACCGAATGTGACGTGAAAGGTAACGTTGGCGAGCTGATTAGGGTCGTCGAGCCGTGTTTCGGTGTGTACCTGAGCCTGAAAGTACCCTTCCGTTTGAAACAGTTGCCGCAAGCTGGCTTCGGCTTCCGGAATCCGTGCTTTGTCGTAGGGTTCTTGGTCGAAAAGATTGGCTGCCTGAAGTAACCGGATATAGCTGAAGAGCCTTGCCGCTTCCGAAAATTCTATGATTCCAACGTAATATGCCGGTTCAAGGATAAAACTGAGACGCAGGCCTTCGGGGCGGGCGCTCACGTCGAGTGTGACGCTTTCGAACTTCTTCGTCCCTTCCAGAGCGGCAACACTCGCTGCTACCTCTTTCTCAGAATAGGGCTGCCCTGTTTTTTGCTGCACTAGCGCTTGCAGAGGTTCGGTGTCAACGTGCGGGTTGGTGACCATGTCGATTGCAGTTACGGTTTCCCCCTCGTATGCGGCGTGCAGTTCTTGGTACGACTGTTGCGCACATACGGTTCCCACCATGGACAAACCAAAAAAGAAGCTGAGTAGCCGCATAGAAGGAATCAACTGAACTCGCTCGAGACAAAACCCTTGCAGATACTGTCGTCCGCGCTCGCTCGAACGTGACGCGAATTGGAGCTGAGAATTTGCCAATTCTCTCGGACCACATTTGCCTTCCTGCATGCCAGGACGGTGCCCACCATAGTTAGACCAACTCAGTTCTGCTCAACGAACCTTTTTCAGACAACTCCGATTCGGTGCGAAATAATCAGACGGACCACAAGAACCAGCGCTTTGGCACCATCGGGCCTCTCTTATCTCTTTCGGAACTAGCTTATGAAATGTAGTTAGTCGACGGGTACTGTCAAAACTGCCAATCCGATCGCGTCAGTCTCCGTAAACCATAGCCAGCAGTTTGGCTCGTCATGGAGGCAGCGTTCGATACCTCGCAAGGCGTGAGTTTCGCTGATCTCCGCGAAAGGGTCGCGTGTCAACTTGACTGTAGGTTTTGTCAGTAGCGCCGCTTTCCTCCAAGTGTTAGAAAAAGCTTGCGTCTGTGTCTCAATGGATTTCGATCTAAATAGGGGCTGGACTGTCTGCGCGATCGGCGCGGACACCCACCGCCCGCATCACGAAAACAGCGTCAAGCGGTAGCACTCAGCGACTCTGCAAGAATCGGTTGTGGCGGAGCCGGGAGAAGACCATTGAAAGCCTTCCGGCCTAGCTCCATGAGGCGGGCTGGCGACGAGGGTCGAAGAGTGAGGTCAATTAGTGCTCTGCCTACCAAAAGTGCGGCGTCATGTCCTTGGAGTGGGCCGCCTGGCAATCGGGGTACGATGACCGCGAAAAGGAGAATGCTCATGCGAGACAGGAACAAGTCTTTCCGTCACCCACTCATAGTCTTCCTCTTTCTCTCATTGTCGGGCATCGGAACAATCGTCCACGCTCAGGATCAGTCGCCAATGATAATCCAGGCGACCGCCATGGGGACTAGCACGCAAATGGGCAAGATAATCAACGTCAACATCCACATTGACGAGTTTTCCACACAGGACGATCGTAAAGCCCTGATCGACGCCTTCAAGAGCTCCGGCCAGGATGGAATTGTGGCTGCGCTCAATCGTATGAAAGGCAAGGGCCGTTTCAGCACACCGTATGGAGTCGGCAACGAAGTCAAATACATCTTTGAATTGCCCCCGGACAAAGGACGCCGCCACATCCGGCTCGTGACCGATCGCAGAATTGCCTTCGGTGAGGCTTACAACAGCACGCGCTCTAAGGAGTACAGCCTCGGCGCGGTCGATTTATTCCTTACGCCCGACGGGAAGGGCTCCGAGGGAACGGCGCTGCCGGCATGCAAAGTGAAAATCGGCAAGAAGACGCAGCAGGTCGAGGTCGAGACATTTCAGAACCCCTGGAAACTTACGAATCTCATCATCTCGAAGAAGTAGTGAGCGCCTGCCGGAGATACTGATGCTCATTTCCCGGGTCGATTGGGGCTTTGAGCCTATGACTATCCTCGGCAATACGGTTTGGCGGTATCTCAACTGACGATAAACCGCCGTTTCGCTCATCCTAGAGAAGGAATCCTATGAGACAAGGATGTGTAGGAAAAACAGGTGTCCTGTCCGCTCGCTGAGCCCTCAGTGTGGTGAGTTGCACCTAGGCCCGTTGCCTGAGAGGAGATTGAGATCTTGGCACTCTCGATCGTCACCTCGTTGCTGGACAAAGCCTATCGTTCATCAAAAACCTTAAGCGAGTGATTTCCGAAACCGGGATGCGCCCCATAAGCGCTAACTTAAGGCGTCGTAAGCCATGCTTCAGTCCGCTTATCAAAGCAGCGCTTTCCAACAAACTCTTGGTCTCCCCGAGCTTTGTTGAATGAACCTGTCTAGAAGATCAGCTTCAGCATGAACTGTCCCGAGCGCGGGCCGCCAACCGCGTACAGTGGGCTCTGCCCGCCGATCCCGTTGATGCTACCCATTGAGACGTTCGTTGTATAGCCCGGCAGTACCTTGCCAAACGAGGGGAGAGGCGTTGGTCCATATCCCCAGAAGGCGAAGGGGGCGAACGAGGTTATATTGGTCCCCGTCGATGGTCCCGGGGCTCCGAACATGGGGTGGTTGAAGATGTTGAAATACTCGGCTCGCACGTCGAGCTTCACGCGTTCGCCGAGGTTGAAACGACGGCGCAACGCGAGATCGGTCTGGTCGATGGCGCCGTAGATATTCCGCAGGCTGTTGCGGGAGAAGTTTCCCGTCACGTCTGTGCTTGGTCGCGAAAATGCAGCCACGTTTAATTGCTTGCCGCCTGGTTCGTTTGGATTGGCAATCCAAAATGGCTGACCGGGGACGACGTCAGGTTGATTCGGGTAGGAGCCAAGGTTCTGCGAAACCATGCCGATTTGCACGTTGAGCGGCGGCACCGAGGTGATCCGCAGCAGACCGTCCACGGCCCAGTCCTTGACCAAAGCATGGCCCACCTTACCCCAGGCCGGAGCGGGGAGTTCATAGGAGACAGCTGTGGCGAACGAGTGCCGCAGGTCGAAATCGGAGGGCGCTAGCGGCGGCAGCACCACCTCGCTCAGGCTCCCTGCAGAACCACCGCTGTTATCGTAGGAGCCAAGATCGCTGGATTTCGAGAAATTGTAGGAAACCAGGGCCTGAAGGCCGTGGGACATGCGTTGCTGGAACTGCAACTGTAAAGCGTTGTAATGCGAGTACCCGGCATTCCGTTGGGCGTCAATAAACCCATGGCCGCGCAATCTCCGGAGGTACGATTCTGTCCGTACGCAGAAGCCGCCTGCCATCCGACCCGACATAGGTCGCCTTCAATGTCTGTTTCGCGCCAATTTCCCGTTCGATGGCCGTATTCCACTGCAGGGTGACGGGAAGCTGCAGGTTCGGATCGAAAGCGTAAAAAAGGGCATTTTGCTGTGCCACGGCGGTTGGAATATCCGTGGTGAAAGCAGGAGGCTGGAAAGGTTGGCTGGTCAGATTGAAAGGCACGCCAAAGGAATTACTGACGCGGTAGTACGGGAAGATCGCGACCGCGCTGCCCGAGGCGCCATAGCCCAGATCATAGAAAAGGCCGAACCCTCCCCGCACCACGGTCTTGGGGGTGACCTGGTAGGCGGCGCCGAAGCGGGGAGCAAAATTGCTGAATTTGGTGGTCCAGAGGGCTCCCGGCACGAACGCGGGCGGGTTCGAGTCGAAGACGCCCTGCATCGCGTAGAGCGGCTTCCCTGACGTTGTCGAGGCCAGCGGGGTATTGATTTCCCAGCGTAACCCGTAGGTTAACGTTAGCTTGCGGTTGGTCTTCCAAGTGTCCTGGGCAAACAGGGAATAGTTGTTCAGTGCAAACGATTGGCCGTCGCGATCCGTGATGTAGGAGTTGTCCACGATGCCCTGCTGAATCGACGAGAACCCGAGGTGGTTGAAAGCAAGATAGCCACGAGCGCTCCCCACGGAGGGAGTCATGCGGCGGTAATCAACGCCAAATTTGAGCTGGTGGACACCGACCGTCCAGGAGAACGTATCCACAAAATTTAGCTGGCGCTGGATATTATTTGCGAACGCGCCTTCCCTAACCTCCATGTCGCCATTGCCGTCTGGAAACAGGACGAGGGCTTGGCTTTGACTAGAGGAATAAGGGGACCCGGTGGGATACACGGCTGAGTCCGGCGGCACGACGGCGCCGTGGAAATTGGTAAGGGAGTTGACTGTCTTAGCGGTGTTGCGGCTCCAGTTGGCGCGGAAGTCATTCACCTTGGTGGGAGAGAGCAGGAAGGTCGCACCGGCCGTGAAAGTGTCCGTATTCGAGTTGGTAGTCCTCACTTCCTCCCAGGAACGGACCGCGTCATACGATGGCGCGTGGTTGTAACGCGCAAACAGAGTGATTTTCCCGGTCAGGTTGTGATCAATTTTTATGCTCGTCGCGTTGAGACTGGAAGGATTGGAATAGGCGACGGAGAGGGGCGCGGTGCAACCGGAAGGGTCGGCCACAGTTTGGCAGGTCGGGTCGCTGAGAGGAGCGTCGGCAGGGGGAAGCGGCAGCGCATTGATAAACGGCTGATAAGCCGGCGCAGCCGCTGCCCGAGCGGATGCCGTATAGAACAGGCCTGAGGCGGTTTGCGGCAGCCGCAAGCGCAGTCCTTCATAGGAAAAGAAGAAGAAGGTTTTGTCCTTGAAGAGAGGGCCGCTGAACGTGCCACCGAAATCATTCTGACGCAGCGGCGGCTTGGGAAGCGCCTCCGGGTTGCCGTAGTAAGGATTTGGCTGGTCGAAGTCAAACCAGTTGCGGGCGTCGAAGATGTCGTTCCGCAGGTAGTCATACGCCGTGCCATGGAGGCGATTCGTGCCCGATTTGGTGACAATCGAGACCTGCGCCCCGGGGCTGCGTCCGAATTCGGGCGCAACAGAGGAAGTCTGCATGCGGAACTCCTGCATGGCATCCACCGAAACGAGGCCGTTGGTGCCGCCGCCGGAAGTCACGCCGGGACTCGTTCCACCCGTCGATGTATCGATACCAGCAGATTGAGGGTCAGCGGCAAAATTCGCGCTCACACCATCCACCATGAAGTAGTTCGAGTCAGTGCGCTGCCCATTCACGCTGAACTCGCCCGCTCCGCCCTGCCCCCTCGTGTACACCACGCCCGGCGTGAGCGAGATCAGGGACTGGAAGCTGCGGCCATTCAGCGGCATGTTCTCTACGAACTGCTGGTCCACGACGGTACTCACTGCCGCCGAATCGGCTTGTAACAGGGGCGTGCCCACAACCGTGGAAGTCTCCGATACGGAACCGAGCGCGAGCGTGAAATTCTGGTTGACCGCATCCTGCACGTATAGCTGCAGGCTAGGCAGGACGACGGTGCGAAAGCCCTCTTTCTGAATGGTCAATCGGTAGGTTGCGGGACGCAGAACGGGGAAGACATAGATTCCGTCTTCGTTGGTATTGGTGACCGTCGAGATGTTCGTGTCGATGTCAGTGATCTTGCATTCAGCGCCAGCGATCACGGCGCCGGTCTGATCCGTCACCCTGCCGGAAATCCGGGCGCCTTCAGTCTGGGCAAAGGCCGCCGTGGCGGTGAGAAACAGAATCATGACGAGAACGGCGCACCTCATCAGAATTCTCCCTATGTGCTCGCACGCCGCAATCAGTGTTGCTTTGTGCTAGGACATTGAGGAAGAATATTCTTGTGGAGTGGCCTGATGCAAACAGGCAGGGTGGGGTAGGGAGAGAGTAGGCCGCGGGGTTAAGGGTGATTGGGCTCGCCCAGATAGGCGTAGAGCATCTTTTGTCCGCTGGGCTGTTTGCTGCCTGCTGTGGGCTCGACCGTGACAAATACGGAACTGATCGCCTTCACAAGTTCCGGGTTCTCTACTCTCAACACCCAACGCCCCGCTGCTTTGGCATCCACGCGCAGGAAGCCCAGGCTGCGCGCCGGGTTCTTTTCTCCATCGGCCATCGCCCAGACCTGAAAGCTACGCTTCCCGCCGAGTACTCTGTCTCCATTCAAATCAAAGCCGTAGAAAGTGAGGGATTTGCCTTCCGTCAGGAAGACGCGTCCAAAGGATTTGCTTGGCTCGCCATTTGGGTCAGTGTCGCGGACATCAATGACGTGCAACTGGCGGGCCGTCATAAGTTCACGAATATCAACGCCCGCTGCTGCGAGGTGCCGCTCCTGATCCAGCGTGGCGCTCGCGATCCGCAACTTGTCGGAGAGTTCGTTGATGCGAGTTTGCTGCTCCACCAGGGACGCTTCGTCGTTGATTCGCAATTGATTAATCCGGACAGCCTCGTCTCTTGCTTCTGCCAGCAGCTTCTCCTGGTTGCGAGTTTCCTCCAGCAACTGCGCGTTCTGACTGGAGGACCGTTCGGCCTCTCCTTGGGTCTGTCGCAGCTTCTCGGCGGCTGCGTTGGCGCTTCCGAGTTGTGCGCGCAGAGTTTGGATCTCGCGCTGTTCCGCCGCGAGCGCCTCATTTAGCTGGGATTGGCTCGCGGAAAGCGCAGAGTTTTCCCGTTTAAGCTCAACGATCTGCTGTGCCGCTGCTGCATGCTTTGCCCGCGCTGTGTCCGGCGTCTCGCGAAATCTGTAAGCCACAAGACTGACCGCAACCACGACCAGGACTGCAGCGGGGGCGAGCGTGACGGGACGGAGATACCACCGACCGGATCGAGAGGGAGTCTCAACTTCGCGCGAGAAGACCACGCCTTCCGCTCGTGCCCGGCGAAGGAAGCGCTGGCGCGAATAGGGCAATGGTTTGGCCCTCATCGCCGCCACTTTCTGCCGGAAACTTCCCTGGGTTTGCTGTAACTCCCGAGTGACGAGACTGGACAACTCCTCGTAGTCGGAGCGGCATTGGCTGCATTCCTTCATATGGGCCTGAAAATCAACAAAATCCGTGCCCTCCAACAAGCCGCCAGCGGCAAGCGGACAAAGCTCTTCATACCGCTCATGCTCAGGCATCTCTCTCTGTTGATGCTCAGGCACACTTGCCTCCCGATTGGCTCGGATTTTTGTTGCTTCCGCCTGATATCAAAGAGCGCAACTTCTGCAGTCCGCGATAATAATGGTGGCGGACGTTGGCGAATGAATCCCCCGTGCGCTCCGCAATTTCCCGCATGGAAAGGCCTTCATAGGACGCTAGCTCAATCACCGACCTCTGCTCCTTTGAAAGTGCGGCCATGCTTTGGCGAACCAACTCCTTAGTCTCTGCTGAACTTAGGCCAAAAGTTGCGTGAGCTTCCACAGGCCCTGTGTCTGTCTCTTCCAGTTCGGTGTTCTTATAAAACTCCCGGCCCTGAAGATGCTGTCGGCGGTTGATGGCGCGGTGGTAGGCGTACTGCATCAACCACACCTTAGTATTGCCCCTGCTGGGGTCGAATTGTGCCACTGCCCGATAAATATCCAGGAAAACGGTCTGCGTAACGTCCTCCGCCTCACCGGGGTCGCGGACAATTCTGAGCGCGATGCTCAGGACCAGCTTCTGGTAGCGGTCGAAAAGGACAGCCAGGGCGTCGCCCTGTCCCTGCTGGAGGGAGGCCATGAGTCGCTCGTCGGAGAGGCGCTGTAGCTGCGCCAACGACAACGGCTCGGCATGCGGAACGCTTGGGGTGGTGGAATCCAGGCAGACACTCGCTGTAGCTCAGAAATCGACGTGAGCTATCGCAAGTCTACAACCAAATAGCCCCGGAAATGTATTTTGGTCGGTCTGGTACAAAACCCGTCTCAGGGTTGCATACACCAATGCAGACGTTTCCCGAAGTCAAAAGTGCGAGAAATAAAGTGAGGTTCCTCGTATGCGTTGTGCATTGTGTCAGTCCGCCAATCAGGCGGAACTTACCGCAGAGATGATGCTCCATTTCTCCGGTCTCAGGAATATCGACCATCCCGGCGTTTTGGTATTCCCGAAGGTCTCGGTCTGCTTGGATTGCGGTTTTTCGCGGTTTGCCACACCGAAAACGGAATTGGCGCTGCTTGCAAGCCGGACCGCGACGAGTAACCGTCAACCCCCTCGGGGGGACAGAGTCTGGGATGTCGCACTCCGCCTGGGGTGACTCATTGAGTCGCCGCGCATCCCGGTCCCAAAGAGATTCGCTCCTTGGCGGAACTTAAACAGAAAAAATCCAGCAAGCGCGTTCGCCATTCGAGGGCGAAGGTGTGCACGAAGGAAAACAAACAACTCTACAGCCAAACAACTCCAACAATGCATTTTTTGATCGGGGCTGGCACAAAATTCATGTCAGAGTTGCACACACATATAGAGACGTTTCTTGAGTCGGAATCGCGGAAACTAAAGCGATTCTGGGGGAAGGGTTATGGCCTGTAGATCGTGTGGGTCAGAAAACGAGAAAGAGTTCGACGCGGAGGTGAACATTCACTTTCCCGGCCGGAAAGGTCTGGACAAGCCCCACATATTGACATGCCCAAAGCTCATTATCTGCTTAGGTTGCGGCTTTACGCAGGGTACGCTTCCAACAAACGAGTTGCGTGCGTTACAGGAAGGTGTCACGTAGTGTTTAAGGCTTCTTGATAGGTCTCACCAAACGCCCGCGTATCACAAGTACCGGATGGTGGAAGTGCTCGGCGCCAAGAGCAACGCAGAACTGGTCAAGTACGCTGTCAGGGACCATGTGGTCGCCGCTTAGCTGGGGCCATCGGTAATCAAACCGCTGCTAACAAACTGTCTGCCCTCAAGAACTGTTTCCACAGCAACTAGGAGGTCGCTACCTACCTTGGTTTTCGCAACATAGCCTAGTCCCCCAGAACTAAGAGCTTCTTGCACCACATCGGGGGACGATTCTAAGCTCACGAAGATTATTTTGGATTCGGGGGCAACTTCGCGGATTTGTCGGGCCGCTTGGATCCCATTGAGTGTTGGAAGCCCGAGATCGAGCACTATCAAGTCCGGGTTCAGTTCTTCGGCCTTCTGGACAGCTTCGAATCCGTCTGATGCTTCGCAGATGATCTGCAAGTTCTGCCTCTTCTCCAGGATCGAGCAGATTAATCGCCGAAACGGTTCGTAGTCTTCTACTACGAGAGTTCGGACTGATGACATTTGGATGCTCTAGCCTTTTTTCCCATTCGCACTCTCGCACTGTGCTTTTTCAGTCTCTGCGCAGAGAGGAACATTTCCCAACCGTACACCACCGTGCTCCTTAACACCAGTTGTCAATTCCTCAAAAGTCGTGCTTCTCCCCATGGAGTTGTGGAATAAACTTTATAGCTCAGGACGCTAAGGCTGGGACCTTCCTTCCTTCGAGCTTTTCCACTCTCAAGCACCGTCGTCAGGTGGACCTATACTCGGGCACGATCGGGCGCCTTAAACTAGCGCTTATGCGGAAGTGCCCCCGCAAGCCTTCGCTCGGTTTGCTGGACTTCCCGTGCCCGATCGCGTCGGGAATAACCAGGTAGAACTTGGAGAGGTCGAGTGTGTGGCCCGAGCCGTACAGAGGGCCGCTGAATGAGGATTCGAAGAACTCTGTCGTATCACTGCCCGTGCCGTGCAGCAGGAGGACGAGATAATGCGGGGACACGAGATAATGCGGGGACAGATAATGCGGGGACAGACGGAACGTTCCCCGTTTTTCGCGCCAACCCCGACTGCCGAGATGCTAAACGAATTTCGCGAGAAGGGGTTGACTAAAGACGAACGACCAACGACCGGGTTGAATTGGTCGGGGAGAGAGGATTTGAACCTCCGACCCCCTGGTCCCGAACCAGGTGCTCTACCAGGCTGAGCCACTCCCCGACGCATGCGTTTGCGGGAGCGAAAGCTGGGCGCGACGCCCTCTCCTTCGCTTACTCGCGATTATAACATTTACGGTCTCCGCTCTTGTTGTCGCCCGCTGGAGGTCTCCGTCGCCCCTGCCTTGGACTCGTCAAAGAGTGTACTTCCGATAAAATGACATCCACATTCCCTTGACGATCGCAATCACTGCCGCCGCATTGTTGACTCCACTCGAGTCCATCGAGCGGCCTGTCCTCGTTTTGGATGGCAATGTGGTTCGCGAGATTTTTCCCCGCGAGACTCGTGAAGCCCCTCGGAACTGCAGAGTGATCGATTTCGGCGACGGTATACTGACGCCCGGTTTCATCGACATCCATATTCATGGCGGCAATGGACATGACGTCATGGAGCCCGATCCCGGGGCCTTGCAAGCGGTTGAAACCTTGATTGCACGGCACGGCGTCTGCAGTTACTTCCCTACCACCGTCACTGCTCCGTTGGAAGAGACGCTGCGATCTTTAGATCGATTGGCCCACGCCATCGAAAAAAGTAATGAATCAGACGGCACCGCGCGAGCGCTGCCGCTGGGAATTCACCTCGAAGGGCCATTCATCAGCCATGTTCGCCGGGGAGTACATCCGCCCGCAGATCTTCTTCCGCCGACGCTCAGCGCATTCGAACGTTTTTGGCAAGCCGCCCGTGGTCAGATTCGCCTGATGACGATCGCGCCCGAGCTGCCAGGCGCCCTCGAGGTCATTGCGGCCGCTGCGACGCGCGGAGTCTGTGTAAGTCTGGGACATTCCGACGCTGACTACCAAACTACGCTCGCAGCCATCGAGGCCGGCGCCAGCCATGCGACTCACACGTTCAATGCCATGAGGCCGCTAAACCATCGCGACCCCGGAGTTGTGGGCGCGGTGTTGACCGACAGTCGCGTGAGTGCAGACATCATTGCCGACGGCATTCACTTGGATCCTGCGATTGTAAAACTGTTTCTACAGAGCAAGGGAGTCGACAACGCCGTATTGATCACCGATGCCACCGCGGCTACCGGCATGCCCGACGGGCGCTACCGGCTGGGCCCTCTCGAGGTGGAAGTCAATGACGGGAAATGTCTATCAGACGGCCGGCTCGCGGGCAGCGTGCTTACCCTGGACCGGGCAGTACGCAACGTCATGCAGTTCGGACAGTGGAGTCTTTCGGACACGGTTCGGGCGGTTACCATCAATCCTGCGCGAATCACAAATGCGAAGCAAGTAGGAGTTTTACAAGCGGGAGCGCACGCGGATTTCGTGGTATTGACCCGAGCCGGCGAGGTGAAGCGAACCGTCATCGGCGGCAAGGGATTATGACTCCGCCAGCTTTCTAAGGAGTAACCATGGCCGATAAGAACGGATTTCCGCACTACATGCTGAAGGAAATCTTCGAGCAGCCGGAGAGTTTGCGGACCATGATTGCTCCGCGCGTCTCGCTGGAAGAAGGGGTCGTCAGACTCGAGGATGTGCACATCAGCACCGAAGAACTCCGCGCGCTCAGGCGGATCAACATTGTCGCGTCGGGAACCAGCCGGCACGCCGGGATGGCCGGGCAATACATGATTCAGGACCTGGTTCATTTGCCGGTCGACGTCGACTATGCCAGCGAATTTGAATACCGCAATCCTCTGATTGGCCGCAGCGAATTGACCATCGTCATCACGCAATCGGGGGAGACTGCCGACACTACGGCTGCACAGAGAGAGGCCCAAGCCAAGGGTTCGCGCACCATCGCGATTTCTAACGTCGTCGGTTCCACCATCGCACGCGATGCCGATGGCGTGATTTACGCCAACGCCGGACCGGAGATCAGCATTGCTTCCACGAAAGCCTTCACCGCACAAATGGCCTGTCTTTTCCTGTTCGCGGTTTACCTGGGACAAGCGCGGGGTCAACTGACCAAGACTCAAGTCCGCGATCATATCCACGAACTCCTGGAAGTGCCGGAGAAGGTTAAAACGGTCTTGCAGTCCGCGGCCGACTGTGAGCGCTTAGCCGATCGCTATCACGAATCTGACGACTTCCTCTTTTTAGGACGCGCGATTCATTATCCCATTGCCATGGATGGGGCCTTGAAATTGAAGGAAGTATCCTACGTTCACGCCGAAGGCTATCCGACCGGCGAAACCAAGCACGGCCCCAATGCGCTGATCGACGAAAGTTTGCCGGTAGTCATCATCGCCACTTGCGATCCGAAAGACGCGGGTTCGGTCCTCCGTTTTGAGAAGAGCGTAAGCAATATCAAGGGATTCAAAGGGCAATCGAGCCCGGTCATCGCGCTCGCCTCCGAAGGCGACACCGAATTAAGCAAATTAGCGGATCACGTGATCTTCGTTCCGAAGGCACCGGAATTACTGTCGCCGATTCTCGAGATCGTCCCGTTGCAGTTATTTGCGTATTACATGGCGGTGAAGCGAGGGTTAGACGTAGATCGGCCGCGGAACCTGGTGAAATCGGTGACGATCGAATAGAACTAGTTGGGTTTGCGGTTCTTATCGGCCAGGTGGCGCAGCACAATGGTGTCGCCCGCATATTTGAATTTCTCCAGGAATGCCGCCTCCTGGCCGAACGTGGCGTCTTCGGTGACTTTCTTGCGGATGCTTTGACGCAGTCTTTCTCCCTCTTCCGATTCGTTGCTCATCACCTGCATGTAGAACCAGAGGAAGTGCCGCATCTGATCGAGGGCCGACTTCAGAACCTGCAAGGCCTCCGTCTCCGGGAGATCACTGAGGGCTTCCATCATCTCCGGGTCGGAAGGAACATCCATGGCGGCAGTATTGAGCTGCTGCTGGATGGCACGCAGATCTTCGGTTACGCGCAGAATGCGAATCTGGATATCTTCGAGGTACTCGTCTCGGTCCATGTTGTCGTGTCTTCCTGCTTAAAAAGACATCTCACCATCTCATCGGCAGCGGGGTGCGAACAGATGTCCCACGTGCATGCGCTTTGGTAATTCTTGCCATTACTTTGGTCTGAGAACTGTGGCGAAGATTACTCGCGCCCTACGGCGCTGCCCCAAAAGCCTTGATTGGCGCTGCTTTTACCGGTTACCGAGGGCCTCGAGGACCTTCTCGGGAAACCCCAAATTAGATTCGCATGCTTCAGGGTAAATCAGCAGAACTTGGTGAGCCTCGGTAACCGCGGGCGAAAGGTCCTCCATTCTATGGGTCGGTAGTAACCTTCAAAGCGAACGTGAGTCGCCCTTGTTTGCGCGGTTCCTAAAGTGCTAGGCTACGCCTTCCCATGAAACATCCCTTTTTTGTGCTTCCAATTCTGCTTTTGGCAACTCTGTTTGGCTATGTACAACCCTCCCCAGGTCAGGTCGTCACTGAGAAAGATGCCGCCATTCCTATGCGAGATGGGGTCGTTTTGCGGGCTGACATTCTGCGCCCGCAGCAGGAGGGGCGATTCCCGGTGCTCGTCTATCGAACTCCGTACGGCAAGGAATCAGCGCTCAAGGATTACACAACTTTCCAGCACGCGGTCGAGCGGGGATATGCCGTAGTGGTCGAGGACGTGCGCGGACGCTACGCCTCCGCCGGCGAGTTCCGCCCTTACGAGAACGAAGGACGCGATGGATACGACACCATCGAGTGGGCCGCCAGCCAACCTTGGTCGAACGGCGTCGTGGGAACGTTTGGGCTCTCCTATCCGGGAGCGGTGCAATGGCTGGCCGCGGTCGAGAATCCCCCGCATCTGAAGGCCATGGTTCCAGCCATGACGTTTTCGACTCCGCAGAATTTCTTCTACGCCTGGGGCCTGTGGGACTTGTCGTGGATTGAGTGGATATGGGACAACATCGCTCCCGACGTGCGCACAAAGAAAAATCTGCCGGGCCCGAAAACTTATGACGAAGCCATCGCCGCCTGGAAGGATACTGGTCCTAAAATGCAGCGCGAGTTGCCGCTCAACCAGCTCGACGAATTGCGCGGCATCGCTCCTTACTATTACGACTGGCTCAGCCATCCGCCGGAAGATCCGTGGTGGCAGTGGTGCGAGTTGCAAAATAGGTATGGACGCGTGCATGCCGCGGTCCTCAATCTTTCTGCGTGGTACGACGACAATTACGGCCCTGAAGGCGCGACGACTAATTTCGCCGGATTGCTGAAGGCGCGCAGCGGGGAGAAAGATCCGCAGACACACCTATTGTTGGGTCCGTGGGTTCACGGCGTTAAGAGCACAGCGAAAACAAAAGCCGGCGAACGAGAATTCGGTGCGGCAGCCGCCATTGACTATGACGAAGTGATCCTCCGCTGGATGGATCACTATCTGCGCGGCATCGACAATGGAGTCGACAGGGAGAAACCGGTCCGGTATTTCGTCATGGGAGAGAACGAATGGCATGAAACCCAATCGTGGCCCCCAGTCGCAACAAGGACGGCGTATTACCTGGCAAGAACGAATGAGAAGAGCGCGCTTTCGACGCAAATGCCCGCGGCAGGCGCGAAGCCATTTTTGTTTGTGTCAGATCCGTCGCGGCCGGTTACGAATCCCTATGAGTCATCGGGTGCGCACGATTATCAAGAGCTCACGAAACGTCCAGATGTTCTGTCTTTCGCGACAGCACCGCTTGAGAAAGACATGGAGGTGTCAGGCCCCATCGAGGCCGTCGCTTACATTTCCTGCGATTGCCGCGATACGGATCTCTACGTCCGCCTGCTCGATATAGCGCCCGACGGAACTGCCTTCAACGTAATGAGCCCGGGCCTGGACGCGATCCGCGCCAGCTATCGCGATCTCGCGCGCGGTCAACAGCTTCTGATGCCAGGGAAGATTTACGAACTCCGGTTGGAGCATCTCATCACGAGCAATCTCTTCAAGAAAGGACACCGTATTGAGGTGCAAGTCTCGACAACATTTTTCCCGAACTTTTCGCGAAATCTTCATACCGGGGAATCGGAGCGAACCTCCGCGAAAATGCGCGTAGCTAATATCTCTCTTTATGTCGACCGTCAGCACCCTTCGCGTATCGTTTTGCCCATCGCGGCCAGATGACACGCGGCATCGCTTGAGCCCGACGTTATAATCACGCCATTCCCGGGAGGAAAATTGTTCATTCGCGATCGGCTGTTTCTGTTGTGCTTTCTACTCGCCGGATGTTCACCTCTCCTCTGCCAGCGGGATCCGGTTCTTCAGCAGGTCGATGTCCCTCACCGCTATTACTACCGCGAGATGTATCTTCCTCAGCTGACAACCGGGCCGAGTGCAGCAGCTTGGACCCCGGATTCGCGGTCGCTGGTGTATTCGATGGCAGGTTCCCTGTGGCGGCAAAAGCTCGACTCTACCGCCGCCCAACAGATCACTGCCGGCGCTGGATACGACTACCAACCGGACTGTTCGCCCGACGGGCATTGGGTTATTTATTCGTCGTACTGGAAAGATGCGATCGAACTTTGGGCCTTGAACCTGGACAGCAAGCGAACGCAACAGATTACCTTCGGCGGCGCGGTAAACGTCGAGCCTCGCTTCTCTCCTGATGGGAAGCGAGTGGTGTTCGTCTCCACCTCTTACAAGGGACACTTTCACATTTTCGTTGGGGAATTCCGCGACGGCGAACTGAAGAACGTGCAGCGCATCACCGGCGAGACCCGCACCTCCCTCCCACGTTTTTATTACAGCCCGATCGATCACGAAATCAGTCCCGCATGGTCGCCTGACGGGAAGGAAATTGTCTTCGTCTCCAACCACGGACATGTGTACGGCACCGGTGGTTTCTGGCGAATGAAGGCCGAGGCCGCTGCAGAGCCTCGCGAGATTCACTACGAAGAGACCGCGTGGCGGGCGCATCCGGAGTTTTCACCTGACGGCAAGCGGCTCATCTATTCATCGTACCTGGGACAGAACTGGCATCAACTCTGGGTGATTCCTTCGGAAGGTGGTGATCCGTTTCCGCTTTCTTACGGCGACTTCGATAATGTAAGTCCGCGCTGGTCGCCCGACGGCAAGCGCATCGCCTTCATCTCCAATCGCAGTGGAAATACCTCGCTCTGGATCCAGGAAGTGCTGGGCGGCGCGCAGACGCAGATTGTCGTCAAAGAACGGCATTACTTGAAACCCATGGGAAGACTGGCGATACACGTCGTCGGCGCGGCCGGGCACCCCACCGCGGCACGCGTGTTCTTAACCGGCGAGGATGGCCGCGCCTACGCACCGGAGGACGCATGGATGCAGGCCGAAGATGGCTTTATTCGCTCAGAGCGTCCCTTCGAGTCGCACTACTTCGACACCACTGGATCGGCAGAAATTGCTGTGCCCAGTGGGCGAGTCGACGTCGAAGTCATGAAGGGCTTCGAATTTCGTTTCGAGAAGAAGAGTGTGCACGTCGCTGAAGGAGGATTGAGCGAGCTCACTGTACGACTGGAACCGCTGAATCTGCCCAAGAACTCCAATTCGCATTGGGTGAGCGCCGACCTGCACGTGCACATGAACTACGGCGGCTCCTATCGCAATACTCCCAAGCATCTCGTAGCGCAGGCGGCGGCGGAAAACCTGCCGATCGTCGAGGATCTGGTCGTCAATAAAGAGCAGCGAATCCCCGATATCGCCTACTTCAACCCCAAGCCCGACACAGCTTCGACTACCGCTAACCTGCTTTTGTACGGACAGGAGTTTCACACCAGCTATTGGGGACATCTGGGACTGTTGAATTTAACCCGCAATTACCTTCTCCCGGATTACGCTTCCTATGGCAATACTGCAGCCGCCAGCCTCTTTCCCGCCAACGCGACCGTGGCCGATTTGGCGCACGAACAACAAGGAGTGGTGGGCTACGTCCATCCTTTTGATTTTGCTCCTGATCCGGTGGGAGATCCCTCCCTCACCCACGATCAACCGCTCGACGTCGCACTGGAACTCCCTGTTGACGTCGCGCTGGGCAAAGTCGATTACATCGAGGTGGTCGGTTTCAGCGATCACAAGTCCACGGCCAGCGTCTGGTATCGCCTGCTGAATTGCGGGTTTCGTTTACCGACCGGTTCGGGATCAGACACCATGGCCAACTATGCTTCACTGCGTGGGCCGGTTGGGCTCAATCGCGCGTACGCGAACGTCCCCAACGGGCCGCTCGACATGCATTCGTGGCTTACTTCTTTAAAGTTGGGGCGGACCTTCGCCACCAATGGCCCGCTAGTCGGATTCACTCTGGGTGACATGCAGACGGGCGAGGAGTTACGCCTGCCCGCCGGCCAGAACAAGGTCAAATTCTCCGCGTGGCTACGCTCGTTCGTGCCCGTCGATCACCTGCAGGTCATTTGCAACGGGAAGGTCGCAAGCGACCTGAAACTCGATAGGGAGCGTATGTCGGCCGACATCACCGATACCGTTTCAATCTCCCAGAGCGGCTGGTGCGTGCTG
The DNA here is from genome assembly GCA_963796205.1 of Terriglobia bacterium. Taxonomy (GTDB): domain Bacteria; phylum Acidobacteriota; class Terriglobia; order Terriglobales; family Acidobacteriaceae; genus DATFTE01. Next base: position 635,607 of record CAWCKR010000002.1, read on the forward strand.
CGAGCCTACAGCGAAAAGGCTGAGCACCCCGTACTCGACGACTATGTTTACGCGACCACCAGTCCGGTCTACGTCACCGTCGCCGGTTCGACGCTCAAGCCTGGCGAAGACGCGGCCTACTTCGTCGCCTGGATCGACCGTCTGATTGCCACCGCGAAATCCAATCGCGACTGGAATACCGACGGGGAGAAGACCGCGGTCCTCAGCCTGCTCGATTACGCGCGAAACATCTACGCTCAAATGGAGAAGTAAGATTAGACGCTCGCCCGGGCTTCATTTTTTTCCATTTTGAGCAGCGTACTCTTGCGATCTGCGCCCCAGCGGTAGCCGCCCATGTCCCCATTTCCGCGGACAATCCGGTGGCAAGGAATCGCAACTGCAACCGGGTTGGTCGCACAGGCCCGTGCCACCGCTCGCGACGCCGTAGGTTGCCCGATGGCCTTCGCCACTTCTCCGTAAGAACGCGTCGCTCCGAACGGAATCGACTGCAGATAACTCCACACCTTGCGCTGGAACGCAGTGGCCTGGATGTCGAGCGGCAGCGCGGAGTTCAACTTCTGTCCCCGCATCTGGCGCAACAGGTCTTTCTTCCAGGCCTGCATTGCCTGATCATCCCTGCGGCGGACGGCAAAGGGAAACTCATGCTTGAGTCCGTGCTCCAGTTCGTCGTCAGAGTCAGCGAACTGGATGGCGCAAATCCCCTTGTCGGTCGCGGCAATCAAGAGGCGGCCGAGCGGAGAATCCGTAATGGTGTAACGGATCGGCGCAGCGATCGCCCCTCGACGGTATTTGTCGGGAGTCATGCCCAGCTGTGAAGCAGTCCGTTCATAAAGCCGGCTGCTGGAACTGTACCCGGCGTCGTACATCGCGCGCGTCACCGAGTGACCGGCCCGCAGGTTCGTCTTGAGCTGATTCAAGCGGCAGGAGTCCGCGTAAGCGCGCGGTGTGATTCCCAGAACCGCTTTGAACGTCCGCTGCAGATGGAACGGGCTCTGGCGAAATTCCTTGCCCAAACGCGACAGCGTGATCGGCTCATCAAGATGCTGTTCCATGTAGCGACAAATGGCTTTCACCATCTCCGTCTGTGCGTTGCCACCTGCAGCCTTGGGACGGCATCGCAAGCAGGCGCGATAGCCTGCTTTCTCGGCTTGGTCGGGCTTGGGAAAGAACGTGACATTTTCACGGCGCGGACGCTTCGAGGGACACGAGGGCCGGCAGTAGATGCCGGTCGAGGAAACAGCGAAAACAAATTTGCCGTCTTCGCTCGCGTCCCGTGTCATCACCGCTTGCCATTGCTGCGCTTGGCTATTCCGCGCCATCTCGATCGGCTCCGTCAGATTGAGTATCGCATTGCTTGTCATCATGGGGTAGAGTTTAGGACCCATGGCGGCAGTGGGCTATCCGAAGCTTGCGCTCAAAGCAAAATTCGCGAGACTCTCGATTACCATAGCCATAGCGATGACTCTCGCTGCCAGCTCGTCGCCGAAAGCCGGACCGCCGGAAGTGGTCGCGCACTACATCGACCACGACCTTGCGCTCAACGCCGGTAAAACCGCGGACGAGTGGAAACTTGCCACTCCCATTGCCTTCTCCTCAGATTGGCAAGGCCGCAATCCCGATCCTGGTCGTGAGACTCAGGTCCGATCGCTCTGGAATTCCCGCTTCCTGTATTTGCGTTTCGAATGCCGCTATCGCGAGATTTTCGTATTCGACGACGCCGAAAAATCCGGACGCCGCGATCATCTTTGGGACCGCGACGTGGCGGAGGTCTTTCTCCAACCCGATCCTTCGCGCGCAACCTCCTACAAAGAATTCGAGGTTAGCCCCAACGGCATGTGGATCGATCTCGATATCTCTCCTTCGGGTCTGGCGGACCTGAAGAGCGGTATGACGCGCTCAGTGGTTCTGGACGAGAAACAGAAGACCTGGATTGCGGAATTAGCGATTCCGCTCAAAGCGCTGACACCGCAATTTGATCCCACCAAGGCGTGGCGGGCCAACTTCTATCGGGTGGAAGGCTCAAAAGAGCCACGAAGCTACATGGCATGGAGCCCGACGAACACTCCCCAGCCGAACTTTCACGTCCCGGCGTACTTCGGACTTTTGAAGTTCCAGAAATGACGTTTACCTCCGCCCGCCGTGGGCGTACTCTGATGTCGACTTCCTAACATCTTTTGAGGAGCGCCCATGCGTCAAGTTGCTTGTACCGTTCTCGCATTTCTCCTGTTTTCTTCTCTCGTCGTAGCCCAGAAAGCGCAGCCCGGACTTCTCAACGCTGAAGATCTGAAGCACGCCGTACCCAGCGGCTACTTTTTCAACGGACAATCGGCCCCGGTGGAACTGCGCAATTCAGCGGGTTTCCGCACAGCCGACGGTAAGATGGTTCTGGCCGGACTGGTAGACACGTCAGGGTACGCGGCCGACATTCAGCAGAAGTATGAAGGATTTTTCATCACCGAATCGAAAATCAACGTTGGTGGTTCAAACCTGGATCCAGGCGCTTACGGATTCGGCTTCACCAAGGATGGAAAGTTCCTGCGTGATGAATGTTGCCGCAGCCGAACTCCTGAATACGGCAAGTGCCTCCGACGACAAACTGGCGCACCCGGTCCCGCTCAAGATGATGCAGGATGGCGACGGCTACCGTCTCTATCATGGCAAGAACTATGTTGTGCTGAAGGCTCAATAAGGCGAGCTAGTGTGGTAAAGGTTGCAGGGGTCCCAGAACCGCTGGGATCCCGGCCCGCTTGCGAATCTCGCTCAGCAGGGCCTGAGCGGCGTTTTCGTAAGTCTTACCGGTATCCGAAGTATCGGCCCACACCGCGTCATAGATAATCTGGGTCGCCTCTTTCAATTCCATGTGCATAGCGGCCTCCATGAGATCCACCTGCTCACGAAGCCTTTCATAGCAGCCTTTGCAGACTTCCGCGGGCTCGAATTCTCCGGGGTGATTTTCTTCCCGGCTGCAGCGGAAACTCTCCGCGACATTGATTTGAGCGTGCGATGCGTACACCTGGGACTTGAATTCGCGCAGGAACTTTTCCCGTTCCTGCTCCAGGACATCGGGATCTGGAGTCTCTTCGGGCGGCTCCAGAATCGGAGCGACGGGGCTGACCGCGACCGCTACCGAACTAGGCTGCACGCGCACCTGGCTCTGGCAGACTGGGCACGCGTCAAGATCAGCCGCGTAGTAGGTTTTACATTTCGCGCAGGGCAATCCGTATCCCCGGCTCTTGGGAGTGTTGGCGACAACCGCTTCGCGTGTGGGCCGTTCCACTCGCTTCTCGTTCGCTTGATGCATTACTACCTTCGCGATCAGCTTGCTCTCGCCGGAGGGTGCGGGTTGCGTCGGGTTCATACTGTTACTCCCAAACATGCTGAAATGGCTGGAAACACTATTCTAAGTTCCGGCTTTTTGACCATTGCTACACGCTAGTTCCATCCTGCCGTGTCATTGGTACAGTGCACTCATATCTCCAAAATCAGCGGCTTTGAAACCAAGCGGTTACGCCCAACAAACTGTCTCTACTTGGCCGGCGTGGAACCGGTTCCGATTTCAAAGTGAGACGGGATCTCGATACGCCGAGATTTGCCCGCTTTCATCAACTTGACCAGTTCTTCCCGCCGCTGCTGATATAGGTCGCGCGCCGGCTCCAGATGTGCGGCTGTATTCAGCTCCGCCAGCGCATCCTGATAGTCCCCCATGGTGATCAGGCAGGCCGCCAGCGCGTAATGGTTGTCGGCGGTTGGTTGCAGCCGCAGGGCTTCATGGAACTCTTTGGAAGCGGCGTAAAACTTCTGGACTTCAAACAGCGCGGTCCCCAGATAGTGATGACTGAGCCACGAATCGGGCCCGAGTTCGACCGCAATCTGCAGTTCGCGTAACGCCTCGCGATTTTTCTTCAACATCAACCAGCACTGCCCCAGCAAACGGTGTTCCTCGGGCGACGTCGGATTCTGCTGAATGGCTACGTGGAACTCGGAAATCGCGGCGGGATAGTCATGCCTGGCCATGAGGATTTTCGCCGAGACGTCGTGTCCGAACCGCCAGTCAGGATGCATCCCGAACAGCTCATGAAATTCGCGGAGTGCGCCGTCTAGATCGCCTTTGTCATAGAGGGTATTTGCCAGGTCGTTGCGGACGGAAGGCTCCTGAGGCGCGAGAGTCTTGGCTTCTGAGAATTCCGCGATGGCTGCATCGTACTGTTTTTGCCGATGCAACAGCATCGCAAGGTTGTTGTGAGCCTCCCAGAGACGCGGGTCGAGTTCGATCGCCCGCCGGTAAGCCGTCACCGCTCCATTGAGGTCTTCCTTATCCTGCAGAACAATGCCGATGTCGTAGTAGGTCTGTGCGCTGGACGGGTCCCGCTCAAGAGATTTCTCAAGAGCGCGAAGGGCAGCGTCATAGTTTGTATTGGATTCGAATCCCAATCCCAGATAGCGGTACGCTTCGGCGTTCCCGGGATTGATGCTAAGCGCGGTCCGCGCCTCGGCGATAGCGCTCTCGCCGTCACTGCTGCGATAGAAAATTTCCGCCAGCCGGCTGTGGGTCTCGGGCAGGCCGGGCATCAATTCTTTCGAGGTTGAGAACTCGTCGAAGCCTTCGTCGATGTCTCCCTGACGCACTCGCAGCGCACCGAGCGCAAAGTGCAACGCTGCATTTTGGGGATCGTTCCCCAGCAAATCGCGAATCAGATTTTCCGCGTCTTCATATTGGTGTTGCCGCGCAAGCGAACCGGCGCGGCGGAGAGCATCCGGACAAGCGGCGCCAGGATTCTGGGAGTCGGCGGAGGAGCGAATGATCTCGATCAGTTCAGGGCGCGCGCCCGCATTTTGTAACCCAACCACATCCGTCGCCGTCAGAATTCCCCGGAAGCCGTACTGCTGGGTCAGTTGTGAGAGTCGCACGCTTGAGACGTCGCCGGTGAGCCACGCCAGAACCTGCGTGCAGTCCAGCGGCCTGGGTGCTCCCGCTCCAAAGGCTGGGCATACGAAGGAGGCAAGAAGGAACAGAATCAGACTCTGGCGACGCACGCGAACTCCTTTTCCCGATCGCTGGCCCGGGGAGATTTCCTTTTTTGAACATAGATCGGGGAGGTAATCTGGGACAGGTCACGAAGGTAACCCTTACCTCCACGTCGCAGATAAGACAGGGGTTAAGCCCTAGTCCCTTTACCCGTAAAAAATCGCGGATTGGAGTCTTTTGTTGAGTTGACGTGAGGCTCGCGCTTCGGTAACGTTGCCATAGTGCCTGTCATGGCGCTGGAGGATTTGCAATGTTTGAAGGCCTGTTTCAGCCGATGCACCTGCTGGTGATTTTCTTCATCGCTCTGCTGGTGTTCGGTCCCAAAAAGCTCCCTGAACTCGGCAAGGGAATCGGCGACGGTATCCGTGCTCTGAAAGACGGAATGAAGGAACCGCCGGCGGAGCCCGCGAAGAGCCAGAACACAACCGAAGTTAAGAGCTAGGCCGGGAAGTCCGCAGCAGTGATCCCGGCCCGATGCCTCGCATCGGATGCCCTCCCTGTATTCTTCCCAAAGATGTGCGCGACACAGCTTGGCCGAAGTGTGCCCGGGCATTCCCCGATTTGATGGATCGGAAAATCTCTTAACCGCCCTCGCTTCTGCGTTTTCGCCTCACACGTTTTATAATTCCGCAGACCAAAGCGCCAACCAATTTGTGCAGTGATGCGCCTGATGCGAGCAGTTTAGTGGCCTGCGGCCTAGCCCACTTCTCCGCAGCCGGACGATTCGCACATCGGGCCCCGGCAACAAGTCCAATCTTGAAGGAGAAATCGGTAATGCGTAACGTATTTGCCCTGGCAGTGCTGTCTGTGTTTGCTTTCTGCTCGGCTATGTTCGCCGATCAGGTTGTGTTGAAAAACGGCGATCGGATTTCCGGAAACATCGTGAAATCGGATGGCAAAACGCTGTTGATCAAAACTGAGTTCGCGGGCGATGTGACCGTGCAATGGCCTGCCATCGAGCAAATTAACTCCTCCGCTCCTTTGCACGTGAGCCTGACGAATGGAAAGACTGTGGTGGGTCCTGTCTCCACCACTGACGACAGTCTCACCGTAACTACGCCGAGTCAGGGTCCAGTGACGGAACCCAAAGCCGAAGTCACCAACTTGCGCAGTGACGCCGAGTGGACGGCCTATGAGAAGTCGCTTCACCCGTCACTTACCCAGGGATGGGCTGGGGGCGCCAATGTCGGTTTCGCGCTCACTCGCGGAAACAGCCAGACCAAGAACCTCGCCCTGGCCTTCACCGCCGACCGCAAGACCATGCACGATGAAATTGCGCTATACACCAACTCGGTATACGCCACCAACGACGCTCCCGGTGCAGTTCCCTCTACAACCGCAAATACCATTCAGGGCGGCATTCGTTACGACCGCAACCTTACCGAGCGGATCTTCGGCTTTGGCGGCGCCGATTTTCAGACGGACGACCTGCAGGGTCTGAATCTGCGCTCGGTTCTCGGCGGCGGTCTCGGCTACCACGCTATCAAGAGCGATCGCACCACGCTCGATTTCCTCGGCGGCCTGAACTACACTCGTGAAAATTACGTAACCTTGAGCCGCAACTTTGCTGCCTTGACCCTGGGCGAAGAGTTCTCGCACAAGTTGGGGGCGTCAACGTCGGTCATCCAGAAGTTCTATATGTTCCCCGACCTGAGCGATCTTGGCGAATACCGGGGTACCTTCAATTTCGGCACCGTCACCAAGTTCAGCAAGTGGCTGGGATGGCAAACCGCCTTTGGCGACATCTATGTCACCAATCCTCCGGCGGGCAAGAAGCAGAACGACATCATCTTCACCACCGGGCTGAACATTTCATTTACTCACTAAGAAACAAATACCGGCGCGGAATTGGACGCAGCGCGATGGGGCTTTCGCGCATCCAATTCCGCGACCGACGTATCGAGGTGCAACCATGCCAGATCTGAATCATGAAGCTCTGCGGGATCCCGAGGACCGGATCATCGACGAATCTGATACCTGCGAGAAAAAAGAGAAGATGATGGATAAAACCATCGCTGACACTTTTCCCGCCAGCGATCCGCCATCATCGCTCCCCGACCCCGACGACGATTCGTTCGCGGCTTAAGGTTGTCTTCAGCAAGTTTCGCCGACGATCTCTGGGGTGGCTCTCGGAGGCATATAATTTTTAGATTGCGCCTTCCCAGGCCCGGTGGTGTTCCATGCCTTACGTCTTGCTCGTCAACGGAGCTGAACACCGGCTCGACGTCCCTTCCGATCAAAGCCTACTTTCCGCCCTGCGCAACAATCTGGATATGACCGGCACCAAGTATGGGTGCGGTGAAGGCCAGTGCGGCGCGTGCACAGTATTGATCGACGGAAAGCCCGTACGCTCCTGCCGGACGCCGGTCAGTTCTGCTGCCGGCAAGAGAATCACCACCATCGAAGGCCTCGAACAGAACGGAAAACTGCATCCGGTTCAGGAGGCTTTCTTGTCGGTCGAATCCTTCCAATGCAGCTACTGCACGTCGGGGATGATCATGTCAGCAGTCGCTCTGCTGGAATCAAACCCACATCCGACAGACAAGGACATTCTGCGCCGCATGGAGGGCAATGTCTGCCGCTGCGGCACGTATCCCAGAATCGTCGCCGCTATCCAGCGGGCTGCCGCACACAAAGGTGAATCGCGATGAAAGAAACCTCTCTTTACGACGTGGAAGCCCAGCAGCATGAGGTTCCGCGAATCACCTACAGCTTCGACCTCGAACGCCGCGACTTCTTCAAGTTGATGGGGGCCGGCGTGCTGGTGTGTCTGTCGTTGCGGACGGCAACCGCGCAAGAATCAGGCCGCTCCGCTCAGCCCTCTGAAGATCTGCCCACTTCGCTCGCCGCCTGGTTGCACGTGGGCGAAGATGGCGTGATTACGGTCTTCACCGGCAAGGCGGAACTGGGACAGAATATCCGGACCTCGCTCAGCCAGCAGATCGCCGAAGAGATGCGTGTACCGCTCACCAGCGTTCACCTGGTGATGGCCGACACTGAACTGACTCCTTATGACCGCGGCACCTTCGGCAGCCGCACCACTCCGACCATGGGCCCTCAGTTGCGACGCGTCGCGGCCACGGCCCGGGAAGTTCTCGCCGCCATGGCGGCGGAGCGCTGGCAGGTGAAACCTGCGTCGCTGGTCGTGAAGGACGGCAAGTTCTCGAACCCCTCGTCGAAGCAGTCCGTTTCTTACGGAGAATTGAGCAAAGGCCAGGCACTGGTGAAAGTCCTGGTCGAAGACGTCCATCTAGAATCTCCCTCCGATTGGCAAATCGCCGGAACCTCAATTCCCAAAATCGATGGGCGCGACTTCGTCACCGGAAAACATCGATACACGTCTGATATGACTCGTCCCGGCATGTTGCGCGGCAAGGTGCTGCGGCCCTCCGCATTTCGGGCAAATCTGGTTTCGGTGGACACCAGCGAGGCCGAAAAAATGCCGGGTGTGACCGTGGTGAAAGACGGTAACTTCGTTGCGGCCGCCGCGGAAGACGAATTCGTCGCGGCCCGCGCCGTGAGTGCCATGAAAGCTCAGTGGAACGCTCCCCCGCAGATCGCCGAGAAGGATCTGTTCGAGTTCCTCAAGAAAAAGCCCGACCTGCCGCCCGGAACGAACGCCGATCCTCCACACGTCTCCGGTTCGCTGGAGCAGGGCTATAAATCGGCGGCCAAGACGCTCTCGCAAAGCTATCGAGTCAACTACATTGCGCACGTGCCTCTGGAACCTCGTGCCGCTGTGGCCGAGTGGAATGACGATAAACTCACAGTCTGGACCGGTACGCAGCGTCCCTTCGCAGTGCGCGAAGAGCTGGCGCAGGCTTTTCGAATTCCCATCGCCAAAGTTCGTGTCATCGTTCCTGACACCGGCTCGGCTTACGGCGGCAAGCACACCGGCGATCCCGCCATCGAAGCAGCACGCCTCGCCAAAGCTTCCGGCAAGCCGGTGAAAGTCGTATGGACACGCGAGGAAGAGTTTACCTGGGCTTATTTCCGTCCCTCGGGCGTGATCGATGTGAAAAGCGGAGTCACCAGCGACGGGCTGATCAACGCCTGGGAGTTCGACAACTACAACTCCGGCCCGGCCGCGATCGGCACTCCGTACAACATTGCCAACCAGCGCATCGAATACCACCCCATCGATCCGCCGCTAAGACAAGGCTCGTACCGCGGACTCGCGGCGCCTGCCAATCATTTCGCGCGCGAAGTTCACATGGATGAGTTGGCACACGAGGTGGGAATGGATCCGCTGGAATTTCGCCTGAAGAATATGAACGATCCGCGGCTGCGAGCGGTCTTCCAGGCGGCAGCAGATAAGTTCGGCTGGGGAAAAGAGAAGAGTTCTTCAACGCGAGGATTCGGCATCGGCGGCGGTTTCGAAAAAGGCGGGTACGTCGCCAGTTGCGTCGAAGTCAGCATCGATGACGGCGATGTTTCAGTTCGCCGCGTAGTCGGAAGCATTCGAATGCGGCGCCATCGTCAATCCTCAGGGACTGATGAACCAGATCACCGGCGCCATCATCCAGGCCATTGGCGGAGCGTTGTTCGAGGCAATTCATTTCGACAACGGAAAAATCCTGAACCCGCATCTCGCCGAATATCGCGTTCCCCGATTCAGCGATGTTCCCAAAATCGAAGTGGAGATGATCAATCGCAAAGACTTGCCACCCGCCGGTGCTGGAGAGACTCCGATGATGGGAATCGCTCCCGCGATCAGCAATGCGATTTTCAACGCCACTGGAGTTCGTCTGCGATCATTGCCCATGGCACCGGATGGTTTACCATCATCGTCTCCGGCAAAAACGTAATGAAAAGCCTTCTGACATGGACGGCGATCGCAGCAGTCTTGACGCTGGGAAGTTCGACCGCGTTTGCGCAGACCTCAGACCAGTCGTGGAAAGAAAGCTCCACCCAGCAAAGCACTTCAGGAAATCTCAACCCGCTGCGCTACCGCGAATCTCACACCGAATCGAACGGCCGCACCGTCGATAAACAAACTGTCGAGCGCCTTGGTCCCGACGGCCATTATGTTCCCTATCTTGATGTCGAAAAGGAATCGGTCAAAGTCGATGCCACCACAGTTCGCACCGTCGAGCGAACCTATGTGCCGCGGCCCAGACGGAGGCTCGCAAGCTTCAGCAGGTCGCGCAGGAAGAAACTCGGAACCTTCCGGGTGACGAGCAGAAAATAACGCGGTCCGTTTCCAATCCCGACGCGAATGGAGTGCTGCAAGTCGTCCGTCGCGAGGTTTCCGATTCGAAACAGGTCAGCTCGAACATCCGCGAAACCAAGACCACAGTCTTGAGCCCCGACTTGAACGGCGGCCTTTCCCCTGTAGCCCAAATTCAGCAACGCGAAACCAGGACCGGAGAACATTCGTCGCAATTCAAGAAATCCACGCTCCTTCCGGACGGCAACGGAGGCTGGCAGGTTGGCGAAGTGCGCGAAGGCATCGTTCAGGGAGATGGCAAAACGCAAACCAGAGATGAGACACTTCTGCGCCCCGACGGCAACGGCAATCTTTCAGTAGTCGAACGCACCGTCACCAGAGAAGCTGAAACCGCCCCTGGCGAGAAACGCGACACCGTCGAAAAGTACGCTAAAGATATTCCGGGCACTTCCGCGGACGAAGGGTTGCGTCTGTCCGAGCGAACGACCAGCGTGCAACGCACCAGCGGCGGCGGGAGCCAAACGGTGACAGCAAACTCAACAAGCGAACTCCGCGAATCCCAGCGATGGCATGCGCGTTACCGGGAAGACCATCGACATCGTGCGGCCAGGCAACAGCGGCTCAAGCCAAGAGAAAACCACTACACTCTCTCTCGACTCGAAAGGCAGTCTCAGTCCGGTGTGGGTCGATACCAGCAAGAAAGATAGCCAACCCACGGTGCAGGTCGACACGCGAACGCCTCCCAAATAGAAGACGCCTACTTTAGGAAACGCAGAAACGATCAGGTAAGTCGCCTCTGACAGGGCGACCGTGATGAGGAAAGCTTCGCGCCAGCGCGAGCGCGCCAAGCGTCCCTGAATGCGAGTCGCCTGCACATGCGCAGGCTCCGCTTCGGGCCGGTGATACTCCAACGGATTTGGAATCGCGCGCGCCACCACCGAAATATTCGGCGCCAGCTTCGGCTTGTCGGGAAGAAACACTTTTGGCGTGCTGATCACCGACGACCAGCGCACCAGTTGCAGATCACTCGCCTCAAGGCTCGCGTCCATCGGCTTCGCCGTCAACTGCAACGCGGGTTGACGTTCCGGCGCGACCGCATCCGCGAGATTCCGGACCAGAGAAGTCCACCACGGATGGCTCATCTGATCGCTGACCAACTCGCCCACATCCACCGGCAGCGACTCGAGTTCGAGTGGCGGCAGGACTTCCGGGCTGATTACGTTTCCCAGGTTCGTGAACACCGTGCGATACCAGGGAAGGCTGACCATGTCTCCCAACAGCATGCCGACATTCATCGGCCGCGAAGTGAGTTCAAGCGGTGGAAGTTTTTCAGGAAACAGCGTGTCCTGCAAATTCAAGAACAACGACTTCCGCAGCGGACGCGTCACACTATCGGGAAGCAGCAAGTCAAGCTGGTGCCCGCTTTCCTGCGGTGTTTGTGGATGGGCTGCGTCCGGTAAAGCCATGGTGTCTTGCTAGATTACCAGACTTCCCCCGGGAAATTGGCGCAAGAGTGCTACGACCCGGCGCGTGTATCGCTCAAGTCACTGACCAAAAAGCAGTTGTTATGTCGCCGCCCCAGCCAGTTCTTTCGCCTTTAACGACGCCAGGTAGCGGTCGCGGTGGTCGAGAATCTCCGCCTTCATGGTGGCCAGATCGCGTCGTTGCAACCTCGTCACCGGCCGCCCGTCCACAAAATGCGAGCGGACAATTTCGACGATGTGCTCCGGCTTCAACCCGGAATACCAGATGCCATCGGGATAAGTAATCATGTCAGGCCCGTTGTCACACAGCCCCAGACAGCCGCAGGTGGTCACCTGCACATGATTGAACAGACCTTGCTTCTGCAGTTCGCTTTGCAGAACTTCCAGCAGCTTTGCAGATCCTCCGGCGGAGCAGCATGGCGTGCCTTCAGGCTTCTGTTGCGTGCAGACGAAGACGTGATAGCGGAACGGTTCCATGGAGGCCTCCCCGCTCTCATCATGGAGAAATCGGCAGAGAATGGAAATGAACATTATCACTATCCGCTGTGACATTGCCCCGTGCACATCGGCTGCCCAGGTTGCATCATAGGAGACGGAGATTTCCATGCGCACATCCAAACCCGCAATTCTGATTTTTATCGAAGACGGCTACGAAGACATGGAGCTGATGTACCCGAAATACCGTTTGGAAGAGGCAGGTTTCGAGGTGGTGATCGCAGGCCCGAAGGCAGGACAGGTCTATGCCGGGAAGCATGGCTACCCTTGCGCCAGTGATGCCGCAATATCCGAGATGAGCGAATCCGATTTCGCCGGGGTGATCTGCCCCGGTGGCTTCGCCCCCGACAAGCTGCGACGCGATAACCAGGTCAAAGACCTTGTCTCCGAATTTTCCCATTCTGGGAAATTGGTCGCGGCGATCTGCCATGGCGGCTGGATCCCCATCTCCGCCGGCGTCTATCGCGGCGTCCGCGTCACCGGTAGCCTTGGCATCAAGGACGATCTGGTCAATGCCGGCGCGGTCTTCGAAGATGCTGCCGCGGTGACCGACCGGCATTTCGTCAGCAGTCGAAAGCCTGATGACCTGCCCGCTTTTATGCGGGAAGTACTGGCCGTACTCGATCAGCAACAAAAAAGAATGAGGCAACCACTGGAAGAAATTTCTGCCCGCTAGAGCGTTGTCAATGCCCGCCACGGCTGTTACACTTCGGCCAACGGAGTGGGGTATTTGTGACGGGCCAAAATTTTTCTCCATCGCCTCTGGGTTTTTCTTCCACCGATACAACGCCGGAGCAGAAGGTCAACAGCCTTGATGCTGACACCAAGGGCCGCTTTGTCGGCCTGATGGGACTGGGACTCTTGTCGTTATGGCTGCTGCTGCATCTCTCGTCCAACTTCTATTTCTCGGTTGCGAGTGCGAATTGGCCTAGAGCGACAGCACGCGTGGTGTCATCCGGAGTGTATGCGACCGGCGCCGGCGCCGGTGCTACGTTCAGTCCCCAAGTGAAGTACGAATTTGAAACTGCGGGGAAATCCTACCAATCCAACAACATTCGCTACCTTCTGCGAACGTTCTATAACGCGGATTCCGCCACGGAAGTTCAGTCTTCTTACCCGGTCGGCCGCATGGTCAGCGTCGCTTACGATCCAGAGGATCCAAGTCGCAGCGTGCTTGAGCCGGGCGTGCCGCAAGGCATGTGGATGCAGGCGCTGATTCCCCTGTTCTTCCTTGGATTGTGCGGGTACATCTTCTTCGAAATTACGCATCCTCAACGCCGCATACTTCTAGGAACCTATGGGGCGGCCGCTGCGGAAGATCAAGAAAGCGGCAATGATGAGGCTGAACCGGCCTGAAGAACTGCCCACCTGTGGCGTTTTACAACACTAGAATTCCCCGCACCGGAGCGGCAGGTTCGCCGCGCCAGCGCGAGGAATAGAGCTACCTTTACCGGGGACCGGGAAACCCGATCCCCTTAGTAGTTTCTAGTAGTGGGCGAACTTGGTAATGGCTGCTCCAATCGATCCGCCAATCAGCGGCGCGATTATCGGAACCAGCGCATAACCCCAGTCTGACTTGCCCTTGCCGGCGATCGGCAGGATGAAATGAGCCATGCGGGGACCGAAGTCACGAGCGGGGTTCATTGCATATCCAGTCGGGCCACCGAGGCACAGGCCAAGTACCCAAACCAGCATTCCCCAGAGGTACGGGCCATAGCCGGCCATCAAGCCGGTGCTCGAAACGGCGGAAGACCCAAAAGCAAAGCCGACCGTCACCAGGGTGGCGGTAGCGATGATTTCGGTCAGGCCGTTCGCGGGCAAGTTGCGAATGGCTGGCGCGGTGCAGAAGATTCCCAGTTTTGCGCCCTGGTCGGGAGTTACCGCCCAGTGTGGCAAATACGCGAGCCATACCAGAGTCGCTCCGACAAAGGCTCCCAGGAATTGCATCGTCCAGAAGGGAAGAACGTTCGTCCAGTTGCCTGATAGAAGGGCCACGGCCAGCGTGACAGCAGGATTGATGTGAGCGCCCGGGCTTCCGCACGCAATCGCGGTAAAGATGCCAGCGGTCACTGCCAGTCCCCACCCTGTCGTGATAACGATCCAGCCTGATCCTTCTCCTTTGGACTTCTTGAGAAGGACGTTGGCTACCACGCCATCGCCTAACAGGATCAGCACCATCGTCCCCATGAATTCACCGAATAATGGTCCATGCATAAGTCCAGCTCCTTGCGGTTAGTTTGCAGCGCCTACGAGGTCTTTCTCGTGCTCTTCCGTTTTCTTATCAGCTGCTTCCTCGATCCAATCGAAGCTCTTGGTCACAGCCTTCTTCCATAGCCGGTACATCTCGTTCCGTTTCTTGTTGTCCATGTTCGGCTTCCAGGTTTTGTCAACCGACCAGTTCGCGCACAGGTCGTTCAGATCCTTGAAGTAGCCCACGGCCAGGCCCGCCGCGTAAGCCGCGCCGAGAGCCGTGGTCTCTTTAATGACTGGACGAACGACCGGCTTTGCGAGGATGTCGGACTGGAACTGCATAACCAGGTCGTTCTCGACCATGCCGCCATCGGTCCGAAGCACGTCGAGTTCGATCTTCGAGTCCTTCTCCATGGCTTCGACTACTTCGCGCGTCTGGAACGCTGTCGCTTCCAGAACTGCACGCGCGATATGGCCCTTGTTGGCATACCGGGTCAGGCCGACGATCACTCCGCGGGCGTTCGCTTTCCAGTACGGTGCGAACAATCCCGAGAATGCTGGAACAAAATACACGCCGCCGTTATCTTCGACCGTCGCGGCCAGAGCCTCGATGTCGGAGCTCTTCTTGATCATCCCCAGGTTGTCGCGCAGCCATTGCACCAGTGCTCCGGTGATCGCCACGCTTCCTTCCAGGGCATAGTGAGCGGGCTGTTTGCCCAGTTTGTAGGCCACTGTGGTAAGCAGTCCGAAATGCGACTGGATGGCGTGTGGGCCCGTGTTCAGCAGCAGGAAGCATCCCGTGCCGTAGGTGTTCTTCGCCTGGCCGGGTTTGAAACAGGTCTGGCCAACTAGGGCTGCCTGTTGGTCGCCCAGGTCGCCGGCAATGGGAACGCCCGTGATCGTGCCGACTTTCACATTTCCGTAAACCTCGCTGCTCGAGCAGATCTTCGGCAGCATGGCTTCGGGAATGTTGAACGTCTTCAGGATGTCCTTATCCCATGCCAGGGTCTCCAGGTTCATCAACTGCGTGCGGCTTGCGTTGGTTACGTCCGTGACATGGATTCCACCATTCACGCCGCCGGTCAGCTGCCAGATCAGGAACGTATCAATGTTCCCGAAGATGACGTCGCCAGCCTCGGCCAGCTTACGAACACCGGTGACGTTCTCGAGGATCCAGCGGATCTTGAGACCGCTGAAGTAGGTCGCCAGGGGCAGTCCTGTCTTCACGCGGAAACGATCCTGTCCGCCGTCCTTGGAGAACTTCGCTACATCGTCAGCCACGCGCGTGTCTTGCCAGACCAGGGCGTTGTATACCGGCTTGCCGGTCTTACGATTCCAGACCACCGTGGTCTCGCGCTGATTGGTGATGCCCACCGCCGCCAGATTTTTGGCGGTGAGGTTCTGGGACTTCATGGCCTCGCTGATGACTTCCTGAGTCCTCTGCCAGATTTCTTCGGGGTTGTGCTCGACCCAGCCCGGCTTGGGATAGATCTGTTGGTGCTCTTTTTGAGCAGTGGTGATGATCTTTCCGGTCTTATCGAACACCATGAAGCGGGTGCTCGTCGTGCCCTGATCAATTGCTCCAATATATTCCGCCATGATCCTCCGACTCCTTTCGTTTCGTTGGTGCCGCATTATGTAAGAAAACAGTTTGCAAGCGGGCTACGCCGCCGCGTGCTCGGGCACAAGACCCGCAACTTCCATGAGGTGATGGATCTTGTTGACATATTCCTCAACCGCTCGTTGTTGCTGCGCTGGCGACCATCCCAGCTCCCGTGCCAGATGAGCGCCAACCACCGGCGCCGCGGTCACGGCTATGCTCCAACCGTAGAGTTGTAATCCGATTCGTCGCGCAAGGATGTCCTCGATTGACATGGCCATCTCATTGCGAATTCCGTAGACGATCTCCGCCTGAATAGGGGGCTCCCCTTCGACAATCGGATTCTCCAGCCGTGGATCCTGCGCGATCAAATCCAGGACTTTCACCGCATTGGTTCCGAACTTCTGGGACAGGTGCTTGGCGGTGTTGCGCGAGATGCGATACCGGGCTTCCAATGTCTCCCAATAATCTCGATTCCAGCCCGCAGCCCCGTTGAGCAGGTGATCGGCCGTACTGCAGCCGCCCACCGGCGTCTTCATCGATCGCTGTACCGTGTCGATGGCGTCTTCGGCCATGGCGCGATAGGTTGTCCATTTGCCGCCCAGGACGCTGACCAGCCCGCTGCCCTCGTCCAGTTCGACTTCGTGATCGCGAATCAACTTCTTGGTGTTGAGAGCGTCTTTGGAGCGAACCAGGGGACGTATTCCCGCAAAGCCGCTTACCATTTGATCCGCGCTGAGTGGGTGAACCAGATACCGGTTCAGGTGCTTCACGAGATATTCCACTTCCGACCTGAAAACGACCATCTCGTCGCCCAGATGAGCTTCGTCATCCGTCGTGCCAACCAACAGACGGCCAAGCCATGGAATCGCGAAGATCACGCGGCCATCGTCCGTCTTCGGAATCAACAAGGCGTCGTGACTGCCAATCGCGTCCACGGGAAATAGAACATGGACGCCCTTGCTCAGCCTCAGCCGCGGTTCAATTCCCGGATGCGCCATCTCGCGGATGGAATCGGAGAATGGCCCGGTCGCGTTGACGAACACTTTGGCCATGATAGTGAACTTCGTCTGCGTCTGGCGATCTTCGATCTGCGCTTCCACCAGCCGCCCTGCGGAGTCCTTCTTGAATCCGGTCACACGGGTGTAGTTCACCGCCTGTCCACCCGCTTCACTGAAGGTTTCGAGCAGCGTAATGTCGTACCTGGCGTCGTCGAATTGGCCATCGGCGTAGGCCACGGTTCCTGCCAAACCCGCGGTGTTCAGCATGGGCATTCGCCGCACGGACTCTTCCACGGTCAGATGACGACTTGGGAACAGCATCCCACTCCCCGAGATCCAGTCATAGAGCTTCATGCCAATCTGGAAATACAGAATCTCCGACTGGCTGTAGCAAGGAACCAGAAGTTCCAGGGGATGGGCCAGAAATGGCGCGTTCTGCAAGGCGATCTTACGTTCGTGCAGAGCCCGCTTCACGACCCGGTACTGGCCGGCGTCAAGGTCGGTGACCGCCTGTTGCAGGTAGCGAACCCCGCCATGCACCAGTTTGGTGGAACTGCTGGAAGTGGCGGAGGCGAAATCTCCGCTTTCCACCAGGACCGTATTCAGGCCGCGCAGTTGCGCATCCAATGCGCAGCCTGTCCCGGTAGCCCCTCCGCCAATGATGCAAACATCGAATGGCTTGCCTTCTACTTGTTTGAGTGCATCGGAGCGGCTTTTCATATCTCCTTCTCCAATTCTTCCGAACTATTTAGAACGTAACTTTGGTGCGGAAGCCAGCAACCACGCCGGTGCCGTTATGCGAGTTTGCGCCCAGATCCGAATAGATTTGAACCACGGGCTGCCACATCAGCCAGGGAGTAATTTGGGTGAGATAGTTGAATTCGAAAGCTTTCTCCGAGCCCAGCGACGGCCCGCCCAGCAACTGCGACGCATTGCTGAAGTTGCTGCTGACATTGCTGTATACGAATCCAAAAGCGAGGGCATCTTTCCCACGCTTGGGGATCAGGCCGTTGTAGACCAGGCCGCCCGTATATTGCCGATCGACGTTGCTTACGTTTGACGGCGCAAAATCCGCTCCAAAGTGCAGGTCGATGCCCTTGTTGGAGCCCGCGACCGGACGATAAACCGCCTGGTTGGCCATGAAGTAAACCAGGTAGTTGTTGTCTACATACCGGCTCAAGAACGGGTCGAGGAAGGGGCCGCCGTTAAAGCTGGAACCCACTTTGTACAATCCCGGATAATATTTGTCTTTCGGATTCTTGCCACCGGGTTGATCGACCAGAAATCCCACCTCATCGACGATGACCGCATTGTCCTTGGCGGTAAAGCCGAATCCGTTGGTGTCTTGCTGATAGGGGTTACGGTTTCCGGACATGGCCGACACCTTGAAGTAGAACTGCTTGATCGGAGCAATCTTGATTTCAGCCGCCGGTCCCGCCGCCGGATCAAAAGATTCATAGGTCGTGAACAAGTTGCCGAAAGCGTAATCCAACGGCTCCATCAGGTAGTTGGCGCCGTAGTTCTGCACGCCGTAGAAATCCATGCCTGCGAATTGTCCCGCGCGGATCGTCAGCTTGTCATCGAACAAGGATTGCTGCAACCAGAAAGAATCCAGACGGGTGGTGTGCGCGCTAACCAGGCCGCTCGGGATTCGCAATGCTGCCAAGATAGCTGCCGCCAAGGTTCACGCCGCCTTGCCACAAACCGGTGACATGGAACGTCAGGCCTTTGGCGCCGATGAGCTTGTTGAAATCGATATCCATGGTGCCGCGGACACGGTTCCATCCGGTCGCTGTCTCTTGGCCGCCCTTGGGATTCGCCAGCAGGTCACCGACATAAAAGAAATCGAACTTGATGCCTTTTTGCTCTTCGAGGCGAGTGCGGGCTCCGCCCCAATCGCCAAGCAGATATTTCTCAGTCGCGATATTGTAAGTTGTAGGTTGCTGCGCCGGTTTCGAGTCCTGCGCCATAACTAGAGTTGACGCACAGCACAGCGCAATGAGAACGAACAGCAGAATTTTATAAAAGCGTGGAGATGTCTCCATAACTTCTCCTTTATGGATCGCGTTGGCGTTCACATTTTTCAATGGCATGATTTTGTGGCAAAAGGAAGACCGCCCAAGAGACAGCCCGGCACGCGACTGCGTTGGCAAAGGGACTGAATCTTGGGCGGTTTCTCTGAACTCTCTACCGCCACCGATGGCACTCTAATCCGTCGACCAACGTGCGTCAGTGATAGTGGTCACGGAGGGACGTGTCCTCTTGGCGGAGGAAATTCGGCTCAAGGCTGGTTGGAGCTGGAAGCTCAGGCGACCCACAGGCTAGACTCGCTCACCGAAACCGCTGCGGCTCCCTGTTGAACCAGGTCTTCGATCTCGCGCAGGGTTTGCACTAAGCCGCCGGCAATCACCGGCAAGTCGGGATACGTTGCCGAGAGCTTGACCACCATCCTGGGAGCTACCATGGCAGGCAAGACTTCAATTGCGTCGGGCACAAACTGTTCGATCGATCGCAGCGAGCTTTGGAGAGCCGCCGAATCGAGCAGAAACGTTCTCTCGATCGCGAACAATCCCAGATGACGGGCCGCCCGCAGCGGCTCCAGATGGGTGGAGATCACTCCCTGCACCTTTCGCCGCGCCAGAAAGCCAATGGCTTCGGCATCGCGCGAAAGCCCGGATACCAGATCAAGATTGACGATCGCAACCTTGCCGTTGGAAACCACCACGTCAACCATCTGCGGAAGATTTTCCGGGTTCCCGCACAGAAAGTAGACGATCTTGCCCGGAGCCGTCGCCGCCGGAATCAGCACCTCCGGACTTCTTACCGCGGGAATGATGCGCGTTTGCTCGAGCAGTTGGGTAAGCACTCGCCGCCGCTCCGCCAGTTGCGCCTTTTTCATATTCAACGGCTTGGCGCCCGGCTGGCCGTTTCCGCTTACCACGGACCGCTCGGCGACGAACACAGATCCCTTGTCCATAAGTCCCAGTGACACCGGCGGAGTAATGCCTCATCCTGTGATACTCCGCGCCTGCCGGGCCCGGTATGACGCGCATCACGTGCCCGCGTGACCACTTGATACGCGCACTCGGGTGACAGCAATCACTGCAGCCTGGGCCACGATTTTCTATGGTTAAAAACCAGGGACACGCTTGTCCCTGACACTTTGAGCAGCAACGACCAACCTCGCGTCAATCCCTGGATTGTCACCTTCGCCGTGATGCTGGCCACATTCATGGAGATCCTCGACACGACCGTGGTCAACGTTTCCATCCCCCACATCGCAGGAAATCTCGCAGCCACCGTCGAAGAAGGCACATGGGTGGTGACTTCGTACCTGGTGTCCAACGCCATCATCCTGCCCATCTCCGGATGGCTGGCCAATTACATGGGCCGCAAAAAGATGCTGCTGGCTTGCGTTGCCGGCTTTACCGTGACTTCTTTGTGCTGCGGCATGGCCACTACTTTGCCGGCGCTGATTGTGTTCCGGGTGCTTCAAGGTTTAACCGGTGGAGGTTTACAGCCGCTCGCGCAGGCGATTCTGCTCGAAACCTTTCCCCGCCAGAAACATGGTCACGCCATGGCCGCCTTCGGAATCGGAATCCTGCTGGCCCCCATCCTTGGCCCCACGCTTGGCGGATACATCACCGACAATTACAGTTGGCGCTGGATTTTTTATCTCAACCTCCCGGTCGGAATATTCTCGCTGTTCATGATCCAAAAGTTCGTCTTCGATCCTCCGTATATCCAACGGAAAGCAGGACGCGTCGATCTGTGGGGCATCGGCTTTCTGGCCCTCGGCATCGGATCGCTGCAGATCGTGCTCGATACCGGCGAGCGCAAGGATTGGTTCTCCTCAGACTACATCCGCTTCTTTGCCGCCTGCTGCGTGATCGGGTTGGTCGCGCTAGTCGTCCGGGAACTGCGCGCCCGCGACCCGGTAGTTGACCTGCGCGCGCTCGCCAACCGCACCTTCGCCGCGGGAGTCTTCCTCATCGGCATGCTGGGTTTTGTCCTCTACGCCAGCCTGGTGCTGCTGCCGATCTATCTGCAGACGCTGTTGGGATATCCAGCTTACGACGCCGGCCTCGCGCTTTCCCCCCGAGGTATCGGATCGCTGGCAACGACTCCGCTGGCTGGTTATCTGACTGCAAAGATGCACCCGCGACGGCTATTGGTGTTTGGGATCGTGCTCGGCACGCTAACCATGTTCGATCTCTCCGGGCTGAATCTCAATGCGGGTTACTGGGACATCTTCTGGCCGCAGGTATTTCAGGGGGTCTCGCTCAGTTTCCTGTTCATTCCGCTGATGGCCATCAGCATGGCCAGCATCTCCAAGGAGAAAATGGGGAACGCCACCAGCATCTTCAACCTGATGCGCAATATCGGCGGAAGCTTTGGCATCGCCATCATGACCACGTTTCTTGCCAGGCGCGCGCAGTTTCACCAGAATCATCTGATCGAGAACATTCAGCCCTCGAACTTGCGCGCCAGAGAAATGTTGTTGGGACTGCAAAGCTGGTTTCAGCAGCAAGGGGCTGACAGCTACACCGCGTCACGACGGGCGCTGGGCGCAATGTACCTCATGGTGCAAAGGCAAGCCTATATGCTGTCGTTCGTCGAAGCCTTTTGGGTGATGGCCGTCTTGTTCTTCGCCATGATGCCCTTGCTGCTGTTCCTGCGAAATCCGCACTCGTTACCGGCCGCGCCAGTGCAGGCCGCAAAGAACCAGGAACCCGAGCAACTCGATGTAAAGCGGGAAGAAGAAGTCGAAGAAGAATTGATGCTGGTTTAGAAGGGAACTTTGAGATTGAAGTTCGTATCGGGGCACGGCCTCAGGCATGCCCCTGTACGCCGTCCTATTCCCCAGTCTTTTCATACGGTGTAAGCTGCTCCGCCACCTTCGACTTATCTCCCACCACAACGATGGTCAACTTATCCGCCACAATGTATTTCTGCGCCATCGCCTGCACCTGCTGCGGCGTCACCGCGTACACCTTCTGCACGTAAGTATTCAGATAATCATCGCCCAGATTGTGCAAGTCGACATACTGCAACTGCACGATCAGCCCATTGCGATTGGAATTCCGCAGCACGAATACGCCCGCCAGGTAATTCTTGATCCCGTCCAGTTCCGCATCCGGCGGCGCATCTTTCTGCAGGCGGTCAATCTCGTAGAGGATTTCCTTGATCGACGGCCCCGTCGATTCCGTGGTCACATCCGCCACTTCCGCCCAGTAGGCATCGCGGTAGCGTGATGAAATCTGGCTGCTTGGAGAATAGGTGTACCCCTTTTGCTCGCGAATATTCGCAGTGATGCGCGATCCGAACGACCCGCCCAGCAAGGTATTCATCACCTGGAACGGAATATAGTCGGGATTGCTGGGATCAATCGTGGGCAGCCCGATGTACAAAGTCGACTGCGCCGCACCCGGACGGTCCACCAGATCCACTTCGCGCTTGGTGATGGGCTTGGGGATTTGAACCAGCGGATCCGGTCCGCGCTTCCAATCCGAAAACGCCTTGCTAATCGCCGCTTTCACCGCCGCGGGATCGAATTTCCCCGCTACATAAATGTGCGTTCTCGCCGCTCCAAAGTTGTCGTCGTAGAACTTCTTCACCTCGTTCTCATTGAACGAATTGATGATCGCTTCGGTAGAGAAGAGATGCCCGTAAGGATGATCGGGATAGAGCACTTGCAGGAAGCGCTCGTGCGCCAATGGACCCGATTGCGACTTCTGGATGCTCAGGCGCCGCAACGCATCCTGCTTCAGCCTCGGCAACTCCGATGCCGGCAGCAAAGGATTGCGCACCACGTCGGCCAACAGCGTCACCGCCTTCGGCCCAAATTCTGCTAGAACATCGGAGCTGATCGTAGTCACATCTGGTCCCACGCTCACATCCACCGACCCGCCCATCGATGCAGCTTCCTGCGCCAGCTGTTCCGACGTCTGTGATTTCGTTCCTTCTTTCATCAGCTCGCCGGTGATGTCCGCCAGCCAGATCTGCGACGCCGACTCATTCAGATTCCCCGCGCGCACCGCGACGCTGATTTCGACCTTGGGAATCGATCCGTAAGGCACCATCGTCACCTGCAGCCCGTTGGGCAGAGTGAAGCGTTGAATCTCGGGAAGATGAAACGGCTTGGGCGGACCGCCCGGCGGAGGAGTCTGTTTCTGCATAGGTGCGCTCTGTGCCTGTGTAGTCAAGGCTACCGCAAATACCGCGAACATCGTGAGCATCAGCATCGACAAAAGATTGCGCATGATCTCGTCTCCTCGCGATTAGTTGCCCGACTTGGTGGCTGTACTGTCGGCCGCTTTCGGCTCAACGATCAGCACCGTGCGGTTGGTCGGGCGTAGATACTCGGCCGCCGTCTTCTCAATCAAGGCCGGTGTCACTTTGTGGAGCTGCGCTTCAATGTCATTAATCCGCCCCGGATTGTCGTCGAACAAGGCGAAACTCGCCAGCAGGTCGGTGAGTCCGAAACCGTTAAGTTGTCCGACCTGGTCATAGAGATTCGAACGGAACTTCACCAGTGCCCGGTCCAGCAAGGCCTTGTCGATCGGCTTGGTTCGCAGTGGATCGATCACCGTGTCCATCGCGCCAACGATCTGGTCCGGCGTCACATTGCTGTCGTGAAACAGATACGCCATCCACAGCATGGGACCGTCGTAGTTGAACATGTTTCCCAGCATGTTGATGCCGCCTTCGACCGATCCCGTATACGCTTTTTTCTTTACCAGTTCTTCATGCAACAGACTGTCGTCGCCCTGCAGCAGGATCTGATCGATCAAGCCCATCGCGTAATATTCCGGCGTGTTGCGGTCGGGCATGTGATACGCCACGGCCAGCGCGGGACGCTTCGCCTGCGCATCTTCTTTCGTCGCCCGCTTCTCTTTCTCCTGGAGCGGTTCCTTCAGATCCGGCTGCTTCTCCTGCGGAACCGAAGGAATGCCCGAGAAGTATTTGTCGACCATCTTCTTGGCATCGGCCGGATCAAAGTCCCCCACAACTGCCAGCGCCGCATTATTCGGCGCGTAATAGGTCTTGAAGAACTGCTGCACGTCTGGAAGCGTGGCCGCGTTGATATCTTTCAAATCGCCGTAGAAGTTGTGCGCGTTATACCAGTTGCTGTTCGCATACTGCGGCATGTCGAGCCAGGGGAATCCGCCATACGGACGGTTGATCACGTTCACCTTCACTTCATTCCCCACCACGCCTTGCTGGTTCTTGAGATTTTCTTCGGTGATCGCCAAGCCGCGCATGCGATCCGACTCCGCCCACAGCACGGTCTCCAGCTTGTTGGCGGGCATCACTTCGAAATAATTGGTGAAGTCAAAGCGCGTCGATCCATTCAGGATGCCGCCATTCTGCTGCACCAGCTTGATCATCTCCATCTTGCCCAGGTTCTGCGAGCCTTGAAACATCATGTGCTCGAACAGATGGGCGAAACCGGTGCGGTCGCGCGGCTCCACGCGAAATCCGATGCGGTAGTACACGCCAACCACCACCGTCGGCGCCGAATGATCGGGCGAAAGCACCACCCGCAATCCATTCGGCAACTTGTAATACTCGACCGGGACATTCAATCCCGCAGGCTTCGCATCCGCGGCAACCACCGCCGACACGCAACCCAGCGCGAGAAGAATCACCATCACGATTCGAAGATAGACCAGCATGAATGCCTCCGCAGCACCACCGATACAAGACGCCTTACAACCTACATCTTCTTCACCGGCACTTGCAACCAACTGGGCATTCAACATTTGTCACTTGTCTAGAAGCATGGAGCACGCATGTCCCGCCCATCTGACTTTCAGTTTCCTCTATGTGACGTCATCCCGAAAGCCGGCGTTTTTCAGCCGGCTGAGGGATCTGGCGCGCATGAGCACATCCACTCCACGCGAGATCCTTCGCCCTGACGGGCTCTGGATGACGTCGGAAAGAGGGTACAGGTTGGCCTGGCGCGTCAAGAGCCCTCCCAACCACACCACCTGCTATTCTGAAAGCAGACTCGGAGCACCGCACCGTTGCCACCCATCATCAATGTCCAAGAACCTCTCGAAGGCGTTCGGCGCGAACCCGCTTTTCCAGAATGTCTCGTTCACCGTTTCCGAAGGCGACCGCATCGGATTGATCGGGCCTAACGGCTCCGGCAAGTCAACGCTCCTCGGCATTCTCGCGGGACAGATCGACCCCGACAGCGGCGAAGTCGCGGTCCGCAAACGCGCCAAAATGAGCTACGTGGTGCAGGACTCCCAATTCCCGGAAGACAGCACCGTGCGATCGGTCATCCAGGCGGCGCTCAAGCAGACTCCCGAAGACGAGCGCGCAGGCCGCCTCGCCGAAACTCTCGGCCGCACCGGCTTCGAAGACTTCGATGCGGAAGCTTCGTCTTTGTCTGGTGGATGGAAAAAGCGCCTCGCCATCGCCGAAGCCCTGGTGCAAGCCCCCGACATTCTGCTGCTCGACGAACCCACCAACCACCTCGATCTCGCCGGCATCGAATGGCTGGAAGAACTGCTCGAGAGCGCGCAATTCGCCAGCGTCGTCGTTAGCCACGACCGCTACTTCCTGGAAAACTTCGCCAACGCTACGGCGGAACTTAGCCGCGTTTATCCCGACGGCATCCTGCGCGTCGCCGGAAACTACAGCACTTTCCTCGAGAAGAAAGAGGAATTCCTGCACGCCCAAGCCAAGCGGCAGGAGGCGCTGGAAAATCGCGTGCACAGCGAGATCGAGTGGCTGCGCCGCGGCGCCAAGGCTCGCACGCGAAAGTCGAAAGCCCGCATCGGCAAAGCCAACGAGATGATCGGCGAGCTAGCCGACCTCAACAACCGCACCCGCACTGCGACCGCGCAAATCGATTTCTCCGCCACCGACCGCCGCACCAAGCGCCTCATCGAACTCGATCACGTCGGCTACGAGATTGCCGATCGCACACTCTTCTCCGATCTCGAGTTCATTATCACCGCCGGCATGCGAGTCGGCCTGGTCGGCCCCAACGGCAGCGGCAAAACTACGCTGCTGCGCCTGCTTCGCGGAGAACTCGACCCTTCCACCGGAACGATCAAGCAAGCCGACAAGTTGCGCGTCGTCTACTTCGATCAGAACCGCGAACTCGACCAGGACGTCACCCTGCGCCGCGCCCTCGCCCCCGAAGGCGATTCCGTCATCTATCAGGACCGCCTCATTCACGTCGCCTCGTGGGCGGCGCGCTTCCTTTTCACCAGCGAGCAGCTCAATCAGCCGATCAGCCGCCTCTCGGGAGGAGAGAAAGCCCGCGTCCTCATCGCCCAACTCATGCTGCAACCGGCGGACGTCCTGCTGCTCGACGAGCCCACTAACGACCTCGATATCCCCACGCTCGAAATCCTCGAAGAAAGCCTGCTCGAATTCCGCGGCGCTCTGGTGCTGGTGACCCATGATCGTTATCTGTTGGACCGAGTCTCGAACATCGTGATCGGACTCGACGGCCAAGGCGCAGTCGCCAAGTTCGCTGACTATTCGCAATGGGAAGTCTGGCTGGCTGAGCGAGGACAGGAAGAAAAGCCAAAGGCCGCGGCCCAACCCGATCTCAGTTTCGTCCTCAAAGAAAAAGAAGTTGTCTTATTTGGAAGCCCGCGAGTTCTCGACCATCGACCAACGCATCGCCGAAGCCGAAGAACTCCTGCGCGAGAAAACGCGCCGCCCTGGACGACCCAGCCATCGCCAGCGACGGCCCCCGCCTGCTCGCCGCCCACGCCGAGATGGAAGCAGCGCAAAAAGCGCTTGACGCTCTCTACGCCCGCTGGGCAGAACTAGAAGAAAAAAACGGCTAGGTTCGTATCAGGGCACGGCTTCAAACGTCCGTAACCCAGTTCTTAAAACCCAACTCCTAAACATTATGACGTCATGCTGAGCGAAGCGAAGCATCTGGCGTGCAGAGAATGACACTCCCTCCGCGCCAGATCCCTCACTCCGTTCGGGATGACGTCTCGATAGAGGGCCCGCGCGGCCCTCCCCGTGATATCCTTACTGCAGTAGCTGCGTCCCCGCCTCTTAGGCACTTCCGCAGTTCCCTTTACATCATGATCTCTGTAAGCAATGTGTCGATGCGCTACGGCGCAAAAGTTCTGTTTGACGATGTCTCCACCAGCTTCTCGCCGGGGAAGCGTTACGGCCTCACTGGCCCCAACGGCGCCGGCAAAACCACGTTCATGAACCTGCTGACCGGCGATATGGAGCCGCAAAAAGGCACCGTCGTCCGTCCCCGCAAGTTCGGAGTCCTGCGCCAGGACCAGTTCGCCTTCGACGCCTTCCGCGTCATCGACACCGTCATCATGGGCAACAAGCGCCTCTGGGACGCCATGTCTGAGCGCGACAGAATTTACGAACAGGCCGAAATCACCGACGAAGACGGCATGCGCCTCGGCGAACTCGAAGGCATTGTCGGCGAAGAAGACGGATACACCGCCGAGACCGACGCCGCCCTGCTGCTGCAAGGCCTCGACATCCCCGACCATCTGCACGAGCGCAAGATGAGCGAACTGCAAGGTGGACAGAAAGTCCGCGTCCTGCTGGCCCAATCTTTATTCGGACATCCCGCGGCCCTGCTGCTCGACGAACCTACGAACCACCTCGATCTCGACTCGATCCACTGGCTCCAGGGATTCCTGAACGATTACGACGGCGTGCTCATCGTCATCTCGCACGATCGCCACTTCCTGAACAGCATCTGCACTCACATCGCCGACATCGACTACGAAACCATCATCACTTACACCGGCACATACGATGACATGGTGGTCGCGAAGACGCAGATCCGTTCGCAGATCGAAGGGCAGAACGCGCAGCGGGAAAAGAAAATCTCGCAGTTGAACGAATTCATCGCCCGCTTCTCGGCCGGAACCCGGTCGAGCCAGGTGCAATCCCGCCGCAAGGAAGTCGAGCGCCTGCAAGTCACCGAACTTGCCCGATCCAACATTCAGCGTCCCTTCCTGAAGTTTGAGCAGAAACGTCCGTCGGGAAAGCACATTCTCGAAGTCGAAGGCGTCACCAAGTCGTATGACGAGAATCCGGTGATCCACGAATTCACCGCCAGCGTGCATCGCGGAGACAAGATCGCCCTCATGGGACGCAACGGCGTCGGCAAGACGACGATGCTCAATGCCCTGCTCGCCAATTCGCCGACCACTCCCGAAGCCGAGTTGCGCAAGACCAGCGGCTACAGCGGACCGTTTCTAACCAGCGGCAAAGTGATCTGGGGACACGAAGCTTCCATCGGATACTTCGCGCAAGATCATCGCAGCCTGATCGAATCGGGCACCACGGTATTCGACTGGCTGCATCAATGGGAGCCGCAAGCGGTGCAGGAAGAAATTCGCGGACTCCTCGGGCAGATGCTCTTCCCCCGCGACGACGCCAATAAGAAGACCGAAATCCTCTCCGGAGGAGAAGCCGCGCGTCTTCTGTTTTGCAAACTAATGCTGCAGAAGCCCAACGTGCTGGTACTCGACGAACCTACGAACCACCTCGATCTCGAATCGATCAACGCCCTGAACATCGCCCTGCAGCGCTATCAAGGCACGGTGCTTCTCGTAACACACGACCACGACCTGATCGACGAAGTCGCCACCCGCATCTGGCACTTCGACGGAAATAAAATCGAAGACTTCAAAGGCTCCTACGAGGAATACCAAACCGTCCACGCCTAAGTAGCGCCGCCTACTCCCCCAACTGACGTCATCCTGAAGGCCGATAGGCCGAAGGATCTGGCGTGAGGCGTCGGTGCGTTCAATGAAGTAGAGTCCGAGTCGCGAAGTGACACCAGACTCACTCCCCAACCGACGTCATCCTGAAGGCCGAGAGGCCGAAGGATCTGGCGTGAAGCGCCGATGCGTTCAATGAAGTAGAGTCCGAGTCGCGAAGTGACACCAGACGATCACTCCCCAACCGACGTCATCCTGAAGGCCGAGAGGCCGAAGGATCTGGCGTGAGGCACCAATGCTGCGCGCCAGATCCCTCGCTTCGCGTCGGGATGACGTCAGGGTTAAGGACGATCTGGGCTAGGCCCATGCTTGCATAATTGAACCGAGGGTGCCCCACCTTTCGCGGTTTTGTAAAGTCCCGGGACTTTACAGGTTTTCGAAAGGTGGGCACGTTGAACCCAACCTACGGGGTCTTCGCAATTTGTGTCCTGAAGGACGCTGCTTGTCCCGCATGATTCAGCCCAACGCCGGCAGCACGAATTTCCATCCTTCGAAAACCGCGAAGGATGGGGCAACCACAGCATAACCTGGGTCAAAAACAAGGGCGGGCTAGGGCGGGCCAGCCCCCTATGGGATCATTTTCGGCGTGTTGGGGCTGATCTATGCTGTATCTTGTCAGTGAGGCCTGTCATGCGAATGTACTCGGAAGCGCAACTGCGTAAAGCCATCCGCTACACCGTGGGGTACACCCTGTGCAATCTCTTGGTGGTGGTGGCCATGATGTACTGGCATCCTCCGGCGGCGGTGTATGTTGAAAGAGCCATCCTCTTTTTCCTGCCCTTTCTTTGGGCGAAACGGATTTATGAATGGCACTATCAACGCAGCACGAGCAGCACGTAAGACGGCAAACGGGCGCTTTCGCGCCCGTCCTTCAATCCCACCATTCTTCCTAAAACAAATTCCACAAAAACTGGTTATAAACCTCGTGGTGATACTGCACCTCGGGCGCTTTCACGAACGTCCCCAACGCCCTCGGACACCGATCCGCCGCGGCCTGCTTCAAATCCGCATAACGGCCCTTCACGTCGTCGCCCAAAATCTCCGACGTCCACTTGGCATCGCGGAAATACTCGAGCGCCGTGTACACGTTATCCGGCAAATACCGCTCCGCCTGCCGCAGGTTCTTGATCTTCGACGTGTCACCATCAATGCCTGACTTGAACACCGAATACATCACCAGATACGGATTCGCATCCGGACCCACCGACCGCACCTCGACGCGCATGCTCTTATCGTTGCCGATCGGGATACGCACCATCGATCCGCGATCCGTCGCCGACGCCTTGATCTGGTTCGGAGCCTCAAAGTGCGGATCCAGCCGCCGGTACGCATTCACGCTCGCATTCAGCAGCAGGCAGATGTCATTGCCGTGCGTCAGAATGCGGTCGACGAACGCCCATCCCAGCTTGCTGAGCTTCTCTTCGCCCTTCGCATCCCAGAACAGGTTCTTCCCGCCCTTGCTGATCGAAACATTGGTGTGCATGCCGTTGCCGTTCACGCCCACCACCGGCTTCGGCAGGAACGACGCGGTCAATCCCATGTTGGTCGCGACCTGCCGGCAAATCAGCTTGTAGAGCTGAATCTGATCGGCGGCCTGCACCACTTCGCCGTATCCATAATTGATTTCGAACTGCGAAGGCGCCACTTCCGGATGGTCCTTCTCATTCTGGAAGCCCATCGAGCGCTGCACTTCCGCCGTCGTATCAATAAACGTGCGCAGCGGATCGCCCGGCAGCGAGTGATAGTACCCGCCGGTATTCACATAATCGAAGCGATGATGTCTCGTGGTAATGCCGCTCGGCATCGCGTCCCTGAAACAGGAAGCCCTCAATTTCGTTGGCCGCGTTCAGCGTGTAGCCCTCTTTCTTGAAGAGCCCTTCCGCGTAGCCTTTCAGCACGCCGCGAATGTCGCCGATATACGGACTGCCGCCCTTGTCGATGACTTCGCCGAATACCAGCACTTTGCCCGATCCGAACACATCGGCGGGAGCCCAATAGAACGCGCCCCAATCGATGCCCAGCCGCAAATCGCTTTCCCGCTGTGCCGTGAATCCGCGAATCGACGATCCGTCAAAAGTCAGGTTGTCATAACTGTTGATCAGGAATTTCTTGTCGTAGTCGAGCATGTGCAGACGGCCTTCGAGATCGCTGAACAGCACGGTGACGGCCTTAATGCGCTTTTCGTCGGTGAGATATTTCAGGCGTTCTTCCTGCACTTTTCCCGGCGCAACGCGGTTCTTGCGTTGCTCCTTCGCCTTCAGATTCATCTCCTCCAACTGGTCATACGAGAGAGCTAGAAAATTGCGTAGTTCGTTCGACATGAATCTCCTTAGGATGGGCTTCCCGGCCCGCGGTGAATTCCTTTGTCGGGGGAACAGCAAGTCAGGCTATCAGGCAGGCGCGTTCGCTGCCAATAAAAACAGCTTATGAACGCAATCTACGATTTTTATGGAGCCCAAATCGAGACTCCAGGAGAATGGGATGGTATTCCCGAATGGATTCGAACCATCGACCTTTTCCGTGTCAAGCGACTACGGCTTCGTTGGAGAGAAGCTTACAACCAATTGACTTACGTCGTTGGTCTCTCTAGCATCCGTTGCTATGAGAATCCGCAGTTGGATCGGGGTTGTTGCCATTGTCAGCCTCGGCTCTGCAAACTCGCTGCGCGCGCAAATCCCTTCCACCGCCCAATCTTCCCCTTCTGCGCTGACGGGCACGGTTGAACGCATCAAGCTCCATGGCAGATTTCTCGAAGGCAACCTCGAGGGCGACTCTCCGGACCGCGACATTGCGATTTACCTTCCACCCAGTTATGCGAAAAACCGCCACCGCCGCTATCCCGTCGTTTACTTCCTTCATGGCTGGACGCAGAGCACAGACCAGTGGTACGGGCAAAGTGAGTTCTGGGCCAAGCTTCCTGCCATCCTGAACAAGACGTGGGGGCAGACGGGAAATCGGGAGATGATTTTCGTCACTCCGGACGCGTTCACACGTTATCAGGGGAGTTTCTACTCGAACTCGGTGACCACCGGCAACTGGGAAGACTACATCGTGTCCGAGCTCGTCCCCTACGTTGACGCACATTATCGCACCATTCCCGACCGGACCAGCCGTGGCCTTGCGGGACACTCTATGGGCGGGTACGGTACGATCCGCATCGGCATGCGCCATCCCGACGTCTTCTCGAGCATCTATCTCCTGAGCGCCTGCTGCATGGCATTCCCTGATTCATTCGTCAGCGAAAATGGCACGAAAGCTGAAGCTGCCAAAACTCCCGAGCAGGTGGATGCTCTCCCGCTATTGGCGCGGTTTTTTGTCGGGGTCTCCGCGGCATGGGCGCCCAACCCGAAGAACCCACCGTTTTTTTCAAACCTTCCGGTGAAAGACGGCAAACTCGTGGAGGACGTGGTGGCCAAATTCCATGCTAACGAGCCGCTATACATGATCGATCAGTACGTGGGAAATCTGCGTCAACTGAACGCCATCGGCCTAGACGTCGGCAGCAAGGACGCCTATATCGCCACCGCTTCACAAAAACTCGCCGATGTCCTAACCAGCTATGGCATCGCCCATCAATTCGAAATGTACGATGGCAACCACGTCGACCACATCGCCGACCGCATCGAACTCAAAGTCGTCCCGTTCTTCTCGCGAAACCTCTCCTTTGAGCAAAATCGTCGTTAGGTGCTCAGAAGAGAGAACACCGTTAGGAAATCACAGGTAGAAAACTGCGCCGGAATTTTGCTGAGGGTCCTAAGTGATTGGAAATGATGGTAGGCCCGAATGGATTCGAACCATCGACCTCTTCCGTGTCAAGGAAGCGCTCTAGACCAGCTGAGCTACGGGCCTATAACCTTGCAGTCCTGACATTGTACCAGTTGCTTCGGGCGGCTGGGTGCCCCGCCTTTGCGCTTTTTGCAAAGGCGGGACTTTCCTCAAGCATCCCGAGTTGCAAACTCCGCCCACCACAGCGACAATCTCCTTGTGCAAAATTCAGACACCCCGTTTGCTCCGGGAACCATGGTCATCGTCACCCTGGGCAATCCCCGAGAAAAAGTCTGGGGCTCCCTTCTCGCCTTGCGCCCCGAAGGCCTCAGCGTCTGCGGCATCGAACTCGCTTCCTTCGAAGATCTGGTCTCGATGGTCAAAGACGGAGAGCCCTTTTCTCCGGGAGTCGTCTTCTTCCCCATGCACCGCGTGGAGCGCATGGAGCTGGACCTGCCCGATGGCGGCATCCCTTCGTTGACGCAACGCTTCAGTTCCACCACCGGCCTCGATGCGGCTGCGCTTCTGCAACGCTATGCCGCCAATCCTTCCGCCGCCGAGGCGCGGAAGTGAAGCTTTCCCAACTTCTTACCTATCCGAATCAGCTCACCTTGTTGCGCATGATGTTCCTTCCCTTCATCGTCATCCATCTGGTCAGCGGACATTACCGCTGGGCGCTGATCCTATTCGTCATCGCCGGCATGAGCGACGGACTCGACGGCCTGCTCGCCCGCATGGCTCAAGCAGCAAACCATGCTGGGACAATATCTTGATCCCATCGCCGACAAGCTTCTGCTAAGCACGACGTTCCTGGTACTGTCGATCCTGCACAAGATCCCTTGGAAATTCACAGTGCTGGTCTTCAGCCGCGATATCTCGATTCTTTTCGCCAGCGCCGTGCTCTACGCCATCGCCGGACTGCGCGACTTCCGCCCCAGCATCTTCGGCAAAGCCAACACTTTCGCGCAGGTAGCGGCGGTCTTCTTCGTCATGCTGTTGCAGGTCGTTCACGCGCGCTGGGTCGAGATCGCCCGCCTGACCTTTCTGCGCGCCACCTTCGCCTTCACCATTATCTCTGCATTGCACTATGTCATTCTCGTGGGACGCCGTTTGAAAACCCATCACCAGCTTCCCGCCCAAGCGTCTTGAAATGCCGAATTTGACCGCTTTTCTTGCCTACCCCTAGAATTGACTTTCTCTTCAACCCTTTATGGCCCTTCGCCTTTACAACACACTCTCCGCCAAAGTCGAGGAGTTCCGCACCATCGACCCGCAAAAAGTCCGCATGTACGCCTGCGGACCCACGGTCTACGACTACGGCCACATAGGCAACTTCCGCACTTTCATCGCCGTGGATGTGCTCTACCGCTTCCTGCGCCAGAGTGGATACGACGTCCGTTACGTCATGAACATCACCGACGTCGACGACAAAATCATTCGCAACTCCGCCCGCGATGGCGTCAGCGTCAAGCAGTACACGGCCAAGTATGCGAAGGCGTTTCTTGAGGACTCGGCACTGCTCAACATCGATCAACCGATCCTGGTGCGCGCTACCGACCACATCGAAGAAATGGCGGAGTTTATCGCCGAACTGGTGAAGAAAGACATCGCCTACCGCACCGACGACGGCTCGTACTATTTTCGTATCGCCAAGTTTCCCGCCTACGGCAAGCTCTCCAAACGCGATTTCGCTGGAATGGAAGACGGAGCCCGCGTCGATGTTGACGAGTACGACAAAGACAACGCCCGCGACTTCGCATTGTGGAAAGCGCCGAAGCCCGGCGAGGCGTCATGGGATACCTCGATCGGCCCGGGACGCCCGGGATGGCATATCGAGTGCTCCGTCATGTCGATGGAGCAACTGGGCGAAACCTTCGATTTGCATGCCGGCGGAGAAGATTTGATCTTCCCGCATCACGAGAACGAAATCGCGCAATCGGAATCGCTTACCGGAAAACCCTTCGCGCACTTCTGGTTTCATTCGCGCTTCCTGCTGGTCGAAGGCGAGAAGATGTCGAAGAGCCTGGGCAACTTCTTCACCCTGCGTGACCTGGTGCTTAAGGGGCACAAGCCGTCCTCGATCCGTTTTCTGCTGGCCTCGGTTCCCTATCGCAACCAGTTGAACTTTACCTTTGATGGACTTAAGCAGGCCGCAGCCTCGGTCGACCGCCTGCGCAACTTCCGTCTGCGACTCTCTACCGGACACTTTCCCGAAGGCGCGAATGCTTCCATGACCGAACTGGCGCGTGAGGCCATCGAGAAAATGACGGCAGGCATGAATGATGACCTCAATACCGCGCAGGCGCAGGCTGCCATCTTCGATATGGTTCGCGCCGCCAATGCCGCCATCGACGCGGGACAACTCAAGAAAGACGACACGCAACCGCTGCTGCACGCGATTGAGAAGTTCGATGAGATCTTCGCGGTTCTGAAAGATGACGACGCGCCCAAGATGAAGAGCATTCTCGACTGGGCCGAAGCCGAAGGCCGCAGGACAAGACATCAGCAAGGAACTGCAGGAAGCGGTGAGCTCTCAACAACTTTCCGACGCCGACATCGAAAAGAAAATCGCCGAGTTAGATCAAGCCCGCCGCGCCCGCAATTTCAAACTGTCGGATTCGATCAGAGCCGAACTCACCGAAGCCGGCATCCTCGTCGAAATCACCAAAGACGGCGTCAGGTGGAGACGGAAGTAGGATTCGTATCAGGGTATGGCGAGCAAGACGGCAAACCCGTCTCTCCGGTTCGGCCCGCGACAGGACTGGATCGCGATATCCTAAGAGAGCATGAAATCGTTCGAAGCGTACGTGCGCGACGCCGAGCAGGCCCACGGACATCTCTGTGCCGGCCAGATCCTGGGCGTGCGCATGGCGATGCTGGGACTGATCAAGCTCGGCATCGACGATCCCCACGGCAAAGACCGCAAGCGCCTGGTGACGTTCGTCGAAATCGACCGCTGCGCGACCGATGCGGTCGCGGTCGTCACCGGATGCCGTCTCGGCAAGCGCGCCTTGAAGTTCCGCGACTGGGGAAAGATGGCGGCGACATTTGTGGATGTGAGTACGGGCAAGGCGATTCGCATTGCCGCCAAGGAATCGTCGAAGGCGCTGGCGCGCGAGATGTATCCCGAGATCGAGAGCAAGAACCAGGCGCAAATGCTGGCCTATCGCAAGATGGCGGACGAAGACCTGTTCAGCACGCAGTGGGTGAAAGTCGAATTGCCGCCCGAAGAGTTTCCCGGATACAAAGCCGAGCGCATTGTGTGCGAGGTTTGCGGCGAAGGGATCAACTTTCATCGCGAGGTCATTCGCGAAGGCAAGCCTTTTTGCCAGTCCTGCGCCGGGGGACGGTACTACGAGCTGCTTTAGGCTCGCGGGCGCATCCGTCGCTAGGTGAGCGTTGCACATTGCCGGATCGGCGTGATCGTTGAGATTCACCCTCATGGTCAAACTCGGGCGGGGTGCCCGCGCCACATCTACAATTTCTCCCTCTTAATTTTTGACATCATCCTGAGCCCGGGAGGGCGAAGGATCTGGCGTGGAGTGTTTCACTGGGTGCGCGCCAGATCCCTCGCTTCGCTTCGGCATGACCTCAGTTTGGGGTATATCGTCACTACTGATTTGTTGGTCCGGGTCAGATGCGGGGGCGCCCGCGCCACATAATCACGCTTCCTGACACCTTCCCTGTCGCGGTATTACACTATTTGGGCTATGCCGACATCGACTGCGCGTACCAATCCGCTCTCTTATCTTTCCGACCAACTGGATGAACTCAAGGCCAAGGGCACGCATTTCCGCTTGCGCGTGCTTGACGACGAACAGGCTGCGGTCTGCACATTTGATGGCAAGAAAGTCATCAACCTGGCTTCGAACAATTATCTGGGGTTGACGACGCATCCTAAATTGCGCGAGGCGGCGCTCGCGGCGACGCGCAAATACGGCGTGGGATCGGGCGCGGTGCGCACCATTGCCGGCACCATGAAGATTCACATGGAACTCGAAGAGAAGATTGCCCGCTTCAAGAATGTCGAAGCCTGCGTAGTCTTCCAGTCGGGATTCGCCGCCAATGCGGGAACCGTGTCGGCCGTCCTGGGCAAGGAAGACTTCATCATCTCGGACCAGCTGAACCATGCGTCGATCATCGACGGGGCGCGGCTGTCGCGGGCCAAGATTCTGGTTTTCAATCACAAGGATGTCAATCACGCGGAAGAACAGCTCAAGAGCATCAAAGATCAGCCGGGACGCAAACTGCTGATTACCGACGGTGTGTTTTCGATGGATGGAGACATCGGTCCGCTCCCCGGCCTATGCGAGGTCGCCGAGAAGTACGGCGCCATCATGATGGTCGATGATGCACATGCTTCGGGAGTGCTCGGACGCAATGGCCGCGGGACCATCGATCATTTTAAAGTTCACGGTCGGGTGGATATCCAGGTGGGAACGCTGTCGAAAGCGATTGGGGCACTGGGCGGATATGTTTGCGGGACCCGCGATCTGATTGATTTTCTGTATCACCGGGCGCGTCCGTTTCTGTTTTCGACATCGCATCCGCCGTCGGTGGCGGCGACTTGCATTGCGGCCTTCGACGTTCTCGAGCAGGAACCCGAACGCATTGAAAAGCTTTGGGAGAACACGCGCTACTGGAAGAAGCAGTTGGGCGACCTGGGATTTGATATTGGGGGCAAGACCACTCCCGCGAGCGAGACGCCAATCACGCCCATCATTCTGGGCGACGGCAAATTGACCATGGATTTTTCGCGCGAGCTTTTCAAAGAAGGCGTGCTGGGAACCGGGATTGCGTTTCCCACCGTTCCAGAAGGCAAAGCACGCATTCGCACCATCATGACGGCGACGCATACGAAAGAGGAATTGGATCAGGCGCTGGATGTTTTGAAGAAAGTAGGGAAGCGGATGGGAATCGTTTCTTGATTTACGATTGTCGATTTTCGATTGCCGATTGAAATCCCCAAGAGATCTGAAGCTCCGTAGGAGCGCCTGCCAATAGCCCGGCGCTTCAGCGCCGGGTAAGCCAGCAAGATGATCAAGTCCCGGAGGGACGGCCGAGATCTCCTCCCCGTCCGGATCTGCCGCTAATTCGTACGATGCACGATTCGCCCGCTCACTATCGTCGCGACTACTTTCCCAGTCATCTGCCATCCGTCGAACGGCGTGTTTTTCGAGAGCGAGAGCGACTTCGCAGCTTCGAAAGTCCAGCGCTTCTTGGGATCGAAGATCGTGACGTCGGCATGACTTCCCCGGATAAGCGTCCCGCGGCCTTTTAGATCGATGACTCGGGCTGGGCCCGCGGTGAATAACTCGACAATTCTGGCCAGCGGAATTTTTTGTTCGCGATGGAGTTTAGTGATCGCGAGACCGAGTGCGGTTTCCAGTCCGGTGATGCCGAACATGGCGCGCTCGAATTCCATGATCTTTTCTTCCGGCGCGTGCGGGGCATGATCGGTGGCGATGGCATCGATGGTGCCGTCGGCCAGGGCCACGAGGATCGCTTCGCGGTCGGCGGTTGAGCGCAGCGGCGGATTCATCTTGCAATTGGTGTTGTAGTCTCCCACGTCGGCATCGATCAGGGCGAAGTGATGAGGCGTGACTTCGCAGGTGACGTGCACGTGGTTGCGCTTGCCGCGGCGCACGGCCTTCAGCGCGTCGGCGGTGGAAAGATGGGCGACGTGGATGCGGGCTCCGGTGAATTGCTGCGCGAGGTGAATGTCACGCTCGACAATCGATGACTCCGCTAACGCTTTCACGCCGCGCAGGCCCAGACGGAACGAAGTTGGACCTTCGTTCATAGGGCAGTTTTCGGTCATGCGCGTGTCTTCGGCGTGCTGAATGACCGGCATGCCGATTTCCGAAGCCAGGCGCAGAGTCTCGCGCATGATGTCGTCTTTGAGGATGGGCTTGCCGTCGTCGGTGACGGCAACCGCTCCGGCGCGCTGCAGTCCACGGAAGTCGGTGAGCACCGCGCCTTTGCTGGCTTTGGTCGCGGCGGCGATGGGAAAGACATTGACCACCGCGCCGCGCTCGGGCTTCTGCAGCCACGTCACCCACTCGGGCGAGTCAACGATCGGAGAAGTGTTGGGCATGCAGCAGACGGAGGTGAAGCCTCCCGCAGCAGCAGCGGCGGTTCCGGTGGCAATCGTTTCTTTGTAAGCCTGGCCGGGCTCACGCAAGTGGACGTGGATGTCGAGGAAGCCGGGGGCAACGATGAGGCCGCGGGCGTCGATTTTTTCGTCGGCGGAGCCTTTGATCTTGTTGGGCAGAGCGATTTCGGCGACGCGCCCGTCTTTCAGCAGGACGTCCATGGGGGCGTCGATTTTGGCGGCGGGATCGATGAGGTGCCCGCCTTTGATGAGGAGACTGCTTCCCTTCTCGCTCAAAAGATCAACTTCCTTTCCGCAGATTCACGCCGGTTTCGTTGACTCTCTTCCAATTGTTCTAATCCGCGTTCCTCCGCGTTAATCCGCGGCAAAGAAGTTGCCTTCATTTCGCCTTCCCCACTGCTTTCGCCAGGATCGCCATTCTTGTTGGCACGCCGTTGTGGACTTCCTCCACGATGGCGGATTGCGGGCAGTCGGCTACCTCCCACGTGAGTTCTAAACCGCGGATGATGGGGCCGGGATGCATCAGGATCGCGTCTTTTTTCGCCAGTTTCAGACGCGGCATGGTCATCTGGTAGCGAGCGATGTAGTCGGCGAGGCTGATTTTCTGTCCGGCGAGGCGCTCTTTTTGCACGCGCAGCACGATGATTACGTCAGCGCCGCGCACCGCTTCCTCTAAATGACGGCTGATTCTGAGGCCGGGCGCGAGGCTGGTGGCGACCTCGGGCAACATTTCCGGCGGTCCGCAGAGAGTGATTTTGGCTCCGAATTTGGTCAGCAGGTGAATATTCGAGCGGGCGACCCGGCTGTGATAGATGTCCCCGACGATGGTGACGTTCAAGCCCTTCAGCGTTTTTTTGTGGCGCAGGATGGTGTAAGCATCGAGCAGCGCTTGCGAAGGGTGCTCGTGCATGCCGTCCCCGGCATTGACCACGGGGATGTCGAGATTCTGCGCCATGAGCAGCGGGGCTCCGGCGTGGGGATGGCGGATGACGATGACGTCGGCGCCGACCGCGCGGAGGGTGTATCCCGTATCGAGAAGCGATTCGCCCTTTTCGATGCTCGAGCCGCTGGCCAGCACAAGCGTGGTCATGGCGCCCATGGATTTCGCGGCGACTTCGAACGAAGTGCGAGTGCGGGTCGAGGGTTCGTAAAACAGAAGCAGAACACGCTTACCGCGAAGCAAAGGGCGCGCCTTCAGCGGATTCATGCGCCGGGCCAGTTGCAGCAGGCTCAGAATTTCCGCCGCGTCCATGTGTTCGATACCGAGCAACGAACCGCGGACTGGCTTGTTCATGACAGGCTCATGAGGACATTGATAGTTTTAGGATTGTCATCCCGAGCGTAGCGAGGGATCTGCATCTCACCGGCGCTCAGACTGCGGAGTCCTCGCGCCAAGACCGGGCGCTCGGAATGACAATTCCTGACTTACGTCCCATCAACTTTGTTTCTCTACTAACAAAACTTTTTCGGCGTCGTCGATCTCGCGCAACTTCACTTCGACGATTTCCTGCAAGCTGGTTTGCACTTTGCGTCCCACGAAGGTGGCTTCGAGGGGAAGTTCGCGGTGTCCGCGATCGATCAGGACGCAGAGCTGCACCTGGCGCGGGCGTCCCTGGCGGAAGAGGGCGTCCATGGCGGCGCGGGCGGTGCGTCCGGTGTAGAGGACGTCATCCACCAGGATGATGTTTTTGCCGGCGATAGGAAATCCGATATCGGCTTTCTGCACCACCGGCTTCGGCCCCAGGGTCGAAAGGTCGTCACGATAGAGCGTGATGTCGAGGGTGCCGACGGGGACTTTGCTCTTGTCGATGCGTCCGATGATTTCAGCGAGGCGATTGGCTAGAGGGACGCCACGGCGGCGGATTCCCACCAGGCCGAGATCGTCGGCGCCATTATTTTTTTCGCTGATTTCGTGGGCCAAACGCACCAGCGTGCGCTCGATTTCAGAGGCCGACATCAGCTGCGATTTTTCCCGCAGGTTGGCCTGACGAGGTGTGGATCGTGAGGTCATGAACGCTGCATCATACGCGGGCCGAAGGCTGTGGAGCAAGGCATCGGGCAACAAATCACGCTAGGCCTTGTCTTTCCTGCCGAGAAGCACCGCGCCCAGCATGCCTCCCAGCGTAGAAAACAGCAGCATGAGCAAGAGAAAAATGAATGCGAACAGAACGATGCCCGCTGGAGTTTTGAACATTTCGACAGCTTCTGGGGGCGGCGTAATCGACATGCGTGCCCAGGATTGCTCAAGGATGTCGAGCAGGCCTTTGTGCATGCGCTCGCCCTGGTGAAATACCGTGGCGGCCACCGCGATGCCCAAGGCCAAAGCAGCGCTGGCCAGAAGTCCGCACAAAGCGCCGAGTCTGGCGCCCAGAGCAACGGTGAGTCGGCGCCGGGCGAGGCGGCGGTAAAAAAAGACCGCAAGGAATCCGGCGACCATCATGCCGATTGCCGGGCCGAGCAAGAGCACAACTGGAATCGCCCCCACCATCACTCCTTGACCCGCAGCCCACCAAGCTTCAGGAAAGCGCAGTTCGCGAGCGCGCGGACTGTAAGACGTTAAGGGGCCAGGGTCGGCGGGAGAGTTCTGACTAAGTGCAGATTCAGGAGCGATCACGCGGATCTGCGGAGCGTTGCACTGCGGGCAAAAGGCGACGCCTTCTTCGACGCTGGCGCCACACTTATAGCAGGGTTGCTCCACCGTACTTCAAGGTATCGCAGTGGACGACAGCAGGCAAGCAAGGGATAGCCATTTTTGATTGTTGATTTTTGATTGTTGATTTATCAAACCTGCCTATAAACCAGGCTTCCAATCAACAATCATCAATCGAAAATCAACAATCTCAGATGGTGTCTTTCCCCCGAGTGCGGACGTAGACCAGGGCGAAATCGCTTCCCTTTCCGTGCGGTTTGACGGAGACGATGTGCTGGTTGGCCTTGCTCCCTACTTTCAGGTCCGTGCCTTCACCTTTGCCGTCGCCGCAAGTCAGGACGCCAGAGCCAGAGTCGTCGTCGGACTTGCCGATGTGGATGTCGGCCCCGACAGCGCCGCTGGTTCCCGAGCATTGCAACACCTTGCCGTATTTCTTCAGTTCGTTGGCGTAGTAGGCGAGGACTTTGTCGGGAGCATCGTCAGACAGATATTCGAGCGCCACCACTTTTAATCCGAAATTCCCAAACGAGAGGTTGACGTTGGCGCTCTTCTCGTCGCTGTCGCCGTCTCCCTTGGGCTTGGGCTTCGCGCCAGGATAGACGCTGAGTCCTACGTCGCGCACGTCGGCGCCTTCGTTCACGTGGAGACCTCCCATGGGCGTCTCGATGTCCACTTTCTTTTCGCCGTCTTCCCCCTTCTTGTTCACGTTGACGCTGCAAGCCGACAGGATGAAGAGGCTGGCGATCACGGCGAGAGAGAGACTATTGGTGCGCATGAATGGAATCTCCTGAAACGATCTGCGGAGCGCGCTCAATGCCAGCGCCGCGTTGGGCGATGCCGGGAATCGTAACGGGCAAATGTCCGCGAATTGCAATTTCACCAAACAACGCTTTGACGGCGCTCACTTCCGATACGGTAGCATTCGAGAACGCGCAAACATAGTTCTGGATCGCAGGAAAGCTCTCCGCGATATATGGGTTCCCCATGGCCACGACGACGGTCTTCTCGGCAGCGTGATCAAGAATCCTCTGCAACAGCGTGGCGGTAGCATCGGGCACCGCGACGGAGTTCGTCAAGCCCGCGTCAGTTTTCAACGCCTTTCCGGCCGTTGGCACTACATAGACGGCTGCCACGACCGCTTTTGCCTGCTCGATGGCTGCCAGCACTTCATCCGACATAGGCGCAGCAATCCGAGGATCGACATACAAGACGTTTGCGTCCGGAACTCGCGCGCGGATTTGCCGCTCCAGCATGCGTCCTGCCTCGGTACGCACGTCGTCCGAAAAGATGACAGTCACCAGGGCGTCGTGCGCCTCGTCCACATGTTGATACGGAAGATCGGCTTTGACAGTTCCCCATTGTTTGGTCAGGGGAAGCACCTTGCCGTTGTCACGGACCAGGGTGATGGCATCGTCGGCGATTTGCTGGCCTTTGGCGAGATTTTCGGGCTTGCCAATTTCGCTGGTCAGGGCATCGATGTTGACCAGGCGGGACTTCTGCAATCCCAGCGAGGCCTTTGCTTGCAATATCTTGAGGACGGAAGCATCGAGCCGGGACGTCGAGATTTCGTGATCCCGCACGGCCTGCAGCATAGCTCGGTAGGCGGCGTCGAGATCGGCGGGAAGAATGAGCACATCGTTTCCGGCCTTGAAGGCGTCAACCGAGGCGCGCCCGGGGTTTTGGGAATAGATGCGGGTGAGCCCGGCCATATCGAGGGCGTCGGTCACGGCGATTCCGTGGAAGTCGAGCTGCTTGCGCAGCAGGTCGGTCACAACGGAGGGCGACGTGGTGGCGACGCGGTTGGGGTCGGGCTCGAGCGCGGGGATGGTCACATGCGCCGTCATCACGGCATCGACTCCGGCTGAAATCGCCCTGCGGAACGGGGCGAGTTCGGTCGATTGCAGACGCGCCATGTCTCCGCTCACTTGAGCCAATCCGAGGTGGGAGTCGGTGGCGGTGTCGCCGTGGCCGGGAAAATGTTTGGCGGTGGTCATCATGCCATCGCGATGGGCGCCGCGAATGTAGGCGGCGACGAGATCGCCGACCTGCTGGGGATCTTCTCCGAAGGAGCGCGTGTTGATGATGGGATTGGCCGGGTTGGAGTTCACGTCGGCGTCGGGGAAAAAGTTCCAGTGAACACCGATGGCACGGGCTTCAAGCGCGGTGATGCGTCCGAAGTCTTCGGCGTACTCGGTTTTACCCGTCGCGCCGAAAGCCATGGCGTGAGGAAATACCGTGGCCCCGTGAAGGCGCATGGAGACGCCGCGTTCAAAGTCGGCGGCAACCAGCAGCGGCAGCTTCGAATCTTCCTGCAAGCGGTTCAACAACGTCGCAGCTTCGTAAGGCTCGTTGCGGTAGAGAAACGGGCCTTCCGCGTGCACGGTCATGGCGACGCATCCGATGTGATATTTGCGGATGGTGTCGCGGAGCTGAACGTATTCGGGGTTTTCGACGTTGAGAAACTCGGCGCGCACCCAGATCATGAAAAGCTGTCCGACTTTTTCCTCCGTTGACATGTGGAGCAGCGTCTTTTCGGTCCAGCGTTGGCCTTCGCGGTCGAGATAGATGGGGCGCGGCGAGAGCGGCTTTTCTTTCTCTTTGGCGAAGGCGGGAGATAGAAGAAGTCCGAGGATCAGAAAAAAACAGACGGCGGTGCGGAGCATGGGCCGACGATAACAGAAGCGGAACTCGAGGTTAAGGGTGGCGTACTGAGACTGACACTAGGGGTGATTTTGGATCAGGCGATTAATTTTTGGACCGCTTCGGCGGCGCGAGACTGAATGGTCTCTTCATCCCCGAAGCCTTCCAGCCAAAGAACATCCGGCTCGCGGCGAAACCAGGTCATCTGTCGCTTGGCGTAATTGCGATGGGCTTGCTGGGCGGCGGGGATGGCGCTTTCGCAGGTGAGTTCCCCGCGCAAGACTTGCATCGCCTGCTTGTATCCCAGAGCGCTCAGCGGCCAGGCGCGTTCGCCGTACTTCGCAAGTAACGCTTTTGTCTCTTCGATTAAGCCAGATTCGAACATGCGGGCGGCGCGCTGGTTGATGCGGTCGTAGAGAGCCGAGCGCTCCGGGTTCAGGCCAAGGCGCAGGATTCGAAATCCCGTCAACGGATCTTTCCCCTGCTTCCACATTTCTGTCATCTTCTGCCGCGAAGCCATGCAGACCTCGATGGCGCGAATGACTTTGGGCGTGTCGTTGACGTGGATGCGAGCAGCGGCGGCGTGATCAAGACGTGCGAGGACCGCATGGAGATGCGCGACGCCTTTCTGCTGGGCACGCTCGCGCAAGCGTTCGCGTAATGCCTCGGAACGTTGCGGCCCGGGGAAGAGTCCATCGAGCAATGCGCGCAGATAAAGGCCCGTACCTCCGACGACGATGGGCAGATGTCCGCGCTGCTTAATGTGACTA
Source organism: Terriglobia bacterium (assembly GCA_963796205.1). Classification (GTDB taxonomy): domain Bacteria; phylum Acidobacteriota; class Terriglobia; order Terriglobales; family Acidobacteriaceae; genus DATFTE01. The sequence continues at coordinate 680,263 of CAWCKR010000002.1, forward strand.
AGCGTCTCGCGGGCGAGGCGGGCATACTCTCCGGCAGTGATGTGTCCGCTGGGATCGATGAAATCAAGCAAATGGTGGGGAGCTTGCGCGCGTTCGCCGGCGGTGGGCTTGGCAGTGCCGATCTCAAACTCACGAAACATGGCGACGGAATCGCAATTCACGATCTCGCCGTGGAATTGCGAGGCCAGTGCTAGAGAAAGTGCTGTCTTGCCGCTCGCGGTGGGGCCCAGAACGACGACCAGCAGTGGCTCGGGCACCGTCAGCGCGCGCCCCAGGGGATGTGGTGCCAGTAGCGGGCCAGGGTAATCACCAGAATCAGCAGCGCAATGACGATGATCCCCGTCGCTTCGAGCGTGTAGATATGCGGCGCCTCGTGATGAGGTGGATCGAGATCAGGCTGCCGCTTTGGTCCGGCTAAAGACACGAAAACATTGTAGCTCCGATCGGATGCTAAACTACGCTTCGTTCGCCATGTCAACGCCGCAAGCCAGTCCCGCCGGGCGCGTGCTCCGCTTTGGAGTCTTCGAAGCCGACCTGACCGCCGCCGAACTCCGCAAGAGCGGGGTGCGCATTCGCCTGCAGGAGCAGCCCTTCCAGGTGCTCGCGTATTTGCTCGAGCACCCGGGAGAAGTGGTTTCTCGGGAGGAGTTGCGCCAGCGACTGTGGCCGAGCGATACCTTCGTCGACTTCGACCACAGTCTGAATACCGCGGTGAACAAGTTGCGCGAGGCGCTGGGAGATTCGGCCACGAGCCCGCGCTACGTGGAAACGCTGGCCCGCCGCGGATACCGCTTCGTGGCCCCGGTGCAAGCGCCCGAACCTGCTGCGGTTGCAACTGCTGCGACGACGATGGATCATCCCGAGTTGGAGGTTCCTCTCCCCAATCGCGGATTAATGCGCGGTTTGTTCGGTCTGATCCAGATCATGTATCTGATTTTCTACCTGTCCGCACTGTTTCATTTGCCCGACCTCGATCGCATCACCGAGAGCTTTCTTCCCGGCTGGAGGTCGTTTGCGCTTTTCGTCGCCGTGATCGTGACCGCCGGCGTTGGCATCATTCTGCGCTGCTACCTGCTATCGGCAGTGAGCTTCGATTATGGCCGTTTACGCGAAAAATTTGAGCGGATCTTTCTGCTCATCCTTCCTCTCGACGAGCTTTGGGCAGTCGCACCTTTTCTGATCACCGAGAGAATTGGCTTTGGGGCGGCGTTCGCGGCCACCGCAGCACTGCTGTATGTTCCTTTTGCTGAACGCACGCTCTTGCGGATGGCCTACCCCAAGGGCGGCAGCCGCTAAACACCTGGAACTTTGCTCACGGAACATCCGTACTAACGTCTGACACTCCGGGGTTGAGGTGCGCCCGCCCGGACCAGGAGGATCTATGCGACATTTTGCCTTCGCCATGGTCGGTCTCATACTCGCGGTCGCGTCTTCGGCTCGCGCCGACGAATGGTCCAAAACCTTCACCTTAAACGGCAAGCCGGAACTCCGCGTCGAGACCTCTGACGCCAACATCCACGTCGACACCTGGGATCAGAACACCATCGAAGCTCGGGTCACGACCACGCGCTGGAAAATCGGCGACAAGGGCATCACTATTGTCGATCACCAGAGCGGAGACTCGGTGGATCTGGAGATCCGCTTTCCCCATCGCAATTTTGTCTTTCAGGTGGGCGAGCGCCGGGTCGATATCGAAATTCACATGCCGCGCGAGGGCAAGCTCAACCTGCATACCGGAGATGGCGACATCCGTTTAAGCAAATTCAAAGGCGACATGGATCTGGAAACCAGCGACGGCTCGCAGGAACTCGAAGAGGTGGATGGATCGCTGCGCGCACGATCGGGAGATGGCAACCTCAGGGCCAGCGGGCGCTTCGATCAGCTTGAGCTCAACACCGGGGACGGCCGCATCGAAGCGCGCTCCCTGCCCGGTTCCACGCTCACTTCCAGCTGGGATCTGCATACCGGCGACGGCAGTGTCACCCTGCAAGTTCCCGAGTCACTGAGCGCCGATGTCGATCTCCACACCGGAGACGGTCACATCACCCTCGAGCTGCCCTTAACCGTGCAAGGCCAGCTCGGCGAGAAAACGATTCGGGGCAAGCTGAACGGCGGCGGCAACTCGCTGCGCGTTCATACCGGTGACGGATCGATCCGGCTGGAGAAATCGTCCGCCAGCCTGTAAGCGTTAGCAGACCGGCGAGAGCATTCGTCTTTTTGTGTATGGGTGCCGAGACCCTGTATTCTGGTTCGCCCTCTTAAAGGACAACTCAACATGCGCTCTGTGTCATTCATCTGTCTGACTCTGGCCTTCCTGCTTCCTGCCGCCGTCGCGCAGGACAGTCCGAAACATCTTCCCGTTCTCGACGTAACTTCGATGGATAAGAGCGTCGATCCCTGCACCGATTTCTATACCTACTCGTGCGGCGGCTGGATGAAAGCCAACCCCATTCCTCCGGACAAGACCAATTGGACAGTTTCTTCGAAGCTCGAAGACGACAACAAGCTTATCTTGCGCGATGTGCTTGAGACCGCCGCCAAGCCCGACACGAATCGTGACGCAACCAATCAGAAAATCGGCGACTACTACGCCGCTTGCATGGACGAGAAGGCGATCGACTCCGCCGCAGCAAAGCCGCTGCAACCGGCTCTTGATCGCATCGCGGCCTTGCACTCCAAGGACGAACTGGCCGGCATGGCGGCACAGTTGGTAAATACCAATGTTCTTTTTAATTTTGGGTCCGATCAGGACTACAAGAATTCCAGCGAAGTGATCGCCGAAACCGATCAGGGTGGCCTGGGACTCCCCGATCGCGATTACTACTTCAAGAACGATGCCAAGTCCGTAGAACTCCGCAAGGCTTACGTCGCCCACGTCGAAAAGATGTTCGAATTACTGGGTGACAAGCCGGCTGACGCGCAAAAAGAAGCGGACACCGTGCTGCGCATCGAGACCGCGCTGGCCAAAGCCTCGCTGACACGCGTGGAGCGGCGCGATCCGCAGCGACTCTATCACCGCATGCCCCTGGCGCAACTCCAGACCCTCACTCCGGCCTTCCAGTGGAGCGTCTACATGACCAAGGTGGGCCTGCCTTCGGTCAATTCTCTGAACGTGGCGACTCCTGAGTTTTTCAAGGCAATGAACGCGGAGATCAAGAAGGAATCGCTGGACCACTGGAAGGCTTACTTGCGCTGGCATCTGGCCAACGAGAATGCCGAGTTTCTTGCTGCCTCGTTCGTGAACGAAGACTTCGCCTTCTATGGCAAGACGCTGCGCGGACAGCAGGAACTCGAGCCACGCTGGAAGCGATGCGTCGGCTACGTCGACAACGATCTGGGAGAGGCGCTGGGCAAGGCTTTCGTCGAGCGCACCTTCGGTCCTGAGGCAAAAGCGCGGGCGCTGGTCATGGTCCAGCAGATCGAGGCGGCCATGGAGCAGGACATCAACTCGCTTCCCTGGATGACGGACGCGACCAAGCAACATGCGCTCGAGAAGCTGCACTCCGTGGCCAACAAGATCGGCTATCCCGACAAGTGGAGGGATTATTCGTCGCTGACCATCAACCGCGATGACGAGATGGGGAACGTTCTGCGCGCGAGAAGCTTCGAGTTCAACCGGCAACTGGCCAAGATTGGCAAGCCGGTCGATCGCGGCGAGTGGCAGATGACGCCGCCGACGGTGAACGCCTATTACGATCCGCAGAAGAATGACATCAATTTCCCCGCGGGAATTTTGCAGCCGCCGTTTTTCGACCCCAAGTCTGACGACGCTCCCAACTACGGCGACACCGGCGCGACTATCGGGCACGAGCTCACTCACGGCTTCGACGATGAAGGCCGCCAATTTGATGCGAAGGGGAATTTGCGCGACTGGTGGACCGCGGAAGATGCCAAGCAATTTAACCAGCGCGCGGAGTGCATTTCGAACCAGTATTCGCAGTATGTCATCGTCGATGACATCAAGATCAATGGCAAGCTGACGCTGGGAGAAGACGTGGCCGATCTTGGCGGCCTTCTTCTGGCGTACATGGCGTGGCAGGATCAAACCAAAGATCAGAAACTCGAACCGCTCGAGGGATTTACCCCCGAGCAGCGTTTCTTCATCGGCTACGCGCAGGATTGGTGCGGCAACATCCGTGACGAGAGCAAGCGCCTGCGCGCGACGGTGGATCCGCATTCTCCAGACAAGTATCGAACCAATGGTGTGGTGTCGAATATGCCGCAGTTCCAGCAGGCGTTTCAGTGCAAAACGGGAGCGCCCATGGCTCCAGCCAATCGTTGCCGGGTGTGGTAGGCCCCATTCAGGATTGTCATCCCGAGCGAAGCGAGGGATCTGCATTTCGCCTGCCCCCAGAACTGCAGATTAGTCATGACCGCTGACTCTGGCCTGCTCGTAGCCGTGAGCAACGCGCAGGATGGTTGACTCGTCGAAATGCTTGCCCAGGATTTGCAATCCGATGGGAAGTTTTTCACTGGTATCTCCGCAGGGCACGGAGATACCGGGAATGCCCGCCAGATCCGCGGTTACCGTGTAAATATCGGCGAGATACATGGCTAGCGGGTCGTCGACTCTTTCCCCTAGACGGAAGGCGGCGGAGGGACTCGTCGGCGTCACAATGGCGTCGACCTTCAGAAATGCGTTCTCGAAATCCCGGGTCAACAGTGTGCGCACTTTTTGCGCCTTCAGATAATAGGCATCGTAATAGCCGGCGCTGAGGGCGTAGGTTCCCAGCATGATGCGGCGTTTCACTTCCGGCCCAAAACCCTGATCTCGCGTCCGCCGATACATCTCTGAAAGAGTATGCGCGTCCTTGGCGCGGAAACCGTAGCGGACCCCATCGAAGCGCGCCAGGTTCGACGAGGCTTCCGCGGTCGCAACAATGTAATAAGTGGGAATCGCGTACTCGGTGTGCGGCAGCGAGATTTTGACAATCTCGCAGCCGAGGCTGGCGAGCTTCTGGATCGCGGCTTCCACCGATTTGCGGACTTCCGGGTCGAGCCCTTCCCCGAAATATTCTTTGGCGACGCCGAGCTTCAACCCCTTGATTGGCTTCTCCAATTCGGCGACATAGTCGGGAACGGGAACGTCGCCGGAGGTCGCGTCCATGGGGTCGCGTCCGGCGATGGTGCGCAGAACGATGGCTGCGTCTTTCACCGTCTTCGTCAATGGCCCGATGTGATCGAGCGATGAGGCGAAGGCGATGAGTCCGTAGCGCGAGACGCGTCCGTAGGTGGGCATGAGTCCGACCACGCCACAGAAAGACGCTGGTTGGCGGATCGAGCCTCCGGTGTCGGAACCGAGCGCAGCTACGGCCATGTCGGCGGCGACGGCAGCGGCCGACCCGCCGGATGATCCCCCGGGAACGCGGGTGAGATCACGCGGATTGCGCACGGGATGCCATGCGGAGTTTTCGTTCGACGAGCCCATCGCAAACTCGTCGCAATTCAGCTTGCCGAGGATGACGGCCCCCGCAGCTTCTAACCGGGCGACTGCGGTGCAGTCGTACGGCGGAATGTAATTCGAGAGAATCTTCGATCCCGCCGTGGTGCGCACGCCTTGCGTCGATAGAACGTCTTTGATGCCAACCGGAACTCCTCCCAGCGGCGGCAGCGGCTTGCCCGCGGCGGCCATGCGGTCCATGCGATCCGCTTGGGCGAGCGCGCGGTCTTTGCAAAGTGTGAGGTAGGCGCCAATTTGCGGGTCGTCGTTCTGGATTTTCGCATAGTGAGCTTCGGTGAGGGACAGCGACGTCGTCGCGCGCGATTGAATCGCGGCGCGGGCAGAGTCGATGGTGAGCGATTCCAAATCCATTGCAGTGGAAGAAATTCGAATCAAACTCTTCCGGGAAGGGCACGAGTTTCACTCGTGCCGCTAGAGCCTCTATCGGGGTGGGCTTCAGCCCCTGGGGTTCGCTTTTGAAGCGAGCGCGAACCGCGGCGTCTAAAGCCGGAAACATATTTGGCTCGATGCGGCACCAGTAAACTCGTGCCCTTCCCGAACTACTTCTCAATCACCTTCGGCACTTTGAAGAACGTCCCATCGGTCTCGGGGGCATTACTGAGCGCGACTTCATGTGGCAACGATTCGCGCAGCCCGTGGACGATGTCTTCGCGAGAGGCATCATCACCGGAACGATGAGCCACCTGCGCCATGGGCTCGACCCCTGACGTATCCAATTGGTTGAGACGGTCGATGTATTCGAGAATAGAGTTCAGATCGCGCACCATGCGCGGCCGCTCGGCCTCGGTAAGTTCCAGATTCGCCAGATCAGCGACGTAGGTTACGTCTTTGTCGGTAACTTTCATTTCGAGGGGGACGCGACGACGAATTCAATGCGCTTCACGGTGTGGCTCACGTAGCGATTCATGGCCGCGACATAGCGCGGAGCAAGCGCCTGCAATTCGTTGCGCCAGCCGATATCGGGGACCTCAACGCGCAAGACACCACTGGAAAAGCAGAGCGCTCGCGCACGCTCGGCAACCTTGTGGCCGCAAGCCAGGGGCCACGCCATAACAGGAGCGTCCTCGGCAGGCACGCGGCGCAGGGCTCCAGTGACGAGCTTTTCGAGACCTGCTCCGGCATGCTCCATGGGTCGGGACATTGCGAATCTCCAACGAAGAGCTCGATTCTAGCATTCTCGCTCGCCCGCTTTGCTCACGTTTGCCAGGTTGTCGCGTCTCTCCCCCGGGGCGCTCGCATGCAAACATCCGCAAGACCGCTTCGGTCTGTTGTCACCTTGATTGTACTGCTGTCTGCCATTGTGTTGTTGGTCATAGCCGGCGGCGCGGCGAACCCAACCCAGACACTTGCCTTCCTGCACGTCAACGTCATCCCCATGGATCACGAGGCCGTATTGCCGGATCAGACAGTCATCGTTCGGGATGGGAAGATCGCTGAGGTCGGCCCTTCGGCCAGCGTGCGCGTTCCTGCAGGAGTTCGCACCATCGATGGAAAGGGAAAGTTTCTCGTCCCCGGATTCACCGATGCGCACGTCCATGTGCAGACGCCGACCGAGTTTCCGCTGTTTCTGGCGAACGGGGTCACAACGGTTTTCAACCTTGACGGCCGCCCGGCGCACTTACTGTGGCGCAAGCAGATTGCCGCAGGAGAAATGCTGGGGCCCACCCTCTTTACGACCGGCCCGATCTTTGCAAGCGCGCATACGGCCGCGGAAGCGGTGCGCATGGTCGATGAGCAGGCCGCCTTGGGATATGACGCGGTGAAAATCTACAACCAGGTTTCGAAAGCGGAGTATCCATCATTGATCGCCGAGGCCAAGCGCAAAGGGATGTTGCTAATGGGTCACGTCGCCCGCGAGCCTGATTTCGAACTGACGCTGGCTTCAGGACAATCGATCGCTCATCTGGAGGAGTTCACCTACACCTATTTCAATCCGCAGCATGACGACAACAACGCCCACATCGTCTACGACGAATCGCGTATTCCTGGCGCCGTCGCTCTTACCGCGCAGTCCGGTGTATGCGTGACGCCAACGCTTTCAACCTACGCGGAGATTGTTGAACAGGCTACCGACCTCGATAACTTTCTGAAGCGAGCCGAACTTAAATACGATTCGCCCTGGATTCTCGAGAGTCTGCAACCAGCCGCCAACCGTTACAAGAATGGATTTACTCCCGGTTCTTATCCCCGCATTCGCGCTTCGCTGGCCTTACAGCGGAAGCTGGTAAAGGCGCTCGAGGATGCGGGCGTGCCTCTGATGGCGGGCACGGACGCCAGCGACGTCGGACCCGTGGCGGGATTTGGCATTCACGACGAATTGCAGGAATTCGTTAACGATGGGCTGACACCGTTTCAAGCGTTGCAGACCGCGACAGTAAATCCGGCGCGATATTTTCGCCGCTCCCAAGAGTTCGGCACCATCGAACCGGGAAAGCGGGCGGACCTGATCCTGCTCGAGCAGAACCCTCTAGCCGACATCTCCAGCACACGAAAGATCAACGGCGTGGCTGTTCGTGGCCGATGGTTGAGCAGCGGAGAACTGGCCACCCTGGTGAACGACGTTCCCGGCGCTTACCAGCGGCAGATCGCACAAGTTCAGCACGATCTAGAGACGAACCCGAAGCAGGCGCAGCGCTACCTCGACGATCACGATGCACTCGAGAATATGGGCACAGCGGCAATGAGCAGTATCGCGGCAGAAAAGGGCGTCGCCAAGCTTCGCCTGGTGGTGCTCAATATCCGGCGAAGCGATCCCAACTCGGCGCTGGTTACGGAGCAGAAGATCAACGCCTTGGGCTACACGCTACTGAGTGACAAGAAATATGCGGATGCGATTGCCGTCTTTCGCATGAATACCGAGGATTTTCCCCAATCCGCCAACACCTTTGACAGCTATGCGGAAGCTCTTTTCGACTCTGGAGACGTATCCAAGGCCGTGGTCAACTATAAGCGGGCGGTGGAGATCAACCCCAAGTATCCCAACGCAGCCGCGGCCAACGATTTTTTGGCAAAACACAGCAAATAAATCAGGCCCTAGAGCGGAAATTGTCGTGAGACGAACACGAGAGCGTCGTCGCGCGTGCCGAGGCGGCCTTCCAGTTGCCCGTCTTCCACCGCGCCCAGTATTTCTTTGAAGCGCGGACCCGGCGCGTATCCGGCTGCGATCAAATCTTCTCCCGTGATGAGCGGCTTGGGACGCACGCTTTCCGGCGGCATGTTCGCGATCTTCTCCTGCGTGAAATTGTAGGAAGTCAGATCGCCGTGGCTGGAGAGACAATCGATGCGGTGCAGTTGCAGGTGCTCGTCGAATTGCGGCATGCGGATGAATTTCTTGAGTGTGGATTCCTTCATCTGCTGCACGTTGGCGAATTTCATGTGGTTGTCGATCAGCGCGAGAATCTGTTCAGTGTCGTCGTTCGAGAAGCGCAGCCGGTGCAGAATCTCCTGCCCCATCTTCACTCCCACGTCGACGTGACCGTCAAAGCGAATGCGCTCGGCGACACGGAAAGTCGGGGGCTTACCAACATCGTGCAGCAATGCTCCCCAGGCGAGCGTCGGAGGGCACGGCTGCGGCAATTTGTCGAGCAACAGCAAAGTGTGGACGAAGACATCGCCCTCGGGATGAAACTGCGGCGGCTGCTCCACGCCCTTCATCCGGGAAATCTCAGGCAAAATTTCGCGCAGCAGGCCGCTTTCATCGAGCAACACGAATGCGCGGCGGGCGTGGCCTTCGGTGAGCATCTTGGTGAGTTCTTCGCGAACTCGTTCCCGCGAAACCTGGTGAATCTGCGAAGCCAGCTTTTGAATGGCGGCAAATGTCTGCGGATCGATGGTGTAATCGAATCGCGCTGCAAAGCGCACGGCGCGCAACATGCGAAGCTTGTCTTCTCCAAACCTCCGCTCGGGATCTCCGATGGTGCGGACGATGCCGGCCTTCAGATCATCGCGCCCGCCAACGTAATCGAGCACTTCGTTGGTCATGGGATCGAGCAGCAAGCCGTTGATGGTGAAGTCGCGGCGCTCGACGTCTTCGCGCACGTCTTTGCTGTAGCGGACGTGGTCGGGATGGCGGCCGTCGCTGTATCCGATGTCGCTTCGAAACGTGGCGACTTCGACCGCGTCGTTCTCTTCCTTCGAGACCTCCTCTTTGGGAAGCGGCACTAGCACCACCCCGAACTGTGCACCGACCGCATAAGTTTCAGGGAAAAGGCGCATGACCTCGTCGGGAGTAGCGTCGGTCGTGACGTCGTAGTCCGTGGGCTCGCGGCCGAGCAACAGATCGCGCACACATCCGCCGACCAGGTAGGCTTGATGGCCGTGGTCGCGGAGGGTACGGACGATCGAAATAGCGTACTGCTTGAGGTGGAGCATATTTCGACAACGCGTTCCGGTTAAACTAGAAATGTTCTGGGAAGGGCACGACTTCAGTCGTGCCGGTCATCCCCTCTCAAATCGGCTTTAGCCGCTGAGGCAGTTCCCAAGACGAAAGGTCGAAACCGAAGTTGATTATGCCAGACGCCTACATCCTCGGCATTGAAAGCTCCTGCGATGAAACCGGAGCCGCCGTGGTGCGCTCGGGCGAGCAGATCGTTTCCAACGTCGTCTTCTCGCAGATCGCCACCCATCAGCCCTATGGAGGAGTCGTGCCCGAACTCGCCTCGCGCGAGCATTTGAAGGCGATCGTGCCCGTGGTGCGCCAGGCGTTGGCCGATGCGGGACAAACCTACCAATCCATCGATGCCCTCGCCGTCACGCAGGGCCCGGGCCTTGCCGGAGCCCTGCTGGTTGGCATCAGTTATGCTAAGGCGCTGGCGTTCGCGCTCGACAAACCGCTGATTGCCGTCAATCACCTCGAAGGCCACATCCACGCTGTGCTGCTGGAAGAACGGCAAAAGGGCAACCACGAGGTGAGGTTCCCGGTCCTGGCTTTAGTCGTTTCCGGAGGCCACACTCATCTCTACCTCGCCTCGCAAAAGGGTCGGAGTTGGTCCTATGAGAACATCGGCCATACCCGTGACGACGCCGCCGGCGAGGCCTTCGACAAAGTCGCGAAGGTTCTCGGATTGGGTTATCCCGGCGGCCCCGTGATTGACAAGCTATCCGTTCACGGCGATCCCCACGCCGTGAAGTTCACGTTATCGCAGATGAAGCATCGGGACCGCCGCGATCGCGGTTTGCAAGGCGATCAGCCGCGCTTCGATTTCTCCTACAGCGGGATCAAAACCGCGGTCCTGCGCCATGTGGAAACCCATGGGCTGCAACCCGCCATCGACGCGCGCCGCCAGGCTCTGGCGCAGATCGCCAAGCCCAAGACTCGAGGATTACCTGGCCCACTGCGACCGGGAAACCCTCGACCTGGTGGCATCGTTCCAGCGCGCCATGGTGAACGACATGGTCGCGAAGACCCTGGCGGCCGCACGCGCGTATGACGCCCAAACGCTCTTCGTCACCGGAGGCGTTGCCGCCAACAACGAACTTCGTCAGACGTTCGAGCGCGAGGCGGCGAAAGAGGGACTGCAGGTCCAATTTCCCTCGCGCCCCCTCTCTACCGACAACGCTGCCATGATTGCCACGGCCGCGTTCCCTAAATTCCTGCAGCGCGATTTCGCCGGCGTGACTTTCTCAGCGGAAGCGGGACTGAAATTGAAATAGCGGGACCGGCACTATTTCCCGGCGGGATGATCGGTCTTAGCGAGCAGAGTTCCCAGGGTTTTCTCCAGGGCCTTTTCCAATTGATCGGTAATGTCGATGTCTTTGTAAATAGCAAAGTCGGCGCGCGTCTCAGCTTCATCGAACCTGCTTTGCCGGCCCGCAACCACCACGATGGGAATGTTGTTGGTGGCGGCCTGCGACTTCAGCACGCTGATCAGTTCCGCGCCCCCCATCTTCGGCATCTGCATATCGGTAACGATGAGGTCGGCGGGCGCCCGGCGCAGGACCTCGAGGGCTTCCTGCCCGTTGCTCGCGGCCTCGACCTTGAAGCCACGCTCCTCCAGATAACGGCACACGGTATGCCGGATCAGCATGGAGTCGTCGACGACGAGAGCGGTGAAAGGCATTCCTTTTTCCGGGGACAGTGTGCCCCGGGGGCGACATTAGCAAGGCTCATCGGGAATCGCCATTGCGAAATGAGGCGAGCAGTTACCGAGGTCATCCCCATTCGACACGCAGCCGTTCAGGATTCGTCGTTCAGCTTGGTCTCTTCGATGTTCATGTCTTTGAATTCGCTGGATTCGAAGATTTCGCCGCATTCCAGACACTCTACAAATTCGGCGTCTTCCTCGCGGGATACGATCTGCACACGCGGGTGCTTGCATGCCATATTGCTTCTCTTCTCGGGAACGTGCGGAGGCGGGATTGGAGTCATAAGTCCGGGGATTTTCCGGCCCTGAACGGGCCGCGAATGGTTGGCGCCGGAATTGGGCGGTATTTTAGCCCGGCCAGTAGCCTTGTCAAGTGCCCGAATGTCATCACCCGTTGCGGTCCTACCCTTCCCCGATTCCGCTGGCCCTGCCCGCAAGTCTTTACAAATACGACCAAAAGAGTCGCCTTCGCCTAAACCGTTCAGGCACAGAACATTACCGCTCAACCCGGGATTGCTCCCATCCCCTGCAGCGAGTTGCGTTTCTGCCCGTATGCACCTAGAATAATCATGTCCGACTAAAAAGGTCGGATTTACCGGGACATGCTGAAGCTGACCAAAAAAGCGGACTACGGACTCATGGCCATGAAGCATCTGGCCGAGCATTGCCATCCTGAGGCGTGCAGCGCCAAGGACGTTGCCGATGCCTATGGAATCCCGCCCGAAGCTTTGGCCAAGATTCTGCAGCGGCTGGTGAAGGCCGGGTTGCTGACCTCGCAACATGGGATGAATGGCGGATATACGCTGGCCCGCGACCCGTCTAAGATCAGTGCCTTTGAAGTGATTCGCGCGATCGATGGGCCGCTGTTTATCACGTCCTGTGTGACGGTGCGCGGCGAGTGCGATCAGACCGATCGCTGCACCATTCGCGAACCCCTGCGCAAGGTGAATCAGAGTATCGAAGACGTGCTGCGGCGCATCACCATCTCAGAGATGAAGGAAGAGATCAACGAAGCTGCCGACGAGAAGCCCGGCAAGCCGAAAGAATTAGTAACGATTACGTAAAAGTTTCAGGAGAGCCATCATGAGCACGGATGTAAAGACACTCCCCCGCGAGCAGCACACGGCGCCACGAGGGCATCAAGCTGCCGATTTATATGGACAACCATGCCACCACCCCGATGGATCCGCGGGTGCTCGAAGAGATGCTGCCCTACTTCATGGAGAAGTTCGGCAACGCCGCGAGCCGGAACCACCCCTTCGGATGGGTAGCGGAAGAAGGCGTCGAGACCGCGCGTGAACGCATCGCCAAACTCATCGGCGCGACCGCAAAAGAAATCATCTTTACCTCGGGCGCCACCGAGAGCGACAACCTGGCCATCAAGGGCGTCGCCGAGATGTACAAGGAAAAGGGCAATCACATCATCACTGCGGTCACCGAGCACAAAGCGGTGCTCGATACCTGCAAGCGCCTCGAAAAATACGGCTACCGCGTAACCTATTTGCCGGTACAGAAGAACGGCCTGGTCGATCTGGAAGAGTTGAAGAACGCGATGACCGACAAGACCATCCTGGTCACGATCATGGCCGCGAATAACGAAATTGGCGTCCTGCAGCCCTGGCGCGAAATCGGGAAGCTCTGCCGCGAGCGCGGCATCCTCTTCCACACCGACGCAGTGCAGGCGGTCGGCAAGGTACCGATCGACGTCAACAAAGACAACATTGACTTGATGTCGATTACGGCTCACAAGATTTACGGGCCCAAGGGTGTGGGCGCGCTCTATGTGCGCCGCAAGAATCCCCGGGTACAGATTTCCGCCATCATCGACGGCGGCGGTCACGAGCGCGGCATGCGTTCGGGAACGTTGAACGTCCCCGGCATCGTGGGCCTGGGCAAGGCGTGCGCCATCGCCACGGAAGAGATGGCAAAAGAGAGCCTGTATCTGGGTGGGCTCAGAGATCGCTTGAAAGACCGCATCATGAGCCGGCTAGACGAAACCTACATCAACGGCACCATGGAGCACCGTCTGCCGGGCAATCTGAATATCAGCTTTGCCTACGTGGAAGGCGAGTCGTTGCTGATGGGCATCAACGATATTGCGGTTTCAAGCGGTTCGGCCTGCACCTCCGCGACGCTGGAGCCATCTTATGTATTGAAGGCCCTGGGCACGGGAGATGACTTGGCGCACAGCTCGATCCGTTTCGGCATAGGACGCTTCAACACCGAGGCGGAAGTCGACTACGTCGCCGACCGCGTGGTAGAGACCGTGCAACGTTTGCGCGAACTTTCGCCTCTGTACGAAATGGCGAAAGAGGGCATCGACCTGAAAAACGTGAAATGGTCCGCCGAAGAAGCACACTGAGCGATGCCGCCACGTGCAAATTTTGAAAGGGCATCGCTTCAGCGATGCCGCAATTGGTCACGGAATGCCCCTTTAGGGGCCGGAACAACGGGAAGGGCACGGCTTCAGCCGTGCCGCTAGCAAACTAGAATTTGGGCTTTAGCCCCTGAGGTCAGGAGAATCATGGCATACAGCGATAAAGTAATCGACCACTACAACAATCCGCGCAACGTCGGATCGATGGACAAGAACAGCTCCGAAGTGGGCACCGGCCTGGTCGGCGCCCCCGAGTGCGGCGACGTGATGAAGTTGCAGATCAAGGTCAATCCCCAGACCAATGTCATTGAAGATGCCAAATTCAAGACGTTCGGCTGCGGATCGGCGATCGCATCGTCTTCGCTGGCTACCGAATGGGTCAAGGGTAAGACCGTCGACGAAGCGCTCGCGATCAAAAACACCGAGATCGTGAAAGAGCTTTCGCTGCCCCCGGTGAAGATTCACTGCTCGGTGCTGGCCGAAGACGCCATCCGCGCAGCGATTCACGACTGGAAGAATAAGCAGAGCGCCGAAAAGCCGGTAGCGGTCGAAGCCGGCAAGTAGCTGGCAATCCGCCGGTTAGCGGCGGATTGTGATCTCCAGCACTGACGAAGCAGCGCGAGCAAAATACGCTTATGGCAAGCATGGTAGAAGGACCGAACAAAACCGCGACGACGGCGCCTGCGAAGGGCGTCCAAGTCACTTCGAAGGCGATCGCAAAAATTAAAGTCGCGATGGCCAAAGAAGGTATTTCGCCCGAACTGGGCGGGCTGCGCCTGGGCGTGCAGGGCGGCGGCTGTTCCGGGTTGAGTTACAACATCCGCTTCGACACTCAGCCCCGGGAGCGCGACCGCATCTTCCAATTCGAAGATGTGCGCGTGTTTGTAGATCCCAAATCGTTCATCTACCTGCACGGCATGACCCTCGATTACCAGGAGACGCTGATGCAGCAGGGCTTCGTGTTCGTGAATCCGAACGCTTCGAAGTCGTGCGGTTGCGGCACGTCGTTCTCGGGTTGATCGTCCAGCGCTTCATTGCGGCTCTTCCCACCAGGGTGCCACTTTCTGATTCGATTTTGTTCGCTTGAGTGTGTCTTATGACAAATGGCGATGCGGTTCAGGTTCAGGGAACGCCCACGCAGGAATGCTGGTCGTGCGGAGACATGCGCGCAGCCCACTTCTGCAGCGCCTGCGGTAAAGTTCAACCACCGCTTCCGGTGGACTACTTCACGTTCTTCGGACTACCCCGCAAACTGAATCTTGACGCTGCAGTACTCGAGAAAGAGTTTTACCAGTTAAGCCGGGGACTTCATCCTGACCTGAATGTGCTGCAAGACAAGCGCGAGCAGGAGTGGAGCCTGGAGCAGACTTCCATGCTCAACGACGCCTATCGCGCATTGAAAGATCCGATTAAGCGCACGCAATACCTGTTACGGCTGGAAGGCATTGAGCTCGAGGAGCAGTCGAAGTCGGCAACCGAGAAAGCGCGAGCCACGGGAGAAGTCAAAAAGCAAGTCGTGCCTCCCGATCTGCTCGAAGAAGTTTTCGAGTTGAACATGCAGCTCGAAGAGCTCCGCGCACAGAAGAAGCTGGGCGAAGACGACCCGGCGCTGATCGAAGAAATCGGCAAGCAGAAGCTGGAACTCGAAGAGAAGCAGGAATCGCTGCTTGAGGAACTCAAGAGCTACTGGCACGAATGGGACAAGGCTGTAGACACGGGCACCGAGGACGAACGCAAGAAAACTATCGCCAAGATGGTGGATTTGCTGAACCGGCGGAATTACATCAGGAACCTGGTTCGCGATGTGAGCGAGGCGATGGAGCAGTAAGGAATTTTGTAATTTGGTAATCGGGTAATTTTGTAATTTGAACCCTACGATTTCCAAATTACCAAATTACCCGATTACAAAATTACAGAATGGCTTCTGACCGCATTATCGGCATCGATCTGGGCACCACGAACTCCCTCGTGGCGTTCATGGAATCGGACAACCCCGTCGTCATTCCCGGCGAGGATGGGCTGAACCTGGTCCCTTCCGTGGTGGCTTTGGACGAACGCGAGCAGATCATTATAGGAAACGCGGCGCGCAAATATCTGATCGAAACTCCCGAACGCGCCGTCTACTCGATCAAGCGCCTGATGGGACGCGGCAGTGAAGACATACAGGAAGAACTCAAGCTGTTCCCTTTCCGCCTGGCCGACGACATCCTGCCGGGCGAAGTGCTGCGCATCAAGCTCGGGGACAAGACGTTCACTCCTCCAGAGATTTCGGCCTTCATCCTGCGCCAGCTCAAACGCAATGCGGAGCGATTTTTTGGCGCGCCAGTCACGAAAGCTGTCATCACCGTCCCCGCCTACTTCAACGATGCCCAGCGGCAAGCCACGAAAGACGCGGGACGCATCGCCGGACTCGAAGTCCTCAGGCTGGTCAACGAACCGACCGCGGCCTCCCTCGCCTACGGACTGGACAAGAAACAGAACGGCATCGTCGCCGTCTACGATCTGGGCGGCGGAACCTTTGATATCTCGATCCTGAAGCTGCATGACGGAATCTTCGAAGTGGTCGCCACCAACGGCGACACCCACCTCGGCGGAGACGATATCGACAACCTGCTCATCACCATCGCCTTGAACGATATTCAGGGCGATATGGGGATGGATGTCAGGCGTAACTCCGAGGTGGTGGCAAAGATTCGTAAAGCGGTGATCGAAGCTAAGATTGCGCTCTCGTCGCAGCCCTCCGCGAAGCTCGATGTCGAGATCTCCGGCGGCAAGCACTACCAGCGCGAAATCACCCGCGAGCAATTCGAGCAGTTGATTCAGCCCGTCATCGATCGCACAATCGGCCCCTGCAGGCAGGCGATGAAAGATGCCGGCCTGAAGCCCGAGCAGATCGACGAAGTCGTCCTGGTCGGCGGATCTACACGCATCCCCAAGGTTCGCATGCTGGTCGAGCAGATGTTCCATCGCCAGCCGCACACGGGATTGAATCCCGACGAAGTAGTGGCTCTGGGAGCGGCGGTCCAGGCCAACATTCTTTCCGGCGGATCGGCAGCCACCGAAGACATGCTGTTACTCGACGTCACTCCGCTCTCACTGGGCATCGAAGTTGCCGGAGGCGTGACCGACAAAATCATCCTGCGTAACTCGACCATTCCCGCTTCGGCCACCCAGTACTACACGACACAGATCGATGGGCAAGCCAACGTCGCCATTCATGTGTTGCAGGGCGAGCGCGAACTGGCCAAGGACTGCCGCTCTCTCGCGCGCTTTGATCTTCGCGGAATTCCCGGAATGCCTGCCGGCATGCCGCGCATCGAAGTGAAATTTCTGATCGACGCCAACGGCATTCTGCATGTTTCCGCGCGCGAGCAGCGCAGTGGCAAGGAATCTGAAATTCAGGTCCAGCCCAGCTATGGCCTGACCGACGAGCAAGTCGAAGGCATGATTCTCGACTCCTTCGACTACGCCGAAGAAGACTTCCGGCAGCGCCAGGTGATCGAATCGCGCAACGAAGCCGACACCATTCTGGCGGCGCTTGAGAAAGGTAAGAAGAGTCCGGCATGGGGGCAGCTGACCAGTGACGAGAAGAAACAAATCGCGAAACTGGAAAAAGCCCTTATCGCAGTCAAGGGCGAAGACGATTATCAGTCGATTCGCAAAGCGATCGAAGCGTTGAATACCGGCACCATGCGGCTCGCGGAACTCATGATGGATTCGGCCGTGTCGACCGCCCTCAAGGGCAAAACCATGGATCAGGCCGACATGGGCGAAGCACCGGCCGCGGGACATCCCGTGGCCAAGGCGGATTTTAAGTAACACGGCTCTGGGCTTTAGGCTCCGGGCTTTCGGAAAAGATTTTGACCGCAAAGGTCGCGAGGAACTGCCGCAAAGAAAACGGAGTCATCATGGCAAACGAAAAAGACCAAACTACCGGGACGGCAACCGTGGAACCTCTGGGCGAGAACACCGTGGAAGTGACCTTCCTCCCCGAAGGTAAGACTGTGACCTTTGAGCACGACAAGCTTCCCTACAAAGATCACGGCAAGAAAGAGTCACTGCTCGACGTGGCCATCAATAACGGCATCCGGCTCGATCACGCCTGCGGCGGCAACTGCGCCTGCACCACCTGCCATATCTGGGTGAAGGAGGGCAGCGAGAACCTCTCGGAGATGGAGGACGATGAGGCCGACCGTCTCGACATGGCGGCCGATCTTCAATTAAACTCACGCCTCGGCTGTCAGGCGGTCATCACCAAGCCCGGAAAAGTCGTAGTCGAGATTCCCGCCTGGAACAGGAACTACGTTTCGGAAGAACACTAGAAAAGAGCTATTAGCATTTAGCACTTGGCATCTGGCCATGACGGGCCTTTGCTGATGTCGGGAAAAACCTGGAAGGGCTAAATGCCATGTGCTAAGTGCTAACTGCTGCTTTTGAGGAGCTACCTGTGGCGCAAGAATTCACCTGGGATGATCCCGAAGATCTCGGCATCCTGCTGTGCGAAAGACATCCCGACCTCGATCCCCTCGCCATCCGCTTCACTGATCTGCATCGCTACGTCATCGAGTTGGCCGAATTCAAAGACGATCCCAAAAAGTCGAATGAAGGCAAGCTGGAAGCCATCCAGATGGCCTGGCACGAAGAATTTCTCGATCGCACCCAGGGATAAGCACGCCGGATAGATCCAGCAGGTTTGTCAGTTAGAAATCTCTCGCAAAGTGAAAGGGCGCGGCTCCAGAGCCGCGCCCTAATTCTTTCGCAACTCGATCTAACCCACCGTAGCCGGCGCGGGTTCTTCCACGCTGGCCTCCCGTAGGAACCTGGCAGCTTCTTCCGGAGGGGTCGGATTGATATAGAACCCCGTCCCCCACTCGAATCCCGCCGTCTTGGTCAGCTTCGGCATGAACTCAATATGCCAGTGATAATGATCGTTGGTCGGATCCTGTACCGGCGAGGTGTGAATCACCAGGTTGTAAGGAGGGTTGTCGAGCACGCGATCCGCCTTGGTAAGCAGGGTCTTCATCGCCTTCGCCAGATTCTCGAACATGTGCGACGACGAATTCTCAAACGCCGACTCGTGCTGCTTCGGCAAAATCCAGGTCTCAAAGGGAAATCGCGGCGCGTACGGAGCCAGCGTCAGAAAGTCTTCATTCTCAGCGACGACTCGAGTGCCGGTCTCGATTTCCTGGCGGATGATGTCACAAAACACACAGCGCTCTTTATAGAGGTAATACTGCTTCGCCCCTTCCAGTTCCTCGACCACGTAAATAGGAAGAATCGGCAGCGCGATGAGTTGCGAGTGCGCATGTTCCAGCGACGCTCCGGCCGGCTCGCCGTGATTCTTGAAGATGAGAATGTATTTAAAGCGCCGGTCTTTCTTGAGATCGAGAATGCGGTCGCGGAAGGTCCACAGCACATCTTCAATTCGCTTGGGAGGAAGCGTCGCCAGGCTGGCATTGTGATCGGGCGTCTCGATAATGACCTCATGCGCTCCGATGCCGTTCATCTTGTCGAACATGCCCTCGGCTTGCCGGTTTAGATTGCCTTCAATCCCTAACGCCGGGAACTTGTTGGGAACCACCCGAACCGTCCAACCTGGGCCGTCGCGCTGCGGCGTCAGCACGCCGTTCGAATTTGGACGGTACGCCTGAATCTCCGGAGGCGTCTTGCCCTCGTTGCCATAACAGAACGGACAGAACCCGCCTTTAATTTTTACCGCGTCGCGCGCGAAGTCCGTCGGACGCTTCGCCCGGTCCGTCGAAATAATTACCCATCTGCCTACAATTGGATCTTTTCTGAGTTCAGGCACCGAGCGAAATCCTTTCGAGCCGAATCCTGCCTTTATTGCGCCGGGAAGGCATTCTTGAACAATTCACACTGAGGATGGCTGGTCTGACCACAATAATATACGCTCACAACATCGAAACGCCACTGGCACTCCCGTGCAAGATGGCGCAGGTATTCCTGTGCTACCCCATTGAGTTCACGGCGTTTATCGCGATCCACGGCGGCTTCGGCGGATTTCACATCGCGGCTCGTCCGCGTCTTCACTTCGATGAAACACAGAACGTCGCCATCCCAGGCGATCAGATCGATTTCTCCCCGCCTTCGCGGCGAACGGAAATTCCGCGCCACCATCACATAGCCGAGCCTGCGGAGATAGAAAAAAACATCTTCTTCCCCGCGGCGCCCGGTGCGCTGATGCTGCGGAATCTCTTCCGGAGACAGGGTGCGGCCCGCCAGCCAGTCCAGCGCTCGAACGGTCGCGTGCGTGAGACGGCCGGAAAACATGAAATCCACAGCCTACCTCAAGCACTCTAGAGGCTGCGGCCAACTCGAGGATGTGACCGCCGTCACGCCCGCTCGCACCTACGGAGTAGTTCGGAAAGAATTTGCCTGCCTACCATCTCTGTCACCCTGAGCAAAGGTATCCGCTCACGAAGTGAGCGGATGCCGAAGTCGAAGGGCCCCGTCTCCGCATGCACAACCCGTGGTGTCTCGGGGAATTTTCACTGAGTCCCGGACGAACGACCCGCCACCGCCAACTCAATCACCGGCGCCTTCTCTCTCCGCCGTACATTCACCAGAATAACTCCCGTCAACGCGATGGCTCCGCCGATCAGCGAGAGCAACTTGGGGATTTCTCCAAGCCAGATCCACGCAATCCCGATCGCCAGCACCGGAATCATGTAAAGCAGTGTCGTCATGCGTCCCGCGGGCCCGTGGGATGACACATATGCCCAACCCACGTAGGCCATCGCAGCGGGAAAGATGCCCAAATAAATCACCGCCAGCGTGCCCCCGGCTGGGGCATGGCGAACCGCGCTCACCAGACCGCGACCGAAAGGCAACATCAACAGCGTCCCTGCCCAGATGGAATAGGCGGTGAACTCCAAGGCGCTGTAGCGTCCGAGAAAATGCTTCTGCAACACCATGTAGACGGCGGAAGCGACGGACGCCGCCAGAATAACTAGCGCCTGCGCGGAAAGATGAATCCCCTGACTTTCGCCGCTCGCGATCAGCGCAACTCCGGCAAAGCTAAGAAAGACTCCACACCATCCCAGCCGCGAAAGCCGTTCACGCAAGACAATCATGGCCAGCAGAGCCGTCCAGATCGGCGTAGAAGCGATCAGTAAACTCGCCGCTCCCGCGCTCACACGCGTCTCCCCGTAGTTCAACGCCAGATTGTAGAAAGTGATTCCGACCGCTCCGGTAAGCACGAGCCCGGGAATATCGCGCAGGTCAGGACGGCGGAAGTGTGCGAAGCCCGCGTAGATGGCCAGCACAATCGATGCGATCAGAAAGCGCAGCACTGCGACATGCGCCGGAGAATAAGCCTTCAATCCCGCGCGGATGCCGGCGAAGGCCGATGCCCACAGCACCAGCGTGACCGCCAGAGCAAACCATGCACGACTTGAAAGCTTCAGATTCAAGATGTTTTCTCAGCGGGATCACCATGTGTCGCCGCCTTTTCGAGCTGGCCAGCTGCCCAGACATTGCCGCAGCACCACAATCTGGCCGACGTGATAACTGTTATGCGCCACGGTCTGCCACAGCACCGCCCGCACCGTCGACGACCTGGAATTCTGCGACGAATGCAGAATGTCGACCTCAACATCCAGCAATTCCGGCGCGCAGTTCGCCAATGCGGTCAATTTCTCAAGCAAGCGGGCCAAGCGGGCTATTTCTGCGCTCCACTCTTCCTCGTTCGCCGGACCGACCGCCGAGGGCCAACTCTCGATCGCATGTTCGGGATACCTCGGCCGCTCACCAGCGATTCTCTTTAGTTCATATTCAATCCAGTAGTTGATGTGTCCCAGCAACTGCCAGATCGAATGCGGGAACCCGGGAATCTTTTTCCAAGCCAGATCCACCGAAAGATCTTCGACGCACGCGACGGGATCGGCATGTGCGCCTTTTCCCCGGATCAACTCCTGCATCGCCGGCTCGCTCATCGTTCCTCGGCGACTACATCTCCAACATCAATCTTGCCCGCACTGAGAATCTGGGCCCGCAACCCGCCGCGGTGGCGCAAACCCTTGATCACCGGTCGTCCTAGCAGCGCTTGCAGATGACTGCAAGGCTCGCATAGACGAATGCCGCGAATCCGCACCTCGCCGATGCGAAACTCTTTCCCTATCAGATGATTCAGAGGCACGCCCCGCGTCACCAAATTGCGGCGAGCCTCCCCCGGTGCGAGCTCAATTTCGTAATCGCGTTTCAGTGCTTCCAGTGCCTCTGCTTCGATCAGGGTTAATTCGAAATCTGGCTCCGGTTTGAAAAATGTCCCCAGCTTGAGGGCATAGCGGTCCCCTTCCAACCCAACTCCAGGAATCGCCTGTGCCTGATTGATGGCTCGCGTGGGAGCCTTCGCAGCCGAGGCTATGTGGATGGATTCCACTTTGCCGCTCCACATAGTGTCCTCCTCAAGCCACCCTGTCATCCCGAGCGGAGCAAGGCGAATGCCTTGCGCAGTCGAGGGACCTTGTGTTCAACGAGAGTGCCCCACCTTGCGTTCTTTGCAAGGTGGGACCTTATAACTACGCGCCTTTACTAACTGTAGCGATCGCTTCTTCCAAAGTATCCACCGCTACATCGGCTTCTTCCTTGGTGACGATCAGCGGAGGAGCAATGCGCAGCGTGCTCGGCCCGCATCCCAGGAACAGCACGCCCTTCTCGAATGCCAGCTCCACAATGCGGTCGCGTTCGGCCGCACCGTATTCTTTCGTCTTCTTGTCTTTCACGATTTCGACGCCAATCATCAGTCCACGACCTCGCACATCGCCCACCAGTTTGTGTTTGGAGGGCCAGTCCGCCATACGCTTGAGCATGTGGTTCCCGACTGCGGTCGCGTTCTCCATCAGCTTCTCGCGTTCGATCACATCCAGCGTCGCCAGCGCCGCCGCGATACACACGGGGTTTCCGCCAAATGTCGAAGCATGCGAGCCGGGAACCCAATCCATGATTTCGGCTTTGCTGATGACCACGCCGAGCGGCATACCGGAAGCAATGCCCTTCGCGCTGCAAACAATGTCCGGATGCACACCCGTATGTTCGACCGCCCACCACTTGCCCGTCCGTCCCATGCCGCTTTGCACTTCATCCACGACCAGCAGAATCCCGTGACGATCGCAGATGCGCCGCAGTTCCTGCATGAACACGTTCGGAGCGACTACGTATCCGCCCTCGCCTTGAATCGGCTCGACGAAAATTGCCGCCACTTCTTCGGGCGGAAGCATCGTCTTGAACAGCTTGTCTTCGATGAAGCGCGCGCAACCCAGAGCGAACGCTTCGCCATCCTGCGCTCCGCCTTCGCATCCGCGATAAACATCGGGATAACGCACGTGCGTCACGCCCGGAACCAGAGGCGCGAAACGCCGCTTCTGTTGCGGCTTTGAAGCGGTCAAGGAAAGCGCGCCCATGGTGCGTCCGTGAAACGCTCCGAAGAACGCAATAATGTTCTGCCGCTTGGTGTGATAGCGCGACAGCTTGAGGGCGGTTTCAATCGCCTCGGCGCCCGAGTTGCCGTAGTAAATCTTGTGCGGCCCCGGCATGGGAGCAATTTTCGAAAGCCGCTCCGCCAAGGTCACCATGTTTTCGTAATAAAAATCCGTACCCGACATGTGAATGAGTTCGCCGGCCTGCTTCTGAATCGCCGCCACCACATGCGGATGGCAGTGTCCGGTGGAAGTCACGGCGATGCCGGCGGAGAAATCAAAGAACTCGTTGCCGTCCACATCCGTGACCACAATGCCACGGCCGTGCTTGGCCACCATCGGATAAGAACGCGTGTAAGACGGCGAGATGTACTTGTCATCGCCATCGATGATGCGCTTGGCATTGGGGCCAGGCAGCGAAGTCTTGAGCTTGGGACCGATCAGAGTCTTGGTCGACATGGAATCCTCCAAAATTGGTTGTTGGTCGTTCGTCGGTGGTCGGTAGTCGTTGCGGGTGCCCCCCTCCTTGTCGCGCTTTTTGCGACCGGTTGGGAGACGCACTACGACCAGCGTCTTCAGAACAGGAAATTGGAGGAATTAGTCAGAGCCGAAAAGGCTGGGACGCGCCTGCGAAGGCAACACCGCCAGATGGCGCCGCGGACAAACCAGAAAGTCCAGCCAGCACACCGGCAGATGCGAATTGGCATTCTCAAGGCGCATAACTACTCAATTAGTATACTCCCTCCTACAACCCCGCGTAACCCCGCAGATCAATCAGGATAGATCGCTACTTCCGCATTTGGGTTTCTTTGCGAACTCCCTGCGATCTCTGCGGTCAAAGGCTTTTGCCTTTCTTCGCGTACTTTGCGGTTCTTCGCGTGCTTTGCGTTTCAAAAGCTTTTGCCTTTCCCGCATACCCACTCGAGCCCCACTCCGTCTGATATCTTTAATCTCCTCGCGAACCTCATGACCGACGCCAGCCCAAACCGTTTCAGCGTCATCCTCGCCTTCGGCCTGGTCTATTTCTTCTGGGGATCCACCTACCTCGGCATCAGCATCGCCGTCGAACACATTCCTCCGGCCGTGATGTGCGCCACCCGCTTCCTCATCGCGGGAACCCTGATGCTCGCCTACTGCCACTTCACCGGACGCAACATCCGCTACAACCCGCAGCAGCTCTGGCACCTGGCGGTGGTCGGCACGCTCTTACTGATGGGCGGCAACCTTACGTTGTCTTATGCCGAGCTGATCGTGCCTTCCGGCCTGGCCGCGCTGGTCGTAGCCAGCACGCCGCTCTGGTTCCTGGTGCTCGATTCCCTTCTGCTCGGCGATCACCACATCTCCACTCGCGGCAAAATCGGCCTCGCTCTCGGCATCGTCGGGCTCGGCGTGCTGATGTGGCCCGAGTTCACCTCCAAAGGCGGCTATCATTCCCGCGAACTCTGGTGGTGCCTGGGACTGCTGGGCGGATCCTTTAGCTGGGCGCTGGGATCGGTGCTTTCGAAGCGCTGGCAATCCACCGAAGTCGACCCCTTCAGCGGCACCGCGTGGCAAGTCACTTTCGCCGGATTGTCGAACCTGATCTTCGCGCTGCTATTTGAAGATATCCGCCATGTAACCTGGACCGCGAAGGGCATCGGCGCCGTCTTTTATCTCGTGGTCTGTGGCTCATGGATTGGCTACACCGCCTACATCTGGCTGCTGCGCCACGTGCCCACGTCGAAGGTCTCGACCTATGCCTACGTCAATCCCGTGGTCGCCGTCTTCCTCGGATGGCTCATCGCCCACGAACCCATCGACCGCTACATCCTGATGGGAAGCGCCATCGTCGTGGCTTCGGTCATCCTCGTAACCAGCGCCAAGATCAAGACGAAAACCGTGGCGGAGGAGATGCCCCCGGTGGAAGCGACAGGTTGAGCACTCATCATTCAGCACTCAGCATTCAGCCAAAACTCAGAGATGACGTCATCCCGAGCGGAGCGAGGGATCTCGCGCGCAGCACCTGTGAACAATAGGCGTTGCCAGAATTCGCAAGGCTGAATGCTGAGTGCTCACTAACGCGCTACACTATCCCGACCCCTTATGTCGCACTGTCGATCCTGCGGACGCGAAATCCCCTCTGGCGAAATCTGCCCCGATTGCCGCTCCATCGTCGCCGCCAACCAGGCCGCCGCCAATCCAGTCTCTTATCCCGGCGCTCCCGTGCCCGCCCCTCGCGCCGTGGCCAAGCGCCCACCAATCACCACAGCTCTGGTCGGACTCAATGTTCTGGTTTTTATTGCGATGGTTGTCAGCGGGGTCTCCCCGCTCGCGCCCAACACTCTCCAACTTCTGCATTGGGGCGCAAACTTCGGACCTCTCTCCCTCGGCGCCCAACCCTGGCGCATTCTCACTTCCAACTACTTGCACATCGGCATCATCCACATCGCGCTCAATATGTGGTGCCTTTGGAACCTGGGATTCTTAGCGGAGAGAATCTTCGATCCCGTGACTTATGTTCTGACTTACACCGCCTGCGGCATCGCCGGCAGCCTCGCGAGTCTGTGGCTTCACCCGCTGGTCGTAGGCGCGGGAGCTTCCGGAGCCATCTTCGGCATGGCTGGAGCCCTGATTTCCGCGCTCTACCTCGGCCATCTTCCCGTGCCCAAATCCGCCATTCAGGGCACGCTCAAGAGCCTGCTCATGTTTGCCGGCTACAACTTGTTCTTCGGCCTCGCCCCAGGCATCGACAACTCCGCCCACATCGGCGGATTAGTCACGGGTCTTGCCATCGGCGCACTTCTCTCGAAGCATCTGATGCAACCGCCCGATGTCCGCAATCAGTGGCGCCGCTATGTCTTCATCGGAGTCACTGTCGTCCTGCTTACCGCCGCAGCCTACGTAAAAAAGCAAAACGGAGGCGTCACCATCCCGACCCGCGCTCCCGAATCTAGAAACCACGGGGATGAAGGGCGCCCCGGCTTTGCGGTGTTTGCAAAGGTGGGTTGACCTCATGGCGTGAGACGCGAAATTAAAGCCCGCCCAGCTCAGTGAAATTTTTCTCCCTTTCGCAGCATCTCCAGAATCATCTTCATCCGCCGCTCCCGCGTCTCCGCCTTCTTCGCCGTCTGTAAGCGATACGCGATCGCGTACTTGTTGCTCTTGCTCAATGACTCGAAGAATACCTGCGCCTTCTTGTGCTTGCTCAAAGCTCGTACAAATTCTTCCGGAAACGTAGCGTCGGCCTGCGAGTCATATGCCGCCGCCCATCTCCCATCTTTCTTCGCCGCCTCGATCTGCTCCATGCCCGCCGCCTTCATGCGTCTCGCCGCAATCAGTCTCTCCGCATGACGCGTGTTGATCTTCGACCATCCGCTCTTGGCGCGCCGCGGAGTAAACTTCTGCCGCCACGAAAGCTCGTCATGCTTCTGCTTGAGCCCGTCAATCCACCCGAAGCAAAGCGAATCATCCAACGCCTCAGCATAAGTCACCGTAGCCACGCCGGAATCTTTCTTGTAAATACGCAGCCAGATTCCCTGTGACGTCCGATGATTCGCCGTCAACCACTTTCGGAATTCCGCCGCCGATCGAAAAGACAAAATCTCGTTCATAGAAAATCGGACGTGATTTTACACTGAGATGTGCAGGAAAACCCGTAGCAACTTCCAACCCCTGCCCGGGTTTTCTCATCTCGAAAGCAGCATTTCGAAGGCTCGCTGGAAGGGCCCAAAAATCGCTTTCATCCACGCAACCCGCAGCAACCTAGCAGCATCGGGCAAGCGAAGGATGAGCAGCTAAGGAACTTCAATGCGAATTTTCTCCTCCGTTCGTTGTTTGCTACTCGCGCTGATCGTGCTCACCATGTCGGCAGCGTCCTTGGCGCAGATCGGCATCTCCGTCAGCTTCGGCCCGCCGGCCTTGCCCGTCTATGAGCAACCCGTGTGCCCCGGCGAAGGCTATATCTGGACGCCCGGTTACTGGGCCTACGACAACGACTACGGCGATTATTACTGGGTGCCCGGCACCTGGGTGCTCGCACCCCAAGTCGGCTTCCTCTGGACCCCCGGCTGGTGGGGATGGGGCGGCGAAGGCTTCATCTTCCATGAAGGCTACTGGGGACCGCGCGTCGGCTTCTACGGCGGCATCAACTATGGCTACGGATATTTCGGCAACGGCTACGAAGGCGGACGCTGGGATCACGACCGCTTCTTCTATAACCGCTCCGTCACCAACGTAAACGTCACCAACATCCACAACGTCTACAACACCACCGTCATCAATAACAACGTGACTCGCGTCAGCTACAACGGCGGACAGGGCGGCCTCAACGCGCGTCCCACGCCCCAACAGCAAACTTTCGACCGCGAGCGCCACATGGGGCCCATCGCCGCGCAGACCCAACACATCCAGGCCGCACGCGGCGACCAGGGACTACGCGCCTCGGTGAACCATGGCAAGCCGCCCATCGCTGCTACGGAACGGCCGGGCGCCTTCAACCAACACCCTGTCCCAGCCAAAGAAGCAGGCGGCCCCTATCAACCGCCGAATCGCGGCGGCCAACCGAATCATGGCAACGCGTCCGCTCCTCGGCCCGGTGGAGAAGTTCCTCGTCCTCCGACTCACGCTCGGGATATCACGCCTCATGCTCAGCCTGGGCCTCCCAACACCGGCAATGCCAAGCAAGACCAGAAATACCAGCAGCAGCAGCAAAAGCTCTATGCCAAGCAGCAACAGGAGCACCAGAAGATGGTGCAAAAGCAGGAGCAGGATCACCAGAAGATGGCGCGGCAAGAACAGAATCAGGCCCGCCAACAGCAGAATCAGGCCCACATGCAGCAGATGGAGCAGAAGCACGCGCAGCAGACCCAGCAGATGGAACAACGCCACGTGCAACAACAACAACACATGCAGCAACACCAGCAACCCCACAACCAACCTCAGCCTCACAAACAGGGAGAACCGCCCAAGCATTAATCCCTGAGGTCTCGGAAGCATCGAGTGCCCCGTTCCTTCGCGCAAGTTGCACAGGGACGGGGCACTCGTTTTTTGATGTCATCCTGAGCGGAGTCGAAGGAGCCCTACCCGACCACAGCGTCCTCCGCCCCTGTGCAACTTCAAGCTTTTGCCTTGGCTGACGACTGCCTTCGCCCCCGCAGCAACTCCTGCCACTGCAAAACCAGATCCGCCGCGAACAGCGCGAACACATTGCACGCCCACACCGCAGCCTCCACCACATGAGGCCCGAGACTTTCCCAGCCGGTCACGCCCAATAACACCCGCACTTCCAGAAACACCAGCGCTACCGAGAAACTGCGCGTCATCCAGCGCCGGTGCGGCTCGACCTTGCCTTGCAGAATGAACGCCAGCGCTATCAGCGTCGTCACCATCCAGGTGAATGCCTGGGTCGCCGCGGCAAAACTAAAAGATGCCTCCGAAGCTCCCGCGCGCATTTGAAAATACTGCACGTAGAATCCCATGGGCGCGGCGATCAGCACGCCACCCACATAGAATCTGCCGACCACGCGATGCAGCTTGGCGTAACGGCACCGCAGGCTGTCCCAGAACTGCATCGGCGCCAGCAAGCAGCGCACACGCTCCCGCCAGGCCATGCGGCAGCAACCACCAGCGAAAGGGATGAATATGTTGCCACTCGGGATCCTGCGCGTTGATCAGAAAGGCTTCGTTATGGACGATGACATAGGCCAGCATCAATCCAATGAACGAGCCGAGAACATACTTCGGACGCAACCATGAACTCTGTTGCACAGCGACGGACGCAGTGGCCACAAGCCCTCCTTGAGGCCAGTCCTGGGGGTTGCGAAACTATACAACAAACCCCTCCAGCGAACGAGATAAAAACCCCACCCTCTGTCATGCTGAGCGCAGCGAGGCGCAAGCCGAGCGGAGTCGAAGCACCCCTACACTGCAATGCTTGCCGTGACCATCCCTATATCAAAACCCTTGTCATCCCAAGGAGCAACGCGACGAGGGATCTGCAGTTCCTTCGCACCCGTAGTGCCCTTTGTGGTTCAAGACTTTGATTTTGGCTGACGACTGAAGGCTGAAGACTGGCTACTGATACGATGTAGGCCACCCGCCAGGAGACCGAATCAATGACCCTCGAATGCATCAATCCCAAGGATCTGCCTACTCCCGAAACCTACACCCAGGTCGTGGTTGCGACGGGAAGCAAGATGGTATTTCGTCGCGGGCCAGGAGCCCGAAGACATCCACGGCAAGCTGGTTGGCCTGGTGATCTTGCTACTCAGGCGCGCCAGGTGTTTGGCAATCTCGGCCGAGCACTGGCTGCTGCCGGTGCGCGGCCTGCGCAGGTCACCAGGATCACAATCTACGTCGTCAATTACCAACGCGACGAATGCTTGCCGGTCATTGAAAAGGCCCGGATAGCGCTGTTCGGAGATCACAAGCCAGCGGACGTGGTGCTCGGCGTAGCGACGCTCTCCCCCGGCTACCTGATCGAAGTCGACGCCATCGCGATCATCGATTGACCATACGACGACTGACCATACTACCGAGAGCGACACAAAGACGTGGTAAAGCATTCATCGGGTTTTTGCTCGTTGCTGACGACTGACGAGAGATTGTCATCCCGAGGAGCGAAGCGACGAGGGATCTGCAGTTCCTTCGTGCTCTTTCGTGTCCTCTGTGGTTCAAGAATTTGAAGTTGCTGCTAGTAAGATGTGCGCCACCCGCCGGGACCCTCGGGCACCCGGTGACATGATTGAGGACAGGGGGATCATGACGCGGTGAACACGATCTTGTCTCCCGGACAAGGAACTCCAGGCAGATCTTTCAGGCTGCCCACAAGTATCCTTTCATCTTTGTCGCGGAAGAAGAAATTCAGTCCATCCGTCCCGGCAAACGTACCCTCATAAAGCTGCTCAGGGGTAGTCGTCGCGATATATATGTCGTTCCAAGAGATGTTGTTGTTCTTAAGATGAGTGATCACTTTTTGCAGGGATTGAATGCGCTCTGTGTCCGTGATCTCGTCGAACAGTCGTTCCATCATACTGCAATCACCGCACGCGGACTCGATGCTAGCTTGGACTAGTCGTTCTTTCGGCACTACTTCGAAATGCAGCTTGTAACCAACGCCCCCGGCTAATTGCCGTACGAATTGACGCTGCGCCCGTCCGTTCCCTTCTCGGAAGGGATGAATACGGTTGATTTCCCCGAATAGCGCCGCGGCTCTCTGCGAAAACTGCTTACGTCGCAGATTTCTCAAGTAGCTCTCATCCGCCAATTGCTGAAACACTGAGACTAACTTGTTCTCGATTTCTTCAGGTGGAGCGAACCTAACGACGCGTCCCCCCTCCATGTGCTCGGCTTTCGCAAGCGGGACCGTCCGAAACTGACCAGCCCAATCGTAAACGTCTTGGAACAAATACTGGTGAATTTTCTTCAAATGTTCGCAGTCGAAATTCCCACTTACAGGATTGAGTTGTAAAAGCTGAGAGCGCACCATGACTGCATTCGCTTCACGCTCATCGAGGCCGGGTTGATCGCTAAGGCCAAACTTGTTCCGGAGAACTATCGAGTGGGGGATTAGGTAGGGGTCGCTCATTCACCGATGACGGCGCTCACCAGTTGTGCCTCGGTGAGTTCACCTTGTACGAAGCGCTCAGAAAGAGCCACAACCTCAGCAGTAGGAGCCAGTCCTTCTAGGCGCAAATCGGCAACTGCATTATCTAGCGCTTCCTGCCGAAGAAGGGCTTCCGAAACCGTGACCCGACGAGGTGCCGCTAACGTTGCCATACTGACGCTAGTTTAACACGTAATCTGCCGAGCGCTCGATCCAAGGGTTACTACCGGAATACACGCTAAGTCGCCTCCCTTCAGTGTTATACGGAGGTACAAAAGCGGGTGGTCCACACAGTCGCGCTTTTCGCGAATAACCCGACCCGCAACGCCTGCCACGCCATCCCAACTCCCAAACCCCTGTCATCCCGAGGAGCGAAGCGACGAGGGATCTGCAGTTGCTTCGCGCCGTTCGCGCCCTCTCCAGTGAAAGCTTTTGACGCTGCTGACGACCGAAGACCGAGGACTGACGACTACCACCCCTGTCATGCTGAGCGCAGCGAGGCGTAGCCGAGCGCAGTCGAAGCACCCCTACCCGACCCGCAACGCCGGGGTGCCCCATTTCTCGCGTCGTGTGCGAGAAGTGGGGCTTTTCGCTGGACGCCTAGCCGGGGGCAGACTGCATCCGGATAGCAATCTAGTGCGAAGAATTGGGGAACGTCCCGTGGAGTGCACCCCAAAACGGAGACAGAGATAATGGTGACAGTTCTCGCCAAGGAGAACACATGTCACAGAAGAAAGCGAAGCAGCCGGAGTACGGAGCGGAGTTGAAGTTGGCGGCGGTGCGCCGGGTGTTGGCTGGGGAAAGCGTACGGGCAGTGGCGCAGGAGTTGGGCATTCGACGGAAGCGGCTGTATGTGTGGAAGGACCGTTATGCAGAGCTGGGCGAAGCCGGCCTTGTACATAGGCGCGGAGGAAGGCCGCGGAAGGTAGTCTCGGAAGCTGGTGACGAAGCGGAAGCGAGGGCCGGTCGCGGGGAGTTGTTGGCGGCGCGGAAGCGGATTGCGGAGTTGGAGCGCAAGGTGGGGCAGCAGGAGTTGGAGCTGGATTTTTTCGGCGAAGCCTTGCGGCGCATAAAAGTGGGCGGGAAGCGATCTGCACGTTGATCGCGGAGCGGGCCGGGCAAGGCGGCCTCAGCGTAGAACGAATGTGCGAGTTGAGCGGCGTGAGCCGGGCGGGATTCTATCGCCATTGGGAAGCATCGGCCCCGCGGCAGGCCGACACGGCAGTTCGGGATGCCATCCAGCAAGTCATCGTGGAGAAGCGGTTTTACGGTTATCGACGGGTGCAGCGGGAACTGCGGCACCGCGGCCAGTGCGTCAATGCCAAACGCGTACTGCGCTTGATGCGGGAAGATAATCTGCTCTGCCTGCGCACGCGGCGCTTTATACCCGCGACCACCGATTCGCAACATGGCTGGCGAGTGTGGCCGAACCTGGCGCGCGGTCTGGTCACGCGCAACCTCAATGAACTCTGGGTAGCCGATATCACTTACGTGCGCTTGCAAGAGGAGTTTGTTTACGTAGCCGTGGTCTTGGATGCACATTCCCGGCGCGTGATCGGTTGGGCGCTGGCGCAGCATCTGGGCGCCAGTGTGGCCGTGCAAGCCTTGCGTATGGCGCTGCTCGAACGGCAACCTGGGCCGGGCTTGATTCACCACTCCGACCGCGGCATTCAGTACGCTTGCGCCGACTATCTCACGCTGCTGGCCGATCATAGAGTGCAACCGAGCATGAGCCGCGTGGGCAATCCCTACGACAATGCCAAGGCGGAGTCTTTCATGAAGACACTAAAACAGGAGCAGGTGCAGGGCAACAACTGGCGCGATCTGGACGCACTGCGCGCCGACCTCACGAAGTTCTTCGAAATCACTTACAACCACCAGCGCCTGCATTCCGCGCTCGGCTATCAAACGCCCGCCGCTTTCGAAAAACAGTTCCTGTGTGCCCAGAGCCCTCAAGCTTCTACAGAGCTGACTGGGGCGAGGGAGCTAACCGCCCCCTCGCCCCAGACCCCACTCCCCGGTTTACAATCTTTTTCGCAAGAAAACTGTCCCTAATTTCTTTGTCTCACGTCAGGGGTGCAGTTCACCCGTCTGTCCCCGCATTACCGTCCCCGCATTACCCCCCTCTAATGTATTTCGTTGTACTTCTGGCAGGGGGTCAACTCCCCTTCGGAGTGCCCCTGCGGGTTTTTCTGTCCGTTCAAGTTTCTTATCCAACACATATTGCTGTAGTGGAAGTCTCCGGAGGTGTCAGAGTATTCGACCCTAAGGGCTACGATAACTCCGCGGTTCACAGATTCAGCGCTGATAACTTCAGGGTTGCTGAGGCGTTCGCTTCCGACACGAGTAACTATGTATCCCCTGAGAATTCTGTCATCCGGAGTAGCTGGGTTCGCTATAGGTGGGGGGACACCGGGGGGAACAATAGTGGGGCTTGCATCTTGCGTGGTGAGATGTCTGTTACCAAACTGTGAGAACCACTCTCCGGCTTGGTTCAAATCCCCGCTAACAAATACTTTCCCGATAGAGCGTTCGTCAATAGCTGGGGATTTCCCAAAATTGGCCAAATGAATCGCGGCTTCTATATGGTCTTGCGCGAACGTCGTGAGAGCCGACAAGCTCCATACGTATGGTCGCTGGTCGAGCTTAAACTGATCGCTCCCGGATTTTTGAGCAGCATCAAACTGGACTTTGGCTTGCCGCAAGGCGCATTGTGTAAGGTTGTTGGTTCTATAAGTTTGGTAGGTGTAAACACCGAGGCCCAGGAGAGCGACAATTTCGACCCAAAACTTTATCGTCCGGAAACTCTTCTTGGCGTCCTCCCAAAGGCCATCAGACTTACTCTCGGTATCGTCTTCGCCCTTGTTTTCATCGGAGACAGATTGTTTTTCTTCCATGGACTCTCTCCTAAATTGAGCGACATTCAAGTTATAAACTGTGTTGGCCTGAACCCTCGCTTTCATTCACGATACAGGGAACGCGGGGCAGACGGGACGTTCACCATTGTACCGGGTTGGCGGTTGGCCCATACATTAGCGCCTTTTGCGGATGTGTGGGGAGCGATGCTGACGCGAACACCACCGCAGGAACTCCGCTGCACGCTTTCTTGTACCTACACGTCCGCACAGAACGCGGATGTGTGCAAACTGTTGCGCATTGACGCCGTACTTAGTCAGTACGACAATAGGACGGTTTGCCACTGCTGTTTCTGCGGTTCCGTGCCGTCTTGCGACATCGTCTCCAAAATCTGAACAGCGATTAAAATACCCGCTCCGAGGATATCTATGAAGCTGCGAACTATTGCTCCTCTTCTGTTTTGCGTAGCCACAGCGATCATGTCTCATGCACAGACGTTTACCAGCCTTGCCAGTCTCAGCGACAAAACGGGCGCAGAACCTCTAGCTCTGGGGCAGCAGGCGAATGGAAATCTCTGGGTCACAACGTTTACCGAAGGCAAGTTCACTTGCGGGACGATCTTTCAGGCGACCCTTGTTGGGAAGCTGTCACAATTGTTCAATTTTAACTGCACCGATGGCAAAGAGCCGGGAGGGCTCACTCTGGGCACGGATGGCAATTATTACGGCGTTACTTTCTTTGGAGGGTCGGGGAACGCCGGAACCGTATTCAGGCGAACGCCTGCTGGGGCTCTCTCTGTGCTGTATAACTTCCCGAGTGATGGAAGCAGCGGGACCAGCCCAGTGGGACCATTGGCGTTGGGCGCCGACGGCAATTTCTATGGAGCAACCTATTCTTCTTCTTCGAGCAACGAGTATGCTGGCACGTTATTCAAGATTACTCCCGCGGGCGCGCTGACAACTCTTTACACATTCTGCCTGCAGTTTGGGTGCCCCGATGGCTCCCAGCCATATTCGAGTCCTGTGCTCGCGATGGACGGAAATTTCTACGGGATGACTTACGGCGGCGGTGCACATGGTGTCGGCACCATGTATAAAATCACACCCCAGGGCGTTCTGACCACGCTTTACAGTTTCGACCCCACCATAGACAGTATCTTCTTCCCGGCAGCCCCTCTTATTCAGGCAGCAAACGGCAATTTTTACAGCGTAGCAGGCCAAGGTGGCGCAAACAATGATGGCGCTGTGTTTGAGATCAC
The DNA here is from genome assembly GCA_963796205.1 of Terriglobia bacterium. Taxonomy (GTDB): domain Bacteria; phylum Acidobacteriota; class Terriglobia; order Terriglobales; family Acidobacteriaceae; genus DATFTE01. The sequence continues at coordinate 715,317 of CAWCKR010000002.1, forward strand.
TCCGTCCGGCGTTTTCACCGTGCTGCATGACTTTGATGGCACGGACGGGTACTTGCCGTACGGACTGATGCAGGCGACGGATGGAAATTTTTATGGCACGACTGCCGGAGTAGGCAACCAGATCAATGGCTCGTTATATCAACTGACTCCCGCAGGCAACTTAACCATGCTGCACCAATTCAGCGGGACGGACGGACTTAGCCCCGCCACGATGATTCAGCACACAAATGGAACGTTCTACGGAATAACGGAAGGTGGTGGCGGCGTTTACTGCGCCTACGATCCGTCGTTTGGCTGTGGCACGATCTTCAGCCTGGATGTCGGGCTCAGTTCATTCGTGAAAACCGTGCCCGCGGTTGGACCCGTTGGTGCGCATGTAATAATCCTCGGCACAAATCTTAAGGGCGTTGCGTCAGTAACATTCAACGGCGTCCCGGCACATTTCCAAACCAAGTCCGGTTCCGAGATAGTTACGACCGTCCCGGTCGGGGCGGCTACGGGGACTGTCAGTGTTACTGACAGCAATGGCACGCTGGTCAGCAATATACCGTTCACGGTTACGAACTGACGGCGGGTGCCGATGGCTATCTTCTCGGCTCATAGCGCATCGCTACCGCGCCCGAGCCCCACTCCGCCTGGCTGACGAGCTTTAAGTCGATAGGCTTCGAGAGTCCCGCGAACAACGTTGGCCCGTGGCCAGCTAGCCTGGGATGCACCACGAACTGATACTCATCAATCAATCCCAGCTCCGCCAATGCCTGCGGAAGCTTCACGCCTCCCGTGTACAGCCCCTTCCCCGGCTCCCGTTTGAGCTGCTGAACGGCCTTCTCCAGATCTCCGCGCACCAGCTCCGCGTTCCAATCGACCCGCTCCAGGGTGCTCGAGACGACGTACTTCTTGGCCGCGTCCATCGTCCGGGCAAAGGGTTCCATCCACTCAGGACGCGTTCCCGGCTGCGGCCGCCACGCTGCCTCCATCATTTCGTACGTCACGCGGCCAAACAGGAGGGCATCGGCCTGGCTGAGATACTCGACCGTGTGACGAAACAACTCTTCGTCCGGTGTGATGCCCCGATGATCGCAGCAGCCGTCCAAGGTAAGGTTGATGGAATAGCGAAGGGGTCGCATTCGGCAAGAGTACCGCCGCGTGGCGTGGGCGAGCAAGGTCGTCGGAAATTTGCGGACGGATGTTCCCCGCGCCACGCGGCTTGCTCCGAATGATATGATTTTCTAGCTAGATCGTGGGACGCCTATGGACATGATTCCGCTCAAGCCGGAACGCAAGGCCCAGTTGGAGGAGTATGCCCGCCGGCGAGGTCAGGACCCCGCCACTGCTTTGGATGATGTCCTCGCGACCTATCTGGAATGGGAGCTTCAGGATTCTGCCGAGGCCAATGCAGCCGTTCGCCAGGGCTACGAAGATGTGAAAGCCGGTAACACCAAACCGGCATCCGAGTTTCTCGCAGAGTTTCGCCGGAAACATGACATTCCGAGTTGAAGTTACCTCGCAGGCCCAGCGAGATGCCGATGCCATCTACGATTGGCTGATTCTACAAAGCGCCGGGGAAGCCGGCTTGCGCTGGTTTTCGGATCTTGAAACCGCGATCCATTCACTTTGCGATTTTCCCGAGCGGTGTCCAATCGTCCCGGAAATGTCCAATTTTGTTTTTGAGGTTCGCCAACTTCTATACGGCAACCGCCCGCAGGTTTATCGAATCCTGTTCACCCTTCAGGAAGGCACGGTATATGTGCTGCACATCCGTCACGCACGCCGTCAGCCGATCAGACAATAACCGAGTGACAAACCTTGGCGTCCTTTGCGGTTAGAAAGCTTTTGCTGTCGAGACCAATAAAAAGGGCGCGATCACTCGCGCCCCTAAAAGGTTTTTCCGAGAACTGACTACTGAGAACTGAGAACTGTTTCCCTAGTCCCTAACCCCATCCAAAAACGCCCGCAGTTTCCGCGACCTCGAAGGATGCCGCAACTTCCGCAGCGCCTTGGCTTCGATCTGCCGGATGCGTTCGCGAGTCACCGCGAATGACTGGCCGACTTCTTCCAGCGTATGCTCGCTGCCGTCTTCCAGCCCAAACCGCATCTTGATGACCTTCTCTTCGCGCGGCGTCAGCGTGCGCAGCACCTGCGAAGTCTGGTCTTTCAAGTTGACGTTGATCACGGCTTCGGCCGGAGAAACTACCGCGCGGTCTTCGATGAAATCGCCCAGATGCGAATCTTCCTCTTCGCCAATCGGCGTTTCGAGGGAGATGGGCTCCTGTGCGATCTTCAGAACCTTGCGGACCTTCGCCACGGGGATGTCCATCCTCTTAGCGATTTCTTCCGACGTCGGTTCGCGTCCCAGTTCCTGCACCAGCTGCCGCGAGGTGCGGATCAGCTTGTTGATCGTTTCGATCATGTGCACCGGGATACGAATCGTACGCGCCTGATCAGCAATGGCACGAGTAATTGCCTGCCGAATCCACCACGTGGCATAAGTCGAAAACTTATACCCGCGGCGGTATTCGAATTTGTCGACGGCCTTCATCAAACCGATGTTGCCTTCCTGAATCAGATCCAGGAACTGCAAACCGCGGTTGGTGTACTTCTTGGCAATCGAAACGACCAGTCGCAGGTTGGCTTCGATCAGCTCGCGCTTGGCCTGCTCGGCGTCCATGTCGCCCTGGATGATCTCGCGCTGGGTGCGCTTGAGCTCCGGGAACGCGACTCCGGCTTCGACTTCGAGTTTTTCGAGTTCACTGCGAATGGCCCGCGACTGGCGGCGATATTCCTTCTTCTGATCTTCGCTGCGCGTCGCGTCCGCCTTGCGTTCAAGGTTCGTCGATTGGCGGTCGAGCTGGCGCATGGTGTCGACGGTCTTGTTGACCCGGTCGATCAGCCGTTTGCGCTCAGTGTTGGTGAATCCCAGATTGCGGACGCACAAAGACACCTTGACGATGCCGCGCGCCAAAGCGATGCGGTACCGCCGGTAATCCTTGGGACGCTTCTTCTGCGGAACCGAAGCGAACTTCTCTTGCAGCTGGCCGGCCTTCTTGTAAGCCTTGGCCAGTTCATCGATCTTCCCGGTGAATTCCTTCAGACGGTTCTGAAGAATTTCGTCGGTGATCTCCTCTTCATCGAAGGTGACAACTTCTTTGATCGAACGAACGCTCTTCTTCAGGTCTTCGCCCAAAGCAAGAAGTTCGTTAATCACAATCGGAGACCGCGACAGCGCCTTGAGCACGCGCAACTGCCCGCGCTCAATCCGCTTCGCAATTTCCACTTCGCCCTCGCGCGTCAGCAAGGGCACAGTCCCCATCTCGCGCAAATACATGCGGACGGGGTCGTTGGTTTTTTCCAGGGCACCGGGGGTGAGATCGAGTTCTACGTCTTCCCCGGCTTCATCTTCTTCGAATTTTTTATCGAGCGTCGCGGAAGGGAGTTTCGGTCCCTCCAGAACGTCGATGCCTTGCGTTCCGATAGTCGTCAGCAGATCGTCGAGGTCTTCGGGAGAGTGCACATCGTGCGGGATAAGATCATTGACCTGGTCATAGGTCAGATATCCCTTCTCCTTCCCTGCGTCGATCAGCTTTTTAATATCGTCGTATTTATCTTCAAGCGCCAAGACGGATTATCCTCAAATCGTCCTTTGTTGGAAGGACACTAAACTTTTTAGCGGTGGGTGATGTGGACGGGCGGAGCTGCGCGCCTGCACAAACTTTCAGATGATAGCATAGAAGAGTGCGTACTACCATCAGCCATTTGCTTGAGAAGAAACCTTCGGGTGCCCTAACTTCCCCGCCGCTAAATACTTAGATGGCATTTCAGGCAGTTAAGTTTCAAGGTTCCTGGGTCGAATTTTCCCTCCTAACCTGCCTTTTTTCTGTCACCTGCGAGTCCCGCGTCGCCGTTCCCCGACCCTTCGCAAGCCCCGGGTCCATCAAAGCCCGCTTCAGGCGGACTTTTTCCTGCAGCAAAGCCTGCATGCGGCCGGGATCGAGCGACCGCGTGTCCTTCAATTCGTGCTGTACGTGTTCCAGCGCCCGCCGTAGTTGGATGCGGCGCAGGGCGCGTACGGCCCCCTCGAGCCGCTCAGCCGAGAGCTCTTCTTCTTCCCTCATGAGGATGGCCGCGAGCAAGTTGCGATCTGCCTGCGAGAGGGGAAGCTCCATCACGTCACTGACCTCGGAAGTCCCGTCGAGCAGCAACTCGATGAGGGCCTCGGTGGCGAGGCCATGATGAAGGTTCTCGTTCCGGAGGGCGAAATGCGCCTGGCGCGCAGGGTCGAACTCTTCTTCCGCGCCATCCCGGGCGGAGATGTGCTCTTCGGTTGACTGCATGAGCGTGGAGGAGGTCAGAGCGCGAATCAGAAGCCGTTCGGCATCGGTGACCTGGGCTTCAGGAGAGGCTTTGACCGCAGCAGAAGAGCGGGTGCCAGCGGCGTGCTTCAACTCCTGACGCAGGACCGTGGAATCGATGCCGAGTTTCTGCGCGATTTCTCCCGCAAGCTCGTCGCGAACAATGCGGTTCGGAACGCGATGGATATGAGGGAGTAGATAGTTGACGGCTTTAACCTTGCCCTCGCCGCTGCGGATTGGAAATTGAGTGCGAGCGCGCTCGATAAGGTAATCGAAGTATCGCTGGGAGTGGCGAAGCTCTTGCTCGTAGGCGTCTTTCCCCTTGCGACGGATGAACAGGTCGGGATCGAATCCGGCTTCGAGGGTAAGCACCTTAATGTTGAACTCTTCCTCGACCAGCAATCCCAGGGTGCGTTCGGTGGCTTTCGCACCGGCGGTGTCGGGGTCGAAGTTGACGACGACGTTCTTGCTGAAGCGTCCGAGCAGCTTGGCTTGCAGCTCGGTAAAGGCAGTACCAGAGCTGGCGATGACATTCTGGAATCCGGCGGCGAAGACGGAGATGCAGTCCATCTGGCCTTCGACCAGGACGGCGTAGTCGAGTTTACGAATCGCCTCTTTGGCCTGGTCGAGATTAAAGAGCACGCGCGACTTGGAATAGATCGCGGTCTCGGGCGAATTCAGATACTTTGGCCCAGATTTCTCGTCGGTCGCGAGGGTACGTCCGGTGAAGGCGATGACGCGTCCGGTCTCGTTGGCGATGGGAAAGACGACGCGGTTGCGGAATTTCGCGTAAATCGAATTAGTCGTTGGTCGTTGGTCGTTGGTCGTTGGCCCTTGAACGCCGGTCGCAGGTTGTGGGTCGCCGGATCGCCGGCTCTGCTGGATGTGCGGTCTTCCTGACGACTGCCGACCGACGACTGACGACTGTCTTCCTGCTTCCACGAGAAAAGCCCTGACGCGCGCAGCGTCTCTTCGTCGTACTCCTTTTTGAGGCGATCTTTTAGCAGGAATCCCGAGTCGGGCGCGTAGCCGATGCGGAAGCGCTGGATGGTTTCCTGATCGAGGCCGCGTCCTTTCAGGTATTCGCGGGCATGGGCGGCTTCGGGACGGCGCAGGTAGTCCTGAAAGAAAGCGCAGGCACGCTCGTGGACTTCGAGCAGCACGGTGCGCATTTGTGCGTCGCGAGCCTCGGTGGGACTGGAGAAGCTGGCCTTTGGGAGCGCGATGCCGAGCTTCTGCGCGACGGCGCGCACGGCTTCAGGGAAGGTGACGTTCTCAATCTTCTGGATGAAAGAGAAGACGTCGCCGGAGGCTCCGCAACCGAAGCAGTGAAAGAACTGGCGGGTGGCGTGGACGGAAAACGATGGCGTCTTTTCGCCATGGAACGGACAAAGCCCGGAAAAATTCTGCGCCCCAGCCTTCTTCAGCTTGACGTAATCGCCAATGACACGGACGATGTCGGCCTGCTGCTTAACGGTATAGGCGAAGTCGCCGGGGTTGGCCATGAGGGTGCCCTAGGGATTGTGAGGGATGGAAGGGGCTAAGGGGAATATAACAAGGTGCGCCGGCGGAGGAAAAGCTGTGGATATTGGAGGATAGGCGTGGAGGAGGGAGGAAAAAACGGCTCGTTCGTGGCAGCCACGATCGTTTTATTGCTCCGCGACAAGGAGCGATCTAGGCCCCTGGGCGTGATACCACCACTGTGAAGTCATCTAACCGTTCAGCGGCACAGGCGCTAATTTTGCCCTCCACAACTCCTGACTTTGCCATAGCCGTGGCAAGCGACTCAGCTTCCTTCATGCGCTCGGGACCCACGATGAACCACAGACCAGGATGGTCAATGCAATTTGGCGGGGGCGCGTACATCCCCATGACCCGCGACAGATTCGCGTGTATTCCTGCGGATTGCAAAGCCAATTGTAGATCGACTCCGAACTTGTATGTTTCTTCGGTTGGTCGGTTAATGATGATGTCTGCGGTAGTGCCGGTGAACTCAGTAACCGACTCCCTGACTGCCTCCTGCTGTTCGCCGGACAGCAAGAGGGGCCTAGCCGTTGGGTTTATGTTAACTATACCGGCCGTGATGCCGCCCTGTTGATGGTTCGACGTTACGGTGATGGAACCGGGGACCGTCGAAGTAGGAGGAGCGGCTTTCGTCGTCTTCCCTTTTCTGGCGGTTGGCAACAGGTCGTCTTCCCTGGAAATTCCCTCAGTTTCGCTCGGATTACGGGGCGATTGCTGCTTTGCCAAATTAGTCGGAGGCATCTGTTTTAATCCAGCCTGAGTCTCGCCTTGCTGAAACTGCGGTGTCGCGGGACCTAGCTGTCGTTGCGGTTCAGTCGTTTTGGTTTCTCCTTGAAGACCGCTCGGGGGAGGGTGAATTGAAGACGAGAACATGCTGACCAACCAGATGACAATCGCCACGATCAACCCAGTGACTACCCCTATTGTGATTTTTCCCCACCACGACCCCAACCACCTACCTTCACTTTGGGTAACACCAGACTGAGTGTTGCCGCTCGTTCCTGCCTGCAGTTGTGAATTCCCCACGTTACCGTTGACGTAATTGCCTATGTTGAACGTAGTGGACTGGTCGGCTGCAACCGGACTAATGCCCAAGTTGGTTCGTGCGCGCCAAACTTTCCATTCGTGAAGGACGGGTTCGTAGGCTCGAGCGAACTCCGGCTCCAGGCTTTCATTGGGCTCAAAATATCTATCGTGTTGCTCGGAATGCTGCCGTAAAAGTTGTCGCCTCCTTGCTTTCAGGGTTCGCTCCTTCACCGCTACGACTTCGCTTAAGATTTCATCAAAGTCTTGCCGCGACGGTTCTGAGCGCTTCTGTCGAAAAGCTTCTTCGTAAGATCCTAGCCTTGCCGCGAGCTCCCGCCCCACGAAGTCGGCCAGGACCCTCACGATTGTGGAGTATTCAAATCCATTGAAACCACGCCGCTTCTCTTCAGCGCCCCACCGTGCTCTTATTGCTCTAACTTGCTCCGCGCAAGACCTAGACAGTCTCAAGGCGTCTCGTGAGTAAAGCTGATCTGCGTACTCTTTAATCTTTGAGTCCACAATCGAAATTATATGACTTCCATGATGTAGACGGTGTATGTCTTGCGAGGATCGGGCGTTGGTTGAGTAGGGGCCCTTCGACTCCGCTCGGCATGACAAGAGTTTTATATTTCAACCTAATCCGGAAGCCAGGAAATTGGGCGCTCGCAGCTGCTATGTGAATGAACGAATTCCAATCATGCACAAAAAAACGACAACAGAAAGCTGCCTCTGGCAGCTTTGGCTTGAGATATCCAAACGGTGAGAATTCCTGCGTATCTTCGGGAAAGCCGTCCACCGTTATCTTGTCGCGCTTGGGGCCAAGTAGATGATCGCCATCCGGTGGCTCTATAGACACATAGTAGAATTCGTTCGCAGTCAGCACCCCTCTGGTGTGTAAATATCGCGATCTAGGCTTTCGGGGGAATTACCACGCGTGCTCATCTGCAGGGTTGCAGTACGGCTTCTGTAATCAATCGCGACGCTCGTTATCTCAGCATCCCGAAAACCATTCGCTCGGCTGGCGCCTCGCTACGCTCAGCATGACAAATAAAGAGGTTCTTCGCTGCGCTCAGCATGAAAAGTTAGGTCCGATTCTTCGAGTCATTTCTTCTCTGTCATGCTGAGCGGAGCGGGGCGATCCGCTTGCGGATCGTCCTGCGGAGTCGAAGCACCCCTACCCTCGGAATTCTGCATCCATGGGTACCACTCGCGCGCTAGATCCAGCCAATGCGGATTCACCGATTCGATCAACGTGATTTTCTTCGAACGGCGCCAGCCTTTGAGTTGCTTTTCGCGGGCGATGGCTTTGTGGACATCGTCGAATAGTTCGCAATAGAGCAGGCGCTCGACGTCGTACTGGTCGGTGAATCCTTCGATGCGGTGAAATTTGTGCTCGAAGGCGCGCTTGTGGAGGTTGCTGGTTATGCCGATGTAGAGCGTGCCGGAGAGGCTTCCCATGATGTAGACGGAGTATGTCTTTGCGGGGATGGGGCATCGGTTGAGTAGGGGCCCTTCGACTTCGGCATCCGCTCACTTCGTGAGCGGCTGCCTACGCTCAGGGTGACAGATTGGTTTGGGAATGCGCTGTGATTAGTGTCACGTCACACGCGTAGTTCCACCACCGTGGCTCCGCCGCCGCCTTCGTTTTGTGGGGGCTCGGCTACCGTGGCTACGTGGGGGTGTTTTTGCAGGAACTGGCGCAGGGCTTTTCTTAGGATGCCCATGCCGCTGCCGTGAACGACGCGGACGCGGGTGAGTCCGGCGAGGAAGGCGCGGTCTACGAATTTTTCTACTTCGGCGGTGGCTTCGTCGACGGTGCGTCCGATGACGTTGATTTCGCTGGGGACGTTCGAGTCTTCGCGCTCGAACGAGACGTTGATGCCGCGGGCGCGAGCGGCTTCGACCGGGTTCGCCGCGTGAGGAATGACTTCGGCGATGTCGTCGCGGGCGATCTTCATCTTCATGACGCCGATTTCGACTTCGAAGTGGTTGTCGTCGATCTTGCGCGTGACTTTGCCGGGGCGTCCCACGGATTTCAGTTTTACCGTGTCACCTTCGGTGACATGTTTGACGACCTGCGGCTGGGCGTTGGGGTCGTCCTTGTCGGCTCCGGTGGAGTGGGCGACGACCGTCGAGTCGAATTGCTCGCGGAATTCGCGGCGCAGTTTGGCGATGCGGCGCTCGGCGTCTTTCGAAACCTTCTGCGAGGCGGCGCGATCCTGGATGGCGTTGACGGCTTCGCGAGCGTGATATTCGAAGTCGCGCAGCAGGCTTTCCAGCTTCTTCTCCATTTCTTTGATCTTGGCTTGCTGTTCTCTGCTTGCCTTCGGCGGCGAGGCGGGCTTTGTCGCGCTCTAGTTCTTCTTCTCTGGTGCTGCAGGCGCAGGCGTTCGGCTTCGGCCTCGCGCAGTTCTTCGTGCAGGCGGTCGAGGAAGCTGTCCGACGTCGCGAGCCTGGCTGCCGAGGCGGGCGCGGGAGGCTTCGATGATGGTGGGATTCAATCCCAGGCGCTGCGCGATGTTGATGCCGGCGGAGGCGCCGGGAACTCCTACTTTCAGTTCGTAGGTGGGCTGCAGCGTGGCTTCGTCGAATCCGACGGAGGCGTTGACGACGCCGGGAGTGTTGGCTCCGTAGACTTTCAGCGAGGTGTGATGAGTCGAGATGATGCTGACGCATCCGATGCGGCGGAAGTGGTCGGCGATGGCGACGGCGAGCGCGGCTCCTTCTTCGGGATCGGTGGCCGAGCCGAGTTCGTCGAGCAGCACCAGCGAATTCGCAGTCGCTGTGCGCGAGATGAAGTCAATATTCGTGACATGCGCGGAGAAGGTGGAGAGATTCTGCTCGATCGACTGGTAGTCTCCGATATCGGCGAGGACGGCGTCGAAGACGGGAAGCTCGGCGCGGTCGGCAGGGACGGGGATTCCGGCTTGGGCCATGAGCGCGAGCAGGCCAACGGTTTTCAGGGCGACGGTTTTGCCTCCGGTGTTGGGTCCGGTGATGACCAGCTCGCGGCGGTCGGCTTCGAGTTCGATGGAGATGGGGACGGGTTGCGCGTTTTTGGTCTTGAGGTTGCTTTCCAGCAGAGGGTGGCGCGCCTGAATCAAGAGCAGCCGGACTTCGCTCGGCTGGCGGACAGGAGTGTCCGCCCTACACAAGCTTACCGCGACGCAGTTGTAGTCTTCGGCGAAGCGGGCTTTGGCGAACTGGAGTTCGAGTTCGGCGAGCGTATCGGTGGCGGCGAGAATGGCGGCGGAGTTTTCTCCGATGCGGCGCGTCATCTCGAGCAGGATGCGGTGGATCTCGGCTTGCTCTTCATCGAGCAGGCGGACGAGTTCGTTGTTCTGCTCGATGGTTTCCAGCGGCTCGACGAAAACGGTTTGCCCGCTGGAGCTGGCGCCGTGGACGACGCCCTGCACGCGGCGTTTCTGCTCGACTTTTACCGGGATGACGAAGCGCTCGCCGCGGATGGTAACGAGTTCGTCCTGCACGGTGCCGCCTTCGGCGAGGCGCTTGAGGTATCCGCGAAGAGAGCTCTGGATTTCGCGCTTCTGCTTTTCGATCTCGCGGCGGATGCGGCTGAGTTCCGGCGAGGCTTTGTCATCAAGCGTGCCGTCGGGAAGAATTTTGTTGCGGAAGGCGCGCAGAAATTCGGCGAAGTCGATGATTCCGCCGGAAAGCTGTCCGACGGCCCGCCACTCGACTTTCATGGCGGCGGGAGGACTGAGGGCAATTTCACGCCACTCCGACGCGCGATCGACGACGTGCACGACGTCGCGGATCTCGGTGGTTTCGAGAGCGACTCCGGCGATGCGGGACTTCTCGACGGTTTCGGAAATGTCGGCTAGTCCGAAGAATTCGAATCGTCCCCCGACGCGCCGGAATTCACGGATTTCGGTGGTGAGTTGCTGCTGGGTTTCGATCCAATCGCGATCGCTCGAGGGTGCCAGAGAATCGATGCGCTCTTGCCCGAGGGGCGAGGAACTGTATCCCCGAAGCAGGTCGAGGAGCAGCGGGAACTCGAGGACGCGGGAACTGGAGTGGGGCAGAGCGGGCATCAACGCAATGCTACAAGAATCTCACAATTTTCGATTGCCGATTTCCAATTGGCAATTGAAGATCGCAAATATCTCAGGCCTTCGCGGCTTCTACCATCGGGGTTTGGGTGGCGATGGGGAAGCGAAGGACAAAGACGGCTCCGCCTTCGGCGTGGTTATGACAAGAGACATGGCCGTGATGGTCCTGCATCACGCCGTAGGTCGCGCTGAGGCCCAGGCCCGTGCCTTTGCCGATGGGCTTGGTGGTGTAGAAGGGATCGAAGACGCGACGCGGCTCGCGAATGCCGGGGCCGGAGTCGGCGAATTCCAGGACAACCTCGTTGCGCTCCTGACGTCCACTGACGACGAGGGTGCCGCCGCCAACTTCTTCCAGGGCATCCACGGCATTGCCGACAATCTGCAGGCAGCACTGGAAAAGCTGGTTGGCGTTACCCCAGACACGGGGAAGGTCGGCAGAGATTTTTGTGTCCCAGCGGATGCCTTTGCTCTCCAGGTGCAGTTGCTCCATCTGCATTGCGCGGCGGGCCAGAGCACCGATGTCGACCAGCGACTTGTCGGCGGGCGCTTGCTGCGCGAAGCTGAGCAATCCTGAAACCAGGTCGCGGGTACGGCGCGCCTGTTGGCCGATCTTACGTGCCATCGAGGCCTGATCGGGGCTCAGAGCCTCGTTTTCCGAAAGCAGTTCGGAGTATCCCAAAATCGCGGCGAGTGGATTGTTGATTTCGTGCGCGGCCCCGGCGACGAGTTGTCCGAGAGAAGCCAGCTTTTCCTGCTGCACCAGCTGGCTCTGCAGGCGCTGCAGGTTTTCAAGACTCTGATGCGACTCGCGCAGCAGGCGCACCAGTTCGCGATCGAGCAGGAACTGGCGCACGAACACGAAGAAACCGAGCACCAGCATGGCGGCAAGCGTCACCAGGATGCGGAACTGCTTCACTTTCGGCGGGCCGACGTCGGCAAAGAGCGCGAGAAATCCCATGACCGGCAGCGAAAGAATAGCGACCATCGCTAAGCGGGGCGCCATCGAGATCCAGCGGCTGCGCTCCACCGGCAACGCTTCCGCGACAGGTTTGAGCTCGCGAGCCAACAAGGCGGACCAAATCAGCCAGCAGATGGAGATCACGAAGGGAACATCGTAGATACTTCCGCTGTAATACTGGCCGCGCGCGATCGCAGCATTCATGCTCTCTGAGCAGAAGGTGTAGAGGCCAAACGCGATAAACAGATTCCAGTAAACGCGCTTCCAGGCGCCGGCGGCATGCGCGGCCGAGAGGCCAAGAATCGCGAGCAGAACCAGATTCTCGACCAGGTAGAGCAAATCGAAGCTGCGGCTGTAAACGTGAACGTTGAGAATCACGTATTCATCGGGAAAGACGATGAACGCGTAAAGGAATACCCACCACATCAGCAGCATGAGAAAGTTCAGGGTGCTGAAGTAGAGTTTCTGCCCCTCTTGAGGGCGGTGCGGACGCAGCGCTACTGCGGCCATGATGGGCACAAGGTGAATGAAAAGGATCACGTCACCGATAAAAGGGTCCGGTAAGTCCCGGCGCAGGAAGACTTCGTAGAGCGTCCAGAGGCCTTGGTTGATGGTCCAGAGAGAGCAGCCCAGTGCGATTAACGCCCAAAACAGACGGGCTTGCCCTTTCGCGTCAATCGCATTCCAGGCAAGAACGGCGCTAACCCCCGCCAACAAAAGCGTGACAGCGATGTCACCGAAGATGACGATGGCGCGCCCGTTAGGCAGGCTTAAAGAGACTGCTGCATAGGCGACGGTAATCGCCGCTGCAGACACACCCCACCAGTGTCGCCGCAAAGTCATATCAGTCTTCATTCTAGGGGCAGCGGGGCACTCGCCGTAGTTCCGGGGGGAGACATTGACGTTACTTTTGTACCCCTCCAGCTTCCGGGTTCCCCTATTGCTTGTTGGATGCTCTTTCATAGCACCGCATGCCGCCTCCGTCTGTGACTCGGATCACTAAGACAGGTAATGGGTTAGCGTCTGGCCGAGCGCCGCTGGCAAGGTCTGCTAGAATCGGCGGGTACGCGCTGATCCGAGGCTTTTCATGGCATTCCCCGTCACCCGACTCCGCCGCCTTCGCCGCACCGAAGCCTTGCGCTCCATGGTCCGCGAAACCCGCCTGACTCCCGAGGCTTTTGTGTATCCATTATTTGTGTGTCCGGGAGAGGGCGTGCGCAAGGAAGTGCGCTCGATGCCGGGGGTGTTCAACCTTTCCGTGGATGAGGCGGTGAAAGAGGCGCGGGAGACGTTTTCGCTGGGCGTGCCGTCGGTCATTTTGTTTGGGCTTCCGGAGAAGAAAGATGAAGTGGCGACCGGCGCCTGGGCCGACGATGGCATCGTGCAACAGGCGGCGCGGGCGATCAAGCGTGAGGTACCGGATCTTGTCATCATGGGTGATGTCTGCCTGTGCGAATACATGTCGCATGGCCACTGCGGAATTGTGAAGGCGACGAACGCGGGACAATCGTTGGGAGCTGCGGTGGCGGCACCGCCAGCGGCAGCAACGGAATATGAGATTGAGAACGACTCGAGCCTGGAATTGCTGGCGCGGACTTCGGTATCGCTGGCACGCGCGGGCGTCGACATTATCGCGCCCTCCGACATGATGGACGGCCGTGTTGCGGCGATCCGGGGGGCCCTCGATAAGGCGGGACTGATCAACACTCCTATCCTTTCTTATGCGGCGAAATTCGCTTCAGGATTTTATGGGCCGTTTCGCGAAGCTGCGGATTCGGCGCCAGCGTTCGGGGATCGCCGTTCTTACCAGATGGATGGTGCGAACGTGCGGGAAGCCATGCGCGAGATTGAGCTCGACATCGAAGAGGGCGCGGACATGATCATGGTGAAGCCCGCAATGCCTTATCTGGATGTGATCGCCGCAGCGCGAGAGCGGTTCGATTTACCGTTGGCTGCGTACCAGGTGTCGGGTGAGTTCGCGATGATCGAGGCAGCCGCGCGCAATGGCTGGATCGAACGCGACCGGGTGATGATGGAATCGTTGCTCTCGATCCGGCGCGCCGGGGCGAGCATTATTCTGACCTACTACGCGAAAGACGCGGCGAAAAAGCTGTAGAGACATAGCGTCGCTATGTTTCCGTCCCACCAAAATCATCTCTCCCAGACGTCATCCTGAGCCCGCGAGGGCGAAGGATCTGGCGCGTAACATTTCGACTTCTCGCCAGATCCCTCGCTTCGCTCGGGAAGACGTCAGGTAGTTGGGCAATCAGGCGGCGCCGGCTTCCGCGTCTTCTTGTGAAGGTTCCTCGACGGCTGCCGCTTCGTCCGGCTTGGCGGCGCGAATCGATCCCACCACCAGCAACAAGTTGGTGGCCAGCACGGCGCTAAAGGCCATCGCGGGGAGGAAGGTGAATTCACCGCCTTTGTTCTGGACTACCTGCACTGCGAGCACTGCCGTGATCAGGCCGCGAGGCATCATGAGGAAAATCATTTCCCGCTCTTCGCGAGAGATGCCGCGCAACGCAACGCGGCTGAGTTGAACGGCGAGGAAACGGGAGATCAGCATGGCGCCGAGTATCGCCAGAATCGGCAGGATGTAACGCTTTCCGGCGAATTCCACGACGATACCCAGGAGCACAAAGAAGAACGATCGAACTAGAAAACTCAGCTCCGAGTGAAAGCTGAGAAACTGGACTTCTTCCTGCACCATGTCTCCGCGGCGCGGGAGATTTCCCAGCATCAGACCGAAGGCCAGCACCGCGAGCAATCCACTTCCGCCCAGAGCGTGGGTGGCGGCGTAAATCCCCAGCACCACTCCGAAGGAAACCGTGTTACTGAATTTTTGCGCAGCAATCTTCGGCCATAGCCACCACCAGACGTACCCTATGACGACTCCCACGGCGACGGCGATTCCGGCGTCGCGCGCGAAGCCCGACATGAACAGCTTCGCCCCTCCGCCTTCGGTACTCATTAAGCTGCTCACGACCAGTACACCGATCACGTCGCCCAATGCCGACTCCAGCAGCAAAGTCACACGCACGGCATCGCGCACCTTCAGTTGCTGCAACACCGGCATAATTACGGTGCTGCTGGTGCATCCGAAGACGCCGCCCAGCAACAGCGCCGATCTCCAGGGAAGCAGCAGGCTCCAGTGCGCGGTAGCAGCGACTGCGCCGAATGCCAGTCCGTAGCCGAGAAAAGCCAGCAGCACTCCGCCCGGGAAATGGCGGATCCCCTCGCGCAGGTTCAACTCCATCCCGCCTTCGAACAGAATAAGGATGAGCGCCAGCGCGCCCAACAGCTGAGTAAAAGTACGAAACTGGTCAGGGTTCACCCACTTCAGCAAGGGACCGAGCACCAGGCCCGCCACCAGAAGCACGATGAGATCGGGAATGCGGGTGACGCGGAAGAGACGGTTGGCGGCGAACGCCAGCAGCAAGAGTCCGCCGATCAGGCCGAAAATCTGGATCTCGCTCATACGTCACCCCTGCGAGTGGTCCGCACATGCTAGCACCAATCCATCGATTCCCGAATCCTTCGGCCCTGTCGTAAAATCAATAGTTTGGGGTCACGACGTTATTCTTACCAGGGAGTACTCGATTGCCAGAAACTATTTATGACATCGCCATTATCGGCAGCGGTCCGGCGGGATATACGGCCGCGATCCGCGCCGGGCAGTACGGATTGAAAACCGCCCTCATCGAAAAAGACCACGTGCTGGGCGGAACGTGCCTGCATGTGGGTTGC
The DNA here is from genome assembly GCA_963796205.1 of Terriglobia bacterium. Lineage (GTDB taxonomy): Bacteria > Acidobacteriota > Terriglobia > Terriglobales > Acidobacteriaceae > DATFTE01. The sequence continues at coordinate 730,994 of CAWCKR010000002.1, forward strand.
ATTCCGACCAAAGCTTTGCTGTTCAACGCGGAGATCTGGGACCACCTGAAAGACGCGAAAGAGTTCGGCATCGATGGCGTCGAGGGACGCAAGCTGAACTGGGCCGCCATCCAGGAGCGCAAGACGAAGGTTGTCACCAAGCATGCCAAGGGCCTCGACTTCCTGATGAAGAAAAACAAGGTAGAGGTGATTCGCGGCTACGGCAAGCTGACCGGACACGCGAAAAATGGCATTCATACGGTCGAGGTCGCGACCTCCGATGGCAAGAGCAGTCAAATCAAGGCCAAGAACGTGATTCTTTCGACGGGATCGGAAGCGCGCATGCTGCCGGGGCTTACCGCCGACGACCGCATCCTGACGAACATCGAGATCCTGAGCCTGAAAGAGATGCCGAAGTCGCTGGTGGTTGTGGGGGCGGGTGCGGTGGGAGTCGAGTTTGCTTCGATCTTCAAGTCATTCGATACCGAAGTGACCATCATCGAGATGCTGCCGCGGCTGGTTCCAGTGGAAGACGAAGAAGTCTCGAAGGAATTGGCTCGCGTCTATCGCAAGCGCGGCATCAACTTCCATACCAATGCGAAAGTCGAGAAGGTTGAGAAGACGAAAGACGGTATTGCCGTGACCATCACGGCCGAGGGCAAGCAGCAGAAGATCGATGCGGAAAAAATTCTGATCGCAGTAGGACGTAAGCCTCGCACCGCAAATATAGGACTGGAAACGACCAGCATCAAGCCCGAGCGCGAGTTCATTAAAGTTGACAGTTGGATGCAAACGGACGAGCCCGGAGTCTACGCGATCGGCGACATCGTACTCGGAACGCCGCAGTTGGCGCACGTGGGCGCGATGGAAGGCATTGTCGCGGTCACGAAAATTGCCGGCAAGAAGGGCAAGCCGGTCAATCCCGAGCGCATTCCCAATGCAACCTATTGCCATCCGGAAATCGGCAGCGTGGGCCTGACCGAGACCAAAGCCAAAGAAGCGGGCTACAACGTGAAGATTGGCAAGTTCCCCTTCACCGCAAACTCGCGCGCATCGATCGTGGGACAGCACGAAGGCTTTATCAAGATCGTGTCTGATTCCGACTACGGCGAGATTCTGGGCGTGCACATCATCGGCCCGCAGGCCACGGAATTGATCGCGGAAGCGGTGGCGGCAATGGAGATGGAAGCCACCGTCGAAGATTTGATGTGGACGATTCACGCCCATCCCACACTAGCCGAAGCCATGCTCGATGCATCGAATAGCGTGTACGGGATGGCGATTAACGCGTAGAAATTTTGTAAATTGGTAATCGGGTAATGTTGTAATTTGCTTTGGCTTCGCGCCTCAAATTACAAAATTACGGATTACAAAATTACCAAATGATTTCCGTTATCCAACTCGGCACCATCGACTACGCGACCGGCCTTCGGTTGCAGGAGAAGCTCGTTGCCCTACGCAAGGATGGCCAGATCGGCGATGTGTTGCTGCTGCTTGAACACACGCCGGTGATCACGCTGGGGAGAAACGCGAAAGCAGCTAATATTCTCGCCTCACCGGAAACGTTGGCAGAGCGCGGCGTCGAGGTCTTCGAGTGCGATCGCGGCGGCGACGTGACCTTCCACGGCCCCGCACAGCTCGTCGGATATCCCATTTTCGACTTGCGCGGGTTTCCCTCGAACGAACCGAAGCGCAGTACCATGGGTGTCATCGAATATGTCAGGAAACTGGAAGAGGTGCTAATTCGCACCTGCGCGGATTTTGGCATCAGCACCGAACGCGTGCCGGCGCTGACGGGCGTTTGGACCCCCGGCGCGGAGCAAGCCAAGATCGCCGCGCTCGGCGTCCACATCTCGCGCGGCGTCACTTCGCACGGCTTCGCCTTGAATGTGAATACCGACCTCGATTATTTCAAGCTCATTATTCCGTGCGGCATCACTTCGAAGCCGGTAACGTCAATGCAGAAAGAGCTGGCACGCGAAGTGCCGATGGAAGACGTGGCTCACTCGATTTCTCGAAATTTCAGCATGGTCTTCGGCAGCCAGATTCTGTGGCTGGACACACTGGACGCCCTCTCGCCGCCGGCCGTAGGTGTGCCGCTGCAGACCCCCGAGGAGTTTCGGAGAATGCATAACCAGGAAGACATCTTCCCGGCATGATGGCGAAATCCGCTGGTACGGGTTAGCATTCTTCTAACAGTTGTCTCTCGCGAACCATGGCCAAGAAAACTAAGAAGCTTCCAGTAAAACCCGCGCGCGCATCTTCGAACGGGGGCCACACCGCGGCTCCGGCGAAGCCCGCATCGTCACAGCGCACTTACACCATCGCCGACTACCGCCTGGAAAAGCCGCGCTTCGATCTGCGGCAGGTGCGAGTCGGCGATACGGTTCGCTACGAAGTCAAAGGCGACTTGAGCGCGCCGGTACCGCCGATTCGCGAATCAAAATACCTCGACAAGAAGCAGTCAATCGCCGATTTATCGCTGGATGCTGCTGAACCGCAAAATGGAAGCGGCACTCGAAAGCCTTTATAAGCAGAGCAAAGTTGTAGGCGGAGTTTATTTCGGACTCGGCCAGGAAGCCTGCTCCTGCGCCTCGGCCTTCGCGCTGAAGCCGGACGAGTGGCTTGGCCCCATGATCCGCAACCAGGGATCGCTGCTGGTGCGCGGATTTTCCGCGCGCGACATCATGATGCAGTACATGGCCAAGGCCGGATCTCCCACCAAGGGCCGCGACGCTTCCTCGCACTTCGGCGACATTCAAAAGCGCAACGTGGTGGCGCCGATCTCGACGCTTGGAGATTTGATTCCGGTGCTCGCTGGCGTTGCGTTGGGAGCGCGGTTGCAGGGGAAAAATATCGCGGCAATGACCTACATCGGCGATGGTGGCCAGTCTACCGGCGTGACCTATGAAGGCCTTAATTTCGCGGCGGTGCAAGATCTCGGCCTGGTGCTGTTCGTGGAAAATAATCTCTGGGGATACTCGACTCCCGCCGACATGCAGTTCCGCGTGAAAGATCTGGCCGAGCGTGCCATCGCTTACGGCATCCCCGGCATCATTATTGACGGCACCGACGCCTGCCAGGTCTACGACGCCGCCCACGAAGCCTGCGAGCGAGCGCGTCGCGGCGAAGGGCCGACGCTGATCGAAGCCAAGATGATGCGCATGAAAGGCCACGCCATCCACGATGCAGCCGAGTACGTTCCCAAGCCGCTGTTCGAATACTGGAAGAAGCGTGACTGCATCGCCCGCTTCGAAGACTACCTGGTGAACGTAAAGAGATGGCTGACGGCGCAAGAGAATCAAGCGCTGATCGCCGACGTGGAACGTGAACTCGAAGAAGACCGCGAGTTCGCCGTGTCATCTCCCATGCCAACTCCGGAAAGCGCGGCGGGTGGGACCTACTGCGAAGCGGGATGCCACGAGATCAAGCCGAAATACGCGATGCCGAAAGTGCGAAAATCGGGGGGAGCGTTAAAGCAGACCGAAGCTGCGGTGCACTTGAAGTGATGGTGGTCACATGGAAATTCTTCGCGTGAAGCATAAGCTTTTATCCTGTCATCCCGAGCGAAGCAATTCGTCCGCGCAGCGGCCGAATTGCGAAGTCGAGGGACCTTGTGCTCCGCCGGAGGTTCAGTGCCTCGCGACTATCGTTTTTACGTTTACATCATGCAGAGCGCATCCCGTCGAACGTTGTATACGGGCATGACGAACAATTTGCGCAAACGAGTTTGGCAGCACAAGAACCATTTGTTTGAAGGATTCACGGACGATTACAACGCGACTCGGCTGGTGTACTGGGAAAGTTTTGACGACGTTGCGAATGCGATCAACCGCGAAAAGCAGATTAAACGCTGGCGTAGAGAAAAGAAGATTTGGTTGATTCAGCGACAAAACCCGGACTGGAAGGATCTCGCAGCCGACTGGTTTGAAGCACAAGGTCCCTCGACTACGTCATTCGTTCACTGCGTGAACCAATGACTCCACTCGGGATGACAAATTAGTTTTGGGCTCACAAATGCAAGATGCGATCGAATCACCGCACCCCTGTCATCCCGAGCGAAGCAATTCGCCCGCGAAGCGGGGGAATTGCGAAGTCGAGGGACCTTGTGTTCCGCGATAAGCACTAAAAACCATATGCCCCAACTGACCTATCTCGAAGCCATCCGCCAGGGTATCTGGGAGGAAATGGAACGCGACCCCAGCGTCTTCTGCATCGGAGAAGACATCGGCATCTACGGTGGCGCGTTCAAAGTCACCGACGGATTCATTGACCACTTCGGCGCCGAGCGCGTCATCGATACGCCCATCGCCGAGTCCGCCATTGTTGGCGCGGCTTTCGGCGCGTCGCTGACCGGCATGCGTCCTGTGGCTGAATTTCAGTTCATGGATTTCATCGGCTGCGCCTTCAACCAGATCGTCAACATGGTGGCGAAGGCGCACTATCGCTGGGGTGCGCCCGCTCCCATGGTGATTCGCGGACCCAGCGGCGGCAACGTTCATGGCGGCCCGTTTCACTCGCAGAATCCCGAGATGTGGTTCGTGCATGCGCCCGGCCTTAAGGTCGTTTGCCCGGCGAGCGCTTACGATGCGAAAGGGCTGATCAAAGCGGCGATTCGCGACAACAATCCCGTCATCTTTTTTGAGCACAAGTATCTCTACCGGCGCATCAAAGAAGAGATTCCGGCAGAAGACTATATCGTTCCGCTGGGCAAGGCGCGAATCGCGCGCGAGGGACGCGACCTGAGCATCATTACTTATGCGGCCATGGTGCACACCGCACTCGAAGCCGCCGAACTCTTAGCCAAAGAAGACATCGAGATTGAGATTGTTGATCTGCGCACACTTTCGCCGCTCGATCGCGAATCCATCGCGCAGACGGTGCGCAAGACAAACAAAGTGATTGTGCTTCACGAGGACGTTCGCACAGGCGGCATCGCCGGCGAGATCGCCGCTATCATTAATGAAGAAGCTTTCGACGATCTCGACGGGCCCATCGTCCGCATCACTGCGCAAGATTCGCCCGTGCCCTTCTCCCCTCCGCAGGAAGAATACTTCCTGCCGAAAGTCAGCGATATCGTCCGAGAAGCCCGCAGATTGAAGGCTTACTAACGCGTTCATTCCGAGCCAGGAGGAAAGATGCGCAATTTTATTCTGGGAGTCGTGATCGCCCTGGCCGTGCTGATTCTTGGCGGCCTGGCTTACATTTCGCTCGGATTTTTCCCCACCAATGCCGACGCGACTCCACCAGCGTTCGAGGAACGAATTGCCAACAGCGCCATGGATGCTTCCATGGAGAAGCGCGCTCCCCGCGTCAGCAGCCCGCTGCCCGCTACCGACGACAATCTGATGGACGGCATGAAGCTCTACACCATGAATTGCGCGGTCTGCCACGGCACCCTCGACATGAAGCCCAGTCCGCTCGAGCACTCCATGTATCCGCCCCCGCCGCAAATCATCCTGATGCCGCTCGACGATCCCGAATGGCACATCAACTACGCGATCAGAACGGGCGTGCGCTACACCGGCATGCCCGCGTGGAAAGGCACGCTCAGCGATCAGGATATCTGGAAGCTGACCTTGTTCTTGGCGCGCATTGAAAAAATGCCTTCGGGCGTGCAGGACTACTGGAAAAAAGCCTTCGGCGCCGTGCCCCAGGCCGGCCGCCCGGCTTCCGACGGGAAAGATAAAGACTGATCTCCTTATATATAATGTAGGTTTGCACTGGCCCCGGCGGACATAACCGGGGTGAACGGAAGGAAATTATGCCCACTGATATTGTCATGCCCCAAATGGGGGAATCGATTTTTGAAGGCACCATTACCAAGTGGCTGAAGAAGCCCGGCGAAAAAGTGCAGCGCGACGAGCCGCTGTTCGAAATTTCCACCGACAAGGTGGACGCGGAAATCCCTGCTCCCGCTTCTGGCGTGCTGCAAGAAATTAAGGTGACCGAGGGAAACACGGTCCAGGTCAACACCGTGGTGGGAACCATCGCCGCCGATGGAGAAGCCGCCGCCCCTGCAAAGGCTGCACCGGCCGCGCAACCTGCGGCTCCGAAAAAAGAGGAAGTTAAGGCCGCCGCCCCTGCTCCCGCGGCATCTGCTCAGGCCGCTCCAGCAGCGCCGGAGTCCTCAGACGAAGACAACGACCAGGCTCGCTCGTCGCCCCTGGTTCGCAAGATTGCCCGCGAGAACAACGTGGATCTCTCGCAGGTGCAAGGCAGCGGTCTTGGCGGCCGCATCACCAAGCAAGACATTATGGCGTTTCTCGATCGCCCGCAAGCGAAAGCTCCGGCGCCCGCGCCTTCCGGCCCTGCGACACCAGCTCCGGCGGCCAGGCCTGCTGCTCCCGCTCCCGCAGCCATCCCCGGCGATCTCGTGCCCATGACGCAAATGCGCAAGATTATCGCGCAGCGCATGATCGAGTCGCGCCGCACCAGCGCTCACGTCAACTGCATGTTCCAGGTGGACTTCACGCGCATCGTGAATCTGCGCAACAAGCTGAAATCGGGCTTCGAGCAACGCAATGGTGCGCGCCTTACCTTCATGCCTTTCTTCGTGCGCGCCGCAATCATAGGACTGCAGCAGTTCCCCATCGTGAACGCATCGATCGAGGGCGAGAGCATCCGTTATCACCGCCACGTTAACGTCGGGATTGCCGTCGCCCTGGATTGGGGATTGATCGTGCCTGTCCTGAAGAATGCCGACGAATTGAACTTCCTCGGATTGCAGCGCGGCATCACCGATCTCGGCGAGCGGGCCCGCACCAAGAAACTCATGCCGCAGGACGTGGAGGGCTCAACCTTCACCGTGACCAACCCCGGACAGTTTGGTGCCGTGTTCGGATTGCCCATCATCAATCAGCCGAACTCCGCCATCATGGGGGTGGGTGGGATCACCAAGACTCCGTTGGTGATCACGGATAAAGATGGCTCCGATTCCATCGCCATCCGTTCCGTCGTCCACCTCACCCTGAGTTACGATCACCGCCTCATCGACGGCGCCGATCGCCGATCAGTTCATGGCTTACGTTAAGAAGACTCTGGAGAATTGGAGCGAAGAGGTCGGGTAGCCCCGGCCTCAGAGTCCCACTTGCTGCTTCCAGGCTTCAATGGCTGCGATGGTGTCGGTGTCGGCCGCTAATCCGGCTTTGATCGCAGCCGCCACGTTGGCCTGTTCATCGGAGCCGAGATTGAACAGAGACTCCAGTTTCAGGTAAAGCTCCACTCCCGCCGGGCCCACTGCGGAAATCGCGCCAAGAATTTCCTCGATCAAGAGTGCGATGCCTTGTACGCCGAGGTTCCCCATATTATTTTCCCTCCGCCAGTTCGTAGTTCGACATGATGACTCTGGCCAGGTTGACGATGCCTCGCAGATCCTGCGCGAAAGTCTGCTGGCTTTTCTGATTCTTGATCCCAAGCCCGCCGGATTGAATCAGCGTCGTGCCCTGCTTCTCAATCTCGTTTAACAGCGCTTGAATCTGCGTCGCCTGAGTTCCCGCTTGCGCCGAACCTGCCGACAGGATGTTCTCAATCGCCGCATGATCTTTCGCCACTTGTTCCTGGTAGTTCAAGATCGGCGCCGCCTGCTGCGCACTGATCGTGCCCGCTTGTTGAGCCGCGATAACGCCCTTAGCGACATCATTGTTAATCTGGGCAAGAGCCGCCATGTTCACGTTGACCCGTTCCCACGGCGACACCGTTCCCGATTGCTTATGAATGCAGGCAATCGTGAACGACAGCAAAATCAATACCAATGCAATACTGCTCTTCATCTATCCTCCGATTCGAAAAAAGATACTGGTGGATTACTGTTGAGTCGGCTTCGCCCAGAGGGAAGCGTTCAAACACTCGACCGTACCATCGATCACTTTTGAGATCCCGTCCTTGAATTTCACTTCATCAACGATCTGCCGGTTCGCAATTGCGTCGGTCATTTGCAGAGCAGTCTGAATAAAGGACAACGCCGCATCTTTCTTTGCCGAACCCGACCGGTTTCCGAAGAAGCTTTCAATTGCGCTCACTACCGAAGGGACGAACGAAATTCCCTGCATCAACTTCGCGAGGAAGTCCATACACTGTTTCTCCTTGTTTTGTTTTTGGATTGTCGTGCTTCGAACTTGGTGTTACCGATCGTTGCTTTGCTCGACGCTCGCGAGCGTTTCTCTGGGTACTGGGTACTGGGTACTCGGTACTGCTTAACGGATTCCCAGATGGTCGTGCATCGCAACCGCCGCGCTTACGGCCACGGCAATCATCGCGTTCACGATGCGGTCATAAACGCTGCGCCGGATATCCGACCGCTCCAACATCACAATGCGGTCCTCGGCTAGTTTCATTCGTCCCGGCTGGTACGTGCCCACCAGCGTTTCCATCTGGGCTTCGAGCCGTCCCAGTTTCTCCAGTACCTCGCGCTGGAAGTCACTATCCGTGACTCGCAAGACCAGTGGCTGTTTGGTAGATGAAGAGCTGCGCTTGACAATAACTTGATCGTCGATTTCTGTGCTCATAATGGGAAATCCACATGAAGCGCCGCAGAATATCGCGAGTACTTCGCTGGCGTCGATGCGTCGTAGCGCCGCAGAAAGTAATCCTGTACTCGCGACAGCCGCGGCACGGTGAACACCTGGCTTCCGAAACGTCCCACCAGGTTCCGGTCATTGCCCTGGTTCCATCCCTGGTCGCTGCGCCGCACTTCAATCCCTTCCCCGGCTCCTGGCGCGAACCCGGCATCAATCGTGACCGTCGTTGAGCTCACTTGGGTGATGGCGGCGGACGTCAGATCGTCCAGAAAGCTGGTTCCCACCGTCGTCACCGTTTCAACCGTCAGATTCGAAAGGTCAGTCAACTTCCCTGTGTCGAACTCGAACCCCACCGGCCTCGCTGCATCGTCGGCGAACTGTATCTGGTAGCGGCTGTGCTCGCCGTCAATGTCCTTTACCTCGATATTGACCTGGTAAACCAGTGCGTTGAAATTAGCCTCGCGCGACGGAACATCGACCTGCACCAGGTCTCCGGGGAACACGTCCTCCGCGCCGCCGGGCAAGAAGTCACTCCAGGTTTCGTAACTTCCCGACCACGACAAGCTCGTGGCGTCCTCCATCAACGCCACGGCAGCGTTCTCACAATCGACGGACGTCCGCGCCGCCGGCGCTTGCAGGGCTAACACCACGCCCCGCACGCCGTCGTCAATTCCCTTGGGCGCGATTCGTGACGGATCCGTCATCCGCACCATCGCGGTCGAACTTCCCCGGTACTGAACCTCGATAAGTTCGTTTGGGGCGGGAACGTACTGTGGAAAGAATTGCAGGACCGGCCCCTGATTCACACTGCATTCCGCACCGTCCGCAAGCGACCCGACCAGCCGCGTCCGGTAGCTCTGCCCCGGCAACGCGCTTCTCACTTCGGTATCGATCGCCTGCATGAGCCGCGTAAAAGTCATGGAGCAGTACACCCTCGACGCGTTCACCAGTGCATGGGTGCAGAATCCGGGCGCCCCAGGAATCATGGCGTCGTACAAAACCGTTGACGGCGTCAACAAAGTTGCCGGATTCAATGGATCGATGTCATGCACCTCTAACACTATCCGAACATCCGCCGTCACCGCTTCGCCGCCTAACCCGGAGTCAGCGGGATGCAACGATGAGTGAAACGTCTGTTGTGTCCGGTAGATTTCCTGCGCGTAGAGCCTGGTCGTGAACAGATATTGATGTCCGGCCAGCGTCGTGATTGTTGGTCCCGTCAGCGCGCCGCTCACCATCGCCTGAATCTTCGATTGCCCCCCGCTGGGCAGGACGCGAAAACCGGCGAGACATCCTGCGAGGGAAACGTCTCCCTGATAGAGTCCTCCAATAACTCCATCTGAAGGCGCGTTAAATGTCGTGTTCCCATGCTGCAATACCACCGCCCCACCCAGTTCGATCTCCTCGGCGAAAGCCACTACCGTCTTTCCATCAATACCGGTGCCTCCGCCCACCTTTAACTGACCCTCAGCAACCGAAATGACTTGACTTGGATCGCTCACGTTCCAGCGCACCGGATCGAGCGTATTCGTCTTGTATTCTTCGTCGACCAGGTAATGGCTCATTCGTGTAAAAGGAAATTGTGAAAGATAGAACCGCAGACTGAGCCCGTCGCCCACGAAATAATCTCGGACGTGCGCACTGGGTTCGGCTTTACCTACAACCGTCAAGTCCGTGATCGTGCCATCGGTCGACTCCAGCATCAGTCCCACCGCAGAAAAGTTAGGGTCGCTTTCCTTTAGCGAAAGCACGGTCGCCCCGAGCGGAAACAATGCGATCGTACCGGCGCCCATCCGGTAACCAGCGCGCGCCCGCACCGCGATCTGCGCCGCATGCTCTGACCATTTTTTTCGCGGATCGCACGAATAGGTTGGCAGGACATCAAGATCTCGCACGCCCGTGGTATCGAAATCCCCCGGCAGAAGATCTTGGGTCAATTGCCGGAGCGCGTCGCCCGCGCTCCGCTTAACGAAAGGGGGCCGGCTCGACAGTCGCTTCCGATCCAGCACCACTTCGTCGCTCCGCGCTACCAGCGCGTAACGATGAATCGGCCCGCGCTCTCCCCATCCCAGATATTCGTATACCGGTTGCTTCACCAGATAACCTGCAAACACGTCCTGCCCGTTGGTCTTTCCGAGCGTCACTCGCGCTCCCAGCACCGGTACTACAAAGTCCGGCCCATCCGTCACCAGGCTGAAGCGGAGTTCACTTGGCCGGTTCAATTTCTTCACGATTTGAGGAGACCGCGAACTATCAATCGCCGCCGTATAGTCGCGCGGTCCTGAGCCGTCGAGATTGTCAATTTTTAACTTCATAATGGATGCACTGCAGAATCGCAGACTTTCCGCCGGATCAAGTCCACTTTCTAAGTTTCGTTCTGTTCGTAAAAATCTAAGGAGCACCCGCTGGGAAAGGCATGGCTTGCGTCATTCCGCCGGCCAACTCGATTGCTTCCGAGGTTCGACGAACTCGCCGGCAAGCCTAGTAAATCGCCGCCATGCTCGCGGGAAAATAGCTGCGATAGCAGACCACGGTTTCTCCGTCGTTCCCGTCAACATAGGCGAGCGCGCTGTAGCAAGCGTGCAAGGCCAGAGATGCGAGCGGCTTCGCAATTGCCACCGCCTCTTCCCGCTGCAGGCCGCCGCTCTGCGCCGTCGTTGGACTCAATCGCGGATAGTAAAAGCAAACTCTCCCGCCCGACTCCTCCTCGGCCACGAACAATGCCGACCACTCCTGAAAAAACGCGCCACCCTCGCGGTCTACGAAAGCCGTAACTTTCTGCACGCCCATCCCCTCCACCGGACTTCCACCCAGCAGAGGTTGCGCCAGCAGCAGTGACGTTGCCGTTTTCTGCGCCACTCGTCCCACGTTGAACGTGACTCGGCGGATATAGTTCGCGTCCTGCTTCACGTCTGCTGGGTTTTTGACGTATGCCGCCGCAATGCCTGCTCCCACATAGCCCACCTGCTGGCGATAGTCGGCATCCACCGCGATCAACTCTCCTGCGGCAAATGCGTCAACCACTCCCGCACCCAGCATCACCTCGCTCGCTGACGATCCCGCTAGCACACTGACCGCTGCCGCAGCTGTTCCTCCCGAAGGACACGCCGCCCCATTCGCCAACGGCGCCAGCACGTTCATGTGCTGAGATCCGCAAGCGAGCGCCATTTGCAGCTTCCCCCATTCGCGAAAATCGAATTCCACCCGCGCATCCAGCGCGTACCGGAACTGTCCGAACGCCGCACCTGTCGGCCCCGCTGCTAAGGTTCCCGTGCGGGTTGCGCACGCCCTCTGAAAGTTATCCACCCATCCCAGGTCCACCCACGGTGAAGGCGGCGTCTCCAGAAGGAATTCACCATCCTTCGCCGGATCGAAGATCGCTGGAGATTCCGTGCCCCGGTCGACCGGCGCAAAGTACGCCCGCACCCTCCGGCCGATCGGGACCATCGCAGCTCGCTCTGACGACGTGCTCATAAAGCGTTTACCTCCGGATAAAAGAACACAGTGACTTTCGCTTTGCGTTCGAGACGCACTCCCTGCCCTCGTCGCGGCAGAGCCGCGGCGTTTGGTCCTTCACTCCCCGTCACCGCTCCGAATTCCGGTTCCGCCCACATCACTGCCGTTCCCAAGTCCGCACTTGGGGACTGCGTGTAGTCCCGCTTTTCCGTCGTTGGCGGCTGACACATGCCCATCACCTCCGTGTCCAACGCCGCCAACGTCCGGCCGCGGTCGACTCCGCTCTCGCAAGAACCCATGGTGTGATACGAAATCCCGCACTCCATCGCGGTCAGAGTCCGGCTTCCTGTTTGCCGCTCCACTGCGCGCGCCGCGCCCCATTCGATGTAGAAGGCGTCGGGCAACGGTTCCACCGGGATCACCAGTTCGTTCTCGGCGACAATCACCGCCGGCCGGGTCGCCCCGCTCAATGTCACCGTCCGTGACGGATTCAACGCTGCCAGCCGGTCCCGCAATGCCATGTAGAAACTGTCTTTTGCAAATTGCATGAAGTCCTCCTCGCGAGGTCATCAGGAGATTCGTTCTTCAGGCAGTGGCTGACGACTGAAGACCGACGACTGACGACTGTTTCTCAGTCCACTCCGACCACCCGGTACAAGTACGCCATTCCGCCGAAGTACTCCGTCGAAAAGCCCTCGATGTGAAAGATCTCGTTGTCGTAAGAAATGCCGAGCGCATTGTCGAAAAGCGCCTGCGCCGATGCCACGTTCTGTTCGGTGATTTCCTCATCAATCACCGATGCCGGCAGCAGAAATTCCAGCCGACGACGCGGACCGTTATTCGCAGTCGGCAAATTCCTCACCACCACCGGCGCAACCGGAATTTGCTGCACTCCCGGATCTACCAACCCTAACTGCGCACTCGGATCGTCTGGCATGCCCATTAACGGCAGCAGCAACTGCACTTCCGCGCCGCCCAGCGACTGCAACATCGCATTCGCCGCCCTCACCAGCGCCACTCCACTCACTCCGCCTGAAGTCATCTCATCCCACCTTCTGCGCTACATAAGGAGCCAGCAGGGCGCGCACCGTTGAATCCACCAGGCTGTCGGAAAAATATTCCAGATGCATTCGGTCCAGGTTCCCCGCTCTCACGTTCAAGCGCGGGAGTCGCCTGCGCATTGCGTACGATCTGCGCACACGCCACTTTCACCGCATCTGGAAACGTCTCTAGTCCGGCGGTGTAGGAAACATCTAGCTCGCTGAATCCCAATCCAACGGCATTTACCGGCAGAGTCAGATCGCCGGTGTCGGCGTACACATCGATCGTCGTCGGATCGATCGCCGTCCACGAGTTCGGCAGCCCAAACATCATCGCCACGTCGGAACTCAAGTCGTCGAACGGCCATTCTCCCCGCCGGGGAATCGCATATCGTCCGCGCGCTGACACGATCGGTGACATCGCCGGCGCCACCGTCGTCAGCGGCACGTAACTTACCCGCACCGTGTTTCGTCCCGACGCGATTCGTATACGCTCCTCGTACTGCGCCACCCCCAGCGTGGCTCGCCGGCAATGCGCGTCGACCACGGTCGAGGCTGCGGTGATCCACGCTGCTGCTGTGCTCACTTCTAATCCGTACGCTTCGTACTCCGAGGAAGAGAGATAGTTCATATAGGCTCCTTGGGAAGGCCCAGGTCTCAGTCCCAGCCGACAGTCGCGCCCAGGCAACTGAGAACTGGGAACTGAGAACTGAGAACTTCGGATCTACCGGGTTACCTTCACTTCGTAGTGGGCATACGCTGCCCCTTTGACTACCGGCGCTCCGAACTTCACGACCACCATCTGCGAAGCCAGGATTCCCGGTCAGTCCCAACTGGAACACGCGCGGATTCGCATCCGTCAGCCAGTGGTACTCGATCAGGTCTTCGGTGACGATGTAGCAAGGCAGCATCGCCGTGCCGCTGCCCGGCGTGCCCGTGTATCCCAGCGACCAGTCCGGGATCAGCGGCAGATCGCCCGCTTGCGTCGACAGCGTCTTCACCCGCAGTCCGCGCGGCAACTTCCGTCGTCGACAGAACCACGTTGAACTCCGCCTTCATCTCCCGGTCAATCAGGTCGAGCAGCACCGGATTCCCGTAGATCGCCGTCGGACGCACTTCATACGAATTGCTTGCCACCATCTGCGCCACCAGGCTCTTCAGGTTGTCGACGATGGGATCGGTGTTCTTGATGGTGAACGTGTTTCCGCCCGCCTCGATCTGCCCGATGACGCCGAAATATTGCGGCGGTCGGCGTGCCGGGTGACTGTGTCGTTGCCGTTCCACAACGCAACATCGTGCGTCCGCATCAGCCCTTCCACCGCATCCGCTAGGTCCTTGGCCTGCAGATAGGCGAACTGGCTCTGCTGCGAACCCACTTCCATGTCGAACAGGTTGTAGTTGATCTGCGAAACCAGCGCCTTCAGCGGCATGCTGCGCTCCACCCGCGTCGGCGCTTCGATCTTGGCCACGATGTTTCGTGGATCCACGAAGCCGTCACTCGCCGTCGGCGCAGCAATCGCCGTCTCTTCGAAATAGCGCGACGGATGTCCAGTCGCCGGAACTTGCTTGATCCGTTGTCCGAACACGCCTCGCCGGCGCACGATGTCTGTGATTTCAGTCTGATACCGGTTGACCTCCACCGCGCCCGGCCCAAGAAAGTCCGCCGCTGCGTGTAGATCAAGAAATTGTGATTTCATGTTTTCTCCTGATAAAAGATTTACGATCCCTACAAACCAAAAAAGCACGACGAAGTCGTGCTTGCCTTAAAAGGACTAGGTCACTGCGTAACTGGGTAACTGGGTACTGGGTACTGGGAGTTACTCGATCATCCCCGCCCTCGCCATCTCTGCTTTCACTGCAATGCGCTGCTCAACGCTCAGCGCTTGCAACGTCTTGTCCAGCGCGCCGGCATCGATCCTCTCGTCCTCGCCGCTGCTCTTGCTTACCACTGCCGACACCAGCGGAGACAATGTCTTCCTCGTCATCCGCGCCGCTTGCGCCTTCAGTTCTTCGTTCGCTTTCTCCAATTCGCTCACCCGTTGCTGCAGCCCCTTCGTTGCGCTGGCTTCGATCTGACCGCCCTCGTCGCTTTCCTCCACCGCAGCCACAATCCGGTCCACCTTCGCGTTCAAGGCTTCCTGCTGCGCGTCAAGTTTGGCCAAAACCCGGTCAAGCGCCTCAGCCGCGCTCGCCAACCGCTCCGCCGTCGACATCACCTGCTCGTTGCTCTCTTCACTCATTACTCCTCCTTGTTCGTTGCTCGGTTACTCGATATTCAGTACTCAGAACTCTTCTAACCGAATCCACGTATCCCGATATGCCGCCTTGTCCCTCCGCAAGATGGCAGCACCCGTAAATGTCACGCGCGTCAACGTCCACGTCGTTGCGTTTGTGTCCGCGATCTGTGCCGCCGTAATCTCATACGACATCCCCAGTCGCGCGTCATTGCCCTTCGCGCACAGCGCCGCACCATGCACCGTTCCCGCCGCGCAATTGCATCCTCCTTTCCTGATCTCTTCGACGATCTCCGGAAAATCCCGGGCATACAGAAATCCACCAACTTCAATCTTCCTGCCGACGATCTCCGCTCG
This sequence comes from Terriglobia bacterium, assembly GCA_963796205.1. Classification (GTDB taxonomy): domain Bacteria; phylum Acidobacteriota; class Terriglobia; order Terriglobales; family Acidobacteriaceae; genus DATFTE01. The sequence continues at coordinate 746,579 of CAWCKR010000002.1, forward strand.
CGTGATCACGCCAACTTTCCGTCGCACATCGTGCCGATCCAGTGCCGGCGCATAGTCCAGCGCCATCCCCAACAGCGACGGTAATGCCTCTTCGGCCGCCTTTCGTGTCAACACCACGCGATGTCCGCGCGACCCCGACGGCGCTCTGTCCGAAGCCGCATCCACCATCGTCAGCACCCCATGAAACGGTTCCCGGTTCGGATGCCCATCCACCTCAGGCATCTCAATCGCCATCGACTCCAATGCAATAGTCATGTTTTCTCTCTCAAACAAAAATGGGACCATTCGCAAAGCGAACGATCCCGTCCAAATACTTTTGCTCCAAATGCCCAAGTCGGGTGCCCCATTTCTCGCGTCCTTTGCGAGAAGTGGGGCTTTTGAGCCCGCCGCCTACATCCCCGAGCCCACTGCCGGCGCTCCCAACGGCGCCAACCCTCTCGCTCGTCTCACTTCATCCACTGTCATCACCCCGTTCCGCAACAGAATCTCCTGAATCTGCGCCTCCTGCATTTCATTCCGCGAGTCCACATCCGCAAACACAAACTCCAGATCGTTCCATCCCAGCTTCTTGCCAATGGCCCCGCGCGTCAGATACTCCGCAAACAATCTTGCCGTCGGCACAATCGCCTGGCGGAACGCCAGGTCGCTCATCTCCGTCGCGGTGGAGCGGTTCACATCCCGCTCCACCCCGAGGAACTGCGGCGGGAGATCGAACGCATCAGCGATTACCCGCAGTAAAAATTCCTGCCATTGCAGTCGCAAGTCAGCATCCGTGCCACCGCCAAACCGCAACACCTCCGGCTTGTTCTCCACTGAAAGAATTGGCACTCGCCCGGTTCCTTCAATCTCGTCCTGCCACCACCGGATCAGCCGCTCATGATGTTCTGGAGTCAATCCCTGCAGCCACAGCGCATACTCCACCACCGAGTTCGACGCCAGCCTCGACGCATACCGATGCGCCGCCAGAAACGAATTGATCGTCTCAAACGCTACTTCCAACCGGCCCAGACCAAATGGAGTATGCGTTCTCGGATTCAGCCGGATGTAAATGAGTTCTTCGTCAGTGAGCATGATGTTGCCCGCCGATCCGAACCCTCCGGTCGCCTGCACATACCGCACCGACTCCGGCAGTCCATCCCAATCTGTCTTCATGCGGATCGTCGCGCCGTCCACCGGCCATAACGCCAGCGGCCGCTCCGGATCGCCCGTGCTCTGCACTTCAATCGCCCCAAATCCCCCGACGATCACATCTTCCAGCACCTGCTCCGCCAGCGACCGGAACGAATCATCGGGATTCGGCGCGTCGAAGTTGTCCGTCAGAATCTGCGCGCGCACCAAGCCATCCGGAATCTGCTCCAGCGCCCGCCCCCGCTTCGCCTGCACTCTCCACCGCATGCCGACGATGCGGTCTTTGATCGTATTGATCACCTTCCGCGCCACCGGAGTCTCGCCAAACCGCCGCAAGTTCGTCGGCGTCGGCTTCGGCGTGACACTCGCCCGCGGCCCGTAAGTGTTTAGAATCGACGGCACTGCCAACGTCCGCCGCTTGTCCTCCGCTTTCGCAGAGTCCACAGACACTCCCGTCATCCGGCGCATAGCGCCGCGCAACTTCTCTGTAATGTTCATATTTTGTTCTTGTAGCGCCGGCGTCCCGCCGGCAAAGAAAATAACTCGCGCGGGCGCCCTCGCCCGCGTTCATGTTTCCTTCGTGACCCTTCGTGTCCTCTGTGGTTTGCGCTCTTGCTTCTTGCTTCAGCGGCAGAGCCGTGGCGGCCAAATGCTAAGTGCCAATTGCTAAATGCTGCTTTTACACCCGCAACTCCACCCGCGCTCTCTCCGCAATCGCGCTCATCTCTCCCACCGCCGCCACCGCAATCCCAACTCCCTGCAACGTCGCCAACGCAAAAAGCACAGCCTCATCCGACCGGTCCAGCTCATCCTCCACCACCGCAGTCATCGACGATGACGCTTTCTCCTCCCGCGCAATCCCCGCCACCATCTGCGGATAACTGAATGCCAGCACCTTCGCCGCGTCCACATCGCCCGCCAGCGACACTGCGTGAAACATCTTGATCTCTCCGTTCGGCCGGTATCCGCAATCAATCTTCAGCGGATCCCCCTTGTACGTGTACTGCGCCGCCGCAATATTCTTCCGCATCAACGCCCAGACGCCGGCCTGCTCAAATGCATCCCGCATACGTCCCAATATTCGCGCCCGCCCGCTCGCTTCCCGCCGCCCCGCCTGCCGCGGCTCCAAATATAAAGATGCCAGCGTCTCAATTTCCAACGCAGGTTCCTCCGCCAACACTCCCTTGGTCGGCGAAAGCTGAATCGCATTCGAAAACGAATCCTGCAGCCTTTGTAATCAGCGCCTCCCGATCCTTCACGTCTCCCAGCGACCCGCGAATCTCCCGCTCCAGCGTCTCAAGCATCTCCACATCCGCCCCGGATCCAGCCTCTGCACTCGCCGCCAATCCCGCGCAAACCGCACATCGACAAATCCCGAGCCCGACTCCGAAGGCTCGACCATCACCACACCAATATTCACAAACTCATCCCGCACCGCGTCCGGCACATACCGCAAGAGGAAGAACTCGAGTTGTCGTTTCTCAGCCATATCAAAACCCCGTCATCCCGAGCAGAGTGAGGCGAAGCCGAACGGAGTCGAGGGACCTTGTGTTTTCCTTTGTGTTCCTTCGTGTCCTCTGTGGTTAAAGCTTCACGCCTCTTCCACCCAATTCGGAAACGGTCTCCGCGGCGACGCCCGAAACGCGGTAATCAACTCCCGCACCCGTCCTCCGCCGCTCAATCAACTCCCGCACTAACCTCTCCAGCGCGTCCCACTCGTTGCAGTACCACTCCGGAGGAATCTCCCCCGCTTCTGCCCAAATCACGTCCTCGCTCATCTTCTCGATCCGCGACAGCCAGGGCTCAAACGACTCCCACCCGTTCACCCCGAGATAAACCTCATTCCGCGAATAAACCCCTCGCAGCGGATAATCCGGAAACGTCCACTCCCCTGCATTGAAGCAATATCCCTGATCGATAAATGACACCGTATACTTCCGCTCCCGCATCTTCCGCCAGAATGCCGCCTGCCGCCCGTTCGCATTCCCCGTCCACTTATCCACGGTCAGGATCCCCGCAAACGCCTCCAGGTTCCGCACCCGCTCCAACATCTCCATCGGCAGATAATCAAATACCTGCCCTTCCAGCGGACTCACCACATACCGCGATCCAAACTGTAGTCCCGGCTGGCACGGAATCGTCTGGCTCGCCAGCTGGATGTTCAGCTCCGGCGTATGTTCCACCAGCCAATCACCGACCTCAACAACCTTCGTCGCCGGCACCGGCAACTCCGCCCGTTCCGCCAACCGCGTCGCCAACAACTCGTTCGCCAGCACCCGCAAATGTTGCGGATTGTTCCGGAATTTCACGACATAGAAATTCCCATCCGAGCAGCGCATCAGGTGACCCTGCGCCCCGCCCCGCATCCTCCGCACGTGTTGCACCGCAGTCACTGCCAACTTAACCCCTGTCATCCCGAGCGCAGATGTTCGTTCACGAAAGTGAGCGAACATCGCAGTCGAGGGACCTTGTGCTGCTTGCTTCCGCCGCCGCTTATGTTACTCGCCCCTGTTATCACCTTCTGTGATCCCTGAACACATTCATGATCGCCAAACTCACGCCCCTACCCTCTCCCTCGGCAAGCTCTCGAACCACACCTCCAGCCCTCCGCAAATCCCCAGCCACTCTCTGCCTCGCCCCCAGCGCAATCGCCATCGCCATCACGCAATCGTCATGCGCTCCAATCGCCGCTGCCGAACTCCCATCCGCATGCCTCACAAACGTCCGGCACTCATTCAACAACAAAGGGCTGTGAAACAACTTCGGCCCCGCAATCAGCACCGCCGCCAGGTTCTCAATCATCGCCGGACGGCTCACCGCCGATGTCAACCACCCTGCTTGGTTCCCTTCGCGATACACGTTCGCGTATCCCTCGTGCCGCAAATCTTCCAGCACCGCATGGCCGTGATTATTTCTCTCCACCACCACCAATGCTTCGTTGTAACTCTTCCCTAACTCCGCCACTTTCGAAGCCAACTCCCGCGGAGCAAAGTGTCCATGCAATTCCGCGCACTGCATGCCAGTCGCGCCGATCGATGACTTCCGCGCAGGCGTAATCTCCCTCCGACCCGCCACCCGCCGGATCCACTCCAATGATGAATTGCTTCGTCATCTGCGGCGGCCACCACACCATCACTCGCCGGTTATCTTTCATCTCCAGCGGCTCCCCGCACCCATCGAACGCCCGATCAATCGCCTCCAGATCGAACACGCACTCGCCGGACGCCCGGAAACACGATACATCGTCCTCGGCGAACTCCTGCGCCGCCAGCCCGCGCAATTGCGCCCGGTTCATTCTCCGGAACACCAGCTGCGCCTCGCTCAGCCCCGCTCTCTTCGCTAACCCTTCTTCTTCCACGGTGAGCGGATACAGCGCCACCTTTTTAACATCGCCGGTATAGTTGGGCTCGTACCACCAGGGAAAGAAATGTCGCGTATATCCTGTCTCTCCCGCCCGCTGCCACTCTTCGTAGAACACGCCTCCTGCCCCGTTCGGAGTCGACTCCAGCACAATCTCGCCTTCCGCCGGCACCGCCGCCCGCAACGATGCCAGCACTTCTTCTCCGTCGCGGGGCCAGCGGGCCACCTCCGAGCAATGTAGGTTATGGATGGTTAACCCGCGCCCCGCGTTCGGATCCGCCGCCGTCGCCACCCGATATTCGCTATCGATCCGTGGAAACACGATCTGGCGCACATTGGCGCGAGAAGTAACCAGCGCACCGCCCTGCGTCGTTTCCGGCAGGTTTTCCCAGAAGCGATGCACGATCCGAAATATCTCCTCCGCCGATTCCTGGCTGTGCGCGACTTGCACCGTCGTCGTCCCCGGCTGCGTGATGGTCTGAATGAAAAATCGCGCCGCGACATAGGTCGTCATGCCCAACTGCCGCGCTTTCAGAACGATGTTTCGCTTGGTACATTGCCGCGAGTACTCCTGTTGCGCCCTGTTCGGACGCAGTAGCAAGAGCCCTCTACCTTTGCTCCGCACCTTCAACAGCCTCTCAATCATTACATCCCGTAACCTTGGCGTGCTCTGCCAGGGAATCGCACCTTTCTGCTCCTGCCTCCGCGCATACCCCGGCGCCTTCGCATCCAGCAGACCGCCACACATTCTGAGTAACTCCAAATCCTCTTTCACAAGCACCCGCCCGCCGTCCCACTTCCGAGTTTGGCCCTGGCCCCTCGCATCTCTCACCCCTCATATCTCCGATTGTTCCGCGCGCCTGACGAGCGCCCCATGCCTACTGCACTTGGTTCGTATACTGCAGAACCGCGTCGACATCCGCCCCTAAATCCTTTCCGTCTGTGCCCGCGTTCTTGTAAGGACTCCCCGCCGCCAGATGATAGTCACCGCCAATGCCATTGTTGAAATTGGCAAAGATTCCGGCAAACGTCGCAGGACTGCACGTCTCTCCACCTGTTCCGCACGTCGTCCCGGGATAGCCGGTGTTATCTGTCTCTCCGGCCCACACCCCGGTCACATGCAGGTTCTTGGCGAATTTCCATGTACAGTTGGTTCCGTCATGATTCGGACATCCCAATTGATTGAGACCGCTGTTTACCGCTGTATAGTTCGCGCTGCCGTCATAAAACACTCCGAAAGGCGCGGGGCCGACACTATTAGTGAATGTGAAGTTAGCGAAGTAGTCTTGAAACGCCGCCGTATTCCCGCTCAGAAAGCCCAACCCCGCCAGATGTCCACTGCTGAAACCGACGCCCACCGTCGTTATGTGGTTTATCGTGATGCCGTCCGGCCAAGTCGAGGAATCTTGATGATCGTTCGACACCTTTACCCCGTATCCCCCATTGCAGCAGGGAGAAGTCGCATTCGAATATGCTGGGGCGTTGATGTCATCCATGATGACATCGTGGATCGACTCCCGATGAATGCCCTGAGATTGGTCCAGGCAATCCGACATCGCGGTCGACGTCCCAATCCCGGCAGCCGCATGCGCCACGTAGTTGTATCGGAACGTAATGTCCTGCAGTGTCGCCGCCGGCGACAGTCCCGGCTGGCAAATCCGCGACGCTGTCAATCCACTGTTGTTTCCTGGGTCCGGTGTCACTTGCACATGCGTGCTGTCGACCCAGGCCGTCACCGTGTACCACGCATTGCTCGGCCCTACGCGCACCCGCATCACATTCGAAGCAAAACTTCCCGTGGTCGCGGTCAGAAGATTCGGGCTCGTCGTATTCACCACCCCCGTGGTGTAATTCGACTGGTTCTTCGGCGTCATGATGACCGCTAGTCCAAATTGATCCCCCTGGAAGCCCGTCCAGTTATTCTGGAAGTAATTGCCCTCGATCAGTACGCGAATCCCGTTCTTCAGTTCGCCCAGATTCTTGATTGTCGGATACGGGTTAGCCGAAGTCCCGGTCGCCATGAACCACGACAACGGCTTGTAGCTCGAATTCCTCCGAATCTCGATGTCCGCGGGACTCGCAGTCGCTGAACCACCGCCAAAGATGTAGCTTTCTCCTGACGCCTCGAGATAGTTATTTACGATCTTGATGGGTCCCGCCTGAGCCGACCCATTCCCTCCCGCCACGGCCTGCGAGTCCACACAGGCTCCCCCCTTCACACACAAGAAATAGTAGAGATAAGAGTCGATCACCGCCGCATTCGTCGCGCCGTTCACGTTGACTCCGCCTTTTACTTCTCCCGCGGTCGCAAACGTCGGATTGTCTTGCCCGTGAATCACCATGCGATCCAGAATCACGTGATCGCCCGCCAATGCCGCAAGATAGTTGTTTACCTTCACATTTGCAGCATTGGTGATTTCCAGCCCGATCAGCCGGTAGTACGCTGCCCCAGCCGCCAGGCTGAATACCTGGCAATTCACCGTCCCGCATTGAAGCTGCGGCATCAACCGTGTCGGATTCGCACATGCATACGCAGGCCGGCCAGGCACCGACGCCACCCCAATCTGGCATGGAGTCGCTCGCGTCCCTTCCGCGGGAAACGATGGGTTCGTCGTCTGGTCCGTTCGAATCGTGACCCAGTGATTTGCATCCGCTCCGCTCACTGCCGGCAGCACCCAGCTTCCCTGGCATCCCGTCATGCTCGACGGAACCACTAACGTCTCTCCTGCCACCAGCGAACTCAGTTTCGTCGAGAAGTCACCGCAACTCGCGGCTGTCACCACGGGTCCCGGGGACGGCGTCCCGTCCAGCCCTGTGTAAATGCAATTCTGTAGCTGATTCGCCGGGCCGTCTTTCAATCCAGCAACGGTTGATAGGTCCCCTTTCTGGCAATAGCGGTTATCGGCCCCAGCTCCCGACGTATAACTAAATCCTGCCGCCAGCGTGTCTTGTTTACCGTTAGGGTTACTGACCGTGACCGCAGCTAATCCTGATCCGGCTGGAGCCGCTGCCGTAAGTGCTGCTGCGCTGAGGACATTTATCGTCGTCGCCGGGTTGCCCCCTACCAGCACGGTCACTCCTCGCTGAAAATTCTTCCCCGCGATCGTGATCAATGTTCCAGCTGCCCCTGAACTCGGAGTCACGCTCCCCACCAGCGGCCACAGCGACAACGGATACGCCGCCGGCACCGGCGCCGGCATCGCCACCCCCGACGGACCCGCTTGCCTGGTATCCCACGCGTTAAATCCCGCCGGCGCCGGCCCTACGAACCTGTAGTCATCTCCCTGCGCGAACGACGGTCCCACGAAACTCGGATCGCCAATCGCCGAGTGTGTGTCTTCCGCCAGCGCCTTCCACGAACTCCAGTTCATCCACGTCGCCGCTCCGCTCGCGTTCGTCGTATACCATGGCGTCTGGCTCGCGCTGCCCAGGTCCATCCCCGTGTTCCAGTAAGTGTTGTAATCCAGATTGAAGATGTTCGAGCAACTCGTCCCCTGGCAGTACCATTGCACCCCCGGATTCGCAGGATCATGCGCATACTGTGCACCCCCATGCACATTTCCCTGCTCCATCATCAGGATGTTATTGGTCGCTGTCAGATCCAGGTAGGTGTTACTTGTCGTTTGCTTGATCGCTCCTTCTCTGCCCCCCGCTAGAATGTTCCCGACAACCACATTTCCCCGTCCAGCGGCGTCGGTATTGCTGTTCAGCAGTATGCTTGCTTCGCTACAGCGGTAGGTAACATTCCCGATCACGCTTACGTAACTCGAGCTGTTGTCCACATAGATACACTCGCCGTTGTATCCCGGTGTGTCGGTGTCCTGTGTCGCATCGTGCACCACGTTATATGAGAAGATGTTTCCTGCTGCCGCTCCCGACGCGATGTGGACCCCGCCCATGTCTGAAGTCACGCCTTGCCCGAAATTCGAAATCACGTTCTGCGTGAACACATTGTCGTGCGCCAGCGACGTCGTGTCGTATCCCTGCGACTCGCCGATCTCGGTCGGCGCGTTGTACCAGTCATCCACAAGCAAGTGGCTCGCGAAATTATGATGCGCATTCCCGACCGACACCGCATTCCCCGGACCCATCGGGATCATCCGCATCCCGCCTGTAAGAATTCCGTTACTCACCACGTTGTACTGCGCTACGTTCCCGTCCGTATCGCCCACCACCGGAGGCACACCCAACCGTATGCACCCCACCCCGGCATCCGTACATACGAAATTCGTAATCTTGTTTCCCTGCCCCGCCACCGCCGTCCCCTTGAACTCCACCGCCCACGCCCCCATGTGCGCCCACCTGCTCCGGTCGAACCACACGTTGCTTGATCCCTGGAAGCTCATCGCCGCCGCCACATTCGACGCGAAGCTCGTGCCCGCCTGTCCTGCCGCCGGTGCAACATAGTTGTCGTGCCCAAACGTCAACCCATTGAACGTGACATATTGCAGATTGGTCGCCGACAAAATCTTCGTCACCTGCGGCACAATCACTTCATCCGTATTCGGATTCTCCCCCTGCTTCGCCAGGTATCGCAGAACGAACCCGTTCTCCTGCTGCCCTCCCGAACAATTCGTTGCCGCACATACATCAAGATAGAATTGCCCCGGCTGATTAAGATCCTCCAGCGCATTGACCCTCAGATAATGATGATTCGTCTTCGGCCCGAAGTTCGGCGCTGCCGATGTGATCCCCGTCAAACAGTATGTCGAAGACGAACTGGCGCAGGCGTTGGTCCCGTCATTTGACGATGGCGTCAGCCGCATCAACGCGCCCGTCCAGTTTTCCATTCCCAGGATTTCTACTTCATGCATCCCCGAGCAACTTCCCGGAGTCGTGCACGACCCGGTCACTCCGTGAAAACTGCTTAACGCGTTGTCCGTCGCATCTCGCAGATACCGGTCATGGCACTGATACTGCCCCGCGGCGCAGTTCCCTTGAATCGGGCACGCCGCGGACGTCGCCGCAACACACTTCATTCCGCTCTGAACCGACCAACCGCTCGACTCCACTCCCACCCACGGACGATATCTCCGCTCGCCGTTGTAGAAAAGTGACTCGAACTTCACGAAGTAACCCGCGTCGCCCGCATTCCCGTCCAGCGTGATGTCCCACTCCTGGCACTGCCCGCCACACGTCCGTGTGCCCTGCGTCCACGCTCCCGTAATCTCGCGCCCGCCGCTGATCACCGGCGTCTCGCCGGGATACGCCAGGTAAACAACCGGATTCGCCTGCGTGCCCGAGTCACTCGTCCCCAGCGTCCACACCGTCGCGGGATACAATCCTCCATGGAACATCGCGACTTTCTGCCCTGCCGGCTTCGTCTGCAAGACCGCGCTTACTCGCTGCGGCGTCAGGCAAGGACGATTTACGCTGCAGTCGTTCGCATCGCTGCCCGTCGGCGATGCGTACACCGTCGCGGCCTGCCCGCCCTGGGTCGATGCTCCCGCGGAACCGCTGATCGTCCCGCCCCCGGAAATCGCCATCTGCGCGCTCCCGCATGCCGTCATCATTAATGCCGCCAATGTCGCTCGCAGTTTCATAGTCACACTCGCTCGCCTCACAGAGACAGACCTCCACCTCTCCAGCAGTAACCCATGCCAGAGGGACGTTTACGTTCGAATGTCGCGATGTCTTTGTTAGTGGACGACAATCAGATAGGTGGACTGAGGCACTAGCGCATACGCCCCCATCTCCCATCCCGACCCCATCCAGGTCTGATCCACGCCTATCAGATCGTACTTGTAGTTGCTCCCCATACTCGTCCCCGCATTCACCACTGGAGAACTCGGCGTCGGAGAAAAGTTCGCATCTCCGCCCGTGGCCGCCGAAATATAGTTATTCGTTCCCGCTATGTTTGACGCCCCGTGTAGCCAATCCATAAGCTGCGTGTTCGTCATCACCGTCGCCCCGTTCTGCGTCAGAGCGTCCAGCACATATCCAACCTCTGACGTGGTGAGTTCCTGATTGTGATAAAAGAGCCCGTACGGAACTCCCCACACCGCCGACTTAAACACCGCTGCCTGCACTTCATTCGTAATCTGCGCCTGCGTCAGGTTATGCAGAGTGGAAATCGAAAGACTCGTAATATCCTGAATGTTCACCCCGAGCCCGTACACTTCCTTTGCCCCCGTGTTCATCGCTAGCCCGCCGCGCGAACCCTCGTATCCCGCCGCGGCCGCCCACCCCTGCGTCTGCGAGTCCTCCATGCCATCGGGATACACATAAGTCTTCTCGTTCGTAAGCCCCGTCACGTTGCTCTGTAACCAGCTCTTCGCACTCGACAGCTCATCCGGAATCAAGCGGTCTTTCTGCAATTGAGTCGTATAAGAGGACGCTTTGATCGCCTGCCCTGCGATATCCCCCAGGGCAATCGAATGCACCGCGCCCTGGCAGCTCCCATCCTGCACCGCCGTGTACACGCCCCGACCGTTAATCGTCGCCACCAGGGCCGAAATGCTGCTGTAACTCGCATTCGCCAGGTTCAGGCTCAGATTCTCGCCGCCCGGACCGCCTGTCACATTCGTTGACAACACATTCCCCGCGATCGTCAGCGTCGCCGCCGTGCCCATCCCCGTATATTGAATCGTGAACGCATTCGTATTCGTGAAGTATTGGTGGGACCAGGAGTGCGCGTCGATATCCTGCCCATCGTTGAACCAGCTTTGGATCTTCGGCAGGATGCTGTTCGCATATCCCGTAACCACTGCGATGCTCAGCTTCAGTCCTCTCGAGTCGAATACCGGAAGCATGCTGTCAACATAGGAATCTTCCCCGCTCACCAGTCCCGGATCGTCAATCGTCAGCGTGATGCGCGATGGATACCTCTGGAATCCCGTCACCGCCGGCCAAACATATCCCGTAATATTGTTCCCGCCGTCGATCCCGCCTGCCACATCCGTCGATACCAGTTGCGCCAATCCGTTCGCGTAGAACTGGCAGTACGCGTAATTCGCCGCATTCGTGTTGTCCTGGATGCCTCGATCCCGATTCGCATAGGCCTTGCAGTTCTTCAAGATGATCGCCGACGCGCCTCCGTCGAACCGGAACCCGTCATAGTTCCGGTGCGCCTCCACGTTGTAGAAATTGATGTCCGTCGGATTCGGGCTTGCATTCACATAGAAGCCATGCGGCAAAGCTCCGGCCGGAATGATCCCTTGCGCCTCCATGTTCGCCACCGTGATATGGTCCGACGCTCCTCCCACCCGAAACCCGTAGGCATCGAAGTAAGTCAGCCGCAGATGCTGAAATTGAAGCCAGCTCTTTCCATTGACATAGATAAGCTGGCCGTTAGACATCAGCATCGCCGCCACCGATCCGTAGTACGTCCCGGGATTGCCGGCCGAGTACACATACAGCACGTTACTCGCGAAGTAAAAATCATAGGGAGCCACGCACGCCGACTTTCCTGTCGTGTGCTTCAATCCCCATAAGCTGCCGCCGAACAGGATGTAGTTGAATGAAACCGACGTGATCGACGCCTTCCAGATGTTCCCCGAGTCCAGTGTCCAGCTCGACGACGGTATGTTCTGGTAACCGGTGATCGTGGGAGCGTCGCCCGCGCCGTAAGCGTCGAAAACAATTGGGCTTCCCGACGCTCCACTCGAAGGTGGAATAAGGCTCTCGTGCCAGATCTCCCCGCGCTTGAGCAGGATCTGGTCGCCCGGAGCGAAGCTTGAGCCATTTACCTTCGCGATACTCTTCCACGCCGTTGCGATCGATTGCCCGTCCTTCGCGTCATCGCCGCCGCTCGCGTCCACGTAGTAGCTTGTCGCATCCGCCCCGCTCGCCAGGACACACACCAGCACAGCCGCCCACCATCGCGGTATCTTCATTAGGCACTCCTCACTGTGGTTGTAAGTACGTCAGAAGAGGCAGGTACTTCAGCCTGCCCGCACGCAGCACTTAATCAATCGTGTATTTGACGACGATATTCATCCGATGCAAACCCGTGCCCACGCTGGCCGTCACGTGGTTGATCTTCGCGCCCACCGCGATCGCGTCCTTCCCGCTCACGAACGACGTGGTCATCCCCCCGCTCGGTGTACAACTTAGGTCCGAGCTCAGCACATTCGCTCCCGTCGTCTGCAGGTTGACGGTTGCCGTGCCCGTATCGATCTCGCAGTAGACTTCCACCAGGTGCACGTTGCTCGCGCGATTTACGTAGACCGATGGAACCTGTAATGACATGCTCAACGGATTGTTCGCATCGAAGAACGTATAGGTAAACTGCTGTGGCAGCTTTTTGGCAACTTCCGTGACTACCCCCGCGTTCTCCGATACTGACAGCTTGCCGTTCGCGCCGAACCCGAGCTTCGACTTGCTCGTCCCCGCGGCGGTCAGCGTTCCATACCCACCTTCCACACTCCACGGTCCGCTGCTGGTCGACTGGAATGTGCTCGCGTACACCGCCCCTGAGACCGTCAGATCGCCGTTGAACGTCTGTGGCCCGGCGCTGCCTCAGCTTCGATGCCAGATCGTTACTCAGCCCAGTAACTCCCGATTCCGGGATGGCCGGAATGTCGCCTGCCGTCAGCACGCCTCCCGCCGTCACCCGCCCCTGGGCGTTCACTGTCACCTTCGGATACGTCCCGGCACTTACTCCGCTCGCGTAGTCCTGGCCCGACGCCAGTGTCCCCGAAAGCTGTGGGAAGCCGTAGTCTCCTCCTTGCGCGGTCACCACTCCCGTTCTTCCAAACACCGACGCGACCGACCCGCCCGATCCTCCCGTCGACGCGACCGTTACGCCTCCGCTGCCATCATCGGTCAACGTGACATTCGTTCCCGCCTTCAGATTCAGAATCGATTGCGATCCGTTATTGACTCCGTTCGTCTTCAGCGTAACTCCACCGCAGCCCGTGCATGTTCCCGTTACCGTTAGGTTTCCTTGCACGGTCACATTCGTCTTGAACGTCTTGGCGCTGGCCGTTAGCCGCTCCAGCCAGTTACTGCCATCGCCCACATTCCCAATGTAGTTCGATAACGATACCGGAGCGCCGAAGCTGATTCCGGTATGTGCCGGATTCCCATCTCCTGCGTCATAACCAATGTAAGAATCGCTTACATCGTTGATGGGACGGTTCCCAGACGTCGCTACTGTCTTTTGCAGATTTGCGTCGTCCAGTGTAATGATGTGTCCTGGCCCGCTGCCCAGAGACAAGAAGTTCAAACGCCCTTTCAGGTTCGTCGCGCTCCCGCCGTCAGCATTGGCCTTCGATACCATCATGGTCGCATTCTGCGCATACAGGAACTGGTACGGGCTTCCCGCCCCGAGGCAGGTAACCAGCATGGGAGTCCAGTTGTTATTTGTCGCGCCACAAGTAAGCGCCTCGATCGCAGGCTGCAGGCTTCCGCTTTCGGCGACAACCCCGCTAATCATGCTGTCCACGAATCCGCGCGCTGCTGCCGAGATGCTCGTCGAGTCCGCGTTCGACCCCAACACCAGGCTTCCCGGCCAGAACGTAAGCAATGGGAAGTAAGGTGTGCCCGAACTGGCCACGGTATACGAAGCCAGGCTTCCGTTCGCATCCGTAAACGTGCAGATTCCGTTGGCGCATGCCGAGGCTCGTGTCACGCCTGCAGCCACAGCAAAGTTCCCCGTGCCATAAGGACCCAGCGGCCGGCTCGTTCCGCTCGACCCTGGCACCCGCAACAGATCGAATGACGAAGCCGTGGGAATGTCCGGCGCCACCACCGTGATACTCCCGCTTCCGTTACTGAGCGCATATCCCAGATACAGTGGCAAAGATGTCCCATAAGTCGCATGATGCGCGACCACGTAGTAGCGGTAATCGCTCGTTCCCGTGTTGGCAAACTGCGGCGCCACTCCCGACGGAGCATTCCCCCCATGGATCCTGATGCTGTTCCCTTGAGCGATCACCCCGGCCACGCCGATGTTGCCCAGCGGGTTCGTAACCGCCCCCACCTCTTCGTACACATTCTCCAATTCGCAATCCCCGTATCCACCGCGTGCCGTCCCGCATCGCACCCCGTACTGTGGATACCCTTGAATCACGCTGTCAGAAATCCGCACCGTATTTCCGCTCTGCCAGTCGACACCGTTCCCGTGCCCGTTCAGGCTGAGATTCAAATGCTTCAGCCAGCCCACCGCCGACCACACATTGAAAGGACCGGGCGCCACAATGATCGGATTGCATACCGTTGCGTCGCACCGGACACTTACTCCCCCATTCCCTGATCCCAGCGACGTGTCCAGTCCGTCGAGTAAGAACGCCTGGTCATCGTCTACCTGCACATAGCTTCCAAAGTACGCAGTGGTCCCCGTCGACAAGCGTGTCTCCACGTTGAACAACCGCGTCTTCTGCGCATTCACTTCGATAAACGGCCAGCTGCCGTTTGTAACTGTCGGACGCCCGCGCGGATTGATCAGCGTGATATCCAGGAATGCCCCGCTGTTTGCCGGGTCGCCCACAAACACGCAGGTGTCGCTCATGTAGCAATTGATTGTCGAGCCCGAAAAATCCACAGTCATCCCGTTCGATCGAACTGAGATTCTTGCGTAGGCGTTGATATCTCCCGGAGCAGCGATCACCTTGCCGCCCTGCGTCACCGGCGCTCCCGCCGGAAGATACCGTGCCGCGATCAGCGCCTCCTGTAATCCACCCGAAGCCGAGGTCACCGTGTAACCTGCGCTGTGCGCGTTCGCTGTCGTAAATTGCAAACTGCCCGGTTGCCCATTCCCGCTGCAGGTTCCCCCCGTGACTGCCACCGCCTCCGGTGTCCCGGCCCCCGTAATGTAGACCCAGTACTGCGGCTCCGTGCCGGTCACGCCCGCCGGGCATGTGGCCAGGTTCAACGTCTTCGCTCCCGCCACGCTCAAGTCCGCCGAGGAAGACTGCGCCCACAGATAGTCCGTCGCGTACTTCACCGCCTGCATCCCGCTCGACAGTCCGCTTCCTGCCTTCGGTTTGTAAGAACTGCTTGCCGCGTCATAGGTGATGACTTGTCCGTCGGTCGGCGCTTGTAAGGCCACCGGCACCTTTTGGATCGACACTGCATCGCTGCTCCCGCCGCACGCTCCCCATGTGTTATTCCCCAGCAGGCATTTGCTTCCGTCCGCCGTTCCGCCCCCTAACTCTCCTGCGGGAACTACGCCGTTCACCACATCCGCCTTGGCCGACATCGCACTGTCCACGTAGTGACGCGTCGATGCCTGGTTTGGCGAAGTGGGATCTCCATTCAGCGTTAACGGCCCATTCATCGTGTCGCCCGACTTACTCACGTAGGAACCGGCCCCTACCGTCGACAACGCCGTATCGACGTAAGCCTTGTTGACCGCGTCGCTTCCTGCAACCGGCGTCGGCACGCTCGGCGCAACCGCAAACTGCTTCGTCCCCGCAATCGTCTCCGCGCCACTTACATGAACTACCGTGTTGTCCAGGGCTTTTCCAGCCACCGCGGTATCTACGTATTGGCGGGTCGCTAATTGTGACGCGGAACTTGTGGCTCCCAGCGTGGTACGCACCGCCGCAATCGTTGTCGGAGTCGTGCTGCCAACTCTCCAGAATTCGGTTTTCGAGGTTCCGTCATCCAACTGGTAAGTCACCGTATAAATCGTGCTTGCCGGATTCACGTTCGAGTTCGGCACCAGCTGTACTGACAGCGTTCCTCCCGCTCCCAGAATTACGCTCTTCGTTCCCGCCCCCACCGCCGCTCCATCCGTTGTGGTGAACGAGGGCCATTGAAATACCAGCACTCCACCGGCCGGCGTGCCATCCGCTCTGTAGACTGCGTCCGTAATCGTGGTCGTGGCCGGCGCCGCCTGCAAGATCGTAGGAAATGTAACTATGAATGCTGCCAGCAATAAAAAAAGCCGTCCCAAAGGACGACGTGTCCGTGCCATAGCTTCCTCCGTAACTCTCCGGTTATTTCTTTCCGACTTGAACTTTTGTCACTACTTAGCTCGTCCGGACGCTCACACACACCTCCGCGCCCGTCTCCCTCAAGAAGACCGCACCACACTTAGTTGTTCTGGATTGACCGCTGACGCGTCAGTACGTCACACAGATCGACCTGTGCTTACGAGTTACACACGCCGTTCCTCGGCAAAAAAAATAACTTTGCCGTTTTTCTTTGCGAACTCTGCGGATGTTCTTCGCGAACTTAGCGATTAAAATCTCTTGCTGTTGATCTCCGACGAGCGACCAAAGACCAACGACTATCGACCAGCTCTCACCTGCACTTCCACAAAGCGTTCCACGCTGCGCACGTACACGTCCGCGAAATCCACCACCGGGCGGCGCGCCTCAATCAGATTCATCGCGTCCTTCAGCTTCCAACCCAGCGAGCACAGCACCGCCAGCGCCATCATCGGCGCCCGGTGTACCCCCGCGGCGCAATGGATGAACAACTTCGTTCCCGGCTCGTCCAGAGCCTTCAACGCGAACTCCACTCCCCGCTGAAAAACCTCCGCCGGCTTTGGCTGGAAATCGTCGTCAATCGCATTCCACAGCACTTCGATCCCGAACGGATCCGCCAACCGCGTATCGTCGAACTCAATCTGCATGTCGATGATGTGCGTCACGCCCGCCCGCGCCACCTCCGCCATGTTGTCCGCGTTCCAGATTCCGCCCCCGACCGCAATCCGGCCAGTCACCCAACTCATATCCATCCCGCACACCCTGTCACTGCCTGCCTCGCTCCGCGGTTTCCCCACAAGCCCCGCGAAGGAAAGCTTCTCCGCGACTCTCTCAGAAGACGGCCAACGGCGGGCGATCAGCGACCAATGATCCCTTGTCATTCTACGGCATCGCTCCCGGGGCCGGACTTCGCCGGAAAAACGTTCGTAACCTCCGGCCCCATTTCTACCCCCAGCCGCCCGAACAGCGCCTTGGCCAGCCCGCCATCGTCAACACTCTGCTCCCCGCCTTCTTCCGCCGGGAACAGTCCGATCAGCTCGAACAAAAATTTCATCGCCGCGTAGTGGCCCTTGTTGGCCTCCGCGATCCCGTTCTTCACCATGTCCACCGCTGCGTTGCCCACCAGGTTCTTGATCCGCTCCCTCACCTCCGGAAGCTCCACCGGCTTCCGCGATATCCTGCCCAAGGAACTGCCCGAGGCCCTTTTCCCTCTGCTCGCTCGCTTCATCGCCACGCCCGCCTCCGCCACAAAAAGTAAGGGCGCGCAATTTGTGCGCGCCCTGCAAACTCGTATAAGTGCTTTGACCAACTAACTAACTTAATCCTTGCGCTTCTCGATCTTGTATTCGGTACTTAGTTACTGCGTTTTCTTTTTCTTTACTCTATAAATTTAGAATATCAGATTTGTAAGGGTAAATCGGACATTTTTTGAAATTTATTTCTCCCTTCGTTGCTATCACTTGCGGAGCTTGAGTCGCTTTTACCCCCTTGACAAGGCGTTTCCCGATTCGGGAATCGCTTCACCATCGGTTTCAAAATGGAACCGCGCAGGAAAATCTCGCTCAGCCTGTCCAGCGCTTCGTAGATGTACCGCCCCACGGTTCGCGGACTGCACTGCAAAAGCCGTGCCGCCTCTTCCTGCGTAAACTCCTCCAGCACGATCATGGCCACCACTTTCTTCTCGAACCCTCCCAGTTGATCCAGACTCCGCTCCACGTCGTGCACGAAGATCACCGTGTCCTCGAACGTAGACACGTGATACGACGTAACCTTGGTGCGGAAGAACTCGCGCCCCAGCAGCGATGGCAGCCGCCCGGTCTCGACTGCCAGGCGCGCGTAACGTCTGAGCAGCGCAACCGTGCGGTCGCGGTACATCCACAAGTCGCGATCCCCGCCCCAGCTTTCGCTCGAGCACTCCGACTCCTGCAGCAGCGCTTCGTCTTCCGCCGTGAGCTCCCACTCCTCCGGCAATACTGTCTCTTCGCACGACGCCGTCATCCTGGTCGTCACCATCGCTAATGGTTTCGCACGCTCCTGATTCGATCAGAGCTTTATCGATCGCCGCTTCCGCGCACATCGAATCCACCACCGCGCCGGTCACGCGTTGCCTCCTTCGCTGCACAGCGCCGCCAGTTCTTCCAGCGTTGCCTCGAAGGTCTTGCTGTCATCGACCGGCATTTGCACGCTGATCCTGCTGGCGGGCAACTCGATCTCGGCCATCTTCCCCGCACACTTCCCGCAAAACACTCGCCCCGAACCGCAAGGACGCACCCACAACCCTCCGCAACGCTCGCAATACTTCAATTCCACTTCGATAATCTCGATGTTGAGCCTTTCCATAATTGCCTCCAAGCTATGAATGGTTTTGCCTTTGCCAACGGACGAACGACCATCGACCAACGACCAAAATAAAAATGCCCTGTGCCGATTGCTCGGTCACAGGGCTCGTTTCTGTTTACGATGACCTGTCTTGCTATTTAGTTATGATTCGCACGGATTCGTTAAAGACCTCCGGCCGATTGCCGGAAATAGCCTTCTTCGTAGCCGGACTTCAGCACCCGGCCATTCTGCACCACCACGCTGACTCGTCCGGTAAAGTGACACGTATCCAACAGCTTCTGCATCGATGAGGATAGTACTTCTGCTGAGCGCACCTTGCGGCGGAACTCCGCGAAGCCTTCGTCCTCCTTCTCGGGTTGTAAACCAGTTGCCATAAGGTTCGGGTACTCCAGTATAAAGTTATATGATTCCGCCAGCCTATAGCTTCAGAGTCGGCGTGTCAAGAAATATATTCCCTTTTAGATGTTGAGCTTGCCCTGGCGAATAGCAACACGCTATAGCCGGGTGTATACTTTCGGACATGAAATTCAAAGCCTTGCAGGATAACCTGCGCAAAACTCTCTGGGGGCGCATCGACGAAGGCGATCTGACCGGATTACGCCTGGCCGAGGAGACCGGGTTCAAGCAGGCCCACATCTCCAATTTCCTCAATCGCAAGCGCGGCCTGAGTATCGAGGGCATGGACAAGGTCTTGAACGTCCAGCACCTCTCCGTGCTCGATCTGCTCGACCCGCAAGAGATCAACAAGCGCGCCAGCATCCTGCCCCCCGCCGACGATGACTTTCAGAACGTGCTGCTGGTTGACGGAGCCACCGCCGCCAACGAACCCCTCGTCATGAGCATGAAGGTCAAAGAAATCCTCAAATTCAAGAAGACCTTCCTGCGCAAACTACGCCATGAGATGGAGGGCGACCGCGACGCCTGGGAACGCTTCGTCATGATCAAAGCCGACGCCCGCGAAGGCATGAGCATGTATCCCCGCATGCTCCCCGGCGCCACCGTGCTCATCGACCGCCACTATAACTCTTTGAAACCCTACCGCAAGGGCGAGTCCAATATGTACGCCGTCAATAAGGACGGCCGCTGCACCTTGAAATATGTCGAACAGGCCGGCAACCACCTGGTGCTGCGCCCGCATAACCAGGCTTATCCCGTCGAAATCATGCAGATGGAAGAAGGCAAGAAGGTCCACGATTACCTCATCGGCCGCATCTGCTACGTAGGCATCGAGACTTAGCGGATCATCTGAGGACGGGCCTCCCGCCCGTCCCGCTTCAGAACTCCGAGCGCAACTCCACCCTTCTTTGCGAACTATGCGATTCCCTTGGCGTCCTTTGCGTTTAAGAGCTTTGTTTTACCCGCCAATTACCCACTAGCCTTGCGGCCGGACGAGCCGTTCGATCACATCGATCCCGGCTCCTAAGTGACGCAACTGTTCCGGCGTAAGCTTTTCGAGCGACGCAGCCAGATCGTGAATGCGCCGCTTTCGCGCCTGCTGTAGAAGGCGTACTCCTTTCGCCGTCGCGCGAATGCTGAATGCGGCGCGCATCTTCGGCATCAGCTTCGCGCGCGGCCAGACCGCTCTCTTCCAGGCCCGTCACGATCCGTGTCATGGTCGGCGGCCTTACCTGCTCCGCCTGCGCCAGTTGCCCCAGCGTCATCGGCCCCCCAAACACCAGAACCGAAAGCGCGGAGAGCCGCGCCGGACCTTCTCCGCTTTCCGTGTCGCGCTTGCGCACCCGCCGCAGTAAGTGGATGGCGGCAGAGTGCAGGCGGTCGGCGAGTTGAATATTTTCGCGATCGCGAGACATATGATTCGATTTCCAATGGCCAACACGTCTATGGCACAAGTCGATTTTGGTTTTCAATCGACAATCAAGAATCAAAAATCGACAATTTCCTTATTTCCCTCTTGACATCTTCTCCCGACTCGCTATGATTCGTTAGCTATGCTAACTAATTAGCGGGCAGGAGTCAACATGAATGATCAAGCGGAAGTGATTGCGGCAGTCCAGAGCGGAGATAACGGTAAGCTGGCCGGCTTGCTCGCGAAGAACGCATCCCTGGCCTCGGCGCGGGATGATAAGGGCGTTTCCGCCATCATGACCGCGCTCTATCAGCGGCGCACCGATTCGTTGCAGCAACTGCTCACTGCGAAACCCGCGCTCGACATTTTCGAAGCCACCGCGCTGGGACGCGTCGAACGCCTCGCCGAACTTCTTAAGAGCGATCCTGGCCTGCCCAAGAGCTGGTCCCCCGATGGCTTCACCGCCCTCCACTTCGCCTGCTTCTTCGGACAAGCCGCGACCGGCTCACTTCTACTCGAGCACGGCGCCGATGCCGCAGCCGTCGCGCGCAATCCCACGACAGTAATGCCCCTACACAGCGCCGCCTCCGCGCGAAACCTCCCCATGGCCAAGGCCTTGCTCGAGCATGGCGCTCCGGTGAATGCGCGCCAGGCTATGGGATGGACCCCCATTCATGCCGCCGCGCAAAATGGCGACCAGGCCATGGTTGCGTTGCTGCTGGAGCACGGAGCGGATGTGAACATGAAAAATGACGAGGGCGTGAGCGCTCTGGACTTGGCGAAGAAGGGCGGCCATGCGGACGTGATAGCGCTACTGGAAAAGTAAGCCAACCTTCGCGCGTCGATAGACCCAGTCGGGTGGTGCGTCAAACAGCTCGACGTTTGTAGTTAGGGGCTGCACCGCCGTTCTTCGCGATCTTTGCGGCTGTTCTTCGCGAACTTTGCGGTCAGAGGCTTTGACTCCCGCCATCGCGCCCGGATATATAAGAGACGTGATTTCTGGCGCGGTTCTCTAGCCGAATAACTCGAGCCGCCGTTGTTTTTGAAGGGGCGCGGCTTCAGCCGCTGAGGTCACGCCCATCCTGCCAAAGGAGTTTTTCAGCAGCCGGCTAGTGTAGTGCGTCAAACAGATCGACATTTATGATTCGAGCTGCACGGCCGTTCTTCGCGGCCTTTGCGGATGTTCTTCGCGAACTTTGCGGTCAAAGGCTTTGCTTCCCATCGCCCGCGCGCCGATCGATGAGAAACGTCATTTCTGGCGCACTACGCTAGTGTCGCTCGAACCGCCGGCATCAAATCTCTTATCGAGCTCGGCCGCTGCCCCTTGTCACAATTGTTCTCTGTTTGTTCTCCTTCGCACTGGCTCCCGAGCCGCGGGTCGCCACCCGAGCCTGACCACCGATCCGCCATTGAGGTGATCAAAGCTGTTCCTCGCACGCGATACGTCTTGCTTTCCCTTCCCGGCTGATGTAAAACCCTCACGCGTACCAGTCTGCGCAAATGTGTGCTCACACTCCATGCCCGTTACCGGGAGATGGCAGCCGTCTGTCGCCCATCCGTTTACATCCGCCACAAATTGATCGGGAGACTTATGAACCCACGCAAGTTCGTCTCGCTCGCGTTCTTTCTGTTCCTCGTCACCACCTTCGGCTTCGCTCAGGGCTCCGCCTCCGGAGACTTGCATGTTACGGTGAAAGATCCCAAGGGCAACCTGATCACCAATGCCGCGGTGACCGTCACCGAGCCAGGCAAAGGGACTCAGCGCTCGACCTCGAATAATGCGGCGGGTGAGTACAGCCTGGTGGCGCTGCCTCCGGGAAAGTACATGGTCACGGTAGAGGCGCCCGGCTTTGCCAAGGTGGAAGTGCCGAATGTCACGGTCACGGTCGGCCAGCTGGCCGATCTGCCCATCACCCTTTCGGTGGCGGGCGCGCAAGAGCAGGTGACGGTGTCGTCGGAGGCCGACTTAGTGGAGACGACTCGGACCTCTACCACCGACACCATCGACCAGCGGCGCATCGATAATCTCCCGATCAACGGCCGGAATTACATCAACTTCACCCTGACCGACTCTCAGGTGACGCGCGATAACGCGCCCAACACCGGTGCGGCGCCGACTTCCGGGCTGAACTTCAGCGGCCAGCGCGGCCGCTCCAACCTGGTGAACGTCGACGGAGCGGACGCCACCGACAATTCCACCAACGGCGTGCGCTCGACGGTCTCGCAGGAAGCGGTGCAGGAATTCCAGATCATCAACAATAGTTACGCGGCGGAATACGGACGAGCCGCCGGCGGCGTAGTCAACATCATTACTCGTTCCGGATCGAACGATTTCCATGGCGACGTGTTCGGCTATCTCAGAAACAGAAATATTCAGGCGGTCAATCCCTTTAGTACCGAATCGAATCCAGCTTACACGCGTGTTCAGGCGGGCGCAGCTTTCGGCGGGCCCATCAAGAAAGACAAGACTTACTATTATTTCTCCTACGAAGTAACTCGGCGCCATGAGACCGGATTCTCATCGATCGGGCAGACGCCGCAGAATTACGGCCTGGTGAACAACGTGGACCTCTCGGCGGCGTTCGGCCAGGCGCCGGGAACCATTCCTTTTGTTTCCGGGACGCCCGAGCAACAGGCGTACTTCGCTAACCTGCCGGTTGCCCTGAACCAGATCGCGGCCACCCTGGGCCCGGCGGCCGCGCAAGCCTATGCACAGGAGGCGGCGCTGTATGGCACCTGGGTCGGCGGATCGTCGGGCATTGCTGTCAACCGCACCTATCCGGTGGCCGCCTTTTCCGCGCTGGCTTCGTTTGGAGCCATTCCGAACGTGGGAGCGGCAACCTTCACCCAGTTCCCATCGTCGTGCACGTTTGCCACGCCCAATGTGTTGTGCAACGGACTGCCGTCAAGCTTCCAGGGCCTGGCATCCCAGTCAGGGCAACTTTCCCGTCTTCGAAGGCACCAGTCTCTACTCGCTTCGGCTGGACCACAACTTCACCAACAACAACCGCATCACCTTGCGCGGGAATGTAAGCCCTAGCACCCAGACTGGAATCGAAATTAACGGGCAAGATCAACCCTTCGGCCAGAACGCCTACTCGCGAACCTCGCAGCAGACCTACCGCGACGTCGCCGGCGTCTTTCAGGACACCTGGACGATCGGCAATAACAAGGTCAACGAGCTCCGCTTCCAGTATGCGCGGCGGGGCCTGTCTTATTTCTATAACAAGGACATTAGTGCCGGAGCCGATCCCGCCGTCAACATTATCGGCACAGCTTACATCGGGCGCGAGCCTTACTCGTTCATTCAAAGAACCGAACAACGCTACCAGTTCAGCGATAACTTCTCCTGGACCAAGGGCCGGCACAACACTAAGTTCGGCGTCGACTTCAATTATCTTCCTATCGATGCGACATTTACCGTCAATTACGGCGGCGTCTATAACTTCAGCGGATTGTCAGGCTTGTTCCCGAACCCATGTTCTCCGGTTTGTCCCCAACCTCCCGGACTTTTCATCGGTGCAGGCGTATGGACTCGGAATTCCCTCTTACGTCGTGCAGGGCATCGGCAGCCCGAAAGACTCGTTTTCCAATAAATCGCTGGGGGTCTTCTTTCAGGACTCCTGGCGAGCCTTGCCCAGCCTGACCCTGAACATGGGCCTCCGTTACGACATCGAGTTCCCTCCGCAATTTGCCCCGCCGTCGGGCCTGGCGGCATCCGGATATAACTTTCTGGGAATACAGAAAGGCATTCAGACCGACACCAATAATATTCAGCCCCGCATCGGGCTGGCCTGGGATCCGAAAGGCGACGGCAAAACCGTCTTCCGCGCTTCTTACGGAATTTTTTACGATCACCCGCTACTGGGCTTGTACTTTCTGGGCGATGCCTCCGACGGATCGAGCAGCGGACAACTGCTGTTCTTCGGCTCCAGTCCCTGCGATGGCAGCGCCGCAAGCGCTCTGAATCTCAATGCCACCAATACGTTCCAGGGTATCCTCGGAGTCCCCAACTGCCTGCCTGCGGGGCTGTCCACGGCTTTGGGATATCAGGGTGCGTCGGCGGCCGGGTCGGCTTGCGGCGGCGGACCCAACCCGCAGCGCTTCGATCCCTGCTTGCCGAACTCTCCCTTCTTGCACCAGAACTACCTGAACCCCACTACCGGGTTCCCGCTGATCTCGCAGCCGTTCGGGTATCCGCAAGGCCAGAACTTTGTTTACGCCTACTCGCAGCAGATAAATCTTAGCTTTGAGAAAGACCTGGGGAACGGCCTCGTGCTGAATGTCGCCTACAACTTTAACGGCGGGCGGCATTTGAATCGCCCCATCAACGCCAACACCCCGCGCGGAGATTTAATTGCCGCGAACTGGCAGGCAGCGGTAGCAGCGGGCGGAGCCACGACTTCGACCAGCCCGCTGTCGGTGGCTAGCTGCGGAGTCAACCCGATTCCCGGAGCCAAACTCCCTTACTACGTTCCTACCCCCCTGGTCAGTTTCTTCCGCCGGTCAGGGCTGAACCCGTCGTTGGCGGGAGGAGCCTTCACCCCATGTGTTCCCCTGGCCATCGCTGACTTACAGGCAACGGGATTGAACGCAACCTGCGATCCCCTTACCTCGGGTCTTGCCGGATGCGTGCCCTTCAGCGACATGGACGCCAATTACTCCAATGGCAGCTCGAATTATCATGGATTGACCACCAGCTTGCGCAAACGCTTCAACCAGCATTATGAATTTCAGTTGAGTTATACCTGGTCTCATTCCATCGACGACTCGACCGACTTACAGTCAACCCTCACTCCACAGGACAGTTTTTTCCCCAACCTCGACCGTTCCACGTCATTGTTCGACCAGCGCCATCGTCTCGTCTTCAGCGCTGTATACCAGACGGGAAAGTTGGGCGGGAACGGGTTCGCGGGAAAGGTCTTCAGCAACTGGACGATCGCTCCGATTGTGGAGATCGGCTCAGGCCGGCCCTTCAACATCGTGACCGGCAGCGGCGACAACTTCCAGTTCTCGTCGACGACTGGCCGCCCGAACGTGGTGCCCGCGGGGACTCCGACCAACGCCTGCAACTACCCGGTGGTGCCTTCCAGATACTCGCCAACCGGGTTTTTCCAGGAACCATGCTTTGCCGACCTGACGCCAGCGCAACTGGCGAGCCCGAATGCTCTGCTATTCCTGGATGGAAATCTGGGTCGCAACGCGGGAACCAGTCCGTGGACGGTATTCAATGATATCCGCTTCGCGAAGACCATCGCTTTAGGAGAGCGCGTGAGTCTGCAGGGCATCGTCGACATGTTCAACATCGCGAACAAGTACAACGTGGCAGGGGTGAATCCGCTGTTTACTGCGGCGGGACAGGCGACAGCGGCCTACGATCCAAGGCAATTCCAATTCGCACTGAAAGTGCTGTGGTAGAACCTCCGTAGGTCTTCGGCACCGGCAGGCTGCGGAACGACTCGCGCTTCTTATCGGGGTACGCTTCAGCCATGTAGACACGCTCGCACAAAAGCAGGAGGATGGAATGAACTTCCCCAGGCGCCAATTACTTCAGTTCTTGTCATTTGCCTTCGGGTCCAGTTTCATTCTGCCCCAGGTTGAACGAGCCATGGCGGCACAAACCCCAGCCAGCCCTGCTCCGCCGGCGAAGACAGCCGCTAAACACGAATCGAGAGGAACAGAAATGGAAAAAGTAGCCGGCATCGGAGGGTTCTTCTTCCGCGCGCATGATCCCAAAGCCTTGGCGAACTGGTACCAGCATCACCTGGGAATCGCCCTCACCCCTACCAGCGAGGGCGGAACCGTTTGGCAACAAGAGGCCGGACCAACCTCCTTCACTCCCTTTCCCGAGACCACCAAATATTTCGGGGATCCCAACAAGGCTTTTATGCTGAACTTTCGCGTGCATGACCTCGACAAAATGGTGGCCCAGCTCCGAACCGCGGGAATTGAGGTCAAAGACCCGGAATCTTATCCCGGCATCGGGCGCTTCACCCGTCTGCATGACCCGGAGGGAAATCCCATCGAATTGTGGCAACCTGAATAATTTTCCCCGGCCCAGGCGGGGTTTAAATTACCCAAACTCCCGATCCCCAAATTGCAAAATCCGCGGCCCGAACTCGCCTGTTAAACTCGTTCCCGGGAGAATTTTCCTTACATGGCTGACATCAATCCCACTGCTCGCACGCGCGTGGTGCGCGAGCCGCAGCGTGCCGTTTACAACCGGGCCGAGGCTTACCAGATCTTGGATGAGGCGTTCATTTGCCACGTGGGGTTTATCGCCGACGGCCAGCCGTTCGTGATCCCTACCGGATTCGGGCGCGCCGCAGACAATCTTTATATCCACGGATCGGCGGCCAGCCGGATGTTGCGCAACCTCGACGAAGGCGTCTCGGTATGCGTGACCGTCACCCTGCTCGACGGCCTGGTGCTGGCGCGGTCGATTTTCAATCATTCCATGAACTACCGCTCGGTGGTCGTGCTGGGCGTGGCCCGGGCCGTCACCGATCCGGTGGAGAAACTCGAGGCCTTGCGGTTGTTGTCGGAACACATTTTGCCCGGGCGATGGGCCGAGTCGCGGCAGCCGAACCAGAGAGAGTTGAAAGCGACCCTGGTAATGAAGCTGCCCATCGAAGAGTTTTCGGCGAAAGTGCGCCAGGGACCTGCCATCGACGACGAAGAGGACTACGCCTTCCCCACTTGGGCGGGGGTGCTTCCGCTCGAGACGACGCCAGGACAACCCGTGCCAGATGCGCGGCTGATCGAAGGAATGGAAGTCCCGAAGTACCTCAGCACATATTCGCGAAAGCCGCTGTAGGGCCGACACTCCTGTCCGCCGCCCTTGACTTTGACCTGTAGGGCGGACACTCCTGTCCGCCCCCGCCGTCTCCACCTTCATGCCCGCGCTTGCCTACCTGCCCCCCGGTGCTTATACTGCTGGGTTTGTCTGCCCTCGGGGATTTCTATGCCCGGCTGGGCGGCATCCAACCATCGGAAGGCAATCATCGGAGAATCTTATGAAGACGGTTTCCCTCGAGCAGGAACTTAATCCTACAGAGGCCCAACAAGCGCGATTCGATCTGGCCGCCCAAAAACTCAATCTGGACGAGGGATTGTGGAAGGTTTTGCGATATCCCAATCGCGAGATCATCCTTCACATTCCCGTAGCCATGGACAACGGCAGCCTGGAAGTGTTCACCGGATTCCGCGTGCAGCACTCCATCGCCCGTGGCCCGGCCAAGGGCGGCATCCGCTATGCACCTGACGTCACCCTTGACGAAGTGAGAGCGCTGGCGGCGTGGATGACATGGAAGTGCGCGGTCGTGAATATTCCTTTCGGCGGCGCCAAGGGCGGCGTCATTTGCGATCCGCACAAAATGTCGATGGGCGAACTGGAACGCATGACCCGCCGCTACACCGCCGAACTGGTCGACTTCATCGGCCCCGAAAAAGATGTCCCCGCCCCCGACGTCAACACCAACGAACAAATCATGGCCTGGATGATGGACACATATTCTATGCATATGCGGCAGACCGTCACGGCTGTCGTTACCGGGAAGCCTTTGAATATTGGGGGGTCGAGGGGGCGGCGCGAGGCTACCGGGCGCGGCATCATGATTGTGGTGGACGAAGCCGTGAAGAAGCTGGGCCTGAGCCGGGAATCGTCGCGCGTCATTATTCAGGGATTCGGGAATGTGGGCTCGAATGCGGCCATCCTGATGGCGGAAGCCGGCTACAAGGTTATTGGCATCATTGAAGTGGATGGCAGTCTCTACAACAAGAACGGAATCGATGTGAAGAAGCTGTCGGAGTACCGGCAGAAGAATCGCACGGTGCTGGGTTTCCCCGAAGCGGAGAAGGCTGATGCGGCGGAGTTGCTGGTCACGGATTGTGACATCCTGATTCCGGCGGCGACCGAGAACCAGATCACCAGCCGCAACGCCGACCGGGTGAAGTGCAAGATTCTGGCCGAGGGCGCGAACGGCCCGACGACGGCATCCGCCGATGAAATTCTGGCCGACAAGCATGTGTTCGTGATTCCCGACATTCTCTGCAATGCCGGAGGCGTGACGACCTCTTACTTTGAGTGGGTGCAGGATCGCCAGGGATATTTCTGGAAAGAGTCGGTGGTCAACGAGCAACTTGAGCACATCATGAAGACAGCGTTCGAGGATGTGGTGCGGTATGCCGAGACCCACGGCGTGAACAACCGCATTGCGGCGTACATGCTGGCGATCGACCGGGTGGCGTATACGATCCGGCAGCGCGGGATTTACGCGTAATTGAACGTTTTTGATTTGGCCCATGGCTTTTGCCGTGGGCTTGTTTTTTGCCGAGTTTAGGAGCAACGGTCTTGGCGAGGGGCGGACAGGAATGTCCGCCCTACAGCACCCAGGAGTTGACCTGTTGGGCTTTTATTGCCATTATGTTGCGGTTCAAAACATAGCTCGGCCCGCGCCCGGCCGTCTTTTCTTTGAGGTAACTCCTTGGGATTAAACTAACCAGGGTTTTTGTTTCGCGCGCTTCTCTCGGCCATTCCATTTCAGAGAGGGATCAATCACATGAATAAATTGCAAACCAGGTTGCTCGCAGCGGCAACGATGTTGGGCCTGTTCTTCGCACTATCGGTTGTCCCCGCGCTGGCTCATCCCCAGGACGCTTCTTCCACTTCGACCGATCAGACCACGACTAAGAAGAAAAAGAAGTCGAAAAAGGATGCGGCCGCGACTGACCAGTCGGCGGCTTCGAGCACGGCGGCGTCCGATACCACGACCACTCCTAAGAAATCGAAAAAGAGCAAGAAGTCGGAGATGAGTTCCGAGAGTTCCACCCCGGCCGCGGCGGATGCGTCCACCACACCCAAGAAGAAGAGCAAGAAGAAATCGGACATGAGTTCCGACAGTTCGACGCCGGCGGCGGCGGATGCTTCGACGTCGACGACGACCAAGAAGAGCCACAAGAAGAAATCGACGAGCGCAGATGCAACCACGGCGCCCGCAGCCACGGATACCACGGCTGCCACGACCGACACCACTCCCAAGAAGAGCAAGAAGAGTAAGAAGGCGGATATGGCCGCCCCGGCGAGTGCGCCAGCCAGCAGTGCGGCCCCCGCCAGCACGTCCGCTCCGGCCAGCACGGCGAAACCGATGGCGGCTCCGGCATCAACGCCGATGTCCAGCGCGGCTCCGGCCAGTTCGGCTCCGGCCAAAACGACGAAAGCGGCAGCCACTCCGGCGGCCAGCGATCCGCAGATCGCCGCGGCAAAATCGTCGGGCCAGGTTTGGGTGAATCTGGATAGCGGCGTTTACCACAAAGGTGGACGCTGGTATGGCAAGACCAAGAGCGGCAAGTTCATGTCGGAAGATGACGCAAAGAAGGCCGGATACAAAGCATCCGAGAAAGACTAAGGAGAGAACATGATTCGTAATAAGTGGATGTCACGGGCACTGCTGGCGCTGCTGGCGATGACCCTTCTAGCTGGAATGAGCTGGGCGCAGGCGAGTGCGAGCAGTTCCAAGAGTTCCAAGTCCACCATGGCGGCGGCCCCCGCGGCTGACCTGCTGGACATCAACACGGCGACCAAAGATCAACTGGATGCGCTGCCGGGAATCGGCGCGGCGTATTCGCAGAAGATCATTGATGGCCGTCCTTATGCCAAGAAGACAGAACTGGTGCAGAAAAAGATTCTGCCCCAGGCCACCTACAACAAAATCAAAGATAAGATCATCGCCAAGCAGAAGTAATGGTTCCAGGCCGGGCGCCGCGGTCGGGCGGCGTCCGGCGCAACGCAGTGAGTATTTTGATTTGCGAATGTGGAGGAAGTTATGGGTTTGATGGACGATCTCGAGAACAAAGCGCTGAACAGCGTACTGGGTGGCAGTTCGAATCCCATGGCCGCCAGCTTGTTGCAGATGGTGAACAGCCATCCAGGCGGAGTGGCGGGTCTGATCCAGGCGTTTCACCAGAACGGAATGAGCGAAATTGTGAGCTCGTGGGTAGGCACGGGACAGAACATGCCGGTTTCGGCCGACCAGATCCAGCAGGTGCTGGGGAACAGTCCGATGCTGCAGCAGTTCGCCGCGAAGGCGGGAATCTCGCCGCAGGATGCCGGCGCGAAGCTGGCGCAGTATCTGCCGATGATCATTGACCACCTGACACCGCAAGGAAAAGTGGCTTAGGAGCAGTCGTCGGTCGTCAGTCTTCAGTCGTCAGGATAAGCAGGGTGCCCCATTTCTCGCGTCTTTTGCGAGAAGTGGGGCTTTTCGCTGAACGGTTAGCCGTCAAAGACTGCGCCCGGATAGCCAACCTAACCCCAATAATTGCGGAACCCGTCTTTCCCCGCATTTGTTAGAGATCAAGCGTGATCCATGTTGGCGCATGGTCGCTCGCGTTTTCCTGCCCACGCGCCCATCGGTCAACACCGCCGTCCACGAGCCGGTCCGACAAATTCGGTGAGAGCAGAAAGTGATCGAGTCGCATGCCTTTGTCCTTCTGCCACCGTTCAAATTTGTAATCCCAGAATGTCCAGAGCGGCCCGTCCGGATGTAGCTTCCGCATGGCGTCGGTCCAGCCTTGAGCCAGCAAACGCGCAAAGGCCTGCCGGCTCTCGGGTTGGATTAACGCGTTGTTATCCAACGACCGAGTCGGATAGATGTCCTGCGGTGTCGGCACGACATTGTAGTCACCGGCCAACACCACGGGTGCGCCGCTCGCCATGAGTTCGGCGGCGTGGGCAATGAGGCGCTCAAACCAGGCCAACTTGTAATTGAATTTCGGTCCCGGCTGCGGATTCCCATTGGGGAGGTAGATGGAAGTGAACAGGACTCCCTGAACCGCCGCTTCAATGTAGCGAGCTTGATGGTCTTCAGGATGACGACCTTCAGAATTTCCCGGCAAACTTGTGCGAGTCAGCACGGGAACCTGGTTTCGCGCGAGAATGGCCACGCCGTTCCAGGAGCGCTCCCCTTGCCAGACTGCTTCGTACCCGAGAGTCCGAAGGGCATTCACGGGAAAGGCTTCCTGCTCTGCCTTGAGCTCTTGGAGACTCACCACGTCCGGTTCAGCTTTCGCTAACCAAGCCAGGAGGTTGTCGAGCCGCTTATTGATGTTGTTAATGTTGAAGGTGGCGACTTTCACCAAGTCCCTTTCTGTCCCTGTGCTTTCTGGGTGTCCCAAAAGGAACAAACGAGTTCGTTGTTCGGGCTCGCATTATTTTGCCGGTGGGAGGTCGATCTCAACCGCAACCGCGTAATCCAGTTCCCCGAATTTCCCCTATCGTTTCACAAACGAAACGTGAGGTTTCATAGCCACAGAGTTTCCAAATCCTGAAATGCAACAAATTCAGGCCTATTCTTGCGGTCATGCTGCACTGTCACCCTTGCCACAAATGAAGAGCGCTTCCACCGTGTTCCAAGATCGTCCCACAGAAAGCGACTCCAATCAGGCTCAAAAACGAGTTTCCGTGCTGCAACGGATCCGGGACGGCCGCAACCCGCAAATAGCCACCATATTTTTGATTTCTCGATCAGTCGCATGACAATTGCATAATCTGTGTTGTCATCATGAAAAAGTTGGGTGCCGCGCCATATGAGAGCGGCTCGTTTTGCTTTCTCGTCCGTGGGAAAGTTAGATTCTCTTTTTCCAGATCGGAGATCTTCTTCCAGCACGAATCTAATTGCCTGACCAGCGCGAGCGGAAAGGTGCTCAAGCATCATTTCAGTGCACTTGTTGATCTTGCTGCTTCCGTAGGAGATTACGCTATCGTCGCCATTAAGCAATCCCCTGAGAAGGTCCCCCGACACTCGGTTGCTGTGGATTTCCTGGCGGCTCGCAATCGAGGCTCGCCTTACAAGTGTGTTGAGAGATATCGCGACAGCATCGCGGAACTGAACGGTTGTGGAAACGCCTCCCGGGTAGGGGTGAGGACCTTCATATCCCAGGTTTGTCACTAACACGACGCGACTTCGAGTCGGCGGCGTGAAAAATGCCATAACGTCAGGCGTTGGATCGAGAACTGCGCGGATGTCCGACACAAGCTCCTTCATCGTTGGTGTAAAGACTCTATTGTTGACCTCCAACGTATTAGGCTCCACGGCCATTGATAGGTCGAACCAGCGCAGGCCCGCAACGCTCAACGGAATCTCGAAACGTCTGAGAAGCACCGGAAAAAGAGGCTTACCGGTCTCGTATGACAACCTCGCTGCAACTTCGAGTTCGTTTGGTGCGTTTCTTGCCGCCATGAACTCCGGCGACAAGAGTGCTATACAACAGTCGCTCTCCCCACGCAGACCTACTTCGATGCGCTGCTGCAGGTTCTGGCTCGACTTGATTTGCTCCTCATCGAGCCAAGCTTTCATTCTCCGAAAGCGGCTGAGCCTGCTCACAAAATACTTTGCGAAGCCGTGCTGGCCATCTGACCAGGTATGGGAAATGAAGCAAGTAATCTTATCCATCGTCACCCCATCCTCCGCTTGCGGTTTAAGGTTCCATCAAGCTATTCCACCTCGGAAAGCTGGCGACGAAACCTGGGGCATCTCATCGTTGCGATGGCAGTAGACCATACTGCTTCAGGAGCTTGAGCTGCTTTTCCAATTTTTCGGGATCACTGCTGGGGTCCACAGTTAGGTTGACTCGCACATCGGCGACGGGAACAGCGCCGCTACGCCCGCGCGGTTGTCTACTGCCGCCGTTGTTCGTATCTGGCGACCGCGCAACTCCTGCTTCGTGCTCCTGCGCAATTTCCTCGACATTCTCCTCCGGCGCTTCCATGCCTGGCTCGTTCTCCGCAGGCACAGCAGCAGGCCCGGTGACAACGCCGACGCTAGTCAGTGCTATGTTTTCTCCATCCAACTCCCCGAGACCGGCGTGCACGGCACCTTCAATGAAGCACGCAACACACTCGTCGGCACTCTCTGGATGCACCTTTGCAGTGACGACAACCTGGCGTACTCTCGCTCGGCTTACCGTGTCAGGTTGAAGCGTGTCATATACCTGCTTGAACAACCTTGGCGTGAGAAACGCCCTCTGGGAGAGCGCAGGCCTCTCCTCGGGAATGGCGGCTTCGATATCACGCGCTAGCTGCGATGCGACGTAACCGCTGGCAGCGTCTCCTTCCATCAGGCCGTATTGCTTGAGCGCAGACGCGCGCACCCCACCCTCTGGTCCCTTGTTGTTGAAGACACCAACAAGAACCGTTTGCTCGGGCTGCGGTCCGTTGTGAGTTTTGCTTACAAGTTTCTTGCCATATTGGAGCGCCTTCTGAAGGTTGACTTTCGGGAACAATGTTCCGCCCCTGCGCCCGCCTTTCGGCATTCTCTTCTTTTCTACCTTAGCCGGTTCCGCCATCCGTCACCTCACGGGCCTTGATCGATCGAAGCAAGTCCGCCAACCCGTCTTCATAGGAATGAGAGAAGTCTGCATAACGCTTGTCGTTGATCGTGTCCGGCATCATCGAGTCGTCCAGTTTGATCGGAAGAACGGTTACCTTGCGACGTTCGATCTCGTGCACGACGGCACTGTTAAGTTCTTTTTTGACCCACGCCGAACTTACGGAGTTCTTGCTGACGACGATAAGGAAGAAATCGGACTCAGCGAGACCTTGCGCTATCTTTTCCGGGATCGAGTCACCAACAAGGATGTTCTGCTCGTCAATCCACACTTTGACACCGCTCGCAACCAGATCAGCCGCGAGTTTGCGTACGAACGGTTTATCCTTCGAACTGTGTGAGATGAAGGCGACGCGTTCGTGTGAGTGCTCAACGTGGCGCACTATCTTCGCCGCGACCGCGTCATTCACGAGCACTTCTACCCGAACACCGAGATCGAGCGCTTTTTCGGTGTTCGCCCACGAGACAAGTGGAGCGATGGCACTCTTGGCATAGTTCAGTTCGCCGGCAACGGTTGACGCCTTCCGCATCGCGTCCTCCAAATTGTTGCCCAGGCCCATGAACTGCCTGATGCTGCTGGATCAGTGGATGCCTTCAGCAGAGCCTCACGTACCACGTTTCGCTTTTCATCCAACGTGCCCTTGTAGGGGATAAGGCTGCGTGAGCACGTAGGGTGTCATCGTCGGGCGGCCTGTACAAGCCCGATGAGGCGCGCATTCTTCAGAATCTTGCCGGTTGTACGGGGATCGATGTTAGCGTACTGTGCGATCGCCTTCGTGCCTGGCGAGTCGAGGGCCGCGACCGCCTCGAGCACCTCAAAGAGCGGGTTTATCTTCACGGACTCGAAGCGCAGCACGGGTTTCTTCTTGTTAGTGGCGCGGTGCTTAGACACTTCGGAAGTATTATCCGCCTACTTACATCGCATAGCAAGGTTGTTTAGCCATCGACAAATAGATCGGTCTGGGATAATGCGGGGACAGATAATGCGGGGACAGACGGAGCTGGCACTATTCCCGGCGTGGTGACAATCGTGATTTTCTCCCGTCCTACGAATAAATCCCAGGCGCCTCATGTCCAAGCTTCTGCACGTACTCAACGTATGACCCAGGATAAACAGTGGGATGGCGGTCGGTGCCGCTCTCACCGCCCAGTTCCAGCACACGTGAGCCGAGACCGCGAAGGAACATGCGGTCGTGCGATACGAAGATCATGGTGCCTTCAAAATCCTTCAGGGCGTCCACCAGCATTTCCCGGATGATCGGCCCGAGAACGATCGGCTCAGGTCGTCAGATGAGCTTTCTGGCGGCGTCGCGTTCGCCGTGTTCGAAGGCGTCTACAAAGGATTCCAGCTCTTCATCAGTCATGCCAATGCTCTGTCCGACCGTGCGCCAGCTATCCACGGCATGCACAACTTCGCTCAATATCTCCCTGGCTCGCGCGCCGGTGATGCGGAAATAAGCAATTACTGACATGAGAGCGTCGATCGTCATGTCGGGGCCGGCGTCCTCGGATATCCAGGTCTTCAATTCGCGCACGCGCTCGGGCGATGGGTTGAGGTCGAAAGCGGGCGACAACCGCCAGAATGCCCGATCTACATGTAGAAAGCCGTGATTGTGCAGATGGTCGTCCACATTCGTAATCAAAATCGAGAAGGCAATACGCCGCCACAACTCTTCGATATCGGCTGGCGCGTCGGCCCCGTGTACGCGGATAGCGTCCACGATCTCTGTATAGAAGTGTTGCTCGGATTCCGTCACCTCGACGCCGAGCATGGTGGCGGCGGAGATATACATGATGCGCTGTCCATTGGGTTGCCGGTCGAAGCGGCGGATCAGGGCAACCGGCAAACCGTCGCTTTCTACAATTCGAGACGCGGCGGCATCGATCCCGGCATTCCTGGCAAGGGTAAGGGCGAGCACTTCTCCTTTCGTAACGGCGTGCTCGTCGGTGATGCTGGGAAACTTGCCGATGCTGAGCGCGCCGTCATCGTCGATGACCGAGCACTTGGGGCGCATGCCGCCGAGCGACGTGCCTCGCCCGCGCAAATAGGCAAGGTCGGCCGCCGTTTCTTTGTTAGCTTCGACAGCGCGTGACGCGCGCAACAAATGACCAAGCTCGATAAGCGGCGGAGTCGTCCGGCGGCCTTCCTCCTGCGCGCGCTGGAACACGCCGTCCTCGTCGCGAAAACGAAGCGCACCCACTCTGCTGACGTCATCCACGGCCAGCAAATAATCAAGCGCGTTGAGCGGCTGCACCTCGTCTTGTTTTC
Source organism: Terriglobia bacterium (assembly GCA_963796205.1). GTDB lineage: Bacteria > Acidobacteriota > Terriglobia > Terriglobales > Acidobacteriaceae > DATFTE01. Next base: position 782,747 of record CAWCKR010000002.1, read on the forward strand.
GTTCGCGGCGCAATTGCTGTCTGCGTTTGATGTAATCGCGCATGATGACACGCCTTGCCCAGCCGTCGGGCTCGGTGTCGGCAATCGCCGCATGGAAGATAGAGCCGTCCTGCGCCTTACGGTGAAACTGTGGCCCTGTCTGAAGCGGAAGCGACGGTCCCAGAGCGAAGCGGGCGGGGTCGCCGAGCCACTCTGCACTGTACTCAAAGGCAGCGTTTTCGCGACGCCCTTGCAGGTCATGGCGCAGCGTGCCGAGCAGCGGCCCATCGCCCAGTAACACGTCGATAGTCCGCTTCATGATTTCGGTGCCTGTGCTTTCTTCATGCGCACGCGCTTGGGCAGACGTTCTTCATCGAGCAGAAGGCCGGTATCGTCGCGGCTCACGTCGATCAGCGTGCCGAAAGGACTGCCAAGGCCCAGCACGAAAAGCGCCATTGCATAAACGCCAAGGCCGACCTTGGGGCTACCCTTCTCTGCGCGGAGATAAGTGTTCTTGGAGACACCCATGCGATCAGCGACGGCAAGGACCGTAAGCCCACGTTTCCGCCGCGCGGTCGCAAGGTCGCTGCCGAATTTAGTCAGCGACCGTTTGACGGCAGGAGGCAGAACATCTGTTACGCTCGATCTCATACAGACGGCTCCATATATAAAGCCTTAACAGCTTATAAAGTCCAATATATGGGCTTTTATCTGATTTGTCTATAGAGGCGGCATTCGCGGGTTGTTGTGGGGGAACCAGGCAAAAAAGCCCCTGCGAGTTCTACGAATAGATCCCAGGCGCCTCATGTCCAAGCTTCTGCACGTACTCAACGTACGTCCCAGGATAGACAGTAGGATGGCGGTCCGTGCCGCTCTCGCCACCCAGTTCCAGTACACGTGAGCCGAGACCGCGAAGGAACATGCGGTCGTGCGATACGAAGATCATGGTGCCTTCAAAGTCTTTCAGGGCGTCCACCAGCATTTCCTTGGTCGCAAGATCGAGGTGATTGGTCGGTTCGTCGAGCACCAGGAAGTTCGGCGGGTTGTAGAGCATGCGCGCGATGGCCAGCCGCGATTTTTCTCCGCCGGAGAGTGCGCGGATCTTCTTATCTACGTCTTCGCCGGAGAACTGGAATGCTCCCGCCAGGTTCCGCAACGACCCGATACTGTCCTGGGGAAAATCCTGTTGTAACTGTTCGATCACGGTGAGATCGGAATTGAGCACGTCCAGAGACTGTTGCGCGAAGTAGCCCATATACAGGCTGGCGCCGAGCCGCACGCTTCCCGGCATCTGGAGCACTGGCTCCGGCAATCATCTTGAGCAGCGTGGTCTTGCCCGCGCCGTTTCTTCCCATGACGGCCCAGCGTTCTCCGCGGCGGATGGTGAGATTGAACCCTTCGTAAATCACACGCGGGCCGTAACTCTTGTCCAGATTCTCAAGGACGGCCACCTGTTCGCCGGATCGCGGGGGGACACGAAACTGAAACTTCACCACCTGGCGTTTCTTCGGTAGTTCGATCTTCTCGATCTTGTCCAAGGCCTTGATTCGGCTCTGCACCTGGGCCGCTTTGGCGGCGTGCGTCCTGAAGCGATCGATGAAGCGCTGCTCTTTGGCAAGCATGGACTGCTGCCGCGCGAATGCTGCCTGCTGATTGCTCTCTCGAATCGCCCGCTCGCGCTCGTAGAAGTCGTAGTCACCCGAGTAAGTGATGATTTCGCCGCCATCAATCTCTGCAATCTTTGAGACCAGACGATTCATGAACTCGCGGTCGTGCGAGGTCATGAGCAACGCGCCGGGAAATGACTTGAGAAAATGTTCGAGCCAGATGATGGATTCGATGTCGAGATGGTTGGTCGGTTCGTCCATCAGCAATACATCCGGCATTCCGAGCAGGACGCGCGCCAGCGCAACGCGCATTTTCCATCCGCCAGAGAGAGCGCCCACGTCGCCGTCAATCTGATCGTCTTTGAATCCCAGACCGTGGAGCACTTCACGGGCTTGCGACTCGAGCGCGTAACCGCCTAAATGCTCGTACTCCTCCTGAACGTGACCGAAGCGCTCAAGGATGCGGTCCATGTCATCAGCCTTGTCGGGGTCGGACATTTCCCGCTGCAAGGCTTCGAGCTCGTGGTGCAGATCGCCGACGCGTCCGCTGCCTGCGATCGCTTCGTCGAGGACCGAACGGCCCTGCATTTCCTCGACGTCCTGGCGAAAGTAGCCGATGGTCAACTTCTTGGGGACAGAGACCGCGCCCTCGTCGGGAGTTTCCTCGCCGACCACCATGCGGAAGAGCGTTGTCTTGCCCGATCCGTTGGGACCGACCAGCCCGACTTTTTCGCCGGGATTCAACTGAAACGAAGCATCCACGAAGAGCAACTGCTTGCCATACTGCTTATTGATGTTTGAGAAAGAGATCATTTTGAAGGAGGAACTCGCGTGCCGCTTCCAGTGTAGCGTGGAAAGAAAATTGCCGGGCAAAGCTGGCACGGTGGATTGGGATCGCAAAACTCACACTTGACATGGGTCGATAATCCACTACCATACGGTTGTGGATAAATTAGGTACAACGTTTGCGGCTTTGTCTGATCCAACCCGGCGGGCCATGATCGAACGACTCTCCCATGGGCCTGCCTCTGTGCATGGATTGACGGAGCCGTTTGCACTTTCGCAGCAGATGATTTCAAAACATATTGCCTACCTGGTGCGGGCGCGGATTGTGAGCAAGACGAAGCGTGGACGAGAGAGTGTGTGCACGCTTAGGCCAGCGGCGATCAAGACAGTCAGCGACTGGGCGATCAGCTATCGCCGGTTCTGGGAAGAGAGTTTCGACAAGCTGGAGGTAGTTGTGAACGAAATGAAAAGAACGGAGGTCCAGAGATGACAAAAAGCACGGTGAACGAGACAGAGCGGATGGTTGTCACAAGAATTTTTAATGCCCCACGCGAATTGGTTTGGAAGGCGTGGACAGACCCGAAATACGTGATGCAGTGGTGGGGACCGAAGGGCTTTACTGCGCCGGTTTGTCAGATGGATTTTCGCGTGGGAGGAAAATCTCTCCTCTGCATGAGAACGCCGGATGGGCAGGAGTGCTGGAATGCGGTTGAATACCACGAGATTGTTCCCCTAGAAAAGATCGTTTCCTCCATGTACTTTTCCGACCCGAAGGGAAACAAGGTTGAGCCTGCGGAATTAGGCATAGAACATGAGGCCATAGACGGTGCGTACGACGTGACCATCTTTGAGGATCTCGGAAACGGCCAGACGAAACTCACCTTCATTGGAAATGAACCCATGGAGAGCGCGAAAAATAGCGGTCAAATGGAGGGCTGGAACCAGATACTCGATAAAGTTGCCGCGGTTGTTACGAAGCTAGCGCAGGCGAAATAAGAAGTCCGAGTTTTGATGATCGTCATGCGCGAGATCTGAACGTAACGCAACGCCGGTCTGTTCCGGAAACCTAAGGGTGGGCGGCTGGCCTGGCCTTCAAACTGAAGAAGCCACCCACCCCTTCGGCAAGCTCAGGGCAGGCTCTTGCAAAAAACGCAAGGATGGGACACCCTCCGTGGGAATTGTGTAATGCCAAAGATGGCCGCCGGCCGGGTGATTCAGTCCGTGTCCCGAATGGTTATTTCTGCGCGGAGGATTGTTCAATGATCACGAACAACAAACGTTCACAGCCGTACACCCGTCAAGGGCTGCCGCTGTTGTCGGCGGTCATCTATCGACTCGCGCTGGCGGTCATGGTCGCGTGCGCGGTCACAGCGTTCGCCAGCCGCGCCCTGGGATCGATAAAGCAGCAAGCCACCGATAACTCAACATCCGCCAAGCCCGCAACATCGAAAACACTATCCGCCACCGAGGGCGTGGAACATCTTGACCGGCTCACCCGAGAACCGATGGTCGTCGAACTGAGTGACGGCACGCTCTTTGTGGCCGGATACGACGGGGACCTGGAAAAGAGCCCTAATCTATATCGAAGCCGCGACCACGGCGCCACATGGGAGCGAGTGAACGTCGGCAGCAAGGCGGATGGCGCCATTGGCAACTCTGACGTGGATCTGGCGGTCGGCCCGGACGACACTGTTTACTTCGTGCAAATGACTTTCGACATCAAGACGGGCGAAGGCACTCGCATCGCGGTCGGCGCCAGCAAGAACGCGGGCGCGACCTGGTCGTGGAAAGTACTCTCAGAAACTCGGTTTGATGATCGACCCTGGATTGGATTGGCGCCCGACGGAACCGCTCATGTGATCTGGAATGACGGAAACGGTGTCCGTCATGAGGTCAGCCAGGATCACAGCGCCAGTTGGAATGAACGGCCCCGGATCAACGCACAGGGAGGGTCGAGTCATCTTGCCATAGGGCCGCACGGTGAAATCGCTGTTCGCGTCATTCCGCCGTCCGCATCGGGAAATAAATTCACACCGGGTGTCGACCTGATCGCCGTGAGCCGCGATGGAGGGAAGACATGGCAGAAGCATCCCGCGCCGGGCGAGCGCGATTGGAGTCCTGACGAGGACAAAGGGACGCCACGGTGGGTGGAACCGGTTGCCTGGGATGCGGACGGCGCCCTCTACTATCTCTGGGGCTCCCAGAAGGGCCTTTGGTTGGCGCGATCGCTCGATCAGGGCGAGACCTGGACAAACTGGCACATCGTAGAAAGGGATGAAGTTTCTTACTTTCCATACCTGATCGCTCGCGGCCATGGCGAATTGGCTGCCACATGGTCCTCGGGGCAAGACAGCGCCTTGCAGGAGCACGTGGCTCGTATCGACGTTGGCGACGGGAAAGGACTGCCTCGAGTCATCGAAGCGCAACCATTTCAGATTGACGCTTGGCACCGGCAGAAGAACCCGGGAGATCCGAGGCATAGGGACACGGGAGGCGAGTACATACCCGTCATATTTCTCCGCGCCGGGGGCTTGGGCGTTGTCACTACGATCCAGAATGGACCCGAGAAGCGTCTCGGATTCAAATGGTGGACATTTGTGGAACGCTGAAGCCACACCGATTGCCTAATAGCAAACCCTCGGCGATGGCCGACTTTTCGTAGTGGGCGGGTGACGATGCTCCAGCGTACGATTCTGTGAAGTCTTTATGTCAGCATTTCGGACTCCCACCCTTCGCAAAGTGCGCGAAGGATGGGACACCCACTTGTGTTAGCGCTGCCAACGAAGTCAAAAGCCTGGGCCACCCGCCCTTAGACGGCCTAGCGCTGCAAGCGTGATCACAATATCTTGCCTATTGAGTTTCTGTTCGAGATGAGCCTACTGATGCAATGCGAATCCATCCGGCAAAGCTGCCTCAAGATTGATTGGTTCGCCGGTGATGGGGTGGTGGAATTTTAGAAATCGGGCGTGCAGGAAATATCCTCCATCGCCCGGGAGGCCGGGGAGATTTTCAAGAGGCTGGCCGGATAAACCGTACAGAGGATCGCCTACCAGCGGATGGCCGATGGATGCCAGATGGATTCTGATTTGATGAGGGCGTCCCGAATTCAGGCTTACCTCAAATGTTGTGGTGCTTGGTGTGCTGTTTGGCGCCCGTGAGATCACCTTCGCCAATGACTTCGCCGGCTTGCCACTCGGGTTGGCGGCCCACACCGAACCGATGCGCGGGTGCGGTACAAGGCCGATGGGTGTGAGGATTTCGTAGGCGTCGTGCTGTGCAACGTTTTGCGCCAGCGCCCAATAGATTTTTTGAACTCTGGGTGTGTTCCAGTCCGCGCCTAGTTTAGAGGCGGCCTGCGCTGTTTTGGCGAAGAGCACGATGCCGGTTGTGGCTCGTCCTAACCGGTGGACAGGGTTTGCGTTGGGGGTTTGCTTTTGCACCAGGCGCAGGAGGGTGTTTTCCATGAAGCCGCCGCCGGGGAGGGTGGGCAGTCCGCCAGGTTTGTTGACGGCCAACAGATGCGGGTCATCAAACAGTACTTCGAAGTGCTGAGGAGAGTCCGGTTCGATCCAGGGTGGACGGTTCCACACCAGGGTTTGGCCTGAAATAAGCGATTCGCTTCCGGTCGCCGTGACGCCGTTGACGGTGACTTCGCCATTGTTCAAGTTTTGTTGCCAGGCTTGTGGGGTTGAGTGTGGGTAAAGGCTTGCCAGGTGGGAGAGCACGGTTCGTCCGTGATATTTGCTGATGATGATTGTGGTATAGGCATGGCCCCGGTTGAGCATGTGGTTTGAGTGTAAGCTATGGCATCTGCGGCAGATTCGCCCTGGAAAGACTACGAGATGCGAAAAGGCTTTACCAGAAAACCACAACCGGATGCCCCCGCGACGCAGTCAAGAACTACATCACGCCCAGCGGGCTGCATCGCCTCAAAGATGAGCACCGGTTTCTGCTCACCCGGGAACGCCCGGCCGTGACGAAGGTGGTGGCGTGGGCTGCCAGCAACGGCGATCGCAGTGACAACGCCGATTATCGGTACGGCAAGCGGCGGCTGCGCCAAATCGATGGGCGGATTCGCTTTCTCACCAAGCGAATCGAAGCCGCGGAAGTGGTGGACCCGGAAGCTCCGAGAACGGGGCAGGCGGCGACGCGGGCATTCTTCGGAGCTACCGTGCGCTATGCCAATGCCGCGGGAGTATCGCGAGTGGTGAGCATCGTGGGCACTGACGAAATCGATCTCGACCGCAACCACATCAGTTGGGTGTCACCTCTGGGGCGCGCGTTGATGAAGTCGGCAGCGGGTGACAGCGTAGTCCTTCAATTGCCGGGCGGTACAGAACACTTGACCGTGCTGGAAGTGCGTTACCAGCGCATTGCGGTGGAACCGTTCCGTGAACCACCTGGATCCGAGATGACAGGGGGTTGAGAGTTGCGTATCCCACCCTTCGACTGCGCTCAGGGCAGGCTCTTTGTCGCAAAAGCGCGACAAAGATGGGGCACCGTTTTTCTTGCCGCTGGCGGCGAAAAGCAGATTCTTCCCGTTGGCCGGAATGACGATGCTCATGGTCATGCGGAAACTGGTAGCGTCTAACGCCATCCCGTCGCTCAGAATTTTCCTCGGAGGGACTGAATCAGGGCGTAGAGGAAGAACAGGGTCAGTGAAAAAGGTAACGCGAGCAAAAAACGGTTTGCATTCGGTATCCGCGACGCTCTTTTGTAATAGAAAGCATATGGAATCGGCGACCTTGCTTCTTTGTGGATGAGTTCTTGCAGAATGCACATTACGAGTTTGAAAGTCCTGCACAGAGCGAAAAGCATCAGGATGGAAACTGCCGTGACCGCAATAAGCGCAGGCGTCTGGAGCACTTTTGAACGTTTCTCGTCGAATAGAAACGCCAACACTCCCGCTGCGAAGACGAGATAGAAATTGATTCTATCGGCGAAGAGCGTCTCTAAATGTTCGCGCTCTGCTTGCAAGTGTTCAACCGTCGCATTTGAATATTCTTTTTGGGTCACCTCGGATCCTCCTTTTAGTGGGGTGGGGCACGAAGAAGCTTACAGCAAGGTTACTCAGGGGTGCATCCAGCCCGGCGAGTCTGATACGAATTTTCTTGAGAATGCCTCTCGACCGCACCGGTGCCTGGGGGCTGTCGTGGGATCCCTCCGCCCTCGCTTCGCTCGGGGTCGGGATGACAGGGGATCGGGGGTTCGCTCGGGGTTGAATGCGCGTAGGGGTCCTTCGACTGCGTCACACATCGCTGCGCGATGCTTGACTTCGCTCAGGATGACACATGTGGGCGGGTGGCTTATTCATCCGCGTTCGGTGCGGCTGAGTGGGGTACGAAGAAGCTTACGGCAGGGTTACTCAGGAGTGCGGGTAGCATAGAGCCAAGGCGCGTTTACGAGTCTGATGATGCACGCGAGATCCTTCGTCGGGCTTTGCCCTCCTCAGGATGACGTCAGCAGAGATTGAGCGTTCCGGCCGTGTGGCGCACACGCGATCTTGTTCAAGTGGGCCTGAGGCAAACCGTCCGTCAGAACTCACATTCCGCAACTCGCTTCAGAAGCCGAAGCAGCGTCTCGCGCTCCTCCGCGGTCATTTGCCGCCGGACACTCTCATCGGCGGTCACCCGAGCTTGGATGAGCCGTTCCCGGTACTTCCTTCCTTTGGCCGTCAGTTGGACGTGAATGGCTCTGCCCGATTTTGCTTTGTGCTCCGACACGAGTCCTTCTTGAGCCATTGATCTTGATAGCCCGGTGCACGACGGTCCGGTCGAAACCCAGGAGCGTGGCGATCTGATTCTGATTCAGCGTGGTTCCGTCACGCAAGGTCGACAGGATAAAGCCGCGTGTCGCCGAGCACTGGGTTTTTCGCTCCAGTCTCTTTCCCACCGAGAAATACGCGGCTGCGATATGCGCGAGTACCGAGTCTTTCAGAATGTCATCGGGAATCTCTTTCCCAGGGATCATGTTCATAGGATGGTCACCGTGGCATCGAGAGGTCTGCGCCACTGCGGTGGCTCATGGTGGGCAGGCGATTTCTTCCCGATCGCAATCACCATCACAATCTCGTGGTGCCGGCCAGACAACCCAAGATATTGAGAGAGCCTGCGGCCGTCAAAGCCTTCCATCGGACAGGTGTTCATTCCCAGCGCTTCGGCAGCGATCATCAGATTCTGGCAAGCCAACGATGTACTCTTCGTCGCCCACTTGAACAAGTCCTGCCGGGAGAGCGGTGGCATCCCCATCACCATTCGCAGATTGAGCAGCCGGAACAAGGCTCGTTTGATGGCGGCAAACATTCCGAATGGCCCCGGCATGAACAGGATGCGGCCGATCTTTGCTTTCCGCTCGAAGTCGCGAAGTTTTGCTGCGGTGAAGTTGCTTCTGCGCATCCACTCCAACTGGCCTTGCGCCGTGGTCGATAGCGATCCGAGGTCGGCAACCGCCACGATCAATGCGGAGGCGGTTTCCGCGGGCTTCTGTCCCAGGCACAGTCTCGCCACCGCGGCCTTGTTTGCCCCGGACCCCACCCAATAAAACTTGTAAGGCTGGCTGTTAAAGCTGGAGGGGGCGTGGCGGGCGGCATTGAGAATTTGCTCGCGCAGTGATTCGGAGATTTCAACCGGTTCAAAGACCTTCACCGCTCGCCTGTGGAAGATCGCGTCCAGGGCCTGGTTCATGGCTCACCTCCTCTATGTTGCTATTACAACATATCAATGTTGCATTTGCAACATGGGTGGGGCAACCGGCCAGAAGGGTGGCGCTGGCCCCTTCACGCCTTCCACTGAAAGCAGATCCCAAACCCGTCGGGATCTTTCAAGTACATTTGTTTCATCCCGTACCAGGCAACTATCGGCTTCGAGACACCGATGCCTTTCGCATGGAGGTATTCATAGGCGCCCTCGACATCCGGGCAGCCGATGAACAGGCCGGTATCCTGATGCGCTAGAAAGCGGGTTGGATCGGGTTTCTCCGGGCGCTCGCCGTCATCGTATGCGGTATTTAGCATCAGTTCCGCTTCGCCGTGGCGCAACCACGCCCAGCCGCCAGCGGGCGCCTTTTCGACGACTTCAAAACCGAGCAGATCGCAATAGAAGTGCAGTGACGTGTCCATATCAAACACCTGAATCAGCGGACAGAGCCCCCGCATCTTGATTCCCATTTGGAGCGCCTCCATTTGACTATCTTAGCCTTTGGCCTGGGATGCCCCTCAGGATGACAACGGCGAGTGGCCCATTCATCCGCGTTCTGTGCGGACGAGCGGGGTGCGAAGAAGCTTACAGCAAGGTTACTCAGGAGTGCAGGCAGCATCCAGCCCCACACATTCGCAAAAGGCGCGAATGTGCGGGCCACCCGCCATACCTACCTTATCTGTCATCTCGAGCGGAGCAAGGCGAAGCCGCGCGGAGTCGAGAGACCCCGCGTTCGTTTGCACAAACACTGCTGCCACAAGGCATTCCAACCGCACACCAAACTAGCAAATCCCGCGCCCGCTCAATCCGCGTTAGAATCTCGCTCAGTGAACAAGAATCAGCTCTACTACGGCGATAACCTCACCGTCCTGCGCGAGTACATCAAGGACGAGTCGGTCGATCTCATCTACCTCGACCCTCCCTTCAACAGCCGCCAGGACTACAACGTGCTCTTCGCGGAAAAGAGCGGCGAGCGCTCCGCCTCGCAGATCATGGCTTTCGAGGACACCTGGGAATGGAACATGGACGCCGAGCGCGCCTATGAGGAAATCGTCGAGCGCGGTGGACGCGTCTCCGATGCCATGCGCGCCTTCCGCACGTTTCTCGGCCACTCCGACATGATGGCTTATCTGGCCATGATGGCTCCGCGCCTGATTGAATTGCATCGTGTACTCAAGGAAACGGGATCGATTTATCTCCATTGCGATCCGACGGCGAGTCATTACTTGAAGATTCTGATGGATGGCGTCTTCGGGCCGGCGGGTGGCCCGGGCTTTCAATCGCCGACGCAATTACTGCTGTGGGTGCCCCGTCCTTCGCGCAGTTTGCGAAGGGCGGGTACCACTACTGCCGAAACGATAGGCTCTTCGTTCCCTTACAAACGAAATCTCTCCCGAACCTTGGTTGATGCGCGTCGGTCCGGATTAACCGGGCAGGTAGAATCGTTGGCGTTGGCGGCATCGTACCCGCCCTTGCAAAAAACGCAAGGACGGGGCACCCACAGTCTCGGAACGGGAAGTGGAAACAACATTGAAAGCCCGGGCCACCCGCCGAAGCATCGTACAAAACAGCAAAGCCCACGTAGTACAAAGGGTTTCCTTTTTGAAGGCTCCGTGAAACGAAAGGCGCTATATTGGCCAACGTAAAGGCGAACGCGCTCTCATCATCCCCAAAAGTCTCATCAATGAGTTGCGAGCCAACACATTTGAGGTAATCGGAATACTTGCGCGACGGCTGTTTGGCAGGAGGTTGCTTTGTCACAATCGGCGTCGTGTTGTTTGCGGCAACACTTTGGGTTCTCTTGTCAGACGCGTTTAGCTGCTTGCGCCGAGGAGACGACCATACTCACGCTTAAGGTGGCAGCCAAGACCCACAGCACAAGACTCCCCTCTCTCATCAGAACGGTGATTGGACTGACGAGGGTGGGTGCAAGTCCCGCGATCAACCCCACTGCGAGTCGGACTATGCCCAAGCTCAGCACGATCCGTTCTCGAAGGCATCTAAAAACAGTGAACCACTGCATCAGCAGAACGATGCCCCCGGCGTCGCCAAAAAGCAGTATCGTGCTGTGCGCCGAAAGTTGCTCTTTGCCAAGAGACCTCCAGCTAAGAGCTACTCCCATAGCGCAAAATGCGACGAAGATCAACGAAACAGCTATCCTCCGGTTTGCGCAATACCGCGAGTGAACGTCGCCTGAAGCGTCGTGGGTCATCACTGCACCCCGTAAACTTGCTGAGTGCAGGTCTGACGCGCCCTGAATCCTAGCGAAGCATCGTACAAAACAGCAAAGCCCACGTAGTACAAAGGGTTTCCTTTTTGAAGGCTCCGTGAAACGAAAGGCGCTATATTGGCCAACGTAAAGGCGAACGCGCTCTCATCATCCCCAAAAGTCTCATCAATGAGTTGCGAGCCAACACATTTGAGGTAATCGGAATACTTGCGCGACGGCTGTTTGGCAGGAGGTTGCTTTGTCACAATCGGCGTCGTGTTGTTTGCGGCGCCTTCGGGAGTGGCCCTATCCAAATAATGCTCCATCCGCTTTAGGTCAATCGGACCTTCGTCATAAGCCAGCCAACCAAAGGTCGATGCCCCCTCCGAGGGAATGTTGTCACTAGAGCCAGAATCCTGAGCTGTCCCGACGCCCAATACGCCGGTGGATGAAATATACGATACGTTCCAGCCGGCTCCCGTCGATGATGGCGTGATGCTCTGAATGCTGCCGTCGTAGTATAGGCCATCGTCTGTCGAACTGAAGCAATCACCGGGCTGAACGAACGGGGAACCATTATTGAAGTACACGCAGTCCAAGCCCAGTGGATCGACCAGTGGCGGGTGGCCCAGCCTTCCAACCGCCGACACAATTACTGCTGTGGGCGCCCCGTCCTTCGCGTGGTTTGCGAAAGGCGGGTACCAATACCGCCCGTCGGTGAAAAGCGGATTCCTCCCGTTCGCCTTCCCATTGTGGAACGGAGAGTTTGTCAATAGGCAGAACTTACACGATCGGGCGCATCCTGCTGTATCTAAACCGAAAATTTTGTTGGCTATGGTGTCCGATTTTACAATTACTTCATGATATACTGAGTATATAGAGTCAAGAAAGGAACGGCGGCCACCGGGCCGCCTTTTTTATTGGTGCCGAACTTATGGAATTTTCTAAAGAGTGGATGAATTCACCAAAGCAGCGCGGGGAGTGGGCGGAGGCGCGCTTCCTGGCAAAGGCGGCGGAAGAGGGGTTTCACGTATCGAAGCCGTGGGGTGACTCCGGGCGTTACGACTTTGCGGTGGAGCGCGACGGGCGATTTCTGCGGATCCAGGTCAAGTCCACCATATCGCGGATGAAGAATGGATACCGGTGCCTGCTGCAGGCTCCGCGGGCGGCGAAAAACCCCGAGAAGGCTTATACCGCAGAGCAGGTCGACTTCTTTGCCGCGTACGTGATTCCCGAGGACGCCTGGTACATTCTGCCGGTCGAAGTGGGTGTGAAGATTCGGGGGCGGGTATGGCTGTTTCCAGACCGTACGGGGTACAAGTATGAAAAGTATAAAGAAGCGTGGGCGCTGCTGCGGGCGGCGGTGCGCGGGGAAGAGGCTCCGGCGGTCGAAGAGGATGGAGGGGTGGAGGAGGACGGGAGCGGGGCTGGGGAAGAGGGCTTGGAAATACGCGGCGAGGTGGAAGCGACTCCGGCGGCAGGGTTTGATCGTGATCGGGTGCGCGGACGGATGGCCGCGTGCTTTGAGCGGATGAGAAGGTAGGGGGCGGGCGTCAGACCTCAGGCTTCGGGCTTCAGGGATGACTTTCCCCTCACATAAATCAAAATCGGGCTGGCGTGGTAACGCGCCTTCGGTTCCCGTTCTGGGAACTTTTGTGTAGGACGGCTCGCTGTTCTTTCGTTGCTTTCGCTATCACTGGTAGAGGATAATTCCTACTGATGTGCCTTGACTGGCTCTGGGCACGAGTTTGTCCGCCAGTGAACCTGCCGAACTCCATCACGCTGACTCGCATCCTCAGCATCCCTCTGCTGATGTGGGTTCTATCCACCAGCCGTTTCGCGGGGGTGGGTGGAGAGAAGGAACTTCTCGCGGCGGCGTTGTTCATTGCAGCTTCCATCACCGACGGCATCGACGGATACCTGGCCCGCAAGCGCGGGCAAATCACCACTATCGGAATTCTGCTGGACCCGCTGGCCGACAAGCTATTGATCGCGGCGGCGTTCGTGACCCTGGTGCAGTTCAATCCCAGCCTGGTGCCGGCGTGGATTGCGGTGGTCATCATTGGCCGGGAATTTCTGGTGAGCGGGTTGCGATCGATTGCCGCGACCGAGGGGTTTACCATCGAGGCCAGCGATCTGGGAAAGTTCAAGATGCTGGTGCAGATCGTTTCGGTGGTGGCGGTGATTCTGGCGCACCGCTGGACGGAGTGGCCGATCTACGGCTCGTTCTTTTTCCCGGTCAGCGTCATCGCGCGCATTTCCATCTGGTTCATGGTCTTTTTGTCACTTCTCTCCGCGACCGATTACTTTGTTGCGTTCTGGTCGAAGATTGACCGGCGCGTGGTGAAGCGGCGCAAGCGGGCCTTCGTCCTGAGCCGGCGGAGGAAGCACAATGTTCCCGCCGTCTGAGAAGTCGTCGAGTCGTGAAACCAATTCCATCTCAGAGTTCTCGCCCGAAGAACGCACGCTGCTTTTAAAGCTGGCGCATGAGGCTATTGCTACGGCGGCAGCGGGACGGAAGTTTGTTCCGGAGGCGCAGTCGGCTCATCTTTCAGAGCTGCGCGGAGCTTTCACCACGATCTATCTTCACGGCGAATTGCACGGATGCGTGGGCTACGCGACCGCGATCGCCCCCCTTTACCGCACCGTGGCTGACACGGCGCAGGCGGCGGCGTTTGACGATCCGCGGTTTCCCGCGCTGCAGGCTGACGAAGTTGCCGCGCTCGAAGTTTCGCTCAGCATTCTGTCGCCGCTGCATCCGATCGATCCCGATGACATCGAGATAGGACGTCATGGCCTGGTCGTGGCGCAATCGAATCAGCGCGGATTATTGCTCCCTCAGGTGCCGGTCGAGCATGGATGGGATCGGATTACCTTTCTCGAACAGACTTGCCGGAAAGCGGGATTGCCGCTCGATGCGTGGGAGCATGGGGCGACCATTGAGGCGTTCACCGCGGAAGTGTTTGGGGATCGGTAACCCGCGCCACATTGAGGCAGATTAGTTGTATACTGCCGCTCACGAATGGTGAAAGCACTTCTCTCTTACCTGCTTGGAATTCTCTTTCTCTCAGCAACACTCGTGGCGCAGGCTCCGCCGGTTGATTCGAAATACAAACCACAGATCTTCGACCGCCAGGAACTCATGGTCCCGATGCGCGATGGAGTGCGGCTGCAGACGGTGATCTTCGTTCCCAAGCAGGCGAGCGGACCGCTTCCCTTCCTGATTTCGCGAAGCCCGTATGGCGTGCCGGAGAACGAGAACCGCCTGGCCAACTCGGGCCTTTTCGACGAACTCATTGCCGACGGGTACATCTTCGTCTTCCAGAACATTCGCGGACGTTTCAAGTCGGAAGGGCGGTTCGTGATGAACTGGCCGCCGCGCGACCGCAGCGTGGCCAACTCCGTGGACGAGGCCACCGACACTTACGACACCATCGACTGGCTCATCAAGAATATCCCCAACAATAATGGCAAGGCCGGGATCTGGGGAATTTCCTACCCGGGATGGCTGGTGACGCAGGCGCTGCGCGAGCCTCATCCGGCGCTGAAGGCGGCGAGTGAACAGGCGTCTCCTGACGATATGTTCGTCAACGACGACTTCCACCACAACGGGACCTTTCGATTGAGTTACGGCTTCGAGTATTCGGCGTTGCTCGAGACTTCGCAGGAAGCGAATACGCATTTCGCTTTCGACAAGTACGACACCTACGAATGGTATCTGGAGATGGGGGCGCTCTCGAATGCGAACAAGAACTATTTTCACGACAAGCTTCCGACGTGGAACGACTTCGTCGAGCATCCCAATCACGAGTTCTGGAAGGAGCACGCGGTCACGCCTTCGCTGAAGCACACGACGGTTCCGAACCTCAACGTTGCGGGATGGTATGACCAGGAAGATTTTGTCGGACCCACGCGCATCTACGCGACGCTGGAAGAAACCGACGATCAGCATCTGAACTACTTCGTTGCCGGGCCGTGGAATCACGGCGGATGGATGGATGCCACCGGCCGGAAGCTGGGCGAGATAGATTTTGGCAGCGACACGGCGAAATACTATCGCGCGAATATTTTCGCTCCCTGGTTCGATTACTGGCTTCATGGGAAAGGGACGTTGAACGAACCGGAGGCCTGGACTTTTCAGACGGGATCGAACGTTTGGAAAAAGTACGACCAATGGCCGCCGAAACAGGGGATCACCGAGAAGAAGCTCTACTTCCGGCAGAACCGCAGGTTGTCGTTTGATGCGCCCGTAGAAAAGCAGGGCTTTGACAGTTATGTTTCCGATCCGGCGAATCCAGTGCCTTACCGTCCGCGTCCGGTGACGCCGACCTATCCCGGCAAGGAATGGCCGATCTGGCTGGTGCAGGATCAGCGTTTCGTCGATCACCGTCCCGATGTGCTCTCGTGGGAGACCGAGCCTTTGAAAGAAGACGTGGTCGTGACCGGCGATATTGTCGCCGATTTATATGCGTCCACTTCCGGCAGCGATAGCGACTGGGCGGTCAAGTTGATCGACGTCTATCCCGACGACTATCAGAGAGTCACGGATAATGACGCTGAGCGCGGGGCGGGGCCGGTGCTCAACGGTTTTGAGTTGATCGTCGCCGACGACATCCTGCGTGGACGATTCCGCAATGGTCTCGAAACTCCCGAGCCCATCACGCCTGACAAAGTCACCGAGTTCAAAGTCGATCTTCATCCCAATAACCACGCCTTTCTGAAGGGCCACCGCATCATGGTGCAGGTGCAGAGCACGTGGTTCCCGGTGTACGACCGCAATCCGCAGAAATACGTGGAGAACATCTACAAGGCGAGCGACGCGGATTACATCAGGGCCACGCAAAAGGTATACCGGCAGAAGGATGCGGCGTCGTCGATCATCTTGCCGGTGGCCACGCAGTAGCTTGGTTACAATTCGAAAGCTTGAGCGCCTCCCCAGAACCCGGCCCTCAGACGGAGCAAGAAACCTCCCTGTTCGATCTGGCGGCGTCGTTTCTGAAACTGGGATCGATTGCCTTTGGTGGTCCGGCGGCCCACGTTGCTCTGATCGAACAGGAAGTCGTGACCCGGCGCGGCTGGGTCACACAGCAGGAGTTCCTCGATTTTCTCGGGCTAAGCAACCTGATTCCCGGACCCACTTCCACTGAGATGGCCATCTACATTGGCCGCCTGCGGAGAGGCTGGGCGGGCCTGCTGGTGGCAGGATTGTCGTTCCTTCTTCCTTCCAGTCTGATGGTTGCGGCGCTGGCATGGGCTTACGTGCGCTACGGCGCTTTGCCGCAGATCGCTGGGGTGCTTTACGGTGTGAAGCCAGTCGTGATCGCTGTCATTGCGCAGGCCGTATATCGCCTGGGAAGGACGGCGTTGAAGTCCGTGTGGCTGATTTTGTTATGCGCGGCGGCGACTGTGGCGGCAGCATTGGGGGTGAACGGGCTGTTGATTTTCGGAATTGTGGGATTGGTGACTGCTCTGGCCTTCCAGATTCGCTCTAAGGAACCCTTGGGACGTACGGCGGTGCTGCTGGCGGGTAGTGGCGGAGTGGCCGGAGCGGCGGCAGCGCCTTTCAGCCTGAAAGCTTTGTTTCTGGTCTTTCTGAAAATTGGCGCAATTCTGTTCGGGGGCGGGTATGTGCTCTTGGCGTTTCTGCGATCGAACCTGGTGCAAGGGTTGGGTTGGATCACGGAACGCCAACTTCTCGACGCCATTGCCATGGGGCAAGTGACGCCGGGACCAATCTCCACGGCAGCCACATTTCTGGGCTATTTTCTGGCCGGATTTCCCGGTGCTTTGATTGCGACGGTCGCCATCTTTCTGCCGGCGTTTATGCTAGTCGCGATCACGGGGCCCTTTGTGCCGCAGCTGCGGCGCTCGCCGCTGGCGGGAGCGGTGCTGGATGGCATCAACGTTGCCGCCCTCGCCATCATCGTGGTGGTAGCCTGGCAACTGGGCAGGTCGGCGGTCGTCGATCGCTTCACCCTGGCGATCGCGCTGGCCAGCACGTTCGCGCTGATTCGGTATCGCGTGAACTCGGCATGGTTGGTGCTAGCGGGAGCGGGTGCGGGGACGCTCGTGTCGGTTCTGATTCGCTAGCGCGGGGAAACAAAGCGTTTAAGCGCAAAGGCCGGAGAGAACATCCGCAGAGGGCGCGAAGAACGGCTGGTTTTCAGGCCCTGCACGCCAGAGCCCTCGGTTTGCGCGGGATGACGTTTTTTTAGTTAGAGTGATTGGGCTCCGCGGGTCGATGTGTATGACGCGCGGGGCGAGTAACTTTCCTTGCCAGCCGCGCATCTTACCGCATGAAGAAAGCGCTCTTCGTGGCACAAAAGTAATATTGGTTCCCCCGTCCTGATGCTATATGTTGAGAAAGCTTTTTTCCCAAGGGGGCGTTATGGAACTCACCATCCTGATCGTTGGCCTGCTGATTATTGGTTCCCAGATTCCTGGTAATCCTCATATCATGCTGCGGTAGTCGCGCGGGTTTCCTTCCCACCACAAAAACTTGACGCGTCATCCTGAGCCCGAGAGGGCGAAGGATCTGGCGTGGAGTGGTGCTCTGATGGTGCGCGCCAGATCCCTCGCTTCGCTTCGGGATGACCTCAATTTCTAAATGGGTTTTGCGGCAAGCAAAACGGGGAGAAGCAAAAGCTTCTCCCCGTTTCGATTACGTCAGGCTGGCTGACTACTCTTGTTCGTCGAGTTCGACGACGTCGCCGGAGTGAACGTCTTCCAGTGCATAGACGATCATGCCGGTCGAGGTGGTCGGGGTGGTGCTGAGGATAACCAACTCGCCAACGGCGCGGCGCGGCAAGTCCGCGACATGAATCTTCGGGCCCCTGTCGTGAGAGGTCAGCATGGTCGGCTCAATGACCGGAGGATTCTTCTGGGAATCTTCGGTAGCCGAAGCCTGGAACGAGAGCGAGTCGACCGGATCGTGCAGGTCATGCTCGTAGTTGCGGACGGCGCGGAAGTAGTCTCCGATTTTGATTCCCTGGCTGGAGCCGACGTTCAGGTACACCTTCATGCCCGTGCCCAGTTCAGAATCGAAATCTTTGGCCATCACGATGCGGCCTTGCACTTTGCCGGTTGGTGGCAGATAGCGGTCGAAATGGACTGGAGGATGAAAGGCGATGGCCGACTTCTCGACGAACGGCATGGCGATGTCGCCAGGAACGATACCGTCGCAGCTGAATTCGACTTCCGCGATCGCCATCTTGCTGCGGGTATCGACGATGCGAACCCGAGCCAGCTCAGAGTAAGGCTGTCCGGTGGCCTTCAACAGGGCGTGTTGTCCCGCGAACAATTCGTAGCGGTTAGGATCCTGGAGTTCGCGCACGATGGTGTATTGCTGCCCGGCCTGGTAGCCGCTGCCGGCCAGATAAATCATGTCGCCGTTCACGAACTTGGTGGTGTTGGGAGTTTCCAGGCCACCCGCGACAAAATTGACGTTGGGAACTGCCTGCTTCGAGATGAAGCCGGCGCAATAGAGATCGGCGTTGGTCGGGGCCTGGACACGCTCGACGGGGAAACCGACTCGGGTAAACTGTGTCTTGTCGGGAGTGGCCGGCTCACCGGCGTTCGCGGAACCAGCCTGCTGCGCAAAGGCGCCCGCGGCCAGCAGAAGCACCAACAATAGTCCTGTTTTCTTCATCTTACCTCCGAGTTCAGGGCCCGGGCGCTACGCCCTATCCCCGCTAAGTGTTGCAATAAAAAGGGTTTCTGCTCGGACAGTAACAAGAGGGGTGGGGGCGGTCAAGGTTACGCAGGTGTCGGAACCCTCACGCGCGGGGTTCCACAAACCGAAAATTGTTAATCCGTTGTTGCATCTACAATTACGCGCCTGTAATATCGCGCCGACCCGCACACAACGATGGCGACTTTATCCAATAGCTACGTATCCCGCCTGCTGCCCTTGAGGCTGCCCCGGGTGTGCGTGGCTGTAATCGGAGACGACGCCTCGGAGATGATCGAGAAGGCGGAGTCGCTAGTTCGCGATAACACCTTTCTGGAGTTCAGGTTAGACTACCTTTCCAAGCCCGCCCTGGCGCTCCCGAAGATCAAGGAATTCACCGACTACCACCCTCATGTGGTCTCCATTGCCACCTGCCGCCGGGCGGCAAGCGGAGGTAAGTTCAAGGGTTCGATCGCCTCGCAACTCGAGGTGCTGAGTAAGGCGATCGCCTCGGGATGCCAGCTTGTTGATGTCGAACTGCAGACGGCGGTGAAGTGCAAACCGGAGCAACTGCAACGGTTGCGGACGCGCGCGGCGCTGATTCTTTCGCACCACGACTTCCACGGCACCAAAAAGCTGGAAGAGACGCTAGGCAAGATGACGGTATACCCGGCGGACTATTACAAGGTCGTCTCTACCGCGACCTCTTTGTCCGATAACGTCACCATGATGAAGTTCCTCGAGCTGCGCAACGACCGGCACTCATTGATCGGCCTGTGTATGGGGGAGCAAGGCATTATCAGCCGCGTACTGGGGGTTCGCGCCGGGAGTGTATTCACATTTGCCGCGGTGAGCGAAGATCAGCGCACGGCGCCGGGACAGGTTACGGCGCAGGAGCTGCGCAGCACCTATCGGATCGACCAGGTGGATGCGGCGACGCGTGTTTATGGGGTCGCGGGAGATCCTGTTGCGCATTCGCTTTCCCCGGCCATTATGAACGCGGCATTGAGGCGGGAGAACGTGAATGGCGTATACCTCGCGCTGCATGCGAAAACGTTGAAGGATCTGCTGGCCATCGTGCGCGACATCCCGATTCATGGCTTGTCGATCACGATGCCTTACAAGCAGGCGATCGTTGAGCATCTGGATAATACCGATTCGCACACCACCAAGATTGGCGCCTGCAACACGGTGGTGCGGGCGCAGGACGGCAAGCTCTACGGCTTTAACACCGATGCGGCGGGGGTGGTGCGTCCCTTAGAGCAGAGAATCTCGATCGATCAGGCGAAGATTCTGGTGCTGGGTGCTGGCGGCGCGGCGCGGGCGGCGGTGTTCGGTTTGAAGGAACGTGGGGCAGAGGTGTTCATCCTGAATCGGAGCGCGGCTCCGGCACAGAAGTTAGCCCGCCAGGCGAAGGCCAAGTCGATCAAGCGCGCCGATCTGAAGAAAATGACCTTCGACGTGATCATCAATGCCACGCCTGTGGGCATGGGCAGTACCAAAGAGTCTCCGCTGAACGAAGCCGAAATCAATGCAAAGTACGTATTTGACATGATTTACGAGCCGGAAGAGACCAAGCTGCTAAAGCTGGCCAAGGCGCGCGGGGCGCAGGTGATTCCGGGAATTGAGATGTTCGTGCATCAAGCTGCGCGCCAGTTTGAAATCTGGACGGGGAAGCCGGCTCCTGGGGACGAAATGCTGCGCGTGGTGAATGCCGCTCTCGCCCAACGAGCCGCGGCAAAGAACAGCCACAAAGAATCCAACGGCAAAAAGTAAGCTCTGTGCAAAGCCGAGCTAACTCCTGATTCCTCAGGGTCTTTGATCAAAAAAACAGTGCCGAAGATGCTCGCTGCCACGAAATGGTTGCATTTTTAGTGGTTACCGACGTAATATGAGTACTGGACGCGAGCTTTGGAGCGTTCAATCTCGTCGTGGCACTGCCCTTTCTTCCAAGGTTCAAGAGACGTAGCCAAGTTCAATAGACGCGTTTGAGGCGGTGGGTCTCGCCTCGGACTAAAGTTCGGAGAGAACTCTATGGCGTGGTACGCGTACTGCCTTACTGAGCAACAGGGCCCAATGAATGGTGTACGTCCACGGCGCCCCTCGATCCTAGAAGGGATTCAGGGCGTCAATGGAGCTTCGGTTTTTAACTATCCCAGCGGTGAATTCACAGTCGTGGTGAGCGAGTATGACCGGGGCACGGAAAACGTCTCGCTCGATGAAAAGATGGTTTTAGAGCACGCGCGGGTAGTGAGCGTCTGCTTCCGCTCGGGAACGGTGCTGCCTTTCCGGTTCGGCACGATTTTTGACAGCGATGACGCGCTTCGTCAGGCAGTCAGAGCCAACCGTCGCGCCTTCGGGCAGAGCGTGGCCAGGCTGCGTGGCAAGGCGGAGATGCACCTGAAGTTGCTGGTTCGCGACGGCTCGCTGCGCGAAGCCATGATAGATGTCGAACTGCCGGACACAGTCGGCGGCGAATATCTGTCGAAGTTGCGTGAGAAAGCCTCGAAAGATCGCGAACGGCAAACCAAGGCGCGCGCCCTATCTGTCCAGGTGCACAAGCTTTTCAATCCCCTCGAAGAAGAAATCAGCTGCAAGCGGGTCGCGTCCGATGGGATGTTGATTGATATCGCGCACCTGATTGATTCGAAGTCGGTGGAGAAATATCAGAACCGCTATACGACGGCCGCCAAGCAGCTGAAGAACTGCGAACTGGTGATCAGCGGGCCTTGGCCGCCCTATCACTTCCTGCCCGGCAAGCTTCGGACGGTGGCCGGTAACTCCTAAAAGGAACCGGCCACTCCGGTTCCACGCCCGGAGTCCCTTTGCTGTCATACTGATGCACCCAAGTGTGCATTTGCCTGCACAGGGGCATTCCTTTCGGCAGCCGTAATGCCCTGTTCATAATCAAATAAGTCCTTCTATAACTTGTGTTTACGTTGTGAATGCCGCGATTTCCCGGAATGGAATTTTTTGGCTGCGGAAGTGCTTTAACAACAGCCAAGAAAAGAGGCCGCTGAAGAGCATGACCTTCACTCTCCATTGTTCTCGACATCTCCATTTGAGCCGCCCCGATTGGCGGGACGGTGCCTTGCATCGCCTTTCCTGACATTTCCCTTCCATTACCCTCGCCTCTTTTGAATTGTGGCCCCAGAGATGGGGCCGCTTTTTTTGTGGCCGAAATGTTCCAGGGCGCAGTCGCTCGGGGCGAGGCCTTCGGGTAGACTTGACGGTTTGCCGGAGACCCGATGCGCCCTTACCTTGCCGTAGTCATGATTCTTGCCACCTTTGGTCTTCAAGCCCAGACTCATCCCGAAAAGTCATCGTACGATGAGGACGGCCAAGCGGCGAAGCCCAAGACTTACTCTCCCGAACTCATGAAGAGCTTGACTGCGCTGAGAGATGCGGCGCTGACTGATGACTACGCATACAAGCAAGTGGCGTATCTCAGCGACAACATCGGGCCGCGTCCGACGGGGTGGCCGCAGACGGATGCCGCCGTCCATTACGTGGCCGACGAACTGCGCAAGTTGGGGCTCGAGGTTCATTTGGAAGAGGTGCATGTACCGCGCTGGGTCCGCGGCAGGGAGTCGGGTGAACTGATCGAATATCCGGGGCAAGCGTCCGGCGCGACGCAGAAGATCGTTCTGACCGCGCTGGGAGGGAATACACCCACTCCAGAGGGAGGACTGAGTGGAGAGGTCGTTGTTGCGAGCAGCTTCGACGATCTGCAAGCAATGGGACGACAGAAGGTCGCGGGAAAGATCGTCGTCTTCAATGTGGCGTTTGATGTGCGGAAAGCGATGGCGGGATTTTGGGGCGAGGCTTACGGCGAGGCGGTCGATTATCGCAGCCGCGGCGCCAAGGAAGCTGCGGCTTTGGGCGCAGTGGCGTGCCTTGTTCGCTCGGTCGGCGGAGCAGATTACCGCATTCCGCATACCGGGCACAACATGAGCGCGGGAATTCCCGCCGGAGCGGTCACCGCTGAAGATGCTGATCTCATCGCGCATCTCGCGGGGCAGGGGAAAGTTCGCATGCACCTGGTACTCGAAGCGCACACTGGCGAAGATACGGTCAGTTACAACGTGATCGGCGATCTCAAGGGATCGGAGCATCCTGAGCAAGTGGTCGTGGTCTCGGGACATCTGGACTCGTGGGATCTCGGTACTGGGGCGATTGACGATGCCGCCGGAGTTGCGGTCGCGATGGAAACGGCGCAGTTAGTGCATGATCTGCATCTGCATCCGAAGCGCACGATTCGCGTGATCGCCTGGATGGACGAAGAGAATGGCGGTCACGGACACGATACTTACGCGAAAGATTATGCCGGCGAGTTTGCCAATCACGTGGCGGCGATTGAGAGCGATCTGGGAGCGGATCATCCGCTGGGGTTCAATGCCAGGATCCGTGCGGAAGCTGCGGCGTGGCTCGCGCCGGTGCAGCAGGTGTTGCAGCCTGTCGGCGCAAACCTGATCCGGCTGACGGCTTACAGCCCCGGCTCGGATATCGCTTCGCTGGTGCAGGCGGGAGTACCGGGCCTCGGCATCATTCAAGATGGACGCACATACTTCAACTATCACCACACGGCGGCGGACACACTCGACAAAGTGAATCCGCAGATGCTGCGGGAGAATGCGGCGGCGATGGCGGTGATGGGGTATGCGCTGGCGGAGATGGAGGAGAGGTTGCCGCGATAGGGTTATCGACCACACTCATCGACGAATGAAATTGGTGAACGTCCCGTCTGTCCCCGCTTCCTGTCCCCGCGTTCCTCGGGCGTTCCTCCCCACGCTACATGCCACGGTATTGGCGACCGGCTGAAGCGGATTCCTCCCTTCGGCTGCGCTCAGGGTCGGAGTGACAATGCAGAGGCACTCCACGCCAGATCCTTCGCCCTCTCGGGCTCAGGATGACGTCAAAATAAAGGGGATGACGTCCCTCTTTGGTGTTTGCGTTCCTTAGGTTTATTTTCCCTTAGGCTTACTGTCCTCCGGCCACGAACCACGGGCTGAATTCCGACGTCAGGTAGAACTGGATCATTTCCGTAGAGACTTGCAACGTGCCGGGCTCGCCGGGATGCGTCTGGTCCTGGATGTATTGGAAGGGCAGCCACGACAAGCCGTCGCTTCGTTTGGTGGGGCCGGCCGTCCAGAAATACGGGTCCCCACGCAAGCCAGGGTGCGACCGTGTATCTCAAGTCCCCGGCAGTGGGATCAATCTGGCCGGTGCGGATCTGGTTGACTTGCGCTTCGATCAGCCACTTGGTCGAGAAGCCGTACTCGTAGGCAAAGGGCTCGGGGTTCAAGGTTCCCAGGGATGCGTAGCCTCCGTAGATGCGGCTATGCAGAAACATCTCTTTCACGTTGGGGAATTGGGTGCGCACGAACCGGGCCGTGGTTCCCACGTCGTGTTCGTAGGCGCAGGCATCGACTGCCGAGGTCGCGGAACACTTAGTGCTCGGTATCAGCGATTGCGTCGGGAACTCCAACGCGTCCTTGTAAAGGATGGCCTGCACTTGCAGATTGGTGACGCCGGCCTTTTGAATGGCTTGTGTGCACTGGGTGTAATTGCCGGAGCTGTTATCAATCCATTTATCGGCCGACTGGCCTCCCTTGGCGCAATTCACCAGCACCAGGTTGGCGTGATTCACCTGCGAGTTCTGTGCGGCCTGCACCAAAAAACTGTCAGGAGTGCAAGAGCT
Source organism: Terriglobia bacterium (assembly GCA_963796205.1). GTDB lineage: Bacteria > Acidobacteriota > Terriglobia > Terriglobales > Acidobacteriaceae > DATFTE01. The sequence continues at coordinate 807,393 of CAWCKR010000002.1, forward strand.
GCGGCTTAGGCTGCACCATTCAATCGTCCAGTTCGACATACCGATGCTGATCACGACGATCTTCCCGTTTGGCGAAGGATGTCCTTTGCTGTCGAGCGGCTGAATCTGCTGGACGAAACCCAAGCCGTCGGCGGCGTGATCCACGGGAATTACGTTCGAGTTCTCATACAGAGTTCCGGCAAAGGCTCCCAGATAAAGTTGGCCGGCCTTGAAGTCGGTAAGCGGTGTCGCGGTGAAATTCTGCGCGAACCCCGAGGAGAGAAAAATGAGCGGCAAAATCCATGCGTAACGTACTTTCATCACGATGCCTCCAGGCGGGTTAGGGCAGTGCATTGAATCCTGCGACCGGCGATCCGTTGAACAAGTACCAGCCAACGATCTGTCCGGAGTCGTTGATGTCTTCCGCCTGAGTAATGAAAGATGACGGAACTTTGATGGTGACCGGAACGAAGCGTCCGTTCTGAAACATGAAGCTCATGAAGTTCGACTGGGTTCCCGTGATGCCAACGATCGCGCCGTTGGAGTTGATGCCGAGAGGCTCGGTGACGGCGTTAGAAGTGGTGATGTTGGTGAACTTCCCGTTGGTCTGGAGAAATCCCACGGTAGTGCCGCCCTTTGAGCCGTAGTAGCCAATGATCTGTCCGGCGTTGTTGATTCCAGTGGCAACCGTGAAGTGCTGCGTGCCGAGGTCGAGGGTCGAATACTGGATGCCGTTGTAGGAGAATCCATGCTCACCGAAGCTGTCGGTGTAGCCGCCCACGACCACGCCTGAGTCGTTCATGCCGTAGGCCTGAGTACGAAACGCACCGGGAACATCCAGCGTCGTCAGAGTGCCATTGATTTCAACGAAGCCATGCGTCAGTCCATTGGCGTCAACATAGCTTCCCGCCAAGCCGCGGGTGCTGTTGATGGATTGCACCTGAGTCAGAATGGCCCCCGGGAAATCGACGGTACTGAAAGCTCCCGCCACCTGGGTGAAACCGTGGGTGAGGCCGGCGGCATCAGTGTACTGGCCAGCCAGCCATCCGGAATTATTGATGCTGTGAGATTGCGTGAGAATCGAGAGCGGGAAGTTGACGGTGTTGTACGTGAAGCCTGCGGGAGTTTGTGCGGCTGCTCCGGCTGCGAAGCAGCAAGACCAACAAGACAGCCCACCAGAATCGCACCATAGAGGTACCTCGGCTGATTTAGTTCCGGTCGCCAGAGAAGACTGCGGCGCAAGAAAATTCATGGATGGGGCGCGAACATCAGCCAGGGAAGCATCCACGCAAGCCTGGTCGCGGAGAACTGACTTTCCTCACGCGCGCACGGAAGGACGTTCAGTGTGCAGTTATGACGAAGGGTAGGCCGAAATTGCTAACAAAGCAAGGTCTGTGAGGTGCAGCCCCAGCGGGTAAGCCCGTTTGTGATTGATTGCATAACGACGTTGGCTCGAACGCAACGAGTAGATTGGTAGTTGCGTAACAGACCAAGGCTCGAGAGAAGGAGCCAACGTCATGCTGATTATAGGATGTGATTTTCATCCCGGGTTTCAGCAGGTCGCGATCTTTGACAACCGAACGGGAGAGATAGAGGAAAAACGGCTGGCCCACCGCGAAGAGGCAGAAGGGTTCTACCGCTCACTGTCGGGTGAGCAGGTGTTGCTGGGGATGGAGGCTTGCGGGCACTATCCCTGGTTCGAGCGTTTGCTGGCAGAGCTGGGGTGCGAGTTGCAGTTGGGCGATGCGGCCAGGATTCGCGCCTCGGAAGTGCGCAAGCAGAAGACCGGCCGGCGGGACGCGGCGCGCATTCTGGATCTGCTGCTGACCGGGCAGTTCCCCGCAGATCTGGGTGCCGAGTCTGGAGGAGCGCGATGCGCGGCAGTTGCTGGTGCATCGGCACAAGCAGGTGCAGTCACGGACGCGCACCAAGAACCAGCTGCAGGCCATGGCGCTGAGTCATGGCGTGCAGAAGAAACGGAAGCTGTGGACGGCGGCAGGGCGAGCGGAACTGGAGCAGTTGCCGCTGCTGCCGTACGCGGCCCAGAGGCGGCAGCATTTGCTGACGGCGCTCGATCAGCTGGACGCGGAGATCGCGGCGCTGGACCGGCGGGTGGAAGAAGAAGCCAGACAACGTCCGGCGGTGTGACGATTGATGACACATCCGGGAGTGGGTCCGGTGACGGCCTTGGCCATGGTGCTGACGCTGGGCCCGGCCACGCGCTTCGACTCGGGCAAACAAGTGGCCAGCTACTTCGGGCTGATTCCGAGCGAGTGGTCGAGCGGGGGACGGCAGAAACTGGGACACATCAGCAAGCAGGGCAGTTCGTTTCTGCGCTTTTTGCTGGTGGAAGCGGGCCAGTCGGCGACTCGCAGAGATGCCGAGTTGGGGCGTTTCTATCGCCGCTTGGCGGCGCGCAAACATCGCGCGCTGGCCAAAGTGGCGGTGGCGCGCAAGCTGGCAGTCAGGTTGTACCTGATGTTGCGCGAGGACTGGACGTACGCGCAACTGTGTAAGGCAGTCGTGCAGGCGAGCCCGAGTCATTCTGTGGCCGGCCAGTAAGCGGCCGAGCGGTTGAGTAGGCAGCCTGCCTCCCCACACGAGGCGGGGAGTTCGAAGCAGCAATCATGGGGGCAAGTCCCGAAGAGATGGATGGCGGGAGCCTGAGCGCACCGCTGTGAGATTCAAAAGAACACGACCTTGGTCTGGAAAAGTCAAAAGCCTTCCGCTAGAGCGAAATGGCGCACTTGTTCGCGCCTATGCAGCAGTGTTGCCTAAAAGGCCTTGACAGTAGCTACGTCGTTAGAGATGGGATGACACGGGGTGAGAGTTGCGCGTCCCACCTTTGTCGCAAAGGGCGCGACAAAGATGGGGCACCCTTTTTCTTGCCGCTGCTGGCGGAAAGCAGATTCCTCCCTGCGGTCGGAATGACAATGCAGCGCTCAATTCCCGGCCATTCCGAAGGATGAAGTCGGAATCCCCGTAACCGTCGTGACCTGAACCAGGCTGCCATCGGATTGAATGCGGAACCCGATCAGTCCGGGCAAATGTTCGGCGAGCACATAGAGATAGTTGCTGTCGACGCTCACCACATCGTCGAGCGGAAAAGCTCCGGTCGGCAGGCTCGCGGTAATGCCGTTGGCGTTGAGCAATGTGACGCTGCCATCGCTCCCGATTTTTAAACCGGAGACGGTATCGGCGCGAGTGTTGGTGACGTAGGAATATTGATTAGGAAAGCTGGGGTTGTTGGTGTTCGCGGTCCAGCAGGCGGCATCCCCAAAGTCATTCAGCTGATCGGTAATCGAAGTCAGAACGCCGGTTGGTGAGACGCTGTAGGACGAGATGGAGCTGAAGCGAACCTCGGAGACGATGACGTGTCCGGCGTTGTCGAAGGCGAATCCGAGCGGCGCGATTCCGTTGGAGTTCTGCACCAGCGGCCCGGTAGCGCGGCCGTCGCTCCCAACGGTAAAGGTGTCGAGCTTGTTGCTCATGTGTTCCGCCACCAGCAGCAGCGTACCGTCTGGGCTGAACGATATTTGTCCACCGAGCACGCCGGGACTACTCAGCTTGCGCGAGGAATTGGCGATGGGAAAAAGCTGTCCGGTGGTGCTGATGCGGAAAGCATTGATGTGCGAATTCCCCTGGTTGAGCACGTACAGCAGGTTGCCAAAGACAGTAAGGCTATTGGGAAAAGTTCCGCCTGAGGAAACTTTGCTGACGAACGTGAGCTGGGCTCCCGGCTGAACCGAGAACGACGTGATGTCGTTGGTGTTGGCATTGACGACGAAGACGAACTTGCCATCCTGGCTGACGGCGATTGATCCCTGAGACTTCAGGTTGTTGCCTCCCGAGCCGTTGCCCTGGGTGGCAAACTTTCCGGCAAACGCCAGCGTGCCATCGGACGCCCGGGTGTAGGACCAGACTTCGTTGTTGGTGCTCTGGTTGGCGTTCACGTAAATCGCGCCGGAAGTTTGGGCGAGACACGCGGTCGCAAGAAAACTGGTGAAAACGAGCAGGCGGAAAAGTTTTGACCGACTGCGGCTGACGTGGTTCTTCATCGCACACCCCAAGCGCAGTCCGGGCGGTCGGAATTGGACGACCGAGGTTCCGAGAGACCGCGCAGTCTCAGGCGGACAAAGATATCCCTGCGGGCGGTAAATTTCAAAGAAAACAAAGTGAGGGAGACTCCCATTTTGGGACTTTTGGCTCCGGTTTGCTTCCTTTGGTGCAGTTGACGCATCTCAATTTGAGCGCATATCATCTACGTTTGGCCTATTGAACGGGAAGGAATAAGGGGCGCGGCTCACGGGCTGCGCCTATGGCATCCATGGACAAGAAGAAGCTGGAACAGTTTAAGAAACGGCTGGAGACACGGCAGCAGGAGCTGCGCCGCATGGTGACCCGCACCGAACAGGACGGGCGCACGGCCGACGATGAAGCGACGCAAGATATTGCGGATCGCGCCGCGAGTTCCTACAACAAAGAGTTTCTCTTTCACCAGAGCAACAACGACCGCCAGCTGCTGAACATGGTGGAGAGCGCGCTCGACCGCATCCGCGAAGGTACCTTTGGAGAGTGCATCGCTTGTGGCAAGGAAATCAATGCCAAGCGACTGGAAGCGGTGCCGTGGACGCGGCATTGCATCGAGTGTCAGGAAAAGCTTGAGCAGGGCCTGCTGGAAGAACAAGAACGCTAGTTCTCGCCTGGAAAAGCCGCCACATGCTGGCGGCTTTCGTGTGTGAGGGGCCGCCTTTTTTGCGCTCCTGAATCCAGCCTGATAAACTCTTGGATTGCCGTAAGTAGAAGGGATATCCGTGCGCGCAGAGACTCGTCGACAACTTAAGGAAGACCGTTTCAGCAGGGCCACCATCGATGCGGCGGAAGCCACCGCCCATTGGAGCGCCGAACACCAGTCGAAGCTGATTGCCGGCGGCATCGCGCTGCTGGTGGTGGTCGCGGCCGCCCTGGGACTCTGGTACTACTTCGATCAACAGGATCAAAAAGCGGGAGTCGACCTGAGCCGGGCGTTACGAACGCTCGACACGCAGATCCGCCCGGCGGGAACGCCCCCGGAACCTGACTTCCCCAGCTTTGCCTCAGACAAGGAGCGAGCGACCGAGGCTCATAAGCAGTTCCAGGCGATTGTCGATCAATATCCGCATGCGCATTCGGCGGAATTCGCGCGTTATTTTCTGGGACGCACTTCCGCGGACCTGGGAGACAATGCTGCCGCGGAGCGCGATTTCAAGGACGTAGCTTCGTCGGGAAACAAAGACCTTTCCTCGCTGGCGCAACTTGCCTTGGCTTCGGTGTACCGCTCGACCGGCCGCAACAAAGACGCGATCGAAATTTATAAGAAGCTAGCCGACAAACCTACAAACTCTGTCGGCAAGGCGACGGCCCTGCTGGAATTAGCGGACACCTATCAAGCGGACCAACTGCCTGCGGAAGCCAAGCGAATCTACGAGCAGGTGCAGAAGGAGAACCCTTCCACGCAGGCGGCGCAGATCGCGTCGGGGAAATTGGCGGAAATTAAAAAGTAAGGCTTTTGGCTTTTGGCTCTAGGCTCTAGGCTCTAGGATTCTCGGAAGAGTTGGTGCCATTTTTCAGGATCTGTCGGCGGAATGTGAGCCGGCTTCAGGTTTTCTTCTACGTGCTCTTTGTGACCCATCCCAATCAGCGCCGTTGTGATTCCGGGAGCGGAGCGGGCGAATTGGATTGCGGTCGCGGAATCTGTTTTCATCCCTAACATCTCTTTAATCGACTCAGGCAGACTGTGGGCCAGGCGTCCCTGATAGAGGCTGGCGCTGCCCATGACCGCGATTCCCAGCTCTGCGGCGGCGGCCAAGAGCGGCATCTTGTCTTTGCCTCGGCCTTGATTGGGGAAGCCGTACGCCTCCGGCATGGAGAGATTGAAGGGCGCTTGCACAAAACGGAAGTGGTGATTCTTGCCGCCCACTTCTTCGGCGATGGCAGCAATCGCAAACAGGTCAAGATAGTCACGAACTGTGTCAGGCACGCGGAAGCCGTTCCAGGTTGCCATCCCATAAAAAGTTATCTTGCCGGCCTTCACCTGCCTTTCCAGCATGGTGAACGCTGCCTTCACGCGCTCAAGAAAGACTTCCCGCGAGATGTCGCCCAATTGCGATTCGGGATTGTGCAGGTAGAAAAGGTCGAGAGTCTCGAGGCCGAGATTCTGGCGCGAGCGGTCGATCTGATTCTCGAGATAAGCGGGCGCGATGCAGTGCATTCCCCCAGCGAGTTGCGTGGGATCGAGAATTCCGGGCTCGATGTATTCACGCATGAAGTAGCCGCGAGGATCGGCAGGCATGTTTCCGTCGAAAGAGAGGTAGCCAGCTTTGGTGGCGACGAAGATTTCGTCACGCTGTAATTCTGGGGAGAGTTGTTTGAGGGCCTCTCCGATATTGCGCTCTGACCGCTGATGGCGGTAGTTGATGGCAGTATCGAGAACGTTGATCCCCGAACGCAGGGCTGCGACGATGGCTTGGGTATACTCCGCGTCGGTCACGTCGTCGGGCTCGCCGAGGTAGGTGCCCAGCCCGATTGATGAAAGCCACAACTCCCCGGCTGTTTGAGGAAGCTGGCGATAATTTCCGGCGTCGCGTAGTTTGGCGAAACGGTCGCGGTAACGGGCGGTGGCTTCTGGTGTGGCGTGTCCGGTGAGCATGAGGGGTCAGTGTAGCAGTTGGGGAGGATGGGATTTTGCCGATAGTCGTGATGTAATGGGACGAGAGTGAGAAGCATGAACATCAAAGTTCCGCCTAACGATATCTTCGGCTGTCTGAAGGAAGAGATCGAGATCGTGGGTGACGTGGAAGCTCCGGTTGCGCCTCTGGACGATTGGGAAGCCCTGAAGGATTGCCCGTCCGAGGATATCCCCGAAAACCCTCGCCGCCCGCGGATGCCCCTCTGATACTTGGCAGCGCAATCCCTCGCAGGTGAATCTAACCATCAGAACTCGATCCTCTGGCCGGATGGAGATTCCACATGGCTAGCCCGACGAAGAAGAAAACCGCCAAACACGATCGCGTTCCCATTCGCGTGGTGCCCATGCATCCGGTGACGAGGGCGGCCGCATCGCCGCAACTCACTTATCGCAACGGGCCTCTGCTCACCAATGTCGAAGTATTCACACTGTTCTGGGGAAGCGGTTGGCAACAGGCTCCGGCTAGCGGACTCATTTCGCAGATCAACGACTTTTTTACTTATATTGTCGCCAGCCCACTGATTGATCAGCTTGCCGAATACAGCGTGGCAGGGAAGACCATCGGCCACGGCAAAGTTTCTCGGAACGCTCACCGTGACTTCTCCCGCGCCTCGCTAAAACTGTGCAAGACAGCGCTATTCAGAGCCTGGTGCAGCAGCAGATTACGAGCGGTGCTATGCCGAAGCCGGGACCGAATACTTTGTACGTCGTCTATGTGGAATCGGGGGTGACGGTGGAGCAAGGCGGCAGCGGTTCCTGCCAGTCCTTCTGCGGATACCATGACTCATTTGGATCAAATATTTTCTACGGTGTGCTGCCTTATCCCGATTGCGCGGGCTGCACCGGAGGGCAAGACACCTTCACCGCACTTACCGTCACCACTTCGCACGAGTTGTGTGAAGCCATTACCGATCCGATTCCCGGGCAGGGATGGTACGACGACACCAACGGAGAGATTGGCGACATCTGCGCCTGGAAAACGAAGACGGTCGGCAAATATACCGTGCAGCAGGAGTGGTCGAACAAAGCTAATCAATGTGTGTAAATTGCGTGCCCCGTCCTTGTCGCTGCGTTTTTCGCAAGAGACAGGGCCGGGATTTTGTTGCAGTCGAGATACGAGATAATCGCAGCGGCTCGATGGCCTCTGAGCGGCGGGCGCGATAAGACTTGGAACCCGCGGCGTTGGAAAACGTCAAAGGTCGATCGGTGAGCGTTATGGGGATATTTACGACAGTTATCGGCTAGTTTTAAGAAGTCCGGTTCCGCGGCTCCCATTTCTCGAACGCATACCAGAGGAAAGCCCATGGCACGAGGAATAGCCAAATAAGGCTGCGAGCCTAGCTTTGTCCAGCTTAAAGGACCAATCAACAAGCATCCAAAACGGCCCGACGCAAGCTATCGTGTGAAGCGCAATCGTTAACCAAAATTGCAGGGGTGAGCGTTGGACAAATGAAAGAAAAGCCACCCATGCAAAACAGTCATGGCCGTAATTGCAGCCGCCCAGAATGTGCGGCCACCGGTGCAGATTAGGCTCATAGTCAATTAGTGCAATTGAGATTTTGCGCCAACTCAGACCGCAGTCGCTGCAGGCCGCTTCGACGGCCATTGAAACATGGTTTCGCTCAAGACGGCATGCGACATGAGATGTATGCCCCAATTTCATTCGAACCACTTCGAGAGCGAACCCCGAAAGATTTGCACCCATACAAAACATCCTAAGACCTTGACACCATCATCGTTCGAGCCTAGAAGATTGACATCGCGACGAAGATCCACAGCAACGGGGTATCGAGGGCGGTGCCGGGAGGATGCCGCAGTTCCGTCAAGACGACAGTGACAAGACCGACCGCAAAAATCATCCATGCACACGATAATCCACAAATCTCATGGTCTTATCTCCTAACGCAGAGCACAAGCGTCGAATTCTATCTGAAACTGGTTTGGGGAGCGAGGGGGACGTTAGCAGGCGATTGCACGTTTTGACCATTGGTCAACGGCGACATGGGGATTTTTCGCCAACTACGCATTACGCGGGAACCACAGATGCCGGGTACAGTAGAGAGGACAGGTATGCGCCAACAGAATAGGAGACAGCATGAACCAGCGGAACGGTGAACGAGAAAAAGCTCCTGACGTCCGGCGCACTCAGGACGCTCCCAGAGCCAAAACCGGAGAGCCGACCAAACACGTCGCCGTGCCCAGCCATTGTCAGGTAACCAAACGCAAACCATACTGCTGGCAGAATCCATGTCCACTTCGCCGCAGAATTTCGCCAAGTTCGCCACATTCCGAACCCGATAAAAGCTGCACAGACGATGCTGAAGGTTAATTCTTTCCAGACTATCGCTGCGACCGAGTGAGACGAAATCACTCTCCACAACGTGGAATCCAGAATCGCAGTTCCAATTACGGCGACAGCGAGGTTAACCAGCAGCAAGCCAATAAACTTTAGTGCACGCATAACACGGGAATTCTAAACGCTGCGAATCTCTAGTCAACTGTCCTAACCAGGCGAAGCACGCAGAATCCCTCCTACCTCGCACGTGGCAAATCACTCTGGCGCGCCAACATTTTGATACCATGGTCAGCCTCATCCGAAAACACTTGAGGCCTCCATGGCTGATTTCACTCTTCGTGTAAATGGCAGCGAGCGGAAAGTCAGCGTTTCCCCTGACACGCCGCTGCTCTGGGTTCTGCGCGACACGCTGCAGATGACCGGCACGAAATTCGGATGCGGCGCAGGTTTCTGCGGCGCCTGCACCGTCCATCTCGATGGCGCGGCCGTGCGCTCGTGTTCCACTCCGGTGTCACAGGCTGCGGGAAAATCCATCACCACCATCGAGGGGCTTTCGGCGAATGGCCTTCACGTGTTGCAGCAGGCATGGATCGCGGAAGATGTCCCGCAATGCGGCTACTGCCAGACGGGACAGATTATGGCGGCGGCGGCTTTGCTCGCTAAGAATCCGCAACCCTCCGACGATCAGATCACGCAATCGATGTCGGGGAATATTTGCCGCTGCGGGACCTACGATCGCATTCGGCGCGCGATTCATCGGGCTGCGGGAGGTGGGCAATGAGTCCACTTTCGCGCCGCGAATTTCTCGCCGCCGGGGCCGCGGCTGGCGCGGGACTGGTGATCGGCTTTTATCTGCCGCACGGTTCTTCGTCGAACGGGAAGGACGTGTTCGCGCCCAACGCTTATCTGAAGATCACTCCCGACAACAAGATCACGGTACTGGTGCCGCGCTCCGAGATGGGCCAGGGCGTGCGCACCTCGCCTGCCGATGATTCTCGCCGAGGAACTCGAAGCCGACTGGAAGCAGATTTCGATCGAGCAGGTGGGAGCGAGCACGCTCTATGGAGATCAGACCACCGGCGGCAGCGCCAGCGTGCGGACGACGTGGGATCCGATGCGCAAGGCGGGAGCGGCTGCGCGCGAGATGTTGATTTCGGCGGCGGCGCTGGAGTGGGGCATTCCGCGATCCGGCGTGCAAAGCGGAAAACGGAATGGTTTCGCGCACCGGCACGAATACCAGCCTGAGTTATGGCGCGCTCGCCAGCAAGGCGGCGACGTTGCCCATTCCCAGCGACATGCCGCTGAAACAGGCGAAAGATTACAAGATCGTCGGGAAGCCCCTGGCGCGCGTCGATACGCCGGCGAAAGTCGAAGGCAAAGCGGAGTTCGGCATCGACTTCCGGCTTGAGGGAATGAAGTTTGCCGTACTCTCGCGCTGCCCAACGATCGGCGGCAAGGTCGCCAGCTTCGACGACAAAGAATCGAAGAAGATTTCCGGGGTTACGTACGTTGGCAAGATTGGTGACTCGGCGGTGGCTGTGGTCGCCGATAGTGTCTGGGGCGCGATGGAAGGCCGCCGCGTGCTCAATGTCACGTGGGATGACGGTCCCAACAAAGATCTGAATTCGGCCGCGATTTACGATTCGCTGAAGAAGGCGTTGCCGAACAAAGCCGCAACGCTGTACTCGACAGGGGATGTTTCGAAGGTCCGCGGACGTCACATCGAAGCGGCCTATCAACTTCCCTTCATGGCGCACGCTCCGCTCGAGCCTGGCAATTGCACTGCGCAATTTCGCGGATCGAGTTGCGAATTGTGGGCTCCGACTCAGGTTCCGCAGGATGTTCGCGATTCGGTCGCGCAGGCAATCGGTCTCGATCCCGATCAAGTCAAGGTGAATGTCACGCTGATCGGCGGAGGCTTTGGCCGCCGCGTTGGAACATGACTACGCGGTCGAAGCCGCGCTGGTTTCGAAAGCCGCAAACGTTCCGGTCAAAGTTTTGTGGACGCGGGAAGATGACATGCGGTTCTCGACCTATCGTCCCGCGAGCTATCACCATTTGAGCGCGGAACTCGATGGACAAGGCTGGCCCGTCGCCTTCTCGCATCGATTCGTCGCTGGCTCGATCAACGGACAGAAAGGTACAGCCGAACCCGACGGCGTCGATGTCGATCTGCGCGACGAAGCGGCGCTGGTCTACTCGTTTCCCAATTGCTCGCTTGAATACGTAATGACAGAGACGCCGGTCCCCTTGGGATGGATGCGATCGGTCTATGCGCTGCAAGTCGGCTTCGCCAGCGAATGCTTCATCGATGAACTGGCGGCGGCTGCGGGAAAAGATCCCCTCGAATACCGGTTGCACCTGCTGGCGAAAGATGAGGACATCAAGTATTTTGACGCCACCTGGCACACCGCACGCATGCGCGGCGTGCTGCAACTCGCCGCCGAGAAAGCCGGCTGGGGCAAACCGCTCGCGCCCGGACACTATCACGGCATCGCCTGCTTCGGCTGCTTCAGCTCTTACGTGGCGGAGGTGGTCGAGATCTCGATGGAGAACGATCAGCCGCGGGTGCATCGCGTGGTCGGAGCCATCGATTGCGGGCAGGTGATCAATCCCAAGATTCTCGAACAGCAGATCCAAGGCGGAGTGATCTACGGCCTCGCCAACGCCTTGCGCGCGCAAATCACGATCGACAAGGGACGCATCGTGCAAGGCAACTTCGATGACTACGCGCCGATCCGCATGAACGAAGCTCCGTCAGTCGAGGCGTATTTCGTCGAAAGCAGCGAAGCGCCGAGTGGCGCGGGAGAGCCTCCCGTTCCACCATTGGCTCCGGCCTTGTGCAATGCGATCTACGCCGCGACGAAGAAGCGCATTCGCGCGCTGCCGATTCAGAGCTGATGCGTTTTATCCGTCAAGTCGCATGCGTGCTCTTTCTACTCGCGGCAGCGAGTGCGCAAAACCTGCCGAACACGTCACACCTCCGTCACGGCATCAATGCCAGCAGCTGGTTTGCGCAGGTTTACGATCCCAAGGGATACACCAAGGAACACTTTCAGACTTACATCACCGCGCAAGACATCGCTCTCATGAAGTCGATGGGATTCGACCATGTGCGGCTCAGCGTGAATCCGCAGCCCATGTTTCAGAGCGGACACGCCGACCAGCTTCCTCTCGAATATCTGGGCTATCTCGATACCGCAGTGAAGATGATTCAGGATCGAGGCCTCGCGGTCATTGTTGATATTCACCCCGACAGTGATTTCAAAGCGAAGCTCGAGAATGACGATTTCGTCGAGCAGTTCGCCGATTTCTGGCGAGCGCTGGCGCGACACTATGCGAACAGCGATCCCGGCATGATGTTTTTCGAAGTGCTCAATGAACCGGAAATGCGTGACCGCTTTCGCTGGTCAGGCATGCAGGTGAAACTCGCCAAAGCCATTCGCGAGGGAGCGCCGAGGCACACGATCGTCGCGTCGGGAGCACGCTGGTCCGCAAACGAAGAACTGCTATTTCTGGAGCCGCTGCCCGACTCCAATGTCATTTATAGCTTTCATTTTTATGATCCGCCGGTTTTTACCCATCAAGGCGCGACCTGGTCTGTGAATTACTGGCACGACGTAAAGCATCTGGCGTATCCCTCAAACCGCGAATCCGCCGAGAGGGCCGCAGCGGCGGTGCCCGATGGAATCAACCGACTCTACGTGTTGCGTTATGGCATGGAGCACTGGGACGCGGCCCGCATCGACATGGAGATCAGCCAAGTGTCGGAGTGGGCCAAACACCGCAACGTTGCTGTGATCTGCGATGAGTTTGGGGTCTACCGGGAAGATGCTGACCCAGCGGATCGGGCTGCATGGCTCACGGACGTGCGCACTTCACTGGAGAAGCACAATATCAGTTGGACTGTGTGGGACTACAACGGAGGCTTTGGAGTGGTCACCAAACGTGACGGACGCTGGGTCCCGGACGAAATTAACCTTGGGGCTCTGGGACTGGCCCCTTCCGAGAAGAAGTAAGTGGCTCTTGATTTCTCGCCTCCCGCCACTACGATAGCCTGGCGCGCGTCATAAATGTCTATCGTTATCTGTTGCCTGCGATGGCGCAGGGAAAACCAAGCTTTTGACCGCAAAGTTCGCGAAGAACGGCCGCAAAGAGCGCGAAGGACCCCCACGCCAAACTTAAAGGTCGATCTGTGTGACGCACTACACTATTGAGATGATCATCGAAATGCGTACCTACAAGCTCAAGCCGGGGAAACGTCCCGAGTTTCTGGAGATTTTTCGCACCAAGTCCACTCCGGCGCATGCCGAAATTGGAATGAAGATTCTGGGCCCGTTTCTCTCCATCGAAGATCCCGATACTTTCTTCTTCATGCGCGGCTTTCCTGACCTGGCTTCGCGCGAGCCGATGAAGGCCAAGTTTTACGAGGGCAAGCTGTGGAAGGAGGAACTCGAGAGCGTGCTGATGCCGATGATCGAGAAGTATGAGGTGGTGCTGGTGGAAGATCCGGAAGGGTTAGTTCGCTGGTAATGGGGACCGGACTTACTTCTTCAGCTCCATGTCCCAATTGGTAACTAACACCAGGGGCGCGGTACTTTCCATTACTGAGTTCACCACCATGAATTTTCCATCTCGCGAAACATCATAGGCTTCGGAACTCATAGAATTTCGCACTCCAGTCTGAAAAAGGGTCTTGGGTGGGCCGATGTGCACTGAATCTCCCTCCGTTTGTATATCGACCGCGGTCATTCTTTGCGAGTTGTCCAGGTAGAACAATTTCTTACCGTCCTTGCTCCACACCGGCTGGGTAGCACCGGTCTGGGATACCCGGTATTTCGCACTGGGACGAGGAAAGCGCGTGAGATAGACCTCGGACATTCCTGACTCTTTGGACTGATACGCCAACCAGTCGTTGGAGGTCGGTTTCACGCGCGCGTTGCTATAAGAAGTGACGGAGTCGAGCACGGTAAAGGCCTCGAGGCCCTGGGCCAAGGGAAGCGCCTTGAGCATGGAGATCGCCGGGGACTCCTTCCGAGTTTCTTCATAGAGGAGCCACCTGCCGTCGCTGGTGCAGTCGGCCGTCGAAAGGTCGTTCGTCGTCTTGAGCAAGGTGCGTTCGGGGTGGGAACCATCCGCCGGCACTTCCCGAATTTCCCCGGGTGCATCGGGATTGACGACGACAAAATAAATAGTGTGTCCGTCGGCTGACCAGAGCGGGATGTCGGTAGTGTTGGCCGAAGAAAGCTGGGCACGCGTTCCGCCCGACAAGTCCCACATCCAGAGATTTGCGCTGCCGCCTAGCCCCATCGCCGGCGTGACCAGCCGCGATCCATCCGGGGAGAGGCGCGTTCCGCCGTAGATGCCCGGATCCGATATCTGGGAGAGCTGTTTGCCGGTTGCGTCCACCCATACGTGGCGGTCGCCGGTGGCTCCGGACCCCTCCTGATAAATTAGCGTGCCTTGCGAGGAGACGGAAAACGCTGAAGCCGCGGTGATGTCATCGGAAGCGACCTTATCGATGACTTGGACCGGATCACCCGAGACCTTCCCGTTCGCGGCATCAAACTTCCAGGCCTGCACCGAACCTCCGCGGTTCACCAGCAGCCATCCCGCGACATACTGGAAGGCGTAGTACTTCCCGGTCAGCACGATCTTCTCTGCACCTCCGTCAACAGACGTGTACCGAATTTCGTTGCGGTCGTCGGCGTCCCCCGACGGAGTATGCAGAAAGAGGAAGTGTTTGCCATCGGGCAAGAAGAGGGGCCAGCGATCGGACGCATTGATAAGGCTCATGCCGGCGCTGCTGGTGACTCGCTTTGATGTCCCGCCCACGGCGGGAACTTCCGTGATCGGCCCGAAGGTTGTCGCCGCCAACACAATCGTGTTCTCTCGTCCCCAACTTCCACCCCGGGCCTCCGGCGCATCGCAGAGTGCGACCAGGGCGGTCCCGTTCAGGTTCATCCGCCAAAGCTTGCCGTGCATGAAAAATGCCACGGCGGAGCCATCCGGTGACCAGAAAGGAAAGAAGGCATCCTCGGTTCCGCGCAATGGTGTTGCTTCGAGTCGGTCGAGAGAACGAATCCAAATAGAGTTCTTTCCGTCTTGCCGCGCCACAAATGCCAGGCGCGTCCCATCCGGAGAAAGCGCGGGCGGGCCGTTGCGGTACATAGTCTCGAATTGCATGCCCGCAGGCGGCAGCAGGTTGGAACGCAAAAGCCGGCGCGGCTGTCGTGCAGACCAGAATGCGGCAGCCAGCGCCAAGATCGCGAGGCCGACGATTGCAAGCGCGCTAAGCCACAGGAAATTTCTGTGGCCCTTGCTCGCTCGAACCGCGGACATTCCGGTCTGCGATCCTGACTTCGAGATCCAGGACAATTGCAGTTTCAAGTCATGCGCAGTTTGATAACGGCTGTCAGGATTTTTCTCGAGACAAGTCTGCACGGCGTAGTCAAGTGCGGGAGGAGTAGCCGGCTGCAACGTCGCCAAGGGCTCGGGTTCCTTCTCGAGGATGGCGGTCAGCACGCTGAGTTGCGACTTCCCCTGGAACGCTTTCCGTCCTGTCACCATCTCGTACAACACACAGCCGAAGCTGAAGATATCGCTTCGCGCGTCGGCCTCTTGCCCTTGCAGAACTTCGGGAGCCATGTACTGAAAGGTGCCGACGATGGTCCCGTGCTGGGTCAGCGGAGCGGGAGTCGCGCTTAACGCAGTCAGGTTCACGGTTGGAGTCGACGGCGTCAGGTTTCCTTTTTCGCTGAGAGTCGCAGCCCCGCCAAGGATCGCCGTTGCCGGTTTTGCCAGTCCGAAGTCGAGCAGCTTGGCGCCAGAGCCCGTCAGCATGATGTTGGCGGGCTTCAAATCGCGGTGCACGATTCCGGCACGATGCGCTTTCTCGAGCGCGTCGCAAATCTGGACTGCGCAGTCCAGCACCTGCTTAAGCGGAAGCGGGCCCTTTTTCAGGCGGGCCTCCATGCTCTCGCCCTGGACATATTCCATGACCAGGTACGAGATACCTTCGTGGCTGCCGACATCGTGCAAGACGCAGATATGCGGATGGTTCAGAGACGAAATGGTGCGAGCTTCGCGTTCGAAGCGCTGCTTGGCCTCAGGGTTTTGCGAGAGATGCTCGGGCAGGATCTTAACGGCTACGGTGCGGTCGAGGCGGGTATCGCGCGCTCGATACACCTCTCCCATGCCGCCCGCGCCGAGTGGAGAGACGATTTCGTAAGGCCCGAGTTTCGCGCCAGAGGTAAGGGCCATCGGTGCGCCATTATAGCGGTTCGGCGAGGAAATCAAGCCATCGCGACACTCAATGTTTTTGCGCGTGCAACCGCAGCACGGATTACGGCACGACCGGGCCTTCCGGCTCCAGAAGCATTTGGAACATCTGAATATTACGGCCGAACGACTCAACTTTGAGATCGTGGAAGCGCGGAGAAGCGCTTCGTAACTGGCGCGCCAGATCGATATCCCATCCTGCCTGCACCACCCAGAAGCGATCGCCGGCCTTCAAGTTTAAATCGGGCATCACGCTCCAGGTCCTTCCATGAAGAAAGGATTCCGTTGTAAAAATGGACGTTTCCGGCCCAGTCGACAGTACGCGATAACCTCCGCAACGGAAGACGAGAAAGCCGGGAATCGAGCGGTCGAACGAGATCGGCTGTTGATTGCAAAGATAGTGACCCAGCAAGAGGCTGGTCTGGTAATCGACGAGAATCACGCTATCGGGGGGAACGTTCTTCCTCACGAAAGTCATGGCCCGTGACATGTTGTCGATGCTCTGATCCTGTCGCGTCATATACGGACGGTGGGGCTTCCCGAACACCGCGCAGACCGCTACGATCGCCAGCGAAACCGCCAATCCCCGGACCGCGTTCTGCTTCAGCAAGCATGCGAGGCCGAGACTGACGCCTGCAATCGCAAACGGAATCAGGAAAGCAGAATGCCGCGTGCCGCCATAGGGATAGACTGCTGCGATGGCCGTGGCACAGGTCAAGACAAATGGGAGAGTAAGCAAGACTGTGATCGCCCAAGAGGAGGTTCGCTGCGGCGAACCCGCACCATCAGACCTTCGGATGGATACGGCTTCGGCCGTGCCCGTCGAACCTACGTCTATGGCAGGCCTTAGCCCTTGAGGCCTTAGAACCGGATAGACAGGCCCGATGAGAAACAGAACGCAGGCTACATCTCCGACCGCGAGCTGGCCAAAGACGAACTGAAATACTCCAAACGTCCGCGCGAAGATAAACAGAAGGAAACTCTGCTGGCCAGGATGAAAGAGCGAGTTGCGAAGCCACTCCTGGCTGGTGATCGAGGCACCCGAATGCAGGCTGACCAGGTGCGTGCGATAGAGAAAATCGGCAGTCCCCAGCAGGCAAATTTGCCCTACGGCCCAGGCGGCTTTCACGCGCGCTGGATACTTGCGTTCCATCCAACGAACGAAAGAATACGCACCCAGCGCGGCAGCAAACAAAAAGGCCGAATAGTGCGTCAGCAGCGCCAGCAGAACAAAGATGTAAGCCAGCAGCATCTTCTCTGCTGACTCCTCGACGAAAGCTTTTTCCAGCAACCACATCGCGGCCGCCATGAACACAAGCAGCAGTGCATACTGTCGCACCTCGGCTGACAGAAAGACGAGTGGCGGGAGGAACGCGGCAAACAACAGCGCCATCCATCCCGCCGCGCGGCCGAACAAAAAGGTTGTCCAGCGAAACAAAAGCCAACAGAACACTGTTCCTGCAATCACGGAAGGGAGTCGCAGCACGAACTCCGAGGTCCCGAACCCTCGTAGAAAATGAATGACGAAGATCAAGCAGCGGCGGATGCGCGGTGGTCAGGCTAGCGCGGTAGGCCGACACCCAGGAGGTCTGGTTGGCGATCTGAAAATGGAGCGCCTCATCCGGATTGAGAAATGTTCCGTGTGCTGTCCAAAGGCGTGCAAAGAGTCCGCCCAGCAAAAGGACGCCGGCCGCGAACCGCTGGTGCTGGTGCAACCACTCCTCAGTGCGACGATCGTTCATGGGAATGTGCTGAATCTAGGGAGGATAACTGAATCGATCGAGCGATCGCCAGACTTAAGAAAGTGCTCGTACCCCGAGCCCGTGACTCGCATCACTTGACGGGCGGACATCTCCACGGTAAACTCCGATTCCAAGTTTGCTCTTCGGAGCAGACCCCGAATTTCATGCAGAGTGGCTGAGGGACGAGCCCTGTGAAGCCACGACAACCGGATCGGGATCATCTATCCCGGTCGTCTGGTGTCAACTCTCGCCCGGTAACGGGGGACATGAATTTCGAGGTGCCGCATCATTTTTTTCTGCATCTCGTAATCCTTTTTCCCTCCTATTTTATTTTTCCGGGCAAGAAGACTCGTCCTTCCGCCACTCGAAAAGCGAGTGGACGATGGCTTACGAACTGCGGTGCCGAGAATGTCAGAAAAGCTGGGGCAACGTGCCCCGGTCGATTTGTGAAGATTGCTTCTCTCCCCTGGAAGTCAGTTACGACTATGAGGCGATACATCTTACCCGCGAGCAAATTGCCCAGCGCCCATCGAACATGTGGCGCTACGCGGAGTTGTTGCCTCTTCCGGCGAATTATCACCCCCATCTGCCGGTAGGCTTCACGCCGCTATTGAGCGCGCCCCAATTAGCCAAAAAACTTGGCGCTAAAAGACTCTGCATCAAAAACGATGCCGTGTGTCTCCCTACCCTCAGCTTTAAAGACCGGGTGGTCGCCGTGGCCCTGGCCAATGCGCGCAGTTTTGGATTCGATACTGTGGCGTGTTCCTCGACCGGGAATCTCGCCAACGCAGTCGCGGCCCAGGCCGCACGGGAAGGGTTTAAGGCAGTCATCTTCGTGCCAGCCGACTTAGAGCCCGCCAAGATTTTAGGAACGCAAGTCTTTGGAGCGAAGTTAGTGAGAATTGCAGGCAGTTACGACCAGGTCAACCGGCTGTGCTCGCAGATTGCCGACGAGCGTAACTGGGGATTCGTCAATGTCAACCTGCGTCCTTACTACGCGGAAGGGTCGAAGACGGTGGGCTACGAAATTGCCGAGCAACTGGGATGGCGCTTGCCTGACAACGTTGTCGTCCCTATGGCCGGTGGTTCGCTGATTACCAAAATCAAGAAGGCGTTCGACGAACTGATCAAGCTGGGATTGGTTGACGCCAAAGCGGTGAAGTTCTTCGGCGCGCAGGCGACCGGCTGCTCCCCGATATCGACTGCGGTAAAAGGTGGCCATGCGGAAATCGAGCCGCAGAAACCCGCCACAATTGCGCGTTCCCTGGCCATCGGCAATCCTGCCGACGGACATTATGCAATCAAGGCCATCACCACCAGCGGCGGATATTCCGAGGATGTTTCTGACGCCGAAGTCGTCGAGTCGATCGAGTTACTCGCCCAGACCGAGGGCATCTTCACTGAAACTGCGGGCGGCGTCACCGTCGGCAGCGCACGCAAACTCTACGAACAGGGCCGCATCGCACCCGAAGAAACCACGGTGCTCTGCATTACAGGAAATGGCTTGAAGACTACCGACGTGTTCGCCGGACGCTATGCCGCTGAACCCGCCCTCGCGCCCAAGATTTCGCAATTCGATCGGTACATGCAGTCGCTCGAAGAAATTCAAATCCCCGTGGAGGCATGAGAGATGACAGTAACCGTCCAAATTCCGACAGCCCTTCGCCGGCTGACAGCAGGCACAGCGCGAATTACCTGCGCGGCTACAAACCTGGGAGAACTTTTCTCGACACTCGACACCCAGTTCCCCGAGTTGAAGCCGCATTTGCGCGACGAAGCCGGTGAAATCCGCCGCTTCCTCAATGTGTATGTGAACGAAGAGGACATCCGCTTCCTTGGGGGCAATACCTATGCCTTTCAGGACGGAGATGAGGTCCTGCTGGTGCCTTCCATTGCCGGAGGCGCTCCAGATGATGACGAAAGATTGAAACCATGGATACCCGGAAGCTAAAAGTTGGATTGCTGGGCTGCGGCACGGTGGGCGGCGGCCTGGTCGAATTGGTTCACAAAAACAGCTCCCTCATTCGCCAGCGCGCCGGCGTGGAGCTGAGCATCAGCAAGATCCTGGTGCGCGATCCTCTCAAAGAGCGGCCTGACTCCGTCGACCGCGACTTACTCACTACTCATCCGGATAAGGTCATCAATAACGGCTGCGACCTGGTCGTCGAATTAGTGGGAGGCATCGAGCCTGCCCGCGGATTCATCCAACGCTCGCTTGCACGCGGCAAGCACGTAGTCACCGCCAACAAGGCCCTGCTCGCGGTCGACGGCTTCAGCCTGATGAAGGCCGCCGAAATTCAGAATGTGCGCCTGGGATTCGAAGCCAGCGTCTGCGGCGGCATTCCCATCATCCGCGCGTTGCGCAATGGACTGGTCGGCAACCAGATTCACAGCTTGACCGGCATTCTCAACGGCACTTGCAACTACATTCTGACGCGCATGACCGAAGACCGCGTGGAGTTCGATGCCGCACTCTCTGAGGCACAGGCCATGGGTTTCGCGGAGGCCGACCCCACACTCGATGTTGACGGCCACGACGCGGCGCAGAAGCTGAAAATCCTCGCGGAACTGGCTTTCAACACGCGTGTGGCGTCCGGCGCAGTCGCGACAGAGGGCATTCGCAATATCACGGCCGACGATATTCAAGCGGCGCGCGAGATGGGATATGTCATCAAACATATCGCCACCGCCTCAGTGAATGGGGATGATATCGAGCTCGAAGTGGGGCCCCTGCTGCTGCGGGCGACGCATCAACTCGCAAGCATTCGCGATGAGAATAATGCCGTGCTGGTTCGCGGGGACGCTGTCGGCGAAATGCTTTTCTCCGGCAAAGGCGCCGGATCGTTGCCCAGCGCTAGCGCGGTACTCAGCGACATCGTCGACATCGCCTGCCACAAAGGCGGGTTCGCCTCGAACCCCGGCACTGTGCTCAACCCGGGCACGCCCAACGGCAAGGGCAAACATTCCTTGCGCTTCCCAGTGGCCGACCCCAGCGCCATAGGACCGATCACGAATGTGCTCGAGAGAAATGGAGTCTCCGTGGAACGCGCCGCCGCGATCTGGGCAAAAAACGCCGCCTCGCAGAGCCAGGTGCGAGTGCTGACTCATGCCTGCTCGCGCGCCGCGCTCGAGACCGCGCTCAGGGATGTAACAGGGTTGGAATTGCAGCGAAGTCCGGCTCTCTCCCTGCGCCTGATTGATTAGTCCGATGAGACGATGGAGTACGGGCGGCCCCGCCCGTCCTGAATTTGATCGCTTGTCACTCGGAGTGCGAGAGTTAGATCATCCTTTTGCCTTTGCGACTCTTAATGTAAGTACGGCGCATGGCGCCAAGCGCACCACTTTTTCGGCCACGGATCCAAACACAAAATGGCGTAAGCCGGTCGAGCCATGCGTGGCGATGACTATTAAGTCCACTTTTTCCCGCTCTGCGATGATGACGATCTCGTCGGCGGCCTGGCCGTGGGCCACAATCGTTTTGGCGGTTACGCCGGGCTTTATCGCTTGCTCCCGCAAATTGCGGAGCTTTCTGACTGCGTCGTCATGCAGAATCTTCTCATATTCCGGCAGCTCAAAATCGTACGCCGGATCGGAAGTGGGCAGGGGAATGGTGGGCACCACGTGCAGCAGGCATATCTCGGACTCGAAGTGATCGGCCAACTCGCAGGCCGTTTTCACCGCCTGGAGCGAGGGTTCACTGAAGTCAGTGGGACAGAGGATTCTCTGGATGGGCAGCATCGAAATCTCCCAAGTCGCTGAATTATAAGCCCGAGCGCCGATTGTGCATCGGCGGCTGCCGGCCTATAATCTAACTAACTGGTTAATTAATGATTAGCACCACTCCCAAATCCCGTCTCGGATCCCGCGGCAATCCCGAGAAGAGCCGTGCCGCCATTCTCCAGGCCGCGATCCGCGAATTCGCCCAGGAGGGTATGGCGGGCGCGCGCACCGATGCCATCGCTCGTGCCGCCCGCGTCAACAAGGCCCTGCTCTATTACTACTTCAAGGATAAAGAGACGCTTTACGGAGAAGCCATCGACTTTGCTTTTGGACAACTGAGCGAACACATGATGGCCGTCCTCGACCGCGACCTGCCGCCTAAAGAGAAGGTTCTACTCTACGTAGGCACTTATTTCGATTTTGTCGCCAGCCACGATGCCACCCGCAACCTTATTCAGATGGAAACCATGCGGGCGGGGCACGGCTCGCCCCATCTGAAACGCGTTGCGCAGCGATATTTTTTGCCGATCTATACGCGGCTGGGCAACGTCATTCGCCAAGGCACCGCCGAGGGCGTATTTCGTCCTGTCGAGCCTTTGCATTTCATTCCTTCCATGGTGGCCCTGGTCGTCTTCTACTTCATCAGCGCGCCTGTCATGAAAACTGTCATCGGATTCGATCCGCTCTCTCCCGAGAAGCTTGCCGAGCGCCGTACGGCGGTGCTCGACTTCATCTCTGCGGGGTTGTTCGTGCGTCCTGAAAACAGGCGCAAAGGAGACTCAAAGTGAGCGCCCGCAACAAATTTATCATTCTGCTTTCCATTATCCTGGTCATCGCGCTGGCCTATTATTACTTTTCCACGCCCAGCGATCGCGATCTGGTCCTCATCGGCACGGTCGACTCCAACCAGGTGATTGTCAGCCCGCAAGTCGAAGGACGCATCTCGAAGCTTCTGGTCGACGAGGGCACGCCGGTGAAACAAGGAGACCTGATCGCGCTGCTCGATCCTTCCGAACTCGAAGCGCAGGCCCGCGCGGCCGCCGCCACCATCAACAGCTTTCAACACAAGGTTTCTGAAATGCAGTCGACCGAGCAAGCCACCCGCGGAACGACATCCAGCAGCGTGGTAAACGCGCAAGCGAAGTTGCAATCCGCTCGCGCGCAGTTAGCGCAGGCCGAAGCCACTCTGGTTCGCACCGAGAGCGATAGCCGCCGCACCATCGAACTCGCAGCCCAAGGAGTCGCATCGGATCAGGACCGCGTACAAGCAGAAAGTAATTTGAAAGTGCAACAAGCCACGGTGCAATCTCTGAAGGACCAGGTCCATGCCGCGCAGGCTGATCTCGATATGGCTTTGGCCAATACGAACCAGGCTCATGCTGCCAAGAGCACGGTAAAGTCCACGCGCGCCGATCTCGACAATGCCGTCCAGCAACTCAAGGAGGCTGAGGTTCGCCTGGGATACACCAAGGTTTACGCGCCCGTCAGCGGCACTGTTTCGGTTCGTGCCGCCCGTGAAGGCGAAGTGGTCAACGCCGGACAGGCCATTGTCACGATTGTTGACCTGAGCGATACCTGGGTGCGCGCCGCCATTCCAGAAACCAATGCCGATCACATCGGTCTCGGCGATACTCTGCGCGTTCGCCTACCCGGCGGCACCATCACGCAGGGCAAGGTGTTCTTCAAATCCGCCGAAGCGGACTTCGCCACGCAGCGCGATGTTAACCGCAAGAAGCGCGACATCAGGACCATCATTCTGAAAGTTCGTTTAGACAATCCCAAGGGAGCCTACGTGCCCGGAATGACTGCCGAGGTACTGGTATCACCCGAGCAACTGAATGGCACGCCTCAGAGCGCCTCGGCGGAGCAGCACCCGTGATCGCCGACCTCAAGTCCGGTAACGGCGCACGCTCTGCGGTCAACGCTATCGAGGTCGATCACATCGTCAAGAAGTATGGCGACTTCACAGCGGTGGACGATGTTTCTTTCCAAGTAAAGGAAGAGGAGATTTTCGGACTCCTGGGTCCGAACGGGGCCGGAAAATCGACGCTCATCCGCATGATGACCACGCTTATTCCGATCACGTCAGGTCGGGCCATCATTGCCGGACACGATGTGGTGAAAGATCCCGATGCCGCCCGCCGCGCCATTGGCGTCATTCCACAGGCGCTCACCAGTGACCTCGATCTCACCGTCGCAGAGAATATGAGCATCTATGCCAAGCTCTATGACGTTCCGGCGCAACGTCGCAAAGAGGCCATCGACGAACTACTGGAGTTGGTGGACCTTACTAAGTGGAGAGACGCTCAGACCAAGACTCTATCCGGAGGTATGCGCCGCCGCCTGGAAATCGCTCGCGGCCTGGTACACAGCCCGCGCATCTTCTTTCTCGATGAGCCTACCACCGGCCTCGATCCTGTCTCGCGCGTCGCGGTCTGGGAGATGTTGACCAACATCAAGTCGCAGCGCCAACTCACGATTCTCATCACCACGCATTACATGGACGAGGCCGACCGCCTCTGTGATCGCATCGCCATCGTCGATCACGGCAAGCTGGTGGCACTCGATACGCCCCCCGCGCTCAAAGCGAGCGTGCCCGGATCGAATGTTATTGAAGCGCAATTTGAAAATGTTCCGGCCGATTGGGAGCAGCGTCTGCACAACTTGAGTGATGTCACTTCTATCCAGCACGAAGGCGCGGGCATGTACCGGATCTTGACCGGTGATGGCTCAAAGACCACGACCGAATTGGTCGAAACCGCGGTAAGAGCCAAAGTGATCGTGAAATCTCTCTCGGTACAGAACACCACACTGGACGATGTTTTTGTCCACTACACCGGGCGGCAGTTGCGCGATGAACTTGTCAAAGCGCACGCATTCGTCATGCCTCCCAGACCAGGACTGCAGCCATGAATCACATCTTCGCCATCGTCGAGCGCGAAATGCGCAAGTTCTTCCGTTCTCCAGCCCTCATGATGGCTTCCATGATCTTTCCCCTGGTGCAGTTGATCGTGCTGGGCAACGCCTTTGGTGGCAAGATCCGTGATGCCAAGCTGGGCGTCGTCGACGAAGACGGCGGCACGCAATCTCTCAAAATCCGCGAGGCCTTTGACTCGGTGCGCGCCAACATTCGGACCTTCGTACCGGTCTATTACGACAACGAGAAGCAAGCCACTGAGGATGTGAAGAACGGCAAGATTCAGGGTGCGGTCGTGATTCCGCCGCAATATTCGAGCCGCGTCTACGAACAGAATCATCCGCAGATCGCGCTGATCGTCGATAACAGCGATAACTTCATGAGTTCCACGCTCGAGCAGGAACTGAATGAGCTGGTCAACGCCCTGAATCAACCGGTCATTCAGCCACGCCTGCTGCAACAGACCGCGCTGTCGATCGTGGAACTTTACCCGTATATCGAATACATGAAGTACCTGCTGCCCGGCTCGATCACACTGGCGATGTTTGTCTCGGTCATGATTGGCGGAGGCATGCTCTACATCGACGACAAAGCCCGAGGTGTGCACGAGGGCTACCTGGTTACGCCGATTACCAAGACCGAACTGGTCTTTGGACTGAACGCGGCGGGCGCCATCAAGGCGGTGCTTACCGGAGTGATCATCACGATCATAGGCTCGTTGCTCGCCGGCGTCGGCTCGATCTTCGACTTCGGCACTATCGTCGGATTGCTGGTCATGATCCTGCTGACCTCGGTCGCTTTCAACACCATGATGTTTCTGCTGATGGTTCGGGTCGACGACCCGCTGGTGCCGCGCGCAATTTTCGGCATCCTCAACACACTGCTGTTCTTCCCCAGCGGATCGATCTATCCGATACAAGCCTTCCCGCGATGGTTGCAGGCCATCGCGAAAGCGGACCCGTTCACCTACGCGGTCCATGGCTTCAAATCGCTGCTGCTGAAAGAAACTGGTCTGCAACCGATCTGGCCCGACATGCTCTACCTGACGATTTTCGGCATCATTACCCTGAGCATCGCCACGCCACTATTCAAAAGAACGCTGTAGAAGACTGTCGATTTACGATTTTCGAAGGACAAAGGGTTTTGCTCTTCAATCGTCAATCGTACTTCGACAATCGTAAATCTCGGTTGAATCCATTATGCTTAGGAAGCTATGACCCTGATGGATGCCGAGCAATTCGACGCCGCCCGCGCCCGCCGGCGCCGCCAGTTGATCATCACCGTGGTGATCGTGGTTTTGTTTGGTGGATGGACGGCCTACCACTTCCGTAACTATCCGCAACGCAGGGCGGTAGACAAATTCTTCACGGCCCTTGAGTCCCAGAAATACGAAGACGCCTACGGCATCTGGTTCAACGATCCTGACTGGCGTCAGCATCCGCAGAAGTATGCGAGCTACGCCTACAACGATTTCTACCGCGACTGGGGCACGGGCGGAGAATGGGGACTGGTCAAGAGCCACGCCGTCGACTGCTCGGTCGCGACCGACAGCGGAGTCATCGTGCAGAGCACGGTTAACCAGCGCTCCCAGCATGCTTATCTGTATGTCACGAAAGCTGACAAGACGCTGTCGTTCTCTCCGAACGAAATTCAATGTGGGAATTGGTTCGGGTGGCTGATCGAATAAGACGACACGCGTTGAATTGGATGTTTCTGGGAAGGGCGCAGCTTCAGCCGTGCAGATAGATAAAGAGGATTTGCGCTTTGGCGCCCGAGGGCTACGCGCTCACTGCGAAGTGCTCCAGCGTTTTCTGCAGCGACGCTTCATCGGCCACATTGAGCGCCGTCTTTGTACGGTCGATCTGCCGCATCAATCCGCACAAAACTTTCCCCGGACCGACCTCGATAAAGGTCGTCACGCCTTTTCCAATCAGCACGCGCATCGACGGATCCCACTTCACCGATCCCGTCACCTGCCGGATCAGGGCATCGCGACTGCGCTCGGTGTCGTCGACCAATGCCGCGTCCACGTTGCAAACTACATGCACCCCGGGCTTATGAAAGGTCAGCGACTTCAAGTCCGCGGCCAGACGCTCCTGCGCAGGCTTCATCAGCGCACAATGGAAGGGGGCGCTCACCGGAAGCAACTTGGCGCGCTTGGCTCCGCGCTCGTCGGCCAACTTCGCAGCGCGCTCGACCGCCGCCGTATTGCCTGAAATCACAACCTGTTCGGGAGAGTTCAGGTTCGCGGCCTCGCACACTTCGCCTTGCGCCGCATCATCGCAGACCTCTTCTACCTTTTCCGGGGCCATTCCCAGAATCGCCGCCATCGTTCCCACTCCAACCGGCACAGCTTCCTGCATATATTTGCCGCGGTGGCGAACCGTCCGCACCGCATCGGCGAAGGCCAGTGTGCCAGCCGCCACCTGCGCGGAATATTCGCCCAGACTGTGTCCGGCAACGAAAGCCGGCTTCAATCCCCTTTCGCAGAGCACGCGCCACGCGGCTACCGATGCGGTCAAGATCGCCGGTTGCGTGATCTCGGTCATGCGCAACTGCTCTTCCGGACCTTCGAAACAAAGTTGCGACAGCTTGTATCCCAGGGCATCGTCGGCCTCGGCAAACGTGTGCTTCGCTACGGGATGGCGCTCCGCCAATTCCTTGCCCATGCCCACGGCCTGGGAGCCCTGGCCGGGAAACAGGAATGCGATGGTTGTTGTCATAAGTGTCTCAAGAGGAAAACTGCAGATTCCTCGGGCTATCGCCCTCGGAATGACAAACCTAGTTTTTGCCGCTCCACGCCAGATCCTTCGCCCTTTCGGGCTCAGGATGACGTCAAAAGAAAAACTACCTCAGCCCTCTCGGCTCAAGACGGCGTCGAGGAAAGAGCCACCGCGGCCCGCGCCGCGCCTAATTCTTTCGCGATCACATCGTTGATGCGATGCTCGGCAAACTCCGCCGCGACCCGCAATGCGTTCTTGATGGCGTTCGCGTTCGACGATCCATGCGTGATAAAGCAAACGCCCTTCACGCCCAATAAAGGAGCCCCGCCATACTCAGTATGATCGAGCCGCTTCTTGAAATCTGCAAATGCACTGCGCGAGAGCAGCGCCCCAACCTGCCGCGTGATCGTCGCGCGCAGGCTTTCTTTCAACACTGCGCGGACCAGATTCGCCACGCCTTCGGAACTCTTCAGTGCCACGTTCCCCACGAATCCGTCAGCAACGATGACATCCACCACGCCGGTGTACAAATCGCGTCCTTCGACGTTCCCGATAAAATTCAGTGGCAGATGTTTGAGCAGCGCGAACGCCTCGCGAGTAAGTTCGTTGCCTTTACTCTCTTCCTCGCCAATCGACAGCAATCCGACACGCGGCTTCTTAGTCCCAAACATCGAGCGGACGTAAATCTCGCCCATCACTGCGAACTGCACCAGGTTCTCAGGCTTGCAATCGACGTTCGCTCCTACATCGAGCAACGTGGCCGCCGCTCCTGAAGCTGTTGGGAAAGTCGCGGCCAGCGCGGGACGATCCACTCCCGGCAAGGCTCCCAGCACCATCTTCGCCGTAGCCATGGCCGCGCCGGTGTTGCCGGCTGTCACGAATCCTGACGCCTTTTTGTCGCGAACCAGGCGCACTCCCACCCTGATGGACGAGTCGCGCTTGGCGCGCACGGCCTGCACGGCCTTGTCGTCCATGGAGATGACTTCAGAGGCTTGCACGATTTCGAGCGGCAGGCCCATCGCCGAAGGATGGCGATCCAACTCGGCCTGGATGACTTCCGACTGCCCCACCAATAGCACGCGCACCCCGTACTGCCGGGCGGCCTGAATGGCGCCTTCAATTTCAGGCTTCGGCGCGCGGTCGGAACCCATCGCGTCGAGAGCTATGACGCTTGGCATGTGAGGGCGAGACTAGCTGGCTTCCTCGACGTTCAATACTTCACGGCCTTTGTAGAACCCGCACTTGGGGCAGGCACGGTGCGGCATCTTCTTCTCATGGCAATTGGGACACTCAGAAAGCGAGTGGCTCTTCAAGCCATCGTGCGCGCGCCGGGTGCTGGTGCGCTTTTTCGAGTGACGTCGTTTCGGATTAGGCATCCTAAATTCCTCTCGCCGGCCGCAGCCGGGTTAATTGTCAAGCTTGTTGCGAATCTCTTTTAGCGCCTGCCAGCGCGGATCTTCCATCGGCTCCGCGCACGAGCATTCTTCTTCATTCATGCTCTTGCCGCAATGCATACAAAGGCCCTTGCAATCGTCGCGGCACAGAGCTTTCAGGGGAAGCGCGAGCAGAACCTGTTCGCGCAAGACATCTTCGAGCAGCAACCCTTCCCCTTGATAATAACTAATTTCGGCGTCGGCTGCCGTAATCGAGAGCTCTTCCTTGCCGGCGTCGGTGCCCTGCGGACGGTAGAGCAGATCGAAATCGTGCTTCAAATTCTGGAGTACCGGCTCAAGACACCGCGCACAAGGCACTTCTACCCGGACCGCCAGATCCCCGGCAATCCTTATATCCTCGACCGTTTGGTGCCTGCCGTGATGCTCTTCCACGAGTTGCGCTCGTCCGGCGGTGCGCAACGGCTGCAACTGGCGCAGTTCCTCGCCAAAGTCGATCGAGCCCGGCGCAAACTGCTCCTTGAAATCGACCGGATGGAGCTCTAACTCTTTCAATTCGATGAACATCGGGGACTCTCCGCGCCCCCACCACCGCGCAGGCCGCGGAAGCACGCACAGACGCGTAAACGCTCAAGGGAGCAAGAGTTAAGGATAAAGGGGGTGGGGAGGGGTGTCAAGGAAGGGGGCGTGAGCCGGACCTGACGCAACTTGCGGGGATCTGCGCAATCGCTGAGATGCGGGGACATGACCCTGCATTGGCCTGGATATTGACCTGATGTGAAATTCTTGAAAAGGGGAAGCGTCATATCCGGTTACGGGCAAGAGGTAGTAGAACTGGGAACTACTTCGAGGTTGCTGTCTCTCAATAGGTATGCACCCAGACCAAGACCCCAAGCCAACCGAATGAGGCTAATCACCCACCGGGGCCAGTGACGATCTCCTATAACTAAGAAGTCAATAATGACTGGTCCCAGCAACACCACTGACCATTCAATTGCCTTGTTTTTATTAACCACTATTAGTTTTACCCGGGATCGCTAACTAAAACCAAAATCATCCGAAACTACAGTGAATTCGCCGACAACGCGCATTAAACAACTCTCACAGGCTGGCTATACAGGCACTTGGCGCTTGTTAAGATCGTAGTGGTAGCCCCAGCTTGTGCCGCCTTCTGCATCCATTGGCCCCAAAGCTGGTGCAGTTCCTGGTTCGAAAATGACCGTAACTCCGGACAGTGATCAATATCCGGACCGAGACGAGGGTCCAACTCCAAGGTCTTCGTCATCTTGCCCCGCACCCTGAACTTGTCGCCGATCTTACATACCGTTCTGATTAAGCAGACTGCGCAAATCGCTGAAAAGCTGTCGCCAAGCATCGGTCGCAGAATCGGCCCATTTTGTGCATTGGCATTATCTCGAGGAAGGCTCGAGACCACGGAGACCGCAGGGCCCAAACTCGCAATCGTCCTGAATCTCTGGGAGAATCCAGACGCACCGCTCCTTGCAAAGCTCCGTAGGGACTGGGCGGGTGGCCCAGCCTTTCAATCCTGTTTTCGCTTCCCGTTCCGGAACCGTGGGTGCCCCGTCCTTGCGGTTTTTGCAAGGGCGGGTAGCGATGCTGCCTGTACCATTTTGCTTGTTATGCCAAGCGGCCTGCATCGCACCTACGGCGCGCACCATCTGCACTTTATCACTTGCTCATGTTACCGCCGATTGCCTTTTCTGCGCACCGCACGCAGCCGCGATCGCCTGCTCTCGATTCTGGAGCAGACACGCAAGCGCTATCGCTTTGTGGTCGTCGGATACGTCGTTATGCCCGAACACATTCACTTACTCATCACGGAGCCAGAGGTGGGCACTCCGTCTACCGTAATGCAGGTGCTGAAACAGCGCACGGCGCGGGCCCTGTTGCCAAAGAGAAGGCGGGTGGACGCGCGACAATGCCGACTCTTCCCCGGCGCTGTTCTGCGCACGCCTTTCTGGCAGACTCGTTTCTACGATTTCAATGTGTGGACAGAGAAGAAGCGGATCGAGAAGCTTCGGTACATCCATCTTAATCCGGTAAAACGCGGACTGGTCAAGTCACCCGAGCAATGGCGCTGGAGCAGCTACCGCTTCTATCTCCTGCATGAAGCCGGACCCGTGCGCGTGAATGAAGGTTGGGCGAAGATTTCGTTTCGCGCGCCGGCAGTTTGATCGGCTGCCTCACTGCAGGCGCTCCCGATTCCCGCCCTTCGCAAACTGCGCGAAGGACGGGGCACCCACCGTATTGGTGATGCCCGCGAGAGCGAAAGGCGGGCCACGCGCCCTTTCGCACCTCCGCGCCGCCTTCGCGCGGAGTGTAAAGGATGTCTAGGGACACTTTGTAAAGGATGTCATGAGACTGAACAAAACCGCCAGACGTGGGGCATCTCACTGTTGTTATTGGGCCGGCGAACCCAAGAACGCTTTACTAACCGCGCAGATCGGGGCCACCCGCCAACCCAAGGTTAGAATGATTTCGTAAATGGTGGGCCAGCCCCCGGTGCCACCCAAGCGACAAGTGCGCTACACTTGGGCCGGTGCAACTATGAACGGCTTATATCAGAACGATCGGGGCGGAATCGCGCTGCTCGGAGCGCTACTGGCGTTGGGTCTGATCGTCGGAGGCTGGGTGCTGGGCTCTGAAATCAAAGCCACCCGTCTTAGCGACCGCTACGTGAGCGTCAAGGGATTGGTCGAGCGCAAGGTCAAGTCCGATCTAGCCATCTGGCCTCTTACTTATAAGGAAGCGGGCGACGATCTCTCCACCCTCTATGCCAAGACCGAGGCGGACAAAAAGACGGTCCTGCAATTTTTATCGGACCAGGGCATCGAAGCTTCGGAGATTGAGTTAGGCGTAGTGCGTGTCGTGGATACGCAGGCCAACGAGTACGGCGGCAACGTCCGCGCTCCTCATCGTTACATTGTCGAGCAGCAGATCACGGTGCGCACCTCGCGCGTCGATCAAGTCGCGGCGGCCGCGCAAAAGACCATTCTGCTTTTACAAAAAGGAATTGTGCTGAGCGGGAATCCCGGTCAAGGCCTCGCCTACAAATTTACCGGACTCAATTCCATCAAGCCTGACATGATTACCGAAGCCACTCGCAATGCGCGCGCGGCTGCCGACCGCTTCGCCTCAGACTCGGGGAGTAAAGTCGGTTCGATTCGCCAAGCCAATCAAGGAACTTTCTCGATTCTTCCGGCGGACCAGGCAAGCGATCCTGGGGACGCGGGTTACAACTCCGGCGACAGTAGCATCATGAAAACCGTTCGAGTGGTCACGTCGATCGATTACTATCTCGAACAATAGCTCACACTGCCTCCCACCTTTGTCGCAAAAGGCGCGACAAAGATGGGGCACCCCTCGATATCGATGACGCTGGCCTAGCGGCTGTATTGGTTCTTCTTCTTTTCGGCGTGCCGTTCGAGGCCGAGGCGAATCAAACGCTCGATCAGGTCGGCATATTTCACACCCGAGGCGGCCCACAGCTTCGGATACATGCTGATGGCGGTAAAGCCCGGCATGGTGTTGATCTCGTTCAAATAGATCTTCCGCGTCTTCGGATCCATCAGGAAATCCACGCGAGCCAGTCCCGCACAATCGACTGCTTTGAAAGCGGCAATGGCGAGTTGCTGTACTTTCTTCGTCTCTGACTTAGTCAGCTTCGCGGGGATAATCAGCTCCGACCCTTCGTCGAGATACTTGGCGGTGTAGTCGTAGAATTCTTTGCCGGGAACGATCTCTCCCGGCACGGATGCTTCCGGCTTGTCGTTGCCAAGCACCGAGCACTCAATCTCGCGCGCCTTGTGTTTGGTGCCGCCGACTCCCTGTTCGATCACGATCTTGCGATCGAACTTTGCCGCTTCGTAGATCGCGGGCCCCAGCTCTTTGTGATTGTGCGCTTTCGAGATTCCGACCGACGATCCCAGATTCGCGGGCTTCACGAACACCGGATACTTCAGCGCTTTCTCAATTTTCCTCTCCGTCTTCTTCGGCTCGGCCTCCCATTCGCTGCGCAGGATGGTGACGTGTTTCACGATCGGTAATCCCATGGCGCGAAACAGAGACTTCATCACATCTTTATCCATCCCCGCCGCCGAGCCGAGCACGCCTGCACCGACATAGGGAAGGTCGGCCAGTTCGAGCAACCCCTGAATCGTGCCGTCTTCTCCGAAGGTTCCATGCAAGACAGGAAAGATGACATCCACATTAATGGCGCGATCGCTGGCGCGCCGGGTCAAGCTGGCATCGGTCTGAAAGGGCGCCATGGCTCCAGCAGACTTGGGCTCAGGCGGGACGATGACCGCCTCGCCCCGGGCGAGCACCGCGGCTCCGGCGGTGGCGTCGGGATCTCCGGCGCGCAGGTGGCGCTCTTCGTGATCGAGAGGCTTGCCCTGCAGCAGCCGCTCGGCATCGCTTGCAGTCACCCAGCGTCCTTCTTTGGTGATGCCAACCGGCACGACTTCAAATTTGTTTTTGTCGATGGCGTTGAAGACGGAAGCAGCCGACAGCAGTGAGACTTCATGCTCGCCGCTGCGCCCGCCAAAAAGGATGCCGACTCGAAGTTTTTTCATGACCCTTCAGTCTGTACGGCGGCGGCATCGGAGTCAATCGCAGGCTTGGTTCGCGGTTGTTAGAATCCTGCCATGAGCCGGATTCGCCTGGTTATTTTCGACATCGCGGGGACCATCATCGAAGATCACGGGGAAGTTCTCTCGTCGTTCCGCGCGGCGCTCGAGAAGAATGGCATACCCGCGACTGAGGCGGAATTGCGCGAGTGGAAGGGGGCTTCGAAGCAGGAGGTCATCCGCCACTTCGTGGAACAGCAGCGTGAGGCCGATCCGCAAAGTAAGATTGATAAAACCTACAGTGATTTTCGCAGCCTGTTAGAAGACCACTATCGCAAGGGAGTGATGCCCATTCCCGGCGCAGAACGAACGTTTGCCTGGTTGTGCGATCGCGGCATCCTCATCGCAACCACCACCGGGTTTTACCGCGAAGTGAACGACCTGGTTCTGGAGAAAACCGGTTGGAAGCATTGGTTTCGCGCCAGTATTTCAAGCAGCGATGTGGAGCAGGGACGTCCCGCACCTTTTATGATATTCCGCGCGATGGAGGGAACTGGCGTGAGTTCAGTGTCAGAGGTGATCAATGTGGGAGATACTCCGCTGGATCTGCAAGCCGGAACCAACGCCGGGGTGGCCGGCGTCGTAGGAGTTCTCACCGGACTGCATAAAGAAGATCGGCTTCGGCGGGAACCACACACCCACATCATTAGCAGCGTGGCGGAGTTGCCGGAGCTATTGCAAAAAGACTTTCAGCTGATAAAAAAACGGAGCCACCGAAGCGGCTCCGTATCACCTCCGACAGCAAACGTTACTGCACAGTGAGCGTGACCATCGTGGTATGCATCACCGCCCCGGAGGCCGCGGTTACGGCGACCGACGCTGTGCCCCGTTGAGCCGCGCTGCCCCCGCCGCACCCCACAGACCCGAGCAATGTAGCCGAAACTAAGCGCTACTCCCACGGCGGCGAGAATGACGGATCCGATGCGCTTCCGCCGCTTCTCCACTCCTCCCACCATGAAGGCCAGGAAGCCGAAGCCCGACATCGCCAGCCACGAGCCCGCCATCCGTGGACCATACGAGCCTCCGGCGGCCGCGTGAATCGTCATCGTGGTCGTGGCGGCGCCTCCCGACGGGGTCACTGACGAAGGGTTAAAGGTGCAACTGATACCCGTCGGCCCGGCACAAGTGAAGGTCACGGCGCCGGTGAACCCGTTGGTCGGCGCGACGCTCAGCATGATACTGGTAGAACCGCCGACGGAAACCGTGGCGCTCTGCTGTGCTGCCGCCAGCGTGAAGTCAGGCGTATTGCCTCCGCTGCTGGTACTTACGTCGATCGCGCCGAAGAGCCCATGCTTTTCTCCCGCGAGTCCCGCAGTGAAATACAAGGTGTCGGGATTGCCCGTTCCTCCTGCGCCGAACACCAGCGCCCACAGGCCTGAGTTACTAAGTGGAGTGCCTCCGGTGCCGTTCAGCTGTCCCAGAAAGTTCCCGGTGGCGGGATTGAAGGCGTTGATCGTGCCATCGCCAAAGTTTCCCACCAGAATATCGTTGCTGAACGCTCCGAAACTGGCCGGCGTCATCACGACGCCCCAGGGAGAATTCAGCGTGCCGTTGGAGGCGAAGCGCTTCACGAAAGTGCCGTCTGTATTGAAGATGCTCACGAAGCCATTGCCCGGCGCGGAAATGGGGTCGTGCTTTGCCGAATCCTGCAGAGCATAAGTGACATACACCTGGCTTCCGATAAGTTGGACGCCAAACGGAGCAAAGCCTGTGGGCAGATTAGGATCGGTAAACCTTCCCGTCAGCGACGTCAGCTGGAAATTGTGATCGAAGACTTCCACTTGGCCGCTGTTGAAATTAGTCGCCAGCAGGAAGTCAGCGCTGTTGTGATTGATCAAGGCCAGACCCTTGTAGACCGCTCCCGCGGCAGAATGGTCGACCGCGAGAATCGCATTTGTACCGACGCCGTTCCATCCGGAGATGGTGCCGTCCTCTGTATCGAACAAGAAGAGGCTGGGCCCGGTGCCCACGACAAATCCACTGGTCGAGTTGGCCACGGTTCCTGTCGGAGTTGCGAACCCCGCTCCACCTGCAGGCAGGGGAATCGAAACCGTAGGTTGCTGGCTCGCACCGGTGGCGTCGTAGAGGGTGGAGAATCCGCTGTTGTTGTCGGCCACCCAGAAGGGCTGTCCAGGAAAGAACGAGATGCCCCAGGGATTGATCAGCTTGGGATCAGTATGGCTCGCCATTCCAGAGACATCTGAAACCAGATTGGTTTGTTGATAGGAGTTGGTCTGGGCCGCCACCCCCGTAACGAAGCCCAAACTCAATACCACAATAAACAGGAACGCTCGATTTCGATTCACCGCATTGCTCCTTTCGACCGTGTCGTACAGGAGCAAGGGTAAGGAGACAATGCGGTGAGGTTGTCAGAAGAGCGTCAAGAGGCTGTCAAATGTTAGGCAGACGAGATGTCAATACTTGGCAGCGGCGATAAAAAAGCCCCGCCTCTACGACGGGGCTTAGATCGAATTAGTTGACTGACTATTTCCCCTTGTAAGTACGCGGGGAGCCAACTCCGGCGCAGATATCCCATCCCGTTTTACAGAGCGAACTTCCGGTGGTGATGTCGAAGAACGCCTTCTTATACTGCCTTGAATTCGCGTACTCGTTGTAGACCATGGTGAGCTCTGCGTTGGTCGATTTGTTGAGCAGACCAGCGGCATTCACGATGCCCGCGAATGTCGGTGAACCCCAACTGGTGCCCCCCACCTCGGTCCATCCGCCCTGCAGATAAACGGCGGCACAGCAATAGTTCGAGGCGACGTCGGGATATCCACGCTGCGTGCCGACGATACTGGAAATCACGTTCTGGTAGCTGGGGATGGGCTCGTACGGACTGATGGCGCCGCCTCCGCCACCATAGGATTCGCTCAAAAAGTTGCCCTGCGAGTCGCGATTGAAGACGGTTCCGCCCACCGCCACCACGTACGGAGACGCCGCGGGATGGATGGTCACGTTCAAGCCGCTATCGCCGCTGGCGGCGAAGTACACAACTCCCGGAACCATAAAAAATTTATCGAACTGCGCTTCGGTCGAGAACTCGGGAATCCCCCAGCTCATGCTGACCACGCCGCCGCCATTCGCGGCGACCATGTTGGCGCCCACTTGCACTGCCTGGAAGGTGGGGTCGGTGTGGGTCAGTACCGATTCCACCAGGAAGATCTTGGCATTCGGCGCCATCGCATGTGCCCACTCGATGTCGAGCGCTTCTTCGAGCAGCCACCCGGAATAGACCGGCGGCTTGGTGCCCTGCGCATAAACCACGGTGAGGTCTGCCTGGGGCAATCCGAATTGGGTGGAGAACGCGGCCAGATCGGTGGCTGCGGTCGGATAGTCTCCGGCATCGATGATGGCGATGGCGCCCACGCCGCCGGTCGGAACCGTGGTGCTGGTGTTGATGGGACATCCGGTGGGCCCGGTCACTAATTGATAGACGCAAGCTACCGATCCGGGAGTTTCGGCTCCGGGCGGCGGTCCCGGTTGGGCTTCGGTGGATCCAACGATGAAGTAGTTGGTATGGATGTGCCCGGGACGCGGGATGCTCGAACTCGGAACGGTGATCCTCTGTCCGTTGATGTAAGTGCCGTCGAGTGACTGGGCAAATGCCGGCGAAAGGTATGCGCTCAGTGAGAGCGCCATGAGAGCAATGCCGAAAACTATGGCCAAACGCTTCATCCCGAATCTCCTTAGAATCCCCGTCCAGTCCGTGGATGGCCGGAATCGAGGCTACAACTGCGGGACGAGTCTACACCCAGGAGCCGTGTCTGTTATTTGAAAGTTTCGCTGGTGGGTGAATGGACCCCGGGAAGAAGGACTCTGGTTAGAGAATCTTCTTGCCGAAGGCCGAGAGCGTGAGTTCCACCGCCAGATCGGCGGTCTGATTGTGCTCGTCGATCACAGGATTCACTTCGACGATTTCGAAGCTCACCATACGTCCGTGGTCGGAGATGATTTCCATGGCCAGGTGCGCTTCGCGATAGGTGGCTCCGCCCCACACGGGAGTACCCACGCCGGGGGCATCTTCAGGATCGATCCAATCCATGTCGAGGGAAACGTGGTAGCCGGCGGTGCCGCGTCCGGCCATGCGCAAGGCTTCTTCCATCACCGCGCGCATGCCGCGCTCGTCGATGTCACGCATGGTGAATACTTCGACCCCCGACTTGCGGATGTTGGCTTTCTCGTGCGCATCCACGTCGCGGATGCCGACCAACACACAGTTCTCCGGATTCACCTTGGGCGAGAAGTCATAAATGTTGGCAAGTTCGGCAGGCCCCAATCCCATGATGGCGGCGAGAGGCATCCCGTGCACGTTTCCGCTGGGCGAAGTTTCAGGAGTGTTGATGTCGGTGTGAGCATCGATCCAGATGAGCCCGATTCTCTGGTTCTGCTTGCGGTAATATTCGGCTACCCCGGCAACCGTACCGGCGGCGACGGAATGGTCTCCGCCGAGCACGATTGGCACTTTCCCTGACTCGAGAGTTTTCAAAACCAACTCGGCGCTCTTGGCACAGGTGGCGGTGATCTCTTTCAAATATTTCGCGCTGGGCGCGCCCTCTTTTTTCTGCTCGGGAATCGCCACGGCGACGTTGCCGGCGTCTTCCACCGAATGGCCGATGGCTTCCAGTCGCGCCTCGAGCCCGGCTACGCGGACAGCAGAAGGCCCCATGTCGACGCCGCGGCGCGATTGCCCCAGGTCAAGCGGTACGCCAATCACACGAATTTTCTTAGGCACGATGCTGGAAAAAGAAGCAGTCGTTGGAGTCATAAGAACATTTTCGATTGTCGATTTTCGATTGTCGATTTCAAAACCCACTCCTGAGTTCTTACGGGTATAGCCGGTGCAGCATTCTGGGGAACGGGATCGTTTCGCGCACGTGCTCTAACCCGCAGATCCATGCTACCGCGCGCTCAATCCCCATGCCGAATCCTGCATGTGGCACGCTGCCATACTTGCGCAAATCCAGATACCACTTGAATGCGTCTTCCGGCAAGCCGTGCTCGTGGATCCGCTTGAGCAACAGATCGTACGAAGCCATGCGCTGCGAGCCGCCGATAATTTCTCCGTAGCCCTCAGGCGCAAGCACATCCACGCACAGCGCCAGGTCAGGACGCTGCGGATCAGGCTCCATGTAAAACGCCTTCACCTTTGCCGGATAACGGTGCACCATGACCGGACGATCGAATTGCGATGAGATGTAGGTTTCATCAGGCGAGCCGAGATCGCCGCCCCACTCGAAGTTATTTTCCAACAGTCCCTTGGTGTGTGCATCCTGCAGCATCTTCACAGCTTCGTCGTAAGTGATGCGCGGGAATGGCGCGTCGACTTTCTCAAGCTTGGCCAGGTCACGGCCGATGACGATCAGATCGGCGCGGCGTTTTTCCAGACAGCGCTTCACCAGAAAACTGATCAGCCCCTCGGCAAGTTCCATGACATCATCGAGTTGTCCGTAGGCGACTTCGGGTTCGACCATCCAGAACTCGGTGAGGTGGCGGCGGGTCTTCGATTTTTCCGCACGGAACGTCGGCCCGAACGAATAGACCTTGCCCAAGGCCATCGCCGTGGCTTCGATGTAAAGCTGCCCGGACTGCGTCAAGTAAGCCTGCTCTTCGAAATAGTCCACCGGGAAGAGCGTGGTGGTGCCTTCGCAGGCTGCCGGAGTCAGAATTGGCGGATCGGTCAGCGTGAATCCGCGGTCATCGAAGAAGTCCCGTGCAGCTTTAATGATCTCGGCCCGCACCCGCAAAATCGCTGCCTGCCGCGGCGAGCGCACCCACAGATGCCGGTGCTCCATCAGGAAATCAACGCCATGATCCTTGGGCGTGATGGGATAAGGGTCGCTCTCCGATACTTTCTGCACCACCTGCACATTGGAGACGTCGAGTTCGTATCCGCCCGGCGCACGCTTATCGGCGCGGACCTTGCCTTCGACGATTACGCTCGATTCCTGCGTCAGACCCTTGATCGCGTCAAACACTTCCGCAGGCACGGCGTTCTTGGGAACCACCCCCTGAATCTGGCCGCTGCCGTCGCGAAAGATGGGGAATAGAAGTTTCCCACTTTCGCGCAGGTTATAGAGCCATCCGCGAATGGTGACCGTCTGCTCGTCAAACTTCCCGATTTCAGCGATAGTGGCGATAGGAAAGGACATAGGATTTGTAATTTGGTAATCGGGGAATTTGGTAATTTAAAAATCAGGAAATTGCAAAATTACCCGATTACACAATTACCAAATTCTCTCTAGCTTTCTTCCAGCTTCTTGAACGCTTCCGTCATGCCATCCGCGAGGTTAATCTTCTCGTCGCCTTCAATCTCCAGCAACAGTGGCGGCGTGTGCGGAGCGCTGCGCAGCAACTCCATGGTCTCTTTCCAGTTGATGTTGCCTTTCCCCGGCCACTGGTGCGAGTCGCGATCTTTCGCGTTGTCGTGAATGTGGGTCGAGCGAATGTGGCTCTTCAGAATCTCGAATGCCTGGGGAATATCGCTCATGATGTGCGCATGGCCCACGTCAAAGCACACGCCCACATCTTCAAAATGCGAGATCTGGATGAACTCCACCAGTTTGTCGGGCGTCGCCAGTTCGTTAGGGATATTTTCCAGCAGGATGCGAACGCCCAGTGGCTTGGCAAACGCCCGCAAATGCTCGACCGAAGTCAGCGCCGCTTCGAACTTTTTCTCATCAAACGATTCGCGAGCTACGCCGATATGCTGAATAAGAAAGCGGAACGGGATCTGCTCGGCGATTTCCAGCGCCCGCTTGACCTCATCCATCGCCTCAATGCGCGTAGCACGGTCGGTCGATGCCACATTTACCTGGTTGGCGCCGGTGCGTCCCATCTCGTAGTCGGCGTACATCGGCGAATGCACGGAATGCAACGGCACTCCGCTGGTGCGAAACCAGTCGGCAATCTCGCGCACGTGCTGCTTGCGGTTGGCGTAGTCGAGATGCTGCCGCGCCGCGAAAATCTCGATCGCCTGCGCTCCGCCGCGCACCAACCCGTCCAGCAGTCCCGGGTGGAGACGCTCCTTCATATAAAAGTGTGTCGACATCGCTCTCTGCATTAGTAGCCCACTGCCTTTCCGTTGTTGCGGTCGTCGCTCGCGCCCAATCGCTCGCCGGTCTTCGGATCGACCTGCACGCACTCGCCGTCACTCCACGTGGGTTCCCAGAATCCGTCTTCGTCAAGTCCGAAAACGATCTTGTATCCCATGTGCTCCAGCGCTCTCGCCGTATCAGGAGAAAACCACTGCTCCACACGCACAAAATCCGGCAACCACTGCTGATGGAAGCGCGACGCGTTGACCGCCGTCTGGATATCCATGCCGTAATCCACCACGCCCATCAGGATATTCGCAACCGTGGTGATGATACGCGGGCCGCCCGGCGATCCCAGCACCAGAAACAGCTTACCGTCTTTCAGCACAATCGTCGGCGCCATGGCCGACAACGGACGCTTCCCCGGCCCAATCGCGTTCGCCGGACCCTGAATCAATCCAAACACGTTCGGCGCCCCGGGCTTCGAGGAAAAGTCGTCCATCTCATCATTCAGCAGGAAGCCCAAGCCTTCGGCGGTTACATGCGATCCGAAATACTCGTTCAAGGTCGTAGTCACCGCTACGGCGTTTCCGTCGGAATCCACAATCGAGTAATGCGTTGTCTGGCTGGACTCGGGTCCCGTGGCCAGCCCCGGATAAGCCGACGCGTAGCGCTCCAATTGAGAGAAGATCGCCGGACGCCGGAGCTCCAGGCTCGGCGTGGCATGTTTGGGCTCAATCGACTCCCGCCAGGCTTCCGCG
The DNA here is from genome assembly GCA_963796205.1 of Terriglobia bacterium. GTDB lineage: Bacteria > Acidobacteriota > Terriglobia > Terriglobales > Acidobacteriaceae > DATFTE01. Next base: position 848,616 of record CAWCKR010000002.1, read on the forward strand.
TAGCGCTTATCGATCAACTGCGGCACGGGAATCCTGGCGAAGTCCGGATCCCCCATGAACTCCGCGCGATCAAAAAACGCCCGCCGGAACGCCTCGACCGTCAGTTGCACGGAGTCCGAAGATCGCGACCCGAGTTTCCCCAGATCGTAACCCTCCAGAATATTGAGGATCTCGATCAGCGCCACTCCGCCCGACGAGGGCGGAGGCGCGCTGATGATGTCATATCCGCGATACGTTCCCCGCACCGGTTCGCGCTCTTTGACTTCGTAACTCGCCAAGTCACCGGCGGTGACCAGGCCGCCGCCTTTCTGGATGTCGGCGGCCAACTGCTTCGCGATCGCTCCGTGATAAAAGTCATCAGGATCGGCAGCGATCTTCTCCAGCGTCTTGGCCAGTTCCGGCTGGCGGAAGATCTCTCCCTCTTTGTAGAGGTTGCCGTCACGCTGAAAGATCCGCCGCGACTCCGGGAACTGCGCCAGATCCTTATCGGCGAAATCTTCCGCGTCTTCCCAACTCAGGGCAAACCCTTCTTTCGCCAGCCTGATCGCTGGAGCCATGTCGCGCTCGAGAGAAAGTTTGCCGTATTTCTTCTGCGCGTAGGCCAACCCCGCCACCGAACTGGGCACGGCAATCGCCTTGTATCCGATCAGGCTGGCACGGGGAATGACATTGCCGCTCGCGTCCAGATACATATTGGCGCTCGCGGCCGCCGGGGCCTTCTCGCGGAAATCCACAAAGTGCGCAGCCCCATCCGCCATGCGAATCAGCATGAATCCGCCGCCGCCAAGATTTCCCGCCTGCGGATGCACCACGGCCAGCGCAAACCCGGTCGCCACCGCCGCGTCTACCGCGTTCCCACCCGCCTGCATGACCTCGACGCCTGCATGCGACGCGAGTTCGTGCACGCTGGCCACCATCGCATGCTGCCCGTGCGCGGGATGCACCGGCGCCGCAAGGGCTTGAAGGACTGTGCCCACAACGAGCAGCAAAATCAGCAACTTGGATTGAGATGGCATCAGGCTTCTAGGGACCGCCGTTTGGCAGAACTTTGAGGCTAGCGTAGGCGGTTAGGGAGAGTCAAATAGAGCCAGATTGTGGATTTACGATTTTCGATTGAAAAACAAAACACAGTGTTTTAAGACTCTCGGACCACCGGTGCTTAGGCTTTTCAATCGTCAATCGAAAATCGACAATCGACAATTCTTAGACCTGCTCTCTCGCCTCTCCCAAAGTCACGGTAACATCCGACTTCTTCTTGCCGCGGAAGACGGTGATCTTCACCGTGTCTCCGGCGCGGTGGCCGTTCATGATCTGGCTGAGGTCCTGCTGATCTTGCACATCCTGTCCATCGATGGCGACGATCAGGTCTCCGCCCATCATGATGGGAGTATTCCCGATGTGAGCGCGCTCGTTTCCGCCATGCAGGCCCGCACGATCGGCGGCGCTTCCCGGGACTACCTGCACGATCAGCAATCCATAATCGGCGGCCAAGCCCATCTGGTCGGCCAATTCAGGACTGATTGGAATCGTGCGAACGCCAAGCGCCGGACGCCGCACCCGCCCAATCGTCACCAGATCATTCAATACGGCTTTCGCCGTGTTAATCGGGACAGCGAAACCGATGCCTGCGCTCTGTCCCACGCTCGACAGAATCATGGTATTGATGCCGATCACTTCGCCGTGCCAGTTCAGCAGCGGCCCTCCCGAATTCCCGGGATTGATGGCCGCGTCCGTCTGGATGGCTTCATCGATGGTCGCACCGCCATTCGGCTCCTGCACCTGCCTTATCGAGCTCACAATCCCCCGCGTCAGCGTTCCCGACAGCCCGAACGGATTCCCAATCGCATACACCTTCTGTCCCACCTGCAGGCTGCGGGAATCGCCCAGCGTCATCGGCACCAGATCAGGGGCCTTGATCTGCACAATCGCCAAATCGTGTCCGGGATCGGTACCCACCACGGTAGCCCGATACTTCTTGCGGTTGTGCAGCGTGACTTCGATCTGCCGCGCCTCGGCGATCACGTGATAGTTGGTAAGAACGTGTCCTTCTTTATCGATGATGAATCCCGAGCCCTGCCCTTCCTGCGGAACCAGCCCGTAGAAGAAGTCAAAGGTCATCGCCCGCGACGTGATATTTACCACCGAGGCGATGTTCTTCCGGTAAATGTTGATGTTGTTCTGCTCTTCGGGATCGGACGACTCGTTGTTCGCCGCCTGCGTGATCTCGACCTTCGTCGGCCGCGAGATCCAGTCAGACGGATGAAGATTCAAGGGATGCGAGCGGTAGGTAGTGAAGTAAAAAAAGGCTCCGGCGATGATGACAGCGAGTACAACAGGACGTGCAATTCTCATAAATCAGTTCTCGGCTCTCGGTTTGCAGTGCAGTCTTTTTTTAGCGTTCATTGCGGCAGTTCTTAGCGCACTTTGCGGTTCAAGCTCTTGCCTTCCCCACCCGCGCCAGAAGTGATTCAAAGATCACCCGCACTTGCCCCTGGGTTTCATCCAACGACCCAGAATTGTCGATCACATAGTCCGCCGCTTTGATCTTCTCTTCGTCCGGCCACTGGGCGGCCATGCGCCGCGTTACTTCGGCCCGCGCGCTCTCCGGATCTGTCCGCGTTCTCCGCGCCCAGCGCTCCACGCGTTGTTCCGGCTGACAAGTTACCACCACCAGACAATCAAAGTGGTTGGCCGTTCCTGCTTCCAGAATCAACGCCGCTTCTACCATGATGATCGCGGAGGGATCCCGGCTTCCAACAAGCTCCATCCAGCGATCCTGCTCTTCTACTACGGCGGGATGCACGATGCGGTTCAATTCCTCGACTCGGGGTGGATCGCCGAACGCCACTTGCGCCAGTTTGGGACGGTTGACCGTCCCGTCAGGATTCAGAATGCCGCCGCCGAAACGCGACACCACTTCGTTGTAGACCGCCTCCCCTGGCTGCATCAGGCGATGCGAAATCGCATCCGCCTGTACTACGTGGACTCCAAGAGCCGCGAACATCTCAGACACCACGGACTTCCCGCTCGCGATCCCTCCCGTCAATCCGACTTTCAGCAAGCCGCCCTCGCGCGAAACATCCACCACAGAGGCACCGAGTCACAGAGAAAACAAGAATGGGAAAAACCACTACTTGGATCGAATGGGAAGATTCCCGGCTGCAAATGTCCTAGGCAGTTTTTCAAAAGGTTTCTCTGTGCCTCAGTGGAGAACGCCGTTAAGCCCGCAGCAATTCCGCCGTACGGCTTCCCCGCCGCAACCTGGCGGCTCGCAAAGTATTCGCCATCAGCATGGCAATCGTGAGTGGACCTACTCCACCGGGAACTGGTGTGATCGCACCCGCCACTTCGAAGACCTCGGGATGAACGTCTCCCACCAGGGTCGAGCCCTTGGTCCGGAACGTTTCTTCGCGCTTGGCGTTCCCGGTGAACAACCGGTCGAACTCGGCACGTTCCGTGACTTTATTCATGCCCACGTCGATCACGGTCGCGCCCGGCTTCACGAAGTCGCGGGTGATCATGCCCGCCCGTCCGATGGCCGCCACCAGAATGTCGCCACGCCGGCATACGCCGGGCAGATCTCTCGTCTTGGAATGGCAGATGGTTACGGTCGCGTTGCCATTGGTCAACAGCATCGCCGTCGGCTTGCCCACAATGTCGCTGCGCCCGACCACCACCGCATCTTGTCCAGCAATCGGAATGTTGCTGCGCTTCAGAATCTCGATGATCCCCGCCGGAGTGCAAGGCACCAGCCCGGGACGCTGCGTCGAGAGAAATCCCACGTTCACCGGATGAAATCCGTCGACGTCTTTCGCGGGATCGACCGCCATGAGAATCTTTTTGGAATCAATCTGAGACGGCAGCGGCAACTGCACGAGAATACCGTCAATCTCATCGCGGCTATTGAGATCGTGAACCAGTTCGAGCAGCTTTTCGGTCGAGATGGTGTCGGGCGGCGTGTGCTTCTCGCTGTAAACCCCCACTTCCTCGCAGCTCTTCACTTTGCCGCGAACATAAATCTCCGAAGCAGGATTGTTTCCCACCAGGATCACCGCCAGCCCGGGACGCATCCCGCTGGCCGACAAGCTCTTCACTTCCGCGGCCACTTCCGCGCGGATGTCGCTGGCGATCTTATTCCCGTCAAGAATGATGGCTGACATGGAGACCTCTATTTCAGGGATATCGAGCCGGAAAGTCTATCTTAAAACGAAAGCGATTGCGGTGTCGGAAAACCCGCGAAATTCTTGATTGTTGATTTTTGATTGTTGAATTAAGAGGCCTACGACCATGGCCCTTCGTTCAACAATCAACAATCAAAAATCGACAATGACTAATCCGCAATTGGGAATCGAAAATGACATTCCCTGCTAAAATACGATCTATGGTTTCCCGGGAATTGCTCGACATGCTGGTTTGTCCGGCCTGCCATAAACCGCTGCAGCTTAAGGACAATGGGCAATCCCTGAAATGCGGCGAGTGCCGCCGTGTTTATCCCATTAAAGACGACATCCCGGTTCTGTTGCTTGACGAAGCCGTCATCGACCCCTCCTAGCCCGTCCTGATTCCGCCTTCCGGCTGCGGGAGAAGCCGCTTCTCGTACCAAAACGACACAATGTGTCAAGCCTCTGGCGCCCCAAAACCTGGTCTGGGAAGCAGTCCCTTGAAAAAGGTTGCCTGCAACTTATGCTGGGGAAAGGGGTTTGACAGTCTAAGAGGTTTTGTGGCGGGTTTGTACAGGAAGCTCCGGACTGCGGCATTTCAATTGCATGCAACTATCGTGAGTGCCGATGAGTCTAATAGGCAAGTAAGGAATCAGGGTCGGAGGTGAAACGGCCATGAAAGAACGATTTTCTACCATGGAGTTGACGGCATTGCGAAACGATCTGCTGCAGGGCGGGCTGATCGATTCGCGCGAAGCTGCTGAACTCTTGCAGGTATTCCTGATGGGCCGCGGTTACGGCGTCTCACCCCAGGCAGCCATGGATGCTGCCAGCCGGGTCGAGATGGCCGGCTGCGCACTCCCGGTACTTCAACATGAACTGGAGAACCTCGCACTGGTGATGTGAGGAACCCCAGGGTTCGCGGTGACTGTGGGTAGATGAAAATTTTCGGGGACCTCCTCAGAACCAAGTCGAATCCCCGAGAGGCTAGAAAGACCAGCCGGGCCAACCAGCCCGGCTAAGTTTTTGGATCCGATAGCTGGCCAAAAGCTCCTCATAAGGCTCCACTATCTTTAGTCGCCGATCTTGCAACCCCATAAGAACATTCGAGTAATTTCAGGTAGGGACGGCACTTGGGAGGCAAATTTTAACGCTGAGGTTTTTATTAAAAAAAATCATTGATTATTTTAATAAACTCCTTTAGTTTAAAAACTATTGGACCGCAACCTTTTCACTCCGACCATGACGGGGAGGCTCATTGACATTCCCGCGGGTGCGCCGGGGGTTAAAGTCGCATTCTTGCCCGATCCTCTGCCACCCAAATGGGTTTGGCCGGAGAGAATGTGGTCGGTGCTGATGGAGGCTAAGTGTGCTTTGTCGAGTCTCGATGGCACGGGAAAACACCTGCCAAATCCTGAGATTCTTTTGCAGCCTATTCAGCGACGCGAGGCGCAGTTGTCCTCGAAACTCGAGGGCACAATCACAGACCCACCCCAGCAGGTTCTCTTTGAGGCTGACCCGCGCTACCCGACGAGCGCGGACGATCCAAACAACGCGTACCGAGAAGTCTTCAATTATCGTCAAGCCTTGCGGTCTCGACTTGAGCGCGAGAACGACCTGCCGTTGTCCCTGCGCCTGATTAGAGAGCTCCATAAAGTTCTAATGGACGGTGTTCGGGGATCGGATCAAACCCCAGGTGAGTTCAGAACCACACAGAATCAGATTGGATGGCCGGCGAGATACGTACCTCCGCCGCCTGAGCGCTTAGCGGAGACGCTCGATTTCTTCGAACGTTACATGCATTCCGCTGACCATTTTGACCCGCTCGTCAGGGCCTTTCTAGCACACTATCAGTTTGAGGCCATCCACCCTTTTCGGGACGGGAATGGTCGAGTTGGAAGACTCCTGTTGTCTTTTATGATTGCTGAATGGTGCAAACTCTCTAGTCAATGGCTGTACATGAGCGCTTTTTTTGAGAAGAGAAAAGATAGCTACATAGATTTACTCTTGGGCGTCAGCACCAAGGGCGATTGGGAATCGTGGGTCAGGTTCTGCTTAGAGGGCGTGATCCTCCAGTCAGTAGACACTGAAAAACGCTGCGAAAAGTTGCTTGCCCTCCATCGGGATTTTCATGAAAGATTGAAAGCCGGGAGCGTGCGTCTATCGAATCTGGTGGACAGATTATTCAAGAGCCCCGTCATTAGCGTCACTCAATACAGTAAAGAGGTCAAGGTCTCTTATCCGACTGCACGCTCTGACCTCAAAAAGCTCGCGCAATTGGGAATACTGCAAGACTTAGAGATGGACCCTATTTCGTATTACTGCTCACAGATCTATCGCGTTACGTTCGAGGATATTGAATTGTAGGCGGAAGCCTCTAGCCGACTCGAAAAAGGCTCTGTGCGACTTGCGTGCATTCTGCATCCTTGACTAAACACTTCCCGCTTGTGTAGAAGTGTCCCATCCATCGATTCAGCCGCTTGGGGACATCTATCGAGGAAGAACGGATGCTCCCGCAAAACTCCCGCTACCGTACCTGGTTCTGGATGGTGGTCCTCGCTTTTGCCATCCGCATCGCGGTCGCCGGATTTCTTTATCCCGAACACCTCAATCCTGACCGCGATCACTGGAAGTTCGCGGGAGAAACCGGGCGGATTGCGCGCTCGCTCGCTGAGGGCAAAGGATTCTCCAGCCCCTTCTTCGCCGAAACCGGGCCTACCGCCTGGCTCACGCCCATCTTCCCGCTATTGCTCGCGGGCGTCTTCAAAATCTTTGGCGTCTACACCAAAGCCTCGGCGCTGGTGATCCTCGGGCTCGATTGCCTGTTCTCGGCGCTCACCTGCATTCCCGTCTACTTGATTGCGAAAAAGAGTTTTGGCGAGAAGGCCGCCGTTTTTAGCGGCTGGACATGGGTCTTGTTCCCATACTCGATCTTTTTCGCCGCCGACTTCATCTGGGCAACGACGCTTTCGGGATTGCTGTTCGCTTGTCTTTTTCTGCTCGTGCTGTATTTGCATGAGTCCTCGAAGATTTCGCTGTGGATTGCCTTCGGCGCGCTCGCGGGATTCGCCGCCCTCAACGATCCCATCGTAATGTCGGTCGCGCCTTTTCTCGGCGCCTGGTGCTGGTACCGCCGCTACCGCCAGGGCGCACGCTGGCTCGCGCCGGGCCTCGCCGCGATTCTTGCGGTCACCGTGACGGTCTCTCCCTGGTTCATCCGCAACTACGAAGTCTTCGGCAAGTTCATTCCCTTCCGCGGCAATCTTGGATTCGAGTTCTATTGCGGCAACAATGTTGACAGCTGGCATTGGGATCCGCCGGGCTACCACCCTTCCGACACCGAGCAGGAATGGAAGCAGTACCAGCAACTGGGTGAGTTGGGATACATGGCGCGGAAACGCGACCAGGCGTTTGAATTCATTGGCAGCCATCGCGGGCTCTACGTGACGCAAACCGCGCGACGCGTTGTCTACATGTGGACCGGGTTCTGGAGTTTCGGCGAGCGCTACCTGAAGGAAGAACCGTTCGACTACGCCAACATCTTTTTCTGCACCGCGCTAACGGTGTTCGCGTTTCTCGGCCTGCGTCAGGCATACCGCGATGGCACCGGGCCTCCGGCGCCGTACATCCTGGTGTTTCTATTCTTCCCGCTCGTCTATTACCTGACGCATCCCGAGGACTACTACCGGCGCCCGATCGATCCGCTGTTCGTGGTGCTGGGGGTGTATGGGGCGATGTCGCTGCGCAAGTACCGAACTGATCGAAGGGCGTGACCCGGCAAGAAGGGGAAGGGCACGAGTTCACTCGTGCCGTATGAGTTTGAGCATTTACGGCTTCAGCCGCTGCGGTCCGCTCGCAAAGCCAACCTCAGGGGCTAAAGCCCTTCTATGAGCAGGTTTTTCGGCACGACTGAAGTCGTGCCCTTCCCACAGCACACGGCACATCCCTCGCTTCGGTCAGGAGGACAGACGAAAAGTTATTCGTAGCGCAGGCTTTCGACGGGATCGAGTTTCGCGGCCCGAGCCGCGGGCACGGTTCCGAATAGAATTCCCACCAGCGAAGAAACAATGATGGCGACGAACGCCGACAGGCCCGACACCGGAACCCGGTATTCGGAGAGGAAACGAATCGAGTAGGGGATCGCTAAACCGATCACAACCCCAACCAGGCCACCGCCAACCGAAATCAGAATGGCTTCCGAGAGAAACTGAAAACGGATTTCGCGGTTGGTGGCGCCCAGAGCTTTGCGAATGCCAATTTCGCGGATGCGGGCGCTCACCGTCGCCAGCATGATGTTCATGATGCCGATGCCGCTTACCAGCAAAACCACCGCCGCCACCAACAACAGCATCAACGTCAATGCGTTGGCCGCGCGCTCCGCGACCGCAACCAACTCGGTGAGGTTGGTGACGTTATAGACGGACTCGGCGCGGTGGCGCGACTGGATCACCCGCTTAATCTGCTCGGTCGCTTCTGGGACCATTGACGAATCGGCGAGAGAGAAATAAATCTGCTTCACCACCACGTTGTCGGCGAAGTAGCGCGAGACGGTGTAGGGAATCAGCATGGTGCTGTCGGTCACTTCCGACTGGCCAAAGGTGTTCACGCGTTCGCGAAAGGTTCCAATGATGACAAAGGGCAAGCCATTCAGCTTGATCACCTTGCCGACAGCTTCATCGTTTGATCCGTAGAGGACCTTAGCTAGCTTCTCAGTGACCACCCCTACTTTGTTGTGGGCCTGAGAGTCTTGCGCATCGAAGAACCGGCCCGAGGTGACCAAGAGATTCCGCACAACCAAATATTCGGGATAAACCCCGAGAATCTGAATATCGCGTTCTTTCCCGCCGCCAACGGGGATGCGGTCGGACATATTCACGACCGGCGAGGCAGCTACGATTCCTGGAACTTCCGTTTGGGCAGCCTTCAGATCGTCGATGGTCAGCGGATCGATCGCCGAATTGCCGATGCGCTGCTGTCCGCCCTCGTATTCGGCATAGATCAGGTTGGCCCCGATCGACTGGATCTGGTTGAGCACGTATTGTTTGCCGGTCAATCCAATGGTCACCACCAGAATCAGAGACGCGGTGCCGATCACCATGCCGAGCGCCGTCAGCATGAAACGAACCTTGTTACTGCAAAAGGTGTCGTAGGCGAAGCTGAAAATCTCACCCGAAAACAGCTTCGGCGGATGAGAGGCGCTGGTAGTTGCCGTGGGCATGTTGATGATTCTTAGATGCTACCCGTCGGCCGCAAGAGGCGCAATTGACAGGTGGGAGCAGGGTGTCCTTTTTGGGCCATTTTTCGCGGAATTGGCGCGATCTTTCATTGCACTGACAGTTCCACCTTGTTAACATTTAACCTTCTGAACAGCGATAGAGGCCCATCCAATTCGGCGTTTTCGCCGCATGCTGTCGCGGAGCCCCCAGAGCGCGAAGGGGGGACGCGCACGGCTGCCGCAAAGGCTTCACCAGTCGCTCCCAAAATCCGTAACGGATTGATTCTTCTGCTGCTGACGCTGGGATCGCTGCTGGTGATGGGATACCATCCCGGCGCCGAAGACGCGGAGATTTACCTTCCCGGCATCGAAAAAATTCTTCGCCCCGAGCTTTTTCCCTTCAATGCGCAGTTTTTCCAATCCCATGCCCATATGACCTTGTTCCCGAACCTGATCGCGGGGTCGGTACAAATCAGCCATTTGCCGATTGAAGTTGTGACTTTCGCGTGGCAGTTGCTTTCGCTGTTCCTGCTGCTGTGGGGCGCGTGGGAACTAACCGGAAAATGTTTTGAAGATACGAAAGCGCGCTGGGCAGGAGTCGCGCTCCTGGCCGCGTTGTTTACTTTGCCGGTGGCTGGCACTGCGCTTTACATCATGGACCAGTACATCAATCCGCGGAACCTGACGGCGTTTGCGGGAATCTTCGCAATCGTGGCGGTGCTCGACCGGAAATATGTGCGCGCGGGATTTTTTTTGCTGTTGGCAGCGGCCCTGCATCCGTTGATGCCCGCATTCGCCATTTTCTACGCGGTCATCCTTGTATGGATGCGGCAACGTGACTTCAGCAAGGTCAGTTTTGCCGCAGCATTGCCGTTTGCCTTTCTGTTTCAGCCGACCTCTGCCGCTTACCATCAGGTCGCCGTCTCGCATACCTATCACTATTTTCTGCGCTGGCAGTGGTACGAGATTCTGGGAGCGGTGGCGCCGCTCGCAATCTTGTGGGGATTCAGTCGCTTGGCGCGCTCGCGGCAGATGTGGAATGTGGATCTGCTGTGCCGGGCGTTCATGGTCTACGAATCGATTTGTATTGTGGCAGCGGTAATTTTGTCATCCTCGCCGCGATTTGAGACTCTGGCACGCATCCAACCAATGAGGAGCCTCTACCTTCTTTACATAGTGATGATTCTTCTGGCTGGAGGCTTCGCCGGAGAATACCTGCTGAAGAATCGGGCGTGGCGATGGGTAGCGTTATTCCTGCCTTTGTGCGCGGGGATGTTCTACGCGCAGCGGCAACTGTTTCCCGCAAGCGCCCACATTGAATGGCCGGGCGCGACCCCACAAAATCCCTGGGTGCAGGCGTTTCTGTGGGTAAGGGATAACACTCCGGTGGATGCGGTCTTCGCTTTGGACCCGCATCACATGGAGATCGCGGGAGAAGACAGCAATGGCTTCCGCGCCATTGCGCAACGAAGCATGCTGGCCGATGCCGCGAAAGATAGCGGAGCGGTTACCATGTTTCCTCCGCTGGCGGAGGAATGGCAGCGGCAGGTACAGGCACAGAATGGCTGGAAGACTTTTCAGCCGCAGGATTTCGACCGGTTGCAATCCACATACGGGGTCAATTGGGTGGTGGTGCAAGAACCGAGTCTTGAGGACATGAGCTGTCCTTACCAGAATCAAGTGGTCGCGGTTTGCCGTTTGAATTGAGCTGGACATTGGCTGTCGGGGCCGATGCGATTATTCGCTTGGGGACTCTGCAATCTTAGAAACGAAGGAATAGCCTGATGGCTACTTTGCAAGCAGTGGCGAAGTCGGTCGCATTGTTCCCGTATGGGCGCTGGAGTGCGGAACTGCAAGCCGTTTCGCGCGAGTATCAGACGAACCATCCCGTCCCGCACATTTTTCTGAACGACTTTCTGGAACTTCCGGTAGCGCGCCAGATCGCCGGGGAGTTCCCTGCCCCGAACACGGTTGCCTGGACGCACTACCAGCACCACAATGAAAACAAGCTGGGCATGGCGAAGCGGGAGTGCTTTCCGCCGGAACTGGGCGCGGTGGTCGATGAGTTGAACTCTCCGGAGTTCGTGAGTTGGCTGTCGGAACTGACCGGCATTCCCGGATTGATGGCCGATCCCATGCTGGAAGGCGGAGGCCTGCACCAGTCCGGTCGCGGCGGCTTCCTCAACGTGCACACCGATTTTTCCAACCATCACTACCACAAGAACTGGCGCCGTCGGGTGAATCTGATTCTCTATTTGAATGAAGGTTGGCAGGAGCCGTGGGGCGGCTCGATTGAACTGTGGGACAGCACCATGCATCACTGCGTGGCGAAATATTCGCCCGTGCTGAATCATGCGCTGATTTTCAACACCAACGAGATTTCGTATCACGGCTTTCCCGAGCCGCTACAGTGCCCGGAAGGTCAATCGCGCAAGAGCCTGGCACTGTATTACTACACGCTCTCGGAAAATGTTTCGGTGCGCTCGACCAATTACCGGGCGCGTCCCAGTGACGGCAGATGGAACGCGGCGATGATCTGGCTCGACAAGCAGGCCGTCGATCTTTACTCGCGGGCGAAGGCGAGATTCGGATTCTCCGACGAATTCGCCAGCAAGGTGCTGGGGCTGCTCTCAGGCAAGAAGAAGTGAAAAGCTATTAACCGCAGAGGGCGCTAAGGTTTCGCGAAGGTCGCAGAGAAAACGGTCAGGTGCTCGATCTTTCCGCCGTGCCTGGAGCGTAATAGAGGGGAAGTTCATCTTCCAGGCGACGGCCTTTCGCGCTGAAGATTCGATAGTGCGCTAGTCCCGCACGCTGCAACGCAAATTGCAGGGCCGTCGCTAGCACTCCTATGCCGTACTTCACGCTGCGGCGAAAGTTGATGGACGAGGCTTCTTCGAAATACTTCGTCGGGCAGGAAACTTCTCCGATCCCAAATCCAAAATAAGCGCACTGCGCAAGCATCTGGTTGTCGAAGACGAAGTCGTCAGAATTTTCGACTAGCGGAAGCTTGGTCAACACATCGCGGCTGAAGGCGCGGTAGCCGGTGTGGTACTCCGATAACTTAATTCCCAGAAAAATGTTTTCGAAGGCGGTCAAGAAGCGGTTGGCGATATATTTCCAGAGGGGCATGCCGCCGCGGAGGGCGCGTCCGCCAATGATGCGCGAACCGAGGACCACGTCATACACGCCGTAAGCGACCATGCTCGCCATGGCCGTGACCAGCAGCGGGGTGTACTGATAATCGGGATGGACCATGATGATGACGTCGGCACCGGCGGCGAGAGCTTCGCGATAACACGTCTGCTGGTTGCGTCCGTAGCCGTAATTTTTATCGTGCACGAAGAAGGGGATGCCCAACTCTTTGGCCACGCGCACGGTGCCGTCAGAGCTGTGGTCGTCAACCAGGATGCAGCTGTCGACCAGGTCGGGCAGTTCGCGAACCGTGAGCTCGAGCGTCTTCTCCGCGTTGTAGGCGGGGAGCACGACGGCGATATGTTTCCCGTTAATCATGGATTCCTAAAGGCAGTCTGACGCGCGAAAGCACCGGGAGCAGAATTGGGATCCGTATCCCCTTATAATAACAAGACGCACCCACCTGCTGAGACGAATCTGGGCACTCGTGGGGCGAACTCTTTTCTGAGCGAGAAGATGGCGAATCCACGCACACTGTTCGATAAAGTCTGGGATGAGCACCTGGTCTCGGAGCCCGAAGGGCGTTCGCCGCTGCTCTACATTGATCTGCACCTGGTGCATGAAGTGACTTCGCCGCAGGCGTTCGACGGCTTGCGAGCGGCGGGACGCAAGGTGCGCCAGCCCCAGCGGACCATCGCCACCGTCGACCACAACATTCCGACCGAACCGCGCGGGACTCCGATCACCGACCTGATTGCCAAGGCACAGATCGAGGCGCTGCAAAAGAACTGCAAAGCGTTCGGCGTGCCGTTCTTCGATATGGATTCTCCGGAACAGGGGATCGTGCACGTGATTGGTCCGGAGCTGGGATTTACCCAGCCGGGGATGACGATTGTCTGCGGCGACAGCCATACCTCGACGCATGGGGCGCTTGGGTCGCTCGCGTTTGGCATTGGGACTTCGGAAGTCGAGCATGTTCTGGCAACGCAGTGCCTTCCGCAACGCAAACCGAAGAGCATGCTGATCCGGGTGAATGGGCGACTGCCTGACGGCGTGACTGCGAAAGATCTGGCGCTCGGCATTATCGGGAAAATTGGAACTGATGGCGCGACGGGACATGTCATCGAATATGCCGGAGAAGCCGTGCGGGCGTTGTCGCTCGAAGGCCGCATGACGCTGTGCAATATGAGTATTGAAGCGGGGGCGCGGGCGGGCATGGTGGCGCCGGACGAAACCACGTTTGCTTACGTGAAGGGTCGGCGCTTCGCTCCCCAGGGCGAGGCTTGGGATAAGGCGGTGGACAAGTGGCGCACGCTGCCTTCGGATGCGGGCGCGCGCTACGACAAGGTGGTCGAGATCGACGCCGCGGCCTTGGCACCCTTCGTGACTTGGGGGACGAATCCGGGGATGGTGGTGGCAGTGGATGCGCAGGTTCCGGCATTGGAGGATTGGAAGTCCGATGCCGAACGCCAGGCAGCCGAACGCATGCTCGAGTACATGGGATTACAGGCGGGAACTCCGATTGAAGAGATCGCAGTGGACCGCGTATTTATCGGATCATGCACCAACTCCCGCATCGAGGACCTGCGCGCGGCGGCTAAAGTCGCCAAGGGCCATCATGTCAATCCGAAGGTGCGGGCGATGGTAGTGCCGGGATCGCAAATGATCAAGCAGGCGGCCGAGCGCGAAGGACTTACACAAAATCTTTGCCGAGGCCGGTTTTGAGTGGCGGGAGTCAGGATGCTCGATGTGTCTGGGCATGAATCCTGACATCCTGCAGCCGGGGGAGCGTTGCGCCTCGACCAGCAACCGCAATTTTGAAGGGCGCCAGGGACGCGGAGGGCGTACGCACTTGGTAAGTCCCATGATGGCGGCGGCGGCGGCGATCAAAGGCCGGTTCACTGACATTCGCAAATGGCAGTTTCATTAAGGAGCCCATGCAACCGTTTCGCGTACACACTGGCAAGGTGGCGCCGCTCGATCGCGCCAATGTCGATACCGACCAGATCATCCCCAAGCAGTTCTTGAAGCGCATCGAGCGCACCGGCTTCGGAGAATTCTTGTTCTATGACTGGCGGCGGGAAGCTTCGTTTCCTTTGAATCAGTATCCCGGGGCGAGCATTCTGGTGGCGGGAAAGAATTTTGGTTGCGGATCGTCGCGCGAGCACGCGGTCTGGGCGCTCGAGGATTTCGGGTTTCGCGCGGTGATTGCTCCGTCGTTCGCCGATATTTTCTCGAACAATTGCGGTAAGAACGGCGTGTTGGCGGTGGTGCTGAGCGAAGCGGAGGTTGCGGAACTTTTGCGCCGGGCGCAGACGCCCGGCTATTCGCTGACCATTGATCTTGAGCAGAAAACGGTTTCGCGATGCGCGAGGGTTCTCAGCAAACTTTTCGATGGACGAATTTACGCGGCATTGTTTACTGAACGGGCTCGATGATATTGGATTGACGCTGCAGCACGAGAAAGAGATTGCGGCGTACGAAGCTCGGAAAAACGCCTAGAGGCGGGTGTCGCTTGCCTCCTTTCTCTTCGCCCCTTTCATCCGGCTTCTTACCCACGGCTTGCGCCGTGGGCTGCATTCTGACGCCGCTTCGCGGCTGGGTTGTGTGGCGCCCGTCCCCGCACATATTTCATCTTTACTCCCTACCCTTATACTGGCGGGCCTGGGGGTGCTCCTGAGGCTTTTATTTTTGGCGTGTTCTGTTTGGGGTTTTGCAGGAATAAGGTAATTTCGTGATCCAGTCTTTCGAGCGTCGCGTTCTGCGCGCTTCCCTTCTTGGCGGCTGATTGCACTTCCTTCACTCCTGTGAACGCGGCTGATCTCACCTCGGCCGTCGCATCATCATCGGCGGCAAGAATCATCAAACGCTCGGCGATTTCTGTTTGCACCACGCCTGCCAGATCTTCAGGACCTTTCGTCGTAGAAAATCCTGCACTTACTAACTGTGAGATCACTGCGCTCGGCGAGAGCGCGTTTTTCTCGACATGCGAGATGACTGCTAAACGCTCCATGCGCTTCGGGTCCAGCAGGCCGCCGACAACAATTTCCGCAACTGCGCGCGCGCCGTCCTGCGGGCTGAACAGATATCCCGCGGAAGAAGTGAACTGTTCGGGATCGCGATCGCGATTCTCGGTGGGCGCCAGCAGCTTCCACAAAGATGGAGGCACATCCAACGACGCTGGATTCAGCGTTTGCAACATCAGGCGCAACGCTTCTTTCTGACCGTCGGCAGGCCAGATGCTGACGGGCGTTTGTCCATCGCCGGCGAGCGACGGAGGAATCTTGGCGCTTCCTACGACGTTAATCGCCGCTCCCAGCGCGTAGCGGTGAAACAAGTAAACCAGCGGGAATCGCGAGGACAGCATCGAATTCGGCTCGCCCGGCCGCAGCATCTGCGGGCCGTAGTGCGCCAGCAACGCATCGCGAACCGGAATCACCGTCTTAAGCCACGTCACCGGATCGGGCCCATCGTCGTAAGAATTCCAGCGCGGATCTTCGTAATTCCCCCAGACCACTCCTTTCGCGATCGATTTCGTCACGATGGTGTCGAGACGCGCTTTCTCTTGCTCAGGAGAGTCCCCGGGCTTGGACTGGCTGTATCCCCACTCGATGGCGAAGCGGTCGTAACTGCCGGTTCCCTGCATGTAGGCGTCGGAGAGATCGGCGGTGCCGTCGGGGCGAATCTTCACCCGGGGGGCGAAGTAGTCCATGACCGATCCGCGATCAAAAGTGCTGGCGACGAAGTTGTGCTCGAGCCCGAGTACGTGTCCCATTTCGTGACAGGTAAGCAGAGCGAGGCGGTTGATCATGACCTGCTCGTCGTTGATCTGCGGATCCATGTTGTCGAAGCGCGGCGAAGGCATCGAGGCCGGGTTCCTCGTTTCCCTTTCCTGATGGGATGGTCGCTTGCCAGTAGTTGTTCGCGGTGCGCATGCGGTGCGAGTCGAGTTGCACGACCGAGTGAATGATTTCTCCGGTACGGGGATCGACGTGGCTTTGGCCGACGGACCATCCGCGGCCAGAGCGGTTAGTCCATTGAATGGAGGGATAGCGGATGTCGAGCGGGCTCGCGCCCTCCGGCAGATCTTCTACGCGGATGGCGTCTTTGAATCCGGCTTGTTCGAAAGCAGCATTCCACCAGAGAGTGCCGCGACGAACGGCGGAACGAATGGGTTCGGGAATCGCGCGATCAAGATAAAAGACCAGCGGCTTCACCGGTTCGCTGAGCGCGGCGTTGGGATCTTTCTTTTCCAGACGCCAGCGGCTGATTAATTCGCGATTGATCGAGCGATCGTAGGGCTGCGAGAAATCCTGGAAACTTTCTCCGAAGAAACCGACACGGATGTCTTTTTCACGCGGCCTGTAACCCGGTGCCGGCAATGCAACAAAGGAGTGATGCTCGTGCACGCTAACGGTGTGAGGATCGGGCTGGTTGAGATCGCTCTCGCCATCGCTGGTGAAGGTGAGCAGAGCTTCGACTTCAGTGTTGAGCGGAAAAGTCCCGGAGTAATCGAGATCGATGATGCTGCGCTCGGAGTCAAGTCGCCAGCTGGCATTGTCGGAAGATTGTCCGCGAATCACCCTGCCGCCGATGGCGCGAAAGGGATGGCGAAGTTGAGAAAGCAGATCGAAGGCGTCGCGAAGCAGCAACGGATTTGCGTTCACCAGGAGCGTGCCATCCTGCTCGGCTTCGACCGGAAGCGATGCCAGCACCGAGACGGGGAAGCTTAGATCGACGGAATGCTTGAGATCGGGACTGCCATTCGGCGCACGGAAACTGGTGTTTTCCTGGATGACGAGAACCTTCATTCCAGCGCGGCGCAGACGGCAAAGGGTTGAAGCGCCGAAGGAGCTGCGGTCCGCAAACATTTCGGTCGATCCGATGCCGCTGCCGAGAGCGGTGAAATAGAGGAACTCGCGATCGAGTGCGGTGGGACTGAGCTCAATCAGGAACTCGCCCTTCTTGTCGTCCCAGTAATAAGGAAAGAACCCGTCCTTCTTCTGCAGGCCCGCGATGCGAGCGGAAAAGCCCGACGCTTGCGGAGGATTCTCCGCTGGGATCAAAAGGCAACAAAAAACCAAGAGAAGGACGACGCAGGCGGCTCTTTTCATAGGCCTTGTTTTATACATCATGGGCCGATCAGTATCCAAGCAACTCGACGGCTGCGGAGGTCTCTCTTAGACTGGAATCATGCAGCGGATCACGATCAAAACTCGCAAAAAACGCGAAGTGGTGGACATCACCGAGCGCATCGAGAAGACGTTAGCAGGCGCGGCCAGCGGAATCTGCAATCTGCTGGTCCTGCACACCACGGCCGCGTTGACGACTGCCGATCTAGATCCTGGCACCGATCTTGACATGCTCGATGCGTTCGAGGCTTTGATTCCCAAACTCCATTACCGTCACCCGCATGATCCGCAGCACGTGCCCGATCATATTCTGTCGGCGCTGGTTGGGACGTCGATGGCATTGCCTTTTGAGAATGGAAAGCTGGTGCTGGGCACATGGCAACGGGCGGTGCTGATCGAACTGGATGGGCCGCGGGAGCGCAACGTGGTGGTGACGATCACGACCGAGTAGCCGCCGCTTTCGAGTCTTTCGCCGACCCGGTATGATGGATACATAAAAGGCAGGGAGAGGTGGCCGAGTGGTTGATGGCTCCGGTCTTGAAAACCGGCATACCTGAAAAGGTATCGGGGGTTCGAATCCCTCCCTCTCCGCCACACAGTCTGGACATAGAGAATTTTCCGTACTTTGTTTCCAAAAATCGCGGATGACGATTTATTGTGCCCGCGAGCGCGCCTGTTGCACCATCTCGACCAAGACCTTTCGAGTTTCGGCTGGGTTGCTTACCTCTCGCAGAAATGCGATGCGAGTGCCGCGAATGCCGTCCTGGGTCTTCAAACGTACATGGAACCCGAGGCGATCGACTGCCGTCATCGCTCCCTCCTGTGACTCAATGCCTGCAAATTCGCGGGCTAGCAAGACGAGCGCATCCTTGTGGTCGGTATTCATGTGCTGAATGATTTCAGCCATCGACCCAGCGAGGGGGTCAGGTTGGCTGCGATCATAGTCGGTGGCGGATACCCAGCCCATCACTCCGAAGCCGCCCACGTAATAAACGTCCACCACGTTCATGCGATAAAACGAAAAGTCTTCAAAGTCTACCCAATACTTGCTGTTGGCGTGACTTGCCAGGTAGAGCTTTCGAACCTCGGCTACTTCGGCGGCCGGTGCGGAAACAACATTTCCTACCAGTGTGACCCTCGAGGCTCCGAGCGGTTCGCTGTCGGCGCCCTCCTGGCTAACAAACAAGCTGGCACGTGGGTCGGCCTGCAAGTTCTGAGTGTGCATTGCCATTGTGCTGACAAGGAAGATCGGCCGCCCGTGATCGTCCAACCCGTAAGGCATCAGGGACCCGAAAGGGAAACCTGGCTGTTTTCGCGACAGTGTCGAGAGACTACCTATGCGGCCCAGGTACATCAATGTGCGCGCGCGCTCGGCAAACGTGGGCTCAGGAACGAAAGGCTGGTCACCGGTTGGTCCAGGGCCAGCATGTTTTCTGATGGATGAGGTAGTCATCGGTCTTCTCCTATGTCCCTTCGCCGCATCCGTTCCTGGGCGCCAAGCAGGGCTGTGCCAGGACGTAGTCGGACGGGTGCGGTCGCTGTCTAGGGACTTTACCTTATCTGCGGCGAGCGGAAGGCCCCTCTTCATTTAGACTGCGTTTTAGGACTGTTTTGCAAGAATTATAGAGTGTCGCCGGGAGAACGCGGTTGAACGCAAATAAAGATGCGCTTTGGTACAAGGACGCGATCCTCTATCAAGTTCATGTCCGCACCTTCCACGACGGCAACGGCGATGGGATTGGGGATTTCCTCGGGCTTGAACAGAAGCTCGATTACCTTCAGGAACTGGGGATCAGCGCGATATGGCTGATGCCATTTTTTCCGTCGCCGCTTCGCGATGATGGCTACGACATCGCGGACTACACTTCGGTCCACCCCAGCTATGGGACGCTGGAGCATTTCCGCAAGGTTTTAGACTCCGCTCATCAACGCGGTATCCGGGTCATCATCGAAATGGTGTTGAACCACACTTCCGATGAACACCCGTGGTTTCAGGAGGCGCGAAGTTCGCAGAACAATCCCCGCCGCGATTGGTATGTCTGGAGCGACACCGATACCCGATATAACGGCACACGAATCATCTTCCTGGACACCGAGAAGTCAAACTGGGCATGGGATCCGACGTCGAAATCATTCTACTGGCATCGCTTTTTCAGTCACCAGCCCGATCTCAACTATGACAATTCCGAAGTGCGGGAGCAGATGTGGAATGTGATGAAGTTCTGGCTGGAGATGGGTGTGGATGGCTTCCGGCTTGACGCGGTGCCGTACCTGGTCGAACGCGAGGGGACGAATTGTGAGAATTTGCCTGAGACTCACGCGATTCTCAAGGAATTCCGGCGAAGACTGGATCAATACTTCCCCGGACGAATGCTTCTAGCCGAGGCCAACCAGTGGCCTGCGGACCTTCGTCCTTATTTCGGAGACTCCGACGAATTTCACATGGCGTTTCATTTTCCATTGATGCCCCGGATGTTCATGGGGCTCAAACTCGAAGACCGTAAGCCCATCACAGAAATCCTGCAGCAAACTCCAGAGATCCCGCTCTCCTGCCAGTGGTCCCTTTTTCTGCGCAACCACGACGAACTGACCCTGGAAATGGTCACCGACATGGAGCGCGACTACATGTATGACACCTATGCCCAGAACAAAACCATGCGGCTGAACCTGGGAATTCGGAGGAGGCTCGCGCCCTTATTGAATAATGACCGCAGGCGGATTGAGTTGTTGAACGGGATGCTGATGTCGCTGCCCGGAACCCCGATCATCTATTACGGAGACGAAATCGGGATGGGCGACAACATCAGTCTGGGCGATCGCAACGGAGTGAGAACTCCCATGCAGTGGAGTGGAGGATGGAACGCCGGGTTTTCCACCGCAGACCCGGAAAGACTGTATGCTCCCATCATCCACGATCCGGTATACGGATATCCCGCCGTAAATGTCGCATCTCAGAGAGAGAGCGAACATTCTCTGTTTCATTGGATGCGGCGTATCATCGCAGTTCGGAAATCCAGTGCAGTATTCGGCAGGGGATCGATCGAGTTTCTGTATCCGGCCAATCACAGAATCCTGGCGTACTGGCGGCGACTTGGCAACGAGACCGTCCTGATCGTCAACAATCTTTCCAGCGCTGCCCAGGCGGTCGAGCTCGACTTGAAGCGTTACAAGGGAAATGTCCTGATCGAGATGTTTGGCAACAATCTCTTCCCCCGCGTGGGTGATCTGCCTTATCTGCTGACGCTGGGGCCTTATCAGTCTTATTGGTTTCGATTGCGGCGAGTCTAGGCAAACGCAAACAGCGAAATGCTATCGAATGCTTAAGATGCATCTACATCACACGGAATGTTGAAGTGGAAGACGGAAACTTTCTTACCGATGATTTTCTCCGCCAGCTCATCAATGTTGGCGAAGTCGATATCCTAGTCGGCCTGCCCACTCACAACAATGCCAAGACCATCGGCTCAATTGTGCACACCATTCGCAGTGGCATCCTGCGCAGTTTCCCCCGGGAGCGGACGGCCATCATCAACGCCGACGGAGGGTCACGGGACGGCACTCGGGAACTGATCATCGGCCTCTCCATCAATGATGCGCATCCCGCTTCCAGTGTGTATGCGCTGCGCACGCTGCACGCGATAAGCACGAAATACGCCGGCACGCCGCAGAGCGGAGTGGCGTTGCGGACGATTCTGGCGGCTGCCGAATTGCTTCGAGCCAAGGCCTGCATCGTGATCTCTCCCGAATCCGAAAGCATCACTCCGGAATGGATTTCCAGTCTTCTGCGTCCCCTCTATTACGAAGGCTTCGATCTCGTCTCTCCCACCTATCGCAGGCACAAGTTTGATGGACTATTGACGACGAACCTTCTGTACCCGATGGTTCGCGCGCTCTATGGCGCGAGGATCCGCGAAGCCTACATGTCGGAGTTCGGATTCTCCGGGCGTCTGGGAAGCCAATTTCTTGGCCAGAATCGGTGGAACGATGGAATCGGTGAAAACGGGACGGAGCTCCGGCTGAGTCTGGCTGCCGTTACCGGCGGATTCCGCATCTGCCAGTCCTTTCTCGGAGAGAAGGATCCGGTCGAACGCCGCGCGGCGGATCTGGTACCGACACTGCGGCAATCCGCAGGTGTGTTGTTCTCCGCGTTAGAGTTCGACTTTGACGTGTGGAGCAAGATTTCCGGTTCTCAAGACGTACCCACTACGGGGAGCGATCTCGAGTTGCTTTTGGATCCCTTACGGGTTAACCGCAAGCGCCTGCGGGAAATGTTCGTGAAGGGTGTTTCGGAATTGGAATCCGTCTTTCAATCGATTCTCTCTCCTTCCACTCTGGGGGAGCTGAACCGAATCGCCGGTTTAGCCGAAGAAAAGTTTTGTTACCCGGCGGAATTATGGGTCAGGACGGTCTATGAATTTGCCGCGGCTTATCGGAAATCAGTTATCAATCGAGATCACATTATTCAGGCGCTTGCGCCGCTGTTTCGCGGAAGAGTGTTTACGTTTGTCGTCGAGAACCGTAACAGTTCAGCGGACGAAGTCGCGCGCAACATCGAAGGTTTATGCCTTGAATTCGAGCGATTGAAACCATATCTGCTAGAGATGTGGAAATCGAAAGAGTGAGGCTAACATGCGGGAAATGATCACCAGCGAACTGAGCCAGGCGGTGCAAGATCTCGCCAGAGGCTTCGCACACTACCTTCCTCGTCTCATCGTATTGCTCGTCATCGCGTTGGCGGGATGGCTGATCGCATATCTGGTGAAAGTAATTCTGCGCAGTCTTCTGCGGCTGATCAAGTTCGACCGGATGGCGGAGAACGCAGGCGCTTCTCAACTGCTTAGCAAAGCCGCACTCCCTTCAGCGACCGAGGTGTTGAGCCGGTTTGTCTTCTGGGTTACCTGGATTGGCTTTCTACTGCTGGGAGTGAGCGTGCTGGGGATTCTGGGCCTGCAAGCGGAGATCGCAAGATTTTTTCTGTTTCTGCCGCGCCTGTTCGCGGCGGTGCTGATCCTGTTTTTCGGCATGTTTGCGGCCGGCTTTTTTGCTCGCGCCGCCCTGCTGGCAGCAGTCAATGCGAATGTTCCATCCCCTCGGCTCCTGGGCCTTGCCGTCCGCAGCATCATTATGGTTTTTGTGTTGTCGGTGGTGTTTGAAGAGTTGGGTGTAGCGCAACAGACTATGCTCATCGCCTTCGGACTTGCTTTCGGAGCCCTGATGCTTGGCTTGGCCATCGCCTTCGGCACGGGCGGCAGCGAACTGGCACGGCGTTTTTTGGAAGAGAAGTTCGTGCGTAGCAAGAAGGAGCAGGACGAAGATGAACTCTCGCCGCTTTAGCAATTCTGCTGCTAGTGACGGAGCCAAGCCTTCCTACCGGCAGTCAGGCTTCGTGTTCAGGAGATTTGAGAGAGAGAAATGATCCCACGCCGCCTTGATGAAAGCCGGATTCACCGGTCGTACAAGCGGGTTAGGGCCAGTAATTTTTCACGAAGGTCCTTCGTGAGGCTATCCCTCATATAGCGCCACTTCCAGTTTCCGCTCACCGTGCCCGGCAAATTCATTCGCGCCCCGCTGCCCAGACCGAGCACGTCCTGCAACGGAACCATAGCTGTATTCGCCACGGAGGCCAGGACGGCGCGAATAAATACCCAATTGACTTCGTCATTTTGAAACCCCAGATAGGTCCGGGTGAAATCGTGTTCTTCACGAATCTCATCTTCAGTTCGAGTGCTTTCGCCCACTCCCGCGCTTCTCCACCATCCCAGAGTGGTGTCGTTATCGTGCCCGCCTGTGTACGCGACCAGGTCATGAGAATAATTATGCGGGCGGAAGCTCGGGCCTTGAGGGTCCGTTCCGAAGGCAAACTGCAGGAGGCTCATTCCCGGAAAACCAAAGCTCTTCCGAAGAGCCTCTACGTCGGGAGTAATTACACCCAGATTTTCGGCAACGAATGGCAGCTCTTTCAATTCAGCCTGCAGCGCTTGGAAAAATTCCGCGCCGGGACCTTTAACCCACTTTCCTTCAGCTGCCGTCGAGGCGCCAGCTGGAATCTCCCAGTAGGCTTCGAAACCGCGAAAGTGATCCAGTCTCACGAGGTCGAACATTTCAAGCGATGCCCGGCAACGGTCAATCCACCAACGGTGGCCGGAAGACGCGGAAACATCCCATCGATAAAGAGGGTTGCCCCACAGTTGACCTGTCGCACTGAAGTAATCGGGTGGAACGCCGGCAACGGCAGTGGGCTGCCCTCGCTCATCCAGGCGAAACAACTCTGGATGCGCCCACACATCCGCGCTGTCGTGAGCGACATAGATCGGAATGTCGCCCATGATGCTGATGCCGTGGCGACTACAAAGGCTTCTTACCTTCTCCCATTGCCGAAAGAATTGGAACTGGACAAACCTGTGAAATTCTAGCTCGGCCCGCAATCGGATCTGCCATTCCTTTCGAGCGGCGGGATCCCGTTGTCGAAGGGCGGGGTCCCAATGGACCCAGGCAACATCGTTATGGGCTTTCTTGCAGGCCATGAAGAGTGCGTAGTCCTCTAGCCACTCTTTGCCTTTCTGGCAAAAGGAATCGAAGGCGCGGCGGTCTGCCTCAGTGCTATCTGCAAAGAAAGCAGAGGCAGCTTTTTGTAGGAGTTTCTGTTTGAAGGGGATCACTCGATCGTACGCAACCTGGTCGTCTGGAAAATCCGGCGCGTGGGCCAAGTCCGGGGCCGACAGAAGTCCCTGCTCGCGAAGCTCCCCCAGATTTATGAACAGCGGGTTTCCGGCAAATGCCGAAAAGCATTGATAAGGGGAATCGCCGTATCCGGTGGGGTTTAGTGGCAAGACCTGCCAGATTTTCTGCCCTGATGCGGCCAGGAATTCGACGAATTCATGAGCGGAATCTCCAAGATCGCCTATGCCGTGGATGCCAGGCAAAGACGTGACATGAAGAAGGATTCCACTGCGACGGGGGAAGATCACCTGATTAACGTAATGCTTCCGCTGCGGGCACGCAATAGAGAGCAAATGTGGCAATCGCTTCCAGCGGGCGGCTCGCGGCAAGATCGCTACAAGCTGGTTAAGATCAGCGGCATCGTGCTCGCCTATCGCGCGCTGCCGCTCGAATTTTCCGGTACGA
Organism: Terriglobia bacterium; assembly: GCA_963796205.1. GTDB lineage: Bacteria > Acidobacteriota > Terriglobia > Terriglobales > Acidobacteriaceae > DATFTE01. The sequence continues at coordinate 873,380 of CAWCKR010000002.1, forward strand.
TAGAAGCGGTCTACGCTTACAACGAGGTTGGAATGGGGAGAATGGGATGCCGCAAGGCGTTGTCTGTGAGAGCCTTCGCGGGCATTATGGCGCTTGTCCTGTGTTTGGGCTGGCCTCACGAGACCGAGGCCTATGCCGTCCTTGCTCATGAAGCGATCATTGACAGCATCTGGGACACCAACCTACGTCCCCTGCTTTCGAAGCGTTTTCCCGATGCTACGGCAGAAGAGATCAAAGAAGCGCACGGCTATGCCTACGGCGGGGCGATTATCCAGGACATGGGCTACTATCCGCACGGAAGCTTTTTCTTTAGCGACTTGACGCACTATGTGCGGAGCGGAGACTTCGTCCTAGCTCTCCTCCATGATTCCAGAGATCTTGACGGCTATGCCTTCGCACTTGGAGCACTCGCGCACTACGCCTCGGACAATGAAGGTCACCCCATCGGCACGAATCGGGCGGTTCCGCTCCTGTATCCCAAGTTGAAAACTAAATACGGCGACTCCGTGACCTATGAAGAAGATAAGCTCGCGCACGTGAAGACGGAATTTGGATTCGACGTTCTGGAGGTGGCACGGGGACGTTACGCTCCCGATGCGTACCACGACTTCATCGGCTTTGGAGTTTCGGTACCTTTACTGGAACAAGCCTTCCAGGAAACCTACGGTTTGGATCTGAAAACCGTTCTTACTGACGAAGACCAGGTGCTCGGTTCCTACCGTCACGCTGTGAGCCAGCTTCTTCCCAAGGCCACGCGCATAGCCTGGAGCCTGAAGAAAGACGAGATCCTGAAGGATCAGCCCAGCATGACGAGAAAGAAGTTTCTCTATAATCTTTCTCGCGCGAGCTACCAAAAGAACTGGGGTAAGAACTTTAAGCCGCCGACCTTCTGGGAAAGATTTTTCGCCTTCCTTACTCGGATTCTCCCCAAGGTCGGCCCCCTAAAAGTGCTGCAACTCAAAACCCCCACCCCTGCGGCAGAAAAGCTATTCCAAGCGAGCTTCAACACGACTCTGGATCGCTACCGAAAGCTGCTAACCCAAGTAGGTACCGGCCAAGTGGACTTGCCCAACAAAAACTTTGACACCGGTGCAATAACAGGGCCGGGAGTATATCGGCTCAACGATGAGACACATGCAAAGTTGCTCGACGCGCTGGCGAAGCAGAATTTTAGTGGTGCTTCGCTGCCGGTTCGGGCGGAGCTTCTAGAATTCTATGGACATCCGGATGCTCTCTACGCGACGAAGGGAAAGCCCAAGGACTGGGCAAAAGTTCAGGCCGAACTAGAACAACTGAAGAAGGCAGCTCCGCCAGTGGTAACGCCGGCTGCGGATGGTTCCGTCCAGCCATGCCTCTCGTCCGAGTAAGGGCAAGGTCTTCGGTAGTCTCTCAACCGTGGATGAGGTGAATGATCAGCGTCTGGGTGAAGACCGACTGGACGAACCAATCAGTGTGGAACATCGCCGGTTTGCACCGGTTGGGAACAAATCCGCCCCACAGTCTGGACCCCAAGAATTTCTGCCCTATCGGACGGCTAACGCAGATAGTTTTGGCAGGCCTGCCTTCCAGCAACTTGTATTAAAAAAACGCCAAGCGCACACCCCTGATGCAGAGCAATTGTGACCAGTTTTCCCGAGAACTAACGGTGATACTGGCGGTGATCGGTTGGGAAAGACGTAGCCACCACGGAAGATCTGAGAACCGCCACGATCCATTACCCCTCATTATTCGAGGAACTCGTGCAGGCCCCGGTGCCGATTGAAACAAAGGAAGTGGCGTAACGCCCAATACGATCGAAGACTGGTGACCCTGCCTTTGGCCACGGTCTCAGGGCGCCTCACTGTGAGCATTACTGAACATCGGAAATCGCCCCTGTGCTGCATAGTTAACCTGGGTTGCATGTTCCCGTGTATCGGACGGTTCTCTTGAAAAACCAAACTATTTCCGGCAAGAAAAGACTTGATTTCAACCCTCACACCTTTCTTTCGACCATTGGGAAGGGGAGGGAGATGTTGTCCTTTCAAAAGAAGGACCCGATCTTCGCTCAGGGCGATCCCACGGACGGACTGTTCTTTATCCAGGGTGGGAAAGTCCGGCTTACGGTTGTGTCTGAGGGCGGGAAAGAAGCGACTCTTGGCATTCTGGGCGAAGGCGATTTCTTTGGAGAAGGTGGCCTTGCGGGTCAACTCATACGCATGTCGTCGGCGACTGCAATGTCTGACTGCGTCCTCCTGCACATCGAGAGGAAAGCGATGATGCTTGCGATGAGTCTCGAGCCCAAGTTGTCGGCAACATTCGTCAAATACCTGCTGAAGCGAAACATACGATATCAGGATGACCTGGTCGACCAGCTTTTCAACTCGAGCGAGAAGAGGCTGGCCCGGATTCTTCTCCTCATGGCGCAATTCGGCAAAGAAGGCGTGTCCGAAATGTCGGTTCCACGATTAAGTCAGGAAACTCTGGCGGAGATGGTGGGAACGACTCGTTCGCGAGTCAGCTTCTTCATGAATCGATTTCGGAAGCTGGGCTTTATCAATTACGACGTTGGAGAGAATCTACATGTCCACAGTTCACTTCTCAATGTCGTTCTCCATGATGACGACGGAGCAAGTGCGACTCCAGAGACTGGGAACTCAAAGGCCTCCATCCGCAAACATCGCGAGCCACCTGCACAACCCGGCGAACCACCCGACAAAGAGCGCGCCAGGAGGCCACCACTCCCCAGCTTCAAGCGCGTCAGAGAGTGAAACGCCTCATGGCCAACTGTATTATTCCAGCGCCCGGGCCATACCTCACTTGCGAGAAATGCAATCGACGGCAAGATGAGCGACGAGATTTCGGGCGCTAGGCTACAGGGACCAGTTCAGGGCTGCACTTTGATGTTTGGATTGAGTTGGCTGCGTCTTCGGCGGTGAATTTTCCCATAACCAGCGCCAGCCTACGGTTGCTTGTCGTTTGAATGGGAGTTCGATCGATCCTCTGCACGTATTCGGGGGCGCGAGCACCGCGGATCACTCTTACGACAAACTTGATGTTTTTCATGTCTTCTCCCTCGTCTTATGGAATTAAAAAAATGGGAGGCTGGACCAACTGCCTCCCATTTCGCGATTTGGCAACTATTAATCTCATCTACGCGGCTTTGCCGTGAGATTTGGTTTCGAGACTCTTCTCGCTGCTGACATTGATCTTGATCTGTTTCGGCTTCGATTCGGCCTTCTTGGCCAAGCTAATTTTCAATACGCCCCGGTCGTAGTGGGCGGTCACCTGCGCCGGATCCACGGAACTGGGCAGAGTAAACGAGCGGGTGAAGCTTCCATATTGCCGCTCGATGCGACGGAAGTTCTCTTCTTTCTCGTCCTTCTCAATCTTGCGCTCTCCATGAACGGTAAGCGTGTTGTTTTCGATGCGGACATCAATATCTTTTTCATCGATGCCCGGGACCTCCATCTTCAGAGTAATCGTGTGCTCGTCTTCGTAAATGTCCACCGGGGGTGCGAAGCTGGTAGTCGTCAAAGCTTCCTCCGGCGCTTCCGGGCTATACGACTCACGGAACAGACGGTTCATACGGTTCATCCGGTCTTGCATGGTGGAAAACTCGCGCAAAGGCTCCCAGCGCGTTAAGGATGTCATAACGAGGTTCCTCCTTCAGAGGGAAAGCTAAGAAGAAAGACTTCAGGATGAGCTGACTTAGTTCAGGGAACCTGAAAGAGTAAGAAGGAATACTTGCTCAATTACAATCCTAGCCTTCTACGCCAGCATTGTCAAACGGCGACGGGGGCGACACGCCGGTCGTGGTCCGCGTGAGCGCATTAGAATTCGTAACGCAGGGACTCGGTCAGCAAGTTAGCGTGAAAATATCGGGGCAGCCATTACGACCGGACAAACCTGTTTTTTCTTGGACGTGTATAAAATTGACCAGCTTTTCGATCACGTCAACGGCTAGTTTATTGTGGTCTGGAGTTCTTCTCTCTCGGATAGACGCGGTCATGGGTTAGTGTTGGAACTGCAACGTTCGGACCCTCACGACCGCGTGCTGCTGTAAGGTTCAGGCCGGACTCACACGAGTCCGGCCTTTTTTCGTTCGGAATCCGACCTTGACAAAGCGCTGGGAAGGTCCGGCATTCATCAACTACCTGCCGAGAACCACCCACACCATCATTAGCTCAGAGTCCGATTGAGCATTATTGCTCAGACCTCTTGAATCTTGATTCGCTAAGCTCAGAGCGACCCGATGTGAAGGCATGTCTCCTCGAACTGCGTGCAGCGGCACACAGCACCTAACCAGGAACGCGGGCACATTGGTAGCAGAAATGAGGATGTCTTATGAAAAAGTTAATGCTGTTTTTTGCGGTGTTCGGTCTCGGCACGCTCTGCTGGGCAGGGTCGGCGCGGGAAGATGCCACCGAACGGCTGGGAAACGCCACCACTGTATTACACGAAATTATGGGGACGCCTGACAAGGGAATCCCGGAAGAAGTGCTAGAACATGCGAAGTGCGTGGCCGTTATACCGCACATGATCAAAGGTGGCTTTGTGTTCGGAGGTAAGGGAGGCAAAGGCGTCGCAACCTGCCGCACCGCCAACGGCTGGAGTGCGCCGGCGTTCATCACGATTTCGGGCGGAAACTGGGGGCTGCAGATCGGTGTTGAAGCTGTAGACGTGGTACTGATTATTCAGAATGAAAAAGGTATGCAAAAACTGCTCGAAAGCAATTTCCACCTTGGAGCCGACGCTTCAGCAGCAGCGGGGCCGGTTGGACGGCATGCCGAAGCTGGTACGGACTGGAAAATGGATACAGAGATCCTGACCTACTCCCGTGCCAAGGGTGCGTTCGCTGGGCTGACGCTGGAAGGTGCATCCATCCGCCAAGACGACGATTCACGGCAGGCGATTTATGGACACAAGGTTACAACTCGTGCTTTGCTGTTGGGCCAGGTATCGGTTCCATCTGTGGCCCAGCCGTTCCTTGCGGAGGTTCGCGGAGCAAAAGCGCAAGCCGTAGCCCAAGAGAAAGCTGACGCAAAGGCCGAAACCAAAGAAAAAGATCAGAAGTAGGGGCTGCGGAATTGGGCTGCCGCCGCATGTCATTCAACCAGCTTCGGCGCGCAGTCCCCTCACGTTTCCTTCTTGTTCGGTCATTGCGACGCACTGGTGAAGGCCGAACGAGACTCACATTTCGGGTGCTCAGGAATGAGCATAGGAGGTTGTTATGCTTTGGACAGTTTTCGTGGTTCTCATCATTTTGTGGCTTCTCGGTTTCACTATGCATGTGGGCGGAGGCCTGATTCATCTGCTCCTCGTTGTGGGTCTGGTGATTCTGATCATTAACTTACTGAGCGGACGTCGAAGCGCGGTTTGAGCAAAGGCACTACGAGTCACAATCCCAGGAGGCCCCCGCATAGCCTCCTGGTGGCTTCACCCTAGGGCTCTGTCTTCCTCCAGCAGGACAGACCGTTCAGGGATACTACAACCTCCTCGCCTGACACGCTACGTGAGTTCGAGACCAAAACAGCCTGTAGCTCTGAGTTATTGGGGTTTGCGGGTGATCAAAAGGAGACAGCTAATCAATTCTGCAAGATTTAAGCTGCAATCGAGGCAAACGGCCATGAAAAGAATAGGAGTTATCAGCACAGCACTTTTGTCGTTGCTTCTCGGATTCCCCGCTTCTATCTACGCACAGCAGGAGCAGCAAGGTGAAAGTCAGAAGCAAGAGCAGCCGGGCGAAAAGCAAGGCAAGCCCGAAAAGCAAGCCAAGCCCGAAAAGTCGCAAGGCGCACAACAAGCTAAACCCCACCAACCTGCTCAGCAGCAGGACAAGAACAAGCAAGACCAGCAACAGCAGCAGGACAAGAATAAGCAAGACCAGCAGCGCGCCCAGCAGCAGCGGCAGCAGGAAAAGAACAAGCAGCAGACAAGGGGAACGTCTATCACAGCAGCGCCAGCGACAGCTTGTCGAACTGCAGCAGCAGCGCCTGACGCAGTACCGTCAACATCTGGATCAGCAGCAGCGCGTCCTGCAGCAACAGACAGCCCAGTTACAGCAACAAAGGCGTATGGCGCAGTACCGTTTTCACGAAGACTATCTCGAGCGCCTGCGTCAACAACAAATATTTCTCCAGAACGACCGGCATCCTGATTACGATCACGATCCCTACTTCTACACACCCCCAATTTATCGTTACCATCGCGGCAACCATTACTACGAGGTTAATCAATACGGCGCAGATCTGCTTCGTCAGGCCTTAAACAACGGTTATCAGGAAGGCTTCCGAGCCGGACAGGCGGACCGCGAGGATCGCTGGCGGCCGAACTACCGAGACTGTTATGCGTATCAGGACGCGAACTACGGCTATAACGGCTATTACCTGGACCGGAGCGACTACAACTACTACTTTCGCGAAGGCTTCCGTCGGGGCTATGAAGATGGCTACAACAGCCGGTATCAATATGGTAGTTATTCTGGCGGCTCGTACATCATGCTTGAAGTCGTCTTGACGCAAGTCCTCGGCTTCCAGTCACTTCGCTAGAGGGCCAGCGAGTTGAATAGCCAGAATCTGACGAAAGAGAGCGGCTTGGCGAAGATCTGGGAGCATTACCATCACGCTGCTCGTCATCATGATCGGGCAGCGTATCATTTCAACGAAGCAGCAAAATACAACCAGTCCGAGGAGCACGAAAAGGCTGAGCACCACGCATACCTGGCCCCACGGGCACAGCCAGCATGCACTTCATCACGAAACGGAGGCTGCAAAGTTGCATGCTGAGACCTGCGACGGTCAGCCGGCGACCACTTCTTCCGAGCCGGTAGCCAAGAAAAAGATCGCGGCTTAAGCAATGGCGTCCTGATATCTCCGCCCTCCTGGGTCATTGCTTCGCGCGCAATCGCCAAGTCGCATTAATCTTCATACTCAACTGATCGAAGCACCCAAATGATAAGGATTCGTGATCGTTAACCCTTGATACGGCCGATTGCGGACTCGAGTTGCGGAATCGCCAGGGAGCGAAGGAAGCCAATCTCCACGCTCAGCAGTGCGGGCATGCGGTTCCATCGGCATCGTCAGTAGTTGCTCCCACACGCTCGAATGCTGGGTTTTAGGGAGTCAGGCGAGGCGGGAGGCAAGCAAATTGCTACGGGGAGAGGCGGCACCCTTATAATTGCGAACGGTTGCCGAGAGGTTGCCTCCTTTGTTTGGCATACGCAGTCGCCGGCTCGCCCTGCGACCGACCAGTGGCGAAGCTCTTGAGATCGAGCGGATTCTGGCTACGGCTCGAGTCGTGCTGGCGGTCAGTTTCCTTCTCGCTCTCTATTTCGAACCAACTCCGCACATACCGGGAACCACTCTTCATAAGCGCCTACATGGAAAGCCGCCAAGGTCGTGAGCAGGTCTAACACCTGTAGAGCGATAAATGTAATGCGGGATCGAAACACGCTTCTGACCCGAAGCTTCCACCCAGGTTCGATTTCCGCCGGAATGGGCAGTGCGGAGTTGGATGTCATCGGAGGCGTGTGCCCACTGCGATTCTCTCACGGCAACGTCGATCAGCCACGCCGTAATTCGAAAAGCTCACTCACCGTCGCAATCTTTCGGCGGCACTACCGTTGATTGGTATCATGTCACCGCCGATCAAATTGGATGACACTCGAAATCTCGCAACGAGATCTGAGATGGCGCCGATCATCGTCGCCGTCGTTCTCATCGCTTTGGCGATTGGTCGGATTGTAGCCGCCTATCCTTCTGTCTCTCTCGCCTACGACGAACCCGCCCATATTGCTTGTGGGATGGAATGGCTCGACAAGGGTACTTTTCAGCTGGAACCGCTGCATCCTCCACTGGCACGCGTGGCCGCAGCCATCGGACCTTATCTCGCCGGTGCGAGACTTCCCCAGGTGGGCCGGATCTCGGATTCGACCGGCAGTTCGTTCGACATCTATCCCGCCGGGAATGAGATCCTCTATACAAACGATCACTTCACGCGAAACCTGGCTCTTGCTCGCGTGGGCCAAATTCCTTTCTTCCTCATCGGCGCAGGCCTGATTTTCTTCTGGACTCGCAGCCTCTATGGCGCATGGCCCGCGGTAGCAGGCGTCTTCTTATATACGACCCTGCCTGCCGTGCTCGCCTTCGCCGGACTCGCGTATGTGGATTTCGCTCTGTCGGTCTTTCTTCCCTGCACTCTGTTCCTGTTTGCTCGCTGGCTAGACCTGCCCAACTGGCGGCGCGCGGTGGGCTTGGGCGTTGCAACCGGACTGGCCGTTCTCTCGAACCTCTCCGCTTTGTTCTTCACTCCAATCTGCGGACTCGCCATCGTGGTCGGTTGGATTTGGAGAGCTAGAGATCGCGCATCCTCCTGGCGAACTTACCTGTGGACCGCGCTGATCGCGGTGTTGCTTTCATCCGTTGTGATCTGGGCGGGGTACCGCTTCTCCATGGTGCCGCTCAATCAGGCATTCGCCCAACCGGCCAAGGACCTTGCCCAGTTACCTGCCCCTGTTCGCTCCGTCGCCCGCGCCATTATCAACATCAACCCGCCAGTCCCCGCTCCTGATTTCTTCCGAGGAATTCTTGCCAGCTGGGCGCAAAACAAGAAATCGGCTCCGTCTTACGCGCTCGGCGAGGTTCGCCGCGGAGGATTCTGGTATTTTTATTGGCTCGATCTTGGACTCAAGACCCCTCTTCCTTTCCTGATACTGGCATTCATTGGTGTCTTCTTGTCGCTGCGAAAGAATAACCGCTGGGAGCACTTGGCTCCCCCGTTAGCGGCGATGGCGATTCTTCTCGTTTCGATGGTCGTCAAAGTCGACTTTGGCATCCGCCATATTCTCTTCATTTATCCTTTACTGACGGTGGCCGCCTCCGGCGCCATCCTTCTCTTATGGCAATCACGTAACCGCTGGCCCAGGCTCGGGCTCGGTCTGCTCGCCGGATTGCTCCTCTGCCACCTCGCCTCGTCCATCTCCGCACATCCCGACTACATTGCCTATTTCAATATGCTGGGGGGAAAGCATCCTGAGGAGCGCCTGCTCTTCGGATGTGATCTCGATTGCGGACAGGATCTCGGAAAGCTTGCACAGGCCGTGCAAGACCGCGGCATTTCTCGGCTCAACCTGCAACTGTGGACCAGCGCTGACCTCCGGCGCTCGAACCTGCCGCCATTCGATACTCTTCAAAGTTACAAGCCCGCCACAGGATGGATCGCCATCAGCATCCTCTATCTTCGGTCGGGTCACGGACTTTTCGATGCAACCGCCATCGACGCTTACGCCTGGCTTGATCGATATCAACCAGCAGACCGCATCGGAAAGACGATCCTTCTTTACAACATTCCGCCGGACAACCAACCTGCCCCAACGGTCTCTCCATCACGCTGATACAAATCGATCAGTAACTGCTTCTCGTTCGCTGATCGAACTTTCGTAATCATCAGTAACTCTGCAGGCGGTTACTTTTGTGTTATCTATGCAAGTCTTTTCTTCAAGTGCAAACATTTGCGCACACTCCATTACCGTCCCCCGGAAAACGCCCTTTCCTATCACCACATTGCCTAGGCCCCGATGGCCCGTGTATTGCGATTCACTGTTTGCTCCCCTGCAAACCCAGCAAGACACAGGCGAGGCGAATGGCAAAGTCTGGCGTCATTCCGAAGGTTGGCTCCACCGCTCGAAACGCCGTGCCCGAAGTCGTACTTCGTGCGTCCTTGCATGGTGAGCGTCCGAAGGTCTTTTGCCTGTTTGGAACGAGGCCCGAAATCATCAAACTTGCTCCTGTGATTCGGGAGCTTAAGAATACAGAGCACGGGGTGGACATTACTGCGGTCTGCTCCGGGCAGCACAACGACTTACTCGCCCCGTTGCTTACTCTTCTGGATGTCTCGCCCGAATACAGCCTTGACGTCATGAAGCCGCGTCAGACTCCCAACGATGTCTGCGCGCGTGTGCTCGGGCGCCTGGCTCCAATTGTTCTTGAGCAACGTCCGGAACTGATGATCGTTCAGGGAGATACGACGACCGCACTCGCGGGCGCATTGACAGCGTTTCATTGCAAAGTTCCCGTAGCTCATGTAGAAGCCGGCCTGCGCTCTGGCGATGCCGCTAGTCCCTTTCCGGAAGAGATGAACCGAAGATTGATTACTCGCCTGGCGACCTATCACTTCGCCGCGACTGCGAACAATCGCGAAACATTGCTCCAGGAAGGAGTTGCCGACAGCAGCATCTTTGTTACTGGCAATCCCGTTGTTGACGCTTTGCACCACATTCTTCAGATTCCCTCCTCTGCGAAGGTCGCGTCTTTACTGCGCCGCGTCGGCAACCGCAAGCTCCTGCTCCTGACTACTCACCGCAGGGAAAACTTCGGCTCTAGGATGCGCCAGAATCTTTGTACACTGCGGCACTTTGTTGAAGCCCACGAAGATGTCTCGCTTGTCTTCGCCGTTCATCCCAATCCCAACGTGGTCGAAGCAGCCCGCGCGGAACTTAGCGGTCATTCGCGGATTCTTCTGATTGAGCCGCTGGACTATTCCGACTTCATTCATATTCTTCGCGAGTCATGGTTGGTCGTGTCGGACTCCGGCGGCATACAGGAAGAAGCTCCGTCGCTCGGAAAGCCGCTCCTAGTCCTTCGCAACAATACCGAGCGTCATGAAGCCGTCGACTCCGGCGCCGCAGTGCTCGTTGGCGACCGGCCTGGCCGGCTCGCATCGCTCCTCGACAGCATTTACCAAGATTCCGCCTGGTCAGACGACATGAAGCGGATCCGCAATCCTTTCGGCGACGGCACCGCAGCGCGCCAGATCGCCGAGATCATCACTCATTCGCTGAAGGCCGCACGCCGCGCGAAGGGGGTAAGTCAATGAGCCACCTTTCGCGGCATCACGATCTGTTGACCGTCATCCTCGAGGATTATTTTCACGTTGGCGCGCTAAGTGGACTCATCAGCTCGCGCGAATGGTACCGCTTCGAGACCCGCTTCGAACAGAACACCCTGAAGACGCTCGACTTCCTCAAGCAGTTTGATGTGCGTGCCACGTTCTTCGTTCTCGGATGGATCGCCGAGAGACACCCGGAACTGATCGCCGAAGTTGCGCGTCAAGGCCACGAGATCGCGAACTACGGCTTCCATCACAAGAATGTCCACCAGATGACACGCGAGGAGTTCCGCGACGACGCCCGGCGTTCCCGTGACGCTCTGGAGATTGCTACCGGCAGGCGAGTCGTCGGCTACAGAATTCCTCAAGGACTGCGTTCACCTTCGGATTTCTGGCTGCTCGATACCCTCGCCGAAGAGGGCTACGTTTACGATTCGAGCGTCTTCCCCTCGTCAACCCTGGGATCGAGGTTTAGAGGCATCTATCGACATCAGAGCCAACACGGGAAACTCTGGGAAGTTCCCCACCCGACGGTGAATTGCGCAGGCTATTTGCTGCCAATTTCCGGAGGAAACTACTTTCGTCAGATTCCCCACACCTTGTTGAAGCACGCAGTCTCTCATTGGAAACACTCAACCAGCGATCCCTTCATGATTTACTTCCATGTGTGGGAACTGGATCCGGATCAGCCTCGCATCAGCGCGACTTCCTTCCTTACCCGCGCCCGCCAATACCGGAACCTGAACAAGATGCAATGGGTATTGCGCTACTACCTCAAGAAGTATCGCTTTGGCACGATTGCTGACTACCTGCGATGCGGCACTGGGCCTTCTACGATCTGCGAGCGCCCGAGTGCTGCCGTTGAAATCGGTCGCGGCACTGTGACCCCATCGCGCAAGCCCGTGGTTCGAACGCCAGTAACGATTGTCGTCCCCTGCTACAACGAGCGCCCCACGCTCCCTTACCTCGCCAACACGCTCGAAAGCGTCACCAAGCTTCTCGATCCTGATTACGAACCGAACTTCCTGTTTGTGGATGACTGCAGCAGCGACGGCACCCCCGAACTTTTGCAACGGTTATTCGGTAAACGCCCCAACTGTCGCATCTTGCAGCATCCGCGAAATCAGGGGGTTGCCGCCGCCATCTTCACGGGCATTCGCCATGCCCAAACGGAAGTCGTCTGCTCCATCGATTGCGACTGCAGTTACGACCCGCATGAACTCATGCAGATGATTCCCATGCTCGCGCCCGACGTAGACATGGTTACCGCTTCTCCTTATCACCGCGAGGGAAAAGTCGCCAATGTTCCCGCCTGGCGCTTAGCGCTTTCCAAGGGCGCTTCGTGGCTCTATAGCAAAGTGCTCAACCATAAGCTCGCCACTTACACCAGCTGTTTCCGCGTGTACCGCCGCAGCAAGATGCTCGACCTGCAACTACGCGAGCCGGGATATCTGGGCGTGGTAGAAGCTCTCGCGCTACTCGATCTAAGGGGAGGCCGCATTCGCGAATTCCCGACTACGCTTCATGTTCGCATCCTGGGTCACTCGAAAATGAAAGTCGCAAGGACCGTGGTAGGTCACTTGAAGAACCTGCGCCGTTTCTGGCAGATGCGCCACTTGCTCGACCGCGAGCAACTTCTGGCCGCTCCCCTGCCCGATTCCGACGTACCGCCTCAAACCACGCACGCGCCTGCTGACTCTCATGTGAGGACTGTAAATGACTAGTATTGCTCTGGCCCCGAAACCCATCGTAACGTTGCCTTCCGACCAGGACATCACCGGCCGCGACTTAGGCTTACCTGAACTCGAATTGCTCGCCCAATGTATTCACTCGGGAACCCTTACCAGCACTAAGGGGTCGTTCACCAAAACGCTCGAAGAGCGATTCGCAGCGACTCTTGGTGTGAAGAAAGCTCACGCCTGCGCCTCGGGCACCGCAGCGATTCACATCGCGCTGGCCGCGATTGATCCGGACCCGGGCGACGAAGTGATCACCACTTCGATCACCGACATGGGCGCGCTCACTCCGATTCTCTATCAGGGTGCGATCCCGGTCTTTGCCGAAGTCGATCCGATGACACTGAACGTCACTGCGAAGACGATCGAACCCTGCCTCAGCGAACGCACCAAGGCGATTATCGTCACCCACTTGTTCGGAAATCCTTGCGAAATGCGCGAGATCATGGAGTTAGCAAACTCCAGAAACATTCCCGTCATCGAAGACTGCGCCCAATCCTTCCTCGCCCGCTATGACGGACGCTACGTCGGCACTTTCGGCGCTATCGGGTGCTTCAGCATGCAACAGGGGAAACACATGACCACTGGGGAAGGCGGGCTCGTCGTCAGCAACGACGAGGCTCTGGCGCGCCGCATGTTCCTGCTGATCAACAAGGCCTGGGGCTACGGAGATCAGAATCCCGACCACTACTTCATCGCCTTGAACTATCGCATCAGCGAACTGCAGGGAGCGGTCGCCGTCGCCCAACTCGACAAACTTCAGTCGGTGGTTGACCGTCGTGCTGCCAGCGCTGCGAAGCTGACCGCTAAATTGGCGGGCATGCCTGGCATCAAGACGCCGGAGTTCGCGGCCGACACAGTTCATGTGTTCTGGAAATACTGCCTGAATGTAGACGCCACCTTCGTCAAGGGCGGATCGATGGGTCTTGCCAAGCTTCTCAAAGACCGTGGCATTGCCTGCGCTCCGCGATACATCCAGAAGCCGGCCTTCATGTGCGAAGTGTTTCAGAAGCGTCGCACCTTCGGAAGCAGCCAGTATCCCTTCAACCTGGCGCGGCCCGAGGCGCTCGACTACAGCAAGCCTCGCTTCCCTCTCACTTACAAAGCCCTGGAAGACGTTCTCGTCCTTCCGTGGAACGAACTGTATACCGACGTGCACGTCGACTACATCGCGGAAGCAATTCAATCCGCGGTGAAGGAGTTGAGTCTATGAGCGAGAAACGCACACGATTTGGAATCGTCGGATCCGGCGCGATCGCTCAAGCCTATGCGCTCGCTTTCGCAAACAACCCTTTTGCTGAAGTGGTCGCGGTCGCGGATTCGCGCGTCGAAGCCGCGTCCGCCTTGGGAGAACGGCTAAGGTGTAAGAGCTTTACCTCGTACTTGGCAATGGCGAGCGAGGTTGCGCTCGATGCCGTCCTGATTTGCACTCCGCCCAGCACTCACCCGGAAATCTGCGTTTACTTCCTGGAGCGCGGTATACCTGTGCTGTGCGAAAAACCGCTTAGCGTCGACGTCGCCGGCGCACAGACCATGATTGAGGCCTCGCGCCGCACGGGCGTGAAAATGACCATGGCCTCGAAATTTCGTTTCGTCGACGATATCGTCCGGGCAAAACAGTTGGTGACCTCGGGAGCCATTGGCGAAGTCGTCATGGTCGAGAACTTCTTTACCTCACGCGTCGATATGACGAAACGTTGGAACTCCGATCCCGCAGTCAGCGGCGGCGGAGTTTTCATCGACAACGGCACGCACTCAGTAGACCTCATTCGCTACTTCGTTGGTCCGCTGATCGAGATTCACGCTGTGGAGGGCAAGCGCAGCCAGAATCTGCCGGTGGAAGAGACGGTTCACGTCTTCGTTCGCAGCGCCGCCGGGGTTCTGGGAACCGTCGATCTCTCCTGGTCGATCAACAAGGAACTCGAGAGCTACCTTCGCATCTACGGCTCTGCCGGCACCATTTCGGTGGGCTGGAAGGAGTCTCGCTATCTCGCGCCTGGCAGCCGCGAATGGACCGTGTTCGGCAAAGGCTACGACAAAGTCCAGGCCTTCCGCGGCCAGATCGATAATTTCTCCAAAGCGTTGCGGGGAGAAGAGCCGCTGTTGCTGTCCGCCGAAGACGCCCTGGCCTCGGCCTATGTCATCGAAGCCGGCTACGCTTCGTTGCGCGATTCGCGCTGGATGCCAATCCCCTTTCCAATGGCCTCCGCGGGCGTGCTCAAGAAGGCGCCGCGTGCCGTCGCCCGATATCACTGAGATGTCTCTCAGGAAAGGATCGAAATGAAAACGTCTTTAGCAGAAAGCTCGCTCCCCGTCCTTCAGAAGCCGCGCATCCATCCCACCGCCCTCGTAGAAGACGGTGTCACCATCGGTGACGGATCCTCGATCTGGGATACGGTTCACATCCGCCACGGCGCCAGCATCGGCGAAGAGTGCATCGTCGGCGAAAAGACATACATCGCCTACGACGTCAAGATCGGCCATCGGGTCAAGATCAACGCCTTCGTCTATATCTGCGCAGCCGTCACCATTGAAGACGGCGTGATGATCAGCGCCGGTACGGTGTTCACCAACGATCGCTTTCCCCGCGCCACCACGCCCGACCTGAAGACTCTCCGCTCCTCTGACCCAGACGAGGAGACTCTGCCAACCCTCGTCCGCGAAGGCGCGACCATCGGCGCTCACTGCACCATCGGCAACGATCTCGAAATCGGACGCTTCGCCATGGTCGGCATGGGAGCTTTAGTCACGAAAAGTGTCCCAGACTTCCACCTGGCAATCGGAGTTCCTGCGCGTTCTGTCGGCTATGTTTGCCGCTGCGGAAAGGTGCTGGCGATGATCGCTCAACTTGATCCGCAAGCCTCATCCCTCACCTGTCAGGCGTGCGGCCTCGAATACGCGCACGATCACGGCACGATCACCGAACTGGCTCCCTGCCTTGTACATCAGGAGTAGCGCATGACGTACGCGAAAAAACATTGGGGTATTGTAGGCGGCGGCATCCTCGGAATGACCATGGCGCTTCGCCTCGCGCAACGTGGACAGCGTGTTACGCTCTTCGAAGGCGCCAGCCAACTCGGCGGACTCGCCAGCGAATGGCAACTCGGCGATGTCACCTGGGACCGGCATTACCACGTCACGCTTCTGTCCGACACTGCGCTTCGCAACTTGCTGACGGAGCTTGATCTCGAAGACCAGATCCGCTGGGTGCAGACCCAAACCGGCTTTTATACCGACGGACATCTTTACTCGATGTCGAACTCTCTCGAGTTCCTGCGTTTCCCTCCGCTTGGCCTCATCGATAAGCTTCGCCTTGCTCGAACCATCCTCCACGCGTCACGCATCCAGGATCCGCAACCCCTGGAAGACATCCCGGTTGAACAATGGCTGCGCGAATGGTCAGGGAATCGCACCACCGAGAAGATCTGGCTTCCTCTGCTCCGCGCCAAGCTCGGAAGCAACTATCGTAAGGCTTCTGCCGCATTCCTCTGGGCCATCATCGCCCGCATGTACGCTGCTCGGCGCTCGGGTCTTAAGAAGGAGATGTTCGGCTACGTCCCCGGTGGTTACGCCCGCATCCTGCGCGCGCTGCAACTCAAGCTCGAGCAGTCCGGAGTCGAGATTGTACTTAACCATCGTTCCCAGCGCGTGCACACCACTCATACCGGACACGTAGAAATCGCTTTCGAGAATGGGAACCGCGAGATCCTCGACCAAGTTGTGTTAACCGTCCCCGCCTCGGCCGCTGCCAATCTTTGCCCCGAGTTCGGGCCCGAAGAGACCGCAAGGCTTCACCAGGTGCAGTATCAGGGCATCGTCTGCGCCTCTGTTCTTCTGAAGAAGCCTCTCGCCAACTATTACGTCACCAACATCACTGATGAAGGTGTCCCCTTCACCGCCGTCATCGAGATGTCGGCAATGGTCGATCGCGAACAATTCGGAGGAAGTGCACTGGTCTATCTCCCCAAATACGTTTCTCCCGACGATCCAATCTTCGACCTGAGCGACGACCATCTGCGCCATCGTTTTCTCACTGCGCTGGGAAAGATGTATCCGGCGTTCACGCCATCCGACGTGCTCGCCTTCAAAGTAAGCCGGGTGCGCCAGGTTTTCGCGATCCCCACTCTCCGCTATTCGCGCAACCTGCCGTCGATGTTCACCTCCGCGCCTGGAATTCAAATCGTGAATTCCGCGCACATCGTCAACGGAACGCTCAATGTGAACGAGACCATACAGTTAGCTGAGCGCGCGGTTCCGGCTCTGCTGAAGCACTCTGCCATGGACAGGAGCGTGCAGTATGCCATCGCCTAAGCCACTCGCGAGTCTTTCCCTCGATCTCGATAACAAGTGGTCTTACATGAAGACTCACGGCGATGCGGGATGGGAGCAACTGCCTTCCTACTTGAATATCGTCGTTCCCCGCGTGCTGGACATCCTGAAGAAACGTAATCTTGAAATCACATTTTTCGTGGTTGGCCAGGACGCCGCTGTCGCTTCAAACCACGAGGTGCTGCGATCGATCGCGGAGGGAGGTCATGAAATCGGCAATCACTCTTTTCACCACGAGCCATGGTTGCACCTCTATTCGCGCGCTCAGCTTGAAGAGGAGTTGACAAGGGCGGAAGGTGCCATCGAAGACGCCACTGGAGTGCGCCCAATCGGCTTTCGCGGCCCCGGCTTCAGTCTGTCAGGCGACGTGATCGACGTTCTCACTCGCCGCGGTTATCTTTACGACGCTTCCACTTTCCCGACATTTCTCGGCCCCTTGGCTCGTGCCTACTACTTCATGAAGAGCCGCCTCAATGAACAACAGCACCAGGAACGAAAGAATCTCTTCGGTTCCTTGCGTGACGGTCTTCGCCCGCTCAATGCCTATCGTTGGAACTGTCCTGCCGGAACATTGCTCGAGATTCCCGTCACTACGATGCCAGGATCGAGGCTGCCCATCCACGTCAGCTATCTGATTTATCTTTCGACGTTCTCGTCAGCTCTCGCGCTCACTTACTTCCAAACCGCCATGAATCTGTGCCGCATCACCGAAACTGAGCCATCGCTGTTGTTGCACCCGTTGGATTTTCTCGGTTGCGACGACGAGTCTGATCTCAGATTCTTCCCAGCCATGAACATGCCCAGTCCCGAGAAGCTGGCTTTTGTCGAGCGTGTTCTAGACATCTATTGTGACAAGTTCGAAGTTGTCTCGATGCGGCGCCATGCGGCGCAAGCGTCCTGCCGCAGCATTTCTCAATTCACTCCCCAAGCTCTACTGGCCCACTAACAAAAAAGCAGGCGCTGACTCGTGGAGAGTTCAACGCCTGCAGGGCTTCGCGTCGCTTTCTAATCAATCTATAACTCGCATCTGGCAGCCCGACAATACGGCTGATCCTGTAGCCTCGCCCTAAGGTCCTTTTTTCTTGGCATGGCCTACCCGGTCCACTGTATTGACTGAGCAGCTAACGGCTGTAAACTCGACTCAGTCGTTTGGGGCCGTTCGATTTTCCTGATTTGCAATCAGACCATGGCTCGGCTACCTCGCAGCGTTTCACCAGGTTCTCGTGCCTTTTTCAGTCCTTATCGCCGATGACAATCCAATCGTCCGACGCTCACTTCGCACACTTATCGAGATAAGTACGGAGTGCGAGGTCTGTGGCGAGGCCGATAACGGGGCCGTTGCCATCGAACGAGCTGTCACCCTCCGCCCCGACATCGTGATTCTGGATCTCGGTATGCCGGTTCTGAACGGACTGGAGGCAGCCCGCCAAATCTCACAGAATGTCCCCCGTGCGACCCTATTGATGTTCACGATGCATGCCGATGAGCACCTGGCGAGGGTAGCGGACGAGGTGGGAATCAGGCGGGTGGTCTCTAAAGCAGATGGAGCGGAGGATCTGATCGATGCGATCACTTCGTTACTCGCCGAGAACATTCCTCCTAAGGAAGCTACCGGGCCTCCGAGCGATCTACACGCACGAACGGCCCGCACCGCATCAGATCCGGCCCATCAAGAGCAAGATCAGCAGGATCACGACGACCAACCCTAATCCGCCACTCGGGTAGTATCCCCAGCCGCCGCTATAGGGCCAAGTCGGCAACGCGCCGATCAGCAGTATAACCAGCACCACCAACAAAATAGTTCCCATTCTTTGCTCCTCATCTCACTAAATTGCCCTCGGATCCTAAGGACCCGAGGGCTTGGGTTCCGTTACTCTCCCTGCTTTGCTTCCTTCGCTTGAGCTGAATATTTCCTGACAGCCGCCAGGAACGGCCCACTACCATCCGGAGCCGGAACCTTTCCGCTCAGAATCTGCGTAAAGGGCACCATCTTCCTGTAAAGAAGACGCGTTTCGTCCTTGTCTTGCGTGATGGCTGAGCCATTCAGATCGATACCGGCAAAGACTCCGCGAGCCCGCGAGTAGGTAAGCACTTCGGCTTTCATCTTCCAGTCCGTGTCAGCCCCGGTATCCCGTCCCACAGGACCCGCTGCGGCCGACGCATCTGCGCCTAACTTGAACTTGCTCGAAAGCAGATGCTGCATGCCCTGGTCATTGGTAACAACCATAACCAAGTCCACCGCCTGCCCACCGAGTTGCAATCCCCAACTTCCGCCGGTGATCGTGAGCGGTGCCGGAGCGCTCCACCCATGCTCCGTGCGGCAGGTGGCCACTCCTTTACCATGGCTGCCACCGAAACCAATCGCGATTTTCACCATCGAAGGTATGACCGCGATGCACTTCGCATCGCCCATGACTTTGTCAGGAATCGCCTTGTCGGGAGTTGCCATAATTTCTTCGAGCACCTTCGCCGACGCCTCGATGCGCTTTTGAATATCGGATTGGTCCTTGTCTTTGTCAGCGGCCCAGGTAATGCCCGTGAGACACAGTCCCAGGGACACCACCAAAAGGTTTCTTGCGAATGCCCTTGCTCTCATCTGAATTCCCTCTTTTCTTTTCGTCACCGCGGAAACACATGAAAAAATCACACGAATGTTTGGCCCGTTCATCATCCTAGGCTCGGTGTTCTGGGTTCACTATCCAGTGCTGACTGTAAGTTTCCCTGGGACATTACTCACCCACAGCCTTAATTCCTGCCTGGAAAGGGCAGGGCGTACACATAAAACAGGGTCGGCGGCAGTCTTCGTCTTTTCGGGTGAGCGGGGGCCAACAAATACCAGGTCCGATCGTTGTTAGGAACTGGCAGGCGCGGTGCGTCTTTAAGAACAGATTCACGATGCTTAGCAACCCCGTCCTTGCGGTGTTTAGGGATTCGGGACGCCTAACATATTCATAGAAAACATTTTATGGGGCCGCTGGAGTTCTTTGGGAGAACACTGCTCTGGCGCGTCCCGAGGTCAAAGGCTTTCTGTGGTTAAAACTTACTCTGCTTTTCGCAGTATCCCTTAAGGAGAGTTGACTCGAACATGAATAAGCGTTTTTGCGTTCTCACCATGATGGTTGCGCTGGCGTTGGTGGCCAGTTCAGCCTTTGCCCAGGAGCAAGACACACTGCCGGCCCACGCCCGCTTTACGCGTCTGCCTGCTAAACCGAGCACGGACGCCAACCAGCCTGCGACGTCTCTGCAGACTTGGGCCGGAACCTTCACCTACCAGAACCAGACCAATCACTTCACCATGGTGGGCACTGATCCTTCCTCCACCAACACCACCACCACCATTCCGGTATTCGTCATTCCGGTCCGCTTGGGCTACAAGGGAAGCAACGGCAGCAAAACCATCTTCGATCCCAACACCAAGCTCTCCAACGGACAGACCGTCATCCAGAACGTCCTCGCTTCGCCGATCTTCACCTCCGGCGTCGACTTCAAGCAGGGCGGCACTGACCTCGGAAACACCCAATACCTTGACGCCTACCAGCGCGGTAACTTCTGGACCAACGTCATGACCAACACCAACTACCACGTTCTGCTGGGAACTCCGACCGTCCTGCCTACCCGCACCATGGTTGTACCTTCGGCGGACGGTAGCGTGGGCAATGAATTCGGCGTGACCGTTGGATTGGCAGACATCAACTGGTTCGACACCCAGATCAACAATGTGATCAAGCACTACACCCAGATCACCCCTGCCAGCCTGGTCATCTTCGTGACCTATGATTCCTACCTGACCGAGTTCGGCGGATGCTGCATCGGCGGCTACCACAGCGCCACCGGCAGCCAGACGTACTCCCACTTCACCTACATCGATCACCCAGGCGTGTTCTCGCAGGACGTGTCCGCACTGTCCCACGAAATCGGCGAGTGGATGGACGATCCGCTCGTCAACAACACCCAGGGCGCTTGCGGTGGATTGCTCGAAAACGGCGATCCGCTCGAGGGCGAAGCCAACTACGGCGGCTATCCTTACACGCTCGGCGGCTTCACCTACAACCTGCAGGATCTGGTTTTCCTGAAGTACTTTGGCCAGACTCCGGCAACCTCGGTCAACAGCTGGGATACGTTCCAAGGCACGACCTTGAGCGTCTGCCAGAACGGCCAGTAGTTTCTCTTTACCAGTACGAAAAAGCCCGCTCCACTTGGAGCGGGCTTTCTTATTTCTTGATGGCCACCTGGCGGAGCTTTTGGGTTGGGCACCCTTCAACGCCCTGCCGGCTTACTTCTCGATCACTCCACAAGCGATCCGATCCCCAGAGTTCCCTGAAGGATCCGTCCTCATGTCATCGGCCTTGGCATGCACCACGATGGCAGTGCCTCCATTGCTGAAGAGCGAATGGCTGTCGCTGCCCAGATTCACGTCTTTATTAAACAGATCGACCGCCGCTTTGCCCTTGGAGTCGACCGTGAAATTGGCCATGTCCCCGGCGTGATGCCCGTCCGGATTCTGCAGCCCGTGCTGTTTGCCGTCAGGATTGAAGTGCGGCCCGGCCGATTTGAAGTCTGGCCCCTCGCACTTGGCAACGGAATGAAAATGGACCGCGTGCTCCCCCGGAGGCATGTGATCCAGCGTGAGCTTCACGTGCACTCCTTCTGATGTCGATCGGATCATCGCCCAGCCAACGGTTTTCCCCGCTGGATCTTTGACGGCAATTTTCACGTTATCTTTCGCCATGCCGAGCGCGGAAAACATCAGAATGGCGGTCGTCAGCACGATAGGATTACGCAGGGTTCTTCTCATAATCTCTATTATAGCCGCGAGGGGAAGGGCCAAGGTGGTTCCAATCTTGAGTCTTTCCCCACAATTCATGGGACCCCGACCGGCGTTTGTGGCCCAGTTCCGGCGCCACGAGGTTACTTTCGTTGCTTCACTTCCCGGGTCTTCGCCTCTTGCCGCCGGTCGGCGATAATCCCGCAGAGGATGGACCGTTCCAGCAAATTCGCCGTGGCATTTCTGGCCGTCTTCGCCTTGCCTTTCTGCGGTTTCGGACTGGCTGCTGTGGCCAAGGGTGTTAGCCAGCTCGTCGCCGGCGGCCCCGGCCAGGCGTGGATGCTGGTCGCCTTCGGCCTGGTCTTCAGCACCATCGGCTGCGGACTGCTCGCGGCCACTATTTACGGTCCCCGTAAGCTCAATGACGCCCAGCGCCTGCAGCAAGCGAATCCCGATCAGCCGTGGCTCTGGCGGGAAGATTGGGCGCAAGGCCGCGCCAAGAGCCAAACCAAGTCCGAGATGATTCGCGCCGGAATCTTCGCGGTCCTCTGGAACATGGTCTCCGCCCCCATTTTGTTTGTTGTGCCCAAAGAACAGCTTGAGAAGCAGCCAGCCAGCCTCATTGCCCTGGCTTTTCCCCTGATCGGAATCGCGCTTCTGGTCTGGGCCGTCCGCGAGACGTTGCGCTGGTTTGAGTTTGGCAAAACTTCTTTTGAGATGGCTTCCGTCCCCTGCGTCATCGGACGCGAGCTGCGCGGCGTGATTCAAACCCATTTTGCCCGTCCGCCCAGCCACCCCGTACACCTCAAGCTGACCTGCGTCAACCGCATCGTGACCGGCTCGGGTAAGCAACAGAGCACACAGGAAAAGATCATCTGGTGCGAAGAGAAAGACGTAGCGCCCGAAGAGCTTTCGCCCGGCCCCAGAGGCACCAGCATCCCCGTTCAGTTCCATCTGCCGGTCGACGTCCAGCAAACGGACACCGCCAGCCCGCGGAACTCCATCCACTGGCAACTCGAAGCCGAGGTGGATGTCCCCGGTGTCGACTACGAAGACATTTTCGAACTGCCCGTCTTTCGCACTAAAGACACCCCCAGCACCGAAACCCAGACAGAGAGCGGCAGTCGCGAGATTACACCGCAGGACTTCACCCCCAGCATCCTGGTTCGCGATACTCCCGACGGGCGCAAGGAGTTCTATTTTCCCCCAGCGCGCAATGTGGCTTTCGCTTCGGGACTAACAACGTTCTCCGCGATCTGGGGCGGCGCGATCTGGTTCCTCATCGCAAAACGCGCCCCGTTTATCTTTCCCCTGGCATTCGGAGCCTTCGAACTGCTGATGCTTTACGGATCGCTTCAGCTATGGCTGGGGACTTCTCGCGTCACCATTGGCTCGGGAGAACTGCAGGTCCGTAGCGGAGTTCTCGGCTCCGGGAAAACGCTTACCATCCCATTTAATGAGATCGCAAAGATTCAGACCGCTATCACGGCCCAGCAGGGCGGCGGCTCCGGAACGCCGTATTACGACGTCCAACTGGTTCGGACCACTGGAATTCAGACGACGCTGGGAAAAACCATTCGCAACAAACATGAAGCCGAATCTCTTGCCCGCCAGATGCAGAACCTGATCTTCGCCAAGTCACAATCCATGACAGCCGCCGCCGGACGCTAGCTATTTCAACCCCTCCACCCGTTTCTGCAACTCTTGCGCGATCCACTTCGGATCGCTATCCGGCTCGAATTCGACCGGCGCGCCGATCTTGACGGTTACCGTGTACGGCCGCGCAAATCTTTTCTTCGCTTTCTTGAGCTCATACAAGCCATCAATCCGCATCGGCACGATGGGAATTCGCAGGTTATTCGCCAGCAACCCGATCCCCGCTCGAAAAGGACGAATCGTGCCATCCTCCGTGTGCCTACCCTCGGGAAACACCAGCACACTATAGCCGCGATCGACGGTTTCTCCCGCAAAGGCAAAGCTCTCGCGGAAGCCCGCTTCCCGAGGTAAAGGAAAAAGATTCAGAAGCTGCACTCCCAGCGACCACCGCACCCGATCGTATATTCGTAAAAATAAGTTCCGTGTTTTCGGCGGCGTGCGCAGCGCCTCCAGTGCCTCTCCGCCAGTCGCCGTCGCAAGCTTTCGCCGCAAACGTCCGGGAAGCGCGACCTTGATGAAGCCGACATCGACATCATCGATATGGTTGGAGATCACCAGGACGGGCCCCCGCACTCCTCGCAGGTTTTGTCTGCCCTCAATGCGCGGCCATGCCAGAACAAACACGGCGGGGATAAGTAAGAGACGATCCGTGACCGCCCGCACCCACGTGACCGGCCAGCGCTGCACCCATCGCGGATAGTGATACACCGCGCGCGGGGGAAGCTGCCCGTGCAACATTCGCTCCAGGTCGCCCACCGTGTTCACCGCGGCAAAGCGGGTTTCACTCAAATCGACCTGGTAGCGATCCTCAAGCGCACTCAGCAATTCCACGCGATCGAGCGAACTCAAACCCAAATCCGCATCCAGATTTTTCTCGGCGCTCAATACGGGCCCCTGCCCGCTAACGCGCGCTATCAACTCCGCAAGTGGGCTTGATGATTCTGCAGCCCGTTTTTTCCCTTGCTTTGCCAACACCGTTTGCAGGATCAGATTGTTGCGCGGCTTTTGCGTCGAAGTTCGCGGAAAATCTTCTTCCGGCCATACGAACCAGTGATGCATACGCTGAAATTCCGCCAGGGATTCGTTCGCCCGCCGCACCACGTCTTCGACCCTCTGTCCGTCATCGCGAAGAATCAGCACCGCGCAAGGCTCCGCATTTCCCCCGCGCGGTAATCCAACCACCACGCAATCTTTTACCTCAACCTGTCGGCGCAGGGCCGCCTCCAGATCCTCGGGATAAACATTCATCCCCGCGGGAGTCACGATCACATCTTTCTTCCGGCCCTTGAAATAAAGATTGCCCTCCGCGTCCAACTCGCCGATGTCGCCGGTTCGATACCATCCGTCTTCCGCCGCCTGTGGCGCTTGATTCCAGTATCCGCTGGTGACTCCCCCGCCGCGCACTAGAATCTCGCCGTCCTCCGCCAGTTTCACTTCGCGTCCCGCCAGCACTTTTCCGATCGATCCTTTGCCCAAACGAAAGGGATGATTCACGCTGACAATCGAGGTGGTCTCGGTCAGCCCGTACCCTTGCACCGCCGCATACCCGAGCCGTCCCCAGAACTCTTCTGTCATCGCATCCAGCGCCGCTCCTCCGCAGATGAACGCCCAGAACTTCCAGCCGAACTTACGGTGCACACGCCGGAAGATCCACCAGCGCCACAGAAAATGCTTCCCCTCGGATGACTTATATCTTCGGCGAAAATCTTCGAGATGGCCGCCCTCTTCAAGATCGCGCTCGATCTTCTCCTTTAGCGATTGCAGCATCCGCGGCACCGCCACCAGCACCGAGATGCGCTCGCGCCGGACGGTGCGAATCACTTCGCCCGGACTCAACGCATCCTGAAAGAACACCGTTCCACCCATCAGTTGAGGAAGAAAAATCCCCAGGAACTGCCCGAATACGTGGCTCAGCGGAAGCAGATTCAGAAAGCGCACCGGATGCACGAACCGCTCATACTTCAGATATTTCCGGATCTCCACTTCGAGCGGAGCAATATTGGAGAGCACGTTCCCATGGCTGATCACCACGCCCTTGGGTTCAGCGGTTGTTCCCGAAGTAAAAACAATTTCGAGCGTATCTTTGGGTTCCACCTCTACCGCAGGAAGTGGAGCAGAAGGTTGTTGCGCCAAAACGGTCGAAAGATCTTCGATGACCAGTGAAGGGATGGAAGACTGTGCATGTTCGCGCGAGCAGACCAGCAGCCGCGCACTGACTTGCTCATGCACCCTCAACGCAAATTCCAGGGTGGAGGCCTCGTCGATGGGAACAACAATCACTCCCCTAAGCGCACATCCAAATAAAACTCCAACCCACTCGGCGGAGTTTCGCCCCCACAGCAGAACCCGTTCGCCCTTGCCGACATCGCGGGCTGCCAGATCACGCGCAAAGCGAAAGGCAAACTCGGCGACCTGCCGGTAACTCCATCTCTCGGTCCGGTATCCCTGGCGTTGCGCGTAAGCACACTCCCTACCGAGCCTCACAAAGTCGTCGAGATACTCCGCTACCGAGTGTTTCGGCATTCCCCTAGATGGTAACGCGGAAGCACTCGATCTGAATTTTGTGCCATACTCTCCAGCGCCCAACTATGCTGTCCCGACATAAGACTTGGCCCATACTCCTTCTCGCGCTCTGCGCGCTGCTCGGATGCCAATCCGCTCCCACGCGCGACTTCACCGCGCCACAATCCACCGCGCAAACGGACTCCACTCCTACGCACGACCTCTCGCAAGACGAAGCCGCCGGTGGCCACACTCTCAAGAAACACGTAGGACGCACCGACGACCAACTTCGCGAGCGCCTTCGCCGTGAGCGCAACATATCCGCCGCCTCCACCTACACCGATCGCGCCGCCGCGGAACTTGCGGTCGGCGTCGCCTTGCAACAGAACCAGGCGAAGATCGACCGCTGGCTGAGCCGCGATGGCGGACATCCCAATCTGGTCATCGACTATGACGGCGACTCCGCCCACCCCATCGGACGCACCATGAACCGCGGCGACGACCAATCGCGCCCGTGCTCCCATGCCATTGTCGTCCTCAAGTGGGACGGCGATCGCAGCTATCACGTCCTAACCACCTATCCGGAGTGCCGCTGATGTCCAGCAAGAAGAAAGCCGCCGTCTCTCCTGATCAGTTCCCGGCTCTTCGCGAATTTCTTCGTGGATATTTTCACCAAGACCTCGAAGACGAATACGGCTCTCCCGAAGCCGCCGCCCGCCAGTTCTGGCAGGACGCCGATCAAGAACAACGCAGAGCGGTCGCGGAAGAATGGTCGAAATTGCTTAGTGGGACAAAGCAACTCTCGTTAGATCTGACGAACGAGTTGCTTCAGAAAATAGGTAGCGCCTGGATCTTCGATACCCGCGAAGAACTCCAGGACATCGGAAAGATCTTCCAGCCGTAGCGATCGCGGAAAACGGCGCTAAATCACCTTGCGCTCCATATCCTCTGCCGCCTTCGCAACGCTCTCCGGCTTCCCCAAATCGCGCCAATAGAATCCGTCCGCGCGGAATCCACGAATCCTTTCTCCCTGCCCCGCCAATCGCAGGTAGGTGGTGACGATCGAAAACGCTCCTTCTTCATTCATCAGGGAAAGCACGCGCGGGGAGATCACGTGAATTCCGGAAAACGCCAGCGCCTCCAACCGCGCCGCAGAACGCACGATCTCCGCCGTTCCCTCCCGTCCCAATCGCCGCCCGCTCAGTTGCAGCCCTTCATCAAACAGCAGATACCGCGATGTCTCGCGATCCTGCACCGCCAGGGTCGCCAGCGCCTGTTGCTCGCGATGCACCTCAACCATCCGCCGCAGATCGATATTGCTGATCACATCCACGTTGTGCAGAAAGAACGGCTCCTCGGGGCTCTCCAGGAAAAAATGAGCTGCCTTTTTCAATCCGCCGCCGGTGTCCAGCAGAACATCTTCCCGCGAAATCTCCACCCGCATTCCGAAGCTCTGGTGCGCCTTCAGATAATCCACCACCATGTCGCCAAAATGATGGACATTAATCATGACTTCCCGGACTCCCACCGACTTCAGCCGAGCGATCGTGATCTCGAGCAGCGTCCTGCCCGCCACTTCCACCAGCGCCTTGGGACGATCATTGGTGAGCGGCCGCAACCGCGTGCCCAGCCCTGCGGCCAGAATCATGGCTTTCATCGCTCAGCTCTCCGACCTGTTGCGCTTCGCCGGCTTCATCGCCTGCCACTCTTTCTCGTTCAGCAACCGTCCCAGCGCGCTGAACTCGCCTGCGCCTTGCAGCCACTCGCCTCCGTCCATCGTAATGATCTCGCCGTTGATGTAGCCTGAGGCATCGCTCACCAGGAAAGCAGCGAGATTCGCCAGCTCTTCGACGGTTCCGAAGCGTCCCAGCGGATTGCGGTCTTTCGCAAACTTCTCCAGCTCAGGGCGAGGAAGCAATCGAGAAAATGCTCCCTCTGTGGGAATCGGCCCGGGAGCGATGGCGTTCATGCGAATTCCGCGGTTGCCCCATTCGACGGCGAGGCTGCGAGTAAGCGCGTTAACTCCCGCTTTCGAGACCGCGGATGGGACGACGTACGCCGATCCCGTAGGTGCGTAGGTTGCGGTGATATTCAGCACCGTCCCTGGGTGAGAAGCGGCGAGCCAGCGGCGTCCGCAGGCGGTGGTGACATGAATCGTGCCCAGCAGGACGATGCTGATAATGGCTTCGAAGGCGCGAGGTGAAAGCTCTTCGGTGCGCGCCAGAAAATTTCCCGCGGCATTGTTCACCAGGATGTCGAGAGGCCCGTCCTTCCAGATCGCATCGACCATCTCCTCGACCAGGTCGAGATTGCGCACGTCGCAAGGACGAGTGTGAATCGCGCCTCCCAGTTCGGCGGCGGTTTGTTTGAGCACTTCTTCCCGCCGTCCGCATATGTAAACGGTTGCCCCGAGATCGAGGAAGAGTCGAGCCATGCCCTTGCCGAGGCCGGTGCCTCCGCCAGTGACGAGGGCACGCTTATTGCCGAGAAGATCTTTAGTGAACATAAACAAGCGATTGTAATGCACCCTTGGCGCGCTAGGGGTTACGCGCTACACGGAAGCCGTAATCGGCGTATTGAAATTGTGGAGGAATGCTGGAGCGCCCTGCGCAACGCGTGACTTTAATGTGGTGACGCCATGAGCCTCCGCGAGAAGCGCGTCGCACGCCCGTTTCCGGCCCGCGCGGATTACGCTCGGGAGAATTCGCGTAGTAGTCCGCCTGATACCAGTCGCTGCACCACTCGTGGACGTTCTCTCCGATATCGTAGAGACCGTAGCCGTAGGGTGCGTAACGCGCGACCGGCTCCGGGCCGTTCTTCCAACGAGTGGCATAATCGGGCAAAGATTCGGGAGGAGAGTCTCCCCAGGGAAAACGCTCGCCTTCGACGCCGCCGCGGGCGGCGCGTTCCCACTCGGCTTCCGTCGGAAGACGGTAGTCATCTCCCGTGACAGTGCTCAGCCATTCGCAATATTTCACTGCTTCGAACCAGGACACGCCAACCACTGGCTGTTCGAGATGATGGAAGTTCGGATCGCGGCGAAACGGAGTCTCCGGGCCTCCGGTAGCCTCGAGGAAGCGGTCAAAGTCAGCGTTGGTCACCTGGCACGCGGCAAGGTCGAAGGCGCCTACCCACACTCGATGGACGGGACGCTCGTTGTCTTGTCCGATGTCGGAACCCATCAAAAACGAGCCTTCGGGAATGCGGACGAGCGCGGGCGCAATCGACATGACTGAATCAGAATAATGCATGCTATACAGCGCGCAGTTTCGGGATCAGTTGAGATAAGTCGTTTTCCTGAAACAGGCGGATGCCGGCGATCCCCGCGGCGCCGGCTTCGAGACAGGCGCTGGCGTTAGCGAGCGTAACGCCTCCGAGGGCGAGTACGGGGACATTGAACTGGCAGGCCTGGCGCAGGGCGTCAAGGCCCGTGGGAGCGGCGCTTCCTTTTTCGAAGACCGGGCCGAATACCGCGAAATCGACGCCCTGAGCTGCGGATATTTCGGGGACGGAGTGACAGGACACTGCCACTACCTCGCGGTCCGCACCACGGGGCCAGAGACCTCGCGCGGCCCGAGGGGAAATATCGTCTGAGCGCAGGTGAACTCCGCCGGCGCCCACGGCGATGGCAAGGTCGGTACGCGAGTTGATGAGGAGTCGGGTTTTCAGTTCTCGGTTCTCAGTTCTCAGCTTGGCAACAGCTTCACGAGCCATTGTTTCCAGATCACGCGTCGGTAAATCTTTTTCCCTGAGTTGGACAAAGTCAACGCCGCAGCGTGCGGCTTCGGAGATCTTGTCAAGCAGTTGGCGGCGGCGCGCTGGCTCGTCGCCGGGAAATTGCGCGCGATCGGTAATGTAATAGAGGAGCACGTTAGGTGACGCCCCGGTCGCGACTTGGCGGCCCGGACGCTCGTCCTCCCATTGAACCAGTCGCAAGCATAGCGTCTGGCTGACGACTGAAGACTGACGACCGGCGACTGGGTTTACGGATTCGTCTTCGCAATTTCCGGCATGGTTTCGGTAACCCGCTTGGGCTGGGCTCCAAGATGATATTTAATCAATCCGTCGCGCAAGAACTCGAAGCCTTCCTCCGGAGAATCGACGATACGGAAGAGATCCACGTCCTGCGGTGAAATCACTCCCGCATCAGCCATGGCCTGAAAATTGATAACCTTGTTCCAGTATTCGCTGCCATAGATCACGACCAGGATTTTCTTCGCCAGCTTCTGGGTTTGAGCAAGCGTCAGGATTTCAAAGAGTTCGTCCATGGTGCCGAAGCCTCCGGGAAAAATGACCAGGGCCTTGGCGAGATAGGCGAACCAAAACTTGCGCATAAAGAAGTAGTGAAACTCGAAGTTGAGTGATGGCGTGATGTAAGGATTGGGCGATTGCTCAAAAGGCAGGTTGATGTTGAGACCAACGGTTTTTCCGCCAGCCTCTTGCGCTCCGAGATTTGCAGCCTCCATGATGCCGGGGCCTCCGCCAGTAGTCACCACGAAGCGGTGGCGCTTGGCGGGAATCTGGATCGACCACTCCGTCAGCAAATGCGCCATGCGGCGTGCATCTTCGTAATACCGCGCCATATCGACTGAGGCGATGGCATGCTTGCGTTCGGTGCCGATCTCTTTGGAAGAGAGAGGGTTCGCGGGATCTTCAAGCCGCGCCAAGGAGGCCTGCGCGGCGCTCAGGCTGTGAAAACGGGCGGAGCCGAAGAAAACCACGGTGTCTTGAATCTGCTCGCGGCGGAAGCGCGAAAGTGGTTCGCTGTATTCGGCCAGAATACGCAGAATTCGTCCATCTGGGCTGTTAAGAAAAGGTTCGTTCTGGTACGCCAGGGGCGCAGATTTAGATTTGCTGTCACTCATGATGATGGCGTCTTTCTAGACGGATTGCATATTCAGTATCGTCAATTTAAAGGTAGACAGGATCCCCGCGCAGATTAGTTCAGGACCGTTTCCCTTCGTGGTAGTGGACGGCCTCCCAGAAGCCAATCCAGATATCGAGAATGCCCAGACCGCTGCAAACCCCGCGCACGAAGCCGCTGGAGAAAATATCTTGCAGCGCCGGATAGGCGAGAAGCAGGTGGTTGTCGGTCCACTCCGGTCTCCACGGCATGATGACCAGCAGAACGCCAACGCTGGCGCACAGGAACACGAAGAGCAGTACCGTGATGCGATGCAGCCACAGCGAGAGGCCCGTGTATTCGGGATCCTCTTCCACTTGCCGGATATGCATGGTGGCCGGAGGCACGCTCGAACCTACTGCGGTGGGGGGATCTCTGCGCAACGGTGTGTTGGGATCCACGGTCACGCCGCCCTCCTGAGGTTTTCCGGCGACGCGAGGTGCAGAATTTCCCTCAGCCACGCCCCTGTTGAGAGATGACCCATCGGGACATTCTACGACTTCAGGGCCTTGATGCGCTCGGCAACATCGCGGTAGTCAATGTTGCTGCCATAAACTTCCATGAAGTGATGCAGCGCAGAGCTCCTGTTACCTGCGCCTTCGTACGAAGAACCAAGTTCGTAGTGCAGCGCCATGCGGGTTTCCTGATCGAGGTCGGGCAGCTTCAACGCCTGCTCGTACCAGCGGACAGCCGCTTCCGGAACGCCCTTATCCAGGAAACATTGCGCCAGCCAGGTGTAGGTCTGCATAATCTGCGGAAAGGGACTTCCGCGATCGACTGACTGGCAGACTTTCTGCAGCTCGCCAATCGCTTCGTCCAGCAATCCCATCTCGCGGAACGCCACCCCCAGGTTGTAATGGGTTTCAGGATCTTCATCCACACTGGTGGTGGTTTCTTCTTCGAGCTCATGCTTGAGCTCGCCGAACATGTCGGCCAAATCGACGCCGGCGCCGGAATCGAACTTCGGCGTGGTCGCGGCAGCGGCCGGGGCCAGCGGACGAACCTTGCTGGGTTGATAGGTAAAGGTCGGCGCGGCAGCCGGGGCAGCGGCTGGATCGAGCGCCGGAGCGGGCGCTGCTGCAGCGGCAGCCATCGCAGGCGCGGCCGCGAAGCTCGGAGCAGGAATCGGAGCAGCTTTCGGCGCGGGCTTGGCTTTCGCGACGGGCTGCGGCTCAGGCGCAGCTTGCGGCACCGGCGCTTCCGGCAAGAACGTATCGCCGAGCGAGGCCTCCAGATCGGCAACAAATTCGCCCAGCGCGGGCGCGGCTTCAGCAGTCGCCTCAGCATACGCCGCCGCGGGCTCCGGTTCAGAGGCGGGCACTGGCGGCCGATGAACCGTGGTCTCTGGCAGGAATCCATCGCCCAGCGAAGATTCCAGGTCGTTCACAAATTCGTCGAGCACTCCCGGCGCAGGCTCGGGCACGGGCTCCGGATCGGCCGCTGCGACAGGCGCCTGTTCCATAGCCTGGGCAGGAGTGGGCTCGACCGTAATCTCTTCTTCCCATGCGGGCTCGACCGCAGCAGGCATTTGTGCCGCCGCTTCGATCTCCTGCCGCATGGTGGAAAGCGTCGCCAGATCCTTGGTCAAGCTTTGCAGCTTGCCCATGGCCTCGCGTGCCTGGTCCACCATGGAGTGGCCCAGATAAAAGCGAATCTCTTCGACCGTCTCGGCAACTTCTTGCGCGTTGTCGTACTTGATTTCTTCGTGTGCAGGCACCAGTTCGACGGGCTTGGCGGCAACGCCAGCTTCGGCCGCGGACGCTTCGACAGCAGGCTCCTCGACCGTGGTGCCTTCCCATTCGGCGGAAAGATCAATTTCATCGGCCGCGCCCGCAGGCGTAACCGCAACTTCGAATTCGGCAGGCTCGGCAGCCTTGGCCGCGGGCGGAGTCGCCGCGGCATGAAAGAACACCGCCGGCTTTTCCGCAGCCGGGGCCGCATGGACTTCCTCTTCTACAACAGCCACCGGAGGTTCGGCTTCGCTCTCCACCGCAATCGAAAAATCCTGTTCCGAAAGATCAGGCAGCGGTGGTAAGGCATTAGCCATCGCGGGCGCAGGGGATGCCGCCGCGCGTTCTTCGTACTTTGCGGCTAGCTCGCCGTAACGTGAGGCTTCGTCGGGATGCCCGCCGTCGTGATAAATCGTTTCCAGCGTGCGGCAGCAGACTGCGGCTTCGGCAAAACGTCCCGCGCGCGTGTGCAGCGCCGCCAGTCGCTGGTTCAAACGCAGATCCTGTGGGGCCTTGGGCAGTGCCGAAAGCAGCGGCCCTAGCGCCTTCGCCGGCATGTTGTAAGACACGAATAGTTCCGCGTCGGTGAGGGCGGCGCGGACGGCCAGCGCCACATCATCTGCGTAGCGCTGGTCGATGAACGGCGCGGTCGCTTCCAGTTCATCCACCAGCACGGCGCCTTCTTCCGCCGTGATCAGGCGCGAGCTGACCACCCCTCCGCCAAGCCTCGACACCACCTGCTGATAATTGTTGGCGTGCAGCGGGTTCTGCGGCTCAAGCTGCGTAAGCTTCAAGTAGTAGTCACGGGCTTTTTCCAGCTCGCCCGACTGCACATAGGCATGCGCCAGCAACTCGTAAACTTCGGTGACATGCGTCGTCTCGCCCGCCTTGCTGAATAGATCAAGCAGGACTTCCAGGGACGCGGTATTTTCGCGGACGTGCCCGATAATGCTGTGCAGGCTTTCGAGAACTTTCGCCGAGTCGGTCGAGAGCAGGCGATCGGCATATTGCTGGTAGACGGCGAGGGCATCTTCGTAGCTGCCGTTGGCCATCAAGGCGTCGACGTAGCCCAGGATTGCGCTGCTGTCGTTGTGAACCGTATAAAGCTTTGCCGCCAGGGTTCCTGCATCGGGATAGCGTCCCGTTTGCAGATAGCATTGCAGCAGCAGATGCGATCCGTCGGGATGCGAATCGAGATCCGCAACTTTTTCCAGATTCTGAACCGCTCCCGGAACATCGCCCGAGTCAAAGCAGTTGCGCGCGCGCAGCAGCAAGGCATAGCTATTGCCAGGATCGAGCGTAAGCATGCGCTGCAGAATTTCTTCTGCCGGGCCCAGCGATCCGCGGGCGCGCAGGCTTTCCGCCGCCGAAGCAAAAATCTGCCACGCTTCCGTCTTCTTATTCAGCCGGATATAAACCTCCGCCAGGCGCATGCGCATGGCGACGTTTTCCGGATCCATCTCTAAAGTCTTCTGGAAAATGCGAACTGCTTGTTCAAGTTCGCCGGCGCGCAGAAATTCTTCCGCCACTTGCAGATACTGGGCGCGCGCATCATTAAAGAGACCCTGCTGGGTGTAAAGCTCCGCCAGGCGCAACACGCTTTCGAGCGTGGACTTGATCTTGGTGAGCTTCTTGTACATGGCGATGGCTTTGACGGTAAAGCCCTGCGCCGCATAGGCATCGCCTACGCTCTTGAATGCTTCAATGGCTTTGTCGTTATCGCCCAGGCGGGCGTAGAGATCTCCGATCGTGTTGCTGACCGTGAGATCTTTCGGGTCGGCCTTGAGGACCTTTTCGTACTCAGCAATGGCGTTCTGCAACTTGCCCTGCTGGACGAACTTCTCCGCGGCGCTCAGAACCTTTTGTTTGTTGAAGCCAAAACCAAACGCCATATGAGTGCGGACTCCGGCTCCGCTGCCGCCGAAGAACGCTCCTTCCCGGGAATGTTCACCGAACGGTCAAGCATCTCATCGGCAAACCGTCTAAAACCGGGATGACCGACTGGACAATGGTCATTGTAAGCGGGGTTACCCAGAACTGTATGGTTACCAAGGGTTACCGAAAGGGAGTGTACCGAAGGGTTACGGAGGGAAGGGTGCGGAGGCTGTCGCCTACAGGCGGGTGGCCCAGCCTTTCAATCCTGTTTTCACTTCCCGTTCCGGAACCGTGGGTGCCCCGTCCTTGCGTCTTTTGCAAGGGCGGGTACGATGCTGCCGATACCATGAGATGTTATGCCTGCAGGCTTGCATCGCACCTACGGCGCGCACCATCTGCACTTTATCACGTGCTCATGTTACCGCCGATTGGCTTTTCTACGCACCGCGCGCAGCCGCGATCGCTTGCTGTCGATTCTGGAGCAGACACGCAGGCGCTATCGCTTTGTGGTCGTCGGATACGTCGTTATGCCCGAACACATTCACTTACTCATCACGGAGCCAGAGGTGGGCACTCCGTCTACCGTAATGCAGGTGCTGAAACAGCGCACGGCCCGGGCCCTGTTGCCAAAGAGAAGGCGGGCAGACGCGCGACAAGGCCGACTCTTCGCCACCGCTGTTCTACGCGCGCCTTTCTGGCAAGCTCGTTTCTACGACTTCAACGTGTGGACAGAGAAGAAGCGGATCGAGAAGCTTCGGTACATCCATCTTAATCCGGTAAAACGCGGACTGGTCAAGTCACCCGAGCAATGGCGCTGGAGCAGCTACCGCTTCTATCTCCTGCATGAAGCCGGGCCCGTGCGTGTGAATGAAGGATGGGCGAGGATTTGGTTTCGCGCGCCGGCGGTTTGATCGGCTGCCTCACTGCAGGCACTCCCGATTCCCGCCCTTCGCAAACTGCGCGAAGGACGGGGCACCCACGGTAGTAATTGTGTTGGCGGCTGCAAGGCCGGGCCACCCGCCCAGGTCGAAACCTTAGACAGTTTTTGGTGCCCTTTCTCTGGTGCAGATCGATGAGCAATTCTGGAGGGCATTTTGGTGATTGGGAATGTCTTGTGTTGATCGCGTACTGGCTTCCTCAGGGGTGACACCTCGTGCGGCATCCCAAGGGCTGCATCGGAAGCAAACTCTAGTGCTCATTTTTTCCGTCGCCCACGGTTGGGAACATACTTGCAACCAATCGCTCAAGCGCTGGTTGGCGGACGCACGATTTCAACCGAGCAGCGAGCGTAGCGGGCGACCGCTTCCGACACGCTTCCCAGCACAAAACGCGCTATGCCCTTGCGCCCGTGTGAACCCAGCATGATCAACTCCGCCTGCCACTCGGTTGCGCAATCGAGAATTGCTACCTTGGGGTCTCCCTCTCGCACCGATGTGCTTGCCTCGAACCCCGCCGAGCGTAGACGGTCAGCAGCACTGGTCACCAATGTTTCAGCTTTCGCGGTTTCACTGGCAATGATCGATTCGAGCTGCCGAGTGCTATACATCGGTTCCGCTCCAACCTCGGGAAAGGGACTCGGCATGAAGTTGCTCCAATCCAATACGTGCAGCACGAGCACTTGCAAATGATCCGGGCGAAGCTGAGAAATCGCCGTCCGGATCGCTGCCTCGGCAAAAGTCGCATCGTCAATCGCTAACAGAATCTTCATAGTCTTGGTCTATTCCCCGTTCAAGTTGAGCGAGGGCTGGCCCACCTTTCTCCTGGTGAATCTTAAACCATGGGTGTCCCGCCCATCACGGTTTTCAATGGCCAGGCACGCCCACATCAATCGTAGCTTCAGAACGGCAGAGAACGTCGCCCATCCATCCCCTTCCCATTCCGAAATCTTTTACAAAAAGACTCTCCCCTGCCACTGTCTCGATTTCAAACACTTTTGTAAAATGATCGCGCGCGGAATCGCTCCAGGCCTTCTCCACCCTGTTGAGTGTTTTCGGCCGTGGTTTCCCCCACACGAGGTCCCGAATCATCGGCCCCAAATTCCTGGTGTAAGAGAGTAAGCATGGCTCGATGGCTCTCCTGGGTCTCTGATCGCAAGCTGACCGGATGGACGTGCTCCGAGTGCGGCTGGACCTATCCCGTGCCCACCATGTTGACCAATCCCGAAGCTAAGAGCGCCTACGATCGCCTGGCCGCCGCCAAGTTCGAAGAGCATGTGTGCGCCCAGCACGGTCCGCGCCCCAACTTCGGAGGGGAAGAGACTTTTGCCGAACGCGCGCGCAAGTTAGTCATGCGCGGCTTCAAACCCAAAGATTCGGTCGAGATCGTTTTGCAGGAACTCTCCCTGGAATATCGCAATGACGCGAAAAAACTCGAGCAGGCGCGCCTCGACGCAGAAGATTTTCTGCGTAAAGTGAAGAGCGGGCTGATCTGAACCCCTGACGCGGGGCGGACCCAAGCACCCGCCCCTGACCCAACTAACGAATGGCCGTCGCGACCGGGTTGCGATTGGTGATCGGCACGAACTCGCGCGCTTCGTGCCCCTTC
This sequence comes from Terriglobia bacterium, assembly GCA_963796205.1. Taxonomy (GTDB): domain Bacteria; phylum Acidobacteriota; class Terriglobia; order Terriglobales; family Acidobacteriaceae; genus DATFTE01. The sequence goes on from CAWCKR010000002.1 coordinate 910,283, forward strand.
CATACCTGCCGCGGACGCGAGATCTTCTGTTCCGGATCGGTCAGCATTTCCTGCCATTGCGCCAGCCATCCCACCACCCGCGGAATGGCAAACAGCACGGTAAACATCTCCGGCTTGAAACCCATCGCCTGGTAGATGATCCCTGAATAGAAATCCACATTGGGATACAGCTTGCGCTTGATGAAGTAATCGTCTTCGAGCGCAATGCGTTCCAGTTCCAGTGCGATATCGAGCTTGGAATTGCGTCCCGTCACTTCGAACACCCGTTCCGCGGTCCATTTAATGATTTTGGCCCGGGGATCGTAATTCTTGTAAACGCGGTGTCCGAAGCCCATCAGCTTGCCGTGCCCGTCTTTCACCTTCTTTATGTAGCCGGCTACGTTCTCTTTGCTGCCGATTTCATCGAGCATCTTGAGCACTTCTTCGTTCGCTCCTCCGTGCAGTGGCCCGGCCAGCGCCGCCGCCGCTGCCGCCGTCGCCAGATAAGGATCGGGATGGGAACTGCCCACCGACCGCATCACGTTGGCGCTGCAATTCTGTTCATGGTCGGCATGCAGAATAAAAAGGATGTCGAGGGCGTGCTCCATGACCGGATTCGCCACATATTTGGGCTCGACCATCTTCCACAGCATGTTCATGAAGTTGGCCGGATAGCTGAGCTCATTGTCAGGGTAGACATAAGGAAATCCCACGCTATGCCGGTAGGCCATCGCGGCAATCGACGGCATCTTGGCGATCAGTCGCTTGATCTGCAGCAGGCGATTCGCCGGATCGTGAATGTCCTTTGCCTCCGGATAGATGGTCGACATCGCCGCCACCGTGCTCACCAGCATGCCCATGGGGTGAGCGTTGTAGCGGAAGTTTTCCATGAACTTCCTCGTGGTCTCGTGCAGCATGGTGTGGTGCGTGATTTCTTCGACCCAGTCCTCCAGTTCGTGCGCCGTGGGAAGATCGCCGAAGAGCAGCAGGTAGGCGACTTCGAGGAATGAGCAATGCTCCGCAAGCCCTTCAATGGGGTATCCACGATAGCGCAGGATGCCGCGGTCCCCGTCAATATAGGTAATCCTGCTGTGGCAGGAAGCCGTATTCATGAAGGCGGGGTCATAGGTCATCAGTCCGAAATCGTCGGGGCTGGCCTTGATCTGCCGCAGATCCATGGCCCGAATAGTGCCGTCCTCGACCGGGATCGTATAAGTTTTCTGGGTGCGACTGTCGGTGATGGTCAGAACGTCTTGTGACATGAGGGTGCTCCTTGGCCGCGGGCTTTGCCGGGACGCAAGCCCGAAGCGGACCTGTCGTAACTATTGTCAAGCATGGTCGAACCCACGGCTGTGAGCCGAATCACATAGAGATGTAAATGCCCGAAAGAGGGGTCAGGCGCGGGCAGCCAGCACGAAAACCAGCAGAATCAACAACCAGGGCTTGGGCAGTAGGCGTAGAACTTTCCATACCATGATGCTCATCGACGTCATCCTCCGCGCGGGGGGTCCGCGAACGAATCTGCCGGCCAATACCCATCCGCTAATGCGAATCAGTTATTGGCACTCCTGAAAAAATCCCGTATAGGCTATTGTGCTGTAGATTGTAAGGCCAAACCCAAGGTTGAGGGCAAGCACTTTTTATGACCTGGATACGTACCGTACCCCTCGCGCTGGCCGACGAGAAGCTGCGCCAGGCAATTGCCGGCGAGCAGGCTCTCTATCCCAAGGAATACGCGACACCCGTCCACCCGTCGCCCGATGGCGGATCCTCCGACATCGTCGCTTCGCACACCCTCATCCCTGACGCGCTCTATCACGCCTTCGCCACTTTCGGCGCCCTGATGTCCCCCGACCTGCCCCTCAGTCGCCGCCATCACGAAATGATCGCCACCATGGTCTCGGTCACCAACCGGTGCGTCTATTGAATCGACTCCCACGCAGAGTTTCTGCGTAGAGTGACGCTCGACAAAGAACTGGTCGCCGCCCTCGAGAACGACTACACCACCGCTCCTCTCACCGAGCAGGAGCACGTCATGGTCGACTATGTCGTGAAGCTGACCAAAGACGCCACAAAGGTCCGGAAAGACGACCACGACCGACTGCGGGCAGTCGGCTTCGACGACCAAGCCATTCTGCAGATCACCCTGATCGCTTCCTGGTTCAACTACATTAATCGTGTGGCGGATTCTCTCGGTGTCGGGAGAGAATAGGGACGGATGGACGTCCTAAAAGCTCTCTTCGAAAAACATTTCCATTTGCCCGTCGAGCAGGTCATCCCCGTGCAGGGAGAACTCGGTGGCTCCGGGCGCAAGATCATCCGGCTGACTGCCGGCAATGTCACTGCGGTCGGCATCCTCTACGCCGTGCGCGAAGAGAATGTCGCCTTCGTGGAGTTCTCCCGTCATTTCCGCAAGCATGGTCTGCCTGTCCCGGAAATTTATGCCGCTGATCTCGATCACGACGCCTATCTCGAAGAAGATCTTGGAAACACCACGCTCTTCGATTTTCTCTCCAAAAACCGCGCCGGCGAATCGATCCCATCTTCGGTCGTCGCAGCCTATCGCCGGGTGGTCGAGACCTTGCCGCGCTTCCAAATCGAAGCCGGACGCGACCTCAACTACAAAGTCTGCTATCCCCGCGCCAGCTTCGACCGCCAGTCGATTGCCTGGGACCTCAACTATTTCAAGTACTACTTCCTGCGCCTCGCTGGAATTCCCTTCAACGAACAGGTGCTGGAAAACGACTTCAGCCGCCTGACCAAATTCCTGCTCAGCGCCGATCACGATTACTTTCTTTACCGCGACTTCCAGTCGCGAAATGTCATGCTGCGTGACAGCCAGCCCTTCTTCGTCGACTACCAGGGCGGACGCAAGGGCGCGCTGCAATACGACATCGCCTCGCTCTTGTACGATGCCAAGGCCGATCTTCCGCCCGAACTGCGCCAGCAATTGCTCGATCACTACCTCGATCAGGTGGCGAAATCGATCCCGCTCGATCGCGAGGCGTTCCTGCGCTATTACTATGCGTACGTTTATGTACGCATCATGCAGGCTTTGGGAGCCTATGGCTTCCGCGGATTCTACGAGCGCAAGGCCCACTTCCTGCAGAGCGTTCCCTACGCGCTGAAAAATCTGCGCTGGCTGCTGCATAACGTCGAGTTGCCGGTCGCCCTGCCCACGCTGATGGAAGCCTTCCAGAGCATGCTGGGATCGGAGAAACTGCAGAACCTGGACACAACCGCTGAACCCCACCCAGTTCCGTCGAGCGAGAAACTTACCGTGCGGATTTTCAGTTTCTCTTTTCACCGCGGGCTACCGAACGATGACAGCGGCAACGGCGGCGGCTTTATCTTCGACGCCCGCAGCTTGCCCAACCCGGGACGCGAAGACCGCTTCAAGGCGCTTACCGGAAAGGATGCTCCCGTCATCGACTACCTGAATCAGGAGGGAAGCGTACACCGCTTTTTCGCCAATGCAGCCGCGCTCGTCGATGCCAGCGTCAGTGAGTACCAGCGCCGCGGCTTCAAGAATTTAATGGTTTCCTTCGGATGCACCGGGGGCCAGCATCGCTCCGTATTCCTGGCAGAGCAAATGGCCAAACACCTGCAAGAAAAGAAGGGTGTTCAGGTAGTGCTGCAGCACCGAGAGTTGCTCGCCGCAGCCGCCGGACATTAGTGCCGTTCTCAGCGAACTTTGCGGCCGTTCTTAGCGAACTCTGCGTTCAAAGGCTTTTCGCTTTCCCTGCGCCACCGCAGACTAGTGCTCCGGACGGCTCGGCAGAATCACCCACTTCAACAACATATTAAGTACGCTGAGAACGATCCCGCCCCAGAACGCGACTGCGAAATTGGCCACATGAAATCCGGGCACAATCGCCGCCGCCAGCTCAATCATCAGCGCATTCACCACGAACCAGAAGATTCCCAGCGTGATCATGGTCAGGGGGAATGTAATAATTTTCAGGAACAGACCGAGCGTCGCATTGATGAAGCCGATGAACACCGCCGCAATCAAGGCTGCCGTCGGCCCGCTCACGGAAAAACCCGGCACCAACCGTGACACCAGCCAGATCGCCAGCGCGCTCAACACCCAGTGCAGCAGCATTCGTAACATGGTCTTTCCTTCCTGACCGCAGTCAGACTATAAAACGCCCGGCTCTCCCCCGCAACTCCGCATAAAATGCTGTCGTGCCCCACAAAACCAACGCCGTACGCCTGCTCGATCGCCTCGGCATCCAGTACGAATTGCGCGAATACGAAGTCGATCCCGACGATCTCGCGGCCGAAACTGTGGCCGCCAAAATCAATCTTCCCGCCGAGCAGGTCTTCAAAACCCTGGTCGCCCACGGAGACCGCAACGGCATCTGCATGGCCGTCATCCCCGGCAATACCGAACTCGATCTGAAAGCCCTCGCCGATGCTTCTGGCAATCGCAAGATTCAGCTGGCTGCGGTCAAAGATCTGCAGGCCCTGACGGGATACATTCGCGGAGGAGTCACCGCCCTCGCCGCCAAGAAAGACTATCCGGTTTACGCCGACGAAACCATCGAACTGTTTGACGTAATTTCCATCTCCGCCGGCATCCGCGGCATGCAAATCCTCCTCAAACCCGCCGACTACCTCAAAGCCACCAACGCGAAGATTGCCCCATTGGCTCATTCAAAATAAAAAGCCCAATGTGGCGCGGACGCCCTCGTCCGCGTCTCACCACCAGAAAGAAACCCGATGACCAAGATGCTCACGTAGCGACGGATGCCCCCATAAGCCTGCCCTGAGCTGACCCGAGAGTCAGCCGCGAGGCGGCGAAGACATTGACGACCATTATGTACTATGGTACATTGGTACCATGTCACGCCAACCCATCCTCGTCGAACGCGTCCAGACCGGCGTCCGCATCGAAAAGAATCTACTCAAGGTCCTCAAAGCCGTCGCCGAACTGAAAGACCTCAGTCTCGGAGATCTCCTCGAAGGCATCGTGCTGCACGCCTTCGAAGGCAAGGCTCCCTTCGGTAAAGAAACCCTGCGCCAGATCGAGCAGTTCCGCAAAATCTACGGCCTCACCCTCACCGCCACCGACAGCCATCACCTGCAGGAGAAATCATGATTGCCCGCACCAGCACCGATTTTCATTTCACCGTGGATTTGCCCTATGACGATGCTGCTCCCTTGTTCGGCGCCTGGGAAGAACGGAAATGGGCTCCTGGGTGGAAACCTGACTTCCTTTACCCCACGCCCCCAACTGATCAGGAGGGCTCAGTGTTTCGCGTCCAGAAAGGCGCCCACCCGAGTCTTTGGGTCAACACGGTTTTCGATCTCGCCACCGGACACGTGCAGTACGCCTACGTCCTCGCAGATCTTCTGCTCACCCGCATCGATATCCATATCAAGAGCAACGGCCCCGGCCGTACCGATGTCGCCGTCCACTACCAACGCACTGCCCTCAAGCCCTCTGCCAACGATCACGTCATGTCGCTCGCAAAAGAAGACGCGGTTAGTGGCGAAGAATGGAGAAGCCTGATCAACGCCTACGGCGCCACCCTGAAACCCGCGCGCTGACTGTACAATCGTGCCGTGGATCTTCAACTCAGCGAGGTCGAAGCTCGCGTCCTCGGCGCCCTGGTCGAAAAAGACATCACCACACCCGACTACTATCCCCTTTCGCTCAACGCGCTGGTCAACGCCTGCAATCAGAAGAACAATCGCGAGCCGGTGATGGCGCTCGAGGAAGATGCTGTCCGCGATGCCCTTCAGGGACTACAGCAGCGCAATCTTGCCGGACCCGCAGGCGGCGCCGACAGCCGCGTCACCAAGTATGAACACCGCCTGCAGGAGGCCTTCAACTTCACCCGCGGCGAGACTGCCATCGTCTGCGTGCTCTTATTGCGCGGCCCCCAGACTCCCGGAGAGCTACGCGGACGCACCGAGCGCATGTTTCGCTTCGAAACTCTTGACGACGTGCAATCCACGTTGCAACGCCTGATGCAGCGCGATCCTCCCCTGGCTAAGATTCTTCCGCGCCAACCGGGCACCAAGGAAGCCCGCTACATGCACCTGTTCTCGGGAGACGCTCCCGAAGCCGTCACTGAAAATGTAGCGCGGACATTCCTGTCCGCGCCGGACGCTGTCACGACTCATGACAGTAGTCGCCTCTCCGCGCTCGAAGAAGAAGTCCGCGAACTCCGCAAAGAAGTCGCCAACCTCAAAGAACAGATCGCCACCTTCCGCCGCCAGTTCGAATAAGCCTGGGTGGCACGGACGCCTTCGTCCGCGTCTCACCATAAGCAGAACCCTGCCCCTCCAGAACGACTTAGCCATCATCCGTGTCCCACGCCCCACACCGTGGGAACCCTGACACGCATCTAAACCAGTTAACTAATTCCGTATCAATGGGTTACAGAGTGGCCGCCGCAATGCTTTTCCTACGACTGTCTGCTGAACACAGTACGGGAGGCCACCATGGCGCAATTTACGCAACTCAACTTAGGATCGAACGAACCGCGCAAGCAAGTGCGCATCACCGAAAACCCGAAACCGCTGTACCGTCCCATGACCGTCGTTTTCTCCGGCGCCCTGATGGCAACCGTCTTCCTGGGAGTCATGCTGCTGGGCACGAACGGTTGCTCCAAATCAGAGAAGATCGCAGCGGCCACTCCCCCCGCGCAAAGCACGCCGGCGCCAAGCATCGCGCCCACCCCAACTCCAGTTCCAAAGACGGTTGCGCAGAGTAAGCCGGCTAAGAAGAAAAAGCACACGAAGCCCCATGCCCTGGCGACTTACTCCGATCCGACTTATGGAGTTTCGTTCCGCTATCCCGACACTTACATCCTGAAGACGGGGGATGAGCCGCAGAAAGATCTCGCCGGACTCGGCCCCGCAGAAATGAACTTCATGCAGCCCGGAGGCACCACCCTGGCCGCCGTTGAACTACCTAAGAACACATTTCCCGGCGCCAATGTCAGCTCCGCGTTCTTTACCGTCAGCGTCAATCAAAACCTTTCGGAAGGCGAGTGCACGCAATTCTCGTCCTCTGATTCCAGCGGCCCCGCCGACGATCTCTTCCCGGAATCGACGGTGAAGGTAGGCTCGCTCGAGTTCAATCAGACCGAAGAGACCCTCAAAGACTTCGACTCGAAGTACTACCACGTCTTTGAAAACGGAACCTGTTACGAATTCGGATTGGGCCTGGGAAATGCGGTCAACGGAGACAAACGCCAACTCACCGAAGCCGAGTACGAGAAAGTCTTCGACAAGCTGGAGAAGATTTTCAACTCGGTGAAGATTGAGCCGGGCGTAGTCTCAGAGACTCCCGAAGCGCCCAAGGAAACTCCGGTTCAGGTGGCGGGAGAGAACAAAGAGTAACTGCCACTAAAAGGGCCACGCCATTCAGCGTGGCCTTTGTTATTTTTGGATTTCCTGGCGAAGGGTTCGACTTCAGTCGTGCCATCACCAACGAGGAGATTAGCGCTTGAGCCTATCCCTTCGGGATACCCATCTCATCCGCCAACATTTGCTGCTGGCTCTGCAAATCCGACAACACCTTCTCCACTCGCCCGGCCACGCCCGCCAATTCCTTCGGATCGATCGCTGACCGCTTCATCTGCTCGTCCAGACTCTTCCCTTCCTTCGTAACCTCCCCCTCGGCTTTCGTCAGCTTCTTGGTGTGGTCTTTCAAAAGGGTGGCCTGCCCCCGGGTGAAACCCTTCACAAATACCCGCTCGGAATTCAGAATCTGGCCCATCGCATCCTTCAAGTCCGACACCGGGCGGTAAAAGCCCGTGCCATCACTTGCCGCGCCCGCTTTCTCCTGCAGCGCGTGCGCTGCCTGCTTCGCGTCCGCAGTGTTCTTCGCCAGCGCCTGAAAATCAGAGATCTGGTCCGGAGCCGCCTGCAGCGTCATCGCCCGCTTGAAATCCTGAATGCTCGTATCCGACGGCTTCTGGGGACCGCCCTGGCCCTGCCCCATGACCAGCGGTGAAAACACCAGCACAATTCCTATCCTCAACCACGCGATTCGACTCACGGTCACTCTCCTTCTCCCATTGCCGGCGTAACCATCGGTCATAAACCTTGCATGCGCATTGTATCCCCTCGGCCCGCAGCGGCAAGAAAAGAGGTTACACTAGTTGGATTCTAGCGAACGTCAGGAGGAAATTCTTATGGCCGACGCCACCCTCAGTGGTGCCGAGTTCAAAAAACAGTTGCGCGCAGGCGCCCCCAAGATGGGCCTGTTCCTCAACTCCCACAGCCCCACGGTCGCCGAGCAACTGGCCCACTCCGGCTACGATTGGCTCCTGGTTGATACCCAGCATGGGCCCATGAATTACGAAAAGCTTTCGGCGATGCTGAGCGGCGTTTCGAATGGCGGTGCGAAGTCGATGGTGCGCGTTGGCGGATACGACGACCGCCCCGGCATCCAGCAGGCTCTCGATCTCGGCGCCGACGGCGTGCTCGTCCCTTACATCAACACTGCGGAAGAAGCGCGCCAGGCCATCAGTTGCACCAAGTATCCCCGCGTCGGCACGCGCTCGGTTTATTTCCCCCAGCGCAGCATGAACAAGGCCGGACTGCTCGGCTACGCCGGCAACTTCAACAACGACGGCATCGTCGCCCTGCAAGTCGAAACCGCGTCTTGCATCGAAAACATCGCCGAGATCGCCGCCGTCCCCGGCGTCGACATCCTCTTCCTGGGACAGAACGATCTCTGCATGTCGATGGGCCTCTACGAAAAATACGAGTTCCCGCACATGTACACTTCGCCAGAACTGGGAGCCGCCACGCAGAAGCTAGTTGAACACGCCCGCAAGAACAACGTCATTCTCGGACTCTTCCTGTTCGGCACCGCCCGCGTCGGAGAATTTCTGGAGAAAGGATTCACCTTCATCAGCGTCGGCAACGACCTGCACCACATCCTGACCCAGACCGATGCCTATGTGAAAGACATGGAAGGGACTTCAAAGAAGCTGGGCAAAACCTGGACTAGGCGTCCGTCCGCGTTGCTGACATAAATCGTGACAATTGTGGCGCGGGCACTCTTGCCCGCGTCTCACCACACGAGGATAGACTACCCGATGGCGCTCTTTCGAACCAACTCTTCCACATCATCAATCTTGTCCACAATCAGATTCAGTTTCCGCGCCACGCCCTGGATCTCCGTCTCCGCCCGCCGGTTCACCTGATAATCCAGTTCGCTGCGCAGCCGGTCTTTCGTGTCCTGCCGGTTCTGGCTCATCATGATGACCGGCGCCTGAATCGCCGCCAGCAATGACAAAAACAGATTCAGCAAAATAAACGGATACGGATCCCATGCCTTCCCCTTCAGCGCGAGCTGAATCAAGGTGTAAATCGAGATCGCCACGCCAAATGAAATGATGAACGTCCATGATCCGCCGAAACCTGCGACCCGATCAGCGATGTGTTCGCCGAACGTCGCCTCCTGCTCGATCACATCGTTCGGATTTCGTCCGGCGCGAACTCGCACCAGTTGCTGTGCGGCGTGAAACTGGCGACCCAGCACCGCCAGCATGTCCATGCCCGCATGCGGCTTGCGCTGCAGCAGGGTCGCAATGTCGTCGCGATCGACCTCGAGACACGACGTCTCTTCGGTCGCGGTTGCGTTCGTCTGATGCGGCGTGCCGTCGAGCATTGACGCGAATCCAAAAAACTGCCCGTACGCCGGTTCATCGACGATGACTTCCTGCTGATCCTCATCGACGGTTGTGACGCGCACGCGACCCGACACCATGACGTAGGCGCGCCCGCTGGCCTCGCCGATCTTGTAAATCCGCTGCCGCGGCGAGAACGACTTCAGCTCCACCTGGCCGGCCAGAATCGCGGTCTCGTCATCGTCAAGCAAAGAAAATAGAGGAACTCTTTTCAGGATCTCAGGACTGCACGCCATTCCATCACCTCGCCACAGAAGTGAACCCAATGCAGTGAGAGGATGGCATAGGAGAGGGGGCAAGGGCAAACAAACTGCAGAAGTGTTCCACGTGGAACATCTTGTCATGGCGGTAGAAGCTATACAATAGTGTCATGACAGCTAAACTCAAGAAAGCAAAGCGTAAAAAGAAGGCGGCAAGGCCGTCGAGAGTCGACCGGCTGCATGCTTCGGTTGAAGACGATTTCTTGTCCCTGGCCGAGGAGACGACTGCAGGGGAGGCGCAGTGGAACCGTCCGCGGAAGAAGCGTATCTCGTTGCGAGTGGACATCGAAGTGGTGGACTGGTTCCAGTCGAAAGGCCCAGGCTACCAGACGCGCATCAACCGGATCTTGCGAAGAGTGATGATGGAAGGCAAGAGACGGGAGGGGGAAAGATGAGAAGCGTATGCGTTTCGCCCCGCACAAGCAAAGCCCAGGCTTGTATAGGCCCCGGGCCATTATTGACCTCGCCGGTGGACGATACAAAAAAGGCCGCACTTTTGGGAGCGCGGCCTTTTTGTACTTCAGAGCCTTCTAAAAAAGCGAAGTCCCTTTCTTAATGCGGGCGATCCAGCCGCCGCCATTGAAGTTGACGTCCTGCCATGTGCCCACGATCGTTGTGCCGTCAGCCGAAATGGCAAGCGCATTGTTAAGGATTATGTTGCTGGGGATGATTGCCCCATGGCTCTCCAGAGCCTCGCGCAGATACCGCATGCCGCCTTGGGGGCTCCAGACGAAGGCCCGCAGATCGAAATTGATCAGGTTGCCGCTATAGCCCACGACCAGTCCGTTGTCAGAGACGGCATTGCCACCGCTCCCATCATTCTTGTGGCCGGTTAGCGTGCCCAGGGAAACTAGCCCACCCTTGTCGGTGTAATAGAAGGCCTGAATGCTGCCCGTGCTGGTGGTCGATTGCCCTACGATCTGCGAACCATCGGAGCTGACGGCATCCGCTTCGCCGATCGTCTGATCGCCGGTGAACAGATCAGTGTTGCCGCCGACCCAGCGCACCGGCCGGCGAAAGCCCTGCGTCGGATCTTCGTAGAAACCCACAATCGTGGAACCGTCGCCCGAAATCGCCGAGGCCCGGCTGCTCGCGTTTGTCGGATGTCCCAGTCCCAACATCCCCGTCTGTTGCGTCCATCGAAAGCCTTCCGCACCGGGACAGTACCAGGCGAGTCCAACCGCGATCGTTCCGTCTTTATTCAATCCCCATCCGCTGCCCCAACTGCTATCCAACACGCATCCCTCAGCAGGATGACCAAGATCAACCCATCCAGTGGCTTGTTGCCATATTGCAGAATTGGTATTGCCGTCGGGACCGACACGGCCCGAAATAATTGTCGAGCCATCGCGCGAAATCCCGATCGATGAATTGAAAGGATCCCCCGGCCCAAGATCCACGAATCCACCTGCCGACGTCCAGCGAAACAGTTCGCCACCATAGTTGGCAGCCATCACGGTGCCGTTGCCGGAGAGAGCATAATTGGAGAACGTAGGCCCCGTCGGATTAGGAATAAGTTGAAATTTAACTTGTGCCCCGGAAAATGCCGTGAGGCCCAGACACACACACGCCAAGCATATTGCGAACAACCATCTCTTCATTATGGATTTTCCTTGTAGGTCCGAGCAGAATGTCGGACAAGATTTAGTAGGGCTGCTTCAGAACATGCGGAAATGAAGCGCTAGAGGAGCGACGCCCGTCTGCAACCCTTGCCAGTCTTTCACACCAATGCATTTCAGTCGCTTGAAATGCGAATGCCGAAGCGCGCAGTTTCCCGATTCGGGCTATGACCGAAGGTCGTGTGGAGGCGGGTTACATTGCGATGGAAGAAGCGAAGGTTGTCCGGGCTCGTATGGAGGCGGGCGGACCCGCCCGCGTGCACGCTGCGATGGAGGACGATTTCTTATCCCTGGCAGAGGAGACGAAGGAAGGGGAGCGCGCTGGAACCGTCCGCGGAAGAGGCGGATCTCGTTGCGGGTAGACGTCGAAGTGGTGGACTGGTTCCACTCGAAAGGCCCAGGCTACCAGACGCGCATCAACCGGATCTTGCGGAGGGTGATGATGGAGGGCAAGAAGCGGGAGGGGAAGAGGTAGAGAGATGTCTGCAAACGTCCCTTAAACAGGCCAAACCCAAGCTCGCGTGAGTCACCGGCTTGGCCGCAAATGTTTGGTTACTTGCACTATTAATGTCCCCAACATAATAATTCTGCACATATGCCTGCGAAATCATCCCGAACCCGCGTTGTATTCCTGCTCCTCGCTCTTTTCTGCACAATCTGCTGGGCAGGCAACAAATCCGAACAGAAGAGGATGGAACAGATTCTCAATCTGGTCTCCCGGGACGTCCGGGAAAACTTTTACGATCCGAATCTCAAAGGGCTCGACTGGCCGGCGCTCACCGAGCAGGCGCGCCATCGCATCCAAAGCGCCGACGAGGTGGGACAAATGAGCGGCGCCATCTCCGCCCTGGTCTATGCCTTGCACGATTCGCATACGGTCTTCATTCCGCCCAAGCGGAAGTTTCGGGCGGAATATGGCTTCGAGGCGAAGCCCTTCGCCAATAGCATCTTGGTTTACGACATTGACAAAGACGGGCCGGCTGCGAAAGCCGGCCTTCAGTTGGGCGATCAGATCGTAGGCGTGAACCATCTTAATGCGACGACCGCTAGCTACTTCGACATGATGCGCTATCTCACCGTGCTTGACCCGAGGGAGGAACTGGATGTAGAGATTGCAGATCATGGATCGTCACGCGTGGTTAAGGTCCCCGCGAACGTCATCCCCATGCCCCCGCAATATTTTTTTCAGTCTATTGAGACGGGCCGCGACCCGAAGCCGCAGGAGCCTCTGCACAGTTCCAAGGATTACAACAGCGGTGTCGCGTACCTGAAGCTTCGATCTTTTGTCATGCCTTCGACGGAAATGGTTGGAATCATGAAGCCGCTGAAAGACGCGAAGGCCGTAATCGTCGACCTGCGCGGGAACCCGGGCGGTTCGCTCGACTTCATGCTCGATTTCATAGGTCATTTCACGGACCAGCCCTTCGAAATGGGCCAGCAGCTTTCCAGAAAAAAGCCAGAACCAATCCAGGTCAAGCCGGCTTCTCCGCACATCGCATGCCCGCTGTTTGTGCTGATCGATAGCGCTTCGGCGAGCGCCTCCGAAATGCTCGCCAGAAGCATGCAGATTCGCAAAATAGCGACAGTGATTGGCGATCGTTCCAGCGGCAGCGTTAACAGCGCTCGTTTTTTCTGGGAGCCGCCCGGGCAAGCGCATGGTAGTTTGTTCGCGTGGGAGGCGGTCGAATTCGGCACCGAGATCGCCGTGGCCAAAGTGGTGATGGAAAATGGTGAAGTGCTCGAAGGACGCGGGGTCACTCCGGATGAGTATTGCGTTCCCACGGCCGCGGATCTACATGCCGAGAAAGACCCCTGCCTCGAACAAGCCCTGGCGCGCGCAAGGACTGCGAGCGCTGCGGCACACTGAATCCGTGTGGGCACGCTGAGATCAACCCATCTTCGGAGTTCGCCGTCGTGAGAGGAACTTCTTGCCTGCACCGTCAGCAACCACCCGGCGCGCCGGCAGTCGAATTCCCATCCTTCGAAAAACCGCGAAGGATGGGCAACCGTGGTTTAAGATTTGTCCGAACAAAGGGCAGGCCCGTCAAAATGGGAGGCGTTCAATGGATCTGTCTGCATATCGGAAACCAAGTCTACTTCTGCTTGCCTTCGCTGCTGCCGGGACTGTGTCATCGACAGCGGCCGCATCGGTCGATACTGCGGTGATCGCCGAAACAATCAAGACGGACGTCGCCCAAGTCGTTGCTGGGATCAACGCGCACGACCCTGCCAAGGCAACCGCTTATGACGCCCCGAATATCGTCTCCATGGAATGTGGCAGTCCCTCAACAATTGGGGTCGAAGCCGATAGAGAGGGCTTCAAAATGGGCTTTGCCCACGACCCTTTGTGGAGAGTCAGCCTTATCGACGAGACTGTAGATGTTGCGAGTAGCGGAGACCTGGCAGTCTACCGTGGCACCTATAACGAAGACCACGGTCGCGCCGGTGTGCTGATGACCCATAAGACGAACTTCCTTGCCGAGTTCAAGCGTCAAAGCGACGGATCGTGGAGGATGGTCTGGTACAGCGTTTCCAACATGGAACAGTCGCATCCGAAGTGATGACAAACTGAGAGGATGGAGCGTCAGCTCCGCTCTTTTTTCATAACCACGTGCGTCGCATTCTCCCCCGCCACCGTCTTGATCGACGTGAACCCGAGCTGATGAAGATTGATTCCTGAAAACAGGTGCTCGCCTTCGCCCATGAGCATGGGGGAGAGGGCCAGGTGCATCTCGTCGATCGCGCCCGCTTTGAGATATTGGCGGATGGTCGAGACGCCTCCGCCGATGCGGACGTCTTTGCCTGCGGCTGCGGCTTTCGCCTGCTTGAGGGCCGAGTCGATGCCGTCGGTGACGAAGTGGAAGGTGGTGCCTCCGTTCATCGCGAGCGGAGCGCGCGCATGATGGGTGAGCACGAAGACCGGCACGTGGTAAGGAGGCGTGTCGCCCCACCATCCTTTCCAGGAATCGTCGGGCCACGGTCCGCGCACCGGGCCAAACATGTTGCGGCCGAGGATCCAGGCGCCGACATTTTCGAAAGCCGCGAGAGCCATCTGGTTGTCAATGCCGGTCGATCCGCCGCCTTCGCCGTGCATCTTCTTGAAAACGTCGGTCTGAAAAAACCATGAAAACATCTCTGGCCCGCGCAGGCCGAGAGGATTGTTGATGTCTTGATGGGTGCCGGCACCGAATCCGTCGAGGGAAATGGAGAAGCAGGCGACTCTGACTTTGGACATGGGTTTTCTTTAGCACAAAATCCACCACAGAGTCACAGAGACACAGAGGAAAACAAGCAATAGAAAACCCTATGCCATGGCAGCGCCTCCGCATCTGCTATGTTCGCAATTCCCCGAATTAAAACGGGAGCAACTGTTTGTCTGGGCCTTCGATTTCCTCTTTGGCCTCGAGGAAGTCTTCACTCCAGGGTTTACCGACGCACTCGGGGCACTCGTCGATGGTGTTGCCGACGGCGAAACAGTGATAGCAGGTTCCTTCTGAGCTGTTGCCAGGGAATTTGCCACATGTCTTGCAGGGCTGGAAGAACTCGGTTTCGAGCTGGCGGTGCTCTTCCCAGAGCTCGTGCTCACAGACGACACACATAATCTCCTCCTGATTGCCCAACTCTTGCGTAGGAGCGAGTCCTTCACGGGGGTATTTTTCTTCAGCCGTTACTATAACGCTGCCGTGTTTTGGGCACGCTGTGGAGATGTGGTTGATACCGATTTATTTGGGGATATCCGTCCCAAAAAGGAAAAGGCCAATCTGATTTCTCAGACTGGCCTTTATTTATGCCGGCAACGACCTACGCTCCCACACACTTTCGCGTGCAGTACCATCGGCCCTGCGGGGCTTAACTTCCGTGTTCGGGATGGGAACGGGTGGATCCCCCGCGGTAAGATCACCGACAAGTTGAGGCGTTTGCGCGGCGTCTGAGCCGCGCGCCGAAATCCTGAGCGCTTTTCAGCGAAGGATCTCTACGCCATCTCGTAGCTGTAAGCTTCAGTGGTTAAGGCTGATGCTTCCAGCAAACTTGGATGAGTTCCCAGTTCTCAGTTCCCAGTTCTCAGAAAAACTGAGAGCTGAAAGCTGATGGCTGAGAGCTGATTCTCAAAGATCGTGAGGGCGATGCCTCACAACTGAATAGATTGGGTATTTCCTCCGACCGTGAGTAACTAGCTCGCGGCTGGCATTAATCGACAAGACTCAAAAATCCGTCGGCGCCCAGTTATCAGTCTTGCTTGCTTCTCAGTCATCCAGGTTCGAACGACATCCTAACAACATTGCTGGTTCCAGTTCAGGTTCTAACTGAGAACTGGCAACTGAGAACTGACAACTGGTTTAATGCACCGAGTAAATTTTATGGTCAAGCCGAACGGGCGATTAGTACTGGTTAGCTTCTCACATTACTGTGCTTCCACTCCCAGCCTATCAACCAGGTAGTCTTCCTGGGCCCTTCTTATCCCTTACGGGTTGGGAGATCTCATCTTGGGGAGTGCTTCCCGCTTATATGCATTCAGCGGTTATCACAACCGAACTTCGTTACCCAGCTATGCCACTGGCATGACAGCTGGAACACAAGCGGTTCGTCCATCCCGGTCCTCTCGTACTAAGGACAGGCCCCCTCAAATCTCCTACGCCCACAACAGATAGGGACCGAACTGTCTCGCGACGTTCTGAACCCAGCTCACGTACCGCTTTAATAGGCGAACAGCCTAACCCTTGGAACCTTCTACAGCTCCAGGATGCGATGAGCCGACATCGAGGTGCCAAACCGGAGCGTCGATATGAACTCTTGGCTCCGATCAGCCTGTTATCCCCGGCGTACCTTTTATCCGTTGAGCGATGGCCCTTCCATACAGAACCACCGGATCACTAACGCCTACTTTCGTACCTGCTCGACTTGTAGGTCTCGCAGTCAACCACGCTTATGCGTTTGCACTCGTCGGCTGATTTCCAAACAGCCTGAGCGTAGCTTCGCGCGCCTCCGTTACAATTTAGGAGGCGACCGCCCCAGTCAAACTACCCGCCTAACTATGTCCTTTTCCCGGGTAACGGGAATAAGTTAGAACCACAGAACTCGCAGGGTGGTATCTCACCGGTGGCTCCTCCAAGCCCGAGAGCCTGGAATCAAAGCCTCCCACCTATCCTGCGCAGCAAGTGCCATAGTTCATAGTTAAGGTGTAGTAAAGGTGCACGGGGTCTTTCCGTCTAGTTGCGGGCAACCGGCATCTTCACCGGCACTACAAGTTCGCCGTGTCACTCATTAAGACAGTCGCACTTTCGTTACGCCATTCGTGCAGGTCGGAACTTACCCGACAAGGAATTTCGCTACCTTAGGACCGTTATAGTTACGGCCGCCGTTCACTGGGGCTTCAGTTCGAAGCTTCGCCTTGCGGCTAACCTCTCCCTTTAACCTTCCAGCACCGGGCAGGCGTCAGCCCCTATACGTCGTTTTCGACTTAGCAGAGACCTGTGTTTTTGTTAAACAGTCGCAGTGCGCATTTCTCTGCGGCCCCTTCGGGCTATAAACCCTACTGGGGCACCCCTTCTCCCGAAGTTACGGGGTTAATTTGCCGAGTTCCTTAACAAGTGTTCTCACGAGCGCCTTTGGATATTCTCCTCGTCTACCTGTGTCGGTTTGAGGTACGGTTCCCTTACATTCTCCTTAGAGGTTTTTCTTGGCAGAGTAGAATCGGCAG
>CAWCKR010000002.1:932500-1423804 GCA_963796205.1 Terriglobia bacterium
AATTCGCGTCAGCCAGTAGCTTCACACCACCATTGCGCAAAACACTAGCGCTGATTGGGGGCTCGTTGTCCCTGCAGCAAGCTCGAATATCGTTTTTCGCCGCCACCAATAGCTTGGCCATGGACTCTGCCCCGAGATGCCCAGGCAAGACAAAGTGCCTGACCTTGCAGCGCCGCAAATCGGTGAACTCTCGCGGCCTATAGCGCTGGCGCAAAATCGCGGTCAATTAGAACCCAGCCATGTGTACCCACAACGGTGGAGAAATGCCTCGTCGGCAGTGCCGGCATTCGGTTGCACGTCCGAGAGTTTCTGCAGATGCGATAGCGGATCGCGCCGAGCGGAGAATTCTGCCACTACCTCAGGACAGTCCCAATTTTCATCAAGATGGAAGGTGAGATTAGGCATCCTTTTCCTGATGGAGCGTCCGAGTTCCCACTCAATCGCCTCTTTGAACTCGGCCACGGATCTACCATAGCTGTTCGCGATTGAAGGAACCGAATCGCCACCGCGGAAACGACTTGTCCAGAAATCCGTTCGTCAGTCTGGAGTCTCTTAACACCGGGAGTCCAAAACACACCGAAGGGTTAATCTCGATAGTTCGAGGCGGTTGCTCTTTGTGCGCAAGCTGTTCTCTCTTTGTGTAAGGAAATATGCGCTGAGCCACTCCATGCGGATCACGCTCAACCCGATGTAGATAGCCACCTACGATTTCTTCGATCTCGTACTGGCCCAGAGCGAGGCATTGATAGGCCTGCCCCCATAGAAGATCGACGTACTAAGCCCTCCGTCCTGAGGTCAAGATCAGCAAGCGGATGACGCGATTTTCAGTCTCCTGCAAGAATTCGACTGAGCTCCGGATACGAGAAGTATGCACGCCATGTATCTTCTAGGCCTTCGAGGACGAAAGCTCTACGAGGTTTTTGAACGACAACAGGGGTGGTGTCTGCGAAGCCAAGACGACTAGCTGATTCGGTTCCTCCGTCCAGTATGCAAGGGTTGATGCTGGGATATGGAAATACCGAACCGCCTCTATCGGCGAATAGTTTGGCATCTCCAAAACGCTCTGTGATCCTTTCCGCATAGTAGGACGGTGAAGCACAGAACACCCGGTCGGTCTTGTCAGTACCCATTTTCGGACAATGGGCTGAACGAATCAGTGACCGAAGGTAATAGGTATGATGCACACCGCCTTGCGTTCTCTAATCATCGTCTCGTCAGCGACTTATGAGCCGAGGGCGCCGTGCGCGTAGTGTAAAGCAGAAACCCCTGACTGCATTCAGATCAGGACACGGCGGTTCATTTCGGCGACCCATCGTTTTGTCAGACAAACTTGCTATAATGTCTGACATGCCAAACGGCCGCATTACGGTTCGCGTCCCTGAGGTCCTCGAGACCAAGTTACGGGGGCAGGCTCGGTTGAAGGGGCGTCCGGAATCAGAGCTCGTGCGCGAGGCTTTGGAAACCTATCTTGGGCAGGAAAGCGATTCGCGTCCCGCCTACCAACTGGCTGAGGAATCCGGACTCATTGGTTGTATTCGCAAAGCGCCCAGGGACCTCAGCACCAATCCCAAACACTTCGAAGGATTCGGGAAGTCGCGATGAGGCGGGTCCTGGTCGATACAGGACCTCTGGTCGCGATTCTTTCTCGTTCCGATGAGCATCACCAGCGCTGTGTCGAGGCGTTGCGGGAATTGCCCGGGCCGCTCCTCTCCTGCTGGCCCGTCATCACCGAGGCGGCGTGGTTGTTGCGCGAGTATCCGCGGGCGGTGCAGCAGCTGCTGAAGAGTCTCGGCAGCGGATTTGTGGAGTTGCTTGCTCTCACCAGTCTGGAAGCGGACGGGGTGGCCGGAGTTCTCAAGAAGTATGAGGATATGCGGCCGCAGCTTGCGGCCGCGTGTTTGGTGTATCTGGCGAACCGAGACGGGATCGATACGATCTTCACTTTGGACCGGCGCGATTTTTCGGGGTACCGGTCAGCGCGGAGAAAGGCTTTTCGAATTATTCCTTAGGCAGTGGCCCTGCGCAGAACACTGCAGATCCCTCACTTCGTTCGGGATGACAATCGGTTAGGGGTACGGCTCACTCGGTCGTCGAATCGAGCGGTCCTCGTCGCTTCGCGACATCGTGGACGGACGAAGGCGTCCGCCCTACATGGCCTCAGTGAAACTCTACCGTGATCATTCTGGCCTCTTTTTTGCCGGCGTTGGTCACCGTGTGGGTGATACCTCCTTCGACCCAGGCGATGTCTCCCGCTTTGAGTCGAAAATGGGTAGCGGGCTTGCCGGGAGCTTTGGGTTCGAGGTCAAGATCGGTGACGGCGACGACCAAGTGCGGGCCGGTGTGGGTGTGTGCGGGAATGATGCCTCCGGGTTGAAGGTCGACGTCGGAGACGCGGGCGCCGTCTTTGACGAAGAGGATGTCGATGGTGCCTCCGTGAAGAACGGAGAGGCCGCGATCGGGATCCCACTTGGAGTCGTCGTTCTTGAGGAACTCGATGGTGACATTGCGGAAGGGAGTGTCGGCGAGATTTTTCGCCGCGTGGGCGAAGGAGGCCGGGGAGTAGTGGGTTTCGCCGTCTTTTAGTTTGAGCGTGACCGGGGGCTTGTCTTTGACGTCGTTCTCGATGTAGCTGTCACCGAGCGTGACAAACATGTAATCGTGGCGATGCCAGTGAACCAGGGTTGAGGCGTGCGGCGGGAGCTTCCACTTTGAAGACGCGGACGTAGGCGTTTTCGAGCGCGGGGTGGTGGGAGGGTTCGGAGGTGATTTCGACTTCCTGGGTTTGCGCGAGCAGAATGCTCGTGGATAAGAGGAATAGAAAAGCCAGACACTTTTTCATGGCGGGATTTTAGCATTCAGCAGTCGGCACTCAGCATTTGGCCCCTCGGCATTTGGCATTTAGCATTTGGCATTTGGCCCACCGGGGGTCTGTTTTGCTGCACGCCAGATCCCTCCTGCTTCGCTTCGCTCAGCGTCGGGATGACGTCAGTGGAGAGGATTGCTTCGGGTTTGAATGCTGAGTGCTGAGTGCTGAATGCTGAATGCTCAGCGCTGAGTGCTGAATGCTGAGTGCTTCTTACTCTTCGCGGGTAACGCGGATCAGGTGTTCCATCTGGTTGAGATATTCTTCGAGGGCTTTGCGTCCGGTGGCGGTGAGGCGGTATTCGGTGCGGGGGATGCGTCCTTCAAAGAACTTGGTGCAGCCAATGTAGTCGGCTTCCTCGAGTTTGCGGGCGTGGACGCTGAGATTGCCGTCGGTGGTTTTGAGCAGGCGCTTGAGATCGTTGAAGCTGAGCGAATCGTTGATGGCGAGCGCGCTCACGATGCCGAGGCGAAGCCGTTCGTGGATGAGGCGATCGAGTTCGGGAAGTTCGGTGGGACGAGTGGTCCGCGGGGAGCGGTCCGGTTGCGGATCGGGAGCGTGGGCGCGGTTTTTGGGAGCAGGTCTAGCCACCGTAGCGCCTCGCGATCAGCATTCCGAAGAGGATGTGCAGGCCTCCGAAAGCGGCGGCGAGCAGAAGATTTCCCCACGTAGCGGGGGCTAGAAGGGCGAGGACGCCGGCGAACATGAAGCATCCGCCCATGACGGGGACGATGGCGACGGAGAAGGCGCCACCGGTGATGATGCCGGCGCCATAAAGAAGGAGCCACATGCCCGGCAGAAGCGATGGAACACCGCTGCGATAGAGCACGACGGTGAGCAGGGCTCCGACGGCGATGGGCGGCAAGAAACTGGTGGCGAATTTTCGTCCGGGGCCGCTGGTGAGCGGGAGTCCGGCGCGTTGGGCCTTCATCCAGATGGCGGGCAACGCGATGGCAACGGCAGCGACGGCGGCGGCCAACCAGATTTTGAGCCAGGCGGCAGGTGTGGATTGGCGCGAGGCGATCCAGGCGGCGAGGATGGCGATGGCGCCCATGGCGACTTGTCCCCAGCCCGGGACGGCGGTGAAAGAGGAGGAGCGCTCCATGGTCTCGCGGATGAAACGGAGATCGTCGATGGCTCCGGCAGGCAGGGGACGGGAGCGGGAGTGGGGACGGCGAACGCGATGCGGACGGCGTTCGAGCATGGGTCAGGATAGGGCGGAATTCGTTTTGTGTCAAGTTCTTTGCGTGGCAAAGCATCCGGGACGGTTTTCCTTTGCCTCGCGATTAGACTGATTAGATGGGTGATTTGGGAAAATTGCTTTTGGGATTGGGCGGAGTGCTTGTGGTTGCGGGGCTCCTTTTAATCCTGTTGGGGAAGATGAATGTGCCGTTGGGGAGGCTGCCGGGAGATTTTCTGATTCGCGGGAAGAACACGACGTTTTATTTTCCCTTGGCGACATCGATTGTGTTGAGCGTGGTATTGAGCCTGATCCTGTTTTTGATACGCAGGAGATAGGTTGAGGCCCTTCTGTTAACCTGATGCCTTCCTGATGAAGCTTGTCATCTCCAGAATTTTTTTGATGATGGTGGCCACATTGGCGCTGGTGGGCTGCGCGAATCCTGGGCCGCCGTTGCCTCCTTCGCTCGAGTTGCCGAGGCCGGTAAGCGACTTGCGGGCCACGCGCAAGGGGGACAAGGTTTACCTGTTCTGGACGGTGCCGACCCAAACGGTGGACCGCCAGAACGTTGTGCACCGGGGCGATACGCGCATCTGCCGCGCAGCCGGAAAAGAAATCACGGATTGCGGTGCAGGAGTGGGCGAAGTACCTCCGTCGCAGTTTCCGGTGACGCTTGCGGAGAAGAAGAAGCGGGGAGAAAAGCTTCCGAAAGTCGAAGCCAGCTTCATCGACACCCTTCCGTCTTCGCTATTGCAGCAGGATGCGAGCGCGGTGATCACGTACGGGGTGGAGGCTTACAACTCCCACGATCGCACGGCCGGGTTTTCGAACCAGGTGCAGGTGCCGGCGATTGCAACCGTGGCTTCGCCGGAAAATTTTCTGGCGCAAGTCACGGCGGAAGGAGTGGTTCTGAGCTGGAGTCCGCTGCCGAAGCCTCCCGATAACGAGGGGCTCAGGTACGTGATTCGGATCTACAGGCGTCCAGAAGATGGGAAGACCGATGCGATCGCCGGAGAATTACCGCTCGATGCAACCATGCTGACCGATCACGGCTTCGAGTGGGAGAAGACTTACAACTATCGCGCCACGGTAGTGACGGAGATCGCGCAACCGGGGAAGGGCGAAGTTGCGCTGGAAGGAGATGACAGTGCGGCGATCAAAGTCTTCGCGCACGACGTGTTTCCGCCAGGGGTGCCTTCAGGATTGCAGGCGGTGGCGACAGGCGTAGGGCAGCAGCCGGGGATCGACCTGCTGTGGACGCCGGATACCGAAGCCGATCTGGCGGGGTATAACATTTATCGACATGAAGAAGGCGGGCAGGCAGAGAAGGTGAACCAGGGTCTGGTGAGAGCTCCCTCCTATCGCGATACCAGCGCGCTCGCTGGGCATACCTACTTCTATTCTGTTTCTGCGGTCGATGTGCGCGGGAATGAGAGCGCACCATCGGACGAAGCGCACGAAAGCCTGCCGTAGGGGCTACTTGCTTTCGTTCCAGACGTAGAGGAAGTCGGCGTCACTGGCGGTGGCGACGCTGCGTCCACCTTTATGGATGGCGCGATTGAGCGCGGAGCGTACCTTTTCTTTGCTTTCCGACAGAGCCGCGAGAGGAATTTTGAGGGCGACTCCATCTTCGACCCGGTCGAGGTCGGAGAGAATCTGATCGACAATCTGCTTGTGCTTTCCGTTGCGTCCCTGGGGGACGTCGACCTGCGCCATAGTCTTGAAGTTCATGGGTGACTTCTGGGAACGACTGTTCATGGCATCCTCCATCGACTCTCAAAACGATAACCGAACGTAGCGTTATCGTAACTTAACGTGACGACCTGACGCAAGATAGTAATCATATACTAAACAGCCGATAAACATCTACGCTTGGCGAGAGCTCGCCGGGTTCGTGACGTTGCGTAAGCTCTGTGCGCTACAGCAATTTGCGCGTTATCCATATGCAGAATGTGGGCTAAAAGATAAAACCCGTAGCCAGAATTTCTTGCTACGGTGGAAAGGTAACGGAGATCAGGTTGCGAATATTGAGCACACATTTCGAACAGATCCCGGTGACGCTGGTGAAGAAGCGGGTCGAAGAAATCGCCGCCAGAAAAGCTGCCAGCGAGTACCGGACTTGCAGCAGGCCTTTCGCCGCGCCGATGTGCCGACGCATTTGCGTCAGAGGAAGACAGCTTGGACAAGCCACAAAAAAAGACGCCTGAGAATTCGATAGGCCCTTTACATCCCGGCGAAGTCCAATCGCGATGGGCTAGAAGATGGAGCGACTATGCAGGAAGACTGGCGCGAACTGGTACAACGAATTCAGCAAGAGAACGATACAGACAAGCTAGTGAGCCTGGTGCAAGAATTGATCGGCAAGTTCGACGAAGAGAAATTGCGGAAGGGTTTGCGGCGGCCGCCTGGGGCAGCGTAGGGCGACCGCCACACGCTTCCCCGGCGCTGAAGCGCCGGGTATTGGCGAGCACTCCTACTGGACTTCGGGCCAGCAGTTGTCCGCGGTTGGCTTTATTCCGCTCCCCGGTTCGCGGCTGCTAGGTTTCATCTGGTTACCAAAACACTCGGAATCATCCTGTCTGCCAATTCACAATGATTCCCCGCCTTGCCTTGCGGGTGATATATGTTCTTGAAAGGATTCTGCTGATGCATATCTCGGGAATTCCCTTTGGTGTTACCGACTGGGCACAGGTGAAAGCGACCGAGCACAAGGGCGAGAGCGGCGCGGCCTACTGGCGCACGCGGAACTTCGGAGACATTCGTGTGCGCATGGTCGAGTACACGCCCGGCTACCTGGCGGATCACTGGTGCGTGAAGGGACACATCCTGCTGTGCGTAGAAGGCGAACTCGAGACTGAACTGAAAGATGGGCGCAGGTTCACGCTCAGGCCGGGGATGAGCTACCAACTTGCCGATGATGCCGAACCGCATCGCTCGTTCACAAAGACGGGCGCAAAGCTGTTCATTGTGGATTGACGCCAGCGTTCGGGTTGAGGCGAGATAATGCTGAGCAGATGGCTAGCTTTGGCGTGCGGTGGAAACTCGGCATCGATTTCAATGACAGGCAACTTCGGCATGCGGCTGGAAGGCTTGCTGTGTCGCTGGGCTGCATTATGCGCGCTCATCAACAAAAGATCAAAGCGAGTGACCCGATCAGAAGGCGCGCATCGCTCAGGCGACTGCTGGTGTGAACGTGTTTCAGCTCACGACAATACGGGGACGGAGAATTAACGTCGACGCTGTCGAGCGGGAATCTGAACATTCTGTGCCGGCCGTATTAGAGTTTCGCCTCATGCATGACGGGCACCGGCGAGCCGGTGCTCGAAGCGCATGCTGCCATCCCTTAGAACTCCGCAGGCTCTGCTCCCATCACAACCGACTGTGACGCGCCTCACAGCACCCCGTCCTGCCCCGGTACACCCTCCTACAGTACGGAGGGCTACCAGGTCCTCCTTTCGTTCGCACGGAGAACTCTATGCTGCATCTCGATACGGGCAATACGGGCTTCATGATTCTCTGCACCAGCCTGGTCATGCTGATGACACCGGGCCTGGCCTTTTTTTATGGCGGCCTGGTCGGGCGCAAGAACGTGCTCGCCATCATGATCCAGAGTTTCGTCTCGATGGGCTGGACGACGGTGATCTGGTACCTATACGGCTATTCACTGTGCTTCAGCGGCGACTGGCACGGCGTCATCGGCAACTTTCGACAACGCATTTCTGCGCGGGGTCGATCTCACGACGCCATCGCCGAATGACACGATCCCGGCATTCGTGTTCATCGCTTATCAGATGATGTTTGCCATCATCACTCCGGCGCTGATCTCCGGCGCGTTCACGAACCGGGTCACGTTCAAGGCTACATGCTGTTCCTGACGGGATGGCTGACCTTCGTCTATTTCCCGTTCGTCCACATGGTCTGGGGCGGAGGCTTTTTGCAGAATAGGGCGTGCTGGATTCGCCGGCGGCATTGTGGTGCACAACATCGCGGGCATTGCGGCTTTGGCTTCGGTGCTATACGTGGGGAAGCGGCACACGGCGGACCGCGGTCCGCACAGCATCCCGCTGGTGGCTCTGGGAACGGGCCTGCTGTGGTTCGGATGGTACGGCTTTAACGCGGGCAGCGAAATGCGAGTCGATTCGGTGACGGCCACCGCATTTCTCAATACCGATTTG
Organism: Terriglobia bacterium; assembly: GCA_963796205.1. Lineage (GTDB taxonomy): Bacteria > Acidobacteriota > Terriglobia > Terriglobales > Acidobacteriaceae > DATFTE01. The sequence continues at coordinate 940,719 of CAWCKR010000002.1, forward strand.
GCGGCATCGTTCGCGGCTGTCGCCTGGTTGTTCGTGGCATGGATCAACGAAAAGAAGCCTAAGCTCCTCGGGCTTGCTGACGGGAGCGGTTGCCGGACTGGCGACGGTGACTCCCGCGGCCGGTATGTTTCTCCGACGACTGCGGTCATCATCGGCATAGTTGCTGGAGTGGTTTGCTACTACGCCGTTGAGATGAAGAACAAACTGCACTGGGACGACGCGCTGGATGTTTGGGGAGTGCACGGGGTCGGTGGCTTCCTCGGCATCGTCATGCTGGGAATCTTCGCCAACAAGCAATTCAATCCGGCGGGCGCGAACGGATTGCTCTACGGCGATCCGACGTTCCTGCTGAAACAAGTCGTGGCCGTGACTTTCTCGTCGGTGTGGGCCTTCGTGTTTACCTACGCGATGTTGCGCATCATCGATATGTTCACGACCGGTGAAAGTCAGCGAGATGAGCGAGGAAATCGGCCTCGATGAATCGATCCACGGCGAACATGCCTATGAGGAGCGCCAGAGCACGAAGATCTGGTTCATGCGGGTCGATTCTCAACGCGCGCGGCGCTTGGCTTTGATCAGCACATCGACGGGGTCGGGGCGTCCGTTCCAGAAGTCGAGGCGGATGCGTCCGTCGGGCAGCTGCGAAACGGTGGCCGGGATGGAACTGGCGGTGAGGTACCAGCCGTCGGGGAGAACGACGGCGTTGCGGGGACGTCCCAGGCTGCGGTCGAAGACGAGCTCGTCATCTTTCATGCCATAGCTCTGGGGGGCAGTGTAGGTTTCCCAGATGCGCAGGCGGGTGGAATTTCCCGCGGTAACGCCGGGAAAAGAGATGATCACCACCTGAGCGGCTGGATCTCACCGGCTCTCCCGGGTTGATTTTCGCGGCAGCCAGTTCGGCGCCGGTCACGATTCGTTCTCGAGCTTCTTGCCCGTGTCCAAAATGTAGGCCGAAGGATCGGAAACCTTGCTGCCGGCGCGAACGACATTGAAGTCCATTTGTCTGCCGCTCTCTCAGTGTAGTCGTGATTGAGGCGGAAGGCGTGGGTCTCGGGCTGCTCGAGGAAGTACACGATTTCGCGGTCCTGGTGGGCTCGCTCGGAGAGGCGCTCCTTTTCAGTTTCGCCTTCAAAAGGAGCTTCCCAACTTTTTACGTCAGTGGGTGGATGAGGAGCACTCGTCTGCGCCCCAGGTTTGGCTTTCACGATGAGGGGGGCCTCGGCACCGCTGCCGTTCATGAAGCTGATGGCGATGCGTCCGTCGGGCTGGGCAAGGACTTGCGATGGCACGTTGCATGACACCAGTTCGTATCCGGCGGGGAGGACAACGCTGTTGCGCGGAATGCTAAGCGGGCGATTGAAGACGATGGCGTCGCCCTCGCGGTAGTAGCTCTTGGGATCTTTGTAGGTCTTCAGAATCAGCATGCGCGCTTGCCCGTCGGGCGGCACCGGGCGCGCGAGATGAACCTTGATGTAGTCGACCGAGGTATCCTCGCCTTTCATCAGTGGATCTTTCACCGCGTCTTCTCCGCTGACGACTTCAAACTTGAGCGGCTGTCCGGTCATGACGTCGGTGACGGACTCGTCCCTGGCGACGCTTCCTTTGCGGATGGGGTTGTAGTAAACCGTCGCGCCGGAGGTGGTGGCGGTAACTTCGTAACGGATGGCGAAGCTGGCGGTATCGGGGGCGAGGAGTTCGTAGCGAGTGTACTCGTCGGTCTCGGTCTGGGTGGACCCTGGAACCTGCGCAAAGGCAGTAGCGACGATCAGCGCGCCGAGACAGGTCTTTAGATTCATGGTAAAGCTCCGGGTCAATCTGGCGTTGAATCTGACAGGCAACAGTGTATATCCGGCACAACCCGACGCTCCTGCCGGCGCAGGCTCCAATCCCCCATCGTAGGAGCGCTTCACTTTATACTGAAGAGACTGAGGTCTTTCCTTTTGAGGAGTTCATGGCTGCCCTAATTGATGCGATTGATGTGAAGCGCAAGACCTTGTTTGAGTTTGAAAATACGCCTTACGCCTGCCTCGACGTGGAGGTAAACACGCCGACGGCGCGGGGCGGTCAGACGCTGGTTCGCATCAAGATGCGCAACCTGCTCACCAATGCGGTCTTTGAGAAGTCATTCAAGGCCAGCGACAAGTTCAAAGAGCCTGACCTTGAGGACGTTCCCGCCTCTTATCTTTATAGCGATGGCGATGGCTCGCATTTTCTGGATCAGGAAACCTTTGAAACTCTCACCCTCAACGAACAAATGGTCGGCAACGCGCTCGATTTCCTGGTGGAAGGCGCGATCATCCAATTGCGCAAGTACAACGGCAATCCCATCGGTTTCGACTTGCCAATGTTCGTTGAACTGGACGTGATCTACACGGAGGCGGGAGTCAAAGGAGACTCGTCGAGCGGAAGCGTGACCAAGCCGGCAAAGCTTGAGACGGGGATGGAGATCCGCGTCCCTCTTTTTATTAAGCAAGGAGAGAAGGTGAAGGTGTCAACCGAGACGAGAGAATTTGCGGGGAGAGCGTAGGGTGGCTCGACCGGAAAGTCGGCCGTTCATGGGGCGCGGGGCGCTAGGCCTTCGGAGGCGGCTCAATGAGTGTAATGGGGATGTTTCAACACCTATCAGGTCGCTTTGGTATTCACGGCACGCGGGGTGCGATAACAACGAAGAATCCAATCCCCAGCAGGGTGAAGACCGCGAGAAACGATCCCATCAATGTGAGCAGGGTTACGACGGATTTCGTGCGCTCACCGCCATCGAACTTCGTATCCGCAACGAAAAAGATAATCCAGAAGAAACCGATGACGATCATGAGGATCAACGAAAAATGACGCGCTGCGGGAGATTCGTCCCTGTATTCGCCAACACCGACCATAAAGAATCCACCAAGGATTCCAAACCAACTGATCCACCAAAATCCCACCCAACGCCGTAAAGATTTCATTTTTCCCTCGGGCTGCAGCCCCATCTGAACGGCATTTTAGGGCATAACTGTCGAAATCAGGCGATTACACGTTTTGACCGGTCATTGAGTGTAAAGGCGATTTATCAACAGCTGACTGATCACGCTTGCATCGAAAGACCGTCCAACATAGTGGGCCGACATGTTCGCTCTCACCATTTGGGACGAGACGTCTCATCTTGAGTGTGCGTGGGCCTTGCAGCGGAAAGAAGGAGTACAGCATGGGAAATATTAGCCGTCGCGATTTTCTGGCTGTGGCCGCGGTGCTTGGTGCGGAAGCGGCTTGGGGTCGCTCATTCTCGACTCCCTCGAAGATTTCCTGGCGCGAGCGTCGCGACCTTTTCCCGGAAGGCGTAGCCTCCGGCGATCCCGACAGCAACAGCGTATTGCTGTGGACCCGGCGCGCCCCGCAGCCTAAACCGGCCCAGGAATTGATCGTCGAAGTGGCGCTCGACCAGACGTTCCAGCGTGTGATCGCAACTCAGAGAGTGCCGATTTCGGCGGAGGCGGATTGGACCTGTCGTGTGCTGGTCGGAGGACTGAAGCCGGCCCAGGTCTATTGGTATCGCTTTACCGATCCTGAGGGTTCCGGCAGCCGCCTCGGCCGCACCATCACCGCGCCTGCCGATGATGATTCCCGGCCGGTACACTTCGCGTTCGTCAGTTGTCAGAACGCAAACCTCGGAGCGCAGAACGCGTACCGAAGAATGATCTTCGAGGATGAGCACGCTTCTGAGCAGGACCGGCTCAGCTTTGTTCTGCACCTGGGCGACTTCATCTACGAGCTGGTCTGGTATCCGGAGGACCGCGCCACTTATTACGACCGCAAGGTCAGGGAAATCGTTCGTTATCCTCAAGGAGAGAAAATTGACGACTTCCACATCCCGGTCAACGTGGATGACTACCGTGCTGTGTATCGCTGCCTACCTGCATGATCCCGACCTGCAGGACGCTCGTGCCCGCTTTCCCTTTGTTCCCATGTGGGATAACCATGAGTACAGCTGGCAAGGATGGCAAGCCTTGCAAGTGTTCGACGGCAAAACGCGTCCCGCGCAGACACGCAAGGTCGCTGCCATGCAGGCATTTTTTGAGTATCAGCCCGCGCGTATGGTGAAGAGCGGTGGTCCCTCGTCAGAAGAGTTCAGCCCACCTAAGGTTAAGGATGCCCCGGTCACTGTTTTCGATGAGCATGGACTCGGGCAGGAGGCCAACAATCTTGCGGCGATCCATAGTCTGAAGGGATACCGGTCGCTCCGCTGGGGCCGGAACGTGGAGCTCATTATCACCGACGAGCGAAGCTACCGATCGGAGGACCCCGGAACCAAGTTCGCTGACGCAGATTTCTTTAATAAGGACTATTCGGAGTTCGTGCCTGAGGAGGTGTTTGAGATACTCGATGGCGGCCGGGATTACAACGGAGGCAAACCGCCCGACACCATCCGTTTCGGGGACAAGCAAGTTCCGAACCTCCGTAAGGCGGATCCCGCGCAGACCATCCTCGGAGCCGAGCAAAAAGCGTGGTTTCTGGAACGACTGCGGAATTCGAAAGCTACCTGGAAGATCTGGGGAAGCACAACTTCGACTCTGGATATGCGCGCCGACCCGCAGAACCTTCCTCCCGGGATGGTTGCAAGCGCCTGGCCCGGTGCTGGGTATGCCAGCTTTGGCGGCGGGGACGTCAGCGGTGCCTATCAGGAGCGCGGTGAAATTTACGATTTCATTCGAAAGCATGGAATCACGGGGTTTGCCACGGTGGCGGGCGACGCGCATAGCTTCTGGGCTGGTTTATCGGCGAAGTCTCTCCCGCCGAAGCCCTTTGACCCCGTAGGTGTGGCATTCGTGGTTGGATCCATCTCCGCGCCCGGAACGGTGGAGTCCATGGAACATCACCTGCACAAAGACGCTCCGCTGCGGGCTCTGTTCCTCGGGCAAGGTCCTGGTGACAACCGTCCGCAACCCACCATTAATATGCTGGTGCGTCACGGTGTTCGGTCATGCCTGGAATATGCGAAGAGTGGTGACGTGCAGAAGGCACGCCAGCTTTCCAACCGGGATTTGTCACCGCACCTGTCGTTTGTTGACATGGGCGGCCATGGCTATGCGGTAGTGCACGCAGCAGCCGACCGGCTAGAGACGGAATTCATCTGCCTGCCGCGTCCCATCGTTCGCCAGGACCAGCCGGATGGCGGACCTATTCTCTATCGGGTTCGACACGCTGCCAGGCTCTGGCGCAAGCACGAACGTCCGAATCTCGAGCAGAAGGTGATAGAAGGCGATCCGGCGTTTTCGATTTAGGGATCGGTTCGCAGGAAAATCGCTGATCGCGGGCTACAAATCCGATCCGGCTACGTTTTGGGAGCTTCGTTTGTGCACGTTTGACCCTGCGGCTATTGCAGTCCTTTGACGACATAGGCCTGCGACAGAGAGCGGACATACATGTACGCATAGGCGGTCAAGTCGGCGGAAAACCGGGGCATCCCGATGGAACTTGCGCCTGCGGCTTCGGCGCCAATCAGTTTCCACGGCTCCATCTTTCCGGTAGTGACATCTACCATGGAAAGCTGAACGCCTTTGCGGTTGGGTCCGCGCTCGAGCACGTACACCGATTTTCCGTCGGGAGCCCAACCGGCAACGGCGTATTGCGGGCCGAGGCCGGGAATTGGTTTCAGACTTCCGCCCGCGATGGACCAGACACCCCAATTTCCATCGGGCCCGCGAACTGCGGTGCCGGCGCCATCGGGCGAGATGCGCACGCCGCGGGTGCCTTCTGGGGTGATGGGCTTGGACTCGCCGGTGGCAATATCAATCAGGTAATCGCGAGCGCCGTGTCCGGCTTCGATGCCGGAGGCAAGCAGGTGTTTGCCATCGGGCATCCAGTGGACTTCGGTAAAGCTGATGGCATCGTGGGTGAGCTGTCTCGATTGGCCTGCGCCGGTAGGCACGAGGGTCAGAAAGCCATTCTTTGCGGGCTCGGTGACGGCAAACTTTCCGTCAGGCGAAATCGCCTCGGCGACTCCTTCGCCGATGCGCGATGGCGGGGAGCCGTCGGTGTCGCGCAGGAAGACGGTATAGTTGGGGCCGCCGCCGTCGCCTTCTTCTTCGAAAATAATCTTGTGTCCGTCACGGCTGATGTCGCGAAGTTCCGCCCAGCCGAACCATCCCAGTTCGCGTTCCTCTTTTGCGCCCGGCGCCAGCGCCGCGAATGCCGAGGCGGGTTTGGGTGGCGACGGCGAGAACGACGCCGTTGCGAATGTCTTCGAGCCACATGCCGCCCGGGACATTGGTGATGGTGCGAACCTTGCCCGAGAGCGTGACCGCGCGAGGATTGGAAGCGCTGCCGCTGTTGCTGGCGGTGAACCAGATCTCGTCGCCGGACGGGAGACCAGCAGGATTCCCTGAACGGAAGTCCAGCCGGACGAAAGCTTCTTCTCTTTTCCGTCGGGGCCGATGACTGCGACCGAGCCTTCATCGTCGCCGTTGGGATTTTCGTGGTCGGCGAAGGCGACGTATTTTCCGTCGGGAGAGATTTTGGGATGGCTGATCCAGTTGATGCCGTCGAGCAGGACCTTGCCGATGGGATATTCCAGCCGCCAGTGGTTGTTTTCGGGGACGTAGCGCACCACGGCCATGGACTCGCCGTCGGCTGCCCAGTCCGCGTCCTGCGACATTGTCGAGAACTTCGCGCGGAGATCCTCCGCTGAGCGGAACGCGGGCCAGCGTGCCGGAGCGGGAGTAGCCACCGTAGCCTACGGTTTTGAGCCGGATCGCCAGCTCTCCGTTTTTGGAGACCGACAGCAGCTCGGCGTTTTTGAGTCCCAGTTCGCGAGCGCCGGGATCGTCAGTGCGGGCGATGAAGAGTTGGGGTTCGTCGCCATCCCAGGCGGCACTGTAGACCACGCCGCCATCAGGCGTGAAGCGGGCATTGCCGATGGAGCCGGTGCGGAAGGTGATCTGCTGATATTCGGGCGATGAGCTGCGTGCGCGCCGCTGCGGCCGAGCCACCAGCCCAGGCCAAGCATCGCGGCGGCGACGACGATTGAGCCGCCGGCGAGTGCGGCGGGCATCTTGCTGCGCTGAGGCTGTGCTGCGACCGCGGCCTGCTTTGCCGAGTTGCTGAGAGACGCCGGAAAGATGCTCGAGATCGAAGGCGATGTCGCTGGCGGAATGGAAGCGGGCTTCGGGATTCTTCTCCAGACAGTGATGCACGATGCGCTCGAGCGCAGGAGAGACGTTGCGGTTGGTCTCGCTGAGTTCCGCCGGCTCTTCTTTGAGGATCGAGCTCATGGTGTCGGCGGGCGTTTCTCCATGAAACGCGCGCTTGCCGGAAAGCATTTCGTAGAGGATGGCGCCGAAGCTGAAGATGTCGGAGCGGGCGTCGAGCGCCTGGCCGCGCACCTGTTCGGGCGACATGTAGCCCGCGGTGCCGAGCACCATGCCGGCCTCGGTGCCCTGGGTCGGCGGTGGCCATCGCGGTGTGCGCGCCGGATGTCGGGCTGGGTCAGCTTGGCGAGTCCGAAGTCGAGGATCTTGACGCGTCCATCTTTGGTGAGAAAAAGATTCTCCGGCTTAAGGTCGCGATGGACGATGCCTTTTTCGTGAGCGGCGGCGAGTCCGCGAGTGATTTGCAGGGCGTAGTCGAGAGCCTTGCGGACGGGGAGTGGCGCCTTGCGCAGGCGCTCGCGCAGGGTTTCGCCTTCGAGCAATTCGGAGACGACGTAGGAAGAGCCGTCGCTGGTGCCGATGTCAAAGACCGCGAGAATGTTGGGATGATTCAGCGCAGCGGTGGCGAGGGCTTCCTGCTCGAAGCGGCGCAGGCGGTCGGCATCGGCGGAGAAAGCCTGGGGCAGAACCTTGATGGCGACATCGCGTTTGAGGCGGGAGTCGCGGGCGCGATAGACTTCGCCCATGCCGCCGGCGCCGATCATGGACACTACTTCGTATGGGCCAAGTTTGGTGCCGTTGGTTAGCAAGAGAGCCCTCGCCTGGCTCGGGATTTCGCCTGCGGGCTCCCGCTCCGCTCACGCCCGCAAAACGGCTCAACCTCTCCCATGCCGCCGGCGCCGATCATGGCGGTGATTTCGTAAGGACCGAGCTTGGTGCCCGAGGCCAGAGACATGCGGGGGAAAGGGTATCACTTCGTTGAGGTCCAGAACAGCAAACCACAAAGGACACGAAGGAGCGCGGACAGGAATGTCCGCGCTGCAAGAAGCTGCGCCGCACCTTGGTAATCAGGGAGTCTCTTCCGCGAAATGGGTTTCCGGCTTATGCTGATATTCAGAACGAGGCCGCACTCCCAAGGTTTGCGTTTCCTCTCATCGGGTCATGATTCCACTTCGGCTTTACAGTCTGGTCCTCGGCGCATCGGGCGTCATGCTCGCGGCTTATCTATTGTTGCGCCGGAAACCGAAGTCTCCCGAAGACATTGAGCGGGAGCGGCGCGAGTGGCTCGACCAGATCGGCCGCATCACCGACGGAACCGTGATCGACGTGCAGGAGCTGCGCTCGAACGAACACAAAGCGGCAACGTTGTTAATTTTCCAATATGACGTGGCCGGAGTTTCCTACGAAGCTTCGCAAGACGTCACCTACCTGAGGCAACGCATCAACCTTCATTCGTGCCGGCTGGGGCTGCCAACGTCCGTCCGCTACGATCCGCAGAATCCGGGGAACTCGATTGTGGTCTCGGAAAAGTGGATGGGGCTGAGGCAGTAAGCGTGGTTGGCCTTTCGTCATTGGTCGTTGGCAAATCCAAGACCAAACTCCGTGGTCGTCCTTTCTTTATCGTTGGCAAAACCCGAACTGGAAAATCACGTCAAAAACAGATTCGCGCGAACATTTCCGTGAGTGTTGAAAATTGGGAAGCAAGGGTTTGGCCAACGACCAAAGACGGACGACCAACGACGGCTGTCCCAACTTCCCGCGGCGAAGCCGCCATTGCGGGCGTAGGTGATGCGCAGATATTTGTGGGGATTGACCGGGGTCTCGTTGATGCGGACTTCGTAGTGAAGATGCGGGCCGGTGCTGCGTCCGCTGAGGCCGACGTATCCGATGGTGTCGCCGCGGTGAACGTATTGTCCAGGGGTAACCGCAAAGTTCGCCAAGTGCCCGTAACGGGTGGTGATGCCGTGGCCGTGATCGAGGACGATGGCGCGTCCGTAGCCGCCCATGAAGTCGGCGAAGTAGACCATACCGTCAGCGGGGCGATCACCGCCTGCCCATAGGAGGCGGAAATATCAATCCCTCGATGGAAGGCGCCTTCCCCGTTGAAGGGATCGATGCGTTCGCCAAATGAGCCCGTAACCGGGCCTTCGACGGGCCAGAGATTGGGAGCGGAGTTCGCGCGCAGCCAGTCTGCGGTGGTTACGTTGCGCGTCAATCCAAGCGAAATGCCGGTCGAAGCCGCGCCGCTGAGCGCCGTGGTCTTCAATACGTACAACTGATCGAGGGAGGAGACAACTTGGGCGTCCTGAAGTGTGCCGGTGGAGGCGGTCAGGGTGGGCTCGGGTTTCAATCCGTAAAGAGACGAAACTTCACTTGCCAGCGACCCCAGTGAGGCCACCTGGACTTCTCTCTCTCGCGCCACCTGCTCAAGAGTGGAATAGCGGGTCTTGAGCGAATCTTTTTCCGTTCGCAGCTCGTTATATTGCGACACCTTGAGCAGCATGCGCATGTAGGAACTGGCGATGCCGGTAAGGCTCAACATTCCAATGGCCGCGGCGACTACGAAGACATATGCGTAGTGGATGGGAATGGGGATCTTCCGAAGCTGTCCGTCTTCCCCGCGCGCGACAAAAAGGATGTAAAAGCGTTTACGCAACGTCGCCTTTCGTAACGAGTTTTATGGGACGGACCGCCCAGGGCCGGCTCGCAGCAGCGAGAACCCTGAGTTCCATCCTGATTCCGGGCTACGCTCGCCTTTCAGAGATGCAAGCTTTGCGCGCCCTTAACTACCTACCGGAACCAGGCAAGGCCTGAAAGCCAGTTTGGCTGCGATCTCAACCGGATGCAGCACTTAGTTCGGCCAAAGGTGTCAGGAAACAGCATGCTCACGGTAACAAACTAGATTCCCCGTGTCAACGATTCCCAGCACATTCAATCGGTTACGAAGGAAGGTAACGAATTCGTGGCCGGTTGGGCAAGTTACCGACGAGAGGTTGGAAAGTTGGTACCCGTCGGGGCTTTCGCTGTAATTTCTGCCAGTGGGCTTTCCGGGAGCGGAAGCCGGGAGGCACGGTCCGTATATAGTTTCACCGTGCCGCTTGCCGAAAAAGCGCTGGTTGCCGGGATCCGCCGCCAAGTACGGGCGGGGAAGAGCGTGGTGGCTGGAATCGGGGACGATGCCGCAGTCTTGCGCCTGCCTGCCGGAAACGAGGCGCTGGTCACGACTGACTTCTCGCTGGAGGGAGTTCATTTTCGACGGGATTGGCATCCGGCAGAGTCGGTTGGGCACCGCTGCTTGACGCGCGGCTTGAGCGATATCGCGGCCATGGGCGGAGAGCCGGTGGCGGCATTTCTGTCGCTGGCCTTGCCGCGGAAGCTGCCCCGGCATGGGTCAATGGCTTCATGCGCGGCTTGCTGGATCTGGCGAAGCGCGCAAATGTGACGTTGGCCGGAGGGGATACTGCGGAGTCACCCGATGGCGTGCTGGCGGACATTATTGTGCTGGGATCGGTCCCTCGGGGAAAGGCGATTCTGCGTTCGGGCGCAAAGCCGGGGGATCGCATTTACGTCAGCGGCGAGTTGGGCGGATCGGCGGCGGCGGTCGAGCAGATGAGGAACAAAGGCAAGTTGAATCCGAAACATTATCCTCGGCACTTTTTCCCCGAGGCACGGCTGGAGTTGGGACGCATCCTGCGCGAGAAAGGATTGGCCTCGGCAATGATCGACACCAGCGATGGGTTATCGACGGACCTCGCCCATCTTTGTGAAGAGAGTGGGGTGGGTGCGGAGATTGTGGCAGAAGCAATTCCGTTGGCTTCCGTCGGCAAGCCGGCGCGTGTGGTTGAAGAACGCCTCGCTCTGCATGGGGGAGAAGATTACGAATTGTTGTTTACGGTGCGTCCGGGGAAGCGGGTTCCGGCACAGCTTGCCGGTGTTCCGCTGACAGAGATTGGTGTCGTCACGCGCGGGCGCAAAGTTTTCCTGCGGAATGCGAAAGGTGTGGGCCATGAGTTCGCGCCGCGGGGGTGGGAGCACTTCAGATGAGGGATTCTGTCGCCCCACTGGAGTTCGCAAGTTCACTCATTGACCCGGCGACGGCGGTTTTGAGGGCTAACGCCTGATTTCATGAGTTGACTAAAAGCCCCGAGCAACGGCCTTGCGCATATCGTGCGGTGTCAACCTCCGCTCTACACGCTCCCTGCCTCGCGATCCAGGTCCGCGATCCGCCCATCGAGCCGCTGTGCTGCGCGTTGATTCATCCAACCGACTATCCAGATGAATGCCGCCAACACCGCGACACCGACAACTTGATACCACCTCCGGGCGGCCGGGGCGACCACGACCCCGTAGATGAGGCTCAGGGCCATCCCGGGGACTAGCGGGCCGATATACCACTTCCAGACGCTACGCAGCAGATCGCGCTGGCGTTCAAGTTCGCCGCGATAAAACCTAACGCAATCCGCGCGTCCCATATCTGCGGGTAGGAACTTCGGCGTGCCCCACTTCCAGAGGTGCCACACGATATAGATGGCACCCGCGATTATTAGCGCGGATGCAATGCGCGGGACGATGTGGGAATTCCTCCAGAAAGCCCTTCCAAAGATCAGGATGACGAGCATGGCCGGGACGTATTCGCGTGCATTCCGCCAGTGAATTCGGCTCCGGAACTTCGCCGCGTTTGCGCGGAGTTCTTCCACAGAGATTTTCATTTCTTCCACCTCCTGGCTTTGCCAAAGATTTCTAGGATCGTTCATTGCGTGCTCCCTGAAAATCGCGCCGCCAGAATACTCTTGATCCGATGAACTTTTGTGGCTACGTTACCAGCCGAGAGTCCCGTGAGTTCGCCGATCTCGGCTGCATCCATGCCGTCGAGCCAAGCCAGAATGACCTGCCGATCGAGCGGCTTCAAAGACCGGATCAGATCCGTTAACCGACTCAGCGCGACGTTCCGATCCGCTTCTGGCTCGATCGCTAAAACATCAACCTCCTCCAGACCGACCATCATGTGAGGGCGCGCCCGCCGCTGCCGGATCACATGCGACGTCGCGGCATTGTGCGCTACGCGGTACACCCATGTACGCAGAGAACACAATCCGTCGAAGCCTTCAAAACTGCGCCAGAGTGCAAGATGGATTTCCTGCAACAGATCGCGCCGCTTATCCGGATCCGCTTCGTAACCACGTGCCAGACGCGCTAGCGCCGCGCCGTACTCCGCCGCGGCCTGCTCATAAAGGTCGTTCTGGCCTCTCACATCCGAGGTAGTCGTCACGGCACAAACTTTCTTACACCAGGGTCTCGCGATGGTAGAAAAAGAATAGCGAAACGGATCACAGCGTTGCGATCCCGTCGCGCGGGTGTCAGAGCACCTCTCGCACGCCCGGCGCCGAGCGGGCGAGCGTGCCAGCCAAAAGGAAAGCTAAAACCCAGTTATATCTTGGGGGCCAGGGCTGGCTGGATTTTCTGCCGTCTCGATAGCTGTCTCCGTCAATAAATCCATAGATGTAGAGCGGGGAGTTGGACGAGGGATTGGCGAAAAATCCCGATTTCACTAGGGAACCTGGGTTTGCCGGCAAGATCCAAGGCATTTCGGGATACGTGGAGTATTCCTCGCGGCTGAAGGATGCACTGACGCCGCATATCTGCGCGCTTGCAGCAAGGGGATGACGGTCGTGCTCGGCTTCCGCGGCAATATCAGAACACAGCGCGCATGGTCCCGCGAGTTGATCGAGCGTACTCAGGCCGGGTATGAGTTGTACCTGGTCGAGGCATCCGACGAGTTGTGCGGGCGTCAGTTGCGTGAGCGAAGCAAGATTCACCGCTTGGACTTCATTTGCTCGTCCCTGCTGCGATCTCGAACACAACTCCGCCGCCCCCGGCTCCGTCGAGAAAGGCAGTGCCATAGAGGTTTCCGGCTGCGTCGATGATCAGGCCTGCTTCTGGGTCGTTCCCGTCGGTGCCGGTGAAGTTGTGCAGCACGTAGGCCTTCCAATTTCCACCCGCGTTGGGCATGAGCTTGAAGACAATACCTTTTCCATAGTGGCCGCCGCCGCTGGTCGTGCCGTAGAGATTGCCAACCCCATCAAAGATCAGTTCTCCCCGGGGACGAGATCCATCCTGGCCGCCGGTAAAACCGTGCAGCACAGTCAACTTTCCGTCTGGATTCAGCTTGAACGCCGTTCCGTAACCGAAAGCGCCGCAACCGTTGGTGGTGCCGTAGAGATTGCCCGCTGCGTCGAAAATCAAGCTCGCCAGTGGATCGCAGCCATCCGCATTCCCAATAAACTTGTACAGCAAGGTTTCCTGGCCAGTGGGATCAACCCGGAACACGGTTCCGCAGGAGGAGCAATTTCCACCATAGGCAGCCGTGCCGTACAGGTTGCCCGCCGCATCTCGGATCAGACCGGCATAAGCCCCATACCCATCGGTTCCAACCTTGAAGTTATACAGCGCGTTGAGTTTGCCAGCCGGATCCAACTGGAACACAGTTCCGCCGTCGTAGTTTCCGCCGTTGATGTTGGTGCTGTATAAGTTCCCCGCTAGGTCCCAGACGAGTTCACCGTCGGGATTTCCTCCATCGGTCGTGCCGTTGAAGTGGTGCAGGACGGTGTATGTGCCGGCCGTGTCGAGCTTGAAAATGGTTCCCGAGCGGTGAAGGCCTCCGTCGTAGGTCGTGCCGAAGATGTTTCCCGCGGCATCAAGCGTGACTCCGGCTAAGGGTCCCCATCCGTCCACGCCGCCGCTGAAGGTGTAAAGCGCGCTTTCGGTCCAGCTGCCGTCCGGGTTGGGAGTAAGTTTGAATACACTGCCGTGTCCGTGAATGCTGTCTCCGGCGGTTGTACCGTAAAGATTGCCCGCGGCATCGAGGACCAAGCCAGCGGCGGGATAGGCGTCGGTGCTGGCGCCGTTGAAACTATGTAACACCTTAAATTGGGCTGAGTGCGCCTGTGCCGCAGCACCTACGGAAAGGACAGCGGCGACGACCAGCGCCGCGGCCGAGCTGAATATTCCGAAACAATGATTGCAACTCATGGGAGAACGTTCCTTCTGGCGCGCCATCTGCCAGAAGCGCACCACCTTCGGAGGCGAAGTTACCGACAAACAATTTTCCGCCTCAAACGGTCCAGTCGCGGCCGAAAAGAAGACGAGAAGTTAGATCATCGCTCCCAGAACGGGAAACAGCGCCCAGCCGCTTTCTGCAGCTATGCCCGATTATCACTCGCTTGAGAATGATTGGCGAAAAATCCCGATAACGCTCATCGACCTGTACGGTCCTTATCAAACTGCAGATCCCTCGCTCTGCTCGGGATGACAACCTCTAAAAGATGACACTCTCCAAACGGGGGGATGCCAATTCTTGAAGAAAGCGATGCCTACCCCGCTAGTACATGTCCTAACGTTCACCTCGGAACCACTTCTTTCTCTAGGATGGGCGCGGGCAATCGGTCTAAAGTAACCGCATGGCGTTACGAAATTGCGGTCTCGTGCTGGTGTTTTTTGCGGCGTCTCTGGCCTATGCGGTGCAGCCGGTGGCGAACGTTGACAACGAATTTGTGCAAAAGGCGTTTGGCGATTCGTGCAAGCTGCAGCCTGGGTTCTCGGCGCTTACCGGTGACCTCGATGGCGATGGCATTGAAGACATCGTGATCCCGGCGCACTGTACCAAGCCGATGATGGATCAGGCGGAAAACGGCTTCCAAGTCGAAGATCCCTACTACACATTTTTCGGCTACGGCAATCCCAAGGTGACCAGTGAATTCGCCACCGAAGACCCGGCTGCCCGCGGCATCGTGCTGTTGATCATTCACGGCGACGGTCCGGAAGCCTGGCGGTCGGATACTCCGAAGGCCAAGTTCATGATCATCAACATGCCCTACAAGTCGCTGGTCATTAAGAAAATGGCGGCGCGCAAGAAAACTATCATGGCAATTTATGCCGAGGAGACCAGCAGCGACGGAATGACCTCGGCGCTCTACTTCGACGGCAAGAAGTACAAGTACACTCCGCTCGGCTCGAGCATGGAATAAACCAGACCTGTGACCTCAGACTTCGGACCTCAGATCTCAGAAAGAGTTCGGTGTCCGGACGTCCGAGGTCTGAGGTCTGAGGTCCGGTCTGTCACACCTCCCTGCTACCTGCATCACACCGGGCTGTTCACCCACCCGATATAATCTGTCCCCATGAATCTTGAACAGAAGCTGGAAGAGCTGAAGCGTCGCGACCATTTGGCGCAAGAAGGCGGCGGCGTGCAGCGCCGCGAGCGCCAGCACAAAGAAGGCAAGATGTCGGCGCGCGAGCGCATCGAGTTCCTGCTCGATGAAGGCACGTTCGAAGAGACCGACAAGCTGGTCACCCACCGCTGCAACGACTTCGGCATGCAGGAGCAGAAGTATTACGGTGACGGCTTCATCACCGGCTATGGACGCATCGAAGGCCGCCTGGTGTTCGTCTTCGCGCAGGATTTCACCGTGTTTGGCGGATCGCTCTCGGAGGCCAATGCCGCGAAGATCGTCAAGATCATGGACCTGGCGGCAAAGATGGGCGCTCCGGTGATCGGGCTGAATGACTCGGGCGGGGCGCGCATTCAGGAAGGCGTGATGTCGCTGGCCGGCTACGCCGACATTTTTCTGCGCAACACGATTTACAGCGGCGTGGTGCCGCAGATCTCGGCCATCATGGGGCCGTGCGCGGGCGGGCGCGGTGTACTCTCCCGCGATTACCGATTTCATTCTGATGGTCGACAAGACCTCGTACATGTTCATCACCGGGCCGGACGTGATCAAGACGGTGACGCTGGAGGAAGTCACCAAAGATCAGTTGGGCGGAGCGGCCACGCACAATGAGACTTCCGGCGTGGCGCACTTTCTGGCGCATGACGACGCCGAGTGCCTCTCGATGGTGCGCGAGCTGCTGAGCTTCGTGCCCTCGAATAATCTGGATGATCCTCCGCGGAAGGCGTGCACCGACCCCATTGACCGCGCCGATTCTGCGCTCGACAAGATCGTTCCCACCGAATCGAACCAGCCCTATGACATGAAAGATGTCATTCATGCGGTGATCGACGACGGATACTTTTTCGAGGTGCAGGAGCACTACGCGAAAAACATGGTCGTAGGCTTCGCGCGGCTCAACGGGCGTCCAGTGGGAATTGTCGCGAACCAGCCGGCGATGCTCGCGGGGACGCTCGACATCAATGCGTCGATCAAAGGCGCGCGCTTCGTCCGTTTCTGCGACTGCTTCAACATTCCGCTGGTGACCTTTGAAGATGTCCCAGGATTTCTGCCGGGTACGACGCAAGAGTACGGCGGCATCATCAAGCACGGCGCGAAGCTGCTGTATGCCTTCGCCGAGGCCACCGTCCCCAAGGTGACGGTGATCACGCGCAAGGCGTACGGCGGCGCGTATTGCGTCATGGCGTCGAAACACATTCGCACGGACGTGAACTATGCCTGGCCGACGGCCGAGATCGCGGTGATGGGCCCGGAAGGCGCGGTCGACATCGTCTACAAGCGCGACCTGGAGAAAGCCGCCAACAAGATCGCGATGCGCGCCGAAAAGATCGAAGAATTCCGCGACCGCTTTGCCAATCCCTACGTGGCGGCGGATCGGGGATTCGTGGATGCAGTCATCCAGCCAAGAGAAACGCGCAAGAAGCTGATCCAGGCGCTGGAGATGCTGCGAGACCAAGCGCGACAAGAACCCGCCGAAGAAGCATGGGAATATACCGCTGTAGGGTTACTCTTCCGCGGGCGCTAGTGGAAGCCTCGAGCCGTGCCGGACGTGAAGCACATGACCGATTGGCCAGTCACCTACAAATAGAAAGCGATAGGTCCCCGATTCCCGCTGCCAAAGAACAACTGGCGAATGGGTTATCGAAAGCGGCGCTTTCCGGAGCCAGCGGACAACGCTCCGGATGCTGACCTAGCGTCTTGGCCGCGAGCCGCGCCTGCCGAAGCCATTCTCCAGCCGCAGTCGGGGCTTGGGCTCGAATGTAATGGTGGATTGCTCTGAGATCGTTTTGCGCCCTGCGAGAGAGTGATGACGCGGTAGGTCATCTAGCCGTTCGACCTTCTCGCTCCAATTCGTCAAAGAACTCGTCCGCGTCACGGCCTAAGCCCTTTTCCACATCCGCGAGGCCTTCGCGTATGGCGGCGATGGCGTCCAATTGATCAGCCACTTGCTGGTAGGCTGCGGCATCAACGAGCACAGCCTCGGCTTTGCCATTCACTGTCAGCACGAGCGGGCGGCCGGTCTTCTTCATTTGCTTCATCAGGTCGGCGATTTGCGCTTAAAGGTGGTAAGCGAATGAATGTCTTGGGTGACATCGATCATGATGTGATTATAACATTAAATTCGACTCTTTTATGGCGCGAGGAGTTGAGCGAGGCCGGGTAGCTGACCGCCACCGTGGCCGCCTACTAGCTCAGGTCTATTTCCTTGCCAATAATATCGTTGGCGATCTTGAGCCCTGTTCTGGCGCTATGTTTGTTGGCTGCTGCAAAGAACAAAATGAACAATAAAGATCCATTTGAATTGTGCATTGGAAAAGGATCGCTAACGGCTACGAATTCTTGCTTAAGTCGTTGAACATAGAAGTCGGTAATGACGCGATGGTCCGCGAGTTTATGCACAGATTCAATTGTCTAGCTAGAGTCAAGAAGTGAACGAAATGCGGTAGTGGCGTAAAACTTAGATTCCCATTCTTTCGTACCAAACACTGACGTAAGCCGCTCCGCCCAGGCCCTCGGCGGCTTTCGATCACGAACGAGCATTCGATTTACCGCAGAATAGGGAAACAACACCCACAGGTCTACGGCGCCCGTATGCCCCAACGCTTCGACAGCCTCCCATTTCACCGATGCACCGAAAGGATCAAGAAAGACGACGGCGCGCTCTCGTTTCGAGTCTAATTGCGCACACCAGTTGAGTAGTGCCTCGTTAGCGTCCTTATTCACCACCTCGACATTGCGACGATTCGGCAATTGGGACAAGATCTGCTCGAGCTCGCGGCATTTCGCTGCATCTCTCTCGATGAAAACATACTTATCGAAGGGAGGCGTGACCTCCAAAGCACGTCTCACGCTGCCTTTGCGAAACTCCTTTTCATTCTCCTGTAATTGCGGAAGGAGTTCGACGAACCCGCTGGGGTCGGGGCGTTGTAAACTGCCAGTCCCGGCAAATGCATCGACGTAGCTGATTGAGTAAAACTGAGCTTTCGGGTTCTTGTTGAAGATCTTGGTGTAAGCCTCGAGGTACTTCTTTAATACTTCTAACTTACGCTGTGTCCACGCACCGCCGAACTGAGTCTGGTACGTCACTTTGATTGCTCCAGGCATTCACGAGCCCGAATCCGTAAGTAGGTTCTCATAACGGTTTGTTGGGTGAACAGAACATTCGCCAGAAGGCCGAAAATCTGCGTCCGAGGAGGTAATCACGGCAAATAAAAAGCGAATCTCGATTATGATTGGAATATAGTAGCTGGGTTAAATGAGTGAGCATTCCCACATCGAATGGACCGACGCCACCTGGAATCCCGTCCGTGGCTGCGTCAAGATCAGTCCTGGCTGCAAGCATTGCTATGCGGAGACTTTTGCCGAGAGGTTTCGGGGGGTGAAGGGGCATCCGTATGAGCAAGGGTTTGATTTGCGGTTGGTGCCGGAGAAGTTGACGGAGCCGTTCACTTGGCGGTCTCCGAAGCTGGTCTTTGTGAATTCGATGAGCGATCTGTTTCAGGACGGCGTGCCCGACGACTACGCCGAGAGCAGTGGCGTGGGTGATGACGACGAGCGAATTGGCATACCTATCAAGTGCTGACCAAGCGGTCAGAGAGGTTGCTCGACACTGCTCAAGGGGCCGCTGCGCTTTGCCGGGAAGCGGGAGAACATCTGGTGGGGCGTCAGCGTTGAGGACAAGAAGTATGGCTTGCCGCGAATCGATGACTTGCGACGGGCTCCCGCCGCGGTGCGGTTCCTGTCGGTTGAGCCGTTGTTGGAAGATCTCGGCGCGATTGATCTCTCAGGCATCCATTGGGTCATTGTCGGAGGAGAGAGCGGTCCGGGCGCGCGTCCCATGAAAAAAGAGTGGGTGATTTCGATTCGCGAGCAGTGCCGCGAGCAGCGCGTGCCGTTCTTCTTCAAACAGTGGGGTGGCGTGCGAAAGGTCAAGAACGGCCGCTTGCTCGATGGACGTACGTACGATCAGTATCCTCAGCGAGTGTCTGCGGAGGTGCCGGATCGAGCGAGTTGTATGCGTCTTGCGGAAGAGTTCGTCGCTTCGCGAGAATTGGTGCGGTTGACCGCTTGAAGATTTATCGAAGAGCTCTAGTCCCTCGCTCTGTTCTTAATCCAGATCGGCGTACCCACAAAGCCGAAGGCTTCGCGGATCTGGTTTTCGATGAAGCGCTGATAGGAGAAGTGCAACTTGATGTTGCGGTCGGTGAAGATGATGAACGTTGGCGGGGAGACCTTGGCCTGGGTCATGTAATAAATCTTGATGCGCTTCGAGGCCGGGACCGAGGCGCGGTCGAAGTCGATGTGCTTCAGGAATCGGTTCATCTCTCCTGTGGTGATGCGCTTGCGGCGTTCGGCGGCGACTTCTTCGAGCAGCGGCCAGATTTTGTCGACGTTCTTCCCTGAGGCCGCCGAAATAAAAATAATCGGCGCGTAGCTCAGGAATTTCAGGCTGTCGCGCAGGCGGTATTCGTAGGCGGCGCGGTCTCCGGGACGCTTGCTCTCCTGCATGCGCGCGGCTTTTGACTGGTTGGCTGGAGGATTTTTTCCCGCGATCACCAGATCCCATTTATTGACAACAATGATGACGGAGCGTCCGCTCTCGTGGGCGTATCCGGCGATGGTGGCGTCGAGCGCGTTTACGCCTTCGGTTGCGTCGATGACCAGCAGCGCGATGTCGGCGGCTTCGAGGTGCTTGCGCGACATCACGACCGAAAGCTTTTCCGCCATCAGGTGAGTCTTGCCTTTGCGGCGGATGCCGGCGGTGTCGATGAAGCGGAAGGTCTGTCCGTCACGTTCGATGACTTCGTCGACCGCGTCGCGGGTGGTGCCGGGGATGGGGGAGACGATGGCGCGGGAGGTGCCGGTCAGTTGATTCAAGAGCGTGGACTTGCCTACGTTGGGGTGGCCGATGATGGCGACTTTGGTCTCGGTCTCCGGTGGTCTCTTCTTCAGCCGGTTCTTCGCCTACCTTGCTCGTGGCCGGTTCATCCTGGCCGGCGGGGACGCCGGCGCTACTTTCCAGCTTCAGCGTTTCGATCACGGAGTCCAGCAGGTCGTCGATGCCTCTTCCGTGCTCGGCGGAAATCGGGAAAGATTCTGCGGATGCCGAGGCGGTGAACGTCGTCTTCGAGTCCCTGCTGCTTGTCGCTGTCCACTTTGTTGACGGCGAGGAAGAGCGGCTTGCCGGTGCGTTGCAGCAGGCGGGCGAGTTCGAGGTCGGGAGCGGCGAGCTCGGTGCGTCCGTCAACCACCATGATGATGGCGGCGGATTCGTCGAGCGCGACCCGGGCCTGGCGGAAGATTTCCGCGGGGATGAAGTCTTTGTCTTCGGGAAGGATGCCGCCGGTGTCGACGATGCGGAAGTCGCGTCCACGCCAGTGCGATTCGCCGTAGAGGCGGTCACGGGTGATGCCAGGCTCGTCGCCGACGATGGCGCGGCGGGAGCCAACGAGTTTGTTAAAGAGCGTGGATTTGCCGACGTTGGGGCGGCCGACGATGGCGAAGAGAGGGGAGGGTTGCATCTCAGTTCTTGACATATTCTAAGTTTTAGTTACAATTTAGAACGTAATGGAGGCTTCGATGAACTTATTAGTAGCTGACGAAGCTTGGCTAGCCACCGCACTGCTTCACCGCGAGCAGCCTCAAGCTGAAGACTTCAGTCTGGAGGAGATTCGCGAGCGGTCTGTGAAGGAGTTCCATGATCACAGGCCCGGAGTGTGGCAACACATTGTCAGCCATTGCGTAGCGTCGAACCGGCCGAACCCAGCACAGTATCGCATGCTGCACAGCAGTCGGCGTGGAAGGCGACGTCTTTATCGCGAGGGCGACCCGGTTCATCCCGAGCGCACGGGAAAGATGTATCCGGAAAAGCGGGACCTACCGGAGCAGTATCGTTCTCTGGTTGACTGGTATCTGACGAAATACAACTCATCGAGCGGGAGTGCGCGGGGATCGAGTGATCCTGTCGTGCTGCTGGGTTTCGTTGGTCTGATCCCGGCCTACGACCTGCAAAGGATGTCAGAAAGGATATCCGCAGGCTGCGAACGGATTGACACCAGTGAGTGGTAATGCCTGGTTGACACTAACGTGAGTAATTGCGCTGTTCGCGGGAGAGCCGGACGTGGTCGAGCGGTTGCGGCACTGCGAGGCGGTGTTCTTGTGCGTTCCTGTGCTGGGAGAGCTGAAATATGGAGCGCAGGCCTCCGCGCGGGTGGAGAGCAACTTGGCGCGGCTGGATCAGTTTGCGGGCGCTCTAGTGGTGCTGGACTGCGATGTTGATACTGCCGCTGTCTACGCTAGTACCAAGTTTAGTCTACGGAAAAAAGGCCGGCCGATTCCTGAGAACGATGTCTGGATTGCAGCGATCGCGCGCCAGCACGATTTGACGCTGATGACACGGGATGGGCACTTCGAGGAAATCGAGGGGCTGGACGCTGAAATAGTTTGAAATTTCAACCGCGTGCGAAGAAAGTTGCTGAAAGGACCGGTTGGGCTTGGTGGCTTATCTCACTCAAAACCCGCTTCAGATGTTGGGATAGCGACTGAGTGCAGCCCTTTTGTGACCTCGCGCTTGATGCCGCGCCAGTATTTTGCATGATCCTTTCGAGTCGCGAGTCGCAGCCTCATCTGACAGTACTCGACAGCCCAGCGAAGCTCGGATTCATTCCTGTATTTAATTGCAGCTTGGATTCTTCTCAGTTCCTTGAATCGAGTCATCAGAATTGCCTGCAGATGATTTCAGCCATCATTCGTATAGTTTTGTGTACTCAGACAGCGACAAGCCTGAGCGGAGTGCAGTCGCCACGTCCCGGAATTCTTGGCGATATGGGTTAAAATCTTTAGCCACGGGAGCCGCCCTAAAGAGCCGTCTGCCAGTGTAGTGGATGAGATCGTCGTGAACATAACCGAGCAGATCATTCTCGTCCATATGGGCAGAAACCAGGTCATAGCACTGCTGCCACACGTCTGCGTTCCAGACTTCTTGCGCCGCGAGATCGTCCAGTAGTTTCGCGATCTCCGCTCTCTTCCCGTTGTCCAACATGAAAGAGATCATAATCGTTGCAAAGAGGGATAGCACCCGGGGTCCTGACTGAAGGGTTCATCGACAATGGCGGCCGGAGACAGTCGGTCTCTGTATAAGCCCCAGGCGGGCGAGAGCGCCCGCCCCACACGTGTCCCTCCCGCCTCCGGCATTTATTATAGAGACTTCGTGGCTTCTTCCTCCCATCCCGTGCTCCCGGCGAAGAAAGATGTGTCGCTTTACCAGTTTTTCTCGCCGGGTGGAGTGCTTTCGCGGACGCATCCTGCGTATGAGTTCCGGCGCGGACAGTTGCAGATGGCGCAGGCGGTCGAGCAGGCGCTGGAAGAGAAGCGACACTTGATCGTGGAGGCCGGGACCGGCACCGGTAAGACTCTCGCCTATCTCGTGCCCGTGATTCGATCGGGCAAGCGGGTCATTATTTCTACCGGCACCAAGAATCTGCAGGAGCAGCTTTTCTGGAAAGACGTTCCCTTCCTTGAACAGGCGTTGTTTCCCAATGGCGAAGGCAAGCTGAATGTCTGCTACATGAAGGGGCGCAACAATTATCTGTGCAAGAAGAAGCTTTACGACCTGACCGATCAGCCGGTGCTGAGCGGACTCGAAGAGATTGAGCACTACCGGGCGATTGCGGCGTGGGAGAAGACCACGCACACCGGGCGATCGGGCGGAGCTGGCGTCGCTGCCCGAGGCGAGCGCGCTTTGGCACAAGCTGGATGCGCGGGCCGACACTTGCCTCGGACAGAAATGTAGCGCGTTCGACAAATGTTTTATCACCGAGATGCACCGGCGGGCGATGGAGAGCGACATCATCATCGTCAACCATCATCTGTTCTTCGCCGATCTGGCGATCAAGCAGCAGTCCGAATATGCGCCGGATGCGGGGATTCTGCCGGAGGTGGGGGCGGTCATCTTCGATGAGGCACATGAACTCGAAGATGTAGCTGGCAACTATTTCGGCGTGACCGTCAGCAACGCGCGCTTTGAGGATTTGTGCCGCGACGTGGAAATTTCATTGCAGAGGAATCACATGCTGTCGGCCCAGGTGGCGGGAGCGGTGAAGAGTCTGCGCGAGCGGGCGATGTTCTTTTTCTCGGTGTTGCCGCAGGGAGATGGGCGATTCGCGTTCGAGAACCGGCGCGAGTTCTTGGAAGAAAACGGCGAAGAGTATTTGTCGTTACAACAATCAGTGCGAAGGCTGGGTTCGGAGCTTGAGAACATGCCTTCGAAGCCGGAGGAAGTGTTCAACTTCTCGCGGCGGGCGCAGGAGTTGCAGGTGCAGTTGGGCTTCGTGATGGAACAGGAAGATCACAACACCGTGTTCTGGATTGAACGGCGCAGAGGGGCTTTTTCAAAGGGTAAAGACAGTCTTTCTTCTGGTGGGCGGCAGAATGTTTTCTTGCAGGCAACGCCGATTGATGTGGCGCCTATTCTGAAGTCCTGCATGTTCGACAAACTGGAGTGTGCGGTGCTGACGTCGGCCACGCTTGCTGTCGGCGGCGGGTTTGAGTATATGCGGCGGCGCTTGGGACTCGAGCACGTGCGCGAAGTGGTGCTGCCTTCACATTTTGACTACGAGAATCAGGCTTTGTTTTATGTGCCTCCCGATTTGCCGGATCCGCGGACCCCGCAGTTTGCCGCGAAGGCGGCGGATCGCATTAAGCGCTTGCTCGAGATCACGCGCGGGACGGGCGTTTGTACTCTTCACCAGTTATGCGCAGATGAATGAGGTTTACCAGCGGCTGCTGGGCGAGTTGGACTATCCGATGCTGTTGCAAGGAGACGCTCCGAAGAGCGCGCTGCTCGAGGAGTTCCGGCTGACGCCTCATGCTGTATTGTTCGGGACTTCCTCGTTCTGGCAGGGCGTGGATGTGCAGGGAGAGCAACTCAGTTGCGTCATCATCGACAGGTTGCCGTTTGCGGTGCCGAGCGATCCGGTGGTGGCCGCGCGGGTGAAGTCGATTGATGCTGAGGGAGGGAACGCGTTCTTCCAGTACCAGGTGCCGGCGGCTGTGATCACTTTGAAGCAGGGGTTCGGACGGTTGATCCGGTCGTTACACGATCGCGGATTGCTTACCTTGCTCGATAACCGCATTCTCAAGAAGCAATACGGGCGAGTATTTGTAGAAAGCCTGCCCAGTTACAGGCGGACTACGGATATCAAGCAGGTTGAGGCGTTTTTCGGGATTGAAGAAAACTAGAATCGCCTAGACGTGAATCCTCGAAAATCTTAGATCGCAGAGTTCGCGAAGAACTGGCGCGGAGGACGCCGCGGGGATTCGTTATTCTTTCCGCTCTCCTTCTCGGCCCTGATTTCTTTGTCTTGTCACGGATACTGACAGCTTCCCGGCTTCCCTTTGTGAGCCGTTAGTCTCCTTGCCAGCGGAATGGCCAGTTATATGCTTGTGAGACTTGGGCTTAGCTGCGGGGGCGTGACCCAGCGAAGGCGCCGTCGATCCGCGAGGAGAGAGTAAATGGTTAAGAGTTCAAAGATTTATGCGGCAAGCGCTGGCCTGGCCCCGGTTATGCTGGCACTCGTGCTGTTTGCAGGTTCTGTGCAAGCTTTTGCGGCTGGACAAAATTATCAGATCGGATCCCAGGACACGGTGACCGCCGATCCCCAGGTGTTGCGGCCCTCGTCCACGCCCTGCAAAGTTCAGCTTTTCGATAATCTGGCTTTCGAAGATTTCAATCCCAAGTCGTTCACTTACGAACCTCCGGCAAACTGCCCCGGACCGTGGCGGAAGATCGTTTTTGAGGGAAATTTTTCAGTTACCGCCGGGATTCAGTTCGACCGCACGGCCAATATCTGGCTCGGCGGCACCAACATTTACTTCGGAACGACGGCCGAGCCTTCGCCGACCTTCGGTCCTGACTGGCACGTGGAGAGCGACCTCACCGAGTACGCGCCACTGTTTTTGACGTCGCAGGCGGGACAGGTCGATATCGGGAATCTGGTCAACGATCAGTACACCGGCATTATTTATGGCAGCGCGGACGTCGAGTTCTATCCGCTGGAACAGGGAGCGACGCAGAATCCGCGTCCGTTTGACCAGGTGCTGCCGCTCTCGTCGACCCCGGGAACGGTCACGCTGGCTTCTCCGACTGACACCTTGTCGGCGACCTTCACCTTGCCGATGAACATTCAACGCGCATTCCTGGATGTGTACGCGCAGAGCCAGAATGCCGATGAATTCTGGTACACCTGCGTGCCTAACGATGTTTCGAGCGAACTGCAGAGCTGTCCGGGAACGGCCTATCGCGAGACAGAAGTCACGATTGACGGGCAGCCGGCGGGAGTGGCTCCGGTGTTTCCGTGGATTTACACGGGTGGCATCGATCCTTTCCTGTGGTTCCCGTTGCCTGGTGTACAGACGCTGAATTTTGTTCCCTACCGTGTGGATCTGACTCCCTTTGCGGGATTGCTGAGCAACGGACAGCAGCATACGGTTTCGCTCAGCGTGTTCAATGTCGACAACTACTTCTCGGCGACGGCGGCATTGCTGCTGCTGCTCGATCAGAACGCGTCGCAGGTGTCCGGAGCGGTTACTTACAATAATTTGAGCGCTACACCGAATCCGAATGTGGTCGAGAACATCAATGTCGATGGTCAAGGCAATATCACGGGCACAGTTTCGGTAACTTCGAACCGCAACTTCCAGATTACCGGTTATGTGGAAGGCTCGGCGGGAAAGGTGACGACCACAGTGGCGCAGAACATTACGTTCTCGAACTCGCAGAATTTCGACATCACCGCGAGCGATTACGTGCAGGACATCACGCAGAACACCCAGATCTACTCGACCACCACGATCAGAGACGGCACGGGGGCGCGGGTGACCTCGCTGTCAACTCGGTATCCATTAACCGTGGACATTTCGTTGATGCCCACGATCGATGGCGATATCGCGCAGACGACGAACATCCATCAGGAAAACCACTTCCAGACGACCGACACGGTCAACGGCAAAGTGGCGTTCACCAACCAGCGGAACAATGCGGTGGGCACGACGGACACGCTGCTGTTCGATCAGAACTTCAATTTCATCGCCAGCCAGGGGCAGGCGAGTTTCAATCACTACTTCCTGAACAACTCGCTGGGAGGGTGTTACGACCTGACGCTGAACGCGGCGAACAACTACCTGTCGGCGATTCACTACAAGTGCAATACACAGCACTAGAGTCTGAAAGGTGTGTTTTCACAGGGGACGGGCTAAGGCCCGTCCTTTTTCTTTCGAACGGGCGTTTTGGCTCGCGTGCCGAACCGGCCAGGCTCGGCGAGGCCCGGTCCTCCATCGTCCTTTCCCCCAGAGGGCCTAGCGGCTGTAGAATAGAGGGTTAGCCGGGCTTCCTAGAGGCTCCTGGCAAGGGGATTCATGTTCGAAGTCACTGTCGAAGACACGTTTGCCGCGGGGCACTACCTGCGGAATTACAAGGGCAAGTGCGAGAATCCGCACGGGCACAACTACAAGGTGCGGATCACTCTGGCAGGCAAGGAACTGGATAAAGCCGGGTTGCTGCTTGACTTCAAGGACTTGCGCGAAGTCATGAAGCATATCATCGAGCGGCTCGATCACCAGATGATCAATGATCTGGAGCCGTTTACCGTGCTGAATCCCTCGGCCGAGAACCTGGCCAAGTACTTCTACGACGAAAGCAACGTGAAGCTGGAGCGCGTCACCAGCGGCCGGGTGCGCGTGAAAAACGTCACCGTGTACGAGACCGACACGACGACCGCGACCTATTCCGAGGGGTAAACCGGATTCGTGGAATCCGACCTTTCGAAAAGCGCGAAAGCTGAGGTACCCTGCCGGCGCCACTGTCATGCAGATCACCGAGATTTTCAAGTCGATTCAGGGGGAATCCACGCATGCGGGGTTGCCCTGCGTGTTCGTGCGCCTGACCGGGTGCAATCTGCGATGTTCCTGGTGCGATAGCGAATACACCTTCACAGGCGGGCATCGGATGGCGCTGGAAGAGGTTCTAAAGGAAGTCGAACAGCTCAGTCCGGGCGGAGGATTGGTGGAAATTACCGGGGGCGAACCGATGTTGCAGGAGCGAGAGGTTGTTCCTCTGATGCAGAGGCTCCTGGATGCTGGTTACCGGGTGATGATCGAGACCAGCGGCGAACGGCCGCTTGAGAAGGTGCCCAAGGCAGTGGCAAAGATTGTGGATGTGAAGTGTCCGAACTCGGGCGAAGCGAACACGTTTCACGTGGAGAACCTGGAAACGCTGGGACCGAATGATGAAGTGAAGTTTGTGATCAGCGACCGGGTGGACTACGAATTCGCACGCGATTTCGCTGCGCGTTATCACCTGGCGAACCGGGTGGGCGCGGTATTGTTCTCGCCGGCGTTTCGCAAGGACGCGCGTGGCACCCGCACGGCCTCGCATTGCCTGCTCGATCCGCAGGAATTGGCGGAGTGGATGCTGGCGGATGACGTGCCGGCGCGATTGGGGTTGCAGATCCATAAGTTTATTTGGGATCCGGCGACCAAGGGAGTTTAGGAATTTTGATTTTTGATTTTGAAGGGAACGAACGCGGTTTTGAAATCAACAATCTACAATCAAAAATCAATAATTTCTCCAAAGCAGTACGCGATGACAACAACCTCATACAAATCTCGCGCGGTGGTTCTTCTCAGCGGCGGCATGGATTCGTGTGTTTGCGCGGCGCTGGTGGCGCGGGATTATGATGCGGCGGCCGTGCATGTGAGCTACGGACAGCGAACCGAAGAGCGCGAGCGGCGAGCATTTCTGGGGATCTGCGACCGGCTGGGGATTCGCGAGCGACTGGTGGTGCGCAACGAGGCGTTACGGGCGATTGGCGGCTCGGCCTTGACCGACCCTGATATCGCCGTCCCCGAGTCGGCGGCGATCGGGCACGACATCCCAGTAACCTATGTGCCCTTCCGCAATGCGCATTTTCTGGCGGTGGCTGTCAGTTGGGCCGAGGTGTTGGACGCGGCCAAGGTCTATATCGGGGCCGTGGAGCAGGATAGCTCGGGGTATCCGGATTGCCGCCCGGCGTACTACGAAGCTTTCAACCAGGTGGTAAGAGCGGGGACGAAAGAGGGGAAGATTGAAATCGTGACCCCGCTGATTGCCCTGCGGAAGTCGCAGATTGTGAGGCTTGGCCTTGAATTGGGCGCGCCCTTCGATTTAACGTGGTCTTGCTATAGTCAGGAAGAGCGGGCTTGTGGCGTCTGTGACAGCTGTGTGTTGCGGCTCAGAGCTTTTCGCGAGGCGGGGGCGGAAGACCCGATTCCGTATGCAGTACGGTCGGTTCAGCCCGTTTAGGAATTTTTGATTGTAGATTTTTGATTGTTGATTGAAGAACGGTTTTGAAATCGACAATCAAAAATCAACAATCATCAATGATTTTCTTGTGCCGGGAGGCCAATCGATATGAAACAACGTTGCATATATGTCCTGGTAGTCGCGGTACTGGTGGGACTGTGCGCGACTCCGGTGTTCGCCCAGGCGACGGGCACAGTGAAGGGCGTTTGCAAAGACACGGAAGGCAAGCCGCTGGTGGGCGCGATCGTCGAGTGGACCGGCACCGAAACCGGTCGTAAATATTCTTTGAAGACCAACGGCAAGGGCGAGTACTTCTCTTTGGGCATCTCTCCCGGTAAGTACAACGTCAAGTTGCTGGTCGACGGGAAAGAACTGTTTCACTTCACGAACGTCACGGTCAATCTGGACGAGAACACGCTCGACTTCGACCTGAAGAAGGAACTTCAGAACCAGGCAGCCGGCCAAGGCCTGAGCCCTGAGGAGATCAAGAAGCAACAGGAAGCGAAGGAAAAGGCCAACAAAGAGAACATGACCGTCAAGCAGTTGAACGAGAAATTGGCCACGTCGCGCGATGACATGAAGGCGGGCAACTTCGACGGCGCGATTCAAGCGATGACCGATGCGACCACGCTCGATCCGCACCGCGATATTTTGTGGGCGACATTGGCGGATGCGTACCGGGGATCAGCCACCAAGCAAACCGACCCCGCGGAGAAAACCAAGCGGTTAGATTCGGCGGTTGAGGGCTATCAGAAAGCGATTGCGGAAAAGCAGGCTGCGGCGCAGGCGGGAGAAAAAGATCCCGACATGAACAAGAAGATAGCCAGCTACTACAACAATCTTGCCGATGCGCAAGGCAAGGCCGGCAAAGCCGATGACGCCATCAAGTCCTATACCCAGGCGGCGACGCTCGATCCGACAGGGGCTGGAACCTACTATTTCAACCTCGGGGCCATTCTCACCAATGCCAATAAGAGTGACGACGCCGTGCAAGCCTTCGATAAGGCAATCGCCGCCGATCCCACCAAGGCGGCTGCTTACTACTGGAAGGGCGTAAACCTGGTAGCCAAGGCGACGACCGACAAGAACGGCAAGGTGGTCGCAGTGCCCGGCACGGAAGAGGCGTTAAGCAAGTACCTGGAACTGGACCCCTCAGGACCCTACGCGGACGGTGCCAAGGGCATGCTGCAATACATCGGCAGCACGGTGGAAACCAGCTTCGGAAAGCAGAAGAAGGCACCTGCCAAGAAGCAGTAAGGGCCTTATCTGGCGCGAATTTAGGGCGGCTACGGCCGCCCTTTTTCTTGCTGATTCTGCTGCATCTCATTCCTGTTCAATAGGTTACGAAGGTCTATGTCCATGTCGTTCGTCATGGAAATGAGGGTCCGGAATCGGCTAGATTGGATTCTGGGCGTGGTTTTCATCCCAGGGTCTCCCCTCCCTGAGCGCGCCTTGTCTTCCCCCGAAGGAAGGTTATGGTCGCCGCGACAGGCAGTGCCCCGGTTACCGTAGAACTCGACAAGTATTCGTCCGGCTCGGGCGCCGTGCCCACAACCGTGCTACTGGGGGCCATGCTCCGCGCCAGCGAGCAGGTCAGCGATCTGATCTTTTCTCCGGGACGGCCGCCGCAGATCGAAGTATTGGGGCAGTTGATTGCGGTGCAGATTCCTGGTCTTTCGTTGCTGGGTGCGGACGACACGCGGCGCCTGGCGGCCGATCTGATTGGGAGCAACAAGCAGGCGATCACCCTGCTGCGGGAGCAGGGGTCTTGCGACATCTCTTACGGGCTGCCGGGAGTGGCGCGGTTTCGCGTGAATGTATTTATTCAGCGGGGAAGCTGTGCCGTGGTCATGCGAGTGATCCCGACGGCGATTCCGAGTTTCGCGGCGCTTGGGCTTCCAGATAAATTGAATGAGATCGCAAACCTGCGCGACGGAATTGTGCTGGTCACCGGACCTCGGGGATCGGGCAAGTCGTCGACGCTGGCGGCGCTGCTCGATTGCATCAACCAGCAGCAGACTTGTCACATCATAACCATTGAAGATCCCATCGAATTTCTGCACAACCATAAGCGAGCGACCATTCACCAGCGCGAACTGCACAGTGACACCCCGAATTTCGGACTGGCCCTGCGCGCGGCTTTGCGGCAAGCGCCCAAGGTGATTCTGGTGGGAGAACTGCGCGATCGCGAAACCATGGAGATGGTGGTGGAAGCGGCGGAAACCGGACACTTGGTGCTATCAAGTCTGAACACGGTGGATGCGGCAAAGACTGTCGAGAGAATCGTAGGAGCGTTTGCTCCCGAGCGAGCAATCTTCGATGCGCGGGCAGGCTGGCGAAAACCCTGCGTCATGTCGTAGCCCAACGGCTGTTGCCACGCAAGGACGGCAGGGGACGGGCCGCGGCATTCGAGGTTTTGAAAGTCAGCCCGCGGGCGCACCAGTACATCGAGAGTGCGGGGCTGGTGGGGCAGAGCTTGCTGCAATTAATGAAGGACGGCGAAGCCGAGGGTATGCAGCACTTTGACAGAGAGATCGCGAAACTGGTGCAGGCGGGCGTGGTCGATCCGGAAGTTGCGTTGGCTTACGCGACGGAACCGGATGAGTTGCAGGAAGTGCTGGCGCGGTAACGTTTCATTTCCGATTTTCAATTTCCAATTGCCAGAGTTGTTTGGACTCGCCCCGGGACGTGGACCGCGCGTTCCTGCCCTCCACGCCAGATCCTTCGCCCTATCGGGCTCAGAATGACGTCACTTCAAAAGAAGCGCCTCTCTGGTAGGACTGCGCTCCCCTACTGACGTCATCCCGAGCGAAGCGAGGGATCTGGCGTGGAGTGTTACATACCCGCCGCGAGTCCGGGCGGGCAGCCCATCGGCACGAAATCGGCAATCCTCTTGTCGTATGATCGGTGCTTATGGCTGCCCTGCCCGAACCTGATCTGTTTTGTCATTCGAAGAAGCACGCCACGTAGTAGAAACCCACGCGGCCGCGATGCGTCCGCACGGCAAAGAACTGGTGGAACTGCTCGACGCGGCCGGGCAGGTTCTGGCCGAGCCCATCATCGCTGATCGCAACTTCCCTCCATTTCGCAGAGCCACGCGCGACGGATATGCGCTGCGCGCGGCTGATTTGGCACAGCTTCCCGCTACGCTTGAGGTAGTTGGCGAAATCAAGGCGGGAGCGTCGCGCGCGGAGGCGGCCATCAAGCTGGGCGCCTGGGCAAGCGGCATCGATCATGACAGGGGCGCCCGTTCCTGAGGATGCAGACGCCATCGTGATGGTGGAGTACACGTCGCTCGCGGGGAATCAGGTTTCCATCAATCGGGCTGTCGGCTCGGGAGAAAATGTTGTGCCAGTCGGCTCCGAGGCAAAGCGCGGAGAACGCTTGCTGGAGCCGGGGATGCGTCTCGACCATGCGGCGATCGCCGTCGCAGCTTCGGTGGGACGGTCGCACTTGCTGGTCTATTCCAAGCCGCGAGTGGCCGTGCTTTCCACTGGCGACGAGTTGGTGGAGATTGAAGTTCTGCCCGGGCCCAACCAGATTCGCAATTCCAATAGCTACTCGCTGGCAGCACAGATTAAACAAGCCGGTGGAGAGCCGGTGCTGCTGCCCATCGCGCGCGACGAGTCTTTGCGCTTGCGGGAATTGATCGCGGACGGACTGGAGAGCGATCTGTTGCTGCTCACGGGCGGGGTATCGATGGGCAAGTACGACCTGGTCGAGCAGGTGCTCGCCGAATTCGGAGCTGAGTTCTTTTTTACCGGCGCGCGGATTCAGCCCGGGAAAGCCGATTGTGTTCGGGCGCATTCCAGCCGGCGGGGACGCCGGCGGCACTTATTTCTTCGGACTGCCGGGGAATCCGGTGTCAACCATGGTGACATTTGAGTTGTTCGCGCGGCCGCTGCTTGAGGCGCTCGCGGGCATGACGGCGCGCAAACTGGTGTTTCTGCATGCCCGGTTGAAATCGGACATCAAGACCAAGACCGGATTGAAGCGATTCTTGCCCGCGGTGCTTTCGGGGGAATTCGAGCACGCGGAAGTGGAACTGGCGCGGTGGGAAGGGTCTGGGGATATTGCGTCCACGGCGCGGGCCAATGCGTACATCGTGATTCCTCCGGATCGAGAAAGAATTCCGGCGGGGGAATGGGTGGCGGTGATGGAGCGGTAGGGTTTCTCGATCCGACGGGGCATCCATGGCGGCACATTGGTTTTGCCGTAGAATGGCTCTCGTCTGTTTGGACTGGAGGTCGACCATGGTTCGACCCAGAGCGTCGGCTCTTATTTTCGTTCTAGCCTTGAGCCTGCCGATTTATCCGCAACAGAAGTCCCCTGAAAAAGAAACCAAGACTTCGCAATACGTTTCGTCAGAGCGGTTGCTGCAGCGCGGGTACTTGCTTAGCAAGGAACTTCCGCCTGAGGAAAAGGCGTGGTTTCTGACCGAGTTGATCATGCCCTCCGCGAAGTGGCATCCGGCGTTGATGCGCCCGTGGACGGAGGAAGTATTTCGTTTAGCTCAGCAGCTATCGCCGGGCTATGACCGGGTGGTGACGCAGAAAAATGCGGCGACGGCGATGTCGTGGATCGATATCCAACGCGCGCTCCAGATGCTTAATCAATGCGAGCCTCCGGCTCCAACCGACAGCGATACGGAGGATGTACGCGACGTGGCAGCGAGAAGAATCTTCAAGGAGTATTGGCTAACCGCCGGGATAACCGGGCTCGCGAAGATTCAACGGACTGCCGACTACCTTGGCGACACTGGTGAATATCCATTCGGAGCGATGGTTTCGGTGATTCAGGGTGTCAGTGCCAAGGATCCTGCGAAGAGTTCGGCCTTGATTAGCGAAGCGGTCACGTACTATCAGCGCGGCACGAAGTTTGAGATGACGAATTACGCATTTGTCGATTTCCTGAAGCAGGTGAAGCCGCTCATGCCGCTCTCTACGCGGCGACAACCGTTAGAGGCTGTGGTGAAGGCGCTCACTTCGGATTCTGGGCGAGAAGGAAGATCGCCAGTGGAGGGTTCGGGTTTACACCGACAAGGGCGTGGCGGATTTTCATACACAGAACGCGCAATTGCTCTTCGAGATTCTGCCGATGATCCGCGAGGTTGACCCGGATTGGGCACAGCGGTTGGTGGAACAGCATGCTGAGTTAGCACAGGGGGATGCAGCGCGGGGAAGGATTCTCAACCAGGAAAGAGTGGTCGTCTATAAGAATCCGGATAGCCCTCCATCTGCGGGGGACCTTGCCGGTGCGGAACAGTGGGGACTAGAGACGAGCCGACTCAGTCAGATTCAGCAGATTGCCCCAAAGGACCCCAATCAGGCGCTCACGCTGGCAATGTCGATCGGTGATCCAGCGCGTCATGCGATGGGGATAGCCTATGCCGCGGCGGGATTTGGTGATCATCCCGATCAAGCATTGCAGATGCTGAACCAGTCGCAGCAGTCTTTAGCTTCCATGAAAAAAGCCAGCGACAAGTTAGACACCTACGTCGCGATCGCGGAGTCGGCAGCTTCGCTGCACGATCTCGCATTGGCTAAAGACTCCGTGGAGAAAGGCCTCGACTTCGGGGAGCAAGCCTACGAAGAATCGCGCAAAGAGCATCCCGAGTGGCACGTCTATGAGTGGGACGGAATGGACGCGATGCAAAAGCTGACGGAGATAGGAACGCGTCTCGATGCCGTGCACGTGGTCGGCCGCATCGAGTCGATTCACGATCACGCTCTGCAGGGCTACATGCTTGTCTCAGCTGCGCGAGCCCTCGATGCCGGGAGCGCAGGTGGACGGATGAAGGCTTTTCAGAGCCAATAAGACGCCCCAGATCGCCTAAGACAAGCCCATGTCCCGTTTATATCCTTCGCAGCGGGTGCGAACATCATCCATGATTTTTTTATAGTCGGGATCGTTGCGCAGTTTGTCCCAATTCTGATCGCGCTGGAACCAGGGATAATTGTGGTTGCCGAGTTCGACGGCGCGGCGCAGCCAGATCAGCGCCTTTTCTTTTTCCCCCAGCATCGAATAGATGCCTCC
The DNA here is from genome assembly GCA_963796205.1 of Terriglobia bacterium. Lineage (GTDB taxonomy): Bacteria > Acidobacteriota > Terriglobia > Terriglobales > Acidobacteriaceae > DATFTE01. The sequence continues at coordinate 975,446 of CAWCKR010000002.1, forward strand.
GATCCAGTAGGCCTGATCTCCATCGAAGGATTGTTCCGGGCGGGTCTGCAGAACGGTGGGATCGATTTTGTCGCGCTGTCCCCGACTGGCGCAAAGGAAACCGGCCAACACGAGCGGCGAAACATCTCCCGATGTGCGGCCGTACTCCAAGGCCTTGGCTGAAGTGGCCTCAGATTCGTCGAGCTTACCGGCATAGTAAAGGAACTCGCCCTGGTAAGAGAGCGCTTTGAACTGATTCGGATTGGCCGCGATCACCGGCCGCATCTCTTCGACGGCCTTTTCTGCCCGCCCCTGATACAAGAGCATGCGTGCATGCATCCAGTAGATTCGGAGAGTCGTGGGATTGAGTTCGAGACTCCGGCGATAAGCCTGTTCCGCTTGATCGATCAGCCCGGCGTAATGGCAGGCGTAGCCGAACAGGTCCCACGCCAGTTCAGAGTTCGGAGCTGTGATCGTCGCCTGATGAAGAATCTTCAGGCCCTCCGACAGACGCCCTGATTGAGTGAGCGTGGCGCCCAGTGCAATCAAGCCTTCCGGCAGGCTAGGATGCAGTTCGAGAGCGTGGCGAGCTGCCTTTTCCGCCAGCACCAGGTTGTTGTCGCTACCAGCCTCAAAATTGGCCGCTTCGATGACATAGAGATTCGCCAGCGTAGCCCAGGCATCGGCGAAGGACGGATCTTTTTCGACTGCGCGTCGCGCCGTCTCCTCACCCTGGTGGACACTGTCGATGTCGGAGCGCATTTGATACTGGTTGAGAAAGAATCGTGCCCGCAAGTAGAGGCTGTAGGCTTCAGGGGAAGTCGTCGAAGAAGTGGTCAGAGATTCCTGCTCTTGCCCCGACATCTGCACGCGCAATCCCTCAACGACTTTCTGCGCGATGTCGTCCTGGAACTTGAGCATATCGTTGGCTTGCAGGTCGTAACGTTGCGCCCAGCGGGCAGACTGGTTCTGGCGATCGATGAGCTGCACCGAAACGCGCATGGTGCCGCCGACCCGCTGGTAAGTGCCCTCGAGGATCGATTGCACTCCCAGTTCCTGCGCGGCCTGGGAAGCGTCGGTTGAACTCTTGGCGTACTTGAGCACGGCACTGGTGGGACGCACCGCGAGATTCTGCAGAGACGTGAGCCGAGTGATGATGGCATCGGTCATGCCAATGCCCCAATCTTCATCCTTCGATCCACCCGAGAGATCGCGGAAGGGGAGAACGGCGACAGTTTGGACTCCCGACGGCGAAGCAGAAATGGGGTTTGGCGAAGCGTCGGAGGATTTGTGGGGGAAACGCTCGTAGGCGAAGAACGCAGCGGCCAGCAGGATCACGACGGCTACGGAGACGACCGCGATCTTGGCAGTGAATCCACGGCCGGATGTTGCCGGAACCGCGACCGACGATGCCGAGCCCGTATCGCGCTTGAGGCGCTTCAGGTCGCTGCGAATATCAGAAGCGTGTTGGTAGCGTACTTCGCGATCTTTCTCGAGAGCTTTGTTGATAATGCGCTCGAGTTCAGCCGGAACTGCCGGGTTCAGGCGCACGGCTGCGACCGGAGCCCGATTGAGGATGGCGTCGAAGATTTCGGCAGTGCTGTCTCCGCGAAATGGCGGAAGGCCCGTCGCCATTTCGTAGAGCACGGTACCGAAGGAAAACAGATCGGTGCGAGTGTCGACTTCTTTACCACGCGCCTGCTCGGGCGACATATAGCCTACGGTTCCAAGGGTGGTGCCGGCTCCGGTGAGCGGATCCTCGGTCATGGTGGGCATGGCAGAGCCGCCGGAAGAAACCTGGGTGCGTCCTTCTACTGTTTGCTTAGCCAGTCCGAAGTCGAGCACTTTGGCCTGGCCGCGGTCAGTCACAAAAATGTTTGCCGGCTTAATGTCGCGGTGGACGATGCCCTTGGCATGCGCGGCATCAAGAGCGTCGGCAATCTGGATTCCGAGCTCCAGTACCTGGTCCATCTCGAGAGGACGATTATTGATCAGGTGCTTGAGCGTCTTGCCCTCCAGCAGTTCCATGCAGAGGAAGGGCCGGCTCTGGTATTCGTCGACTTCGTAGATGGTGCAGATATTGGGATGATTCAGAGCGGAGGCCGCGCGGGCCTCGCGTTGAAAACGCTCTAAGGTGGCTGCGTCAACCACTAGATCAGCGGGCAGGAACTTGAGGGCGACATGACGGCCGAGTTTGAGGTCTTCGGCTTCATAGACAACACCCATACCGCCGCCGCCCAGCTTTTCGAGAACCCGGTAATGGGAAACGGTTTCGCCGACCACCTGCGAAATGTTAGGTGGGGAGGGGCTGCAAGTCAATGTTGCGGCAGGTTAAAACGAGTTGGTGATGGCGGGACTGGGGGCATGCCGTACCGTGCAAGATTCGCTTTTCAGGCCGTTCTAGGACAGAGCTCGCCATGATGAACAGATTGAATATCGCGAGTTTGGCTCTGGCCGCGGGAGGAGTGGGGCAGGGTGTTCTTTACAGTGCGTTTTTCCCGCACCTCGCGTCCTGGACTATTTTCGTTGTTCTCCTGCTGCCGTGGCTGACCGTTTACACGCTCTCATTCTGTCGGCAGGCCCCCTTCGTACCCCGACGATTCCGCCACTGCTTGGTTTTCGCGATGTCTTGGTATGCGACGACCACGGTAGTTGCAGAGATATTCTATGCCTTGATCCGGCCAGTTCCGATTGGGCACTTCCCGAATCGCTTGGCGCACCTTCTGATCTACTTTGGCTTGCTTAGCTTTGCGGTATTCATCCCGGCTTGCACCTTTTTGCGTCGTCTCGAAACCAAAGAACTGCCTTAATTAATTTCTAGTCCAAAGCCATTGCGGCGGGCTCGATGGAGTCTTGCACCGCTCTAAGCCACAAACATTTACTATGTACTGTCGCCATGGCCAAGAAGCTTTCTCATTACGACGACAACGGACGCGCCCGGATGGTCGACGTTTCGGCCAAAGCGGCGACCAGGCGTGAAGCGGAGGCCAGTGCTTTTGTCGCTTTGAAGCCGGCGGTGTTGAAGGCGCTGCCGAAGAATCCCAAGGGCGATCCGCTGGAAGTGGCGCGGCTGGCGGGAATGATGGCGGCGAAGAAAACTTCCGACTTGATCCCCATGTGCCATCCTCTGCCGCTTTCGCACGTTGATGTGACTCTGCGCGTGTGCGAGAATGGCGTCGCTATTGCCTCAAAAGTAACGACCACCGCCGTGACCGGAGTGGAAATGGAAGCGCTGGTCGCCGCCAGCGTGGCTGCTCTGACGGTGTACGATATGTGCAAGGCCCTGGACAAAGGAATTGAGATCCGCGAAGTTGTGCTGGAGCGGAAGTCTGGGGGAAAGAGCGGCGATTACGTCCGCTCGCGGAAGAAGAAATCATAGTCGGGCATGCCCAACAACGTTAAAGTCCTTCTGGTCGACGACAATCCCATGGTACTTGGGATGCTGCGCGGGGCGTTGGCGCCTCTTGCCATCGTCTCGACGGCTACCGATTCGGCCGATGCGCTGGTCAAGGCCATCGACGATCCTCCTGATTTGCTGGTCAGCGATTACCGCATGCCGGGCATGGACGGCCGGCAATTGGTGGAGCGACTGCGAAGCCGTCCGGCGATGACTGGGCTCAGCGTGATTTTGCTCGCGACTAAAGCTGACATCACTGAGAAGCTCTCGGCGCAGGATCATCCCATAGACGACTTCGTTGAAAAACCATTCTTCCTCAAAGAAGCGACCCAGCGCATCAAGCGCGTGATCGATAAGATTGCGCTCGAGAAGATGGCGAAGTCGGTGGCGTCCGACGGGCAAGTGCGCGGCAGCTTGTCGCAGATGAACGTGATCGACCTGGTACAGTCGCTCGAAATGGGACGGAAGAGCTGTGCGCTTACCTTCACCAACGAGAACGAGAAGTGCGAGATGTATTTCGTCGAGGGCCAGGTGACGCACGCGGAATACGGTGATCTGACTGGCGACAAAGCCGTCTTCAAGGTTCTGCGCTGGACCAGCGGCAACTTCCAGATGGACTTCGAAGGCAAGACCACGAGACAAACCACGCAGCTGAACACGCAGGGCTTATTGATGGAAGGTTTACGTCTGTTGGACGAATCCGCTCGCGAGGGCGGAGGCGCGGAGGAAGAAGATGTCCTCCTCGACACCTGAGGTTTTCACCGCGTCAGTTCTCACCGTCAGTGATTCCTCCTCGCGCGGCGAACGGGAAGATCTTTCCGGACCCGCCGTGGCCGAGGTTCTTTCCCGAAACAACTTTCACGTGGTGGCGCGCGAGATCGTGCCCGACGAACGGACTGCGATTGCGGCTGTAATCGCACGACTGGCATCGCGATCGCGCCTCGTGGTGACCACGGGGGGAACGGGGATCGCGAAGCGCGATGTAACTCCGGAGGCCACCCGCGCGGTCTGCGATCGCTTGCTGGAAGGCGTGGCCGAGCGCATGCGGCTCGAGGGCTCGAAAAAGACTCCGTTTGCGGCGTTGAGCCGTGGAGTGTGCGGGGTGAAAGGCGACTCGATCATCCTCAATGTTCCGGGAAGTCCCAAGGGGGCGGTAGAGTCGCTGGAAGCGGTGGTGGAGTTGCTTCCGCATGCCCTGCAGTTGTTAGGCGGGAAGACGAAGCATGAGTAGGCCGCCCCATTCTGCCGTCGCTTCGTTTCGGGGACAGCCGAGGCGGCTGTCGCTACGCGAGTTATTTTTTCGCGACGACGCGGTCGGAAATTTTATCGTACTCGGTCTTTGACATCACGCGGCGCGTGACCAGCTCGCCAGGGTCGTCGTAGGGACGAGCGGCCATGATGCGGTCGGCTGCGCCCTCGGTTACTCCCGGCAAACTGGTTAACTGCTCCCTGCTCGCCGAGTTCAGATCGAGCGGCTTGTCGCGGCTCCAGCCTTCGCGAATGCCTTCGGCAACCGCCCGTGTATCACGCTTGAGGTCAGCGGTAGCTTGTGCGGTTCTTTCCTTGATTTCCTGCGGGCTCTGTTGTTTTTGGGTGCAGGCTGTCAGCGCCGCCAGCAGCAGAATTCCGGAAATGTAGACGAATTTTGGGAAGGCCATGTCGGTCAGCTGGGATGATCTTGTTACCTTCAGGGTTGGTCCTGCGTCAGGAAATATTGAAGCCAGCCAACCGTCACGAGGCGCCAGCCATCTCTCTAGGCCTCCTTAGGCTCCCAATGCGGATTATGGACTGCAGAAAATCGTCGCTCGCCTGCGTCTTGCTGTTAGGAGCCTTGATGAGCTCGGGACAGGAGACCAAGCCTGCGCCTCCGACCCCGATCGACGAGAAGAAAGCCGAACTGGGTGGGAAGCCGTGGGATCCACAATGGGACACGATCGTCGAGCACGCGCTGCCGCCCGAGATGCTTTCTTCGCGCGTGCCGCGGGGCGTTTTGCGATTTTGCCCGCGCTTCTATGCCATGGCAGAAACGAATAAGCGCGCCTTTTGGGCGTATTTCTTTCAGGCGCTGGCTGGGGCCGAGGCTGGGTTGAATCCGACGTCGAGCGTTCGCCAGGTTTCGCCCGAAGTCGCAGCGCGCGATTCTGTGCCCAAAGACAATGTCCGCACCGAAGGGCTATTGCAGCTTGCTTACGTCGACGCGAAGCGCTACGGCTGCGACTTCGATTGGCAAGCGGATCGCGCGAAGCAAGCGAATGATCCGACCAAAACCATCCTGCAGCCGAAGAACAATCTGGAATGCGGAATCAAGATTCTCTTTAACCAGATCATGGTGCAGCACCGGCCCTTGCTGACGCATTCGTCCTACTGGTCGACGCTGCGGCCGGGAGGCTCCGGCTACGGCGTGTTCATCAAGCAGATGACGAATCCTCCGGCGGCGTGTGCTCTCCCCGCCAAAACCAACATCGACAAAGCGGCCACCACGAAGACAGTGCACGACGACGCAAATGTAACAGGAACTCCTAAATAGAGCAGTTCGCCTCATCATCGGCGAGAAAATTCCCGAGTTCCGATGTCCGAACTATTCCGCCGCCTTGGCGGCCAGGGTTTCGACGACCGCGATGTTGGGTACCAGTTCCGCTGGCAAATTGTGGCGTTCCTGCAAGTAGTCTGGGCTGTTGTAACTGACCCAGACTTTTCCTTTTGCATCTTCCCATACCAGAATCTTGAGTGGAAGATCGATCGCGGCGCTCGGCGAGGCCAGCATCAGCGGAGTACCGGCCTTCGGATTGCCGAAGATCAGCAGCTTGGTGGGAGGCATTTTCATGCCCACCTTCTCGGCTTCTCCGCTGTGATCGACTACGGCGAACAGCGTGACGCCTTTGGATTGCAGAATGCCTTTGATGCGGTCCACGGTCTGATCAACAGAATGATTGCTGGGTTTGTCGACGATGCCTTGGTTCGTCATCGAAACCTCCTCATGATTTGGGGGATTTAAATTTGCAGAGCCGCGGGTCGACACTAGATAGATGGCCATTGCGATTCCGGTGGCCGCGAGGAAGAGCGCTACCAGCACGGCCTGGGTTGAGGGACGAGGAGGGATGGGGCCTCCCTGTTCTAGATGTCGCATTAAGCGAACGTAATGCCAGGCGGAGAAGAGATTTACGGCGACGCCCGCCACGATGAGCGCGGTTCCGAACCAGAGCGATAATCCGTAGGATGGGTCAGCCGAGTTGTGCTGCAGAAATTGCAGTTGCTTGAGAAACAGGCCGAAGCGCGCCACCACGAAACCGAAACCCATGAGTGCGAGGCCGGTGCGAATCCAGGCCAGGAAGGTGCGTTCGGCGGCGAGAGCATCGCGCAAGTCAGCTTTTTGCCTGGTGTCCGGGGGCGCATCCATTTTGCTCTCCATCAAGACGCGAGTTTCAGATTCTACCCTGACGGCATCTTTGATGACTACGCTCGGGGACAGTCGAGGCTGCTGCCGCTACGCGATTTCTTTCCTCACTACAGTTTCGCGTACACTTCTGGAAGTACGTTTTGAATACCATCAAACACATTCTCACCCGCTACACCGCCTTCCTGTGGGCCTTGCTCAAGCCGCTTGGGGCCTGGGGAGTGTTCGCCATGGCCGGGCTCGACGGCAGCCTGCTGGGCATGCCGGTGGATGCGGTCGTGGCGGCGTATGTCTACCAGAACCCGTCTCGTTTTCTGCTTTACGTGATCATGGCAGCGGCGGGGTCGGCGCTGGGCAGCATCGTCATTTACGTGATCGGATACACGGGCGGGGAGGAACTGCTGCGCAAGCGCATTCCAGCGGAGCGCTTCGCCAAGATTCATGCGGCGTTTGAGAAGCATCCCTTCTGGGGACTGATGTTTCCCGCCATGTTGCCGCCGCCGACACCATTCAAATTGTTCGTGCTGGCGGCCTCGGTTTCAGAGATGCAGTTCTCGCACTTCCTGCTGGCGATTTTTGCGGGACGCTTCCTGCGCTTTCTGCTGCTCGCCATTCTCACCATCAAATTTGGCCCCAACATCGTGCACATCACGAGTTCCGTCCTTAAGACGCACTGGCAGTGGGTATTGGGAGCCATTGGAGTGGGATTAGCGATCTGGCTGGTGACCCGATCGCTGAAGAAGAAGGCTGTGACCGCAGCGGCGACTGAGGATTCGCAGAGTTCGCGGAGAACTGGCTTACGTCCTTAACTGCAAAGGACGCCAATTTATGGTGATCGCTAAACGGCCGCAGGGCGGTCGGCGCCGTGGAAGGCTTCCGACATGGCGTGAATGGCAAACGGCGTAGCGAACATCACGCAGGTGAACAGCAAGTCTCCCTCAACCGCGTGACGGAAGAACGGCAGAGCCAGGGTGTAAGAGGTCATCAAGCCGCTGAAGTTCTTGGGATACATATCCCAACAAGCCCACACCGCGAAATTGCTCAGCAGGAAGAACGATACAGAACTGGCCAGCGAAGCGGCGATGATGCGCAGCGGCTTGGCGTTGTTCCGCAGAGTCGTTCCCAGCAGCAGGATCGCGGCGTACCAGGCCCAGGTCACGAGGTGGTCCCAGGAAAACACGTAATGGTACACAAGTTTGGTAAGGAGCACGTCGGAGGCGGCGAGCATCACGAAGGGAATCCAAAGCTGCTTGCGCGACCCGCGGGCGCCGAAGAACAGCAACGATGCAACGACGGGAGTAAAAGTCCAGGGATGCGGCAGGAAACGTACTGCTACCGCGAGCGCTACGAAGAAGTAAGCCAGCATGATCACCTCGCCGAATGTAAGCTTTGATTGTTGCGCGTGCAGGCGGCGGCGTCAAGTTCGATTGCCCGGCCGGATCGCTAATTAGTTGCGTCGGCAGGATAATAGTGGCGACAGGAGGTCCCGTGAACAACGTTCAACTTGGGAACTCTCCGCAAACAAGTCACGCTGGCCCATGGCTGACGACAGTCGCCTCACTCGCCGTCGGGTCTATGTTCTTCGCATTGTGGTTCTGGTTGCTGCCTGGATGGCTTGGTCTGCGGGTCGACCTCTCCGGGCCAGCACGATGGCGCTGGCTGGCGGCGATTCCATCGGTTTTGGGATTTGCCGTCGCCTTGCGATGCGTCTGGGACTTTGGCTGGACGGGACGGGGCACGCCTGCACCGATCGCTCCACCGCAACGACTGGTGGTGGTCGGCTTTTACCGGCACGTTCGCAATCCGATGTATGTAGGTTTCGCAGCGGGATGGATCGGGCTGTGGATGGTGTTTGGACACGCTAACCGGGTGGTGATCGGGGGCGTGACCGCGGCGGCCTTGGGCGTGCATTTGTTCGTGCTTTTCTACGAGGAACCCACGCTTCGCAAAAAATTTGGCGCGGACTACCTGGAATATTGCCGAAACGTAAACCGCTGGTGGCCACGCCTGCATGGTTGGGACCAGCCAACATCGATCAAGGCTTCGTAGCCGCTGGCATCAGGTCCGGAATATACAACCCCGCCACGCCATGAGTGATTTCGTCGGGATGGCAGTGGTCGAGGTTGGTGAGCACGACCACGGTCAACTTGTCGTCAACGTAACGCGAGATGTTGGTGTTGAAGCCCTGCCACTGCCCTTCATGCTCAATGACGCGATGACTGTTGACGGTATCGATGAACCATCCAAAGCCGTAATGGCCCGCATTCGGTTCGCCATTCTTATACTTTGCCACCGTCCACATCTGGTCGAGGCTTGAACGCTTGAGCAACTTTTCGGTGTACAAAGCGGCGTCCCATTTCGCCAGATCAAGGATGGAGAAATATAGAGCGCCGTCGGCGGTTGTGTTGAGCACGGGTGAAACCCATTCCTGATTTTTCCACTCCCCTTTCACGCGGCGATAGCCGGCGGCGCGATTGGGAATGATATCGGCCTCACTGATGATGCGGGTGGTGCTCATGCCAAGCGGTTCGAACACGCGGTCGTGAAGGAAGTCCCCATAAAACTGTCCGGAGACGCGGTGAATCAAAATCCCCAGAGTGAGAAAGCCCAGGTTGCTGTAGGCATATTTGGTGCCTGGCGGGTAGGCGAGGGGAATTCCTTCGACGATCTTTAGCAATTCGTTCTCGCGATAGTCGCGACGAAAGTCGAACCTGTCGGGATAGTCAGTGAATCCTGCGGTATGGCTCAGCAGATTGCGAACCGTGACCTGGGACCACGCAGCGGGGGCCTCGGGGAAGTACTTCGTCAGGGGATCGTCGAGGGCGACTTTGCCTTGTTCTACCAGCATCATGACCGCAGTCGCAGTGAACTGCTTTCCCATCGATCCCGACTGAAAAATTGTCTCAGGCTTCACGGGGACTTGCAGTTCGAGGTTTGAGAAACCGTATCCCTGCGCGCGGATGATTTGGCCGTTGCGCGCCACCAGCAGCGCTAGCCCGGGAATGTGGCGCTTCTGCATTTCGGCCTGGATGTAGCGGTCGACGGCAGCATCGGTAGAGGACTGAGCCCAGAGAGCGGAGAACGACAAGGTTAAGAAGAATAGTGCGCAAAGAGGGCGCATCTTCGCAGACTTCGGCATAGAAGTGAGGCTCCGCTCAAGAGTCTACACAAGGTTAGGAATGCCGCTGCACGGAAACATTCATGTCGTGAAAATCGAGAGTGAGAATCGTGGACAGTTAGCAGTTGCATCGACAGGGACGTCCGCCCTCTATTCTTTGGTTAGTCGTTATGTGGGGCGACGTTGGCGGGTGTGCCGAAATATTCCCTTACTTCGTTAAGATCGCGATCGAGTTCCACGCTTGCACCCAGCGGGCTGCGCCCAGCCCGTCCGGGGTAGTCGTAGCGCAGGTCGCGCAGGTGCACGATGTATCCGCCGCTGGCGAGTTGCTCAGTCTCGGTGATGGGATATTTCGCCCAATCGAGATAGACGCGGCCGAGGTAGGTCTTTTTTGCCTCTAGGGTAACGGGCGTTTCTTCCGGCTTGTAGCGGATGCGCATCTGGTTTTGAGGATCGACCTCAGGAATCGTGGAATCGACCAGCACCTGCGCAAAGAAGTTCGGCGTCTCAACGACTCCGTACCAGCGGAAGGGATTCCAATAATAAGGGTAGGCGGAGAGCCGTATGGCGTCGGCTCCCTGGTAAGTGCGTGCTTCCATCGCGGTTACAGCGCGGCGATGTTCGTAGTCACGCACCCCCCACAGAATGACGATCCCCATGAGAGCCAGCGTTGCGGCCAAGCGTCCTTTGGGGCCCTTTTGGCGAACTCCAATTTCGCGATTGATCAGAGAAAAGAGCGAAGGCAACACCAGCCCGCCCGCCAGCAGAATCAGCATCACCGGCTCGACGATGAAGACGATGTCCCAGGAATACCAGCGTTCGTAGAAGGGCCAGAACGGGCGTAACCCGTAGTTGTTGGTGAAATCGAGCAGGAGGTGGCTGAGTCCGGCGATATAGGCGAAGACGAACAGCAAACCCCAGCGCGGCGGCAAATTCGGGTCTTTGATCTTTCGTCCCCGAAGCACCCACACCAGGTAGACGATTCCGACGGTGGCCGCGGAGACCAGAATCAATCCGAGGAAGGAATGGGTGAAGCCGCGATGGTGGGCGAATCCGAAGACGGAGCCTTTGAAACGTCCGATTACGTCAATGTCGGGGGCCTCTGCAGCCAAGGTGACGGTCGCGGTGGCCAATGCGGACTTGCGATTCAAGCCGACGCGGCCCATGCAAGCGCCGGTCAGGAAGTGAGTGACGGGTTCCAAAGTTTCGCGAAGGCCCCTCGAGGCGTGAGTTAGAGAGAATACCGTGATCGTCGCAGCAACGCCAATCGATCGCCCGCAAACCGGGGATGCGGATAAAACTGGCGCGAACGTATGCGTTTCCGGCGTATCATGAATTCGACATCCCCTGACTTCTTTTGCTGGAGAGAGGCCTATGCTGCGTAGTGTTGCCGCAGTCCTTATGGGCTATTTGCTGTTCGCAATTACCGCCGAAGCTCTCTTCCTGCTCTCTGGCCGTGACCCCCACGCTCCTGCCACGGCGTCTTTCATGATTGTGACCATTCTCTACGGGGTGCTCTTCTCGATCCTTGGAGGCTACATTGCCGCGCTGGTTGGCGGCGTCGGGAAGTACGAAATAGAGCATGCCTTTGCGGTCGCGACCTTGATTGCGGCCATCGGAGCGGCTTCGCTGATGACGCAGTCTCCCTCTGAGTCGAAGTGGACGCAGCTTTCCGCTGTGCTGATCATTGCGCCGGCCGCCATCGTCGGCGGATATCTGCGCAGGCGCCAGTTGAAGAACAAGATGCTCGAAGCGCGCCGCTCACGGCATCAGTAGATTCACCGCGTCGGGCACGATAGAGATCTCCGCCGGCAATGTACCTAGAAGTTCCCCGTCGGCTTCGACAAAAACGCGCGGGTTCTGCATATCGGGCAAAGAGCAACACTCCACCTTGTCGGCATCGATTAGGTCAATCCCTCCGACTTTCCACTTGGCGCCGAACAGACTCCGAAGAATGTAGCGCAGGTAGGCCATACGACTGCGGGTTCGGAAAAGCACCAGGCGCAGATTCTGACGATCGAGCGAGGCACCCGGCGCCAACTCGCGCAGAGCCCCGCCGAAGTTTCGGATGCGGACAGCGAGTAGTTGAGAGACCGCCGCTCGATCCATCCCGTTGATCTGGGCTTCAAAATGTTCCAGAGGGTGCGTAATCCATAGCCACGTGGCTTTGGAATAGTAAGAAGTCATGCCGAAGCGGCGTTTCGCCTGCGGGTCCAAATGGTAGAAGAGGTGAGCGTCGACGCCGATGCCTACGGCTACGGTGAAATAGGCCGAAGCGCGATTGCCCGAGAAATCCCTATACTGCACCAGGCCAACCGGGATTCGTCGAGGCTTAGCGTGTAGAGATGCCTTTGCAGCTGCCAGCGGCGTCAATGGCAATCGAATGTCGTGTGCCAGAGTATTGCCAGTTCCGAGGGGGACGATGCCGAGAGAAGCCGTGGTTCCGACCATCGCCTGCAGCAAGTCATGAATCGTGCCATCGCCTCCGCAGGCAAAGATGGTATCGAAGCCCTCCGCGATAGCCTGCCGGACTTGTTCCTGGTCGCGGGCCGCGCCTTGTGTGGGAGAGATAGCGGTCTCAACGCCCCCATCGCCAAGGACGGCGGCCGCGGCTTCCACATCCGCCAAGCGGCGTTCGCGCCGGCCCCCGGATAGCGGATTGTAGAGAAGGAGGGCCTTACGCATAACGTTGCTTGATTGTAATGGAGCACCGTGACCGGCGGGACGCCGGCGCTACTTGCTTTGTCGAATGGCGTAAACGTGGTGCGGAAGTCCTCTCCAGACCACCGTTTTCCAGAGCGTCATGCCAGTTTTCTCGGCTACCCTTTGCGAGGAAATATTCTCAGGGCGGATCAGGGAAATGAGTCGGTCGACCCCAAGACGGGCGAACCCATAGTCGCGGCAGGCGCGGGCCGCTTCGGAGGCGAGGCCCTGTCCCCAGAGAACGCGGCGCACGTGGTAGCCAATCTCCACCAGACTTTCGCCATCGACTTCCTGACGAATTAAGCCACAGTCGCCAATCAGTTCGCCGGTCGCCTTTATCACCATTCCCCATAAGCCGTGGCCGTCAGTCGCGTAGCGAGCGCGGTTGCGGGCGATCCATTGCTCGACGCCGGTCTGATCGAGCGGCGCGGGATAGTGACGCATGGTTTCGGGGTCCGACAGCAGGCAAGCGAGAGCATCAACGTCTTCGGGGACGAATTCGCGAAGGATGAGGCGCGCGGTTTCGAGAATCGTGATCACGCTGCTCCGAATATAATCTCCCCGATGGCCAGCAAAGACGTCGAAAAAAAGCTTGAGACTTTGCGGGAAAAGATCCGGCATCACGAGTACCGCTACTACGTGCTGGATGATCCTGAGATCACCGATGCCGAGTTTGATCAGCTCATGATCCAGCTGAAGAAGCTGGAGGCGGAGCATCCGCAGCTGATCACGCCTGATTCTCCCACGCAACGGGTCGGCGGCAAGCCGCGGGAAGGGTTTGTCAAAGCGCGGCACTCTTCGCCGATGCTTTCGCTCGACAATACCTACAGCGAAGAAGAGCTGCGCGACTGGGAGCGGCGCGTCCACGAACTGACGGGGCGTACCGATATTGAATATGTCTGCGAACTCAAGCTCGACGGGATGTCGCTGGCCCTGCATTACGAAGATGGGCGCCTGGCGCGCGGCATCACGCGCGGCGACGGATCGATTGGCGAAGATGTCACGCTCAATGTCAGGACGGTGCGATCGATCCCCCTGTCGATTCCGAAAGAGAAGTTGAAGAAAGCGGGAATCCCTTCGACCTTCGAAGTCCGCGGCGAGATGCTGATGCCGCTGGCGGCGTTCAAGAGGATGAACGAGGAGCGGGAGAAGGAAGGTCTATCGACCTTTGCCAATCCGCGCAACGCGACCGCCGGTACGGTTCGCCAACTTGAACCCAGCATCACCGCGCAGCGCCGCCTGGATTATTTCACCTACATGCTGCTCGAGAACGGCCAGACCTACTTCGACCGGCACTGGAAAACTCTCGACGCTCTGGAGGCTGCCGGGTTCAAGGTCAATCCGCGGCGGAAGCTGGCGAAGAGCTTCGAAGATGTCTGGAGCTTCATCGCGGAGTGGGGAGAGAAGCGCGAGACTTTGCCGTACGAAATCGACGGCGTCGTGGTCAAAGTCGATCGCACTTCGCTGCAACAGGAACTTGGCTACACCGGCAAGGCTCCGCGCTGGGCGATCGCTTTTAAGTATGCGGCGCGCGGAGGTATCACCAAGCTGGAAAATGTACGTTGGCAGGTCGGCCGGACCGGAAAGCTCACCCCGGTGGCTGAACTGGCGCCGGTTCTAATCGGCGGGACCACGGTCCGTAACGCTACGTTGCACAACCTGGACGAGATCGAGCGGCTGGGCGTCAAGATTGGTGACTGGGTGGAGGTGGAGCGAGGGGGCGATGTCATCCCAAAGGTCGCACAAGTAGTCGAGGACAAGGATCATCGCCGCGGCAAGGCGGTGATCGAAGCTCCCGCCACCTGCCCAGTCTGCGGAACGAAAGTCGTCCGCACCGAAGGCGAAGTGGATTACCGCTGCATCAACGCCAACTGTCCAGCGAAGCTAGCCGGCACGATCCTGCATTTCGCCTCGCGCCACGTGATGAATATCGAAGGCATGGGAGATGCGCTGGTCAATCAACTCACGGAGCGCGGCCTGGTGAAAAACGTTGCCGACATTTACAAGTTGACGAAGACTGATCTTCTTTCGCTCGAACGCATGGGAGACAAGTCGGCGCAGAACGTGCTCGATGAGATTGAAGCTTCGAAAAAGCTGCCGCTCGAGCGCGTGATTTTCGGTCTCGGCATTCGCTTCGTAGGCGAGCGCACCGCGCAGTTCCTGGCGGAGCACTTCGGCTCCATGGAAGCGCTCGAAAAAGCGGGCGCGGAAGAACTGCAGGAAGTGAACGAAGTAGGCCCGCGCATCGCGGAGAGCATCACGGAATTTTTCAGTATTGCGGCTAACCGCAAGCTGGTGGATCGCCTGCGCGAAGCGGGGCTGACTCTTGCCGGAAAAAAGAAGCAGCGCGGCGCCAAGCTGGCGGGCAAGACATTTGTTCTGACAGGAACGCTCGAACGTCACAGCCGCGATGAAGCCAAAAAGAAGATTGAAGACGCCGGCGGCCGCGTCTCAGGCTCGGTGAGCAAGAAGACCGACTACGTGGTGGCGGGAAGCGACGCCGGTTCCAAGCTCGATAAAGCGCGCGAACTAGGCGTCCCGGTCATCGGCGAAAAAGAAATGGAAGAACTGCTGACGTGATTTTATAAATTGGTAATCGGGTAATTTCGTAATCTAAGGGACCGCAGCGGAACCAAATTACCAATTTACCCGATTACAAAATTACCAAATCTTCTCCAGCCTTTGGTGCAGGGCCAATCTTCTCTCCTGCTTGTACTTACCAAAAAAGCGACAATCTGTTGACATGGCGTTGACAATCGCGAATTCGGGTTCCCCTAATCTGCGGACGCTACCGGCATCCGTCTCTGCTGGTAAAGCGGCATAAACGACCCTCACTCTCACGCAGAAATCAGAAGGAGAAGGTATGCAGACATTCGAACTCCGCCGTATGCGAATTCTCGGCGTCGTGGTGATCGCGCTGACTGTATTGATATCGGCTTCCACCCTGGCTCACGCGGCCTCTTACAAGGGGGTTTTTCTGACCTCCGATCAAACTGGGACGGCTCCTAACATCGATCCCAACCTGATCAACCCGTGGGGAATCAGTTTCAGTTCAACAGGGGATTTCTGGGTATCGGATAACAACTCAGGCGTTTCTACGCTGTACAACAGCACCGGCGTTCCCAACTCGTTGGTGGTGACGATCCCTTCCGCCACCGGCGTCGGAACCGGCACGCCGACGGGAACCGTGTTCAACGGCACGACCGGTTTTGTGGTTAATCAGAATGGAAAGTCGGGTCCAGCGTCTTTCTTGTTCGACAGCGAAGACGGCGTCATAACCGGCTGGAATCCGAGTGTGAATCCTACGGTTGCGGTAGTCGCCGTAAACAATTCGAGTTCGAGCGCGGTCTACAAGGCGATGGAGCTCGCGAACAACGGCACCGCGAACTTCCTGTATGTTTGCAACTTCTTCTCGGCCAAGGTCGAGGTTTATGACTCCAACTTCAAGCCTGCGACCCTGTCGGGTAGTTTCACCGATCCGCGTCTGCCGGCCGGATTTGCTCCGCACAACATCCGCAACATCAACGGACAGCTATACGTGGCCTACGCCAAGCAGAACGCCACCAAGACCGATGCCGTGTTGGGCAAGGGTCTGGGCATCGTGAACGTGTTCGATCTGAACGGCAACTTCATCAAGCGCTTTGCCATGAAGGGAACGTTGAACGCGCCTTGGGGCTTGGCCTTGGCCACTGCCAACTTCGGGACGTTCAGCAACGACATTCTGGTCGGCAACCTGGGCGACGGAACGGTCAACGCCTTCGATCCGACGAGTGGCGCTTTCCTTGGCCAGCTCAGCAACGCTGCCGGCAAGCCGCTCAAGATCTCGGGACTCTGGGGTCTGATGTTCGGCAACGGCGGCATGGGCGGGCTGAAAGACACCCTCTACTTCACTTCCGGCCCGAGCGCCTACGCGCACGGCCGCTTTGGCAGCATTACGGCTCAATAACGTTCGGCCCCTGGGAAGCAACGTCCTTCTGGGCAGAGTTCCTCTCTCTCCGAACTCTGGCTCAGGAGGACGTTGGTGTTTGCAGGGCTGTTCGAATCTTCTCGTAAGTCACGTCCAGGGTTTCGGGGAGAATGCGCGTCTCGCCGACGACCGAAACGAAGTTGGAATCGGCCACCCAGCGTGGAAGAGCGTGCATGTGGATGTGTCCGGCAACGCCCGCCCCCGCGGCTTTCCCGATGTTCATGCCCAGGTTGAAGCCATCAGGGCGGTAGAGTTCGCGCAACACGTTCTCCATTCGCTGGGAGAGTTCCATCATCTCGTGAGCAGCCTCGATTGGCAGCTTGCGCAGTTCGTCGAGATGCGCGTAGGGGACGATCATTACGTGGCCCGGGGTATAAGGGAAGGTGTTGAGAATGATGAAGCATGATTGGCCGCGATGGACGATGCGCGCCTTGGCATCGTCGCCCAGCTTCACCAGCTCGCAGAAGACGCAATCGGAGGTCTTCGTCGCTCCCGTGACGTAGGCGTAGCGCCACGGAGTCCAAAGATAGTCCATGGCACGGCAGAGTAGCAGATGGCAGCCTCCGGGGAAACCGACCAGGCTGAACGCAGTCTGTAACCCCTTTGTAACAATGGGAATCAGCGGAAAGACTTGGGTTCCAGGGACTTCAGAAATCCTCGGTTTGGGGTTTGACACTGTTTGCAAGCGGTTGCTATAGTCGAAGAGTTCGCCTTTGGAGCGGGTTTGCTTTTTTAGCAGTCCGACCGCTGGGATTGTCATTAAGTTCGTTCGCCAGAACGGGCTCAACACAACCTAAGACTCACGCCAGCAGTCCGCACGAAAACAGCCCGTATCCGTCTCGCGGTAAATGCGAGAGAACACCCTGAGAGGCTATGACCTTGCTCGACGATAATACTGCCCACGACTCGGACTCCTCGACCTCCACATCGGTAGCAGAACAGACGCAGCCAGCGAGCACCCCAGAGGGCTCGACCGCTGAACACGCAGCTTCCCAGCCGGACGAAACTGCTCACCCTGAAACTGCCCACAGCCAGGACGATAACAAGTCCACCAACGATGATTTCGCCGCTGCACTGGAGAACTACACCAGTGAAACGGAAGAAGCCGCCGGCGATGACAATGTCATCAAGGGAACCGTGCTGAAGCTTACGCCCACCCACGTCGTGGTAGACGTTGGCGCGAAGTCAGAAGGCATGCTGCCTTTATCGGAAGTGCTCGATCACGAGGGCAAGCCCCGGTTTCAGCCCGGCGACGAAATCGATGTGATGCGCGAGAAAGGTGAGACCGAAGAAGGTTACATCAAGCTCTCTCATCAGAAGGCGCAAAGGCTGCGGGCGTGGGACGAGATCGAAAAGGCATACAACGAGAAGAAGCCGATCAAGGCGCAAGTCGTTGAGCGCATCAAGGGCGGACTCACCGTCGATATTTTGGGGGCGCGCGCGTTCCTGCCTGGTTCCCAGGCGGATCTGCGGCCTCTGCGCAATCTGGACGGAATCAAGGGACAGATGCTCGAAGTTGCCGTGATCAAGCTGAACAAGAAGCGCGGCAATATCGTGGTCTCGCGCAAGCAGGTGCTGGAAGAAGAGCAGACCGAAAAGCGCTCGAAGACCATGGAGCACCTTGAAGAAGGGGCGGTGCTGACCGGCGTAGTGAAGAACCTGACCGAGTACGGCGCGTTCGTCGATATGGGCGGCATCGATGGCCTGCTGCACATCACCGATATGTCCTGGGGACGTTTGACGCACCCTCGTGACTTAGTCAACGTTGGTGACCAGATTCAAGTCAAAATATTGAAGTTCGACAAGGATAAGCAGCGGGTTTCGCTCGGGTTCAAGCAGCTTACTCCCGATCCCTGGCTGGATGCGGCGCACCGCTATCCGGTGGGCGCGCACGTCGGCGGACGCGTCATCAGCGTTACCGACTACGGAGCCTTCGTTGAACTGGAACAGGGCATTGAAGGCCTGGTTCACGTCAGCGAGATGACCTGGTCGAAGCGGATGAAACATCCGTCGAAGCTGGTCAATGTTGGCGATCAGGTGGACTGCGTCGTACTCAACGTCAATCCGCAGGAACGGCGTATTTCGCTCGGCATGCGGCAGCTGGCGTCGAATCCCTGGGACGCTTTGCACGAGAAGTATCCCGTGGGCGCGACCGTCGAAGGCCGGGTGCGCAACCTGACCGATTTCGGCGCATTTATCGAGATCGAGGACGGCATCGATGGCTTGGTTCATGTCAGCAATCTAAGCTGGACAAAGCGCGTCAAGCATCCTTCCGAGGTACTGAAAAAGGGTGACCGCGTAAAGGCGGTGGTGCTCGCGATCGAGCCTGACAAGCGGCGTCTCTCCCTGGGCGTGAAGCAGCTTCAGCCCGATGTTTGGGAGACCTTCTTCGCGGCACATCACATCGGCGATGTACTGCACGGCAAGGTTCTGCGCGTGGCCAGCTTCGGCGCGTTCGTCGAAATCGCTGAGGGCATCGAAGGCCTTTGTCACAACTCGGAAGCCGTCGATGGCAACGGTCAGCAGATTCATCTCGAGCCTGGCGTGGAGCACGACTTCAAGATCATCAAGATGAATCCCGAAGAGAAGAAAGTCGGGCTCAGCATCCGCGCCGTAGGCGAAGAGGCTTCCCGCTCTGAGGTTGAGGCTTACAAGCAACCTGTTTCTTCCACCGGAGGTTCGACCATTGGCGAGCTGATGTCGTGGAAGCGGGCGAGTAACGATCAGAACTAGCTCTCGTTGGCCACGGATTCTCGCGGATCAACACAGATAAATAAAAAAGGCTCCCAGCGATGGGAGCCTTTGATTTGGTCTTTTCGCGCTACCTTGTATCGATTTTCAAATTGATCGTTACCTGCTGGCGGTTCTCGAACTGGCTCACCGTCTTGGTATCACTCTTCTTGCCTTTGTACTGGGCGTAGACCTCGTAATCGATATTGGGGGAAAGAGCCGGAAATCGGTAAGTTCCGTCAGGGCCCACGATGAAGGTCTTCACCGCGCGGGTGCGGGGGTTAGAGAGATAGACAACTGCGTCGGGCAGCGGGTTCTCTTGCTTGTCGGTTACCTTGCCGGTGAGCAGGCGGCCATTGTCTCCCTTGTCCTTCTTGTCATAAGGGCTGGCGGCCATCGCAAGACCGACGAACAGCAGCAACATGGCTACAGCGGCGTATTTCCGCATGACGTTTCTCCTTACGCGTCACTCCACAGCCTGACAGCTTGTTGCGGTGCTGTTATTTTAGATGCAATCCGATATCGCTGCGCTCGTCATTCTCGATATCGACTTTGACCTCTTCGCCTGCCTGTAACTTGCTGCCATCAGGCAGCTTATAGCCCTTGAGATCAGGGGAAGCGTAGTAGGTTGCCTTCCCCGCAGGCACCCGAAAAGCGAATTCCCCGCGATGGTCCGAATACTGTTCCCATTTTGGCTTTTTGTCCCCTTCGCGACGCAGCTTCACTTTGACGCCGTAAAGCGGGCGGTCGCCAGGGCCCCAAACGGTACCAAAGATAAGGGCATAGGGCTTCTCAGGCCCGCTCTGGGGACGAGGCCGGGCAACCGCGCTGCCTGGGCAGACACAGCCAACCAAGAGCCCGATCAGAAGGATTCGCGAAACTTGGAGAGCGGAGGAACGACGTGCGGAGAATGCCCGGGAACAACCAGGATCAGGAATAGTCACCGTCTTCAGCTTCCTCTTCTTCCTCTTCCACATCTTCATCTTCCACCGGCTTCAACTCAACGGGATTTACCGTCACCACCTCGAAATCGGTGCCACACTCCGCGCAAGAGACGATTTCCCCTTCGTCGATTTCGTCTTCTTCAATATCGAGATCGTTTTCGCACTCAGGACAATAGACCATAATTGCCTCCGTTCCCTATAAGTCCCCTGATAATATTTAGATTCTCTCCGGGCGCAGGTCAAGTACTCCGTGCGCAATCAAGCGTTACTTCTGGCTTGATGCGGAAAGTGCTTCCCGGGTTTCGTAATTATGAACAGGTTTTTGGGCTGGCTGCAAGCCCTGGGATTTTGGCATTTCAATCTTGATGGGACGGACACCGCTGCCGTGAAAACCATACTCTTGTCTTGTAGTCTTTTGTTCTCCGCATTTTTGGCTCCCAACGTGGTTGCTCAAGACGCGCTCGATGCCGGCCCCGCCGACCAGCGCATTGCGGCAGCTCTGAAAGAAATTTCCGCTGACCACATTCGGGCAAACATCGACAAACTGGTGAGCTTCGGTACGCGCTCAACGCTGTCTGCGCAGGATCCGGATTCGATTGCCAAAAGCCAGGGCATCGGCGCCGCCCGCGAGTGGATCAAGAGCCAGTTTGAGGCCTACTCGAAAAACTGCGGCGGATGCCTCGAAGTCAAGACCGACAGCTTCATCGAGCAGCCCGCCGAGCGAATTCCCAAGCCTACGGAAATCACCAATGTTTATGCGGTCCTGAAGGGCACCGATCCTGACGCTGCGAAGCGCATCGTGCTGGTCACCGGGCACTACGATTCGCGCAACAGCGACAACTTCAACGTGACCGACGCCGCCCCGGGCGCAAATGATGACGGCAGCGGCACGGCTGTGAGTCTGGAATGCGCACGGGTGCTGAGCAAGCTTAAGTTGCCCGGCACCATCATCTTTCTGACCGTGGCTGGAGAAGAACAAGGGCTGAATGGCAGCAAACACTTCGCGCAGATGGCCAGGCAGCAGGGCTGGAATGTCGAGGCCGTGTTGAATAATGACATTGTCGGAGGCAATCGCGGCGACGGGCAGGATGCAGGCGTCGTGCGCGTGTTCTCTGAGGGGGTTCCAGTTGCCGCTGATGACAAGGTATTGAAGATGATCCGTGGCCTGGGGGGCGAAAGCGATTCCATCTCACGCCAGATGGCCCGCTACATTGCCCAGGTCGGTCGCACCTACAATCCCGGCATCAAGCCGATGCTGGTCTTCCGCCTTGATCGTTACCTGCGCGGTGGAGATCACTACTCGTTCAATCAGCAAGGGTACGCCGCCGTACGTTTCACCGAGTTTCGCGAAGACTTCAACCACCAGCACCAAAACATTCGCACCGAGAATGGAATCGAGTACGGCGATCTTTCCAAGTTCGTGAATTTTGACTATGTGGCCAACGTGGCCCGCCTCAACGCCGCGACTCTTGCGTCGCTGGCGGCTGCGCCAGGCCCTCCCGGCAACGTTCGTATCCTGACTAAGGACCTGCAAAACGACACAACCCTCACCTGGGAAGCTTCCTCACTGGCCACCAGCTACGAAGTCCTCTGGAGGGCCACCACCGATTCCGAATGGAATCACCGCCAGGACGTCGGAAACGTGACCAAGGCGACCTTGCCGTATTCGAAAGACAACGTGATTTTCGCAGTGCGCGCGCTGGATAAAGAAGGCCACGTCAGTCCCCCGGTGGTGCCGCTTCCAGAACGCTAACCCGGAAGCTGATAAACTGTGGACTGCCCTGCCGGCCGGTTTTGCTGACACCTGAAAACCCCCGACTGACGACTGGTTCTCCATGGATCGCGGACGTACCCTCTCGCTGAGTTTTCCTCCCTTCACCAAGGCGGTGAAGTGGCTCGTCATCATCAATGCCGGAGTCTTGCTGCTCACGACTTTGATGGGCGCATTGAATGAGGATATTTTTGCCGCATTTCGTGCCATCTTTGCCCTCACGCCTTATTTGGTTGTGCGCGGCTGGATTTGGCAGCTCGTCTCTTATTCCTTCCTGCACCAGGGCATTCTGCATTTGCTGTTCAATATGTTGGGATTGTGGATGTTCGGATCGCAATTTGAGCAGGATTGGCGCACCAAGCGGTTTCTGGAATTTTATTTCTTCTGCGTAATTGGCGCGGCGCTGACCACCATTGCCGTATCCTACACCGGAATTGGTGGCGTCTCGCCCACCATCCCTACGATCGGAGCCTCGGGGGGAGTGTTCGGAATCCTTATGGCGTTCGGGATGATCTACGGCGAACGCGAAATCATGCTGTTCCCCATACCGTTCAGTATCAAGGCGAAATATTTCGTTGCTGGAATCGCCTTCATCACGCTGATTGAAGCAATCAGTGCTTCTTCCGGGCGCGGATCAGCGGTTGCGTATTCTGCCCATCTTGGCGGCCTGCTTTTTGGATTTCTGTATGTGAAGTTCGTCCCTAAGCGAGGCTTGGTCCTCGACGCGAGCGAGCGTTATTTCGGCGTGCGGAATTCGTACTATCGCTGGAAGCGTAAGCGCGCCGCCCGCAAGTTCGAAGTCTACATGCGCAAACACAACCGCACGGTAACCTTCGACGAGCATGGGAACTACCTGCCTCCCGAGGACGACAAGAAGAACGGCGGATCGAAGTCCGGATGGGTCAACTAGGAATTTTCGCTTGTTGATTTTCGATTGTCGATTGAAATCGGCTACCTGAAGAAAGCAAGAAACGCTTCGACGGTCTTCGCCGCCAGATCCTCGGACCTTTTCTTCCCGCTGAATCCCAGGTCGTGACCGACCCCTTCCACGGGAACCAACTTCGTTTTTGCAGGAATCAGCTTCAGAGCTTTCTCTACTTCTTCGACAGTCCCAAACGGATCGCGCGTGCCTTCGATAAACAAAGCGGACGTTCGCAGATCGGGAAAGTGCTGCACGCGAGGTTGCGCGGGTTTGCCAGGGGGATGCAGAGGGTAGGAAGTCAGCAGCAGACCGTCCACCAGCTTTGAGTCCGAAGCGCAGAGCATCGTGGCCTGCCGGCCTCCGTAGGACTGTCCTCCGAGAAAGACCCTGTCCGAGACCAGCTTGCGCATCTCGGAGACAGCATTTCTTAATCCCTCGCGATCGCGTTCAGAATCACTCGGTCGTGGAGGACCAAAACTTCTGCTTTGGCGAAAAGGCAGATCGCAGCGCAACACTGTGAAACCCGCGCCGGCAAAGGCTTCCGCGAGGGCGATGAGCAGCGGCGACTTAGCATTGCCGCCAGCGCCGTGGGTGAATACCAGGCCTTCATGGTTGGATTTGGCGGGGCGGTGCAGGAATCCACGGACCGGCGGGTCGAGAGAAGTGGAGGCAAATTGCTCGCTATTTGACATCGCTGAACCTGAATTCAAAATGTCCTGGGAAGGGCACGAGTTCCACTCGTGCCATACGCCTGCTGATTCGGAAGGGCTCTAGCCCCTGAGGTTTGCTTTCGCTCCTGCAAACGAACCTCAGCGGCTAAAGCCGTAGACCTTCCCGCTGCCTGCGGCACGAGTGAACTCGTGCCCTTCCCGAAAGCCTTGTCGTTCCTACCCCA
The DNA here is from genome assembly GCA_963796205.1 of Terriglobia bacterium. Lineage (GTDB taxonomy): Bacteria > Acidobacteriota > Terriglobia > Terriglobales > Acidobacteriaceae > DATFTE01. Next base: position 999,266 of record CAWCKR010000002.1, read on the forward strand.
GTTCGACCTCGTCCAGACGCTCGTGGATTTTCACGATCTCAATCTCTTGCGCGAGCTTGGCCAGCGAACGCAGAACTTCGGGATCTTCGAGCGCCGCACGCCGGGCTTCTTCCGACTTCCAATAGCGCACGACAACATATTGCTTATTGCTGTCACGATAGATGCGGTCACGGCTGTATCCGCCGCTCGATAGCGCGGCTCGCAGGCTACGCATCGTTTCCAAGGCAGCCTCTTCCTTGCCCGGGAGAGGATCGAAAATAGCTACTGACAATATTTCCTTCGACATATTGATATCAACCGCGGGATTTGCGCGTACGTTTGCGCGAGACCAGTTCTATATCCTCAGCCGTCACGGTGTGCAAGCGCATGAAATTCGTCGAGCCCGAGGCCATCTGCGTTCCTGCGACGACGCCGATCACATCTCCAATATTTACTTTGCCTTGTTGCAGTAATTCGCGCTCGGCTGTGACCACCATGTCTTCCGCGGAGCGGGCCTGCTCGGTGGGAACGGGCTGCACTCCCCACCAGAGATTCACGCGGTTCCGCACCGGCTCCATATGGGTGAAAGCATAGATCTGTGTCTTGGGACGATACTTGGAAATCAGGCGAGCCGTATTTCCCGACTCCGTGAAGATCGCAATCGCCGCCATGTGAAGATCGTCAGCGGCATGCGCGACTGACTCGCAAATAGCTTCCGCGACTGAAAGGGCGCGGTTGTCGCGCCGGCGCCGGGGCAGAGTAAACTCAGCCATCCTGCTCTCGGCTTCGACCACGATCTTCGCCATCATCGCCACTGCTTCGCGAGGATATTTTCCACTCGCGGTTTCCGCCGATAGCATGACCGCATCCGTCCCGTCGAAAACCGCGTTGGCCACATCGCTCGCCTCCGCGCGTGTGGGACGGGGATTTTCGATCATCGACTCGAGCATCTGCGTCGCTGTGATCACCGGCATGCGCCAGTCGGCGGCGCGGCGAATGACCTGTTTCTGAATGACCGGCACCCGCTCGGGCGGAAGTTCCACGCCCAGATCGCCGCGTGCCACCATTACGCCATCGGCCGCTCCGAAGATTTCTTCCAGATGCTCGATGGCTTGCGGCTTTTCCAGCTTGGCGATGACGGGAACATCCGAGCGGTGATCGGCGACAATCTGTTTCACCATCAGGACGTCGGCAGCAGAGCGCACGAAGGAAATGGCGATCATGTCGACCCCGTGCTTCAAGCCGAATTCGAGATCTTTGCGATCTTTCTCCGTCAACGCCGGAATGGTCAGCGCGACTCCGGGAAGATTGATCCCCTTGTGCTCTCCCAGAATCCCGCCGTTCACCACTTCACACTCGACGTCCGCCCCGCGGATCTGTGCCACTCGCAATTCGATCAATCCGTCAGAAAGCAGGATGCTGGCACCCGCCTGCACTTCGCGGGCAATATCCTGGAACGTGGTCGAGATCATCTGCGCCGTTCCCGGGACGTCTCGCGGGGTGATGGTGACGCGCGCGCCGGTCTGCAGCATTACCGAGGCATGGTTCTTCAAGCGTCCGGTGCGAATCTTCGGCCCCTGAAGATCCTGCAGGATACAAACTGTGCGTCCCTCTCTTGCGGCCGCACGGCGCAAGCGCTGAATATTGACTGCGTGGTCACGATGCGATCCGTGAGAAAAGTTAAGGCGGGCCACATCCATCCCTAGTCGCATCAAATCGCGCATCATGGACTCGGTGCCGCAGGAAGGCCCGATGGTGCAGATAATTTTGGCGCGGCGCTGTGCGGCCGAGGCAACAGGCGCACGTTCCGCGGAGTATTCTCCTGTTACCAGATTCAGCTTGCTGTCTTTCAATGGATCCCCAGTAGAAATCGCTTATTTCGCTTGCGCGGTCTTTACCGATTTCGATTCACCCAAGGCTTTGAGTTCCTTGCCTAGCATGGCCCTGGGGAAGAGCATGGCATTGAACTCGGCGCCCACCAGCACCACAAGAGAGATCATGTACATCCACACCAGCAGGGCGATGCTGACGCCGAGCGAGCCGTAGATCAGGCTGTAGTCGGCATAGCGTTGCAGGTACCAGCTGAACAGCGCCGTGGAAGCAAACCAGAGCGCGGTCGCCAGAACCGATCCCGGAAGCACGCTATGCCACGGCTGCGTACGCGGTACCGCGTTGTGGTAGATAAGCGCAATCACGGCGATGCTGGTGAGCGTGGCAATCAGCCAGCGCACTGCGGTCCACATGAGAAGAATATAGAAACCGAATTCGTGATTCATGTGGAAGAGGATGCGGGTCTCGATGCGGCTGCCAAAGGCGACGAGGATGGTGGAAAAGGTCAGCGGGATTCCCGCCAGAATCACCAGCGAGAAGGCGATCAGCCGCTCCTTGAGCAATCCCCAGATCTTGGGCAGCTCGTAACAGCGCCGGAAGCCTTCCATCCACGAAACCATGACGCCAGAGGCGGTCCACAGCGTCAGCAGCGACGTCGTGACCAGCAGGCTGACCGGGCGATTGGTGGTTCCCTTCAGATAAGCGATAGCGGTGGCGCTGCCCGCGGGAAGAATGCGACCTAGCGCGTAAGAGACTTCGCGCAGGTACGCTTCCCCCTTGCGCGACGCGGCCAGCACCGAACCGAGAACCAGGAGGAACGGAAAGAACGTCAGAATCGACGAGTAGGCGGAAGCTTTGGCGATAGCAAAGGCGTCGTGCTGAAACGCACGCCAGAACGCGAGCCGCAACAGGCGCAGGAAGCGGAGCATCTCTTCTGCAAGAGTATTGTCCGGCGTGCGGGGACGCAACTCCGAAATAGGAGCGCGACCCTTATCCTGCAAGTATTTAGGATTGGCATGCATGGGGGATCAGGAAAGAAAAGGAGGGGCGGATTGCGCCGCCCCTCTCAGGTTCTCCGCAATTACTCCGCGGTCAGTTCTTCGGTCTCGCCTTCGTGACGCATCAGCTCGAGCGCGCGCTCGGCCTCCTCGTACGCCGCCGAAACCTCTTCCTGTACCTTCGCAGCGGCCTCTTCCATCTCTGGCGAGAGGCGGACGTTGCGGTAGTACTCCATGCCAGTGCCGGCCGGGATCAACCGTCCGACGATGACGTTCTCCTTCAGACCGCGCAGGTGATCGACCGCTCCCTGGATGGAAGCTTCGGTCAGCACGCGCGTGGTCTCCTGGAACGACGCGGCGGAGATGAACGAGTCCGTCGAGAGCGAAGCCTTGGTGATCCCGAGGAGCAGCGGCCGGCCGGTTGCCGGACGTCCACCTTCCTTGATCACCCGCTCGTTCTCTTCGGCGAAGCGGAACTTGTCCACCTGCTGCTCCAGCAGGAACTGGGTGTCGCCCACGTCCTCGACCTTGCGCCATCGCATCATCTGACGAACGATGACTTCGATGTGCTTGTCGCTGATGTTCACACCCTGCAACCGGTAGACCTCCTGGATTTCGTTCACCAGGTAAGCCTGCAGTTCCTTCTCGCCGAGTACGGCCAGAATGTCGTGCGGGTTGAGCGGGCCGTCCATCAGCGGTTCGCCCGCCTTGACGCGCTCGCCTTCCTGCACGTTGATGTGAACGCCACGCGGCACCGAGTACTCTTTCTCTGTGCCATTGTCGGCCTGCACGTAGAGCTTGCGCTGGCCCTTCGAAACCTCGCCGAACTTCACCGTGCCATCGATTTCGCTGATGACCGCGGTTTCATGCGGCTTGCGGGCTTCGAACAACTCGACCACGCGCGGCAGGCCACCGGTGATGTCTTTCGTCTTGGTGGTTTCGCGCGGGATCTTGGCCAACACATCGCCCGGGAATACCGTATCTCCGTCCTGCACCATGAGGTGAGCACGTGACGGCATCAGGTAGCGCTTGTTCGCCTTGCTACCCTTGATCACGATTGCGGGCTGGCGCTTCTCGTCCGGTGAATCGGCTACGACGTGACGCGACAATCCGGTCACTTCGTCGACTTCTTCGTGCAGCGTGACTCCTTCCTGCAAGTCTTTGAACTGCACGGTGCCGCCGATTTCGGTCAGGATCGCGAAAGTGTAAGGATCCCACTCGACCATCACCTGGCCGAGCGTAACCTGATCGCCATCGTTGACCTTCAGTTTTGCGCCGTACACCACCGCGTAACGCTCGCGCTCGCGGCCCTTCTCGTCGACCACGGCGATCGAACCCTGGCGGTTCATGACCACCAGATCGCCCGACTTTGCCTTGACCGTCTGCAGTCCTACGAAGCGCACCGCGCCATTGTTCTTAGCATCGAGACGCGACTGCTCAGAAACTCGAGACGCCGTGCCGCCGATGTGGAAGGTACGCATGGTGAGCTGGGTTCCGGGTTCGCCGATGGACTGCGCCGCAATAACGCCGGTCGCTTCGCCGAGTTCGACGAGGCGTCCCGAAGCCAGGTTGCGGCCGTAGCACATCACGCAAACGCCGCGCTTCGATTCGCAAGTCAGCACGGAACGGATCTTCACCCGTTCGATACCGGCAGCCTGAATCGATCCCGCGAGATCTTCCGTAATTTCCTGGTTGATGTCGACCACCACGTTTCCGTCGTAGTCTTTGATCTTCTCGAGCGATACGCGGCCCACAATGCGGTCGCGCAGCGGCTCGATGATCTCGCCGGCTTCGACGATACCCGAAACGTAAATGCCATCGACGGTGCCGCAGTCGTATTCGCTGATGATTACGTCCTGCGCCACATCGACCAGGCGGCGGGTGAGGTAGCCGGAATCGGCGGTCTTGAGCGCCGTATCCGCCAGACCCTTACGAGCGCCGTGCGTCGAGATGAAGTATTCGAGCACCGTCAGCCCTTCACGGAAGTTCGCCGTGATCGGACTTTCGATAATTTCGCCCGACGGCTTGGCCATCAATCCACGCATACCCGAGAGCTGGCGAATCTGCTGTTTCGATCCGCGAGCGCCGGAGTCGGCCATGACGTAAATCGGATTGATCTCGCCTTCCTTGTCTCGCCGCTGCATCTGGCCGAACATCTCGTCCGCGACCTTTTCGGTAATCGCCGACCAGATTTCAACCACTTTGTTGTAGCGTTCGCCATTGGTGATGGCGCCGTCCAGGTACTGCTGCTGAACGTTGACCACCTGCTTGTCGGCGTCGCGAACCAGGCCCTTCTTGCTGTCGGGGATGACCATGTCATCGATACCGATCGACAAGCCTGCTCGGGTGGCGAAGCGGAAGCCGAGCTCCTTCACTTCATCGAGCATCTTGACCGTAGTCTCGAGCCCGAAGCGCAGATAGCAGTAGCTGACCAGCTGTCCGATACCCTTCTTCTTCAGCAACCCGTTAATAAAAGGCATGCGTGCTTCACTGCCCTTGGGTAAGTGATCGTTCAGGATGGCGCGTCCTACGGTCGTGTTCAGGAAGCCGCGCTCCACTTGAACTGGTTCGGTGTGGGTGATGTCCTGATCGTCGTACGCAGTGGTCAGGTCGATCACTTCTCCGGAGTAGCGCAGGCGGATCGGCGACAGTGTTTCCACTTCACCGGCATCGAGTGCGAGCAGCACTTCGTCGATGTTGGCGAAAGCGCGTCCCTCACCCTTGGCGCCCGGCTTGGCTTTGGTCAGATAGTAGAGACCAAGCACCATGTCCTGCGTAGGCACAGTGATCGGCTGACCGGAGGCCGGCGACAGAATGTTGTGCGATGACAGCATCAATACGCTGGCCTCGACCTGCGCTTCAGGAGACAGCGGAATGTGTACCGCCATCTGGTCGCCGTCGAAGTCGGCGTTGAACGCCGTGCAAACCAACGGGTGGATCTTGATCGCCTTGCCTTCCACCAGCACCGGCTCGAATGCCTGAATGCCGAGGCGATGAAGGGTAGGGGCGCGGTTCAAGAGCACGGGATGGTCTTTAATGACCTCTTCCAGGATGTCCCAAACGATCGGCTCTTGCTGTTCCACCATTTCTTTGGCCTGCTTGATGGTGGTGCAGTGTCCGGTCTGCTCCAGCCGGTGATAAATAAACGGCTTGAACAGTTCCAGAGCCATCTTCTTGGGAAGTCCGCACTGGTGCAGCTTGAGTTCGGGACCGACCACGATGACGGAACGTCCCGAGTAGTCCACGCGCTTGCCCAACAGGTTCTGACGGAAACGTCCCTGCTTGCCCTTCAGCGTATCGGAGAGCGACTTCAGCGGACGGTTGTTGGCGCCGCGCAGCACGCGGCCACGGCGTCCGTTATCGAACAGGGCGTCGACCGCTTCCTGCAACATGCGCTTTTCGTTGCGCACGATCACTTCGGGCGCGTGCAAATCCATCAGCTTCTTCAACCGGTTGTTACGGTTGATCACGCGGCGATACAGATCGTTCAAGTCAGACGTGGCAAAGCGGCCGCCATCCAGAGGAACCAGGGGACGCAGCTCCGGCGGAATCACCGGGATCACGTCGAGGATCATCCAGTTCGGCTTGTTGCCGCTCTTGCGAAACGCTTCGACCACTTTCAGGCGCTTGGCGTACTTGAGCCGCTTCTGCAGCGAGCTCTCGTTCTTCATCTTCTCGCGCAGTTCGGTGGAAAGGGTTTCGATCTCTACCCGCTTGAGAAGTTCCTTGATGGCTTCCGCGCCCATCATGGCTTTGAAGCCGGTGGGACGATATTGCTGATCGAGTTCGCGGAACTTCGCCTCGTCCTTGATGACTTCGCGGTCTTTTACCGGAGCCTCGCCAGGTTCAACCGTGACGTAGGCTTCGAAGTAGAGCACGGACTCAAGGTCGCGCAGCGAGATGTCGAGCAGGTGCCCGATGCGGCTGGGCAATCCCTTGAAGAACCAGACGTGCGAACAGGGCGACGCCAGTTCGATGTGGCCAAGGCGTTCGCGGCGGACTTTCGACAGAGTGACTTCCACACCGCACTTGTCGCAGATCACTCCGCGGTGCTTCATGCGCTTGTACTTGCCGCACAAGCATTCCCAATCGGTTACAGGACCAAAAATACGGGCGCAGAACAGTCCGTCCCGCTCCGGTTTAAAAGTTCGGTAGTTGATGGTTTCGGGCTTGGTGACTTCACCATGCGACCAACTCCGGATTTTTTCCGGAGATGCCAGGCTGATGCGGATCGCATCGAAATCGGCAATCGGGTTCGCCATGTCAAAGGGGCTCGAACGATACAAGGTGTTCCTCCACTTCCTGTGATGTACGCCACCACCGGCGGCCCTTCTTAGTTCTCAGTTCCCGGTTCTCAGTTCCCAGTTGAAAACCGATCGCTGATTTTCTCTGTTCCCGACAGCTGAAGGACAACGCCACGGAAACTCATTTCACTAAATTCTGCTCAGTCCGTTCCCGGCCCCAGTTACTGAGAACTGAGAACCGGGAACTGAGAACTGTTAGTCGGCTGCAGCCGTCGCCATGACCGGCTTCTTCTCTCCGGCCTTGATCAACTCCACATCGAGGCAGAGCGACTGCAACTCGCGAATCAATACGTTGAACGACTCGGGTACACCGGGTTCCATGGCGGCTTCGCCCTTGACGATGGCCTCGTAAATCTTGGTGCGGCCGTATACGTCGTCCGACTTTGCCGTCAGCAGTTCCTGCAGGATGAACGCCGCGCCATACGCTTCCAGAGCCCAGACTTCCATTTCTCCGAAGCGCTGGCCGCCGAACTGCGCTTTTCCGCCCAGCGGTTGCTGGGTGATCAGCGAGTACGGACCGATCGAACGCGCGTGAATCTTGTCGTCGACCAGGTGCGACAGCTTCAGCATGTAGATGTAACCCACGGTGACCGGCTGTTCGAACTTGTCTCCGGTCATGCCGTCGTACAGATACGTCTTGCCCGAGGTCGGCAGGCCCGATTGCGCGAGCAGGGCCTTGATCTCGCCTTCGCGCGCGCCGTCGAACACGGGCGACCCCATGAAGACGCCGCGAGTCAGGCTTTCGGCCACTGGCATGATGTCTTCATCGCTCATTTCCGCGATGGTGTCTGCCAGCGCGCTGTCTTTGAACAACGCCTTGAGTTCACGCCGGACCACTTCTTCCTTCGAGTTCTCGGCCAACAGCCTGGTCACCTTCTCGCCCATCTTGTGTCCCGCCCATCCCAGGTGGGTTTCCAGAATCTGTCCCACGTTCATTCGGGAAGGAACGCCCAGGGGGTTGAGAACGATTTCCATCGGGGTGCCATCGGCGAGGTACGGCATATCCTCTTCCGGCAGGATACGGGCGATGACGCCTTTATTCCCGTGACGGCCGGCCATCTTGTCACCCACGCTGAGCTTGCGCTTCATCGCGATGTAGACCTTGACCAGCTTGATCACGCCCGGCGGCAGCTCGTCGCCCTTGGTCAGCTTGTCTTTCTTCTCGTTCACGATCTTCTTGAGCACGTCAATCTGGCGCGAGGTCATCTCTTCGATCTCGTCGATCTGCTCATTCACCCGCGGATCCTTGTCGTTGTACTTGATACGTTTCAGGTTCCGCGTGGAAATGCGCTCGATCGTGTCGCGGTCGAGAATGTTGCCCTTGGTCAGCAGACGCTTGTTGGTACGCTCATCATGCAGATCGGCCTGCACTTCCTTGCCGCCCAGGATGTTCTCCAGGCGCTTCAGGCGCTCGTCGGTAAGAATCCGGATTTCATCCGAAAGGTTCTTTTCCAACTTGGCGATCTGCGTGCCCTCGATGGCTTTCGCGCGCTCGTCCTTCTCCTGTCCCTTGCGGGAGAAGATTTTGACATCGACGATGACACCCTCGATGCCCGGAGGGCAGTAGAGCGAAGCATCGCGTACGTCGCCGGCTTTCTCGCCGAAGATCGCGCGCAGCAGCTTCTCTTCCGGCGTGAGCTGGGTTTCGCCCTTCGGCGTCACCTTGCCCACCAGGATGTCGCCCTGCTTCACCGTGGCGCCGATGCGGATCACGCCCGCTTCATCCAGATTGCGCAGCATCGATTCGCTGACGTTCGGGATGTCGCGCGTGACTTCTTCCGGCCCCAGCTTGGTGTCGCGAGCTTCGATTTCAAACTCCTCGATGTGGACCGACGTGTAGTAGTCCTCTTTCACCAGCTTTTCCGAGACCAGGATCGCGTCTTCAAAGTTGTAACCGCGCCAGGGCATGAAGGCCACCAGCACATTGCGTCCCAGCGCCAACTCGCCGTGATCCGTGCAAGGACCGTCGGCGATCACCTGTCCTTTCAGCACCCGCTGGTTCTTCTTGACCGTCGGCTTCTGGTTGATGCAGGTGTTCTGGTTGGAACGCTTGAACTTCGTGAGCTGGTAAATGTCGCTGCCCACTTCGCGCGAAAGCTGCCCGGGATGGTGCTCGCCTTCGACGCGCACGATAATGCGCTCGGAGTCGACCGAATCGATGATTCCGTTACGCTTGGCCAGAATGACCGCGCCGGAGTCACGAGCCGTGACACCTTCCATTCCCGTGCCCACGATGGGAGCTTCCGCTCGCAACAGAGGCACGGACTGGCGTTGCATGTTCGCGCCCATCAGCGCCCGGTTGGCGTCGTCGTGCTCCAGGAAGGGCACGAGCGATGCAGCCACCGAAACCAGCTGTTTCGGGCTGACGTCGATGTAGTCAACTTCGTCGCGGTTGACCAGAACGAAGTTGCCAGCCTTGCGGGCATTCACCAGCTCGGCGACTACCTTGCCCTTGTCATCCAGTTCCACGTTCGCCTGCGCGATCGTGTGCCGGTCTTCTTCCCACGCCGACAGATAGAACGAGTACGGTTCGACTTCCGCCGCGCGCTTGCGACGATCCTTCAGATCCGCATTGATCTTCTCGATCTCATGCTTCTCAATGTGGTCTCCCACCTTGAAGTCGGCGTCACCCGCATTCACGATGCTGACGTAATCGAGCACCCGGCCGTTTTTCACGCGGCGGTAGGGCGACTCGATGAAGCCGTAATCGTTAATGCGCGCGTAGCAACTCAAGGACGAGATCAGACCGATGTTCGGACCTTCCGGCGTCTCAATCGGGCAGATACGTCCGTAGTGCGTGGGGTGGACGTCGCGGACTTCGAATCCCGCGCGTTCCCGCGACAATCCGCCCGGCCCAAGTGCCGAGAGACGCCGCTTGTGCGTGATCTCCGACAGCGGGTTGGTCTGATCCATGAACTGCGACAGCTGCGACGATCCGAAGAACTCGCGGATCGCAGCCATCACCGGCTTGGCGTTGACCAAGTCGTGCGGCATGGCCGTCGACATTTCCTGGTACACGCTCATCTTTTCCTTGATGGCGCGTTCCATGCGGACCAGTCCGATGCGGAACTGGTTTTCGAGCAACTCGCCCACCGCGCGAACCCGGCGGTTGCCGAGGTGATCGATGTCGTCGACCGAACCAATGCTCTTGCGCAGCTTGAGCAGGTAACGGATAGTGCCGTAGAAATCTTCCGGCTCCAGCGTGCGGTTATCGAGCTTGGTCGCATCCTGGTTCTCGAACAGCTTGATGTTGAACTTCAAACGGCCCACGCGAGAGAAGTCGTACTTGCGCGGGTCGAAGAACATTCCGTGGAACAGCGCCGTCGCCGTATCGAGCGTCGGCGGATCGCCCGGACGCAGCTTGCGGTAGATCTCGATCAGCGCTTCCTGCGGAGTCGTCACCGAATCGCGCTTCAGCGTCTGACTGATCACCGTACCCACGTCGTCGCGCTCGGGGAAGAACAGGTTCAGTTCGACCACGCCCGCAGCCTCGAGAATCTTCGACAGCTTGTCGGCCGTGAGTTCCGAGTTGGCTTCGAGCAGCACTTCGCCGGTGGTGGTGTCGACCACGTCGCCCGCCACCCACGCGCCCTCGAGATCGGTGACGTCGACCTCGATCTCGGTGATCTTCGCCTTCTGAATTTCTTTCAAGACAGCGGCGTTGATCTTGCGTCCGGAGTGGGCGATTTCCTCGCCGGCTTTGTTCTTCACGCTGTGCGCCAGCTTCATGCCCAGCAGGTTCGTGGGCCTTTCGCTCGTCGGATCAAGCGTCCAGTAAAGCTTTTTGTCGCGAATCGCCAGGCGGTCGACGGTATAGAAGGTGCGCAAAATGTCTTCGCCAGAACGCAGGCCCAGAGCGCGAAGGAAGATCGTTCCCAGGAACTTGCGCTTGCGGTCGATACGCACGTACAGCACGTTCTTCTGGTCGTACTCGAATTCAACCCACGATCCGCGGTAAGGAATAATCTTGCCGAGGAAGTACGTACGGTTGTTGGCGGTCTCGAAGAACACGCCGGGCGAACGGTGCAACTGGCTGACAATCACGCGTTCGGTGCCGTTGATGATGAACGTGCCGTTCTGCGTCATCAGCGGAACGTCGCCGAAGAACACTTCCTGTTCCTTGATGTCGCGAATGGAACGGCTGCCGGTCTCCGCATCTTTTTCGAAGATGGTGAGCCGCATAGTGACTTTCAGCGGGGCAGAGTAAGTCATACCGCGCTCTTCGCACTCGCTCACGTCATACTTCAGTTGCAGGCCGACCGGGTCGCCGCACTTGTTGCAGAAATCGGGAGTGTTCGCGTTGTAGGTGCCGCACTTGCCGCAAAGAACATCTCCGGGATGGAACGGGTCGGTGATGACCGTGGATCCGCAATTCTTGCAAGTGGTGCGCAGGTGGTGGAGACCTTTGAGGTGACCACACTTGCACTCCCAGTTACCAATGGCGTAATCCACAAACTCAAGTTGTGATACGTTGCGGAAATCGGTGATGGGAAATACCGACTGGAAAACGGCCTGAAGCCCGGCGTCGTCGCGCTCGCTGGGCAAGCGATCCATTTGCAGGAACCGTTCGTAGGAGCGCTTCTGCACCTCGATCAGGTTCGGGATCTGGATGGTTGCGGGAATTTTGGAAAAGTCAAAACGTTTACGAAAGATGCTGTTGTTATTCATCGGCATTCAAGAACTCCAATACTGCAAGCGCAACCGTTGGTTGCGAGAAACCGCGGATTGTGGTGGCGCGTCAGCCGCGCCGCGGTAAATAGGAACCTGGAAAAACCCGGGAAATACGTACGCGCCCGTAGGGACATAACTCCCCGCAGGCGCCAAATCGAGCGCGCAGCCTCTGTTGAAATGTATGTTTCCGCGCCAGTCTCTAAGGCCTGTTTCCGTCCCGCTGCCCGCGGAACAGTTGCCCAACCCTTGCCGCGATCACTCCAAACTCTTCCCCTCAAGTGACAAGAATCTGGGGATCGCCCGTTACCACGGTGAATTCCAAGAAGCGGTGTTTATATAGATGGTAACACCATCCCGGAAGATTCACCACCTAAGATCGTGCGTCTGAGCCGAACTTGCACCAAAATGGTCCAGCAAGCGGAGCCGGAGCTTATCCGGCCCCCATCTTACTGAAACTACTTCACTTCTACGGTTGCGCCGGCTTCGGTGAACTTCTTCTTGATGGTCTCGGCTTCTTCCTTCGAGACGCCCTCTTTGATTGCCTTGGGGGCGCCATCGACCAGATCCTTGGCTTCTTTCAAGCCCAGGCTGGTGACTTCGCGGACGGCCTTGATCACGTTAATTTTGTTCGCGCCGACTTCCTTGAGCATGACCGTGAACTCGGTCTTCTCTTCCGCCGGAGCCGCCGCTGCTGCACCGCCGCCACCAGCCATCATCACTGGCGCCGCCGCTGCGGCCGATACGCCGAGCTTCTCTTCGAGCCGCTTCACTAGAGCCGCTGCATCGAGCAGCGACAAGCCTACGATTTGATCTTCCAACTGCTGCAGATCCGCCATGTTAGTTCTCCAATAATTAAATTATCGATTTGTTGATCTCGCCATCCCCGACCAAAGTTTCCAGTGCGACCAGGCTTCCATCTCCGCGCCAGACAACGCAGAAGATTTCTGCCGCGCAACCCTCGGCCGGGAACGGCTAAATCTTTTCGGGCGAACTTCCGCCCCGAAACTTTGCCGGACTACACACCTTGCGGTGCGTCGTTCTTGAACTTCTCTTTCTCCACTCCCTGATTGATGACCACGGCCAGGTTTTTTCCGACGGCATTCATCACCGTCACCAGGCGTTGCGCCGGTGCGTTCATCAGGAACAGCAGCTTCGAGTAAATCTCTTCCTTCGAAGGCATAGTCGCCAGCGCCTGAATCTCTTTGATCGAGATCACACGGCCTTCGACCAGTCCCGCCTTGAAGGTGAATTCCGGATTGTCTTTGGCGTACTTCGAAAGCGCCTTCGCCAAAGCGACGGGATCGCCCTCGGTATAGGCAATCGAGGTAACGCCCGAGAGGTCTTTCAGAACCTCTTCCACCTTGGTGCCCTTGGAGGCGAGCGCCGCCAGAGTGTTCTTCACCACCCGGTATTTCGCGCCGGAGCCGCGCAGCGTCTTGCGCAACTCGTAATCCTGCGCCACGGTCAGCTTGCTGTAAGTGGTCACGATGACGCTGGAGACATTCTTCAGCTCGCCGCTCAATTCGTCGACTTGCTCAGTTTTCTTTGCTCTGCTGACAGCCATGATTCAATCCCTTTCAATCTTGTGTCATGTGGCGCGGGCACTCTTGCCCGCGTCGTGCGCGGACAGGAGTGTCCGCGCTACACCAAAACTATAGCTTCGACGCAGCCTCAACCGCGGTCGTATCCAGCGCGATGCCGGGGCCCATCGACGAGCTGAGATAGCAGCCCTTGATGTACTTGCCCTTGGCAACCGACGGCTTGGCCTTGATCACGCTCGAAATCACAGTGGTCGCGTTATCAATCAGCTTTTCTGGAGTGAACGAAATCTTTCCCACCGGAACGTGGACCAACGCGGTCTTGTCGGTACGGAATTCCACTTTGCCGGCTTTCACTTCCTGCACTGCCTTGCCCACGTCGAAGGTCACGGTGCCGGTCTTCGGGTTAGGCATCAGGCCCTTGGGACCGAGAACTTTACCCAGACGTCCGACCGACTTCATCATGTCGGGCGTGGCGATGAGGGCGTCGAAATCCGTCCAGTTCTCTTTGGTGATTTTCTCAACCATGTCTTCGCCGCCCACGAAATCAGCGCCCGCGGCTTCCGCCTCGCGCACTTTGTCGCCGGTAGCGATGACCAGGACTTTCTTCGACTTGCCCAGACCGTGCGGCAGAACCACGGTGCCGCGCACCATCTGGTCGGCGTGCTTGGGATCGACCCCGAGACGCATCGTGACTTCAACCGTCTCATCAAATTTGGCGAATTTCACTTTCTGCAAGAGCGCAACCGCGTCCGGCAGAAGATAAGAACGCGGCTCAACTGCTGCACGCGCCTTGGTGATGTTCTTTCCTGCTTTTCTCATTTGCTCCTCGTCTCCCACCGCTCAACGTTGTTTTGATGAGCCGTAGTGTTAGTGACAAAACTAATTTTGTAATTCTGTAATCTCTAAATTTGGTAATTGAAAACCTCAGCAATTGTTTTTCAAATTACGAAATTACCCGATTACCAAATTACCCAACTACTTCGATTCCCATCGAGCGCGCGGTTCCGCGAACACTCTTCACCGCTGCATCCACCGAAGCTGCGTTCAGATCGGGCATCTTCTGCCGGGCGATTTCTTCCACCTGCTTCAGCGTGACTTTGCCGACTTTATCTTTGTTCGGCGCGCCCGATCCCTTGGCAACGCCCGCCGCGCGCTTCAACAGAATCGAAGCTGGAGGCGTCTTGGTGATGAAGGTGAACGAGCGGTCGCTGTAGACCGTGACCACCACCGGAATGATGAGTCCTTCAAGTTCTTTCGCGCTGGTACGCGCGTTGAACTGCTTGCAGAACTCCATGATGTTGATCTGCGCCTGGCCTAATGCTGGGCCGACCGGAGGCGCCGGGGTCGCCTTGCCCGCCGCGATCTGAAGCTTTACCGAACCTGTTGCTTTCTTTGCCATGATCTCTCTTCCGCCCCAACCCCGAGTCTAGGATTTTCGGCTCAGTAACTTTGGGACTGCCTTTCTTGAAACTGGAAACTTGAAACTTCGTTTACCCCTGCTTCTCCACCTGCCCGAACTCCAACTCCACCGGAGTCGAGCGGCCGAAGATCGTCACCATGACTTTGAGGGTTTCGCGGTCTTCGTTGACCTCGTCCACGATGCCGGTGAAGCTGGCAAAGGGACCCTCGGTGATACGCACGGTTTCGTTCTTCTCGAACTTGACCTTGAGTTTGGGCTTGTCTTTCGCTTCGCCCACGCGATACACGATGTGCTGCACTTCTTCTTCCGACAAAGGCGTGGGCTGCTGACCCGTGCCGACAAATCCGGTGACCCGCGGCGTCGACTTCACCACATGCCAGACGTGGTCATCCATGTCCATCTCGACCAGCACGTAGCCGGGATAAAACATCCGCTCGACGGTGTACTTCTTGCCGCCGCGCACTTCGGTGACGGCTTCGGTGGGAATCAGCACCTTGCCGATTTTTTCCTGCAGCCCGAAAGCCTGGATGCGCGACTCGAGAGACTCTTTCACCTTGCGCTCGAATCCCGAGTAAGAGTGGATGATGTACCACTTCATGTTGGGATTGCGCGGAACTTCCGGGGCTCCATCGCCCGGCGTCCCGGATTCGTTCTTCTCTTCGTCCGGCATAGAGTGCGGTAAAACCTCAGCTTCCTTCTTCGCCATCTAGTGATGCCCCAACGTACGAAACAACCAATCGACGCCCTTCCCGATAATGTTGTCGATGATGAAAAAGTACACGCCAAAAAGGAAAACCGTGACGATGACCACTGCGGTGGTCGCCTGCACTTCCTTGAAAGAGGGCGCGGTGACTTTCTTCATTTCGGTGCGGACGTCGTTATAGAACGTCTTGATCCGCTCCGGCCAGGACTTAACCCGCTCCATCCAGTTGCCACCGGTGGTGCTGATTGCGTTTGTCATCTTCTTCGTCTCGACTGCCATCACAACTCCTGGCTCTTCTCTACTGTCTCCCGCAAAACTCTGGCAGGGGCGGAGGGATTCGAACCCCCAAGTTCGGTTTTGGAGACCGACAGTTTAACCGTTGAGCTTACGCCCCTAGCTTCATTTGGTAATTTTGCAATTTGTAATTTGGTAATTTGAAAACCTCATGACCGTCGTACTGCTGGGGTTTCAATTACCAAATTACCCGATTGCCAAATTACAAAATCTATTTCACTTCCTTATGCGGCGTATGCTTCCGGCAACGCTTGCAGAATTTCTTCAGCTCGACGCGATCCGGAGTCGTCTTCCGGTTCTTCGTGGTCGAATAGTTCCGCTCTTTGCAATCACCGCACTGCATGGTAATAATTTCTCGGGGCATGAAACAGCTCCTAGCCTTTAGCTCTTGCTTTTTCTGGGTACCGGGTACTGAGTACTGGGTACCGACTTACTGAATAATTTCCGCAATCGTGCCTGCGCCCACGGTGTGGCCGCCTTCACGAATCGCGAAGCGTAATCCCTTTTCCATGGCCACCGGCGTGATCAACTCGATCACCAGGCTCACGTTGTCACCGGGCATGACCATCTCGGTCCCCGCCGGCAACTCCGCTACTCCCGTCACGTCGGTCGTGCGCAGGTAGAACTGCGGACGGTATCCCTTGAAGAACGGCGTGTGTCGTCCGCCTTCTTCTTTCGTCAGGATGTACACCTCCGCCTTAAACTTGGTGTGCGGCGTGATCGATCCCGTCTTCGCCAGCACCATGCCGCGCTCCACATCTTCTTTCGCAATGCCGCGCAACAGCAACCCGGCGTTGTCACCGGCCATGCCTTCGTCCAACTGCTTCTTGAACATTTCGACGCCCGTCACCACCGTCTTGCGGGTGTCGCGGAAACCCACGATTTCCACTTCTTCGCCAACCTTCACCTTGCCGCGCTCGATACGGCCCGTAACCACCGTGCCGCGTCCCGAAATCGAGAAAATATCTTCGATCGGCATCAGGAACGGCTTGTCCAGATCGCGCGCCGGCTGCGGCACGCTCTTGTCGACCGCTTCCATCAACGCGTCCACTTGCTTTTCCCACTTCTCTTCGCCGTTCAACGCGCCCAGCGCCGACAAGCGAACCACCGGAACATCGTCTCCCGGGAACTGGTACGACTTCAGCAACTCACGCACTTCGAGCTCAACCAGATCAAGCAGTTCAGGATCATCCACCGCGTCGCACTTGTTCAGCGCCACCACGATGTACGGCACACCGACCTGGCGAGCCAGCAGCACGTGCTCGCGCGTCTGCGGCATGGGACCGTCCGTCGCTGCAACCACCAGAATCGCGCCATCCATCTGCGCCGCGCCCGTAATCATGTTCTTGATGTAGTCGGCGTGGCCCGGGCAATCCACGTGCGCGTAATGCCGGTTCGCCGTCTCGTACTCGACGTGCGCCGTGGCAATCGTGATTCCGCGCGCCTTCTCTTCCGGAGCGTTATCGATCGAATCGAACGACCGGAACTGGATCTTGGGGTTGTGCTTCGACAACACCTTGGTGATCGCCGCCGTCAACGTGGTCTTCCCGTGATCAATGTGACCAATCGTCCCTACGTTGCAGTGCGGCTTATTACGCTCAAATTTCTCTTTCGCCATAAGATTGCCTGCCTCGCTAGTAATACTGATACAGCTTTTGAAATTTTGTCCGCAGCGCCGGCTCGACTTCTTCAATCTGCGAGAGGAAAAACTCCCGCATTTGCGCCTGATCCGAAACGCTGATTGCCTGATACAACTTCTGCGCGGTATTGCCGGACTTGGCCAGGATCTCGTCTTCGCGGTCGATGACGTTCTTGGCCAGAATCGCGTCCCAATCCCGAATCCGCATGCCGCCACTCTGGACCCGCTTGAGGAACTTCTCCATCTTCTGCGGAGATAGCACGCGCGTAATCGCGCCTTTCAGTTCTTCGAACTCTTTTTCGTGCTCAACTTTGATCAGCGCTTTTACAAAAGCCATTCATTCACCGGATCAACAATCACTGGAGCGGGAGACGGGAATCGAACCCGCGACCAACAGCTTGGAAGGCTGTGACTCTACCACTGAGTTACTCCCGCTTCGTTCCACTCCCAAACCTCGAGATCCCTCGCAAACACCGCTCGGGATTTCGGCTGCGGGCTCCCGCTTCGCTCACGCCCGCAAAACGCCTCAAGTTACTCCCGCCCTGCAAACCCCGCTGTCAGTTATCAGCCGCCAGCTTTCAAAACAGCTTTAAATCTTCTGGAGCCGATGACCAGGATTGAACTGGTGACCTCTCCCTTACCAAGGGAGTGCTCTACCAACTGAGCTACATCGGCCCGACACCCGCTGTCAGCTATCAGCCGTCAGCTTTCAGCCAAACCTTTACTCCGCGTCATTCTTATCCGGATGCATGACCTCTTTACGCCGCACCCAGGTTTTCACCGCGAACATCGCCAGGATCGCTAACGTCGCCAAGCGAATCCTCGGGTCCTTAATCGTCGCCCAAACCAATCCACCGAGGACGACATACGCGATCATCGCAGCTAGCAAGCGGTTCACAACAGTTTCTGGTGCACAGGGAAGGATTCGAACCTTCGTACCTCGCTAGGAGGGACAGATTTACAGTCTGTTGGCTTTAACCACTCACCCACCTGTGCAAGAACACCGAAGCCTTCAGCTTCCTTACTTCATCTTCCGGCAAACTTCACCGGGGTGGCGCATGCGCGCGGAGGAGTCAGTTTGCAGCCGACGTTGTCCTAAATTAGTGGAACAGAAATCGCGCGCAAACTCCCGCACGCGCAAAACACCACACTTGGAAAAGATTCCTTATGGAGTGCTATTGGAAAAAATCTGGTCCGCCCGCGCCTATACCCTGAGTTCCGGAACTGGAGCTGGCGAAGGGATTTGAACCCCCGACCCTCTGATTACAAATCAGATGCTCTACCAACTGAGCTACGCCAGCAGGAGAGACAATCGCCCCTTCGGACGAATTCGTCCCTCGGATCCCTTCCTGATGTCCGGGACAATTTTATAAAGTATCATAACGGCCACCCGCGTGCAACCGCCTAACCCCTTTGCCCGCCATTTCTTCCGGCGGGTTCGCCGCAGTGCTATCATGGCCCGTTTCCTGAGCGCCTCCGGGTCGTGGTTCTGTGGGAAAAGCCCCGCTGGCGGCCATACGCATGCGCATACGACGCAGCTTCCCCATCTTCCTGACCGCGATCGTGGTCGCGGCGGTGCTCGCTCTGCTCGTCCAGCTGCGCAAGCATGCTCCACCCGAAGCGGCGCGCCTGTTGCCGGGTGCCGACGGATTTTTTTACATCAACCTGCAATGGATGCGGAGGGCGAACCTGGCGGGAAATCTGCCTCCCGTAACCCACGACGCCGACTACCAGCAGTTCATCGAGGCCACCGGATTCCAGTTCGAGCGCGATCTGGACGAGGCGGCGTTCGCGATCCACTATTCACCGACCGCTCCGGCCCAGCTCGATCAGGCGCGTTTCTCGGAAATCTTCGTCGGGCGCATCGACGGCGAAAAGCTGAACGCCTATCTGCACAAGCTGGCGAAGTCAGTCGAGAACTACCACTCGGTCGATATCTACAGCATTCCGCTCGAAGGGCGGACGTTGCGCGTAGCTCCCTTGGCCGTGGATACGGTCGCGGCGTCCAACAATAACGACCCGCAAGTCATCAAGGCGATCATCGACCGCTCGCGTAAACTCGCCTCGCCCTTCGGCGGACCGCAATTCCTGCGGCAATTCTACAAAGAAGTTCCGCTGGCCAGTGTGAGTTGGGCGATCTTCAAAATGAGTCCTTCGGGCCAGGCGGGGAGCGGGCCACTCAGCTACAGCTTTCTTTTCCCCAAGCCCGCGGTGGTTGTGGCTTCCGTCCGCTACCTGGGAAGTGTTCAGTTCAAGGCGGAGGCGATTACGGGATCGAACGAAGACGCGCAGCAATTGACAGAAAAAGTCGGCACGTTCCTGAACCTCTTCCGCTCCGCCGAGGTGTCGGTCGGAGGAGCCGGGCCCGACCCGGACGTGAAGAGATTTTTCGACAGTCTTCGCATCGATCAACACAGCGATCGCTCGGTGCTGAGCGCGACCATTCCCATCGGCTTCTTGAGAAAAATGGTTGCCGAGTCTCCCAATCAGTTGGAAAGCCCCGAGGAGCCTAGTCCACCGCCGGCACCTGCAGCACCGCCCAGCAGGGTGAAGAGAAAGTAAGGCGGGTGTAACTTTCCCTCGTTGGGAAACATCTGTAATAAGGGGTCGACGGGTTCTCCAAATGATCGGGAGTGGTGCACTTATTCGCGCCCGAACGTCTAACCAGCAGGTACAATAATTACGATGTCATCCTTGCCGCTTCCTATCGCCGCCTTTTTGGCCGGCCTGGTGTCTTTCCTCTCTCCATGCGTACTGCCGCTGGTGCCAGGATATGTATCGCTGATTTCCGGTGCCGGCGTCGAAGAGCTGAAAAGCCAGGAATCACAACTGTTTCGCCGGGTGATGATCAACTCGATCGGCTTCGTTCTGGGTTTCAGCATCGTATTCGTGACCTTGGGAGCCATTTCCACGGAAGTCGGGCAACTGCTGGCGCGCTACAAGTCTCTGCTTTCGGAAATCGCCGGCGTGGTGATCATTCTCTTTGGGCTTCATCTCACGGGCATTTTCAAGATCAAAGCGCTTTACATGGATGCCCGCCTGCACAGCGTGAAAGGCAGCAGCACGCCCTGGGGCGCGTTTGTGCTGGGATTCGCCTTCGCTTTTGGTTGGACGCCGTGTGTGGGCCCGATCCTGGCAGTCATTCTGGGTTTCGCGGCGGCCCAGGATTCCGTTTTCAAAGGCATTGTGCTGCTGGCGATCTATTCTCTGGGGCTGGCGGTGCCGTTTCTGCTGACCTCGCTCGGTATCGGACGTTTTCTCAAGTTCTACAGCCGCTTCCGAGCACACATGCACGCGCTGGAAATCGCCAGCGGCGTGTTGCTGATTTTTCTAGGAATTCTGCTCGTGATGGGCCGCTTTACCCTGATTTCGAATTACCTGTCGTTCCTCGGCCGCTTCGCGTTGTGATGGGAGTGTTTGCGTGAAACGTGATCCAGTAGTCATTATCGTTGTCGCCATGGTGGTTTCTCTAATGCTGGTGTTCGGATTCCACATGGCGCGCCGCCCCGGCGCAACCCCCTCTTCCGTGGGCAATTTGAAAGGCCAACCCGCTCCGGAGTTTGCCTTGCAATCGCTTGATGGAAAAACGGTGCACCTCTCCGATTTTCGCGGCAAAGCCGTGCTGCTGAATTTCTGGGCCACCTGGTGTGAGCCTTGCAAGATCGAGATGCCGTGGTTCGTCGACCTGCAGAAGCAATACGGGCCCGAGGGCTTACAGATCGTCGGCGTAGCCATGGACGATGCCAGCCAGGAAGACATCTCGAAGTTCGCGCAAAATATGGGTGTGAACTATCCGATCTTGATCGGCAAAGAAGCGGTCGGCGATTCCTACGGCGGCGTGCAGTTCTTGCCCGCGACGTTTTATATCGATCGCGATGGCAAGGTGGTCGACAAGATTTTTGGTCTCAAGGGACGCGGCGAGATCGAAGACGACGTAAAGAAGGTCTTGTCGCAGCACGGTTCCGTGGCCATGAAGTAGGCTGCGACAGATATCTGGACAGCTTGATTATTGAGCCTCGGTAACGTTGGCCGCGTCCATGAATTGGTCTAGGATTTTAAAGTGCACTCATTGCTGAAATTCGGCGCCGTTCTGCTCTTAGCGGCCGCGTTCGCGAGCGCGCAAGATTCGCCCGGACATAAAGCCCCTTCCGTGACGATGGTTCCAGCCGGAATCGCTCCGGTGTATCGCGGCAAGTCGAATCCAGTCGAACTGCAATTCCGGGTGGGGTCGGGATTTCACATCAATTCCAACACGCCGAAGTCGGACTTTCTGATTCCCACAGCTCTCAAACTCACTGCTCCCACGGATATCGTGATCGGAAAAATCACCTATCCGGCGGGCGAAGATCGCAGCTTCCCCTTCGATCCGACGGAGAAACTCAGCGTCTACAGTGGAGATTTTTCCGTCAGCATTTCTGTACGGCCGCTCCACAGCATGGCACCGGGGAAGTACGCTTTTCACGGCACGCTTCGCTATCAGGCGTGCGACAACGCCGCGTGCTATCCGCCGAAAACGACCCCGGTAGACTTTGACGTGAAGGTGGAGAAAATCAAAGTAGTCGTGCACAAGGCCAATCCTGCCCAGAGTCCGCACGCGCACCAGTAGCCGCCCGGTGTTTTACAACTGCCCGCTATTTGAAGTGCTGCAAGCAACCGCCTCCGGGAAGTGGTATCCCGTCTCTGCCGCGCTATCCGAACGTGAAACAGGTGTTTGTCACCAGCCGAATTTATGGGGGCTATGCCAACAACTCCATTGGCGGAGCGAATGCCTGCCTGAACCCCGAGCCGTTTGCATATGAGTTGGGCTTTACCGTTCAGCGAGCGATCACCGCGCAGATACGCCAAACCGCCAACCCGCCGATCCAGGGAAGCGATCCGTATTCCGGCCAACTGGATTACACGGTGGCTCCTTGGGTGGACTGGGGGCCGTATCTGTGGGCCAGTCGGGACACGGACCGGGGAGATGGCTTGTATTGGTGCGGGGGACAAGGCGGACTGCCCTGCAATGGCGCGTTTGACGTTCTCGAGGGTGATCTCACGAACCCAGCCCAATTCGGTGATTTTACTCATCCTAGTGGCGTGGGTGTTCCCAAGGTAGCTGGTCAGTTGTTGAAGTTCATGAACCGAACCACCGGCTCACCCTGGGTTACGCCCTGGATAGGAAGATAAACGCGGATAAGTAGCTGCATTTGCGGCAGACGACAGACTATGGCCGTCTGCCGCAGATTTAACGGAATCGCGCCATCAAAAAAGAGTGCTATTCGAAGTCGCTGCTTGTGATTGGACTCGTAACGAAACCATGATATGTCTGAAAGTCTAAGCTGTATTCACCCACGACTTGCCCGGTGCCATCGACGCCGTAAGCACCAGTCGCCACGGCACCGGGGTAACTGAAGGAGAGCAATTTTCCTTTGTAAAACGCGAAAGCGGGGAATCCAGACGCATCTTGGTAGTATCCGACTGCTAGACCATTATCGTTGATCGAAAATGCCACTGTCTGGATGGCTCCAGAGACATCGATCTTCTTGAACTTCCCGCGTGAATACAGATAGGAGTCCCCAGTGCTGCCCTCGCTGGTCCATCCAACAATCTGTCCCAAGTTGTTAAATCCGGTGGCGTAGGAGTAAACATAAGGGCCCGGAAAATTAACCGCCTTCAGATTACCGCCCTGTTTTACAAACGCTCGTGTTGCGTTCGCCGAGCCAGCGCCACCGGCGAGGTCCCCCGCGTTATCGACTCCCCAAAGAAAAGTTCGAGAATTCGCGCCGACTTTTAGAGAACTGAAAGTGACGCCGTCATAGAGAAAGCCCTTGTCAAAAATGCTGTAGTCGTCGCCTTCAATGCCAACAATCAAACCTGAGTCGTTAATCCCATTTGCGATCGTCGAAGCTGCACCCGGGTAGTCGAAGAACGTGAAATTGCCTCCGCTATACGAAAATGAGTGGTATGGCCCGCTGTCGCTGTTGCTGTACCATCCCACCATCTCTCCCGCACTGTTGATGCCGGTAATAACGGTTTGCAGCGCTCCCGGCACGTCAATGGTGGTAAAGGTCGGCGTGATGGTTTTCAGCTTCGACTGGGCAAAGAGCAAAGGAGCGCACAGCAATAGAGCTGAGATTAAGTATCTGCGAAGCGGCTTCATAGGAACCGCCTCCTAAAGGCGGCGAGGGAAGAGGGACCAACCTGGACTGGCGGAATTATGTTGCCGGTCCGGTCGCTCGTCAAGGTGCAGAAAATTGCACGTTGGGCGGTCAAAGTGTGCTCCAGGTGATTCCGGCGGGTTGGAGGTAGGGACTTGGCCTGACTTTTACTTGCCCTTTTTCTCGACCTTCGCCCAGGTGTCTTTCAGCGCGACCGTGCGATTGAAGACCGGCTTGCCCGGCTTCGAGTCGGGATCGGCGCAGAAGTATCCCAGGCGTTCGAACTGGTAGCGCGTGCCGGCCGGGGCGTTCGCGAGCGATGGCTCGACCTTGGCGTCGCTTACCAGTTCCAGCGAATTCGGATTCAGGTTTGAGAGAAAGTCCTGGCCCTCTTCCACCTTGCCGGGGTCTTCTTTCGAGAAGAGGTTCTCGTAAATCCGCACCTCGGCTTCAACTGCATGTTCCGCCGACACCCAGTGGATGGTCGACTTCACCTTGCGCCCGTCGGGAGCGTTTCCGCCACGCGTGGCGGGATCATAGGTGCAATGCACTTCGACCACTTCTCCCTTGTCATTCTTCGTGACACCAGTGCAGGTAACGAAGTAGCCGTAGCGCAGGCGCACTTCTTTTCCCGGAGAGAGCCGGAAGTATCCCTTGGGCGGCACTTCGCGGAAGTCGTCCTGCTCGATGTAGAGCAAGCGTGAGAACGGGACCTTCCTCGTACCCGCGCTCGCATCCTCGGGATTGTTGACCGCGTCCATCTCTTCGGTCTGGCCCTCGGGATAGTTGTCGATGACCACCTTCAGCGGCCGCAGCACGGCCATCACCCGAGGCGAGCGCTTATTCAGATCCTCGCGCACAAAGTGTTCGAGCATGGCGAGTTCGATGGATCCGTTGGTCTTGGACGCGCCGATCGCGTTGCAGAAATTCCGGATCGCTTCCGCGCGTATAGCCTCGCCGCCGTATGCCCGAGATCGTGGGCATGCGCGGATCGTCCCATCCGTTGACGCGTTTTTCCTGCACCAACTGCAGCAGCTTGCGCTTGCTTAGCAGCGTGTAGGTCAGGTTCAGGCGGTCGAATTCAATTTGCTGCGAAGGGAAGATGCCCAGCTGCTGGATGAACCAGTTGTAGAGCGGCCGATGATCTTCGAACTCGAGCGTGCACATCGAGTGCGTGATTTTTTCCAGCGAGTCCGACTGCCCGTGCGCGTAGTCGTACATCGGGTAGATGCACCACTTGCTGCCGGTGCGGTGATGATCGGTACGAAGGATGCGATACATCACGGGATCGCGCAGGTTCAGGTTCGGCGAAGCCATGTCGATCTTGGCGCGCAGCACGCGCGAGCCGTCGGGAAACTCGCCCTTGCGCATGCGCTCGAACAGGTCAAGATTCTCGTCCACCGAGCCGGTTGCGATAGCGGGCTGTCTTTGCCGGGCTCTTTCAGGGTTCCGCGATACTTCCGAATCTCGTCCGCGGTTAAGTCGTCGACATACGCCTTGCCCGCCTTGATCAGCTGCACCGCCCACTCGTAGAGCTGATCGAAGTAATCCGACGCGTAGCGCAGGTTTTCCCAATCAAATCCCAGCCAGCGGACGTCGGCCTTGATCGACTCGACATACTCCGTCTCTTCCTTGGTGGGGTTGGTATCGTCGAAGCGCAAGTTGGTATGGCCGTGGAACTCGTCGGCCAATCCGAAATCGAGGCAGATCGCCTTGGCATGCCCGATGTGCAGGTAGCCGTTGGGCTCGGGAGGAAAGCGCGTCTGTACCCTTCCGTTGAACTTATTGGTCTTCAGGTCTTCGAGAATGATGTCGCGTATGAAATTGGAGGGAGCAGGGGCCGGCGGCGCATTGGTCTCGGCGGTTTTTGTGTCGGATGTGCTCATAGGCGCAATAAGACGTGATGAAACCGAGGGATTAGTAAAAGAATATGCTAGCACGTTGCTGGCGGGACTAGTTCTGATCGCCGGCCCCATGCTTCATCCGGCAGATACGGCAGAAGGTTGGCGGCAGATCGTTGTCGATGCGATGATGCGCCGGCTTCACCGATCGCAGGTACGCGAACATGGCCCGGAGATCGTCGTCGGTCATTCGACCCACATACCACCACGGCATGACGGGATCGAGGGTGCGGGCGCCTACCTTCCCCGTGCGCATGACTCGAATGAACGTATCCCCGTCGTAGTACGAGATCCCCGTGGGATCGTTGGTCAGGTTCGGAGTTGCTTTCTTGATTTCGTCGAGGAAATTTCCGCCCGCGAAATCGAGCCCCGGAAGAGCACGACCATCATCATCCCTCGGGGTGTGGCAGTCAGCGCACTTTCCGAGATTGACGTAATATTCTCCTCGCTTCAGTTGGTTGTTTAAGTCGGGCTGCGGCACCTCAGTTTTTATTGGAATGGGCAGGCGGTTATAGCGGGCCTGGTCTTTCCAGGGGAGCTTGCGCTCAGGCAGGGGATGTCGCACTGGCGGCAAGCTTCGCAGAAAGACGATCACCGACGCCAAGTCCTCGTCTGACATTTGTCGGAAATGCGGGTAAGGCATCATCGGCCACATGGCTTTTCCATCATGCGAAATGCCTTCGCGGATGGCTCGCGCGAGTTCGTCGTCGGTCCGTTTTCCAATCCCGGTTGCCGGATCAGGGGTGAGATTGGGAAAGACCCACATTGTGCCCGATGCTGGAGAAAACGCGTCGCCGATTCCGGCCTGTCCAGGCGGCGGCTCTCCCGTTTTTGAATTTGGATCGAACGGAGAATGGCAGGCGAAGCAGTGGGCCACACCCTCCACCAAGTACTTACCGCGCGCCACTCGCTGCGGTGTTGCTTGGAAATGGCGCTGAGTCAGCGCACGGCTTTTGGGTCCGATAAAGGCGCGAATCCCGAAGTGACTGAGGAGAATCCCGGCACCGGCGAGGATACAAAAACCACCGACGAGTCCCCAGTGAGGTTTTCCCCAAGCGCGCACGTTGGCGCGAATGGTATACCGCGCTCGCGCGGGCTTGCAAATTCCTCCACCCGCTTTTTTGCGAGCACCTTGCCTCTGATCTCGGTCGTGGTCGGGTTGAGTTCTATACGTCTCGAACAATTTGTTCGAGCGACGCATTGATGCGCCGCCACTCGTTGAGCAACTGCTTGAGCACCACTTCGCCATGGGAGGAGAGGCGGTAAAAGCGTTTCTTACGCTTGTTTTCTTGGCGCCATTCGCTGACTAGTAATCCCTGATTTTCGAGCCTGCGAAGCAGCGGGTAGAGAGTACCTTCCTCGACTTCCAGCCCGGCGTCGGCCAAAGCGCTGCGTAAGGTATAACCGTAGCGTTCTACCCTCAAACGGGCAAGGACGGCCACCACCAGGCAGCCCCGGCGAAGCTCCAGTCGGAGGTTTTCAAAGAGATTGGGTTGAGATCGAGAATCGTTCATCACCCAAATTTTCTCATACTGTGCCACGCACAGTATATGTTCTCAACTGCGGAATCCTTCAAAACGACGACGTCGAGTAATTTAATGACCGAAGCTGTCTTGCAGCTTCCTGCCTTTTCTCTCCCGGAATATATTCTCGAATGCATCAGCGGCAACGAAGGACCCGTCGATCGTTTTCGATTCCGCCCTGTGCACCGAACCGGACAGGCATTACTATGTTCGATGAAATTTGTCATCGATTCACGGGCTCTTTGCCAACTGCAAGTGATCATTCACCGAGGGGATGTATGGTGCGGACAACGGCGATCTGGAATCAGGACTCGATCCTGGAACTCCTGTCGCGCGAACTTGCCAGGACCGAGCGCGAAGGCGGCGACCTATGCGTGATGCTGGCGGCCATAGACGCTTCTCCAGGCTCCGGCAAAGAGCAACAGGCGCACAGTGAACCGATTCTGGGAGAGATCGCCAAGCGCTTCACGAGTGTGCTGCGCAGCTACGATCACATCGGAAGGTATGGCAACGATCAACTGCTGATGGTCGTCCCCGGAAGCAATCTGGCGAGCGTGCTTCCGGTAGCGGAGAAGTTGCGACAAGCTGTCGAGCAGTCCCCGGTAGAGGTAGGCGCAAGCCGCTTTCCGGCGACCGTGAGTATCGCTTTGGGCGACGCCGCCTCACGCAGCGAAGACGAGTTGCTCCGCGATTTGGACGGCCTGCTTCGCCAGGCGCAAGCCAAAGGCGGCAATCGCGTGGAACCGGCGAAGAAACTGCGGCTTAGCCCGCAGCGAGTTACGCTCAAGCCGAAACGTCGCCTTCCGTTGTGGATCGCAGGCGGCAGTCTGCTCACAGCCGTTGTTCTTTTGTGCGTGTTTGTTCCCTCGACGATTTGCGCGCCATTCCTGCTGCGCGACATTCTCGATTCGAGCGAGTTGCCGCCGCAGTTGCCGGCGGATTGCCAGCCGACCACCGAGCGTCCCTCCGACGCAACGATGGAGACCCTCGACAGCCAGCGCGCAGCTCGCGGACTGCAACTGGAAGGCACGACGACCTGTAAGATCGCCTCGGCCAAGCCCAAAGACCAATCCATCCAGATCGACCAGCAATGGCTCGACTCGATTTATGTGAATGGAATGCTGCAGGACAAGCGGCATGTTCTGCTGGCAGCTACGGAAAAGGTACCAGGAGGAGTGTTGTTCACGGTGGAGGAGTGTTTGATGCCGTGGTGGACTTATCTCACTCAGCCGCAGGACCGCTGCTGGGAGCAGGCGGAGTTCTGGAAGTAAGTTTTTCTTCAGATACACATCCCGTCAGACACCTGCCGAAACGACACTTCCCGTGATGCCCGCAGATTCGCGCGTCGCGAGACTCTCGCGATAGCGAATATGTCTGCGGCGATTCAACTCCACCAATGGACTCCACACCGCATGAACAAGGTCGTGCTTAATTAAGTGATGCCACAGCCGATTCGACCGCTTGTATAGGTAAGACATCGCCAGATAAGTCGGCACGGCGCGCCAATCCTCTGGGCGACGACGCCAGATTGAGGAGTGTGAAAACAGCCGCTGATAGATCCATGCGTATCCTCGTTCCAATTCTTCAGGCGACATGTGCTTTGGTCGGAACACAGCATGCGAAGTGTCGTACAGATCCCAATTGCGGTGCAGAAGGCGCCTCTCGGCTTCCATTTGGTGAAACAGGGGCGTCGCTGGATAGGGCGTCAAGATGTGGAAGGTGGCACATTCCAGTCGATTTTCTTCCACCCAGGAGGCTGTGCGAACGAATGTGTCCCGACGATCGTGATCAAAACCCAGGACGAACGATCCGTTCACCTGAATGCCGTAGTCATGAAGCATACGGACGCGGCGAGCATAGTCCGAAGTCTTTGGCGTCTTTTTGTGAGCCGCGCTGAGATTATCGTCGGAAAGCGATTCGAATCCGACAAAGACGCCGGTACAACCTGCAAGTGCCATATCGCGGATGAGAGGGGGATCGTCGGTGACATCGATGGTGACAGCCGCACTCCAGATTCGATTCAGTGGCCGCAGCGCCGAGCATAGGGCTCGCAGATAGTCCCGGCGCGAACCGAGGTTGTTGTCGATGAAGACGGCATACGGCTCATCGCTGGCTTGGAATTCCTCGGCGACTTGCCGTGGATGGCGCATGCGATAAGGCATTCGCAAACCGTCGGTCGCGAGGTAGCAGAAGCCGCAGCGATTGTGGCAGCCGCGCGTGGCGATCAGGCTCGCAGTCGTCAGGAAACTCTTGCCCGGAAGTATCGAACGCCGCGGAGGCGGATCGTTGGCATACTCGTTTTCATACGTGGCGGTATAACGAGTTTTAAGACCTCCGTTGTCGATGTCACGCAGTATGCCAGGCCAGAGTTGCACACCGTCACCCAGAGCCAATGCGTCGGCGTGCGGAGCGCATTCCTCCGGGCAGGACAGCACATGCAACCCCCCCAGCACCACTTTGCTACCGCACCTGCGATACCAATCTGCAAGTTCGTAAGCGCGGCGCGCGAACGTAAGGTGCACCGTGATTCCAACGACCTGCGGAAGCGGGTGGATCGGTGGACGTCCATGAAGCAGATTTTCATCAAAATATTCCACGCGCCACCCCGGCGGAGTCGTGGCCGCAACACTGGTAAGCGCCAGGCTGGGCGTCAGCACGTGCTTGCCAAAGCTGGCATTCGCATCCTTGGAGTAGAAAGGGTTGATGAGCAGCGCGTAATGATGTTCGATCGGGGCAGCGACCTCGCCCATTTCAAGAACCGGGGGCAGGGTCATTTCTAGGGGCATCCATCTCCGCCTCGGAGTTTGCGAAAAAGGGTCGGAATTTCTGTCCATCTCGCGTACTTTATATTACAAAGTACTTCATGTCAAGGAAGCCCGATGCAAACCTGTCGACCTGATACTTGGAAGTCTGGCTTCTCCAAGACCCTCGGAATTGTTGAAGTGATGTTTCTAACGCGGGTAGGGATAGCCCTTGGCCAGTGCCTTCTCGAGAGTTGCGGCGTGGCCGTAGATGTCGTGGTAGAAAAAAGTCCACGCAGGTTCGCCAGCGTGCCAGAGGCTACGATGGAACGAATCGTGGCTTTATTTTAGGGGCTGCTTTGCTGACAAACAGACACCATCGACGCCAGCGGTAGCAGAATTGCTGACGAGGCAAAAAGCAGCGCGCGCTTCATTTGATCTTCTCGATCGCCTGGCCGACGCGTTTTAAACAAACGTCTTTCCCCAGCACAGCGAGGGTCTCAAACAGCGGGGGCGCATTCTTTCGTCCGCACACGGCGACCCGAACGGGCTGGAACATCTGTCCGGCTTTAATTCCCAATTCCTGCGCCGCAGCGCGCAGAGATTGGTCGAGTGCATCGTGGGTGAATTCAGTCCCGGCGAGAATATCCTTCGCCTTCACTAGAACTTTCAGCGCCATGGCCGCATCGCCTTTTTGCGGGATCAGTTCGGCTGGATCGTAGGGCGGCAGTTGATCGAGGAAGAAGAAGTCGGCGGCGGTCAGAGCGTCGCGCAGCAGGCGAATGCGCTCGCGGATAAGCGGCGTGATCTTCAGCATCTGGGCTGCCTCTACGCGATATCCGGCGGCCTGCACAACCGGCAATAGGCGCGCGCTGAGATCTTCGATCGACATGCCACGAATGTGCTCGGCGTTCAGCCACACCGCTTTCGCATCGAAGGTGTCATCCGGGGTGGGCGCGGGCTCTTTGAAATTCACCACCGCATTGGCACGGTTGATGCCCTCAAGCGAGAAGGAGTCCGTCAATTCTTGGAGAGACATCTGCTCGCGGTCATTCTTCGGCGACCAGCCCAGCAGACATAGAAAATTGATGAAGGCCTCGGGCAAGAATCCGGCATCGCGATAGGTGGTCACGCTGACCACCGGTCCATGACGGCGTTTCGAGAGCTTCGTCCCATCGGGCGCGACCAGCAAAGGCAAGTGCGCAAACTGCGGAGGCTGGGCTCCAGCGGCTTCGAAGATCAGTACATGCTTGAAGGTGTTGGTGAGGTGGTCCTGTCCGCGAATGATATGGCTGATCTTCAGGTCGGTATCATCGGCGCATGACGCCAGGTGATAGGTCGGCATACCGTCGGAGCGGAGAAGGGCGAAGTCTTCGATATCGGCAGCAGACTTTGATTGCTCGCCGTAGACGGCATCGACGAACCGCACGTCTCGCGCCGCTTCCCGGGGCACGCGAAAACGGAGCGCGAAAGGCTCCCCGGCAGCGGCCCGGCGGTCGCTCTCCTCGCGCGCGAGCTCGCGCATCCCGGGGTTGAACAACCACGCTCCCTGGGCGCTCGACTTCTCGCTATCCCCGGCGTGCGCGGGAGTGAAATCGCGGTAAGCGAGTCCCTTTTCGAAGATGTCCCAAGCGGTTTTCTGGTGAAGGGCCAGACGTTCCGACTGTTTGTACTCTTCGTCCCAGTTCAGCCCCAGCCAGCGTAGGCCATCGAAGATCGAGTTGACCGACGCGTCGGTATTCCGCTCGACGTCGGTGTCATCCAACCGGAGAATCATGGTGCCGCCGTTATGGCGGGCATAAAGCCAGTTGAAGATGAAGGTGCGTGCGCTGCCGACGTGAAGAAACCCGGTCGGCGAAGGGGCAAAACGAACCCGTAACGCAGGATTGGCTGGATTGTTCGATTGGGTCATGAAAGGTAACTGTCTGGATGTTACGTTTGTTGAAAAAGGGGCGTCAAGCGGTTCCAGACGGGCCGCTTGGGCGGTTAAGCTGTTGGACCAGAAGGCTCAAGAAAGGCACACCGGGCATACTACTTTCGTGCTCGAAGCCTATTGTCTTGGCGATTGCGCTGTGAAAACATGGGCCGTAGCTTCCTCCTCGTTTGTGCGGGCGGCAGGGGTGTGCTTTCCACGCCATGAATACCGTCACGATTGGAATGGTGATCGTTCCGGGCATTGTTGCCCTGCTGTTGTTCCTTGTCTTTACCTACCTCTACGACCAGAGTCGTCAGGCTTACTTCCGGGCATGGCAGTTCGCGTGGGGCGCTTACACTTTACACTTCGGGGTTGAAGCTTGGGCCGTGCGCCGCACGCCATCAGCGGGAGTGTTTTTTCTCGCCTCGCTACTGCTGGTTTTCATGGCGTTGTGCATCCTGGTTTCCACCCGTCTGATGCGCGCGCGCTTCCGCTTGCAGTGGTATGACGTGGTGATTGGGCTGGCGGGGATTGCGCTGGCTTTCTGGAATAT
The DNA here is from genome assembly GCA_963796205.1 of Terriglobia bacterium. Lineage (GTDB taxonomy): Bacteria > Acidobacteriota > Terriglobia > Terriglobales > Acidobacteriaceae > DATFTE01. Next base: position 1,031,418 of record CAWCKR010000002.1, read on the forward strand.
TCGCGCCCGGATGGTGAATGGCGTCTTCCAGCCGGAATCGCTTGATCTGCATTTCCGCCTGGAGTTCGGGTTGGCCGCGGTTCTGCTGTATTGTTCAGCCTATTTTTATCGCTACGCGCACCGTAAGAACTCACTGGCATACCGGCTACTCGCCATGGCCCTGTTCCTATGGGCTGCGCTGATGGTGTTCGGACAAATTCAGAGCCCGTACCTGGAAATCTTCGGCTCAGGCGGCGATTTGCTTGGCCCGGTTCCGCAGGTGCTGCTTGGCATCGCGATGCTGATGGTGCTCTTTGAGAACGAGCGCAATGCGGTGCAAGAGAACGCGCTCGCATTCTCGACTCTTGGTGTCGACCCAATGCGATTGCTGGGCGCGCGCGAACTGGTGCCCAGTGTCCAGAATATCCTTGACCGCCTGGTGGCGCCGCTTCCCACCGGGAGCGCAGTGATCTGTATGTCGGAGCGCTGGCGCGCCGTGTTGCCGTCAGTGCAGCGAGGGTTTACGGACGACCTCATCGGCAAGCTTGAAAGCACCGGGGCCGGGGAATACATCTGCGAACTGGCTTACCGGCGCGGAGGCTTCGCGACTCTTCGCAACTTCGCCGACCTGACCGAGCCATTGCCGGCATTTCCCGGCGGTCGCTTTGAGCAATTCCGCAAGGTCATGGCGGCCGAGAATATTCAAAACGTCACCGCTGTCAGCCTGCAGACGCGGGAACACAATTTCGGAGTCATTCTTTTCCCCCACGCCGAACGCCGCATGTTCGGTTCGTCGAACTTGCGGCTGTTGATCGGCCTTGCATTGCAGATCGGGCTGACACTGGAAAACTACGTGGTCATGCACGAAGCCCAGCGCCGCACCAAGGAATACGAACTGCTCACCCAGATCGGACAAGCCATCAGTTCCCGCCTCGATCAGGACGAGATTCTGCGCGCCATCCAGAAGGAACTGGGCCAGATCTTTGACACCGGCGACTTCTATATCGCCTTCCAGGAAGGGGAGATGATCCGCTTCGAACTGGAAGTCGAGCAGGGAAAAGTCTTGCCGAAGCGCTCGCGCAAAGTGGGTAATGGATTGACTGAGTACATCATCCGTACCGGGCAGCCGCTGCTGATCCGCTCGGAACTGGAAAAAACTCGCGAGCGTCTTGGCGTCACATTCACGCCGGGAAATCCCGCAAGATGCTTCTGTGCTGCCCCCATTCTGCTGGGTGGAAGGCCGACGGGAGTGATGGCGGCTCGCAATACCAGCCACGAATTCGCCTTCGAGCAACGCGATTTGGAAGTGATGCAGACCGCCGCCGGACAGGTTTCGGTCGCCGTCGAAAACGCCCGGCTTTTCGCCGAAGAGCAGCGGCGCGCGCGCCAGTTCGCCTTCCTCAACAACATTTCAAAGACTGCGATTTCCAGTGAAGATGCCGAACAGATGCTGGCCGAGATCGTCGCCGAGATCCAGAAGAATTTCCGCTTCGATCACATCGGCATTGGCATCCTCGACTACATCACGAAAGACATCGAGATCAAAGCGGAAGCGGGAGCCACTACGCAAGCCTTGGGTAAACGTATTCCGTTGGGCCAGGGAATTTTAGGACGCGTGGCCCGTAGCGGCGAAAGCGCTCTGATTCAAAGCAGCGAAGGACTCCTGCAAGGCGTGCTCGAAGACGCTCGCTCCGTGCTCTGCATTCCCATCACCTACGGCGAGACGCTGCTAGGCGTGCTGAATGTCGAGAGCAAAGAGGAAGAGGCGTTCTCTCCGCAAGACCGCCTCATCATGAACACTCTTGCGGACTTGCTGGCCACCGCTCTGCACAACGCATTCGTTTTCCAGAAGCTTCAGCAGCAGTCCATCACCGACGGACTCACCGGCATCAAGACGCGCCGCTTCTTCTGGGAGGCGCTCAATTCCGAGTGGCGGCGCGGATCGCGCTCCGGGCGCCCCTTCTCGGTGGTCTTGATGGACCTCGACAAATTCAAAGGCGTGAACGACACACTCGGTCACCTTGAAGGCGATCTGGTTCTGGCCCGCGTGGGACGCTTGCTGGAACAGAAGTGCCGCCAATCGAACGTGGTCGCCCGCTATGGCGGAGACGAGTTCATCATCCTGATGCCCGAGACCGGCATCGAGCAGGCACAGATTCTGGCGGAACGCCTGCGGCTGTGGATCTCGACCGACACCATGTTGAGCGAGCACAACATCACCGGAAGCTTCGGCGTCGCGAGTTTCCCGGTGCACGGCTATTCCGTTGAAGACATCATTCGGGTTGCCGATGCGGGCATGTATGTTTCCAAGCACCAGGGCGGGGATCGCGTCTCCACCGCGGAAGAGTTCGCCGAAGGCGAGACTGCGGCCGTCCAGCGGCAGCTGATTTCCGGATACATCGAAGGCTTTCTGCAGCGCGAGCACACCGGCCCCGAGCATCTCGAAGAACTGCTGAATACGCTGCGCAAGCTGTGTGGCGGCGAAGAAGGCTGTGACGTACACATATTGCGCGAATCGATTGAAGCGCTGACCCGCGCTGCAGAACTACGTGAATTGAACGGCGGCGGGCACGGCGAGGCCGTCGCCCGCTACTGCGACATTTTGGCTCGCGCGCTCGGCATGTCGCCCGAAGAAATGTCGGATCTCTCTTACGCCGCCCGCGTCCATGATGTGGGGAAGATTTTTCTGCCTGAGCGCATTCTGAACAAGTCCGGCCCGTTGACGGACGACGAGTTTTATCTGATGAAGATGCATCCGCGCGTGGGATCGGAGATTCTGGCGACCATCCCCGGCAGCGAGGCCTTGCAGAAAGCAGTTGAGCATCATCACGAAGCGGTCGACGGAAGCGGGTATCCCGCCGGGTTGCGCGGAGAAGAAATCCCTCTGTGGGCGCGCATCATGGCCATCGCCGACGCTTACGTCAACATGGTCACCGACCGGTCTTTCGCGCTGGCGAAGACCAGCGACCAGGCTCTCGCCGAACTGGGGAAACTGAGCGGCACACGCTACGACGGCATGCTGGTACGCATCCTGATGCGCGAGCTCAAGCACGAGCGAAGTTCGACCCGGCTGGAAAAATAAGGCCTGGGCTTTAGCCTCTTCGGGTTGGTTCGCTTGCAATCTCTCCGGCTCAGCCCTGAAACTATTCCGCATGCCTATCTCTCTTTCTCTTGCGGGAAAAACCGCCCTCATCACCGGTGGCTCTCGAGGCATTGGCGCCGCCACCGTACGCATGTTCGTTGACGCGGGAGCCCGCGTCGCCTTCAACTACCAACGAGCCCGCACACCAGGCTGAGCAACTGGTAAAAGAGCTTGGAGAAGATCGCTGCGCCGCCTTTCCCTGCGACCTGAGCGGAACAAAGTCCGCCGAAGATCTGATTGCAGCTACCGTCAAGCGCTTTGGCCGCCTCGACATCATGGTGGCCAATCACGGCGTCTGGCCGGCCGAAGATGTTGCTATCGAGAAAATGTCTGATGAGCAATGGCGCAATACGCTCTCGGTGAATCTCGACAGCGTCTTCGCCCTCGCGAAGCACTCAGTGGCGCAGATGAAGAAACAACCGAAGATCGGCGCCGCAGGTGGGCACATCGTACTGGTCAGCTCGACTTCAGGACAGCGCGGCGAGGCTTTCCACTGCGACTATTCCGCCACCAAGGGCGCCCTGATTAGCCTGACCAAAAGTCTGTCGTCTGAACTGGCCCGCGAGCAGATCTATGTCAACTGCGTGGCCCCGGGATGGGTCGCCACGGATATGTCGGTGCCGGCCCTGAACGATCCTCCAACTCGCGCCGCCATTTTCAGCACTATTCCCATGGGCCGGGTGGCTACTCCCGAAGAAATCGCCGCCCCTATCCTCTTTCTATGCACGGAGCATGCGGGCTTTATTACCGGAGAAATCTTCAACGTGAACGGAGGAGCGGTTCTTGCAGGATAATTCGTTGCGGGCAGCTACAATCGTGGTGAACCGCGTCTAAGTTGAAGGAACTGATGAAGCACTTCTTGGCCATTCTTCTTTTGACGGTCGGATGTTTTGCGCAGTCCGCTGCTCCCGCATCGGCTGGATCCTCGGCGATTCCGGTCGACCAGCAGAACGCCCGCAAAGCCAGGGCGATTCTCGATCAGGCCATCGAAGCCCTCGGCGGCCTCGCCTACCTGAACATTCAGACCATCAGCCAGGAGGGGCGCACCTACAGCTTCCATCTCGGCCAGCCCACCAGCGTGGGAACGGTATTCTGGCGCTTCTACCGCTATCCCGACAAGGACCGCATCGAGCTCACCAAGAAGCGCGATGTGACTTACGTCTACAACGGCGATAAGGGCTACGAAATCACCTATAAGGGCACCCGCAGCGACGATCCCAAGAGTGTCTCTGAGACCGTGCGCCGCCGGCATTTTGCCCTCGATTGGGCGCTGCGTCACTGGCTCACCGAGCCGGGTGTGGCTCTCTTTTATGAAGGACAAGCCATTGCCAACCAGAAGAATTGTGATCAGGTGACCCTTATGAACACCCACGATGAAGCGGTGACCATCTACACCGACATCGAGACTCACCTTCCAGTGAAGAAATCGTTCTCGTGGCGCGACCCCAACGACAAGCAACGCAATGTCGAGGATGAAGCCTACGACGCCTACCGCATGGTCGGGGGCATCATGACCCCCTTCACCATCACTCGTTATTACAACGGGGACATGTCGAACCAGCGCTTTCTAACCTCGGTGAGCTACAACGAGAGCCTGAGCGACTCTCTCTTTAACGTCTCCGTCACCTACGATCCGAATAAACGATAAGTGTGTTTACCAATCGGGGTAGCACCAACGATTTCCCCAACAAGCAGGGATTGTATAAGTGATTGTTTTCACAGGATTTCCGCTGATCTCCCTGCGGTGGTAGTAGCCTTCCAACCACGAACTGTGGTGAATTTGCCACATCCGAATTTCTGAACGCGCCTGTAAGCTTTTAGCCATCCAATAGATAGCAAGGTCTGGTTGAGACAGGAACAAACAATTCGCGCGGCTGTGGAGTGCCGTGGTGTGGGCCTGCACAGCGGAGCTCCGGTCCGCTTGCGCATTCTTCCGGCTCCAGCTGGCTCTGGCATCGTCTTCCGGCGCACCGATCTTGACGGATACGACGTCGAGGCCGTTAGCCGCAACGTTGCTCGCGTGAGCTACGCCACCAGCCTGATGAAGAGGGGCGTGCTGATCTCTACCACCGAACACCTTCTTTCCGCCTGCATTGGCACCGGGGTCGACAATGCGATCGTCGAACTCGACAATCTCGAACTGCCCATTCTGGATGGAAGCGCTCAGCCTTTTGTCGAATTGATTCAGAAGGCGGGCATCCGCAAGCAGCGCCGCGCCCGCACCTATCTCCGCATGCGTCGCGGCCTCGAGTTGCGCGAGGGAAACAAGTTTATCGGCGTCTATCCCTCCGACACTTATTCCGTCTCCTACACCATCGATTTCCCGCACCCGTTGATTGGAAGAGAAACTTTCCGCGTCGATCTGTCCGACGGCAACTACCTTTCCGAGATCGCTTCCGCCCGTACGTTTGGATTTCTTCACGAAGCCGAGGCGATGCGTCAGCAGGGGCTCATTCGCGGCGCTTCGGCCGACAATGCCATCGTGCTGACCAGGGACGGCGTGATGAATCCGCCGCTGCGCTTCCGCGACGAGTTTGTGCGCCACAAGGTCTTGGACCTTATTGGGGACCTGGCATTGTTGGGAAAACAGATCCTGGGCAACGTAGTCGCAGATCGCGCCGGACACGCGATGCATACGGCGCTGGTGTCGCGCATTCTTCGCGACCGCAGCCTTTGGGAAGAAACTACTCTGGAAGAGACTGTCGCGGCGCCTGTGCCCCTGGCGCGAGCGGCCGCCCAGCAAATGGCCTAGTCCGCGGCTTCTGGCGTGGGATCGTTCGAATCCCAAACAAACTCATATTTCTTCAAACGATTGACTTCCGCGCGAGCGGTAGCGGTTAAGTGCGCGGCATACTCTTGGGCAGACTGCTGCCGTTCCGGCGTCAACTCGGCTACCCGCACCGCGAGCAGCGGAGCGTCTTCTTCCAACATGCGCAGCAAACGTTGAGCGCGATGAATTCGCGCGTCGATCGGAAGCATAGGCCTCCCCTGAGGAATGGGTTTCTGTTAGCAGACTGAAGGCGGGAGTGAAAAACGGCAAGTTACAAGCTGGATACGGGCTAGCGGCCCAGGCCGTCGACTTGCTCCATCTGCTCTGAGAGCCAGCGATCGACCTGTTCGCGGGAAACGGCAGACATTTTACCGAACCGGACTCCCGCGCGCCCGTTGGAATCTGCCCAGGCAAGTTCCGCGGCGCACTCCACCGAGGCCGACCGGCCGGGCAGAACGAACACAGCCTTGGTCAGCCCGGTCCTCTCGAACTTGTCGCTGCAATGAATCGCCATCCCCCCTTCGCTCAAGTTGGTGGCGGTCGCTTGGACTTCTTTGCCTCCCGCGAAGACCAGGGTCGTGTTCATATCCACGGCGTGGCGGAAGTAGCGGCGACGCTCGCGGATCATGAAACCCACCGCGGCGCTGAAGCAACGCATCGCGTTCAAGGGCGAGATCGGTTTCTGCAGAACGAAATTGGCTCCCAGTTCGAAGGCCCGCTGCGTCGTGGTGCCGTTGAGGATGGCGAACGCCACCGAACTGCGATTGCTGTTCCCTTTCTTCAAGCCTTCGAGAACGTGAAGACCGTTCTGCAAGTCGTCGCAATCCACGATCACTCCGTCAAATTTCTCCGACAGAAGAATCTCACAGCCCGATTGCGGCTCGGGACAAACTTCCATTCGAATGGACAGTTGTTCGAGCGCGGGCCGAAGCACTCCAATGACGTGCGGGTCGCGACTCACGAGCAGGGACTGCAGGCCCATAAAGATCGATGTTAGACGCACCCCCAAGGCTGTGAAAGTGACCAAGGTCATTGACCTCGCAGAACCAGCGGCGCGGGCGAAACCGCCAACGGCGAGATTTTTTCTGGAATCCGGACACGGCAACCGTGGGAAACTAGTGCTCTTGAAGAAACTCGTCTATCTTTCACTGGGCTCGAATGTCGGCGATCGCCTGGCCAACTTGCAAACCGCGATCGGGCGCCTGGGATCGCTGGGAAAAGTCGTTGCCGTATCGTCGTTCTACGAAACCGAGCCGGTGGAGGTCACCGCACAACCTTGGTTTCTGAACGGCGTGGTGGCGCTCGAGACTGGAAAGATGCCGAGGCAATTGATCGCCGCCATTCTTGATCTCGAGCAGGAAATGGGAAGGCGCCGGGTGCAGAAGAAAGGGCCGCGCACCATCGACATCGACATTCTGTTATTCGGAAATTCGATCATCGACCTTCCCGGACTCACGGTACCCCATCCCGCCATGCACGAACGCCGCTTCGTGCTGCAACCGCTGGCGGAAATCGCACCAGATGTCCGTCACCCGGTGTTGAAGAAAACCGCTCGCGAACTGCTGGCGGCATTACCGCCCGGGCAGGCTGTCAAAAAGAAAACCTAGCCACGGATCCGCGCGGATCTTCACGGATGCTTCTTAGGGGTCTGCCTGACGACTGACGACCGAAGACTGACGACTAAGGTATGACCAGTTTGCTGGCCGGCTCATCGGCGTTCGCAATCACCGATTCTTTTTCCGGGAACTGCCCGAAGAGAAATTCGACGAAGGCTCTTGATTTGGGTCTGCCAGAAGTTCGCGAGTAGGCGAGACGCAGCAAGAATGTCAGCGCGCGCAAGATGTCGGCATCGCGCAATCGGGTCTGTCCTGTCTGCTTCTGTTCCGCCTCGCGATACTCTTTGATCATCTGCTGGGTTTCCGCCACCACCGCCTGCTGGCTGACGCTGGTCATCGGAGTCTGGTAGTGCAGGCCGGAATTCACGTAGGTCTCGTAAGTCTTCACCATCGACGCCAGCGCCGCGATCAAGTCGCCATCGTTCAGGCCGTGATCTTTCTTGGCAGCTTTCGATAAGGCATAGCTCAGGCCCACGATCAGGTGCTCTTGTTCGTAGATGAATTGCTCGCCGATTTCGATCTGCGGGAATAGCAGCGACTGGTCGAGATCGTTGGCCACGCGCGGTTTTTCGTGCTCGCGCGCCTGCTGCAGATAAACACAATCGCTGGGACAATCGAGCGTGACTTCGCGCTGCTCGCCACAGCATTGCGGACAGATTCGTCCATGCAACGCCGGACAGAAGCGTTTCTCTTTGCGCCTTTCACAAATCGCACAACTCAAGTTTGATGTCTCCTGAAATCATTATCCCATGAAGAATTGCGTTGCCCGGAAGCCTCGCCCGGACTACGAGCGAGGCTCGATGAGTTTGCGAACCCCTCCAAAACCTCTCCAGATGGGCCAATCTGGGACCGAAAAGCGGGGAACAGGCGATTTTTATGGTGTTTCTTGGTGTACATGTGCCAGAAACCGCATAAAATGCGGCTGAAATCGCTTCTTTTCCACAGGAGCAGTGGTATAAGATACGGCTCATCGCAGGAAAACCAATTAAGTACGCACAGGAGGATTCATGGCTTCAGGCATGACCAAGACTCAACTCGTCCGCCATCTGGCAGAGAAACTGGAAACCAACAACAAGGGCGCCGCCGCTTTCCTCGAGACGCTCGCTGACACCGCGATCAAAGAGACCAAGAAGAACGGTGTATTCGTAGTGCCCGGACTGGGCCGCCTGGTGAAGGCGCATCGCAAAGCCCGCATGGGACGCAATCCTCAGACCGGTGAACCGATTCAGATCAAGGCCAAGACCGTGGTGAAGTTCCGCGTCGCGAAATCCGCGAAGGACGCGATCGCCCCCAAGAAGTAGTTCAGGTGTAGCGCGGGCACTCCTGCCCGCGAAAAAAGGCCGGCGCAAGCCGGCCTTTTGAATTGTTGTCTTGCCCCAGCTCTACTTTCCGTACTCATTCCTCACCACTTCGCCGCCCTTCATCACAAACTTCACGCGCTCGAGCGTGGTCACATCCTGCAACGGATCGCCATCCACAGCGACGATGTCCGCCCACTTCCCGGGCTCGATTGCACCGACTTTATCGGACCATCCCAAGAGATCGGCGGCGTTGATCGTGGCTGCCTGAATGGATTGCAGCGGAGTCAGCCCTAACTTCACCATCACCGCGAATTCATGCGCGTTCATGCCGTGGGGATAAACCGCTGCATCGGTTCCGAACGCCACCTTCACGCCGCTGGCAAACGCGTGCGCGACGTTCTTTCGGGCGACGGGCATGACCTCTTTCGCTTTCATCAGGAGGAAATCGGGAATGTGGATTTTATCGGCGTTCGCCAGGAACCAGTCGCCCAAATAGAGCGTCGGAACCAGGTAGGTGCCGTTCTTCTTCATCTCAGCGATGCCGGCATCATCGATATAGGAACCGTGTTCGATCGAATCGACACCCGCTTCCGATGCCCACAGAATTCCCTGCGCGCCGTGGGCGTGAGCAGCGACCTTGCGTCCCAGGCGATGCGCGTCGGCTACAATCGCCTTCATCTCTTCCAGCGTGAATTGAGAGGCCTGCGGGTCGTCTCCCTTCGACAGCACACCGCCCGTGGCGCAGACCTTGATCAGGTCCGCTCCATACTTAATGTTCTCGCGCACTTTGTGCTGAACGGCCGCAATGCCGTCGGCCACGCCGTCGCTGGTGGCGTGATATTCGAAAGGCAGATAGTTGTTGTCGCAGTGTCCGCCGGTGATGCTGAGAGCCGGACCGCTCACCAGCATGCGCGGGCCTGGTACGTCGCCCGCATTGATCGCATCACGCAAAGCAACGTCGGTGAAATCCGCGGCGCCGACGTTGCGCACGGTAGTGAACCCCGCCTCCAGCGTCAGTCGTGCATTGTGCGCGCCAATCAGAGCTTGCCGCGGGTTTGATATCCCCAGAGTCTGGTAGCCGAAAGTTGGGATTCATGGTGAGATGCGTGTGGGCATCAATCAATCCCGGCAGAACCGTGGCATTTGGAAGATCAATGACGGTTGCACCAGTTGTCTGGGCCGACGACGCGGCGCCCAACGCTCACGATTTTGTCACCTTCAATGACGATCGCCTGGTTAGATAGTGTCTTGCCGCTCTTCACATCAAGCACACGTCCAGCACGTACCACCACCCGGCGCGCCGGCGTATCGGTTTGCGCAAATCCAAACACCGCGAAGATCGAGACCAGCACAGCAATCAAGCACACGTTCGTCCGCATAGGGCTCCTGAATGTTTTCTGAGTATTAGGTACTGAGTACTGCTAACCGCCAGGTCCGTCGTTAGCCATGTACTGCTCCATCGAATCGAGTTCCTGGGCCAGGCTGTCAACGCGCCATTGCAGCACGTTGCGGATGGAGAGCATGCCCAGCAGGTGTCCGTCATTATCAACCACCGGCAGGTGGCGGAAGTGCCGCTCTACCATGATGGCCAGCGCTTCGCCCGGCCCGGTGGCCTCGGTGGCCATCTCGACTGGCGTAGTCATCATTTCGCGGAGAGGAATTTTCTCGGGATCGACGCCGGCAAGGGCGAACTTTCGCAGCACGTCGCGTTCGGTGAAGATTCCGGCCACGCGTTTTTCGCTGTCAATCACACCCACCGCGCCCACATGATGGTCGAGCATCATGCGAATCGCGTCGGCCACGCTGGCTTCCGTGGAAATCGCTGCGATCTCCGCATCACATAATTCGAGAACGCCCATAAGCACCTCCCCACAGACCATTCATCCACGTACGTTGTGAATCTCGGTCGAAGTGCCAATCACAGAGATGGGCATTATGACCCGGCGCGAGCCGCTGTCAAGCGAAAACACAAGAAGGTAGTGGGCTACTTTGATTTTGAAGCGGCTGGCGACCGTGCCATACTAAGGCTATGCCAAAGCGTATTAGCAGCAGACCTCAAGACCTAGTTGCTCTTTGGGAAGCTTATGAGCTTCGGAGGGCGGAAAGAGTAGCCTGATGCAACAACACACGGAACGCTGGATGCAACTCTGCGCTCAAGCGGCTGTCGAGCAAGACCCCAAGAAGCTGATGGAACTCGTGCACGAGATCAACGAACTGCTGGAACAGAAGGAACGGCGCTTGGGGATTATTCCGGCCTACCCTTCCGACGATAAGAATTCAAAGTAGCCCACTACCCACAAGAACCATCGAATCATTGAGCGATTGAGTCATTGATTTTTGAATGACACATTGACTCAATGATTCAATGACTCAATGGTTCAATCTGCTTGAACACCTTCCCATCTTTCATCACGAACTGCACGTCTCCCAGCAATTTGATATCTTTCACCGGGTCACCGTTCACGGCGATAACATCCGCGTACGCGCCGGGAGCGATCACGCCGATCTGGCCATCCATGTCGAGCATTTCTGCCGCGCGGGAAGTAGCGCTTTTGATGGCGTCCATCGGAGACATGCCGAGATCGGTCATGCGCGGGAATTCCTGAGCAATGGGTTCGGTCCATGGGATCCCGCCGATGTCAGTGCCGAAAACAATCTTCACTCCGGCCTTGAGCGCTTTCCGGAACGATTCCTCATGCAACGAGGCGCGCAAACGATCGCGCTGCCCTTCCGGCGTGTCCGCGGGCGCCCAATCGGTGTAGTAAACACTGATGGTCGGGCAGTACCAGGTGCCCTGCTTCAGCATCTGTGCGATCTGCGCGTCGCTAATCTGCAAACCGTGCTCGATTGAGTCGCAGCCGCCATCAAGCGCCCGCTGCAAACCAATGCCGCTGTAGGCGTGGCAGGCGACTTTTTTCCCCCAACCATGCGCTTCGTCCACGATGCCTTGAGTTCCTCGACTGTCAGCGTCGGCTGCGACACCAGCTCGCCGTGCTTGCCCACCCAGGAACGGTGCGTCATGTAGACCTTGATCCAGTCGGCTCCGTGATCGAGTTGTTCGCGCGCCGCTTTGCGCGCCTCCACAGGACCATCTACAATCTGCGCGCCCTTGGGCATGTCGAGCTCAGGCGCGTAGCCGTCGAGGGAATACCCCCCGGTCGTCGAGATTGCCCGCGTGACCACGAACATGCGTGGCCCGGGAATGTATCCGCCTTCGATCGCCTCCTTGATCCCGACGTCGCCGTATCCCGCGCCTTCGGTCTCCACATCGCGAATGGTGGTGAAGCCCTGCTCCAATGCGCGCCGCGCCGAGACTGTGGCCCGCGCCGCCCGCAGCGCCAGCGGATATTTCAGGATGTTGACGTCATATCCACCCTGCGCCGGGTCTTCACCCTGCAGAAAAATGTGGGTATGGGAATCAATCAGCCCGGGAAGCACCGTGGCCCGCGACAAGTCGATCACGTTAGCGCCCGCCGGGATCTGCGCCTTGGCCGCGTCCCACACGCTCTCGATGCGGTTACCGCGGATCACTATCACCTGATCGTGCCGCGGCGAATCGGACTCGCCATCAATCAACGCGCCGGCGCGAATCACCGTGAAGTTCTGTAGCTTGGGAGCGGCATCTTTGTCCTGGGCAACGGCAACGGACACGCAGGCCAGCAAAATCCACGGAACCAGCTTCATTCCAGTTCTCCTCGACATCAACTCTCGTGAATGCGAGCGATTCTACGCTTCCGAGATCACCGCGTCGGCCTCAATTTCAAGCAACATATCGGGAGAGATCAGAGCCGTCACTGTGACCATGGTAGCGGCCGGCCGAATGTTGCGAAAAAATTCACCGTGAGCCTTCCCCACCTTCTCCCAATCGGAGACGTTGGTTAAAAATGTTCTCGTTCGCACGACATCTTTCATGCTCGCCCCTGCTTTTTGCAAAGCGGATTCGATGTTTTTCAGAATCTGCACAGCCTGTGCGTAGGCGTCGTCACCGACGATCTTGCCGTCCGGTCCTGTTGCCGTGGTCCCCGATACGAAGACCTGCGAGCCCATCCGCACGGCGCGCGAGTAGCCGACTACAGGTTCCCAGGGTGTCCCGCTAGAGATGTTCTTCCGTTCCATGTACAGTCTTCCTCCCTGTGCCGATCATTGTATGTGAAGACGCGCATCGTGATTAGCAGTCACCACCATCGGCTGCTAATCGCGGGCATGAAACTCTCCAGAAGGCTTTGCCTTCTAAGTAGAGTAGAAAGATTGCAGCGCTGACTTACGAAAGTCACTTGCGCAGACAGTCAAAGCGCGATATGAATGCGCGCAATGGTTTGGGAAACTCGCACCGGTTGCGGGTTTCCGGGGAGTGAGCCCAAGATGATTCCGGAATCGCATCCGTTGCAGCAGTTTTTCCTGGAACTGGTAGGAAGACACTACGCCGAGGAAATCGGCATTCGCGATCCCCAGGTGGTGAACTACGTCGCGCAGATGCTTGCCGAATTCTGCGACGCCGAGCAACTCTTCAAGATCCGCAATACCGTCGGCAAACCGATCTCTGACGTGGGCGAGATGCTGATTGAATCGAATCCGGTCTTCGGGCCGGCGCCCTCGTTTGACCGCGAGCGCCAGGTACGCAAGCATATCGGTGATTACACGCTGTTTTTTACTGGCATGTTCCCCGAGAGCATCAATCACTTCCGACTGCGCCGCGCCCGCACCGAAAGCTTCATCGACTGGATGAAGGCCGGGAAAGAAAGCTATTTCATCGTCTCGAAGTTCGAATACTTCGAATACGCCAAGGTCGCTCCGTTGTTCGCGAATCTTTCGCGTAATTTTGAGCAATGTGTTTACGGCTTGAATCGGGTGAAGAATGACCTGCAGGAGATGCAGCACCCAATCGTTCGACAAGCCAACGAATTGCTGATGTAGGGGACGGGTGCCTCACCCGTCCAGCCGCGCCCCGCGTTTTATAGAGGGCGATCCGAACCTAACTTCGCGCGTAGAAGCTCAGCGCAGCGTCTCCCTGCACCAGCTTGCGGTATCGCACGAGGCTTCCAAGCTCATCTCCGGGTTCAAATCTCTTGTCGTGCTCCGCGAGCGTAATCGTTTTCGCTGCGACTAAAGAGGACGAGCCGAGAGCCTCCAGCGTCTTCGCATACTCCGCCTGCAAGCGATACGGGGGATCCAAAAAGATGTAGTTCGCGACTGTTCCAGAAGCCTCCAGAGCTTTGAGCGCCCTGCCCACATCCAGCTCCAATACCTGCGCTCCTGAAGTGACTCCTAAAGATTTGAGATTCTTGCGGATCAGATCCGCCGCCTTCACTGACGACTCGACGAAGTGCGCCATAACGGCGCCGCGACTGAGCGCTTCAATTCCCACCGCGCCGGTCCCCGCATACAGGTCGAGCCACACCGTTCCCGCGAGCGCTTCCGGATTCCCAGCCGTGAGCACGTTGAACAGCGTCTCGCGCAACTTATCGGCCGTAGGGCGCAAGTCGAGCCCAGGCAGCGTGAGCAAGCGGCGACTGCGATATTGGCCAGCGATCACCCTCATCCGGGAAACCCTGTACGTTCGATTAACGTCACGCCGCAACTCCCCGCCTCGTTCCGCCGTTTACTATATAGAATAGAAGCAAGGGGAAATTGGTGATGAGGAGTTGGTCCATTCCGGCGGGTCGCCTTTTTGGAGTCGAACTCCGCATTCACTGGACGTTCTTTTTTCTGCTGGCTTTCATCTTCCTCACCGAATCAGCCGGGCAGAAAACCGCGAATCCGGCGCGAACCCTGGCCCTGGCGGGCATTATTTTCGGCAGCGTCATTCTCCACGAATTGGGTCACGCGCTGGTTGGCAAGCGCGCGGGAATTCCTGCCAAAGCGATTGTTCTTTTGCCCATCGGTGGCGTGACGCTGATGGACGAGACTCGCCAAACCCTTGAACCTGGAATCCAGACCTGGAAGCGCGACATTCGCATCGCCCTCGCCGGGCCGGTGGTAAATCTCGCCATCGCGCTGGCGTCCGGAATCTTTGTTCTGGCGTTTCTGCCGCAAGCGCGCCTATGGGGCCAGCCCTACGTCATTTCCACCGACTTGCCGCGCAGTCTGGTCTGGACCAATCTGTGGCTCGCGCTGTTTAATCTGCTTCCCGCCTATCCCATGGACGGGGGCCGCGTGCTGCGCGCCATCTTCAGCCGCAAGATCGATCCGGTACGCGCCACCCGCCGAGCGGTTTCAATCGGCCAGACTTTCGCCACGCTGTTCATGCTGGTGGGCATGCTGTGGAACATCTGGCTGACCATGATTGGGATCTTTCTCTTCATCGCCGCGCAGCTCGAAGATCGCTCTGCGGTCTTCCAATCTGTGCTGGAAACCGTGCGGCTTGAAGATGTCATGCTCACCGACTTCGCCACGCTCTCTCCAGCCGACACCTTGGAAGATGCGCTGGAAAAGGCGGTCCACTCTCTGCAAGACGACTTCCCCGTCATTCGCGGCAGCGACATGGTAGGCGTGATCTCAAAGCAAAAGATTCTCGAAGCGCTGCGCATGGAAGGGAACGGCTACGTGCAGGCGGTAATGAACCGCATTTTCGAAGTTGCACAGAAGAAGGAATCGCTAGCTTCCGCGTTTCGTAAACTCACCGCACGCAATCTCAGCCTGATTCCGGTGGTCGAAGATCAGCGCCTGGTGGGCATCGTGACCCTGCAAAACCTGATGCACTCGATGGCCCTGCTGGCCGAAAGCCGCAAGCTCCGCAAGGCGGCGCTGAATTCCTGAAGCATGCTTCCGACAAGGATAAGAAAAGACGCAGGTCGCCTGCGTCTCCAAAATCAAAATTCAATCTCTCTTTGCCCTAGAAACGGTACACCACTCCAAGCGTCGGCTCCGACAGATTTCCCGTCGCGCCCGTGAACAGGTTGTTCACCCCGAAATCCGGCACCTTATAGAGCAAGCCGCGATACTGCAGGCGCACGCCCCAGCGCCTGGTGATGTGGTAGTCGAGGCCGCCGCCGTAAACGAAACGTAGCCCGGTTTTGCAGCACTGTGGGGAGTGGCGTCAAAATAAGGTTGATGGTGGTGCCTGCGGGAATGGGGTTGAACCGCAGCACACCCGCCCCTGCCAGCAGGAACGGGTGAAAATTCCCCCAGCGGATGGGACGGAATACATAGGCTCCGCTGTATTCGGTAATCTTGTCTTGAATACGGTATTGATAAGGGCTGGAAAAATACTCCTGCGTATTCCGGCTGCGGCCAAAGCTGAACTCCGCGGAATTCCTCTTGGAAAAGTTGAGCCGCAAAGACGCCAGTCCCACCCCCGTTTTCGTCACGGTCTGGGTAGTCTGGTTCCCAGAAGTAGAGCGACTGATCGCCGGGCCGACGCCCACCGAAACGTCGAAAGGAAATTCCTGCGCCACCGCCAAGGAAGCGGATAAGAACAGTACTGCCAGGATGGCTCCTCTTTTGAGCATCAATTCTCCTCTAAATTTTTATGTGACGCCCCACTCAGAACAGGCGGATCGCCTTCGCCTGCTCGACCGCATCAATCCGTTTCAGCTCCGCCAGCACCGGATCTGGTACGCGGACATCAATGTGCACGACCGCAATCGCCTCTTGCGGTCCCTTGGCGCCGCTACCCACGCCGGCGGCCCAGGGAGAAATCCGCGATATTGATCTTATGCTTGCCCAGAATCGTCCCGACTTTACCGATCACGCCGGGCACATCGCGATTCCGCAGATAAATCAGGTTGCGCTCGAGCGGAGCTTCCACATCAATCCCATCCACGTTCAACAGCCGGGGCGCGTGCTTGTGCAACACCGCGCCCTTGATTAGATGCTCTTCGCTGCCCGTCTTCAAAAGAATTGATAAAACACTGCCCGCCCCGCCGGTCGAGCTTTTCGCCTTCTTGGCTTCGTGGATGCGCAGGCCTCGGGAAGTGGCGATTGCCTCGGCATTCACCAGATTGGTCTTCTCTTCCAGCGCCTGGTTTAAAATGCCCTTGATGGCCGCATTGCGAATCAAGTCCGTCTTCCATTCGGCGATGTGTCCACTGTAACGGATGGAGATTTCCTCCAGCGGACCATCGCTCACCTGCACCAGAAACGATCCCAGTCTTTCAGCCAGCACGATGTAGGGCTGCAGCTCAAGGTACTCATCGTGCGAGACCGACGGGACATTCACGGCGTTCTGAATCACGCCATGTTTCAGATACTCTTTCACCTGCAACGCGATCTGATATCCGACCGCCTCTTGCGCCTCGTGGGTTGAGCCTCCGATATGCGGCGTGAGCAGAACATTCTCCATCGCCGTGAAGGGAGAATTCTTCAGCGGCTCTTCGACGAAAACATCGAGCGCCGCTCCCGCCACGTGGCCTTGCTTTAAAGCCTGCGCCAGAGCCGCCTCGTCCACTAGTTCGCCGCGCGCGCAGTTTACCAAGCGCACGCCCTTTTTCATCTTCTTTATTGAATCGGCGTTGATCATGCCCGCGGTTTGCGGAGTCAATCCCACGTGCAACGTCAGGTAATCGCCCGCCGCGTAAACTTCTTCCAGGCTCCCCAACTGGATCCCCTGCTCCTTTGCCACCACAGGCGAGACAAAGGGGTCGTGGGCGAGGATGTTCATGCCGAACGCCCGCGCGCGCCGCGCCACTTCCATGCCAATGCGGCCCAATCCGACGATGCCCAGAGTCTTGCCGCGCAATTCCGTCCCTTGCAGTGATTTCTTCTCCCACTTGCCGGCATGCATCAATTCGTTTGCCCGGCCCACTTGACGAGCCATCGCCAGCATCATCGCCAGCGTGTGCTCGGCTACAGCCACCGCGTTTGCCCCAGGCGTGTTCATGACCACGATGCCTTTGCGGGTAGCGGCATCAAGGTCGATGTTGTCGACACCCACGCCAGCGCGTCCAATCACTCTCAACTTCTTTGCCTGCTCCAGCAGGCTGGAGTTCACCTGCAGTGCCGAGCGCACGATAAGCGCATCGGCTGTCTCCAGGTAGGGCGCGACTTTGCCCTCCATCTGCTCGGGCGTAACGATCGTCCACCGCGGTTCACGCAGCAAATCCACCGCGGATGACGATATTTTCTCGGCAACTACAACTTTCATTCTGGTTTCTTGCCCTCAACGAACTTTGTCATCTCACCAGCGAGCCACCCGTCACCTGGCTTTGCTGAACGTACTTAAAATCGGCATGGCAGATCGTCGCCGCGAGCAGCATTGCAGCAAGAACAGAAATTGGGACAGTTCTCATAGTTCCTCCAGGCATTTCGAAAAACCAGGCCCGCGCCCATTGACTACACGGCGGTCAATACTTTGGCCCGCTGGCTGCCTTGCGCATAAACTTGCTGAGCCGCCCCCACCGCGCTCCCGAACTCGACTTGCCTGCCAATGCTGGCTAGCACCTGCTCCAGCGCCGCCAGAATTCCAACCGTATCGAGATAGTCGTAATAGCCGAGGTGTGCGACCCGGAATACCTTGCCCTTCATCTCGCCTTGCCCATTCGCGACCACCGCCGAAAACGATTCCCGGAACTCTTTCACCAGCGCACCGGAATCAACTCCAGCCGGGGATTCGATCGCCGTCAGCGCTGCTGCCGGAGCCGATGGCGAGAACAGTTTCAATCCCAGCGCTTTCGCGCCCGCGCGAGTCATTTCCGCCGCCAGTTCGGCATTATTGACGAGGGCTTCGCGCCCGCGAGCCAGATCGCCCTCGCCCATCTGACGCACAAAATCCAGCGCCGCCGCCAGTGCCGCAAACAAAGACGTCGCGGGAGTGTACGCGGTCTCGCCCTTCGCCGCCGACTTCCTCTCTTTGCGAAAATCGAAGTAGTAGCGAGGAGACTTCGCCGTCTCCATTCGCTTCCATGCCCGCTCGCTGATCGCGCAATAGGCAAGGCCAGGTGGAATCATCAAGGCCTTTTGCGATCCGCCGATGATCACGTCGATCCCCCAGCCATCGACATCGAAGTGCGTCGTGCCCAGTCCGGTGATGGCGTCGACAACCAGCAAGGTGTCTTCGCCCGTCTCTCGCACCAGTTTCGCAATCCCCTGAATATCGTGGCGCGCCCCGGTCGAACTCTCCGTCGCCTGTACATACACCGCTCGGATGTCCGGTGTCAGCTTCGCGCGGATCTGATCCAGCGAAAACGTCTCGCCGTACGGCGCGCTGACTAATTCCACGTTGCATCCGAAGGCCTTGGCCAGATCGCGCCAGCGCTCGCCAAACTTACCCGCCGTAAGCACCAGCACTTTGTCGCCAGGAGAAGTCAGGTTCGTCACCGAACCCTCCATCACCCCTGTGCCCGAAGAGGCCAGCACCAGTACATCGTTACTTGTACCGATGAACTCCTTCATATCGGAAAGCACACGGGTCACCAGCGCGCGGAATTCAGCGGTGCGGTGGTGCATGGAAAATGCCGCCATGGCGGTCTGCGCGGCAGGCAGGATCGGGGTCGGTCCGGGCGTAAACAGACGATTCTTGCGCAACATTCTTACCACTTCCTCTGCATTTTGGGATGCACCCTAGTTTACAAGGAACTCCGCGACTGTTGCATGCTGGCGGGTGAGCGCTCCCAAATTGGGCCTGAGACGGGATAGGGCTGTCTTTACACGAGAGGCGGATTTATTGGCCGCGCAAAGCCCGAATCAACAATACAAACGCGCCCTGTGCGAACACACAACTCGCTAACGACCGCGAGAGTCGACCGTCCAAGCCGTAATCACGAGTAGACCGCGAAGGGAACTTCTCAGAGAGAAGCGACGTATCAGCAAACGATGTGAGGGAACCGGGAGAGGCATTCGGTTCTCAAAAACTTTCAGGGGTTAAGGGACTGGTTCACTTTCGGTTTGGCGGCCCAGGTGAATCAATCCCCAGCAGATGGCACGTGTCTTTGCGGGCACGCGTTTTTTCGCTTAACCCCGAGGCAGCATTTTAGGCCTTCCGCGAACAAACGCAAGTTCTTTGCGGAAAGCGATCCCAGGCCGCCGCAAACGCTTCCCGACGCTTTCGGGAAAGAAAAAAAGGAGTCGCGCATGAAAGCATCGAAAATGTTCAAGGGCTTGCTGCTGGGATTGGCCTTGCTGCTGGCCACAGGGGCATTCGCATCGAACAAGGGCTCGCTGGCGGTAACCGATAATTGCACGGTGGCCGGGAAGCAACTCACCAAAGGCGACTACAAAGTAAGTTGGGAAGGCAACGGACCGGACGTGCAACTCAATATCATGAAGGGCAAGAACGTCGTGGCCACGGTGCCGGCGCACATGACGGAGTTGAATTCGAACGCGCAGAACGACTCGGCCATTCTGAGCGCCAACACCGACGGAAGCAAGAACCTCTCAGAGATTCGCTTCGCCGGAAAGAAATATGCGTTAGCCATCGGTACCCCGCAGGCGGCAATGACTGACAGCAGCAAGTAGCTTTCCCTAAATAGGCGGGGAGCCGGGGGCTCCCCGCGGTTTTTATTTTGTTACTTGGGTGAGATCCGCTTGGTTCGCAGGTTTCGGCTGACGACTGACGACCGAAGACTGACGACTAATACTTGGGCATCTTCGAATCCACCCGGTCAGCCCATGCGGTGATACCGCCGGTCAGATTCCTTACTTTTGTAAAGCCGGATTGACGCAGGAACTGCACCGCCTTGGCGCTGCGTCCGCCCATCTTGCAGTGGGCCACGATTTCCCGGCTGGTATCGAGTTCGTTCACGCGATTAGGCAGATCGCCCAGCGGAATCAAGTGTCCGCCGATGTTGCAGATCTGGTACTCATGCGGCTCGCGCACGTCGAGCACGAAAATGTCATCGCCCGCATCCAGCCGGCGCTTCAATTCTTCGACTTGTATCTCGGGAATGCCTGTCTCCGCCACCGGTTTCTCCTCGCCACGAATTCCACAAAACTCGTTGTAGTCTATCAGCTTCGTGATCGTAGGATGAGTGCCGCACACCGGGCACTCGGGATTCTTGCGCAGCTTCAATTCACGAAATTTCATGCCCAGCGAATCGATCAGCAGCAGTCGCCCGATCAGCGGGTCGCCGATTCCAAGAATCAGCTTGATGACCTCCGTTGCCTGCATCACGCCGACCAAACCCGGCAGAATGCCAAGCACTCCACCTTCCGCGCAGGAAGGAACGAGTCCCGGTGGTGGCGGCTCGGGATACAGGCAGCGATAGCACGGCCCTTCTTTGGTCGCGAACACGCTGGCCTGCCCTTCAAAGCGGAAGATCGATCCGTAGACGTTCGGCTTGCCAGTCAGCACGCAGGCATCGTTCACCAGGTAACGCGTCGGGAAGTTGTCGGTGCCGTCGGCAATGATGTCGAACTCGCGAAATATCTCCAGCGCATTGTCGCTGGTGAGCTTAGTTTCAAACTTCCGCAAATTGAGAAACGGGTTGATTCCTTGGAGCTTCTCAGCTGCCGAGTCGAGTTTCTTGCGTCCCACGTCGGCCGTCGAGTGGATGATCTGCCGCTGCAGGTTGGTGTAGTCGACTACATCGAAGTCCACAATGCCCAGCGTGCCCACTCCGGCGGCCGCCAGATACAGAGCCATTGGCGAGCCCAGCCCTCCCGCGCCAATACACAACACGCGCGCAGCCTTCAGCTTCTGCTGGCCTTCCATACCCACCTCGGGCATGATCAGGTGGCGCGAGTAGCGCAGGATCTCATCGTTGGAAAGCGTTGCGGGCTCGGGTTTGACATCGATCGTCGTGGCCATGGAAACCTCAGGAAATTTACGATTTTCGATTGACGATTGAAAACAACGGACTACTAACGACAACAGACGGGAGGACAACAACCCAGCGGGGTTGATTTTACTTCGACCATCGGCAATCGAAAATCGTCAATTTTGTTGCCTCCCGCGATTGAAGGCACGATCGAAATGGTATCACCGTCATTCACCGGAGTCGCTTCTTTCTGCAGGTAGCGCACATCTTCATCGTTGAGGTAAACATTCACGAAGGCGCGCAGTTTGCCCTCTTCGGTATACAGATGCCGCCGCAAGCCAGGATGCTGGTTCAGCAAATCCGAAAGCGAGTCGGCCACGGTGCCCGACTTCACTTCGACCATCGATTGCTTCCCCGCATACTGACGCAATGGGGTAGGGATGTGAATCTTAGCCATGGACATACTTACAAGATGCGGGACGCGGAAGGCAAGATTCACGGATCGCGCCTTGACGACCGTTCGACCAGAGATGATGATGCCCAGACATGACCGACCTCCGAGCAACGCGCCCGGCCGGCTTTATTCCGCTTGGGATTTTCTTTTTCTTCGGCTCGGTCATGGCCACTTATGCCGCGGTAACCCTGCTGAAGCCGGGCACTTTTCTTGACCGCGCATGGGATCTGAACCGCGCGGGCCATGCCGGGCTCAGTTCGATGGGCAGAGCGATCGGCATCCCTTTTCTGATTCTCGCCGCAGCCTTATTTCTGGCGGGGATGGGCTGGTTCCAACGGAAACACTGGGGATGGTTCCTGGGTACGGGCATCATTGCCTCGAACCTGCTCGCCGACCTGATCCACCTTTTGCTGGGCGATTGGAAGAGCCTGGTGGGAGTGGTGATCGCAGGCTTGCTGCTCTTCTATATGACCAGGAACCGGGTGCGAACCTACTTCGTTCCGTAACCAGCCCAACGAGAGGCACGGTCCTCCCGCACTCATGCGCACGCGCGGTTTTGCCGATCTTCTCAAATAGATCGGGGGCACATGTCCGAACTGCCTGGCATACTGGAAATAGAACCGGTAAAAGAAAGTTGGGCCTGTGATCGCGTTTGCGACGAACATGCGCGCGAAGCGAAACTCATTCAGGCTTCGCTGGTCCCCCTGGTCGGACTCCGCCACGAGACCGTCGAGATCGCATTCCGGTTCATACCCCTGGACGATGTGGGCGGCGACTTCGTCGATTTCTTCCGTCTGCTCGACGGTTTCATCGGCATCTACCTCGGAGACGTAGTCGGAAAAGGTTTACCGGCTGCCATGTACGGTGCGCTGGTGACGGGGACCCTGCGCGGAATCCACAAGACCGGCGCCGACACTGCCGGCGTGCTGGCGCGACTGAACGAGCGGTTGCTGCAGCGACCGATCAAAGGACGATTTTGTTCGACACTTTACGCGGTGTTCAATCCCATCAGCCGTGAGTTGGCCTTCTCCAACGCCGGAATGCCATTGCCCCTGCTGGCATCCGGGGGCGTTTGCCGGCCGCTGGGCGAGGGAGGCTTTCCCTCAGGCATGTTCCCCGGCGCTGCCTACGAACGACATGTGGTCCAGCTCCGCCCCGGCGACTGCGTGCTGTTCGCAAGTGATGGCCTCTATGAATCGTTCAACCGCGAAGGAGTCGAGTTTTGCGACACCCGCATGGAGGAGGCTTGGGCTCAGTGCAATTCCAAACCTGCTGCCGAGTCACTGGATTATGTATTTGATCACCAGATGGCTTTTTCCGAAGGCATCCCGCCGCGCGACGATATCACTGCCGTATCGCTGAAGGTGCTTGGCTAGCCGATCGTCACGATACTTCAATGTCCTCATCCACGAATTGTTTGTTGTCCTCACTCGCACCGGTCAACTCGAACGAATTCGTGATCTTAGCCAGACCTTTTTCCACGCTGGTGATCACGTAAGAACAGCCGATCCAGTGGGCTTCCTCGAGATCATTTGCGGACCAGCGCGCGGGATGATCGGGATGCGAGTGATAGAAGCCGACAATATCTTCGCCACGCTCGCGTCCTTCGCGCTGAATCCTCACCAGTTCGCGCGGATCGATGTGATAGCGGTTCTCTGGCGAATCGGCGCGCGTGTTCCCGCAGCGCACCACTGAACTTACGACACGCCCGTCGCCACTCATCTGCCCCAGTAAAATTCCACAGCACTCATGCGGGTACGTCTCTTCGCCATGAAGACGAAGGGCAGCGTAGGCGGATGGGGAAAGCTTCAACATTTCCAATTTCCAATTGCCGATTGGACCAATAAGACCCTTTCAATCGGCAATTGGAAATCGCAAATCGGAAGTCACTTCTCTTCCCAAAACCTCTCGCTCAAATACTTATCTCCGGAATCGCAGAAGATGGTGACCACGACTGCGTTTTCGTTCTTGCGAACCTGCCGCGCCAGTTGCAGGCTGCCCACGACCGCGGCCGCCGCCGAGATGCCCACCAGCAATCCTTCTTCGCGCGCCAGGCGCTTCGCCATCACGTAAGACTCCTCCGTCGAAATCTCGAGATTTTGATCTGCGAGAGATGCGTCGTAAATCTTCGGCACGATCGCGCTCGGCATATACTTCGCGCCTTCAATTCCGTGAAAAGGAGAATCCGGCTGCAGTGAGATGCAGCGTATCTGCGGCTTCAATTCTTTCAGTCGCCGCGTGGTTCCCATGAAGGTTCCGCTGGTGCCCAGCATGGAAACAAAATGGGTGATCCGCCCTTCCGTTTGTTGCCAGATTTCGTTGGCTGTGCCATGGTAGTGAGCTTGCCAGTTGGCCGGATTCGAATACTGGTCAGCGTAATAGTAGAGATCGGGATGTTGAGCGGCGAGTTCGCGCGCCATGCGGATCGCGCCATCGGAGCCGTCGGCGGGATCGGTGTAAAGAATGTTGGCACCGTACGCGCTCAGAATTCGTTTGCGCTCGACGGAAACATTTTCGGGCATGCACAGCGTGACCGGGAAACCCTGGGCCGCGCCGATCATGGCGTAAGCGATTCCGGTATTTCCGCTGGTGGAATCGAGCAGAATTTTCCCAGGCGGAAGTTTCCCGCTACGCTGCGCTTCGGCAATGATGTTGGCTGCGGCCCGGTCTTTAACCGAGCCCCCGGGGTTCATCCACTCGGCTTTGCCGAGAAGTTCGACGCCGGGCAGATCGCGAATCACCTGCTCCAGTCGCAATAAGGGAGTGTTTCCAATGCGATCGAGCGTATGCTGTCCCAGACAGTGATCTGGCACAGGCTGTATGACTTGCGCCGTTTTTGCCGATGTATTTTGCATATCGCGAACAATTGGTTCGTGACCAACGTAATGTAGTTGTAGGACGAAATTAACGTAAGAAGTCTTAGTTTTAGATTATAAGAAGGCTTGATCCGATGCACAGACGCAGCACGCATCGCACTTTTTCTGCCCTCGCGCATCTAAGGCTACAGGAAGGATTTGTGAAGGGATGTCAACCAAGGTAGAACAACGCACTTATGAAGACGCAGTCGCCTGGCTGCGCGATCACGGCTTTGACCTGATCGAAGCGCCCGGCACCCCGGGCCGCGTATTCCTGAAGAAGTACAACGTTTCGGCCGCGATCCAGAAAGATGGAGACGACGGCGTCAAGATTTTCGCCTACCCCGGCTATCTGGTGGGCAGCGAGATTTCCAAGCTCATCAACCGCGGCTACCAGCAGTTTCTGAAGACCGCAAAGAACGAGATTGCCGCTACGGCGGACCACTTAAAAGCGCTGCACCAATTTTCGGAAGAACTGAAGGAAGCTTTAGGACTGCCCAGCCTCTACAACGAATCGCTGGGAACCGTGAGCGAGTCTTACCAATACGACCGCATCGCCGATCGCGACAAAGCACAAGCCGATCGTCCCAAGCGCCCGTGGGAAGTGGCGGGTAAAGCGATTGCGAAGGCAGCAAAGAAGGGCCGCGCTTAAACACCCCGATCACTGCCCATTTCGTTCTTCTCTTACTAAGCGGGCGCTGTCGAACTGGGCCACGACCCGTTTGCGCCTGTTGAGGCCATGGCGAAACTCCGCTAACGTGGGCCTTCTCGCGATTTCTCTTATCTCAATTAACAAATAGTCCGATAACGACATCCCAGCCCCTGCGGCCCGAGCTTTCAGGCGGCGGTACAAGGCGTTCGGTACGTTGCGGACCTGAATTACTTTCGACATGTCTTGAGAATACTGTCGCGCTACTCCCACGTCACTTGGAAATTCGCCATCCCCCGGCTTTGGTCGCGACACTTCCTCTCCATGTGCGACACTGTTCCGCCGGGAGGGCACCGTATGCGCCTGATTTTCTTCGTAGCTGTCTTCGCCCTGACTGCGTTCGCTGCAGATTCGCCCGAGACTTCCGTTCAGCAAGTTCTGCAGAAACAACAAGACGCCTGGAACCGCCACGATCTCGCCGGCTTCATGTCGGGATACTGGAATTCTCCCGACCTGACATTTTTTTCGGGGGCGAAGCAGACCTCGGGATGGCAGGCGACGCTTGAGCGCTACCAGAAGACTTATCAGAGCGAAGGCCGCGAGATGGGCAAACTGGAGTTTTCAGACCTAAACGTGAAGGCGCTTGGCCTCGACGCTGCTTTCGTCCGCGGCGCCTGGCACTTGACGATGTCGGATGGAAAAACGCCGCACGGCCTATTCACGCTGGTCTTTCGGAAGTTTCCCGACGGATGGAAGATCGTGCACGATCACACTTCGGCGGCGGAATGAAGCAAGCTTTCAGCTCTTAGCCTTTAGCTCTTGGCTTGAATCAACACAGGACGGATCTCTTACTTCTTCACCCGCACCTGCACTCGTGTCCCTTCCGGCAACTCACCATTGATCAACTTGATAGCGCCGTTTTGCACGACGCCTTCGAACTCCTGCGGCATTCGCACGGGCGCAACCGGCGCACTTGTTCTCCCCATACCCTTGTCCATCGCCTCGTTCGCCAGTCGATCCGCCTCGGCATTTTTTCCGCGCAGCACGTGTTGAATCGAGAACCACTCCAACTGCCGGATCAACTGCTTCGCGCGCCCGTGCAAATCCTGCAGCGTCGGATTCTTGACCTTGTACTCCCCTTTGATCTGCTTCACCAGCAACTCCGAGTCGCTGACCACCTTGAGTGCCTTGGGCCTATGCCCGACCGCATACTCGAGCGCTCCGATCAGCCCCTGATATTCAGCAACGTTGTTGGTCTGGTGTCCGAGGTACTGGCTGAGTGATGCGACTTTCTGCCCCGCCTCGTCTTGAATCACAACTCCGTACCCCGCAGGACCGGGATTCCCGCGCGCGCCACCGTCGGTGTAGGCAATCAAATAATGAGGAGGATGTTCGAAAGAAGAAGGCATGAGCGAGTTTACAACGGCGGTGTGATCTGTATCGACGTCATCCTGAGCCCGATAGGGCGAAGGATCTGGCGTGCAGTGTATTGACTCTTTGCTTCTCAGCGCCACTCGCCAGATCCCTCGCTATGCTCGGGATGACGTAGACAATTATGGGCTGTGTTTTGTAGGGGCTGTGTTTATCTTCCCGCGGCCAGGCGGGTGGCCAGGCGCTGTGGAAGGTTCGCGCCCACAATGCGATCCTGCGCCTGCTTCAGGTTATAGGGAGTGCGCCAGAACGAAACGATGCCGGCTTCGGAATCGTAAACCGCAAACGCCGCGCGCCAATCTCCATCTCGCGGCTGCCCTACCGACCCGGGGTTGATCAGATAGCGCAATCCTTTTTTCAGCGGAAACTCCGAAGCCTCCGCCTGGCCCACCGTCCGGTATTCGGGGCGGTAGGCATCCGCATTCGATCCGTTCCCCAGAAAAATCCCTTGCAAATGGGAGTGCCCGAAAAAAGTAATGGGGGCCGATGAAGTCAGCAGCGGCTCGACTGCATCGCGCAATGACACGACGTACTCATCTTCGTCGATCGGAGAGCCGTGGACGAACTGCACTTCTGGAAGATCCTCGACCTTCACGGGCCCTTGCGGAAGGGCGCGCAACCAATCCAGATTGTCAGGAGTCAGTTGGCTCCGCGTCCACAGCGCCGCGAGTCCCGCAATCGGATTGAAGTCCTTCAAATCCATCAACCCGGCCGAAGCCTTGTCGTGATTGCCGCGAACGAAGTGTTTGCCCAAAACCCGCGAGCGTTCCACAACTTCATTTGGGCTCGCGCCATAGCCCACGATGTCGCCCAGATTGACGACGAGATCGTAGGCAGGAGCCGCCGCCAGGCAAGCGTCCAACGCTTCGAGGTTGCTGTGAATATCGCTTAGTAAGAGAACGCGCACTCAGGCTCCGCGCAAAGTGGCGATTATAGACCCAGGTGAACGATTAAGGTACTCGTGAATGTTCGCGTTCTGAAAACCAAACAGGATCACTACGAATTCACCACTGGACAGCGCGCCCAATGCCCGGACGCAACTTCGACCAATGGAGGAAGCGCCCGCGCACATTCCGGAATCCGAAACTCACAGCGCGGCTCGAACGGACATCCTGCCGGGACCGCATGCAAAGCCGGCACCGTTCCCTCGATCGTTTGTAGAGGACGATCCCTGTCCGTCTTTAACGTCGGAACCGCCTTCAACAGTCCCCTCGTATAGGGATGCGCCGCGGCATGGAAAATATCTTTTCTCGATCCCAGCTCCACCAGGTTCCCGGCATACATCACAGCGACCCGGTCCGCTACTTCCGAAACGACAGCCAGATCATGGGAAATAAAGAGCATGGTCAGACCAAATTTCCTGCGCAACCCGGCCAGCAACTCGAGGATTTGCGCCTGTATGGTCACATCGAGAGCGGTGGTCGGTTCATCCGCAATCAGCAGCTGCGGACGGTTCACGATCGCCATCGCAATCATCACCCGCTGCCGCATTCCGCCGGAGAGTTGGTGAGGATAGTCCCGCGCCCTCCTCTCCGCATCCGGAATTGCCACATCGTTCATTGCGGCGACGGCGCGCGCCCAAGCCTCGCGTTTCCCAGACTCGCCGTGCGCCAGAACCGCTTCGGCAATTTGATCGCCTACCCGCATTACCGGATTGAGCGCGGTCATCGGCTCCTGAAAGATCATCGCCATGCGCGATCCCCGCAGCCCGCGCATTTCTTCATCCGCGAGCCGCAACAGGGCCTGCGACCCCTTGCCGTTGTTGAACATGATCTCGCCGGACGCACCGGCCTGCGGAGGGAGAAGCCGCATGATCGCCAGCGATGTAAGGGATTTTCCCGAGCCCGACTCGCCCACCAACCCCAACACTTCACCGGGGGCGATAGAGAAACTCAGGTCACGAACTGCGGTCAGACCTTGCGCTCCATCCCTGGAGGGAAATTCAATATTCAGATGTCGGACGTCGAGCAGCGCGGTCACGCTGCTTATCCTACCAGCCGAGATGCAAAGCCTGAGGTCTAACGTCCGAGGTCTAAGGTCTAAGGTCCGAGGTCCGAGGTCTGATTTCTTACTGTCCCAAGATCAGTGGCAGCCCATTCTTGCTGTTTCCAATCACGACTATTTTGGAATTCGCGCTCTTCGCTAGATTCTCGGTGGCCTCAATGCCCTTCCACTCGAGCAGCTGTGGACTGATACCCTGCGCCACGATCTGCTGGAAGTCGCGAATGCCGGCCGCTTCGATGCGTTTCCGTTGCGCTTCCTGGGTTTCCTTCTGCAGGCGGAAGTTCATGGCCAGCGCCTCTTGCTCGGCCTGCTGTTTGGCTTCGATCGACGTCTTGAGCGTGGCGGGCAGTTGAATGTCGCGCAGCAGGATGCTCTCGACAATAAATCCGCGCTTGCTCAGCAACGAAACCAACTGATCGTAGATCTGTTTTGCCACCATCTCGCGCTCCCCGGTGTAGAGCGCATTGGCGGTATGGGAGGCCGTGGCTTCGCGAATAGCCGCGCGCAGGTTCGGCTCAATCAGGACAGCCTCATAGTCCGGCCCGATCTTCTGGTACACGTCTGACGCTTTCGTGGGATCGACGTGGTAGATGAGCGAAGTATCCAGATTCATCACCAGCCCTTCGCTCGAAGGCACGCTGGCCGACTCCTTGAGAGTTTGCGTTTGAATCGACATCTCGTTATTGGTCTTGAGCGGGTTGATGAGGTGCATGCCCTCGGGCAACATCTCGCCAGTGACCCGCCCGAATAATGTCAGGACTCCGACGTGTCCCGTTCCCACACGCGTGACCGCGCTGAAAAGAAGGACCACGATTAGAAACGCCACAATCGCCAGGCCGATCAAGCGAAGCCCCGCTCCCGGATTGCTGTCGATGATCTTTCCCCGAGCGTCGTTGAACATTGTCATCGCAAGTTCCCCCGGGGAGAAATTCTATGGCGGCAACGCCACCTTGCTAAGTGCCTAGAAGCGCTCACACAGCAGTGCCCTGTTGGGTAGAAACGCTGCTTGGCTGCGTCTTCTATCCACAAGAACCAGACTTCCTAGACGAAACATGCAAACTCCTGCACATTGACACCCTAGTACCACCGACTTATAGTTCCTTCGCCAAGCCGTACACCGCGCTGCGCTTGCGCTTTCCCCCCACACAGTATCCGCGGATTCGAAATTTCAGCGTACAAGGATCATTCATGACCTCCGTTTCCCCTGATGTTCGTCGCTCCAGTAAGTTCTTTGCCGTTCTTGCCACGGCTCTCGCACTCTTTTCCTTAACCAGCCTCGCAAGTTCTCAGATCGCCCTGGTGAAGCTCAGCACAGACACCTTCACAAACTCCTCGAGCCAGCACGCCACTGAAGTCGAGCCCGACACGTTTGCGTTCGGCAACACCATCGTCAGCGCCTTTCAGGTGGGACGCATCTTCGGCGGCGGCTCTTCAGACATCGGCTTCGCTACCTCGACCGACGGCGGCACTACCTGGACCAACGGTTTCCTGCCGGGCATCACCACCTTCTTTTCGGGCGGACCGTTTTCCGCTGCCAGCGATGCATCGGTCGCATTTGACTCCGCTCATGGCAAGTGGCTCGTCGCGTCCCTCGGACTCTCGGCCAACAACAGCGTTCTCGCCAGCAGTTCGAATGACGGCATCACCTGGAACAATCCCGTTACCGTCGACAACAAGAGCTCCTTCGCCGACAAAGATTGGATCGCCTGCGATAACAACCCTGCCAGCCCCTTCTTCGGACACTGCTATATCGAATGGGATGACGCCGGCCTGGGCGATCAGGAAAAAATGAGCACCTCGACGGACGGCGGCCAGACCTGGAGCAAGGGGATCAACATCACGAATGCCTTCGGCCTGGGCGGACAGCCCGTCGTGCAAACCAATGGAACGGTTGTCGTTCCGTTCGAGGGCAACGGCATTCAGGCATTCTCGTCCACCAACGGCGGCACTTCGTGGGGTAATGTCGTCACCGTCTCGACCATCAACGACCACGGCGTTGCCGGCAGCCTGCGCACTTCGCCGCTGCCTTCCGCCGACGTGGATAACATCGGAACGGTCTACGTCGCCTGGCAGGATTGCCGCTTCCGCACCAACTGCAGCCGAGAACGACATCGTCTTCAGTACTTCCACCGACGGCAAGACCTGGAGCAAGGTCTCGCGCATCCCCATCGACGCCACTACCAGCACGGTCGACCATTTCATCCCTGGCTTCGCGGTCGATCACACTACCGGCGGCAGCACGGCGCACCTGGGATTGACCTACTACTTCTATCCCGTCGCCAACTGTTCGACCGCAACCTGCAAGCTGGCTGTGGGATTCATTTCGTCCCAAAACGCCGGCGTCTCGTGGGGGGCGCCGATCCGCCTCGCAGGTCCCATGCACCTCAATTGGCTGCCCAATACTTCGTCAGGCCTGATGGTCGGGGACTATATTTCTACCTCGTACACCACCGGCGCCTTCGGCGTGTTCGCCAAAGCCAACAAGAAAAACGGAGCGACTTTCGACTCTGCCATGTATACGAGCATGACCGGACTCGAAGCCCTCAGCGTGGGCCAGTACAGTTCGGCGAACGATCGGCCGGTGCCGAACGCCCACTCTGATCACGGCCCGCGCCAGTACTACGATTTGGACAACCAGATCCCGATCCCGCCGTCACAACGGGATTAGCCGGTTCCCTTGCTCGATGCAGGACGGGCGTCCGCGCCCGTCCTTTTTATTTGCGGAATTCGTTATAGGACGTCGCTGAAGGACAGGCGTTTCCGCTGTCTCGCTCCTGATGGGGGATTACTTCTTTGGCTGGCGCAGCGCTTCAGGCTGCGATTATTGGCGAGCCTGGGCCGCACCGTTCCCCATAAGCTGGCTTCTCTTAGCGCTTTCCCCAGATTTGCTAAGGGGCATTAAAGTAGCTTTGATCGTTAAAGGGTCAGCCGCCGTTCTTTCCCTCACGCTCGCGGCGAAAGTGGGGCAAGGTTCCTATCCTCATTTCGACCCGGCTTGCATCAGATCAACAATCATCGCAAAGAGGTGATTCCGGGTTTCCACTCTCACTCCGGCACGAGTGATATAGCGAATAACGATGTCAACCCCCGCTCCCGCCGGCCTTAGATTGACCGACGGCATGGCGCTGAACTGAGGCGAGCCTTCTTCGTGGGTCACTCGCTTCCATTCGCCTTCCGCCATTTTGGCATCCGCTTCGGTGATCTTCACTGTGGCGTCGTAAATTCCCTTGAGAAGCGTATGAATGCTCGTCCCGGGTGGAACGGTTACCTTGATCTCATCCCACATCCACTGTCCTACCGTGGAGAAGTTGAAGTACTTGCCGCGGATGGCATAGCCATTCAAAAACGACACTCTTCTTCCCGTAGGATGTCCGTGGGCGGTCCAGTTTCCCGTCTCCAGCAGCCAGGTGCGGAACAGCCCCAGCTGTACCACCTCGCCGCCAACACCATCAATCTCTACCCAATCTCTCACCCTCACTCCGTTGGGACCCATCAAGACAAACCAGCCGCAGAATGCCAGGATGAAATCCTGAAAGACCACCGTCAGTCCTGCGGTCACCAAACCCAGGATCGTGGGCATCTGCCGTGGCACACCGAAAATAACCAGCAGGATGAGTAGGAGCCCGACCAGTTGTGTTCCCAGATTCAGCACTGTCTTCAACGTTTGCTTCTGGCGAGGATCGTGAACCACCCTTTCCAATGCCAGTTGGAGCCCCCAGCCCGCCAGGATCACCAAAATGCAGATTCCCGCAAGCACCGCCACCGACTGCAATATCAGGTGAATTACGATCTTTTGCTGTAACTCGACTTGCTGCCCCCATCGCCCATAGAGGACCACTAGCTCCTGCTGCGCTCCCAGGCGATCATCGAGGATGCTCAGGATGTTTTGCTGAGCGCTTAGTTGTCTCAGCCGATCTATGCGATCGGAACTCGACTCTGCAGCGGGTTTGCTTGCAAGGCCAGCGCCTTCTGTCCTCAGCCTTTCCTCATCGCCTGTGAGCGCGGCCACGTCGTCCTTCGCCAGCTGCTCAGCCTGCGCAATCAATTGCCTCCTGCTGCGGAGAGAGCGCCATGTTGATAGCTGCTGGGAAAGGGTTCTGTACTGTTCGGCTGTGGCAACCGCAGTCTGCCCGTCGTCCACGGAGGCGCGATCCCAGTACTGCTTCATAGCCGCTTGACGGGCCGCGAGCTCCTGCTGAAGCTTGATTCTCTGGTCTCCGCTTTCGCGAGCCAGATCCTCGACGGAATCAGCCAACTCGGATTGGTCGAGGCTCAGCTGCGCCTTCGCAATCTCCAGTTCGCTGGCATTGGAAACTGCACCTGCTGACTTCGCGCCCGCGCTTGCACTGAGCGACGCGATCCGGGCCTCGTCGTTCTTGACAGTCTCCTGAAGCTCGTTGACCCTTTGCTGCAACGCCAGTGCCTTACCGCTTAGATTTGGTTTTGCGAGGGCTGCCTGCCTCAGCGACTGCGAGAACGCCTGGTCTACTTCGTTATCCGCAAGACGCTCCGCTTCCCTGGCGAGTTTCTTCTCCTCCGCCGACTGAGCCAGGGCCGCCAGAGCCGCCGCGGTCTGCCAAGGACGTTGATCGACAACTCCAAGCGGCACGTAGGCTCCGCTCCAGTTTCCCTTCCTGGCTTGCAGGAACGGGAGATATGCCATCACCCCGCGGGTCATATAGGCGCCGACCAGGGTGACGGCCAGCACCATCAGCATGATTACGACAATCGCCCTGCGAGACCGATTCATAGGCACACCTTCCCGGGTAGATCCCCCGGTTGCCTCTATCGTAAACGAAGGGCAAGTTCGTCGTTCTACGCAGATGCCGCGCCGTCGAGCAGGAGGAATTATGGGCGGGGATCATTCCATTAAAACTAAAGAATGCCCTGCCGTGTGGGACCAGCGCGATTCATAACACCTCTTGACGACGTTAGCTGCCAAGCCAGGTGGGAGCTAAATTCAGGAACCGCCCAACCCCGCATCCATAGCCGATTCCACTTCATTTTCCACACATCCAATCCGACCGGTCGTCACCTATCTATCTCGGAATTTTGTCTGGTTCCGAGACTTTTTGAATTACTAAGAATCAGGGCTGGCACAGGCTGCACCAAATCCTGTCACCCGCCTGTGCGCAGCGTGCACTCGCCTCAATTCAAACCACATAGAGTTTCGCCATTTTCATTGACTCTTAAAACAGGAGGAGTAGAACCATAATCGTTCTTTGACACGTTCCAAGTTTTCCCAGTTGGTGCGGCGTCCGGGGCTCAAGCGAAGTCACTCTTCAACATCGCAAGGTGAGGAAGAGAGGGTGAGCAAGGGTCTATAGCTAAGCGCTGGTTGAGGAGAATCAGAACATCATGTCGAAGGCAATATAGGGTCCCGAAGCGTTGAACAGGTTTATCCGGTTGGCGGTGAGCCCGGAGCCCAAGCCTAGATCGCTCGCAGTGCCCCGCAAGGGATGCCACGAGGTCAGGTCGGCAAGGGTCTAACGCGAGCTACTGGCCGAGACGAATGAGTTCAACATCCCTTCGGGACTCTTAATTTTTTGCCCAGAATAATGTGGAGCGGGCGCCCCGCCCGCCAGTCGCTTAGCGACGCCAGAGCGTCCCTTAAGAAGTCTTCTCCGTAATATTCATCATGGTTGCCAGCATGGTGGCAATCAGCTTCTCTCCATCGCCGTTTACAGCATAGGCATCGGCCGAACAGATCGTGAGTGTCTTCCCGGCTCGTTTCACCGCGGCCCGCGCCACGAACGCCTCGCCCACCGCCGGAGCCAGCAGATTGACTTTGAACTCCACGCTCAGCACTTCATTCCTGGCCGGAGTCACGCTGAGCGCCGCATACCCGCACGCCGAATCGAGAATGCTGGTGATCACGCCGGCATGCACAAACCCGTTCTGCTGCGTAAACTTTCCATCGAAACCGCAGCGGATCTCCACCGCACCCGGCCGGACCCATGTCATCTCCGCTCCCAGCGTCGACATCAGCCCCTGTTTGGCAAAACTCGCCCGCACTTTTTTCTCGATCGCGTCCATGCGGGAAAAGTAAAACGGGCCACGGCGCCCTCGCCAGCTTTTAGCAGTCAGCACTATGCATTCAGCATTCAGCCCGTCGCATTGCGCATCGACCGAGGGTTCTGGCTACCGGTACCGGCTACTGATTTCCTAGCAACCCGACTTTCGATACTCCGGCCGCGCGAGCCAGGTCAATCGCATCGGCCACATACTGAAAGTCCACGTCATCCTCGCCGCGCACGAAGGCAATCCGCTCCGCCCGCGTCTTGAAAATCTCGTGCAACTGGCTTTCGAGATTCTCCCAGCTCACATCTTCCTGATTGATCTTGAGTCCGGGCGGTTGATCTTTCCCACCCCCGACCACCTGAATCACAATCGTCCGATCTCTAAAAATATCCTTCGCCGATTTCTGCTCCGATTGCGGAATCTGCGCCTCCAGCCCCGTGCGCTTTTGCTGCGTGACCACGATCATGAAAATGATGATCAGCACCAGCAACACATCGATCAGCGGAGTCACATTCATCTCCGCGCTAGACGAACCACCGCCTGCCGAGAACGCCATATCGTTCGCTCCTTATCGGCACGCGCGTGTGCTGCATCATTTGGACACCTCGCTCTCCAGCGAAGTTCCCGTTCAGAATTTTTAACTCGGCGAAAGTTGAAGAACCCGGCATTCACAGGCATCATAAAAGCACCCGTCATCCATCGCAGTCCGGCGGCCCTCGAACCATCATGCGACTTTCTCAGCTTTTCTGGATGCTGACAGTTCTATTCGCCGCCGTCACGATTCATGCCCAGGACAACTATGAAATCCAGGTGTACGGCTCCGACCTCGTGGCGCCAGGCAACACCATGTTCGAGATCCACTCCAACTTCGCCGTCAACGGCAGCAAGAAAGTCGAAGATGGAGTCCTGCCCTCGAACCATGCGGAACACGAGACTCTCGAGATCACGCACGGATTCACCGACTGGTTCGAGACCGGCTTCTACGTTTTCAGCAGCATTCAACCCGACGGCGGCTGGCAGTGGGTGGGCGATCACATTCGTCCGCGGGTTTCGATTCCAGAGAAATGGCACTGGCCCGTAGGATTGAGCCTGTCGAACGAAATCGGCTACCAGCGCCGCGCTTTTTCAACCGACACCTGGACGTGGGAAATGCGTCCCATCATCGACCAGAAACTCGGACGTTGGTATTGGGCCTTCAATCCCGCATTCGACCGCTCATTCCACGGCGAAACCGTGCACCAGGGAATCACCTTCTCTCCCGACTTCAAATTCAGCTATGACTTCACGCCGAAAATCGCGGGAGGTCTGGAGTACTACGGCGCGTTTGGGCCCACCACGGAATTTCTTCCCCCCAGCCAGCAAATGCACCAGTTCTTTCCCTCGATTGATCTCAACGTATCGCCGAAGTGGGAGTTCAATTTCGGCGTAGGCGTCGGCGTCACCGGCGGCACCGATCATCTGATCGTGAAAGGCATCATCGGCCGCCGCTTCGACTGGGGGCGTAAGAAGTAGCCCGCGAGGCGTGCGACAGAACCTGAACGATGGAGGACGGGCGTCACCGCCGGTCAGGTTGCTTCCATCGATGACGTCATCCCGAAAGTTGGCGCTTTGTAGCCAACTGAGGGATCTGGCGTGTGGCTCATGGTCGTTGTGAGGGCACCGCAGGCGCGCGCCAGATCCTTCGCCCTTTCGGGCTCCGGCTACGCCGCGCAGAGAGCGGAAGGCTTGATCCAGTTCGCGCCACAGCGGATCCTGGGCAATGAGGTCGGCGATGGCCTGCTCCAAATCGTCGATCTGCCGCTTTACCAACTGCAACAGTTCGTCGAAGTAGCCTTGCACGGTCGCGTCGGTGATGAGCCGTTGCTGATTGCGCTGCGCGGTGCGTACAGCGGTGAGCTGGCGCAAGCGCGTCACCAGCGCGCGCAGATGCTGCTGCGTGGCCGAGGACAGCGCCACCGGGGCGGAGCGCTTGACTTCGGCGTACCAGGCGATGACCCCGGCATCTATCTTGTCAGTTTTTTCCAGCCACCCCATACTCTGGGCAAAGCGCCGCACCGCACAAGGATTGAGGATGGCAACGCCCCAGCCTTGGGCCGATAGCAAAGCCAGCGCGGCCTGTTCGTAGCCACCCGTGGCCTCCATGGCCACCAGTTCGGCCTGTTGCTCGCGGCAGAACTGGGCGAGTGCGGCGATTCCCTCGACGGTGTTGGGGAACGAAGCGAAAACTCCATCCCGGCCGATGCGTGCGTCCAGAGAGAAAGAGGAAACATCCACTCCACAAATGATTCGCGTCACGGTAACCTTCCTTGTAGGTGCGATTGAACGTCGTGCGACTGTTCGGTCGTACGTGACTTGGGCAGCGGTCCCTGGGCTGAGCCACGGTGGAAACACCTGAGGATGAACGGGAGCCGTCCGCCCGCGGGGGAACCGATGTCTCGGTTCCCCCACCGCAACAGTCTCCACTATTCAAGACGGTTGCTGATGGGGAAGATACAAGGATGACGTCAAGAGAGTAAGGCTTCGAACGCGAACCGATCACCCCATGGTTCCAAACTGCGGCTGCACCGGAGGGGGCGGCAACGGTGGCGCCTGCGGATACAACACTCCCGCCAACGCCGGATACCGCGCTGCAAAGAAGTACATCGAATACGCCGGGAAGAACACGATCGCCGGCACCGACACCAGCGACACCACGTACAAAATCAACCCCAGGATGGCCAGTCCCGCCACCACTGCGGCTGAAATGGTGTACAAATTCCACTGCAATCCCCCGGCCTTGCCCATCAGGATGGCCACCGCTCCTAACCCTCCCAGCGGAATCGCCATCACCAGAATAACGATGGTCGCCGCGATCCCCACCACCACAGCCGTCCCCAGCGCCATCACAATCTTCAGCGCGAGATATCCAACATAGTGCCCCTTCTCGGCGTTCACCATCGGCAGCAACCGCCGCCAACCCTCGATCGCGCTCACGTTCTCCAGCGCCATCTGCGGCACCACGAAATCCTTGGTCATCACGTGCACCGCCGCCAGTATTACGACAAACGCGAACACCAGAAAGAAGAGCACAATCCCGCCCAGAATCATCGGCACCATGTGCTCTTTCGGTTGTTTGATCCATCCCGCGACCGCGGCCAAGCCCAGGGGGATCCCGATCAGAATCACCATCCCGACCGCGGTCGCCAGGAACAACAGGATCTGCCACACAAAATATCCCAAGCCCACACCCTGCCGCCGGCTCCAGCTCTTGCCGATCTCGCAATTCTTCGCGATTACGCCGTCAAACAACACAAACCGCATCACGCTGTTCACGTACATGAAGACGATCACGAATACGAAAGCAAAAATAACCAGGAACGCGATCAGCCCCGCGACCGCCGCAGGATCGACGTGCGGCAGCGGTGGCAGGCCAGGTATGTCGAGCAGCCTCCGTGAGTCGTCAGGTGTGCGCGTCGGCACGGAGAAGCCATTGAAGTTGCATCCTCCCGAAGTCAGCTCACCAGCCAGCAATCCAACCAGCGCCAGTTTCCCCCACTGTCCCAGGCGAAACGGCTTCAACAACTGCTGCTTAGTATGTTCAAAGGCCGGACCGAGCGCATCCACGGCAGAAGTAGCCAAGGGTCACCTCGGGGTCAAGGTAATCGCACGAAGGGAAAGGGTCAATGGATTTTTGATTGTTGATCGAAAATTCAATTTACGAGTTACGAAGTACGATTGACGAAGTAGAGGTTGAAAAAAACGCGCTCATGGTTTTCCATCGAAAATCAACAATCGAAAATCGAAAATTGTCTTTATTCATACCTGAGCGCTTCCACCGGATCCAACTTCGACGCCTTGAGCGCCGGCACCAATCCGCTCATCACGCCCACCAGCAGCAGCACCAAAGTCGAAATCAGCACCGTGATCATCGAAATCTTCAGGTGAATGTCGGCTTTCCCGGAATCGTCCTCGAACAGCGGACCCATTAACGGCAGTGTGCCCACCGCCGCTGCGACCGCGTAGGAAAGCAGCACACCAATCGCTCCCCCAATCAACATGATCAGCAGCGTCTCCGCTAGAAACTGTAGCTTGATGTGCCACTTCCGCGCGCCCAGCGCCCGCCGCAATCCGATCTCGCGGATGCGCTCATCCACCGATACCAGCATGATATTCATCACCCCCACGCCGCCAATTCCCAGCGTCAGTGCGCCAATGAATGTCAGCAACACCTGCAACCCAATCGTCAGCGCATCAATAATGGGACGAAACTCATCCCGCCCGAACATCTGAAACGCCTTCGGGTCGGTCGGCGAAAATTGCTGCCGCTCGGCCACCGCCGCCAGCACCTGCGCCATCGCTTTTTTCTCGTACTGCGGAGCGATGGGCGCGAACACCATCACCTGCGCGTACCGCGTATTCCACAATTCGCTTGCCGCCGAATACGGAATCCATACCGACTCATCATCACTCGAGAAATAATTGCTGAGCTGGATCTTGCGCTGCATCACGCCGATCACCGTGAACCGAACCCCGGCGATCAGCACCGTCTCGCCCACAGCAGGACGCCCGCTGAACAACTGCTCCTTCACCCGGCCGCCGAGAAACGCCACGCGCCGGTGCTCCAGTTCATCGCTTGCGTTGATCCAGCGGCCCTCTGACGGAACTTCGTTCCGCATCTCGCCATATTCCGGACACACTCCGCGAATGGCCGCCGTCCCCACCAACCGGTCTCCATACGCAATGCCTGGTCGCTTCACCGTTTCCAGGCACGCATACTTCACCAGCGGCGCGTCGGCCTTCACCATGTCGATGTCGGCCTTTTCCAAAACTACTTTTTTGCCGGCTCTCTGTCCGCCCGGCTGTTCGCTGGTCTGCTGCGGCCACGCGATCACCACGCTCTTGCCGAACGCATCGAACCCGCTCACCAGAATCTGCCGGAAGCTGCTGCCATAGGCAATGAGCAAGGTGACCGTCGCAATCCCCCACACCACGCCCAGCATGGTCAAGAGACTGCGCGTAACGTTGCGCTTCAACGCCACCCACGCTTCGAGAATGATTTCAGTCAACATAAAAAACGGCGTCGGACGTCAGACCTCGGACCTCAGTCTTCGGGTATTGGGGTCGCCGTGAAAACCGCCGGGGACGCGGAGGGAGTCATAAAAACCCTGCGTCCCCAGCGTCCTCTACGGTTTTGGTTCGAGCGCCCGAGGTCCGAAGTCCGAGGTCCGGTTTCATCCCCCCGCCTCATAGCGCAACGCCTCAATCGGATCAATCGACGCCGCCCTTCTCGCCGGATACAGCGCCGCAATCACCGCAATCGTTCCCAGCAACGCCGTGGCGATCAGTCCCGACTCCCAGGTGGGCAGCAATCCCGCAAAGAAATCCGGCATTGGCAACAAGTCGACCAGCGAGCACAATCCGTACGCCACGCCTAGCCCGATCCCTCCACTCAGGAACGCGATGATCAAGGCCTCAATAAAAAACTGCCGCAGAATCGTATGCGCCGGAGCGCCCAACGCCTTCCGC
Organism: Terriglobia bacterium; assembly: GCA_963796205.1. GTDB lineage: Bacteria > Acidobacteriota > Terriglobia > Terriglobales > Acidobacteriaceae > DATFTE01. Next base: position 1,071,777 of record CAWCKR010000002.1, read on the forward strand.
ACCCCAATCTCGCGCGTGCGTTCGCGCACCGCCACCATCATCACGTTCATCACGCCCAGCCCGCCCAGAAATAGCGTCACCACGCCGACTGCGCCCAGAAAATATTTCATCCCATCCGTCATCTGCCGGAAGGCCTTCGCCTCCTGCACCGTATCCCAGATCGGACACGCTTCTTTATCCAGGGGATCGAAATTATGCAGCCTGCCCAGCGCCGCGCGAATCTGCCCCTTGCACGCCTCATGCTGCTCGACCGACCGCGGCGTCACCAGCATTTGATCAAAGCTGTCCCCAGTCGCGGGAGGCTTGTTAGGGAAATCGCGCATCATCGCTGAGAAGGGTATAAAGACTTTGTTCACATCCCATCCGTCGTAGCTGGAATCCTGTTTCTTCTTCAGCATGACGCCAATGACCGCGAAAGGAATTTCGTTGATATAAACGTTCTGGCCCACGGCATCGCGCCCGGGAAACAACTGCTTCGCCGCATCGCTCCCCAGAAACGCCACCCGCCGCGCCTGCGACTGATCGTCCCAATCGTAGAAACGGCCGACCGCCACATCCAGGCTGCGAATGTAACCAAAAGGCGGATACGAACCTGTCACGGTCAATGCCCCATTGTTGTAGTTGCTATGCACGCGCACCGCATCCTGCTCGAGCTCGGGCAACGCATACTCGCAATCGGGAGAATCCGCCTGCACCACCGGCACATCCCCCGCCACCCAGCGAACCGCACGCCCCGCGCGCGTTCCCCCGGCCTGCATGCTGGTGCGCCCGTGAAAGACAATCATGATGTCTTTCCCCAGGTTGCGCGTCTGGTCTTCCTGCCCCTTGCGCAAGCCCTCGCCCGCCGCCACCATCAGCACAATCGACACGATCCCCCACGCAATGCCAAACATGGTGAGAAACGTGCGCAGCTTGTGCGACCAAAGCGTGCGCAACACATCGCCGATGAGATCGCGCAAAACCATACAAATAATGGACGGGGCATCCGGATGAACGTAAGCCCGCCTGACCTTAGATACGAAAGGGAATGAGAATTTGTTGCAGAAAAAACCAGGGACAGCCGCCTCGGCTGTCCCCCGAAGCGAAGCGAGGGCAAATATTGGTTTTCTATGCGACTTTGGTGGATGTTCTTCGCGTTCTTGCGCTGAAAAGCTTTTTACTGGGCACTAGGTACTGGGTACTAGGTACTGGGTACTGGGTACTGCATCCAGGTCTCAAGCTCGCTCAGCGCTTTCTGACACTGCAACCGGTGCCGCTCCTTCTTGTCGCGAATCTTCGTCTCCCACGCCGGCAGCAGATCAAACGTAATATTGGCGGGTTGAAATTTCTTCGGATCCGCCTGCGTGATGTAATTCATCAACGACCCCAGCGCCGTTGCCCGCGGAGGCGCCACCGGTCCCGCCCCTTCCACAATCGCCACAGCATGTAGCCCTGCCAAGAGCCCGGTCGCAATCGACTCAACGTAACCTTCCACTCCACAAATCTGCCCCGCAAACAAAACTCGCGGATATGCCTTCATCTGCAAAGTATCGGTCAGCAAAGTCGGCGCATTGATGTAGGTATTGCGATGAATCTGCCCGTAACGCAAAAATTTCGCATTCTCCAACCCCGGAATCAGCCGCAACACTCGCGCCTGATCGCCATATTTCAAATGATTCTGAAATCCCACCAGGTTGTACGAGTCCGCCCGCAGATTTTCCTGCCGCAACTGCACCACGGCATACGCCTGCTTACCCGTCCGCGGATCGCGCAACCCGACCGGCTTCATCGGACCAAAGCGCAAGGTATCCCGCCCCCGCCGCGCAATCTCTTCGATCGGCAGGCAGCCTTCGAAATAATTCAACTTCTCCCAATCCCGCTGTTCCACCGATTGCGCCGCGATCAAGGCGTCATAAAAAATGTCATATTCCTCTTTGGTAAAAGGACAATTAATGTAATCCGCCGTCCCCTTGTCATACCGCGCCGCCATGTAGACACGATTCATGTCAATCGAATCGGCCTCCACGATGGGGCTGATCGAATCAAAAAAGAAGAGCCGATGAGGATGAGATATTTCGTGTGGCGCGGGCACTCCTGCCCGCGTGCCGGTATCGCCACCAATGCTTCCTTCGTGAAACGCTCTCCGCTCTAAATCCGGTTCGCTTACCTCCGTGCCCTCCGCGGCGGTTCTCCGCGCGCTCAGCGTTTCAAGATTTTGATGCTCCCTGCACAGCCGTGCAATCTCCGCCGATAACCCATCCGACGTCAACGGCCCCGAGGCGATAATGGTGATCACATCCTCATCCACCCGCGTGACTTCTTCGCGCCGCACCGAAATCAAGGGCTCCCGCGAAATCACCTCAGTCACCCGCGCCGCAAACGCCGCCCGATCCACCGCCAACGCATGTCCCGCGGGAACCGCGCACTCGCGCGCAATCTCGAGCAATAACGACCCCGCGCGCCGCATTTCTTCCTTCAACAACCACGGAGCCGTATTCTCACTCTCCGACTTCAATGAATTCGAACACACCAGTTCCGCAAAGTCGGAGGTCTGATGCGCGGGCGTCGAACGCACCGGACGCATCTCCAACAACTCGACTTCGACTCCGCGCCGCGCACACTGCCACGCCGCCTCCGTCCCCGCCAACCCGGCACCGATGATGACCACCCGACGATTCATGATGTCTTTAGGTGAGGACCGACGCCATTTTCCAGATCCTTCGCGCCCTTCGCGGCCGTTCTTGGCGTCCTTTGCGACTAAAAGCTTTCGACCGCCGAGACCGCTGAACTCGCCGAGCTTTTAAGGAAAAGGTCCGATCTCGGTGCTCTCGGCGACCTGCGGCAAGAGTCTTTCAATTCAGCAATCAATAATCAACAGTCTAAAATGCCGTCCCCCGCGATCTTCTCAAACGCCTCCCCACTAAACAAAAGCAGCTTGCGATCTTCAAGCATCTCTGCGCCAATGGAGCGGTAAAACTCAATCGCCGGATGGTTCCAGTCGAGCACTTCCCACTTCATGCCAAACAATTTTTCCTGGCGTGCAATCGCGGCCACTCGCGCTAGCAGCGCCTTGCCGATCCCCTGCGCACGAAACTGCGGACGCACGTACAAATCCTCAAGAAACATGGCCGCCCGCCCGAACCAGGTGGAAAAATGCTCGAAGAAAATTGCGTATCCCGCTACTTCGCCCCCAGACTCCGCCATCAACGCACGAAACTTCGGACGCGCCCCAAACCCATCCCGCCGCAAGTCTTCTTCAGTAATCGTTACCAGATGCCGCTCTTTTTCGAAGTCAGCAAATTCGTAAATCAACGACGTCAACAAAGGCACGTCATCCAAAGTGGCCGGACGAATCGAAATCATAGGAAGGAACTCCAGGCAAGAAGCTGATGTCACCATTATACTGACCGAGTCTTGGCCAATGGGCCAACGACGAACGACCAACGACCAAGGACGAAACCATGCCACGCATCGCACTCATCGAATCTGATCAAGCGACCCCTGAAGTCAAAGAGATTTACGAGAAGACCCTCAAAGGCAAGCCGGGCAACATCCAGAAAGCGCTCGCCCACCGTCCCGACGTGCTGAAGAATTTCCTGCCGTTCTACGCCAGCGTGGGACGGTCGCTCGATCGCAAGTTGTACGAACTGATCTATCTGCGCGTTTCCTTCCTCAACCAGTGCCACTATTGAACCCAGCATCATCTCGCTTCGTCGAAGCGAGCCGGCCTGACGCCCGAGGACTGGAAGGCGCTGAAGAAGGGTGATCTTTCCCGTTTCACTGACAAAGAACAGGTTGCCCTGCGCTATGTCGAGAAGCTGACCAAGTCGTCGCATGACGTGAATGACGCCGACTTCGCCACGCTGAAAAAACATTTCTCCGACGCGGAGATCGTGGATGTGCACATGCTGACCGGCCTGGCCAACCTCACCAACCGCGTCACCGATCCGCTGGGACTGGAAGTGGAATTCGCGGAGGAGAAAATCTGAGTTTCGAGTTTCGGGCGTTAATAGTCGGAACTGGACTTTGCGGACGCCCCGGCATCGGTGGACTTGGCTCGAATATGTTCTTGCAATTCCCCTGCCAGCGAGTCATCAAGCAATGACAATAGCCTTTGCTGCTCAGCGGCAGAGGCAGTATCACCGACCCCAAGGTAAGCATCGGCAAGTTGCGCATGGAGATAGGCGGCCCCGGCGTGTGCGGTAATAGCGCGCTTATACACTGGGATCGCGTCCGCGAACCTCCCGCTTTTAAGGTAGATGTATCCGAGTCCTTCGATAGCTGGTGACGAATTTGGGTTATGCCGAAGAATCGCCTCGGTAACTTCGATCGCCTCTGCGTAAAGCTCTAACTCAGCGTAAGCCGAACTCATAAGCCAGCAGCCGATTTCGTGGTCAGGCAGCAATTGTCTGAGTTTCTTGCCAGTTTCAAGGGCTTCGTGCCACTGAGCGAGTTCACCATAAACAGTGCCAATTTGGATGTAAGCATCAGGGTCGTCTGGGGAAATTCGAATTGCTTCCCTTAACGAATCAGCCGCTTCCTTGAACTGCTGCAATTCTTTCAGGGCGCAGCCTAAGCCGCAATGTGCGTCACCTCTCATCGGGTCTAGGCCAATCGTTTCCCGAAATTCACTGGCAGCTTCCTTCCATCTGTCCAGTGCCGCGAGAGCAACCCCGTGGTTGTAGTGTGCGTCCGTCCTATTCGGTTCAAGGGCAACCGCTTTGCTCAACACTGGCTCCGCCTCTGCAAATCGCTTGGAGATAGATAATGCCCAGCCATAGCAGTAGACAACCTCTGCGTCACTGGGGAAGAGAAGGTACGCCTTCTCGTATGCCGCAACGCTCTCGTTCATCAATTCTAAGTGCGCGTATGCAGAGCCGAGAGCAAGAAGGTATTCGCGTCGCTTCTGACACTGTGTGTCAATGCGAGAACAGCGCAACAACTCATCTACAGCCTGTCGATGGTGCCCGAGGAAAGCAAAAGAGCGCCCCATCTGTGCATGTGCATAGGCAGAGCTCGGCTCTATTTGAAGGGCGCGTTGAAACCATGCTAGCGCCTCAGTATGATTCTCAAGCTGTTGGTACGCCCAGCCAATCCAGCAGTACGGGGTCAGATTCTCTGGGTGCAAGTCATTAGCCCGCCTGAAATATCCAAGAGCAGAGTCATATCGCCGCGCCTTACCTAGCAGTTTCCCTATCGACAAGCAGAATCTGGCCTGAAACGTCCGCAGCATTCCTAAGCATAACCTGTCACCCCTCGATAACAAGCGTTAGGGCTCCGAAACCCATGACCAGGTGTAAAAACTCAAGTCTTGGCTCTTACATTTCAAGATTCAAGCGTTGGCTTTCGCTGCCTGCAGTTCCCTGCACACTTGAAACTCGAAACCTGAAACTCGAAACTACAAAATCTCCCGCACATCCCCCACCCGCCGCGTCACCCGTTCGCGGTCCAGGTATTCGAGCAACGGAATCGCATACTTACGGCTGACGCCTGTCATCTCTTTAAACGTTGCGACATCAATCTTGGATGCTTTTGTCTTGTACGCCGCGATCTGCTTGCGCAATTCCTGCAGTGCCGATTGATGGAACACCAGGTCGTCGGAGATTTTCACCAGCACTTTATCCCGCAGCAGCAGGGTCACAATCTTCTGCGCCCGCACTTTATCGACTTTCAATCCGCCCAACACTTCGTAGAGCGCGGGGACTTTGAGTCCGGCGGATGAAAACGCCGTTTCGATGATCCTCTTCGACTCGGCCTCGTCATCTTTCATGACCACGCCGCGCCCGGGAAGGCGCACCTGCTCGCCCTGAGCTTCCAGCTTTTTCTCTCGCGTCAGCCCGTCAAGCACGGCCGCGAACACCTCTGGACCCAGCTTCAAGTGCTCGCGCAGAGCTTCACGGCTGATGCCCCCGACCAGCGGATTTTTCTCATGAAACGCCTTCACCGACGCCAACGCCTGCGCGGTCGAAGCCTGGAACGCTTCGCTAGACACGAGCGTATCCGGGGTGCGGACAATCTTCTTCTCCGCCAAGAGCTTGCTGACGGCGGCGTGCACTCGTGCGGTAGTCCATCCCGTCTCGGCGACGGCGTCCGCGAGCGTCAGCCCGGTTTTCTTCTGCCGCGAGATGCGCGTCGCCAGGACCTCTTCCATCGCTCCCGAGTTCATGATCCCGAGGAAACGAACCCTTTCCTCCGCGGGGGCTTTGCGTTTCAGGGGCGCGGCGTCGAGCACCACGCCTCCGCCAATCGTGATCACTGGAGAAAATTGCCGGAGAATAAATCGGTCTCCCGGTAAAAGCAGCGCGGGATCTGTCAACCGCAACTGTGCGAACGCAGTCTGCCCCGGCTTCACCTGCTTCTCGCCATACAGAGCGACTTCGGCGATCGTCTCCGAGGTGTAAGCATGCAAGTGCACCCGTGCCCGGTCTTTCAATGGCTTCGCCGAAGGCAACATGGTCAGCGATACATCCATTCGCGAGGTCGCATGAAACGTCTCCGGAGGCGCCAGCATCATGCCGCGCGACAATTCCTCAGTCGTCACAGAAGCCAGATTTAAAGCCGTGCGCTCGCCGGCGACGGCGTTCTCCGCCGCTGCGCCATGTACTTGAACGCCCCGCACTCGCACTCGCTTGCCCGTGGGAAACAATTCCAATTCTTCTTCTTTGCGAATCGTGCCCGCGACCAGCGTGCCCGTCACCACCGTTCCGAAACCTTTCATGGTGAACACCCGATCGATGGGCAACCGCGCCAGCGCCTGAGAATCTTTGGCGGAGATCTCGCCTGCCGCCGCAACCAGCGCAGGCTTCAACTCGTCGAGGCCCGTTCCCTTCAACGCGCTGACGGGAATGATCGGAGCGCCTTCAAGGAACGAATCTTTCAGAAACTCTTCCACTTCCATGCGGACGACATCGAGCGTCTCGGAATCGACCATGTCGGCCTTGGTCAGCACGGTGATGCCGCACCGCACTGACAACAGTCGGCAGATGTCGAAGTGCTCGCGCGTCTGCGGCTTGATGGATTCATCCGCCGCAATGACCAGCAAAACCAGGTCAATACCGCCGATGCCGGCCAGCATGTTGCGCACAAAGCGTTCATGGCCGGGGACATCCACGAATCCCAGGCGAATTTTCTCTCCCGAGGGCGCAGGCAACTCGAGATGCGCGAAGCCGATGTCGATGGTGATGCCACGGCGCTTCTCCTCTTGCAGACGATCGGCATCGATTCCGGTTAAAGCCTTCACCAAGGCTGTCTTACCGTGATCGATATGCCCCGCCGTGCCGACGATGACCGATTTCATGCGCGGTAAGTATAAACGGGACAGGTGGGGACGGCCGCCTTCTCCCGTCCATGCCGTGGCGGTTTTTGCCACGCCTCCCGGCGCCCGTTGAGTTCCGTGAAGACAAATATAGCTTAATGCTATTGCACCAATTGGACGCGATCCAGGAGCCCTCAGGGAGCGCGGACACCTCAAGGCCGTCCTGCAGCTCGATCACGTCCCTTAGGGGCCTTAGAATCTCCGCAAGCGGCATCGTAGACGACGGCCAGACCGTCAAATTCGCCCGGGATCTTGGCGGAGCGTACGTCGCTTTCAATAACTTCCAGCTATGTCGTTGAAAACACGATTCCATCTTCGCGAGATGACTTCATCCTGAGGAGCGTAGCTCCGAAGGATCCGGCGTGCAGCGGCAAAAGTTCTTGTGCCCACGCCAGATCCCTCACCGGCAATGCCGGTTCGGGATGACGTCATTTTCCGCTGGCATGGTCCCTACCCAGCGCCATCGCAAAGTGCGACAATAGAACTTCCCATGACGAATTCTTCCGCTACCCTGGCCATCACCCCGGAGGTCGTCCGGGACCACGGCCTCACGTCCGAAGAATACGAAAAACTCAAGAAGCTGCTCGGCGGACGCGAGCCATCCATCACCGAACTGGGCATCTTCAGCGTGATGTGGAGCGAGCACTGCTCCTACAAATCTTCGCGCGTGCACCTCAAGCGTCTGCCCACCCGCAGCCGCCGCGTCGTGCAGGGCCCGGGAGAGAATGCCGGCATCATCGATATCGGCGACGGCTGGGCTTGCGCGTTCAAGATCGAGTCGCACAACCATCCCTCGTTCATCGAGCCCTTTCCAGGGCGCGGCCACCGGCGTCGGTGGCATCTTGCGTGACATCTTCACCATGGGCGCGCGGCCGGTCGCGGTGATGGATTCGCTGCGCTTCGGGCCGATTCAAGAGTCAAAGGCCGCGGACAGGAGTGTCCGCGCCACACCTTCCCCTGCGCAACCCGAGATTCATAAGAATCATTCCATCCTGGAAGGCGTGGTCAGCGGGATCGCCTCTTACGGAAACTGCTTTGGCGTGCCCAACCTTGGGGGAGAGACCAAGTTCGAGCCTTGCTACTCCGGCAATCCCCTGGTAAATGCGTTTGCTCTCGGTCTCGTACGCAAAGACCAGATTTTTTACGCCAAGGCTTCCGGAGAGGGCAATCCCGTAATTTACGTGGGATCGAAGACCGGGCGCGACGGCATTCATGGCGCGACCATGGCGAGCGAGGAGTTCAGCGAAGGTTCGGAAGCGAAGCGTCCTAATGTGCAGGTGGGAGATCCGTTTCTCGAGAAGCTTCTGCTCGAAGCCTGTCTCGAAGCGATGCAGACAGGAGCGATTGTCGGCATTCAAGACATGGGCGCCGCTGGACTGACGTGCTCGACCTGCGAGATGGGCGCGCGCGGCAACGTCGGCATTGAAATTGAACTCGATCGCGTGCCCCAGCGCGAGACCGGCATGACGGCATACGAAATCATGCTGTCGGAATCGCAGGAGCGCATGTTGCTGGTGGCGCAAAAGGGACGCGAGCAGGAAGTCTTCAAAGTTTTCGAGAAGTGGGGACTCGACGCCGCCGAAGTCGGACGCGTGACTAATGACGGCAAAATGCGCGTGCTGCAGCACGGCGAAGTCGTGGCCGAGATTCCGAATGAAGCGCTTACCGATGAAGCACCGTTGTACAAGCGGCCGCTGGAACGCTGGGAGCCTCCGGTTCCACGCGAGATGCCTCCGGGGCTAAAGCCCTTATTTTCAGGGAAAGCTAACGGCACGGCTGAAGCCATGCCCTTCCCGAATCTCACAGCGAATCTCAAGCAACTGCTGGGCAGTCCGAACATTTGCGGCAAGCGCTGGGTTTGGCAGCAATACGATCACATGGTGCAGACCAACACCGTCGAAGGGCCCGGGCGCGGGCGATGGCGGCGTGATTCGCATCAAGGGATCGAATCGCGGCCTGGCGATGGCGCTCGACGGCAACGGGACGATGGTGTTATCTCGATCCACGGCTGGGCGCGATGCATGCGGTGGCGGAAGCCTGCCGCAACGTGGCGTGTTCGGGAGCGACTCCGGTGGCGGCGACCAATTGTTTGAACTTCGGCAATCCCGAGAAGCCGCACATCATGTGGCAGTTCTCGCAAGTGATTGACGGCATGACCAAAGCCTGCGAAGAACTCGAGGTGCCCATCACCGGGGGCAACGTCAGCTTCTACAACGAAACCCTGGGCGAGGGAATTTATCCCACGCCGGTCATGGGCATCGTTGGCATCTTCGATGATGTTCACAAGAAAGCGACGCCAGACTTTCGCAAAGCCGGGCGCACGGTTGTGCTATTGCGCGCTACCGATCTGGGCGATATCACGGATGCAGAATCCGAATTTGGTTCTTCTGAGTACGCAAAAGAAGTCCTGGGAGCGCTTTGGGGGTATCCGCCCGAGCTTGATTTGGAGAAAGAAGCGGCGCTGCAGAAGGCGCTTATCGAAATGATTCAGATGGACTTGCCGGAATCCGTTCACGATTGTTCCGATGGTGGGTTAGCCGTGGCGCTGGCGGAGTGTGGGTTCGCGAAGGGAATTGGCGTGCGCGTGGATTTGGCGTCTTCTGGGCTTCCGGCGGAATTCATTTTGTTTGGCGAGGATGCGAGCCGGGTGGTGCTCGCTTGCGACCAAACTAAGCTCTCGCGAATCAAAGAAATAGCAGTAAAATACGGCCTCTCGCTCGACACGCTGGGGGAAACGGTTCCAGCAACAATTGGAAATTACGCTGGACGGCAAGGTCGTGGTGTCGGCGGCAGTTTCTGAATTGAAAGACGATTACGAGAATGCGCTGGAGCGGGCGCTGAAGACCGACCCCGAGATCGTTGAGGCCTGAGCGAATTGTTGATTGTTGAATTTTAATGGTTGGATTGAAAAGCTCTTAAGCGCAGAGTTCGCGAAGAACGGCCGAAAGATCGCAGAGAGAAGCTCTCGAGTGCAAGGGATTTGGCTGAATGCTGAGTGCTAAGGGCTAGCTAAATGCTTACTTCCGACAAATTTCGCGATGAGTGCGGGGTGGTGGCGATCTACCAGAACTCCGAGGCGGAGAAACTCGCCTACCTGGGTCTGCATGCCTTGCAGCATCGCGGACAGGAATCGGCGGGCATTGTCACCTCTGACGGCCTGACTCTGCACATGCACAAGGCCATGGGGCTGGTCGCCGACATCTTTGTCGAGCCGGTGCTCTCGCAGTTGCGCGGGACGTTGGCGATCGGGCACACGCGCTATTCGACGGCGGGCGATTCGGCGTTGCTCAATGCGCAGCCCATCATGGTGCAGTCGAATAAAGGCGCAATGGCGCTGGCGCATAACGGCAACCTGGTCAATGCGCACGAAATCCGCGCGCGTCTGGAATCGCAAGGATCGATCTTCCAGACCAATAGCGACACTGAAGTCATCGTGCATTTGATCGCCTTGTCGAAAGAGCAGACGCTGCCCGAGGCAATGGCCGACGCGCTGCGCCGCGTCGAAGGGGCGTTTTCGCTGGTGATGATCAGTCCCGACCGGATTTTTGCGGCGCGCGATCCGCGCGGCTTCCGTCCTTTGGCGATGGGCAAGATTGCGCGCAAGGCGGGAGAAGAGCACGACACCATCGTCTTCGCTTCGGAGACAAGCGCTTTCGATCTGATCGGCGCGGAATATATTCGCGACGTGAAGCCCGGAGAACTGGTGGTGATCGGCCCGGAGGGGATGACGTCACGCTTTTATTCTCCTTCGCCGGCGCAGTCGAGCTGCATTTTTGAACACGTGTACTTTTCGCGTCCTGACAGTTTAGTTTTCGGGCGCCCGGTGCAGGAGAGCCGCGAAGAGATGGGACGCCAGTTGGCCCGCGAAGCTGCGGTTGAGGCCGACATCGTGGTGCCGGTGCCGGACTCGGGGGTAACGGCTGCCATAGGCTACGCGGCCGAGAGCGGAATTCCGTTTCGCTTCGCCCTGATCCGTAATCACTACGTGGGACGGACGTTCATCGAGCCGCAGCAGAGCGTGCGCGACTTCGGGGTGAAGCTGAAGCTGAATCCAGTGCGTAGTTTGCTGGAGGGCAAGCGGGTTGTCTTGATTGATGATTCCATCGTGCGCGGAACCACCAGCCGTAAGATCGTACGCATGATCCGCAGCGCGGGTGCGAAAGAAGTGCATATGCGGGTTTCATGTCCACCGACCATCTCCCCTTGTTTTTATGGGGTAGACACGCCTTCGAAGCGCGAATTGATTGCGGCAAACAAGTCGGTCGAAGAGATCCGCGAATTCATTGGAGCCGACTCGCTTTCTTATCTTTCCCTCGAAGGATTGAAGAAAGCCTGCGCCGACGGCGAGAAGACGAATTACTGCACGGCGTGTTATACGGGCGTGTATCCCACCAATTGGGTCGATGTCGAAGAGATCTTGCCGGCGGCGAGCAAGAGATAAGACATTTTCGATTGTCGATTTTCGATTGTCGATTTAAAACCCCTTCGCCAGTGGAACTCGTGCCTTCCCAGTCTCGCCCTTCCCTATCCAACTCCGGCTTTTTTACGCCGTCGATGGTTGACTGACTGTCACTGCGAAGGCTTGTTTGGCGGCGGCGATGGTGCGCTGAATGTCTTCTTCGCTGTGAGCGGCGCTGAGGAAGGCGGCTTCAAACTGCGATGGCGGCAGGTAGATTCCGCTGTCGAGCATATTGCGGAAGAAGCGTCCGAAGGCTTCGGTGTCACACTTGGCGGCGGAATTCCAGTCGGTCACCGGGCCTGCGGCGAAGAACCAGGTAAACATCGAGCCCACGCGGTTGAAGCAGATGGGCACCCCAGCTTCTTTCGCTGCAGCGGCGACGCCTTCCGCCAATTCCGCGCTCAGCTTGTTCAAACGGGGATAGATTTCTTTCTTGTGCTCGCGCAGATGGCGCAGCGTCGCTAGGCCCGCGGCCATGGCCAGCGGATTTCCTGACAGCGTTCCCGCCTGATACATGGGTCCGAGAGGAGCGACGAGGTCCATGATTTCAGAGGGACCGCCGTAGGCGCCGACCGGCAGGCCTCCGCCAATGATCTTGCCCATGGTAGTGAGGTCGGGATGCATGCCGTAGAGTTCCTGCGCACCGCCGAAGGCGAGGCGGAATCCGGTCATGACTTCATCGAAAATCAGCAAAGTCTTGTCGCGTTGGGTGATGGCGCGGAGGGCCTCGAGGTATCCGCGGGCGGGCGGCACGCAGCCCATGTTGCCGACCACCGGCTCGACGATAACGCCTGCGATCTGGTGGCGGAATTTCTTGAAAGCTTCTTCCAGTGCGTCGGTGTCGTTGTAGGGCAGAGCCAAAGTGAACTGAGTGAATTCCTCGGGAACGCCCGCAGAGCCCGGGATGCCGAGGGTCGCGACGCCGGATCCAGCTTTGACGAGGAGAGCGTCGGCGTGACCGTGATAGCAGCCTTCGAACTTCAGAATATATTTACGCTTGGTGTAGGCGCGGGCCAGGCGAATGGCCGACATGGTGGCTTCGGTGCCCGAGCTGACGAAGCGGACCTTCTGCATGTGCGGAAAAGCGGAGAGCACGATTTCGGCGAGGTCGGCTTCGCTGGGAGTCGAGGCTCCGAAGCTGGTGCCGTTCTTCGCGGCGTCGCAGATGGCATTGACGACGGCCGGAGCAGCGTGGCCCAGAATCTGCGGGCCCCAGGAGCCAATGTAGTCGATGTACTCGTTATTGTCGGCGTCCCAGAGGTGGGAACCTTCGCCGCGCACGATAAAGGGGGGATCGCCACCGACGGCACGAAAGGCGCGCACCGGCGAGTTGACGCCGCCGGGAATCATCTGCTCGGCGCGGCGCTGCAGCTTGCGCGACTGCTCGGTTTTACGCGGCATGGGGATCCTCCTCTGGAAATTCTAACTATAGCAGCGGGATGAGTGCGAGCAGCGCGGCGAATCACAGCGACCTGTGACCCGGCGCACAACCGCGAACCATTCACCACAGAGGCACAGAGAAAACCTTTAGAAGAAAACCTAATGGGGGCGGGAGTCGACTTCGTCCGCGGGGGCGGGCAAATTCACAGAAAATTCACGTTCCCGAAACAGCTGTGAAACATGGGGCGGCTACTCTCACGACAGTACACGCCCTTCTAACCGGGAGGGTTCAGGACAGCTTCGGGGGGCTCCGGGCTGTCCTCTTTTTCTTTTGCCAACCAATTGCATCTGCATCAGGCTTAGCGCTTCCCATTACGGATCGGGTTCAGCGTGGCCAGCGGGATGGCGCTTCGGGATTTAACAGTCGTGTAACCCGAGGCCTTGTAGACCCCACAAAACCGGCTGGGGCGGATAAGCTACTGAATTCGATGCAGGCTGCCGCCCATCCGTGTTCATTAACTATAGTTAACATAGAATGATGTACTATACCTAAGTTTATGACACGAGCAATCCAACAGCGAACGAAGCGGAGAAATGCGGCCCTGGTGGGGATATTGCTCGCAATGCTGACAGCGGCGCTGCACGCTCAGTCGAGCGATGCGAATGCGAATCCGCCGGCGGACGATCCGCAACTTACCATGTTTCCGCATTCCTGGACCGCGCGCTGGTGGATTTCGGCGCAGGACAACATTATTTCGCAGTGGCATCCCGGCTTTGATGCGAAGTACAACGGGCCCAACAGCTTTCACAGCCACACGGAGGGAGCGACCTCGAACGTCGCCACCGTGTTCACGGGGCTTGCGCTGACGCCTGACACAGAAATTTTCATGCACTTTGAAGCCGCGGCCGGAGGCGGACTGAGCGACGCGCTGGGCCTGGCGGGTTTTACCGATCTTGACGTGGTGCGCAACCCCACGCTGGGGCGCACGCCATACCTCGCACGCGGGATGATTCGCCAGATCATTCCGCTCAGCCACGACACCGTGGAGGAAGAGCGCGATCCGTGGCACCTGGCCACCAAAGTTCCCGCCCGCCGGGTGGAACTGCGCTTCGGCAAGATGGGAATCAACGATTTCTTCGACGTCAACGAGGTGGGCACCGACAGCCATTCCCAGTTCATGAACTGGACGGTCGACAACAATGGAGCCTACGACTATGCGGCCGACACTCGCGGGTATACCGTCGCTCTGGTCGCCGAATACTACGACCGCAACTGGGCCTTCCGTTTTGCCGAAGCGTTAATGCCGCAGGTGGCCAACGGGATCGACCTGCAATGGAACCTGCGCAAGGCGCGGGCGGAGAACTACGAACTGGAGTTGCATCCCAAGCTGATCGCGGAACGTGCGACCAGCCTGCGCCTGCTCACGTTCGTGAATCACGCCAACATGGGCGTGTACCGCGAGGCGGTTGAGAACTTTCTGGCGGGCAGGACCTCGAAGCCAGAGATTACCGACCATCCGCTGCAGACCACGGTCAAGTACGGGTTCGAGGTGAATCTGGAGCAGGAGATCAATCCTTCGCTTCGCGCCTTCAGCCGCTTTGGATGGAATGAAGGGCAACATGAGTCGTACGCGTATACAGAAGTGGATCAGACGGTCCAAATTGGCGCGGATCATAAGGGAGAGCGGTGGCAGCGGAAGTTCGATAAGGTCGGACTGGTGTTTGTGTCGAATGCCATCAAGGCCGATCACCAGCACTACCTGGCGCTAGGCGGCAGAGGATTCCTGCTGGGCGACGGCGGGCTGAATTACGGGCGCGAGAATATCGTCGAAGCCTATTACAATTTGCACGTGTGGCGCGGATTCTTCACCGGCTTCGATTTGCAGCACATCAACAATCCCGGGTATAACCGCGATCGCGGGCCGGTGCTGGTGCCATCCGCGAGATTTCATCTGGAGTTTTAGAGGAAAATCCCCGCCCTGTCGTCGCAGAAAACGAGCGGCGCCAAGGCCGGGGCACCTGATTCTACTTCTCGACCTTCACGCCCTTCCAGAAGGCCACGTAGTCTTTGATCTGGCTGGCGGCGGACTTGGGTTCGGGATAGAACCAGGCCGCGTCCTGATTGCGTTTGCCGTTGACTTCGACATCGTAATAGCTGGCGGTGCCCTTCCACGGACACACGGTGTGTTTCGCGCTGGGCTTGAAATATTCTTTCTTGACCGCGTCAGGAGGGAAGTACTGGTTGCCCTCGACTTCGACGGTCTTATCCGATTCCGCGAGTACTGCGCCTTCCCACATTGCTTTTGCCATAACACCCATTTAGATTGCTCTGCGGGCAGGGAGTTGCAAACTTTGACGGAAGCCCCGAACTATAACGGCCACTCGATGGTGGGACAATTGCACCGCGTGCTGGTGTGCTCTCCGCGGACGGCGGGATGGGATCAAGGCGCGCGCTGGCGCGAACTCGGGTTTCATCATGAGCCCGATTTCGCGACGGCGCAAAAGCAGCATGAGGCGATGTGCCGGCAATTGGAAGCGGCGGGCGCGGAGGTGGTGCAGTTGCCGCCGGCCTCGGACCTCTCGCTCGATGCGGTATACGCGCACGATGCTTCGCTGGCGACGGATTTCGGCGTGGTGCTGATGCGTCCGGGAAAAGCGAACCGCGTGGCGGAGGCGCAGCACCAGCGTGAGTTGTGCCAGGGGCTGGGGATTCCGGTGTTTGGGGAGATTCAAAGCCCGGGAACGACCGAAGCGGGAGACATTGTCTGGCTCGACAAGGAAACGCTGCTGGTCGGACACGGGTATCGCACCAACGCGCAGGGAATCGCGCATCTGCGGGCGCTGTTTGCGCCCGAAGGCGTCGAGGTGATTTCCGCGCCGCTGCCGCATGGAGCGGGGCCGGCGGCCTGTTTGCATCTGATGTCGCTGATCAGTTTGCTCGATGAAGAGACCGCCGTTGTTGATCTTGCCTGGCTTACGGTGGCGACTGTGGAACTTCTGCGCACGCGAGGGTATCGGTTCATTGAGATCGATACTGCGGAGCGCGACACGCTCGCGTGCAACGTGCTTTCGTTAGGACGCAAGCGGTTGCTGGCACTGGAAGAGAATAAGAAGACGAATGAGAAATTGCGGGCCGCGGGATTTGACGTGCGCACGTTCGCGGGATCAGAGCTTTGCATCAATGGCAGCGGGGGACCAACGTGCTTGACGCGGCCGCTATTGCGGAGCTGACCCTTCTTCCGGCATCATCCTGAGCCCGAAAGGGCGAAGGATATGGCGCGTAGGCGATAGATCCTCGATGATCCGCGCCGGTGCCATCCCTCTTCGCTTTGCTCAGGGTCGTGATGACGTCTCTTAACAAAACCTCCCTCCTAGGATCCCCGTCCCGCAACCCTGCTAAAATCAAAGAGCAATGGCCCTGCCGTTCGTCCGCGATCTTTTTGCGGACGTAGAAAAACTGCCTGCTTTCGCGCGTCTGGCCTCCCACCTTCGAGACAGCACGGGGCGGATTCGTGTCTCTGGACTCACCCCCACCGCAAAGTCGCTGTTGTTGGCGCTGCTGCAGCGCGCGGCAGAGCGGCCGTTGATCCTGGTTGTCCCTGACAATCGTGCTGCAGAAGAGTTGGTTCCGGTGCTGCAGGCGTTCTGTGAGTTGAGCGCGGCCGCCGATCCCGCTTCGGTCATTTCGCTTCCGACTCGCGATGTGCTGCCGTTCCAGAATCTTTCGCCGCATCCGGAAATTCAGGAAGAGCGTGCGGTCGCGTTGTGGAAGATCGCGACCGGAGCCGTGTCGATTGTGGTCTCGCCGGTGGTTTCGACGGCGCTGCGGCTGCGTCCTGCAGAGTACTACGGCGATCTGGCGCGGATTGTGCGGCGGAGCGAGTCGTTCGATACGGAATCGCTGCTGCAACATCTGAATATCGTCGGATATACCTCGACCGACGTGGTCGAGATGCCGGGAGAATACGCGGTGCGCGGGGGGATTTTGGATGTGTATCCTCCGGAGACCGATCGTCCCTTGCGCATTGAGTTTTTCGGCGATGAGATCGAATCGATTCGCAAGTTTGATCCCGGGACGCAGCGCTCTTCGACGCCCGTCGATGAAGTCGTGCTGCTGCCGTTGACGGAGACTCCTGTAAGCGAAGAGTTGCTGGGCGCAATTCATACTCGGCTCTCCGGGAAACGTATTGCTGGAGCTCAGGAAGTGGTGGAGCAGGCCGTGCGCTCGAGCGGAGTTACGGTGTTTCCAGGATGGGAGTTTTACGCGCCGGTTGCTGGCGCCGATCGCAGCATCTTCGATCTGCTGCCGCGTGCGTTCGTGCTTGCCGATGAGCCTGACTTGTTGCGCGAAGAATTTGATCGCATCTGGGGGCGCATCGAAGAAGCGCATGAGCGCAGTGGAGTGGGGAAACTAGTGCGTCCTGCCGATCTTTATTTTCCGCCGGAGGATTGGTGGGCCCGATTAGCGACGCTGCCAGGGGCTGATATCGAACAACTGGGTATCGCGCGCGGCGAAGCGATTGAGGCGGAAGTGGCATTTCTCTCGCAGCCGACGACACGCTTTCATGGGGCCGTGCCTCCTATGATGGACGAGGTCAAGAAGCAGATTGGCGAGAATCATCGGGTGATGATTGCGGTCCCCAACACGGGAGAAGTCGAACGTCTCGCCGACATGTTCAGCGAGTATGCGGTGTCGTTCCGCCTGGGAAGCCGCACACGCGGCGGCGAGAGCTACGCCGACGAGACGGCTTATTTTGCCGGCGAAGTTCTTACCACCACTCTGGTGAAGGCGTACGTGCCGGATGGGACCATTCTGCCGGAAGCGAATCTGGCGATCTTCGGGGCACGCGACCTGTTTGATGAATCGGAGTTGGTGGCGTCGCGTCCACAGCGGCAGAAATCGAAAGTGTCGGCGTTTCTCTCTGACTTCCGCGATCTGCAGGTTGGAGACTACGTGGTCCACGTGGAACACGGCATCGGCCAATATCAAGGTCTAAAGGAAATCAATCAAGGCGACGGCAATGCCGAGTTCATGTTGCTTGAGTATGCCGAGGGTGCGCGGCTTTATGTGCCGCTCACGCGCCTTGATCTGGTGCAGAAGTATCGTTCGCAGGAGGGAGCCAAACCTCCGCTGAATCATCTGGGCACGGCGGCGTGGGCCAAGACCAAGGCGCGCGTGCGCAAGGCCATGAAAGACATGACCGAGGAACTGCTCAAGCTCTATGCCGAGCGCAAAGCAGCCAAGGGCCATGCTTTCCCGCCTGACAACCAGTGGGTGGGCGAATTCGAAGACGCGTTCGAGTTCAACGAGACCGAAGATCAGGCGCAGTCGATTGCTGACGTAAAGCACGACATGGAGTCTGAACTGCCCATGGATCGCCTGCTCTGCGGCGACGTGGGATACGGCAAGACCGAAGTGGCGATGCGCGCCGCGTTCAAGGCGATCAACGACAACAAGCAGGTCGCGGTGCTGGCGCCGACCACGGTGCTTGCCTTCCAGCACTACGAAACATTCAAGCAACGTTTCGCGGCCTTCCCCGTCAGCATCGAGATGATCAGCCGCTTCCGCACCGCGCGGCAGCAAAAAGAGATCTTGCAGAAAGTCGAGGCGGGGAAGGTCGACATCCTGATTGGGACGCACCGTCTGTTGTCGAAAGACGTGAAGTTCGCCGATCTTGGGCTGCTGGTGGTGGATGAGGAGCAGCGTTTTGGCGTGCGCCATAAAGAACGCTTAAAGCAGATGCGCAAGGAAGTGGATGTGCTCACTATGTCGGCCACGCCGATTCCGCGCACGTTGCATATGTCGCTGGTGGGCTTGCGCGACATGAGCGTGATTGAGACGCCTCCGAAAGATCGGATTGCGATTCAAACCGTGGTTGCCAGTTGGGATGAGAAGCTGATTCAGTCGTCGATCGAACAGGAACTGGAGCGCGGTGGCCAGGTGTATTTCGTTCACAACCGCGTCGACACCATCTGGGAGATTGCCGCGAAGCTGCAGGAGATGGTGCCACGCGCGCGCATCATCGTCGGTCACGGGCAGATGTCGCAAGGAGAACTGGAGAAAGTGATGCTCAAATTTATGCATCACGAAGCAGACATCCTTGTGGCGACAACCATCATCGAAAACGGGCTTGATATTCCACTGTGCAACACCATGCTGATCAACCGCGCAGAACGGTTTGGATTGTCGGAGCTCTACCAGTTGCGCGGTCGCGTGGGGCGCTCCAACCGGCGCGCCTATTGCTACCTGCTGTTGCCCGCGGAGATCGAGCTGACGCCGATCGCACGAAGACGGCTGGCGGCGCTTAAAGAATTTTCCGACTTGGGAGCCGGATTCAAAATCGCTGCACTTGATTTGGAACTACGGGGCGCGGGGAATCTTCTGGGCGGCGAGCAGAGCGGACACATCGAGGCTATCGGGTTTGAACTGTATACGCAGATGCTGGAGCGCGCAGTTCGCGAGATGAAGGGCGAGGTTGCTGCCGATGAAGCCGAGATTCAACTCAACCTGGGACTCAATATCCGCATCCCAAACAATTACATTCCGGAAGAGAACCAGCGCCTGCGGATGTACAAACGCGTAGCCGGGGTCGAGACGGAGAGCCAGTTGAACGACGTGCGCAGCGAATTGGAAGACCGTTATGGAGCGCCTCCGCCGGCGGTACGCAATCTATTGGAGTACGCGACCCTGAAGCTGCTGGCCACGCGCGTGGGTGTCACCGGGATTGACCGGAGGCGCGAACAGGTGAGTATCAAGTTCCGGCAGAATGCAGTGATCGATCCGGGCCGGCTGGCGCAATTCGTTTCGTCACGGCGCGGCGCGCAGTTTTCTCCCGATGGAACTTTGAAATTTTTGCTCAAGGCGAGCGCGGCCGAAGAGGTATTGCGCCAACTCCGCGAGCTGCTGCAAGACCTGGCGGGAGATGTTCCCAGCGAGACTTCCGCCCAGACAACCCAGTGATGTCTGCCCTTCGCTAGCGCCACCCGCAGCGAGTACAATCGCTTCGATTTGCTGACGACTGAAGACTGACGATCGACGACTGATTTCTATGATGAGAGTACGCAAAGCTGTGTTCCCCGCCGCCGGATTGGGCACCCGTTTTTTGCCCGCAACTAAAGCGCAACCCAAAGAAATGCTGCCGCTGGTAGATAAGCCCATCATTCAGTATGGCGTCGAAGAGGCTCTTGCCGCCGGGTGCAACCAGATCATCATGGTTACGGGACGCGGCAAGCAGGCGATCGAAGATCACTTCGACGTCAGCTACGAACTCGAGAAAATGCTCGAAGAGCGAGGCAAGACCGATCTGCTGCAGATCGTGCGCCAGATTTCTGACATGATTCATGTCTCATACGTGCGGCAGAAAGAAGCACTGGGACTTGGACATGCGGTGCTAACCGCGCGCGAACTGGTTGATGACGAGCCTTTCGCGGTGCTGCTGGCGGATGACGTGATCGATTCGGATGTGCCCTGTCTGAAGCAAATGATGAAGGTGTTCGAAAAAGTTCAGGCTTCTGTCATTGCCACGATGCAGATAGATGGGCCAGGAATCTCTTCCTACGGCGTACTGAAAGTGAAGCCGGTTGAAGGAGTGTTTGACGGCAGGCTCTTTGAAATTGAAGATATGGTGGAGAAGCCGAGGATGGAAGATGCGCCGTCAAATCTCGCGATCATCGGGCGCTACATTCTGACTCCCGGGATCTTCGATGAGCTGACAAAGACTCAAACCGGCACCGGCGGCGAACTGCAACTCACCGACGGCATGCGCAACCTGCTGAAGAAAGAAAAAATGTATGCCTATGTCTACGAAGGCAAGCGCCACGATACCGGCGACAAGCTGGGCTTCCTGAAAGCCACGGTAGAACTCGCCCTCAAGCGCAAGGATCTGGGAGAACCTTTGCGGGAGTATTTACGGGGGCTGAAGTTATAGAAATTGTTGATTGTTGAATTTTTGATTGTTGAATTGAAAACAGGTTTTGATTTTCAATCAACAATCAAAAATCAACAATCGTAAATTCGGTTTATCCCAGGCTCGCCTTCAACTTCTTCGACTTTTCCTCGACTCCCTTGGCTAGTTTCTCCTTGTGGCTTGTCATCTTCTTGGCCACGTCGGCGTCGGCGAGGGCGATCATCTGGGCCGCTAGAATTCCGGCGTTGGTCGCGCCGGGTTTGCCAATAGCCACCGTGGCCACGGGGATTCCGGCAGGCATCTGCACCGTCGCCAGGAGCGAGTCCATCCCGTTCAAAGAAGTCGCGGGGATGGGAACGCCGATCACCGGCAAAGTGGTATGCGCCGCGATCACTCCGGCGAGATGGGCTGCGCCGCCTGCCCCGGCGATAATTACTTTAATTCCGCGCCCGGCGGCATTGCGGGCGTACTCAGCGGTGCGGTCAGGGGAGCGGTGAGCCGAGGTGACGTCAATTTCATAGGCGATACCGAAATCGTCGAGGCTCTTTCCCGCTTCCTTCATGATTTCCAAATCGGAGTCACTTCCCATGACAATCGAAACCAATGGCTTGCTCATTCCATCCTCACTAGTTATGAATTGATCGCGCGGGTGCAGACGGCTTCTTCGCCTTCGCGGTACGGTAGAACCCCAAAAGCGAACCTCAGCGGCTGAAGCCTGTAACAATCGGCGGTCTTACGGCACGAGTAAACTCGTGCCCTTCCCCATCGAACTTGTGTCTTTCCAGTTAAACCCGTACTCACTTCTTCAACGCCCTCGCCGCGATGTCGCGGCGGAAGTGCGCGCCTTCGAATCCAATCTGGCCGACGGCTTGGTAAGCCCGATCGACCGCTGTCTTTAGATCCGCGGCGCGTGCCGTTACGCCCAGCACACGGCCACCGGCCGTGAAATAGGCGTGATCATGCTTCGTCGTGCCCGCATGAAAGACCTTCACGCCTTCGATTTTGGCAGCGTCTTCCAGGCCATTGATTCTCTTCCCGGCTTCGAACGTTCCCGGATAACCACCCGAGGCCATCACCACGCAAGCCGAAGCGTCAGTAACCCATTTAAAATCGCCATCGCTCATGCGGCCTTCGATGGACGCTTCCATCGCGTCCAGGAGATCGCTCTCCAGACGCATCAGGATGGGCTGCGTCTCGGGGTCGCCGAAGCGGCAGTTGAACTCCAATACCATCGGGCCTTTCGCGGTCATCATCAACCCACAATAGAGAACGCCTTTGTACTCCGCTCCCTCGGCCTTCATACCAGCGACTACGGGCTTAGCGATGTGCTGCACCAGCCAACTGCTCATCTGATTGTCGACGATCGTCGGGGTCGAGTAGGCGCCCATGCCCCCGGTGTTGGGGCCGGTGTCGCCATCGCCGGCGCGCTTGTGATCCTGCGCCGCCACCAGGGGCACCACACGCTCGCCGTCGCTGAAGACCAGAAACGAAAGCTCTTCGCCTTGCAGGCATTCTTCGAGCACCACGCGCGTGCCCGCTTCGCCCAGCATCTTGCCGCTCAACATTTCCGATGAAACCGTAGCCGCTTCTTCTTTACTTTTGCAGATAACCACACCCTTGCCCGCGGCGAGGCCGTCGGCCTTGACGACGATGGGGGCATGGAAGTGCGGCAGAGCGTCATGGACTTCATCGAGCGAGTTACAGATGGCGTAGTGGGCGGTGGGAATGCGGTGGCGCTGCAGGAATTCTTTGGCGAAACTTTTGCTGGATTCCAGCTGCGCGGCGGCTTTGGTCGGTCCAAAAATGCGCCAGCCATGAGCCGTGAATTCGTCGACAACTCCCAGCATCAGAGGCAATTCGGGCCCAATTACGGTCAGATCGGGACGAAGCTGGTTGGCGAGCGCCATCATGGAATCGACGCTCTTGACGTCTACCGGAAGGCATTCGGCTTCATCGGCGATGCCGCCATTGCCGGGCGCGCAATACACCTGCGTGACGCGCGGCGACTGGCGCAACTTCCAGACCAGCGCGTGCTCGCGTCCACCACTGCCGATAACGAGAACTTTCATAGCGGGACAGACAAGGTTAGGAGGACAGAACCGGGATGTCAAACCGGGGATCAATGTTGACTGTTGATTTTTGATTATTGATTTGAACCTCGGAGCCTTGGCAATTCAACAATCGACAATCAAAAATCAACAATTAACTATACTTAATCCCCCGTATAATCTTTTTGCGCATGATCACCGTTTCCAAAGAAGATTACCTGAAGGCGATTCTCGAGGCTGAGAGCGAGGGCGAGACGGTGATCTCCGCCACCCTCGCGCACTGGCTTTCGGTGTCGCCGCCGGCGGTGACCATGGCCTTGCGCCGGTTGAAGAAAGATGGACTAGTGCGCGTGCAGACGGATGGACAGGTTGCGTTGACGCCGACCGGACGCAAAATTGCCCGCAAGCTTACGCTTCGCCATCACCTCATTGAGCGGATGCTTTCGGAGATATTCGGGATGGAGTGGTTCAAAGTTCACGACGAAGCCGAACGCCTCGAACACGCCGTCTCTCCTGATTTTGAGGCGAAACTGCTGAAGAGGCTGGGCCGTGGAGGCGCTTGCCCTCACGGCAACTTGAGCGAACTGGAAAGCCCCGCCAGCCGTCGCCGCCGCGGACTTTTGCTGCTGGCTCATGCCGAAGCAGGAAAGAATTATCAGGTCAGCGGCATCTACGAACGCGACCGTCACCTGCTGGAATTTCTTGAGCATCGCGGCATTCGTCCAGGGGCCCGCATCCACGTATCGGGCCGCAATTACGATCAGACTCTCACCCTCCGCACCGGCGCCGGAGACGTTTTGCTCGGCATTTCCGCCGCCGACCGGGTCTGGGTCAAGCCCGCCAAGGTAACCTCTGCTGCTCCCCTTTCGTAATCATTAACCATAGTTTACTTCCTGGTGTATACTTTGGCTAACTTCCGCACGCCCGCGCGCGCAAGTCCAGAGGTCATGGCCACGAACCTGATGAGTACGGAAGACCAAGGCTGGCGTTACGAAGTCGCCCGTCCCAGCCTGCCGGAGATTCACAGCAGCCTCCACGTCCCGCAATCCGCAACCTTCCTGCGAAAACTGCTGGCCTTCGCTGGACCCGGCTTCCTGGTTGCGGTCGGCTACATGGATCCGGGAAACTGGGCAACCGATCTTGCCGGAGGATCGAAGTACAACTACTCGCTCCTGTCGGTCATCATGCTCTCGAACCTGATGGCCATCCTGCTGCAGGCCCTGGCCGTCAAATTGGGGGTCGTCACGGGACGTGACCTGGCTCAGGCTTGCCGCGACCACTACAGCCGTACGACCACTCTGATTCTGTGGGTGCTGGCCGAAATCGCTATCGCCGCCTGTGATCTGGCGGAAGTCATCGGATCGGCCATCGCTTTGAATCTTCTGTTTCACATCCCGCTGATTTGGGGCGTTTGTCTCACCGCGCTTGATGTGCTGCTGATTCTGCTGCTGCAGCAAAAAGGTTTCCGATTCATCGAGGCGCTGGTGATTTCGCTGATCGCAATGATCAGCGTCTGCTTTGGCCTGGAGATTCTGTTCTCGCGGCCTGACATGGCGGGCATCCTGCAGGGATTCTTTGTTCCCTCATCGCAGATCATTCGCGACCCCGGCATGCTTTATATCGCGATCGGCATTCTGGGCGCGACAGTGATGCCGCACAATCTGTATTTGCATTCCGCGATTGTGCAGACGCGCAAATTCGAGCGGACGCCAGCGGGGAAGCGGGAAGCCATCAAGTTCTGCACCCTCGATTCAACCATCGCGCTGACCATCGCATTGTTTGTGAATGCGGCGATCCTGATCGTTTCGGCCGCCACTTTCTATCGCCGCGGATTGAATGGGATCGCCGAAATCAACGATGCCTACAAGCTTCTCTCGCCGTTGCTGGGAGTGACCGCCGCGAGCACAGTTTTCGCACTGGCGCTGCTCGCCTCGGGCCAGAACTCGACGCTGACCGGCACCCTGGCCGGACAAGTCGTGATGGAAGGCTTCCTGAATATCCGCTTGCGCCCCTGGCTGCGCCGTCTGATCACGCGTTTGCTGGCCATCATCCCGGCCATCATCGTGACGGCCTTCTGGGGAGTCGGCGGCACTGCCAAGCTTCTCGTGTTCAGCCAGGTCATCCTCAGCATGCAATTGAGCTTTGCCGTCTTCCCGCTGGTCTTGTTCACCAGCGATCGCAAGAAGATGGGCGAGTTCGTCAACGCACCGTGGCTGAGAAATCTCTCTTGGCTCACCGCCGCGCTGATTGCTGTATTAAACGCGTGGTTGCTGGTGCAGGTGTTTTGAGCGGTATCCGGCGCGATTCCGCCCCTTACGCAAACCCCGCCTGGAAGACTAAAATAAAGGGTTCAACCCAGCGCCAGTTTGCTGCAGGAAGGCACTCATCTTATGACGAACAGCTTCAACTCCCGCGCGACTCTCAAAGTCGGCAGCAAAGAATACGAAATCTTCCGCCTCGATGCGCTTGATAAACAGGGCATCTCGACCAGGCATCTGCCGTTCTCCCTGCGCATCCTGCTCGAGAACCTGCTGCGCACCGAAGATGGACGCAATGTGACTGCCGCCGAAATTCGCGCGCTTGCTGCGTGGAACAAGGATTCGAAGCCCGACAAAGAAATCGCCTTCACGCCCAGCCGCGTGCTGTTGCAGGATTTCACGGGAGTCCCCGCGGTGGTCGATCTGGCTGCCATGCGCGATGCCATGAAGCGCCTGGGCGGAGACGCCTCGCTGATCAACCCGCTGCAACCGGCAGAACTCGTCATCGATCACTCGGTGCAGGTCGACGAATTTGGCACTCCGGGCGCGCTCGACATGAACGCGCTGCTCGAGTTCCAGCGCAACAAGGAGCGTTATCAATTTCTGCGCTGGGGACAAACCGCTTTCCGCAATCTGAAGATCGTTCCGCCTGACACCGGCATCGTTCACCAGGTGAACCTCGAATATCTTGCGCGTGTGGTGTTCGTACACGAAGGCGATGGCAAGCGCGCCGCTTATCCCGACACCCTGGTCGGCACCGACTCGCACACCACGATGGTCAACGGACTCGGCGTCCTGGGATGGGGCGTCGGCGGCATCGAAGCGGAAGCAGCCATGCTTGGACAGCCTGTATCCATGCTGATTCCGCTGGTGGTGGGCGTTAAGCTTACCGGACGTTTGCGCGAGGGTGCGACCGCCACCGACCTGGTGCTCACCATTACTGAAATGCTGCGCAAGCACGGCGTGGTTGGGAAGTTCGTCGAGTACTTCGGCCCCGGCCTGCAAGATCTTCCACTCGCCGATCGCGCCACCATCGCCAACATGGCTCCCGAGTACGGAGCCACCTGCGGCATCTTCCCGGTCGATAAAGAGAGCCTGCGCTATCTGCGGCTCACGGGACGCTCGGAAGAACAGATCGAGTTAGTCGAAGCTTACTGCCGCGAGCAGGGCCTTTTCCACGATGCGAACACGCCTGAGGCGCAATATTCCGAACTGCTGAGCCTCGATCTCGCGACGGTCGAACCCAGCCTCGCGGGACCGAAGCGTCCGCAGGATCGCGTGCCGCTTTCGCAAGCGGGAGAGTCGTTCCAGAAAGCTTTGCCCTCGCTGATCAAACAGGGCAAGGAATCGAAAGATTCAGGATTTCTGCATCACGGCAATGTTGTGATCGCGGCCATCACTTCCTGCACGAACACCTCGAATCCGTCGGTACTGATTGCCGCCGGCCTGGTAGCGAAGAAAGCTGTCGAGAGGGGGCTGGAAGTTCCTTCGTGGGTAAAAACTTCTCTAGCTCCGGGATCGAAAGTAGTTCGAGATTATCTCGAAAAGGCTGGACTGACGCCCTTTCTCGAGCGTCTTAAGTTTCACATCGTCGGCTACGGATGCACCACCTGCATCGGCAACTCGGGTCCGCTGCCGCCGGAAATTTCACAGTCGATTGACGAAAACAATCTGGTCGTTGCCTCTGTGCTCTCCGGGAATCGCAACTTTGAGGGCCGCATCAATCCGGACGTGCGCGCAAATTATCTGATGTCGCCGCCGCTGGTCGTTGCCTTCGCGCTCGCGGGACGTATCGATGTCGACCTCAAGAAAGACGCGCTGGGCAAGGACAAAGCCGGCAAGCCGGTATATCTCGCTGACATCTGGCCCACGCAGGCTGAAGTTGAAGAGGCGATCCAGAAGTCCGTCACCTCCGACATGTTCCGCGCAAGTTATGCGGAGGTCTACCAGGGAGATTCGCGCTGGCGCGGCCTGCAGGTTCCGCAGGGCGACACGTACTCGTGGATGAACGAGTCTACTTACATTCGCCAGGCTCCATACTTCGATCGCATGACGCTGAAACCCGGCGCGGTCGAAGACATCAAGAATGCCCGCGTGCTGGCCGTGCTCGGCGACAGCGTCACCACCGATCACATCTCGCCCGCGGGATCGATCAAGAAAGACAGTCCGGCCGGAAAGTATCTGCTGGCCAACGGCGTGCAACCCGGAGACTTCAATTCCTACGGATCGCGCCGCGGCAATCACGAAGTCATGGTGCGCGGAACGTTTGCCAACGTCCGCCTGCGCAACAAGATGGTCAACGTCGAAGGCGGATTCACCAAACACCTTCCCGACGGCGCCGAGATGTCGCATTTTCGAAGCCTCGGAAAAATACATTGCCGAAGGTGTGCCGCTGGTAATTCTGGCGGGAAAAGAATACGGCTCCGGCTCTTCGCGCGACTGGGCGGCGAAAGGGTCCGCGACTGCTGGGCGTGCGCGTGGTCATCGCCGAGAGTTACGAGCGCATTCACCGCTCCAATCTCGTGGGCATGGGAATTCTGCCGTTGCAGTTCGCCGCCGGAGAGAGCGCGCAATCGCTCGGCTTGACCGGAGAAGAAGTATTCGAGATCACCGGCGTTCGTGACCTGGTCGAGCGCTTTGCGGCAGGACGCCAGATTAAAGTCCGCGCCACCGCCAACGGCAAGGCGAAGGAATTCAATGCGCTGGTCCGCATCGACACTCCGCAGGAGGCGCAGTACTACGCCAACGGAGGCATCCTGCAATTCGTCCTACGCCAATTGCTCGCAGGGAAGCCCGAAACTGTAAACGCGTAGATGCTCACGTAGGGGCGGACGCCCTCGTCCGCTCCTGTGGCCCCTAGAAATAGCTCAACCACCAATCCCGCCGCCGCTGCTTCACCCCGGCGTACCAGCGGCAAATCGGGTAGAGAATCACGACTACCGCTATCCACACTGCATACACCACCCACAGGCTGTATCCGAAATTAGGCGGAAATGATTTCGCGGGACCGCCCATCGACGGCGGAGGCAGCAACAGGAAGCTCTGCCATCCGTAGCGAAGAAATCCCAAAAACATGGTTAGCAGGTGCGCCACGCCCAAGTGCAGCACGTAGTAGAACAGAGGCACTCGTCCGAAGACGATGAGCGGGTTGTTTTCTGAAAAGCGGAACCTCTCGAGCCACGCCAGCGCGAGGAATGCCGGCCCCATGGTCATGAGCAAGAAATCGAGAGACGGCGGATACTTGACGCAATTCAGAAATGACATCACCGTGAATAGCCCGGAGCGCTGCACCGTCCAGGGAAAAGGATCTCCGTAACGATTCACTGCCCGAATCACAACGAAGGCAACGGTTAGTCCGATTCCCAGGCGAAGGAGAAAGCGCTGCCGCCGCGCGGGATCCCAGCGCAGCACCGGCCCAAAGCAATAGCCGGCCGCCATTACCGCGAACCAGGGAATCAAGGGATACGCCGCCAGCACTAGCGCTCCGTCGACGCGGAAGACGCCTTGCTGGTGGAGGATGTTCCAAATCCAGGCGGCCGAGCCGAAACGTTCCGGCGAGACCGAGTCGAACAGGTTGTGAGTCGCAATGACCAGGACGCTCAGCGCCAGCAGAACGCGCGCAGGCAGGTGAACCAACCCGGCCAGCACGATCATCGAGAGCCCCAACATCCAGATGACCAAAAGAATGATCAACTGGCCGTGAATTCCCGCCTGGGAAAACATAATCCAGCGAAGCACTGTCAGTTCCAGAACGATGAGCCACAGGCCGCGCGAAGTCAGGAATCGTGACAACTGCCCTTTCGTTCGATCACGTCTCAGCCACAGGAAAGCGCCAATGCCGGCAGTAAAGGCGAATACCGGCGCGCAGAAATGGGTGATCCAGCGGGTAAAGAAGAGAGCGGAGGTGGTGCGCGTTAGATCCGTCGGAGAGAACGACATGGCCGCCCGGTTGACGAAGTCGCGGATGTGGTCGAGCGCCATCACGATCATGATCGCGCCCCGCAGCGCGTCGACGGACTGGATGCGCCCGGGCCGCGGCACGGTTTCGCCTGCGACAGACACATTCAACGCCGGATTTTGAATCGTCGCCATGTCGTATCGAAACCTTCTACGACCCGCCAATAGCCCTTAGACGAAGATTTTGCGTAGGGGTTATCTCTGCCCCCGCCAGCGAACCCCACCCCGGCGTGCAGTATAATTCCGCCCTTCGGGATTCGCTTTCGCTGGGGGTCGCGGATGAGCGCTTCAGACACCCTACTCAATTTGCCTCCGGTGCAGGAACAAACGCCCACCGCGGGCTGGAGTCTCGCCACACGCGTGGCCTTCCGTTTCTGCTTCGTCTACTTCGGAATCTATTGCCTGGGGACACAGGTCGTTCGGGGCCTGATGCCCTGGTCTGACTTCGAGGCTCCCGACCTGGTAACGCATTGGCCGGTGGGACCGATCGTCGCCTGGGTCGCGGCCCACGTGTTCGGCGTTAAAACCGAACTGGTCTACTTCAGCGGCAGCGGCGACAAGACCTTCGACTGGGTATTCACTTTCTGCCTGCTGGTGTTTGCCGCACTGGTCACCGTTGTCTGGTCGTTTCTTGATCGCAAGCGAAGTGACTACGCCACGCTGAATCAATGGTTCCGCGTTTTTCTTCGCTTTTGCCTGGCAGGACAGATGTTGGGCTACGGCTTGGCGAAAGTGATTCCGCTGCAGATGCCTTTTCCTTCTCTCTCAAGGCTAGTGGAGCCGTTCGGCAACTTTTCGCTGATGGGAGTTCTTTGGTCTTCCATTGGGGCGTCTCCTGCTTATGAGATTTTTGCGGGATGTGCCGAGACTCTCGGTGGAATCCTGCTCATCTTCCCACGCACCACCACCTTGGGCGCTCTGGTCTGCCTGGCCGATTTGGTGCAGATCTTCGTGCTCAACATGACTTACGACGTGCCGGTGAAGTTGTTCAGCTTTCACCTCATCCTGATGAGCCTGGTTCTGCTCGCACCTGACTTTCATCGGCTGGCCAACTTCTTTTTTCTGAACCGGTCCGCAAGTCCGTCGACGCAGCCTCCCCTCTTTGTAACTCCGCGGCGTAATCGCATCGCGCTCGTTGCTCAGATTGCGTTCGGGATGCTGCTGGTGGGCGCCAATCTTTATGGAAGCGTTACGGCCTGGTCGACCTACGGTCCCGGTCACATCAGGTCCGCGCTGTTCGGGATCTGGGACATCAGCGACATGACCATCGACGGCCAGCCCCGGCCTGCTCTGCTGACAGATCACTCTCGTTGGCGGCGCGCCATCTTTGAGATTCCCAGCCGCGTCACCATGCAGCAAATGGACGATTCCTCCACACGCTACCCGGCGGCCATCGACGCGAAGAGAAACACGCTCGCACTCTCGAAGAGCGACGATAAGAACTGGAAGGCTGACTTCGTCTACCTGCGCCCCACTTCGGACCGGTTGCTTCTCGATGGCGAGATGGAAGGCCACAAGGTCCATTTGCAGCTGGAACTTGTCGACGCAAACAAGTTCCAACTGGTTTATCGAGGCTTTCACTGGGTTCAGGAATATCCCTTCAATCGTTAGCTGCCGAACTCCTCAGACCCCTTTCTAATGTCAATTAAACTTGACATCATGTAAAATATAAATTACATTATATCCTGTTCATTAGACACGACAAGGAGGTTTCCATGAGTTTCCGTGAAAAAAGCGCCTGGATCTCGGTGCTATCGATGTCGGTCATTTACGGCTTCTATTTCTGGGCGGTCATCCATTCCGGGCACAAGGACGGCGGCTTCGGCGGATTGCTGGGGACGATCATCGCGCTTGTGATTGTCCAGGTGGTGCTGACCGTTGCCGTGGCCATCTTCTCTCCGAAGGATGCGAAGGCGCCGCGCGACGAGCGTGACAAACTGATCGAGTTGCGGTCCATGCGGGTCGCCTACGCGGGCCTCGCCACCAGCGTGGCGATGGCGTGCTTTTTTGGCGCCTTCAATCCGCCCATTCTCTTCGGCACCAACGCCCTGCTGTTCATTCTGGTGACCGCCGAGATCATGCGCTCCGCCTGCCAAATCATTCAGTACCGGCGGGGAGCCTGACATGGCCACCATCCGCAACGAAATCAGACGATTGCGCTTCGAACATGGAGAGATGACGCAACAGGAACTGGCCGACAAAATCAAGCTCACGCGTCAAACCGTGAACGCCATCGAACAGGGGAAATACTCGCCGTCGCTGGAAGCGGCCTTCCGCATCTCAGCGGTGTTCGGCAAACCGCTGGAGAGCGTGTTTCATTATTCGGAGGAGTGACGGGCGACGATTTCTGGCGCCCGTCTCCTTGATTGTCAGCCACGTTTCTGCGTTACCCTATCCCTCATGCCGGTCACCCGCCTCCAACACGTCCCGCCGATCGGCGTTGACCGCATGGGGAATGCGGCCGATGCTGCCCATGATCCGGAGATCTTGCGGCTTGAGAACATGGATACCGACATTCCTCCGCCGCGCGCCGCCGTTCTCGCGACCCATCAGGCCGTCGAGAACGACGCTTCGAACAGTTATCTGCCGTTCATGGGACAGCAAGCCTTGCGTGAAGCTGTGGCCCGCCATGTCAGCCGCCTGAGTGGCGTTGACTATGACTGGAATTCGCAATGCATCATCACTGCTGGAGGACTGAATGGCATCGTCAATACCCTGCTGGCCCTGCTCGAGCCCGGGGATGAAGTCATTGTTCATGACCCCATTTATGTTGGGCTTCTAAACCGCATCCGGCTCGCTGGAGGCGTGCCGAAATTCGCTGCGCTGAATCCCGGAGCGAAAGGTTGGTCGGTTGACCGCGATTCGCTCAGGCAGGCAGCCTCGGCGCGCACGCGCGTCGTGCTCATGGTGAATCCGTCTTTCCCAACGGGGGCCTATGTCACGCGCGATGACTGGGAAGCTGTCGCCGAACTCTGCCGCTCGACCAATGCCTGGTTGCTCTACGACGCCGCGCTCGAACGCATCTTGTTCGACGGCCACGCTTGCTTCCATCCCGCGAGCCTTCCCGGCATGGCCGAGCGCACCATCACCGTCGGCTGCGTCACCAAGGAATACCGCATGATCGGATGGCGCGTCGGCTGGGTCGTCGGCCCCAAGGCGATCATGAACGACATCGGCCTGGTGAACATCTCGAACGTCGTCTGCCAGGTAGGAATTGCCATGCCCGGCGCCGCCGCCGCGCTCAACGCGCAAGACGATGGCGTAGCCGAGGCCGTCGCCGAGTGGCAGAAGCGCCGCGATGTGCTGCTGGACGAACTCTCGGGATTGCCGGTGATCCCTCCCGCGGGAGGATGGTCGCTGCTCGTCGATACGCAAAAGCTTGGCCTCGACCCCGAAACTGCCGCGCAGCTCCTGCTCGCGAAAGCCAAGATCGCCGCAACGCCGATGATGAACTGGGGCAGCGATCGCGCTGCGAACTATCTTCGATTCGTCTACGCCAACGAACCGGTGCATCGCCTTCGCGGAATTCGCGAGAGGATTCGCGACGCGTGGAATCTTTAGAGACGTTCAGATTTCTGGACTTAGCACGTCGCGCCGTGACTCCTATCACTGAGACGGCTTTTCATCCTGCCTAGCATTGCTATGTCAGCAAAACTGAGTTTTTGCGCTCATCTGTTTTCGTCTGCAACCTTCAACGTCTCGAACCGGCAACCTGAAGAGGCCTCTTATGAAGCGGCTGATACTGATTCTTTCAGCAGTCATACTGCTGTCGCTTAGCCTGGGCGTGGGCCATGCTGGAAGCCCGCCCTTCCAAACCAGTGCAGCGCCAGCGAAACCTCCGCACAACACTTCTGCCCTCATTAAACCCACTCTCAGCACTTCGGGCTACGCACTGGTCGCCTGGGGCGAGTTGGGGATGCATTGCATCGATGGCAAAGACTATTCGGTCTTCTCCGTGCTTCCGCCCTATAACGTGATCCACGCGCAGCTCTTCAAGAAAGCCGAGCCGCCGGTTGCCATCACCAGCGGCGTCACGATCACATACCAGGCGGTGGCCGACACCAAGTCTTCCGTCAATTCTTCCAGTGCGACGAAGACGAACTTCTGGAGTTACGTGACGACCTTGTTCCACGCCACCGTGCCTCCGGAAACCGGGCTTGCCGGATACAAGACGCAGGGCAGAGTGCCGCAACCCATGACCTACAACGCCACCGAGGGATATTGGGAAGCCGTCGGCATCCCCACCGTGCCCTACGATGACAAGCTGGTCTTCAATCCGTTCCCCATGGCCCAGATTGTTGCCAAAGACTCGACCGGCAAAGTACTGGCGACGGCCAAGATTGTTCTTGCCGTCAGCGACGAGATGAGCTGCATCACCTGCCACGCCTCGGGAACGGATCCGAATGCCAAACCCGCGAGCGGTTGGGTCAACAATCCCGACCCTGCGAAAGACGTCAAGTTCAACATCCTGAGAAAGCATGATGACCGCTGGGACATCACTCCCTATCTGAGCCAGTTGCAGGCCGGTGGATATATGTACAAATCGACCCTGTATCAGACGGCGAGTTCCGGCACCACGGTGCTTTGTGCCGCCTGCCATAGCGACAACGCGCTGGGCGTGGCTGGCATTTCTCCTATTGCTTCGCTTTCCAGCGACATGCACAGCATGCATGGAACGCAAATCCTGGTCTCCAACGGAGAGACGCTCGATTTCAATAGCGCTTCGAGCGATCTGAACTCCTGCTACCTGTGCCATCCAGGGGCCGTTACCCAGTGCAAGCGCGGGGCCATGAACACCCAGCTCTGTTCCGATTGTCATGGCGACTTGTCCCAGGTCGGCGATCCCACCCGCGATCCGTGGTTCATCGAGCCCGCCTGCCAGATGTGCCATAACACCAGCCAACGTTACACCTCCACCTTCGATACCAATGGACAGTGGCGTCAAACCACCGACACCACCTTCGCCACGAACAACGACGTTCCCATCACCGGCGCGAACTTGTTCCGCTACAGCACCGGGCATGGGAAGGTTTTCTGCTCTGCTTGTCATGGCTCGACTCACGCAGAGTTTCCTTCGCTGCAGGCGAACGATAATGTCTATCCCATCGCTCTACAGGGATACGCCGCCCGCGTGACCGAGTGCACTGTCTGTCACACCACCGCCCTGACTGCCACCGCCAATGGCGGACCGCATGGCATTCACAAGGTGGGACAGTCCTGGGTCAACGCCCACGGCAACTATGTGGAAGGAAACGGATACCAGGCGTGCGCCTATTGTCACGGTTCCACTTACCAGGGGTCATTCCTGTCACTGGCGAAGGTGAAACGCACTTTCAGCATCGAACAAGGACAGCAGACCTTCACCGCCAATCACCAGTTCAGCTGCTATGACTGCCATAACGGTCCGGGTGGCGGCTAATCTGATCGCGTAAGGGGCAGGTGTTCTCCGCCTGCCCCTGGGCGCGGCCCACATAGATAGCTATGGGAAGCAGCCGGGTGCCCCATTTCTCTCGCACTTTGCGAGAAGTAGGGTTTCCTTACCCTAGAGAAGCCCGTCCGCCCAACTCTCCCGCTGTTATAATCAAAGATTGCGCTCATGCCAACGAAACGACTGATACGTTCCACTACTGTTTTGTGCGTCCGCCGCGACGGCCACGTGGTCATGGCCGGCGACGGACAGGTTACCCTCGGCGAAGGGGTTATCAAACACACCGCCAAGAAGATTCGCCGCCTCTACCAGGACAAGATCGTCGCCGGATTCGCCGGATCGACTGCCGATGCTTTCTCGCTCTTCAGCCGTTTCGAAGCCAAGCTCGAGCAGTATCATGGCAACATCGGCCGCGGAGCTGTAGAGCTCGCCAAAGACTGGCGTACCGACAAGTTCCTGCGCCATCTGGAGGCCCTGCTGCTGGTGGCCGACAAAGAGCAGACGTTCCTGCTGAGCGGTCAGGGAGACGTCATTGAACCGGACGGCGGTATCGCGGCCATCGGCAGCGGAGGCCCGTACGCCCAGGCCGCCGCGCAGGCATTGGCGCTGCACACCCAGCTTTCGGCCCGCCAGATCGCCGAAGAAGCCATGAAGATTGCCGGCGGCATGTGCATCTATACCAATGACAAGGTTACGATTGAGGAGCTCTAGTCTTCAGTCGTCGGTCATCAGTCGTCAGCCAAGACGCCTGAAGACTGACGACTGAAGACTGACGACTGAAATATGGCTATCTACCTACCCAGCAGCGCCGAAGAAGAACAGATTGCACTCGACGAGCTCACTCCGCGTGAGATTGTCACCGAACTTGACAAGCATGTGGTCGGACAGAGCGCCGCCAAGCGGGCTGTGGCCATTGCCTTGCGCAACCGCATGCGCCGGCAGAAGCTGACGCCCGAGCTCGCCGAAGAAGTGATTCCCAAGAACATCATCATGATCGGTCCCACGGGCGTGGGCAAAACCGAAATCGCGCGCCGTCTCGCGAAGCTCGCGAACTCCCCCTTCCTCAAGGTGGAAGCTTCCAAGTTCACCGAGGTCGGGTACGTAGGGCGCGACGTCGAATCGATGATCCGCGACCTGGTTGAAATCGCCATCGACATGGTGCGCGAAGAAAAGCTCGAGGACGTCTCCGATAAGGCGGAACTGAACGCTGAAGAACGTCTGCTCGATATCCTTCTGCCGCCTATCGCCGCTCCCAAGCCACCGGAGCCGCAAGCCGGCTTTGTGCTCGAAGGCACGATCAGTTCTTCCGGCGATTCGCAGAGCCGCACCCGCGAAAAACTTCGCCAGCAGTTGCGCGAAGGCAAACTCGACGACCGCAGCGTAGAAATCGATGTCCGCGAGCGTAATTTCCCCTCGTTTGAAATCATCTCGAACCAGGGCGTCGAAGAGATGGACGTCAATCTCAAAGACATGTTGCCCAACATTTTCGGCCAGCGCACCAAGAAGCGGAAGATGAAGGTCAACGAGGCGTTCGAATATCTCATTCAGGAAGAAGAGCAACGTCTGATTGACATGGATCAAGTGACCCGCGTTGCGATCGACCGGGTCGAAGATTCGGGCATCATCTTCCTCGACGAGATCGATAAAATCGCCGGCCGCGAGAGCGGGCACGGCCCCGATGTTTCGCGCGAAGGTGTGCAGCGCGACATCCTGCCCATCGTTGAAGGCACCACCGTCAGCACCCGCTACGGCATGGTGCGTACGGATCACATTCTGTTCGTGGCCGCAGGGGCGTTCCACGTCTCGAAGCCAAGCGACCTGATTCCCGAATTGCAAGGACGCTTCCCCATCCGGGTGGAGTTGCAATCGCTGACGATGGAGGACTTCATCCGCATTCTGACCGAACCGAAGTCTTCGCTGGTGAAGCAGTACACGGCTCTGCTCGAGACCGAAGGAGTGAAGCTTGAATTCACCCACGAAGCGCTGGAAGAAATCGCGCGATTTGCTTTCCGCGTGAACGAAGGCACGGAAAACATCGGCGCTCGCCGCCTGCATACCATCATGGAGCGCGTGCTCGACGAGATCAGCTTCGAAGCCCCGGAAAAGAAAGGCGAGCACATCAAGATCGACGCCGACTACGTCCGCCACACGCTGGCCGACATCGTGAAAGATCAAGATTTGAGCCGGTACATTCTATAGACTGAAACGGCCGAACCTTAACCACCAAGGACACAAGGTTCACAAAGGAAATCTTCTTTTGTGAGCTTTAGGGTCCTTGGTGCTTATAACTTTTCTGTCCTCCCGACAGTTGCGCTTCTCCCCGCTGCTGCTTACACTCTCCTGTTCCCAAAACCATCTTTCTCGAGAGCCCTGATGCCACCAATCGACCGCAAACGTCTCAAGTCGCTCATGGAACGCGAGCAGCAGCGCTTCGTGCATGACCGTCCGAAATCGAAGGCGTTGTTCGATCGCGCCGGAAAATCGTTGCTGGGCGGCGTGCCCATGAACTGGATGATGAAGTGGGCCGGGGCTTTCCCGCCGTTCGTGCGCGAAGCCCAGGGCGCGCACTTCTTCGATGTCGACGGCAACCGCTACATTGACTTCTGCCTCGGTGACACAGGAGCGATGACTGGACACTCTCCGTTCGCCATGGTCAAGGCCGCCGAGGAACAACTCAAGCGCGGGATCACGCTGATGTTGCCCAGCGAAGATGCGGTTTTTGTCGGGGAAGAACTGCAGAAACGTTTCGGATTGCCCTTCTGGCAATTTGCTCTCACCGCTACAGACGCCAATCGCTTTTCGATTCGTCTCGCCCGCCAGATCACCGGACGTCCTAAGATTCTGGTTTTTAACTGGTGCTATCACGGCACGGTCGATGAAAGCTTCATCACCCTGAAAGACGGAGTCGCGCAGGCTCGCCGCGGAAACATCGGCCCCCCGGTTGATCCCACGGTGACCACCAAGGTGGTCGAGTTCAACGATCTGCCCGCGCTGGAACAGGCGCTCGGTCCCGGAGACGTGGCTTGCGTTCTCGCCGAACCTGTCATGACCAATGTCGGCATCGTGCATCCTGAACCGGGATATCACAAGGCATTGCGCGAACTCACCCGCAAGCACGGCACGCTGCTTGATCATCGATGAGACCCACACGATTTGTGCCGGGCCCGGACGGCTACACGCGCGCAGAAAATCTTGAGCCGGACTTCTTCGTGCTCGGGAAGGCCATCGGTTCCGGGCGTGCCGGGCGCGGTCTACGGATTTACCAGGCGAAGTCGCGAAGTGTATTCAAGATCGCCACAATCTCGAAGACTGCGATACAGGGGGCATCGGCGGAACGCTCGCGGGAAACGCGCTTTCCCTCGCTGCCATGCGAGCCACGCTCGAGAAAGTTCTCACCAAGGCTGCCTTCGATCAGATGATTCCCTTGGCCGAGCGCTGGACCGACGGTGTGGCGAAGACGGTCGCTGAGTTCGACGTGCCCTGGAACGTTACGCGCCTGGGATGCCGCGCTGAATATCTGTTCTCTCCCAATGCGGCAAAGAATGGCACCCAGGCGCATGATGCCATGGATTTCGAACTCGAGCGCTTCATGCATCTCTACGCCATGAATCGCGGAATCCTGCTGACGCCATTTCACAATATGGCGCTGATGTCGCCGGTGACTGCGAAGGAAGATGTTGACCATCACACCCGCGTCTTTCGCGAAGGGGTGAAAGAACTGGTGGGGTAAGCCTGCACTGGCACCGGACTTAGGAGCACGGTACACTCGCTTCCAGTGTCTCTTTCCGACCAACTGGGTTTCAGTTTCAAACCGCCCGAGCGCCGCGTCTGGACGGTGCGCGACCTGGTCACGGCGGTGCGCACGTCGCTGGAGCGCGAGTACGGCGACACCTGGGTGGAAGGCGAGATTTCGAATTTCCGCGCGCACGATTCCGGACATCTCTACTTCACCCTCAAAGACCAAAGCACTCAAATCCGCATCGTGATGTTCCGTTCGCAGGCGAAATTGCTGCGTTTTCGTCCCGCCGATGGCATGCAAGTGGTAGTGCGTGGACGCGTCACGATTTATGAAGGACGCGGCGAGCTGCAGATCTCCGCCGAGTATCTGGAGCCGAAAGGCGCGGGAGCGCTGCAAATCGCCTTCGAACAACTGAAGGCGAAATTGCAGGCGGAGGGATTGTTCGAGCCCGCGCGGAAGAAGCCGATACCGGCACTGCCGCGCAGGATCGGCATTGTGACTTCCCCGCAGGCGGCGGCGTTGCGCGACATACTGCACATTCTGCACCGGCGGCATCACACCGCGAGCGTTCTGATTTTCGCGGCGCAGGTGCAAGGCGAGGCTGCGGCTGGAGAAGTCGCCGCCGGAGTGCGTTACTTCAATAAATCCGGATGCGTGGACGTCATCATCGTCGCCCGCGGCGGGGGATCGGCGGAGGATTTGGCCGCCTTCAATCAGGAGGGGCTGGCGCGAACGATTGCCGCTTCGGAGATTCCCGTAATCTCCGCCGTAGGACACGAAACCGATTTCACGATCCTGGATTTCGTGGCCGACTTGCGGGCCCCGACCCCTTCGGCCGCGGCCGAACTGGTGATTCTTTCGCGGCAGCAGATTGAAGACCAGGCCGACGGATTGCACCAGCGGCTGGCGCGAGCCATGCGCTACCGGCTGCTTATGGGCCGTCAGGCGTTGACGCAAATGGCGCAGCACGGCGCCTTTGCCCGCATGATGGACGGCATCAATCAGCGAGGGCAGAAACTGGATGAAACTACGCTGCGGTTGGAACGAGTGCAGCGAGCGATTCTCGAGCGGCATCGTCGTCGCTGGGAGACCGCTGCGGCGGCGGTCCGGCACTACGACGCGCGCCGCGTGCTGGCCGGAGTGCGCAGAGAACTCGATGCCCGGATGGCGGCCATGTCATCCACGATGACACACCAGCTGTTGCGGCGCAGGGCAAAGCTGGATCAACTCACGGGTGAGATTGAGGCGCTCTCTCCGGTAGCGATTCTGGAACGCGGGTACGCCTTGGTGTTCGACGCGTCGGGGAAATTGGTGAAGGATGCGTCGCTGGTAAAGGTGGGCGATGAGATTTCAGCGCGAGTCGCGAAGGGAACCGTGGAGAGTGTAGTGAGTAAGACGCGGAAGTGAGGGCCCTTGATCGCAGCTCTGAAGACCTGCCTGCAATGAGCCTGGCGTCTTGGTCGGCGACGCACCGCTCGCCAGAAAATGCAGATTCCTCGCGTTGCTCGGAATGACAATCCTATGGGAGGCGGTTCGGCCCCTGGCTGCGCTGAGGATGGAATCGCGAAATAGTAGATTACAATGGGCTTGAGTACTGAACATCTGCAGCAACCGGGGATCGGAATTCATGTTTGCAGCGCCATGGCCGCCGATGTCGGTGAGTTCGATCATCGATATCCTGCTGGTCGCATTCATCATTTACGAGTTTCTTGCCCTGATCAAGGGTACGCGGGCTTCGCTCATGCTGGTGGGCGTGGCCGCGATGGCGCTGGTGTTTTATTTTTCACGTCTGGGAGAGCTGACCACCCTGCATTGGCTGATCAGTACGCTGCTTCCTTACGCTGTCTTCGCGCTGATCGTGGTTTTTTCCGCCGAGATCCGGCAGGCCCTGGCACGTTTGGGACGCAAGTTGACCTTCAGCCGCACTCCGGCAGAAGCGGACGCCTACGACGACATCGCGCTGGCGGCGAACCTGTTTTCCCAGAATCAGACCGGTGCGCTTGATTGTCATCGAGCGCGAGATCGGGCTGCGCACCTACATCGAAAGCGGGGTCCCGCTCGATGCGCATCTTTCTTACGATTTGCTCGCCACGATTTTCCGGCCGAGCGCTCCGCTGCACGACGGCGCGGTGATCGTGCAGGGAGACCGGATTGCGGCAGCAGCGTGTTTTCTGCCGCTGTCCATGAATCCAGTACTTTCGACGCAGTTAGGCACGCGGCATCGCGCGGGGATCGGAGTGACGGAAGAAACCGACGCGATTGCGGTGATCGTCTCCGAAGAAACGGGAGCGATCAGCGTTGCGGTTGGAGGCAAGATTGAGCGCGACCTGACGGTAGAGGAGTTGCGTGAGCGCATGGGCGGACTGTTGCGCCGCTACGTTTCGGCGGCGGCCCTGCCGACCCCCATCGCCAACGGTGAGGACACGTCCGAGGATAGTCTTTCGCCGGACTCCGAATTGCCCCATAGGGCGGAAAGCCGCTCGAATACGGGAGCGAACGATTAGTCATGAACGACTTCCTGCGCAGATACGTGACCAACAACCTGGGATTGAAACTGATTTCCCTGACGCTGGCGGTTGGAGTATGGCTCGCGGTGGCCCGGGACCCCGTAGACGAAATCCCCATCGATGTGCCCATCGAGTTCCACAACGTGCCGGGAAATCTGGAGATCAGCACGGAAAATATTCCGCGAACTCAAATCAGATTGAGAGGCCCCGAACGTCTGGTGCATCGCCTGCAGGCTTCCGACGTGCACGTGGAAATCGATCTGCAGAATGTCAATAGGCCGGGTGAGCGGACGTTCGATCTGACCGCGCAGCAGGTGACAAAACCGCACGACTTATCCGTTGTGCAGATTGTTCCGGCACAATTCCGCCTGGCTTTTGACACGCGATTGACGAAGACGGTGGAAGTGCACCCGCGGGTGATCGGAACGTTTGCGACGGGGCGGCAGATCGCGAAGATCGAAGTGAACCCATCGAGTATTCAAATCACCGGCCCGCAGAAGCGGGTGGAAGCGGTGGAGGCGGCGATTACAGACCCCATCGACGTTAGCGGAACCATGGAGCGAAACAGTTTCGTCACCCACGCTTACGTTTCCGATCCGATGGTGCAGGTGGTCAATCCTGGGCCGATTCACGTGACTGTGACTATGGAGAATGCGACGGACCCGCACTGATTTCCCGACAACCAGCATGACAACCCAAACCAGACAGCTTTTTGGAACCGATGGGATTCGCGGTGTCGCCGGCGAGTTTCCCCTGACGCTCGAAAGCACCTATCTCATTGGCCGCGCCTTGGGTCACGATTTGTTTCGCTCGAACCGGAGAGCACGGGTGGTGATTGGTCAGGACACGCGCCAGTCGAGCGGCTGGATCGCCGATCGTGTGGCCCTTGGGCTCACCTCTGTCGGAGTCGAGGTGCACAGTGCGGGAGTGATCACGACGCCGGGCGTGGCGTATCTCGCTCGTTCGCGGAAGTATGACGCCGGCGTGGTAATTTCGGCATCCCACAATCCGTGGACCGATAACGGCATCAAGGTTTTTTCTGGAGACGGCTACAAGCTTCCCGATTCGCACGAGTTGAAGATCGAGCAGGAAATTTTCGGACTGCTGCAGAACCCGGAGGCGCATCCGGAACCGTCTGATAAACCCGCGCCGAGCCTGCCGGGAGAAGCGGAACTGCGGAACGCTTACATTTCGTGGCTGGCCGCCAGCGTGCATGGGGATTTCCGTCAACTGCGAGTGCTGGTGGATTGCGCCAATGGAGCAGCGACGGCGGAGGCTCCTGAACTATTTCGCCATTGCGGAGTGGGAGCGACCTTTCTCTCCGCGTCTCCCGACGGAAAAAACATCAACGACAATTGCGGAGCGTTGCATCCAGAAGCGATTGCCCGCTTCATGGCCGACAGTCCGGGGCGGTTTGATCTGGGCGTCACGTTCGATGGCGACGCGGATCGCGCGCTTTTCAGCGATGCCAATGGCCGCGTGGTCAATGGCGATGCGGTGCTGCTGCTGGTAGGCCGCGACTGGCAAGCGCGCGGGATGCTCACCAGTTCCACGATTGTCGCGACGACCATGTCGAATATGGGGCTGGAAGTGGCGTTGCGTAACGCGGGCATTCGCATGCTGCGCGCGAACGTGGGCGACAAGTATGTGCTCGAAGAGATGCAGAAGACCGGCGCGATTCTCGGCGGAGAGCAATCGGGGCACATCATCTTTCGTGACGGAGAGGCCACGACGGGCGATGGCTTGCTGACCGCGCTGCGGGTGATGGAGATCATGGCGCGCACTGGGCGTCCGCTGCACGAGTTGATTGCGGATCTCAAAGTGTTTCCCCAGACGATCCAGAACGTTCGGGTCCGCGAGA
Source organism: Terriglobia bacterium (assembly GCA_963796205.1). Taxonomy (GTDB): domain Bacteria; phylum Acidobacteriota; class Terriglobia; order Terriglobales; family Acidobacteriaceae; genus DATFTE01. The sequence continues at coordinate 1,114,615 of CAWCKR010000002.1, forward strand.
AGAAACCGTTTGCGCAAGTTCCAGAGATTCAGCAGGCGATTGCGGCAGCCGAACGGGAGCTCGATGGCAACGGGCGCGTCGTGGTGCGCTACTCGGGGACCGAGGCACTGGCACGGGTGATGGTGGAAGCGGAATCGGAAGAGAAGATGAAGGCGCTGGCGAACGGGATTGCGGGTGCGATTCGGACAACGCTTGGAGCCTGAAAACATTCACCACAGAGGCACGGAGTCACAGAGAAAGCTTGCGGCGAAAACTTTCACCAGCCGAACTGATGCCCTTCCCGGTTATTCATGATGAATTTTCTGAGCGGCGTGGCCAATCTTTGGAATCTGGCGCTGCTGGTCGTGGTTTTGGGGACTCTGGTCTGGTTTATTTATTCGTTTGCTCTGCGACGATTGATTCGGGCGCGACGAATTGAAGGGCTGCGGAACAAGCGGCTGATGCGGGAAGCCGCTGAACGACAGTCTCAAGAGAAGTAGTGGGCTCTGGACGAAAAGCATATTCCTCCCTTCGGCTTCGCCTTGGTCGAAATGTCAAAAGACGGGATCTATTCTAGGTCCCGCCAGTTCGGTCCCACTCCAATATCCACTTGCAACGGCACGCTGAGCGGGTGGACTTGTTCCATATATTCGCGCACCAGCGATTTCATGATGTCCACCTCGGCCACGGGCACTTCGAAGACCAACTCGTCGTGGACTTGCAGGGTCATACGTGATTTCAAGTCTCGTTCGCGCAAGGCTTCGTCGATGCGGATCATGGCGATCTTGATCAGATCGGCGGCCGTGCCTTGCAGTGGAGTATTGACCGCGGTGCGTTCGGCGAATCCGCGGAAATTGAAATTCTTGCTATTGATGTCGGGGATGGGGCGGATGCGCCCGAAGAGCGTTTTTACCTTCTGGTCTCGGCGGGCTTCTTCCAGCGTAGCGTCGATGAATTTGCGTACACCGCTGTATTTTTCGAAATAGGCTTCGATGAACTTCTTGGCTTCGCCAGGTTCGATCCCGAGATTCTGCGAGAGGCCGAAGGCCGAAAGGCCGTAGACGATGCCGAAGTTGACCACCTTCGCCTGCCGCCGATGGTCGGCGGTCACCATGAGCGGAGGAACGCCAAAAACCTGCGAGGCGGTGAGCGTGTGGATGTCGTCGCCGCGGCGGTAGGCTTCGACCAGCAGAGGGTCTTTGGAGAAGTGCGCGAGCAGGCGCAGTTCAATCTGCGAATAGTCGGCGGCAAGCAAGACGTGCCCGGGGTCGGCGGTAAATGCGGCGCGAATTTCGCGTCCCAAGTCGGTGCGGATGGGAATGTTCTGCAGGTTGGGATTGGCGGACGAGAGCCGTGCCTGTAGCCGTGCCGGTCTGCGCAAAGGTAGTGTGAAGACGCCCGCTGGCGGCATTCAGCAGCGCGGGAAGGGCGTCGACGTAGGTAGACTTCAGTTTGGTTAGCTGGCGGTATTCGAGCACCAGACGTGGGACATCGTGCTCGAGCGCGAGTTTTTCCAGAACGTCGACGGCGGTTGATGTGGTCTTCCCCTTGCCATACTTCACCGGTGCGGGCAGATTGAGCTTGTTGAATAAAACGTCGCTCAGTTGCTTAGGAGAACTGATGTTGAATTCGTGCCCCGCCTTTTCGTAAATCTCCTTCGCCTTAACATCGATTTCCTGTTCCAGGCGCGAAGACATCTCGGCCAGATTCTTGCGGTCGATCCTGACCCCGGCTTGCTCCATGCGCTGCAGCACCGGGCACCAGCGGGAGATCGATCACTTCATAGAGCTTCAGCAGGCCCGCGTTCTCGACGTCGCGGCGCAGGGCAGTGGCAAGACGTCCCGTGATGTCGGCGGATTCGGGCAGCGTGCCTCCCAGCTTCAGATTGAAACGGCGTAAAGCCACGTCGGGCAAGCGGTGCGAAGTGTAGGTCGGATCGAGCAGATACGAATAAAGCATGGTGTCGTGTGCGACTCCACGGACTTCGATTCCTTGCTCCTCGAAAACATGCATCGCGGCTTTGTAGTCGTGGATGGCCTTTGGGACGGTGGGATCGGCCAGCACCGAGTTGAGTTTCTGCCACGCTTGGTCGGCGTCAGGGGAAACCGTCAGCGCGGAACCGGAGACCGATGCGATGGCCAGATTGCGTTTGCGTCGAGCCGGTTCTTCGGCTGCAGCGGTGAGAGGCAGCAGGCCTTCCTCGCTCTCCTCTTCTTCCGCTTCTTGCTCGACCGTGACCTCGGGTGCGGCGTCCACTGCAACCGCGAGCGAGTTTCCGGGCGAGACCGCTCTGAGCACGCCTTCGACATCCGCGGCTGATTTCGCTTCCGCGTAGTGAGCTTCGCTGACTTCGACGACGGGCAAGAGTTCTTTCAGCAGCGAGGTGAATTCCAACTCGGTAAATAAGGCGCGGAGCGATTCGACATCGGGAGCGCCGACCTTCATCGCGTCAACATCGAGTGCGATTGGAACGTGGCAGTCGATAGTCGCCATCTGCTTGCTGAACATAACCGTATCGCGATTGTTCAACAGAGATTCGCGGTAAGTCTTCTTTTCAACTTCCGCGGCACGATCGAGAGCCGCTTCGACGGATCCGAAGCGCTTGATCAGTTCTACCGACCCTTTGTCGCCGATGCCGGGTGCGCCGGGGATGTTGTCGACACTGTCTCCGCGCAGCGCCATCACATCGACAACGCGTTCGGGAGGTACACCTAGAATCTCTTCCACCTTGGCGGCATCGCAAACCAAGTTGTCTTTGGGTGGATTCAGGATGAGGATGCGGTCGTTCACCAACTGCATCATGTCCTTGTCGCTGGAGACGACGTAGACTCCGTAATCCTGCTCGACCGCCTGGGTGGCGAGAGTTCCGATGACGTCGTCCGCTTCGTAACCCGATTGCTCGAGGATCGGAATACGATAGGCTTCGAGAGCTCTGCGGATGTAGGGCACCTGCAGCACCAGTTCCTGCGGCATCTCGGAGCGGTTGGCCTTGTAGCCTTTGTATTCGATTTCCTGAAACGTCTGCGTCTTCAGATCAAACTTGCGAACCCTGGTGACCGCCTCAGCCTGCTGATCGCGAAACGTCGGAGCAGCTACGTCGAACACCGCGGCGAGGTATTCGGGGGAGAAATCGTCGCGCAGTTTGCGCAGCATATTCACGAATACGTAGGTTGCGGCTGTGGGAAGTCCGGTCTTGGTCGTCATCCCCCGTTGCCGGGCCATGGCGTGATAGGCGCGGAAGATGAACGACATGGTGTCGATAAGGAAGAGGCAGCCTTTTTCCTTGCCGATAGCTTTGAGCTGGGGGACAGACTTCGGGGTTGGCGCGCTGCCTGCAGGAACGGCTGATGATTTCTTTCGGGACGGCAAGTAGACAGTCTAAAGCCATCACTCGGCAGTCAGCAATCAGGGCACTAGCTGATCAAAGTCCTGACGATGCCGGAACCGTAGGGCCTGAATCCTGACTACGCTCTTCTGCCGTATTCCGTCGTGTAATGCAGCTTGATTTCTCCGCATGTGCCTTGTTCGGGTGAATAGACAACGCAGGAATCGAAGGGCTGGGAATAGACGTGCAGGCTGACGGCGCGCTGGTTGAACTCGCGGGGGTTCAAGACTCCGTGCACGGGGTCGTTCGGATCCACGGCGCAGGGATGGGTTGGGTTCATCTCGATGGTTTCAGCGAGTTCGAGCTTGCAGGTGCCCTTTTCCAGATCTTGCGAGACCAGATGGTAGTTCTCGACCCGCAGGCGTCCTACGGGGACGGCCATCCAGCAATTCTGATCTTTGTGGTTGTGGACCGAGCTTGCCTGGCCGATGTCCCAGCAAATCGCGATGAGTTCGTAATGCGGGGTCTTGTCGATCAGGTTGCGGGTGTAGTGCTGGCGGTCCCAACAGAGATAGGGCTCAAGGGTGTCGGCGGCCACCGGGGTATCGGTAAGGAATTGCAGAACGGTTTCAACCTTGCGGAAGGCTGTGTCGGGAATCTTGCGCAATTCCGCCACGAAGTCCTGGATGGAAATCTGCTTGGAAACCGCCTGCTGGGCCATGTCTACCCCCGTTGATTCAGTATATCGCTGGGCTGGAATCTTGAGTATTGGTGGCCGGCGGGACGCCGGCGCTACTCCACGAACATGCAGTCCCCGTAAGAATAAAAGCGGTATTTCTCTTCGACCGCGTGACGGTAGGCGGCCAGGACTTTTTCTTTCCCGGCAAAGGCAGAGACCAGCATCAGCAGCGTGGATTGCGGCAGGTGAAAGTTCGTCAATAGGGCTCCGACCACGCGGAAAACGTACTCTGGATAGATGAAGATATCGGCCTCGCCGCTGCCGGGCTTGATCCGGCGATCCTCAGAAACACTAGCGGCATACTCAAGGGTGCGCACGGTAGTGGTGCCGACCGCCACGACACGCCGTCCCAGCGCTTTTGCCTGGTTGATCTTTGCGGCTGTGCTGGGCGAGATCCGATAAGACTCGCGATGCAGCTTATGATCTTCGACGCGCTCCGCCCGAATGGGTTGAAAGGTGCCCAAGCCGACATGAAGCGTGACTTCAGCGGTTTCGACCCCGCGGCGGTGGAGACGCTCGAGAATCTCGGGCGTGAAATGCAGCCCAGCGGTGGGAGCCGCGACCGAACCGCTCTCCTGCGCATAAACAGTCTGGTAACGCTCGCGATCGCCGCCGCGATCATCGCGCGTGATGTAGGGAGGAAGGGGCACGTGTCCGATCTGCTCGATGACGGCGAAAAAGTCCGGGACTGGACGAAAACGGATCTGGCGCTCGCCGAATTCTCCGCGCCCAACAACTTCCGCCTCTAGTTGATCGTGATCGCCGAAGAACAGTGCCTCCCCCATGCCGATTTTCCGCCCGGGGCGCACCAGGCACTCCCATTGGTTAGGTTCCCGGCTGATCTGGCGGGTCAGCAGGACCTCGATTTTCCCCTTAAGGAAGTCGTGGGCGGCGGGATTGTGCGGGCTCAAAGGCTGAGCGCGGGCGCCACCCCGGCGTCCGTACAGGCGCGCCGGAAACACGCGGGTATTGTTAAACACCACCAGGTCGTCGGCACGCAGTAGGTTGGGAAACTCGTGAAATATGCGGTCCTGGAGCGCTCCCGACTGCCGGTCTAAATGAAGCATGCGCGACCCGGCGCGATCAGCCAGCGGTTCCTGGGCTATCAATTCTTCGGGCAGAGAGTAGTTGAAATCAGAGACCAGCACGCGGTTCGATTATATGATTTGCGCAAAATCGGCGTTATTTGCGGAAATTTACCTGGAATTTACCAACTTACAGATTGTCTCAGCGTGCGAGCGTGCGGTACCATGCTTTGAGCCGGTATCGCCCGCCGCTCTTACCGCCATGCCAAGTGAACGCCAATACCGGCACGAAATTGCCTTCTTCGGCAAGATGCTGCACCAGCGCGGCTATGTCGCTGCGATGGACGGTAACCTCTCGGTGCGGCTCGACGACAATCGCATTCTGGCGACCCCCACTGCCATGTGTAAGGCGATGATGCGTCCGTCCGACATGGTGATTGTGGATATGGAAGGCCGCCGTCTGGCTGGGCGCCGCAACGTGTCGAGCGAGATCGGGATGCACCTCCTGATCTACCGTCTGCGCCCTGACATTCGGGGAATCGTGCACGCTCATCCGCCGACCGCGACCGGATTCGCCGCTGCGGGCATGCCTCTGAACGAGCCTCTGGTCTGCGAAGTCGTCATCGGATTAGGATCGATTCCGCTGGCGCGGTATGGAACGCCTGGTACGCCGGAGCTAACCGATGCCCTCGAGCCGCTGATTCCCTCGTTTGACGCCATATTGATGTCGAACCATGGAGTCGTAGCCTACGGCGACACCCTCGACCACGCGTACATGAAGATGGAAACGGTCGAACACTTCGCGCAGATTGCGCTCGTCACCCACTTGCTCGGACGGCAGCAGCCTCTGAAGGATGAGGAATTGGAGAAGTTGCTGGCCGCGCGCAGCAAGTATCAGGGAGCGACTTCGGCGGCAGCCTTGCCGCTCGCGGTACACGTTCACGCCCAGGCAGGAAATCATCACGGTCATCCGCCCGAGACCGAGACCAATTCGTTGAAGCCACGACGTATCGTGCGCTCGCGTTAGATCTCACCCAAAAAGATGAGTTTTTCTGTAGAGATACAGCTTCGTTGTGTCTCGCGGAAGCCCGAACCTATTTCCGAATCGAGCCACGCTCACCTGCCGTCTTTAAAAAAAAGACGCAGCAAAAGCTGCGTCTCTACCCAACATTTTTGTTGTATTACCAGACCCTACAGGCGTTCTCCGGCATCATCGGTTGTCCCACTTTGCAGCCAAAGGCCTGCCCGAATTCCGACATATTTTGCACCACGCCGTTCACGCGGAACTTGCGCGGCGAATGCGGATCGGTTTGCACCTGCAAGCGAAGTTGCTCGGGACGCGTGCTGCCGCACCAACTCTGCCCGTGAGCCAGGAAGAATTCCTGGATCGGGGTGAAGCCATCCTGCTTCTGGTTTAGATCGATGTTCTTCCGCTTGGCATCGGCGAGGAACGCGATATAGGCGAGACGTAATCCGCCGTTGTCTGCGGTGTTCTCCCCCAGGGTCAGCTTGCCATTCACGTGCAGATCGTCGACCGCGACAAAACTGCTGTACTCTTTCACTTCGCAATCGGCCTTGGCTTCGAACTTCTTGGCGTCGTCGGCAGTCCACCAATCGGAGAGATTTCCGTTGGCGTCGAATTGACGGCCCTCGTCGTCGAATCCATGAGTGAGTTCGTGGCCAACGATGCCGCCAGCGTGTCCGTAGTTCAGGACGTCTGGCGCGTCTTTGTTGTAGAGCGGCGATTGCAGAATGGCGGCCGGGAAGTTGATGTCATTCATGCTGGGGTTGTAGTACGCATTGACGGTGGCCGGGCTCATGCCCCACTCGCCGCGATCGACCGGCTTGCCGATTTTGGCCAACTGGCGTCGAGCCTCAAATTCGGTGGCGCGCAAGGCATTTCCGTAGGCATCGTCCCTCACGATCGTCAGCGAAGAGTAGTCGCGCCAGTGGTCGGGATATCCGATCTTGTCGGCTACCGCATGAAGCTTTTCTTTGGCCCGAACCTTGGTCTCAGGGCTCATCCAGTCGAGTGTGTCGAGATCCTGATCCATCGCGGTCTCGATGTCGTTCACCATCTGCACGGTCGCCTGTTTGCTGGACGCCGGAAATTCTTTGGCCACGTAGACCTGGCCGACGGCCTCGCCCAATGCGTTGTCCGTAGCGTCGGAGCAACGCTTCCAGCGGGCCCGTTGTTCGGGCTGTCCGCTTAACTTATGGCCGTTGAAATCGAACGCTTCTTCGTCCAATGTCTTCGGCAAGGCCCACCCCGGCACCGAGTGCACCAATTGCCAGCGGAGATAGGTCTTGATCGTGGGCAGGTCGGTGGAGAGGAGAACGGCATTTAGTTCCTGAAAAAATTCAGGGTGGGTGACATTCAATTCGGTCACGGCAGGCGCTTTACCGGCGACGAAGAAGCGCTTCCAATTGAAGTTGGGAGCGAGTTTCTCAAGATCGGCGACCGGGGTCATATGGTAGATCTTATTTGGATCGCGCTGCGAAGTGATGTCGAGAGAAGCCTTGGCCAGGGCGGTTTCGATCTTCATGATGGCCTGCGCGTCGGCCGCAGCCTGGCTCTCGTTCTCACCCGTCAGCTTAAGCATGTTGGCAATGTGCTGGACGTATTGCTTGCGCAGTTCCTCATCTTTCGCTCCGGTGCGCAGGTAATAGTCGCGCTCGGGCAGGCCCAGTCCGCCTTGATCGACGACAGCGATCTGTTTACGCGCATCTTTGAAATCCTGCTGCTCTCCGAAGGCGAGAAACGCGTTGACGCCGATCAACTGGAAGTGGCCCAGAAGGTTGGGCAGGTCCTCCTTGCTCTTGAGCGCCGAGATGCGATCAAGCTCTGGTTGCAGAGGTCGAAGAGCTTTTTTATTGATGGTGTCGGTGTCCATGCAAGCAGCGTAGTAGTCGCCAATCTTCTGCTCGTTCGGTGTACGGCCCGCCCCACCGGCAGCCGCCTTTTCCAGCAAGCTCTGTACTTCGTGCTGAGTGTATTCGGCCACCATCGAGCCGGTGCCGTAAGCGGCCCGATCGTTGGGGATGGGATGCAACTTGCTGAAATTGCCGCAGGAATATTGGAAAAAGTCGACACACGGGTCGGCCGTCGTATCCATTAACTGCTTATCAAGGCTGGGTAAGAGTTGGGGAGTCTTTTCGGGAGATTTCTCGGTTTGCGCGTTCAAGAGAGCACAGGTTAATAACAGGGCCACAATCATGGCCAGAAGAGTCGCAATTCGCATTTTGTCCTCTTGGAGGTATACGTACTGGTCTAAATATAAGTTCGCCGCGCTATTGTACCCGAAGCATCAGGGCAAGATTCGCGCCGCAATCAACATCCGAGCGGTGTTGTGTCTAATCCCCACCGAGGCGAAAGCGGAGCCCCCCACGGAAGGTCAAGAGCAGCGCGGGATATCCCACGACCTCGTTGTAATGCTTGTTGAGTGCGTTCTCGACGTTCATGTAGGCGGTCACGCGGGAAGTAATGGCGTACCATCCGCCGAGATCGACGCGAGCGTATCCAGCGGCGTGGAGGATGTTCAAGCCGAGGAAGTCGTCGTCGGGACGGCGTCCGACAAAGCTGCCGCCGAGGTTGCCGCCCCAGCGGTTGCCGAGGTAATTCAGAAGAACGCTTCCGGAGTGTTTCGGGCGGCGCAGCAACGGCGTACCCGCAGCGAAAACCGGGTCGCAGAAATTCGCCGGAGTGCATAGCGGCGCCTCGAGATTTTGCGTTGAAGTGTAGGTATAGGCGGAGTTCAAAGTGAGCCGGGACATCAACTTCCCCTGAAATTCGATCTCGGCGCCTTGCGCAAAAGACTTATCGACGTTCAGGTACTGGCCAATGAAGGTCATCGGGTTCGTGGCATAGTCGATGCGGTCGAGGAAGAGATTGTTGAAGTAGGTGGCGATGAACGAATACTTTCCGCCGAACAAACCCTGCTGAAGACCTGCCTCGAAACTACGGTTGCGTTCCGGCTTCAGGTTCAGGTTCTGCACGCTGAAGGGCGGCCCGGCGAACGTCTGATCGATCGTGGGTTCCTTGAATCCGGTGGCGTAAGTGAATCGCAGATTCGTTCCGGAAAATGTGTCCCCTCCGCGCAGGGCTTGCAGTGTAAGGGCAACCCGCGGCGAGCCGTTGTTTCCGTATGCGCCGATGTGCTGAAATCGCGCGCCCGCCACGACGGTCAGACGACCGAGGGTGAGAAGTTGCTGGCCATACACCGCGTGGTTGAGGCGCAGCCCGTGGGCGATGGGCGGATAGTCGAGATCACCGATGAAGCCGTTCTCGTCCTCGAATTCGTATCCGAAGGTAGTCTGTGACCAGGTGCGCTCAAGGTAGCTGCCCTGGTAATCGAATCCGGCGCGATTGATGTCAGCGATGCCATGCGTGGGAAAATCGTCGGGCCGGCCGGGATCCGCGAAGCTGTCAAGATTCGAACGCTGGTGGTGATATTCGAATCCCGTGAAGCGATTCTGCCAGCGCGGCGAAGCGTTGAAGTCGAGTTCCACGCTGCCAAGCAGATTGTTCTGGCGGGCGCGCTGGTCGGAGTCGGCAGGCAGAAGCGGCGCTCCATTGAAATTCCACTCTCCGGGCACGCCCGTCCGGCTGTTGGCGTGCCGCACTCGAACCCGAAGCGAAGTGCTGTCATTGATGGCGTAACCGAGATTCCCTCCCTGCAAGGAGTTCGAGTAGTCATCGTTGATGCCTTGGCCATTGGTGTTGAACTGGTCGGCGAACAGGTTGTAGTCGAACGGCCCGCGCGCTCCTGCCAGCGAAGCGTAGCCGTGCGCGGTGTAAAGATTGCCGCCGTCGGCTCCAAAGGTAAGTTCAGGACGGGATGTGCTTCCACTTCGGGTCCAGATCTGGACGACGCTGGTCATTGCATCCGAACCGTAGAGCGTGCTCTGGGCTCCTCGCAGAAATTCGAGACGATCACTCTGGGCGAGGGGGACGGTTCCGAAATCGAAAGTACCGCCCGGTTCGTCGACGGGAACTCCGTCGATAATGACCTTGTTATAGCGCGATTCACCGCCCTGCACGAAGAGGGAGGAGAGGCCGCCGCGCTGGCCCGCCGTGCCGATCACAGCACCCGGAAGAAAGCGTAGCGCATCATTTATGGCTACCGGGTTCATGGTCGTGATCTGCGCGGCGTTCAACGTTTCAACATTGGCCCCGACCGCCTCGCTGGCCACCGGTGTGCGCGTGGCTGTAACCGACACTGTTTCCGACGCCGGCGCCAGCTGCAGGTGCACCGTCATGGTCTCGCCGGACGGCGCGGCATCGAGCGCCTGCTCGGCAAAGCCCGGGGCGAGAATCCGCAAAGAGTAAGAGCCTCGCCGAGATTGCGGAATACGGCAATACCCTCCGAAGATGATGTTGGCAGCCAGAAATACAGATGAGTCGTTCTTGTCGAGCAATTGCACTTGCGCGCCGGCCACGGCGGCGGATTGCGGATCTACGACTCTGACTTTAAGATCAGCGGCCGCGGCAGACCCCAGCAGGAGAATAAGAGAAACGAAGAGATAGACGAACCGCACGGACTCCTCCTTTTACACGCGAAAAGGGTTGAGTGGACGGTTCGCGCCGGTCTCCTGGCTTCGCGAGTGAGAGTTCGGTGAACTCAACAGCTACAACCGGCCTTCCCAGGACTTCTCCCAGTGACCGGCTGCAAGTTTCCTCGCTTACAGTTGCGCGGCAGCGCGGGCTTTTCACCCGCTTCCCTCCTGATCTAAATTGAAGAGGATGCGCGAACCAAAGATGTTGAGAAAGAACAGAACGGCAGACAGAGAAATCTAATCTCGGGCCGGTGCCTTGTCAAATGGGGAGAAGCTCTTAACCGCGAGCGACACCAAGAACGCAAAGAGAATCACTCGTTCTTCAGATACAACTTGCCTCGGTAAACTGGGAACTTTGCGCTGCCTACTTGGTGAACGTTGTCGTCCGCAAATTTCTGCACGCGCTCAAGGGCAGCCTGCATTTCCTGGTGCAGACGTGCAATTTCCGCTTCCTGCGCATCGGGCGGCACGTGGATGTTTTTCGCGACCCGCATCAGCGCGCGAGAAAATGGCTTGGGAATCATCAAGCGATCCCAGGTGTTCAGTACCCAGGGATCTTCGAGCGCAATGTAAAACGGAAGGATCGGAGCTCCGGTGAGCTTGGCGAGCAATACCGGCCCAGGTTTGGCGACATAGCGGGGACCGCGCGGGCCATCGATGGTGAAGCCGACGTGATATCCGCGCTCGATCCCGCGGCGAACGCCGAGCAGCGCCGCGACCGCGCCGCGGCTGCTCGATCCCCGCACCGCCACATATCCGAGTTTGTGGATGATGCGCGCAATGTATTCGCCGTCGAAGCTGCGGCTGGTCATGACCCGCACCTGCAGGTCGCGCCAGATGTATGCGGCGGGGAAAACGCAGCGATGCCAGAAAGGACCGATGCCTGGAGGCTTGTCAAGGTTATGGGGCGCGCCTTCTTCAAAGGAAAGGGCGAAGCGAAGCGTCGGCCCGATGGCGCGGATGGCGAGAAAGCCGGCCCAACTGATCAACCACAAAGAGAGTCTCTGACGAAAAGAGAACGAGCGCTCGTCCGGGCTGGTCTGGTTCGAGATTTCGGGAGCGGCCGCACTCACGCGGCTATTGTAACGTCCTGGCCGAGGCCGCCATGAAAGCCACCACGCGTTTTCAGAAATTGCGCTGGCTGTTGCCGGCGTTCTGATCGTCAGCGTGTTGAATTATGGGCAGGTGCGGGAACTCTAGAAAGATGTAACCGTTAGAAAACTCCCACGTCTAAAGATGGCATGAGCACCTCCCCCGTCTTTTTCGCACCTACCGCCGCCGAACGTCTGTTTAATCGCCTTTTCGGATTTCTCGTCGGACTGGGTCTAGCACCCGAAGGATTTCTATCTTCTTGAAGTGCGCGGACGAAAGTCAGGCAAGGCTTTATCGGACACCGGTAGACCTGCTTGAGTTCCAAGGCAAGCCATACCTGGTCGCGCCGCGCGGACGGACACAGTGGGTGCGCAACGCGGAAGCCGCAGGAGAGGTAGTCTTGAAACGCGGCAGACAACACACGAACTATCGATTGAAGCCGGTCGCCGCGGCGGATCGTCCACCTATCTTGAAGGCGTACCTCGACCGCTTCAAATCACAGGTGCAGCGCTATTTCACGGTAAAAGCGGGATCGCCTCCCGAGGCGTTTATTCCCGTGGCAGAAAGTTATCCCGTGTTTGAATTGTTGCCGAACTAGAAAAGACGCCCGGGACGCGCAAGCTTTAGAGCGTGTGCAGGTAGACCAGCAGGTCCTGCACCTGCTGCTGGGTCAGAGCCTGGCCGAAGCCCGGCATCTTGGAGCGGCCGTAGAGAATGATGTCGCCGACACGGTCGTCGTTGGCCGGCATCCCGCTGACGGGCAGATACTGCTTCTTGAAAATTCCCTTCAGGCTTGGCCCTTTCTTGTCGTGCCGCGAGTAAGGTTCGTGGCAACGGTCGCAATAGTTGTCGTACACCTTGCGTCCCGCTGACTGTTGCGGCGTCAATCCGAGTTCGGCATCGCTTTTCCGGCGCTCTACATCGCAAGCGGAAAAAATCAACAGGGAAATGAAACCAGCGAACAGAATAAGTTTGCGCGAGCGGAACCTTCCCGATGGTGGCATTCGGCGTCTGACCGTCACCCTTTCCTGGAAGTACAATAATAGAAGCCAATGGCAGTCGCACTCAAACGCGTTTACGAAAAACCGGCAAAAAGCGATGGAACTCGCGTGCTGGTCGACCGGCTATGGCCGCGCGGCTTAACCAAGGCGGACGCCGCGCTTGACGCCTGGTTGAAGGACCTCGCTCCGTCGGATGCGCTGAGACATTGGTTCCATGCAAGTCCCAACGGCTGGATCACTTTTCGCAAGCGTTATTTGAAAGAACTGGCGCGGCCGGAGGCCCACGCGGCGCTCGACGAACTCTACCGCTTTGCCAGCCAGCGCAAGCGTCTCACACTCCTGTTTGCCTCGAAGAACGAAGAACGCAACAATGCCACGGTGCTGAAAGATCTTCTGGACGGGATGCGCAAACCACCTACGGGAACCGGGCCTGCTCGCGGGGCTATGAGGCAACGCGTAAAGCAAATGCCGAGACGATAAGCGTCACGCTTTATTTCTTTTTCGAACCGTCCGCGAGAATCGCTTCCACGATGCTGTCAATGGCGTCGGTAACGCGTTTGGTCGAAACATTAGAATTATTCGACAGAATGGAGAAGGCGACCTGCTCGCCGCGATCGGTCACCGCGTATCCCGAAAGAGTCTTCACCCCGCCCAATGAACCGGTCTTGCCGTACACCCGCCCTTGCACAGCAGCATTCTTAAAACGCTCGGAAAGCGAGCCATCGACTCCGGCGAGAGGCAGAGTATCGCGAAAACTCTTTCCCCACGGTTGCGCGGCCGCATAACTCAACAGTTGCGCCACGGCGTGCGGCGTTACCAGATTCTGGCGCGAGAGGCCGGAGCCGTCGTAGAACAGATATTCGTCTTTTGAAATTCCTGCCTTATTGAGAAAGCCGCGGACAACTTCGAGGCCGCCTTCGACGGTGCCGGCAGGTTCCTTTTTCACGTCCCAGCAAACGCAACAGGATTTCCGCGTGCAGGTTCTGGCTGACTTTGTTGATGACCCGCACATCCTCAATGAGGGGTTTGGAGTCGTAGCTCGCGAGGACCAGAGGTTGGGGCTGCAAGGCTCGTGATGGCTCGTCTCCGCCACGAGAGGGCGCGATCGCAGTGATGGTGACGGTCGACAAGCTGGCGAGTTCGGTGTGGCGCGTACGCTGATGGCCATACACCGCGATGCCGCGCGATTCCAGCAACTGACGGAACAGCGCCGCTGCGAATTCCGCGGGGTCTTCGATGGCCAACGCTTCATTGGCGCCAGCATCGTCGAGCGGCATGTTGCCCCATAGAGTGAGCGTGGTCGAGCCGGGCTCGCGATTGATGTGAATATCACGAGCCGTTCCTGCCGGCGTAGTAATGATGCGATTGTCGAGGTGATAGTAATCCGCAAACGGGGTGACGCTGACGAACGCGCGATCGCCGGCCCGGTCCGCCGGCAGCACATTCACAAACACGACATTGTCATTGATGGTAAGCGCCGAAACTGGGGCGCCGTCGGCCCAGACCAGGTCATCCTGGCTCCAGCCTTCGCCGTAGCGTTCGAACGCGAAGAAAGAATCGTCGGCAATGACGTCGCCGTCAACATACTTCACGCCCTTCTGCACCAGCGTATCAGCAAGTTGCTCGAGCACCTGAATAGGATGATCGCTGCGCTGCGTATGCAGCGCGTAGGGCAGCTCACGTCCGGAGAGATTCGGATCTCCGCGGCCTACCAGCACCAGATCGCCGGTAAGACGGCCATGCTTGTCGAGAGTACCCGCGGTTTCTATGGTCGTGCGGAAGGTATAGTCGGGACCGATCAGGGCGAGAGCCGCCGCCGTGGTGAAAAGTTTGGTGTTTGATGCCGGCGTGAACAGCTTGTCTTCATTGCGCGCGTAAAGGACCTTCCCCGTCGAAACCGAGACGACTTCAATTCCCCAGAAGCCGCGAGCAAGGTCGGGCTGAGCAAGAAGGCTGGAAATTTTCGCTTCGAGCGAAGTGTGCCGGGCGGCCTGCGCCTGCAATGCCAGGAACAGGCAGAAAAGCGCCGTGAAATACGCGCGTTTTCGGCCCATGGAATATCTCGATTGTAGCATCACGCGCAACCGTTCCCCCCACCTGCAAACGCCGCGGGTAACCGCTTGCGCTCCCTGGGTTTAGAATCGGCGGATGCGCGTCGTCTTTGAATGGAACATCGGCTCGCGATGCCTGCAACTCGGCAAGCGCACTCTGATCATGGGCATTGTGAACGTGACGCCAGATTCTTTTTCCGACGGCGGCCAGCATTTCGATCGGGAACGCGCGGTCGAGCATGGATTGAAACTACTGGAAGATGGGGCCGAGATCATCGATGTTGGAGGAGAATCTACGCGGCCTGGAGCAAAAGTAGCCACCGGCGACCCGGCTGCCGCCAAGCCGGAGAAGACCGCGGTCTCAGAGAAGGAAGAGTTGGAGCGCGTCATCCCGGTCATCACCGCTCTGAAAAAGAAGAAGCCGGATATCGTCATTTCCGTCGACACTTACAAGGCAAGCGTCGCGCGGGCCGCCGTGGCAGCGGGCGCCGAGGTGGTGAACGACGTCAGTGGATTCCGCTGGGATCCTGCGATGAAGAAGACTCTCGCCGAATTGAGATGCGGAGCAGTCATGATGCACATGCGCGGACGGCCCGAAGAGTGGCGCTCGCTGCCTCCCGTCGCGGATGTAGTCATGCTGGTTAAACGTGAACTGCGCGAATGGGTAGACGCGGCCTTGATGGCGGGAATAAAGCGCGAGCGCATCATGCTCGATCCGGGTTTCGGGTTTGGAAAAAATCTCGAGCAGAATTATCCCCTGATGAAAAGATTTGAGGAATTTCACCAGTTGCGCTACCCGCTGCTGGTGGGAGTTTCGAGAAAATCGTTTATTGGCAGAGCGCTGGCCCGCGGCGGTAAAGACGCAGAGCTTTCTGATCGCTTGTATGGCACGTTGGCGGCCGAGACAACCGCGATTCTCAAAGGCGCCCACGTGATTCGCACGCACGATGTTCGCGCCTGCGCCGACGCGGTACGGATCGCCGACCTGCTGGGATAGCCGGAACACATCTTGCCTGACATTCTCCACAAACTCATTTCTGATCCGCGGGTAACGGTGCGGCGCAAGGGGCCGCCGGATTCTGACGGCACCTGCGTGGTGTTCTGGATGCAGCGGGCGCAGCGCGGCATGGACAATTCCGCGCTCGATGTCGCCATCGAAGCCGCCAATGCGCTGGGCAAGCCGACGGTCGTTTTCTTTGCGCCTGTACCGTTCTATCCGCACGCCAATCTGCGGCATTATCGTTTCCTGGCGCAGGGAATCCCAGACATCGCCGCCGCTCTGGAAAGGCGCAATGTTGGCTTCGTGCTGCGCCGTTATCCCCATCACAGCCTGATCAAGTTTTGCGAGGAAGTTCGCCCGGCGCTGGTGGTGGGCGATGAGAATCCATTGCGCGAAACCGAACAGTGGCGGCAAAGCGTGGCGAAACAACTTCGCGTCCCGCTGTGGACGGTCGACGCGGACGTGATCGTACCCTCGAAACTACTGGAAAAAGAACAATATGCCGCGCACGTGATTCGTCCTCGACTGCAAAAGCACCTTGATCGATTCCTGGTGCGACCTGCCAATCCAAAAGCCAAGGCCGCGTGGAAGCCTCCGCGCGGTTTGCAATCACTAGCGCCCGACTTCGATGTCACCGAAGGCTGGCAGATTGATCGGACGGTATCGCCGGCTACGGCTCTTGCGCGGGGGATCGCGTGAAGCGCTCAAGCGCCTGGAAGAATTCGTCAGCAACAAACTCAAGCATTACGGGAAGCAGCGCAACCATCCCGAGAGCGACGGCACCAGCGATCTGTCCGCTTATCTTCACTTCGGACACATCGGTCCGCTGACGGTGGCGCTGGCGGTGCAGAAAGCGGATGCCCCAAAGACTGAGAAAGAAGTTTTTCTGAACCAGCTCATCGTCTGGCGTGAGTTGTCGATCAACATGGTCCACTTCAATCCGAACTATGACAACTTCGAATGTGGAGAGCCCTGGGCACACCGCACCCTGGCCGCACACGCAAAAGATCCGCGGCCGGTGGTTTACTCCGAGCGGCAACTCGAGAACGCGGAGACGCACGACCCGCTATGGAATGCGGCCCAGACGCAGATGGTGAATTTGGGATGGATGCACAATTATTTGCGGATGTATTGGGCGAAGAAAATCCTGGAGTGGAGCAAGTCTCCGGCGGAGGCTCACCAGATTGCCGTGCGCATTGAACGACAAGTACGAAATGGACGGGCGCGATCCCAACGGATACGCAGGAATCGCCTGGTCGATCGTGGGAAAGTTTGATCGCCCGTGGTTCGAGCGTCCGATCTTCGGGTTGATCCGCTACATGTCTCTTGAGAGCACGGGGAAGAAGTTTGATAGCAAACAGTACATCGAGCAGCAGAGCGCAGGGCCGCACGTTCGGCTGAACCTCTAGAACAGTTTGCTTGAATCGAGCAGGATCGTCACCGGCCCGTCATTGACCATTTCGACTTGCATATTTTCCTGAAAGCGTCCGGTTTCGCAGGGTAAGCCAGCGGCGCGAACGCGCTCCAGGAAATATTCGTAGAGCGCACGTGCCTGTTGCGGAGCGGCCGCGCCATCGAAAGACGGCCGTTTACCGCGGCGGACGTCTCCGTAAAGTGTGAATTGGGAGACCACCAGAACCGCGCCACGTATATCGGCGACCGACAGATTCATCTTGCCGTTCTCGTCTTCGAAAATGCGGAGGCCTGCGATTTTTTCGGCGAGGTAACCGGCATCGGTTTCCGTGTCTGCCTGAGCGACCCCGAGCAAGACCAGCAGGCCGCACCCGATCTCGCCCGTGACTTCGCCGTCTACGGCGACTTGGGCACGACTGACACGTTGGATGACGGCGCGCATTGAATCGGTTTCGAGTCTTCGGCGAAGCCTTAATGGCCGCTTTCTTTGGGTAGCAGCGACTCTTGTCCTGCAACCGCCAGCCATCGGCCGTCGCGATAGACGTAAATATCGGTGAACCGGACGCGGGCCACGGTTTTGCCCTGACCGTCCTCCAGAGTCGCCAGTCCGCGGATGTAGCCGACATCGCCGTAAATGTGAGGTGTCAGCTCGCTTAACTGGTTCGTACCCGGCTTGCGATGCGGAATGCCGGCCAGGGTCTCGGCGCGATCGTGAACTTGCCCGTTGGGGTCTACATCCTGAAAGTCGTCGGCAAGGATGCAGCCGACGGCATCCGCGTCGTGACGCGCAAGTGCTGCGGCCCAATCTTGCTCATGCTGGATGAGCGCCGACCCGTCTTTGGGTTGGTTGTTCGGGCACTCCGCAGCAAGTGCCAGGGAACTAAGAAGAACCATTGCTAACCATAACCGGTGTTTCACGTCTGAGTCCTTTGGAGAAGTGTGGACCAACATCATACAAGCACTGGGCCGACGGCTTGATTGACCTGCTAATTAATACCTCTTACAATCCGGGCTTCCTGCTTTTATCACCTGTCACCCCGTACCTCTATAAGGAGCCGGCTCCATGAGTCGCATACCGATACGCTCTGCCGCCCTCAGCCTGCTGATAGCGACCACAGTAATGGCCCAGCAATCCGCAGGCCCGGCAGCGCACAACGAAGTTGTCATCAAAAATGCCGTCGTGATGACCGTCACTCACGGCAAAATCCCCAACGGCAGCGTCTACATCAAAGACGGAAAGATTATGGCGGTCGGCGCCTCGGTGAATGCTCCGGCAAGCGCGACGGTGATTGACGCCGGCGGGAAGTATCTGACCCCGGGAATCATCGATTCGCACTCGCACATCGCGCTCGACAACGACGTGAACGAGGCCACCAGCCCGATCACTCCGCAAATGATGATGATCGACGCTTTCGATTATCAAGACAAGGCCATCTATCGCGGCCTGGCAGGCGGCGTGACAACTTCGCTGCTGCTGCACGGATCCGCCAACATGATCGGCGGGCAGGCGATCGTGATCAAGCACAAGTACGGCGCCGAGCGCGATGCCATGCTGTTCCCGGGCGCCCCGCGTTCCATCAAGTTTGCCAGCGGCGAAAATCCCAAGCGGGTCTATGGAAGCCGTGACCAGTTGCCTTCCACGCGTATGGGCAATTTCGAAGTGCAGCGCGCCGCCTTCGTCGAGGCGCAGGATTATATGCGGCAGTGGGACGACTACAACGCCAAGGTCCAGAAGGGCGACAAGGATGCCAAGCCCCCGAAGCGCGATTTGAAGCTCGACGCGCTTTCAGACGTGCTGCGCGGCAAACTGTTAGTGCAAATTCACTGCTACCGCGCCGACGAACTGCTGACTGAGATGGAGATGGCGAAAGAGTTCGGCTACAAGGTCCGCGCCTTTCATCACGCGCTGGAAGCCTACAAAGTCGCCGACAAGATAGCCGCCAATGGCGTAGCGATCGCGACCTTCTCCGATTGGTGGGGATTTAAGCAAGAGGCCTGGGACGCCATTCCGTGGAACGCCGTGATCTCGATGCGCAAAGGCGTGCGGGTGGCGATCAAGAGCGACTCCGACGACTTTGCCCGCCGCCTGAACCAGGAAGCCGCCAAGACCATGCGCTACGGCGGCGCGACCGAAGACGAAGCCTTGAAGATGATCACCATCAATCCCGCCTGGATCATCGGCGTCGACGATCGCGTCGGCTCGATCGACGTCGGCAAAGATGCGGATCTCGTGATCTGGGACGGGTATCCGCTGTCGGTCTACGGCGTGCCCAACAAAGTGTTCATCGATGGTGATGTGTACTTCGACCGCTCGCTGCCGGGATACGGCATGCCGCACTACGCAGGAGGAATGCAATGAGAAAGGCGGTCGTTGGTCGCTGGTCATTGGTCGCTGGTCTAACCCTCTTGCTTACGACGCTTGTGTTCTCTCAGACCAAGCCGGTTGCTTTGAAGGGGGGCAAGCTGCTCACCGTCTCCCACGGAACCATCGAAAACGGCGTGTTAGTAATGAAAGACGGCAAGATCGCGGCGATCGGAGCCGCGGGTTCTGTCAACGTGCCTGCCGATGCGCAGGTCATCGATGTCACCGGCATGACCGTTTATCCCGGGCTGATCGATTCGGAAACGCAACTCGGGCTCACGGAGATCTCGGCCGAACAGATGACCAACGATCTGGTCGAGTCGAGCGACGAGATCATGCCGCACATGCACGTCTACGATGCCTTCCACGCGGAATCAGAGTTGATTCCCGTGTCACGGTTGAATGGGATTACCAATGCTATCGTGGCTCCGGCGAGCGGCGACACCCTGCCCGGACAGGATTCGTTCATTCAACTCGACGGTGCCTCGGCGCTCGAGATGTTGCTGATCCGCGACATTGCCATGCCTTTGAATTTCACCGCAGAGCAGCGCCGGAACGAGTCATGGGAGAAGCGCAAGTTCCCACAAACGCGCATGGGGATGGCGGCGCAACTTCGCCAGACTTTCCTCGATGCGCAGGAGTATGAGCGCAGCTGGAACGATTACAACAAGAAGAAAGCAGACTTCGAAAAGAACCCTCAGGGCGACAAAGAGAAAGACAAGAAGCAGCCTCCATCACCCCCCAAACGGGATTTGAAACTCGAAGCAGTGCTCCCTTATCTCGACGGGAAGAAGCAGATCGTTCTCGCCGCCGAAGAAGCCAGCGATCTCGAGACCGCCGTGGGATTGGCGAAGGAATTCAATCTGAAGTTCGTGCTCAACCACATCAGCTACTCGCAACCGGTGCTCGACTACGTGGCCAGCCTGAAGGTACCGGTCATCGTCGGCCCGATCTACGAAAATCCCAAGCCCGACGAGCGCTATGATGCGGTCTACAGTTTGCCGGCGCAACTCTACAAACGCGGCGTGAAGATCGCATTTGCCTCTTATGACGCGCACCAGGTGCGAAACCTTCCTTATCAGGCCGGCTTCGCGGTGGCTTTCGGCCTCCCCTATGACGAAGCGCTGAAAGCGGTCACGCTAAATCCGGCGGAAATGTGGGGGGTTGCCGACAAACTCGGATCGCTCGACGTCGGAAAAACGGCGAATGTGGTGGTGTCGACGGGAGATCCCCTGGATGTGGCCAGCGACGTCAAGCAGGTCTATATCGAGGGCAAAGCGGTTCCCATGACCGACCGGCAGACGCTGTTACGCGATCGCTACAGCAGCCGGTAGTCGTTGATCATTGGCCGTTTGTCAGAGTCTCCGGTCGTTTGACCGTGGCGCGGGAGAACTATTAGGATTCTTGGCGGATTCAGCCTCCGGGGCGGAGGGGTGTGCGGCGCAGCCCGCTTCCTTTACAGTAAATCATGCGGGCCAGTACACTACTAATTCCCTTTGCAACGTTTTTCAGGAGGTAGCATTGATATGGCTGGCGATAAAAAAGAGATGACCGAGAAAGTGAAGCAGATTATTTCTGAGCAGCTTGGGGTAGACGAGGGCGAAGTCACGCCCAGCGCCTCGTTTGTCGACGATTTAGGGGCCGATTCTCTGGACCAGGTCGAGCTGGTCATGGCCCTGGAAGAGGCATTCGATCTGGAGATTCCGGATGAGGACGCCGAAAAAATCCGCACCGTACAGGATGCGATTGACTACATAGACAAGCACGCAAAGGTGAGCAAGTAGAACCGTTCCCGCCTGGCCGGGCGACCGGCCGGTAAGGCCGTGATGCGAGTTCGGGCGGGCCGCAATCCGCCTCAAAATACCAGCAGACGCGAGGAGAACCATGGCAGCCGTTGACGAGAAAGTAAAGCAGATCATCGTGGAGCAACTGGGAGTGGACGAGGGCGAAGTGACTGCAAATGCCTCGTTCGTAGACGACTTGGGCGCCGACTCTCTGGACACGGTCGAGCTGGTGATGGCTTTCGAAGAAGGCTTTGAAATCGAAATTCCCGATGAAGACGCCGAGAAGATCCGCACCGTCCAGGATGCGATCGACTACATCGGGAAGCACGCGAAAGGCGGGAAGTAGTTGGGACGTCGCGTCGTCGTTACTGGAATTGGTCTGATCTGCGGAGTGGGGAACACCACCGCGGAAGTCTGGTCAAACCTGCTTGCAGGCAAGAGCGGGGTGGGCCGGATCACTCAATTCGCGGAATTTGAGCGTATCGACGGCACTCCTTTCGATGTTTCCCAGTTCTCTTGCCAGATCGCCGCTGAAGTCAAGAACTTCAACCCCCTGGATTTCATCGAAAAAAAAGAAGTCAAGAAGATGGGCCGCTTTATTCACTTTGCTATCGCGGCATCGGATGAAGCGGTGCGGATGTCGGGCCTCAAAATCACTCCGGAAAACGCCGAGCGAGTGGGCGTGCATATCGGCTCGGGCATCGGCGGATTCGATGTCATCGAGCATGAACACACGGCCCTGCTGAAGGGCGGCCCGCGCAAGATTTCTCCGTTCTTCATACCCGCCGCCATTGTGAATCTCGCTGCGGGACACGTTTCCATGCGCCACGGCGCCAAGGGACCCAATGAAGCCACGGCCACGGCCTGCACCACCAGCGCCCATTCGATTGGCGATTCCTTCCGTATCATTCAGCACAATGATGCCGATGTCATGATCGCCGGAGGCGCGGAAGCTTCGATTACGCCGATGGGCGTCGGCGGATTCGCCGCCATGCGTGCGCTTTCCACGCGCAACGACGATCCTCAGCACGCCAGCCGTCCTTGGGACAAGGATCGCGACGGATTCGTGATCGGCGAAGGCGCGGGAATCCTGGTTCTCGAAGAACTCGAGTACGCGCGCAGCCGTGGGGCTAAGATCCTCGCGGAACTAGCCGGCTACGGCATGAGCGGCGATGCGTATCACATGACGCAGCCCGCACCCGAGCACGAAGGCGGATTCCGCGTGATGCGCAATGCGCTACGTGATGCCAAGGTGGGTCCAGAAGTCGTCGGCTACGTGAACGCACACGGCACCTCGACTCCCATCGGCGACACGCTCGAAGCGCACGCCATCCGCAATTGCTTCCAGCGTACCTTGCCCGTAAGTTCGACCAAGTCGATGACCGGACACTTGCTGGGCGGCGCTGGCGGACTGGAAGCGGGCATCACCGTGCTCGCGCTCCGCGACCAGATTCTACCGCCGACGACCAACCTGGAAAATCAGGATCCGGAGACGGCTGGCATGGATTTCGTTCCTAATCATGCCCGTCAAGCCGGAATTGAGTACGCCATGTCGAACTCCTTCGGCTTCGGTGGAACCAACGGAGCTCTGCTGTTCCGTCGCTGGTCCGAATAAACCAGCCCTCAGACCTCGGGCTCCGGACCTCCCGGAACAACACATGTCCCTTGTTTTCATAAGGTCCGGAAACTGGATACCTCTTCGGGGTTTCGCAAGGATTTAACTCACTCCGCAGTGCATTGCTGGTAATGATACTTCTGTACCCCGGCATTGTCCTTCTACGCCTTTGCCAACACTTCCGGTGCAAGCCAGAATAGAGATTCAAGGCAACCGTGACCACCACCATGGACAAAGGTTTAGGAACTGCCATCGCTCCCATCCCCAGCACTCGCAAAGCCGCTGCTCGCGCTGCGTTGATCGACATGAAGGAACCTGCGCGGACGATCCTTTCGGAGTGCTTCCGCCAATTTGGCGTGGAGACCGTTGCTCTCACCGGCAATGTCACGGATCGCATGAGCAAAGAGAAATTCGAAGCATGCGTGGTGAAATTGACGCCGGACGCCGAAGCTGTAATGAACGCAGCCCGCACCTCTCCGTCGAACAGCCGCATGGTGATCTATGGCGTTGGCGGCAGCGTGCAGGAAGCAATGAAATTTTCGAAATACGGTATCAATGCCGTCTTTAACGAACCGCTGGAGCGGCCGGCGGCGCTGAAATTGGTACGTGCCACCCAGATGCTTGTACTGCATGAATTCCGCCGCTATGTGCGCATTCCGGTGATCACGGAGATCCAAATCGTCACCTCCGACAACCGTAAAATTTCGGGCACCAGCCATGAAATCAGTTCCGGCGGCATGTCGCTGCGAACGGCGGAAGAAATTTCGCAGGGACAGTCTCTGGAAGTATCTTTTGCCCTGCTCACACTGCCGCGCATTTGGGTGCGCGGGAACGTGACATGGCACAAGCCCGCCAGCAAGAACTTCGGCATTCGCTTCGATCCACAAGATGATCGCCGCATGCGCATCAAAGAGTGGATTGACGCCTATCTCGAAAGTTAATTTTTTCTCCGCAATCAAATCTCCAGAGACCAGCTTCCTCCCGCGTATTTTGGGGTGATCGCTGTATTGTGACCTGCCTCCGGGCGGAATAGCCTACCCGAGTACTTGGGTTTCATTTCCCTCAAGGAGAGGTGCCATGAATAGCGATCAAATGGAAGGCAAGTGGAAACAGATGAAAGGCGCCCTTAAGGAAAAATGGGGTAAGTTGACCGATGACGACTTGAAGATCATCGAGGGCAACCGTGATCAATTGACTGGCATCGTTCAGGAGCGTTACGGGGTTGCCAGGGAAGAAGCGCAAAAGCAGGTTGATGAGTGGAAGAAGAATCAGCGTGAGTTTGAAACGGATCGCACCGATCGCGACTTGAACCGCCGCGCCAGCTAACCGGCTGGTGCGTTCACAAAGAGAAGGGGAGCCGACGGCTCCTCCTTTTCTTGATCCGATGTGGCGGGGGCGCCCGCGCCACACCGGCCTTCAATCCTGCTAAAATTAGGGACCATGGCAGGCGCGTCCCAACTGGTTCAGATCGAAGTCGGGCCTCCGGTCCGGCAGCCCAAGCCTGATTGGCTTCGCGCGAAAGCTCCTATTGGAGATAACTTCCATAACCTCAAGCAGTTAGCTCGCGGCCTCGGACTGCACACGGTATGCGAATCTGCCCAATGCCCAAACATTGGCGAGTGCTGGAACCACAAGACGGCCACTTTCATGTTGCTGGGCGACATCTGCACGCGGCGTTGCGGCTTCTGCGCGGTGCCCAAGGGGAAACCTGAACCCATCGATTGGGATGAACCGCGGCGGGTCGCGGAAGCGGTCGCGACTCTAGGATTGAAGCACGCGGTCCTCACCAGCGTGAACCGCGACGACGACAACGTGGGCGGCGCCCGCATCTTCGCCGCGACCATTCGCCAGATTCGCGAACTTATTCCCGGCTGCTGGGTGGAAGTCTTGATTCCTGACTTCCAAGGCATCGACGAGGCGCTGAAGGTCGTACTCGACGCGAAGCCTGACGTCCTGAACCACAATACGGAGAGTGTTCCGCGCTTGTATCGCGCTGTACGCTCTGGCGCCCGTTACGAGCGGACCTTGCGCCTTCTGGAGAATGCCAAGAAATTTTCTCCCGGCATGGTGACCAAGTCCGGCGTCATGGTGGGTCTGGGAGAGAGTACCGAAGAACTGGTAGAAGTTTTCCGCGATCTGGGTGAGCGCGGAGTCGATCTCCTCACCATTGGCCAGTATCTGCGGCCATCCAAAGATCACCTACCCATCGCCCGCTTCTATACGCCCGAAGAATTTGCCCACCTGAAGAGTCAGGCCTTACGCTTCGGATTCCGCCACGTGGAATCAGGCCCTCTGGTACGCTCGAGTTACCACGCGCACGAACAGGCTGAAGCTACTGGAACCACTCGCCAGTAGTCATCGCTCTCTAAAAAACCCGCAAGCGGATGGTGAGATATTTCTTAGGATTCTCGCGCACGGCCTTCACCAGCTCGCGCGCTTCCAGCAGCATCTGGTCAGCGTTGTTGTAGAGAGAAGGATCCTGCAAAAGTTTCCCGGCGGTGCCCTGCCCCGCCTCCAGGCGGTCCGAGAGGGCGGAGAGCTTGTTCATCGTGTTCTGCAATTTATCGGCAAATTCCTGGTCTTTCGCCAGCTTTCCGATCGCGCCCTTGCCGGCATTGATGTCGGCGGTGAGCTGCTTCACGTTTGCAATCGTGTCGTTCGCGTTGTTGTAGAGCGTAGGATCGTTCACCAGCTTTCCGGCGGTGCCTTTGCCGGAATTGATGTCATCCATAATGACGTTCAGCTTGTCGACGGTGGCATTGGCCTTGTTATAGAGTTCGTCATCGGCAATCAGCTTACCGATACTCCCTTTGCCTGAACTGACCTGATTGACCAGTCCCTGAAATTCATTGACGGTCGAAGCTAAACGGTTATACAGGGTTGGATCGTAGATCAGTTTTCCCACCGAACCCTGGCCGCTTTCAATGAAAGCAATAATACGATCGACGCGCTTCAATAACGCGTCCAGGTTTTGCAGGGTACCCTGGCTCGACCGCACTACGTCCTGAATATCGGGAGTATCTCGTGTCGCCAGGCGATCGCCGTCGTGAGCCTCGGGTCCGGATGCCTGGGAGCTGTCGATATCGATGTAGGTTTCGCCAAGAACTCCAGCCGTCGAAAGCGACGTCACCGAGTCTTTGTGCAGGTTCTCGTGGTATTTGCTGCTCACCTTCATGGTGACTTCGACAGGAGTGAGCTTCTTGTCCGGTTCCGAGACGATTCGAATCCCCGCCACATTGCCAATGTCGACGCCGCTAAGCCGGACTGGCGCGCCGACGCGCAAGCCGCCGGCGTTATCGAAATAGGAGCGCAGCGTGAGCTTCCGGGTGAACAACCCGCCGGTACCGCTCATGAGCAGGATCAAAATGCCCAGCGTGATGGCGGCAACCAGCACCGTAATCCCTACCTTCAGTTGAGACCATTTCAACTGTTTCTGGCTAGGCACGGATTCTCCCGAGCAACATGTGCATTGACCCTCCCCGCGGAATAATTCGACAGGGTTTTTGGAATCATAACAGACGGCAACCCCTCGACTAACTCATCCGGGGATGCAGAGTCCGCGCAAGCAATAAAGCGAGCACGTAGGCCGCCGCGCCGCACGCTAAGGTCGCGTTTAATCCAAACTGGATCGCAATCACCATCGCCAACACCGAGCCCAGTACCGAAGACGCTGCGTTCATCGCCCAAGCCCATTCCACGGAGTTTTGATTCTCCGGGCCGCCTTCGGATGCAGGGAACTCCGGCGCGGGCAGGCTGGCAATGGCCCGCATGCCAGTCGGGAACGGCATCCCCATGGTGAAGCCCAGAGGTATCAGCAGCCCCGCACTCACCAGGAGCTTCATCAGGAATGGCAGACCCATCAAGCCATTCAACAATACCGGAAGAATGAAGACGTACAGTATGAGTGCGCCGGCAATCGCGATCAGAGGCAACCACGAAAGCCGCTCGTGGCTGGCCCAGCGCCGCGAGGCCAAACTCCCTCCGCCGCTAGACAGCAACAGCAAAAACACTACCACGGTGAGAGCGTAGGTGGGGTGACCCAGGAACAAAACAAAACGCTGGATGAAGGCGATCTCGACCAGTATGTATCCCAGCCCAATGGCAACAAAATAGAGCAGGCTCACGGTGCTCTGGCCCCGAGGACTTCCTCGCATCCATAGAGGAATCACCAGAAACGCGAGAACCGCGACGACGGAGATAACCAGCACCATGAATAGGACAGCCACTCCGAGATTCACCTTCCAGTCGATGCCCTGTTGAAGCGAGGAAGGACTTAGAATCTGCTCGAGTTTCAGGGTGAAGAAAAAGAATGGCGCATTGTCACTGACCGGCGCGACGTTATACGGGTAAGCCTGCGCAAAACCGGCAGGATCATTGCTGGCAATCAGCTGGCTGAACGGATTGTCTCCGCGCGCCGACGGCAGGTAGAGGCTCGCCAACGACGGATTCGCCGCCAAATGGTTCAACACCGCATTCTCTTCTTCGGCGGTGAATGCAGTTTTCTTGGCAAGAACCGCGACGGCGATGCCATCGTTGTTCAATGGCCCCTGCGAGACGACGATGAAATGATCCGCCGGATTCGCGACTCCAAGCCGGTGCAGCGCTTCCATCGCCACCGAGACCACGCGCAGCGCTTCCCGCGGCTGGCGGAATTCCCAGCGCGTGATGGCGATTATCCCATCCGGATTCAGATGCTCGAAGTATTCCTGAAACGCTTCGACGGTATAGAGACTGTTCTCACTGAGGGCGAACGCTCCCGCCGCCGTAGATGCCCACGTGTCCACCAGCGTCATCTGCACGACATCGAAATGCTGCTCGGCATTGCGAATGAATGAGCGCCCGTCAGTGACGTGAATGTGCACATCGGGCCGCTCGTAAAGATGATAGGTGTAGTCGGCGTAGCGGCCCCGCATGATGGTGTTGGCGATGATGGGATTGATTTCAATCCCGGTCACACTCGGGCTACCGTTGGCAATGGCCCGGACCACATCCACTCCACCGCCGGGACCGATGATGGCGAACTGGCCGTGTGGCCGCAGAACGTTGGCGAGAGCGGGCGGCGTCGCCATCAAGTTCCTCTTCCAACCCGAGTCGGCCCACTTCGGAGGATCGACATTCATCAGGTAGGTCGAGGCATCAGCGTCAATCACGATAGCCTTTGAGCCGCCCTGGTGGTCGACCTCCACCCGCGAGATCGCATTCCAGCGCGCAAACTCCACCCAGGCAGAATCGCGGAATCCGCCTTTGGCATAAACGATGTCGAGCAGCTTTCCGGAATAGTTGAAAGCGATCAGAGCCAGAAGAAACACGGCGCGGCCCATCGCCGAACGTTGCAGCTTTCCGCCTCCCGCCCACACCGCGCCCGCCGCGGCCATCACGACGCCCGAGAACAGTACGGTGTTGGGACCCCCCAGAACATTCAAGAGCGGGACGATTCCGAGACAGGCGAGCGCGCCACCTAAGAGATCCGCTCCGTAGAGCCGGGGAATATGCGCAGACTCGCGGGAAAATACGATGGAAAACTGCAGCCCGGTCATGAAGAACGGAACAGCCGACACCAGATAAATCGCGGTCAACCGCAGAAAATTCACTGTCGAAAGATGGAGCGTGACCGGAATGCGCAGCGCAACCACCAGCGCGACCGGGACAATCAGCGCATTCAGATTGCACAGGCGCGCGACCAGCGCGCGCGTCTCCGCGCGCGCCAGAGAATCCTTTCGCAGATAGGCGAATACGCCTCCTGCGCCAAGGCCGAGCAAAGCAATTGAGATTGCGAGAAACGCGAAGTGATAAAAGAGAACAACCGAAAACAGGCGCGTCAACGCGAGTTCGAGAAGTAAGGCGGCAAAGCTGCTGAGCGCGATTCCCACCAGCAGAGAGCGATCACGCGCGCTTGCCGACGCAGCGAGGGGCAGGGTGGAGGTCTGGGTCATTTGTCGGTGGACGCGTCAGTCTAACAGACTAACTTTCGAGAATCACTTGCGCGAAGGCTTCGTCTTCGGTGTGGGTAAGCGACAGGGCGATATTTCTGGCGCCCAATTTGGCCGCGAATTCCGCAGCCTTGCCGTGGAAAACGAGGGTTGGGCGTCCTCCCGGCAACCGCTTCACCTCGATGTCGCGCCAGCGCACCCCGTGATTCCATCCCGTGCCCAGGGCCTTCATCGCCGCTTCCTTGGCCGCAAAGCGCGCCGCGTAGCGCTCGGTGCGGTTCACTTTGGAATCGCAGTACGTGATTTCGCCTTCGGTGAAGACGCGATGCAGGAAGCGATCGCCGAAGCGAGCGATAGACTCCGCTATGCGTGGAACTTCCGCGATGTCGATGCCCGTGCCGACAATCATGGGTCTATTGTCAATTTTCGAATTGCCAATTGCCAATTGGAATTGTGGTGAAATCGGAAATCCTCAGAAAAGGCGATCACCACGATAGACCAGCTCTCCCTCCACCATGCGCGCTTCCGGCATCAGTTGGTGCGCCTTCACGGGTCCTCTGCCATCGATATGCAGCACTTCGTAACCGTGAGCTACCAGCCAGTCTGAGACGAGCATGCGGTGGCAACGAAAATATACGCGTTCGGCGCACATGTACGCGGTACGCGAGTGTTCGGCAAGTTTGAGCAGTTCGTGAACGCCCTGCTGGAATTCTTCGCTCAGCATGTGATCGGCATAGTTGCGAAAAGAATCGTTTCGCAAAGCGAGATTGGGAGAGTCGTCCCGAATCTTCTTGCGGTGTCCGCCGAGCGCGGGTAACCAGCGGTATTCAATTCCTGCTGCAGGCAGCGTCTTCTCCAGTGATTCTCGATTGAAATGTGGCAACCGCCGCGACCTGGGGAAGGCTCGGATATCCACCAGAGTCTGTATCCCGTGAGCCTCGAGCGCTTCGATCAACTCATCGATCGTGCGGGTGGAGTGGCCGATGGTGTAGAGGGAAGGCACAAATTTTAGATTGTTGATTGGAATTAAACGTTGCCGATTTCAGTCAGGGCGGCGATCACTATCCCGTCCTGCTCGGGAAATACGGTACGCAGGTCGAGCAACACCCGCCCGTCTTCCACGCGCACGATGACGGGCGGGTCGGCATGGCGCAGGGCGGTGGCAAGGTCGTTGGCGCTGTGGCCTTGGTGCTCGATGGCAAGCAGGCGAGTCGGTAGCACCGCCGAGGGAGCCGAGCCGCCGCCAACCACCGATTCCCCGTCTATGATTTCGACTGAGAGCCTCGCGGACCGAACACTGCTTGCGATTGCCTCCGCGCGGCGGCCAATTTCGCCTTTCGACGTGCGCATCATACGAAGAGCCGGGATGGCATCGTGCTCGTGCTTCACATAGGCGAGCAGCGTGGCTTCCAGCGACGCGTACGTCAGCTTGTCGACGCGCAGGGCCCGAAACAGCGAATTGGAGCGCATGCGCGCGATAAGGTCCGCGCGTCCGCTAAGCAGGCCGGCTTGCGGACCTCCCAGCAGTTTGTCGCCGCTGTAGGTGACGACATCCACACCCGCGCGCAGGCTGTCGAGCACGCCCGGTTCGTCGTTGATGCCCACCGAGCGCAGGTCAAAGAGCGCGCCGCTGCCAAGATCCTCCAGCAACGGAACCTTCTTTGCTCGCGACAACGCGACCAGTTCCTCGAGCGCAGGCTGCTCGGTAAAACCAGTGATCTCAAAGTTGGAGCGGTGCACCCGCAGCAGCAACCGGGTCTTCTCGTTGATGGCGCGCTCGTAATCGGCTACGCGCGTACGATTGGTGGTACCCACTTCCCGGAGCGCGGCGTTCGATTTCGCCATCACGTCGGGAATGCGGAACGAGCCTCCGATCTCAACCAGTTCTCCACGCGAGACGATCACTTCACCGCCTTCCGCCAGGGTGTTCAAAGCGAGCAAGACGGCAGCGGCATTATTGTTCACCACGATCGTCGAAACTTGGGTCGGCGAGACTCCCGTCCCTGCGCGGTCCATCTCTTCGGCAAGCAATTTACGGAAGAGGCGATCGACGTGGACATCGCGTTTGCCCCGCTCACCGCTGTCGAGATCGAATTCGAGGTTGGAGTAGCCCGCGGCGCTCTCACGAACATGATCGAAAGCGGTGTCGGCTAACGGGGCGCGGCCAAGATTGGTATGCAAAATGACGCCGGTGGCATTGATCACCGGACGCAGCGAGTAACGCAAAGCCCGGCGCAACTGCTTCTCTACGGCCTGGGGAAGCCCGGCGATTGCGAGATCGAGTCCCTGCGCATCGAGACGGTCTGAAGATATTTCTTCGCGAAGCCGGTTCAGTACCGCGCGGGCCGCATCCGTGAGCGCGACCACGCCCGTTTGTTCGGCTAGTCGCGCCAACTCTGGGCGGCGCGCCAAGTCATCGACCGACGGTAATTTCCGGTAAAGGTCGGTTTTGGCCACGGCTTTCACGTCTTGTGATTATGCCAGAATTCACTTCCCACTCTGCTGGTCGATAGTCTGAACCGCGTAACGGAAACCATCCGGGGAAACTTGTATCGGACCCTTGAAGGGGCTGTCGATATCTCCTATGGCCACCAGAACCAGGGCGAGCAGGAAGGCGAGAAAAGACACCTGGACCATGTGCAGCTTGAAGTTTTCGATACCAAAAAGGCAGGAGGAAGTGATGGTGACCAGCGCCCCGACAATCAGCACGGCCCATAGCAGCGGCGGCAGGTGGCTACGGCTCTGCAACGCCCGAATCCGGCGGTGCTCAGTCATCTCGCGCAACTCGCCGAAGGCTTGTTCGAGCCCCACTTGTTCCGCGGCAGTACGGGGCTCAACTTCGTTGAGCGCATCCCAAAAAGGCTGGGTGATGCCCCGGCTCATGTTCTTGTCATTCCCCATCTCTTTCCACTCCACGTTCACCGCATCCGCGGCATACCCACGTGCCATCTGCTGGATGCGGCTGCGCTGTGGCTCGGGCAGTGCTTTGGCGATCCGGAAAAGATTTACCAGGCAATTGGACTCCTGCTCGGCATTGCTCTCTGCAGCCCTGAAGTCTGTCCATACGTTCGACAGCATGAAGGCGATCAGCACGGCGTAGGTGGTTCCAATCACGCCTACGTTGGTGCCGATGACATCGTTGTGGCCGCTACGGGCGCTAGGCTTCCACAACCGGTGCAACAGGTAAAGCAGCGCAATGGAGATGGCGATAGAGCCCGAGATCACCAGGATGTCGGCCAATGAACTTTGCATGAGAGCCCCAAGATTCGGCTTGGCGAAGTGTAGTGCGGCTCAGCAAACTCTGCAATTGCCTATCCGACTTCGACCAGTCCGTACGTGCGCTGCCAGCGCGAGCGCATATGACGCAAAGCGCGATTGATCTCTTCCTGAGCGATTTCGGAATTCGGCCCGGCAAGCACCGCCGCCGCTTCCCGCTTGGCTACTTCCAGCAGTTCGCGATCACGGATCAGGCTGGCAACCTGAAAGCTCGGTAGCCCGGCTTGGCGGGTGCCGAAGAACTCCCCGGGCCCGCGCAGTTCGAGATCAAGTTCGGCGATCTGAAATCCGTCGGTGGTGCGCACCATGGCATTCAGGCGGCGGTCGCCTTCTTCGGAAACCTTGCCACCGGTCATGAGGATGCAATACGATTTCGCGGCGCCGCGCCCGATGCGTCCCCGAAGCTGGTGTAGCTGGGCCAGACCGAATCGCTCGGCATGTTCGATGACCATGACGTTGGCGTTGGCCACATCGACGCCCACTTCGATCACAGTGGTCGAGACGAGGATATCGATGTCCCCCTTCTGGAACAGCCTCATGACCTGCTCTTTCAGGTCGGCTTCCATGCGTCCGTGAAGCACCGCGACGCGCCTCTCGGGAAAGACCTTGGTGCTGAGTTCCTTGTACATCTTCATCGCGGCCTTAAGTTCG
Organism: Terriglobia bacterium; assembly: GCA_963796205.1. Classification (GTDB taxonomy): domain Bacteria; phylum Acidobacteriota; class Terriglobia; order Terriglobales; family Acidobacteriaceae; genus DATFTE01. The sequence continues at coordinate 1,147,414 of CAWCKR010000002.1, forward strand.
CTCTCTTCGTTTTCCTCGATCACGGGATAGACAACATAGGCCTGATGTCCTGCCGCCACCTGCTTGCCCACGAACTCCCACACTTTTTCGGCGCTGTCGTCGGTGACACGCTTCGTGACAATGGGCGTGCGGCCGGGAGGCAATTCGTCAAGCACGCTGATGTCGAGATCGCCGTAGAGCGTAAGGGCAAGAGTTCGCGGGATGGGCGTCGCCGTCATCACCAGGACGTCGGGCTCGGCGGGATCGGGGTCGGCTGAAGCCGCACCGGCGCGGTCTTTCTTCATCAGCTTGAAACGCTGCATCACGCCGAAACGATGTTGTTCGTCAACCACAACCAAACCAAGCTTGGCGAATTCGACCCTTTGCTCAATCAATGCGTGCGTGCCAATCACCAACTGCGCATTGCCCTGCGCGATATGGCGCCGAATCTCGCGCTTGCGGTCATCTTCGAGCGAGCCTGTAAGCAAGACAACCCGGTAGCCGGCATTCTCCAAAATTCGCCGCGCGGAAAAGCAATGCTGCTGGGCCAGAATCTCGGTCGGCGCCATCAGAGCCACCTGATACCCGTTCTCGATGGCAATCACCGCCGCTTCGAACGCGACAATCGTCTTGCCCGATCCGACATCGCCCTGCAACAGCCGCCGCATGGGAGACACCTTCTCCATGTCGGAGGCAATTTCCTTGAGCACCCGTTTTTGCGCGCCTGTCGGATGAAACGGCAGAATCTTCTTCACCGCCTCGCGCACCCGGTCATCCAGGCGGAAGGCAATGCCAGTCTGCGACTTCTGCTCGCGGCGCTTCAACTCCAGCCCAAGCTCGACGAAAAAAAGCTCTTCGAAAATCAAGCGGATATGGGCGGGCGTGCGGAACGACTGCAAATCGGTCAGACTCTCTCCGGCCTCAGGCCAGTGCACTTTGCGAAGCGCTTCGAAGGTTGAAATCAGCCCCAGACGTTTCCGCACCGCCTCGGGAATGGCTTCCGGAAGGTCCGGCGTCAGATTGTCGACCGTAGTGCGAATGATGCGGCGAAACCAACGGGAAGTCAGCCTGCCATTGCCAGCTGCCTCATAGATCGGCACGATCCGCCCGACCTCGAGCGATTCGCCCAGTTTGCGGTCGGGGTCTGCGCCTTCATCCCCATCATCCAGAATTTCGAATTGGGGCTGCACCAGTTGCAGTTCCCCGTCGCGTCCGGTTTCGACCTTCCCATAGAGAGCCACCAACTGGCCCGGCTTGAACTTGTCCCTCAGATACGCCCCGTGAAACCACAGACACTTGAGCCGAGTCCTTCCTTGTCCGGCGGTCATCTGAAAAATGGGCATACGGCGGGTGCTGAACAGCCCCGAGTTGCGGACTTCGGCGATCACGGTGGCCATCTCGCCCGCTCGCAACTCTGAGATTCCCCGGGGATTGAGACGGTCTTCGTAACGGAAGGGCAGATAATGCAGCAGATCGCCGACAGTATGAATGCCCTTAGCCGACAGAATCTCGGCCAGGCGGGGGCCAATTCCCTTCACGTATTGCACAGCGGTGCCCGGTTCCAGCATCTCAAGGGATGTTAGCAGGACCATGCCTGCGGCGTTTAAGATGCCAGTCACGAAGGCGAATTGCGATGTCTAAATCAGGAGTGAGCAATTTCGTGCACGCGCTAATCGCGGTTTTGGCCGGGAATGCCATCTATTTCCTGATCATGCCCTACCTGCCTCCTGCTGCGCGCCACGTCGCTCCGCGCCTCGACCTGGGCCTGGTTGTGGATTTCTGGATCTGCCTGGTTGTTCTGGGTGTCGTCAAGACCGTCGCTCGGTCCCGGCAACGTTCAAAACCGCAAAGCCAATAGCCCTCCCTGACGTTACTTTGGGAACCTCGGTAACACCTTGTCATCCGTCTACAATTCAGAAAGCATGCAGAAGATCGCCATCCTCTACGATGCAAGCCAAGCCGTCCTGTCGACCTTCGACTTGGACGAAGTCTTGCAACAGATCCTGATCATCGCGGGCGATTATTTCCACCTTGAGAACGTAGCCATCCTATTGCTGGACAAGGACACAAACGCACTTCGCCCCCGGTGCCAGGTAGGTTGGGACGAGGGCTGCGACAAGATTTCGCTTCCTGTCGGTCAGGGGATCACGGGCCGCGCCGTCCTGGAAAAGCGGCCGCTCTATGTGCCGGACGTCAGCAAAGATCCGCGATACATTCCGTCTGCCGCCAAGACACGGTCGGAACTCGCCGTTCCCCTCATGGTGCGCGATGAAGTGGTCGGCGTTCTCGACTGTCAGAGCGAGAACCTCGACCACTTCAGCGCCGAAATGACCGACTTGCTGACGCTGTTTTCGACCCAGTGCTCCATGGCGCTACAGAACGCGCGCCTGTATTCGCTGGAAAGGCGCAGGGCGTTGCAACTGGAAGCTATCAATGCCATCGCCCAGCAAACCACTGCTGTACTCGATCTGAAAGAGTTGCTTTCCAAGGTGTGCCTGCTTATCCAGCATGCCTTCCAGGTCTCGCATGTCGCCGTGTTGCTGAAGGACGAGGATGAAGTGGTGCTGCGGGCGCATTACGGCGAACTTACCCCCCAGGTCCAGGAGGGCGGCCGCATGTCTGCCGCACAGGGCATTTGGGGACAATCGCTGACCCAGTGCCGCACTGTCATGGCCAATGACATCCACGAACTTCCCGGGCACGAAGGCTTTTATCGCGAGACTCGCTCCCGCATGTGCATCCCCCTGGTCGCCTTCGGACAGACCCTGGGGGTGTTGGTCCTCGACAGCAACAAGAAAGGTGCGTTTAACGCACAGGACGTGCAACCGCTAGAGTCCGTCGCCGATATTTGCGCCACCGCGATCCAGAACGCTCACTACGTCGATCGCGTGAAGCAATTAGCCTACCTGGATGGGTTGACCGGTATCTTCAACCGGCGCTACTTCGAAGTGCGAATTCTGGAGGAAATCGAGCGGGCACGCCGTTTCGAATCCGGCATGTCGGTTCTCATGGTCGACATCGATCAATTCAAGCGGCTGAACGACGAGTTCGGACATCTGCTGGGTGACGAGGTTCTGCGGCAAGTTTCTTCGATCTTTCACCAGCATGTCCGCAAAATCGACGTGGTTTGCCGCTACGGCGGTGAAGAATTCGCCATCATTCTTTCCCAAACCGATACTCAGCACGCGATCACGATTGCAGAGAAGCTGCGCAGGCTAGTGGATGAGTGGCAGTTCCCCGGAGTAGCCCGTCCCGTGACCATCAGCGCGGGCGTGGCGAGTTTCCCGGAAGATGGCAGTACGCGTGACGAACTAGTGCGTGCCGCCGACGCCGGCCTCTACGCCGCAAAACAGGCAGGACGCAACCGGGTCTGTGTCGCCAGCGGCTGCAAAGCCGTAACCCACGCCGGCGACTAAGAAATAAACCCTGTGGCTACGGCTAGAGTTCGGTCCAATCCCCTCTTAACTCGCGTCGCAGCTTTTCTTGCATTTGCCGCTGTTGCTTTCGCAAGTCGTCCTGCATCTTTCGTAGGTCTTTCCTGATCTGCTCCTGCTCCCGGCGCCACTCTCTCGTGGCCTGCTCCATCTCCGGCTTTATGCGCACGGCCTCGCGAACGGCGATCTCCATCTCGGGTCCCGCGCGAGCGATCTCGGTTTGCGCTTCTTGCAATTCACGCCGGGTTTCAGCGTCGATCTTCGGAGACTCAAAACTCTCTTCGTACATCTGTGACTGCTTGCGGCTGGGCAAAGCGAGCGTAATCGTCTGCTCTTTCCTGTCACGCAAGACGCCCACAGATACGGAGTTGTCTTTCCGCGATTGCAGCGTGCGGCTGAAGTCACTGGCATCGGAGATGCGCTCTCCATTCACCTTCACAATCACGTCGCCGGCGCGGAAGCCAGCTTTCTCCGCGGGTGTACCCTTCTCGACTGAGCGCACGAGCACGCCTTCGCCGTTCTTCGTCCCAAAATAATCACCCAGCTGCGGAGTCAGATTCTCAAGCATCAAGCCGCTGCGCTGCGAAGAATGCACCACCACAATCGAGAGCGGCATGTCGAGCATGGGCGGAATCGGTGGAATGGGCGGGATGCGGAAGCTCTCGGAATCGCCGTCGCCGTGGGTCGAGTAGGAATAAGAAAAAGACTTCTTGCGGTCCGCCAGTTGCACTTTCACGCTTAGCGGCTGGCCGTTGCGGCTCAGGCCCAGCGTGACCACGCGCCCCGGCGGCACTTCATGAATCATGCGGCGTAGCTGCTCCACGCTCTCCACTTCCGTTCCATTGAGGCTCAGAATAACGTCATGCTCCTTGACTCCCGCTTTCCCGGCAGGAGCGTCCTGGTCCACCATGGTGACTTCCACGCCCTTTTCTTCTTTTAGATTGAGCGCGCCCAGTCGGTCGGTGGTGACATCGCGCGTATCCACTCCAAGGTAAGAGCTGCCCGGTTCGTCGCTCGAGAAACCAAAGCCTTCTCCCCACCCGCTCGATCCTGCCCACAGGCCGGTCACCAGCAACAGCAGCGTGATTGTGATAAGAGTTATGTGGCGCATATCCCCCCCTCTATCTGCTCCGGCGGAACGTGATGTCTCCGGTGGTCGTGCGAACTTTCAGCACCGGGCCGCCGCCGTTCAAATTGCCTTCAGCGGTGTAGGTCTTAGGACCGTAGTCTCCGCCTTCTGCAGTAATGTGAATTTCCGGAATATCCGAGTGAATCTGGTGGCCATTCGCCACTTCAATCGACGCGCGGATCGTCAGATGCACATCCGGCGCCAGATAGACCGTGATGTCCCCCGCGGAAGTTTCCAGTTGCGAGTCGGTGCGATCTCCCGTTCCCGCGACGAACCTGGCAATGATTCCCCCAGCGCCAGTTTCCGCTCGCGCAGAAGGGACCCCATTCAACTCGATCGATCCCCCACCCGTTTCGGCCCGAACCGGACCCTTGGCCGATGCCAGCCGCAGGCTGCCGCCGCCCGTCTCCATTTCAACCGGTCCGTTGACGTCGCCGAGATCGATGTTGCCGCCGCCCGTACTCGCCTTAACGTGCCCGTCACACTTTTCCAGCTGAATGCTGCCGCCGCCGGTTTCGAGAATCGCTCCCTGCGAGCCGGACAGCACGATGACGCTGCCGCCACCACTCTCGGCCTCGATCTTGCCCTTGGCATTCTGCACCTTGATGCTGCCGCCGCCGGTGTGCAGGCTCACGTCGCTTCCCGCCGAACCCACATCAATGCTGCCACCGCCGGTCTCGGCGCTGATCATGCCGCCAATGTCCTTCAGTTGAATGCTGCCGCCGCCGCTCTGCGCGTCGACCCGCCCCGCAATGCCGGTCGTGGACACGCTACCCCCGTCGGTTTCGACCTTTACCGCATCCATCGCGCGCGGGACGTTCACCACGAACTCGCCGGAGAACTTGTGCACGTGGCCGCCTTGCCAGTCGGCGACGATCCAGGCCGTGTCTCCACGAACGTAAGCGCTGACCTTGTAGGAATCGAACTCCTGGCGCGCCGCTTCTTCCGACGACGTATAAGCATGGTTGCGAATTACGTAAGCGATGTTCTGCGAGCCGCCTTCGACGCGTACCGAGCCCACATCCACTTTCACCCGGAGATTCTTCGCCGTCGCCAGAGATCCCAGTGATCTCCTGCGTCCAGTTGCCGCCGTCACGAAATACGCGGGTCTGCTGCGCCACCGCCAAAGGCAGAAGCACCAACAACACCGCAACGAGTTTAGAGAGTTTCTTCAAAGCTTCCTTCCGTTTCTATCCTCACCCACTTACTGCCAAATCTTGAAAGGCTCGCTTCGCATCGGGAACCCTTCGACTAGGCTCAGGGCAGGCTTGCGAGGCGCCCGTTGCTACGCAAGTTGCTTTAATCGATCTCCGGCACCTGGGCCAGCACTCTGCGCGCTTCCGCCTTGATGTACTGGTTCTGATCGTTCTCCGCCAGCCGTTGCAGCACCACACGTACGCTGCTATCAGCCTTGACCGGCTCGATCAGACGCAAGGCTTCCGTGCGTACCCCGGGATTGGCGTCGTTCATCAACGCTTCCAGCACCACATCGCGGACGCGCACATCGTCTTTCACATACGGACCCAGGCTGTCGATCGCCTTCAGCCGCACGCCCGGATTCGAGTCATAGCGCAATGCGTAAATCAGAGCTTCTCGGACATGCGAATCATTCGGAGTCTGCGTCAGCAGATCGACCGAATCCATGCGCACGCCGGAGTTGTAGTTGTTGCGCGCGGCAAACAGCAGCAGTTGCTGGATGCGGGCATCGTTCAGCGAGCCTTGCGCTTCCTGCGTGGAAAGCGTGTTGTACTTGATCGTGACTTGATTCGAACCAGGTTCTTGCGTCACCGACTGAATGCCGGCGATGCTGGCTTCAGCGGGAGCAGCCACCGCTTCTACGGGATTCGCGGCCTTGTTGTGCAACATCTGATAGGTCGCGCCAACGCCGCCACCAAAGCCGACCATCAGAATCGCCGCCGCCAGCGCGGGAGAGAAACGAACCTGATGCAGCCACGCCGCGGGATCGAACATCAACCGTTCCAAAACCCGCCCTGCTCGGCCGTTTCCAGAGCTTCCTGCAAGCGCATGCGCGAGGAAGCCAACAGATTCGGCGATGGCTCTTCCACCGCGACCTGAGAGACCGTGGCGTGGAACTTGCGTCCCGCCTTCAGTTCGGCCGCGCACGCCGTGCAACGCGCCACGTGCTGTTCCAGTTCATAACGAGCGTCGTCGGCCAGCTCGTTATAGATGTACAGCATGATGTTTTCCTGAACCCATTCGCATTTCATGATTGCACCCCCTCGGCGGGGAATAAATTCGTTGTCATCGCATATCCGCTAGCGTGCCGCGCAACTTCTGCGTCGCACGAAACAAAGTATTTTTCGCCGTCTCTTCGGTCGTATTCAAAATCTCGCCCACCGTCCGCAACTTCAGTCCTTGATAATGCTTGAGTTCGAAAACCATGCGCTCGCGGGGAGTAAGTTTATCCAGCGCCTGGTTAATGCGTGTGCCCAGCTCGCGGCGCATCAAGTCGCGTTCCGGATTCGCTCCGGCCCGCGCATCGGGCACCTGATCGAGCAAGTCGTACGACTCGCCATCCGCGTCCGTCGCCACTGGGGCGTCTTCTTTGCGTACCTGCTTCTTGCGCAGATGATCGAGACACAGGTTGGTGACGATGCGGTAGATCCAGGTATAGAAGGAGCACTCGAAGCGGAAATTCGCCACGCTCTTGTACGCCTTCAGGAACGCGTCCTGGTAAATGTCCTGGGCTTCGTGTTCCGATCCGGTCAGGTGCATGGCCAGACGTAACACCGCCTGGTCGTAGTGCCGCACGAGTTCCTCGAAGGCAGCGCGGTTGCCGCGTTGCGCTTCGCGAACCAGCATCGTATCGTCGATTCGCCCTAGACTTTGCCCAGCCATCTCGCCCCGCGTTTTGGGGTTCTGGGAACTGCCGCTTCGATCTTCTTCGGCGCGTCTTGCGTCCGCAGAGGAACCCTTGCCAACCGCAAAAGGAACCGCCCAAGCACCGGCCGGCATGATCTCTATCCTCGCTATTCCCGGGGCCATACCGTGCATCCCGGGTGGCATAGCTATGGACGGGCCAGTACCCGAACCGTGAGCAGAAATTATAGGGGTTTGGCAGGATTCGTGCTGAATGGGGAAGGGGGCCGGGAAAGCCCTTGGTATCGGTTCCGCGTCCGCAGGGACTGGAACGCCACACCAGCCAGAAACGGTTCTCAGGATCAATGAGCGCTATCGCCTGTTAACAACAGGTGTCCCTTACCCATACAATGTTGACTGTCATGCGAACGATGGTCGCCGTAGCATTGCTGGCCGTGGCGGCGTCAGTTTCCTCCCACGCCGATTCATCCCTGACGACACGCCGGGACAAGGCACTCGAAGGAATAAGAGCTTGTCTCCACCGCAACGAGGTATCGAGTCGTGAATGCAAGCACCTGAATCGGGACGTAGAGACTCTTGTGGAGGTATGCCGAAGCGGAGATAAGTCAGTTTTGCCGACCTTGTTTCGATTTACCTATCTCACTGATTTCTACGACGAAGCCCTGTTGTCTGATCCGGAAGGCTTTTTGAGGGCGATGGTCCAATTGCCTCTAAAGGAGCAACAGGCTGTTGCCTCAGGCATCGCAGGGCAAGGCACCTTCAAAACTCTCGATGTTGGCAAGTTCAATGCGATTAGGGCGCTGTTGAGAAATGTTCCCGATGACTCGCCGACTAAAACAGCGGCAGCAGTGTCACTGAAGGCCGTTGAGACGAACAATGCATCGCTTTTTGTGAGCTATTTTCCGCCGGGAACATTCACAGGTCGTACCGCTGACTTCGTGAATCGCTGGTATTCCAGCGGCATGTATGAGTTGGGAGAAAAACCACTCTGGCCCCCACCGACGGATGAGAAAACTTATCGCTTTACGTACTTGGGCGCGTTCACCGGGCCAAAGAGTGTCGCTCTGACGATCCTCCCCGACGGCAGTGGACAAATGAGAATGACGCTACCCCAAAAATCGCCCGACCACTCGAAGGACGAGCAACTCCTAGCCGTGTCTGCGAATGATGTTTCGGCCTTCTTAGGCAAGTTGGATAAAGCGCGCTTCTGGGAGATACCAACTGAATCGGAGCATAGGGGCTTCGACGGCGCAGAGTGGATAATGGAAGGAGTGCGGGGCACCACATACCACATTGCGGTTCGATGGTGTCCCGATTCCTATGAACATTCCCCCGAAGATGGGGCTTTCGCAGATGCCGCCAGATTCTTGTTTCAACTAGCAGGTCATAAGCTCAGCGAATGCGGCTGACTCTGCATCGCGGTTTCTCCTGTCAATTGGTGAAAAATCGCGATTTCGCTCATTGACTCTCAGTCGGCTGGCTAGCTCTGACCTTCCGTTCTGCGTCGAATAGACTGCGAAGATGCTCCGCGAGTTCGGGTGAACGGCTGTATTTTGAGACCCAGTTCAGCCAAGCGTCAAAAGTATTTCCAAATGGGTGGCATTCGAGAGACGCGCCGCTGCCCAACAACAACTTGACGAAGGATGGATGGCCACTGTGTGCGGCTAAGGAAAGAGCAGTCTCGCGAAACTTGTTTCGCATATCCAGTTCAGCGCCATTCTCAATAAGCAGCGAACCGACGCTCGTGTTTCCTTCCGATGCAGCAATCATCAGCAATGTCCACGAGTACTGATTCGAGAGATTAGGGTTCAGTCCGGTTTGCAACTCCTTTCGGAGCCGGATAATGTCACCCTTCTTGATGAGTTTACGGGCTTCGTCGAAAGTCATTCGGCTTGAACCCTAGATGGCTGATGCCGCTCACTTTAATTGTAGTGCACATTTCTCGGGGACCTCACTTGGCGTAACATCGCGATTACACTCATTGACCTGCACTGTGAGATATTCTTCGAGGTATCAGAGAACAGGATCGTAGTAATTGCCGCTTCCACGGCAGACGCGATCCAAGACGCTGGCAACGTCGTTAGTAGGGCGAGCTCTGGCTCACCGGCTAGACCAATCACAAGTACAACTGCTTCGGCCATCGCTCGACCGGCAGTTTCCTCCGGATCGATTCGCGCGTCCATTCGATATGAAACACCGGGTACAGGCAGGAGATGAGCAGCCAGCTCCACTGCAGCGCCTGGCGGCCGAAGATCAATGCGAACATGGCGAGCAGCACCATCCATTTGGCGGCGCGAGCGATGCGTCCGCGAGACAGCGTGTAGACAGGCAGGTAGGGCAAAAGGAACAGCGTGCTCATGCCAATGGCAACGGAAATCATGTCGCGCGCCGCTTCGACTCCGTCCGTGGCGAATTTCGGTAGAGCTCCGCCGATCAGTGTCGCCAGAGGAATTCCCAGAAGCATCCACTTCACCCAGGGACGCGAGCAGAAGAAATTCGCTTCCGAGTTCCCCTTGCGAAGCATAGACGCTTCCGAAGAGGTCAGAAGCACCCTGCGATACTGGCAGTTCGCGGCCTTCGCATCCCCGAGCGCCGCAATGGCAGAGAGATCGGCATCGGCAGCGCTTGCGCCGCCGTTCATGGCAGCTTCCCGCGCCGCTTCGTAATGTTCTTCAATTTCTCGGCGGACCTGCTCCGCCGATTCCCGGGACAATTTTCTTGTTGCCTGCGCCAACCAGTTTTCCAATTGAGTCATGGCTTATGCCTCCGCCAAAAGACTTGTGACCACGCGCGAGAGTTGCTGCCACTCCTCGCGATTCTTTGCCAGAACCTTGCGTCCCGACTTGGTGATGCGGTAGTAACGCCGCGGACGCCCGCGTTCGACATCGTCGTAAGACTCGACCGAGCCTTCGTTTTCGAGTTTGTGCAGCGCGGGATAAAGCGTGCCTTCTTTGAAGTCGAGCACGCCCTGCGACCGCTCTTTGATCTGCTGGGCGATCCGGTAGCCGTGGGCCGGCTCGTGCTCCAGGGCTTTCAAAATCAGAGTGGGAAGCGTTCCTTTGAAATTCATCTTATACCTATGATTCCGATGCATAGGATACAAAATGACAAAGGCTTGTCAATAGGTGCGTTAGTCGCCGTCGGTCGGGCTAACGCTGCGGTTTCTCCATAGGCGTCCCGCCCACTCGCGCCAGGGCAGTTCGTGAAATTCCGCGAGATACGAGTAAGCCACCGGAACCACAAGCAGGGTCAACAGCAGGCATAACGTCTGGCCGCCGATGATGGTCACGGCGATCGAGGCGCGTTGCTCCGATCCGGCGCCGATGCCGATCGCCACCGGGATCAGTCCCGCAATAATCGACAGCGTCGTCATCAGGATCGGGCGCAAGCGCACGCGATTGGCTTCCATGATCGCCTCGCGCACCGGCATTCCTTCGGCCACCAGGCGGTTGGTGTAGTCCACCTGCAGAATGCCGTTCTTCTTCACGATGCCAAGCAGCAGGAACATGCCGAGCGCGCTCCACAGGCTCAGGGCACGGCCCGTAATCCAAAGCGAAAACAGCGCGAAGGGAACGCTCAGCGGCAGGGTCAACATGATGATGAACGGATAAGAGAAGCTCTCAAACTGCGCCGCCAAAACCATGTACATGAAAATCGACGCGAGGCCCATCGCCAGCACAAGATTCCACGTAGTCTCTTCGAGCACTTTCACTTGCCCGGAAAACAAATAGGAGTAACCTGCCGGCAGTCCGACTTGCTGAATCGCGGCCATGGTGTGCGCGGCGGCAAGATCGAGCGGATATCCCGAAGCCACATTCGCATACACACTGACCTGGAATTCGCGGTTGTAGCGCCACAAGGTCGAGGGACCGAACCCTCTGCCTATCGTGGCCACGCTCTCGAGCCGCACTTGTCCTAACTTACTCGACGGCACCATCATGCGGTTCAGCACGTCGGGATTGTCGCGCTGTTCCGGAAGCAACTGCATGGTCACGGGATACTGCTCCGATCCCTCTTTGAAGCGCGTGATCTCATCCTCGCCCGAATAGAACAACCGCACCGCATCGCTGATGTCGGTCATGCGTACGCCGATGTCGGCGGCACGCTGCCGGTCCACCTTCACCTGCAGCTCCGGAGTGTTCAGATTCAGGCTGGGGTTGATATCCACCAGGTCCGGATACTGGTGCATGTTGTCCGCAATCTTCTTGCTGATCTCGGCAAGCTTATTGAGATCGGGTCCGCGAATCACGGCGGAAATAGGAAAATAAATTTCGCCACCCAGCACCGAAGGCAGCCGCACGTTGTAAGTGATATTGCGATATTCAGCGAGCATGCCGCGCACCTTGGTCGCCATCTGCTGATGAGTGAACTTGCGCTGGTTGCGCGGGACCAGCCCGATGAACAGATGCGCGTGGTTCGGCAGCCCGTGCGTGTAGGTTTGCACGAATGAGACTTCGGGCAGCGCCGAGATTCGCGTTGCCATGTCGGAAGCCATCTCGGTTGTCTTGGCCAGGCTCGTGCCTTCTGGCAACGTGAAGGAACTCTGCAACTCCGATTGATCGTCTGCCGGAATCCAATCGCGGCCCACCACGTGATAGAGGGCGAAAGTCGAAAGGAAAGTGACCACGCAGATCACCATGATCGCGAGCCGGTGCTGCAAAGACCAGTGCAGCATCTTCAAATAAGCGGTTTCCACTCTGTGCAGAAATCCATGCGCGTGAGCTTCCTTCTCGCGTTCGTTCAGTTTCAGCAGCCGCGAACTCATCATCGGGGTGAGCGTAAATGCCACCAGCAGCGACACCAGGATAGCCATCGCCATCGTCCACCCGAATGAGTTCACATACTTGCGCGCATAGCCGGTCATGAAGGCGATGGGCAGAAAGATGATGATCAGCGAAAGCGTAGTCGCCATGACCGCAAGGCCGATTTCGCGGGTAGCTTCAATGGCGGCATGGAACCGGTCGCGGCCTTTGTCTTCCATGAAGCGGAAGATGTTTTCCAGTACGATGATGGCATCGTCAATGACAATGCCCACCGCCAGCGTGAGAGCTAGCAGGGTGATGTTATTGAGCGAGAAATCCATCCCCTTCATCAGCGTGAAGGTGGAAATGATGGACGCCGGGATGGCAATTGCCGCAATCAGCACCGCCCGCCAGTTGCGGATGAAAATCCATACCACCGCGCTCGCCAGGATGCTGCCCCAGATCAGGTGCTCGATCAGCGAATGCACCGACGCCTTAATGAAATCGGAGATGTCGTGCACCACCAGCAGTTGCACGCCCGCAGGCAGCTGATGATTGAGTTGATCGACGAGTTCGCGCACGTTGTCTGCGACTTTGACGGTGTTCGCGCCCGACTGGCGCAGAACCTCGATGGCGACAACATCCTTGCCCGGTGCCCCCTTGCGGAACAAAGCCGACCAGGTGCGCAATTCGGCCGCCCCATCTTCCACTTGCGCCACATCGCGCAACCGGGTCGGGACGCCTCCGCGGGTGCCCAGCATCACGTCGGCAAATTGATCGGCGGATGAAACGCGCCCCAGGGTGCGCAGGCCCAACTCTTGCGGGCCTGTGATCATGCGTCCACCCGGCGCTTCAATGTTCTCGCGCTGCAGCGCCTCGCGTACGTCGAGCACGGTAAAGTTGTGCGAAGCCAGTTTCTGCGCGTCGAGCAAAACGCGGATTTGCCGCGCCTGGCCGCCATTGAGATCGACGCTGCCCACCCCATCCACGGTCTGGATCGCACGCCGCACCTGCTTGTCGGCGATTTCCGTCAGCTCCCGCAAGCTCATGGGACCGCTGACCAGGATAGTCATGATCGGGTCGGATTGCGGATCTTCCTTGGTAATGACCGGGGGCAGCGTTTCCCGGGGCAGGCGGTTGATGGCGGCCGAAACCTTCTCGCGAATATCCTGCGCCGCACCATCGATTTCGCGCTCCAGTACGAAGGTGCAGGTAATGTCGGCGTGGCCTTCCGAGGCATAGACGTCGATCTCATCAATGCCGCTGACCGAGGAGATGGCATCTTCGAGCGGCAGCACAACTCCGGTGATCATTTCATCGGGAGTAGCTCCGGGCAGCTGCACTTCGACATTGACGGTCGCCGGATCGGCTTTGGGGAAAAGATCGACCGCCAGGCCGCGGTAGGAAAAAATGCCCAGTGTCACCAGAAATGCGATCAGCATCACCGTGAACACAGGATGCCGGACGCAAATTTCGGCGAGCTTCATAGATGGGAACTTTCAGCGCTACGTAGTTCAGTGGCTTGTCGGCCGCGACGAACCGGCGGCTTCTTCGACGATATCTCCATCGTGCAATTCGCCCGTCACGGCGGCAGCCACGCGGTCTCCCGCTTTCACGCCTTCGGCAATTTCAAAGCGGCGGCCCTTCGCATCCTCGGTCTGCCCCGCGGGCCGCACCTGGCGCTCGCTGACCCGGCCTCCGTTCACCAGGAAGACTTTGTAAACGCCGTAGCGGTAATTCACGGCCTCATCCGACACAAAGAGTGCCTTCTCGGACTTTTCGCTGGGCAGAGAAGCCTGCACGAAAAATCCCGGCTTCAGCCGGCCGTCATGATTTTCGATCATTGCCTCGACTTCAAAGGTCCGTGAGTCCTGCGAAACCGAAGGATTGATGCGGGTAACTTTCCCCTGGAAGGTCTGCCCCGGGAAGGCTTCGATCTGCAGGTCCACAACGGCTCCGTCCTTCACCCATCCCGCCCAACGCTCGGGAACCGCCAAACGTGCGCGCAGTCGATCGGTGCGCACCACCACCATGACTGGACTTTGCACTTTCAAATACTCGCCCGGGTGCACATCCCGAGACTTGATGGAACCCGGATACGGGGCACGAATGGTTGCGTCGGCCAACTTCTTTTCCGCCAGGCCTTCAGTGGCTTCGTTCGAAACCAGCAGCGCCTTCAGGCGGTTCACCTCCTGGATCGCCAGGTCGTAAGTGGCCTGAGTACTTTCGTTGCGGCTGGTCGCCTCGTCGAATTGCTGCTGGGAAATGAGCTTGTCTTTGAACAGCTCTTCGGCGCGTTTGTATTTCCGTTCGGCATCGAAGCGGTCGGCCTCGGCTTTTTGCACTGACGCCAACTGGCGCGCATCCGCGGGAGGAGGATCATTCGGGCCAATTCCGAGCTGGGCGCGCACCTGCCGCACTAGCCCTTGCTGGCGGTCGACCTCATACTGGAGTTCTTCCTTGTCGAGCAGAATCAACGGCTGGCCTTCGGTGACAATGTCGCCCACATCGGCCAGCACCTGGTCGACGCGCGCTTCCACCGGAGAACTCAGCGCGCTCTCTTCCAACGCATACAAAGAGCCTACAGCCTGCACACGGCGCAGGGTGGTTTCCTCATCGACAGTGTAGATGTGCGCCGGAACCGGCTTTGTCAGACCCGAAGAATTGCTGGCGCGAGTGCTGGAACAACCGCTAGCCAACAGAACGGGAAGGGCTAACGCCAGTGCGGATGCAACCTTGCGTGCCCGTCGCATGCCGCCCCGATCCCTCGAAACCTGCCCGTTACTGATCACAGTTGTTAGACGTTTCTGTCCGATTTTCGCTTGCAGTCGGAATGAGAATTTTTCGCCGGGGTCGGCGTCCTGGACACAGCAGGGAATTATACGCTGGGAGAGGAAAGACTCTAATCCTGGAAATGGGCACGAAAGACTCCACTCATTCGCCGGCGAGCGAATGAGTGGCACTCCAACTTACTCTTCCGCCGCTTCCTTTTCGATCACAACCTTGAAGTGCGCGGTCACGTCCTTGTGCAGCTTGATGGGGACGGTGAATTCGCCAATGGTCTTCAAGGGCTCGTGCAGCTGGATCTTGCGGCGGTCGACGTCGAATCCCTTTTTCGCCAGGGCATCGGCAATGTCACTGGACGTGACCGATCCGAATAGCTGATCGTTTTCTCCGCTGCGGCGCTGGAACGATACTGATACGCCGTCGAACTGCTTCGCCAGCTCTTCCGCCTGCCCTTTTTCCTTGGCCGACCGGCGCACCGAGGCTGCCTTCATCTGTTCGATGACGGCCTTGTTCCCTTTGTTAGCTTCAATCGCCAGCTTGCGCGGCAGCAGGAAATTGCGGCCGTATCCTTCGGCCACTTTCACCACGTCTCCGCGGGAGCCCAGCTTCGCTACATCTTCTTTCAGTATGACTTCCATAGATGACTCCGTTCAAAATTTGGGTCGCAGGCCGCCGGGGGCTGGTCGCGGCTAGTCTTCCCGCCAACTGCGACCGGGTACCAGCGACCGGATTTCTTACGACGCGCGTCCGGCAAAGGGCAGCAGAGCGATGTTGCGGGCCTGCTTGATGGCCACCGACAAACGCCGTTGGTGCCGCGTGCAAACGCCGGTCAGGCGCCGCGGGACAATCTTGCCGCTCTCGGCGACAAACTGGCCGAGCGTGCGAAAGTCTTTGTAGTTGATCGAGTCAATCTTCTCGACGCAGAACTTGCAAACTTTCTTGCGCCGGAAATACTTGCGTCCGCCAGGACCGCCTTCGCGGCCTCCGCCCGGTCCACCGGGACGCGGAGGACGACGTTCGCGATCGGGACGATCTCCGCCCCCGGAAGGACGGTCTCCGCCTGAGGGGCGATCCCCCGATGAGGCGTGTGCTGTTGCCGTAGGTGTAGTTTCGTCAGCCATGATGCTCCTTAAAATCAGTCGTCGGTCGTCAGTCTTCAGTCGTCAGCGCGTTGGCTGAGGCCCGAGGTCTGAGGCCCGGTTTTATGCTGTTACCGCGGCCGTCTCTCCGCCCGCTTCCGCGGTTGCGGCCGGGGCTGCGGCGGCCTTCTTGCGCGCTTCCTTGATGGCCTTGATCTTGTCGAGGCGCTTCTGCTCTTCATCAATGCGCACCGTCAGGAATTTGATCACCGGCTCAGTCACGCGCAGACGGCGTTCCAGTTCGTGGATCAGTCCGCCGCTGCCTTCAACTGTCAGCAGGACGTATACGCCGTCGTGGAAACGGCGCACCATGTAGGCCAGGCGCCGCTTGCCCATCTTCTCGACGCTCTTCATGGCCCCGCCTGAGCTGGTCACGACCGACTCGAGCGTGGAAATCAGCTTGTCCTGGTCTTCTTCCGGCATGTCAGGCCGGACGATAAACATCAGTTCGTAAGTACGATTCATTCATTTCTCCAAATCTGGCCGCGAATCACTACGGCTGTTCTTCCGGATCGGTCTTGCGGTTAAAGCGGTTCATCGCCTTCGCCGGACCTTCCTTCACAATCACGTTCACCGCATCGGCCGCGGTCTCAAGTATTCCGTCAACCGTCTTGAGTTGCCCCTTACGGAACGGCGTGAGCACATACTTCGCGCCGTCAGAAACCTTGCGTTCCGGTGCGACTCCCAGGCGAATCCGCAGGAACTCCTGCGTGCCCAGCGCGCCAATCACCGATTCCATTCCGTTGTGTCCCGCCGAACTTCCGCGCTGGCGGATACGGATGGTCCCGAAGGGCAAATCCAGTTCGTCGTAAACCACAATCAGGTCGGTCTCGGGCTTGACCTGGTGTTCTTCCACCAGTTCGCGGACCGACATCCCGCTCAGGTTCATGTAGGTTTCTGGCTTCGCCAGAAGCACCGGCTCTGAACCCATTACCGCCCGCGCCGTCAGCGCCCGGCAGTGCCGGTTTCTCACTTCCACTCCGCACTGATCGGCGAGCCGATCGACAGTGAGGAAGCCCAGGTTGTGCGGCGTGAACTGGTACTCAATGCCCGGGTTGCCCAACCCAACAATCAGTTTCACGCCTTGCTAGCTCTCAGCTATCAGCTTTCAGCTCTCAGCCCAAAACCGAGAACCCGCCGTTCGCCGCCGAGCCGCTTGCGGCCAACGACGAACGACCAAAGACCAACGACTATTTCTTCTCTTTCTTCTCGCCCTTCTCGGCAGGAGCCTCGGCAGCTTCCTCGCCTTCGGTCTCCTGTTTG
The DNA here is from genome assembly GCA_963796205.1 of Terriglobia bacterium. Lineage (GTDB taxonomy): Bacteria > Acidobacteriota > Terriglobia > Terriglobales > Acidobacteriaceae > DATFTE01. Next base: position 1,164,728 of record CAWCKR010000002.1, read on the forward strand.
CCCTTCTTGATGACCTCGGGCTCGGCGGGAGTTGCGCCCGCTTCGGCAGCCGCCGCTTCCGGCGTCGCCACCACTTCTTCCTTGATCGAGATCACGTGAGCCACCGGCTGGTTCTCGTCGCTCAGAAACTTCAGCTTGTCGCTGCGCGGCAGATCCGACACGCGCAGCACTTTGCCGAACGTCAGATGACTGATGTCGACTTCGATGCCGTCTGGAATGTCGCCGGGCAAGCACTCGATTTCCAATTCGCGCAGAAGCTGTTCGAGGATGCCGCCTTCCTGCTTTACGCCGGTCGCTTCGCCCTTCAGCACGATCGGCACTTCCACCTTCAGGCGCTGGTCCATGGCGATGCGCTTCAGATCGATGTGCAGCAGCGATCCCTTGATAGGCTCGTACTGCCAGTCGACGATCATCGCCTTGGTGCGCTCTCCGCCGTCGAGCGTCAGATCGAAAATGGTGTTGTAGCCGGTCTTCGAATTCAGAATGCGCGAGACCTGGCGGGGATCGAGGGCCAGCGAAGCCGCTTCTTTGCCCGCGCCATACAGCACTGCCGGGACTTTACCTGCCGCGCGCACGCGGCGCGCATCGTTCTTATTGCCGGGAGTGCGCGGTTGCGCCTCCAAAATATTCGTTTCCGTTGCCGTTGCCATAATTTAGATTCCTGTCTACAAAAACAATTTGCTGACGGACGTTTCTTCGTGAATCGACTGGATCGCACGTCCGATCAAACCAGCGATCGTGAGCACCCGAATCTTGGGCTCGTTCTTTGCTTCTTCCGTCAAGGGAATGGTGTTAGTCACCACCACCTCGGTGATGCAGGACTTCGAAATATTTTCCACCGCCGGGCCCGAAAGCACTGGGTGCGAAGCGCAGGCGTAGACTGCCATGGCGCCGTTCTCCATCAACGCCGCCGCTGTTTTTACCAGCGTGCCCGCGGTATCGATCAAATCGTCAATCACCAGGCAAGTGCGTCCGTTGACATCGCCGATCACGTGCATCACTTCGGCTACGTTCATCTCCACGCGACGTTTGTCGACGATGGCCAGAGCCGAATCCATTTTCTTGGCGAAGAAGCGCGCGCGCTCCACGCCTCCGGCATCGGGCGAAACCACCGTCAGGTTCGGCAGGCTCATCCGCTTGAAGTGATCTACCAGCACCGGCGAAGCAAACAGGTGGTCCACCGGAATATTGAAAAAGCCCTGAATCTGCGGCGCGTGCGGATCAATCAGCAGAGCCCTATGGGCTCCCGCGGTGGTAAGCAAATCCGACACCAGCTTCGCCGAAATCGGCGCCCGCGGCTTGTCTTTACGATCCTGACGGCTGTACCCATAATACGGAATCACCGCCGTGATGCGCCGCGCCGATGCCCGCTTGAGCGCATCAATCATCAGCAGCAACTCCATGAGGTGCTCGTCCACCGGACGGCACGTCGGCTGCAAGACGAATACATCCGCGCCGCGAACGTTCTCCTGGATCTGGACATACGCTTCGCCATCTTTGAAGCGTGTGACCAGTGCCTGGCCGCGAGTCAGTCCTAAAAATGCGCAGACTTCGTCAGCCAGAGGCTCGTTCGCCGTGCCGCAGAAGATCTTGAACTTATCGTCCACGCGGCTACGCTGGGGCTTGCGCTCGGTTTTTTCGTCGGCGCTCACCTGGGCCTTTTTCTCCGTCGCTGTCGCAAGAGTTGCCATAGTAGCTCTCAGCCATCAGCTTTCAGCCATCAGTGCTTTCACCCGAAGCTCTCACTGAGAGCTGATGGCTGAAAGCTGACAGCTGGTTTTCTTGGCTGGGCCGCTAGGATTCGAACCTAGACAAAGTGCTCCAAAGGCACTTGACCTACCATTAGTCGACGGCCCAGTAGACCATTGTTGATTTTTGATTGATCGATTGTTGAATTAACAACCCCGACAGCGCAATTCTCAATCAACAATCGAAAATCAACAATCAAAAATTCTCTGCCAGTACTGCCGCCGCGTCAGGGTGGTGGTCGCCACCGCCGGGATTCCGCCGGCCTTCAGCCTGGCTGCTGCCTTTATGGCCGCCGTCCGGGCGCGAAACAGCCCGTAAATCGCCGATCCGGAGCCTGAAAGCGAGGCATAAATCGCCCCTTCGCGCTCAAGCACACGCTTCACCTCACGTAATTCGGGATATTGCGGAAAGACGACCCGTTCAAAGTCGTTTTCAATCCCGGTACGGACGAGGTCGAGAAGCAGGCTCTCGGCCCGGCCCCTGCTCCGACCGCCAGGGACACCGGATCTACCGCTCAGCCAAGCAGAAACTCTACGGCTGAACTCATTCATTCTATCGGAGGGAGCAGAGGGCGTCAATTTGGATGGGACCACGTGGGGACCGCCTTCGGCCGTCCGCTTTTGGGTGGCCGGCGGGACGCCGGCGCTACTCTGCAGCAAATCCCAATCCGCGAATGCCTTCGGAGTCGAAACGCCAATCTCAGGCGTCGCCAACACGCAGGCAGTCGCCGGTAAATCAGAAAGGGGATACACATCCTCGCCGCGTCCGATACCGAGCACCGTCCCGCCAATCAGAAACAAAGGCAGGTCCGACCCGACTTCCGCCGCGATGCGAAGTCTTTCCGCTCCCGAAAGCGATTTCTTAGCCGCCCGCTCGAACGCCAGCAAAGTCGCGATAGCATTGCCAGACGCGCCTCCTAACCCGCCCTGCACCGGAAGCTTCTTGTCAATCTCGATGACAACTCGTCCCTTGACCCCGAGCACAGCCATCGCCCGCTCGATAATGCGATAACAGGTGTTAGCGGAATCAGCGGGCACGCGCGGGTCTTCACACCGAATCTCAATCCCATCCCCGCGCCCCACCCGCACTCGAATCACATCGTGCAGCGCAATCGTCTGGTACACGGTCCGCAGCTCATGAAACCCATCCGGACGCAGCCCGCCAATATGCAGGCCGAGATTAATCTTCGCGAATGATCGAACAGTGACGGGCATGGACGGATGATTGTAAACACGCCTCTTCCGCATGTCATTTTTTGCCCCTCAGCTTGCTGAAGGGTTCTATACTTTCGCCTCTGATGTCGCGCAAGATGGCTCTGGCGTTGTTGATCGGGGTGACGGCAATCGTGATCGCCGCGATCTTTCTCGCGGCCCGTGTCCCCCAACCCCTCTCCTACCACAACTTCGCCGACGCCCGCCCCTGGCTGGGCATTCCGCGTTTCGGCGACGTCGTCTCCAACATCCCCTTCGCCATCGTCGGAGTGTGGGGACTGATCTTCCTTCTCCAGCAAAGACGTCAATGCTTCCTCGATCCCCGCGAGCGCTGGCCTTACTACTTCGTCTTCATCGGCCTGCTGCTCACAGCTTTAGGCTCTTCCTACTATCACCTCGCGCCCGACAACGCCCGCCTGGTATGGGACCGCCTCCCCATGACGATCGTCTTCATGTCGCTGGTGGCCGCCATGATTGCCGAACGCATCAGCGTCAAAGCGGGCTTGTGGCTGCTCCCGCTGTTGCTCGCGATTGGAATTGCCAGCGTTGTGCAGTGGCATCTCAGTGAAGTCAGAGGTCATGGCGACCTGCGTTTCTACGCCGCCGTGCAAATCTACGCAGGGCTAGTGCTTCTTCTCATGCTGCTCTTTCCCGCGCGCTATACGCGCACATCCGATCTCGCCGTCGTGGTCGGCTTCTATGTTCTCGCCAAGCTCTTAGAGACTTTCGACCGTAGCATCTTCAATCTTGGACACATGGTCAGCGGACACAGCTTGAAGCATCTCGCCGGAGCTGCCGCAGGCTATTGGATTCTCAGGATGTTGCAGAAAAGGCAGCCACTCATTCCCTCGTGACTCCTTTCCCTTCAAGAACCCCTATCTTTGGTAACGAATTACAGAATCCACTGGGGTAAAATCCCCGCCATTTGGTGCTATCGTTAGGGAGTCATTTCGCCGTGAATGCGGCAGGAGAAGCGGTTCTTGGCCGATTTGCTCATGGTCGCGCTGGTCCCGGTGGCTCTCTGGCCCCTGATCCTCGTCTTCCTGCTGAAAGATCGCTCGCACAAACGAGTCGCGCGCAGTTGGCCCGCTACCCGCGGACAAGTCGACCACGTCGATGTGCATTGGATGGTCGGACACGATTGCTACTACGCCGCGCAAGTTGGATACACTTATCAGGTCGGCGGACGTCGCTACTCCGGCACTCTCGCCAGTCGCTGCCCCGATGAAGATACCGGGCGTAGATTTGTGGAGACTTTGAAAGATTCGCCGGTGGTGGTCCGCTACCAGCCCAACCGTCCCACCGAGAACGTGCTGTTCATCGACGAGAATCCGATGTTCAAGCGCGCTGCCGCCGTCCTGCCCCGCCCCTCGATGAACTAGTTGTTAGTCCGCCGCTTGTAGTAAATCGCAAACTCAAATCCGGGATTCGCGGGAAACAATTCCGCTACTTTCTTCAACCGCTCCGCCATCTGGCTGGGAGCCAGCAACGGATAATCGCGCTCGCGCAGATCGTAGTAGTCCACGTCAATAAACAAAGACAGCAGGTAGATCGAGATCGCGTCGGCGAAAGTCGCCGCGAAATATTCGTTCTTGTATTTCTCCGTGTCCGGACCCGGCTCGCCGGCCAGCTTGCGCGACTCCCAGGCATCAAGCGAAGTCTCGCCGCGCGCTCCCGCTTCGACTTGCTTCCAAACCAGATCGGCGAAAGCCTGCGCCACCCCGGCCTTTTCGACCACTGCATGTCCCACATTGATATAGAACTCGAAGGCCACCGAGAACTTGTCGTCCATCAGGCGCGTCGAGATGAACACGCACTGCGAATCGCCCAGATCCAGATTGCGATGGCAAACCGCGTTGTCACTGAGCGCGACGTCGTAACGGTCGGCAATGACCGTCTCGTCTCCCTGATTCACCGTGAGCGGAACAAAGTAGTAAGCTTTGCGACGAAGCGCTGCCGCGGCCGCATCGGGCACCGCCGCCACCATGCGTTCCAGATCAGATTCGGCAATCGTGATCTCGCCCGCCACGGCATAACAAATTCCGTTCGGAGCCTGCGAGACAGGGCTTTGGCGGACAACCTCCGCCGGGGGACGCGTAATCGGTGGCGCAGCCTGAGACATGCGGCTATTCTAGCGCACCCCAGCCTCCAAGCCGCGTGGACGAGTTGGCGATACAATCAAACCGTGAGTGCGATCGCGAAAGCCGCCCCCCGCAAACCGCGCTGGTACCTGATTCCCCTCCGCGTGCTGCTGGTGACATTTCTCCTGACGCTGCTGGCGTTTGCCGTCAGCTTGTTGCTGGGAATCATAGGCGTGGTGGTCGGCGCCAGGCTCCGCGGAGGCACCCCCAACATGCAGGTCGCCTATCGCGATGTGGCCGCCCCGGTCGCGGCCACGGTTTTCGCCATCGTGCTGGTTTCGTCGATCTTCATGGAGGTCCGCAACTACCGCCAGGCTAAAGCCCTGGAAGGAATCGAAAGAGCCAGCTAGATTGAATCATTGAAACATTGAGTCATTGAATCATTAAAAGCAATCGTGACAGGCATTTGAATGATTCAATGACTCAGTGATTCAATGACTAAATCTCCAATGCTTCCCCGCATCGCCATTCCGGTGCCGCATTCCGGCGATCCTGACTACGCCGAGCGCGCGCTTCCACAATATGAGGAAGCCATCGCCATGGCCGGAGGAGAGCCGGTCCGCATTCCTCTTAACCAGACTCCGACGGAAGTTATGAAGTTGATCGAACGTTGCGATGCCGTGCTCCTTCCCGGCAGCAAGGCCGACGTCGATCCTGCAAAATACGACGCGCCGCGAGATCCCGAAACCGCACCCGCCGATGCCAGGCGCGACACCGTCGACGAACTCTTGCTGCAAGACGCCTACAACATGCGCAAGCCGGTGCTGGGCATCTGTTACGGCCTGCAGATTCTCAACGTCTACCGTACGGGAACTCTGTTGCAGCACATCGAATCTCCCGTTAACCACGCCGCGGGAAGAAAAGTTCCACTCGCCCACAAAGTCGATGTCGATCCCAGTTCCACTCTCGGAGAAATCATCGCCGACGCCAGCGGCAAGCTGGAAATCGCGGTCAACTCCAGCCATCATCAATCCGCCGACGTCATTGGCGACGGCCTGCGCGTCGTGGCGCGCTCGCCCGAAGATGGAATCGTCGAAGCCATCGAGGGCACTTCTCCCGATCATTTCGTTTTGGCGGTGCAATGGCATCCCGAGCGCTCAGTGAATGACGACGAACCCTCGCGCGCGATTTTTCGCGCGCTGATTCAAGCCGCAAGAACGCGCCACGGAAAATTAGTAGGAGAGTTTGAGGGACTTTAGAAGATTGTCGATTTACGATTGTCGATTGCCGATTTAAAACCCAAAAAGCTACCGTGCCTTCTTTTTCACCGGCTTCTTGATCTTCTCCAGCAACACCGCGACGTGCGCGATTGCCGCGTTATCCGTCCGCATACCTTCAGGAGTCTTCGCCTTAATTCCCACAGCATCCCCCGGAATCCCCAGCAACTCCGCCACCCGTCCACGAATCGCCGCCGCATGCGGACCAATCTTCGGCGCTGCCAGAATCAATGTCGAATCGATATTCGCCACCGCATACCCCGCCGCCCGCACCCGCTTGAGCGCCTCGCGCAAGAACACCACCGAATCCGCGCCCTTCCATTGCGGATCCGACGGAGGAAACAACGACCCGATATCCGGCCCGGCAATCGCTCCGAGCAAAGCATCGGTGATGGCGTGCAGCAACACATCCCCGTCGGAGTGTCCGCCCAGGCCCTTGGGATGCTCAATCGCCACCCCGCCAATCCTCAGCGGAATGCCACGCTTGAATTCGTGAGAGTCCCAGCCAAAGCCGATGCGAGTGTCAAGTGTCAAGTTTCAAGTTTCCAGTCGTCGTTAGTCTTTGGTCTTTAGTCGTTGGTCGAAAGATTTATCCGTGAAAATCCGCGCCAATCCGCGGCTAGCCTTGCCGTTTCAGGAAGAACTCCGCCAGTTCCATGTCGTTCGGCGTGGTGATCTTAATATTTCGCGGCGAGCCCATCACCACCGCGACTTCGTGTCCTGAACGTTCCAGCAACGACGCTTCATCGGTGCCCATGAAACCATCGGCGGCCGCGTCGGCAAAAACTTTTTTCAATACATCGAAACGGAATCCCTGCGGGGTTTGCGCCATCACCACGCGCTCGCGCGGAATGGTCGCCGTGATCAGAGCACCGTCGGCCGTACGCTCCACCTGCTTGACCGTATCGACCGCGGGCATTCCGGCAATCGCGGCACCGTGTTTCTTCACGCCTTCGATCACTTCCTGGATGATCACTTCCGTGACGAACGGCCGCACCGCATCATGCACCAGAACAATGTCGTCGTCCGCAGCCGATACCGCCGCCAGCGCGTTGGCGACGGATTGCTGGCGATGCTCTCCTCCCACCACCAACTCGATCTTTTTTCGCAGAATGTCTTTGCCTTCTTTTTCCAGCCGCTCGCGAAATCCCGCGATCTCGTTTTCCCGCAGTGCGATGTAAATCTCCGACACTTCGGCGCTCGCGACAAACTTGCGCAGCGTATGCATCAGGATCGGAGCGCCACCCAACTCGGTGAACTGTTTCGACGGCGGAGCTTGCTTGCTCTTGCCGCTGGGCACAGGCGCCATGCGTGTCCCCAGTCCAGCCGCCGGAATAATGGCCACAACCTTCATAACGGGCGATCAGTATAGAACAGTTGTCAGTGCCGAGTACCCAGTTCCCAGTGAAAGCCGCCTCTTCGACCGAGCTCTTTCTAGGTACTGGGTACTGATAATTCAGAAAAATCTTCCTACCCCCTCCAATCCGTACGGCGTTCCACGACTGCGACGGCATCCCAAGCAAGTCTCGAAGTGGCAGGGGTTTAGCCAAACTCCGGCCAAGTCGAAACAGCTGGCACGCCATTTGCGATGAACAACTTCGCGCAGTGGATAAGGAGAAGCCTTGAAAACGAAGAAACTCTCGTGGATCGGACTGATCGCCTTCTGCGCCGCTTCAACCTTCCTCACGGCTTTGGCCATGGCCCTGATCTTTACCAGCGCCAGCATGATGTACGCCGCCGCGCAATCCGACCCACCGGGCTCCGATGCGACGCAGAATTTTTCTGGAGTCATCACCGACGATCACTGCGGCGCCAAACACCAGCTCACCGACCGCAGCCCCGCCGCCTGCACGCGCATCTGCGTCACCAAGGGTGCCAAGTACGTGCTGGTGAATGGCGATAAGGTCTACGTCCTGCAAGGCGATATCGTGAAGTTGAATCGCCTGGCGGGCGAACGTGTCAGCGTCGTCGGCTCGCTCCACGGCAACACCATCGACTTCACTTCCATCACCGCCGGACAATAAAAAAGGCGGGATCGCTCCCGCCTTGCTGTTCACCCAAATTATTTATTCGACCGGACGCTCCGCCATTACCGACGGCGGCTTCTTCAACTCCGGCGTCGGCACCTGAGTCGTAGTTGTCGTCGTCGTCGACGCGACGTTTACCGCGGGCCTCGACTCGCTGCGCGGCATCGCTCGCTCATCCCACTTGCCGAAAATCATCTTTCCGGCCGTAGTCTGCAGCACCGATGTCACCGAGATGTCGATGGTCTTGCCGATCATCTTGCGCGCGTTATCGACAACCACCATGGTTCCGTCGTCGAGATACGCCACGCCCTGGTTGTATTCTTTGCCTTCTTTCAGAATGAATACTTTCATGATTTCGCCGGGAAGCACGATCGGTTTCAGAGAATTGGCCAGCTCATTGATGTTCAGCACCTCGACTCCCTGCAACTGCGCCACCTTATTCAGGTTGAAGTCGTTGGTGATGATCTTGCCTTCGTAGAGCTTAGCCAACTCGATCAGTTTCAAATCCACTTCGCGGACCGTGGGAAAGTCGTCCTCAACGATTTGGATCTGCAACGAAGCCACTTTCTGCAGCCGTTGCAGGATGTCGAGGCCGCGCCGCCCGCGGTTGCGTTTTAAGGAGTCGGCGGAATCGGCCACCAGTTGCAGTTCGCGCAAGACGAACTGCGGGGTGACGATAATACCGTCGAGGAATCCGGTCTCGGCGATATCGGCGATCCGGCCGTCGATGATCACGCTGGTGTCGAGAATCTTGTAGCTTTTCTTCGACTGCTTTTCGCCGCCGAAGATGCCGCCCAGCGCCGCCAGGTTCAGAAGATCGCCCTTGTTCGCGCCCACCGCCAGTCCCACGTAAGCCATCAGCAGCATCACCATGATCTGCAGAAAGCTTTGCGTGGGTCCAACTTCGATGCTGTTGCGAATCACCAGCGCAAACAGATAGGCGCCGAAGATCCCCAGGACGCTGCCGATCGCCGCTCCAATCAGCCGCTTCAGGCTAACCAGGTGCAACCGCCATTCGAACACCACAATCGCTAGGCCGATGAAGACTCCCACACCCGCATCAAGGTTGGAAGGGAGCCCGAAAGGTTGAATCTTGAAGCAAGTAAAAGCAACAAAAAGAACAAATAAAAAACGAATCAAGAAAACGTCCACGAATGGACCTCCCCGGAACCCAGCCGGGCCAAGGCGCGTTGAGTTCCGCACCGTCCGCCACTTGCCAACATGTCGGCAGCCGGTGATCTAAGAAACAGAGCTATCAAGGAACAGAATAAAAAAACTCCGCCCGTCCGGACACAGCCGGACAAAGCATTAACTATCAGTCGCAGTATATACCGCGACCCGACGCCGAGAATCGTAGAAAGGATGGCCTCTGTACGCCACCGTAACCTGGCTTACCCCTGCAAGTCAGGCGTTCGTTTACACTTCTCTTATGAAAGCCCTTGTCATCAGTCGCTTAGGTGGGCCCGAGGTCCTCGAGGTGCGCGACATGCCGGAACCCACCCTGGCACCCGGTCAGGAACTGGTTTCGGTCAAAGCCGGAGGAATCAATTTTGCCGACCTCATGAGCGCCACCGGAGGCTATCCCGGAACCCCTAAACCGCCACTGATTGCGGGACGCGAATTTTGCGGAGTGCAGCAGAGCACGGGCAAACTTGTCATGGGATATGCGCAGTTCGCCGCCTTTGCCGAAAAGGTCGCCGCGCGAAGTGAATTGCTTTGGCCCGTCCCCGAAGGTTGGAGCGCCGAAGAGGGCGCCGCCTCCCCCGTCAATTACTTCACTGCATACTTTGCCTACTGGAAGGCCGGGCTGCTCGAAAAATCTCCCGGGCCTACTCCGCGCGTCCTGATTCACGCGGTCGCCGGAGGCGTCGGCACGGCAGCGGTGCAGATCGGCAAACTGCTCGGCATCGAGATGTACGGAACTTCGTCTTCGGAAGACAAACTCGCGCGCGTGAAAGCGCTCGGTCTGCAACATGGCATCAACTACAAAGAGCACGACTACCAGGAAGCCATCAAAGAATTGACCCACGGCGAGGGCGTCGATGCGGTCTTCGAGATGCTCGGCGGAGTGCACGTCGCGAAGAGCGTCCACTGCCTGCGCGATTTCGGACGCGTCATCGTCTACGGCGCCGCCACCGGAGAGCCGGCTGATTTCGATCCCCGCATTCTCTACGCAAAAGGCGCCAGCGTGCACGGGCTCTGGCTCACCTATCTCTCCCAACATCGCGAACTGATGCAGTCCGCGTGGAAGCAATTACAAGCCTGGACCGCGGTTGGACACCTGCGTCCCGTCATCGGCGCCACGTTCCCCCTGGAAAAAGCCGAAGAAGCGTACCGGCTGTTGCTGGAGCGCAAGAATTTCGGGAAAGTCGTGCTGACGATCACGTAGATAGCGCCGCTCGCTATAATCCCAGCATGAGCCTCATCGACGACATTCAGAAGCACATCATCGAAGCCATGAAAGCCCGCGACGAGCAGCGCCTTTCGACCCTGCGCATGGTCAAGACTGCGCTCAAGCATCGCGAAGTGGAAAAGATGGCTCCGCTCGACGACAAAGAGTCGCAGCAGATCCTGACCACGCTGATCAAGCAGCGCAAAGAATCGATCGAGCAATTCACCAAAGGCGGCCGCCAGGAAATGGCCGACAAAGAAGCCGCCGAGATCATCCTGATCGAGTCTTACCTGCCGAAAGCAGCCGGACAAGCCGAAATCGAAGCCGGAGTCAAAGCCACCATCGCCGAAATGGGCTCGCCCACGATGAAGGACATGGGCACGGTCATGAAAAATGCCATGGCAAGGTTCGCCGCCGCCGGCATGAGAGTGGACGGAAAAGTAGTGAGCGAAGCGGTGAAGAAAGAACTCACCTCAAAATAAGCACACCGCGGGTGCCCCGTCCTTGTCGCGCTCTTTGCGACAGGGCGGGGATTTTAGTCCGGCGCTACTTCTTCCGCTGCCACTCCCGATAGGCTTCGCTCTTCGAAACTCCCATCTCTTTGGCGACGCGCTTCAGCGCGGCTTTCTCATCTAAGTTGTCGGAGGCCATGATCTGCTCCATGCGCTGGCGCAGATTCACGGTCTCGGCTCTGGGCTTCTGGCTCTCGGCTTTGGCAATCAGTAACGTGATCTCGCCTTTGACGTCTCCGCGAGACTTCAATGTCGCCAAAATCTCTCCCGCACTCCCGCGCAGAAACTCTTCGTGCAGCTTGGTCACCTCGCGCGCAATCACGATATGCCGATCCGCGTCCAGAATCTCAACTACGTCTTCCACCGCCTCGACAATTCTGTGCGGCGCCTCATAGAACACCTGCGTCCGCGCGGAATCTTTGACGACTCTCGATCATCTGCCGCCTTTGTCCTCGCTTCGCCGGAAGGAATCCGTTGAAGCGGAACGAATCGGTCGGCAAGCCCGCTTGCTACCAGCGCCGACAGAAATGCCGACGCTCCCGGAATCGGCACTACGGGAATCTTGTGCCCGATCGCCAGCGAGATCAGGCGGAAGCCAGGGTCCGATATCCCCGGCATCCCTGCATCGGTGACGAGCGCGATCCGCGCGCCCGCTTCCAACTCTTTCACCAACTCCGGAGCGCGCTCCATCTCGCTGTGTTCGTGATAGCTGGTCGTCTTGGTGACAATGCTGTAGTGATTCAGCAGCTTCTGCGTCTGCCGCGTGTCTTCGCAAGCGATCAGGTCGGCTTCTTTCAGCACCCGCACGGCCCGCAGGGTGATGTCTTCGAGATTCCCTATCGGAGTCCCCACCAGGTAAAGCCCCGGCGCGAGCGCGGATTCCGTTTTCATGCCGCGAGTCTACCATCGTTGCAAATTGACGGGACGCGCCGCGAAACCTAGAATCAGAGCAGACCGTTTGCCTGGGGTTGATACAGAGAATCCATGCCACTTTACGAGTACGAGTGCAAGAAGTGCCATCACCGCTTTGAGCGCATCCAGAAGTTTTCCGACCCGCACGTCAAGAAGTGTCCCGATTGCGGAGGCCCAGTTGAGCAGGTCATTTCCGCTCCTGCAGTGCAGTTCAAAGGCTCGGGATGGTACGTCACCGATTACGGCAAGAACACGTCGCACACGCCGCATACGCCCTCCTCATCGAACGGCGACTCGAAATCGGAATCGAAGTCCGACGACAAGCCCAAGTCGGAAGGCAAGTCCGAAAGCAAGTCCAAGGAAGACAAGCCCAAGAAGAAGGCCGAGAAGAAGTAAGCCTCCCCGATTTTCAATTGGCAATTTTCAATCGCCGATTGGAACCCCTCGGGCCTGGTTTTCAATTGGCAATTGACAATCGAAAATTGCAAATTCCTCGGCCTTGAATCCTTTTCCCCATCGCCACATCTAAATAGTCGTTATAACGAGGATTGTTCTTTATGATCAACATTCGCCGCAGTACCGAGCGGGGTGGAGGCAATTTCGGATGGCTCAACACCCGCCACAGCTTCTCCTTCGACTCGTATTACGACCCCAAACACATGGGATTCCGCTCCCTGCGCGTGATCAATGAAGACTGGGTCGCGCCCGGCGAGGGATTCCCCGCGCATCCGCATCGCGACATGGAAATCATCACCTATGTCCTTGACGGCGCGCTCGAACACAAAGATAGCCTGGGCACGGGATCGGTCATTCGTCCCGGCGACGGCCAGCGCATGAGCGCGGGACGCGGTATCCGCCACAGCGAGATGAACGCGTCTGACACGGAAAAAGTTCACCTGCTGCAGATCTGGATCATGCCCGATCGCCAGGGACACGAACCCAGCTATGAACAAAAAGCCTTCCCGGAAAGCGAGAAGCGCGGCAAGCTACGCCTGATCGCCGGGCCCGACGGCAAAGACGGCTCGGTCACCATTCATCAAGACGCCAAGCTTTACGTCTCGCTGCTCAGCCCCGGAGACGAAGTCACGCACGACTTAGGGAAGTCTCGCCACGCCTGGCTGCAGGTAGCCAAAGGTGGGGTTGAGTTGAATGGCAAGAAGCTCGAGCAAGGTGACGGCGCCGCCATCAGCGACGAGCCGAAGCTCGCGGTCAAAGGCACATCTGACGCCGAGATCCTTCTCTTCGATCTGGCTTAACTTCCTGGCCACGGATTTACGCGGATTTCCACGGATCAACAAAAAGAAAAAGACTGATCCGTGAGAATCCGTGTGATCCGTGGCTGATACTTTGATCCCTGGCTTATGCTTTTGATGTGGAACGTCCTCAGGGAGTGACCGCGATCGCGATTCTGTTCTTTGCCGTCGCCGCCTATCTCGGCGTGATTGGCCTGATCATGATCGTCAGTCCGGGTACGGCCCCGATGTCTCTGGGTGCGTCGTTGCTGGGTGGCCTGGAACTCGCCGGCCCCTACATGTTCCTGCTCTCTGCACTGATATGCGCCGCAATCGTTTACGGTATGTTGCGCCTGAACAACTGGGCGCGTCGAGCGGCAATCCTCGTCGCGATCTACGGAGTCGTCATGCTGGTGCCGACGGTCTCCAGCGCCGTCATCGGATTCCAACCCAAAGCCCTGGTCTTCGGCGGCCTCGGTGTGATGCTCCGTGTCATGATCGTCTGGTATTTGTTTCAGGAGCCGGTGAAAGACGAATTCTCCAAACCCTCTCCCTAAAACAAGAAATCTGTCATCCCGAGCGCAGCCGTGCCGAGCATAGCGAGCGGCGGCGGAGTCGAGGGATCCCGTGTTCGCATGAAGGGGCATGGGCTTCGCAAGGAGTTCTCTTTCGCACGTTCACGAGGTATAGTCACGAACCATCCCATGGACTACTGGTTCCAAAAGACGCTCTACGCCTCCTTCTGGCCGAGCTACTTGGCAAGCGTCGTCGTCGCGTTTGTCCTGATTCCAATCCTTTGCACTTTTCCAATGGTGATCCTTTTTGGCCCCTACGCGGAGCGGGTGGCACTCGGTTGGGCGGTCGTGTTAGCGCTCATCACCGGTTTTCTATGTGAGCGTTGGTTGCCTCGCCCGGCCGCGCACTGGGTGTGGACGCTGGGAATCATTTGGCTGGCGGTCGGCGCCTACGACCTTGCGACCAGTCAAGGAGCTTCCCCAGCGCATCAGAGTCGATGGCAGTATCTGTTCGATCAATTGTTCCGAGACTGTGGAGCAAGCGAGTGCATGTACCTGGCTTTCTTCACCTATCCCGCAGTTTGCACGCTTATTTTCTCCCTTGGCGCGGCTTTTGGCTTGAAGCGTCCTCGCAGAAGCACTCCCTGAGCCTAATTCCGTAGAGACATAGCTCCGCTATGTCTATTCGTTGCGCCACCCCAACCAAAGCCGCGTCTCTGCGCTCGCTGTTTCCGTTCCAAAATTGGGACGATCAATATTCCTATTGCTCATAGCTATTTTACGATTTAGACGCTCTGACGCTCTCGGGCGTCGCGAATGACCCTGAGGCCCACTGCGAGCCCAACTTTGCAGTGGATGGGCCTTAAAACCGCTAGAGAGGGCATTCTATACAAGCGATCGACCCTCAATCCGACCACGCATGATAATCGCCCCGATCTTGTTATCAATAACTTACAGATAAGAACAACAAAACGCAGGAGGTTAAAAAAGCAAAAAAAGAGCGGCCCGCAGGCCGCTCGAGAATAATCGTTTTCTAACGCTAGTGCGGCCGCTGCCCCTTCGGCGCGTCTTTTGGCGGCGATGATTTCTGCGGCGCCGACTTCGGCGCTTCATGCGGAGAAGGCGCCGAACGCGTCTGCTCCCGTTGCTGCTGCCAGTTGTGATATTTCTGCTCTTCCTGCTGCTGTTGCTGCTGGCTCATCTCATGCTGCGGAGGCGCCGGCTTGGCTAAGGGATGCGACCACTGCTGTTGCTGCGGCGGTTGCGGACGCTGGTTCACGACGGGCTGCGATGGCCGTTCCATATTGTTGTTCGGCCGCTGGTCGGTTCTTGTCGGTTCCTGCGGCCCTTGCGGCGGACGTGCGACGGTGCGCACCGGTGGCTCCGCCGGACGATTCGGCGGTTGCGGCTCTTGCGGACGGTTCGTCTGCGGCGGTTGCGGCGGGCGCGCCGTCTCCGTCGGACGATCGGTCTGCGCAGGTTCGGATGGCCGTCCCGGTTGTGCCGGACGATTGGTTTGCGCAGGCTCCGACGGCCGGCCCGGCTCTGCCGGACGAGTCAGCGTCTGCACCGGACGCGTGGCCGGCATTTCGTTGTTGTGCGGCGTGTTCGGTTGCCGCTGCTCGAACGAAGGCCGCGGAGGCGCCGGAGGCCGCTCCGCCACCACTTGCCGCCGCTCCACTCTCGCCGGAGGCTGGAATCGCGCCGCTGTCCCCGCACCCAGCACGCTCTGCCGGACCGGCTGTACCGGAGCATCGTGCCGGACCTGCGCCTCCTGCAATTGCCGCTCGTCGACCTTCACCATGCCACGATACGCAGGACGCGCGTTCACGAACGTATCATGCGACACCACGGTTACGCCGTTGTTGGCGCGCTGATTCACGTAAGTAACGTGTGTGACGTTGACGTTGTTGTAGACATTGTTGATGCGGGTGACGTTCACCGTCGTATTGGTGATGTTCACCTGGTTCACGTACGTGCGGCTCACGCGGTACCCCGGGACAAAGACTTCTCCGGGAGCCAGCGGGAACCAGCCCACGGCCGGACCGCCGCCGCCCACCGCAATGCTCACTCCGCCAACCCACGCCACCAGCGCGGGCGCGTACACGGGACGTACGTACACCGGTCCCGGCACCCAGCACCATGCGGTGTTTACGTAGGCCCAGCGGCCGTAGTGGAATGGAGCGAAGCCCCACGGCTCATCTTCCACCCAGGTCCATCCCCAGGGGGCGATGAAAGCCCAGTGTCCGTAACGATAAGGCGCCCATCCCGGCGCAACGCCCACCGGTTGCCAGACGTTGCCGTAGCCCGCAACGTAGTTCCAGCGGCCATAGTCGTCGAGATCTTCGTAGCCGGTCATTTCGGGCGAAATGTAATTGGGAGTCACCGACGCGTCTTCGCGGCGGTCGCGTTCGAAGGACCAGCGATCGAAATCATCGTCGGGGGAGATCTGGTTGATTTCGTGATCGATCTGGTCGATCCCACTGAAGCGCGATTGCTGACCGCCCAGCACGGTGTAGTTCGCTCCGCCGCCGGCGGCTTCGCCCTGGCCTTTCCATACCGTGATCAGCGTGGTGTCGCCAGCCTCGTTGACATCGATGCGGTACTCGCCCGGACGCCGCACGGTGAACGCGAGGTTCGGCGTGTCGACTTCAAAATTGTCGTCATCATCGAGATGACGCACGCGCAGCATCAACGTTCCCTGGGCCAGACGCAGCTGCGTGTTCCGATCGTCGAGATCGAGAAACGTCAGGCTGGTTTCCGATCCCATGCGCAAAACCGTCGAGCCGATATGCAACTCGTCGCGCGAATCCTTGTCGGCCCAGAGATTGTCGCCGGTGGTGAGAGGACGGTTCTGCACCGCTTGCAGCCAGTCGCCTTCGCCGCCCGGCTGGAAGGAAACGGAGCCTTCCGAGAAGTTCATACGCGCAATGCGCCCCGGAGGATCCTGCTGCGGCCCCTGATCCTGTGGCGGCGGCTCGTCCTGCGTTGCCGCTCTCTGCGGCGTGAATGTCAACGCCAGCACCGCAGCCAAAAAACCCTTTAGCAAGACTTTTGATGTCTTCATTGATTTTCTCCGACCCACTCTGTCAGAACCCGTGTACCCGAGGAAAAGTTCCGCGCACCTGTGCTCAGAGTACCCGAACTCCCGTAACCTGCTGGATTACCTCGCAGATTCCCCATCGTTCAATTTGCGGGAAGAAGTAAGGCACGTCCATACCGTCAAATGCTGACATGCGACATTTTTGAAACGGAGGCAACCAAATGCAGATGTCAGCTTTCAGCCATCAGCTCTCACACCCAAATCGGCTTTGCGCTCTGGGTGTCTCCCAAGCAAGAAAGGGCGGCATAGCCGCCCTCGTCTCTTCTCGGTACTCGGTACTGGGTACTAGGTACTAGGGTACTAGGTACTGGATACCGCTTCTCTCACGAATCCCGTAGCAATCTTTTCGAGCAAGTGATCGATGTCGCTGCCGGTGTCGAGATTGGAATCGACGTAAGGATGCCGTCCGCCGTCGGTGTGCATGACCAGCACCTTGGTTCCCTGGTGCGCCTTCTTCACCATGTAGGGCAAATGATGGCGGTCGTCGCGGGAGAGTGTTCCGCCCAGAATCACCAAGTCGTAGGAGCCGCTCTTGAGCGCGTCTGTGGCGCCTTTGCGGCCCACGGCGGTCTTCACCTGGTGCCCCGCTTTCTGGATCGAGGCCGCCTGCGCATCCATTCCGTCAGTTTCGCCTTCACAATAAAGAATCGCTAATTTCGTCGCGGATTTCGCCATGATGGAACAGTCCTTTCCTCTGCCTGTTCTGCTCATGACGTTAGCAACCCGCCAACCCTCGGGAAACATCACCAAAGACCATCACCAAAGGGCATGGGAATGTGGAGTTTGAAGTTGTTTCTTGAGGTCGGACGTCCCACAACCTAACCAAAACCGCCGAGGACGCTAGGGACGCCGAGGTTCTTGTAATGAAAACCCCGCGTCCTCTGCGTCCCCTGCGGTTTTGGTTTCGTGAGCTAAACACCGCACTCAGTTTTTTATTGCAAGCGCTCGGTGAGGCGGCTTTTTTACCTCGGGCCACTCCGAGGCGATGATGGAATACCGCGCGGAGTCGCGGGGGATGAAATCGGCCGCCATGCGGTGGGCGCGCAGGATGCCTTCCAGCTTTCCTCCGATGCGTTCGATGGCCGCTCGCGAGCGCGTATTCCTGACGTCGGTGTGCAGGCAGACCCGCAGCACTTGCCAAGTTTCAAAGGCGAGCGTCATCATCAGCAACTTCGACTCGGTGTTGGCGGCGGTGCGCACGGCCGAGGGCGAGAGCCAGGTGTAGCCGATCTCGCAACCCTCCATTACGCGCCGCCCGCGATCCGCGTGACCGACGGGCCAATCCCATCGTTCGATGTTGAAGAAACGGGTAGAGCCAATGACGACGCCGTCCGCGATCCGCACGGTTGCGAATGGCACCGCCGTGCCCGCCTCGCGCCATGCGATTGCGGTATTCACGTAGCTGGTCGCGTCCGCGCGGGTCTGCGGCACAGGGCTCCATTGGTAAAGCGAGGGATCGCCCGCCGAGGCAGCCACTAAGCCATCAATATGTCGGGGATCAAGAGGTTCAAGACGAACGTAGCGGCCGGTTAGAGTTTCGGTTTTCACGCTTCCAGTATCGCAAATGCGGCGTTGGGCTCTGGGCGTTAGGCTTTTGGTTCTTGCTGGGTACTGGGTACCGGGTACTGGCCACTTCAAGGCAGCTTCAAATACTCGCCCTTCGCTTCTTTCAGGAGCGGGGTTTCGGGGTCCGCATCTTTCCACAGCGCGAAGAAATCCTGATACGCCGCTTTCGCTTTCGTCATGTCGCCAGTCAGGACGTAAGCGCGGCCCAAACCGAGTTTCGCCAGGGAATGTTCGGGAGCGAGCGGAGCGATGCCGCGATGATCCACCAGCTTTTGAAATTCGGCAGCCGCTTCCGCGCCGCGCTTCGCCTGCATATACGCCAGACCGCGCATGTAGGCCGGAAAAAGTCCCTGAGAGATCCCCAGTTCGTATGGAGTCGCTGTCTGGAGCTCGGTAATCGCCTTTTCGGGATCTTTGCGGTTCATCGCGATCTGGGCGCGTACGGCGGGCAGCGTCACTTGCTGCAAGATGGTGTCGTTGGGGAAGCGGCGGCCAAGATCGTCGGCGATCGATTGGGAGCGGCTGACATCTCCTGTCATGGCCAAGGCCAAAGCCACCGGTCCGAGGTTGCTGCGGCCGCTGGACGAAGCCATACTCGCCTGTGCCATCTCGCGCGCCTGCGCGGCGTTGCCAACCTCCGCTTGCAACAGCGCCCAATTGGCTTTGGTATCGGCCGACGTCTCTTTGAAACCGAGACGATCGGTCACCTGCACGGAACGCTGGATGAACTCCGTGCCCTTCTGCATCTCTCCCTGGCCCGCAGCGACATTGCTTTCTTCATTGAGCAGCAGATATTCGCTGGGTTTGCCTTGCGCCCACTGCAACTGCTGTTGCATGGCAGCGCTGTCGTGGTTCAGGAAAGCCAACTGGTAAAGCAGGTCGTGGACAAACAGATTGTCGGCCTTGGCGTCGACGGCCCGCTGAATCGTCGTCCGCGATTCCTCAAAGCGATTCAGCGCCATGTACCCGACGGCGGCATGGAAGAATCCGAAAGGAGCGTGCGGATCGAGCCGCGCACATTCCTGCGCCAGCGGAATGGACTTCTCAAAATCCCCGAAGTACAGGTTATAGACCAGCGCCAGGTTTCCGAATGCGCTCGAGTCATTGGGATAGGCTTTGATCGCCGCCTCGAGGTTCTCCTTGTCCTTTTCGACATCTCCGTTGGTGGTATAGAAGTGGTCGGCAACGTAAAAGCGCTCTTTCTCGCTCACTCGTTCCCGCAGATCGAAAGCTTTTTGTGCGGAAGCCACCGCCTGATCTTCTTCTCCAACGTTGAAGTAGATGGCCGACAATCTCGCGTAGGCCATGGCGAAGTTGGGATCGAGCTCCACGGCTCGCTTGAACAACGCAATCGACTCGGCTTCGCCGCCGCTGTTGCGCATTTCGTCCGCGGCTGCGTAGGCTTTCAGGGCTTCGAGCGATGACGTCGTCGCCTCGGTCACCGGAGTGTCGAACTTCTGAATCGAAGCCAGCGATTCGCCCAGCTTGCCGCGCAAGCTCGAGGCGGCTTTGCCCACGGCCGGAAGCACCGCTTCTTTGGTTGCCGCCGTGACTTGCTCGCGCGCCAGTGAATCTCCGGTAGCGCAGTTGGTGGCATCGAGAGCGACCACATACTGGCTGCCCAGCGCAGCGATGGATCCGCCCAGCATCGCCTTGATGTTCTCGCGCTGGCAAATTTCGCGAGCCACGGTGCCGGTGACGCGCTCGTCCGCCGGGCGTCCCATGAACTGCAGAGCCTTGCGAATAGTCGTATCGGGGACAATGTTCAGATAGGGCGATTGTTCAAGCTGGACGGCCAGCGCCTGCTTCAAAGTCCCATCAAACACGGGATCGCCGGTGGTGTTGACGAAATCGGCGAGCAGGATGGAATCCTTCTCCGTCAAAGTCTTTGCCGAGTGCGACCGCCAGAACCAGCCGCCGATTCCGGCCACGAAAAGAATTCCAGCAAGCGCGAAGATCCACTTGGGCAGAGAAGCCTTTTTCTGCCCCGCGAATTCAGTTGGTGCGGCCTCTAGTGACGCGGACGCCCCCGTCCGCGGTCCTGCCACTTGCGATGCGGCCGCGACGCGCCCACTACTCGCCAGCTGCGAGGAAGAAGTAGAGGATGACGCGGGTACATCCTGCTCCACCACTCTCCGCCCCGATTCGCTGTCCCGCTTCAGCCGCTGCAACTCCGCCCTCAACTCGGAGGCGTGCTGGTAGCGCAGATCGCGATCCTTCTCGAGCGAGCGATTGATAATCCGCTCGAGCTCGGGCGGAACATCGGGATGCAAACGGACGGGCGAAGTAGGCGCCTTCTCAAGAATCGCGTTGAAGATCAACGCCGAGGTATCGCCGCGGAAGGGCAGCGTTCCGGTAGCCATCTCGTAAAGAACCGCGCCAAATGAGAACAGGTCGCTGCGCGCGTCGAGGTCCTTGCCCTTGGCCTGTTCCGGCGACATGTATGCGACTGTGCCCAGGGTTGTGCCGGGACTGGTCAGGTGCTGCTCGTCCATGGTCGCCAGTGAATTGGCTGCCGCGGTTTCGCTGCGCGCCGATTGCACAACTTTGGCAAGTCCAAAATCGAGAATTTTGGCATGACCTCGCTTGGTGACAAACAAATTCGCTGGCTTGATGTCGCGATGCACGATGCCTTCGCTGTGCGCCGCGTCGAGCGCATCGGCAATCTCAATCCCCAGTGAGAGCAGTTGCTCAAGTTCCATGGGACGCCCCGCCATCGTGTGCTTCAGCGTTGCGCCTTCGAGATATTCCATGGCGATAAACGCCTGGCCGGTCTGGTCGTCGATCTCGTAGATGGTGCAGATGTTGGGATGGTTCAACGCCGACGCCGCTTGCGCCTCTCGCTCAAAGCGGCTCAAGGCCTGCGGGTTCTGCGCCACTTCGTCAGGAAGGAATTTCAAAGCGACGAAGCGATGCAGCTTAATGTCTTCGGCCTTGTAGACGACACCCATCCCGCCACCGCCGAGTTTTTCAACGATGCGGTAATGAGAAATGGTCTGGCCAATCATCGAGGTGGCGCCCTCACGGTGCCCACATGGTAGGGATGCGGGCACTCCAAGTCAAACAGGCTCATGGGTGCGAACCGCTTCGTCCGCCTCCGAGGTCGCGAAGTGACGAAGGCGGGCGGGCAACTCTATCCGAAAGAACAGTCCGCCATTAACCGAACTGTTAGCGCGAAGCCGGACCGAGGTTCGGCATCGGGTGTAAGTCACTGATTTCACCTTGAGAGACCGACGCGGCGGCGGCATGAGGGTTTGGCCGGGCGGTTGCATTCGATAAGACCGTGATCGTCCTGTCTTCCCCTGGAAACAAAGTTCTCCACCAACATTCTTGATCACCTGTTGGCCGGCCCTGACCGAAAACTCCACCTTCAAGGAAGGTCGTATGAAAAACAAATGGGCCATTGCAGCATTCGTTGTCTGCACGGCGTTTGTCTCTGCCCGTCTCTTGTCTGCGGGCGACTCGCTCTACGGCAAGGTCACCGAAGTCAAATCTGCCGACACCGTGCTTTTCGATTATGGACGCGGTACCTATGTCGTCCACCTCATCGGCGTCGCTCCGTCTGAGGGGCGCATGGCAACCGAGGCCCGAGACTTCATGGCCAAGATGGTGCAGGGCAAGGGTGCCCGCGTGCGCCTCGGCAGCTTCAACGAAAAGCGGGAGATGTACGCTCGCCTCCTAGTTGACGATCCCAAGACTGGAGTGCGCGACGTCGGCCTCGAACTGGTGCGCTCCGGCCTGGCCCAGCGCCAGCAAGGTCAGGACTACCAGTTCGAATACAAGTACAACGAGCTATCCATCGCACAGCGGGAAGCCCAACGCGCACAACGCGGCCTGTGGGCCACCAACCAATTGAATTGAGAAAGGAGCCACTTATGACCAAACACACTCCGCGTATCGCTCTGCAAGGTTTCCTTCTGGCCGTGGCCTTCTTCCTCATGGCTCTGCCCGCTGAGGCACAACTTGTCGGAACAACCGACGACAACATGTCGAAGATGGCCAACTACCAGAACGAGTGCTCGATCATCAAGAACCCCACCAACAAGCTGCAGCTTTTTTCGATGTGCAACAACGCGACCGGAGGACTCTTCGCCGCGCGCAGCGTCGACGGTGGCGTCACCTGGATTTATCCCGATCCCAGCAAGACCATCGCCAACGGAACTGCCGGCCTGGGACCCGCCGCCTGCTGCGATCCCACGATGGCCTGGGACACCTTCGACAATCTGTTTCTCACCTATATCGATAGCACCCTCGGCAATATCATCACGCTGCTCAGTACGGACGCTGGACAGACCTTCACCACCCTCGCTACGTTTGGCCCGGCCAGCGTCGACCAGCCCACCATCACCGCCGATGCGGGTGAAGTCTGGGTCGTTTGGAACCAGGCTCAATCGATGGTCGCTCGCGGAGCATCCGTCACTGGCACAGGCACTGCCAACATCGGAGCTTTCGGGACACTGCAGAACATTCCGGGCACGGCGATGTGCAGCTTCGGCGATATCGCCATCTCGCCCGGTGGCGCGGTGGTGCAAGTCTGCGAGAGTCCTAACGGAGGAGCTGGCCCGGCCAACCTCCTCATCAACACCAAGGGTGACGGACTCGGTCCGAACCCCTTTGCCGCAGCGGTGACCGCCACCGCGACCAACGTCGGCGGCTTCTATTCGATTCCTGCACAAAGCCGCCGCACCGTTGATGCCGAAGCCGGACTCGCCTACGACCGCAATATGGCCAGCCCTCACTTCGGACGCCTCTACCTGGTCTATACCGACGCGCCCAGCGTCGGCAGCGCCGACACCAACATCTTCGTGCGAACCTCTGACAATGACGGCGGCGCCTGGAGCGCTCCAGTCCAGGTCAACACTGACGGCACGGGGAGGAGCCAGTTCCTGCCGCGTATTGCCAGCAACCCTCTCTCCGGCAACATCGCGGTCTGCTGGCACGACGCCCGCAATTCCGCTTCGAATAACACGATGCAGGAGTTCTGCGACATCGCTACGCCAACGGGCGCTACTCCCACGTTCATCGGCAATGCCCAGATCAGCGATGGCACTTCCGATGGAAATGGTTCCAATCCTCCGGCTTCTGGCCAGCTGGATATCCAATTTGGCGACTATTCCGGCCTGGCTTATTTCCAGGGGCTCGCTCATCCCGCATGGGCTGACGACTCCAATAGCACCAGCGACAACCCCGACGGCACTTCGCGTTACGACGCCTACACTGACCGCGTCTACGGAGGCACCGCGGCTCACGAAGGCGATCCCCATCTCACTACCGTTAACGGTGTTCACTACGATTTTCAAGGAGCGGGAGAATTCACCGTGCTGCGCGACTACGACGGACTGGAGATTCAAACCCGCCAGTCGCCGATCGCCACTACTTTTACCCCGGGCGCTGATCCGCACGACGGACTCGCCACCTGCGTCAGCCTGAACACCGCCGTTGCCGCACGCATCGGCGAGCACCGCGTGACTTATGAACCTAATCTCAGCGGAGTTCCCGATCCGAGCGGCCTGCAACTCCGCGTGGACGGAGACCTCACCGACGTCGGACCCGGCGGCTATGATCTCGACAATGGCGCTCGCCTGTTTAAGTTCTCGAACGGAGTGCTGTTGAGCGAGTTCCCCGATGGCACCATCCTGTTTGTGACGCCGGGATGGTGGTCGTCACAAAGTAAGTGGTATCTGAATGTGGATGTGTGGAACACTCCCGCGGTCGAAGGAGTTCTGGGCGTGATCCCGGGCAATAGCTGGCTGCCGAATCTCCCCAATGGTGCTTCGGTAGGCCCCATGCCTTCGGCGCTGCACCAGCGCTACAACATTCTCTATAAGCAGTTCGCCGATGCCTGGCGCGTCACCAACAAGTCGAGCCTGTTCGATTACGCGCGCGGCACCTCGACGAACACTTTCACCAACCGGGAGTGGCCGCTGGAGAAGCCTCCCTGCGTTCTGCCGGATGTGCGCCCGGTGGAACCGGTGAATCTCGAGGTCGCGCAGGCTGCCTGTCGCGGAATTGATGCCAAGAACCGGCTAGCCGACTGCATCTTCGATGTCCAGATCACCGGGAATCGCGGTTTCGCGGAGACTTACCACGAGATCCAGAAGATTCAGGCAGGCGCGACTGCGACGACGCTAAGCGATGACGACGATCCCTCTCAGGCCGGAGAGTGGGTCACCTTCACCGCCATGGTTGAGCCCATCACTGGCAAGGGAGAACCCGCCGGAACGGTGCAGTTCAATCTTGACGGCGGAAAAGTTGAGGAGCGGGTAAAGCTGGATGCCAAAGGCCGCGCCTCGTATGAAACCTCGCACCTCAAAGTGGGCACGCACCACGTAATCGCGACCTACATCCCCGAGGAACGTAGCGTCTTCCTGGGAAGCAGCGCCGCAGAGACTCACACTGTCCGCCGCTGCTCCTGCCACGCGGTGGCCGAAAGAAAATAAAAAGCGGGTGCCCCGTCCTGGTCGCGATATTTGCGACAGGGCGGGGCTTTTTCGTTACCGCTTAGTGGCCGTAAATCTTGACCTTCCCGTCCACAGCGACGCCAACGTATTTGTTGGTGGCAACGTCCCGGAACTGCACGACCTGGTGTCCCTGGCGCGCGAGCTTTCCCCAGGCACTCGGCTTTTCGGGATTCTGTTCAATGGCCTGGTATTCGCGCCCATTCATTTCGAAGCGCGCCATGCGGAACCGCTGCTTGCCCACCCGCTCGACTTTAAGATTCTGGTCGTCGACCGTGACCGCGCCGCCGCCCATCAGTCGCTCGGCGACTGCCTGCATTAGATCTGTGTCGAACTCAGCCATCGCCACCTTCGATCTTCTTTGCTTAACCGGTGGAATGCATTTGATTTTGCCCCTCATATCCCACTGATGGCGGCCAAAATCAAAGAACTCATCCGACGCGGTCGGAATTATCTCCCTTCTCTCCCACCTGTTTACTTTTCAAGTACTCCGGCTAGCTTGCGCACTAACCCCGCATCAGTCGTCTCGTACCGGTCCTCCGGTGGATACAGGGCTCCTCCAAATGTTACTGCGCGGTTGGCTTGGGTGGATGAGTCGGTCACCGAACTCCAGGCAGTCAGGTGCACCTGGCGGCATCCGGTGCGCTCGATGACTTCTTTGATGTTGTAGGGCGCGATGCCCCCGCCGGGCAGAATTTCGATGCGATCCGCGGCACGCTCGATCAAACGCTTGATCAGGTCGACGCCCTCGGGAACGGAATTTTTTTGTCCGCTAGTCAAAACCCGCGTGATGCCCATGTCGATCAGTTGCTCTAGGGCTGTGAATGGATCAGGAGTCACGTCGAAAGCCCTATGGAACACGGCCTGGCGATCGCCAATCAACTTACGCAGGCGCGTCGATCGCCGGATGTCGATCTTGCCATCTTGCTCGAGAATGCCGAAGACAACGCCATCGGCTCCGTTCGCGACCGCGGCTTCAGCGTCGCGCTCCATAGTGGCCATCTCGGCTTCGGTGTAGCAGAATCCGCCGCTCCGCGGACGCACCATCATCATGACCGGAATGTTCACGCGGCGCTTGGCTTCCTGCAGAGTGCCGAGCGACGGGGTTAATCCTCCCAGAAAAAGAGCCGAGCACAACTCCACCCGGTCCGCCCCGCCCGCGTTCGCTTGAATCGCGTCATCGATTGAGCCGCAACAGATCTCCAACAGGACTTTCCCCATGCCAGCCTCCGTCCGCCAGAATACAACGGCAAGAGAAGCGGGGGAGTTACGAATCAGGATGGTTAATGAGTGGGATGAGGGTTGCGAATTCCGGGTGAGTTCGGGGATCGGGAGCTTCCGCGTTCGTCTTGGTGGGACGAAAGGCCCAAGCTTCACCGTGGCCGGCGGGACGCCGGCGCTACTTTGTTACGATCTTCGTCATGTCCCGCCGTCTTTTTTACACCGATACCTACAATCTTCCGTTGCCGGACGGGCACAAGTTTCCTATTGAAAAATATCGCATGTTGCGGGAGTTGCTGACCGATAAGTTCGAGTTGGAGGTGGCGCCGCTGGCGGATCGGTCGACGATCGAGTTGGTACACGATCGCGATTATGTTGAGGCCTTCCTGAGCGGAACCCTGCCGGCTGGAGCAATGCGGAAGATCGGATTCCCTTGGTCGGAAGGATTGGTGAACCGGACGTTGGCATCGGTCGGCGGAACTTTGGCCGCAACCTCGGAAGCATTGGACACGGGATGGGGCGGAACTCTTGCTGGCGGCACGCATCATGCGTTCGCCGCCGAGGGCTCGGGATTTTGCGTCTTCAACGACATTGCGGTGGCGATCGCTTGGTTGCGTTCTCGAGGGAAGATCAGGCGGGCGGCGGTGATCGATCTCGATGTGCATCAGGGGGATGGGACCGCGCATATTTTTCAGGATGATGCCGCAGTGCTGACCTTGTCGGTGCACTGCAAGAACAATTTTCCTCTGCGCAAGCAGGTCAGCAAGATCGATGTGGAACTGGCGGCGGGAACCGGCGATGAGGAGTATTTGAAAATTGTGGAGTCAGTGCTGCCGCGGGTAGCGGAGTTCGCTCCCGACATCGTCTTCTACCAGTCGGGCGTGGATGGGCTGGCGTCGGATCGTTTGGGGCATCTCGAGTTAACTCATGCTGGTTTGCGCGAGAGGGATCGGATGGTGATGTCGGCAGTGCGAGCGCCGCTGGTGATCACGCTGGGTGGCGGATATTCGGAGCCGATCGCGCTCACGGCCGAGGCGCATGCGGAAACATTTATGACGGCGCGGGAGATTTTGGGATGATAGGCAAGACGCTCCGCCCTTCGCAAAAAGCGCGAAAGAAAGGGGCGCCCTACGTTTGCTCTCATTCCCGAGCGAGGTTTTCCCGGGAGTCCTAAGCTCTTCTTTCCTGGCAAGTTTTCGCGGACGGGGGCGTCCGCGCCACACTTACTTCTTCTATTTCACGTTGCCGAAGGTGGCCAGGCGGCGCTTCTGGAAGTCGGTGACGTCGAGGTCCTCGGCTTGCAGCAGCTCTTCTTCCTCAGCCCATTCCCGGGCTTCGTTGTTGGCCAATTTCTTCAACAGCTCGGCGGCACAGCGAGCGCAACAGAATCCTTTGATGTACTGTCTTTCGCCGCTCTCCTGTTCGAGGGCGTATTCGTAATCGAAGATGGGAGGCTGGGCGATGCAGAGACTGCAGGCGTCCGGCGCGTTGACGTAGAGAGGATCGAAGGTCGCAAAAAAGACACTATCGTTCATGGCACACCTCGCCGTCTAGCTTCATGTTCGCACGATCGCAGATTATTGCCGTGATTGCGGTCACCTCGAAGGGGTGAGTACGGGGAGATCTATTTGTGATTGTTGATTCTTGAGTGATGATTAGAACCCTTCTGATCAAGCATCTCATTGGTTTACAGGTGGGATCGTGGCGAGTGTCTGCTGGGTTTTTCCTTCGCCGTTTGCGGATTTGGACCTTTAAGTGGGAGGATGAATACAATACTCGATCATCTTTTAACTTGTGGGGATCAAATTGGCATGACTGCTGAAAATGGAACTGGGGAAAAGAAAATCTACGTCACCTTGAGCGGCTTGCCGCTCTCCTTTGAGCTGAAGTGGCCGTTTCACCGCTCGACGTCAGGGTCGGATTTCTGGGTGCTCCATACTGATATTCGTCTGGAAAATGGTGCCGGGCTGCATGCGCCGGTGGCGGTGAATCTGTCGGCGACGTTAAAAGAAGTAGTGCCTTCGCTCGAGCCCAAAGACCTTGAAGGCCCGGTCATCAACGCTCTGCGCAAAGAAGTCGACAAACGCCAAGTAGAGTTTGTGAAGTCGGGCAAGCTGGTGCCGGTGAATTTTTCCAGCCGGCATTACGACTTCAAGCGCAATAAATGGATGTTCGGCAAAGCCAGCGACGAGGAGATGCGCTCGCTTATTGCCCGCAAAGTCTACTGGCAGACCAAGGTCACGGGCGGTGACGTGTGGCTCGGCGATGCGACCGAGGCGCTGTACGTGGAGACTACCTCCGACCATTTGGTTGAGATCGCGAACGGCATGGCAAAGGAAGGATTGTTCACGTTAGAGCGGCGTTACGCGCGCGCCAACCAGGCGTTGATGGCACAACAGGAAAAAATTGAAGGCGACATGCAGGCAGCACTCGCGGAGTTGGAGAAGAAACACGCGTTTGAGAGGGGATAGGGAAATATTGTCGATTTTCGATTGTTGACTGTCGATTGAAACATCCCCACCCTGTCGCAAAAAACGCGGCCAGGATGGGGACCCGATTGCTTACAGACACAACCCTCCGCCGGCTTTGGTGGCCTGGTTCAGGAAGTTCTCGACCTCCTCCCCGTAAGGCTTCTTGAAATCCTTGGGCCAGTTGGGTTGATCGGCAAAAAGTTTCTTCAGGCCTTGCGCGATGCCGGGATCGCCTCCGGTGAATTGCAGCAGCAGATTTCTGCGCCGGGCGGCGAGTTGCTTTCCGGCTTCGCTGGCAGGATCTTCCTTCCGCGCGATGGCGGCTTCCACATCTTGAATCAGGGCTTTCCAGTCTTTGTCAGCCTGTTCCTGCACCTCCGGCGACCAGCGGCTCTTCAGATTCACCAGTTGTTCTTCGCTGTAGTACTTCTGCATCCAGTCTTTGCGAGTCTGCATTTGAATCACCTCGATGATTTTCCGGAACGATTCCCAGTCGTGTTTTTCGCCGGAGGCCACAATCTGCTCGGCGCGTTCGATCGCCTGGATGGCTCGGTCGAGATGGTTGCGCTTTTCGGCGATGATCTGGCGCTGCTGCCGCAGAGTCGCAGCGAGGTCGGCGTCTTTACGATTGAGCAGGTCCCGGATCTGGTTCAGGGGAAATCCGATGAACTTCAGTGCCACGATTTGTTCCAGGCGGATCAGGTCACGATCGGTGTAAAGCCGGTAACCTGCGCGCGTGCGTCCGCTGGGCTTGAGCAACCCGAGGCGGTCGTAGTGGTGCAGGGCACGGATCGTGACTCCGGCTCGCCGGGCAAATTCATGAGGCTGGTAAGTCGGGCTCATGCGGCTTCTCCTGATCGAGGTTGTACGGCTTGACGTTGCGTCAGGGTCAAGATGATTTTAATTTCGACAGAAAGTGTTGCGTGGAAACCTTTCCTGCCGTGGCGGAATCAGACCTCAGGTCAGCGAGTAATCCTACTTCCTGGGGGCATAAGCTTCCGCACCGAAACCCCTGTGGTATGGTTCTTGGGAGGACGCGCATTTTGCCCCCTGTGCTGCGAGTGTGTGGGATAGTTCTGCTAACGGCGGCAGGTTGCCTGGGACAGAACGCCGCGAGTTTGAAAAACCTTCCGGCCGCCCCCTCCGCGGTGGCCATGGAACTGGCTGCGTCCGACGAATCTTCTGCGCAAGACACGCAACAACCAAGCGGCCAAGAGGAAAGCCATCCTACGGTGATGGACAAGGTGAAGGACTTGCCCGGACAGGTTAAAGACTTTCCCGGCAGGATGAAGGATCTGCCGATTGTCTGGCTGATCGGACCCTATGTTCCTCATCAAACCAAGCTGGCGCCGCTAACCTTGCGGGAGCGGCGCGAGGCGTATCTGCGCCAGACTTACTTCAATGCCGGTGCGTATTTTGCCCGGGCATTTGCCGCGGGAGTCGATCAGGCGCGGGGAATTCCTTACGAGTGGGGCGGGGGGATCGGTGGATACGGGCAGCGGTATGCATCCCATTTCGGACAGTTTGCCATTGGCAACACGCTGATCGCGGCCGGAAACGCAGCCATGGGCTACGAGCCGCGCTACGACGTTTGCCGCTGTACGGGGTTCTGGCCTCGGACCCGTCATGCGATCGTCCGCAATTTTGTGACTTATAACAGCACGGAACAGGAACTGCGGCCGCAGATTCCGGTTTATGCGGGCACGTTCGCCGCCGGTGTCATTGCCAGCACCTGGAAGCCCGCCAACAACCGCAGCATGGTGAAAGATGGGGCATACGCGGCGCTGGAGCAGGCGGGATATGGTGTGGCAGTGAACTGGATTCGAGAGTTCGCGCTCGATATCCTGAAGAAAACCGGAGCGGACAAGAAGTGAGATGGTGGCGTTCTGAGTCGCATTAACGGTCTTTGCGGCCTCCATTGGCGCTGCCGCACCTTCACATCCGCGATGAATATTCTTTACCGGGGCTACTCGTTCATCATCGCGTCGATCAGCTGATACAACTGCGTCCGGTCGACGACTTCCACAAACGGCTTCCCCTGCGTCTTATTGCTGACCACGTAGATTGTCGGCGTGTGTTCTAGACCGAGGCGCTGGCCGACCTCGCGATCGGCGCGGACTTCGTCGGCAAACTTTCCTTGCGGATCGACCACGAAGGGCAAGTCCAGTTTGTGGTCGGCGGCAAACTTCTCGGAAAACGCGCGCAGCGTCGGCGGAGTGATTTCCGGCTGGTGCTGGAAGATGTAATCGCGGTATTCGGTGCCCAACTGCTTGGAGTGGGAATCGAAGTAGCGTGCGATCACCGCGGCATCGAACGACCAGTTGTGGCCGGGAAGCGGGTAGTCGTGGCGGACGACCGGGATCTTGTAGGTGCGTCCGGCCTCAGCGACTAGCGGAGCCGCGCGGCGGCAGTCGGGGCACTGCAGATCTTCGAAGACCACGATCGCCACCTGGGCTCCCTTGGGAGGCTTCAAGGAGGACGTGTCGTTCTGAGCCAGTAGAGCCGTGGCGAGCAGCAGCAGCGCGAGGGTCGTGAAAATGGTCTTCATAATTTGTACGATGCGGGGGACCAGACGGTAGCTCTATGGTAACCGGAAAAAGCCTTTGGCCGCAAAGCGCGCCCAAGGGCGGCGACAAGGACTTTAAAGTACCCTAGAGCAGCGTCAACTGGCGGCGTTCCAGGGCGAGCAGCTTTTCCTTGATGGGCAGGCCTCCGCCGTAGCCGGTAAGCTTGCCGTTGCTGCCGATGACGCGATGGCAGGGGATGATGATCGGAATAGGATTGGAGCCGTTGGCGAGGCCGACCGCGCGCGAGGCGTTGGGATTGCCGATGCGCTGGGCAAGCTGGCCGTAAGAAATAGTTTCGCCGTAGGGGATGTCGCAAAGCCGGCGCCAGACCTTCTGCTGGAAGTCGGTGCCTTCCGGAGCCAGCGGGAGTTCAAAGGTTTCCAGCTTGCCTGCAAAATAAGCTCGAAGTTGGCGGATGACTTCCTTCACAGGACGGGTGTCTTCTGTCCAATCGGCTTCCGGAGGGTGAGCGCGCTTGCTCGATATGAATTCGATGCGGCGTAATCCGGTTTCGTCGGCCGCGAGGAGCAGCGGACCGATAGGGCTGTCGATCTGGGTGTAATTGGTCATGACTCGTGCCTCAGGCGACGCCAGCACTGACGTGCTGGGCTAGGGTCTCTCGCTCCTTCGGGGCTCGACTCCCCGACTGCGCCCGGGGCAAACTCACGGAGACGCTCCTGTTCAACTGGTTCGACGATGCTCCTTGCCAGAGGTGCATGGCGGCGTAGGCGCGCCACGGGCGCCAGGCCTGAGAACGAGCTTCCAGTTCGCGCGGGTTGCGTAAACCGGTGGCGTGGAGCAACCCCAGGTCAGCGGCGGGGAAGGCATCGGGCTCGCCTAGCGCCCGCATGGCGACGTATTGCGCGGTCCAGTCGCCGATCCCCGGAAGGGAACAAAAACGCTCGCGGAAATCTTCCAAATCACAGCCGGAAAAGGTGATGTCACCATCCGTGACTGCGCGGGCGAGGGCACGGATCGTATTGGCGCGGGCGCGCGGCAGTCCGACGCGGGCGACGTCGGCGTCGGCGAGTTTCGCCGAGCCAGGAAAGAGGTGCGTCAAGCCGTGATTGCCGGCAACTGGTGTGCCGAATTCGCGAACCAGCCGTCCCGCAAGCGTCGAAGCTCCGCGCACCGTCACTTGCTGGCCGAGCACGGCGCGAACGGCGAGTTCGAACCCGTCCCAGGAACCGGGTACGCGCAGGCCAGGACGGGCCGCAATGCCGGGCGCGAGTATCGGGTCGCGCCGGAAATGACTGTTGACCTCGGCGGGATCGGCGGAGAGATCGAAAAGGCGGCGCACCCGCTCGACGATCAGAAAGAGTGAACGCGGATCGGGAAAGTGGATGCGTAGCGCCACAGCGCCGGCGTCCTTGTCGAGCGCTGCTTGCAACCAGCCCGCGTGATCGTCCAGCCGGAAGGTCCGGCGATAGCTTTCCTGCTCGATCAACTCCACTCCCGGTATGGCGCGAGGCGCGAGAAATTCCAGGAGACCCTTCCAGTCGAAGGGCGGACGGAAGCGTAAGAGGAATCGATATTCGTGTTCTTCCTCAGCGGGCGCGTGACGGGCGAGATTGCGGATGTGCGTCGGCGTGCGTCGGTAGGTCTTCTGAAACGTGGCGTTGAAGCGGCGCACGCTGCCGAATCCGGAGGCGATGGCGACTTCATTCATCGGAAGACTGGTTTCGTCGATCAATTTCTTGGCGAAATGCAGGCGGCGGGTCTGCGCAATGGCGATGGGTGTGGCTCCGAGATGTTGCAGGAACAGGCGGCGCAGATGACGCGAGCCGATACCGACGCGAGCGGCCAACGTATCGATGCTGCCATCTTCAAGAGCACTCTCGCTGATCAGGCGCAGGGCGCGGGAAACTGTGGCCGAAGTGCCAAGCCATGCCGGCGTGCCCGGAGAGCATTCGGGACGGCAACGCAAGCAGGGGCGGAATCCTGCCTCGGCAGCCGCGGCTGCGCTCGCGTAATAGCGCACATTCTCTTCTTTGGGCGAGCGCACCGGGCAGATGGGGCGGCAGTAAATGCCGGTCGTGGCGACCGCGATGAAGAAGCGTCCATCAAAGCGCGGATCGCGGGCTCTGCGGGCGCGGGCGCAAACGATGGGATCGAGCTGCATCGCTATCTACGATAAAACAAATCTCAGTGAACGGGTGGCCGTTTTCGGACATGGATTCGAGCTCTGTTGCTTAGAGCTGCTTCTTTAATTCGGACAAGAGCTTGTCGATGTCCTCGACCGAGTTGTAGAAGTGGCACGAGACGCGCACGCCGCCGACATTCGAGGTGTAGCGGACCGAAACCAGAATTCTCTTTTCCAGCAGCCTGTTCATGAGCGCGACGTTTTGTTCGGCGTTGCCGGCCGAGAAAGTCACGATGCCCGAGCGATGCTTCGGGTTACGCGGCGTGACCACGGTGACCGGCAATCGCTCGAGTCCCGGAATCAAATGATCGGTCAGCGAGCGGATGTGGGCCGCGGTATTGTTCTGTCCCAGATGGTGAATGAGGTTGAGGCTCGCGGCCAGGCCGATGGCGCCGGGGTAGTTGGCGGTGCCTCCAGTTTCGAAGCGGCGGGCTGAGTTCACATAGGCATAGTCCGTGACAGGCGTGGTCGTTGGAGTCTGAAAATAATTGCCCCAGCCTCCCACGGGATCTTCGACCGAAAGGTATCCCGCGAGCGGCGGATGCAGCCGCGGTTGAACGTCACGGCTCACGTAAAGAAATCCGCAACCGAAAGGCGCATTGAGCCATTTGTGGCCCCCGCACACGAGGATGTCGACCGGTGTCTCACGCACGTCGAGCGGAACGGCGCCAAGTTGCTGGATGGCGTCGACGACGAGCCAGACCTTGCGCTCTCGGCAAAGCTGGCTCAGTGCGGCGAGATCGCAGCGATATCCGTTCGTCCATTGCACGCTGCTGATGCAGATGACACGCGTGCGTGGAGTAATGCGGGCGGCGAAATCCTCAATCCGCGCTTCGCCCTTATGGTTCGGCACGACATCGATCTCGATCCCATCTCTCTTTTTCTGCAACCAGGGGATCGCCACCTCCATGAATTCCAGATCGGAGATCAGCACCCGATCGCCAGATTCCAGCGGAATCGCGTTGGCCGCGAGCGACAGTCCGTGCGAAGTGCTTTCGGTCAGCGCAATCTCGTCTTCATGTGCATTGATCAGCCGGGCGACCGCGGGACGGGCGGCGGCGCGCATCTGGTCCATGAAAATGTGGTGAGCCGTCGACGACTCGTGCGGGCAAACCATGGCGATGTCGAGAAACTTCTCGACCGCTTCGACCGCGGGCCGCGGCGCAAGCGAAACGCACGCGGCATCGAGAAAAACTTTGTCGTGAAGGCCGGGAAAGTGCTGGCGGGCTGTGAGCATAGAGAGTACATAGTACCGGGTACCCAGTGGCGAGAAAAAAGCTTTTTAACGCAAAGATTGCTAAGCAAGGACGCGAAGAAAACCTATAGCGCGGCGGCCTGCTCGCGGCGCTTGGCCTGAATCTCGATGTAGACGTTGACCAAAGAAACCGCCGCCGGGGTCACGCCGGGAATGCGCGAGGCGTGGCCCAGCGTGCGCGGCCGAATCTTGAGCAATTTCTCTTGCATTTCTCGGGACAGTCCGCTGACCGACTGATAGTCGAACCAGTCGGGGATATTGCGTTGCTCTGATTTCTTCAGGCGATCAATAGCGCGCTGTTGCTGGTTGAGATAGCCCGCGTACTTGATCTCGGTTTCGACGGACTTCAGATCGTTGCGCATCGAAGAAGAAAGATTCGCCACGGATTCGCGCGGATTTTCGCGGATTTCTTCATTTGCGAAAAACTTCGGATCGAGTTCCCGCAAGATCCCCGCAAGTTGTTCGATGCTCACTTCCGGGCGCTTGAGGAGTTGGGCCAGGGGTTGGCCCAGCGCGGATGTCAGATCAACGGCGGGAACACAAGGTCCCTCGACTGCGTTCGGCTGCGCCTCACTTCGCTCGGGATGACAAAGGGAGAGACTGTCTCGCATCGCGGCGGTCAGCTTGGTTTTCTCCAGCGTCGTCTTCATCGCTTCCAGGCGCACTTGCTTCGCTTGAAAATCCGACCACGCCTTGTCATGAATCAATCCAACCCTGCGGCCGTGCGGAGTGAGGCGGCGGTCGGCGTTGTCGATCCTTAAGTGCAGCCTGAACTCAGCCCGCGAGGTAAACATGCGGTAGGGCTCGTTCGTGCCCTTCGATATCAAATCGTCGATCAGGATCGCGGTGTAAGCCTCGGTGCGATCGAGGATCAGTGGCGGCTGGTCCTTCACCTTCAGCGCGGCATTGATGCCCGCCATCAGACCTTGGCATGCAGCTTCTTCGTAGCCGCTGGTGCCGTTGATCTGTCCGGCAAGGAAGAGCCCGGCAATCTTCTTGGTTTCGAGGGTACGCTCAAGCTCGGTCGGATCGATCGAATCGTATTCAATCGCGTAGCCGGGGCGCAGCATGTCGGCCGATTCGAGTCCGGGAATCGACTTCAGAATCGCGAGCTGCACGTCGATAGGCAACGAAGTGCTCATGCCGTTGACGTACACCTCGTGCGTGTTCAGGCCCTCGGGCTCGAGAAATAACTGGTGCGTGGTCTTGTCAGGGAACTTGACGATCTTGTCTTCGATCGATGGGCAGTAGCGCGGGCCGATGGACTGAATCTGCCCGCTGTACATCGGCGAGCGATGTACGTTCTCGCGAATTACGCGGTGGGTTTCTTCCGTGGTGAAGGCGATGTAGCAGGGAACCTGCTTGTCATGATTGGTGACCCGCCGGGTGCGGAAGCTGAACGGCGTGGGATCGAGGTCGCCCGGCTGCTCCTGGAAGCGCGACCAATCGATACTGCGCCCATCCAGGCGCGGAGGCGTGCCAGTCTTCAGCCGGCATCCGCGCAGGCCGAGTTTCTTCAGGGCCTCTCCCAGCAGGACGGAGGGCGGTTCGCCCGAGCGTCCCGCAGGATATTGCTGTTCTCCGCAGTGGATGAGGCCGTTCAGGAACGTGCCCGTCGTGATGATGACGGCGGAGGCGCCGACCGTACGTCCGTCGCGGAGGCGGATGCCGCGGAGGATTCGGTCGCTAGAAACACAAGGTCCCTCGACTTCGTTCGGCTGCGCCTCACTCCGCTCGGGATGACAAGCTTCCAGAATCAATTCCGCCACTTCAGCTTGCTTAATCTTGAGATTCGGCTCCGATTCCAGCACCTCGCGCATCTTGATGCGGTAGGCCTGCTTATCGCACTGCGCTCGCGGAGACCAGACGGCCGGGCCACGCGACGTGTTGAGCAGGCGAAACTGGATGCCCACCGCGTCGGTGACTTCTCCCATGATGCCGCCGAGGGCGTCGACTTCGCGGACCAGATGTCCCTTAGCGATGCCACCGATCGCGGGGTTGCACGACATCTGAGCGATCAGGTCGAGGTTCAGCGTATAGAGCGCGGTCTTCAGTCCCATGCGAGCGGCGGCCATGGCGGCTTCGCAACCGGCGTGTCCCGCGCCGACCACGACAACGTCGAACTGTTCGGTGAACTGCATCGATACGGAAAACCCCACAAGGCGCTACAGCTATTCTAGCAATCAATTCCGTACTTCTTTCGGGAAGGCGACAACTGAGGGGATCCGGGCCTTACATGGACTTGGCTAACTGCAATTGCAGGCGGGCTTCAAAGAAGTCTTCCACCCTGCCCAGGATTTCCGGGGCAGCTTTGGCTTCGTAGATGGTCTTGCGCAGCGCGGCGCCTCCGGGGACGCCGTGGGTGAACCACGAGGCGAATTGCTTCATTTTGCCCGGCGCATCGGGGAACTCCTCTTCGACCAGCATCTGGAAATAGGTGCGGATCATCTGGTAGCGGTCGAATTCGGAGGGTTCATCGTAGAGGGGGCCCTCGGCGGCTGAAGCCGAATTTCCGTTAGCGTTTACGGCACGACTGAAGTCGTGCCCTTCCCGGTCTGAGGCCCCTACGCGTTCCGTGTATTGGGCGATCTGGCGGAAGATCCACGGATTCGATGCGGCGGTGCGGCCGATCATGACGGCATCGCATCCCGTTTGCGTGACCATGGCGCTGGCATCTTCAGGGGTACGGATGTCGCCGTTGCCGATCACTGGAATCTTCACCGCATCTTTCACGGCGGCGATCCAATCCCAGCGAGCCTGTCCGGTGTAGCCTTGCTCGCGGGTGCGGGCGTGGAGAGCGACTCCGCAGAGTCCGCAGTCTTCTGCCATCCTGGCCAGGTCAACGCAGACGATTTCCTGCTCGTTCCATCCCGCGCGGAATTTCACCGTAAAGGGAATCTTCACGGCGGCGCGCACGGCCTTGAAGATCTCGCCAATGGCCGGCAAATCGCGCAGCAGGCCCGAGCCTCCATTACACTTCACAACTTTTTTCGCGGGGCATCCGAGATTCAGATCGACCAGATCGAAGCCGAGGCCCTCAACAACCTTTGCAGCTTCCGACATGACCTTGGGATCGCTGCCGAAAAGCTGCGCCGAGATCGGATGCTCGTCTCCGTAAAACGTCAGGTAGCGCTGGGCCTTGCGATCTTTGTGACGCAGGATGCCGTCGGCCGAGGTGAATTCGGTCATGATCAGGCCACAGCCTCCGAGGTTGCGAATGAAGCGGCGGAAGACGGTATCGGTGACTCCAGCCATCGGGGCGAGCACGGTGGCGGGGGCAATGTTCACGCCGCCGAGAATCACCGACGCCGGGACCGGCTTGTCGGCGGTTCGCGCTTCGGGCGGATTTTCCCAATACTTACGCACGTGGGTTATTTTAACTGGCTTTCCCCGCAATTGGCGGATGTGTCACAATCGCAGTATCCGAGGCGTACCCCATGGAAGAATCATCGAATACCCCTTCATTATCTGCAGCCGACTCGAAAAAATGGATTGTGCGGATCGTGCTGGCGCTGGTTCTCGGGCAGGCAATCTGGGGTCTGTTGGTGGCCCTGACCGCGCACTTGCTGGTGCCGCTGACGGCGCGGGTCATGGGCGGTGACCCGGCGTCTCCGCTGTATTTGGGAAAGGGGGACATTGATGTTCCCGCGCTGTTCATCGCGATTCTGGAATTCTGCCTGGCGGGGATCGTGGCGGCGGTTCTGAATTCGTGGGTGCAGAAGCCTGGGAGGGTTGTGGTTCGGAGGGTGGCGGCGGCTCCGGCGTCGTTGTCGTTGCAAAGTGCTGTGACGGCACCGGTGGCGAAGCCGGTTCCGGCGGCGGCGCCTCCGAAGCCCGCGCCAACCGTCCAACCTTCCCCAGTTCAGGCCGCTCCGGTCCAAGCCCGCCGGTGGCTCCGCCGGTCGCAGCTCCCGTGGCGGCAACACCAGCGCCTCCACCGGCGACTCCTAAGCCGGCGAAGCCCAAAGAGGTTTATTACAACATCGTGGGGGATCCCATCGCGATGGATGACGAGTAGGCCTAAAAATCTTAAAACGCAAAGATCGCGAAGAAGGGCCGCAGAGTTCGCGGAGAAAACCTCAGCGGCTAAAGCCCGTAAAATTGGTCATGTTCTTGGCACGACTGAAGGTCGTGCCCTTCCCGAAAAAACTCCCACCTATTTCGCGTCGGTGGACAGTCGAATTGTCGCTAAGCGATCCTGGTAAAGAGAAAAGCCTCCGCAATGGGAGGCTTTTGAACTCTTACGCTGGGGCGACTTACTTCTTGGCTGCTTCCGCTTTGGCGGCGTCGCTCTTGGCGTACTTGCGGCGGAAACGCTCCACGCGGCCCGCGGTATCCATGAGTTTCTGCTTGCCAGTGAAGAAGGGATGGCAGTTCGAGCAGATTTCCACGTGGATGTCGCCCTTATGGGTCGACCGGGTGGTGAAGTTGTTGCCGCACGCGCACATCACGCGTATTTCGTTGTAGTTCGGATGAATCGCTGCCTTCATGGGACTCTGACCTCTTTTCGGGACGTTTAGATTCTATAGGAGGGGTGGCGGATTCAGCAACCTTAGGGGCTTCGCTAAGCGGCTTGCTTTCATCAGCGGAGGACGCCCTTGCTTCGCATCGGGCCGGGCCGAAGCCTCCGGGCGAAATCGAGCCCAAATAACAAAAGGCGGCGAGGATTTCATCCCTGCCGCCCTACCCCGGAAACCTATGGGCCCCTATTTTCGGTTGACTGCCTTTTTTAGTTCTGCTCCTGGAGTGAACTTCGCAACCTTGCGGGCTGCGATTTTCAGAGTGGCGCCTGTCTGCGGATTGCGTCCGTTGCGGGCCTTTCTCTGGGACACGGAGAAGGTACCAAAACCAATCAAGGCCACTCGATCTCCCTTTTTCAAAGCGGCCGTGATGCTCTCTACCGAGGTGTCGATGGCAGCAGCGGCTTGCGTTTTGCTGATACCGGCACCGCTTGCAATGCGGTCAATGAGATCGGCTTTATTCATCTTCTCTCCTGGCAGGTTTCTTTCTGTACCACGCAGCGAACTCCAGGGGAGGGAGATCGGCGCTCGCTGTTACGGGAAACCCGGCGGAGCTATTTAGCTCCGGCTCACACCGCCGTGTCAACTGTGAAAATCCGCGACAGATGCCTTGTTTGAGCCCTCGGGCAGAGAATGGACTCGCGGGTCCAACTTTCAGACGAAACGAAGTGATTCTGTGTCGCGGTGATTGGCGCGGCGGTTGGGAGAAAAAGAAAGGGCGGACGAAAGACGTCCGCCCCGGTACGCAGCGAGACTACTGTCGCGATTCTTCGGCGATGGTGGTCACGAGCTGTGACGGGCAGTCGCCCAGAATCGGCTGGCAGCCTGCATCCGGACCCTTGCCCGAATAAGCCGGAGCTTTGCTGGGCGTGAACTGTTCGGCTTCGGTAGAGCCGGCAAGCGCCGTCACCGACGATGTCCCGCCGGCGATCACCTGTGTGACCGCGTCGAAGTATCCCGTGCCCACGAAGCGCTGGTGCTTCACGGCTTCGTATCCGTAATCGCGTTCGCGGCTGAATTCCTTCTCCTGCAGGCGGCAGTAGGCGGTCATGGCGTCGGTCCTGTAGGCGCGGGCCAGTTCGAACATCGCCAGGTTCAGCGCGTGGAAGCCGGCCAGCGTGATGAACTGGAACTTGTATCCCATGGCCGCCAGTTCGCGCTGGAACTTCGCAATGGTGGCGTCGTCGAGATTCTTTCTCCAGTTGAACGAAGGCGAGCAGTTATAAGCCAGCATTTTGCCGGGGAATTTTTCGTGGACCGCGTCGGCAAACTCGCGCGCTTCCTCGAGAGAGGGATGCGAAGTCTCGCACCAGATGAGATCCGCGTAGGGCGCGTAAGCGATGGCGCGGGCGATGGCGGATTTGATTCCGCCGCGAATGCAGAAGAATCCTTCCGCCGTGCGCTCTCCGGTGAGGAACTCGCGGTCGCGGGGATCGATATCGCTGGTCAGCAGGGTCGCGCTGTCGGCATCGGTGCGGGCCATGATCAGCGTAGGGACGCCCATGACGTCAGCGGCCAGACGGGCGGCAACCAGCTTCTGAATGGCTTCGACGGTCGGCACCAGCACTTTGCCGCCGAGGTGTCCGCACTTCTTGGCGGAGGAGAGCTGATCCTCGAAATGGACGCAAGCGGCGCCCGCCTCGATCATGGCTTTCATCAATTCAAAGGCATTCAGGTTGCCGCCGAAGCCGGCCTCAGCGTCGGCGATCATGGGCGCGAACCAGTGGACATCATTCTTGCCTTCGGCGTGATGCACCTGGTCGGCGCGCATCAGCGCCTGGTTGATGCGGCGCACGAGGTTGGGCACGCTGTCGGCAGGGTAAAGACTCTGGTCGGGATACATCTGCCCCGCGTCGTTCGCATCCGCGGCAACTTGCCAACCGCTCACGTAGATGGCTTTCAGTCCGGCCTTCACCTGCTGCACGGCCTGGTTGCCGGTCATGGCGCCCAGCGCGGGAACGTAGGTCTCCGAATGGAGCAGGTCCCAGAGGCGCTCCGCGCCTTGCTTAGCGAGCGTGTACTCGATTTTCATCGAGCCGCGGAGTTTTTCCACGTCCTGTTCGGTGTAGGGGCGGGTAATGCCGTCCCACCGTCCGTTGGTTTTCCCGTTGGTGCGCTGAGTGCCGTTTCCGTTGGTTGCCATGTGTTCGTCCTTCTGCGCCGGTCCTGGCCGGCGTCAAGTATTGTTAGTGCGGGTCAATTTCCCCATTCACGATCATCGCTTCGCTGATGCGTCGGGCTTCGCGAAACGATTCTTGCGTCCCCAGGTCCTTGCCCGGGTTGGCGATCAGTTTTTCCAATTCTTCGTCGAACAATTGGGTGATCAGCTGAGGAGTGTGGGGAATGCGTTTGCCGTTGTCATCAATGATGTCCACGTGTTCGCTGTGCCGCATGCGCTGCGCGATCATCAAGCGGTAGATGCGGTCGGTAGCCAGGTCTTCCATGTAGCCGTCGAGCAGGCTGGCGCCCTTGCCATTCAACACCCCATTGCGGTAGCGGATCACGGTGCGAATCGCGGCGCGGGTGCCCGAAAGCGTGCGCTTGCCCACGCTGCTGGGCGAAGGCCGCAGATCGGGATAGCGCTCCGCATAAGGGCGGCGCGCCTGCAATTGATTGGGAAAGGGGAACTGTTCGAGCGCGATCTGATTCTGATCCGGATGTCCGGTCCAGGCTCCATCCATCAGGCAGTCGGCTTCGTTCTTCTTATCTTTTGCCAGCACGTCCAAGGCGCGAGCGTTGAGTTCGGCATCTTCACGGCTGGGATAAAGCGCCGTCATGCCGCCGATTGCCAGCACTCCCCGCTTGTGGCAGACCTCGGGCAAAAGCTCGCGGAGATTTTGAAAGAACGCGACGTTGTAGGGAATCGTGTTGCGATCGGGCAGAACCCACTCGGGATCGCTCAGGTTGAAGTGAATCAGGCTGGCCATGTAATCCCAGCGGCCCAGGTTCAATCCCACGATGTGGTCGCGCAGGTTATAGAGGAACTCCTCCATCTGGAATGCCAGGGGATGCGACTCCACCAGCGCCATGCACTTGATGTAATCGCGCGGCCAGCCGCGAGCTTCGGCGAT
Source organism: Terriglobia bacterium (assembly GCA_963796205.1). Lineage (GTDB taxonomy): Bacteria > Acidobacteriota > Terriglobia > Terriglobales > Acidobacteriaceae > DATFTE01. The sequence continues at coordinate 1,207,011 of CAWCKR010000002.1, forward strand.
GGCCTGGAAAACGTCGCGCCACCAGAGAGCTTCATCGGCAGATTCAGATTTCGGAATATAAAAAGCCAGGGGATGTTTCAGCTCCGCGGGATCGATCTGGAACGCGATGCGAGCTACGTCGAACAACGAAGCTGACGTAGGCTCGCCGAAGAATCCGCCTTGGTGCAGGTGCAGACCGCGGGCGCGAATCCAGATCACGGTTTTGCTGGGCTGAATGCCGACGACGCGGTCGCGTTTCTTATCGAAGTAAGTGAGCGTCCCACGCAGCGCGGCGAAGATGTTTTCGACAGCCAGTTGCTGGTGATCCCATGCGTTGACGGTGGAATCCTCAAGATCAAGCATCACGCCGGGGGCGCCTGAATTCAGCATCTTAACCACGAGTTCAGCTTCGTCGGCGGGGCCAGTCATCTGGTTGCGCTGGTCCTGGCACCACTCCGGCAACTGGATGCGCCAGCCGTTACGAACCGCTTCCGCGGGGTAGCGGTGAGTGGGCTTTTCGCCCTGCAAAGATTCGGCAAGCACGCGTTTGCGTTCGGCGATCAACTCGCGCTGGCGAGGAGCGAAACGCTGATGCAGGGGAGCAAGAAAATCGAGAAAGCCTTCCGGAAGCTCGCGCTCGGCGGAAAATCCCTCTGGGGGGAAATTGAGATGGAAGCCAATCTCGGGAATCGTGATTAACGGTCGAAATTCGCCATTCGCCTCACCTTCGTTCGCGCTGCTTCGATGCTTTTTCGGAGGGAGGCGTTGCCGCTTTACAAGGCCGTTTGGACCCGTGTTTCGCGGGATACCCGGGGTGCAATCGCGCCCTCGACTTCCCATCCGGCGTTGCCGCCCGGCAACCTTGTGTTGGCCGGGCCTTGCATGGCCCCGCAGCGTCGGTCTAAAACTCGCTCCTAGCGCCGGGTTTTGACCCGGCCCCCACATACCGTGAACCGATTCTGTTGTAGTAAGCGTTTTGGGTCAAACGGAATGTTTCTATCACCCTGATAAAAATTGTTGATCGATCTCATAATCTGCGATAGAAAGACGTTGTTAGTGCGATTGAGGGCGAAGTGGAAATCGACCAGCTCGAAACTTTCCTGGCGGTAGCGACTTTTGGCGGTTTTCACCGCGCGGCGGAAGCGCTGCGCGTGAGCCAACCCGCGGTGAGCGCGCGCATCAAAGCGCTGGAGCAGTCGCTGAGCGTGTCTTTATTTGCCCGCTCGCGCAGCGGGCTGACGCTTTCGGAGTCGGGCCGCATTTTGCGTCCTTACGCAGAACAGCTTTTGCGAACCGCATCGCTGGCGCGCCAGGCGGTTCACGACCAGCAACCCGGCAAAGGCGGCCCGCTCGAGATTGCCGCCGCGCTTTCCATCTCCGTCTATTTTCTTCCTGACGTGCTCAAGCGCTTTTATCGCGTGCATCCCAAAATCACCATCACTATCCGGTCAGGACATTCCAAGGAAGTCCTCGATATGGTGTTGGGCGAGGAAGTGGAGATCGGGTTGGCGCGTTCGCTGCAGCATCCGGAAGTGGAGACCATCAGCTTGCGGGATGATCCGCTGTTGCTGATGGCGAATCCGGTGCACGGCCCCAAACACGCGCGTCGCGCGCACCTCGAGCAGGTGGCGAGCTGGCCTCTGATTTTTTATGAACGCGGCTCCAGCGACTGGACGCTCACCACCGGCCTTTTCCGGCGCGCCGGTCTGGTGCCGAACGTCGCGCTCGAAGTGGATAGCATCGAGACCGCGAAACGCATGGTGGAGCGCGGCCTGGGTTTGGCGTTTCTTCCGCAAATGGCGGTAGGGCAGGAAATTCGGAAGCATAAGCTCACGGTGGTGAAGATATTGGACGCGGAGCCGCTGGGACGCAGCCTGGACGTGATTCATCCCCGTCACCGGCCGCTGCGCAGCGAAGCGCAGGCGTTCCTGCGGACGGTGCGCGAGACCATCAACCAGGCGCCGGGGAAATAGTTGTGCTGCTCTTTTCCTCTAGCCTCCACAGGCGCGTCCACATCTCCACAACATCTGCACAGAGGCGCCGGCTTTTCTACTTGCGCGATGTGCGCCGTCCGGTGCACAGTCGAAGAAGAGGGTCGATCTCTCGATGAAGGCTTCCGTGGAAGTTTGTCCGCACTGTCAGGGTACGGGCTGGAAAACCGTGCAGAACGGCGTCAACCGCAGTGTCATGCGCTGTGACTGCCGTCTGCAGGCACGCACTGAATCGCTGCTCAACGCAGCGCGCATTCCAAAACGCTACGAACACTGCGAACTGTCGAACTTCGAGTTTGATGGACCGCATCGCGGGCTGGCATCGGCGCGCATGGCGGCCTGCAAGTTTGTGGAAGAGTATCCCGTGGACAGTACCGGGCTGCTCCTGATCGGCAGCGTTGGCGTGGGGAAAACCCATCTCGCCGTGGGCATTGTGCGTGAACTGATCCTCAGCAAGGGGGTCGCCTGCCTCTTCTATGACTACCGCGAGTTGCTGAAGCAGATTCAAAACTCCTACAACGATTCGGTGAAAGCGACGGAACTCGATGTGCTGAGGCCAGTGTTCGATACCGAAGTGCTGGTGCTCGATGAGTTAGGGGCAGTCAAGCCAACCGAGTGGGTTTGGGACACAGTCAGCCTGATTCTCAACACGCGCTACAACGACAACCGCACGACCATCATCACCACGAACTTCGATGACAAGCCCGCAGGAGTTGTTGCGGGACCGCGTGGAGCAGCCCGCGAAGAAACCCTGGGCGACCGCATCGGCGAACGTATGCGCTCGCGTCTGCACGAGATGTGCCGCATCATCAAGATGGAAGGACAAGACTTCCGGCAGACGTTGAAGAGCGCCAGCTTCCGGTAAGGAATTTACGATTGTCGATTTTCGATTGACGATTGAAAACCCGAACCATCCACGGCACAAGCGTTTACTTATAAATCGACAATCGTAAATCGAACTTCGTAAATCCCTTAGAATGTCCCCGTGCTGACGGAGCGTCTCGAGTTCGTCCCAGCCCACGATGCAGAACTCTTTGCTGCCGTTCCCGCTGCGCCTGCGGTTTTTCTTTTGCGCGGAGACGATGCCAACGCCGAGCCCTATGTCAGCAAGACCGCCAACCTGCGAAGGCGGTTGCAGCGCTTGCTCGCGGCTCCTACCGAACAAACCAGGAAACTGAATTTGCGCCACCGCGTACGCTGGATTGAATATTCGTGCACCGGTTCGGACTTCGAGTCTGGATTTTTGCTTTACCGGCTGCTCCGCTCCGTATTTTCCAAGACGTACGCGGACCGGCTGCGCCTGCGTCCTGCGCCGCTGGTGAAACTGCATCTGGATAACGAGTATCCGCGCGCTTCGATTACCACGCGTCTGGGCCGCCTGAATGGGAAGTCGCTCTATTACGGTCCGTTTGGATCGCGCACGGCGGCGGAAAAGTTTGCCAACGATTCGCTCGATTTCTTCAAGATGCGCCGCTGCGTTGACGATCTCCATCCCGATCCCGCCTTTCCGGGCTGCATTTATTCCGAGATGAAGATGTGCCTGGCGCCGTGTTTCAAGGGATGCACCGACGACGAGTATAAGAACGAGGTAGTACGGGTGCAGAACTTCCTCGATTCCGGCGGCGAATCGCTGGTGCGGGAAATCTCGCTGCAACGCGACCAGGCGTCGGCGAGCCTTGAATTCGAAAACGCCGCGGCGCATCATACGCGGCTAGACAAACTGAAGCCGTTGCTGCAAACGCTGCCGGAGGTGGTTCACCGCATCGACCGGCTCTCAGGCCTGGTGGTCCAGCCAAGCGCGACGCCCGACTCTGTCACGTTCTTCCGCTTCGATGCCGCCTGGATTACAGGGCCGCTGACGTTTCCCATCCAGTCGTCAGAACACACGAAGTCCCAATCGATGGAAGCCCGCATTCAGGAGGCGCTGGCGACGATGCCTGTGGCGGAAGGCAAGAGCGCGCTTGAAATCACTGAGCACCTGGCGATCCTGAAGCGTTGGTACTATCGTGGGACGCGCGTGGGCGAGATTTTTTTTGCCGACGACAAGGGCGTGTTGCCCATGCGCCGCATCGTAAGAGGAATTTCGCGCGTCTATAAAGGCGAGAAGCCCGAGGATGTGTCACCACACGTTTCAGGCGTGTAGAGCGTTTGGAGAAGTTCACGGTAATTGCGTCCCGTAGGGACGAATGCCAATAGCCCGGCGCTTGAGCGCCGGGTCAGCGGACCGGAAGAGCGAGTCCCGGAGGGACGATTGAAATCTGAGCACCAACAGGAGTCTGTGATGCCCGATACGCACGACCAACTTCTCCGCGAACACGTAATTTATTTGCTCGATGGCGGCGGCGCGCACGCGAAATTTGACGACGTCGTGAAAGATTTTCCGGTGAAGCTGCGCGGCCAGAAGCCGGTGAGCCTGCCGCATTCTCCCTGGATGCTGCTCGAGCACATGCGCCTCGCCCAGTTAGACATTCTAGAATTCAGCCGTAACCCCAAGCACGAATCTCCGGAATGGCCGGAAGGATACTGGCCGAAGACGCAAGCCCCGCGCGAGCGCGTCGGCATGGGAGACCAGCATCAAGAATTTTCGCAAGGATCTGAAAGCCATGCGCGATCTGGTCGAAGATCCGAAGACCGATCTATTTGCCAAAATTCCCGGAGGAGATGGGCAGACGATTCTGCGGGAAGCCTTGCTGGTGGCCGATCACAACGCGTATCACCTGGCGACAGTTAGTGGATGCGAAGCGGGCGCTGGGAGGGTGGAAGGAGGAGTAACTGTCGCACCAAAAAAACTAAGCGTTTAGGTTAACCCCATCTATAATCCTTGACTTGGTGTAGCCACTGGCCGGAGCTCCGGCAAGGAGCGAGAAGATGAGCGGGGGTCGTAGAAGCGGCTTTCTTTTCTGGGTAGTAACATCAGTTTTTATCATTAGCGGCGTATCCGCATGTGGTGATGAACCTATTACTGCGCGGGAAATCCTGATTCCCGTGAGCGTAGCCACTCAAGGTGGCGACCGAGGTCCTCGGTTAAGTGCTTCTGATTTTTCCCTTTCACTCGGTGGACATCCCCAGCTCATCAAGTCCGCACAAGAAATCGCGCCGATCGTCGTCGGCACGAACAAGGATAAGGTTCCATTTATCATCTTGGATTCCCTTGGCAGCCGAGAGCAGAATGCAGTTAGAACAGAATGCCTTCAGATGCTGGCCGATTCTGCAGTCAAGGGCTTGCCAATCTCACTCTCTGAGATAGACAGCGACGGGCTGCACGAAGTGCATAGCGTAGCAACTCCCGATTCTGTCTTGGCCGCAGCACTTCAGCAACTGGATCACGAGAGCCATTTGCTCGGCCAGCTCGATGCGCTAAAAGCGACCATAAAGACATCAGACGATAAATCAAGCATCGCGGCAGAACTTGATCGCCTTCGCCGATTTCACAAAGGGAACGTTCATCTTCTTAACATGATGGGAACCATCCAGGCTCAGTTGAACGCTTTACGGCAACTGGCGAATGCATTACACAACGCCAAGGGGCGGAAAACCGCGATCTGGCTGACCGGCTATTTTCCGATCGATGTTAACGAAGCCGAGGGGAGCCTGAATATCGAAAACTGGAACACTACGAGCGGCTTTCCCGTGAAGGCGGCCTCGATTGAGTATCAGAGGACGGTGGATCTACTGAACGATTCACAAATCAGCGTCTTTCCCGTGCAACTGACCTCCGGTCGTGTGAGCTCCAACCTGCCGGGCCCGGTAACTGCCGACCACACAATTGTTGGGCTTCGTCTGATTGCGAGAAGCACCGACGGAGAAGAAATGGCGCTCGCCGATGGTATCGATACCCTGGTTCAGCACGCGCTCGCAAAATCGACCAACTACTATCTGATCTCGATTCAAGCGGAGTCAAGACGCGATCTCACGTGGGAAAGCCTGAAGATTGCGACTAACGATAAATCGCTACAAGTTAGATCACCTAATGGGTTGTTTTTGATCCATTGGAAATGATGCGGGAGCCTCTCAGCCTCCCGCCCGCTTCCGAAACACCCCCCTCACTCCCTCTCTCCATCGCTCATCAATCCCAATCAGCTCCCAGGGAATCTCCGGAGAGATGTAGTGCAGCAGCGTGTCAGTCGTGGGGTGCACGTGCAACGCGGGCGCTACCAGGAACAGCAGCGGTGCCTCGTCGCTCAATTCACGCCCGGGAAAATATCCGAAGCGCTGGAACTCTCCGCGGGAACGGTGCCATTCGACGCGCGACCAGTAATCCAGGCCTTGCATCGGCAGATGGATATCCTCTTCCGCTTTGAGTTCGACCACGGCGAGGCGTCCCTGGCGCGTGAGCGTCAGCACATCAATCATGGCGCGATCGGACGCGGAGAAGGCCGGGACCTGCGAATAGAGACAGGCAGGATCAAGCCGCTCGTCGAGCGCAGAGACATCTTCGATGACTAACGATTCCAGCCAGCGCTCGGGATGCATTCGCCACAACATGTGATCGCGAGGGCCTTCGCGATGGCGCACTTCTCCGATGCTGCGGACGAGGCGGGTGAATTGTGAAGCGTTGGTATCCTGAAGAACTTTTTCTTCCGCTCCTAGTCCGAAGACTACTTCGGGCGTGCTGCGGAACGATCCCGGTTCGTGAGAGAGACGCGCGCGGGCAAACTCCAGTCCGTGACAGCGAAACGCCAGTTCCGCCGCGGAGAGCAGCACTGTTTCAGCCTCGGGCATCAGCTGGCGAACGTAAGCGACGGGGTCGGCGAAGCGCGCCAAAGCGGCCGTCTCATCGGTGGCATGCACGAGGCGCGTGGCGACGTTGCCGCGATCGGAGACGTCGACCTCTCGGAGCGAATCTTCGCGCTCGTCGAACTCATACAAGTTCCACTTGGCGGCCTCGCGATGAAGATGCGCCATGCGTTCGCGTGTCAGCGCTGAGCTTTTCGCAGGCAGGAAAAGTTTCAATCCCTGCACCGTGCTCTTTCCGGCTTGCGTGTGGCGGCATGCGTCGAGCCAGAGAATGCCGAAGGTAAGCGCGGCGTCGATCGAGGATTGGGTCTCATCGGCGTTCACGCCGAGTACGGCGAACGCAGTCTGTCCTTGCCGCAACAGGCCGCGAGCGTAGATGGGGCCGAACGAGCGCTCCAGGTCCATCGCCGAGCTCAGGCGTCCTAAAGTGAATCCCGGAAAGCGGCGGTGCAAAACGCGTTCCAGCTTGCGTTGATACGCGGCGCGCGCCGCCTTTCTCGCGGTCGGTGTACGGAGGTCGCGTTGCCGGCAGATTTCGAGCTTCGTCGGCTTCGCCTGGCCCAGACGCTGCACAGCCAGACGCAGGACGTCATTCCGCACTTCCGCTTCGACCACCCGGCGCACGACGTTCCTCTCGCGCGACCACAAATGCAGCAGGCACTTGTCGTGATCGTCCGAGAGCGCGAATCGGGCCTCGGCCAGATCGAACGCGACCGCGCCATCTTCGATGACCACGGCATTCTGAGAGGCAGACAGGAACTCATGCACCGCGCGGACGAGAGCCTGACTGGTCACCCAAGAATTGTGGCAAGCGGCAGCTCGCGCGTCTGTGATGACTGACCCCGTCGTTGACGTCATCCCGAACCGGCTTGCCGGTGAGGGATCTGGCGCGCACGACGGGAGTCTTGCCACCGCGCGCCAGATCCTTCGCCCTTTCGGTCTCAGGAAGACGTCCCCAATATGGAACCAAGGCCCATCCTCATCTATGGGATAATGGAATTTCCCGCAGAGTCTTTCGTCTCTTTCGGGCATCTAAACAACGTGAATAAAAATCGATTTTTCTTTGAGCACTACGGCGTGACCGAGCACGATCTGGAGCGCTACCTTGCGGCCGCCCTTTCCGCCGGCGGAGACTACGCAGACCTTTATTTTGAATATCTTTCCTCGACCTCGCTGATGGTCGACGAGTCGATGGTGAAGTCGGCCTCGCAGGGAATTTCCGCGGGATGCGGCGTGCGCGTGCTCTCGGGCGAACGCACCGGATACGCCTACACCGACGACCTGTCTCCCGCGCGCATTCTTCACGCGGCCCGCACGGCGGCTCTGATCGCCAGCGGCCCAGCCAAGACTCCCACAGTGGGTTTCCAGGAGAAGCCGGCTCGCAGTCTGTATCCCGTGACGTTGCCTTCGGTCGACGCAGAAATCACGGCGAAGGTAGAGCTCGTCATGCGGGCCGACCAAAGCGCGCGCGCTTACGATCCCCGCATTAAAGAAGTTCGCGCCAGCTATGCCGACGAGTTGCGCAACATTCTGGTGGTCGGATCGGATGGAACCTTTGCCGAAGACACGCAGCCTCTGGCGCGCATGAACGTTTCCTGCATCGCCAAGACCGAGGGCAATTCTGCTCGCGGTGGTTCGGGCGGCGGCGGGCGCGTCGCGCTCGACTTTTTCTTCGGCGACAAGACCCCCGAATATTTCGCGAAAGAAGCGGCCCGGCAGGCGATTCTGCAACTCGACGCGCGCGAAGCTCCGGCAGGAGAGATGGAGGTTGTCCTCGGCCCCGGATGGCCCGGCGTTCTGCTGCACGAAGCCGTCGGTCATGGACTCGAAGCTGACTTCAACCGCAAGCAGACGTCCGCGTTCGCAGGATTGATCGGCAAGCGCGTAGCCAGCGAAAAGTGCACCGTAGTCGACAACGGCACCATGCCGTGGCGGCGCGGATCGCTCAACGTTGACGACGAAGGCCAGCCCACGCAGAACACGGTGCTGATCGAAAAAGGCATCCTGAAGGGATACCTGAGCGACAAGCTTTCTTCGCGCCTGATGGGCATGGCCGACACCGGCAATGGACGCCGCGAAAGTTACGAGCACATCCCCATGCCGCGCATGACCAACACCTACATGCTGGCGGGCGAAGACAGTCCTGAAGACATCATTCATTCGGTGAAGCGCGGAATTTACGCAGTGAATTTCGGCGGCGGCCAGGTCGACATCACCAACGGCAAGTTTGTCTTCTCGGCTTCGGAAGCCTATTTGATCGAGGACGGACACATCACCGCCCCCATCAAAGGCGCCACGCTGATCGGCAACGGACCCGACGTGCTGACCCGCGTTTCGATGGTCGGCAACGATCTGAAGCTCGACGAAGGTGTCGGGACGTGCGGAAAAGACGGGCAGGCTGTCCCCGTAGGCGTGGGCATTCCGACCATCAAGGTCGATCGCCTGACGGTAGGCGGCACCGCCAAGAAAGATGTCGGCGGCTTCATGCAATAGGTTCTTTTCGTCATAGTCTCGCCTGATTTTTTCGGAGTGCGTGTTCAAGAAGTCAAGAGCATCCGTGTGAATCCGCGAAGATCCGTGGCCAAGAATTTTTATGCCAGATACCCAACTAGAAACTCGAAACCCGAAACTCGAAACTGACTTAAGAGACCTCGCCCAGGACATCGTCCGCCGCGCCATGCAAGGCGGCGCGACTGCGGCCGAATGCGTCGTGCGCGAAGGCGACGAATTCTCGACCGTCGTCCGACTCGGACAAGTCGAAACCTTGAAAGAATCCGGCTCGCGGGCGATCGGCGTGCGCGTGTTTAACGGCCAGCGCGCGGCCAGCACCTATTCCAGCGACTTCTCGCGCGAAGGCCTCGACCGCATGGTGAAGTCGGCGCTCGAGCTGTCGAAGATCACCTCGGAAGATCCGTTCGGCGGAATTCCCGAGCCTGACCAACTTGGAGCGATCTCGGGCAATCTCGATCTTTACTATTCCGACGTGTATTCACTGCCGGGAGAAGAGCGCATCAGCTATGCGCGCCGCGCCGAAAAAGCCGCGCTCGATTACGATCCGCGCATCAAGAATTCCGAAGGGGGATCGTTCGACGCTGCCACCGGTCGCAAGGTTCTCGCCAACTCGCACGGATTCGTCGGCGAATATCAGCGTTCGTACTGTGGTGTGGCGGCCATTCCGATCGCGCAAACGGAAAGCGGCGCCATGCAGCGCGACTACTGGTTTTCGGTTGCCCGCAGCTTGAGCCGTCTAGATGCTCCCGAGAAAGTCGGGACTATCGCCGCGCAGCGAACTCTTCGCCGACTGGGTGCAAAGAAAGTAAAGACCGCACGAGTGCCCGTGGTGTTCGATCCCATGGTGGCCAATTCGATTCTCGATCACATCTTCGAAGGCGTGAACGGAGACTCGGTCTATCGTGGCGCATCGTTCCTCGCCGGCAAGCTAGGAGAGAAAATCGCCGGAGACCATGTCACCGTCATCGACGACGGAACCATGCCCGGCGGCTTTGGCACCAGCCCGTTCGATGGAGAGGGCGTTCCGTCGCGGCGCACGGTCGTCATCGAAAACGGAGTACTGAAGTCGTATCTGCTAAACACCTATACCGCGAAAAAGCTGGGACTTAAGACGACGGGCAATGCATCGCGTGGACTCGCCGGCACGCCCGGGATCGGTCCCGGTAATTACTTCCTGCAGCCGGGAACCAAGACTCCAAAAGAAATCATTGCCGCGATTCCTGAAGGTCTCTACGTCACCGAATTTCTGGGACACGGCGTCAACCTCGTAACGGGAGACTATTCCCGCGGCGCGTCGGGCCTATGGATCTCCGGTGGTGAACTCACATTCCCCGTAGAAGAGATCACGGTCGCCGGCAATCTGAAAGAGCTCTTCTTCAACATTTCAGAGATCGGCACCGATTTGGAATTCCGCGGCGCCATGGCCAGTCCCACCATTCGCGTGGATGGGCTCATCGTGGGCGGAGAATAAACACCTTTCACAGACGTCATCCCGAAACCCGGCGCAGTTCAGCCGGGTGAGGGATGACGTCAGTAAGGGGAACTGCACGCTACCGATTTGCCCCATTCAATCGACAATCAAAAATCAACACTCTACAATGCCTCCATGGGTGGCTTCATCGAGCCTTCGCCAACAACTCCGAAAGATGATTCCAACTGGCGCCCGATTGCATTGGGCGTCGTCGTCGTCGTTGCCATCGTTGGCGTGATCGCGTTTCTCACCCGCAGCGCGCCCAAAAGCGCAGCCCCGCTCGATCCTTATGCAACCAGCGTGCAACTCTCTGACCTGAAGATGAGCGCCGCGGAAAATTTCGTGGGCGCCAGCGTCACCTATCTCGACGGAATCATCACCAACACAGGCGCTAAAACCGTAACCCATGCCATCATTCGTCTGGGATTCAAAGATTCGTTGGGACAGATCACCCAAACTGAAGACCTCCCCGTCCGCATCCTTCAGACCACTGGACCTTATCCTGACACGGTGGATCTCAGCGCCGCGCCACTCGCTCCGGGACAGAACAAACCCTTTCGCCTGACGCTGGAACACGTAAGCGATTCGTGGAATCGGGAATACCCGGAGTTGAAGATCACCAGCGTTACCACAAAATAAGCCACGGATTCCGCGGATCGGCACGGATAGATTCACGCTTTAAATCCGTGAGAATCAGCGCTGATCCGTGGCCGGTTTTTCTTCCGTTACAATAACCCCTGTGCCAGAAACCAAACCATTTCGCCTGACGGAGTCGGTGAAAGCTGCGGGTTGAGCTTCCAAGCTGAGTCCGGCGGCGCTGGACAAGGTGCTTGGGAAATTAGCCCGGCAACATGACCCGAACGTCCTGGTCGGCTTCGATCACGCCGACGACGCCGGAGTGTATCAAATCGCGCCCGACATCGCGCTGGTGCAAACAGTCGACTTCTTCACGCCCATCGTCGACGACCCCTACACCTTCGGACAAATCGCCGCCACCAACTCGCTCAGCGATGTCTACGCCATGGGCGGACGCCCTCTGACGTCGCTTGCACTGGTTTGTTTTCCCGAGAAAGCTGACCTCGACATACTCGAACGCATTCTGGCCGGCGGCCTTTCCAAGATGATAGAAGCCAACTGCACGGTGATTGGCGGGCACAGCATCCGCGATGAAGAAACCAAGTTCGGATATTCGGTCACAGGATTGATCGATCCCAAGAAAGTGCTGGCGAACGACGGCGCCAAGCCCGGCGATGCGCTGATATTGACGAAAGCGCTGGGCACAGGGGTGATTTCAACGGCGATCAAGAAAGAAAAGGCTGAACAGAATTGGATCGATGCCGCCGTGAAATCGATGACCACGCTGAACAAGAGTGCGGCAGAAGTCATCACAGGCCGGGTGGCCAACGACCAACGACGAACGACCAACGACGGTTTTTCCGTTCACAGCCTCACCGACATCACCGGCTTCGGCCTGATCGGTCACGCGCGCGAGATGGCGCTAGCCGCAAACGTAAGCCTACGCATCTTCTCCGAAAAAATTCCTCTACTTCCCGGCGCACTCGAATGCGTGCGCGCGGGGTATATCCCTGGGGGACTCAAGGCCAACCGCGAATTCGCGGAATGTGTTGTTAGCTACGAGAAAGAAATCGACGAAGACCGCAAGACGCTGCTGTTCGATCCCCAGACTGCGGGAGGCCTATTGATTTCCGTTAATGGGGATGAAGCGGAGAGTCTGATCACAGCGCTCAGTAGCGCCGGAGTTCCCGCGGCAAAGATCGGCGAAGTCCGCGCCGCAACAAAGCCGATGATCACCGTAGAGTAGCGCCGGCGTCCCGCCGGCCACGATGCCGCCTATGTTCCAATCATCTCCCAAATCCGCGCTAGATGATGATCGTCGTGCTCGGTCACAAAATACAAATGGTCCACCAGACGCATGGGCTGCTTGAGCCGCGGGTGCAGCATAGTCCGCGAAAATAACGCCGGATCGATCTTCGCGACGCGATCCGTCAGCGCCATGCGTGCTTTGCGAAACTCGCTGAGGATCTCGTCGATCGGTCTGGCATTGTGATTAGCCTGATCGGTCTTCTGATTCCGCAAGTCCGCTGCCGTCAATTCCGTTCCGCCCACCACAAAATCCTCGACCCGCGCAGACCATAGAGGTTCCAGATCCAACAGATGTCCGGCATGCTCTTGGGCAGACCACTTGTCTCCTGGCTTTCGTACCAGCGAACCCGGAGCAACTCTGCGAGCGATTTCCTCGAGACGGGCGGGTGTGCCGCGCAGCCGCATGCATAAGTTGGGATGTAGCTCGACAGGAAAGTCGAATTCGAACTTGCGTTCAAACCACGCCGGAACTTGGTTCATGAATCCCCCGGAAAAGATGTTCCACGAAACAAGATGCGCGCCGGCACCTCTCCGACTCAACCGGTTTTCACCCTTGCGCCTCTGACCTACTTTCGTCAGGTGCACATCGATGGCTGCGGCATTTTCCACGAGAGACGACGTCATCCTTCGCCTATTTAGGCGAAGGATCTGGCGCGGGATGGCAGGAGTCTCGGTGCTTCACGCCGGATCCCTCGCGCTGCTCGGGATGACGTCTTCTTTCGGAGGCTGAGAAAAACGCACCCCTCTACAAATAAAAAGGGCGGCCATTTGGCCGCCCTGTAAGACCTCACAATACTTACGCCCGCGCCGGACTCTCTCCGCCTTTGGCGATTCCCGGACGTCCCGGCTCCGGCTTCAGCACTTGCTGCACGCCGTCATCGGGCTTCGAGGGAGGCTGCAGTTTGGGCAATTCCTTGCCTTCGATCAGCAGCTTGATTTCGTTGGCGTCAATCACTTCGCGTTCCAGCAGGGCTAACGCGATTCGTACCAAGGTGTCGCGGTTTTCGGCGAGAATCCCTTTGGCCACGTTATATCCCTGGCCGACCAGGCGCCGCACTTCGTCGTCGATCTTGATCGCAGTGGCTTCACTGTAATCGCGGTGCTGGGCGATTTCGCGTCCCAGGAAGATCTGCTCTTCTTTCTTGCCGAAGGTCAGAGGCCCCAGGTCGCTCATGCCGAACTCGCACACCATCTTGCGCGCCATTTCGGTGGCCCGTTCAATGTCGTTGCCCGCGCCGGTCGACATCTGGTTCAGGAACAACTCTTCGGCGATGCGGCCACCCATCATGATGGCAATCATCGTCTCCAGATAGTCCTTGGTGTAGTTGTGCTTGTCGTCGATGGGCAACTGCATGGTCACGCCCAACGCCATACCGCGCGGAATGATCGTGACTTTGTGCACGGGATCGGAGTTGGGCAGCTTCGCCGCAACCAGCGCGTGACCTGCTTCGTGGTAAGCCGTGACTTTCTTCTCTTCGTCCGAGAGGATCATCGACTTGCGTTCCACGCCCATCAGCACTTTATCTTTTGCAACTTCGAAGTCGTACTGCAGCACGGCTTTGCGATTCTGCCGCGCCGCGCTCAGCGCCGCTTCGTTCACCATGTTGGCGAGGTCCGCGCCGGAGAAGCCCGGTGTTCCGCGAGCCAGGACCGAGAGATCGACATCCTCGGCAAGAGGAATTTTGCGAGTGTGAACCCGCAGAATCTCTTCGCGACCGCGAACATCGGGACGGCTGACCACCACCCGGCGATCAAATCGCCCGGGCCGCAGCAGCGCCGGATCGAGCACGTCCGGACGGTTCGTCGCTGCCATCAGGATGACGCCTTCGTTCGATTCAAAGCCGTCCATCTCGACCAGCAACTGGTTCAAAGTCTGCTCGCGCTCGTCGTGTCCGCCGCCGAGGCCTGCGCCACGGTGACGTCCGACTGCGTCGATTTCATCGATGAAAATGATGCACGGGGCATTCTTTTTGCCCTGTTCAAACAGATCGCGCACGCGGCTTGCACCGACGCCTACGAACATCTCTACGAAGTCCGAACCGGAGATCGAGAAGAACGGAACGTTCGCTTCGCCGGCAACCGCGCGAGCCAGCAAAGTCTTGCCGGTTCCGGGAGGTCCAACCAGCAGCACGCCCTTGGGAATGCGTCCGCCCAACTTCTGGAATTTCTGCGCTTCACGCAGAAACTCGATAATTTCTTTCAGCTCTTCTTTGGCTTCGTCAACGCCGGCCACGTCTTTAAACGTGACTTTCTTCTGCTGCATCGAGAGCAGGCGCGCCCGGCTCTTGCCGAACGAGAGAGCTTTGTTGCCGCCCGTCTGCATCTGGCGGATCATGAAGAACCACAATGCCGCCAACAAGATAAGCGGAGCCAGGTTCAACAGCCAGGTGGGCCAGCCTCCGCTATTGATGTCGTGGAAGGTCATCGAGACGCCCTTATCCTTCAGCGTCCGAATCATGTCTGGGTAATTGACGGGGGCGGTGGTGTGGAAACCCGAGTTGTCGTTACGATACTTTCCGCGCACTTCCATGCCTGAGATCGTGACTTCCTTCACGTTCCCCTGGTCCACGTCTGACATGAACTGCGAGAAATTCACTTCTTTATCTTTTTGCCCGGCGTTCCCCTGCTTCACCACCTGCCAAAGCAGCACGGCAGAGAGGATGATGACCAGCCAGAACACCACGGTTTTTACTGTCGAATTCACTGAAGAGGCTCCTGAGAAAGTCGCGACCTGCTATCCAAAGTCCTAGGCATACTTCCCCAGTCGGATTAGATGCTCGACAGGGAAATTGGATAGACAAATTCCTAGCCAGCCATTTTACCCGTTCTCGGGTCAAAACGGATGGACTTTCCTAGAACTTAAGTCATGGACATAGTTCAGCTTGCGGATGCCAAAAAGGGAAGATTGCGCTGCGTCTGCTCGGGCGATCCCATGCCGTAGCCGACTACAAAGGCATCGTCTACCAGAAAGCCGAAGTAATCAGGCTGCAAGCGCACCCGCCGGGCCGATTGCCGGTCCAGCAGCGTCGCCAGTTTCACCGAAGCCGCTCCCCGCGACCGCAAGTCACTCATCAGGAATTCATTGGTGACCCCGGAATGGACCAGACCTTCCACCAGAAGAACGTGTTGGCCGCGGATGTCTGGCTCGTGGCTGAAGAAGATCTCGAGGGTTTCGCCCTGTCCGTCGCTCGTCTGTTTGCGGTAGCGAGGCTTAATGAACTGGCAAATCACCGGCACTTCGAGCGCCCGCACCAGGTCGGCCATGAACATGAAACCGTTTTCGAGCAGCGCCAGCGCGTGGATGGTCTGGCCTTTGTAGTCATCGGAAATCTGGCGAGCCATTTCTTTGACGCGCTTCTGGATTTGCTCTGCCGGAATCACGACGCGCAATTGCTCGGCATTCTGATTCATGTTGTGGCGTGCTCCTCCGCTGGGATTTCCCGGATCATCACTACATCCGTCGTGGACTCTCTAGGCCCGAACTGCGCCGGCACCGCGAATCCTCGCACCCAGACAATCACGTCGCCGCTGGTCACCACCGGCCACAGTTTCTTTTCCACCCCGAGCACGCGCCGCTCTTGCAGCAATTCCTTGATCTTCTTCGGAGCCTTGGTGTGCGCAGGCCAGAAACGATCTCCGGAACGCCAGTTGCGCACGCGCAAGGGCCGCGCCAGCACCGATGAATCCAAGCAATGCTGCGGATTATACCCCGTAAGTGTAGGAACCAGAACCGCTTCCAGTTGAATGCCAGCCTCAGGAATGACAACTTTTCCGGGGACGGAGAGGGGGTATTCGTAGTTCTCGGGGGCGTTCAGAACCCTGTCCCCTATCCAAGTTTCACTCCCGTTTCGGAACGCGTGCCAGCCGTGAGGCAAAGCGGCTGCGACGGCTAATCCGTCTGTAACTGCAAGAATCTCTTCGACATGCTTGAATTCCAGATTCAGGCCGACGGATTCGCACACCGCTCGCACTACCCGCCGCCTCAGCGCCAGCGGCATTTCCAGCAAAGCGGCATTGTTCAAAGTAGCGCCGGCGTCCCGCCGGCCACGATCAAGATCGCACAAGCGAGGCAGCACTTGCCCCACCAACTCTTCCCAATATTCTTCTTCCGCCCGGGCAATGTCAGCTGTCTCCGCCAGAGCTTCGCGGACCGAAGGATTCAATGTGCGCTCAAGCCGGGGCAGAATTCCGTGCCGCACGCGATTGCGCGCAAAACGAAGATCGCGGTTGCTGCCGTCCTCACGCCACGGCTGATTGAGCGATTGCAGATAAGCTTCGAGATTCTTGCGGCAAGTGCCGAGCAGAGGACGAATGATCGAATGCGATTGGTTCTCCTGACGACTGACGACCGACGACTGACGACTGGGATAAATTCCCGCCAACCCACGCGTTCCCGCGCCGCGCACCACGCGAAGCAGAACTGTCTCTGCCTGATCGTCAAGCGTATGACCGGTGGCAATGCGGTCAACGGCGTTTTCTTGCAGAAGCTGATCGAAAAATTCGTAGCGCAGTTTGCGCGCGGCGGCTTCGATGCTCAGATGCTTCGCGGCGGCATAGTCCTTCACATCGCCGCTCCCGCGATGGAACTCGAGCTTCAGTCGCGTGGCCAGCGCAGCGACAAATTTCTCGTCCGCGTCGGAGTCAGCTCCGCGCAAGCCATGATTGAAATGAACAACCGAAAGTACGATCCCCAGCTCTTTGCGGAGGTCCAGCAAAAGGCGCAGCAGTGCGACTGAGTCCGCTCCCCCGGAGACAGCCACGGCAACGCGATCTCCGGCATGCAGCAATTCGTGCTTCCGGATAAAGCTGAGGACGGCTTGGTGCAACGTCTGCACGCGACCATACTAACGCGCAGAGTTGGCATCTTGTACACTCCCACCGGGAAGTGTCATGTCGATGCCTGCATTCGTTCCGCTCCCTTTCCTGCGCCTTACTGCGGAAGACCAAGCCGCACGAGCCAAAGCTTTTCTGGAAGCCATGCGCTCCCGGCGAACAGTTCGCGACTTCTCACCCGAGCCGGTGCCATTCCCGCTGATCGAATCCGCGATCCGAACCGCCGCGCTGGCGCCCTCGGGCGCCAACCGCCAGCCCTGGCATTTCGTCGTGATCTCGAATCCCGATATCAAGCGCCGCATTCGCGAGGCGGCGGAGGAAGAAGAGCGTGCGTTCTACGAACATCGCGCTCCCGATGAATGGCTCGATGCGCTTGCTCCCCTGGGCACCGATTGGCATAAGCCCTTTCTCGAAATCGCCCCTTATCTCATCGTCGTCTTCCGCGAGGACTATGGGCTGACAAAGAATGAAACCGGAGAAGAGACGAAAGAGAAGAACTACTACGTGATGGAGTCAGTCGGCATCGCTTGCGGATTCCTCTTAGCCGCGTTGCATCTGTCAGGCCTCGCCACCTTGACTCATACGCCGAGTCCCATGGGTTTCCTGAGCCAGATTCTGAATCGCTCCAAGAATGAAAAGCCGTATCTGCTGATTCCGGTGGGCTATCCCGCAGAGGGAGCGAAGGTGCCTAATATCACAAAAAAAGAGCTGGAAGACATAATGGAGCTGATTTCGTAAGATTTCTTAGCGCCCTTTGCGAAACCTTCCCGATCTTTGCGGTTAAAGAGATCTTGTTCTTCCTAAGTACGATTTTTCATCAACTCGTTCATCTCCGCATACGGTACGCCTCCGACCAATGCTTCGTACGTTCCCGCCGATTTCAATTCTTCCGCAATGCGCCGCACCAGCCCCAGCGTAGCCCGCATCGGACCCGAACCCAGCGAAACCCGCGCCACGCCCAGGTTTTCCAGCTCCGGAATCGAAGGAAACTCAGGCCCCGCTAGAATGTTCAACGGACACTGCACGTCCCTCGCAAGCCGCTCGATGGTCTTCGCATCGCTCAGCCCCGGAGCAAACACGCACTCCGCGCCCGCATCACGAAACGCCACCAGCCGCCGCACGGCTTCGTCGTAGCGTTTCTCCTCAGGCCCAACTTTCAACAGGAATACATCGGTGCGCGCATTCACCACCAGAAGGACTCCCGTCTTCAGCGCCGCTTCGCGTACCGCGTGAATTTTTTCCAGCTGCAAGGAAAGTTCAACCAGCGGATTCACCGGATCGCCGGTCGAATCCTCAAGATTCATCCCCACCGACCCGGCCTCGATCACTTCGCGAGCCGTTCGCGCCGCATCTTCAGGACGCCCACCGTACCCCGCCTCCACATCGGCTGTCACCGGAACCTTCACCGCGCGCGCAATCCGCGCCACGCGCGCCAGCATCTCGTCGCGCGCAATCTTCTGTCCATCGGGATAGCCGAGCGAAAACGCAATCCCTGCACTGGTGGTCGCGATCGCGCCAAAACCCGCAGCTTCAAAGATGCGCGCACTGGCCACGTCCCAGGCGTTGGGCAATACAAGAATCTTCGGCCCTTGGTGCATGGTGCGGAAGGCGAGAGCTTTGGATTTTTGCGATTGGATGTCGGGCATAAAACCTCGCTCCTGAGCACTCAGCATCAGCCTCAGCACTCAGAAGTTATCTCATAAACCGTTTTGGGAAGGGCACGGCTTCAGCCGTGCCGTTACGAGCTGACTTCTCAGCAATCCCATAATTCAGCATTCCATGAAAAACCCGGTTTTCGTCGGCAGGTTCGTCCGGTCAGACTTGGCGGGCATCAACGTCAGAACTCGCTTGACTGAATGCTGAGTGCTGATTTCATCTTTCGCCCTTCTGCATCCTGGCCATAAACTTGCCCACACTGACGACCGCTCGCCCTACCGTGCCTCTTCCGATTTCCTGCGCGTCGTCATGGGCCGTGACTCGCATCGTGTAGAACTTGCCGTCGAACGATTGCAACACAGCCTCGGCGCGAACGCGCGCTCCGATTCCGCTGGCGGCGCGATGTTCGATATTGATCGCGGTTCCCACGGTGATCTCGTCGCCTTCGCAAAATGGCTGGAGCGCGTGAAACGCTGCAGTTTCCATCAGACGAATCATGTCGGGCGTGGAATAAACGGGAGGCAGTTCAGGGTAACGCGAGGTCAACGTATGCTTAAACTCGACGGTTTCTTCGATACTGGCACGTGTGCCAATCGGCATAGCTTTCGCCATGAGGCCCTCAGAAGATCTCGATTTTATTCTCTCCGTGACGCCCGCGACGGAGCGCTCACGGCGTAAGACGCACCACCGGTGCGGTCGGCAGCCGTGAATGTTCGCGGCTCCACTTCATTGCTTTTTGCTCTACTTTCTTCGTCTGGGCTGGCTTCAGTTCTTTGCGAATGCTCTCGATATCCTCTTCGGCTTCGAGGCTTCCTGCGCTTCGGGCCAGCAAGAGCCACTCGTATGCTTTCTCGGTATCTTGCTTTACTCCATTGCCCTTCCAATAATCGCGCCCCAGATAGATCATCGCGGACCCATTTCCGAGTTCCGCGGCGCGGCTGAACCATTTGACCGCTTCGGCTTCCGATGCGCGACCTAGCACTCCGTTCCGGTAAAGCAAGCCCATACAAAAGGCCCCGGGCGAGTAATTTTTCTTGGCTGCACTCTCGCACCATTCTTGTGCCTGCTTATAGTCGGGAGGGACCAACTGCCCGAGAATCATCATGGCTGCAAGGTGGACTTGTGCCGATAAGCTACCTGTGTCCGCGGCCTTGCGGTACCACTTCGCCGCAGCCGCTTCGTTCTTCGGCAACTCCTGACCTACGCGGTACATTTCCGCCAGATCGAGATACGCGTCGATCTGACGTAAAGGGTCCCGTTCGCGCTCGCTACGTTGCACTGCATCATTGGCGCTCGAGTCGCCGGCCTCCTGCGCAGCAAGAAACCACGTATAAGACTTTGTGTCATCGACGAAAGTGCCGTCGCCGTTGTAGTAAGCGACGCCGATATTGAACATTGCCGCGGCGCTGCCGTGGCTGGCGCCTTTCGCGGTACCAGTTCAACGCTTCTTCTTTACTCTTTTCAACGCCGTTTCCGTAGCGGTACAGAATGCCGATTTCGTTTTCGGCTTCGGCGTTCCCCTGGTCGGCGGCCTTGTGATACCACTTCAGCGCCAAGTCGAAATTCTGTGGCAGGCCATCACCGTCGGCGTAGGCCTGTCCCAAGACGGCTTGCGCCTTGGCATCGCCGGCAGTCGCGAGATCCATGATGCGCGTGATTTCGGCTTTCGAATGCCTGGGAGGATTCTCGGGTTCGCCTTGAGCCAATGCCGGGCTCACCAGCAGCAACACGACCATGCAACGGAGAACGGACATAGCGAAGGGGAGTATATCCGCGACGCACGAAAAAATCAGCGGCAAGCCCATCGCGAACGAAAAAGCCGCGTGAAGAATCAACGCGGCTTCGAGTGTTTTCAAATCGACAATGCTCTACGCCACTTTCGCCATGCGGCGTTCCTCAATTCCATCCAGCGCCTTCCACAGAGCCTTGGCCGCATTCTCAGCCGCTAACAACGCCTTTTCCTCGGATGCGGGATTGGCCTCCACCCTCTTAGCCAACTGCTGCTTCCACACTCGCGAATGATAAACATCCGCGGTGGTGTGCAAGGTGAAGTAGCCGCAGGCCTTTTCATTGGCGCCGTACTTTTCTTTCAGTCCGCGAGCTTTTTCTTTGGCTACGCGCGGCACTTGCGATTCGTAGGCGTAAAACGCCGCCAGGCACTCTTCCGCAGAGCCCTGGTCCGCGGTGCGATGGAAGAAGTCAGTGAGTTGCCGGATTTGCTTCACCGGTTCGTGCATCCACATTTCGCGGCTGGCGCCCATGCCCTCGACAAAATCCAACCACAGTTCCGAGTGCGAACGCGCCGGCTCTCCATAGAGGTCGTCGCCGCCTTTTTCATCGAGCATGTTCGCGAGCACCGCGCGGCGCAGCTCGCCCTCGTCCAGACGGATGCCAAACTCCGCCAGATATGTCGGAAATGCTTCCACGTGATGGTAGTAATCTCTCGCGTAGTCGCGAAGGTCTTCCTGGGTGAGTTCGCCCGCACTCCACGCCTTGTAAAACGGATGGCAAAGCAAATCGTATTTGGCGATGCGCCGGTCGAGTTCCTCAAAAAATTGCAGGCTGGTCATGGTGCTTAATCCCCCTTAAGAGCCTCTCAATATACACGCGAGAAACGAAGGCAAGCTGTGACAAACATCCGGGAGGTTCAACTATCACTGACCATCTCCTGATCTTTCAGCAAGATAAAAATTGTTTACTTATGCGTTTGCGATCGCACATCGCGCGCTCTTGTCTGTGGATGGTTCTCTCTGCGGCTGCGCTGGCCCAGACGCACGTGTCCGCCATCTCTCCCACCAGCGGACCGGAAGGTTCGCGCGTCGAGATCTCGGGAACCAATCTGCAAAATGCAACGTCGGTCTTATTTGGAAAGTCTCCGGCGAGGTTCAAAGTGATTTCCGCGGAGAAGATGATCGCTCTGGTTCCGCGCTGGGTGGCGGAGGCTCCGGTCACTGTGCTCACTCCGCAGGGACAAGCGATTTCACCGATTGCATTCGTCGTGCGCAACGACCCGCGCATCCCCGACGATGTCGGATGGAAAGGCGGCTACGTGAACGCCACTCCTCCGCCGTGGCCGTTTCATGCAGTGTTGCTGTGGGGAATCGCCATCGCCGACACGCGCGTGCCGGGAAACCAATCGGCGAAGGTGGAGATCGCTTCGATCCGCCTGTCGTGCCGCGTCGATGGGAATGAGATCACGTTGAATGACGACAGCGGCAGCCTGCGTGGAGGCCTCTATCTCCGCCATCCCTGGTTCGCTCGTGGCAACTTTCATGACACCATGCCCTTTGACTACGACGCGAACCACGAAATTGTCATCTTGGATGTCGGTCGGCGCACCGACCGCGTCTGGCACTTCTGGCCGCCCTCGGCGCGTCCCACGATTCCGCCGGGCAACTTCGAAGGCTGCACCGCGAAAGTGCGCTCGCGCATCTCTCCCGGCGCCCTCTTGCAGGTGGGAATGGATTACTGGCGCGATGCGCATGTCCCGTGGGGTGGCTCAGACGGCAACAACCACGAGGCCGGTGCCAGCAACTGGTATCTGCCATCACCGGACTGGCAGGAGGCCACCTTCACAGACATCGGCGGCCCTTTCAAATAACGCCGCACCGCAAACGCTTTCAAGGACTAAACGCTTTTTGCCACCATCTTCCCTAATCCATCTTTCTCCACGTACGCCCACGGCATCTTCGGATCATGGGTAAACAATGTCAGCCACTTCTGCGGCACCGACTCAAAGTAATAGCGCTTGCGGCTCTCAATCGTCTCCATCGGATACAGATCAAACGCCATCACCCAATTCACATCGAGGTGCGTGCTCATGGGAATGAGGTCCGAGATGTAGCAAGCCGTCTTCCCTCCGCTCTGAATCACGATCGCCTGCATATCGCGCGTATGCCCGGGATACACGCGCACCGAAACTCCCGGCACGATCTCCGTGTCGCCTTTCAATAAAGTCATCTGCCCGCTTTCCACTAGCGGATCGTAATTCTCCGTGAAATAGCTCACCCCATCGCGCTGGTTTTCATGGGCGTGCTTCCACTCGCCCTCCTGCACGTAATACTTCGCTCGGGGAAAAGTGGCCACGATCTGATCGCCCTTGCGCACGGTATTCCATCCGCAATGATCGAAGTGCAGATGGCTGTCAATGACAATGTCAAAGTCTTCGGGCGCGAATCCCGCCGCCGATAGATTGTCGAGCAGCTTCGCCGGCTGCCCGTAAATCCTTACCATCTTTTCCGATCCCTTATTGCCGATGCCGGTCTCGATCAACACGGTGTGATCGCCGGTGCGCACGACGATTGAATTCAGCCCCACGGGAATCAGATTGTTTTCGTCGACCTCCACCTTGCGCTTCCACAAGCTCTTGGGCACGACGCCAAAGAAAGCTCCGCCGTCGGAGTGGTAGATGCCGTCGCTGACTGCCGTCAGTTCAAAATCGCCAAGGTTGATGCGCTGCATGCGTCCTTCCGAGAACCGCCCGAACGAGGCGTCCGAGCTACGTGATTATTTCAACTCCCGGTCAAGATGATCCTCAATCATGTGGAACAAATGGACCCGGTCTGCCATGCCCGCAATCCCGTGCGTCTTATTCGGATACGCCATGAAGCGGAACTGCTTCCCCGCCTTGATGAGCGCCTCGGTCATCTGAATGCTGTTCTGAAAGTGCACATTGTCATCACTCGTGCCATGCACCAGCAGCAACGATCCGTGTAAATTCTCCGCGGCCCTCGCCGGCGATCCCTCCGCATATCCCTTGGCGTTGTCGCTCGGCTGTCCCATATAGCGCTCGGTGTAGATCGAATCGTACAAATGCCAGTCGGTCACCGGGGCCACCGCCACTCCTGCTTTAAACGCATCCGAATGGGTCAGCGCGTAGAGCGTCATTGACGCTCCATTGCTCCATCCCCAGATCGCCACCCGGCTGCGGTCGAGCTGCGGATACTGCGCGAAAAGCTGTGTCAACGCTGCCAACTGATCTTTCAATTCCACTGCGCCAAACTGGTTGCGGATTGCCGTTTGAAATTTGCGGTCTCGTCCCGGTGTGCCGCGGTTGTCCACGGTGAAAATCGCGAAACCCTTCTTCGCCAGCATCTGCAAGAACAGATCGTCAGAGTGGCTGCCGCTCGCCCCCCAGGCATTCTGCACCAGAGCCGCGGCCGGACCGCCATAGACATGAACGATGACGGGCAGATGCTCCTTCGCTACCTCGGGCGGAGGCAGTACCAGGTCCGCATATAACACTGTGTCGTCGTCGGCCTTAAACCCTAAAAACTTCGGCGGGATCAGGTCATACTCCGCGACGCTGCGCGACTCCCATACCGGCGCGCAATCTCCGCCCACGGCGCAAACCGACAAGCGCGGAGGCACCATCGCCGTCGAAAACGTATCCAGATAATGCTTCGCATCCCCAGCGAAATTGATTTCGTGCGTGCCATCTTCTTTCGACACGCGCGTCATCCCCGATCCATCCAACTTCGCCGCATAAAGCTGCCGTTGCCGCGGATCATCTTTATTGCAACTGAAATAGACCACGCCCGCCTTTTCATCCAACGCTTCGACGCCAAACATCTCGAAGTCGCCCTGCGTGACCTGGTGTTCCAGCTTCGCGTCCGCCGCTAAAGGATTCGCCTTATCGAAGCTATACAAATAAAGCTGCGTGTGCCCGTCTCTCCAGCTCGACCACAGAAAGCGGTCGCCTGAATCGAGGAACTGGAAGTCGTCATTGACATTGATCCAGCCATTTTTAATCGTCTCGGCGAGCACGCGGCTCGATTTCCCCGAGTGTGCGTCCACGAAATACAACTCGATGGAATCCTGGGCACGATTCATGACCTCTGCCCATAAGATCCCGTTGCGCATCCAGCCAAAACGGGGAATATATGTCTCCGGATCCCTGCTCAATGAAATCCACTTCGGCTTGCCGCCCCTGGTTGCGACCACTCCCATCCGCACCGCCGGGTTGGGATCCCCGGCCTTGGGATACTTTTCCAGATCTGCCTTGGGATGCGTGACCAGCCAGTCGGTGATGGGATAGGTCGGCACCTGCGTCTCGTCCATTTGCAGGAAGGCGATTTCATTCCCATCGGGCGACCAGAAGTAATTGCTGCGCGCGCCCAGTTCTTCCGCGTACACCCAGTCCACTTCGCCGTTCAAAATGTTTTCATCTTTATCTTTATCTTTTGTGAGCTGCTCTTCTTTGTTTCCCGCAATCGACCGCACGTACAGGTTGTGCTTGTAAACGTAGGAAATCCGCGCGCCGTCAGGCGAAAACTTGGGATCGAGATGCGGCTCGGGATCGGAAGTGAACTGCACGCCAGTGCCGCTGTCGACCGAAAAAAGCCACAATTGACCGCGCGGACTGAACAACAAATGCGAAGAGTCGGGCGACCAGAGATACGTCGCCTGGTGGTAGCGGGTTACGCGCTCCCGCTCACGATCGTCCTTGAACGTGCTCAGCGGCGGAGACAGCGGCGCGAGTTTGGCCTCGCTCAGCAGTACGCGTTTCTCCCCGGTGGTTGCGTCGAACGTCCAAAGCTCTCCGTGCTCGCCGGAATCATCCCGCTGAATAAAAGAAAAGGTCTTACTGCCTCTTCCCCACTTCACGTTTTCTGGAGCGCGGCCGGTAATGCCGCCATCGGCAAAAATCGATTCGATGGTCAGCGCGTGCTTTTCCGTTTGCGCCAAACCACAAGCCGTGAACAAGAAGAGAAAAAAGACAACGCGTGCCAGGGACTTCACGATCACATGGACTCTCATAGGCTGGGCTGAAAAGTGTACACCAATGTGGGGCGGACGCCTTCGTCCGCCCTCGATGTCGCGAAGCGACGAGGAATTCCGCTGCAACCGTTTGCGCCACGCTGGTTGAGGCAGCGTTTTCGGCCTTGCCCTTCAGGGCCTGCTCGAACCAACCTCCGCAGAGATGCCCGGCAAGTAATCTATTTCCGCCGCGTCTCGCGCAATCCCGATGAGCTTTTCCTCGATCTCGGCCGAAATCACTGGACGCCGGTACCCCTCCACCAACTCCCCGACCCGGCTCCGCGCCCGCGTCAACAAATCATCAACCGCCGTCCCGCGATCGATCACGTCCGAAGGAAAGTGCTGCTCGGCACGAAACAGGGCCCGCGTTTCTTTCAGCTTCAGAAACTCCCCGGTCAGGCCAACCTGCGCGAACATCGCGGTCGCCAGCGTCTCCCCTCGCGCCTCGATGCCCTCGACCAGCCGCTGCGCGCTGGCAATCGACTCCGCATCCAGCACCAGTTTCTCCACGCTATGGCAGGACAAAAAGTGCAGCATGCCCGCGCCTGAAATCATGTTGATTCCCGCCAGCGCTCCCAGCACCGCCGACGCCCCGCTCTCCATGCCGGCCTGCGCGTCCAAACTCCGGGAGTCGCTCGCCACCAGGTAGCCATGGGTTGGCATGTTTAATGACTTGCCCACCTGCGCGCAGCCGGCATTGAGCATCGCCGTCTCAATCGCACCCATCGGCGTGTTCCCGCTGCTCATATCGAAAATCGCCGGCGCGCCTCCCCACACCAAGGGCGCCCCTGGAGCCGCCAATTGATGAATGGCAATCCCCGCGAGTGATTCCGCAGCGTGTTGCACGATGGATCCCGCCAGCGTCACGGGGGCCGTCGCCCCCGCCAGCGGCATGGGAATCATCTCGGCCGGAACTCCAGCCCGCGCCAAGGCGATCAGGTTCTGCGCCGCAAAACTCGACCAGTTCAGCGGCGGCGAAGGACACACATCAAACACCGCTCGCGGCCGCGCGCGCAATGCCTCCGCTCCGCCCGCATCCGCTGCCAGCAATTCCAGCATGGTGTGCAGCGTCTTCGCGCTGAACGATCCCGTCACCACCGGCTTGTCGGAATACCACAACACCAGCAGGAGCCGGTACCAGTCGCCGATCTCGCTGGGGACGTCGTTGCACACCATCGCCGTCGACTGCGCGGCAAATTGCGGCAGCATCTCCGCCACTTGCACCAGCCGCACCAGATCGTCGGCCATCGCCGGACGCGGCTGCTGCGTCTCGCTATCGAGAATGTCGAGACAGGACGAACCTGGATCGAAGTTGACCCGGTCTCCGCCGTAGTGCACGGCCGGCTCGCCCGAGCGCGAGTACAAAAAGAATTCCCGCGGCACGCTCTCGATCGCCCGCCGCACCACGGCTTTAGGAAGGTGCGCAATCTCCCCTTCCACCCGCGCGCCCGCCCCAGCCAGTAACGCGCACGCTTCCGCATCGCCAACCTTCACTCCCGGAGAACGCAGCAATGCAAACGCCTCGCCCAGAATGCGATCGAGCATCTCGCGGTCGAGCAATTCGAGTTTGGGACGCAGGCTCACGCGCGCCTCACCAGCGACCGCACCAACTCAACTGCGGCTACCGCATCTTTTGTGAAACCGTCCGCGCCAATTTCCTCCACCCATTTGCGGCTCACCGGAGCTCCGCCAATAATCACGCGCATTCTCGGACGCAGGCCGTCGCGGTCGAACTTCTCAATCACCGATTTCTGTCCCCCCATGGTCGTCGTCAGCAGCGCCGAAACTCCCACCACGTCCGCGCCGACCTCGCACGCCTTGGCGGCAAACTTCTCGCTGCTCACATCCACGCCCAGGTCATAGACCTTGAATCCATGCGCCGAGAGCAGGGTGCCCACCAGAATTTTCCCGATCTCGTGGATATCCCCCTTCGCCGTGCCCAGCACCACCGTCCCCGCGCAAGGCTGCTCGCTGCCTTCGCGCCGCAGTTCGGGATCAAGCACCGCCATCGCCGCCTTCATCGCCTCGGCCGAGGCCAGCATGTCGGGCAGGAACATCTTTCGTTGTGCGTACTGCTCGCCCACTTCATGCATGCCGGGAACGAATCCCTGGTTGATGGCATCGAGCGGAGCGATCCCCTCCGCCATCGCCTGCTTCGCCAGCGCTGACGCATGCTCGGGCGCGCCTTCCACAATGCTCGCCTTCATCGCCGCAAACGTAGAAACCGTCATCCTCAGGATTGGAAAGGCGCGACCGCACTACTGTCTGTGATTGAAGTCACCGCCCCGGGTGAGGTCTTCGCCACGTGCTAGAATCGCGCCGCTCAGGAGGCACTCCCATGAAATCCACCCAAGCCCTGCTCATCCTCATCGCCGCATTGCTCGCTACTATCGCCTTCCGTCCCCTCCTCTCCCCGCCTCCGGTCAAAGCCCAGGCGGGAGACGATTTCCCCCTCTACTTCGAGCCCGGCGTCTCCATGCTCCGCGCTCCCGACAACAGCCAGCAGGTCTGGGGCAAGGTCGCCGTCGACATGCGCACCGGCAAGGTCTGGGGATTCCCCACTCTCCAACAACAATCTCCCTACCCCATCGACGTCACCAAGTCCACGCCACCCACCTCACACCCGTTCTATCTGGGACGCTTCGCCCTCGGCGACACCCAGCAGTAGCCAGACGGGGATTGCCCGCATAACGTGTTAAAATCTAGCTATCCCAATGCCTTCCGACGTGCAAAAGCTTATGGAAGTGCAGGAAGCCGACCGGCATATCCTGCGTCTGAAAGAAGAAATCGCCTCGCTTCCCAAGAAAGTCGCCGCCATCGAGCAGAAGCTGGCCGGCACCAAAGCGGTTCTCGAAAACGCCAAGACCGCCGTCAAAGCCGACGAAGCCGCCCGGCGCAAGCACGAAGCCACTATCCAGGAGCTGCAGGGAAAAATTTCCAAGTACCGCGATCAATCCCTCGACGTAAAAACCAACGAGCAATACAAAGCTCTGCTGCACGAGATCCAATTCTCTGAGCAGGAAATCCGCGCTCAGGAAGACAAGATTCTCGAGCTCATGCTCAACGCCGAGGCCCGCGAGAAAAAAGTCAAAGCCGCCGAAGCCGACCTAAAAGCCGAAATGGCCGAGATCGAAAAAGAGAAGGCCGACGCCCGCGAACGCACCGCCAAAGACGAAAAGGAACTCGCGGAATGGAACGCCAAGCGCAACCAGCTGCGCGCCGGCGTCGATCCCGATCTGCTCCGCCACTTCGAGCGCGTCTCGAAATTCCGCGGCAGCGGCATCTCCGAAGTCCTCAACCAGAAATGCACCGCCTGCCAGGTTATGCTGCGCCCGCAGACCTACAACGAAGTCAAAAGCGGCAAAGTGATTGAGTGCGAGTCCTGCCAGCGCATTCTGTTTTTCGATCCCGCGAAAGAGGTCGTTGCCGCTCCTTCCAACGCGCCTCATCATCGCCGCCGCGTCCGTCCCAAATCCGACGCGCCTCAGGCTTGGTTCTATCGTCCCAGCTTCCAGGATCACGGCGAAGTCCTTCTGGTCTATAACAACGAGTCGGGTAACTCGAGCCGCCGCATTTACGACTTCAATAACGGACGCGAAATCGGAGACGTCCTCGTCCGCGAAGGCAAGTACACGCTCGCCTTCCCCGAAGACATGACCGATGACACCATCCGCCTCAACGGCAATTGGGACGACGCCGAGCTCGAATCCTGGGGCACTGAAATGCCCATGACCGTGCTCGACCTGCTGCACGTCGACCTGCAATCCGCGCGCGCCGACGCCAGCCCGCGCAAACCCCGCCCCGACGAAGCCGTCACAGCCGAACACCCCTTCGCGAGCTAAGCTCGTGTAGGGGCGGACGCCTTCGTCCGCCCCCGATGTCGCGAAGCGACGAGGACTGACTTATTCAGAAATCACCACGACCAAGCCTGGGATTCCACGAACCCATCCCGCACGGTTTAGATCCATCCATGCCTCCCACCATCAAACTCTCCCGCCGCGGCGCCACCCGCCTCAAAGACGGACACGTCTGGGTCTACCGCTCCGATCTCTCCGCCAACGGCGTTCCACCCGGCTCGCTCGTCACCGTCCTCGACGAACGCGGCAAGCCCCTCGGCTCCGCTCTCTACAGCAGCTCCTCGCAAATCGCCATTCGCATGTTGTCGACCGGAACCGTCCCCGACCTTGCATCCTTGATCCGCGAGCGCATCCAGAAGGCCATCCAATATCGCGCGCCTCTGATTGAAAACACCGATGCCTATCGCCTCGTCTTCAGCGAAGCCGACTTCCTTCCCGGCCTCATCGTCGATCGTTACAACGACATCCTCTCTCTGCAGATCGTTACCCAGGGTATGGACGCCCAACGCGACACGATCGTCGCCGAATTGAATGAAGCCTTGAAGCCCGCCTCCATTGCCGAACGCGTCGACGCCCGCGTCCGCGAACTCGAGCAACTTCCTCCGCGCACCTCCGGCCTGCTGCAAGGTGAAAAAGGAAAGACCATCTTCACCATGAACGGCGTCCAATTCCATTTCGACGCTCTCGAAGGCCAGAAGACTGGAGCCTTCCTCGATCAGCGCGAGAACTATTCCGCCGCCGCCCGCTACGCCTGCGGCGAAGTCCTCGACGTCTTCTGCTACCAAGGCGGATTCGCTCTCCACCTCGCGAAGTCGTGTGACAAAGTCACGGGAGTTGACAGCTCGCGCCCTGCTCTCGAGGTCGCCGATCAGAACGCCGCACTCAATCACCGCAACATCGAATGGATCGAAGCCAACGCCTTCGACCTGCTCAAAGATTATTCCGCCGCCAACCACCGCTACGACGCCATCGTCCTCGATCCGCCGGCCTTCGCCAAAACTAAAGCCAACCTCGACACCGCCCTCCGCGGATACAAAGAACTCAACCTCCGCGCCCTCAAAATGCTGCGCCCCGGCGGAATCCTGGTGACCTGCTCCTGCTCCTACCACGTGGGCGAAGCCGACTTCCTGGAAGTCGTCGCGGCCGCGGCCCGCGACGCCCATCGCCCAGTCCGCCTCCTGGAGAAACGCGGCGCCGCCAAAGACCACCCCGTCCTGGTAGGCGTGCCCGAAACTTCGTATTTGAAGTGCCTGATTCTCTCCGCAAGTTGAAGTCTGGCTCAAATCTGGCTCCTGCCCCTGTCATCTCGAGCGAAGTAGATGGATGCGAAGCGCGCATCTACGCAGTCGAGAGACCCCGGGCCTGCGTGTACGATGACGAACCCTGAGGGAATTGCCACTCCGCCCCAGCTCTAACGCTATCCAAACTTCTGATAACAATAGATAATTTATTACTTGACAACAACACACTCATATTTTATGCTTCTCTTCGAGCTAGTCGCTCATCCAATGATCTGATGGAGCGGTAAAGCCAAAATTTCAGAGGAGGAAGTTGCATTATGACCGTCATTACCCGTTGGGATCCTTTCCGTGAATTCACCACCGTTCAGGACCGCCTGAATCGCCTTTTCCGCGATTCTTATGGCTCCGAAGGCCGGGATGAGGCCCTAACCACCAGCGCATTCGCACCCGCCGTCGACGTCTATGAAGACGAGCACAACGTGACTTTGAAAGTCCAGGTTCCCGGAATCGATGAGAAAGACATCGACATCCGCATCGAGAACAACACGCTCACCCTGCACGGCGAACGCAAGTTCGAAAAAGAAGAGAAAGAAGAGAACTTCCGCCGCGTCGAATCCAGCTACGGAAGCTTTACCCGCTCGTTCACTCTGCCCGAGACCGTCGACGCCGAGAAAGTCACGGCTGACTACTCGAAGGGCGTGCTGAAGATCACTCTGCCCAAGAAGGCCGAAGCCAAGCCCAAGCAGATCAAGGTCAACGTCGGCTCCGACAAGACCCTGGAAAGCAAAGCCCCCAGCAAAGCCGCTTAAGAAATAGCTTGTGTAGGGCGGACGCTTTCGTCCGCCCCCGATGTCGCGAAGCGACGAGGACCGGGGAGGCGGCAGAGGTGGCCGCCTCCCTTCATTTTGTAATTTTGCAATCGGGAAAATTGGTAATTTCAAGAACAGCTCCGGAGGAGCGACCGCCAATAGCCCGGCGCTTCAGCGCCGGGGAAACACGAAAAACACAAAGAGTCCCGGAGGGACGACTGAACTCCGGGCGCATAATGGAAGCGATCTTTGCAATCTTGTAATCGGGCAATCCGCAAATCACCAAATTCCCCGATTACCAAATTACAAAATCTTAGGAGCACCTCATGCCCATCCGTTGGGACAAATTCACTGTCAAAGCGCAGGAAGCCGTGCAACGCGCCAACGAAGTCGCGTCCGAAAACGGCAATCCTGAACTGCTCCCCGTTCATCTGCTGATCGCTCTTCTTGAAGACAAGGAAGGCATCGTTCCTCCCATCCTCGAAAAGATCGGCATCGGCCCGCAAGCCGTCCTCAGCGATCTAAACAAGGAAGTCGAGCGCCTGCCCAAAGTGTCGGGCGGCGCCAACCAGGCCAGCATGTCTCCGGCGATGAACCAGCTGCTGGAACGCGCCTTCAAAGAGGCTGACAATTTCAAGGACGAGTACGTCTCCACCGAGCACCTTCTGCTCGCCGCCACGCACCTCAAGCGCGACGCCGCACAGGAGATCCTCGCCCGCCACGGCGCCACTTACGACGCTATCCTGAAAGCGCTGACCGCTGTCCGCGGCTCGCAGCGCATCACCGATCAGAATCCCGAGGCCAAGTACCAGGCCCTCGAACGCTATGCCCGCGATCTGACCGAGCAGGCCCGCCGCGGCAAGCTCGACCCGGTCATCGGACGTGACGAAGAAATCCGTCGCGTCGTCCAGGTCCTTTCTCGCCGCACCAAAAATAACCCCGTGCTCATCGGCGAGCCCGGCGTCGGCAAGACTGCCATCGTCGAAGGACTAGCCCAGCGCATCATCTCCGGCGACGTGCCTGAAGCCCTCAAGAACAAGCGCGTCATCTCGCTCGATCTCGGCTCCATGCTGGCCGGAGCCAAATACCGGGGCGAGTTTGAAGACCGCCTCAAAGCCGTGCTGAAAGAGATCGAAGACTCCCAGGGCAAAATCGTTCTCTTCATCGACGAACTGCACACCCTGGTCGGCGCGGGCGCGTCCGAGGGCGCGATCGATGCCTCCAACATGCTCAAGCCCGCGCTGGCTCGCGGAGAGCTGCGCGCCATCGGCGCCACCACCCTCAACGAATATCGTAAATACATCGAGAAAGACGCGGCCCTCGAACGCCGCTTCCAGATCGTCTTCGTCGGCGAGCCCAATGTCGAAGACACTATCGCCATTCTGCGAGGACTCAAAGAGCGTTACGAAGTGCATCACGGCGTGCGCATCAAGGATTCGGCGATCGTCGCGGCGGCCACTCTGTCGCATCGCTACATCTCCGACCGCTTTCTTCCCGACAAGGCGATTGACCTGATCGACGAGGCCGCCGCTTCCCTGCGCATCCAGATCGATTCCCTGCCCACCGACATCGATCAACTGGAGCGCCGCGCCACGCAGCTCGAAATCGAAAAGCAGGCATTGAAGAAGGAAGACGACGCCAACTCGCGCGACCGCTTGCTCGTCATCGATAAAGAGCTCGCGGAAATCCGCGAAAAATCGAACGCGCTCAAAGCCAAATGGAAGCAGGAAAAAGAAGCCATCGCCACGGTTCGCCAGCTGAAAGAAAAACTCGACCAGCTCAAGACCGAAGAACAGGCCGAAGAGCGTAAGGGCAACCTGCAGCGCGTCGCCGAGATTCGCTATGGCCTTATCCGCCAGACCGAAGAAGAATTGAAAGCTCTGACCGCCAGGATGGAAGGCAAAGGCGCTCAGCGCATGTTGAAAGAAGAAGTCGACGAAGAAGACGTCGCCCGCATCGTTTCAAAATGGACCGGCATCCCCGTCTCCAAGATGCTCGAAGGCGAAGTCAAGAAGCTCATCAACATGGAAGACCGTCTGCGCAACCGCGTGGTCGGCCAGGACGCCGCGCTCGAACGCGTGGCGAACGCCATCCGCCGCTCTCGCGCCGGATTAAGCGATCCCAAGCGCCCTATCGGCTCGTTCATCTTCCTCGGCCCCACGGGCGTCGGCAAAACCGAACTCGCCCGCGCACTTGCCGAATTTCTATTTGATAACGAGAAGGCGCTCGTCCGCATCGACATGTCCGAGTACATGGAAAAGCACGCCGTGTCCCGCCTGATCGGCGCGCCTCCGGGATACGTCGGCTACGAAGAAGGCGGACAGCTTACCGAACAAGTGCGCCGCCATCCTTACGCCGTCGTGCTGTTTGACGAAATCGAGAAGGCGCATCCCGACGTCTTCAATGTGCTCTTGCAGATCATGGACGACGGCCGCCTCACCGATGGCAAAGGCCGCACCGTCGATTTCCGCAACACGGTCATCATCATGACCTCCAATATCGGATCGGCGTACTTGCAGGCCGAGAACATCCGCACGCCCGAAGAGTTCGAGAACGCCAGTAAAGAAGTGGTCAACGCGCTCCACGGACACTTCAAGCCCGAGTTCCTGAACCGGGTCGATGACATCATCGTCTTCCGCCCTTTGGGCAAAGATCAGTTGGTCAAGATCATCGAGCTGCGCCTCGAAGACCTGCGCCGCCTGCTGGCCGATCGCAAGATCTCGATCGAGCTGACCGACGCCGCCAAAGAATTGCTCTTCACCGAAGGCTACGATCCAAATTTTGGCGCACGTCCTCTGAAGCGCTCGATCCAGAAACTGGTGCAGGATCCGCTGGCCCTGAAAATCTTGGATGGCGAAGTCCTCCACGGAGACCACGTCATCGCCGACGCCGACAAAAAAGCCGGTAAGATGAAATTTGCCGTAAGCAAACGAGTAGGCGAAAAGGAACCGGCGAAAACCAAAAAGTAAGAGACGACCCCTTGTGGGGCGGACGCCTCGCCCGCCCCCGAAGTCGCAAAGCGACGAGGTAGATGTGGCGCGGGCGCCCCCGCCCGCGGCCTTTGACGTTGAAGTTGGTCTTGATGTTGGTTTGGAGTCCCGGGTTGAATTCCACAAACGCGTCCATCTTGGTCTTTCCTCTACAATCCTCCCGATGGACCAGGCTCGCATCCAAAAGCTCCTAACCCCGTTCCTTCCCGAACCCCTTACGGCAAACCAACTGAATAACATATCGACGTACATCGATCTATTACTCCGCTGGAACGCCCGCGTCAACCTGACCGCGGTGCGCGACGAAGAACATATCGTGACACGACATTTCGGCGAATCCCTCTTCGCCGCCCATCATCTGTTCTCCAGCGGCCCGCCATCCGCGACCTGCGCAGACGTAGGTTCCGGCGCCGGCTTCCCTGGCCTCCCCATCAAGATCTACGTCCCGGAAGTGAAGCTCACGCTCATCGAATCGAATCACAAGAAGGCGACCTTCCTTCGCGAGGTGATTCGCGCCCTGCAACTGACTGGCGCCGAAGTCTTCAACGGACGCGCCGCCGACTTCCCTGCAGCCTCTGCCGAACTGGTCACGCTTCGTGCCGTTGAACGCTTCGACCTGGCACTCCCCGAAGCGGCCCGCCTGGTCGCTCCTGATGGCACACTCGTTCTCCTGATCGGCTCTGCCCAGCAAGGTATCGCCCGCCAGACTCTCCCCCAGTTCCAGTGGCATCCGCCACTTAAGCTGCCGCTCGCGCAATCGCGAGTCCTATTCACTGCCACCAAGACGGTGGAACCAAAACCATAAAAGTGGGAAGCTTAAGCTTAAATAACCCTCAATGGGCAGCTCCTTGGGCATTCCTGGCCAGTCTTCTAAGATCAAAGTGGGAGATATACGCAATTCACCGTTCGCGACGTGAGTTTTCCACAGTGTTCCACGTGGAACATTACGTCGATTCTGCAAAACCGCTAAACGTTCCACGTGGAACGTATCGCAGTTTTGTAGATAAGACTTCTCCTGGAACGGTTGTGCAGATCGACGATGTGTTCCACGTGGAACACTGTGCAAAATTGCACCAGACTCCTCCCTAGTTGCTTTCTCTTGAACAAAATGCCCCACTCATTTCCCTGCACCTAAATCTGTCATTGCAATCGCGAAGCGATTCGGACTATTCTGCGTTTGCTCTCGATCTCCAAACAATCCAATGGGACGCGTCATCGCGGTTGCCAACCAGAAGGGCGGCGTGGGTAAGACTACGACTGCCATCAATCTGGCCTCGTCCTTTGCCGCAGCAGAGGTGAACACTCTGCTCATCGATTGCGATCCGCAATCGAATGCTTCGAGCGGCCTGGGCCTGGTCAAAGATCCTGAACGCATCAGCACCTACCATCTCTTGATGGGCGCAGCCACTGCGGAAGAAGCCATCAAGACAACCGAACTCGAGCAGCTTTGGATTGTGCCGGCGCACAAGAACATGATCGGCGCCAACATCGAGCTGATCGATCAGGAGCGTCGCGAGTTTCGTTTGCGGGATGCGATTGCGCCTTTGCGCGACCGCTTTCAGTTCATCGTGCTCGATTGTCCTCCTGCGCTCGACTTGTTGACGCTCAATGCGCTCGTGGCTGCCGACGCAGTCCTGATTCCTATGCAGGCGGAATACTTTGCGCTTGAAGGCGTGTCTGAGCTGCTCGACACGATTGAGCGCATCCGCGCCGCTTTGAATCCCGAGCTCGCGATCGAAGGCGTGGTGCTTACCATGTATGACGATCGCACCAACCTGGCGCAGCAAGTGACGGCCGAGCTGAAGCGCTACTTCGGCGACAAGCTTTGCAAGACGACGATCCCGCGCAACGTTCGCCTGGCGGAGGCGCCGAGTCATGGCAAGGCAGCCTTGATGTATGACGTGCGATCGCGCGGAGCGGAGAGTTATATCCAGCTGGCGAAGGAGATCATCGAGCGTGACATGCCGGAGCTGGCGGTGAAGAGCGAGGCAGTAGTCGAAGAGGCCGGGCCCGTCGAAGCGGAAGAGAAGCAGGTGGTCAATGGGCCGCGGTGGAAGCGGTGGAAGGAACGGAACAAACTGATCACCATGAATATTTCCAGCGGCGGGAGCTAGTCACGAGTACCGAGAAGCCAGCAGAATAGATTGATGGTTGTCGATATATTAGATTGATCACTGTCGATGTATTTCGTGGGTTTTCGTTTCAAGGTCAAAAGCTTTTGACCGCAGAGGCCGCAGAGGATTCGCAAAGGACGCTGAGAAAAACTCATGACTACTAGCGTTGAGAAGGCTGCTGAAGAAAAAACTGCTGAAACAAAAGTTGGTGCGGACAAGCCGGCTGCGCCTGCCATCGTCCCTGATAAGCGTAAAGCTCTGGGGCGGGGGTTGGAGTCGCTCTTGCCTGGCGGGCCGCGCCCGGTGCCGGGGACGGTTGCGACGGTTCCGGCTCCGAACAGCATTGTGATCGACCAGATTTCCGCGCAGGCGGCGACCCGGGCAGCGGCGGGCAATGCTGTGCTCGAGATTCCGCTCGACAAGATCGACCGCAATCCTTACCAGACGCGGCATATCGAGCCGGAATACGAGGGCGAAGACGGCGAGTCGGCACTCCAGGAACTGGCGGGATCGATCCGGGCGAATGGAGTGATTCAGCCGATCACGGTGCGTCCGGTGAAAGACGGACGGTATGTGCTCATCACCGGCGAGCGGCGGTGGAAGGCGTCGAAGCTGGCGGGGAAGCAGACCGTGCCGGC
This sequence comes from Terriglobia bacterium, assembly GCA_963796205.1. GTDB lineage: Bacteria > Acidobacteriota > Terriglobia > Terriglobales > Acidobacteriaceae > DATFTE01. The sequence continues at coordinate 1,244,481 of CAWCKR010000002.1, forward strand.
CATTGTGCGGCAGGTGTCGGATCAGCAGGCCGCGGAGATGACGGTCGTTGAGAACCTGCAGCGGCAGGATCTGAACTGCATGGACCAGGCGCGCGCGTTCATGATGCTGAGCCAGAATTTTAAACTGACGCAAGAGGAGATCGGTCAACGAGTGGGGTTGGCGCGGACGACAGTCTCGAATTACATGCGGCTGGTACGGCTGCCGGACAGCGTCCAGAAATATCTTATCGACGGCGTGCTCGACTACAGCCATGCGCGGCTGCTGCTGAACCTGACGGACAATGACGTCTTAATTAAAGGCGCCGACGAAGCGGCAAAGAAGTTTCTGTCGGTGGAGCAACTGGAAGATCTGCTGCTCAGGCTGCAAGGATTTTTGCCGATGCCGGAGCGGGAGGCGAAGGGAGGCGGCGCGCGCTGGGTGGATCCGAACGTGAAGGCGGCGCAGCGCGACCTTGAGCGGGTGCTGGGCATGAGGGTGCGGATCAAAGACCGCAAGGGAAAAGGGAAGATCACGATCGAGTACGCAGGCCTCGAAGATTTTGACCGGGTGGTGGGGATGCTCAGGGGCAAATAGCCGGTACCCAGCGAAAATGTTTGCGGGACGGTTTTGAGGTTTTGACCGTCCCTTTGTTTTCGTGGAACCACAATGGTTAATGGGTGGGACGATCGGGCTAGATTATCGATTGGTTCATTGACTATTTCATGATTTCTCTGACGAAAGTGGGAAATGGAGAGATTTCGGTCGACCGAACCTAACTTGTAACAAGTGGGAAGAAGAGCTAGATTTTGGGTGCTCAGGAGGCCTAGGTTCCGGTTTGATACAAGTATTTCTGGAATCCCGAGAACACTTTGCTGATCTCTTCAGGGTTGCCGAGGTCGGCAATGGCGTCTGAAATGGAGTTGGAATACTTCAGGCGGAGCAGCGGAGTCAACTTCTCCTGGTCGAGTTCGTCTACTCCCACGCCCACGTAGTGTCCTAAAACAAAGTTGAGGAAGGCTTGCTGCTTGCCATTGAAGTGGGTGCTGATGGCTGCCTTGGCACGAGTGGCGCGTTCTTCGCGAGTCAGCGGAGGCAGGGCGTAGGCGACATAGGCGAGCACATCGAAGAGATCACTTTTCTCGGCGTCGATGATCCGTTGCATTTCGGCGAGTTGATCATGGCCGAAGCCCTTCTCGGCCAGGCCTTCCAGGAGCTTTTTTCTGGTATCCGGTGCGCTCCACAGGGCGCGCAGTTCCGCTTCGTCTTTGAAGAACTCCGGCAGCTTGCCGAACAAAGACTCCATGAACTGCTGGGCGGACATGGGCGTCCCATCTGGGTGCCAGAAGGCCGTCGACATCATGTGCTGGATGGCACGTTCTTTACCGTCGGCCAATTTGACGGTCGCTTTTCTCTTGCAGACGCACGGACGCTGCCCGCAAACCTGCAAGGGTCTTTCAGGCACACACACGGCCGCGCACCACACCCGGGACAAAGTTGCGGTGGAGCTTTCACGCACTCGCAGGGATAGGAATGGCACTTCGGGCATGGCTCGGGTTCCTGCGGCTCGCCGTCCCATTCGGGATCGCTGAAATGAACGTAGGCCTTCACGAAGTCGTAGATGGTGAAGTAGTCCTTGCCATCGTAAAGACGGGTGCCGCGTCCGATGATCTGCTTGAACTCGATCATGGTGTTGATCGGGCGCATCAGCACGATGTTGCGAACGTTGCGGGCATCGACGCCGGTGGAGAGTTTTTGTGAAGTGGTCAGAATGGTCGGGATGGTCTTTTCGTTGTCCTGAAAGTCGCGGAGGTGCTGGTTGCCGAGTTCGCCATCGTTGGCGGTGACGCGCTGGCAATAGTTCGGGTCAGTGCTGGTCTTGATCTGGTTGATCAGGTCGCGCACGGCCAGCGCGTGGGCCTGGGTGGCGCAGAAGACCAGCGTTTTTTCGTTCTGGTTGATCTGCTCCATGAACAACTTCACGCGGTGCTTTTCGCGAGCTTCGATCTCGATGACCTTGTTGAAGTCGGGCTTCGGTGTAGCGCTTGCCTTGTTCCACTTCGCCCTCGACCACGAAGTCATCGGGCGTATAGACGTATTCGTCGAGCGTGGTGGCAATCTGCTTCACGCGGAAGGGCGTGAGGATAGCCGTCATTGATGCCCTCGCGGAGCGAGTAAATGTAGACGGGCTCGCCGAAGTAGGCGTAGGTGTCGGCGTTTTCTTTGCGCCTGGGCGTCGCGGTAAGCCCGAGCTGAACGGCGGGGTCAAAGTAGTCCATAATGCCGCGCCAATTGCTCTCATCGTTGGCCCCGCCGCGATGGCACTCGTCGATGACGATGAAATCGAAGAAGTCGGGGGGATAGTCGCCAAAATACGGCGAAGGCTGGCCGTCTTTCAGCGGGCCGCTCATGAAGGTCTGGAAGATGGTGAAGAACACGCTGGCATTCTTCGGAACCTTGCCGTGCTTGCGAATGTCCTCAGGCGTGATGCGGGCCATTGCATCTTCCGGGAAGGCTGAGAAATTGTTGTAGGCCTGGTCGGCGAGGTTGTTGCGGTCGGCGAGAAAGAGGATGCGCGGGCGGCGCGAAGGTTCGCGGCTCAGGTTCCAGCGGCTGTAAAACAATTTCCAGGCAATCTGAAACGCGATGAAGGTCTTGCCGGTGCCGGTGGCGAGCGTGAGCAGGATGCGCTGCTGGTTGTTGGCAATGGCTTCCATCACGCGTTCGACGGCGATGTCCTGATAGTAGCGGCTGGGGTGGGAGCCGCCTTTGTCTTCGAAGGGCACGGCGGCGAAGCGGTCGCGCCAGGCGTTCGCCTTGGCAAAGGTCAGGTTCCAGAGTTCGTCGGGCGTGGGATAGGCGGGCGACTCGCCTTCGTTGCCGGTCTCCATGTCAACGCCGTAGATGGCCTGACCGTTGGTGCAATAGGTGTAGCGAACGGCCATCTTCGTCGGCGTAGTTTTTGGCCTGCGCCAGCCCTTCGGTGAGCGGCTTGTCCCAGGCTTTGGCTTCGACGATGGCGAGCTTGGTGTTGCGATATTCGAGAACGTAATCGGCACGAAGGGGATTGCCCCGCCGGATATCTCCGGACATGCGGCCTTCGATGCGTCCGGGAGAAATCATGTAATCGCGCCGGACGCGGCTGCCATCGACGACGCCCCAGCCCGCCGCTTTCAGCGCGGGATCGATGTGCTCGGCTCTGGTTTCGGCTTCGTTCATATGTATAAGTTGCCAGCTGAAGGCGTGGTGCAGCAGGGATTTCTTCAATGCCTCCAACGTGGATAGCTTCTTCTCATAGACTCCGAGTCGAGGCGTTGGGTTTCAGTCGTCTAAGCGAGTCAAGACCTTCGACAATACGCTTCTGCTCCGACAGCGGCGGCAATGGTATTGCCAACCGCCGTAGATCAACCAAGTAGAGGTGTTTCAGGGCGGTTCCCTGCGGAACTATTTGGTCTTGCACACAGGATGCGCGAAGAGCATAAGCGAGGTACGGCCCGAGTTCCGGTATTACCAGCTTTATCAGCGCGACCGAGACAAAGATCGAAAACTCCGTGTCAGTCTCAATTAGCCTTACAACTCCGATAGTTCCGTCCTTGGTAATCAGGATGTCGCCCTTCTCCGGGCGAGTCCGTTTGATGAACTCCCTGTGATCCTTTTCTGTGATGTAGTTCAGGTCGTCAAAAGAGATGCCCCGACCTGACGTCAGGTTCCTCACTGTGACAAAAGGGACACCTTCGGAAACGTAATGCGGTTTCTTATGGACACCGTCACTAATACCGACCGTCAAGGATTCGAGCTGGGTCCACTTCCAGCCAGTGGGCAGCTTAGTCGTAACCTCGGCAGGTTCTGTTTTCTCTGGCTTCGCTCTACCCTGCTCGATAGCAACGTTCCGAGCCTTTTCGATCTGCCTGATCAATTCCTCAACTGAAGCTTCTCTCGAACTCTGCGGGACCAGTTTTCCTTGGACGGCAACATTCAAGAAACGCTTCGAAGAGGGCGCGGGCATTTTGGAGGTTCTTTTCGGCGTTGGCTTTGGCGGTGGCGATGCCCTCAAACGCTTCGTCGAGGATGCCGACGATCCGCTGCTGTTCGGGGAGCGGCGGGAACGGGAATCGAGATCTTCGCAGACTCGCTCTTGGTTGAGCTGTCGGAACTGTGCATGACCAGTGACGAACTTCCGATCAGCGTCGGAATGGTTGAGATGATAGAATAGCCAACTATCGAGAAGCTTGGCTCGATGAGTCTGCAGTGACGTGCGCGTGGTTGAGTAGCCAGCATCTTCCGTCTACGCAATGCGCAGGTGATTCTCGTCCGCTGCCGCACTTTGCACCAGATCGTCTCGCCAACGAGCACAAGCTTCTCGTCGAAGAGATCTCGCATCGACATAATCGATGAATCGCCTAGTTGCTCCATCGTAGGCGAGAATCCCCCGGAAGACGGTCACTCTTCTTCGTGATCGGCTTCGCAGCTTGCTAGATCCGATGGACCTCGCAAACATCGCCGAGCTGTCTTTGTCTGCCACCCGTTCTTCATAGCAGCGCCTTGATATTCGCCAGCACTTCCGCGCTCTCGGCGTCCAGCGCGGCAATCTCGTCCATGATCTCCTGCGGGCTGCGGTGCGCGATTTCCTCGCCGCCGTTCGGGTTCTTCACGGAGAGATCGAAGGTCGTCTTGTCGATGGTCTTCGCATCCACGCTCCACGACTTCGGCGAGTCGGCGAACGTCTTTTGCAGCTTCACGAACTCGGCGAGATCTTCGTCGTTGAGCGGGTTGGTCTTGCCGAGGTTGCGGCCGGGGTCGAGCTGGTAATACCAGATCTTGCGCGTGGGCGCGCCCTTCTCGAAGAAGAGCACCACGGTCTTCACGCCCGCGCCCTGGAACGTGCCGCCGGGGCAGTCGAGCACGGTGTGGAGGTTGCAGCTTTCCAGGAGGAGTTTGCGCAGGCTCACGGAGGCGTTGTCGGTATTCGAGAGGAAAGTGTTCTTGATGACCACGCCACCGCGTCCTCCGGCCTTGAGCATCTTGATGAAGTGCTGGAGAAACAGGAACGCCGTCTCGCCGGTGCGGATGGGAAAGTTCTGCTGCACTTCCTTGCGTTCCTTGCCGCCGAAGGGCGGATTGGCCATCACCACATCGACGCGGTCTTTTTCCTGAATGTCGGCGAGGTTTTCGGTGAGCGTGTTGGTGTGGATGATGTTGGGCGCCTCGATGCCATGCAGGATCATGTTCATGATCGCGATGACGTAGGCGAGGGACTTCTTCTCCTTGCCGTAGAAGGTGCGCTCCTGAAGCGTCTTTACGTCCTTCGTCGTCAGGCCTGGCTTTGCCTTCAGGTACTCAAACGACTCGCATAAGAAACCCGCCGAGCCGACCGCACCGTCGTAGATGCGCTCGCCGATCTTGGGCTTCACGACCTGGACGATGGCGCGGATGAGCGGACGCGGAGTGTAATACTCGCCGCCGTTGCGCCCGGCATTGCCCATGTTCCTGATCTTGGCTTCGTAGAGGTGGGAGAGTTCGTGCTTCTCGGTCTGCGAGCGGAAGCGCAGTTCGTCGATCTGGTCGATGATCTCGCGGAGGTTGTAGCCGCTTTGAATCTTGTTCTTGATCTCGCCGAAGATCTCCCCGATTTTGTATTCGATGGTGTTCGGGCCGGTCGCCTTTTGCTTGAAGCCGTGCAGGTAGGGAAAGAGCTTCAGGTTCACGAAGTCGCGGAGGTCGTCGCCGGTCAGGGCTTTGTTGTGGTCGAGCTTGCCGTCCTTGCCCTTGGGCGCGGCCCAGGCTTTCCCATCGATAGGGCTTGTCGAGGATGTAGGTGTATTTCTTGCCGTCGAGCGCGGCCTCGGTGCCCTTGTCCTGCTCAAGGTCGTCGAGGTATTTCAGGAAGAGGAGCCAGGAGGTTTGCTCGGTGTAATCGAGTTCGGTGGTGCAGCCGGCTTCTTTCCAAAGAACGTCGTCAATGTTTTTGAAGGCTTGTTCGAACATAGTGGAAGTATCTTAGACGGCGGGGAAGAAATGAGCTTATGGGAGCGGGCGCGGGAGTGTCAACGGGCGTGGGCTCCCGCCCTATTGCCGCAAAAGGCGCGGCGACGGGGGTATTTGGTTAGGAAACCTTTTTGACCAGGTGGAGGCCAGCGCGGTGCTTTTCCTTTCTCTCTTCGATGGATTCGACTTTGCGGCCAAGTCCGGCGAGTTGGGCTAGCTCCTGCTGGATGGCTTGCAGGCGTTCCTGTCTCTGGCCGTGAGCGATGTGCGCCTCGGTGTCGTTGCGGCCATTACGTCGGTACAGCTGGTTCAGTTCCTGAATTTCAGCGATCTCCGCGCGCAGGCGGCCGACTTTTTCCCGCAGGACTTCGAAGTGATCCATACCTGACAGGATATCGCATTTGGGGGAGCCTGGTCAGGCGGAGTTCCGCGACGGGAAAAGACCCTCGCCGCTTCGCGGCATCGGGGGCGGACGAGGGGTCCGCCGCTACGTGGGGGGCGTATACTTTGGCGCCTAAGCGGTTAGACTCGGCTGGCCGCTTCTGTGGTTGCGTAACTGAAAGGGGCAATCGAATGAAACGGTCCAATTTCCTTTTCGTACTGGCATTCCTGCTCGCTTCTTCATTGGCGTTCGCGCAGTTTGGCGGGGCGCGGTACACGGTGGTGCGGGCGGATTATGGGTCGGGGAATACGTGGCGCGATGTCACCAGCCAGGTGTCGTCGATGATTCATAACAATCAACTGAATTTTCAGGTGACGAACGACGGGTTGGGGGGAGATCCCGCGCCAGGGCAGGTAAAGCAGTTGCGGCTGCAGGTGCGTAGCGAGCGCGGCGACGTGCAGACGATGACGTTTCGCGAGAATGACATCGTGAACCTGGCGATCACGAACAGTGGAGCCAGCGGGTGGCCCGGGAGCGGAGGCAAAGGCGGGCTGCGTATCACACAGGCACAGTATGGATCGGGAAACCGCATGCGCGATGTGACCGGGCTGTTGAATTCGCAGATCCAGAATGGACATATTGGAATGCGCGTGGGGAACGACACGCTGGGGGGAGATCCGGCGCCGGGGAGCACGAAGTCGTTGATCGTATCGTATGTCAGCGGCGGGAGGCCGGGACAGATCACGCTGGGAGAGGGCGACTATTTGACGCTGGGAGGCGGCGGGGGCAATGGCGGGTATCCCGGGGGATCGAATCTGCGCATCCTGCGCGCGGAATATGGCGCGGGCGACCGACTGGTGGACGTGACGGCGCGGCTGAATTCGCAGATCCGCAACGGGCAGCTGTCACTAAGAGTGACCAACGACACCATGGGGCGCGATCCGGTGGAAGAACACAGGAAAGCGCTGACGGTGTGGTACGTGTACCGCGGACGGACGGCGACGGTCACGGTTCCGGAGAAGAGCGTGTTGACGCTGCCGAACGGGAATCCGTCGTACCTGGGGAACCTGGTGATCATGCGGGCGCAGTACGGGGCGGACTACCGCTTTCGCGACGTGACCTCGCTGCTGAGTTCGCGGGTGCAGGGCGACCAGTTGAATATGCGGATTAACAACGATGCGATGGGAGGGGATCCGGCGCCGGATCGTCCGAAGATTCTGACCGTGTCATACCAGTTCAACGGGCAGCCGGGGCAGGTGGTGATCAGCGAGAACGGGACGCTGAACTTGCCAGGCTCGGGCTCCGATAACGGATGGAACTGGCCAGGGGGCGGCGGGAGGTTGCAGATCATGCGGGCGTCGTTCGGAGCCGGCGACCGGAATACAGATGTGACCTCGAGGCTGGCGGCGCAGGTGCAGGGTGACACGCTGAACATGGCGGTGAACCGGGACACCATGGGAGGGGATCCGGCGCCGGGACAAACGAAGAGACTGAAGATCAATTATCTGTGGCAGGGGTTGCGATATGAGACGAATGTGCCGGAGGGCGGGACGGTGTCGTTGCCTTGACTTAGTCGTTGGTCTTTCGTCGTTGGTCGTTGGCGAAAATCAAGATCAAAGGCCGCGGGTGAGGCCGCCGAGCCACAACCTGCAATTGCAGATCCCTCACTTCGTTCGGGACGACAATGAGTGAGGGTGTTCTAAAAGGGATGAAAGAGGCGAAGGAAGAATCGACCGTGGGGTTGTGCGCGTCGTGCGCGTTTCTGCGACGCATTGTGTCGGATCGGGGGTCGGTGTTTTATTTTTGTGAGCGATCGGTGAAGCAGGCGGAGTTCCCCAAGTATCCGCGATTGCCGGTGCGGGTTTGTGCTGGTTACTTAGAAGTATCCGGTACCTAGTGGCCAGTACCCAGAAAATCCAAAGCAGGTTCCTCGTCGCTTCGCGACATCGGAAAGGGACGAGGCGTCCGCCCCACATCAACACCGCTTCAGAAGATCTTGGCGAATTCGGCCAGAAGGCGATCTCCGTATTCGGGGTCTTTCATGGCGAACTCGGCTTTGTGGATGACCGGGTTGTAGTTGAAATAGATTTCGGCTTGGTCGTTAGCGAGGAAGAGTTTGGTGGCGGTCCAGTTTCCCTTGGGTAGTTTGTGGAAGGCTCCGTCGGCGGTGCGGCTTTGATCGGATCCGAGCAGCGCATACTCGAAAGGTAAGGACTCGACTTTTTCGGCGTGGTTCGGCATGTGCTTCGCGTGCAGAGCGGGACGCAGGGCTTCGAGCAACGCGGTGGGATCGGAGTCAGGGAGAGAGGTCAACTCTCCTTTGCCCGAGGCCATGAGTCCGGCGTTCGCGGAAGTGGGGCGATTGAGGGCGATCTGGAATTTGGTGGCGGCGCCATCGGTGTAAGTGACCAGCCAGCGCACGTCACCGTCAGCGTTTCCCATCGAGATGATGTCGAGGCCAACGGCTCCGGTGGCGGGAGTGTAGTTTTCTTCGGGCGCGGCTTCGGGGGCTGATGCCTTGTTGCACCCCGACAAAGCGACAGTTACGGCCAGGGCGCAGAGCAGGCGTTTGGTGGCGAAGTTCACTGAATCACTCCCAGGCGGATCCCATTGAGTTTCGCGGCATCGAACCACGCGAGATTTCTTCCGAACCATTTCGATTCCGGTGAAAGTTTATAGCGGTTACTGGCGCTAGCGAGGTCGGGTGTGCCCAGCAAGTAGGCGACGGGGCTTTCTCCGAAAGTCCGCGAGCGCTCAGAGAGCCACGAATGTTCTCCAAGCGGCGCGGCGAGGACGACGGGGCTACCGGGGAAGTAGGCGAGCCTGGCGCCGAACTCAGGATGATCTTCGAGGGTAGGAGCGTTCCATCCATAGGCGCGGCGGAAGAGCGCGGTTGCGGCATCGAGATTGTGCACGCCAAGGATGACTACGGCGATCCCGGTGAGGGGCGAACCCTTCACGCTGGCGGAAGGTTGCACCCGCAGCTTGCGCGAGGTCTTGTCCTGAATCATGAAGGGCAGGGTTGAACCGGGCGTGGCCGAGCCCACCATGGCGGTTTCCCATGCGATGACTTTGCCGTCGGGACGGGTGCGGCTGCCTGGGGCCGGTCCATCAACCGGCAGGCCTTGATGCTTGAAGCGGGCGACGTCGGCTTTCAGGTCGTGGCTGCCGATCGCCCAGGCGCAAGGTCCGGCGTCGGCAGCGATCATCTTGGCCCATCCGGAGTCGACGGGGCTACCGGCTTTTTGCGGAGCGATCAGTTCGAGGTAAGAGCCGTCGTCGAAGCCGAGAAGAGCCATCTGGGTGCCGCCGTGGGCGTGAGGTCCGCCGAAGTCGGTGGCCAGTCCGACGGAGGCGAAGCCCGTGCGCAGTCGGTTGAGGTCCGATCCGCAAACCGAGGCGTGATCCACTTTAATCTGCATGGGTGTTGGGGGCATCGCCACGCCTACGGTGACGAAAAGCAACACGAACCAGAAAAGATGGAAGCGCAGGACGCTCAATTGGCGAGCACCTTTTCGATGGCGCCGCGAAGTTCATCGTAAGGCATGGCTCCGGGATGATACATGGCGATCTTGCCGGCGCGGTCCACTAAAACAAGAGTAGGCGTGGTGCTGGCGCCATAGCGATCGAAATTCGCTTTACTGACCGGGACGGGGATGTTTTCCAAGTCGAAGTAATAATGCTTCCAGACCTGCTCGATGTAGGCGAGCTCGGCCTGCGGTGTCGCTTCTTGTCCGCCGGCCGCATAGCCGTAACGCTGAGTGGGAGCCATGACGATCAGACCTTTGGGGCCGAACTCAGAGCGAAGCTGGGTGATGATGGGTCCCTCGGCTTTACAGTCGACGCACCAGTGCGCCCAGAAAAATAGGAGGACGGGAGATCCCTTGAGTTGCGCGAGGGGAGTGGGCTTCGATCCGAAATTCTCGCTGAGCTGGAGTGCAGGGGCGGGTTGGCCAGAGAGTCCGAGGAGGTTGAGGTTCTTCTGCAGGCGCGGGGCGATGGAGGTTTTGCCGAATTCGGTCAGATCACGCTTCAGCATGGCGACCGCCTGGGACTGATGGCCTCCGGCGACCAGGACTTGCGCCTGCACTTCGATGGCGGCCCCCAGGGCGATGGGGAGATGAGGCTCGGCATCGAGGGAGCGCTTGGTCAACAACTGGCGCGCGAAGTTTTCAACTTGCCTGGCGTAGGCTTCGGCGGCGCCCATCTGATTCTGGCTGGCGGCGGCGCGCGCCATCCAGGAGAGGGCTTCCAGATATTCGGGGGTGATGCTGTGGTGGGCGCGGTAGTCCTGGAGTTCCTGATCGGCGACTGGAAGATTGCCGCGGACCAGGGCCGAGCGGACGTCATCGACGATGTCACCAAAGGTGACCGCGGAGAACAATAAGAGGAATATGAGGCAACGGCGAATCATTCCTACATCATGAACGGAAGTGGGTGGGATGCCAAGCGGGGTTGGGAAGCAAGGGAACCCGGACGGGTACCGAGACGCGCGTTAGGAGCCTTTGATTCAGTGACTTAAGGACATCGTGGGGGAAATTTCTTGGAGCGATTGTGGAAATTAAGGTAAAATTGAAGTGCGTTTGATCTTGCGGTATTTGCAGTTTCCAGTATCTCCGCTCAATAGCATGATCCTGCCTGCGAAGTTCTGCGAGTGATTCAGCGCAACATCACACAAAAGGAACAAAGCAACACCATGGAAACAGGAACAGTAAAGTGGTTTAACGACGCCAAGGGTTATGGATTTATCAGCCGCCAGAACGGCGAGGATGTCTTCGTACATTTCTCGGCGATTCAATCCAGCGGATTCCGCAGCCTGCAAGAGGGTCAGCAAGTGCAGTTCGACGTAGTGAAAGGCCCTAAGGGCTGGCAAGCCGAGAACGTCAAGCCGGCGTAAGCCACTGACTGAGAAGATTCGGTAACGAGGGCGGCCTTCGGGCCGCCCTTCCTGTTTTCAGGCGGCCACAGCTGCGTCGACCGAGTTGTAGAACTGGAAAAACTGCTCGACATGGGTCACCTGCAGAGCGGTGCGGACGCGGTCATTCACACCTACCAAAGATAGCGTGCGTCCATCTTTCTGATGGGTGACGTAGGCCCCGACCAATGCGCCGATTCCGGCGGAATCCACGTAAGGAACCCTGGTGAAGTCGATGATCAGGCGGGGAGTGTCGTTGGTGCGGACCTTGGTCTGAAAATCGAAGAGGTTGTTCATGACGAGTGGGCCGTCGAGGCGAAGGATGCGCTGTCCTTCTTTCGGGCCGGGGGTGTCTTCAATGACGAGAGGCTCCTTGGGCATTGGGCAATCTTAGTGCCGGGTGGGCGCAAGATTATTAAAGCACGGTTAATTTCGAAGGGGCTCCGCCGCTGGGGGCGCGACGAAGCCGGGTCAAGTTGTCGGTCACTGATGGTGACGCTACACTGAGTGAGCTATGGCATTGAAGGCAGGCGATGTGGCTCCGGAGTTCGATCTTCCCGCGGTAGCGGGGGAGCGTGAATCTCGTGTCAGGCTTAGTGACTACCGGGGGAAGCAGAATGTGGTGGTGACCTTCCATCCGCTGGATTGGACTCCCACTTGAGCGGCGCAAGTGCCGGCGCTCGACTCCTATCGGGAGAAGTTCGCCGCGCTCCATGCCCAGGTCCTGGACATCAGCGTTGATTCGATTACCAGCCACATTGCGTGGCAGAAAAAAGATATTGGGACGATCGCGATTCCCATGTGCGCGGATTTTTATCCGCACGGGGAAGTGACGCAGGCCTTCGGAATTTTGCGCGAGGGAGCGCCGGTTCCGGGGATTTGCGAACGGGCGGCGTTCATTGTCGACAAGCAGGGGGAGATTGTGTTTGCGCGGGTCTACCCGCTCGATCAGATGCCGGATATTGAGGAGTTGCTGCGGGAAGTGGCAAAGCTAGGGTGAGGGTTCTCTGGATGGAGTCGCCTCACTACGCGCCAGATCCTTCGCCCTCTCGGGCTCAGGATGACGTCCTTATCGATTGACAATTAGTTGACAGAGTCAACTACTTTTCGAATACTTAAGGGCGGAGGTTTTCTTATGCCCCTCTCCAGCCAAGTCGAAGCCGTCCGGCGATTTAATCGGTTTTACACACGACAGATTGGCGTTTTGCGCGAGAAGCTTTATCAAAGCCCATTGTCTTTGACCGAAGTGCGCGTGCTATATGAACTGGCCACGCGTGAGAAACCAACCGCAACGGAACTGTGTAAAGATCTCGGCCTTGATCCGGGATATCTGAGCCGCATGTTGCGAGGGTTTCAGAAGCGCGGGTGGGTGAGCCGGAAGGCCTCGCGCGAAGACGGCCGGCAACAGTTGCTGGCGCTTACTGCAGCGGGGCAAAAAGCATTTGCGCCATTGAATGCGCGATCGGCAGAGGAGGTGGGCGCGCTGCTCAAGGCGCTGCCTGCGTCCCAACAGTCGCAGTTGGTCGAATCGATGAGCACGATCGAGAAGCTGCTCGGGGAGAGGGTTGAGGCTTCTGCAAAATATGTTTTGCGCTCGTACCGCCCGGGTGACATGGGATGGGTGGTGCACCGGCACGGGGTTTTGTATTCCGAGGAGTATGGATATGACGAGCGCTTCGAGGCGCTGGTGGCGAAGATCGCCGGCGAATTTGTCGAACACTACGATCGCAAGCGGGAGCGCTGCTGGATCGCCGAGCGGGATGGCGAGTTGCTGGGCTGCGTGTTTCTCGTCAAGAAGTCGAAGAGCGTGGCCAAGCTGCGGTTGTTGCTTGTGGAGCCTTCAGCGCGTGGGTTGGGAATCGGCAAACGGCTCGTGGCGGAGTGCGCCGCGTTCGCGCGCAAGGCTGGATACAAGAAGATCACATTGTGGACGCAGAGTGAATTGAAGGCTGCGCGCGGGATCTATCTGCAGGCCGGGTTTCGATTGATCGATCAACACCGGCACAACAGTTGGAGCCGGAAGGGACTGGTGGCAGAGGTTTGGGAGACGAAGCTGTAACAAGATTGTCGATTTTCGATTGTTGATTGTCGATTTAAAGACCCCTGGGTCTTTCGATCAAGCACCGATAAGGCTCACGAAGAGGCCTCTTCATGAGCCTTTTTTGTTTTACGCGGCGGCGGCTTCTTTCTTTAGCCCCTCGATGTCGGTCAACAGGACTTTCTCGTGTCCTTCGGGATTGACCTTGGCATAGACCTTGCGCACGGTGCCCTTCGGATCGATCACGAAGCTGGTACGGTCCCAGTACATGTTGCCCTTGTACTCGGTTTGTCCGATGCCGCAGGCCTTGAGCAGGTCATGTTTGGTGTCAGCGAGAAGATCGATGTTGAAGCTGAACTTGTTGCAGAAATTCTTGTGCGAGGCTACGTCATCGGCGCTGACACCGAGCACGGTGATGCCGGCGGCATCGAAGTCGGCTTTGGTCGCGGTGAACGATTTGCCCTGAATGGTGCATCCGGGAGTGTCGTCTTTGGGATAGAAGTAGACCACCAGCCATTTCCCGGCGTAGTCGTCGAGCTTCACGGTCTTGCCATCCTGGTTGGGGAGGGAAAAGTTCGGGAAAGATTGTCCTGCCTGCAGCATGATTTCTAACTCCTTTCGTTACTCAGAAATTGTAACAGGCAGGCGCGCTCGCTCTTCACCTCACAAAGCGACGTCTTTGACATGGGTGGCGATGTACCACTCGTTGCCGAAGGGATCGCGAACGGCGGCATTGCGATCCCCGTAGGGCTGATCGGCCGGCTCGGAGATGGAAGTTGCGTCCGCTTGCAACGCGCGCTGGTAGAGCGTGTCTACATTGGGCACGTAGAGATAGAACATGCTCTGCATAGGCTGGTAGGGGCCGTGGGCTTCGCCCATCTCGATGTAGGAATCGCCGATCTTTACGGTGACATGATGGATGACACCATCGGGGGAGGCGTAGCGTCCGAGTTCTTCGGCGCCGAAAGCGCGTTTGACGAAGTTGAGGACGGGTTCGGCGCGCAAGGGATGCAGGCTCGGCTGCACGTCGGGCGCGCCTTCCCACTTGTACTCTTTGCCTTTGAAAGTGGCGATGTACCAGTGATTGCCCTCAGTGTCTTTCACGCTGGCGGAACGCTCTCCGTAGTCCTGATCTGTGGGAGGCTGGATCGCAATGCCCCCGGCTTTGAGCGCGCGCTTGTAGGTGGCATCGCAATCGCGAACGTAGATGTGGAAAGCTCCCAGCTTGGGGGCACCCTTCCACGGATACCCGGGGCCACCTCCGCCGATCATCATTCGCGAATCGCCGAGCTGGACGTCGGCGTGCATGCCTCCGGCGGAACCGGTGGAGCGGTAGTTTTCTTTTGCGTCGAAAACTTGTTTGACGAACTCGAGTAGCGCCGGCGCATTCCGCGCCACCAGGTAAGGCGTGATGGTGTGATATCCCTCAGGCACCGGCCGGACTGGCGATGTCGGTTCCGTGGAGACCGCGTTCATTTCGTCGAAGCGACGCTGCATTTCTTCGGCGGAAACGTTTTCAATTTGAGTGGATAGGATCCAGCTATAGCCGAAGGGATCGGAGACTACTCCGGAGCGGTATCCGTAGAACTGGTCGGCGACGGGGCGCACCATCTTTGCGCCTGCGGCGACGGCTTGCTTCGCCAGCGCGTCGACATCCGGCACGTGCAGGTTCATTCTCACGGGAGAGGCACCCAAGGTCTGCGCGCTAAGCACGCCGTAGTCGGGGTATTCGTCGGATAAGCGAATAACGGAATCACCAATGGCGATCTCGGCGTGTCCGATTTTTCCTCCAGGCTCAGTGAGACGCATGCGCTCTTTCGCGCCGAAGGCATTCTTATAAAACTCGATGGCTGTGCTTGCGTCTTTGAAAGCAAGGAACGGGGTCGCAGTGTGGTATTCGGTGATGGGCATTTCTAAAGTTGTGGCCACGGTTCCTCTCCTCAAATCGGCTTTCAGCCGGGCGCGGAACTCTTCGCGGGGCAGATCGCGAAGATCGCTGGCGATGCGCAGCAGCGAAGCCAGGCTCTTCTCCACTTTGAGCGGAGCGGCCTCGGGCATGGCCAGCACGGCCTGCACGGCGGCGTCGAATTGTTCGAACAAGCTGCGCTTAGGCATAGTCGGCACCAAGTTTCGAGCGCAAAGTCTGCAATCCGCGGAATTGCAGTTGCTTCACCGCTCCTTCAGTGCGCCCAATTTCGCGGGCGATTTCTTTAATGCTTTTTTCTTCGGCGAAGCGCATGACCACCACACGGCGCTGATCTTCGGGCAGCAGCTCGACCATGCGGAACAGGCGCGCGCGATGCTCGACTTCCACCGGACATACGTCAATGACCTGCTCTGGCGGATCTTCGACGACTTCTCTTGCGGCGTGCTTCCAACGGTCCACAATCAAGTTCGAGGCGATGCGCAGAAGCCAGACAGCGAAGGGAATGCCGCGCCAATCGAAGCGGGGCAGGCTGGAAAGGGCACGATGGAAGACCTCGGAAGTAAGGTCCTCGGCGGCATCGCGGTCGCGAACCCGGCGGGCGATGTAGGCGTACACGCGCTCAAAGTGCAACTCGTAAAGCTCGCCAAAGCGGGTGGGATCCTTTTGCGCAGCCTCGACCAGGAGGCGCTCCTTCGCCTCGCCTCGCGTGCCCGTTACTGCAGGTTTCCCCATCTGCCTTCTCAATACCTTAAACGTCGGGCCGGGCGAAAGGTTACGGCCAATTTCAGCCGATTTGCCGCCCGAGCTTTACAGCAGTAATTCTCATGGCAATTCGTTAAAATAGAGTCACAGCAGGATGGGTTGGGGTAAAGATCTTGTACGATCGTCAGCCCAAACCGTATTAGCGCCCTCATCGTTAAAGCTCCTCAGCAAGTCACTGATCGTGCCCTATGAATGAGCGCCGGGAAACCGACCTGCAATCCGCAGCCCGACACGAAAGCGAAGAGCGCTTCCGCTTCACTTTTGAAGAGGCGGCATTGGGGATGGCTCACGTCGGCCTCGACGGCCGCTGGCTGAGAATCAACCGCAAGCTTTGCGAGATTGTCGGCTATGCGCGCGAAGAGTTGCTTTGCATGACCTTCCAGGACATTACCTATCCCGAAGACCTGGAAAAAGACATGAACCATGTCAAAGAGTTGCTGGAAGGGCAAGTTGAACGTTACTCGATGGAAAAGCGGTACATCCGCAAAGATGGGTCGCTGGTGTGGGTCAATCTGACTGCATCGTTGCTGCGCGACGAGGAAGGAACGCCGCTCTATTTCATTTCGGTGATTGAAGACATCTCGGCGCGCAAGCAGATGGAAGAGGCCCTGGCGCGCTCGTACAACGAACTGGAATCGCAAGTGGCGCAACGTACCTCGGCCCTGCGCATGTTGTCGAACCGGCTGATGCAGTTGCAGGATGAAGAACGCCGTCGTATTGCGCGAGAGCTGCACGATAGCGTCGGGCAATACCTGACCGCGATCGCGATCAACCTGGATCTGATGGCTCGGCCGGAGGGGCAGAACTGCGCCGCGCTGGTTGCAGAATCGCGGCAGTTGCTGAATCACAGCTTGAGTGAGATTCGCACTTTGTCGCACCTGCTGCATCCCCCGCTGCTCGACGAGACCGGGCTGGCTTCAGCCGCACAATGGTATGTGGAAGGGTTCGCGCGGCGCAGCGGCATTGCCGTGGAGGTGGACTTGCCCCCTCTGGACCGGCTGCCGGCAAATATCGAGATGACGCTGTTCCGGGTTTTGCAGGAAAGCTTGAACAATATTCACCGCCACTCGGAGAGCACTCGCGCCCAGGTGCGGATCCAGTTCGAAGGCGATCGGCTCACCCTGGAAGTGCGAGATTTTGGCCACGGCATTCAGCCGGAACGGCTGGAGCGTTTTCGCAATTCGGGAACCGGGGTGGGGGTGGGCCTGGCGGGAATTCGCGAGCGGGTTTCGGAACTGGGCGGCGAACTGGAGATTTCCTCCGATAACGGCGGCACCATCGTGAAGGTGTCAGTGCCGGTTCCAAGGGCGGACGAACGAACGTCGGCTGCCTGATTGCAAAGTTCGTGTGTCCAAATATAAAGCCCACCGGAGTCCCCCGGCGGGCTTCTCAGCGTATGCCCATCCATGGAGGCCAAGCCGCAGATAGGCAAGTGGCATGTTAGGGAGCGCGAGTTACTACTACCAGAATTCGTAGTTAGTCATTCCCCGTGCCGGCAGCCAGCGGAAAAACGGATCCCGCCCCGGCGGGAGAGAGTCGTCCGGCGCGAGATCCTTAGCGAACCCGGCCGGAGGCCTCCGGCACTTACTTGAACCCGGCGTTTCAAGAGCATGAGTAAAGAGTCGGTAAAGAATGGTAAAAGCTTGTCAAGCAAGGTGGCATCGGGCTGAAACGCTTCGCCACCTCAAGGGCGAGCGCCTGAGGCTTCAATCCACCCGGCGCAGCAATCCACTTTTCAGAGGCCGGGATTCGCGGTAGCTCGAGGTGTGTGCTCGTGGAAAGACGCGGGCGAGGGCGCCCGCGCCACATCAGAGACGTCTTTCAGCAGGTCGGAGGCTTTCCAATCGTTGCCGTGGTACCACTTGATGATTTTTCCGTCTGGACCGATTACGGCCGTGCTCAGGGAGTGGGTGATGACTCCACCTTCCTCGGTATAGGTGACGCCGAAATACCTGGCAAGGTCGGGCAAGGCCTCTGCCGTGGGCGCGGCGAATTCCCAGTGATCGAACTGCGGAGATTTGCCTCCGAGGTATCCAGCGCCGTATATGCGCAGAACTTTGGGCGTGTCATTTTTGGGATCAAAACTTACGCTTAGCAGATGGGTCTTCTTGTAGAGTCCCACATTTTTCTTCAGTTCCTGATTCAGGGCCGCGAACTCTCCGCTGACCCGGGGACAGTAATCGGCGAAGGGACAGCGGGTATAGATGAAGGTCAGCAACAGAGTCCTCCCGCGATATTGGTCGAGCGAGATGTGGCGCCCGTTCTGATTCACAAGCTTGAAATTCGGCACCGACTCGCCCGGCTCGGGAACATGCAGCGCAGAAGACGGTTGAGGCGGAGGAGAAGCCGAGTGTGCGCTGACGGTGATGTCGCGGACGAAGTAGTCCTCTTTGTCGGCGACGATCGTCGCCATGATGGAATCGCCAACCGCGAGCGGGTCAAGTTCGCTCGGGCTTTTCACCTTGTAGGGCATGGCCATGGCATCCATGAATCCGGGGATGGCTTCGCCGTTCACCACCATCGACGAGTTCGGCTTATCGATGGAAACGACGGTGCCCTTCAAGGGATACTGTTTGCCTTGCGATGCGTCGGTTTGCGGCGACTTGTTGCAAGCCGACTAGTGCGAGAAAAGCTGCGGCCACGATGATGGCAATCCCATGGTTCGGTGATAACGGAAGCTTCAAGAAGAAATCCTTTCCAGCCAATCTAATAATGAAATTTGTAACGGAACTCCACATAAATCTCGCGGGGATTGTTCCAGTGGAACCCGCCAAACGTCACGCTGTTATCCATAAGTAGATGCCGGTTGGCGAGGTTGAGTGCACTGACGGAGGCGGAAAAGCGCTCGCCAAAGTCCTTGCCCAGCGACAGGTCGACGGTGGAATGGGCCGGCAGGTAGTCTGGGGGAGGCTGTCCGTTGGTAAAGCCGGAACCATAATAAACATTGGTCGAAGCGTACGATCGCCAGGGCAGGCTCACGATGCCCCCTACATTCAAGGTGTTGCGCTGATCGTGGTCGAGCGGAGAAAGGCCCGCCGGCAGCGAGAAATCGGTCAGGCCGCCGGTGATGGCGCCCCCGGCCAGGGCGACTTGATTGGAATACGCCAGGTGGATGCGGGCGCGGTGGGCGATCAAGGGAGATCGCAGGGTCGCTTCCCAACCATTGATGATGGCCTCTGCGATGGTCAAGGGAAAGAAAATGTCGGACTCTCCGACATTGTTGTGGTCGAAGTAATTGTGCGCGATGGTTTTAAAGGTGTCGGCGTCGAGCGTCCATCCGCGATACGGGATGGTTACGCCGAACTGGTGTTCTTCATCGCGCTCGCCATGCAGGGGAATGAAGCCGAGATTGTTCGCATTCACAAACTGCAGGAGCGGGCCCGAGGCGGTAAGCAGCGGAGGCGCCTGGTAGTAGTGGCCGTAGAATCCGCGGAAAACCCATTTCAGCTTGGGCACCACGAGCGCGGCGCCGAAGCGGGGGCTGATGGCATTCTCCGAAACTCCTCCTGAGAAGTGCGTGGGCCTCATGCCTGCGCTCAGGGTCAGCCACGGAGCTACTTTGAATTTGTCGTCGATGAAGAAAGCCGCCACGCTTCCCGTAGGCGTTTCGAGATGGGGAGGCTGAATGTTCGGGCAAACGCCGAGCGGATTGGTCGGCGTTACGCATTGCGGCTGATCGGGAGGGTTGTAAGTCACCCCGAAGGCTTCGCGATCGTGCTGACGGAATCCGTAGAACCCGACCTGGAGATCGTTGCGGGCGATGTTGGCATTGAACGTGACTTGACCGCCAGCGTAGTTGGAAGTGCGGTCGTCGGTGGTACCGACGGGAACGTCGCTGGGACTTCCGTCGTAGTTCGCGCTATTGAAATGATAGAAGGGAGAAACTGTAAGCAGCGATTTCGTATTGAAGGTGTGCACCCAGGAGAAATTCAGCAGTGCATCGCCTTCGTGTTGGCCGTCGCGCAATCCGTAGCTGGGAAAGATTTGATTCTCCTGGCTATTGGGATTCGGATCGTAGGGAATCTGGTAGTAATCCCTGCGCAGAGAGGTGACGAAGCGCAACTGATTTGAGGGATCGAGGTTGAAGATCAGCGATCCGAAGCCTCCGTATCCGTTCTCGGCGTCGTGGATGACCTGCGCGGTGGGCGTCTGAAGGCCGAGGTCGCTGCGGTTTGCATTCAGGCTGGCGTAGTAGGCAAAGCGCTCAGTGTGTCCTCCGAAATTGAATTGATCGTTGGTCTGATAAAAATTGCCGAAGCTGGTAACGAGTTCCGCCTGATTGTTGCGCTCAAAGCCGGTTCGGGGAACGATGTTGAAGACACCATAGGTGCGATCGCCGAACAAGGCGCTGTAGCTACCACGCTGCACTTCCATGGTGTCGATGTCTTTGGGATCGAATTGCGGTCCAACGTTGGACGCGATGTTGCTGTTCGGAACGGGCACCCCATCGATCAGCCAGCTGACTTGATGTCCGCCGCGGATATGCAATTGATCATGGGTGACGTAAGCGCCCGGCGTGTAATCGGTGATCGCTGCCAAGCTATTGGTACGCGATGCTCCGGGAGTTTTTTCGACGTCGGCGCGGCTGACCATGGTGGTCGGCGTCGCGGAGTCTGTGGGAGCAATCTCGGCATCGCCTGCTACGGTCACGGTTTGCTGCCCGCCCAATATTTTTAATTGGAAGTGCACCACCGGTTCGGTGCCGGAGTTGACGGTGACGTTCTCGGCGGTCTGGGCGAATCCCGGGCTGGCGACGCTGATGGTGTATTCGCCCAGCGGGACGGCACTGAACCGAAATTGTCCGTTGTTATCGGTGTTGGTGGTCTGCGACCAATCGGATGTCGTGGACCGGATCATCACCATGGTGCCGTCGACGGGACGGTGTTGGGGATCGTGAATAATGCCGCGAACCGATCCGAAAATAGTCGCGCTGGCCACAATGGCCACGGCCAGGCAACTTGCAAAAA
Source organism: Terriglobia bacterium (assembly GCA_963796205.1). GTDB lineage: Bacteria > Acidobacteriota > Terriglobia > Terriglobales > Acidobacteriaceae > DATFTE01. Next base: position 1,265,434 of record CAWCKR010000002.1, read on the forward strand.
TAGAAATGCGCAACAGACGCATCAATCCCCCTCAAGGGTACGAATGTCATGGACGAGAGGATTTCAGAGTCAATCTGAAATCGAAGGAGCTTGGTTGAGGAGGGAAACGGGAGGGGCGCGTCCGGAATGGGAAAGAAGAAGAACGGCGCTGAGGCGAATAGGCGCTGCGGCCACCAGTGAATTGGAGGTGGCACGAACCATGACGCCGGAAGTTGCAGGGGAGTGTTCCGCGAACTGCGATACCGTGAGCGACCGGCAACAATCATGACCGCAGCCGCCGGGGGCTTGGACCTGGGTCTCGTGCGGGGTGTGACAGTGCATCCCCTTACGCAGGCAACAAGCGTGCGGAGGAGCGGTGCTCAGGGCCAGCGCCGCGGGAGCGAATATCCCCACCAGCGACAGCACCAGCAAAACTCTGGCTGTCCAATGATGCATCAGCGACGGAGGCGCCCCCACACCAGCCCTGTTAGCATAGGCCAGCGGATTGCCGGCGCGCAACCACACGCACTATTCCCTCAAGACCCACTTCCCGCCATCGCTGAATACGATCACCAGGCACATGATCACGAGCATCAATTCGTAGTGCCAGCCGTAGGTCTTGCCTCCCCAGAAGCCGGTCTTCCAGACGAAGATTTTCTTTTGGATCGCGCCCAGCATGATCAGGATCAGGCCGGTGGCTGCCAGTTGGGTGAGGACGCCAAACGCTACGCCGAGGCTGCCTGCGATCTCGGCTGCGCCCAGGAAGATGGTGAAGCCCTTGCTCATGCCGATGCTCTTGCTGCGTTCGTCAGCTTTGGCGACATGGCTCCAGCCGCTGGCGAGGAAGACTACGGCTACCATCAGGCGCAAGAGCAGCAGGCCCAAATCCTGAAATCGGGCGAGTTGAGGAAACATAAAACTCTCCAAGAACGCTCAGAAGTTTATCGCAGATGCGCCCGACAAATGGAGACCGAAGGGAAGATCATTCAACCAAAAGGGCGGTTATCTATCGAGCGGAGAATAGCCGGAAAGGTTAACGACTGGCAACACTTTCAGCACCGGTGGAAATCTGTGTCGTCTCGTCAGAATCGATGGCAAACTCGATTCCGTATAAATAGAGAGCGCGATGGCGAACGGTACCAGCGAGGCGGATTTTTTCATTCGAATGGGGCGGAAGGAATTCGACTTCAATCTGTGATCCCACGGGCAAGTTCGCGATCGTGAACAGGCACATGCCGACGTCGCTGAGATTGATGCCCAGGGCGTGCACCCTGAAAGACGGGGTGAATACCACCACGGCGCTATTCAGCAACTGGCGTTGCCGGCGGCGGCGATTCTTGAGGTTGCGTTTGAGCATCGCACTACCAATCCGCTCACGGTAGCGCAACCAGCTGCGAGGACGAAGTTACGGAAGTTCAGTGACCAGCATCCATGAGCCGCCGCTGGCGTAACAGGGTCATCGATAAGTAAGCTCCTACCCACGATCCGGCAGCGGCGAAGCCTACGTAGACCCAATTCTTGGTATAGCTGATGACCGCGAAAGCCGAGAGCAGGTACCAGACGCTGCTCCAGGTGGCCGCAGGCACGCGGCGGCGCGCGGAGACGGCGGCATTAAACATGACATAGACGGCGTCGGTTGCGCCGGTAGACACGAAGACGCCAAGCGCGATCCAAGGATCAATCTGCCACACGGTTCACCTCGCGTTGAAACTAACTGACAGCCTTGTTACGGAATTTTCTCAGACCAACGATAAGCAGGAGAACGTCGAAACCGGTTAACGCTACCAGAATTAAAGGAAGAGACAGGTGAGGAAACTGCGGCACCAGAGCTGCGCGCAGTCCTTCGCTGGCATAAGCGAGTGGATTGATGAGGACGATCTTCTGCAGGATCGGGAAGGTGCTGAGCGCGCTCCAGGGATAGTAAGTGCATCCGAAGAAGATCATGGGCGTCATGACCATGCTGAACATCAATCCAATGTGCTGCTGATCGACGCTACATCCGAGAGCGAGTCCGCCGCAGGCGGAGAAGCCTGCGACTAACACCGTTATGCAGGCGAACAAAAGCGGATTCGGCAGATGCAATTCCAATCCGGGGCGAAGGATGATCCATGCCAATGGGATCACCGCAAGACCCGCCACCAGAGCCTGGATCAGGCCAGCGAGCACCTTTTCAATGGCGACCCAGGCAATATCAATCGGAGCGAGGAGGCGGTCTTCGATTTCGCGTGTGAATTGGAACTCGGCAATCAAGGGCATAGCCACTGCCCAGATTCCGGTGAACACCATGCTGATCGCCATAATGCCGGGCAGCAGCAGGCTTTTGTAGGCTGCGGGAAGATAACCACTGCCCACCATCACCCGCCCGAAAATAAATACGAACAACAAGGGCTGCAAGAAGGTCTGCAGAATTAGGGGAACGAGATTTCGCCGGGCCACGTGCGCGTCTCGCGCCAGCAGGGCAAGAAAAGTTTTCGCGTTCATTCGCGCAGGCTCCGTCCGGTGTGATGAAGAAAGAGATTTTCCAAACTTGGCTCAGAAATGTGGACATCCGACACTTCAACGCCCGCGGCCGTCGCGGCGTTGACGATCTCCGGAATCAGAGAGCCGCCGCGTCCCGCGTAGACGTCGGCTCCATTTTCTCCGCTAGGGCGCACCTCGGTGACGCTGTTTAAAGTTCCCAGCTTCTCGAGCAGCACCGGGGACTGATGCCCGAAGCGCAGCCGCAACAGATATCCGCCAGGAATCGAGGCTTTCAGCTCGGTGGGTGTTCCTGAAGCGATGATGCGCCCATGATCGATGATCGCCAGTTGCTGGCAGAGGGCGTCGGCTTCTTCCATATTGTGCGTGGTCAGCAGGATGGTGCGGCCTTGCTGGTTGTATTCGCGAATGATCTCCCATAGCAGAAGCCGGGTTTGGGGATCGAGTCCCACGCTTGGCTCATCGAGAAACAGCACCTGCGGGTCATGCATCATGGCGCGCGCGATCGAGAGGCGCTGCATCATCCCGCCGGAAAATCCGCGCACCAGTTGATCAGCGCGATCGGTCAGTTTGAAACGATCGAGTAATGCATTCGCCCGTTCAGCGCGTTCGCGCGAGCGAATGCCGAAATACGCTCCATGAAATTGCAGAATCTCGCGGGCGGTGAGCGAAAAGTCCAGGTTCGGGCGTTGCGCCACGACGCCGATCTGGCGCTTGGCTGCGGTCTGGTCGACCCAGACGTTGAGGTCGCCGATCCAGGCGGTGCCGCTGGTGGGACGCACCCGAGTGGTAAGAATGCCGACGGTGGTGGACTTTCCCGCGCCGTTCGGACCCAGCAGACCGAAGATCTGTCCCGAAGGAACTTCGAGATCAATGCCGTCGAGGGCGGTAATTTGCGGCTTTGGTTCTTTCTTGCGCTTTCCCGCCGAAGCGTCACCTCGGCCCGCGGCCGCGGGAGGGGCCGAATTGTAGACCTTACGCAGCTGTTGCGTGCGAATTGCCGATGGCATGGTCAGATTTCCCGCGCAGGCGCCCCACGCACCCGCTTATGAGTAGAAACGAGTATACCGAGGCTTGGTTACGCGTCTCCTTGTTCGCCCATTTTCCCCTGTGGTAGCATCCATAGTTTTGGCAGGCAGTTCCATCTTGGCCGTTATCCTGTCCTCTTTCTTCCTGGCCATTGGGAGCCCCCAGCGATCCATTCAGGAGCGCTGATGCCCGCATGGAATCGCCTCCCAAAAACGTTTACCTATAAGGAGGCTGCGGAGGGAACTCGTTTCAGGTTCCATGGAAGGACAGCCGCCTCGCGTCCTGATTCCTCAACCTGAAAAGCGATCCACTCGCGGCTCAAGGAGCTCACTCGTGAAGGTCTACGAAGGCGCGAACATCCGCAACATCGCGTTCATTGGACACGGCCACGCCGGTAAAACTTCCCTCATCTCTTCCATGCTGTACACCGCCGGCGCCACCCAGCGCCTCGGCCGCGTTGACGACGGCTCGGCTCCCACTGATTACGACGAAGAAGAGATCGCGCGGAAAATGTCCATCGCCAGCAGCATGGCCTACGTAGAGTGGGGCTCGACCAAGATCAACCTCATCGACACCCCCGGCTTCAACATGTTCGTGCACGAAGCCAAGATGGTTCTGCCAGTGGTCGACGCGGCGGTCGTGGTGGTGGATGGCGTCGCCGGTGTCGAAGTGGTCACGGAACGTGTCTGGGCTTATTGCGAGGAATACAAGACTCCGCGCCTGATCGTCGCCAGCCGCATGGATCGCGAGCGTGCCGACGCTACTCGCGTGCTGGAGTCGGTGCAGAAAGTTTTCGGACGCAACGCCATTCCCATCGAGCTTCCTATCGGCGCCGAAAAAAGTCTCACTGGTGTGGTCGACCTGGTCCGCATGAAGGCCTTCACGTACGAATTGGGAGGCAACGGAAAAGGTAAAGAGGTCGAGATTCCAGCCAACATGAAGGACCAGGCGCAGGAAGCGCACGAGCGGCTGGTGGAACTGGTGGCCGAGGGCGATGACGCGCTGATGGAAGAATTCTTCGAGAAGGGTACCATCCCGGAAGAAGATTTGATTCCCGCGCTGCATAATGCGATCCGCGAAGACAAAATCTTCCCGGTGATTTTTGCCTCGGGACTGGGGAATATCGGCGCCGACCGCGTGCTCGATTTCATCGTCGACTACACTCCCGCGCCCTCAGAGCACGAGTGGGTACAGGGCGAACCTGCGGCTTCGGGCAATGGCGACGCGCCGAAGCGTCACGAAACCGACGCCGAGCCGGTCTCGGTCTACGTGTTCAAAACGGTGTCTGATCCGTTCTCAGGTCGCATCTCCTATTTCAAAGTGTTCTCCGGAGTATTGAAGAACGACGCGACGCTGCAGAACTTTACCCGCGGTTCATCCGAGAAATTCGCGCATATTTCGATCATGCAGGGAAAGACAGCGGTCCCGGTCAACGAACTTCACGCCGGAGATATTGGCGCCGTCGCCAAACTGAAAGACACGGTCACGGGAGACACCCTCGGTGACAAGAATGCGCCGATTCAGTATCCCAAGGTGAAGCTGCCCGAGCCGGCGATCACCTTCGCGATCGAGCCTAAGAGCCGCGCGGATGAAGACAAGCTGGGCGTAGGCATCCACAAGATGATGGAGGAAGACGCGATGCTGCGCTTCTTCCGCGATGCTCAGACCAAAGAGTTCCTGATCGCGGGCACCGGCCAGCAGCACATCGAAGTAGTGGTCTCGAAGATGAAGAAGCGCTATCACACCGAAGTCGTATTGAAAGCGCCCAAGGTTCCCTATCGCGAAACCATCCGCGGCAAGGCCGACGTGCAAGGACGCCACAAGAAACAGACCGGCGGCCATGGCCAGTACGGCGACTGCAAGATCAAGATGGAACCGCTGCCGCGCGGCGGACAGTTCGAGTTCGTCAACGACATCTTCGGAGGAGCCATCCCCAAGAACTTCATTCCGGCGGTCGAGAAAGGCATTAAGGACGCTGCGGCACGCGGATATCTTGCCGGATTCCCGGTGGTCGATTTCAGAGTCATCCTGTATGACGGCTCGTATCACGATGTCGATTCGAACGATCTTTCGTTCCAGATGGCGGGACGCATCGCCTTCAAGAAGGCGATGGAAACGGCGAAGCCGACCATCCTCGAACCGGTCATGTCGGTCGAGATCACGGTACCGGACGAATTCGCGGGCAGCATTATGGGCGATCTCAACAGCCGCCGCGGACGCATCCAGGGCATGGACAACAAAGGCGGCAATACGCTGGTGAAGGCCGAAGTGCCGATGTCTGAGATGCTGACCTACGGTGTCGACCTGACTTCCATGACGCAGGGCCGCGGCAGCTTCAACATGGAGATGCACCACTACGACGTGGTGCCTGCGCAACAGCAGGAGAAGATTATCGAGAAGGCCAAGGCCGAGCGTGGCGATGTGAAGGAAGAGGAAGAATAAGCTTCGTTCTAGCGATTTGTTTAAAACAAAAATGGGCGCCCGGCAATGGGCGCCCACTTCTTTTGCATCCGTTATGGCTTACTTGAGCGGGACATCGGGGAGAACAGCGGTTCCTTCCGTTTGAACCGCGGTCAGCGAAGAGGGATTCAGCCTCAGGGCTTGCAGGATGGTGGGCGCCACTTGGGCGGTACCAACTTCGGCGCGTACGGTCACGGGTTTGAAAGACGAATTGGACACGAGCAGAATTACATTCGTGTCGTCGTGGTTGAATCCGCCGTGCTCCGCCAGCTTAGAGGTGCTGCCGGTATACGTGACGCCGACATTCGGGGCAACGATGATGTCGGGCGTGCGCGGGTCTACGGTTGGATCATTGAAATTCAGCGACAGTGAGGGGCCATAGTAGATCTGTCCGAGGGCGATTCCGGTGGTGGAAGCATTCTGTTGCAGAATCTGGACAGCCGCGAGGGTGTCGGAGGGGCTCTTCAGCCAGAGCACCGAGACGTCGTCTTCCGTCGGTCCGATGCCGGTGGGGTTGTTGGTCGATTCGGAGAAGGGGATATAGTCCGCATTCGAAAGCAGGGTGGCGGGTGAGGTCCCGTTGATCTTCTGCGAGACGTAACGGCTGGGATCGATGGGCGACTGTCCGTGCTTGGCAGTGATGATGATCAGAGTCGAATCGTAGAGGCCCTTCGCCTTCAATTCATTCACGAACGCTCCAATCGAAGCGTCGACAAATGCGAATTCGTTCAGCAGCGTGGCCGAGGGTGTGCCGGCGGCGTCCAGATAGCCTCCGGTAGTATTGTTGCTTGCTTCGATCAACTTCTGGCCCACGCTGAGGGCCTGGAAGTTCATGCCGAAGACGGTAGGAACCTGTGTGGTCTTAGTGCCGAGATGGCTCTTGCCGTCAATTTCGTTGAGGATCGCGTCGACCTTCAACGTGTCATAGCACTGAATGTTGAGGAAGCTGTTGGTCCAGGCTGTAAGGTCGGCACTTGGATCGAGGATGGTGGCGCAGGATGCACCCAGCGGGGTTACGACACCGGGAAGACCGATCACATTCGAATTGATTTCGGGAGCATAGAAGTCATCGAGTGCGGACGGGCCAATGCCGGAAGCGACCGAAGCATAGGCGGGGTGCTTGTCGGACCAGGCTGCGTATCCGCCAGCCTGGTGAACGACGCTGAAGATACTGTTGGCGCGGACAAAATCCCACGGTTGGACGGGATTGCATCCGTTGGCTGGGTCGCGGATCAGGCGGTCGTTGTCGATCGAGGCAATGCCGCCATCGGTCAGCGCCGCGCCCGGCGCGCCCCCGTTCACTTTGGTCTGGTCGATGTCGATGCCCTCTTCATACTCAGTGGTGGTGCCGGTGGGCGCAGCGCCCGGGGTGCAGGGCCCAGCTCCGAGGCCGTTGCCGGTGGTTTTCTTAGGAGCGTCAAGGTCGCGGGAATAAGCGACGTCGTAGTAAATGCCAGTGAGGGCGGGGCTTCCGCCCGTTACGATTGCGGTGAGGCCGGGGAAGGAATCCGAGGTTTTAGAGGTGTTGGCGGCGACATAATTGATGCCGGTCTTGCCGAGGGCGGCGAGTGCTGGACAAAAAGGCTGTCCGTTGTTGATGGTGCTGATGCCGTTGGCACAGTTCTGAAAATCGACGGCGTGCATGCCGTCGACGCTGATCAGCAGCACCCGCTTGATTTTTCCCGGGTGGAAATCTTTGTTTTGGGCGATGGCCGTGCTCAACAGACACACGGCTGCGAGGGAGAGTAGAACGATTGTCTTTTTCATGGTGACCTCAGTGCGTCGATACTAGGGAGGGTTCTGTAAACAGATTGTTAAGGTGATTTGAATAGTTCGTGAAAAACTACCGACGGTAGTAGGGGAGTCATCGAACGTGACCGCGCCACAACTCCACTACAATCGAACCATGCGTCCATCGGTCCTGCTCATCCCTGGTCTCTACGACTCCGGTCCTCAGCATTGGCAAAGCATTTGGCAGTCTCGCCATCCGGACTACCAGCGTCTGCGGCAGAAAGATTGGGCCACTCCGCGCTGTATCGATTGGATTGCCACGCTCGATCAGGCGCTTTCCGCCGCAGGGGGTCCCTTTGTGCTGGCGGCTCACAGCACTGGGTGTGCGACCGTCGTTCACTGGGCGGCTAAATTTCCCCATAAAGATCGGGTTCACGCCGCCTTCCTGGTTGGCCCCAGTGATCCGGAAGCCCCGACGTATCCCTTAGGACCGACCGGCTTCGCTCCGTTGCCCTTGCAACGCTTGCCATTTCGGTCGGTGGTGGTTGCCAGCGAGGACGACCCTTACGTAACTCTGCAACGCGCCCAAGACTTCGCCGCCGCGTGGGGCAGCGAATTGCGTAACCTCGGCCGCGCGGGACACATCAACACCGATTCCGGGCACGGTCCCTGGGTAGAAGGTGAGGAATGGCTCGAGAAACTCAGGGGGTAATACGGTTTTCTCCCTCTGGACAAGCTAGCGGCAATATGTCAACCTAGCTACCCACTTAGACGCGAAAGCGTCTAAGATTAAGCAGGAACGGACCCTTGGCCACGATCGCACTCTCGTTTGCACCACACCCCAACCTCAGCGATACGGTCAACCGTAATATTGTCCAGTCGGAGATCGAGGGCGGGGTGTTCCTGGAAAAACTGCCTCCGTGGACGGTTTTGCAGATTGATACGCAGCACCACAGCTACACTGCGGTCATGCTGGGCAACAATTCCGCTTTCCTCTCCGGACACCCCGTCTATTGCCCCGAACCGGTCCTGGTTTCGATCGCCGGATCGACCTGGGGAGGCTCGATGCTGAAGCTGCGCTTCGTGGGACGCGGCATGCACCTGGAGTTTCACCATCCCTCGTACCGCATGCCGATTATCACTTCGCCGATCCGGGAAATCCGTGAGTGCCGGCGCCCGGTAAATGTCAAAGTCCCAGCGCTGGTTTAAACCCCCGATCGACAATCAAATTGACCTGTCCGGCCCCGCCCGCCTACCATTACCCGATCTATGATCGGCCAGACCATCTCGCACTATCGCGTGATCGAAAAGCTTGGCGGCGGTGGGATGGGAGTGGTCTACAAGGCCGAAGACACGCGGCTGCACCGCTTCGTCGCGCTAAAGTTTCTCCCCGATGATGTTGCCAAAGATCCGCAGGCTCTGAGCCGCTTTGAGCGCGAAGCCCAGGCTGCATCGGCGTTGAACCATCCCAACATCTGTACGATTCATGACATCGGCGAGTTTGAAGGGCGTCCCTTCATCGCCATGGAGTATCTCGAAGGCGTCACTCTGAAGCACCGCATTGCGGGGCGTCCTCTGGATCTCGAGACGCTTCTGGCGCTGGCCATCGAAATCGCCGATGCGCTCGACGCCGCGCACGCCAAAGGCATTGTTCATCGCGATATCAAGCCTGCGAACATCTTCGTTACAGCACGCGGGCATGCAAAGATCCTCGACTTCGGACTAGCGAAAGTTACCGCGCGATCTGTGGACCCGTCAGGCGCGACCGCGATGCCAACGGCCGTCGAGCCCCTCGAATATCTGACCAGCCCCGGCACTGCGGTGGGCACGGTAGCCTATATGTCGCCGGAGCAAGTGCGCGGCAAGGAACTTGATCCCCGTACCGATCTGTTCTCTTTCGGAGTGGTGCTCTACGAAATGGCGACCGGGACGCTACCGTTCCGCGGAGACACTTCGGGCGTCATCTTCGAAGCGATCCTGAATCGTGCTCCGGCCTCTCCGGTAAGGCTGAATCCGGAGCTTCCCGCGAAGCTCGAAGATGTGGTCAACAAAGCGCTGGAGAAAGACCGCGAGTTGCGCTACCAGCATGCTTCCGACGTGCGCACCGACCTGGTGCGTTTGAAACGTGACACAGAGTCGGGACACAAAGTTCCGCAGGAACAGGTGTTGCCGGTCGCGGCGAGTTCCTCAAGCGTGCGGACCGCGGCTGCGCCCACGCAGGCCTCCAGCAGTTCGGTTGCAGTTGAAGTCGCGCGCAAGCACAAGCTGGGCTTGGGCATCGGCAGTCTTATTGCAATCCTCGTGCTTCTGGCGGCCGGGTTTGGCGTTTACTCGTTTTTCAATCGCAGCCATCCGGCTCCGTTTCAGAGCTTCGCCATTAACAAGCTCACGTCGACGGGACGCGCGCGCCTCGCCGCCATTTCTCCCGACGGCAAGTATGTCTTGAACGTTCAGAAGGATGAGAACGGACTCGAGAGCCTGTGGATTCGCAACGTCCCCAGCGACAGCAATACGCAGATCCAGCCAGCCGTGAAAGGCATGACCTACTCCGGCCTCAACTTTTCTCCGGATGGCAACTACATTTACTTTCGCCGATCCGAATCCGAAGACTCGAACTACCTGGTTCTGTACCGCGCGCCGGTATTGGGAGGAACGCCCAGCCCCCTCATCCGTGACATCGACAGTGACATCAGTTTTTCGCCGGATGGTAAGCGCGTCGCCTACCTGCGCGATAACAGCCCCACCTTCGGGAAGTACCGTTTGCTGATCACCGACCTTGCGAGCGGAGAAGAGAAGGTTCTGGTCGACGAGCCGCTCACCACCAACTTTGCCGATCTCAGCTGGTCGCCCGATGGCAAAACCATCGTCACCGATCAGGTACAAGGCGCGCAGCGTGGGCTGTTCGCGATTGACGCCTCCAGCGGAGCCATTCACCCCCTGCTGGTCAGTGACGACAAGGTCTTTCACTACCCCGTCTGGCTTCCCGACGGCAGCGGCGTTCTCGCCACGTACGGCAAGACGGCCAATAATGACCGCACGCAGATCGGGTTTGTCTCTTATCCCAAGGGCGAGTTCCATACCCTCACCAACGACACCAACAGCTACCAGGGCATCAGCCTTTCCGCCGATGGCAAATCTCTGGTCACGGTGCTCAATAATGAGAATCGCCGGGTTTCGGTTATGCCTTCCGACGCCAGCAATCCTGGCACTGAACTCACTTCGCGCCAGACCACCTGGGGCGTCGAATGGACACCGGACTCCAAGCTGCTGTTTGATCTCGATTACTCGATCGTCACCGTCGATCCCGCCACCGGAGAGAAAACCACGCTGCAATCCGCCAACGGAACCAATTACCTATCCACCCCGAACCTCTGCCCTGACGGCAAGACCATGGTGGTTGCCGACGGGGCGCTCACTCAGAACGTTTTTCGCATGGATGCGACCGGCGGCAATCTCAAGCGCCTAACTTCGGGGAAGCGAGACATGGTGCCCGTTTGTCGCGGCGATGGCAAATGGGTGTACTACATGGATTTTGGGGATGCTGGATTGATCATGCGCGTCCCAGTGGATGGCGGCGACGCCGAGCCATTCACGAAAATCCCCGACTGGGGCGGGGGGTTCGACTTTTCCCCTGACAACAAAGTCGTGGCGTTCGTCGGCCTGGTGAAACCGGCGCCGGATTATCTGCTGAAGCTTCTGGTTCTCGATCTGAACTCAGGGCAGGTGGTGCAATCCTTCGATTCCGACATCACTGCCGGCTACAACCACATCCGCTTCACCCGCGACGGTAAAAGCATCCTCTTCGTGAAACACGCCAACGCCGGAGACAGCCTCTGGCTGCAACCGCTCGATCAAACGCCCGCCAGGCTGCTGACCACGTTCAAGGGCGACACCATCTGGGACATGGCCTACTCGCCGGATGGCAAGAAGTTAGCGGTGGTTCGAGGCCACACCGACAGCGACGTGGTGCTGCTGCACACCCAACCGTAAAGCGGACCTCAGACTTCAGACCTCGGACCTCAGCAAAAATCTCGACCAAGGCGAATGCAGAAGCTAGAATCTTCGGAGTAAACGTGTGCGTCAAACTTGATTGTCTTGAAAATGAGATTCTGAGGTCTGAAGTCCGAGGTCTGCGGTCCGCTCTGCTACTTCTTCGCCATCACCAGGAACGCCACATTAAACAATAAGGCCACAGCCACTCCGGCGATCACATAAACGGCGATCTCCAGCCGCCGGCTGGCTTCTTTCGTGTCTTGAATCAGGTGCGCGATCTCTTTGGTGGTGTCATGCAACGTATCCGCGAGACGTTCGAAGTGCTCGGTGGAACCGCGCATCTTCTCAAGAACTCGAGAAGTGGACACCAGGGCCGCTGCCATCTGCTCGCCGTTGCGGGTATCGAGCTCGGTTTTACACGCCGACCACCACGCGCTGCCCGGCGGATTGTCGTACATGCGCTGGCGAATTTCTTCGTAAGAACGGGTCTTCAGCAACTGCACCAGCGCCTGGACGGGCTCGACTTCCTTCGTTTGGGATGGAGTAGCCATCTCCTGAAGTTTAGCAATGATGCGTATGGGCAGCATGTACCCGAAGGCCAAGTCCCCCTGCGCGATTACCCCGTCAGAAAGCACCGCTGAGGGTCTTTCTAGTAAGAGTTACGCGTGCCTGCTGGATCATTGCATCCCGCCGCCTTTCGCTTTACTATCGCCATAACGTGGCCACGCTCAAGAACACTCCTCAATTCGACAACCTTAAGGAACGCCTGGTTTCGGCGGCCCCGGTTGAGGATGACTCGTCTTTTGAGTTGAAACTGCGCCCGCAGCGGCTGGGGGAGTTCATCGGACAGGCCAAAGTCAAAGAGAATCTGGCGGTGGCTATCGAGGCGGCGCGGTCACGCGGGGAAGCCCTGGATCACGTCCTGTTGTATGGACCGCCGGGGCTGGGGAAGACCACGCTCGCGACCATTATCGCCAACGAATTGGGAGTTCCATTCCAGCAGACCTCCGGGCCCATGCTGCAGATCAAGGGCGAATTGACCGCCATTCTCACGAATCTCCGCGACAAGCAGGTTCTGTTCATCGACGAGGTGCACCGGCTGCAGCCGGCGCTCGAAGAGATTCTTTATTCAGCCCTCGAGGACTACAAGCTCGACATCATGATCGGCCAGGGTCCGTCGGCGCGCACTCACACGATGGACGTGAAGCCGTTCACGTTCGTAGGAGCGACCACGCGCGCGGGACTTTTGTCCTCGCCTTTACGATCGCGCTTCGGCATTGTGCTGCGCCTGGAATTTTACGGGCATGAGGATTTGCAAATCATCGTGGAACGCTCGGCCGAGATTCTGGGAGTCACGATCGATAAGGCCGGAGCGCTGGAAATTGCCAGCCGCTCGCGGGGAACTCCACGTATTGCCAACCGCCTGCTGCGCCGGGTGCGCGACTTCGCGCAGGTGCGCGGTGGAGGCAAGATCGATTTGCCGACGGCGCAGGCGGCGCTGAAGATGCTCGAAGTCGACAAGTACGGCTTCGACGAAATCGATCGCAAGCTGTTGCTGACCATCATTGAGAAGTATCAGGGCGGTCCGGTCGGCGTGAATACCCTGGCAGCAGCTTTGGCGGAAGAACCGGACGCGATTGAAGAAATCTACGAGCCTTTCCTCATCCAGATTGGATTTTTGAACCGCACTCCTCGCGGCCGAGTGGCGACCCAGCTGGCGTACGAACACTTCGGGATTACGCCCAACCGGCGGCAGAGTTCGTTGTTTTAGCCAGGACCGCGCAAAGATCTGTGGATCCACGCCAGATCGTTCGTTCTGCCGACTCAGGATGATGTCGAAGGTTGGTGCCGGCTCTCGGTACGAACTTTTCCTGATAACAGAACAGATGAAGACTTGGGTTGGGACATCCACGTGGATGGTGTATCTTGCATGGCGTAAGAGTGTGGGGGTGGGAGACTTGAGAGGACCGCGTTGTCGGGATCTTGTCGCAAGCCGAGAATAGCCGTACCCATCCTGTGGTTTCTGATTTGCCTGGTCTGCCGGGGTTGGTGCGCTGCAGGCCCGCAAAAGCCACCGCTTCCTCCAACCACAGCGCCGGCTTCCACGCTTGTCATCCCACGACTTACGCGTGCGCCGGTTTTGGAACAATTCCTCGATATGCGCCCTGAGGGTGAGCCTGCCTCGCAGATGGTGAAAGTCACCGGCTTCCTTCAGCGTAATCCTCATGATGGCCAACCGGCTTCGCAACCGACTGAGGCCTATCTCGGATACGACGAGAAAAATCTATACGTGGTGTTTGTCTGCTTTGACCAGCCCGGCAAGGTGCGCGCGCGGATGTCGCGCCGCGAGGATATTTTCAGCGACGACAACGTGGAGATCATTCTCGACACGTTTCACGACAAGCGCCGCGGTTACGCGTTCCAGACCAATCCAGTCGGGGTACAGTGGGATGCGATCTGGACCGAAGAGGCTCACGAAGACAGCACCGGCAATGTGGTCAATTTCGACACGTCGTTCGATACGGTATGGGACTCCCGCGGCAAATTGACGCCGCAGGGATACGTGGTGTGGATGGCAATTCCCTTCAAGAGCCTGCGGTTCTCTCCGCAACATGATCAGACCTGGGGACTGATTCTCTACCGCGGCATTCTGCGGGAAAATGAGGACGACTTCTGGCCCGAGATTTCGCGTCGCGTCGAGGGGCGCCTGGGCCAGGCTGCCACCGCTCAAGGACTGGAAGGAATTTCTCCGGGCCGGAACATGCAGTTCATTCCCTACGGCGTGTTGCGATCGTTTCATGCGCTCGATACGCGCGATCCCCTGACGCCCGTCTTCGACAACAGCGCGGCAGAATTTCGCGGCGGATTAGACGCGAAGTTCATCTTGCACGACAACCTGGTGCTCGATGTGACGGCGAATCCGGACTTCAGCCAGGTGGAATCGGATGAGCCGCAGATTACGGTCAACCAGCGCTTTCAGGTTTACTTTCCCGAAAAGCGTCCTTTCTTCATCGAGAACTCGGATTATTTCAAAACGCCGATGGATCTGGTGTTCACGAGGAACATTGGCGATCCCCAGTTTGGCGCGCGCTTGACTGGGAAGGCGGGCCCTTATTCGCTGGGTTTTCTAGCTGCCGACGATCGTGCGCCGGGCGATAGCGTCCCGACCTACAGTCCTTTAGCCGGCGATCGGGCTTCGTTTGCAATTGCACGGGTAAATCGCGACATCTTCAACCAATCCTCCATCGGCCTGATCTACACCGACTGGGAGTGGCCGGGAGCCAATGAGTTCAACCGCGTTGGCGGGATCGACACGCGTTTGAAATTTAATCCGAACTGGACGGGGAGCTTCCAGATGGTCGAAAGCTCCAGCCAGAATCAGGACGGAAGCTACCAGGCGGGCCCGGCCTCGAAGGCCGACGTCAGTTATACCAGCACACATATTGATTACGAGGGCATCTACAGCGATATCAGTCCGGGCTTCACGACCAATACCGGCTTCGTGAACCGCGTGGATATTCGTGACGTCAGGAACGCATGGGATTATCGTTTTCGTCCGAAGAAGGGGCCGCTGCTCTCGTGGGGCCCGAACATTTATACCGACAATGTGTGGGCGCATGATGGCACGCGGCTGGACACGTATTACAGTCCCGGGCTGTTCATGGCGTTTAAGGGGCAGAGCTTATCTGGTGATCGATCCCTACGTTGAGTTTCGCGAGCGACTGCGTCCGTCTGATTTTCCGGCGCTGCTGCAGAATCAGGATTATCACGAACACAACAGCAACATTTCTCTTGGCACCAGCTATCTGCCGAAGGTCACGGTGCAGGGATACTACCAGTGGGGTGATGGAGTGAATTTCGTGCCCCCGCTCAATACCCCTCCAGTGCTGCAGAGCGAAGATTTGGGTAACCTGCTGGTTTCCTTCCTTCCAGCGCACCGGTTGAAAATCGACAATACCTATTTGTACGAGCGCTTGCGTGACCGCACTACCGGCGAATCCATCTTCGACAATCACATTGTTCGCAGCAAGTGGAACTGGCAGTTCAACCAGCAACTCTCGCTGCGCGTGATCCTTCAGTACACGGCGACCTTGGCGAATCCGGCGCTGACGTCGCTGCAGACGACCAAACAATTCAACACGGATTTCCTGATCACCTATCTCGTCCATCCGGGGACTGCGATCTACGTGGGCTACAACAGCGACCTGCAGAATTACGATCCGTCGCTTGCGGTTGACCCGACGACTTTGAACATTCTGCGCACGCGGAATGGATACATCAATGACAGCCGGCAATTTTTCGTGAAGGTGTCGTATTTGTTTCGGTTTTAAGACAAGCATTCAGCAGTCAGCACTCAGCATTCAGCCCTGTCGGAGCCGTTCCTCCACCTCGCACTTATGTTTACAATAAAGATCAGATGATTGCTCATTTGCGCGGGAGATTGCTCGATAAGCATCCGAATCAGGCGATTCTCGAGATTGGGGGCGTCGGCTACGACGTTACCATCACAGTGCCGACGTTTTCGGCGTTGCCAGGCTTGGGGAGCGAGGTGGCGCTGCACATTCATACTCATGTGCGGGAAGACGTGCTGGCGCTCTACGGATTTGTACAGCCGGAGGAGAAACAGCTTTTCGAGAAATTGATTACCGTCAGTGGAATCGGGCCGAAGCTGGGAATTACGATCCTGAGCGGAATGCCTTCGGAAGAGATGGTGAGGGCGATTCGCAGCAACGATATTGCGCGGCTGACGCGAATCCCGGGCATCGGGAAGAAGACCGCGGAGCGCATGGTACTGGAGTTGAGAGATAAATTGCCGGCGGAGTCTGAAGGAGACGTGGCGCCGGTGCCGAGTCTGACCGCGGTGGAAGAAGACGTGTTGTCGGCGCTGATGAATCTGGGCTACCAGCGTCCGGCGGCCGAGAAGGCGTTAGCCGCCGCCACGAAGAACGGCAAAGACCATTCGTTTGATGCGATGTTTCGAGGAGCGCTAGGGGCTTTGTCGAAATAATGCTCTGAAATCCCTTCACCACAAAGACAGACAGAACACCTTTCCAAAGAAAATCCTTCAGTTCCCTACGAATCGCAGATACAGATCGCGATCGGCCTGGCAGCTTTGCGCCATTTCTTTGATCTTTTGCCAGGCTTCTTTCTGCGAGTCGTCTTCGGCGCGGGACTGAACGCGATCCCATTCGGCGAGAAAAGATTCCATCTGCAGGTGATTGAACACGGTCTTTCCGTAGGGATCGATGCAGCGTAAAACCGGGAAATCGTGCTGGTCGCGGGCCGGGACGACTCCATGCAGCATGACCCAGTCGCTCTGCTCGCCCAAGTCGTCCTCGAGCTTCACAACAAAAGACATGCATTTCCTCCGGCCAGATTCGATTTACCCGGAGATGAATGTACCAATGTCGCGGGAATTTTGCCACGTCGGACGTCACCGGGAAGCGTTCAATGTTCACGGTCGAGACATTTGACAAAGTCGCCACTACGCAGCGTAGACTTTTTCCCTCGCGACTTTCATGATGAGGTCGTGGCAGGAACTGGAGGAATCAAACGTGTCTTTACGCATCAACGATACCGCGCCGGATTTTACCGCCGAGACCACACAAGGTCCGATCAAGTTTCATGACTGGATCGGCGACGGCTGGGCCATACTTTTCTCGCACCCGAAAGACTTTACTCCGGTGTGCACCACCGAACTTGGATACATGGCCGGGCTCCAGCCGGAATTCAAGAAACGCAATTGCAAGGTCATCGGATTGAGCGTCGACCCCGTCACCAACCACAGCAAGTGGGCGGCGGATATCGAGGAGACGCAGGGTCACAAGGTGAACTACCCGATGATTGGCGACACCAATCTGGAAGTCGCGAAGCTCTATGACATGCTTCCCGCCTCGAGCGGAACCACGTCGGAAGGCCGGACTGCCGCGGACAACGCGACCGTGCGAACCGTGTTCGTCGTCGGACCGGACAAGAAGATCAAGCTGATGCTCAGCTATCCCATGAGCACCGGGCGCAACTTCGATGAAGTGTTGCGCGTGCTGGACTCAATCCAGTTGACGTCGAAGCACAAGGTGGCCACACCTGTGAACTGGAAGCAGGGCGACGATGTCATCATCGGCCCCGCGGTCTCGAACGAAGAGGCCCAGCAGAAGTATCCCGGGGGATGGAAGTCTCCGAAGCCTTACCTGAGAATCGTGCCGCAACCGAAGTAGGGTTCCCAGAGCAACTGCCAGCGAGCCGCCTCGCTGGCTTTCTATTTTCCGGTGCGAAAGATGCTGAAGGCCGCTAAGGATCGTGTTTTCAAAGCACTACAGGTTGGGCTCTGAGTTCAGGGTCGACGCCGAATACGCAGCCGCTCCCTTTTCGACTATGTTTCTTTGTGCTCCTGCGCTAATTAAGATACTTCCCGGTAACATTTGCTGTGACAAGACGCACTGACAGGCTCCCGCGGGTGGTATGTGTTGAGCTGTAAGCATGGTGTCAGCAAACCGCGGGCCGGTTCCGTACGGAGTACGACTCTCCCGTCAGAGCTACGCCGTCGCCCTCATTTTGGGAGTGAGTATGCATCTGAAAATGCGCCGATTGATTCCGTGGACAACCCTGGTTTTGTTCCTCTTCGCAGATCCGTTGTTCGGAGCAGTGCAGCGGGCCAAGTTCAGTAACAGTACGAGCTACGTCGTCATTGAAGTCCTCGATGACACTCTGCTTCATGTGGAGTTCTCGACCGGCAGCGCCCCGGCTCTCGCCAGCGCGATTCATACCTCGCCGATGGTTTACAAAACCCACTATGCGGGGCCGGCCAACTACTCGCTTCGCCACAACGCCATTGAGACATCTGCCCTGCGAGCTGTCGTAGATGACGCAACGCTTTGCGTCGAGTTCACTGACAAAGCCAACAAAGCCACGCTCACCAAGGTCTGTCCCGTGGATCTCGGCCGGGACTGGAAGGGGCTTAACCTGACGGCGGAGCAAACCCAAAATGTGTACGGCTTGGGTGAGCAATTTGTCGAGCAGGGCTCTGCGGATGGAGACTGGCTCTATCATCACGTTCGCAGCTCTGGCCCTTACGGAAACACTTTTGATCCCTTTGGCGCGAGCGGCATGGTAGGCAATGTGCAGATACCTGTCTACTACGCCCTGGGCAAGGCCGAAAATTATGCGCTCTTTCTGGACAATGTCTACAAGCAGACCTGGGATTTCTCGACACAACCATGGACTGTTCGTATGTTCGGCGACCAGATTCAGTTCTACCTGATCGCTGGACTCGATCTGCCCAGCCTGCGGAAGAGCTACATGGAGTTGACCGGGCGGCCGCCGGTGCCGCCTCGAAAGGTCTTCGGGCTCTGGGTTTCGGAATACGGATATTCCGATTGGCAGGAGGTAGAAGGCCTGCGCGACGAACTGCGCCGGGACTCTTTTCCCGTCGATGGCTTTGTGCTCGATGTGCAATGGTTCGGAGGTATAAAAGGCGAATCTCCCGATAGCGCTATGGGACGTCTGGATTGGGATCTGGACCTGCGCGCCTTTCCTGATCCTGATAAGCACATTGGCGATCTTGCCAGTGACCACGTTGGGATCATTCCGATTGAAGATTCCTACATCAGCACAAACACCCCAACCTATGCCGACACATTAAATACGGGGAAGCCGCTGCTGGCATACTCTGCCGTCGGCGGCAAGTGCGATGCGACTACGCATCAGCCAGTCACGCTTACCGACTGGTTTGGCCAAGCCGGCATGGTGGACTGGTCGAATCCCGATGCCAGCGCCTGGATTCACGAGAACCGCCGCTTCCCGAACCTGGTGCGTAAGGGAGTTCTGGGACACTGGGCCGACCTGGGCGAACCTGAGATATACGATCCCGCCGCCTGTTACCAGGGCGTCGAGACCACGCCTAATGGGCCAAGAAACCGCCACGCAGATATCCACAACTTGTATTCATTTCTTTGGAATCAGTCCATTTATGAGGGTTACTTCAACAACCGAAGCCAGGTAGACCGACGGCCTTTCATTCTCAGCCGATCGGGCACCGCAGGCCTGCAGCGCTTCGGATCCGCAATGTGGTCGGGAGATATCGCGTCAAATCTGGATAGCCTGGCGACTCATGCGAATGTCCAGATGCACATGTCATTCTCGGGTATCGACTATTTCGGGGCTGACATCGCTGGATACCGGCGGGAAGCCATACCCTGCAACGAGAGTCATTCCGGCCGTCTGCAATATCAGGACGAACTCTACACCCAGTGGTTCGCCAATGGGGCATGGTTCGATGTTCCGGTGCGGCCGCATACCAACCGAAGCGCTCAGCGTTCAGGCTCGTACCAGACCGCTCCTAACCTGATTGGAAATGTGGATTCCAATCGCGAGAATCTCAGACAGCGCTACGAACTTCTTCCTTACTACTATTCCCTCGCTTACCGGGCTTACCTGTTCGGAGAGCCAGTAGTACCGCCGCTGGTCTTCTATTACCAGAACGATCCCAACGTCCGGAACATTGGGCATGAGAAGCTGATTGGCCGAGACTTGCTGGTGGCGATGGTCGCCAAGCATGGCGAATCCATGCACAATATCTATCTGCCGAAGGGGAGATGGGCCGACTATCACACCAACGAATGGTTCGACAGCACGGGCACATGGATCCGCGACTATCCCCTTTATCTGGACAACACGTTTCGCCTGCCCGCATTTGCCCGGGCCGGCGCGATTCTCCCGATGATGTACGTCGACGCCGAGACGAAGGACGCCTTCGGCCATCGCAAAGACAACGCCACCCGTGACGAGTTGGTTGTGAAGGTGTATGCCGGGGCCGCTCCGACCAACTTTACTTTGTACGAGGACGACGGCACTACTCTCGGTTATGATCCCCAGACTCACCGCCCGGTCTACAACTACCGGACAACTCAGATTTCACAGCAGGCGACGAACACGGCCGCGAAGATCACCATTGGCGGCGCGCAAGGCAGCTATCGCGGTGCGCCTTCCAGCCGCAACAACGTCGTCCGCCTGATCGTTGAGGATGGCGAAGCACATAAGGTTATTCTGAACGGAGCAGATTTACCGCAGAGAGCCTCAAAAGCGGACTTCGATGCTAACGCAAGTGGTTGGTACAACGAAGGCCGCAATGCGATCACAGCCAAGTCTGGCCCTCAGGACGTCGGTTCCTCAAAGATTTTCGAGTTCTCATTGGGGCCAGTTGCGCCGGTTGCGTCCATTCACTTTGCGTGTGAGAACGGTTGGACCAGGCCGGGCGAAGAGGTTTTCATCACTGGCGATAGCGATGCCCTGGGCGCATGGGATCTCGGCCGCGCCGTTAAGTTGAACCCGAGCGTCAATTGGGCTTATATCAATGACCCGCCTCCGTTCGGTTGTGGCACCGGTCCCACGACTCCGACTTGGACGGGCTTGGTAAGCGACCTCCCGGCGAACACAAAGTTGGAATGGAAGTGTGTAAAAAAACTGAATAATGGTCAATGGCAGACGGGCACTGAGAACAAGGCCTCAACTACCAGGGGGTTCGGAGGGACAAGCAAAGGCGCCTTCTGAGTTCGGGTGGACTCACGACTCTCGCAGCGGTGAGAAACTGTATGGTCCCTCCTGAATCAAGAGCAAATCGGGAAACTCACAAGATTCCAGGAATGAAACCGCTGGCTGGACCTGACTCTATTTTCCGATGCAGAAGGTGCTGAAGATCAGGTTCAGGATATCGTCGTTCGTAGTCGCTCCGGTGATCTCGTCGAGCGGACGCAGAGCGTTATAGAGGTCGAGCAAGAGCATCTCGTGAGGAACGCGGTTGTTGACTGCTGTCTTGGCGTTTTTGAGGGCGGCAAGCGAATCGCGTACCAGTTCTCGATGGCGGACGGTGGTGAGAAGTCCGGTCTCGGCCGCAACGCCCCCTTCCCCTGCGATGTGGCTGAGGATTTCCGCGCGAAGATCGGGGATGCCCTCTCCGGTCACGGCCGAAGTTCGGATTGCATCCGGTCGGGATGCGGCGCGACTCAGGTCAGCCTTGTTATTCACCAGCACTGGGTTTCGTCCTTCTACTAGCGCGATCAGTTCCTCATCTTCTTTTGTGATCTCTTGCGAAGCGTCGAGCACGACCAGAACCAGGTCGGCGTCAGCGAGGGCTTCCATCGACTTGCGGATGCCGATACTTTCCGCCTCGTCGAGAGCGTGACGGATGCCGGCGGTATCCACCAATCGCACAGGAATTCCACCGAGAGCGACGGTCTCCGTGACCAGGTCACGCGTCGTGCCAGGCGTGGCGGTCACGATGGCGCGCTCGCGCTCCACCAGGCGATTAAACAAGCTGGACTTGCCCACGTTGGGACGGCCCACGATCGCCAGGGTCAAACCTTCGTGAACGATCTTCCCGTAGTTGAATGATCCCGCTAGCTGCTCGAGGGGGCCGCTTACTGCCGAGATGCGTTCGAGAATTTGATCCGCCGGCAGAACGGAAACGTCGTCTTCCGCAAAGTCGATGCCCGCTTCGAGGACCGCAATCAGTTCAACCAGATTTTTCTTGATGGGCTGCAGGCGTCGCGAGAGGGACCCTTCGAGTTGTTGTGCCGCGACTTTGGCTTGATAGAGCGTTTGCGAATCGATAAGGTCGCGGACGGCCTCGGCTTGGGTAAGGTCGATGCGTCCATTGAGAAAGGCCCGCATGGTGAACTCGCCGGGTTCGGCGAGGCGCGCGCCGCTGGCGAGCGCTAGTTCGACGATGTGGTGCAAGACCACCGGCGAACCGTGGGCGGAGATTTCGACGATGTCATCGGTAGTATAAGAATGCGGCTTGGCGAAATACGTGACGACCACTTCGTCGATGCGTTCGCCGGCGGGAAGATTGCCCTCATATGAATCGGGTTCAATCAGTTCCCCGAAAGTGGCTTGCCCCGGTTCTAGTTGCTTCTTCAATCGCAGCATCGGGAGAGCGATCGCGCGCGCTTCATCGCCCGCCAGCCGCACTACGCCAATGCCGCCGCGTCCCGGTGGCGTGGCGATGGCGACGATGGTGTCGTCGAGATTCACAACTGGATTGTAAGGGAACTACGGGATGGTTCTGCGCGCCGGTTTATTTCCCGGAGCGCGGTAGTTCTTGGGATAAACGACAAGGTGGCGGCGCATGCCTTCTCCCTGGCTCTCGGTATGCAAGTCCTGCTGATCGCGAAGGGCCAGGTGAACGATGCGGCGTTCGCGAGATGACATGGCGGCGAACTCGTACGGGATACCCGTCTTGCGCACTTTCTCGGCCGCGACCGTGGCGGCCATTCGCAGCTCTTCAAGCCGCATAGAGCGGTGATTCATGCAGTCGAACGAAATCTTCTCGTGTTCATTCCCCGTCAGGTGGAGCATCTCAAGCGCCAGCAATTCGATCGAGCGCAGAAGCTCGGCGCCGCGTTCGAGCAAAAGAGGAGAATCGGGGCCGGAGAATTCCACCAGGATTTCCGGGTGTTCCCAATCACGGTCTTCGGCGATCGGAGGGTCGACCGTGATGCGATATTTCAGGCGGAGACCACCCTTGAGCACAACAGCGCGGAGAAACTCATCGATTTTCTTGGCGGCGGCGATTTTGTCGGGTATGGGCATGAGAATCAGCTCTTAGCCTTTAGCTCTTAGCTTGTATCTCAGCCGCTAGCCAAGAGCTAACGGCTAGAAGCTACTTATCTTTCTTCCTTGCGCGCTTCTCCATCATTTCGCGCATTTCGCGGCCTAGTTGCGTGCGGTTCATGGTGAACTGCTGCACGATTGCGATCAGCTGTCCTTCCGCCCAGTAGAGGCACAATCCCGCAGCCAGGTTCCAGCTGATGACGCCCAGCATTAGCGGCATCATCAGGTTCATCATCTTCTGCTGCGACGGGTCCATGCCGGCCTGCGGTGTCATGCGCTGCGTGAACAGCATGGTCACGATGACGGCGATGGGCAGAATGTAGAGCGGATCCGGCGACGAAAGATCTTTGATCCAGAGCCAGTGTGCGTGGCGCAAGTCGATCGCGCTACCGAGCATGCGGTAGTAAGCGATGAGGAAGGGCATCTGGATCAGCATCGGCAGGCACCCGCCGATAGGGCTCACGCCTTCCTTCTTCATCAGCGCCGCAATTTCAGTGTTCATCTCCTGGCGGCGCGGATCGCGCATGGTGTACTTCTTGTACTTCTCCTTGATCGAGTTCATCTGCGGCTGCACTTTTTGCATCTTGAGCGCCGACTTCATGCTCGAGATGCGCAGCGGCAGCAGCGTCAGGTTGATGATCAAGGTTTGAATCGCGATCGCCCATCCCCAGTTGGGGACCATGTGTTCGTAGGTCCAGCGCAGCCAAACGAAAAGTGGGCGGGAAATCAGGCCAAACCAGCCGAAATCGATCAACTGGCGGAGATTGGGGTCAACGCCGGCGGGCAACCCGGCGACCGGAACCGTTTCCAATATTTTCAGGATCTTCGGACCAACATAGAGCCGCTCGGAGGTAGGCCCTGTCAGACTGCCAACCGCGGCGCCCAGGACATCGACCTTGACGGTTTCTTTCGGATTCCGCGGGTCTTTGGGAATTTCGAGCGGATTGCGCAGCGTGACCAACGCAGCGTTTTTGGTGTCATCGGGAAGAAAGACCGCCGCGAAATACTGATCGCTCGCCGCCGCCCAGCCAAACGGGCCGCGAATGGTATTTCCGCTACTGACTTTCTTGTAAGCAACGCGCTCGACGTCGTTTCCACCCTGATATTCGATCTTCGCAGCGGCGTACACTGGCGCGCTGTTTTCGTCGCCGAGCCCCGCGGGCCACATGGGCAGGGCGCTGATCGGGTTTCCCCTGTCGAGCACTGTCGCCTCGACATGAACCACATAGCTATTGTCGAGATGAATCGTCTTGCGTACGGCGACGTCTTGATCCGCGTACTCGAAGGTGATGTCCGCCGGAGTCTTGCCGTCCCCGGTTTTCGAGACGACGTAAAGAACGGAGTTCAGTTTATTGCGTTGCGTCTCGTCCCAGGTCCAGAGCGAGAGCGGGTAGCCGTAGGCCTGCGATGCGGCTGCGTTTACGAGTTCAAGAGGTCTTCCGTGATCGTCGTCATATTTCTTGAGAATCCAGGACTTCACCTGGCCGCCGCGGTTGGTGAACGCGATTCGGTAGAGGTCATTCTCAATGACGGTTTCAGACTCGGAACTGGCCTGCTTGGTGGCTCCCGCAGTGGGCACGGGAATCTTTGGCTGCTCAACCGTGGCGGCGGCCGGCACGACTGGGGAAGCTGTCTGGGTTTGCTCTGGGGGCTTGGTCGCCGGAGCCTGGGGCAGGTACTTCTTCAGGATCGGCTGAAACGCCAGGATCACGATGAAGGTGAGTACGAACACCAGGAGCAGTCGCCGCTCCATGCCCGGATCTTGCTGAGGATTTTGAAGGTCTGGCAAATGTTTACCGTACGCCTTGCGTCGCGTTCGAGGCGCAGCAAGTTGTTTCTCTGCAAATTTCTTGATTCCCCACTACCGGATCGAGACCGCCCTTGGCGAAAGGATGACAGCGCAACACGCGAAGGACGGCCATTCCGGCACCTCGCAGGACGCCGAAGCGTTCGATCGCTTCCATCGCGTATTCGGAGCAGGTGGGGGTATAGCGGCACGCGGGCAGGAACAGCGGAGAGATGGCCCACTTGTACCCCCGCAGCAACAGCAGCACGGTTTGTTGGGCGCGATCCTTCACTTTTTCTCTGCCGACCTTTTTTCCACGGCTCTTTGAATGACTTCCAGGGCCCGGATGACTTCGCTCTCGATCTCCGCAAAATCAGCGGTGAGCAGCGACTTCTTCGGATTGATCACCACATCGACGGACATCATCTCCGCCGGACGGTGCAACCGCACCGCTTCCCGCAGGCGCCGCTTCATGCGGTTGCGTTCGACCGCTCCACCGAGCACACGGCCTACGGTAAAACCGATCCGCAACCCTTCGCCTTGCTCACGCCGCAGGTAAAACACGGTCATGTGCGAAGCAAAGTGGCGGCGGCCCTGCTTGTACACTCGTTCAAAATCAGCGTGCCGGAGAAGGCGCATGCCCCGTGGAAAGTTCGCCCGCTTGCGGGAGCCGGACAGATTGGAACTGCCATTCGGAGCAGTGGCGCTCACAACTCACGATCCAAACTCAGGTTGCGGAACTCCGCTAAACCCACGAGAAGGGGAAGTTCTACTCACGGAAGCCGGGCTTCACTGCGACCCGCTTCCGACCCTTGGCGCGCCGGCGCGAAATGACCGCGCGACCGCTCTTGGTCTTCATGCGCGTACGGAAGCCGTGCGTCTTCGAGCGGTGACGCCGGTTGGGTTGGAATGTGCGCTTGGGCATGAAAGATACCTGCTCCTAATCAGATAGATAGAGATCGTTAAGACGAACTAGCAGTATAAATGACGAAGGGCAGGCGGGCAAACCGCGAGCGATGGGGGGCTTATCCACCGCCGGGCGACGGGCCTCGGTGTGACGGTGATCACCGCGCTCAGGTCGCGCGGCGCAGAAACTGATTCACGTAGCAAGTTGCACCGGGCACGCTACAGTTATAGATCGAGCACTTGACAGAAAAATTTCAAGGCGTACTCATTAGTGAGTAGCGAAAAAATTTCTGTCGGAAGTTTTCCACACGGCAAAAAATTTTGTGCTACTATGCCCGTCTGTTCCAGCTTACTGAAACTCTCTGAGACCAGCGCAACTATCCTGCAAAACCGGGGATTGCTCTGCTGGCAACGAACGCATTCTTTCTAGAAGGATTTGATTCTCGGGCGCCGACCCAGCCACGGCAGCCCAGCGAAAATATTTTATGTCTGTTCCGAGCCCAAGCCTGACTCCCAATCCGTGGTCGCGCATTCTCGACGCGCTCGAAAAAAAGATTAACCGGCACTCCTACGATACCTGGTTGAAGCCGACTCGCTACAGCCATGCCAGTGGGGGAATCCTGTTCATCCGGGTGCCTACGGTCGAATTCCGTCACGTCGGGGACAAGTACGCGGACCTCATCCAGGAAGCGATCGACAATCTGGGCCTCGATTACCAGGACGTTCAGTTTGTGACGCCGGAAGAGAATGGCCCCGCGGCGACACCGGTGCGTCACGACGGCGGCCTCTCGGTCCATCAAGGTGGAGCGGGAGCAGTTCCTCATCCGCAGCAGTCGAGGTTTGACTGGGATGGAGCGGCGCAACTGAACCCGCGGTACACCTTCGACGCCTTCGTCATCGGCAGCGGCAACCAGTTCGCCCACGCCGCGTGCCAGGCCGTCGCGGAGCGCCCGTCCAAGGCCTATAACCCGCTGTTCCTGTATGGCGGGGTCGGCATGGGCAAGACCCACCTCATGCAGGCCATCGGACACGAAATCAAGCGGCGGCAGCCGCAAGCGGCCATCTGCTATGTCTCGAGCGAGAAGTTCACCAACGAGATGATCAACTCGCTGCGCTATGACAAGATGACCAGCTTCCGCGACAAGTTCCGCACGGTCGACGTGCTGCTGGTGGATGACATCCAGTTCCTGGCACAGAAAGAGCGCACGCAGGAAGAGTTCTTCCACACCTTCAACGCTCTGCACGAGTCAATGAAGCAGATCGTGATTGCCAGCGATCGCCCTCCGAAAGAGTTGGCGGAGGTCGAAGACCGGTTGCGCAGCCGCTTTGAGTGGGGGCTGATCGCCGACATCCAACCGCCCGATCTCGAGACCAAGGTAGCTATCCTGCAGAAGAAGGCCGAGCAGGAGAAGGTTTCCATTCCGACCGACGTGGCCCTGTACATCGCCTCAAATATTCGCTCGAACGTTCGCGAGTTGGAAGGGGCCCTGATCCGACTGGTGGCGCACTCTTCGCTGATCGGCGCCGAGATCACGCTTCCCTACGCGCAGCAGGTGTTGAAGAACTTCATCGACTCGCAGGCCCGCAAAGTAACCATCGAGTCGATCCAGAAAGTCGTGGCGGAACAGTTCGGCTTGCGGTTGGTGGAAATTAAGGCGAAGAACAACTCGCGCGCCATCGTCTATCCGCGGCAGATCGCGATGTACCTGGCGAAACATCTGACGGAAGCGTCTTTGCCCGAAATCGGCAGGCAGTTTGGCGGCAAGCATCACACCACCGTGCTGCACTCAGTCGAGAAGATTGAGGAAGTCCGCAAGAACGACAAAGATTTAAACAGGCTCCTGAATAAATTGACGGAGCAATTAGGCGGATAAATCACGGCTTGCCGTGAGATTTCCACCCTGCAAGCGAGTCTTCCTCTCGAGCCCCTGTGGGTAGCATGTGGAAGCTGTGCAAGACGAGAGTGAGACTGATTTTCGGGGAAAGACTTGCTGTGGCATCCGGCGTCGACGAGTCCGATTTTTTACATGAGACCCGAACCGGAACGCTGTGATGGCAAGGTGGTTGGGCTCGATTTCCACTTTTCCGAGCTGCCTACTGTTACTGCTGGTTTTATAGGTTTTTATTTTGATATAAGAGGTAGTAGAAGTAGCGCCGCGCAACGGGGGACTTGGGTTTATGCCGGTTGAAGCGATTGCGTCTGCGACAGGAACCGCGACCATGGAAATCACGGTCAGCAAATTTGAACTTTTGCGCGAGTTGACGGCCACGCAAGGCGTGGTCGAACGCAAGACCACCATTCCCATCCTGTCGAATTATCTGTTTGAAGCCTCCGGAGACAAACTCTCCCTCACCGCCACCGATCTGGATTTGAGCCTGCGAACTTCCTGTTCCGCTAAAGTCAAGAAGGAAGGCTCGTGCACCATCCCGGCGCGCAAACTGCATGACTACGTGAAGTTGCTGCCCGACGCCGACATCACCATCAAGTTGCTCGAAAATCACTGGGTGAGCATTCGCTGCGGCCGCTCCAACACCAAGATGGTCGGCATGGCGAAGTCGAATTTTCCCACTCTGCCAGTATTTCCGACTGCTGGAGTGGTGAAGATTCCCGGCCAGGTGTTGCGGTCGATGATCGCCAAGACCGGATTTGCCATCGCCAACGAAGAATCGCGCTACACGCTCAACGGCGCCTTGATGGTGCTGAAGCCTGAGTCGATCACCATGGTCGCGACTGATGGGCACCGCCTGTCGCATATCGAGCGTCCGGGAGAGAAGTTTGAAGGCGTTTCCGGCGAACTGAAGACGCTGGTCCCCAAGAAGTGCATGGACGAGCTGAAATCCCTGCTCGACTCGACAGACGACGTGGAGACAATCGACTTCGCGAAAGACGAGTCGACGCTTTACTTTCGCATCGGTCCGCGACTGCTGACTTCGCGCCAACTCACCGGACAATTTCCCAACTTCGAAGCCGTGCTGCCCAAGGACAATAGCAAGAGCATCACGCTGCATGGGGATGAATTCGGCCAGGCGATCTCTCGCGTGGCCCAGTTTGCCGACGAGCGCTCGCGAGCCGTCCGCATCAAGCTGGAAAAGGGCGAACTGAAGCTGTCGGCGTCCTCGACCGAAACCGGAGAGTCGGAAGATTCGCTCGAGATCGCGTACGACGGAGACCCGCTGACCATCGGCTTCAACGCCCAGTACATCCTGGACTTCCTGAAGGCGGTAGGCGCGGGAGACGTGAAGCTGGAACTGAAGGATGCCCAATCCGCCGGCCAGCTACGCCCCGCCGAGAACGAGGACTACAAGTACCGCTATATCGTGATGCCGATGCGGATCTGAGGACTTAAGGCTGTTCAAGCCTTAAGGACTTCCCCACGATTCCGCCTGCCCCTGCCGATGTGTATCTTTGCCTCTGGGAATAGGGATATTCCCGCTTGACCTTTGCCCCTCAGCACGTAAAATGTCGGCCACTCTTCCTCAAGGAGGGCTAATCGATGCTATCCGGGTTCAAGCAATTCATTCTTCGTGGCAACGTGGTGGACTTGGCCGTTGGCGTGGTCATTGGCGCGGCTTTCGGCTCGGTGGTTACGGCGCTCACCAAAGACCTGCTGACCCCCTTAATCGCGGCGATCGTGGGCAAGCCGGACTTTTCCAACCTCACCTTCACCCTCCACGGCACGGTCTTCCCCATCGGCGATTTCATCAATGCGGCTGTGTCTTTCTTCCTCATCGCGGCGGCTGTCTACTTCTTCGTGGTGCTGCCGCTGAATACGCTGATGGCGCGCATTCATAAGGAGACGCCTGCGGCTCCGACCACCAGGCCGTGCCCCGAGTGCAAGATGGACATCCCGATCGACGCGCGGCGTTGCGGACACTGCACCTCGCAGGTTTCGGCTGCTGCCGCCTAGCTTTGAGAGGGCGCGGCGTGTCAGCTGTGCCCTCCGACTCCTGTACCATAGACACATGGGGTCTTCCCGCCTTGCGATCGTAGCGCTTGCGCTTCTATCGGTGCAGTCCCTGGCGCAATCTTCTTCTTCCTCGAAACCGCACGCCAAAGCCCGAGAGAATGCAGCTCCCGAGACAGGGTCCATCACCGACGCCGTCTATCGCAACGCTTCCCTGAACTTCTCCTACAAGGTGCCTTTTGGCTGGGTCGACCGCACTTCTGACATGCGGGAGGGCAGCGAGCTCGGCAAATCGCTGTTGCTGCTCTCGATTTTTGAGCGGCCTCCGGAAGCCCCTGCCGAGGGAATCAATTCCGCGGTGGTAATC
This sequence comes from Terriglobia bacterium, assembly GCA_963796205.1. Classification (GTDB taxonomy): domain Bacteria; phylum Acidobacteriota; class Terriglobia; order Terriglobales; family Acidobacteriaceae; genus DATFTE01. Next base: position 1,295,675 of record CAWCKR010000002.1, read on the forward strand.
GCCGTTGAGAATGTTTCCTCGTATCCAGGGCTGAAGACCGCGCAGCAATATTTCGGGCCGATTACGGAACTGGCCACGAGCCGGGGATTCAAGGCAGTGAGCGATCCCTTTGAATTTACGGTGAACGGTAAGCCCCTGGCGCGCGGAGATTTCGTCAAAGAATCTGGGCCGTCGTCGGCCATGCATCAGACCTCGCTGGTTTTTCTGCAGAAAGATTGGATCGTGTCTATCACGATAATTGCCGGCAGCGAGGACGAAAGGGATGAGCTCCTGGCGAACTTAAATTTTGGGTCTCCATCGGGCTCGCGACGTCCGGCAAAGTAGTGGCTTCCAAGGGCCCGCCACCCTCCGAAATTGGCCCGCTAAACCCCTTCATAATGGCATGTTACCGAGCCGGTTCGGGGGTCGAAAAATGGGTCTGCCTATGCTATAATTTCAAGTATCTTCCGGTGCATTAAGTATTTGTAATTTCAGTAGTTTGAGGTCTCTTGCGGGCATCGGGAAAGTACTGCCGGGTAAGTTCAAAATCCGGCCTTTCCACGGAGTTGAATGGCGACAAAAGAAATTAGCACTGCCATCGTCGATACGAAAACAAAAAACGGCAAGAACGCCCCCGGCAACGGCGGCAATGGTGATTACAACGCCGACTCCATCAAAGTGCTCGGCGGCATGGAAGCCGTGCGTAAACGTCCCGCGATGTACATCGGATCGACGGGCGAGCTCGGCCTTCACCATCTGGTCTATGAAGTCGTAGACAACTCTGTTGACGAAGCCCTGGCCGGCCATGCCGACAAGATCGAGGTCACCATTCATCTCGACAACTCGATCACGGTCGTGGATAACGGTCGCGGCATTCCCGTCGACAACATGGATATAGATGGAGAAAAAATTCCTGCCGCACAGGTGGTGATGACTACCTTGCACGCCGGCGGTAAGTTCGATTCTTCCACTTACAAAGTCTCCGGCGGACTGCACGGCGTCGGTGTCTCGTGCGTAAACGCGCTCAGCGAAGAGCTTGATCTCGAAATCTGGCGCGATGGTTTTACCTGGGAACAGACTTACTCGAAGGGCGAGCCCACCAGCAAACTGAAGAAAGCTGGAGCCGCGAAGGTGAAGACCGGGACGAAAGTGCACTTCGTACCCGATAAGACCATCTTCACCGCCACGGAATATAACTTCGATACGCTCTCGCAGCGGCTGCGCGAACTCGCGTTCCTGAACAAGGGCCTGCTGATCACGCTGACTGACGAGCGTACGACCGATCCCAAGACCGGGGAAGCCAAGCGTACTGACTTCAAGTACAACGGCGGCATCGCGGAATTCATCAAGCACTTGAACCGCGGCAAATCAGTATTGCACGACAAGCCGATCTACATGGAAGCCGAGAAAGACGGCGTGGTCATGGAGATCGGGCTGCAATACAACGACGGCTACTCCGAGTCAGTATTCAGCTTCGCCAACAACATCAACACCGTCGATGGTGGCACCCATCTCTCGGGCTTCCGCACCTCGCTGACCCGCACCATCAACTACGCGGGCCAGCAGATGGGCTTGTTCAAGGACGTGAAAGAGAACCTTTCGGGAGACGACGTTCGCGAAGGCCTGGTCGCGGTGATTAGCGTGAAGCTGTCACAGCCTCAGTTTGAAGGACAGACTAAGGGCAAGTTGAATTCCGATATCGCCGGCACAGTGCAGGCGGTGGTCAACGAAAAGCTGGGCGCGTTCTTCGAACAGAACACGACGGTCGCGCGCAAGATCATCAACAAAGCGATCGACGCGGCTCGAGCTCGCGAGGCTGCGCGCAAGGCACGCGATCTGACGCGCCGTAAAGGCGCGCTCGATGGTGGAGGCCTGCCCGGTAAGCTTGCGGATTGCTCCGAGAAGCAGCCTGACCGCTGCGAGTTGTTCCTGGTCGAGGGCGAGTCCGCCGGTGGGACTGCGAAGCAAGGACGTGATCGCCGCTTCCAGGCAATTCTGCCGCTGAAGGGCAAGATCCTTAACGTCGAGAAAGCGCGCTACGACAAGATGCTCGGACACGAAGAAATCCGCGCAATGATTACCGCGTTGGGCACGGGCATTTCGAAAGAAGACTTCGATGTCGCTAAGCTGCGTTACGGCAAAGTCATTCTGATGACCGACGCCGACGTCGACGGAAGCCACATCCGCACCCTGCTGCTGACGTTCTTCTTCCGCCACATGCAGGAACTGATCAAGCGCGGCAACGTGTTCATCGCGCAGCCGCCGCTGTATTCGATTAAGAAGGGCAAGATCGCAGCAGTACATCAAGGATGACAAAGAGTACGTGAAAGTCATGGTGAAGCGCGCGGCCGAAGGACTGGTCGTCCGCTACGGCGAAGGCGCGGCCAAGCTGGAAGGCGCGGCGCTGGCGAAATTCATCACCGGACTGCGCGACTACCTCGATTCTCTCGACAAGCTCGACAAGCGTCTGCGCGACGAAAAAGTCACCGAACTTCTGCCCAGGATGGAGTTGGCGAAGCGCGTCGACTTCGAAGGCGAAAAGAAATCGGCTCCCAAGAAAATCGAACGACTCGAGAAAGATCTGAAGCGCATGCAGAAAGAGCGCAGCTTCAAGGAAGTCGAGAGCCGCTACGACGAAGAGCACAACCTGTGGGAAGTGCGCTACGTCAACTCGCAAGGCGCCGAGCACCTCATCAACTGGGAACTGGCTTCTTCTCCTGAATACCGGCAGCTGTATTCGAAGTTCAAGCAGATCGAGGGGAATCTAGAGCCGCCGTTCGTGATCGAGTCCCTGCCTAAAGCGACGGCGAAAGCCGCCGAGCCCGAAGAAGAAGAACTCAGCGATGCCGAGCGCGAGGACGTTGAGAAAGCGCAGAAGAAAACCTCCGCTGCTCCGAAGAAAAAACCGCTTATCGCGGAAGTGGTTGAGAAGTCGAACGCGCGCGATCTTTACGACTACGTGCTCGGCGAAGGCAAGAAAGAGTTCACGGTGCAGCGCTACAAAGGTCTGGGCGAAATGACCTCGCAGCAGCTCTGGGAAACTACCATGGATCCCGAGCGTCGCACACTGCTTTCGGTGAAGCTCGAAGACATCGCCGAATGCGAAACCATCTTCAGCACCCTGATGGGCGAGGACGTCGAGGCGCGGCGCAAGTTCATTGAAGAAAATGCGCTGGATGTGAAGAACCTGGACATCTAGGATAATCGGCCACGGATCCTCACGGAGTCTAGGGCGGCCTCAAGCCGCCCTTTTTGTTTGTATGGTCATGAAACGTGTCGCCCTCGCTACTTCCGAGAAGTTCGCGTCGCTGACGGATGATGATCTTCTGTTAGTGGAACCGCTCCAGCGCCTCGGTGTGTCCCCTGTGCCTGCTGTGTGGAGCGATCCCAATTTTCCCTGGACCAGCTGCGATGCTGTCATCCTCCGTTCCTGCTGGGATTATCATCTGCGTCTTCCGGAATTTCTCGACTGGATCGCGGAGCTAGACAAGGGCGGTGTCCGACTCTGGAACTCGCCCAGCACGATTCGCTGGAACACGAACAAGACCTACCTGCGTGATTTGGAAGCGCAGGGCATTCCGATCATTCCGACTTTCTGGCCCGAAGGGCCGATCAATCTGCGGGATCAGTTGCGTAAGTTGGGATGGAGCCAGGCGGTGGTGAAGCCCCGGGTGTCCGCGACTGCGCACCAGACCTTACTGGTTTCAATGGACTATGCCGAATGCGCACAGCCGCTGTTTGACGAGCTGCTCCGCGGCCCGGGTGTGATGGTGCAAAGATTCATGGAAGTGGTGAAGACCCGCGGCGAGTGGTCGCTGATCTTCTTCAATGGCGAGTACAGCCATGCCGTAATCAAAACGCCGAAAGCTGGGGACTTTCGCGTGCAGCATGATTTCGGAGGACAGGAACAGGGCGCCGAGACTTCCCCACTTATCCTGGAAGCGGCCATCCGTGTCATTCGCACGGTGGACGGCATACCCTTGTATGCGCGCGTAGATGGCGTAGAGAGCGATGGCCACTTCCTCCTGATGGAACTGGAATTGATCGAGCCGGCACTGTTTCTATCGTCGCATTCGGATGCGGCGAAGCGGTTCGCGACGGCGATCGCTGGCCACTTGGGATAGGCGTATGCAACTCTCGCGGCACGACTGAAGTCGTGCCCTTTCCGACGCTTTAAGAAGGTTACAACGGTCGGTCTCTCCTTCAAAGTTACTTCCCTATTACCATTGCCCCACGTGGTAACCACGCGGTTTTCTGCAAGCTCCCGCCCCTGCTGCGTTCTCTCGACAGTACAAGGGGAACTCGAATGAAAAAACTGCTGCTGCTCTGGCTGTGCTTGTGTTCGGTGGCGTGGGGACAGACGGACGATGCTAACGCGCCGGCGCTGACCATCTACAACCAGAATTTCTTTGTGGCGCGTGAGCGCTTTCCCATGGATCTGAAGAGTGGCGTGAACCAGGTGCAGTATGCGGGAATTGCTGCGCACCTTGAGCCGGACTCTGTCATTGTGCGCGATCCTTCGGGCCGCGCGCTGCAGATTCTGGAGCAGAACTACCGCAACGATCCCATCTCCCAGGAGTTGCTCCTCTCGTTTTACGAAGGCAAGACCATTGATTTCCTGGTGCAGCGGGGCGAGAAGCAAGAGACGGTGAAGGGCAAGATCATTCGCAGCGGCTACATTCCCAGCACGAATTATGCGAACGGATATCCGCAGCCCGGCTATGGCCAGCCCATCATCGAGATCGATGGCATCTTGCGCTTCGGGTTGCCGGGCCAACCGCTGTTTCCTGCATTGTCGGGCGACTCGATTTTGAAACCAACGTTGAGCTGGCTGCTCGAAACCAACGATCCTGGGAAGTTCGATGCGGAACTCTCGTACGTGAGCGGCGGGATGACCTGGCAATCGGATTACAACCTCGTGGTCTCCGACAAGTCGAATGCGAAATACGACGTGCTCGACATGGTGGGCTGGATCACCATGCGCAACCAGAGCGGCAAGACCTTCGAGAATGCGCGCATCAAGCTGCTGGCCGGCGATGTCAGCAAACTGCAGGACAATGGGATGGCGAACCGCATGTACGCCGCCGAGGCCAAGGCGATGGATATGGCCGCCGCTCCTCCGCCTCCCGTGAGTGAGAAGTCATTTGACGAGTTTCATCTCTATACGCTGGCGCGTCCCACCACCCTTCGCGATCAAGAGACCAAGCAAGTCGAGTTTGTGCAGGCCACGGGCCTGCACGCGCAGCGGCTGTACATCTACGACGGCGCGAAGACCCAGCAATACGGTTATTACAGCCAGGAGCAGGTGCGGCAGGATCAGAACTACGGCACGCAATCGAATCCGAAAGTCTGGGTGATGGAGGAGTTCAAGAATTCGGAAGCCAATCATCTCGGGATTGCCCTGCCCAAGGGTAAGCTGCGCTTTTACCGGCGCGATACCGACGGGCATCTGGAATTCGTCGGTGAGAACATGATCGACCACACGCCCAAGGATGAGGTGATCCGCGTCTACACCGGGAACGCGTTTGACGTCACCGGCGAGCGCAAACGCACCAACCTCCACATGGATTCAGGACACAATTGGATGGAGGAGTCGTTCGAGGTTCGTGTGCGAAACCATAAGAAAGAACCAGTGAACGTGCGCGTGGTCGAACATCTCTATCGTTGGACAAACTGGAAGCTGATCGAGCAGTCGCACGAATCAAGCAAGAAGGATGCGCAGACGGTGGAGTTTCCTGTCACCATTCAGCCCGATGGCGAGCAGGTCGTGACTTACACCGTGCACTATTCGTGGTGAGCTTACCCTGGGAACTTCGCTTGGCGATGAGTGCGGTCGAACGCGATCCATACAATCGCCATCACCACAAACAGCAGCACACTGCCCTCCGGGCCCACCGTGCCTCCGGAGATCCAGCGGGAACCGTGCAGAGAGGAGCGCAGCAAGTGTCCGGGAGTGAGGCTGCCGCTGTCGGGAACAGAGTAGAGGTAGCTTTCGCCCCAGTCCCACGAGGCGTGGAAGCCCACGGCGAACCACAGATTGCCAGTACGGCGCACGGTGAGGCAGAAAAAGAATCCGATGATGGCGGCCCCGAGAATGCCCATGCCATTCTCCCCTTCATTGCCGGTATGAATGGCGCCGAACATAGCGGAGAGCAAAACGGCGGCCGGCCAGAAGCCAATGGCCTCCGTAAGCGTGAACAGGCTGTAGCCGCGGAGCAGGAATTCTTCTGAGAGAGCCACAAGCAAAAAGAATGCGCTCCAGAACAAGGCGAACTTCGCGAGGCGGCGTCCGCCAAGCACGATGGGCCCGAATTCATAGCTGCCGGCAACCCTCAACAGAAAAATAAGAAGGCTTACGGCGGCGATACCCCAAAGCGCTCCGACCAAGAAGTTCTTCCGCAGAAACGCTCGCGGAGGGAGACCGTACGCTCCGAATGACCGTTGCTCCATGCGGGCGAGAAAGACTGCCGGGAGCGTCGCCGCAAAGACGAAAAACAGTTTGTCGAGAAACATCAGGCGCAGCAATCCCAGGCTACGGAAGCTGCTCAGGATCACCTGCGATACAAGAAAAAGCACGGCTACCAGAAACACGTAGACGAGCAACCGCCATCCTGCCCGCAAACCACCCGGACCGACAAAGCCAGTGTGAATCCGCTCCGCGAAAGACTGTGGTGGATAATCCTGTGGGAACCCGGGGAGTTCGATCTCGGGCGGCATATCTCTTTCGGGCGGCGAATTAGGGCGCTCGTTTGGTTCGGCCATCGATGGAACGCTTTCAGAACGGTTAGCGGACATGGTAAAACACGGCTTCCATCTCATGGGCCAATTTTTCAGTCGCGAGCGCTTCGGACGCCCCCAGATCCTTGCAGGAGCGCTTCTGCTGGCCTTTCTCGGACAATGCCTATGGCTGGTAAAGCGCACGGCGGAAACCAGTGCGCCTGATCCCGGGGAACGCTTTCGGATCACGGAGGGGTCCCGGCAATGGCGTGGCGGACCGATCGCGGGAACAGCTCCAGCCGCTGCCTATCGCGCCCCCAACGAATTTGCCTATCCGGGGCTCGAGAGCAACGATGGTTACGATCCCGATCATTCTCCGCTGTGGTATTTGATTTCTGCGGCGCCTCTCCTGCAATGGCAGCAACCTTTGCAGGCCGATTTAATTTCTCGTGAAGGCTGGCTGGCCCAGCGCTGGCTCGAGAGGGTCCCCTATCTCTTATTTGGCCTTCTGCTGGGAGCCTCGTTGTGGTACGTGTCGCGCCGTCTCTATGGAGACGCGGGCGGATATATCGCGCTGACCCTTTACTGTTTTTCGCCGGCTGTGATTCGAGTGACTACGTTGTGGGACGCTGAACCGGAAATCAGCGCCGCCTTCGGGGCGTTTGGAGCAATCTTTACCGCGATTGCCGTGGCCCACACGTTGTACGCGCCCCGGGAAGTGGTTCTGTGGAACTGGCGGCGAATCCTATTGTTAGCCGTTGCGATCACACTCGCCGTTGGTTCGCAATTCCCGTTGATCATGGTTGTGCCTCTGGCGCTGGCCTTCATGTGGTACCTGGCTCCAGAACGGTGGCGAGCCGTCCTGATCATTTGGGCCGCCGCTTGCGTTTTGGCATTGTTCTTTTTGTTCGCGGCCTATTTTTTTTATCCCGGTACGTTCTGGCAGGGCTTGAAGCACGCCGACTTTGGAATAGTTCGGCAGGCATTCTCCATGGGGGGAGCCTATGCGCAGTTGTTCAAAGAGCTGGCACAAAGTTGTCCCGCGCTGATCGTTGCCCTGCCGGTTGCACTCGCGGTGTATGCAGGTTGGAAGCGCACGCGGTACTTCGGAAACACGGCGCCTTTGCTGGTATCGGTGCTTTTTCTGCTGATGGGCCTCGGTTCGCCGCACTATCCCGGGCTCGGATTCCGCCTGGTGGCACTGCCCTTCTTATTTGTGTTTGTGGCCGGGGTCGTTGCCGACCTGCTCGAAACGAAATACAGGAATTTTGTGGTGGCCTGCATCGGCGGTCTCCTGACGGCCTATGCCCTTTCGAATCTGATGGCTTTAGTCCCGGCGGGGAAAGGCTAGTCCAAAGAAACCCTGCTCACAGAAACAGCCCTGTCGCGTCTTACAGCAAGCGAGGTATAAACCCATGAGCAAAACCAGGATTTGCCGCCTGTCCTCGATGTTGACCGCCGTGTTCGTATTGATGGCAGCGACGGGTTGGGCTCAAACCGATCGGGACTTCCATTGGGGCGGGAAACTGGCGCCCGACAATGTGGTCGAAATCAAGGGAGTGAACGGCTCGATTGAAGCTGAAGCCGGCAGCCGCGACGATGTCGAAGTCACGGCCGAAAAAAGCGGGCCGGACGCCGATGACGTGAAGATTGTAGCCGTCCCGCATAGTGACGGCATTACCATCTGTGCGATCTATCCGCATTCCGGCGGCGACTGCACGCCCGGGAAGAGTTGGCACGTTGACAATGTTCACGGAAACAAAACCCAGGTTCGCTTCCATGTGCGCATGCCTGCCAATCTGCGCTTCTCGGGATACAACATCAACGGAGATGTAATCGCCGAGAACATCGGCCGTATTGTGCATGCCAGCACGGTGAACGGATCGGTTCGAGTGTCCACCAAAGCGTGGGCCGAAGCATCCTCTGTGAATGGAAGCATTGAAGCGGCCATGGGTTCGGCCGACTGGAATGGTAAAGTGAAAATCGAATCGGTAAATGGTTCGATCCATCTCACCCTGCCCGACTCTTTCAACTCCGACGTCAAATTCAGCTCGGTAAACGGAAAGTTGCATACTGACTTCCCTATGACCGTCGAAGGCAGCATGGGCGGACGCCATGTGGAAGGCCGCATTGGCAGCGGTGGGCGCGAGTTGGTCGTGGAAACAGTGAACGGTAGCGTTGAACTGACAAAGGCCACGATTTAAGCGTTACGACCGCCAGCCGGAGAGCCGCCCTGAGCAGGGCGGCTTTTTTCTGCTCTCCGTGCTGAAGACACTTGGAATCAGGCACCTAGGTAACCTGAGGCCTGGGTACCGGCGTCCATTCCCGCGCCGCATTTTGCTGAAAATAAGGCGCAACTCTGGAGTGTTTCCGTGGTTCTAATAAGCACGGGTCGCATTCCGCCCGGGGAGGGCGCGTCATGTCGACATATCTCGGGTATCATTTCTTCATGAAACGGGCTACGGTTACGGGTTTCGTCATACTTTGCCTGGCAATAGTTCCAGCCGCGGTTGGACAGATTAATGGTGTCCCGGCTTCGGTGACTTCGATTGGTTTTGGCGGGCACCCCCGACCTCACGGCGTTCCTCCCAGTGTGACTTCGATTGGTCCCAAGGGCCTGGTCCCGAACAACCAGTTTCCCACTCCCGGCACCTGCTGCATCAATCCCCTGTTCCCGTCGAATCCAAATTCGGGAAGAGATCACCATCATCACAACCACGGGTATGGATACGGTGGCTTTGGGTACGCTGTGCCCTATGCGGTTCCTTACTACGTGGAAGACCCCAATAGCAGCGCCGCCGACGTCCCGGATGAGCCCTACAATGGCGGTCCGACGATCTTTGATCGCCGGGGAGCAGGTCAGCCTGTGCCCTATCAGGTGAGCCAGTATTCGGCGCCGAACGTGGTGTCATCGCCGCCTGAGCAGGCCTCGAACGAACCCGCGGCCGATCAACCGCAGACCATCCTCGTATTCAAAGACGGTCATGAGATTGAAGTATCGAACTATGCGATCGTGGGAAGCACGCTTTACGATCTGACGCCTGGTCACGCGCGCCGCGTGCCGCTGGCAGATCTGAATCTGGCGGCCACTTCGCAGCAAAACGACAGCCAGGGGATTGACTTTCAATTGCCCGGGTCCGCGGGCGCGAACTGAGCGCCCCACTTAGCGGAGTCTGTTCCATCCTTCGAGATTTTCCTGGCGACCTTTGCGGCCCTTCTTAGCGACCTTTGCGTTAAAAAGCTTTCGATTTTGATTTCCCGACTTCAGGACAAAGTTTTCCCGAAGCGGCCTTCTTTTCTTGTCTCGGGCTTCCGCCCGAGATCACACGGGGGGCAGCATAAGTCATAAATGTCCGAACCGTCGCCAGCTTCCGAAGCATCCATAGGGGCGCATGAGATTACCGTGCGACGAGGCCGCAATCCGTTCAGGATTAGCGTCAGCTCCCTGTAAGCCCTCCGCGGCCCCCTGGATTCTTGCCGCCGCCATTCTCGGCTCGAGCATGGCCTTCATCGACAGCACCGTGGTGAATGTCGCGCTGCCTGCTTTGCAGTCGAGCCTGGGCGCCACCGTTGTTGATGTGCAGTGGGTGATCGAGTCTTACGGATTATTTCTGGGAGCGTTGATTCTGGTCGGCGGATCCATCGGAGATTTGCTGGGTCGCCGCCGGGTCTTCGTCGCCGGAGTTACCGTCTTTGCGATTGCCTCGGCCTGGTGTGGCTTGGCGACGAGCGTTCGCGAACTGATCGTTGCCCGCGCGGTGCAGGGGATTGGTGCAGCTTTTCTGGTGCCGGGCAGCCTGGCGATCATCAGCTCCTCGTTTCGAGAAGAAGATCGGGGCCGCGCCATTGGCACCTGGTCGGGGTTTACCTCAATCACTACTGCGATCGGCCCGGTGCTGGGTGGATGGCTGATTGAACATGCGTCGTGGCGCTGGGCGTTCTTCCTGAACGTGCCGTTGGCTGCTGCGGTGATCGCGATTTCGATGCGGCATGTTCCCGAGAGTCGTAACACAAAGGCAACCCGGATTGACTGGCTCGGGGCGGCGCTGGCCACAGTCGGGCTCGGAGCCTTGGTCTACGGGTTGGTGGAGTCCGCCAGCCGGGGTTGGACCAATCCGCTCATCTACTCGACGCTTATTATCGGTAGCGCTTGTCTGCTTGTGTTTCCCGTCGTCGAAGAAAAGGAAGCGAGTCCGATGGTGCCGTTGACGTTGTTCAAATCGAGGGCCTTCAGCGGCGCCAACCTGCTCACGCTTTTTCTCTACGCTGCATTTGGAATTTTCTTCTTTGTCTTTCCATTGAACCTGATTCAAGTGCAGGGATATTCCGCGACCGCGACCGGCGCCGCGGCACTTCCCTTGATTCTTCTGATGTTTTTTCTCTCGCGCTGGTCGGGGGGCTTAAGCACGCGCTACGGAGCCAGGCCTCCCCTTGTTCTTGGCCCGATCATCGCCGCCGTGGGGTTCCTGCTTTTCGCCGTGCCATCGCTGGGTGGCACGTACTGGACTACATTCTTCCCCGCGTTTCTCGTGCTCGGTCTTGGTATGGCCATCACCGTGGCGCCGCTCACGGCAGTGGTGATGGGCGCGATTGATCAGGACCGTGCTGGAACGGCATCTGGCATCAACAATGCAGTCGCTCGCGTAGCCGGGTTGCTCGCCGTTGCTGTCCTCGGAGTTGCACTGGTAGCCGCTTTCCGTTACCGATTGGACGCTCAATTGGTAAACGTCCCGATGTCGCCGGACATTCACCAGCACCTTGAGGCGGATTCGATCCACCTGGCGGCGATGCAGGTTCCTGCCGATTTAAGCCCGGAGTCGCGTGCGCTCATCACGTCATCGATTCGCGCTTCGTTCGTCTTTGCCTTCCGCCTCATGATGGCAATTTGCGCGGTCCTGGCGGCAGCCAGCGCGGCGTTCGGCTGGTGGATGATTCCGGCGCAGCCCGTCCCACCACGGTAACCCTTCCCGCACTTCTTTATTGACACCGTCGCCCTTTTCAATGCATATTTATGCATAGCAATGAATATATTTCCGCCGCCATGAGTAAAGCCACACGGCAAAAAGCGATTCTGGAGATCCTGCGCAAGGAGTCCATTCCCAGTCAGGAGGATCTGCAGGCCGTTTTGAAGAAGAAAGGGTTTGCGGTGGGCCAGGCGACGTTATCGCGGGATATCCGCGAAATGGGCCTGGTAAAAAGCGCCGAAGGATACGGGCTTCCACAGGGGCCCGCGGTGGAACCGGCCCTGCCTTCACTGGAACGAATGGTGCGAGAGTTCGTGCTGGAAATTCGCCAGGCCCAGAACCTGCTCGTGCTGAAGACCAGTGTGGGAAGCGCGCAGCCGGTGGCGGCGGCGCTCGATGGCGAGCAGTGGCCAGAGGTCGTGGGGACCCTGGCGGGCGATGACACGATTCTGGTCATCTCTTCTGACCATAAAACTGCTGCAGGATTAGCCGCGAAAATTCGCGCCATGCTGCGCTGATCGAGAGAAAGAAGGCTTCGCATAAAAAATGGGAATAAGGAACCAGCCACTGGAGAGAATGCCGGTCACTCCGGTAGAACCAGCCAAAGAAGTTCGCCCGAGCGATCTGGTCTCGGTACGCGATCTATCGCCACAGCAGGTCAAGGCAGTCATCGATCTCGCAGCGTTGATTAAAGTCCGTTCCTCCGCATTTCGCGGAGCGCTCGCCGGCAAGCAAGTGGTGATGTTCTTCGAGAAGCCCTCGTTGCGCACGCGCCTGACGTTTCAGGCGGGCATGGCCAGCCTGGGTGGCGATTGCTTTTTCATGGACCAGACCAGCCAGCGCATTGACCAGCGCGAAACCCTGAGCGACATCGCCCACAATCTCGAGCGTTGGGTGCACGGGATCATTCTCCGTACCTTCGATCACTCGACGGTCGAAGACATGGCCGCGTACGCTTCGATTCCGGTCATTAATGCACTGAGCGACCTGGAGCATCCCTGCCAGGCATTCGCCGACTTCTTCACCTTGCGAGAGAGGTTTGGCAGCGTGCAGGGATTGCGTTTCGCTTATGTCGGCGATGGAAACAACATGGCGCACTCACTTCTGCTGACGGCCGCGTCTTTGGGTTCGTGCATCCGAGTGGCCACGCCGGAGGAATACGCGCCGAACCCGGCGATCGTCGCCGCGGCGCGGGACATTGCATTGGAGACGGGTGCATCGATTCAGATCCTCACCGATCCTGCCGAGGCTGTGGCCGGGGCGGACGCGGTGTACACCGATACCTGGGCGAGCATGGGGCAGGAAAGTGAGGCCGAGGCACGGAAGGCAGTCTTTGCTCCTTTCCAGGTGAACGACAATTTGATTTCGTTGGCGGCGTCCCATGCTGTGTTCATGCACTGCCTGCCGGCGCATCGCGGAGAAGAGGTCACGAATGCGGTCATCGATTCGCCGCGTTCCATCATCTTCGATCAGGCCGAGAACCGCCTGCATATTCAGAAAGCCATTCTTTTGATGTTGGTCAGCGGTGGCAACGGCCGCGTGCCGGTGAGGAGCGCTCATGCCTGAGAAGGTTGTTCTTGCCTATTCGGGAGGACTGGACACCTCCATCATCATTCCCTGGCTCACGGAGAAATACGCCTACGACGTGATCGCCATGGTCGGCGATGTGGGCCAAGGGGATGACATCGAAGCCGTCGTCAAGAAAGCCTACGACACCGGCGCAAGCAAAGTCGTTGTGGAAGACATGCGCGAAGAGTTTCTGACTGGCTACGTCTTTCCTGCGCTCAAAGCCGGGGCGGTCTACGAAAACAAGTATCTTCTGGGGACGTCGCTTGCGCGTCCCGTGATCGCAAAGCATCAGGTGGAGGTGGCGCTGCGGGAAGGCGCGAACGTGGTGGCGCATGGCTGCACAGGAAAAGGAAACGACCAGGTGCGCTTTGAGCTGACCTATCAGGCGCTGGCTCCAGAGTTGAAAGTTGTGGCCCCGTGGCGGGAGTGGGATCTGAAGTCGCGCGAGGATTGCCTGGATTACGCCGAGAAGCGCGGCATCTCCGTGACCGCGAGCCGCGAAAAGATTCACAGCCGCGACCGCAATCTGTGGCACTTGAGCCACGAAGGCGGAGAACTGGAAGATGCCGGAAATGCTCCGTTCGCCAGCACCTGGCAGCTGACACGCTCTCCGCAGGAAGCTCCCGATCGTGAAGAGAAAATTGAAATCGGCTTCGAGAAAGGCATTCCAGTTTCAGTCAATGGCATGGAGATGGATCCCGTGTCGTTGGTGGAACTGCTCAATGAAATCGGTGGACGCAATGCCATCGGCCGCGTCGATCTGGTCGAAAACCGTTTTGTCGGCATCAAGTCGCGCGGATGCTACGAGACTCCGGGAGGTACGTTGCTCTTGACTGCGCATCGCGAACTCGAAGCGCTCTGCCTCGATCGCGACCTGATGCACTACAAGCAGGAAATCGGACTGAAGTACGCCGAGCTGGTTTACTTCGGTATGTGGTTTACGCCGCTGCGCGAGGCGCTCGATGCCTTTGTCGAAACCACGCAGCAGAACATTACGGGAACGGTTACGCTGGCGCTCTATAAAGGCAATATCAGCGTGGTCAGCCGGAATTCGGAGTACTCGCTTTACCGCACCGATCTTTCCTCGTTTACCATGGGCGACAGCTACGACCAGAAAGATGCTGCGGGATTCATTCGCATCCTCGGTTTGCCGTCGCGCTCCCGCGCCCGGTCGCGGATGGAGGTTGCTTGACGAAGATGTGGTCGGGACGCTTCCGCGAGCCGCTCGATCCCGACTTCGAGCGATGGCAGCGGTCGTTTCCTTACGATCAGCGCCTGTTGCCGTATGAACTAGCGGCCAGCCGCGCGCACGCGCGCGCGCTGGAACACGCGGGAGTGCTGTCGTCGGAAGAGCTGGCGGATATCTTGCAGGGGCTGGAGCAGATCGCGGAGAAGGCCCAGGCATCAGCGGAATTTCTGCAGGATGACTCAGCCGAAGACGTCCATCATTTTGTCGAAAAGCAACTGGTCGCGTTGATCGGCGAGACAGGATACAAACTTCACAGCGGCCGCAGCCGGAATGAACAGATTGCCACTGACCTCCGACTCTACATTCGCAGCAGCATAGACGCACTGCAAAAGCTGTTGGGAGAGTGGATCGATGCGATCCTGACTCGCGCCGAGCAAGCCGGAGATGCTGCAATGCCGGCTTACACGCACCTGCAGCGCGCCGAGCCGGTTCTAGTCGCACACTGGCTGCTCGCCTACGCGCAGATGTTCCTGCGGGATGCTGAACGTTTGTCCGATTGCCGCAAGCGCGTGAATCTTTGTCCCCTCGGGTCCGGCGCAGTGGCGGGAGGTACGCTGGCCCTCGACCGTGAGGCGATGGCGGCGGATCTGGAATTCGACGCTCCAACCGCCAACAGTATCGATGCCACGAGCGATCGCGATTTTGTTCTGGAATTTGTCTCTGTGCTTTCGTCGATAGCACTTCATCTCAGCCGCTTCGCGGAGGAGATGATTCTGTTCTCGACGCAAGAGTACGGATTCGTCGAGTTGCCCGAAGCCTATTCCACGGGCAGCAGCGCCATGCCGCAGAAGAAGAATCCCGATCTGCTGGAGCTGGTGCGAGGCAAAGCAGGAAGAGTTCTGGGTAATCAAGCGTCATTGTTGATGACGATCAAAGGCTTGCCACTTGCCTACAACAAGGATTTGCAAGAAATGCAGGAGCCTCTTTTCGACGCAAGGACCGCGGTTCTCTCGACGCTGCCGCTCGTGACTGGATGGATGAAGGCCGTTGGCTTCAACCACCCGCGCATGCAGCAAGCCGCGGACACCGGATTCATGAATGCCTGGGCCGCCGCCACCTATCTGGTCAACCGCGGAGTTCCCAGCCGTCTTTCACACGAGCAGATCGGCAAGGCGGTGCGTCTAGCGATGGAACGCGGATGCGAGCTACAAGACCTTCCGCTCGATGAGTTGCGAAAAATCAATCCTGTCTTCGAGCAGGATTTCTATTCTTGTCTCACGCTCAAGCAAGTGTTAGCGATTCATGACGTTGTCGGCGGCACAGCGCCTCGGCGCGTGCAACAGGCCCTACAAGAGGCACGGAAGCAAGTGGTCGCTCTCTGCGGCGAAGCCGTGGCTGCAACCGTCTGACATCTATTCTTCGGGGCCTTCCTGAAATTCCCGCAACTGTTCCAACTCCCGCAACGTCGCACGGCGGGTTCGTGCGAACGAGAAGAGGAATAACGCTGTGAGACATGCTAGTACGAGCATACTCACGGCATAAGAGCGGAGTCCAAACCCGCCAGCCGGCCCACTGCGATAGAAGTCCCATGAAAGCCATGGAACTGCAATCGCAAGTTGCATTGCGAGGAACCAATATCCGAAACGAACCGCGCGCAGTTTGGCCATACAACGCTTGGCATAAAGATCGGTAAACTCTGAAGTCGATGCGCTGGTCGCGTTCCACAACGTTCGCCAATTCCAAATCGAAAATCCCAACGCGATGAATGTGGTCAGCCATATGACTGATGCCCAAACGGTCCCTTGTAGATTGCGGCGAACGGCAACTACTGAGAAGATCAGGAAGGCAGCCGCCCAGACAAACGCAAGCAAATAACGAATGCGTAGGTAGCGCTCCTGGCGACGCGTTTCACGGCGAAGGTCAAAGGCACTCTGCGGCCGCGCAGTTTCCGTCGGGGCCTGCCACGCGTCTCTCCAGACTTCGAGTTCGGCGTTGTTGTTCACTGATTTCCTCCCATCTTTTCGCGGAGCAGCTTGCGCGCGCGGTTGAGCCGAACCGCGACGTTGTTCTCGGTGACGCCGAGCACCGCAGCGATCTCCGCCTGAGGCAAGTCTTCCAATGTCATGGTGATCACTTGCCGATAGGGCAATGGCAGGCAGCGAATGGCCGTCATCAGTTTGGAATAGTTTGCATTCTGAATCGCCGAGCGCTCAGGATTCGACTTCGGGTCGACCACGTCGGGCGGTTCCTCTTCGTCTAGCGGCTGCGCCTTGCGTCGCCAGATATGGGTGAGAGCGCGGTTATGCGCGATGCGATAGACGAACGTGCGCATCGAGCAGTCGCCGCGAAAGCTGGGCAATGCAGTCCACAGCGCGAGGCGAATTTCCTGCAGCAAATCCTCGCGCGCTTGCGGGAGGAACTCGTAAGAACCGGCGAGGCGCGACAGGCAAGCCCCATACTCGTTCCACAACCGCTCGTATGCCTGCTCAAGTTGCTGGCGGCGTCCCCGCTCCATGGCTTCGTCCTTGCTCCGCGCGAGCGATTCTAGCCCAGCCGCTTCGATTTGATATTCCCCACTCAATTCCGCCTCTCGCAACCGGTAGTCTCCGAGGTGCTCGCAACCTTACAAAATTTCTTTTCGTGAAAACCTGTAAGGAACACACCCCGCTGCGGACTACCTGCCCAGATCGAACGAAAAGGGAGGGCACCATGCAGAACAAAACTCACTGCACTTTCCTGCGGAAGATCGCAGCTGTATGTACATGCGTTTTGGCGATTGTTCTTTGTGTCCAGGCTCAGGAACCACCACACGCTGCGGTCCCACTTGACGAGGTCTGGCTCGAAACCAGGATCTCCGGACAACCCGCAGGCTTCTATCACGAAAAAGCTGAGCGGTCCGGTAACAACACTCTCACCACGATTGAGAACGATCTCGTCATTAACCGTTTGGGAACGAGGGTGGAAATCAAGTCCAACTCGCACTACGAGGAAAGCGCTGAGAGCAAGCTTCTGGGTGTCAGCAGCGAGATGAGCAGCTCAAATCAATCCACTGGAATGAATGTAGCGGTGCAAGGCGACTCTCTGCTCATTCACATCACATCGGGAGACAAGTCTTACGACCGGAGTGTTCCCGTCAAGGGCGTAGTCGTGGGTCCCGAGGGCGTGCGCCTGCTGACGATTTCCGGACTCAAGAAAATTGGAGACACGATCTCTTACCAGATGTTTCTCCCCGAGCTTGGCGGGGTTTCGACCATCACTCGAAAACTAGTCGGACTCGAAGAGTTGACGATCGAGCAGAAGAACTGGCCAAGCATGAAGCTGGAAGAAACGATCAGCGGCTTCCCAACGAAATCGACGATCTGGATCGACAGCGATGGGCGCGATCTTCGGGAAGTGCAGCAAACTCCCTTCGGCGAGATGGCGGCAAATCGCACCCAGGAATGTACAGTCGTCCGATCGGCTGCGACAGGCGCAACTCTGCCAGAAGAGGCTTTCACACGCACGGTCGTGCATTCAAACATCCGCCTGCCCGAGGAACGCTTGATCGACGAAGTGAAGCTTCGTATCACGCACCGCAAGCCTGAGCTTGGATGGCCCGATCTCGCCGCAGACAATCAGAAAATGCTCGAAAAGACTGCAAATACCGTGATTCTGGAGGTGCGTCGCCCCATGCCGGCTGGAGCGGCACAGCGGCCCGCAAAATCCTCTCCTGACTTGAAGCCATACCTTGCGCCCAACGCGTTGCTGCAATCGGATGATGCCAACGTGCAGAAGATCGCAAAAGAAGTTGTCGGAGACGAGCGCGATTTGTTCCGCGCCGCGCGAGCGTTGCAACAGTGGACGGCCGACAACATGCAATTCGATCCTGGTATAGCAATCGCATCCGCTTCGGAAGTGGCTCGCGACCGTCGCGGTACTTGCTTTGGATACTCGACCCTGCTCGCGTCTCTGCTACGTGCCGCCGGCATTCCATCCCGAGTCAGA
This sequence comes from Terriglobia bacterium, assembly GCA_963796205.1. Classification (GTDB taxonomy): domain Bacteria; phylum Acidobacteriota; class Terriglobia; order Terriglobales; family Acidobacteriaceae; genus DATFTE01. Next base: position 1,314,077 of record CAWCKR010000002.1, read on the forward strand.
ATCGGTTTTGCCTATGCGGCCGGCATTTGGGGAGGCCACGCTTGGGTAGAGGTTCTGGACGGCAAGAGCTGGGTTCCGCTCGATGGTGCGCTCTACACGCCAGGCCCCGCTGATGCTGCGCGATTCAGCTTGTTCACCAGCGCTTTGGAAGAAGGAACGATTGCCCAGGTCGGAGAGTTGGGAAGACTCTTCGGCAATGTCGACATCCAGATCGTCGAATACACGGTCGGCGGAAAGCGCGTCGTGGTTCCACAGGATGCCAAGCCGTTTATGGTCGACGGTGACACTTACGAGAATCCATGGTTCGGCCTCAGCGTCACCAAGCCTGCCTCGTTTCAGTTCACTAAGCTTGATTCAGCTTGGCCCGATCTAACCGTCATCGCCATGGAAGGTCCACAGAAGCAATCCGTGGAAATCGAAAGCCACAGTGCTTCGCTACCAACGGGAACGAACTCAGGCGCCGAAATCTATCTCGAAAAAGCGGGGATTACTGGAACGAAATCTGAAACGCAGGTTCTCGGCCATCCAGCCGTCATGATTTCATCGCCAGAGAAATCGGGTCTTGTGGTTGAAGATGGCGGCAACATCTGGGTTCTGAAATCGAGTGGCTCCGGGTCCGCAGAACTATTGCTCCAGGTCGCATCCACGGTCCGTTTCTCGAGGGGTGCAAAATCACTCGCAACAAGGGTTTTAGGCGATCAGGAGAGGGTGCCCGGGAAGCTACTCTGAACCGCGGCACCCACCCCTGAAACAGCTCACGGCGTGGTATAATTACGGGTAATCCCGGGCGAGTTAACTTCCTATTAATGCAATCATTTACCGGAAATCTACGCACTGAAAACCTGGCCCCGGGGCCGGGCTGTGCGAAGCGAATGGCTAAGAGCTAGGAGCTAAAAGCTTTCTATGGCAGACGATCAGAATCCAGAGCTTCCTTTGACCCCTCCGCCTCCGGGCGAAGGTGGCAGTCCCGGCGCGCTGAATATTCAGCCAGTCAACATTGAAGAGGAGATGCGGCGATCGTATCTCGACTATTCGATGTCGGTCATCATCGGCCGCGCGCTGCCCGATGTGCGTGACGGATTGAAGCCGGTGCACCGGCGCATTCTTTACGCCATGCACGACATGGGCATCCTTCACAACCGCAAGTATGTGAAGTGCGCCAAGGTAGTTGGTGAATGTCTCGGTAAGTATCATCCGCACGGCGACACTGCGCTCTATGACTCGCTGGTGCGCATGGCGCAACCGTTCTCGCTGCGCTACCCGCTGGTCGATGGACAAGGCAACTTCGGTTCGGTAGACGGCGATCCTCCGGCCGCATATCGATATACCGAATGCCGCATGACGCGCATCGCGGAAGATCTGCTCGCCGACATCGATAAAGATACGGTCGACTTCGTTCCCAACTTCGACGAGTCCACCGTCGAGCCGACGATTCTTCCTACACGGGTTCCCAATCTCTTGATCAACGGATCAAACGGAATCGCCGTCGGCATGGCGACCAACATCCCGCCGCACAATTTGACGGAAATCGTCGATGCCACGATCACGCTGGTCAACAATCCGAAGGCAACGCTGGCGGATCTGCTGAAGTTCGTGCAGGGTCCTGACTTCCCCACTGCCGGCATCATTCACGGCAAAGCGGGGATCTACGAAGCCTACAAAAACGGCCGCGGACGCTTCATGATGCGGGCCAAGGCCGGCATCGAGACCTTCAATAAAGACCGCCAGGCCATCGTGGTCACCGAGATTCCTTACCAGGTAAACAAGTCGCGCTTGATCGAACGCATCGCGCAGCTGGTGAACGACAAGATCATCGATGACGTCTCAGACATCCGTGACGAGAGCGATCGCGACGGCATGCGCATCGTGGTCGAACTGAAGCGCGGCGGCGAGCCGCAGCTGGTGCTGAACCAGCTCTTCAAGCACACCTCGATGCAGGAAAGCTTCAGCATGATCCTGCTGGCAGTCGTCAACCAGCAGCCCAAGGAAATGGGGCTGGTGCAGGCGATCCATCACTTTATCGATCACCGGGTTGACGTGGTTCGGCGGCGTACCGCGTTCCTGTTGATGAAGGCCAAGGAGCGCGAGCACATCCTGGAAGGCTACCAGACCGCTCTCGATCACTTGGACAACGTGATTGCGATCATTCGCGGCAGCGCCAACCGGGCCGCCGCGCGTGAGAACTTGGTCGCTTACTTTGCCGGAAAGAAGATCGACATCAACACCACCGGCCGAGCTCCCAAGATGGATCCGGAAAAACCGTTCTCCGCGATCCAGGCCGACGCGATCCTCGAACTGCAATTGCACCGCCTGACCAAGCTTTCGATCGATGAAATCGTGAAAGAGCTGGGTCTGGTGCGCGAGAACATCGCAGAGTACGAATCGATTCTCGCTTCCGAGAAAAAGCTGCGCGGCATCATCGTGAAAGAGCTGGAAGAAGTGAAGAAGCAGTACGGCGACGAGCGCCGCACGGTGATCGAAGACGAAGCTGCGGAAATCATGCTGGAAGACCTGATCGCCGACGAGCAAGTTGCCGTTACGGTCAGCCACTCCGGCTATCTCAAGCGCACGCCGATCTCGACCTACCGCATGCAGCGCCGCGGAGGCACGGGCCGCACGGGAATGAAGACGCGCGACGAGGATTTCGTCGAGCATCTATTCATCGCCTCGACTCACGCCTACATTCTCATCTTCACCAACACCGGGCGCGTGTACTGGCTGAAGGTCTACGAGATTCCCGACGTGGGCGCGGCCGGCAAGGGCAAGCACATGGGCAACCTGGTCGCGCTGCAGGCAGGAGAAACGGTGCGCACCATGCTGGCCGTACGCGACCTGGAAGAAGAAAACAAGTATGTCTTCTTCGCGACTCGCAACGGCACGGTGAAGAAGAGTGATCTGAAAGATTTCTCGCACGTGATGTCCCGCGGCATCATTGCTATCAACATCGAGCAGGGTAATGAATTGGTGGCAGCGTCGCTTACCGATGGACAGCAGGTGGTATTCCTCGCTTCTCATGAGGGGCAGGCAATCCGCTTCGAGGAAGATGATGTTCGCTCCATGGGACGCAATGCCACGGGCGTGCGCGGCATGAACCTGCAGGACAAAGACTACATCGTGGGCATGGCGACCACTCCGAAACCGGGTGCGGGCGGAGAAGCGCCGGACTCAACTCGGGCGGAAAAAGACGCCAAGAAGAAGGCGGCATCCGAGGCTCCTGAAAGCGCAGACGACCTGGTTCCCGAGAAGGGTTCGCTGATTCTCTCGGTGACTGAAAACGGCTATGGTAAGCGCACTCCGGCTGACGAATACCGGCTAACAAATCGCGGCGGCAAAGGCGTCATCAACGTGAAGACCACCGAACGCAATGGCAAAGTCTCAACCATCGCGCAAGTCTCAGAGAAGTCTGAGGTCATGTTGATCAGCCAGTACGGCAAGATCATCCGCATGGACTCGAAGACCATCCGCGAGTCGGGACGGTCAGCGCAAGGCGTTCGCCTGCTGAATCTGGAGCCTGGAGACCGCGTCGCGGCGGCAGTGGTGATCCCGCCCGACGAAGAGCCGAATGGCAGCGGAACGTTGATTCAATAACGCTTGGGGACAGCCGTGACAGCTGTCCCGCATAACCTGTGGCGCGGACACTCCAGTCCGCGCTTTCTTTTTGCGGTGGAGTGGCTACTGGTAGCTGTGCGGGTCAAACGTGATGCTGACTTCCTGCGTGGTCTCCGCGTCGGCGGGGGCATACTTCCACTTTTTCACCGCATTCGTCGCCGCTTCTACCAGGGCGGCATTGCCGCCGAGCTGGTTCACCGTATCGACCGAGCCCTTCGGCGAGATCACAACCAGCAGGCGGACCACTCCCCCGATGTTTGATCGCTTCAACATCTCCGGATATACAGGATCGACCGAATAGATTTTCTTTCGGTTCACCTTTTCAATGGGTTTTTGCGCGTGTAGAGGAGTGAGAGATAGCGCCAGCACGAGGGTCAACGCCGGCATAAGGATCTTCTTGTGGGTAAAACCAGTCATACCAACACTGCTCCGTCATAGTCATCAGGGCCCACGAAGACACTACTCGAACCGAGTGGCCTGCAACATATGACGGAAGTAAGTCCTATAAACCGAAGTCGCGCAGCTTCGGTAATTCCAGAACAAACTCCGACAAGAAAGCTCGCCCCGCCAAACCTTCCTGAGTGGCTCGCATCCTAATACTCGTAAGAACTCATCCCTCCGTGGAGGCATCCATCATGAAAGTTCGCAATCGCAAAGCCTTGCTCAGCATGCTTATGGGTACTGGACTCTATCTGCTTGATCCACTTCGCAACCGTTTAGCCGACCGGCTCGACGATCTTAGCGACCGTGCGCAGGATACATACGAGACGGCCAGCGACCGCCTGGGCCGGGCGACGCGGGTGATCCGCGGCGACGATCATCGTGGCCTTAGCACGACCACGGCAGTTCTCATCGGCATGGGCATTGGGGTCGGAGTGGGCCTGCTCTTTGCTCCCGCTACCGGAGAACAGACCCGCAGCAACCTGGCGGGGAAGGTCCACGATTTCGGCGACAAGATCCGCGATCGTTCGAACCCAGCAACCGGAACGAACTACTAGTCGTTGAGCGCCGGGTCTCCTGGCATCGGATGTGTCGCCGCATCGGCGTGCGGCACCAGTTGACGGTAAACATAGTTGGGTACGCTGGTGTTCCAGTGGCCGGAGGTCTTGGCGTACCCAACCATTCCAAGTAGCAGGACAGCGATTCCCAATGCCATCGCCCATACGGGCGTGGGCCGGCGCGTCTTCCACGCTGACATTCGAAGTGCGTCCTGCGCAGGGCAGGCGGCAACGCACTCCAGGCATCCGGTGCATTCGGCGGATTTAATGGTGATCAGCTTGTCGACCGGCAAGCCCGATGGGCAAGCTTTCTCGCACTTTCCGCAATCAATGCAGGCCGAGGCCTCGCGCCGGATACGCATGGGGCTGAAGAACGCCGCCAGTCCCAGCAACGCACCATAAGGACACAAGTAGCGGCACCAGAAGTTCTGCACCAGTATCGAAGCCAGCACGAGAATTCCCAGAACAATCGCTCCGGTCTCGCCCATAAAACGAAAGAAGTCGAGCATCTTCACGTCGGTGATAACGCCATAGGGACTTCGCATGAAGGCGTCGATCGCATGCGCCGACATCGTCGACACTGCCCACACAAAAAAGCCCAGCAACAGATATTTCAGGCCGCGCAATGGAATATCAATCCAGCGGGGCAGTTCGAAATTCCGGCGAAACACTTTACGTCCAGCGTGCCACAAGTGCTCAGAAATGGTCCCGACCGGGCACAACCAGCTGCAGAAGGCCTTGCGAAACAGGAAAGGCGATCGAGACGAAAGTGATCAGCAGGAACATCGCTGCCGGATGCATCGCCGGTACGCGTCCTGTCAGCAGAAAGTATTTGAAGTTCATCATGCCGGCGATAGGCAGCCAGCCTTCGACACCAGGCGGGCGGACCAGGGAAGTCTTGAAGTTTTGCGTCTCGAATTGCCGGACCCAGAAGTAAAACGTGGCGCCCAGGTAGACATTCCAGCAAGAGAAACAAGAACTGGAAACTCCGCCGCCAGCGCTGCGAATCGTCGCGCTCAGTGCGGCGCACCAGTTTCTTTTTCGGTTTTCGGGCTGCCTTTTCTATAAACGGAAGAACGCTATGCCTTTCAGAAACGATTTCGTGATGAATTTGCGTGGCCATGACCTCACCTGACAACTGGATGTTAGCCGGGGAGATCACGCCAGGCTGTGACTTAGGTCACGGAGGCAGTGAATGCTTGGATGCGCATAAAATACTGATTCGGATAGAGTTGCTCTCCTGAAGGCATTGAAGGTTTGAGTGAATAGATGGTTGTGATACACATTTAGCTTGCATCCCGGAACTGCACTCTTCCTTTTCGTTGCCGGCGTGTTGGGCGGAGCGCATGAATGCCGTCGCGGGTGGCGGCAGCTTTATTGCCTTTCCCGCCCTGGTGTTCACCGGCGTTCCCGTAATCCCCGCGAATGCCACGAATACGGTCGCGCTCTGGACTGGTATCGTCTTCAGCGGCGGCGCCTTCCGCGAGCGCCTCGACGTCCCCCGCCGGGTGATGGTGCCCCTACTGATAACCAGCTTTATCGGGGGCGTCGGCGGCGCGTTCCTGCTGCTCAAGACCCCCGAGCACACCTTCGCCAAGGTGCTGCCCTGGCTGATGGCCGGAGCCACGCTGCTATTTATCTTCGGCAAGAAACTGGCGCGCCGCGGGGCCGTCAAGCGTCAGTCACGATGCGACCACGGCGGCGATCGTCGGGGCATCCGTCTTCGAGCTGGCTGTCGCGGTGTATGGAGGCTATTTCGGCGGCGGAGTCGGAATCGTCAATCTGGCGATGCTGGCGGCCATCGGAATGACCGATATCCACGCCATGAACGCGCTCAAAAGCGTGTTGGGCAGTGCGATCAACGGAGTGGCAGTCGTAGTATTCATCCTGAAGGGCGCGGTGTACTGGCCGCCAGGCCATGGTGATGATTGTGGGGGCGGCTGTGGGAGGCTATTTCGGAGCGCACTATTCCCTGCGGCTCAATCCAGCGCTGATTCGCTGGTTCGTCATCCTGGTCGGCACCGGCATGTCGATCTATTTCTTCATCAGGGCGTACTGAAAAGTCGGCCACGGATTGGCGCGGATTTTCACAGATTCCATTTTCTTTCATCCGTGTAGATCCGCGTAGATCCGTGGCTAAGATCTTAGTCGATTGGTGAAGAAACGTGCTCATGCACGATGAGCCACTGGCCGCCTTCCTTTTGCCAGATCACGGTCCAGCGAAACTGAGACATTTCCCGCTTGCCCGAAGTGCGCGTCATGTCGCACTTCACCGTCGCCGTGCCCCAGACAGTGTCTCCCGCAGGATGAATCTGCGAGTCGTCATTGACGGTGCAGGCCGCAGTCTTGTAGTCGGAAAGCTCTTTCTTGACGCCCGCGGAGTATTCGTCCCAGCTTTGCATATTTCAGCGGAGCGATGTCGTAGAAGGTGTGCGGGCCTTTGGCATAGAAGCCGGCGACGTTGTCGGTGTTGAGGGTGCTCCAGCCCGCCCAGATTTTTTCCATCAGGGCGCGGTCAGGGGCGCCGGGAGCCATCATCTTCTTTTTGGCTTCCTTGGTTTGGCAGACGGCGGAAACGGCCAGCAGGCAGAGAATCAGGGTGAACAGACGGTAGCGCATTCGATTTTCCCTCCGGAATTCGGCCAGCATTGTCGCACAAAGACTCTTTCGTTTGACCAATTTCCACAGCGCACGCTAAAATAGTTGAGTTTGCCTGTACGCGCGGTTCCCCTCTGGAGCCGCCCGCATTCGTTGCCCGAAAGCGCCGACGCGGAGAAAACAGCAAGCACAGGAAAAAGCAGGTCCCCGCATCGCCCCAGTGTGCGGCGGGTGGTCATTTGACGGAGGCAGAGCTATGTACGCGGTCATCCGCACCGGTGGCAAACAGTACCGTGTCGCGCCCGGCGATGTGATTCGGGTCGAGAACCAGAGCGGCGAAAATACGGTCGAGTTCAACGACGTGCTCGCAGTTTCTGGCGGCGAAGGCCAGATCGGCAAGCCGGCGGAAGCTCGCGTGGTGGGCGAAGTGGTCGAGCAGGGCCGCAGCCCCAAAATTCTTGTCTTCCACTACAAGCGCAAGAAGCAATACAAGAAGCTCCGCGGACATCGCCAGGGATACACGGCGGTCCGCATCACCGAAATCAACTTCGACGGCCAGAAGTTCAGCGCGCCCGAGCTTCCCAAGAAGCAGCCGAAGGTGAAGAAGGCGGCTGCCGAGACGGAAGAGCACGCCGAGGCGAAGTCAGCCAAAGCACCCGCGAAGAAGAAAGCGGCAAAGAAGTCGGCCGCCAAGAAGGCCGCAACCAAAAAGAAGAAGTAGTTTCTGAGAACTGACAACTGAGAACCGAGAACTGACTTATGGCACATAAAAAAGGGCAAGGCACATCACGAAACGGGCGCGACTCTAACGCGCAGCGGCTGGGATTCAAAGCGTTCGGCGGACAATTGGTGCCGGGCGGAACCATCATCGTGCGGCAGCGCGGCACGCGGGTGAAGCCCGGCTTGAACGTCGGCCGCGGCAAAGACGATACCCTCTTCGCCAAAGTCACGGGACGCATCAAGTTCCTCGACAAGGGCGGCATGGGCAAGTTCGTCATGGTTGAGCCCCTCGAAGCGAAGTAAACCCGGCAAGCCCTCGCGGACAACAGTGTCCGCGCCACCTAGCCTCGGCCCCGAGCCGAGGCTTTTGTGTTCTATGGTTTTGCGGACGACTGACGACCGAAGACTGACGACTGCATGTTCATTGATGAGGCGACAATCAAGGTAAAGGCGGGCGACGGCGGCAATGGCTGCCTCGCATTCCGGCGGGAGAAGTTTGTTCCCCGCGGAGGCCCGTCTGGCGGCGATGGCGGCAAGGGTGGCGACGTCATCATGGAATCAAGCGAGCGCCATAACACCTTGGTGCACTTCCGCTTCAATCCCGAATACAAGGCGCAGCGCGGGCGTCACGGCGAAGGCTCGAACCGCACCGGACGCGAAGGAGAAGACATTCTTCTGAAAGTCCCAGTCGGGACGATCGTCTATGACGCTGAGACTGGCGAGAAGGTTTACGATTTCACCAAGTCCGACGAACGCGTTGTGATCGCGCGCGGCGGCCGCGGTGGGCGGGGCAATGCGCGGTTCGCAACTTCCACGCACCAGGCGCCGCAAGAACATGAAGACGGACGTCCCGGCGAAGATCGGACGTTCCGGCTTGAGCTGAAATTGCTTGCCGATGTGGCGCTGGTCGGATATCCCAACGTCGGCAAATCGACGTTGATCTCGCGCATCTCGGCGGCCCGTCCTAAGATCGCCGACTATCCCTTCACCACGCTCGAACCGAATCTCGGAGTGGTTCTGGTCGGCAAGGGTCGAACCGAAAGAAGCTTTGTAGTTGCCGATATCCCTGGTTTGATCGAAGGGGCCCACACCGGCTCTGGTTTGGGGATCCAATTTTTGCGGCACATCGAGCGCACGCGCTTACTGGTGCATATGGTCGACGTATCCGATGGCAGCGGGCGTCCCGATCCCATTCAGGATGTCGAGGTGATCAACGGGGAACTTGAAAGCTTCGGCGCGGGACTGGAAAAGAAACCAGTGATTATGGTCGCCTCGAAGATCGATGTTGCCAACAAAGAAAAGTTGGCGAAGCTGAAGAAATATTGCAAGAAGCAGAAGTTGGAGTTGTTCCCGATCTCTGCCGTCACCGGAGAAGGCATCGAGAAACTGGAATACGTGATGGCGGATAAGGTCGACGAAGTTCGAAATGCAGTACCCAGTACCGAGTACCCAGTACCCAGCGGCGAACAAAAACCTTAAGCGTCAAAGAGACGAAGCAGTCAGAAAAAAGAAGGCGGCCAGTTGGCCGCCTCTTGTTTTTACTGGGTACCGGGTACCAGGTACTGGGTACTGTTACGCATCCATCTGCGACGTGTGCTGGAAGTGATACTGCAAAATCTTCGCAGCGAGCGCCGGATGAACGGCTGCCGTATCGGAAGAACTCGCGCGTACGATTTCTCCGCGACATACGACTTCTGCCGCCGATAAACCCGCAATTTCCGCAGGCAGTACGAGATTGATTTCCAACTGGGCATTCGTCGGAATGGATTCTTCCGCGCGGAACAGCATGCCCGAGCGGCTAATGTTTTCGGTGGTGCCTTGGCGCCAGTTCTGTTCTCCCACCAACCGGTACTTCAACGGCAAGCGGAGATCGAAACGTTGCGCGCGGAACGGCGAAGAAAGTTTCTGCCGGGTCCGGGCGAGGGGAGCGTGTGCAGCACGAGCAGACATGGAAACCTCCAGGGGAAGGGGTGTGTCGAGCATCTCCCTCACCTTCGCTTTCAAGGCGGGGAGCGTGAATGGCTTCTGGAGCAGCGTGATGCCTGCGTCCAGCGTGCCGTTATGGCCGATGGCATTCTCGGTGTAGCCCGACATGTAGAGCACTTTGGTTTCGGACCGCGCCGAGGTGATGTGTTGTGCCAGTTCCCGCCCATTCATTCCCGGCATGATGACGTCGGTCAGCAGCAGGTGAATAGGCCCCTCATGAACCTTGGAGATTTGTATTGCCGTGGCGCCTTCCGCGGCCTCGAGCACGCGATATCCCAGAAGTTCGAGATATTCGTGAGCCAGACGTCGCAGATTGCCTTCATCCTCGACCAGAAGGATGGTTTCATACGCGGGAGAAGATTTTGCCGGTGCGGCCTCGAGTGCGGGAGTGATCGGCTCGCCGAACTCGGTGACGCGAGGCAGATAGATTTTGAAGGTCGTGCCGCGAGCGGGCTCGCTGTTAACCCAGATGTATCCGCCGCTTTGCTTCACAATGCCGTAAACAGTCGACAGGCCAAGGCCAGTTCCCTTCGGCCCCTTGGTACTGAAAAAAGGTTCGAAGATGTGCGACTGGGTTTCGGCATCCATGCCCGTTCCCGTGTCGCTGATCGCCATCATCACGTATTCGCCGGCCTTTTGCGTGGGGTGCAGATTCGCCGAGCCTTCTTCCAGTGTGACGTTGGCACTCTCGATGGTGAGCTTCCCCCCGCGCGGCATGGCATCGCGCGCATTGACGGCGAGGTTCATGATGACTTGCTCAACCTGTCCCGGGTCGGCTTTGACCGATCCCAGCTCGGGGCCGGGGATCATGATCAACTCGATGTCTTCGCCAATGAGCCGCGTCAGCATCTTGACGTTTTCAGTCACGACGGCGTTGAGGTCGAGTACTTTCGGCGCCAGCATCTGCTTACGGCTGAATGCCAGCAACTGGCGGGTGAGCGAAGTCGCACGTCCCGACGCATTCGCGATTTCCTGCGCCGGGCCACGAACCGAAGGATCGTTGCCGATGCGGTCGAGCAGAAATTCGGAGTATCCCGAGATCACCATCAGCAGATTGTTGAAGTCATGGGCGATGCCACCCGCGAGGCGTCCGACGGCTTCCATTTTTTGCGCCTGGCGTAGTTGTTCTTCCAGAGCGCGATGTTCGGTCACGTCTTCGCTGAACAGCTCAAAAAAGATCTGTTTCGCTTCGCCCCGAATCGCGCGTCCCGAAAGCCGAACGGCAGTTGTACTGCCGTCACTACGACGCCAGTCAGCTACCAGGCCTGTAAATCGTTGTAGTGAGCGGAAGTGATCAGCCAAGACGAACCACTCCTGCGAATCGCTGTAAAGATTAGCGAGATTCGTTCCCACGAGTTCGGAGGCGGAGTCGTACCCCAGCATGGTTACGAGGGCAGGATTCGCGCTCTGCACGATGCCCGAGGAATCGCAGCGGCAAATGCCGTAGGGAGCATTCGTGACCAGCGAGCGGAAATTCACTTCCGAACGCCGCAACCCTTCCTGCGCCGAGCGCAAGGCGGCGTTGAACCAGCAGATCAGCAGCGCCACAAAAACAAAAAGCGCCAGATGTATGATGGCCTTGCGATAATCGTGTTCCGATTGGGCTCCGGCCAGCGAGAAATACGCGCTGACAGTAAGTGCGAACGAAGTCGCGACCAGTCCCGGCTTCCAGCCGCCATACCAGGCGCTGACCATGATGGCGACGGCAAAAACGACCAGCCGGCTTTCGACGACGTCGGAGAGAAGGAGCGCCGGAATCAGGGCTAAAATAATGCTGAGTACGGCGACGCCGTATCGGAGGATAGGGGCCCGACCCGGAGGAATGTAACGAGTGCGGAGAAGGGGGAGCTTCACTCGCATACCTCCAAATGCTAGTCCCAGAAAGGGATTTGAGGAAGTTACGGTAGTTCATTTTGTTGTGGAAATGGACCCTGACCACCGGAATGAACCATCCGAGGCAACCTTAGAGCAAAAGGGGTTACGAAGCAAAGACTGACTTAATCTCACAACAAGACACATGAACATCGGCTTGTTTGGCGGAACCTTTGACCCCATTCATCGCGGGCATCTAGCCCTGGCGCATGCCGCGCTCGAGCGTTACTCCCTCTCGCGTATTTACTTTGTTCCCGCGCACGTCCCCCCTCATAAACAGCGCCAACCTCTATCGGACTACGTTCATCGTTACGCGATGGTGACGCTCGCGACTGCCGAGGAGAAGGCATTTGTGCCGTCGCTCTTGGAGGCGCCTCCGACTTCGGCATCGTCGGGCAAGGGAGGATCGAGTCAGCCGAATTACACCATTGATACGGTTCGGCGACTGAAGGCAACTCTCAAGAAGAGCGACCAACTCTTTTTTCTGATCGGGATCGACGCCTTTAACGATATCGCCAAATGGCACCAAGCCGAGGCGCTGTTCCGCGAATGTGCTTTCATCGTCGCCAGCCGCCCTGGGTTTTCGCTGGCGGATGTGGCCAACGCCTTGCCGGAAAGCCTGCGTCCCGCAGCGGCCGTCACCAAGCCGTTTGCCAAACAGCCAGCTAAGGGAGACCTGGTGCTGTCAGGGGCGACTCTCCATCTGTTGGATGGAATCCATCAAACGGTTTCTGCCACGGGCATTCGCGAGGCGGTCGCGGCCAAAAAGCCGTTGGGAAAACTCGTGGAACCCGCCGTGGCCGACTACATCAAGAAGATGAATCTGTACACCGGTCGTTAGTCGTTCGTCATTGGTCGTTGGTCAGACCCGCGTTTGTAAGCGCTTCTCAGCTACAATGGTTTTGCCAACGCCGACCACTCGACGACTGCATGAAAAAAATCGACCTGAGAAAACAAGTCTCCGAAGCCATCCGCGCCTGCCAGGAAAAAAAGGCCGAAGAAATCACCATCTTGGAACTCGAGAAGGGATCGGGAGCGTTCACCGATTACTTCGTGGTGTGCAGCGGAACCAACCCGCGGCAGATTCAGGCCATCGCCGACGAAGTGGAAGAGCGCTTGAAAAAAGACGGCATGCGCCCGAACAACATCGAAGGCTACAAGCAAGCTGAATGGGTGCTGCTCGACTACGTTGATTTTGTGGTCCACGTCTTCTCCGAGAAAGCGCGGAAATATTACGATCTCGAACGGCTATGGAAGTCCGCCAAGCGTCTCGAGCCAGCGGAATTGGCCGCGCCGCGCAAACGAGCAGCGGCACGCAAAAGAGCATGAGCCGAACGGACTTCGTCGTCACAACAGAAAAAAAGGGATGATTTTCTCTGTGAGTCCGTGACTCTGTGTCTCTGTGGTGAATGGGTTTATTTGATGAACACCGACGCTCCCAACCCGCAGTGGGGTGCTTCCTACCGACTCGTCGCAGCCGAAAAATGGAAAGCGAAGTCGGCCGCAATGGGACGCAAGGTAACCGAAGCCCTGGTCGAATATGCCCGACCAACTCCGGGGATGCAGGTGCTCGATCTTGCCAGCGGTACCGGAGAGCCGGCCATTAGCTTGGCCGCGCGAGTGGCCCCGCAGGGCCATGTCACCGCCCTGGATTTGAGCCCAGAATTGCTCGCCATCGCTGAACAGCGTGCGCAAGCTCGCGACCTCGCCAACTTCACGACGCGACAAGCCGACGCCCACTATCTCCCGTTTCCCGACGACCGCTTTGATCTGGCTACCTGCCGCTTCGGAGTGATGTTCTTCTCCGATTGTGATCGAGCGCTGCGCGAATTGCATCGCGTGTTGAAGCCCTCAGGGCGCGCCTGCTTTCTGGCATGGGGCCCCTTCAACCAACCGTACTGGGCGAGTACCATGGCCGTCGTGCACAAGCACGTCGGTGGATCCCTGATGGCACCGGGTGGACCGGACATGTTCCGCTTTGCCAAACCGGGCAGCCTTTCCACAGCCCTGCGAGCCGCCGGATTCCAGTCCGTCGAAGAAGAAATCAAGACTCTCCCCTGGACGTGGCCCGGGCCTCCCGAAGAAGTCTGGGAGTACGTGCGATCCGTCTCCACGCCATTTCGTCCACTACTCGAGCGAGTCCCCGCGGAAAAATGGGGAGACATCAGTTCCGACATTCTCGAAGCAATCCGCAAATACTCCGACGGGCAAAGCGTCCACTTCGGCGTCACCGTCGTCCTCGCCTCGGGAAGAAAGACTTAGTCACAAAGTTATCCGTGCCTTGTTTGTCACCTCGCCAGTTAGGGTTCGCTTTGCCGCATTCGTCATCCCGGTGTGTTTAAATCCAAGTTGTGAAATTGAAGGTTGCCTGGATCGGCAAAACCAAAGAACCGGCGATCCAGAAACTGACCGAAGACTATCTGGAACGCATTTCGCGTTATGTGGAAGTGGAAGGAGTTGCACTCAAAGATGAAGTGGCGCTCCTGAAACTTTGCGAACGCGATGCGCGTCCGAGACACACGCTGGTTCTTTTGGATTCACGTGGTAAGCAGCTTTCGTCAGAAGAATTGGCGCAGTTTATCAATGACTATCAGGATCGCAATCCCCAAGCGTTGTTGTTTGCGGTCGGGCCTGCCGATGGTTTCAGTGACGAAGCCCGGCGGGCGGCATCACAGTTGTTATCCCTGTCAAAAATGACGCTTGCGCATGAACTGGCGCGCGTGGTTTTATTGGAGCAACTTTATCGAGCATTTACGATTCTTAAGCGCCATCCTTATCACCTGGGGCACTGATGTGGTTTTGGCCGGCCAGGTCCGTACCTCGTAACACAAATTTCCCCGGCGCAGAATGCGGCGGGGGTCCACTATGGACATTCATCACTAGGAACCCACCGTCATGAAAAATCCTATGGAAGTGCTGCGGTCGAAGGAAAAGGAATTGTCACGTGTGAAAGAAGAAGTGGCTGCATTGCGGGTTGCCGCCCGCTTGCTCGGCGACTCTGAGTCGGAACCCGACGAAGACGATGATGAGAGCAACGCCCGCCGCGTCGTAGAAATGCCCTAACCGCCTAACTGGGGACAGTCGCCTCGGCTGTCCTGTGAGTACAGAACGATTCCACCGCAACCTTCCCGCGGCCGTGTCTTACCTATGAGGAACAGGTACAATCAAGGGTTCCCCTATGGAAGACATTCGTCGTGGTCTGATCATCGTCAATACCGGACCGGGTAAAGGAAAGACTACGGCGGCGATGGGTACAGCTTTGCGCGCGGTAGGACAAGGCATGCGGGTGCTGATGCTGCAATTCCTGAAGGGATCCTGGCACTACGGAGAACTCGACGCCGTGCAAGCTTTCGGCGACAAGTTCATTATGAAGCAAATGGGCCGGGGCTTCGTGAAAGTTGGTACGGAAAAACCCGATCCCGAAGACGTCCGCATGGTGGAAGAAGCGTGGGCCGAAGCCGACAAGGCCATCCAGTCCGGCGAGTGGGATCTGGTGGTTCTTGACGAGATCAACTACGCCATCAGCTACGGCATGCTCGATCCTGCCAAAGTAGCGGAGAGCCTGAAGAAGAAACCAGCGATGGTGCATGTTATATTAACGGGCCGTAACGCACATCCGACGATCGTTGAGCTGGCCGACACCGTCACCGAGATGCGCCAGGTGAAACACGCCTACGAGAAGGGCGTGATGGCGCAGAGAGGGATCGAATATTGACGAAGTACGATTGACGATTTTCGAAGTAGGGATTTTGAACTTCGACAATCGTAAATCGAAAATCGTAAATTTCCCATGGCTTGGTTCAAACGGCAATCCGGCGAGTTGGATACTTCGGGCGAAAAGACGGTTCGCACCGAAGGGCTTTGGGTGAAGTGTGAGCAATGTCGTCAGATCATCTGGAAAAAAGATCTTGAAGATAACTTCAACGTCTGCCCCAAGTGCGACAAACATTTTCGGATTGACGCCCGCACCCGCTTGACGCAGTTGCTCGATGAAAACTACGAAGTTTTCGATACCAACCTGGTCTCGACCGATCCCCTGAAGTTCGTTGACCTCAAAGCGTATTCCTCGCGCCTGAAGCAGGCTCAGGCCGATACTGGACTCAAAGACGCCATCATCAACGCGCGCGGAAAGTTGAATGGCCGTCCGGTGGTGGTGAGTTCGATGGAGTACTCCTTCATCGGCGGCAGCATGGGCGCTGTCGTAGGCGAAGAAATCACTCGGGCCATCGAGTACGCGACCGACACGAAAACTCCTATCATCATTGTTTCCGCTTCGGGTGGCGCGCGCATGATGGAAGGTTTGATCAGCCTGATGCAACTGGCCAAAATATC
Organism: Terriglobia bacterium; assembly: GCA_963796205.1. GTDB lineage: Bacteria > Acidobacteriota > Terriglobia > Terriglobales > Acidobacteriaceae > DATFTE01. Next base: position 1,330,192 of record CAWCKR010000002.1, read on the forward strand.
GGCCGCCTTGACCCGTTTGGATGAAGGCAAAGTCCCCTATATTTCAGTGCTGACCGATCCGACCACCGGCGGCGTGACAGCCTCTTTCGCCATGCTTGGCGATCTGAACATCGCCGAACCCGGTGCGCTGATCGGATTCGCCGGCCCGCGCGTCATCGAACAGACCATCCGCCAGAAGCTGCCACCGGGCTTTCAGCGCAGCGAATTCCTGCTTGAGCATGGCATGCTGGACGCAGTGGTCCACCGCCGCCAACTGAAGCCGTATATCGCTCGTGCGATGGAGTTTATGACGCCTGCAGCGCAACCGTTGGCTGGCTAGTCGTTCCTTGTTGCTCGATTCGGCTCGGGTCCCGTCGATCGCCTTTCAGAGGCTCCCGAGCGCCTTCCACTGTCGTCAGCTCCAAATTCCGCCTTCCAAACTGATAACCTAAGAGGTTGGCGAACCACTAACGACGAACGGCCAACGACCAAGAAATGTCTTATAAAGCCGCCGTAGAACGCATGTACGCGCTGGGCCACGAGCTGGCGAATACGCCCTCGCAGAAGTTCGACTTGGATCACATGCGCGTGCTTCTGGCAGCGCTCGATCATCCTGAGAAGCGCTTTCCCGCGGTATTGATTGCGGGAACAAATGGGAAAGGGTCGACGGCGGCCACATTGGCCGCGATTCTGACCGCCTCTGGCTTACGGACTGGTCTTTATACTTCGCCCCACCTGGTCAGGATCAACGAGCGCATTCGGGTCGACGGGCAAGAAATATTCGATGACGATTTCGCTTTGCTTCATGACGTGGTGGATCGCACCGCCGAGCGTCTGGTGAGCGAAGGTGAGCTGCCGTGGCATCCGAGCTTTTTCGAGATGGTGACGGCGATCGCTTTTGAATACTTCGCCAAGAAGAAGATTGATATCGCCGTTCTCGAGGTTGGCATGGGTGGACGCCTCGACGCGACGAATGTCGTCGATCCCATCGTGAGCGTCATCACCGACATTGCTTTGGATCACCAGAAATTCCTGGGAAATACTGTCGCCGAAATCGCCCGCGAGAAAGCGGGCATCATTCGGCCCGACAGACCGGTGGTCACGCTTCCCCAACTGCCTCAGGCCAACGACGTGATCGGGAACGCGATTCTGGAAGCGGAAGCGCGTGGGATTAGCGCGGCTCAATATGTGCCTCCCGTCTCGCCAGCGGTTTCGATTCCGTGGAATCCTTCGCTGGATGCGACCCGGGAACTGGAAGCGGCCCGGGAAGGGCACGGCTTCAGCCGTGCCGCAGAGCCTAACACTGGACGGGCTTTAGCCGCTGAGGTTCGTACCAGTTATCCACTGCAGGTTCTGGGCAAAGAAATCCTGGTTGAAACGCCGCTGGTCGGACGCCATCAGTTGCGCAACCTCGCCCTCGCAATTGCGGCAGCGGAAGAACTGAGCACGCAAGGCTTTCCGGTTACAGCCGATACCATCGAGCGGGGTATCCGCGAAACGCAATGGCCGGGACGGTTTCAGGTGATCCCGCGTTCTGAGGATCGGCCCGAAATCATTCTCGACGTAGCCCACAATCCTGCGGGAGCGTGGGCCTTGCGCTCTACCCTCTCATCCGCTTACGAAAATCGTCGCCTGATCTTGGTCTTTGGAGCCATGCGCGATAAGGCCATCGCGGAAATCGCCGAGATTCTATTTCCGCTGGCGGAGCGAGTCGTCGCGACCCAAGCCGACAATCCGCGATCGGCCACTCCAGCGCAGATTCGTGAGGCTGCGGCCCGCACCGGAGCTGAGATCGAAGAAGCGCCGGATGTTGCGGAAGCCCTCGCCAAAGCCAGTGTTTTCGCTGGTTCCGACGGGGTTTTGGTGGTTACCGGTTCGATATACATTGTAGGAGAAGCGATTCGCCAGCTCGGCGCGCGCATCTAAGTATCGTGGCATTTTTGAAGACATCTGACCCCGAGTTGCAGACCGATCCGGAGATAGTCGAACTGCGTTCTCCGGAGCGACGGGTCGCTGTCACCAGGCCCACTCATGGCACCTTCAGCCGACTGCGCTCGTATTTTATTTTCGACCCGCTGATCTGGCTTTACACCGTGGTCATGGGACTGGTCGCGATTCCCAGTCTCGCTCTTTGGAGACAAAGAACGCATCCTGCACAATTTCGCGCGTCTCTGGTCGGTGATGATCATGAAGACGATCTTGTCTCCCGTGAAAGTGGTGGGCCTGGAGAAGATCGATACGACAAAGCCGAATGTCTACGCGGTCAACCACGCGTCGGCGCTCGACATCCCGGTTCTGTACGCGAATCTTCCCTTTCAATTTCGCATTTTGTTCAAGAGTGAGCTGCTGGCGTATCCGATCATCGGCTGGCATCTCAAGCGTTCGGGACAAGTTTGCGTTAACCAGCAGGAACCCGCGCGTTCTGTCGCCCAGATTCGATCGGCGGTCAAGAGCCTCAGAACAGGTATGCCTCTGGTCATCTTCCCCGAAGGCGGACGCACTCCCGATGGCGAAATCAAACCCGTTATGCCCGGTGCGTTTTTCCTCGCCATTAAAGCGCAAGCGGATATCGTGCCAGTCGCGCTGGTAGGAACATTTGATCTGCTCCCGATGAATACGTACCACATCAAGTCTCAGCCGCTGGAGATGCGAGTCGGCGAGCCGATTTCGACGGCGGGACTCAAGGGTCACGACATGGACGCGCTCGCGGTGAAAGTGCAGAAGGCGATGGAAGCGCTGTACTACCCGGCAAAAACCACGTAGAGACAGCCGCCCTCGGCTGTCCCGCGAGCGAAGCGCGCTAGAATCTCGATTCTAATCTCGGACACCCGAGGCCGGCTGCACCCACGCGCGCAGTGGTAAACTCTATAGTTTCAGCCCACTTCAGGCTTATTCCTATGGCAGACAGCATTCATGTAAAGCTCCCCGACGGGAGCACCAAAGACGTTCCCAAAGGCACCACCGCGCTCGATATCGCCAAATCCATCGGTCAGCGGCTGGCCGATGCCGCCCTCGTCGCCAAAACCAACGGGGATCTCATCGACCTGACTCGGCCGCTCGAGAAAGACACCGATCTGCGTATCCTGACCGAGAAAGATCCCGAGTCGCTCGAAGTCTTCCGCCATTCTTCCGCGCATCTGCTCGCAGCGGCGGTGCTCGAACTTTTCCCGAGACCAAACTTGGCCACGGCCCCGCTACCGAGAGCGGATTCTTCTACGACTTCTACCGCCCCACTCCGTTCACCCCGGAAGACCTCGAGAAGATCGAAAAGAAGATGCAGGAGCTGGTGCAGCAGAACGTTCCTTACGCGCGCGAATTTCTGCCGCGCGATCAGGGTCTCGAAGAATTCAAAAAAGAAGGCGACTTCATGAAGTGCCATTTCATCGAGCAATTCACCAAGCCCGATGAAAAGATTTCGATCTACCGCACCGGCAAATTCACCGACTTCTGCCGCGGCCCGCACATCCCTTCGACCGGAAAGATCAAGGCATTCAAGCTGTTCAATATTGCCGGAGCCTACTGGCTGGGCGACGAAAAGAATCCCCAGCTGCAGCGCATCTACGGCACGTCGTTTTATTCGAAGAAAGATCTCGACGCCTACCTCAACAGCATCGAAGAAGCCAAGAAGCGCGATCACCGCGTGCTCGGCCAGCAACTAGATCTGTTTTCCATTCAGGAACTCGCCGGGCCGGGCCTGATTTTCTGGCATCCCAAGGGCGGCATCATCCGCAAAGAGATGGAAGACTGGATGCGCGACCAGTACGTCAAGCGCGGCTATTCGCTCGTCTACACGCCGCACGTGATGCGCAAACAGCTCTGGCAGACCTCGGGCCACGAGGGCTACTACGCGCAGAACATGTTCGATGTCATGGAACTTGACGACGCCGAGTACCGCCTCAAGCCCATGAACTGCCCGGGCCACATTCTGATCTACCGCGACTCGTTGAAGTCCTACCGCGATCTGCCCGTCCGCCTGGGTGAGCTCGGAACCGTCTATCGCTACGAGCGCTCGGGAGTGATGCACGGCCTGTTGCGCGTCCGCGGATTTACCCAGGACGACGCCCACATCTTCTGCCGTCCCGACCAGATCGAAAAAGAGATCGCGGATTGCGTCGAGTTTGCCAAAGACGTTCTGAAAGACTTCGGATTCGATAAATTCCAGACCGAGCTCTCCACCTGGAATCCCGACGACCGCAAGAGCTTCGTCGGCACCGAAGAGCAGTGGAACATGGCGACGCACTCGCTCGAGAAAGTTCTCAAAGAACTGAATATCGAGTACAAGACCATGCCCGGCGAAGCCGCGTTCTACGGGCCGAAAATCGACATCAAGCTGGTCGACGCCATCGGACGTCTCTGGCAGCTCTCGACCGTGCAATTCGATTTCAACCTGCCACAACGCTTCGGCCTCGAATACGTCGCCGAAGACGGCACCCGTAAGCAGCCGCTGATGGTTCACCGCGCGCTCTACGGATCGGTCGAGCGCTTCTTCGGCGTGCTGATCGAACACTACGCGGGAGCCTTCCCGGTCTGGCTCTCGCCGGTGCAGGCGGTGATGATCCCCATCAGCGAGCGCCACGCCGACTATGCGAACAAAGTCGCTGACCAACTCAAAGCCGTAGGAGTGCGCGTGGAAGTCGACGCCCGCAACGAAAAGATGAATGCCAAAATTCGCGAGCATGCCATGCAGAAGGTGCCCTTCCTGCTGGTCGTGGGAGACAAAGAGGCGGAAGCCGGCAAGGTTAACGTCCGTACTCGCGGAAAAGAAAAGACCGAAGACATGGCGTCCGGCGAGTTTGTGGAGAAGATCAGAAAGCTGATCGCCGAGAAAAGCCCGAACCTCTAATCCCGTGGGGCTCATGTGGCGGGGGCGCCCGAGCCACATCGAATCGTGTCTCAAGCCGTCCCAGCCCGCCGTCTCAGCCTGAGACTCAGATACTCTTCTCAGCGAAAATTCCCCAAAAACTCTGTCTTTCTTTTGGCACCGGCCTTGCTCTTGTACTCGCCTATGTCGACTATCACCCCTCCTGCTCCCACCGTGCCCGTGGCCTCTGGAACTGCTGCCGCGCCTGCTCCCAAGCCGCCCGTGCCTTCGACGCCAGCCTTGCTCGTGGCAATGCTGAAAGTGTCGAGCAAGATCAGTGACCTGTTTTTCTCGCCGGGCCGACCGCCCATGGTTGAAATCAGCGGGAAGCTTTCGGCGACTGGACCGCGTACCCTCACGGTGGAAGACACCACTCGCATCGCGAAAGACCTTATCGGCAGCAGCGAGCACGCCATGACCTCGCTCCGCGAACGCGGCTCCTGTGACGTCTCCTACGGCTTGCCGGGTCTCTGCCGGTTCCGGGTGAATATCTTCACGCAACGCGGCTCTTACGCCATTGTGATGCGCGTGATCCCCAAGACAATCCCGAGCTTCACCGACCTCTGCCTTCCCAAGGAACTCGAAACCATCGTCGGCCTGCGCCACGGAATTGTTCTGGTGACCGGACCCACCGGCTCAGGCAAGTCGTCGACTCTGGCGGCGATTATCGACCGCATCAATCAGGAGCAGTGCTACCACATCCTCACCATCGAGGATCCCATCGAGTTCATGCACAGCCACAAGAATTGCCTGATTCACCAGCGCGAACTGCACAGTGACACTCCAAATTTCGCTCTCGCCCTGCGCGCCGCGCTGCGACAGGCACCCAAGGTAATTCTGGTGGGCGAGATGCGCGACAAGGAAACCATCGAGATCGCCATGGAAGCCGCCGAAACCGGCCACCTCGTGCTCTCCACCTTGCACACTATTGATGCCTCGAAAACCGTGGAACGCATCGTCGGAGTATTTCCGCTGGCCGAGCAGCACGGCATCCGTAACCGTTTAGCCAAGAGTTTCCGTTACATCGTTTCCCAGCGACTGATTCCCCGAAAGGATGGAGCCGGACGCGTCGCCGCAGTCGAGATTCTGAAGGCCACCTTGCGCACTCGCGAATATGTGGAGAAGGGCGAAGGGGAGGGCAAAACTCTGCTCGACGCCATGCGCGATGGAACCAACGAAGGCATGCAGAACTTTGACGGAGAGATCGAGAAACTCATCCGCGCCGGAATGGTGGACTTTGAAACCGGCATGGGATACGCGACCAATCCCGGTAATCTGCGTCTTGAACTGGCTGACTTTTCCTCAGCGGAAAACCAAGCGTCGTAGATTAAGTTCTTCGTGCCGATCGCACAACCTTGTAGTATTCCGCCACCAAGCGTTCTCCTTCGTATCCGGCAGGCGAGGTGAGAGATGTTTCTTTCTCAGTGGCGGACTCTGCGAGCGTTTCTTTTCATTGCCCTCTTTTCGACAGCGCTCCCTGCGCAAGATGCCGCCGACCCTGGCGCGAAAGACATCTCCAAGTTCGATCCCAAGCGACCGCTGGCTCAGGAACTCCAGACCAGCGTTGCCGACGGATTCAAGCTGATCGCGGTTGGTGACTGCATCCTCTCTCGCCCGCTCTCCCAATATCCCAGTCGTGAGCCGGGTTTCGCGCAAGCTGTTAGAGCCCTGAAACAGGGAGACGCCACCTACGGCAATCTTGAAACCTCGATTCTCGACATAAGCACATTCAAGGGCTTTCCCTACACCGGCCTGGATGACGTCCCGCTCATTGCTGACCCGGCCGTCGCCAAAGATCTAGCGGCGATGGGCTTCAATCTGATGTCTCGCGCCAATAATCATGCGCTCGACTGGGGAATCGAAGGCATGCGCGAGACGACCCGCTGGGCCGACCAGGCTGGGCTGATCACCGCGGGCGTCGGTGAAAATCAGGGTCTCGCCCGTGCCGCGCACTATTACGAGAGTGATAAGGGGCGTATTGCGATCGTCTCGATGGCCGCTACGTTTCGTCCGAGTTCAGAAGCTTTGCCCGAGCAAGGAGCGGCTCCCGGACGGCCCGGAGTGAACGGTCTGGCGGTAAAGAAAACGATGGTCGTTTCCGCGGACGCCATGCGCGATCTGGCGAACCTCTCGCGAAAGCTCTATCCGAATGCCAAGGCCGAGTCCGGCGAAAAGCTGACTTTATTCGGCACCACCTTCGAAGCCGGGCCGAAACGCGCCATGCAATATGAAATGGACGCGACCGATCTCGCGGGCATTCTGAAAGCGGTTCGCGAGGGCAAGCAACAATCTGATTTTCTGCTGGTCACGATTCATTCCCACGAAGCGGCCGACAGCAGCGCGCCCGACGCGAAAAGCGATTTCCAAGACACACCCGCGGACTTCATCCGCACTCTCGCCAAGTCCGCCATCGACGCAGGAGCCGACGTTTTCCTTACTACCGGCATTCATCATTTGGGACCGATCGAGATATACAAAGGGCGTCCGATCTTTTACGGACTGGGAGATTTTTTCTGGAGCGACCTGCAAGAGCCTATGCCGGCGGACTTCTATGCGCAGTATCGCGAGTCGCTACTGGGCGCATTCAAGAACCCTGAGAAAGCGACCGATGCCGATTTCATGAACGTGTTGAACGCTGAGAGCTTTGCAGGCGATCTTCCTTTTGAGTCGGTCATCACGGAGAGCCGCTTCGATCACGGACGGGTGGCCGAGATTCGCTTGTATCCCATCGACCTCGGGTATGGAATGAAGCTCACCGAGAGTGGCATTCCGCGCGCGGCCTCCGCCGAAAAAGGAATGAAGATCCTCAAGAGATTGCAGACGATGTCGGAGTCCTATGGGACAAAAATCAACATCGAACCCTCGCCCGACTGGCACGTCATCGGCGTCATTCGGCAATAGACAAGTCAAAGGCTTGAACCACAAAGGACACTAAGGATTACAAAGGAAGGCTTGTCCGACTCTATTTTCCTTGTGTATCCAGCCTTTGACTTTCCTTAGTGTTCCTTCATGTCCTTTGTGGTGAATGCTTTTTTGCGGTGAAATGTTCTTATGCTTATCGGCGTCATTTCAGATACCCACGGCCTGCTGCGCCCAGAGGCGCTCGAAGCCCTGCGCGATTCCGATCACATCATTCACGCCGGCGACATCGGCGATCCCGGCATTCTCAAGAAGTTGGCTGCTATCGCGCCGGTGACCGCGGTCCGCGGCAATGTGGACACCGAGGCTTGGGCAAAAAAGATTCCGCTAACTGATGTTCTGGAAGTCGGCGGAATTTCAATCTACGTTCTTCACATTTTGCAAGAGCTCGATCTCAAGCCGGACGCCGCGGGATTCGACGTCGTCATCTCAGGCCACAGCCACGTGCCCAAACAGGAGGAGAAAAACGGCGTGCTCTACTTCAATCCGGGAAGCGCCGGTCCGCGTCGTTTCAAGCTGCCCGTAACTGTCGGCAAGCTTTTTCTAGACAACGGCAAGGTGCGCGGGAGGATCATCGAGCTCGCGGTTCCGTAACCGTCCTTTACAATCCAGAGCATGTCGTTTGAGTTCAAGGTTGAGGCCACGTCGGGCGCCGCGCGCCGCGGACGCCTGGTCACGCCTCATGGCGAAGTCGAAACTCCGGTGTTTATGCCCGTGGGGACCCTGGCGTCGGTCAAGGGGGTTTCGCAGGACATCCTCGAAGAACTCGGCGTCCAGATTCTGCTCGGAAATACCTATCATCTTTACCTTCGCCCGGGAGTGGAGCAGGTGCGCAAGCTTGGCGGCCTGCACCGCTTCATGTCGTGGCCCCGCGCCATCCTTACCGATTCTGGTGGATTTCAGGTGTTCAGCCTGAGCGAACTGCGCAAAGTCACCGAAGATGGCGTCACCTTCCGCTCGCATCTCGATGGCTCGCAGCACGTCTTCACTCCCGAAAGCGCGATGGATGCGCAGATCGGCTTGGGTGCCGACATCATCATGGCCTTCGATGAGTGCACCGAGCACCCTGCCGATCCCACACGCGTTCGCGAATCGATGGAATTGACCCTCCGTTGGGCCGAGCGCAGTAAGAAACATTTCGAAGCGCACAAGCACGAAGTGCCTTGGAATTCGGTTTCAAGTTTCGAGTTTCAAGTTTCAAGCGGAGCGCACACGCAAGCTCTCTTCGGAATCGTCCAGGGCGGCATGGACCACGCCTTGCGCAAAGAATCGGCCGAGCGCACCATCGAAATCGGCTTTCCCGGCTACGCCATCGGGGGCCTCAGCGTCGGCGAGCCTCGTCATCTCACCCGCGAAATCGTCGAGGCCACGCTCGAGCATCTGCCGGCGGACCAGCCGCGCTACCTCATGGGCGTCGGCACTCCGGAAGAAATCGTGGAATATTCCGGACTCGGTATCGACATGATGGATTGCGTCCTCCCGACCCGCGCGGCCCGCCACGGCCTGCTGTTTACCTCCGAGGGAAAGATCTCGATCAAGCAGGCGCGATATGCGGGGGATAGCGGCCCGCTCGACCCCAACTGCTCGTGCCGGGTGTGCGCCCGCTACTCCCGCGCCTATCTGCGTCATCTTTATGCCTCGAACGAGGTCTTGGCCCAGGTCCTCAATACCGTCCACAACCTGAGCTTCTACCTTGACACTATGCGAGCGGTGCGTCATTCTATTGCACTTGGGGAGAGTCCCCATTCGCTGTCAGAGGTGTGGTCTCGACTGAAACCGTAGCTGGGCACCCCCGTTCGATGCCCATGGCTTCTGGATTGTCCGACCTGATTGATTAGAACTCCCGCGGTTACATGTAAAGGGCCTTATTGCCGGAAGGCGCAGGCCCGTGGATTGACCGTTCAGGGTCTGTGATTTTCATGAGCACGCAATACTTACTTGCAATACAAGCGGGTGGCGCCGGATCGCTGGGATGGCTGGGCTTTGCCCCGCTCATCTTCATTTTCGCCATTTTTTACTTTCTCTTGATTCTGCCCCAGCAGCGGCGGCAAAAGAAGTGGGCGGCCATGCTCGAGACCTTGAAAACGGGCGACAAAGTGACCACCAGCGGCGGTTTGCGGGGAGTGATCTTCTCGCTGAAAGACGACGCGGTAATCTTGCGCGTCGCGCCCGACAATTTAAAACTCGAAGTCAGCCGCGGATCGATCGTCTCGGTCGCGGGAGAAGAAGGAACGAGCACGAAATAGTTTCAGGCGCGAAACTTGAAACCCGAAACTCGAAACTTGTTTTGTTATGACTAAGAACCTCGGCTGGAAACTCGCACTCATCATCGGAACCCTGTTGGTGTTCGTATACGGCATTTTTGGCGTCCCCCAGAGTTTTTCTGGCCAGGGCCTGATCGCCGCGGTCACCAAGAATATCCATCTTGGTCTTGACCTCAAGGGCGGCACTCACCTGATTCTGCAGGTCCAGGTGAATGACGCGGTCAACGTCGATTCCGACAACGCGATGGAGCGGCTGAAAGAAGATCTTCGTACTCACAAGATCAACTACGCCGAGATCACTAAGCCCGATCCGGCGGCCAATCCCGACAAGATCGTGATCAAGGGGGTTCCGCCCGATTCGACTTCCGACCTGCGATCCATCGTGAGCGACCGCCTGCCGGAATACGACCTTGCCTCTGGCGCTGAGAATACCTGGACCATCTCCATGAAGGCGCAGGCCTTGCAGGAGTTGAAGAACCGCGCCGTGCAGCAGGCGATTGAAACCATCCGCAACCGTATCGATTCGTTGGGCGTCAGTGAGCCCATCATTCAGGAGCACGGGCTCGGCGACTATCAGATTCTGGTGCAGTTGCCGGGTGTCGACGATCCCGGTCGCGTGAAAGAGATCATGCAATCCACCGCCATGCTGGAAATCCGGCAGGCGCTGGGTGGACCTTACCCGAGCGAGCAAGCCGCATTGCAGGAACACGGCGGTGTGCTGCCTCCTGACTCAGTTCTGATGAAGGGCAAGAACATCGGGACCTCAGCTGAGGATGGCGAGCAGTGGTTCCTGATTTCCCGCGCTTCCGCTGTCACCGGACGCGATCTGCGTACCGCCGATCCCGGTCGCGATGAGAACGGCGCTCCCGATGTCCGTTTCAGCCTGACCAACGAGGGTGGACGCCGCTTCTACTCGTTTACCTCGGCTCACGTGGGCGAGGATCTGGCAGTTGTTCTCGACAACAAAGTGATGGAGAAGGCGGTCATCAAGGAGCCGATCCGCGACTCTGGCGTGATCAACGGCCGCTTCGGTGAGCAGGAAGCCAAGGATCTCTCCATGGTGCTCCGCTCCGGCGCACTCCCCGCCGGCATTAAATATCTGGAAGAGCGCACGGTGGGCCCGTCGCTGGGTTCCGACTCGATCCGCGCCGGGGTGCAGGCCGCTGCGGTGGGCATGCTCGCCGTCCTAGTCTTCATGCTGGTTTATTACCACGGTGCCGGTATCAATGCCGATGTGGCGCTGATCCTTAATCTGATCATTCTGTTAGGGTTCCTCGGATTCAGTGGAGCGACTCTGACCTTGCCGGGCATTGCGGGTGTCATTCTTACCGTCGGTATGGGCGTGGATTCCAACGTGCTTATTTTCGAGCGTATTCGTGAAGAATTGCGCAATGGAAAGACCCCGCCCTCGGCCGTGGAGCAAGGTTTCAGTCATGCTTGGGTGACCATCGTTGATACCCACGTCACGACGATTGTTTCGGCGGCAATTCTGTTCGCTTTCGGAACCGGTCCAGTAAAAGGATTTGCCGTGACCCTGACTTTCGGTCTATTGGCGAATCTGTTCACTGCGGTTTTCGTATCGCGAGTGATTTTTGATTATGTGCTCAGCCGCAAGCAGCGCGGAGAAGCGTTGAGCATCGGATAGATCGTGGAAGTGCTTCAGAAAGCAAGCAAAGGGGTTCAAGCAGCGTGGAATTTTTTCGTGATGCAAACATAGATTTTCTCGGGAAGAAGTGGTACTTCATCGCTTTTTCGCTGGTCTTCAGCATAGCGGGTATTCTTTCCATGCTGTTCTGGCATGGCATCCCGCTGGGCGTGGATTTCCGCGGTGGAACCTTGGTCTATGTGAAGTTCTCGCATGCGCCGAATGACAATGCTATCCGCGCCGCCATGGATCGCGCGGGTCTGCACAATGCGCGTATTCAGACCTACGGTCCCGCAGGGAATAACGAAGTCCTGATTGATCTTGCCGAGCAGGAAACCAGCGAGCAGGCTCTCGATAAAGGCAAGATTCAGATCATTAACGCGCTCGAAAACAACGCTCCCGCCGCTAAGCAGGATCTTAACAACGTCAGCTCTTTAACCCTGCTGAACTACTTTCTCGAAAAAGATCCCCTTCACGCCGGCACCGATGCCAACCAGCGCTACACCGCGCAGGCGCAAGCCATCGTCGATTATCGAGATAAGACCAAGGGAGGAGTGCTGACCTCGATTGATGAACTCAAGGGTGCAGCCGATCCCGCAGCCGTGGCCTCTTTGAATGACAATTTTTATGTTTCCGATTTTGGCGTTCGCAACGTCGAAATTGTCGGTCCCCAAGTCGGCAAACAGCTACGCAACCAGGCTCTTTGGGCGACGGCCTATTCGCTGGCCGGCATGCTGGTATACCTTGGTTTCCGATTTGAATGGATATACGGCGTGGCTGCCGTGGTTACCGTATTTCACGACACTCTGATTACAGTGGGTGCCTTCTCGCTGGCCAATAAGCCCATCTCGCTCACAGTGATCGCCGCCATCCTGACCCTGATCGGCTACTCGAACAACGACACCATCGTCGTCTTTGACCGTATCCGCGAAAATATCAAGCTTATGCGCCGGGAAAGCCTGGCCGAGATCGTCAATCGCAGCATCAATCAGACCCTGAGCAGAACCATCTTGACCGCGGGCCTGACTTTCCTTACAGTGCTGGCTCTCTTCTTATTTGGTGGCGAAGTGCTTCATGGGTTCTCCTTCGCCCTCGTAATTGGCATCTTAATCGGAACCTATTCGTCGATCGCCATTGCGGCTCCGATTTTGGTGGCCTATCAGGATTGGCGGATCAAGCGGGGCGGTCGGGCCACACTGCCCGGAGCCGGAGGAAAGCCGCTGGCCGACGGTAAGGGCACCAAACCGGGCGCAGGACGCGGCCCAGACCGAGTTTCGAAAGCCGGCGTAAGTCGTTGATAAAAGGGTCAATTTTCGAAGCGGCCGAGAATGGCGAATTTGGGAGCAAAGTTGGTGCAGGCGGTGTCTAAACGTACGTAGGGTCTGTGTAGGAGAAGCCTATGTTTGAAGACAGCCTAATCGAATCCGGTGGCAGGCTAAGGACGAAGCGGGGCGTAACGACCTTTATATCCTTTGCTTTACAGGTCGCATTGGTCGGAGTTCTGGTCCTCATCCCGTTGCTGTTCACCGAGGCGTTACCGAAACAGCAGTTGATGACCTTCCTGGTGGCGCCACCCCCGCCCCCACCCCCTCCACCCCCGCCGGCTGCGGCCCCAGTCAAGATCGTCAAGCAGATTCAGACCGATATCGTGAACGGTCAGCTGCGCACTCCTACCAAGATTCCTGAGAAAGTACAGATGATCAAGGAAGACGAAGCTCCTCCGCCGATGGCGGCTACGGGCGGCGTCGTGGGCGGAGTTCCGGGCGGCATTCCGGGTGGACAGATGGGCGGCGTGATCGGCGGCATTATCAGTTCCACGCCAGTTGCCGTGCCGAAAGTTGCGACTCCGCAGCGGGTACGCGTGTCGCAAGGTGTTTCGCAAGGTTTGCTGATCCGCAAAGTGCAGCCGAACTACCCTCCCTTGGCGCGACAAGCTCGCATCCAGGGCAACGTGGTTCTGACGGCCGAAATCAGCAAAGATGGTTCGATCGAAAACCTGCGTCTGGTCAGCGGACATCCTATGCTGGCGCCGGCCGCGATCGAAGCCGTGAAGCAGTGGAAGTACAAGCCGTACTTCCTGAACGGCGAGCCGGTGGAAGTGGAAACGCAGGTGACCGTGATCTTCTCGCTGTCCGGAGGCTAGAGCCAACGGCAGTACGCTGTACAAACTTGAGTTTTGCGGTGATTGCCTTCCCCCAATCCCATCTTCTTCGGATGTCGGGACCGGGGCCTGTGAAAGTCCAGGGGCACCTCACCGGTGACCAGGCGCCGAGCATCGGTGATCCACCAGTCGGCCAAGTGTTTTCAAGCGCTGAGATCCACAAGCTTCAGAGCGATCCACAATTTTAAGACGAGTTTCGAGGAGGAAAAAGCAACTCATGTTCGTAGCCAATTTAGCGACACTCACGGTATGTCATGTCCACACCGCGGCCATCTGGTTGCTCCAGGAAAGCGGCGGCACGGTTGCGTGGGATCCGATTTCGCTGTGGAAGCAGATGGGCATCCTGGCGAAGGCCGTAGTTATCATCCTGTTCATCATGTCGGGCTGGTCGATTGGCGTCATGATTGACCGCTTCATGGCGTTCAGCGCTGCTCGTAAACAGTCGCGGGCTTTTGCTCCCGCGGTAGCTGGCGCCCTGCGCGATGGCAAGATCGACGAAGCCATCAAGGTTGCCGAGCGCAACAAGAAGAGCCACCTGGCCAAGGTCGTCACCGCTGGCCTGATGGAGTTCCGCGCTCACCAGGACTCGAACGACATCCCGGGCGAGACCATCGAAGCGTCCAAGCGCGCCTTGGAGCGCACCGAAGCCATCGTGCACGCCGAACTGAAGCGTGGCCTCGGCGGCCTGGCGACCATCGGATCGACCGCTCCCTTCGTGGGACTGTTCGGAACCGTGGTCGGCATTCTGAACGCGTTTAAAGGAATTTCGGAACAGAAAGCCACCGGTCTGGGCGCCGTCGCCGGCGGTATCGCCGAAGCGCTGGTTACCACCGCTGTCGGGTCTGTTCGTCGCGATTCCCGCCGTCATGATGTTCAACTACCTGACGGGCCGCGTGGAAGCGTTCGACGTGGAGATGGATAACTCCTCGAGCGAACTGATCGACTACTTCCTGAAGCGCCGGGGAATGCGCCGGTCCTAGTTCGCGTCTCGTCTACTTGAGTTGCTTGCGCTGGCGCGGAGATGGCTCTCCGCGCCAGCGACTCGAATCGACGGGATCAGAGCTCGGCAAGGCAACGCCCTTCACGCCTGGAGAAGCACTTTTATGGCAATGAACAAACGGAACGAAGGAGCCAAGGTCAACTCCAACATCAACGTCACCCCCATGGTCGACGTGATGCTGGTGCTGCTGATCATCTTCATGGTGATCACGCCCATGCTGCAGAAGGGCGTCAGCGTAGACTTGGCGAAAGTCAATAATCCCGAGCCGATGGCTGACGCGGATAAGGAAGACGCTCTGATTGTCGCAGTCATGCGCGACGGCAAGGTTTACTTCGGCAACGATCAGCTTCCGGTCGACCAGCTCACGGGCAAAATTAAAGATCGCATCGCCAACCGGACCGACAAACGGGTCTACGTTCGCGCCGATGCCCGGGCCAAGTTCGGCTCGGTCGTGGAAGTAGTCGACAACGTCCGCGCTGCTGGCGTCGACGATCTGGGACTGCTCACCGACCAGAAGAAAAACACGCCCGGAGCCCCGCCCAGCAACACCGGCGGCGGGCAATAAGAGGAGATTTCCTATGGGTATGGCACTTGGCGGGGGCGGAGGTCAGAGCGCTGACATCAACGTCACCCCGCTTATCGATGTGCTGCTGGTGCTGCTGATCATCTTCATGGTGATCACTCCACTTACACCGAAGGGTCTGGATGCGCTGGTACCTCAGCCGCCGCCCCCCAATGCGCCCAAGAACAATACGCCGGACCGCACCATCGTGGTCCAATTGATTGATCGTGGCGCAGGGCAAGCTCCCGCTGTGAAGATCAACCAGGAAGATACGACCTGGGAGAATCTTCAGGGCCGCCTCACTGACATCTTCAAGACGCGCGCCGAGAAGGTCATGTTCGTGAAGGGGGACGACAACGTGCCCTTTGCCGACGTAGCCAACGTGATTGATATTGCGCACGCCGCGGGTGTCGATAAAGTGGGCCTGATCACTGCGAAGATCGAAGCCGGCGGTTAAACTAGCGAAGGTTCCAAGCCACGGGCGCCAGCCGTGCATCGCAAACGACGGGGCAGGACTGCGTGCCGCCAAACGAAAATTCTGGCGCCCGGCTCATCACCTGTGTACGATTCTCGGGATTCCTGGTAAGGAGATTTATAACGCAATGAAAAAGAGCTTGCGAATGCTGGCGCTGCTGGCGATGGGTGTGGCTCTGGTATCCACCCTCGGTTGCGACAAACTCAGAGCGCGCGATCAGCTCAACAAGGGCGTGGCCGCCTACAAGGGCGCCAAGTACGAAGAGGCGATCGATAAGTTCCAGAACGCAGTTGCCCTCGATCCCAGCCTGCTGAACGCCCGCCTCTATCTAGCGACCGCCTATGCGCAGCAATACATTCCCGGCGCGGACACTCCCGACAACAACAAGATGGCCGAACAAGCCATCCAGCAATACAAGGAAGTCCTGGCCCGCGACCCCAAGAACATCAACAGCATCAAAGGCATCGCCTACATTTACCTGAACATGAAGAGGTTCGACGATGCTAAGGACTACTACCGCAAGGCGCTCCAGGCCGACCCCAACGATCCTGAGCCCTACTACTCGGTCGGCGTTATCGACTGGACTGAGACCTACCAGCCGCGCATGGAAGAGCGCGCCAAGCTTGGCCTGAAACCGGAAGAGTCGCTGAACGCCAAAGACAAGAACCAGAAGAAAGTCTGCGACGAGCTGAAAGAGAAGAACTCCGCCAACATTCAGGATGGCATCGACAACCTGACCAAGGCGCTGGCCATTCGTCCTGATTACGATGACGCCATGGCCTACATGAACCTGATGTACCGCGAAAGGGCCGATGTTGAGTGTGAAGATCCCGCTGCCCGCGCCGATGACCTGAAGAAAGCCGACGAGTGGGTCGACAAGACGATGGCCACCAAGAAAGCCAAAGCGGAAAAACAGCCCGGAGCCCAGGGCATCGTGATGGATCAGCAAAAGTAGCGCTGGCGTCCCGCCGGCAAAAGCCTCTTCCGCAAGGAAGAGGCTTTTTCTTTTGCCGCAACTAACTCTAAGAAGATGTCATCCCGAAAGACGGCGTTTTTCAGCCTATTGGCCTCCGGACGAAGTGGTGGTCACTTCTCTGGGCCCAGCCTGATTTCACATACAAAGATGTTCTCCCCAAACTCACGCGGCTGGGTGCAGCCATAGTCCCGCTGCAGCAGCGCGCGCAGCTCGGGGACCTTGTCTACTACAAATCCCGCCTGGAAGAACCAAGCTTTTTTCTCTGGCCCAAATCCATACATTTGCCGAAGCGTCTGCATATCCGCCGGGAACGTTGGCGCGCGGAAAATCCAGCGGCGTGGGTCCTGAAAGATGAGTTGATAGCTTCCGCACTCCGCTTTGTAAAACGGCTGCAATGGCGGGTGAACCGGGTTGAAGCTATGGCATAGGTAGTAATCGAGTTCTAGGCCTCCCTCGAGATCCGTCACCATCAGAGAACCTTCAGGAACCGATTGATGGACGAAGGCCATCGCTTCCCGCATGAGCGCGATTCTCTGGTTTCGCGGCTTTATATAGGCTCCGCCGGGGAGGACTGTGAAGTTGCAGATCGCGAGCCCAACGACCAAGGCCGCAGGCTTCCACCATGAACGGGACGGTTTCCATCGGGCTATGGCAATCGCCACACTGGCCATCGCGAAGACCGCCAGGTAACAGTTATGGCGCGTTCCACCGTAAGGGTAAGCTCCGGCGACGGCTGCGGCACAGTTCACCACGAAGGGAAGCACCATGAGCAATCCGAGTTGGCGTGGGGTAGGCTTGCGCGTGTCAGCCTCGGTACGCTTGTTTCGGAACAGCAGGACAAGGCCCACGAGAAACAGAATCAGCCCGAGCACTCCCATCGCTCCCTGGCTGAACAGGTAATGGAAGACCGTAATGTTGGTTTTGAGAATGAACGGGAGCACGTGATCCCCGGGATGAAAGAGCGAGCCGCGCAGATAAGTATCGGCGAGCGATTGGGTGAGGCCCGACTGCTTCAGCGGGATCACCTGCGTCTTCCAGTAGAAGCCAACCAGACCCAGCGCTGCGAGTTCTGCAGCGACCCACACGACAAATACGCTGAGAGAGGTCTTGCCCGGACGAAACCGGATCAAGGCATAGACTCCGGTCGCGAAGGCAAAGATCAGCGCGGAATAGTGGGTGGACAAGGCGAGGTAGAGCGCCAGAAACGACAGCAGCATCGATCCTGCACAATTCTCCTGCACCGCGCGCTCGAGACAGTAAAGGCAGCATGCGCAGAAGAAGAGCAGCAGGGCATACTGCCGAATCTCGGCGGAAACATAAACCAGCGGGGGACAAAAAAGGAGTAGGCTCAGCCCGATGAGCGCGGTCTCGCGATCGGCGACCTTCCCCAGCCACAGAAACATCATCCAGCAGAAGGCGGTGCCCGCCAGTACAGACGGTAACCGCAATACGAATTCCGAAGTCCCCAGCCAGCTCCAGCCATGCAACAACAAGATGAGCAATGGAGGGTGCGCGGTAGTCAGCGATGCTTTATACGTGAGCGCGAACGAAGGTTGGGTCGAAAGCAGGTAATGCAGCGCTTCATCGGCGTTGAGGAAGAGGGAATGTGCCCAAGCCAGGCGGGCAAGCAACCCCACAGCCATCAGACAAAGAGGAAGCAGGTAAGCATTGGGCTGCCTTTTACCGGCCGTAACCTGCGTCGCGCTTGCGGTGGACATGAACGCCTATGGTACCCGATGCCCCATGCCGCACCTTGCTTTGTGATCCAACTCACACGAGATCGATTGTCGCTCCTCTAGACTCAGGCGAGGTTGCCCCGGAACGCTCCGACTTCAGTACAATTGAAAGTTTGGACCGTCCATCCGGTGCCTGCTGAGCATGTTCAAGAAAATTCTGATCGCAAACCGGGGTGAGATCGCGGTGCGGGTGATTCGAGCCTGCCGCGAAATGGGTATCTCGTCGGTTGCCGTGTTCTCTGACGTTGATCGCGCCTCACTGCATGTGCGCAAAGCCGACGAGGCCTACCACATCGGTCCCGCGGCTGCGGCGGAATCCTATCTGAACTTCAGCAAGATTCTGGGAGTCGCCAAGCTCAGCGGCGCCGACGCCATCCATCCGGGCTACGGATTCCTTTCTGAAAATGCCAAGTTCGCTCAGGCCTGCGCCGAAGCCGGAATCAAGTTCATCGGGCCGACGGCCGCTTCCATGGAGATGATGGGCTCGAAAACCCGCGCCCGGCAGCACATGGAGAAGGCGGGAATCCCGTTTGTTCCCGGTACCTCCCGCGGACTCGAATCGGCGGCCCAGGCGGAAGAAGTCGCAGAAAAGATCGGCTATCCAGTCATGTTGAAAGCCGCGGCAGGCGGTGGTGGCAAAGGTATGCGCCTGGTCTATAAGCGCGAAGAACTCAAGTCGGCGCTCGAAAGCGCACAGAGCGAGGCCCAACGCTCCTTCGGAGACAGCGAAGTTTACATTGAGAAGGCCATCGTCAACCCCCGGCACATCGAGATGCAGATTCTCGCCGACGAGCACGGCAACACGGTGTACCTCGGAGAGCGTGAATGCTCCATCCAACGACGCCACCAGAAGGTGCTCGAGGAATCACCCTCGCCCCTGGTCGACCCTGATATGCGCCGCCGCATGGGGGAGATTGCTGTCCGAGTGGCTCAGGCCGCGAAGTACACCAACGCCGGGACCATCGAGTTCCTCTCCGATCAGGAGAAGAATTTCTACTTCCTCGAAATGAACACACGGCTGCAGGTGGAACATCCCGTGACTGAACTGATCACGGGACTTGATCTGGTGCATCTGCAGATTCGCATCGCCGCGGGCGAGAAGCTGCCCTTTACGCAAGAGGAAGTGCGCCTTCGTGGGCACGCCATCGAGTGCCGCATCTACGCCGAAGATCCCGACAACAATTATTTCCCCAGCCCGGGAAAAATCACCCTGTTGCTCGCGCCGTCGGGACCTGGCATCCGCCGTGACAGCGGCATGTATGAGGGATGGTCTGTCCCCATCGACTACGATCCGCTGCTGGCCAAGCTGATTGGCTATGGCACCGACCGTCCGCAGGCGATCTCGCGGCTGGTGAGGGCGCTCAATGAATATTTTGTTGGCGGCATTAAGACTAATATCTCGCTTTTCCGCCGCATTCTGAGCGATCCGTGTTTCCAGTCGGGCAAACTCGACACGGGATATCTCGACCGCCTGCTGAAGACGCCGGCTCCCGAAGTGAAGCGCGAAGATGCGAGCGTGGCCGCGATCGCGGCGGGACTGTTTGCGGTGCTCGACCCGGACTCGGCGGGCTCCACCAACGGAAAGGGAAGCGCGATGGAAGCGGTCTCACAGTGGAAGAAGTCAGGAAGGAACGAAGGACTGAGAAGTTCTTAGCTGAGAGCTGATGGCTGATAGCTGAGAGCGGTTTCCCATGACCTACGACGTCACCATCGATGGCAAGAACTACCGCTTGAAACTCGATCGTGTCGAGGGACGCTGGCAGTGCCATCTCGACGGCCGCGAGGTCCAACTGGACGCCATCCTTTCCCGCCGCGATGTGCTCTCCATCTTGATCGATGGCAAATCTTACGAAGTAAAACGCGAGCGCACAGCGACCGATCTCCATTTGTGGGTGGGCCCGGTTCGCTACGCCGCCGAATTGCACGATCCACGGTCTTTGCGCAGTCGCGAAGGTGCCGGCATTGATGAGAAGGGACCGAAGAAGCTGATTGCTCCTATGCCGGGGAAAATCGTTCGCCTCTTGGTCGCTGAAAAAGCCCATGTGGAGGCCGGACAAGGCATCCTCGTGGTCGAAGCCATGAAGATGCAGAATGAAATCAAATCGCCCAAGGCCGGCATCGTGCAGAAGCTGGTCGCAACCGAAGGTGGCGCAGTCAACGCCGGAGACGTGCTGGCGATTGTAGAGTAGAGGCCTGCCTGAATATGAGCATGATTCTCCCCGCAAAGCCTTTGCCCTCTACGGCAGAGTTTGCGGGTTGCGGGAAGCGTCGTTCAGCACTAGAATGCGCCCTCAATCAGGCCCCAATCTGTTTATCCCGATCAAGGAGGCAATATGAAGACAAGAACGATCGTACTGACGCTCGTGACGTGCTTTGTCGGCCTGACGCTGTGCTTCGCCGACGTTGCCATTATGGGCACGTGGAAGCTGAATGAAGCCAAGTCCAAGTTGGCTCCCGGTGCCCCCAAAAACACCACGGTTGTCTATGAGGCCGCAGGCGACAGCGTGAAAGTCACCGTGGACGGTGTCGACGGCCAGGGGAAGCCAACCCATAGCGAGTGGACGGGCAAGTTCGATGGCAAAGACTATCCGGTGACCGGCGATCCGACTTCAGACATGCGGTCAGTCAAGACCATCAACGACCGTACGCTGGAGTTAACCGTTAAGAATGGCGGCAAAGTTACTGTTTCCGGGCGCATCATCGTCTCTCCCGACAACAAAACCCGCACCGTGACCTTGACTGGAACCGATGCCAAGGGCAAGAAGTTCCACACTACATCGGTGTACGACAAACAGTGAACCATTCCCGGCTTCGACCACCAGCACAAGCATGCCCTTCCCCCGGGGTTTCCGGGCGGAAGGGTATTTTTGGTGGCAAAAACGTCACTGGGATATCGCTTTGACCAATGCGCCGGACTACTGGCAAAACAGCGCAGCGCGGATGATGGCAGGCGGTTGGTTTTCTCTGTGACTCTGTGCTGGATGTGGCTCTTACTCGCGATCGATCCCCGCGCCTGGCGGAAGAAATCAGGTTTCCCTACTTTGCCGTCCCGTTCGAATCGAGGATCTGCTGCGCGTAATAGTTTTCCACCTTCGATTGATCGCGCAGCACTTCGTAATACGCCGCTTTGAGCAGCTGTTCACGGCGGTCACGCAGCTGGGCGCGAATGGCTTGTTGCACCCGGGGATCGGCCAGCTCCCGCTGTCCTGCTGGCTCTTTGGCGATTAATTTCACAATCCGGTATCCCAGAACTTGTTTGGTCATGGGATTCATCACCGGAATCACCGGACTGCTTTGCCCGGGTTTCAGCTTGGTGACGATGTCGCGTGTAATGGGATCGGTGCTCTTCAGCGAAGACTCGGGGGTGAATCCCAAATCGCCGCCGTTGCCGGAAGTGTCGGTATCCTCGGAATAGTTCATCGCCAGCGTGCCGAAATCGTCGCCGCTATCCAGGCGATTCACCAGCATCTGGATCTTCTTGCGAGCGTCGGCGTCGTTCTGGGCTTTGTCGTTCTTTAAATTGTGAACCTGGCCCGGTGCGGTAGTAACAACAATCTGCGCCAGATGATACTGCGGCTCAATCAGGTTGAACTCCGCCTTGTGTTCGTTGTAGTAGGTGGCAACATCCTGATCGGTGATGTTGATTTTCGAGGTGATTTCTTTGTTCAGGACTTTGTCGACCGTGACAGAACGCCGCAAGTCGCGCTTGAAATCGTCGAGCGAGATCTTCTTCTCTTTCAGCCGGGCGTCGAATTCTTCCTTCGTGTAAGGAGACTTGATCTCGTTTAGCTTGCGGTCCACTTCGTCGTCGGTGGCCAGCAATCCCAGTTTCTCGGCGCGACGCATCAGAATCTCGTTGTCGATGAGTTCCTTGAGAATGCTCAAACGCAGGCTGGTCGCCTGCTCGCCCACCGGTTGCTGGTCCGAGCCGGAGGTTTGATTCTGGTAGTACTTCTCGATATCGACGCGATAAATCTTCTGCCCATCGACCGTGGCTGCGACATCGTCGCCTGGTTTCTTCACGCCGCAACCGATCGAAAGCGCCACCAGACTGCTGAGCAACAAGATCAACAAGAAATTATTTTTCAAGAGTGCCTCTCCACCTGATTCTTAGTGGGACCTTGGAACTTTCAGAACTCCGGACACACCAATTCAGCGGCCCGCTCCCCCAAAAAAACTGGACGGAAATCACTTGCCAGACGGCGGCGCCGGAGCTGCCGTGGCGGGTGTTGACGCCGCAGGATGCGCCGGCGCCGGTACTCCTGCCTGGGCCAAGGCGCGGTCCAGAATCGCACGCACGTCATCGATCGGCAACGCGCCATCTACCCGCTGTCCGTTCACAAACATTGTAGGGGTCGCATCAATCCCCAAAGAATCGCCCTGCTTCACCGACACCTTTACCGCATCTTCATTTTGAGTCTTGATGCAGGCCTGCAGCTTGGGCATATCCAGATTGTGCTTTTGTCCTTGCTGCAAGGCGTCTTTGTCGAGTACCGCAAATTGTGGATCGCCCTTCTTCTCGGCGTTTACTTCCTTCTGGTTGGCGTGAATGTAATCGGCGAAGTCCCAATAGGCATCATTGTTCTGCGCCGCCAGGCAATTGGCGTTCACCGCCGCATGCGTGGCCCAGGGATGGATGCTCGCCAGAGGGTAGTCCTTGTAGATGAACAGCACCTTATCGCCGTACTCCTTGAACAATTCCGGGAACAACGTCTGGTGCATGCGCGAGCAGAACGGGCACTCGAAGTCATCAAAGTTGACGGCCACCACCTTGGCATCTTTGTTCCCGCGAGTCGGCCTGCCGGTAACATCGATTTTCTTCATCACCTCAGCGTAAGGATCTTTGGTGATATCGAGCTTGGTGAAGCGCACCAGGCTCTTGCCGTCCTTGGCCAGCAGGAATTCCACATCCTGCTTCTTGCTGCCGCCGGCCAGGGAAATCGTGATGGCATCGTAATTGGGGAACTCGCTGGGACGAAGCGGGCCGAGGGTCACTTTCACCTCGGGAGGAATGTTGTAAGAGCTGCGCACTTGACGCTCCACCCGCAGCGCGACATCGGGAGGGGCGGACTGCGCCGAGCAGCCCAGACAGATCAGCAGCAAGACAAGGATCGAACGTCGGAACAGCGTCACTAGAAACCGCCTGTACATTGAGGGTAAAAGACGATTATCTCATAGAAAATGCGGCTGGTCCGAAGCCGGGCCGGATGCGAAAACGGGCTTTCCCAGCACTGGATCAGGCCCCGCGGAGCAGGTCTTCCGCCGGCAATAAAGCATTCATCGATCCTGAACGGAAGCCCTCCATATCGAGGGTCACGAACTGGAATCCCAGAGCTTTGAAGATTCGGGAGAACTCCGCCGCCATCTTGGGATCAAGCGCGCGGGGCAGTTCGTCTTTCGCGATCTCGATCCGCACGATATCCCCATGATGTCGCACCCGGAACTGGCGGAATCCCATCGCCCGCAACGCGTCTTCGCCCCGTTCCACCACGCTCAAGGCTTCGCGAGTCACCGGCCGCCCGTATTCGATGCGGGATGACAGGCACGCGGACGCGGGCTTGTTCCACACCCGCAGGCCCGCCTCCCGCGCCAGATCACGAATGTCCTGCTTGCTGAGTCCGGAGTCGAGCAGGGGAGCCGCTACGTGATGTTCCCGGGCCGCCCTTTGTCCGGGACGAAAATCTCCCTCGTCATCAACGTTGACACCGTATGCGATCGATTGGAAGTCCCGCTTCCGGCGAAACTCTTCCATCACCGTGAAAAGCTCATCTTTGCAATGGAAGCAGCGCGCCCCATCGTTGCGAACATAGTCGGGACGGTCAAGCTCGGTGGTCGCTATGACTTCGGTCGGGATTTGTTGCTCGCGAGTGAAGGCGAGAGCGTCCTCCAGTTGCGTTCGCGCCAGGCTGGCGGAATCGGCAATCACCGCCATCATGTTCTCGCCCAGAGCCCGGTAAGCAGCCCAGGCCAGAAATGCGGAATCTACGCCGCCCGAGTAGGCAACCAGAGTCCGGCCAAGCTCGCGCAGCTTCGCGTCCAGCGCGGCGCGCTTGCCTTCGAGCTCTGCGGAAAGAGGCATCCCGAACATCTTAATACGATCGAGCCTAGAAGAGTTTTTCCTGGCGCCGCAGGTTCCCGAAAGCCCCAATGTTGGCCAGCGAAAAGACAAAGCGGTACTGGTTTTCGTTTCTCACCGAACCGAGCGCGAAGCGGCGATACTCGACACTCAAGCCGCAGCAATCCCAGTTGTAGGCGGTTTGTACCGAGGCATATTGCAGAAAGTTCAGTGTCGCATCGAAGCCGATGCTGGCGGCCGCGCTGAATCCCGGTTTATTGGTGTGGCCATATCCGGCAGCGAGGCGGAATTGATTAAAGCGCGGAGTGGCGACGCCCCCACTCGTGGTCATCGTCGTATCTCCCTGCTCGCGCAGGTAAGCGTCCCCAGCTCCGAAGGTAAAGTCCCCAATATGGTAGTTGGCGAGCACCGAACTGGCGTTGACCAGTCCTCCCTTAAAGTCGTAATCCATATCCCACTCGATATCAGTGCGGCTGGTGCTGTTAATTCGCAGGCGCGAAATCAATGGCGACAAATGCCGCGGGCTGGTCAGGAACGCAATCCCGGTCAAATCCGCCGTCGTGGTGAAGACGTTGCGCACGCCGGGAATCAGCGCTCCCCCGAAAGTCGGATCGAGAAAATACTTCTGTGCCAGTTCCCAAGTCACAATCTCGCGGGTCTCTGGGACGTTCTTGCAAGGCGTGGTGACCGGGTGCGGCGCCCGTTGCCAGGGGATGCGGTTTTGCGAAACGGCTCCGCCCACGGTGAGAAGAGGCATTCCACCAGTGCCGCAATCGTCAGTCTTATCCGAGGTGTGTTTGGCATAAATTCGATTGACTACGTCGTACTCCACCTCGTTGGTGTTGCTGAGAATGTCGCGCTCGTCGAATCGCAGAACGTTGTTGAAATTGCTGACCCCGGTAACATAGTCATACACCACGCGGGGCTCGATCACGTGCTTCCATTTGCGCTTGAGGAATTCATGGTCGAAGACCCGTTCCAGAGTCGGAGGACGCAGTTCCACTCGCCCCTCAAGCGCTTTCCGGTTGACCGGATCGCTGAGCGCCACTCCTTGGCCGAAAGAAGATGCAAAACGCTGCGTGTAGTAAGTATCGCGCAAAGAAAGTTCTGGATTGAAGGACCATCCCTTGAACAGTAACGGCATCGACAGGCTGGGGTTCAGATCGAACCGCCCCACCAGGTTCGCCGTGCGGAAGCCGGGTTCGCTGCGGGAGAGTCCTTCGGCCGCAGCGTCGTAGGACCAATAAAGCGGGGAGTGCCCGATTTGCCGGTCCACTGTTGAGGAATCGAAGCTCGGCGCATGCAGAATCGTGACCACATCTCCGTTAGTCGTGCTCTCGAAGTTCTGATAACGCTGCACCGAAGCGTTATAAGAGTAGCCGTTCGTGGTATTCGACAAGAAGCCGAGAGACTTCACTTCCGAATAAACCGCTTGGGTAAAGACTTCGTTAAAAGCCAGGCGAAAGACGAATGAGCTCAGGTAGTCCACATCGGCCACTGCTCGGAAATTGTGGTGGAAAGTGCTTTCCGCCGTCAGCCTTACGTCCTCGCCGCCCTGCTTGACCGGAGGGCTGCCGATGCCGCGGTCGATTACGCCAAAATAAGTCAGATCCACGAATGAGTTCTCGCTGGGCTGGGCGCGAAACTCGCCATGCTGCGACCATCCGCGCTTCGAGAAATATTCGGCGCCCACAGTCCCATCCATGCTGCGGTTCATTGCCCAATAGACGCCTTCCCCAATGATCGTGCCTTTAATGGAAGACTGGCCGAAGCTGGGAAGAAGAAACCCTGACTGCCGCCGTTCGCGATCTACCGGGTAAGCCGCGTATGGAAAATAAAAGACCGGGATCCCGTGGAGTTCGAATTCGCTGTGATGCAGCTCGGCATTCGCGCCCGTATCCACTTGGGCTTTTTTCGCCGCAAACAGCCATTTCGGGTGAGGCAGTTCGCAACTGGTAACGGTGCCGTCATAGACCACGTAGTGGTCGGGCGCGGTCTTATCCACCACTTTGCCGCTGAAGGCAAACGGACTCGACGATGTCAGGATCACGCGCGCTCCATGGCGCCGCATCCCGGTGGTTCCCACGACATGCTCGAAGTGCCCCGTCTCCGTGCGCACGTTGTAGGTCCCGCGGGTGGCCTCGATGTGCTCGTCGTCGGGTCCGCCATCGAGCACTACGTGCCCCTCGGCATGAGATTCGCCGGTCGCCGAATCGTACGTGACCTCGTCCGCATAAAGAATGTAAGTCTGATAGCGGATCTCGGTTTGTCCGCGCAGCGTGTAGACCGTGCCTTGCTTTTCCTGTTCCAGTGCCCGCATCGTCACTTCTTCGCCCGGTTGCGCCGAAGGAGCGTTGGGCAGACCCTGTGTGTCTGTTGATTTTGCCGGGGGCGCGAAGGACAGCAACTGGCTGGTAACTAGGGGAGGCGCGACTAGAAGATGACAAACCACCGCCGCCGTGATAAGGAATCGAGTGCGGGAAGTCATCGCAAGCGCACGGATGCCCCCGGCCGATTCGATGCTGGGGTTAAGGTGACGTTAGCACGTTGCTGCCCCGAGAGGCAAAACGCCGCTTCCCAGAGATTTTATTCTGGCTTACTCGACAGTCCGCTTTCTGTCCGGCTCGCCAACTTGCCAAATGGCTCTGGCGCGCTGCGAATGCGCCTGACGTAAAACCGGCTCCAAGGTATGAGCTCCAGATTCGAACTCGATGGCACGGGCGGGACCGAAGACGGCATTCCGTTGCACGCAAGCGCTGGCTCCGTAGACGACGCCCAACCCTCCTCACGATTTGTGGTCGAAGAAGACGAGTTCGACGACTCCTCCGCTTCTGAGCAAGAGTGTGAGACGCAATCGCCCGAGTTGGCGGCTGGCCCGCTTCAATCTACGTTGATTCCGCCGGACACCGGCGATTCCTGGCGCAACGAGGTCGCAGACCGGGTTCACCAGTATCGTGCCCGCCGCCGCCCCCGAGCGCCGCGCTATCCGTCACTGACTCTGAAGTTCGAGTCTCCGGAAGCGAGATCTCCACGCTTCCCCGCTTCCGAGCCGCCGGCGCCGACCACCAACCACGCGCTGGCCATGGACAACTTGCGGGAAGTGTTTCCGGCGGAGCCGCCCTCTGTCCCAGCGCCGGTCATTCACCCGCCGTTGGAGACTGGCAAAGTGCTGGAGTTCCCGAGATCGTTGATCATGCCCTCGCAGCCTCTCGATGAGCTCGCCGATCCGGTAATGGATCGCCCGCGCATTCTCGAGGTGCCCGACATCGCGCCGCCGCCGCCCGCCTTGGGTGGCATTCTTATCGAACCTGCGCCTGAGCGGGTGGAAGAGAAGCGCCCCGGATTCGAAATTCCCCTGCAACCCGCGCGGCTGGCAAGACGGATGGCCGCCGCCGTCGTTGATGGCGTCTTCGTCCTCGCTGCCTGCGCGCTCTTCGGTTACATCTTTTTCCGCGTGACCGCAGTCATTCCGCCTCTGCCCCTGACCATCGAAACGTCTGTGGTTCTCGCTGCCGTGCTGTGGGTGGCCTATCAATATCTCAGCATGGTGTTTGTCGGCACCACGCCCGGGCTTAAGTTGGCCAAGCTCCATCTGCACCGGTTCGACGGCACTTTGGTTCCCCGTCGGCTGCGCCAATGGCGAATGTTGGCCTCGCTCTTGTCAGGAGTCTCTCTGGGCCTTGGTTATGCCTGGTGCTTCCTCGACGAAGACCAACTCTGCTGGCATGACCGCATTACCCGCACCTACATGGCTCCCAAAGCATCGCCAGCGGAGTAGCATCGACGTCCTGCCAGCCAAAATGACTCTGTAAAAACTAGATGAGTTCCGTCTCTCACTGGTCCCGCAATATGACCAGTGTCGTCTATACTCTTTGGCACAAAGAGGACCCCGATGATCTCAAGGCTAAGGGCAAAATTGAACCGTCGTCAGATGATTGGAGCTGCGTCCGCGGCCACCGTAGGTGCGGCATTGCTTCCCGCGTTTGCTAAGGCTGAGGAGCCAAAGAACTATCAAGTAGGAAAGGATCCCGGTAAGCACGAGCCCATCGCCGACTTCAAATTCGATATCGAAGCCACCACAGGATGGGTGGGAGAAGCCGGTTCGGCTAAAGAGGCCACGGTCGAGGAGTTTCCCGCCTCGCAACACATCGCCGGCGTTTCCATGCGGTTGAAACCCGGAGGCATCCGCGAACTCCACTGGCACGCCATCGCCGCGGAATGGGCGCTGGTTCTGACCGGGACCGTCCGCACCACCGTGATCACGCCACGCGGCGAGCCCGCCACCGACCTGTTCGAGCCCGGAGACATCTGGTATTTCCCCAAGGGCCATGGACACGCGCTGCAAAACATCGGCAACACCGACGCCCACTTCGTTCTCGGCTTCGATGACGGGCACTTCTCCGAGTTCGGCACCTTCAGCATTACCGACTGGGTCGCCCGCACGCCCCCCAACCTCGTCGCTCGCAATCTGAATCTCGATCCCACGACTGTCGCCAATCTTCCCAAGAAAGAGCTCTACATCGTTCCGGGCAAGATTCCCCAGAATCCGCTTGAAGGAAATATTTCCGACGGTCCAGAGAACTCTCAATCTGCGCACAAATTCAGCCTCTCGAAAATGGAGCCGCTCACTTTTCCGGGTGGATGGGAGCGCATCGTCACTGCAAAAGAGTTTCCCATCAACACGACACTGACCTCGGTGATGCAATATCTTGAGCCGGGAGCGATGCGCGAAATGCACTGGCATCCCAATGCCGACGAATGGCAGTACTACATCAGCGGCCGCTCGCGTGTCACTGTCTTCGGGGCTCACGGCCGCGCCAAAACCGAAGAGTTTGGCCCCGGGCAGATTGCCTTCATCCAGCAAGGTTTCGGACATTACGTCGAACAGGTCGGGAGTGAGCCGACAAAGTTTTTCGCGCTGTTCAACAGCCCGACATTCGAAGAGATCTCGATCTCCAAGTGGCTAGCCGGAAATCCTGCGTCGCTGATTTCCGATAACTTCCTAATTACCAAGGATGAAGTAGCGCGCTTGCCCCGCAAGACTCTGGGCATCATCAAGTAAGAATCCACCACAGAGACACAGAGGCACAGAGAAAACCAAGACTTAGAAAAATCACCCGGCTCCGACGATTGACCGACCGGAATGATCTGTTTTCTCCATGCAGGGTTTTTCCATGACTTGGTTTTCTCTGTGCCTCTGTGTCTCTGTGGTGAAATATCGACCGTGAAATCCGCTTTCCGCCCGCGCCTGTTATGCTAGATTGCTGAGTTTGCGCCGGCCTTGGCGCAATTATGTCCACGCCAACCCAGACCGCTAAGCCGGCAGTGAAGGTGTTCGTCGCCACCACGGTGATGCTGACCTTCATCTCCTTCTGGCGCGCCGCTGCCATCGTCCTCTCCGACTTAGCCTCCTCCGCTTATTACGCGGGCGGTGACGCTGAGAAGGTGATCGGCAAGAGTGCGCCCTGGTTCATTCTGGCGGTCATGCTGTTCAGCTATGCGGTGCGTGCGCTCTACATCGAGTCGAGCAGCATGTTCGTCCGCGGCGGCGTCTACCGCGTGGTCAAAGAGGCCATGGGCGGCACGCTGGCCAAGTTCTCGGTCTCGGCGCTGCTTTTCGACTACGTTCTTACCGGGCCGATCAGCGCCGTCTCCGCCGGACAATACCTCGCCGGCTTCATCGAAGACATCGGTCGCTACACGCACCATCCCATGGTCTTTTCCGAAGATCATTTCGCGGCCGTGTTCGCTCTGATCATCGTCATGCTACTTCTGGTGGAAGAACATTCAGGGCATTCACGAATCGAGCGAGAAGGCCTTGCAGATCATGGTGATCACCACCGTGATGGTGGTGATCCTGATCATCTGGTGCACCATCACGGTCTTCCGCGTGCCCATCCAGATTCCACCCAACCCGCTTCATCCCGGCGTCATCCCGATCAACCGGGAGTCCATGGGATGGCTCGATGGGACCTGGTTCAGCCACCTGACTTGGATCATCGTCTTCGTCGGCTTCGGCCATTCGGTGCTGGCCATGAGCGGCGAGGAGACCTTGGCCCAGGTCAATCGCGAAATCGAACATCCCAAGTTGAAGAACCTGGAGAAGACTGGGCTGGTCATCTTCATCTATAGCCTGCTCTTCACTTCGCTGGTTTCGTTCTTCGCGGTGATGATCATCCCCGACGCGGTGCGCCCCGATTACTTCTGCGAACCTGATCGGCGGCATCACCATGTACCTGGTCGGCCCAGCTACCCTGAAGCTGCTTTTCCACGGCTTCGTGGTGCTGGTGGGCGTGCTGATTCTCGCGGGAGCGCAGAACACTTCCATCGTGGGCGCCAACGGCGTGCTGAACCGTGTCGCCGAAGACGGGGTCCTCACTTCCTGGTTCCAGAAACCCCAGCATAAGTACGGCACCAGCTACCGCATCATCAACATGGTGGTCATCCTGCAACTGCTGACCATCATTCTCAGCCGCGGTAACGTCTACCAGTTGGCGGCTCTTTACGCTTTCGGCGTGATCTGGAGCTTCGCCATGAAGTCGCTGGCCGTGCTCGTGCTGCGCTTCACCGAGCCCGGCCATCGGGAATGGAAAGTGCCGGGGAACCTGCACATCGGCACCACTGAGATCCCCTTTGGATTGGTGGTGATCTCCGCCGTGCTGCTCACGACCGCGGTCGTGAACGTCTTTACCAAGCACGAGGCCACGATCGCCGGCGTCATCTTCAGCGCGGTATTCTTCGCGATCTTCACTTATTCCGAGCACCGTGTCGCCAGAGAGCGCCACGGGAAGCCCGAGAACATTGATCAGTTCCGCGTCTACGGCAATCAGGAACTGGGCAGCGGAGCCATGGGCGTGCGCCCGGGCAACATCCTGGTGGCCGTACGCGATCCGCGCAATCTTTACTACCTGCGCGACGTCCTCGCCCGCACCGACACAAACCGGCAGGATGTAGTCGTCATGAGCGCCCGCCTCTATCACCGCGAACACAGCTTTGGTGGAAGTGAAGTCTTCGAGGCAACCCAGATCTTCGATCACTACGAGCAGGAGTTGTTTACCGCGGTGGTGGCGGTCGCGGAAAAAGAAGGCAAGCCGGTCTCTTTGCTGGTCGTTCCAGGCACCGACGTCTTCGAGGCCATCGTGGTGACCGCACAGCGTCTCGATTCCAGCGTGATCGTCTGCGGACTTTCGAACAAGCTCAACGCCGACGAACAGGCCAAGATGACAGGAGACGCCTGGGAGCGCCTGCCCGAGCCCCGGCCGCGGCTGACTCTCGAAGTGCACGCGCCCAACGGCACGGTGCGCGAATATCCGCTCGGACCGCATGCTCCCCGCATGCGTCCGCAGGATCTGGAGCTGATGCACAAAGTCTGGCTCGACATCACCACCGATCCGGGATACGCGGGAGCCCATCACTACCACGTGGTCGCCCTCGCGCTGGAAGAATTGCAGAAAGAACTGAACAGCGAAAAGCGCGACGAACTCTTGCAGAAGTTGCTCGACGACATGCACCAGGGCAGCGACGGCGCAGGATCGGGTTCAGGCACGCCCCCAAAGCCAAGTTAGATCCCGGCCGTAGACCAGAAAAAATTTCTCTGGAAATTCCCGTAGCGACGACGGCAAACTTTCCCGCGCAATAAAGCCCCGGCTGTTACCCCGGGGCTTATCGTCTCCAACCTATTTCATCGCATCCGGCTCTGCGTCATGATGCATGCCGCACTGCCCACCACTGCAGCATGCCATCGCTGACTTGTCGCCATCTTTCTTGCAGCAGTCCTTTCCTTCCGCGCCGCAGCAACCCGCCTTCGCGCATGCCGCCATCCCTTTCTTATTGCCCTTCATGCACGCCTTGCCATCTTTTCCCGAGCAGCAAGACATCGCCTTCCCGTCTTTTGCCGCCATGTCATGATGCGCGCAGCAGGACTTTCCATCTTTCGCGCCGGCCATCTTCTGGCAGCAGGGGCACTCCGTTTTCGTTGTGCTTTGTGCGGCCGCATCAGCATTGTTTGGAGTGGAAGTTTGCGCCCAGGGAAGAACCGTCAGGGCCAGAATCATTGCCAACATCTTGAGTGATTTCATAATGGTGTCTCCATTTGAAGCTTGTGGGTAATTTCTTTGCCGGGCAAAGCCCGTTTCAAAAACAAAGGGACAGGATAAAAGGGGTTCTAAATACGGAGGATTACAATCAGCAGCGATCGAAATAAAAGAGTGGATGGTTCGAAAGCGGAGGTAGTCCGCGCCCGGGCCAAAGGCGCGTCCGGTTGCGCGGAGGTCGGGGCCATCAGATCATTCCGCGGCGCTTCTGAGTTCACCGGAAGGGTCGCGGGGTGCCCGGAAGAAAGGCAGCATCGATGCTGCGGTCCGCAGGGTTGAGTCGCCGGAGGCAACTGCAGCAGAATCTGCGAATGCAGGCGAGGACAACAAGGATGTGCCGGACCACGTCCCGTCCCAGACGCCTTACCCATTGCAACCGACGAGGGCGCCAGACCTAGTAGAAAGACCAGAAACATCGCCCCTGCCAGCGCCTTTTTCATACAAAACCCAAGCGTCAGTCTCGCAGGCTAAGGACCATGGGTCTGTGACCGCAATCACAGAAGGTTGTGCTCAACCCTTCAGAATATCCGCTAGCGACTTCCGTAACTCCGTGTACTGAAAGGGGTAACCGCTGCGTATCAGCTTTGTAGGTTCTACGCGCTGGCTGGCGAGAAGTAGTTCATCCGCCATCTGGCCGAACGCCAGCCGTGCCGCAAACGCCGGCATCGGGAAGATCGCAGGACGATGCAGCACCGATGCCAGCGTCTTAGTGAACTCGGCGTTGGTCACCGCCTTAGGAGCAACCATGTTGACCGGACCCTGCAGCAGATCGGTCTTCAAGATGTGATGGATCCCGCCTACCATGTCCTGTACATCGATCCAACTCATCCACTGTCGCCCGTCTCCTATCTTTCCCCCCACACCGAGCTTGAACGGTGTCAGCATCTTTGGCAACGCTCCGCCTTTTGCGCTCAACACCACTCCAGTGCGAATATTCGCTGTGCGAATGCCAGCGTCGATCGCGGGCTGGGCCGCCGCTTCCCACTGGCGGCACACTTCGGGAAGGAATCCGGTGCCCGAAGCGTTGTTTTCTCGCAAAACCTCTTCTCCGCGATCTCCGTAAAAGCCGATCGCCGATCCCGCGACAAATACCCGCGGCTTCTGCGCCGTCTTCGCCAGCGCCTCCGCCAAATGGCGCGTGCCCAGCACCCGGCTGTCGCGAATCTTTTTCTTTTTTTCGTCCGTCCATCGCCCCACGATGCTTTCGCCCGCGAGATGGATGACGGCATAAAAACCCGTCACCGCGTCCGGTGACAATGGATGGGAAGGATCCCAAGCGATCTGATCCGCGCCGGTTACCGGGCCGCGAGTCAGCCGGGTCACCGAGTAGCCGCGTTGTCGGAGTGACGGCAGAAGCGCCACTCCGATCGGCCCTGAAACTCCGGTCACCAATATCCGGTTCGCCATAAGACCGCCGACTTCTACTTCAACTCGCGAGACTAAATGTAGCAGACAAAGAGACCTTGGCCTCTGCGCGCCTGCGGCTTTTTCCCGGCAAGAAAATTCAGCCCCGCCGGTTGAACTGAAATGCCTGTTCCTCACGATATACTCTGAAATCGCAGTCCATCGCGCCCTCAGGAGCTATCCATGCAAAGTCGCATCCTCGGCACCACCATGCCGGTCCTGGAGTTCAACCTCGAACCCAACGAGTCGATCATCTCCGAAGCGGGAGAACTTTCCTGGATGAGCAGCGCTGTCCAGATGACCACGCACACGCAACTGGGCGGCGGCGGCGGACTGTTTGGCGTGATCAAGCGAGTGGCCGGAGGCGGCACCCTCTTCATGACGGAATACCGCTCCATCGGCGGCAATGGAGAAATCGCTTTCGCCACCAAGCTTCCCGGACACATCGTTCCCGTCGAAGTCGGCCCGGGCCACGAGTACATGATTCATCGCCACGGATTCCTCTGCGCCACGCCGCAAATTCAAATCAGCGTCGGCTTCCAGCAATCCCTGGGCGCCGGCATCTTTGGCGGCGATGGCTTCCTGCTGCAACACCTCAGCGGACAAGGCACCGCATGGCTCGAACTGTCGGGCGAACTCATCGTGAAAGATTTGCAAGCGGGAGAAACTCTGCGGGTTCATCCCGGCCACGTCGGCGCTTTTCAATCAAGCGTCTCGTTCCAGATCACAACAGTTCCGGGCATCAAAAACATGATCTTCGGCGGAGATGGGATTTTTCTGGCCGCGTTGACCGGACCGGGAAGAGTCTGGCTGCAAACGTTACCCATCGCCAAACTCGCGCACGCGCTCGCGGAATACATGCCCAAGCCATCCGCCCAAGCCACCGAAGGAGGCGTGGTCGGCGGCATCGTGGGCTCGATTCTCAGTGGCATGAAGTAAAAACAAATCACGTGGCACGGACGTCTCGTCCTTCCCCGAAGCGAAGCGAGGGCGAGCATCCGTGAACTCCCGCTTTTGTCATTCCGACGTGAGGAATCCGCAGTTGCTTGCAACTGGCGGAAAATGCAGATTCCTCGCGGTGCTCGGAATGACGGACCAAAAATGCGCCCCTCGCTATAATCAAACCCAAGGCAAACGCCCGCGGGACAGGCTTCCGAACACTCCTCCTCCACCTCCCGAAGGCTATAATCTTTCATGGCGACTCTGCGGGAACAGATCGCGACCACCGCGCTCACGATGACCAAGTTCCGTGAGCTG
This sequence comes from Terriglobia bacterium, assembly GCA_963796205.1. GTDB lineage: Bacteria > Acidobacteriota > Terriglobia > Terriglobales > Acidobacteriaceae > DATFTE01. The sequence goes on from CAWCKR010000002.1 coordinate 1,365,600, forward strand.
ATGAAGACGATGCGGGCCAACCGGCCCAGCGACGATCTCGCCATCATCCGCAAAGCCTACGACTACTCCCAAAAAAATCATGCCGGACAGACCCGCGCCTCCGGCGAGCCTTACCTGGTCCACCCCCTCGAGGTCGCCCTGGTTCTTGCTGAAATGAAGATGGATCCGATCGCCGTCGCCGCCGGACTTCTGCACGACTCCGTCGAAGACACTTCGGTCACCATTGTTGACATCCGCAAGGAGTTCGGAGAGCAGGTCGCCCACATCGTCGAAGGCGTCACCAAGATCAGCGCCATCGACTTTGCCACCCGCGAAGAGCAGCAAGCCGAAAACCTGCGCAAGATGATGCTGGCCATGGTCGACGACATCCGAGTCGTCCTTATCAAGCTGGCCGACCGCCTGCATAACATGCGGACGCTCGAGCATCTTCAACCAGATCGGCAACAGAAGATTGCCCGCGAAACGCTTGATATCTATGCGCCCATCGCGCACCGTCTGGGGATGGGAAAAATTCGCGGCGAGCTCGAAGACCTCGGCTTCCGCTACGTCGATCCCATCAGCTACCAGCAGGTGCACGACGCCGTCGAATCCCGCCGCAAAGCCGGAGAAGCCTTCCTCGCCAAAGTCGAAAGCGTCGTCAAAGACAAGCTCAAAGAAGCCGGCATCACCGCCCGCGTCGAAAGCCGCATTAAGCGCCTCTACAGCATCCACAAGAAGCTCGTTCGTCAGCGCATCAGCGTCGACCAGGTCTATGACCTGACCGCCATGCGCGTGATCACCAACTCGCTGCAGGATTGCTACGCCGTTCTCGGCATTATTCACAACGTCTGGCGCCCTGTCCCCGGACGCATCAAAGATTTCATCGCCATGCCGCGGCCGAACTTCTACCAGTCGCTGCACACCTCGGTCATCACCGAAGACGGCACGCCCTTCGAAGTGCAGATCCGCACCGAAGAAATGCACAAGATGGCGGAAGAAGGCATCGCCGCCCACTGGAAGTACAAAGACGGGCCCGTCTCCGCCCAGGACGAGCAGCGCCTCGCCTGGCTGCGCCAGGTCGTCGAGTGGCAGCGCGATGTTTCCGATCCCAACGAATTTCTTTCCACCCTCAAGATCGATCTCTATCCCGAAGAGGTTTACACCTTCACGCCGAAAGGCAAAGTCGTCGTGCTGCCGCGCGATTCCTCGCCCATCGACTTCGCTTATTCCGTGCACACCGAAGTGGGACACAGTTGCACCGGCGCCAAGGTTAACGGACGCATGGTCCCGCTGCGCCACAAGCTGCACAGTGGAGACATCGTCGAAATCATTACCCAGCCCGGCCACAAGCCAAGCCGCGACTGGCTTTCGTTTGCCAAGTCTTCGCGCGCGCGCAACAAGATCAAGCACTGGCTCAACGTGCATCAGCGCGAGCGCGCGGTTGAAATCGGACGCAAGCTGATTGAGAAAGAGGCCCGCAAATACCGCATCGCTTTGAAAGAAATCAAAGATGAGGCCATGCTGCGCGCCGCCTCCGATTACGGCCTCGGCAAAGTCGACGACCTGATGGCGGGCATCGGATATGGGAAGTATTCAGCGCGCCAGATATTAGCGAAACTCGTCCCCGGCAGTAGCGCCGAACCGAGCGTCGAAACCGAGACTGACAAGAGTGGTATCGCCAGCGTGGTCCGCCGCGTTTTTGGCGGAGATCATGGCAACGACGCTATCCGCGTCAAAGGCCAGGGGGACCTGCTCGTCTACCGCGCCCGCTGCTGTAATCCCATCCGCGGAGAGTCGGTCGTCGGTTACGTCACGCGCGGCAAAGGCGTCGCCGTCCACGCCATCAACTGTCCCAACGTCGTCAACCTGATGTATGAGCCGGAAAGAAAGATCGATGTCGAGTGGGCCCGGGACGAAGGCGCCCCCAGCGCCTACCCGGTAAAGCTCACCGTCTTTTGTGACGACCGCTTCGGCATGTTGAAGCAAATCACGGCGGTGATCAGCGACAGCAAAACCAACATCCGCAACATCGAAGCCCGCACGTCCAACGGACAAGCCAATATCGACATCATCCTCGACATCGCCGACCTGAAGCATCTGGAAAATATCATCCAGGGCGTAAGAAAGATTCCCGGCGTGCACGACGTGCAGCGGCTGCAAAAAATTTAGAAGCCGTCATCAGTGGTCAGCAAGCCTTGACGCGATCCGACTGTATCTGCATTAATCAAACGGTTCGGTTTTGGCTGACGACTGACGACCGAAAACTGACGACTGGAGCTTCTCTATGCGCGAAGTAATCTCGACTCATGACGGCCCACAGGCCCTCGGGCCTTATTCCCAAGCCATCAAAGCCAACGGATTCGTGTTCGTCTCCGGACAGGTCGCCCTCGATCCGGTCACCAACACCTTGGTCACGGGCGATGCCGCCTTCCAGACCGACCGCGTGCTGAAGAATCTCGCCGGCATCCTGAAAGCCGCCGGCAGCAGCCTCGACAAGGTCGTCAAGTCCACCGTCTTTCTCAAGAACATGAATGACTTCGCTGCCATGAACGAGGTCTACGGACGCCACTTCACCTCAAACCCGCCTGCCCGGGCCACGGTAGAAGTCGCGCGCCTGCCCAAAGACGTCCTGGTAGAAATCGACGTGATCGCTTTGGCCTGAAGGTTTGCCGCAGCGGCTCAGAAAGGATTTCCGAAAGGGAGCGCAGGCGAGGTTTTCAATTTTCCCAACCCCATCTAGAATTGGAGATTGGCAATTGAAAATTGCAAATTCAGGAGATCTGATGCTGAAAACTGCTCTCTCTCTCGCCCTGCTCGCGATGGCGCTTCCAGCCCTGTTCGCGCAAGCCAAGCACACTGACACCACCTCTCCTACCAAAGTGACCGGAGCTCCCACCAAGACTGCCGATGGCCTCGAATACTGGGACATCAAAGTCGGAGACGGCGCCACCGTAAAAGAAGGCAATAACGTCGTCGTGCACTACACAGGATGGCTCACCAGCGGCAAGAAATTCGACAGCTCGGTCGACCGCGGCCAGCCCTTCACCGTTGAGAATGTGGGCAACGCCCCGGTGATCAAGGGATGGAACGAAGGCCTCATCGGCATGAAGGTCGGCGGCAAACGTCAGCTCCGCATCCCTCCCGACCTAGCCTATGGTCCAGGCGGACGCCCGCCCGTGATCCCGCCGGCCGCAACCCTGATCTTCGACGTCGAAGTGATGGGAATTAAGTAGAGAAGCACGAAGGACGATTTACGATTGACGAAGTGAAACCTTTGACTTCGTCAATCGTACTTCGGAAATCGTAAATGTTTAGGCTTTGACGACTTTGCCACTGCGCAGGCAGTTGGTGCACACGCGGATGCGCTTGCCTTGGCCCTTGACCTTCGCGTGCACCGGGCGCAGATTGACGTTCCAGCGCCGGCGGCTTACATTGTGCGCGTGACTGATGGTATTTCCGGTCAGCGGCTTCTTGCCGCAGATTTCACAAACTTGTGCCATGACCACTCCAGACGAGAATAGAACTTGACGGGCAAAACATAGATTTTACCGGATTTGCCCGATTCCGCCAAGCCCCGTCGGCCACATCGGCACTTCCTCTAAGACGCACACCAAGCTCCAATCCGGCGGAGTCCGCGGAACCGAAATTTTCCCGCCCCGCAAGTGCAACGCTTGCAAGGCGTGGCGCTGATTACCGAGGTTACCCGACTGGCGCTGACCCCTCGTAACCTGCTTACCTCTCTCTTTCCATTGACTTAGGCCGACGGACAATTTAACTTCGCGCTATCTCCCCCTGACCAAAGGACACCGCTTGGCGCGCAGAATACTTCTGGCCGACGACAGTGTGACCGCCCAAAACATGGGGCGGCGAATTCTTCATGATGCCGGCTACGAGGTCACGACCGTCAACAACGGTTCCGCGGCCCTGAAGCGCATCGCTGAGCAGCGTCCCGACCTCATTATTCTCGATGTCTACATGCCCGGCTACGGCGGCCTTGAAGTCTGCTCGCGGCTGAAAGAAAACAAAGATACCGCGCGGATTCCCGTCCTGCTCACGGTGGGGAAGCTCGAGCCCTTCAAGCCCGAAGAAGCGCGCCGGGTGCGCGCCGACGCCTACATCGTCAAGCCTTTTGAAGCCAGCGAACTGCTGACTGCACTCACCAAGCTCGAAGACAAAATTGTTCCCGGTCCAGAGCCTTACAAGCAGGGGCGATTCGCGAAAGCAGTCGCTGCCGTCGAGCACGACGCCGATGAAAACGACTTCGGCGACAAGGAAACCGGCTGGAAAGACCGCTTGATCATCCCCGGCGGCAAAAAGAAAAAAGATAAAGATAAGGACGCGGAACCCGAGCCTGTCCCCGCAAAGGGATTTCGCAGCGTCGTGCGGGACGAGGACTTCCGCCCCGCCGAGCCCAAGAAATTTGAACGGCCGATGCCCGCAGGCTTGCCCGAGGACATCAGGCCGGAAGAGATTGCCGCGATTGCTGCCGCCGTCGCCAAGATCAATGGCAAGAGCTCAGAAGCAGAGACACCGGCGCCACCTGTTGCCGAGACCAAGGCTTGGCCGGTAGCGGATGCAGATGCGCCCGCCGCCGCCGTCGCGCCGCCCGCAACGGAAAGCACTCCAGAAGATGTTCCCGCGGCGACCTTTGCATCTGCGCCGGAAGAGCCAGAGGCACCAGCGGCGAAGACGGAGCTCGAAGCGCAAGCTACCGAGCAGAGCGCTCCTGAGCCGCCGCTTCAGCCAACTCCGGAACCGGTAGCGAGCGCGCCTGTAGAAGCTGCCCCGGAACCTAGCTCCCGCGGTGGAAGCCGCCAAGACAGAAACTGAGATCGGAACCGGGCAGAATCACCCGGTGAGCGATGCCGAGGTGTTGGCGGCGCTCGCTTCCCTGACTCCAACCGGGGCGGATTTTGGAACTCCCTCCACTGTCCAGGCGGAAGGAGCGGTGGGAGCAAGTTTCACCGGTCCGCGCTGGGCCGCTGAAGCGGTTGCAGTGGCGGAAGAAGAGTCGACGACCTTGCTGGAGCATGAGATGCAGAAGGCCTTCGCGGCCTTTGCCGCAGCCGACGCTGCTCTGGCGACTCCGGTGGAAACGGTGATGCCGAACAACGGCAACGGGCATGCCGCGGAAGCCGTAACCGACGCCATCGTAGCGGAGGAACCAACCAAGCCCGCAGAGACCGCCGCCACTCCCGAGCCTGCGCCAGCTCCTGTCGATGCAGTAGCCACCGAAACCGTGGCTCCGGTTGCGGAAGAGGCAGCGTTTGCCGCGGCGGCTTCGGCGAATGCAGCCCCCTCGGAGGCGATCGCGGAAAGTCAGCCTGTAGCATCCGCGGCGAGCTCCGGCACGAGCGAACCCGAAGAGGGATCGCGCATGCGCGAAGCCGAATTAGCCGCAGCCTGGGCAAACTGGCGACAGATTCGCGAGTCCATCATTGGCGAACAGCCGACTACGAACATCGAAGAGACTGCAATCCCCGCCAGCGAAACGGAAACGCCTGCGCCACAAGCTTCTGAAGCAGCGGCGCCCGCGGAAGTGATGGAGCAGCCAGTCAATCCCGAAGTTCCGACTGAAATTCAGTCCGAGGCCAAGCCCGAGGAAGAACCTGCGGCTGAAGTCAAAGCAGAGGCCCCGGCTGCCGAAGAGCAGGATCCCGCCGAAATCTCCAGCATCGTCGACAACATGCTCGCAGAACTCAAACCCAGGTTGATGGAAGAGCTGAAACGCAAGCTGAAGAAGTAAGAAACCGGACTTCGGACCTCAGACCTCGGACTTCAGACCTGGAAAGCAACTCTGCCCTACCAGATCATTTTCACTGCGCGACGAATTTCATTGTCGGCGGTGAGCAGGGTCAGGCCACCCATGCGGGTCTGCGCGCCCCATTTCTAACCAATAAAAAAGCCCGGACCTTGCGGTCCGGGCCTGCGCTAGCAAAGGCTTACTGCACCGTGATGGTGATGGTTGTGGTGTGGGTGATCCCGCCGCCCGTACCGGTGATGGTCAGGGTGTGGGTTCCGACCTTCACGTTGCTGCCCACGGTAATTTTCGTGGTGGAGGTTCCTGCTCCCGGCGCTGGAATGGTGCTGGGCCTGAACTTCGCGGCCGCAATGTTAGCCGTCAACGCGATGGACGAGTTGAAGCCGCCCGATACCGTGGTGGTAATCGTCGACTGTCCGGAACTGCCGCGAGTGATCGTCAGCGTGTTCGGATTGGCGCTGATGGTGAAGTCAGGGCTTCCTCCGCCTGCGGTCAACGAGTTAATGAGCGTAGCGCCGTTGGGGCTTCCCCATCCGGTGACCAGATCGAAGAGTGGGGTCGCCATGAAGCCGTTATTTCCACTGGTGATGTCGTGGAAGTTCGACTTGTAAGAGCTGCCTCCGCCGATGGTGTACAGCTCGGGGTTGATGAAGCCCAACGGGGACTGGCCGTTCTGCACGGCCTGCTGGTTGGCAAGAGCCAGGTAGCCGGCCCACATCGGTGCCGCGAAGCTGGTTCCACCGTATAGGTTAGACGTGCAGGTAGTCTGGTCAGCACACACATAGAAGGTGTAGTTCGCATTGGCGGAAACGTCCGGGCCGTTGCGAACGGTTTTCGAGCAGCTCGAGCAGCCAGCAGCGGCTGCCGTCTGCCATGAGGGGATGGCGAAGTTGTCGGGCGAGATTCCGCCGCCACTGCTCGACCAGCCCGTCTCCGAAGCCCACCCGCCACCTGCGCCGGTGGTCGTCAGATCGGTGCCGCCCACCGAGACGATGAACGGATCATCCTGTGGCCAATAGAACCCGTTCCCCGGCCACTTTCCGCTGTCGCCAGCAGCCACGAACATGTTCTGACCCTGCGCAGCGAACTCCATGAAAATGGGATCGTCAGTGGTGTTGTCCGTAGGGGTCCACGACCACGAGCAGCTCAATGCGGAGTCGAGTGGGCTCGCGGTCGCCATTGCGTTCAAAATGCCTTTGTCGTCCAGCGTTCCCGTGCTCTTCCCGATATACACGTTTAGAGCCCGAAGGCCTGGAGCCATGCCCAGCGCCTGGGTGATGTCGAGCGTCTGCTCGGTATCATCGCAACCCTGGTTGGCAAAGCAGTTGACAGTTACGCCGTCCACCGAGACCAGGTTGATCGGCACGTTGTTGGTCTGACCTGCGTTCTTGTAATAGGTAGTTACATCCGCGAGATCGGTACCGAGGAATTCAAACAACCCCACGCTCTGACCCGATCCGGTAAGAGTCGTTGCCCCGTAGTAAGCCGCGCGCATGTCGCTGCCGCAGAAGGCTGCCCCAGGGCAGGATCCCGTTGTGGCGTTGCCGCGGAACCTATCCGCGGTTTGGTTCTTTTTCACAAGGGCCGTGTGAGGCGTGGAGAAGTTATCCAGGCCGCCGATGGCAAAGAGCTGCATCGGGGTGTCGGTCTTGGGCTCGCGATCGGGCGCGTAGAACGCCCGGTTCTCAGTCGGATGCTTGTAGAGATTCATGGTTAGGTGCAGGGCGCGCTCGACGTCGGCAGCCGATCCGGTAGCTTGCAGGATCATGTTGTTGCGCGAGGTCGCGGTCACTTTGAAATTGTTCGATTGCGCCCATTGGGTCAATTTCGCGTAGTCGTTTTCGCTCGGACCATACATCCGCGTGAACTCGTCCACGGTCAAGAAGTGGCGGTAGTTCGGGCTGCTGGGGTCGTTCACTTCCTGCAGAAATGCCCGCAGGGCTGCCTCATTGCGCAGAGGCAATTGAAAGGTCAGTTCCATCGATTGATTGCCGGGGAGGCGGCTCAGCAGAGCGGCCTGCCCGTTCATCACTGCGTCACGGGTGTGACGCGTCATCAAGGATTGGGATTGGGCTGCACTGGCGATCGTCATCATCGAGACCAGTGTCAGCAGCGCGAGCAACGATAAACTAAATCTTCGAATCATCAGCTTCTCCCGTAATGCGGGTTGAGGGCCGAAGCCCGAATCGGACGAAGGAAGTTCCGGCGTTGGGAGCCAAGCACACTTTTTACACACAGTGACGCTTGGGAGCGTCCCCCCAAAGACGGCTTCATGGTTTGCAGGCTCCGTTTGCTGGATGAACTGGTTCGTCAAGATCTTCCTCAGGCGTTCGTACCCTGTACGGGCGCACGATCAAGGTTGCCCTCTACTCGGGACATGTTGACCGCTCGACACCGCCTGCTGGAACCAGCCCATGGAGAGAAAGAATCCAGAGACAGCGCGTCCCGGTTTCCTCCCACGAGTTGCCCTTGGCACGATACCTCTTTATTTCGCGAGCGAAAGTCAAAATTTGTAAATTCTTCCGACGCGATCGGAGAGGCTCGCTATTGCGTGGCGGGACAAACTCCGCCGCCAATAAGCAGCGCATCATAGTCACAATCCGTGACTAACTACTATGAATAGTTTGTAAAGTTTTGTTCCGCTATTTTCGCGGAGACCGCCGGCCCCATACTTCAGTCCCAAGACTTTGAGCCGCGTCTCTCGAACGGAATTTCCCAGACCTGTGCCGAACGGATTACGGTGCCTGTGGCGTCAGACCCAATCTGCGCCCCGATCGTTTGTCTCGGCGACGAACTGGAGTCGTCGGTGGATAATTCCCGGCAAAGAATTGCTCAGGCGTGAAGTCGCAGTAGACAAAGATCGAAGCCCTCCAGGTTGCTGTTAAACGCCAGGTTCCCGCTCCCGCGCCGGTCAGCGCGCAACGGGTCGCGCTGCAGCACAAAGCGATCGGTAGGCCGTACCGGCTATAACCGCATGGCCAGCAACCTCTATTTTCCTACGCGGCGCTAGGGTCTGTGGCGGAACTGGAACAAACTGGCGGCGTGGGCCAAAGTCCCGAGACTTTCTTCTCTAAGCCTATGAAGGTAAACATTTTGCACGTTGACACGGGTGCCCCGATCGACTACGCTTGGCCGCTGATTACTATGCCCTGTAGTACGCCGCATAGTGGACGTAGGTGCTGCCTTCCCGGTCATCGTTCGAGAGTCCCCTCGCCCGATGAAAAACTGGCTTGATGTGAGAAGACAGTTTCTATCGAGTTCATCGGAAGTTGAGATCTCTTTAAGTTTGTTCGCTCGACCATGAGTTCATCCGAATGGGAGACTCTGTTTTGATTAGTGTGCGTTCCGCTTTCCACCATTTCCTTCTCCTGACTTTGATTGTTGGTTTCGGCTGTGCGCAAGAAGCACGCAGCCAGGCCACCGAAGGCAAATCAGCCCCCGCCACCTCAACCGCAAAAAAAGCCGCGGCATCCGCGGATCGCGTTGTCATGAAGGTAGGAGGAGTGCCGGTCAAGAAAGAGGAGTTCGAAGCGAGCATCGGCGATATTGAGCCGCAGGGCGGCGATCCCGATAAAGGCGGAGCGGGCGAAAAAGATCGCCGCCGCTTGGGCGACGACTACGCGTCGGTGCTGATGCTCTCGCAGTTGGCGGTGGCCAACCACTTGGATTCCACTCCGGAGATCCGCCAGAAGCTGGCCGTGGCTCGCCTGCAGATTCTTTCCGACGCGGAGTTCACACGCTTGCTGAGCAAGAACAAGGCGACTCCGGAACAGATCAACGCTTATTACCAGGCCCACCTCTCGGACTTCGACCGGGTGCAGATCCGCAGGCTCTTCATCTGGAAAGTGGGCGGAGGTTCGAAGAATAGCCACGGACTGCCGGCGGAAGACGCGAAGGCGCGCGCCGCCGCCATCCTGCAATCCTCGGCGTCGGGTGGCGACTCCATCAAACTGGCGGAAATGTTCAAGGGAAGCGATCAAGGCATTTTGGATGACCAGCCGCTGACTTTTGTGCGCGGCCAACTTCCGGGAAACCTCGACAAGGTTGCCTTCACCATGAAGGTGGGGCAATGGGTAGAAGCCGAGGACACGCCCGACCACGTGATCCTGGTTTATCTGGCGGGGCGCGACCGCCAGTCACTGTCAGATGTGAATTCTCTGGTCGGCAAGTTGGTGCAGGGCGAGAAGATGGAAAAAGAGTTGGACGAACTAAAAAAGAAAACTGGAATTTGGATGGATGAGCAGTATTTCGGTAAGGGCAGTGCGGTGACGACGGAGCCGACGGAGCAGCGGCGCATGTCCGGCGCATCGTCAGACTCGGGAAATCAGTAATAAAAATAAAGGGGTGTACGTGATGAAGATGTGCAACGGACGTATGACACTTGGTTACATTGCGCTTCCAGTCCTGTTGCTGGTAGCGTTCGCGGTCCAACCGACGCCGGCAGTAGCTCAGATGACATCGGTGGGAATCGATTGCTCACAAATCCAGGCCCTGGGAATTCAAAAACAAGAGAACCTGGGCGCTGGACGCGTCTTGATTGAGTGCGGACTGGCTAAGGGCGGACAACCGGGAAAGACCGCTAATCTCCCGCTCATGCCGCCGAATATTCAGGTCTCCAACCGTACCTGCACCAGCTCGACCAGCTGTACCAAGAGCGAGAACATGGTGTACGCCAACGTCACCAACCCCGCGAACATCGTGGTCAACTACAACGACCACAATGCCAACCAGTACTCGGGCACTTCGGTTTCGAATGATGGAGGCGCAACCTTCACAGAAATACTGCCGCCCCCATTTGCCAGCGGCCATGGGACGAACTACGGCGATCCCATCGTCGTCTACAACGCCAAGCTGGGCAAGTTCTTTGCCGGCGACCTGGTGACGAGCTGCGGTGGTTTCGGTCTCGGCAGCTGGAGCTCCACCGACGGTACCACCTGGACGGCCTCGGCTTGCATTCACAACGGCGTCAGCGACGACCGCGAGTCCATGTGGGTTGACAACGAGCCGACCAGCGGAACTTACGGCCGGATGTATGTTTCGTGGAACGATTTCGGCGTCGGCGTTGGCGCTCTTTCCGTAACTCACTCCGATGACGGCGTGACCTGGACGAGCCCGGTCCGCGTCGTCAACGGCTCGACTTTCATTCGTGACGTACAAATCACCGGTTCACCGGCGGGCGCGACCCGCTACGAAGGCGCTAACAGCACCGTATTCATCGCAGGCATGAATGAAGGCGGCGGCGGTTGCGCGAACCGTACCAATATGATGTACAAATCGCTCGACGGCGGCCAGACCTGGACCACGGCTGTCATGGGCGCGAGTTTCAAGCCGATCTGCGACGCGCTTTGCAGCAGCAATTCTTACTTTGCCCAGGTCAATCCGATCATCCGCCACATGGGATGGGGAGAGCCGGGCGTGGGACCCAACGGCGTCGTGCACTACGTATTCGCCGGCCTGGGAACCAATGGCGATCCTGGCGATATCTTCTACACCAAGTCAACCGACAATGGCGTGACCTGGTCGACTCCGCGGAAGCTCAACGGTACGGCGGACGCGGCGTTCAAGACGCAGTGGATGCCTTCGCTCTCGGCGGATGCCGCTGGCGGAGTCACCGTTGCCTGGTACGATCGTCGCAAAGCCACCGCGAAATGCACGACGACCAGCGATCCGGGATGCGCCTACGAGCGTGTTCTTCGCCAGTCGAAAGACAACGGCACCACTTTCGGCGGCCCGAAGGCGGTCAGCGGAGTCATCTCCCAGCCGACGCAGAACGATCCTTCGGTCGTGAACTGCTACGCGGGTGACTATGACTACGACACCACCCAGAACGGCAACGCGTTCATCACCTGGACCGACGGTACGCGCACGGTCGGAGGAGTTCACGTGCAAGACGTGGATTTCGCCACCGTTCCAATCCCGTAGGTTCAGCTACAGTTGGGAGAAAGAGAAGGCCCTGCGCAAGCAGGGCCTTTTTGCGTAACCAAATCGGTGACTGCGCTCCCCGTTTGTCTGCCTTGACTTTTGGTTCACCAGATTCTAGAGCGCCGTTTGACGCGGACGCATCCCGGTTTTGTCAGCGTCATTGGAATGGTCGAGGCCGTATGGGTGCTGGATCGCGCTTATGGGCTGACAGCGCGGGAAATCGCTACCGCCGTCGAACGGCTGCCGCAGGTCGAGGTTCAGTGTGGGTAGGGGTTCGCCTTGCCGGCATGAGCGCCGCGACTGGAATGGCCATAATTTCTTGCACCGCTCTTCAATCCGCTCGATTGCGCGTGCACGGGCATCGATTGCTGAGAACCAGCTGAGGGGCGATCCGTACTCGACGGAAGCTTCGGCATGGGCGTGGTTGTCTTGGCGGCAGGTTGCGCCGCTAGACGCGCTGTCTGCTGCTCCAGCCGCTCGAGTTGGGCATTCGCGTCCTTTCCACCAGACCGGACCTCGGGTGCGCTCACCGTCGACACGTCCTTGCGAGTGCGTCGTAGATTGCGGTCATCATTGTGCGTTTGGCCGACCAGGGGCAGGGATGCGACGGCGAGTAGAAGGACGTAAGCGAGCGCCTTCATCTGGACCTCCTGAGTGGGCATAATGCGAGCCCTGGCCGGGCGCCGTCGTGCGGCAGCCCCGGCACTAATCGGTAAGTATACCCCGATTTCCGAAGGGTGGGCGACGCCATAACCCGCCAGGTGTTGGTGGCACATCCGTTCTGCCGCCAGTCCGCTACTCTGGAAATATTCCATTCCTGTGATGAGTGTCAATTCTTTGATACCTGGTGGATGTCATTGAAATAACTGCATTTATCCCATCTTTCACGAAAATCGTTCGGCGCGCCATTTTTTTTCGCACTGCGTGACTCAAAACCACCCGCCAATTTCGCCTTATCAGGTAGGAAGGCAGTCCGCAGGCGACAACGGCTGAGTCTGAGTTCTGTGCCCGAGGCTTGGATCAGCCGTGATGCCTGCCGATTGCGTTCCGCTTATCGCCACAAGGAGTGACTATGCCTTCCAAAATGTCGCGTCGCGTCGGCTGGTTTGTGGTCCTGACGGCCATGGTGGTCGAGGCCCAGGATCTGCATATCAAGAAAAGCATCACGGTCGGAGGAAACTTCGTCTCCAGCAGCGAAAGTTCCATCAAGGGAGCGCGGGAACGCACGGTAAACCAGGGTCCCAACGGAAGCACGATCACCCTGCGCCAATGCGACCTCAAACGCACCCTCACCCTCAACGAACAAGCGCAAACCTACTTCGCAACCGCTGATCCGCAGGATGAGAACGCCGCCAAGGCCGCGGCGCTGGCAACCGGTCAGCCGGCAGCCGAGGCCAATGGAGGAAGAATCCTCCTGACCACCACCGTGACCGACACCGGGGAGCGCAAGACGCTGTACGGCTACCCGGCGCGGCACCTCAAGGCCAAGGTTGTCCAGGAACCTTCCCCGGACGCCTGCACCCAGGTCCGCCAATCGTTCGACATCGACGGCTGGTTTGCCGACATATCCAAAGAACAGGCGGGATGTACGTCGTTCGCCCCGCCGGTTCAGCAGGGAGCCGGCTGCCACGATAATGTGATCGAAAAGCGCACAGGCAGCGGAAAACCCGGGTATCCGCTGCAGGAAAACATCACCATGCCCACTCCGGACGGCGGCGCCATGACGGTGGGCATCCTGATCTCGGAACTTAATAAACAAGAGAAACTTCCGGCTGAGATGTTCGAGGTGCCGGTCGGGTATCGGCAGGTAAATTCCCGTGCCGAGCTCAACGGCGCGGCTCCTCAGCCGCAAGCGCCGGCACAGCAATCGGCGATGGCTCCGCAGATGCAAACCGCTGCCCCGCAGGGCGGAGCCGGTCAGGCGTCCGCAGCCAGCGGAATGAAGGCGGCCATGCTGGCTGGGATGCTGAACCCTGCCGCGGCTCCGGCCGCACAGATGCAAGCCAATGCGATGGCGCAACAGACATTGGGCATGTTGGGCGGGACGCCGATGGGCCCAGGCATGCTGGGCTCCGGGCAAGGACAACCGGCTGCGAATCAAGTGGCCGCGCCCCAGGCGCTGGGTCCGAAGGCGCCCGGGAAGATCCGCATTGGAGTCGCTCCTCCGGGTGCACAAGTCGGCCAGGGCAACAATGCGGGAGCAGACTACAGCACTCCCATCCGCAATGCTGAGGTCGCGCTGATGAGCGGTCCGGCGATCGAGGTCACCGCCCTCGACTCGCGCATCGCCATGCAACTGCAGGCCGAGGCGCAGCAGAAACAGTGCGACTACATCCTGTTTTCCAGCGTGGCGGTGAAGCACAGCTCCGGCGGCGGCTTCGGCAAATTCATGAAAATGGCTGCACCCGTCGCCAGCATGGTGCCCATGGCCGGCATGGCCGGAGGTATGGGAGGAGGCATGGGAGGAGTCGTTGCCGCCCAGGCCGCCGGCGCTGCCGCCTCGGCCGCGGCCATGTCGGCGCAACAACAGGCCATGAACCAACTCACCGGATTCAATGGCCAGATCAAGTCCAAAGACGATGTGAGCATTGACTACCAGCTGGTGCGCGCCGGACAAACCTCGCCCCAACTGCAGAACTCCCTCAAAGCCAAGGCGAAGTCGGACGGCGAAGACGTGCTCACCCCGCTCCTGCAGCAGGCAGCCACCAACGTGCTGAGCGAGGTAAGTAAGAAGTAAGCCTCTCGGGGAGGATCTATCACTCCGCGTCCCCGCCCGCGCCCTGTGCCCGGGTGGGGACACACCTTCCCAAGCGATTCGGCAACACGTGAACCTCGACACGAAACGCAAAAGCGCACAGTGAGTGGATTTACTGCGGGAAAGTGTCAACCGTTGAAAGGGTGGCCCGGCCTTTCTCAGGACCGAGTGTTCCCGCTGCCCTATCGTGATGACGATATGTTCCATTCTCGGTTTTGCGCGGCTTTAGCGCTACTACCAGGGTAGGGGTCCTTCAACTGCGTGGTCGCTCGCTTCGCTCGCGACCACTTCGCTCAAGATGACACGGTGGTTGGATGTCTGCGCTCTCCACATTCCCTCAACACGTTTGACCGCGTTTTCTACCCGCCTGTAAGATCAAAGGTTTACAGAGACAGCCCTTAGCCATTAGCTCTCAGCCTTTAGCCAAAACGGTTGAGCTAACGGCTAAGAGCTGGAAGCTAAAAGCTGATATGCACGATCTTCCCAAGTCGTATGAGCCGGGCGCGATTGAGGCGCGCTGGGCGGAGTATTGGATTCAGGAAAAACTCTTTGACGTCCCTACGCCTCCTGAGGGAGAGGCTCGTCCCAAATTCAGTTTGCTGTTGCCTCCTCCCAATGTGACCGGACGGCTGCATATGGGGCACATGCTGAACCAGACGCAGATGGATATTGTCATCCGCTGGCATCGCATGCGCGGAGACCTCACGTTGTGGCTGCCGGGCACCGATCATGCCGGCATTGCCACGCAGATGATGGTGGAGCGCCAGCTTTCGACCGAGGGCAAGAGCCGTCACAAGCTGGGGCGCGAGGCGTTCATCGAGCGGGTGTGGGAGTGGAAGCGGCACTACGGCGGCGCGATTTTAGACCAGATGAAGCGGCTCGGCGACTCCGTCGATTGGGAGCGCGAGTACTTCACCATGGATGAAGACCTGTCGCACGCGGTGCGCGAGGTGTTCGTCCGGCTGCATGAAGAGGGGCTGATTTATCGCGGCAAGTACATCGTGAACTGGTGTCCGCGCTGCGGAACAGCGATTTCCGATCTCGAAGTGAAGCACGAAGACGTAGCCGGGAAGCTGTATGAGATTCGCTATCCCGTGGTGGGAACGAATGAGTTCATCACGGTGGCGACGACGCGTCCCGAGACGATGCTGGGGGATACGGCCGTCGCGGTGAATGAGAAAGATGACCGCTACCGGCACCTGCACGGGAAAAAAGTGCGCCTGCCGCTAATGAATCGCGAGATTCCTATCATTGTGGATGAGCTGGCCAATCCGGAGTTTGGGACGGGCGCGGTGAAGGTCACGCCGGCGCACGATCCCAATGATTTTCTCGCGGGCCTGCGCAACCACCTGCCCCAGATCGACGTAATGGACGAGCACGCGCACATGAACGAAAACGCGGGCCCCTACAAGGGACTCGACCGTTTTGAGGCGCGGACGCGAGTGGTGGCCGATCTGGAAGCGCAGGGATCCCTGGTGGCGATCAAGGACTACACCATCTCGATCGGGAAATGCCAGCGCTGCAACAGCATTGTCGAGCCGCGGCTGTCGCTGCAATGGTTCCTGAAGATTGAGCCGCTGGCCAAGCGCGCGATCGAAGTGGTGGAGAAAGGATACATCCGCTTCACGCCCGAGAACTACAAGCAGATTTATTTGAACTGGATGTACAACATCCATGACTGGTGCATCTCGCGGCAACTGTGGTGGGGGCATCGCATTCCGGCGTGGAAGTGCGGGGATTGCGGCGAGATGATCGTGGCGCGTGAAACGCCGGCGAATTGCGCGAAATGCGGTGGGGCGCGGCTGGAGCAGGAATCGGATGTGCTCGATACCTGGTTCTCGTCGGCGCTGCTGCCGTTCACGACCCTGGGATGGCCGGAGGGGACGCGCGATCTGGCGGAGTTTTATCCCACGTCGCTGTTGATTACCGGGTTCGACATCCTTTTCTTCTGGGTGTCGCGGATGATCATGATGGGATGCTGGTTCATGATGCCGCCGCATCGTCCGCGAGGCCTGGGGCTGGAGAAGACCGGTGACGAGGCTTTACGCGAGAGCGTGCCGTTCCGCGAGGTCTATATTCACGCGCTGGTGAGGGATGCCGACCGGCAGAAGATGTCGAAAACCAAGGGGAACGTGCTCGATCCGATTGAAGTGATCGAGAAGTATGGGACGGATGCGACGCGGTTCACCTTGGCGGCGATGTCGTCGCCAGGAACGGATATTGCGTTTAATCCCAGCCGGACCGAGGGGTATCGGGCGTTCGCCAACAAGATCTGGAATGCGGCACGGTTCATGTTCATGAATGTGGACCGGGCGGAGAGCGCGGGAGTCTGGGGGCTTCCCGAACTCGGCAAAGACGCGGGCAGGAATGCCCGCGCCACACAAGCACCTCTCGAAGACCGGTGGATCTGGTCGCGCTTTAATCGGGTGGCGAAAGATGTCAACGATTCGCTTGCCGCGTATCGCTTTGATGATGCGGCGCGGGCGATCTATGACTTTTTCTGGGGCGAGTTCTGCGACTGGTATATCGAACTGGTGAAGCCGCGGCTGGCATTTGAGGCGGATAGCGATCAAGATGCGGCCCGCGCGGCGCTTGGCAATCTGGTGGCGTTGTTTGAAGGGGCGCTGCGAATGTTGCATCCCGTGATGCCCTTCATCACCGAGGAGATATGGCACGCGGTGTACGATGGAAAGCCTCCGCTGGCGTCGATTGCGTTGGCGGCGTATCCGCAGGCCGATGAGAAAAAGTTTGATCTACAGGCCGAGACGGAGATGGCGATCCTGCAGGATTTGATTGTCAGCGTACGCAATCTGCGGGCGGAGTTGAAGGTCGAGCACAAAGAGAAAGTGCCGATCGAAGTGTTCACGCAAGAGGCCGCCGTGCGCAAGCTGGTTGAAGGGAATCAGGGAGCGGTCGAGCGGCTGGCGAATGGGGATCGGGTAACGTTTGTTGATCGTTCCTTGACCGCTGGCGCGCGGCACACGGCGCGGTTCGATGTCCGCGTAGTGTATGAAAAGAAGATTGATGTGGCCGTAGAGTGCGAGAAGTTGAAGAAAGAGCTGGAGCGGATCGAAAGAGAAATCGCCAACGGACAGCGGCAGTTGGGGAATGAACAGTTTCTGGCGAAGGCTCCGGCGCAAGTAGTGGAAGGGATTCGCAAGCGGGCCGGGGAGTTGGCGGTTTTGCGGGAGAAGACGCAGGGGAAGTTGGAAGAGATTGGCTGCTAGCGTTCCTTTAGAAATGACGTCATCCCGAAAGCCGGCGTTTTTTGCCGGTTGAGGGATCTGGCGCGGAGCGGCAGCATAAACCACTGCACGCCAGATCCTTCGGCCTATCGGCCTCAGGATGACGTCAGGTTTGAAATACGAGATTTAGGCAGGTTCTAGATCGGCATAGACGGGGCGAGGATTGTCCCCACATCAAGAGAAATCATGGACTGGAATAGCCGACGCATTACCGCGATTATCGAGAACGCGCTGAACGAGGATCGTGCCACGCACGACTCCACCAGCTATGCCTGTATTGAGGCCAACCAGCGGGCTTCGGCGACGATTCTTGCGAAGGAAGACTGCATTCTGGCAGGCATCGGTTGCGTGTCGCGCATTCTCGATGTGTACGCGATGCTCGATGGGGCGGTGACTTCGCACTACGAAGTGACGACGCATCCCGAGATTTTTGATGGCATCCGCCTGCACAAGGGGCAGTCGGTGGCAGTGATCCGGCACAATGCGCGAGTGATTCTGTCGTGCGAGCGCGTGATTTTGAATTTCATGCAGAGGCTGAGCGGGATCGCGACCGTAACGCGCCGCTATGTCGAGGCCGTGTCTGGAACGAAGGCGCGGGTGCTCGATACGCGCAAGACCGTGCCCGGGTTGCGCGTACTCGACAAGTTCGCCGTGCGCTGCGGCGGCGGGCAGAATCACCGTTTGGATTTGTCGGATGGCATTCTGATCAAGAACAATCACATCGCGCTGGCGGGCGGGATCGTGCCGGCGCTGGAGCGGGCGATCCGCAACCGCAGGGGCTCGCAGCCGATAGAGATTGAAGTGCGAACTCTGGCGGAGCTCGAAGAGGCGCTGACCCATGGGGCCGAGGCGATTCTGCTCGACAATATGTCGGTGGAAGATGTGAAGCGGGCGGTGGAGCGCTGTGCGCGCCTCGAGCGGCGAATTCCTCTGGAGTGTTCGGGCGGCATCAAGTTGGAAAACATCCGCGGCTACGCTGAGACCGGTGTGGACTTCATTTCGGTCGGAGCGTTGACCCACTCGGCGAAGGCTGTGGATATGAGCTTGCGAGTGGCGCCCGAGTAGTCTTCCGTCATCAGCCAAAAGCTTTGGCCACGGGTTTCCGCGGATTGTCACGGATCTCTTCTTCGAAAAAATCTCAAAGCTTTTGAACGCAAAGGCCGCTAAGGTTCCGCAAAGCTCGCGGAGAAACCGCCCGTGCCACCTGCGCAAATCTACTTTCAAGACCTATGACCTGTCGGTGAAATCCGCGCAAATCTGTGGCCGTTTTGCCTCTCCTGACGACTGACGACCGAAGACTGACGACTGGTGGTTATAATTGGCGCATCAAGAGCTCCACTCCAAAACGAACGCGGACCGGAGTGCCGGCGCCACAGGTGCCGCAGAAGACCGATGCGCGCCTGGGTCGCATTGTGCGACTGCTTACCCAGCACGCAACCGTCGTCGTCAGCGGGACGAAGATTGCCGAAGAGATCGGTACCAGCCGGTCTGAGGTGTGGCGGCTGGTGCAGCACTTGCGGGAGATTGGCGTTGAGATCGCGGGGCATCCCGCGACCGGGTACCGGCTGAAGTCGGTTCCTGATCTGCTTCTCCCCGACATGCTGGCATCGCTGGTCAAGCGCACGATCTTCAGCAAGAACATTCATCATTATTACAAGATCGGATCGACCAACCTGGCAGCGATGGAAGCTGCGGCTGCTGGCGCCCCCGAGGGCACTGTGTTTCTGGCGGAGCAGCAGACGGCGGGACGTGGGCGCGGCGCGCATAGCTGGGAGTCTCCGCAGTCAACCGGAATTTATTGTTCGGTCGTGTTGCGTCCCATGCTGCCTCCGTCGGATGCGTTGATCCTATCCCTGGCAGCCGGGCTGGCAGTGCATGCGGCGGTGCAGGAAGTGGATGCGCGCGTGGATCCGGACTTGAAGTGGCCGAACGATCCGCTGATTGACGGGAAAAAGTTCTGCGGGATTCTTACCGAGATGAATGCCGAGGCCACCCGAGTTCGGTATATCGTTGTCGGCATCGGCATCAATGTCAATCAAGCGAGTTTTCCCTCGGAGTTGCGCGAGGTGGCGACGTCGTTGCGTTTGGCGACCGGCACCGAGTGGTCGCGCGTAGAGTTGTGTGCGGCTTTGTTAAAATCGCTCGACCGCGAGTATCGCGACCTGCTGGAGAAGCCGGGGGCCCATGCTTCGATCCTCGAGCGTTTTCAGGAACATTCCTCGTGGGCGCAGGGGCGTCCCGTGCGGATCGAGGAGAATGGCGGGTTTGAGGGTGTGACTGAGGGGTTGGACACACGCGGGTTCCTGCTGGTTCGGACGGCGCAGGGGATGAGAACGGTTTTGAGCGGGACGGTGAGGGCTAAGTAGCGCGCCCCTATGTGATTCTAAAGAAGGACGTCATCCCGAGCGGAGCGAGGGATCTGGCGCGGGTCACGGAGATTCTGCTGCTGCGCGCCAGATCCTTCGCCCTTTCGGGCTCAGGATGACGTCAAAATACTAGAGTCAAGATGACGTCAAAGTATTGGTGACAGGATGACGTCAAATTATTAGCGGAAGACGAATCATGCTTTTGGTTCTGGATGTCGGCAACACGAATACGGTGCTGGGGGTCTTCGCGCGGGTGGCGAAGGTGCATGGAGCGGAGCCTCCTGCAGATGAGGCGCCGCGGTATGAGCTGCTGGTGGCGAACTGGCGCGTCGGGACGGATGCCTCTCACACCGTCGACGAATATGGCGTGTTGTTCCGCAATTTGTTTGCGATGGCAAATCTCGAAGCCAAGGGGATTCATGGCATTGTGATTTCGTCCGTCGTCCCTCCATTGGATTCGACCTTGCGCGAGGTTTGCGAGCGGTACTTCAATACCAAGCCGCTGTTCATCGAGCCGGGCGTGAAAACAGGGATGCCGGTGCAGTACGAAAATCCCGCTGAGGTAGGGGCGGATCGGATCGTGAACGGCGTTGCCGCGTTTGAGAAGTACGGCGGGCCCTGCATCATCGTGGATTTTGGCACGGCGACGACTTTCGACTGCGTATCGGTGAAGGGAGAATATCTGGGCGGCGTGATTTGTCCTGGCATCGGGATTTCCGCCGAGGCACTGTTCGAGCGTACGGCGCGCCTGCCGCGTGTGGATATACGCAAGCCGGCGCGCATCATTGGAACCAACACCGTGGGCAGCCTGCAGTCAGGGCTTTATTACGGATATCTCGGGCTGGTGGATGGCATTCTCGAAAAACTGCTCGGTGAGTTGGGGAAAGATACGCAGGTTCTCGCGACCGGTGGGCTCGCTCCCTTGATTGGACCGAATTCCAAATACATCAAGCACGTCGACGAATTCCTGACGCTCGACGGGCTGCGCATTATCTGGGAGCGCAACGTGGTGGCGAAGGCTCCTGCAGGCAAGCCGAAGGCTGCGACTCCCAAAGCCGATTCGCCGTCAAAGCCGTGGCCTGCTGGCAAGTCGCGCACCTCCCGCTGATCTTCGTGGAAAACTACTTCAACTATTTCACCGAAATCGAGGAGCAGTTTCAGCGCCGGCGTGGCGGTATTCTGCTGCTTTCGACGCTCGATTGGGCGTTGATTGAAACCTGGAAGGATGCGGGCATCCCGCTGGCGGCGGTGTTGCGCGGGATCGATGCAGCGTTTGAGAAGTATGACAAGCGTCCTACGAAGTCACGGAAGGTGAATAGCCTGGCATATTGCGCGCAGGAGGTGCTGACCGCCGCCGAAGAGATGAAAGAAGCCGCCGTGGGAGTGGCGCAGGGGGAGAGCAAGCCCGAGCGAGGATTTCAGGCGCCAGAGATCGCGGCTTTCTTGCGGAAGAATGCCGAAGCGTTAGATGCCGCGAAACTGCCCGAGGGTGGCGGAGTTTCAGGAGCGGCGATCGCGCGGGAGACGGCCAGGAATCTTTCTGAACTGGCTGGTGAGGTCGAAGCGAATCCTTCACCACGGCTCGAGGATCTCGAGCGGCGCCTCACGGTGATGGAAGAAAAATTGTTTGCCGTGTTGCTGGCGGCGACTCCGGATGCGGATATTGTCGCGGTGCGGGCGCAGGCTGATCGGGAACTCGCTCCGTATCGCAGCAAGATGCCGGGGGCACAGATCGAGCAGTTGCAGAAGCAGTATATGAACAAGCGACTACTGGAGAAGTATGGGCTGCCGCGGTTGAGTTTGTTCTACATGTGATTGCTTCTTTCAGAAGACGTCATCCCGAGCGCAGCGAGGGATCTGGCGTGGGGTGAGTTGTGCCGCTCCGCGCCAGATCCTTCGCCCTTTCGGGCTCAGGATGACGTCGGACTAAATATGTCCGTGACCCACAACTTCGATGCTTTGATTCTCGGTGCCGGTGCGGCCGGCTTGATGTGTGCCATCGAGGCCGGGAAGCGCGGACGCCGTGTGGCTGTGTTGGAACGGGCTGATCGTCCAGGCAAGAAGATCCTGATTTCGGGCGGCGGACGTTGCAACTTCACTAATCTTCATTGTCGCGCTGAGAATTTTCTTTCCAACAATCCTCACTTTGCCAAGTCATTGCTGGCGCGGTATACGCCTGCCGACTTCATTGTTCTGGTCGAAAAGCACCGCATCGCCTATCACGAGAAAACTCTGGGCCAGTTGTTCTGCGACGGGTCTGCGCAGCAGATTCTCGACCTGCTCGAAAGCGAATGCCGCGCGGCCGGGGTGCAGATCTTTCTTAAGACGGCGATTCAGGAAGTGATCCGCACGACCGAGTTCATTGTGCGATCAGCGGACGATGAATTTCATGCTCCCGCGTTGGTCGTCGCGACTGGCGGCCTTTCGATCCCGAAAATCGGCGCCACTTCGTTCGGATATGACCTGGCCCGCAAGTTCGGATTGAAGATTCAGCCGCCGCGGCCTGGGTTGGTGCCGCTCACATTCGGCGAAGAAGATCGGAAGCGCTACTGCGATCTGGCCGGAGTGTCCGCGGAGGTGGTGGCATCTGCAGATGGGCATGCGTTTCGCGAGAAGATGTTGATCACCCATCGTGGGTTGAGTGGTCCGGCAATTCTGCAGGCTTCGTCGTATTGGAGGAAGCCGCATCCGGTGGTGATCGATCTGGCACCGGGACGCGAGGTGACAGCGGCGTTTTGCGATCCCAAGGCGCCTCGCACTCCGGGAGTGTTGAAGGCGGCGTTACAGGGGATTCTTCCCACCAGGCTCGCGACGCGCTGGGTTGAAATACACGCTCCTGCGACGTGGACGAATGCGGCTCTGGCTGGCTTTGAGAAGAAGCTTCATGCGTGGGAGGTTTCGCCGTCAGGTACCGAGGGTTTCGAGAAGGCCGAAGTGACCGCGGGCGGCGTGGACAATGACGAGTTGCATGCGAAGAACATGGAAAGCCGCAAGGTGCCCGGGTTGTTCTTCATTGGCGAAGTCGTAGACGTGACCGGGTGGTTGGGGGGATACAACTTTCAGTGGGCCTGGGCGTCGGGGGCCGCGGCGGGGAGAGGGTTGTAGAGAACTTCGTTCAACAAGACGTCATCCCGACGCGAAGCGAGGGATCTGGCGCGCGGTATCGAGAGTCTTGCCACTGCACGCCAGATCCTTCACCCTTGCGGGCTCAGGATGACGTCAGAATCAAATTGCGACCGGATGGGGCGTCCGTCGCACATTGGCCTAAGTCCAACTAGCATAGAATCAACTCTTGGAACTCTCCATTGAAAAACTCATTTATGGCGGCGACGGGTTGGCGCGGTTGCCTGCCGATGAACACGGATCGGGGAAAGCCGTGTTTGTGCCGTTCGTGCTGGCGGGCGAAAAACTAGACGCATCGCTGGTTGAGCAGAAAAAAGGATTCGCGCGGGCGCAGGTAGACAAGCTGCTGGTGCCGTCACCGTCACGAATTACCCCGCAATGCCGCTACTTCGAACGCTGCGGCGGATGCCACTACCAGCACACCAGCTACGAGCACCAACTGGACATCAAAGTTGCCATTCTGAAAGAAAATCTGCGGCGCATGGCGAAGTTGGAGCTGGAGAAGATTCAAGTGCACGCTTCGCCTCCGTGGAACTATCGCAATCGTTCGCGGTTCAAGGTGCAGAGTTCGCCCTTCGCGATCGGGTATTTCAAATTTGGTTCGCATGAACTCTTGCCGGTTGAGGAGTGTCCGATCAGCTCGCCTTTGATTAATCGGGCGATTGCGAAGGTGTGGGAGATAGGGAAGGCAGATGGAGTCGAGGAGATTGAGTTCTTCGCCAATGCGGAGGACACGCAGTTGCTGGTCGAGGTTTATGGCGAGGCGCGGCGGTTTGCGGAGGAATTGAGGTCGGCTCTTCCTGAGATTTTGGGGGCCGCGGTTTTCCCAAGTCCCTCAGGGGCTAAAGCCCATCGAATTTCTCGCCCTGACGGTACGGCTGAAGCCGTGCCTTTCCCAAAATCTGCCAAGCCTCACGGCGCGAGGGATGAAAGAACCTTGCCCCCCGCGAAGGGGTACCGCTCCCATCAAACCAGTGGGGATGCCCGTCCTCTATTATTAGGAGCGGGCGAACTGACTTACAAGACGCGGCTTGCTTCTTATCGCGTGAGCGCGGGGGCGTTTTTTCAGGTCAACCGGCACTTGACCGATGAACTCGTGACCCTCGTCACTGCGGGGCGTTCAGGGCGAACCGCGCTTGATCTCTATGCTGGGGCCGGGCTTTTCTCTTGCGTTCTATCTCGGGAATTTGAACGGGTGATCGCGGTGGAATCATCACCGATTTCGTATGCCAATTTGCAGTACAATTCAGCTGCGAACGTGAAGGCTGTTCGGAGCATGTCAGAGCAGTACCTGAAGAATGTGTCCGGAAAATTGCAGCCCGATCTAGTGGTGATGGACCCGCCACGGAGCGGGCTGGGTGATAGCGTCATCCATAGCCTGGTCAATCTGGGAGCGCCGCGCATGACGTATGTGTCGTGCGATCCGGCTACCCTCTCCCGCGACCTGGTTGGCCTGCTCAAGGCTGGATATCGAGTGGAGCAGGCGCACATGGTGGATCTGTTCCCCCAGACCTACCATCTGGAAAGCGTGTTTCATCTGGTGCGGTAGGCCTTCCTCGCCCTGAGTCTTGCATTCACAAACGAACGCTCGTGGTGTCACTGGGGCGCGTCCGCGGCAGCCCATGGTGTGGGCGGCGCTGGCGTTTGCCGCCGGCATCGTCGCGGGTGAATATGCGTGGCGTCCGCCTTTGTGGTGGCTGGCGGCCTTCTTCGCTGCCCTGGTGTTTGCCATGTACTTCTTGCGGCGACGGCCTTGGGCGGCTTTCGTTTTAGGCCTGGCAGGTTTGATGACCGCCGGGGCCTTGAATGTTCAGTCGCGTCCCCCTCGAGACGCGGGTGCGGCGCAGATTCTCCCGTTCGCTCAGAGCCGCGACCAGGCGGTGGTCACAGGTCATGTCATCAAGGAAGGGATGTTGCGGGCGTCGGGATTCGGCGGGGTGCGGCAGGTTGTCGACGTCGAGACTGATGAGATCACCCGCGGCGGAGTGATTTCGAGGGTGCAGGCGGGATTACGCGTCAGTTTCTACGGGAAAGAAATCGTTAACGAGTATGAAGAAGAAGGCGCGCCCGCGCCGATACGGCTATTTCAATATGGAGAACGACTGCGCTTTCCTGCGAAACTTTCGCCTCCGCGAAATTTCGGCAACCCGGGAGCTTTCGATTATCGCGGATATCTCGCCGAAAACGGCATTGCTGCGCTCGGTTCCGCAAAGGGCGCCGAGGCGGAAGTGCTGCCAGGCTTCTCAGGAAATCGCGCTGAATTATGGCGCGCGCGCATTCACCGCAGCATCATCGAGAAGGTGCACGCTCTTTGGCCCGTGGACGAAGCCACGCTCATGGATGCGATGGTGATTGGCGACGAAGCGTTCATCGGTCGCGGCACGCGCATGAATTTCCAGCGTTCGGGGACCTATCACTTGCTGGTGGTTTCGGGAATGAATGTCAGCATCATGGCGTTCGCGACGTTCTGGCTGCTGCGCCGCTTGCGGGCGAGCGAGGTGCTGGCGAGCGTTCTGACTGTGGTTTTGACTGTGGGATACGCGTTCCTCACTAACGTAGGGCCTCCCATCTGGCGAGCGACATTGATGATGGCGCTTTACCTGGGAGGGCGGCTGCTCTACCGCGAGCGCTCGATGTTGAGTGCCATTGGAACGGCCGCGCTGGGTCTGCTGGTGTTTGATCCCACGGCGCTGTTTGGGGCGAGTTTCCAGCTCACGTTTCTCGCGGTGCTGATCATTGCCGGAATCGGCGCGCCGCTCATTGAAAGAACCTCGCAGCCGTTCTATCGCGGGCTGCGCTATCTGGATTCGACGACCTACGATGTTCAACTTGCTCCGCGCGTCGCACAACTGCGCCTGGACCTGCGCATGATCGCGGGGCGATTGCAGCGCTTTTTCGGCAAGCGGCTGCCTCTGCCGGTCCTGGGAGGAAGCGCTCGAGCGTTGTTGGCATTTGCGGAAGTCCTGATCATTTCAACTCTCATGCAAATAGGGCTTGCTCTGCCCATGGCGTACTACTTCCACCGTGCGACCGTAGTGGGGTTGCTGGCAAATGTGGTGGTTGTGCCGGTGACAGGAATCATGATGCCAGCCGCGGCGCTCGCCGTTGGTCTTGCATATGTGTCTCCGATCATGGCGAAGATTCCTGCGTTAGTTGCTGGGGCAACGCTTGAGATCATTGCGGGAACTGTTCGCGGCCTTGGCGGATTACGTATCGCCGATGCCCGCGTGGCAATGCCGGCATTGTTCGTGATTCTTACCAGCGCCGCAGCCCTGGCGATCGCGATGCTGCTTTCCCGGCGGCGAGCGCTTCTTGCGGGCGCTGGCATTGTGGCGGTGGGGGCGAGCGCTTTCTGGGTATGCGTGATTCCGCCTAAGGCCGACCTGCATCCTGGCGTGCTCGAAGTCACAGGAATTGACGTTGGCCAAGGCGACTCGACCCTGCTGATCACTCCGCAAGGGAAGACGGTTTTGCTTGACGCAGGCGGCCCCGTGGGCGGGCAGCACTCTGATTTTGATTTCGGCGAAGACGTGGTGTCTCCCTACCTGTGGCAGCGCGGCATCTCGCGGCTCGACGCGGTGATCATCAGCCATGGCCACTCCGATCACATTGGAGGTATGCCGTCGGTATTAAGGAATTTTCGTCCACGCGAAATGTGGATTGGCATCGTTCCTCAAAGCGAGGCATTCGCCGAGCTGCTGCAAATTGCTCATGATTTGGGAATCAAGGTTGTGCGACTGGGGACCGGGGATCAATTTGATTTCGCCGGAACCACGGTGCGAGTCTTTTCTCCTCCGCGGGAATGGGAGGCCGGTCGGCCACCGAAGAATAACGACTCGCTGGTCATGACGGTTACTTACAAGAATTCTGGTGTGCTGTTGGAAGGGGACGCGGAAAAAGTCGTGGAGCGCACGGTAGCAGGCGAAGGCCCGCAAGCGCAGTTGATGAAGATCGCGCACAACGGCAGCACGACTTCAACCGTGCCAGAGTTGATAGAAGAGGTGCATCCCAAGCTTGCTTTTATCTCGGTGGGGGCGCGCAACAACTTCGGGCATCCGCGGATGGAAACGCTGACTCGACTGCAACAGTCGGGAGTCGCGACCTACCGCACCGACCTGGATGGTGCGGTCACGTTTTACCTGGATGGCAGCGGGGTTACGCCTCGGGTTCGTCGCTGAGGTCGGCGGTATCTTCGTCGCCCGGAGCCTGGCGGTAGTCCTCGATCAATTGGCGGGCGGCCCCGGCATCTTCCTCGCGCACCAGGATGATGGTCCCACCCACTCCGGGCAGAAGTTCCTGCTGAGCGTCAAGCGAAGTGATGTCCGATTGGATGCCCGCGGATTCGAGCAGGCCGTGGACGACCATCGCTTCCGATTCCTGTTCGGTGTCGAAAACCTTGACCAACTTTTCGTTGGGGTTGGGCCGCTCTTCTACCTTGTTGCCGGGATCATTCGCCATCGTTCCTCCGATTGGGGCGTGCCTTCACTAGACGGACAAGACCCCGAAATTCAACCTTTTAATTTTACCCCTTTGGCGGGGGAGGCGCAGCGGGCAGCCTCTTAAAGGGATCTACAGAGCTTCCGTAACTCATGCACCACCTTTAGGCAGTTGTATTTATGGCTAAATACGGCCAGAATCCACGGAACAGGGGTGGCGCAACGCCCGGCCGGAGTGGCACATCTAATGACCAGGTTGGATGTGCGGCCAACAGCGGTGCGTGGCCGCTTCCGATTGGGGGCCCAATGAACCGTCCGGAACGCGCTCAGCATTTGCCAGTCTCGATACCCGACGCGGGAAATCGCAACGAAACCGAAGAAGAGTCGCGTAAAATCCGGCGGCTTCAGATCATGATGAGCATGGTGATGTCAGTGATCGGACAAGACCCCAATCTCACCCTCGAAGAAGCGTCGGAGTTGGTGGCAGGAGCCAAGCGCGCCGCCCTTAACCTGTTTCCCGACAAAGAACTGGCTTTTGATCTGCTCTACAAGCCGCGACTGCAGCGGCTGATGCGGGAGCGGTTCAGGATGCAGTGAAACGATTGTTGATTTTTGTGAATTGGAAACCGCGAGCGAGGGGTTCAATCAACAATCAAGAAATCAACAATCAAAAATCCTCAATTCCCCTTATCAATCCTCTGCAATCGGAACGACAGCGTCCCCCATCCCAACTTCGAGCGCATCTGCACCGGTGTATGATTCGCGTCGTCGCTGTACCAGACCAGCACCGATCCCTTTCCTTGTAACGGTCCCGAAATCGCTTCGACCTGCATGCGCACAGTCTGGAATGTTCCCGCAGGCACTTTAATTTGTTCGCGTGTTTCCACCTTGGCTTCCGCCACGGTAGTTTTGCCTCCTCCATTGATGGGGATGATGCTGTGATAGCCGGGTTGCAAGGGGAGTGACGCCAGGTAGTAGAAACCAGTGATCACGTCAGTGATGCAGCCGGGGATGTCAGTCTGCTCTTTCTTCTGCTCGCCGGTTTTCAGGTTCTTCTCTTCCAGCAGGGCCTTCTTCTGACTGTAGTCGAACTTTACCATGGTGTCGCGCTTATGGGGACCTTCCTCGGTGTGCTTGTTGATCGAGAGCGAGCAGAAGGTGTGAGGATCGACCGTTGCCTCGAAGTGATCGTGCACTTTGAAGAGCGTGTTGACCACGCCCGCAGATTCCGCGGTAGCGGTAACGCGGTTTTGACCACCGTCGGAATTTAAGCTCACGGTGGCTGTCCCGGCATTGAACAAGTGCCACTCGACGGCATAAACGTAAGTTTGTCCGCTGGGATATTTGTAGCCCGGCGGGGGCGGGAGAATCTGCGCCGAAGGCGCGGAACTGATGGAGTCTTCTTGCGAGGTCTTTGCCGGCGTGGTTGCCTGGCCGGCGGCAGACGCGCCAAGAATTGCCAGCACAAGGCCGAGCGCGACGGAAAGACCCATAGGTTGGTTAGACGCGCAAATCAAGCGTTGGGTAACTTGCCTTTCACTTCGAGATCCAATGCAACTTTGCCGCTAACGCCGCCAGAATCGCCACGGAACCGATCAGCGCATTGTACTCGCGGTGCTTCCAGTAAAGGGACGAGGAAAATGTCCCGCGTCCGCCGGGAAATGGCGTAAGACGCGGGAATAAGCGGGGCACCTGGCGGGCGTATTGGTCGAACTCGGGGAAAGTGCTGGCGCAGGTAGGCCTCTTCGCCGCGAATGACGGGCAAATAGATGGCAAAAAACATGACAACCATGAGGGCCGCAATCCACCAATTGCGGGCGGCGACGGCGAAGCCCACAGCAAGCATGAACGATCCCAGATAAAGTGGATTACGGGTGTAGGCGTAGGGGCCGCTGGTGGCGAGTTGCTCGTTCTTCTGCACGTGTCCCGATGCGAGGGCGCGCGTCAGAAGGCCGGGAATTACCAGAAGGCCACCGATCAGCAGGGACTGCGTCGTGGGATGTGCCAGCCACAGGTAAAGCACGGCAAAGGCAAAGCCCAGCGGGACGCGGATGCGGCGAGCGATCTTTGACCAGCTAGCCACGGCCACTCTCCATCAACTTACGCGCGGCGGCGATCACCTGGTCGGAAGTAATTTCGAGCAAACCCGCGTCAGGCTGCGGATTGCGCGCGTGCGTGGTGGGGCTCGAGGCGCTGCGCAGCACGATATTTCGCGTTCCGAAGGGTCCATTGCGAGCCGGATTTGTTGGACCAAAAACTGCGACCACGGGAACTCCAAGCGCGGCGGCCAGGTGCATGGGGCCAGTGTCGCCGCCGATGAAAAGCTCGGCGCGTCGGGTCATCGCAATGAGTTGTGTCAGCGAACATGCGATACCTTCGGCCGCCCCGCCGCTCGCGCCTTCAACGGCACGTACCAACTCCTGTTCGCCGGGACCAAAGTTGACCAGCGACCTCAGGCCTTCTTCTTCGAAGAGCCGTTTCGCGACATAGCCGTATCGTTCCGCCGGCCACTGCTTCGCGCCCCAGCCTGCCCCAGGATTGACGATGGCAAAACGCTGAATGGCGTGATCGTGAAGGCGTTGATCGGCTTCTTTCTCGGCAGCAGCATCGTGCGGAAACTCGATGGGAGGCCTGGAAAGCGGGGTTCCCGCGATGGCTTCGGCGAGAGAGGAATTCTGCTCGACGATATGCGTTCCCTGGACTGAAATCTGCCGCGTATAAAACATGCTGGCAACGTTTTCCCGAGGCTGGCGCACTCCGTAGATCACCGGGGCCCCGGACCAGCGCGCCAACAGCGCCGATCGCGCCGCCCCCTGAAAATCGGCAGCGACGTCGTAATGCACCGCTCGCAGTTCGCTAAGCCCGGCAGCCATCTGTTCCCAGGTGTTATTAGAAAAAGGCGCCGAACGCCACCGCATCGTGTTCACCGTATGAATGCGGTCCACCAAGGGTCTTTGCGGGCTGCGCGGACCGGATCGCGGCGTCGGCAAGGTGCAGAGCAGTTCCGCCCAGCGCTCTTCGACGATCCATCCCAGAATCGCCTGTGGAAATGCGGTGCGGAGCGCGGTTACGGCAGGCAACGTGTGGATAATGTCGCCCATGGAACCGAGGCGCACCACGAGCAAACTCCGAACCCCAGGTGACCCAGAGGACATGCTCACGTGCGTCGCGGCCCCAGCCGCGAACGAATGATTTCGCTCGCCGAGTGATCTTTGGGATCGCCGACGATCTCCACCCGGCCGCCGTATTCGCGGATCACGTCGCCCTCCGGCACGCTCTCCACGGTGTAGTCGGTGCCTTTCGCTTGGACATCGGGATGAATTTCGCGAATCAGGGCGCGCACGTCTCGCTCGGGAAAAATCACCACCGCATCCACATCGGCGAGCGATGCCAGGATCTCGGCGCGCTCTTCCGCAGGCATCAGAGGGCGGCCTTCGCCTTTGAGGGCGCGCACGCTGTCATCTGAATTAATGGCGACGATCAGGCGGCCGCCCAGTTTCTTAGCGGCATGCAGGTAGCGGACGTGCCCCACGTGCAGCAGATCGAAGCAGCCGTTGGCCAGCGTGACGGATTCACCACCTGTGCGCCATTCGGCGACGCGTTGCTGAAGCTGGTCGCGCGTCAGAATTTTGCTGACTGGTTCGGTGCTCAATGGGATCTCGTCCGCGGCGGCTCTTTGTCGATCGCGTGAAGCAGTTCTTCCCGCGAAACCGTGGCCGTGCCGCGCTTCATGACCACGATGCCGCCCGCATAATTTGCCAGGTGCGCGGCTTCTTCCGTGGACGCGCCCGCGGCCAGCGCAGCGGTGAAAGTGGCGATGACCGTATCCCCCGCGCCCGTGACGTCGGCGACTTCATCCGATCCGAAGATGGGAATGTCGGCCGGCTTGTGGTCGCCGTCAAAGGCGACCATGCCGTCGCGTCCGCGGGTGATGACCAGCGACTGCAGCTTCATGCGTTCCATGAGCTGGCCGCCGGCGGAACAAAGCCGTGACCAATCCTGACCGATCTTGATTCCGAGGGCCTCTTCGACTTCGGGTTCGTTCGGCGTAGCCGCGGTCGCGCCCGAATACTGCAGCATGCGATAACGCGAATCGAGGACGACCGGCACCGGACGCCGTCTTCCGGTCTCGCGAATGCCATCCAGAATCGCGGGAGAGGCCGTTCCGTAGCCGTAGTCGGACACCAGCAGCGCGTCGGATGCTCTCACATACTCGCGCGCCGCCATTATGAGCTCGCGTTCCACATGTTGGCTGAGCGGTGCATCGGGCTCGCGGTCCACGCGCACTACTTGCTGGCGGGAGGTGTGGGTCATACCCGCCAGAATGCGAGTCTTGGTGACGGTGATGTAGCCCTTGTTCTTCTGCACGCCGCTCAGCGGAATGTGCTTGTGGCGAAAATATTTCAGCAGCATGCGCCCCGGCTCGTCATCCCCTACGACGCCAACGGGAAGGACGTCCACGCCGAGATCCGCAAGATTGTTGACGGCATTCGCTCCGCCGCCCGGGACCACGGTGCGCTCGCGATGCTTCAGGATCAGCACCGGGGCCTCGCGCGAGACACGGGAGATTTCCCCGAAGACGAATTCGTCGGCGACCAGGTCACCCACAACCGTGACCGTCACCTTGGGGAAGTCGCGGACGATCTTCTGCAGCCGCTCGGCTTCCTTGGAAAGCTTGCTCATGGAGGCTAAAGGGATTTTCTCATGCCTTCGGCCTGCGTTCGTCAATCATGCGCAACATGGTATCCACAGCGTTAGCGGCGTCAGCGAGGTCCATTTTTACCGGGACGACCGACAAGGGCGCGAGGGCAGAGAGGTAAGAACCCAGGTTGATGGCGTCTTTCTCCGTGGTGACGAAGCCGCCGGCTTCGCTTTGCTGCCGAAGCTGCAGAAGATCGCGAATGTCAGATTCCGAGTAGGCGTGGTGATCGCGATAAAAAGCTTCGGCCACAGGCTCGATGCCCGCGGTGCGCAGTTGCAGCACGAAGTTCTGCGGGCGGGCAATCCCGCAGAAGACGATGGGGCGCTCGGGGACATTTTTCGGCAGAATGCCGCGGCGTACGCGCCAGGCCAGCTTGCCGTTCAGTGGGAAGGTATCGGGAGAAGCGCCGCTGGTCAGCACAACCGCATCGGCCCGTTTCAGCGACGCCACCGGTTCGCGCAGGCGTCCGGCAGGCAACAAGCGGTCGCGGGGATCGTCGGGCGTGACCAGCACGATGTCAAAATCGCGGGCGAGCGCGCGATGCTGGAAGCCGTCATCCAGCAGGTGAAACTGTGGTCCAAATTTGCGTTCGGCAAAAACCCCCGCCTGGTAGCGGTCTTCCCCGACAACGACAGGCACGCCGAGGCGCCGCGCCATGAGCACGGGTTCGTCGCCGAAGTCACGGGAGGATCCGCCCGGTTCGACGAGAGCTACGCCCTTGGTCTGGCGTCCATAGCCGCGCGAAAGGATATCGAATTTCAATCCCCGGGCCTTAAGCAATTCTCCCAGCAGAATGACGAAGGGAGTTTTGCCCGAGCCTCCGACCGAAAGATTGCCCACGCTGATGACCGGTCCCTGCAGCTTCTGTCCGCGCAGAATACCGCGATCATAAAGACGGTTGCGGGCACGCACGCCGAATTCGAAGAGAGAGGCGAGAGGATTCATGGTTTGATCAGCATTTGCAGCGCGTCCAGAGTACGTTCCGAGGCTCCCGTTTGAGATTGCAAGGTTTCAGACGCGCGCCGTCCCAGAGCAGCGCGTTCTTGCGGATGAGAAATCAATTCCATCAGCACCAGAGGAAACTCCGCCGGGCCTACCACCCGCACCGCATCCCGGCTCTGAAAGAGTCCCACGATGTCGCGAAAATTTTCGGTGTGATTGCCCACTACGATGGCTACTCCATGTTGCGCGGGTTCGATGATGTTGTGCCCGCCTCGCGGCACCAGGCTTCCCCCCACAAAGGCGATGTCGGCAAGAGCATACAGCGAGGCGAGTTCCCCGATGGTGTCGATGAGCAGCACTCCGCCTGCGATGGGCTCGCCGCTCCACAGCGAGCGCTTCCAGAAATGCACTCCAAGTTCTTCAAGCAGCTTGGCCACTTCTACAAATCGCTCGGGATGGCGCGGCGCGAGAATCATCACCGCCTTGGGATGGCTGGCCAGCACATTTACGAAGGCTTGCAGCAGCAGCGGTTCTTCGTCTACGACCGTGCTTCCGCAGACGAGAATGGGGGTCGATCCCGCCTGCTGAAAGACCGCGCGCAAGCTGTCAACAATCGGAGGCGCAGGCGGCGGGGGAACATCAAACTTCAGATTGCCGCTTATCTCGACGCGATCGGCAGGAGCGCCGATGTCGATCAGCCGCTTGCGGTCTTCGTCCGTCTGCGCGAGAAAAAGATCTACCTGCCGCAGGACGCCGGTCA
This sequence comes from Terriglobia bacterium, assembly GCA_963796205.1. GTDB lineage: Bacteria > Acidobacteriota > Terriglobia > Terriglobales > Acidobacteriaceae > DATFTE01. Next base: position 1,399,591 of record CAWCKR010000002.1, read on the forward strand.
GCAGAGATTGAAAGCGTTTGTATCCAGGCCAGGAGCGGTCGGAAATGCGCGCGTTCACAACGGCGATGCGCGCGCCGCTCAGATGCGTAAGATGCAAAAAGTTGGGCCAGAATTCGGTCTCGGCAATCACCACCAGCCGCGGCTTCAGTGCCCGCAAATAGGGACGAATCGCGAAGGCGAAGTCCAAGGGAAAATAAAAGACGTTCTCTTCACCAAACTTGGTCCGTGCGAGATTCTGGCCGGTGTCGGTGGTGGTGGAAACGACGACACGATGAGCCAGCGAAACGGCCTTTCAATAACTCGACCAGGCGGCTGATCGCAAGCACTTCCCCTACAGAAACCGCGTGCACCCAGATCGTGGGTTGCTGAGATGTCAGCGAGTCTGGCACCCGGCCCAGTCGCTGCCCCAGCCCGACGCGGTACTTGCCGTGGCGCAGCCGCTGCCACAGCCAGTAAGGCAGGCTGATGAGCATAGCAAGGCCAAGCAGCGCGCTGTAGACCCAATACATGGGGAAGTGTCATTCTACCCGCTCACAGGGGGAGCAGCTATCACCGCCGCCGTCGGCATCCTATAATTCAAAATCATGCCATCCTTAGGTTTCGCCCGTCCGCGTTCGGCCGCGATTTTTGTCGCCGTCTTGCTGCTAGGGGTCGTGTGCTTCGCCTCCAAGCAATTCGTGATGCCCTCGGCCAAGGCAGCAAAGACTTATCCCGCACACGATGAGCACCCCACCGAAGGCGTCACCGTGGCGGCGGACCCCTACGACACGCCCGAAAAGACCGGCATCTTTACCGCGCATTACCGTGACGAGGGTTTGCTGCCGATCTTTGTGGTCATCACCAATGACACCGATCAACCGGTCTCGCTCTCGTCGATGGAGGCCCAGTTCGTGACCTCGAACCGTACCAAACTCGTGCCGTCCTCCACCGACGACATCTACCGCCGTTTGTCGCATCCCTCCACCAACGGCGGGCGCACCTATCCCCTGCCGTTTCCTACCAAGAAAGTGAAGGGCGGGGTCAGCAAGGAGACGCAGGACGAAATCACCACCTCGCAATTCAACGCCAAGGCCGTCGAGCCGCATTCGACGCAGGCGGGATTCATGTTTTTCGACGTGGCCGGCATCTCGGAACCGATGTCGGGCGCGCGCCTGTTTCTTACCGGCGTACGTGATGCCAAGGGAAACGAGCTTCTGTACTTTGAGATTCCGATGGAGAAGTATTTGAACGCGCCGCAGAAGGGAAACTAGCGGCTACGGCCCCGGACGCCCATCATCCATTCGCCGCCTCAATACGTGAACGCTTGCAATTGCGTTAATGCTGGCGTCACGATCACGTAGCCGAACCGCTGGGCCGGATTCAGCGCCATGTATGCGGGACTGGCGGGAAGACTCAGCCCGTTGATTGCCTTCACGAAATTTCCCTTCGTATCGAACACCTGGATGCTGCTGCCGCTGGCCGCGGTGCTGGAGAATTCCTGTCCCACCAGGAAGAGCTTGTTGACCGGATCAAAGGCGACAGCGCCGCCGCTCTGCAACTGGTTGGTGGCGTTGTGCAGCGGAACGATAAACCCGGTTTGCGTCGCCAGATCGTAGAACTCGAGGCTGAAGTCAATTTCGGTTGAAGTAACCGCAATCCCATCGGCGGAGTCGACCGCGATTCCGTTGGCGAAACCGAATCCGATGCCCTGAAATTCAGTGACGTTCCCACTAGTGAGGTCGGCCACGGCGATCTTTGGACTCTCCAGTATCCCGCCGTTCGACGCCGCGACCACCGCCTGGTTGGTGGCGTTGTCGATCGCGATCACAGGAGAATCGTTGAATCCGAAAATCTGATCGGTGAGATTTACTACCGGCCCGAATGTATTCGCTGCGACATTCGAGCTCATGACGAAAGAATTGAAACCTTGCGACACCAGGAGCGCGGTATTGGTCGCGTTCTGGCTGGGCGCAATGCCGATAATCAGTTGGTTCTTGGTGAACGCCGGAGTCCATCTGCCGGTCAGCTTATTTCCGCTGAGGGGGTTCATCGTGCCATAGACTCGTTTGTCAACGAAGATGCCTTTCGACTTCTCCTGCTCAACCAGTCCCACGCTCGTTCCGAAAATTCCGAGGGTGACGAAATCGTTCTTGGTCTCTGTCTGTTGTGAAATGATTTTCAGAATCTTTCCCGTGGTCTGATCGAAAGTCTCCGTCGCAACGTTGAAATTCCCGTCAGACAGAGTGAGAGATTCGCTCAACAAACCTTCGCTACCGTTCTGATCGATGTCGTAGCCGAGGATGAATCCGCCCAGCGCAGTCTTTACAAATGTTGCCGGCGAAGGTTTTGCGGCCTGCGCGCTCGCCAGCGTACCCAAAAGGGAAAGCAGAACGAGAAGCGCGGAAGGCATCAGAGTTGAGAATAGGAAATTGCGGGAAGAGCTTTTCACGAGGCGCACTCCTACAGACCTATTTCATGAAACGCCGCAAGTCTACAGAACGTCGTTCTATTCCACATCAATCCGGTGTCTCCAATTTGTAAAAACTTTGTCATCAGCGGAAGACAGAAGTTGGGAGTAAGCAGACTCGTCGCATGGCCTAAGCCTTTATAATCGCCGAAGATGGCTACCACGCCGCAAATCTCTGCCGAGGCTCGAGCGAAGTACGAACCGGTGATCGGACTGGAAGTTCACATCCAGCTTCTGACTGCCAGCAAGATTTTTTGTTCGTGCTCCACGCGCTTTGGCGATCCCCCGAACACCAATGTCTGCCCGGTCTGCCTAGGTTTGCCCGGAGCGCTGCCAGTGCTGAACCGCAAGGCGGTGGAGTTTGCTGTGCTCGCATCGATGGCGCTAGGATGCCGCGTGAACGAGACTTCAATCTTCGCCCGCAAGAATTACTTCTATCCCGACCTGCCCAAGGGATACCAGATTTCGCAGTACGATAAACCGCTGGCGGAGTTTGGATCGATCGAAGTACCGAGCGGTAAGGGAATGAAGAAGATCGGTATCACCCGTCTGCACCTGGAAGAAGACGCGGGCAAGAGCCTGCACGACGGCTTCCCTGATTCTGCGGACTCGACCGCCATCGATCTGAACCGCACCGGTGTCCCGCTGATCGAAATCGTCAGCGAGCCTGACATTTCGTCTCCTGACGAGGCCTACGAATATCTCACGCGGCTGAAAGAAATCATCCTCTACACCGGGGTCAGCGACTGCAACATGGAAGAAGGCTCGCTGCGCTGCGATGCCAACGTGAGTGTGCGTCCGCGAGGACAAAAAGAATTCGGCACCAAAACCGAAGTCAAGAACGTGAATTCCTTCCGCTTCATTCGCGAGGCGCTGGAATACGAGATCGAACGCCACATCGGCGTGATCGAGTCCGGTGGCAAGATCATGCAGGAAACGCGCCTCTACAACTCCAACGAAGGCAAGACTTACGGCATGCGCTCGAAAGAGCAGGCGCACGACTATCGCTACTTCCCCGAGCCTGACCTGTTACCGCTGGTGGTTGATGAAAATTGGCGAGAGGAAATCCGCAAGACTCTGCCGGAACTGCCCGAAGCGCGGCGTAAACGCATGGTCGCCGACTATGGCATCACCGCCAAAGACGCCGAAGTTCTCACCGGCAGCAAGTCTCTCGCAGACCAGTTCGAGGAAGCAGCCAAAGCCGCGAAGAATCCCAAGCGCGTGGCAAATCTGGTGCAGAGTGAACTCGCCGGACGTCTGAAGGCCAAGCATCTTGAGATCGAGCAATCTCCGATTTCGATGAAGGGTGTGGCGATGTCGGCCGACCTGGTCGAGAGCGGTGCGATCTCCGGCAAGATGCTCAAAGATCTTTACGACCTGAGCTTTGAACGCGGCAAAGATTTTCCGGCGGTCTACGACGAAGAAGGACGCCCACAGCAGTCCACCGACACCTCTGCGCTTGAGAAGATCATTGACGAGTTGATTGCCGCCAATCCCAAGCAGGTCGAGCAGTACCGCGCCGGCAAGAAAACTGTGCTCGGGTTCTTTGTGGGACAGGTGATGAAAGCCTCGAAGGGGCAGGCCAGCCCGCAGATTGTCAACGAATTGCTGGCCAAGAAGCTGGACTAGTCGCCGATTTGATGTCCCGCTTGCTGCAACGCCTGAAGGGCAACACCCGCGTATTCTTCTTTGATCAAAACGTAGTCGGTGTCGAAGGTGGAGATGGCAAAGATGGGGATCGCATTGGCGGCGAGCGGACCGATGAAGGAAGCCAGGATTCCGGTCTGAGTGAAAGCGAAAGGGCCTTGCAGCTTGAAGCAGATCCAGTGCGACTCGGAGTTTACGTCACGGGGAAGATTGTCGGCGTGGCAGACGATCGACAACTCCTCGGCTGTGCGGGTCACGGAGATGAAAGGGCCTGCCAGCGCCCATTCTGGAAGGGGTTCTGCGGCTGCCAGTTTGCAGATCGCAAAAACTCCCGGTACGAAGCTGAACTTCAGCTCAATCCGTTTCCGCGGTTCATCGTTTTCGTGATTGAGCAACGGCATGTCGATCTGACGTGGGCTAGCCCAAAGCTTTCCTTAACGCCGCGCGCGCCAGCAGCCTGGTCGAATCGAGCGTCGGCAGCGATGACGCGTCGGGGCTGACCAGCAGCGGGATCTCGGTGCACCCGAGCACGACGGCGTCACAGCCTTCGTCCCCCAGCGCGCGAATGACTTCCTGAAAATAAGCGAGCGAGTGCGGAGTGAATTGGGCGTTCACCAGCTCGTCCATGATGATCCGGTTGATGCGCTCGCGCTGCAGCGGAGATGGGATCCGGTGCTCAAGCCCAGCCGCTTTCAACTTTTCGGGATAGACCGGACCTTCCATCAGGTAGCGCGTACCCAGCACGCCGATGCGTTTGTAGTGGCAGCGCTTGGCTTCACAGGCCACCTCCGCGGCAATGTGCAGCCACGGGCGCGGCGAGCGATGCGCCACCAGATCGAATGCCTGATGGATCGTATTGTCGGGACAGACGAGAAAGTCAGCTCCCGCGCGCGCCAGCTTTTCCGAAGATGACATCATCAGCTGCGCGACTCCCGCCCAGTCGCCAGCAGAGATGAACTTCATGTACTCGGCGAGCGGATGAGTATGCATCGAAACTTCGGGATGATTGTGCTCGCCCAGCACCTCCGCGCCTTCGAGACAGATGGTGCGGTAGCAGAGCGCGGCTCCCTCGGCGCTGCAGGCGACGATGCCGATGTGCTGGGGCATGAGCCATTATCGCAAACCGTGGTCACGGTGTGCAGACGTCTTCCTGAGCCCGATAGGGCGAAGGATCTGGCGCGGAGTGGCTGCAATCTTGGTACGCGCGAGATCCCTCGGCCGGCTGAAAACCGCCGGGCCCCGGGATGACGTCATCAAGAGGGAGCGCGGTCCGGCAGACCCGTCCTCCATCGCATATTAGGGGACTAGGGCCGAACCGGCAGCGAGTCAAATAGATTCAGGAACTCAAGCTTCTTTTCCGCGGGCAGAAACGACGCCTCGAAAGAGTTGCGGGCCAGCTCGCGCAAATGCTCGTCGGTGAAACCGAACGACTCCTGCGCAAGCTGGTACTCGTGCGTAAGAGTGGTCCCGAAGAGCGCCGGATCGTCGGTGTTCAGCGTGATCATCAACCCCTGGTCGAAGTAATTCCTGACCGGATGGTCCTGAATCGCCCGGCAAACTCCAGTGCGCAGATTGCTGGTGATGCAGATCTCGATGGGAATCTGGCGATGCGCCAGCTCTTCCATCAGTTCGGCATCTTGAATGGCAGTAAGCCCGTGTCCAATGCGCTCGACGCGCAGGTTCAGGGCTCCCCAGATGGAGCCGGGCCCGGCGGTCTCTCCCGCATGCGCGGTCAGACGCAAGCCATGGTCCCGGGCATAACTGTAGATGTCTTTGAAAAGCTCGGGCTCAGCCTTGCGCTCGTCGCCTCCGATGCCGAAGCCAACCACGTTGCGGTCGCGATAGCGGATAGCCAGATCCGCAACCGATCTGGAGGCTTCGACCCCAAACTGGCGGACGGCATCGAAAATCCAGAGGAGAGAAATGCCGAAGTCGCGCGCGCCGCGTTCACGTCCGCGCTCCAGGCCTTCGAAGATCGCATCAAAATCCTGCTTTCGCCACAGGTTCACGCCGACCGAAACGTAAACTTCGGCATGCACAACATTCTCCGCCTTTAGCTTTTCCATCAGCCGGTAGGTGATGAGCTCGTAGTCCGCTGCGCATTGCAGGTCTTCAGTGATGGTCTTGAACGCCATCAGGAATCCGGTGAAATCGGTGTAGCGGTAGATGGGCTCGATTTCGGCTAGAGTACTCGCATTGCCGTGCCGGGCGCGGAGTTCGAGCAGAGTCGCAGGCTCGATCGAGCCTTCGAGATGAAGATGGAGTTCGGCCTTAGGAAGATCGCTTGGGGACATGATCCTAGATTGTAGATTCTTGATTGCAGAATGGCGAGGGACGTGGACGGCTTAGTTCTTAATGCTTGTCATTCCGAGCAACGCGAGGAATCTGCAGTCTGCCGGTGGCGGGGAAATGCAGATTCCTCCCTTCGGTCGGAATGACAAAATCAAAGGAAGGAGCAGTGATGTTCCCAAGCTCCGGAGGAGCGACTGCCAATAGCCCGGCGCTTCAGCGCCGGGTAGATGCGTGCGTGAGTAAGTCCCGTAGGGACGACTGAACCCTACCGCTTCGTCTTGCAGAACTCGCTGTGGTGGCGGCTGTACAGGGAATAGATGCTGAGCCCGATCGCCAACCATGCAAAGAATCGCAGCCAAGTCAAAATCGGCAAACCCATCATCAGCAGAACGCAAAAGAGCACGCTTAACACCGGCGCGACGATGCCGCCTGGGGCGCGGAACCCCCGGTGACGATTGGGATCGCGGTATCGAAGGATGATGACCCCGATTGAAACCAAGACGAAGGCGAACAATGTGCCGATGTTAGAAAGATCGGCTAGCGTCCCGATGTCCAAAATGCCAGCCGGAATTCCCACCACGAGGCCAGCAATCCAGGTCGCCGTTGAAGGAGTGCGGAACTTGGGATGTACCCGGCCGAACAGCCGCGGAAGCAGGCCGTCGCGTGACATGGCGAACCAGACGCGCGCCTGGCCAAGCTGGAAGACGAGCAGAGAGGAAATCATGCCCATCATCGCCCCGAAAAGTACGCCGAGGCGCACCCAGTGCAGACCGTGCGACCCAGTTTCGAGCGTGAGCTTCTTCAGACTGTTCACCACCGGGGCCGCATCGTCGAGCAACGTCTGCCAAGGCACAATGCCGGTGAGTACAACCGCAACTCCAATGTATAAAACCGTGCAAACGACGAGGGTCGCAATGATTCCGATGGGCAGATCGCGCTGAGGGTTCTTAGCTTCCTCGGCAGCCGTCGACACTGAATCAAACCCGATATAGGTAAAAAAGATGATCGAGCCGCCAGTGAGAATTCCGGACCAGCCCTGAGGCGCAAACGGATGCCAGTTGCCGGGATGCACGTAATGCGCGCCCGCAATGATGAAAGCGAAAATAGCGGCGATCTTGAGGATCACCATGGTGTTGTTGGCTTCCGCCGACTCGCGAATGCCACGCACCAGAACCATCGTCAGCAACATCACGATCACGAAGGCCGGGAAATTAAAACCGAAATGTAAGCCCGGCTCGTAGAGCACGGCTCCCTTTAGGTCTGTAAGTCCCGAAGGCAGGTACGCGGGAGAGATCCACCGCAAAGCAGGATGCCAACCAAACCAGTCGAACATATCGACGAGGTGGGCCGCGAAACCGACGCTTACGGCCATATTACTGACCGCGTACTCGAGGATCAGATCCCAGCCGATGATCCACGCAATCAGTTCGCCCATGGTTGCGTAGGTGTAGGTGTATGCGCTACCGGCGATGGGGATCATCGATGCGAGTTCGGCGTAACACAGAGCAGTAAAGCCACAAACAATCGCCACGAGCACGAGTGAAAGCGCAAGAGCCGGGCCGGCCCCCGGACGTCCCAGAGTGGCCGTGTGGCGAATCATGTAGTCGAGAAGCGGGGCGTTCAGGATGGATGAGGTGTCGAACTTCTGTCCCGCGATCGCTGTGCCGATGACGGTGAAAATTCCCGAACCAATCACCGCGCCGATTCCCAGAGCTGTTAGAGACAAAGGCCCAAGAGTCTTTTTAAGCCGGCGACCCGGGTCTTCTGAGTCCGAGATGAGCTTGTCGATCGACTTGCAGCAGAAAATTTGGCGGCCCGAGTTGTCCGGCTGAACCGATTCCGCGGGTTGAGGGTTGGTTAACGGTGGTTGTGCCAAAGGGCGCGGTCTCCTGAGTCGCCAGCAGGCAGGCTTGATCTCGCGACCGAGCCTGCCTTTGCTGGCGGATTCCTATTTAGCGCTTCGACGTGCCGCGTACCATCTTCTTCACCTTACGCTTGGCCGATCCACGGGCCACGGTGCGCTTGCCCAACGGCTTTTCCGCTTTGCGCTTCTTGCGGGCAGTACGTTTGGCTTTCTTGCGTTCGTCTTTGCTGAGTGTCTTTGTGTTTGCCATGAATGCGTTGAATGTCCTCTTCTGTAATGTATCCCGCTGTGGGATTGTCTTTCGCCCCTTCGGGGCTGAAATCTGATTTCTGTGCTATCCCACGGCTCGCGCCGTGGGCTGTATTCTTGCGCCGCTAACGCGGCTACAGCCTGCACCTACTTACGAATGACGTCATCCTGAGCCCGACAGGGCGAAGGATCTGGCGCGCAGCATCGATGCTGCACGCCAGATCCCTCGCTCCGCTCGGGATGACGTCATCAAAAGAGCAACGACCGAATGCTCTACGCTCGTTCCAGCTGGGCGTACTTCTCCACCAGCTTCTTTAAACCGAAGCGAGGGAATTGTACCGTAATCTTGGCGTCTTCACCGTCTCCTTCGCGCTGGTAAACGGTGCCTTCGCCGTATTTGGGGTGCCGGACGCGCTGTCCGGGGCGGAAACCTTTTTTGCCTTTCGGTTCTTCGACCGGGAGTTTGGGCAGGTTGAACTTCTTTCCGCGCGAGGCGAAAAACTCGGCGATGTTGTCGATGGAGTTGTAAGAACGCGCCGGAGTCTTCGATTGACGCGGCTTGGGCGCGGTCCAGTGGGCGCTCTGATCTTCGTTTTCGTAGTCGTAGTGCGTATCGGAAAAACCTTCGGGACTTCGTCCCTCGGGACCCCTCGACTGCGCTCGGGGCTGGCTCGCGAAGGCGCCCGTCCCCACACGAGCTGTGCCGGGGCGAGCTTTTCTTGTGCCTAACTCTTCCACCAACGGTGTGGGAACTTCTTCCAGAAATCTTGACGGGATGCTGGCTTCCGGCAGATCCGTGCCGTAGCGGCGGCGGTAGACGGCCCGGGTCAGGACCAGCGTGTCCATCGCGCGCGTCATGCCGACGTAGCACAGGCGCCGTTCTTCTTCGATGTCGTCGGGTTGCAGGAACGTACGCGAGTGCGGAAACAGGCCTTCTTCCAGGCCGCCCAGAAATACTAAGGGAAACTCAAGTCCCTTGGCTGCATGCAATGTCATCAGTGTGATCTGCGCGCGCTCGTCGTAGGCGTCGGCATCGCTGACCAGGGCCGCATGATCAAGGAACTGATCGAGCGTCTCGCCGCGATCTTTCGAATCCATGGCGGCATTCACCAGTTCGCGGATGTTCTCGATGCGCGAGAAAGCCTCGGGCGTATCTTCTTCTTCCAGGAGCTTGATGTATCCCGTGCGGTCGATGAGGAACTTCAGCAGTTCGGCAGTATGCGCCGCCTCGCCAGGAGTGCGGAATCCGGTAGCGCCGGCATCTTGCCGACTCTCTTCGTCCGAGTCCATCGCGGCCGGCGAGACGCCGGCGCTACTCTCGTCTGGATCTCCGAAGTCGAACGACATCGGATCGAATTCGGTTTCTTCTTCTTCGACGATCGCTGCCGGGGCTTCGTTGCGAACAGCCGGCGCTGCCGCGGTTTCTTCTAATCGCTCGACAAATGTTCCCGCCTGCATCGCGCGTCCATCTTGAATCAGGTCGTGAAAGCTCTTCAGCGCGGCCAATGCCCGTTGCGGCAGAAGCTGGCGCTTCAAGACTTCGGCAATCGCTCCCCACAAAGACTGTCCGGTTTCGAGCGCCACGCGCTCGATGGTCTCAAGCGTCGTCTTGCCGATGCCGCGCGTCGGCGTATTGATCACCCGCAACAGTGAAATCGAATCGTCGGGATTGTGAATGACCTTCAAATACGAAATCAGGTCTTTGATCTCGGCCCGCTCGTAAAACGAAAAGCCCCCGACGACGTGATACTTGAGCTGATACCGCCGCATGGCTTCTTCATACAAGCGCGACTGCGAGTTGGTGCGGTAGAGCACGGCCGCATGCGGCTCTTCTCCGCGATCGTGCGCCTCGCGCAGGTAGCGCGCAATGTGGTCAGCGGCGAAGAGAGCTTCGTTCTCTCCATCCGGCGCTTCGTAGTAACCGATTTTGGTGCCGCCCTGGCGCGACGTCCACAGATTCTTGCCCTTGCGCTTCAGGTTGTTCGCAACCACAGCCGATGCGGCTTCCAGAATGTTCTGGGTCGAGCGGTAATTCTGCTCGAGCCGGACGATCTTGGCCTCGGGGAAATCTTTTTCAAACTCCAAAATGTTACGGATGTCGGCCCCGCGCCAGGAATAAATCGACTGATCTTCATCGCCGACCGCGCAGACGTTGTGCTTCGTCCCGGCGAGCATCCGCATGAGTTCGTACTGCGGACGGTTCGTGTCCTGGTATTCGTCGATCATCACGTATTCAAAGCGCCGGTTGTAGTGCTCGCGCACCGTCGAGACAGCCTTCAGCAGGCGGACGGTCTCAAGCAGCAGGTCATCGAAGTCGAGCGCGTTGGCGCGCAGCAGTTCTTTCTTGTACTCGGCATAAATCTGGGCGACCCGCTCGGTCTTGGGATCTCCGGAATTCAGGTAGACCTCCTGCGGATCGAGCATGTGATTCTTGGCCCAGGAAATCTGCCCCAGCACCGCGCGGGGAGTGACCTGTTTGTCGTCGATCCCCAGCCGCTTCATGATCTGCTTCACCAGTTGCTGCTGGTCGCTCTCGTCATAGATGACAAATTGCTTGGTGTGTCCAATGGGAGACTTGCCGGGCACAGCCGACGGAATCTGCAGAGCCTCAATATCGCGCCGCAACACGCGCACGCAGAAAGAATGAAACGTGGAGATGATCGGCTTCGCGACCGAAAGCCCTCCCACGAGCTTCTCCACGCGCTCCACCATCTCGGCCGCAGCCTTATTGGTAAACGTCATGGCCAGGATGGAATCCGGCCGAACCCCAAGGTGCTCAATCAGATGCGCGATGCGAAAGGTGATGACACGAGTCTTCCCGCTCCCCGCGCCGGCCAGAATCAGCACCGGCCCCTCGGTGGTTTCGACAGCCTCGCGCTGTTGCGGGTTCAGTTGATCGAGAAAAGACAATGCAGGAGTGGCTCCGATGATTTGATTTTACAGGGAATGAGAGATTCCCGTAGCTACGTGCTACGCGTGATGTGCCGGGGTCTTGGCCGCCTTACACTCTTCGCACGGGCACACGTCGCGCAGAAATTGCCAGGAATAGATTCCCAGCTCGTGTCCGTCGTTGAAGGTGAAGCGGATGGCGTATTTCCCTACCGGGGCGGCCTCAGTTGGCCTGGCCGCGGGCTTGAACATGGGCAGCGCGCCAGGAGCGAGTTTGGGAGGATCGCCGGGCTTACGTCCCTGCTTCGAGCGCTCGTCGTCGCACATCGCGCAGGGGCAGGCATCGCGCAGAAAGACAAACGAATAGTGGGACTTGTGGTCGTCTTTCCATTCGATGTCCATGCCCGTGCCGGTGGTTAGGTTGACCTTCACCGACTTGGGATCTGCCGAGGGCGCCATGTAGGAAGTATCGCACAAGGCGAAAACCTGGGAGGGGGAGCCTCAAACGCAATCCAGCTGCGGAGCGGCGAAAGCATACAGCGCACGGCGTAAGCCGTGGGTAGGGAGGTGAGATGAGAGTCGAGCCCCAAAGAGGCGAAAGAGAGTGCTTAGGATGGTGGAACCGGCGCTGACCCTTCGCGTTCTACTGCGTCCTCCAGCAAAGCCTCAAAAAGCCGGTTGTAAGAGGCCCGCACCAGCGACGAATATTCGTCGTAATGATCCTCGCGGGAATCGTACTCGGATTGATAGGTAGCGTTCACTCCTCAAGGCTACAGGCCGGCTGCGCCTTGGGGAGTCGGGTGGATACTGTAGGAAACCCAGCTCGTTCCCGCTCCTCAGAACGGGATCAGCTTCTTCAACCCCTTCTTTTTCTTCTTCTTGCTGGAGGAAACTCCGCCCGGACCCTCATCCGGGTCGGGCGCAGCCGCCTCGGCGGTTTTCTGATCCGAGGAACTCGATCCGATTTCATTCACTTGCTGCGGCGGCGGCGGCGCGTTTGCGTCATCCTGCGCACTGCTCGATACATTCGGCTTCAACTCATTCGCATCCGCCGGAACATTCGGGGTCAACTCGCCCGCGCTGGGCTGCGCCCCTGCCGAGTTGTCTGCCGGAGCCGGAGCAGTTTCTGTCGGGGTGTCGGAGCGTGGCGCCGGCGCATTCTCTGCGGGCGTGCCGCTCTTTACCGCTTCCACTCCCACCACATTCTTGCCCGCATCAGGGGGAGCCTTCATCGCCGCCGAAGCCTGCTCGATCAAATCCTTCGCGTTAACCAGCGTCGGATCGACCATGGTCGGCTCGCCCACCTTGGTCGCCTGCGCAACGTCAGGATGCTTCTTGAAATTCCCCATCAGGTGGGAAACCATGCCCGTATCTTTGCGGCTCTCGATCTCCGCCTTGTTCTGCGCGATCATGGCCTTCGTCGCTTTCGGAATCGGGCGATGCAGGGACTGCAAGGCGATCTTGGCGTCGTCTGCCGCATCGCCTAATGGATAACGCGTCAATATACGATCGTAGGCATCGGCGGCCTTATCGTTGAGATCTTGTATGAGACGCGCCTTCGCCGCTTCGTTCCGGATGCCGCTGTTGTTGCGCACCCGCTCAATCGACGCCTGGTACGACTGGCCCAGCAGCAACAGCGCCTGGTCCGCCTGGCTGTACAGCGGATACTTATCCACCAGCGACTTCAGCCGCGCTTCGGCTGCGGGATAGGACTCGCGCAAGAAATAAAACCGTCCCACCCGGAACTCGCGTTCGCCCATCACCTCCTGCACTTCGAGCAGGCGATGCTTGGCTTCCGGTACCAGCTTGCTGTCGGGCCACTGCAGAATCAGGTTGCGGTACTCCTCTTCCGCCCGCTCCGCATGGGTGAAGTCGCGATCCGGCTTTTCCATTTCCTGATAATGGATGTTCGCAATCTTCAGCTGTGCTTCCGCCGCTTCCGGCATGTTGGGGAAGAAGGTGATGAAGTCTTTATATTCGATCTCGGCCTGCGCCAGCGCGGTGGTGCCACCCTCGTCATACCAGGAGTCGGCCACGCCTAACTTGGCGCGCGCAATGTACTCCGAATCCGGATAGGTATTGATCAAGGTCTGCAACGTAATGCGGGCCACGTCGAACCGGTTGTGCTTCAGGGCCTCCATGGCGCGGTCGAACAGCACTTTGTCAGGCTGCTTCGAACCCACGTTTGCCAGAGGATTGTTGACTTTCTTGTTGGTGCAGGCCACGGTAGCCGCCAGCGCCACCAGAAGAAGAATCACCGGAATACGACGTGACATAGGACCTCGAAACTTCATTGAATCATTGAGCGATTGATTTTAATGACTCAAGACTCAATCTGATTTGCTAGACCTTCAGCAGCGCGGCTTCCGTCGCTGCCTTCAACAACTTCTCCGCATTCTGCTTTGGATCACCCTTGCCGAAGACCGCGTTGCCCGCCACCAGAATTTCCGCCCCCGCCTGTACCACGTCGGAAACGGTGTTCAGGTCGACCCCGCCATCCACTTCAATGCGGAAATTCAGCCCGCGCTGGCGCCGCAACTCCGCTAAACGCTTGATTTTATGCAATGCGCCTGGCAGAAACTTCTGCCCGCCAAATCCCGGATTCACCGACATCACCAGTACATAATCCACCATGTCGAGCACTTCGGTCAGCATCTCGACCGGAGTGGCAGGATTGATGACCACCCCCGCCAGCACCTGGTGATCGCGAATGTGCTGCAACGTACGGTTCAGGTGGACGGTTGCTTCCTGATGCACCGAAATCCAGCTCGCCCCGGCCGCCGCGAAATCCGCAATGTATTGATCCGGATTCTCGATCATCAGATGGCAATCGAGCGGCAAATCGGTCGCCTTGCGCAGCGACTTGACCACCGGAGGCCCAATGGTGATATTGGGCACAAAGTGTCCATCCATGACATCGACGTGGACGACGCTCGCGCCGCCTTCAGTGACACTGCGAACCTGCTCCGCCAAACGCGCGAAGTCCGCCGAAAGAATCGAAGGTGCAAGCTCGATCAACCTGGGCTCTCGAGAACCTGGAATTCTGCTGATTCTAACACCTTCCCAGTACCCAGTAGCCAGTACCTAGTACCCAGCAAGACCGAGCCATCCCCGTTCCAACAGCTGACGTCATCCTGAAGGCCGAAAGGCCGAAGGATCTGGCGTGGGCCATGGGCGATCGCGTTCCGCCGCGAAGGGACGCCAAACCTGAAGGTCTTAACTGGGTACTGGCGACTGGGTACTGAAAAACTCAAGCGTGCTACCCTCTTCCGACGCATGCCAGTGTTCTACAGCCTGCTCGCGGTACTTTGCTGGGGCACCAGCGACTTCACCGGAGGCTACGCCTCCAAGCGCTCCGACGCCTTCCTGGTCACGCTGATCGCGCACGCGAGCGGAACCGCCTTAATGACAACGCTGGCTCTTGCCACGCACGCGCCCATGCTCTCGACAAACAGCGCAGGGTGGGCTCTCGCAGCTGGGTCTCTTGGGGGCCTTGCCCTCGCCATTTTCTACCGCGCCCTCGCTGGCGGGAAAATGGGGCTCACCGCTCCCATTTCTGCGTTGCTGGGCGCCGCCATTCCCACCGGAGTTGCCATGCTGACCGAGGGCTTCCCCGGCAAACTACCGATCCTCGGATTTTTTCTCGCAGCCGTCGGCATCTGGCTGATCTCGCGTCCGGAAGGGAAACTCGGTCATCCCGAAGGTATTTCGATGGCCGTGGTCGCCGGCATCGGCTTTGCCGGATTCATGCTCTGCATCCACCGCGTAGGCGATAGCTCGGTGCTCTGGTCGGCCGCCTATTCGCGATTCGCCTCATTCGTCGTCGTGGGAGTGATTGTCCTGCTGCGCCGGGGCAAAATCGATTTTCACCGCAATGATTTGCTGCTCGGGCTTTTCGCCGGATGCATCGACGCCACCGGCACGGCCCTGTTTATCCGCGCCGAACAAATCGGACGCCTCGACAGCGCCGTCGTCATCAGCTCGCTTTACCCGGCCGTCACCGTGATCCTCGCCCGCCTGATCCTGAAAGAGCACTTCCACCGCTGGCGCGCGTTAGGCATCCTGGCCGCGCTGGTAGCCGTGCCATTGATTGCGATGCAGCAATAATTCCATATTCCAGAATATGGAATATGATGTAAACAATATAGTTAGTATAATAATTGTGTTTACATTCCATCAAATGGAATGTATGATTGTCAAGTGGAATTGCGCCCCCAAGATGTGGTTGTGGTGCTTAAGCTTCTGGCCTCAGGAGGCAAAGGGACCTATGCTCAGCTGGGAGAAGAGCTGTCGTTGAGTCCTTCGCAGGTTTTTCGCTCCGTGGACCGCGCGGAGATTGCTCGTTTATTAGAGGCGCGCGTGATACCTCCACCGCCAGGTTGGGGCCAGGAGCGTCCAGAATCCTCTCCCAACAAGGGCAACCTCAAAGAATTCCTGATTCATGGAGTGAAATACTGTTTCCCGGCGCAGCGAGGAGGACTGGTGCGAGGGATGCCCACGGCTCACGCTGCTCTCCCGCTTAGCACGCAAATTCAGCAAGGCTCCGAACCACCGCCCGTGTGGCCATCTCCCGACGGCACCATTCGAGGGACGGAATTCTCGCCGCTGTACAAGAACGTGCCTGCGGCCGCACGCCAAGACCGCAAACTCTATGAACTCCTCGCCCTAGTCGATGCCATTCGCGACGGCCGGGCGCGCGAACGCGAAATCGCCATCCGCGAATTGAATGCCAGGATCGACGCGCCGTGAGTTCAGCAGCGCCGAACCCGAACGTAACCCTTCTTCTCGCTGCCCTCGAAAAACTCGCGCCTCTGCTTGATCGCATCGCTTTCGTCGGAGGCTGTGCCACCGGATTACTCATCACAGATCCCGCGGCGGCTCCGGTTCGACCGACACTCGACGTGGACGCAATCGTCGAGATTGCCTCCTACCCTGAATTCACTCAGCTCGAGCAACAACTGCGTCAACTTGGATTGCGAGAATCCCACGCAGAAGACGCTCCGATTTGCCGTTGGGTGGGCGATAACCTGGTCCTCGATATCATGCCAACCGATCCCGCGATTCTCGGCTTTGCCAACCGTTGGTACCGCCCGCGTTTGCGAGCGCAGCCATCACCGAAGTAGGTCCCTATAAATTTCTCCTCATCACTGCGCCTTACTTTCTTGCTACCAAACTTGAGGCCTTTCACGGTCGCGGGAACCTCGATTACCGCATGAGCCACGATCTGGAAGACATCGTCACCGTGGTCGATGGACGCCATGAAATCGTCGTCGAGGCTAAGCGGTCCGATTCTGCCCTTCGGCAATTTTTAAGGACCGAGTTCTCGGCACTGCTCAGCGAACGTGATTTTCTGGACGCCATGCCCGGACACTTGCTTCCCGATCGCACCAGCCAGCAGCGTTTGCCCATCGTGATTGAACGGCTGCGGCAGATCTCATCGCTCTAGTCTGCTTCCTTTGGAACCCCCGTCACCAATGGAGAACGGGCGTCCCCGCCCGTCTTCTCTGCTAACATCGCGACCATGCCGCTAGTCGAACTGCGCAACCTGACAAAGACTTATCCCCTTGGAGAGTCCATCTTCGGCGGAGGCGCGCAGGGCGAAGTGCGGGCTGTCGACAATGTCTCGCTCGACATCGCGGCCGGCGAAACTCTCGGTCTGGTCGGCGAATCCGGTTCCGGCAAAAGCACTCTGGGGCGTCTCGTTCTGCGCCTGATCGAGCCCACCTCGGGCAGCGTTCGGTTCGACGGGCGCGATCTCACCGCCGCCAGCCGCGGCGAAATGCGCCGCCTGCGCCGCGATATGCAGATCATCTTTCAAGATCCCTTTGGCTCGCTCGATCCCCGCATGAGGGTGGAAGACATCATCGCCGAACCGCTGATCATTCACGGGAACAGAACCGGGAAGGGCACGACTTCAGTCGTGCCGATAGCACGAATAAGAATCCGGCTTTAGCCGCTGTGGGCCGCGGCGACCTTCGCACTAAAGTCTCAGAACTGCTCCGCGCCGTGGGCCTCGATCCCTCGGCCCTGCGCCGCTTTCCGCACGAATTCTCCGGCGGACAGCGCCAGCGCATCGTGATCGCCCGCGCGCTCGCGCTTCGGCCGAAATTCATCGTCGCCGACGAGCCCGTCTCCGCCCTCGATGTCAGCGTCGGCGCGCAGATCGTCAACCTGCTCGCCCAACTGCAACGCGAATTCGGGCTGACTTACCTGTTCATCTCCCACTCCATGCCGGTGGTGCGCTATCTCGCCACGCGCATCGCGGTCATGTATCGCGGGAAAATCGTCGAAGTCGGATCGACTTCCGGGTGCGCTGCATGGTAATCCGCAAACCACTTCTGATACAGCGGCGCGGGGAAAGTCGCGCCGGCACCCTGAATCGTGACACTGCCGTTCGCAGTTTTCGAGCCGGAGCCGGAGCAAGAGGCAACTGCCAGGGAGAAGGCCACGAACAGCAGACTGATGGCTCGGCAAGGCATCGACTTGTACTCCTCGTCAAAGGAAAAGCGGCAGCAAGAGCCCTGGATCCCCGGTCAGACGAATCAGCCGAAACAGCAGGAAGAATCCCGCCGCCAGCAGCATCGCCACCGGCAGCGTCAGGATCCAGGCCAGGGCGATGCTCTTGATCGTGGACATTTGCAGGCCTGATTTGTTGGCTGCCATCGTGCCTGCGACTCCGGAGGAGAGCACGTGAGTCGTGCTGACGGGCATGCCCAGGATGTCGGCCATACCGATGGTGGTCATGGCGACCAGTTCCGCTGAAGCCCCCTGGGCATAGGTCAAGTGGGTCTTGCCGATCTTCTCGCCGATTGTCGTCACGATGCGCTTCCAGCCCACCATGGTACCCCCGCCCAGCGCGAGTGCGACTGCTGCCAGCACCCAGGTTGGCGCGTATTCGATGTTGCCGCGCAGCGTTGCCCGTGACTGGCCCAGGATGGCCGCTTTCTGTTCGGACAGGACAGGGAGAATGCGAGCCTGCAGGTGGGTGAGTGCGTTCTCGATCATCAGGGTCTTGGTGCGAATCTGCCACCGCAATTCCTGGCTCAGATCTTTGGGTGCCGTACTCCCCGCCAGGTCGGTATTCAGCGACTCCGTCAGTTCCTGCACCGTGTACAGGTCGGGATCGCTGAGTCGGTCTTCCGGAGGAGCCCCCACCAGGGAGTCTTCCGCGGCGCGGGCCTCGGGAATGAAGGAAAACGCCAACCCCGAGGAGGTCGGTCTGGTAACAGCCATCGCTTTTTCGACCTGGGGATCGCAGATGATATCCTGAATGTGGTTCGCTGCCTGGCCCACCTGACGGAATTGCGCGGGAGACTGCGCCATGTTCAGGGCATAGTGGCTCGGCACCAGGCCGATCAGGATCAGCATGATCAGACCGATCCCCTTCTGGCCGTCGTTGGAGCCGTGCGCAAAGCTGACACCAGTGCAGGTCAGGATCAGGATGCCGCGGATCCACCACGGCGGGGGTTTGTCGCCATCGGGGGGTTTGTAAAGTTCAGGATTCTTCACCAGGCGCTTGAGCAAGATCAGCAGCCCCGCTGCCAGGGCGAAACCGATCAGGGGCGAGATGAGCAGCGACAGGCCGACCTCCCCCGCCTTATGCCAGTTGATGCCCGTGCCAAAGTGGCCCGCCAGATACGAATTGGCCAGACCCACTCCGATGATGGCGCCGATAAGGGTGTGCGAGCTGGAAGCCGGGATGGCCATGTACCAGGTGCCGAAGTTCCAAACGATCGCGGCCAGCAGCAAGGCCATCACCATGGCCATGCCGGCGCCGGTGTCGATCTTGACCAGCAAATCCACAGGGAGGAGGTGCACGATGCTGAAGGCGACCGCAATGCCGCCGAGCAAAACCCCCGTGAAGTTCATAAGCCCCGAGCATATCACCGCGACCTGTGGTGTGAGCGACTTGGTGTAAATAACCGTCGCCACTGCGTTGGCGGTGTCGTGAAAGCCGTTGATGCACTCGAACAAAAGGGCAGTCCCGAGCGCAAAAACCAGGAAGAGCAACGTCCCGTAGGCAATTTCCATGGGTGTCCTTTACGTTGAGGAAAGAGGCAGTCATCCGAAGCGGGTAGTGCCCACCGAGCAGTTGTGGGCCCCACGCGCACTTCCGTTCCAACAAGTCCTTATCGATACGGACGCGGGCGAGAGAGGGAAAGCACCCGGGCAGTAACTTCACGGGACTTTCCCTCGCAAGACAAAGGCCCACCATCCACCGTATGATAACATCCGCTACCTAGCATAATCAGGCACCAGGAGCTAATTGTGAAGATTTTGGGAAAATCGGACAATTAAGGATTGCTGGAAAGGAGAAGGAAAAAGGGACGTCACTTGCTCTGTAGAGAACCTGGATCTCGGGCAAGGATATCACTTGCAGTCGTTCGCCATGACGCTGCATGCCGGATCTCGTCTGGCGCAGACTGGCCATGCCGCAGTGTAAAACCGCTCTAAGCAGATACGAAAAAGGGCACGTTCAAGGGCGGGCTCTGGTCAAGTCTCCGCTGAAGTCTGTCTTGTCGATCTTTGCCTGGTCGGCTTATTGTCGATACAGAGCAGATGGTTCGGCTGTTCACGCTGTCTTCGAGAGAGGAGGAGATCATGAGCGTTTACACCCGGGAAGAAGTTGAAGCAAAGATCGCCGACGAGAACCTGGAAGGGTGGTACTTCGACGAGGATGGCGGCTGGCTGCGCCGCAAGTACAGTACCGACGGCTGGCCGACCACGCTCATGCTCGTGAACGCCATCGGATACCTCTGCGAAGCGGCCTGGCACCACGCCGACCTGTCGGTAACCTGGGGCAAGGTCTGGGTCAAGCTCAAGACGCATTCGGAAGGCGGCATCACCGACAAGGACTTCGCCCTGGCCAGGAAGATCGAGGAAGTCGTGCTCTGGAGGCCAGAGCCGGGCGGCCCGCTGGAAGGAACGCCGAACAAGTTCGTCCATTCGAAAAAGTAATTCATCATGTCATTTGCCGATTCACGACCTCCCAGATCGATCCCTTCGCCGAGCGCAGCTCGAGTGACTCGGCCACCGCGGCGAACTCGCCCCCGGCCAGGGCATCGGCGAGCAGGGCCGATCCCTGGGCGGCATGCTTGACCCAGGCGCCGGGCAGCGAGGGAAGGGAAGCGAGCTGACCAAACGGTGACAGGGCTTCGCCCGTGAGCCTGGCCACATCCGGGCGGTTCAATCCCGCACCGGAGAGGTAAATCCTCTCGAACGGCGTGACAGCTCGCAAGCCGGCGAGGTGCCTGGCGAGCGATTCGCGGAAAGCGTCCGGACCGAGCGGGCCAAGGTCCTCCAGCCCGCCTCGAAACAGGTCTTGCTTGGAGAGCGGGCACCGCCAGTAGGCGACTTCGCCGTCCCAGGCGCCTCGGGATCGGAGCCCGATTGGCCCATTCGTTCCGGCCGACGCATCGACCAGTCGGCCGTCCTGCACGACCATCATCGCCGTGAAGGCCGAACCGATCTCGACGACCGCGAACGTCGATCGGTCAAAGCCGCCGTGTTCCCGGGCATCGAACCAGAGGGCCAGGGCCGCGACCGCGACCTTGTCGGCCGTGCCGAGATCCACCGAGTTCGCCTTGCGATGGGGTGGAATCGTCGGCAGGTGGAACCCTCCGGGCAGGAAAACGACTGGCAAGCCGGTCTGAACCACGGCGCGAACCCAGGACCGAAAGCCGAGCAGCCCGGCCGGTTCACCTCGCTGATCGGGCCGGACCAGGGACATCTGGTCGATCTGGTCTTCGGTCAGGCAGTTCGCCGGCACCAGCGGAAGACCGTAGCCGGATGGGCCGGCGATGAGGGTGATGGGAGTCCAGCCGTCAAGGAGCGTCGCGAGCACCCCGGGCCGCTCACGCAACTCCTCCGGCCTGAACCGGCGCTGGTCGACGACCTGGCCGTCCTCCAGCAACAGGAGATCGAGGCTCGAGGTTCCAGGATCGGTACCGACGACGCGAAGCACGCCCTGATCCTCATCGAACAGAAACCGGCATGAGGATATCAGCCAAGCGCTTGGCCCAGTGCCAGGACTTCCTCGGCGTCCAGGACCTGGTTGTTGGCGGTGAAGAGCTGCTGGATGGCCTTCTTGTGGATCTTCATCTTGGTTCCCCCCACCCCCAGCGCTCCCCAGGCTCGAACGCCCGAGCGATCCTTGTCTTTGTCGGTTGCCTCGACGCCTTCGATACCCAGGGGCGGCACCGCATTGAGATCGATCAGGACCTTGAGGTGCGAGAAGTTCTGCCAGAGAGATGCCGGCAAGAGCTGGACGCCGGGCGGTCCCGAGTTGATGACGATTGACGCGGCCTGCAACTCGCCGGCAAGGCTGTCCGAGTGCGTCATGTCGAATGGGAGGATCTCGGCGCCCGTGGCCTCGTGCAGCCGGCTGGCCAGGGCGCTGGCGCGACCCTGGTCGCGCGAGCCGATGGCCACGGTGGCTCCCAGGCGGCCGAGCAGTCGAGCGATCCTCTGGCCAACCGGACCGGTGGCCGCCAGGACCAGCACGCGCGTTTCCCGCAGCGACCCGCCGCTGGCTTGCAGGGCCGTCAGTACGGCCGCCGCGGCGGTCGTGTTCGATCCATTGCCATCGAACAGGACCGAGACCCGGAAGGGACCGAAGAAGGTTTTCTTGATCGCATCCAGAATCGCTTCGCCGGCCGGCACGTTCGATCCACCGATGAAGATGGCCGTATGGTTCAGGTCGGCCGGACCGCGGGTGAAGATGGCTCCATAAACCAGGTCGCGAACGTTCTCCGGGGTAACTCCGCCGTGCCGAAAGAGGTGCTGGACGCCCGCGTCCACGGCGACGACGGCATCAAACACGCTGGGCTGCGCATCGGTGTCAAGCTGAACCAGGATGGTCGGTTTGGTAGGCGACATGATCGTGGTAAGCTCGCTCGGCATCGCTCGGGACCATGGCGGCGCGGGATCGGTTCGGCCGGCGGCGGGGCGCTGAGGTTTCTCGATCCCGGTGCCTCGTGCCGACGCGGCTTTTCACGACGCTCACTTGGCGAAGGGGTGCTCGACCTTGTCCTTCTGTGCGGTGATCTCGGCAATGGCCGGCGAGCTCTTCATGGCCCGCTGGATGGCGAGCTTGGTGGCCTCGTAATTGTACTTGACGATCTTGGCGTTATCCTCGGCCGCGGGATGGATGAAGACGCCGCAAACGATCACCAGGTCATCGGCCGCGGTTGCGGGAATCGTCCCCTCGGCGACGCAATCGGCAACGGCCTTGGCCACGGCGTACTGGGCGGGCCCGAACATCTGCACGGCCTGCTTCATCCCCTTGATCGTAACCTTGGTGATCAGGACCGTCGCCGGCTTGGCGATCAGGTTCGGGGTCAGGACGGCCAGCAGGTTGGTGTGCCCGGCCGACTGGTTCGCCAGGGCATTGGCGAACGCCAGTCCCACCGGACCTTCCTTCTTGCCGATCAGCAGGTCGATGTGCGCGATCTCGTTGCCTTCGCCGACCAGGGCCTCACCAATGTTCATGACGATGTCGGTGGCCATCTTTCGATTCTCCGTGGTGTGATTGGTGTTTGGTCCACCGTCCGGGTTCAGGATTTCTCCCCCCATCCCGGTCGGGTTGCAGGGTAACGAACCGCATCGTGTCCGCCATGACCCCGGCACTCGATCTCGCATGATAGACGCCACATCGGTTCGGAGCAACCCCCGGCAGTTCTCGGAGAATTGTTTGAGATTCCCCGAGAATCCAGTTGTCCCGGAACTGTCCAGGTGGTTCAATGACTCTTGTACGGAGGCGATCGGATCGCCGAAATCGCCTCCTGATCCGTGTTCTCAAACGCTTTCGCCCTGTTGTTTTTTAGGGAGATCGAGCGATGCGCAAGATTCTGACAGCTGCTCGCCGCGGGTGTGCTGTGTTCCAGCCTGGGCTTACTGCGAGCCGACGATGGCGGCAAGACCATCACCATCAAGGGTGACGGACTTTGTGCCAAGTGCGGCCTGAAGGACAAGGACGCCAAGAAGTGCCAGAACGCCGTGGTCGTCACCAAGGACGGCAAGAAGACCACGTACTACCTTGCCGGCAAGCTGTCCGATGATGCTCACAAGAGCCTCGGGTTCTGCAGCGCCTCGAAGGATGAGCCGGTGAAGGTCGAAGTGACGGGCACTTGCGAGAAGAAGGGCGACAAGCTCGTGCTGACCCCGACCGAGAAGATCAAGAAGATTGAGTGAGCGAGTCGGCGAGACCCAGTTGTTTGCCGGCACGCCCGCGATGCTCGAAATGCCCACCTCTGTGATGCCGAAAGGCGTTGAGCACCTCGAACCGACCAGAGCCTGGCGAAACTCAAAGGTCAGCCTCGTCCTGCCACTGTGCAGGGCGGGGCTTTTCTTATGAACACCACGGAAACCGTCCTGATCGTCGGGGCGAGTACGCGTGCCGCCGCATTCTCGGCTCTCCGGGCCGGGCTGAAGCCGAGGTGCCTGGATTATTTCGCTGATCGCGACCTCGTGGCGATCTGCACCGTCGATCGAGTGGAGGCCCAAGAAGGAGTAGCCGGCCTGGAACGATTGGCGCTCGGCTTGCCCCCGGGACCCTGGCTCTACACCGGTCCACTCGAGAATCATCCCGATCGGGTCGAGCGAATCTCACGAACCCATCGACTGCACGGCAACGCGGCCGAGACCCTGCGTGGCGCACGCGATCCTTTTCGTCTGGTCGAAGTGCTGCGCAGGCAGGGGCTTCCCTACCTCGAGACCCGGCCTGACGCCCAGAGGCTTCCCCGCGACGGATCCTGGCTGGTCAAACCGATCGCTTCGGCAGGAGGTCGTCTCGTCCAGCACCTGGATCACGCGACGGTTCCTCTCGC
>CAWCKR010000003.1:0-1087089 GCA_963796205.1 Terriglobia bacterium
CCGCAATGCCGGGGTCGTCCATGACGCGCGCGGACTCCTCCGGGGTCAGCCATCGGAAGCAAGCCACCAACTCGCCTGCCTCCCCGGCCAGCGCCATAGCGAGGTTCTTTGGCGTATGGAAGCGCTCCCAGTCCCTGGCACGGGCGAAGTCCCGCAAGGCGGCCGCCAGGTCGCCCAGGCTGTCGCCAAGATCGTCAGCGCTACGCACCGGAGGGAGCCGACAGCATCGGGAGGCCGAGTCCGGCCAGCATCTGCTGAGTCTCCGGGTCCACCGAGTAGATCACGCAGCCGCGGAGTCCCCGGGTGAGCAGGACCTTGTAGACGTTGCGGGCGAGCCGGTTGAAATCGCCCGCATTATTGATGTAGCACTTCTTGAAGACGACCCCGGTACGGCTCAGCGCGAGGGGCATGTTTACGCTCCCTGACTTTACGATGGTGTTACCAAGATCGCAAGCGATCTACCTGCGATAACAGCCACCGTAAGTCAGATTGCGCAATCGGCAGGGCTCTGCGGGCGCTACTGCCCGGCGGCCGGGCCCGTCCCGGGCGGGGCTTCACCTGTGGCAGATGGTTCTGGGTGCGGGCCAGATTCCGCGAGAGCATCCGGGCCGACCTCGGAGCCGGCCTGGCCAGCCGGGCTCGGGCCATCGGCCGTGACCGCGACCGGCTTGGCCGGGGTCGGCGCGGCGGCCCCGGCCACGACCGGCTCGGCCTGGCGGGCCAGGAACCGGAGCCGGGCCGCTCGCGCGTCCCAGGCGTAGACGACCGCGGTTCCGGCGATGAGGTCGTACAGGGCACGGTGCTCGCGCTGTACGAGGATGCCCAGGAACCCCAGGCCGAGGGTCAGGAAGCCGAGCGGGAACGTCAGCGAGCGCACCCATCCTCGCCAGGGATCCAGCCTCGTACCGTAGGCCCGCACCACCTGCACGCCCAGCAGCGCCATTCCCCAGGTGCTGCCGTCGGCCGCCCACTGAAAGCCGAAGTAGAGGAATTGCCAGGCGACGTAGATGATGGCGACGACGATGTTGTTCCGGTGCCAGGAAACCGGCGAGCCAGTCACGATCTGCACCACAAAGGAGATGATCGCCAGCGCGAGCAAATACAGGACAGTGCTTGCGATGAGGTCGATCAGATACGCCGCGAAGCGCGATGCCGAGCCCGCGTACTGGCCCTGTGCGCTCACCCACTGGCTCGGGTGGGTACGGACGCTCACGGTTGAGCCTCCAGGCCCAGCAGCGCGGGTGGTGCCAGCGGCCCCGGCTCCTTGCGCCGCAGCAGGCGGGTCACCCAGCGGTCGATGCGCCGGTCCAGCCCGACGGCCCCGCTGCGCATCGTATCCAGTGCTTGGGTCGCTAGTCCGCCGGTCGACCTGGCGATGATGGCGCCGAGGTCTGTCTGCTCGACGAGCCTTTCCATGTCGATGCGGGCCACGACATCGTTGATGTCAACGCGGTCCAGCACGGCGTCCACGTCAACCTGCTCCAGGACCTCGTTGAGATCGACCTGCTTGAGCAGCGCGTTCAGGTCCACCTGCTTGAGCAGCGCGTTCAGGTCCACCTGCTTGAGCGGCGTGTTCACGTCCATCTGCTTGAGCGGCGTGTTCACGTCTACCCGCGCCAGCAATGCGTTGAGGTCAACCTCCCTGAGCGGCGCGTTGAGGTCGACCTGCCTGAGCAGGGCATTGAGGTCCACCTGCTTGAGCGGCGTGTTCACGTCTACCCGCTCCAGCAGCGCGTTGAGGTCAACCATCTGGAGCAGCGCATTGATGTCCACTGCCTGGACCACGATGTCGATGAGCCGCTCTGCGACGCGCTGAGCCAGCAGTTCCGCCGTTCCTTTGCGTCTCGAGCGCGGCCGGTCGCGTGGTTCCATCAAATCAGTATGGCTGCCACGCCGGGCCCACCACCAGCACGGTAGGCAGCGCTTTCCTGATGAACCGGCGCTACTTCCCCCTGGCTGCGCCAGGCGCGGATGAGCGCCCAGCGGGCCGCCGCGGCGACGCCGCCCGCTATCGCCGCGGCGCCTGCCAGGGCGGCGGCGGTTCCGGCCAGGGCGGCGGCCCTGGCCGTCCGGGGTGGCGGGGCCGGGCGGCGGGGCGGCGGTTCGTTCGGGATGGTCGTGGTCGAGGCCGCCCGCCGTGGCAAGCAGCTCGGCGAGGTGCATGGCTTCGCGGCCGCCGCTGTCGAGTTCGTGGATCTGGGTGCGGCAGCTGAATCCGCCGGCGAGGACCACCGCGCCCGGCGCGGCTTCCCGCAGCCGGGGCAGCAGGGCGCGCTCGGCGCAGGCTTCGCTCACCTCGCCGTGGCCGACCTGGAAGCCGAAGTTGCCGGCGAGGCCGCAGCAGCCGGTCTCCAGGTGCTCGGCCTGGGCGCCGGCCGCGGTCAGCAGCTTTCTCGTCCGCGTCCCAGCCGAGCACGGCGTGCTGGTGGCAGTGCACCTGGCTGAGCACCGACGCCCCCCGCTAGCAGCGGGGGCGCAGGAGGCCCGGACCGCAGCCCCGGTCCCGGGGGCCGGGATGCTGCACCCGCCGCAGCCGGGGGATCGTCGGCTATGTGCTCGGCGGCCCGGTGGTCGCCGCGGCCGGCTGATAGCACCCCGCTCGGTGAGGACGGCGACAGCGAGTTCGGCGACCTGATCGAGGACTCCGAGGCGATCCAGCCCGGCGAGGCGGTCAGCTTCACCCTGCTGCGGGAGCAGCTGCACTCGGTCCTCGGCACGCTGTCCGAGCGCGAGGCCGGCGTGGTATCCATGCGGTTCGGGCTGACCGACGGGCAGCCCAAGACCCTGGGTGAGATCGGCAAGGTCTACGGGGTCACCCGGGAGCGGATCCGGCAGATCGAGTCCAACACCATGTCGAAGCTGCGGCACCCGTCCCGATCCAAGGTCCTCCGGGACTACCTCGACTGACCTGACCGGCGGCCGTCAGCCCCCGGATGTAACCAGCGATCCCCGTCCGCCCGGCTCGTGGACGCACAGAATGCCCAAATCTGGACGGCCAGCGTCCTGATCGGCATCGAGCCGAAGTCCGCGCAGAACGGCGGATCTCGTGCTGTGCTTGGTAACGCTCCGTAGTTGACGTTAGGTGCTCACTGCGGTGGTCGTGGACCGGGCCACCTATGCAAGCGGTTCAATTAGCGTCATCGGCGGCACGACTCCGTGGTATCCGTGCAGCTAGCGCATTCGGAGCGTCAGGCCGTACTACTCATAATCCGCCCGCCGGACGCCTGACGGCCCGGCGCACAGCCAGCCGCCTGGTGTTCCCCAGACGTTCCCCGGCCTCGCTGCGCCGCAGGTCACAGCGGTGCAGGCGGACACGGTATCCGCCGTTCTGACACGCCCAGAGAGGGCTGGCGGGCAGCGCGGAGGCCGCGAGCTACGGTGTCGCCCATGAGC
Organism: Terriglobia bacterium; assembly: GCA_963796205.1. Lineage (GTDB taxonomy): Bacteria > Acidobacteriota > Terriglobia > Terriglobales > Acidobacteriaceae > DATFTE01. The sequence continues at coordinate 3,394 of CAWCKR010000003.1, forward strand.
GTGATGCCCGTTCCCGAGCTGCCCGGCGCGCTGTGCCGCCAGCACCCGGATCCGGACCTGTGGACCTCGGACATGCGCTCCGAGCAGGAGGAGGCGCGCCGCGTCTGCCGCATCTGCCCGGAGCTGGCCGACTGCCGCGCCTGGACGCTGGCTCAGCCTGCCTGCCGCATGGATGCGGGCATGGTGGCCGCGATGACCCCGGCCGAGCGTTTCGCAGAGCGCCGCAAGCGCCGCCAGAAGCCCTGGCTGGCCAAGCTCGAACCGGTCAGGCCCGGCCCGGTCGCGCGGCACTCCAGCCTGACCAGGTATCCCGGCCCGAAGCCGCCGCCGTTCGCCCGCCGCGGAGCAGATGGACACGGCCGCCGTCGAGTTCGAGGAATTCCTCAGCCGGAGCGTCTGTCAACTCGTCACCTCCGTGGGGTGGCCCCCACGGCCGACGCCAGGACTCACGCAACGGCCCGGCAAGCGCCAGTCCCGCCCCCTGTGCGTCACCACAAGCCGTGCGGGTCCCAGGCCGGCACAGGGCATAATTTGACCAAACGGGGTGGCGTTCCCCCCTCCCGCCAGCCGACTTGCCCCGGATGGTGCGGCCATGGCCGGCCTGCCAGAAGTGATCGGGTTGCTCTACCGGGCCGACTGGACCCGCTTGTCCCTGTCGGCCGAGTTGCGCTCTGAGGCCGACCGGGAGCCGCTCCCGCGCCTGTCGCGCGAGGGCTGGTCCCGCTGGTACCGCGCCTGGCCGGGGCAGAGGCAAGACAACGGCCGCTACGTGGGGCGCGGAGCGCTGCTGATCGGTCCCGGTGGCCGGTGGCGCTTGGAGTGCTCGGTTCCCGGCCGGGGCGCCGAGGGACAGGCCGCCGAGGGTAACGACGGCGAGCACGGCTGGTCGTGGCGGCCGCCGGAAATGGGAGGTCCCCCGCCGCTCCCGGTCCAGGTGAACGGCGCCTATCCGCCGGTGCCCGAGCTGTTCTGCCCCTCCTGCCTGCTCGGCGGGTACACCCTGGAAGAGCTGGGGCCGGTGACCGTCGCCGGCCGCGACGCGATCGCGGTCGCGGCCACGCCGCGCCGTGATGTGCTCGGATCCGGTTCCGCCAAACGGCCCTATGACCGCATCGAGGTCGCCGTGGACGCCGAGCTCGGCATCCTGCTCCGCCGGATCGAGACGTCCGGGGGCGAGCTAGTCACCCTCACCGAGCTGACAGACGTGACGATGAACCCGCCGGAGGCAGCCGACCCCGCCCGGTTCGCGCCGCCACCGGGCAGCCACCGCGGCGAAACCCAGGGGGAGAACCCGGGGGCAACGTTCAGCGGTCCTGGCTGGGCTGCCGCGGACCTGGCGGCGGGTGGCCTCGGCGCGCTGATCAGGCATGTGCCGCACCGGCCCGGTCGCGGCGCGGCCGGCGAGCAGCCGGAGGCGATGCCGTCGCCCGATCCGGCCCCGCTCGAGCCGGCCGACGGCTCACCGCCGCCCGACGAGGTCCTTGAGCTGCTCTACCGCAGCGGCGAGCCCCGTAACCTCGGCGCCACGGCGCGGCAGTGGCACGACCTGGCCGCCACGGCGGCACGGATCCCCGAAGGAATCCGCGCCGCCGGGCGCGGCGGCCTCGCCTCCCTCCTCGACGCGATGACCCGCGGAATGAACGTGGCCCGCACGGAAGCCCGGCTGCGCGTCAGCGGCCCGGACCGGTACCGCCTCGACTTTTCGATCCGCCCGCAGCGCAATGCCTCGAAGACGATCGCCTGCGACGGCGAGCGCCGCTGGCGGGTCTACCAGGACCGGACCCTGGTCGGCCCGGCCGCCCCGCTGCGGGACCACATCGCGTTCCTGGCCGACTCGTGCTGGCTGCTCCGCGGCCGGCTGTCCGGCGGCGCGGAGCTCACCTACCGTGGCCGGCCCGCCCGCCAGCTCCGCGTGACCCCCGTCCCCGGCGGCGCGGAGCTGGTCATGGGAACGCTCACGCTCTCCCCCACCGACGCGATCGTGGACGCCGAGACCGGCTGCCTGCTCCGCCTGATCTCCTACGCCGGCGACACGCTCGCGATCTGGTCGGAGCTGGACGACATCAGCACCGAGCCCGCCGACCCGGACGAGTTCCGGGTGCACGTCCCGCCCGGCACCCGCACCGTGGAGGAAACCGGCAACCTGATCGCCGACGCCGTCGCGGTCATGCCCGGCGTGAAGGGAACCGCGGCCCGCGCCGCCGCCGAGGCCGTCAACCGCACCGCCGGCGCCGTCTCCACCGCCCGGAGCTTCCTGGACGACCTGCGCGGCCATCGCTAGACAGGAGCACGCCGCGTTGATTACCGTGGCTGCGGGTGCGAGAGGGCGCCTCCGGGTCCGCGGGCAGGACATAGTCCACCTCTGAGGGCAAAGAAAGCAGATCACGGCGATCTCCCTTGCCAGGCCTGCCGCGCGGATCGCGGGCCGGTGAAGGAGACGTCATGGCGGATCTTCCGGCCAGGCCCAGCCTCGATCATCTGCGCCGCCAGGCCCGGGACCTGCTGCGCGCCGCGCGGGCGGGCGACACCACGGCCGCCGGCCGCATCCGGGCGCCCTCGACGACTTCTCCACGCTCACCGTCGAGCAGCTGCACGACAACCTGCGGGCCAAATTCTACGGCCAGGCCGACCTGGTACCCACCGGCCAGCATCACTGCAACGACGGTGCCTCATTCACCCTGACGTCCGGAATCTTCGCCGGCCAAGCATGGCCACGCGTTACAGGCGGCGCCATCATCAGCGGCGCCCTGCACAGCTTCGTGCTGTCCGCTGCCCTCGAGCTGCCGCGCGGCATGCGGGTCAACGTCGTCAGCCCCAACCATGACCGGCGACTCAGCCGACGCCTTCGCCGACGACTTTCCCGGCATGCGACCAGTGCCGATGGACAAGCTCATCGGGCACTACCGGCAATGCGTAGAACGGACGAGCTCCGGCCAGATCATCCGCGCCAACGGCTGACCGGGCACGGCGCTCAAAGTCCGGCTATCCGGAAAGCGAGTTTCGGCCAGCCGGGCGGCGAACGCGCCACGCACCTCAAAGTCAGCGAAAGACAGCGCGGTATCCGAGCGGATCAATCGATCGCATGCGTTGCTGCCAAGATACGAGTACGTCACGGCGGTACAGATCGGCGGGTCCGGCCCGGCCGCGCTCTGGGACCCAGGCAGACCCGGCGCGTCCACCTGTGAGCGTGCACCGGGGCACTATGGGTTCTCAGACGGGTAACGAGCGGAGAGGGGTGACGGAAGATGTCTAGCTGGGATGAGTTCTGCGGTCAGCGTCGCGGGGCTCTCGAGCGGTTCGTCAACGGCGACGCTGGTCCCTATAAGCAGTTGTGGTCTCACGCGGATGACGTGACGATCTTCGGGGGATGGGGAGGGTACGAGCAAGGCTGGGACGCCGTCAGCGGGCGTCTGGACTGGGCGGCCAGCCGTTTCGGGGAGGGGCACGTCGACATCGGCAACCTCGCGGCCGGCTCGAGCGGTGACCTGGCCTACTCGATCGACATAGAAAGGAACGTGGGCCTGGTCGACGGCGCGGCCCGCGGTGAGACCGCGCTCAGGGTGACGCACATCTGCCAGCGTGCTGGCGGCGGGTGGCGGATCGTGCATCGCCACGCTGACCGCCTCGGGCCGCGTGAGGACCCGGCATCGTAGCGGTGAACGGATCGGCTGGCGCATATCACCCGGTTCGGGTCCAGCAACGACGGTCATGCTGGTGACCCGCCTGCCGCGCAGAAGGCCGGTTCCCGCATGGGCACGGATATATCATCGTGACCGAGCGTAAAAGAGTGTTCGGTATCCGAGGATCCGCCACCTGTTGTGCCCGCTGCGCTTGGTCGGCATAGCGCCACAAGCCGCCGCCTGGATGCCCGGATGGTCAGGTCGTTGATATCTGCCGCCTGTGCGCGCGCCCGGTAGTGTGCACTCCGAATGGTCTGCGAAGCCTGTAAAGAACTTGGGCTGGCGCTGCCCTTCCATGTCCAGCCTGGGGCGAGCATCTGGGATAGGGCTCGCTTGGCGTCACGGATGAAGTTCGAGTCGGCGTCATACCGCCATGTCTTGCCGTCCGAACCCTCCGGCGTCCCGTGCTGGTCGTTCCAGTCGTGGCGCAAGGACCGCCACGTGCAGCCGCCGACGGGTGCGACGGTCCGGACCAGCCCGTCGGGATCAGGCCGGGCCCGGCGGCCTGGCCGGGTGATGCGGGCGGGCTCCTCCAGGAGGAAGGTGACATGCGGTCCGACGTGCTGGGCGAGCCGGTAGTGCTTGACGGACAGAGACCGGGGCGGCGGGCTGGGCTGGACCTTGGCCTTGAGCCGGGAGTAGATCCCGGCGACCTGATCGGGGGTCAGGGCCGGGTCCAGGGCCATGGTCACCGTCGTGGTCGCGGCGGTAGCGCCGCCGCGGACTGATGCCGATCCGCTGTAGACGTACACCTCGGGCACGCTGTCGGTGAGCACGAACATCGTGGCTCCTGATGGCCGCCACCGATACCGTCCGGCAAGCAGGTCCGCGAGCTTGGCCAGGTCACCGAGCACCGTCTTCACGTCGACCGCCACGATGCGTTCCTGACCGTCCGCTGCGTACCACAAGTTGACCAACGGCCGGGCAGCACCTGGCCTGGATCGTGCGAAGGCCTCGAGCAGGTACTGGTCGGCGTTCCCGCCCGGTGCGCTGGCAGCCCGCTGCTGGAGTACCCATGGCCCTACCTCGTCAGATTCCATCAGCCCGGAGGTAAACATCGGGTGCGACCGGAACCTTAGGACCTCCAGGTCGGTTCGCGCCCAGGCGGCGTAAATGGCCGACAACGCGTCGATACGCGCTGCGGCCGCGGCGCCTGCCGCCTGCCTGACGACATCGTTGCCATCTGCCGGCGACGTTGCGGGCCGCGCCGCGGCCAGCACCTGCCGCGCCTGATCGAGGAGATCCTCGACGGGCATACGGTCTTCCTCGACTTCACCGACGTAACCCTTCTCGACGAGGTAGTCCCACAACTGGTCTGGCACTGGCCGCCGCCATGCCGCAGCCATCGCCTGCCGCACGTTTATCACTCGTTACACCTCCCGATTGATAAATGATCGTAGTGCCATCGACCGATCGGGCCAGGCAACGGAGGCATACACGGACATGGCGAGGTCCCTGATAACAGCGGTGGCGGGAACTGGCAGGGTGGTGGCCGGTCACCTGTGGCTGATCTTGGCAGCGGCAGTCGTTCCCGCTGTGCTTGCCAGTGTCACCTCGGTCGTCCTCGTGCTCTCTGTTGAACGTAGTAAGCGTGTCGAGGCGATCAAGGCCCTGCCGCCCGTCGTGGCCGCCCTGAACCAGACGGCCATTGGCCGTCTGCGCGCCATGGAACGCGGACGCAACAATGGCATGCCGGATGACGTGAATATAACCAACCGTCCGTAACAATGTGACTGACCAAAATACACATAACGCCGAGTATTTGTCGCACCTCCCGCTCAGGTGTCAGTGCTGGGTCGACTACAGATCTTCGCGATCTGGCGCGGTGGGGCCGGGGCGATTACCCGAAGATTACCTGGTCTTAGGCTCGTGCCTGCTTGGCGCGGGCAGTCCTTCTGTGGTGGCGGCTCCGGCGTGGCGCGTGGCTTATGTCCGGGATCGAGTTCGGCTCGCTGCCGGGCGGCCGCCCGCGAAGTGCGGGAAGAAGCCTGGTGGCGTCCCTGGCCCGCTGGGAGAACTGGCCTGCCTCCGGCCCTCCCACGGCGGCATCGTCGCCCGCTGACTGCGTGCCGGGATGCCAGCCAGGTGCCGGGTGATCTGGTCCGTTGGTGATGATGGCGGCTGTGCCGGTACGGCGTGACAGGGTGGCCGACCACCTAGCGCCGCATGCCTCGCCTGGCATGCCCAGCGGTGACAGGAAACATGGTGGCTGCGGCCATGGCGGCGGCGCTGAGGACGGCGGCCGGCGTGACGAGGTAACCGGTCAGCTGCCAGTGGCGCAGGCCGGTGATGGCCGCGAGGATCGGCGGGCCGGTCAGCGCCCCGAGGCTGCCGAGCTGGATCATGACTCCATTGGCCACGGGGAGGTCGTCTATGCGCCGGGTTACCCTCGGCAGGCTGGCGTAGGCCCCCGATGCCGCAATGCCGACGGCGAAAATGAGCGCTGCGGCAGCCCCGACGCGAGCGGGTAGCGGAGTCGCGGCGGCGAAGGCGGCGGCTGCCAGCGCCGGGCACGCCAGCATACGACAGCGGGCGGACCGGGACGACGGGCAGCTCGAGCACCAGCGCGTCCCCCGCGGCCCGGGGATCAGCGGTGCCGGGGCCGGCGGCCAGGATGGACCGCACGTCGGCGGCGCGCCACCGGCCGAACGCGACCGCCCGGCTCAGCGCGGCGAGGAATCCGGGCTCGCCGTGGGCGGCGCGCAGGGTGTTCAGCTCGGCCAGTTCCGGGCCCAGCCGGGTGTGCCCGGCTGCGGCGGCGCCGGTGATGAACGCCTCGGCGACCGGCCCGAGCGCGCAGAACGCCTTCTCCGCGGCGGTCCTGGGCCGGACGGCCCGCCGCGGCGCCGGCCGCGGCCCGCCGTAGTGCTCATCGAGCACCGAGGCCTCACCCGGCGCGACCAGGATGTGCTCGGCGATGACCTGGCCGGTGCCGGTCACGATCACCAGCAGCCGCCCGTCATCGGTGCGCACCCCCACCTGGGTGCCGATCAGCCTCACTGGCACGGAGTAGCGGGCCGACCCGAACCGCACGCAGGACAGCTTGTCGACCTTGCGGGTCACCAGCCCCCCGGTGCTGGCTCGCAGCGACGGCAGCGGGGCGAGCAGCTCCCGCTCGATGACCAGCCGCTCGGCCGGCACCGCGCAGATCTCGCTGTGCATCACGCCGTTGACCTCGGTGCACCACGCCGCGGCCTGGGCGTTCGCCGCGGCCAGATCCCCGAACGGCGCCTGCGGCACCATCAGGTCGCTCTTGGCATAGCCGACGAGGTTCTCCACGATCCCTTTCGATTCAGGGTCGTTTGCCTCGCAGAAATCAGGCCGGAACCCGTAGTGCGCTGCGAACCGCAGGTACTCCGGCGCGGGCACCACCACGTTGGCGACCACGCCGCCTTTCAGGCACCCCATCCGGTCGGCCAGCACCTTGCCCGGCACCCCGCCCAGCACCTCCAGGCACTCCGCCAGCATCGCCAGCGTCGTCTCCGCCCGCTCATCCGCGGCGAACCGCACGAACCGCACCCGGCACCAGGCCAGCACGGCGCAGAACACGTGCAGCCCGCCCTCGGCGCCCCAGTCGATCACCAGGTGCTCGCCCGGCGACCATACCGCCGGCCGTCGGCCACGGTGATGATCCCGCCGCCACGCCTGCTTGGCCGCCGCGACCAGGCGCCGGAAGTTCCGCGGCGACCCTGCATACCCCGCGGCCCGGGCCGCCGGCAGCAGCCGCTTGGCCGAAATCCGGCCCTGAGTCTTCCTGACACGTTCAGCGACCAGGCCAGCGACGACGTCGAAGTTGCGTTCCCGCGGCGCCCGCGCCGGCGCACCTCCGCCGGCCTCGTGCCGGGCGATCACCCTCCGGACGGTCTTCGGGGTCGTGCCGCTGATCGCGGCCGCCCCCCGGTAAGTACCTGCCTCACGGTAGGCGGAAATGATGTCCATCCGATCCCTCGCAGACTTCAATAGAAGCTCCCTGGGCGGTGACAGTGACTGCTGATACCGCCACCGTCGCCGCCCAGGCCTCAAACTCCCGGCCGACACGGCGAACGAGGGATGGGGACTTTTAACTGGCCACCAGCGAGGACCTCGACTTGGCCATATACGGGGACTTTCTCATGGCCACGGACAGCATCCGGGAGACTTCACCGGGGAGTGCCATCGCCCTTGTAGTCAGGCCTGTTCTGCGGCGCCTGCGGCCGCTCGATGCAGATCCTCCCAGGATCGCTATCCCCATTATGAGTGTTCCCACTCCCGCCCGACCATTTCGCCACGCCGCTATGCGGGTCGGTCCGCGCCGACACCATCGATGAGGCCGCAGCCCCGCGCTGTGGAGCCCGCGCACGCAGCCGGGCCGCAAGCGGTCCGGGGCGCCGGGACAACAACCGCCCGCACCTGGAGCAGGTAACCGCGGGGTCGTCCGCGCCTTCCGCAGGAGTTCCTCTACAGCCACCCCCGATCCGGGCCCGGATCGAGCGCCTCCACGCCCGGCAGCAGACCGCCGCCCGGGCCGCCCGCCCGGCGGCGGGCCCCGGCGAGCCCGGCCAGCAGCGTGATCCACACGTTCTCCGCCGAGCTGACCGCCCTCAAGGCCCGGCACCGTGCCGAGGTCGCTCGCCTGCGTCAGGGACCTGGAGGGTGCGCACGGCGAGAACCTGCTGCTGCGCCGCCGCCTCGGCCATCTGCCAGCCCGGACACCACGCCACCAGACCCGCACCGGCACCGCCAGGCACCTAACACAGTGCCGACCCGTCGCGGACGCGTCCGCAACGCTTTCCACCCGCGAATATGCACAAATTGATCTCGAAAACTACAGACAAGACGAACCACGATTCAGACGCTCGACTTCCTGACATGTTTACCCGGCGCTCTCGCCTCAGGGTGAGGGTCAACGTAGGTATGCATGTCCTGTGACCTGTGCTTATATGTGTGGCTGAACTTTCCGTGGCTCTTGTGGTATGTGGGACGGGTGGCAGATGAGGGTCCTGAGCTGAAGGTCCGCCTTGTGGCGGACGATGAGATCGCCTGGTACCGCCCACGGCCTGGCCGCGATCCTGGCCGTGATCGTGGTCGCCCGGCTGTCGGGGGCGGACTCCGTTCTACGGGTGCCGGCAGTTCGCCGCCTCCATGCCGCAGGAAGCGCTGGCCCGCTGCGGCATCCGGTACAACCAGCGGCTGGGCCGGTACCTGCCGCCGTCCCCGAAGACGATCAAGCGGGCCGTCCGCGCCGTCGGCGCGGCCGCCGCCGACCGGCAGCTGTGCGCCTGGCTCCGGGCCGAGGCCGCCGCCGGGCGGCTGAACTGGCGGCACATCGCCGTCGACGGCAAGACCATGCGCGGCGCCCGTGACGGCGACGGGAAAGCCCCGCACCTGCTCGCCGCCTACGACGTGAACGCCGGGGCCGTCCTCGGCCAGGACAGCGTCGACGGCAAGACCAACGAGATCACCTGCTTCGTCCCCCTGCTGCAGGCCATCCTCGACGGCCGCGCCCGCCGCGGCCACGGCGAGCCCGGCCAAGACAGCCACGACACCGGCGGCAGCGCCAGCGCCGGGAACGACGACGATGACAGCAGCGCCAGCCCGAGCACCCCGCAGCAGCAGCCCGGGCAGCAGGCACAAGACGACGACGACGAGGAAGAGGAGGAGGAGGAGGAGGAGGAGGAGGAGGAGGAGGAGGGGAGCTGGTCATCGTGACGGCGGACGCCATGCACACCCAGGAAGGGCACGTCAAGGCGATGAACGCGCTCGGCGTGGCGTGGATGCTCATCCTCAAGGACAACCAGCCCGGCCTAAACGAAGCCGCCGACGCCCACCCCTGGGAGAACGAGCCGGTCCTGCACGGCGCCAGCGAGACCGGGCACGGCCGGCACGAGATCCGCACCATCCGGGTCACCAGCCAGATCCCCGGGGCAGTCACGGTGAAACTGCCCGGCAACGCCCAGATGGTGCTCATCGAGCGCTACCGGCACGACCTTCCCCGGGGCGGAGCACCCGCCGCCTGCACCCGCGGTGACCCCGGCGACCACGACGCGCTCACGTGCGCCGCCGCCTGCGGCGCGAAGCTGTCCTGCGAGACCGTCCTGGCCGTCACCGCCCTCACCCCCGCCCAGGCCGGCCCGGCGTTCCTGCTCGCCCGCAACCGCGACCACTGGGCAATAGAAAACGGCCTGCACCACCGGCGCGACACCACCCTCGGCGAAGACGCCTCCCGGCTGCGCGCCGGGCAATCCCCCCGGCTGTTCGCCGCCATCGCCAACACCGTCACCAGCGTCCTGAACCGCGCCGGACACGACAACCACGCCGCTGCGCGCCGGAACCTGGGCTGGGACCGCACCGGCCTCCAGGCCCTCACCCTCCTCGGCCTGTAACCCCGCAAACGAGACATAGACGTAACACGTTACCAGCACCGGAAAAACCTACTTTGACCCTAGCCCTGGCTCTCGCCTCGCACGCTGAATGTCCGGAACAAGAAACAAGTTCCGGACACGGTGCTGAAGCTGACCGGGATTTTCACCACTGGCGTAGGGTGATTGCCAGTGCACCGAGTGTCGCTGTTCCGGTGCCGATGGAGGCTAGGCCGTTCGCCCGCAGATCAAGGATCGCGAGCATAGCCTTCGTGCGCGGCGCGAACGCTGGGGGCCGACAGACCTGGCACCGGCCGGGACGGTGGCCGAGCAGGTCTCCGCACGCCTCGGCCAAGCCCGCCTGATAAGCACGCCTCGTCCGTTGAAGGCCGGCCCCGGCGCTGCCGAAGTCCGCATTGCGCGGCGCGCGGGCTAGTTGCGCGCAGGCGAGCAACGGGATGTCGGGCGGCGCGTCGCCCATAGCAAATGCGCAACCCGGATCGGACATCAGCGCAGCCAGCGCATGCAAGCCGGTTCCCTTGTCTATTCCCGCGGTAATGATGTCGGTCTGGCCATCACCATGAAAGATCCGCACATCCGCACCACCGAGCGCGCAGACCTCGTTTATGACCTCCGTCTGCAGAGGGCCGGTGCCACACCTTGCGCGCACCGCGTAACGGTATCGCGGGTCGACCACGACGGCGGCGCACCGGGAAAGCTGATGGCGGACGCGGTCGAGGAGGACACCGCTCGCCGGAGGCCGCAAGTCGACGGACTCGCCGTCGTAATAGAGGGCGGCGCCGTACTCGGCGACTCCGCCAGCCAGGCCGAAGGCCAGGCACCGGTCGCGAACTTCCGGCACCGAGCGGCCAGTGGCTAGCACAGGCCGGTAGCCGTGCGCGACAAGCGCGCGCAGGGCAAGCATGCCGGTAGGTGAGGTTGCCGGGAAGCCTAGCTCATGGCACTCCAGTACACCGTCAAGGTCAATCGCACATAGCGGGCCAGTGGCCAGAGGCAGGTCGCGGAGGTACAGCTCGGCCAGGTAATCATGGACAGCGGCCGCAGAGCGCTGCTGGACATCAAAGGGGCCGAGATCACCCGCGTGGCCGAGGCGGTTCAGCTGGGCGAGCCTGTACAACAGCCAGCGCTCGCCGTCAACCCGGTCTCCGCTTACTCGCTGATAGGCCTGGCGCAGTTTCTCCTCGAAGTCGTGAGTTGGCGGGTCGGCCGCGGCGCCAGCCAGGTCGAAGACAGGGTCGTAGCACGCCAGGTCGTGGTGGCCGAACGTGCGCTGGAAGAAGTCCACTTTACTTAGCTCTCCGGCAGATGCCGGATCTGGCAGCCAGTGCCGGAGATGGGTCTTGCTGTCCAGAACGGTTGGATGCTCGTGTACGAGCAGCCGCCGTATGAGCGGCTCGAGCAGAAGCGGCCTTGCCGGCACGGAGAGCCGTCCGTATTGGCCGGACAGCACCTTGGCTGCTACCTCCCAGGCGGGATCGCGGCCGCCCAGGCGGTCCACCGAGGCTGACGGCGCCGGCAGAGCCTGTCGGCGAGCGTATACGTACGAGGCGACCGTCTCGGCCAGGGCGGGCTCGAGGGCATCCGGGCCGGAATTCGTGACTGGCGGCAACCAGTCACGGTAAAGCAGCCCGTCGGCAAATCCGTAGACATGCGGCACATGATCCCGGATCGCATTGGCAACGGCGACACCTTGCAGGCCGAGATAGCCAAGGCCCGCGCCCTCTACGACCAGGTTCCTGCGTGCCTCCTCGCCGGTACCACGATCCGCCAGCCGGACCGCGAACCGGGCGCGGAGATGCCCGCGTTCACTGGCAGGACATGGAGTTCCGATAGGTCTGACCTCGCGGACCTCCATGTCCGGACCGACGAGGCCGACCAGCGCTTTCCGGACCGGCCCGGAAGCAAGCCGGCTATGTATACTCCAGTCCTCCCAGGGCTGCACGACAGCCGCCCAGTCGCGCAATACCGCCGGCAGTTGCTCGGCGGAACCGAAGTTGGAGATCAGGAAGACAATCCGTGAACCGGGAACGCCAGCCCCGGCAATCGCGCGTGCTGTCTTGGCCAGCGCCGTGCCCGCTCCCGGCGGGTCATCCGCGATGAGCACCCATCCGCCGGCCTGGGCGACTGCTCTGAGCACGGCGCGCTCCCAGCGCAGGAACGGGCGCCCGGGTCGGTAGGTGAGCACATCGACGCTGTCTTCCCCGCAAGCGCGAAATGCCGCCGCATGCAGCGGGGCCAGGTAGCTACCCGAGGTCCGCACTCCCACCACGCACAGCGGCCCGCGGCGTTCCGGGTATCGCGCCATGAAGGCGCGCACGAGCCACCGTACGTCATCAGGATGCTGGTCGAAACTATGAAAGCCCGTAGGTATCCGCATGCGGTCGCCCGCGACCGACGAAACCGCCGGAACGCTGGCACGCAGCAGTGCCGTGAACAGGTTCGCGTCTGTGGTGCGCGGAGGAGCCAGAACCTGATCGGCCAGGCGTGCGGTCAGCTCGGCCAGGGGCTGCCGCGCCTGTGTCAGCCGCCGGGCCGCAGGACTGCTGCCTGCTCGCACGACCGCGCACAGCTTGCCCGCGTTGCCCGCGGCCGCGGCCGCGAGACGGGCCTGACGCGACGGCTTGCCGCGCAAGTAGCTGGCCGCACGGTGGAACAGCAGTGGATCGGCGTGCAGGCGATCGTCGACCATCTGCCCGAGTCCGGCGGCCAGCAGGTAGGCGTCCAGCCACTGCTCGTCCCGGAGTGCATCACGCAGCCGTTCCGCCAAGGTCTCCGCGCCGCACAGCAGGTCAGTGACCAGTACCGGACCGCGTTCGAGGTGGACATCTCCGATGAGAACCGGCGTAGCAGAGCTCAACTCCAGCCTCCTCGCTAGTTGCTTTCTAAGAAGACGGCACGGGTGCCTGATCGGTTTACCGCCTTGGTCACGGTTTGCTGCCACTCCGATGTGAACCGCTACGGCATCCCGTGCGTCTCGTATATGTATCCTGTGTGAGAACACTGCTATGGGCGACGCGCGAGACTGGTCGAGGGGGCCGCATGGATCTGGATTTGGCTTGGGCCGGACCTATCGGAGATGAGGACCCGCAAGACCGGTCGGCCCTTCGGCGCCAGTCCCAGGGTTGGGCGTTGAAGTGACTGTCCCGCGCATCTCGGTAGTGATCTGCGCGTATACGGAGGAGCGGTGGGACCAGATTCTCGCGGCGGTTGACTCTATACGCGGCCAGAGCCTCGCCTCCGAGGAGATCATGGTCGTCGTCGATCACAACGAGGACCTCAGCACGCGCCTGGCAGCCGCGCTTCCGGACGTGACCGTGGTGGAGAATCGCGAAGTACCTGGATTGTCCGGAGCTAGGAACACCGGCGTCGCCCAGACGCGTGGTGACATCGTCGCGTTTCTCGACGACGACGCCATCGCCGAGCATGACTGGCTGAAGTTCTTCGCCGACTCGTACACCGATCCCGCAGTCGCCGGCGTTGGCGGGCTCGTCCTCCCGAGATGGGAAACCCGGCGTCCGGCTTGGTTCGCCGAGGAGTTCGACTGGGTGGTCGGATGCAGCTACGTAGGCATGCCACATTCCCGGGCGCCTGTCCGCAACCTGATGGGAAGCGCCGCGTCGTTCAGGCGCGGTGTCTTTGATCTCGTGGGCGGGTTTCGGAGCGGGATCGGACGCTCGGCGGAGCGGCTCCCCCTCGGCTGCGAGGAGACCGAGCTGTGCATCCGGCTCAGACAGCGCGCCCCCGGATCCGTGCTGTTTTTCGACAACCGAGCCGTGGCAAGGCACTTTGTTCCCGCGAATCGGTGCCACTACTCTTACTTCCTCTCCCGCTGCTTTGCGGAAGGCCTCTCCAAGGCGACGGTTACGGCCATTGTCGGCGCGGGTGACGGCTTGTCGGCCGAACGTCACTACACCACCAGGGTCCTGCCCAGGGGGGTAGTAAACGGCGTGGCAGCCCTGCTGCGCGGTGACCCATCTGGCCTTGGCCGCGCGGGCGCGATCATTACCGGCCTGACCGCCACCGCGGCTGGCTACACAGTGGGGTCGCTACGCGAATGGGTTCGGCGCCGAAAGCGCGGCATCCATGGCGCATTCCCGCGATCCGAAGGTCATCGTGACATCGGCTCCAGGTGAACGGCTGCGGGGTGCGCACTCCAGCGCGACCCCATGGTGGCTCGTACGGCGGATCGAGGCTGAAGCTGTCGTGCAGGAGAGCGGTCCGCCGAGCACGCAGCAAGCAGCTGACGCCCCGACCGTTCCTATCCCGCCGATTACCAGGCCACATGTCTGGCTGCCGCGCTCGTGGCGAGCGTGGCTACGCTTGACCGACCTCGCAGTGCCAATCAGCGTGGGATTGTGGGCGCTCGGAATAAGCCAAACAAATCTCAAAGCGCTTGGAACATATGGTCTACTGACGGCGCTCCCAGTCACATATTATGCTGGCATTGGCCTCCTAGTAATATCGGCCTCAGTCGAACTGGCTCGCGAGTCCCCGTCTCGCTTCCGGATGTCCGTGCATGCATCGATGTTGGTGGTCATGCTTTACGGCACGGCTCCGCTAGTCTATTCGCAGGGGCGGTACGCCTGGCTCTACAAGCACATTGGAATCGTTCAATATATAAGCGCGCATGGCCAGCTGAACCGACAGATCGATATCTATCAGAACTGGCCGGGATTCTTCGCGCTCGCCGCCTGGTTCGGCAAGGTAGCCGGGGTAGGGAGCCCTCTCGGGTACGCGAAGTGGGCGCAACTATTGTTCGAGCTAGCTGCTCTGCCCCTTCTCTACCTGGCATATGAGGCGCTGTCCCTAAGCGTCCGGCAACGCTGGGTGGCGCTGATGCTATATTCGTCGAGCAACTGGATCGGTCAGGACTATTACTCCCCTCAGGCACTTGGGACGCTACTCAGCCTGGGAATCATGGCGATCGCGCTGCGCTGGCTGTACGTAGGTAACCCTTCGGCGAAACGGATGCCAGGCCAGGCGCCGCATGTCGCCCACGCCGAACACGCGGCCGATCCCCGACCTTCCCTACGAGGCGGACAACGGGGCCTGTTTTGCGTTGTACTCGTGATCCTTTATTTCGTTCTCACGTTCACCCATGAGTTGTCTCCGTACATCCTGGCGACACAGCTAGGAGCCCTCGCGGTTGCACGGTTGCTTCGACCGCGCTGGCTTCCTATAGTGCTGGCCGTGGTTACGCTTGGGTACCTGCTGCCGCGGTTTAGCTATGTGAACAGCAGATATGGACTCGAGGGCTCTATAGGCCAGTTCTTCAGAAATGCCGCGCCGCCTTCGGCGGGAACAACTCTCTCCGCCAGCCAGCATCTGCTCCAGCGTTGCGAGACGGTGCTCTCGCTCGGCATGTGGGGACTCGCGCTCGTCGGGGCGTGGCTGAATCGACGGTCGCGGCCGAGCGTTCTGGCCCTGGTCCTTCTGGCGTTCTCGCCGCTCATCGTTCTGGTAGCCCAGGCATATGGAAACGAGGGCATTCTGCGGGCTTATCTCTTCTCCCTGCCGTGGACCGCCGCGCTAACGGCCTCGGTGCTGGCGCCCATGCGAACTCGCACGAATAGGATAGAAACGCGTCGGCGACAGGATCAAGTGGCTGGCACCCGCGACCGTGACGTAATCCGAGCCGGGTCCGTGCGTATACCCCTGGCTATGGCGGTTGTGCTGGCGCTGTTCTTTCCCGCTTTCTTCGGCGATGATAGCTTCAACATGATGTCCCAGAACGAGGTTACCACGGTCTCCTCGTTCTTCGGTAGCGCGCATCCGGGCCCTGTGTTCCTGGCCATCGGCAACGCTCCGACGTCTGATTCCTCTAACTACGACCAATTTCCGCTCGCGGCAATCTTTGGTGGTGGAGGCTACATGAACGGGATGAAGCCTGCGACTCCCGATATAGCAAACCTCATCGCTTTCGACGCAGTGCGCTATACCGGCGGAAGCGAACCCGCGTACGTCTTGGTTACCCCGAGCATGATCGCCTACAATCAGGCCTATCAGTCGGTCCTTCCCGGGAACTTCACCATACTGTTGGCCTCATTGGCTCATTCACGGGATTGGAGACTCGTTACTGAGCGGTCAGGCACGTTCATTTACGAACTTCCGCCGACAGCAGCCGACCGCAAGTTCCGAGTGCCCGGCCCTGGAAATTTCACGGTTCCTTGACATTGACAGTGCATAAGCGGGCCTTTGAAGTTAACTAACCCTGATCATTCGTGCGCCCAGCAGGGCAGGAGGTGACACCGCACTGCCCTTAACTTCCGAGACTTTCGTCCCATTGCGGGAGATTTGACGGCGTGACCGTGATGGTGTAATTGGCGTCTCGGTGTGCCTGGTGCGCCGCTCGGCCGGGGTGCGGCCGGAGGTCCGTTTCCGGTCGGCGCGGTTCCTGGGGCAGGCGATGACGTCGGCGAGCAGGCGGCCAAGGGGGTCACCAGGGCGCCGGCCGCAGTGCCCGCAGCGCCTGTCGGCCTGGACGCAGGCGCGGGCTAGGCCGAGCACGGCGGTGAAGCTGATTTCGTCGGGGTCGATGCGGCCAGGGCAGCGGCTTTGGCGGCCAGGGTGGCGATCATGTTATGCACTAGCAGGAACGCCCAGACCTCCTGGCGGGCCAGGGTTTCGGACTGGCCGCGCAGGACGCGCTCGTGGCCGCGCAGCGTCTTCTTCAGGTGGAGGTAAGCGATTCCCGCCTGCCACCTTTCGGCGTACAAGGCGGCGATCTCGGCGGCGGGGAACTCAGCGTGGTCCAGGAGAGTGGTCAGCACCCGGATGGTGCTGGCCTTGACGCGGCCGCTGCGGGTGCCGGTCACGACCTTGAACTGGACCAGCCGGGCGACCGTGTCGGGCAGGCGCGGCGTGGTCCTGCCGCCGGCGTCGCGGCGGCGCTTGCCGAGCATGCCGTCGGACTCGTGGAGAAGGACCAGCTCAGAGCCGTCGGGCAGGGTCTTGAGGGCCTTGAACGGCACGGACTTCGCGCCGTTCTTGACCCGCCAGCACAGGTGCGCCCCGGTAGCGGAGAACCGGATCCAGCGGCCCATGGAGAAGAACCCGCGATCGGCGAGGTTGAGCATGCCTTCCCGCAGCGTGCAGGCCAGGTCATCGACAAGGGCGTTCTCCCCGTCGTGGTAGCCGCCGATGGCCGCGGCGATCCAGCGGCGGGACCCGGTGCGGACGTGCGCGACGATGCGGACCTTGGGTTTCGTGCCGCCCGCGGGCACCCCGAACGCCTCCGCCAGCACGTCGCTATTGAACACCTCGGCGCTCGTACCGTCGAAGGCGGTGGTCTCCATGCCGTGCCAGGTCGCCCCGATGCCCAGCTCCACGTCGGTACGGGCCGCGTCCAGCTCGAACGCCCGCCGCATCACCTGCTCGCCCAGCAGGACCCTGGCCTTCGACAGCGCCGGGCAGGCGGGCACCTTCGTGCCTGGCTTAAGCCGCAGCCCGGGCAGGCCGAGGGCGGTGCGCAGGTTCGCGTCGTAGCCCTGCCAGGACGGGAATAAGGAAAACGTCCCGCCAGGCCCGTGACCAGGGGTTAATGCGTCAAGGGCAGGCGGTGCCGGCAGCACCGCCGCCTGGTCACGGTGCCGGGGCCTGCTCCGGGCCCGGCGCCTGTTCCGGGCCGCGCGAGGCCTGCTCGTAGTCGCTCAGCGGCCGGCGGGCGACCGGCGCGGCCGCGGCCGGGTGGGCGGCCAGCAGCATCCCCAGCGGATCGGCCGGGCCGGACTGGCGGCTGCCGGCCTGCCCGGCTGGCGGCACCGGGCCGCCGGCGGTGACGGCGCGGGTGTGCCCGTCGGGCAGCCCGTCCCAGTGCGCCTGGTCGACGACGTAGCTGCCGCGCCGCGGCGCGCGGGCGTGCACGGCCAGCAGGCCGCCGCCGTCACCGGGCAGCGCGTAGATCGCGACCTGCCCGGCCGCGGCCCGGACCTGCACCGTCTGGAACGGGCGGACCTGGCGGGCGGGCACCGAGTACAGGCTGGCCTCGAACCAGACCAGGCAGTCCTTGCCGACCCGGCGCAGATGCTGCTCGGCGACCAGGTACGGCACCGCGGGCAGCGGCCGCAGCGGCGCGTGATCGGCCGCCGCCCGCACCCCGATCACCTCGCCGTGGGTGCGGTGCACCTGGCCGCGGCGGATCACCGCCCAGCCGGCGAACGCCGCGTCCATCTCGGCCAGCGAGGTGAACACCCGGCCGGCCAGCACGTGAGCGCGGACGATCTCCACCTGGCGCTCGACCCGGCCCTTCCCCATCGGCCGGTAAGCAGCCAGGACGTCGATATCGAAGCCGTAATGGCCGGCGAACGCGGCCGCCTCCGGGTGCACCGGCACCGCCAGCCCCGGCGCGACATGCCGCTTCACCACGGTCTTGGTCCGGTCATAGACCACCGAGCCGGGCACCCCGCCGAAGTACTCGAACGCCCGGATGTGGCAGGCGAAGAACGTCGCCAGGTCGGTCCGGGCGGTATAGCAGCAAAACGGGTCCCGCGAATACGACAGCACCATGTGGAAGGAGTAGACCTTCGGGGTCCCGATCAGCACCCCGCTCTCCTCGCCCCAGTCCACCTGCGCCTGCGCGCCGGCCACCACCTCAAACCGGCGGTGCAGCCCGGCCAGCGGGTTCTCATCGGATGCCGCCAGCTCCGCGGCGATCTTCGGCCGGACCTCGGCCACGTGCATCTTCACCCGCTGGTAGCTGCCGGTAAACCCGTACGAGGCCGTCAGCCGCTCGCAGATCACCGACGCCCGCAGCGTGATGTCGGCCCGCAGCCACGACTCCACCAGACCGGCGAACGGGCCGATCTTGCGCGGCTGGGTCCCCCTGCGCGAGGGCCCCGCCGGCGGCACCGCCGGCGAGCCCTCCGCCAGGTACTTCTTCACCGTCCGCCAGTCACAGCCCACCTCGGCCGCGATCTCGGCGTACGACGCGCCCGCCTCGTGCAAGGCGCGGAACCTTCGGATGTTCATCCAGTTCTCCGGATGCAGGATCATCGAAGAGATCACCCTTCGTTGCAGTCGTCCTGGCAGTCGACGCAACGAAGGGTGGTCCTCTTCACAGGGCCGGCAAGGACACTCCGCCAGAACCCCGGCATCCGAGACGCAAATGAGACAACCGCACGCCCCGTCACAAGCCTCCGTCCCGCACAACAGGACGCAAGACCAGCACTAGCGCACAGCCGCCCCGTCCATCACATCAGGCCGTACGCCATCCGACAGCAGAGGCTGTACGCGGACATGCGGGCGTGCGCGGTGGGGGTGCGCGGCCGGGCGGCGGCTGCGGCGCTGGCCCGCAGCCGCCGCATCACCTGCCAGGTGGCGTAGGCCTGCACCAGCCGCCGGTCGGCGGCAGGCTCGATCGCCTCGAGGATCGTGGTGACCCATTGCCCGGCGCGGGCGAGTTCCTCGTCGCGGGCGGGCAGCGCCCCGGCGGCGGTGAGCATGTGCCGCAGGTAGTCCGCGGCCCGCCGGTGAGGGCGGGCGTCGAGGGCTTGGTGGCTGATAGCCACCCGGCCGGCGGCCACGTCGGCGAGCAGGCGGGCGCCGGCGCCCTTGCGCAGCCAGCTCAGCGCGCTGCGCGGCTGGCGGGCAGCGGTGACCGCGTCGAACACGCCGCTCAGCTGCGCGGGGATGATCCCGGTGCCGGCCGACAGCATCGAACAACATCCGCAGAGGAAGTTCGATACTTAACGCCCTGCGCATGCGGGAGATGACTTGTGTGGCCAGTAGAGAGTGTCCGCCGATGCGGAAGAAGTCTTCGTAAACGCCAATTTGCGGCAGCCGCAGAACCTCGGCCCAGATGGAGGCGACCAGTTCTTCGGTGGGAGTTCTGGGAGCGACGTAGGCTTTGGTTTGCGCCTGCTCGGGCTCGGGCAGGGCCTGACGGTCGATCTTGCCGTTGGCATTCAGCGGCAGCTTCGCCAGCAGCATCAGCGCCGTGGGAACCATGTACTCCGGCAACTGTTCTTTCAAGTAGGCTCGCAAAGTGTCGCTGGTAAGACTCGCGTCGCGCGCCACCACGTAGCCCAGCAAGCGCTTCTCTCCGCGCTCGTCGGGCCGCGCCAGCACCACCGCTTGTTTCACTCCGGCGTGTTGCGACAGTACGGATTCGATCTCGCCTAGTTCGATGCGGAAGCCGCGAATCTTGACTTGATCATCGGCGCGTCCCAGGAACTCCACGTTGCCGTTCGCGAGGTAGCGTGCCAGATCGCCCGTGCGATACATACGGCCGCCCTTGTCTTGCGCGAACGGGTTGGGCACAAAGCGTTCCGCCGTACGCTCCGGCTGGTTCAGATATCCAGCCGTCACGCCCGCACCCGCGATATAGAGTTCGCCAATCACTCCCTCAGGAACCGGTTCGAGATGCTGGTCGAGGATGTAAACCTGCGTGTTCGCAATCGGCCGTCCGATGGGAATGCTCGCCGCCTGCGCATTCTTCCAGTCGTAATCCTTCAGCCGCAGGGTAAGCGACCCGACCGTGGTCTCGGTCGGTCCGTAGTGATTGAAAACTTCGCACGCCGGACTGAGTTCCAGAACCTTCTCCACCAGCTTGGGCGTAAGCGTCTCGCCTCCGGTGAGCAAGTACTTGCGCGGCAGAATCTGTTTGGCCTGCGCCGAGTGCAGCAAGGCTTCCAGATGCGAAGGCACAATCTTCAGCACATCGATGGGATGCTGCTGGGTATAGCTGGCCAGACGCTCAGGATCGGTCGAAACTTCGTAGGCGATCACGTGCAAGCATCCGCCCGAAATCATCGCCGGATAAATGCAGGTGTTGCCCAGATCAGCGGCGATGGTCGAAACCGTGGCGAAGTGCAAGCCCTCGGGATGCTTATCGAGTCCCAGCCGCTGGGTGATGAAGTGGCTGTAGTTGACCAGATTGCGGTGGCGAACGCCCACTCCCTTGGGCACTCCGGTCGAGCCCGAGGTGTAGATCACATAAACCAGGTTCTCAGGCGTCGTCCTGGTGTCAGGATTGGTGACCGGCTGCTTGTGCCCAGAGCTTCTGATCGCGGTCGAGAGAAAGCGTCTTGCCGGTGAACTCTGGCATCTGCGCAACCAGCTTGGTTTCGGTGATCAGAGCGACGGCACCTGTGAGTTGCTGGGCCAGACGCGGCTTGGGATTATCGGGATTGAGCGCGACATAGGCGCCCCCGGCTTTGAGGATGGCAAGCAACGCTACCATCATGGCAGCTGAACGATCGAGGCAGACGCCAACCAGCGCATCGGGACCGACGCCGAGCGCGCGCAGATAGTGCGCCAACTGGTTCGCTTGCTCGTTCCACTGGTGATAGCTGAGTTGCTGGTCGCCCGAAACCAGAGCCAGCCGATCGGGGGTGCGCGCCGCTTGCGTTTCAAACAGCTGGTGCAGGCAGCAATCCTGTGGATAGGCAGCCGCGGTCTGATTCCACTCGACCAGCAGTTGACGCCGTTCTGATTCCGGCAGCAGGGGCAGACGGCTGACCGCAGTCTCGGGCGCGGCCACCGCAGCCGCCAGCAGAGTCTGGAAATACGCGGCAATGCGCTCGACGGCAGCCTGCTCGAAGCGGGCCGCGTCATAGTGCAACTCCAGCGTCAACCCCGCTTCGCTCGCGCACCGCCACCAGTTTCAGCTTGAACCGCTCGAGATCGGCGGAGGCGCTTGCAAAAGAGAACGAAACATCGCCATACAATTTCTTGCCGGGAGCCTCGCAATATTCGAATTCCAGCGGCAGAACCAGGCTCGCCGGATCGGGCAACCCTTCCACCTTGTTCCAGGCAAAACTCTCCTGCCACTTGCCCGCTTCACTCAGAGACCGTTGCGCCTGCTGCAGAAGCGCGTCGAAGGGTCGGTCCGCCTTGATAACAATCTCGATCGGAAGCGTCTTCGCGAATACGCCAAGAGCATCCTCAAGCTCCTGGTATTTGCGCCCCTCGAAGCCGCAACCCATCGTGATGGCTTCGCGCCCGGTCAGCCGCGCGAAAAGCAGTGACCAGCACGCCAGCAGAAAATCCTGCGGAGCAACATTCTGCTTTTTGCAAACGCCTTCAAGTTGCCGCAAGACGCTGGTATCCAAGGGAAATGCGCAGATCCGCGGAACGAAACTCTCAGCCGCGGCCTTGTTTTCAAAGGGGAGGGAAAGCGATCGCGAGACTCAGTCAGATCTAGCCTGCGCAACGAGTCGCGCCAGAAGTCGCGCCCCGCACGCGTATCGTCTGACTCCAGCAGTTCGTTCTGCCATTCAACGACATCGGCGTACTGCATGGGGTCTTCGCTGGCAGTGGTCCCGGCGTACGCGGCGCCAAGTTCGGCGACCAGATTATGTAAGCTGCGCACATCCGCGCACAGCAGCGGCAAACTCAGGATCAGAACCGAGCGATCAGGAGAGAGCTGCACCAGTTGTGCTTTGAGAGTCGGCCCGCTTTCAAGATCGAACTGCGCCTGCCGCGCCCCGTCTGGCAAACTTTCCCAACCGGTCGAGCTCGCCATGCTCCACGCGGGTTCAACCGCGTCGCGGATCACCTGGAAAGGCACCTTCAGTCCCGCCTGGCGGTGAAACACGGTACGGAGAATCTCGTGACGTTGCGTCACGCGTTCCAGAGCGTTGCGCAACTGCAGCGGTTCGGCTGCGCCTTCGATCGCAATCGTGCACACGGCGGCGCGTGCGCCTCCGTCGCTCAACTGCTGGTGCGCCCACACCCGTTCCTGTTGCGCGGACAGTCGAAATCCTGCGGTCACGCTATTTTCCATCCCTTATCCCGAGCCTCGAAGGGTACGTGCCTGCCATTCTCCCAAGCTTCCTCGGTTCCACGCACGTTACTTTCGTGATCGCAATGTCTCAGAGGGCGTTACGCCATGCACATCACAACCCGTGGCGTTATTGACTTGCAGCCTTGGGGGAGGACGGGCTGCGATGCGATTCTCCTAAAGCCCGAGGGGAACTCTCGGGGCGAACGGGGGCCGATTACGGGGAAGACCCATGGCTTTCATGCAATTGCGAGTCCATCTTCGGCGACTAGGAAAATAGATAACCCATTTATAAACAATGAGATAGGCGCATCTAACAACGGTCAAAATGCAAATGTTTGCACATGTTTTCCGCCACCGGCGGTCAAATTTGTCCCACAAACTTCCCAAAGTTCCAATGAATTTGTTGCCGACCTTGACCTTGTGAAGGGAATTGTTTCCCTCAAGGGCCAAACTAAGCGTCTGCCGCCTGCTCCAGATACCAGCGGTGCTTCAACACAAATGCGCCCGTTGGAGGCACCTTGCCGGTCCCGTAATAGTCCGACTCGATCACCGTGATCTGGGCTGCGTCGTTGATCAAATCCGCCTCTGCGTTGCCGATATCCAGCCACAAACGCAGCGTGTAGTCGCCTGGCATGAGCGTGAGACTGGGAATATCGCAACTGAACACCTGCGGACCGACGCGCTCCTGGTTCGAGCGGTTCGGTTCGAGCATGCTGTGCGCGGTGAAGATGCGCTGCCCGAAAATATTGTTGAAGCCAAGGCCGAGATTGAAGCTCGCCGTCGGCGTGGGCAGATCGAAGTACACGCGCACTTTCAGGCGCGCGCCCATCTGCAAGCCTTCGACGAGAGGCCGGTCGCCTTCGGTGTAGAACTCGATCTTCTTCAGGAATTTCCCGCCCATCGAACGCCGGTCTGAGGCTCCGCTGAGATCGACGATGTGTCCGTCGGCATTGAGCGCCCCCGCCAGACTGTTCAGGTAACGGTGAACTGCATCTTTCGAAGTCCCATCGAAGACCAGCTTGCCTTTTTCGAGCACCACGCCGCGGCGACAAAGATTCTCGACGGCGGCCATATTGTGCGAGACGAATAACACCGTACGTCCGCCGCGGCTGACCTCGTTCATCTTGCCGAGACACTTTTTCTGGAAGGCCACGTCGCCGACGGCGAGCACCTCGTCGACAATCAGAATCTCGGGATTCAGGTGTGCCGCAACCGCAAACGCCAGGCGCACATACATGCCGCTTGAATAGTGTTTCACCGGGGTGTCGAGAAACTTCTCGACTTCCGCGAAGGCGACGATCTCATCGAACTTGGAGACAATTTCGGTCTTGCGCATTCCCAGGATCGCGCCATTCAGAAAAATGTTCTCGCGCCCGGTCAGTTCAGGATGGAATCCCGTGCCTACTTCGAGCAGGCTGGCCATGCGTCCGCGAACCTTGATGAAGCCATCGGTAGGATCGGTGATGCGCGAGATGACTTTCAACAGCGTGCTCTTGCCTGCGCCATTGCGTCCGATGATGCCGACGACTTCGCCTTCGGCCACGTCGAAGCTGATATCGCGCAGCGCCCAGAAGTGTTCGTGCTTCGAGTTCTCTTCTTTCGAATTCGAGCCGCTCAGCGCGCGCAGCGGGCGCGGTCAGGGTGCGCTGCATCGAGTTCGCGAAAGGTTTCCGTCTTCTGAAAGGCCCGGCCCAGCCGGTATTCCTTCGACACATTTTTGATTTCGAGGATGGGCGCCATATCAGATGATGTCGGCGAAGCGGCGCTCCATCCGCCGGAAGATGAAGAGTCCGAAAACGAAAAGCAGTACGCTGACGCCGAGCGAAACTCCCATCACCTGCCACGAAGCGTCGCTCCCCAGCAGGCAATGGCGGAAGCCCAGCACCACGCCTGCCATGGGATTCAATCCCATCAGCAATTGCCACTTCTGTGGAATGTAGCGAATGGGATAAATCACCGGCGTTACGAAAATGCCCATCTGGATCAGAAACGGCACTGCATACTTCACGTCACGGAAGCTGACATTCAGCGCCGAAAGAATCAATCCAATTCCCGAAGCCGAAAGTACTGCCGCCAGAATGAAAACCGGCAGCAGGAATACGTTGGTCGTGATCGGCCAGCGGTAATAGATCATCAGCACGCCCAGCAGCATCAGGCTGAAACAGAGATCGAGCAGCAACGCTCCGGCTGCTCCAAGAGGAATGAATACGCGGGGAAAATAAACTTTCGACACCAGTTGCTGGTTGGTGACCAGGCTGTTGCTCGATTGCGAAACCGCCGTCGAGAAAAATGTCCACGGCGCGAGGCCCGCGAAGGCAAATAGCGGATACGGCGGCCCGTCGCTCTTCACTCCCGCCATGCGATTGAAGACGAAGGTGAAGATCGCCATCGCGATCAGCGGCTGCAACACCGCCCAAAGTCCGCCCAGTAGAGTTTGCCGGTAGCGGATCTTGATATCGCGCCAAACCAGGAATGCCAGCAATTCGCGGTAGAGATAAATCTCTTTGAAATCCACCGGCTGCCAGCCCTTGCGAGGCCGAATCGTCAATTCAAAAGTAGATGCCATGAAATTTATTAGGAGTGCGAACCGCCTTGCGAACCTCTCCGGTCGAATCCGCCGACAACAACCGCTCGGCTTCTTCATCCGACACGCCGTCCAGTTCCTGCAGCAGGCGGGCCATCTCTTCTTCTTCACTCTCGGCTGCCGGACACTGTCCGAGCTTTTCCGCCAACCCTGCGACCGTGGGACTTTCCAGGAAACTATGCAGCGGCATTTGCACTTTGAAGGTGCTGCGAATGCGCGAGATGATCTGCGTCGCCAGCAGCGAGTGTCCGCCCAACTCAAAGAAGTTGTCCGTCACTCCCACCTTATCCATCTTCAGCACTTCCTGCCAGATACCAACCAGCTTCTCTTCGTCCGGAGTGCGCGGGCTAACGAACTTGTGCTCAGCCGGTGCTTGCTGATCCGGCGAAGGCAGCGCCTTGAGATCGACTTTGCCGTTCGCCGTGAGCGGAATCTCATCGACGCGAACAAATGCCGACGGCACCATGTATTCCGGCAACTGCTCACCAAGCGACCGCCGCAGGTCTTCCGGCGCGAGCGCTTGCGCCGATACGAAGTAGGCGGCCAGCCGCTTCTCTCCACTCGCATCGTCGTAGGGAACGATCGCCGTCTGGCGAATTCCCGGATGCTTCCGCAGCGCCGCTTCAATCTCCGCTGGCTCCACGCGGAAGCCGCGAATCTTCACTTGATGGTCAATGCGTCCCAGGAATTCGATGTTCCCGTCGGGAAGGAACCGTGCCAGATCCCCGGTGCGATACAAACGCTCCGTCGGATCTTTGGAGAACGCATGCGCAATGAACCGTTCCGCGGTTTGCTCCGGCTGGTTCAGATAACCTTGTGCGAGTCCCGCTCCGCCGATGCACAATTCACCTGCGACACCCACCGGAACCGGTTGCAGATTGCGATCGACAATGTAAACCTCGTCGTTGGCAATGGGCTTGCCGATAGGAACTGTCGCCGGCGCCCACGCCTTCACGTCATTTTCTGATACCGCAAAGGTGCAGCAACCGACCGTCGCCTCGGTCGGTCCGTAGTGATTCAGAACCGCGCACTTGCCCGCCTCGCGGATGCGCTCGATCAAATGCCAGCTTGAGGCTTCTCCGCCCAGCACCAGGTGCTTGCGCGGCAGAACCGCCGCGCCCTCAGGAGCATTCAAGAGCGTGCTCAGGTGCGAAGGCGTGATCTTCAACACGTCAATCGGATGCTTGGCGACATAGGCCGCAAACAAGTTCGCGGCCATCGCCATTTCGAATCCGATCACGTGCAGGCATCCGCCGGAGATCAGAGCAGGGAAGATGCAGGTGTTGCCGAGGTCCGCGCTGATGGTTGAAACCGTGGCGCAATGCAGCCCCTGGTTCGCCTGCTCCAGTTGCAAGCGCCGCCGGATGAAGTGGCTGTAGTTCACCAGATTCCGGTGCCGCACCGCGACGCCTTTCGGCACTCCCGTCGAGCCCGAGGTGTAGATCACATACACCAGGTCTTCCGGACTGTTCATGATCTGCGGATTCACCCGCGGCTCGTGCTGAAACAACGAAGCATCGCGATCGAGGCAGATGACTTTGCCTTCAAACTCGGGAAGATTTTCCAGCAGACTTCTTCTGCGTGAGGATAACCGGAGCTTTGGTTTCGACAAGCTGGTGCGCCAGACGCGCCTTAGGATTGTCGGGAACCAGCGGCACGTAGCATCCGCCCGCTTTGAGGATTCCCAGCAGCCCGATGATCATCTCCGCCGAGCGCTCCACGCAAAGTCCGACCGCCGTGTTCGTAGCTACGCCATTCTTGCGCAAGTAGTGCGCCAGCTGGTTGGCCCGCGAGTTCAACTGCGCGTAGGAAAATTCCTGCTCGCCGCAGCGCAACGCGGGCCGGTTCGGGTAGCGCGCCGCTTGCTGCTCAAACAGTTCGTGAATGCACTTGCCGCGCGGGTAATCCGCTTTTGTCTGGTTGAACGCCGAGACCACCTGCTGCCGCTCCTTCGCGTCCATGATCGGAAGCGAAGACACGGCCGCATTCGGATTCGCCGCAGCGCTCGCCAGCAACGTCCCAAAACGCCGCGCTAAAGTTTCCACTACATCGCGCCGCAGCCGCGCGGGATCGAAAACTAGTTCCGACTTGCCAATTGCCGGAGTCCATCAGGCAGCGCAATTCCAACTGGAATCCGTTAACGTAACTGCGTTCCTGAAAGACCGAGAACGATACTCCACCCGCAGACTGAGCCGGAGACTTCTCCTCCACGGTGAACCCGACGGGCAGCGACTCAGGATCATCAAGCGTGAAGTAGTCCTGGCGCGATACCGCTTCCGACCGCGCGTGATCCGCCTGCGCCATCAATTCCGTCAGTGTTTGATCGGCTTCGAAGTTCGCATACACCGGAAGCGCCTTCGCAAACACGCCGAACGCCGCACCCAGTTCCTCATGGCTGCGTCCGTCGCTGACAAATCCCACTACCACTTCCGCCTGTCCCGTCAGCCGCCAAAGGAACGTTTGCCAGCCGGCAAGCAAGAAGTCAGACGCATTGGTTGCCCCATGCAGATAGCTCGCGACCTGCGGTTCCAGATTTACTGCTACCGTTTCCGCTTGAAACTCGGCAGCCGCTTCGGGCTTGCGGACAAAGGGCAAAGACAATGCTGGAATCTGCGCTGCCTCGTATCCAGCCCAGTATTCTTTTCCTGACGTCGATTCTTCGTCATCCTTCTGCTGCAGCTCGTTCTGCCACTCGGAGTAGTCCGCGTACTGCAGCGGATCCGCTCCCTCGGGCGCTTCTTTCCCGTAAAACCGTACCAGCTCGGAAACCAGATTTTTCAGGGTGGCCGGATCCGCGCATAGCGCCGGCAGCGTCAGCACCAGGATGCCGTGATTCGCGGGCAGAATCGCGAGAAAAGCGCGCAGCATGCCGCTTTCCGCGCCTAATTCCAACTTGGCCGCCGCCAGCACTGGAACCAATCTGGATTCGAGTTCCGCCGGCGCGACAGTACGCAAATCAACCTGCTCCCACTTGGGCTCGGCGTTGCCATGGACAACTTGCAGCCCGAATTTCAATCCTGAAGGACGCAGGAATCCGGTCCGCAGAATCTCGTGGCGCTCCACTACTTTTTTCAGGGCAGCCCGCAGCCGCTCGCTCTCGAACGGTCCTTCAAGCCCCAAAGCGATTTGCGAGGCTAGCGGCTGGCCTTTTTCCTGCAAATGCCAGATGCGTTTCTGCTGCGGCGATAACTGGAAACCGACAGGTTCCTGCATATGCGCTAATCTACTCCTGATGGCTCACCGATCAGTGACCACCGACACCACTCCCTACTCGGGTGCCTACGTGTTTTTCTCACAATTCGGGATACCGGGCACCATTACTTTGGTTTCAACCGCGAGGGAAGCGGCTGCCGTAAGCTGACAGTTTAAGCCAGTTTGAAGGTGAGATGTTGCTATGAACGGGTCGGCTGGAGCACAACCTGAAATGGAGCCCGTCCTGGAACGGCGCAAGCCCGACGATCCCCGCCTGATCTCCTTCACCCAGCGCCGCTTATGGTATCTCGACCAACTTACTCCGGGCTCTGGCGTCTATAACGTCCCCTATGTCAGCCGGATCAGCGGCGCGTTGAACATTGAAGCTTTCCATCAGTCCCTGAACGCGCTCGTTGGACGCCACGAATGTCTGCGAACCGTGTTCCTAGCCCCCGGAGGCAATCCCGTCCCCGTCGTCCTGAAGAAGTGGAACGTCGAACTCAAGCAATATGATCTGCGACATCTGCCGGGAGCCGGGCAAGACGCCGAAGCCGATCGCATCGTGAAACTGGAAGCGGCCCGCCCTTCTAACTTTGCCCGCGACCTGATGCTGCGCGCCGCTCTGATTCGTCTTGCGGATGACGAATTTCTGCTTGGTCCACGTAGCCCATCACATTGCCACCGAATTCGGTTCCACCCAGATCATGTATCAGGAGCTGTCGCCGCTCTACGCGGGTTTCGTGACGGGTAATCCTGCGACCCTTCCCGAGCCTCGCATCCAGTACAGCGACTTCGCACTCTGGCAGAACCGTTACCTGCAGGGAGAGCGCCTCGAAGAACTGACGGCGTATTGGAAACAACAGCTCACCGGCGCAGCCCAACTGAATCTTCCGACCGACCACCCGCGTCCCGCAGTTGCCAGCCTTCGCGGCACGCGCTATCCGATGATCCTGTCGCCCCAACAGTTCAAGGCAATTGCCGAATTAAGCAAGGCCAGCAACACCACCCCTTTCCGTGGCACCTGTACCGCCTTCAATGTTCTTCTCAAATGCTGGTCCGGCCAGGACGATATCTCCATCGGTTCGCCGGTGTCTCCCAAGTCCAGCCGACGGCTCGAAGGAGCGATCGGATTTTTCGTCAACACATTGGTGTTGCGCAGCGACCTCTCCGGCGATCCCACTTTCTGCGAGCTCATGCAGCGCGTCGATAAAGTTGTACAAGGCGCCATCGATCACGCCGATCTGACCTTCGACAAGCTGGTGGAAGCCTTGAAGCCGCCGCGCGAGGCCTCGCGCATGCCGCTGTTCCAGGTGAACTTCCGCATTCTTAAAGCCGCCGTTCCCGCGCTTGAATTGAAAGACTTGATGATCACACCACCGAGATTTGTCGATACCGGCACCGCGAAGTTCGATCTCGCCATGGAACTGGAAGCGGCGACCGGGCAGACCGGCTTCTTCGAATACAGCACCGATCTCTTCGATCAGGCGACCATCGCTCAAATGGCAAAGGATTTTGAAGCTGTTTTGATGGCTTTGATGGCAGAGCCAAATGTGCCACTTTCAAGGCTCGCGGCAGTCCGCGAGATCAGTCAGCGGGTGCGGGAACGCCGTCGCCACTAACCACTAAGAAGATGGACTGTTGGGAGTCTCCGGAGCGCTTTGCCGCGCCGTCTCTGCATACTGCCCCGTTGCGACGGGTACGGTGATCGTGTATTTCAGCAAACACCACAGCGCGCGCACGCCGTCTTTCCAGCCGATCTTCTTACCTTCCTCGTAGGTCCTGCCCCAATAGCTGATTCCCACTTCGTAAATCCGCAGCCGCCGTTTCGCAACCTTGACCGTGATTTCAGGCTCGAACCCGAAGCGGTCTTCTTCGATGGGAATCGACTGAATGACTTCGCGCCGGAAAACCTTGTAGCAGGTCTCCATGTCACTCAAGTTAACGTTGGTCACGCAGTTGGAGAGCAGCGTCAAGAGCCGGTTGCCGACCGAGTGCCAGAAATACAAAACCCGATGCGGCGCGCCGCCCAGAAATCGCGAGCCGAATACTACGTCAGCTTTGCCTTGTAACAGAGGTTCCAGCAGCGCGGGATAATCCGACGGATCATATTCGAGATCGGCATCCTGAATGATCACGTAATCGCCGGTGGCTTCCTGAATTCCGCGGCGCAGCGCGGCGCCTTTCCCCATGTTCTGCGGCTGCAGAAAAACCTGCATCTGCGGATAGCGCGCCTGAAGCTCCGCTAGGATTTCCCGCGAGCCGTCACGGGAACCGTCGTCGACGCAAACCAACTCGATGTCGAGTGGTACCGCGAGCACGCGCCCAACCACAGCACGAAGCGTATGGCGCTCGTTGTATACGGGCATGACGACTGACAGTTTCATGGGGGCGAATTGAGGTAGTGTAAGGCAAATTCGGGAATTCTGCTGCACAGCCTGCACGTGTGCAAACTTTTATCACTTGCACGCCGGGGCACCATCGTAGAAATCCAAGTAACCCTATTATCTGTAATACTTAGAGACCATTTCTCGAGTCGACTTTGGCAGGCCCGTTGCTCTAATCATGTTTGAGTAACCGGATGAACTGGCCATTCTTCTCCCCTTTCATGGCCGATCCGCGAAAAGGGGCTTTCTCCAGAATGGCTTTGAACTTCCATCGTGTCGCACAAAAGCTTGCGCTGACCGCCTTTTTCCTGCTGCTTGCGACCGGTTTCGTAGCTTCCGCGCACGCGCAGGGCATTCACACCACGCTGCGCTCACAGGCCAATCCCTACGGGTTCTACCAGAGCTACGCCGGAGTCTGGGGAGACGGCAACTACGCCTACATCGGTTCCGAGCGTCGCAACGGCGTCCTCATCTACGACATCACTAACCCTGACGCTCCGGTGCTGGCCTCCTACTATGGGCAAAGCGGCCCCATCGATATGGAGGACATCAAGGTCCAGAACGGCATCGGATTCTTCGCCGACAACATGGGCAGCGGTTTGCACATCGTGGATGTCTCCGATCCCACCAACCCGCAGCTGCTCTCGCAAATCACCTCCGCCAACGGCGGATACGACAACACTCACAAAATTGCCGTCTGGGAAAATTTCGTATTCATTCCGCAGAACCTGACCGCTCCCGCGTTGATCAAGGTTTTCGATGTTACCAATCCCGCGATTCCTGTCTTGAAGACAACCATCACCGCGACCGACCCGCAGTGGGTGAACGATATCGACATCCAGACCAACACCGCGGGAAAAACGTTGATGTACACCTCTGGCTGGGGAGGGAAGTGCGATATATGGGACATCACCAATATCGCCACCCAATCGCCCGTTCTTCTCGGATCGTTCAGCGCCGGGATCGACGGCAGCAGCGCCTCCGCTACCGCGGACGGAAACTATCTCGCCTACAGCACCAAGAATCCCAACGGCACGTCGTTTGTCACCATCTACAACATCAGCAATCCGGCCAGCGTAACCGTGGCCTCAACGCTGACCATGAGCGCCCTCGGCATCGATGCCGTTACCCCGCACGATCCCAAAATTATGGGGAACCTGCTCTACGTTTCCTGGTTTCAGGCGGGAACGCTGATCTTCGATATCACTAATCCGAATAGCCCGGTGCTCGTGGGCAGTTATGACACCTGGCCCGGCGCGGTCAACGCCGGACAGCTCGATGGCGACTGGGGCGTCTACCCCTATCTGGGACAGGACCGCGTGCTGCTGAGTGATCGCAACACCGGCCTGTACATCATCGATGCGACCGGAGTGAATTCCAGCGCCGCGCTCTACAATTTCAAACTCAATCCCACTTCGGTCGTGGGCGGAGCGAATTCGATTGGAACCGTTTATCTCGTCGGAGTCGCTCCAACCGGCGGCGTGGTCGCCAATCTTTCGAGCAACAACTCGCTGGCCGTCGTTCCCCCCACCGTGACTGTTCCCGCCGGAGGAAGCAGCGCCCCTGCCACCGTGACCACCAGCGGCGTATCGACCAAAACCACGGCGAATCTGACAGCCTCGTTTGGCGGAACGAACATCACTGCCGTCCTCACTCTTACCCAGGAAATTCCCAGCTCGCTGAAATTCAGTCCAACTTCTCTGGTTGGAGGGCTGACGACGACCGGAACCCTGACTCTCGGCGCTCCCACCATCTCTGACACCGCCGTGCCTTTGACGGTCGTCAGCGGAGCTTCCGCGGTCGCTTCCATTCCCGCCTCCGTGACCGTTCCTGCAGGCAGTTCGACCGCAACTTTCAGCGTGCTGACCAACGCCGTCAGCGTCTCAACGATCGTCAAGATCTCCGCCGCGCTCAATGGCACCACGGTGACGAACACCTTCACCGCGACGCCAAACGTGCTGAGTTCGTTGAAATTTTCCCCGACTTCCGTGATCGCAGGTGCGACTAGCACCGGAACCGTGACGCTGGCCGCCCCCGCCGTTTCGAACGTTTCCGTGACACTGACTGTGACCAGCGGCAGCTCAGGCGTCAGTTCGATCCCCTCATCAGTGACGGTGCTCGCCGGTTCTT
Organism: Terriglobia bacterium; assembly: GCA_963796205.1. Taxonomy (GTDB): domain Bacteria; phylum Acidobacteriota; class Terriglobia; order Terriglobales; family Acidobacteriaceae; genus DATFTE01. The sequence continues at coordinate 36,447 of CAWCKR010000003.1, forward strand.
CGACCGCGACCTTTCCGCTGGTGACCGCGAACGTGTCCACGAAGACGACAGTTCAAGTCTCCGCCGTCGCCAATGGGACAACGAAAACCGCGTCACTCACCGTAACTGCCAATACCCCTAGCTCTCTGAAGTTCTCTCCGACTTCGGTTATTGCCGGAGGCAGCAGTACCGGCACCGTGACCCTGGCTGCCGTCGCCGCCGGGGACATTTCCGTTACTCTTACCGTAACCAGCGGGAACTCGGGAGTGAGTTCCATTCCGGCATCGGTCACCGTCCCGGCAGGCTCCAGCAGCGCAACTTTCACCGTGGTGACCGCCAATGTCTCCGCCAAGACCATTGCTCAGGTGTCGGCCACGGCCAATGGCGTAGCCAAGACCGCTTCTCTGACCGTGACCGCGAATACGCCAACTTCATTCAAGTTCTCTCCTACCTCAGTGATCGGAGGCGCGAGCAGCACCGGCACCGTGACTCTGGCCGCCATCGCCGCCGCCGACATCCCGGTCACTCTCACGGTTACTTCTGGAAGTTCGGCGGTGAGTTCGATTCCCGCATCCGTCACCGTCCCTGCCGGATCGAGCAGCGCAACCTTCACCCTGGTCACTGCCAACGTTTCGGCCAAAACCGTCGTGCAAGTGTCCGCCGCCGCCAACGGCGTCACCAAGACGGCTTCGCTGACGGTCACTGCGAACACGCCGACTTTGCTCGTTTTCAGTCCCGGTTCCGTGGTGGGCGGAAACTCCGTCACTGCTACCGTGACTTTCGGTCGCGTTCTGGCCAGCGATACCCTGATGACCTTCACCGTGGTGAGCGGAAATTCCGCGATGTCTTCGATGCCGCTTACGGTGACCGTTCCTGCCGGAAGCTCCAGCGGAAGCTGGAGCCTGATGACGAATCACGTTTCAGCGACGACCTATGTTCAAATTTCTGTCGCGGCGAACGGCGCCACCAAAACGGGAATTCTGACCGTCCATTGATGCCTCAGGTTGGCCCACACCCTTGATGGGATAGCAATACCGGAAAAAGTGTAATTACTTCCGGCTGAGCCCAGCAGTGTGGAATTTTGTCTTAAGGTGTTCGCCTTAGAAATCAGGAATGATTTCGTCCCGAGGACGCCACGCTACATTTATCTTTCCTTTCATCCCACTCGAGGATTGCACAACTATGCACCCCTAGCGGCTCCGACGTAACGTTTGTGCCCTCATCACCCTGTGGAAATTGGTGGTCAATGATCACAGATTTCCCCCACAGAACTTGGCAGTGTGAATGCTATGAATTTCGGGAGAAGGCTAACAGCCGTCTCTCACAGTTCATATAAATGGCTAGTGGTATGGCCAGTCGTAGGTTCACTCCTGCGCGGAATGGTCGGCGGCGCCACCGTCAGTCACATTGGGGGGGAAACGAGCATGAAGGAGAAGCCTGTCCGCCTGGGGCCTCGCGAGCAACAAATAGCGGATTTATTGCTTCAAGGCTGTGATAACACGGAAATCGCTCGCCAGTTGAACATGGCGAAGCGCACAGTGAAGGCGCACTTTAATCGTCTTTTTTTGCGGTTTGGAATCAGCGGCGGTATCAAGCGGGTCAAACTCGCGACACTCTTATATCGGAGGCAGCTATGTTCGGAAGCGAACGTTACGGGAAGCGCATTCCCAGCGAACGAGAACAAAGAGTTATTGAACTTGTCGCTCAAGGACTCAAAAACCGCGAAGTCGCTGATGCCATTGGAACCACCGAACACGTCGTCAAAAACTATCTACGCGTCATCTATGACAAACTCGGGCTCTGGAACCGCGTCGAACTCGCCCTCTGGTACGAAGCCCGGAGACACGAAGCCGCTGCCCAGGCATGAAGTGCTGGAACTCTGGGAGCGAAGCATTCTCAACCTCGATCCGCAGACGGTTCGAGGCCGTCATCCCATCGAGCAGTAGTAACGTTGATTTGGGTGCTCTTTACCGGCAACCCGCGGATTCAAGCTGCCGCAGTTTCTCGCCCGCAGTGGGTTCGCCCTTCTGCGCCGCGGCGGTGAGCAGCACCCGGGCCTGCCCGCAGCTCTTGGTCACGCCGTCTCCGCTCAGGTAGAGGTTTGCCAGCAGAATGTCCGCCGTCGAGTTCTGTTTGGCGACGGCCTTCCAGAGCCACTTGGCGGCCTCGGCGGAATCGCGCACGCCGTGTTTTCCCTCCAGATATCCTCGTGCCAGGGTCAGTTCCTGCACGCCACCGTCGGCTGGCGCGCTTGTTGGGACCGCCGGCAGCGCTTCCAGCCGTGAAGCCTTGCCTACTACTCGCGCCGCTCGTATCGCGTCGGATGTCGCAACCGACGGTTCCACGCGCGGTCCCGGCCGAACAGCAGACTCTCTGGGAGCCACCGCCGCAGGCGGCGTTGAGACCGTAGGAGCAGGAGCAGGTGCAGGTGCGGCTTGCGTCGTTTGCGCCGGTTCTACAGGTGCAGTCTTCCGTTCTGGTGTGGGAGCATTCGTCGCAGGACGGTTCGCCACCCACTGCAGCGTCCCGAATGCCGCTGCCACCAGCACCACCGCAGTCAGGATGTATTTCCATTTTCCCGCAGACTCTTCGTCGGGATCCGACAGCCGGCTCAGGCTTTTCTCTCGCAGCCATCGCAAGTCATTTTCTTCCGTTGTTTCAGCCGGAACCGTGAACACGGGTTCAGGTTCGCGGCGCAACTCAGCAGGAGGGAGAACGGTACGTGGCGCACCCTGCACAGGCGCGTCCGCTAATCGCAAGGGCGACCCGCACAATCCGCAAAATCTCTGATCCAGTTCGTTCGGTTGCTGGCAGTTCTTGCAGATAAGACGGGGAACCACGGGAGTCACCGTAGGAAGATTTTCTTCGAAGCGTGGCGGACGAGGTTCGGTTTCCGATTCGAGTTCGCGCAGCAGATCCACCACCGCTTGTTCCCGCTTTTCTGGCGGACTCGTAAAATACACCTGCGCCCAGCGTCCCAAGTTTTTCCCCAGCGTCGGATTCTGCAGGGGATTCAACTCCGGATTGGGCAATTCAACCTTTTTGCCTTTGTCCCAAGGCTCCGACACAGTGCTCTCCCACGTGGCGATCTAAATTCATTCCACTCCGGGTCTCACCAGTTGTCAAACCCCAGATGCTCAAAAATTTTGCTGTAGGAATCAGGGATTTACTATTCACAAGGACGGCGGAGGGCGGGTTCGAACTGATCCTGTTGGGCTTCCCGTTGCGTGCTGAACTTGCCGCGCTCGGTCTTGCCATACAGGTCTGCCCCGGGACAGTAATAAAGAGCGGTGCGCTCATCTTCCCAAACCCGGGTGTCGGGATTCCCCCGGTAGGTTGGCGACGGCGGAGGAACCGCCAGGCCCAGTCCGACTAATGTTTTTTCAAAGAAACTCAACTGCGGAGGCGGAGGGTTCTTTCCCGGCCGTGCCGCTGCGCCAACCGAATCCGAATGCGACCCCCAGCCTGCGATCACCGCGAACAGCAGCACCGCCGCTGTAGCCAGATACAGATTCGCGCGGTGCTTCGCCAGCCAGATCTTTCTCGGAGGAGTATTGAATGAATCAAACCACCGTCGCGTCTGCGAAGCCGAAGTCCATGGCGCAACCGTGGAGAGCTTCAGCCTTTGCTTCTTTAGCCGGAACAATCGACGCAGCATCTGCCGCAGCGCGGCTCCAACGCGAGCACTTCTTCTTTTGATTCTGCCGCAGAGAAATCCTCCGTTTCCTCGCCTGCGATTTGTTCCGCCGCTTCGTTCTTGCGAATATCGGCCGCCTGCTTCAAGTGCCACAACGATGCCCACTTGCTTTGCAAATCTCCGCTCGCGTGATCGTCGCTGGGGCGCGGCGCGCCACAGAGCCCGCAATAGGATTCCTGATTTTCCAGTTCATGTCCGCATGCGCGGCACACGACCTCAGCGTCAAGCTCTTCGACAGTTGGCGGAGTCACGACCGCAGCCTCCTCCGCCTCTTCGGGTTCCACGGCGATGCGCGCCAGTTGCGGTTTAATCTTCTCCAGCGCCTCGATCATGGTCGCGCGCTCAGTGGCCAGAGCCTGCTTCCATTCCAGTTCGGCCGACCTTGCGATTGCATCCGCCCAAAGACCCGTCATCAATTGACAGGTGCGAACGTCCTGCTCCTGAAATCCGTTCTTGTTGCTGAAGCGAAGCTCAACCACTCCCGCGACTTTTCCGTCGTGCAGTGCGGGCACGGCAATGAACGACTGCACTCCCCCTTGACGACATAGCTCTGCGGGAAGGCGCCGGTCTCGTTGCGCATCCAGCGACTGGATCGCCTGTCCCCGAGTGAGGCAATGGGACGAGAGCGAAGCCGCCGCCGCGATCGGCATTCCTCCATCATCAGAAGCGATCCCCGTTGCCGACTGGTAGGTGAGTTCGTCTTGCTTGAGAAGTCCGACGGCCGCGCCGTCGGCGCCGGTAAATTTCTGCACGCGGCTGGCAATCAGCGATGCCGCAGATTGCAAATCGATCTGGTGAGTTTGAATCAGGCTTTGAATTTCTACCAGGTCAGAGAGCGCTTCTGTGTAGTCCGGACGCGATGGCTTGGGGTGCAGAAGTTCATTCTGTTCTTGCAGAACGTAGGCCGCCGCCAGCAGCTGTTGGAACGTTTCGCGGTCCAACACAGGCTTGTCCTGTGCAGTCGTTCCATTTGGCTTTACCTCGGCTGGCACGGCGCAACCCCCGGGCGAATGGCCCATTCCCCCTATTGTAGTGCAATTCGTCAACCAAATTCACGTGCGGGTGGTCCGCAGGCTATTGATACTGAAAGCTTTGCGGTTAGATGGAAGGAGTTATGCAGGCTGCCGCGCCGCAGTGTGCAAGAGTTTGCACCTTTGCGGACGAACTCCTCCGCAGCAAGACCCGCAAGATTTTAGTTGGCAACCGGGGAAAGCTCGTCCATCTTCGCCTCGCCGCTCCTCTCGTGGCTGAGGTAGTAGTGAACCGCGGGAGTGATGACCAGCGACAGCACCATCGAGATCAGAATGCCGCCGATCACGGCGATCGCCAGCGGCTGCAGCATCTGCGACCCCGCGCCGATCGCGAACGCCAGCGGCAGCATGCCGGCGATCGTGGCCAACGCCGTCATCACAATCGGACGCAAGCGGCGCCGGCTGGCTTGCAGCATCGCTTCCTCCGCCGACAACCCGAGCTTGCGGAATTTCTGATCGGCATCGAGCAGCAGAATTCCGTTCTTCGCCACAATGCCCACCACCATGATGATGCCCATGAACGACGATACGTTGAACGTCGTGCCCGTAATCAGCAAAGCGATAAATACGCCGGAGGTCGACAGCAGCGCCGAAGCCAGAATCGCGACTGGTGCCGCGAACGTTCCGAACTCGAAGAGCAGCACAATGAACACCAGTACGATGGCGAGGATGAATACCGATACCAGATCGCGGAATGACTTCTGTTGCTGCTGATAGATGCCGCCGTACTCGATGCGAATGCTTGCAGGCATATGCAGCCCTTCAATCGCCTTCTGCACCGCCCCGACGCCCGTTCCTAGATCGACGCCTTCCAACCGTGCGGTGATCGACACGTTGCGCTGCAGATTTTCTCTGCGGATTTCCGTCTGCGGAGGCAGTTCCGTGATCGTTGCCAAAGCTCCCAGCGTCGCCGTATGTCCGCTGCTGCTGGTGAGCAGCGTGTTCTTCATCGCATCAAGGGAAATGCGATTTCCGGCAGGGAAGCGCACGCGCACCGTATAAGGACGATCATTCGAGATCACCGGCGTGGCCGCGGGTTCCCCTTCGAGAATCGCCGCAGCGTCGGTCGCCACTTCTTCCGGAGTGAATCCCGCGCGCGCCGCCACGCTCGGATCCACCTGGAAATTCACCGCCGGACCGCTGATCGTGTTCTCAATGCCGTTGAGCACATCGACGACGCCGTTGACCTTTCCAATGGTGTCACCGATCTTGACCGCCCAGGTTTCGAGCAGCGCCGCATTCTCCGAAAACAGCTTGATCTGCACCGGCTCCGGCTCGCTGGTCAAATCGCCGATCATGTCCTGCAACACTTGCACGAATTCGACCTTGGCCGCCGGTTCCTGTTGTGCGACCTTCGCGCGGATGTCTTCCATGATTTCGTCAATGCCACGATCGCGGTCTTTCTTCAGCTTGACCAGGATGTCGCCGCGATTGGCCTCGGTCACCGCAGCCAGTCCGAGCTCAAGTCCCGTCCGCCGCGACGTGCTCTCCACTTCCGGTACGGCATTGATGATGTGCTCCATGTCGCTGACGATACGATTGGTTTCCTGCAGCGATGTTCCTGCCGGAGTGTAATAGTCAAGCGTGAAGCCGCCCTCATCCATCTCCGGCATCAAGTCGGAACCCGAATACCGGAAGCAGAAGTAGGAAGCTACGATCAGCAAGGCGCTTAGCCCCGCGAGCCACAAAGGTTTCTCTAGCGCGCGCCGCAACCAGCGCTGATGGAACTCGACAATCCGGCGGAAGAACGTTCCCAGCGATGCTTCTTCCACCGCCAGCAAGTGGTCGACTGACTCATCCCCCGGTTCCGAGTCATTTACCTCGGCGCCGTTTTTCTCGTGGATGAAATACTGGCTGAGATTTGGAGTCCAGGTCAGGGCCAGCCCCAGCGAAGTAAAAAGAGATACCGCCATGGTCACTGCAAGCGCGCGGAAGAACGTTCCCGTCACTCCCGCGATCGTAATCAGTGGCAGGAACACCACCACCGGCGTGACCGTGGATCCGACCAGCGGAATCGTGATTTCCTGCAGCGCGCTGTGAATCGCCTGAAAGCGGTCTTGCCCGGCATCGCGGTGCAGCACGATGTTCTCCACCACCACGATGGCATCATCGATGACTAAGCCCACCGCTGCCGCCAGTCCGCCCAGGGTCATCAAATTGAAGCTCTGTCCCAGAAGCTTTAGCGCGATGAAGGTGACCGCTACCGTGACTGGGATGACCAGTCCGGCAACGATCGATGTACCCCAATCCCGCAGGAACACCACCAGAATGATCGACGCCAGAATCAATCCCAGCAGGATGGCATCGCGCACGCTCTTGATCGAGTCATTGACGATGATTGACTGGTCGTAGAAAGGCTTGATTTCGACTCCCGGCGGCAGCGTCTTCTGAAGTTCCGCCACCTGAGCATGAACTTCGTCGGCCACCTGAACCGTGTTGCTGTCAGGCTGGCGATTGATGTTGAGCAGCACCGCTGGCTTCCCGTCCGCCGTTACGATGGTATAGATCGGCTTCGTCCCCGGCGTCACCGCCGCTACGTCGCCCACTCGTACAGGAATTCCCGCTTGCGTGGTCTTGATTACCGTCGCCGCAATTTGCTCCGGGGTCCGCACCTGCCCGCTGATCAGCCCCAGCACCAGTTCATGGTTCTGTTCGAACAACCCAGGAGAATCGATCAGGTTGGTGCGCCGCATCGTCTCCAGAATGTCAGGCACCGTGACATTGGCGATCAGCATCTTTGCCGGATCGGGAATGATATGGAACTCCGGCTCCTGCCCGCCCTGAATGATGACCGTCGACACTCCATCCAGCCGGTTCAGACGCGGCTTGATCTCATACGTCGCCATCTCCCACAGCTTGGTCTGCGGCACGTTGTCGGAGGTCAGGCTGTACCCAATAATCGGAAAGCTGGCGAAGGTCATGCGGTGCGCCACCACCGTCGCCGTTGTCGGCAATTCGTTCTGCGCGCGCGCCAGTTCGGCGTTCACGTACTGCAGCGTCTGGAACATGTCGACGTCCCAGCTGAAGAACAGATCGATTTCCGCCGACCCGCGGCTGGTGATCGATCGCACTTCCTGCAGCCCGGGAACGCTGTTCACCGCCTCTTCCAGCGGACGCGTAATAGTCACCATCATCTGGTCGATCGGCATCACTCCGTTATCGACCGCGATCAGCACGCGCGGAAAATTTGTGGTGGGAAACACCGACACCGGAATGGTGAACGCGAGATAAATTCCCGCCACCGCCAGCGTCAGGATCACGAAGATGATCGGCTTCGAGTAGCGCGAGAACCAAAATGAGGACGCGTCGTGTTTCAACGTGGTCCCCCTGCGTGGCGCGCAAAAAGATTCGCCGAGCGTCCGAGTTCTGGTGAGCGGCTATTTCTTGTCATCATCCTTGTCATCTCCGCCCTTGCCCGCATCCGGCTTCGCACCGCTCTTGTCGTCAGCGCCTTTATCCGCAGTTTCCACTTTGATCTTCGTGTTATCCGGCAAGCCGTACGATCCCGAAGCCACAACGCGGTCGCCTGCCTTCAATCCATCCACTATCTGGATCTGGTCCCCCTGCCGAATTCCCACCTTTACCGGCGTCTGATGCGCCTTGTCGTCCTTGTCCACCAGCATCACCGTGGTCGTGCCATCATCTCCCGTCAACAGCGCGATCGCTGGAATCGCCAGCGCGTCCGGTACCGTCTGCGCCAGCATCGAAACCTGCACGCTGGTCCCCGGCTTCAATTTCTCTTTAGGATTCTTTGCCTGCACCCACACTTCGATGGTTGTGCTATTCGGATCGAGTGCCGGGCTGATGATCGTCACCTTGCCCTCTACCGGCTCTTCTTCTCCCGGGGCGCTGATGGTCGCCTTGTCTCCCACCTTCAACGCCGCCGCTTCCGCCTGCGGAATATGCGCCTTGGCAATCACCTGCGAAATATCCATCACCGTGAGCAGAGGCGTCCCCGCCGCCGCCATCTCTCCCGGATACAGCGGACGATCGGCAACCACTCCGTTGATCGGACTGTGAATCTCGGAGTACCCAAGCTGCGCCGCCGCTCCCTGATATTTCCCCTTTGCCGATGTCAGTTGCCCTGCGGCAGATTTCAGCGTCTGCTGCTTCTCCACCGCCATCATCGCTTCAAGATGCTTCTGCGCGATCTCATACTGGTTCTTGGCGTTGGTGAAGTCGACGCCTGCCTGGTCCAGATCCTTGCGCGGCAACGCGCCTTCTTTAAACAACTCCTGGCGGCTGTTGTAGACCTGCTCCTCGGCGTCATACATGCGTTTGGCCGCGGCTACGTCCAGCTGCGCTTTTTGAATATCGGCAGGAAGACTGGCGGCCGTGGTGGTTTCGTACGCAGCCTGCGCCTGCTCGTAGTCACCGCGATTCTGTTCAGCGGCAGCCGAAAGATCGCGGTTCTCGAGCACCGCCAGCAGTTGTCCCGCGCGCACGTGGCTGGCGCGCTGAATGTAATACTTCTCGACCGGAGCGCTGATCTTCGGCGTGATAGCCGACTGTTGCAGCGGATAAAGAATCGCCTGCGCCACAACCGTTCGTTGCAGCGAAGTCTTTTCCACCGTCGCCACCTGCACAGGGACGACAGGTTCCTTCTCCGCCGGTTCCTTGGAGCAACCGGTGAAAGAAGCAACCAGAGCCGAGGTTAGAACCAGAAGCCCGAAGCCCAAAGCCCGACGTCGGGGTTGTTGCTGAAGGCTGAAAGCTGACAGCTGAAAGCGAATTTCCATTAGAAGTTTCCTGTCAAGGTTTGCAGTGTGGCCAGTGCCACCCGGAAACGTGCCTGCCCGTCATTGAAAGCGTTTCTTGCCTGCGTCAACGTATTCTGCGCATCCACCACTTCCAGCACCGTGGCTTCGCCGCCCTGGTAACGCATAGTGGTGAGGCGCAGGCTGTCGGCCGCCAACTCCGCCGATTGGTCCAGCGATTCCAACTCCTGCCGCGAAGTTTGCGCTTCTTCGTAAAAGTTGTGCAGTTTCGCCAGCAACTCGCGCTGTGTGGCGCTCAATTCTACGCGCGCCTGTTCGCGCTGCAAGGTCGCTTGTTTAAGCTTGCTGCGGTTCGATCCCCAATTCCATACCGGAAGCTGCAGGGTCGCGATCGCCGAGTAGCCCAGGTTGTGCAGCGTCTGCCCCGACGACGGATCGAATTGACTCGTCGCGAAGTGGGTGGCGTCGATGCCGTAAAAGTAGTCGATGCTCAACGAAGGCAGGAACCCGTTCCACGCCGCTGCCACTTCATCTTTCGAAGCTCGCAGTGTCTCGACTGCGGCGCGCAACTCGGGATTCTTGTTCGCCGCCGCGGTCTGGATCTCCTGAAATGGAGGCAGCGCTTCCGGCAACTGCAAATCATCGACAACGGTGAAGTTCTCGGTGAAATCGGGGAACACCAGCACCGACAACTCCAGCCGGCTGCGGTTCATTTCCAGTTCCGCTTCCTGCAGATCGCGATGCTGTTGCTGCTGCTGAATCTGTGCCTTGATGACATCCGAGTGCGCGACCTCGCCGCCGTGCTCCAGTTTCTGGCTGATGTCGAGGAAGCGCTGCGCCTCGGCATCGGCTCGTTGCGCCGTCGCATACTTTCTCTCTGCGACGGCGAAGCCGTAATACGCCTGCACCACGGTCACCACCAATCCTCGCACCGCGATCTCCGCTCGCGCCTTCGCCGCCGCTTCCAAAGCTTGGGTGCGGCGGAAGTCCGCGAAGTTCTGCAGCGAAACATCCTGATGAACATTGCCCTGGCTCACATACTCATGCACACTGTTGTTGGCGATGTAGCGCACAAACCCCAAACTATTTCCTTGGGTGTAGAGGAAACTAGTGTTGTAAGTCACATTTGGCAGCAGCGCGGCGCGGCTCTGCACTTTGTCTTCTTTTGCAACGCCGTAGTCCGTAACCGCCGAATGATAGTCAGGATTGATTTTCTTGGCGCGCGCCAGCGCATCCTGCAGAGTCAAAGTCAAGGGCGCATTGTCCGCGGCTTGCGGAGTTCCGTTCGCCACCGTGTTCTGACCACTAGCCTGGCCCCAGGCGCCCGATTGCAATGCGAACAGGACCGCTCCCGCACCAATCAACCTCATTTTCTGTGACAAAAATCCACCATGCAGACGTTTCATAAGCCTCACCAGGGGACAGACTTTGAATATCTTGAAGTACAGCCGATTAAGGAAACCTGAACTGCCACAGCGCCTTCAAACGCCGTAAATACCGCTTTTTTCGGGGCTACCGGGCGGAGTTAGGAATCCGCTACCGGTAACTCCACGGTCATGCGCGTCCCCACCCCGGGTTCGCTATCCACCGCAATCGCGCCCCCGTAAGCCTCTACCAGAGCTTTTGCGATCGCCAGCCCCAATCCAAAGCCGCCGGTGGTTCGGGCGCGCGATGGATCCCCGCGGTAGAAGCGTTCGAATACATGGGGAAGGTCGGCTTTCGGAATCCCCACCCCATGATCCTGGAACATGACTCGCGCCGGACCGCCATTATTCTTCGCCACGATCACTTCCACGGACGCACCCTCGGGACTGTAGCGCACCGCGTTCTCCAGCAGATTGACCCAGACTAACTGCAGATCTTCGGGATCAGCGCGAAACATCACCGGACCATTCGTCATCAGCTTCAAACTTGTGTGCCGGGTTTCCGCCAGCGGGCGAATTCTCTCTACCGCTTCTTCGCAGGTCGCGCCCAGATTGACCATCGGCAGATCGCGGCGCAACGCGCCATGGGCCCACTGTTCCGCGCGCGCCAGCCGCAGCATCCATTGCAGCAGCCGCTCCAGTCGCTCCAGGTCTTCCAGGCTCTGCTCTACGCCGCGGCGGTATTCCTCCGAGCTTCGCGGACGGTGCAACAACGACTGCAACGTCGACTTCAACACCGCTACCGGAGTCTTCAGTTCATGCGCTGCATTTCCCAGAAATTCCCGCTGCTGCGTGAACGAGCGCTCCAGGCGCGCCAGCATGGTCGTCATCGATTCCGTCAGCGGACGCAATTCCGAAATCTGCTCCGCATCTTCCGGCACCCGCAGTTTCCACTGGTTCGCCGAAACCAGCGACGCCTGCGTCGCCAGTTCCTGCAGGGGCAGCAGCCCGCGGCGAATGCCCCAGAGCGCTAACAGGCCGGTGACCGCGAGCAAAAGCAGGCTTGCGCCGGCAATAAAGACTCCTGCTTCCCGCACCTGTTGCCGCATGTGCACCGTGGGAGCCGCATACACCACGGTCAGCGTTACCTCCGGCAGATCCGCTTCGCGATCGAGAATCGGGATGTGCATCAGGCGAACCGCGCGGTAGGGAACATCCTCGTGCTTGAATTTCCAGAAGCGCGCTCCCGTCGGCAGGTAGATCCAAGCCGGTGGGCCAGTTCTTGGACCGGGTGAGAAGGCCGCCGCCCTCGGTCCAGACCGCGAAGATGTCCGGATGCTCCGGATCGAGCGATGTTGGCACCAAGCGCTCATCGAAGTACACCTTGCCGCTGTCGTCTTCCTCATAGCGCACCAGCGCTGCCACACTGGTCGCCCGCGATTGCATACCTGCTTCCAGCGTCGAGAGCAAGCGGCGATGTGTGTAATAGATTCCTGCCAGCAGTAACCCCGCCGCCAGCAGGGCCTGCGACAAGATGACGGTTGCGATCAGTCGCCTTTGAATGGAACTTCGCAGCATCGTTAATCCTGCAGGACGTAGCCCTGTCCCCGAAGCGTATGAATCAACTGCCGCGCCGATCCATCATTCAATTTGCGCCGCAGGCCTGAAATGTAGACTTCAATCACGTTGCTGAACTTCTCCCAGTTGTAGTCATAGAGATGCTCGAGCAATTCGGTCTTCGACACCACCGCCCGCGGACGGTGCGCCAGGTACTCCAGTACGCGATACTCCATCGCCGTAAGACTGATGGCCCGTCCCGCGCGCTCCACAGTGCGGTTCACCGTATTCAACTGTAAATCTCCGATCACCAGCACCGGAGACGGCTGCCCTTTGCCGCGCCGGATCAGAGCCTTGGCGCGCGCCAGCAATTCTCCCAGATCGAACGGCTTGGTGAGATAGTCGTCCGCGCCCGCGTTGAGCAGAGCCACAACCGACTCCTTATCGTCCCGTGCGGTCACTACCAGCACCGGTGTATGCTGGCCGATCTTGCGGATGCGTTTCAGCAACTCCATCCCATCCATGCCCGGCAGCATCAGGTCGAGCAGCAACAGGTCGTAGACATTCGATTCCGCCAGGAACAATCCTTCCTGACCATCGGGCGCGATGTCCACTGCGTACCCCGCGCTCTCGCGCAGGCTTAGTGCGATGTTTTCCGCCAGGCGGGTTTCGTCTTCGACAATCAATACGCGCATGCCAGGGTTTACCAGTTATCCACGTCCTACCTTAACCCGCCCTGAATCGGTTTGAAAGTAGAGGAGATGGAGCCACCATGACCATAACGGGACGTCCTGTTCCATTCCTGGCTCCCGGTTACGCTGGGTCGAACTCGCGGCCCGTCTCCAAACGTAAGCATCGATTCAGCTTTCGTGCAGGCGAAGCTTTGGCGAAACACTTGCTTCTCCTTGGGACGTGCCCCCAAGCGGCATCGAGGCGAGGAAAGAACGATGACCAATCTTAACGAAATCAAAATTACTCAGCGCGACGAGCAAGTTCTCAAACTGCTGGTGCAGGGCTGCAGCAACAAGGAAATCGCAATCCAACTCAATATCAGTCCGCGCACCGTGAAACAGCATCTGCGCACGCTCTTCCTGCGGGCAGGAATCACCGACGGCCGCAAGCGGGTCAAATTGGCGACCGCCATGTTCATCAAGGAGCAAACAGAATCATGCAACCACGTGATCGGTTAACCGCCAAAGAAGTGCAAGTCGCAACCCTGGTCTGGGAAGGCCTGACCAACCGCGAGATCGCCGACGTGATCGGCACCACCGAGCAGGTCGTAAAGAATTACTTGCGCAACACTTTTGACAAGCTCGGCGTCTGGAGCCGTCTCGAACTCGCTTTGTACATTGCCGCCCACGGGGGTCCGAGCTGGACCGAAGAACTCGGCCTAGTCCAAGCGGCCGTATCACTTGCAGGTTAGAGGGACGGCTGCTCCTCGATCCTGAAGGCCGGTTTTTCACAGGCCCCGATGTGAGATGCGTCACAGGCGGATTGTGAACGCAGTGTTAAAAACTGCAACAGTCGGCCCATTGACCTCCACGTGATGCATCTCCCGTCGAGAGTTGCACCAGTTTCGCGACACTCGCTTGTGGACGAGCGGCATGTCATTGAAAGCATGGCATGATTGCGTGTTGGGATTCCGGTTGACGAAGGTCTGTGCTGAGGGTAAACACCCCTTCATCATTTTCTTCGCGCGGGGACTCGCTGATCTGGCCGCGATGATGGCTGCATTGATCGCTCTTACAGCGTGGTCCCTAATTTGGCGTCGGCAATTGTTCCCCTATGTTATCCGCTCAAATGAATACATCTGCGGTCACTGTTCTGATTGTGGATGACTCCGCCGAAATGCGCCGCTACTTGCGTCTCCTGCTGGAACTCGACTCCTATCACGTCGAAACCGCCGAGGATGGCAGGCAGGCGCTCCGCCTCCTGGATGAAGGATGTTCTCCCGATATCGTCCTGCTTGATCTGCAGATGCCGCGTTTGAACGGACTGCGCACGCTGCGCAGCATTCGCAAACACCATCCTGACCTGAAGGTCATCATTTGTTCGGCCGAGGAAGATCCTCGCAAGTTGCGTCTCGCGGATGCGCTGGGCGCCAACGCTCACGTTAGCAAACCGGTGCGCCATCTATATCTTTCGGCGGCGGTTGAACGCTGTCTCGGCCTGTCTCCGTCCACTCCCGCACCACACGTAGCCAGCGTTATCACGCTTCCCGCTCCTACGGAAGCAGTCTGAACCGGGCAGTGGATGTGGCGAGAGCACCCAGACCACATCTTCACGGCCACCTTAAACTGGCAAACGCGTGATGCTCTGCAGAAATTGCTTCAGCCGCGCCGTGTCTTCCGGCGTGATCTCGCTGAACTGGATGCCAATTCCGAATCCGGGGCGGCTGCTCACGACTCTTGCCTTGGCAAGCAGTTTTTCTTCCCGGACCCACAGAACAACCTTGAGTTTCGTCCCTTCCTTCAAGGGCATGGGCATTTCGACGAAGCATCCGCCCAGACTCAAATCGGACGCCTTCCCCCATACTTTGGCGCTGTCGCCCTCGGGATAAAGCTCCACCGAATTCACGCACTTCAATCGCGGATGCCTGCGCCGCTCGCTGCCTTTCGACGCGCGACCGTATTCGTCCAGGCCCGGTGCGGGCAGGGGGAAATCCCAGAAAGATTTCTCCGGAGCAGTATTCTGCAGGCCCACCTGGCCTGCGGAAGTGGTTCCCATTCCGCCCGTCCACTTTACGCAGAATCTGCCTTTGATGGTGCCATAGGCCAATCCCACGATCTCTCCCACTTTGACCTTCGCCCGCAGACCTGTGAGCTTTGCGCCTTCGCGACTGACATTGATGGTAGAGACGGTTTCAGAAAAGGTGTGTCCTTCGGCGTCGGTCCCAAAGATGCGAACGGAGACCGTAAGGTCTTTCCGCGGTTCCCGGCGTTGACCCATACGCTTCGACGACTTCCTTTCGAAGGTTACGTGGGGCCCGAAGTAACGAGATGGTACCGCAGGTAGGGACTGCGGGCCTAGTGACCACAAACATCCCTGCGCCTAAGTGGGGAAAACGCTGCAAAAGCTTGCACGCGAACGCCAATCATGTCTTAAAACCCTCCGCAAATCAATGTGCCGCAATGACTTGGGAATACACTATCGGTATTTAAATTGCATTTCCCATCGGTGTAGTCCCAGCACCCTCGGCCCTGCCTTTGCCGAGTGCGGGAGAAAACCCGCGAGGTAGGCAATGGCTTACAAAGAAACGTTCTGGATGGCATGCGACTCAACCGAGCAGCTTCGCGCTGAGTACGGACCCTTCCACACCCGCGCCGAAGCGGAAACCGAGGCGCACAAACTTGGTTTCGGATACCTTCTCCGCTACGAACACCTCATCGGCGACAACGAAGACATTCAGGAAGTGCGCTGCATTTTCATCGAGTTGCAACAGACTCCCGGGCCGCGCCTGGTGCGTAAGCTGCACACCCGCTGCGCATCTTGCGGAGAGTCCGCCGTCCACGACGAGCACTGGCGCGCCGAAGTCTGGGCCGACATCCACGAATTTGAGCACTCCCGCCATCGGGTTCGTCTCTTCGAACAGACGCGCGCGGAAGGGCTGAAAGAAATCGGGGACTGGCGCGATACCTGCGCATGAGGCGCCGACCGACCCCTTCCGGGGTGTAACTCTTCGCTCATTTCTGCTATAAATCCCTGCTGAAAGCCTATGACACTCGTCCTCTCGCTGGTTCTGGCGCTCATCCCCCTGCTTGGCGTTGTTTGGATCGCAATTTACGGCTCTCTCACCACCGTCGATGGCCTTTTCATGTCGCTGATCTTGCTGGCGATGTCGGGCATTCTGGTCTTGAATGTTCTGCTCGAGCTGAAAAACAAATTGCGTCCCTCGGCCTCCGGTTCCGCCGGAGCTGCGCGCAGTGGCGGAGGAATCGTTCCCGGCCTCATCCAGCGCGGGCGCGTGGCCAGCGTGCAATTCTTCGAAGCCCATGTGGGACAACCGAATAAGTCGATTGTCATGCTCGAAAGTGCGCCCAACGCTTCGCACATGGTTGTGGTCGAAGGCGATGTCCGCAACGCTCTGCCCGTAGGACAAAAAGTAGAGATGACGCTGCGCAAGGATGGCAGTTCGAACGTTCTGGTGAATGTGAACTACGCTTAGGTCCCTTTCCTGCCGCTGGCGCGTTACCTAGGTAATCTCGCCCTGCGTTTGCCAGTTTCCCGACGGCTCCCGCCATTAGAAAATTGTTCTTTGATTCCGGAAACGTGTGTCCGGAGGGAGCCCATGCCAGGCAGTAACCCAGAAGAGCAGGCAGTTCAACCATCGATGTTGGCGCGTGCCGAGGAAATTCAACGGCAGATTCACGATCTGTCGGGCCGCGATCTGCAACTGTGGTCGATTGGCGCGCTGGTCATTCTGGTTTTGACGGGCGGCCTGCTCTCGATTCTGCTTCCCAACGTGATGTGGGCGCAAGGCGTCATCCGCCTCGAACATAGCTATCTGCCGCAACTGTTCTTCGGACTGGTCAGCCTGATTCTGCTTTGCAACATTTACCTGCTGGGACAAAAGCTCACGCTCAACGCCACCCGCCGCGCCCTGATTCGCGAACTGGTCTTGAATGAGCGCCTGGAGAATCTTTCGCTGATCGATCCTTTGACGCAGTTGCTGAATAAGCGAGCCGTCAATGAACTGGTTCCCATCGAAGTGGCCCGCGCGAACCGTTTGGGCAGCAATCTGACCTTCATGGCCATCGACCTCGATGGATTTAAAGCGATCAACGCAAAGTTCGGATCGATCGAGGGAGACCGCGTGCTGCTCGATTTCTCGAAGATTCTGAAGACGGTCTTCCGCGGAGGCGATATTATCTTCCGCCAGGGCGGCGACGAATTCCTGATCGTGATGCCGGAGACCAGCGAGCAACAGGCCGACTATCCGGTCGAGCGCCTGCTGCGCGGCGTCGAGCAATGGAATCTGATGCACAAGAAGAGCTACGAACTGGCCTTCACCTACGGCCTCTCGGCCTATGTGACGGGCGCCGACTACGCCGATGCGCTCCGCGTGGTCGACCGCAAGATGTATCAGAAACGGCACAACCTGGTGCCGGTGTTCTAAACCCCACAGTTTTTTGCATGCGGCGTAGTGAACGAGGGGTCGGAATCGACGGATCTGGTCTTTGTGTGCAGTTCTCAGCCGAGGGTTGCCCCATCCTTGTCGCGCTTTTTGCGACGAGGGTGGGAATCGCTGCACTCGGCGCATGCAATAATTCCCGGCGATGACTCAAGCCCTTCGTATCGCCGCATGTTGCCTGCTTCTCACGATTCGTTTCTCCGATATCTCAAAGACCTACGCCGACGTTCCGCAATGGCGAACCGATCATCACATCCACCTCGCGTCCGCCGAACTCTGCCGGTTGGTCGGAGAATGCCTACCTTCAAATCATCCGCCCGCGGTCTATGCCTCAGACGCTGTTCGCGCTCTCGATGAGGCGCATGTTTCGAAGGGTGTCGTTCTCTCTTGTGCTTACCTCTACGGGCTGCGATCGCTTCATCTCAAGCCTGGCGAGATTGCCGCGGGCGTGCGGCGCGAGAACGAGTTCACGGCCGCGGAGGTAGCGAAGTATCCCGCGCGGTTGGTGGGGTTTCTGTCCGTAGATCCACTGCAGGCGTCCGCCATCGACGAGATTCGCCACTGGCGTGGCAGTCACGAACTCATCGGACTGAAGCTGCACTTCACCGCATCCGCTGTGCACATGAAGAACGCCACGGAGCGCCAAAAAGTCGCCGCCGTGGTCGCCGCCGCCGCCGCCGAGCATCTCCCCATCGTCATTCATATCGGAGGAGGAGATTTCAATGCCTCCGACGCCGAACTATTCATTCGCGAAGTGCTGCCGAGCGCAGGAGACTCATGGGTGCAAATCGCCCACGCCGGCGGCGGCCTACCCCTTAAAGATGGAAATCACTCAGCCGTGCTGCGCACCTTCGCCGACCACATCGCGCAGGACGACCCGCGCACCCGGCACGTGCTGTTCGATCTCTCGTACGTGCCCGCACCGCATGAAAGCGCTGCCGGGTTGACCGAACAGATCCGACGCATCGGCATCAAACGCTTTCTGTTCGGATCGGACTACAACGTCCTGACTCCCAAGCAAGAGATCAAAAACCTCGGCAAGCTCGGATTGACTAAGGAAGAGTGGGATGCCTTGAGAGAGAACTGCGCGCCGTGGGCATGCTGAAAGGTGGAGACGCGAGTCCGTGACATTGCTCTTATCGCGGCGGCGCAACAGGTTGGACACCATGAGATCGCGGTTTACGGCGCCCCCCGCCGTTAGGCCGAGATCATTGGCCTGTTAGAGGATGCGTCGGTGCTGAAGAGCATCGAGGCTGAAGAGGGCAAGGCTGATCAGACCCTCAGTCAAATCGCGAGCACCGTGAACATGAAAGCTGCGGCCTGATAAGTTCGGATTCTCTATGGGGCTATTCACTGCATAGAGAGTCTTCGCGCCTGCCGCGCATGCGTTGTATCGTTGATACGCTGTGACCCTACCCATTCCGAAAAGTTACGCGGCGATGGAAGCCTCGCCGGCGGCGAGTCTGCCGGCAGGTCCCGAGTGGCAGTACGAGCCCAAGTGGGATGGCTTTCGATGTCTGGCTTTTCGCGATGGAAAAACAATCGACCTGGAGTCGAAGGCCGGCAAGCCTCTCACACGATACTTTCCTGAGCTTGTGTCTTCCCTGAGCGCTCTGCGGGCTTCTCGATTTGTTCTGGATGGCGAAATCGTTGTTCCGGTGGGCAAGGGTCTCTCATTTGATCACCTGCTGATGAGGATTCACCCCTCGAAGACTCGGGTGGAGAAGTTGAGCAAGGAAACTCCCTGCTTGTTCATTGTTTTCGATTTGCTGGTGAATGACGCGGGGAAGTCTCTGGTAGGACGGTCACTTGAACAACGCAGAGCAGAGCTGCATTCATTCGCTTCCAAATATCTCAAGGGTGTCAAGGATGTACGGCTTTCGCCGCGGACCCTGGAGCTATCGAAGGCACGCTCATGGTTTCGCATGGGCACGGCCGTGGATGGAGTCATCGCAAAGCGCCGGGATCTTTCCTATCAGGCCGGAACGCGCAGCGGGATGCAGAAAATCAAGCGAATGCGAACCGCGGATTGCGTTGTCGGAGGTTTCCGATATCTGGAGAAACAACCTCTCGTCGGTTCCTTGTTATTGGGCCTTTATAACTCGGCAGGCAAACTTGATCATGTTGGATTCACTTCTTCCATCAATGCCAAGATTCGTCCGGCACTCACTCGGAAGTTGCGAAAATTAATGAAGCCGCCGGGCTTCACCGGAAAAGCGCCAGGAGGTCCGAGCCGATGGAGCAACAAACGCACAAGCGAGTGGGAACCACTGAATCCAAAGCTGGTGGCCGAGGTGCAATTCGACCATTTCACGGGCGGAAGGTTTCGTCACGGCACCAAATTTCTTCGCTGGCGGCCGGACAAGAAACCCTCGACTTGCACGATTGATCAGGCGAAACGAGAGAGCCGGTCTGCCCTGAACCTGCTCTGATGGTGAATCGGAAAGTGTGATTGGAATAGGGAGGAGAGCGTGACTCGCCTGACAGCCGTTCCGCTTCGGCGGAGTCTAAGACAGGGAAACGACAAAAACCTGAGCCGCTCTCCTACTGGTCTGACCCCGACAACATATACGAAGAGCAAGAAAATCTCCATCAGGTATTTTCTGCAGGTGAGTCGGAAGGATTGCCTAGACGGGCTCGGCTATTCCGTCTAGGCAATCCTTTGTTCCACTGCACGCTGCGCGGACGAGGGCGTCCGCGCCACACGATTCTTCTAACTCTTTGCGGCCAGGCCTTCTGCCGCGGCGCTATCCAGCAGCCAGACTAAGCGTCCGTTGGTGGGATGCACTTGGGCCGAGGGTAAGTCGTGGCGATTTTCCCCCAGGATCTGGCGGACCATCGGTTCCTTGTCCGGTCCGCTGGCAAGAAACGTGACACAGGCGGCGTTGTTCAGGACCGGAAAGGTGAACGTAATCCGGTAAGTCTTGAACTTTTCCACCCAGTTGGCGACGACGATGCGATGAATCTCGCTGGCCGCGGCTGAGCCGGGGAACAGGGATGCAGTGTGTCCGTCGGGCCCCATGCCGAGGAAGATCAGATCGAAGCGCGGGAACTCCCCAGGCTTGAGCTGGAAGAATTTCTGGATGGTCTGCTCGTATTCGAGGGCGGCCGTCTCGGCGTCTTTAACCTCGGTGTGTACCCGGAAAATGTTTGATGCGGGAATGGGCGCCTTCGACAACAGCGCCTCTTTCACCATGCGGTAGTTGCTCTCGGGATCGTCAGGGGCAACGTCGCGCTCGTCGCCGAAGAAGAGGTAAATCTTTTGCCAGGGAATCTCGGGCATGGTGGAGAGCAGGGCGTAGAGATTCTTGGGAGTGGATCCGCCGGAAAGAGCGACTGCGAATTTGCCTCGGGCCTGGATCGCGGCCTTTGCCAAGCTGACAAACTCCTGGGCGGCGGATTGAAACAGCGCAGGGGGATCGGGGAAGGTGCGGATTTCAGTCGGCATATTTATTGAAGATGTTATGTCTGGTCCGGGGACTCGTTTCTTGGGTTTCGAATCGCCAAAATTCCTTGGTGCTGGCATTTTCGTATCCCACCCTAACGTCGCAAAAAGCGCGACGTTAGGATGGGGCACCCTCGCGTTACCTTGATACCATCAGGAACCCGATCTTACTGCGGCGCAGCGGGCGGCTCCCAGCAACGCGGTCTTGTCATTGGTGATGACACGCACCGGCATCGATTCCATCAGGGTTTGCATTCTGCCTTTGGCCACGAACGACTGCATGAACAGTGGTCCCGCCAGTTTCGCGAGCAACTTGGGGGCGATACCTCCGCCGAGGTAGACGCCTCCGGTGGCCATGAGTTTCAGCGCGAGGTTTCCGGCTTCGGCGGCATACAGCGAAACGAACAGATCGACGGCTTGCTCAGCCAGGGCGCTCTTGCCGGCTAACGCAGCTTTCGAGATGGCGGCTGCGGGGTCAGAATTCAACATTTCTGCAGCGAGCCACGCCGGTTCCTCGCCGCGTCCGGTGTCGCGCAGGAAATGGTAGAGATTCACCAGCCCCGGTCCAGAAACGGCGCGCTCATAGCTGACGTGTCCGAAACGGGTTTGCAGGCGACGGAGCAAATCGAGTTCGAGCTGATTGCGGGGAGCGAAGTCAGTGTGGCCGCCTTCGCAGGCGAAAACCTGATGTTGTTTGCCATCCCAATACATGCCGGCTTCGCCGAGACCAGTGCCGGCGGAAATGACCGCCTGGTTGCCGACAGGATTTCCTCTCACCTGGTTGAGCGCGACCACATCCCCCGGTTCAAGCAGCGGGATGCCCCAGGCGTTGGCTTCGAGATCATTGATCAGCATCGGCATCTTGATATTCAATTCGCCAGCGAGACGGGAGGCGTCGATGATCCAGGGAAGGTTTGAGGTTTCAACCCTGCCATTGCGCACCGGGCCGGCAACGCCGAAGCAGGCGGCGTCGGCGTGCAGGTTCGCGGTTTCGACGAACTTGGTGACGATCTGATCGAGGCCGGAATACTCACGGCTAGGGAAGACCGATGCCGACACCATGCGGAAATGGCCGTTCACAACATCGAAGAACGCCAGCCTTGCATGGGTGCCTCCGATGTCGCCTGCCAATATCATTTTTCGAAATTCCTCCAGTGGCGGCCATCCCGTTCCAATAATTCTTCAGACTCGCGTGGGCCCCAGGTGCCAGCGGCGTAGTTGGGAAAGTTGCGTGGTGGCAGAGCCTTCCAGACGTCGAGTGCCGGCGAAACTACGCACCATCCAGCTTCGACCATGTCAGCGCGCTGGAACAGCGTCTGGTCGCCGATCATGCAATCGTGCAAAAGACGCTCATATCCTGTACTGGGCTGCTGCCCGAAGTAGTCGACATATTCGAAGTTCATATCGACGGCGCCCAGCCGCATGACCGGGCCGGGCACCTTGGCGGCGAAACGCAGCGAGATGCCTTCTTCCGGCTGGATGTGCAGCACCAGCTGGTTGGGCATGAGGTTTTCGACCGGCGTGTCACGAAACAGGACAAAGGGCGCGCGGCGGAACTGAATCACGATATGGGTGTTGCGGACCGGCAGGCGCTTTCCGGTGCGCAGGTAGAACGGGACGTCAGCCCAGCGCCAGTTGTCGATGAGCACCTTCATGGCGACAAAGGTTTCGGTTTTCGAATCGGCGGGAACACCAGTCTCGGCGCGGTAGGCGGGAACGGACTGTCCCCCGCAGGTGCCTTCGCCATATTGTCCGCGCACCGTACGCGTGAGTACTTCTTCGGCACTGATGGGTTGGATGGCGTGCAGGATCTTTGCTTGCTCGTCACGGACGGAATCGGCGTGGAAAGAGATAGGCGGTTCCATCGCGGTCAGGCTGATCAACTGCATGATGTGGTTGGGCACCATGTCACGCAGCGCTCCGGCCTGGTCGTAATATCCTCCGCGCTGCTCGACGCCAACGGTTTCAGCCACCGAGATCTGTACGTGATCGATGTAGCGGCGGTTCCAGATGGGCTCGAAAATTCCGTTGGCGAAGCGGAACGCCAAAATGTTCTGAACCGTTTCTTTTCCCAGATAGTGGTCGATGCGATAGATCTGCTTTTCGTTGACCACGCGCAGCAGTTGCGCGTTCAGCGTTTTGGCGGAGTCGATGTCGCGACCGAAGGGCTTCTCAATGATGACGCGGCGCCAGTGCTGGTTGTTTTCCTCCATCAGGCCGTTGGCGGAGAGTTGTTCGACGATGGGTCCGAAAAAGTCGGCCGAAGTGGCGAGATAGAAAAAATAGTTGCCGTGGGTCGAGTGATCGCGGTCGACTTGCCCGAGCAAATCTTTCAGCTTGGGATAAACGCTCTTGTCGTCAAAGTCCGCCGTGACATATTGCAGTCGGCGCAGGAACCACTCGCTGAGATCGGGATCAAGATTGGGGCCGACAAATTCCTTGAGATCGTCGGAAACCTTTTTGCGGAAATCGTCGGTGGTCATCGCGTTGTGAGCGACGCCCACAATCGCAAATTCGCGGGAGAGCAGTTCGTATTTCGCCAGATTGTAGAGTGCCGGCACCAGTTTGCGGCGGGTGAGGTCGCCGGTCGCACCGAAAATCACCATGACACAGGGGTCGCCGGGCTTGCCGATCTTTTGCGGCTGCGCGACAGGCGCCACGTCTGCTTGAACCATTCGCTTCCTCTCGTTCTACACGCGACGGAGATTTTAAGCTGTCTTCTTTTGCAGGGTTCCGGGTTCGATGTGCCCACCGAACTTTTGCCGCATCGCGGAGAGCACTTTCTCCGCAAAAGTATGTTCCTGACGAGAACGGAAGCGCACGAAGAGTGCGGCCGAAAGGACATCGACCGGAACCGCTTCTTCGATGGCCGCCTGAATGGTCCAGCGTCCTTCACCCGAGTCTTGCACGAATCCGCTGTACTCCGAGAGAGTGGGATTTTCCGCCAGCGCCATCGCGGTCAGGTCGAGCAGCCATGAACTGATGACGCTGCCGCGGCGCCAGACTTCCGTGATGTCGGGGAGATTGAGATCGTAGCGATGCTCTTCGGGCAATTCCTTGCTGGTGGCGTTGCGGAAGATATCGAGGCCTTCCGCGTAAGCCTGCATGATTCCGTACTCGATACCGTTGTGCACCATCTTGACGAAGTGTCCGGCACCCGACGGGCCGCAGTAGACGTAGCCTTCTTCGGCAGTGCCCGGCATCTTTTCGCGGCCGGGAGTGCGGGGGATGTCGCCCCGTCCGGGTGCAAGCGTCTTGAAGATGGGATCAAGTTGCTGCACGACCTCTTTGGGACCGCCGATCATCATGCAGTATCCGCGTTCGAGTCCCCAAACCCCGCCGCTGGTGCCGACGTCGAGATAGTGAATGCCTTTGGCTTTGAGTTCCGTGGAGCGCCGGACGTCGTCTTTATAGTATGAGTTGCCGCCATCAATGAGGATGTCGCCGGGCTGCATCTTCTGCGCCAGGGCCTGCACGGTCTTCTCGGTAGCCTCTCCCGCGGGCACCATGAGCCAGGCAATTTTCGGCTTGCCCAGCTTGCTGACGAAATCGTCCACGGAAGCGGACGCAATCGCGCCTTCGCCGGCCAAATGCTTGACGTTATCGGCGCTCAAATCGGTGACCACGACTTCGTGGCCTCCGCGCATCAGGCGGCGCGTCATGTTCGCGCCCATCTTGCCCAATCCCACCATTCCTAAACGCATCTGCTGCTCCTTGCGAGTTCGAGAGACGGGCGCGGGCGCCCGTCCTCCATCGTGAATGTCTGCTGCTTGAAATCAGCTTAGTGCTTGTTTGAATGCTGCTGCCAGTTTCGCCAGATCCGACTTCAGGTCTTTGCCGAGATGCACGCGCAGGGCGCGGCGTCCGCGATCGGCGAGAACCTGGAAGTCGCCACGAGCCTGCGCCGCTTTCACCACGCCGAAGGTGTATTTCTGATCGGGAACTGGCAGGTCGGCGGCGTCATCGCAGGTGACTTGCAGGAACACGCCGCTGTTGGGGCCGCCCTTGTACGCCTGCCCCGTCGAATGCAGGAAGCGCGGACCGAATCCCAGGCAGGTGGCGTTCTTCTTTTTGTCGCGAAGCGTATTGCGCAGATCCTGCAGAACAGTTTCGTGGGCTTCGTTCATCTCGATGTAGGCGAGCAGGGCGAAGTAATCTCCTGCGCCCAGGCGCTTGAGATGAGCGCGCAGATAGCCTACGAGCGATTTATCGTGGCCCGCGGCTTTCGCGAGGGCGTCGGCGTTCTTGGGATCGGTGAAGAGCTTGATGCCTTGATCTTCGAGCACCGGAGATTCCGCCGGAAGGGAACCGCTCCTCTCGTATGCAGAAGTCAGATCGCGTGTGACGACCTTGCTGGCCTCGACATCGGGCTGATTGAAGGCGTTGATTCCGATGATTGATCCCGCAACCGCAGTAGCGATTTCCCAGCGGAAGAATTCCTGGCCAAGATCGTAGGTATCGGCGATGGAGATGCGAACCACGGGCTGTCCAGCTTTTTCAAGGGCCGCGACTTTCGCATCTTGCGACGAGTCGGGCGCTGTATCCAGGCGCAAGTAGGCGAAGACGCGATCGTTGCCGTACACGTCGGGCGCGCCGGTCGCTTCTTTGTCGACGGGAATGATGCCTTTGCCTTGCTTTCCGGTGGATTCGGCGAGCAGTTGTTCGAGCCATGCACCAAGATCGGAGATGCCGGGCGATGCAATGATGGTGACTTTGTCGCGTCCGCTCTTGGCTGCGGTTCCGAGAATCGTTCCTAGTACGACTCCAGGATTTTCTGCGACCGGGACGTTGGCTGCACAGGCCCTCACCATTTCTTCCGTGCGATTCAGGAACTTCGGTGTGTCCACGCCCATCAGCGAAGCAGGCACCATGCCGAAATTCGACAGTGCAGAATAGCGCCCACCGATGCTGGGCAGTCCGTGGAAAATGTGACGGAAGTGATCGCCCTGCGCGACTTTCTCCATCTTCGATCCAGGATCAGTCACGGCGATGAAGCGGCTTCCGGCCTTGTCGGCGCCAATCGTCTCTTTCACGCGCTGAAAGAAGTACTGTTTGAAAATGTTGGGTTCGAGCGTTGTGCCCGACTTGCTGGAAACCACAAAGAGACTCTTTGCGAGGTTGACCTTGGTCTCGAACGACTTGACCTGCGCAGGATCGGTTGAGTCGAGCACGTGCAGAGCGGGGAAACCTGCGACTTTGCCATAGGTCATGCGGAGCACTTCGGGACAGAGGCTCGATCCGCCCATGCCGAGTAAGAGCACATCGGTGAAGCCACCGGATTTGGCTTCGGCGGCAAGATCGCGAAAGACTTTTTCATTCGCGATCTGTTCTTCGGTGACGCCGAGCCAACCCAGCCACTGAGCTTCGTCGGTGTTGGTCCACAACGATGCATCATGCTGCCACAGGCGGCGGACTTTTCCGTTCGCGCGCCAGTCGTTAATTGCCGTCTTTACTTCTCCCGCCAGCGTATCCGGCAACGCATACTGCTGGCGGCTAACTTTTGGGCTTGTACCTGCGTTCGAACTCTTCTCGACCGCTTCCAGCAATTTGTCGAAGGCGTCGGCGAAAAGCTTCACGCCATCGTCGGTGAGTTTGTCGGTGACCTCGTCCATCGAGATGCCAAGCTGGGCAACGGTCTGCATCGTGTTGTGAGCATCCTCAACCTTTTCGGTGAGCGTCGGACGCGGACTGCCGTGATCGCGGAACGCATCGAGCGTCGCCGGCGGAATGGTGTTCACCGTGTCCTGACCGATGAGTTCTTCCACGTAGAGCACGTCACTGTAGGCTGAATTCTTGGTGCTGGTGCTGGCCCAAAGCACGCGCTGCGTCTGCGCGCCTTTGGCGGCAAGCTTCTTCCAGCGATCGGTCCCGAAGATGGCGAGATATTTCTGATATGTCTCCTTACCATTAGCGACAGCGACTTTGCCGAGGATGCTCTTCAGGGCTTCCTGCTTGGCGGGATCTTTGTCAGTTTTCAGTCGCTCGCCCACGATCTTGTCGATGGAGGAATCGATGCGGCTGATGAAGAAACTGGCCACGCTGGCGATCTTGCTGACATCACCGCCATTTTTAGCCAACTGTTCGACGCCGGCGATGTAAGCTTCGGCGACTTTCTCGTAAACTTTCTGCGAGAAGAGCAGAGTCACGTTGATGTTGATGCCTTCGCTGATCAGTTGCTTGGAATGCGGGAATGCCTTCGCTGGTCCCGGGCACTTTGATCATCACATTTTCGCGGCCAACTTCTTTCCACAAGCGGCGCGCTTCCGCCAGCGTGCCCTGGGTATCGCGGGCGAGATAAGGAGACACTTCGAGGCTGACGTATCCATCGCGGCGCTTGGTGCTGTTGTAGACCGGACGCAGCATGTCGGCGGCATCCTGAATGTCGCGGATGGCGAGCATCTCGTAGCGGCCTTTGGCATCGAGATCGGTTCGCGATTTCAACGAATTCAGCAGGTCTGCGTAGTCGTTACTGTCCGCGATCGCTTTTTCGAAGATCGAGGGGTTCGAAGTGATTCCGCGCAGCCCGTCTTCGTCGATCAGGCGTTGCAGGTCGCCGCTGGTGATGAGGTTGCGGCGAATATAGTCGAGCCATACCGACTGGCCAAATTTCTGCAGATCTTTCAAATGGTTGACGCCCTTTGTGCTTTCTACAATTCCAGTAGGCTGCATAACTTCTCCTTCAAAACTCTGTCTGCCGGGTTTTCGCTGACGACTGAAGACCGACGACTGGTTACCGCGATTTTTCGATGGCTTCCCGGGCCGCCGCGACTACGTGCTCCTGGGTGAAGCCGAATTTCTTAAGCAAGTCTTTCAGCGGAGCCGAGGCTCCGAAGCTTCGCATGCCGATCGAGATTCCCATCGGCCCGACATATTGAGACCATCCCAGCACGGCGGCCATTTCGACCGAAACGCGCGCTTTCACATCCCGAGGAAGAACCTCTTCTTTGTAGTCTTCGTCTTGATGTTCGAAAAGATCCCAGGAAGGCATGCTGACCACGCGAGCCTTCACGCCTTCTTTGGTGAGTTGTTCGTAGGCGGCGACGCAAAGCGAAACTTCGCTGCCCGTGCCCATCAGAATCACCTCCGGTTTTCCGCCGGGAGCATCAGCCAGAATGTAGGCGCCTTTCGCGACTCCAGACGCGGGAGCATATTTCGTCCGGTCCAGTGTAGGCAGGGCCTGACGCGTCAGCACCAGCACCGACGGCTCGTGGCGAAGCTGCATGATGACTTTCCACGCCTCGACCACTTCGTTCGCATCACCGGGGCGCATCACCATCAGCCCAGGAATCGCGCGCAATGAGGCCAACTGCTCGATCGGCTGGTGCGTCGGTCCATCTTCGCCCACTCCGATCGAGTCGTGGGTGAAAATGTAGATCGGCGGAATTTCCATGATTGCGCCGAGGCGGATCGTGGGACGCATGTAGTCGCTGAAGTTGAAGAACGTCGCGCTGAAGGGGCGCAGTTTCGAAAGCGCCATGCCGTTCACGATCGCGCCCATGGCGTGTTCGCGAACGCCGAAGTGGAAATTGCGTCCGCCATAAGTGCCGGCCTGAAAATCTCCGGCGCCATCGAATTTCAACGTGGTTTTGTTGGAAGTGGCGAGGTCGGCGGAGCCTCCCACCAGCCACGGAATATTCTGCGCGAGAACATTCAGCACTTTGCTGGAACTTTCTCGAGTTGCAATGCCTTTCGCATCGGCCGGGAAGGTCGGCAGATTCTTGTCCCATCCGTTCGGGCAGTTCGCGATGCTGCATGCGGTAAATCTGGTCGGCGAGATCGGGGAACTTCTTCTCGTACTCGCCGAACATCTTCATCCACGCTTCGCGCAGCGCGTGGCCGCGCTTGCCGATGCCCGTCGCGGAAGTTCTCGCGCACTCCGTCGGGCACCAGGAACTTCGCGTCCTCGGGCCAGCCGTAGTTCTTCTTCACCAGCTTAACTTCGTCTTCCCCCAAGGGCTCGCCGTGAGCGGCGTTGCTGTCCTGCTTGTGCGGAGAACCGTAGCCGATATGCGTGTTCACGATGATCAGCGTCGGCCGGTCTTTCGTATCGATGAAAGTGTTGTAAGCGGCCGCCAGCGCGGGAAGATCGTTGGCGTCGAGCACATGAGTGACGTTCCAACCGTAGGCGGAAAAGCGCGTGGCGACGTCTTCCGAGAAAGACCAGTCTGCCGGACCATCGAGCGTGATGCGGTTGCTGTCGTAAATCCAGCAAAGATTGGGAAGTTTGAGATGTCCGGCAAGCGATGCAGCCTCGCAACCCACGCCTTCCATCATGTCTCCATCACCGCAGATGGCGTACACGTTGTAGTTGAACATTTCGAAGCCGGGGCGGTTGTAATGCTCGGCCAGCCACTTGCCGGCGATGGCCATGCCGACACTGTTGCCAATGCCCTGGCCCAGCGGGCCGGTGGTCGTCTCAACGCCAGAGGTGACGTGATATTCGGGATGTCCGGGGGTGTTGCTGTCGAGCTGGCGGAAATGCTTGAGGTCATCGAGCGTGACCGACATCTCTCCCAATCGCTCGTATTTCGGATTAACCGCGCGTACGCCCGCGAGATGGAGCAATGCATACAGCAGCGCCGAAGCATGGCCATTCGACAGCACAAAACGGTCACGATTTGGCCAGATCGGGTCTTCGGGATCGTAGCGCAGAAACTGCTG
Organism: Terriglobia bacterium; assembly: GCA_963796205.1. Taxonomy (GTDB): domain Bacteria; phylum Acidobacteriota; class Terriglobia; order Terriglobales; family Acidobacteriaceae; genus DATFTE01. Next base: position 66,030 of record CAWCKR010000003.1, read on the forward strand.
CCATAAGGCGTAGGCCACCGGCGCCAACGCCATGGGAGCGCCCGGATGTCCGGAGTTTGCCTGCTGCACGGCATCGATCGCCAGCGTTCGAATGGTGTTGATGCTTAGAAGATCGAGCTGCTTACTGCTGAGCACGGTTTGCTCACTTGCCACCATGGCGTCTCCCTTTTTGACGACGTGCCGCCGCTAGGTTCGAATGGTCTCATCAGGTGGATCGTTGAACGCACGTTTCGCAATACCCGGGAATTCCAATGAACTGGAAGTTTATCAATTTCTCGGCCCACGTGCTTCATGGGCAGGAATTGATTCATTTTCGCGGGAGGATTTTGTGTCCCTGTATGGTTGGATGACGAGAGGCTAGGGGGGATTCACGGGTTCAGAGGAAATCGGGATAAGACTGTAGACAGCCCTAGCGTTTCATTTGCGCCAGGTATCCGTTTTGACTGCGATAGCCTTTGGTGGTGGTTTCAACGAACTTCAGGAATTGGCGCAGAGTCTCGCGCGAAGCGGGTTCCATTTCTTCAAATCTCACGCGCACGCCAAAGCAGGGGCTGCTTTTAGTGACAATGCCGTTCAGGATCATGCCTTTGACCCACAATTTTCCGTTGGCAACCCACAGCCCAATCTCGGCATTGACGCCAGTGGGAATGGGAGAAGCGGTTTCGACGAAACATCCGCCCAGGCTGGTGTTCGAAAGATTGCCCCAGATGGGAGTCGTGGTCCCGTCCAACTTCAGTTCGACGGCAACGAAACATTTCATCCGCGGATATTGACGCCGGTCTTCTCCCCACGAAGGAGTGAAGATATCGGGTTCAAAAGGAGGGGCCGGAGCAGGATAGCTGGGCACGGCCGGAGTGGTCTGTGTCGCGCACGAACTGGTTGTAGCCGTTCCGACTGCGGCGCCCATGGCGATTTTGCCGCCTTTGATCTGCCGCATGGCTTCGAGCAAGGCTTCATCGCGCTTGTCGGCCGGGGCCTCTCGGTAGGCCTGCAACAGCTTTCCCAGGTGGCTAATCAGGTCGGGGTCGGCTAAAAGTTTGGTCCAGTCCGCGCCGACAGCGCTCGTTTTTTCATCGCCCATGGGGTAGAGACACTCCCTCAAACCTACCGGACATCCGTCTTCAGTAGAGTGAAGGAAGCCCCTTATACCGACAAGATGACCATGGTTACTGTCTTCAGTAACGCTTGATGCGGTTACCGGTGGAGCGATGGGACTTCCTAAGCTGTTGAGATTACTGTCGGGACGCTGCGGGCGTGGGTGACTTGCGGCTCGCGAGGACCGCGATCACGCTGAGGACGCTCACCGTCAACGGGAACCAGACTTGTGCAATCCACGGCTGCGGAATCAGAAAGAGGATATCCATCTCTCTTAATGTCGCGGGCCAACGCACAGTCGCCCAGAGGCTACCGTAATAGGCAGCGTCCCAAAGCGCGAATGTCCAGAGGAACATCCCCCAACGCTCGCGCGATCGGGGTGCGCTCAGCAGCGAGACGGCGAGCAGGATGATGAGAGTTGCGGCTTCACGCATGACTTCGATGGTCAACAAGCTTTGGGGGAATTGGTTGAGAGACTGTACTTGCTGATAAGCCTCGGGGGCCATGCGTTGCACGTCCGCCAAGGTGCCGTGATATGCGGGTAGAAGACCGATCGCGGCGCGCAGGTAAACCACAACTGCGCCTTCAACAAATCCGAACCCTGCGGCGAAGAGCGCAGCGTAGAGCAGTTGATGCCAGGAAAGCTCAAGTCGCTTGCGGCGCCAAAGTCCGAAGGCAAGAAACGGCACCACCCACAGCAGGTTGACCCACCACGGCTGTGCGCGGAGCTGAAACTTCTCACCCACAAAAGGATTCTAGTCGTTTCGCGGCCGCAAACGGTACAGCGCCTGTTTAGAAGATGCAGCCTGATCGCCGACTTCGCGATCAGGCAGAATGGCGAGATCGAGGTGGAATCGTGCTGGCATTCCGCTGCGATATCCTTCTTCTCCACACCAACGGCCATAACGGGGACATCACGGTCTTGTGATCTGTCAGGTTCTGTGAAAACAATTGCGCACTACTTAGTTAAAATTTTCATCGATTTAACACTTTCCGGCTGAAGCTGTGCTTTAATGCCAAGGACGTGGCTCCTCTCACGACAGGACCTCAAAAATTATGAAGCGTGTCGTCTGGTTTCTTCCGTTCCTTCTCGTCGCCGTGTGTAGCGCTCAGAGCAGCAAGAACAATCAAGGAAAGACGCCGGGAATTTTCCGCGGCACGCCTTACATCGTTGGGCGTATCAGCTCTCCTACCAGCACCACTCCTGAGGCTGAGGAAGTGAATGCGATTGATCCGAATAACCCTTCGAACTTAGTGGGAGTGATTTCGGACTACTCATTGCGCAATGTTTCCGAAGGGACGACGAAGTACGTGGTTACGAATAACGCCGGGGGAACCTGGACGCAGAGCTTTGTTCCGCTGTCGGGAGTCAATCCCACCACCAGCGATGGCGTGCAGTGGCTCGACAACCGCGACCCTGCCGTCGCCATCGACAAACTGGGCAATGTGTTTGTCGCGGGCGTCTATGAGTTGCTGGCGGGCTCGAAAAATACAGGCGTGTCACGTCCGCATCCGCCTGCCGGCATTTACGCCTGCCAGGCATCGCTGCCTTCGGTGGTGCTGACAGCCGCCAATTGCCACCCGGTCTTCACCAACACCACTGCGCCGAATCCTTTCTCTGAAGACAAACCGTGCTTAGTCACCGACAACAGTTCCTCGCCGAATTCCGGGAACGTATACGTAGCGTGGCTGCACTTTGTGGGGTGCCAGGGATCGACCTGCGCGACGAAGTACATCGTGTTTTCGCGCTCAACCGATCACGGCCTAACTTGGTCGGGCCCTCTGCAGATCAGCAAGCTCAACGCAGATGTGGAATGGCCGCAAGCTTTCGTCGGCAACGATGGCACCATCTATGTCTCTTACCAGACCATCACCAACGGGAACCTGGCCCAGCACTGGCTGGCGACCTCGACCAATGGCGGACTGACCTTTGGAACGCCTCAGCCCACCACTCCCGTCTATCAGGATCTGGTTTTCAATTCGACGTATCGCAAGAACAGCGGACCTAACGTGGTGGTCAGCTCCGTGCCAGGCGCCGAGTATGTCTATGACGTTTATGCGCAACAAAAAGGCTTCGGATCGCAGATAGTTTTCGTGCGCTCGAACCAGCCCAGGGGCTTGGGTGGTTTCACATCGCCGGTTGCCATGAACGATTCGCAGTCGGGCCAGAGATTATTTCCCGCCGCGGCCGTAGATAACAACGGAACGCTCCACGTGGCCTGGTTTGATACGCGCAACTCGCCGATCGTCTCCAAATACGATATCTACGCGACCTATAGTAAGGATCTAGGAGCAACCTTCGCGCCCAACGCACGCGTGACCCCGGCGCTGGTTACCGCCGGCACCTTCATCGGCGACTACGCTGGGATTGTCGCCGAGCCTACGAGCGGCGTGGCCCATCCGGTGTGGACCAGTGGTGGTCTGAATAGGGGTCTTTTGCAAACCACCACATTAACCGTTCCGTAAGTCCATATGGGTGCAAGACCCATAATAAGAATCTCGCGGGCGATTTTCCGTTTCCCGATTTTGCACGACTGAATCGTTTTAATTGTTGACATCCACCGTGGCTGCATAATTCAATACGCGGGAATGTCTTCCCCTACCATCGGCACAACCACCTCGGCGGCGCCGCGGCTTCGGCGCTCCCTCACTCTTTGGGACCTCATTCTCTACGGCGTGATCGTCATTCAGCCGGTGGCTCCGATGTCGGTGTTCGGAGTGCTGAGCGACCGTGGTCGCGGACATGTGGTCACCGCCATCCTCATTGCCATGGTGGGCATGCTGTTCACCGCCATCAGTTATGGACGCATGGCGCGCGCCTATCCCAGCGCCGGTTCGGCGTTCACTTACGTCGGTCAGGAAATCAATCCCGCGCTCGGCTATGTCACGGGTTGGAGCATGGTGATGGATTACATGCTCAATCCCATGATCTGCATTATCTGGATCAGCCAGCAGGCGCACGTGTTCGCTCCCGGCGTCTCGTATTGGATGTGGACTATTTTTTTCGCCGGGGTGCTGACCTGGCTGAACATCCAGGGCATCAAGACTTCCGCCCGGGTGAATTCTGCCTTGGCCGTGGGGATGGGCGTGGTGATTGCCATCTTTTTTGTCGCCGCCGCGCGCTACATCTTTGGGCATCCCCATGACTCCGCCGGATTCTTCACGCGGCCTTTCTACGATCCTGAGACCTGGAACACCAAGGCGGTGCTCGGGGGAACCTCGATCGCGGTGCTTACCTACATTGGATTCGACGGCATCTCGACTTTGTCGGAAGAGGCCGAGAACCCGCGCCGCAACATTTTGCTGGCGACAGTGCTTACCTGCCTGGTGATTGGGGTTCTCTCTGCCATCGAGTGCTACGCTGCGCAATTGGTCTGGCCTGCGTCACGGCCATTTCCGGATGTCGATACCGCATTCGTGCACATTGCCGGGCAGGCCTGGGGACCGTTGTTTGCCATCGTCGGCCTCACCCTGCTGGTGGCAAATTTTGGCTCCGGCATGGGCGCGCAGATTGGCGCCGCCCGACTGCTCTATGGCATGGGACGCAGCAGCGCCTTGCCCAAGTCTTTCTTCGGGGCGGTCGATCCTCACCGCCATGTTCCCCGCAACAATGTGATCTTCGTCGCAGCCATCGCGCTGGCGGGAGCACTTCTGGTCAGTCTGGGAGTTTTTAGTTACGGCCTCGGTGCCGAGATGCTGAACTTCGGCGCCCTGATCGCTTTCATGGGCGTGAACGTAGCCGCCTTCCTGCGTTATTTCGTGAAGGGCGAAAAGAAAGCTCTCTAACTTCATCCCACCAGTAGCAGGCTTCTTTATCTGCCTGCTGCTCTGGCTGAATCTCAGTATGCACGCATGGATCGCTGGTTCCGTCTGGATGGCGGTCGGCATTGCCTTCGGCGCCTGGAAAACCCGCGGCTTCCGCGGGAACCTGATCGATTTTGAATTGCCGCCTGAAGAAGAGTGAGGAGATTTTGTAATTTGGTAATCGGTAATCTTGTAATTTGACGGGCTTGCTTTCAAGTGATTTTCAAATCACAAAATTACCGATTACAAATTACCAAATCGTTTCACTGAACGTTCCAGCCGCTGACTTCTACCACGGCCTTGGCCGCACCCAATTCTGCTGCGCGATACGTCGCTGTCAATTCGCGTTTCTCGCCCGGCAGTAAGGAGACGTAGTTGTCCTGCCAAATCACCGGCAGAATCTCTTCTCCGAGAGCTTTATTTACTTTCAAGCGGACGAAGAATGCCAGGCTCTTACTGGGATTTTCCAGGGTGACGTGGGTGATGGCTTCCTGACCCTTCTGTTCGGTTCTGCTCGCGACCTTCAAGTTCACTTTGGGCAACTGCGATAACGCGGTGTAATCAGCGTAAGAAGCCGTCGGCGTCGTCCACCAGTTCGACTTGTCCCAGGCAAGCGTCTCGGGTTTTGAGGAGAGCCAGTAGAAGTTCGATCCCACCTGCTTGCCGCTCGCATCTTTTAGCCGCAAGACCAGAAAATACGTGGCACTCAGATCGGAAATATCCGGGAGCGACAAAACTTTGTTAGTACTGTCGGCCGCCGCATCAACATCGACTTCTTTAGAAAACTTTTCGCTCATGTCGAGATTGAGAATCTTCGCAGTCAGCTTCAGTCCCCTGGCGTCTTCGTACTGGCTGCTGACCAGCCACACCGAGTGATCATCGTAGCCATAGATCGGATGCAGCGGTTCCATCGCCTTCTTCGCGCCAAAATAAGTTCCGCCAGGACGCAAATAATAATCGTAGAGGTGCCAGATCATCGACGGCCAGGCGTTATTAAGCATCCACTGCACCACGCCGGTCGACGTGTATTTATTCCGGCTGTAGGCTTCGTACATCGCGCGGATGCCTTCGTATCCCTGCAACTGCGACTTGAAGGCGTAGTCCTCGACGCCGGTCGCCGTTCCGTAACGCGCGTTCAGCGCGTCCGTAAAGACGTGAAGGTCTTTGAATACGCCGCCTCCGGCATGGAAGTTCCACACGTCGTCGATTGGCCACTGGTGTTCTTTCGGGATCATCGTGCGAATACTTTCAAGGGGAGGCACTGCCGGGCCGGGACTGGTTTCAGAATTGAATCCGTAAGCCCCGCCGCATCCGCCGGGATTGCATTCGTGTTTGTCGCTGGGAACGTCTTTCAACCAGTAGGACGGCGCGACGTACTCATACGGCCCGGTCATCTTCACGCCGCTGTCGCCGGTGACGGCAGCGGTCTTCGCGGTTGCCGAAGACACCACCGGATTCGGCCACAGCATCTGCTTCTCGATGTCGAGATACATCTGCTCCACATCGGGAGGCGGAGGATTGTCGCTGCCATTCATCCACATCATCAGGCTGGGATGGCTGCGCAGCCGGTACATCTGGTCACGCAGGGAAGTCCTGGCGATCTCGAAATCCTGCGGCTTCCACCTGCCCCAGTGTTCCCAGTGATCGCAGCAGCACCATCCTGCGATCAGCAGAATTCCTTTGCGGTCGGCGAGATCGAAAAATTCCTCCGTCTCCAATTTTCCTTCAAGGCGGACCGTGTTCAGCCCCATGTCTTGCACGTAGCTAAGTTCGTCGTCGACGCGCTGCGTGTTCTCACGCAGCATCATGTCAGGAGACCAGCCACCACCCCGTATCAGAATCTTCTTGCCATTGACGGTGATGACGCGCCGATCGGTCGCGGTCAGTTCTGAGTTGATCTCCCGAATGCCGAACGAAGTCTGGCTGCGATCAGAAACCGCGCCGTCCATCTCGAACTGCAAATTTAGTTCGTGCAGCTCCGGCTTGCCCATCTGTGCTGGCCACCAGAGGCGTGGGTTGGCCACGTTCAACTGCGGAAACTTTGCCGGATCAAAGGTCACATCCTTCGACTCGCCCGGCCCGAGTTCGACCTCTTGTGAGAACTCGATCTTCTCGATCCGTCCCTTCAGCAAGCCTTTTACAGGATGGTTGGCCGCATTCTTCAACAGCGCTGAGACCGTCAGATGAGCCTGGTTGTTAGCCGGCGAATCGACTTTCGAAACTACCGTGGGATAACGGACGGCGACTGGTCCGCTGGCGGTGATTTCCACGCCGCGCCACAACCCCATGTTCTTGTCGGGAGGAGCGGGATTCCAGTCGACAAACGTGATGGCTAGGTCAGTCTCCGTCGGGGCCCATACTTCCACCGCCAGCACGTTGGCCTTACCCAGTTGCGCCACCGGTGTGATGTCGAACTCGTAGGTTCGCCATGCTCCGGCAACATCTTCCTGTTTCGCGATGGCTTTGCCATTGAGCCAGATATTGGCGCGATAGTTCAGGCCCTTGAATTTCAACCAGACAGTCTTTCCCGCAAACTCGGCAGGCAACGTAAACTCTTTGCGATACCACCACGGCACCGCGAACGGGCTATCGGGCTCCATGGCGAAGTTCGAGAAATTTCCTCCAATGGGATAGGTCACCCCGGGCAGGGAACGCAGGTTCATGCCGTACATCGGATCGGGATAGATCTTTGCCTTCACCAGGGCCGCAGCCACGGTGGTCGGAACGCTGACGGCGTACCAGTCTTTCGGCTGGAACTTAGGCGTCGAAATCTCTTCTCCCGCTTCGCCGACCTTGGCCGAAGACTGCAGCGTCCAGCCGCCACGTAATACAATCGTCGCCGGTTGAACGTGATTTTCCTGCGCTGCAGAAAGGCAGGAACTAAGCAGAAGGCATACACCCGCGAAGCCGAGCTTTTTCATTCGGGAAGCCCTGAAATGAATTTAGAGAAACGTTTCAATGGCCGATTGTACGCGAAGTTCCGCAACCCACCAACGATAGTTCCATCGGCCCATCTCCCAGCGACACCGGGCCTGACCGGGTAGTTTATAATAATGAATTCTGCCTGTTAACTCTGGAGCGATAAGAACATGATTCGATTTTTGCAGACCCCTGGCCCGGTGAAGAAGGTCATCCTCAGCACCATTCTTCTGGTGTTCTGCGGGGCCATGGTGATCACGCTGATCCCCGGCGGACTCGGTAATGGACTCAGCTTTGGCGGTGGCCCGGGCGTTGGCGTCGTAGCCAAGGTAGGCAGCGAAGAAGTCACCCGCATCGAGGTCGAGCGCCAGGCCAAGCAAATGCTGCAGCAGCAATTTCCGCGGGGGAGCGCCATGGCCTCGCAGTTGCTCCCTTACTTTGCCAGCCAGGCGGTACAGCAGTTGATCATGCAAAAAGCGGTGCTCAGTGAAGCGCAGCGCATGGGATTACGCGCCACGGATGAAGAGCTTCGCGACGAGTTGCAGCACGGCCGCTACGCATCGACGTTTTTCCCTAACGGCAGCTTCGTTGGGCAGGATGCTTACGAAGAGCGGCTGCAGCAAGCCAATCTGACCGTTCCCCAGTTTGAAGCAGGCGTAAAGGACCAGATCCTGTTCGACAAACTGCGTGGCCTGATCGCCGGCGGCGCCAGCGTCACCGACGCCGAAGTTCGCCAGGAATTTGAGAAGCGCAACACCAAGGTAAAGTTCGACTATGCCGTCCTCAAGAAGGACGATCTGCTTAAGACCATCAGTCCCAATGAAGCCGAGCTGAAAGCCTTCTACGAGCAGAACAAGGCCAGCTACGCGAACTCGATTCCTGAGAAGCGCAAAGTCAGCTACATACTCGTCGAGAATGCTAAGTTGGCGGCCGAAGCCCAGGTCTCCGGTTCAGAGATCCAGAGCTACTACGATCAGCACCGTGATGAGTTCCGCGTTCCGGAACAAGTAAACGTGCGTCAGATCTTGATCAAGACCCCGCTGCCGGGAACCGATGGCAAAGTCGATCCCAAAGCATTGGACGCGGCAAAACAAAAAGCTGACGACGTTCTCAAGCAACTCAAGGCGGGAGGAAAATTCGAAGATCTCGCCAAGAAATATTCCGAAGATCCCAGCGCCAAAGACGGCGGCTCCGTGGGATGGGTCAAGCGCGGCGGCTTCCCGGTCCCTGATGTCGAGAAGGCTGCATTCTCGTTGCCCAAGGGCGGCACCAGTGATGTGATCAATGCCGGCTACGCGTTTGTCATCCTTCATGTCGACGACAAGCAGGATGCCCACGCCAAGACGCTGGCCGAAGTGAAAGGCGATGTCGAGCCCATCTTGAAGCAGCAGAAGGCAGCGCGCGCCGCCGAGAACCAGGCTGACGCTCTGGTCACTGCCGCGCGCAGCAACGGCCTCGACAAAGCTGCCGCGTCGAAGGGCCTGCAAGTGGTGAACACCGATTTCATCGCTCGCAATGATGCTCTTCCTGGCATCGGCGCCTCGCAGCCATTCATGGATGCTGTTTTCGGCGCGAAAGAGAAAGCTCCAGCCGACCAGGTGCAGTTGCCGCAGGGCTACGCGATCTACGAAGTTGATGCCGTCAAGCCTCCGCAAACCCCGACCTTCGACGACATTCGCAGCCGCGTGGAAACCGAATTCAAGAACCAGCGCGTTGCCACTTTGCTTACGCAGAAGACGCAAGAGCTCTCGGATCGCGCCAAAGCCTCGCATGACTTGAAGAAGGCCGCCAAGGAATTGGGTGCCACCATGAAAACCAGCGACCTGGTGCTGCCCGACGGGCAGGTTCCTGATATCGGTTCGATGACGGGCGGCGGCTCGGTTGCCTTCACCATGAAGCCGGGCGATATCAGTGGGCCCATCGACAACGGCAATACCGGCGTGGTCCTCGCTGTGACTGACAAACAGGAGCCCACCGATCAGGATTTCGCCACGAAGCGAGACCAGATTCGTGACTCGCTACTGCAGAAGAAGCAGGACGATCTGTTCGCCTTGTTCGTGGGAAATCTCAAAGACCAGATGCAGAACTCGGGGAAGATCAAGATCAATGATGACGAGATGAAGCAACTGACCCGCGGCGCGCCCGGAGGCGACGAGGGCGAATAGCGGCTGGTGAGTGCAAAGTTGAGCAGGCATGCCATTTCCCCGCGCCACTGGAATTCTGTTGCATCCCAGTTCTCTGCCGTCGCGCGGAGGGATCGGCGACTTTGGTCCGGCCGCCTACCAGTTTGTTGATTTCCTGGCATCCGCCAAGCAAGGGCTGTGGCAGGTTCTTCCGCTTGGCCCGCCTTCCATTGGGAATTCTCCCTATTCTTCGATTTCCGCCTTTGCCGGAAACCCTCTCTTCGTAAGTCTCGAACGCCTGGCGGAGCGCGGTTGGCTTGACGCGGGACGGCTGACCGCAACCAACGGCAACCTTGATTGCGTAGACTACGCCGCGGTGCACGCTTACAAGACTCCGCTACTCGCCGAGGCAGCTCACAATTTCCTCGCCAAGGATTCCGGCACTCCTCGCCATCGTTATGAAAGCTTCTGCGCAGAGAACGCTTGGTGGCTGGAAGATTTTGCCCTCTTTGACGCGCTGCGTGAACGCTACCAGCAGAAGTCCTGGAATGAATGGCCCAACGAGTTGGCCCGCCGCGAGCCTCAGGCTCTGGAACAGGCCCGCAGCGAACTGGCCGACGAAATCGCCGTGCGTGAGGCCGTGCAGTTTTTCTTTGAAGAACAGTGGCACGCTTTACGCTTCGCATGCGCGCAGAAATCGATTCGCGTCGTGGGCGACATCGCGATCTTCGTGGCTTACGACAGCGCGGATGTCTGGGCTAATCGTGATCTTTTTCGCCTGCGCGACGATCTCAATCCCGATGTTGTCTCGGGCGTGCCTCCGGATGCCTTCAGCGCCACCGGCCAGCGCTGGGGCAATCCGCTCTACAACTGGGACGCCATGCGCGCGCAAGGCTTCCAGTGGTGGATTCAGCGCCTGCGCTGGGCGGCGCACACCTGCGATTACATCCGCCTCGATCACTTCCGCGGTTTCGAGCAGTTCTGGGAGATTCCCGCCAACGAACCTACAGCGATTAACGGGCGTTGGGTAGACGGTCCGAAAGACGAACTCTTCGATCGCCTGCGCGACGCGCTCGGCGGCCTGCCCTTCTTCGCCGAAGATTTGGGATACATCACGCCCGAGGTCCACGCCCTGCGCGAGCGCCACAACATTCCCGGACTCGCCGTCCTGCAATTCGGCTTCAGCGATCCCGGAGCCCATGTTTACTTACCGCATCGCCTGACGCGCGATCGCGTTGTCTACACCGGCACGCACGACAACAACACGACGCTGGGATGGTGGGCCGAAGCTCCGGAACATGAACGTCACGCGGTCGAAGCCTACCTGGGACCGTGTCCCGATGGAGTGAACTGGGCATTCATCCGCATGGCGCAAGCTTCGGTGGCGGATCTGGCTGTCGTTCCTGTGCAGGACGTCTTAGGACTGGGCGCGGAGGCCCGGCTTAACAAGCCCAGCATCCCCGACGGAAATTTTCTCTGGCGCCTGCCGCCGGGAGCGTTGACTTCTGCGATCAGCGAACGCCTCGCCCGCCTAGCCGAAATCACCGATCGCGTGCCGCAATCGCTGCCGATGCCACCAGCACAGGACTTCGCAGCTTAAAGTAGCGCCGGCGTCTCGCCGGCCACGATGTCGTGCCTCTGTGCCTCTGTGATGAAAGGTTCTATCAAAGAAAAAAGCCGGGATCCGAAGATCCCGGCTGCAGTTGGTGGTTGCCCGGATAAACTCGTGGTAAGTGTGGCGCGGGCACTCCTGCCCGCGGCCGTTGCCTTTGACTTTCTATCGGCTCAAAGCGACGAAAACTTTACGCGCTGCGCCGCGGACGCATCGTCAAATCCCTGACCTGCGTCAGGATGCTCGACATCTGCATGCCATTCAACTCTGCCACGAACGGCAGCAACTCCGCGACAAACGGATCTTGCATCAGTTCGCGCACTTCTTCCTGACGAGTGCGCTCGCCACCGCTCAAGCAGTTCAGGCACACTAACCTCCAGTGCTCGCGCCAGCCGCTCCAGTGAGGAAAGGGTCGGGGTGGCTTTTTCATTCTCAATTTTGGAAACGTAGGTCCGCGGCACCGCCATGCGTGTCGCCAGTTGGCGCTGGCTCAACCCATTGCGCAAGCGCAGTTGCCGGATCGACGACGCCAGGTTCAAATGGCCTCGTCCAGTGCCGGGTATCGGCATCATTTGTGGCAGTGGCGTCGGTGCAGCCGCAACCGGCTCGTCTTCATCCAAAGAGCCATGGCAGCGGCGGCAAAGATTGTTAGTGGTACGAAATTGGACCAGCAGGCAGCGGTCGCATCGGACTACTTCCCTGGAATCTACCGGGGCAAGTGTTGTAGCCATCGAGATTGGGAGCGTGCCAGAGCGGGCAAGCCCTGAAATCTATACAAGATTTCAATCTGCAGCGTAATGTGCGGGATACGCCCTGTGGATGTCAAGTAAAATCAAACATCATCTACAGCGGAGACTGTAGCCATCCTTAGGAAAACGGGAAGAACCATGACAGATCGCGATGCCGCGTGGGGGTTACTAACTGAGTTCACGCAATCAGAAAGTTTGCGCAAACATGCGCTCGCCGTCGAAGCGTGCATGCGCGCTTATGCCCGCAAGTCGGGCGCCGACGAAAATCTCTGGGGAATCGTCGGCCTTCTGCACGACTTCGATTACGACAAGTATCCCAGCCGCGAAGAGCATCCTTACAAAGGCAACGAAATCCTGAAAGAGCGCGGATACTCCGACGAAATCCGCCAGGCCATCATGTCGCACGCCGAATACACCGGCGTACCGCGCGTCACTCCCCTGGAGAAGACGCTATTCGCCTGCGATGAACTGGCCGGATTCCTGACCGCCTGCGCCTTGGTGAAGCCAGGAAAGTCGCTCGCCGAGGTCGAGGCCAAGTCAGTGAAGAAAAAAATGAAAGACAAAGCCTTTGCCCGAAGCGTTAACCGGGATGACATCACGAACGGCGCCGCCGACATGGGCGTGGATTTGGAAGAACACATTGCGTTCTGCATCGAAGCCATGAAGGGAATTGCAGGGGAGTTGGGCCTGGACGGTAGCGCGCAGAAGTTGGCGTAGGCAAGGCTCTCATACAAAGCACCCGTGAGCGGGTCCTGAGCGCAGCTAAAGGGTCCAGTCGCATGGGGCAAGGATGACTCGAAGTAACTAATTAGTTCGTGTTATTCTTGAGGTATGTCGACACAGCAGGCTCCCTTACACAAGGTCGTTTCCGCTCTTGCCGCCAGAACCCAATTCGGCCAAATCATGCGCCGCGCACGCAATGGCCAAGCCCGATTTGTTGTCGACAAGCGGGGCGAGCCTCAGGTCGTCATTATGGGCATCAAGGATTTTCTTTCCACCATTGCACCGGAAAAGAAGGTAGTGGCTGCCATTCGAGCCTCGGCGCGGAAGAATGCCAAGAGCAAGCTCTCGCTGCGGCAAATCAACCGTGAGATCCAGGCCTACCGCCGCGATCGTCCACTCTAAATTGCTATGAACTCTATCCGCGTGGTGCTTGACACCAACGTGGTTGTCTCGGCTCATCTTAACGATGAGGGGTTTGAGCGATACGTCTTCGACCTCTGCCTGGCGGGCAAGTTAGAAGTTGTGGTTTCGAAGGAAATCCTGGAAGAATACGACGGAGTTTTACGGCGGCCGAAGTTCGGTCTCGATCCAAGAATGGTAGCCAGATCCTTACGACTGCTCCGGTCAAAAGCGCGAGTAGTTCGTCCACAGAAAAAATTGAATGTGGCACGTGATCCCGATGACAACCGTTTTCTGGAGTGCGCTCATCGAGCACGGGCACATTATCTGGTTACTGGCAATAAGCGGCATTTTCCAAAAGCGTGGCGCCAGACTCTCGTTGTGAATGCGCGCGAGCTTATTGAATGGATTGCCCCAGATCTGCGAAGGTGAATCGCCGCGATGGCTACCGCAGCGCCTCCGCCACCTTCCCGCTCGCGATTAAATCGCTGATCCGCGCGAAGTCCTGATACATCACCCGGTCCTTATCCATCGTCGGACACACCGACCGGATCGCCGCGTGCGCGGCTTGGCAACGCTTCGATGTTTTCAGTGGAGCAAGAAAGTCGAGGGCCTGCGCCGCTGCCATGGCTTCGATCGCCATGGTGTTACGTGTGTTCTGGACGATGCGTGTCAGCTTCAGCGCTGCGGTCATGCCCATCGAAACAAAATCCTCTTTATTGCCCGACGTGGTAATCGAATCGACTGACGCCGGATGTGCCAGCACTTTATTCTCACTGGCCAGTGCCGCAGCCGTGACCTGAGGCATCATGAACCCCGAGTTCAGTCCCGCGCCGGAAGCCAGAAATGGCGGCAAGCCTTCATTCAAACACGGATTCACCAATCTCTCGAGGCGTCTCTCAGAAATACCTGCCAGCGCGCCCAACGCGATGCCGAGAAAGTCCAAGGCGAAGGCCACCGGCTCGCCGTGAAAATTTCCGCCTGAAATCACGTCTCCTTCGCCATCCGTAACTTTCGGATTCTTCACAAACACCAGCGGATTATCGACCGCCGAATTCAGTTCGACTTCCATCACCGCGCGGCAATGCGTCAGCGTATCGCGCACCGCGCCATGCACCTGCGGCATGCAGCGCAGCGAGTAAGCATCCTGCACCCGTCCGCAATCGCGGTGCGACTCGCGAATCTGGCTGCCCTCGAGCATCTTGCGCAGGTTCGCCGCCGTCTTCAACTGTCCCGCATGCGGACGCGCTTTATGAATGCGTTCGTCAAACGCCACATCCGTTCCCCGCAAAGCATCGCAAACCATCGCGCCAATCACGTCCGCTGAATCGATGAGTGTTTCCGCCGCCAGCAGCGCCAGAATTCCCACGGCCAGCATGCCCTGCGTGCCGTTGATGAGCGAGATCGCTTCTTTCGCTTCCAACACCAGCGGTTTCACCTGGGCCGTCCGCAAAGCGTTCGCCGTGGGAACGCGAGCACCCTTGTCATCTAAACACTCGCCTTCGCCGATCAACGCCAGCGCCAGATGCGAAAGCGGCGCCAGATCTCCGCTCGCTCCTACACTGCCTTGCGACGGCACCATGGGGGTCACGCCGCGATTCAGCATTTCGCAAATCGTGTCGATCACGATCGCGCGCACGCCTGAGCAGCCCTTGGAAAGGGAATTGGCACGCAACAACATCATCGCCCGAGTTTCCGGGATGGAGAGCGGATCGCCGACGCCCACGGAATGCGAGCGCACCAGGTTCACCTGCAATTCGCGAATCTGCGGACCGGCAATCTTGACGTCGCTCAACTTGCCGACGCCGGTGGTGATGGCGTAGGAGACTTTGTCGTCCGCGACCAGCTTATCGACCACGGCCCGCGCCCGATCCACGGCCTCGCGCGCCTCGGCCAACAACAGCACCGGACGCCGCTCGACGGCAACTTCGCGCACCGCCTCCAGCGTCAAATCATTTCCGTTAATGTGAAGAGCTTGCAAAGGAACTCCCGTTTTTCACCACAGAGTCACAGAGACACCGAGAAAACAGAAGGCTAGTAATAAAAGATCTACTATTTCCGGCGTCATCCTGAGCCCGCAAGGGCGAAGGATCTGGCGTGGAGCAACTGGACTGTCAGTCCTTGAAACGCACAACCATTTTCAATGTTTTCTCTGTGACTCTGTGTCACTGTGGTGAAGCTTTTACCGTCCCGCCGCCTCCCGGAAAATCGTCATGTACTTCTCCGGGATGGCCGTAATCTTCATCTCGCGATCGATGACGATATGCGTAGTCTCGCCCTCGGCGAGCAAAGTATTATCGTCGGCCCGCAGCAACTCGTATCCGAAATGCACCATGGATTCGCGCGCGTTCTTCAAATGCGTGCGCACGATGACTTCATCATCATACTTCGCGGGAGCCTTGTAGCGGCAGCGCGCATCCACCACCGCGATGAAAAATCCGTGCTCGCGTTCCATGTCGCGATAGGTCAGGCCCAATTGCCGCATGAACTCGACTCGTCCCACTTCAAACCAGATGAAGTGATTCGAATGATAGACCACGCCCATCTGGTCGGTTTCGGCGTAGCGCACCCGCACCCTGCGTCTCGCAAACCCGCGGCTCGCTCACTGTCCGCTCCAGCGCGGCTTGCGCTTTTCGAGAAACGACGAAACTCCTTCGCGGAAATCAGCGGTCGTGCGGATGCGCGCATTTTCTTCAATCGCCGCCGCAAACTGCGCATCGAGTTGTTTGTCGAGATAGCCGTTGATCAGCTTCTTGGTGACGCGGACCGAGGTAGGACTGTTCTGAGCGATTTGATTTGCCAATTCGCGGGCGCGCGGCATCAATTTTTCAGGCCAAACGATGTCGTTCACCAGCCCATAACGATGCGCTTCCGCCGCATCGAACAAACGCCCTGTCAGCAGCAGATCGCGCGCAAGTTTGTGCCCCACTTGCCAGACCAGAATTGAAGACACAATTGCCGGAACAAATCCAATGCGCACCTCGGTGTAGCCGAAATTAGCTTCCGGCACCGCCAGGGTGAAGTCGCACATGGTGGCAATGCCCGTGCCTCCGGCAATCGCTGCGCCGTTTACCGCGGCAATCGTCGGCAAAGGAAATTCGTAAATCCGCCGGAAAAGTTGTGCCATCCGCGCCGAGTCTTTCAGATTCTCGTCATGCGTCTTGCCGAGCAGAGACTTGAGTTCGTCAAGATCCATGCCCGCGCAAAACGCTTTGCCGGCGCCGGTGATTATGACCGCTTGCGCGTTCGAGTGCTCAATCTCATCCAACGCCGCAAGCAACTCGCTGACCAGCGCAAAGCTGAGGGCATTGCGCTTGTCAGGACGATTGAGCGTGATGAGAGCGACACCGCCGTCGTACGCCAATTCTAGAGTCTGATATCCCATTTCTAATCTGTCATCCGCAGGAAAGCTGAGGTCCAAGGTCTGACGTCCGAGGTCCGCACTTAATCCGCCGCTGTCGCCCCCGCATACTTTGCCCCCATCTGCGCGGTAATTTTCAGCAACGTGTCCAGCGGCTTCAGCGCCGGCAACTCCGCCCCGCGCTCTTGCAACGCTTTCAACATGGTTTCGGTTGCGATGTTTCCCACCAGTGCATCCTGCGCAAACGGACACCCGCCCAATCCTCCCAACGCCGAATCAAAACGCCGGCATCCGGCGTCATACGCCGCCTGAATGTTTTCCGCCGCGTGCTCAGGACGACTATGCAGATGAACGCCAATCTCCAGATAGTCGAACTTCGCAAGCACCGTTCCAACCAGGTCGCGAACTTGGGTCGGCACTTGCCATGCCTACTGTGTCGGCGAGCGAAATCATCTTCACACCGTACGACTCCAGCAGATCGATGGCATCGACCACCTCGCCCACATTCCACGGATCGCCATAGGGATTCCCGAACGCCATCGAAATATAAACGACTGTATCGAGTCCGGCCTCTTCGCCCTTGTTCTTGATCTTCTCCAGTTCGTCAATCGCTTCATCCAGCGTCTGCCGCTGGTTATTCTGCAGAAACGTCGGCGACACCGAGTAGGGAAATCCCAGCGTCCGCACGGCGTTCGTATCGATTGCCCGCTGCGCGCCTTTCTCGTTCACCACGATGCCGATGATCTCGACATCGTCCGGCGGATCGAGTTCTTTCAACACTTCTTCCGAGTCCGCCATCTGCGGCACGGCCTTCGGAGACACGAACGAGGCCGCATCAATATGCTTGAACCCCGCGTTGATCAAGGCTTTCAGATACTCGACCTTGATGTCGGCGGGAATCTGCCCCTTCAACCCTTGCCAGGCATCGCGCGGACACTCAACTAGTTTTACAGATCTGTCACTCATAGCCTTATTGATATAGATTGACATCACTGAGACATTGAATCATTGAGCCATTCAAATCCAATGATTCAATCCGCGTTCAATGACCCGATGATTCAATTCCCTAGGTTTGCAGCACTCCCACCTTAAACTCCGCCACATCGGGATTCAGCGCCGCCGCCTCCAGCGCCTGCGTGATCGCGTCCCGAGTCTCGACGGGATCAATAATCTTGTCGATCCACAACCGCGCCGCCCCATACCGCGGATCGGTCTGCTCGTCGTAAGTTCTCTTCGTCGACTCGTACAGCTCTTTTTTCTCTTCGTCGCTCAGCTTCTTGCCGCCGCGCTCCAGTTGCTTCACCTTGATCTCGACCAGCGTGCTGGCGGCTGCATCTCCACTCATGACCGCATAGCGCGCCGTCGGCCAGGCAAACATAAATCGCGGATCATAGGCCTTGCCGCACATGGCGTAGTGTCCGGCGCCAAACGATCCGCCCACGATCACCGTGATCTTCGGCACCACGGAATTCGACACCGCGTTCACCATCTTCGCTCCCGCCTTGATGATGCCCGACCACTCGGCGTCGCGTCCCACCATGAAGCCATTCACATCGTGAAAGAACACCAGCGGGATCAGGTTCTGGTTGCAGTCCATGATGAAGCGCGCCGCTTTTTCCGCCGATTCGGTGTAAATCACGCCGCCAAATTCCACCCGCTTGTGGCCTTCGTGGTCGGTCTGCTGCGCGTGCAGTTTCTGGTTGGCCACAATGCCGACCGCGAAGCCGCCGATGCGCGCATAGCCACAAAGTATGGTCTTGCCATACTCCGCCTTGTACTCATCGAAGCGGCTGCCGTCGACCATGCGCGCCAGCACTTCCTTCATGTCATAAGGACGCGCCGGCGACGAATCGTAAATCCCGTAAATCTCTTCCGCCGCAAATGCCGGAGGCTCGGGCTTCTTGCGGTCCCACGGAGAAAGCCGCCGGTATCCCCACTTCTCGACAATCGCGCGAATCCGCGCCAGGCACGCTTCGTCATTCGGTTCGCGGAAATCGACGGTCCCGCTGATCGCCGAATGCATGGCCGCCCCGCCCAGTTCTTCCGAGGTATATTTCTGCCCGATCGCAGCCTGCACCAGCGCGGGGCCCGCCAGGAAAAGCCCGCTGCCATCGGTCATCAACACGTGATCGCACATGACGGGAAGATATCCGCCGCCCGCTACGCACATGCCCATGATGGCGGCGATCTGCGAAATGCCCATCGCCGACATCACCGCGTTGTTGCGAAACACACGCCCAAAGTCGTCGGTGTCGGGAAAGACATCTTCCTGCAACGGCAGAAACACGCCGGCAGAATCGACCAGGTAAATCGTGGGAATGCGGTTCTCGATCGCAATATTTTGCGCGCGGATGACTTTCTTCGAAGTCATGGGGAAAAACGCCCCCGCCTTCACCGTGGCGTCGTTGGCAATAATCATGACCAGCCGGGTATGAATGCGCGCCAGTCCGGTGATCACGCCCGCCGAAGCCGCTCCGCCCCATTCTTCATACATCCCGTAGGCCGCATACATCCCCAGTTCAAAGAAGCTGCCGGGGTCGACCAGCCGCTGAATGCGTTCGCGGGCGGTCAGCCGTCCCTTGGAGTGCTGGCTCTCGATCGCCTTCTGCCCTCCGCCTTCGCAAATCTTTTCGTCTTCATTGCGTACCTGCGAAACCAGGTCCGCCAGAAAGCGCATGTTGGCCTCAAAGCGCGCGGAGGTGGGATCCACCTTCGAAGTCAGCGCCGCGGAGGTCGAAGGGGCGAGAGTCTCGGTACGGTCAGCCATAGGTCGCAATCTGCAAACAGACTACGGTATATCAGCCGCGCGGAAAGGCGCAAACGCAAGAAAAGCGAAAGAAGACTACGAATAAAAACGCTGAGCTCAGAAGCTAGGAATTCTTGATTCTCGCCACTGCCTCGGCCACGGGATCCTCCACCACCGCATCCACCAACCCGATCCGCCAAGCTTCGACCGCGTGAATTTTCTCCGCCGCCACAAACATTTCGAGCGCCTTCGCTTTACCGACGAGTCGCGGCAACCGCTGCGTCCCACCCCATCCGGTAATCAATCCTAGCGCCGCCCCGCGATGCCCGAACACAGCATGAGGCGACGCAATCCGACCATGACAAGCCAGCGCCAGATCGAGCCCGCCTCCCATGCAATACCCGTGAATGGCCGCGTACACGGGAGCAGGGAAGTGTTCGACCACATGCATCAAAGCCTGTCCCATCTTCGCGAACTCGTACGCGGCAGGCCCGGTCAACGCGGCGATCTCATGCAGATCCGCGCCCGCAGAAAAGAATTTGGGATTTCCAGTGATCACCAGGGGCAGCGCCTCTGAAGCCAGCCGCTCCACCGCTTCCGTCAGCGCCAGCACACACGCCCGCGTCAGCCGGTTGGTCGGATCTTCCGAATACAACTCGAGCACGCGAAGGTTTTGTAGGATTTCGATCTGATAGAAACGCATGTGCTCTTAGCTTTTAGCTCTTAGCCTTTAGCTGAACCAGAACGCCAAGAGCTAAGAGCTAACGGCTAAGAGCCGCGTTCCATCCACCGCTCCAGCCGGCAGCCATCCTCTTCCAGCAAAAACGTCCCCACCCCAAAACACTCGCCGAAAATGCGATGCGATTGCGGATCGCGTGCCGCCCGAGTGATCCATTGCTCGCCCACGCGATATTGCGCCGCCGTAAACCACTTCTGCGGCAGCACTTCCACCAACCCGGCATGCGGATAAATCACGAACAGCGCAAACGCCGGATCGTCGTTGCTCATGGCTTTATAGCTGGTTGGAACAATCAGCTCGTCGACCGTCGCCAGTTCGGGCGGAACTTCGATTTTGTGGGTGCCCGGACCGAGGGCCAGTGGCACTTCGAAATCCGCGACCGGCTCGGTACGAGCATAGATGCGGTCCGCCGATTGCTTGAACCACCCGGCAATCTCAGCCAACTCAAAAGCCTTCAGCGTATCGGGATCAAAGCAGGTCAAACGCAAGCCGCGCCCCTCCGGACACCACACGCCCAAATACGACGGCGGCACAAAGAAAGGACGGCAATAGGTATTCAGCGCCAGCCGCGGCTTCGACGGTTCCTGCTCCAGCGCCAGCGTGATCACATAGGCCAGCGACCCTTCATCGCCCTGATGCGTCCAGACAAACTTCTGTCCAGCGACCGAAGTCAGCGAAGGGTAAGTCTTCCAATACCACGGAGAAGGTCCAATCGTTTTCGAGAGAATATCGCGGAGAAGAGAGGTATTGATCTCCGCCATCAGCCCGCTGCCGGTACGCCGCGCGGCTTCACGTGGCTGCGGATAAACTGGACAATGTTGTCCATCGCCGTGCCTGGCTGAAAGATTGCGGCCACGCCGATCTTCTTGAGAGCTTCGACGTCCTGATCTGGAATGATGCCGCCTACCAGCACCAGCACGTCGTCCATTTTGTTGTGCTTCAGCAGATCCATCACCCGGGGAACGATCGCATTGTGCGCGCCCGACAGAATCGACAACCCGATCACGTGCACATCTTCCTGCAGCGCAGCGTTGACGATCATTTCCGGCGTCTGCCGCAATCCGGTGTAGATCACTTCCATCCCGGCATCGCGCAGCGCCCGCGCAATGACCTTGGCTCCGCGATCATGCCCGTCGAGTCCGGGCTTGGCCACCAGTACGCGAATTTTCGTTTCATCCGCCATAAATCAATTTAACCACAAAGGACACAAAGGGTCACGAAGGAAGCAGTAACCAAGAGACATATAGGACCACGGTGGGACTCGCATAAACACTGACGTCATCCCGACGCGAAGCGAGGGATCTGGCGTGCACCATAAGAGTCTTGCCACTGCGCGCCAGATCCTTCGCCCTATCGGGCGCAGGATGACGTCAGAGCAGAAAGTCACAGCGTTTTGATGTCCAAACTCCTCCACAAATACCAGCAGGCCACGCTGCGATACGGTTCCCAGCACTTCGCAATCTTCTCCATCTGCGTCGGCTTCGGCAGTTTGCGCTTGCGGTAGTGCTTGCGCATGGCCATCTGTATCCCCAGATCCCCCGTCGGCAACACATTCGGACGCCGCAACGAGAACATCAGAAACATATGTGCAGTCCACCGGCCAATGCCTTTGATTTTCGTCAACTGCTCGATGACTTCCTCGTCCGACATCTCGCCGAAGTGCGCAAACTGCACTTCACCCGATTTCGTCTTCCCCGCCAGATCACGAAGGTAGCTGAGTTTCTGCTTCGACAATCCTGCCCCGCGCATCTGCGCTTCCGACAGTTTGAGAATGCCCTCCGGCTTCAACGGCAAACCGGTCAGATTCGTCAGCCGTTCGAAAATGGTCGCCGCGGCCTTGCCGTGCAGCTGCTGATAGACGATGGCCTCCGCCAGGCTGGCAAACGCGGGATCGTCATAATTCATCCGGTAGGCTCCGACCTGCTCAATAATCACAGCCATTACCGGATCACACTTTTTAAGATGAAGAATGGCTTTCCGCATGACTCAAGTAGCGCCGGCGTCCCGCCGGCCACGATCCCCCTATTTCTCCTGCTCCCCCGGCGCATGGCAAAAACTCCCCTGCACCTGGGTCGCAACCCACATCACGTGCTCCCAATGACCACCAAATCTTTTCAGGTAATCAAACTTCTCCAACCGCACCAGCAGCATCTGCATGCCATCGGGAGAGGACCATCCGCACTCCGCACTTTGCCCATCCTCAAAGACTGTCGGGTTTCCGCACCGGTCCACCATGTGCGTACCCGCCGGAAGCAATCCCCAGTGCTTATAGGCGTCGTCGACAGCGTTGCGGCTGGTCGCGCGCAACTCCAGCCGCCACGGATCTTGCCCCATCGTCACCGTCTGCTGCAAATCTTTCGCGGCCTGTCGATCTTCTTGCCAGTGCCAGTCCCGCGATTCGCACACCACGGGCTCAGAAACCGGTCTCGGTGCGAACGCCGGCACCGCCTGGCAGCTCTCTCGCGTCACCGTAGTCTTCGGATCCGGCGCCTTCTTGTCCGGCGAAACCAGCGTATCCACCGTGTAGGAAGTCAGCAGATCCGGTGTGATCCAGGTCCCGTTTCCATTAGACGTGCCCTGCGAGCCATCGTCTCCCCAATGTTTTGCGATCGTCGAAAATACATGGCTCGGATCGCTTGCCAGCGAGGTTGCCTGTTCCGCGGTAGGAGCCCACGATTCCGTCGAACACTGAAACTGCCCGCCCACGGGAGCCGGCGTGCGTTCGCTGGCTACATCCGATACCTGCTCGATCACCAGTAGATGGCAGCAGTCGCCATGACCGAATCCCACAAACGTTTTCTGTCCCGATGCCCGCCCAGGTTCCACTCCGGCGAAAAATCTCCCCGTGAACGTCGCCGTCACCCTGTAGTAATGACACGCAGGCCAAGCGCACGTCCGCAGATCGGGCAGCAGCAACCGTTGCAACATGATCTTCCGTGCGAACTGCTCATAGTCCGCGTTCTTGATCAACGGCGCCGCCTGGATAAACCGGTGACCGACTTCTGCCCCGGCATCGGTCTTCTGGTCTCCGTATTGCAGCCACACCCGCCGTGCCTGCGCTCCGCACGACGTCACCGACAAGCTGAAATCTTCAAAGTCGCGGTTCGCCTCTCCGTGCACACGAATGCGCTGTCCGTCATACGGGCTCGGATTGCGCACCAGATCGCAGAGAGAAACTTCCCGCGGAGGCAACTCGGGAGAAACCTGTCCATACGCCAGCCCGGCGGCCAGCCCGAGAAACAAAAACGAATTTCGCAGGACGAAAAAGAAAGCCAGGTCAGTACGCCCCATGAAGCAAGCATTGTAAATCGAGAAACGTTTCGGTGAGAACGAAGCCGGGTAGGATTTCGCGAACCCATCCCTGGAGGGTTTTGCTGAAGCCCGACGCCCGAAGTCTGAGGGCCGCTATTTCGGCAACTGAAACCCAATCTTCTTCTGCGGCCCGGCCGGAGGCGTCATCATTTCCTTGATGGCATCAATTAATTCCTGAATCGCCGTATCGTGCGTCTCCAGTCGTTGTTCCAACTCATTGATTTTCGACGCCAGTTGCCGGTTATTCCCCAGCATTTCGCGCAAACGAACAAATGCCCGCACTACGAAAACGCTCATTTCCACGGCCTTCGGCGAGTTCAGCACGGTCGCCGCCATAATCGCCCCATGCTCGGTAAAGGCATAAGGTAGGTGGCGCCTTCCGCCGTGCCCTAAACTTGAGGTTGCAATTTGCAACCTCAAGATTTCGTCCTCTTTCGCAGTGAGCCGGAATATGAAGTCCGCGGGAAACCGTTCTTGGTTTCGCTGGACCTGCTGGTTTAGCCGTTTCACTGTGACCCCGTAAAGCTCGGCTAAATCTCGATCCAGAATCACCTTGTGCTGTCGCAGCACCAAGATCCGCGACTCCACTGGAATAACAAGGACTTTCGTCTTAGGCATACTTTTTCGAGTCTACCCGAGAGCCCGCATCTTGAGGTCGCAATTTGCGGCCACAAACTTGAGGTCACAAATTGTGACCTCAAGATTCGTCCGCTGGATTCCACAACCGCCTTCGTGTTTTACTCGATAGTCCGAGGACTAGGAATGGCGCAACCCTAGTTGCGCCGTCTCTAAGATCGGGAAGGGCACGACTTCAGTCGTGCCGTTCCGCCTCAATAAAGATCCGCGCTTTAGCGCCTGAGGTTGGCGCTTCATTACATTTCACGAAAGGCCTTCATGATCACCATCGTCTCCGGTCTCCCCCGCTCCGGCACTTCGCTCATGATGCAAATGCTCGCTGCCGGAGGCATGACTCCCGTCTCCGACGGCGAGCGCCGCGCCGACATCGACAATCCCAAGGGATACCTCGAATGGGAGCGCATCAAGCAACTTCCCAAAGACCCAAGCATCATCAATGACGCCGAAGGCAAAGTCGTCAAAGTCATCTCGCAGCTCCTGCTCTCCCTGCCCGCGGGACACGACTACCGCGTCATCTTCATGCAGCGCCCCTTGCCCGAAGTCATGGCCTCGCAGGATGAAATGCTGCGCCGCCGCGGCACCTACGACGGCTCCATCGACCCCAGCGCCATCGTCAACGCCTTCCGCGATCACCTCTACAAAGTCCATAGCTGGCTCAGCAGCCATGCGAACATCGCCGTCATGCGCCTCCCCTACCACGACGTTCTAAACCAACCCAAAGAAACGTCAGAAAAAATACAGGAGTTCCTGGGAGTCCCGCTCAACGTAGAAGCGATGACCCAACAGGTTGACCAATCTCTCTACCGCCAGCGCAAAAAACAAAACACGTAGAGACAGCCGCCTCGGCGGTCCGCGAAGCGAAGCGAGCGAGTGCGGCGCGGGCCTGGGCCAAGCCGAGCAATGCCCGCAGGCGTAAAATTCACCACCATGATCTTCCGCCGTTGCCTGCTACTCCTAGTGGCTGCATCCGCTGTGTCTGTGGCGCAAAGCAAGCACTCCTGGGCCAAGGTTCATCAGCAGGATGAAGCCAAATGGGCGAAACAGACAGGACTCGATCCCTTCCTGGTTCATCAATTGTGGCGTAAAGCATCGCAGGTCCCGAAAGCTTCCGACGACGACTCCCGCATCCAACTCCTCGACGCCGCCCACCTGGGGCGCAATCACATTCTTCTCGTCACCTACTCTGGTCCGGACTACTGCCTCAATCTCACGGTGTTCGTCCAAACCAAGGGCTATCCGAAGATTTGGACACAAGAGCGCACGCCCGACGGCACAGGTTTTTGCGGAGGAGATGTGAAGGTTTGGGCCCAGCCCGGAACCATCGTCGTGTCGATGCCCACCCATGCTGGCGGCGCTAACCTCGCGACAAATTACTCCTACGAGTGGAACGGAGAAACCTACCGCTTCACGGGGCAAGGCAAAGCCTCTGGCGAATCGTCGGATCAAAGCAACTGAGCCTGCCCTCACCTGGTCCTAAACACCCTACATTACCAAGCCCTTAGTCATCCTGAGTGGAGGGGAAACTTCGCGAAGCGAAGTTCCGCGAAGTCGAAGGGCCCCTATCACCGGGCCCGGGCGCCTTACTGGAAGGTTTTCCGACAGCATCTGGATGTAGAGGTTCTTCGATTCCGTCTCAGTCGCGATCACCAGAAGACCCGGACAAACGCGCAGCCTCTATGCGCTAATCGATTCCCATGCGCGACGTCGGAAAAACAATTGTTTGTCCGCCTTAACGGTACTACCATGCTCCCACTTGGGGTGTGCCGATGCGCACGTTCTCGAAGTTCATTGCTGGTCTCGTTCTCGTGGCCATGGTTCACGGCCCGCTTTTTGCCCAAATCTCTCAAGCCCTCGAATGGGGGAAAGAACGCGCCGTCTCTGAGGCTGAAGGGGTTGTCCTGCGCCAGATCGGCGAATCGGTTGGTCTCGGCTCCCCTATTTTCTTAAATCAAAATCATGCCTACCCGGCTGTACCCGATCTTACCAACTTCCACCCCACGCTTCTCAAGCCGGCGACGGTCGCTGACTTAAACAGGAAGCTTCCGCCCGGCGACTACAGCCTTGAGGTCATCGGATACTGCACGCGCGCCAGCATGCATGGTCCCGGCCGCGGGTTGCCGTACAAACTCGCGCCGCTCGAGGGAAAGCAGGCAAAGCCCGTCAGCGCTTTACTGGTCCGAGGATCAATTCGCCATATCGCTCCGGCTAGTCTGCAAGTGGCCGCGTGGAGCATCGAAGCTGGCGGACCGCTCCGCAATATGGGAGACCAAACCCAGGCTCTCATTCACCAACTGATCCCAGAATATGAAGCTTCGCTGCAAGCAGACTTCCTTGGCGAGGTCGAAGCCACCTACGACAAATATCGGTTCCTGCCCAACATGCCCAGCCTGGAAAGCCTGCTGGCCAAGTCGCCGGAGGGTCAGTACGCATTGACCCTGCAACGAAGCAGGCAAGTTCTGGCTGACAAGACCATTACGGCGGAGAACATTCCAGATCGCCTTTATCAGCGACAAAGCGATGGATTGCCGCGTGTCTTGCCCCCGGAAAAAGATCCAGAGCCTTCCCCGTGGAGCCAGATTCGCCCTGGCGTGATCGCTCGCTTCACCATCGAGCAGGGATTTGAGAATAAAAATCTTTTCGAATTTCGGATTCTGAAGAGTTCAGCAACGTCGGCTCAACTTAACCGATTTTCGGGAGTGGGATTGAAACTGGCAAGCTTTTCGCCTCAGGGCCCAGCCGCTGCAGCGGCGGCCGAAGGTCTGTCGGAGTCGGAGGTCTTAGGCCTCTGCGCTGCCGCCGCAGAAGTTTGTATTCCCAGTGCTGTGGCTACCGCGACCGTGGTCCTGATCGCCTATTCCATCGGAACCCCAGCCCAACCGCTGACCGTCGTGCCGGTGCTCACCGCATCCAACAGCCAAGACGCGATTTCTCCTGACCGTCTCCCTCAATATCTCGACGTAAAAGATCGGAAGATGCTCTCGAACTGCACTCCGGGCCGTTCTTCGCGGCCTTTGCGGAATTGTTTTTGCGTGTATCACCATCGGGGTGCCACGCCTTTGCGTTTTCTGCAGGCGTGGGATTCTACAAATTCATTCCTCTCCGGCTTCGCTGACGACGGACGGCTGGTTTTAAGTGATGCTGACTTCCGTGTACGTCCCATACACCTCGCGCAGCGCCTCGCAGATCTCTCCCACGGTCGCGTAAGCCCGCACCGCGTCAATGATGTACGGCATGGTGTTCGCCGGAGAAATCTCGCCATTCGTCCCCGCGCGCGGCTCCTGTGCTGCTGCTTTCTTTAGAGCGTCCAAAGCGCGAGTCACTGCTTCATTCGACCGCCGCGCGCGCAGAGCTTTCAGTTTCACCGTTTGCTGCCGCGCGACGCTCTCATCGATATACAAAATGTGCGGAGACCCTTCCTCAATCACAAACTCATTCACGCCCACGGTAATCTTTTCATTGGCTTCGGCGGCGCGCTGGTACTGGTAAGACGCTTCCGCAATTTCTTTCTGCGGATATCCGCGCTCAATCGCCTTCACCATGCCTCCCATGGCGTCGAGCTTGTCGAAGTAATCGAACGCGCCCTTCTCCATGTCTAACGTGAAGCGCTCTAAGAAGTAAGATCCGCCCAGCGGATCGACCGTCTGCGTCACACCTGACTCATACGCGATGATCTGCTGCGTCCGCAACGCGATCCGCGCCGCCTCTTCGGTCGGAAGCGCCAGCGCTTCGTCATAAGAGTCGGTGTGGAGCGATTGCGTTCCGCCCAACACCGCAGCCAACGCTTGAATCGCCACGCGCGCAATGTTGTTCATGGGTTGCTGCGCGGGAAGCGATACGCCGGCCGTCTGCGTATGGAAGCGCAGCAGCCAGGTGCGCTGGTTCTTGGCCTTAAACCTGTCTTTCATCAGGCGATACCAGATCTTGCGCGCGGCGCGGTACTTGGCAATTTCTTCGAAGAAGTCGTTGTGCGCGTTGAAGAAGAAACTCAAGCGCGGACCGAACTCGTCGACATCGAGTCCGCGGCGGCGCGCCCACTCCACATACTCGACGCCGTCATACACCGTGAACGCCAATTCCTGTAACGCGGTAGAGCCGGCTTCGCGGATGTGATACCCCGAGATTGAAATGGTATTGAAGCGGGGCGTGTACAGCGATCCAAACTCAAACGTATCAATCACCAGCCGCATCGAAGGCGCGGGCGGATAGATGTATTCCTTCTGCGCGATGTATTCCTTCAGAATGTCGTTCTGAATTGTGCCCGAGATCTTCTTCCACGAAGCCCCCTGCTTCTCCGCCACTACCAAGTACATCGCCCATAACACCGATGCGGGAGAATTAATCGTCATCGAAACCGTGGTCTTCTCCAGGTCGATGCCGTTGAACAAAATCTCCATGTCCTCGAGCGAATCGATGGCGACGCCGCACTTGCCCACTTCGC
Source organism: Terriglobia bacterium (assembly GCA_963796205.1). Classification (GTDB taxonomy): domain Bacteria; phylum Acidobacteriota; class Terriglobia; order Terriglobales; family Acidobacteriaceae; genus DATFTE01. The sequence continues at coordinate 94,686 of CAWCKR010000003.1, forward strand.
CTTCGCTCGCGGCATGATCGGAGTCGTAACCCATCAGCGTGGGCAGGTCGAACGCAACCGACAATCCGCTGCCGCCATGTTCGAGCAGATACTTGTAGCGCTGGTTGGTCTCTTCCGGCGAAGCGAAGCCCGAGAACTGCCGCATGGTGTACAACTTGCCGCGATATCCGGTGGAGTGAATGCCGCGCGTGAACGGAGGCTGTCCGGGATACCCGAGATATTCTTCGTACTTCCAGTCTTCGGGAAGATCGGCCTGGGTGTAGAGGCGGTTGATGGGGACGCCCGACAGCGTGGTGTAGCGCGCGTTGCCGTGCTCGTCGACGTTGACGCCAGTGGCCGCGCCGATCGGCTTCTCGGGATTTTTTTCGAGCGTCGGCGCTAAAGTCTTTTCGGCCCAGTCTTTTTCGCTGGCCGAGGGATGACGTCCCTCGAACACATCGGCAATCGGGCTATCGGCAACCTGCTTCTTATCAGCCATGTTCACCCCGTCTGCTGTCCATGATAAGGCATGCGGACCGGCTTTAACCGCAAGGACACAGGGATCCGAAAAGAGCCTTACCCAACATTGAGTTGCGCAGCGAGGAACCCTCCACTTGTCATTCCGACCGAAGGGAGAATCTGCTTTCTTTCTTCTGTCAGTTCCCACGCCTTGGCGTATTTCCAGGAAACATAGACCGAGTGGTAGAGGTGTAGTAGCAGGCCTTCGCGTCCGTCGAGGAATCCGAGGCGGAAGATGTAGTTGTAAATGAACGTGGCGACGGGACGTACGACGATATCGATGACGCTGAAGCCGCGGTATCCCTTGGCTACGGCCATCTCCGCGCCTAGCGTCGAGTAGCGGTTCATGTGTTCGATATAGTTGGAAAGAGTGGGGTAGGCGTGATGAATGATCTCGATGGGACTGCCCATTTCGTAGTGCAGAGCAGGGCGATACTCCACGCCGCTCGCGAGCTTCAGGTCTTCATGTACGCGACGGTCTTCGAAACGGGCGCAGCCGCGGCGAATCAAGCGAAGCTTTCGGTCCGGATAAAAGCCGCCGTGCCCAATCGGGCGGCCTAAGAAACAATTGCGTCGCGCGAAGATCATTCCTCCTTGAAAATCGGTGAATTCTTCCTTGTGCTTCCCGGATAGGGCGAGCAGAAGAAAGTCGCGCATTGCCGGGCTGACTTCTTCATCCGCGTCCAGACTCAGAATCCAGTCTCCCGTCGCTTTGTCGATCGCGAAGTTTTTTTGCGCGGCAAAGCCTTTCCATTCCTCGACAAAGACTTTCGCTCCAAACGATTTTGCGATTTCGACGGTGCGGTCGGTCGAGCCTGAGTCGACGACGATGATCTCCCCTTGTCCGTTCTCGACCAGCGGCTTCACGCTGGCGAGGGTGCGCGGCAGGTTGGCTTCTTCGTTGAAGGTGATGATGACAACCGAGAGGTTCACGCCGACGAGGATAGCTGGTTTGGGCTTTGGGGGGAATTGCTGGGTGGTTTCCTGCTCATCGCGTTGTTCTCGCCCCAAAAGAACATGTTTGTTATCAATACGATATCTTTAAGTTATTGAAAATAAAGCAGTCCGCTTTTTGTGGCGTATTGCCATTTCCGGTATTCGGGCGTCGTCTCCAATGCCATTTCTTGCCGCTTGGAAGGCCCCATGATCGCCGACTAAGGGTCGGGTGGCCCTGAAGGTTATCCGGGAGTCGACGATGCGCCTGAGGGCTTCCTCTGCGATAGTAATCTTATAGTTATAATTTGCCCGTCTTCGAAAATATTAGCCTAGAAGCTGTCTGTGTCGCAGGACCGGTTCCTGTCCTTCCATGCTGACGTCATCCCAAGGGAAGCGAGGGATCTGGCGTGCGCCGAGTGTCATCTTGCCACTGCACGCCAGATCCTTCGCCCTGCGGGCTCAGGATCACGTCGTGGAAACTTCCAGCGCCGTTCCGCGGCTAGGCGGGCGAGGGCGCCCGCCCCACATGGCTCTTCTCCTACGGTAAGTTGCCCTTCGGCGGTTCTGGTTGCGGTGGCGGCGTGGATCTGGCCCGGTTGCGGCGGCATGACGGACTGCACGTCGGCGCGCGGGGCGATGAACGGCACACTGGGTTGATGTTCGACCATGGCCCCTCTGCGCGTCGGCCATGACGATTCCGGTGTGGTCGAGCAGCAATCCGGTGGCGCGATCGAGTTCCACCTGCGATTTCTCGTAAGCTGCCATCGCCGACACCAGATTCGATTCGATCTGCGTCAGCGTGCTTTGATCTTGCAAGACGGTGGTCGACGTAGATACTCCGGCCGCGAGTTTCTTCTGTTCGGCGTCGAGTGTCTGGCGGGCGAGATCGACCGCGGCCCGGGCGGAATCAACGGCAGCGCGGTTCTGCTCGACATCGAACTGCGCATTGCGGACTTCGATGCGCACCTGGTTTTCGAGTTGCTGCAAGCGCACCTGGGCCTGGCGGTATTCGAGTTCCGAGCGCACCTGGTCAGCCTGGGCGGTGCGGTTGCGCAATGGAATATTCAGAGTCAATCCCAGACCTTTATCGGGCGCGGCCGAGGTAACCAACTGGTTCAAGGTCGAGCCGTAACCGACCGGGCCTCCGTTGCGGAAGGGCGGCGCGGCTTTGTTTTTATCGAAACAGAAGTTCAGTGCTGGCGCCGGAACTGCCGCAAATGGGCACCTGGGGATTGACGTCGCCTCCGATGCCGCTGCCCCCGTAGTAAGCGAAAAGGTCGAGGGTCGGGAGCATGGCGTTGCGCACGGCTTTGTTGTTGAGGTCGCGGCTATTGAGGTCGATGCGCGATTCGGAGAGTTCGGCGCGATGTTGTAAGCCTTCGTTGATCAGATCCTGAATAGGAACGACCGGTTCCTGGTCGGGCAGTTTGATGTCGGAGGTGGGAATGACGTGGGCTCCGGCAAGCACTGGATCTTCGAGATTGCGGCTGAGCGCATTCTTCATCAGCAGTTCCTGCAGTTCGAGATTGGTGCGGGCGAGGGTCAAAGCCTGCTGGTCGGTGGCGACGGTGGCTTGCGCGCTGACCACTTGAATGGGCGGAAGAGTTCCGAACTGCACCTGGCGTTTGTTATCGGCGAGGGTGCGTTGCGCGAAGGCGATGGCCTCCTGCTGCACGCGGACGTTTTCATAAGCGTAGACCAGATCCCAATACAGGTTTTCGATCTGGTCCACGGTGGTGATGACCTGCAGGCGGAAGGCGACGTCAGAGATCTCGCGATTATTTTTGGCGATGCGGATGAAGCGCGTGTTGGGCAGAAATCCGAAGCCCTGCAGCAGTTGCTGGGTGAGGCGGAACTGGAATCCGGAAGCGATGTAGGGAGAGTACGTGGTCGTGGGGTTGTTGGTGGTGGTATGAACGTTGTTGAAGCCGGCGGTGATGTTGGTGCCCCAGTGCAGTCCCTGGGTGTAGGCGATGCTGGCGGTTCCGGTGTTGGTGTTGGAGACGGGAATGGGGCTGAAGATGCTGGTGGACTGGGCGAAGGCGCGATCCAGCTGGAAAGTGCCGCTCAACACGGGATCGAAGCTGGTGATGGGGGCTCCGATGCCGAGGGTAGAAGAGACCAGGCCAAGGGTGCCGGTGCCGGCGCCGCCAGCGGCGACGCTGGTTCCTCCGGTACCGGAGCCGACGACGCCGCTGAGGCCCCCGGTGCCGCCACCCGGCGTGTTCTGAACGATGCCGGTGTTGACGCCGAGAATATTGGAGCCGGCTTCGGCGCGCAGGATGTCGGTGTCGGCGATATTCAGGTTGTAGCGCGCGAGCACCAGGTCGAGATTATTTTCGAGCGCGAGCGCGACCGCGTCATTGAGCGACAGCAAGATGTTGCCGTCGTGCAGCAGTTGCTCCATGCGCGAGGTATTGGCGAGATTGGGCGGTGGAATGTGCTCGGGCTCATAGGGCGCGATCAGGGTGGGGAATTGCGGTCGCGGTTTAGAGTAGTCGCGGGTGACGTATCCCCGAGCGGTAGGAGCCGAAGCCGGTGCTGGCTGCGGGGTTTGCGGCAGAGGCGCGGTTTGCGCCGAACCGGCGACGGCCAGGATCGCAAGCAGAGAGATGAGTTTGGAATGAGAAGAGAGCATGGTCATTCTCCTTGCAAAAGATTGCTGCGCAATCTTGATCAGCGAATTTCGAATCGGCCCACACCTTAGAGTAGCGGCTCGGGACGACGTTTATCGACGGAACATTGTAAAGATTTGTTGGGGTAGACAGAGATGCCCGCCCCTTCGCAAACTGCGCGGAGGAACGGGCAACCGAGAGCCAACCAGCTTACTGCTGGGGTTGTTGCGGGGGTTGAGTCTGGTCGGGTGGCTTGGGCATCATTTCCTGCATGACCTGTCCGGGTTGCGCGGGCATGACGGATTCGGGATTTTGCCGCGGCTCGATGTAAGGCACGGCGGGCATGTGCGTGACCTGGCCGCGGACGGCGTCATCCATCATGATGCCGGCGTGATCGAGCAGCAGTCCGGTGGCGCGATCGAGTTCCACGCGTGATTTCACGAATGCGGCTTCGGCCGAGACCAGGTTCGACTGCGCGGTAGCCAGTCCTGATTCGTTTTGCAGAACCAGGGTTGAGGTCGAAGCTCCTAGGTTGAATTTCTTCTGTTCGGCATCGAGAGACTGCTGGGCGAGCGCCACCGCAGCTTTCGCAGCCTGCACGGCGGCGCGATTCTGTTGCACCGAGAATTGCGCGTTGCGCACTTCGATGCGCACCTGGTTTTCAATCTGCTGCGCCCGCATCTGGGCCTGGCGGTATTCCAGCTGCGAGCGGACTTGCAGCGCCTGTTCCTGGCGGTTGCGGATCGGAATGGTGAGAGTGACACCCAGGCCTTTGTCGGGTGCGGTCGAGTTCACCAGCTGATTCAAGGTGCCGCCATAACTGGTCGACGGGGCTGGCGTAAGCGAGCAGAAAGAGGACCCCGGCGGTTGGTTCGAGCACAGGTTCGCCGGGTTCTGCGCTCCGCCCAGGCCGTTGCCGTTGTAGTAAGCGAACAGATCAAGGCTGGGCAGCATGGCATTGCGAATGGCTTTGGAGTTGAGTTCACGGTTGTTCAGATCGATGCGCGTGGCAGCCAGCTCCGGACGATGGGTGAGGGCTTCGTTCACCAGGTCCTGGGTGGGGACAATCGCCTCCTGTTCGGGGAATTTCATGGTGGAGGTAGGAATCACCTCCGCATCCGCCAGGGTGGGATCCTCCAGAGTGCGGCTGAGGGCGTTCTTCATCAGCAACTGCTGCAGGTCAAGATTGGTTTGCGCCTGGATCAGGCTTTGCTGATCGGTGGCGACGGTGTTCTGCGCGCGCACCACTTCGATGGGAGCCAGGGTGCCGATTTGCACCTGGCGCTGATTGTCAGAGAGGGTTTTTTGCGAAAACGCCAGTTCCTCCTGTTTGACCCGCACATTCTCATAAGCGAACACCAGGTCCCAGTACATATTTTCGATCTGGTCCACGGTGGTGATGATCTGCTGGCGGAAGGCGACGTCGGAAATCTCGCGGTTGTTCTTGGTCAAACGAATGATACGGGTGTTGGGAAGGAATCCGAAACCTTGCAGCAGGTGCTGCGTCAGCTTGAATTGGAAGCCGGAGCTGAGGATTGGGCTGAAGCTGCTGAACGGGCTGTCGGTGGTGGTGCGGGTGTTGCTGAAGCCCACCGCCAGGTTGGTGCCCGTCTGGAATCCCTGGGCGTAGGAGAAGTTGTAGCTGTTGGTGTTTTGAGTCGTGACCGGGATGCTGAACGAACTGCTGGACAGCAGGTTGTTACGATCAAACTGGATGGTGCCGGAGACGATGGGGTCGAAGCTGGTGATGAACACGCCTTGGCCCAGGGTAGAACTGACCAGGCCGTTGGTGCCGGCGCCGATGCCGCCGGGGGCCGCGGTGGTGCCGCCAGTGCCCGATCCCACGGTTCCTCCCAATCCGCCCACGCCTCCGCCCGGGGTGTTCTGCACCACGCCCTGATTGGCGCCGAAAAAGGTGTTGGCTCCGGACCTGGCGCGCAGAACGTCAGTGTCGGCGATATTCAGGTTGTAACGGGCGATGCCGATGTCGAGGTTGTTTTCCAGAGTCAGCGCGACCGCGTCGTCCATGGAGAGAAAGATTTTTCCGTCGCGCATCAGTTCCTGGAGGCGCGGGGTGTTGCTCAAATTCGGAGGAGCGATCGGCCGCGGCATGTAGGGCTGGAGCACGTTGGGGAACGAGGAACGGGGTTTGGAATAATCTTTCATTTCAAACTGCCGCGTAGGCGCCGTCTGAGGCTGGGGCGCGTCGGGCGTCGCTTGTTGGGCGAGCGCCGGCACCGAGGCCAGTATCGCCAGGGCAGTGAGCCACAGGACGGAAGTCACACGAGAAAAGGGCATTCGTTCGTCTCCACGCATAAGGGTTGCGTCATCTGAAAAAGGGCGAAATTGCCGAATCACCATAATTGGTACGCAAGGAGTGCGGGCTGAGTTTCATATTTCTGCCAGACCCGCCGGTTGGCTTGCTCCGTGAAAACGTGGGAAGTGAAATAGTATAGCTGACCGGAGGGCTGTGCTAACGAAAGCCTCTGTACGTTTCCCGGTATCCTCATGCGTAATCTCAAATTGACGCTGGCCTACGATGGCTCAGAGTTTTCCGGATGGCAGGTGCAGCCGGACGCGCCGACGGTCCAGGGCACGCTCGCCTCAGCTATTGGACGGGTGACCGGCGAAAAGGTCTTGCCGCAGGGATCGGGAAGAACCGACGCCGGGGTGCACGCGCTGGCGCAGGCGGCATCGTTTTCCACCGGGTCGGTGATTCCCGCCGGGAATCTGCGGATCGCGTTGAACGATATTTTGCCGCGGGCGATTCGCGTGCTGAAGGTGGAGGAGGCAGAGGCGGAGTTTCACGCGCGGCATTCGGCGAAGGCGAAGACCTATCGCTACCGCATGTACCGCGAGGCGATTTGTCCTCCATTTCTGGCGCGGTATGTGTGGCATTATCCGTACCCTCTGAACGAAACGGCGATGGCAGAGGCGGCAGAGTTGGTGGTGGGCGAGCATGATTTCACTTCGTTCGCGGCGGTGGATGCGGAGAAAAGCGCGAACCACCAACGGCACGAAGGGCCACCGAGAGAAGCTTCCAACGTGCGGCGGATTTTTGCTTCCGGATTTGCGCGGCAAGGAGAAGAATTGATTTACACCGTGCGCGGGAATGGGTTTCTCCATCACATGGTGCGGAACCTGGTGGGAACGTTCGTACTGGTGGGCAAAGGAACACTGCAGCCTTCCGAGATTAGGCGGATACTGGAAGCGCGGAGCCGGTCGGCCGCAGGAGCGACGGCCGCCGCGAGCGGGCTGTACTTGGTGGGAGTGGAGTATTGATCAGCATGTGTGGCGCGGGCGCCCTCGCCCGCGTGCTGGCAGCGGGGAGTTTTCAATCGACAATCGAAAATCGACAATCGTAAATTCTAGAGATGGCCACTGACATTCAAATCACGGTGCGCAAGGTGGCGTCGGTGAATCCGGCGACGGGGGAAGTTCTGCGCGAGTGGGAGTGCGCAAGCCGCGCAGAAGTGCAGGCGGCCGTGGGGCGAGCGCGGGCGGCGCAGATCGCTTGGAATGGGTTCGGGGTGGAGAAGAGGGTTGAAGTACTGCGGAGTTTTCAGCGGTTGCTGCACGAGAAGAAGTCCGAAATCGCGCGGCTGATCTCGCAGGAAGAAGGCAAACCCTACGTAGAAGCATTGCTGACCGAAGTCCAGGTGGTGCTGGATGCGGCGCGCTTTGGCGCTGACCACGCCTACGGATTTCTGCGCGAAGAGAAAATTCCGCACGGCAACCTGGCGATGAAGAGCAAGGCCGGGCGCCTGCTGCGTGAACCGTACGGAGTGATCGGGATCATTTCTCCGTGGAATTATCCCTTTTCGATCCCCGCGACCGAGACTCTGGCGGCCTTGGCGACAGGGAATGCGGTGGTACTGAAGCCTTCGGAGTTAACCTCGCTTTGCTCTCTTGAATTGGCATCATTGCTGCATGCGGCGGGCGTTCCCGACGACGTGTTTCAGGTTGTGGTCGGCGATGGGGCGACCGGCGGCGCCCTGGTGGAGTCGGCTATCGATAAGCTGGTTTTCACCGGCAGCGTGGCCACAGGGAAGCGCATTGCGCAGGCCGCAGCGGCGCGATTGTTGCCGGTGGTGCTGGAGTTGGGCGGGAAAGATCCTATGCTGGTGCTCGACGATGCCGACGTTGACGTCGCGTCGAGTGGCGCGGTGTGGGGAGCGTTCGTCAATGCGGGGCAGGCGTGTCTGTCGGTGGAGCGCTGCTACGTGCAGCGCAGTTTGTACCCGGCATTTGTCGAGGCCTGTGTGCGCAAGACCAAGCAGCTACGGGTGGGCAACGGCATGGATGCGGAAATCGACGTTGGGCCGCTGATTCACGAGCGGCAGCTGCGCAATGTCGAAGAGCAGGTGGAAGACGCGCTGGCACGCGGGGCGCGATTGATGACTGGCGGAGAGCGGCTGCAAAATCTGGGCCCGAACTTCTACGCTCCGACTGTGTTAACGGACGTGGCCCACGAAATGCGCGTGATGAAGGATGAAACCTTTGGTCCGCTGCTTCCGGTGATGGCGTTTGATTCCGATGACGAGGCGGTGCGACTGGCGAATGACTCCGAGTACGGTCTGGCGGCCAGCGTGTGGACGCGGGATCGGGCCCGGGGCGAGAGATTGGCCAAGCGCATTAACGCCGGGACCGTCATGATCAATGACACGATTTCCTGCTTCGGCATCAGCGAGGCTCCGCATGGCGGGGTGAAGGCCAGCGGCATTGGGCGTACCCACGGACGCTTCGGCATGGAAGAAATGGTGTGGCTCAAATACGTCGACGCCGACCGCCTGCCGGGCATGAAGAAAGTCTGGTGGTACGGGTACGGAGAAAAGTTTGCGCGGCAGATGGAAGGGTTTGTGGACATGCAGTTCGCGCGCGGGTGGGCGCGAAAGGTGCGTGGGGCGGTGAAGGCGGCGGGAGTGTTGGGGAAGGGAAAAGTCTAGGAGCGCCCTTTTATTTAAATGACGTCATCCCGAATGCCAGCGCATTTTGCTGGCTGAGGGATCTGGCGTGGACCATCAAATCATCGAGAGCACTGGCAATACACGCCAGATCCATCGCCCTCTCGGGCTCAGGATGACGTCAAGAACAGAGAGAGACTCAAGATGACATCAACTTCGGATTCCGCCCGTGAGTTGTTCCGACATGCTTTGGCGGCTTTGGCTTATCGGGCGGGGAAAGTTTTGCGCGACGCACCCGAGTCGTTCGCGGGAGTTGCTGCGGGCCAAGGCGGGCGTACAGCATCGCAGATACTGGCGCACCTGGGCGATCTGATGAACTGGGCGTTGTCGATGGCCGAGGGCAGCCAGAAGTGGAATGACTCGAAACCGCTTGCTTGGAACCAGGAAGTCGATCGGTTCTTCGGGGCGCTCAAAGCGTTCGATGATTACCTGGCGTCGGGTAAAGAGATACACGCTCCGCTGGAGAGATTGTTTCAAGGCCCGGTGGCGGATGCGCTCACCCACGTTGGCCAGTTGGCGATGATGCGGCGCATGGCCGGGAACAAGATGAAAGGCGAGAACTATTTCGTCGCCGAAATGGTCGTGGGCCGAGTAGGCCTGGAGCAGGCGGCGCCGAAGCGGGAGTTTTAGTCTGTTCAGAAGACGTCATCCTGAGGCCGTTCGGCCGAAGGATCTCGCGCGAGCCGGCAGTGGTTATCCCCCGCGCCAGATCCTTCGCCCTTCGGGCTCAGGATGACGTCTTCGTGAGGATCGGTTCCCTCACCGCTCCACGTGCGCTTCGAGTAAAATAACTTCGCTAGGCACGAATCCGGCGGCGCGGTTGCCGCAGCGATGAGGATCAATTCTTTGGCCACTACCTCGACTCCGATTGCTCAACTTCCCCACCACAAAGTCAAAATGAAGAAGGTGGGGCAGCGGGCTTGCAACGAGAAAGACGCGAAAGGCAAGTTCTGCGGCGGACATTTAAAGCGCTGGTACTACTCCACCGACGTCGAGGAGGAAAAGTGCGGCGACGTGGAGAAGGCGTTCGGCAAGAATGCCGAGGTGTATCGCTGCGAGAATTGCAAGACGCTTTATCTGCCTAACCCGGAAGATGTGAGTGGGATCAATGTAGCCGGGAAGGGGCAGATTTCGCAGTTCGGGTTGACGTTGCCGGGGAAAGAGAAATAGCCGAACTTCTCTCGGCCTGGACGGGCGAGGGCGCCCGTGCCCACACGGATTGATGAGAATGAACGTATCGGAACTGATTTACGACTGGAACCGGATCCATCCGCAGTCTTTGCGGCCGGCGGGGCACGTTTTGTTGAACGACGAGACTTTGCGCGATGGGTTGCAGTCGCCCTCGGTGCGCGATCCTTCGATCCACGAAAAAATTGAAATTCTGCATTTGATGGAAGCGCTGGGGATCAACGCGCTCGATCTCGGATTGCCGGGAGCGGGACCGCGGGCGGTCGAGCATGTGACCGCGCTGGCGCGCGAGATCGTCAATCACGGGATGAAGATCCAGGCGAACTGCGCGGCGCGGACGCACGAGAACGATATCCGTCCCATAGCCGAGATTGTGCAGAAGACCGGGTTGCCGATCGAGGCGGCGACGTTTATTGGATCGAGCCCCATCCGGCGATACACGGAAAACTGGACGGACGATTTCCTGCTCCAGACAACCGAAAAAGCGGTGAAGTACGCGGTGTCGCTCGGGCTCGAGGTGATGTACGTAACCGAAGACACCTCGCGCTGCGACCCTGAGATGGTGAAGCGCTTGTACCGCGCGGCGATCAATCATGGGGCGCGGGCGATCGTGATTTGCGATACGGCGGGACATGCGACGCCGATGGGAGCGTTCGCGCTGGTGCGCTTCGTGATGGATGAAGTCGTGAAGCCATCGGGCGTGAAAGTGCGCGTCGACTGGCACGGACACTGTGATCGCGGCCTGGCGATTGCGAATTCGATGGCGGCGCTGGTGGCCGGAGCGGATTGCGTGCACGCCTGCGCATTGGGAGTAGGCGAGCGCGTGGGCAATACGCAGATGGATCAGATGCTGGTGAACCTGAAACTCATGGGAATTCCGCCGTGGGACACGCAGGATCTAACCAAGCTGAAGGAATATTGCCAGGCAGTATCGCGCGCGACCGGAGTGCCCATCCCCGCGAATTATCCTGTGGTGGGAGAAGATGCGTTCCGTACCGCGACTGGCGTGCATGCGGCGGCGGTGATCAAGGCGTATCGCAAGAACGACCTGGAATTGGCGAACACCGTGTATTCGGGCGTGCCTTCGCATGTGTTCGGATTGCAGCAGGTGATTGATATTGGTCCGATGAGCGGAAAGTCGAATGTGCATTTCTGGCTCGAGCGGCACGGTTTCACCATTACCGACGAATTGGTGGACCGGATCTACAAACTGGCCAAGGCTTCCGACCACACGCTGAGCGAAGCGGAGATCCTCGGGTGCGTGCAGACGGCGACGTCGGCGGATTGATAATCCTGACATCAGCTCTAATGACGTCATCCCGAATGCCGGCGCTTTTCAGCCGGCTGAGGGATCTGGATCGACTGGGCGGAGATGATGCGCGCCGGATCCTTCGCCCTATCGGGCTCAGGATGACGGCAAGATCGAAAAACTCTCTACGTGTGCGCTGTCCGGATTTCAGAACCTCGCCCTTCGCGGTAACTGTTACCGCCCTGCCGTAATCGCTGGACCCGTCGAAGCTAATCCCAAGTTCGGCGAGCCGTTGTAAGATGACGGATTAATCCCATGGCCCTCAGTTCGCGCGCGGATGTGTCGGAATTGTTTCCCTCGGTGCAGCAGGAAATTACGCGGCTCTCGGCGTTGCCTGAGGTTCGCTCGGCGTTCGCCTGGTTGCGGGCGCAGGAGCCGCAGTTTGCGCACTGGCAACTGGAAGCAGCGCGCATTCCCGCGCCCCCCTTCGGCGAGACCGCCCGCGGGCAGTGGCTGCGGCAGCAATTCATAGACCTGGGGCTGGAAGAAGTTCGCATTGACGACGTCGGCAATGTCTTCGGGGTGCGGCGCGGACTGGGCAAGCGCTATGTGTCGCTGAGCGCGCACATGGACACAGTATTTCCGGCGGGCACGCCGTTGAATATCCGGCAGCAGGGCAGCCGTTTGTATGGCCCGGGCGTTTCTGACAACGGTGCGGGTTTGATCGCGATGCTGGCAACGGCGGCGGCCCTGCGAGCGGCGAAGATTACCCACCACCTGCCCATTCTGTTTATCGGAAACGTAGGCGAAGAGGGTGAAGGCGATCTGCGCGGAATGCGCCACATCTTCTCGGACGAAAACAAGGACAACATCGTCTACAGCATGGTGCTGGATGGCGCGGGGGCGGACACGATTGTGGCTGAGGCTCTGGGCAGCCGCCGTTTTGAAGTGATCGTGCGCGGGCCGGGCGGACATTCGTGGAGCGATTTTGGAGCTCCCAATCCGATTTTGGTGCTGGCCAGAGCGATTCAGGAGTTCGCCCATACCCCGGTGCCGGCGACTCCGAAGACGACGTTCAATATCGGCGTGATTCGCGGCGGGACTTCAGTGAATTCGATTCCTGAGTCAGCCAGCATGCGGGTGGATATCCGCTCGACGTCGATGGCCGAGATGGAACGGCTGGAGCAGATTTTGCGCTCGGCGCTCGATCACGCCATCGAGGATGAGAGCGTGATGATGGAGAGGAAGCAGACATCGCAGCGGCGTCCGTTCGGATTGAGTTGCGAGATTGTGGTGATCGGGAACCGTCCCGCGGGCGAGTTGGATAACAATGCGCGTGTCCTGCACGTGATTCGCGCGGTGGATTCGCACCTGGGGAACGTGGCGCAGGTGCAGCGGGCTTCGACCGACGCGAACATTCCTCTTTCGCTCGGACGCGAGGCCATCGCGATTGGCGGCGGGGGCACGGGCGGAGGAGCGCATACTTTGCAAGAGTGGTTTGACTGTAGCGGACGCGAGTTGGGGCTGAAACGCATCTTGCTGTCGGTGCTCGCGCTCGCAGGAGTGAGCGCATGAAGATGAGAGCGGGCGTCGGTCGTGGAATCCCACTTTTGCAAAAGCCGCAAAGCTGGGGCACCCATTGTTTCATCACGATATTGGCTTTTCTGGCGGTGGGCATTATGAGGGCGCAGGAGCAGCCGGCGAAACCGAAGGCGGATACGATTTTTGTTCACGGCAATATTTATACCGGGCTGCCGATTGCTTCGACGTTCGCCTCGACGAGGCGCGCTGAAGCCATGGCGGTGCGCGGTGATCGCATCCTGGCGGTGGGGAAAACTGACGAGATCATGAAGTACAAAGGGGCCGGGACCGGAGGTGGTGAATCTCGATGGCCACTTTGTGATGCCCGGTTTCAACGACGCGCATCTGCACCTGGCGGAGGCGGGATTTGAGCGGCAGACGGTGAATCTGGTGGGCGTGAAGTCGCTGGCCGAGTTTCGCGACCGCATTCGCGCGCGGGTGGCGACGGCTGCGCCGGGAGAGTGGATCGCTGGGCGCTGGGTGGGACCAGACTTTATGGCCGGTGAAGGAGTTGCCGAGCCGCTGGGATGTGGATGAAGTCACCACCGATCATCCCGTATTTCTGCAACGCGTGGATGGGCATATCGCGGTCGCAAACACGCGGGCGCTGCAACTGGCGAGTATCACCCTGGCGAGCCATGATCCCGATGGCGGACAGATCGACCGCGACTCGAGCGGCCAGCCCACCGGGATTTTGCGTGAGACGGCGCGCGAGGCAGTGCAGGCGGTGATTCCCAAGCCAACGCACGACCAGCGGCGACAGGCGATTGAAGCGGCGCTGCGCGATATCGCGCAAAATGGAGTCACTTCGGTCCAGGATTTCTCTACCTGGGAAGATTTTCAGGTGTACGAAGAGATCGAGCGCGATGGAAAGTTGACGGCGCGAATCTCGGAATGGCTCGATTTCAACGATGCGGTGGAGACGTTGCAGGCGCACCGGGCGGCCCATCCGCAGTCTGACAACATGCTGCACACGGGCATGTTGAAGGGATTCATGGATGGCTCGCTGGGATCGCATACGGCGGCGTTGATGGAGCCCTATGCCGACGATCCAAAGAATTCCGGCTTGCCGCAGTACGAGCAGGCCAAGCTGAATTCGATGACCAAGGAGCGCATCGAGGCCGGGTTCCAGATGGGGTTCCATGCCATCGGGGACAAGGGCGTACAGATGGCGCTCGACGCGTACGCGCTGGCGGAAAAAGACGCGAAAGAGAAGAAGATCAAAGCCGCCAACGGGGGCGACGATTATCGCTTGCGCATCGAACATGCGCAGGTAACAAATTCCTTGCAGATTGCAAAGTTCAAAGAATTGAAAGTGATTGCTTCCATGCAACCGAGCCACGTGCTGACCGACATGAATTGGGCCGTGGAGCGGTTGGGCGAAAAGCGGGCCGCGCATTCCTACGCTTGGGCCGATTTCCTGAAGAAGGGTGTGCCGCTGGCGTTTGGGACGGATTATCCCGTGGAACCGGTGTCTCCGTTCCGCGGACTCTATGCGGCTGTGACGCGGACCAGCGAAGACGGGAAGAAGCAGTATTTCCCCGAAGAGAAGCTGACCATGGAGCAGGCGATCGCGGCGTACACGACCGGGTCGGCGTTTGCCGAATTTCAAGAGAAGGAAAAGGGATTGATTGCGCCCGGCATGCTGGCGGATTTCGTGGTGCTTGATCACGATGTGACTTCTCTCGCTTTTTCAAAGATCCCCGAGACCAAGGTTCTACGGACCGTGGTCGGGGGGAAGACTGTGTACGAGGCCAAGTAGGAAGCTCCTCACCGCCGAGTTCTCAGAGAAAAGCTTTTAATCGCAAAGGACGCGAAGAACTGCCGCAAAGATCGCAAAGAGAACTCCCGCAACACTTTTCCCGCTTATTGCGTCTAAGAAGCAGGCGTCTGTTGCGCCGATACGATGACCCCGAGCGAACGGGTATAATCTTCAGAGCGTTGACAGATCCGGAGGAAGTTTTTTATGGATGAGCGCGGAAGCGCTTTTTGGGTGCGTTTGAAGGCCAATCGCCTCGCGTACTCCCTGACGATTCTGGCCACACTGGCCGTAGGTATTCTGATTGGAACGGTGGTTTCCCAGGGTGTAAAAGGGCAGGAAAGCAAGAAAGGGTCTGACGCGACTCCGCTGACCGTGCCCTCCCCGCAAGTTCTCTCCAACCAGTTCTCGCAGATTGCCAAGCAGCTTGAACCGAGTGTCGTCAACATCAATACCGAATCGATGATCAAGAATCCGCACCGCCGGCGCGCGCCTGGTGGGGATGACGATGATCAGGGCGGCGGCGGAACTCCCTTTGACGATTTCTTCGACCGCTTCTTCGGCGGCCAGGGCGGGCCTGGCGGTCAGGCCGGTTCCATCCGCGAGCGTTCGCTGGGTTCCGGCGTCATTGTCGATCCCAAGGGCTACATTCTCACCAACCGGCACGTCATTGAGAAGGCCGACCGCATTCGCGTGAAGCTGCAGGATGATCCCGCGGGTTCGGTGGGACACGACGCGAAGGTGATCGGGTCGGATCAGGAAACCGACTTGGCAGTGATCAAGATCGATGTCGACAAGCCGTTGCCGATCGCGAAGCTGGGGAACTCCGACAGCATGCAAGTCGGCGACTGGGTGCTGGCCATTGGCAGTCCGTTCGGATTGCAGGAAACGGTGACCGCTGGCATTGTGTCGGCGAAGGGACGCGACATTGTTCCGGGGCGGCAGTTCCAGTCGTTCATCCAGACCGATGCGGCGATCAATCCCGGGAACTCGGGCGGACCGCTGGTGAATATGGCCGGGGAAGTGATTGGCATCAATACTGCGATTCTGACCGACACCAATGCCTATGCGGGCGTGGGCTTTGCCATGCCTTCGCTCACGATTCGCGATGTTTATAACCAGTTAATTGGCCCCGAACATCGCGTGGAGCGCGGCTCGATCGGCATTATGTTCAACGCGCAGGAGAATCCTGCGATCGCGCGCGTGTACGGGAGCGGCAGTGGAGTAACGATATCCGATGTGACGGCGGGCAGTCCCGCGGAACAGGCGGGATTGAAAGTCGGCGACACGATCGTTTCGGTTGACAACAAGCCGGTAAAAAACGGCAGTGAATTAGTGGCTGACATCGCGGCGCGCAAGCCGAGCTCGAAAGTGACGATCGGCTACATCCGTAATGGCAAGAAGCAGGACGCATCGGTCACGGTGGCCGATCGCGCCAAGCTGTTCGCCGCGCGGCTGGGTGACGATCAGGAGAACGGCGACCAGGGCGGTCCGAAAGAGAGCAAACTCGGGCTGACCGTGAAGGCGCTCTCGCAGGAGATGGCCGACAAGCTCGATGTTCCGGCCGGGAAAGGCGTGATCGTCGCGGACGTGAAAGCGGGATCGTTCGCCGACGACGTGGGCCTGACTCGCGGCGACATTATTCTCGAGATCAACAAGGCTCCCGTGAACAGTGAAGACGAGTACAACCGCGTGACGTCTGCCATGAAGAGCGGGCAGGACGTGGTCTTCCTGGTACGGCAGCGGGGCGCCGGACGGCAGGACGGAACCATCTTCCTGGCCGGTACACTTCCGTAACCATAAAACCAACACCTCCGGGACTGGCATCGAAATCAGAAATGGACGATGATTTCGATGTCAGGCCTTGTTTCGGACGCGCAGGGATGTTGTATGATCGCGCCCTTTGCTGGTAGGCGAGTCGCCGCAAGTGACAGGAAATTAAGCAGATAACGATTGGCGATGACAGGCTCAAAAACGCTGAAAGTGGTGGGCGCGGGTTGCGCCCTGGTGCTGGGTTGCGCGCTGGCGCTGGGCCAGAGCAGTGCAACCACAACTCCCAAGAAGACCACCCACAAGTCTGCCAGCCACAAAAAGAGCGCGAGCACCGTCTTCTTCAAAGGGCAAGCACTCGAAGAAAAATGCCAGTTGGAAGCGAAAAGGACAGCAGAAGATCGATCCGCAGCGCGCCCGGGAAATTCAGGAAGCGCTGATTCGCCAGAATTACATGAAAGGCGAGGCCTCAGGCACATGGGATGACACCTCGCAAAAGGCCATGGAAAAGTTCCAGGCCGATAATGGCTGGCAAAGCAAGATGGTTCCCGATTCGCGAGCGCTGATTAAGCTGGGATTAGGGCCCGATCACCAGCATCTGCTGAATCCGGAGAGCGCGATGACAACGGCGCCTCCGGTGTCTGAACCACTCGAGCCCAAGAGCACCCTCCCGCCGCAGAAGTAGTTGTTAGTCGTTAGGCGTCAGCCCTCAATAGGCGCTCTGATTCACCAGGATCTCCAAATAACGATAATAATGGAATAGGCGCCCTGGTCAAACTGACTCGCTTGCCTAACTGTCTGGATTTTGGAATTACTGGATTTTGGAACTACTTGACTTGGTAAATAAGTTGAAGTAACTTGCTGCCCGCAACCTCGGCCCTGGGTTCCCTCACAATTTTTCGTTTCGCTGCGGCTGTAGACTTCGCGGACGCAGCCAACCTTCACCTCCCTCATCCCAGATTGGAGATTCAGATGAAATGTTTACGGCCGTTACTCACCCTGCTTGTTGCCGTGGTGCTTACTGGTGCCTGCGCCTCAGCGCAGTCGGTTCCTAGCAACTGCATCGACAATATCATCGACACCCATGACCCTACTCCCCCATGTAACTCGATCCTCCTCAACGGCCTCGGTTCGGGCATGTTTCACGCCGCTCCATTCCTAGATACCGTGTCAGATGGAAACGGTCACTGGCCGAGATACGGCGATCCTGACAATAACATTCAGAGCCTCTACGGAGATTACGGAAACAATGAAAGTATTTCAGCCAGCGCGGCGGCTGTAGCCCACTATGCCCTAGGAAAAACCCTTGCCGGACAGATTGTGCCATTATGCCCCGATGGAACCACCAACTGTCCCGACACCAGTAAAGCAATCGTGTTTCTGTTCATCGGCTTTTCCAACACTGATATCGAGATTGGCGGAGGCAATGCCGACGTGTGGGATAAGACTGACGATAGCCTGAACGAGGACCCCGCCAATCACCTCAACGGGCACCTATTTGGTCAGCCCTGTTCCACACTTTGTGAAAACCTGAACAACCCGGACGGGGCTACGGCCTTTAACCAAGTAACCATCCCTTCGCCCAACGGAGATGGCTACACGCAAAAGTCATTGCTCAACCAAGTGTACCCAGACACCAACCCGCTCCATTGGTTGGTAGGTCCGCACGTGGTGGTGTTCAATGGCGCGTTGGGACAACAAACCCTGGCGAAATGGGATCCGACCCCGGTTGGGTACTATTCTCAGTGGGCCAACTGCGCATTTGATCACCAGAATGCGGCCAGCCCGGAGTGCAACTACGTTCGGGTGAAGGACGACTTAACCCGCAATGGCTTCAGTGAGGCGCAGGTGCAAGCGGTGTTCATCAAGAGCGCCGACAATTTTCCGCACTGCGATCTGAAGAAAGCGTATTGGGACAGTACCTGTGTTCTGGTGCCCCCGCTGAATGTCGTGCAAGACACTTATCAGGCCGAGACCTACCTCGGCGACATTTTGCGTTACTTGAAATGCTGCAAGGGCGGCCTGGCCAGGGCGTACCGGCGCCGCGATATCCGAACCTGAAACAGGTGTTCGTCACAAGCCGGATTTATGGTGGATGGGCGAACGGCAATCCGAACGGCTGCCTCAACCCAGAGCCTTTTGCCTATGAGGAAGGCTTCGCGGTGCAAAGAGCGATCGTGGCTCAGATCAACCAAGACGCGAACATCGCCAACAGCGACCAATACTCAGGGCAGCTGGACTACAAGAGCGACGGTACCGGCCACGCTCCGTGGTTCGATTGGGCGCCGTATCTATGGGCGGACGGAGTGAACACAGCTAACCTTCGCAGCGACCGATTAGTGTGGTGCGACTGGACGACGCGGCAAAACTCGCTGTGTGTCAACGACCCCGGTGACGTGCGTTTCGGCGACATTGACCAGAATTTTACCCAATACTACGGCGACCAGACCCACCCCACCGGCTGGGGAACGGCGAAGGTGGCCAACCAGTTGCTGGAATGGATTAGAACAATCTGCCGACGAGTCAAAAGTACTTGTCTGACTGGTTCGGCTACACAACTGCCACCCCATGGATCAAGCAGTAACCTCGGTTAACAATCGGTGGCAGAGCCTTCGGGCCTCGCCACCGGTTTTCGGTGCACCGTCTACTGATCAGCCTCAATGTGACCGGCAAGGTGATCGGCGCTGATTGGGCTGCTCAAGAAGCCGTGGCACCCCAGGCTATCCGCGTAGTTCCCTACAATCTGTCCAGACGGGCCGATTCCGAATGCGAAGGTCAGCAAGGCCCCTGGAACATCAAACGAAAAATATTTGCCTTTCATCAATGCAAAGCCATGATAGGTACACGATGATGTACAGCCGTAATACGTTCCTACGACAACGCCGCTGTCATTAATGCCCCATATCTCTGTGAGGCCGGTTGATCCGGGGACATCGATGGTCTGGTATTTGCCATGCTTGTAGAGGAAGCCGCTGCCATCCACCCCCTCCATGGTCCAGCCCACTATCTGTCCCACGCTGTTGATGCCTGTTGCAAGGATTCCCTCGTAAGAGCCTGGGGGGCCAATGTTTCTGAATTTCGCTCCGAATTGCTCAAAGCCCTTGGTGCCTCCGAAGCCATAGGTGCCCACGACATCCCCAGCTTTGTTGATTCCCTCGGCAAAGGTGTCTGGGTAGCCATTAATCTGAATAGTGTTGAAGACTCCGCCTTGGTAGGTAAACCCCACAGCACCCTCGCTGCTGACGTAAGCATTGCCAACAATGAGTCCAGCGTCGGTTATTCCCCTCGCTGATGTATCGTACCCGCCGGGGTAGTTAAGAAAAGTGAAGTTGCCGCCGCTGAGGAGGAACCCGCTTCCGGTTGAACTGCCTGTTGGCACGTACCAGCCCACCATGTCGCCGGCAGTGTTGACGCCGGACACGGTCGTCAGACTCGCCCCCGGCACATCAATAGTGGTGAAGGTTAGGTTCAGCGTCTCGACCTTGGACTGCGCGTGGAGTAGCGGAAGCCAACAGAGTGAAACCAGAGCAAGAGCGATGAAGCGAACAGAGGTCATAAGCGTCGCCTCCGACATGACGGCAAAGGCAGGTCTTCAGGGATCAAACTCCGGCATTATGTCCCGGGCCTTGAGTGGCGTCAAGGTGCAGGAGTTTGCAGCTATCTTAGCGGCGTCTCCCAGAGAGCTGAGGCTGTCAATGGTGTACGTGTTATTCAACTTATCGTCGAGGATTTAGGTTATTGGTTACCGGGTCAGGAAAATACGGCAGCGGCTTTCCCTCAACCACTGCGCGGGGATTGGCCTCCACCAGCGCTTCGGCAAGGTCTTCTCCATATTGCTCGGCAACCGCCTTGCGCGCCCGCGAGAGGATCGGTTTGCGGTGCTCCGTGTCGTGCCCGTCGCTGGCGAGGATGTGAACCGCGTCGCGGTCCATCAGCCACTTGGCGGCGCGGGTGACGCGCTCTCCCCACCCACCTGTCAGCGCTGAGGCGGTCATCTGCACCACGCAGCCTTGCTCTGCCCATTGCAAAACTCTCTGCGGGCTCTGCTGCAGAATCGGATTGCGCTCGGGATGAGTAAGAATCGGAGTGATTCCCTTATCTCCCAACTGCGTAAAGCATTCGTTGATCTGCTGCGGCACGCTGTAGTTGCTGAGTTCGACCAGCAGATAGTGACTGCCCTCGATGGTGTAGCGGTCGGGGTGAGCGAGCACGTCCTGCAGATTGTCGTAGGAGAGATGGAAGTCGCATCCCAGGCTGATTTTCAGAGAGCCGCCGACTAATCCGCGAAGGTGGGCGACCAGGCTCTGCAGATATTCGCGATCGTAGTGGTAGCGCTCGTTGGCATGAGGCGTGACCACGGTGTGCTCAATGCCATCCGCGGCGGCCATGCGGCACATGCCCTGGGAGGTTTCCCAGTTCCTGGGGCCGTCGTCTACTTCAGGGAGAATGTGGCAGTGGATGTCGATCACAGCGGGTACAGCGATTTAAGCAGATTTGAGGAGAGCTGTCAGCTAAAAGCTTTTGGCCATCGAATCTTCTTCATGGATCTGGACAGGTGTGGTGATTCCGGTCGGGGAATTTTGGCCCGAGCCCACTCCCACGTGGTGCCATGCGCTGCTAAATTCTATTCTTTACATACTATCAATTCATACTACATAATATGAAATATGAAGATTGGAGAGCGTGGTCAGGTGACGATTCCCAAGGATATCCGTGAGAGATTTGGACTCGGGCCCGACACTGAAGTGGAATTCCGAGTCGTGAGAAACGTCCTGGTTTTGGAGAAAAAAGCCAGGCCGATGGACTTCGCTAAATGGAAAGGGAAGGCGCGCCGCAGTTTCGAGGAGTTGGGCTATGAATCCGTGGACGATTTCATCGATGACGTACGTGGCCGATGATCACCGCCGTTGACAGCAACATTCTGCTCGACATTCTTCGTCCCAACGAACAGTTCTACGAGGCCGCAACCCGGGCGCTGGAGCATGCCTGGGGCCTGGGGTCACTGGTCATCTGCGATGTGGTTTATGCCGAGGTCAGCGTACATTTTCCGGCGCGGACCGAGTGTGACGCTTTTCTCGAGGAATGCGGTATCGGAGTAGAGCCGCTCAGCCGGGAGGGCAGCTTCCGGGCGGGACGCGCCTGGCGTGCCTACCGGCGACGCGGTGGAAAGCGCGACCGGATTCTCCCGGATTTTCTGGTGGGAGCACACGCCGAAGTGCAGGCTTCGCAGCTGATCACCCGCGACCGCGGGTTCTACCGCGAACTGTTTCCGTCGTTGAAGATCGTGGACCCGAGCCACGGAAGCCTTAGGGCGAGTTCTTAATCGCAAAGGTCGCAGAGAAGAGCTTAACCGCGAAGACGCAAAGGGCGCGAAGAAAACAGAAGGGCTTTGCGATCTTTGCGTGCTTTGCGGTTAAAGGCTTTTGCCGTATCTCTCTTGCATGAACTCGGCGATTCCGGCGTAGGCGCTGGTGAGCGTCTTTTCGTCCGGCAGGAACACGATGCGGAAGTGCTTGGTGCCGGGCTTTTGTCCGAAGCCCGAGCCGTGGACCACCAGCACGTGTTTCTGCATCAGCAATTCTTTCACGAAGACGTCGTCGCCTTCGGGAATGTCGAGCTTTGGATAGGCATAGAAGGCTCCGCGCGGCGAAACGCAACTGACACGCGGAGTCGAGTTGCACCATTTCACGGTGAGATCGCGGCGGGAGCGCAGCTTGCTTCGTCACTTCGATCAGGTGATCCTGAGGACCTTCGAGCGCAGGTTGAATGGCGTACTGCTCGGGATGGTTCGCGCACAGGCGCGCCCGCAGCAGTTTGTTGACGCCTTCGACATATGGCTTCACGACGGCGGCGTTACCGCTGATGATCCCCCATCCGATGCGCCATCCCGGGGCCAGATAGTTCTTCGACAAGCCTCCGAAAGTCACGACCGGAACGTCAGGCGCGACCGCTGCCAGCGAGATGTGCTGGTCATCGTCCATGATGAGCTTGTCGTAGATTTCGTCGGCAAAGATGACCAGGTTGTGGCGGCGCGCCAGTTCGGCAATGTCTTCGAGCATCTTGCGCGTGCAAACCGATCCGGTCGGGTTGTTGGGATTGATCAGCACGATTCCGCGCGTGCGTGAGGTGATCTTGCGCTTGATGTCGTCGAGATCGGGCTGCCATCCGTCTTCTTCGTTCAGGTAGTAAGTGTTCAGTCCGATGTCGAGCTTCGCCAGAACCGCCGAGTAGAGCGGATAGTCGGGGCTCGGCGTGAGCACATCTTCGCCGGGATTGAGCAGCGCGGTCAGGCAAACATCCACGCTTTCGCTGACGCCCGAGGTGACGAATACGTCCTGAATATTGGTGATGCCCTTGCGCGCAGCTTCTCCGCGAATAGCGTCCAGCGCCGATTTGATTCCGGAAGAGGGAGCGTACCCGTTCTTGCCGTCGCGCATGGCCTTGTAGACGGCTTCAATCAAGTGCGCCGGGGTCTGGAAATCGAAGTTGAGGGGATCGCCGATGTTGAGCGGCAGAATCTTGTGTCCCTGCTTGACAACTTCGTCGGCCACGCAAGCCAGGTCGCGGATGGCGTAGCGGACATTTTCCAGGCGGGAAGCGGCGGTGATTTCGCGGGATTGGGTGAGCGGCATAAGGGCGCAAAGCTCCTCCTAGATTCTACCCAAAGGTCTGCAAATTGTATGCGGAAGGGCGTCACCGGGGCTTGTGAGGTATTCACCGAGTCAGAGGGACGGCGAGTCCTTATTTCGCCGCGTCTTTGAAATCAGGCGAGACCTGCCCTCCGTAATGCTGGACGACCGTGGCCGCAACGCGCGCAATCGAGTCGTGCAGCGACGCGGTCGAGCCGCGATGATGGCCGGTGAAGACGACCAGAACGATGGGTTGGCCGTTCACCCACAGCACACCGGCGTCATTGGCGATGAAGGGTTGTCCGTCTCCGGTCTTGTGCGCGATGCGTACGTTCTCGAGATAGCGCGGGAAGCGATCGTTAACCTGCTGCTTTTCCATGATGCCCAGGATGAGGTCGCTGGCGCTTTTGGAGACCAGCTTTCCGGTCGCCATCATTTCCAGAAGTTGTCCGATTTCATGGGTGGTGCTGTGGCCGAAGTAAATGCCGGCGTCGTAAATGGTGTGGCCGAAGGCGTCCTGCACCTGCTGCTCGCTGTATCTGTCGAAGGGGAAGTTGACGGTCTGGTCGCCGCTGGCATGGCGGTAGCTGGGATCCAGCGTTCCGAGCCAGGTGCGGTCCCAGTCGAGGTCCGCGAACTTTATCGACGTATTCGCCAGGCCCAGGCTATGGGCGTAGGCGGTGACGTTGTCGCGCCCGACTTTGTCGGCCAGCGCGTCGGTGGCTTCGTTGTCACTGATGATGATCATCAGGGTGAGCAGATCTTTCACGGTAGGAGTCAAACCCGGGATCCAGCGCGTAGAGGACGCCAGACGGCAGACTTTCATTCGCGGCGGTCAGCGGAATGCGATCGGACAGGGAGAATTTGCCTTCCTCGACCTGATGCATGACTTCGGCGGCGATGGCCAGCTTGATGACGCTGAAGGTTTCGAAGACCTTGTCGGAATCGAGCGCGATTTCATCGCCGGTCGAGAGATTCTTCATGTAGATCGACATGTCGCCGGGAAAGGTGCTGCGGATCTGTTCCAGTTGGGTTCTGCAGAGCGGCGAGAGATGTGTTGGGCGTGCCGCCGAGCTGGGAAGTTAATCCGTCCAGCAGCTGCGTGTTCTTGGTCAGCGCCTGCTGCAGGAGTTGAGCCTGTTGGCGAGCGGTGGCCCAATCCTGCTTCTCGACCGCCTCGGTTAGCCCGGGCAATTCCAGATGCGCATAGGTGTAGCGCGCTCCGTAGAGCATGTGCTTGAACCACGGCCGGCCGGGGATGCCGTCGGGGTTCAGCCAGTTGCGTTCCACCTGCATCATGGCCGTGATTGAGCGTTTCGGTTTGCGCGGCGGAGAGACTTCCGGCGGCGAGCGCGGCCGCGAGCGATTGGTCGAGGTGGGTGCCGGCTGCGGCAAAGTGGTCGATGTCCGCCAAACGAGGACTGAGATCGAGTTGGCTGAGGTCTTTACCTTTCGCGAGATCGTGAACAAAATCGCGGATGTTGCCGGCGTAATTCGCGAAATCGAAGGGCAGAACATCGGCGTTGGCGAGCCGGAGGCCGAGCACGCCCCACAACTGCGACATCAGCGTGTGATAGCGATAGCCAGGATCGCCAAAGTGATTCATCCAGTAAAAATCGTCGTACATCGAGTGATACACGCCATAGGGGCCTTCAAAGCTGAGGCCGAAGACCGGCATTCCCACAAAGTTCAGAAAGACGGTATGGTCGGAACCGCTGCCAATACGGGTATCGGGCAGCGAGTAGTCGGTCACTTTCCCGGTCTCTTTCTCTTCAGCCTTCTTGCGAATCGCGGATTGCTTCCAGGCTTCGTAAAGCGACTTGCCTGACGGATCCTGTAGCGAGTGGGTGGTTTCGACCAGCATCGGGGCCAGCGAGGCTACCGCATCCCCCTGGAAATCGGAGCCGGAGGTGGAAGAATCCACGTTGATGTAGGCGACGGCTTTCTTCCGCAGTTCATCGGCAAACTGCTCTCCCCATTCGGTCGAACCGGTGAGGCCCACTTCTTCGCCATCCCAGTTGCAAAACACCAGCGTGCGCCGCGGGCGAACCCCGTTCTTGAGCAGTTGTCCGAAGGCGCGGGTCATCTCCATCAGGGATGCGGTACCGCTGCTGGGATCGACGCCGCCGTAGACCCATGCGTCGCGGTGATTGCCCAGGACTACCCATTCATCGGGCAGCTCGGCGCCGCGGATGCGCGCTTCCACGACGTAGTAGGGCTTGATCGAGTTGTCCATCTGGATTTTCAGGTGGACGCGCGCTCGCTCACCGCCGAGGTGATATTCGATCGGCAAACCGCCCTGCCAATCCGCGGGCGCAAGCGGTCCGCCCAGATTTTCGAGCAGGGGCTTGGCGTCTTTCCAGGAGAGCGGCAGAGCCATGATCTTGGGCACCGACACTGCCTGGCTTAAGGGAATTCGCTTCGCACCGGGAACGCTGGCCCAGCCGGGAGTCAGCGGATCGCCGGGCACCATGAAGTCATAAGTGATGGCGCCGCGCTGAATATGGCTCTCCGGGCCCCACGGACCGTCGGGAAAGGTCTTGCCCTTCTTGTAGCCATCCTCCGCCGGATCGCTGTAGATCAATATGGCCGCGGCGCCCTCGCGCTGGGCGG
Source organism: Terriglobia bacterium (assembly GCA_963796205.1). Lineage (GTDB taxonomy): Bacteria > Acidobacteriota > Terriglobia > Terriglobales > Acidobacteriaceae > DATFTE01. The sequence continues at coordinate 120,488 of CAWCKR010000003.1, forward strand.
TGAGAGCCTTGAAGCCGCGATAGCTGTACGGATTGGAATAGCGCACCAGGACGATCTTGCCCTTGACGTCGATTCCGTTCTTGCGGAGGAGGTCGTAATCCTCGGGATTGCCGCTGTGCGCATACACCACGGGTGCGGTCACATCGCCGGAGATGGACATGCCCGTCCAGGCCGAGCTGACCCGCGGATTCTTGGTATCGGGATCTGCGTCGTAGGCTTCCTCGCGCAGAGAGGCGCGGTAGTGAACCGGGGCGATCATTTCGAGCGCGGTGCTCTTCGGCTCGCTGCTGTAAACGTCATAGCGGCGGACGACAACATCCTCAAGGCCTTGCTTGCGCCACTCGTCGGCGACGTAGTTCGCCAGATCGTTATTGCGCTTGGAGCCGGCAATGTGCGGTTCGGAGGTGAAGATGCGGTGCTGCCGCCGTTCCTCGTCAGGATTGGGAATGGCCTTGAACTGCTGTTCGATCTGAGTTTCGTGAGCTGCCGAGGCAGCGGTGAAGCCGGAGATCGAGGATTGCGACCACAGGTTGGGCGAGTTGAGTTGCAGGAAAACCAGAAGAACGACAAGAGACAACAGATGACGGATGGATGGACGCATGGGGGCACCCGGGGAATGTGAATTGGAAAGCTAAACTCGCGACGGGACAGTATATGCAATGGAGGGATGCGAAGGCAGTGAAGAAGTGGCCTATTGCGCGAAAGCGAGATCCTTGAAAATCAGGTAGACAAAACCGCTCTCACTAGGACAGACGCGCCGGATCGGTTGCTGCGCAACCGATCCGGCTTGCTCGGGATGACAAATCTTAGACGAGAATGACGTCAGCCGCCAGAACCGAAGTCCTGACGGCTGAGGTCTGAGGTCCGACGTCCGGCTTTACTCCCCCGTATCGATCTGCGCCCGCTGCAGCTTGTCGGAGTAGTCGACGTAGATCGACTTCCACTCGGTGTAGAAATCAATTGCGCCGATGCCGCCTTCACGGTGTCCGTTGCCGGTGGCTTTCACTCCGCCGAAGGGTAGGTGAACTTCCGCGCCGATCGTCGGAGCATTGATGTAGGTGATGCCGGCGTACAGATCGCGCATGGCGACGAACGCTTTGTTCACGTCCTTGGTGTAGATCGCAGACGACAGTCCGTACTCGATGTTGTTGGCGATTTCGATGGCATCTTCAAGACCGTCGCAAGGGATGATCGAAACCACCGGTCCGAAGATTTCTTCCTGGGCAATGCGCATCTTGGGATCGACGTCGACGAAAACCGTGGGCTCGATGAAGAATCCGTACTGGTAGTCGCCCTTGTCGAGGCGGTTGCCGCCGGTCTTCAGCTTCGCGCCTTCGGCCTTGCCGATTTCTACGTAGCTGAGATCGGTTTTGAGCTGGCCTTCGTTGACCGCGGGACCCATATCGACGCTTTCATCGAGTCCGTTACCAACTTTGAGAGCCTTGGCGCGTTCCACGTAGCGCGAAACAAATTCGCTGTAAACGCCTTTCTGCACGATGATGCGGCTGGTCGCGGTGCAGCGCTGTCCGGTGGTGCCGAAGCCGCCCCAGAGCCCGCCTTCGATGGCGAGATCGAGGTTGGCATCATCGAGAACGATCATGGGATTCTTGCCGCCGAACTCCAGCGAGCAGTGCTTGAAAGTCTTCGCAGCGGTGGTGCCGACGATGCGTCCCACGTCGGTGGAACCGGTGAGCGAGATGGCTTTGACATCGGGATGCTCCATGAGCGGGCCGCCGATCTTCGAACCGAATCCGGCGACGATGTTGACGACGCCCTTGGGCACTGCCGGCGTCGGCCAGGGTGCGAACCAGGTTATAGGTCGAGAGCGGAGTATCCTGCGCGGGCTTGATCACGCAGGTGTTGCCGCAAACGATGGCGGGCAACAGCTTCCACGAAGGAATCGCCATCGGGAAATTCCATGGCGTGATCATGCCGCACACGCCCAGCGGAGTGCGTACAGCCATCGCGAATTTATTCGGAAGCTCCGACGGCGTCGTCGGGCCGAACATGCGCCGGCCTTCTCCCGCCATGTAGTAGGCGGTGTCGATGGCTTCCTGGGTGTCTCCGCGAGTCTCTTTCAGAACCTTGCCCATTTCGCGGGTCATGTCGCGGGAATATTCTTCTTTGCGTTCCATGAGCATTTCGCCGGCGCGATAGACGATCTCGGCGCGCTTGGGAGCGGGAACCAGACGCCACTTGGCGAAAGGCGCGCTTGGCGGCTTCGACGGCGGCATCCACATCGGCTTTGCCGGATTTCTGGAAGATGCCGACGACGTCTCGCGTATCGGCGGGGTTGCGGTTTTCGAAAGTCTCTCCGGTCGAGGCGGGCACCCACTCGCCGTCGATAAAGTTGTTGTAAACCTTGGTGCGGGTCGCGCCGCCGACAGAGGTCGGCTTGGTCAAAGTATCGGTAGCCATATATGAGTTCTCCTGGGAAAAGTCGGAACTACCTATGGTACAGAGGGGCTTGCGGAGGGGGCAAGTGAGGGTTTCCTGGCAGGATCTTAAATCGCCGAGGCCGCAAGGAACTGCCACTGAGACCGCATCGACTCAGATCCGTTCCCCGAGTCGAACCTCCCGATTACCTCCGTAATCTTCTGGCGCGTGACCCAAGTTAATCAACGGGCACTTCTCGGTTAAGCTTGTGATAGTGTTGAAATTACCCCATATTCTCTAGTTTGGCTGGAGCCAGTGGCCTCGGTCTCTTCGAACGACAAGTCCGGAATCCACATTGCGTGGAAGACTGTCACCTACCGCAGCGTAGTGCTGATGGTGGTGGCGGTGTTGGTGGCGATTTTCGCCAGCATGCACTTCGTCTTCCCGCAGTTCACCGACGCCGGCGTCAAGGCGGTGGAGAGCCTGGGAACGCGCGTTCTCGACGCGGTCGCTGGAGCGGCAGGTACCCCGGCGAAGTCGAGCGCCATGAATTCCCAGCAAGCGCACATCACCGCGCTGGATGGGACGGTCCGGGTCAAGAAGTCGAGCAGCAACAGCTGGGTGACCGCCGATTACAGCGTGCCCCTCGAAAAGGGAGACGTGATTCAGACCGGCTCCGAGGGCATGGCCAAGATTGTCTTTAACGACGGCACGAATTACACCGTCAAGCAGGATTCGCTGATCGTGATCGAAGAGAATTCGGCCAACGAGCAGCAACAGACCAACGTTGCGGTTGCGGTAAGCACAGGTACGGTGGACTTGACGACGGCAACCTACTCCCAGGGATCGAAATCGCAGGTCATCGTCGGCGGGGCCACGGCTTCGCTGGCTCCCGAGAGCGCCGCCATGGTGCACAATGATCCCAAAGCGGACCAGCATGAGATCCTGGTGAAAAAAGGTTCGGGCGACGTCGTGCGCAATGGCGAGACCGTCCGCTTGTCGGACTGGGAAAAGGTGAGCTTCGAAGGCACGGCGCCTAAGATGGAGAAAGAAAAGGAGATTGGTCCCCCGACTCCGATCTCTCCGGCCAATATGATGCCCATTTTCATCGCCGGAGATCCCAAGCCGATCGAGTTTTCCTGGACCAAGATGCCGAACGCGGTGGGCTACCGGCTGCGGATTTCGCGCAACCCGTACTTCTCGTCGATGATCGTTGATCGCAAAGTGGGTACGGCGGACGTCGAGGTCTCAGGGTTGGCCCAGGGAGCGTACTACTGGTTAGTACAGTCCTATGATGCCGAAGGGAAGGAATCGGTGGAAAGCGAAAAAAACCGCTTCACCTTGATTCCCAAGGGCAGAGACTCTGACGCCATCAGTCTCGATATCGACCCGTTCGTTCAGCACGGGCACGTGATCGAATTGACTGGCAAGACCGAAATTGGAGCGCGGGTGATGGTGAACGGCAGGGAAGTGCCGGTGGTGGGGAGCGACGGCAGCTTTCATTTCTTCACGTCGCCCTTGCCGCAAGGAGAAAGCGTGATCACCATCACGGCGCAGGACTCCAAAGGCGGCGTAAATACGCAGCAGAAGAAAGTTGTGATTCAGTAAAGGCGGGACTCGGAGTAGTACAACCGAGGTGCAAGAACCTTCGTGCGCGGCAGGGACCGATCATATCTCATAGAATAAAGATGGTCTCGACTGTCACAGGGCGATGGTAGACCGGGCGCGTCCCGGAAACTGACAGTCTCAAGAGAGAGAAGTTTTCGTATGTCATCCAACGGATTCCACTCCAACGCGTCACGCATGCACAACCTGCGGTCGCTGTTCAGTATTTTCTCCAGCGACCTGGCCATCGATCTCGGCACCGCCAACACTCTGGTCTACGCGCGCGGCAAAGGCATTGTGGTCAACGAACCTTCGATCGTCGCCATCAACAAGAACACCGGCGAAGTCGAAGCCGTGGGCAAAGAAGCCAAAGAGATGCTGGGCCGCACACCGGGCAACATCGTCGCTATCAAGCCGATGAAAGATGGCGTCATCGCCGACTTCAAGGTCACCGAGAAGATGTTGAATTACTTCATCCAGAAGGCGCACAACCGAAAGATGCTGGTGCATCCGCGCATCGTGATTGGCGTGCCTTCGGAAATTACGCAAGTAGAAAAGCGCGCGGTCATGGATTCCGCCTATCGAGCGAAGGCGAGCGAAGTGCATCTGGTCGAGCAAGCCATGGTCGCGGCGATCGGTGCGGGCCTTCCCATCACTGAACCCAGCGGCAACATGGTGGTCGACATCGGCGGCGGCACCACTGACATCGCCGTGATTTCTTTGAGCGGCATCGTTTATTCGCGTTCCGTGCGCATGGCCGGTAATCAGATGGATGAAGCCATCATGAATTACCTGAAGCGGAAATATAACCTGCTGATCGGCGAGCGCACCGGAGAGCAGATCAAGATTGAAATCGGCAGTGCCTACCCGCTCGACAAGCCGCTGACCATGGAAATCAAAGGCCGCAATCTGATTGAAGGCGTGCCCAAGACGATCACGGTCGATGACAGCGAAATCCGCGAAGCCCTGAGCGAATGTGTATCGACCATCATGAACGCGATTCGCGTCGCTCTCGAGCGTACGCCACCCGAACTCTCCGCCGACATCAGCGACCGCGGCATCGTGTTGACCGGAGGCGGCGCGCTGCTCAAGAATCTGGATAAGCGCATACGCGAAGAAACCGGGCTGCCGGTTTCCATCGCCGACGATCCGCTGTGCAGCGTGGTGCTGGGCACGGGCAAAATGCTCTCCGACTTCAAGCTGCTGCGTAAGATCTCGATTGAATAAGGCAGTACCCAGTGCTCAGTACCTGGTACCCAGAAAAAACGAAAATACGGGAAATGAGTTAGGTCGGCGTGAATCAAATGCAATTGAGCGCAATCAATACTGGGTACTGGCAACTGGGTACTGGGTACTGAAGTATGGAATCCGTATTCGGCCGCTACCGCAATCTGACCATCCTGGTAGGAGTGTTGTTCCTGCAGGTGCTTGGACTCGCGGTGCAGATCAAGCGCAACGTCGAGAACGAACCCACCCGCCTGATTCGTGTTTGGACGGTCAGCGCCGTCACCCCCTTCGAAAAAGCCATCGTCTGGGTCCAGACCAGCAGCAGTAATCTCTGGCACAACTACTTCTACCTGCGTGGCGTGCGCCAGGAAAATCGCGATCTGAGAGCTGAGATTGAGCGCTTGCGCATCGAGCAAGTGCGCATGAGCGAAGACGCCGGACAGGCGCGGCGTCTGCAAACTTTGCTCGGCTTCAAGGAACAATTTGTCTCGCAAACCATGGCGGCCCAGGTGATCGGATCGAGTGGTAGCGAGCAGTCGCGCTCCGTCTACATCGATAAAGGATGGCGCGATGGCATTCGTCCCGACATGGCGGTGATTACCGCCGACGGGGTTGTGGGGAAAGTGCTTCGCGTCTTCGGACAGAAGCCGCTCGAAGCGTCCACTTCCGAAGTGTTGCTGATCAACGATCAGAGCAGCGGGGTGGGCGCGATTCTCGAGAAGTCGCGGCTGCAGGGCATTCTGCGCGGCTCGGCCGCAGGTGAAGTAGTCCTCGAAAAAGTCATGGCCGATGAGCAGGTGCAACCGGGCGAGCGCGTGCTGACCAGCGGCGGCGATCAGATTTTTCCCAAAGGATTGCCGGTAGGCACGGTGATGAAATCGGTGGCCGGTTCAGACTTGTTCCTGAACATCAAAGTGAAGCCCGCGGCGAACTTGAGCAAACTGGAAGAGGTGCTGGTCATCACCAAGATGGAAGACAAATCTCCGGCGATGACCGAGAACAGCAACATGCGCGCCGTCGATATTCTGGCGCAGCGTTTGCCGTCGGTGCCTGAGAAGCCCGCGGAAGATCCCACTAAGACCGGCGCTCCGGCGGCCGGGTCGCAGCCACCCGCCAAGCCCGATGGCGCAACCAAGCCGAACACCGTTTCGGCTGGATCGCAAGCAGTACCGAAACCCACGAACGCCGCTCCTCCTCTCGTAAAGCCCGTGAATGAACAGAAAACTTTGCCGCTGGTGAAGCCCGCGACCAGCGGTGATTCGACTACGCCAGTCGCCAAGCCCAAGGTTCCTCCGCCATCGCTGCAGACCAATCCGTCGCAACCGCCTCCGTCGGAGGACAAGCCTCAATAGCGTGCCCATCACTTACACATCGCAGGAACAGGTAGAGGTTTACCGGTTCGGCATTCCGACGGCGATCCTTGTGCCGTTGCTCGCGCTGTTTCTGCAGGCATTTCTGCCGCTGCGTCTGCATTTCTTTTCCATCTTCGATCTGCCGTTGTTAGTCGTCATCTTCTTCGCCGTGGCGCGACGCAGCCAGGTCAGCGGTATGTTGACCGGCGCGGTCATTGGACTGCTGCAAGACTCACTTACTCACCGGCCGATCGGCGTCTACGGAATTTCAAAAACCGTGGTGGGATACGCTGCCTCATCTCTGGGCGTAAAGATCGATGTCGAGAATGCCGGTACGCGCTTCCTGGTAACACTCTTCTTCTATGTGATCCACGAGATCATCTACTTCTCAGTGGCGCGCTGGCTGCTGAGCATGACCCTGCAATGGAGTTGGCAACACGAACTTACGTCGGCGCTGGCGAACGCCATCCTCGCAGTGGTGCTCTTCGCGGGGTTAGATAGGCTGAAGCAAAGGGCTTAGAATCGGACCTCAGGGGTCAGGCTTCGGGCGACGAGGCCAAGTCCTCGACCGTTGGCTAAGAGACACAGAGCAGTCGCTACGGTCAGCGTTCCGATTCGGAGGCCCAGACTCCAACACAGTCCTCCTCCAGATCGAGACCCCAGAAATGGGTGTCTCCGCCCAGGAACTCAATACCGATCTGAATTTCTCCGGGCGCGACTTTGCGCGACCACGTAACGCGGCATTGAGCGCGAGTGTGTCTACGTTGCACCATGAGTACACTGCCAGGCTCCATGCCTTCGCGCAACGCGCCGATTTTGGCTCCGGAATAACTAATATCCAGAGTGTGTACGAGGAGGTCGTCAACGTGGGATCGTTGCTGGGGAACCCTCAGTCCAACGACCATCTTTGTCCTTTTAGCGCTGCGTTTATCCAACGCCCTGGTAGCCAATTTGTTTTCCATGCAGGGCACCTTCCTGGGCCATCTGGGTTCGAGACTAGCACTCAAGAATGCTGGCTAAAATGGCACAGGGGTCTGGTTACTAACGGTTACGAAAGGGGTACGAAGATGCAAGGGCATGCCGGTACAGGAATATCGGGACAAAGGGAGACAGACATCCCGTCTGTCCCATTCCCCAAAGATAAACCGCTCGCCATATGAGATTTAGGAGTCTAGCGCCGGTCTGTGGCAAGTGATGCTCTGCTAGCGATCAACTGGAGGCCCTTTTCGCTTGCCTCCTTTCTTACCATCTGCAGGTGGGTGCGGCCGCTCGCGGCGTACCCCGAGTTGATTTCGACTTGAGCCAGTGCCAGCATCGCTTCCAGTTTCCGCAAAGATAGGTCGGACTTCTCGGACTCGTGGATGATCGCCTCCAGTTGTCGAACTGAGTTTTGCGGATTGTTTGAGGATGACACCGTGGCGGCAACTGTTTGCGTCTTGAGGCGGATGTCGCGATCCGAATCTTTGTTTAGTAGCGCGGTGGCTTTGGCGCTTTCCGAGGTTGCCTCTTGCATCTTACCCTGGTCGAATAAGGCTTCCGCCAAAGTCGCGCGTGCGGAAGCTTCTTGAGCTTCGTGCTCTTTCTGAAATTGCGTGACGGCGGCGCGTGACAACGTTTCCGCCTGCGCGAGATTCCCGGTGGCAACCAGTAGCATCGCGTTACTGAGCCGGCTTTCTGCTACGGACCCGTCTTCTCCGCGACGGGTACGGATGGCGAGCGCGGCGTCATAATCCTTTTGCGCCTCGGCCACGTTGCCGCGAAGGCTGAGCAATTCGGCCAGATTGTTTAGAGACTCGGCAACGTCGCTCTCGTTTGCCATTTTTTGCCGCAGCTCGAGCGACTTCCTGAAAAGGTCCTCGGCCTGGGCAAGATTGCCTTGCATCTGGTAAATGATCGCCATGTTATTGATGGCGCTGGCCACTCCGTCGTTATTGCCGATGTCGGAAAAGGCATCGCGTGTCTGCTCGTCAGTCTTTAATGCCGCCGCGAAATCTCCCTGTTGTTGTTGAACCACGCCGATATTGTTCAACTCGTTGGCAATGCCGTGTTTGTTATCGATTTCCTTCTGTACAGCCAAGGCCCGTTCATAAGCAGTCTTGGCTTTGTCGAGTTGACCCAGTTGTATCAGCCCGCCTCCGATATCATCGAGGCTGTTGGCATAGTCCTTGCTGTTGCCGAGCTCGCGAAACACTTGCATACACTCATCCTCAATGGCGTTTGATTTCGCGATTTCGCCCCGTCGCCAGAGAACGTCAGCCATGCGAATGCGCGCCCGAGCGGCGCCGTAGCGATCGCCCACACTCTCATAAATATGCTGAGCTTCGTCATCGAGTACCTTGGCTCCGTCCATATCCTGAAGATTTCTGGCGGCTGTACTTTGGAATAATTTTGCTTGCGCCAGCAACAGGCGGGCACCTCGTTGTTCAGACTTTCGTGCCGCGTTGTCTGAGGCAACCCGAACTCGCTGGTAGTCCGATACCTGGTTACTGGCATACGCTTCCTGCAGATCGATGCGGGGATCCTCGGAGACCGGCGAGGGAAGTTGCCGCAGATGTGTAACGGTAGCCAATGCATCCTGTCCTCTGCCCGCGCTGCTTTGAGTTTCTGCCAGACGCAAGCCGTATTCGAGGTCGTCGGGAAAGAATTCCGCGAGCGTGCGATAGACCTCGATGGCCCGGTTCCAGTCAGCCGCGCTGGCGCGGTAGAGGCCCTCGACCCACAGCTGATTTTCCCGCTCCAAGCCGGGGGAAAGTTCCCACGCTTTCCGGGCTTCTTCCTGCGCTTTGCCTTCGTAGCCAAGCCCTTCCCATGCGGCCGACAGGGCGGAATGGGCGAGGGCGTGTCCGGGTTCCAGTTTCACCGCCTCAAGCAGCAGATCACGCGCTGCCAAATGTTCATATGAGCGCAGCTTCACCAATCCTTCGGCATAAAAGCGGGCTGCGTTCGGACTGGTGGGCAGAGCCGCACGGATGGTTGCGGTTTGCGCTGTCGAGAGACTTCCGGCACTGAACCGGTCGCGAAGGTGAGCGCCGGCCTCGCTGACCAACTCGAAGATCTCGTCTTCCTGTCCCGTCACGGCTTCTGCGGCGATGGTTTCTCCCGTTCGCGCATCCTGCAGCCGAAGATCCAGTCGGATCCGTCCTTTTCCCGGTTGGCCAAGATCGGTGTAGGAGCCCAGTACCACATAGTCGGTGTCCAGGTTGATATGCAAGCGCCGCAGCGTATCTGGCGCCAGGGTGTCGGCGTCGGCCAAAGGTAGTTCTCGCTTGGTACGCGCGATATTCTCTCCCGCGACCAGGCGGAGCCGCCTACCGGCCGACAATTCCGTACTGAGCATTTCCGCCATCGCCGTCGAAAGCCATGCCGATTCCGGGCGTCCCGAGAGATTGCGGAAGCCCAGAACCGCGACGGAAGGCCGCAACTGCACGGCAACGCTTGGGCGGTCCGACATTGGGGATGCCGCATGACGCCCCCGGTAGAGATATCCGCCGATCCCGGCAATCGTGACGACCGCGAGCGCAAGGCTTACCCGGAGAACAGTAGCGCTGGACGACCTCCTCTCAATAATCACACGGGATTTCTCCCGAGATGCAATTACGAACTCGGACGTAACAGGCGGCGATGGGATCGGCGAAGCGGGTTCAGTGGGCGCGGCTGGAAATGTGACTGGGGCCAGGAAGCGGTACCCTCGTCGAGGGACGGTCTCGATGAAGCGGGGATTGTCTGCGGAGTCGCCTAGAGCGGTCCGAATCTTTTTGATGGCTGTGTTCAGACCATCATCGAATTCCACAAAGGTATCGGCGGACCAGAGCTTCTGGCGAAATTCCTCGCGCGTGAGTAGTTCGCCTGGACGCTCGAGCAGCAGGGCAAGAACTTGGAATGGCTGATCCTGAAGCTTGACTCGCAGGCCCGCCTTCGTCAGCACGCGCTGCTCCAGCTCGGCCGCGAACAAACCAAATTGAGCTAGTTTCGTTTTCGGCGGGAAAAGATCCATTCCCGACGTACCCCCAAAGCTAGTTCGAGATTCTAGCACGCCAGTACAGAACTCGGACTAATCCCTTTCCGTCGAAAGGTTTGCCCGTTCAGCTCTGGACTGGAACTTGATCCGTTGACTCTCAGCCAACTGGGTCGCAATAGTGTCGCGCGACATGAACCCGGTTCAGAGGAGCCCGCGCATGGCTAGGGAAGTCCGCACCCGAACGACGATCGAAACCGAGTCCATTTCGATCATTGCCTGCAAGCAGGTGGTTGGCGACGGATGTGAGCGATGCGGCCGTGAAGTCGAAATGCCGCCCGCAGAGGTGGTTCGATCAATGAGCGGAACGCTCCCTCATTATCCGTTTCAGCCACGAGGACCTTGGCTACGAGCAAAGCATGGTCTGGTGACGAGTTTGAAGACGCTGCTCCGGTACCTCGAAAACGCAGACACGGGTGCGCCGCCACAGTCGTAATCGATGTGAAAGAGGAGGGTAATCGCGATGAAGATCAGAAAGCTGGCCATACCACTGTTGTTCGTAGGATTCGTGACCTTGTTTGCGCTAGCCGAGGACCACGGAGCGTTCAAGTCACATGATCCTGGCCCGAGGCCGAATCCGTCAACCGCCATTCCCAACCCCGTGCAGGGACTCAATGAGAACGAGACTGCCTTGTTCGACGAAAGCCTGCTGCGCGTCTCGGAACTAGAAGGGTCGTGCGATACCTGCGGTCAGCAACCGCCGAACGTTCCGCCCATCGATCCCGATCCCAATAACCCGTTCTCGCCGTTAGGGTTGGTCAACTCGGCGGGCATGAGTCCGGTCTTCAATGCCGACCAATGTTTCATTTGTCACTCACAACCAGCAATCGGCGGCAGCGCTCCCGCAAAAAATCCAGCGGAGAAGATTGCACATCGGCTGGGAGGGACGAACATCGTACCGTCTTTCGAAGCAGAAGACGGATCCTTTCGCGAGGTCCGTTTCAAGTACAACCCGGATGGCACGCGCGACGGCGGCGTTCACAGCTTGTTCACGCTGCAAGGCCGTTCTGATACTCCTACCTGCACTCTCAAGCAACCGGATTTCGAGGGCGCGACGCGCGAACACAACATCGCCTTCCGTATCCCCTTGCAGCTATTTGGGCTGGGCTTGATCGAGAGCATCCAGGACTCCGCGATTCGCGCCAACATGGCCGTCGATCAGTCACGAAAACGCGAACTGGGAATTACTGGCCATCCCAATGTCGTTCCCAACAACGGCACCATCAGTCGCTTCGGATGGAAAGCACAAAACGGCTCGATCACCATTTTCGCCGGCGAGGCTTACAACGTGGAGATGGGCATCAGCAATGACGCCTTTCCCATCGGACGCAGCGAAGAGCCGAGTTGCAGCGAAGTCTACGAACCCTTCGATATCCCGCGTACCGACCCAACGCTTTATAACAATCCGCTGAAGATCATGCCCGCGTGGCTGATGTTCACCGAGTTCATGCGGTTTGTTGATGCACCGCAACCCGTGACTTTAACGGCCAGCGCCCAGCATGGCAAAGAGCTGTTCAGTTCGGTAGGCTGTGCGCTCTGCCACACTCCGTCGTTCAAGACGCCGGGGACTGCCAATCCGACAACTCCCCTGGAAGAAATTGGCCCTCACTCGGTGGCCCTCCGCGGCCAGACCGTGAATCTCTTTTCCGATTTGCTGGTTCACCACATGGGCGCCACGATGGCCGACAACATTATGCAGGGAAATGCCGGACCCGATGAATTCCGCACGACGCCTCTCTGGGGACTCGGACAACGCTTGTTCTTCCTTCACGACGGGCGCACCAGTGACCTGAAAGTGGCGATTCAGGATCACTTCTCCCGACGTTTTTCCGATGGCGGCGACAATCCTGCCAAGGACATTCACTCCTATAGCTACGGACCTTCGGAAGCGAACGCGGTGGTGGAACACTTCAACGCACTCTCAGAGACCGACAAGCAGGCAATCCTCGATTTCCTGCGCTCACTCTGATGACTGATCGCCGGAGGCTTCCGACGTTGGAAGCCTCCGAGCACATGGAGGAACCATGAAGACGATTTCAATTTTGATCGCTGCCGTAGTGCTCGTCACGAATGCAGCCGCGTCAAACGATCTTTTTATCGGCAGATGGATTCTTGACGTCCAGCACTCGAAATACCCCGCCGGGGCTTGCCCAAGAAGCATGGTTATCGAAATGGAGACGGCCGGCACGGGGATTCGCTACCACTCGGAAACCAGCTTCGCCAACGGCAGTAAAACTCAAGCCAATTACCGCGCCATGTACGACGGGCAACAGGCGGTGGTGATGGGAGCACGCGGGATGCTGCTGCCGGTATCGCTGAAGAAGATCGACCCACGTACGGTGGTGGCCTCGTATGCCCGGCTTCTGCAAGTCGTCGCTACCAGCCGCAGGGTGGTGTCCGCGGATGGGCAGACAATGACGATTACGACAGTTTCGAAAGATTCGGCAGGCAAGAGTGTCACAACCATTGGTAGGTATAAAAGACAACGCGAGCAACAGCATTGAGTTTTGCCCAAAGCCGAGACCCAACAGATTTCTCCCACGGGCATGGCTCCCCCTTGAGCCTCTGCACCGCAGCTTTGCCGTCGCGGACCCAGACAATTTTGAACTTGGCTTGACGGTTGACTGTTCGCAAAAGCAAGCCGTCGCCGCAACGCAAGTTGTGCTGGATTCCCGTAATCAGGGCGCCACTGAGGCTCAGACTTCTGGCGATGGCGTCCTGGGCGAAGAGTTCGCCATGAGCGTCAATCCCAGCAATCCGTACCTCGACCTCGGCGGGGATACGAGGCTCTCGTCGTCGCTCCATCTTAACGATGATGAACGAAACCGGCAGCCGCTTCAGTGACACAGCGTCGGCGCAGCGAATCCTGCATTACGAAAGTCATGCCCAGTCGATTCGTGTCCCGATTCTGCAAACATTTCCTGCACTTCAGCGGGGTACAATGAGCTTTACTTCCCGAAAGGAAATTTCGACCTCAGAAGCGGCTCAGGCGATAGGGAGAAGTCCTGAAGCGTGAAGCCTGAGGCCCGAAGTCCGGTTTCCGATGTTCGGTCGCGACGAAAAAGTTTCGCCCATCCGCCTCACCGCGGTGCAGTACATCATCCTGGTCATCTTCTTGATTCTGGCCTACGGATTATGGCGGCTGCAGGTGGTGCAGAGCGACTTCTACGCCTCGCTGGCGGAAAAAAATCGCGTGCGCAATGTTCCCATCCTCGCGCCGCGCGGCAAGATTCTCGACCGCGAAGGCCGGATGATCGTCGATAACTATCCTTCGTTCACTGCGCTGCTGTTGCGCGATTCCACCCGCGACTTGATGGCGGACTCTGACCTGATCGCTCATGGATTGCATATTGATCCCGACGAAATGCGCGAGCGCATCCGCAAGTTCGCCAGCATGCCGCAGTACCAGCCGATCTATCTGAAAGACGACATCACGCCCGACGAGTTGGCGTTCATCGAGTCCCACAAGAACGAGTTGCCGGAACTCGAAACCATCATGGCGCACCGGCGGTTGTATCCGCGCAATGGGTTCATGGCGCACTTGATTGGATACGTCGGCGAAGTCAGCGAGCAGATGCTCAACCAGCCGCGCTGGGAGTTCAATAATCCCGGGGACGTGGTAGGGCAGTCGGGAGTCGAACTGCAGTACAACGACATCCTGATGGGCAAGAATGGCTTTCGCCGCGCCATCGTGAACAGCAAAGGCAAAGAAGTCGGACGTCTCGACGAGACTCCCGCAGTGCCAGGCAAACAGCTCAAACTCACCGTGGATCTTGATCTGCAGATTGCCGCCGAGCAGGCACTCGAAGGAAAGAATGGCGCGGTGGTGGCGATGGATCCGCGTAGCGGAGAGATTCTGGCGATGGTGAGTCGTCCGACGTTCGATCCCAATGACTTCGCAGTGCACATTTCGAAAGACGAGTGGAACCAACTCGTCAACGATGAAAATCACCCCCTGCTGAACAAAGCCATTCAGGCGCAACTGGCGCCGGGATCGGTGTTCAAGATCATCATGGCCACGGCGGGCTTGCAGGAAGGCATTGCCGAAGACATGCATGTGACCTGCAACGGGGGCGCGACTTTCTACGGACGCTACTTCAAGTGCTGGGTGCTCGCCGAACATCGCACCCACGGCGTAGTCGAGATCAGCAAAGCGATTTACCAGTCCTGCGACGTGTTCTTCTATACCCTGGCGGAAAAGCTGGGGATCGACCGCATTGCGAAGTGGGCGACCATGTTGGGGCTGGGGCAAAAAACCGGAATCGATCTGCCACAAGAAGTCACGGGCGTTATGCCGTCGGAAGAATGGAAGATCCGCAATTTCAAGCAAAAGTGGTACGCGGGCGAAACCATTTCGGTCGGCATCGGACAAGGCGCGGTGGCCACGACGCCCATCCAGTTGGCGCGCGCGATTGGCGGCATAGCCAGCGGTGGAACGCTGCACCGGCCGCATGTTGCGTTTCCCGAGCAGTTGCCGCCGGGCAACATTGTCCCTATCGCAAAAGATAACGGGGAAGTGAAGATCGAGATCGATCCCAAGAATTGGGAACTCATCACCAATGCCATGGCCGACGTCGTATCGCCTATAGGGACGGCAAACAGCGCGCACTTGCAAGGTATTGATTTCGCCGGCAAGACGGGCAGCGCGCAGACGATTTCGAACGCGTTGAAAGCGAAGATCGCGAACGGTAAGACGAAATTCAAAGATAACGGCTGGTTCGTAGGAGTGGAGCCGCGAAGGAATCCCGAGATCGTGGTGTGCGCACTGTTAGAAGAAGGCGAGCACGGATATTTGGCCGCGCGCGTCGCTTCGCAAGTGATCAAAGCGTACGTGGAAAAGCAACGCCGCCAGCCAACAAAGATGGCCAAGAGCAAGGACCCGGCGGAGATGGGGGCAGTGTGGAGCGCGCCGAATCCGGATGGCGATCAGGAAACGTTGCATGCCGGCCGCTTCCCGGTCGATGCCGATAAGAAGCAGTTGCCGCTGGCAACCGCCGCGCCGGGAGTGGAGTAGAAGTTCTTGTCATCTTGAGCGAAGTCATGAACCGCGAAGCGATTCATGAAGCAGTCGAAAGATCTCTAGCAGTACGCCGGCGACATGGAGCTAGGGGTGCTTCGACTGCGATGATTCGCCGCTTCGCGAGCGAATCATCTCCGCTCAGCATGACAGAGGATTGGGTTTTGCTTTTGACCAACGACCAACGACGAACGACCAACGACTAAATGTCCCGATACGTATCATTCCGCGACTTCGACTGGGTGCTGTTCATCTTTGTGCTGCTTATTTGTGGCGTGGGAGTGGTTCAGATTCACAGCGCTACCGAGCACACCAAGTTCGCCGGCGCTCACATCAAGCAGATTTACTGGGTGGTTGCTGGAGTGGCAGCCATGTTTCTGGTCAGCCTGCTCAATTACCAGGCGGTGCTTGATCAGGTGCACTGGATGTACATTGCCTCGATCGCCTCGCTCGTGTCCGTAATGATCTTTGGACAGAAGTACTTAGGGGCGCGGCGATGGATCAAACTGCCCGGCGGTCAGCACTTTCAGCCGTCCGAATGGGTGAAATTGATCCTGATTCTCGCGGTGGCGAAGTATTTCGCCGACCTGCACCAGAAGGAACTGTCGTGGCCGGACTTCTTCAAAGCCGGGGCGATTGTCGGCATTCCCATGCTTATGGTGTTGAGGCAGCCGGACTTAGGGACGGCCTTGACCTATCTTCCCATCGCCATCATGGGCCTGTTTCTGGGGGGATTGCACTGGAAACAGGCTGCGATCGTCGTCCTTGCGGGCGGGCTTGATGATGCCGCTAGCGTGGCATGTTTTGAAGCCTTACCAGCGCGAGCGGTTGGTGAGTTTCATGGAGCCGGAAGCGGACAGTCAAGGTTCCGGCTATCAGGTGATTCAATCTTTAATTGCAGTAGGTTCGGGGGGGATCTGGGGCAGTGCGGAAGGGTCGCAAACGCACCTGGCTTTTCTTCCAGTGCCGCAAACTGATTTCATTTTTGCGGCTTTATCGGAGGAGCATGGATTTGTGGGCGCGCTGGGAGTATTGCTGCTATACTTCATCGTGCTGATGCGTTTGACTCAGAACGCTCAAACAGCGCCCGACCGCGCTGGAACGTTCGTGGTGATGGGTGTGGTGGCTGTGCTTAGCTTCCACATACTGGTCAACGTCGGCATGGTGGTCGGTTTTATGCCGGTCACAGGAATTCCCCTGCCATTAATGAGTTACGGCGGGTCTTCGGTCCTGTTCATGTTTCTAGCGCTGGGCATTGTCATGAATGTCAGGATGCGCCGCTTCGTGAATTAGCAGGAAGAAGAAGGCAGGGAGGCTGGCCGCACTTGCCATACGCGGCTAAACCAAGATTACGATCACCCTCGCGTTAAGAGGGTATTTACCGGCTGAGGCAACGGAGGCCGGACAGGATTGAAGCTAAGGCGGCAACGGGCGGGTAACGGCCCCCTCGGATCCAGGAGGATCGGAGAGAGCGGTCACAAACCTCGTTGAGCGCACACTGCGATAAGTGGAAAAGATTCCTAAGCTTGTACGACGAAGCAGGTCGCGGAGGGAACTCCGAGGCCCCAGTCGTGCCCTACCCGGGCGAGCTATCGCTGGCGTCAGTCCTTCCTGTCTTGCACTGTCTCCGATCCGGTGAATTCCGCGGCCGTGGAACGGCCCGGAACCGGAGTATCAATGACAAGAGAATTGTTTGTGTCTTCCACCCCGCACGAAACCAAAGTGGGGTTGGTTGAAGACGACCTGCTCGCGGAAATCTACCTCGAGCGCGAAAACGAATACACCCTGGCGGGATCCATCTACAAAGGACGAGTGACGCGCGTGCTTCCCGGCATGCAATCGGCCTTCGTTGACATCGGATTGGAACGAGATGCCTTCCTTTACGTTTCCGACTTCATGGAAGTGGAAGAAGGCGACGAGGTCGAAGAGATACCCACCAACCGGCCGGTGATGACCGAGCCCAGATCCGAACAACGATCAGAACAAAGATCGGAGCCGAGGTCAGAACAACGATCAGAGCAGCGATCCGAGCGACCGCAGCAGACGGCGCAGCCCGTCGCGGGGGCAGGGCAGTCGCTGGTGATTGAAGGACCAGACTTCCCCGAAGAGGGCGATGCCGCAACGGAAGAACAGGCCGAGGCAGCGCCCGGAAATACGGAAAGCGGTGGAGAGCAACAGGAAGAGCGCGGAGGCAACTGGCGCAATCGCCGCCGTCGTCGCGGACGCCGCGGCGAGCGCATGCCGGAGTCGAAGTTTGCGCGTCCCGCAGAACCGCAGCGCGACGCGGCGCGCACGGAGCGGCCCGAGCGTAATGAGCGTCCAGAACGAAGCGAGCGGCCAGAGCGGAGTGATCGCGGAGATCGCGGAGATTACGGACCGCCCCCGGGATATCAGCCGATGCTGCTGCCCGGCGAATCGATTTCAAAGTACACGCGCATGGCGCAAAAGGCAGCGGCACCGGCGCAGTACGGCGCACAAGGTCAAGCGACTGGAACGCAAGCCGCGCGAGTACCGGCGGTGGCCGAGAATTTTCCGGAAGATGAGCCTCTATTCGCCAAGCCCCAGGAGCAGGTCGCGTCAGCGGTTGAGAGCCATACGGTATTGCCGGCTGCAGCCGAGGTCCAGGAAGAGTCACGCAATGAGGCGTGGGACCGCGAGCAGAAGCGGCTTCACGAGATGAATGTCGCCGCAGTCTTTGGCGGCAGCGAAGTCACCGAAGAGGATGACGATCAGACGGAAGAAGTGCTGACCGCGATTCCGGAAATTTCGGATCGTGCGCCGGAAGCACCTGCAGCTTCCATCCGGCTTCTTCAGGAACCATGGAAGAAGAGGAGATCGAAGAGGAAGAAGCGGATCTCGCGCACTACGCTGAAGATCACGAGGAAGAGGACGCTTTCGAGGAATTGGAAGAAGAGACTCGCGCAGCGGAAGATTACCGGGAAAATTCGGGGGATGATATTGCCGTATCCGCGGAATCCGCAGTCGAAGGAACAGCCACAACCGAACCGCTAGTAGACGGCGTGGAACTGGATGAGGCTGCCGCCGAGGCAGAGGCGGAAGAAGAAGAGGAAGCCGAGATTGAAGAAGCGCAAGCGGAAGCCGAAGCGCTGCTGGACGCGGAAGCACGTGGCAATGGTTCGGTCGACGCTCGCGTGGAAGTGAGAGCGCCGGCGGCGACTGCGGGCTATACGCAGCGCGCGGGGCGTCCGGCATTTGATCGTCGAGGCGGAGGTGGAGGGCAGCGCGGACGCCGCGGTGGACGCCGCTTCCAGCGCCAGCGCGCACCGCAACCAGTCCCACAAATCAGCGACCTTTTGAAAGAAGGACAGGAAGTGCTGGTCCAGATTGCCAAAGAACCGATTGGCAAGAAGGGCGCCCGCATCACCAGCCACATCGCTTTGCCGGGACGCTTCCTGGTCTACATGCCGACCGTGAATCACACCGGCGTGTCGCGGAAGATTTCTTCAGAAGAAGAGCGGCAGCGGCTGAAGCGCATCATCCTGAGCGAACGCGAGAACGGACATGGCGGCTTCATCGTCCGCACCGCAGCGCAAGGGGCGAACGAAGAAGAACTGCGAGCCGACATCCGCTTCCTGAAAGGGCTTATGGAATGAAATCAAGAGCCGCTCCGAGAATGGCAAGGCTCCGGCGCTGATCTATCACGATCTGAACGTAGTCGAGCGCGTGTTGCGCGACCAGGTCACGTCAGACTTTTCGGCGATCTGGGTTGACAACGAACAGGAGTATGAACGCATCCTGCGTTTCGCCAACCGCTTCCAGCCCGCATTGGTTCGGCGAGTGAAGCTTTATACCAAAGAGACTCCTCTGTTCGAGCAGTTCGGTTTGAGAGATGAAATCGATAAAGCGCTCAAGTCGAAAGTCTGGCTGAAGAGCGGTGGATACATCGTGATCAATCAGACCGAGGCGCTGGTGGCGATCGATGTCAACACCGGAAAGTACGTCGGCAAGACTTCGCGCCTCGAAGACACGATCGTCAAAACCAATGTCGATGCCATCAAGGAAATTGTGCGGCAGATTCGGCTGCGCGATCTGGGCGGCATCATCATCATTGACTTCATCGATATGGACGAGCGGCGTAACCGTCAGAAAGTCATGCAGGCTCTCGAAGAGGCGCTGCGCAGCGATCGGGCTCCGTCGAAGGTTCTGCAGTTTAACGACTTCGGCCTGGTGGCGATTACCCGCAAGCGGGTGAAGCAGTCGCTCGAGCGCACGATTGGATCGCCATGTCCGTATTGCCAGTCCACCGGATTCGTGAAATCGGTGACCACGGTATGCAACGAAATCTATCTTGAGATGCGGAAGATCGCGAAGCATCTGGAACATTCGGACGTGATGCTGAGGGTGAATCCCGAGGTGGCCAAGGTGCTGAAAGCCAACAATGGCAAGGCCTTGATCGAGATGGAAGAGATGACCAAGAAGACCGTGATTGTGAAGAGCGATCCGGCGCTGCACCAGGAGCAGTTTGATATTACCTAGCTGTCAGCTATCAGCTATCAGCTCTCAGTAAAGGCCGGGCTTCGCGCCCGGCTTTTGCTTTTGTATCAGACCGGCACTTCAGCAACAAACAAAATTGACGTCATCCCGAACAGAGTGAGGGATCTGGCGAGGATCGTAGAGACGTTGACGTCGAGCACAACAAATCTCTTCGTCGCCTGCGTCGACTCAGATGACGGTTTTAAACTGTATGACGTCATCCCGAGCGCGCAGCGAGGGATCTGGCGGGGTGAGGATTGGTCTCCGCACCAAATCCTTCGCCGCTTGAAACTTGCTCAGAGCGATATCGCATGGAATAGACGCGCCTAAGCGCCGGATGTCACCTACGGTTCGTAGACGGAACTGCCGTAGCCTTGTTGACGCGCGGCGTCTTGCATCTCGGATAGCTTTTTCTGTGCAGTATCGAGTTGCCCCTTCATCTGTTCGGCTTCCTGCTGCTTTTGTTTCTGCTTTTCGTTCCACTCGACGCATCCGGCGACGCAGTTTCCCGGAGCGAACTGGATGGACTTGTTGAGGTCATCGATATTTTTCTGCAGGGCATCAACCACGCTCTTCTGCGCTTGAATTTTGGATTTCCATTCGTCGGCCGACAACTTTCCTGCCGGCGTGGAGGGGGCGGAATCAGAATCCGCATGATCTTTGGTCTCGGAAGTCGCGGAAGCCATGTCGGACGTGGTCTGTTGCGGCATTTCGTCTTCGGTGATGACTCGAGCGGGCTTGATTGCGGCGGGCTTCGCTTGAGGGTCGCCACTCTGAGCGTCTTTCGCCTGCTGTTTTTTCTGCCGCGCCTGCCGCGCAACATCGCCTAACGACGGCTGGTCTTGCGCGTATCCGGTAGCAGCGAGCAGCGCGGCTCCAGCGAGCACGAGGAGACAGATTCGAACTCGATTTTGCATGGGAACTCCCTTGCGGACGTTTGAGGGAGGCGGTCAGGGAAAGGATATCCGGGAAGGCGCGGGGGACGGAGGTTACGTTAGTGCAGAGGCGGGTGGCGAGAACCATGGTCAGTGGAATCACTGGTTTCGTCAAATGCCCCGACCACAGGTTCAGGGAATACCGCTCTGAGTGCCTATTTTCGATGCCTCGATCGATCTCGCGTAGCGACCAGTGCCACGGGCATCCGGGATGATGTGTCGGAACAGGTAGACAAGCTTGAACCATCCGGAGGTCTCCAGCAAGATAAGTCCGCCCCACAGATCGCTGTGTCGCCCTCGATAGCGCTGTTTCCAATGCCATATTGTCACCAGCACCAAGTAGATCATACCTGGTAGAACGAGCAATACGGCCACGACGAAAAGTCCCGCAAAAACCGTTTGGTTAGTTACGAAGATGCAGGGCAGTGCAATGAGAAGACCAAGCAGCGCCGCAACCCCAAGTTGCCGCAGCAATTGAAACCTCGATTCCAGAGTGTTTCGCTCATGCGCGTTACTTTATTACAGTTTCAGCGTTCCGTCAGTTCTGGTCCAAACAAGGTGAGTAACATCGCCATTACCCTCCTCATCATTCCCGAGAAGCCCCCCTCCTTTGTTAGCCCCGCCCCTTCCTCGCTCGTCTCTCCAGCTACGCTCTTTTCTGCACCCCGGGGAATTCCTTACCATTGAGGTCCACACGGATGAAACGAACGCTGCTGGCGATGTCTTTGCTGATCCTCGCGTTGTTTGCGGTTGTTCTTGGCATGATTCGTGTCAAAGCGGTCGAGGCGCAGAGTCCCGCTGACTGGCCGCAGTGGGGACGCACGGCGCAGCATAGCGGCTTCAGTCCGGCCGTGGGCCAGAGTCCAAATACGCAACTGGCCGATATCACGTTCGATCCGTTTGTGACACAGGAACAAGCCGAGTCCGGCGGAGATTTGCTGGCCTGCGGCTAGGCGTGCCTTTTGGTCAATGCGAGCAAGGCAATTGGCGCGGCTTACACTCCGGTGGCGCTGGGGCGGGATGGTAAGATCTACACCGAAAATGACGGCGACATGTTTGTGATCGGCCAGTAGAGCCGGGCGGCCGTCATCATCCCAGTGTGGAGTGGCGTCGATGGCGACCGCGAGCATCATCATTTTAAGTAAGCAGGGATCTCTTCCTCCCGTTACCACCGTGAACGGGAGTGCCGTGACTCTATTTTCCTACACCTTGCCCGGGGGCACGCTGGGAGCGAGTGACGAAATCTGGGTGCAGACCGCGTTCAAGCACACCACCGGAAGCACGAGCACAGCGTACAGCTTTGCGTTCGGGACCACGTCGGTGGTGGTGAACACATCTGCCGGGGCAGGGACCTCTGGATGGGACGTTCACGTCAGCAACAACGGGGCGACAAACTCGCAGATCTGGTACCAGCCTCCGGGAAGCAACGCCAACGTCTTCCTGGGACCGGGTGTAGGCGCGGCCAGTGCAATCGATACCACCAAGAATGTCACAATTGCGATCACGGCCAAGGCCGCCAGCAATACCGACAAGATTACGCCGGAGTATTTTGCGGTGTATTTGATAAGACACGGGTGAGGCTTTCGTGAACAGATTCTTCTTCGCTTTCGCGATCGGCTTGATCCTCCTGGTGCAGTGCGCTCTCGGTCAGGCTTCCCCGGCGCCCTCAGTCCTTTCGGATTCTGAGATCCGCGAAATCCTCATCGAACGCATCGACAACCGGAAGCAAAGCGTTGGGATTGTGGTTGGGGTTATCGAGCCAACCGGCCGCAGGATCGTTTCGTACGGCAGGCTAGCCAGGGAGAATAAGACTCAACCGGACGGGAATTCCGTATTCGAAATCGGTTCGGTAACCAAGGTGTTTACGTCGCTGCTTTTGGCGGATATGGTCCAGCGCGGAGAAGTTGCACTCACCGATCCGGCGGCGAAATACTTGCCTGCGGGCGTCAAATTGCCGGAGCGTGGTGGACGGCAAATTACATTGCAAGACCTAGCTACGCATACGTCTGGCTTGCCTCGCATTCCCTCGAATCTCGATCCCAAGAATCCGGCCAATCCTTATGCCGATTACTCGGTCGAGCAGCTTTACCAATTTCTGTCGACCTACCAACTGACGCGCGATATCGGGTCGCAATACGAGTACTCAAATCTTGGCGGCGGCCTGCTTGGCCATATCCTGGCGCGGCGTGCGGGTACTGACTACGAGACGCTGGTGCGAACCCGAATTTGTGAGCCGTTACACATGAATGACACGCGCATCACGCTGTCTCCGGAAATGAAGGCTCGGCTGGCCGCGGGATACGATGCGGCCCTGGAACCCGCAGGGCTATGGGACCTGCCAACGCTTGCGGGAGCTGGCGCGTTGCGCTCTACCGCAAACGATTTGCTAACCTTCCTTGCCGCTAATCTTGGGTACACAAAGACTCCGCTTGCACCCGCCATGGCAGCGATGCTCGCGGGACGCCGCCCCACGGGCGTTCCTGGCCTCGAGATCGGACTAGGCTGGCACATTCTGACGCGGGATGGTCGCGAGATGATCTGGCACAACGGGGGTACGGCTGGGTTCCGATCATTTATTGGTTACGATCCTAAGACGCGTGTCGGAGTGGTTGTGTTATCGAATGCGGGGATAGCCTCTGGAATGGATGATATCGGCCAGCACTTGCTGAACCCGAGTGCGCCACTCGCGCAGCCTCCGAAAGAGCACAAGGAAATTGCGGTCGATCCCAAGCTCTTCGACGGCTATGTGGGCCGGTATGAGCTGTCACCGAGTTTCATTCTCACAGTTACCCGAGAGGGTGCCCGACTTTTCGTGCAGGCCACGAATCAACCGAAATTCGAAGTGTTTCCTGAGGGACCACGAGACTTTTTTCTGAAGGCTGTGGAGGCACAAATAACTTTTGAGGTTGACAGCCAGGGTCGGGCGAATGCGCTGGTCCTACACCAGAGCGGCAAAGATCAGAAGGCAAAGCGCATCGAGTAGGATCGCGAGTGTCGCCGAAATACCTTATCCGGCGACACCTTTGCTCGCTTAAGCCTTCTTTTAGTTCTCTCCTCCTGACGCGCTCGATCCCCACATGGCTGACGATCCCCACATGGCGCTTGATCCCCACATGGCGCTTCCGGCCCAGACGGTGCTGAATCCATCGGAGGTGCTGGATCCCCACATGGCGGACGATCCCCACATGGCGCTGCTGCCCCACATCGCCGAGTTCGACGTGACGAACTGAGAGTTGCCCCAGACCGCCGAACTCCCCCACATGGCCGAAGTTCCCCAGACTGCGGACGGGTCGTTCGACATGTAGACGTTGCCGGTCGAGGGATCATAGTTCGCCGTGGGCGACATCGCGCTACCCTTCGCCACGTCGGTGCTGGCCATCGCCGTCTCAAGATCAACATATCCGGCGCCGGTGGTGAAGACGTCATACTGATCGGTGTAGGTGATTCCGGTAGTCGGATCGATGGTGCTGCTGGTTGCGGGGAATGATTTCCAGGCGGTCTTCATCAGGCGAGCTTTGACCTGATCAGGCGTAAGGCTCGGACTTTTCTGAAGCAGATCGGCGACCGCGCCGCTCAGGACGCCTGCGGCCATGCTGGTGCCGCTCAGGGTGAAGTAGGAAGTCGAGGAGGCATTGCTGCCTCCGTTCATGTAGAAGCTGTAGGGGACGCGGTTGCCGGGATATTGGTTGTAGAGCGTGCCAGCTTCTTCGGTCGAAACCAGAAGATTGCCGGGGGCGACGACATCGGGCTTCACGATGTGGTCGATCGCGGTCGGGCCTTTGGAGCTGTAGCTGGCGATGAGATCGTCCACGCGAGTCGGAGTGCCCATCGTTTTCATCGCACCGACCGTGATCACATAAGGATCATTACCCGGCGAAGTGACGGTGGCATAGCCATTCGTGGGCTGGTAACGCCCATTGTTTCCGGCGGCGACTACCACGACGATGCCCGCTCTCCACGCGGCTTCCACGGCCTGGCAAACCGGGTCGAGCTTATAGCTCTCATAGACCGGACGTCCTAGCGAGAAATTCATGACACGAATATTGAAGAGTGGCTTCAACAGGATCGCCGTATTGATGGCGGCGATCACTTCGCTGTCGGTGCCGGCGCCGTTCTGGTCGAGCACGCGCAGGTTAACCAAGTTCGCATTCGGAGCGATGCCTTTGAAGGTTTTCGAATATTTCGATCCCGTGGAACTGGCGCCGTCTCCGGCAATCAGTCCTGCGATGTGCGTGCCGTGACCATACTGGTCGGTCGCACTCAGGGTCCCGGGAACGAAGCTTTGATTCCAAACCACGCGCGATAGTCCCAGAAAGCCGCCATTCAAGTCGGGATGGCTGGCGACGCCGCTATCGATGAGGGCGATGCCGATGCCCGCGCCGGTATAGCCGGACTGCCAGGCGGTTTCGGCATTGATAGCAGGCGCGGCATTGCTGAGCGTTGGCCTCTGGGCCCGATCAAGACTGATGTAGCGGACATTGCTCTGGTTCGATAGCAGCAGAGCATTGGTCAGCGGGATGTCCGCCACCACCGCGTTGACCACAGGCAGCTGGCTGACAATTGAGCCTAGCAAGCCGAGCAGGTTCTTGAGGTCGAGCAGGCTGGGCGCCTGGTTGTACTGCACGACGACCCGGACCGTCCCCGAGGTCTTGCTCAACAAATCGGGAGACAGCTTGGTGTTGTCAGCGCTGGCCAGCGTCACGGCCGCCATCACGAAAACTACGAGCCACTTTCTCATCGCGGACATTCTCCGATAGGCCACAAATGGCCTTCTGTGGTGCTCGTTAAGGGGAGGAACACAGGTACCAAGGCAAGTCGTGGGCCGAAAGTAAGTTGTTGTATATCAATTACATACGATTCATGTTCCCAAAATGGGAAGGACAGGATGTCCGGGCAGGCCGACTTTTCCGCGGACAAAGTGGCCGCCTGGGCGGGGACCGAGACGAGCAATCGTTTGACGACCATGGGAGAGCACGTAGGTGGCTGTAAGAAAAGGCTAAACGAACGTAACCCGCGGTTCCCGTTTTGAACGGACAAAGACCGAGGGCGTCGGGGAAAATCTAGGGGGATGTCACGTGCGATGACACGGCAAGTGGGCGCCAACCTGTTTATTGCTGCCATGGCGTTGGCGGCAGCAGGCTGTTTCGTGCTGGCCTTCATAAACTGGCAGACGACCGATCCTCTTAAGTTTGTCTGCTACCTGCTGGTGGCGCTGCTCGCTTCTTCCCTCAAAATCAAACTGCCCGGCATCAACGGGACAATGTCGGTGAACTTCCTGTTCATCCTGCTGGGCGTTCTGGAATTGAGTTTCGCCGAGACTCTGGTGATCGGCTTCGCCGCAGTGCTGGTGCAGTGTTACTGGAAATCTTCGCGGCGCATGCAGCCGGTGCACGTAATCTTCAATCTTTCGCAGTTGCCGGTGGGAACGGCGGTCTCATACGGTATCTACAAATTTGCAACTACACGTTTGCTACCCGGTCCGGGGCCTCTGGTGCTCCTGATCGTTGCGATCACTTACTTCCTGTTCAATACGCTGGCGATGGCTGTAATCATCCGGCTGACCGAGGACAAGCCGATCATGAAAGTCTGGTCCGAGTGCTACTTCTGGTCGTTCCCGTACTACCTGGTGGGGGCGGCGATCGTGGGCGTGGTGCACTTCTTGAACCAGGAGATCGGGTGGCAAGCGTCGTTGCTGGTGTTGCCACCGGTGTATTTGATGTACCGGTCCTATCGCCTCTACTTGGAGAAGCTTGAAGACGAGAAGCGGCATGCGGAGCAAGTCTCGAGCCTGCATTTGCAGACTATTGAAGCGCTGGCGCTGGCGATCGAAGCGAAGGACCATACGACCCACGAGCACCTCCAGAGAGTTCGCGTGTACGCCATCGAAGTCGCCAAGGAACTGGGATTGAACGAGGGCGAGATTGAGGCGCTGCAGGCGGCTTCCGTGTTGCATGACATTGGCAAGCTGGCGGTGCCGGAGCACATTATCTCGAAGCCGGGAAAACTGACGCCGGAAGAGTTCGAGAAGATGAAAATTCATCCCATCATTGGGGCCGAGATCCTGGAGCAGGTCGACTTTCCGTATCCCGTGGTGCCGATCGTGCGGGCGCACCATGAGAAATGGGATGGCAGCGGTTATCCCAATGGACTGAAGGGCGACGAGATTCCGATTGGGGCGCGCATTCTAGCGGCGGTGGATTGCCTGGACGCGCTGGCTTCCGATCGCCAGTACCGGCGCGCTTTGCCGCTGAACGAAGCCATGGATCGGGTAGCGCAGGAAGCAGGCACCAGCTTTGATCCGAGAGTGGTGGCGATCTTGCGAGAGCGGTACGTCGAATTGGAGAAGTTGGCGACTTCGCAGCCTGCGAAGGCTCCCGCCAAGTTATCAACCGACGTGAAGGTGGAGCGGGGACTGGCTCCCGCTGCGGGCTTCGCCGAATCAGAAGCGCCGGTTCACGCCACCGAACCGCGCGGAGACTTTCTGTCGAGCATTGCCGCGGCGCGCCAGGAAGCGCAATTGCTGTTTGAACTCAGCCATGAAATGGGAACGTCGCTGAGTCTCGACGATACGCTGTCGATGCTGTCGGTGAGATTGAAGCGTTTGGTGCCACACGACTCGATGGCAGTGTATGTCCAGAAGGGCGATACGTTGACACCAGAGTATGTGAGCGGCGATAACTTCCGCTTATTTTCGTCGCTAAGAATTCCCATCGGCCAAGGGTTGTCGGGATGGGTGGCGCAGAACAAGAAGCCGATCTTGAATGGCAATCCTTCGGTCGAGCCGGGATATTTGAATGATCCCACCAAATACAGCACGCTGCGCTCGGCGCTGGCCGTGCCGCTCGAAGGAGTGGCGGGCGTAGTGGCCGTGCTCGCCCTTTACCGCGCTCCGGCAGATGCCTTTACCCGCGACCATTTGCGGGTGTTGCAGGTGATCGCATCGAAGCTGGGCTTTGCAGTTGAAAACGCCTTGAAATATCGCGTCGCGGAAGACTCGGCGACTACTGACTTCTTGACGGGACTTCCCAACGCGCGGTCATTGTTCATGCATCTGGATGGGGAGATCGCGCGTTGCCAGAGGGCCAGCGAAACGCTAGCGGTCTTTGTTTCCGATCTGAATGGATTCAAGCAAGTAAACGATCAGTTCGGACACCTGCAGGGAAATAAGCTCTTGCAGATGTTTGCCGCGGCTCTGAAGACCTTTTGCCGCGAATACGATTACTCGGCGCGCATGGGCGGGGATGAGTTCGTGATCGTCGCGCCTGGCCTTGGGAACGAGGCTACTGCCGAGATGGTGCAGAGGCTGCAGTCGATGGTGGCGCAGGTGGGCCGGGAGATCTGCGGCGAAGACCTGGTTTCGATCAGCATCGGACAGGCGTTTTATCCGAAGGACGGCGACGGTGCAGAAGAGTTGCTGGCGGAAGCGGATCGCAGGATGTACGCGATGAAGAGCGAGCACTACGCATCAGAGCGCGCCACGGCCTCATCGACGGTGACAAAAGCCTAATTAGAGGGGGTTTTAAGCTCCAAGGGTCCGCACGGCCTGCTCGGAGCGCTCGCGAAGCTTGCCGAGGGAAGTCTCGACGGCCTCCGCAAATTCCATCCCATTGTGCTGGTGGGCGAGTGCAATCAGGCGTTCGGCTTGCTCCGCCAGCGTTCGAGCTACTTCCAGCAAGACGATCAGCGAATCGGCGTGAAGCTTCCAGAGAGAAGTGGAGTTTTCGTTCCGCCTGAGTTCTTCGAGTTCAGTAGTGACGCGGCCAAACACCGCGACCAGCCGCAGCAGAGCGCGAGCCGTTCCGGCGCGCAGGCTCTTTTCCTCGAGATAGTCCGCGCAATACGCCTCAACCTCGGCAGGCGTGAGGGTGAGGTTAAAAAAGCGCATGGGGACGATCTGGCGGAACTTGGGATCGGCCACGCGGACAAACACGCGAATCGACTCCTCCACCTTGCGCACCTTGGTCTCTTCAATCGAAATCTGAGCCGGTGTTACTGCGGCGCGCAGCGCTTCCACATCGATTTCAGGACGCCGGGCGAGCGCAGGCGCTGCCGCCGCTGCCGCTGCGTCCGGTCCTGACGGGCGGAAGCAGCGTGGGTCGGGTCCGGCGGATGGGGGGACGCCGCTCCAGCGCTTTCTTCAGCTTCGAAACGCGATGGAATTTATCGAGAGCGGTGCCGTAGTCCGACTTGAGCAGTTCGCTCTCCCTAAGCGAGGCTACATGCTCGACGGTAACGTCCACGCCATCCACATTGCCCAGGATGCTGCCGCCTTGTTCCTCCAGGGCTTGCGCGAAGTTTTTGATCTCGGAGGCGGCACCGTGAAACAGCTCATCGAACTTTCTTCCAAAGGCCGCGTTGTAAGGGGAGATGGTTGCGAGCACGCTGGGGTGGTAGAACGACATGTCGAGCGAATGCTTCAGTTCGCGCACCCGGCCGATGATGCCGGAATCCAGCAGAGCGTTGAGGTCCGTAAACGCCTCGGCCTCTTCCTGCAAGGGGTCAAAGCGGCGAAGAATCTGCACATGCTCGTCGGGAAGGGAAGGCACGTCGCTGTCAGCGAGAATCTCGATGAGCGCGATTTCGAATGGCGATAGGGGCAACGAACCGTCGAGGCCATAGCCACGGCGCTCCCATTGTCCGGGCACTCGGGGATGGCGGTACAGGAACGTGGCCACCAGATCGGTCTTGTCACGATTGGTGTCGCTGGACTCCTTGCGCCGTACCAGGTAACGCAGCATGGCTTCGGCGATTTCGGGGTCGGTTTCGGTGGTCAGAGCGCACCGCAGCATGGCGGGCGTAATGGCCATGTCGAGCAGCGTGAGCCAGCGCCGCATGCGGGTCAGGGTGATGTGGACGTCGCCATCGCTTTCCTGCAGAGAGATCGCTTCAAGTCCTTGAGGCACAGGGACTTCCCCTTCAAGAGGGGTCTGCAGGAGCTTCTCATAGAAGCCCTGGACAGTGGCCAGAATGGCAAGCTCCCACTTCGGATCTTCGACCAATCGCTGCTCCTGCGAACCATCCCCGGCAACGCGCAGAAAAGGGTGTATGCATAAGTAAAGACGAACATTCGCAGTTGCACAAGACTCTCCGAAGACAGGACACCAAAGTCACCAACAGGGTCGTACCCGGTCGGCTCTAGTCGAATACCACGGTCTTGTTTCCGTACAACAGCACCCGGTTCTCGATGTGCCAGCGAACGCCCCGGGAGAGCACGACTTTTTCCAGGTCGCGGCCTTTCTGCAGAAGATCGTCGAGCGAGTCGCGGTGGGAGATGCGGATCACATCCTGCTCAATGATGGGACCGTCATCGAGGACCTCAGTGACGTAGTGGCTGGTGGCGCCGATGAGCTTGACGCCGCGGGCGAAAGCCTGGTGATAGGGTTTGGCTCCGATGAAGGCAGGCAGGAACGAGTGGTGAATATTGATGATGCGGTGCGGGTAGGCGGCGACAAACTCACTCGACAAGATCTGCATGTATCGGGCGAGAACAATGAAATCCGGCGCATTTTGCCGGAGCAGGTCGAGAATCTTCTGCTCCGCTTCGCGCTTGTTGTCTTTCGGCACGGTTACGGTGAAGTAGGGAATGCGATAGAAGTCGGCAATGGGCTGGTTATCGGGATGATTCGAGATGATGACTGGAATCTCGCAGGCGAGCTCTCCGCTCTTGTGCCGATAGAGCAAATCGACCAGGCAGTGATCGTACTTTGAAACCAGGATCGCCATCTTGGGACGATGGCTCGATTGGGCCAGCCGCCACGTCATCTCGAACTTCTCGGCGATCGGGAGGAAGTGCTGGCTGAAGTCGGCGAGAGGGATGTCGAAATCGGCGGGATCGAACTCCACGCGCATCAGGAAGAGATTGGAGTCTTCGTCGGCGTGCTCGTCGGCGTGCAGGATGTTGCCGTTGTGGCGAAAGATGAAGTCGGAGATGGTGGCGACGACGCCTTTGCGGTCAGGGCAGGCGATGAGCAGGATGGCGGAATTCTTCATGGTCAATGCCACGGACTCGGTTTTCTCGATTGCGGAAAACTCTAGTTCGATGCGTGAACGCCTGGAACTGAAGGGCTGAAGCGATCATCCTAGAGCCCGGCAGGGCCGCATAGGATCTGGCGCGTGGCTTTGGCCGAAGTTAGTGACTCTGGCATTGTCCGCGCTCGATGAGCGATGCCTCACCTTCGCATTCGCTCAGGTTCGGGATGACGTCTTTAGAATGAGTGGCGACTGTTCCTAGCTGTCTAGCCCAGCAACTTGACTCGCCGGAATATGGCCTACATCGTTATACGCCGGCATTACTTATTCTAAGTCTTTCAAAATTTCCTTCGCTGCGTTGGCGCCGGAGCCACCGGTCAATCCTACGCCGGGATGGGTTCCTGATCCGCACAAATAAAGATTCTTGATGGGCGTGCGATAGCGCGCCCAGTCGAGCAGCGGACGCATGGTGAAGAACTGATCGAGCGCCAGTTCGCCGTGGAAGATCTGTCCGCCAGTGAGGCCGTAGGTGTCTTCGAGATCCTGCGGCGTGATGATCTGGTGGCTCAGGATCAGCTCGGGCAGGTTCGGCGCATACTGGGCCAGAGTTTTGACGACGGTATCTCCCAAGCGCAACGCGCTGGCTTTCCCAATCGCTGCTCTTGAGCTTGTAGGGCGCGTACTGCATGTAGATCGACATCACGTGCTTGCCCGCGGGAGCCAGCGAAGGATCGGCAATCGACGGGATCGCAACTTCGAGATAAGGCTGGCGCGAGAAGTTGCCATACTTCGACTCGTCGAAGGCGCGCTCCAGGTAGTCGATCTCCGGGCCAATGTGGATGCGTCCGCTGAGCACGTCGCCGCTCGCGCCGCTGAGGGCGGAGAAGTTGGGGAGTCCCGAAAGCGCGAGATTTACTTTCGCCACCGTGCCCGGCATGCGGTAGTGCTGCAGCTTCATGACGAAGTCGGGCGTGAGGTGCGTCGGGATCGACCAGTTTCAGCAGCGTGCGCTTGGGGTCGGCGTTCGAGATGATGGCTTTGCCGACAATTTCTTCTCCGGTGGAAAGTACGACGCTGGTCGCGGCAGCCGTCTTTCACGCGGACTTCGATGACTTCGGCGCCGCTGCGAATTTCTGCGCCTGCCTGAGTTGCGGCCGCGGCCATGGCTTGCGTGATCGATCCCATTCCGCCGGCGGCAAAGTTTGCCGAGCCTGCTGGATGACTGTCTCCAGCGGCGCGCAGCAAGAGCACCAAGCTGCTGCCTGCGGACCACGGACCGAGAAATGTTCCGAAGATGCCGCGGGCGGCGATGGTGGCGCGCAGCAGTTCGGTCTCGAAGTACTCCGCGACGAGATCGGCGACCGCCATGGGTCCCCAGCGCAGCAGGCGGTACATATCTTTCTTGCCGAGTTTGCGGATGGCGCGTCCCGTCTGCAGCATGCCCCAGAGATCGCCTTTGCTGGGGTCGTCAATATTCGGCGGGGCTAGAGTGAGCGCTTCGCCGATCACTTTGCCGATCTTGCGCGAGCGATTCCTGGAACTCCGCGTAGCGCGTGGCGTCTTTCTTCGAAAACTTGCCAACTTCTTCGGCGGCTTTGCGGACATCGTTGTAGAGGACCAGCGCGCGGCCATCGGGGGATAGCGAAACGGTGCTGACATCGGGCGTGATCAGCTTCAGTCCGTGACGGTCGAGTTGCATGTCACGAAGGATGTCAGGGCGAATCGGCCCGGCGGTGTGGGCGAGAATCGAGCCTTTGAAGCCGGGATGGAATTCTTCGGTGATGGCCGCGCCGCCGGGCTGGCCGCGGCGTTCGAGCACGAGCGGTTTGAATCCCGCTTTGGCCAGATAGAAAGCGGTGACCAGCCCGTTGTGACCGCCACCAATGATGACGACATCGCGCGTGTCTGCCATGGTCTAGGCCGCTCCCTTAACGTCTTTGAGAATTTCGAGCGCTGCCAGGCGTCCATTGGCGCCCATGATGCCGCCGCCCGGATGCGTGGCCGATCCGCACATGTAGAGATTCTTGATCGGCGTGCGGTATTGCGCCCAGCCCGGCACGGGACGCAGGAAGAACAATTGTTCGAGCGAGAGCTCGCCCTGAAAGATGTTGCCTTCAGTCAGTCCGAATTCGCGCTCCAGATCGAGCGGCGTCACGACCTGCTTGTGCAGGATGATGTTCTTGATATTCGGCGCGTATTCGGAGATGGTGTCGATGACGTTATTGCCGAAGGCTTCTTTCTGATCGTCCCAGTTCAAGCCGGCGCGCAGCTTGTAGGGCGCGTACTGCACGAAGCATGACATG
Source organism: Terriglobia bacterium (assembly GCA_963796205.1). Lineage (GTDB taxonomy): Bacteria > Acidobacteriota > Terriglobia > Terriglobales > Acidobacteriaceae > DATFTE01. Next base: position 153,781 of record CAWCKR010000003.1, read on the forward strand.
ATGTGTTTTCCCGGAGGCGCGACCGAAGGATCGGTCAGCGTGGGAATCACCATGTCGATATAAGGACGGCGCGAGAAGTTGCCATATTTGGCGTCGTCGTAGGCGCGCTCCATGTATTCGACGCTGGGCGAGATGGAAATCGCTCCGCGCAGGTGAGCGCCGGGTCCGGGCATGCACTTGAAATCCGGCAGCGCGTCGAGCGCGAGATTTACTTTTCCGGACGAGCCACGGAATTTGTAGCGGCGAATCTCGTCGAGAAAGTCTGTCGGCAGGTTCCCGTCTTCGATGAAGCGAGTGAAGGTCAGGCGAGGATCGACGCTTGAAGAGATGACGTTGGCGAAAATCTCGTCGCCATTCTCTAGAACCACGCCCTTGGCTTTCCCATTCTTTACGATGATCCTTCCGATTGGGGCCTTGGTGCGAATCTCGACGCCCGCTTCGCGAGCGGCGTCGGCGATCGCGTTTGAGATGGCACCGGTGCCGCCGCGGGAGAATCCCCAGGAGCGGAAGGCGCCGTCGATTTCTCCCATGTAGTGATGGAGAAGAACGTACGCAGTCCCCGGCGAGCGCACACCGAGGAAAGTTCCGATAATTCCAGACGCCGACATGGTGGCCTTCAGCACGTCGGTCTCGAACCATTGGTCCAGGAAGTCGATGGCGCTCATGGTCATCAACTGCACCTGGTTGTACTTGTCCTCGCTGGTCATGCCCTGGAAGCGGCGTCCGATGAAGAGCAGCTTCATCAGTTCCTTCGGGTTCAAAGTCGCCGGATCGGGCGGCACCATGCTCAGAATCGGCTTCACGAAGCGGCACATGGCCTGCATCGCTTTGCCGAATTCGTCGTAGGCCTCGGCGTCGAGCTTGGAATGGCGGGCGATCTCACGATGAGTCTTGCCGTGATCGTTCACGCGCCAGAGGTAGTCTCCGTTGGGCATGGGCGTGAAAGTTCCGTCGAGCGGGAGGATCTCGAGGCCGTGGCGGGGAAGATCGAGGTCGCGAATGATCTCGGGGCGCAGCAGCGAGACCACGTATGAGCAGACCGAGAATTTGAATCCGGGGAAGACTTCTTCGGTGACGGCGGCGCCGCCGAGCACATGACGGCGCTCGAGCACCAGAACTTTCTTGCCGGCGCGGGCCAGGTAGGCGGCGTTGACCAGGCCGTTGTGGCCTCCGCCAATGACGATGACATCGTATGAGTTAGCCATATTAGCTCTTAGCCTTTAGCTGTTAGCACTTAGCTCTTGCCGGGAGAACACACCACTGTACATCTCAGGCGATCAGAGGCCGCTTGGAAGAACTGCCCAACGCAGAATGTCGGTCGACAATGACGTCGTCATGATTTCTGAACTGAAGTGACTCGCCATTCTACCTAGAAGGCCGCATTTTGTCTCGCAGATTGCGTGCGCGCTGACTTGCAGTCAAGTTGCTAGTGTGTGACGCGACTGCATATAATCCGGCCAGCAGATTCCTTTGTGATCCTTCGTGTCCTTTGTGGTTATGCCTTTAAAACCTGAACCACAAAGGACACGAAGGTCCACAAAGGGAAGCCCAAGGAGCCAACGTGCCCGTAGGAACCGCATTTCACGAGAGAACCTTTCCCCTCTGCACCAGCCTCAACTACCGCGAATGGTCGGGCTACTACACGGTCAGCGTGTATGAGGTGCATCACGAGCACGAGTACAACGCGATTCGAAATGCTTGCGCCTTGATCGACATCAGCCCGCTTTACAAGTACTTGATCACGCGGCAAGGATGCGACCAAGCTGGTGAACCGTGTCATCACTCGTGACATCAGGAAGGTCAAAGTCGGACAGGTGATTTATTGCTGCTGGTGCGACGAGCAGGGGAAGGTGATTGACGACGGCACCATCACGCGGCTCGAGGAGAACAAGTATCGCTGGACGGCCGCCGATCCCAGCTTGCGCTGGTTCCGCCAGAACGGCCTGAACATGGATGTGCAGATCGAAGATATTTCAGAGAAAGTTGCGGCTCTGGCGTTGCAGGGACCGACCTCGGCAAAGTTGTTGAAGGCAGTGGCCGAGGCTGATATCGCGAATTTAAAGTATTTCCGCATGACCTCGGGAAAGATCGCGGGCGTGCCCGTGGACATCTCGCGCACCGGTTACACAGGCGATCTGGGATACGAAGTCTGGATTCCGTGGAATGACGCCGTCAAAGTCTGGGACGCGCTGATGACGACCGGCAAGCAGTTCGATATCCATGCTGCCGGAATGCTGGCGCTGGATGTGGCGCGCGTCGAGGCCGGGTTGCTGCTGATCGAGGTTGACTATACGAGTTCCAAGAGAGCCTTGATTCCTTCGCAGAAGTATTCCCCGTTTGAGTTGGGATTCGGCAAGATGGTGCATCTGGACAAAGAAAACTTCGTTGGCAAAGTGGCGCTGGCGGAGGAAGCGAAGCTAGGTGTGCCCCGGCAACTCGTCGGCCTGGAACTCGACTGGACGGAAGTCGAGGAGCGCTACGACAAGTTCGGACTCTCGCCGGCGGCGCCAACACAGGCTTCTCGTGTGCATGTTCCGGTTTATGCGGGAGATAAGCAGGTGGGCAAGGCGACTACCACCGCATGGTCCCCAGTGCTCAAGAAGTTGATCGCGCTCGCCAGTGTCGAGACGGCACATTCGAAAACTGGAAACAAGCTGCAGATGGAAATCACGGTCGAGTCGATGCGCCAGAAGGTCACGGCGAAGATCGTGAAGATTCCGTTCTTCAATCCCGAACGCAAGACAGCGGTGCCGGTTTAATTCTTTTCACCACAGAGTCACAGAGAAGGGTCTTTGGGATCTGTGATTTTCAGTTCGTTTGTGAGTTGAGCTTTAAGTCCTCGGGTCGCGCTTTCGAGCTCGGCTTTTGCGCGCGCGATTTGGCCCAACACTTTCTGCATCTGCTTCGGGCCCAATACCAGGAATCCCAGCGCTAGCATTAACACTAATCCGCCAAAACCCACGATTCACCTCTGATCCTGTTTTGCTTCCGCCGGATTTTCTTCCTCTTTCATCGCAGACTTGAAGCCGCGAATTCCGTCTCCAATTCCTTTGCCTAATTCGGGCAGTTTCTTAGGGCCGAATACCAACAAAGCGATTCCGAAGATCACCAGCAAGTGCATTGGTTGAAATAGTCCTTCGAACATGGTTCCTCCTCGATAAGAGTGCGGGCGCCGTGCCGGTTAGCACAAGCGCCCGCGGCAAAAGGGTGAGATTCAGCTACTCGCCGCCGCGGATGGCAGCGTCCGCATCTTCTGCGAGTTCGCGCAAGTAAGCGAAGAACGCCGGCGACTGGCCGATGAACAGTCCATCGGCAGTCAGGCCCTTCACCGCTCCCATGGCGGCTCCATGAGTGGCGGTCGGACGAATGATCGAGCATGCTGGAAGCTTCTTGCTGAGGAATGCGGTTGGTTCGGGCATGATCAGGTTGGTCTGAAAGTCTTCGCCGCCGAACGGAGGAGCATTCAGATCGGGGAAGGTCACGGTAACTCCGGTCACGGGATCGACAACATCGGTCAGTTGCGGAGCATTTCCGGCCTTGTCCTGCCAGGTCTGAAAATGTGCGATCTCGACTCCGCCAATGCTAAGCAGAATCCGCAAAACCTCGACATTGGTGACCCTCTGTGCCAGTTGCGGGTAGAGGCTGCTTCCGCCCTGCTCGATAAAAGCAAAGTGAAACCCCGCGGTGTTGACGATTGCCTGGAAGAAATCGGCGTGGCTGGCGTCATCGTCGGTGCGAGGAATCGCGGGATGCTGTCCGACTGCCAAGGTCGGAATGGCTTGGGGCAAAGTATCTCCAAAATCAGGATTCTTCGAGCCATCGCGATAGCGCGCCCAGAACGATGTATCGACAGTAAGCTGCATCAGGTTGGTGAGCCGGCCAAATTGATTGGCGCCGGTCGCTTTGCTGCCAGGCAAGGTGCGGAACTGATCGAGATTGACCCCCTTTTCGCCTTTCGATTCGAGATAAGCATTAATGAACACTTCGTGGGTCAATTCGTCTTCGGTGTTGTCGTGAATGTATTGCGCCATGTCTTCATCGAGCGGCACCAGATCTTGCATGTACAAAGCGTTTCCGCCGGTAGGCTTCGCGGGATAGCCGGGAATCAACTTGCTTGCGAGGGTCGAGACTTCATCGTCCTGGGTTCCGCCTAATTCCTGGTACTGCAGCCAGAGATCGCTTTCGATGATTTCGGCAGCCGCCAGAAACCTGAGGATAGCTGCGTCGCCTTTGGTGAGCTTGCCTGTAGTGCGGGTGTCGGCTTTCAGGTCTGTGGTCAGCAACGCGCCGGCGGACAGGGCCGCGCCCGCCATCCCAATGCCCTTCAGGAAGGAGCGGCGCTCGAAATTGCGTTGCAACTGCGCAGTAAGGTTCTCCGTTTCCGGATTGGATGACAGAACTGGAGAGGGTTCTTCCTTCTTCATACTTCAGTACTCCATTTCGTATAAGGGTTGGTCCGCGACCGCCTTGTAGAGGCGATCTACAGTAAACACAGGCTAGAGAGGTAATCGTTCGCTTGTGTTAGCGCGGTGTAAAAGGGTTGTCTTTTGTTGGTGACGGGGAGCAACAGAACGTGAGAGGGATGCTTCGTCAGGAGAAATACTTCGCACTGGCCGGCGGGACCCTTCGGCTTCGCTCAGGGCAGGCTCAGGCGCTACTTTTTCTTTTGCCCGACCAGTAGAGCCATGCGCCGATGGCGAGCAACACAATCGAGCCTCCGACTACTTTCAGTATGGCCAGGGGCTTGTTGGGCTCGTCGGGTTGCGGGATGGAGGAGAGAATGATGGTGAGCGTAGTTGTGATGAATCCGATGACGGCGACCAGCTTCGCGACTCGCCGCCCTCCAGGCACGCGAATGATCTCCGGTCCGGCTGGCTGGTTTTGTAACTTGAACATGGCAGCGAAGACGTAGAGATAGGGGATGAAGTAAGTGATGACGGTCATGGCTGCCATCACGTCATAGGCGCCTTTGACGCTAGTCCCCGCTTGTCCAAGAAAAATGAAGATGGCGCCGATGACGCCTTGCACCAGCAGCGCCATCCACGGAGTTTTCCAGCGACGGTGCAAAGCGCCGAAGATCGGCGGCAAGAAGCGGTCGAGTCCGGCGACGAAGGGAAGACGGGCCACGGCGGCGATGTAGGCTCCGCAAGCGCCAATATTGCTGAGCGCAATCAGAAAGGCCGCTACCGGAACCACCGCTCCATACCCAATGCGGCTGGCGGTCTTAGCGATCGCCTGCATGAGTCCTTGAAGGTTGCTCACTTCCGAAGCAGGCAGTGCGAGCAGCACTCCCACCGTTCCAATGATGTAGCAGAAAGCTACCGTGAGTCCCGCGAAAAACAGAGCCCAGGGAATGGTGCGGCGAGCGTTCTTGATCTCCTCGCCCATAAACGACGCGGTCTCGCATCCGCCAAAGGCAAAAAACAACAGCGGCCAAAACATGACGATATCGTTGAAGTGCGTGCTGGGAGTCATGCTGTGAACACTGAACGCATTCGCCGAACCGAAGCGATGGAAGGCGACCAGTCCCATCACCACCACGATCACGGCGGGAATCCACATGGCCACCGCGCCGACATTATGCAGCCACTTCCCGACGTCAAGTCCGACGACGTTCATCAAGGTCGCGACGGTCAGCGTGATCAGCGAGAAGACGATGTAGAACGTCGCGTTGTTCGATAAATGTCCCCACTGCGCCTCGCGCATGTAGATCACGTTGCTGGCCGCGAAGTAAAGGACGGCAGGGAAGTAGGGAAGATTGCTGGTCCAGTAAGTCCAGGCCGACATGAACCCGGAAAAGTCTCCGAAGGCGTGCTTCGACCATACGTAGAGCCCGCCTTCGTTGGGATAGCGCGACGACAGTTCGATAACCGAGAGCGCGAGTGGCGTGTAGAAAAGCAGCCACGCGCCGAGCCAGATTACGATGGAACTTGGGCCAGCAGCGGCGGCAGTGGCGATCCAGCGCAGGCTGACGCCGGTGACCACGTAGAACAGAACCAGGTCACGAAATCCCATGACGCGTTTTGGCTGGTTGGGATCTTCGGCTTCGGCGATCGACACACCCGGCGAGAGGAAGCCGGATGGCGCTGGCGGTTCGGCTGGTAATTTGGGTTCAGGCAATCGTATGTCCTGAGGTCATCACACCGATCCAAAAGCAGTCACAGATAACATCGACTGCCCGCAAGGGCAAGGGCAATCTTGCGTTCTAACGCTTGCTGCTGCCCATGATCGAGCCCAGCACGCCGCGAATAATCTGGCGGCCGACCGAGCTGCCGATGGAGCGTGCGGCGCTTTTCATCATGGCGTCAACCATGGAATCGCGGCGTCCGGGACCGCCGCCGAGGGATGGCAGATTCGCGTACCAGGGCTGGCTTGGTTGCTGGGCTGGTGGTCCCGCACCTGGTGCCTGGGCGTTGCGTCCCTTGAGGCGCTCGTAGGCGGATTCGCGATCGACAGCCTGCTCGTAAGTCCCGTAGAGGACATCGCTGTGAATCATCTGCTGCCGCTGATCAGGCGTGATGGGTCCGATCTGGCTGTGCGGCGGACACACCATGGCGCGCTCCACAATTCCCGGTGTGCCTTTGTCATCAAGGAAGGAAACCAGCGCCTCGCCTACCGCCAACTCGGTGATGGTGGTTTCGACGTTAAGCTTCGGATTGGAGCGGAAAGTCTGAGCGGCGGCGCGAACGTCTTTCTGATCTTTGGGAGTGAAGGCGCGTAACGCGTGCTGCACGCGGTTGCCGAGTTGTCCGAGAACGATTTCGGGAATGTCAGTGGGACTCTGGGTAACGAAGTAAATTCCTACGCCCTTGGAGCGAATGAGGCGCACGACCTGTTCGATCTTCGACTCCAATGTTTGCGGCAGGTCGTTGAAGAGCAGGTGTGCTTCATCGAAGAAAAACACCAATTTCGGCTTCTCGGGATCGCCAACCTCGGGCATCTTCTCGAAAAGTTCAGACAGCATCCAGAGCAGAAAGGTCGCGTAGAGCTGTGGCGAACCGAGTAGTTTGTCGGCGGCAAGAATGTTCACAACACCGTGACCATTGGAGTCGGTCTGAATGAGATCGTCGAGATTGAGAGCCGGCTCACCAAGAAATTTGTCGCCGCCTTGCTGCTGCAGCGTGACCAGCCCACGTTGGATCGTGCCAATGCTGGCGGCCGAGATATTGCCGTATTGCGTTTGGTAGTCCTTGGCGGATGCGCCGACGTGCTCCAGCATAGCTTGCAGGTCTTTCAGGTCGAGCAGCAACAGGCCATTATCGTCGGCAATTTTAAAAACCAGCGTGAGCACGCCAGTCTGCGTGTCGTTCAGGTTCAGAATGCGGCTGAAGAGCAGGGGCCCCATCTCTGACACGGTGGCGCGAACCGGATGACCCTGATCGCCGAAGACGTCCCAAAAAGTAGTGGGCGATCCGAAGAAAGGGAAGTCGCCCAGTTGCAGCTGCTTCACGCGATCTTGAATTTTGGGATTGTCGACTACCAGCCTGGCTGATGCCCGAGAGGTCGCCTTTCACATCGGCAGCAAAGACAGGCACGCCGATCTGGCTGAACGACTCGGCCATGACTTGCAGCGTGACGGTCTTGCCGGTACCGGTGGCTCCGGCGATCAAGCCGTGCCGGTTCGCCATCGCGGGAAGAAGGTAGAGCGGTGCGGTGCCTTTTGCGATCAGAAGCGGAGACGGCATGAGGACGAATTCTCCTGGGCTCGCTTACGTCAGACAGTCGATTCTAAAGAAAGCGCAGGCTGGAGGCTAGGTAATGTCGGGATAGTTGGAAGAAAAGAAGTCGGAGCGTTTGATGAACTTTTCGTAGCACTCGGTGCAGAGCCAGTCGCGGCCATTGGTGTATCCGGTGGCGTGGTCGGGAGCGTCTTTCGAGGCGAAGAGCTCCCAGCTGCAGATGGAGCAATGATCTTTGGTCCAGCCGTCTTTGACGAGGTCGAAGCGCTTTGCGTTTTCTGCCAGGGCGCTGTCAAAAGAAAGGCGTTGGGTCTTGCGGTGGATCACGACATCGCGGGGAGCCCATGTGCGCTTTTCCCAATGCCAGGAGATTTCACGGAATTGTTTGGCGGAACGGCGGATGTAGTCTGCGTTTCGAGGTTGGCCGTGGAGGTCAACGGTGTCGAGGACGGCAGGCCGAGAGGCTCGCGGCCAGAGGAGATGAGGGTGAGTGGACCTGGCTTCGATAGCAGGGGGGAGCTTTGATAGTTCTTCCCGTAGTTTTCCGACTTCAAGCCCATGGTCGTGCAGAAGTCCCGCCGCAAAGCCCGCGTTCTCCCGCAACAGCCCGAGCAGTAAATGCTCAGGTCCAATATGACGAATACCCGCGCGGTCCGCTTCCTCGGCAGCGTAGGCAAGGACACGCTTGGATTCGTTGCTGAGCGGAAGATCTACCGAGGTTGGGGTTGGCTTCGCGCCCGGCGAGTGTCCTTCAATTTCTCGGCGCATGCTGTCTACCTGCGTAGCCGAGAACCATCGCGCGGTGAAACTTCTCTCCTCGCGAAAAAAGCCAAGCAGGATGTGCTCGGTTTCAATGTAGGGTGAGCCGAGCTGGCTGGCCTCGTAGCGCGAAAAAAAGATCACGCGTCGAGCTTTCTCGGTGTAGCGTTCAAACATAGCGACTCCGCAGGGCCTTCGGCCGTCCCTCCGGGACTTGATCGTTTGGTTGGCCGACCCGGCGTTGAAACGCCGGGCTATTAGCAATCGTCCCTTCGGGACCGCATCAAGCGACTCGCGCTGCTTTCCGGTTTGCTCGCTTCCAGTACAAATATCCTGGGACGCCAATCAGCACGATCGCGGTTCCCCAAAACGCTTCCGTGGGCCGCGTGATGATGGTGTTCAGCGTCCAAGCTACACCAATCAGAACATAGATTGCCGGGAGAATTGGATAGCCGGTGCAGCGGTAGGGACGGGGGATGTCGGGACGCTTCCAGCGCAGAACAAACATGCCGATCACCGTCAGAGTGTAGGACAGCACCATGCCGTAGATGACGTAAGTGTAGAGCTGGTCGTAGCGTCCGCTTACCGTGAGAACCGCGGCCCATATGCTTTGTCCGATCAGGCTGAAGGCCGGCGTGCGCCATTTGGGATGAACCTCCGCCATGCGCTGGAAGAAGACTCCATCCTTCGCCATCGCGAAATACACACGCGCGCCAGAGAGCACGCAGCTCGCCATGGCCCCGAAGCAGCAAACCGCGATCATCGCCGAGAGCCAAGCCCCGGCTGCGGGAGAAAATAGCGCGACTGCGGCGGCGTGAGCGATGGTCTCATGCTTGGCCACTTCGGTGAGGGGCATCGCATAGACGTAGGTCATGTTCATGGCGATGTAGATCGCGCCAACCACCAGAACGCCGAGCACCATGGCCAGGGGAACGTTGCGCCGGGGATTTTTCACCTCCCCCGCAACCCAGGTGATGTAGACCCATCCGTCATATGCCCAGAACACTGCGATCAGACCAACGCCGAATGCGGACAGAAATTGCCCGGGAGTGAGGCCCATGGAAATACCTCCCGCGGCGCTGGCGCTGAAGTGCGACCAGTCGCCTTTGCCGATGGCGAATCCGAGGATGACAAACGCGCCCATGGCGGCGAACTTGGCCCAGGTCGCGACGTTCTGCAGCAACGCACCCCAGCGCAGGCCGGCCACGTTGATCCAGGTAACGACCGCGATGAAGAACAGCGCCAGAACGTGCGCTCGTGTGACCACAATGCCGGCGAAGGATAGAACCACATGATCCTGCGAGATGCCGGGAATGATGCCACCTAAATACACTGCCGAGGCGACGGACAAGGCTGCGATCGTGCCGCCGTTCGCGACGCTGAAGAGCATCCAGCCGTAGAGAAAGGCGGGCAAATCACCGTACGCTTCGCGCAGGTAGACGTACTGTCCGCCGGAATCGGGGAACATGGAGCCGAGCTCGGCAAAGGCGAAGCAGGCGCACAGGGAGATCAGCCCACCTAGCACCCAGACAAGCAGGAACCAGACGGGATGCGGCAGCGGTCCGGCGATGTCTTTGGCGGTTAGAAAAATCGAGGAGCCAATGATGCCGCTCACCAGCAGCAGGACCGAGTCGAGAAGGCTCAGTCCGCGCACCAGGTCCGTCGTGGGCTCTGCCTGCGCTCCAGGGATAGCTTGTGGGACAACGGGCGTTTCCATGGTTTAGCCCATCCCCAGTTCGTCAGGAGACTCGAGCGGCGTGCCGCAGCGGCGGCAGATGACGGCGGAACAATCTCCGCAGGTGAGCGGGTCGCTGACTTCTTTGGCGCAGTTGGGACAGTAGAGAGGCTCGGGCTTGGGCCGGGACTGCTGAGGTTGAGCCATTTCGATGGCAAATGTAGCATATCTAGGCATACTCAAGGAGAATCGCTTTGTCCGAGAAACCGCTGACTCCCGATGAGAGGTTGAAGCAGGAATTCAATCGCTGGGCCGACGAGGGTGAAGGCGAAAAGATGGAGCGCCATCACCTCGATATCACCGAGAAGACCATGCGACTGATGGAGTTGCGTCCTGGAGAGCGCGTGCTTGATCTGGGTTGCGGTTCAGGTTGGGCGACGCGGTTGCTAGCGCGAATGGTGGGCGACGGACCCGAAGGTTTCGGTCAAGTGGTTGGCGTCGATGTGTCAGATGAGATGATCCGGCAAGCGCGCGAGACCTCGAAAGATTTTGAAAATGTCCTTTACGTCTGGGGATCGGCGCAGCAGATTCCGTGGGAAGAGAATTACTTCGACAAAGTGCTGTCAGTCGAGTCCTTCTACTACTATGCCGATCAGGACCGCGCCCTCTCAGAATTATTTCGCGTGATGGCTCCGCGGGGGCGGTTGTTCATCCTGATCAATCTCTACAAAGACAATGTTTACTCGCTGCAATGGGTCGACAAACTGAAAGTGCCGGTGCACGTGCGGTCAGAGGCGGAGTATATCGAGCTGCTGAAAAAGCACGCCTTCGAAAATGTCGAGGCGCGACGCATTCCGGATGACACGCCGACTCCCGACGACTACAAGACCAAATCATTTCACAGCCTGGATGATTTGAAGGCGTTCAAGAGGATGGGCGCGCTTTTGTTGATGGCTTCGAAACCAGATTTGAGAACACCCGCGCCTGGGTATTCGATCTACTAATCAGCTTTTTCCCTCGACCGACGTCATCCCGAGCGGAGCGAGGGATCTGGCGCGGGTCGCTAACAAGCGAAAGTCGAAGCGCTACACGCCAGATCCTTCGCCCTATCGGGCTCAGGATGACGGCGAGCTGTGTTTCTACAGGTTGTCGTCATCGTCGTTATCGCGCTCAGAGGCACGTTCTTCGCCAAGATTGCGAGCGGGGCTGAGAGCGCGGTTGTCGCTGGCATGGCGGATTTCAATTCTTCCATTCACATTGCGCATCTCGATGCGCGTGCCGCCTCCGCCTAACTCTCCATGAAGGTCATGACCAACGTAGCGGCGGTCGTGAGTCGTCAATCCGAAATCGTTTTCGATTCCTCCGTGAACGGTTGAGGCCTCAATCTCCGCCTTGGCATCGGAAGGCAGAGTCAATTCGACACTTCCATTGACTGAGCTCAATTCCACTGGCGAATCTGGGTAGCCTGCGAAATCGGCGTCGAGACGGCCATTGATGGTGGAGAGTTTGACGCGGCCGGAAAGCTGCTTGGCCTGTACATGCCCGTTAATCGAGGACGCGCGCACTTCGCCGTCTACGCCGGTAATATCCAGCGCCCCATTGATCAGCTTGATTTCATCGAGACGAGCGGACCGCGGCACCATCAAGGTGTACTCCACGCTCGCCGGATTGTTCGAATCGTCGTCGCGTAAAGGTCTGCGTACGATCCGGATATTCGGTGCGGATGGAAATGTAGTCGCTGCCTGCGCTGATCTGAATCTTCGCTTCGTTCAGGCGCTCCTTGGTCCTGGCATATTTCACGGCGTCAACCTTCACTTGATTGTTATCCCATCCCGTGATGTGGACCGCGCCGTTGATATTGGAGAGGTCAATCCGTCCGCCGGAGGAAAGAGTGTAGGCCTGGTGAAATTCCTCGGTGTAGGCGCCGCGATGATCGGAGGCACTGCCCTGTGCAACCATGAACAACAGCGCGCATACGGTTCCTAGAGTAGCCCCCAGCCAGGTAGCAAGTCTGCGTTGGCGGTTCATAGATCCTCCGTTCGACATGGCTTGGACGGGGCAGCGCGGAAATCGTGAGCGTTAAAGCAGAATCAGGCCCATGCGGATGCCCAGAGTCACTGCCTCCGTACGGGACGAAGCGTTCAGCTTGTCGAGAATGGAGCTTATGTGGAACTTCACGGTGTGGTCGGAAATTCCCAAGCGGACGGCCATCTCGCGGTTGCCCAATCCTTCCGCCAGCATGCGGAGTACTTCGATCTCGCGGGGAGTGAGGTCGTCCGCAACTTCGATCTCATGGTCGATAGGCGTCCGAATCTTCTCCGCCAGGCTTTGTGCGATCTCGGGATCAAGCAAAACCATGCCGACATGCGCCGCCTGAATGGCGGAGAAGACATCTTCCATCTCAGCGTCACGGGGAAGGATGGCTTTGACACCAGCGCGAAGTGCTTGGGCAGTCCAAGTCGCCTCTGGTTCGTCAATAAGAACCACCATTGGGGCGCCTGCATCACCATTGAGGGCCTGAGAAGGCTCCGCGTCGATCAGGATGACGTCGGGCTGGAGGTCGCGAACGTGCTGTGCCAGATTGCGCGTGCTCTGCAGGCTGCCGACCAGCTTCAGTGCGGATGTATTCCGAATGAGAGTTTCGAGCCCCGCGCGGCGAACGCTGGAGGCAGCTGCCACAAGCACGCGAATGACGCTGCCTCCGTTGCGCCTGCTCATTACGAATTACCTCGCCGGCCGTTCTCCCAACGTGAGCGACACGTCGGTGGGAGATCCTCCGCGAAGCACCGTAGCTTTGATCGTGTCTCCAATTTTTGCCGAGGACAGCAGGTCCCGAATATTGTCGGTATCGAGAGCGGGCTTGCCTTGTAATTCGACGATCACATCGCCCAGAACGATTCCGGCTTTCTCGGCCGGGCCGGAAGGCTCCACGTGCAGCACCATCAAGCCGCCGTTGGCCGGGGTCTTCAGTTTGCCGCGTAGCGCTTCCGACAATGCGACCGGCTGCATCGCGATCCCCAGATACGGACGCGCGATGTGTCCTTTCTGCAGCAGTTCGTCGACCGTGCGGTTGACGGTAGAGGCGGGGATGGCGACGCCGCGTCCGCGGCCGAGGCCGTTGGTGTTGACGCCGAACACCTTGCCTTCGATGCTGACTAGCGGTCCCCCCGAAAAGCCGGGGTATAGATCGAGAGACAGGCGGATATTCTGGTCGATGTTTCCACCGCGCCAGGTGCGGTATTCGCCGCTGAGCCCGCCGATAATCCCAGCACTGGCAACCAGACTCGCGTTGCGCGTACGCCCCAGGGCAAGCACCAGATTCGCCAGCTTCAGCGTCGCCGGTTCGCCGAACTGAGGAACGTCGATGGCAACGTCTTCATCGAGCTTCAAAATGGCCAGATCGGTTCCGGGGTCGCGTCCGGCGAGCTTAGCCGATACGCGCTTGCCGTCGGGTAACAGGACGCTCAGATCCTCCTCGCGGCGGACGGTGTGATCGGCAGTGACGATGACACCCTTGCGCCAGTGAATCCCGCTCGAGGGTAGACGATGCCGGGCACGAACCGTGACTACCGAGGAACCCGCTTTCTCAGCTGCAGCCGAAAGTCCTTGCGAAAAATCAGACAGTACAGACATTTCATTCTCCTTGAGTGCCAGACAATCATGTCTCAGTTGAGAAAATTGCGAATCTGCGGAATGGGTAGGGAAGACCTCGCCGAACGGCTAGGCGGATCGCTTCTTGATCTCGGCTTGGGAGATGGCGTAAACGATCAAAATCGCAAGTTCGGGTTCGATAGGATGGCGATAGCGCGGATGAGGAAATACAACGTAGTAGATCGCCGGATAGCAAAGAATCAGCCAGAGAAAAAGGCACGCCCCGGGGCGCCGCTGGCGCAGCGCGAGGTAAAGTCCCAGGAATGCGAATAGCGACGATGCCAGGAAAAGCGAGTTCTTCACTTCCGGCGGAGGAAACACCGAAAGTTTCGGAATGCCAGCCCAGTAGTAGACAAACTTCTTGAAGCTCACAAAGGCGAAGCGCCCCGGATCGTCTTTGATCCATGCGACGGCTTCCTGTTTGCGAACTTTCACATAAGCGATCTCGCCCAGTTGCCGGTAACGCCGCATTTCGTAGACGTTCTGTGTCGGGTGAAGATATTCCTGCCAGGTGCCGTCGGCGCCGGGACCATTGCCGATCCGCAGCTCAGCTCCGAAGTTCGAACGAATGAAGATGAACTGTCCGAAGGTCCGATCATTGCGGATAAGCCACGGCGTGATGCAAGCAACAAAGACGATGGAAGCAAGAACCACTCCGCCGAGGGACCGCTTGCCGAGCCTCCAGCGGCGATACCAGATGTAGAGCCCGGACGCAGGTAGAAACGCGAGCAGCGAGGTGTTGGTCAGCGCGGCTACGCCCCAAAGCAGGCCGAATCCGAACCAGGGCTGCCAGCCTTCTTTTTCTTCCATCACCAGCGCCAGCCAGAAAAGCAGCGCCAGCAGAAGCGCGGCGAGGCTGGTCTCCCACACCCAGCGCGTACACCAGTAAGTGACGTTCGGCAGCAGGGCCCATAGCCATGCGGTCCAGATCGCGGTGGTCTCGTTGAAGCATCGTCGAGCGATGAGAAAAATCGGGATACACGTCAGCGCGGAGAAAATGCTGTTAATTGTCAGCAGAATCAGAGCCGAGGCATGCGTGTAGATGCCCGTGAGCTTGAAGACACCCGCGATTAGAAAGGGATAAAGCGGAGGCTCCCACGCGGTCGGTCCGGTGACTTCATTGAACGGATTCGAGAAGCCTTGCCCCTGCGCGAGCGCACGCCCGATGCGTCCCATCTCCCAGCCGAAGCTGAAGTTGTCGTCGAGAGTTTTGAATTTATAGGTATGGCCGATGACGATAATGCCCAATCGAAGGGCGAGAGCCAGAAGCACTATCCAGAAGAAAGAAGTGCGCGCCCCTGTCCACCAGCGGCGGAAGGCGCTCTGAGATGTCATGATCGCGGCATCAGCCATGCGGAAGGTTCAGTGTACCGGATTACGAATGTGAAAACGCGCAGGGACGAACGCCCTCATCCGTCAGGGCGTGTCAGTGCCGGTCTAATACAAGTTTGAACATCTGATAGTCCGGGTGGCCAAACAGAACGAAACGCACCCGTTGGATCGTACTCTGTGGGTGCGCCTCTGCATATTTCCGGACGGCACCAATCATGACCTCGGCGCATTCATCCACTGGGAAAGCGGCGACTCCGGTTGCCAGAGCCGGGAAGGCGATGCTTTGCAGCTTCAACTCTTCCGCGCGCTGCAAGCTATTGCGCGTCGCATCGCCGATGATGGCTGCGCTCGAAAGCGATCCCTTGCGTTTGGGCACCTGCGCGTCTTCGGGGCGGTATCCCATGGCGGCAGCATGAATCACGTACTTATTCGGCAAGCGCCCAGCGGTGGTCACCGCCGCCTCGCCTAGCTTGATCGGACCCTTGGCTCGACCTTCGCGGTCGATCTCAGCTCCGCCGCCGCGATGGATTGCACCCGCTACGCCCGATCCCAAAATCAGCTCCGTATTCGCGGCGTTGACGATTGCGTCGACATCGGGCTGTTGCGTGATATCGCCCTGAACAACTTCGATTCGCATAAGAAAACTTCCGCGAATATTGTAGGTCCGAAACTGAGAGAAGAGTTAAGGCTTGGTGGGGTCGTTCTTGGGCACATTGCTGGTGAGTTTTGTGCTGAAGAACTCTTCAATGATGTTGGCCGCGCCGGTGGCGCCGATGCCGATGAGCGCTGTCTCAAAGGTCAATGTCGCACCGCGGCGACTGCTCGCCGGATAGTACAGGTTTGAAATGCCGCCCGCGGCGAGGTTTCCTAATATGCTCGAGTAATTCGTCTGCCACCGTCCATTGTCGCCTTTGCAGATCACGGAATTTGCCAACGCATATAAGAGGCGTGAACGCTTGCTGCCGGTGCCCTTGTAGAAATAGCGCGGATCCTGTTTTAGCAGCGAGGGCAGGATGGCGCCTCCGATGAACGTCCCGGAAGTTAGATCGGCATACGAGGCGCCATATCGCTTGGCATAACCCTGCGCTCCTTGGCCGTATCCGCTGAAGGCATTTTGCGACTGCTGGATTCCGGCGATCACGCCCACGATTCCGAAGGTCACGGGATCAGTCGTCGTTTTCCATGCTAGCTTGAACTTCTGCTTTGGCGTCAGGGGCGCGGCGTTAGGGACGTAGGTGATGTAGAAGTTTGGAATCACGCCCAGCACGCGCTGCTTCTCTTGAACCTTGAGCTCCTCTTCGGCAACTTCAGGACCCGTCAGGCCAACCTTGACCTCGGTCATCGCCGTTGCCACCGGAAGTGTGATTTGCGGAACGGTTAAGATTTCCCCCGGGTGCAGAGTCGCAGAGGCGATTTGGGTCTCGAACCCATCCGCCGTAACCGTAAGTTGAAACGAACCGGGTGCCACAGCGTCAAAAGAAAATTGACCGTCGTTGCCTGATACAGCCTCGGGGCCGGTGGTTTGCGTCTCGCGAGTAAGTTTGATATGTGCGCCAGCGACGACAGCGCCGGTGCTATCGACCACGGTTCCGCTGATGCTGCCCGGGGAGGCAGGCTGGGACTGAGCCATGCATGGAAGGCAGAAAATCGCCCAAAGCCACAGCAGGCCCAAGGCAGTGGGGCTTAGACACCTCCGGCCGGAAGAGAACCTCCGGAAATCTTTCTGTGCAGAATTCACGCGTACCTACTTTATAGCCTTCCCCAACCCCTCCAACAAGAGCGGCACGATTACCACGGTTTGACACCTCCGCGAGCGCGACCTAGACTGAAGAGCTTCATCGCTGCGCGCTTGCGGGGAGACTCTCCATGGGTTGGATGCAGAACAAGTTCGAAAAAAACTTCTTAATTACCACGGTGGACTACGTCTTCAACTGGGCGCGGAAATCGGCAGTTTGGCCGATGACCTTTGGCTTGGCGTGCTGCGCCATCGAGATGATCGCGTCGTCAACCGCGCGTTTTGATATCGCACGCTTTGGTTCGGAAGTGTTCCGTCCCAGCCCACGGCAAAGCGATCTGATGATTGTGGCAGGAACCGTGACTTTAAAGATGGCCCCGGTGGTGAAGCGGATTTATGACCAGATGCCCGACCCCAAATGGGTGATCTCGATGGGCGCCTGCTCGTCGGTTGGAGGCCCCTTCAACACCTACGCGGTGTTGCAGGGTGTCGACAAGATCGTTCCCACGGATGTTTACGTGATCGGATGCCCTCCGCGGCCCGAGAATCTTTTCTACGCGCTGCTCAAACTGCAGGACAAGATCGACCAGATGTCGTTGGCGAAAAAGCCCACCGCGGTTCGCCTCGATCCCAACATGGTTGAGAACTTCAAGCGCCAGGTGATGATCGCCCAGACGCTGCAGCCGAAGTAGCAATTAGCATTTAGCACTTGGCACTTAGCCATTCCAGGACCCTGCGGGCCAAATGCTAAGTGCTAACGACTGCAGACGAGGAAGGGCCGCCGTTGTGCGGCGGCCAGACATAGCGGTGAATTAGGGTGGAAAACGAGGACGTATTCGATTCAGTTGCCGCTCTTCTGCCGCCCGGCAGACTATCGAATCAGCATGAGTCCGATTAGAGCAACCACACAAAAAGCAGCTAATGTGATCACGGTGATTCGGTCACTGCCTTCGAATTTTTTCCAGGACTTGAGCATCGTCTGAATCCCTTGTTGTGAGCCCAGTTTGCGTCAAGATACCCCGGGGCACAATGGCCACATTGTGGCGTTACGGGTGTAACACCACCTTCGGGCCAGAAGCAGGGCTAAGTAACTGATGGAAGGAGCAACGCAAAACGCACGGATGAAGGCGTACGCGGCTACTCGAGCTTCTTATCCCAAGAATTTCAGGAATTCCACCGGTTGATTTTCGAAGCCCGGAAATACCTGACTCAAGGATTGATTACCAAGATGCCGATATACTGCTTCTCCGAGCACCCTGCGGAAATCGGTAGTCACGGCCAGATCCCGCCCTTCATAGAGTTGCGATTGGTCGAGGCCGGGCCAGCGCCCGTAAACTTTGCCGCCTTTTACCGGGCCTCCCATCACGAACATCACGTTGGCATGGCCGTGGTCGGTGCCGCGATTGCCATTTTCGCGGGCGGTGCGTCCGAATTCAGACATGGTCACGACGACGGTATCTTCGCGAAGGTCTCCTAAGTCAGTCCAGAACGCGCCCAGCGATTGCGAGAATTCGCGCAGCACGTTGGCAATCTGGCCCTCGGTGCTGCCTTCGTTGACGTGGTGATCCCAGCCTCCGATGTCGGCGAAAGCTATCTGCACTCCCAGGTTGGCTTTGATGAGTTGTGCCAACTGCTTGAGGCTGTCGCTAAAACGTCCGCGTGGATAATCAGCGCCTGCGGCGGGCGTGTATTTTGCGGGATCGGCCGACTTCAACATCTTCACCGCATCGAACGTTTCCTGTCCCGTGCCGTGCAAGACCGAATCCACCGAGTGTGCATACATGGCCTCAAACGTGTTCGAGATCGGCGTGGCGTTGGGGCCGCGCCCACCCACTCCGAAATCGTTGATGTTGTTCAAAGCCACCGCGGGCTCTGAGCCTGAAAGAATGCGCGGCAGAGATGGACCCATCGCAATTGCCCGGAATGATGACTTGTCGGCCGGGTCGGGCAGCGAATGCAGGCAGCGGTTCAACCATCCGTCATCGGTGGCCTTTACGCCGGGAGTGCCCGATTCCATGAAGTCCTGCGCGTCGAAGTGCGAGCGCGTCGGGTCGGGAGAACCGGCCGCATGCACGATGGCAAGATGTTTCTGCTGCCAGAGCGGCTGGAAGGCCGACATCGAGGGATGCAGGCCAAAGAATCCGTCTAGATCGATGACCGATTTGCGAGGAATATTGATCGACGGACGCATCGCGTAGTAGGCCTGCTCTCCGTGAGGCACGACGATATTCAGACCGTCGGCGGCGCCGCGTTGAAAGATGACGACCAGGCGCTTGTTCTTTCCGACCAGTGGCTCGGCTCCTTGCGCGGCACGGGTGAGGAACACGGGAATCGCGGAAGTGCCGACCACTGCCAGGGCACTGTTACGAAGAAAAACGCGACGGGTAATGGACATAGAACCTCAGCTCTCAGCCTTCAGCTATCAGCTTTCAGTAAAATCCTATCTTCGTTGAAATTCGGGCGATCCTAACAGTAGCCCCGCGATCCCTCCGATGTTCGGAGCGCGCGCAGGGTCATCTAACTTGCGCTGGCTGACTTTCGGATCTTCCAGATGCGCGGCAATCGTGTCGTGCGTCTGCTTTGAGACCTCGCCTGCCAGAAGATCATTCTCCAGCATCGCCAGGCTCTGTGTTGGCTCCTGAGGAATCGCAGAAGTTCCCAACATGCGACTAGTGTCGACCTGAGTGCCCTTCACTTTGCCCGCGGTCAAAGCTAACGCGAAATTCATGCGTCCGAGAAGTGCCGCGGAATTCACCCAGGCGTCGGCTTTGTTCGAATATCCGGTCGGAGGCTGCATTCCATAGAGCGGCATCCCCAGATTCTGCAGCTGGCGCGCGATCGGCATGGGATCGGTCACATCGGCTCCGGTGGCCCGCAGCGCTGAGACCACGAACTCCAGCGGGGTTTTCACTTTGGCACGATACGTGTCTTCCGACCAGAACTCGGGTGACTTCAGCATGGTCTTCAGCACCTCGCTGATGCTGCCGTCTTTCTTCAGAAAAGTCTGCGTCATGCGAGCGACCAGGGCCGGAGGTGGATTGTCGGAGACAAACCGTACTGCCAGCTTGGTGCATACGAACCTCGCTGTGGAAGGATGGTGCGCCAGAATATGCAATACCTCCATGCCTTCCTTTTCGCCGTTCGATTTGATGCTATGTCCAAGGACGGTTTTGTCTCCCGGTTCGTGCATGCGTTCTTCGAAGGTGAACCCACCGCCTTGTTTCGGCTGCTTCAGCGTCCATCCGGTAAAGACGCGGGCCACTTCGGTGACATCTTTTTGCGTATAACCGCCGTTGACGCCGAGCGTATGCAGTTCCATCAATTCGCGACCGTAGTTCTCGTTCAGGCCGTTGCGCTTGCCTTTGGCTTGCCTGGTCGACGGATTTTTCTGGTTATAAACTCGCCGCCAATTCTTGTTGGCGTGCTTGGGAACGCCGTTGGCCACATCTGAATTCGGACCCACACTCAACCAGTTGTCCAGGTAGAACAACATAGCCGGACTCTGCGCCGTAGCCTTAAGCAGGTCTTCGAATTTTCCCAGCGCGTTGGGCCGAATGACATCACGCTCATAGCTGGTCAACAGATATCGGTCAGCGCCCTTGCCGATGAAGACGTTGAAGTGGTTGAACCAGAAATCGGTCATCACTTCCTGCAACTGGCGCTCGCTGTAGGTGGCGCGCAACAACTTGCCGGACACCAACTCGTTGCTGACTACGGCTTGGGGATTATTCATGGCTTCTAGCGCTTCCTTCTGCTGCGGCGTCATTCCATCCGTGAATTCGTCGCGCTTGTTTCCTCTCAATGACGCAGACAAGGCCCGCTGTTCTTCGGTCGGCAGCTTGAGGACCGCTTCCATTCGCTGGTCAGGAGGCAGATCAAGCAATTCCTGCGCCTTTGCGTCGGCCGCCAAGCGGTCTTCGCGGCGGTGGGCAATTTCTTCGTCGCTTATTTTCGGTTGTTGACTACTCGCCTCAGTGTCGACGTTCGCCGCGTCAACCTTGCTCTGTCGCTTGACTTCGATTCGCTGCAGTTGTGCTTCATAAACCGCGCGCTTCATCGGGTCGGAAGGCATGGACTGTTTGCCTTGTTCGATCGCCTTAATCAGTTGCGGAGGCGGAAAGTTCTCGGCAATCTCTCGGGTGTCCATGCGCAGGGTACGGTAAGGGACGAGGCGGGCATCGAGCGCGCTGTCATCAATCTTGCCAGGGTGCAGTTGCTCGTCGATCCATTTATCGATGCCCATGGCCAGCACACGGTCAACGTCGCCCGGCCGCGGTCCGAACGTGAACCGGTTGAGGATGTGCAATGCTCGATGCTGGTCGCTCATCTGCGACTCAGGAACAAACTTCTTGGTCCCGAGCGCAACCTGCACGATTGTCAGGGAAGAGAGCAGGACTAGGAGGCCGATTTTTCGACGTCTTGACCGCATGGATACCCCGCTGCCATACGAGGGAGGTCCTTCAGTTATGAACCCGAGATCAAGGGAAAGTTGCTGCGAAGGGCAGCTTTCCGCAAACCCCTAAAGTTCTGTAAGAACAGGTCTTACTGAGAGCTGACAACTGATGGCTGAAAGCTTAGGTGAGAAACAGTCGTCCGTGGCTCATCTTGTGCTGCAGATTGGCCGCCAACTGGTCGATATCGCTGGGAGCTATGTCGACGGGGCGGTTTAGCAGGGGCGTGCGGTTGCTGCCGACGGCGTCGCGACGCACTTGCACCAGCAGCGCCTGTACTGCATTTGGATCGAATTTCTGAGGGGCCAGCCGCACGATCTCACTCAACGTGCTGCCCACCGAGATGGGATCGCGATAAGGACGCTCGCTGGTCATGGCATCAAACGTGTCCGCGAGACCGATAATGCGGACTGGCATGGGCACGTCGTCCGTCCCCAGGCCATCGGGATAGCCGGAACCGTCGGCGCGCTCGTGATGCCAGCGTACGATCTCAGGAATGCGCGGCCAGGGAAATTGCACGCCGCTCACGATCTGGTGTCCTACCACGGTGTGATCGGCCATCTCCCGGAATTCATCCGCATCAAGCACGGTCGGCTTGCTGAACAGGCGCTTGTCGACGGCTACTTTCCCGATGTCGTGCAGGTATCCCGCGGAACGAAGACCGGCGACATCCCCGGGTTCCATCCCCATGGCCTCGCCCATTGCGGCTGCGTATCGCCCTACGCGGATCGAGTGCCCGTGAATGTTCACGTGCTTCACGTCGATGGCAGCGGCGAAGGCCTCGAGCGCGGTATCGTAAAAACCGTGCAGGGAGGCCAGCAGGCGCAGATTTTCCGAAACCCGCTGTGACAGCGTCTGACTCAGGGTGTGATTTTGAATGGCAAGAGCGATGTAGTTGCACAGCAGGTCAAGGGCTTCGAGTTCTTCGCCATCGTAGGCCGCATCGCCCTCACGCGACCCCAAGGCTACGACACCTACCAGTTTGCCAGCCACTTTCAATGGGGCCAGGCAACGGAACAATTCGGGCGCGACGTTCCCGTTGGAGGTCAAAAATGTTTCGTAGGCTCCGTGGACAAGAACCACCGGTCCCCGCGCCGTTGTCAGAGCGTGCACATGTTTCGGTAAGAGTGGAATGACAGCGGGATCCGGCATCAGCGCGAAGCCGTCGGAGGCGATGGAGGTCAGCAGAGAAGGCTTATCAACAAAAGTGAAGAGCACGGCTTCGCATGCGCCTGAGGCTTGCAATACAGCCGAGACCATGGCGCGCGCAGTTTGAGAAAACTCGCGCTCAGCCGTCATCTCGGGACCGAGGTCAGAGAGCGCCTCCACGGTCCGCAAAAGCCGCCGGAAATTGTTTTTCTGCACTGCCACGCTGGATGCGAGCAGAAAACCAGAGCAGGTAGAGGGTAACATGCCGATTCGCGGCGCAAAGCCCGCCGCTATTGGCTAAAAATGTTCCCTGAGCCGGGCAAAAGTCTCGACCATGAGCAATCGCAGCGGTGGTCGAGCCTCGCAAACCTCTTCGTGTTCCAGTATCCAGGTGTTCCCGTGGGGAACAAAGACTGCGTTCAATCCCGCAGCCAGCGCCGGATTGATGTCTGACTTGGGACTATTTCCGATCATCCAAGTGGAGGCGCTGGGCAGACCGTGCTTCGCAATGATGGCCTCATAAGTGGGTGCGTCTTTCTCGGGAACGATTTCGACGACGGAAAAATATTCTTTCAGGCCGGAACGTTCCACCTTCCCGGCTTGTTCGATTACCGCCCCTTTCGTCATCAGGATGAGCTGGTGACGGCCCTTCAGGTATTGCAAAGTGTCAGCCACGCCAGGAATAACCTCGACAGGATGTTCGGCGATGGTGTGCGCGAATCCGTGGATGGTCTGGTGCAGCGCCGGAGTCAGAGGCTCGACGGCCAGCCTTTCGAATGTCCGTACCAACGCGTGCGCGAAGCTATGCAGGCCGTAACCATGAGTGATGATGCACTCGCGCTCCACATCGTTGAGAACTTCGCGCACCTGTCCGGGTGAAAATTCGTGATGGTTGAGAAAGGAAATAAAACTGGAAATGGCGCGCTCAAAATAAATGTTGTTTTCCCACAAGGTGTCGTCGGCGTCGATGAGCAGCACTTGGGGCGAAGAAAAATTCACAAACAACATAATATCCGTGAACTGTGTCGACGCGTGATCTGCGCGCCAAAATCGTCAAAAGCCGCAAAACCCTCTGCTAGAATCGAAGGCAATGAATATTTGGACTTCGTGGTTGTCTTTGCTGATTATCTCTCTTATGGTTCCTCTTTCTTCAGCCCAGAAAACTCATCGATCGATGTCAGGCAGCGCTGCGAAGGGCGCGGTCACCTCGGGCCTGACGGTAGCGCCCGACCTGTCGGAACGTTTGGCCAAGTGGCGCCGCGTCCGCATGCCCTTTGATTCGAAGGGACTCAGCGCGCGCGAAGTGAAGATGGTCAACAAATTAGTGGACGCTTCGCTTTACCTGGAAGAAATATTCTGGCGACAAAGCGATCCTGAAGGATTGTCCCTCTACCAGTCGCTGGCGGGGAGCACCAGTTCAAAAGATGAGATGTTGAGAAAATATCTCTGGATCAATGGCTCGCGTTACGATCTGCTTGATGAGAACAAGCCATTCGTCGGAACTACGCCGATGTATCCGGGGCGTGGATTTTATCCTCACGGGCTGACGCAGAAGCAGATTGAGGAGTACGTCAAACAACATCCCGAGAAGAAAGACGAGATCTACAGCTCGACCTCCGTGGTTCGCTGGCACAACGATCAGCTGGTAGGCTTGCCCTATCACATCGCCTACCGCTCGTTTCTGGAACCGGCAGCCAAAGCTCTGCGAGAGGCCGCCGAGCTCAGTAGCGATCCGGCCTTCGCAAACTTCCTCCGGTTACGCGCGGATGCGTTGCTGACCGACGACTATTTCAAGAGCGACCTTGCCTGGGTCGATCTAAAAAATCCCAAGTTCGATGTCATTCTTGCCCCTTACGAGACCTATCTCGACGGTTTGCTTGGAGTGAAAGGCTCTTACGGCTCAGCGGTCCTTATTCGCAATCAAGAAGAGAGCAAGAAGCTCGAGCTGTTTGAGAAGTACGTGCCTGAGATTCAGGACGCGTTGCCGCTGGCTCCCGAAGACCGCCCGTCGAAACACGGTCTGGAAACTCCCATGGAAGTGATGGACGCTCCTTACCGCGCGGGCGACTTGCGCCACGGCTACCAGGCAGTCGCCGACAATTTGCCCAACGATCCGCGGGTGCATGAACAGAAGGGCAGCAAGAAGATATTCTTCAAGAACTTCATGGATGCGCGGGTGAACTACGTTATCGTTCCCCTGGCCCAGTACGTGATGCGTCCCGAACAGGCTGCCAAGGTTACTGGAGACGGCTATCTGCTGGGAACGATCATGCACGAGATGGCGCATGGCTTGGGCCCCGCTTTTGCGCGTACTTCAGGCGGGAAGGTCAGCATCCGCGAAGCCATTGGCCCGGCGTTCAGCGGCTTAGAAGAAGCCAAAGCCGATGCCGTGGGTATGTTTGGATTGAAGTGGCTGGTGGATCACGGCGCCATTCCCAAAGAAAAGCTGGAAGAGTTCTACGCCTCTTATGTCGGCGGGCTTTTCCGCACGGTGCGCTTCGGAATCGGGGAGGCCCACGGACAAGCAGAGATGATGGAGTTTAACTATCTGGTCGAGCGCGGCGCGTTGAAGCGGGAAGCGTCGGGGAAGTATGTGATCAGCTACGATGCCATGCCAGACGCGGTCGCCGCCCTGGCGAAAGAACTTCTCGACATCGAAGCGAAAGGCGACCGTCAGCGTGCCGAAGACTGGTTCAAGAAGTACGATGTCATGCCGGAAGAGTTGAAAGCCTCGCTGAAAACGGCATCCAGCGTGCCGGTGGATGTGGACCCGATCTTCTCGTTCAAAGAACGAGTGCGATAAGCCGAAAACTATTCTACAAAGTCGACCTTGGCTTCGAACGGGATGATGCCCGCCTTGTGTCCCATGTCGAGCAGGCGCCGCACGGCTTCGCGGCCATCGGGTCCATAGTCGAGCGTGCGCTCGTTCACATACATCCCGACGAACTTGTCAGCGAGTTGTGTATCGAGGTCGCGGGCAAACTGCATCGCATAAGCGAGCGCTTCCTCACGATGATCGAGCCCATATTGAATACTTTCGCGCAAAGCCGCGCCAACACTCGACATCAACTCTGGGCCCAGGCTGCGCCGGATGGCGTTCCCACCTAAAGGAAGAGGCAGCCCGGTCACCTGGTGCCACCATTTGCCCAGATCCACGATGCGGTACAGCCCTGACTTCGCATAAGTCAGCTGGCCTTCGTGGATGATCAGCCCTGCTTCGTATCTGCCTTCGAGCACTTGCGGAATGATCTGATCGAACGGCACAACTTCGGTTTCAATCCCGGGGGCAAAGAGCTTTAGTGCCAGGTACGCGGTAGTGAGCGTTCCCGGGACGGCTATGCGCTTCCTCTTGATGTCATCAAGCGAAAACGCCCGGGTGGAGATGACCATGGGCCCATAAGCGTCGCCCACGCTGCCTCCACTGGTAAGCAGCGCGTAAGTGCTCTGGATATATGGATAGGCGTGAAACGAAATCGCCGTCACGTCGTACGTGCCGTTGCCTTCACGCGCTTTGCGGTTCAGGGTCTCGATGTCGCAGAGCGTATGCGTGAAACGCAGTCCCGGAACGCGAACCTTGTTGGTGGCCAATCCGTAAAACATGAACGCGTCATCGGAATCGGGGCTGTGCGCAATGGAAATTTCGCGCACCTGCGAACTGGTCGATGAAGAGAGTTCCGGGGACGCCGTGTCCATCCTGCTCATGACTAAACCTTTCGAGCGCGCTGCCAGCCGGAAACGATCCCGGAGGCCAGCATGATCTTGATAATTTCTCCGAATACGAACCAGTAGAGCCCGAAGCGAAGAGTGGTGGTGAGCGAGTGCGTCAGAACGTACAACCACGAAAGCCCGCCGGCAAACAGCAGAATCTCAGCCAATGTAGAAGCCATGGCGGCCCGGGCGAAGGTTCGCTTGCCATTCTCGAACATCCATCCCGCCAGCGCGGCGACGAACGGATAGGCCAGCAAGAAGCCGCCCGTCGGCCCCAGCAATTGGGCGATCCCACCGGGACCGGCCGGGCTGAATACCGGCATACCAGACGCGCCCTCAATCAAATACAGAACCAGTGCCGCGAAAGCGCGGCGACGGCCGAGCGCCAATCCAACCAGCAACACGCCGAAGTTCTGCAAGGTCAACGGAACCGGAGTAAAAGGAAGCGGCAATGTTATGCGGGCGCACAGCGCGACGACCAGGCTGGCTCCCACTACCAGCGAAACCTGGCGCACCGCTTCGAATGCGGGATGATGCGTATCAAGTGCCTGAACATTCAGTCTGGCCATATAAGTCCTCCAACCCGAACTAGGAAACTCCGCCTGAGTCTTGATCGTGCTCAAGGCTCTCCTGGGAAGCAGCGTCAGGCTTCATGTGGCGGCGAACACGAAGAAAGAATGCGATTCCCACCCAGAACACGAGTCCCGTGCTCACGGCCAGGATCAGGAACCACCAGATCATCCGCACGATGCTCTAGCATACCAAATGCGTCGTGGAGCGCGGTGACGTACGACACATTACGGATGGGAAGCCATTTCGCGCTCGACTTCTTCAGCGGTGTGGGGAAGCGCGGCCGTCAGATTGATCAACTTCCCGCTGCTGTCCACATAAACGATGTCTTCGATGCGAACGCCCAGCTTTTCCTCGGGAATGTAAATCCCTGGCTCGACGGTGAAAACCGTTCCGGGCCCCACGGGAACGTCATAGTCCCCTTCATCGTGAACATTCAATCCGACGTAGTGGGACAGGCCATGAATAAAATATTTTCCCAGAGGCTGCCCGTGCAGGTCTTTGCCGTGCGAGTTGATGTAGTTGTAGGCGACGTCGTAGAGCGAGTCCTGCAGGTTCCGGCGTAGCCGCGACTTTCCCGACTGGAACGCCGCGATGGCCGCCTGCTGTGCGCCCAGCACGATGTTGTAAATCTCCCGCTGACGATCGGTGAATTTGCCGCGTCGCCGGCAAGGTGCGGGTGATGTCAGAGGCATACATGGAATATTCGCCAGCGGCGTCGATCACGACAAGATCACCAGATTGGATGGTCCCGTCGTCGTCCGAGTAATGGAGAATCGTCGAGTTGATGCCCGATCCCACGATGGGCGCGTAGGCGGGCCGCTCACAGCCGCGCTTTCCCCATTCGTACTGCAGCAAAGCTGAGATTTCCCGCTCCGTAATTCCCGGCTTCATCGCGTGCATCGCCGCCAAGTGAGCTGCCATCGACGCGTTCGTGGCCTTGCGGATCAGTTCGATCTCGCCCGAATCTTTGTACATCCTCAGAGTCGCCAGCAGCGGACGCACATCCTGATAAGAAACCGCCAACGGGAATGCGTTGGCCCGTTTCAGCCATTCCAGCGGAAGGGTTGAAGCGCGAGTTCTCGCCAGAGGAACGAACGTCGGTGTACACCGTTGCGCGGCCTTGCGGAAACAGATGGACTAATTCTGTCCGCAGCTCATCGAGCACTTCGACGCGATCGAATCCGGTGATCTTTGGAGCGTCGGGATTCTCCGGGCCCAGCTTCGCTCCCGTCCACTTTTCCTGAGAAACATTGTGCGCAGGTAAAAAGAGGATCTCGGTGTAAGGGCGGGCGGGGACTTGATCCTTCGCAGGCGTAGCCGCGGCGATCAGCAGCGCAGCGCCAGGCTCTTTCCACCCCGTGAGATAGAAAAAATTATCGTCCTGGCGAAAGCCGTAAAGATCATCCGGTCCATCGGCCTCGACGGGAGCGAAAAGCAGCACCACGCCACCATCGGTCTTGCCGGCTACCGCCTGACGCCGAGCCCGATAGTCAGCGTTCGGCTGCCGATCCAGGGCGAAGCTGAATTGCGGGAGCAGCAACAGCAGTACGATGACGAGCTTGCGCATGCTTAAACCCCAACGGGAAATGGCTTGGTGTGATTTTCCGTGCTTAGCGAGAGCCCACTGAATCTACCTTGCAGCAGCGACATCAGACCCGTGTACCAGTAGCCCACGACGAACAGAAGCAAGAACGGCACAGTCAGAAAGTTCTCATTGTCGATGGCGTAATACACAGTCAGGGCGAAGTAGGTACCGATCAGCAACTCGACCCACGGAACCCATCCCAGGCGCTTGCGATACTTGGCAGCGGCTACTTTGTCTTTCTTGGTCTCCACGCGAAACTTCGGAGTCCGCGCAAACGGCGTCTGTTTTCCCACCAGGGCTTCAAGAACTGCGCGGGTATTGGTAACGGTCAGTCCAATCCCCAAAGCCATCAGGAAAGGCAAGTAGAGCAGCGCACGGTACCAGGTCTTAGGAAACAGCTCCCGCTGCGATACCAGGTAAAAGCTCGAAATCGAAAACGTGGAAGCCATGAACAGCGGCAGGTCGATGTACAGCATCTGAAACCATCCCTGGTAAAAGCGGATGATCATCGCCGGCAGCAACAGCACCGAGAGCACAATCATTAAGGGATAGCTCAGGTTGGCCGTGAGGTGATACCAGGCTTCGAGCTTCACATGGAACGATTCGTCGCTCTTAAGCACGCGCGGCAGTATCTTCTTGCTGGTCTGGATGAGTCCCTTGGCCCAGCGTGCCTGTTGCGTCTTGAAAGCCGTCATCTCGACCGGCAATTCGGCCGGGCACTCGACATCCTGCAGGTAGATAAACTTCCAACCCTTCAACTGCGCGCGATACGAGAGATCGGTGTCTTCAGTCAGCGTGTCGTGCTGCCAGCCTCCGGCTTCTTCAATGGCTGTGCGCCGCCAGAGTCCCGCCGTGCCATTGAAATTGAAGAAGACGTTGCTGCGCGCCCGCCCTGAGTGCTCGAGCACGAAATGCCCGTCCAGCAATATCGCTTCGACTTCGGTAAGGAAAGAATAGTTGCGATTGATGTGCGTCCAGCGCGTTTGCACCATCCCGATCTTGGGCTCGGTGAAGTGATGGATGGTTCGCAGCAGGAAGTCTTCCGGAGGAACGAAGTCGGCGTCAAAGATCGCAATGAACTCGCCCTTCGAGGTCTTCATCCCATCCTGCAGGGCGCCCGCCTTGAAGCCTTCGCGGTTGGTGCGATGGTGATAGGAGATCGGAAAACCCTTAGCCGCATAATGCTCGACCAGGCCACGCGCGACCGCTACCGTCTCATCGGTCGAGTCATCGAGGACCTGGACATCTAACTTGTCCAGCGGATACTGCAGCCGGCAGATCGCATCCAGCAGCCGCTCGATTACGAACTGCTCGTTGAAAATGGGAAGCTGCACCGTAACTCGCGGCAAATCCTCGAACCTCTTCGCTGGTTCGGTCGTCCGGTTCTTCTTGTTCTTGTAGTAGAGGTACACCAGTACGTAGCGGTGCATGCCGTACGACGCCAAAAGAATCAGAACAATGAAGTAGGGAATCAGCAGCGCCGTATCGAACGCATTCGCGTGATAGAGCCCCTGAAAGGTCTTATCGAGAAAATGCTGGCGGAGATACTGTCCCAAACCGCGCGAGACCGCTATCACGGCAAAGGGCGGAATGAATGGGCTGCTCAGCGATGCTCTCCTCTGGACCGGTCAGAACGGGCAGTGTAAACAGTCATTGTAACTGAAGGGAAGCGTGGGTCGTCACGGTTCCTCCGCGCTCGGTGAAATCACCTTCACTTGCACGGTCTTCCGCCCATTTTCCTCCAGGCGAACGTTTTCACTCGAGCCTTCATAAGGCTTGAGGAACGCCGGATCGAAATAAGCTCCCTCCTCCACGCTCTCGAAGGCGAACACCGAATAACCGCCGGGAGTGACCCCCGTAAAGTTGAACCTTCCATGCTGATCGGTCACTGCTTTCTCGTAGAGTTCCAGACGTTCGCTTAGTTCTCCCGAGGGAACCGCGACGACGACCGCATCGGCAACTGGGTGACCTTCATTATCGATCGCCGTTCCATCCAGTTTCGCAGCGCCCGCGCCGATGAGCACATCGATGGAATAGGTCCCACCGCCGCCAATCGTCAGCCCGGTATTGGTGACATCGCTAGACCCAGCCTTCACGGATTTCAGAAAAAAGTCCGGAATCTTAGTGGTGCCTTCCACCAGGACGCTATAGCTTCCCGCAGGAACATTCTTCAATTCGAACGTGCCGTCGCGCTTGACCTTCGCCAGTGTAGGACCGCTATCTTCCGTTCCCCCGAACATGCCGGCGGAGTCGCGGTCGGTAGAGCGAAAAAAGACCAGCAGCGATGAGAAATCCAGCGCGTGATTCCCGTCCAGGTGAATCTGCCCCCGCACCCGGCTTCCGGCGAGAGGGATAATCCTGACGTCGCCGATGTCATGATTCGTGACTTCCAGCGGCTGGTAAAAAGTCTGGCTGGCGCCGACACTGCCAATGACGGCGGCCAGCGTGTAGGAACCGGGGGCTACGTGCGACATCTCGAATTTGCCATCTTTGTCGGCCTGTGCCGCCGTGTACTCATTATTCGAGTCTTTCGGCCGCAACACCAGGAAGGCACCCACGCCTGTCCCAGGCGTAAAGTTCGCGATCATTCCCCGAACGTGAAACGTCGGGCTGCGAACCAGATTGAAGTTCACGGGTGTCTCATCGCCAGCCCTCAGCTCGAGGAACGCGGCTTGGCTTCGGTCCGTCGTTCCGGGATAAAAAGTCGGAACATATGCAGTCTCCTGCTTCTTTGTCCCGGTTTTCGGGTCGGGTGTCGCGGCAGCGAGGTTCGAGAAATCGGGAGTGGGGCTCGCAACCACGAGGTAGCGGCCCGGCAACAGATCCGGAATGCGGTACTCGCCCAGATCGTTGGTCGTGCTCGAAGCCGCGGTTTCCAGGTGGCGCTTTCCCAGTGTGTAGGCGTAACGGAGCACCGACACGTCAGTGCGCGGCATCGGATCGCCATCCTCGTCGATCACGGTGCCCACAACTACCGCGGCAGCAAGCATGCGCAGGACGACGTCCGAAATATCTTTTCCTGGATCAAAGGAGAGTGCAGTTCCTGGAGAGCGTCGATTTCTCTTGTCGATTTCCACCAGCCCCGTGCGCTCGACGAAGGCGCGGTAGCGCCCCGGACGAATTCCCTCGATCTTGAAGTGGCCATCGACGTCGGTTGTGCCCGCGTAACTTCCAGCTTCGTCTTGTCCCTCGGCAATCAGTTGGACCTCGGCCTTCTTCACTGGCGCGCCACCGGGGTCCTTTACCACTTGACCTTCGAGGACGGAAGTCGGTGGATCCTTTGCTGTCGGGGAGGTTTGTCCCAAAGAGGGCAATCGTGATCAAGAGGAACAGAAATAGGCTAATTCCGAGGCGGCACCATCGCCTTCCTGGACCTCTGTCATCCCAAGCGGAGCAAAGCGAAGCCGCGCGGAGTCGACGGACCCCGTGCCCGCTTGCGGTACCTGAGACGTCGAAAGGCATTTCTAAATGGGGGAGTGCGGGAATTAGTTCAAGAAATATTGCCGGTACAGCGTATCCCGCTGCGCCGGCCGGAATCCGGCATCGCGGATAATCCTGCGCAACTCTTCTTCGGTCGTGCAATTGGTGACGCCAGCCGCTCGTACAACGTTCTCTTCCAGCATCACCGAACCGACGTCATTTCCACCGAAGCGCAGGCCCATCTGGCAGACCTTCAATCCCTGCGTAACCCAGCTCGATTGCACGTTAAGGAAATTGGAAAGATAGAGCCGCGCGATCGCTAATGTCTTGAGATACTCGACCGCCGTGGCTTCGTCCCAATGACGCCCGCCGAGCGCGGTGTTAGCCGGCTGAAAGCTCCACGGGATAAAAGCCGTAAATCCGCCTGTCTCTTCCTGCAGTTCGTAGAGCTTCTGGAAGTGGTTGATCCGGTTTTCGTAATTCTCGCCCACGCCGAACATCATGGTCGCGGTGGTGCGCATGCCGAGTTGGTGCGCGGTGCGATGCACATTCAGCCAGTCTTCGGTCAGGCATTTCAGGCGTGCGATCTTGTAACGGACTTCATCGTCCAGAATCTCCGCTCCGCCACCCGGAATCGAATCGAGCCCGGCATCGCGCAACCGCGCAATGGTGTCGCGAATCGGGAGCTGGCTGTATTCGGCGATGGCAATAATCTCTGACGCCGAATAGCAGTGCAGGTGGACCTTGGGAAACCGTTGCCGGATGCCGCGCAGCATCTGCTCGTGCCAGTCGATCTTCAGATCCGGATGCAGTCCCCCCTGCATCAGCACGCCCGTCCCGCCCAGTTCCACCGTTTCGCGAATCTTGTCGTAGATGGTCTCGAAATCGAGGATGTAACCTTCTTTCGCCGCCGGTCCCTTTAGCGGGCGATAGAAGGCGCAGAAGGTGCAGTATTCGGTGCAAAAGTTGGTGTAATTAATATTGCGATCGATGATGTAGGTCACCACGCCTTCGGGATGCAGTCTTGCGGCGCAGGGCATCGGCTTCCATGCCGATGCCGATCAGATCATCGGATCGGTAGAGATCGAGAGCTTGCTGTTTCGTAAGGGACATAGGGCAGTCACAATGACTAGTGACAATTCTAAAGGACCGAGGCGGGAGGCTCCAAACCGCCTGTTCACGCCTTCGCCGTGGCTCGATAGCGCAAATACTGCGACAAGGCGATCACTCCCCCCATCACCGACAGAGCGATCAGAACAAATAATGCCGGTTTGTAGTACTTCGAGAAGAAGCGGGTGATTGCGGTGCCGTAAAGCACTCCCAGTCCTGCCAGGACGGTAAAGCGGATCCCGCGCCCCAGTGCCAGCGCGCCCAGAAACTTCTTTCTCGAATATTGCATCGCTCCCGCCGCCAGCAGGAAGGGTACGATGGGAAAAGGCGGCGGCAGTATGGCCGGAACCGCGACCGCCCAGAATCCCCAACGTTCAAAACGTTGGTAGACCTTCTCGATGCGCCGCTTCCCGAATCGTCTTTCCAAGGCCCCCTTGCCGCCCTTTTGCGCCAGGCGATAGGTGATGTAGCCGCCTAGCACCGCGCCCGCAGTCGCCATTCCCGCGTAATAGAACCACAGGCTGCGATTGTGCGCCGATAGCCAGATCGTCAACACGTCCACGCTGCCCGGCATTGGGATCACTGAATTGTCAGCGATCCCCAGCGCAATCAACCCCGGGCCTCCTAAGTGATGAAGGCGCTTCGCCAGGGAAGTCGCTGCGATCAGGCAGAGCGGTATCCACATGTGGGGTTTTAGAGACTCACTTTCCCATCGAGGTGGTCCAGTAAAGAGTGTTTCTACGTAGCGACTGCCTTGGCCGCATGGGTAAAGCGCAACGCCGGAGCCGCAAGCAGCGCCCCGCACTCTGCCGCGTATCGGTAGAAAAGCTCCATCCCCTCAAGGCAAGCGGAGTCGAGGGAGTAATAAATGTTCTCCGTCAGATAGCTCTTGACCGAGGTCTCGCTTAATCCCAGCCGCGGTCCCCATTCTTTCGCAATGAACTCGACATTTGCGGGAAGCAGTCCGTGATCGCGGGACTTCTGAAAGATCGCCGCGAGATCGAGGGACGGAGTCCGCATCTTTTATCGCCGCCTGCCGTACCGCCCAGAAGGCGAAGACAAATGGTTTCCCGGTGAAGCGAATCCATTCTTCCGCCAGATCGTAAGTCACATACTGTGACCGGTCGATCTTGAGCGCGGGGTCTCCGATTACCAGGCCAGCATCGTGCGCTTCCAGCATGGTGTCGATCACAGGCGCCATCGCTGTGAACTGCCTCTCCCCACCCCACCAGCGCGCGAACAGTACCTTGGTTAACGCCACCGAGGTCATCGACGAAGTGTCGAGCGCGATCAGTTCGGATTCTCTCGATAGGCAGCTTGCTGACCAGCAGAATCGACCGCACTGGCCGGCGGGAAGCGATGGCCACTTCCGGAAGAATTGCCAAGTCTGGAACGCTGGTGTAGGCCGCTGCGGGGATAATGCCGATATCCGCCGTCTCTCTGCGCAAGGCCTCGGCGCATTGGGACGGCAGGGTGTAGGAAATCTCAAAATCGCGCCCCGCATCGCCGTGCTCGAAGTCCCACATGAGCGGAGCGGTATTCAGGTAAGAAATCGCGGAAATCCGAAGACGTCGCATGCTGTTGTTCGATTCTAACAAAGCCATGTGTCGGCTTCCCTTGACACTGTTTCGTCCCCCTGCCACAGTCCGCGGTTGGACAGAATGAGAGGTTTGGCGGTGCAGACGATAGCAACATCGCTCGAAACGGGCTCCGGACACGTGTTGGAATGGCTTGCCCTGGCCCTGACTCCGGGACTCGGCGCAGGCCGTGCCCGCCGCCTGGTCGAATATTTTGGCGGGATTGAAGCGCTTTTTCATGCCTCCCTGACTGAACTCGAAGCGACGGGAATTCAGACCGTTTCCGCCCAATCGCTCGGCACGGGCCGCTCGCTGGAACTCGCCAACGACGAAATTGCGAAAGCGGCGGGCGCACAAGTCACGGTGATCTCCCTTGACGATTCCGCCTATCCGGCACAACTCAAGCAGATCTACGATCCTCCACTTGTCCTCTACGTGCGCGGCAGCGCAAGCGTGATAGGACAGCCCGGAATTGCCCTGGTCGGCACTCGCCATCCCACTCCCTACGGCACAGGAATGGCCGAACGTCTGGCGTGTGATCTGGCAGCGCGGGGCCTGGTGATTTTCAGCGGCCTGGCTCGCGGCGTTGATACCGCTGGACATCGCGGCGCAATCGCGGGAAGAGGGAAAACAGTCGCTGTATTTGGCACCGGAGTGGATCAGATCTACCCCAAAGAAAATTCGCGCCTGGCGGAAAACATCCTGGCGCTGGGCGGAGCGCTGATCTCCGAGTTCTCCATGAATACGTTTCCCGCCCCGCAGAACTTCCCGATTCGTAATCGGATCATCAGCGGCATCTCGATTGGCGTGCTCGTGGTCGAGGCTGCGGAATACAGCGGAACCCGCATTACGTCCCGCTGCGCCCTGGAGCAGAATCGGGAGGTCTTTGCTGTCCCCGGCAACGTCACCACCAAGAATGCCTGGGGGCCGAACACGTTGATAAAGCAGGGGGCTAAGCTGGTGGCGACCTGGGAAGACGTATGGGAGGAACTCCCTACAGATGTTCGACTTGCGCTCGAGCCCAAAGCCGGCGATGAATCTTCCGTCGGGCAAACCGCATCTCTTTTTCAGGAACCGGAACTGGCGCCGCACGAAAAGAAGATTTTCGCAATCCTCAAAGCGGACGAATCCACCCACATTGATGAGATTGTTGAACGCCTGGAGCCTGCGCTCTCGTCGTCAGAAATCTTCGCGGCCTTGTTCGAACTGGAACTGGCAGGAAAAGTGAAGCAGCTGCCGGGGAAGAATTTTGTGAAAAGCTTCTAGAGCTGTCAGCTGTCAGCGATCAGCTTTCAGTGAGAGCGAGGCATTTCATGCAGGACTTTCGAAATCTTAAGGTTTGGGAAAAGGCGCATCATCTGACTCTTGACGTTTATAGGTCGAGTTCAATTTTTCCGCCTGAAGAGAGATACGGGTTAACCAGTCAGATGCGCAGAGCATCTGTCTCTATCGGCGCAAACATAGCCGAGGGTTGCTGCCGAAAGGGAGATTGCGAGTTGGGTCGCTTTCTCCAGATCGCCATGGGTTCAGCGAGCGAACTTGAGTACGAACTGCTCTTGGCGAAGGACTTGTCGTTTCTGAAGGCCGATGAATACGGGCATCTGTCGAGCGAAGTAACCGAAGTAAAAAAGATGCTGACGGCATTGATCTTCAAGCTGAGAGCTGACAGCTGAAAGCTGAGAGCAACGGTCGTGGCTTGTTGCCACGACCGCATTCGTGCTAGCTTCAAAACCATTATTTGATCGAACGAGGGAACATTGTCTAAAGGTCTAGTCATCGTCGAATCGCCAGCCAAGGCGAAAACGATCCAAAAATATCTGGGGAAAGGCTTCACCGTCGAGGCTTCGCTCGGCCACGTGAAAGACCTGCCCAAGAGCACGCTGGGTGTCGATATCGATAATCATTTCGATACCGAGTACATCGTCATTCCCGGCAAAGAGAAAGTTCTAAGCAAGCTGAAGAAGTTGGCGCTTTCGGCCGACAACATCTATCTGGCGCCCGACCCGGATCGCGAAGGCGAGGCCATCGCCTGGCATTTGGCCGAGGAGCTGGGGAACGACTCCAAGGGCAAAAAGAAAAAGAAAGCGGACGACGGCAGCGAGCGCATCCGCCGTGTCACCTTCAATGAAATTACCCAGCGTGCGGTGCGCGAAGCTTTCGAGCATCCCCGCGACATCGATCAAAATCTAGTTGACGCCCAGCAGGCTCGTCGTGTTCTCGACCGTCTGGTGGGATATCAAGTTTCTCCGCTGCTCTGGGATAAGGTCCGCCGTGGCCTTTCCGCCGGACGTGTGCAAACCGTCGCTCTCCGCCTGATCGTGGAGCGTGAGCGCGAAATCAAAGCCTTCGAAAAGGTTGAGTACTGGACCATCGACGCGCACCTCGCCGGGCCCAAGCCTCCTGCCTTCGACGCGCGTTTCTTAGGCAAGGGCGAAGAGAAAATCGAAGTTCACAACGCGGAAGAAGCGGAACAGATCCGTGCGGCTCTCGATAAGGCTGACTGGCTGGTCCGTAGCGTCGATAAGAAAGAACGCCGCCGGAACGCGACCCCTCCGTTTACCACCAGCAAGCTGCAACAGGATTCTTCGCGCAAGCTGCGCTTCAGCGTCAAGCGCACCATGATGATCGCCCAGCGCCTTTATGAAGGCGTCGAACTTGGCGAAGAGGGATTGGTCGGCCTCATTACTTATATGCGTACCGATTCCACCCGCGTTTCCAACGAAGCGTTGGCCGAGGTGCGCGAGTACATCAAAGGCCAATACGGCGAACAGTATCTGCCCGAGGCGCCCAACACCTTCAAATCGAAGAAAGGCGCGCAGGAAGCCCACGAAGCGATTCGTCCGACGTCGGCGATGCGCCATCCCGATCAGATCAAGCAGTACTTAAAAGAAGATGAATACAAGGTTTACAAACTGATCTGGCAGCGCTTCATCGCGTCACAGATCATGCCGGCGGTCTTCGACCAAACCACGGTCGATATCGATGCTAAGTCTGGTTCGGATGTGTTCTGGTTCCGCGTGACAGGTTCCGTGATGAAGTTCGACGGCTTCCTCAAAGTCTACGAAGAATCGAAAGAAGGCAAAGACGAAGAGGATGAAGAACTCAAGCACAAGCTGCCTGCGCTCGAGGCGGGACAGAAGCTCACGCTGCGCGAACTGAAGCCCGAGCAGCATTTCACCGAACCGCCTCCGCGCTACAACGAAGCTTCGCTGGTCAAGGAACTCGAGGAGCGTGGCATTGGCCGTCCGTCCACGTATTCCGCGATTCTTAGCACCATCCAGGAGCGCCAATACGTTCAAAAGCTGGGCGGGAAATTTGTGCCTACTGAGATCGGCCTGGTCGTCACCGATCTGCTAGTGGAAAACTTCCGCGACATCTTCGATGTGCAGTACACGGCACGCCTCGAAGAGGAGCTAGATGAAATCGAAGAAGGCAAGGAGACCTGGACCGACGCGCTCGCCGAGTTCTATAAAAAGTTCCTGAAGGATCTCAAATACGCTGAGCTGCACATGGAAAACATCAAGCGTATGGAGAAGCCTACGGACGAGAAGTGCGAGCGCTGCGGTTCGCCGCTAGTAATTAAGTGGGGCAAGCACGGTTCCTTCTACGCCTGCAGCACTTACGATAAGGAAAATCCGGAAACCTGCACCTTCACCAAAGAAAATCCCATCAACCTGCCCGACCTCGATTCGGCCGACATGCAGGAGACTACGCAGGAGGAATACTGCGAGAACTGCGGCCGGGTGATGGTTCTGAAGCGTGGACGCTTCGGCCAGTTCATGGCTTGCACGGGGTATCCCGATTGCAAGACCACGCGCCGTCTCGATCAGGGCAAAAAGGTTCCCGACATCCCGCTCGATGAGCCTTGCCCGAAATGCGGCCGTAACCTGATGATCCGCCACGGGCGCTACGGCGAGTTCACCGCCTGCAGTGGTTATCCTGAGTGCAAATACGTGAAGCAGAACTTCATCGGCGTGAAGTGCCCGCTCTGCAATGAGGGAGATCTAGTCGAGAAGCGCGCTCGCAAGGGGAATACCTTCTACGGTTGCTCGAACTATCCGAAGTGCAAGTTCACCTCGGCGAACAAGCCCATCCCGGAAAAGTGCCCGAGTTGCGGGCACGAATATCTGGTCGAGAAGATGCTGAAGTCCGGCCCGGTGATTGCCTGCCCGAACAAGGAATGTGACTATGAGCGCGCCGCTCCAGGGGAAGCAGCGGCAGCGGGATAGCTCTGCCGGTTCGTAAATATTTTGTAACCGTTCTGCGTCCCCGTAATCCTTTGCGGTGTAGTGTGTCCGTTATTCCCGAAACCAAATCAAAATTTTCCTGGAGGGCCTAATGGCCGAGAAGCCGACTATTGCTGATGCCGAACTGATCCTCAAGATGTATGACCTTCGCCGCGAGCCTGAAATGCGCAAAGCCCGCAACTGGATGTTGACGCAGTTCTGGCCGAACGGAGCCGACGAGGTAGTGAAGCTTGCGGGCGCTCTGGGTACGCAGGAGAACGCGTGGATGCGCCAAGTTACCGGCTACTGGGAGATGGCGGCGTCGTTTGCCGATCGCGGCGTCGTCAACCTGGAGATGTTTCTCGAACCCAGCTTCAGCGGCGAAATGTTCTTCATGTTGGCCAAAATTCGGTCGTTCTTGCCCGAACTTCGCGAAAAACTCCAGGCCCCAACCATGTTTCGTCATATCGAGAGCGTGATCAACAGCTCGAAGAGCGCTCAAGAATTCCTGGCCGCTACTGAAGTCCGGGTGGCCAATCGCAAGAAAGCCATGGCCGAGGCTGCGAAGGCATAGGTAGGTTCGATCGCGGGTCGCCGGTCGCGCGGAAGTCGCTTGCGACCGGCCGCCAGCGGCCGCGTTAGGAGATGTATTCCTTGATGTACTCGTCTTTTGAAGACGCCAATTCCTGCGCGTCCCCGTCAAAAATAATCTTTCCATCCCGCAGAATCAGAAAGCTCATGGGCACTTCGCCGCGCGCACCCTTGGGGAGCGGTTGCATCTTGTTGGTAGTGCGATCGAAATAGTGCGTTGCCATGATGAAGGCGTCCTGTAAGCGGTGCGTCACCATCAGCGAACTGGTCTTGTAGACATCGCGTTGCTTCACAATCAGTTCCACGATCGTGGTTGAGGTGACAGGGTCGAGACCCCCGGTCGGTGAATCGTATAGCAATACCTCGGGCTGGGTGACAATCGCGCGGGCAATGGCAACGCGGCGCCGCATGCCTCCAGACAATTCTGAGGGAAACAGGTCGACCGTGTGCTCCAGTTCGACGAAGCTGAGCACCTCGCGCACCCGTTTTTCAATCTCTTCTTCCGAGATGTGGCCTTCTTCCATCAAACGATAGGCCACGTTCTCACGCACGGTGAGAGAGTCGAACAGCGCGCTTTCCTGGAAGACGATGCCTACGCGGCGGCGCAACTCGAACAGGTCTTCTTCCTTCATTTGAGTGATGTCTTCGCCCAGCACCTCGATGCGCCCGCTATCAGGCTTGAGCAGTCCGAGCGCGAGTTTGAGGATGGTGCTCTTGCCCGATCCCGCCACGCCGAACAGCGCCTTGGTTTCGCCTCGGGGAAGATGGAAGGAAATGCCGTCGAGCACCTGGTTGTCTTCAAAGGCGATCGAGACGTCTTCGAAAACGATGACATTGTTCGAAGCGGACGCGCTGCTTGTCTTGGGTGCTTCCGCCGGCAGAGAGGGAGTCGACATGCCTAGGACCCCAGGACCACCATCAGGAATCGGGTGACGAAGACGTCGACCACGATGATGAGAATCATCGACGCCACCACAGCTTCAGTAGTCGCCCGTCCCACGCCTTGCGTGCCGCCCTTTGTCGAGAGCCCGTAGTAGCAGCCGATCGTGGCGACGATGAAGCCAAAGACGATGGGCTTCGCCAGTCCCATGAACACGTCAGAGAACACCAGAGTCTGCCAGGCGTTGCTCCAGTACTCGTGAGAATCCAGGCCCAGCAGCATGCTGGCAACGAAACTGCCGCCCAACAGCCCCATAAAATCGCCCAGAATGGTGAGGAAGAACAGCATGACCACGGTTGCCACCACACGCGGTGTGACCAATTTCTTGGTGGGATCGGTGCCCAGAGCGCGCATGGCGTCGATCTGCTCGGTCACGATCATCGACCCAGTTCGCTGGCCATGCCCGAAGCATTCCGCCCAGCAACCACCAGACCCGCCAGAACCGGACCCAGTTCGCGCACGATGCCGATGGAAACCAGTTGTCCGACAACGGTCTCGGCGCCAAACCGGCTGAGGGTAGTTGCGCTGTTGAGCGCCAGCGCCGCCCCGGTAAAGAAAACCGACGCGAGCACGATTGGCAACGACCCAAAGCCGATCAGGTCGGCTTGCTGCATCATGTCGGCGATGTACAGGGGACGGCGAAACAGGTTGGCAACCGATTGCGCCGCCAGCAGGGAATACTCCTGAATCGACGCAACTTTCTTTTTCGCAAACTCAAGCGGTGAGGTGAACTCGATTGTCAGATCGCCATCAGCCATCCGTCGCTCCGACCGAACTCATCGCAATATAACAGAAAGCTTTCAGCCGTCAGCTGTCAGCTTTCAGAAAAGGCGGGATTGGAATGGTGTTGAGTGATGTTTGGATATTGGGATTTTCGCGCCAACGTCGGGCTAAGTCTACTTGCGATAGCATTGCGGCTCGTTCTCTTCGCAATCCTCTCCAGAATCGTTTATCCAGATCGACTCTTGAATCCGAGGTTTGCTCGGCTCCAAGAAATTGATTTGGACGAAGTCGCCTCCTCCACATCGATCGTAGGTATCAATGATGGCGAAGCGGACGACGTGCTCAACTCCTTTGAACTGAAATCGCGCGAAATACTCGCCTTCCCGCATAGGTTCAACAATAAAGTGTCCGTGCTCATCGGTTCGGGCGGTCTTTACGAGTGTCCCGCAACATTTCACATTGCTGTCCGGCGAGAAAACAGAAAATGGCTGTCGAGTGACACGTTTCCCACGAACTTTCACCTGACCAGCGAAAACAGTCGATGGGTTCAACTTCCGTTCCCACGTACTTCTGAGCCTTCGCCCAGCGCGGATAACTGTCTTCCATGCGCAGCTTTTCTTGGGCGATAAGGGGCGTCGCAAACAGTAGGAGCGACATGAGAAAAAGAGATTTCATGGGACCAGCCTCCGCGCTGGGATTTCTCCAGGGCCTAAAGCCCAAAGCCCGCTTTACTCCCGACTCTTCTTCTTGATCTCAATATTCAACCGTTTGATTTTCTGATTCAACGTGGAAAGCGGCACGTGGAAGCGTTCCGCGGCTTCGGTTTGATTCCAGCCGCATTTGTCGAGCATGTCGATGATGATGTGCCGCTCGCATTCTTCCATGATGTCGAATAGCGAAGCATCCGCGCGATGCTCGAGGATGGGGAACGCCGTTCCACGCCCGGCGATCTGGTCGGGAAGCAAGTCCATCCCGATGTCCGGGCCCGAGGAGAGCACCACAGCCCGTTCCATGACATTTTCCAACTCCCGCACGTTGCCGGGCCAGGAGTACGCCAGCAGAGGCCTTAAAGCCTCAGTAGTCATGCGCCGGCGCGAGCGTTCGTTCTCGTGAGAGTATTTGTCGAGGAAGAAATCCACCAGCAGGGGAATGTCTTCTTTCCGCTGGCGCAGCGGAGGCAGGTCAATGGTGATGACATTCAGCCGGTAAAACAGGTCTTCGCGGAACTTGCCGTCCTTCACCTGCAGCCGCAAGTCGACGTTGGTTGCCGCGATAATGCGCACATCCACTTGCAATTCGTGGACTCCACCCAGATGCATGAACTTGCGGTCCTGCAGCACGCGCAGAATCTTGCTCTGCGTGTCCATGCTCATGGTGCCGATTTCGTCGAGGAACAGCGTTCCGCGGTCGGCAATCTCAAACAGACCTTTTTTCGACGCGATAGCGCTGGTGAAGGCTCCCTTCACATGTCCGAACAGCGTCGATTCGAGCAGATCCGCAGGCATCGAGCCGGTATTCACCGGAACAAACGGACGATCTTTCCGGGGTGAATTCAGATGGACGGCTTTCGCGATCAGTTCCTTTCCCGTGCCGCTCTCGCCTTGCAACAAGATGGTCGACCGGCTGGGCGCCACTTGCGCCACCAGATCGAAAATCTTCAGCATCGGTTCGCTCTTGCCCACGATGCTTTCAAAGTTGTAGCGCTGCTTCAGCGCGCGCTTCAGCTGGATGTTTTCTTCTTCCGCCTTGTGGCGCGCCACCGCCGCCCGCACGTCAGCGAGCAATTTCTCGTTGTCCCAGGGCTTCTGAATGAAATTGACCGCTCCGGCTTGCATTGCCTTCACCGCGTTTTCCACGGTGCCGTAGGCGGTGATCATGATGACCGAGAGCTGCGAGTCCTGACGATGCAGATCGACCAGCAGATCGAGCCCGTTACGATCGGGAAGAGCCAGATCAAGAAGTACGAGATCAAAGCTGCGTTCCCCGATCCTTACCAGGCCTTCATCCGCGGTGCCCGCGCACTCGACGCTGTAACCTTCCATCTCCAGAAGCGTCTGCAGCGATTCGCGGATCGCCGCCTCATCGTCGATGATCAACACCGATCCCACCGTGGATGCCGACGAATCGTTCAAGTTCCTCTGGGGGATCACCGCAGCTTCAGACATTTACAGCCTTCCTGGTCAGCGGGAAATCAAGATAGAAGGTCGTGCCTTCGCCCGGACGGCTCTCCACGCGAATCTTGCCCGCATGTTCTTGGATGATGCCGTAGGTCACCGAGAGGCCCAGGCCCGTGCCCCTATTTTGCTGGCCTTGCGGGGCCGTCTTGGTGGTAAAAAACGGATCGTAGATGCGGGCAATGTGTTCCTGCGCAATTCCGGTGCCGGTGTCAGAAACCGTGACACTTACACCCTCGCCGTTGGATGTCGAAACCCGCAAGGTTCCGCCATTTGCCATCGCATCACGGGCGTTCAGGAACAGATTCAGGAAGACCTGCTGCAACCGTCCCGCATTGCCATGAATCAACGGCAGGTGATCGCATAACTCGTCCTGTACTTTGATCTTCGTGGTCTTGAACTGGTGTTCGAGCAACGCCATCGTGTCGCCGATGATCTTGTTCACGTCGACGTCGGTAAATTCGGTCCCGCTGGTGCGCGAGAAATTCAGCAGGTTGTTGACGATTTCTGACGCGCGGAACGTCTGCCGAGTGATCTTCTCCATCAAGCCGCTCTTCTGCGGATCGCCCTGCAACTGCTTCGAGAGCATCTG
This sequence comes from Terriglobia bacterium, assembly GCA_963796205.1. GTDB lineage: Bacteria > Acidobacteriota > Terriglobia > Terriglobales > Acidobacteriaceae > DATFTE01. The sequence goes on from CAWCKR010000003.1 coordinate 197,431, forward strand.
CGCGTACGACGAAATCACCGCCAGCGGCGTATTCACTTCGTGCGCCACGCCTGCCGCCAGCAATCCGATCGACGAAAGCTTGTCGGCCTGCGACAGTTGCGATTCCAGTTCCATGCGCTCGGTGATGTCGTCCATGATGATCAGCCGCCCAATCACGTTGAACTTTTTCGTGACCAGCGGCGCGATGGCGACATTCACGATCCGGCCTTCGCCGGTCGGCGTTCCCAGCCGGAATTTGTAGAGATTGTGAATCCCGGGATTCTGCCGCACGCGGTAAAACTCTTCGACAAAGGCCGCCGGGAACACTTCGCTCAACGGACGCGTCAGCGCCTGCCACCTCGGCAGCGCATACATGACTTCCATCTGTGAGTTCCACGACTCAATGCGATCCGCCAGATCGACGGCCAGCACGCCGACGTTGATCGATTCGACGATGTTCTCGTTGAAGTCTTTCAGCCGCTCGTACTGCTGGACCTTCTGCTCAAGCGACGCATACAGCCGCGCATTCTGGATCGCAATCCCCAGATACCCAGCCAGGGTCTCAAGCAACTCGACATCCTCGCTGGTCAGGAAGTCGCCCTCGATGGTCTTTCCCAGCCCTAGCACTGCGATCACGCGCTTCTGCGCCCGGCAGGGAATGTAGTAGTTCAAATCCAGCTTGCCGATGGTCTCTTGCGCATTGCGGTCTTCGCGCGGAACCTGGTGCGTGTTGTCGAAGAACAAATGCCCGGCTTCCATCTCTGGCCGCGGTGCGCTTAAGAAACTCAGATCCATTCCCGCGGTTTGCGACATGCCGAACGACTTCGCCAGCACGAAGCGGTAAGGAGGTTCGCTTGCCGAAAGAAAAACCGCCATGCGATCGACGAGCAAAGTGCGAGACAACCGGTCAACGAGCGAACTGAGCATCTTGTCGAGATCGGTTTCCGAACTCAGTTCGCGTCCAAACTCAATCAGCGTCTGGCGGTAGTCATATCCGCTGCGGTAGAAGAACTGGTCGACCCGCGCCTGAATCCACTTGCGCACCGGGTCGAACAACAAAGCCGTGACCACGATCGCCAGGATCAACCCGTACGGACCCGAGTTGGGAATCTGTGCATGCACCAGTTCGGCGACACCGGCGATGACCGCGAAATACATCGCGACAATCAACCCGGCCGCCAGCGTGTAGACCATGCCACGCTTGAAGATCAGGTCGACGTCCATCAGGCGGTAGCGGAAGATGGCGTAACCAAAGGTGAGCGGCAGCAGTCCCAGGGACAACACCGAGACCTTCATCGCGGTCGTGGCCAGCGATCCGGTCAGGTAGGGAATCACATAAAACAGCGTGAATGGCGTGATCGCCAGAATGGTTCCCCGCGTCACCCACTTCAGTTGCTGCCGCAGAATCGGCGTGCTGGCTCGCCGGTAGCTGTTCCACAGCACTCCGGCGGCGGCCACGAAAAACACCGCCAGATAACCCATCTGCAGGCGATCAAGGTTGAAGCGCAGATGCTCGCTCGCCTTCAAATTCTCAAGCGCGAACAGGAAAACGCTGAACAGCAGAAGGCCCGGCAGGTAGATCAGCGGAATCGCCCAGTTGTGCTTGCGAACGAAATTGCGCTTCTCGGGGAATGTGAGTACGAAGTGCAGAAACAGCGCCGGCTGCAACAGCCACGCCACTTCGTTACCCCAAAGGATTACCCAATCGAAGAAGTTGAACTTCCCGGTGTAGTGGAACGAGTAGAAGACAAACGAGACCAGACAGAACACGTAGAAATGCGTCGAACCTGGGGCGGTCCAGCGGCGCAACAGCACGTAGATGCCGATGCCCAGGTAGATCAGTGCGATGAAGCGCAGCCAGTTGTAGAGCGATTTGTCGGTGGGAACCGGAATCACCACCGCGTCCAGCGGCACCGTGTTCCGGATCACCGAGTACGTCGTCTTTGACCACGCCCCCGAGCGGTAGAGCTCACGCGTCAGCGCGCCCATGTCTGGCACGTCTTGCTGGTTGACCGCAGTCAGGCGGTCGCCAGGACGAATACCGCCTTTGTCGCCGGGGCCCATGGGTTCCACGCGCTCGGCGACCAGACGGCCGTCGTGCTCCACCCACCACACCCCGTCGCTCGGGACGGGAAAATCGCGCTCTTTCTGGAAATTTACCCAGGCAAGATAGGCAGCCGCTACCGTCAACAGGGCCAACAGCACAGCGGTAAAGCGGATTTGGAAGTCCCTGTTCATGGGCTGGCCCGGAGGTTCCGGCGATCGCAGCGAATTACCCCGAACAGAGTTCTGCACGTTCCGTGCCAAGGCTAGCCGACATAAGGGAGACTGCCAAATAGACACAAAGAAAAGACTTGCAAGATTATAGTGCTGGTACGACCACGCGGATACGGATTTTAGAAGCTTTCTGTGGGATTTGGTAACTGCTTTCGCCTGATAGCCTTAGGGGTGAAACACTACAGTCACGAGCAGTGTGTGAAGTTCTGCCCGTTTTGCAACCCGGTAACTTTTCTCATGCAGGACTTTGCACCGCCAAGCCAAGGCGCCTGTGCTTCGGTAGAATCGAGTTATTCCTATGTCCAACACCGAAGAGATCATCCAGCGCGAACGTCAGTTTTTGCTCCAAACCTACAGCCGCTATCCGGTCGTAATGGACCGAGGCAAGGGCGTCTTCCTCTACGACCTTGAGGGCAAGAAGTATCTCGATTTTGTCGCCGGACTTGGCGTGAATGCCCTGGGCCACGCTCATCCTCGCATCGTGAAGACCATCCGCGAGCAGGCCGCCAAAGTCATTCACCTGTCGAACCTTTACTACAACGAATATCAGGGACGCCTCGCCGAAAAACTTTGCCAGCTTTCGGGATTGCAGCGCGTCTTCTTCTCGAACAGCGGTACCGAAGCTATCGAGGGCTCCATCAAACTGGCCCGCCTGGCTGGGCATCGCGCCGGGGGAGAAGCCAAGTCGAAGCTCGTCGCCCTGCAAGGCTCCTATCACGGACGCACCTTCGGTGCCCTCTCGCTCACCGGACAAGACAAGTACCGCAAGGGATTCGAACCCCTGCTCGATAACGTGACGTTCGTCGCGCAGAATGACCTCGACGCGCTTCGCTCCGCCGTCACCGCCGATACCTGCGCGATCATGCTCGAACCCATCTTCGGCGAAGGCGGTGTCCGCGAATGCTCGGGTGAGTTTCTGCAAGAGTGCCGCCGCCTTGCCGATCAGCATCACGCCGCTTTGATCTTTGACGAGATTCAATGCGGTCTGGGACGCACGGGAAACTTTTTCGCCTTCCAGAGCTTCGGGGTGATGCCTGACATCGTCGCCATCGCCAAGCCGATCGCGGCCGGCATTCCTCTCGGCGCCTTTCTCGCGAAAGAAGAATTTGCGTCGGCCATTTCTCCCGGACAACACGGAACGACTTTCGGCGGAGGCCCGCTCGCTTGCCGCGTCGCCCTCGAGTATCTCGCGATTGTTGAAGAAGAAAAGCTGCTCGAGAACGTCAACCGCGTCGGCGGATATCTGCAACAACAGTTACAGGAATTAGTCACGAAATATGCCGCAGTCCAGGAAAGCCGCGGCCGAGGCCTGATTCAAGGCCTTCAACTCAACATCCCGGCGCGCCCCATCGTCGAGCAAGGCTCTCGCGCAGGGTGTGTTGTTCAATAGCACCCAAGACACGGTCGTACGCTTCCTCCCGCCGTTCCTGCTGGAAGAGAAGCACGTCGACAAAGGCATCCGCGTGCTCAAGAAACTGCTGGGGAAAAAGAAATCGAAAGCCGCAGCCGCATAAATCGCTCACTATGCCTCTGGGCGTAGGTATTCAGGGCGCGGTTTCAGTCACAAAAAAGAGGGAAGCCGAAGCTCCCCTCAAGAAGCGACAGAGGCGATATCACTTACATAGACTCCGGCGGCACAAAAAAAGTTGTCTGCCGGTCGAAGAAGTCGCTTAGAAACATCGCGACACTTGGTTTGGGAAGGGCACGGCTTAAGCCGTGCCGTATGCCGCCAATAAGAATTTGGGCTTTAGCCCCTGAGGGACCTGAGCAGCTGTGATCCCAAATTCGACAAAGACGAATGACCTCGTGGAAGCCAACGTTCTGCTCGATGGCGCCCGCATGCGCTACTTGCGCGCCGGTTCCGGCCCACCGCTGGTTCTGGTCCACGGCCTCCTGGGACACTCCTTCTCCTGGCGCCATGCCATGCCAGTCTTCGCCCAGAACTTCACCGTCTACGCGGTTGACCTGCTCGGCGCGGGCTATTCCGATCGTCCGACAATCGACCAATCCCTCCTTGCCAACGCCGAGCGCCTCTTAAGATTTCTCGCCGAACTCGGCATAGGCCAATGCATCCTTCTCGGCTCATCACGCGGCGGAGGTGTTGTGATGCGCGCCGCCGCCCTCGCTCCGCAACGCGTCGAGCGAATGATTCTGGTCTCACCCATCAACCCGTGGTCGCCGCACGGGAGGCGTATTGCACGCCTGCTCAGTCATCGCCGGGTCGCCCCATTATTTCTCCGGATCGCGCCCCATGGTCAGATCTTGTATCGGCTTGTTCTTAACCGCCTTTACGGAGACACCGCGCGCGTGCGCCCGGGAACGCTTGAGGGATACGCCGCTCCCTACAAGCTCCCCGGCTCGTTCGAGCACGAGATACGCATCCTGGGCACCTGGAACCAGGATCTCGAAGAATTGCGCTCGGTCTTGCCGCGCATCGCCCACATTCCGACGCTCCTGCTCTGGGGGAATCGCGACGTCGCTGTTTCGCCGGCATCCGCTGAGCCGCTGCGCAAAAACTTCACCAACTGCCAGTTGGTCATGATGGACGGCATTGGCCACATCCCTTACGAAGAAGTGCCCGAAGAATTCAATCGTGTGGTAAACGACTTTCTGTTGTCCTCCCCGAAGTGAAGCTGCTCTTCTGATAATCTCCAAGGAAGGAATCTCGATCTCGCACTCCTGTTCTCCATGATCCAATCCATCTTTGACGCCATCCGCGGACACCTCGCCGATCATGGTTATTGGACCGTCGCCATCGCCCTCATGCTTGAGAACATTGGCATCCCTGTGCCGGGAGAAACCATTCTCCTGCTGGCCAGCTTTCTTGCTTTCTCCGAGCACCGGCTCTCACTGCCTTACATCATTCTGGTGGGCGTATTCGCCGCGACCTTGGGCGACAACATCGGCTTCGTGATCGGCCATCTCGGCGGACGTCCGTTGCTCGATCGCTATCATAATTTTTTCCGCATCAAGCCCGAGGCCGTCACTCGCGGCGAAGAGATCTTCGAGCGTTACGGCGCATGGACCATCCTGGTCGCCCGCTTCATCGCCGGGCTCCGCATCCTCGCCGGGCCCCTCGCCGGAGTCCTGCGGATGAATTGGCGCAAGTTCGTGATCTTCAATTTCCTTGGAGCCGTGCTTTGGGTCACCACGATTTCGAGCGTGGGCTATTTGTTCGGCAAGCACTGGGACAAACTTCTCGAGGTCATGAGGGGAGTCAACCTGGTGCTGGTCGCTGTGGCGATCGTGTTAGCGGTAGTTTATTGGGTCAGACGCCGTCGCAAATCCTCAGGACCGGCATAAGCATGCGAGGTGCCCCTTCCTTGTCACTGCGCTTTTTGCAGCACAAGGCGGGGATTTTGGACTATTCGCGCATGTCGGGTGAGCACCGACTCACCCCGCCGAAAATGTTTCACACAGCGGCACCCTCGAGATCCTCAACACAATCCCCAGCGTGACCCTCGTCACATTGCTCCCTTGCTTTCTCCGGTGCTACCCTCGCTTGAGCGACCCACATGTCAGCCTCGGCTCAATCCATTCCCGCGAAGTCGTCGCTCCTGCAGCGATTCGCCCACCTGTTGCACGTCGACATCCCTGAGGTCTGGCTGCGCTTCCTGCTGGCGCTCGTAGGCCTCTGTCTGGCCTTTGCCGCGGCGTTGTTCTCGACTGTTTCTCGTGAATCCGGAAACCTGTGGGCTACGCTCGTTCTCGCCTCCGCCGCGCTGGTGCTCGCTACTCTGGTGGGATTAACCACCGTTCCATACCTCGCCCGCCGCGTCGCCGCTGCGCGCATTCGCGAAGCGTTCGATTATGACGTCACCCGCGCCGGAATTATCTACGTGCTGGTCGTCCTGATGATTGGCATCGCCGCCCTCAATACCGGCAACAATCTGCTTTACATCGTGGTCGCCGCAATGCTGGCGGCAATTCTGGTTTCGGGTGCCGCGTCGGCGCTGGTATTGCGCGATCTTGAGCTCGACGTCCGCCTGCCCGAGCACGTCTTTGCCGGACGGGCCACCCAGGCCCGATTCCTCGTCAAAAATACGGCACGCTGGCTGCCGTCATTCTCGGTGAACGTGATTGCGTCAAACAAGGGCCGGGACAAAAAGCGCTGGCGCTGGTCCCCCGCAACCTTCAACTGGCCCCCGGGACGCCCTGCTGAAAAGCAATGGCTGCATCTGCCGGACCGCCACCTTCGTCGGGTGATGGATACAACTGCGCCTGGCATCTTTCAGGGTGCGGCCTACTTCCCCTACATTCCCGCCGCCGCCGAACTGGCCGCCGAACTCGAACTGAAATTTGACCGCCGCGGCCGTTATTGCGAGGAAAGTTTCGGCTTATCCACGCGCTTCCCCTTTGCCTTTCTTGCCAAGACACGGCGCGTCCCGCTGCGGCGCGAGATCATCGTCTATCCGCCCGTCGAGCCAACCGACGAATACTTCGAAATCCTGCCTATGATCACCGGCGAGTTCGAGACTTTCGCTCGCGGACGCGGCTACGATCTGTATCGCATCCGCGAATACCTCCCGGAAGATTCCGCGCGCCATGTCGATTGGAAAGCGACAGCAAAATCGGGATCGCTGAAGGTTCGCGAGTTCAGCCGCGAAGATGAGCGTAAGCTGCGCATCGTCTTCGACAATCCCACACCGGGAACCGTGTCCGACAAGACTTACGAAAGCGCGGTTGCGCTGGCGGCGTCACTGGGATGGCATTTCAGCGCCGGCAACACCGAGGTTTCCTACGTTGCCCCCGGCTATGACGGGGGCAACGAGATCTACCGTTTCCTCGCCCACCTCGCCCTGGTGGCCCCCCAAGCCGCCCGCTCGGTGATCGACGGTCTCAATGTTTCCGAGGACTACAACATCATCCTCACCGCCCGTCCCCGCGGCTCCGTTCCCACCGCCCTATGGAACTGCTCGTACTTCGTGTTCATCGGGGAGGAGCAGTCGTCGGTCGTCAGTCTTAAGTCGTCAGCTAAACTGCATGTAGTCGCAGAAAACTGTTTGTTGACATGGTTTGCTGACGACTGACGACCGAAGACTGACCACTGTCGGTTCCTACAGTCCTTTCCGCTATACGCCCATTTTTCTTGCTTCCATCCTCTTGATTTCGTCATATACTCGCCGTCGCTGCGCCTGTGCGGGTTGGGGTGAAAACTGGGCCCGGGGGTGTGAACATGTCGATTCTCGACCTGATCAAGGATCAGGAAACCTACCGCGCCGATGCCGAGCAAACCGTGCTCGAAGTCGCGCGCGCCATGGTCGATCGCAATATCGGCGCGGTGCCGATTGTGCGCGACGGGCTGCTTATCGGAATTTTCTCGGAACGCGATCTGCTCAAACGCGTGGTCGCCGAGAGCCGCGACCCTCGGGTTACCCTGCTTTACGAAGTCATGACCGAAGATCCCCTCACGGTCTGCCCGGGCGAAGACCCCGCCACCTGCATGCACCTGATGCGGCGTCACGGATTCCGTCATCTTCCCGTCTGCGACGGCAAGCAGTTGCGCGGAATTATCTCGCTGCGCGACTTGCTCCTCCATGACATCGACGAAAAAGACGGCGAAGTGCGAATGATGCGCGCCTATATTCAGGCCTCTCCGGAAATCTAGGGAACCACTCCGCGAGCTTTATCCTGCGCAAAATCCCGGGGAAATCCCTATCCCGGCGCCTCCCGCCGGTAACGTTACCTCCGGTTACTTCAGTACATTGACCATCGGTTGGGTCCTGCTTAATCTTCACACTTGGGAACGGATTTCGAGGTGAAGTCTGTCGTCCAGCCGTCCCCGGAGCCTGGCAAACAGCGAAATGAGCCCGAAATTCCAGTTCGTTTTGAATACTTTGTGGGTAGCCCACCCTATCCTGCAATCTATGGTCGCAGCGACCATGTACTGGCGGAAACTCCATCGGTCGTTCCCGGTATTTTTCGCTTACATCCTGTCACAGATCGTCGTTTTCTCGATCGTGTTTCCACTCTATCTTTACGGGAATTATTCGGTCTTCTTCATGGTGTATGCCGCCTGCATTGGCGTCAGCGCGGCTATTGGCTTCAAAGTCATTTACGAAGTCTTTCTCGACGTGTTTCGTCCGTACCACACCCTGAAAGATCTGGGCTCGGTGCTGTTCATGTGGGCGGGACTGGTGATGCTGCTGGTTGCCGGGGTAGTGGCGGCTTCGAGCTCGACCAACGAGCAAGGGCCCCTGTGGCAGGCGGTCATGACCGGACAGCGTTGTGTGCGAGTCATTCAGGTCGGACTGATCATCTTTCTGCTGGTGTTCTCGAAGTACATGGGAGTATCGCGGCGGCAACACAGCTTCGGCATCGCCCTGGGCTTCGGATTTTTCGCCAGCGTGGAGCTCATGCTCGTCGCCATGTGTGCCGGCGGATACCTCCGGGAAAACGTCGCCAGCTTGATGAACATGACTGCCTACAATCTCACCATTGTGATTTGGCTGACGTATGTTGTCTCCAAGAGCCCAGCACGGGAAAATTCCGGCACTGTCATGATGTCGCAGCGCTGGGACCAGAGCCTCAGTGACTTGCAGCATCCGGTCGCACCCGATTCACTGATCCCCATGTTCGAGGGCATGGTCGATCGCGCCCTGTCGCGCACCCACAAAGAACCCGTCTTAGAGGAAGAGGGCCAGTTGGTCTCTCGTATGTCGTCGCTCCCGGAACGCCGCGACCCACTGTTCCGCGCGCCCAGCCTTTCGTCAAAATCCTGAGCTGAATGTCTGGATTTTGGACATCCCGCCGCCTTCGTTCCCGAATTGAAAAAAGTTAAAATCTAGTTGAAAATCCTGCATAAAACACAGTTTCTCATTCCGATTCCGGCTCACTCCAACAATAAATTCTTGGTTTTTAGAAAAAACTATGGCTGGACACCTACAGCTCTCACTGTATAATCCCTGCCCGTGAGGGTTTCCGCTCCCAGGGGACCCGCACTCAAGGAGAAAGTCCATGAAACGTGCGGTCAGGATGTTGATCCTGATGGTAGGTTTGGTTTGCACGTACGTAGCGGTCGCTACTCCCATGTTCGCAGCAGCGGATGGTGGAGTGATCCTGTGCAATCCAAAAACAGGCTGCCCCAAGTAAGGCAGCTTTACCGCAGTGGAGTACTTCGCCGCTCGAACGCGGCATAGAGACCCAGTTGGGCTGACAGTTGCATGAGCAACGTCAGCCCTCTTTTTTTGCGCTGAAAGTCAGAGGCTCGCCGGGGACCATCGGCTACGCAACTTTTCGATGTTGTTTTAACCCCTGCTGCAACTCTTCCGGACTCATCACCGGCGGCTGACAGGCAAAATTCGAACACACCACCGCTGCCGACTTTCCTTCTTTCACCACCGGCAACTGGGGAATAGTCTCTGCTAGCGCATGCGGCAGATTTGCCGCGACCACCTTGTTTGCCTCCAGTTTCAACACCGACTTATTCAAGGCAAAAGGACGCACCGCCGCTCGATACAGGTCGCGTGGCCAGGTCATCTTCGCCCAATACCACCACCTGTGTATGTGGCTGCGCAAAATGCACGGCCGCAATCCCATAAGTGGCAGCAAAGATGCCATACTGGCCGGCCAGCCCGGCCAGAACCTCCAGTGTCTTTTCAGCTTTGTCGCTGGTAGCTGACGCCGTTGGTGTAAGCGTGCATCCGCACCAGCGCGATCGCGGCCGCGGAATTGCCCGCCGGCGTGGGCGAATCCTGAAACGGTTTGCGCCGCGTGCCCAACACTCCCAGTGTCTTCTCCATCGTCTCCGTGATCGAAAAAACCTCCAGATATCGGATCGAAGAAAGCGGCAATCATCTTGTCGGCAATTCGCTGCGCGAAGTGAAAGTAACTCAGGTCCGCCGTCGCCTCATAGGCGTCGAGGCAGGCAATTACGGTAAACGCATAGTCATCGAGCACGCCGTGAATCTCGCGGAGCTGCGCCGCAGCGTCGGAGTACGCCATCACATGCAAAAGTTGGTCGGTACGCCACGCTTGTGACAGAATTCGGTCGAGCGAGCGCAACGCAAAGTGGCGCGCATCCCCTAGATCTAGCACCTTCGCCGCTTCCAGATATGCCGAAACACAGAGTGCGTTCCATCCCACATACATCGTCTTATCGACGTAGGGAGTAGGACGCTGCAAACGCGCCGCGTACATTTTCTTCTTCGCCGAATCGAGTAACTCCTGCAGGCGAGCCAGCGGAAGAGTGAGACGCTTCGCGATCTCCTCCAGCGAAGCCCGGACATGGAGCACATTCTTGGCTGCGTTGTGATGCATCTCGCCAACTTCGTTGATGTCGTAATAAAGCGCAGCCACGCTGGCCTCTTCTTCTGTCAGCGCCGCCTTTGCTTCCTCGAGCGTCCAGGTGAAGTAGTCGCCGTCGTCGTCCATCGAGTAATCGGCGTCCTGGGATGCGTAAAACCCCGCATTCTCACGGTCGCTAAGCCACTCATCCATCCAACGGATGATGTCGCGTGCCACCTCGGCAAAAAATTCCGATCCCGTTGCCTGATAGCCGTGAACGTAGTTCTTCAGCAGTTCCGAGTTGTCATACGACATCTTCTCGAAGTGCGGCACCACCCAGCGCTCGTCGACCGAATAGCGATGAAATCCCCCGGCTAACTGGTCATACATGCCGCCGCGAGCCATCTTCTCGAGGGTGAACACAAACGCATTACGCAATTCCTCGTCACCGGTACGCACATATTGATCGATGATCAGATCAAGCATCCCCGGATGCGGGAACTTCGGCGCGCTTCCGAAGCCGCCGTTCTTGTCATCAAACATGCCCATCGCCGACTTGACGATCGCGTCAATGACTGATGGCGAGAACGTCGCGCTGCGTCCCGCAAACGCCTCGGCCTGTCCGATCGCACTCTCAACCATCTTCGCCTGATCGACTACCTCGGCATTCTTCTGGTGATATGCATCCGAGATCGACAACAACACCCGCTTGAAACTGGGACGCCCGTAGTGATCTTCAGGAGGGAAGTAAGTTCCGCCATAAAACGGTTTGCCATCGGGAGTGAGAAATGCCGTCAACGGCCAGCCGCCCTGTCCGCTGATCGCACTCACCGCAGCCTGGTAACGGCTGTCGATGTCCGGACGCTCGTCTCGATCCACCTTCACCGCGATAAAGCGCTCGTTGACGATCTGCGCGATCTCAGGACTGTCATACGATTCGCGATCCATGACATGGCACCAATGGCACCACACTGCGCCAATATCGAGCAGGATCGGCTTGTTGTCCCGCTTGGCCGCGGCAAAAGCTTCCTCGCCCCACTCATGCCACTGGATCGGCTGATGCATGGCGGAACGCAGGTAGGAAGAGGACGCCTTGGAAAGGGAATTGAGGGAGGCAGTCATCCATCAAGTGTAACGCGGGTCGCGGTCGTAGGTCGCTGCTGGCAGGTCGCCGGAAAACAATATGGGGCGGGGCCAAATCCAGCGACCGGCGACCGGCCACCTGCGACCTACGCGGTCAGCCTTCGTGCAATTTCGCAATACAACTCCACCGCGTCGCTCAACTGGTTCTTCTCCACATACTCGCCCTCGGTGTGCGCCACATGAATCGATCCCGGCCCCACTAGTACCGGCTGGCCCCAGTTGCTGAGAGCGGGAATGTCAGTGGTGAAGGCAGCCACCATCGTTGGCAAACCATCAGGAGCGCGCAAACGCACGAACGGAATTTCCAAAGTGAATTCGACCCGAGCCACATCCCCGACGGTCGCTACAATCTCGCGCCGCAACTCCTTCGATGGACCCACCAGTCGGTAAAGCAACTGCGCCTGGGCTCGATCGGGAATCACGTTGGGCGCTCGTCCGCCTTCGATCAGCCCGATGTTCAGCGTGCACGGACCGATCCCCGGTTCGCTCGGCAACTTCATCGCCCGCAGCCGCGCCAAAGCCTCAATCAATTTGTCGATTGCCGACTCGCCCAGTTCTGGATACGCCGAGTGCGCCATCCGCCCCGACGCAATCACTTCGACTCGCAGCGCTCCCTTCGACGCCAGCGCGACGTGATTCTCGGTAGGCTCTCCATTCACCAGAAATTTAGAACCGTACGCCTGCTCATTCGCCACTTTCGCGCCCAGGCTATCGCGCTCCTCGCCGACCAGAAAAAGTAATCCGACGTGGATGCCCTCCGCCCGCAGGCGCAAAGCTGCCGCTGTCTGGATCGCAATGATGCCCTTGGCGTCGCACGAGCCGCGCCCGTAGATCCGCGTCACATCTTCGCGCGAAGGAATGAAGGGAGGCACCGTGTCCATGTGGGTCGAGAAAACAATCGCGGGTTTCTGTTGCTCAGGCCAGGTCGCCCACACATTGCACCGCGAACCTTCGACCGTCACCTTTCGTGACTCGAATCCAAGCCGGCTCAACTCCCGCTGCAGAAAATCCCCGACCGGCCCTTCGTTGCCAGTAATCGATTCGATATCGACAAGTTGACGGGTGAAGGCGACGACGTCCATGGGGGAAAGAATAGCATTCAGCACTCGGCATTCAGCACTCAGCCAGCAAACAGCTTCACGGCCTTTGACGTCATCCTAGCCCGCCAGGGCGAAGGATCTCGCGCGGTGAGAATGCCTCCGCTGCGACGCCAGATCCCTCACTCCGTTCGGGATGACGTCTGTTTTGTTTTGGCTGAATGCTGAGTGCTGAATGCTGAGTGCTTATAATTACTTCGTGCCCGTCCAGAACTCCGCCATCCGCTCCCTCTTCCTCGAAGGCCCCGCAGGACGCCTCGAAGCCCTGCTCAATGCGGGCGACGACCATGCGACTCATGCGGCGCTGGTCTGCCATCCGCACCCGCTTTATGGCGGAACCCTGCACAACAAAGTCGTCTTCCACACCATGAAGGCCCTGAACGGCTTCGGATTTCCCGTGCTGCGCTTCAACTTCCGCGGCGCGGGTCTCAGCCAGGGCGAGCACGATCACGGAGGCGGCGAGCGCGAAGATGTAGTGACGGCCCTGAACTGGCTCGATCAGGAATTTCATCTCCCGCTGATCTTCGCCGGATTTTCTTTCGGCGCCGCCGTCGGCCTTCCCGTCGCCTGCGCCGACGAGCGGGTGAAAGCCATGATCGGCCTCGGCCTGCCCGTCGCCCCCATCGACGATCGCGCCTATAACTTCGATTTCCTCGAAACCTGCACCAAGCCCAAGCTTTTTGTCAGCGGCACCCGCGACCAGTTCGGCTCGCCGGCCCAATTGCGTCAACTCGTAGACACCGTCGCCGAGCCCAAGCAATTGGTGCTGATCGAAGCCGCCGACCATTTCTTCGAGGGCCGCCTGAAAGAACTGCGGGAGGCCATCGAAACCTGGGTACAGAAAGCATTGCATCCGTAGAGACGCAACTTCGCGAAGCTGCGCCCCTACGAAAGTGGAGGCGCCGCTCTTCTATAATCCTCCCCGATGCCTGCCGATCGTGAACGCCTCGCCCTCGACATGCGCGTGACCGCGCGTCATCTCTTCGAACGTGCCCTCTCGGAAACCGGGATCGACCGCGCCTTCCAGCGCCACGTCGAGTGCGAACGCGGAGTCCTGCGCGTGGCCGAAGATCTCTTCGATCTGAATTCCTACAGCCGCGTGGTTGTGATTTCCATCGGCAAAGCCGGGCACACCCTGGTCAACGCACTCGAAATGCAAGCCGGCAGCCGCTTCGAAGGCATCGTCGTCAGTTCGGTCGCGCCTGCCACGCAATTGCGCGGCTTCCGTTATTTCGAAGGTGGACATCCCACCCCCAACGAAGAGTCCATCCGTGCCGCCGAAGCCATGCTGAAAGCGCTCAACGCGCAGACCGTTTCTTCGCTCGTGATCTTCATGATTAGCGGCGGCGGTTCCTCCATAGCGGAAAAACCGCTCGACGATGAGATTTCCCTTTCCGACCTGATCGCGACTTACAAGGTTCTGGTCCACTCCGGTGCTCCAATCGCCGAGATCAACGCCATCCGCAAACATCTCTCGGCCATCAAAGGTGGACGCCTCGCCCGCGCCGCCCATCCCGCCCAGCAGGTGTCATTGTTGGTGTCAGACGTTCCCGACAACATGCTTGACGCCCTCGCTTCCGGTCCGACGATGCCCGACTCGACCAGCGTGGAAGACTGTTACGCGCTCGCGGTGAAGTACGACTTGCTCCCTCAGTTTCCAGTTTCCGTGCGCGAACTATTCCAGCGCCGCGCGCTCGAAGAAACGCCCAAGTCCGACGACCCCGCTTTCCACCGCTCGCGCTGGTGGCCGCTGTTGTCGAACGCCTCTCTCGTCGAATCCGCCCGAACGATCGCGCTCGACCAGGGATTCACGGTTATCGTCGACAACACCTGCGATGACTGGGACTACAACGCCGCCGCCGACTACCTGTTGAATCGCCTGCGTGAGTTGAAGAAAGAATCGGAGCGCGTCTGTCTGCTCTCCGGCGGAGAAGTAACGGTGAAGGTTACAAACGGCGGCGCTGGAGGGCGCAACCAGCAATTCGCCCTGGCCGCCGCTACCAAAGTCGCCGGAGAAAAAATCACGGTGTTAAGCGCAGGCAGCGATGGTATCGACGGCAACAGTCAAGCCGCCGGAGCTGTAGCCGATGGAACAACGCTCGACCGCGCCAAAACCAAAGGCCTGAATGCGCAAACTCATCTGGAAACCTTCAACGCGTTTCCATTCTTCGAGGCCCTCGGGGACGCAGTCATCACCGGCCCTACGGGCAACAATCTGCGCGACCTAAGAATCCTGTTGAGTTACTAGAAAATGAAAACCGCAGAGGACGCTGCGATTTCTCTCCGATATCTGACGTCATCTTCAAAGAATGTGCGTACTCTGCGGTCTTGGGTTAACCAGACTCTAGGCCGACTTCTTCATCTTCTCGTCGGCCTTCGCGAATGCCTCCGCCTGTGCCCGCTCCATCTCTTGCGGCGTCATGATCTTGATGCGCGAACCCAGCGACCACAAATGTCCGAAGGGATCGGTAAACTGTCCGTACCGGTCGCCCCAGAACTGGTCCATGAGCGGCATCTTCACTTTCCCGCCGGCCCCAACGGCCTTCTCCCATGCTTTGTCTACATTCTCGACGTACACATGAAGGCTTACGGATGTTCCGCCGGATTGCGGACCCAGCGATCCAAATTCTGGGAACTCATCGGCCAGCATCAGCTTCGAGTCGCCAATCTGCAGCAGGGCATGAATGATCTTTCCGCCAGGCCCGGCATGTTTGCCCAGCAGTTGCGCGCCCAGCGCCTTCTGATAAAACTCGATGGCCTGTTCCGCGCCCTTCACAATGAGATGAGGAGTAAGAGTGTGGAAACCTTCTGGAATGGGGGTAACTTTTTCCGTCATAGGAATCTCCTTTGCAGACCCAAAGTCTAGCGCAGGTGGCGGAAAAAGTTGTGAAATCGGGATTAAAAAAAGCGGGTCACGCCCTCTTGCAGAACCACCACCCGGTCTTCGATACCGGCGGCTTTTGCCTCTTTGTCCAGCAGCTGCAAAGGCTCTTCCATGGGTTCGTGCGACAGCCGGAACGTTCCATAATGCATGGGCACCATCCAGCGCGCGTTCAGGTCAAGAAACGCCCGTGTCGCATCCGCGGGGTCGGCATGCACATTACGAAACGTTTCCGGATTGTATGCCCCGATCGGCAACAGCGCGACTTGCGGGGACAAACGCTGTCCGATCTCTTTAAATCCAGAAAAGTACGCAGTATCGCCCGCGTGATACACCGAGTGCTTGTGATCGCGGATGACATAACCTCCGTATCCGCGATGCGAATCCTTAATGATCCGGGCTCCCCAGTGTCGCGAAGGCACGTGGGTCACGGTCAATGACCGGTGCCGGTAGCTGTTCCACCAGTCAAGCTCCACCACGTCGCTGAATCCCAGGTCCGAGACCAGGTCGAACACATGATGCGGAACCACAATCGCCGGAGCCGATCCTTTGCGCCGCTTGGTCAACTGCACGATCGCCCGTAGTGAAGGACGGTGCAAGTGATCGAAGTGCGCATGCGTCACCAGCACCAGATCAATCGGAGGCAGGTCGCGCAAATTCACGCCGGGCTGGCGCAGTCGCTTCAGCACAAACAGCCAGCGCGCAAAGTTCGGATCGATCATCACATTCTGTCCGCCCATCTGCAGCAGAAAGCTGGAGTGCCCGATGAACGTCAGTCCCAACTCGCCATTCGTGGCCAGTCGTGGCTTATAGCTCTCGCCCGTGCGCGGTGTGACCACCGAACGCCGCACCAACCGTCCAAACTGCCGCGCGCGCTTCCGCAGCGCCGGATTCTTCAGCGTCGAATTGATCATCGAGGGCCGCATTTAATTCACTTCCAAGGCACAGCGCGCGGAAAGAATCCCGCTCCGTGGTGCGATGGCTTCTGTAGTGACGGAAGTTGTACCGCTATTCTAGAACAATCTCCTCCGAGATTGCTTGACCGTGCAGATACACGTCAGTTCTAATCCTCAGTAGCACTTAGGAGAGATTGCCGCATGCGGGTTGCATTCTTGGGTTTGGGAATTATGGGCCGTCCCATGGCGGCCAACCTGGTCAAAGCTGGACACGAGGTCACGGTCTGGAACCGCACTCCCGGCAAAGACGTCGAAGGAGCGAAAACTGCCGCTTCTCCCGCCGAAGCTGCCCAAGGCGCGGAAGTCGTCTGGATGTGCGTCTCCGACACCAAAGCGGTCGAGAATCTTCTCTTCGGTCCCGAGGGCGCGGAAAATTCCCTGAGCGATGGCATGGTCATCATTGATTCCAGCACCATCTCTCCCGCAGCCACGTTGAAATTTGCGGAACGAGTCGGTGCGAAGGGCGTCTCATACGTTGACGCTCCTGTCACCGGATCAAAGATCGGCGCTGAAGGCGGCACGCTGATTTTTATCGTCGGCGGCGACGAAGCCGTCGTCGAAAAGCTCAAGCCGCTCTTCAATGCAACCGGCAAAGCCGTCTTCCGCATGGGCGGCACCAGCAAAGGCCAGGCTGCAAAGCTGGCGATGAATCTGCAAATCGCGATGATTTACGAAGGCTTTGCCGAAGCGCTGACACTCGCCACGAAATTAGGAGTCAGCGCCGAAACCATGATGCCGCTGATCCAGGCCTCGATGGTCAAGTCTGGAGTCGTCGAATACAAAGCCCCATTCGTGCTCAAGCGCGACTTCTCGCCCAACTTTCCCCTGCGCCTGATGTACAAAGACATCAAACTCGCGTTAGACGCTGCCCGCGAAGCCCGCGTAAAACTACCCGGCCTTGAGACCGTCGAAGAAGTTTACGAAGTCGCCGTCGAAGATGGACATCAAGACCTCGACTACGCCGCCACGATCACGCTTCTGGAAAAATGGGCCGGAGTCGAAGTCAAAGGGGACGCCTCTTAATCTCACCACCCGATGACGTCATCCCGAGGCCGAAAGGCCGAGGGATCTCGCGTGGGCTATCGAGACTTCGGGTATCGCGCGCCAGATCCTTCGCCCTCGCGGGCTCAGGATGACGTCGTTGGGAAGTACAGATTCCTTGGACGTCCTCTGTGTCCCCAGCGGTTTTCATTCGAAGCAATCGGTTACCACCGTAACGTTCTGTCAGCCCGCTATTACACAACTATTACACGCCGCCTGCTTCAATCTTGATAGCGTAAGAATCCAATTCAGTAGATCGTCCACGGGGAAATCGAATGCAATTGGAAGCTCTCGAGCGCAAGGCCGCCGCCAACAACGAAATCAACTGGGTCACCGCCACTTTCATGGCTCTGTTTCACGTCGGAGCCGTCGCCGCTCTCTTCTTTTTCAGTTGGAAAGCTCTCTTCACCTTATTGTTCCTCTGGTGGGTTGCCGGAAGCCTCGGCATCGGCATGGGCTACCATCGCCTGCTGACGCATCGCGGATACAAGACTCCCAAGTGGGTCGAATATTTCCTGACGGTTTGCGCCACGCTCGCCCTCGAAGGCGGACCGATCTTCTGGGTCGCCACGCACCGCATTCATCATCGCTACTCTGATCACGAAGGCGATCCGCATTCCCCGATCGACGGCAAATGGTGGGCGCACATGGGATGGATTCTCATGGGCAAGTCTATGCATCACGACACCACCACGCTGGCCAAGTATGTCCCCGATCTGGCGAAAGACAAATTCCACGTGTGGATCACCAAATATCACTACGTCCCCATGATCGTTGTCGGCCTTGTGCTGCTGGCGATCGGCGGACTGCCGCTGCTGCTATGGGGTATATTCCTGCGCACGGTCATCCTGCTGCACTGCACCTGGCTGGTGAATTCGGCGACGCACTCCTGGGGCACGCGCCGCTTCGTGACTCGTGATCTTTCGACCAACAGCTGGTGGGTCGCGTTGCTGACCTACGGAGAAGGCTGGCACAACAATCACCACGCCCATCCCGTCTCAGCCCGTCACGGCCTGCGCTGGTACGAGATCGACATGAACTGGTACGGCATCTGGGCGCTCAAGAAACTCGGCCTCGCCAAGAATATCTACGCCGTGAAACTCTCGGAGCTCGAAAGCCCGAACGAACCAGCCCCCGAAGAAATGCCCGAGCCAGAACTGGCCTCGATCTAACCAGCCCTTAAAAAGTATCAACGTCATCCCGAAAGGCGGCGTTCTTCAGCCGCCTGAGGGATCGGGCGTGTACCACCAGAGACTCGACCACTCCGCGCCAGATCCTTCGCCCTACCTGGCTCAGGAGGACGTCGTCTAAAACTGAAGGGGCAGACTAAACGGAAACCGTGGTTGCCCCATCCTTCGCAGTTTTTCCAAGGACGGGGATTCGACTACCAAAAATGCTCTGTCGTCCCGAGCGGAATTTGTCTCGCGCGAAGGCGCGAGACAAATGGAGTCGAAGGATCCCGGTCATGTAGAAACCGGCAGGGACGATGTCAGGCGTTTTCCCGGAGACCCAAGGGCAGAGTAAGAATTCCCTGCGACCTCATCGTCGCTCCACACACACCCGGGGTCCTTCGACTCCGTGATCGCTCCGCTTCGCGAAGCGATCACTGCGCTCAGGAAGACAGGCTTAAAGAAGGCGGATGAATCGTCCACTCGCCCACCACTTTAGGAGTGGACAAGCGCGGCACAGCGGGAATATCTTTTTGCAGATGTCGAAGAGTTTAGCCCAACTCGAGAAGCGCTTGGTTCGTGACGAAGGCGCGAGGGAGGAACAGGTTCATCCGCCAGGGAATGCTCGGAAGTTTTCTGACTTGGTTAGTGGTGATGCTGGGTTCAGCGTTTCTCGATCACCCGCACTCCCCAAAATCTGAGCTTTTCCCCGCCCTTGTCCTTCTCCCAATCTTCATGTTGCAAGGATATTTAACCGCTATCTGGCAATGGAACGACTTTGAGAAGAAATACTCGGAAGATACGCTCCCACCCTGGGAGTAACGCTCTGGCGCTCTACCCCTTTCCCATGAACTTTTCCCCCTTGCGCTAAAATCCCCTCATGCGCATCACCAGCCGCCGCAAGGCCATCGCCTTCTTCCTTACCCTGGGAGTCGGTCTGGCCGCCGTTGCCGTTGCCGTCGGCATGGGATGGGTCATCCTCAACTGGCAGGAGGGCATCAAGGTCTTCCTCGGCGTCATCTTCTTCGGCGCCATCATCGCCGGCATCATTCTCAACACCATCTTTCTCGTCCGCGAGATCCGCCGCAATGAGCAGCACGACAGCTTCATCAACGCCGTTACTCACGAACTGAAAACGCCCATCGCGTCGATCCGCCTCTACCTGCAAACCCTGCAGCGCCGCGATGTGGACGAAGCCAAGCGCAAAGAGTTTTACCGCCTCATGGTGGACGACACCGACCGCCTTCTCGGCACGGTCGAGCAAGTCCTCAAGGCCGGACAAGCCGGACACAAGAAGACCGAACTCATGCGCTCCAACTTCGATTTCGCGGACCTTGTCCAGGACTGCGTCGACGCGGCCCGCACCAGCCATCACCTGCAGGCCGAGGCTCTCCGCTTCGAGCGCGCCACCAACGGCACCGGAGCCGAAGTTCTCGGAGATCCCGAAGAGCTCCGCACCGCCATCTCCAACGTCCTCGAAAACGCTATTAAGTATTCGGGAGAGAAAATCGATGTCGCCGTTCGCGTCGAACTACCCGACGAAAAGCATGTGCTGATGCGCGTCCGTGATCAGGGAGTAGGAATTCCCGAACCCGAGCTGAAACGCATCTTCAAACGTTTCTACCGCGTCCCCAACCGCGCCATCAGCGAGCGTGAAGGGAACCGGACTCGGCCTGTTCATCGTGCGCGCCATCGCCAAAAAACACGGTGGACGCGTCTTCGCCGAAAGCCCCGGCGAAGGCCACGGCACCACGGTGGTCATGGAACTTCCCCGGAGCGCGCAATGAGCCGCGTGCTCATCGTCGAAGATGAAGCCCACCTTGCCAAAGGCCTGCGCTTCAACCTCGAAGCCGAAGGCCACTCCGTCGAAGTCGCCGGGGACGGCGAGAGTGCACTCGAACTTCTTCTGGAAAAACGCCAGCAGTTCGACGCCGTCGTGCTCGACGTGATGCTGCCCGGGAAAAATGGATTTGAAGTCGCCAGCGCGCTAAGAGCCGCCAAACAATTTGTCCCGGTGCTGATGCTCACCGCCCGCGGCCGTCCCGAAGACGTCCTGCAAGGCTTCGCTTCGGGCGCCGACGACTACTTGCCCAAGCCGTTCGAACTCGCGATCCTGCTAGCACGTTTGCAAGGCTTGTTACGCCGCCGCGAATGGGCGCGCCACACTCTGGAACCCGCAAAAACTCCGGCCGAAACCGCCGACTACGATACTTTCACTTTCGATGGACGCACCGTCGACTTCGGCAAACTTGAAATCCGTCAAGACGGCGAAAGCATTCAACTCACCTTGATGGAGGCCGAACTCCTCCGCCACTTGATCAAAAACAATGACCGCATCGTTTCCAGAAAATCTATTCTAGAAGAGGTCTGGGGCCTGCACGAAGACACCGACACCCGCGCCATCGACAACTTCGTCGTCCGCCTGCGCCGCTACATCGAAGATGACCCCTCCAAACCAGTTCATCTTTTGACCGTAAGAGGCGTAGGCTACCGCTTCATCGCCGAACCGAAATAGACCACCAGTGTGGCGCGAGCGCTCCCGCTCGCCTCCGACACCACAGCGACGTCATCCCGACGCGAAGCGAGGGATCTGGCGCGCACAACCGGCGAACCGCTCCACGCCAGATCCTTCGCCCTCTCGGGCTCAGGATGACGTCAAAAAATGAAATGGATTTCTTACTGATGCGACGTCGAGGCGCCCTGCGCGAGCTCGCGCAGCATTCCCACAAATCCTGCGGCGGCTTGCTCGTCCGCCAAAGAATCCAGGGGAATCGTCGCTTGCAGGTGCGGAGAATCGGGACGGAACCTCACCGCCAGCAGCTTATGTCCGCGCGAGGTCATCAGGGTGTTGACCACCGGCGAAAGCTCTTGCGTCCACTGGGTCCGCGTGGTCAGCACCACCGGTCCCGGACGCGTAATCGTCCACTCGCGCGAGCTCTCGTTGTGAATGTCTTTGTGGGTGATCCAGCGGTGCCGGAACACCTCGAGGCGGAAGTTCGGCGCACAATCCAGATCTGCCTCAAACGTCAGTGTTTCCTTCTGTTTGCGGTAAATGCTAAACAACCACTGGAAGGGCACGGGGCGCGGCAGCAGGCGCACCGTCACCCGCGCATTGTCGAACCAGTGCGCCACAAATTTAAGTTGTACTTGAAGTCTTGACGACCCGCGCCAGTGGGTTTCCACCACGCGTCCCCGGCCCGAGCACGCCGACTCTACCCAACGCAGCGCCGCCGCGGCCTTCTTGTGGTTGTAGCGCAGGAAGCAGACATACCACACCCCTAACATGCCGGCCACGCAAAGCGCGTCAATGAGGACTAGGCGCCCCACAAGCTCCTCTGATGCGAATACTACGACTGAGGGTGCAACTCGGGCAACCTTTTCGTGAGCGATTCTTGGGGTTTCTCTAAGTCCTGCCGCCTCAATCGAAATGAGACGGCCCTTCATTTCCTGCGGCTACAATATCCGGGTGAAATTCCATCTGCGGGACTTCCGCGCCGAAGATTTCGACGAGCTGTGGAAAATCGACCAGCGCTGCTTCGCGCCCGGCATCGCCTACTCCCGCATGGAGCTCAAGTTTTACATGAAGCACCGCGGATCGTTCACCCTGGTCGCCGAGAGCGAAGACACCCCCTCCCTCGCCGGGTTCATCGTCGCTGAAGCCGGCCGCAGGAATGCCGGGCACATCATTACCATCGATGTGCTGCCAGAAGCCCGCCGCTTTCGCGTCGGCTCTCAGCTCCTCGAGGCCGCCGAAGAGCGGCTCGTTACCGCCGGATGCCACGGCGTCGTCCTCGAAACCGCGGTCGACAACACCCCGGCCCTCGCCTTCTACAAACGGCACGGCTATTTCGTAGTCAAAACGGTGCCCAATTATTATTCCAACGGAGTCGATGCCTTTGTGCTGCACAAGGAACTGGTCGCCTCGCACGCGAAGCTATAGATGTGAAGCTGAAGAAGACGTGGGACGAAGCCGGGCGATGTCCGGTGGAAAAGCGCGGCAGGCAAGCCCGCGGATGGAAGCAGCGCCGTAGGCGCGACTGCCAATAGCCCGGCGCTTCAGCGCCGGGTAGGCCAGCATCAAAGATCCAAGTCCCGTAGGGACGACTGCAACTCCGCCCCGTGACGAACCGCTAGAATGCTCATCATGAAAATCGCCATCCAGGGAGAACTCGGATCCTTCAGCGACGAGGCCGCCCGCCGCATGGTGCCGCAATGCACGGTGGTCCCCTGCGCCCGCTCCGCCGAGGTCTTCGATCGCTTGGAAAACGGCAGCGTCCAGGCTGCCGTCATCCCCATCGAAAACTCCCTCGCCGGATCGGTTACCGAACACTTCGACCTTCTCCTCGCCCGCGACGTCTTCGTGCAGCGCGAATTTCAACTGCGGATCATCCATAACCTGATCGCTCCCCCCGGCGTCAAACGTTCCGGCCTGCGCCGGGCTTATTCGCATCCCGTCGCTCTCGATCAATGCCGGGACTTTTTCAAACGCAATCCCACCATCGAAGCGACGCCCTATTACGACACCGCCGGAAGCGTGAAGCACGTGATCGCGGAAAATCTGAAAGACGCCGCCGGCATTGCCAGCCGCCGTGCCGCAGGAGTCTATGGAGGCAAAATCCTCGCCGCTGGCATCGAAGATGACAAACGCAACTTCACCCGTTTTTTTCTTATTCGGAAAACGCGGCGCATACTCCCTGGCGCCAACAAAACCTCCATCGCCTTCCGCCTGAAAAATGTCGCCGGAGCTTTGCACCGGGCACTCGGGGCTTTCGCCACCCGCAATGTCAGCCTGAGCAAAATCGAATCCCGCCCCATGCGCGGACGCCCCTGGGAATACGTCTTCTACGCCGACTATCTTCGCGGTCATGACAAAGTTGCCCAAGCCGTCCTGCGCGATCTCAAAACATCCGCCGAATTCGTGAAGGTGTTAGGAATCTATCCCTCCGCCTAACCCTAACCATGCTTTCTGCTGTGGGAACTCTAAGGCGCCGCGGATCCTCACGGATTAACACTTGAAAATGAGAGCCACTGAGGATAGGGGACGCAGAGGTCTTTGATGGGCCCCTCCGCGTCCCCTGCGGTTTTGGTTTTCGCGTCGACCGCGGCTTCAGACTGGCTAAGTGCTAAGTGCCAAATGCTAAGTGCTGAAAGTTCACTCGTCACACCTGCCTGTGACTAAGCACACCGCATCCTTCGCGCCCAGGTCTTACCCTGAAAACAGCGGTTGAAAGGGAGGAATTATGCGTATCTTCAAATTAATTGCCCTGGTTGCGCTTTGCGTGCTGGGCGCCAGCCTGCTGCTCCAGGCCGGACCGAACAGCATGGGCGTCGCCGATACTCGTCAAGTCAAGTTCGACAGCCCCATGCGGATCGGCACCTCGCTGCTGCCCGCGGGCGAATACAAAGTGCTGCACACCATGGAAGGCGACAATCACATCATGGTGTTCAAGCAGATGAATGCCAAACAGACCCCGGTCGAAGTCCGGGTGAAATGCTCTCTGGTACCGCTCGCTGCCAAAGCTGACCAGACCCAGCAGATCTTCGTGCTGAATGCCGCCAAAGAGCGCGTCCTGCACGAGTTGATCTTCCGCGGCGACACCGCGAAACACGTCTTCGTCGACTAGGGTCATTTGGCGGCAGCCGCATTCGGCTGCCCCAGAAACGAAGCGAGGGCTGAGACTCGGACTTCTTCCGCCGTCAGGCGTCTGGCCAAAAACCTCGGGTGCCCTGTTCCTCCGCGCTTTTTGCGGAGGGGCGGGGCATTGCTGAAACGCAAAGCCGCGGATGCAGGCACGTGGAGAACGGTAAGCGGTTCTGTCCCGACCCCGTACACTGTCCCATTCTCATTTCCGAACGCCGGTGCACTCCCGGTACCGGAAAAGTACAAAATCATCCTTTCCCCACAGGCTCCTAAGGACTAGAATCCATCGTTCTACGGCGAGCCAACTTCGCCGCTTGCATCTTTATAGGCCCCTGCGTCATCAAAACTTGAGCGAAACACACTCAAGGAGACATATGGCAGAGAAGTCGCGCTCCGAGCGCCCCATTAAAGCCAAAGAACAGCCGCCGGAAGAAGTTGAAAAAGATCGGTCTTTACCGATTCTTCCCGTGCGCGACACGGTTCTTTTCCCGCATGCCGTCCTTCCATTGACGGTTGGCCGGGAAAGCTCCGTGCAGTTAATTAATTCCCTGGGTGAGGACAAAACCATCGTGGTAGTCGCGCAGCGCGAAGCGCGCGTCGACTCCCCACAGCCCAGCGACTTGTACACGGTCGGTACTTTGGCGGTCGTGCACAAAGTCGTCAAAATGCCCAACCAGAGCCTCTTCGTATTTGCCGAAGGCCTGGAGCGGGTTCGGCTGACCGAGTTTGCGCAACTCACGCCGTTTATGCGCGCCCGCGTCGACTCCGTTCCTGAAGCGATTCCGCCCAAGAGTTCGGAAGTCGAAGCCCTGCAGCGCAATGTCCTGACCCTTTTCCAGCAGATTGTTGCCGGCTCGCCGACTTTGTCGGATGAGCTTTCCACCGTGGCCATGAATATCGAAGAGCCCGGCCGCCTGGTGGATTTCATCGCGTCCTCATTACCGTCTTTATCTACGGCTGATAAGCAGGACACGCTCGAGACCACCGACGTCCGCGTGCGTCTCGAAAAGATCAACCAGCACCTGGCCAAAGAACTGGAAGTGCAGCAACTGCGCAACAAGATCCAGTCTGAGGTGCAGGACCGCGTGCAGCAGACGCAGCGCGAATATTATTTGCGCGAGCAGATGAAGGCCATCCAGAAAGAACTGGGTGAGCAGGATGAAGGCGCGCGCGATTCCGAAGACCTGCGGCAGAAGATCGAGCAAGCGGGCATGCCCGACGAAGTGAAGAAAGAAGCCCTGAAGGAATTGGGACGGCTTTCGCGCATGTCGCCCATGGCCGCCGACTACGGCGTCACTCGTAACTACATCGAATGGCTGGCGGTTCTGCCTTGGTCGAAGACCTCGGGCGGAGACGTCGACATCGTCAAAGCGAAAGAAGTTCTCGATACCGATCACTATGACTTGAAGAAAGTCAAAGATCGCATTCTTGACTATCTTTCGGTGCGCCGTCTGAAGCCGACGATGAAAGGTCCCATTCTCTGTTTTGTCGGACCTCCGGGTGTCGGCAAAACTTCATTGGGCAAGTCGATCGCGCGAGCGTTAGGACGCAAGTTTGTCCGCATCTCGCTCGGCGGCGTGCACGACGAAGCCGAAATTCGCGGACATCGCCGCACTTACATCGGCGCATTGCCGGGACAGATCATTCAAGGTATTCGCCGCGCGGAAACCAAAGATCCCGTGTTCATGCTCGACGAAATCGACAAAGTTGGACGTGATTTCCGCGGCGATCCCGGCTCCGCGTTGCTCGAAGCGCTTGATCCGGAACAGAATTCGACCTTCCGCGACAACTACCTCGACGTGCCGTTCGATTTGTCGAAAGTGTTGTTCATTACCACGGCGAACATGCTCGATCCCATTGCCGAGCCCTTGCGCGACCGCATGGAGATCATCGAACTGCAGGGCTACACCGAGGAAGAGAAGGTTCACATCGCGTTCCAGTACCTGATTCCGCGCCAGATCGAGGAAAACGGAATTACCACCGAGCAGATCGAATTTCCGGAAGCGGCGATTCAATCGATCATTCGCCACTACACGCGCGAAGCCGGCGTTCGCAACCTCGAACGTACCATCGGCACCATCTGCCGCAAGCAGGCGCGCCGCATCGCGGAAGGCAAGAACGACAAACTGGTAGTAACGGATGCGGTAATCCAGGAATTTCTGGGTGGCATCAAAATCCGCAGCGAAGGCGAAATTGCCGAACGCACCAAACGGGCAGGCGTGGTCGTCGGCCTGGCCTGGACTCCTTCCGGCGGTGACATTCTGTTCGTCGAAGCCAGCACTATGAAAGGCAAAGGCGGATTCACCATCACCGGCCAGATTCAGGACGTGATGAGGGAATCAATGCAAGCCGGATTGAGCTGGGTACGCTCGAATGCGGAGCAGTTGGGCATTCCCGAGGACTTCTTCGAGAAGCACGACATCCACATTCACGTTCCGGCGGGCGCCATTCCGAAAGACGGGCCTTCGGCGGGCGTGACCATCGTGACCGCGCTGGTATCGCTGCTGACGAATCGTCCCGTGCATCCGTTGACCGCGATGACGGGAGAAATCACGTTAAGCGGAAACGTGCTGCCGATCGGCGGCATCAAGGAGAAAGTACTGGCGGCGAAGCGGGCAGGCGTACAGCGGGTGATCATGCCCGCCGAGAACAAAACCAACGTAGAGGAAGATCTGACTTCTGAGCAACTGGAGAACATCGAGATTCACTACGTGACCACCGTCAGCGAGGTATTGGCTCTGGCGTTGCCCTCCTCAACCCGCGAAGTGAAGCGCGACGAGGAAGTACGCGAGAAGGTGCTGACCGAGCAACCGGTAGCGTAAGTTCTAATCTAATTGCCCCGTCTGGTCGCTCGTTTTTGGCAGCGGCCGGGCGGGGCTTTGTTTTTGCCTGTAGAAAGCCAAACTTTCTGACTTCGATCCCTTTAGGAACAGTTCAGTAGCACGTAGACACCGGTGCTGCTGCCGCCCTCGTTATAAGGGAAGAGCACATCATTCTTGCCATCCCGATTCGAATCAAGGATGGTGGCTGCGTCACCCAGCGTGGTATTGATTCCGGTGGTGTTAAAGCACACGTTTTGCGCGGACGCGGCTGCACTCAGCAGCAACAGGAAGAGAAAACCAGGCTGAAAATATTTCACGAGAATCTCCGAAAGAGCTTGACGGATAGGGTAGACAAAGGAACGCGCGACATTCTGGGCCGGGGCGGTCGCGCTGTCAACTCGCTATTATTACTGAGTACTTTTGTCTCAAGTGCCGAGGATCGCATCAAGCCGTCTTGCGCTCGATTGCTGCAGAAACGTGCAGCCGCGTCAGCCTTGCCAACTCTTCCAGCAGCTGCCGGATTAGCTTCTTGGAAGTTTCGTCAGTTAAGTTGCCCTGCGCGTCGAAGCGCTGTTGGGCCTGCGGGATCATCACCTCGGGCTGGTTGACGGTATACATATTGAGAAACACGAACATCTGCCGCAGGTGATATTGAGCTCGCGCACCTCCGAAGATGCCGCCGGATGCGCTCATGATCGCTGCCGGCTTTCCACTCCAGGCACTGTCGCCGTAAGGACGCGAGGCCCAGTCGATGGCGTTCTTGAACACTCCCGGAACCGAGTAGTTGTATTCCGGCGTCACCAGCAGCACCGCGTCGGCCGAGCGGATGGCCGCTTTCATTTCGGTGACGGCGGGCGGCGGAGTCTTTTCGAGATCCTGATTGAAGAGTGGAATTTCTCCGAGCCTGTCCCAGATTTCAATCTTCATGCCTTCGGGAGCGAGTTGCTGTGCGGCGCGCAGGGCCGCACGGTTGTACGAGTCTCTGCGCAGGCTGCCGGCAAGGCCAAAGATTTTCATTCGTTCCTCCATAGACTGCGGATTTCGATTCGTGGAAGCCGTAAACAGTTGCAATTTCCTTGTTGTTCCAAACTTCCCAAGAAACTGACGTCATCCCGACGCGAAGCGGGGGATCTGGCGCGCACAAGCGGCGAACTGCTCCACGCCAGATCCTTCGCCCTTTCGGGCTTAGGATGACGCCAATATAGGGCTATGAATCGTTTACGCGTGGCCGGCGCTGGTGAGGGCTTCGATCGCTTCTTCGAGCGTCTTGAATTGCAGGAACAGGGAATCGACGCGGGTCACTTCGAACACTTTCGCGACACGTTTGTTGACACCGACCAGGGCGACGCGGCGTCCGGCTTTATGGCGCGAGACAAAGGTGCTGACCAGGGTGCCGAGTCCCGCGGAATCAATGTAGGGAACGTCGGTGAAGTCGAGGATCATCGTAGCCGCGTCTTCCCCGCGAATCGCATTCTGGAAAGGCGACAGCGTCTGCGTCGTCAGCGGCCCTTTCAGGCGCAGCACGCCCTGACCGGGTCCGGCAAGCCGCTCGATGGTCAAGGGTTCGGAAAGCATCGGCACATTGTAGGGCACGACTGGGGACACGGCAACCCGACCAAAACCGCCGGAGACACAAGGGTTGTGTAGTTCCCAGCTGACCGGCCAGACCAACCAAAACCGCAGAGGACGCAGGGGACGCCGCGGTCAAATGGGAAGAAAAGATAACTCGGCGTCCTCGGCGTCCTCTGCGGTTTTCATTTGTTTCGTTTCCAGACAGAACGCACGGTAGACTAATCTCGTCCATGCGCGTGCGCGTCTTATTCTTCGGGATGTTGAAAGACTGGGTGGGTCGCAGCGATGACTCCCTCGACCTTCCCGAAGGTGCTACCCTCGGCGACGTGGTGCAGCACTATGAGTCGCGCATCCCCCGACTGAAAGACTTTGCTGCTTCGATCGCCATGTCCGTCAATCAGGAGTATGCCGGGCCGGAGTCCAGGCTAAAGTCGGGCGATGAAGTCGGGTTGCTGCCTCCCGTCAGCGGCGGCAGCGGGCGCGCTAGCATCGTCCGTGAAAAGATCGACAGCGAAGCAATCTTGCGGAGCGTGAAGCGCCCGGAAGATGGCGCGGCCGTGTTGTTTGATGGCGTCGTGCGCAACAACACCCGCGGCCGGCGCACACTTTATCTCGACTACGAAGCCTACGAAGAGATGGCTTTGAAGCAGATGGAAGCATTGGCGGAGCAGGCCATCCAGCAGTTCGCAGTTCGAGCTGTTCGCATTCGTCCATCGCTTGGGGCGGTTGCAGATTGGCGAGACCAGCGTGCTGATCGTGGTGGCTTCGGCGCATCGAGCGGCAGCGTTCGACGCCTGCCGCTGGGTGATTGATACCCTGAAGCGTACCGTGCCCATCTGGAAAAAAGAATATTTCGAGGATGGAGCGGTTTGGGCCGATGGCGAACCGTTTCCGGCGGAGATTCCGCGGGCCGAAGGCATTTCCAAGGAAAAGTCTGCATCTAAGTGATTTGTTTCCCGATGAGAGCCCAGTTCTTCTTTGTCATGTTCGCGGGGATGGTTCTGTGCGCGGCGCAGACGCGGCCGGCGCCCAAGCCTCCGTCCCCTCCACCGGCGGAAGACAGCTCGAGCACAATTAAGGTTAACGTCAAGCTGGTCAGTGTTTTCACGACGGTCACCGACGGGCACGGCGCTCCCGTGCCGAATCTGCAAAAAGACAATTTCCACGTCTTCGAAGACGGCCGCGAGCAGAAGGTTTCCGTCTTCGATAAAGAGTCGGCCATCCCTTTGTCGATCGTGATGGCGATCGATACCAGCCTGAGCACCAAGAAAGACCTTCCCCTCGAGTTGAGTTCGGCGCGCCGTTTTGCCCACGCCATTCTGCGTCCGGTGGACGCGTTGTGCCTTTACCAGTTCAGCGAGATCGTGGAAGAAGTCACGCCCTTCACCAGCGATCTGAAGCGCATTGATACGGGCATCAACCACGTGCGGCAGGGATCGGCGACCGCGATGTACGACGCGATGTATCTGGGCGCGCGCGCTCTCGAGTCGCAGCAGGGAAGAAAAGTGATGGTGGTCATCACCGATGGCGGAGACACGGTAAGCCGCGTGGATTACAAAGAAGCGCTGCGGGCGGCGCAGGAGGCCGAGGCCATCGTCTACAGCGTCATCATTGTTCCGATTGAAGCCAGTGCGGGGCGAGACACGGGCGGCGAGCACGCGCTGATCCAGCTTTCGGAAGACACCGGCGGCAAGTATTTTTATGCGGGCTCAATCGCGCAGCTCGATACCGCCTTTCAGAAAATCAGCGACGAGCTGAGGACGCAGTACTTGCTCGGATATTACCCGTCGCAAAGGCTGTCGGAATCGGACTTCCGGCGGATTGAAGTAAAGGTGGATGGGGTGCCCGAGGATGCCGGGTTTCACGTGCATCACCGGACCGGGTATTACACTTCGAAGTCGCATTGAGAACTCCCGCCCAGTCGCAAAAAGCGCGACAAGGACGGGCACCCGTTTCCAGCCTGGTTACGTGTTTTCGGGTGAATCGAATAGAATGTTGGCTTCAACAATCTTGGACAGTCTAAAGTTCGGGCAGCGGATCGAACCGGTTGGTCTGAGTCCCCTGTTCAGTTGAGAGACTATGCGCGCTCCCTGCCGGGAGACTGGGAATGGAGTGCGCCGCGGAAAGGGAATGATTTTGAATCCTGCTCTTCGATTTCTTATGAGAACGCGGTTCGTTCTAATACTTGCTTTCCTGAGCGCACTGTTTCTGGCGCAAACCACTCTGGCGCAGACCACCCTGGCGACGGGCAGCATTCAGGGCAGGATCACCGATCCGCGGGGTGGCGCGCTGAACGCCGTGAAAATAACCTTCACCAGTAAGGCCACCGGCGCGGTTCGAGAGCGCAGCACCAATCCTTCGGGACTCTATACCTCCGGCGCGCTCATCCCTGGCTACTACGACATCAGCATGGAAGCCAAGGGCTTCCAGACGGAACAGGCCACGATTCTGGTGCAGGTGGGCATTACCCACGGGCTCGACGTGAAGATGTTCGTACGCGCCGAGAACAAGCTGCCCATCCCCCAGAAAGACGTTCAGATCTATAGCCAGCAGCCCACCGTGCAAGGCGTGATTACGGCCGCGCAAATCAACGGCCTGCCGGTGAGCGGTCGCAACTTCACGGAACTGGCTCAGCTTGAGCCTGGCGTGCAGATTCAGGATGGAAGCCTCTTGTCGGCTACCAAGAACGGCACGACCGGCGTATCTTTCGCCGGCCGGTGGGGACGCTCGGGACTGGTTTCCGTGGACGGCATTGAAGTGGGCGATGAAAAAGCGGGCGGAAACACGCAGAACATCCCCATGACGGCGATCCGCGAATTCAATATCCAGCAGTCGTCCCTCGATCCCTCGACCGGGTTGACGGGCGCGGGCACTGTGAACGTGGTGACGCGGTCGGGCAGCAAGGAATATCACGGGCAGGGCTTCTATCTGTTTCGCGATCACAGTGTTGCAGCCGCCTTGCCAGGAGGAAACGACAGTCCTTTTCAGAAGAATCAGTTTGGCGGAGCCTTTGGCGGGTCGCTCATTCAAGACAAACTGTTCTTCTTTGTGGCTGCGGAACGGATACAGCAGAACCTGACCATGCCGGTGCTGCCGAACGCGCCGTTCACTCAGTTGGCGAGCAGTTACGACGCTCCTTTGCGGCAGACTGACGGTAGCGGACGCTTGGATTGGCTGATCAAGCCGAACAACTATCGTTTCTTCTATCGTTTTTCGTACGACGGGAATCGCGCGACCTTCGCTGCGCTTCCCACGAGTTTTCAACCTGTAACTAACGTGAGTGCGACTCCTACTCAAACCCTTGGGTTGGATTTCACCACCGGCGTTTATACGCATAGCCTGCGTTTCGGATACATGAAGTTTCACGATCACGTTGCCAATGCGGTGACGGGTAGCGCTTTCAATCCCGCGCCGCAGCTGGAACTGGCGATTGGCAATGATCCGAGTTGCCGCACGCCGGGCGTCGATCAGTTCTGTTCAGGGTCGAGTCCTCTGGCGCCCCAGGTAGCGATCCAGTCGAATAGTGAGATCAAGTGGGATGTAGGCCGGGTGTATCGCGGCCACCTGGTGCGATTTGGACTGGGCTACAACCGCGTTCAGGTAGGCGGATATTCAAATTATCTGGGAGTGGCTCCGGCGGTGAATGCGCTCGCGGGGACCGATCCGAATCCGCTCGCCTACCTGGCGCAGAATGTGATTCTGGGCAACGGTCAAGGATTCGCGTCGGAAAAGTCGGCGTTTGGATATCCCGGCGGAGGGTTCGGCCCTGACAACCGGCTGCTCGCTTACCTTGGCGACTCCTGGAAGCTCAAGCACAACATCACGCTGA
Organism: Terriglobia bacterium; assembly: GCA_963796205.1. Lineage (GTDB taxonomy): Bacteria > Acidobacteriota > Terriglobia > Terriglobales > Acidobacteriaceae > DATFTE01. The sequence goes on from CAWCKR010000003.1 coordinate 230,064, forward strand.
GCTACGCACTGCGCTACCAGCGCGACACAGGGAGAACGGATAGCGATCTGGCCGCGGTATCGGCGCTCAATCAGTACGGGCCGGGATTTGGCAATCCGGTAAAACAGGCCAACATGAATTTTGGTCCGCAGGCTGGGATTGCATGGGATCCGACTGGCAACGGCAAAACCGTGGTGCGAGCCGGCGTTGGACTTTTCTACGAAAATAATTTGTGGAACAACCTGGCGTTCGATCGCGCGGCGCGTGTGCCGACCGGGCAGTTCGGGCTGACGCAGCAGGCTTGCATCGACGGAGTAGCGCAGACTTTCACCTTGCCGGGCACGAGCACTCCGATCACTCCTACGTTCTGTGGACAGCCGATCGGCACGGTGGCATCGCAGATCGCTCTGCTGCAACAGCAGTACCAGGCGGCAACCTCGAGCAACGGAGCGGGGAGCAATCCGGGATACATAGGGAACTCTCTGACCTCCTCGATCAACGGAACGCGAACGGCTCCGTTCTATCCGCAATATCAGACGCCGCGGACGACGCAGATCAACCTCGGCGTGCAGCACGAGCTACGGCCGGGAACGGTGATCAGCATTGACTATCTCCATAATGTGGAGACGCACACGCTGCTGGGCGTGGATGTGAACCACGTGGGCGATGCGCGTTATCTGAACACGCAAAACGCGCTGAACGCGATTACCGCGACGCTGGCCGCAAACGCTCCCATTTGCTTGCCGGCGGGAGGGATTGTGGCGGGCGCAATTTCGCAGACGGCAATCAGCTGCTATCTGTCACAAGTGCCCAACGCCAACATCGGAGACTTCGCAGCTCACGGGTTGGACTCGGGAAACACGTTCTGCGGCGGCGGCCCGTGTCCGAATGCGGCGTTTCCGGGAGTGAATCCCAACCTCGGCACGAACCAGATGCTGTTTCCCAGCGGACGGTCGGTCTATAGCGCGTTGCAAGTCAAGTTCAACCAGAACATCGCGCGGCCGGGGAAAATGATCAGTGGCATCAATCTGCTTGCGGTTTATACCTTATCGAAGATGGAATCAACCGCGCAGGATAGCGATTTCGTAAATGCCGCGACCGACAACAATCAGCCCACCGCCTTCTTTGGACCGAACGCGCTGGACCGCAAGCATCAGTTCTCCTTCGGAACCGTATTGCAGTTGCCGTTCTCCCTGCATTTGGGTTTGACATCTCATTTTTATAGCGCTCTTCCCTCGAACCTGCTGCTGCCAACCAGCGGCAAAGCGGGAGGCATCTTTGTGACCGACGCGACCGGCGACGGATCGGGCGATGGCAGCGTGGTGTATCCGCTGGGCGATCCCATCCCCGGGACCAACCTGGGGACATTTGGCGGCGCGTCGTACGGCAACAACATCAACAGCACTATTCAGCTCTACAATGCGCGCTTGGGTGCGACTCCAGCGGGGGCGGCGCTGATCCGGGCCGACATCATCAATGTTGGCCAGTTGTCAGCGCTGAAGGGCGTGGAGCAGGCGTTGAATGCCGCGCCCATGGGACAGCAGGGACTCAGCCCATTGCGCAGCACTGACATCACGCTGGGATGGGACTACCGGCTGCGTGAGCGATTTGTGGTCACGCCGAGCGTGTCGATCTTCAACGTGTTCAACTTCGCCAATTTTGATGGAGCCAACAATCCGCTCTCCCCGATTCTGAATACTGCGGGCAACGCGAATCCGGGCGCTTTAAACAGCACCACGTATGCCCTGCGGAACGCAGACCGCATCGGTTTGGGGAGCGGGGTATTCGGCCTGGGCTCTCCGCGAGTGTTGGAGTTTGGGTTGCAGGTGAAATTCTAGGCGGCGCCTGCGCTCCGGTTGACGCCATCCTGAGCGTGACGGGACGAAGGATCTGGAGCGCAGCGGCCCCTCTTTATAGCAGCGGAGTATCCCTCAGCCGGCTGAAAAGCGCCGGCTCTCGGGATGACGTTAATTTATGGATGCGCCACATCCGCCCGCCCCTTCCGCAATTTCTGAAAACTTGCCCCGTGTAAAATGCCTGCATGCCTTTTCACGGACAGGGAATGCCCGGTGCTATACGTAAGGGACGCTCGGTGCCTCCCGAGGAAACCTCGGAGGAATCTGCGTACCTGAAGTTGCTTGGGGAGAAACAGAAACCCGTCAGCATCAAACTGGCGGACGGAGAAGTGGTGCGGGGATGGATCGAGTACTACGACAAGAATATGGTGCGGCTGACGCGAGAAGAGCAGCCTAATCTCTTCATCTTCAAGCACGAGATCATGTACATCGCCGAGGATGGCGCCAAGCGGAAGTAGTCGCGATCTTCTCTGCGCACTCCGCGACTTCCTTTGGGCTCTCAGCGTTTAAGAGCTTTTGAACGCAGAGGCCGCTAAGAATTGCCGCCGAGGTCGCGAAGAAGAACGATCTTTATGACTTCACACAACACTTTCGGCGAATTCGTTCCGGCGATGGCCGAGATCGCACGCGAGGCTGGCGTGTTGCTGATGGAATACTTTCACCAGCATGTCAAGATCGAGTACAAGGGCGAGGCCGATCTGGTCACGATCGCTGACAGGAAATCGGAGGCGCTGATCCTGGAGCGTCTGCGCAGCCGCTGGCCTTCGCACGACGTGGTGGGGGAAGAGGGCGCCCGCATTGAGACCGGCAGCGATTACCGCTGGTATATCGATCCGCTCGATGGCACCACCAACTTCGCTCACGGTTTCCCGGTGTTTTGCGTGTCGATGGCTCTGGATTACAAAGGCCGACGCATTGCCGGGGTGGTGTACGATCCGACGCGCCCCGAGTTGTTTGCCGCTGAGCGGGGACGCGGTGCCTATCTGAACGGTGAGCGCATCCATGTGTCGAAGACTGCGAAGCTGGCAGAGAGCCTGGTCGCCACCGGATTTCCCAGCCACAAGCGGCACAAGAATCCCAATATTTTTTTCTATCATCAGATCACGCTGAAGAGCCACGGCGTGCGCCGGGCGGGCTCCGCCGCGCTCGATCTGGCTTCGGTCGCAGCGGGAAGGTTCGACGGTTTCTGGGAGTTCAACCTGAATCCCTGGGACACAGCGGCGGGCGTGCTGCTGGTGGAAGAAGCGGGCGGCAAGGTCAGCGATTTCCACGGCGGAGAATTTCAACTCAACAGCCGCGAGACGGTGGCCACCAATGGCATCATCCATGACGCGTTGCTGAGTGAGTTCGAGGCTGTATTCGCAGGGCGCGGGCTTGAGCCTTTGCCTGATCCGCGGGCGTTCCGGGGATAAAAAATCTTTTAATCGCAATGGGCGCTAAGAAAAGCCGCGAAGGACGCGAAGGTATGAAACGAGTGCCCGTAATTGCATGCTTGATTCTTGCTGCCACGCTGGCTTCGGCGCAGAAGGCTAACCCCGTCGATCCGGCTTACCAGGCGTCGGTCGAGAAGTGGAAGGCCGAAATGGCCGAGGATCTTAAGCAGAACTGGCTGCCGCTCGCCGGACTGTTCTGGTTGAAGCCGGGGGAAAATACTTTCGGCTCAGATGCAGGGAATGCCTTCGTGTTGCCCAAGAACTCTTCTCCGGCCAAAGGTGGCAGCTTCGTCCTGCAGGGCAAAGACGTGAGCGTTAAGTTCGCCTCAGCCGTGACGGCTACGATCAATGGCAAGCCTGCGACCGCTGCGAAACTGGACGCCGACGCCTCGGGGCCTCCCAGCGTGATCGAGTTGGGAACCCTGCGCATGCATGTGATCCGGCGCGGTGAACGAATTGGAATACGGGTGAAAGATCTGGACAGCCCCGCGGTAAAGAATTATCGCGGCCTGGAATTTTTTCCGTTAAATCCGGTGTACAGGATCACGGCGACATGGATTCCATCCGACGGCAAGAAGACCATCGACGTCCCCAACGTTTTGGGCGACGTGATGCCTACGCCGGTAGCCGGGGAAGCCCGCTTCAAGATCAACGGCCAGGAAGTGACGCTGCAGGCCTTGGGCGGCGATCCGAAAGAAGGGCTGTTCTTCATCTTCAAAGATCTAACCAGCAAGACTGAGACGTATCCTCCGGGCAGATTCCTGCAGACCGAGGCCGTGGCGAACGGGACGGTGGTACTCGATTTCAATGAAGCATACAACCCTCCTTGCGCGGTCACGCCTTATGCGACGTGCCCGCTGCCGCCGAAGGCGAATCAGTTAGCGGTGGCGATTCCAGCAGGAGAGAAGTACGAGCGGAGTCATTAGAGCGGACCTCGGACCGCAGCCTTCGGGCCTCCGGCTTCAGACCTGACTTACGCGTTACAATAGAACGACTGGGGATCGGCATGCGCCGTCGCCTCCCTTAATTTCACACAGGGTTCTCTCGTGAACAATTCATTGCTTGATCGGAAGATTGAAAAGCGTCCTGAGCAGGTGCGGCTGAAGGGGCGCATCCTGTTTTTGACGGAAGATCCGGCGCTGATTCGCCGGCAACTGGCGGGCGAAGACTTGCCGTGGGACACGAAGCATCCGGAGAACAATCCCAAGCTGCGCGACGATATTTCGACGGATGAAATCACTCCGGCGCACCTGTGCTTTTACTTCGATCAGACCTTGGGCGAGATTCCTTATCTTGGGCTGAAGTGCGGAAACGAAATTCCCATTCAGCGCGGAGACGTGAAGCGTGGCGGATTCGTGGCGGCGATCAGCGGCAAGCGGCGAGGCAAGGGATCGAGCCGCGAACAGTCTCCTTACGCCGAGATGTGCGCCGGCATCAAAGTGGTCATCGCCGAGAATATTGAGCGCATCTACAAGCAGAATTGCCAGAACCTGGGTGTGCTGACCTCGACGAACTTCTCGTTGATCGATCGCATCCGCGCGGGCGAAGAGATTCCTCTCTCCGAATTCACCCAGGGTGAAGATGACATCACGCGCCAGGTGATCGAATACGGCGGGTTGTTCCCATTCAACGTCGCGCGCATGCAGGGGAAAGTATTTCTGCCGCCGATCGAAACCAGGAAGCGTCCGATGACCCTGGCCGAAAAGATTTTCGCGCGGCACATGGTTCAGGCCGACGGCAAAGTCGGAGTGGAAGCCGTCAAACCCGGCGACAGCGGATTTACCCGCGTCGATCTGCGCTTCAGTCACGAATATGTAACGCCGATGGCAGCCATCTTCTATGAGCAATTCGTCGGCAAAGATGTGCCGGTGAACGACGCTTCGAGCATCCGCTTTTTCCGCGATCACCTGACCTTCCTCGACGAGGTAATTTCCGAAGAGAAGAAGAAGATGGGCCTGCTGGACCTGGCGACGCAGCTCAAGTTCAAGCAGCAGGATTTCGCCAAGGCCCAGGGCATCAAACTGCACGGAGAATTAACCGATCGCAAGGGCTCGGAGGGCATCTGCCATTCGGTGATGCTCGAGTCGTACGCGCTGCCGGGGCAGGTGAATGTCGGCTCGGACTCGCACACTCCGCACGTGGGCGCGATCGGCTGCGTGGCGTTTGGCATTGGCACCACCGATGTCTTTAATTCGTGGATCACGAAAGATGTCCGCGTGAAAGTGCCAGAGTCGGTAAAGATCATCATTCGTGGCAAGAAGCAGCCCAATGTGACCGCGAAAGACTTCATCCTGAAGATTCTTGCGCTCGACTATGTGCGCAGCGGCAAGGCCCTGGCCAAGGTCATGGAGTATTCGGGCGAGGCGGTCGAGGCCCTGAGCGTGGACGAGCGCGCCACCATGGCCAACATGGCGGCGGAAATTGGTGGTTTCACCGGCATCGTCGCGCCCGACCAGAAGGCGGTCGATTTTCTGGTGGAACGGCGCGGCATGAAGCGTGACCAGGCCGAGGCCTTGATCGCCGGCCTGCAGAGCGATCCGAACGCCGGGTACGCCCAAGTCATCGAACTGGACGCGGCCGAGATTACGCCGATGGTGGCGACGCCGGGCGATCCGGGAAATGGCAAGTTCATCCGCGAACTGAATACTCCGGTTCCGGTCGAGTTGGCTTATGGAGGCACCTGCACGGCCGGCAAAAACGAAGACATGGATATGTACGCTGCCGTACTGGCCGACGCGCTGAAACATGGCAAGCGGGTGGCGGATTCGGTGAAGTTCTATATCCAGTTCGGATCGCAGGAGACTCGCGAATACTGCGTTCGCAAGGGCTATCTCGACATTTTCCAGAAGGCCGGGGCAACGGTGATCGAGCCCAGTTGCGGCGCCTGCATCAATGCTGGGCCGGGAGTGTCGACCCGGCCGGAGCAGATTGTGATCAGCGCGCAGAACCGTAATTTTCCGGGACGCAGCGGGCCGGGGCAGATGTATCTGGCATCTCCGCTGACCGTCGCGGCGAGCGCGGTCGCCGGGTATATCGTGGAATATCAGCCCAGCGCGGAACGGGAGTTGGTCGGGGCTTAGATGCTGCGCGCCAGATCCCTGGGGATGACGTCCGGCTGGTGAAGTATGGCGGGCTTTCACTGCAGAACGCTGTACGCTGAGAGGCATTCTTGCTAGAATGTGCGGTTCTTACGAGTTCCGCACAACGTTTAGGGAGACAAACAACTCATGGCATATGTAATCGCAGAACCCTGCATCGGGACCAAAGACACCGCGTGCGTGGATGCTTGCCCGGTGGACTGTATCCATCCCAAGAAGGACGAAGACGCGCACGCGGCGGAAGAGATGCTGTACATCGATCCCGTGGAGTGCATCGACTGCGGAGCCTGCGTGCCGGTGTGCCCGGTGTCGGCGATTTTCGCGCTGGACGATCTGCCGGAAAAATGGAAGGCATTCACCGAGCGCAACGCGGCCTATTACGGACGGTAGCTGTCAGCCGTCAGCTATCAGCTCTCCGTGCAAATCCCAAAGGCGCACATGGCGGGACTCCGTCGTGCGCCTTTTCTTTTCGCGGTAGTTTTTACAGAAAGCTGCGAGCTGAAAGCTGATGGCTCTAAAGGAATCAGAAGCGCTGGTGCTGCGCACCTATCCCTTGCGGGAGGCGGATCTGCTGGTGACCTCTTTACCCGGCAGGAGGGCAAGGTCCGCGGGGTGGCGCGTTCGGCGAAAAAATCGAAGCGTCGCTTCGGCGGCGCGCTCGAGCCGCTGACCTACGTCAAGGCGCTTTACGCCGACAAGGAGCGGCAGGAGTTGGCGCGGCTCGATTCCTGCGAAGTGATCGAGTCGCCGATGTCCACCGAGGTGACCTATCCGCGGGCGGTTGCCCTGGCGCATGTGGCCGAGTTGCTCGACGAGTTGTTGCCCGACCGCGAAGCCAACGATGCTGTCTTCCGCTTGGCACTTTCCGTGACCCATGCCTTGAAGGGTCCCGAGATCTGGATGCCGGTGACGTACTTCGACCTGTGGATGACGCGCCTGATGGGCTACCTGCCCGATCTCACCGAGTGCATCGTGTGTGGACGTAGTTTGAATGGCAGCCGGGCTTTCCATCACGTGCTGGCCGATGGCCTGATGTGCATTGACGATAAGCGGCTGGCGTCGTCGGAAATTTCCGCCGACTCGCGCGGGCTGGCGGCGAAGATGTTCCGCGCTCCGGTAGAAACTTTCGCGGGAGTTACCTGGCCCAAAGAGCTGGGGGCCGATCTCCGCAAATTCCTGATGCAGACTCTGCAGCGGCATATCGAGAAGAAGCTGGTGACCGCGGGCATGCTGGAGAAAATCTAGAAAGTTGATCCGTGTGTAACTTATAGGTTACAATGACAGATGAGATCGAACTTCGACGCTATGTAGCTGCGAATGGGCGGGATATTTTGGGACACTGGTTGGAGAGTCTGAAAGATCTCCGAACTCGAGCCAAGATCGCGGCTCGCATCGATCGGCTTGCGGCCGGCAATTTCGGCGATAGTAAGGCCCTACCGAATGGCTTGTCTGAACTGCGGATCGATTGGGGGCCAGGGTTTAGGATTTATTACGCGATGCTTGGCAGACGTCGGGTTCTGCTGATTTGCGGCGGTGACAAGAGCAGGCAGGCCTCCGATATCAAGAAAGCACTCGAGTATCTGGAAGACTATCGTCAGAGGGAACCATGAAACGCAAAGCCAGCATATCTCACGATGAAGCCACAGTTCGGGAACTGCGCGACAATCCGGAGTTTGCGGCCGAATATTTGAGAGCAGCGCTGGAGGATGACGCCGAACCAAAGGTGCTCCTAATGGCTTTGCGCCGGATTGCGGAAGCGCGCGGGGGCATTGCCAAAGTTGCCAAAGCAGCCGGTATCCAGCGCGAGGCGCTTTATCGTGCTTTGTCTGAGCGAGGAAATCCACGCCTTTCCACTCTTGTTGCCGTAGCAAAGGCTGTGGGCTTAAAGCTCACCGTGGAAGTCGCGCAACAGTGAGCACAGCGACGACCCCAATCCAGTTCATAACGCCCTAGCTGACGTCCCCCCGCTCCTTCCATTACAATCACTGATTAACCCTGAACTCCCGAACAATACAGTGAATCCAGCCAAGCCCAATCCGCTTACCTTTCAGGAACTTATCCTGCGGCTGCAGACGTTCTGGGCCGAGCGCGGATGCGTGTTGCAGCAGCCTTACGACGTCGAAGTGGGCGCGGGAACCATGGCGCCCGAGACGTTTCTGCGCGTGCTGGGGGCGAATCCTTACAAGGTGGCGTATGTGCAGCCGTCGCGGCGTCCGGCCGACGGGCGTTATGGCGAGAATCCCAACCGGCTTTTCAAGCACACGCAGTTGCAGGTGATTCTGAAGCCTCCGCCGGAGAATGTGCAGGAGCTTTATCTGGAGTCGCTGGGAGCGATCGGCATCGATTTGCGCCAGCACGACATTAAGTTCGAGGAAGATAACTGGGAGTCGCCGACGCTGGGCGCGTGGGGCATCGGATGGCAGGTAATGCTCGACGGGCTCGAGATCACGCAGTTCACCTATTTCCAGCAATGCGGCGGGGTGGATCTCGATCCCATCTCGGCCGAGTTGACCTACGGGCTCGAGCGCATCGCCGCGTTTCTGCAGGATGTAGACAGCATTTATGACATCGTGTGGGCGCGCGATCCGGTCACGGGACGTGCCATGACCTACGGCGATGTGCGGCTGGCGGATGAGTTGCAGTTTTCGGTGTACAACTTCGAGTTCGCCGACGTGGAGAAGACCTGGAAGCATTTCGAATTGTGCGAGGCGGAGTGCAAGGCGCTGCTGGAGAAGTATGCGGAGGGTAAGAATCCGGAAACCACTCGCCCGGAGTTCGACAAGCGGCGGTTTCCCTTGCTCGGCGCCTACGATCTTTGTCTGAAGTGCTCGCATCTGTTCAACATTCTCGATGCGCGCGGCGCGATCTCGGTCACGGAACGTGTCGGGGTGATCGCCCGGGTGCGGGCGCTGGCGGTGGGCATTGCCAGGGCCTGGGTGGACCAGCAGTCCCCCGCGCGCGAAGCGAAAGACGAAGAAGAGCCTGTGGACCAGAAAAAGCCTAGAATCAAGAAAGAGAAGATGGCCCCGGTGGGGTCCTAGGCTCAGCCTTTTAGCCTCGACTCTCGTTTCCTGTGACGAGGCTCACATTCGATCCCCGGGAATATCTGCGAAAATAGGGTGTCTTCCGCATGCCTGACTTTCTGCTCGAAATCGGTTGTGAAGAAATCCCCGCGCGCATGATCGACGCCGCGCAGGCGGATCTGGCCGCTCGTGTCGGCCAACTTCTGACACGCGAGTCGCTGGGAAATGCCTGCGGCTGTTTCCGCTCTTGTCGACTCCTCGCCGCTTGAGCGTGAGTGCGCCGGTTTCGGCCTCGCAAGCCGATGTCACCGAGCAGGTCAACGGTCCCTCGGTGAGCGTGGCCTTCAAAGATGGACAACCCACTCCGGCAGCGCACGCCTTCGCCAAGAAGGCCGGAGTCGATGTCTCGCAACTCTCGCGAGTGACGACTCCTAAGGGCGAGTACCTGACCGCCCAAGTCACCAAGAAGGGCCGAACGGCGTCAGAAATTCTGGCCGAAGCTTTGCCCAAGGAAATCGCGGCGATTTACTGGCCCAAGAATATGTACTGGCGGAAGCCGAACGAAAAGTTCGTGCGCCCGGTGCGCTGGCTGGTGGCGATGCTCGATGGGCAAGTGATTCCGCTGGAGTTCGCCGGCGTCCGCGCAGGCAATACTTCGCGCGGGCATCGAACCCTGGCGGATGGCGCGATCCAGATTCCCGAACCCACGGCATACGTCGAAACGCTAAAGCGGGCCAAGGTTCTAGGCCGCGAGGCGAGAGAATTTCAGATTCGCAAGGCGCTCGACGCCGCGACCCGAACGATTTCGGGGGCGCGCTGGCGCGAAGACAAAGCCCTGCTCGACAAAGTCGGTCAACCTGACGGAGTTTCCTTCAGTGATCCTGGGAAGCTTTGAACCTGAATTCCTGGCGCTGCCGGAAGAAGTTCTGGTCACGGTGATGCGCGACCACCAGAACTATTTCGCCATCGAAGACGCGAATCACAAACTGCTGCCGCAACTTTCTCGCGGTGCTGAATACCGATGGAGACGCGCAAGGCATCATTCGCCACGGCCACGAGCGCGTGCTGCGGGCGCGCTTCAACGATGCGCGTTTCTTCTGGCAGACCGATCAGAAACATTCGCTGCGCGAGCGCGTCGAGTGGCTGAAGAGCGTTACTTTCCAGAAGGATCTGGGCACCTATTACGAGAAAACTCTGCGCGTGCAGCGGTTGTGCAGTTGGCTGTGCGAAATTGTGAAGCAGCACGGGATGGCGATTCGGCCTGGCGTGGTTCATAAAGCTGGTTATCTCGCCAAGACGGATCTGACTACCGAACTGGTCAAGGAGTTCACCGAACTGCAGGGCATTGTCGGCGGCCTGTATGCGCGGGCGCAGCAGCTTGATCCCGAGTTGCCGGAGGGAACGCGTTTCGCCATCGCTGACGCGATCTACGATCACTACAGGCCCGAATCGATGGAAGATTCCGTGCCGCGTTCGGTTGAAGGAGCGGTGCTCTCGATCGGCGACAAGGCCGACAGCATCGCCGGGATGTTTGCGTTGGGACTGATTCCCAGCGGGTCGAAAGATCCCTTTGCCCTGCGCCGGCAGGCGAACGGCATCGTGAAAATGATTGCGGAATACAAGCTGCCGATTCCGCTGACGCCGTTGTTTGTGGATGCACGCGAGGCTTACCGCGGATCGGAAGCGGAGAAGAGATTTTCGGCGAAGGTGGATTTCCCGAAAGCCGTCGCCGCCTTCTTCCGCGAACGGGTGGAGTTCTATCTGCGCGACGTCCTCGGATTCCGCTATGACGTGGTGAACGCGGTGCTGGCCGTGGGTGCGGACGACGTAGTGGATGCGATGGCGCGGGCGCAGACCTTGAAAGACGTGATGCTCGATGCCCGAATTCCAATCCATCGCCGCAGCCTGCAAGCGTACACGCAACATTTTGCGGCAGGCAGAGGAGAAGCGAGTCGAAATCGCGCCGCGCTTCGAGGCTGTGGCCGGGTCTTCCGACGAGGAAAAGACGCTGGCGGATTTTATTGAGCGGACGGTGCCCGAGGTTCAAGAGCAGCAGAGAAAGAAAGATTACCGCGGCGCGTTGCTTGCGCTTTCTGCGGCACGCGGACCCGTCGACGCATTCTTCGACAAAGTAATGGTCATGGTCGATGACGAGAAAATCCGCGCGAACCGGCTAGCTTTGTTGCAGAGACTGTTGAGCGAGTTCTCGACGATCGCCGATTTTTCGGAGATTGTGACCGAAGGGAAGGCGTAACACAGGGTCTCGAGTCGCTCGAGACGACAAGACATTCATGCATGGCCGGCGGGACGCCGGCGCTACGAAATTCAACCGTAAAGGACTCATAATCATGGCGACAACCACTATGCCCGAGACGGAAATCGAAAAAACCGACAAGAAATCGACCAAATACGTTTACTTCTTCGGCGGCGGCAAGGCCGATGGCAATGGCAAGATGAAAGACGATCTCGGCGGCAAGGGCGCCGGACTCGCCGAGATGACCAACGCGGGCCTTCCCGTGCCTCCCGGATTCACCATCCAGACCGAGGCTTGCCGCGAGTACATGCGCAACAACAAAGTCTCGGTCGAAGTCGACCGCCAGATGGAACAGGCGCTGAAGCAACTGGAACAACTCCAGGGACAGCGCCTCGGCAAAGGCGAGAACCCTTTGCTGGTCAGCGTGCGCTCGGGCGCGAAGTTCTCGATGCCCGGCATGATGGACACGATCCTCAACCTCGGCCTGACCGACGAGAGTGTCGAGGCCCTGGCCAAGCGCAGCAACAACCCTCGTTTTGCCAACGATTCCTATCGCCGCTTGATTCAGATGTTCGGCAACGTCGTGCTCGAGATTCCGAAGGAAGCCTTCGACGAAGTGTTCGAAGCCAAGAAGAAACAGAAGAAGGCCAAGCTCGACACCGACCTCGATGCCAAGGCGTTAAAGGAAGTCATCGAAGAGTACAAGAAGGTTGTGAGGAAACATGCCAAGCGCGAGTTCCCGCAGAATCCGCAGGAGCAGTTGGTGATGGCGAGGGACGCGGTATTCCGCTCTTGGCAGAACGAGCGCGCCAAGCACTATCGCCGCATCAACAACATCTCTGACGATCTCGGCACAGCCGTCAACGTGCAGGCAATGGTCTACGGCAACCTGGGCGAGACCAGCGGCACGGGCGTGGGTTTCACCCGCAATCCCGCGAACGGCAACAAGGAATTTTACGGAGAATTCCTGCTTAACGCGCAGGGCGAAGACGTGGTTTCCGGTGTTCGCACGCCGGTGCACATCCTCGAACTCGAGAAGATCATGCCCGATGTCTACAACCAGCTGCGCGAAATCACCACGCGGCTGGAGAAGCACTACAAAGACATGCAGGATTTCGAGTTCACCATCCAGGACGGCAAGCTCTACATGCTGCAGACGCGCAACGGCAAGCGCACCGGTTTGGCGGCTGTCCGCGTGGCGCTGCAGATGGTGGAGGAAGGGCTGATCACGAAGGACGAAGCCATCTTCCGTGTCGATCCCAACCAACTCTACGACTTCCTGGTCCCGCGTCTGGATGAAAAAGGGACGATCGAAGTGCTGGCCAAAGGGCTCCCGGCTTCGCCGGGCGCGGCTGTAGGCCAGATCGTATTCACCGCTGACGAAGCGGTCGAGAAGGCCGGACACGGCAAGAACGTGCCGGTGATTCTGGTTCGCTCTGAGACCACTCCCGAAGACATTCACGGCATGGAAGTGGCGAAGGGCATTCTGACGTCGCGCGGTGGCATGACCAGTCACGCCGCCGTGGTCACGCGCGGCATGGGCAAGTGCTGCGTGGCCGGAGCGGGCGATATCGAAGTCAACGAGAAGGCTCGCGAAATGCGGGTGAAGGGAGAAGTCTTCAAAGAGGGAGACTGGATTTCGCTCGATGGCACTACTGGCCGCGTGATCAAGGGACGCTTGAATACGCTGCCGCCGTCCCCCGACGATCCGGAAATGTTGAAGTTCATGGCGTGGGCTGATCCCTATCGCACGATTGGAGTTCGCGCGAATGCCGACATCCCGCGCGACGCGATCCAGGCGCGGGCTTTCGGCGCCGAGGGAATCGGACTCTGCCGCACCGAGCACATGTTCTTCGGAGAGAAGAAAATTCCGCACATGCGGGCCATGATTCTCGCCAATAACGAGAAAGATCGCCGCGCTGCGCTAAAGAAACTGCTGCCCATGCAGCGGGAAGATTTCATCGGCGTTTTCCGCGCGATGGATGGCTTCCCGGTCACCATCCGCACGCTGGATCCGCCCCTGCACGAATTTCTTCCCAGCCGCGAGAACCTGATGGTCGATCTCGCGACGCTGCCTTACGCCGACACCAAGCAGAAGAAAGAACTGGTCGAAAGATATCGCGATTATCGCGTGAAAGCCGTCGGCGATTTGAAGAAGGTCTTGCCCGAACTGCTGAAGCGCGTCGAACAGTTGCACGAAATCAATCCGATGCTTGGACATCGCGGATGCCGCTTGGGAATCACCTATCCCGAGATCACCGAGATGCAGGCGCGGGCCATCTTCGAAGCCGCCGTCGCGGTTTCAAAAGCGGGCGTCAAAGTTCATCCCGAGGTGATGATTCCCCTGACTGCCACTTTGAAAGAGATGGCGAACCAGGGCGCGATCGTGCGCCGCGTGGCCGACGAAGTGTTCGCTGAAAAAGAACACCGGGTTGACTATCTTGTGGGCACCATGATCGAGTTGCCACGCGCCGCTCTGGTGGCCGATGAGATTGCAAAGGAAGCCGAGTTCTTCTCGTTCGGCACCAACGATCTCACCCAGACCACCATGGGCATCTCGCGCGACGACTTCAACAAAGTCCTGCCCACCTATTTGGAGGAGGGCATCCTGAAGCAAGACCCATTTGCGGTTCTCGATCGCGAAGGCGTCGGGCAACTGGTTCGCATGGCGACAGAACGCGGTCGCAAGACGCGTCCGAAACTGAAGGTGGGAATCTGCGGAGAGCACGGCGGAGAGCCGTCATCCGTAGAGTTCTGCTACCAGGTAGGACTGAACTACGTTTCGTGCTCACCCTTCCGCGTACTCACGGCGAGACTCGCGGCTGCGCAAGCCGCAGCCAGCGACAAGCTGAAGGTGGAAGGCGGGCGGACGAAATAGTTGGTTGGAAAACGACCACCAGGGGCTTGAGTCCCTGGTGGTCGTTTATTGCACCTTCTGCAACCGCCCCATCAATTTCTGCGCGAGATTTTCCTCGGACTCCGACCAGAGCAAGCGTCCGCTGGCTCCCGATTTCTTTTCCACGCTGCTCGTGAAGTCCACCAACTTCTGCACGTTCTGGCGCACTTGTTCTTCATTCTGTGGCGTTAAGCGCACGCCTTCTTGCAGGAAAGGAGAATCGAGGCCGAAGTCCACTTGAATGTGTCCGTCCTGCTGGTAGGTTCCCTCGTCGAATGCGGTACCGTGGACGATGAACTTGACCTGAGAAGGCTGCAGTGTCCACTCCTTCTTTTCCTCGGAAAAGATCCAGAGGTCCCAATGCGCTTCAAACACGTAGGCATAGTCGTCGTGCAGCAGGTCGGAAGCGATCAGCACGGCGGCTTCCGGGGTGATCCCCGGACGAAAGCGTTCCTCGAAGATGGTGGCTTCGTCCCACGAAACCGGATGCATTGCCAGATAAGTAATGCCCGGCTTCGTCGAGGAAAAAGGAAACTGCCGCATCACGCCCAACGCATGGGGAAGCATTTCTTCGCGCTCGAAGTCAGAAAACCAGAGGCTCAAGTAAAGAGGGTCAGGCATTGCTGGAGACTTAAAGTCCAAGATCATCAGACCATTGTAGATGCTCGTCCCGGTGCGAACGATGCGAACCTACCCGTGGCGAGGCGTAGGCTTGCGCGGCTTTGACAGTCCGCCACAGCGGCTGCTAACATCAAAGATTCAAACGAGATGCCTGCCTTTTGATCGTCCCCGTCGTCTAGCCTGGCCTAGGACATCGCCCTTTCACGGCGGTAACACGGGTTCAAATCCCGTCGGGGACGCCAACCAATCTGAAATACCTTTTCCGGCTGGCCTTTCAGAATCTCGCTCAGAGGCGCTCTAAGAGTGTTGGACGGCGGTTTTTGTGTCCAGCAAGTCGTCCACACATCGAAGGGAAGCAGGGGGCGTCTCGCAATGGCGCCGCACAGCGATGAGTTCCGCGACAATCGAAACTGCGATCTCTTCCGGAGTAGTGGCGCCGATCTTCAGGCCAATCGGAGCGTGAGCGCGCTTGAGTTGTTCGGCAGCGACTCCTTGTTTCTGCAGTTCCTGGCAAACGGTGATCACTTTGCGTTTGGACCCGATCATGCCTATATAGTGGGCGGGTGTGTTGATGGCCCAGCCTAGCACGCGCATGTCATGGCGGTGGCCGCGCGTCACGATCACAACAAAAGCAGCTTCGGGAGGCGCCAATTGCGCCATGACGCGGTCCAGGTCGTCGGCATAAATATCGCGGGCTTCGGGGAACCGCTCGCGATTGGCGTAGGCGTCGCGGTCATCAACAATGACAACTTCGAAGCCCGCCAGCCGCGCGATCTTGTACACATTCAGACCAACATGTCCGGCTCCGAAGATGTACAGCACACTGGGCGGCAGGACCGGTTCCACGAAGACCTGCAAGGTTCCGCCACATGCCAGGCCGGTATCCTTATCCGGAGTCTGGTCGAGATTGAAGGTCAGGATTTTCGGTTTCTCGTCGTTCATGATGTCGCGCGCCGCCTGCCACACTTCCGCCTCGACGCAGCCTCCTCCGATGGTTCCCATCATCGAACCGTCGTCTCGAACCAGCATCTTGGCGGCTGCCACAGAAGGAATTGATCCGCGGGCACTGATGATTGTGGCGAGAGCACAGTGTCTTCCTTCACGCCGTAAACGAGCGATCTCATCGTAGATGTCCATCACAAGCTCCTTCTTGAAGGTCAATGGGCCGAAATGGCTTCAAGGCGATCACTGTACTCGGCAGCCTCGATCAGCGCATTCTGTGGAGTGAAGTTCAGTAGCTTTACGCGAAATCCGGAACTATTGGACTCCAATACGTTCAGGCAACCGAAGTCCTGTCCGATCTTGAAAAGATTCGCAAGCGGAATTGCGAGGGCTTCGCACAAGATCACACGGTTCACGCCCGCGTGTCCCACGATGACAACGTCCCCCTCGGAGTGAGCAAGAATTTCCTCCACTGCGCTCAGCGTGCGGGTTCGGCAGTCGGCAAAATTCTCGCCCCCGGGCGGACGGTAGTGCTCAATACCTTCGCCGTGGGCCCGGAACGCTTTGGGATAGCGCGTGGCGATATTGTCCATCGCGCAGCCCTCCCAAAACCCCAGTGAGATTTCGCGAAGATCGTGCCTGGGGATCACGGTGACGTGCCGGTCTCCAGCGATGATCATCGCGGTATCGCGCGAACGCGACAAGTCGCTGCAGTAAATTCGGTTGAAGATGGCAGCTTTCAGCCGATCCTGCAAAGCCTCCGCTTGCCCAAATCCTTCCTGATTGAGAGGCACGTCCATCTGCCCGAGGAAGCGCCGCCGGTTATCGGCAATGACGGCTCCGTGGCGGACGAGATATAAATTGCGCATGGTCATCACGCCACCTCCTGCACAATCATTCGTTTTCGACCGGAGGGGACGTATGGATGGCTGGCGATTCGCAACTCGAGCTTCAAATCGCCTGACCTTTCGGCGCGCTGGATGGCTGGTACCGCCCCGAGCGCTTTACGGACTCTCCGTACAACATCATCCTGCGTGCCGCACGTAAACGCTGTGATCTGCAGCACCGTCTTCGGTCCGGGTAAGACGGTGGCGAAAAACTCCTGGAGGTGCGGCACGGCGAACAGGGCGTCGTCTAACGCGGCCATCGAGATGTGGGTTCCGGCACCTATCGCCACACGCGCATTTTTCCGGGCGCGGATGCGATCCATGCTCTGAAGGATGGTTCCGCACGGGCAAGCCTCAGGAAGAAAACGAGAGATGTCTCCGGTGCGGTACCGGATCAAAGGCATTCCCCGGCGGGTGAGGGTAGTGAATACCACCTCTCCTTCTTGTCCTGCCTCTACCCGTTGCCCGGTTTGGGCATCCACGATTTCAAACAGCAGATCAGCTTCGCGGAGGTGATAGCCGGAATGCGCTTCGCAGTCCACCCCTCCCCCCAGCCCCATCTCGGTCATGCCGTAGTGTTCGAAGACCTCACACTGCCACGCTTGCTTGATAGTGTTCACGATGCTGTCTGGGACGTGGTCGCTACAGAGCAGCACGCGAGAGGGAACATGGGTCGGAGCGTCAGCGAGATCTCCCGCCGGACGGACCAGCGAAAGAATTTGGACGGGTAAGCCAACCACACAGTCGATTCGCTCTCGCGCAATCAGACTAAGCGCGGCGGCGGGATCGTGGATAAATCCGCAAGGCACCGGCTTTGCGCGCAGGCGATCCAGAGCTTTTGCCAGCAAGTCTCCTACGCTGCCCGGCCGCTCGCCGGGAAGGGCGATGAGAACTGTCTGCCCCGGCCGGACCAGCGTCGACATTCCGACTTCAAAGAAATCGATGGTGAGCTCTTGATCCTCGGCGGTGAAGTACACGCGCTTAGGTTCGCCGGAGGTACCGGAACTCTCAAGCGTGACCACGCGATGGATGTCGCCCTGGGACACGCATAGGAACTGCAGTCCGTTCTTCCTGATGTCGTCTGCGTCTGTGAAGGGAAGTTGTTGCAATTCATCGAGCGATGTTAGTTCGGCTTCGGAATGCCCGGTAAGGTGTTTCGCGTAAAACGGACTTTGGCTGCGGGCCCAGCGAATTGAGTCGCGCAGTTTCTGGAGTTGGAACTCCTCAAGCTCACGCCGCGTGAATCCTTGGGTGCCTGCTCCGATCTTTGCGGCGATCCACGACTCCAGCGGCGTCCTTCTAGGCATGGACGACCTCCAAGGCAGAGCTTGGTCCATCCTGGTTGCGGTACAGTGCGCGGCCTTCACGGTCGGTTAAGTTGTAGGCACACAGCGGAACCAATCTTCGGTCCGGACTCACTACGTGAATAAAGCAGTCGCGCAGGCGCTCCAGATCCAGGTTCCACGCGTCCTGAAACGCCATGCCCGATATCGAAAGCGTGTTTTGCTGATGGTTGTGCAGGAAAGTATCGAGGCTGTCGGCATCCGCGGCTAACGGCATCTCGCTGATGGGATACGCCCATTGCCGGGCGACGAACTGTCGCGCTCGTTTTGAACCGTTTTCCGATACAGCGGAAGATTTCCCGAGCTGAATCAGATTGGTCTCTGCTGGGGCCGCCGGAGCGCAACAACCCTCCTGCTGTTTCGCGGAAGCCTTCAGTCTGCCATTCGCTTGCAGAGTGAATTTTCCCTGGAAAGAACAGTACGCATTCTCGGCAGACGGAGGATAGAAATCAGACGCGCGGATTTCCCCAGCGGTCTGCCGTTCGATTTCACGCAGGACCTCCGGTAGCGTGATCCGATCGCTCTCCGTCGGCTCAGTTGGATACCGGCCAAAATAGCTGACCGGCTGAAAGTGGACCGCACGGACGACCGGCATTTCCCGGATCGCAAGACGAAGAATGTCGCCGATCTGCTCCGTGTTTACCCCGGGAACCAGCGTTGGGACCAGAACGACTCCCACGCATTGTTTGCGGCAGTGCTCGATCACCCGCAACTTCGTATGCAGCAGTTCCTGGCCCCGAATTCGTTTGTAGACATCGTCCGTCACTCCATCGAATTGCAGGAATACGCAGTCAAGACCGGCATCTTTCAGACGCTGGAGATAGGAGACATCTTCGGCAAGTCGCAGACCATTGGTGTTGAGCTGAACAAATGGGAATCCCGTCGAATGCGCCATCTTTATGATTTCGGGCAGATCGTCGCGTAGCGTGGGCTCGCCACCGGAAAGCTGAATGTTGAAGGGGCCCCCTGCCGCGAGCAACGTTCGATACCAAGCTTCGATTTCCTTGAGGCTGGGATCGGGGGTTGCTTGCGGTGCGGCCGCAAAACAGAAAGGACAGGCCATGTTGCAACGCTGCGTCACCTCAAGCAGCACACAACAGGTTTGCTGCCGGTGGTCGACGCATAGTCCGCAATCGAAGGGGCACCCTTTCTTGGATTCGCTCGCGCTCAGAGCGCGCTGCGAGGGCCGGTTGCTCCCCGCCCCCCACGATTCATACGACGGTTTACCGCGCCACAGAATGGTTTTGAAGTGTCCGTGTTGCGGGCAGGTCTTCTCCAGGTAGACAGCGCCGTCCTCCCGGATCCGGTTCGCTTCAATGCGCCGTAAACATTCGGGGCAGACACTTTCTGTTGCAGCGAGCACCGCCGGAATCGGATCTATAACTGTAACGGCAGCCTCTGCGACGTTCTGAGTTCCTTCGACGATCTGAGACAGTTTTGTTCCACACTGCTTTTCGACCGCTTTCAAAATGTTGCGAGCCGTTTCCCAACGCCTGTTAGCAGCTGCCAAGGCGCGAGTGTCTAGTCGAAACCTCTCGAGCGAGGGCCGGAAACGTTGGTCTAAAGAGACGATGGTCTCTCCTTGCACTAGTTTGTCCGCCAGATAGACGATGGCCGACTCGTCCAGGCGATTGCCCTTGAAGTCGATATCCATGTGGCGGGCGATGACTTTTGCGACCTCGGGAAACCCAATTCTTTCAACCACGCCAGCTCCGGCGGAAGCGTGATGAGGTTGTCCCTTGGCGATATCGTGCAAGAGGCTGCCGGCCTGAATGAGGGCTGGATTCAGATGGGCTCCGCGCTGAATCAACGCTGCCGCGAGTTTCTGCGCAACTTCCGCAACTACCCGGCTGTGATGGACAACTTTCTCGCTCACCTTGAGTTGAAGCAGCAGTTCTTCGCATTCAGCGCGGCTGAGAACATCGCGACAGGCGGCCAAAGCATTCAAGCGGGCATATTCGGCCGGAGTGTCCATGTCGAGATGAATCCCTTCGTCCAGCACATGCACTTCTTCTGCCTCTCGTTCGTATTGCGAGAGAACCATTTTCAATCCTCCAGAGCCGTCGTGCGCCAGGATGGCTGGGAATAAATTCCAGGCGATGAGCGGGGGATGGCCGCGCTTCGCGTGAAATACGGGGTAGAGAATTGAAGAGTTGTTTCGCTCATAAGCAGTTGCCAGGGCCTCTAGAGTGGCGGGCCGGACAAGGGGGACATCCGCCGGCAGGATGAAGCAGGCTGCCGTGTCAGTCGATAGTGCGTTCAGGCCCGCGACAATCGAAGAGAACATTCCGCTGGCATAAGCAGGATTGAAGACGCACTGCACCGGTTGATCTTTGAGAACCTGGGTTAACTCCGATGCGCGGTGGCCGGTCACAACCATAAGGTCACGAATGCCTGCCGCAAGAAAAGTCTCGATGGCATGCTCAATCGCGCTGCGATTCCCCAAGGGAAGCCGCGGCTTGAACTGGCCCATGCGAGAGGAGTACCCGGCGGCCAGTATCAGCGCGGCAAAGTTACGTGGACGAAATGCCATTACGAAACATCTCCGCTCGCGCGATCGCGCTGCTGATCGAGGAGATAGTGGTTCGCCGCGAGAATTTCGTTCAACTTCGAAAAGGTCTCGGCAACAATTTGCGGACATCGAGCCTGCCGCAGCTTCGGATCGCCCCCAATGATCCCAGCACACTCGATGCTTCCGTACTTGGACTTGTATTCAGACTCGAACCACTCCACCAGTTGAGTCAACATCTTGACCAAGGCCGGATCCGCGTGTTCCTGCTGGCCTCCTTTTCCGCCATAAAGGCCCAGCACACAGCAGGCTCCGGTAAGCGCGCCACAGACTTTGCCGCAACTCATGCCGCCCAGTAATCCGCTCATTGCGCGCAACAGGTCGGGATTGCTTTTCTTCTGCTGCTCCAGCGCCATCTCCACCAGGATCTGGCTGCACCCAAATCCTTGGCTGGCGAGTTCGAACATGCGAAAGGATTCCTCGTTCATAGTGACTCCTTGTCGTCCGCTGGTTTGCGGGCGACCAACAAGAAATATCCGGGACGAGCAGATCTCACCGCCTCGCTGATGCGTTGCGCCTCTTCTTTGCCGATGCCGTCACCGGTCCACAACTGATCTAAGGTCTCTCCCTTCATGAGTGCGCGAAACAGCAACTGCTTCAGCACCTGGGAGTGATCTTCCCAGCGTTCGACCAGAAAGCCGTGGCCTTCCAACTCCGCTTCCAGTTCTTCACGCACGATCATTCCCGAAACACTGGCATTGGGGAGCGCCCGCAGACCGGGGACGGCTGCGGGGTTTCGCGAATACATGTCGGTGATGGCGAGGCGTCCGTTCTTTGTGAGAACCCGGGAGCACTCCGCCAGAACTTCTTCTCTCTTATCCATAAGCGACAAGCTGCACTCTGCGAGTACGGCATCCATCGACTCAGAGGCGATCGGCATACAAGCCGCTTCGGATTGCGCGACGAAAAGGGAAGAGTTCGGGGTGCGGACGTGAAAATCGATGCCCACGGCCCTCAAACCAAGCTTCCGAAGATATTCGACACTCGCCCCGCATCCGCACCCGAGATCCAGAACGCGCGCTCCTTGCCGCAAGTTGCAATAGCTGATTGCCTGGGCGGTCAGTTGCGGGCCTCCCGGCCGCAGTGGTTCGTCCTCGGTGAACTGGCCGCTCTCGTAGGGGGTTCGCGTTTGTGCGCCGGGGGTAATCATTTGTCTTCCAGCGCCTGCTCCACTTGTTGCATCTTGCCCGACGCCAGATCTTCCGGCACGTAGGCCATTCCGCAGCCCGGACACTGCAATAGTTCCACTGGAAACGAGTTCCCGAGATAGGCGACGGTTACGTTTGCCGCAACTAAATCCCGCCTGCATTTCGCGCATTGTAAGGATGACGCCGTGATGGGTTTCAGTTCATCCATTTCTACCCCACCTGCATGCGATGGCTGTAAGCTTTGTGAACGACGATTCCCGTTTGTTGCACCGAGTACTCGACCCAATAAGTCACGGCAGCCGGTCGATAACACGCAATGAAGCGGCCGCTCTGCGGATGCAGGATCTTCTCGCCTGTGACCTCGGCGTGAGCGACGACCTTGCGGACGTCCTCGACCAGAATCATCCTTCGCTCCAGTTGGGCTCTGACTTCCGAAGAGATGATGAGTTGTAACGCGAGCTCTGTTTCGACCATAGTTTCTCCCCATAGTTCGCGCAGCAGCCTTGTCTTCAGGTGTGCGCGGTTCTCCTGCCGCGTCGAAAAGCCGGGGTCGGGACGCGCTGCGGGATCGCAACCATTGCTTGCGTACACCAAGTCCAGGAGGTGCACAGCGCGCTTTCCCCGGCGCGCGAAGTTATCCCGGCACATGGCGCAATAGGTGAGGTAGTCGTCCGTGTTCTGGTTGATTCGGCGATCAACCACTTTGTCGGCCACGGCCGCGTCGGCAAACTGCATCAAGCCTCCGTAGCCGCAACAGGTGGTCAAGCCGCGCTCGTTAAGTTCGACGGTTTCTACGCCGAGTTGTCTAAGGATGCCGCGCACGTTGTCTTGAACTCCGTCTTCATGGCGCGTCGTGCAGGGATCATGGATCGCGAGAGTGCCGCGAGTCGCAGCGGCTTGCGCGGTTGGCACTCCGAACTGATTGAACACCGTCCAAAGCGATTCGATTCGCATATCGGGCAGGTTGTCCTTAAACATGCGGTAACAAGTGGAGCAGGCGGTAATAATCCGCGGCCGCCCCATGCCCTCCCACTCTTTGTTCAAGGAGTGCAAAACGTCCGCGAAAAGACTTTCTTGTCCGGCCCAACGCGCCGGAGCGCCGCAGCACCCGAGCAGAAGACCGATGCCGCCGGTGATTGTCTCCCGCAGATACTCATAGGCGTGAAGCACATGGTCCGGAGAAGATGCGCTGAGTTGGCAGCCGGGAAAGAAGAGAGCTTCGCTGGATGTGAATCCCGGTTGATGGCGAACAAGCGTGAAGGCTTCGCTGCGACTGAAAGCCAGGTCGCGCAAGGCGAAGTCGTGCGTCGAAGGCGGCATCTTGCCCCGCTCGACCATGCTCTGCCGGGCTTCCAGGCAAACTTCGCCCATGCTCAGTTTCTCGGGACACACCGCCTCGCAAAGGCCGCACAGGCTGCAGGTGTTCACCATGCGATTCGAAGGATGGATGCCAACGATGGTGCTGTCGTTGTTATAGATCTCGCGCACGTAGCGCTTGGGATAGGACTTGTAATGCGCGAGATACTCGCACACTTTCACGCATTCCATGCACTGGCATGGCAGGCAGCGCCCGGCTTCGCGAACGGCTTCCTCCCTGGCGTAGCCTGGTAGCGGGTTCGCGGCTACGACGGCCGAAGAGGGTTCGACGCCATGTGTATTCACATAGAGTCGCGTAGCGAACGAGCCTTGACTCTCGCGGCTGGCCGAAAGCGAAGCTCCCTGCAAAAAGCGATCGATGGATAACGCCGCGTATTTCCCATCGTGCAGCGACGTAATCGGAGAGTATGCGGCGGGGCTATAACGCTGTGACCCGCCTGCGAAAACCTTCGGATGGCTGGTCGCGAAGGTGAATGCATCGATGGCGATGAGGCCGTTCGGCCTTAGAGCGACACCGGCGCCCGGGTCGAGTGGATCGGGTCCGGGTCCGAGATATACGGCGTCGAAGGAATCCGCCAGTTCATTACAGAGTCCGCTGCTAACCCATGCTTTGCTTCGTATCTCGACGCCGACTTTGGCCAGCAGCTCCAGATCGGCGAAGATCACTCGGCGTGGCAGAATTGTTTCGTCGAAGGCGAAGAGCCGGTCCAGCAGCCGAGCCTTGGCTTCGAAAACCACGACGTCATATCCCTTAACCGCCAACTCGACCGCCGCCGTCAAGCCGCTGAGTCCCGCTCCTACAACGGCAACCCGTTTCTCTTTTTTGGGTAGCATCGGGGGAGCAAGGGACCGGTACGCGTAGTCCGTGCAGGATTGCTCAATGGAGCGAATCTTCAGGACATCGCCGGCGTCGCCGCGTTTGCACGCCGCTTCGCACGGGTGATCACAAATTTGACTGATAATTCCGGGGAAGGGAACTGAGCGGACTAGAGTGGCAAATCCGTCCGCGAAAGCTCCCTCGCGTACGTACTCGACCATCTTTCTTACATCAACATGGACGGGGCAGGTGGCCGTACAAGCGGGTGGTTGTTCCTGGATGCACCGGGCTTCCCATTCCCGCACTCGCTGACGGTCCATTGGCGAACCTCACGTAGCCGTTCCCGACATCACCGCTGAGTCGGCTAACGGTGAAACCGATAAAACAAAGCTTGGGACGAGCCATCGGCTCGCCCCAAACTCGTTTGCGATGATTGCACTAGACAAGCGCAAGTTCATGCTCTTTCTGTTTGTCCAACTCTGCCTTCACCACCTTCGGTAGTGCCGGCACTTTGAAGATCCGGATTCCGGTTGCGTTGTGAATCGCATTCAGAATCGCCGGATGCGGAGCCGTGAGCGGCGCCTCGCCAGCACCCGCTGCCCCGAACGGGCCAAGCGGGCGCTCTGTTTCCTGGTAGATGATCTCAATATCATCAGGAATGTCTTTGCTGTAGGGCAGGCCGCAGTCTTTGAGAGTGATGTGCTTCTTCAGGTCTTCAAAGTTCTCCCTCAGGGCGAGGCCGATTCCCTGCGCCAGGCCACCGTAGATCTGTCCATCGACGACGTTTCGGTTAATGATGGTCCCGACATCGACCACGGTCGTAAATTTCACGACCCGGACTTTGCCGGTCTTCATGTCAACTTCGACTTCTGGCATGAAGAGTTCATACATGTAGACGGGGAAGGGCTTGCCTTGTCCGGTTTCGCTGCTGCAGGCGGTGCAATCCTGCGCCACCCACTTGCCGCTGTAGCGCAGCGGGATCTTCTCCGCCACCATCTCGTCGTACGTGCGGTACTTTCCGTCCGCTTTACGCATTGCGTTCAGCAGCATTTCGCAGCCGACCTTGGTTGCGTTTCCGGTGAACACGTTCGATCGGCTTCCGCCCGAGGGACCGCTGTTGGGCAGCAACGTGTCGTTCATCTCCAGCTTGATCTGCGCGGGTTTCAAACCGAGTGGGCGCAAAGTTTCGTGCCCGATGGTGAGTGTGCCGAGGTCGGCTCCCTGACCATGATCCTGCCAGGAGTTCAACAGCGTCACCCCCGTAGCAGTCAGTTCCACCGCGGTCTCGGAGCTGTCGGGTCCATCCAGACCGCAGCCGTAGATGCCAAGCGACAAACCGACGCCACGTTTCTTGTCGGGCGTTGAAAGTTGCTGGCAGCGCTTCTTAGCTTCTTCGTATTTCGGTTTCAGCTTGTCGAACAGACCCTCCAGGCAATACACGTCCGGGGTTTGTCCGGTTGGAGTGGTAGCCGGGGAGCGATAGATGTTGCGATAGCGCAGCTCGAACGGATCTACGCCCATCTTCTCCGCCAGCATGTCCATGGCGGTTTCCGACGCCAGGAACGCTTGCGGCGACCCATAGGCGCGGAATGCGGATCCCCACGCATGGTTGGTGCACACCGTCCTGCCCTTGCCGCGGATATTCTCTATCCCGTAGCCGGCCCCGATGAACTGCGCCTGCCGGATGGTCAGCAAGTCCCCAAACTCGGAATACGGGCCGTGATCAATCCACCAATCGCTTTCCATCGCCACCAGTTTGCCGTTCTTGTCAGCGCCCAGCTTGATCTTCACGTTGCCCGGCGAACGCTTGCCGGTGTAGGTGATGTTCTGATATTGCGTGTAGGTCAGCGAAACGGGACGCCTCGTAGCGAGACAGGCCACGCCCAACAGTGCTTCCATCGTGGGGCTGAATTTGTATCCGAAAGTTCCTCCGGTCGGATTCTGGATGATGCGCAGCTTCTCGGGCTCGATCCCGATGCCGGGGCAAATCATCGCGTGATGCAGATGCAAGCCGATGCTCTTCGATTGAATGGTCAGCCGCCCGTTATCTTCCAGATAAGCGCATCCGCAGTCGGGCTCGATGTGAAGATGCGGTTGGCGGCTGCAATAGGTTTCGGCTTCGACCGTGTAGGCCGCTTTCGCCATGAGGGGCTTGGTGTCTTCTCCCTTCACGACGCCCTGCTCGTAGTAAATATTGGGGGTGCCGGGATGGATTTCAATGGCATCGGCAGCCATGGCTGCGGGAGCGCTCATGTAGGCGGGCAGAACTTCCAGATCGACTTTCACTTTCTCCGCTGCCGCGCGCGCGTGATCTTCGGTGTCAGCGCAGACAATCGCGATGGCATCGCCGAATTGGAATACTTTCTCCTTGCAGAGAATGGGACGATCCCATCCGTCGCCCTTATTCGCCGGGAAGGTGATCAGTCCAGTGATGGCGTTTTTGCCTTTGACATCTTTCCAGGTGACAACCTTCACCACCCCGGGCATCTTCTCCGCTTCAGAGGCGTCGATCCCTTTGATGTTGGCATGCGAAACTTTCGCCTGCACCAATGCCAGCCGCAGAGTGTCGGGGGGCATGTGCAGAGCGACGTCGGCCCCGAAGTCCCAGGTGCCGGTAACTTTGGCGAGAGCAGACGGCCGCTGATACTTCGAACCCAGGATGCTGCCATTCTCGACAGGCTCGAACAGCAGATCTTCTTTCTTCTTCTCCCCGCGCATGACTTTCGCGGCATCGATCACCGCGTCGACCAGCGGTTTGTATCCGGTGCAGCGGCACGCGTTTTTGTTAATGTCGAACCAGGTGCGAATTTCTTCCCGGGTAGGGTTGGGGTTCTTGTCGAGCAGCACCTTCGAAGACATCAGAAATCCGGGGGTGCAGATGCCGCACTGCGAACTGCCGTGGGCCATCCACGCCACCTGCAATGGGTGCAGATTGCCGGGCGTGCCCAGAGCTTCAATGGTCGTGATCTTCGCGCCTTTCACGACTTCCGTGATCGGAATCATGCAGGCCCGGATGGCTTTGCCATCAATCTCAATGGTGCAGGCTCCACATTGCCCCTCGCTGCAGCACACCTTGCACCCGGTCAACAAAAGCTGTTCCCGTAATACATCTGCCAGGCTCTTGTTAGGGTCCACGATGAGCGACCGAACCATGCCGTTTACGTTCAGCTGTATTCTTTCCATAATGCCGCTCTCCTTTTCGGCTTATTAGAACGATTTGTGTTCGGCCGCCGTGTGGGTGCGCCTCTTCACCTTCTGGTTAATTTGTGCAATCGGCGTTCCACCAGCTGCCCAAAAACTTGCGACTTGCTAATTCCATCGAATTCCAGAATTCGGCATCGCAGCTCCTGCGCCTCGGACGAGAGCGATGTTCCGAAAACACCTAGTGTTCCGAAACGGATCACTCGGACTGCTCCAATCACGAACACCGGCCGGACCCCTCGCGACTACCCTCCGATCAAACTCATCGCGCTTGCCTGCTCCATCGCCTGGGGAGCAACCTTCGCCGCAAGGTATACGGCGAGCTGCTCTTCGGCCGTCGAATCTCCGCGATGCAGTACCGCGCCCAAGTCGAAGTACTGCGGATCCATCAGGCAGCGGTAGAGGCGTCCGCGCGCATCCACGCGCAGCCGGTCGCAGCTCTCGCAGAAGGGCTGAGAACGTGGTGTGATCCAGCCGACACTCACGATCACTCCGTGCCATAAAACCTGCGAGAGACATGCCGGTCCGTGTTCGACGGGAAAGTTCGGAATTAAGCGGCCTTGCTCGGCTAACCAGGTCTGGACACGCGTTGCGGCCACAAATTCCGCGTCACACCAGGGCCGCTCGGTTCCCGTACGCATCAATTCGATAAATCGCAGCTCGAATCCGTGTTCCGCTGCATAGTCAAGCAACTGCGGCACATCCTGTTGCCAGGTCGAGCGTTGCAGCACCGAATTCAGCTTGAGCGGAGTGAGGCCGGCGGATACCGCGGCTTCAATTCCTGCCAGTACGTTCGCCAGGCGCCCGCCCCGGGTGAGTTCGTGAAAGCGCGCTGCATCCAGCGTATCGAGCGAGACATTCACGCGCGCAACTCCCGCTGCTCTCAATTGTTCCGCCTGCTGCGCCAGACAGGAACCGTTGGTAGTCAGGGATACTTCGCCAACGCCGGGAATCACGGCAAGTTGTTTCACCAAGTGGTCGATGCCAAGCCTCAACAGGGGCTCGCCGCCAGTCAGCTTGATTCGCCGAATTCCGAAGCGTGGAGTGAGCCAGGCAGCCAGGCTCGCCAAGTCCTCAAGCGACAACAACTCGCTTTGTGCCAGCTTGGGCACCCCTTCGAGCGGCATGCAATAACGGCAACGGAAGTTGCAGCGATCCGTCACCGACATGCGCAGCCGGTGAGGCCGAGACTCCATCCAGCCAAAGCTCGTCTCCGCCGTCGAACGCAGCATCACAGCACCTTCGCTCGCACGGGAGATTCCATTCGACGGCTCATGGTCGGCCAAAGCTACGCTTCCAGGTTTGGAGATATTCCTCTACTGAGTGCGAACAACCTGTCGCGGCACGCGGCGCATGGAACTCGGAGACAGCAGGGCATATTCCTCGAGCTTGCGATACAGGGTATTGCGGCCAATCCCCAGGCGTGATGCGGTTTGCTGAATATTTCCCTTGCATGCGCTCAACGCTTCGATGATCGCCAGCTTCTCCACTTCCCTCAAAGTCTTGACCTGTTCCTGCGCTTCGAGCCGTGCCGGCTGGTGTGTAGGTTGAGGGTGATGGACGGCTTCATTCGGCAATTGCAGCAACTCCGCCGTAAGCAGGTTGTCCGCTCCCATCCGCACCATGGCCCTCTCAATCACGTTTTCCAGTTCGCGGACATTCCCCGGCCACGGATACAAACGAAGCTTCGCGAAGAATGCTTCGTCGACTACCACCTGGTTGCGTTCCAGCTTGCCGGTGATCTTCTGCACCAAATGTTTTGCCAAATCCGCGATATCGTCCATGCGCTCGCGCAGCGAAGGAATGCGTACCTCCAGTACCGCAAGCCGGTAATACAGATCCTCACGGAAGTTGCCGCTTTCTACCTGCGATTTCAGATCGTTATGTGTGGCCGAGATAATTCGTGTGTCAACCGGGACCTCGCACGCCGATCCGATGCGCGCGACCTTCTTTTCCTGCAGTACCCGCAGCAACTTGGCCTGCACATTCAGGGACATATCGCCAATTTCATCGAGGAAGACAGTTCCACCGTTGGCGACCTCGAACTTGCCGGGCTGCCCTCCGCGCTTGGCGCCGGTAAAGGACCCGTCCGAGTAGCCAAACAGCTCGCTTTCGATCAGGGTCTCGGGCATGGCGGCACAATTGATGGCGACAAACGGCCGGTCGCGGCGGGCGCTGGCGCTATGGATGGCATTGGCAAACAATTCTTTCCCGGTGCCGCTTTCGCCAAGGATCAGGACTGTGGAGTTTCCCTGGGCTGCCAATTGCGCCCACTCTTTCGCGGCTTGCATGGAGCGGCTTCCGCCCACAATCTCTTCGAAGCTATGGTGATGCGGGCGCATCAGCGGCATACGGCGCACGCTGGAGCGCTCATGAATCTCATGAAAGACGGCCACTGCTCCGACGATTACACCGCTGTCGTCCCGCAGCGGTGAGGCGGAACTGGAAACTCTCTTCCCGACTTTTTCCAGAAGCACTTCGCGATTCTCGTATTCCTTACCATCCGCCAGCACGCTCAGCAGCGGCGTGGTCCCGCAAATCTGACTCAGGTGCCTTCCCCGGGCGGTGGCTGGATTGACGCAGAAAATCTCTCCCCCCTTGGGATTTACCTCGACCACGATTCCGTTCCCGTCTACCGCGATCAGTCCGTCGGAAATATTTCGCGAAAGGGCGTTTGAGTACCGCGAAGCCACGTGAAGTTTGCGATTGAGCTGCTCTAGGGAAATCTGGTTTTCGATGGCTCGCACCGCCGCCACCACCATGCCCAAGGTGTGCGGATTGGCATACCCGCAATCGCCGCTGACGTCGAGCACTCCGATTGGGTTACCGGCGGCGTCGCGAATCGGCGCGGCGGCGCAGGTAAGAAAGTGGTTCTCCTCGCGGAAGTGCTCCCACGCGTGGATCTGCACCGGTTTCTTTTCGACCAGAGCCGTGCCAATAGCGTTGGTTCCCTTAGCGGCTTCGCTCCATGTCATGCCCGGGCAAAGGTTTACCTCTTTCGTGCGCGACAAAATCGCGGGATCTCCCAGCACCTCGAGTAATAAGCCACTCTCGTCGGTCAGCACGACTTGGAATTGTGATCCGCGCACGAACTGGTAGATGTCGTGCATGAAAGGTCGAGCGACGCGGCACAGATGCTCTTTGGCAGCGCGGCGTTCTTCGAGAAACGAAGGGGGAAAATCACACTCCGCCGAACCGGTCGGATTGACGTGAAGCGTACGGCAGCGTTCCCACGAACTTGCCACCTCGCTGCGCACCAGTCCCCGGTCAACAACGTCCTTAGCAAGAAAGAGATCCCACGCTTTTTTGCCGGACACACGGCCATCGGCAGACACAGCCACGCCTGTATTCTCGGGAACAATGGACAGCTTGGCTGTGACTGCTCTCACTCAGAGGAGTGATGCGCGGGCATTTCTCAGGAGGCGAGCCGATTTTGGCCCCGCGGTTGCATGAGATGCGATGGATGAACGTGACTCCGGAAAAGCTGGCCCGTCTGCAGCGATTCCAAATTACGATTCATCTGCGCCCTTACTGGCTGTCAAATTGCACTACGGATTCGCTAGAACAGACTCGTAGAGGACACCATGCCAACTGTCATTACCGATGCTTGCACGAAAGATATGAAGTGCGTCGACATCTGCCCCGCGGATTGCATTCATCCCAGAACCGACGAGCCGGACTACGAGTCGGCCAAACAGTTATTCGTTGACCCCGAGGGCTGTCCGGACTGCGGCTCCTGCATCGCCGTTTGCGAATTCGAGGCTGTCTATACTCTCGATGAACTACCGGACGACAAGAAGGAGTTTGCCGAAATCAACGCCGCGCACTACCGCAAGTAGCTGAAAGCGCAAACCCTCCATGGCGGGCGATTTCCTGTCACGATTCCTCCGAGAACCGTCTATCCTCTTGGGCAGCGATCCCCTGTGGTCGCCAGGAGAGTTTCCATGAAAATCAGTGCTCGCAATGCCATGCCAGGGACGATTTCCAGAGTGACTCGCGGAGCGGTGAATTCCGAAGTGCAGCTATCCTTGGAAGGCGGCGAGCCAGTCGTCGCCATCATTACCAATGCCAGCATTGACTCGCTGGGTTTGAAGGAAGGAAAGTCCGCGTACGCTGTCGTCAAAGCCAGCTCGGTGATGATTGCCAAAAGCCTGAGGGCCGGTCAGTTGAGCGCTCGCAATATCCTGAACGGCACGATCAAGAAGATTCAGGACGGCGTTGTCAATTGCGAAGTCACCCTCAAGTTGAGCAGCGGCGCAGAAGTGGTTGCCATCATCACCAAGGAGAGCACGAAGTCGCTCGCGCTCAAGGCCGGAGAGCCCGCCTCGGCCGTAGTGAAGGCTTCCAATGTGATGATTGGCGTGGATCACTGAGATCCAATTTGATCCGAAAATAACGCAGGGGCAGCTAAGAGAAAGCTGCCCCTGTGCACTTTAGAGGGTGCAAGCTACTTGTTCGCGTTTTGCGATCTCCAATAACTCTTGCACGGAAGCTCTGGCGGGAGACTCCATATCCGGTAGCGGGTATCCCCAGCCGATGCGGTCGAACTTGGGGACGCCAAACTTGTGGTAGGGCAGAACCTGCACTTTATCAACGTTGCGGAGCTTGGACGCCACCCGCAGAATCGCCGCAAATTCCTCCGGACTATCGTTGAATCCCGGGATCAAGGGAACTCGTACCCGGATCGGCCGGTTGAATTCATCAATGCGGTGTGCGTTCTCGAGAATTCCGACGTTGCTCTCTCCGGTCACGCGGGCATGCTTCTCGGGGTCGGCGTGCTTAATGTCGAGATAGAAAATATCCATCAGCGAAAGCGCTTCTTCCACGTCGGCCAGCGAAACACTCCGCAGGTTTCAATCACGAGATGAAGCCCCAACTGCTTCAGGGCTTTTGCCATGTGGGTGAGGAACTCAGGCTGGTAGGTAGGTTCTCCGCCTGTAAATGTCACTCCGCCGCCGGAGTTCTGGTAAAAAGCGACGTCTTGCATGACCTGGGCGGCGACTTCTTCCACGCTGTACGCATGGCCAATCATCTCCAAAGCCCGGGAACAACAGGCTTGTGCGCATTTGCCACAATGCGTGCACATAGCCAGGTTAACCTTCTCAATTAAACTCTTCCCGCTGGGACGCACGGCTTTTTCAGGACAAGCCGTCACACAGCTGCCGCAGCCAATACAGAGAGTAGGCGAGTAGGAAATCTGCGATTGCTTCCAAACCGACTCAGGGTTCTGGCACCAGGGGCAGCGCAGCGGACATCCCTTCATGAAGATCGCAGTCCGAATTCCTGGCCCGTCATGTACCGTGAACCGCTGGATATCGAAGATCATTCCCCTGCCGTCTCCATTCCGCATTGCGCGTTCCTCCGCATACACGACTTGCAAGTGAAGTGCCGAAAGTAAGAGTGGAGGAGCGGATCACATCCGCTCCTCCACGTTTCAGCAAGTGGTTAGAATTTGTGCTCGGTTCTCGCGATGATGTCTTCTTGCAGACTCTTATCGAGAGAGGTGAAGAAAGCACTGTAGCCGGCTACGCGTACCACCAATCCCCGGTGTGCTTCAGGATTGCGTTGCGCGTCGCGCAGGGTTTCCTTGCTGATCACGTTGAACTGCACATGCATTCCGCCCAGGCTGCAATACGTGCGAATCAAGGCCGCAAGATTGGCGTGGCCAGACTCGCCCTGCAGGGCAGTCGGATGGAACTTCTGGTTGAACAGCGTGCCGTTCGAGGCAATCTCATGATCGAGTTTTGCCACCGACTTGGCGGCTGCTGTCGGCCCGTGTACGTCTCGGCCGGAGACCGGCGAGACGCCATCGGCCAGCGGTGTGCCCGCCTGCCGTCCGTCGGGCAGAGCGCCCACCATCGTTCCAAACGGAACGTTGGCGGAAACCGGGTAGAGGCCAGCCTGGAAGCGGCCGCCGCGTGGATTGGTGTATTTCTCCACCTCCACGCAGTAGATGCGCGCTGCCAGCCGGGCCAGTTCGTCCGCCGTGTCGTCGTCGTTACCGAACTTCGGCGCCTGGTTCAGCATCGTCTGGCGCTCTTTCTCAAAGCCGTCCCAGTTCTTCTTGAGGGCGGTCGCCAGAGTCTTTCTGTCCACGGTCCCATCGGTGTAAACGACTTTCTTCAGTGCGGCCAGTGCGTCGCCCACATTGCCTACACCTACGCCTTGCGGCCCGGTGAAGTTGTAGTGCGCGCCGCCTTCCTGCAGCGATTTGCCCTTGACCACGCAGTCATCGACCATCGATGACAGGAATGGCAGAGGATTGATCGCGCCATGGGCGATGTCGCAGGAGTTGTTGCTGATGATCAGTAGTTTCACAAAGTGGACGATGGTCGCGCGATAAGCCTCGACCACGTCGTTGAAGGTCTTCATCGTCTCCAGCGTGCCGGTGCGCGGTCCAAGTTGCAAACCTGACTTGGGATCCACACCGTCGTTGATCGCGATCTCGAAGCACTTCGCCAGGTTGAAGAAAGCCGCGTCGTGCCAGCCTTCCGTCTTCCCGCCTTTTTGGGGCTCGACGCAGCCGATGATGTCATAGTCGCGCGCATCTTCCAGCGTCACTCCTCTCGCGGCCAGGGCGGGAATAATGACGTGGTCGTTGTACACGGCCGGCATGCCCAGACCGAGAGCCGCTACTTCACAAGCCTTGATCAGGAACTCTTGCGGTGTTCCCTGATGGAAGCGGATGGAGAGCGATGGCTGCGGCATGCGGACATTCTCAGTGGCTTCCAGGCAGAGATAGGAAAGCTCGTTGGTGCTGTCGAGACCATCCGGAGTCTGCCCGCCCACGATCAGGTTCTGGAACATGGGGTACCCGCCGAAAGCCTTGGTCGAGCCTTCGTCGCGCACCTTGTTGATTTCGTTGAACTTCACCCACAGGCACTCCATGAGCTCCAGAGCCCGCTCGCGCGTCAGTTTGCCCGCCGCCATTTCCCCTTGATAGAAGGGATACATATAGCGGTCAAAGCGGCCCGGCGAGATGGAGTGGCCGTTGGATTCAATCTGAATCATCAACTGCACGAACCAGAAGCCCTGCAGTGCCTGGTAGAAGGTCTGCGCGGCACGCGCCGGAACCCGACGGCAGTTCTTGGCGATCTCTTGCAGTTCATGCTTCCGCAGGTTGTTGGTCTCGGCTTTCGCCATCTTCTCCGCTTCGACGGCGAACCGCTCGGCAAAGTTGACGGCTGCGTCGCACACGATCTCAACCGCCTGCAGGAATTGTGACTTCTTCAGATCCTCCGGCTTGGTCAGGTCGAGTTTGTTCTTCTCTTCGACCACTTCTTCCTTGATTCCGAGGTAGCCCTTCTCGAGGACCTTGCCATAGTCCACGGTGATGTGGCCAACCCCCAGGAAGAAATAGTTGCCCACGGTGAACACGCCATTGGCCTGTGCGGCTTTGGCGTCGGCCGGCATGAGATTCGCCGCATACTCCTGCGAAGTCTTGCCCTGCCAGTACTTGAACACCGTGCTCAATCTCTTCTTGGTGTTGTCGTCGATCAGGAATACATCGCCTTTGCGTTTCGCGAGGCGCTCGAATTCCGCCTCGATCCAGCTGAAGGAGAATTCCGGGAAAATCGGGGAACTGCGTTGTTTGGGAGTGTGGTTGCCGACGATGAGCTCATCCGGTTGAATGCGGATGGTCATCTTGGCGAGGATAGCCTCCAGCGCTTTCGCCCGCCGGATGATCATCGGCAGCCCTTCGGTCTCTTTATACGATTGGGTGATCAGTTCCGCCCGTTCGGCGCAGATTTCCGGCGTGACGGCCAGCAGACGCTCTTTCAGCAGGCTGGCGCGCGCGGAAATCTTCGAGGGAACGGTTTGCGGCTCCAGAACATGGGGAGTGGTTGCAGTAGTGGTCATGAATCATATCTCCTTCACTCGTAATATTGAATTTAGATCGCGTAGATTCGCGTTTCAGGACGGTTGGCCCGGTGAAGGGCGTTGACTTCTTCACACGTTGAGCGACGCGCTTTTGTATCCGCAAGATGACGATACGAACGCTTGGTGCACCGGTCTTGGATCTTCGCGCCGCAACGATTGCGCTCAGGTAATGGAAGAGGCCGCCCGGCACTGACGCGGAACGGGTTCGGCCGCGTCTTTGCTGGGCGGCCTCTCTGATTCTCTGCCGCGTTTCATACTCTATGGACCGACGGGCCGAGAGTCTATGAGGTGCATCACCGTCGCGCGTGACAATTCGGGGTTTGCCAATTTGTGACCGCAGCGCCGGGATCGCCGCGGACCGAGTTTCAAGCTCGCGCACTGGAGGTTGGAGATTCTGCTGGACCGTGGCCCGAATGGCCTGGTTTCATCCCCTCCAGGCGAGCGGCTTGTTGGCATCAGGCGCGCCGCGGGGGAGAATGGTGGAAGAGCCTCAGTCCAAGGATCACAGCAATCGGGCCAGCAGGGAGTAAGTTCCCCGCTGGCCCGGTGTGGTAGCTATTGCTACAGTTGATCAGTAGTAAGTGAAGTTAAAATCGTCAATGTAAGTGGTGTAAGCCTGCTGCTTAGAGTTCCCGTCGAGCTGGTAATTCACCGTGATGCCATACCACCCCGGCGCCGAGAAAGGCGGATAGTACCAATTCAGCGTATTCTTCACGCCGTTCAAGGTGATGGACTGGTAAAGCAACTGATTGTCGGTGGTCCGCTGCACCTGGATGATCAAGTGGTTCCAGGAATTGTTGAGCGGATAGCAGGCGATTCCCGTCGGAACCCATTTCGCCTTCACATTATCCCAGACGTCCCATTCGTTGCCCCCGCCAGTGCGGCATTCGTGTCCCCAGGTGAAACCCAGGTTGTTGAAGAACTGGTTGACGTCGAACTCCAGCGCCTGCGCTGTCTGCAGGTTGGTGCCATAGAAGTAGATGTCGTAGGTGTAATTGTGGAGCGTAGGTACCAGGGTGTGGCTGGTGTCGGGCAATCCCTGGGACGAGAAGTCGCCGATCAGGTGATTGTTCCACAAGACATCCGCATACGGTTCGATGCCGCCGATATTGAACTGCATCGCCTTCCCGCTGAGCGATGGAGAACTGATGCCCTGAGTCGAGGACCAGGTTACCGACGAGCCGCAGGAACTGCAGTCCTGGTAGTCAGGCGGCAGTTGGCCATAACCCGTCCAGCCAACGCTGCTTTGCAAGTTTGAGAACGTTTTCCCGGTAGTGCCGGTAACAGTAATCGTTACGGGCGTGACCGCGGCGCCGCCGCAGTTATCCCACTCTTCGACGACGGTGTTGTACGTGCCAGGGCTCAGCGTGAGGTTTGTATTGAGGCTGCTGCCGTTCACTATGTAAGCCAGTTGATAAGGAGCGGTGTAGATGCCCATTGATCCGACACCCTTCGAGCAAGTGGTCGTGGCTGCGGTGGCCACGAAGTTCACCGGCGACCCCACTTGACTGTTGTTGAGCGGGGCCGTGACGAAGACTCCAGTGTTTCCTGTTACCGTAATCGTGATCGGGGTCGTGGTGGCGCCGCCGCAGTTGTCCCACTCCTCAACGACGGTGTAATAAGTGCCAGGGCTCAGGGTAAGTGTTGTATTGAGGGATGCGCCATTCACAACATAGGCGAGCTTGAAAGGAGCGGTGTAAATGCCCATCGATCCCACACCCTTCGAGCAGGTACTGGTAGTAGCGGTGGCGACGAACTGAACAGGCGAGCCAACGGTCACCCCATTGCTTGGTTGGGTTACGGTTACGGTAGCGAATGCTGCGGACGCGAAAAATACACACACGCACACATAGAAAGATGCCCTCATGTAGTCCTCTCAAATTGTTGATTTGGCTGGAAAGCCAAGGAACTGCAAGGGTCGTGCGAGCAGTAGGGACGGACGACGCGAAACTCAGGTCCCCAAGCCTCCGCTTGATTGCGTGTCTTCAGCGGATGTTAACTCGGAGGCTAATACAGTGTTGTCCCCTCGTCAATTAGGGGAAAACCTTAGATGCCAATCAGATGGTTTAATTCCTTGGTAACTTATCGGGGAGAAATGTATCGCGGTTACATATCACGCGATGTAAAGAGGACTAAGTCGTCAAACTGAGCATCGGAAGATGTCGCGAAACGTCACCGGAAGACAGAGTGGTTCGGAGATTCAGGGGCAGTGCGGGGAAAGACCAGGCGGACCATTGCTTTAAGTCCGCCCGGGCCTGCGAAATCTCGATCGACTATGCGTGAAGTTGATCCTCACACGGGGTGTGGCCGCAATCGCACGCGATCTCAACCTCTTCCGCTCCGGCATCCTCGCACAGTTGTCCACAATATTTGTTATCTGAGGCGATCATGCACTTGCAGGACGGATGCGCGCATTTTCTGCTTTCCGTACTCATAGTTTGTCCTTTGTACTCGAGGAATTAGCGATGGCTTCAGTTGGATGCCATCTGGGGGTTTAGGTTGGTTTAAAAGCGCGTTGAATCCTATCTCTTTTTCGTAGCGTCATCGCCCCGCGCCCGCAGGCGCCACGGGACGGGGATAAGCATCGGGAGACTCTGAGTTGTAGCGGGCGTCCGACATCCCCAGTACCACAAGGTCCCGGCTTCCCGTGTTCACAATCGCGTGCGAAGCCGAGGGCAGGACTTCGATCACTGCCGAACCTCGTCCGCGAAAAATGCGATGTTCCACCGTGGTGCCGGCGCCCGAGTCCCAATAGAAAGTCCACGTGTCTTCGTAGACCACCACCAGAATTTCCCGATGACGGGCGTGGTAATGATTTCCGCGAGTGTGGCGTGGCCGGATGGTGGACACATGCATGTCTGCCAGGGAAACCAGAAAGCGGTTCCACGCGTCGGGCAGAGTAAAACTGCAGCCCCGCTCGTCGCCACTGTCAGCCACGGTGACAATTTGGACCAGGTCGTCCATGGGAGATGCCACGTTATACGCCCCTGCCCGTATACTAGGAAAGCCAATTCTTAGCCTTGGAAGACCGGCTGTGAGAAGCTTGCTCAGCGTACGTTGTGAACTTGAGGGGGTAAACAATGTACCGAAACGCCTGGGTCGCACCACTCTGCCTTACGCTCGCGCTTGCCATTCCGTTGTCCGCTAGCCGCCAGCCCTCCTCCTCCGCTTCGGAGTCGGCGAACCCGCTGATCGAAAGATACTTCGACCTCTATTTCCACTTTCATCCCACCGCGGCAACCACTGCCGGTTTCCATCAGTACGACACGCAATTGGAAGATTTTTCGCGCTCCAACCTCGACCGCGAAGCGCAGGCGTTGAAGAGCTTCCTTCCGGATTTGCAAAACGCGCTGCGGAAAGGCCCGCCAGCGCTCACTGCCGACGATCTCCGCTTTGTCGAGAGCCAGATCCGCGCCCGTTTGCTTGAGTTGGAAACTATAAGGATGTGGCAGAAAGACCCCGACCTCTACGCCAGCAGCCAGGCGTACAGCATTTTTGTTGTCATGAAGCGTGACTTCGCTCCCGCTCAGGAGCGTTTGCGCTCGGTGATTGCCCGGGAGCGGCAGATTCCCCGCATGTTCGCGGCGGCCAGACAGAATCTGCAGAGCCCGCCGCGCGTCTACACCGAGGTGGCGTTGGACCAACTGCCCGGAACCATTGACTTTTTCCGCAATGATGTGCCCAAGGCTTTCAGTTCAGTCCAGGATAAAGCGCTGTTAGTGGAATTTCAGATCGCCAACCAGGCCGTCATTGAGGCCTATAAGAAGTACGAGAACTTCGTGCGGGAAGACTTGCTTCCGGTTTCTCGCGGGGATTTCCGCCTCGGCGCCGAGACCTTTCAAAAGAAATTGCTCTACGATGACATGGTTGATATTCCGCTCGAGCGCTTGCGCGAGATCGCTTACGCCGATCTGCACCACAATCAGGATTGGCTCAAACAGGTGACTGCGCAGATCGATCCGAAGCACTCCCCGCGTGAGGTGGTTGCCAGCCTGCAAAGCGATCACCCGGCTCCCGGCCAGTTGTTGCAAAGCTTCCGCGAGGTGCTGGGCAGTCTCCGGCAATTTATCCAGGAAAAGAAGATCATGACGATCCCCTCGACCGCGGAGCCTGTCATTGAAGAAACGCCTCCCTTCTCCCGCGCCCTGACTACCGCCGCGATGGATACGCCCGGGCCTTACGAAACCAAAGCCAAGGAAGGATTTTTCGAGGTGACGCTACCCGACCCAGGCTGGAAACCCGATCGCGTGCAGCAGTACATGAACGGCTTCAGCCGCGGAACCATCGTCAGCACTGCGACCCATGAGGTGTATCCCGGCCACTACATGCAATACCTGTGGTCGCTGAACGCGCATTCCAAGGTCCGCAAGCTTCTATATTGTGACACCAACAGCGAAGGCTGGGCGCACTACACCGAGCAGATGATGCTCGATGAGGGCTATTCGAGCGATCCGCGAATCCGCGCCGGGCAGCTTGTGGACGCCCTATTGCGTGATGCCCGCTTCATCGTTGGACTGGAGATGCACACCGGGAACATGACGCTCGACCAGGCCATGGATTTCTTCGTGAAAGAGGGATATCAGGTCCCGCCCATCGCCGAGGTCGAAGCCCGCCGCGGCACCAGCGATCCCACTTATCTCGTCTACACGCTGGGAAAATTGCAGATCATGAAACTAAGAGAAGACTATAAGAAGATGAAGGGACACAACTTCTCTCTGCAGGAATTCCACGACCGTTTCATGGATCAGGGTGGCCTGCCGCTCAAGCTCATCCGCCGTGCCATGCTGGGTGACGACAGCCCTACTCTCTAGCTGCCGAGCAGCCGGTGAATCATCTTCTGCCATTGGGGCTGGTGTTGCAGGCCAATCAGTTCAGGCGAAAAGCTCGAAGGCGGCGGAACGCTCAGTCTGGTGACGCGCTTGGGAATACCTCCCACCTCGCGAATGTAAGCGGGCGCGCCGACCAGCAAGCCGATTCGCTGCCGCGGCCTGCTCTTCCTTATCTCCGCGGGCAATGCTATGGCCTCCGGGGAATCTTCTGCCGCGGCCAGCAACACCAGGTCATAAAGATTATGAATCCAGAGATTTTGAGCGTCGGTAAGGGAACTCGCGGTGTGAACTTCGATCTCGTAATTGCGGAGGATGGTGGCGCGCAGATTCTGCTTGAAAGGATTTTTGTCGATCAGCAGGACCCGCCAGGTATCCGGTTGGAGTTGGACCATGCGATCCCTCCGTTGCCCGCGTTCGAAATTAAGGGCTGGAGACACGCCTCATGGAGACTTGTTCCCAGCCTTGCACGTGGGCAGACTTGCCAGCACAAGACCAGCGTCACGAGGTTAACCAAGGAAAGTTGCGTAGAGGTTTCTGAGTTGTTAAGTCTTGGTAAATTTTGCGTCGGAAGTTGGTGACAATTCCTTGACAATTCACGGACAATTCCTTGACACGTGCGGCCACCTAAAGTCGCTATGATAACTATGAAGTTCAGCGTCGCCCGTGAAATCAGGCCCATGAATTCCAGAAGTCGTTCTCTCAGCTCAAAACGCAAAAACTATAGCCGTCCCGCCGTACCCAAACCACGATCAGTCAGAAAGCGGGATCGTCCCGCAAAGCAGGAAGCGCTGATTCGCGCGGCGACAAAACTTTTTGCCTCACGCGGTTATGAGTTGACCACTACCCGCGAGATTGCCGCTTGCGCGGGATGCGCCGAGGGATTGATTCACCGCTACTTCGACGGTAAAGAAGGTCTGTTGCTCGCGCTGATGAGTTTCCACGCTTCTCGTGAAGTGCGTGAACTCAGCGACACTTTGCCGCTGGCCGACACTCTCGAAGAAGAGATTCGGCAGTTGATTGCGTGGGAAGTGGACCGGATGTGGCGCGATCGCGATCTGCTGCGCGCTTCCATCCCGCACGCGATTCTCGATCCGAAGGTGGGGAAGTTCATCTGCCGCGTGGGGCCGCAGCGTCATGCCAAGGCAATCGCCGAACGACTCCGGCTGCTGAATCACGAATCCGTTCCCGGAGAGGAAATCGATGCGATCGCGGACGCGATCGGAGCCCTGGGCTTTGTGTTCGGTTTCATGCGTCCGGTGGTGCTCGGCTGCGATGGCAAGACTGCCAAAAAGACCGCCGCCGCTCTGGCCAAGGTGTTCACCCGCGGCTTGCAGAATCACTAAGTTTTTGAAGACAGCACCGGCATCCCGCCGGCCGCAAAGAAGCTACGAGAGAATTTGCAGGATCCAGTAAAGAGCCAGCGTCAGCACTGCGCTCATCCATATCCCGTTTCCCAGTCCCACCAGAAAGCGGCGCGATTCGCGCGAGTCCCGCTCGCGTATGAAAGCTGAAGTGTCTTCTCTAAGGTGCATAAACTTTCCTGTCTTACTTAGATGCTGCCTCCGCCCTGACCGTCACCCCTTCCCGGCTGAGGAATCATGGGCAAGCGGTTGTATTTATTAGAAGTATCGAATGACCAAAAAGGGGTTGTCACGGATTTATGTATGCTTCGTCAAACTTCCGTAATTTGCCGTTTGTGGGCTTCATATTTCCGGGACTGGCTTCACTAAAAAGCGCAAACAATTGCACAGTTGCTGAAATTATGTAACCAATAACGTTTCGGATTCAGACGGCCCGCAGCGACCCTGACAATTTGTTTCGACCATCCTTGCCTGGACTCCTCTTTACTTCATCGCCCGAAGACTTCAATCACAATGCTGAGCAATCACAATCCTCGCACCTACTTAGCCCGCCAAACTGCAAGTGATGCAAAAGTAGCGTCTCTCACCGGGGCAGAAAGATGGGCCATCCCTTGACGGGTTTGGCCTTTCGCCTGCTCTCGCTCCCTCAACCTCCTCCCGTTTAGTCAACGTGTGCTTGCTCGTGTTCCAGGTTCAACCGATCTTAAAAATTAGGCTTGGGGTGAAAGCTATGCGCTTCACAAGGAGCTGTGCGCTCTTTCTTGCACCGATCTTGTTGGCCACTTCGATCTTGATAGGTTGCGGCGGAGGCAGCGCGGCCACGACCGGTGGGAACCCTCCGCTTCCACCGCCTCAAGCGACCCTCAGCTCCATCACCATTGCCCCCTTTGCTCCTGTCGCCGACGCCGGAACGAGCACCACATTCTTCGCGACGGGTCTCTATTCCGACGGCAGCAGCAAAGACATCTCTTCTCTGGTTACCTGGAACTCATCCGCCAGCGCCATTGCGACGATCAGCGGGGGTGGCGTGGCTACCGCGATCGTTGGTGGAACTTCCAATGTCACCGCGACTCTCGGAAAGGTGACGGGGAACGCGTCGATTCAAGTGACAGCTCCGACCTTCATCACTGTGAATCCGCCGTTTCCTGCAGTATCGGTGGGGGGAAGCCAGGCCTTCACCGCAATCGGGAGCTTTCCCGACGGCAGCACCCACGATCTGACCAACCTGGTTGAGTGGACGGTCATGACCACTCCCGGCACCACCGCCCTGAGCAATTCCGGCGCGGCCACCGGAACGGCCAAGGGCGTGAACTGGATTTGCGCTACCAGCGGTGCCGTAGTCGGCTCCACTTACTTGAACGTAACCGACAAGAGTTTCGGCAACGCCAGTCTCTCCGGATCGTATGCTTTCACGTTGACGTCGTTCCCCAGCACCAGGCCGAACTTTGAAGCGGGAAGTATTCTCGCCGACGGAAACGGAAACATCGTCAGCGGCGTCGAAGACATTAACGCCAGCACCATCTCTACGGCGGTCTCGCTCACCGGCAAGTACAGTATCTATCCCGACGGACGCGGCACCATTACGCTCACCGGAAATGGCCAGACCCGTACTTTCCGCATCGCGTTGAACTCCAACAGCGCCACCGCAGGGGACAACAACGCTCAACTCGCACAGACCGACTTGTCGGGCAATGCCGTCGGAATCCTGGAGAAACAGGACTCCTCTTCGTTCAATAATGCCGGCATGGCGAACAACAGTTATGTCTTTCGCGTCGGCGGATTTGACGCGTCGGGCGCGAACCGCTCTGCTGTCGGCGTCATGGCCATGAATTCGCAAGGCACCAGCGCCGCCGGTTTCCAGGATCTCAATGACAACGGCACCATCACCGCGAATAGCGCGATCACGGAGACCAGCGGCAGCGTCGATTCCGCTACCGGGCGCGCTGTCGCTAGCATGGCTGGATCTCAGTTCGCCATGTATATGGTCTCGGCCAGCAAGATGATCCTGCTCGAGACCGATTTGTCGCTCCCAGCGCTTGGTACAGCGGAAAGGCAAACGGCCACCATTCCTTCCGATGGGGGCTACGCCTTCCAGGTTGAAACGGGAGGCACACAAGGACGCGCATGGATGATGGGCCAATTTAATCTGGCCGGATCTTCCATCACCAGCGGTG
Organism: Terriglobia bacterium; assembly: GCA_963796205.1. Taxonomy (GTDB): domain Bacteria; phylum Acidobacteriota; class Terriglobia; order Terriglobales; family Acidobacteriaceae; genus DATFTE01. The sequence continues at coordinate 273,753 of CAWCKR010000003.1, forward strand.
TCGAAACCCAGGCCATCGCGGTCGGAATTAACGTGACCGGCGGAAGTTTCACTTCCTCCGCCAACGGGCGCGCCATCTTGTTGCAGAACACCGATCACGGATTCCGGAACTTCACTGCTTACGTTGTCTCTCCTCAGAAGATGTACCTGGTGTTGACCAACGATCCGCATTCTGCGAGCGGCATCGCTGAGTTGCAGCAGGGAAGTTTCTCGGCTGCTTCGCTCAGTGGCGATTACAGTTTTTCAGCCGCGCAGACCGGACAAAGCAACCTGACTTTCGTAGGCCAACTGGTCGCCGACGGCAAAGGCAACCTGGGCGGCCTGGAAGACTTGAGCCAGCCGGGAAAATCGAACAGCGCGCCGGTCAGCGGAACCTACACAGTCTCGGCGAGCGGACAGGGTTCGATCACTCTGGCGTCTCCCTCGAGCGTGCCCGGTTTCATCTTCTACATCGTTTCCCCCGGCAAAGTGTTGCTCTGGGGAAATCCCAATCCGGACGCGAACGGCGTTGCTGTCATGCAGTAGTTGGGTAGGGAAGTAAGGGGTAGAAAGTCTCATCCAGCGGGGTGGGCGAGGGAAAGTACTGCGCCTCGTCTGAAATCTCCTGCATATGCCGCCTGCTTACTTTGGCGGTAAGGTTCTTGAACTGTTCCAAATCGGGCAGAATCATTGAATTGCATGCCTACCCGAGTTGGAATTCCGATTGCCCGTCTAATCATTTCAGCCGAACCCCCGGGGCCGCAACACTCCCCGTACTTTCAAAAGAGTTTTCCAGGCGCCTCAAGGTAGAGAGATTCGTGGCCACCATTTCCGCCGCCCCAAGCGTTCAGCGTCGCATTGCAGGTTCTGCGGGCATCGTCATGGCCAGCGTCATGCTGAGCCGCGTCCTCGGGTTCCTGCGCGAGTGGACTCTGGCGCACCAGGTAGGCTCCAATGCCGCTACCGATTCTTACTACGCCGCCTTTACTCTTCCTGATTTTCTGAACTACCTGGTGGCGGGTGCGTCGCTCAGCGTCATCTTCATCCCCGTCTTCACCAAATATGTCACCGAGGGCCGCGAGGACGAAGCCTGGCACGTGTTCTCGACCGTGACCACGTTCATGACGCTGCTCTTGACCGCGATCGTCGTAGTCGCGGAAATTTTCGCCCCGCACCTGGTCAACGTGATTTCTCCCGGCTTCACGCCTGAGGCGAAAGAACGCGTCGTTTTCTTGACTCGCATTATGCTCCCCGCGCAGGTCTGCTTTGTCCTGGGCAGCATCCTGTCGGCGGTGCAATACGCGAAGTCGCGCTTCCTCATCCCCTCTCTCGCCACCGTCATCTACAACCTCTTCATCATTCTTGGCGGGTGGTTTCTCTACTCGCGAATCGGGATCAGCGGCTTCGCGGTGGGCGTTCTGACAGGAGCGATCGTGGGAAACCTGGCGCTGCAGATCTACGGCGCCCAGCGCGTGGGGGCAACCTTTCGCCCCAACCTGCAGCTTCGCCATCCGGGGTTCATCCTGTTCATCAAGATGGCCGTGCCGATCATGCTGGCACTGTCTTTGTCCGCATGCGATGACTGGATCGTGCGCTGGTTCGGTTCCTACCTGCAGGCAGCGTCCATTACCTGGCTCAGTTATGCCAAGACCTTAATGCGTGTGCCGCTGACCGCCATTGGCCAGGCCGTCGGCGTCGCTTCCTTCCCGCTGCTCACCCAGCTCTATTCCGAACGCAAGTTCGACGAGCTGAACTCTCTGCTCAACTCCACCGTAAAGGGTCTTTTCTTATTGATCGTGCCGATCTCGGCCTTAACCATGGCGGAAAGTTCGATCGTGGTCCGCTTCGTTTTTGCCAACACTCGCCTGCATGGCCCCGATTTTCAGGCTACGGGATACTCCCTCGCCATCTTTTCCTTCGCTATGTTTGCCTGGGGAGCGCAATACATCTTCTCGCGCGGCTTCTATGCCACCCACAATACCTGGACTCCCGCCCTGGTGGGCACCGCGGTCATGCTTCTAAGCCTGCCGCTTTATGCGTTCCTGGTGCGGCACTACCAATACATTGGATTGGCCGTAGCCAGCTCCGCCGCCATCATCGTTTATATGCTGGCGCTTTTCTGGTTGCTGAACCGCCACACGCACAATCATCAAGCCGGGAAAGTGATCTTCTTCTTCCTGAAGATCAGCTTGGCTTCAGGGATTGCGGGACTGGTGTGCTATCGCTTGACCTTGTGGTTCCAGGGCCGCATCAATTGGCAGACCCGCCCCAACGCCCTGATGTTGCTGATCTTAGTTACCGCGGTCGGCGTGGTGGTGACGGTGGGACTGGCGAAGCTTCTCGGCATCAGCGAGCTCGACGCCTATTTCCGCCGGCTCGGACTGAAGCGCGCGTCCTAAAATCAAAGTCCCCGCTGGGTTTGTCTGAACTTTGGACTCCGGCTTATGCAGATCTTCATTCACAGGCTGGACTTTCCTTCATCCTAGGCTAGAATGTGTTCACTCACCGCTGTTTGGAAGAAACCTAGGAGAAAGCAAGTGAAAGTCCCCCAAGGTGGCTCCGTCGCGCTTCGCATGTTTTGCCTGTTGCTATTGCTGGCCGCCGCCACTCTCAGCGCTCCCTTCGCGAAAAAAACCGTCCGGCTCGGAATACCTCACGATTGGACCGAGCGCCACCTGATCTTCAGCCGCCAGGCCCTGACGGAACATCCGGAACTGGCCCGCATGGAACCGCGTCTCTTATTCCAGGCGATGAGACAGCAACATGTCCCAAGCCAAAGTCGCCCGACGGAAGAGAATAATGTTCCCGCTTCCGGAGAGCAGCGCGACTGGAATGTGCCTCTGGGAGCGGGCCGCGTGGCCCTTGGCATGTCTCCAGCGAAGTACGGATTTGACTCCACAGCGCCTCCCTCCTGCGCCAATGACTACGTCCTCTTCGGTTTGAATGTCGCCGGTGTTACCGGGGGGCAGGCCAGCCTCGTCGCTTATAACAACCTGTACAGCGGCACCGGCGGATATTGCGGCACCTCCGGTCCCACTGTGCTTTTCGCTTACAACACCACCACCGCCGCCGGGAAAATCCAGACCTCGCCTGTGCTATCCCTGGATGGCACGCAGGTGGCTTTCGTCGAGAGTGCCGCCGGCTCCTCGGTGTTTCACGTCGTGAAATGGGCGACTGGAGCCGGCAACGGAACCTCTGCCACCAACTCGGCGGCTCCCGGCAACGGCAACAGCGCTACTGAGACTTCGTTGACTTACGCCGCTGCCAACAACACCCGTTCCGCGCCTTGGGTTGACTACATCAACGACGCCGCCTATGTCGGCGCCGACGACGGCAAGCTTTACAAGATCTCGCCCGTGTTCAACGGTACCCCTGCTCTCGCCGGAGCTCCCTGGCCACTTACCATCGCTAACGGCCGCAGGCTTACGGCTCCGGTGCTCGACCCTCGCACCCAGAATATTTTCATCGGCGACAGTCAGGGATTTTTGTGGCAGGTGAGCCTAACGAATTTGGGAACGAAGAAATCGCTGGCGGTCGGATCTGCCGGTAACCGGAATCCCGCGATCTTTGATGGACCGTTGGTCGACGTCAACAGCAATACGATCTTCGCCGTTTCCTCCAACGACGGAACCAGCGCGGTCGTCGTTCAAGCCGATACTCCGACTCTGACCCAAATGACGCGGGGCAGAATCGGCAAGGGAAGCACGGGTACGCCCGGCAGCAGCGTCAATCTTTATGACGGAACCTTCAACAACAATTACTATAACAACCCGGCCAGCGGGTATCTCTTCGTGTGCGGAACCGGTGGCGCCGATACCACCCCCTGGCGGTACCTTTTCGGATTTACCGGGGTCAAGATGAACACCTCGGCTTCCGCTTCGTCGCAGATCCTGAACTCTACCCGTTCACGATGCTCGCCGATAACCGAATTCTTCAATCCCAACATCGGAGCTTCCGGGACCGATTTCTTTTTCTGGGGAATGACTGCGGATTGCACCGGCGCAGGCACTTCGGGATGCGTCTTTTCCCGCACGACTACTGACGTCGTTACCTCGGTGAATGAAGGCGGAGGAACCAGCGTGGTGATCACCGATAACGACAGTAGCTTGGGCCAGGCCTCCAACGTTTACTTCAGCAATCAGGGAAATCCCAACGCCCTGGGAGTCAAGCTCACACAAAACGGACTGCAGTAGACCTGCGTACGTCAAATTTTCATCGTTCCGCTACATTAAAGACAGGCGGGAGCCGATCACTCCCGCCTTTTCTGTGAGCCTTCGAAGAGATCGCAGATTGCGGTCTTAGTCTGCAAGAGAGAGGAGTCGCCACTGCACTGGAACCGGAGAAAATTCTTAAAAGCGAGCGCAATGGTAGTCGGCGCCGGAGCCTTGGCTCTGGGAACCGATGGCATTGTTTTCGAGGCAAACGATCCCCAACTCGTTCGCCTCGAAATTCCGCTGACAAGATTGCCGGCCGCGCTCGACGGATTCACCATTGCGCAGTTGAGCGATTTGCACTACGACGAACACTTCTCCGCAACTCCCATCCGAAAGGCCGTCTCGATCGTGAACGCCTTGCAGCCCGATCTGATCGCGCTGACCGGAGACTTCGTCACCATCCCTGTGTTCAGCGACTATTTGCACAATGCAAAAAAAGGCGCTGCCGCCGCCGAGCCCTGTGCCCTCGCGATCGCCCCGCTCCGCGCGCGTTACGGAGTCTTCGCGATCCTGGGAAATCATGATCACGACTCCGACCCCAATCGCGTGATCGAGGCTCTTGTCGCTCAAGGGATTCAATTTCTGAGAAACTCTTCTACTCCGGTCGAAGCGAGAGGATCGAGGTTATGGCTTACGGGAGTGGATGATGCCCTGACCGGCAAGCCCGATCTGGACGTAAGCCTGAAGGGGATTCCGCGATCGGAGCCGGTGGTTCTGCTGGCGCACGAACCCGACTATGCTGACCAGGCATCCGCCTATCCGGTTGATTTGCAGCTCTCCGGGCATTCTCACGGAGGACAGGTCCGCTTACCGCTGATCGGCGCCCCCATTCTTCCCGACCTGGCGAAGAAGTATCCCTGGGGCTTGCGTCGTATCGGGCCCCTCACCCTCTATACCAACGTGGGCCTGGGGACCATTCGCATCGCGGCGCGCCTGAACTGTCCGCCGGAAATCACTCTGATTACCCTGCGGGCAGCCAGCCAGAGTTGACCTCTATTCGGTCGCGATCTGCCAGCCGCTGTCACCCTTAATCAGGGAGAGCTTAACGCTCGTCGGATCTCCGTGGTAGAAATCCGCGCCGTACTTCTGAATCAGGGTTGCCCGGTCCCAGGTGTTGAACCCTTTCACCATCGATCCCGAGGCGTCGAACAAATTCCCCAGCTTGTTCGGTTCCCATTTCCAGCTGATCTCCACCAGCGCTTGCGTCGGGCTGATCATGTCGATCTTAGAGACGGCGACCAGTTTGCGCTCGGCCAGCGGAACGGAATAGATTTGCGTGCCGTCCTTTTCGCTGCCCTTGGTGACTCCCGGGATTTCCTCTAACAGCCGCTTTCCCTGGGCAGTGAGTTCAATGGGAGTGATGGTTTTGTAAGTGCCTGTGTCTTTGCCGATGCTCACCAGGCCGGCCTTTTCCAGCAGACGGTAGTGGGGATCATGAGGTTTGTCGTCCACACTCGACTTGATGATGCCAGTGTGAAAGCGCACCGTCGCTGGACCCTGCAGCTTAAGGACACTGGTCGCAATTTGCGTCGCTTCCTGGTTGGTGAGAACCTTGCGGCTCTCTAACACGAAATAACCCGCGACGCCCACGATCGCCAGAATCAGGGTCACGATCAACAGCAGGGGAACCACCGAAGAATTCCGCTTTTCCATTTCCACTTCTTGTTCAAACATGGCCACCCTCCCAGTCCCAGCCTTCCCGAAGGCTCGAGACAAAGCCATTTTCGACCGGATGGCTCATAGCGGGCTGTGACGCAACTCACACGGGAATGTTTACGTGGGCGGGCTATCGGGCCGCGGCGCGGCGCGAGACCGCCGACAAATCGGAAAGGGTGGTGCTTCGCAGCACGCTGGTGAAGCTCTTGCGGCGTTCTGCCCACAAAACGTGCAACGGGCAGGGATTCTTTTCGCGGCACTGGGCGAAGCCCAGAATGCAACGCTCCAGAGCTTCGGCTTCCCCCATTTCTTTCAAAATCTTGTCCAGGGTAATGCGTTGCGGCGGCCGGGCCAGTTCATATCCGCCGCGCACTCCACGAAACGAGCGCACCAACTTCTTGGCCGCCAGTTTCTGCAGGATCTTCCATAGGAACGGCATAGGGATACTTTCGGCCTCTGCGATCTCTCGCGCTCCGCTGAGCTTCCCAGGTTGCTGCGCAGCCAGGAAGGTTAAAGCGCGAATGGCGTACTCGGCTGATCGTGAAAACATCGCTCTTTCCCCGAGCGCAGACTAGCCCATGCGGAATTGAAATTTCAGTGATCTCAGGCCAAATATGGAGTCGTTAGTCCCATTTTGAAAAAGCCATACTTACCGGGCCTCGAGCCGCGAGGAGTATACTTCCCCTCAAACGGGGAAGTCGGACGGAGAAGTTTCTTCGCCATGGTGCGAGAGGAGTTGTCCCCTATGAAAACGCTGCGCTGTCGCTTTGCATTCTTTTCAGTATTCGTACTCATTCTGTTTTTAACCCAGGCACTCGTTAGTTTTGCCGCTGACATGAAGCCGGAAGATGTTGTCGCCAAACATCTCGACTCCGTCGGCACCGCGCAAGCCCGTGCCGCCGCAAAGTCGCGCGTGGTAGAAGGAGCTGTTGCCTATACGATTCTCGTCGGCGGAGCGGGAAACCTTGAGGGCAAAAGCGTGCTCGTCTCGCAAGATGATAAGTTGCAGTTTATGATGAAGCTGAATAACAACCTGTACAAAGGCGAGCAGTTTATTTACGACGGCCACGACTACCAAATCGCCCGCACCACCGCCAATCAGCAACGTTCCTCGTTCGGTGAGTTCGTCCAGGTCCAGGGCGTGATGTTGAAAGAGGGATTGTTCGGAGGCGTTCTTTCTACCGGTTGGCCTCTCTACGACCTCAATCAGCATAAGGCCAAGCTTAGCTACGCCGGGATCAAGAAAGTGGACGGCAACGACGTCATCGAGTTGCGTTACAGCCCAAAGAAAAGCTCCAACGTTGATATCTCGCTCTATTTCGATCCGCAGACTTACCGCCACGTGGAAACGGTCTACTTTGTGCGTCAGCGCGCTCAACTGGGAAATCTCGACTCCACCGTCGCCAATGCGGTCCCAACCCCTAACGGCGATATCGGCCCGCAATTTCCTTCTACCGGCGGGGTTGTCGGCGAGACCAACGAAACTGCCACCGCACGCCAGCAGGAAACCCGATGGCGTCTGGAGGAGCACTTCAGCGATTTCAAGACAGCCGATGGTCTCACCTTGCCCAACAAATACGTCCTCCACTTCAGCCAGGAGTTGGGCAATGGACGGACAACGGTATCGGAGTGGACTCTTACCGCCAGCCAGGTCATGAACGGCACGGGCGTCGATCCGCGCAACTTCCAGCTCAAGTAGAGCTTGAAGGGTTTCATCACCCGAAGTGCAAGGCTTTTCAGCCCAGACTCATGTCTGGGCTGTTTTGTTTTGAATAACATTCATAAAATCAGCAAGTTACGTCTGTGTGTGGCTTGGCCCAGCGATTGCCTTTACAAGCTGCAATCGGCAGGGCAGCTCACCTCTTCTCGCTGTCTTGCAGGGCCCGCGACCATGCCATTTCGTAAGCTTTGCTCGATCTTCTCAGTAGCCCTGGTTGCGGTGTCTTCGTGTGCTTCCACCAACCCCGTCTCCCAGCGGGTTTCCTCGCCAGCAGCCTCTCTCGCGGAGCGCGAACAGCACATCTGGAAGTCCGAGGTCCACGGCTCCCAGTTCACTCCCGTCAACCACACCTCGGCGCGTACCAGTTGCGCCGCCAACCAGCCTCCAGAGGCTCTTGCGACCCCCAATCCATTGCTCGATCAATTCGATTCCAAGACAAAGCTCACGGTGAGCTTCATCATCGGCACCGATGGGCGCGTACACAGTCCATTTGTGCTCGAGAGCGCGGGGCCCAGCGAAGATCGCACCGTGATCGAGACCGTGAGTTCGTGGCGCTATCGTCCCGCGATGTGCAACGGCGTACCGACCGAGGCTGAAGCCAAAGTCGAGTTTTCCAGCCAATAAGCCGCTTTTCGACTAGAATGGCGCGAGCGCAACCGTGGATCAGCACAAGCCATCAGGACAACCGAACCTAAGGCCGGCGAACGGCCCCGAGGGAGAGCTTGCCCAAAATCCTTCGGTTGACGAGTTTTTTTCCCGTCTGAGCTATAACATGCACCACCCCAAGCCGGGGCAGGAAGGCATAGCTGCCGCTCTGCAGGCCATCCAGCGCCTGGCCCTGGAAGTCGATTCGGAAGAGGCGGTCGCCTCCGAGGCCGCGGCCGAAGCCCCGCGCGAAGGACGCTTTTGCCAGGTGTGCGGAGCCCAGAACCGCACCCAACATCGTTTCTGTGCAACTTGCGGTGTGGCTCTCGAGGATGCACCCCAGCCCGAAATCTCGCCTGCCCCCGAAGCGGAAATGGAGTTGCCCCCAGTGCCCAATGCATCGCTTCCTCTCGGCCAGCATCATTACCACCATCACTATCATCACCACTACTTTTCCGGGGACGGGGCCGCTTCAGGGAATGCCCCCGAGTCGCGGCCGGCGGGCTCGGCTCCCATCAAACGCGCCCCCCTTACCGGGCCTTCGTTGAGCCGCTCCGAAGCCGCCGTTCGCAAGCTCGCCCAAGATCTGGCCCTCGCCTGCAATACCAGGCAACTCGACGATCTGGTGGGACTGTACGGTCCGGATGCAGTCGTGCTGCGTCCTAACTTCCCCACAGTGAGAGGTAGCGCCGCCATTCGCGAGTTTTTCTTTGCCGCGCTTGATGGAGGCCTGGGTGAAGTAGAAATGGACCCGCTGCGGGTCGAAGTCTTCGGCGAGATCGCCTACGAAGCGGGACGCTGCAAGATGCTGGTGCCCGTCGCCATGGGAAAACGCCGCGAAGAGCGCGGTAAGTATCTGATCATCTCCAGCCGCCAGGCCGGTGGAGAATGGAAAGCTCTCGCCGACTGCTGGTCGAGCGACCTGAGCCTGAACGTAGCCACGCAAACAACAAACGAAACTAAGAAAAAGACTTAAGAGAAATCCTGGATTTCCACTCCGAGTTTTCCCAGATCTCTGGTTAGCTGCGTCACGTCGTCCATCTCAATCGTGTGCATGCCTAATTTCTTCGCCGCTTCCAGATTCAGCGCGCGGTCGTCGATGAAGCAGCAATTCTCCGCGGGCATCTGGGTGATATCGAGAGTTAGCCGGTAAATGCCTTGCTCCGGTTTGCGAAATCCCACAAAGCAGGAACTGACAAACAGCGAAAAAATCTCTCGCAGGCTAAACTTCTCGATCCGGTAGTCGTTCAACTCCGTCGATTCGTTATTGATCGTCGCCATCAAATATTTCTTTGTTTTCGCCAATGCTTGCGCGAATTCCAGCGGCTCCGGCGAGGCTTGCGACAGCGAGTACATGTAGTCCTTGAAAGCCTCGCGGGTAAATGGCCGGTCTCTATAGAACACCGTCCGGTCCAGATATTCGTCGAGCGAAATCTTTCCGCGCTCGAATGACGACACCACCATCTCGTGACGGTCTCCGAATTCGATCGGATCCAGATGGAACTCTGTCAATGCGCGTTCGCGCTGGGCGCGATCCCATGCATTCGTCAGCAACACTCCACCTAGATCCCAGAAAAGCGCTTTGATCTCAGGCAATCTCTCCTCCGTCCATCATTCATTCGGGAAGGGCACGACTTCAGTCGTGCCGGAAATTCACAAGTTCAAGGGCTTTAGCCCCTGAGGGGTGCCTTTTTGAGAGCTAACCGCAGCAGCTGAAGCCGATCGCTCTTGAACCTCGGCGGCACGAGTGGAACTCGTGCGCTTCCCGGCGTACCTCTAAATGCGTGATACGAAATCTACCCGGCGTGCTACCGCTGGAAGATGCTGGTTGACGGATGATAGTTCCGCCAATCGAACCAGTAATCTTTGAGCACCGGCAACGGTTGCAGACATTCCCCTGACGCCGGGCCCGACACGGCGCAGCCTTTGAAGTTCCATTCGCTGCCGGTCAGTGAATCGACCAGCATCCAGGCGCTTTCGTTCTTGCGGAAAAGTTCCAGATCGTTTCCATGCGACTGGCTGACGAAGGCGCGCACCGACTTTCCATCCGGCCCGGCGACCAGCACAACCGGCAGGCCTCCCAGGCGATCCTGCAGCGGAGCATTCGCGAGAACCCGGTTCAGCGGATACGCGCGGCTGGCGCCGTTCACTTCCATCCCCATCACCACGTCGCGGGACGCCAGCCCGCTGCCGGGGAAGTCGATCACCGTCGGCAGCTTCCCAACTTCAGGTTCCCAGTTGCTCTCGTATTTCGTGGCATCTTTCGTGACAGGAACCAACACCTGCCCGTTGGGAGACTCCATCTTCCATAACCCAAACGTCAATTCGTCGTAGGGCGCAAGCTCGAGAGCGTGGCCGCGCAGCGCTCCGGCGATGGCTTTGCCGCTGACCTGTTGCCACCAGCTTCCGGTTTCGCGGTCGGTCATCAGGAAGTTCTGATTGTTGATACCCGCCAGGCGAAAATGCAGCACCCGTCCCGCCACCGTGCTTTTCCACACCAGACCGGTGTGACAGAGCGTTCAATACGTAACCGCGATGGGTACGCCTTGTACCACGTCATTCACCACGTGGTGATAGGCCATGGCGCGAATGGGATAAGCGCGCGCATCGCCGCCAAAGCGCACCGCCAACACCATTTCGCCGGAATCGAGCTGGCTTTGTTGTGCCGGCGCAAAGCCCGGAGCCGACAAGGGATGAAACATCCATTCGAAATAATCGATGCGCGCCATCACCGCGGCCGCCGTCGCAAGGCACAGCCCCAGCGCCAGCAGGGCCTTTTTCAAGCTCGAAACCTGTTTCCACAACGTCCACGCGATCACGAAGGCAAGCGCCGTCGCCAGCAAAGTTCCCCAAGGCGCGACCTGCCGCACGCTCAAAGCCAGCGAAAGCGCCCGCGGCGACTGATATTTGAAGGGCTGGATGATCCACGCCGGAATGAGAAACAGCAACAGACCGGCGATCACCAGCAAGAGGAAGAGAACAAATCGTTTTGCAGCTTGCGTCAAAAGAACGGCTCCGTAAGAAATTGTTCGATTTTACCAATGGATGTGGCCCGGCGGCTAAAGCCGGGCTGAATGAGAACTCTTATGGCACGAGTGAACTCGTGCCCTTCCCGGAATGCTAGCGGGCATTTCTGCCCCTCTGGCGCGTGTTGAATTTCATCGAGGCCCTTTCCTTGTCCAGTCCGATCGCGGCGATCCTCAGGCCTGTCAGAGGCCTCCACGGTCATCTTGGAGCAAGGTGGGGCGCTGGATCAAGCCGCATCACACCCGCTATAGCTGTTAGTTGCATTCCGCAACAGTGAAAAGAGCCGGCGGCCCAGAAAGAGAACGCCCCGAATCCTGGCTTGCAGGGTCGGGGCGGGTTTTGAGAAGTGAGTTGTTGGTTTAGTAAGGAGTGAAGTCCTGTCGGTACGTGACGTTGTTCACGTCCTGGAATTCCGGCGTAGCCGGAGGCAAGTTGTTGGGGTTGAGGAACAGCGTATCGAACGAGTAGTTACGAGTCGGCGCTCCGTAAACCACGGTGCAGCACTTGAATGCGCCGGTGGCATACTGCGAGTAGAAGAGGCTGACTAGCGAACCCTGGTAGTAAATGTTCGGGGCGACTCCCCAGTTCTCCAGGTAACGCAGGAAGTTGTGCAGACCGCCATCGGTGCCGTAGTCGGAGGCCGCCGAGAAACTGGTGGGCTGTTTGAAGTTGATGTTCTTGCCGGCCGCAATCGCCAGCCGGTAATAGCTCTGCGTGGCGTCACGCTTCGAGGTTGCGGGCGCGGTTGAAGAGCCCATGCTGATCGAATCCAGAAAGCTGGCGTAGTCTCCCCAGTTGTTTTGCCAGTTGTTGGAGAGCAGGGTCACGGCGTCGGCGATCACCGAGGCCGCCGCCGGGCTGACGGCGGGGAAAGGATAAGTGTTGGCGTTGTAGTTTCCCAGAATGTAAACCGGGTTCTCGGAAGCGACAGTGAATCCGCCGGTGCCATCAGGACGGGTGGGAAGGTTGCCTGAGGTGCCGTCCACCAGGCGCAATGCATGCCGCGGTCCGGTAACCTGATTCTTGCGCGCTACGTTCATACAGCTGATGCGCGGTGCGGCGACCGTGGTGCCGTAGGGATTCGGCGGGTTGGTGTTGGTGTTGACGCCGAATGCGTCGCCCACGTGGGCCGCCCCCCAATCATCGAGCAAGCCGTTCTGGTCTACGTCTTCCGGAGATTGTGGCGGGCTGAGCCAGTTGTAGGTCGCATCCAGTTGGTTGTCCGGAGTACCCAAACTCGACGGGGAATTGATCGTGTCCTCAAAGCCATACTCTCCGGTGTAGTCCGCCGGAGTGACATTGGGATCGAGCACAGCTCCGCGACGATCGGAGAAATAGAGAGCGTATCCATTGAGCGTCTGGTTGTCGACGGCCGGACCGTTCGTGCCAGTCGTGCCCGTTAACCACCGTTTCAGATTGCCGACGTCGATCTCGACCAGGTTCATGACACCGTTTACGGCGCAGGTTCCATTGGTCTTGCTGGTGGTCGTGTCGCGGATTTCGCCTTCGCGCACGTCATACATATTGATGGGGTACCAGTTGTAACGCGACGCGGTCGCACTCGAACTTTCGGCGCTGCCGCTGATGGATTCGCTGGCATTGCGGTCGGCCAACTGCTGCAGAATGAGGATGGCATTGGGATGCACGGTATTTCCCGTGGCTGCCACGGCCGGAGGCACCAGTCCGCGTGCAAAGCCCAGCTTTAGCCACTCTTGCGTGGCGCCATGCCAGACTCCTGCGGCGTCTTTGTACTCCACGCGCAGCCAACCATCCACCAGAGGCCAGTTGGTGCGAGTGGGATACTTGGGCGGATCAATCTGCTGCGTGTTGGGATCGTAGTATGGAGAAGTCGCCGAGTTAGTGTTGGCGTAAGCAAAGTGCGTGATGCCGACGCCGGCCACAGTAACGCCGCTGGGGTACTGCGCTCCCGCCTCTTCATTCAACTGAATGTTATCCGCGTCTCCGATCAGGCCCGGACGCTCTGGCGTGAGTTGCGCCTGCGTATCTGCCAGCAGAATGCGGATCTGCGCCTTGTTATACAGACGCGAAACCGAGACGCTGGAGCCCGCGACTTCGCTGGCTGGCGGTTTGCGAATGATCTGGATCGGAGAAACGCCTGCGCCCACGAAGGGCAAAGTCAGCGGCTTTCCGCCGGTGGCTCCGTTCAAGATCCAGCCCTTATAGGTTGTGGTCGAAATATTCGGCCAGCTGGTGTTTTGCGTTCCGGTCGGCGGCGGACCGCCGCTGTAACTGCCCTGACTCAGGGCTAAATTTAAACAGTGGGCGGCGGGATGGCTGACATCACAACCGCCGGTGGCATTGGGGACGTAGACGTTTCCGCCGTGACCGGTGGACGAGGCGTTCACGCCGTTGGACAGGGTATCGCGAATGACTTCTCCCGCGGCTGTGACCTTCGAGTGAAAGATCAGGCTGCCGCCATCAGAAATGTAAAGGTTATGGTTGGTGGCGGCGCGTCCGGCGAAGTCAAAATCAGGCCCGGCGAAGTAGCTCAAATCGCTGTCAGAAAATACGCCGAACTGGAAGACCGGAATCTCCGCGACTTCCACGGTGCGGATCATGCGCACTTGGGCGCCCCCGGTGCGCTGCCCGGTCACGCTCAGTGTCATGGGGATGATTTCCGCCACCAGACCCTGGTTCGGTCCCGAGGAAATGGTATTGGTATTCGCGGCCGCCACCCCGTTCACGGTTGGCACGTTAATGTTGTATTCGGTGTAAGTGATCCCGGGAACCGAAGGGGGAAAGCCCTGCAGCGCCTGAATGCTGGCCACGCTGGGCGCCTGGTTCAGGGTATACAGGTTGCCGATGTCGGAGGTCATCTTCTCCATGCCGGCCTCGGCGCCGTAGTAGGACAGTTCGCTCTCCCGGTCATTGCCGCCGACGCTGACTTCGGTGTTGGTCATGTACATCAACCCGACCGCCAGACCCGACATCAGCAGCAGCAACAGCAGGGAAGCGATTAACGTAAATCCTTGCGCACGACGTAACTGTGATACACCCATAGCGTTCTCCTCAACCCTTCGAAGCCCTAACTGGCTTCTCATTGATACCGATCCTTAAAGCTCATATCGCGGGCGCTGACCGCCGTCGCCAAGTCCAGACTCTGGAAGCCGAAGCCGTTCCGCATAGGGCTACGGGTAGAGACGACCAGGTTCACCTTGCGAATCTGGTTCGGGGAATCGCCCACCGACATGCCGGCGTCCTTCAAATTCGCAGTGGCCACGCCCGAGACGTCGTTAAAGATGTCGTACGAGAGCTGTAATCCCGAAATATTCTCGGCCACCGGATTCGGTGGTTGCCCGTTGATCTGCCGCATCAGCCGGGGCGGCCCGTCATCGGCGGTATAGCGAACTCCGTCCGGTCCGGGAGGAATGTCGACGTAGTAAGAGATCAGGAGCAGACGGCTGGCCACCGTTCCCGATCCCGTGGTGATGGCTTTGATATTTCCGTTGGCGGCCGTTGACTGATTGATGTTCAGGGTGTCGTGATCCGCGAAGCTGACGTTCACATTGGCTCCGGCCGCGGCCACGTTGGTCACTTCACCGATGGCCGAGCCGACGTTATTGGTGAGCAGAACCAGGTCCCCCACTTGCAATCCCTGAGCCGGATCGTTGACGGCCAGGGGCGGCCAGGGAACGGGCAAAGGATTGGGCAGCGGATTGGGCAACTGGAACTGGACAAGGGTGCCGGCGGTGTTCACAAAGGTGGCCGAGTACTGGTTTAGCGGGAACGTGGAATCGGTGTACGCAATGGTGAAGATATCGGTATTCGGTCCCAGAGCGCCCGTGGTAGTCCGAACCGCGAGACCCACGCCGGGGTTAGGGATGGCGCCGAAGAAGTTATTGCTGAAGGGAAACAGGTTGTTGGGGATATAGCACTGGGTGGTGTCGCATCCGAACTTAGAGGCGCTGGCGCCCAAGCCATCCGGCAACTGCACGCCGCCCGAAGGAATGCCCGATCCCGCCAGGCTGATGTCTTTGGCCATCATATCGAGGGCGCTGCGGCCGTTCTGCTGCATTTCGGCACGCTGGGTGACCATGAAGCTCAAGGAGACGGCCTTGCTGAACAGGCTGACCGCCGAGCCCAGCACGATCAGTCCGATGGCCATCGCCACCAGCATTTCGATTAGCGTAAAGCCGCGGGTTTTGCTCATCCTGTTTCTCATGACGAAGCCTTTTCTTTTAGCGGAACGAAGAAACGTAGGCCCCCACCGAATACTGTTTCTGCTGGGCGCTGAATTGCGTCGAGGTATAAGTGATGGTGACCGTGATCTGGCGCAAGGTGTCGTCGATGGCGCCGCTGGGGAGAAACACGTTGCTGATCAGAATCGTGCGCCGGTAATTGTTCAGCGGCACGTACACGTCATCGGCGGTTCCCAGCACGCCGTCCGCTCCGGCAAGCTGCAAGCAGGTCGAAGGTCCGGGGCACAGGGGGTTGGAGACCACGTCATCGGCGGTGTCATCGAGCCCGTCGGGACCGGGGTCTTTGATGACCTGGGGACCGTCGAGGAAGATGCCGCCATTGGCGACGTTTTGAATCTGCAGGAAGGTGATCTGCTGGGTATTGCGCGCGGTGAAGATACTTTCCAGCGTCGATTGCGCGATCTGCTTCGCCGTCAGATCTTCCTGCGCATTGTTGGTGGCTGCCAGGGCGACAGTAAACATGGCCAGCATGCTCACCAGTCCGACGGTGAGCACTACGACGGAGATCATAACCTCCATCATGGTGAAGCCGCTTTCAGTCGTCAGTCTTCGGTCGTCAGTCGTCAGGGAAACCCTGGCAAACTTCAACCGGACCGTGCGTCTCCGCGCGACTTTGCTGACGACCGACGACTGAGGACCAACGACTTTTTTCATCATAGCTGACTCCAGGTGCCGTTCCCCACTCCGGTGGGCGGATACAATCGCCAGCCGCGCACCCGCCCTGCGGCACCGTAAAGAGTGATGGCGCGCGAACTGTAAAGGTCGTTGTCGCGGGCGACGTAGACGATTCCGTTGTTGATGTTGTTGTTGATGTCGCGGGCCGAGCCGTCAGGGAAGAAGTAAATCTGGTTGGGCGCGCCGCCGTTGACGCCAATGTCAAACTGGATGGCGGTACCTCCCGTTCCCATGTTGTCGGGTACGCTGGCATTGGTGTTGGGAATGCCGGGGATCACCCGAAAGTGCACGTCGGTGGGAAGCAGGACCGGAACCTGGTTGTAAATCGCGCCCACCGCACCGGCATTCAACTGGTTGATCTGCATTCCGTCGCGGCCTACGGGCAGACCCGGGGGATTGAAGGTCAGCAGGTAGGTTTTGCGATTGGCAACCGCCAACTGTCGCGCCGTACGCATTTCTTCGAGCACCTGGTTGTAGCTGCCGTTAATGCGGGCATCTTTGATCGCCGGCGCCAGATTGGTGAAGGTGATGACCGAAACCACCAGGAACACGCTCACCGCTACCAGCATTTCGAGCAGGGTGAAGCCGCGCATCCGCCGGGCCGTGGCTTGCCTTTCCTTCATCGTGAGCAACGGAGCCATTACACCTCCACACCGCCACCCCTTTTCTGGGGGACGAGAGTGACGCGTTTTACCTCAGAACAGAGGGAGGAAAAGGGGGCTCGCAATCTCAGAAAGCACGCGAGCGGGCTGCACTAACCCTCATCGTAAGGAGGGGGTTGGGAAGCGTCAAAGTACTAAAGTCGCAGGGCGAAGCATTGTTCCTACGTAACGTAATTTGCAGCCGGTAACTCTGGTCACTTTGGCGGAACAAAGCGCCTGGCCGATTCGAGCGGGTTTGTTTTAGGCCCCCCGCGCCCGGGCCATTCCCTTGGCGGATTTCGCGGCGGGACGGCGCGTGGGTGGTACGTAAGAGCACGAACGAGGATCAAAATGCTCGGCCAGACAGGTGGAGCACAAATGTAGCTGGTGCACCCTGCAATGAATCACCGGGACATCACTGCCGCACAGTTCGCAGCCCCCGCGAGTGCGGGGCGCGGGAGCGGCTTCGGCCTCCCCCGACTCTCTCAGCATTTGCAG
Organism: Terriglobia bacterium; assembly: GCA_963796205.1. Classification (GTDB taxonomy): domain Bacteria; phylum Acidobacteriota; class Terriglobia; order Terriglobales; family Acidobacteriaceae; genus DATFTE01. The sequence continues at coordinate 291,027 of CAWCKR010000003.1, forward strand.
CATCTGCGCCTTGAAATAAAGACCGCCGGCCATGAATAACGCGCCCATCCCGAAAATGGAGGCTCCCAGGCCCAGCAGGCTTTCATCGCGATGCACTCCCAGCGCGGCCGGCAAGCAACACAAACCGACGAGGACTATGATCGCACCGACCGCGATCAACCAGTTGCCCAACCTTGCTGTCATGCCAACCCTTCTTGGTCACAGACCTGCTACAGACAGCCCTGAAGATATTCCCGAGTCGCAGCAAACTCCAGATGACGAAAGTCACTGCCGCGGGGAAATAAAGCCTGTGGTGGTCACATTGGTAACTTGTTGTTGCGGGCGCAGCCCCCTAACATGCCTTCATTATGGCGCTCACATCACTGCTGGTGTGTGCGGACGCGTCGGCCATCGAGGTGCTCAGCCTTATCCTTTCTGAATTGGGCATTCAGGTCGAACAGTCGAATGACTCGTCCGCGGCGCTTGCGCGACTCAACGCGCAAGCTTTCGATGCTGTGCTCGTCGATTGTCAGGACGAATCTGCGGCTACGGAACTGATCACGCGGGCGCGAAAGCAGCCGGCCAATCAGACGGCATTGGTGATTGCCCTGGTCGATAGCCGCAACGACGTGCGCGAGATCTTCGCCCGGGGAGCCAATTTCGTTTTGTATAAGCCGATTTCGCAGGAGCGGGCGAACCACAGCTTGCGCGTGGCCCGTGGCCTGATGCGGCGGGAGCGGCGGCGCAACCAGCGCGTAGCCCTCCACAGCGACGCGTCCATCGCCTACGCGAACATCGAGGATGCGCCCGCCACCCTGCTCGATTTGAGTGAAGAGGGAATCGCCATCCAATCGCAGCGGCCCTTGCCGCCAAACTGCAAAGTCTATTTCCAGTTCAGCTTGCCGGGTCGCGTTTCAGACATCCGCCTTTCCGGAGAAGTGATGTGGCAGGACTCGAGCGGCCGGGTGGGAATCCGTTTCGCCGATGTTCCGCAATCCTCGCGCAAAGCCTTGACGGACTGGTTGCGGATGAACGCTTCGCCGGCCTCGGAGAACCTTGGGCAACCGGCTCAGCCGCGCCTCGCCGATGCACCCGGCGGACTGGGGCTGCTCTCAGTCTCTTCTTCCGATCGCCGCAACCGTTCGCGCCGCGCCTGCCGTTTGAGTGCCGACGTGTACCGGCACGGAAGCGGCGTTCCCGTTCGCTGCACCCTGAGCGATATCTCCACGGGCGGATGCTACGTGGAAACCACCGCGCCGTTTCCCGCAGGAACGGCGGTGGAGATCCTGGTGCGCACCAATGAGATGAAGCTGCGGTTGAAAGGTGGCGTACAGGCCACGCATCCCGGCTTCGGCATGGGCGTTTCATTCAGCGTACAAACCGCAGAGGAACGGGAACAGGTGCAGCGGTTGATCGCCTACCAGCCAGCAGACGTGCTGACCAGATAATCCCTGTCGATTGGGAAGCGTCATGGTTTGTGACTCGTTGACGTGATTCTCGAGCCCTTCTCCATAAGAATTCACACTCCAGATTGCTGGGAAGGGCACGGCTTCAGCCGTGCCGCAACTTTCGAAGATTTCAAGACTTTAGCCGCTGGGGTGCTCTTCAAGAGCAGACCTCAGGCGTTCGGGTACGGTGTTGCACGTCCCCAATATTCACGCTGTAGAGATGCAGCTTTGCTGCGTCTCAGGGGTGCGACGGAATTGTCGTGATGGCGGCAAGACCCAGCGAAGCTGTGTCTCTACATGAAAAAAAGCGCCGTTACACGTTGGCAGGTTTTTCTTCAAACGCGGCTTTGCGAAAGTATTCCAGTGACATCTTCAATCCCGTGGCGAGATCGATCTTCGGCTCCCATCCCAGCAAGGTGCGCGCTTTTGTGATGTCGGGCCGGCGCTGCTTGGGATCATCCTGGGGCAGCGGTTGATACGCGATCTTGCTCTTCGAATCTGTCACCTCAAGAACTTTCTGCGCGCACTCGAGAATGGTGAACTCGGTTGGGTTCCCGATATTGACGGGAAGATGCTCGTCCGATTTCGACAGGCGAATGAATCCGTCGACCTCATCGCTCACATAGCAGAAGCTGCGGGTCTGGCTGCCGTCGCCATAGACGGTGAGGTCTTCGCCGCGCAGAGCTTGCTTCATGAAGTTGGGGACGACGCGTCCATCGTTGAGCTGCATGCGGGTTCCGTAGGTATTAAAAATCCGCACGATGCGCGTATCGACCTTGTAGTAGCGGTGATAGGCCATGGTCACGGCTTCCGAGAAGCGCTTGGCTTCGTCATAGACCGAGCGCGGACCGATGGGATTCACATTTCCCCAATAAGTTTCCTTCTGCGGATGCTCGAGCGGATCGCCATAGCACTCGGAGGTCGAGGACGTCAGATATTTCGCGCCGTACTTGCGCGCGATGTCGAGCGCATGAAAAGTTCCCAGCGAGCCCACCATCAGGGTTTCGACGCCGTGCACGGTGTAGTCGACGGGGCTGGCGGGGCAGGCGAAGTGAAAAACATAATCGACCTTGCCGCAATCGAAAGGCTGATTGATGTCGAGCTGCTGAAATTCGAAGCGCGAATCGTGGCGCAGGTGCGCGATGTTGGCTTCGCGTCCGGTAAGCAGGTTGTCAACAACGATGACCGAGTAGCCTTCGGCCAGCAGTGCGTCACAGAGGTGGGAGCCCAGGAATCCGGCTCCGCCGGTGACCAGAGCGCGCGGTTTCGTCATGATGGTGTGAATTTCCTCGCGGGAGTGCCGGCGTCGGCGGGATGTTTTTCCGGGGTGACCGGGATCCGTCCGACGCTGTAATAGGTGATGCCTTGAGCCGCCATTCCTTCGGGATCATACAGGTTGCGGCCATCGATCACGATGGGGTACTTGAGCAGTTGCGCCAGGCGCGGCAGATCGAGAGCGGAGAACTCATCCCATTCGGTGAGGATCAGGAGCGCGTCCGCGCCGTTCGCAGCGTCGTAGGCATTGGCCGCGAACTTGACCTGCTTCGGCAAAACCTCTCGGGCGCGTTCGATGGCCGCCGGATCGTAAGCGGTAATCTCGCAGCCTTCCTGCAGCAGCGCCTGCACCAGAAGAATGGCCGGCGATTCGCGGATATCGTCGGTGCCTCCCTTAAAGGCGAGGCCGAGGACTCCGAGGTGCTTGCCGCGCAGCGTCCAGAGCGCGCTGCGGACTTTGCGCAGGAAGCGCTGGCGCTGGTCTTCGTTGATGTGCATGACTTCATCGAGCAGGCGGAAGTCGTATCCGCATTCGCGGGCGACCGAACGAAAGGCCATCAGGTCTTTGGGGAAGCACGAGCCGCCGTAGCCGATGCCGGGATTCAGAAATCGCGGACCGATGCGGCTGTCAGCGCCAATACCCTGGCAGACCTGTTGCACGTTCGCTCCCACCGATTCGCAGATCGAAGCGACTGCGTTGATGAAAGAAATTTTTGTCGCGAGAAAAGCGTTCGACGCGTGCTTGATGAGTTCCGCGCTCTTGGCGCTGGTCACGATCAGCGGCGGAGGCACTTGCGCGCGATCGGGCCCGGGAATCGCAGTCGCTTGGCGATAGTAGCTGCCGTCGGTGAGGGGAGCGTAAATCTCTTTCAACACTGCGGCACAGCGGTCGGTATCGGCACCGAGCACGATGCGATCGGGATAAAGAAAGTCGGTAACGGCAGTGCCTTCGCGCAGAAACTCGGGGTTGGAGGCGACATCGAAGCTGTCGGCGGGGGCTCCATTGCGCAGGATGATTTTGCGCACCCAGTCGCTGGTGTACACCGGCACAGTGCTCTTCTCAACGATCACTTTGTAACCGTTGATGGCGCCCGAGATCCCACGGGCCACGGATTCCACATAAGAAAGATCGGCTTCTCCCTGCTCGGTCGGAGGTGTCCCCACCGCGACAAAAATGGCATTGCTGGCGCGCACCGCGTCTTCGAGATTGTCGGAGAAAGTGAGGGCATGGCTGCGGTGGCGCTGCAGCAATTCCGGAAGGAATTTTTCGTGGATGGGAACGCTGCCCGACTGCAAGGCGGCGAGCTTCTGCGCGTCATTGTCAACCAAGATGACTTGATGGCCAAGGTCGGCGAAACAGGCGCCCGCTACCAGTCCCACGTATCCTGAACCTACCACCGCAATGCGCATTGCCGCTCCCGCAAAACCATGCCGTAAAACCCTTACTTTACCAGCTTTCCTTCGCCCGCCGACATGCCAGGTACTCACTAGGGCAAGGCGCGGGCGAAAACGGGAAATGGGCGTCGGTCACTTCGCCAGGTGAGCGCGGTCACCGTATTCGAGGTCGACCATGGTCACACTTAGACTGGGCGGAGGTGGGTTATGCCAATCCTGGTTATGGGCGCGATGGCGCTGGGGATTTTCGGAATCATCGGGATCATGCTCTTCACGGCGTCGTCGCTCGAGAGAAAGAAGAAGACAGGCTCTCGGATTTAGGCTTTGGGCTCTCGACCTCGTTAGTCCTCCACGAAACGCTTCAGCCGCGCGAGCGCGTGATCCCACTTCTGCGAGACGAAGTCGAGATACTCGCGAATCTCGTCCATCGGCTCGGGATTCAGTTCAAACAGGTTTTCGCGGCCCGCGCGGGAGCAGCGCACCATGCCCGCGCTTTCGAGCACGCGCAGATGCTTGGTGATGGCTTGCCGCGTGAGACGCGATCCACGGGTGAGCTGAGAGATGGAGCGGGGTTGGCCGCCCGAGAGCCGCACCACCAGCGCCAGCCGCGTCCGGTCTCCCAGGGCAGCGAACACCATGGCCTGCGTTTCGAGCCCGGCAGCCGCCCGGCTAGAGATTTTGCGCGACATATTTTTCGATGTTCTTCATCTGCTGAGCCCAACCGCCGTCGTTGCTGCGCAGAGCTTCCTGCAGACGGTGCGCGGGAATCTTCTCGAACCCCGATTCCGTCACCCGCAGAATCGTTCCGCTGGCAGCCTTCTCCAGCCGGAACTCCACCAGCGTCGGCGTCTCCTTGGAATAATCGACTGCGGGATCGACGGCATAAGGATGCCAGGTATAGGAGAAGTATGTCTCCGGCTCGATCTTCTGGACGACGGCTTCCCATTTCAAGTGCTCGTATCCCGGATAAGTGATGCGGCCGGTAGAAGTTTGTCCAGCGACGAAAGGTCCGTCGAGCTTCACCCCGAACCACTCTCCAAACTGCCGGTAATCGGTGAGGGCGCGCCAGACGCGCGCAAGCGGGGCCTTGATTTCGACCTGCTTGTCGATGCGATGTTCCACGTTATGCAACCTCCAGGTTGCATGTTACAGGGGCCCGGAAGGAAATGCAACCAGATGGTTGCGTACGCCGAAGCATCGCTGTCACCGTTGCCGGTGACATCCATCCTTGCTGCGGCTGTCACGAAACGAGACACTTCTTGTTGCATTAATGAGGACTGCTATTCTGAACGGCACAAATCTGTTTATCGAATGTGCTCTTCATTGGGGAGGGCTGCATGAATACCCGCAAAATTCTTTCGATCTTGTTTCTCGCTTTGACCGTGGCGACCGCGCTGGCTCTTTATCGCGAGAATAATCAGACAGCTACAGCGGCGCCCGCCGCCGAGGCCCGTCACGTGATGCCGATTGGCACGCCAGTCGCAATCAAGGTTCCGCTTGGATTGCCTTCCGTCCCCATCCCGGCAGACAATCCGCCAACGCTTGAGACGATCGCGCTGGGCCGGCGTCTTTACTATGATCCCATGCTTTCCGCGGACAAGACTGTTTCTTGCGCCAGTTGCCACGGTGCGGTCAACGGCTTTGCCGATAACAAGCCATTCTCTGAAGGGGTGAACAAAAAGCTCGGCGGACGGAACTCTCCTCCGGTGGCGAATGCGGCCTACTTCAATGTGCAATTCTGGGATGGCCGCGCTCCCAGCCTGGAAAAACAGGCGGAAGGCCCAGTGGCGAATCCGGTAGAAATGGCGGCGACGTTGCCGCAGGTGGAAGAGCGGCTCAACGCCGATCCCAGCTATCGCGAGCAATTTGCCAAGGCGTGGGGGCCGGGACCGATCACCTACGAGATGGTCGAAAAAAGCATCGCCTCGTTCGAGCGCACGGTGCTGCTCGCCAATTCTCCCTTTGACCGCTGGAAATATGGACACGACGAGAAGGCCGTCAGCCCCGCGGTGAAACGTGGATTTCTCGTGTTCACGTCGAAGAACAAGGGCAACTGCAGCACATGCCATCTGGTGGGTGAACACGACGCTCTTTTCACCGACAACAAGTTCCACAACATTGGTGTCGGCGTCGATTTTGGCAAGTTCGCCGATGATGGTCTGTTCGCGGTCACGCACAAGGAATCAGACCGCGGACTGTTTAAGACTCCGTCGCTTCGCAATATCGCGATGACGGCGCCCTACATGCACGACGGTAGCGTGAAGGACCTGAAATTGGTGGTTGATCTTTACCTTGGCGGCGGAAATTCGAACGTCAATCTTGACAAAGAAATCCACGCGCTCGACTTCCTTAGCGGGCAGGAGCGCGCTGATCTGCTCGAATTCCTGAATTCGCTGACCGGTCAGATACCGCCGGACCTGGGTCCGCCGGAGGTCAACACGGCGCAGAAGTAGTCTTTTTACCAGCGTGAGCGGGCCCAGTGATTGCCCGCTCGCGGCTTCGATGCACCATTAGAAGTTGACAACCACCCGTGTTTCGGGGGAAACTCCGCTCAAACTGGCGCTCACTTCCTGATATGTATTGCCGCCAGGGCTATTTACATGGCTCATCAACCCATGTCACGGCCCGATCCCTTCGACGACTCCGAAAACGATGAGCCCTTGTTCGCTCTCGAAAACGATCCTAAAGAGTCGGATGTCCATCATTTAGCAGCGAAACTCGCCGGCCACATGGAGGGCGCCAGTCCCGCCGATCTGGCCCTTGATCTGGTTCTGAACGAAATTGTGCAGCAGGCTCGTCTGGCGACCACTGCTACGGGCGCGGCCGTTGCCCTGCTTCGCGACGGCGAAATGGTGTGCCGCGCCTCGAGTGGGACCGGCGCGCCCGATCTGGGGACGCGCCTGAATACCCAGTTCGGTCTCTCGGGCGCGTGTCTGCGAACCAGGCAGGTCGAGCGCTGCGACAACACGGAAACGGATCCTCGGGTCGATGGCGCGGCGATGCTCGAGTTCGATGTGCGCTCCATCCTCATCGTGCCCATCGTCAGCGGGTCAGAGGTAGTCGGGATCTTCGAAATTCTGTCCCCGCGTCCCAAAGCCTTCGGAGACCGTGACACGCTTACGCTTGAAGCGCTCTCCCGCAGAATCGTGAGGAATCTTGAGCGGATCGCTTCTCCGCCAGAACCGGCAGAACCGGTTGCGCCCGTGATTGCGGCGTTGCCGCCGGTCGTTCCTAAGGAAGAGGGCACCGCACCGGATGCTAACCTGTTCTCCGCCACGCTTCCTGTCGCAAAACCGGTGTCTGTGTATCGCGATTATTGGACAACCATTCTGACCGCCGTGGTGATCGCACTGGCCTTGCTTCTCGGCTGGATGGTCGGTTATTCGGGATGGCAGCGAGCGATGGCGTCGAGAACCAGAGTCGACGCGAAGCCGCCAGTGAAGATCGCCTCCTCGGCCGAGGAGCCCAAGGTTGTGCCAGAGATTCCCGCAAAAGAGAAAGCGAAGCCGCCCTTGAACCCCGCGCGCGGGAAAGCAGGAAATGAGGGTCCGGTTACCGGCGGACTGGTCGTGACTCAGAACGGCAAGGTGATCTTCGAGATGCCTCCCGATCAGACAACGGCCTCAACCATCAAGCCAGCCGGGGGAGCCGACAGCGGCCATACGATGAACCTCGCGCCCGAGGTTGCCGATACCTATGTGTTGCGTAGAGTTGAACCGGAATACCCCGAGGCGGCGAAACCGTCGCAGGCGATTGGCCCGGTCGTTCTGGAGATCCGCGTTGCGAAAGACGGCTCGGTAAAGCAGGCGAATCTGGTCAGCGGAGATGTGCTGCTGGTTCCGGCGGCTGTGGCGGCCGTTCGCCAGTGGAAGTACCAGCCCTACCAGTCAGATGGCAACCCACAGGAATTCCTCACCCGCGTGAGCATCAACTTCAAAGCGCCTTAAACTTCAGCCGAATTGAACATCGGGTGGGCGAGGCGGGACGCGCTCAGGTCCGGCGTGACGTCCCTGGCGGCGGTTGATGGCGTAAAGGGCTAACTCCACGCGCGTTCCTACTCCCAGCTTTTCGAACACGCGGAACAAATAATTCTTGATGGTGTGCTCGCTCAGGCCCAGCCGGTCGGAGATCTGGCGGTTGCTCAGGCCTTCCGCGACCAGCCGCGCAATTTCCTCTTCGCGTTTGCTCAAGGGACGCGAATTCGGATTGGTCTGCGTTTCCATCAGGCCGGGCTGCACCAGGGCATCGAGCACGAATTGCAGTTCCGTGGAACTCGCCCAGACCTGGCCTTCATGCACGCACTGAATGCATTTGCAGAGAGCCTGGAACGAATCGGACCGGCAGAAGACTCCGCGCGCTCCGGTGCGGAAGGCCTCCACTACCAGGTTGCGATCCATGGTGTCGAGAAGTACTACCACGCTCAATCCGGGATGGAGCTCGCGAATCTGGCGGATCAGGCGAAATCCGCCCAGCGGCTCTTCCGGGAAACTGGTGCTGATGAGAACCAGGTGGTAGGAACTCGTCTCAAGGGCGGTGGTCACCTCTTTGGCGGTAACGACCGGCTCTGCCTGATAGCGTTTACTGCGCTGCAAGGCGTCGGCCAGCAGGCGGCAGCTCATGGCCGCGCTGTCGGCGACCAGCACCCGAAGTCTCGGATCCGAATTTGGAAGAGAAGCCAAAGTTTCGAACGAAAACAACGGCTAACAAGCCCGCGAATTCTACGTAAAAACTTCGTCGCCTGCAAGGAGTCCTAAGCCCCCTAAGCCCATCGCATCCGGCGAAGGAAGCCGGGTTTGGGGGAATGGCCGCCATTCTGATTATTTCCGGGGTGAAAACGGTTGCCTGAGAGATCACTGCGGCGGAGTCTTCGGTCTTGTGGTACTTTATCCTCTTGTCCGGCTCACCGCGCTGGGGCACAGTGAAAGGGTGCCGGTAATGCGCGGCCTGGTCTCTTCGGGTACCCCCTCGCGAAGATAACCTTGCATTCAGTACGACTTTGCTGACGTGAACGATTCTCTCGAAAAACAGAGGATTTTGGGCATTTTATTATCTGCGCGAGCCGCGATGGCGGCGCTGTTTACCATGTATCTACCTGGGAGCCCCGGAGATTCCGCATGTATCTGACCTACTTCGGTCTCCGGGAGCAGCCCTTTGGCGTGACTCCCGACCCGCGCTTTCTTTACTTGAGCGCGGCTCATAAAGAGGCCTTGGCTTCTCTGTACTACGGCATCGAAGCGGGCCGCGGATTCCTCGGCCTGATCGCCAAGCCCGGGATGGGGAAGACAACCATCCTGTTTCACCTCCTCGAAAAATTCCGCAGCACGGCGCGCACCGCGTTCATCTTCCAGACCCAATGCACTTCGCGCGAGTTTATGCGCTTTCTGCTCTCGGAGTTGGGGTACGAAGGCGATACCCAGGATTTTGTGCGCATGCACGAGGAGTTCAACCGCCGCCTGTTGCAGGAGGCGCGCGCCGGGAACCGCTTCATCGTGGTCATTGACGAAGCGCAGAACCTGGAGCCTTCGGTGCTCGAAACCGTGCGTCTGCTCTCCGATTTCGAGACGCCTCGCGCCAAGCTGCTGCAGATCATTCTGGCTGGGCAGCCCGAGCTTGCCGACAAACTGGCCAGCCCTTCGCTTGCACAATTGCGGCAACGCATCTCAATCCTGAACAAAATCGAGCCGTTGCCTTCGTGGGAGATTAAGGACTACGTCGAACATCGCTTGAAAGTCGCGGGTCATGTCGGGGGACCGCTGTTCACGCCCGAGGCCTTCGACGAGATTGGACGCTTTACTGAGGGTATTCCGAGAAACGTCAACAATTTTTGTTTTAACGCGCTCTCGCTTGCCTGCGCGCTGCGCCAGAAGATGGTCAACCTCGAAGTGGTTCGCGAAGTAATCGCTGATCTGGATATCTCCGGCATGGTGTCGCAGCCTCCGAAACCCGCGCCAGTTGACGGATTGCAGCCGCCGGTTCAAAATGTCTCCTCCACCCCCCCGCCGGCCCGGAAGAATGGGGAGATTCTGAGTCCCGCCGAAGCCAAGTCTTATATGCAGGAAGTGGCTTCGAAATTGAAAAACTGGCAGGCCTCTCTCGACCAAGCGCGACAACCGAAGCAAGTACGGCCGGGAAACACCAAGTCCGATTAGTCTTTCGACTGTTTGGAACGTCTTTGTTAGAGCGGAACACCAAAGGAAACCAGCCATGAGCAAGAATTTCGAGCTGTTACAGAAACTGGGGAAGGAAGATCTTCTCAATTCCACCGCGGCCGGCAACGGTCATTCGGTCCTCAACCCGGCCGGGACCGCGGCGAGTCTGACCCCGCAGCCAGTGAAGCCGGGGCTTGAGGAGGTCAGTTCCTTTGTCCAGCAGGTGTTCCTGGCTGCAGGCGGGAACGTTCCGCGCACCGTAGTCTTCACCAGCACTGAACCGGGTACAGGTTGCACCTGGGTCGCAGCGCATACCGCCGAAGTCCTGGCGGGGCGCATCGCCGGCTCGGTCTGCATCGTTGACGCCAATCTGCGCGAACCCGGGCTACATCAGCAATTTGGTTTAGAGAACGGTCTTGGTCTGGCGGAGTCACTGCAGCAGCCCGATCCCATTGGCGGCCTGGTGCGCGGCACCTCGTTGCCCAACCTGTTTGTGATCACGGCGGGCAAAGCTGCGGAAGATTCCCAGCCGCGCTTGGCCTCCGACCGGATGCGTATGCGAATCCACGAACTGCGCGCGGAGTTCGACTTTGTGTTAATTGACGCTTCGGCAATGAGCCAGGGAAGCGACGCCATCGGCTTGGGCAGCCTGTCGGATGGTGTCGTCCTGGTGCTGAAGGCCAATGCCTCACGCAAGCAGACCGCTCGCCAAGCCGTACAAAGCTTGCAGGAAGGGAACGCCAAGGTGCTGGGCGCGGTGCTCAACCAGCGCCAATTCCCCATCCCCGAATCGATCTACAAGCGCCTGTAGCCGTCCGGTGCGTGAAACCAAAACCCAGAGGACCCCTGGGCTTTTTCTGTAAACCTCTGCGTCCTCAGCGCTCCCCGCGGTTTTCATTTCGTGTCAAATACAAAAGGGATTCTGCCGAAGCAGAATCCCTTTCTCAAATCGCAGGACTGTGAGCTACTGTCGCGCGCGCGGCACCAACTGCTCTGGCAGCGGTGAATACGCTCGCGGAACCGCTCCTGCCACGGCCTTCGTCCCCGAAGCGATGACTTTCTTCTCCGCGACCGGCGCGTCGCTCGATACCGTGGCGTTCCCGAGGCTGTACGCGTACAGCACAACCTCCACGCGCTTCGAAACGCCCAGCTTGTCGAAGATGCGGAACAGATAATTCTTCACCGTGTGCTCGGTCAGGCCGAGACGTTGCGCGATTTCGCGGTTCGACAATCCCTCCGCGACGCAGCGAACCACTTCCTGCTCGCGCTTGGAAAGCAGGGCCGCCCCGCGGGCATCAATCACTCGCATCGGCAATGCTTCACCCAGCGCCTCAAGCAGGAATCGCAGTTCCTTGCTGTTGGCCCACACCTGCCCGCTGTGCACGCAATGAATGCACTTGGCCAGGGACTTCAACGATTCGCTGCGGCAGAACACACCGCGAGCGCCGGCACGGAAAGCCTCAATGACCTGGGTACGCTCGGAAGCGTCCAGCAGCATCACCACCCGCGTTTCCGCGCGCATGGTGTAAAGTTCGCGCGCGACTTCCAACCCTTTGCGGGGATCGTCGTCGAGCTCGGCGCTGATCACCACTACGGCCGGTTTTTCCTTGGCAACTGCCGCGATAATTCCGCGCGCGTCTGAGATGGGATCGAGCACTTGAAAACGCTTGTCCCGCTCCAGGGCTGATGCCAGGAGCTGGCTGTTCATGCGTGTGCTGTCAGCGGCCAAAACTCGGATAACTTCAGAGGTTTCAGGCAAGGCAATCGCGTGAGCCATAGTGAACCCGGGGTCCTTGAGCCAGAGCCCACAGAGACTCCAACTCGATGTTGTCCTTAACCGTAGGGGATCTGGTAACTTGCACCAGGTCGGTCTTGTTGAACTAATGGAACAAATTGATTGGTCAGACGAAGCGTCTGCTACTTGTTACCGCAGGACTTCCCACTTCAACAGCCACCACCCCAGCGGCTGTTCTCCGAGACTTTATTCTCAGGTATTAGGACTGTAAATGGCACTTTGGTGCTACAAGGCGGAAGTTTACACCCCGAACCCCGCTCTGGACATGGCTTTGTACTATAAAGTGATTTTGAGATCTTCAACTGGCTGAAAAGGAATGGCTATTGCGATTCCGGCTAACCGAAAGCGAGCTCTTTGGCACGCTGCGCAGCCTTGACGACCGCCTTAATCAGCGTCACGCGGAGCTTTCCTTCTTCGAGTTCCATGATGCCGTCGATGGTGCATCCCGCGGGAGTCGTGACCGCGTCTTTCAGCAGCGCTGGATGGTCTCCAGTTTCGAGCACCACAGTTGCAGCCCCCAGGGTGGTTTGCGCCGCCAGCAAGGTAGCGATGTCCCGGGGCAGGCCAACTTTCACGCCGGCCTCGGCTAACGACTCCAGGATGATGTAGATGTAAGCCGGGCCGCTGGCGGAAAGTCCGGTGACCGCGTCCATGTGTTTTTCGTCGACGGCGACCGTGCGGCCGACTACGCGAAATAGCGCGCTGGCGGTCTCGAGATGATCGGCGCCGGCAAATTTCCCTTTGCACAAAGCCGTCATCCCCACGCCCAGCACACAAGGAGTATTGGGCATGGCGCGTACGACGGGAACTTCCATACCCGCGGCCTTTTCAATTGAACTGGTGGGAACCGAAGCGGCCACCGAGATGACGAGCTGATTCTTGCTGAGGTGCGGACGAATCTGCTCGATGACCTCCTGCACGACTTGCGGCTTCACACAGACGAAGATGACGTCAGCATTGCGTACCGCTGCCAGGTTGTCGGTGCCGACCGGGACGCCTAGCTTCTCGCTCAAGCCGCGCGCGCGTTCCTCGTGCGCCACGGTGGCTTTGGTCAGGCTGGCCGAAAGCAGTTTCTTCTCGAGCAGAGCCTTAAGCAGAATGCTGCCCATCTTGCCCGCGCCCAGAACCGCGACCCGCTGTTTGGAAAAATCGACACTCATCGGAAGGCCGCCAGAATAGCACACCGCTCGCGAGATACCCTGTGCACGGAATACTCCGCAATGACTAAACGATGGTCTCTAGAGGAAGAGTTCCGTAGGAGCGGCTGCCAATAGTCCGGCGTTTCAACGCTGGGAAAGCAGATGAGGAATCCAGTTCCGAAGGGACAGCAGAACTTGCAAGTGGGAACCTCTTTGCCACAAGAGCGAATTCTTCAGCGGGACGCCAGCCCAAACCGTTCCTGCGCCATCTGTGCGATCCTCTTCCCAATCGGCAACGACGCCGTCGCCGCCGGAGAGGGAACGTTGTAAACGTGCAGCATGTTGCCCGAGGCGCTGAACTGAAAATCGTCGACCATCGAACCATCGGGACGCAGCGCCTGTGCCCGCACTCCCGCCCCTCCTCGCACCAGATCCTCTTCGCGAACTTCCGGCACCAGTTTTTGCAGAGACTTGACGAACGCTCCCTTGCTGAAGGATCGATAAAACTCTTCCGCGCCATTGCGCCAATATTTTTTGGCCATGTTCCAGAAGCCGGAATAGCGGAGCATGCTTATGGTGTCGTCCATGTCGAAATCGCCCGCATGGTATCCCTCGCGTTTGAACGCCAGCACAGCGTTCGGGCCGGCGTCGACTCCGCCATGAATTCGCCGGGTGAAGTGCACCCCAAGAAAAGGGAATCGCGGATCGGGCACGGGATAAATCAGCCCGCGCACCAGAGAGTATTTTTCCGGAATCAGATCGTAATACTCGCCGCGAAAGGGGACGATCATCGCCTCAGGGATCTGCCCGGCAATTTTTCCCACGCGGTCGCTCTGCAGTCCCGCGCAGTTGATGAGGTACTTCGTGGAGATCGGCCCATTGGTCGTTTCAATGATTGTTTCTTTCCCACGGGTGCTGACTCCAACTACCCGAGTGCCCGTCTGAATCGTGCCGCCATGTTCCGCGATCAACTCGGCGTACTTACGACTGACCGCGGCGTAGTCGGTGATTCCCGTACCCGGCACGTGAATGCCGCGAAGGCCTCCGCAATGCGGTTCGATCTCGCGCAGTTCGGACGCATCGAGCATCTTCAAATCCGCGATACCGTTAGCCTGCCCACGTTCGAAAAGCGCCCGCAGAAGCGGAATCTCATCTTCATTCGTTGCCACGATCACTTTGCCGCACAACTGGTAGGGAATGCCGTGTGTGCGGCAGAACTCGACCATCGCCGCCGCGCCCTCCACGCATAAGCGCGCCTTCAAAGATCCCGGCGGATAATAAATTCCCGAATGAATGACCCCGCTGTTGTGTCCGCTCTGATGGCGGGCCACGGCCTCCTCTTTTTCGAGTACGGTTAGACGCAGGCGAGGAAAAAGACTGGTGAGGCGCAGCGCGGTCGAGAGACCGACGATGCCTCCGCCAATGACGACAAGATCAAAACTCTGTTCGGACATGAAATGTGGCGCGGCCACCCCCGGCCTTTATTCTAATGCTCGCAGCAAGGCGTCCTTCGATGGCTGAATGCCGAGTGCTGAATGCTGAGTGCCGCTTTCCTACTGCACATTCAGCGTCAGAATCGTGTAGTGCTGCACGCCATTCAACATCGCGGTCACGGTTATCGGATACGTTCCGCTTGCCGTAGGTGACTGGATAGTTACATTCGCTGAGGAAGACTTCGTCGTATCCGCCTGCGAGACTGCGGAGACCGCGACCGCGGCACCCGGCGCCGTGCCAGGTGCCGTATACAAACCGCTGGTATCGATCGTCCCATTGGTCGAGTTCCCACCCGCGACTCCGTTGACCAGCCAATTCACGCCGGTGTTGGTGGTTCCCGTCACCGTCGCGCTGAATTGCTGGGGCTGGCCGGTAAACAAAATCGCCGAAGTCGGGCTGATCTGTACTCTCACCGCGGGCGGTGGAGGCGTAGTTGAACCGCCTCCTCCGCAGGCGATCATGAACCCGCTCAAGGCGACAAGCAGCGCCATTCCGATCACCAGATAGCCGCGGCGCTTCTTGGTACGGCTCAGGCCACCGAAGAACATTCCCACAATCGTGACACCGAATGGCAGGAGGATCCGATTCCGGAGGCTGACCAGCCGCTTCTGTGCCGCTCCCGGTCCCACCGTCGTGATGCTGAGTGTGACCACGGTTATTCCGCTGTTTCCGCTGATCGAAGTCGGGTTGAAACTGCACGAGGCTAACGCCGGCAGCCCTGAACACGAATAGGTCACGGTATTTCCGAATGTCGAGCCGCCCACGGGCGCGAAGTTCAGCGAATAGGTTGCCGTCTGGCCTGCCAGCACCGACTGCGTTCCCGAAGTGTTGTTGATGGTGAAATCCGGATTCACGATCAAGGTTGTCGGAACGCTGTGCGAGAGGTGCAGGCTGTCGGTTCCGACCCCTGCAATGTTGAAGTTGAACGTCCCCGCTGTTGCACTGTTGACCGTGACGGTAAAGGGAGCGCCTGCGGCTGTGGGCGTGACTGTCGCCGGGCTAAACGTGCACGTCGCTGGCGGCGCACCCGTGCAAGAGAGATTTACGGGGCTGCTGTAGCTGTTGATCGACGTCAATGTGCCCGTAATCTGCAGCGGCTGGTTCACGGTGGTGCTCTGCGAGGCGCCGTTGGTCACCATCGTATAGTCGGGCAAGGCGGTCACGGTCAATGACAGGGTCTGCGTTTTCGCCGCCGGTGCTCCGGAGGTGTTCGCGGAGATTGTCACCGTGGATGTCCCCGGCGTCGTGGTGCTGGTTGTGCCGATGGTGAGCGCCACTGTTACGGGCGTTGAAGACGTGGGCGTGACTGACGCCGAAGGCGAGAAGTTGCAGGTTGCACCCGTCGGCAATCCGCTGCACGCGAGCGTAACCGTCCCACTGAATGATCCCGCGGCCGTGACGGAAAAGCTGATGGGTTGTGAAGTATTGGGACGATTCACCGTCACCGCGCTTGGCGAGGGCGCCGTTAATCCGAAGTCCACGACATGCAGGGTGAGAGGAGCATCGTGGGTTGTCGTGTTCGTGTCCGATCCCAGGCCGTGAGCGTTGAACGCATAGTCACCGGCAACTCCAGAGGCGGTCACGGTGAATGTCGCACCCGAGGTCGTCGGGAGCAAGTTCGCTGGATTCAACGTGCAGGTGGACGGTTTCGTTCCCGTACAACTGAGCGCCACGGAACCGTTGTAACCGTTGAGCGCAGTGAGCGTTCCGTTGTACGTCGCGCTCTGCGTGGGGAAGATGGTTTGCGTCGTGGTGGTAAAGCCGAATTGAAAATCAGGGGTGACGATAAGGTTGAAATCCCAGATGCCCCGGCCATAAGTCGAAGCCCGCAGATGTTTGCTCCCCGCAGAGTTGAAAATCCGCAGCGCAGTCACTGACACGTTGGGAAGATATCCAGCGGTCCCGCTGCTTGGCGCGGGTCCGACTTCAGTCCAGACTGCACTCCCGGTGCTGCTTGCGAAGACCCCAACATCGGTCGCGATATACACCACGCCATTCGAAGTCGTGGTTCCGGGATCGATGACCACCGCATTCGCAGGAGAATCGGGAAGCCCGCTACCGGTGAAGTCGGTCCAACTTAGGCCAGCATTCGTAGTCTTCCAGATGTGCGAGACGTGGAAGCCCATGATGGTGACATAGGCGGTTTGTCCCGTGGCATCCGCCGTGTCGATCGCAGCGCCGGAGACGGGAAAGCTGCCGGGGTTGATGCTTCCTGTGCGATCGGCCCAAGTGGATGTTCCCCCTGCAGCATTCGTCGTAACCCAGATGTGCCCGCCCAGGGGAGTCGTTGCGGACCCAAAGCCGTCGGTTCCCGCGTAGATTACCTTCGAGAATCCGTTAGTGGCGTCTTTTGGGCCGCCCGCCGCCAGCGAGCGCACCAGGTTCACCTCGCCTCCACTGCACGGCGGCACCTTGTTGGGCTCGAAATCGCCGGACAGTGCGGTGAAACTCCCGCCGATTCCCGGTCCGCGCCAAACCCGGCAGGTGCCGACGATCAACTCACTGGCCGCTGCCTGCGGATCGAGGATGTAGGGTGTGTAGAAGGCACCGTGATCATTTCCGAGATCGGAAGGCAGAGCAACCGTGCCGCTAGAGAAATTGAATCCAAGACAGTTGATTCCCGAAGTGCACCGCTGAATGCTGACATCGGTGTTCGCCGTGAACCACTCGGTGGTGTTACTGGGATTGATGGCGTTATATCCTCCATCTCCTCCGTTCACATTCAGCCACGAGGTGCTGGTGGTCGCGCTGGCAGTCGCCGGAGAACCGTTGTCTTGCGTGCCCCCCAGAATCGTCTTGGGATCACTAGGATGCTGCGAGAACGAGACGAACTGTGTCATCGATCCCAACGTCTGGTTCAAGCTGTCGAACTGGTTGGTGTGACCGCAGGCTCCCGTTGCCAGGCCGAGATATCCATCGACGGCGCGATAAATGCCACCATCGTTGGCGAAGTACATGATGTCTTTGCCGTTGATGACGTCGAAATCAAGATCGTGCTGGTCAGGATGCACCTTCGCGATGGAACTGCAGCCGTACACGTGGGTCAGGTTGAGCCATGATCCCTGGCTGCAGGTGGTCGACGTGTTTGTGGTCAGCGTGCATTTGTAGAGATTGATTGCACCGGCATAGACATCGGTCGCTATAGTACCGTTGGGCACCGCCGCGAGCTCCAGGTTATAGCTGCCCTGCGAGGTCCCGCACCCGCCGCCGACATCTCCGCAATTGGCAATGGATGAGTCCGGAATTTGCGTCCACGACGCGCCGCTGTTTGTGCTTCGCCAGATCCCTTTGTCGGTTTCGTTAACGTCGACGTACCAGGCGTACATCTCATTGCGCCCGGGGACGACCGCGAGCTCGCCGCGATAAATGGGACAAAGCGTCCCCGCCGACAGATAATTTGCCGGGCACGCCGTCGTGCTCAATACTGCTCCGCCGGGCTGGGTGGCGAGTCGTGTCCAGGTAATGCCGTCCGGCGAGCTGTAGAAGCCGTGGTAGCGCACCGCCGCAAAAAACAGCCCCGCACTCGCGTTGTAAGTGACGGCCGTGGCCGAAGTCGCGGGATTGACCTGTCCGCCACCGGGATCGGTTAGTTGATGGAAAGTCCAGCTCTGTCCGGCATCGGTCGAGGTATAAAGTCCCCGCTGGGTCAGAGAATTGATCAGCCCGTCAACCGAGCCTACCGAGGAAGTGGCCATGGCAGCGACGACCGTGCCCGTCTGTCCGGATTTGCTGCTGAACGCCATGCGCGCCGCCGCCAGTCCAGCGAATGAGAGGCTGGGACTTGCCGTCGAAATCAGGTTCCAGCTGTTGCCGCCGTCGGCCGAGCGCAGAATGCCGAGCCCGTAGTAAGAGTCCCCCGAGCTGTTGGCTTCCCCGGTCCCAACCAGAATGACATTGCTGAGCTGTCCCGTGGCATTCCCCGGTTGAATCGCGATCGCGCCCACGGCCAGAGTTGCCTGATTGTCGATGAGAGGTGTCCACACGACTCCACCGGCATTGCCGAAGCCGCCGTTAGTCGCATTTTGCGAGCGCCACACACCTCCGTAAGCTCCGCCGGCGTACACCGTGCTGCCGGTCGTGTCCGCCGGATCGATCGCGACTGCCGTCGCCCGGCCTGAAACCCAACCGTAGTCCTGCGATCCGCCGACTCCGTTCGCATTCGAGGCTAACGGCGCCGGGCCAAGAGCGGCCCATCCGCTGATCGGGGCGGTCAAAGACCGCAAGTTGCGAGCGGCGGCAATGCGCGCCGCCCGCATCTGCATCTTTTGCAGATGTGCGCGGTAACGCAGCGCGGCAGTCGATTCTCCGGGGATGACGCGCCCCCGATAGAACCACAGATCGCGCTGGACAGGATGGTCGGCATCTTCTTCCGCAACCGGATCGTACGGCGACTGCATCTTTGCGCCTTGTGCAAAAAGCGCCACGCTGGCCGAGGCGATAAACAGGAAGAACAACAGTGAACGAGCGGCGCCGGCATTCATATAGTTAGAAGAGCGCGAAAGATCATTCAGACAAGCGCTAATATCTTGACGGCCGCGCCGGTTGTCAACGAGTCTTTGGGACTGGTCCCGTTGTCACATACTTGAAAGTTATCCCAACCTGCCGCGAAGCCCTCTACGCTACTGGGTTAGGAGACGGTTTCGGAGCGATCTTCCCTAACTTCACCAGCCGCGCCAGAATGGAACTCACCGTTCGGCTATGCAACTTCGCAATCTCGTCGAACGGCAGACCCTGGCGCAGCTCTTCGCACACTTTTGAATCTTCGTCGCGCGACCAGTACTGGCCCGCATTCGCGGGCCTGGTTCGTTCCCATTCCTCCTGCTGCACCAACGCGCTGAGCGCGCGGTTCAACGCCTTGACCACTTGCGGCCGAAGCAAGGGAGAGTCCGCGCTTACGGGTTGGCGGGTCTCCGGATCGACTCCACCCGCCAGAGCTCGCACCGTCTGTAACGCCTCCTGAATCTCCATCGCACCATCTCCTCAAGGGAATCGTAGCCAAGCGGGTGCCATGCCTTCTGTGACGAATGAACATGGACCATTGTGCATCGTCGAATGTTATATTCGGCGGCGTGGACTGGCAGGCGTTCTGGCTCACAATCCGGCTGGCAGTATTGGTTGCAGTGATCCTGGTTGTGATCGGAATGCCGATCGCCTACTGGATCGCCTACTCGCGCTGGCGCTGGAAGTTTCTGCTCGAAGCCGTTGTCGGCCTGCCCATCGTCCTGCCGCCGACGGTGCTTGGCTTCTACGTGCTGATCGCGCTCGGCCCGCACAGTCCTCTGGGCCGGTGGTGGCAATCCCTCACCGGCCACACTTTGGCCTTCACCTTTGAAGGCTTAGTCATCGGATCGATCCTCTATAGCCTGCCCTTCGCCGTGCAGCCCTTCTCCGCATCTTTCGCTTCCGTCGATCGCCGCCTGCTCGCGGCATCGGCAACTCTCGGTGCGTCGCGCTGGAAAACCTTTCTCCGCGTCATTCTGCCTTTGTCGTTGCCAGGGGTGGTCACAGGAATCGCGCTCAGCTTTGCTCACACCATGGGAGAATTTGGCGTCGTGCTTATGGTAGGAGGAAATATTCCCGGCGTAACCCGCACGGTCTCGATCGAAATCTACGATCAGGTGCAAGCGCTGAATTACCCGGCAGCGAACCAGACCGCCCTGGTCTTGCTCGCGATTTCATTCGCCGTGTTATGCGTGGTGTATGCGTTGAACCGACGCATGTGGATGGTTGCCCCGTGGAAGTAGCCAGCCGCCCTGTCGCTGCCGATCTGCGGGTAGAACTTCGCAAGATGCACGGGGAATTCAATCTGCAAGTGAACTTCACCGCAGCCCCCGGCATCACCATTCTCTTCGGAGCTTCCGGAGCAGGGAAGACCACGGTGCTCGACTGCCTGGCCGGGCTCGTCACTCCCGACACCGGAGCGATTACCGTCGGCGGTGAGAGCCTTTTCGATTCTGCGCGGGGGATCAATCTCCCTTCGCGCCAGCGCCGCAGTGGATACGTCTTCCAGGATCTGGCCCTGTTCCCTCATCTGACTGCGGAACAAAACATTCAATATGGGCTCGGCCGCCTGCCTGAAAGCCTTCGCCGTGAGCGCAGCGCCGCCATTCTTGAGTCTTTTCGTATCGCGCATCTGCGGTCGCGCAAACCGTCGGAGGTCTCTGGAGGTGAACGCCAAAGGGTTGCGCTGGCTCGCGCGCTGGTGACCGATCCCCAGCTATTGCTGTTAGACGAACCGCTCGCCGCCCTTGACGGCGCCACCAAATCGAAGATCGTCGACGACCTGCGCGCCTGGAACCAGTCGCACCATATCCCGATTCTCTACGTCACCCACAGCCGTGACGAAGTGTTCGCCCTGGGAGAACGCGTGCTGGTTCTGGAGAACGGAAGCATCGTCGCGCAGGGTACTCCGCACGAAGTCATGTCGGCGCCGCGGCAAGAAACCGTTGCGCAACTTGCGGGATTCGAAAACATTTTCGATGCGACGGTGGCTGCCACCAACGAATCCCGCGGCACCATGACCTGCAAACTCTCGGGCAGCAATGTTGAACTGGAAACGCCCTTGGTGCGCGCTTCGACGGGAACCCAGCTGAGAATCGGAATTCGTGCGGGGGACATCCTGCTGGCCACCGTTCAGCCCGTGGGCCTCAGCGCGCGCAATCTGATTCCCGGGCGCGTGGTTTCTCTTCCAACCCACGATGTCATTGTGGAAGCAAGAATCGATTGCGGGGTTGAAATCAGGGTTCATCTCACCCTGGCCGCCCGCGACTCACTGCACTTGCAACCGGACAGTCAGGTCTGGCTGGTGATCAAGACGCACTCCTGCCATCTGATGGCGTAGCCGAGCGGCGGGGAAGGGGACGAGTTCACGGCTTCAGCCGTTGAGCTTTGCTGGGCGGGTCCATCGGCACAACCTGCGCGTCGTACACCTGCTGCATCTCGATCACTCCTACCCACTGCCCCGGGCGCGCCTCCGAGAACACCAATCGACCGCCCAGAATCTGCGCCGCCGCTTCCGCGTGGCACATCGCGGTGATACCCAAAATATTTTGTCTTCCAGCGCTGCCACGTGTTCCAGCGGTCAAACATGGAGTGTGCGGGCTCATACTTGGTAGAGAAGACCAGGGCAACGTCGAAGTTGGACCGCGCATCCGCCGCGCTCATGACCTGCTCGACGCTGAAATCCTCGATGCGAAATACGCGCATGGGCCGCGTCACATATCCCAGGTACGGTCGCGTGAGTTCATCGCTGGCCGGCCACGCTGTCAGCACTCGTGACACGGGAAACCGCGCCTCCAGAAAATCCTCGGCATGCTGATGAAGCTCGATGTAATCCCGGTAAGCGAGATTGTCTTCGAGCGTGAATCCATACGGAGGGTTAACGAACAAGGCCGCCACAAATCCTATGATCACGATCGCCACTACCGCCTTCCAGTAGCGAACCCGCCGCCGCAGAGTCGACACCGCAACGATCATGACCAAGGGCACGGCGGGGAGCATGTATCGCGCCAGCACCGCGCCTCCGATCATCGCCATCGCCACCACGTAGACGCCAATCACGCAATAAAACGCAGACTGCGACGCCAAAGCAATCCTCGGACGCTCTCCCTCGATGTCGCGAATCGGCGCACGCCACATCGCCAGCAACATCGCGATCGTCAGCAACGAGAGGTTGAGATAGCCAAACGTCTGCCAGAGTCGCAGAAAGAAAGCCAGCAAGATGCGCAACGGCTCGAGGGTTCCTTGCACGTTGTAGCGAAAGAACTCAGGATTGCCGAAAACAAATCCCGTATTCGCGTAGTGGTACGCATACCAAAGCCCCAGTGGGAAGCACGGCAAGAGCAGCCAAAGCGATTTCCAACTCGGTGTGAGTTTGAATTTCAGCAGAGGCCCCAATACTTCCCATGCGAACAACGCCAAAGGGGCTAGCAACGCCGTTTCCTTGGCCAGCACCGCGAGCGAAAACCATAGCGCGCTTCGAAAGCGTTTGCCGCCGACATAACTGTGCAAGGCCCAGAAGGTAAGTCCCGCCGCTGCCAGGTCCACCTGGGCCAGCGAACTCTGCGCGAAAAATACCGGATACAGCGCCGTGCAAATCGTCGAAGCCAGTGCAACTTCAAAATTTGTGACTCGCCGCGCCAGCCGAAAAACGCCGAGCAGTGAAAATGCCGCCACCACGATCATCGCGGTTCGAGTGACCACCGGAGCGTATCCCAGTACTTTCCAGCACAGCGCGAGATAGCCCATAACCAGCGGAGGATGCGCGTTGGAAATAGTGGAGCGAGGAATCAGACTTCCCGTCAGCAGCAAGTCGCGAGCGGCGGGCACGTAGTATCCGGCTTCATCCCAAAAATACGGCAGCCGCAGCAGCGGTATGTGCACTGCAAAGACCGCCACGAGCAGCAGCGTGAAGACTAATGCCGTACTGGACGAATTCGGTTGGCTGGAAGGATATTCCGTCAAGCTTTAGTGCACCGGCCCGCCGGTCATTCTAGGGTCGAGCTTGATTTCGCCGAAGGCGCTTTCATAGCTGGCAACGTTCTGCTGCAGAATTCCCACTAGAGCTTTAGCCTGCTGCGGGCTCAAATACACGCCTTGAAAATTCTGCACTTCCATCTGAGTCTCGCTCTGCTGTTGCAGGGTTCCGAAGACCAGAAAGAAGTCCCACACATTCACGCGCACCTGCACGCTGTTCGCGTAGTTCTCGCGATAGTCAGAAGTATTTACGAGTTTGATATTTGGTTGTGTCGGGTTTGCCATAAGACCTTCAGTGTAGCGGGACTCACATTAGGACACAATCCAGCCCGCCGGAACCCTCGCGACAAACGATATACTGCGGCTCTTCTGGAGAATGACGATGAGAAGTACTGTGCTCTCCCTGATCGTGCTTTGTGGCTCTGTTGCTTTCGCGCAAGAAAACCAGAATCTTCCCTCAAAGCCGCACGCAACCACAGAGAGCCCGCGTCCAAAGATCGGCCTCGTACTCGAAGGCGGCGGCGCGCTGGGTCTCGCTCACGTGGGGGTGCTGCGCTGGTTTCAGCAGAACCATATCCCCATCGACGACATTGCCGGCACGAGCATGGGAGGGCTCGTCGGCGTGCTCTACTCCACCGGCATGTCAGGCGACGAGATTCAGCAATTCTTTCGCGGTATCGATTGGAACCGAGCCCTCCGCAACGCCACTCCTTATCGCGATCTTTCTTTCCGCCGCAAAGAAGACAAGCACGATTATCCCAACACCATGGAACTGGGACTGAAAGACGGCCTCTCGTTTCCCAGCGGGTTCAATTCCGGTCACCAGGTCGGCCTGATCCTCGATAAAGTCTCATTGCCTTATTCGAATCTGAACAGCTTTGACGAGCTGCCCACGCCCTTCCGTTGCGTTGCCAGCGATCTGGTCAGCGGAAAAGCCACGGTCTTTGACCACGGCTCGCTCTCTGAAGCCCTCCGCGCCACCATGTCGCTGCCTGCCATCTTCAGTCCCGTGCGCGATGGAGAGCACGTCTTCGTCGACGGCGGCTTGCTCGACAACCTTCCTGTGGACGTCGCGCGCAAAATGGGCGCCGACATCGTCATCGCCGTGCATCTTCGCACCAAGCCGCTCGACCCCAGGCAATCGCTTTCAGTTTTTTCTGTGCTGCAGAGTTCGGTGAACGTAGTGATTTCCGTCAACGAACTCGAGGGGATGGAGAAAGCCGACATTCTCATCACGGTCCCCACGGAAGATTTCACCGCCCTCGACTACGACGCGGCGGAAAAAATCATGGCCGCCGGTTTCGCTGGGGCCGAGGAGCGCGGAAAGGTGCTGTCACGCTTCGCTCTGCCGGATGCCGAGTGGAAAGACTATCTCGCCCAGCGTCAGTCGCGCATGCGCGCGGTTCCCGTACCCCAATTCGTCGAAGTCACTGGACCCGAACCTGTCATCGCGAAGGGTATTCAGAAAGGTCTCGAAGATAATGTGGGCAAGCCAGTCGACATCCACCGCCTCGACCGCGACTTGACCGAGGTTACCGGCCTGGGACGCTTCGAGCGCGCTGGATTTCAGATGATCGAAAAAGACGGCAAGCCGGGGCTACGAATCAATGCCGATGAAAAGACCTACGCTCCGCCCACCATTAATCCTCTGATTCTGATTGACGGCTCCGATTACGAAAACGTCCGCTTCAGTCTCGGGGCGCGCATCACGCTGCTCGATATCGGCGGGTTCGGCTCCGAGTGGCGCAACGATCTCATCGCCGGTTCCGAGTATGGCGTCTCCTCCGAGTATTACCATCCGCTGCATTGGGCCAGTCATTTCTTCGTCGCCCCGCGTGCCTTTGCCGATACCGCTCCGTTCGATATCTACTCCAACGACGTTCGCGTCGCCACCTATCGCGAACGCAACCTCGGTGGCGGGCTCGACTTCGGCATCGCTTTCGATCGCTATTCCGAACTGCGCTTCGGATATCAGGGCGAGCATCTCCACTTCAGCCGCCAGATCGGAGCGCAAGATCTTCCCGACGAAGCCGGACGCCAGGGCATCTCGCAGGTCCGCTACACGCTCGACCACACCGACGATCCCACCGTTCCCCGGCAGGGCGTGCGCATCCAGTCGAATGTCAGCTTCTTCGACGCCAACCCGGTGCGACCGAACACTTTCCGCTGGCGGAAGTCCGCACCGGACTCTTTCATCGCGTCTCCAAAGCCTCCTCGGTATTTCTCTCGAGCTCGGGAGGAACCACATTCGGATTCAGCGGCGTCGGCCTCCGCCCGTTCTCTCTCGGAGGTCCGGGAAGACTCAGTGCTTATGGCCCGAACGAATTCCTCACCAATCAGTATTTCCTTTTCCAGCCGGGATACATTCATCGCATCAGCCAACTCTCGCCGCTGTTTGGGGACAACGTCTATCTGATTGGCACCTACGAGATCGGTAAGGCCTATCAGAACGCCTTCTCAACCAGCCAGGAGTCCCGTTTACCGAATGACGTAAGCGCCGCCATCCTGGTGCAGACGTTCCTCGGCCCCATTGTGATGGGAGGCAGCGTAGGCGACCGCGCCCACCGCAAGTTCTATTTCCAGGTAGGAAGGTTCTTCTGAGGATGGATCGAGGGACGGCACCAGGAACCGCCCGCCTTTAGGGCCGTTTCCGCACGCTGGTACTAGCATCCTCGTAACTTCGCACCTTTTGCCAACGGCTGCATACTGCTGGGATGGAAGTGCAGTGGGCTCTGCTCGATTTCTTTCATCGCGTGGCTGTCGGATTCTTTCTGGTCCTGGGTTTGGTCACCATCCTCAGCATCGGCTTGCGCCGCCGCACCCTGCGTACCGTCCGTCCCCGCCGCCGCTAGTTGGATTTGACTCCGGTTCCGCCTGCGTGAGATATTGGCTCGCTTTCCAACACAACCTGCTGGAGCGGCACACCAGGAACTCCGCCACCGGCCCGTCTGCATGAGACTTATTCCGAAAGACGCCAGTTTCTTCGCGTTATTCGCGCAAACCTCTGAGAATCTCATTGCGTGCGCGCGCGTTTTGGTTGATTTGTTCGCCGATTACCATAACGTCGAAGAAAAAATCCGCGAGATCCGCCGCATCGAGCACGTGGGGGACGACCTCACCCACGGCATCATGACCAAGCTCAACCAGACGTTCATCACCCCCTTCGACCGCGAGGACATACACCGTCTCGCCTCTTCGATCGACGACGTCCTCGACTACATCAATTCCGCGGCAGCTCGCATCAGCATGTACAAAATCACTGACCCTCCGGCTGCCGCTGGCTCTTTGGCCCGGCTGATCCTGCTGCAAAGCCAGGAATTGAGTAAAGCCGTCTCGCTGATACAGAAAAACGGAGACGTTTTGCAGCATTGCGTCGAAATCAATCGCCTGGAAAACGAGGCCGACCAGGTTTCTCGCGAGGCCATCGCCCGGCTCTTTGAATACGAAAAAGATCCCATCACGCTGATCAAGATCAAGGAACTGATAGAAATTCTGGAAATCGCCACCGACAAGGCTGAAGACGCAGCCGATGTGCTCGAGACCGTAGTTCTGAAGAACGCTTGACCTCGCGGAAATCTTATCGACAGGGAAGCGACTGTTGCGATCCGATCTTGTACTTCTCATCATCACCGTACTGACGGCTCTGATCTTTGATTTCCTGAATGGATTTCACGACGCCGCCAACAGTATCGCGACCGTGGTCTCGACGCGCGTCCTGTCGCCGAAACTTGCCGTCGTCTGGGCCGCATTCTTTAATTTTGTTGCCGCCTTTGTTCTCGGAACCGCCGTCGCCAAGACCATCGGCAGCGGCATGATTCACATCGGCTCGGTCACTCAATACGTGGTGATCGCCGGATTGCTGGGCGCCATTGTCTGGGATCTTCTGACCTGGTGGTGGGGACTGCCGACTTCGTCCTCGCACGCTCTGATCGGCGGATTCGCCGGCGCCGCGATCATGCGCTCGGGCTTCGGCGTGATCATCGCCGAAGGCTGGTACAAGACGCTCATCTTTATCGTCGTCGCCCCCATCATGGGATTGCTGCTCGGCCTCATCCTGATGGTCTCGGTATTCTGGTTGCTCCGCAACAAAGCCCCGCGACGCATTGACGTTTGGTTCCGCAAACTGCAATTGCTTTCCGCCGCAGCTTACAGCCTGGGTCACGGAGGCAACGACGCGCAGAAAACTATGGGCATCGTTGCCAGCGCGCTCTACGGAGCGAAATATCTGACCGCGCAAGAACTGGCGGGGAACTGGGGAAAGTTTCATTGGCCGATCATTCTGGCGGCGCACACCGCCATCGCGCTGGGAACCTATTTCGGCGGGTGGCGCATCGTGCACACCATGGGATCGCGCATCACCAAACTGAAACCGGTCGGCGGATTCTGCGCCGAGACCGCGGGCGCCATCACCCTCTTCTCGACCGCCCTCGCCGGAATTCCCGTGAGCACAACTCACACCATCACCGGAGCCATCGTCGGCGTCGGAGCCACCACCCGCCTCTCCGCCGTGCGCTGGGGAGTCGCCCGCCGCATCGTCTGGGCCTGGGTGCTGACCATCCCCGCCTCGGCCGCGGTCGCGTCGCTGGTGTATTGGGTGATTCAGCTAATCAAGCCGGGCGCGTGAACCAACCCTTGAAACGATGAGCG
This sequence comes from Terriglobia bacterium, assembly GCA_963796205.1. Taxonomy (GTDB): domain Bacteria; phylum Acidobacteriota; class Terriglobia; order Terriglobales; family Acidobacteriaceae; genus DATFTE01. The sequence continues at coordinate 318,823 of CAWCKR010000003.1, forward strand.
GAGAATAGAGATTCAGACTCCCCCTCTCCACGCGCGTCGCGCTAAGAGCCAGGCCCTCCGTTTGCGGAGCCGCTCGGAGTCTTATCGGTTTTTGATCTGATGGAATCCATATCAATGGGCTTGATTTGTGTCGGTATGTTTTGTGGGGCGGATGCTTCTGACAAGGCTTTCTCTAAAGGAGGCATCTCGTCGTTGACTCGCCGCTCAACCGGAGGAGGATAGTCGCCGAAGCGCTTACGAATCCGTTCGACGTGTTGGCGCAGCGCGTCGCGCAGTTCGTTCAGCAATGGTCTGAGTTCTTCCTCGCCCCCGGCCTTGATCGCCCGCGCGCATAGGGCCCGGATTTTATCTTCTAGACGACGCATGAGGGAATGGGTCGGCCAAAGTCGCGCAGCTTAAAGGTAATCGAAGGCGTTCGACCGTTCTCTACAATACAGACTGTAGGTCGCTAGGTTTATTCCCGTACAGCGGAGCGGTTATAGCGGGGCAGGGACTTGAAATACAGTCGGTGAGAACTCTCTCTCACAAGACGGCGGTTGTTTAGCTCGCCTCGGTTTTCTGTTCTGGATGAATGCGTTCGTGTTTCGCATCGAGCAGTTCTTTTAGTTCGCGGACATACTCATCGAATTTTGCCGGGTCATCCTCGGCCTGGATTTTCTTGCACAGCCGTTCAAAGCGTTCGCGTTCTTCTGGCGTCATCACAGGAAACTTCCCGAGCTAAAGTTTTATCTGTTCCAGAGCCAAGGCCAAACGTGATTTGGCGTCATATCGGGCAGCATACTAGCAGGGTCGGAGCTTGACGCGGTAAATCTTTTCACAGATTGTCACCTCAAACTTTCAATTGCTGCTTCCGCATTGCGGAATCGGCGGAATTGCTGGCGGTAGACACAAACTGAAGTAGAGGACCTGCAAAATCATTGGTGCGAAAGGGGGGACTCGAACCCCCACGGTTTTACCCGCCAGATCCTAAGTCTGGTGCGTCTGCCAATTCCGCCACTTTCGCTTTGAGCGGTCCTTGCGGCCACGGCTTTTATTGTAAATGCATTCCTGGCGAAGGCGTCAGGTCCCATGCGATGCTTTGCAGATGGGGAAGAGAAATCTCAGGGTGGTGAAGTGGCTCGGCGCTACTCCGGCCGTTGCCGTATGCACCGCGTGTAACCGCGAGTTCGCAGTACCAGTCGGATCCTTATCGAGGGTCGCCGAAGCTCAGGAATATCTCAGGTTGGAATTCGCGGAGCATCGCTGTGCGCCCCAACCCTGCACGTCAGATCCTATCTCGAATCCCGGCAAAGACATGCCGGATGACTGATACTTGCATGGCCGGCGAAGCCGCCCAGCACGTGAAAGACGGCGCCGCTGCAGCGATAAATATAACGAAAGGGATGCGGCAGCTGGCATGACCAAGCAAGCCGCCGGATCTGTGGCCGACACCACCAGGATAGCCGCGGAAGCGACTGCCGATTTCGTGAAGCAGGCAGCGCAGAAAAACCAAGGAGGCCGCCGACAGGACGGGGCAGGGTGTGAAGAGGGCGGCTGAGTCCATCAAGAACGCGGTGCAGGATAAAACCAAAAGCGACGCCGCCCCGAAGCAATAGCCTCAAGCGCGCGTCAAACAAGGGCCTCCCTCGCGGGAGGCTCTTTTTTTTGGCAAAACATTTTGTGGCTATTGTGGAGGATTCAATCCCTGGTAGATGGCCATTCCTGCCATGACCAGAATCATGGCTCCCGACAAGGCGCCCAGCACTTTGAGATAGGGTGAGATGCTATCCACCCGTTTCATGAGCTGGATCTGTTCCTGCTCCATGTGCGACTCGGCCTCGTCGAGAAAAAGCTGATCGTCTTCGTGCATGGTGAGAGTGCTGCGGTAGATCAGGAGGATGACCAGGATGGCGGTCACAACTCCCCATGCGATCCCTATCCAGAGCAAAGGAGACATAGGCCACCTCGGTGCTGATTTTCGAGCCGCTCCCGAGCCTCTCGCCGGTTGTAGGTGGTTGGCCCCGCAGCCGGATCGGGTAAGGGCCCTGATCGAGATTATATCCCCGTTGGCAAGAGGAAACCCTGTGCCTTTCTGATCTTGCGACCCCTGCCGTTCGCCCGGCATCCAATAGCTAGAAACCCGGATTTTTGAGGGTGCTTTTCATTTCGCCTTTGCTATAATGCAGGCATAGTCGTTTCAAGGAGATACGAATGGCAACCACCACGACCACCACTCCCGAAGTAACGCCCAAAGTGGCGCCCATTACCCTGACCCCGAGCGCCGTCGCGAAGGTCAAAGAGATTATGGCGCAACAGAATCCTGTTCCTGCCGGCCTGCGCGTGGGGGTTGTTGGGGGAGGCTGCTCCGGTTTCTCGTACTCGATGTCGTTCGAGAATGCTTCGGGCCTGATGGATAAGGTGTTCGATATGGAAGGCCTTAAGGTTTTCGTCGATGCCACGTCCGTCATGTATTTGAACGGATGCCGAGTCGATTACGTCGAGACCCTCGAAGGCGCGGGCTTCAAGTTCGAAAACCCGAACGTGAAGTCGACCTGCGGCTGCGGATCGTCGTTTAGCGTGTAACAGAAAATTTCTCGAGGTCACACAGCCTCACCGGAAACGGTGGGGCTGTTGCTTTTCGTGGCCAGCAATTGGCACTTGGCACCTAGCATTTGGCACCCAGCACTTAGCCCTTTGCCCTATTTTCACTTGACTCATCCTGAGCCCGATAGGGCGAAGGATCTGGCGCGGGCTGACTCGAATCTCTGCACGCCAGATCCCTCGCTCCGCTCGGGACGACGTCTAGATTTAGGGTGCCAATTATTGCGGCGGATTTTGTGACTGAGGTGGTTGTTGCGGTTGAATCGGCAAGCCTCCGGGACCTAGCTGGCCTCCGCCGAAGTTGCTGTTGTTGTTGAGGCCGCCAAAACTATTCGCACCATTGGCGCCCGGCTGTCCATTCACGTTCGGAGCGGCGACTTGCAACGGTGGCTGGCTCGGAGTGGTAATCAGGGCGTTGGTTTCGGCCGACGGATCGTAAATGAATTGCCACTGGTTGTAGTGGTTCTTCTTGTTGAACTCGCGAATCGTTTTCTTCTTGCTGAAGCTAGTGACGCCGACAATCGGTCCGCCGCCGAACGTCTGGTTAAACTGCCCGCTCTGCTGGTTACTGCCAGCCTGACCATTGTTGGCCGCATCGGTGTCCTGATCGCCATTCAGATTTTGCGGAGGCTGCTGCCCCTGCGCCGCCAGTCCGGCTACGCCCTGCGCCGCGATCAGTCCTTGCAGGTTTTGCCCGTTTGCTCCGGCGCCGGCGGCGAGAGCTGCGGCGGTGGTCGCGCCGGCAAGCGCGGTAGTGTTGTTGCCTAGCTGCACTTCGCCAAGGTGAAGCAGCTTGAAGTCTTTTCCCGTGATCGGATCTTTATAACGCTTGCGCAGGAAGCGAATGTTATTGGTGTTCTCCAGATCTTCCAGGCTGGTGGGGTAGCGTCCCACTTTCTTCACGAACTTGCGGATAGCCCGCGAGTATTGCACGCCGCGGTGAATCATCTCTGCTTCCTGATCGCGCTTGAGCTCAAACGCCATGTTGTGCGCGAGTGACGCGCCAAAAATGGCCAACAGCGTGATGAACAGCATCATCATCAGCAGGATGTAACCCTGCTCGGGATCGCGGCGTCCATGGTTCCGGAATTTGCGAAACTTCGGCATTTCCTATCCCTGGGTCAACGGAATGCTCTGGCGGTTGTTATTGAGCACGTCTTCCACTTCAACCGCCGTGGGCGCGATGTGCAGGACTTTATAGCGGCGATTCACGATGTCGCCTTCCGACGCCACAAAAATATCTTCACCCTGCTCCAGGAAAACCTTCTTTGCCTCGCCGGGGCGATTGGCGAAACCAAAGAATTTCAAATTGATGGGCGGCGGCGGAGGCGGCCCAGTCGGCGTCGGAGGTGGTGGCGGCGCGGTCTTGGTGGCCTTCGCAACCGGGGTCGGAATCACTACGTCTTGCGCCTCGAAGATGTTGCGCCCGTTGCCCTGATACTTGGTGTCTTCGCTGGCCTTCAGCCAGTCGTAACGCAGTTCGGGATCGAGCGAGCGCGCAGTCGCGATCAGCTTCTTATTTTTACCCTTGGTTCGCGCGGCAGGGAGGGAGCTTTCGGCGCCCGGAGCGGCGGCGCGCGGCGATGATCCTCCAGAACTGAACACAAGTCCGCCGACGAGAATCAGCGCACCCACCATCAGCACGATGGCGATGACCAGCTTTTTCTTGTCCTCGGCTCCGACTTTCACTTAGGCACCCGTTTTCAGATAGGTTTCCAATCTCAGTTTCAGCTTCACCAGTCCGGCCTGGGCGCCGCCCAACTCGACGCTGTCCACCAGGAAGAACAACTTGCTACGCTCAAGTTCATTGACCAGACGGACCAGTTGCAAATAGTTCCCGGCAAAATCGGCGTCGATCGTGACCGACCGCAACCCGACTGGATCGGGATCTGCGACCTTGTACTTGATGCCGCCAATTTTCACCCCGTTTTCCGCCGCCAGCTTTCCCAAGGTGTCGGCGATGGCAGAATCTTCATTCGGCAGACGGGACTTGTAGAAATCATCGATCTGATCGTGCGCGACGATCACCTTTTTATCCAATCCACGCAACGGTTCGACTTCGCGGGTCTTTGCCTGCAAAGTTCTCCACAAAGACTGCATCTGCTCACCGCGCGAGCGCTGGGAACCCACCCAGGGCGAGAACAACAACACCGCGGCGGCAATATCGACCACCAGCATGGCCCCGATGGCGATTTGAACCTTCCGGCGCGTGTCCTTCATTTCAGGCATTAAGGTGCGCCTCCCACGCTGGCGGTCTTCGGAACATCGGGCACATAGACGGCGCTGATCTCGAATTGCACTCGGTCTGATCCCGTTCCCGACGCCACGTCCGACTCGGCTTGAATGTGGGTTTGCTGGAAACGCTTTGAGGCTTCCATTCTGCGTACCAGCTCAAGCGCGCGGTCGCGGGATTCTCCCGCGACAATCAGTTTGATCAACAACTGGTTGTCATCGCCCATTTCCGGCTTGATCGATACCACGTGGAGGCGGGCCGGCATCACCTGCTCCATATCTTCGAACACGCGGGTCCAGGAAAACGCCTTACGCTCGAACAGGTCGTTCAGAAATTGCGAGCGGTCATGCGTTGCGCGATTCTGCGGCAGGTTCAGCAACGACATCGCTGCGGTTCTCTCTTCGTCGCGCGATGCGATTTGAGCTTCGCGTTGCCTGATCAGCGCATTGTCTTTCCGCGCGGCCAGCACTCCCACGACCACGCTGTAAAGCAGCACCAGCGTGATGATCCCAAGAGCCGCGAGCGGCGCGCCCCAGCGCAGCCAGAACCTCCGCAGGTCTTCGTAGGGCTGAGTCGCGAGATTGATATCGAGATGCATGCTTATGCGAGCAACGCTCCCACCACTCCCGCCATTCTCCAGCGCGGAACCGAACCTCCGCTCGATCCCAGCTGCGAGGCACTGACCAGTTCCGTGACCTCCACTCCGGTGGCGGTGCGCAGGGCCGCTAAGGCACCGCCGGTGTCCGACAGGCCAGCAACGTAAATTCGCTCGATGTTCAGGTGATAGGTGTCTTGAAAAAACACGATCGAGGGATAGATCTCTTCCGCGAGTTGATCTCCGGTGATGGTGACACCGCGCGTGTTCTCAAGGGTTCGGAACAGCAGCAACTGCTGGTTTTCGAGAATGGCGATGCTGGTGGTCAGCGCATCGACTTTTACGACTAGCGTCGGACGGTCGGCCGTAGCCGCTCCCAGCGCAGCCAGCATCGACGGCAGTACCACTCCGGGCGCGTACCCAGCCTGGCGGAAAGCCGCTTCGTAGTCTTCGAGTACGCTGGTGAGTACCACGGCTGCCACCACGCGCACCCCGCTTCCGGAAGTTTGCGTGTGATAGGAGACGCGCGCTTTCTCCACATCAAACGGAAGCGACTTCTTCAGTCGAAAGCGAACGACTCCTTCGGCTTCTTCGCGGTTGGCGGGCAGGGAGTCGAAATCGAGCAAAGCGACGCGGACCGCGGCGTCCGGTAAAACCGCGATCACGTCGCGCGTGCTTGCCGAGAAGCTTCCCAGCGCATCGCGAATGGTGTGAAATACGGTATCGGCCTGGCGCAGGTTGTTCTCGATCAGGTCGGGAACCACGCTGCCCGGGGCCAACTCGAAGGACGAGCACGACTCCAGAACCTCGCCGCTCTCTCCAATGCGTCCGGCGAGTACCCGGTCGGCGGCGATTTCGCATGCCAGTACCGGCTTCGTGGCTGTTTTGAAACTAGAATTCATGCTGGAAATGGAACACACTCATCCTAATAGATAAAACCTTGTAGAGAAAAGAATTGCAATAGCTGGATGAGCACTCCCGGCCGCGTCTCCCGATTCCGTCCTATCGCATGCTCTCGATGAACGTGACCTTATTGATCTCCTTCAGCGTCGTGACTCCGTGTCTCACCTTGTCGAGAGCGGATTCGCGCAGGAATCGCATGCCTTCATCGCGAGCGGCGCGACGGATCTCTGATGTCGGCTTCTTGGCCAGAATCAGTTCGCGGATACGGTCGCTCAAATCCAGCAGTTCGTGAATCGCACTTCGTCCGCGGAATCCGGTGCCGGCGCACTCGATGCAGCCCTGTCCTTCATAGAACGCGACTTCCGACCACTGCTTGGGGTCCAGACCGCTGGCCTCGAGGACGTCGGGCGCGTAGTGCACCTGGGTCCGGCAGGAGTCGCAGATCACGCGCACCAGTCGCTGTGCCAGAATGCAGTTCAACGCAGAAACGAAGTTATAGGGCTCGACGCCCATGTTCAGGAAACGTCCGATCACGTCGACGACGTTATTGGCGTGAACGGTGGTGAACACCAGGTGTCCGGTAAGCGCCGAGTTGATGGCGATCTGCGCGGTTTCCTGGTCGCGGATTTCGCCGACCATGATCTTGTCGGGGTCATGACGCAGGATGGAACGCAATCCGCGGGCGAAGGTCAGTCCTTTTTTCTCGTTCACCGGAATCTGCGTGATGCCCTTGATCTGGTATTCGACCGGGTCTTCGATGGTGATGATCTTGTCTTCATCGGTCTTGATCTCGTTCACCGCAGCGTAAAGCGTGGTGGTTTTGCCGGAGCCCGTCGGGCCCGTGACCAGCACCATGCCATAAGGCTCTTTGATGTAGCGGCGGAACTTCCGCAAATCGTCTTCGTCGAAACCGACCACGTCGAGAACCAGTTTGTGGAACTTCTCGCTCATCGACTCTTTATCGAGGACGCGGAGCACCGCATCTTCACCGTGAATCGAAGGCATGATGGAAACGCGGAAGTCGATGGGGCGCTCGGGCTGCCCATACTTCACGCGGAAGCGGCCGTCCTGCGGCACGCGGCGCTCGGAAATATCAAGCTCGCTCATGACCTTGATACGCGAAATGATGGTCGAGTGATGCTCTTTCGCGATCGGCGCCATGGCTTGCGTCAACACGCCGTCGATGCGGAACTTGATGTTGACCGAATCGTCCTGCGTCTCGATATGAATGTCGCTTGCCCGGCGCTGCAGGGCGGTGAAGATGGTAGTGTCAACCAGCCGGATGATCGGGCTGATATCGCCCTGCGCGGTGAGGCGGTCGATCGAAATGCTCTCGTCGCCCGCTCCTTCTTCTTCCGAGATAACGTCGAGCCGGAAACCTTCGCTGGCGTCTTCGAGCACGCGCTTCGACTGTTCGGTTTTCTTGAGAATTTCGTCGATCTGCGCGGGGGTAGAAACCTTGGTGAGAATGCGCTTGCCCAGCAGCAGGCTGATTTCGTCGATCATCATCAGCTGGCTGGGATCGGCGATGGCGATGGCGAGTTTCCCCTCGCGCGTTTCTTCCAAGGGAACGAACTTGTAGCGGAACATCAGCTCCACCGGGACCTTCTCAAACAGGTCGTGGTGCAACTGGAAGTTGCGCAAGTCGATGAACTCGCAGCGATAGCGCCGCGCGACATCCTGCGCTTTTTCGAGATCGTCGGCATGGGCGGCCGTAACCCGCCCGCCGTTCTCGCCATTGACGAACACTGATTTCTTTTCCGCCATTGCCATTTCCAGCCTACCTGCAGAGCCCGAGGGCCGAGTCGTTAGTGGATGCCGGATCCCAGCGTAAAGATGGGCAAGTACAGGGAGATGAGCACTCCACCCACGAACACCGCCATCACAATCAGGATTACCGGTTCAATCAAAGCCATAGCTGCGCCCAGCGCAGTCTGCACATCTTCTTCGTAAAACTCCGCCACCGAGTTCAACATCGCCGATAACGCTCCGGTGGATTCGCCGACTTCAATCATCTCCACCGAAAGGTCGGGAAACATCTTCTGGTCTTCCAGGCTGCGCGCCAGCGAGCGGCCTTCCTTCACCCGCGACGCGGCATCTTTGATTCCGTTCAGGATGCGGCGGCTGCTCATCGATGCGCCCGCAGTTTCAAGCGAGGGCACCAGCGGCATGCCGCCTTGCAGCAAAGTCGAAAGCATGCGCGAGAAATTTGCGACTTGATACTTGAGCCAGATATCGCCCAGCAGCGGCATCCGCAAGATCGCGCGGTCGAGCGTGTCGGCGCCCTTATCGGTATTTTTCCAACGCCACAACAGCGCGATCACAATGACGAGGCCGACCAGAACATAAGGCGCGTATTCTTGGGCATTGTTGCCCACTGCCAGCATGATCAGCGTGATCGTCGGCAGCTTGGCATTCAAGCTTTCGTACAGCTTGGCAAACTGCGGCACCACGTAGGTGATCAGAAAAATCAGCATGAGCGTGACAACGCTGATCAGGAGCGCGGGATACACCAGCGAGACCGCCAGTTTCTTCTTGAAGGTCAGCGCCATGCGCTGGAATGCGATGTAGCGGCTCAGCACTTCTTCCATGTTGCCGCTCTTCTCTCCGGCCAGCAGCGTGGTGGTGTAGATCTTGGGAAACGCAGCTTGGGCTGCGAAGGAATCGGAGAGCAATTCGCCGCTTTTCACCCGGTCGCGCACATTTTCGAGCAGGGTGCGGAAGCGCTGGTCCTTCTGCCGCTTGATCAGCAGATCGAGCGAGTTCAGGATCGGAAGTCCAGCTTTGATCAGGGTCAGGAACTGCTGATTGAAAATAAGAAATGTGCTGGGCTTGACCTTGCGGTTCGATCCGAGTTGGAACTTCCCGGCGGAGTAAATGCCCTTGGGCTTGACCCAATAGACCAGAAAGCCCTGCTGCACGAAACGGTCGCGGACCTCGGCTTCGGAATAGCCGTTTTCCACCTGTTGCAACAGGCGCCCGCGTTCGTCCGCCGCTTTGACTAGAAATTCAGGCATTTCAGTGCGTTACGACCGTGCTTCCAGCACTTCAGTCTAGCATCCGATCGTGTGCTGCTCTTGTTAAATCCCTGTCAACGACTAACCCCGGTAACCGTGCCCAAACATCACATAAGTGCAATGTATGCTTTCGTTTACCGTCATTGTCCCAAGTCCCCATCCACTACTTCTACTCCGGCCGGCGGCACAAAGTGAAAGATCGAATCGGCTACCGCCACATCTTCCTTCTGATCGGTAAAGCGGTATTCGGTGACGGATCCGTCCACTTCCTCGATCACAATCCGCGCAATCCGGCTGTCGGGCGTCACTTCCAGTAAAACCTGGCTCACGCGGTCCGCCAGAGCTTGCGGCACGCCGCGCAAGACCACATTGCCGGGAGTCACAGGAGGCACATCTTGCGCAAACGATAAACCCTGCAATTCCTTTTCCAACCGTGTCTTACCGAGAAGAAAGCCCAGCGGAGACCGCAAGTCATCGAGCTTCTTTGCCGGAGACTTTCGCGCTTGCCGGTCCCCCGGCAAGTAAAACCATGCGTCCTTGCCGTCGCTTAGGAACACTTTCTCTCTAGGAGAACGATACTCCCAGCGCATCTTGCCGGGTTTTTTTAGCCATAAAACCCCGGTTTCGGTCCGGTCCATCCCGCCGCCCCGGTAGATTTCCGTGAATTGCGCCTCCATGGTGTGCAAATGGTTGTACCGCTGGTCGACGGCCTGGGCAATTGCATGGATATCGGGTGCCGCCGAGGCCGTGACCGAGGCCGCCAGCAATACCACCATCAGCTTGAATGAGATTGGGATCTTGTTCACCGGGCGGACATCTCCATTCTACCGGATCAAAAAGCCGCGGGTGCCGCCCCGACCTTTGCCGCGCCTTTTGCGGCGAAGGTGGGATACGGCGAAATCATCCCAAGGAAATCACCCCAAGAAGGTTTCGAAAATCACCGTCCGGCAAAAATCGCATACTGATGCGTCCCTGCAATCTTCACAGCCATTCCTGCCGTGCCACCACCGATTCCAAAAGAGGGTTGTGATAGATCACGTATATCGGGCGGGGATGTGTCCGCAGCGACTCTCCCAGTTTGCTTACAACTTCCTCGAGCGCGGCCTGCGGCAGCGGATTGAACAAGTAAAGCACCAACGGATCCACCGGAAGCGCGTGCTCTCTGGCGTCACCAAGCCGCAACTCGATAGCCTGACACTTCTGCGCGTCGCTGTCGGTAGTGTCGGACATTCTCTTCCGCCGCGTGGTGCAGAGCGGGGAGCAACTCGACTCCAATGATTTTCTTAAACGGGTAATCGGACGCCATCAACAGCGTTCGTCCTTTGCCCGCACCCAGGTCGATGAATGTGAAAGGCGAAAAATCGATTGGCAACGCCGCCAGCATTTCGTGAAATAAAACAGGCTCGGTGGGCTGGTAAGGTGAGAGAAAGTGTCCCAGCAACCGGTCGCGCCAACTGACAGTCGCGCCGGTCGTGTTCACGTGAAAATCGAAGTCGTAGTCGATATCGCCATACCGCTGCCGCCGCCGGTGGGGCAGGGAATCGCGCACGAAATCGTAAAGTTGCGTCGCCAACTGCTGCGCGGCCCGTGAGATCCCATCACGTGCAGAAGTTTCGCTCCACCAATTTGCGAGAGTTGGCCAGAGCCGCGGAGCATCGGAAGACATGCGGAATATAGTAACGGTTAGGCCGTTCCCGAATCTGCTCTTACAATCCCGTCATCTTGCAGTCGGCAATGAAGAACTGAGAACCGCTCCTAATCCGTCGGCAGCACTTTCGGCGTTTTGGGTGGGGTGTAGCCCGGGGGCAGGCCTTTTGTCACAAAAGGGAAGTCATCGGGCGATTGCAGTTCGACGTGTCCATCGCGGGTCAGCTTGTAGGGATTCCCCAGCGGATCCACCGGAGTTCCGCGCAGAATTCCGGCACTCACCAGATCGCCGAAGCTCGTGGGAAGGTGTCCGGTTTTCTCCTGGTAATGTCTCACCGCGGCTTCCAGGCCGATGATCTCCTGATCGGCCTGCAGGGCCCGCAGGTGTGCGGCCGCGTTGTACTTGATGGCCTTGTCGTTGGTAGTTTCAAGTGTGGTCGTCCACATCATGCGGGCGGTCTGAAAATCCTGAGAGCGTTCCGCCATTTGCGCGGCCAGCAGCTTCAGCCACGGATGCGAGCCGGGAATCTCTCCGCCGCGGGCGAACGCTGCGGCGGCCTGCTTGTAGTCGTTCAACTCCATGTAATAAATGAATCCCAACTGGTAATACAGATGCCAGTCGCCGGCATTGTGCTGAATGCCATAGTTCACCAGATTGATGGCGGCTTGCGGCAGGCCAGCTCCATTCGGCGGTTTGGGCGCCAGGAAATTCCCACCGTACTGGTAGGCCACAATCAATTTCGGATCCAGCGTGGTGGTGATCTCAAGCAGAGGGCCGAGTAAGTTATAGTCCTTCGCCCCGGTGTGATGCCTGCCGCCAAAGTACTGCACCGCGCGCGTCCAGTAGATGTCAGCCAGCAAACCGTCGTATCCCAGGCTCATGCGTTTGAGCGCTTTGGGTGAAGAAATGTAGAGCACTTCTTCCAGCGTCGCGCCCGTGCGTACCTGATCGAGCCGACGCAGCAGCAATACCGATCCGCAGAGGCAGGCCGTGAGCAGCAAGCCCGCAACTATCGACGTATTGCGCGAGGACTTCATTTCAGGTTCCGGCGCTCGAAGATCAATACCGCACCGCACAGCGCCATGGTGGTGTAGATCAGGGCGTACGCCGTGTTGTAGAAGATGAGTTGTCCGGACACGGGCTGCTCGTGCGCCACCGAACTGATCACATTCAGGGCCGAGAAGTTCGGAACCAGATAAGCCGCTCCGGTGGCCAGCCAGCGCGCAACTCCGCTCGCCATGCCCGCGAACCCGCGCAGGTCTTCGGCAAACGTGCCGATGACGAACAGCGAGAACGCGAACACCGCTGACATCAGCGGCGAAGAAAACGACGAGAAGAAAAGCGCCAGTGAGGTGATGATCAGGAACTGCAGAATGATGAAGTAGAGAGCTACCAGCAGTCCGCTATCGGACGTCTGAAAGTGGTGGGAAACGTACAGCAGGGCGCCGAACACGCCCACCGCCATAAAGATGGTATTCACCACCAGCGTTCCCGCCAGCCCCACAAACTTCCCGACGATGAACTCCCAGCGCCGCACCGGACGTGACAGAACGGTATACAGCGTCCGCCGGTCAATTTCTTTGGACACCAGCCCGATGCCGATGAAAATGGCGATCACAATGCCAAACAGTGAAACCGCAGTCAGTCCCAGGTTGATCACCACCAGGCGCTCGATGTCGATCGAGATCTGCCCCACCAGGATGGACGCGCCCGACATCAGCAGCGCAAAGGCGATCAGGTTGTACAGCACCCGGTCGCGCACGGCTTCGCGAAACGTGTTCGAGGCGATGAGCCCGATGCGTGTGTTCATCGCGGCCCGCCTGCAGTCGCCTCAGCGGGCTTCAGCTTCTGAACGAAATAATCTTCGAGAGAAGTGCGCACCGGCACCACCGAAATAAGCCGCAAGCGCTCCCGGCGCAGCGCCTCGATGGCCGCATCTTGATTGGCCTCGCGCACTACCGCCCGCACTTCATTCCCCGCCAGGTGACACTCCGCCCCCAAGGCGCGCAGGGATGCCGGCACCGTCAAACCTTGCCAGGTGATTTCCACGTTATTTTGCGTGCTCGACGTCAGATCAGCCACCGAACCCACCCCGCGCAACTCTCCCAGGTGGAGGATTGCCACCCGGTCGCACAACGCTTCCGCGTCCGACAGGATGTGCGTTGAGAAGAAAACGGTTTTGCCTTTCTGCCGCAACTCGTCCATCAGGTCGCGAACTTCCCGCCGGCCCATCGGATCAAGACCTGACATGGGCTCGTCGAAGAACACCACTTTGGGCTCATGCAGAATGGCTTGCGCGATGCCTACTCGCTGCAGCATACCCTTGGAGAATTTCCTCAATTGCACGCTGCCGGCGTCGCCCAGCCCCACCCGTTCCAGCATGGCCTGTGAGCGCTTGCTGCGTTCTTTTGCCGGAACTCCCGACAGCCCGGCGAAATACTCCAGAAGTTCCCGGGCGGTCAGGTAGTCATAGAAGTAGGGCTGCTCGGGCAGGAATCCAATTTGTGCCTTCAACCTGGGATCGTGGATCTCCATGCCCAGGATTCGCGCCGAACCCGACGTGGGAAACACCAGCCCCATCAACATCTTGAGGGTTGTCGTTTTGCCCGCGCCGTTCGGTCCGAGAAAGCCGAAGATCTCTCCTTCCTCCACCTGCAGATGCAGGGGGCGCAGGGCACACTTGGGCCGCTTCCGCCAGAAGCCTACGGAGTAAGTCTTTTCCAATCCAAGAATTTCCAGGGCAGCCATGCTGGGAACCGGAGCGAGTCAGCTTTCCACAAAATTATAAGCGCAGGCAGGGACGCCCGGCGTTAGCCATCGCGGTACGCGATTACCAAAGTAAAAGGCCGGGACTCGCGTCCCGGCCCGTTCTGGCTTTGTACCCCTCCCCCGAGGCACTAGCCAAACTTTATTGTGTGATTGGATAGGCTATGCAGGTGGCTACGTTATTCGCGGGTGGTGTTCCCGGGGCGGGATTCACGCTGCGCAAGACTCCATCGGTAACGGTGCAGAAGTTTCGTACCCCGGTCTGGTTGAAACTCAGAGGTGCCGCGCCTGCCACGAAAGAAACGTTGGTCGATCCCCCCAGTGCAAATCCCGCCGCCACGAATTGGTAGCCGCTCTTGGTCCCGCTGGACAGCACATCATCCAGAATGCACGCCGTCGTTACAGTCGGAGTGCAGCCGGTTACAGGCCCGCCCAGGCTGGGCAGATCTGGCGCGTACCCCTGCGTGGGGTAAGCCGAAGAGTAGGTCACTTCCGCGGTCGCGATCTTGCGAATCGAATTGGCTGCGGACGCCTCATTGGCGGCGATCTTGGCTCGCAGAAGGTTCGGGATCGCGATCGCCGCGATGATCAGAATGATCGCCACAACGATCAGTAATTCGATCAACGAAAATCCCCTGCTCGGTTTCATGTCGTTTCCTTTATGCGCCGTGTTTCCTGCCGCGTTGTCTCTCACTGGCTTCTTCTGATGCACGTCAGGGACCAGTTCAGATAAACTTCAGGAGTCCCCTGGAAGCGAAGCAAACACCTTTAATATCATAACGTTGCCATGATTCCATGAGAAGCCGGTCCAGCCCGCTTCCTCGAGGTGACAGGATTTGTCGGCCCGTTCTGACAATTCGTGGCAACTGATCTCGCTATGAGACACCGAAGAGGTATTAGCGGTTAGCGAGGCACGCTTATATTTGCGCGGCTTGGCTGGTTCTAGTTCGGGGTGAAATGGAAGGAAGGGGAACTCGGTTGTTCTGTTCGATCACACTTGCCATCGCCCAGGTTTCGGCTGCGGCGGGCGGAACGAGGGGGAGAAAAAAAAGGAGCATCGGATGTTGGCATCCGATGCTCCTTGGCTTTGTACCCTCCCCCGGGTACTTGCCAACTTCCGATTACTGCAACGGCGCGAATGCAGGCTGCAAGCATCCGCCAATGCCTACCGGAGCGTTGCCAGCAGCGCCCGGATCGAACAGCACGACGGCGTCTTCGTTCGAGCAGAAGTCACGCACGCCGGTCTGGTTAAAGGCCGCCGGAGAAGCACCGATGGTGTAGTTCAGGTACAGTGTGCCACCCGCACCCTGATTAGCAGCCAGTCCGAAATAGTAGCCACTCTTTGCTGTGCCCGGAGCGATGGCATATGCCAGAACGCCGTCAATCAAGCAGGAGCTCGCTTGGGTTGGGCCGGCAGCCGGGCAAGGCGCGGTCGCCGAAGGCGGGCCGAGTTTGGCCATCGTGTCAGCGTAGCCCCAAGTCGGATAGGCCGACTGGTAGGTCACTTCAGCCGTGTTCATGGTACGCACCGAGCTCACCGCGGACGATTCATTGGCAGCAATACGTGCGCGCAGCAGGTTCGGAATGGCGATCGCAGCGATGATCAGAATGATCGCGACTACGATCAGCAGCTCAATCAACGAAAAACCCTTCTGTTTCCGCATCTCGTTTTCCCTCTTCTCCATTACAAGTGTGGTCTCAGTAGACCCAATTGCCGATTAATATTCGCATTTTACTGACCAGACCCTGAACTTACCAACGGGCAGACCCTTGTGGGTTAAGGTGCTTTGTTTTCAAGGTTTGGGTAATCTTTGGTCACCTGAGTCCCGTGGCCTGCGACTGCCGCTGCACGCTGCTTATGTCAGATTTTGTCCCGAAAATTGACAAGATGTGTCACTTTGGGACTCCTCGCACTCCTCTGTGAGAACGCCAGAAGCCGCCCGCCTTGCACGGGGAAGATGAACAAAACAAAAGTTCCGGAGCCGGGGTCCAACCGCTGCCGGCTTAAAAGACGTTATTCGCGATACTGCCTTACAATGACTCGCGTTACGAAATGTCTTCTGTGAACAAAATCGACGCCGACATCGCGAACGCCTGGTCCCTCCCCGCCCGGTTTTATATCGATCCCGGGGTCTTTGCCGAGGAAAAGGAGAGGATCTTTCGCCGCACCTGGCAGGTGGTAGGACATCGCAATCAGGTAGCCCAGCCGGGAGATTATTTCACCGTCGATCTACTGGGAGAACCCCTGCTGCTGGTTCGTGGCGCGAAGGGAGAACTGCGCGGCTTCTATAACGTCTGCCGGCACCGTGCCGGCCCTCCGGCAGAAGGCTGCGGCTCGCGCAAGCTGTTCCGTTGCGGGTATCACGGTTGGACCTACGATCTCGAAGGCAAGCTGATCAGCGCTCCCGAGTTCGAAGGCGTACAGGATTTCGATCCGTCCGACTTCACTCTGGCGCCCGTTCGCGCGGAAGAGTGGTTCAACCTCATCTTCGTCAATCTGGATCCCAACGCACGCCCCTTGAGCGAAAGTCTGGGAGAACTGCCGCCAGCAGGCCGAGAAATTCCGACTTCTCATCGATGAAGCTCTTCGAGCGCCGCACCTACGACATGAAGTGCAACTGGAAGACCTACGTCGACAATTACCTTGAGGGGTACCACCTGCCCAGCGTGCATCCGGGACTGAATCGCGAACTCGACTATAACGCCTACACGGTCGAACCGTACCGGTGGCATGTGCGCCAGTTCAGTCCGATTCGCGGAGCGCAACCGGGCGATGCTTCGCCACGCCGCTATCAGGAGGCGCGCGAAGATCTCACCACCGACTATTTCTGGGCGTTTCCCAACTGGATGCTGAACTGCTATCCCGACAACGTTTCTTTAAATATTGTGTTGCCGGTGGATGCCGAGCGTTCGCTGGCGATCTTCGAATGGTATCTGCCGGAAAAAGACTTAGGCAGCGCGGCCGCGAAAGCCTCGGTCGAATTCAGCGATCAGATACAGATAGAAGATGTGGCCATCTGCGAAATCGTGCAGAAGAACCTTCATTCGCGCAGCTATGAAAGAGGCCGCTATAGCGTGAAGCAGGAAAAAGGCGTGCACGCCTTTCATCGCATGTATGCGGAGGCGATGGGGTAGACAGTGCGGGCTGGGCGAACGCCAGCTTTCGCGGAAGCACTACCGGACGCCTAAAAGTGGATCCGAATGACTGGAATGGCGGAACTGCAAAACGTCGCATTGCTGAACTCTCAAAGAAGGCGGACTAAGCTCAGATCTGGGCAGCCGAATACGTCAACAAGCGTGGTTTACTTCACGCGGTCCAAGACGAGTGTGCTTTTAAGCTTTGTTCTTGCCTCGTCTGTGTACCCGTAAACTCTCACCTCCTGTCCATCCGATGACACTTCCTCTGCCCAGTAGGTTTTGCCATTGGGCGTTTCCCCTTCGCCTTCGACGCGGTTTGCAGCCTTATAGCTACAAGACTTGGTGCAAGAGGCGACACCGCATTGGACTGAATGGGATAACCCATCGCAACGAATCCTGTAGTGGTTCTCGAAGAATTCCATGAATAGGTTCCTCCTCTCTTGATTAGTGGAGCGGGGCCGGGCCTCTTGGTTCGAGAGGAGAACACAATATCCTCTCCGTCGCGAGATATTGTCCTGACATACAAAGCTTCATTTTTGCTAAGCTTCGGCCGAGACTTGTCTGCGTTCGCCTTCCACGTACCCACGAATGGGTCTTTGTCCGCCTCCGGCAAGAATGTTGAAATCTGCGTAGACGACAGGCTGCACAAGGCGAGCGGCAGTACGAAGAACACAATTACATTCCTGATAGGCATCATCGATCTCCAGTGTACAAGCAGCTAAAACTTGGGAGTGTGCAGTATCACGTCAGGCAAAGCCACCAGGAAAGCTCTCGTTTTATGCGGTTCGTTTAACTGCACAACGACGGTGTTTGTCTACATTAACTTCTGACTCTGTAAGACTCGTGCTTCCATTGCCACAAGTCGTCAATGGCCTTCCCTGTTAAGCGGTGGCCGGGTTAAGCGTGGCTGCCTTGATCCCGTGCTGTGCTAACTCGGCGGCATTTCTTCAACCTGGCTAACCTACTTTCACCAGCAGGCACGTAATGTCATCATGTTGCGGCGTAGTGCCTACGAACGCGTCTACATCAACCATCATCCGGCTCAAGACTTTTTCCGGCGTGACCGCGGCGCTGCCATTGAGAATGCTGATCATGCGCTCCTCGCCGTATTCTTCATCGCGACCATTGACCGCTTCCACCAGACCGTCGGTAAATATCAGCAGCCAGTCTTCGGATTCAAGCACCACTCTTCCTGACTGATAAGGAGCCTCGGCTTGAATGCCCAGCGGCAATCCTCCTTCGGTGAGGCGTTCGACCGCGCCAGACTTGCGGCGCAGCACCGGAGTATTGTGTCCCGCGTTAATGTAGGTGAGGGCGCGGCTCTCGGGATCGTACTCCGCGATGAACGCCGTCGTGAAGCGCAACCCACCCTGGCTGTTCAAGCAGGCGTAGCGGTTCATGGCGATGACCAGTTCTTCAAGCGAGGTTGGTGTGGACGACAGCGTCTTCAGGCTGGCCTGGAAAGTCGCCATGAGCAGCGCCGCCGGAATGCTCTTGCCGGCCACGTCAGCGACGGCGATCAGAAAACGAGAGCCGTCAGGACGCGCAAAGACGTCATAGTAATCTCCGGCGACAGTGTTCGCGGGACGCGTGGCGAAGGCGATGCTCAGACCGGGCACCGGCGGTGGGGATGGCGGCAGCAGCCAGCGCTGGATGTCGCGCGCAATCTCCAGGTCACGCTTCATGACCACGCGGTCGGCGACTTCAAGCATCAGGACGACGAACATCAAGACTCCGCCGTAAAAACGGAGGTCGAATTCCCCGGCCACCACCTCGCCGTTTTCGCCGCGATAGTGGCATCCACCGGACGGCATCAGCAGTAAAAGAATCGCCAGCAGTAGAAGAACCCGCCGCGCCGGAGTCAACTTCTCGAGAATCGCCCAGGCAAACTGCTGGAGGGTGTGGAGGAAACGGCGTACCTTGGTTTCCCCGGGATCGCTGGGCTTGATGTCGCGCGAATAAAGACGATAGCTGGCCCGCGCGTCGGAGCGGAACTGCGACCAGAGCTGGTTGAGTTCCATGCCCTCCGTAACCCGGCGCCAGAATTGCGCGAGCTTCGAAGGGGAGCGCGGCGGAGGTGGGATGGTGGGGGAGCTCATCGTCTGAATCTTTGATTATAGGGGATGGGTTCGCGATCCTTATTGGTGACGTCATCCTGAGCCCGATAGGGCGAAGGATCCGGCGTGCAGTTCACGAGGCTGAGTGTCCGGCACTTCACGCCAGATCCCTCGCTGCGCTCGGGACGACGTCTGAATATTAATTCTAGAAAAGCGAAAGTTGTTCGGTTTTAACTTCTACCACCGGATGACTCTTCCGGCTATATCGCTCGTACGAATTGCGAATGCCGTACTTCTCGCGTAGCCGCGACATCAGTTGCGAAATACGCTGGCCGTAGGTCTTGGGCAGGAAGGCGCCATCTTTATAACGTTCGCGATAGCTGGCGGCGAGCTTGGGAAATTCCTGATCGAGGAAGGGAAGAAACACCGCCGCCGAACAGGGTTTCAAAAATAACGGATTGGCAAAAATATATTTTCCTTTCGCCTGGGCGACAGCGCGCACCAGGGCTTCCAGATCTTTGGGAGAGTCGGTAATCCCCGGCATGACCGGCGCACAAATCACGCCCGCATTCACTCCCGCCTCGTTCAACGCCTGCATCGCTTCCAGCCTTAGATCAGGACGCGGCGCGCGCGGCTCCAGGATTCGTGCCAGCTCAATATTCAGGGTGGTGATGGTGATATTCACAAAGAGCCGGTTGTTCTCGCTGATCTTCTTTAATACATCGGTATCGCGCACCACCAGGTTTGATTTGGTGACGATGCCGAGTTCGAGGCCGCTATGGAGCGCCAGTTCCTCCAGGATTGCTCGCGTGATCTCATACCGGCGCTCGGCAGGTTGATAGGGATCGGTCGCCGTACCCAGCGCGATTTCTTCTCCCGGCTTGACCTGTCGCAACTCCTGGCGCAGCAGATTAGCGGCGTGTTGCTTGACGTAGATTTTCTGCTCGAAGTCGACCCCATCGCGCATCTCCATAAACTCGTGCGTGTAGCGCGCATAGCAATACTTGCAGGCGAATTCGCAGCCACGGTAAGGATTGATGGTCCAGGTAAACGGCATGCGCACGCCGCTGCAACGGTTGAGCAGGGAACGGACGGGAAGGGTGAAGTATTCGACGTCGTGTCCCTGGCGGACGGACTCTCCATGCGCGGCCAGCCGGGCGATGCCGACGAGGCGGGTACCGGAGTCGGGGAGAAGAGGCAGGCTGGACATAGTTCGCCTTTTGTTCGCCTATCGTAGCTGCCTGAGAAGACGACGTCAAGCGGTGCTCGGGAGAAGAGAAAGAGACAGGTCCAGAGACACGTGACTAAGGAGTAAACATGTGGATGAGCGCGCAAATTTTGCTGCGCCGATGTTGGGTCGCCGCTGCTAGGCTGCATATCGCACTTCAGCTATATCGACACCGCGCTGAACCTCGCTGATCACTGTCGAGGCACTCGGGAACACCCGCGAAAGTGAATGAGCGCTAACCCCTGTTTTCAGCAGTTGACATGGCAGCTCTGGGCTTCACTCTGCGCTAGATTCTATAATCCGCCTCGTGTTTGTCTCTTCCAAAATGATGCTTGTGGCGGTCTGCGCGGTCGCGCTGGTTTTTGTGGCATGGAGATTCATCCTGCCAATAGCGTTGATGTACATCGCCGGATTGGGCGTGGAATCCCCGCTTCCCAAAAGACTTGTGATGGCCTATCCGAAGCTGGCTGTTTATCTCTTCGTGTTGGGCGGTCCGATGCTCTTCCTCGCCTTACTTGTTACTCTAATCTGGCTACTACGCTCATAACCCGAGTGGTTCTGAGTGAAATCGCCTTCCATGAAAAGGCCGGTCGGAGTCAAATGGTCGGTTGGTTTTTGGAGCTGTGAGACTCTCGTTAAAGGGCGCCGAAGCTGGAGATAGGACGGGATCACGCTCGATGTCCATTCCTGCATGCTTCAGCGCGACTAACTTTCCTCCCGCCCCTGTCACATACCGGGGTGATATCAATCCTTGCGACCAGCATCACAGCGCAATTACGCTTGCAGTCACCCGGATCGGATCAGAACGACCAATCATCCTGGCATTATCCCTTGAAAGAAGAAAAAATATATGAAAAAAAGGTTATTTCCCCATCCGATTCTCAGAACGCGCCTCATAATTTCTGCGTTGGTTATATTTTCCGCATTGGTATTTCTCGTTACCCCGCTAGCGGCTCAGACTTTCACCGTTCTGTACATGTTTCAGGGCGGGACTGACGGGCAGAATCCTCTCGGGAATCCGGTGCTCGATCCTTCTGGAAATTTCTACGGAGTCACCCAAAGAGGTGGTACGTACAATCAGGGGACGATATTCAAGCTCGACGCATCGGGTATTGAAACCACACTCTATTCCTTCGGAGCAGGAAGCGAAGGCTCCGCGCCCTTCGCCGGCTTGTTGCGCGATGCGGGTGGGAACCTTTATGGAACGACAACAGCCGGCGGCCCATTTGGTGAAGGAGTTGTCTACGAACTCGATTCCTCCAACAACATGACCGTGATCCACGGTTTCGGAACAAAGGGACACAAGGATGCCGGCGACTCATGGGCTGAGTTGATTGGCGGTCCTGGCGGCATTATGTAT
Organism: Terriglobia bacterium; assembly: GCA_963796205.1. GTDB lineage: Bacteria > Acidobacteriota > Terriglobia > Terriglobales > Acidobacteriaceae > DATFTE01. Next base: position 340,348 of record CAWCKR010000003.1, read on the forward strand.
GGAACCACTATAGGCGGAGGCTCGGCCTACCACGGTACGGTTTTTGCCGTTAACCGCAAAGGAAATGAACGCGTTCTCTACAGCTTCTCCGCTCTCAACGGAGTCACTCCCAAGGCGAGGTTGCTGCGTGATCCGGCCGGTAATCTTTACGGGACCACCTCCGATGGTGGCGCTTTCCATGACGGAACCGTCTTCAAGCTCGATTCCTCCGGCAACGAAACCGTATTGCACAGCTTTAATGGAGACGACGGTCACAATCCGAGGGCAGGACTAATCAGTGATCCCGCGGGAAATCTGTACGGCACGACCGAAAACGGCGGCAAGATCCCTTGTTCCGGATTCCAGGATTGGGGATGCGGCTTGGTGTTTAAGATTGACACGAGTGGCAACTATACGGTGGTCTACAAATTCGGTTATGACTACTGCGGCGGCAGCCCCACATCTGCTCTCGTAAGGGATCCGCAAGGCAACCTGTACGCCTCCGCTGGCAATATTATTAAGCTGGACCCAAGCGGCAACTGCACCGTGCTGCACACTTTTAATGGCAACGATGGAAGCAGCCCTTCCCAGCTCATTCGCGATGCAGCCGGCAATCTCTATGGCACTACCTATTACGGTGGCATCGAGACTGACGCATGTGCCGACGGCTGCGGAGTTATTTTCAAAATCAGTTTCTAACTTTTGCGTCGGGCGGCGATGCGGTGCCGCCCGTTCTTACTGGCTAAGCGTGAGGGCGGGATGGTGCGCGGAATTCTCCCCCTTGCCGATCTTCCCTGGAGTCTCGTAAAAAAAGCCCAACCCGTGGGGCCGGCGCCTGAGCACGGTAAAGGCAGGCTGTCGTGAGGTCAGAATGCCGGGAGCTCCCGCCACTAACCCATAACCGCTTGCGGGATTAAACTCGGGAGACAATACCGTAATGACTGTTCGCTTTTGAACAGTTTGAGATCAGGGTTCTCGGGAACCAATACTCGCGTTGCAATCCATCCGAGGGAATAAGCAACGGAGGGCTCGCCAGGCACAGCTCCAACCGCGGAAACGTGAACTCCGCACGATTGGAGCGCTTTTGCTTTGTCAGTTGGCGAAACATCTCGATTTCACTCATTGACCCAATCGGGGATTGCGATTTCTCGCCGGGCCCTCCCGAGCGGGCGCACGGTGACACCCAGCCATCTCGCAATGGACTTGCCTCCTGATTTTTTCAGGCGTAGCATTCGCACGACGGTTTAAGTTTCATCTCCCCCACGGTGCCATTCTTCAGCAGGGCTCTGTTTTTCGAAAAGCCGGTCAGAACATCGTTGCGATTAAAGAGTGAAAGGGCACATCCGCCGATTCGCGTGCAGCGGTGCGTGCTGTCTCGAAAGTGAAATCTTAATAAACGAGGGGCGACAGTGAATCGAAAACTGACCGGTAGAAATCGCATGGCAGCGTGCGGTTGTGGCTGCGGTCCTGGTGTTACTTGGGGCGCGATCTTCGACTGCATCGCAGGCAGAGAACAGAGTCGTCGGCTGCGAGGAACGGATCGGTGCTCGACATGGATCCGATTCCGCGTACACCGGAGCGGCTGGCACGCGGCAAATATCTGGTAGAAGGACTTCTGCAGTGCCCGGCGTGCCATTCGCAGAACGATTTTTCGAAGCGTCCGTTCGAAGTAGTTCCTGGCAAAAAGCTGGGAGGCTTCGTCTTTCCCAACATAGAGCTCGGTTTGGCAGGACCGAACCGGGTGGTCGCGCCGAATATTTCTCCGGATCCCGAATATGGCGCGGGCACCTGGAAAGACGCTGTGTTTGTACGTGCCCTGCGGCAGGGGATTGGGCACGATGGGCGGACGCTCTATCCGTTGATGCCATATTCTTACTTCCGCAACCTGTCAGATGAAGATCTGGCATCGGTGATCGTGTATGAGAGGTCGGTGCCGCCGGTGCACATCAAGCGCCCGAAGACACGCCTTACCGAGGAACTCAAGAAGGAATTCCAACCCCTCTCACCGCTAGCGCATGTTCCCGAGCCGGACCGGTCGGACCGGGTGAAGTATGGCGAGTACCTGGTGAACGGAGGACACTGCGATGCTTGTCACACGCCCACCGACGACAAGGGCAATCCGATCGCCGGAATGTATCTTGGCGGAGGCGCGCCGTTGGTGGGAGCCTGGGAGGGCGGAAAGAAGATCAAGAGGGTAAACGCGCTGAATCTGACCCCGGATTCATCTGGGATCTCTTATTTCGACGAAAACATGTTCATCGAGGTCATCCGCAACGGAGGCTTTAAAGCGCGGCCACTCTCTAACATCATGCCCTGGGCGTTCTTTCGAAACCTGACAGACGATGATCTGAAAGCGATCTTTGCTTACCTAAGCACGCTGAAGCCAGTATTCCATTACGTGGACAACACCGAGCCTCCTACCTACTGCAAGCGGTGCCGGACGAAACATGGGCTGGGTGCGAGGAACTAATGCAGATCGGCGACTACGCTCGTTGACCGGTTGATGGTGGTTAGGGAAAACGGGGCAGGAGGAGCGGGGACGATTCCCAGCCGGTGACGATCCTGCGATAACATGACCCGCCTCAGCGAGGCCGACACCATCTACTCAACCAGCCGGGATTTCTTTGCTGGACTGGTCCCCTGACCCGCCCTCGATTGACTGCGAAAACGCGCAGGTGGAAGGGTGAACTCGCGCTTGAACGCCCGGTTAAAAGCGGCTTCGGACTCGTAGCCGACTTCGGATGCGATCTGTGCCACCGAATAGCTCGTCGATGCCAGCATCTGCGCTCCCAACTGAAGTCGCCAGCGCGTGAGATACGTCATGGGAGGTTGGTTGAGGTAATGGTGGAAGCGCTCGGCCAGCACTGAGCGTGACACTCCAGCTTCCTGGGCCAGGGAGGCAATGGTCCAGGGATGCGCAGGATTCCGGTGCATCAGGGCCAGCGTTTTTCCCACCTCCGGATCGCGGGCGCCGGCCAGCCAACCGGTTTGTTCAGCTGGAAGGTGCGCAATGTAGGCGCGCAACGTTTCGACAAACAACACCTCCGACAGTTTGGCCAGGACTGCTTCTCCGCCGGCGCGGGAAGCGTCAGCCTCGTTCACGGAAAAGCGGATCGAGTTCTCCAACCATCTGCCCGAGGCATCGTCGCGAATGCCGAGCTTGAACACCGGCGGCAGGCCGCTAAGAAAAACCTGACTAAGCCGTGGTTCACACGCCATGTAGCCACAAACAAATTTGGTAACTTCCCCTCCGCCGCCCGCGCGGGAGAGCTTCAACCCCTGGGAAAAAATTCGGGCTAATTCCTTCGCCATGTCTACCGGTTTGGTCGGCGGTCCGTTTTCGATGAAGTGCGCATCGCCATGCGGAAAGATCACAATGTCGCCAGCCTCAAGAATGATGCGCTGGCCATCGACAAGCCGGGCAGAGGCATGCCCCTCCGTCAACAGGTGATAGATGATGACGTGCCTCGCAGCCGGTGCGACATAGGGCGCAACCGTGCGCGACGGCGGGGAGCAAAAACTCCATGGGGAGGAAAATTCGCCGTTGAAGAACATGGCGCCCTGGAGCTTCACGACCTTCAGCACTTCGGAAAGCACATCCATATATTCCCTCGCGGGACTTCCGGCAAATCCCTCCGGACTTCTGAGCAAATCATCATACGGCAACTCTGCCGTGAGCAAGAAAGGCGGACGCGCGGACAAGTATGGCCCGCGTTTGAGATGCACAGTAAGCCTTGTCACGGCGTTTGCAGATACGAAAAGCGGTTCGAGTCAATGCAAACGCAAAAGGAGACGACGAATGCTGACTACAAACGATGTTCTCGATCAACATCTGAAGTGCTTCTACGAGAACAATCTCGATGGCGTACTCGCTGATTACTCATCCGATGCCGTGTTCTTCATACCCGGCGGATCGCTAAAGGGCCCTGACGCGATCAAACCGTTTTTTAAGGCGCTCTTGTCGGAATTTGCCAAGCCTGGTGCTTCGTTTTCGTTGCGCGAGCAATGGATTGAAGGCGATTACGGCTACATCTTATGGAGTGCAGAGACCGCAGACAATTCCTACGAAGCCGCTACCGACACGTTTGTTGTGCGGAACGGGAAGATCGTCGCGCAGTCCTTTGCCGCCAGGATCACTCCAAAGCGTGGAACCGCTAACCCAAAGCACGAGCCGGCGACGCTAGACGTGCTCTCGTGTTGGTGAGTAAGAAAGTCTCATCCCGAGAGACGGCATGGCGGGAAGTCCAACGGCGGAAACAAGAACCGTGAATTCGATCCTGAATGGAGAAACTAATCATGCCTTTGATCCAACTGAACATGATGGAACCGGTCTCCATGCCGTCCCGGAAAGAGGAGAGGGTCCGCAAAGTCGCGGATGCCGTGCCGCTGATCAAGGGAGAGACTATGCGCCCCGACACTTGGGTCACCATCGAAGAGATTTGCAGCCCTGAATGGAGCATCGGCGGGCCGGCCAGGACTACCGGCGCGGTGTCCACCCTTGCCGCAGGCGAAAAGTAAAACAAAACACAGAGGAGGAAGCATGAGCACCACTACAACCGCACCAGAAATCGACGGTTTGAAGGCACGGCTGAAGGAAACGTGGATGGCCGGAGATTACGACCGATTCTCGCGCTATATGGAACAAGGAGCGCGCATTTTCTACGAACAACTCGACGTACCCGCCGGCTGCCAACTGCTCGATGTGGCTTGCGGCTCGGGCCAGGTCGCGCTATGGGCGGCGCGGGATGGAGTGAACGCCACAGGGGTGGACATCGCGCCGAACCTGGTGCAGCGTGCGCAGGCGCGGGCCCGGGCGGAAGGACTCAACGCTCGTTTCATGCAGGGCGACGCCGAAGCGCTCCCGTTTGAGGATGCCAGCTTTGACGTCGTAACCAGCCTGGTCGGAGCCATGTTTGCCCCGCGGCCGGAACTCGTGGCCCGCGAACTGCTGCGCGTGTGCAGTCCCGGAGGTGCCATCGCCATGGGAAATTGGACGCGCGAAGGGTTCGTTGGACAAATGTTCAAAACCTTCGCCAAGTTCATCGCTCCTTCCGGCATGCCGGCCCCGGTGTTGTGGGGCGATGAGGCGGTGGTGCGCGAGAGGCTGGGCCACGGGGTTTCGGATCTTAAGATGACGCGGCGCGACTACACCTTCACCTACCCCTTCCCGCCGGCTGAAGTGGTGGAGTTCTTTCGTCAGTACTATGGGCCCACCAATCGCGCATTCGCATCATTGGATGAAACTGCCGCGCGAAACCTGCGTGATGAACTGGAAGCATTGTGGTCTGCGCACAATCGCGGCGGGGATGAACTCACCGTGGTTTCATCGGAGTACCTGGAAGTGATCGCGGTGAGAGCGTGAGATTCCGGCTCTTGCTTGATCCAGGGAACGGTCTCTCTACGCAGTGAAAGACGAGTGCGGGTCATGGACCTGCCATGATTCGCCGCCCTCGCTTCCGCTGTGACCGTCAAGGCGAGGGCTTACGAGTCGTTCAATGATCCCAGCGCCGTCGATGACAGCTTGATCAACGGCGGTAGTTCCAGGCTGCGGACCGCGGTGCGAGAAGGCCGCCTGGGCTCAGGCGGCCTTTTTCATTTCACACTCGCAGAATCATGACTTCGGTGGCTTTGATAAGGGCAGCCGCGGTTTGTCCCGGCTTCAGGTTCATCTCGCGAGCCGAGCCGGCCGTGATGATGGAAGTGATCTGCTGATCGCCGATCGAGATTTTCACTTCCGCCATCAGGCCGCTGATGCGAACAGAGTCGATGCGTCCCACTAATTGATTTCTACCGCTCACCCGGCGGATAAGGAAATTGCGTTCCGGAATCGTCTTGCCGCGGGTGCGATAGAGCAGGCGATCGATTTCACTCTGCGGAATGCGGTGATGGCCTCCCGCGGTGCGTACGCTTTTGATCTTGCCGTGATAAATCCACTGCTTGATGGTGGGAAAGCTGACGCGAAGTTCCAATGCGGCCTCGCGCAGCTTTACCAGGGGTTGCTCTTCCGTCTGCGGTTTCGCGGGCTTGCGCTTTTGTGCCATGCGAGAAGCGAAATCGTACCTTGAAGCTGATGTGCGGTCAATCGCGTCTTCTACGCTTTAGTCAAATAAAATCGTATATAAATATACATATAAACCGGACTTGGTATACACTTACAACTCATCCGCCGGCGGTTTTTTCGGAGACGAAATGCGCGAGGTTGGTCGATTCTTAGAGGCACGCCGCTCGCAGTGGTCTGCTCAGTTGCTTGTCATCCTAATACTGCTGTTCGCAGGTTTCGCCGAAGCTCAGACTTCGGCCACGCTGTCAGGAATCGTGACGGATCCGTCCGGCGCCGCGGTCTCGGGCGCCGAAGTCACTGCCACAGACCTCGACAAGGATGTTTCGCGTACCACGCCCGCCGATCAAGCCGGGCGATACCAGTTCTTCGCGCTACCGCTGGGGGCTTACGAAGTGCGCGTGAGGAAAGAAGGCTTCGCCGAGGCCGTCCGCACTGGCATTCACCTGGTCCTGGGCCAGGATGCGATCGCCCATGTGACTTTGAAACTCGGCCAGGTCAGCGAAGAGATAAAGGTCAGGGAAGATGTCCCTGTCGTCAGCGTCACCACCAGTGATCCCTCCGGCCTGGTAGGCGAGCGGCAGGTCAAAGATTTGCCTCTCAACGGGCGCAGTTACGATCTGCTGCTCCCGCTGAACCCGGGCGTCGTTAATTTTACGTGGCAAAAAACCGGGGGGCTTGGAGTCTCGAATTCGACTACGGGAAACAACTTCTCGGTATCCGGCAATCGTCCACAGCAGAATCTATTCCTGTTGAATGGCGTCGAATACACCGGCGCGGCTGAGAACAACATGCAACCCGGGGGGGCCAGCCAGGAGTTGCTGGGCGTGGACGCAGTGCGCGAATTCAACCTTCTGCGCGATACCTATAGCGCTGAGTACGGTAAGCACCCTGGCGGGCAAGTGCTCATTGCGACGCAATCCGGCAACAACCAACTTCACGGAAGCGTCTACGAATTCTTGCGAAACAACGCGCTGGATGCGCCCAATTATTTCGATCAGGGCCCGGCGCCCCCTTTCCAGCGCAACCAGTTCGGAGCGGCGCTCGGCGGTCCGATCAGGGTGGGAAAAACCTTCTTGTTCGGGAACTACGAAGGCCTGCGCCAGCACCTCCACCAAACCTCGGCTGCGTTCGTCCCCGATGCCGCCTCACGAGCAGCGGCTGTGCCCGGCGTACAGCCGCTGCTGAATTTATGGCCGATTGCACCGGCGAATGCTCCTGACTTCAACGGCATCGCGCAGGTATTTAGTAGCCCGCTGCAAACGATTCGCGAGGATTTCGGTACCGCGCGCCTGGATCATGTGTTTTCGTCGCGGGACTCGCTGGCGGCGGTTTACACCATCGACGATGGTGACGATACGACTGCTACTACGCTGAATCCTTACAGCACCGACCTGCTCACGCTGCGCGAGCAAGTGGTCAGCGTGGAAGAAACGCATTCGTTTTCGTCGTCCACGATCAATGTGGCGCGGGTCGGCTTCTCGCGCGCGGGATACTTCTTCACCGGAGAACCCACTCCCGGCACGCCCGCAGCGACGGTTCCGGGCTTTCTCCTGGGACATTCCGTGGGCGCCGTGGTGGTGGGCGGAAGCGCGGCCTCCAATCCGCAGGCACAGATCGGGCTCGCGGGCAGCAACAACGGCAGTAATCTACGTGTGGCGCGCAACCTCTACACTTTTGAAGATCGCGCGACGTTGGTGCGCGGACGCCACCAGATCAGCGTCGGCCTCTGGTTCCAGCCTTTCCAGTCGAACGAGAACCTGGCCCTCAGCCAGTACGGGCAGGCAACCTTCAGCAGCCTGACCACTTTTCTCGCAGGAACCGCTTCGAGCTTTCTCTACAACCCGAGTTCCACCGCGTTGAACTGGCGATCGTATTTTGCCGCGGCCTACGCGGAGGATGTGATTCGCGTGAAGCCGAACCTAACCGTTTCCCTGGGATTTCGCGACGAATATTCCTCAGGGTGGAATGAAGCCCACGGCCGCGCCGCGAACTACACCTTCGCGAATAGCGTGATCTCTTCCCAACCGCGCGTGGCCAATTCGTTGTTTACGACCAATCACGCCCGGTTTCTGCCGCAGCCCCGGATGGGCATTGCGTGGAGCCCTGCCAGTAACAATAAGACGGTTTTCCGCGCCGGATTTGGGATATACAACGATCTGCAGGATGCGCTTGGTTACCGCGCTGATCAGAACGGGCCCTTCAATCCGACCTATAGCATTCCGTCTCTTGCCGTGTCGTCGTTTCCCATCGATCCCACCGCGCCGGTGCCCACGACGGCCAAACTCGTTCCCGGAGGCGTGCAGCCGGACTTGAAGACGCCGATGCTGATTTCGTGGTCGTTGCGAGTGGAACGGGAACTCTCCCCTAACACGTCGTTGACGGTCGGCTACATCGGATCGCACGGCTACCACGAACTCATCGGCATCGATGCGCAACCAGCCATTCCCGACAATTTGTCCGGCATCGCCCTGCCCGGCAACCTATCCCAGCAATTTTCCCGCGCCGCTTGCGGGCGCGCCGGTTCCGAAAGGAACGTTTTATATCCCGTTTGGAGCCCCCAAAGCGAACCCGACCTTGGCCAATACCTGGACCTGGTTCTCCGAAGGCGACAGCAACTACAACGCGCTGCAAGTGGATTTGAACCGCCGCTTCAGCCACGGATTGTCGTTGCGCGGTGTCTACACCTGGTCGAAGGCTCTCGACAATGGAGACTCGCTGAACGGCACGACTGCCGGGAATGCGCCCGGGCTGGTATCGAATCCCTTCAACCTCAATGCCGACTATGGTCTCGCCACTTACGACGTGAGGCAGGTGGCTGTCATCAATGCTGTCTACAAACTGCCCTTCGGACGAGGCCAGGCTATCGGCGGCGGTGTTCAGGGCTGGCGCGACAAACTTGTCAGTGGCTGGTCTGCAAACAGCATCGTCGCCGCACAAGCGGGATTCCCCTTTACTCCGCAGTTGAGCTACAACCCATCGAATAACGGAGACACGCGCAATCCGGTGCGGCCGTTCCTGAATCCTGATTTCACCGGCCCGGTGATTTTGGGCAAGCCCAGCCAGTGGTTCAATCCCGCGGCGTTTCTCGCGCCCCCGCCCAACAGCGGATTCTATGGCAATCTGGGCCGCGACACCTACATCGGGCCGGGCCTGGCGACGTGGGATTTCTCGGCCCTGAAAGAAACCTCGATTCACGAGCGCTTCAATCTGCAATTCCGCGCCGAGATTTTCAACCTGCTGAATCGCGCAAACTTCAACACGCCAAACTTGATCACCTTCACACCCACAGGAGTGTCGGGGACGGCGGGAGCGATCACCAGCACGTCGACCACGGCGCGGCAGATTCAGTTTGGGTTGAAGGTGCTGTGGTAGAAGTGGGATCGAACCTAGTGCGACACTAATTCGGCCCGGCGTGCTGAATCCGTATGCGCGAAAAACTTCGGCTACGGCGTGCGTCTTAACGAACTCCAGAAACTTCCGCGCCGTCTCCTTATCCTTCGCCGACTTGAGAATCACGCAAGCCTGTTCGATCGGAGGATATTCATCGGCGGGAATCTCAACATAACGTCCTTTGTCTTTCATGTTAGGCGATACCGCCAGCGCGAGCGCCACGATGCCCGCGTCCGCTGCGCCTGAGGCGACAAAAGTCGCCGCCTGCGAGATGTTTTCGCCCAGCACCAGCTTGCTGGAAATCTTGTCGTAGAGATTTTCTTTCTTCAGTGCGGCGACCGCCGCTTGCCCGTACGGAGCATGCTCGGGATTGGCGATGGCAATCTTCTTGACCGCCGGATCGAGCAGGGAAGAGAGACCCTTGCTGACGTCGAATTTCGATTCTTTCGGCACCCAGAGCACGATTTTCCCCGTGGCATAGGGATAAAGGCTTCCCGGTTCGACCAGTCCGGCGGCATCCAGTTTTCGGGCATAGTCCACATTCGCCGAGAAGAACATGTCGAAGGGCGCGCCATTCTGTAGCTGCTGGTAGAAGTTCCCCGAGGAGCCGTAGGTGACCTTGACGGTCTTACCTGTCTGTTTTTGAAATTGCGCGGAGATGTCCCGCATGGCAAATTGCAGGTCGGCGGCGGCGGCGACGGTGATCTCTTGCGCCGTGCAAACTTGTGCCGCTATGGCGAAGAGCAGGGCGATCATCAGAGTCTTCATGCTGCTCCTCAAGAACCCCCGCGACGGGCGCTGGGGAATTCCACCAATCTCCTTTGTATCAAAAGCTTAGCTATTCCTCACCTTTCCCTCAGGACATTTCTCGGCCTGCGAGCGTTATCTAGCTCTGGCGGGCCAGTCCTGCCGGAGAAAAACATTGCCGGTCACCCCAACCGAAACTTGGAAAGCGCTGCCTCAGGTTTGCAGCTTACCCTGGGGCGAGCCAAGTCTGGTTTTGTGCGGGCCCTACCTCTCGCGCTCGTACTCTCGGCATTGGTTTTTCCGGCGGGGCTGGCCTCGGCCAAGTCTCAGGAGGCCATCTCCTCCGCGCCGGAAAGACAAGCTCCGGCCACCCGCACCGCCCATCCCCCACGCCTCGATGGAACGCTCGACGATCCCCTCTGGCAGCAGGCCTCCCCAATCTCCAGTTTTCGCCAGCGCGAACCGTTTGAGGGAACGCCTGCCACCGAATCTACCGAAGTCCGCCTGCTCTATGACGCTCACCACATCTACGTCGGGGTGTTCTGCCATGACTCGAATCCGCAGGGAGTTGTAGCTACCCAGCTCCGCCGCGATCTCGACATGAGCCTGGACGACAATTTCGCCCTGATCATTGACCCTGCCGGTACCCACCGCAACGGTTATGTGTTCGAGGTCAACGCGCTCGGCACCCAGCTCGACGGCGAAGTGATCGAAGAGCAGTCCCCTCGGGGAACGGATGAACTGGTGGACTCCAGTTGGGATGGCCTGTGGATCTCTGCTTCTCACATCAACGACCACGGCTGGACCGCTACCATTGCCATTCCATTCAGCACGCTGAATTTCAAGGCAGGTTCGAACACTGCCTGGAGCATCAATTTCCGCCGTTTCATCCGTCGCAAGAACGAAGAGGATCTGTGGTCGGCCTACCGCCGCCAAGCCGGCCTGTGGAAAGTGTCGGAGGCCGGCGAAGTCCGCGGCCTGAACGACATCGCTTCCGGCCGGTTGCTCATCATCAAACCCTATGCGCTTGGCGGTTTCACCCAGTCCACCGGACAGCCGAACACTTTTCAGCACGCCGGCGGCTTCGACGCCAAATACGGCCTTCGCAGTAATTTGCTCGCGAGCCTGACGGTCAACACCGACTTCGCCGACGCCGACGTCGATCAGCAGCAGTTCAATCTCACTCCTTACCCGTTGTTCTTTCCCGAGAAGCGGCGGTTTTTTCTCGAGAATGCCGATGTCTTTCAGTTTCTGACCTGGAACAGCGACCTGCTCTTCTTCAGCCGCCAGATTGGTATCGACGCCAATACCGGCCAGGAAGTTCCCATCGACGCAGGAGGAAAGCTGGCCGGGCAACTCGGCGGCTTCGACCTTGGCATCATGGATGTCAAAACCCGTTCGGTGGGCACAATCGCGGACTCAAATTACAGCGTCGCCCGTGTCAAACGCCCGATGTTCGGAGACTCCTACATCGGCGCAATCTTCGTGAACAAGGAATCGAGCAACCCGCTTGATGGCTACAACCGCGCGGGTGGCGTCGATGCCAAGTTCGTGCTCTTTAAAGACTTAAACCTGCGCGGGTTTTATGCCAAGACATGGTCTCCTTTCCTGCACGGGAACGACTACACGGCGGGTGCTCGCGTCACCTACCAAAACCACTGGATGAACCTCTACGCCGGACACGGAACCATCCGTCCCAACTTCAACCCCGAGGTGGGATTTGTTACGCGGGGAGACGACAACCCCACTCTTGCCGAGCTTAATCTGACGCCTCGTCCCAAGCTGCGCGGCATTCGTGAATTGCAGTTCGACTCATTCCTCGATCACGATCCCAACACCGCGGGGGTTCCTCAATTCCAGGAGTGGACCGAAAGCTTCCGCATTCTCTTTCAAAACGGCGCGCTCACCGACAATCAGGCTGCCGACGTTTTTTACCAGCGCCTCAACCAGCCCTTCAACATTTATAAGAATGTCTTCATTCCGGCGGGCGGTTATCACTTCACTCGTCACCAGGTCTCCTACATGTCGTCCGGAGACCGGCGCGTTACGTTCATGGCCAACGAACGCTGGGGGGATTACTACACAGGGCGGCTCAACGAAGCCACGCTCAACGCGCAATACCGTCCGGGAGAACACCTGGCGTTGGCATTGAACAACACCTGGAATGCTTTTCGCCTGCCGCAAGCCAACTTCAACGTCGTCCTCTCGGGCCTGCAAGCCAGCTACGCCTTCAACCGTTTCGTGAACCTGACCACTTTCGTACAGTCGAATACTGCCGATCATGAGGCCGTCAGCGCCAACATCCGTTTGCGTTATACCTATCGCCCCGACAGCGATTTGTACGTTATCTATAACGTGGGCAGCGCCTTCCAGAGTCTGACCGGGCAAAACCTTATGCAGCTTCGCCAATCGCGCTTTGCAGTCAAAATCACCTACGCATGGACTCGCTGACAATAACGGCATTGGGCTGTGCTCTCGGATTGGCCGCTCGTCCGTCCTATAATCTACAGGGCAGGCGAGGGGTGAAGTGCGCGACGAGTTCAAGGTTGGCGAGTTCCGGGTAGCGGTCAAGCTGAACCGCATCAGTCAGAATGGGCACACCACCCGGGTGGAGCCGAAAGTCATGCAGGTGCTCACCTGTCTGGCGGAACGTCCAGGAGAAGTGGTTTCGAAAGACGTTCTGATGCAAACGGTGTGGGCCGAAACCCACGTGACCGACGACGTCCTGACCGGCTGCATCTCGACTCTGCGCAAAGCCTTCCGCGATAGCGCCCGCGAACCCAACTTCATTGAGACCATACCCAAGGGGGGATACCGGCTGATTGCGCCGGTCGAGTTCGCCAACGGCAACGGATCGGCAGCCGCCGTTGCGGTCGAGAACCCGCAACCTCGGCAAGGGAATCAAAAACCTGTCTGGTGGATGGTGTCTTTGGCCACCCTTCTCGTAATCCTGGCCGGAGCGTGGCTATGGGGGCGCGCCCACCGTCCAGCCATCGATTCCGTGGCGATCCTGCCCTTTCGCCAGTTCGAACCCGGACAGCGAATACCTGAGCGACGGCATCAGCGAAAGCATTATCGACAGCATCTCGCAGCTTCCCGCGCTCCGTGTGATGTCATGGAGCGCGGTCTCCCATTACAGGGGGCCGACGATTGATCCGCTGAAAATAGGCCGCGCTCTTGGCGTAAGCGCAGTGTTGACCGGACAAATCGTTCAGCGAGACGACCATGTGCTCATCCAGACTGAACTGGTCGACCTGGGCTCTGGAACGCAGCTCTGGGGAGAGCAGTACGACCGAAAGTCGTCCGACCTGATTCCGCTGCAGGAAGACATCGCTCGTCAAATCTCTGAAAAACTGCGGCTGCGGCTTACCGGAGACGACCAGAAAAAGTTGTCGAAGCAGTACACCGCCGATCCCGAGGCCTACCGCCTTTATCTGAAGGGTCGCTATTTCTGGAACAAACGCAGCCAGGAAGGAATGAAGAAAGCGATCGACTACTTCCAGCAGGCCATCGATCGCGATCCGACCTACGCGCTGGCTTACGCCGGACTCGCCGACTCCTACGATCTGCTGGATGACTGGGGCACCACTCCTCCACGGGAATCGTTTCCGAAAGCTCGAGCGGCGGCGCTGAAGGCGCTCGAACTCGATGACTCTCTGGCCGAAGCGCATACTTCGTTGGCTTTCGTGGAAGATAACTACGACTGGAATTTCGCCGCGAGCGAAAAAGAATATCAACGGGCGATCGCACTTAATCCTAACTACGCGACGGCTCATCAGTGGTACGCCATGCACCTTGTCGCCTTTGGGCGGTTTCCTGAAGCCGAGGCAGAGATTCAGCGTGCGGTAGATCTCGACCCACTTTCGATCATCATTACTATGGGTGTGGCCGAGATCTCGGAGTGGGAACGTAACTACGATGCCGCGACCGCGCAGTACCGGAAGACTCTCGACTTGGATCCGAATTTTGTCGGCGCCCACGGCAACCTGGCGGTCGCTTACGAGAGGCAGGGCAATTACAAGCAAGGTGCTGAGGAGGAAGAGAAGACGGCGAACATGTACGGCAACCCCGCCTTCGCCGCCATTCTGCACGAGGCCTATGCGAAATCGGGATACCCGGGAATTCTTCGTGCCCAACTCAACAAAAGCCTCCAGGATCGCGATGGCGGCAAATATGTGCCCGCGCTGGGCATTGCCTCAACCTATTTCTTGGCGGGCGACAAAGAGCTAGGTCTGCGGTGGCTCGAAAAAGCCTATGACGAGCGGGACAGCGGCATGGTTTATCTAAACGTCGGCAGTGACTTCGATTCGGTTCGCGATGAGCCCCGGTTTCAGCAGATGGTGAGAAAAGTCGGGCTGCCATCGCTGTAGCTGCTGATAAGGCTTGCGGTCAACGCCGCCTGCGCCATCCGAGAATCATGCCGAGAGCGATCCCCATGAGCATCACTCCGCCAATCTTCTTGCGATCGGTAATGGGCACGAACCGTGTCTGCTGATTGCTGATTTCGATTACACCGACGGGGATTGCGCGCACGCCTCCTCCTCCTCCTCCGCCTTCACCGCGAGCGCTGGTCTCGCCCATGCCGCCAGTGCCCGCACCGGCTCCGTATCCATAAAGAATTTTTGCAACCGGGACAATCGTCTTGCCGTGTGCGGGAATCGGTTCGCCGTAAATCGCTTTGACGCTGGCTTGGCTGAGAACGCCGTCTTTCAGAGATTGCAGAAGAGCCACACTGCCCATGGGGGAACTCCTTCAAACCCGATTATCCCATTTATCCGAAGGGCAGGCATCGGTTGAACCTGGTCAATTTCCCGGCTTCTCTCCCGGTGGCGGAGGAATGCTGATGTCCAGTGTCGTTACTCCGCCTAGTGTTGACAGCGGCTTGTCGAACTCTTTCGTATTCCCCACCACCAGCACCGAGAGTTGATCTTTGTGCAGATACTTCTCAGCGACGCGGGCGACGTCGGCAGGCGTCACTTTCTCGATCCCGGCGCGATACTTCTCCAGGAAATCCGCCGGGTATCCATAAAATTCGTACGCCATGCGCTCCCGCAGCACTTTATCGGGAGAGTCGAAGTTGAAGACGAACGAATTCAGGATCGAATCCTTCGCGTCTTTCACTTCGTCCGCGGTCAGCGGATGCGGCTTCAGGTTGTCGATCTCCTCATAAATTCCCTGGATCGCTTCTACCGTGCTCTGACTCTTGGTGCCCATCGCGATCTGCAAAATGCCGGGATGATCGAAGGCGGTGCCGATGCCGCCTCCGACGCCGTAAGCCAGTCCCTTCGCGGTTCGTAGGTTGCGAAACAGGCGTGATTGAAAACCTCCGCCGAAGGCATTGTTGAACACCTGGATGGCGAAGTAGTCGGGATTGGAGCGCAGAGTGCCCAATCCCACCATGCGGATCGAACTCTGGTTCACATCTTCCTTCGGAACTAAATAGTAGCCGGGCTTGGCCGGGTGAAATTCAATGGACGGTTCTTTGTAAGCCGGTCCCTGTGGCCATGCGCCGAATGCCTCGCGCAGCCTGGCTTCCATTTGCGTGGCATCGAAGTCGCCGACCATGCCAATAATGATGTTGTTGGGATAGACGTGCGCCTTGTGCCAGTCAAGCAGATCCTGGCGCGTGATAGTGGCCACGGTCGCGTACTCAGGATCGCTCGCATAAGGGTTATCTTTCCCGTAAGCGAGTTTCACCATCTCGCGGCCGGCGATGGCGCCCACGTCATCGTTGCGGCGCGAGATTGCGTCGAACTCTTCTCCCTTGGCGAGATCGATCTTTTCCTGGCGGAACTCCGGAGTGCGTAGCAGATCGCTGAAAACCGCGAAGACGGAATCGAAGTCGCCTTTCAGGCACGACCAGGAGAGCATCGTGGAGTCGGCAGTCGCTCCCGCTTCCACGCGGGCCGCGCGAATCTCAAGGAAATCGTCGAGTTGGTCGCCGGTCTGCGTTTTTGTTCCGCCGGTGCGCCAGACTTCTCCATAGATATCCATGAGGCCGGCTTTGCTGTCGGGTTCCGAGCGCGAGCCACCATGGATGCGGGCGACTCCATCAATCAATGGCAATTCATGATCTTCCTGCAGGAAGATGACCATGCCGTTCGGAAGCTGGACGCGCTTCGGCGCCTGCGGATGGAATGCCGGCAGCGGCGGAACCGGAATCTGCTTCCAACTGGTCTGGGCAAATGCCGGCAAGCAGGTCAGGGCGATCAGAATGAGAGCTGCGCGCGCGAGTTGCTTCATTGCGCACCTCCGTTTTGGCCCTGTCCCGCAGGCGGTGCGACGGTTTCGATAATGCCCACGGTGCGGTTTGCGGGAACGAATGTCTGGTTGGCTACGCGGCGGATGTCAGCTTTCGTGACTTTGTCGATACGGTCGACGGACTGAAAAAGTTCGCGCCAATCTCCGTACCGCGACTGGTAAATAGCAAGCTGTGAAGCTAATCCCTCATTGTTGCCGAGGCCGCGAATCAGGTTGGCTTTGGACCGCGTCTTGATCATCTGCAATTCTTCGTCACTGATGTCTTCCTTCTTCAAGCGCTCGATCTCCGAGTGAATGGCCGTGGCCATTTCGTCCGGCTTATGCCCCGGCAAAGGAATTGCGTAGAAGGCGAACAGGTGCGGATATTTGTTGCCCGGAAGCCCGGTGAATCCAGCCGAGTCGGAAGCGATCTTCTTGTCGCGTACCAGGGCGCGGTACAGACGCGACGTGCGCCCGTTCGACATCAAGTCGGCAATGGCGTCATAAACCGCATCGTCGGGGCTGCGAAAATCCGGACGGTGATAGCCCTCGAGATAGACCGGCTGCGAGGCATCCTCAAGCACCACGCGCCGCTCGGAATTCTGCGGTGGCTCGGTGGTCGTGCGCTCATCCGGCGTGGGCTGAGTGGGCAGCCGTCCAAAATATTTTTCGATGATCGGCATCGCCTGCGCTGCTTTCACATCGCCCACCACCGCAACCACCATGTTCGACGGGATGTAGTACCGGTCGAAAAAGCTCCTGGCATCGGTGGCCGAGAATGAATTCAGATCCGACATCCAGCCAATTGTCGGACGATGATAAGGATGCGCCTGGAATGCGGCGGTGATGAACTGCTCGAGCAGGCGTCCAATAGGGCTGCTGTCGGTTCGCAGGCGGCGCTCTTCAATCACGACATTGCGCTCTTTATAGAACTCGCGCATCACCGGCTGCAGAAAACGTTCAGACTCGAGGTATGCCCACAGTTCCAGCCGGTTCTCCGGCAAAGAATAGTGGTAGGCGGTCTCGTCGTCGTTGGTGAAAGCGTTCAGGCCTTCCGCGCCGTTGCTCTCGAGAATCTGCGAGAACTCATTCGGTTTGACGTATTTCTGCGCTTCAACAGTAGCATCCTGCCACGCCTTCTGCAGTGTCTTGAGCTTCTGCTCATCGCGGCCGAAGGGTTTGTCGCGCTCGGCGATGTACGCCGCATACGTGGTCTCGACCTTGGCGAGGGCGATCTTTCTCGGCGGCGTAATCAGTCGTGCCGATCGTCTCGGTCCCCTTGAACGCCATGTGCTCGAACATGTGCGCGAGTCCGGTCTTGCCCAGCGGATCTTGCACCGATCCGGCGTCCACATGGGTGAAGAAGGAAAACACTGGCGCCTCAGGACGCTCACAGATGATCACTGTCAGCCCGTTGGCAAGCTTCTTAACGGTAGTGTGTTTTTCAAAGGAAGCCAGGTCCTGGGCAGCTGCCAGGGCAGCAAGAATAAAGACCACGACTAGCGTACGAACCGCGCGGTATTTCATCCAACCTCCACAACGATGGGAAATTTGAAATTACGTGCCGGGAAGGGAGGTTGTCAAACTGGTCGTTGGTCATGGGTCATTCGTCGTTCGCAAACCCGCTACGACTCGTGGACCCACTTTCCTCCCACCATCGTGCGTTCGATGGGAACCTTGATCAACTCTGAGGGATCGACTTGGAATGGGTCGCGCCCCAACACCACCAGATCCGCGAGTTTCCCCGCTTCGATCGAGCCTTTCAGGTTTTCTTCATACGACGCGTAGGCTCCGTGCAGCGTGCCCACGCGAATTGCTTCTTCCACCGTGATCTTCTGCTTCGGTCCCCAGACGTTGCCTTTCCAATCGGTGCGCGTGACCTCCGATTGCAACGCCATCATGGGCTCGAACGGCCCCGGCGGATAGTCCGATGCCTGCGTCGGCCGTATGCCCGCATCGATGAAACTGCGTAGCGCAAACATGTGGTTCAGGCGCTCCGGACCGTACTCCTTCATCTTCTCGCCGTGATAGTAGACATAGGTCGAGAACGGCGTCGGAATGGCTCCCAGCGCATGAATCCGCTCCACCAGCGAATCGTTGATCACCGTGCAATGTTCTAAACGGAAGCGCGCATCGCGGCGCGGCATCTCCTTCTGCAAGCGTTCATACACTTTGAGCGTGATATCGATGCCCACGTCGCCATTAGCATGGGTCGCAAGCTGCCATCCCGCGGCATGAGCCTTGCGTGAAATCTCGTAGAGTTGATCTTCCGGTGTGACCAGAATGCCGAAGTCGTTGGGCCGTCCCACGTAAGGTTCCGACAACCGCGCCGTACGCTCGGAAATCGATCCGTCGCAAATCACTTTCTGCGCCCCCACGCGCACCCACTCGTCGCCCAGTCCTGTTCTCACGCCGGCCGATTGCATCTGGTCGAAGTACGCATGGTAGATGTGGCAATACACGCGCAGCAGCAGGTCACCTGACTCGTGCGCATCCTGGTAAGCGCGCAGGCTGTCGGGAGAACCCAGTGCGTCGGTCACCGAAGTGATGCCGGTGCGCGTCATCATTTTGGCGATCAGCTTTACGCCCTCGCGATGATCGTCGCGCGTAAAGTCCGTGGGAATCAGCGCTTCAAATTGTTCTTTCGCCTTCTCCCGCATATGTCCGGTGAGCTTCCCGGTTGCGGGATCGTGGTCATACTTTCCGCCGGTAGGGTCAGGTGTCTTGTCATCCACTTTGGCGACTTTCAGCGCCGCGGAATTCACCCACGCCGTGTGCCCGCCGCGATGCTCGACGAACACGGGATGATCGGGAATCGCGTCGTCGAGATCCTTTAACGAAAGCGGACGTCCCTCGGAAGTTTTGGTGTCGTCGTATTTGAATCCCAGAACCCACTGCCCCGGCGGAGTTTGGTTCGCACGTTTCTGCAGCGCTGCGACGATTTCGGCAATCGAGCGCAGATCGCAGTCGACCATGCGCAGATGATCGAGCCCGGCTTCGGCGGGATGCGAATGCGCATCAATAAACCCCGGCAATATGGTGTTTCCGCCGACATCGATTTTCTTTGCCCTTCCCCCAGCGAGCGCCAGCACTTCATCATTCGATCCGATCGCGAGGAACCGTCCGCCGGAAATGGCAACCGCCTGCGCGCGGGGCTGCTTCGCGTTCACCGTCCAGAGATTGGCGTTATAGAGGATGAGATCGGGCTCAGTGCGTTCGATCGAAAAGAACGAAACCGCGCCCAAGGCGCTCAGGCCATAAAGAAAATCGCGGCGCGTTTGTGCCATGCTGCCCTCTTCCGGCATCGAAGTGTCGGCGGTGACGAGATGCCCGAGCGCAAATATACTGGACAGCCGCGGAACGTGGGGAAATCTTTTCCGCGGTTGAACTTAAAAATGGCGAGCGCAAAACAAACCATCGAAGTCGAAGGTAAACACCTTTCGCTGTCGAATCTCGACAAGGTCTTGTATCCCGTGGCGAAGTTCACCAAGGGACAGGTGATCGACTACTACGCGCGCATCGCCCCGGTGCTGCTGCCGCACTTCGAAGGGCGGGCGTTGACGTTGAAGCGCTACCCCGAGGGCGTCGACCACGAATATTTCTACGAAAAGAACGCGCCTTCCCACAAGCCGGATTGGGTGAAGACGACTCCTGTTTTCAGTGAAGGCAACAACCGCACCGTGAACTACGTCCTGCTCAACGATCTGCCGACGCTGATCTGGGTAGCGAACCTGGCGTCGATCGAACTGCATCCGTCGCTGTCGCTGGCGAAAGACATCGAGTGCCCGACGACGCTCGTCTTCGATCTTGACCCCGGGCCTCCGGCGACCATCGTACAGTGCGCGCAAGTCGGATTGTGGCTGCGGGAAATTTTCGAGCACTTCGGTTTGCAATGCTTTCCTAAGACCTCGGGATCGAAAGGCATGCAGGTTTATGTGCCCTTGCATACGCCGACGACTTACGAGGTGACGAAACCGTTTGCCAATGCGCTCGCGCGATTGCTGGAGCAGGAACATCCCGACCTGGTGGTTTCCGACATGAAGAAGCACTTGCGCGTGGGAAAGGTTTTAGTTGACTGGAGCCAGAACGACCGCCACAAAACCACCATCGGAGTGTATTCGCTGCGCGCCCGCGAACATCCGACGGTATCGACGCCACTGAAGTGGGAAGAGGTCGAAAAGACGCTCAAGAAAAAAGATCCAAGCTTATTGGTGTTCGAAGCGAGCGACGTGCTCGATCGCGTCAAGAAGATGGGAGACCTGTTCGAGCCGGTGCTGAAACTCAAGCAAAAGCTGCCGAATCCCGCGGGACTGGCGCAAGCTGCGCCGGAAGGCGGAATCGAAATCGCGGCGCAAGCCGAGAAACCGAAAGCCAAGGCGAAAAAATCGGGCGTGAAAGCAAAGAGCGCAGCCCGGAAGAGTAACAAGCGGAAGGTATAATCCCGCTCACGATCACCGCGGAGAAAAGATGGCGCAACTTTATGTCGGCACTTCCGGATGGGCCTATCCCAGTTGGAAGCCCGATTTCTATCCCGCAAAACTTGCCCAGGCAAAGTTCCTGCAGCACTACTCCACGCGCCTCAATACGGTCGAAGTCAACTTCACCTTCCGTCAACTGGTGAAAGATACGACCATACAAAAATGGATCGAGCAGACTCCCGCGGGATTTCGCTTCGGCGTGAAAGCGCACCAAGTCATCACCCACATCAAGCGGCTGAAAAATACCGAAGACTTTGTTCCGCGATTTTTAGCCACGATCGAGCCCTTAGCGCAGGCAGGGAAGATGGGCCCGGTGCTGTTTCAGCTTCCCCCAAATATGAAAGCCGACTTGGCGGTGCTCGAAGAATTTCTGGCGACTCTCCCCAAGGGCGTGCCGTCGGCCTTTGAATTCCGCCATGAATCCTGGTTCAACGATCAGGTTTTTAATTTGTTGAAAAACTACCAGCGTGCTTTGTGCGTCGCCGAAACCGAGGAGCGTGTCACGCCCGATGTCACCACTGCCGACTTTGCCTACTACAGGTACCGAAAGCCGACCTACTCGGGAGAAGAACGCAAGGCGATGACTGAGCGCCTGAAAGAACATCTCGCCGCCGGGCCGCGACGTCTACGCCTACTTCAAACACGAAGAGACGCCTGAGGGTGCGCTCTACGCGGTAGAAGTACTAAAAGAAGTTGGCGGTTCAAGTCCTTCGTGAACCTTCGTGTCCTTGGTGGTTAAAGTTTCCCGAACCCCCCTCATCACTTTCCTCTACGTCCGATAACGCGCATACTCATTCTGTGCCTTCCGAGGTCAATTCCCGCGTCGTCTCCGGCTTTCTCGACTACCTGAGAATCGAAAAAGGCCTGGCGCGCCTGACGATTTCCGCTTACACCACCGACATCGGACAATTCGCCGGCTTCCTGGAGAGACGCAAGCGCACCCTGCTCACAGCCCGCCGCGAAGATGTACGCGACTTCATTCAGCAACTGTTCTCGAACCAGGTGGACGGCCGCTCGGTGGGACGAAAGCTGTCCGCGATACGGCATCTTTATAAGTATCTTCTGCTCGACAAGAAGATTGATCACGACCCTACGCTGAATATCGATTCCCCCAAACAATGGAAGGTGTTGCCGAAATCGCTCGCCCGCGACGAAATGGATGCCATGCTGCAAAGTCCGCATCCGGCGTCGATTCGCAAAGAGGCTTCGGCCATCGCCTGCCGTGACCGCGCCATGCTTGAGATGTTTTACGCCGGAGCGTTACGCGTCTCGGAAATCATCGGGGTAAAGCTCGAAGACCTGAAGCTGGAGATGGGCTACGTGCTGGTGCGGGGCAAGGGTGACAAAGAGCGAATCGTTCCGCTGGGGAAATCGGCGCAGGACGCGCTGACACAGTACATGACCGGGTCCCGGCCCCAGCTGGCTGCAGGGAAGAGTTCGCCTCTGCTTTTTCTGGGACGCGGCGCGCGCCAACTCACCCGCCAGCGCGTGTGGCAAATGGTTCGGGCTGCCGGCTCGCCCACCGGACGCCGCACCAGTCCGCACATGCTGCGTCACAGTTGCGCCACCCATATGGTGGAAAATGGCGCCGACCTGCGCACCGTGCAGACGATTCTCGGCCACGCCGACATTTCCACCACGCAGGTCTACACGCACCTCGCGCTCGACCGGCTGAAAAGCGTTTATCAGAAGCATCACCCGAGGGCGAAGAGGAAATGAGATTTACGAAGTAGGATTGATGATTTACGAAGTAAATCTGCTCTTAAATCGTCAATCGTACTTCGTAAATCGTAAATTGAAATGAATACAAGGACTGCATCCCGCACGACGGTCGACAGATCCGTCGCCGACTTCCTCCGCGTCTTGCGCGAGCGCAACGCCTCGGCTCATACCATCAAGGCCTATAGCGGAGACCTTGACGTGTTCTCCTCTTACATCGGTTCACGGGGATGGAAGAGCATCGATCACGTCACCATTCGCGGATTTCTTTCTCATCTTTACGAGAAAGGCTTGGGCAAGACCTCCGTCGCTCGCTCATTGGCTGCGGTGCGCTCTCTCTATCGCTGGCTAGCGCAGGAGGGTGTGGTTGACCAGAATCCCGCCAAGCTGGTGTCCACTCCCAAGCTGCCGAAGAAGTTGCCGCGTGTTCCCACGATCGAGGAAATGAACACAGTTATCGATGGCCAGATGCCCGAAGTCGCCGCCTTTCCCCAGCGCGACCGCTTGATGTTCGAATTACTCTACGGATGCGGAATTCGCAATTCGGAGTTAGTTGGCATCAACCTTGACGACATTCGCCTGAGCGCGGAAGCCATCCTGATCCGCGGCAAGGGCAAAAAAGAACGCTACGTGCCTTTCGGAGACTCCGTAACCGCAAGCCTCCGGGACTACCTTCCTGCCAGGCAGCAGCTGCTTTCCGACAAAAAGAAGAACACGCCGGCGCTCCTGATCAATCAGCGCGGCGGACGTCTAACCACCCGCAGCGTGGGCCGCATCATCAAGAAAATCGCGGTCGCCAAGGGACTCTCGCCCGACGTCCATCCCCACACCCTGCGCCACGCCTTCGGCACGCACATGCTAGAAGAAGGAGCTGACTTGCGAGCGATCCAGGAAATGCTTGGCCATGAGCGGCTCTCGACCACCCAGCGCTACACGCAGCTTTCGATGAAGCACGTGCTTCATGTCTATGATCAGACACACCCGCGAGCCAAGTGAGTCTCGCAACGGTTAACTTTTGTTGACGTCATCCCGACCCTGAGCGAAGCGAAGGAGGAGGGATCCGGCGTGAAGCGCAGAGTATCTATCCGACTCGGGATGACTTCCAAATAAGAAATGCTCGTATTACTTCCGTAATTTGGCCCTCGGACCGAGAGCCACCTACCATCAGTAGATTCAGTATTTTCTCTCTGCGGACGACTGCCCGCAGGAGGGGCCCATGCGAAAGATCAATCACGAACTCTGGCTGTTGCTGTTCCTGGTGCTGATTGCCGCCGTCCTGAATTTCCTGGCCGCGTCTCAACGCATGGCGCTGGTCTTTTATTTCCTGCCAGTCATGTTTTCTGCCTACTATTTTGGACGCCGCCACGCCACTCTCACGGCTTGCGCCAGCGTCTTTCTCGTCGTCCTGCTGACCTATATCAACCCGGCCATGTTCAACCGCAAGGCCGAATTGCTTCCCTTTGACAATCGCTACTTTGATCTCACGGTATGGGGAGGCGTGCTGGTGGTCGCGGGATACGCCATGGGCACGCTCTATGAGCGCAATCAGAAAACCCTGCACGAGATGCAGGACGGCTACGACAGCATGATGGTCATCCTGCAGCATGTTCTGTCGCACGAGAAATACAGCGAAGCGCATGCCTATCGCGTGTCCCTATACGCAACCAAGATCGCGGAGGCGATGGGCCTCGATCCGCAAAGCACCGAAGACGTCCGCAGCGCCGCTCTGTTGCGCAATGTGCAGGAACTTGGCATCGGTCATGACGTGCTTTACAAGGCCGCGAACGTATCGCATCAAGACCCCCACAACACCGCTAAAGGCGAGGCGGCAGGGAACTCGTTGCAGCGCGCCATCCCCATCTTCAATTCTCAGCAGCAGCTCAAAAAAGCTGGACAGACAATGATCGACGCCCCTCTTGAAGTCCAGGTACTCGCCGTGGCCGACGCCTATGAAGCTCTGATCAGCGGCGGCGATGGCCGCAAACTGTCTCCGCAGCAAGCCGAGGAGATCATCACCAAGTCGTCCGGTAAGAAATATGACTCGATGGTGGTAGACGCCTTCGAAAAAGCCTTCGGAAAGCAAGCGCGAGGGGCGGGAGCGTAGCTCACAGCTACGCTGGCCTCGCGCGTATCGCAGAATATAAAGGCAGCAGGGTTCCGAGCAGCCAAGGCGCCGTCAACGTCTCTTCAAACGCAAAGTGCTTCCGCGTCACCGGCAGCACGATCTCTCGCCGGTTGCCGAAATCCTTCTTGGCGTCATTGCCCGTGAGTAACTTCAGCCCGAGATCAAGAACCGGAGACGTGCCCGGCGTTACAAAGATGAAGCGGCCATCCGGCTTCAACACGCGCTTCACCTCGCGGCAAACTGCTTCCAGATCATGGACAAATTCGAGCGCACTGACAGCGAGAACCGCGTCAAAGAAGTTGTCTGAGTAAGGCAGTGCCTCGGCTTCGGATGTCTTCAGCACCGCACGCACACCATTGGTTTCGAGAGACCGGGCGACTGCTTCTGGCATGGGGTGGGGATCAATGCCGTGCAACTCGTCACAACGCTGGCTGAGTTCAGGCATCAACACGCCACTGCCATACCCAATCTCGAGCAACCGGCCGTAGCGGCGATTGCCGAGCAGTGCAAGCACCATGCGGAAACGCATGCGCGCAATGCTTCCCACTAGCGGACGGTAAACCCAATCGGCTTCGTCCACCGCACTGGTCTTCACCAGGCTCTCGCGAGGCAGCAGTTTCATTGGTTAATCGACGTCAATCTCTTGCGTCACTTTTACAGGCAGAACGACGCCCTTGAACTCCAACCGCAGATGCCCGCGAACCTGGGGTTGAAAATCGAAGTCATACGTTTCACCCGGAGAGGTCAGTTGGCTCGCGTCTTTCAGAGTCGGCTGGCTGGCGGGCAGATCCGCTCCGTCCTTCGCCCGGGCGCGCCACTGCACAGGACCCGCCGTTCCGGTCACGGAAACGATACCCACCAACGCGTTACTGATGTTGATCACCCGTATGCGGTAAGCAGTTCCGGTATGCCAGTGGAGAGTCGCCGGCTGCTCGCTGCCATTGAGTAACGCGACTAGCGGACCGTCCGGTTCCGTGGATCGATGTCCGCCGCTTCCTCCGATCACGAAAATTGGTTCGACATCGGCTTCGAACTTGGCCCCCGGTTCCATCACGATCAACGGTCCATAGAGTCCGCCGGTCATCTGCGCTTCGTCATCCATGTGGGTGTGATAGATGAAAGTCCCGGCGCGCGGAGGCGTGAATCGCACAAGGAAGGAATGGCCAGGCTCGATGCTAGGCGTGAGGTCGTTGCCACGCATTCCCCATCCCGCCACTCCGTCGTAATAACTTTCCAATTCCATGCCATGCCAGTGTACGGCCGTGGATTCGTGCAACCGGTTGATCACGGTGATCTCCGCCGGACGTCCTCGCTCCAGCACCACCGGAGGCCCCGGCAGAGTCGGTTCCGGCGGAATCAGGCGGTGCGATTCCTCCAGTTGATAGGCAAACCCTCCAGGCAATCCCTTAGCCGCCGGCCGCTCGACCACCAGTAATCGCAGCTTGCGAGTGCTTCCCTGCGTGGCATTCTTCGGGCGCTCTCCCGTCACGGTAATTCCGAGCACCAGGCCCGCCATATGCTCGGGGCCGTGCTGATGCGTGATTTGGTTGGACGGCGCCCCGGCGTTTGCCACCGTCATGATCGGTGACATGTGCGGCAAAATGTGACAGTGGAAGAGCCAGCGACCGGCGGCTGGATTCCATGTGGTAGCCATGGTGGAGCCGGGCGGCATCAGTTCAGTCACGCCGGTGCGTTCCTGTCCGGGCGCGAAGATGTGGTCGCTCTCCCCGTCACCGCTGCTGTCCACCCGGAAATATGAGCCATGCATGTGCATGGGATGGTTTACGTCACTGGCATTGATCCAGCGCCAGCGTACCGTGTCGCCGGCCGCGTAGGTCAGGCGTTCCGTGTACGGCCAGGATTTCCCATTGATCACCAGCACGTCGTTGGAGAGGGCCGGCACTGCCCGGTTTCGCCACACTCCGATCACAAAGACACGGTCGCTGGCCACGCTGCCGAGGGGATCGACGATGAAAGCGCCCGACATCTGGCTGTCCTCGCGAAAGGGACGGCCCCGGTTCATCTCACCGCCCGCACTGACGAAATACTGGTAGGTGCCGGGGGGGCCAGCGGGGAAGCGCAATTCCCGAGTCTCGCCCGAAGGAACTTCCACCAGATCCTTCGCATCGCCCGGATGCGAGTGCATGCCGTGGACAACAGCAGTCGTAGGCAGCAGATTGTGGAGAGTGACGCGAATCTCCGTGCCCTGCGGCACACGGACCTGGGGCCCGGGAATTTGCGGAGGCTTCCCCTCTTCGGCCAGCGCATCCACTCGCATGCTGGGACCTGTGTCTGCTTCTGGATACCAATCGCCGGACTTAATCTCCAGATGAAGGGTCAGAACTCCGTGATCGAGAGTCCCCGCAGGGGTGCGGTTATCGTTTGCAAGAATTCTAAGGGGAGCGGGAGGAGTCGGCGGTTGCTGGGCTGCACTCTTCGCGTCACCCAGCCCGAGACAGACAAATACCATTAGACAGCGAAAGACGTGGTGAAAAGATTTTGAGCGCATACTCGGAACGTCGTTTCTGGGGCTGGGGCTATCCAATATTATTCGAGTCGGGTGGTTTTGCCTATTGGATAGCCCTATGGCGCTCTACGCTACCCTTCCTTCCGCAACTCCTCCCACATCCCCACAATCCGCGTCTTCACTTCCGCGGTCAGCTTCTCATAGGCCGCTTCCGATGCCTCCGACTCCGCCGGCGGGATAAATGGGATCGCCAAACTTCATCTTCAGTGGTTTGAATCCTTGGAACGATTTTCCCGCGCGGCCAGGCGTCGTGGAAGCCTTCAATTGCGACAGGCACAATCGGGACCTGCATGTGAATCGAGAGGATCGCCGCGCCCTTCTTGAAGATGCGCGGCTTGCCGTCAATGCTGCGCTCTCCTTCGGGATAGAGCATCAATACTCGTCCTTGTTTCAATCCAAAAGCTCCAGCGCGCATGGCGGGAAGCAGGTTGGCATCGGGATCGAGGACGATCACGCGCAGCGAACTCGCCAGCTTGCGCATGAATCCCGCACCGAAGATTTCGCTGGTACCCACCGCAAAGACGCGCTCGAAAACTTTCCACGGCACCAGGCTCGCGAGAATCAAAGGGTCCAGAAAACTCTGATGGTTCGACGAAAGAATATACGAACCCTTTTCCGGCAGCTTCTCAAGCCCTTCGACCTTCAGATGAAAGCGGTCATACGCGATCATTTGCGCGATGCGGCTCACGCCAAACCAGAACACTTCCGCGAAGGGCTTCGGCCGGGCCAGCGCCAGGACCTCAGGATCGGTCGGCTCTTCCGCGAGCAGCGCTCTCCATCCGGCAAACTCGGTGCGTGAAGTAGCCGCGGATTTTCCCGACGCGGCGCTCTCGAGCACCGTATCCACCAGACTCGCGCACGCTGTAGATCTCGGCCAGCCGCGACTCCTCCACGTCGCCACCCAGTTCTTTTTCGAGTGCGACCAGCAATTCCACGCGCTGCATCGAGTCGAGCCCAAGATCAAGTTCGAGATTATCTTTCGGACGAATCGTCTCCGGATGCGTCCGCGACGCCTCGCGCAGAATCGGCAGTGCACGCTGCACCTCGAGTCGCTCAAGCCAGGCTTCGTCTTCGGCAGTTAAAGGTTGTTCGGCGCCGATCTCCGCGTCAGCAGATTTCCCCTGATTCGCGCGCACCTTCTTCTCGATCTCGAACCGCTTGAGCTTGCGCGTGGTGGTACGAGGAAGGTCGTCTTGCCAGATTTCGTAGCTGCCAATTCGCTTGGTCGAGGCAATCTTCGCCGAAAGTCCTTCAATGTCGAAGCGAATCACTTCTTTCGAATTGACGATTCTGCGATGCTTCAACTCTTCAAAATTCGGTACCACCACCGCGTGCAAATGTTCAGAAGTCGGATCGCCTTTGCGCGCCTGCAGCGCCATCACCGCGATTTCTTTGATGTAGGGCGACTTCAGATAGAGAGCTTCGATCTCCTCGGGATAAATGTTTTTCCCATTCGCCAGGACGATCAGTTCTTTCTTGCGTCCCGTGATGAACAGATTTCCCCGCGCATCGAAGTAGCCGAGGTCGCCAGTGTGCAGCCATCCGTCTTTCAGCACCGCCTCGGTCGCATCGGGACGGTTCCAGTAGCCCTTCATCACCACCGCGCCGCGAATCGCGATCTCGCCCACGTCCGGCCCCTCTTCCTGCGGCTGCGGATCGAGAATCTTTCCTTCCACGCCTTTCATCGCCGGCCCGGCCGAGCCAATCACGTTGTTGTCGGGTGAGGTAACGAACGCGGCCGCCGTGGTTTCGGTCAGGCCATAGGCTTGCAGGATGTCGATACCCAGCGCGTAGAAGTCGCGCGCAATCTGCGGATCGAAACGCGATCCCCCGGTCACCAGGTAGCGCATGCGGTCGCCAAAGGTGTCATGAATCTTGCCAAACAGCAGCTTCCCTGGATTCCATCCCAGGCGGCGGGCAAAACGGGTGAAGGCCATCATGGCCTTCACCGCCGATTGCGCCAGTGTTCCGCGCTTCGCGATTTCTTTGAAAATGCGTTCGTGGATCAGGTAAAAAAACTGCGGAACCACCGCGAAGGCCGTAATCTTCCGCTCTTTCAACGCCCGCAGGAGTTCGGTGGTATTCAGCGTTTCCAGATGCACTACCCGCGCGCCTTTGACTAGCGGGATCAGAATATTCGCCATCTGCGACAACACGTGAAACAAGGGAAGCACGCCCAGCAGGGCATCGTCCGGGCCGAGATCCACCCAGTCGAATACCGCGTCCACTTCGCCCATCAGGTTGCCGTGCGTCAGCATCACCCCCTTGGGATCGGCGGTGGTGCCCGAGGTGTAAAGCAGGCCGGCAACGCTGTCTAACTCCAAGTGGACCGGAGTGAACGAGCCCGGCCCGGCGGCGAAAATGTTGTCAAGGTCAGCCATCGCGGGAGGAGTACGCCTTCCCGTCCATGAGCACAATCTGCACCGGCAATCCCGTCGCGGCTTCCTGTACGGTCTTCAGATGTTTCTGATCGACGAACGCCAGCGAAGCGCCGCTGTCTTTGAAAAGCTTGGCAATCTGGTCGGAATGGAACGCTGTATCCAGCGGCATGGCTGTGCATCCAGCAGTCATGATGCCCAGGTAAGTCGTCACCCATCGCGGATGGTTATCGGCCACAATCGCCGCCCGCGTTCCCGCCGGAAACTTCTTGTCCGTGAGCCAGCGCCCGACCGACTCGGCCATCTTGCGAGCTTCGGCGAAGGAGTAGCTTTCGACCCGGTCTCCGCGCTGAATTTCGAGCGCAATGTTGGATGGGTAGCGTCCGGCACTCTCCAGGAAAAGATCGTAAAAGGTCGCCATGGTTCGCGAGAGATATTACACGAGACGAAAGGGAAGGGCGAAGTCGGGCTCTGGCAACACGCGCATCGGGTTGAATCCGAGAGGGGATAGGCGGATGTTGGCGTCTTATTGTGGGATACGGAGCGTCCGACCCGCTACTGTTTCTCGACAGCCATGTGGAGGGGAGATTCGCTCGTCTCAGTATCGGCCGAGTACTGGTTCGGATTTCGCGCAGCGCACGACAACATTCGACAATTGTGCCCGTTAATTCTGTCGGCCATGGAAAACGTCAGTTCCAGCAGCCGGTGCAACTCTCTCGCAAGCTGCGAGTCCGGCTCCGTTCCGTCAACCAGCAATTCACACTCACCCGCCATGATTGCCAAGTCGTTGTTCAGCTCAAACGCCAGAACACAAAGTCGCTTTTCCGATTGCTCCATGGTGCCCCTGCCTTTCCTCCTGACACGGTTGACCCTAGCAGGGCATCTCACTGAATTATGTGACTCGCTCACATTGCGCGCTTGCCGGGCTCTCACCGGTGTGGCAGTTATACATTGTGACAACCTGCCGTGGACTGAAGCGGGCGACACCGCACACCACAACTGTCTGGTTTTCAGAATGTGTGCCTAAGTGCGGCATTCAGTGCTGGTTGGAGACCGATGTTCCCGAAGTAGGCTATAAGCAGAATGGTACTGACCGACCGTACATAAGTAACGCTTACTTACCTAAGTGTGATTAGTTGTGATGTGGATCACTGGGTAAGTGTGTCTCGGCCAGCGATAGTGGTCGCGTAGTGAACGGTCACTTCCCCCAGCCGGTATCGCGGCCAGTCCTACGGGAGGTCAACATGTTGTTCAGTCAGGAACGCTGCTCTACTCGAGATATCCTTCTGGTTAGTTTGTTGGGAACGATTCTAATCGTTACTTTGCTTGGAACGGGCTGCGGCGGCGGAATGAGCAGCAGCGCCACTCAGCACTCGAGCGGCCTGTTCGGCAGCAGTTCCAGCGCGCCAACGGGCGCGCTGCAATTGCGGCTCGGAGCCGAGGCCTCCGATCAGATTCTTGCCTGCCAACTCCAGATCAGTTCAA
The DNA here is from genome assembly GCA_963796205.1 of Terriglobia bacterium. Taxonomy (GTDB): domain Bacteria; phylum Acidobacteriota; class Terriglobia; order Terriglobales; family Acidobacteriaceae; genus DATFTE01. Next base: position 371,477 of record CAWCKR010000003.1, read on the forward strand.
TTCAGTTAAGAAAGTCGACCGACCCCAGCGTAGTCGTTGACTTGCTGCCAGGTTCGAACGAAACCGAACTGTCTCGGCTTGCGGGAACCTTCGAACCGATGTCGATCGTTGACACGCCTCAAGACACATATGACCAACTCCAAATGGTAGTGACTGGCGCCACGGTCAGTTACATTGATTCGGCTGGGCAGATTAACCAACAGCCCGTTAGTTCCAGCCTGACGAGCACTCTTTTGCTGAGTCCAGCGGTCACCATCAGCGATATCCCCAGCATTCTGGATATCGATGTGGATCTGGCACAGACGGTGCAATTGGATCTCGCCTCCCACCAGGTTACATTGAATGCTCCCGTCATGACTGCGGTCGAGACAGACATCGCCGGCCCTGGCGGTGCGCCGGCGATGGCACGTCGCGTACCGAGGCGAACACTATCCTCCATATCGAACGCGCAAAGCGGCCAGTTCGAGCGCATGACCGGCATTGCCAGCGCTGTACTCAGTTCACAGCTCACCCTGGCTGGCAATGGGAAGTCGCCATTGGCAATTCATTTTGATGGCAACACCGTCTTCGAGAATGTGTCGCCCTCAACTTTGAGCGGAATGCTGGTCGAAGTCGAGGGCTGGACGCTCTCCGACGGAACCCTTTACGCGGACGAGGTAGAAGGTATATTTCCAGACACTGGCTCGGAGATGGAAGGTACTCTGTCTGGGAATACGCCCTACGGCTCGTTCTTCATCGTCTCCCAGGACGGAGTGGGGGCCGGCATGAAGAATTCGTACATTGGCGCCAAGCTCACGTCGGAACTGGACGACAGCGCCTCCTACGCGGTAAACCTCGGCGATGAGGACACAACCGGTCTCAACCTGATTTTCGACTCAAGCCATATTTTTGTCGGTCAGCGGGTTGAATTCGACAGTTACTCGCCGCTCACGACACCAGACTGGGAAGGGAACGCGGCGCAGATTCAACCCTACATGGTCGAACTGCTACGCCAGACCTTGACCGGCACTGTGAGCAACTACACAGTCACCGGCGCCGGTACGGCGGAATTTGATATCGCACTCAAGCTCAGTTCGTACGTCAGCATCCTGAACCAGGGATTGGGCAGTGTCCACGTGTACCAGCGTTCCACCACCGAATTGATACAACTTAATAACGGAGTGCAGAACGGCTCTTCGATTACCGTACGTGGCTTCATGTACTGTACCGATACCAATGACTACCTTCCTCCCGGCACACAGTTACACTTCGCGGTACTGGCGAGTTCGCTAAAACCGGCTGGGGACTAAAGCCGATCACGTTCGAGCGCACAACGATAGGCCCTCCCCCCTATCATGCCGGAGTAGGGGGCGATCCCAAGTCCGGCGAGGAGTGGTAGCAGTTTGAGCTTCTCTATCGAGCACGAGGAGAGCGCGCTCTTTTTGTGCCATTCGCGTATGAAGCGCGAGCTTGGGCGTCTTGAACTCCATAAAGTCGATGCCAAGGTGATGTCCGGCCTCCCACACTGGGCGGGGTGGATCTTCCTACGCCTCCCGAACTGCTAACGCGCCCCACCCTCCTCCCGCCGCATCTAAATATGCTAGGCTTCTAAGGATACCTGTCGGCCTCCGGCCGCCCTCCGAAGGAATGGCGATTTGATCAACACTTTATTAGGCAAGGTTTTCGGCACCAAGAACGAGCGCGAAATCAAGCGCCTGATGCCGCAAGTGGCGGCAATTACAGCACTTGAGCCGCAGATGCAGCAGCTCTCGGACGAGCAGCTGCGGGCCAAGACCGACGAATTTCGCAAGCGCATTCAAGACCGCGTCTCGGCCATCGCCGACGAACCCGACGCCGATCCCGACCGCCTCAAGGAAATCGAGGACGAGCGCGCCGGGGTCATCAAGGAGGTGCTCGAGGAGATTCTGGTCGAGGCCTTCGCCGTAGTCCGCGAAGCCGGACGCCGCGTCCTCAACATGCGCCACTTCGATGTGCAGCTTATCGGCGGCATGGTGCTTCACCAGGGCAAGATCGCCGAAATGAAGACCGGTGAAGGCAAGACCCTGGTCGCCACCCTTCCCGTCTACCTCAACGCCCTCAGCGGACGCGGCGTGCACGTCGTCACGGTTAATGACTACCTCGCCAAACGCGACTCCGAATGGATGGGCAAGCTCTACCGCTTCCTCGGCTTGACCGTCGGCGTCATCGTTCACGAACTCGATGACGACGAGCGTCGCGAAGCCTACGCCGCCGACGTCACCTACGGCACCAACAACGAATTCGGATTCGACTACCTCCGCGACAACATGAAGTTCGACCTCCACGATTGCGTGCAGCGTCCGCACAACTTCGGCATCGTCGACGAAGTCGACTCCATCCTGATTGACGAAGCCCGCACCCCGCTCATCATTTCGGGCGCCAGCGAAGAATCCACCGACAAGTACGAGCGCGTCAACCGCATCATCCCCAAGCTCGAAAAAGGCGAGGAACTCGACACCGCACCCGGCGAGCCCAAGCAGCTTACCGGAGACTACGTGGTCGACGAGAAGCACAAGAGCATCACCGTTACCGATGTGGGATGGGAAAAGGTGGAAGGCCTCCTTGGCATCGGCAACATCGCCGACCCCGAAAACTGGGACCTGAAGCACCACGTCGATACCGCGGTCAAAGCCCACGCCCTTTACCATCGCGATGTGGAGTACGTGGTCAAACAGAAGGAAGACAATCCGCGCGAAAAAGAAATTGTCATCGTCGATGAGTTCACGGGACGCATGATGCCCGGCCGCCGCTGGTCCGACGGTCTGCACCAGGCCATCGAAGCCAAGGAAGGCGTGAAGATCGAGCGCGAGAATCAGACGCTCGCCACCATCACCTTCCAGAACTATTTCCGCATGTACAAGAAACTGGCCGGAATGACCGGAACCGCGGAAACCGAAGCCTCTGAATTCGAGAGCATTTACAAACTCGAGGTCATGGTCATCCCGACGAATATGACCATGCGCCGCCTGGAAAATCCCGACGTCGTGTACCGCACCGAAAAAGAGAAATACTATGCGGCCGCCGACGAGATTCAGAAGCTCTACGAATCGGGACAGCCCGTGCTGGTCGGCACTACCTCGATTGAGAAATCCGAGCGCCTCTCCGATCTGCTGAAGAAAAAAGGCATCAAGCACGTTGTGCTGAACGCCAAGTTCCACGAGCGCGAAGCGGAAATCGTCGCCCAGGCGGGACGCAAAGGCATGGTCACCATCGCCACCAACATGGCCGGCCGCGGTACCGACATTCTGCTCGGCGGCAATCCGGAATTCGTCGCGAAACAAGAGTGCGTGAAGAAGGGAATCGCGCAGCTTCTCGGCGCCGCACAGGGCAAAATCGAAGTCGACGTGGACGAGACCAAGAGCACGGTCTGGTACTACAACGGCAGCGAATACGTCGTGCCCACCGACCAGTGGAACGAAATCTTCAATCGCTGCAAAGTGGCCACCGACCAGGAACATGCGGACGTCATCTCCGCCGGGGGCCTGCACATCTTCGGCACCGAACGCCACGAGTCGCGCCGCATCGATAACCAGCTTCGCGGACGCGCTGGCCGCCAGGGCGATCCCGGATCGTCTCGCTTCTACCTCTCCCTCGAAGACGACCTCATGCGCATCTTCGCCAAGGAGTGGGTCTCCACCCTCCTGCAACGTCTCGGCATGGAAGAAGGCGTGCCCATCGAGTCAAAATTAATCAGCCGCCGCATCGAGAAAGCGCAGGAAGCCGTCGAAGGGCAGAACTTCGAAGCCCGCAAACACCTGCTCGAGTACGACGACGTCATGAACAAACAGCGCGAGGCTGTTTATGGCTTGCGCCGCCAGTTGCTCGAAGGCGTCGATCAGAAAGAGCTGATCCTCGAAGACTACGTTTCTGGCATCCTCAGCGACTTGATGGATCAATTCTGTCCCATCAAGACCCATCCCGAAGATTGGGACCTGAAGGCCCTGAAGGACGCGGTTTTCACCCGCTTTGGCGTCGACATTCTCGCCGAAGGCGTGAAGCCGGAGGCGCTGAACCGCCAGGAACTCGGCGACGCGATCTTCGACAAGCTCAAAGCCCGCTACGACGCCAAAGAAAAGCTGATCGGCCCCGAGGCCATGCGCTACCACGAGCGCATGATCATGCTCAGCGTGCTCGACGCGCAGTGGAAAGACCACCTGCTATCGATGGACCACCTGAAAGAGGGCATCGGCCTGCGCGGCTACGGGCAGCACGATCCCCTGGTCGAGTACAAGCGCGAGTCCTTCGATATGTTCGAAGCCATGATGACACGCTTCCAGGAAGAGACTGTCCGCTATCTCTACCTGATGCAGATTCTCGAGCGGCCCGCGGAAGAAGCGCCGTCTCGGCCTGCGCCTGGGACCGACGGCAACGGCAGCCGTCCGCCGCGCCACGTGTCCACATCGGTCGACGAAATCGAAGAAGCTTTCCAGCGCAAGAAGAAGCGCGAACTGGAATCGGCGCGGATGGCGGGAACCGGGGAACGACAACCGGTGCAGCAAGTCGTCCGGGGCGGCGACAAAGTGGGACGCAACGACCCATGTCCCTGCGGCTCAGGCAAGAAATACAAGAAGTGCCACGGCGCCTAAAGCTGAGCGCGTAATCGAGGACGGGCGCCCGGCCCGTCAATCCTCGCCAAAACCCCGGCCGGCCCTCGGTCATTGGTAACCTTCCTTGTTATGGAATAGTATCGTAATACGATATATAGTGTACAAATGAGAATTTGTAAAAGCTCTGGCGAGACGAATCTGTTCCCGCGCTTCGCGCATCGAATAAATTAAGCGTTCCTTGAGATTGATGAGGTGAACATGGTCGCGCTACGCCTGGTGTACCTGATTGAGAATCATTCCGACGAGCTGGTGGAAGGTTTTCTGGCCAAGATTGAACGCTCCGCGCGCACTCGCGAGCTTCGGAAAGTGCCCGGCGAAGAGTTGCGAAACCGGATCTACGAAATTCTGAGTCACCTTAGCGAGTGGCTGCTGACCAAGACCGATCACGAGATTGAACAGCGCTATCGTGAGATTGGCGCTCGCCGGGCGTTGCAGGGCGTCAGCTTGCAGGACTTCTGCTGGGCTCTCGTATTGATGAAGGAACACCTGTGGGAGTTTCTGAACCGGCAAGGGTTCACGCACAACTCCGTCGAGCTTTACGGCGAGCTGGAGCTTTTGCGCTTGCTTGATCAATTCTTCGACCGCGCCATGTGCTATGGCACCGGCGGATACCAGCGCGCCCAACCAACGATCACGGTTGCGGCCCACGCCACCCGCTAACTGTTGCGACGGTTGCTTCGGGCGAAAACGTCCGTAGACACGTTCGGCTGCGTGTTGTCTGCCTTTGCAAAGCAGGTACTTCCGAACTCAGCTCAGTTGCGTCTCTAAAACATAAAAACCTTTGATCTGTGACGAACTTCCTTGCCTCCGGTCGTTACGTTCACACTACAATTAAAGTAGCCACGATAAGGAGGATCCTATGCTTGCCCTCCGGTTGGTTCACCTCATCGAGTCCCATTCCGACGATCTTGCCGACGGATTGATTCGCAAACTCCACACTTCCGACCGCATGCAGGATTTGCGGAAAGTTCCGGCCGCCGAACTGCACGCCCGTTGCCGCGAAATCTATCGCAACCTGAGCGCCTGGTTGCTGACCAAAACCGAAGCCGACATCGAAAAGGTCTATACGCGCCTGGGCGCACGTCGCGCCGAGCAAGGAGTTTCGCTCGCTCACCTGACCTGGGCCATCCTGCAAACCAAAGAGCATCTCTGGGAGTTTCTGGGCCGCGAGGGATATCACGGCAGCGCCCAGGATGTCTTCGGCGAGTTGGAACTGCTGCGGTCGCTCGATCAGTTCTTCGATCGCGCCATCTACTTCGCCGCCGAAGGCTACGAGCATGCGATGCAGCAGAAATCCGTAGCATGAAAGGCTTCGGGCTCTAGGGATTTCCGCCAGGGCCCAAAGCCCTAGTTCCAACTCTTCTGATCCTCCCAAATCGCCGCCAGCGGCTGTTTCAAATGGCAGACGTAGATCGCGTGATTCTCCTCGGCCATGCCCCACTGGTTGGTGTGCATCGCCGCCTCCTGCACAGAATCGCAAATCTCGTTTAAATAGCGTGGCCCATACTGAATCGTGATCAGTGTGTCCCCGGTGAATCCGCGCGTACCCCAGTAGTAATAATTCTGATGGCCGCTAAGCGCTGTCGGCAATCCGTACTTTGGACCGAACAGATCAATCGCACCCGCCTCGCCGTAGTTCCCCGCCAGAATCGCGGTCTTGGCGCGCCGGTCCGCAGGCAGCGCGTTGTAAATGGATGCCACCTGCTCCACCAGTTCCGGCCAGCCAAACTGGTCTCCCAGAAACTGAGGCAGTGGCCCGTTGTGATTGACCTCGGTCTTACTGGGAGTCACGTGCAACTTCTCCTCGTAGGCGACATAGTTTTGCGGAGACAGAAGCGGCAAAGCCAACGGTGCGATGACGGCTCCCGCCACCGCGATCACGGTCACGATAGCGGTCTTGGGCCAGAGCTTACCTTGCGTCGTGGTTCGCCGATCCAGCCAGCCTTCAATCGCCGCCGCTCCTCCCGCGAATAGCATGGGGTACGCTCCCGACAAGTAGTAATTCTTTCCGTGCATGACGATGAACTCGACCAGAAGCACAAGGTAAATCCAGCCGAGAATGCGGTAGCGTGTCCCCCGGCCAAGTAAAAAGAACCACAGTCCCGCGAGCCACAGCGGAAAAGTAATCGGATGCATCATTAAGATCTGTTCGCGGATAAACGCGCCCGGGCCAAGAATTACATTCTTGCCGCTCGTTTTTACGTTATTCAGGTCTTCGAGGGTAGGGAAGTGATGCTGCACTTGCCACACGATGTTGGGCAAGAAAATCACGACCGCAATCGCGCCGGCGATCCAGATCCACGGCTTCAATAATTCCTTTCTCAGGCCGGTGAGAATAATTCCCACCAAAACCGCCAAGCCGAAAAACAACATCGAGTGCTTGTTCATCAAACCCAAACCTGCGAGCACGCCGAACCAGATCCAGAGCTTCGAGTTGCCCGTCTGGATAATGCGAATCACCAGGTAAACGCAGGCCATCCAGAAGCACTTCTCGAAAACGTTCATGGTCATCAGGCTGCCTGTGCCCAGGTATTCGGGGACGATCAGCGCACAGAGTCCCGCCAGTCCTTGCGCGAACCGGCCCCCGCCGAGTCTCCAGGTGATCAAAATCGTAAGAGCGACAATTCCCGCACCGCCGATTCCGGCAAATGTTCGCAGCACGTACAGTGATCCTCCCAGCATCAGCGCGACGCGGGCAATCAGAGCGATCATCGGCGCCATGTCGACGTATCCCCACGCCAGATTACGTCCACAATCGAGGAAGTAGAGCTCATCGCGGAAATAGCCGTAGCGGCCGCTCAGCAGCACATGCAGGAGCAGAATCGCCCCAGTGAAGCCGAGAAAGACGCCGAGGTCGAGGCGAGGGCTTGCAGGGGTGATGTCATCCTGTATCGTTTGCGGAGTCATTGTGTTGAAATTTTGTTTTGGATTGCCGTAAACGTCATCTCTTTTGCCGCACTGCGCGTCCGCCGCTTCCACGCGAAAAACAGCCCTGCATACGTATCCGTAATGTAATCAGCCGTTGCAATGCCCAACCCTTTGGCGACGCGATCGATCCATCGTGACGGGCCCTCAATCTCGCCAAAGTTTCCGATCGGAGTCTCATCGACCACTACGTGCCCGATCCCGTCGCCCCACTCCGCTCGGAATTTTTCATAGCGAAACGTGGGACGATACCTCAGCGCGTGCAGGATCGCTTCCATCTGCGCCCCGTCGCTAACCTTGGTCTCCAGCTCAATCCGCGTCTTGTGCCGTCCCGCCTCGCCCTTGGATTTATGGGTCAGCACCCAGTCTTTGCCGTATTTCCGCAAGCGCAGTAATTCCCCCCGCCGGCGCAGCGACTGCCCCGGCAAATCGTAAAGGGTATTCATTTCATGCGTCCGCCGCGTGATCAGCCGGAAACCGCGCAACCGCAATTCGCGCGTGAGTGCCCGCACATCCTCAACGCGAAACTTGATCTCGATCTCTTTCGGAGAAGCCATGGTTAAACCCTGCGATCCGCAACCGGCGACCGCTTCTACGAGAACGTCGGCAGGTGCACCAGATCATCGTGCGGCACGGGTTCCAGCGCCTGCCCCGCTGCGCGCCACGCCGCCATCCCGCCGACAATTACGAACGCGTTGAATCCTTTTTCCCGCAGCAGATGCGCCACCCGGGCGCTGGTCGCTTCGCGTGCTCAAGTACAGTACAGATAAATGTCTCTGTCCTTGGGAAGCCGCTCCAACTCCTGATTAAGATTGTTTGGCTCCAGCCGGATCGATCCCTTGATGCGTTCCGTGCCCGCGTCGTAATAACCATGGCTGCGAACGTCCACGATCATGACTTTGTCGCTCTCCCCCGCAGCCAGCCTCTGCGCCAGTTCTTCCACCTGCACGCGTGGAACGATCCGGTAGACGCGGTGCTTTTGATACAGCGCCAGCCGGTAGATCACGTATCCAAACACGGCAAGAACCAGCACTTCCTCGAACGCTCGCCCCGCCACTTGAAACCCGTGTGTGATCGAAACCAGAAAGTCGCGGAAGACAAATCCCGCCAGGATATACGCGGACGCATACAGCGTTGCGCCCACGAAATCCAGCCTGAAAAATTGCATGAACTTCATGCGCATGCTGCCCGCCAGCGGCGGCGCCATCGTGTTTACGCCGGGAATGAACTTGGCGACCACCAGCGTGATCTTGCCGCGCTTGTAGAACGACTCGGCCGAGCGCAGAATGCAACTCTCCGGATTCGTCGAAACCTTGCACAGAATGCCGAGCAGCGTCCATCCCATATGCCGGCCGAGAATGTAGAGGAGCGAATCGCCCAGCAACATCGAGAGAATTGCCAGCCCCAGCACCACCGGCAGCTTCAAGAAATGTGCCGCGGCAGCCGCTCCCCCGGCGACCAGCGCCACCGCCGCCGGTACCGGCAGCCCAATCGCCTCAGCAAACACCAGGGCGAAGACCATCAGGTATCCGTGTCGCGCAATGATTGAAAGCAAACCAGCCATAGGCAGCCGCGTTAGACTAACCGGGATCGGGACGCGCCGTCCACCCGGATTGCAGATTTAAGACTGCAGATTGGATGCAAAAGTCGAATGTATCGGCCCACACGACAGTGAATCTCAGCTCTGCCGTCTACAATCTAAAACCTGAAATTGTAATTCTGAAATTCTACGAGGATCTATGCCCACTCACCGCCACATCAACCTTCCGGGACGCCGCGCCCAACTGCCCTTTAGCGACGCCGTTCTGGTCAACGATACTCTCTATCTCTCGGGACGCATCGGTCTCGACCCCGCCACCGGCCTGCCTCCCGCTGACATCAACGAAGAGGTCCGCCTGCTCCTGGACGGATTCGAAGCCGTCCTCGCCCCAGCCCAAATGACCATGGATGACTTCGTTTACGTCCAAATTTATTGTCCCGATGTCTCGCTCTGGGAGCCCTTCAACACAGCTTACGTGAAACGTTTCTCCAAGGAATTTCCCGCGCGAGCGTTTCTGGGATCAGGGCCGCTGCTTTTCAACGCCAGGTTTGAGATGCAGGGAATCGCGGTTCGAAGCTAGTCGTTGGTCGTTCGTCTTTGGTCGTTGGCCAAGACAACATCCTGCATATGGGACGTCATCCTGAGCCCGGCAGGGCGAAGGATCTGGCGCGCAGTGCATTAGATTATCAAGAACGATTGCAGGGAAGGCCAACGACCAAAGACGAACGACCAACGGCGAGATTATTTCTCCCGTGCCACCACATACTCCGGTGCCCACAACAAGGCCCGCTTGGCCTCGCTATCGGGGAACGAGCAAATCGCATTCCGCGCCATCTCGGCAAACTGCAGCGCCTGCGCATTCGCCGCTTCCAGCGATCCGTAGCGATTCAGAATCTCCAGAATCTGCGCATGTGTCACGCCATCGAAAGCCCGTTCATTGCAGGATCGGTCTCAATCGCTTTGCGCTCCGCCGGAGTGCATCGCTCCAGCGCGTGAATCACCGCCATCGTCACTTTGCCTTCGCGCAAATCGCTCGCGACAGGCTTGCCCAGCACGCTCTCTGACGCCGTCAGATCGAGCACATCATCGACGATCTGAAACGCCATCCCCAGATCGCGTCCATACTGCGCCAGCCCTTCTTCCTGCTCCGGCGTCGCTTTGCCGAGGATCGCTCCCATTCGCATGCACACCGCAAACATGCACGCCGTCTTGCGATAGATGAGGTCAAAATGCTCGTCGAGGGTAATCAGCTTGCCCAGCTTTTCCATCTGCAGCAGTTCGCCCTCGACCATCTGCTGCGTCAGATCGATCAAGGTATCGAGCACGCGGAAATTGCGCTCCTGCACCGCCACCTTGAAGGCCTGCATGTACAGCCAGTCGCCCGCCAGCACGCACTTCGAATTGCCCCACTGCGTGTTGGCTGCGGGACGACCTCTCCGCGTCTGGGCCTCATCAATGATGTCGTCGTGAACCAAGCGTCGCGGTGTGGATGATTTCGACCACCGCCCCAGCCTGACCGCGCCTCGTCCTTCGTAGTTGAAGAGCCGCGCCGCCAGCAGACAGCAGCATCGGCCGGATGCGCTTGCCCCCGCCCCCGCGCAAATACTCGCCAATCTCGGTGATCGCCTGCACGCCCGAAACCGTATCGCGCCCAAACTCCCGCTCGATCGCCGCGAGATCCTCCCGCAGCAGCTCAAAAATCTCTTTCCCGTTAATGGCAGCCGGTGTACTCAAAATAAGTCTTCTTCCCGTCCTTTGCGGAGGTTCTTTGCGATCCTCGCGCTTAAAAGCTCTTCGATTCAGTTCGTCCGGTAATTCGTAAACTGCATATCGATCCCGAAATCTTTCGATCGCAACAGCGCAATGATCTCCTGCAAGCTGTCACGATCCTTGCCGCTGACCCGCACCAGGTCCCCCTGAATCGATGCTTGCACTTTCTTCTTCGAGTCTTTGATCATCTTTCACGATTTCGCGCGCCTTCTCGATCGGCACCCCTTGCTGCATGGTGATTTTCTGCTTCACCGTGCCGCCCGCCGCCGGTTCCAGTTTCGCGTAAGTCAGGCCTTTCAGAGAAATCCCGCGCTTCACCAGTTTCTGCTGGAAGATTTCGTTGACCGCTTTCATCTTGTACTCATCGATCGAGTGCAGCACGATCGCATCTTTTCCCTCGAGTTCAATGTTCGACTTCGAGTCCTTCAAGTCGAAGCGCGTATGGATTTCCTTCAACGCCTGCTGAATGGCGTTCGATACTTCCTGAGGGTCAATCTTGCTCACGATGTCAAAAGTATTTTCTGGCATATGTTCAACTGTGCCCGCGTTGCTTTCCTTCGTGCCCCTTAGTGTCCTTATGTGGTTAAAGGGTTTCCCCTTCTACAGATTCACCCGCCCCAGGAACGATGCAACATACCAAACTAAATGGACTTTCCCTTTTCGTGAAGTGAAAAGAACTTGTGGAAGTTTTTCGTGGTCTGAGCCCCAATCTCCTCCGCAGTCAATCCCCGCAATTCGCCCAACTGGCGCGCGGTTTCGCGCACAAAGGCCGGCTCGTTTCGCTTGCCGCGGTTCGGCGCCGGAGCCAGGTAAGGACAATCCGTCTCAATCAGCATCCGCTCCAGGGGTACTTCTTTCGCCGCATCGCGAATCGTCTGTGCCTTGGGAAAGGTCACGTTCCCCGCGAAGGAAATCATGAACCCCATATCGAGCGCTCGCCGCGCGTGATCCCAGCTCCCGGTAAAGCAATGCAGAATGCCGCCCAGCCCACTCGCCGACCACTGGTCACGAATCAACCCTAAACAGTCCTCCCACGCGTCCTCGCCATTATTCGAAGGACGGCAGTGAATCACAATCGGCAGCTTCGCTTCTTTAGCGAGTTCCATCTGCCGGATGAAAACCTGCCTCTGCACATCCCGCGGCGAGTGATCGTAAAAATAGTCGAGGCCAATCTCTCCCCACGCAATCACCTTGGGATGCTTCGCCCACTGCCGCATTTTCTCGTAGACGGCATCCGTGGCCAGAGCCGCTTCATGCGGATGAATCCCCAGAGTCGCATACATGAAGTCGTACTTTTCCGCCAACCGGATTCCGCAATCACAGTCCTCCGGCCCATCCCCATTCCCGATGGCAACAATCGTTCCAACTCCAGCCTCCCGAGCCCGCGCAATCACCGCTTCGCGGTCCACGTCAAACTGCTTGCCATCGAGATGCGCATGCGAATCAACAAACATAGTCGTTGGTGGATCCAGGATCGAGGGTCGGACGCCCTCGTCCGTCCAGACGCGCAAGCGGCGTCGTTTCTGCCGAGGTCCGAGGTCTGACGTCCGAGGTCCGCCCTATTTCAGCCTTGTCCCCACCGGCACATCTTCCAGAAACCCCGCCAGAATCGCCTTCCCACCTTCGGGCGACGCGGCCACAATCATTCCATTCGATTCCAACCCCCGCAGCTTTCGCGGAGCGAGATTCGCCACGATAACCACCTTCCGCCCAATCAGCGTCTCAGGCGCGTAAGACTCTGCGATCCCGGCCAGCACCTGCCGCACTTCGGTCCCCAGATCGACTTCGAGGCGCAGAAGTTTGTCGGCCTTGGGCACGCGCTCCGCCACCTTTACCTGGCCCACGCGCAACTCAACCTTCGCAAAATCGTCAATCGTGATCTTGTTGTCCGCAGGTGCCGCAGCCACCGCTTGCGTGGCCACCGGAGGTGGTTCCGCTGTCTTCTGTTCCGGCTGCGCCTCGGTCGCGACTGCCGGAGCCCGTCCTTGCTCTTCCATCTTCTGCATCCTTTCAATCGCCGACTTGTCGGCGCGCGGGAAAACCGCTTCAATTTTTCCCAGCCTTGTGCCCAGTTGCAGTTGTCCCCACTTCAAATCTTTCAAGGAGAGTTGACTGATGTCGCCTAGCCCCAACTGCGTCCATATCTTCGCCGTCGCCTCGGGAATCACGGGATGCGCCAGCGCCGCCGCAATCCGCAACGCCTCGGCGCTGGTATAGAGCACGGTCGCGAGCCGCGAGCGGCTCTGCTCATCTGTTTTCTCTCCCAGGGCCCACGGCTCGTTTTCGACGATGTACTTATCGACCGCAGCCACCAGCGACCATATCTGTTCGAGCCCGCGCGAGAACTGGAACTGATCGAAGGCCGCCGATGATTCCACAATCGTCTTGCGCGCAACCTCTGCGATGGCGTCATCCGCCTTAGTGCGCGCCGTGGTCACCGACGGATACGGCACCTCGCCGCCAAAATAGCGCGTAATCATGGTCAACGTGCGGCTCGCCAGATTCCCCAGCCCGTTCGCCAGGTCGGAGTTATAACGTTGTACCAGCGCATCAAACGAAAATGATCCGTCTTGCCCAAACACAATCTCGCGCAGCAGGAAATAGCGAAGCGCATCATTGCCGAGCACATCGAGAATCGTCTCTGCCCGCACGATGTTGCCGCGCGACTTCGACATCTTGCTCTCTTCGAACAAGAGCCATCCGTGCGCCACAATCCCCTTGGGCAAGGGAATTCCCGCCGCCATTAGAAATGCAGGCCAGTACACGCAGTGAAAGCGCACAATCTCCTTGCCGATCATCTGCACATCGGCCGGCCAGTACTTTTCGAACTTGGTCGTGTCGGAAGATCCGTATCCCAGCGCCGTGATGTAATTCGCCAGCGCATCCAGCCACACGTAGATCACGTGCTTGGGATCGTCCGGTACCGGAATGCCCCAGGAGAACGTGCTGCGACTGATCGACAAATCGCGCAGCCCCGAGCGGACGAAAGACATCACTTCATTGCGCCGGGTCTCAGGACGGATAAAGTCTGGCTGTTCCGTATACAACTTAAGCAACTTGTCCTGAAACGCCGAGAGCTTGAAGAAGTAATTCTCTTCATGCACCGTCTCGGTCGGCCGCCCGCACTCCGGACACGGCGTCCCCGGTTCGGTCGCATCGACATAGAGTTCGTCGTACACGCAGTACTGTCCCGTGTAGGTCCCTTTGTAGATATAACCGTTGTCACGAATCGTGCGAAACAGCTGCTGCACGCCTTGCTTGTGACGCTCTTCCGTCGTGCGGATGTAATCGTCGTACGTCAACCCCATCCGGTCCCACAAAGCGCGAAACTCCGCTGACACTTCGTCGGTCAATTGCTGCGGCTTCTTGCCCGCCGCCTGCGCCGCCCGCTCAATCTTCTGCCCGTGCTCGTCGGTACCCGTCAGGAAGTAAGTATCGTTCCCCAGTAACCTGTGCCGCCGCGCAATCGTATCGCAGGCAATGGTTGTATACGCATGCCCGATATGCGGACGCGCGTTGACGTAATAGATAGGAGTCGTGATGTAGAACTTGCTCATAAGAGATTGCTGATTCTTGCTTGATGATTGTGGATTGAAAATCCCAAGCAACCCAAATTCCTTGTTTTTCTCAGCGCCCTCTGCGCAAACTTTGCGTCCTTTGCGGTTGAAGGCTTTTGCTTTTTGCCTTTCAAGCAACAATCAAAAATCATAAATCAACAATTTTGCGCATCGCCGCCTGCATCACGGCTTTCAAAGGCACCCGATGCTCAGCCGCGATCTTCCGGCAGTCTTCATATTCCGGCGCATAATTCGTGACCGTCCCGTTCATGCTGGCGATTTTCAGCCGCACCTCGCCCCACTCGGTTGCCACGGTGACCCACTTCCGAGCCAAGGCCTGCCGCCGTTCCTCGCGCCGCCGCACCCCGAGCGTCGAAGTCTCGGTAAAAAGAAGTTGTGTCAGCTTGGCTGCGTCTTGGGGCTGGCACAACACGGTCAACACCATCCCGGGACGGCTTTTTTTCATCTGCACCGGCACCCCAAACACATCCAGCGCACCCTCTTCGAGCGCGCGATCCATGACATACCCAAACACCTGCGGATTCAGATCGTCGAGATTTGCTTCCAGCACCGTGATCGTTTCTTCGGAAACCTTGAGCGCCGCCTGCGCCTCTCCGACCGTCAATCGCACCACGTTCGCGTGCCCAGGAAAATCGCGCGTTCCCGCTCCATATCCAATCTTCTCGACCTTCATCTCCGGAAACGACGCAAAGCGTTTAGCCAGAGTCTTTACGATCGCTGCCCCGGTCGGCGTCACCAACTCCACCTGCAATCCCGAAGAATAAATGGGAGCATCTTTCAGCAACTCCAGCGTTGCCGGAGCCGGCACCGGCAACGTCCCGTGTGCGCATTGAACGGTCCCGCCACCCACATTGAGAGGCGAACAGACAATCTCATCGACGCCAAGCGCCTCGGCACCAACCGCACCGCAAACAATATCCACCATCGCATCGACCGCACCCACCTCGTGGAAGTGCACCTTCTCGATCGCAGAGTTGTGAATCCTGGCCTCCGCTGCCCCCAAAGCCTCAAAGATGCGGATCGCGGTGCCCTTGGCCCGGTCGCTGATTGCAGCTTTAGAAATAATCCCCCGAATCTCCGTTAATCCCCGCCCATGGGAGTGCTCATGTAGCGCGGGCACTCCTGCCCGCGAACTCTGTCCCGCGGTATCGGGTTGGTGAGAATGATCATGCGAATGCCCATGATTATGGTGACGCCCGGCGCCCGCAACCTGCTCCCAGAACTCCTCCCGCGGTAAATCCTTCTCCCCGTGCGCATACACATCGACTTTGGTAGCCGCGATTCCCGCTCTTACCACCCGCGAAATCTCTAGCCGCGCGCCGATATCCAGCGCCGCCACGGTTCGCTCCAGCAGTTCCGGCAGACACCCCGGCATCCACCAGCGCTCCCAGAAACATGTCGCCGCTCATGCCGGAAAAACAGTCGAGGTACGCAATCCGCATAAGAACCTTGCAAACCACAAAGGACACTAAGAATCACGAAGAATCTGCTCAAAACACCTTCGTGAACCTTCGTGTCCTTTGTGGTAAAAGCCTTTCGCAGCCAACGTAAAAATCATGATAGGGAAGTGCGCCCCCTCCGTCAAACCTCCCCGCCTTGTTCCTCTGCTACAATCACTCTTTTCTTCAATAGTTTAGAGGCCCTCTTTGTATCGTCATCTCGAACGCCGTCTGGCCCAGCAGGTGCGCGAATTCTTGCGCCGCACTTACGATCTCGAACTGCCCCGCATCGTCATCGAACAGCCTCCCAAAGTCGAGTTCGGAGAGTACGCGCTCCCCCTCGCCTTCGAACTCGCCAAGAAACTAAGAAAGGCTCCGCGCAAGATTGCCGAAGAAATCGTCGCCGGCATCGGACCCATCGAAGGTTTTGAAAAGCTGGAACTTGCGGGCGCGGGATACATCAACGCCCGCGTCGATCGCGCCACTCTGGCCGCCGCGCTGGCCGCAGACAAGAGGCCGAAGGTCGACCTGCCACCAGGCAAAATCCTGGTCGAGCACTCCAGCATCAACCCCAACAAAGCCGCGCACATCGGACACCTGCGCAACGCCATTCTCGGCGATACTTTCGTCCGCCTCCTGCGTTTCGCGGGACGCGACGTCGACGTGCAGAACTATATCGACAACACCGGCGTGCAGGTCGCCGACGTGATTGTTGGTTTCCTGCACATCGAAAAAAAGCAGTGGGACGAAATCGAAGAACTCAGCCGCCAGCCGCGCTTCGATTACTACTGCTGGGACCTCTACGCCCGCGTCTCGCAGTGGTATGAACTCGACAAAGAGAATCGTAAGGCGCGTCTTGACACCTTGCATGCCATTGAGCAGGGAGGCAACGAAACCGCCGCTATCGCCGATCTCATCTCGACCGCAGTCCTCCGCCGCCACCTGGAGACCATGGACCGGCTCGACATCGAATATGACTTCCTGCCGCGCGAGAGCGAAATTCTGCACCTGCATTTCTGGGACGCCGCTTTTGAAAAACTGAAAGCCGCCGGTGTCCTGACGTTTGAAACCGAAGGCAAGAACAAAGGCTGCTGGGTCATGCGCAGAGCAGGAACGGCGAAATCCTTAACCGCCGAGGGCGCAGAGATTTCCGAAGAGGACCAGAAAGTCATCGTACGATCCAACGGCACGGTGGGCTACGTGGGCAAAGACATCGCCTACCACATGTGGAAGTTCGGCGCGCTCGGGAAAGATTTCGAATACAAAGAGTTTTATCGCTATCCGAACCAGCACGAATGCTGGATCTCGGCCATGGAAGGCGAGCCCAACCATCCGCACTTCGGCAAGGTCAGCGAAATCTACAACGTCATTGATGCCCGCCAGTCCGAAGCGCAAAACACCGTAATCGACGCCCTGCGCGGCCTGGGATACAACTCACAAGCCGATCACTACACGCATTTCTCCTACGAAATGGTGGCTCTCACTCCGCGCTGCGCCGCCGAGTTGGGATATCACCTCTCCGACGAAGACAAGATCCGCAGCTACATCGAAGTCTCCGGACGAAAAGGCTTCGGCGTCAAAGCCGACGACCTGCTCGACACGCTCATCGCATCCGCCAAAAAAGAAGTCGACTCCCGCAACGCCGAACTGCACGAACACGCACGCGAGAAGATTGCCACCCAGATCGCGGTCGGCGCGCTGCGCTACTTCATGTTGAAGTACACCAAGCCCTCGGTGATCGCCTTCGATTTCAAAGATGCGCTCAGCTTCGAAGGAGACACCGGTCCCTACGCGCAATACGCCGTCGTGCGCGCCACCAATATCTTCCGCAAGGGAGATATCGATCCCGAAAAGTTTTCCGCCGAAGGCATTGATTTCGCCAAGTATCTAACCGGCAACGACGAGATCTGGGAACTCTGGCTCGCCGCCTCGAAGACTTCTTACATCATCGATCAGGCCATCTCGACCACAGAACCCGCCTATGTCGCCAAGCACACGTTTCAACTGGCCCAGCTCTTCAATGCGTTCTATCACCGCCACCCCATCCTGAGCGAAGCCGACGAGGGACGGAAGAAGTTTCTGCTGGCCACGGCAGCCGTCGTCCGCCGCGAACTGATCCGCGCGCTCGCGGTGATGGGCATCGGCATCCCCTCGGTCATGTAATCCATCACGCTCAACGATGGTCATCTTGAGAAACGGTTTCTCACCGGCTCAAAATTGCAGCTCGGCGACGAGCTGTATGTTCCGAGGACCGCCGTTGCCGAAATATGGATTAAACGAATCCGGCGTGCTGGTCAAACGGAAGCCCGAGCCGAAAGTCGTTGACGGGTTGGCAAAGTTCGGGTGGTTCCATATGTTGAAAAATTCAGCGCGGAAGCGCAGCCACCACTCGCGGGAGATCTGCTGAGATTTGACAAACGACACATCAAAGTCATTCAACCCCGGTCCGCTGAAAGCGTTTCTTCCCAGATTGCCGTAAGTTCCAGGCACAGGCTGCGCAAAAGCGGCCGGATTCAGATAGGGCCCCAACGGATTGAACGGCACGTGAGGATTACCGACCAGATTCGGGCGGTCGCGAAATTCGCCTGTACCGGAATTATCGAAAGGTAAGGTGATGTTGAGCGGCCCGCCAGTTTGCAGAGTCGTGATGCCGTTCACTTGCCAGTTCGCAGTGGCCGCGTGCAGCCAACCGGGAACACGAGACGGCGCGGGTACGCGCCAGGCATAAGTAATGGTGAAGCGATGACGAATGTCGAAATCCGAGCGGCCATAGTCGCGGCTCAGGTTTCGGCTGTCTTCAACCGGGCCACGATAAAATCCTCCGGCGCCTGAAACATCATCCAGCGATTTGGAAAACGTATACGCGGCACGAAAAGTCACGTTGGCGGCGGAGCGCTGCGCGGAGACCTGCAGGCTGTTGTAGTTCGAAGACGCAATGCCGGAAAGAGTGTTGATCACGCGAAACTGCGGGAAGGCCATCGCAAACGGCCGGCGAGACTGTTCGCTCACTGGATCGGAACTTCCGGGGGTCGGCTGATTCATGTCAATCACTACCGGTAAGTCCGTCCCGCGTGTGCCGTAATAAGCGATGCGTATAGATTGCTTTGCGCCCAGCTGTTGTTCAAAAGCAAGGTCATAGTTCTGGTAACGGGGATCGGGTAAATGGGTGCTCACCGCAAAAACATCGAATGGGGGCTGCGCTGTTGCCGGCCCGAAGATCGGGACGCCCGGGCCAAACGGCACGGGGGATGCCGGGGTGATCGTGAAGATTGCGCTCGAACCGACCGGATTGAACACCGGCCCCGCCAGGATCGAATTCGAGTTACTGCTGGCGTCCATGAATTCGTCAAACGGCCGGGAATTGAAATAGATCCCCCAACTGCCGCTCAGGGTGCGAGAGCCACCTAATCCCAGCGAGAACGCAGCGCGTGGCGCAAAGTCCCCGTGATTCGGCTGATATTCGTGATCAAGACCAGCAGAGCCGACCAGTACCAACCCAGCGCTCGGAAGGAAGTTACTCAGCCTCCCCTCTTTCTCGGTAGGCACCGAAAACTCATCGTGCCGTAGTCCCAAGGTGATTTTGAGGTTTGGGCGAACCTGCCAGCCGTCTTCGACGAACGCCGACCAGCGATGCTGGCGCACGTAGCGTTGCGAGTCACCGCGTGAAATGGTGGTTACGCCGGGGGCCGGCAGGCCCGCCAGCAGATCCACCAGACTCGCAGTCGCGAAATCGGTGGTGAGTTGATCGCCGAGCTGCGAGCCATCAAACACCAGCCGCCCGCGCATGCCTGTGTCCGTGAAGGCATTCTCCTGCAGCAAGGTGAAGCTGCCGCCGAACTTCCACTGGTGCGCGCCGCGATTCCATGCCAGACCGTCCGAGAAATCGTAGACGTTGCTGGCGCGGCCGCGCGGCAGCGAGAGCGGCGAGCCCAGATTTTCGTATTCGCCCGGCGCGATATCGATTTCCGGCAAACCCGAATCGCGGCCGGAACTGACTCCGGTGTTCAGGCCGATCGACGTCGGATCGAAACCTGTATCTCCGGGAAACGTCGTTTCGTTGTATCGCGAATAACCCACGCGCGCAGAATTGACCAATCGCGATGACAGTTCTCGCTGCCATTGCGCCGCTAACAACTGCACGATCGTGTGGGATTGCGAAGCGTAACTCGCGAGCCGCGAGCCTCCTCCCAACCCGAACTGGCCCTGAGGAAAACTCTGTCGGTTTGCGCCATACACGTACGACCCTGAGAAAGTGTTCTTACCTTTCTCGTGATCCCCTTTCACGGTCAATGTGTCGCCATTACTGCTCCCGATATCAGAAAAGCTGAGCGGTCCCTGGCCCAGCGAGGCGGGGTATTGCGCAAGAATCGGCGAAGCCAACCCGTTCACAGCAAGTCCGGCCCCCTGAACGAGCGATGTTGCCGTTGCGATTTCCCCCTGAGTGGGAAGTCGAGAGGCGAAGGTAACCCCAACCCGTTCGCGTTGCCCCTCATACGAACTGAAGAAATAGCTGCGATGCGAAAGCGGGCCGCCCAGCGTGAATCCGAACTGGTTATTCCGGAATTCCGGACGCGGATTCCCGAAGGCATTGTTATAGAAGTTATTGGCGGCGAGCACCTCGTTATCAAAGAATTCAAACAGCGACCCATGCAGGCGCGATGCTCCGCTTTTAATCGTGGTTAGTACCGCCGCCCCTGACGGGCCATACTGCGCGCCAGTATTGGTCTGCACTTCAATTTCCTGGATAGCATCCAGCGGCAACAGGACCGCCGGAGCGCCGAAGGCGCCGCCCTGTCCGATCGCTTCTGCGTTGCGGAAGGGGTCGAGGTTATTTGTGCCGCTGACGATATAGGTGTTGAATTGCGCGCGGCTGCCGTTGACGGGAAACGATCCAAAGGTACCTCCGGTCGCGCCGGCGCCGGGGATCAGCGTCTCTAGAGTGCCTGCCGCCTGTCCCCGTACCGGCAGCGCACGCACCTGCTCCCGCACCCCACCGGCATTGATCTCGCTCACCGCGTTTGATAATGCCCGCCGCGCGTCCAGCGTGATCTGCAGCTGCCGGGTCTCCCCTGCCTGCAGCGAAATACCCGCAGCCTCGACGCTGACATAGCCAGTGTGCGTGACCCGTAAGCGATAATCGCTCGCAGGTGTAAGGTGGGCGAATTCAAACTGGCCGAGTGGATCGCTTGCCGCAGTTGCGGTCACCTCAGTGCTTTTTCCGACATAAAGCTGAAGTTGAGCACCGCCGACCGTGTGGCCCTGCGTATCGGATACTTTGCCCCGCAGACCGGTGGTAGTCCCTATCTGGCCAACCGCCTGAACTGCAATAAAGAGGGAAAAAAGAGTGGTCATCGCGCGAAGGTGAGTGACGCGACGGCACCACCTCAGCAACGACCGCTGTGTCAACTTACGCAATGGATTCGGTGACGGCCTTTTGGGGTAGTGACGGCGACGCTGCAGGCATCATACCTCCGATTTGCGCCTTCTGCATAAACTGGGCAAACCCCGCGCTCAAACGAGAGACGGAATCTGCTTCCGTATTCCGAACTCAGATGTCTCACTCCGCTCCAAATGAAAGGATGGAAACGTCACCTCGTTGACAACCCTCCCCCAACGTCATACAGTCGCCCACCAGCGAGGTTCTGCATGCGCCGTCTTGTCTTTGTCATCCTACTTGCCACCTCTTTCTGTACCTTTGCCGCTGATACTCCCGACTCCTTTACTTCCACCGTCACCCTCATGGCACGCATCGGCCGTTGCACCAGTCCGCAGTTTTCTCCCGACGGGAAGACCATCGCTTTCCGCAGTGACATGAGCGGCGTGCCCCAGGTCTGGACCGTTCCCGTCGAAGGCGGCTGGCCGCGCCAGATTACTGCCTTCGACGACGCGGTCGACGCCATCGCCTGGTCGCCCACCAGCGACTGGCTGGCGATCTCCATCGCGCCCGGCGGCGGCATGAACACGCAGATATACCTCGCACACTCCGACGGCACCGGACTCAGGCGTTTCACTCCCGGAGGCAAAGAAAATAACTGGCTGCTGGGTTGGGCGCACGATGGCTCGGCGCTGATGATGTCGTCGAATCAACGTGACGGCGCGAGCATGGATTCTTACCTGATGGACCCAGGCGGCAAGATAAAGCTGGTTGCGGAGAATCCCGGCATCGGCACCATGGACGACCTCAGTCACGACGGCCGCTACGCGCTCATCAACCGCATGGAAAATCGCGGCAGCAACGATGTCTTCCTGCTCGACCTGCCGACCGGCAAAATCGTAAACCTCACCGCACACCAGGGCCCGGGCGAGTTCGCCGGCTGGTTTTCTAACGACCACAAAACGGTTTACCTGCTCTCCAACAAAGACCACGACCTCGATGCCTTCGCCAAGGTGAAGCTCGGCCCCAACGGCGAGCCTGGGCCCATTCAGGTCCTGGCCGCGCGCGACGATGCCGAACTCGCTGGCTTCGCCATCAACGATCAGGGCACGCTTGCCGTCCTCATCTGGAATAACGGAGGGAAGACGGAGCTCTCATTTTTCGACCTGGTCACGGAGAAAATATCGCCCGGCCCGGCCCTTCCCACAGAAATGGCCGGTTCCCCGGTCTTTTCCCACGATGGCAAACAACTCGCGCTGGTGCTCAGCGGGTCTGCGGCTCCCGCCGATATCTGGGTGATGGACGTCGCCAAGCAGCATCTTCGCCAGCTAACCTTCAGTCCCCACGCCGGAGTGAATCTCACCGAGCTTGTCCGCCCGCAGCTGGTGCATTACAAATCTTTCGACGGCCTCCTGATTTCAGCTTGGTTGTATCTTCCTCACGACTGGAAGGCGCCGGGCCCGGTGGTGCTGAGCTTTCATGGCGGACCTGAGGGCGAAGACTTACCGATCTTCCGCAGCGACTACCAGGCATTGCTCTCACAGGGAATCGCGGTGCTCGCTCCCAACGTCCGCGGATCGACCGGCTTCGGCAAGCGCTTCGTCAATCTCGACAACGGAGAACTGCGCGTCAACGCGGTGAAAGATATCAAAGCATCTTCGGATTATCTGATCGCCAATAAGATTGGCGATCCTCACCGCCTCGGCATCATGGGCGGCTCTTACGGCGGATACATGGTCATGGCGGGTCTCACTGAGTATCCCGATCTGTTCAAGGCTGGCGCCGATCTCTACGGTGTGGTGAACTTTGAGACTTTCTTCGCCCACACCGAGCCTTGGATGGCCGCCATCTCTACCCTCGAATACGGCGATCCTAAAACCCAGGCAGACATGCTGCGCCGCTTGTCGCCCATCCACAAAGTCGATCAGGTGAAAGCCGCCACCATCGTTCTGCATGGCGCCAACGACACCAACGTCCCGGTCGTCGAGGCCGAGCAGGTGGTCAACAATCTCAAGCAACGCGGCGTGCCCGTGAAGTATGTGCTTTTCCCGGACGAAGGCCATGGCTGGCGCAAGGTGAACAACCGCATTCATTCCACGGTAGAAGTCACGCGCTGGTTCGCCGAATACCTGGCCGAGCCGTCTCCGTCCGCCGCATCCGGATCTTCGCACTAGAAAAAACCAACGGCCGTGGAGCGCACGCTTTCAATCGTGCCGATGAAAAAGGACGAATTTGCGGCGCTCGTTGTCGCTGAGTGCGTCACCCAGATTAATCCCCTACGATTCCAATTGCGGCGGCTCTTCTTTGCGCTCTTTGCGGATGTTCTTCGCGAACTTGCGGTCAAAAGCTGAGTTCCTGCCTCAACAATAGCCAATAGTTACACCGCTCGCGTTGCAGCCGGATGGGAAAAACTACTTACATCCAAACCCCTACCCCCGCCATCTAATCACTTACACGGAAAGAGAGGCTTTGCTTGAAAAGACTTTACAGTGTGATGGCGTTGTTGTTGTTACTGGCGGGATCGGCCTTTGCTGCGCCTCCTGTCGCGCAAGTCCCGAAGATTCAGCCGTTTCCCAAAACCCTGATCAACGCGCGTTATGTCTATGTTACCGCTTACGATGGCGGACAGTTCAACATCAACCTGCTGCCCGAAGATCGCCAGGCGATTTCTGCGGTGCAGGACGCGATTCAGCGTTGGGGACATTACATCGTGGTCTACCGGCCGGATCAGGCCGACATGATTTTCGCTGTGCAGTCGCGGCCGTCTGAAGATGTGATCGCGGTCTATGACGCGCGTTTGAAGGGATCGACTTATCTCTGGCGCGCCATGGGACGCGACGGCCTTCAGTCAGGTGAGACACCCTTGATGACGCAGTTGCAAACGGCAGTGGAGCAGGCAGGGAAGTAGCAGCAGATCTTCAAACCAGGTTTTTAGGAAGTTAAGAGCCAGGGACGTACGCGGATAATCACGGACTTCTTCATTCATATTTCATTCCGTGTTGATCCGTGTACGCCCCTGGCTCTTTTCTTTCGCCACGGATGTTTCTGAAGTCTTAAAGATTTATCCGTGAGAATCCGCGCAGATCCGTGGCGAAGGTTTATTACGCCTTCCTTCCACCGGCAATCATCATCACCGCCCCGGCCACTACCAGCCCGCCGCTCACTAGAGGAGGGATCGGTTGGCTGTCATGGGTCTTCACATTCAAGTTTGCTCCCCCTACCTTCACCCCGTGATTTTCGGTATGCGGGAATGGCAGGAAGAACGAAAAAACTCCCACAAACAGGACCAGCAATCCAATTCCAAACAAAGCTTTCATTCGACCTCCATGCAAAAGGCGCAGCCGGGCTGCGCCTTTTGATATCCGGAACTGCTTCCATTAGCCCTTCCGGCCTCCCGCAACCATCATTACCGCTCCCACCGCCACCAGCACTCCGCTGATTGCCGGAGCGATGTGTTCGCTGTCGTGGGTCTGCACGCCGATGCTGGCATCGCCCACTTTAATGCCGTGATTTTCGGTATGCGGAATCGGTACGAAAAACGACAGCGCGCCTAAGACCAGAACCACCAGCCCGATCAGAAATAAAGGCTTCATTGCGATTGGCCTCCAAGCCATTGAGTTGTTATACCCGAGTTTGAACAGGTCTGAGATGCGGGAAGAGAGAGAACGGCTGTATCGGGAGGACAAAGCGGCCACGGATTGCGCGGGTTTCCGCGGATTTTCGAGGTCTTTCCGTGGGAATCCGCGTAATCCGTGGCCAGGTTTTTATCCCGCAAAGTTTCGGGCGAACTCAACCAGGCTGCGCAAGGCAATTCCCGAAGGGCCCTTCGCGATCCACGGTTTCGCTTCTTCCGTCCACGCCGTGCCCGCGATGTCGAGATGAATCCACGGCGTGTCTTCCGCGAACTCCTTCAGGAACATCGCGGCCGTAATCGATCCGCCCCAGCGTCCGCCGGAGTTCACGATATCCGCGATCGTCGACTTGATGCTGTCTTTGTACTCTTCGTCGAGCGGCAGGCGCCACATCTTCTCGCCCGCTTTGTTGAGCGCGGCTTGGAAGCGCTCGTACATCTTGTCATCGTTGGTGAACAGTCCGGCGTTGACATATCCAAGTGCGACCACGACCGCCCCAGTCAAAGTGGCAGCGTCCACCAGGTGCGTGCAGCCAAGCTGTTTCGCGTAGTGCAGGCCATCCGCCAGAACGAGCCGTCCTTCGGCGTCGGTATTGATGATCTCAATCGATTTGCCCGACATGGCGATCTGCACGTCGCCCGGCTTCTGCGCTTTTCCGGAAGGCATGTTTTCGGTCGCGCAGATAATCGCCGTGACTTTGACTTTCGGCTTCAGCATCGCGATCGCGCGCATGGCCCCGATCATGGTCGCTCCGCCGGCCATGTCGTATTTCATCTTCTCCATGCCGTCAGCAGGTTTAATCGAGATACCGCCGGTGTCGAACGTGATTCCTTTGCCTACCAGCCCGAGTACCGGCTTCTCTGGTGCGCCCGCCGGTTCATACTTCAAAACAATCAGCGCCGGAGGCTCATCCGATCCCTGGGCCACGCTCCAGAAGGCTCCCATCTTCAATTCTTTGATCTTGTCGGCGCCGTAGACTTCGCACTTCAAGCCAACCTCTTGCGCCATCTTTTTCGCACGCTCGCCAAGAACCGTCGGCGTCATGCGGTTCGATGGTTCGTTCACCAGGTCGCGCACAAAGTTCTGCGACTCTCCAACGATGTGCGCCTCGTCGACCGCCTTCTGCAGCTCGCCTTTGGCGACCACGGCCAGCGCGTCGATTTTCTGATCCTTGCGGTCGCTCTTGTAATAGTCCGGCTCGAAGTTGCCGACAAAGGCTCCTTCGATAATCGCCTTGGTGGCTTCCGCGGCATCAATGCTCTGCGGCGCAGCAAATGCAAAGCTGCGCAGACCACGCGATTTCAGCGTACGCACAGCGGCTCCCGCCAGCTTGCGCAATTCGGAGGCCGAGAACTTCGCGGCTTTGCCTCCTCCGACCAGCAAAAGGCGCTTGGCCTTCATCCCGGCAGGCTTGTGCAAGAGCGTAGTTTCAAGCGCCTTGCCGGTCACTTCGCCGCTCGCGATCACGTCTTTCGCCGCAGCCTGCACGGCGCTATCGTTCGAGTCGACGAAAACGTCGTTCTTATCTTTCTCACCGCGATCAAGGACGACCACGGCAAGGCATTCGGTTTCGACTTCGGCAGGGTTGGAGCTAAGAAGGTTAGTTTTCATGTTGGGTACAAATAGTATCGTCGGGGAGCGGGGAAAAGCGCAAATCGGATTGCGACCCGGAAGGCTGAAGGCTGAGAGCTAAAGGCTACGAGCTAAAAGCTAAAGCTACGAGCCGGGAACTTTTCTGCCGTCTGCACCGTACTTACCGCCATGTCACAAGAATCCGCGATTGCCATACCGCGTCCCGCTCCAAGAGCCAGCATCGCCACCTGGGTCGGCCTCTTTCTGTCCCTGTTTTCCATGTTGCTCGTCCGTCAGGTGTTTCTTTCTTTCACCTCCAATACCGGCGTGGTGTTAACCCTCATCAAAGAAGCCATAACCTGGGCCACCGCCGGCTGCGTTTTGTGGATCGTGCGGAGGGGAGAGGGATTGCCGCTGCAATCGATTGGGATCGGAACGTCACCGTGGTGGAAGTCGGTGCTGTGGGGGCTGGCGACGGCGGCCGCATGTTTAGCGGTTGGAGGTTTACTCGCGCACCTGACCCAATACGGCGCGAAGGCCACATATCTCGATAAGCTTCCGGTATCGGTAGTGACGTTGATCGTGATTCGGGCCGGCGTGGTGGAAGAGCTTTTCTATCGCGGCTTCGCCATCGAGCGGCTCCAGGCGGTGGGCCTCTCGCGCGCGGCAGCGGTCGCCCTCCCGCTGGCGATTTTTGGTGTGGGACACTGGACAGGCGGCGCCGCCAATATCCTGATCGCGCTGGCGCTGGGTGGAATTCTCACCGCGTTCTATCTGTGGCGGAAGGATCTGGTCTCGAACATGATCGGACACTTCCTGGTAGATTTTCTGGCCAACGTGCTGCCGCGGCTGGTGCACTAGATTCCAATCGTCGATTTTCGATTGCCGGTTGGATACGCAATTCTCTACAGAGGCACCGAGACACAGCAAAATTCAGCTTCTTTGAAATGGGCTTTCGGGACGGCGTTACGCGACTTGCAAGGTTCCGTTCAGCACGGTCATCGCACAGCGGTTGGAGGCAAACCAATAAGCGATCTCGCGGTAATCTTTGACGTCGAAGACCGCGAGGTCCGCATCTTTCCCTGGCTCGATCGAGCCTTTTCTCTTTTGCAGACGCAGGGCCCACGCTCCGTTGATGGTGGCCGCAGAGATTGCCTCAGCAGGGGACATCTTCATATGCGTACACGCAAGCGAGAGCACAAACGGCACGCTGGCTGTAGGAGAAGATCCAGGGTTGTAATCGGTAGCCAGCGCGACCGCCACGCCTCCATCGATCAGCTTCCGCGCCGGAGGATACTTCTCCAATCCCAAGAAATAATTCGCTCCCGGCACCAGGGTTGCGAGCGTCTCTTGCTTCGCCAACTCCGGAATTTCGTCGTCACGCACATGATCCATATGATCTAGAGAAGTGGGTTGGACACAGTTCGCCAAAGAATCGATAAAGCCTTCACTCGGTGCCGAGAGTTGCCCGAGATGAGCCCGAATTTCGAGTCCATGTTGCAATGCAGATGCAAATATCTTGGAACACTGGATTTCGGAGAACGCTCCTCGCTCGCAAAACACATCCACAAAATGCGCCAGCTTTTTCTTGGCAACCTGTGGAATCATGTCATCGCAGATGGCACGCACATATTGGTCAGGCCGACCCGCAAATTCCTTGGGAACCACATGCGCGCCCAGCAAAGTCGGTACTACGGTTCCGGGCCACTGCTTCGCCGCTTCGCGAATAGCTCGCAAAGATTTCAGTTCCGCCTCAAGTGATAGTCCATACCCGGACTTCGCCTCTACCGTCGTCGTTCCGAGAGACGCCATCTCCCGCAGAGCCTCGAGCACATGTTCGGCCAAGACATTTTTCGACGCCCTTCGCACCCCGTCGATGCTTGATCGGATCCCGCCTCCCGCCTCGGCAATCTGCTCGTACGTCGCTCCCGAAATGCGCTTCTCGAAATCCACCAACCGCGGCGCTACAAACACCGGATGCGTGTGTGAATCGACAAACCCCGGCAGCACCACCTGTCCCTCGCAATCAATTTCAATAACCTTCTTGCGATTCTTTTTGAACCAGGCGTCTCGCAATGCGTCTTTGGTCTTACCGACAGAGACAATCTTCCCGCAAACGCAAAGCACAGCCCCATCTTCGATGATCCCAAGTCCGCCAAGCGCAGTCCCCCGTCGCGGACCGGATGTATCCGACCGCAACGTCAGAAGCTGCCCGACGTTGACGAGAAGCATTGCCCGCGCGGTGCCGCGTGCCTTCGCCCGTCCAGTCGAGTGAACCTCGACTCGTTTTGTGTCGCGCCTTCTCATTTCAGAAATTGCAGGACGAGCCAGGACGCCCGCCCTCGATCTGACACCTACTTCATCGGCACTTTCACGCCGTTCTTCCCCGCGAACTCCTTCGCCTCGTCGTACCCCGCGTCCACATGCCGGATCACGCCCATCCCCGGATCGGTCGTCAGCACGCGCTCAATCCGCTTGGCCATCATCTCGGTTCCGTCAGCAACCGTGACTTGCCCCGCGTGCAGCGAATAGCCAATGCCTACGCCGCCGCCATTATGCACCGACACCCACGACGCGCCCGCCGCCGTATTCACCAGCGCATTCAGGATCGGCCAATCCGCCACCGCGTCCGACCCATCCTTCATGCTCTCGGTCTCGCGGAACGGAGACGCCACCGACCCGCAATCCAGATGATCGCGTCCAATGACGATCGGCGCCTTGATCTTGCCCTTCTTGACCAGGTCATTGATGGCCAGCCCAAACTGCGCTCGCTCGCCATATCCCAGCCAGCAGATGCGCGCCGGCAATCCCTGAAACTTGATGCGCTTTTTCGCCAGATCAATCCAGCGCCGTAAAATCCGGTTCTCCGGAAACAGTTCCAGAATCAAATCGTCGGTGACGTGAATGTCGGAAGGCTCTCCCGATAGCGCCACCCAGCGGAATGGCCCGCGCCCTTCGCAGAACAGAGGACGAATATACGCGGGCACAAATCCCGGAAAATCGTAAGCATTCTTCACGCCGCGCTGGAAGGCAAACGTCCGAATATTATTCCCGTAATCAAACGTGATCGACCCCATCTTCTGCAGCCGCAGCATGCCCTCGACATGCCTCGCCATCGCGTCGAGCGATTTTTCTTCATACGCCTTAGGATCGTTCTTCCGCAGCGCCATCGCCGCGTCCAGCGTCATGCCGTTCGGCACATACCCGTTCAGCGGATCATGCGCGGAAGTCTGATCAGTCAGAATGTCGGGCACCACGCCACGTTCGGCAAGCTCCGGAATAATGTCCGCGCAGTTGCCCACCAGCCCAACCGAAACATTTTCTTTCTTGCGCACCGCGTTCTTCAGGATGCGCAACGCCTCATCGAGCGTCGTCACCATGAAATCGCAGTATCCGGTCTTCAACCGCTTCTTGATGCGCTCGGCGTCGACATCGATTCCCAGGAAGGCCGCGCCTGTCATGGTTGCTGCCAGCGGCTGCGCGCCACCCATACCGCCCATGCCGCCGGAGACGATCAGCTTGCCCGCAAGGTCGCCGCCAAAATGTTTTTCGCCAGCCGCCGAAAACGTCTCGAACGTCCCCTGCACAATGCCTTGCGAGCCTATATAAATCCACGAGCCCGCTGTCATCTGTCCGTACATCATCAGGCCCGCTCGCTCGAGTTCGTTGAACTTTTCCCAGTTGGACCAATGTCCCACGAGATTGGAATTCGCAATCAATACTCGCGGAGCATATTCGTGTGTCTTGAAAATACCGACAGGCTTGCCCGACTGCACCAGCAAGGTCTCATCGTCGGCCAGCGATTTCAGCGAGTTGACGATGGCGTGGTAGGCCTCCCAACTGCGCGCCGCGCGCCCGGTGCCGCCATAGACGACCAGATCTCTCGGCCGCTCCGCCACCTCTTCGTCGAGGTTGTTCATCAGCATGCGCATCGCCGCTTCCTGCTGCCAACCCTTGCAGGAAATGGCGTTCCCTCGCGGCGCCCGCACAGGCGTATAGGTAGAAGGGGAAATTTCAGTTTCAACCGGCATGGACTAATGGTACGTGAAGGAGGGAAAAAGGTTCAATCTGGTGGGTGCGAATCGCCGTGAAACGACCGGCTTCTAGACGGCACCTGCAAACCACTCGCCAGTCGTGCGAAAGCAAACATGGAAAGTCCCGCCAGAGAAGGGAAAACGTTGCGACTGGCGACCGAGAATGAACATCCCACCACCGCAACAACGAGACCAATCCGCTCCCACAAGGTGGGCGCGTGCTTCACATATTTCATCAACAACATAAGCACGAAAGTCAGGATCAGGAATACCTCGGCATCAGCACGTTTCAGGTGCTCCCATGGAGTCCGGTTCAACAGCAACTGGAAGAACGCATAAAAAAGAGCAAACCCGGCGAGCCGCAACCAACCGTTTGCGAGAAAACCCGTCAGCCATTTTGACCATGTTGGCGCCGTAAAGAATAGAAACACCGATAACGTAACCACGCCAAATGCCCCAAGAACCGGGTGCACCGGTGCTTCTCCCGGTTGACCAACCACAAATATGCTGCAACTGATAAGCAAGGCGGCCACGACGATCGCGAGTACGATGCCAAAACCGATCTGTGCCCCCGACTTTACCTGCTCGCCAACGCTGGGTTTCTTCGTCACTCAAGCACCAGACCGAACGTAATTATTGTGGGCATAAGGCCAACGCAAATCCAAACCTCGCCAACGGAGCTGTTACTGAGAACTGAGAACCGGGAACTGCCAACAACTACCACGTGTTATACGCGGTCCCATCACTGGAAACCTGCGTCGACGAACTGTGCACATCGTCAATCCCGGGATCCTGTTGATCGACCGAGAGCGTGACGTCTTCCTGTACCGCTTCCCAGTCCGCTTTGCCGGTCGTGGGATCCACCGGGAGTTGCTTCAAATATCCGGCGGTGACCAGGTCTTCGAGCGACTGCGGAGCCTTCTGCTTGTCGAGCGTGTATTGCGAAAGCAGCGAGCGCAACTGAAACAAGTCCTGCCGCAGCACCGATTCCTTCGCGCGCAGAATCGACTGGTTATACGCGGGGATGGAGATCGCCAGCAAGATCAGCAGAATGCTGATCACGATCATCAACTCGATCAGGGTAAAGCCCCGGCTCCGGTTTTTGCCGCGTCTTACCATCTACCAGTCCTTGTACTTGGTGCCATCGAGCGCTTCGCCCTGCGACTTGGTGAAAACATCGAATACATTGTCGCCGCCCCAGGAATCCGAATCAGGATCGTCTTTCATCGCCCGCATGCCCCACTCGGTCGAATTCGTCATGGGATCGAGTGGAATCTTCCGCAGGAAGCGTACTTTCTTGCCGCCTACGTCCACGCCCTTCACCAGCGTGTCGAGATCGGGAGGATAGCCCTCCGATCCCACCTTGGTCTGGAAAGCTCCGCGGTCGGCGGCGTCTTTGTAGCGGTCGATGGCATCGCGCATCTGCCACAACGCGGCCCGCAATTCACGCTCTTTTTCCCGCTTGATTGTGACCCGTGCCAGGGGAACCGCCAGCCCCGTCAGAATCACCAGGATGGCCGTGGCCACGATCAACTCGATCAGCGTGAACCCGCCGGATTTCGCTCTCCACTTCATACCGCTCTCCACACATTGCCCTCCTGAGCGACGCTCTTTTCTTGGTGTCATCCTGAGCGTAGCGCAGGCGAAGCCAAGCGAAGTCGAAGGACCCCTACCGCACCGCAAACCTCGACGAGCCGCGTCTTCCTTCCGGCCAGACAAAAGCCCAATCCCCGCGAGAACTTAAGCACCTTGGTTTTTCAATCGACAATCGACAATCAAAAATCGACAATCCTCTCGCTCTACTGCACCGTGATGGTCGCGACCGCTCCGTTTACCGGCAACGACTGCAGGTTCGGATCTTTCGCTCCACCCTTTGAAATTGTAATACTTGACTGTCCCGCCGACTTGGCCAGGAATGTCAGTGTCACCACTGGTCCTTGACCGGAAATTCCGCCGGCTCCCGGAGGCCGTGTGGCCGTAATCTGCAGCGCGCCTGTCTGGTCGTCGTCCCGGTGCACCAGCGCGACGGCTTGCCCATCCTGCGATAGCAAGGTTCCATTCGAAACGTTTACCACCTGCAATATTTTCGGATCGTAGCTGACTTGCAAAGGCACCGAGTAAACGTTCTGCGCGCCGCTCAGGGTCACGTTGATCGAGAAGGTCGATCCCGGCGCCTGGGTCACACTCGGAGGATCGAAGCCGAATGTTGCGGCTCCGGGCGCTCCCGCTTGTGGCTGCGCAGGCGCGGGCACTGGCGGAGGTGAAGTCGGCGCGGGCGTCACGCTGGGCGCCGCCGTCGTCACCGGGCGCTCGGCGTGGCGCAATTCGATCGCGCTCGCCGTGCCTACATCCACTGCCCTCTGGTTCAGTTCGCTGACATCGGGTCCGCGGATAATGTGCGGGATGAGAGCAAACACAATTTCGTTCTCGCTGTGCTCGGTATTGGTCTGCGAAAACAGATACTTCAAGATCGGGACATTCGCCAACCCCGGAATACCCGTCAGCGCTTTGGTCTGCCTGTCTTCGAGAATGCCGCCCAGCAGGTTCACTTCGCCTTCCTTCAGGCGAATCTCGTGTTCCACCTTGCGTTGTCCGATCACCGGTTGGCTGATGCCGCCAATATTGGTCGTCGAGGTCACAGCCGAAACGTCCATCGATATCTTCAGCGTGACTTCGCGATTGGCGTGCACCTTGGGCGTGATGTCAATGTTCACGCCGACATCAAGGTATTGGAACTGTGTGTTCACCAGCGGATTGATACCGACCCCGCCGATCCCCGGCTGGAACGAGCCGGTCGCCACCGGAACCCGATCACCGATTTTCAGACTGGCCTTCTGGCCGTCGAGCGCCCGCAACTGCGGGTTCTGAATGATCTTGGTGCTGGTATCGTTCAGCATCGCCGAGGCCGTGGCCGGCGGAATCGTGACCGTGAAGTCCGTCGCGTTAAGGTTTCCCAGTCGGTTCAGGTTCACCTGGTTGGGAGTTCCGCCGGTGCCCTGCGTGTTGGTCTGCGTAGTGGTTGAAGTGGTCCCGGTCGTCGTAGTGTTGAAGTTATTCTGCAAAGCCACGGTCGCGCTGGTCGGCGGATTCACGCCGTACTGGTGCATCTTGTCTTTGCTCACCTGCATCACCGCGATTTCCACCAGCACTTCCGACTTCGCCTTGTCGAGATCCCCAACCAGTTTCTCCGCCAAAGCAATCTGATCCGGCGTGCCCCGCACCACGATCGCGCCTTGCGACGGCAGCGGCTGAATTCTTGAAATTTCCAGAATCTGGCGCAGCGCATTCACCACGTCCTGCAGTTCGGTGGGTTGCGACAGGTTTGCCAGGTAGAAGGTCTTGATCACGCTCTGTTCCACGTCTTTGCGCTTGGCCGGAGTGTCGCTGGCCACGAAAATCGTGTTCGGCGTCACCGGACGCCAGAAGGTCTTCGACTCCAGCGCGATAATCTCCAGCGCTTCTTCGAGCGTGACTCCGTTCAATTCAATCTTGATGCGGCGCGACGTGTAGTCGGGATCGAACAGCACGTTGATCCCCGCCAGCTTGCCAACCGTCTCGTAGATGTTCTTCGTGTCTTCGGTCAGCTTCAGCGTGATCGGCACATTCGAGATGTTGGTCAGTTCAACCGGCCCCGGAGCGTTGCATCACCCGTTTCTCCAGCGCTTCCGGCAAGGGCGCTACGCTTTCCTGCGGACCGTATCCCTTTGGCCTGGTCGATCATGCGTTGGGTGCGCTTCATCTCTTGTACCGCGATAAAGCTGGAGGGATCGATCAGCGTGGCTTTTTGAAATTCGGCCAGGGCCTCGTCGAGCTTGCCAGCGTCGCGCAGCAGTTGTCCGCGATGCACGTGCGAAGCGGCCGCCAGAAACCTGGTGCGCTCGTAGGGAGCACGATACTTCAAGTCCCTGGGCTTCAGGTCGTAGGCCTCCTTGTAGTACTGGAAGGCCTGCTCGTAGTCTTGCCGCGCTTCGGCGTCTTTCGCCTTTTCATACAATGACTTAGCTTTGTCGGCCGCGACAGGCAGCGTGATGGCGGCGACCAGCAGCAACACCATTCCCGGGCGAATCAGCGATTTAATCACGGGTTCCTCGCAGACAGTGCTCCGCCGGGGGTCGAATACGGCCCCGCTGGGGGCTTTTATTTTCCGCCGGAGTTGTTCTAAGCGCGGTCAGTATAGCATCGCCCTTCAGGCATCCGAAGTGACTGCTGTGGTAGCAGTTAACCGCGAAGGGTCCCACTTCGCCAGAGTAGCAAGTCTCCACCATCCCCAAGTCTGTCTTCTCCATGAAATCGGTCGCCGGTCGCCGGAGCGCCGCTTGCGCCCATCTGCGATCATTTCCGCGCGTTTCTCTGCGTTCTTTGCGGATTTTCTTCGCGTCCTTTGCGATTAAAAGCTTTTTGCCCGCAAAGTACGCAATCCATGAAAGCATCCTGCAGCGTAGTCAGCGGCCCAGCCACCGGCTCGGCCCGCGACCGATTCTCTAATCTTGTAAGATAAAGATTCCATGGCGCGCCCAACTATCCACCAAACCAAACCGAACCCGGAGAAGAACCCGCGTCGCGACCCTACCGCCGCGGGCGAGCGAGACGCTGCCGTTAATAGGATCGCTGCACATAACTATTTCTTGCTGGAAAAATTTGAGACCGGCGTCGCCCTCACCGGAACCGAGGTCAAATCCGTCCGCTCCGGCCTGGCCAACCTCAAGGATTCCTACGGCCTAATCAAAGATGGAGAACTCTGGCTGCTCAACTGCCATATCGGCCCCTATGAGCACGGCAACATCTTTAATCACGCTCCGCTCAGGACGCGTAAGTTGCTGATGCATAAAGAAGAGATCCGCAAGTTGATTGGAAAGACCCAGCAGCGTGGGCTCACCCTCATCCCCACCCGCATGTATTTCAAGAACGGAAGGGTGAAGCTCGAACTCGCCCTCGCCAAAGGCAAGCAGCTTTGGGACAAACGCGAAACCGAACGCCGCCGCACCGCCGACAAAGAAGCCCGCGACGCCATTAATCGCAGCCGCAAGGGAAGCTAAAAGGAGAACCGGGGTCCCGCCAGCCACGATGAAGTCGATCAGCGTCCTGAGAGCCATCTAAACTGAAGAGCCATCTAAACTGAGCCGCCCCTCGAGGGTATTGTCGACGTCATGCTGAGCCCGATAGGGCGAAGCATCTGGCGTGCAGTCCCGCTACTCCCCGCTCCTTATAATCAATCCACAACCAACCTTTCCACAGGCCCTCCCTGCCAGGCTTGTGATCCCCTGAACATCCCCAAAACCAACCATCCCCTATCCTTGCAATGGTTTCCGGATTTCGAAACATTTCAAAGGTTTCACTCCACAAAACACCTGCCCCGCGTTTACAATCCCTGACATTTGACCCACGGTCACCCACGTCGGCAGCGGGAGACCTGCCACCTCGTCGTTCCATCGGGCCCAGTTCTGCCAAATCTCTGTGGAGGCCAATATGTCTATCGTGGACACCGCCCGGCGCATCGCGCTGGGAGCAGCTCTGCTACTCTGTTTCTCACTCTCCGCTCTCGCCCAATCCACAACCACCGGAATGACAGTTCGTCACGACGTCCATCATGACGTTTCCGCTCCTCTGAGCGAACTGATCAAAACCGCCCCTGCGCCCTCTTTGCAAATTCGCGAAGCCGAACCCGTCGGACGCATTCCGCTGCCTCCCGGCCTTTCACCGAACGCGGAAGATCCCGTGCTGCAAACCAGCGTCATTCCCAGTACGCCCGTCGTCAGTCAGAGTTTCGAAGGACTCGGCGCAGGCCAATACGGATTCAGTGTCACCAGCGCTCCTCCTGATACCAACGGCACGGTTGGCGCCACACAATATGTGCAGTGGGTGAATACTTCCTTCGCAGTCTTTAATAAGACAACTGGCGCGCTCATCGCCGGACCCACCGCCGGCAACACCATGTGGTCCGGTTTCGGCGGAGGCTGCCAGACCAACAACGACGGAGATCCCGTCGTCCTCTACGACAAACTCGCCCAGCGCTGGATCTTCAGCCAATTCTCCGTCTCAACAACTCCCTACTTACAATGCATCGCCGTCTCGACTACATCCGATGCGACGGGAACTTACAACCGCTATTCCTTCCAATACAACAATTTTGATGATTATCCCAAAATGGGAATTTGGACGGACGGTTATTACGAAACTTTCAACATGTTTAATGGGAACACGTTTGTTGGGGCGGACGCCTGCGCTTATGACCGCACCAAGATGATGGCGGGGCAGGCAGCGACGCAGGTTTGCTTCCAGCAGAGTTCGGCTGTGGGTGGACTGCTTCCTTCTGATCTGGATGGATTGACTGCGCCTCCGACGGGTTCCCCGAATTACATGGTGTATTACGGAACCAACAACCTGAATCTTTACAAGTTTCATGTGGACTTCACGACTCCTACGAACTCGACGTTTACCGGTCCGACGGTCATCAGCGTTGCGGCTTTCAGCGCGCTTTGCGGTGGCGGAACCTGCGTGCCGCAATCCGGCACTACGCAAAAACTCGATTCGCTTGCCGACCGCTTGATGTACCGGTTGGCGTATCGCAACTTCGGCACACACGAATCTCTCGTGGTGAATCACTCGGTGGTCGCGGGATCAAGCGGCGGTGTTCGCTGGTATGAAATTCAAAATCCTAGCGGCACTCCGACCGTGGCGCAGCAGGGCACGTACGCGCCCGACTCCACTTATCGCTGGATGGGCAGCATTGCGATGGATCAGATCAGCGACATTGCCGTTGGTTACAGCAAGTCGAGCAGTTCGCTGAATCCTTCGATTGCGTTTGCCGGACGCGTCCCTACCGATCCTTCAGGCACGCTCGAAGCCGAGACCAGCGTGGTTACTGGATCGGGATCACAGACTACCGGCCTGAGCCGCTGGGGCGATTACAGCGCAATGCAGGTCGATCCCGCGGATGACTGTACCTTCTGGTACACGCAGGAATACATCAAGACCAACGGGACATTTAACTGGAACACACGCATCGCGAACTTCAAATTTCCGGGATGCGGAGGCACCGCAGACTTCACGGTTGCGGCCTCGCCCTCTTCACTCACCATCAATCAAGGTTCGAATGGGACCAGCACGATCACCGTTACCAGCTTGAACGGATTCAACTCTGCGACAACGTTGAGCGCGTCGGGATTGCCTACGG
Source organism: Terriglobia bacterium (assembly GCA_963796205.1). Lineage (GTDB taxonomy): Bacteria > Acidobacteriota > Terriglobia > Terriglobales > Acidobacteriaceae > DATFTE01. The sequence goes on from CAWCKR010000003.1 coordinate 409,140, forward strand.
GCGTCACGGCGACGTTTGGCACGAATCCTGTCACTCCGCCCGCGAACGGCAACGCAACCTCGTTGCTTACGCTGACGGCGTCGGCAACCGCAACCACTGGAACGTCTACGGTGACCATCACTGGTGTCTCTGGCTCGCTGACTCATACGGCCACGATCACGCTGACCGTGAACGCCACCGCAGCCGCCAACTTCACCATCGGGGCCTCGCCTTCTTCGGTCACCGTGACGCAAGGTGGCAATGGCGCGAGCACGATCACCATCACCAGTCAGAACAGCTTTAATTCGGCCACTACGTTGAGCACGAGCGGTCTGCCTACCGGCGTGACTGCGACGTACTCGACCAATCCGGTGACACCGCCCGCCAACGGCAGCGTAAACTCCACGCTCACCCTGACTGCTTCGGCGACCGCCACCGTGGGCACGTCGAACATCACCGTGACCGGAACCTCCGGCTCGCTGGTGCATAGCACAACGATTTCACTCACGGTGCAATCGTCGGTCGGACTGCAAACCGCGGTCTACGATTCCACGCTGAAAGCGCCGAAGTGCGTGAACGTGGCCTCGGGATGCGACTCCGGTCCTTCGCTCATTCTCGGCCGCGACACGCTTTCGGGAGGAGCCGAACCCAACCAACCGAACAACATCAATAGCTCCTGTGCTGACGGCAAGTCGGGAACCTTCCACTCCGACGAATCGAACGACCGCCTGGTGGTCGCAACCACCGACGGCAGCGCGATGGCGCCGGGCAAAACTGTCACCGTCAGTGCCACGGTCTGGGCGTATAGCGGATTCACTTCCGACCACCTGGACCTCTATTACACCGCGAACGCGAACAGTCCGGTATGGACATTGATCGCAACGCTTACCCCCACCGCCGCTGGAGCGCAGACGCTCTCGGCGAACTTCACCCTGCCGAGCGGCACGCTCGAGGCTGTGCGCGCGAACTTCCGCTACACGGGAAGCGCGTCGTCGTGCAGCACCGGCGCCTACGACGATCACGACGATCTGATCTTCGCGGTCGGCGCGGGCACGCCCGGCATCACCGTCAGCGCTTCCCCCAGTACGCTGAACGTGGCCCAGGGATCGAACGCCACCAGCACCATCACGGTCACCAGCCTGAACGGATTCAGTTCGGCGACGACACTCACCGCTACCGGCCTGCCCACGGGCGTGACGGCGGCATTCTCGACTAACCCGGTAACTCCTCCGGCGAACGGGACGGCGACGTCGGTACTGACGCTGACCGCATCGTCGACGGCAACCATCGGCACATCCACGGTCACCGTTACCGGAACGTCGGGCACGGTGGTGGCAAGCACTCCGATCACGCTCACGGTTACGGGACCGAGCGGCGGGCCGCAGACCGCGGTCTACAGCTCGACGCTGAAAGCCCCGCAGTGCGCGGTGGTAGGATCGTCGTGCGACTCGGGAGCGACGCTACTGCTCGGACGCGACACCCTGTCGGGCGGAGCGGAGCCCAACCAACCCAACACCATCGCCAGCTCGTGCGCGGATGGAACTTCCGGAACGTTCCACTCGGATGAGTCGAACGACCGCATCCTGGTCTCGAGCAGCGCAGGCAACCTGACGCACGGACAAACGGTCACGGTCACAGCCACGGTCTGGGCCTGGAACACGGGCTCGGCCGATGCGCTGGATCTGTACTATGCGGCGAATGCAAACAGTCCGACCTGGGTGTTCATCAAGACGATCGTTCCCCCAGCCGGAGGCGCGCAAGCGCTGTCAACCACTTACACCTTGCCAACCGGAAGCCTGCAAGCCGTACGGGCTAACTTCCGTTATCAAGGAAGCGCGGCAGCCTGTCCGTCAGGGTCGTATAACGATCATGACGACTTGGTGTTTGCGGTGCAGTAAGAAGTTAGTAAGAAGAACCAAAGGGTGCCCCGTCCTTGTCGCGGTTTTGCGACAGGGCGGGGCTTTTTTGTTTACACGAGCTCGAAGCCAGGAAGCCTTGCTGCCTTTTGATCGAAGGTCAATGTGCGCGTACACCCTGCTCGCAGTGCAAGCTCTGCGATTAACGCGTCCGCGAATGAGCCGCGTCCCTGTTTCATGGCAACCATGGCGGTGAAGACCTGCTGCTCGTTTTCGATCTCGAGAACCTCGACCTGCAGCAGGCGTTCGACAGCCGTGGCGATTTCCCGGTGGGTGAAGCCATAAGCGCGATCCAGGACCCACACGGTCTCGACCATCGCTACGACACTAACGAAGCCTGGATTGTGCAGCGTTAATCGGCGTTCAAGAATTTCGGTAGCCTTGGCGGACTGTGCCGGGTCGTCCAGGGTGAGATAGCGTATCAGGATGTTGGTATCGAGTCCGATCATCGGCGGCGACGCCGGGGATTTCGATTCACCGCCCCATCAGCGGCTGCTGAGGTCATTTGCTCGGTAGTCACAGGCCGGCGGGTATGGCGTTTCAAGATGCCACGTACCACCGAGGCTGAAATTTTCGGCAATAAGACCACACTTCCGTCAGGATGCACAAAGAACTTAACTCGATCCCCCGGCTCGAGCCCGAGATGCTCGCGGATGGCTTTCGGGATGGTGGCTTGGCCCTTCACGGTGATCGCGGATTCCATGTTCCTCCATTACATATCAGTAAAAGTAATACCACAGCTACTGTGGCACGTCAAGCCAAGGGCGATTCATCAGCGTTCTGTGCGGGGGAATGGGTTAGTCGAAAGCGCCGGCGTCAATTCGTCGAATCCTGTCGCGAATCGTTAGACTGGCGAGATGAAACAATGTGCATTCTGCCCGTCGAAGGCCTCAATGGTGTCGCGCCATTATCATCTTTGGGATGACTGCTGAATTCAGCTCTGCCTACTAAGAAGGGCTACAAAGTAAGCTTTCGCGATCCGCTCGAGAATCCGCTTAAGGTGTGGGATTCTCCTACAATCCAACTCAAGGCGCTTGTCGTCTGTCGATCCTGCAATACCACGTCGATTGTCTTACATTTCGCGACAGTACAAAACGGGCGTTCTCCCGGGACATCATGGATCGGTACCTGGGTGCATGATCATACTTCCCATAGGTCTTGTCCTCCCTTGTCCTCGGTTCACCTTCTTGAACGCGATTCTCGCCAACCATGCTTGCCTTCGGCGATGCTCTGGTTGTTTACCTCGAACACTGCGAGATCGATTCAGGGAGTCTTGTCGCATCGCGGTGAATATTCAGCATTGGTTTGCCGCCTTTCAAGGCGTTTCAGCGTATAGCGGAAGATTCTCACCGCGAACACTTGCCACAACTCAACCTGGGCCTCTTCTGGGCGTTGATAGTGCTACGCCTTTACTTACGTTGTCGGACATTTGGCTCTTGAGGTTCTCGCGTCTCGATAGAAAGATGTCTGCCATCGCCGACTCCAACCGCCGCCTATTCTGCGACCAGATGATTACTGGAGTCCTGCCGCGGTTCGCTTCTTCCCCGTGGACGGATTCCCAGCCGATTGGCCCCCGCAGAAATACCTCAACGACGAGTCTCTAGACACCTTCATGACTCGATTCGACGCGCCGGTCAGCATCAGGGCTTGAAGAAGCTGGCTCAAACTGCGCTGGCGGAGTTGTCGGTGAAGCGCGCGAGATGCTTCGTCGGGCTTTGCCCTCCTCAGGATGACGTCAGCGAGGTTGAGGGTGCCATCTTGTCGCGAAAGGCCCCACTTCTCGCAAAGGCCGCGAGAAATGGGGCATCCCGGCAGCATCGTCAGGTAGGGGTCCTTCGACTACGCATTTTCATTCGCGAAGAACGCGTATGAAATTGCTTCGCGCAGGATGCCACGTTCGGACTGTAGTGGTCACGCGCACGAAGTTCCGGTGATGCGCGCGAGATCCTTCGTCGGGCTTTGCCCTCCTCAGGATGACGTCAGCGGGGATTGAGGGTTTCGGCTTGTCGCGAAGGGCCCCACTTCTCGCAAAGGGCGCGAGAAATGGGGCGCCCGGCACCCGGCAAGTCGCATCGTCAGGTAGGGGTCCTTCGACTACGCATTTTCATTCGCGAAGAACGCGAATGAAAATGCTTTGCTGAGGATGACACGTGTTGGGACCGTAGTGGTCACGCACGAAGTTTCGGTGATGCGCGCGAGATCCTTCGTCGGGCTTTGCCCTCCTCAGGATGACGTCGGCGGGATTGAGGGTTCCGTCTTGTTGCGAAAGGCCCCACTTCTCGCATAAAGGCGCGAGAAATGGGGCACCCGGCAGGTCGCATCGTCAGGTAGGGGTCCTTCGACTGCGCATTTTCGTTCGCGAAGAACGCGAATGAAAATGCTTCGCTCAGGAAGACACGGGTTGGGGGCCATCCGTCCGGGCTGCGCGTTTACGGAGATCTGGTGATGCGTTCCGGATCCTTCGTCGGGCTTTGCCCTTCTCAGGATGACGTCGGTGGGGATTGACGGTCATGGCTTGTTGCGAGAGGCCCCACTTCTCGCAGAGGGCGCGAGAAATGGGGCACCCGGCATTGTGAGGTAGGGGTCCTTCGACTACGCATTTTCATTCGCGAAGAACGCAAATGAAAATGCTTCGCTCAGGATGACACGGGTTGGGGGCCATCCGTCCGGGCTGCGCGTTTACGGAGTTCTGGTGATGCGTTCCGGATCCTTCGTCGGGCTTTGCCCTCCTCAGGATGACGTCGGTGGGGATTGACGGTCCTGGCTTGTCGCGAGAGGCCCCACTTCTCGCAGAGGGCGCGAGAAATGGGGCACCCTTGTCACTCGTCGAAGTTTTACGGCAGACTCGGTCGTCCCTCCGGGACTCTTTCGAGTTCTCCTTGTCCCGGCGCTGAAGCGCCGGGCTATTGGCAGACGCTCCTACGGAGCTCCGAGAGTCTGACTTCCGTAAATGCTGTTGGCGGGGAAAGGGCGAACCTCAGGGGCTAAAGCCCGGATTTCATCGCATCGTAACGGCACGGCTGAAGCCATGCCCTTCCACGAACAGATTCATGTAGACGATCTTCTGAGCCTCTGAGAACGTCACAATTCCTGACTCATATGCAGCGGGCATCTTCTCCAGTTGACGCCGTTGCAATTGGCGGTATTCGGCGCAGGTGGTTTGGGGGCAGGGATCGAGGAGCAGGTGCCAGGCTTCGCGGTGGTGTTCCCATTTGGCTCGGGGATGTTTGCCGTCGGGATAGAGCACGAGGTTTTTGACGCCGAGAATGGTCTCGATGGGGAAGACGTACCAGAGATCGCAGGAGATGAGATAGACGACGAGCAGGTCGATGTCGTCGGCGGTGTAGAGGGTGCGTCCGCGGCCGTGGGAGCGGTGGATGGGTTGGACCTGGAATCCGCCGAGCAGGCGCGATGCAGTGCACTTGACCTGGGTGCGCCAGCGTTTCCATCCCGAGTCGAGGATGTAGTCGTAAGAGTCGCTGTCGCCCCAGGGCTTGGCGAGCCCGAAGCCGAGGCACTGGGTTTTGGGTAAGAGGGTGGCTTCGGCGAGTTCGCCTAAGCGTTTGGGCGAGATGGTGCGGCGTCCGCGACGCCGGCCGGTGAGGGCGGGCATGCGTGCCAGTTCTTCAATCATGTAAGAGGGCCTTAGGGTATGAAGTGGAAACACAAACGGCGCAGCTATAAGCCGCGCCATTAAATTTCTCTATAGTTATAGAATAGCATATTTGCTGGGGAAAATCGGACATTTTTGAAACTTTATTTTGCGGTTGGAATCAGCGGGTTGCGGGGAAATGAGGTCGCCAGGGGGCTTGACAAGAGTTGGGGTCGAAGTTGGGAAAGGGGCCGAAGTTGGGGAGCCGAAATGGGGTCGTGGCCCATTTATCCGCGGCATCATTAACCGCACACAAAAGCGCGAAGGTGCGGGCCGCCCGCCGTCTGCTCAGGTAAATCGTCACAGCATCCGGTAAGCCCCGTCACTGCAGCATCCCTTGAAAGTTGGCAAAATCCCGGCAAGAGGGCGTTCTAAGGTTTGCTGATGGAGCGCAAGGCAAAGTCACCGACCGTGGCTCATCGAGCGGCGGATGAGTTGACGCAGGATCAGGCCGCGATTCTGGACGTTGCGATCGAGAAACTCGTGCGTATCGGGGAGCAATCTGGAGTCCGCGCCGACGAGATGATCGCGCTGCTGAACGCGGGAATGACTGTACGCGAATTGCTCGACTACGTTGCCTCAAAGACAGCACCGATCGTCTGAACACCACATCTCGAGTCACGAGGACAACAGGAAAGCGACAAGTTTTTTCAATCTTATCAAGGGTGAACCAGGAGGCTGTTATGGAAAGCCTAGGACGCATCATATGTGAACACCCCTTCTGCAACGGGCTGGCCCCCGAGTACGTGGAGTTGCTGGTCAACTGTGCCTCAAACGTCCGCTTCGAGGCGGACCAGCACCTTTTCCGTGAGGGAGCGGAGGCTAATCAGTTTTATCTCATCCGGGAAGGCAAAGTTGTCCTCGAAGTAGTTGCATCTCAGCGTCCGAGTCTGGCGATGGAGACAGCCGACGAAGGCGAGGTATTGGGATGGTCCTGGCTGGTGCCACCTTACCGCTGGCATTTCGACGCCCGCGCGGTTGGGACAGTTCGTGCCATTGCGGTGGACGGCAAGTGCCTGCGCGCAAAATGCGAAAGAAACCACGACCTCGGCTACGAACTTCTCAGGCGGACCGTTAATATTGTCGGGCAGCGGCTGGACTCGGCGCGCTTTCGCTTGCTCGACCTGTATTCTGCCGAGGGGTCAAACGAGTCGATCGAAGCGTACGACCACTGAGCGGCTACTTCGGCTCCAGTGGATGGGGACTGAGCTAACAGGGAATCAGCGTTCCTTCCTCCGCCCCTTCGCCTTGGCCTGGGGAGCTGGCCCATCCTCTCTGACATCACTCTAACTTTTTAGGTTGCCCTACTCCTTCGACTAAGCTGAGGGCAAGCTCTTCGCGGTTTTCGAAGGGTGGGCAGCACGCCCCTCAATCGTGGCTGGCCTTGCGCCCTTCTCCTGTCGCTTTATTGTCTAGGACTTAAATGTCATGACGAGATTGTCCAGCCACCATCGCCATGACGACATGTTCCACGTGGAACATGTCGCGGGAAAATCTGCAGGGCATGAAGCTTAGGCGAAGTGGCCTTTTTATCTCGGGCATGAACAGATAAATGAGGATGACGGCGTCGATGGCGGGCGGAAGACGCGGAAGGTGTAGTGAGATTCGATCAGGCTGCACAGGCTGAGGAGGAGTCCGCGGACGACGAAGACGATGGTCAACACGCGCGCGCAGTTTTTCAGGATCCACAGTCCGCATCCGACGATGTGCTGAAACCGCGAGGGCGGGGATGGTCAACCGGCGACGCGAACATTGAGGGAATCAGAGATGGTTGTTATAATCGGATGTCTGAAACGCTCCCAGCGTTTTGACAGCTCTTCTGATCGCACTCCCGCGACCGCCCAGCGAGTTTTAATTGGCAGGGAAGTGGTGGGACAAGCGTGGCCAGGTAGCTCAGGTGGTAGAGCGCAGCCCTGAAAAGGCTGGCGTCGGCGGTTCAACTCCGTCCCTGGCCACCATACTTTTCACGAAGACGTACCCCCGCCGAACGAATTCCATGAAGTCGTGTTGGCGCCCGCCGTCGATGTCATATTGAGTCAACTCCAACACGGTCGGTGCTTTGCTCGTAAGGTGGGTTGGTTTGAAGATCCAAGCCTCAAGCTCCACACCATCTCGCATCGGAATCATCCGACTCATTTCAATGTCGTAGCCGGGACCCACCTGTCCGACAACTGGCACCGAGCCGGACGCGAACAAGGCTACCATTGCAACCACTAGAACTCCTGCGGTTTGTATTCTGTTCACGGTGTCTCCTGATGGTTCAGTCCGCAATCGCTGAACGGTTTGCCTGGAGTCGTCTTGGACATCCATCAGCGCCTCGGCGAATACGGCGAGTCCGCCTGGTGCGTTCTTCGAATAGAACTGAACCCCGATGTAGGAAGGATTCATCACACCCACCGTACGAATATCGCCCACATCTACACTCGGAGGAGTGCCGGCAGGCTTAGCGGGCGGCTGCGGTGTAAAGGGCACTTCAGGAAACTGCGGAGTCTGCATGCCCGGCACACCTGGCAGTGCTTGCTGGAAAGCGGCGTTGCGCAGGTGCGTGAATGAGTTCAACCTCAGTCGTCGATCCAGCCGCGCCGTCGTAAATTGCGGCGTTGCCCATCGATTTCCGAGTCTTTGAAAGGTAACTTGCCGGCCCCCAGAATACATCTGGGCTACTGACATCGGAGTCCATACACCACCGTGAATGGTGGAGACCACCACAGCTCGCTCGATTTGCGGGCCTTCTTCCGAATCGTTGGAACTCGTCTTGATCTCGGGTTGCTGATCCGGTTCCTGCGGATAATCCGGCGCAACATAGGAGATCATAATTGTCCGCCGAGATCGGCGAATCCATTTTGAATTTGCCGTTCTTGATAACGTCGGTCAGCTGAATCGGCCCTAGAATCGCCTTAACCGAATCGCCCTCCCGCTTGAGGCTGATAATTCGGCCGACCGCTCTTCCGGTTGCAAAAACAATCTTGCCTTCCTGGAATTCGCTTACGTGTTCGGCATTCGCATCGAATTCCCACTCCATGCCATTGCTGGCAATGGAGCGGATCGCCTTGTCACCGTGCTCCATTATGATCACGTCGGGCTGGTATTCCACTGCGCTCGAACGCTGGGGAGCGATGCCATACTTCATCTCGCTTTCGGAGAGGGAACGGAGGTCAACCGGTTTCAAGACAGTCGCTCCGGGCACGGCCTCCGGTCCAAAGACATCCTGCGGCAGGATAAGATGTGCCGGCGGCCGCCTGGCGCGATTCGATCTCTGACGCCGATTGCGGATGCGAATCCTTCTTCTTGCAAGATGCAGTGAAAGCCAGCGTGAGGATCAGGATGCCCAAGAGCGCAAGTCGTGCATCTAGGAATGCAAAGCCGCGAGGTTTGGTTGATGGCCTCATGTCATGCCCTTTGTCGCCTACCCTACAGCGCATCCGCAATTTTCTTCGCCAGTGGTTTCACCTGCTCTAGGCCGCAAGGGCAGGTAAGGTACATGATGGTGATCAGATTCTTGCCTTTGCGCACCATAATCATGCTGTCGGCCGACACGAACGCCTGGTCGCCAATGCCGGGAAGGCCTTGCATGTCACCCAACCTACCTAGCCCCTTCGCGTTCAGACGCATTTGTGCCTCAGCGGCATGCTGATGTACAGAAAAACCGAACACCAGCACTTCACCGGAATTGTCTTGCTGCGACTGTGGCCTCTCGCTCTGGAATTCCTTGAACATCCCACCGGCAAATTGCTCGGCAAATTGTTGCGTTTGTTTGTCGGCGCCACGGGTGGCCACCATCGCCGCTGCGTGTTTCGCCATCACGTCGGCCTGGGTGCCTTTGGCGATGTAGGAGCATCCATTGTCCTTGCTCTGGGTGCGAATGATCTCCACGCCAATCGCTTTGCTGACAGCTTCTTTGCCGAGGAAGCGGCACACATCTCCCAATGAATTGTCATCGCGGGAGGCCGCGGAGTCTTCGCCGGAAGGCGAATCACCCGGAGCGGACTTGTCGCCGCCAATATCCGAACTTGATCCAAGAATCCGATTCTCTGCCTGATGCACCTTCTGGCTGACGCGATGGGCGATGTAGTACACACCAACAGCCCCGGCCGCGCCGCCAACAAAGATGATCGCTACCGCCGCGATCCCCAGCTTCGCTAGAGTGCTCATGGCTTTCGGGGCAGCCGCAGGTTGCACGACCGCCGGACCAGCGGGAGGTGCGACCACTGGCTGCGGGCCTGTCTGCACTGGAGAAACTGCCGGCGCAGGCTGCGCCGGGATGGCGGCCGGTTGCGGTGGAACTGACTGCGATGGACTGCGCGCTCCACACTTCGTGCAGAATGGTCCGCTTGTGAGAGGCGAACCGCACTTCACGCAAAAGTTAGCCATACTAAATCTCCTTGTTGCCTCTTCTTATTGTTTTGTCCGCAACGGCACAGGTAGTCACATCGGTGGTTGGATATTCCAGTATTCATCGCGGGCGGACATGTGGCTCTTCCTCGCGCTTCCGTCTCCGCCAATATCCATTTCTTCCCGCAGCAACAACCCAGTGCCTCTCGCAATCCACATTTGCGCTTCTTCCGTTATGTGCTGGGTCTTGCCGTGCAGAGAGTAGAGCGTTGCTGGCCGGCCATTAACGGACTCATCGCGCACGATCTTGCAGGTCGCAGCAACCCTGCTTGCGGTTCTCGATCTCCTTCGCCAGGAGTGTTTTCGAGTCGTCGGAATCTTCCATCCATTTGCCAGCTCCCCGGGAAAAGGCTTTGCCCTGTGTATAGATTTTTTCTCTGATGATCGTCCGACCCGGCACGGTGTAGGTGGAATAACTGTGACTTGGTGTCGTAAACACCTTGTCTGGAGCCTCAAAAACAGGTTGACAGGTCTCCTGTGCGTGAAGCGTTAAGGACCTTGGCACTATCGTGATGACTGTGAGAGAGGTGAGCCAACTAAGAATAGTCCGTCGTTTCATGGCTGCTCCTTTCTTCTTGTGTGCTGATGCGAGTCGCTACATCGGCGGCTGAACATTGCCGTAGTCGAAGCGCGTTGATTGATGCTCTTTTCTATTGTTGCCTCTGTTATCTACGTCTTCTTCGACTCGTAGGAGTCTCCCGGTGCTTGTTGACACCCACATCTGCCCGTCTTCTTTGACCTCGCCATACTCCCGGTGCATGGAGTAGAGCTTTGCGGCCTCACCGTTCACAGATTCGCTTCGAAGGAACCGGCAGGTTGAAGTGCCTTTCTCCTCTTTTTCCTTTTCCTGCTCAAGAACAACTTGCGAGGTCACGGGAATTCGCATCCACTTGCCATGCACCCGTATGTACTTCTGTCCGTTTGCGAAGATAGTTTCGGCTTGCACCGGCTTGCCACCGTTAACACCGGTATTGGTCGTATTGCTGTGGCTCGGAGTCGTTGCGATCTTCGTCAAGGCATCAAAGACCGGCTGGCAGGAGTCAGCCGCGCGTGCTGGCACTGCCTGTCCCATCACGAGTAACGAAAAAACAGAAAGCGTGAAAACGTAATTGCGAAGCATGAGGGTCTCCTTATCTACCGAATTCCAGCTGAATTCCCGGCTATCTATGTCCCTGCCACTTCCCAAGATCGGAGTACTGAGCCTGCGGTTGGTTTTCATGGGGCAAACTCCGGTCACGGATATCGCGTGAGAGCGACGCGTGTCCCAGGCTTCTGCTTGCCGGATTCATCGAAGATATTCGCTGAGATCTGGATTCTTACTCCGCCGCTCTTTACAGACCAGGTATTTCCTCTCTCGCTTTCCGCCCATGCGCCGTGCACGCGCGCTTTGTACCACGCCACCACCGTCGGCATTAGGTCGGTCGTTACGAGTCCATACATTTTCGATTGCACGCGCGCGGCGATAGGGCTGCTCCAGGGGCGGGCATGAGGGTAGGCGGGGACAACGGCTGCAGCCCAGTCGGGATATGCAGGCGCGGCACTATCCGCCGCGCGTGCTGTCACGGCCTGCCCCATCACGAGTAATGAAAGGACGAAAAGCGTGAAAACGTGACTGCGGAAGCATGAAGTTCTCCTTAATCGAAAATGATTCTGTTGCTTTTTCTCCGCGCTGCCAGGGCAATCTATGGCTCGACCTTGTACAGCGTCGACCATGCCCGCATCCATGTGGTCGTCAATGTGGCAATGGAACATCCAGATGCCTGGGATTGTCGGGAACCATGTCCACGGTTTCCATTTGCGCTTGCATGAGAGGAACGACATCCGTGCGCTTGCCGTCGTGCAAGACCACGTTGCCGTGCCAGTGGGGCGTATGCACGCTGAACTGTTCGCCAAGTGCGACCAGATACCAGCGGACGCGTTCGCCTTTTTTCATGGTCATCATCGGACCGGTTCCGTAGATGTAGCCGTTGATCGCGAACTTGGCGTTAGCCACGGTGAATCCGGAACCAAGACCCGAGAAATTACCTTCGTTATCTACGGGTGCGAAATCCAATTTCTTCACTCCCTTGGGATCGCTGGTGAAGGTCTGGATGTTATGGTCGATATACCAACTGACGTTTTCGTCAAACAACAGAAATAGACAGACGAATTCGCGGTCCACATCTTTTGGCTTGCCGTCCGCGTCTGCCATGCCGCGACGGGTGATGATCATTGCGCCGACCAAACCGCTCTCTACATCCTTTAGTTCACTGGTATGGGAGTGGTAGAGCCAAACGACCGAACTGGGATCGTTCGGACCCGGGCCCGCCCGCTCGGGAACTTTCCACGTATAGGTGTGGGTCTTGCCGGGCGGAACCGCGTCGTCCTCTTTGTCGGCTCCAGAGGTTCCGTCGTTGTAGGGCGCACCCTCGGAGTCTTTGTCATAGAACACTCCGTGCGGATGCATGCTGTAAGGGCGCGTGGCGTTGTTCTTGAAGATGATTTTGATGGTATCGCCCACTTCGGCGCGGAGGATTGGTCCAAGGATACCGGCGTGTTCCCACTCAGGAGAGCGGGCTTTGAGATGGGCGAAGGTTTCATCCGTGTACTCGCGGTAAATAGCCTTGCGATACACAGTTCCAATGCGATGCGGCCCTTGTTCGGTGAAGACTTTTGAATAGCCGTCGAACTTCATGCCCATCATCTTGTTGACGCCGCCGGGAGCGTAATCCCAGTCCACTTCGTCGGCTGCGATGTAGTAGGTGCGGGTTTTGGCGTGGAAGTATCAGTCGCTGTTTGCGCCGCACCGCTAAGGCAGCACAGGAGGACGATCCCACTAACAGCCGCAGTCCGCCAGAACCTGGGATATTTTGTTTCTTCTGTCATTGTTGCATCCTCCGAACATTCAAGTTCCTTGAATGCCTCAGATCGTGCAATCAATTTCCCGCGGATGTGGGCTCGAATTCGGCATTCATCCACTGTTTGAATGCCGCCATGTTTTGCGGACGGCCCAGAAAGTCTTTGACCAGTTCACTTGCAGGCATGGAAGCGCCGGGTTCAAGCACCAGGCGCCGATAGCGCGCTGGTGCATCCCCGGCAAACGGATCATCAGGATCAAATTTGGAAAAGAAATCCTCGGCAATGACTTTGTCCCACATGTATGTGTAGTAAGCCGACGAGTATTCGGCGAGGTGTCCGAAGGTGGCATAGAAGTGCTCAGTGCCGGGAGACATGCGAAGGAATAGATAGCGATGAAAATCCTTATCGCAAATCGCATCGGGATCCAGCTTGTCGGGGTTGGATTTGTACATGTCGAGCGAAATAGCGGCAAAGCCGTTTTGCTGGGCTGTCTTGCCGACGCGGAGAAACGTTGAAGCCCGGTTCATGCGTTTGACCAGTTCGGCGGGGATGGGTTCTCCGGTCTTATAGTGGCGGGCGAATGTGGCAAGCACTTTGGGGCTGTGCAGCAGGTCTTCGAGCATCTGCGATGGCGCCTCAACGAAATCCATCTCGGGGCTGAGACCGCTGATGCCTGCCCATCGTTGCTGTCCGCCCAATATCCAGTTCATGAGGTGGCCAAATTCGTGGAAGAAGGTTTCCACGTCGGTCATAGTCATTCAGCCCCGGGTCCGTTGCGGTGGGTGCAGGGAAGTTACAGATCAACGCGGCTTCGGGGAGCTGTTTGCCGCGCACGCCATCTAGCACTTGAAACATCGCGGCATGGCTGTATTTGCCGGGCCGCGGATGCATATCAAGATAGAAACGGCCAATGGCCTTGCCACTATCGAAAACATCCCATGTTTCAACGGAGGGATCCCACGCCTCGAGCGTCTTTTTCCTGCTGGAAGCTGACGTGGAAGAACCTGGCCGCAACGTCGAGGATTCCCTGCTTCACTTCTTCGTAGGGGAAATAGGGACGGACAGATTGGGAGTCGAAGTTGTACTGGGAGCGCCTGACGAGTTCGGGATAGTACCAGTTGTCATAGTCCCAGATTTCCGTTGCGCTGGGATGGGTCTTTTGTTTTTCGGCGACCAGCATGGCCAGTTCTTTTTGCTCGGCGGGGCGTGTTGCGACATCCAATTCATGGATAAAATTTGCAATGTTCGCGCCACTGCCGATCATTTTGTCGGCTGCGTTGTAGTCTGCCCATGATTGGTAGCCAAGCAGCGTGGCGATCTGGTAGCGAGTGTTCATCATGTCTTTCAGGATGTCGCGATTTTTTGGATAAGCGCGCGCCAGAAAAGCGGTCATCAACTTCTGCCGAAGGTCATCACTTTTGGCATAGGTCATGGCTGGAAAGAAATCCGGATAGGCGGTGGTGATGCGGATCTTCCCATCTGCTCCGGGTTTATGCCGCGCGACGTAATCTTCTGGCAACCCTTCCAGTTCTGACTTATCAGTGACCTCGACCGACTTCTGATCGTCATCAATGTTGCGGTTGAATATTGATTCCTCATTGGTGAGCTGCTCGTTCAATTCCTTGAGCCGGGCACGGGTGGCGTCGTCTTTGTTGACTCCGGCGAGGCGAAATTCCAGAAGTGCGCGTTGCACGTAGTAGCGAGTGCCCGGATCGGCTTGCGAGACATCGAGGCTCGCCAGAGCGTTATAAACATCCCGGTTCAATGAAAGGGACGATTGTGCAGCGCTCGCCTTCCCGAGCATCGCCATCGCATGGTCGCGTAGTGTGCTGTCAGGGTGGACCTGCTCCATCAGTCCAGCGAGATATGCCGCTGAATTGATGTGCCTGACGGCTTCGTCGTACGCCGCTAGCGTATTTGCGATGGTCCGCAGGCCCTTTATCGCGATGATCGCGTCAATGGAGCTTTGGGCTTGTGCAAGATGTTTGTTTTCGAGCTTTTCAAACGCAGTGATATCCGGTTTGCCAGCCCAGACGGGAGGTTGCGATTTCAGCAGGTCCTGCGCCACGGCAGTAAACGCTGAACACGAAAAAGCGATCACAAGAATCAGGCGAATAGGTTTCATAGGTCCTCCGGCTGCGGTGCGCAGGAATCTGCTGCGCGCAGGAAGATACGCAAAAGCAACCTCGCGAACGAGGCACATCGCTGCGAAAACCACCGCACATCACAGCCTTACGCCGGCATGCTCCGCGGCGAATTTGCCCACAATCGGCAACCTGAAAAGTTTTTGCTGGTAGGCCTGAACCATCAGGAAGACCCAGATTCCGAAGCCAGCGACAGTGAAAATCAACATCAGCGGCAGAGCAATTAAGCCAAAGATTCCCGCCGTCAAAGGTGTTAGCACAGCCGAGAGGATCATCCAGACAATCCAAAAGGCGATCCAGGCGACATTGAAGAAAATCGACTGGAAAGCGTGAAAGCGAACGAAGGAGTTCGACTTGTACGGATCCAGGACAAGAAAAATGATCCCGGTCAGGAATCCGGCGAGGTAGGTGAGAGCTCCCACGACGTTCGTATCCATCGTTTTCGACCCCGTCTCCGCCGGAGGGAGACATGACAGCGACAGCAGCCGAACTCTCGGCTGCCGTCACAGGGACCTCTGCTCTTGAGTTCTGTCGGTGACCCACAGGACTGACAGAAGCGAGTGTCAGCTGCTAAAGCTGCTCCGCAAGATTGGCAAGCGCTCATCTGTCACCTCCTCAGGATTCAATTTGGTCGATAGGCTGCAACGACGGGAATTTGCTTGCAACGGGAAGAATTAGCAAACCAACTGTGGGCAAATTGTGCTTTAACCGCTAATTCTTTATTTTCTGGGGGCTTACGAACGCTGATTAACTCGTCTTAGCTCGTTTTCGTGCTAAACTCGACCCTTAAAATCTCGCCTGACGTATGACGGCATCTGCTCCAGATCATTCTGCGGTCCCGGAAATCAGCTACAGTTTCGGGCTTTACGTGCTTGAACCGGCTAATGGCACACTGACGCGCGCTTCGGTCCGCGTGCGCTTGCAGGAACAGCCTTTCCGACTTTTGGTATTGCTTGTCGAACGCGCCGGACAGATTGTTTCGCGGGAAGAGATTCGGAACCGACTTTGGCCGCAAAATACCTTTGTCGAATTCGATAAGAGCCTGGGAGTGGCGGTACTCAAGGTCCGGGAAGCTCTTGGGGATGATGCGAGTAATCCCAGGTTCATCGAAACCATTCCTCGGCGGGGATATCGATTCATCGCGCCGGTTAGGGTCGAGACCGGGCGCGTTGCTGATTCCTCCACTCCAACTCCTGCGGCGGCCGCCGTGCCCGCATCCCAACCTAATCTGTATGCGACCAAGCACGGTGTGATCATCGCCGCCCTGGTATTGGTGTTGGTCGGCATAGCTCTTCTATGTTCTCCGCTCGAGGCATGGATCTCCGCTCTCAACAGCCCAGGCCGGGACCTCAATTCCGCAGAGTACACGTTCGCCGTTCGGTCGCAGTACTTGGCTTCCGAAATTTGCCCGGCCGGACAGAGGACAATTGGCTTTCCTCTGCTTTCAGCGAAATGCTGAATACAGAACTGGCCGCAGGCGGAGAGCTCCGCATGGTCCCCGGCGAAGATGTCGCGCGGGCGAAGAATGAACTACCGCTCAGTGACGAAGATTCCCTTAGCAAATCCACCTTGCAGCGTTTGCGAGCCAACCCGGGCGCCGACGTGGTCATCATGGGCTCATACATGATGCTTCCGAGTGACCCCAAGCGGAGGATTCGGCTTGATGTGCGAGTCCAAGACACCGCTGACGGAGACATCATTGCAGAGGAGTCTCGTATCGGGCGAAGAGAGCGACCTCTTCGACTTGACCTCGGATTTGGGTGGGAAACTGCGGCGAAGTCTCGGTGTGACTGCACCGTCTGAGGGGAGCGAAATCGCCACACGAGCAGCGCTTCCGTCTAATGAAAAGGCAGCCCGCCTCTACGCCGAGGGACGAGCCAAGATTGTGGGCGTTCGACTTTTTCAGAGCTCGCGATTTACTGAACGGAGCGATTGCTGCGGATCCGGAGTTCCCGCTCGCCCATGCAGCTCTATCTGACGTATGGTGGCACACCGGGTATGACGCCAAAGCTCGCGCTGAAGCACAACGGGCGCTGGAACTATCGAATCATCTTTCCCAGGAACAGCAGCTTCTGATCGAAGGCCAATATCAAAGGACAGTCCAAGAATGGGCGAAAGCGGTTGAGACCTATCGTTCTCTGTTCCGGCTTTTCCCCGACAATCTGGACTATGGTCTCTTGTTCGCTTCGGCGCAAATGCATCTCAGTGCGACGGACTCGCTGCAGACCTTGGCAGCGTTGCGGCACCTTCCGCCGCCCATTGGCGACGACGCGCGAATTGACATGACCGAGGCTTCCGCATGGATCAATAGAGACTTCACCAAAGCCCGCGCAGCGGCGAAGCTAGCGATCGAAAAAGCGACTGTACAAGGATCACCCGTCATTGTCGGTCGAACCTACGGAATCCTCTGTCAGCAAGAGCCTGCTATCGGTGCATCTGCCGAAGCAATCGATATCTGCCGAAATGCCCTTGAAGCCTCCATTGCCGCGAAAGACCCGAACGGCGAGGCTATGATGCGCACAGATCTCGCGTCTCTCTACTATCTACGGGGTGACCTCACACAATCTGCAGAGATGCTGCAGCAGGCAGTGAAGAAATTTAAGCAGGTTGGTAACCGGGACGGCGTGGCCACTGCGCTCAGTAACTTCGCTGACGCTCGCCTTTCTCAAGGCGATCTGATGGAAGCGAAGAAACTGTTGGAGGAGTCGATTCCGGAATATCAGGCCGTCGATGACAAGGAAGGCGTAGTCCTTAATCTTGACAGCTTGGGAGACATCTGGAGACAAACTGGCGAACTCGACAAAGCGGACACAGCGTACCGGCAGGCGGAAGTGATTGCGCGGAAAATTGAAGACAAGGATGCCACTGCCTATGTGCTCAGCGGAATGGGAGATGTAGCGTTGGATCGGGGTGATCTTGCCTTGGCGCGGACGCGATACGAAGAAGCTTTTGCGCTTAGGAATCAGGCCGGAGAAAAACAGACTGCGGCTGAAAGCCGTGTCTCATTAGCTAAACTTGCGATTGAAGAAGGCCACAGCTTCCGACGCCGAGACGTCGGCACGTTCGAGTCAACAACAATTTCATCAGGAGCAACAAGCGGACGACGAACTCAGCGCCAGCATTGTACTGATCGATGCGCTACTCGCTCAGGGCAAACAAGGCGAAGCTCAAAAAGAAATGGATGCAGCGCAACGGCTCGGAACTGCGACCCAGAACCGCTTTCTTCGTTTACAGTTCGAACTCACCTCTGGGCGCGTCTTGCTAGGTTCGGACGACCCCGAGACGTCAAGCCGAGTCTTGCAGCGAGTAGCTGGCGATGCCCACCGCTATGGATTTGTCGGTATCGAGCTTGCGGACGACCTGGCGCTAGCAGAATTCGCGAACAAGACAAAGCACGGTTCGCAGGCCCAAATTGAGTTGCGTGCGTTGCAGAAAGCCGCCACCTCAAAAGGATTCGGGTTGATTGCGCGCAAAGCATCCCAAGAAAGCTCAGTTCTGCGTAAGCCTATTGGCGCGATGTGATTTCAGTCTTCCAAGCCAAAGGCCATTTGGATCCGGGTGTCGAGGTACCGAATCATGTATCTGACGCAACCGCCAACCATGGCCGCATCGCACGTTTCCGCGGATGGAAAGCTTGCGGCGATGATCAACAATCGGGCGGCGATATTTGGGACACAGCGAACCTTTGTTAGATGTACTGTTATTCAGAATGTCGTATGAGGCGAGGAGGGAACCATCCATGCCGCCTGGACCAGCAAATGCGTTCGAAGCGATGGGACGTGAAGACTTATTGCGGGCCCTGGAAATGTTTGCCAAGAACTGGCTCGCTCACGACGGCTGTTGGTTCCTTGCTGCCGAGGAACGTTTCGACTTGGAAACCGCCATTGATTTGGACGGTCGCTCATGGAAACGCTTCGCTGCAACGGAAGCCCGACGAATCATGGCGACATTCAATATTCCGGCCGCTGGAGGGTTGGAGGCGCTGGAAAGAGCTCTGAGCCTGCGCCTGTACGCGGTTATTAATGCTCAACGAACCGTGTGGTCGGAGGACCGCAAGGTTTTACGCTTTTTCATGGATGTTTGTCGAGTTCAGGAAGCCAGACGCCGCAAGGGCCTGGCGGATTTCCCCTGCAAAAGCGTTGGTATCGTTGAGTTCGAAACGTTCGCGGCGACTATTGATCCGCGAATTCATACAACCTGTCTGCAATGTCCGCCTGAAACAGCTCCCGGCCAGTATTGCGGTTGGGAGTTCACGATTGAATGATGAAAACGAGAATCGGTCATGCCTGTTTGTCATACTCGGGCTTGTTTCGAAACAGGAGCAGGTAAAATCCAAGTCGATCTCTGCGGAAGGCGAGAACTCTTCTAGTAGGCATTTTTACTGTTGAACATGCGCAACAGAGTCATGGTGATGATCTGCAGATCGAAAGTCAGGCTCCAGTTGCGAAGGTAATAGAGATCGTACTCGACTCTTTTTGCGATGGAAGTGTCGCCGCGCCAGCCGTTGACCTGGGCCCATCCGGTGATGCCAGCCTTGAACATGTGGCGAGAGTTGTAACGGTCGACTTCTTCCAGGAAGCGCTCGACGAAATAAGGGCGTTCAGGACGGGGGCCGACGATGCTCATGTCTCCTTTAAGAACGTTCAGGAACTGGGGGAGCTCGTCGAGATTGGTCTTTCGCAGGAATATCCCCACCGCGGTGCGGCGGGGGTCGTTGTCGCAAGTCCAGCGGGTGTTTCCCTCATCGCGGCTGCCGGTTCTCATGGTACGGAACTTGTACATGCTGAAGACGCGTCCGTTGAGTCCGACGCGATCTTGAGTGAAAAAGATGGGCCCCTTGCTGCCAAGTTTTACGCAGAGGGCAATCAGCAGAGTGGCGGGTAGCGTAAGGATGAGAACGACGGCCGAAAAGGCGATGTCGAAGATGCGTTTTTGGAAAAGATAAGGAGCGCTTTCCGCGAGAGTGGGCCTGACGTCGAGCATGCGGATTCCGCCGAGGTTGATGAGCCGGTCGCCATGCACAACTCCGTCTCCGAGGTCGATGACGACGCGCGCAGGGGCGCAGAGCTTCTCGAGGTTGGGAGCGATTTTCTGGACATCGCTGAGCCGTGAAGCCGGCAATGCGATGATGACATCGTTGATGGAGTTGCCGTTATGGAAGCTGGGGATCTGGTCGAGTTCGTAGACGGGACCCTCCACGGCGACGTCCTGATCGGGGAGTCGAACGAATCCAACCACGCGGCAAGGAAGTACTTCGCCGTGCAGGAGTGATGTGCCGACTCGACGGGCGAAGCGATCGGTGCCGACGATCAGGATTTTGACCTCATTTTTCCCATCTTTGCGCAACGATTCCAGGAATACGCGAAAGGCCACACGGGCGAGAGTGGCCAAAATAAAGAGCGCAAAGGCACTAATGCCGACCACTAATCGGGAGTAACTCGCTCCCCGGTATAAGAACCCAGCCGCCATGACAACCGCATAGGTGAACGCCATGGCCTCGAGCAGTCGTCGACTCTTACCGCCGGGAGAATAGAGCTGCTCGACATTCCACAGCCCGGACTCTTCGGCGGCGATTGCCCACACGATGGTGGTGAGCAACAGAATGCCCCAGTACGATGGCAAGCCCGCAGGAGGAACCGGAGAGAAGAAGAAGTTGAAGCCGAATCTTATTTTTACCGCGATGAAATAGGCGCAGGCAGGCAGTAAAAGAGTCAACACTCTCAAATAAAAATGCACATAGCTGAGCCTACTGCGAATCATACTCAAACAACTCTTTCTCTTACGACGTTCCGGGCCGTATCAGTTCAGTTCTCTACACTTCATTCGTACACGTGGTTGGCGCTAAGATGCCGTTTCACCGCGTAGGGCAGATGATGCTGGTTCAATCCGAGGAAAAGGCCTGCCGATTTGGCGATATGTTGACCGAGCGCAGCAGAAGCGCCTCCCCGAGCCTGTCGTTGAGTGACACCCCGTAGTTTGTTGCGAAATAGTCTCCATCCGTCACGCAACAACGACGACTGCGTGCCGGGAGAATCCCAAATCTGCAGGCGTTTCAAGGTGTAGCCGATGTCGAAGTAGCGTTTGAACAGAGCCATCGCGGTGTGATGGTGGGAATGGAATACGCATGCTTCGGGTTCGTAGACAATCTTCCATCCCGCATCGAGAATCCGTTTCGCGATACCCAGATCTTCGAAGACGCGCAGGTCCTCGGGAAACTGCGTGGACTGCCAAACGCTGCGACGAATCGCGGAATTCACATCGGAGAAGTGATAGAAGCGATAACCCAAGCCGTTGCGGTGGGCGGGATCCTTGATGACCCGGTGATTGCCGTAGATGGTATCGAAGACCTCCTGACGCTCGAGTGAGGCGCCCTCCCGGGGAATTTGCTTGCCATAGACCGCACCAACGCCGGGATCTGTGAAGTTGGTGATGATCGCTATCGAGCCAGTGAGCAGAGGCCGGAATAGCATCCTGAGAGAGGAAAACCAGAACCTCGCCACTCGCCATGCCAGCCGCGAAGTTCCTGGTGCGAGCGTGGTGAAAAGTCTGAGGAGCAATCTGCTCCACTCGGGCGCCGAGGTTTCGGGCAAACTCGATGGTGCCATCGGTCGAGCCGGAGTCAACGACGACGATCTCTGCCTGGCGAATGCTGGTCTGCGCGCGGACTTGCTCGAGACAGGCGCGAAAGTCTGCACCGCCATTCTTCGTCAAGATCAGGATTGAGAGTTCAATCATAGGAATCCACTTATTGGTTCGCTGTAACCTCTGGTATTGCGCGGTAGCCCTCCTGCCTGTCATCAGCAACCTCAACGACATCACCGGTCACATGCGACAAAATGGCCGATATCTTTCGGGCTGTTTCTTTCCAGCGAAACCTTTCGGCGCGCTCCAGGCCCTTGTGCGTGAGCTGTGTTCGAAGCTCCGAGTCGTAAACAAGCCGCCGGATTCCATCTGCGATGTCGTCTGTGCTGAGGGGATCTACCAAAATTGCGGCATTTCCAACCACCTCGGGAAGGGAGCAGACGTTAGAGGTGAGCACCGGGACACCGCAGGCCATCGCCTCTAGAGGCGGAAGGCCGAAGCCCTCATATAAAGATGGAAATAAAAAGCCCGAAGCGCCCCGGTAAACGCGAGTCAAGACGTCGTTATCTAGTACCTCGAGGTATCGAATGCAGCGAGTGATCCCGAGTCGCGTACTCTCGGCTTGAGTGTGTGGATCAGGAAGGCCCGAGAGGAGCAAAAGCACATCCGCATGGACACCGGAGGCAGCGTAAGCCTGCAAGAGACGGGTCAGATTCTTATGAGGCTTTCGGCTGCCGACGTAAAGCAGGTACGAATATCCGGGATTGTGCTTATCGCCCGATGGGACGAATGGAAACCCCACTCCGTTTCCCACATTCACGATGCGTTCTTCGCTCAGGCCTGCCCACGTTGCTATTTCTCGCCTGGAATAATCAGAAACGGTAAGGACGCGCGCTGCCCGATGACAGGCTGGGCGGATGACGTGTTTGTAATAGGCGCGCTTGAGCGCGTTGGAATTGCCGGGGACACGGAGATGATTGAGATCGTGGAGAGTGAACACGAACTCGCCAGGCCAGCCCTATTGGAGAGTTGTATCCCGGACTAAAGAATGTATGCGGGCGCTGACGGCGCAGTGCACCCCCGAGCAACCACGGGTCCAGAGGATGCCATGGCCGCCGCTCGACGTTGAATGCGGTCAGAGCGGGCAACCGCTTTTGGACCTCGGCGGCGAACCGGCCGATCCCGTGATTTCCAACCCAACGTGCGTCGTACAAAATCTGCGTCACTCTAATCGTCCTCTGTTTACCCTTCGCTCTCGTCTAACGTCCCTGCAACCTGATCAAGAATTAAGTAGGCGAACCGGTGCCCGGCAGGATTTCTGGTCGGGCCAAGGGGGCGCCATCGACAAGCAACTGCGCGTGCTCGGCCAAAACCACGAGTGCCAGGATCGTAAGTGCATTCAGCAGCATCTTTACGGGAATCACATAACCATCACGCATGACGCGGAACAGAAAATCGCATGCGAAGTAGACATACATCACCGACCAAAACGAGCTGGATCTCGCGCGCCGCCATAGCCACGCACCGACGGTGCCCAGAACGAAATAGAAAAAGGGAAATGCGAAACCGAAGTAGAGGAGACCCTGCGCGTAACCGGAGAATCCGCCCAAAGGACTTAAGTCAGAAAACTGATCGATGAAGAGGAGTTGATCTTTTTGCGGTAAGAGCAGCCGGGGCGTTACAAAGTAGAAGACATCGGAGAAGAAGTGGGATGGCGATCCGAAAGGGGTCCATAAATGAGGATTGCGGACTGCCTGGATCAGCGAGAGTTGAGAAAAGATGGATTCGTACATGACCGGGCTGATGAGCTTTGCGATCGAGAAGGTCTGCTGATCAATGAAGACGTCAGATCGGGTGACGAAAACTATGTAGCCAAGTCCTAGCAATGTGGAAGCGGAGAGAAGGGCCAGGCGCCAATGGAAGCGTCCCCTGATATAGAGATAGAAACAGAACACGACTCCAGCGATCATGGAGAACAGCCGAGTGCCATGAAGCAGATTCGATGCGTTGATCGCCGTAAGTGCGAGGAACCAGGCGACGTTATGGCGGCTTCGGGAGAATAGCAATGCGATCGAGAAAAACAGAACCGACTCGGCACAGAACATGGAGAATGACCAAGTGCCTCCGGTCATATTCTCGGTGTCGAAGGCATATTCTGAGTAGACACCGGTGGGCGCAAGAAGCACTTTCGAAACTAAGAGTGCCGCGACGATAAGCAGGCACAGAATCTGGAAAGAGCGGCTTACGGTGAGCAATCTCAATCCATTGCGTCCGCTGGGCGCCTCGTCCGCCCAGATGCGAAACAGATCAAGACGGGAGCCAAGAAGGAACGCTCCGCAGCCGAGTACATACATCAATGCGATTCTGAGAGCGGTTGCGGTGTCCAGATCGGCGGCGGCCAGGGTGCCGCCCTCGGAATAGTTGAAGAGCAAGAGTCCTAAGAGAGGAAGGAAGTAGACAATATTAAAAAAGAGGAAGAGGGCGGAATGCGGAGTCGCGCGGCGAGCTTCGACCGGCAAAAATGAACGACGTTCGAAATGTGAGTTCCTACGCATTCTTCACCAATGCTTGCGATCATCTATTCCGGCGGAGCTGATTTGTACTGAGTTTGCGGAGCTACGAGTCGGAATTTGCTTACCGCCATTTCGACCACGCGTTGGTCGGGCAAGGTCTGGCTAGTGACACCCGTCCAGACGGCCCGGGCGTGATCCCACTTCCCAGCTAAAAATCTCTTGACCAGGCGCAGGAGAACGCCGGTCCACAGCGAGAGCTGCGGCAGACGCGAATGCCGGCGAAAGAACCGGGCGGCTGAGGCGTTGAAGTAGGTGTCCATTTGCGGGCTGGCCTTGCCTACAGAAGCCGACCCTTTGTGCCAAATGCGAGATTCACCAGCGACAGTAATTCTGTAGCCGGCCCGGCGGAGACGGTAACAGTAGTCGGCGTCTTCCCAGTACATAAAGAAGCCTTCATCAAGGAGACCCATCTGCTCGAGTACGGGCCGAGAGATCAAGATGCTGGCGCCGGTCAGAAAATCGATGGCCTCATTCGGGACGGGGCGCACGGCGTGTCGAGAGCGCCCCAGCCAGAAGTTGATGCGGCCTCCGCCCCAAGCATCGAGGTGATGGGGACGCCGCGCGGAGTAAATTGCGGAGCCAGTTGCGCCGATACGAGTATCGGAGCTGGCCGTACTGACCAGGCCTGCAAGAGCATGGGGATCGACGGTGGTGTCGTTATTCAGCAGCCAAACGTAGTCGGCGCCCTGCTCAAGGGCACGAATGATGCCTAGGTTGCAGCCCGCGGAGAAACCAAAGTTTCGTTCCGTCTCGAGCAACTCGACATGGGGAAAGTGCTGGCGGATGTGGAGAACAGAGTCATCCGTCGAGCCATTGTCGACAACGATCACCTGGTAGTCGGAGTAGTCCAGATGCTCAAGGGAAGCGAGACACTCCAAGGTGTCGCTCCAGCCATTCCAGTTCAAGACAACAATGCTCACCTTAGGAGGCAAGTAATTCACCTCCAGTGGAGAGTCGCGATTGGATGAATGCGTGCATAATTTTAAGAGTTCGGCTCCTGCAGTTCGGCCTGGCTCAGCAGCCGTGTGGCATCGTGCCAATAGAACAAGTGATAAATAATGTCTGGCAATCGCAGATGAGAGTTCAGCAGACGGCGAGCGGGGAATAGTACCTTCGCAGCGGCGGTCGCTGCGGAACGCGCAATTGCGTAAGTGGGCCGCGAGCGCCTTTGTCGAATTGTCTGAAGGATCTGTTGTCCACTCTGCTTGCGAAAGAAAAGTTGAGCAGCCTTGGCGTTGGCGCGAGCTTTGCGGCAAGCGTCTTCAAACGAGAAGAACTGGTAGTGGTAACCGATTGCCGCGGGATTATAGAGAAGGCGCAGTCCGCGTTTGCTTAACCGGTATCCAAGTTCGGTGTCCTCATAAGCCGCCGTGACGAAGGACTCGTCGAACTGTCCGTTAGCGCGAAGGAAGGCAGTCTTCAGGCTGAGGTTGCAAGTGTAGAAGCATTGAAAATCGGCCTCGCTCTGATCACGCAAGCGATCGAATACAAATAGCTTGTCTTCGCCATACCATCGCATGAACGGAGTAGGGCGAATCTCGTCCGGCCAGGTGACGTAACCGAGAACCGCAGCTTGAGGCTCGGGATGTTGCTCATGCCATCGCAGATGCTCGGCCACCAAGTCGCGATGAGGAACAATGTCGCTATCGGTAAAGAGGATGAGGCCGGTGCGCGCCTCGCGAATTCCCGCGTTGCGGGCGGCGGCAGGCCCCTTATTAGGCTGCCACAGGTAGCGAACCGGAAATGTGGCTTCAGAAATGAATCGCTCGACCAGATATCGCGTATCGTCCGTGGAGCCGTCATCAACAATGACCAACTCGCCGATCCGGCCGGCAGCAGATTGATGCAGGTAGCCGTCCAAGGCCTTGGCGAGCACATCTCGCCGGTTATACGTCGGGATGATGACGCTCAGAACATCAGGCATAAGTGGCCCCTGAGTCTCTGGTGAGCACAAAGATCTTGCGATAAGAGGGCTCCCGGTTCGTGCGCTCCAGCAATCGCTCAACGAAAGACGGCATCGCGCGCAAAGTCAGGCGGAAGGCCGCGTTCCACCAGCGAAACATTTCTTTCTTCATCATCCAGTAATGGAAATTGAGGTGATCGTTGGGAATCACTCTCTTCTGCCAGTTTGGAGGTAAGGACTGGAGGAGGTCTTCTTCTGGAAAAGGATGGCGCATGTGTTCCTCCAGCCAGATAGGAGGTTGCACACCGCGATCCTGGTATTCGCGATGAAGTGTCTGGTCCACAGCGAAGGCCGCTGGGCCGCAAGGATAACCGAATACAGCGACGCGGCGCGTGATACGAAGCACCTCAGCGATCACTTGCTTACGTAGCGCTGGTGGAACGTGCTCGAGCACATCGGAAACCACGACAGCATCGATCGACGCGTCTTGGAAAGGTAGTTGATGGCCGGAGCAGCGGACGGCGCGCATCTTGCCGATGGGACGTCCGCTGAATGTCGTGTCACATCCTACAAACGGACCATCCCAGAATTCTCCCAGACCGATTGAGCCGGATCCTACTTCCACCAGAGTGCCGCCTTCGGGAAGCAAGGTTCTGATCTCTCGGAGAATGGGGAAGAAGCGGGCCGCACGATTAAGCAAGACGTACTACCCTCCTCGCGTAGCGTGCCACGGAGACGTAGCTTTCAAGCCGGGTCCAGTCGTAGTCGTCGAAGAAACCACTCAGCAGGATGACGAGGCAATAAATGGCGCCGAAGATCAATCCTGTTGCCGCAAGCGCGAACCATGACATCGTCGAGCTGGGATGAATGGCAAAGATCGTGACAAGAATGAGAACTGAGATCAGCACTGGCTTCAGGTAACTCTCGATGAGCACACGGGAGACCGAGTATCCGGTATGGCGATGAAAAAGAAATACGAAGTAGCTGGACGCGACCAGCAAAGATATCGACGTTCCTAGGACGGCTCCGGCGAAGCCGAACTTATAGATCAGTACGAAGCTCAGCACGACGTTCAAAATAATTCCGAGCGTAGCGCTACGCACGCCCGGTTCCATGTATCCGCATCCGGCGAGAATGAGAAACCCCGGGCCGGTGGCGAGGTTCAGGAAATTGACAAGAACCAGGACGCTCAACGGGAGAGCGACTGCAGTGAGCGCGGTCCCCAGCCAAAGTTCCACGAAACGGTGAGAGATCGCGGCGAGATACAGGACGGCCGGGACGCCGAAGAGTGCGAGATACTTGTGCGAACGATGATAGAGTTCGCGCATTCTCGATTGGTCGCCAAGCGCATTGAGTTCCGAGGCGGCGGGCAAAACCGGGCTCAGGATGAATCCAATGGAACCGCGAGCCTTCAGTGCAACATCGCTCGCAATGTCGTACCAGCCTACGGGATCGACACCGACCAGCATGGCGAGAAAGACTTTTTCCACCTGGTTGTGCACGGCCACGGCCGCCTGCGTGAGGTAGAGCTGCAAGCTGAATCCGAGCATGTGCCTGGCTTCCGTGGCGTCGAAGCCTGCAGGGTTCAGAACGATCATGGGCAGGAGCCGGCGGACCATGATGAGATAAGCGAGGACGGTGACGATGGCGGAAGCGATGTATCCGTAGACCAACCCGCGAAGGCCCCATCCCTGCAAAAGAAGAATGCCGCCGAAGACAGCGCTCAACAGCGTTTGTGCGGCGCTCATGACGTTCGTCAGGTCAAGGCGTTGCAGGCCTGTTGTAACGGAGGCGAACAACTGTATGAGAATGTTTGCGGCAATGACGATGAGGAAGAAGCGCAGCAGTGCGATCAACTCAGCGTATGGCACCGTGCTGCCGTGGAATAGCATCTTTGCCAAGACTGGGGTAGCCATCCAGATTGAAGTGGCAACGACCAGGTCAATCAGAAGAAAAAGACTCAGACCGGAGTTCACTAATCTGGACAACGCGTTGAAATCCTGGCGCGCATAGTACTGGGCAACGAACTTACTAAGAGTTCCGACTAACCCGAGATCGGCTAATGACGTGAGGCCGTTGATCGCAAGGAACACTGCCCATGTGCCGTAACCCGCGACCCCCACCTTATGAAGAATGAGGGGAGTCATGACAAACGGGATGGGCAGCACAAGGACATAACGCAATCCGCCAAACAGGACGTTGCGAATAATCTTCGCACCGAGAGACCGGGCAACGGTGCCTTGAGGCGCTGCCGTCATCTCGTTCTTGGCTTCTTCAGTCAACATTTCGAATCAATGTCCTGAACCATTCCCGTTGCCCGAGAAAGGCTCTTCTTTGTCGGTCCGCGAAGGCCGACGGAGTTTTGTTTTCAGTTCATCCGCTCCGGTTCGGACACTATGGAAGATATCCATCGCCAGGATCTTGCCGGGATCGCTCGGATCCACGGCTTGCCACCTCGATTGCGCTAGTACCCACACACTGCCCAGAATGAAGGCGAATCCGGTGCCCAGGATGATTAAGATGATGCGCGGCGGGAACGATTTTTTCTCGGGGACGTTTCCTTCATCGAGGACTTTGACGCTAGGGGTTTCACGGGCTTCTTCCACCTTGGCCAGTTCGTATTGCTTGGTCAGGGTTTCGAAGACTGCTTCTTGCACTTTGGCGCGGCGGAAGAGGTCCGCATAAGTCACTCCAAGAACTGGCAGCTTGCGGAGGGAGGGATACAGGTCCTCATTGGTAGGCGAATTCGCGTCGTCGATGGATTCCGGCTTGCCCCCAAGTTTCTGCAGTTGACGGCGGTATTCATCTACCTGCGCCTGCATGGAACGCACGCGCACATTGTTCGGGCTGTAAATTTGCCGCAAGACCTTCCAGTTGCGTTTGTGCAGCGATGAGTTGACCTTCAAGATCGGCCGCCGCGCCGATCATCGCCTTGCCTTGTTCCTTGACATCGATGGTGGCGTTTTTGCTGGCGAAATCACCGAAGTCTTTTTCAGCTTTCTCCAATTCGGTGTCTACTTGAGAGAGGCGATTCTCAAGAAAAACTCTTTCCTTGTGAGCTGAGGAAATGTTGAGCGTAGTCACGATGCGGTCGAGAGCGGCGACATATTCGCGCGCCATCCCGGCGGCCCGCTGAGGACTCTTGTCGCTCACCTTGATGGTGATAATGCCGCTCTTACGATCGGAAGAGACGTCGGTGCGATTCTTCAGATCTTTGCGAGCGTCTTCCCAACGCTTATCGCTGTAAACCTTCCTGAGATCAAATTTGTTGATGAGTTGATCCTGCACGGTCCGGCTGTGCAGGATTCCCACGAACAAGTCACTCGAGGTGCGCAGACCGAAAAGATCGCTGCCGATTGCGCCCAGTTCGCCTCCGGCCTTGGTGAGGGCAGAAAGCATGGTGGCTACGCCCGCCCCGGCTTGGTCGGGTGGCATCAGTTGCGTGGTCGAGGTGAAACGTACTGGAAGTAAAAATGCGATGATCACGGAGAGCACGACTCCGACGGCGAGGCAGCGATAAAGGAACTGGCGCTCATTCCAGAGCAGAGATAACCGGGAGATGGTCTTCTCGCGGCTGAGCGCGGAACCGGCGACAATCAGTTCCGGTCCGAGATCGTGATCAACGAATCTCGATTTCTGTTTCGTGATTTCTTTGGTCGCCATTCGGTTGCCTATTGCTGGGCCGCCGCTCTAACCCCGAGCGATTTCGGCCAGAAAGTTAATTGGATCGAAGTCGACACGTTCGATTGTCTTGCCGATGCAATCACCGGGAAGTTCCAGGTTTCGTATTGCACTGAGGCGGACACGCTGAAATAGGGGCGCAGCCAGAACTCAGATTTCACGCTCGCGTCGGTCAGATTCCCGCCGTTTGAAATGAATTCATGGCTCACGGTTTGACGCCGGAATCCGAATTGGAGTTTATTGCGCGGACTAAACCAATATGTGGATGAGGCCTGAAGGCCATTACCCTGCCTTCCGATCCAACTGCCCATCAGGTTGCCGGAGTTCTGAAATCCGGTGATCCATGTAGAGTCGGTGTAAAAGTTGCCAAACGACACATCGGGCGCATTGGTGGGAGGGTCGGTGTAGCCTCCTTCGAGCCTAAGGTCTAACTTGGGCAGTTTGGGCAATCGAGGGAGATACACTCCGCCAATCCAGGCAGCAACGTCGGGGCCGAGGAGAGGAGAAATCTCGTCGTGCTCAGCGAGGCCGTCGCCATAGAGTGTGAGGCCATTCCTCAGGCCGGGAATGCGGTAGCTGAAATCAATCCCGGAGCGGCGCGATCCCGGCTTGTTCGGGTCGCCGGGGTTGGTGTTTCCGGTGGAAAAGAGACTTCGCGCGAAGTTGTGAAACGTGAGCGGATAACCAGGGCCACCGTAGTCAGTGGTTCGCGAGAGGCCAATTTCCAGATTCTGTGTAGGCTTAAAACTGATCCGCTCTCCGTGAATGACGGGCTGCGGATTCAAAGATCGCCCGTAGTTTCCGAAGAGCCCGTTGGGAGTGAACACGAACTCGTAGCCGGAGAATTGTCCGAGGAAGGCCTCGATTCGCATGGGGCCCAGGATCCCCAGGAAACTCGGCAGTGTGAAGGGGGTGACACGGTTGACGCGGAACATTCTTACGGGCGCAGCATTGTTGCTGAACATCAATGGGCCGCCCTGCTCAGGCCCCCACCACAAGCTTTGATTTCCGAAGGAGAATTGCCAATCGGAAACGTTCATGGCGACGTAAGCGTCGAGGAACTGAGCCTGATTGACCGCAGATATTGGAGTTCCGGGAGGAACCGGAAAAGGCGCGGGAACGGTAGTGTGGCTGAAGTCGCCCTGGGAGATGGCGTCGCGAGCGGACAAGGGCAGAGCCGGCGCCGAGGGGGAATGTTGGTACTCACCGCGTGCATAAACGACGAACGGGCCGTCCGCGGCCCAGCCGGATAATCCCGTAACGTTGTTAAAACCCTGCTGCTCAGGACGACCATAGTCATTAATGATGGTTTGGCCGAAGTGATCGCCGTCAGTCAGCGGTTTGCCCACGATCTCGGTGCCTCGCGTGTAGGCCGACTCAAGTCGAAGTTCCGCGTTGTTGCCTCCTCCGAGTAAGCTTTCTTCGCGACTGAATTCTTCTTCGAGGGTGCGGAAAATGCGGGCTGCTTCGCTTTCTTGTGCATCATCCTGATTAATGAGGTCAGCAGCTTCCTGAACCTGGCGTGCGCATTCCATGCGAGTCCAGGGACGCATGTCGGCGAATCCGGTGTGTATGTATCCGAGTGCGGTCAGGCGATCGAGTGCCGGATAGATCCAACTGTCGAGGGGCACATAGGGGGAGCCGATGTTCTTGGCCTGCCAGTGAGAAGGACGGTCGGGACGGATTGCAGGGGTCTCCCATGACTGTCCCGGCAGATCGGGATGGTGATGACGGCGGTAGACGTACTCACTGGTGAGATATCCGACAGCCATTCCGACTAACACATCGGAAGGGAAGTGTTGCTTGGCGGTAATCCGGGATGCACTGATTGCGGTCGCCAACCCGTAAGACATGAACTTCATGAACGGACTGGGATACTCATGGGCAACGATACCTGCGATCGACCACGCGACCGCAGAGTGCTCTGAGGGGAACGAAGATCCTCCCTGGCGAAAAGGCCCGGTTCCGTTGCCTTGGAATGGGCGTTGACGCCCGGCGGCGTATTTAATTAATTCGACTGCGGCGAAGCTGTCGACAGCTGCTTCTCCGCTGAGAAATCCTGTTTCCCGTTGGTGAGGGTTGTTGGTGGCGACGCCGAGCAGATAGAGTCCTGCGGAACCGCCAACCATTGAATAGACGCCGTAATCAGAGATGTGGCGGTATCGCAGCAAGGTGTCAGGCGAATTCGAAAGATGGGTACTGACATCGGCATCCGTTGCTAAGAGGGCTGACGTGAATCCTCCTAACGGAACCAGCCAGGTTGCATCAGGTAACTTCGCTCGCGCGGGACTGCTCCACATGCCGATCTGGTCGTGCAGCAGTTGTCCCGGCAAACCGCGCACCGTGTTCTCGGTGTCGGCTGGCTGCGGATTGTCGGGGATGTTAATGCTCTCAGCAGATTGCGCTTGCGTGGTTGACGGGGACGTGCTGGTCGCAGCCGGGGACACCTGGCCGATGGCTTGGCCAAACGCGACCGTCGTGCTCAGCAGACACAGCGCTTTCATCATCCCAAACCCAAAACGTCGGATCACTTGATTCCCTAGTACGCCGCAGCCAGAATTGCGCTGGTGGTAATCGAACTTAAGACCTGCGCGTTCTGGAATAAGGTCTTCCAGACGGGAGGGCCGCCCAACGCTTTCTCCGGAGCGACCACCATGTCGCCCGGCTGCAGAGTCACGCTAAGGGCATCGCCGGTGACCCAGGATGAACTGTGACGTCCCACCACCGTTCCATCCGCGTGAATTACAAAAATTGCTTTGCGGTTCGCCAAGTTCGTGGGACCTCCGGCTTGCGCGAGATACCATTTCGCGCTCTTGCCGGGCCGATAGGCCACCGCGGTCGGACCGTAGACTTGTCCTTGTACCAGGACATAGCTAGGCCGCTTGGGGATATACAGTACGTCTCCCGCTCTCAGGGTTACGTCGCGGGTGGTGTTCTCCCAACTTCGTATGCTGGAAGAAATCTGAATGGTCACGCGTCCAGTCGGCGGACTGTTCATCAGGCTGTCGAGCGCGGTTTGCCACTGCACTAACGCGGATTCCGCAGAAAGCTTCTGATCGTTATCGTTAGTGCTGGTCGCGGTCAGTTTCAGTGTTGCCTGTTGTTCGCGCACACGCTGAATCAGTTCGCCGTACGATCGCTGCTCGAGTTTCTGCACTTCCGAACGCGCCAGGACAGAACCGTAGGGATAGGCGCCCGCGCTGAAGCCTCCAGCGCGAAGAAGGACCGAACTGAGTTTCTCGCCGGGATGAATGCCATAGCTGCCGGGATGGACCACTTCTCCGCGAATGGTGACCGACGAACCCAGGTCTTCCCAGCCCTGCACTTGGCGGATGGAAAGAACATCACCGTTATTTAGCGCACCGCCAGTATCTGACTTGTTGTCGAGAGCCTCCGCCAACGCGATTTGAGTTTGTTGAACGCTGACCTGCTTATTGTCTTTCCAGAAATAGTGCGTGAGGTCTGCCGTCTGTGTGTCGGCGCTTTGTTTCATGCCACCCGCCGCGTGAATCAAGTCAGAGATACTCATATTCGCGGTGAGCGGATAGCGGCCCGGACGAACTACTTCTCCCTTGATGTAGACGGCTGCAGGATCGGCTGCCGCGGCGTTGCGGTGAACCAAAACGCGGTCCCTGGAAGTCAAGGCGATGTTATCGGTGGGACTGCCGTCGAGAGCCCCGCTGAGCTTAACGTTCAGGATCTTCAGAGTGCTGTCAGGCATATAGCGGAAGACTTGCGCGTCGACAGTGGCCGCGTCGGGAAGAAGTCCGCCCGCCATGTGAATGGCATCACTCAGGTGAATGGCGCCGGAGGTTCGGTATTCTCCCGGAGCGCGGACATCGCCCAATACCAGGACTTCCGGTGGATTCTCAAAGTCGTAGCGGCCGAAGAACTGAACCGTGTCGAGAGGTTTCAGTTCAGGCGCCTTGCTCGGATCTGCGAGCGCTTCTTCCACATTGAAGCTTTGGACCGTGGGACGGAAGTCGGGCTGACTCAAGCGAATGATCTCCCCATATTGGAGGGCCGGTTCCGGAAGCAGGTCTTTATAGGAGTTGATTAAGTCAGTAACTTTCATTCCATCATGGAAGGAATACTTGCCCGGACGAACGACGTGGCCCTCCAGATAGACAGCATCCTGGTTATAGGGAGCGATGGGGAAAATGCGGACCTTGTCTCCGTCCTGTATGGGGAACGAGGCCAATTGCTTTGCGGCTGCGTCGCTGGTGTCATCCTGCGGGATGTCGAGGCTGAGCATGGTCTGTCGCTGATGGGCGACCACGCGCTGCACTTCGATGTGACGCAGCGTCGCGGTTGGCAGAAGTCCGCCGGCGAGGGAGAGGGCATCCGCTAATGACTTTTCGTCTTTCTGTTCGTAGATCGCCGGACGCCGGACCATGCCTTCTATGGTGATCTCGGCACTAAGCGGCGGGACCATGACGGTGTCGCCGTTCTCCAGGCGCGCCATATCTCCCTTGACTCCGTGAAGCAGAAGGTCATAGACATCGACGTCTTGCACTAACTGGTTACCGCGATAATGCCGTAGAATGCGCAGAGAGCCGCGGCCGGTCGGACCCCCGGCGGCGAACAATGCGTTCAGTGGAGTGGAAAGTGACCCAATGTCATAGGCGCCTGGGTGGAGAACATCTCCGACGACATATACGCGAATTGTCCGGAGGCGGGATAGGGAAACGTCGGCAGACACCTCGCGAAACTGCCCACGCAGTTCTTTTTGAACTAACTCCTGGACTTCCTCTAATGACTTACCGGCGACAAGAGCGGGGCCAGCTTCGGGTAGACTGATGCGGCCTTCGCGATCGACGACGCGGTAGAAGCGGCGCGTTACTCCTCCCCAAAGATCAATGGTCAGACCATCGCCGGTGCCGATCACATAGTCCGGGCCGACCGGTAGATCGGTGGGAAGCATCTGCAAATCGCGGGAGCCATTGTCGAAGATTTCCATGCCGAAGCGCTCAACCGCGGGTGGACGAGCCGCTGCTTGCAGATACATGTCATAGAGAGAAGGGATGTTCGCATAGGGATCATGACGACGAACCAGCCTCTGGTTCAGCGTCGTGGATGCGCGGGCCGAATTATCGAGAACATTGGAATTGCCCCGCGATTCGATGGACGGCATTCTGGCGTCGGCATAGAGGTTATTTGCATTTGAATAGCTCGTCGATTCGACACCTCCGTTGGCCATTCCGTAGGGACTTCCGTCTGGCGCCTCGCCGGCGAAATCGGAGGCTAACGATAGATCGGCAATCGATGTTTGCGAGCCACTTTGCGTTCCCGTCGGAGTGCTGCGTCCGTAAGAACCGCCAGGCTGGCTATTTCCGTCGGGCTGCGAAGTTCGTAGGGGCTCCCCGAAAGGGCTTCCGGATAACACTGAATCCTGGTCACTCGTGCGCAACAAATTTGTTACGTCGCTGTTAGGAGCATTCCGCGGAGGCAGACTGGGTGAATTACCTGGGGGCAAGACGTCGGGATTCTGGAGTCCGGGCACTTGCGGAGGAACGCGCGTGTTGCCGATCGGAGGTGCTTGCGGATTCGAGGCTGTGCCCGTGGGTTGCGGGCAATTGGATCCCTGGTTACAAGCCTGGGCCTGCTGCATGGCGAGCATTTGTTGCTGGCGCGCGTTAGCGCGATCCATCTCTTCTTCTTGTGCAATCCATTTCACGCGCTCTTGAATCAACAGAGCTTCCTGTTTTGCTTGCGGAGATTCCGGATTCACTAGTGGTTGTAGGTAACCGTATTTCTGCACCAGTGAGGTAGCTACCGCGCGGAAGGTCATATCGGTCTCTAGCCGATCGAAGATGGCCTCGTCGGTGAGTTCGGAGTCGGCGATGAGTTGACCGTGATCGGTCGCATCCTTGGCGATCCACCGTTTTAATTCGACCATTAGACCTGGATCCCGGTGCAGGATCGCGATAAGTTGTCCGACGGACGCTGAAACGTGGGCCAGGTTCTGGCGAGCGAGCTCTGAAGGTGGTACGGGATGTTGCTGTCGCGTCTGGCCGAACGCAGACACGCAACCGGAGAGGGCAAGCAGCCAGAGCACCAGAAAACATCTGAGACTTGCAGCGCTCGCCAGGCGACAGCGATAGGTATTAAAGAGGGTCATGAGATTACAATCGTGCTTTCTGCATTGAACCTGACTAAGTCACCCGTTTCAGGCTTGTGTCGGCTGCGAGCGCCGCGGACTCTGGATTTGAACCTCGCAGCACTCGCAACAGACCTTCCTCCGACATCTGGAAACGCTTGGACCGTAGTTCGACAAACGCCCAATGGCAAACAGCGACATTTTTTTCCGGCATGATGGCGAGCACTTTCATCTGCGGGTATCTTCCAAGCAGAAAGCCACAAATTCCGGGTCGTGATTCGGGTTCTGCAACGGAGACGACGACAAAATCGGGGCGAACCGAATCCACCAACTCCGTGATCTCTTCTTCTTTTTGGGTTTCGCCGACGACTTCGATATCGGGTTGGTTGGCAAGGGTCGCCAAAACGATTTCTTGCATCAGCCGAGGACGATTGGCGAGTAAGACTCTGACCTTCTGCACGACGGGCTCCCTCTGCTTAGCGATCAACAGAGAGATGGTATTCGCAATTGCATGAAAACAAACAGGTTCAATTGCGAGCCAAGGAACGGTCTATAGAAAGTACTTCTCGCAACCCAAAGAAGGGACCTTGGAGGGGCTAAGGGTTGGTTGCGGAGGGAACAGAAGTAACGGCGGTCGCAGGGGCGGACCTACACCGAAATCAATCCGAAACGAATAAGTACGAGCGAAAGAGTCCCAACAATCGCCCACAGGAGAATTCCCTGGAGAAGCGGACGGACTCCAACCTTTTTCAGCGTGGATACTGAAATCCCTGTACCAATCAGATAGAGGGTAACAGTGAGTCCAATTTTGCCAAGTGCACTTAACTGCGGGTATACGGAGGCAAAGACCGGCAAGTAAGTCCCGGCAATCGCGGCCAGGCAGAATAGAAAAATGAACCAGGGCCACTTGATTCTTGTCTTTTCTTTGCGCACGAGGGCTAGGCCGAAGGCTACAGGGACTATCCACAATGCGCGGGCCAGTTTAATGGTGGTTCCAATCATCAGGGCCTGAGGCCCGTATTTGGCGGTCGCACCGACCACTGAACTGGTGTCGTGAATCGCCAGGGCGGACCAGAGGCCGAACTGCGCCTGGGAGAGATGAAGGGCATACCCAATGGCGGGAAAGAGAAAGAGGGCGATCGAGTTCAGAACGAACACTGTTCCCAAGGAAACCGCCATCTCTTCTTCGCCGGCGTTCAACACCGGACCCACTGCGGCAATCGCGCTTCCGCCGCAGATTGCGGTGCCCGCACTGATCAACAACGACGGCTTGTGCTCGACCTTGAAGAGGCGGCCAATAGCCCATCCCAATAGGAGGGCAAAACTGATGCTGATCGCGGTATAGAGGAAGCCGCTGCGGCCGGCCTTGACCACCTCGTGCAGATTCATACCAAAACCCAGGCCGACAATCGAAGCCTGCAAGAGAAACGCAGACAGCTTTTTGGAGTCGATGTGATAGGGATGCGCGAAAGATAATCCATAGATCAGCCCGGCGAGTAACGCGACGGGAGGGGAAATCAAACCGCTGGCAGCCACGATCACGCCCACAAAGAACAGGTTCTTGGTATTCATCCAGACTAGTGTGGAGTTCACCGAGGCGGTGTGTCCAAGCAGTAATTCTTATCCCTCATGCGGAGGACTTATCGGGCTATTTCGGGCGCGCAGCTGCGCGTTTCTTGGGGTGTGGTTGCGGGGAGAGATCACGGCGGGAGCGCACGAACTGCAGGAAGGTGAGCGCTACGCCCTGGGGTTCGTGGCCGAGTGCGTAGGCGACGCTCAGCGGCCGCGGAATCCGCACACCACGAATAGGAACAACGCGGAGCGTGCCGAGTTGAAGTTCCTTGCTAATGGACCATAGCGAAGCAAAGCCGACTCCGAGGCCGGCTTC
This sequence comes from Terriglobia bacterium, assembly GCA_963796205.1. Lineage (GTDB taxonomy): Bacteria > Acidobacteriota > Terriglobia > Terriglobales > Acidobacteriaceae > DATFTE01. The sequence goes on from CAWCKR010000003.1 coordinate 446,788, forward strand.
CACCGCGGTGATGATCGCCTCGGTGGAGTCAAACTCCATAGCGGGATTGAGTTGTTTCGCTTTGATCCCACGCTTCTGCAGAGCTATTTCCACGACGCGGCGAGTGCCTGAGCCACGTTCCCGCATAAGCAACCGCTCTTGCGTAAGCTCCTGCGGGTCCACGAAGCCGCGTTCGCTCCATTCATGGGCGGGCGGGACCATGAGCACAAGTTCGTCTTCAAGAAATATCTCGGTTCGAATATCACGACGGAGAGTCGGGCCTTCGACAAACCCGACAGAAATGTCGTGCGCGAGCAGAGCTTCGAGTACCTGCTCAGTGTTGCAGGTGGTCACATGGGTGCGAATGTGCGGATGTTGACGCTGAAATTCACCCAAGATGTGAGGAAGAATGTACTGAGCGATAGTCAGGGACGCGCCCATGCGCAATTCTCCACGCGGCTCGCCGGCAAACTTCGACAAGGCTTCGAGCGCGGCGCTCTCGAGGTGATCGATCTTATCGGCGAATTTCAGAAGCAGGGCGCCGGCCGGGGTTAAGGAGATGCGAGAACCGCTGCGGTCGAAGATCTGCACGCCGAGCTGCTGCTCAAGTGTCTTGACCTGCAAGGTGACGGCCGGTTGGGTAAGGAACAGTTCCTCCGCAGCCCTGCGGAAGTTCAGGTGTTTCGCGACGGCGCGAAAGACCTTGAGGCGGAAATTCACCATGTATGGGTTCCTGTCCGGTTGGAGAGCATGTCCTGAGCATTGTACTCGGGCTACCTGATTTACCTGATCCGGACGGAGGGGTTTTACACCGCGAAGAGAAATTCTTTGCCGCGTGTGATTTTCCTTGCAACCCGGCCTGAGCCTGATCCCTCCAAGTGCTGACGTCGGTTTCTTGAAGATCCGATTGAAGCCGGAGAACGCGCTTCCACGGCTGGAGGACTTCACCGAGGCCCTACGAGGAATATTGATGGCAACCAACGCGATCCAGTCTCACGCGCTCCAACCTGACGTGCGCACCGATGTAGCCGGGAAGCCCACCCGCAATGTATTGCTGTCGTCGATTCCTGACGAAGAGTACGGGGTGCTTCGCCCTCTGCTTGAGCCAGTCAACTTGCCGCGTTACCTGATTTTGAACGAAGCCGGCGAAGAGATCGAGTTCGTGTATTTTCTGAACCGAGGGATGGATTCTCTGGTTGTAGTCACGCACGACGGAGAGAGCGTCGAAGTCGGAGTGGTGGGAAGGGAGGGAATTATCGGTGTTTCGGTGACGGCGGGAGTCAAACATGCTGCATTTCGGGCCATCATGCAGATACCCGGTGAGGGGCTGCGGATCAGGGTCGACGAACTGCTAGAGGTACTGCCCAACCTACCCGACTTACACCGACGTGCGAATCACTTTGTCATGCTACAGGGCCTGCAAGTAGGGCAGGTGGCGGCTTGCAACCGGCTGCACGAAGTAGATCAACGTCTGGCGCGATGGCTTCTGATGTGCCAGGACCGGGTCGAATCTCCCGTGCTTCCGCTCACGCATGAGTTTCTGGCGCAGATGTTGGGCGCGGGCCGGCCTACCGTTAGCCTTGCCTGTGCCCGTCTGGAAAGCGCGGGCATGATCGAAAACCGGCGTGGGACCCTGCAGGTGGTGGATCGCAAACAGTTAGAGAGCACGGCCTGCGAATGCTACCACGTGATCAAGAATTTTAATGGTGGATTAGGGCTACGATCACGATAAGTTGTCGTGCAGAGTCGATTCATCAGATGGCGTATGGGTTTCAGGGGGAACCCGGCGTTTTCTTCCCGTTGCTCCGATTGCTCGAATACCCGGTTGATCTCCTGAATAAGTTCTACAAGCTTGACTGGGTCCATTTCATTCTGAGCTCGCATACAAAGCTCACGCAACCGATCACTTTCCTCGGGTGTCATGGAGTCCTTTCTGACGAGGGAGGGATTTAGTCACGAGCAGGTTAACCGGGGGTAGGGGCCTGCCGTCTGTTCGCTATCGAACAGAGGCCTCGGTATTGCGAGAGCTAATGAAAGCCCATGCCGGAAGGGGGCATGCGACTAACAAACCTCTAGATCGGGGATGCCATCGAAGCTAGAAGGTACGCGGTTATCAGGCTTGCCTGGCCGCGGCCAAGAAATGGAGAGATACCGTGAGTATTTGGACCGTGCTTTTTATTATTTTGCTGATCGCATGGATTAGCGGGTTCACCGTTTTTCACGTGGCGGGAGCTTTTATTCACATCCTGCTGATATTGGCGTTTGTCTCACTGATCCTGCATTTTGTGACAGGTCGACGCACAGCCTAAGCGGGTCGACAGGTTCTCGGAAGTTCGGTGCGGACGCCAGGAGCGTTAGCGGGCGACGTTCCCAGCCGAGACGTTTTGGGAGATCGATGGCTCCGGTACGGTCGAAGATTTTATCGGAACGTTATTTTTAGTTCCTGTTTTGTATGGGATCACCGCCTCCACGAGGGTTCCGGGATTCGCGTCGACGACCCGCAGGTCGCCTCCGAATTCGCGGGACCTCTGGCGCATCCCGCCAATCCCCACACCAATTCCATCGACTTGCGCGGTTGAGATCTGGCCAATGCCTTTCCCGTCATCGCGCACGGATACGACAATACGGTCGCCTTGCTGGGATAACCCGATCCAGGCTCTCTGCGCTCCCGAATGACGGAACACATTGGTAAGAGCCTCTTGAACAATACGAAACACGGCAATCTCAACCTCGCGCGCCAAGCGTGGGAATTCCAGCGGATTGATTTCAAGCGATGTCTTGAGTCCGCTGCGCTTGGTGAGCCCGTCGAGATACCACTGGATTGCGGAAAGCAATCCCACTTCATCGAGCAGCGGGGGGTGAAGCAGATGGGAGATGCTGCGCACCTGCTTGATGGCCTGATCAATCATCTCGCTCACATCGAGAAGGGTCTTGCGAGTGGATTGAGTGGAAATTCGTTGCAAGGCAGAATCCATGGTCATCTTGGCGGCGACCAGTTCCTGGCCGAGTCCGTCGTGAAGTTCTCTAGCCACGCGGCGTTGTTCTTCGTCCCGCAGGGTCAGCAAGCGGCCCGAGAGGCGGCGCAGGTCTTCAGTGCGGGCAGCGACAGTTTTTTCCAGTTGTATTGCGTTGTCGCGCATGGATTGCTCGAGCACTTTGCTGTCGTGAATGTCAGAACAAGTGCCGTACCATTTCACGATTTCGCCCGATTGATCGCGAATGGGGACGGCGCGGGCGCGGAACCAGCGATATTCCCCGTTCTTACCCCGCATGCGATATTCTGACTCGTAGTGACAACCCGAGCGAACGCTCTCCATCCATTCGGCTGTACTGCGTTCGCTATCGTCAGGATGCACATAGTCCATCCAGCGAAAACCTTCCGCGGACGACGGCGAGGCGCCGGTGAATTCATAAAACCGGTCGCTGATATAGTCTCTTGCTCCGTCGGCACGGCGGCTGAAGATGATGTCAGGGGCGGTGCGCACAATGGCGTCGAGTTCCTGGTGCTTGCGGGCGAGATTTTCATTTAGTTGCTGCAGCGCCGTGGCTTTGACTTCCAGTTCACGAGTGCGCTCCTCGACGCGCTCCTCCAGTTGCCGGTTTAACCTCTCCAATTGATGTGACTTGCGGTGCAGTTCGGAAAAGAGGCGGACTTTCGCGCGCAGCAACTCAGGGATTACGGGAACGGAGACATAGTCGACGCCTCCGCGCTCGTATCCGCGGAGTATGTCAAGTTCGGTCAGGTGTACGGCGGAGATGAAAATGATCGCGGTATTTTGAAAGCGCGGGTGCTGGCGGATCATGTCTGCCAGTTCAAATCCGTCGAGCTCGGGCATGCTGACGTCCATCAGCACTACCGCGATATCGTTCTTGAGCAACTCCTCCAGCGCCGCCTTGGCGGAAGTCGCCTTGATCAGGTTTTCTCTCAACTCTGCGAGGATCACCTCGTAGCTGAGGAGTTTGCCGGGCTGATCGTCAACCATCAGAATGTTGACGGGTTCTTTCGTGTTCATCTGTGTGCCTTTCCGTACCTCGGTGGACACTGATCGGCCTTAACGATGCAGCCACATACGCAATGCGGACAAAAGTTGTTCGGTATCGACGGGTTTGGCCAGGTAATCGGAAGCGCCCGCTTCGAGGCATTTCTCCCGGTCTCCCTTCATAGCCTTCGCCGTCAAAGCAATGATTGGAAGCCGCCGGAGCGCTGCGTTCTGCCGGATGACCTGCATGGTTTCGTAGCCGTCCATCTCTGGCATCATGATGTCCATGAGCACGATCGCGAGATTGGGAGTGGATTCGAGCGTGTCGATAGCCTGACGGCCGGTGCCCGCAGTCAAGACGATCATTCCGCGACGCTCCAAAACGCTGCTGAGAGCGAAGATGTTGCGGACGTCGTCGTCGACTACCAGCACTTTCTTTCCGACCAGGGCATCATCGGAGCGATGCAGGCGGTCCAGCAATTTCTGCTTTTCCTGAGGTAAGTCGGCGATTACGCGATGCAGGAAGAGAGATGTTTCGTCGAGAAGGCGTTCTGGAGATTCGACGCCTTTCACGACTACGCTGCGGGCCAGCGTGTGCAAACGCGCATCTTCGTCCGGGGACAGTTCTTTCCCGGTAAAGACGATTACCGGCAACTCGCTGAGAGTTGGCGTGTCGCGGATGCGTTCGAGTACTTCGAATCCGGAAAGATCGGGAAGGCGAAGGTCAAGAACGACGCAGTCGACGGGTTGTTTGCCGAGAAATTGCAGGGCTTCGATTCCAGTGGCCGCGACGCTGACATCGATGTCGTCGTGTCCCAGCAATTCCCGAATGCTTAATTGCTCGGCCGGATTATCTTCCACGACGAGCAGTTTTCTCGGGCGTCGGCTGGAGTATTCCTTGATTCGTGACAGAGCGGCTGACAAGCCGTCGGGCGTGGTTGGTTTGGTGACAAAGGCGAAGGCGCCCAGAGCGAGGCCATGGCGACGGTCCTCGTCAAGAGTGAGCATCTGAACGGGGATATGTCGGGTCGCCGGATCCTGCTTGAGATGGTGAAGAACGGTCCATCCCACCATGTCGGGGAGGGAGACGTCGAGGGAGACAGCGGTGGGGGAGAATTCGCGGGCCAGGCTGAGCGCTTCCGTCCCGCGAGCGGCAACGAGAACCTTGAATCCCATATCGTGGGAGAGATCTCGCAGCACGCGCGCGAAGTGCGGGTCATCTTCCACGATCAACAAGATCGCGTCTTCGGGCTGAAGAGCGTCGCGATCATCGGCGATGCGCTCCACTGGGGACTCGGTAACCCGCACGCTGGCGAGTTGGAGCGGCGCAATTGCCGCGGTTTTGCGGTCGGTGGCCGCGACTTGCGCCGATGAGGGGCCAACGTAGGTCTGCGGCAGATAAAGGGTGAAGGTGCTGCCTTTCGCCGGTGTGCTGGTGAGTTGAATTTCTCCTCCAAGCAGGCTGGCGAGTTCGCGGCTGATTGCCAGGCCTAGGCCGGTTCCACCGTACTTGCGGCTGGTGCCGGCGTCTGCCTGTTGGAAGGCCTCGAAGATGATGCGCTGCTTGTCGAAGGGAATGCCGATTCCGGTGTCGGTGACCTCGAAGGCCACCACGTTCGCTGCCTTACCGAGAATCGGATGATCTTCGCTCCAGCCGCTTTTTGCGGGGAAGACGGACAGGCGCACGCCGCCTTGCTCAGTGAACTTGAAGGCATTCGAGAGCAGGTTCTTCAGCACCTGCTGCAGACGCTTCGAGTCGGTGACGAGACTGCGGGTGAGACCAGGATCGGGACTGACCTCGAAATTCAGGCGGCGGTTCTCGGCCTCGTGGCGGAACGGACGGGCTACGGTATCGAGCAGGCTCGCGAAGAGCACCTCGTCTGCTTCCACTGAGACCGTGCCGGATTCGATCTTCGACAGATCGAGAATGTCGCTGATGAGGTTGAGAAGATCAGTGCCGGCGCCGTGAATGGTGCGGGCAAACTCGACCTGCTTGGCTGCCAGGTTACCGTCGGGGTTGTCAGCGAGCTGCTGTCCGAGAACAAGAATGCTGTTCAACGGAGTGCGCAACTCGTGGGACATATTGGCCAGGAACTCCGATTTGTATTTTGAGGTGAGGGCGAGTTCCTTGGCCTTTTCTTCCAGCGCCCGGCGGGCTTGTTCGATTTCCTGGTTTTTGCGTTCGACTTCGACGTTCTGCTCGGCCAATTGCTGCGCTTTTTGCGCCAACTGTTCGTTGGTTTGCTGCAATTCTTTCTGCTGCGCCTGCAACTCGGCTGCGAGTTGCTGAGATTGTTTCAGCAGGCCTTCGGTCTGCATAGTGGCTTCAATGCTGTTCAGCACGATGCCAATGCTGGCCGTCAACTGTTCAAGAAATGCCAGGTGAGAAGTGGTGAAGTTGTTCAGCGTGGCAAGTTCAATGACGGCCTTGACGCGATCTTCAAACAGCACCGGCAAGACGATGACGTTTCGCGGCACCGCCGCGAACAAGCCGGAGCGGATGGAAATCGTCTCAGGAGGAAGGTCGGCGATCAGCATGCGGCGTTTTTCCGAAGCACATTGGCCAACCAGGCTTTCACCTAGTTCCAACCGCCGGAGGTGTCCATTCTCGCCATCACCTGCAAAGGCGGACAGCAGGACCATGCCGGTGCCCTCTGTCTCCATCTGGTAGATGACGCCTTGCTGCGCATTCACCAGGGGAGCGAGTTCAGACAGCAGCATTCGTCCTACCGTGGTCAGATCGCGCTGCCCCTGCAACATACCGGTCACGCGGGCAAGATTGGTTTTGAGCCAGTCTTGCTCGGTGTTGCGCTCGGTAGTGAGGCGCAGGTTATTGATCATGGTGTTGATGTTGTCTTTGAGTTCGGCAACTTCGCCGAGGGCCTCCACCTGAATCGATCGGGTGAGGTCACCTTTGGTGACAGCGGTGGCCACTTCTGCGATGGCTCGGACCTGGTTCGTCAGGTTATCAGCGAGCAGGTTGACGTTGCCGGTGAGGTCTTTCCAGGTTCCGGCGGCGCCCGGGACGTTGGCTTGGCCACCGAGACGGCCTTCCACGCCGACTTCGCGGGCGACTGTCGTCACCTGGTCGGCGAACGTAGCCAGCGTGTCAGTCATGTTGTTAATGGTCTCGGCCAGGGCTGCGACTTCGCCTTTGGCATTGACCGTGAGTTTCTGGCCAAGGTCTCCGTTGGCAACTGCGGTGACAACCTTGACGATACCGCGTACCTGCTCGGTCAGGTTGGCGGCCATGACGTTGACGTTGTCGGTGAGATCTTTCCAGGTTCCGGCGACTCCCGGGACCTGGGCCTGGCCTCCGAGTTTTCCTTCCGTGCCGACTTCGCGGGCGACGCGCGTGACTTCGGCGGCGAAGGCGTTAAGCTGATCGACCATCGTGTTGATGGTGTTCTTCAACTCGAGAATTTCCCCTTTAACGTCGACGGTGATTTTGCGGGAAAGGTCTCCGCGAGCGACAGCCGTGGTGACTTCGGCGATGTTGCGGACCTGGCCAGTCAGGTTTCCGGCCATCGAGTTGACAGAGTCGGTGAGATCTTTCCAGGTGCCGGCCACGCCGGGCACGTTGGCTTGTCCGCCGAGCCGGCCCTCGCTGCCGACTTCGCGAGCCACGCGCGTGACTTCTCCCGCGAACGCGTTCAGCTGATCGACCATGGTGTTGATGGTTTCTTTCAGCAGCAAGATTTCGCCGCTGACGTTTACCGTAATCTTCTTGGAAAGGTCGCCATTGGCAATAGCCGTCGCGACTTCGGCGATGTTGCGAACCTGGCCGGTAAGGTTGCTGGCCATGGAGTTGACCGAGTCAGTGAGATCTTTCCAGGTGCCGGCGATGCCGGAGACTTGCGCCTGGCCGCCGAGTTTGCCGTCGGTGCCGACTTCGCGGGCCACGCGCGTGACTTCTGAAGCGAAGGCGCGAAGCTGGTCCACCATGGTGTTGATGGTGTCTTTGAGTTCGAGGATTTCACCATTTACGTCGACGGTGATTTTGCGGGAGAGGTCGCCGCGAGCGACGGCCGTCGCGACTTCAGCAATATTGCGGACCTGGCCCGTCAGGTTGCTAGCCATGAAGTTCACGTTGTCGGTGAGATCTTTCCAGGTTCCGGCAACGCCGCGGACTTGCGCCTGACCGCCGAGCTTTCCTTCGGTACCAACTTCGCGGGCGACGCGGGTGACTTCTCCGGCGAACGCGTTGAGTTGGTCCACCATCGTATTGATGGTGTTCTTCAGTTCGAGGATTTCGCCTTTGACGTCGACGGTGATTTTGCGGGAGAGATCGCCGCGGGCCACGGCGGTGGTCACTTCAGCGATGTTGCGGACTTGACCGGTAAGGTTTCCGGCCATGGAGTTGACGGAGTCGGTGAGATCTTTCCACGTACCAGCGACACCGGGGACGTTGGCTTGTCCACCCAAACGGCCTTCGCTGCCGACTTCGCGCGCGACGCGCGTGACTTCTCCAGCGAAGCGGTTGAGCTGATCTACCATCGTGTTGAGAGTTTCTTTGAGCTGCAGGATTTCGCCACGCACGTCGACTGTAATCTTTCGTGACAAATCGCCGTTGGCGATGGCGGTTGCGACCTCGGCGATATTGCGGACCTGGCCCGTCAAGTTGCTGGCCATGAAATTGACGTTGTCGGTGAGATCCTTCCAGGTTCCGCCGACGCCGGGGACTTGCGCTTGACCTCCAAGCTTGCCTTCGGTTCCCACTTCGCGAGCCACGCGTGTGACTTCTCCGGCGAACGCGTTCAACTGGTCTACCATCGTGTTGATGGTGTCTTTGAGTTCGAGAATTTCTCCTTTGACATCGACGGTGATTTTTCGCGAGAGGTCTCCGCGGGCGACTGCAGTGGTGACTTGGGCGATGTTGCGGACCTGCGCGGTCAAGTTGCCGGCCATGGCATTGACGGAATCGGTCAGATCTTTCCAGGTTCCGGCGACTCCGGGGACGACGGCTTGTCCGCCGAGTTTTCCATCGGTGCCGACTTCGCGAGCCACACGAGTCACTTCGGACGCGAACGATCGCAACTGATCGACCATCGTGTTGATGGCTTCTTTGAGCTGGAGAATTTCGCCGCGCACATCGACCGTGATCTTGCGTGAAAGATCGCCACTGGCGACCGCGGTGGCGACTTCCGCGATATTTCGCACCTGGCCCGTGAGGTTGCTGGCCATCAGGTTGACCGAGTCAGTGAGATCTTTCCACGTACCCGCGACACCGGGCACTTGCGCCTGTCCGCCGAGTTTTCCATCGGTACCGACTTCGCGGGCTACGCGTGTCACTTCAGCGGTGAAAATGCCGAGTTGCTGAATCATCGTATTCACGATGTTGGCGGAGCGGAGGAATTCACCTTCCAGGGGACGGCCATCAACATCTAGACGGACGGTGCGAGTCAGGTTGCCTTGTGCGACGGCGGCGATGGCGCGCGTGACTTCGGTGGTAGGGCGGAGTAAGATCGTCGACAAGGGTGTTGACCGAAACTTCCATTTCGCCCCAGGCGCCGCGGGATTGGGTGAATCGGGTCCGCTCGCGGGTCTTGCCTTGCTTCCCGACGACCTGTCCTACGCGTTGCAGTTCCTGCGCCATTTGCTGATTGGCGGCGACAATGTCATTGAACGTGTCAGCGATCTTGCCCGACAAGCCTGTCCATGAGCCGGGCAGCCGCACGGAGAAGTCTCCATCGCGCATACGCTGAAGCTTGGAGAGGATGGCGCTCAGTTCCGCGGCGCTCGGCTCGGCCGCGGCGACAGACGTGCCGTTATTTTTTGCTTCGCTATTTTTTGTCTCGACCCCGGGGACGCTGCCGACAACAGCGGTCGAGGTGCGCGAACCATTTCTTTTCATACCCGCTCGCTCCACCGTATGTTGATTTTGCGGTGTCCTAAATCCTGCCTTGAATTCCTTTTCCGTGCCGGACACCGACTGTTGCCTGCCTTGGCGATTGATCTGTGCTTCCAAGCAAGATACTGGGGGATAAATTTGATCCAGCGATGGCTTCTCTCCGGGATGCGCTCGTGGCCCGAGGAAACCATTCATTCAATTCCGCGAAACCCTACCCTATGCACTTGATATCACGAAGTCGGCGCTCATGACCCTAAGGTCTTTCCTGTAGAAAGACCACCGAGAAGCAGGGGGAAGACCCTATGGGGATCTAGCAGCAGTCCCGGATTGAGACACGGAGCGGACCGGAGCACGAAGAGTGACAGACCGTACTCATTTATGACTACAGCGACCGAATGGAGTTGCCTACAGACACAACCGGATGGACCCTTCACCCTGTATTCCATAAGCTTGCAAACATGTTTGTGGTACTCCCAAGGCCGCTCATGCTGGACAGGGCAGCGTCGAGCACCCGCTTGCCAGAAAGACAGGCGTAGAAATGGCGACGGGGGCGGTTCTTATCGTTGAGGCACCGCGAGAGACGAGTATCCAGCCAGTCTCATCCGCCATTTTTCACGAAACTCCGGAGTCATTGGCAGGATGTCCGCTGCCTTGCCTGGAGATTCTGGGCCGCTCCATGCTAGCTCGGACCATCGAGGCCCTTCGCGATGCTGAAGTTAGTCCCATCACCTTGGTTGGAACGGAGAGCATCGCACAGAGAACGGGAATACTCCCGGGGGATGCGGAGATCTGTCTGGCGCGCATGGGTGAGGATGTTCTGCGTTTAGCGGCGAGGAAGTTGGAGGAGCATTTTGCTGGCGGGGCGCGAATGGTGCTTCTACAAAAGCTGGGCGCATACATCGAGTTCAATCTGGCGGACATGCTTCAGTTCCACGAAAGCCGAGGAGGGTCGATCTGCCGTGCAGCAGACGGAGAGGGGCCACTCGATTTGTGGATGATCGAGGAAGATGGCGCGAGTTCGGCAGGTCCGAATCTGGATTGGGAGGAACAGCAAGTTCACTGGTATCGCAGTTGCCAGTACGTCAACCGGCTCAGGAGCGTTCGCGAACTGCGACGTCTGGTCGTGGACGTACTCCACTCCCGGTGTGCTATTCGGCCTGCTGGGACCGAGGTTCGGCCCGGGGTTTGGATGGACGAACAGGCGCACGTTCATCGGGAGGCGCGGGTGGTTTCGCCAGCCTACATCGGCAGGCGGGCAAAGGTGCAGGCATCAGCATTGATCACTCGCTCCAGCAGTTTGGAGCGCGATTGCGAAGTAGGCGAGGCCACCGTGGTCGAGGACTCGAGCATCCTGCCCGAAACCAATCTGGGGAGATGGCTCGATGTCTCGCACGCAGTCGTAGATGGGAACACGTTTGTTGATCTTCGAAGTGAAGTGGCAGTAGAGATTGCGGACAGTGCGCTCGTGGGGCGGGCAAAGTCCTCGGAAACGCGGATGTGGCCGGGTGATGGCGAGCACTTGAAGTTCGTACAACGAGTGAGCGGCCGAATGAAAGCATTGCTTCATTAGGTCTTGACCGGCGCAGTCCGAAGCAGGGATTGGCCACGGGGACAAAATGGACACTGGGAATCAAGTTATCGTGAAGCGGTTACCCGAACGGCTCGATCTTCGGCAAATTCCTCACTTTCTGAGCGAAATGGAGGCCCAACTGGCTATCTACAAACCTCAGTTGGTGCTGGACGGTGCGGCGGTAAGGCAAATCGACAGCGCGGGAATCGAAACTCTGTTGCGCTGCATGGAAAAAGCCATGAAGCAGGATGGGGACGTGAAGCTGGCGGCTCTTTCACCCGAGGCCACGGTCATTCTGCGCTTGACCCGCGTCGACCGGGTCTTCGAGATCTTCGATACGGTCTCGGAAGCGGTTACCAGCTTCATGGGATTTCCAGCCGAAGATGGATTGTCGTTTCCAGAGACTGCTCCAACTTTCGAATTCCGCGACACCAGTGATTTGGACTTGGCCGGTTAGAAACAAAGCTGTTCGTGGAGGAAGTTATGAAAGCTAAAGGGCTCCTCGCGACGCGTTTCCTGATTGCGGGCATGGCAGTGATTCTTACGGGAGTTCCTGAGTTGGCGAGAGCCGCGCAGGAACCGGCACCGGCTTCTACGCAGGTGCCGGCGACCACTCCAAGCGATCAGAGCAAGACAGCAGATAGCACCGGGCAGGAGCCGGATAGTCCCGGCACTACTAAAGCACAAGAGCAGCAGAGCGCTCCGGCTGCGAGTGGAGCAACTGCTCCGGCGGGGCAAACTGCGACTCCTTCGCAATCGCAAACCACTCCCAAGAAACCTCTCGGCACAGCGGCTGCTGAACCATTAACTCCGAGTGGCACCGCAGCCTCGGAACCTGCGGGCGTTGCGATCGCTCCGGCCAAGCAGCGGCGTACTCGCTCGTTGCTCATCAAAGTCGGCGCTATCGTGGCCGCGGGAGCCGCGGTGGGAGCGGTCTACGCGCTCTCGAGCGCCACCGGCAGCAAGCCGCCGGGCAGCCGATAGGACAGCCAAAACAGTGCAAGAAAATCGCCGCGTCATCTCGGTCAGCTTCTCAGGAATCGACGGAGCGGGGAAGACCACCCAAATCCACCGCCTCTGCGAAACGCTGAGCGAGAATGGCTTGCACGTCTCAAGAATCACATTCTGGACGGATGTAGCCGCCTTTATCCGACTTCGCGAACGCTTGAGCCACAGGTTGTTTCGAGGAGATAGGGGGGTGGGCCGTCCCGACCGCCCCATACAACGACGCGACAAGAATGTAACGGCATGGTACCTCACGCTTTTCCGATGCAGCTTGTATCTTCTGGATGTTCTTAAGCTCAAGTTTGTTGCAAGGTCCATCCGTAACCGATCGCGAGACATCATCATCTTCGATCGATATATCTACGATGAACTCGCGAACCTGCCGCTCGATCACTGGGTTACCAGGAAAGTTGTTCAGTTTCTGCTGGAAATAGCACCCCGGCCCGACTTGCCCCTCCTTTTAAACGCCGATCCCTCGGAAGCTTGTCTTCGCAAGCCCGAATATCCGGAAGAGTTTCTGCATCGTAACCGCGCATCATTTCTCGATCTCGCGAGATTGGCGGACATCAGGGTAATCGACGTCCAATCGGCGGACGAGACCGCGGCGCGGGTGAAAGAGGAACTTGCGCAAATGCTTTCCTCCTGCGTACAACGCAATCTTCGCCAGCAGTGGACCAAGCAGCGGGAATCCGCTTAAAAGCTAGCTAAAACGCCACCAGGAAATCGTCTGGGAATCGAGCCAACGCGGGTTGCGCCGATTTCATCGAAAGCTACGGGCCGTTGATTGCGGTCCGAGGACAGGGATGAAAATCTGCCTGGTAACCGCATTTCCGCCGAGCCGTGGAGGACTGAGCGAGTATGGCTTTCACGTCGCAAGAGAGCTGCAGCGAAACCCGTTTCTCAGCCTGAGCGTTCTGGCCGACGAATTGGACTCGCCACATCCGGAGCCAGAAGGCTTCTCGGTGACTCGCTGCTGGCGCTTCGACGATCCGAAGAGTCCGGCTCGATTGCTGCGCGTCATCCGGTCTCTCGATCCGGACGTAGTGTGGTTCAATCTGATCTTCAGCACTTTTGGAAATAATCCGCTGGCCGCATTCTGTGGTTTGACGCTACCCCTCTTGAGCCGTTTGACCGGCTGCCGGACGCACGTCACCCTGCACCAGCTGATGGACGCAGTCGATCTACAGGACGCAGGCGTGCGCTTTCCTCGTATCTATCGTGCAGCGGGAGCGGTGGCGACCCGCATGCTGCTAATGTCGAATTCAGTTTCCGTCCTCATGCCGACCTATCGCCGGACTCTGTTGGAGAAGTACGGAGTGGGCAATGTTCATGTCCGCGCCCACGGAGTGTTTTCTCAGCGTCCGCAGTACCCGGACTTTTCGCGAAGAGGGAATCCGCAACACCGCGTGCTGGCTTTCGGGAAGTGGGGCACTTACAAACGGCTGGAGTCGATTCTTGAGGCATTTCCGTTGATTGCCGAGCGCGTTCCCAACGCGAAACTCATTGTTGCAGGAGGGGATCATCCTCGGACGCCGGGCTACGTTGCGTCGGTCGCGGAGCGTTTTAAGGGCGATCCCCGGGTGGAATTTACGGGCTACGTGCCTGAGGAGAGGGTCGCCGACATGTTTGGAAGTTCATCGGTAGCGGTCATGCCGTATACCTCGGCCACTGGCTCCAGCGGAATTGCGCATTTTGCGTGCGCGTATGGAGTGCCGATCGTCTGCGCCGACATTCCGGATTTCCGCGAAATGGCGAAAGACGAGAACCTGGCGATCGATTTCTATCAGCCGGGCAATCCCCAGCACTTGGCGGAACGCATTGCGGATCTTTTGGAGTCGAACGAGCAGCAGCGAGCCATGGCGGAGCAGAATTTCTCCGTGGGGCTGCGCATGACGATGCCGCAAATTATCAGTCAGTACCTCCGCCACTTCGACCGCGAGCGCCGTGCCGTGACGTTGAGACGCATGGCCAGGCTCCGTACCTGGCCCAGTTGGATACCGTGGAGATTCCTGGTCGGACGCACCATGGGCAACAGCTTCAATTGGTCAGATCGGGCGGCATTTACCGTGATTGGAAAGTCGGCTCGGCGGGACGTTTCTCGCGACATTGCAGAGAGTGCGGCGAAGCCCAGCGGAGACGAGGTCGCGAAGGTCTAGCGCGTTAACAGCAGGGGAAGGACACGCAGGTTGCCTTCCTTCCCCTGCTGATGACTCAGTAGTAAATGAAATTCAGTTCATCGAGAAATGCCGTGTAGGCCTGCTGCGTGGAGTTCCCATCCATCTGGTAGTTGATCGTAATTCCATACCAACCGACCGCGGAAAACGGGCTGTAATACTGATTGATGGTGTTCTTGACGCCGTTCAGCGTGATGGATTGGTACAGCAACTGGTTATCTGAGGTCCGCTGCACCTGGATGATCAGGTGATTCCATGAATTGTCGAGCGGATTGCATGCGACGCCAGTGGGTACCCATTGCGCAGAGACATTATTCCAGACGTCCCACTCGTGTCCGCCGCCGACGCGGCATTCATGGCCCCAAGTGAAGCCGAGGTTATTGAAGAATTGGTTGACGTCGAATTCCAGGGCTTGCGCCTTTTCCAGATTCGTTCCGTAGAAGTAAACGTCATAGGTGAAATTGCTGAGGGTCGGCACCAGCGTGTGACTGGTGTCAGGAAGGCCTTGCGAGGAAAAATCTCCGATCAGGTGATTGTTCCAGAGCACGTCGGCGTATGGAGTGGTGCCGCCGATATTGAATTGCGTGGACTTGCCGTCGAGCGACGGCGACGAAATGCCTTGCGTCAAGGACCATGTCACTCCCGAACCGCAGGAAGTGCAGTCCTGGTAAGAGGGCGGGAGCTGGCCGTAGCCGTTCCATCCAGCACTGTTCTGAAGGTTGTAGAACGTTTTTCCGTTTCCGCTGCTAGTCACGGTGATCGTAACGGGAGCGGTGCTGGCGCCTCCGCACTTGTCCCATTCTTCGACGACCGTGTTGTACGTGCCGGGACTTAGGGTCAGCGTCGTGTTCAAGCTGGCGCCGTTGCCGACGTAGGCCAGTTGGTAAGGCGCGGTGTAGATGCCCATGGAGGCAACACCCAAGGAGCAACTGCTGGTGGCGGTAGCCACGAAATTCACCGAAGAACCCACTTGGCTGTTGTTGGTGGGCGAGGTAACGAACACGCCGCTGCTGCCGCTGTTAACGGTGATTGTGATGGGCGTAGTCCCAGCGCCGCCGCAGTTGTCCCACTCTTCGACGACGGTGTTATAAGTTCCGGGACTCAGAGTCAGATACGTATCGAGACTTGCACCGCTCACCACATAGGCGAGTTTGTAGGGAGCGGTGTAGATCCCCATCGATCCGACTCCTGATGAGCAGCTGGTGGTGGCGGTAGCGGAGAAATGTACCGGCGAGCCCGCGGTAGCGCCGTTGCCTGGTTGACTCACCGTGACCCCGGCGAAAGCGCGCAATGTGAAAAACACGCCAATACAAAAGCAGCAAAATCCCTTCATGCCTTATTCCCTCCCATTTAGTTTTGGGCTTACTTTGTGCGGCAAGGATCGCAATTCACAAGAACAACACAGGCTGAACAGGAGGTCTTGCCGACGCGAGAACAGAGGCCACCCGAAAACCCAACGCGAGTACTCAGCGAATATTGACGCCGAGGGTAATACAGTGATTTTCGACGGTCAATGAGGGGAAAACCTTAAGAAGTCTTAAAAGCCGCGAAAAATGCGGTCCTGACGCCTGTCTGAGACATGCCGAGCCAACCACTTTGTCATTCCAGAACATCCTAAGCGAGCTTCTGGGGCCCTGAAACGGAGGACTGTGAATGAGAAGTGCCATGAGGTGGTGCCTGGGTCTTTTGCTGTGCGCATGGACGTTAGTTTGGTGCGGGTGTCAGGGATTGACTGCGGGAACTCCCAGCACGGGTCCACAAAGCGTACAAGCCATCAATCACATTATCCTGATGGCCCAGGAGAACCGTTCTTTCGACCACTATTTCGGCGCGCTTCCTGCCTACTGGGCCGCGAACGGGTACCCCTCCCAGCAGTTCGACGGGTTGCCGCAATTCAGCACGTCTGGCGGAGCAGCACCCATGAACCCAGGCTGCGATCCGAATTTTCCCTTCGATCCAACTTCGGGAACCATTCAGGATTGCGTTTTCGATCAGAACAATCTGATTTCATCTTTCCACATGATTTCCGCGTGTGTGGAAGATCCGAGTCCTTCGTGGAATGAGAGCCATGTGGACTGGAATTTCGCCGACCAGATCAGTGGAGTGTCGACGACGTACGCAGGCAACGGATTCGTGTGGACGGCGGCACACGACGCGCGCTACAACCAGCCGCCCTTCTTCGACACCATCGGAATGCGAGCGATGGGCTACTACGATTCTTCAGATCTGCCCTACTACTACTTCATGGCTTCCAACTTCGCGACTTCAGACCGTTGGTTTTCTCCTGCCATGGCCAACACCCAGGTGAACCGGATGTACATGCTGGCGGCGACCTCGCACGGGCATGTGTATCCGCTGACGGCGGCAAGTGGGCAACTTACCGATAAGACCATCTTTGAGTTGCTGGATGAAAACAACATCACGTGGAAGGATTACGTGGTTGACCCCAGCCCGACGCTGCTTCAGGGCAGCGCCTTTGACATGTTCGCCTATGCAGGATCGCATAGCCAGAATGTTGTGCCGATCAGCCAATATATGACCGACGTGGCGAACGGCACTCTGCCGTCAGTGGCGATTATCGATCCGGGATATTCGAATGGGTTGGATGAGCACGGGGTTTCAAGTGACACTTCGCCGGGAGGAAGCGTGCAGGTAGGCTCGCAGTACGTTTCGACGCTGATCAACGCGCTGATGACCAGCACGTCGTGGAAAGACTCGGTGTTCATTCTTACCTATGACGAGTTTGGCGGTTTTTACGATCACGTAGCGCCCCAGCCGATGCCGCCGCCCGACAGCTTCACACCTTCGGATTTGCAGCCAGGGGATATTTGCCTTGCGTCCCCTACTCCGGCCACTTGCCACTTCGATTACACGGGCTACCGCATACCGTTGATCGTGGTGTCGCCATTTACCAAGAAGAATTATGTTTCTCACACGGTGGCGGACTACACGGCCGTGCTGAAGTTGATCGAGACCAGATTTAATCTGCCCAGCCTGACTGCCCGCGACGCAGCCCAGCCAGACATGACGGAATTCTTCGATTTCGTGAATGTTCCGTGGGCAACGCCGCCCACGCCGCCGGCGCAGCCCGTGACTGCGCCATGCTATGTGAATATGGTGCCTTAGGCGGGGAACTATTTGGTCGGATTTGCAGTGATGGCGGTGGCGCGATAGTGGGACCCGTCAAAACGCGCCGCCACCGTTACCTCTGAGCCTTCGCGAACTTGCTCCCCTACCGGTGTGCGACCCTGATCGAAGGCGATTTCGTAGGTCTTCTTGTCGCGGGGATCGGTCAAGACCAGAACTCCGGAATGCACGTCGAGATACTCTACGCTTCCCGAAAACGTGAATGTGGCTCCCGGAACGGCTTGAATGATGAGCTGACGTGCGATGTCCTTTCCGTGTTGGTCGCTTGAGAATTTAGCGGTGACCAGATCTCCCTCTTTCAAATCTGCGGCGGTATACGTGGGACCCTTCTCCGTGCCGGATACAGGCGTCGAAGACGACACTCTCAGCTTCACCGCGCGAGAAGCCAAAGTGTCGCGGATGATGATCTCGCCTTGTCCGGGGTCGTAGCTGAGCACCTGACCCGTACACTCTCCCGTGGTTGAGTGTGCGAAAACGTGAATGCTCTGGGCGAAAACATCAGAGCCATCCAAGCGGGTTTCGACCGAAACGTGGTCCTCGTTGCGAAGATCGTGTAGAGCGGCCGGCGTGCCATCGCGGAAAATATGGGTGCGAGGATCGAACAGAATTTTCATGGTTTGCTTGCTGCCAAAAACGCGAACCGTCAGCTCGTCTCGTACCAGGTCCAACTTCGTGACGGTACCTCCGATAATTGTGGGCTTACCCTTCAACGGCGCGGTGCGCTGGTCAGGGAGCGAGATCGAAGCAGCAGGAGAGTCTTTGGCCTCGGTGGCGGGGGCCGGAGCGGACTGTGCGCACATCAGTGTTGATAAGAAAGCAAACATCAGCAAACGCTTCATGGATGCTCCATTCGACAGACGTCGAAGCTTCTCTTTGATGCCCGGTTGGGCCTTCCAGGAAGGCTGAGTTGCTTGAAAAAACCGGCGTTTCAAGCCAACAGGCCAAGATACCGAGGCATCGAATAAAAGCGTAAAAACCTATGATGAAATCGCTCCAGAAGCATGCCGCTCAGATATTCATGTTGGCCGCTGTTTTCGTGGCTTTGGCGGCGGATCCGGCTTGGGCAGGCGATCTGCGGATCAGCATTCCTAAACGCAGCCAAATGACGCCGGTACAAAAGCTCAACCGGGATGGGGTTGAGGCAGTGCGCAAACGGCAGTACCGGAAAGCGGAGAATCTTTTTTACAAGGCCTATCTTTTCGATCCCGATGATCCGTTCACGTTGAACAATCTCGGATACATTTCCGAGATCGAAGGTCAGGTCGATCGCGCGGCGAAGTTTTACGCCCTGGCTTCGCAACAGGCTGGCGATGCGGTGATCGATCAGGCCAGCTCGTCTGGCCTCAAAGGAAAGCGTCTCCGCGACGCGATTGGGGAAGTGCAAGACGCGAATATGCGGATCAACCAATCGAATGTGGAAGCGATCCGACTGCTCTCGAAAGGTCGAACGGGAGAGGCCGAGTCGTTGCTGAAGGAGGCACAGACGCTGGATCCAAAGAATCCGTTTACCCTAAACAACCTTGGTCTTGCGAAAGAGATGGAAGGCGAGCTCCCCGAGGCCTTGAAGTACTACACTGCAGCCGCCGCTTTGAAGTCCGAACAACCGGTAGTGGTCACGTTGAATGCGAGGTGGCGCGGCAAGCCGGTGAGTGAGATGGCCGAAGATAGCGCCAAGAAGATCAACCAACGTTTACGCGAACCGGAGAGCCCTGAAGTTCGCGCGGCCGAGCTGAACCTGCGCGGCGTTTCCGCAGTAAACCGGAATGATTGGACGCTGGCGGCGCAGGATTTTAACGAGGCCTACCGCTTGAATCCCGACAACGCTTTTTCGCTGAACAATCGTGGATTTCTGGCCGAGATGCAGGGCGATCCCGAGACTGCGCAAGACTTTTATCAACGAGCCAAAGATGCGGATGGCGAGAGCGCGCGCGTGGGAGTAGCCAGCCAAAGCTGGGCCGAGGGCATGAAGTTGTCGGCGGTGGCCGACGATGCGGATCAGAAAATCGATCAGCAGTTTGAAACACAGCGCGAGGCGCGACGCAATCAGACGGGGCCCATCCAGCTAAAGCGGCGCGACCATACCCCGGTTGTCGAGCCGACGACACCGCTCCCGCCCGAAAACTCTCCGGAGGTCGGTCCGCCGCAGCCGCCCATCCCGCAACTGGAGCCGCCGAAGCCGCAGAATGAGACTCCAAATAACGAGCCTCACCAATAGTTGAGGCTTTCTGCAACCACAGGCTAGAGGTTGCTGGGTAGGTAGGTCTGGATCTCGGACTCGGGATTGTAGGTCACGTGGCGAACGAGATTTCTGCCGTATCGCAACAGAGTCGCAAAGCTGGTCCGATACCAGCAGCACTCCGTCATTCTCGGTGACAAGCCGCAAATGAATCGGAAGCGGGTCGTTACCGCGGCGGGCGCGGCCAGCATGCTGGCGGCAATGCGGTGATTGCCGTCGAGGATGGTCCAGGGACCGCGCTCGTCGACGCCAATCAGCAGCACTGTACTGTTCATGTCGTCGCGTTGGATGTCTTGCCCTAGTTGCCGCAATTTGCCGAAGAACTCGCCCTCGGCCCGCATCTCCAGGTGCTGGCGCACCCTGCGGCTGATCGCGGTCAGGTAGAAATTTCCTTGGGCGATTTTGCGCCATTGAGCGCGAGGGAAGACGCGAAGCTTCGACAGGTCCTCGTCGGATAATTCCACTTCGAACCAACGAGTGTCGGAGGGCAACTCTCTCCACATCGCGCCGCGCCGCAGAAAAAGCAGGCTGCGGCGCAGATTGTTCTCCCTGTCATCCGTCAAATCGGGGGCGAGGACGAGGTGTCCCAGAGATTGGCGATAGGGATCGAACTCGGGATGATGAAACTCGTTCTTCAAAAATTCGGCAATCACTTCATGCTGGGGTAGAGGTCTGCCTTTGCGAAGGGCTCCAACCAGATCGGGTTCGATTTCTTCTTGTCCGCCGGACCGCAGGGCGGGAATGAGGACGACCGCCAGTAAGAAGAGCATCAAGGTTAGCTGTACCTGGATTACTTGCTGGAGCGAATCGTGGAACCAGGAGATTCCGAGCACGAGCGCGCCGCTGAAAGCCAACTGCAGCCAACCCGTGTTGGCGATCTTGCGCGACATTTCGTAGGCGATAATGACCGCGCTCAGCGAATACACTCCTGTGGCCAGCGCGTAGAGGATGAGAAGGCGCGCGATTGACCCGTATCGGGTGAGGTCGAACTGGGCACCGAACATGACTTTCCAGAAGAAGCCTGGGACCATCCAGAGGGCGAAGATCACTACGCCGACGATGAGGACGACGAGAGCCAGGGAGGTGAGCAGAACCGATCGTCCCGCGCGATCTCCCGTTCGCGAGGCGGCCGATACCGGAAACATGGTGCTGACGACCGACCATGCGCACATATTGACGAAACGCCCTACCAGGGCCACGGCTGCATAGAGGCCGGCCTCTTCGGAAGCGAAAAAGTGTTTGACCAGAACAATATCGAAATTATTGATGACGACTTGTCCAGCGAAGAAAACGATGGCCTGCAATCCCTCGCGGAAGGATGTCGGAACTCTGAGCTCTTTGGCGAACTCCAATCCGGAGCGCGGCGGGGCTACGAGATAGGCGAGAATTACCGCCGCTACACTGGCGAGGATCGCTCCTCTAACCCCCAAACCCAGCTTGATGAGAATGAATGCGCCGCCCAGCCGAACCAGTCCTTCGACAATCAAGTTGATCGCGAGGAGATGAAATGCGTAGGTTCCCTGCATGCAGCCGCGCCGCGCTCCCAGTGGGATGTAGAACGCGGTTCCGATTGCGAGCAGCACGATCAGGAAGGTGTCGGGGAGATTCAGATAGCTGGCGATCAAGCTGCGCCCAACGACCATCAGCAGGGCGATGCCGATTCCAAACCGCCAGGCCTTCGCGTGCAAGCCCTTGTACACAGCGCCTTTTTCAAGAAGCGCCTCATGATTCGCGACCAGTTTCGCGCAGACGATCTGAAAAGAAAGGGTAACCGCCGACATCAGCATCAGCAGGGTATAGACCGCGGTGGCTTGCCCGAAACCTTCAGGGCCCAGCAGGCGAGCGACCGCGACGTTGTAGACAAGATTGGCGACGCCGACCAAGCCCGATCCGGCCAGGAGGATCAGGCTTCCGCTGACGATGCGGGAACGCGCGGAACTTGATGCAGGCAGCAAAATGGGTTCTCCACTTCCTTTGACAACTACGGCTTCGTCGTGGCGCGAATTCATATGCGATTGATGGCGGCCCGCGGTCGCACTCAGAAAAGCGTGAAGCGGATTACCGGGAGAATGGTGTTCCGTGCCTGCCCGTTGAAATCGTAAAAAGTTTGCTCCTGCACTCCGAAAGAGAATCGCGAAGGGTAAGAGACCTGAGATTCGGCTCCGCCTGTGTCGAGACCGCGGCGCATGGGACGAACATAGGAGACCAGGCACTGTGCCTGCACGTTGTCGTAGGCGTGGTAGCCCTCACCTCGGGACAGCAGGAACGAACCTTGCACATTCCACCGCGAACTGGCGTGGTATTCGACGCGCGCGCCGGGCAGGATTGCCTGGGCGATTGAGTAGTTCGTGAACTGCACCAGCCAAGAGCGCAGATACTCTCCCAGGACCGCGACAGTGAGGCGCTCACCGAACTTGTGCTGAACGCCGACGTAGGCGGAACTGCTGAAGTACTCGCGTACCTGAGGCCGGAACAGGAGATCGCGAACGGAATATCCGGTGAGCAAGGCGGTGTTACCCCACGGGCGTCCTACGGTGAATTCAAGGTCCGCCGAGGCATCCCGCGAATGCAGGTTCTGCTCGGTAAATGGACCGGCCTCGCGAATCGCACTGCCGTGAACTGAGATCCAGTTGAAAAATGAATTGGTCGATAAATACAGATATTGGCGGAATAAATTTTGGTTCAGATCGAGCGGCGATTCAGTATCCCGGCGGATGGTGAACTGCACTCCGGGATTGAATGTGATGGAATTTCTGCCAAAACGCAGCACGGGAGTGACGCCAACATTAAACATGGTGTCGAAAGTGTTGCGGTTCTGCACGACGGAGGCGCTGGGGAAGTAGAGGCTGCCGCGTGTCATGCTCTCGCCGACGAAGCCGGAAAGGGTGGGAACGCCCTTGAGATGGACGCGGTAATACTCTGCGCCGAGACTTTGAAAAGAGCTTCGCGGGGGTGGCAGTAGCGCGGGATTCGTGATTTTCAGAAGCCGGGCGTCGAGGACATACACATTGATGTCTTCAAATACCGGGGAGAAGGAAGCGTCAGAGAACAGGCTGACATTCTTATTGATGGGCCGGCCTTCTTCGCCTGCCACCTCGTATTGGGCGTTCTCGACCGTGTGGCGATCGTCGGCGCCGCCCACATTACTGGCCTGCGCGAATGTTGAAAGAGCGTGAACCGTATCCTGGCGTTGGCGATAAAGAGTGCCTTCCGCCATCAGGTAGTCATAGTCGTTGTCGTAGGCTCCCGTACCTCTCAGCCGGGCGAGTTCGACGTCTGCCTGATGGGTGTCGCCTTGGGCGAGATAGGCATTGGCCAGCCCGATAGAGACGCTGCCTTCTTCGGCGCCGGCTGCGCGCGCCTTGGTGAAGTAGGCTTCG
This sequence comes from Terriglobia bacterium, assembly GCA_963796205.1. Taxonomy (GTDB): domain Bacteria; phylum Acidobacteriota; class Terriglobia; order Terriglobales; family Acidobacteriaceae; genus DATFTE01. The sequence goes on from CAWCKR010000003.1 coordinate 470,110, forward strand.
GCAAGATCGAAGTCGTGCATGGCTAGCAGGGTATTGGCTGCTTGCACCAGGTCATCAGGCGTGACTTGGGTTGTATCGCTGACGCGGGCTCCGGCAAAAGCCAGTCCAATTTCGCGATGAGCGTCGGGCCACCGGCCCTGGCGCTCGAAGATATTCGCAATGGCAAGCCGTATGCCGACTTCGTTGGCGCCGGGATCTTCCAATGCGCGCGAGAAATACCGCATCGCGGCCTCGCGGTCGCCGGTGGCGAGCAGCGCATCCCCCGCGGCCATCAGGATGTCGCTTCGGCCGTGACTCAGCTGCTGTGCCATGTCGACGTCTCGCAGCACTTTGTCCCGCTGTCCCAGATGGGCTTCCGCCTGTGCCCTTAGGACATAAACCTCCGGATTCTTCGGATCCATCGGGAGCGCGGCGTTGAGCGCACCAATGGAATCTTCGTATCGCCGCTGGCGATAGAGGGCATCTGCCAGGGCCAGTTGCGTGGAAACGTCGTTGGGATCTTCTTTCAGGGCCACTCGATATTCGCCCTCCGCCTGAGGGAATTGTCGCTCCTGGCGAAATGCTTCAGCGCGGGCCAGATGCCAGGGGCGCGGTTGTCCCAGGAGAGCCTTGCTCTTATCCAGTTGAACGAGAGCAAGGGTAGGGCGGCGAAGTTGGAGATAGGCGTAAGCCAGGCCCAGGTGAGCTTCCCCATAATCGGGCTTTAACTTGAGCGCAGTTTGAAAATCGGTCACTGCCTTGTTAGGCTGTCGCAAATCGTTCAACACGAAGCCGCGGTTAGCGAATCCAGTGGCCATGGTCGGATCGCGCTGCACTGCGAGCGTGAAGGCTGCAAGCGCGTCCTCCAAATGATCGAAGCGCACTTGCACGTATCCGATAATCAGCGCGAGATCGCGATTGTTGTGCAGGATCTTTTCATACTTTGTGGCGAGATCAAGAGCGTCCTGGTAGCGGCCAAGGTAATAAAGGTCATAGGCGCGGTAAACGGCACCCTCGGTGTCATTGGGAAGCTGCGCGAGGACTTTGGCTCCTAAGTCGGAGGCTTCCTGATACTGTCCTTTCCAGGTCAGGTAGCGCTCGCGCTCGCGCATGACTTGCGCATTGTCATTCATCCTGTCATGAGCGCGATCGAGCCACTGTTGCGCCAAGTCGAGATGGTGAGATTCCAGAGCGGCGTTCGCTCCTCCGGCGACGATGAGGGGATTGCTCGGCATGAGCTCGAACGCCTTCTGATATTGCGCCTGAGCAGCTGGGAAGTCCCGTTGCGCGGTCGCCAGATCGCCCAGGGCAAGATGCGGGGCGAAATCCTTCGGATGAAATTTGGCAGCTTGCGTGAAGTAATCGCGCGCGGCATTCTCGTCGTCGATCTCACGCGAAAGGAACCCGAGGGAAAGCAGCGCCTGACGGTTCTTGGGATCAAGATCGAGAGCCTTGCGATACATGTCTCGAGCCGCGTCCTTCTGGCCGATCTTCCACAGCAGAGATGCGTAGTTCACCATGGAGTTGACATTCTTTGGCTCCAGCGCCAAGGCTTCTTGCAAGTCGCGGTTGGCAGCTTCGGTGTCGCCTGAGGCGGATTCGATTGCAGCGCGGAGCCGCAGGAATTCAGGTTTGGACGAGTTTGGCACTTGCGCCTGCTGCAGTGCGGAGGTTGCGGTCCCCAATTGCTGGCGCGCTGCAGTCTGATCTCCGGCCTGCACGTAAAGGTCGTAGAGTTCGAGGCGCAACTCGATGGGGTAAAGCGGCCCTTCGGGAACGCCTTCCGGAAGATTCTTGATCGCTGTCTGATACTCGGTGGCCGCGTCAGAGGGGCGGTTCTCGGAAGAAGCGATCTGAGCGAGAATCGCGTGCAGGCGATAGTGATTGGGATCGATCTCCCGGGCTTTTTCCAGGAGGCCGCGGGCTTCTCCGGCTTGACCAAGGTCAAGCAGTGCTTGCGCTGCGCTCAGCGAGAAACCAATATTTCCTGGCGATTTCGCTGCCAGCCGGGCATAGAGATCGGCCGCCTGTTGTTTGTCTCCGGCGAGTTCATAGGTGTAGGCCAAGTCTGCCTGAGCGTCGAGGGTCTTGGAAGGGATGGACTGGAGAGTCTTGATCGCCAGGTCGAGTTGACCGTTGTCGCGGTAGTCGTCAGCAACGGAACGCAGGACTTCAGGATCGTGGGGAGCACGGTTGCGAGCGCGCTCGAGATACTGCGCGGCTTCGGCCGGTCGATTCAAGCGTTGCAAGGCGCGGGCGATGAGAAGTTCGGTGCGAGCCGAGGCTTGGGCATTCTCCGCGCGGCGAAGGTATTCGAGTCCGCGGTTCGAATCCGATTCCAGCAGAAGTTCACCGAGCACCGCGAGATTGTTCGCGTCCTTCGGATTTGCTTCCACCACGGTCGTCAGCATTTTTATTGCTTCGTCGGTGCGTCCAACTTTGACGTAGGTTTGCGCCAGTCCTGAAAGCCCTTGCGGAGAATTAGGCTGGTTACGCAAGCCGCGTTGATATGCATCCATCGATGCCTGGTATCTGCCTGCCAGGCGTGCCGCATAACCAGACAGCCACCATAACTGCGTGTTCTGCGGGGCGGCCTCGGCGGCCTGTTGCGCGTAGGTGGCGGCAGCGGCGTAGTCTCCGCGGTTCAAGGCATCTTGTGCGGCCCGGGCCTGGCGAGCAACTTCGATGCTTGATCCCCAGCCGAGTGGCTGCTGGCTGGTTGTGCTGGGCTTCACTTGCGTCGTTTTTTGGGCATTGCCTTGATTTGGCTTTATCTCGAAATCCTGCGCGAACGCGAGACTTGCGAGCGTGGCCTGACTTACCACGGCGGCCACACAAAAGCCAGCAAACCAGAACCAGCTCTTCACTAGTCATCCTCGACGATCTTTAGATTTCGACATCCAAATCAATTGGCTTCCTTCTGATGCGGGATTACAAAGCGAGGGCTGCCTGAAGCGGTTGACGATTGCAAACCATTGCAGCCTCATGGGCTAGGCAAAAATGTTTCCGCGAAGCAAACCTTTGAATGGGGGATGAATCAAAAACTCGCACGAATGCCGCAGGTGGCCCAAACCGTGACTGGAAACAGCCCGTCGATTCGCACGAACGTGTACCGTCCCATTCCTATGTTTGCCATTCTGCTGGCAGCGTTGGCTGTCCATGGACCGCTTCTATTGATGAGGCTGCCGGCTGGCTCGTTCGACGCGAATTTTCATATCTTCTTTGCTTCTCACTACGCGCAGCATTGGTTCGATCCCTGGAATGAGAAATGGTTTGCGGGATTTTCGCAGACGACGTATCCGCCGCTGACCCATCAATGGATCGCTTTGCTTTCTCATGTGATGGGACTCACGATGGCGTATATGACCGTCCAGATGCTGGCCATCCTGCTTCTCGCCGTGGGTGTGTATCGCTTCTCGCGGTTGTGGGTGGATGATCGTTCAGCCAGTTACGCCGCGTTGGGCAGCATTTTTCTGGGCTCGGTGGCGTTTTTGGCCTACCAGGCAGGACAATTGGCCACGATCGCTTCGTCTGCCTTGTACCTGAATGCCCTCCCTTACTTCTACGAATGGATTTCACGCGCACGCGGGCGAGCCCTGGTGAAAGGATTGGTGATCACCTTTGCGGCAGCTGCGGCGCATCACGTAACACTCTTGTTCGGCTCGGTAATCTTCGCGGCGCCCGTGCTGTGGCTGGCCTGTCTGGACGTGCGCGAGCGGGAGAACGAGACGTCGATTGGCGCCGTGATCACTCGCGGCATCATGTTTGCGGCTCTCGCCGGAATTGGAATCGGCACGGTCCTTTTGCCTTATTGGATATCGATCATTCGGCATCCAATTCGCCAGATTCCGATTCCGCACGATAGCCGCGCCAATTATTTGCTGAACCGGATCACGGGTATCAACTATTTCGTGATTCCGTATGGCGCTTTGATTCTCGCGCTTCCTTTTATCTTTATTCGAGGAGCTGCGGACCGGCGACTAAGGCCACTTCTGTTTGCCTTCTGGATTGCGCTGGTGTTCGGACTTGGCGGCACGACGCCGTTGCCTCGATGGTTACTAGGCCGCGCCTACGAGATTTTGACCTTCGAGCGTTTCGCCTTCTGGGCGACGCTCTTGGCTCTTCCCATCGTCGGACTCATCGCGCGGCGCTTGCTCGACCGCTTCCAGTTGAAAGCAGCAGCCGGTCTTGCCCTGGCGGCGATCGCGACTCTGGGGACCGCGCTCGCGTGGTTAACCATCAACCCCTACCGCCCGACTTCGGCGCTCAATGTCGATCCCGTGGTCGCGTTCCTCAATCGTGACGGGCACGACAAATATCGGTATTTGACGCTTGGTTTCGGCAGCGCGCTGGGTAAAGTCTCGACTTACACGGACGCAAGTAGCGTGGACGGCGATTACAACTCTGCCCGTCTTTTGCCGGAGATGACCCAGTACGGTTCGGCGCAGCTGACCAACGCGAAATTCTATGGCGTCGCGGGAATGGAATCATTGCGGGCGATGCTCAAGCACGCCAATCGCTACGGGCTGAAATTCGTCTTCGTGAATGACTCGTACTACGAGCCGTTGCTGACCTTCTCGGGGTGGCGAAAGATCGAAACCTATAACAAGGGTGAGATCACGGCATGGGCCAAAGACGATGTGCCACCCGCACACAAGATTGAATCAGACTCGATTCCGGCGCCATGGGAGGGGTTGATGTGGGGCATTCTTCCCATTGGCTTCAGCTTCCTGGCGATTCTGCTCGAACTGCTGCCTCTGGGCGTTCGCGCGAGAGAGAGGGCGGGCGTGACTGCGATTCCAGAGCATCGTTCGATCGCTTGAGGCCGATATGAAAGTTGCGATTCCACTCATCTTGCTTGCGCTTACGCTCGGCCTGATCGTCGTCGGGCCGATGTGGCCCGGCCGCTTCAGCGGCACGGTCGGCATTGCGGCCGGTGAGGCGATCCCTGGATTAACCGCATCTGCCAATACGCCCGAACAGGCGATCACGAATTTTCTTGCGGATGTTCAGAAGCGAAACTGGGGCGGACTGACGCGCTGGCTTAGCGCCTCAGCCAACGGTACGGCGGAACAAGATCTGCTGACCAAAGAGTTGGGGGGCACAGATGGCAGCTTGCGGTCCTTCTCGAGTCTCTCTGGATGGGATTTGCAACCGTTGAAGGAAACGGGGCAGGATGCGCAGGTCCGCACGACTATGCACTGGTCGACGCCCGTCGGTCCGATCGACGAATTACGCGACCTGAAGCTCTCGCACGAGGGAGATGGGTGGAAGATTGCATGGGCAACGCCCAATTTTCCTGATGTTCCTCCACAAGTCATCCCCGTGAACTACCTGCGTTGGGATCTGGTTTCCTCAAGTGCGCAAGACGAGTGGGGGCAACGCAGCGTTGACGCTCCCAAAGTTCGCATCCTCTCGATGAATCCCGTCGAATACCAGGGGGGAGCGGTCGTTATGGGCGAGGTGGTAAACGAAGACACGATTCCCGCCTTCGTCAATGTGAACGCAGCGCTCGTCGATGGATCCGGTAAGACTCTCGACGAGGAAAGCAGTTTCGACAAGATCGCGCACGTACTGCTTCCGAAACAAGTCACGCCCTACAGAATTGACTTTCCGGGCGTGAATCTGCAAGAGGTGAAGAACGTGCACATGGATGTGAAATCGACACTGGTTCCGGCGTCAGCCGATCCGGTGATTGGCATCATGAACCAGAGCCTGGAAAAAGATGCACATGGCGATGCCGCGCTGCACGGTCAATTGATGAACGAAAGCGGGCAGGTGGTGAATATTCCCCACGTGATCGCGACCTTCTATGACAATTCCGGCCGCGTCATCTGGGTTTCCGACGGGTATGTGGAACGGGCGTTGTTGCCGCAGACGCCGGAAGCATTTGCCGTGGGTATTCCCGCGAGATTTGCGGAAAAGGTGCAGAGCTACCATGTCGTGGCCAATCATTACAATTTGGGCAACTCGTAGATCCGCACGGTTGGCCTGTCTTGGCCTGGTGCTGATAGCGAGTCTTTCATTGGCACAGGCCCAGGATATGCAGGCTCCCGCATCTGTAGTTGCCGGAAGTGAAACGGCTTTAAGAGCCGCAGGCAGCGGTGACGCCACGTTTTATCTGATCGGCCCCGCTTCGTCGCTGAAGCGAACTGTTCATCTGGGAGAAGACATCCGTCTGCAAGGTGAGGAAGTGCAGGCCGCCGGACGGTATGCGGCGGTGATCTGTCAAGAAACGTGCCGTAATGCCGAGTTCTACGTCATTCCCGCTAAGGTTTCTTACCTGCGGCTGCTGGTGCATCCCTCGCGTGCCGCAGTTGGGCAGGCGGACGTCTTAAGCGGAGTTGCCCTGCCATTCGATAATGATCGAAACCTCGTGCTCAATGCGGGAACGATTGATTTTCACTTGAAGGTAGGAGAGCAGGACACGTTTTCTCAATCGATACCAGTCGGGGATGGCGTGGCGTGGTTCCGCACCAACTCCGGCAACCGGGCAGGCGCGCTTCAAGTCATCGCCACGAGCGGAGATGTTTCGGCGCGGCGCGTGGTGCAGCAGGTCGCTTCGGATCCGTGCCACTTGCAGGTGAAAGCAGATCGTGATGCGAAGGGAATCGAACTCGAGACCGAGCCGGTTCGTGATTGCGCGGGGAACCCGCTGCCCGACGGAACTATCGTCACGTTTCGCGGCACTGGTGCGAATGGCGTGAGCACTGTCGACGCTCCCGTGAAGCAGGGCGTCGCACGTGCGCGCATGATCGCCAAGGGACCTATGCAGATCTCCGTGGCGTCGGGAGTCGTTATGGGCAATCAGGTCAATGTAGGAGCGCAACGTTGAAAAGCATGAGAATGGGATTCTGCTTAGCGGTCGCGAGTTTGTGCCTTTCGTGGGGCGTTGTGGCACAGGTAAATGCTGCGCCATCGGCTGCTTTCAAACTGGACACCAGCGGCGCACGCCCGCGGGCGATGGAAGATCTCACCCGTACCGCGATCGCGCGCGACTACGATCGCGCCTGGCACAGCCTGGCCGAGGCGTACGACTCGGGCTCCCCTGGTTCTCTCGACGCTTATTTTGTGGGTGGAGCAAGAACAGATCTCGGTGGAGCGGTCGAGGGCCAGCGGAAACTGGGATTGCAATCGCGCTACCTCTCACAGGAGCACAACCTGAAGGCCATTTTTTATGCTCCCGAGGGCGACTTGGTGGAGCTACAGGATACCGTGCATTGCGAACTCCAGGTGCTCGACGGCAAAAAGACTATCGAGGATCAGCCGTTGGTTCTCCACTATGTCGTGCTCATGACGCCTGCTGCCGACCGCTGGGTGATCCGGCAAATGCAGGCGGTGCCGCATTTTTGAGCGCGACACACCGTAATCGGCCAGCGTTAGAAAGAAACCCGCCCAGACCAACCGGCGAATTTTCCACGGCATCCAAAACAAGCCGCATGTCAAACAGGAGCCGACGTTTGCCCAAGCTGGTCGTGGTTTTGCTGGTGGGACTGGTCATCATTACCGATGGTTGCGCACGGCAAGATTTTCCCCGTCTCTTGCAGCGCGACGCAGTCTCTGCCCAGAGCGCAACCCGGTTGCTCGCTGTGTATGAGCCGTGGTTTGGGAGTCCGGATCATCGGGACGTGGGTTATTCGAGTCAGGATCCGGCGGTGCTGCGGCATCAGGTCGACGAGGCTCGCAACATGGGAATCTCGGGGTTCGTAGTCGATTGGTATGGAGATCGTCGGCCATTCCTCGATAAGAGCTTTGCCCTGTTGCAACAGGTGGCCGAGGAAAAGAAATTCCAGGTGGCGCTGATGTACGACGAAACCGAGGATGACAACGGCATGGCAACAGACGAGGCGATCGCCGCCTTCGACCTCGCCTACAGCCAATACATCGGACCCGACGCTCCTCACCGTAGTTCCTATCTTCTCTATAACGGCAGGCCGGTGATTTTCATTTTCCCCAAGCGTGGCCGCACCGACTGGAATCAGGTACGCGCGCACGTCAACTCGTGGGCGCAGCCTCCAGTGCTTCTTTACAAGGATGATCCCAGCGACACGTTCCGAAACGCTTTTGACGGAGCATATCCCTGGATTCATCCTGGGCCTAAGGGATGGAGCGCAGACGGCAGCGATTGGGGTCGCGATTATCTCGGGCAGTTTTATCAAAACATGAAAGATCACCACCCAGACAAGATTGTCGTCGGTGCGGCTTGGCCGGGCTTCGATGACCGGCAGGCGCCGTGGGGATTGAACCGCCACATGGATGCCCGCTGTGGACAAACGTTTCAAGACGGCATGCGGCTTTTTCATGAGGCATTCGAGTCGGAGAACCAGCCTCCATTTCTGCTGATCGAGACGTGGAACGATTACGAAGAAGGAACGGCAGTGGAACGTCTTAATTTTGCTAATTGCAAAAGGAGCGCATGATGCCGCCGGTTGGGCTGACTTCTCATGAGCCAGTGGTAATTCTTTCAGATGTTCTTCTTCGTACGCGCTCTATGGGCGCATACCACGGTTCCGACGAGGTGCTGCGGGTAATCTTTGATCTTCAGCAAGAAGATCTCGCGGCGCTAGTGCGGCTTGCCCACAAGCATCATGTGGTCATCCGCGCGCTTGAGCCTCTCAGCGCGCTCATGACCGTTGCCGGAAAAGGTAGTTACGCCGCGCACCTCAACCAGGTCATCAGCGACGAACGCGAGCGAATTCAGAATGCTTTATCATCCCTTGAAACGATCTGTGAAGGCCTTCGGTCCGAGGGGTGTGAACTGACCGTGATCAAGTCGCTGGATCACTGGCCGGACTTGGGGAATGATCTGGACCTCTTTGCCGACGCCGAGGCGGCTGAAGTTGAGCGCATCATGCACAACCGTTTCGGGGCGCAACTCGAGGCGCGCAGTCTGGGAGATCGCATGGCCAACAAGTGGAACTTTGCCGTTCCCGGACTACGCGAACTGGTGGAGATTCATGTGGGTCGCCTCGGACAGACCGGGGAACACGTCCACGCCGCGCGGGAACTTCTCTCGCGCGCTCGCGTGGAGTCGTTCGGTACTTTCCGCTTTGTAGTTCCCACGCCGGAGGATCGAATCATTCTGGCGACCCTCCAGCGCATGTACCGCCATTTCTACTTGAGATTGTGCGACGTGGTGAACACGGAAGACCTGGTGGAGCGCGCAGACATCGATTACGTTGCCTTACGATCGTCGGCGAGCGAAGCTGGGATCTGGGAAGGTGTGGCAAGCTACCTGTGCGTAGTGTCCGATTATGTGCGCTCTTTCCGTGGAGAGGGATTGCCCCTTCCGGCGAACGTTCGATCGTCTGCCCGCGTGGGGGGAGACGGAATCTATTACGAGCGAGACTTCTTGCGCGTTCCGATCGTCCCTGAGGCGGTGAAGCTTTACGTCGCGCAACTCAGCTCTTTCCTGCAACGAGGGGATTTCCCCGGGTCACTGCGTCTGAGCATCCTGCCCTGCCTGGCGACTGCTGCAGCTTTGGGCCAGAAGCTGACGGGCAGCGACAAGGGAATTTGGTAGGCCGAAAGCCTTTGTTTACTTGCGATTTACCTCTACAGTAAACGCGGTATGTGCGCCATTCGGTCTAGCGGATACACTTACGCCAAGTTTGAGGCAGGGTCTGCATTCCAGGGGAGATGGGATTCGTCGTGCTCAACCCAGTCCTCATGGGCTTCCTGAAGTAAGCGTCGGCCCGCCTCGTGTTCGGCTGTGAAATTTCCCGTGGAATAGATTTAGATAGATCAGCTGCCTTCGGAACCGGCTGAATGGCCGGAGCCAGAAAGGTGAGCAATAGTTTAACGTTGGGGCAAGTCTCGCGTCCGAGTGTGGGTACGATTTGGGGGATCATCATGCCAATCAGGGTTTTTGTCGCCGACGATCACGAAGTGGTGCGAGAAGGGGTGAAGTCGCTGCTCAGAATGCGGCCTGATTGGGTGATTTGTGGAGAATCGGCGAATGGGCCAGACACCATCGATGGCGTTATTGCAACCGGTCCTGACGCGCTCGTACTTGACCTCAGTATGCCCGGCCTCAACGGACTCGACGTGGCCAGACGCATCATCGCTGACGGCAAAGATACAAAGATACTGGTGTTCACGATGCACGACTCCATAGTGCTGACCGAGGAAGTAAGAAAAGTTGGGGCTCACGGTCTGGTGCATAAATCGCTAGCGGGGCGCGATCTCATCCGAGCTTTGGAGATCATTCTGGAGGGCGGCACATTCTTTGAATCGGGAAGTGGCGACGGTAGGGGTTCAGAAAAGAGCAAAGGATCGCGAATGCTTCTGTTCCGCGAATTCGGAGTAGAGGCACACAATCTGCTCTGGCCTTGGCAAAGGTTCGCTATCCCCGCGGTCGAATACTGAGATTTTGTGGATCCAGATACAGAGAGTACAGTATTGACCCAAAGTGAAGTTCGTCAGATAAACACTCGCAGCAAATTTGAGTACAAGTAGCAAGTCATCACGTTTGGGCAGTCCCAAATAAAAGGAGCTGCTTTATGAAAAAACTAAGACTTCTGGTTGCAGATGATCATGAAATCGTGCGCAGAGGGTTGGTAGCGCTGATTAAAGGCAATCCCGATTGGGAGGTCTGCGCAGAGTGCGATGACGGCCGGCAAGCAGCCGAAAAGGCCCGGGAACTCAAGCCGGATATCGTGGTGCTCGATATCGGCATGCCGGTGCTGAATGGCCTGGAGGCGACCCGGCAAATCTTGCATGACGATCCCAATATTAAAGTCCTGGTTCTTACCATAACCGACGCCGACCAAGTGGTGCAGGCGGTTCTCGACGCCGGCGCCCGTGGCTTTATCCTAAAGTCCGATGCGGTCCGCGATCTGATGATGGCAGTGGATGCTCTGCAGCACAACCGGACCTTCTTTACGGCGCGGGTGGCGGAAATGGTACTTTCCCGGTATCGCGCAAGAACCAGCCCGGTGGCCAAGCCTGAACTTGAGTTGACGAAACTCACGCCTCGGGAACGCGAGGTGGTGCAACTGCTCGCGGAGGGCAAGTCTAGTAAAGAAGTTGCGTGCCATTTGAATCTGAGCGTGAAGACCGCAGAGACTCATCGCAGCAATATCATGCGGAAACTGGGGCTTCATTCGGTGAGTGAACTGGTGCTCTATGCGGTACGTAACAACATCATCCAGGTGGCGGGTTTGCCGGAGCCGGCCATCGTTGCCGTAACGCCTCAGACCTGATGAGGCGGCACTGCTAGGCGGCCGAGTAGACCTGTGCCTCGCAAACTCCAAGGGCTTCGTTGCGAGTCGAAAAGCCCGTGGCAACAATGCAGAAATCGGCAATGACCAGGCGTAACGATTGCTCCGTGGTATATGAGATTACAAAGAGTTCGGGTGGAGCATCGCTGCGAATGGCTTCGATGACGGCATAATGCAAAGCACAGGCTTCACGATCGCTTGCCATAAGAGCCTCCAAAACGCGTCAACTCGATCACGTTCGGAGGCTTAGATCGCAATTGAAGAGCCTAACTGGCGCTTCTTTGGGCAAAACTCCTTCCTCAGCGCTTTCAACAGGATGCGACGTTGGAGTTGACTCACCGTCAGCGAGTCAACCGCGATGGCTCGCGTGAACGTCCCGCGGTGGGAAAAGAGGAGCTTGTGAATTCCTGCTTTGAGACCTACCGTTCCCACGTTCGCCGACTTGCAAACGTGAGAACGGATAGGCGTCTTTTGTTCTAAGCGTGCTCCTGAATTTCGCTGGTGTGTGAGCCAAAGGTCAGGCTACCCATTTTTTCGCGTTGCTCCTGGCAGTGCAGACAGAGGTCGGTCCAGGGCAACGCTTCCAGGCGGCGAATAGGAATTTCTCCGCAGCATTCGGCACAAACTCCAAACGTTCCCCGCTCTATGCGAGTGAGGGCTGCTTCGATTCTTCGGACCATCCCCCGACGCTGGCTGCCTTGTTGAAACAGGAATTCCTTGGAGACGGTGCTGATCGATTGATCCCCACTGTCTTGGGGAATATCGCTGTCAAGCGAGCGGCTTTCGTCGCCCACACGATGTAAGAGGCGGAACGCCTCTTCGCGCTGCGATTTCAACCTGTTTTTAAATTGTTGAATCTGTGTCGACTTCATCTTCATTTCCTTTCAAGAAGTTTTGGCCAGGGTTTAGGTGTAAAGGTCGTCGTAAGCGCGATCTGGGTGCACAGGGTGCTGCAAGTAACGAATAAAGAAGCTGAGCAGAAATGGAGTCTGACTGGATATCCCGCTGAACAGCAGAACCGGAACATCTGGTTTGATTCGTTTCATGCGCGCCCGAACCGAAGCTCCGGTCGCATCCGGAAGGTCATGCTCCAGCAGCACGCCGTCGATTGCGTTCAATTCCAGAAGGTCGAGCGCTTCTCTTCCGTTGATGGCTGAAATTACGGAATATCCGTTGTTGGCCAGGATGGATCGCAGAAGAATCATCGCTTCCGGATGGCTCTCAACACAAAGCACTTTGATTTCGTTCACCAGTTCCTCCAATAGGAAACGAGGGTGAGGCGTGAGGGTTCTTCCCGCCTCAAGCTCCTAAGAAAAGACGCAAGTGACGTCCCCAGTGAGAAACGTCAGCTGCCATAATGTTTTGGAGAAATTAGACGATGGGCGGAGGCCGGTTGTAGTGCGAACCCTTGGTGGAAAATGGGATCTGCACATCAAGCGCCGGTTTTAGCGCGGCGGAGACGAACAACTGCGGGGCTAGTGCGAAGCTGTTGGCGGGGCTGGCCCAATCCGTTGTTTCACGATCCAGACAGGTACGCTGTGGATGCGCACTCAGCGAACTGGTCGTCGACCGAGGAGACTGCAATTGAGGCGATGTTGAAGCAGCAAAGCGTGCCAGCAGAAGGGCAGCCAGGACCGAACAGATCACCAGTCCCTGACGCCAGACGGCATTTTGTCGCGGCAAACGCATGGAGGTTAGCAAAGTATCTCTACTACCTGATGATGGCATGGCTACTTTGGTTGCATGTTTGACGATTACCGGGACGTCTATGCCTGGTTAGGGCTATATAAGTTTACGTGGAGGATGCGATGAAATTCGCCAGAATCGTATTTTGGACTGCCGGCGTCTGGGGCGTGTTGGTTCTGACTCCACTTTACTTTATCTACGATTTTGTCGGACGTCAGGACCCTCCGCCTTTGAACCATCCGCAATTTTATTATGGCTTCGTCGGAGTTGGCCTGGCATGGCAGTTTGCGTTCATGGTCATCGGTTCCGATCCTGTGCGTTTCCGTCCCATGATGATTCCGGCGCTCATCGAGAAGTTCGGCTACGTTCTCACGCTCAGCGTATTGGCTGTGATGGGAAAGCTCGCGCCCCCACAATTCATGATTGCCGTCCCAGATGCTCTGCTCGGAATATTTTTCATAATGGCTTTCGTAAAGACTCGGGAGGCGAACTCGTAGGCTTGCCGGTTAGAATAAATCCCCGGCCCTGTAGCTGTTGTCTTTTGTCTGCCTGGTGCTTCATACTGACGTTCATCCAAATTCTCTCTGTAAAACAGGAGCACTCCATGAAGCTGAAGCTGCCCACGATTTTGACGGCGGGACTACTGGGATTGTCGACAGGACTTTATGCACAAGGCGTCGCCACCGACATGGATAAAGCCGCAAAAGACACGGGACATGCCACCAAGACGGCAGCCAAAGATACGGCGAAGGGCACGGAAAAAGCTGCCGACAAGACCGGGGAGGTCACTGAGAAGGCGGCCAAGAAAACCGGTCATGGCATCAAGAAGGGTGCTAAAGACGTGGGCCACGGCGTGAAAAAGGGCGCCGAAAAAACGGAAGACAAGATGAAATAGCCTGGGCGGAAAATAAGAAATGATCAGCCCTCTGCAACGACGGAGGGCTTTTCTTTTAGACGAAAGACATCAAAAAAGGCAGCCCGCCGGCCGGCGTACCGTACCGACGGGCAAAAAGCTGGCCTCTCCGCTTTCGGCATTGTGGGGTGCTAGGAGCGGAGGGCTGCAGAGTACTGAATACCTCCGCAGTTGGTCAAGAGTTTCCATGAGTCAATTTCAAAGAATGATGTGACACGCTAGTGTCTCCATCTGGTCCGGTGGTAATACAGGATGAAAGACGGTGCGCACTGGTCATCTCAGAAAAAAGCCGCTGCCCACAGGCAGCGGCCCAGAAAACATCACACCAGGTTCTTTAGGTTTTGATTTTCTTGCGCAGCACACCAGCAACGCCGATTAACCCAGTGCCGAGCAAACTGAGAGTGCCAGGTTCAGGGACGACGACGTTGGCGATATTGGTGTCGCCGCTGGAAATCGAGGTCGAGCCATTGAAGAAGCCCTTGCCCGTGTTAATGGTCAGCTGAACGGTTACTCCGTTGGTAGACACAGTTCCCAGCATTCCCGTGAGGGAACCAGAGAGCGTGTAGTTGTGGGTCCCATTGGCGAGGGTTACCAGGGTCCAGCTTACTGGGCCGCTGAAAGTCCCGCTAAAAATCGTTCCGTTGGGAAGGCCGTTCGATCCGTTGCCGGTAATGGTAAAAGTACCGCCTGCGGCGAAGGTGCCGCCCATTTGCAATGACCCGCCGGTCAGAGCACCGGTTGTGAAGGTGAGACTACCAAGGTTCGAGCCCGTGATCAGCCCCCCGCCGTTCAGACCGTTGACCGCAATCAACGTCGAACCGCTAAGCGAGAAGCCGCTGTTGCTGCCGGTGAGCGTGCCGCCGGAGTTGGTGAAGTCCACTCCGCTGTCAGCCAACGCCGCAATCGGCAGGCACAAGGCCATGATCGCGAGCAGGATGAATTTCCTGAGATTCATATGGTTTCCCCGCCTCCGTTCGCGGGATATGCCCAGTGTTCGAAACTGAACATTGTGAGCGAAGCTTAGAGGTTGGCGGTGGCCAGAGTCCATACGGTGCATTCTGTAGGGGAAGTCTAAGGTTTTCGCCTGAAACCATTGTTGGGCAAGGGATTCCGGGAATATAAACCTTAGTGCCGGATAGGAAAGTGGTAGTAAACGTCTTGCTTGGAGGGGATGGCAACGCCGTCCCGGGTGGCTGGACGAAACCGCCAATCAGCGAGCGCGGTTAGCACCCGAGTATCGACCACTGGACCCAGGCTCTGAAGCACGCTTTTTTCGACGATACTGCCCTGCGCGTCGATCGTGAGTTCGATGATCTCATTGCCTTCCGAAATCCCAGCGAGGTCGTCGGTATCCAGAATCGGCTCTGATCCAAAAATTCTTACCGCTGGACGCACTTCCAACCCGGAAACCGCTCCGTAGGTAAGAGAACCGTAAGGGCTGCCGACCGCAGGCGTCGCACTATCCACTTTCGAAGCAGAAATCGCCGTATCTTCCGGGCCCTTATTCGGGCTTGGTTCGGGTTTTTGATGCGGTTGCTTGGTTTTGGGTGGAGGCACCCAAGTGAGCTGCCCTTTCTCCAAAGTACGCTGCTCGTCCGCCGACATGTCATGCGTCCAATAGACTTCGGTTAGGGAACGCCCGTTTTCGCCCCTTTGTATAGAGGACGGAGAGACGAAGATGGCGGCAGGGGAGTGCAGTAGCCAGGCGAGCACGAGGCAGTGGAATCCGACGGAAGCGTACAGAGAACGGCGTTTCGGAGGGCTGGGGCAAACACCGACGAAAATCGGGCCTTCAGGGCTCAACACAATACCTCACCCGCAGGACTGCTACTTCTATTTAATCAGACGATCGCAGGCATTACTAGTCACCAGCGGGAATCAGCCGTCGTGATACATTTCGGCTCGGTCTAATCCCGAATGCCTCCAGAGGCTCAGCCTTCTCAAAGCCCCGATCCCGCCGGCCCGCAGCTGCTTCGTCGCGTCGGGCTGTTCGACGCCACCATGCTGGTCATGGGAGGCATTGTCGGTTCGGGAATCTTTATCAACGCATACGTTGTCGCCCGCCAGGTCCATACGCCCGTCCTCATTCTGGGCGCTTGGATCGTCGGCGGACTGCTGGCGATGCTGGGAGCGTTTATCTACGCCGAACTGGCCGACCGCATGCCCGATGTCGGCGGCCAGTACGCCTATCTGCGGGACGCGTACCACCCAGCCGTCGGATTCCTTTATGGCTGGGTCTTACTTCTGGTGATTCAGACCGGGGGAATGGCCGCGGTCACTGTGACCTTTGCCCGCTACTTTGCTGAACTCACCCATTGGAAGCTGCCTGAAGGTCCCACAGCCCTGGCCACCCTGACCATTCTGACGCTGATCAATTGCCTGGGAGTGAAGCTGGGCA
The DNA here is from genome assembly GCA_963796205.1 of Terriglobia bacterium. Lineage (GTDB taxonomy): Bacteria > Acidobacteriota > Terriglobia > Terriglobales > Acidobacteriaceae > DATFTE01. The sequence goes on from CAWCKR010000003.1 coordinate 486,308, forward strand.
GCCGGGTCCAAAGTGCCCTGATGGTGCTGAAGATTGCCGCCATCGCGGGCCTGGTTGTGGCCGGATTCCTGTTGATTCGTGCTCCGCATTCAATGACCAGTCCGATGATAGACCAGCCCGTATCGTTCGATTTAGCGACCGCCTTCGGAGCTGCCTTGGTTCCGGTTCTGTTCGCTTACGGTGGCTGGCAGACGACCAGTTTTATCGCAGGCGAAATCAAAGACCCGCGAAGAAACCTTCCGCGGGCCCTCTTAATCGGTGTCGCTGGAGTGATCACCCTATACGTGACGGTTAACATGGTTTACGTGCGCGCTCTGGGAAGCGGCGAACTGGCAAACACCACCGTGCCGGCGACCGCTGCCATGCGGCTTGCTCTAGGAGACCGCGGAGCAACTCTCATTGCGCTGGGCATTACGATCTCTACGCTGGGATTTCTGAGCCAGTCGGTGCTGACCGCGCCGCGCGTGTATTTCGCCATGGCAGAGGACGGAGTCTTTTTCCGAAGCGTGGCATCTGTGAATGCACGAACTCGCGTGCCCGTGATTGCGATCGTCTTGCAGAGCATCTGGACCGCGGTCGTGGCCTTATCAGGGAAGTACGAGCAGATCCTGAATTATGTAGTCTCGATGGACTTTTTGTTCTTTGGTCTGACTGCCAGCTGTCTTTTCGTATTTCGGCGTCGAGAACGAACCCAGGGAACACGCACGGTTGGATACCGCGTCCCCGGACATCCTGTGACCACCGCAGTTTTCATTTTGATTTCGTGGCTGGTGGTTGCGAATACGATCTACAAGTATCCTGCCAACAGTTTGCTGGGAATGTTGATTTTGTTCCTGGGCTTGCCGGTCTATGTGCTATGGCGCCGGCGCCAATCGGGAGACAGAGGATGACAGAAATTCGTACCCGGGCTGCTTCGCCCTACATGGAGTTTGCCAAGTTGCGTTCGGGAGCAGCCTATAACCTGGCCACCAGCGGAGTGGTGAGTTACCCCTTGGCTGAACTCCCGGTTCGCATCGAGGATCTTGAAATCAACGGGCCAACCGTTTATGGCTACCAGCCCTTGCAGGAGCGGTTGGCGCGCAAGAACGGAGTCGACCCTGATTGCGTGGTTGCGTCGACCGGCACTTCCATGTCAAACCACCTCGCACTGGCTGCGACGCTTGAGCCAGGCGACGAAGTGCTGATCGAGGAGCCGACCTACGAATTGCTATTGAGCACGGCCCGCTACCTGGGAGCCAGCGTTCGCCGCTTCTCACGCCGATTCGAAGAAGGCTTTCGAGTGGATCGCGAAGAAGTGAAAAAACGAATCACCTCACGCACGCGGTTGATTGTCCTGACCAACATGCACAATCCCAGTGGGGCCCTGATCGATACAGAAACCTTGCGGGCGGTGGGAGAGATCGCGCGTGGCGCTGGAGCGCGCGTGCTTGTGGACGAAGTCTACCTCGAAGCCATCTTCGATCAGCCTGTAGCGTCCGCATTTCACCTGGGGAATCACTTTCTGATCACCAGCAGCCTGACCAAGGCATACGGATTAAGCGGGCTGCGGTGTGGATGGATTCTGGCCGAGCCAGACTTGGCACGGCGCATCTGGAGGTTGAATGATCTGTTTGCCGCGACTCCGGCGCATCCCGCCGAACTGCTTAGCGTAGTTGCCCTCGACAATCTTGGCAAAGTGGCAGCACGGGCCAAGGCGCTGATCGAGGCGAACCGGCAGAATCTGGACGCCTTTCTGAATTCCCGGCAGGATCTGGCATGCTTTCGTCCCCCGTTTGGCACGGTTGTGTTCCCCAGGCTGCGGCGCGGCAGCGTGGACGAGCTCTGGGAATTATTAAGAAGCAAGTACGACACCAGTGTGGTCCCGGGGCGCTTCTTTGAGATGCCTGAGCATTTCCGGATAGGGATCGGCGGAGACGTGGAAATGACCCGCGAGGGCCTGGTAAGGCTGGGGCGCGCTCTCGACGAGTTCGGAGCTAATGCCGGTGAGCCAGACCGGTAACACGCTGAACGGCTTGAATTTGCTTAATTTTCCCGGTAAATTTTGCAACGCCTTGATTCCTGCGGCATCTTAATTGGGTCGCGTCCTGACCGTGCGCTGAAACAGGACTTTCGCGTCAGTGGGGCTCGCGCCGGCGTGCGGAATCCTATCCTGCTTCGAAGAGTGCCGAGGAGATTCTTATGCCCGAAACCGTTATCGAAAAGGCAACAGGTTTAACCTCGGAAAGGATGCGCAGTTTTTATCCGGAAGTGCGCGGAGTTAGCATGCGCATCACCCAGGGGCTATCGCCGGAAGATCAGATGTTGCAGTCGATGCCCGATGCCAGTCCCACGAAGTGGCACCTGGCGCACACCACATGGTTCTTCGAAACATTCATTCTGAAGGCCAATGTTAGCGGCTATCAGGTCTTCGATCCCCGGTTCACCTACCTCTTCAATTCTTATTACAAATCACTGGGAAAGCATCCTTATCGCGGCGCTCGCGGATTAATGTCCCGGCCTAGCCTTGAACAGGTGCATGCCTATCGTTCTCACGTTGATGAGGCGATGGGGAAATTTCTTGAGAACGCGCCCGCCAATGCTCTGGAACTGATCGAACTGGGACTGAACCACGAACAACAGCATCAGGAATTGATTCTCACCGACATAAAGCATGGGCTGTGGTCTGCTCCGTTGCGTCCTGAGCCGATCGCTGCCGAACGCCAGGTCGAAGTTGCGCCGGTGCTGAGTTGGATCGACGTGGAGGACGGGATTCACTCCGTAGGGCACGATGGCCCTGGCTTCGCGTTCGACAACGAGGCGCCGCGCCATGAGGTTCTGCTTCGACCATTTCGCATCGCGTCACGTCCGGTGACGAATGAGGAATATCTTGCCTTCATGAACGACCGGGGCTACAGCCGCCCCGAGTTGTGGCTTTCCGAGGGCTGGGATACTGTCTGCCGCGAGCAGTGGGAGGCTCCCCTCTACTGGGAACGTCATGAGGACGGTTCGTGGTGGCAATTTGCCGGGGACCGCATGAAGCCGGTCAATCTTGCGGAGCCGGTTTGTCACATCAGCTTCTTCGAGGCTGATGCCTATGCACGATGGAGCGGCAACCGTCTTCCGACCGAGCAAGAGTGGGAGATTGCCGCTGAACGAATGCCGGTGAGAGGCACGTTGTTGGACGATTACCTTTTCCATCCCCAGCCCGCAAAAGGCAATGGGATGCAGCAGATTTTCGGCGATGTGTGGGAGTGGACTGCGAGTGCCTATCTGTCTTATCCGGGGTTCCGACCAGCGCCAGGAGCAGTCGGGGAATACAACGGAAAATTCATGTGCAACCAGTTTGTCCTGCGGGGAGGCTCGTGTGCGACGCCGGCCAGCCATATCCGTTCAACTTATCGCAATTTCTTCCCACCCCATGCGCGGTGGCAATTCTCTGGCCTAAGGCTCGCCAATGATCGCTCGTGAACCAGTTGCCATACCCTCATTTGCTCGCGAAGTGGAAGAAGGAATCAGCGGTTTTCCCAAGACCCTTCCGTGCAAGCTCTTCTACGATGCCACTGGCTCGGAATTGTTCGAAGAAATTACCCGGCTGCCCGAGTACTACTTAACGCGCACGGAGCTTGCGATTCTGCAAGAACATGCTGCTGCGATGGTGCAAGCGGCGGGACAAAACGTCACCGTGGTTGAGCTAGGCGCGGGCACGGCGGCCAAAACCTGCACTCTTCTACACGCACTGGCGCGCCGCCAGATGCGTGTGGCATTTTTTCCGGTCGATATTTCTCCTGCTGCGTTGGGCGAGGCGCGCGAACGAGTCTCGGCCGAGTGCCCCAATGTGTCGGTGAAGCCCGTGGTTGCCGATTTCGCCGAGGGCTTCGGTTTCCTGCGCGATATTCGTGGACGGAAGCTGGTGCTCTACCTCGGATCGAGCATCGGAAACTTCGATCCCGAGTCCGCGGTGAAGATGTTGGGCCAGGTTCGTCGCGAACTGGCGCCCGGGGACGCCCTTTTGCTGGGAACCGATATGGTGAAGGATGCTTCGATTCTGGTTCCTGCGTACGATGACGCTCAAGGAGTGACAGCGGAATTCAACAAGAACGTCTTGCGCCGGTTGAATCGCGATCTGCAGGGGGATTTTGATTTGGATTCCTTCCGCCATCTCGCGCTTTGGAATCCAGTGCGTTCACGGATGGAGATCTACCTGGAGAGCCTGCGCACGCAGCTGGTGACTCTAGGTCTGCTGCAGTTGACGGTTCGAGTTCACGCAGGAGAGCGCATTCATACCGAGAACAGCTACAAGTACACCATGCCGATGGTGCACGAGATGCTGGCAGAGGCAGGATTCAAGCTGGAGCGCACGTGGTTCGATGAATGCAAGTGGTTCGCTCTTCATCTCGGGCGTGTGTGAGCATTCGGCTCACACGCGCGCGAAGTCGATGTAGCCGTGCTGGGGGTCCGTCCTGATCAACTTCACCCGCAACTTGTCTCCTACGTCGGTTCCTTGAGCGCCTTGCGCCAGTAGACCTTCCACGTGCGGTTGCAGCACCCGCACAAAAGTACCTTTGGGCACGGCGCCGGTGACGACTGCGTCGAAAGTCTGGCCGATCCGGTTGCTCATTGCGACTGCCGCGATACGCTTCGACATGTCGCGTTCTACCTTCCTCGCGGCATCTTCCTTCAGAGTGCAGTTGTTCGCGATTGAGGAAAGCTCGCTGTCGGGGTAGGGAGGCGATTGGTTGTCGAGCTCAGCTTTGATGATCCGTTGCGTGACCAGGTCGGCGAATCTGCGATTGGGCGCGGTGGAGTGCGTGTAGTCCTGCACCGCTAATCCAAAATGTCCTTGCTCAGGATCGCCCGGCCTTTCGAGAACGTATTCGCCGGGTCCCATCAGTTTAATGACAGCCAGGGAAAGATCGGGGAAACGATCTGGATCGATAGCTCTACGCTTCACCAGGAAATCGTTCAGGGCCTTCGAATCAGGATCGCCGGGCAGTTTGTCGCCGGTCTCTGCTGCGAGCGCCACGATTCGATCCCAGCGTTCAGGGACTTTGACAATGCGGCGGATGGACGAGATCTTCCTGGCTTCGGCCATGCGCGCGACTACGCCGTTGGCGGCGATCATGAAGTCTTCGATGAGATCGGTCGCGGGATTTTTCTCCTGGCGCGCGATGTCGATAACCTTCTCGTTTAGAAGAACCGGACGGACTTCGATGGTGTCGATATTGAGCGCGCCGCGGCGAAAGCGTTCGCTGCGTAGCGCTTGGGCGACCTGGTTCTGCAGCTTGAGTTGTGCTTGCAAGTCGCGCGAGGCCGCGACTTTTGGCGGCATAGATGCCGTCTCGGCAACCCAGTCTCCTATCGCGTTATAGGTGAGCTGCGCTTTGTTGCGAACCAGCGCGCGGTAGATGTCGCTCGATTGCACCTGCCCGTTCGCGACTACGAATTCAATCACAATACTCAGGCGATCCTGATTCTCGAGCAGGGAAGACAAGCCTGTCGACAGCGCCTCGGGCAGCATGGAGAAATTGCGAATGCCTGTATAAACCGTGGTGGTCTGTTGCGCCGCATGGGCATCGAGTGGCGTGTGTTTGGGAACGAACGTATCCACATCAGCGATGCCGATGAGAACTTTGGTGCTGCCGTCAGGAAGGCTCTGGGCTACTTCAATCTGATCGAGATCTCTGGACGTATCGTTATCGATGGACGACCACAGCAGCTCGCGCAGATCGCGGACCCCGTTGCTCGGGACCGCTTGCGGGGGGTGGGCCTGAATCTGCGCGAGCTGCCTTTGAGCGTCAGCAGGGAAGTCGGGTTGAAATCCTCGGGCCTGCATGACTTGCCTCGCAGCAGCCTGCAGATCGATGGAAGGAGTAGGATGATTGGCTACCATAAGTATCGGGGAAACACTGTAGGCTAACACGGGCGGCGTAAAAGACTTGTCGATACGGCACACAGTTTAAAACTATGACATTTTACAGAATGCTTACAATTTCTGGGATCAAGGTAACTTTATACTTGGGTTCGGCATCTTGTTAAGGAAGTATGTCTCTTCCGCAAGGTGCTCGTGGGCGATTTAAGCCAGGATTGCAAAAATAAAAGGAGTTCGCTTTTCTTGCGAAAGGGCTTTCTGTCACAAAAAACATGAGAATTGCCGGCGTGGGCACTGCTTTTCCTCCAAACTTCTACAGCCAAGAAGAGATTTCCGCTGCGTTGAAATATCAATGGGCCGACAAACTCGATCGCCCCGAGGTGATCGATCGCCTGCATTCCAACGTGGGAGTTAAGAGTCGGCATCTCTCCTTGCCGATCCCGGCCTATCAGGAGATGACTACGTGGGGTCAGGCCAACAACGTCTGGATCGAAGTGGCCCAGGATCTCGGCAAGAAGTCGCTGTGCCAGGCGTTGAATAGCTCAGGATTTGCGCTCGAAGATCTGGGCGCCATCTTTTTTACCTCCGTCACCGGCGTCTCAAGCCCTTCGATTGAAGCGCGCCTCGTTAATCTGATGGGACTTCCGACGCGCATCAAGCGGGTACCGATTTTTGGTTTGGGTTGCGTCGCCGGCGCAGCGGGAATCGCGAGAGCCTCGGATTATGTGCGCGCTTTCCCCGACCAGGTAGCCGCCCTGGTAGCCGTGGAATTGTGTTCTCTGACCTGGCAACGCGACGATGTTTCCGTAGCCAATTTAATTTCCTCGGGTCTTTTCGGAGACGGTGCGGCGGCGGTATTGATCAGCGGAAGTCAGCGAGAACACGCCGGGCCTGCGGTTCTGGCGACTCGGTCGAATTTTTATCCCGGCACCGAGGGCGTCATGGGCTGGGATATTTCCGAAAACGGTTTCCGCATCGTCTTATCTCCCGACGTTCCGAAGATGGTGCATGAGCACTTGGCCGCCGACATCGACGAGTTTCTCGCCGACCATGACCTGAGCCGGAACGATATTGGAACATGGATCATGCACACGGGCGGTCCCAAGGTGCTGGAAGCGATCACCGCAGCACTGCAACTCCCCGAAGATGCCTTGGACGCATCCTGGGAGAGTCTGAGTAAAGTCGGCAACCTCTCTTCAGCCTCGGTGCTGGTGGTGCTTGAAGACTTCATGACCAAGCGGCGTCCTCAGCCCGGCTCTCTCAGCGTGCTTGGTGCCATGGGGCCGGGATTCTGCTCCGAGTTGGTTCTACTCCGCTGGTAGCAAAAAGACTCTAATGCGCGACATCGATCTTTTCATCATAGGCGGAGGACCGGCAGGACTAGCGGCAGCAATTGCTGCGCGCCGCAGCGGTTTCTCTGTCATGGTGGCCGATTCGGCCAAGCCTCCCATCGACAAAGCCTGCGGCGAAGGCATTATGCCCGATGGCCTGGCTGCGCTCGCCGAGTTGGGTGTAGCTTTGCCGGCAGAAGGCACAGCAGTCTTTCAAGGAATTCGCTTTCTCGATTCCGAAAATTCGGTAGAAGCCCATTTCCCCGAGGGATACGGCGTCGGCATTCGACGCACCATTCTGCACCAGTTGTTGGTAGACCATGCTGCCCGATGCGGTGTCTCGATGCATTGGGGAACTCGTGTAAGCGGCCTCACAGAAAATGGAGTGAAGTTGGACGCTCGGGAGATTTCATGCCGCTGGGTTGTGGGCGCCGACGGTATGAACTCGCGAACGCGCGACTGGGCCGGTCTCGGGGGAACCTCACAGCGAACAATTCGGTACGGATTCCGCCGGCACTTCTCCGTCGAACCGTGGTCCAGATATGTCGAAGTGCATTGGACACCCAAAGGCCAGCTCTATATCACTCCGGTGTCCCAGAAAGAAATTTGTGTGGCCCTCGTCACCAATGAGCGCGAGCTTCGTATTGACGAGGCCATCGGCGCGTGTCCCTCGATCCCGGCATCACTCGGCAAGGCAGCGTCATCTACCCGCGAACAGGGAGCCCTGTCCGCGAGCTTCCGGCTGAAGGCGGTAGTGCGCGGTTCGTGCGCTCTTATCGGAGAAGCCTCGGGTAGCGTGGATTCCGTGACGGGAGAAGGAATGTCTCTTGCCTTTCGCCAGGCCCTGGCACTTGCGAAAGCACTTCGCGAGGGGGACCTTTCCCGGTATCAGGCAGCTCATCGAAAAATAATGAGGTTGCCGATAAGGATGGCAGATCTGATTCTGCTGATGGATCGCCAGCCCGGCTTGCGCGGCCGTGCCCTCAGCGCGTTTTCCAAACGTCCCGAACTGTTTGGCCGCATGCTTGCCATCCATACCGGGAATGCTTCTCCGCTTGCACTGGGTCTGTGCGGAACGGCCTCTCTGGGCTGGCATATGCTCACCGCCTGAATTGCTAACTCCTATGAAAACTTCCATGCGACAAGGGATGTACAGCTGTGTAGTCGGTCTAATCTTAATCAGTTTCGCAAGTCCGTCATTTGGCCAGGAAGAAGTCTTTGAATTGGAGCCCGCCAAAACCGCTGTCAACTTCACGCTCGATGCGACACTGCATACGGTTCATGGTTCGTTCAAAGCCAAGGGCGGCAGCATACGCTTTAATCCTCAATCAGGGACGGCGAGCGGAAAGATTGCGGTGGATGCGACCAGCGCGGAAAGCGGCAACGGCAGTCGCGATCACAAGATGCATAAGGAAGTTCTCGAGAGCGAGAAATATCCTGAGATCAGTTTTTCTCCCTCCCAGATTGTCGGGAAGGTCGCACCGGGATCGAACTTGCAAGTGCAAGGAACCTTTCGCATTCATGGCAGCGATCATCCTCTGACGTTGTCGGTCCCCCTCGAAATCAGCGGCGACCAACTCATCGCAAAATTTCACTTTGTGGTTCCCTATGTGGAATGGGGAATGAAGAACCCCAGCACGTTTGTGCTGCACGTGAACAAGGAAGTATCGATCGATATTGCGGCGACCGGACGCCTGATCCCTTCGCAGAAGTAACAAGGGCCGCTACTGAATGTGCGAGAGTTCTTTCTGGTAAAGACGGTTGGAAGGAAATTCCCGCGACAGATCCGCCAGGATCGACTTTGCCGTAGTGCGGTCGTTATCACGAAGCGCGGCAACCGCTAAAAGCAGCCGCGCGAAGGGAGCCAGATAATGCCCCTTTTCTGCCGTCAGCCGCAGCTTGGTTAATCCCTCATCTTTGTCTGTTTGCGCGCCAGTCATGCGAAGCACCCAGCGCACCGGCGCGGAATTAATCCCCAAGAGATAATTCTCGATGCCAATCGCCAGGTACGCGTCGTAGTATTTGGGGTGAATCGCGAGCAGTTTCTCGGCGAGGCCGCGTCCCGTCTTCATATAGCCGAGGCCCGCCACGTTTCGCTTTTCGATCAACGCGAGATAGTCTCCGCGCAGTCCGTTCATCAGGACTTGCGCGAACATCGCGTTCGAGTCGTTGGGAGATCGTGCCAATACCTGGCTGGCCAACTGGCCGGCTTTGCTGAGTTGGCTATCGAAGGCACTACGGATTGCGGGATCAGGAGTCGACTTTTCCCGCTTCTCGAATTTCTGGTTGTCGGTGAAAAGATCGACCTCGAGCACGTGCAGTCGATCGAATTCCGAGAACAAGTACGCGGCCGCATCCGATACCGGACCCATAGGATCCTCGGGATGCCCCTGCTCCCACTTCTGAAATGTCGTGTGTGCGCCGGAGAAATCAAGGTTGTACATCTGCCGGTAGCCGGTATCCAGAGGCGATGTAGCAACGGCGCTGGCAAGCGCGAGGTTCTGCGCCCTGGCCGGTACAGCAGCCAGAAATGTCAGCGCAATCAGCAGCCCCGCGGTAAGTTTCATCATCTCTAAACCCGCCAAAAATGAGAGGAAAATGCCCCCGCATCTCTTTATTTGGATGCCGATAGCGTATCAGATGTTAGCTGTCACGGGCTTTTGGGCACAGGCCGGGGACCTATCGCTGGTAACCGGCCTGCGGATTGCTAGTTTAGATCGGGGAGCGTAATCGAAGAGAAACCGCCCTGCGGGTTCGACAATCCGACGATGGTGCGGTTTTGCAGCGAATTGAAAGTGAGCGTCCCACTGTCAACATAGATGGTGCTGGGGAATCCGGGCTGCGTGAAGAACACCACGTAAGGACCAGCGGTTTCCGTGATGTACGAAGTGGCGCTGCCGAGTTGAACATTGGAGGCCGTCGCCGGCACACTCGTGGGATCAGTGTTGGTAGGGACAAGATAGATATCCACAGCCGGGACGCTGGCGGCTGCATTGATGACGCGAACCTGGGCGCTACCGGAAGCCGGCGGCACCTGGTTGTCAGGGTATAATTTGCCCGCAAGGTTGTTCAAGAAGCCGTATAGAATGTAAGTGTTGTTGGTTCCCCCGGCGATACTCAGGGTTGGCGTTCCGGTGCCGTTCACTGAGGTGTTGTTGGTCGTCCCGACCGGCTGAAATTCCAACTTTCGCGATCCGGAACTAACCGTCATATAAGCCGTGCTGAAGCCAAATCCGAGGCCATTGACCACGGTTTTGCCGTCGATTATTACGTTGAATGCCGGGGCGTTCGGGGATGCGTTGATAAAACGAATCTTGGAACTACCACCTCCGCCACAACCAACAGTCAGCAATCCGACTGCGGCCAGCAACACCACCCCACACAGCGACAAGACTTTCCAGGAGCGCTTCATTCGCGACGCCTCTCAAAGAGAAAAATTTTGATGGGTACAAAAACGCTGATGCAAGTTATAACGTCCGGAGTTGCCGAGACCCCAGACTTTTTGTAAAGACTCGTAAACCCCGGAGCGCTTCAATGGTTGCTCTGGCTATTGCCGAACCAGCATCGCCAGGCGCGGAAACCGGAAATGCCCGGCCGCATCATCGATTACATTGACCTGGCAAGTATAGAAGCCGGGCTTCAGTTGTGACAATGGGACGTCCAGTTGAAACACGGCGGCTTTGCGGTCGGGCGCATTGAGCTGTGTCGTCTCAACCAGCGGCGTCTCGTACGCCTGGTTCTTCCCGATAAAGAACGCCACATTCGTCAGCACGCGAATCCCCGGCTTCGCGCCACCGCCAGCAATCTGGCGGCCTGGATCATAGACCTCGTAATAGAGATAGAGATGTTGCCCGCTGGAAAATACATGCGTGACGCTTGGAATCACTTCCGATCCATCGCGCACCAGCGGGTTCTCGGTCCTGGCTTTTCCCGCAGTCCGCAACTGGCTGGCAAGAATGACGGAGCTCATCTTCAGAGGCTGCGTCTTGAGATCGGGAATCGTGAGATCGGTTTCGAATGATCCAACCCGTCCGGTTTCGTTCTCGCGGACCACGAATTTCAGGTGGTAGCTGCCGGGTGGCAATACGAATCCGTTGCCATACTGCACGTTCTTGCGTTGCACCAACTCCGACGTGTTTAGAGACAGTTTGACCGTATCGCGAATCTGACCGACGGGGCGTTTCCCCGGATCGAGCACCACTCCCAACACATCAAGCGTAGCTTTATCCTGATCGCTCTTGCGGGTAAACGGAATCTCCTTGCCCGGCACGACCAGCGAGACCGGCACGTAAAAGCGGTTGTCTCCCAGGCGGAAATATCCCGTGGCAAGGTAAACCGGCAGATCGGTCGTGGGAAGGTCGGAGGAAAGTTCTTGCTCCAATTGCGACTCTCGGTCTTCCTGCGTCGAGTGCTTGAAATCAGTGGGAGCGTAGTATCCGCGGCGGAAATCGAGTTTGATGCCGGGGCGATTCACCCGAACGGTGATCTTGCGGTAGCGCCCGTCGCGGGCGGGATTGTTGCTGTGATAACCAAGAATGTAGTAGCTCGAAGTATCTTGCTGCACGCCCTTAAACAGCTGGCTGAAATCGTTGGTGTCGAGGAACGCACGTCCTCCGGTATCTCCGGCCAGCGTAACCAGTGTTTCCTGGGTGCTGAAGTTGGAGTTGTAGGAATTCAGCTGCGCTTGTCCCGAGTAGGCGGACGTTCCCCGCAAGCTGGCGCTCTGCGCGTCGCCACCGGGCACGATGGCTTGCAGCCCGCGGCTGTCAGTCGTATAGATCGAAAGATTGGCGCGCACCGCGGCGTTGATCGCCGAGCGCAGTTCCGACTGATTTTCAATCCCGGTGCGGTCCATTCCGCTGGAGAAGTAGATCAGCGATTTCTTCTGATCGACTTTTGCCAATTGGTCGGCCAGCGAGCGTAGCGCCTCAAGCCGGCGGTCGGTATTAAAGATGTTGTACTCGGTGTCGTCGGCGGTGAATGAAGCCGCGGAATCGGCCGTGCCTTCGGTGGTGCCGGTGGTGCCTGCTTCGAATCCCTGGCCGGTACTGGGATTTAAAGCCGCCAGCGCCTTTGTCAAGAGACTCTTGTCGGAGGTGAAATCCTGATGGATGCTGAGCGAGTTTCCCAGCGACACGACGGCTACCAGGTCTGCGGGAGCCATCTGTTTGTCGACGTAGTTCTGCGCCGAGGTCACCGCGCGCTCGGTTTCGTCGGGTTCCATCGAGGTGAGATCGAAGAAGAAGATCATCAATCGCCGATCTTTGAAGACCGTATTGGGCGTTGGCGCTGAAGCCGGAGCCGGAACAGCGGCCTTCGGGGCTTTTGAAGGATTGCCCAATAACTCGATCTGAGAATTGTCGACCGCAGCCATGGCGTCGGTGTTCTCAAGGTCGAACGACGCGATCTGCTGCGGCTTGTTGTCCTCAAGAACCGTGAAGTCGTCCCGCTTCAGGTCCCGGACCAGATTTCCGTTCTTGTCATGAGCCGTGACATTTACCAGAACGACTTCCGTTTGCGAGCGAAACACGTATCCCGTTGTAGTGTCCTGCGAAGGAAGTACGGGACAAAGTAATGTGACCACCAACCCCAGAGCAAGTGCTCGTCGGCACCAAACCGATTTGAAGTTGGCGTTCATACGCTCTCCTAGAAGCGGAACCGGGCCGTCAGCAGGATGGTTCGCATCGCGCCGACCGCGATGACTTTGCCGTAGGACGGGGAAGTCACGATAGTGTCGATGGTCGTGAACTGCGGCCGGTTGAACACATTCGACGCCGCAGGCCCGAAATTCCAACATGCGGTTCTCTTTCAGCGGAACCACCCTGGTGATCGCCATATCCATCAGAAGCGTTCCCGGGCCTTCAATACTGTTGCGGCGCGCATCCCCGTACACACCAGCCGGAGGCGTCGTAAACGCCGCTGGGTTGAACCATTGATTGACTGACGGGTCCGACACCGTGACTGGCAGTCCCGTCGCCTGTGCACGCAAGGTGCCGTTAATGCCGCCACTCACGTTTTCGATGTTGCCTAAAATCCGCGGGCTGAAGGGAAGCCCTGACGCGACCGTCCAATCGCCGCTCCATTGCCAGTTGCCGAAAAGATCGCGCAAGACTCCGGGCTGGGCTAACCACGGCTTATCCTGACCGAAGGGAAGCTCAATCAGATAGTCGCCGGTAAACCTGTTGCGCTGGTCGAAGCTCGAAAGCCCGCGTTCCGCCGCCAGGTCGAAGGCATTTTGCGCCGGGATGGAAGTCCCTCCGCCGATGGTGGAAGCATTGTCGATCGACTTCGACCAGGTGTAGGTGCCTCCAACGGAAATCCCATGTTGCAGCCGCTTGCGCAAACGAACCGTGCCCGCCTGCGCGGTGGAACTCGCCAGCGAATCCTGGAACAGAAATGCCTGCACATTCGGAATGCGGGTGCCGCTGAACGTGCTATTGGGCGCATCTTCAATATCGAGCCGCGTGCCCTTTCGTTCCGGTGTAATCGAGGTTCAACACCAGGGTCGGCGTGATCTCCTGCTGCACATCGAAATTCCATATCTGCAGATATCCCAGCCGATAGTTTGGATCTACCGCGTAACTGTTCGTTACCAGGTTCGGCGGCAAAACGTCGCTGAATCCAAAACTCAGCGGGGACGTCCCAACATTCTGAACGTTGGTTTGCGTCACCGAGAAGGGAGGCTGGAATCCAAGTTGCTGCACAATCCCCGAATAAGCGGTCGTGTTGTAGTTGATCCCGTATCCCGCACGAAATACCGTCTTCGGCAGCGGTTTCCATGCGATTCCCAGCCGCGGCGCAAAATTATTCCGATCGGGACGAACCAAGGTCGAAGGAAAGCCATTCTGCCCCGGCAATACGGGTGCAGCGGTGGTGAAAGTCTGGATTCAGTGCGAGATTCACGATACGGTCGTTGACCTCCGAGAACGGAGAAACGTACTCGTACCGCAATCCCAGGTTCAATGTCAGGTTGCTGCGTATTTTCCATTCATCCTGGACAAACAGGTCCCAGGAATTTCCACGAAAGTGGTAGTTGTTGTCGCCGAACTGCACCGAATTCTGCTGAGGCAAGCCGAGCAGAAAATCGGCAAAGTCGAATCCGGTGTCGGGCGCGGCCACTCCGCCAACGACATTCGCGGTATTGAGTCCGGTAAAGATGAAACCGCCGCGGGCCACGCCGTCGGTTTCCGTGTTCAGTTGGACGCGCCGGAAATCTCCACCCCAGCGCCACGTATGCTTGCCGCGGTTCAAGATCAGAGAATCAGAGAAGGTCCAGGTCTGGTTTCGTTGTAACAGCGGATTCGTATCCTGGACGCCGCCGAAATTTGTGAACGACAAATTCGGCAAGCCCCAATCGAATGGATTCGTCGAAATCCCCGTGATTCCCGCCAGTCCCGCAACATTGGTATTAAAGGCGTAGAGGTTCAGCGTCGACACCCGGTTGCGGTTGAAATCAACGCGGAACGAATTGATGACCTTGCCGATGCTTCGCGTGTAGCCGATCGGGATGTCAAAACTCCGCACCGACGGTGTTGCCCCCGACCGTCGGGAAACGGATTGGTCAAGCCCGTTTCCGTGCTGTGGTAATGAAATCCGACATTGATGTTGTTCTGCGGACCGCGGCGTCGCTGACCGATTGGAGTATTGCCGAAGGTGCGCACCACCCGCGCGTTCAGATCATCGAGATTGCTGGTTGCCGACGTCACGTAATGAAAGTTCTGCACCGTGCCCGGAAGATTCGGCAGCGGAATGTATTTCAATAAGGCCTGCGCGGTCGGGTTGATCGCGGTCACCTGATTGCCGCCGCTGGTGCCCGGACCGAAGAGTTGCACCGGCGAGCCATCCCGATTGGTCGTCGCGGAAAAATTTCCCATGCGCTCTAGCTCCGTCGGCACCGTCGAAAATGCGTCGTACGGATTGTTGGAACGCGAGCCGTTGTAATTGACGAAGAAAAATGTCTTGGTCCCACCCTTATAGATCTTCGGGATATTGAGCGGTCCGCCAAGCGACGCACCGAATCTCTGCTGCAAATATCCCGGCTTGGTGGTGGGTTGCCCGGTAAGTGAATAAGGCGACGCATTCAGCGCGTCGGAACCGACGCTGTAATAAACGCTGCCGTGAGGGCGGTTGATGTCTGGCCGCCCTCTGCCTCCCCCGAACAGCATAAATCCGCCGCCCGGCCCACCCGGACCGCCGCCACGCGGAGCGCCGAACGTTGTCCCTCCGCCTGCCGGTGCCACCGAGTTCGGCGCTCCGCCCAGCGGACCGCCTCCGGCGCCCTGCTGCTCGCGGTACTCCTGCATGCGTTGTTGCAGTTCGTTGCTGCTCAGCCCAAACATATTCGGACTGGAATTGCTGCCCGAAACAGCGATCGATTCCGTGGCGCTGTCGGGAGCAATCCCGGGAATCGGCATTCCTTGGGGAACGATCTGATCGTTTGAACTTCCTCCGGACGCATCCAGTCCTGCCTGGGCCTGCATCACGCCGAGGCTTTGAAACCCGCGTCCTGGGCCGGCGCCATTGCCGGCAACTCTCCTGGCATCCGCCGCGGGCGTTTGCTGGGCACGAGAGGTCAGAACCAGATCAAAGTTGTTCTGCCCGCCGTTGGCGTCCACAGCAACATCGTGCGTGAGTTCCGCGAAGGCCGGCATGTCGACCGTCACCGAATAGTGACCTGCGGTTGGTACCAGTAACGTGAAGCTACCGTCGAGGTCAGTCCATGTAGTGATCTTGTTTCCGCTCGCGGGTTCCGTCGCCGTGACCTTTGCTCCAGGAATCGGTGTACCTGCAGACTTTACAAACCCGCGGACGGGCAGGTTCTGGGCGGGTGTCGTCTGGCCAGGCAATCTGCCGGCGAAGCCAAGAAGCATCAGAAAAACTGTGGATACCAAAAGTGATCTCATGAAAACTTCATCCGAGAATCACTCTTGAAGCGGCGGCAATATGAAGGACGCACAAATCTCTTCCTGAGAAGATGACCACAAGGGAAATCTTCGGCAACCTACTAGTTTGCCATATCCTTTAATTGAACACCTACACAGGCGAGCGAGGGGTAAAAAGGTTGTAAATCAGCGTAAAGTTACGTAAACGCGGCTTCGACCGATGAAGACGGAAAAACTTAGGGCTTAGCGGCGATTTGCGTTGGTGCCGCCTGAGGCTGGGTTGAGGTCATCTGAATTTTGTTCAGGCTGGATGCATCCCATCCTCCGCCCAGGGCCTGAATCAGTTGCACGCTCGCCGTCATCCGCCGTGACAGGATTTCCACCGCCACCCGTTCATCCGACAATGCCAGTTCCTGTGCCGTCGTGACTTCCAGGTACGTCGTGACCCCGCCTTTGTAGCGAGTTGTCGACAGCTGCAGAGAGTGTTCGGCGGCCGCGACCGCATCCTGCTGGGTCTTTGCTTCCTGCTCGAGAATGCCCAGGGCGGCAAGGTTATCTTCGACTTCCTGGAATGAGGTCAGAAGCGTCTGGCGGTAATTAGCGACGCTCTGATCGTAAGCAGCCATCGCCTCATCGGAAATCGCACGGCGCCTGCCCACATCGAACGCTGTAACGACCGCGGACGCTCCTACAGATAAGAATCCGCTTGGCCCAGCGATCAGGTTGGTGATGGTGCTGCTTTCAAAGCCTCCGGAGCCGGAGAGATTGAGAATGGGGAAATATCCCGAGCGCGCGACTCCGATCTGTGCGTTCGCCGCCGCCACGCGCCGCTCGGCCGCTGCGATGTCAGGACGCCTTTCCATCAAATCAGAAGGTACACCCGCCGGAATCACCGGAGGAGGCGCGTTCCAGGGAGCGAAGGCGATGCTGAACGTGGACGGTGCTTCTCCTACCAGCACTGCGGCGGCGTGCTCAAATTGTGCCCGCGCCACTTGCAGGTCGATCATCTGGGCGCGTGTAGTCTCCAAAATTGTTTGCGCCTGGGCCACGTCCACGCCTGAAGCGACTCCGCCGGAGTACCGGTTCTGCGTCAGTTCAAGCGCCTTTTGATAGGCATCGACGGTGTCGCGGAGCAACTGTTCCTCGGCATCCAGTGTTCGTACCTGGAAATAATCGACCGCCAGTTCCGCGTGCAGACTTAGGCTTACATTCTCTACGTCCCCCGCGCTGGCTTGGGCATTCGATCGAGCGTCCTCAACGGTTTTCCGCACACGTCCGAAAAGGTCGGGCTCGTAGGAGACGCCTACGACTGGAATCTGCAAATCGGTGTAGGCAGGCTGACTTGTAAAAATGCCGCGATTCTGGGAAATACGGTTCCGCGATCCCGCAGCGCCCGCGGTGACGGTGGGGTAGTAGTCTGCACGGAACTGGCGAACCATGGCGCGCGCCTGCTCGAATTGCGCTACCGACGCTTTCAGCGACTGGTTCGAAACATTGACCTTCTCTTCCAGTGCGTTCAGTTGCGGATCCTGATAAATCTCCCACCATTTACCCTTGGCAATCTGATCGCTCGGCTGCGCCGTCTTCCAACCCGGCGGCTGTTCTTTGTACGCGGGAGGAACAGGGGCGGTGGGCCGCGCATAGCGTGGGCCGACCGTGCACCCACTCAGCACGCCGAGCGCTATCAGGCCTGTCGCGAACGACCAAAATCTGCAGCGGATCCCCAGCATCAGTTCGCGGTGCCTCCCTGCGCTGCGCCGGCAGGTGCAGCCGGCGTGATCACCCGAACTTCCTGTCCAGCTTCAATCGAATCCGGCGGATTCACGATGATTGATTCGTTGCCGTCGAGTCCGGCAACCACTTCGACTTCGTTGCCGTAATCGTGGCCCAGGATTATCGGTCTCAACTCGGCGTGCTTACCATCTTTGACCGCGACCACGCGCAGGCCCTCCTGCCGGAAGAGCAAAGTATTTACAGGCAGCGTAAACGTCGAAATCGTGTTGGGCAGATTGATGTGCAATTCCGCGTAAGCGCCGCTCAACAGCGTGCCCGATGGGTTGGGGACGTCTACTTCCACAAGCAGGGTGCGAGTCGCCGGATCAATGGCTTCGGCCGTACGTACCAGCTTTCCCTGAAAGCGCTTGCCGGGAAATTCCGACAAGACCAAGTCGGCGGTCAAACCGACTTTTGCTGCTTGCGAGTAGGCCTCGGGCACGTTGACATAGACACGCAAAACTCCCGGTTGCGCAATCTGAAACAAGGCCGTCTGTGCGCCCCCCGCGCTTCCGGAGTTGATCAGCGCTCCAATATCGGTGTTGCGAACAGTGATCACGCCGTCGAAAGGCGCGTAGATTTTCTCGAATCCTTGCAGTTGTTCCAATTGCCGCACGTTCGCCTGGTCGGCCGCGAGCACAGCTTTATCAGCGTTGTATGTGCCTACTGCATTGTCAGTATCCTGCTGCGCGACGGAATCACTCTTAAGCAAGCCTTGATAGCGATTCGCGGTGATTTCTGCGAGATGTAAATTTGCTTCTGCTGTCGAGAGATTTGCGCGCGCCTGTTGCAACTGCTGGTCGACCTCGGGAGTTTCAATCTCTGCGAGCAGCTGTCCCTTCTTTACGTGGGTGCCGATGTCCACATACCAGCGCTTCAAATATCCGTTGGTGCGGGCGAAAATGGGAGAGCTGATGTAAGGCTGCACATTGGCCGGCAAAACTATTTCCTGCGATGGAGCAGTCTTCTTCGGCTGAACCACGGAAACCGAAGGAATTGCCAATTGCTCTGTTTCCTTCTTCGCCGTCTCCCTCGCTTTTACGCGCGGCAGGACGCCAGAGATGTAGATTATCGCCGCGATCAGGATCGCGAGCATCGCATACAGCCAGCCCCGCTTCGGCTTCGACGGCCGCGGCTTCTCTTCGGTGAGAATGGGTTCCACCGCAATCAAGCTGTCTTCCTCTTCCACCCGCATAAACATGACTCCCGGTTAACTAACTCTGATGACGCTGGTTAACCTTCCGATTCAACTTCCGCACGGCGCATTCGGATCCCGTGCAAGACACTGAAGAAGACGGGAACGAAGAATAAAGTCGCCACGGTCGCGAACATCAGACCGCCAATGACGGCGCGGCCCAGGGGCGCGTTCTGTTCGCCGCCCTCGCCCAATCCCAAGGCCATCGGCACCATGCCGATCATCATAGCCAAAGCCGTCATCAGCACTGGCCGGAAGCGCGTGAATCCCGCTTGCAGCGCCGCTTCGACTGCGTCTTTGCCTTCTTGCATCTGTTCTTTAGCGAAGCTCACCACCAGAATGCTGTTCGCCGTCGCCACGCCCATGCACATGATAGACCCGGTCAGGGCGGGCACGCTCAAGGTGGTTCGAGTGACGAACAGGAACCACGCGATCCCTGACAGTGCGGCTGGCAACGCAGAGATGATGATGAACGGATCGAGCCATGACTGGAAGTTCACCACGATCAGCAGGTAAACCAGAAGAATTGCAAAAATCAGGCCTCCAATCAGGCCAATATAGGAAGAACGCATGGTGTCGATCTGTCCGCGCACAATCAGTTCCGAGCCGCGCGGCAGATCTTTCCGGTTGCGCTCCACGATCTTGTCGATGTCGGCAGCAACTCCGCCCAAATCGCGTCCTTGCACCGCGCCGTAGATGTCGAGTACGGGTGCGATGTCGTAATGCGAAATCACTCCCGCGCCGGTGCCGCGCTTGAAAGTTGCCAGGTCCCCGAAAATCTGCGGGGGCGCGTTGGCATTCGTTCCGGTGATGGGGATGTTCTCCAGATCCTGCAAGCTGTTGAGCCGGTACTGCGGGGTCTGGGTCGCGATCGAGTAACTTACGCCGTTTTTCGGATTCAACCAGTAGGTCGGTGAAGTCTGAAAACTTCCGCTGAGCGAAATCAGCAGGTTCTGCGCAGCGTCGCGTTGCGTGTACCCCACTTCCTGCGCCTTGGTGCGATCCACGTTGATGTGTAAGTAGGGTTGGTCGAACGGCTGCTGAATTCGCAGATCGGAAGTTCCCGATACTTGCCGAATCTGGGCAAACAACTTGTTCGTAAAAGCGCGGTTGGCTTGGATGTTATATCCCCGCACCTGCACGTCGATCGGCGCGGGCAAACCAAAGTTCAAGATCTGACTGACGATGTCGGCAGGCAGAAAGGCAAAAGTCACACCCGGGAATTCCTGGCCGAGCCTGAGGCGCAAGTCGTGCACATACTCTTCCGTGGGCCGATGCTTCTGGGAAAGGCTTACGAGGATGTCGGCGTCTCCCGGCCCGATGGGCGCGGAGTTCGAATACGACAAGTTAATGCTGCTGTAAGGCAGGCCGATGTTGTCGATGACGCTCGAAATCTGATCGGGCGGAATCTGCTCGCGAATCGACTGCTCCACCTGATCGCAGAGCCGCGCTGTTTCTTCGATACGCGTACCGGTGCGTGCTCGCATGTGCAGCTTGAACTGGCCGCTATCGACAGAGGGGAAGAAATCCTGCCCCAGCCACGGGATGATCAGAGCCAGCGATGCCGCACAGATGATCGCAAAAGCGATCAGAAACATTCTGCGATTCTCGAGACAAGTTTCGAGCCATCCGTGATAACGCCCGCGAAAACGTTCAAAGGCCTCTTCGAACTTGAATTGCCATCGCACCAGCGGATTCCGGCTTGAGCCCTGCAGATGTCCTGCCTCTTGCTCATGTCCACGAAGCAAATACTTGGCCATGGTCGGTACAAGTGTTCTCGAAAGCAGATACGAAGCGAGCATGGCGAACACCACGGCTTCGGCTAAGGGAATGAACAGGTACCGGGCGACGCCCGAGAGGAAAAACATCGGAACAAACACAATGCAGATCGCCAGCGTGGAAACAAATGCTGGCACCGCGATCTGCGCCGCGCCATCGAGAATCGCCTGCTCGATCTCTTTGCCCTGGGCGATGTTGCGGTTGATGTTCTCGATTTCAACCGTCGCGTCGTCAACCAGGATGCCGACCGCGAGCGCCAGGCCTCCGAGAGTCATGATGTTGATGGTTTCGCCGAGAGCGCTCAGCGTGATGATCGAACATAGAATGGCCAACGGAATCGAGACGCCGATGATAAGCGTGCTGCGCCAGCTACCCAGGAAAATCAGAATCATCAATCCCGTAAGGCATGCAGCAATGGTGGCTTCCTTCAACACTCCGTCAATCGAAGCGCGGACGAAGATCGACTGGTCGGCCAGCGGCTTGATATCCAGCGATTGCGGCACCGACGCTTTGATCAGCGGCAGGATTTTCTTGATGCCGGCGATCACATCCAGCGTGGACGCGTTCCCCGCCTTCTGTATGGTCAGCAGGGAAGCGCGCTGCCCATCGACGCGGACGATGTTCGTCTGCGGAGGGAATCCATCGCGGACCCAGGCCACGTCGTGGATATAGGTCGTGTTCGTGCCAACTGTCTTGATTGGCAAATCGTTAAGTTCGGCCACCGTTTTTGGGCTGCCATTAATGTCAACTTGGTACTCAAACGGGCCAATCTTCGACGTGCCGGCGGGCAAGATCAGATTCTGCACGCCGATCGCATTCACTACATCCAGAGGAGAGAGCCCACGAGATTGCAGTGCCGTGGTGTTCAGATCCACTTGCACCTGCCGCTGCTTTCCTCCGTACGGATATGGAACCGAAGCGCCTGGAACCGTCACCAGTCGGGTACGGATAAAGTTCAATCCGTAGTCGTTCAAGTCCTGCTCTGACAAGGTCTTGCTGGAAAGAGCGAGTTGCAGAATCGGCACGCTCGAGGCGCTGTAACTAATGATCAGCGGGGGAGTGGTTCCCTGCGGCAACGATCTCAATTGCGTCTGAGAAATCGCTGTGACCTGGGCGATGGCTTTCTCGAGTTTGGCGGTTGGTTGAAAGAACACCTTCACTACCGCGATGCCGTTCAGCGACTGCGATTCGATGTGTTCAATGTCGTCGACCGTCGTGGTCAGTGACCGTTCCGTCTGCGAGACGATGCGATCCGACATTTCCTGCGGATTCAAACCCGTGTAATTCCACAAGATGCTGACGACTGGAATATTGATATTCGGGAAAACATCCGTAGGAGTGCGCAGAATGACGATCGGACCCAGAATCAGGATCAGCAGCGACGCCACCACGAAGGTATAAGGCCGCCTTAACGCAAGTCTTACAATCCACATAACTGAAAACCTCTTACCAACCCCAGCGGGCGCCCACCGAGCTCCCGCATGAAAGAAACGCTACCCACGTTTAGGAAGACAACGATCCGCTGAAGATAAAGCACGACCGGGACCAATCTTCCATCCTGGTTTGAATTCCTGCTAACCGGTTGTTAACAAATGCCTTAATATACTAAGAGATCGGCTCTCTGAAATGCGAGTCTCTAGAGCAGTGTCTACTCTTCGACACCGCTCGACACTGGAGTGCATCCTCACTATTCCGGTAGACGAAGGTCTGACGGCGCGGTCATCAACCCGGGTTAATTTGGCTGGCGCGGAATACCCAGGCGGCGCATTTTGTAAATCAGCGTGGTGCGTGGAATTCCCAGCCGTTGCGCGGCGCCTTCCGGTCCGCCGATGACCCATGCGCTGGCCTGCAAAGCATCGGCGATGTGCTCCCGCTCCGCGGCTTCGAGGGTCATCCCTTTTCCTGATTCTTTATGGGCCTGCGGTTGTCGCAGCTCGGCCAGTGGAGGCTCGAGCACTTTTCCGTCGGAGAGAATTACCGCGCGCTCGATAAAGTTCTGCAGCTCGCGGATGTTCCCGGGCCAAGGATATCGCAAGAGCGCTTCAATGACTTCGGGAGGAATTTTCTCGATCCGCTTATTCATGGCTTGCGCGTATTTAGCCGCGAAGTAATTGGCCAGCACAGGAATATCTTCGCGACGTTCGCGCAAAGGCGGAATCACGATAGGAAAGACATTGAGGCGATAGTAAAGATCGGCACGAAACTCCCGTTCCTCCACCATTTTGGCAAGATCGCGATTGGTCGCAGCTACCAGGCGCACATCAACGTGGATCGAGCGCGTGCTTCCCAGTCTTTCGAATTCCTGTTCTTGCAGCACGCGCAGAAGCTTAGGTTGAAGCTCGGGAGGAATATCTCCAATCTCATCGAGGAACAAGGTCCCTTTATGAGCCAGTTCAAAGCGCCCGATCTTGCGCGCGATCGCTCCTGTGAACGCGCCTTTTTCGTGTCCGAAGAGCTCGCTTTCGAGCAACCCCAGGGGGATGGCTGCGCAATTCAGCTTCACGAAGATGTTGTCCTGTCGGGAACTTAAATTGTGGATGGCGCGAGCGACCAACTCTTTTCCCGTGCCAGTCTCGCCTTGGACCAGGACGGTGCTGCCAGTCGGAGCAACGGTCTCCGCTTGTCGCAGTACGCGTTGCAGTGCGGGACTCCGGCCGAGAATTTCTTCAAAGCCGTGCTCACTGCGAATTTCGCGCGCCAGGTAGGTGCGCTCCTCAACCAGTTTTTCTTTCGATTCACTGAGTTCGCGATATTCCAGGGCATTTTCGAGTGCGATCGCGACCTGGCTTGAAACCTGGGAGAGGAACTCGACGTCGTCCTTAGTAAATGCATTGACGCGCCGGTCGAGCAGGTGCAACACGCCGAGTGTGCGTCCGGGGCGGATGATGGGGATAAAGCATCCCGACTGAAATCCTTCGCCTGCGTTCACTTGCGTGGCGAGCTCATTCAGCGTGGTGGGCGCGGTATCGAATATTAATGGCTTGCCCGTACGAAACGCCGTGCCGGGGCTCGACCCGTCGATCGACAAAATCATCTCCTCGCGCAGAAACCCGCGCCCCTGAGGGAAATCGAGACCATAGACGCGTAGCTGCTGCTGGTTCGGCTCGGGGAGAGACAAACATGCGGCATCGCATTGCATGGCATTGCGGACGCTGGTCGGAATTGCGCGAAACAGTTCCGAGAGCGCGAGATTAGAAACGACTGCGTTGTTCACGGCGAGTAACAGCTTCAGGCGATCGCGCTCGCGAACGACCTGTTGTTGAAAAGCCTGGGCGTCTTCGTAGTTCAGCGCATTTTCAACCGCGATCGCCACTTGTGCCGCAACTCGTTTGGGGATTGCGAGATCATTTTCGTGATAACTGTTCGCCTCCGCAGCTCCGATGGTCAGGGTTCCCAGTTGGCGTCTGGGAGTGGTAAGGGGCAGGCAGATCGCGGAGTGCACTTCGTAGGCGTGGAACGACTTCATCGCCCGTTGAAACCTGGTGGCGTGCGCGGTATTCCTGAGAACTATCGGCGTCTGGGTTCTCCAGACTTCTCCCGAAAGCGAGTCTTCCATCGGGAATTCCATGCCTGGCTTCAGGGCGCCGCTGGCCGAGGCTTCCAGAGTGCGCAAGCGCATCACGTTCTGCTCGGGATCGGGAAGCACCAAAGCGAGATAGGTGAAATTCAGAATGGGATGGAGGCGGCGAGTTAAGTCCTGAAACAGATCGGCCAGGCTGCGGTGCGTGGCTACGGATTCCGTGACCTCAAGCAAAGCAAGGTACTGATCTCGAGAGGGCTCGGTTGTTTTTTGCGCCGCAGGGGACATGCCAGCTCCGAAAGCGGACCAATGACCGCGATATTTTAGATGATTTGAGGTGTCGATCGGATGTCGAATGTTCGACACCGGATCAATTTGAGTCAACCGTAGACGGTGATCAAATCCGTAGAATTTGCTGATTCCAAACAAGATCGACCATCGCCTGGGCTGCCCATGCCGTTGGAAAGGGAGTTGCATTCCGTCTTCAATGGCATTGTGGAGAGTGCTTTTGTACCCCCGAGCCAGCGGGAAAGGGAGCCATGGAGACGCGCAGGTTAGGCAACACGGAATTGAAGATTACGCCGATCGGTATCGGCGCATGGGCGATGGGCGGCGCAGGTTGGCAATGGAGTTGGGGGCCGCAGAACGACAGCGACTCCGTGGCCGCCATTCAGGCAGCCCTCGATTTGGGGATCAACTGGATTGATACCGCGGCGGTTTACGGACTGGGACATTCGGAGGAAGTCGTGGCACGCGCTCTGCACCAGCGCAATCCGCGTCCCTTCGTCTTCACCAAGTGCGAGCGCGTCTGGAACGAGCACGGGGAAATCAGTGGATCACTGAAAGCGGAATCGATTCGGCACGAATGTGAGGCAAGTCTTCGCCGCTTGAAAGTCGATGTGATCGACCTTTACCAGATTCACTGGCCCCAACCGGATCAGGACATCGAAGAAGGCTGGGCGGAAATAGTACGGCTGAAACAGGAAGGCAAGGTTCGCTATATCGGAGTGTCCAACTTCAGTGCCGCCCAAATGCGGCGCGCGCAGGCGATCGCTACTATCGATTCGTTGCAGCCGCCCTATTCCATTTTGTCTCGAGAGGTCGAAAAAGAGGAACTGCCTCACGCGGCAGCGAACCACATCGGCGTGATTGTGTATTCGCCGATGTACTCGGGTCTGTTGTCAGGTTCGATGACGCGCTCGCGCATCGCGAAGTTCTCTTCCGACGACTGGCGGCGGCATAACCCGAATTTTCATGAGCCCTTGCTCTCACGAAATTTCCGGCTGGTTGAATTGCTGCGCGAAATCGGAAAACGTTACCGGCGCACGGCGGGAGAAGTTGCGATCGCCTGGACCCTTGCGAATCCCGCGGTGACGGCGGCGATCGTCGGAGTGCGCAGTGCCGAACAGGTTTTTGGCGTCATCGGAGCGGCCGAGTTCCGCTTGCAAAGCGGCGATGTTGGCGAGATTGAAGAGGCCCTTCGTCAAGAAGTCGCAGTCTGATTCAAAGTTTGTAAATCATTGTAAAGATTGTCGAATCTTGTTGCGCGCTCCCTAAGAATCCCGCAAGCTTTAGTGTTAGAGTTTATGGGTCGGGCGGGATGAGCCGTCATCCAAAATGGAGCGATTCGCCGTACCCTGCCTTCCCGCGAAATGTCTGGAGCGGGTGATCAATCAAAACGAACCTTAGGACCGGGTCTGTACGTCCAACAAGAGTGGATATGAAGAGAACGCTGTCGGTCGGTGTTTTAGTCGCAGTGTGTGGTGTGTGGCTAGGGTGCGGAAGTTCTGACACCAAATCAACCGTGCGGGCGGGTGCCCAGCCTGCAATGCCTGTTTCTGTCTACACCGCCGAGCAGCGCGATATGCCGGTCTACCTGTCGGGTCTGGGATCGGTCACAGCGTTCAATACCGTCAACATTAAGAGCCGCGTAGACGGCGAGTTGGTGCAGATTGCCTTCAAAGAGGGTGAGATGGTCAAGAAGGGGGACCTCTTAGCCGTCATCGATCCGCGCCCCTATCAAGTGCAATTGAGCATGGCAGAAGCGCAGTTGTTCAAAGATCAGGCGAGCCTGCGCGATGCGCAACTGAATTACGAGCGCTTCAAAGGATTGCTGCAGGATTCGGGAGCGATGTCGCAGCAGCAAGTCGATACGCAGAGGGCGACGGTCGATCAACTGGCAGGCGCCGTGCGATCCGATCAGTCGGCGGTCGAAAATGCGAAGCTGCAGTTGACGTATTGCCACATCACCGCGCCGGTGAATGGACGGATCGGGCTGAGGCTGGTAGATGTCGGGAACATCGTTCACGCCTCGGACACCAACGCTTTGCTGGTGATCACACAACTGCAGCCGATTGCGGTTATCTTCACGCTGCCTGAGGACAACCTGCAGGCGGTCGCTCAGCGCATGCGGCAGGGGCAACTCGAGGTGGACGCTTACAGTCGCGACGACCAGACCAAGCTGGCGGCGGGCACCCTGTTAACCATCGACAACCAGATCGATCAGACCACGGGCACGGCGCGTCTGAAGGCGATCTTTCCCAATACAGACAACGTGCTTTGGCCGAATCAGTTCGTCAACGCGCGCCTGCTGCTCAATACCCTGAAAAACGCCATTATCATTCCCGCGGCCGCCATTCAGCGCGGGCCGCAGGGCACGTTTGTGTTCGCGGTCAAACCGGACAAAACGGTGGAAGTGCGCAATGTCACAATCGCAATCACCCAGAACAACCGCACTGCGATTGCCAGTGGGGTCTCTGCCGGCGATGTGGTCGTGACCGATGGCCAGGACAAGCTGCAATCGGGCAGCAAAGTTGAGCCCCGCGCCGCCACGCCCCCCAATAAACCGGCCCAAGCTTCAGGACAGCCATGAGTCCGTCACGGCTTTTCATCCTCCGTCCAGTAGCGACCACTCTACTGATGTTTGCCGTGCTCCTGGTGGGGTTCGTGGCCTACCGCCAACTTCCGGTCTCCGCTTTGCCGCAAGTCGATTACCCGACCATTCAGGTAGTGACGTTTTATCCGGGCGCCGACCCGGAGGTGATGGCATCTTCGGTGACTTCGCCCCTGGAGCGCCAGTTCGGGCAGGTGCCGGGGCTGAGCCAAATGACCTCGACCAGTTCTTTTGGCAGTTCAGTCATCACTCTGCAATTCAATCTCGATCAGAATATCGACGTCGAGGAACAGCAGGTGCAGGCGGCGATCAACGCCGCTGATACGTATCTGCCGTCCGATCTGCCGAACCCTCCCATCTATAGCAAGGTCAATCCGGCGGACTCGCCCATTCTGACGTTGGCAATGACCTCCGACACGTTGGCCCTCTCCAAAGTCGAGGATCTTGCCGATACTGCACTGGCACAGAAGATTTCACAGTTACCCGGTGTCGGCCTGGTCTCGATCAGTGGAGGCCAGAAGCCTGCCGTGCGGATTCAGGCGAATCCGGTGCAACTGGCGTCCTACGGACTGAGTTTGGAGGATGTGCGCGCGGCGCTGGCTGCGGCGAACGTAGATCAAGCGAAAGGAACGCTCGATGGGCCGCGCCAGTCGTACACCATCGGAGCCAACGACCAGCTGGTCGCCGGAGATCAATATAAGCCGATTGTGATTGCCTATCGCAACGGCTCTCCCGTCCGGCTCTCTAACGTTGCCAACGTCACTGACGGCATCGAGAACACGAAGCAAGCAGCGTGGATGAACCTGACTCCTGCCGTGATTGTAAACATTCAGCGGCAGCCCGGCGCGAACATCATCAGCGTGGTCGACCGGGTGAAGCTGCTGCTACCCCAGTTGCAGTCTTCGTTGCCGGCGGCGGTCCGCGTGCAGATTCTGACCGACCGGACGGAGACGATTCGAGCATCGGTCAAGGATGTTCAATTCGAGTTGATGCTCACCGTCGCGCTGGTGGTGATGGTGATCTTCCTGTTCCTGCGGAATTTTTACGCGACCATCATTCCCGGCGTTGCCGTGCCGCTGTCGCTGGTCGGCACCTTCGGCGTGATGTACTTGCTCGGCTACAGTCTCAACAATCTTTCGCTGATGGCACTGACCATTTCCACTGGATTCGTGGTCGATGATGCCATCGTCATGATCGAGAACATCGATCGTTTCCTGGAAGAGGGGGATTCGCCGCTGGATGCGGCGTTAAAGGGCTCCGGGCAAATTGGATTCACCATCGTCTCGCTGACGGTTTCGCTGATCGCCGTGCTGATTCCCCTCTTGTTCATGGGCGATATCGTGGGCCGGCTGTTCCGCGAATTCGCCGTCACCCTGGCGGTCACGATTCTGGTTTCGGCGGTCGTGTCACTCACCCTGACACCGATGATGTGCGCCAAGCTGCTCAAGCCGAAAAATTCGGCGAAGGAGAGCTGGTTCTACCGCAAGTCGGAAGCTTTCTACGACGGCGTAATCGAGTGGTACGGGCGCATGCTGAAGGTTGTGCTTCGCCACCAGACCACCACGCTGCTGGTGACGCTGGGAACGCTGGTGTTGACACTGTTCCTGTATGTCGTGGTTCCCAAGGGTTTCTTTCCGGTGCAGGATACGGGCGTGATTCTCGGCATCTCGGAAGCTCCGGAAAATATTTCTTTTCCGGCGATGGCGCAGCGTCAGCAGGCACTGAGCGCGGTTATTTTAAAGGATCCGGACGTCGCCAGCCTGTCGTCTTTTATCGGCGTCGATGGGACGAACGTCACGCCTAACAGCGGGCGCATTCAGATCAATCTGAAGCCGCGAGACGATCGCAGCGACTCCGCCTCCGATATCATCCGGCGCCTGCAACCGGAACTGGCCAAGGTGGAAGGCATCAGGCTTTACATGCAGCCGGTGCAGGATCTGACCGTCGAAGACCGCGTCAGCCGGACGCAGTTCCAGTACACGATGGAAGATACCGACGCGAAGGAGTTGGCTACCTGGTCCGCCAAGTTGGTGGACAAGTTGAAGACTCTGCCGCAGATTCAGGATATCGCCAGCGACCAGCAGAACAACGGGTTGCAGGCAAGTCTGGTCATTGATCGTGACACGGCTTCGCGGCTGGGAATTCTGCCGGCGGCGATCGATAACACGCTCTATGATGCCTTCGGCCAGCGGCAGGTCTCGACCATCTTCACCCAGCTTAACCAGTATCACGTGGTGCTTGAGGTGGATCCGCAGTTCCAGCAGAATCCGGACTCGTTGAAGAGCCTCTATGTGAAATCGAGCACGGGCATGCAAGTGCCGCTTGTCGGCGTTCTCGCACTTCGAGACCAGGAATGCGACCCTGGCCATCAATCACCAGGGACAGTTTCCCGTGGTGACCTTGTCGTTCAATTTGGCGCCTGGGGTTTCGCTGGGCGATGCCACCAAGGCGATTGACGCGGCGGAACAAGAGATTGGAATGCCTATAAGCATTCACACCGCGTTCCAAGGTACGGCGGCTGCCTTCCAGAATTCACTTTCGACTGAGCCGTGGCTGATTCTGGCTGCGATCATCACGGTTTACATCGTGCTGGGCGTGCTGTACGAAAGCTACATTCATCCCATTACGATTCTGTCGACGCTGCCTTCGGCTGGAGTGGGCGCGATTGTGGCGCTGTTGATTACCGGAAATGATCTCGGTGTGGTGGGATTGATTGGCATCATTCTGCTGATCGGCATTGTGAAGAAGAACGCCATCATGATGATCGACTTCGCGCTCGAAGCCGAACGTGTGGAGAAGAAGCCGCCCGAAGAAGCGATCTTCCAGGCATGTTTGCTGCGTTTTCGTCCCATCATGATGACGACGATGGCTGCGCTTCTCGGCGGGTTGCCGCTGGCGCTGGGCCGAGGCACGGGTTCGGAATTGCGTCATCCCTTGGGTATCACGATCGTCGGCGGGCTGCTCCTCAGCCAATTGCTGACGCTGTTCACCACGCCCGTCGTTTACCTATGGTTTGACCGTCTTGCTCACCGCTTTGAGCGCTACTCCATCGGCAATCGCATCGAAGAGCCGTCGGCGGGAGACTGAGCATGAACATTTCGGCTCCCTTCATCAAGCGTCCGATTGGAACCTCGCTGCTGACGTTGGCATTGTTGATGTCAGGCATCCTGGCATTCAATTTCTTGCCGGTTGCTCCGTTGCCGCAGGTCGAATTTCCAGTTATTCAAGTGGGGGCTTCGCTTCCGGGAGCGAGTCCTGAGACCATGGCCTCAGCGGTGGCGACGCCGCTGGAACGCCAGTTTGGACGCATCGCCGGCGTGAACCAGATGACGTCGACCAGCCAGTTGGGATCGACCAGCATCGTGTTGCAGTTCGATCTCGTCGCGCAACATCGATGCCGCGGGACGCGACGTGCAAGCGGCCATCAACGCCGCCCGAAGCCAACTTGCCTTCCTACCTGCCGGGCAATCCCACTTACCGCAAAGTGAATCCCGCCGACGCGCCCATCGTGATCATGGCGCTGACCTCCGACACCGTCACTCTGCCGAAGATGTATGACGCTGCCGATTCGATCCTGGGACAGAAGATCGCGCAGATCAACGGCGTGGGCCAGGCGTTTGTCGGAGGGGGCGCGAGGCCGGCGGTGCGTGCAGAAGTGAATCCGATGGTGCTGAACAAGCTGGGCATCGGACTCGACACAGTGCGAACGGCGCTAGGTTCCGCCAACGCGAATCGTCCCAAGGGGCAAGTCGCCAACGACGTGGATGCCTGGACGATCACGGCCAACGACCAGCTCATGAAGGCTGACAAATACGACGACGTGATTGTCGCCTACAACACTCAGAACGGAGCCGCGGTCCGGCTGGGCGATGTCGCCGACGTGCAGGACTCGGTCGAAGACATTCACAACGTTGGCTTGGCGAATGGAAAGCCCGCTGTGCTGATCATCGTTTTCCGGCAGCCGGGCGCGAACATTATTGACACCGTCGACCGCATTCGGGAGGAGATGCCGCGATTGCAGGCGTCGATCTCTCCGGCAATTCACCTGGCGATGATCCTGGACCGCACCGTCACGATCCGTGCCTCGGTACATGATATCGAAGTCACCATCGTGCTCTCTGTCATTTTGGTGATTTTCGTAGTCTTCATGTTTCTGCGAACCGTGCGCGCGACGGTGATTCCCAGCGTCGCCGTCCCCTTATCGCTGGTGGGCACGTTCGGCGTGATGTACCTGCTGGGGTACAGCCTCGACAATCTTTCGTTAATGGCTCTGGCGATTTCCACTGGCTTCGTGGTGGACGATGCCATCGTGGTGCTGGAGAACATCACCCGCTATCTCGAAAAAGGCATGGGACCGATGCAGGCGGCGTATACCGGCGCGCGGGAGATCGGCTTCACCGTGCTCTCCATGAGCACATCGCTGGTCGCGGTCTTCATTCCAATTTTGCTGATGGGAGGAATTGTTGGCCGGCTGTTCCGCGAATTCGCCGTGACCTTGAGCATCGCGATTGGCGTTTCGCTGCATCGTGTCGGTGACCACGACGCCGACCATGTGCGCCAAGCTGCTCAAGCCGCTCAGTGAAGAAAAACATGGCTGGTTTTATCGCGCAAACGAGCGGGCCTTTAATGGGATTTTGAGCGTTTATCGCGTCGGTTTGGAGTGGGTGCTGCGCTACCAGTTCATCACTCTGTGCATCACGCTGCTGACCGCCGCGCTTGAGTGTCTACCTGTACATCGTCGTGCCCAAGGGATTTTTCCCGCAGCAGGATACGGGACGCTTGATGGGATCGGTGCAGGCGGCGCAAGACATTTCATTCGGCGCCATGCGCGCCAAGATGGTGCAGTACGTCGGGATCGTCATGAAAGATCCCGCCGTCGAGAACGTCATGGGTTTTGCCGGCGGCAATACGGCCATGAACTCCGGCCGCATGTTTATCACCTTGAAGCCGCTGAGCGAGAGGAAAGTCAGCGCCGACCAGGTGATCGGCCGCCTGCGCGGCAAGCTGGCAGTAGTTCCGGGCGCGACACTCTACATGCAGAGCGCGCAGGATTTGACCATCGGCGGACGCCAGAGCCAGGCTCAGTATCAATACACTTTGCAGGGTGAAGATCTGAGCGAGCTTAACGAATGGGCGCCCCAAGCTGCTGACCAAGCTGCGCAGCTTGCCCGAACTGCGAGACGTCAATACAGATCAGCAGAACCACGGGCTTGAATCAACCGTGATCATTGATCGTGACACCGCGTCCCGCCTGGGAATTTCGGCTGCGGATATCGACAACGCGCTGTATGACGCCTTTGGTCAGCGGCAGGTCTCGACTATGTACCGGCCGCTGAACCAGTATCACGTGGTGATGGAAGTGGCGCCGCGAATTTCAGCAGAGTCCCGACGCGCTGCAGGTGATTTATGTGCGCTCGTCCGGCGGACAGATGGTGCCGCTCTCGGCCTTTACCCGCTTTGGGCCGTCGAACACCGCTCTGGCGGTAAGTCACCAGGGGCAATATCCCTCGGTGACGCTTGTCGTTCAATCTGGCGCCGGGAATTTCTCTGGGACAGGCGACCGAGGTGATCGAAGCAGCTCAGAGTTCGATCAACTTCCCCGGCACCATTCATGCCAGTTTTCAGGGCACGGCGGCCGCCTTTCAGAGTTCGCTTTCCAGCCAGCCATTGTTGATTCTGGCTGCGCTGGTCACCGTCTATATCGTGCTGGGCGTGCTTTACGAGAGCTATATTCATCCCATCACCATTCTTTCGACGCTGCCCTCGGCGGGCGTGGGCGCTCTTCTGGCGTTGCTGATCAGCAAGAACGAGTTGAACGTGATTGGCATGATCGGCATTCTTCTGCTGATCGGCATTGTGAAGAAGAACGCCATCATGATGATCGACTTCGCGCTCGACACCGAGCGCAAGGAAGGGAAGGGTCCGCTCGAGGCCATCCACGAGGCATGCCTGCTGCGCTTCCGTCCCATCATGATGACGACCATGGCGGCGCTGCTTGGCGGTTTGCCGCTGGCGCTGGGGACTGGCACAGGATCGGAACTGCGGCGCCCGCTGGGCATCACGATTGTCGGCGGATTGATCGTCAGCCAGATGCTGACCCTGTTCACGACTCCCGTTGTCTATCTCTACATGGACCGCCTACGGCTCTGGGCGAACCGCCGCCGCGGCATCACGACCAATAGACTGCCCGACATTTCGCCCAAACCGACCGGGGCGGATTGAGTTCCCCGGTTCTAGAGAATTTGACGTACACTACCGGGAATTCATCACGCGGAAATTATTGTTGCCCACTCTGAACGAACATTCCGGGGAACGTTTTTCTCTGATCGATCTGATTCTCATCGCCATTTCTTTTGGAATCGTTACAGGCCTGATCGAAGGCGCGGGCCTGATGCTATTTCAGCGCCTGAACTGGGCATCGTGGGGGCCGATGATCCACGTTTCGTGGCCGATCCTCTGGATCTCACCCCTGTGTGATGCGATTTTCTTTTCGATTCTGACGATTGCTCGTGAGCCTTCTCGGGCGCTTTGTTCCGCGGCTTCGGACC
Organism: Terriglobia bacterium; assembly: GCA_963796205.1. Classification (GTDB taxonomy): domain Bacteria; phylum Acidobacteriota; class Terriglobia; order Terriglobales; family Acidobacteriaceae; genus DATFTE01. The sequence goes on from CAWCKR010000003.1 coordinate 520,077, forward strand.
ATAACGGTTTTGATGTTCTTGCTCTCGGCGCTGGCGGCTTACGATTTTCTGACCCTGACCGCGCGCCTCTATCACTGGAGTTGTTTCCTGTTGGCGATTGGCGTGGGCGTGGCGTTCACACGTTGGGCCTCGGCACGAGAAGAAAGCGTACTGCGATTTGCGCGGCGAACTTTCATGTTCGCTGTGGCCGCTTGGTGCATCGCTCTCTTTGCCGTACGGGGTGGAATCTGGCTGGAGGAAAAGCGGGAACTGGCGAGCCTGCCGCAAGCCTCGCCCGGTGCGCCCAACGTGCTGGTGATCGTCGTGGATACTTTGCGCGCCGATCATCTTTCTTCGTATGGATACGCTCGGCCCACCAGCCCCAATATCGATCGCATCGCACAGCAGGGCACGTTGTTTGAAAACGCGATTTCGGCGTGCTCGTGGAGCCTGCCGTCGCACGTGTCGCTGATGACGGGACTTTATCAGTTTCAACACGGCGTCACTAACGTGCAGCCGATGCCGGTGTTTGGATCGGGCGCCGAGTTTCAAGGGAGCGCTCACCCTGGGGGAAGCCTTCGAGCGCCGCGGATACCGGACCGGAGCTTTTTCCGCGAACCGTACTTGGTTCTCGCACGATCTTGGTTTCGGGCGCGGCTTTGTGCACTTCGAAGACTATTTTCATTCTCCTGCGGACATGTGGGTGCGCACGCTCTTTGGGCGCGAGTTCTCGCGCATCTATTTGTCGCGTTCAGACCACAGCAAACCAAAACGTCTGCTTGCGCTGGTTGGGCTTCGATTCGTTGCTCGATCTCGACGATGAAGGCGTGGGACCTAACGGAGGCGCGCCAGGTGTCCGTAAACGCGCCTCCGAAGTGAATCGCGAAGTGCTGCGCTGGGTCGACCGAGACCGCCGTCCGTTTCTGGTTTTCCTGAATTACTTCGACGTGCATGAGCCCTATGGAGGCCCGCACGGCTATCCGCAACCGTGGCCGCAGAAATCGCCGATCGATCAGTACGACGATGGAGTGAAGTATGTCGACGATTCGATTGGAAGTTTGATCTCCGAGCTTGGGAAGCGCGGCCTGATCGGCAACACGATTGTCGTCATCACGTCAGATCATGGGGAAGGACTGTGGCAGCACGGACTGCCTACGCACGGCGAAGCTCTCTATCGTGAGCAAATCCATGTACCGCTGATCTTCTGGTATCCGGGCCATGTTCCAGCGGGGCAGCGCGTTTCGGCGAATGTGACCAATGCCGCGATACCGGCAACTTTGATGACTTTGCTCGATGCGGGTGAAAAGCAATTCCAAGGCCCGGCGCTGAACGCATTGTGGGAACAGGCGGCGAGTGCGACGCAGTGGCCGAGCCCCTTGTCGGAACTGGCGCAGGATAAATATCTGCCGAAACAGAACCAGCAACCCGAGAGCAAGGTGCCCACCGCGATTACCGGCTCGATGCAAACCATGATCGAAGGGCAATGGCAGATCATCGAACACACGAAATACGGACTGCAATTGTACGATTGGAAACGCGACCCGGGCGAACTGCAGAACCTCAGTTCTGAAAAGCGCGAGATTACGCGGAGCCTTTCTTCACAGTTGCAATCGGCGTTCTCGCCCGGGACGGAGTAATCAGTGTGAAGGAAATTGAGTCGCAACATTTTCGAAAGCTTCGGGTTTACGCAATGGGCCTGTGTTGAAAACCCACACCGAGGAGTAAGAAATGTCGCGATATGCGCTCTTCAGTCTACTGCTGGTGCTGTCTGTTACTGCGATTGGGTGCGGTTCCAGTTCGTGCAAGGTGACGGCTATAACAATTTCTCCGTCCGCTGCCACGATCGACCATACTTCGCCGGCGCCCGGAAATCAGCAACCGTTCAACGCTTTCCCTAACAACAATGGCTGCGCAGGTCCGGGGGAACTCTGGCGCGATACACGGACGCCGTATGGTCCTCGTCGGACCCGACAAACGCTCCCATCAGCAACACCGCTGGAGCTACTTACGGTGTGGCTACGTGCCTGAACGCGGTGAACGGACCGGTTACCATCACCGCGACTCGCACGAGTTCGGGGCAAACGCTAGTAGGTAAGGCAACTCTTACTTGTAACTAGCTAGACGACTCTTTGTTGAGTGTGATCCCGGAAGAAGTCAGATTCCGCTCGCGTCGCCAGGCCCCCAAGAATGGCTCAGTCCCTTTCCGAGACGCGCACGATACTGATACACTAGTCTCAAACATCCCAAGGAGACAGCATGCATCTAAATCTGCTAGCCCTCTATGCCGGGCCCGATCAGGTGATGACGGTGACTTCCGGCTTGGCCAGCCTGGTGGGGCTGCTTCTCATCTTCTGGAACAAGGTCGTCGCCACTTTTTTCAAGGTGATTGGGAAGTCTCGCCCCACGCCTGAAACCAAAGACTCCGAACCCTCCAACTCCTCTTCGACCAAAATTTCCTAGGTTCCATTCTTGCGCAAAAAAGTCATTGTGATCGGTCTGGACGGACTTGAGCCCAGCATTGTCGAAGCCATGCTCGGCCGCGGCGATCTGCCCAACCTGGCGAAGATTCGCGCGATGGGAAGCTACTCCCGCCTGGGGACGACCTATCCCGCGCAGACTCCCGTCGCATGGTCATCATTCATGACCGGAACGAATCCCGGAGGACATGGGATTTTCGATTTCGTCTCGAGGGATCCGCGAACCTACCAGCCCGACGCCGCCCTGAGCCGTTTCGAGCGGCCGAAGAACGTGCTGGCACACCCGCGCGTGGTCAACCAGCGCAAGGGGGTTCCGCTGTGGCAGCCCCTTACCCACGCCGGTGTTCCGAGTGTGGTTTTGCGATGTCCCTGCACCTTTCCGCCAGAGATGCTGCAAGGCAAAATGCTGGCCGGAGTTGGCGTGCCCGACCTGCGCGGCAGCCAGAGCAAAGGAACGTTCTATACCCAGGATCGAACTGTCACGGCCCAGGAAAGCGAGCAGGTCGTCTTGCTCGATTCCGGCAGCGATCTCAAGACGCGGGTGATCGGTCCGCGCAACACGCGGCAATCGCCCCCGACCGACACGTCTTGCGAGATCCGCGTTCAGGTCGACAAGCCCGGACGAAAGTTGCTGATTCGAACCGGTGGTACGCCGTCGAAGATTGAAGTAGCGGAAAAGAGCTGGAGCGAATGGGTTCGTTTCAAATTCAAATTCTCGATGTTGCAGTCGGTCACCGGGATTGCTCGCTTCTATGTGTGCCGGCTTGAACCGCACCTCGAATTTTACGTATCGGCGGTGAACTTCGATCCGGCAGCTCCGCTCTTTCCGGTTTCGTCTCCGGGCGAATATGCGAAGGAGTTGTCGGAAAACTTAGGTTTGTTTTCCACGCTTGGCATGGCCGAGGAGCACAACGGTCTGAATAACGGTCGCATCGATGAAGCGGCTTACCTGCAGCATTGCGAACTCGTGCTGCAGGAGCGCGAGAAGATGATGCGCTTCGAACTCGACCGTTTCCAGGAAGGTTTTTTCTTTACTTTGTTCGATACCCCCGACCGCGTGCAGCACATGATGTGGCGCTTCCGCGATCCGCAACACCCGGGTTACCAGCCGGATATGGCGCGCGAGATGGCGACTCGTATCGAAGAGCACTATCAGCGTTGTGACAAGCTGCTGGCCCCGGTGCTCGACAAGGTGGATGAAAACACTCTGTTGTTCGTTTTGTCGGACCACGGGTTTGGAAGCTTCCGCAGAGCTTTTGATACGAATACGTGGCTTTGGCAGAACGGCCTGCTCGCGCTGAAAGATAATCGAAAACCGAGCCAAGACCTTGGCGAGGGATTCGCCGAGGTCGACTGGTCGAAGACCTACGCTTACGCGGTTGGTCTGGGCGGAATTTATCTGAATTTCAAAGGCCGCGAAGGGCAGGGAATTCTCGAAGAAAACGGCGAAGCCGAGCGCATTCGCAAAGCCATTCAAGCGGGACTTCCGGACTCAGCGGATCCGCTGACCCAAAGCCCGACCGTACGAAGCGTTTCGCGCAGGGAGAGACCTGTATTCCGGGCCTTTCGCTACTCAGGCTCCCGATCTGCTGGTGAATTTCTATCCCGGATTTCGCGTCTCATGGCAATCGGCCGTGGGCGGTTTCGCGAATGAACTGGTCGCCGACAATACCCGCCGCTGGAGTGGAGATCACATTGTGGATCCGGAATCGGTGCCGGGAATTCTCTTCATGAACCGCCCGCCGCTTCCACCAAACACCAACATCGCCGACTTAGCGCCCGTCATTCTGAACTACCTCGGGTGTGGAGAATCCCGCATCCATGAATCCACCGGCCGAGAAGGTGGAGGAAGAAGGCGAAAAGCTGATTCAAGACCGCCTCTCCGGTCTCGGTTATATCTGATTATTGCTGTCCCACGGTGACGATCAGCCCCGAGCAAGGCTTCTTGCTGTTTCTGCGGTAGCTGTGCTGCACCGCGGCATCGAAGTAGATGCAATCCCCCTCGTCCAGTTCGTACTCTACGCTGCCGATCTTCATGACCAGGTTTCCGCTGATCAAGTATAAGAACTCAATACCGACGTGCTGGTGAGGCTTGAGCTTTTCGGCCGCGATAGGCTGGAAATCCGCGAGGTAGGCACTCAGCTTTCGTTCGGTGGCGGGAAAATCCAGCGACTCGAAGTAGTAGGAAATATCCGCCGTACCGGGCCGTTCGGGAAATCGCAAACGCTCTTGTCTGCGAACGATGGCGACAACCCGCCGCTTCCTTTCGTCGGTGAAGAAATAGTCGAGCCCGACGCTGAACACCATTGCAATTCTCAGCAAGGTGGGCAGAGTCGGAAAAAGCTTGCCCCGCTCCAGCTTCGACAATAGCGCTGCGGAAAGCCCGGTGTGCTTGCCCAGTTCCACCAGTCCCATGCTTTTGCGCAAGCGTAAGCCACGCAACTTTTCTCCGATCGCGTACGGTTTCAAGCCCTCGACAACGGTTGGATTCACCATAATGTATTTCTTATAGAGAAAATATATGTTCACTATAGTAAATCAGCGACAAGCGCAAAAGCAACCGGCGGCTCGAGTTTTGCGAGCCGCCGGCAAGTTAGAGAGAGGCGGAGCTTAGTTTTTCTTCTTTTTGCCGAAGAGGCCGGTGATCGAATTGATCGGAGAATTCTGGGTATTCGCGCCCGGAATCCGCGATTTCAGCTGGTTTTGCAGTTGGCTTCCGACCATGCCCTGGACGTCGGGAATGAACGTTGGGTTCGAGGTTGTCCCTTGAATCGCAAACGGGATCCCGACACCCTTGCCGCCGCCGCCGAGGCCGGCCATCTGCGTCAGGCCTCCCACCGCGCCGCCGCCCGAAAGCTCGGCATTCATCTTGTAATTGAGCGCACCCGACGGACTGATGGTGCCGGCTCCGGTCAACACACCGAGAGATGGGATCGTCAGATTCACAGCGTCGGTTCGAATGCCCTCGGGAGCGACTCGCGCATTGGTGCTTAGATTCTGAATCGCCGTGTCGGAGCCGGTCTTCGGACCCGATCCCGTGAACTTGGAAAGAGCCGAGAGTTTTGAGCCCAAGTCAAACCCTGCCAATTTCGTATCGCTCAGCTTGAGGGGACCGGTGATGACCAGCTTGTCGGTGGGTCCGGCGATGTCAAGGTTGGTGGAAAGTGTTCCACCTTTCAGGGACGAGCCTGAAGGAAGAACGACGCCCAGCGCCGGCAACATGGCTTCCAGGTCATCCACGGGCATGCCCTGACCGTTGAGCTTCATGTTGAGCGAAGTGGTTTCGCCCTGGATCTGATAATTTCCGGTCAACTGGGCCAACGCTTTGCCCATGCTGATTTCACCTTGGGTCACTTCTCCTGCCTGCTTTGCCAGGTTGTGAACCACCGTGTACGTGACCTGTACTGGCTTACCCGCAGGCTGTCCCTTGGGAGAGAGTTTGAGTTTGTCGGCCGAGAGTACGCCGTGCGTTTTGGCCTGTTTTCCGTCGGAGTTCAGGGTTCCATTGAAGTCGGCGAGGCCAGCGATTCCCGAAGAAGGATCGATGAATCCAGAAGCGGCCAAGTCAAGTTGCTTGACCAGTATCTTCGCGTCCAGCGGAGTGAGCGAAGCGTCGGTTGGGTTGATCGGACCAGCCGTGCCGTCGAGCTTCACACTGCCGCCGCCGGGAAGGTTCGCTGTCAGCGTGAAGGGAAATTGCGAAGTGAACGAGAAGTTCCGCACTTCAATGTTGACCTTGTCATAAATGTGCGGCTTGACCGAGGAATTGGCCTGGCTGATCGTCACTCGGCCGTCTTTCACCTTGAGCTTTGCAACAGACAGATCGGGGTTCGACGTATCTGGCGATTTCGCTGCCGAGGCCGCAGGTTTCGCTGCGGAGTTTCCTCCCAGGCTCGAGAAATTCCATTTTCCCGACGGAGCATGAACCAGGAAAATCTCCGGCTGAGTCAGGGTCAAATCGTTTACGTGCAGAGCCTTGGAAAAAATCAGAGGCATCAGGTCCACGCCGACATCGAGAGATTTTGCATGGACGAAAGGAGTCTTGCTGAACGCAGGATCATCTGAGATCGACAAGTCCTCGGCGGAAACACTTCCCGAAAGAATAGATAGCTTCAGGTTGCCGACCTTCACATCGCGACCGAGCGCCGAACTGAGTTCTGTCTCCAGTTTGGGCCGAAAACTGTTGACATCGATGAGGAAGGGAAGCGCGATGAGCGCAATCAGAACCACGGCGAGAATAATGCCAACGATGCGAAGTGTGCGTTTCATGAGGAAGGTCCTCCTTAAGACTCTGTCAACGTTGCTTTGGTTGGGGCCCTTGAGCTTGTCGGAAACGAGGAACAACGTGGCATGCCAAGTCTATCAAAAATAGACTACTGCGGCTCCTGGGTTAATTCGGGATCAGGTAGAGGAGCCTGGTAAAGCTCTCTTTGCCGTTGATCGCGCAGGTCGGTCGTGATCTTAGTGACCTGGCTCATTTCCGCTTTCGCTTCTTCCGTTCTCCCCAGACGCTGCAGCACTTGGCCACGGACGTAGTGAATGGGAGAACTTTTGGGGTCAAGCTTGGCGGCAGCATCGATCTCGGTCAGCGCTTCATGATATTTCTCCTGCTTCAAGTAGACGCGAGCCAGTTGGTAATGTGAACTGGTGAGAGAGGGATCGAGCCGCAGCGCCTTGCGAAAATTCTTTTCTGCCTCAGCGTTTTGTTGCTGCTCGGAATCGATCAGGCCCAGTTGATCGTAGTTGTAAGGCACGTCGGGTTCGATGGCGACATCTTTGAGGAACTCGGCTCTCGCGCGTTCGAACTCCTGTTTCTTCATGTAAGCCATACCCAGGTAGAAGTGGACGAACGGCAACTTGGGATTGGCTTTCGCGGCAGTGTCCAGTTCTTTCACGGCGTCGTCAAACTCCTCGCGATTGAGATGCGCTTTCCCCATGAACAGATGGAATTCGGGAGAATTTTGTCCGGTCTCGGCCATGCGCTCCAGAGCTTTCTGATCGAGATCGGGGCGGTTGGCTTTGTTCGCGGCGTTGCTGAGGACGTAGAGGTAATTCAGGTTACCGGATTCCTGCGGCCACAAGGGCTCAAGCGTCGTAGCCGCCTCGGCATAACGAGAGGTGAAGAAGTAACAAAGCCCCAGAAGATACCTTGCCTGAACCAGATCTGGCAGGTCGCGCACTACCGACTCAAACGGAGTAATCGCCGATGAATATTTAGCTTGGCGGTAGTAAACCAATCCGATGTTCAGCCGGATGCCCGCAATCTCGGGCGCCATCTTTTCGGCTTTGTTCAATCTATCGAGCGCTTGCGGCCATTGCTTGCGGCGCATCGAGATCACGCCCAGATTCGCGTAGGCTGCGGCGGCCTGAGGATCGAGTGCGAGCACTCCGCGGAAGGCGCGCTCAGCCTCATCCAGATCTCCTTTTTTCAGGGCAGATTGCCCTTGTTGAAATAGTTGTTGCGGGTCGGCGGACGGCTTTGCAGAGGCTGCATTTTGGCTCTGCGCCACGCAGCAGATAAGAGTCCACCAGAGCGGCAACGCGCACGTGCACAACACGAGTTTGCTTGACAGCCGTTTCACTCTGCTGTTAGTGTCCGCCAGCAAACGCCCGAATTTCAAGCGCGGAACGTTTTAATAACGCGTACCGCAGGGTGAACGTCGAAAGAAAAAGGGACTCGATGGTTACCATCCGCGATGTAGCCAGGGAGAGTGGCTTCTCCTCCACCACCGTCTCCATCGTGCTCAACAACGCTCCACTCGCCCGTTATATCCCTGCCGCAACCAAGAAGCGCATTGAGAAAGCGGCCAAGAAGCTGGGCTATCGCCCCAATCTTTTTGCGCGCTCTCTGCGCAGCCGCCGCAGCCACACCGTCGGAGTCATGGTGTTTGACATGACCGACCCTTACTGCACGCTGATTCTGCGCGGCATCGAGAATTCTCTTTACCAGGCCTCGTATCTGCCGATTCTCACCGACGTGCACAACGAGCGCAGCCGCTTCGAGCGCTATCTCGAGATGCTGCTCGACCGCCGCGTGGAAGCCCTGATCGTGCTGGCCAACTGGCTCTTCGTCGATATCGATGTTCTCGCCGACCTGGAGAAGAGCAGCATTCCCACCGCGATGATCGGGCGCGAACCGAAGACCGGTTCCATCAGTTCGGTAACTGTCGACAACGAGATCGGCGCTTATTCCGGGATCGAGCACCTTTACGCCCTCGGTCATCGCAAGATCGCTTTCATTCGCGGTCCCAAGACGTTGGGCGATAGCGCGCCGCGCTGGAAGGGCGTGCGCAATTTTGCCCGGACCAGCGGGCTGGAACTCGATGAGCGGCTGATCGTCGATCTGCCGGAATCGCGGGATCCGATTTCGAGTTTCGAAGCCGGCTACAAGTTGACCGAGGAGTTGATTCACCGCAAGCATCCGTTCACCGCGCTGATGGCATTCGATGACATGACGGCGTTTGGAGCGATCCGGGCTCTGGCGAAAGCGGGATTGCGCGTGCCCGAACAGTGTTCCGTGATCGGCTTCGATGACATAGCGGGATCGAGTCTTTACACGCCTGCGCTCACCACCGTGCGCCAGCCGATGGAGACCATGGGATCGATGGCTGCCAGCGTGGTGCTCGATGGCATCAATGCCGTCCTGGAGAAGCGGCCCATCGCGGCGGTGCACCGCAAAGTAGTGCCCGAACTGGTGGTTCGGGAATCGACCTGTGGACTACCTTAGAAACCCCGTTACAGGTATCTTTTCCACCGCGGGCGGCCATTTTTCGCTTGACACCAAATAGGCTCTAACGCACTATTCATACGTTTTAATAAACGCTTTCAGCGTTTGTGGGGTAGCTCGGGTAGGGTGTCACAGCTCCAGGTGATCGCAATCACATAGTGCTGTGCGGCTGGGACGCTACAGTCACGGCTCATGCCAGCAATGGATGTTGCGGAGCGTGCCTCAAAAGCACGCCGAAGGGAGTCGATCATGAAACGCCGTCTGGTGGGATTGGCTGTTTTTATCTGCGTTCTCAACCTTCCATGGGTGTTCGCACAAGACACCGGCGTCATCACCGGAACGGTCCGGACCACAGCGGCGCGGTCGGTGTCCGGAGCGGAAGTGAAAGTCAGAGCCGGCCGGGGGCATCAGATCGAGCCACCACTACCAACGACAGCGGCGACTATCTGGCGGCTGGCTTGCCCGGCGGTACCTACACCCTGACCATTTCTGCGAAAGGATTCAAGACCTTCAAGGCCGACGGCGTAGTGCTCCGCGTGGCGCAAAAGGCGCGCATCGATGCTGACCCTGCAAGTCGGCCAAGTTGCTACCGAAGTAACGGTCGAAGGGCGAGCAGTTGAATCAGGTCGAGACTCAGTCTTCCGAACTCGCCGGCACGGTCACCGGCAAGCAGATGACGCAGCTGGAATTGAACGGGCGCAATTACACTCAGTTGGTCGCGCTGACTCCGGGTGCTACGCAATCAGTCAGGGTCCGACGAAGCCGGGACGGGGGTGTCGACGGTCGCCTACAGCGTGAATGGCGGACGAACGGAATACAACAACTGGGAAGTCGACGGCGGCAGCAACCAGGACGATGGCAGCAACACCACGCTGATCACCTATCCCAGTCTCGATGCGATCGCCGAGGTCCGCGTGCTTACTTCCAACTACGGCGCGCAGTACGGCAGGAACGGATCCGGAACAGTCGAAGTCGAGACCAAGTCCGGGCACCAACGCTTTCCACGGCGACGTTTACGAGTTCGTTCGCAACGATGCTTTCAACGCGCGCAACTACTTCCCAGACCACCGTTCCGTCCTTACAAGAAAAACGATTTCGGATACACCATCGGCGGGCCTGTTTTCATTCCCGGTCACTACAACACGAACAAGGAGCAAGACGTTTTTCTTCTGGTCGCAGGAGTGGCGGCGCGACAGAGTGCCCGCGAATCTGGGGAGCGTGGTGGTCCCGTCACTCGCAGAACGCGGTGGAAACTTCAGCGATCTCTGTCCCGCATCCGGCGAGTTCGTTCGGACGCCTGACGCCAGCTTCCCGAGTCTCCCGGTTTTTGCCGATTGTCCCGCCAGTGGTCCGGGAGTGGTGGATCCTGGGAACAGCTTCGCCATCTTCGCTGGCAATCAGGTGCCCGTCGACACGATTAACTCTCCGGCTCTAGTAGCACAGATTCCCGCGCCTACATCGGGCGCAAATATTTGGAATGCAGCCCCTACGCTTCCCACGAACTGGCGTGAGGAACTCTTCCGGATTGATCACAACATCAACAACAACAATCGCGTGACTTTCCGCTACATTCACGACTCATGGGATCAGATCTATCCAACGCCGCTTTGGACAAACGTCGGCAACTTTCCGACTATTCAGACGAATTTCCAGGGGCCGGGCATCAGCATGGTCGCGCGGCTGACTTCAACCGTCTCTCCTACCCTGCTCAACGAATTTGTGGCAAGTTACACCACAGATCACATCACGTTGATTCCGATCGGAGCCTGGCAGCGCCCCAGCGGTTTGACCTTCGGCCTGTATCCCGGAGCGGATCAAGGGAAGGTTCCGGGCATTAATCTCGGCGGCGGCGGCATTTACAACTTCGGCGAAGACGTTGGATATCTGCCAAATGGACCCTACAACTCCAACCCCACGTATACCTATCGTGACAATGTTACGAAGATCGCAGGCAAGCACAACCTCCAGTTCGGCGCATATTTTGTCGCGGCGCAGAAAAACGAGCTCGCAGCGCCAACAATTGCCACGAATGGAGAGCTGTCTTACGACACTAGCAACGCAGCCGTCAGCACAGGCAACGCCTTTGCGGATCTATTGATTGGACGGGTTTCCAATTTCACTCAAACCAGTGCTCAGCCGAAGTTCTACAACCGTTACAAGATTTTCGAACCGTACTTCCAGGATGATTGGCGCATCACTCCGCGTCTCACTTTGAACCTCGGCTTGCGAGTCAGCATGTTCGGAACCTACCGCGAGCGCTACCATCAGGAATATAACTTCGATCCATCACACTTCGTTGCCGGCGCCAGCAGCACCGATTACACCACCAATCTCGTCAACGGCAATCCGTTCAACGGCATTGTGCAGTGCGGTGTGACTCCGGGAGTTCCCGTCAGCTGCATGCAAGGTCACTTGTTTAATCCTGCTCCTCGCATCGGCTTTGCCTTTGATCCGAGGGGGGATGGCAAGTGGGCGATTCGCGGAGGATACGGGGTCTTCTTCGAGCACACAAACGGTAACGAGGCCAATGCCGAGTCGCTGGAGCCCAATGTTAGTCCCGCGGTGCAAACAACGAGCATCCTGAACGTCACGAGCTATAACCAGATCGTTCCAACACCGGCAGGCACATCGAGTCCACTTGCAGTTTTGTCGATCCCTAACAAGGTGCAGTGGCCCTACGTCCAGCAATGGCACCTCGACATCGAACATGAGATTGCGAAGGATACCGTCGCAACGATCTCCTATGTCGGCAGCAAGGGTACGCACCTCACGCGCTTCCTCGATATCAACCAAGTCAGACCGGTTGCGGCGAGCCAAAACCCGTACTTGGCAAACGGAGCGCGCGATCCGATTACAGATTGCGGAACAACACTGGATGCCGGCGGCGTTCCGATGGATGCGCTGACAGCGAGTGGCGTACCGGTGCAGTACAACGCTCCGGGTGCTAATGGGCTTCCGTCCGGCGCAGCGGTGAATCTCGGTATCGCCTGCGGCGAACTCTCGGCTCCCGATGCCTTCCGTACGCAATTTCCTGGGATTGGTTCGGTCAGCCGGATTGAGGAGAAAGCTTCCTCCACCTATCACGCATTGCAAATGTCGCTACGGCGCAGCGTCGGATCGTTGCAGGTCAGTGCTTCGTACACCTACAGCCACTCGATCGACGATTCTTCTTCTGCCCGCGATCCTATTATTCTGGACACGTTCAATCTCGCTCGCGCCCGCGCGAGTTCCAACTTCGATCAGCGTCACATGCTGACGTTGAGCTACATCTATGATCTGCCTTTCTTTAAGAGCCCGGGCGTCGCTCACAAGCTACTGGGCGGATGGCAATGGTCCGGTATTACCGATATTCAAAGCGGTACACCGTTTAGCGTAGCTAACGGCGAGTTTTCAGACAACGCCGGAGTCAACAATGGAGTTAGTTCCGGTTCAGCCAGTTCGTATGCCGATGTTGTCGGTAATCCGAGATCCGGCACCCCGCGATTTCCGTTTGATGGCTTCGGCCCACTTTCGTACAATCCTGCGGCCTTTGGTCCGCCCGCAGGGCTGACCTTTGGGGATTCGCCGCGCAATTTCCTGACGAATCCCTTTCGTACCAACTTCGATATGGCATTGTTTAAACGCTTTGCGATTAAAGAATCAATGGCGTTCGAGTTCCGTGCCGAAGCCTTCAACGTCTTCAACCACATCGAATATGCGTGGCTAGGGGGGGACTTTGGTTCGGCTGCTTCGAATAGCCCGAACGCAAATCCGAATAGCACCGCAACCTGCTACGTCCAAGTCGATGGGCCTTCGTGTATTCAGCCCACCTCGGTCGGAGGCGGAGGTAATGCTTACTTCCGGCCCGCTGTGGCGCACAATGGCCGCATCATGCAACTTGGCCTGAAGTTCATCTTCTAAGAAAGATTGGAACACCAGAGCAATGGAGAGGGACGGGCGCTGACGCCCGTCCTTATTTTTTTAGCGGGCTCCGACGGTTTGTCGGCTGCCGCTGACCACCTTCAACGCCTGCTCGAGATCGGCAATCAGGTCATCTGCGTTTTCGATTCCCACTGAGATGCGAATCAGTTGCTCGGTGACTCCCATCTTCGCGCGCTGATCGGCGGCGATCATGGCGTGCGAGGTGAGCACGGGAATCGATACCAGGGAGTCGACTCCGCCCAGGCTAGGGGCCAGCGTGAACAGTCGCAAGGCCTCGGAGAGACGGCACGCGTCTTGTCCAGTACCGTCCACTTCGAAGCTGAGGACGCCTCCTCCTCCGCTCATCTGTTCCAGGGCAATACTGTGCTGAGGATGATCTTCCAGGAAGGGATAGTTCACCTTGCGCACCTTCGGGTGCTTCGCCAGGAACTGTGCGACGCGGAGAGCGTTCAAGTTCTGCCGTTGTACCCGCAGGGCGACTGTCTTGATGCCGCGCAGAAGCAGCCATGCGGCATGAGGATCCATGTTGCCGCCCAGAGTGGTCCGGGTGTGGTGAATCTGGTCGATCAGGTCGCTGCGGCCGGCGACAACTCCGCAGATCAGGTCGGAGTGCCCGGCGAAGTATTTCGTCCCCGAATGCATGACCAGGTCGATGCCGTACTCCACCGGACGCTGGTTGATCGGCGTGGCGAAGGTGCTGTCAATCATGGTGATCAGCTTATGGTTCTTGCCGATCGCCGCCAGCTTGGGTAGATCGACGACGCGCAAGGTCGGATTTGTTGGAGATTCCAGATACAAAAGCCGGGTGTTCGGCCGGATCGCGTTCTTGTGCTGGTCGTACTCAACCGTATCAACAAACGTGGTCTCAATGCCGAACTTCGGCAGCCATTGCGAGAGGAATTTGATCGTCCCGCCATAAATGTCGCGCTGCGCGACGATGTGGTCGCCGCTCTTGAGCAGCGCCATAATCGCAGTGGTAATGGCGTTCATGCCCGAACTGAATACGAGCGCCGCGTCAGCGCCCTCCAGTTCCGCGATTGCTGCTTCCGCTACGGTGTTCGTAGGATTCCCGTAGCGCGTATAAAACATGTCAGTCGGAGTCGCGCGCAGTTGCTGCTCGTTGTCGGTTACTTCGAAAGTCGAGGTCTGGTAGATAGGCGTTGCCAGGGGTCCATTCTTCTTGCCGAGGTCGGTTCCACCTCGGACCGCCTCAGTCTCTTGCCGGTGTTGGTGCGGTTTCATGATGCTCCTTTGAACAGGGTGTGTGGCACTCATCGACCATGGGTCACACTCCAGCGGCGCTGGTTCAAGATTATCTGTCAGACACGGCCGGAGCAAGCTTCCCGCGGCGCACGCGCCCTATATAATCAAGCACGATGCCTCGCGCCAAGAAGTCCGCGAAAAAGAAAGTGCATGCGCTGCGGAAGACTGTCCCGCGCAAACGCGCTCAGAAGCCTGAAGTGAAGTACGTTGCCTGGAACTCCATCCCTCTCGAAGATCTGAACCCGCTACTGCAGCGTCAGTTCGTGGTGGGGGATCAGATCATGGTAGCGCGGGTGCTGTTGAAGAAGGGATGCGTCGTCCCGGAGCACAGCCATATCAACGAACAGTTCACCTACATCCTCGAGGGCGCGCTCAGGTTCTGGATCGACGGCAAAGAAATCGTGGTACGCGCGGGCGAGGTCTTAACCATTCCGGCCAACATGCCGCACAAGGCTGAGGCCGTCGAAGATACTGTGGACCTGGACGTCTTCAACCCTCCGCGTGCGGACTGGATGGAGAAGACGGACGCCTACCTGCGAGGCAAGAAGTAACTCCACCGAATGACTTATCCAACGGCGCTCGAATCGAAATTCAGTCGCGGTGAATCGCGGCTGCGCTGCATCGGTTGCGGTGCGGTGCAGCAAGATGCCGGCCCGAATTTCCGCTGCACTTCCTGCGGCGACTTGCTGGAAATCTCCTTTCAAGGATGGAACCCGGACGCCGCTGGCGATCTCAAATCGCTCTGGCAACAACGTAAGCTTTCCCGTGAAGCAGTCGATCAGAGCGGCGTATGGCGGTTCCGCGAACTTCTGCCGAGTCTGCGCAGCCTGAACGATGCAATCACACTGCGCGAGGGGAACACGCCGCTTTATTCGTTGCCGGGGTGTGCCCGCATCGCAGGAGTCGAACTCCTGCAGGCTAAGCATCAAGGCATGAATCCGACCGGATCCTTCAAAGATACCGGGATGACCGCCGCCGCTTCGTTTGCGCGACAGCAGGCATTCCAATGGGTGGCGTGCGCTTCAACCGGCAACACCTCGGCTTCGATGGCTGCGTATGCCTCGCGCGGCGGCCTGCGCAGCCTCGTCCTGCTTCCCGAAGGCAAAATCTCCTGGGGCAAGCTTGCGCAGGCTCTCGACTACGGTGCGGTGACCTGTCAGTTGAAGACCGACTTCGACGGATGCATGCAGGTGCTGAACGAGGTCGTGCAGAAAGCGCCGGTTTATCTGCTGAACTCGGTGAATCCCTATCGCATCGAAGGGCAGAAGACGGCTGCCATCGAATTGATGGAACAACTGAACTGGGAGCCGCCGGACCACATTATTGTTCCCGGCGGAAACCTGGGGAACTCATCGGCCATCGGCAAGGCTTGCCTTGAAATGAAAGAGCTTGGCCTGATCTCCCGTCTGCCGAAGATTTCCATCATCCAGGCTGCGGGAGCGAACCCGCTGGTGCGCGCCATGCGCGAGAACGGCGGCCAGTCGATCACTCCGGTTCACGCGGAGACCATGGCTACGGCGATTCGCATTGGCAACCCGGCCTCGTGGAAGAAGGCAGTGCGGATTCTTCAAGCAACGGGCGGCACGGTTGATGAAGTCAGCGAAGTCGAGATCGCATCTGGCCAAAGCCGAGATCGGCGCCGATGGTGTGGGATGCGAGCCCGCGTCAGCGGTCACGCTGGCAGGTCTTAAGAAGCTGGTGAAACGAGGATTTGTAAATCCTGCGGAGAGCATCGTGCTGATTCTTACCGGACATCTGCTCAAGGATCCGGAGTTCACGCTGAACTTTCATCGCGGCGAGCTGTTTGCGGGCACAGCTACCGAGCAGGAAGCGAAGACTCTTCGCGGCCAACAACGCGCCCCCATCGTGGTCGATGCCAGCGTGGATGCTGTCCTGAAAGTGTTGGAGGGGCGGAACAACTAAGTTCCGATGTTAGGAAGGAATGGTTTCATCGCCCCGGTACGCCTGCCACAGATCCCATATCTCAGCGGCGATCTCGACGTAGCGTTCCCTGGGTCCGGCCGCGTTGCCGAACCAGTGGAGAAATTCTTCGTAAACGATTGGCAGGACGTCGCTCTCGGAGCGGCAACTGTCCAGGCGCGGCAGGATGGTTCCGGCTTCGGGCAGGTACTCATCTTTATTGTGTTCAAGGGCGATGCCGACGGGATCGTGGCGAAAAAGCAGAGCCGCCGTAGATTCAAATAGCTTCTTGTACTTTTCCCGCTGTTGCAGGATCTCTTCACGCGTTCGGCTCGTGGTGGTGCACGCCGCAATCTACCATGTCTTGCCAACATGTAGAATCTCATCCTCAAGCCTATGCCCAAGCGAACCGCGCAAGCTACCTTCTCCCTCAACCTTCCGGCTACGTCGGCCAACCTTGGCCCGGCATTTGATGCCGCGGCGCTGGCCTTCGATCTGTTCCTCAAGATCCGCGCCCGCGCTGCCACCGAGTTCTCGATCAAAGCCAAGGGAAGGGATGCCTCTCTTTGCGGACAGCTTGAGAATCACCTGATCCTGACCACGTATCGCGAAGTGCTCGCGGCAGAAGGAAAAACCTTGATCCCGCTCGCTCTCCAGATCGACAACCGGATACCCGCTGGGAAAAGGGTGCGGCTCATCCGCCGCCGCCAGGCTTGCTGGAATAGCCTTAGCCGTTCACTTCGGCAAGTTGCGCTGGAACGACAACCGTATCATTGGCGAAGCGTCCCGCCGCGAGCATCATCCCGACAACGCCGCTGCCTGCTGGCTTGGAGGTCTCGCCGTCGCTCGCATGTCGGGAGACGGTGAAGCCCAGGTTGCCCGCTTCCTCCCGAAAGGGAAGTGGCCGCTCCTGCTGGCTGTTCCCGAGCAGAGCCTGCCCACCGAGGAGGCCCGGCGGTGCCTGCCCTCGCAGTATTCCCGCGCCGATGTGGTGAACAACATTCAAAACTCGATGCTGCTGCTGGCGGCTTTTGTCCAGGGACGCCGAGATCTTCTGGCCTCCGCGCTCGCCGATCGCAGTTCATCAGCCTTATCGCGTCGCCCCTTTGCCCGTTGCTGCCGGCATTGCAGACGATATCCTGCAGGGCTGCCGGAGTTCTCGGTGCAGCCTTAAGCGGGGCTGGTCCTGCGGTCCTTATTTTTGTGGATAGTAGGGCTAACGTCAGCCGGGTAAGGGCCGAGGTGAAGGCTCACCTCATGGATCAGGGGTTGACTGCCGAATTGATTTCCGCCGCCATCGAAAGCCGCGGAGCACGATCCAGATGATTCCGAGAGACGAGGCAATGCCGGGCGTACGAGTTGCGATCGGTTTAAGCGGTAGGCTCCCAGAGTCTTTCAGTGGCCCAGTGATCGGCGGCGGTCCCGGCCAGACACCGGCTGGCTCGCGGTTTCGATATCAACTAGATGTTCACGAAAACTGAGGCGGGGTTCCCGCGCAAATCGATCAGGATAGGAACTCAAAGCCTGGAGAAAGTTCTCGATCTCCTGCTTCACTTCTTGTTCGCGGCTGGCGTCTGAAAGATACATAGTGCGCTTCTTCCTCTTCATTTCCTTCTTCCCCGAAACCGGGCAACACCGAGCAGGGCGGCTGAGGCGGAGCCGTCCCCACAGCTGAATCCTGTGGAAGGAACCGATGGCTGTCCGGCAAACTTCTCGCAGAATTTAGGGGGAAGCTGACGTTACTTTTTGTTCCCAAAAGTGTAAATAGCACTTCAGTGCCATATGGCCCAGAAGCGGCTAGGAATGCCGATTTTGGAGGGAAAGGGAGCCTGCGGACGTCCGCAAGCCCCTTCTGAAGAACTAGCGTCGGCTGGCGGGCGGGATAATCCCATTCATGCGCAGATATTCGACCATCTGCCCATAGTGGTCGAACGGATGCGAGATCAGCACGATAGCCATGGAGAGGCGGGTCGTGTCACCCTCGCCAAAGGGGTTTTTGATCGATCCGACCATGTTTTTATCATCAATGCTGGCCATGGCTTTGTGGGCGTAGGTAAACGAATCCTTGAGGAATTTCATCACCTCGGCTTTGCTCTTGACCGAGTCAGGACCGTTTTCGCCGCTGATGTCCACCGGAGGTTTTTCCCCCAGAATGGTCGCGCCAACGATGTAGTTGACCGCCGCAACGTGCTTGATCTGCTGGGCGTAGGTGCGAACGCCCTTGAACTCGCCGCTGCTGGGTGCGAAGGAATACTTGTCTTCCGGCATGGCATCGGCGGCGCTCACGAACTCGCCTTCCGCGCCTTTAAAGCTTTTCTCCAGGACCGAACTGACAGACGCAGGATCCATCTTTCCCATCTGCGCCCAGCGCGGTGCAGGCCAGCAGGATCACGCAGGGCACCATGTACTTCATCTTTTTCATGAAGAATCTCCTTGAATAGTTTGATTATGCTTTGTGCTTTAGAGCCGAGCTAATCTCTGACAACGGAAGGAGCCAATTGTAACTCTTGTGACGTGAGACGGTAACGCCGGACTGCAAATAGTCCGCCTGCCAGGGCGATAGACGAGCAGAGCAGCGTAGTGGGAACCCCGATACGGTTAGCCAGTCCTCCCCAAGCCGCGCTGCCCACTGCCATACCGCCTTGCAGCACCAGCAAATACATCGACAACGCCCGCGCCCGCAGCCACGACGGAGACATGGTCTGGGCGGCGACGTTCAGACAAGCCAGGATGCCGATCCAGGCTGTCCCGCTGGCAAAAAGGACTAGAGTCAGCCAGCCGAAGCTTTCTACCCTGCCGGCAACCAAGGTCATCGCAGCAAACAAGAGGATGGCAAACATCACCAACCCGTCCACCGACAACCTGCTGCGCAGCCGAGGAAGTATAGCAGCCCCTGCCAGAGCCCCGAGGCCAAACGATCCCAAGAGCAACCCATAGCCCGTGGCGCCGTGCCTGCGAGCCAGTAGAGGCAGCAACGCCGGTAGTGCGCTTGCGGCAATGCTGAAGGCTCCGGTCCTGATCAGGACGCACTGTACCAGCGGCTCTCCGCGCATGTAGCGCAACCCGGCAAACATGGCATCGATCACTCGGCCTTTTTCGACGTGCTCGTAGTGCGGACGCTTCCAGCGGTACAGAAAGAAGATCACCCCGAAGAATGACGCCGCGTTCAGCAGAAAAGCGATTCCGGAGCTGGTAGCAGCGATGACCATTCCGCCCAATGCCGGCCCGACGGAGCGCGCCACATTGAATCCCACGGAGTTCAGGGCAACGGCTGAGGCGTGCTGCGCGGGAGACACGATCTCGGGCGTGATCGCCTGCCAGGCTGGGTCGTTCATCACCGCACCAAGGCCTAGCACGAACGTGAACCCCAGCAGCATCCAGGGGGTGACGTAGCCAAGCAGAGTGAAAACGCCCAAAAGGCCTGAGGCCAATACCATCCACCCCTGCGTGATGAGTAGAAAACGTCTGCGATCCACCAGATCAGCCAATGCCCCAGCGGGGAGAATCACCAGGAAGACCGGCAGCGTGCTGGCAGCCGTCACCAGGCTCACCATGAGTGGAGAAGTCGTGAGCTGGGTCATCAGCCAGCCCGCGCCCATGTTTTGCATCCAGGTGCCGGTGTAGGAGATTACCGCCGCGAGCCATAGCGACCGGAATAGCGGTTCGCGCAATGGCGCCCACGGAGAGATCTGCGTCTCCGCAGGCAAACTCGGGATGTTCACTGACTCCGCCATGCTAATGACTTGCCGCTTCCTCGCTGACCAGTTGCAGGTCGTCACCAAAGGGCCACTCACCCTGCCGCCATGCGCGGAATAAATAAATGATGAGGCCACTGATCAAAATCGCCAACGCGTAGCGAATCTGCTTCATGGAATTCGTACGCGAGAAGAGGACGAAAATAAATCCGACGGATGCAATCAGCGCGGGCAGGGGATACAACCACATGCGGAAGGGCCGCGGCAGGTCCGGACGCCGCACGCGCAGCACAATCACCCCCACCGCCTGCACCAGAAACTGCAGCAGGATACGAATGACGACCAATGCGGCGATGATGTCGGCCAGCGAGGCAAAGCAAAACAACATTGCCACGCCGCCCAATGCCAGTAGTGAGACGTGAGGAAATCGGTGTTCGGGATGGATTCGCGCGAACGATTGAAAATAATTGCCGTCGAGCGCCGCCGCGTAAGGTACCCGCGAATAGCCGAGCATTAACGAGAAAACTGAAGCGAATGCCGTCCACATAACCAGAATCGTCGCCAGGTTCGCCGCCCAGGGGCCGTAAATCTTACGCATGAAAATTGACACCACGTACAGCTTCTCATTGGCTTGCCCCGCCTGCGTAAGCTCCTTCCAGGGCACCACGCCCAGGATGCTGACATTCATCACCAAATATAGACATCCTACGATCAGAATGGATAGCAGTAGAGCGCGGGGGATGGTCTTCGCAGGGTCTTTTACTTCGTCTCCCAGGAACGACACATTGTAATAGCCCCAGTAATCGTAGGTCGCGATCAGCATGGCCGACCCCAGGCCTAGAAAAAAGTTGTTCGAAAGTGTAAACGCGCCGGGAGGAAAGCTGAACGCGAGCGAAGAATCGAAGTGCGTGAGTCCGCTCACGATGATCCATCCCATGGTGCCCAGAACGCCCGCTAAAAGCAGTTTCGAAAGCCAGCCAATGCTCGTGATTCTGCGATAAAGGAGAATGGTCGCTAACGCCACGACTACGATCGCCAGGAAACTCGCGCCCGAAGCCAGCCAGCCGAATTGCAAATTCCCGAGCAGCGGGATGGAAAGATTCCAATTGCGCGCAATGTATGGATGTTCCAGAGACGGCCAGAAGTAAGACGCGTAGCCGGCGAGACCGACCGATCCCGAAGCAATGGACAGGGGAGCGCTGAAAGAAAGCTGCCAGATGAAGAGAAACGAGATGAGGCGTCCCCAGCGCCTGGGCCCATAGATCTCACGAAGGTAGCGATAGGATCCGCCAGAGCCGGGAAGAGCGGCGCCTAGCTCTGCCCAGACAAGCCCGTCACAGATCGCGAAGAAGGCGCCGAGAATCCAGCCCAGCATCGCCTGTGGCCCGCCCATCGCACTCAAGATCAGGGGGATGGTGATGAACGGCCCCACGCCGATCATGTCGATCATGTTCAGCGCGGTCGCGCTGCCCAAGCCAACGCCACGAATCAATGACGGCGGGGCACTACCCGTGGACTGTGTTGAATCCCGCATCGGGGCGAGTTTGACCGACGACCAAAGGCGAACGACTAATGGCTGTTCTCGTGTCCCACGCTCAATATGTTCACATACAACCGGATCGCCCCCGGCACTCCGGCCGGCAATTGCCGGAAGAACGCATATCCGACATAAATGTAATTGCCTTTTCCATATTGCGCCCGCAGCAGGCCGCCTTTCAGCGGTTGCTCTCCGGGATCGTGCGAGGCAAGCAAGGGAGTGAAATGGCTGTCCCAATCGGTCATGAAGTACAAGCCTCGCTCCTGAACCCATCCCTCGAAATCGCGCTGCGTAATCTGATTAGGATAGTGAAACACGCCGTCCTCGGGAGCCAGAATGTCCACCGCTGCATCCTCGACGGAAACTCGCCCGCGTCCCAATTGACCGGGATACGGCGTAAAGTGCCCGTTATTGAAGTCGCCAGTGCCGGTGTTGTATTGCACGATCAAGGTTCCTCCCGCGGAAACATAATCGAGCAACTCCTTATTATTCGCCGCTACGCTTTTCTGCGTATCGTAGGCGCGAATGCCCAGCACGATCGTTCCGTACTTTCTCAAGTCTTCGGCTGCGAGCTTCTCCGCGGGAATCAGGGTGACGTTCATCCCGATCTGCTCGAGCACGGTCGGAATGTCGTCACCAGCACCCATGATGTAACCGACTCTGAGATCTTTCGGAACCTTCACGTCCACTACGCTCACGCGTTGCAGCGCGGGCTGGTAGTAATAGAACGTGTCAAGATCTTCTCGCGTGACAATGCTGTAGCCTTCGCTATACTTCCGACTACCAGCGTCAAGCACCGCGCGAATTTGTGCGCGCCCCTCTTTTAAGCTCGAGGCAAAAATCTTGAAATCAAAATTCTTCTGTTCCCCTCGCTTGCCAAGGTTCACCTTGAGTTGTTGCGGTTCCGATCGCCAGCCCGTGGGAAGATCGAGTGAAAGTGTGCCCGGCGGCGCGTTGTCGAGATTTGCGGTCACACTGACTTTTACCGCTCTTTCTTTTCCGTCTACCACGGGAATCACTTGTTCCCCCGGATCGAGCATGACTGAGAATGCGGGCGCAACCGCGAGCGCGCGTTCCGACATCGTTCCCGATGCGTCCTTGGACTCGACTGCGCAAACGGCGGTCGCCGCACCCGTATTGTTCATCTCTGCGGTGGCATGCACAGGGGGCGGCGGAAAAGGAAGGGTCAGATACCTGGGATCGTCGATCTTGTTGATGCTGTCGGTTTCGGGATCATCGCGATGCCAGTACGGCCGCGTGAGTTGAGCGTTGGTCGGGACCGAAATCTTGAAACGGGCGGTCGTCTTTCCGCCAGAACCGTCTTTGCTCAACACTTTGGAACTCCACCCGGACGGCAGGTCGAGATGAATCTCTGGCGCCTTCAGGGACGGATCGGAGCTCGAAAATGTCGCCGTCGCATCGAAGCTCTGACCTGGGACAGCCATGAACGCATCTTCCGGACTCGCTCCCACCGGCACGTCAGCTAACAAGCTGAACTGCACCCTCTCTGCCAGCGCGATCGCGTTAGAGAATTGCGTTGCCTTCTCCTGCAGGACCAACAGCAGTTGATCTTTCGCCTCCTGCGGCAGGGAAGATTCCCTGACCTTCGCAATCAACTGCTCGACCGCCTTGCTGCCGCTCACTAAGGGTGCTACGGCCGACCGAGAATCTTTTTCGGCGGCGACGGCAGCCTTCTGCACTTGCTCCTGGATATCGGCCAATCCTGATTTGAGCCACGGAGCTTTTTGCGCCTCTTCACCCAGCCTGTCGGCGAGTCCCGGTAGAGTCGTATTGATCCCGTCGAAGAAATCTTTCTCGTGTCCGTCGGCGTCCTTCGGGGAATTCACGACGCTGTCGACGAGCTTGTAATAGGTGAAACGATCCCCGGGCTCGACGGTCCAACCGCCCGCTCCCTGCGAGAGCTGATGCTTCAATCCTAAAAGTGCGAACTGGATATAAGACATTCCCAGTAGCGGATCGACTTCGCCAGTATTCAGCCGCAACGTGTAGTTTTCTTTGGGACAGGTCTGGGCCATGAAGCCGCAAACGTTGCCGATATACACCTTCTTCGCCTGCCAGGGGCGAAGGCCTTCTTTGATCTGATCAGGAAAGCGCGCGGGATCGGCGGCTGCGCGGAACGCCTCTTGGGTCAGCAGCGCCGATGCCTGGTGGTGTCCGTGTCCATCGCGATCGGTTCCGCTGAATCGCGCCACCAGGACGTCGGGACGAAAGGTCCGAATCACGCGCACCATGTCGCCCAGAGGGATTTCGTGTCCCTGCCACTTCTGGAAGGTCTCGTCCGCATTCTTCGAATAGCCGAAGTCCGCCACCCGAGTGAACCTCTGTTCGACGCCGTAGTAGCGGTCGGCGGCGGTGAGTTCCAGGGTTCGAAGCACGCCCAGTACATCAAAGAGGTTGCTCCCCACCTTGTTCTGGCCGCCTTCTCCGCGATTCAGGGTAAGCAACAGCACACTGTCTCCCTTGCCGCGCGACTGCAGCGTCAGCATGCCGCCATCTTCGTCATCGGGATGGGCCACCGTCTGCATGAGACGGGCCGTGGTGCTGAGGCGGCGCAACATCTGCTTCAGGCCCGCAGTCCCGGTGTCCGGGGCTAATGGCTGCAGAGGATTGGCAGGCGGCTTGCGCCGAAATCGGAAGAACCAGGGAAAAGAAGAAAAGAAACGTGCCCAAGAAACCAAGGGAGATGCGCCCCAGCCGACCGTTCACGGCGTGGGCGTCACAACCGGCTTTTTGCATATCTATGGGATTGCTTTTCTCGGCGATAGGAGGCAAGATTTTTCCTGATCGTATGCTCTTCAGAATAGACTGATCCTGAGAACTAAGGTTAGCGCTGCTACTATCCTACCTGAGTTTACTTGACTGGCGGCGAACTGATCGCCTTCACCGCAGCTTGGCAATCGCTGGCGGCGGTCAGCACCTTATTGAAAGCGGGATCGGAGCGCAGCTTGCTCAGCAGAGGATCCGACAACAAATTCGAATACGCGCAATAGTTCTGCTTCGATTGCCATGCGTGAACATGTGCAGGGCTGCCACATTCTTGCCGTCGAATGCAAGAATCGATCCCTGGTAGTAGGCGTTTTCGGGGTCGGGTTCGGATGGCTGGCTGGTCTCCGCGTCTTTCGCCATGCGATCCAGTTCCGACGCCGGACGCAATCCCACCGATGCTTCCAGCAGATCGCGGTGATAGCGTGGCACCGTGGGCATTTTCTTAACCGCTTCGCGCGCCTCGCTGATCCTGCCTTCTCGCAGCAGGAGAGAGGGAAGAGCGTAGGCGGCCCACTGGGAACCATTGTCGAGGTTAATGAATTCCATCGCCCGTTCGGTCTTGCCTAATTCCATAAACGCCCAGGCACAGGAGCGGAACTGATAGTTGCCGGGATCGAGCGCAAGAGCCATGTCGCATTCCTTAGTCGAGTTCTCAAGCATGCCGGCGTAGCGGTACACGTATCCCAGTAGCAAAATGAGCCTCGGCGCTCTGCGGGCGCCGCCGCACCAGCGTCGTCGCCTGTTCCGCGGCTTTCGCCAGTTCGCCGCGTTCCACGCTGGTTGGTGATGAGTTGACCGGCGGCGAATACTCGATTGGGATCCAGTGCCAGCGCTCTTTCATAGCTGGTAGTTGAGCGCTGGAACATCGTCTCCCCACCATCCGAGTACTGCGCGTCGTAGTAATAGCGCAGCCCCAAAGCTTCCCAGGCGGGAGCGTAGGTTGCATCCGTGCCCACGGCCCTCTCCAGCATTCCGATGGCTTCCTTATTCGGACCCTCGTCATGGGGAACAGCGATACTTCTGAGATAAAGGTCGTAGGCTTCCTGATTCTTGGGACGAGTTCCAGTGTCGAGGTAGCCATTGGCAGCGTTAAGTACGGGCAAAAGCCCTTGCCGTATTTGCGCCGCCAGCTTTTCCTGCACGGCAATCAAGTCTTCCGCCTTGGCCTTCAGGTCGGTTTGCCATAGGACGCGGTCGCTGCCGACGTCTACAGCCTGAAGCGTGACCAGCAACTGTTCTCCTTCTTTAAGGTAGTGCCCAGTCAGCAAACTTCCGACGCGCAGTTCGCGGCCGACTTTCTCGACGTCCAAGTTTGTATCGACATATTTCTGTGTCACCGACGATGGCCGTACATCCAGGGAACGAGTGTGCGTCAGCACATTTGCCACTTCATCGGCGAGAGCGAAACGCAAATAATCGACGCTGGGATCGCGGTTCAGATTCTGCAGCGGCAGCACTGCAATGGCATTTTTGTTGGCTGCGGCAAAGGCTCCCCGATGCCGGTACCACCAGATTCCCCCGGAGATCACCGCGGTCAGCAATAGGGCGGTGATCCCCGCAAGAATATAAGTGAGCTTACTGTTCGACCGCTGAAACGTGTTGGTGACCGGGCGCAGCGGAAGGCGCTGTCTTAATGCAGATTTGGTCAGCCCCGACTCGGTTTCTTTCTTCAGCCGCAGCAAGTCAGCCCGGATATCGGTCGCATTTCGGTACCGCTTGCTGACGTCTTTCTCCATCGTCCTGCCGATGATGCCCTCCAGTTCACCGGGTAGGGTCGGATTCAAGGTCAGAGGCGAAGGAGGTTTCTTGTGCAGCACAGCATCGAGAGTGGTGACCACATTGGTGCCGTGGAATGGCTTCTTGCCTGTAGCCATCTCGTAAAGCACCACGCCAAACGAAAATAAATCGCTGCGGGGATCGATATCCTCTCCGCGCGCCTGTTCGGGCGACATGTAGACGGCGGTTCCGGGAATGACTCCCACGGCCGTCAGCGAGTCTTCAATCGGCGTATCGTCGGTGGTCCCCAACTGCTGCACCTTGGCCAGTTTCGCAAGGCCGAAGTCGAGAATCTTGACCTGTCCACCCTGAGTAATAAAAATGTTTGCCGGCTTGATGTCACGATGAACAATTCCCTTGGCATGCGACGCCCCTAGCGCGTCAGCCACCTGAATAGCGATATCAAGCAACTCATCGAGTTCGATCGATTTCCCTCGGATGCGCTGCTTCAGGCTTTCGCCCTCCAGCTTTTCCATCACAATGAAAGGATGGCCGTCGTTATCCTCGATGTCATGGATGGTGCAGATGTTGGGATGATTCAGTTGCGACGCGGCCCGCGCTTCGCGCACGAAGCGCTCCATCGACTTCTTGTCGCCCGCCATGTTGTCAGGGATGAACTTCAGGGCGACGTGACGGCCCAGACGCGTATCTTCCGCCTCGTAGACCACTCCCATACCGCCGCCGCCGAGTTTTCCCAGCACGTGATAATGGGAGACTGTCTGGCCGATCATGAATAGACACCAGTACCTGTCGGCGGTAATGTTAGGCCCCACTTGGGATGCGGTCAACTATAAGCAGGTTGCGACCTTAGGGGACAAACAGTAGACATCCAGTGGCCGTCTAATCTTCTCAGCCGCAAATGCCGATCCTTAATAGGTTGGGTGATATTTGCGGCCGGCGAGCATACATTGGTCTAACCGGTCAGGGAAAGGTTTGGGTTATGAACAGCGCCGCTGCCGCAGTTCGCTCTCCTGAGGTCGAAGAGGCAATTCGGCGTCGCGCCGAAAAGCTTTATGAAGAACGTGGGCGAGTCCCTGGACACCAGGTCGAAGACTGGTTGCAAGCCGAAGCCGAAGTGTTACGCGAAATCGCACGGGGCCAGGTCCCGAAACCCGCCTTCGTAGTGGTTCGCTTCCAGGGAGCCGCGTACACGGGCGAGTACGATGCGAATCACTGCCAGGGATACATGCCAGGGGAGTTTCGTACAGGGGTTCCCGTCGCGGTTCGTTTTGCCGCGGATCGTTTGTATGTGAAACGCCCTAACGGGAAAGAACTGGAAACCAGAATTGTCAGGAAGGAAATTGAGAAGTAGCGGCTATAAACTCTCGTCGTACAATCCTGCCGACGATCCTACCCACTCCATGTTCTTGTTCTGATCCACGCCCATCATGAGCCCACGGCCCATGCGGACGATGGTCATCACTGGCAGCAGTTCGTCAACCCAGATGTACATGATGCGGACTTCAGCCTTGGTCCCGCCGAACGGAGTCTCGATCACCGGTGCGAAATTCATGCGCTCTTGCAGGATGAATTCGGAACGTTTGTCCTTGGCGATCGCCGCGATGTCATCCTTGCTGGGGTTCATCATCACGCCTAGCCCGGCAAAGGAGAACAGGGGCTTCACCACGTAATTTTCCAGGTCGGCGGGCAATTTGTCGACGCGATCCAGAAATTCGGTCTTCGGCACGCATTCATGCTTCAGAAAGGGCAGAGAGTACTTGCTCACACGGAAATACCAGTTGGGATGCCCGGCCCACTCGACCTCAAGATCTTCGTTGAATTGGAAGGGAAGCTTCATCTTCTTGCGCACTAACTCATCCACGATAGCCCGGTTGTAGATTCGCTGAATGGGAATCCGCTTACCGCCGTTCTCATAGAAGAGGTATCGTCCGACTTTCTTGATATCGGTAATCGAAACCGTCTTGACGCCGAGCAGGCGCTCGGTCAGAACAAAATCTGGAAGCGTCTTCTGATGGAGCGGGTCCACCTCCATCAGAATCACGTTTTCGGGATCACGATGTCCCAGAACCGCCCGCCGCAGAAGTTTCTTGTACTCTTCCCAGTCCAAGCCGCCCAGCAAGTATTTGAGATTGGAATCGAGATCGAATACTTGCATGTACACCTGGGAGAGCATCGCCTGGTATGCGTAGAGAGACGGGAAACCTTGCAACTCCACCAGTTTCGGGTGCAATTTGCCCGCTTTATCCTTTACCAGGCCGAAATCCATCTGGATGAACATGGGGTGCGGCGTCTCATGCGGTACGTTGAATTCCGGGGGGATTGATAAGAAGGATGCCTTGCGGTACTCCAGGCCGTTCAGTTGATGGATGAGTTCTTTTCCGTACTGCGACATCTGCTCGAGCAGCGACTTGGGAAAGAAACAGGGCGTCTCACACAGGCGAAACGGCACAGCCATCCCGCAGGATTCGGCCATACGCTTTTGCAAGGCCTGAAACTTCTCCGCCGTGTAGTTCGCGTTGAACTGCTGTCGCAGAGAGGAAATCATGAAAGTAGCGCCGGCGTCCCGCCGGCAACCGCAAGCCCGAGGTTACGCTTCGATCAGAAACTGTCCGCCGCGCATAATCTGTTCCTGATCGACCCAGATGTCGAAGTTTCTTCCGACAACATCGATATGCGTCGAAGAGTACCACTGCGCCCCGGTATGGGCACCGTAAGGGTTCCCAAAGGCGATATGGATACCCGGGTACTTTTCGTCCTGCAGAATCTCTCCGATGATGTCTTTCAGTTCAATGTTCGTTCCTATGGCGAATTCTCCCACCAGATCGCTGTTCTCGTCGGTATGGGTGTAGCGCCAGAAGTCTTCTTCGAGCTCGCGATTCGTCGAGTGAGCTTCCGTCAACCGGTTGCTTTTGACTTGAATCGTGAGCGGATTCTCGCGCAGATCTCCGAACTTTGCGCATAGCCAATCTCCGACCACGCCGTCGATCACGAAAGTCCCGTTCACCTCGCCGGGCGTGGTAAACACCTCGCCACCGGGAAGGTTGCCCCATTTGTCAGGGCTGATGATCCCGCTGGTCTTGAGCCAGCGGTAATTGGGATTCAAATCGGCCGTTAGATCGGTACCGGCAGCCGTTTTCGCCTTGATTTGGGAAGCTTTGCGTACCATGTCTACCACTTTGGTGCTGATGCGGTCGACTTTCAAAAAGTCCGCCCGCATGCCTTCCAGCATGATCTGGCGGTTGATGTTCACCATGTGCGCGTGACGAATCTTCCTGCGGTTGACGACGTCGGTCATCTGCATGCGCGAGCGCAGTTCGTTGGCCTGCGCCTGCACGGCGAAGATGCTGACCTGGCTGGTCTCCATATCGTCGAGAATTTCCTGCGGCAAATCGGTCAGCGGGCGCGGCGCCAAGTCTTCGAGAACAAAAGCGTGGTAGGGGCAGCCGACCTTCTCGAGCTCATGAACGATGCTGGCCGCAATCTCCCTGGTCGCCTCGTCGGTGATGACCGTGACTTTCTCGCTGGGTTGAATACGCAGACATACATTGACCGCGTTGCGCGCGCCAGCAGTATATTCAGGATCAAAAGGGAGCAGATTGAGTTGCTGCTTCACGGAACTGACCGGAGCCTTCATTACCCTACTTTTCTAGCGGAAGTCTCAGCCGCTGTCTCGGCCAACCCCACTTCCGTCTCTTGAATGATGTAATCCACTACGTGCTTCAAATCACCGGTTTCCTGGAAGACGCGCAGTTGACGGTCCGCGCCTGTTCCGTCTTTCAGAATCTGGTGGATGTATTCCAATTCTTCTCGGGACCCGAGTTCATCCACGACATCGTCCACGAACTCCAAATATTCGTGTAGCAAATCGCGGACTGGCACTTCTTTCTGCTTGCCAAAGTCGATCAGCTTTCCTTCAAGCCCGTATCTTGCCGCGCGCCACTTATTTTCCATCAGCAGCGCTCGCCGATAGAGGCGGAAGCCCTGATTCGCCGAATACAACTTGTAAAGCTTCGCCACGGTCGCCTGGATGAGAGCTGCCAGCGCAATCGTCTCATCCACACGCATGGGGATATCGCACACCCGGAACTCAAGCGTGTTAAAGAACGGATGCGGACGAATATCCCACCAGATCTTTTTCGCGTTATCGATGCAGTTGGTCTTGATCAGCAGCTTGATGAAGTTTTCGTATTCGCCCCAGCTGGGGAAATAGTCGGGGATATTCGTTCGCGGGAATTTATCGAATACTTTGCAGCGGTACGACTTCAGCCCCGTATTCATTCCCAACCAGAAAGGAGAATTCGTCGAAAGCGCCAGAATGTGCGGGACAAAATAGCGCGCGTGGTTCATCAAGTGGATCGCCGTCTCACGATCTTCCACGCCGACGTGCACGTGCAAACCGAAAATCAGGTTTGCCCGCGCCACCAGTTGCATGTCCTCAACAATGTTCTTATAGCGCTCATCGGGTGTGATTTCCTGCATGCGCCAATCGGCAAATGGATGCGTCGCAGCGGACGCCAGCCGCAAGCCATTTTCCTTGGCAAGTTGCACCATGTCCCGGCGCAACTTTTTGACTTCCGTCTTCGCTTCTTTAATGTTGCCGCAGACCGACGTTCCCACTTCCACGACAGACTGATGGAGTTCGGTCTTCACCCGCTCTTGCAGCAGAAGTTTGCCCTTCTCAATCATTTCCGCGTGAATGTGCGAGCGCAGATCGCGCGTCACCGGATCGACGGTCTGGTATTCCTCTTCGATCCCGATTGTGAAAGTTGGCTGCATACGCGGTTTCCGCGGCCCCGAAAGGGGTCTGACAAGTATAAACGGAAGGGCGAATTTCCCCTACCGAACGCTAGGCCTTAGCCTTCTTTTTGGCCGAAGGTCTTACCGGCGGCGAATCCGGCCCGGCCAGGAACGACGCCCAACGCAGCTCCCGAGCGGGATTCTCATCGCTCAGAGCCTTCTTGACCGCCAGGTCAGCGACGGCGTTGACCACCCAATCGAAGTTCTCGCGGCCAACGGAGTTGATATCCGCGTCCGGAGCGGGGTTCATGAAATCGATCGCGTACGGTACACCGTCTTCGACTGCGAACTCCACCGTATTGAGGTCGTAGCCAAGAGCCCGGCATAGCGTCTGCGAATCCTTCACCACACGATCCAGCAGCTTGGGGTCGGTGGGCGGAGGATTTTTCACATACCTCTCATGATGCGGCGCCCTGGGATCGTAATGCATGATGTGGACTTTCTCCTGCCCGATCACATAGCAGCGGAAGTACTCCTTGAACTTCACCGCCCGCTGCAGGGTCATGCACAGCTGTCCCGATTCGTTGTACGCTTTGAAGAGCTCTTCCGGCGAGTGCACATGATAAACGTTCTTCCATCCGCCGCCGTCGTAGGGTTTTAGGAATGCGGGGAATCCAACGTAGTCAAAGATTTCTTCCCAATTCAGCGGGAACATCAGATTGCGCATCGATTGATCGGTGGTCCCCGGGGGATGTTGATTGTGAGGCAGGATCACGGTCGGCGGAATGGCTACGCCCAACTTGGTGGCCAGCGCGTAGTTGAAAAACTTGTCATCCGCAGTCCACCAAAAAGGGTTATTAATGACAATCGTCCCTGTCAGCGCAGCGTTCTTCAGGTATGCGCGATAGAAGGCGATGTCTTGCGAGATGCGATCGACAATCACCCGGTAACCGCTGGGGTCGGCCATCTTGACTCCGCCCAGCTTCACAAACTCAGCGCTCACGCCGTCAACTTTCATCCCGTTGATCTTTTCGACCAAGGCCGGCGGGAAAGTCTTCTCCATGCCAAAGATAATGCCTATTTTCTTCACAATCATTCTCCCGTCGATACTGCTAGAAATATTTCTCCGCCATTCTGATCCACAATGGCCAATCGTGTTTCGAGTTGTCGCCCCAAACGTCGAGCCAGTGCGGCACCGCTTTGGCGTTCAGCATCGCCGATAGCTTGACATTCTGATCCAGACACATATCCCAATCCGCCGAGCCCAGTACGATTTTCATCTGCCGGTAGCGGCTGAGAAACCAGTCGTCATTCATGTTCGCGAGGAAATCCGCGGGGCAATTGAAATAGCAATCATCGTCGTAATATCCGTCCAGAAATTGATGGATGTCGTACGCCCCGCTCATGCCGATGCAGTGCGTCACCGTGTCGGGATGCTTCAAAGCAAAGTTCACGGCGTGGTATCCGCCGAAGCTGCACCCGGTCACCGCCAATTGTGCTGAGTGATTTCTCCAGCGCAGAAAGGGGATGAACTCGTGCAGCAAGTAACGTTCGTATTGCAAATGCCGCAACACTCGCAGCCGAGGATGCACGCCCTTGTTGTACCAACTTTCGGTGTCGACGGCGTCGGGGCAGAATACCTGAAGTTCACCGCGGTCGATCTTTGCGCCGAGAGCGCCGATCATCCCCCGGTCTTCATACTCGAAAAATCTCCCCATGGAAGTGGGGAAGACGATCAGGGGCAGGCCGGCGTGTCCGAATACCAGCGCTTCCATATCGCGATGCAGTTGGTTGCTGTAGCCCTTGTGATATTCGCGGTTCATGTGGCGCAAAGTATCTTACCTGAAGCCACTTGCTGAGCCTACCCGGCAGGCTTTTGCCGGGCTTCCGCTCCAATTCACAAGTGGAGGCACGGTCCAACCCATCGGCAGAGCGCTCTCGACGACCGGCTTTTCGCGGTAAGATGGCCTCCCGTGCGCATGCTCTCCGAAGACGAGGTTCGTCAGTGCCTCGACCCTGCATCTCTCATTCGTGAATTGGAGCGCGCCTTTCGCGACCGTTACGCCCAGATCACGATTCCTGCCCGCTTACATATTCCCCTGGATACCGGCATTTTTCTGATCATGCCTTG
Organism: Terriglobia bacterium; assembly: GCA_963796205.1. GTDB lineage: Bacteria > Acidobacteriota > Terriglobia > Terriglobales > Acidobacteriaceae > DATFTE01. The sequence continues at coordinate 552,988 of CAWCKR010000003.1, forward strand.
TTACGATCGCGCCGGACGCGCGCTGGGCATGAAGTTGGTCACGGTGCAGAGTCAGCCCGCGCGTACCGAAGACCGCGTTCAAGCCACCGTGATGTTGTTCGACTCTGAAACCGGGAAACCGCGGCTCGTCATGGAGGCGAAATTTCTTACCGACCTGCGCACCGCGGCAGCCTCCGCTGTGGCCACCAAATTTCTTGCGCCGAACGACGTTAAGACATTGGGCATTTTCGGCACTGGACGGCAAGCGCGCGCGCATCTAGCAGTGTTGCCCCTGGTCCGCGAGTTCGAACGCGTCCTGGTTTGCGCTAAGAATCTCTCGCGTTTAAAAACGTTCTGCGAGCAGATGGCTGACGTAGTTGATTTGCCCATCGAACCTGTGGAAGCCGACCGCTGCGCCGCCGAATCGGACGTCCTTTGCACTTGCACCACCTCGCAATCACCCCTGTTCGATGGCAAACTGCTGCGCCGTGGCACGCATCTGAACCTGGTTGGAGCGTTTCAGCCTCAAGCCCGCGAGGTGGATTCGTTGACGATCCGTCGCGCCCTGCTGGTGGTTGACACCTACGACGGTGCCTTGGCCGAAGCTGGAGATATCTTGCTTCCGCTGAGCGAAGGCATCATTGACCGTGACCACATCAAGGCGGATCTGCATGAATTGGCAAGTGGCCGTGTGGTTGGTCGCTCAGCCGATATCACCATCTTCAAGAGCGTGGGGTGCGCATTTGAGGATCTGATTGCCGCCGAACTCATCGCGAAGAACCTCAATGCTCAATGAGCATTGTTTGTGCCGCGCGAAATCGTGATTTACCATGCTGAAGAGAGGCATGGATTTCAAAAAGCTAGACGCCATTGCTCACAAGCCGCCAGTGGTCCTGGTGGTGTTGTTATTGATTGCGATTTTCGGCTTTGCCGCCGTCCATCGATTGGTAAACCGTTTCGGGTCTCGCCAGGGCGTGTTGGCGGCGCAGCTTTTCTATCGCGGTTTGTCAGAGCAAAAGAACAAAAACTTCGAAATGGCGATCGCCGACTTTCGCGCCGCGTTATCGTACGACCCTAACAACTACACCTACGAATTGAGTCTGGCCAAGGCTCTGATCGCCAGCCATGATTACCCCGAGGCCGAGTCTTATCTGGAGAGCCTTGCCGAGCGCGCTCCGCAGGACGGAGACGTGAATCTTCTACTCGCCCGGTTGGCCGCGCACGACAGCAAATATGATGAGGCGATTCGCCGCTACCATCGCGCCATTTACGGATTGTGGTCGAGCGATCCCGAGGGAAACCGTCGCCGCACTCGCCTCGAATTAGTCGACTTCCTGTTGCAACACGGTCAACGAATGGAAGCGCAAGCGGAATTGATTGCTTCGGCGGCCAGCCTGCCTCCCGAATCTCAGATTCACCTCGCCGTCGCCGACGGCTTCTTGCGCGCGCAAGACTATCAGGACGCGCTCAATCAATACCGTCAGGTCATCCAGTTGGACCACGACAACGCTCTGGCACATTTGGGAGCGGGCAAGGCTGCCTTCGAGCTCGGACAATACCGTACCGCCGAGCGCTATCTGCAAGCGGCGTTCGACAGGCACGTGCAGGATGATGACGCTCACGGAATGCTTGACATCGCGAAGCTGGTTTTGAGCTCTGACCCCGCACGTCCGAATTTGACGGCCGCTGAAAGACGGGCGCGTATCCTGGTTGCATTCCAGCAGGCGGGAGAGCGCGCTTCGCAGTGTCTGCAAAGTCAGGGTGTCGACCCGAATTCCGCAGCAACCGCAGCGGATCCCCTCCGCGAACTACATGCCCGCTGGGCGGAACTGGAACCAAAAATGCGTCATCAGGCCTTACGCGCGGACGGCACCACGCTCAACGACGCTATGGAGAACGTCCTCGGCATCGAACGCATTGCGCAGCAGCGATGCGGCGAACCACAAGGACTCGACCTGGCTTTGCTGCTCATTGCGCGCAATCGCGAAGGCGCTGAGCGATGAGCTCCTCGCCCCTCTCCACTCCGCCCGTCGCCATGAAATCGAGAGCGGGTAAGGCTCCGCAGTCGTTGCTTCACCTGGCCTTTCGCGAAGAGCGATTCTTCCTGATCCTCTCGATTTTCATTGGCTTGTTTTCCGGATTGGCCGTCGTCTGTTTCCGCATCGCGATTGACTGGAGCCGTATCGCCCTGCTGGGCCCGGTGCCACAACCGCACCAGCTTCGTCTCCTACTGGCCCCCGTCCTTGTCAGCCTGGTGGTGGCTGTTCTGGTTCTGCACGTTTTTCCGGCGGTGCGCGGCAGCGGCGTGAATCAGACGAAGGCGGCGCTCTACATTTATAACGGTTACATTCCGTTCCGTACGGGCGTGGGCAAGTTCATTACATCTGCGCTTGCAATTGGCGGGGGGCACTCTCTGGGCCCCGAAGACCCCTCTCTCCAGATTGGAGCCAGCCTCGCATCCGCGCTCGGACGATATCTGCGCCTGTCCCGCGAAAGGTTACGCCTGCTCGCTCCGGTAGGCGCCGCAGCCGGCCTGGCGGCAGCGTTCAATGCCCCTATCTCGGCGGTGCTGTTCGTGATTGAGGAAGTCATTGGCCGCTGGAGCGCCGGCATTCTAGGTTCCGTCGTACTCTCGGCCATCTCCAGCGTCGTCGTCGTTCGCTTCTTCCTCGGTTCCGAACCATTATTTCGCATCCCAGCGGTCGGGTTGATTCGCCCACAGGAATTGCTGGCTTATGCCGCGTTGGGAGCGATCGGAGCCTTCGCCGCGATCATCTTCGCCAAGGGCATCGGCTTTTTCCGCCCGCGTCTGAAGGCCTTGCCACGCTGGACCCAATACTTTCAGCCGGCGATTGCCGGGCTGCTGGTGGGACTCATCGGATATCTGGGCGCACCGCAGGTGATGGGAGCCGGCTATGGCTTCATGGATCAGGCCATGCACAACCAGTTCACCTGGAAGATGCTGGCGGTCCTGGCCATCTTGAAGATCGTAGCGACCACCGCGTCGTTCGTGAGCGGAACTCCGGGCGGAATGTTCGCACCGACCCTATTTGTCGGCGCCATGCTGGGAGGAGCGGTGGGAGTCGTCGAGCATATTTTTTTCCCAACACTCACTGGCTCCATCGCTACTTACTCGCTGGTCGGCATGGGCGTCTTGTTCGCGGCGTTCCTGCGCGTGCCCATGACTTCGGTCTTCATGGTGCTCGAAGTCAGCGGAAATTATTCCATCGTTGTGCCGGTCATTGTTGCCAACACCATCGCCTATGTGATTTCGCGGAGTTTTCAGCCGACACCAATCTTTGACTTATTGACTCGCCAGGATGGTTTGGATTTGCCCTCGCTCGAGGAGCAGCGGGAAGAGAGCGTCCTTCGCGTGGAAGACGCCATGCAGGTCGCGCCCTCTCCCATTCTTGAAGACAACGAGACTATCAGTGACGCGAACCAGCGCGTACAAGGGTCGCAGGCTGATCTCTATCTCGTGCGCCTGCACCCTACAGGATGGACCAGTGTCACTCAGGATCTTCTACGGCGCCTGGCGAGTGAAGGAAAAGGAGAGATGACCCTCGGCACGGCTCTGCCCACTGGCCGCTTGCCTTATTTGCATCCGGACCTGGCGCTCGAAATGGCTTTGCGCCATGTCTATCAGGAACCGATCGTCCCGGTGGTGAGTCGCGCGGACTTCGGCAAAATCGAAGGAGTCATTTCCCGTGACGCCGTTCTCAATAAGTACACGGTCGTCAGCAGGGAAGATCAGGACTAGAAGTGCTTGGGCGGAGCGCTCGCCCCACCGCCGACGTGGGGGTTCATCATGCCGCTCGGGGCATTCATTCCGTTATGCACGCCCGCACCCATCGATCCCATGTCGCCCGGCGCAAAACAAGTGACCCTGCCGCTGGGGGCTACCCGCAACTGCGAAGGGCAGGTTCCACTGCTGACGTCGCCCGATCCCTGCGCCTGCACGGTAAACAGCTTACCCTCGGCATTACCAGCCACTCCCACGGTCATGCCCGGCATATCGTAGGCGACATAAAAGGGATGTTTAGCCTGCGCCGCATCCACGGCACACGTGCTGGCGGCTTTGAGTTGGTCGTCCGCCTGCGCGTTCAAGCGGCCACAATCGGTAGCCGGTGCTCCTGCGAACTCCGCTAATTTCTGCTGCACCGCGTCCGTCTTCGTCTCAGACGAAGCTCCGGCAGGACCCGCCGAAGGCGCAGGTGCGGTAGCCGTCGCGGGGCCCGTTCCTTTGCTGCAGCCGGATACACCAATAGCCAGGAACAAGAACAAGAATATTTTTTGCATGGTTGCTTAATTGTACTGGAAGGTCCGTTTTTCGGCACGCTCGCGTTCTATCGGCCCTGCTTTTGTCAATGAACGCGGCGAGAATAAAATCAGGTGTATGCGGGCGATGGTACTGTCGCGCACGATGCCGGTGGAGCAAGCTCCTCTTCGTCTTGAAGATCTACCCGTTCCGGTTCCCGGCTCCGGCGAACTTCGCTTGCAGATTCGCTGCTGCGGACTTTGTCACACCGATCTGCACACGGTTGAAGGTGACTTGACTCTTCCCAAACTTCCCCTGGTGCCGGGCCATCAGGTCGTTGGTATCGTCGAAAGCTGCGGCCCGGCTGTGCGGAATTTCAAGGAAGGAGACCGAGTCGGCGTCCCCTGGCTTTATTCCACCGACCAGACTTGCGGATATTGTCGCAAGGATCTGGAAAACCTCTGCGATCGTGCGCGCTTCACCGGTTATCACGTAAACGGGGGCTATGCTGAATCGATCGTCGTCGGGGAAGACTATGCGCTTCCAATTCCGAAAGTTTTTTCCGATGAGCATGCCGCGCCGCTCCTCTGTGCCGGGATCATCGGCTACCGTTCGTATCGTTTGAGTGGAACTCGCGAAGGAGAGCGGTTAGGACTCTACGGATTTGGCGCGTCGGCCCATCTGGTTCTGCAGATGGCGCGCCATCAGAAAAGGGAAGTCTACGTTTTCACGCGAGCTGCGGTTCATCGTGAACTCGCGCTGAAACTAGGAGCAGTCTGGGCTGGCGATGCGGCTGACGCGGAGCCGGAGTCGCTCGATCACGCCATCATTTTTGCTCCTGCAGGTGCGCTGGTTCCACACGCCCTGCGCGCGTTACGCAAAGCCGGAACTCTAACCCTGGCGGGAATCACCATGAGCGCGATTCCGCAATTGGATTACTCGCTGCTCTACCAGGAGCGCACCATCCGCAGCGTGGCGAATAGTACTCGCAGGGACGGGAAAGAGTTCCTGGAGCTAGCGGCGGAGGTTCCGCTTGCTACGGAGGTGCGAGTCTACCCGCTCGAACAAGCCAACCAAGCCCTGCTCGATATGAAGATGAGCCGCCTCGATGCCGCCGCTGCCCTGCGAATCTGACCCCGCGAAAACCTGGAGATCTACTGGGCCAGCGCTTGGCTCGGCAAATCTCCATCTCTCGGAAATCGGCAGAAAACGTTACGCCAATACGTTGATTCCGCCAGTCGGCTTCGCTCCGTCGTTGTCGGCGCTCATCGGAGGCTCTTTCACCACCGATTGCTGGCTCTTGAAGTCCGACTTAAACTGCGCGAAAGCCTGTTGCGCACCCGTCAGGTCTCCTGACTTCAGTGCGGTTTGCAGTTGTTGCAAATCCTGTTTCAGAGTGTCGGATACGCCCGTTTGATATAGCGCATTCCCGTTGTGTGCCGCGTGGAAGTCTTGCTTAAACTGTGCGAAGGCCTGTCGCGCTCCCGACAAGTCTCCGCTACGGAGGGCCTGTTGCAGCGCCTGCATATCCTGGCGCTCCGGCCTGAGATTACTGCTTGGGATTAAGTTCGTCGTCAACGGCCCGATCGACATGGGGTTCCCTTCCTCGACAAGAAATCGGTTCGCTGGCTCGTGCCAAGGGCACGGTTGTCCAGCCATCACTTGCTCCATCGACCGCAACCGGAGACGCCTTCAGGCACGAAGGTGCATAGCAGAGGCGTGCCTTCGTTAGCCAGCTTAGGATAAATGGTTTACGCTGAAGTTGGGGCGGTAATCGCCTACCGACCTGCTAGGCAGAAGGCAACAATCGTTTCTCCGCGCCGGCCCTGATCTTCCTCCAACTCGCTCAGAATCTCTTCTTCCAATCCGTCTGGGTCGGAGATCATTTCGCACGCGGCGATCTCTTCCTCGCTGGCGCCCTGGAAGCACAGTTCGCACACCCCCAGGCCCTCCTCAGTGCGGACCGGCGGGCCAAAAACGCGGCATGTCATGGGACGTGACTCATACAAATCGCAAAGCCCGGTTTCCGGGTCGAGAACCGGGCAAGGTTCGTCGTTGCCGAAGTCAGAAAATTTCTCGTCCGCCTCGGGACCCTTATCCAGTAAACCTGTCGCCGGATCCCCGGGAAATTCCGGTGACAACCGCGCCCGAGAATCCTTAGCCCGTTGTTTAACTCGTCGCGCGCGCTCCGGATCAAGGTTCTGTAACTCCTGAAGTCCCAGTTGAAGTCGGGCCGCATCAAGTTGATTAATGCGAAACGGGCCGATGCAGCATTGCGTGCATCCCGGCCTGCAGGCCAGCCTCGCACCGCTCCTACGAGAAACGTCGGCCAGCGCCACATCTGCGATTTGAATCAGGTCGCGATCGCGGGAGGGGAGCCGAAACTTCGCCATATTTCTTCAGCATAACGCGAAATTTCGTGTAATCTGTCACCCCGCTGGCGAATTTTCGCAGCCACGCGAACCGTGATTTTTTGCTTGGCAGTCAGAATTTTTGACACTGCGGGACGGTCGGCCGGACCCGATAAATGGTTGGAGCACTGTCGGTTAAAGGGCCCGGTTTTCCGCGGGTTTTTAGATTTTTCTTGACTGTGCTGTTCTGAAAGTGTTAATAAGTGCGCCTGCACGCATCTATGTGGGGTGCGTTCTTTCCAGGATTTCGTTGTCAATACGAAGTGTCGTTGACTCTACACAGGAGGACTGCATGGCCTCGTCCCGTAGGAGTCTCGCGGGTTTTTTGCTGCTCGTTTTTTTCTGCTTAGGAACTTTTCAGAACGCCTTCGCCTTTCCTGCATTTGCCAGGAAATACGGCTTGCGGTGTTCGGCCTGTCACGTGGCGTGGCCGGTTCTGAACGACTTTGGCTGGCGTTTCAAGGACAATGGCTACCAGTTGATGAATGACCGCGATTCGCCAATCTGGCAGAACCCTGCCTATTGGCCGGTCACGTTCCGCATCACCCCAAACTTCCATCGCGACAGCACCAACAAGGTAGCGATCGATACTGCATCCGGCCCTGACACCGGCGAGGCGAAGATCACCTCCCACGGTTTCGACCTTACGGGCCTCGACATTCTGAGCGGCGGAACCCTGGAAAAGAACCTTTCGTTCCTGATGGTCCCTTCCGCGGACGAAACTGGCGCCTTCCACTTCGAATCCGTTTGGGTGCGCTTCGACAACCTGTTGAAGTCCACCTGGTTGAACACCAGGGTCGGAAAGTTCGAGCTCGACAACTTCATCTCGGAAAAGCGTATTTTGAGCATATCCGGGAATGGCGGCAGTTATCAGCTCTACCACTTTGAACCGCCGGGCGACAGCAACTTCTCGGCTCAATTGGGCGACAACCAGCTGGGCGCAGAGTGGATGGGGCACTCGTACAACGATCACACCCGCGTTTCGGCGGCGGTGATCAGCTCCAACGATGGCAATGTCGATCTCGTCAATGCCAACACTTATAGCGGCTACTTCACGGCCAGCCAGGCCTTTGATCTCGGCGGTCTGGGTCTGCAACGCGTCGGCGCGTATGCCTTCGTTGGGCAAGCCCCTACCTACTCGTTGACTTCGGGCGGAGCCCCCATTCCGGGATCTAGCTTGGGCGATAAATCCTTCCACCGCGAAGGATTCTTCGGAGATTTCTACCTCGACAAGGCGGACGTCTCGGTCTACTACCAGCACGGTTGGGATAGTGCGTACTTCGGAACCGCCAGCACTCCGCTGACCGGTCTGCCGACGGGCGCACGCTCACCCACATGGAATGGTTTCTTCGTCGAACCTCACTACACCGTGGATCCTCAGTTCATCATCTTCGGACGCGGCGAGTTTGTGCGCATGTCGCAACAGGCTCTCCCTACCAACAAATCCGATTTTGGCGATATCACTGCCTACACGATTGGAGCCCGTTGGTATCCCATCATGAACGCCAGGGACGGTTTTGCATTACACAGCGAGTATTCCTGGATCACTCAGAACGGCACCGCCCCCGACGGCGGCAACTTAACCAGCGGTACCTTGTTCTTCGGCTTTGACTTCGACTTCTAAGAGGAGGGAGACGGATGCGCATGAAAACACAAAACTGGAAGTTGTGCCTGGGCGCTGCCCTGGTTCTTACGCTCTGTGCTGCCTCTTCCGCACAGTTGACCAAAATGGACGAAGATTCGCGCATGAACATGGAGTCGCACGTGGCGGGCCGTACCGGCCACGCCGCTGCGGCCAAAACCAATTACCGCCGGTTCTGCACCGGGTGCCACGGCGATTTGGGAGATGGAGAGGGAGAAAACGCCTCCTTCCTCGACCCCAAGCCGCGCAACTTCACTTTGGGCATCTTCAAATGCCGGTCCACTCCGACCGGTACTTTGCCCACCGACGAGGACTTGTACAACACCATCGGCCGCGGCTTGGTGACCTCCGGGATGCCTCAGTGGCTACCCCTGACCGACCAGGAGCGCGTCGATCTGGTGGCCTACGTCAAGCACTTCTCTCCGCGTTTTGCATCGGATAAACCGGGTGCGCCCATTCAGGTTCCACCCGAACCCGCGCTCACTGCCGACCGTCTGAAAGACGGGCAGGCGGTCTTCGGCCGCGTGCAATGCTGGAAGTGTCACGGAGTCGAAGGACGTGGCAATGGACCTTCTGCTTCCACCTTGCAGGACGACCTGGGCGCGGCGATCAAGCCGTACAACTTCCACGACGAGACGCGATTCAAATGTGGTACGAGCGATACCGAGTTGTACAAAATCTTCATGACGGGTCTGGATGGCACTCCGATGCCATCATGGTCTGACAACATCAAACCCGATGAGGCGTGGGATCTCGTGTTCTACCTGCGCTCTCTACAGCCGACGAATTCCAAGGAAAAGGCTCTCGCCCATCAATTGGGTTTGAAGCCGGTGAGTCCGACGGCGCAATGAAATTGGGTTGACGGCGATAGAAGCGGCAATTCGACAGGACAAGTTCGAAATAGGAGAGAACGAATGAAAGCCCGCTACAAACTTGCAGTAACGGCCACGACGCTATTCGTGATCGCGTTCGGATGTCTATACGCGACCCGAGGCGTCAGCGCCGCAGCACAGGGCAAAATTACCGGCACCGTCAAACTCGACGGTGCGGCTCCACATATGAAGGGCATCGACATGTCGAAGGATCCCTACTGTGTGAAGCAACACGAGAGCAACCCCGCGAAGCTGGAAAGCGTGGTGGTCGGCCAGGGCGGAGGACTCGAGAACGTTGTGCTGTACATCTCCGAAGGTCTGAGCGCCACCGAAGCCAGTGCCGTTCCTTCCGAACAGCCCACCTTCGACCAAAAGGGTTGTCAGTACACGCCGCACGTTCTGGCAATGGACGCCGGGCAGCAGTTCAAGGTCATCACCAGTGATCAAACCACGCACAACATTCACCCGGAACCGAATCCGCTGGCGGGCAATATCCCTTGGAATAAGTCTCAGCCGCCGGGATCGCCGCCGATCGTTACCAGCTGGAAAACCGAAGAAATGATCCCGGTGAAGTGCAACATTCACCCTTGGATGCATGGCTACTTCGTGGTCGTGAAGGGTCCTTATGCAACGACCAACGATAGCGGTTCCTACACCCTCGACGTGCCGCCCGGTTCCTATACCGTTACCGCGTGGCAGGAAGAGTACGGCAAGCAAACTCAGAAAGTGACAGTCGCGGCCGGCAGTCCGGCCAAAGCTGATTTCACCTTCAAAGCCAAATAGTCCGCACAATATCGGTGGGCTGTCGAATCAGCGTTCGACAGCCCGCGACTTTCCAGGCCGACAAGCGAAATCTCTGATTCCTAAGGCGAGACACCATGGCGAAATTTTTTGCAGTGACGATCGTTGTGATTGCAATCGCTTCCGCAATCCCCGTGATTCTTCATATTTGGGGACCACCGGTTGACATCTCCACGCACGGAGCGCTCATTGACGAGCAGACCTCCGACACAATGGTGGAGGCGGGAGTCTCGTTCCTCGCAGCGCAGTTTGTCCTGGCATTTTTCATCTGGAAATTCTCTGACCGCAAGCCCGGCGCCAAGATCCTGTATTTCCCCGGTGGCGCAAAAGGTCTCGTGGCGGCCGCCTTCCTCCTGGTGGGAACCGAAGTGATTGCGCTCGGAATCTTCGGTTCGAAGGCTTGGGGCGATATCTACTTCAAGGCACCCGCCGCGGATGCCATGCCGATCCAGGTACAGGCCGGACAGTTTGCGTTCTACTTCCGCTATCCGGGGCCGGACGGAAAATTTGGACCTCTTCATGCTGACAAGATCGACGAGGCCAGCGAGAACTTCTTTGGTCTCGATACCACGAATGATCCGGATTCAAAAGACGACATCGTCACGGCTGAAATGGCGATTCCGGCGAATCGTGAGATCCATTTGCTGATGCATTCCAAGGATCTCGGACATTCGTTCTTCGTCCGTGAGTTGCGCGTGCAACAAGACTTCGTACCCGGTCTCGACGTCTCGTTGCATTTCACCGCGACTAAGCCGGGCAAATATGAGATTGTTTGCACCCAGCTTTGCGGCTTGGGTCACTACAACATGAAGGCCTACTTGGAAGTGATGACGCCGTCCGATTACGACAACTGGATTAAGCAGCAGGCAGCATTGCAGTAGCCGGATCCGCCCCCGCTACGCCGCGGTGGACGGACCGTCTCTTCGATGAGGTGAACAAATGCACGACATGTCAGCGCACGCGGCTCAACACCATGCTCCCACGAGCTTCATCCGGAAGCATGTCTTCAGCCTCGATCACAAAGTGATTGGCCTGCAGTATTACGGGCTCGCCCTGGTGGCAGTGTTTGTTGGAATGGTGCTTTCGTGGTTCATGCGAATCCACCTCGGGTGGACCAACTTCGCAATCCCCGGGTTGCAACTGCTTTCTAAGAACGGAGCGCCGGGCGGGGTCATGACCCCCGAGTACTACCTCCAGTTGATGACCATGCACGGCACCATCATGGTCTTCTTCGTGCTCACCACCGCTCCCTTCGCCGCTTTTGGCAACTACTTCTTGCCCATTCAGGTTGGAGCCGAGGACATGCCGTTCCCTCACTTCAACATGATGTCGTTCTGGGTGACGTTCGTCGGCTTTCTGGTGCTTTGCTCAGCGTTCTTCGTTAGCGACGGACCGCCTCTATCCGGTTGGACCGCGTATGCGCCGTTGAGCGCTGTGGGCGCCTCTGCAGGTCCCGGCCAGGGCACAGGACAGGTTTTGTGGGCGACGGCGATTGGCATCTTCTGCATCGGGCAATTGCTGGGTTCGCTGAACTTCATCACCACCACGCTTGATATGCGGGTCAAGGGCTTGAGCCTGATGCGCCTGCCTCTGAGCGCGTGGGCGCTGGTTCATCACTTCCTGCATGGGCCTGACCGCTTTCGCCGTGCTGCTTCCTGCAGGCATTCTGCTGATCCTCGACCACGTGGCGGGAACCAGCTTCTTCATTCCGTCGAACCTGGTGATTAACGATCAACTTCAGGCCCATTCGGGCGGTTCGACCTTGCTCTGGCAGCACCTGTTCTGGTTCTTTGGCCATCCCGAGGTCTATATCGCGATCATCCCCGGCATGGGCATCGTTTCTCACGTGCTCATCACCAACATGCGGCGGCCCATGTTGAGCCACCGTACGCTCATTTATTCGATGGGCGCGCTGGCAGTGTTGAGCTACATGGTCTACGGGCATCACATGTTCGTCAGTGGCATGAACCCGTTTTCGTCGCTGGCTTTCTCTTTCCCGACGCTCGTCATTACGATCCCGTCGACCATTGTGGTCGTCATCTGGGTTGGCAGCTTGTACGGCTCGCGATTACGAATCAATACCGCTTCGCTGTTCGCCTTGGGTTTCATTTCGATGTTCGTCAGCGGCGGTGTCAGCGGGTTCTTCCTGGCGCAACCCTCAATCGACATCATGCTGCACGCCACCTACTTTGTGGTGGGTCACTTCCACCTGGTGATGGCCGTGGCCGCGATCTTCGGTATCTTCTCCGGAACTTACTTCTGGGCCCCGAAGATGTTTGGTCGCATGATGAACGAGAGGTTAGGAAAGGTTCACTTCTGGCTTACCTTCGTCGGCGCCTATTGCATCTTCATGCCTTTCCACTACCTGGGCATGGCGGGCAATGTGCGTCGCTACCAGGCTTTCGTGGATGACTACCTGCAGCCGCTCATTCCGCTGCACAAGTTCATCACGGTCGCAGCCATCCTGACCGGCCTGGCGCAGTTCATCTTCCTCTACAACCTGATCCATAGCCGGTTCTGGGGTGAGAAAGCTCCACTCAATCCGTGGGAGGCTACCTCGCTTGAATGGAGCACGCCCTCCTCACCGCCGCCGCACAACAATTTCGGCGCAGAGCTTCCGGTGGTTTACCACGATCCCTATCAGTACGGCGTCGAAGCAGCGGACGGCAAAGACTACGTGATGCAGACCTCGCCCGAGCAAATTAAGGGCGGGCACGACGAGGCGTAAGAAATTCGCAGTCAGACCCTGGGGGAGTTGAGTATGGCAACGACGGTCCACGAACCACCGCAGATCGAAACCCTCGAACCGCGCGTCAGCGATTCGGGAAATGGAGGCTGGAGGAATCTCCGGCCCGCCGACGGCGATCTACGGGCAGTGCAGGATTACTCGCCTCCTCCGGCGTCGACCGCGATTTGGGTGGGTCTGTTCGGGATCACGATGATGTTTGCGGCCTTTACCAGCGCGCTGATCGTGCGGCAAGGTGCGTCGCTGGACTGGCAGCATCTCAGCGTTCCGCCCATCCTCTACCTCAACACGGTTTTACTGCTGCTAAGTAGCGTGACCTTGGAACTGGCGCGAAAGCCGGTTGCCCGATACATGGGCGGCCTGCGCAGCGAAGCGAAGAATCCTGGCCTGTGGCTGTATGTGACCCTGTTCCTTGGGATTTTGTTTGTCGCTGGCCAGTACCTGGCTTGGCGGCAGCTGATCGCGAAGGGTCTGTACATCTGGACGAACCCCAATAGCGGGTTCTTCTACGTCCTGACTGCGGCGCACGCGGTGCACATTCTCGGCGGGCTTGGCGGATTGCTGCACGTGATCCGCAAGTTGAATGCAGGCGTTTTGCGCAGAAGTACGTTGGTAGCCACCGCCCGCTACTGGCACTTCATGGATGTGCTTTGGATTTATCTGTTGATTTTGCTGTGGGTCAAGCTCTAACACACGCAACGAAAGAGGAGGCGCTGTGAGCCACGCTGAGATAGCCGTGCAAAGTCACTCCCCGGCGGGAGTCGTGGGATCGTCGCCGTTCAAGGTTACTTCCAAGAAGATGGCGATGTGGCTGTTCATCATCTCTGACACGATGACGTTCGCCGCATGCCTTTTGGCCTATGGATTCTTGCGCAATGCAGCGCCCAGTTGGCCCACGCCGTTCAAGTTCGCCCCTACCGTCGTGAACGCCATGATCATGACGTTCATCCTGGTCACCAGCAGCCTGACCATGCTGTTAGGCGTGCGGGCCGCGAGGTTGGGCGACCGGGCCGGCGCTTTCCGCTTCACCATGATTACCGCTGCTCTCGGCATCGTGTTCGCGATCCTCCACATCCGGGAATGGCTGGGCATGATTGATGAGGGCGTAACCCTGTTTCACAATCCCTGGGGCAACGCGAATTTCGGCGCTGCCTTCTTCAGCATCACCGGACTGCACCTGCTCCACGTCACCGGCGGCATCGTGGCGCTGCTGGTGGTGGGCATGCGCTACAATAGCGGCCGCTTAGATGCCGAAGACATGGAGACAATGGGCCTGTACTGGCACTTCGTCGACCTGGTGTGGATGTTCGTTGTGCCCTTGGTTTACCTGTTGAACGTGGCGCGTTAACCCGTTCGATCAGACCTTGGCTCGGTAAAAACGACGAGACTGGAGCAAACGAATATGGCGGCAAGCGAGCAAAGCAGTGGCGGCATCGGCAAATACATCGGCATCTACATTTGCATCTTGGTGATCGCTGGATTACAGTTCGTGATCGCGTATCAGAACATCGACACCAGCCAGGCGCTCGTCCGCATGCTGGTTCTCGCCTTCGTCGAGGCAGGACTGGGCGTCTTGTTTTTCATGCATCTGCTCGACGAGACGCGCGGGCTGTTGTGGTTCGTGATTATCTTCACGATCTCGGTTCTGGCCGGAATGCAGTACGGCTGGACCGACAGTTTCCGCATTGAGCGCGGTGTGCCGTATGCCAACACCGGCAAGTAGGGTACGAGGTTAGGAGGCGGTAGCTGTGACGAATCCAGGCGCACACCGAAAACCGATAAATTTTGCGATAATGGTGTTTGTGGGGTTGATGCTGGTCACGATTCCTCTGCCGGCATTTTCCCAGAGTTGTGCCCTTTGCTACACCCAGGCTGCGGCTTCCGGCCTGCGCATGATTGAAGCGTTGAAGAGCGGGATCCTGATCCTGATTGTTCCGCCGACAGTGGTCACCATCGGCATGATTGGTGTGCTGTACCACAAGCGGAACCAGTGCAGGGCAGAGATCTCCGCTGACTTGGATGGGAACTGGTAGCTCAGGACGCAAGGCCCATGAACCCAAGACCGTTGGCAACTACCCAAATGACGGAATCGCAGACGCGAAGCACATCCTTGGTCTCGAAACTCCGGGACTATTACATTCTCACCAAGCCCGAAGTGAACCTGTTGATCCTCATGACCACCTCAGCTGGTTACTACATGGGTGGGCGTGGTCGGCTGAACTGGTTGGGAATGATTGAGACCGTGGTGGGAACCTTGCTGGTGGCCAGCGGGACGGCGACGCTCAATCAGTACATGGAGCGCAACTACGACTCCGACATGAAGCGCACCGCCGGGCGTCCGCTGCCTTCGGGCAGGGTGTCGGCCACCGAGGCCTTGATCTTCGGTTTGGCCCTCAGCGTCTTGGGTGGCGTCTATTTGTGGTTCGCCGTGAATCCGCTGACCTCACTCCTTGCGGTTTCTACGTTGCTGTCTTACCTGCTTATCTACACGCCGCTCAAGCGGAAGACGCCGCTCTGCACGCTCTTGGGAGCGTTCCCGGGAGCGATGCCGACTCTGATTGGATGGGCCGGAGCCTCCGCCAGCTTGAACCTGCAGGCATGGTTCCTGTTCGCCGTCCTGTTCCTCTGGCAGTTCCCACATTTTCTGGCGATAGCCCTGATGTACCGCGAGGACTACGAGCGTGCAGGTTTCCGCATGTTGCCGCGGTTCGACCTCGACGGCCACTTTACCCACGCCGAGATTATCGGCTTCACGGTTTTGCTTCTCGTGACGACGTTCTTCCCCGGATTCTCTCTCGATCACAGCCTGCTGTACCTGGTGGGCATGGCCGCTTCGGGGGCATTTTTCTTGTACTATGGAGTCAAGCTGGTGCAGTCGAGTTCGAGAGCCTCGGCAAGCCATCTGCTGCATGCCTCGGTGATTTATTTGCCGGTGGTGCTTGCCGTCATGATGGTTTTCAAGCGCTAGCGCAGTCCGTCTCGGCCACGAGGCGGCCGGAATAGTTGGCTGGGGGGCCAAGAAGTTGTCGCGCTTCTATTTCCTGAGTGGGAAGCGATTCATCCTCATGATGCGCCTCAGGCCTGTTTCCTGCATCCTCTGCATAGTTTTGTCGTGTCTCTGCGCGTGCGAGTTCGTGCTCTGCCCGCGATACCACCCACTACGGCAGTGGTTTCACCATCGATCTCGACGAACCCTACGAGCGCGTTTTGCAGGTGGTGAAAACTGTTTCGGAAGACGGAGTGGTGCGCGGCACCTCCGAATACAAGGGATCTGCCGAGATTTACGGCGCCGCCCCAGGCACCGGCTCCACTGCTTTCCACACGCCTCCAGCTCCGGGAACCGTTCTCTACAAGGTTCGCAAGGATACGATAGCCCCCGAGCACTTCTACCAAAGCAATGACGTCGGCACGCTCACCGTGCGCTACGTGGTGAAGGCGCTCGGCCCCAACTCGACCCGTCTCAACATTGATGCGATCTTCCAGGAAGATAGCCATCATCACTATCATCCTTCCGACGGCACCGTAGAGAATGCGGAATTTTTGGCGATTTCCGACGAGATCAAAGACATCGACGACAAGGAAGCTAAAGAGAAGCAGGACGCGCAATACGCCGCCGAAGAGAAGAAGATGGCCGATCTTTTAACCCAGTTGGATCAGGCTCGCGCCAACTTGAAAACGTCGGACGCAAAAGAGAAGGAGCTGGCGAAAAAAGTCAGTGCTGTCTCGGGAGGAAAGCCTGGCCGAGTGAAAACCACCAGCGCCGATCTCAAGGCGGAACCCTATAACGAGTCGAAGACGCTGGGTTCGCTTTCCCAAGGGGATGCCGTCACCGTGCTGCTGCAAACCCGCTCCTGGTATCGCGTGCAAGCCGCCAGCGGGACCCAGGGATGGGTCTACCGCCTGATGCTCGAGGTCCCGGAATGAAAATATTCATCCGGTGTACTTTGCTCCTGCTCGTGGCCGCCCTCGCTTGTCCTGCTCAAACACTTCGCGGAGCGGTCGAGCGCGAGTTCCCATTCTCTCTACCTGCCGTCAAAGCTGCGCTCGACAATATAGGAGCCTACACCGGGAATCGCTTGCCCTCGCTGGAAGGCTTTGCCGAAGTCGGGCGGATCAA
Source organism: Terriglobia bacterium (assembly GCA_963796205.1). Classification (GTDB taxonomy): domain Bacteria; phylum Acidobacteriota; class Terriglobia; order Terriglobales; family Acidobacteriaceae; genus DATFTE01. The sequence goes on from CAWCKR010000003.1 coordinate 569,814, forward strand.
TTTGAAGGACTACCAGCGTCCCTACTACGAATACAAAATTGAGCTTGACCCCAAGGGCGACAACAAGGTCGTCGTCCGTGTCCGGGCGAATGTTTCGGCATGGTATACCGGGCCCGACCAGCCCGAGGCCGGCTACCGCGGTCTCGAATCGAACGGACGCTTGGAAAACGATCTTCTGGATCGGTTGAGCGACTATCTTCGCGACAAGTCGGCGGACGCGGCCACCCTGACCCAATGGATCGCTACGGCGAAGCAACAGAAAGAAGAGACCGATCGGCCGCATCGCGGACCTTCAGGAGCGACTGAAGAAGCTGGAAAACCCTCATACCACCGAAGTGAGTTATGCGTCCGTTACCCGGCCGCATGTCACCATCGTGAACGCACCCGAGGAAAAGGCGGCGGCCCTGCTGCATCCCCAGGTCGACGACGAATTTCAGGTACTGGATCGAAAAGGCACGTGGGTCAAGCTTCAATTGGAGAACGGGGTTGTCGGATGGGTGCGGGCCGCGCAGGTGCAAACCACCGCGGGAGCCGATCAGTCCGCGTTAGCTGCCAAGAGTAAGCCGGCGCCTACCCCGGGATTCGAAGTGATTCGCGAAAATACGGACGAGTTCTCTGGAGATTGGACTCGCCTCAAAGGCAAGAAAGCCCTCTACATCTGGGCCCGGCCCGACGGCTCGGCCATGAACCTTCCTACCGGGAACCGGCTGCAGTTCGTTCAAAATGTGTTTACTGAGCGCTACCAGGTGATGGCTCACAGTTCCGAAGCCGCGGCGGAGGGAATTGTTGTGATCTTCGTCGATGAGCGCGGCGGGGTAGCAGCTGCAAGCATGGAGGATATCCGCTCGTGGGTAGAGGGAACCCTGAGCCAAGCGGCATTCCTCAAGAAATGTTCCCTCGACCCACCCGGCGCCTTCGGAGAAGCTTCTCCGAGCGCGCCCGCTAAGCACCCACAACATTCTTCTGTTCACTCGCGTGCGACAGCTTCGCCGTCCGGCTAAGTTCTATTTTCCGGAACCTGGGTAGCTGCAATTTGGGCTTCTCTCGTGGGCGCTATCGATCACCAGTATTGAATACGTAACCCCGGTAGTCGATCCCTCGTTGTAAGGCGGCGCTACGTTTTCCACGCCGTCACTTTCTCTCAGTTTGCCCGTAACCCGCACGGTGTGGCCAATTTTCCCCCTTAATGCCTTCAGCGACAAAACATCTCCGCCAACGATCCGGTACTGCTTGGGTTGGTCGCCGCCGAGGATGACATAGGTGTTCCCTGTTTTCGAAAGGCAACCTTCGACAGTCTGCTCGACGGTCCTGGAGTTCTTTTCAGCTTGTTCCTCCCCCACCGCGGAATAGGTGAGCAACAGAGCTGTCATTATCAACATGGATATCGTTCGCATCGGATCCTCCCCGTGAGTTGGTGTCTCTATTGAATAGATCCCACGGGACGCCGGCCTGCATTTGAAAATCAAGCGGCCGTGGCATTCCACTTGATTCTGACGAAAAAGTTGGGGCGTTAACGCGATTGCAGGGAAAACCGGGGTGTTTCCGCCGTTCTTGGTGGATATGGGCAGACAAATTGCCGTTACTTCCGTAATTTGTAGCAGTCACGAAAGTTGACTACGCTATCCATAATGCTGGGGGTAGTGGGGATGTTCCGCCAAATCTACATTGCGACGCTTTTTGCGCTTCTGCTGCTCGCGTCCCGTCAAATGGCGGCACAGAACGCTTACCAGGTTGTATCCGTCAGCAATCCAGGCACAATCAGTGGCACGGTGAAATGGTCGGGGCATCAACCGGCTTCACTGACCATGCCGATTGATAAAGATGCTGAAGTTTGCGACCCGGAGTCCCACAAGCGGCGCGACCTGCAACGCCTCGTGGTTGGGCCAGAGGGCGGCGTCGCTAACACGGTTGTATATCTCAAGAACATTTCCAGCGGGAAAGCGATGGACATTCCCGAGGCGCGGCGTTTTCTCGATCAGAAACGCTGCGAGTACGAGCCTCACATCCTCATCGTGCCCGAACACACCGCCTTGCAGATGAAGAGTTCTGATCCAGTCCTACACACAGTTCACATGGACGGAGCGGCTACCTTCAATCTGCCGTTTCCCTTTGAAAACCGCATTACCACCCGAGACATGCCGAGCGCTGGTCTGGTCAACCTGAAGTGTAACGGCGGGCACGTGTGGATGAACGCGGAGGTTCTCGTCGTAACCCATCCTTACTATGCGGTCACTGACGAGGATGGAAGGTTCAAGCTCGCCGGAGTTCCTCCCGGCGATTATGAACTGGTTGCGTGGCACGAGGGATGGCAACTGCTGCGTCAGGAAGCCATGTTCGACGTTCTGACCGAGCGTCGCGTCGAGCGGCCGGTGTTCAGCGATCCACGGACCTGGGAAAAGAAGGTTACGGTTAGTCCCGACGGCTCGTCGCTCGTAAACTTCACCATCTCCGAGAAGTAATTCTTGCGCCAGTTGCCTTATCGCGGCTGACGGCGAAGCCCTTCCAGCGTTGCATCGTCCACTTGCACGACCACCGTGGTGTAGTTCTCGATGTCGGCCATCACTGCTTCCCGCGGTCCTTTCTTCCAGTCCTCGCTGCCGTAGAAGGCGTCCTCACTGCGTTGCCGGTCATCGAGACTGGTGTAAGAGATCTGCGCCGGGCTTGGTAGGGACGAAAGGCTTAATGGTGTCAGAACCCACCCGAGCCTTTCGGGTGCGCCACGTCACATCGAGGCAAAGGAAACCAAACTAGAATCGGACGGTCCGATGGAGAAATAGGAATTCCTCATGAGCACAATCCTGATTGATATCCGAGACTTTGTGGGCACCATCACCCTTTGCCACGAGAAGGTCAATCCCCTGAGCAAACAGGTGATCGACGATCTCTGCGAAGCTCTGGAATCGATGAAGTCCGGCCCCGTGAATGTGGTGATCGTGCGCGCGGCTAAGGGTGCGAAAGTCTTCTCCGCAGGTCACGATGTGCGCGAACTTCCCACCAACGGCCGCGATCCCCTGACCTATAACGATCCGCTAAGGCAGGCAGTGCGGGCAATTGAAACTCACCCTGCGCCGGTCATCGCCATGGTCGAAGGCTCAGTCTGGGGTGGCGCCTGCGAACTGGTGATGGCGTGTGACGTGATTATCGCCGCAAGCACTTCCACATTTGCGCTGACGCCAGCCAAACTGGGCATCCCTTATAACCTGTCAGGAACCCTGAACTTCCTGAAGGTGGCGGGCCTGCATCTGGTGAAAGAAATGTTGTTCACCGCGCAACCCATCGCCGCCGATAGGCTCGCCACAGCGGGTGTCATTAATTATGTCGTCCCGCCAGATCACCTCGAGGCTCTGACGATGAGTGTTGCAAAACGCATCACCGAGACGTCGCCTCTGGTGCATCGCATACTGAAAGAAGAGTTGCGCGTGCTGGCGAACGCCCACCCTCTCAACCCCGAGGCCTACGAGCGCATACAGTCGCTGCGCCGCGAGGTGTACGACAGCGAGGACTATCAAGAAGGCATCAAGGCTTTCTTTGAGAAGCGCAAGCCGGTGTTTCAAGGCAGGTGAGCGGCTGCGGCGGAGGAAGATTTCCACCGCTCTGGTGAAGATTTTGTCACATTCCGTGATTTCAATCACAGACGAAGTTGCGCAATCTATTCAAAGATGATCAGGCTCGGCCCTAAAAATGTGTAACGCGGTTTCTTATACCGTTTATCCGCTCACTCCCCAGGGCCGAGCTAGTTCCTCTGGACTCCTTAGTCAGCGGTAGATGTATCTCTCTCTGGCGATTGCAAAAACAACTCTTAGGAGCATTGGCTATGACGGAACCGATCAAGATTCTGATCGTTGACGACGACGAAGAAGTATTGATTGCCTTGGAAAGAACTCTGGAAGGCGAAGGCTACAGCACGGCTACGGCATGGAGCGGGCGCGATGCTTTGATCCTGGCCGACCGAATTCATTTCGACTTACTTCTGGTGGATGAAAACCTATCCGACCTCGACGCCACGGCGCTCTGCGAAGAACTTCTCCGCCGCCAGCCCGAGGCTCTTCCTTTCCTCTTGCATACTCGCAAAGGTGGAACCCTGAAGTTGAATTCGGCCGCGCATCTGAATGTCTGCAAGTGGGAGCACAACGAGTTGAAAGCGCAGATACGACGCTGCCTGGCGGCTTGAGATGACGGGAAAAGAAACCCATGTGCCACACCAGCCCTCGTCGTCAGACGATCTGCTGGGGGATGTGACGCATGATTTCTGGAAAATTGTAGACCGCGTCTGCGAACGTCACGGCATTCCATTGCAACCCGCGGATTCTGCCGCCGCATCCGAGCGCGACGGATTAAGAGGCAAGTCATGACCGCAAAATGTGCGAATCCCTCGTGTAATGAGCCATTTCATTACTTCCGGACCGGAAAGATCTATCTGATCGATACCCCCATCGCGAAGTCATCCCTCAACGAAAGAAGGCCGCACGAATATTTCTGGCTGTGTGGCGAATGTTGCCGGAGCATGCGGGTGGTGCTGGATCAGGCCGGCGCGGTGATCGTCGAAAGTGACTTTGCCGCGATAGCGGTGGCCTGATCGGGGCGGGATACCCGATTTTCTCTCCAAAAATTTAACGGGCGTTCCGAACTCTTTCGAGTCCTGAACGCCCGGGCAGCCCTCCCCCAGAACTGCTCACCTATGAAGGTACTTCGCCTCCACCCTTCTGGGAATGGCACAGGCGTGCCAGCGTATACCCCGAAGGTGCTACTTAGTTTCTATTTGTAAGTGTTAGGAAAATAAGAAGTTGTGGAAAACCGGGTGACGGGGTTCGGGCCTGAAATCCAAAGGCCTGGAAGCTTTCTTCCAGGCCTTAGTAGAATCGGCGCCTAAGCGAACTTAGAGAGGCCGAACGTTCTCGGCTTGCCAGCCCTTGGGGCCTTTGGTGACCTCAAATTCCACGCTCTGGCCTTCCTGTAGGCTGCGGAAACCGCCCGCCTGGATGGCCGAGAAATGCACGAAAACGTCTTCGCCACTCTGACGGCTGATGAAGCCATAGCCCTTGGCGTCGTTAAACCACTTTACTGTTCCTTGTTCCATATATCTGATTGTGTAACCTTTCGGTGTATTTACGCTGGAAGAGAGTTCGGAGGTGCGGTGCAGGTACTGGCTGGTTGGCAAGAAGCTGCTGAACGACCGATTCAGATCAAACGCAACTAAACAATAGCAGATTCCCCTCTCGAAAGATAGGGAAATAAACCGCTCAGGAACGTCGCCGCCGTCTACGACCAAAGGTTTACCCAATGTACAAACTTGTGGTCTCCGCTGTGACCGGCCTCACAGATTAGCCTTTCTTTACTGGATACGCTGGTAAGTAATTGGAAGGAACGGAATTCATGCAACGTTTAATTGAAGTGACCGACCTCATTTTGAGGGATGCGCATCAGAGCCTGCTCGCCACCCGTATGGCCATGGAAGATATGGTCCCAGCCTGCGAGGACCTGGATAATGCCGGCTACTGGTCCCTCGAGTGCTGGGGTGGAGCTACCTTCGATTCCTGTATCCGCTTTCTGAACGAGGACCCGTGGGAGCGCCTGCGCTCGTTCCGCAAGCTTCTGCCTAAGACCAAGCTACAGATGCTCTTACGCGGGCAGAATCTGCTGGGCTACCGGCATTATGAAGATGAGGTCGTCGAACGCTTTGTGGAGAAAGCCGCCGCCAACGGCATGGACGTCTTCCGCGTATTCGACGCCCTGAACGATTTGCGCAACCTGCAGACCAGCATCCGCGCCGTCAAAAAGACGGGGAAGCACGCGCAAGGGACCATTTCTTACACCATCAGTCCGGTCCACACTATCGCCGCCTTCGTGGAGATGGCCCAGCGGATGCGCGAAATGGGATGCGACTCCATCTGTATCAAGGACATGGCCGGACTCCTGAAGCCGCAGCCAGCCTACGATCTGGTCAAAGGCATTAAGGAGAAGTGCGGCGCCGACACCCTCGTCCATGTGCACTGCCACGCCACCACCGGAGTGACCATGGTCTCGCTGATGAAGGCGGTAGAGGCCGGATGTGACATGGTCGATACGGCCATCAGTTCTTTGTCGCTCGGCCCCGGACACAATCCCACCGAAAGCTTTGTAGAAATGCTGGAGGGTACAGGATTCACGACCCGCCTCGATCTGGGGCGCATTTTCCGCGTCAAACAGCATTTCGCGAAGATTCGCCCGCGCTACCGCGAATTCCTCAGCGATATCACGGGTGTCGACACGGAAATCTTCAAAAGCCAGATTCCCGGCGGCATGATCTCGAACATGGAGAGCCAGCTCAAAGGGCAAGGCGCCGGAGACCGCGTCCAGGAAGTGCTGGAGGAAGTCCCTAACGTGCGCAAGGCATCGGGGTATCCGCCACTGGTCACTCCTTCGAGCCAGATCGTGGGCACCCAGGCTGTCTTCAATGTGCTCATGGGTAAATACAAAGTCATGACAGGGGAATTTGCCGATCTCATGCTTGGCTATTACGGAAGCACGTTGGGAGAAAAAGATCCTGAAGTATTGCGGCGCGCCACGGAACAAGCCAAGAAGCCTCCCATCACTTGCCGCCCCGCTGACTTGCTTAAGCCCGAGTGGGAACGCTTGCGATCGGAAGCCATCGCTCTCGAGGGCTGCAACGGCAGCGATGAAGATGTGCTCACGTACGCCATGTTTCCCCAGGTCGCGCCCAAGTTCTTCAAGAGTCGTAAGGATGGAGCTAAGAATCTGGGCAAAGATCCGGCAAGAACAAAGGATGCCGCGCCGGTGGGAAAAGCCAACGGCAAAGATCATGGCGCCGCAGCCTTGACCGGCGCGGTCAATTACGTCATCACCCTGAACGGCAAGGAGCACAGAGTCACAGTGGCGCCGTCGAAATAATGCGGCGAGGAGAAACGAATGGCGACACAGGTAGCGAAACCCGACCATAAGACCATCGAAGAAAAAATTGCGGATCTGCGTGCCCGCCGTGCTCAAGTGCAACTCGGCGGCGGCAAAGAGCGGGTCGAAAAGCAGCACGCCGCAGGCAAGCTCACGGCTCGGGAACGGGTCGACAAGCTGGTCGATCCCAAAAGCTTTCAGGAAATCGGCCTGTTCGCCGAGCACCGTGCAACGCTCTTCGGTATGGCCGACAAGGAAATGCCCGCCGACGGTGTGGTCACCGGATGCGCCACCATCGACGGACGTCTCGTCCACCTCGCCAGTCAGGATTTCACCGTAGCCGGCGGCGCGGCCGGCGAAGTTCATTGCGACAAGATCTCAGAAATGATGCACCTGTCGCTCAAGACCGGCACCCCCTTCATCTTTATCAATGACTCCGGCGGGGCGCGCGTGCAGGAAGGCATCGATAGCCTCTCCGGTTACGGACGCGTCTTCTATAACAATGTGATCCTCTCCGGCACCGTGCCGCAGATTTCTCTTATCTGCGGACCGTGCGCGGGCGGCGCGGCCTACAGCCCCGCTTTGACCGACTTCATCATTCAGACCAGGCACGGCCAGATGTTTATCACCGGCCCTCAAGTCATCAAGCAGGTCACCGGGGAAGTAGTCACAGCGGAAGAGTTAGGTGGACCCGTGGCCCAGATGAACAACTCTGGCGTGGTTCACCTGATCGCTGAAAATGACGAAGAAGCGTTGTACCTGTGCCGGCGTTTGCTTTCGTTCATGCCGGCCAACAATCTCGAAGACCCGCCGCGGCTGAACTACGATTTGCCCATCGCAGCGGACCCTGAATTAACCAAAGTGGTCCCGGCGGAGGCCAAGGTTCCTTACGACGTCCGCAATGTCATTATGCGGGTCCTCGATCATGAGGACTTTCTGGAGATACAGTCTGGCTTCGCTCCTAACATTGTCGTGGGTTTCGGCCGCATTCAAGGCCGCCCCGTCGGTATTATCGGCAACCAGCCTTGCGCATTAGCCGGAGCGCTCGATATCAATGCTTCCGACAAGGCTTCACGCTTCATCCGCTTCTGTAACGCTTTCAATATTCCGTTGATCACCTTCGTCGACGTGCCCGGCTTTCTGCCGGGCGTAGCGCAGGAATACGGCGGCATCATTCGTCATGGCGCCAAGATGCTTTTCGCCTACTCGGCGGCGACCGTGCCGAAGATCACCATCGTTCTGCGCAAAGCCTACGGTGGCGCCTACCTGGCGATGTGCGGAAAAGATATGGGCGCCGATCGGGTGGTGGCGTGGCCCACTGCGGAAATCGCGGTGATGGGAGCGGAAGGTGCGGCCGAGATTGTCTTCCGTCGCGAAATCGACTCGGCCGGCGATAAAGCCGCGCGCCGCAAGGAACTCATCGAGAGCTATCGCGAGACCTTCGCAAATCCGTATGTCTCCGCGGGCCGGCGGCTGGTTGATGACATCATTGAACCCGCCGAAACCAGGATCTATCTGGCGCAAGCTCTTGAAGCCTTGCACACCAAGCGTGAATTGCGGCCGCCCAAGAAACACGGGCTGATTCCACTCTAGGAGCTCGAATGGAGATCATTTCTCAACTCGTGCAGACCCACGGTCGCTTCCTGGGATTAGTCGCAGTGGTGATCCTGGGCTACGTTGCGGTCTACCTTCTGTTACAGCGTAATCTCGACCGCACGGTCCAGAGGTTGCGTGGCGAGTGGGCCGACGAATTCCGCTCGCTCATGGTCGCGGCCCGGTTGGAGGGCAGGCACGCTCCCGAACCCATCGCGGCCGCAGCGCCAGTTCCTGCGCCCCTTGTTGTACTGCCGCCTCCCGCGCCGGTCGTCGCGAAAAAGGAAGAGGTGAGTCCCGAAACCCTGCTGGTGATTGCCGCGGCAGTGACAGCGTTTCTGGGAAAGAAGGTTCGCATCCGCTCGGCCAAGATGCTTTATTCCCATGAAAGCTTTAACGCCTGGTCGCAGCAGGGACGCGCTGTCATACAGGCTTCGCATAACGTGGCCCAACGAGTGCATTGAGTTCGCGGAGGATTGTCTTGAAGCTACAAATCGCAATTGACGACAAGAGTTACGAAGTCGATGTCGAGATTCTCGAGGACGACTCCCTCGTCCGCACGCCGGGCTACCTGCCGCCTCATCCCATCCCCCTGACGGTACCTTCGACACCGGTCGCGTCTGCGCCGAAACCCGCTCCGACGGACGGCCACGCCGACGAATCCAAGGTTTGCCGCAGTCCGGTTGCGGGAGTGGTGTTGCGCGTTACTTCGCAGCCAGGGCAGCAGCTCCAGCCTAATGATCTGATGATTGTGCTGGAAGCCATGAAGATGGAGACCAACGTGACCGCTCCCGTGTCTGGCAAGGTGAAGGTGGTCAATGTCCAAGCGGGCGACGCGGTTAAGGTCAATCAGATCCTAGTGGAATTCGAGTAGTGCACGCGTGCTGACGTGGTCCGAAAACACAAGGTCGTGTTCCCTGGGTCACAGCGCTTTTGAGCGCCCGGGTTTATTAATGAGGTAGCGACAGGAGGCAATCATGATCCGTACCGCAGTCGCAGTCTGGAAGGGAAGTCCGGTGATCGGCGAGGGGCTGGTTTCGACCTCCAGTGGAGTGATTTCGAACGCGCTGTACGCAGCCGCTGGATCGAGCGAGGGGGATGAACCCTGTACCAGTCCTTCAGAGATGCTCGCCGCCGCTGTCGCGTCCTGCATGTCGCTGATGCTCGCCCGAGAGACAGCCAGGGCCGGGCTTAAGCCCGACCATGTGAAAACCGAGGCATTGCTCACGATTGAGGAGAAACGGGGAAATTGGGAGATCGTGAAAATCGAAGTCCACGTCACGGCCGCCCTGCCCAAAACGGATGAAGAAGCATTTCACCGGGCGAGCCGCGATGCCAAGAGACATTGCCTGATTTCGCGCGCCTTGAACATTCCCATTGCTATGACCACCAAACTCGAAGCCGCGCATACCGCGCTGATCGCTTAGGAAAGGGGACCATGAAGTCAGGGGAAAAAGACCAGGGAAAATCAAAGACAGAGGAAACCCCGAAATGCAAGATTTGCGGCAAACCGGCGACCCGCCTGGTAGATGGAGAGCCCAGCTGCGAAGAGCATGCCGAACTGGTCTATGAAGACCAGGTGGAGGCATACACCAAGGAGCATCAGAAAAAAGACGAGTGGCTCGAAGTTTAGCGCCTGCAAGCGCCGCACCAGCCACACCGCTATTTTGCCGGGGATTCCTCGAGTCCGCGATACTTCAGCATCGCTTTCGTATTCGCAGGAGCCCCGCGCCATGTCTCATACATCGTGGCCAGATCCTCAGTGTTGCCACGCGACAGCACCATCTGACGAAAACGATCACCGTTAGCGCGAGTAAGCTGACCATGCTCGTCGAACCATTGGTAGGCATCGTCGGCAAGCATCTCGGTCCAGAGGTAGGCGTAATAACCGGCGCTGTAGCCACTCCCCCAGATGTGGCTGAAGTAGCTGGACCGGTAACGGGGCGGGACGTAGCTGACATTGAGATGGGTCTTTTCGAGTGCTTGCTTCTCGAACTGGTCAGAATTCTGCAATGGAGCCTGCGGACCAAGGAAGTGCCACTGCATGTCGAGTTCGGCTGCCGCGAGCAACTCGGTCATGGCATAGCCCTTGTTGAAGGTTTCGGACTTCTTGATCTTCGCCACAAGTTCTTCCGGCATAGGAGCTCCGGTCTTGTAGTGCCGGGCGTAATGAGCGAAGACCGACGGGTAAAGCGCCCAGTGTTCGTTGAACTGCGAGGGAAATTCGACGAAGTCGCGTGCCGTTGAAGTTCCCGCCAGCGTGGGGTACTCGGCATTAGAGAACATGCCGTGAAGGGCGTGTCCAAATTCGTGAAACATCGTGGTGACGTCGTCGAAGCTGATGAGGGCGGGTTCGCCGGGGGCCGGCTTGGGTAAATTGGCCACGTTGTAGACGACCGGCGTGGTCCCTATCAGGCGAGACTGGCCTACGAATTCCGACATCCAGGCTCCGCCGTTTTTGTTGTCCCGTTTGAAATAGTCGCAGTAGAAGAGCGCAAGGTGCTGACCGTTGGCGTCGAAGACCTCGAAGACGCGCACATCCGGCTGGTAGACCGGGATGTCGTGCCGCTCCTTGAAGGTCAGTCCATAGAGTTGGTTGGCCGCGTAAAAGACGCCGTTCTGCAATACGTTGTTCAATTCGAAGTAGGGCTTCACCTGATCGTCGTCGAGATCGTAGCGAGCTTTACGAACCTTCTCCGCGTAAAACTCCCAGTCCCATGGCTGCAATTGAAAGCCGCCCTTGTCAGCGTCGATGACCTCCTGGATGTCCTTGGCTTCCCGCGCTGCTTTTCCCGTCGCTGCAGGGACAATGGCATCCATGAACTTAAGGGCAGTCTCTGGATTCTTGGCCATCTGGTCTTCCAGCTTCCAGGCGGCGAAACTGGGATATCCGAGCAGTTTCGCTTTTTGGGCGCGAAGCTGGGCGATATGCGCGAGAGTGTCACGAGTATCGTTGGCGTCGCCTTGTTCGGCGCGGTTCCAGGCGCGTTCGAAGATAGCCTGCCGCGTGGCGCGATCGGTTAACTGAACCAGATCGGGTTGCTGGGTGGTGTTTTGAAGCGGAATGACGAAGCCTTCGACCTTGCGGTTTTTGGCGGCTTCGGCGGCAGCGGCCCTGCGAGCGTCGGAAAATCCGGCAAGCGCAGCTTTGTCGGTGGTCATGAAGGCGCCGGCTTTGTTGGCGGCCAGAAGTTTTTCGGCGAAAGCGTTCGAGAGCGAGGAGATTTCTTCGTTCAGTTTCCGGAGTTCCGTCTTGTCTGCTTCGGAGAGGTTGGCTCCGGCATGAACGAATTCGTCGTGGTAGCGCTCCACCAGGCGGAGAGACTCCTTATCCAGTTTGAGCGAGGCGCGTTGTTTGTAGATGGCATCGACGCGTGCGAACAGTTTGCGGTTGAGGAAAATGAAATCCCGGTGAGCAGCGAGTTTAGGAGCCTCGATGCTCCTGACCTTCTGCAGCGTGTCGTTGGTGTTTGCGCCAGTGACTCCGCCGAAAGCCGCGCTTACGCGATCAAGCAGCTGACCGCTTTTTTCCAGTGCCACCATAGTGTTCTCGAAGGTGGGCGCCTCTGGATTGTCGGCAATGGCCTGCACTTCTGCCTGCTGCTGGGCCATACCAGCTTCGATCGCAGGTTGGTAGTCCTCATCCTTAATCTTGTCGAAGGGCGGAGCATGGAAGGGCAGCGTGCTGGCGGCAAAAAACGGATTGGAGTGACCAAACTCCGGGGATGCTGCGAATACAGGGTTAGCGGAACCAATCGCGATTGCCATGATAATAATAAGCCCCATCAAAAGTATTAGCGCAGTCTTTGAAATGTGAAGTGCAGTGGAAATGGTCATACGCTGAAATTCCTCTTTCATCGATTGTAATTCCCTTTGGCATCAAGCCGCACTGGGCTGCCTTTGCCCGCTGGGAAACCGGCTGGGCCGGCTCACTTGCCTCGTGTTTCGTTCCAGAGGAACGCCAGTTCGTCGGCGGTGTCGTCGACGAGCTGTGTGATCGAGACGCCGGAGCTGTGTCCTGCCTTCAGCTCATAATGCAGGATAATCGGCCGGTCGCTGCCCGTATCCTTCTGCATGAGCGCTGTCATTTTTCGCGCATGGAGCGGAGCCACACGCGTGTCGGAATCTCCTGTATTAAACATAATCGCGGGATACTTCGTTCCCGGCTTCACGTTCTGGTAGGGAGAGTATTTCAGCAGATAGGGGAACTGGTCCGCCTTCTCGGCCGAGCCATACTCGGCAGTCCACCAGCGTCCCACCAGGAAATTCTGGAAGCGGATCATATCGAGCAGGGGATATCCGCACCAGATGGCGCCATACAAATCAGGACGCTGCGTCATGGCCGCTCCCATCAGCAGCCCCCCGTTGGAACGTCCGCGAATCGCGAATCGTGCAGGCGTGGTGTATTTGTTCGCAACCAGGTATTCCCCAGCGGCAAAAAAGTCGTCAAACACATTTTGCTTCTTCTCGAACATCCCGGCCTTGTGCCAGTTCTCGCCATACTCGCCGCCCCCGCGCAAGTTTGGCTGCGCAAAGAATCCCCCTTGTTCCATCCACCACGCGTACTCGGGATTCCAATAAGCATCGAGACTGATGTTAAACCCGCCGTACGCGGTCATCAGCGCTGGCGCCTTTCCATCCCGCTTCAACCCTTTCTTGGAAGCAATAAACATCGGTACTTTCGTACCGTCTTTCGAGGTGTAGAAGACCTGCTTTACCTCGTACTGGTCGGAGGAGAACGGCACCTGCGGTTTCGCGAACACATCCGTCTTTCCGGTCTTCACGTCGTAGTGATAAATCGTCGGCGGAATGATGAAGGATTGAAACGTGTAGAAGCCGTGGCTCGACTCTTCCAGTCCCTGCATCGGCGACGCCGAACCCAGGGTCGGATAGTGAATCTCGCCCACCATCTTTCCGCCAAGGTCGTAAATTCGTGTCTGCGTGACCACATCATGCAGGCCTGTGACGAAGAGTTTGCCCCCGACGATCGTCATGTCAGAAATAACGTCTTTGCCTTCGGGTACGACCGTCTTCCATTTATCGGGGCTCGGATCTTTCATGTCGATCTTGACGACCTGATAATTCGGCGCCTTGTAGTCGGTCATCGCGTAGAGGTCGTCGCCCCAATTCACCACATCGAAGCGGTTGTCGATGCCGTGAATGATGGGCCGGATGGGCGCGTCGGGCGTACGCAGATCTTTCGCATAGATATCGGCGCGCGTCGCCGGAACTCCATGGTCGACCGCGATGATCAGGTACCTGTCGTTCTCCGTGATGCCGGCGCCGATCAACTCCATCTGCCCGAACTTCTCGCCGTTAAATTCTTTGCCGAACACCAGCGCGTCGGAATCCACCGCTGTTCCCAGTTTGTGGAAGTAAATCAGCGTGCCCTCCGGATCGAACTTGCCGTAGTAAAGGCCCTGCTTGTCAGCAGTCAGGCTGATCCCGCTGTAGCGCGCCCTGGGAAGCACGTCCGCCAACTCCTGCCGTTTGGCGACATCGAGAAAGTGCACCGTCTGCTCGTCCGCTCCGCCTTCTCGCACGCCATAGACCAGCAAGTCTCCGGCTTTCGAAACATCGTCAATGTGGACCGAAGTGTTCTGATCGGCGCTCATTTTGGTCGCATCGATCAGGCGCTCGTCGGTACCGTGGAGCCCTTTTCGCAGGTAGATGGAAGCCTGGTTTTCGTCCGGCAACCGCTTGGTGAAAAAGTAGTTGTCCTGCCGCTCCACTGGGATCGAATAGCTCTCCACCCGAATGAGTTGCGTCAGGCCCTTGGCGATCTCGGGACGAATCTTCACCTGCGACAGATACTCCTGCGTGTACTTCATCTGCGCATTGATCCAGGCCCGCGTCTCCGGACTCTGCCCGTCTTCCAGCCAGCGATACGGATCCGTCATGCTGGTGCCGTTGACATTGTCCGTGACAGGCTTGGCTTCGGTCGGAGGCGGAGGAGGAAGCGTCACGCCGTTCCCGCCGCGAATCGCCGGCACATCGGCGGCAACTGAGAAAATCAGCACAGAAAGAACAAACACAAAAATGGCTGTAAACCTTTTCATGAGCAGTCCTCTACAGAATTTGTTTTGACCAACGACGAACGACGAATGACCAACGACAAATCTCACCGTCCCGACTCCAAATCGTCAGCCGCTTTTCCGATCGCCGCCGCGGCATCGTCAATGACTTTCGCCACGCCCGGAACCTCGGCGTCCGCTTCCTTCCACTTCTTTTGATCCATATATTCGCGGACCGCCGCAATCGGCTTCGCCCCGTACCCTGTATAAGCTCCCGGTGCGTACACCTGGTGCCGGAACCATGGACGCTCCGGCAATCCCGCGATCGGTCAAGAAACGTCCGTTGAATTCCGATCAGTTCGAGGTTCAGCTTGTCGATCGCAGGCTGGGAAAGCCCGATCGTTCCGCTCGACCAGGCTTTTTGTCCATGCCGCCTGATAGCGATCCGCACTCAGTTTCAGCGCTTCGATGGAATTCTTCAGCGGAGCGAAATTCATATAAGGAGGCACGGTTTCCGTTGGCGGTGGCACCGAAGTCTTCTTCGGATCGGCGGTCGCGCTGAACACACCTTCTTTCAACTCCAGGTTGCGCTCCGTAATTTCGTCCTGCTTGTCTTTCAACAGCTTCTCGATTTCTTTCTCATAGCGTTCCACCGTATCGGCCTGCTGCGCATAGTTGAAGGGAAGCAGGTCGGCCTCCGCCAGCCGCATCACAGCCGTTCCTCCCGTCTGTGCCAGCGCGCGTCCGTAGGAGAAGTCGGTGTCGTCAAAATGCGTGTACCAGTAAAAATCGTCGTAGATCGAGTGATACTGATCGCCGTCATCCTCGCCGCCGTAGCCGATATTCAGCGCGGACACTCCGGCGTGATCGAGAAACGCCGTATAGTCGGAGCCGTCGCCCAGCGAACCAATCCGGAAATCCGCCCGCTTCCTGAGTTCGCTGCGGTCTTCTGTGTTTGCCCGCTGGATGCGCCAGAGATGCGCGCGTTGCCATACGGAAATGTTTTTCTCCGGATCATTCACATCGCGCACGACATCATTGATGAAATGCTCTAAGTCATGCGAACCCGAAGCGTGAAAATATCCACGCCCGTTGCCATCTGAGTTGATGTAAGCCACCGCATGTTTTTGCAGGTCCGCGAGATGCGTCTCGACCCACTCGGTCGAACCCAGCAGTCCCGGTTCTTCTCCATCCCACGCGCAATAGATAATCGTGCGCTTCGGAGTCCATCCCTGTTTATGCAGTTCGCCTAGCATCCGTGCCTCTTCCAGCACGGCTACCATCCCCGACAGTGGATCTTCCGCTCCATTGACCCATGCGTCGTGATGATTTCCGCGCAGCACCCACTGGTCCGCCGCTCCCGATCCTTGCATCGTAGCGATTACGTCATAGACGGGCTTCAGGTCCCAATTGGAAGCAACTTTGAGATGAACTTTCGCTGGCCCCGGCCCTAGGTGGTAAGTGACAGACAGCGCCCCGCGCCATTGTTCGGGCGCGACCGGTCCTCCCAGTGCGGAAAGTAGCGGCAAGGCATCCGCGTACGAGATGGGAAGCACCGGGATGCGCGTAATCGTCTTGGCATCTTTGATGTCTAGCCGCTTCGCGTCTTGCGTGGCTCCCACTCCCGGCGTCAGCGGATCGCCCGGATAGTCCGTATCCATCACACTGCCGCGCTGCACGCCATCTTTCGGGCGCCAGCCTCCCTTGGGATAATCGTCGCCGTTGAAGTATCCGTCGCCCTTCGGATCGGAATAGATGATGCAACCGATAGCCCCGTGCTCGCCCGCCACTTTGGGCTTAATACCGCGCCATCCGTTGCCATAGCGCGCGATCACGATCGCGCCCTTGACTGAAATGCCCAGGCGATCGAGTTGCTCGTAGTCTTCCCGCATCCCGTAATTCACATAGACCAATGGCGCGGTTACATCTCCATCGATGGAATATGCGTTGTAAGTGGGCAATTGCTCCGAAGTCTGCCCCGACGTGGGATCCACCGCGAGCACCGGCTCTTGCAGCTTTGCCTTGAACGCCGTGGGCGCGACCAGTTCGACGATTCTTTCTTTCGGCGTCGGGAACAAAACCTGGAAAGTCTCGATGTGCGCGTCGAAGCCGTACTCCTTGAATTTCGCCAGCATCCACTCGGCATTGTCTTTATCGTAAGGCGAACCTACATGATGCGGGCGAGCGCTCAGCCGGCGCAAGCTCTCCCGCAGGTTGTCAGCAACAATGCCATCCTGAAACTTTTTCTCCCACTCGCGCTCTTGCGTGGACGACGGAGTCGAGAATCCATCCACACGGGAAGGGTTCGACGATTGCGCGGGGCTGTAGATGGAAAGAAGGGAAAATGACAAGCAGCAAGCCAGCAGACGGCGTGCGTTCACGAGACGTCCTCCAGTAGCCTTCAATTGAGGTAGAGATGCCGCACGCAAGCCACATTTCGTCCGGCCGAGCTTACGTTCTGCAAGAATAACTCAAATCGGACTACGATGTTCTCGCCACGTCAGCATCATGGAGCTCCCGCCGGCGCGAACACGCTATGATAGCTTGCGCCCATCGCGGTCACCGGACCTATGCATATCCCTGATGGCTATCTCAGCCCGTCCACTTGCGCGACACTCTACGTGCTCGCGGCATCGGGTTGGTACGCTGCCCTCCGGCGCATCAAACGCGTTCTCACCACGCGTGCCATTCCGCTCATCTCGGTGTTCGCCGCTTTTTCTTTCGTGGTGATGATGTTCAACCTGCCCTTGCCGGGAGGTACCACGGGACACGCCGTGGGAATTGCGGTTGCCGCGATCGTCCTCGGTCCCTGGGGATCGATTCTCGCCATCTCGATCGCCCTCGCCATTCAAGCTCTATTTTTTGGCGATGGCGGCATCACCACACTTGGCGCCAACTGCCTCAACATGGCGATCATCGGATCTTTCGTCGCCTACGCCGTCTATCGCGCGATCGCCGCAAACTCCGAACTCCTCTCCCGACGCCGCGTGCTGGCGGCGGCTATCGCCGGATACTGCGCCATCAACGTTTCGGCTTTCGTCACTGCTCTTGAGTTCGGGATCCAGCCTGTCCTGTTTCATGACACCTCGGGTACGCCGCTCTACGCGCCTTACTCGCTTGCCATCGCCATCCCTGCCATGATGCTAGGGCACCTGACCTTCGCGGGTCTCGCGGAAGCCGCCATTTCCGCAGGCATGGTGGCATTTTTACAAAAGACGAATGCCGGGCTGCTTCGCGGGGTAAGAAACCTCGGGCAAGGACCCGAGTCGCTTTTGCCAGTCCCGGTCGTCGAAGCCTCGCAAAAAAAACTTTGGTGGGCGGTTGGCTTGCTGATGATGCTAACCCCCCTGGGAATCCTGGCGGCCGGTACGGCCTGGGGGGAATGGTCCGCCGCTCAGTTCGATCACGCCGACGTGCACGTCCTAGTGCCCTATGACCAATTTTCACCAGCCGATGTGCCTGCAGGACTGCGCAAACTCTCAGCCCTGTGGACTGCACCGTTCCCCAACTACGCGCCTGGATTTATCAAGAGCACGCAATTGGGATATCTGCTCTCTGCTATGTTTGGCGTAGGACTTCTCGCGGTCGTCTCTATGATTGCAAAGTCACTGGTGCGGCGGAAACGCCAGCCCGAGGCGCGCGCATGAGTGGGACCTTCATTCAGTCCACGCTGCATAGCTTCACGCGAACTCTCTCGAAGGCGCTGCTCTCCGAGCAAGTCGCCAATCAACCGGGATTGTTACAGCAACTCGATCCCCGGGTGCGCGTGGTCGGCATGCTGTCGCTGGTGGTTTCAGTTGTTCTCTGCCGGCAATTGAAGATCGTCGTCGCTCTCTTCCTGCTCGCAGTCGCCATTGCGGTCGCGTCAAAGGTGAGTCTCCTGTCCTTGACGAAGCGGGTCTGGGTCGTAGTCCTCGCCTTTACCGGCCTCATCGCCTTGCCCGCACTGTTCACCACCCCCGGTGAAACAATTGTGTCATTGCCCGTGCCCCATCTCTCTGTGACGGCACAGGGCTTGCGAACGGCGCTCATGTTGATCCTGCGCGTTGAGGCTGGTGCGACTCTTACGACCGTGCTGGTCTTCTCCACGCCCTGGACTCATATCCTGAAAGCTTTGCGCTCCCTGCATCTGCCGGCCGAAGTCGTCACCATGCTCGCGATGACTCATCGCTACGTCTTCCTTCTGCTCGAAACTGCCAATCAGATGTTCGAATCGCGGCAGAGTCGCACTGTGGGTGCGCTCACCGGAGCCGAGAGCCGACGCGTCACCGCCCGTACCGCTGGAGTGCTTCTGAGCAAGAGCATGGAACTCAGCCAGGAGGTTTACCTGGCGATGCTCTCCCGTGGCTTCCGCGGAGAAATTCATCTGCTCACCGACTTTCGCATGAAGGCGCGTGACTACGGTGGACTCGCCGCCTTCCTTTGCGTAGGATGTTTCGCCGCATGGATAGGGAGGTAGCCCTGCTTGCCCCGCGCCTTCGAACTGCAAGACATCCACTTCGATTACGAAGGAATCCCAGCTATTCGAGGGCTTTCGCTGCATGTGGAACAAGGCGAGCGCGTAGCCCTGCTGGGCGCGAACGGCTCCGGCAAATCCACCTTGCTGCGAATCCTCGATGCGCTCTATTTCCCGTCTGCGGGCTCGGTGCTTTTTGAAGGCGAGCCGCTGAAGGCGCAGCGCTTTCACCAGGAAGAATTTTCGCTGAGTTTCCGCCGGCGCGTTGCCCTGGTTTTTCAGAATCCCGACGTCCAGTTGTTCAATCCCACCGTCTTCGACGAAGTCGCTTACGGACCTCTCCAACTCCGTTTGGAAAAAGAAGAACTGCTGCGCCGTGTGGAAGCGATGCTCACCTTCATGGCGATCTCTCCGCTGAAAGACCGTCCGCCCTATCGCCTCTCCGGAGGAGAAAAGAAACGCGTGGCCCTGGCTTCAGCCCTGGTACTCGATCCCGAGGTTCTTCTGCTCGACGAGCCCACATCGAGCCTCGATCCCAAAAGCCAAAGCCAGGTTGTCGATTTGATTCAGCAGTGGAAGGGAAGCGAAAAGACGGTCATCACCGCAACCCATCAGTTGGAAATCGTAGAAGACATCGCCGATCGCGTGGTGGTGCTTGAGGCTGGCACCGTAATCGCCAATGGAACGCCGGCCGAGGTTCTTGGCAATGCCGACTTGCTGCTGCGAGCGAATCTGATTCACGCCCACCGCCACTCCCACGGCGGAGTGGTTCACTCGCATCCCCACCTCCACGGCCACTCCCACCACGACCACTAAGCAGGGATGTTTATTGGCCAGCTTTTTCAAGCGTGATCTCGTGCTTCGCCTGACATTCGGTCTGCGGATCGAAAGTCGCCACGCCCATGAGTTGATCCTTTGAAGCGCGAAACTCCAGAGGCGGCCGCCTCACCTTGGCCGGAAGCCCGGTAAACCTGACCTTGCCATCCACATTCGCACCAGCCTCGAGATCAAGCCGGTGAAACCCGCCAAAGCCGTATTCAATGTGGACTTTCACATCGGCTGCCGCCGCCGGCTTTCCATCGGGAGTCATGACCGTCAACTCGCAAGAACAAGGCCCAGCCCCACCATCCATGACAGGAACCGGCTGCGCCGACTGCGCTTGCGCATTTAAAAGCAGAAATGTAGTTACAAAGATGAAGAGAATGGCGAAGCAACCTAGCGGTTTCATAAGTTATGAGTTTGCCACAGTGTTCCCGCAGGAACATTACGCGGTCTTTAGTAGGTAGAGATAGTGAAGTTAACCGTGATCTTGGCTTCCGTCTCGACCGCCTGGCCCGACTGGTAATAGGGCTTGAAGCGCCACTGCATCACCGCTTCACGCGCCGCGCTGGAAAGGATCTGCGGCCCGCTGACGATCTGCAGGTCTTGAATGGTTCCTTCTTTTCCAATCAGCGCCTGCAGCACCACCGAGCCTTGCACCTTCATTTGTTTCGCGAGCGTGGGGTAGCTGGGCTCAACCGAATGCGTCACCACTTGTTTCGCGTCGGCCGAGAGCACGACCCGCTCGTTTGCGGACGACACGCCGCTGGCTGCCTGCGCCACGGCGCTCGATCCGTGCGATGGAAGAGCGCCATCTTGCATATCCACCTTGAGCGACGGGTTCGCCGTCTTCACGGGCCTGCGCTGATCGCCGGCGACAACTTCCACATCAAGCGGCGGCAAGGCCGCGCGGTTCACCACCGGAGCCGTGGCCTCTGCCAGTGTCGGGATCGCAGGTGGGGGCGTGTGAGGCTTCGACTTCGCGTGCGTAGGAGGAGTTGTGACCCCGGACTTCGCGTTGTAGGTGAGGGCATGATCTTGCGGATTGGCGTCGTCTGGTTGATCGGACGTGGTGGTTGCCTCGGCATTCTCGCTCGTAGGGAACCAGAACTGACGGTCTTTGATCAAAACCAGAATGAGCGCGACCAGCAGCAGCGCCAGCGCCGCCAGCATGACTCGCCGCTGTTTGAGTTCCGGCCCTGCTTCCGCCACCCCGTTCAGTTGTGGCGGACGGTTTCCCTCCAGCATGCCCATAAAACCAGACTCCTGCCCGCGCCCCGCGGGAGTTCGTTGCCCGCTAGTATGCCTCGAAACCGCCTGTTAAATCCAGTGAAACCAGGGTTTTTACCCCCTGTGAGTGAGATCACAATTACCTGTGCCAATTGTCACAGCGAACCGTTCTTCCCCGGCAGACACTGTGATCGTGACGCCGGTCACAGGCCTCGGTCCATATAGGCGGTGTCACAGGGGGTAGGCTCTTGCTCTCACCATACGGTTTAGACATTATTGAAAGCTGCCTGACCTGCAAGATGCGGGCGGACCGCATCTTCTGCGACCTGCCCACTTCCGCGCTGCAGGCCTTCGAAAACGTCAAGTATGCCACCGCTTATCCCAAGGGCGCGGTGCTATTCGTCGAAGGACAGGCGCCTCGCGGCATCTTTGTCCTCTGCAAGGGGCGGGTCAAGCTGTCCATTTGCGCCACCGACGGCAAGACTCTCATCCTCAAAATCGCCGAACCCGGCGAGGTTCTGGGACTGAGCGCAACCGTCTCGGGGAAGCCCTACGAGTTGACCGCCGAGACCATCGATCCTTGCCAGGTGAATTTCGTGAAGCGCGAGGATTTTCTGCGCTTTCTGAGAGATCATTCTGATGCCTGCTTTAAAGTGGCTGAGCAACTCAGCGAGAAATACAACAATGCCTGCCATGAAGTGCGGGCCCTGGGGTTGTCCCATTCCGCGGGAGAGAAGTTGGCCAAGTTGCTGCTGGAGTGGAGCTCAAAAAACGGGGAGGCGGCGAAACAGGAGCCCCGTCTTAAGCTGGCTCTGACGCACGAAGAGATCGCGCAGATGATAGGAACTTCGCGCGAGACCGTCACCCGCCTGTTCGCCGACATGAAGAAGCGGCAGATCGTGCAAGCCAAGGGTTCGACGCTGGTCATCCGCAACAAGGCGGCTCTGAAGATGATGGCCACCAATAACTGATGCCCACGCGGGCCTTCGCGCGGTACAGCGGTCACCCTGAAAGGTGACTGTTATCACTGTTTTCTCATCTCCGCGGGACTATGACAAGCACATGGAGAGCATGGTTCCAGCAAGTTGTCGCGAATGCGTGCTTCGCCCCGATCGCCTTTTCTGCGATCTGCCCGATGACGTGCTGACCGAGTTTGACAGCATTAAGTCCCTGAGCGTGTATCCGCGGGGCACGGTGCTGTTTCGCGAAGGCTGCGCCTCGAAGGGCATGTTCGTGCTATGCGAAGGCCGCATCAAACTCTCCTTATGTTCGGAGTCGGGCAAGCGCCTGACTCTGCGGATTGCGGGGCCTGGAGAAGTCCTGGGGCTCAGTGCATCGCTGTCCAGCACGCCGTACGAAGTGACGGCCGAAGCGCTGGAAAATGCCACCGTGGCGTGCGTGAAACGCAAAGATCTGTTGCGTTTTCTGCGCGACCATCGCGAGGCCTGCCTCCAAGTGGTGCACTTGCTTAGCCGGGACTTGCATACCGCATATGACCGCGTGCGCTCCGTCGGATTGGGGAGGAGTCGCCGCCCCCGGGCCCCGCACGTACACTAAGCCGCGTCCGTTGCAGCGATCGCCGGTCCTCATGGGTAAGGCCTGTCTCCAACTCTCCCTCTTGATCTTGCTGGCCACAGCCGTGACCTGGTCGCAGAGAACGGCGCCGCCGGAACACGCGGGATCTTCCTATGTGGGCTCCGACACCTGCCAGCCCTGCCACGACGACCTTTACAGGACCATCTCGGGCTCCGTCCACCAGGCGCTGCTTGAGAGCGAGCATTCCGGACAGAAGGGATGCGAGTCCTGCCATGGTCCTGGATCGGCGCATGTAAACGGTAACGGCGACCCCAGCAAGATTTTCCGCTTCGGGGAAGCCGGCGTCGAGGCGGTGCGTGCGCGCTGCGGCCAGTGTCACCAGAACTTCATGGGACAGGATGCCGGTCATCAAAAGCTCTCGTGTTTGGCGTGCCACTCCGCCCATCACTACCAGCAGGAAAAATTTCTGCTCACCGCCAACAAAGAGTTGTTGTGCCACGACTGCCACTAGCAGTGGGACGCGGTTGCAAGCACATCTGACAATGCCAGGAGCGATGGAGAAATGTGCGCCAAGCTTAGAGTCTGTTGGCTTCTCGTTCTCAGTCTTCTCCTCTGGTCGGCTTGTGTGGTGGCAGAAGACTATGCGGTAGGCGATCAACCGTTTCGGCGCTACGTGACTAAGGACCGACATGGTCAACCTCTCACCTTCTATCTTTCTGTCCCGCCGGCGGACGGTCATCCGCTCCCGCTGATCGTCTGGATTCAAGGTACCGGTTGCTCATCTCACTTTGTCACAGCGGGTGGACGAATGAGCCGTGGCCTGCAGGGCATTCTGTCTGCGGTGGCTCGCGGCCGGGCTCGCGTCCTGGCGGTCGAAAAGCCGGGGGTCGAGTTTCTGGACGATCCACCCGATGACGGGGACGCACGCGGGTGTCGTCCGGAATTCCGAGAAGCATTCACCCTCGACCGCTGGGCGACGACGATCGCGGATGCCATCCAGGCGGCGGAGAAAATGCCCGGTGTAGACAGTTCGAAGGCGCTCGTGATTGGCATGTCGGAAGGAGGCATCGTGGCGATGCGAGTCTCAAACGTCTCGCCGCAGGTCACCCACGTCGCCTCCTTGTCAGGAGGTGGACCGGTTTATCTATTCCATCTGGCGGAGTTTATGCGCGGCAAAGGATTGGACCCGGAGAAGGAAGTCTACGCATGTTGGAACGACATCCTGAACGATCCGGATAGCCCGACGAAGTTCTGTTGGGGACAGACTTACCGCCAGTGGACGAGCTTCATGAAAACCTCGGTCATCGCAGAGGCCCTGCAATCGCACGCACTCCTGTATTTCGTGCATGGGACGGCCGACACGCAACAGTCGATTGCCGGCTTCGATGTTCTCCACGCCGAGTTAGCTGCAAGAAAGCGAGAAGCAGTGTTTGAGCGAATCGAAGGCGCTGACCATGCTTTGGACCTGCCCAATCAGAAGGTGCCCGAAGGTTTGGAAGCGGTATTCCGACGAGTCGAAGACTGGTTTTTGGGGGATATCGCGCGATAGCCTCCCGCCTGGCGAGGGACTAACTGACGCCCGCTGCGGCGAAATCCTGATCCTTCTTCCCGCCCGGGAAGCCGGGCGGCTCGCTTACTCATCCCCCGTTTACCCAAGGTGTTGTGATTTGCATCACGTCCCGCCGTGAGAAGACTCATAGCCCCTATGCCCATGCAGACCCAACAATGGTGACGCAGGTACGGATCGGGAGGTTGGACTGGCATGGAAGCAAACGAACCGTTCCCAAGCCGACGGCGGGGCCGAAAACTCCGGTTGGCTTTGTTCACGTTCTTCGCGCTTACGGTATTGGCGCACGCTGCCGGCAAGGCCGCTCCCAAGCCCACCAGCGAAGAGTGCCTGGCGTGCCACGGTGATTCCACGCTGAACAAGGAAGTGAACGGCAAGCGCGTTAGCCTGTACGTGAATCCCGAGGCGTTTAAGGCTTCCATCCACGGCGGCATGTTTACATGCGTGGATTGCCACACCGATCTGAAGTCCTCACCGCATGATGGAACCCCCGCGAAGGTTTCCTGCGCCACCTGCCACGCGGATGAGCAAGCGGTGTACGACCGCAGCTTTCATGCCAGGGCGATTCAAAATGGAGACGCGAAGGCCGCCACTTGCGTCGATTGCCATGGCAGCCCGCATGAGCTTCTACCCGCGAGCGATCCGAAATCGCGGGTGAATCACGTCAACATCCCGGCTACGTGTGGCACGTGTCATGGGCAGAAGTTCGTGATGGAAGCCAGCGGGCACAGCGCGCAGCCTTTTATCTCCTACGAGGAGAGCGTGCACGGCAAGGCAGTGGCTGCCGGATCAGAGAAGGCCGCGGTATGTACCGACTGCCACGGCAGCCATGAAATTCTGGCCGCGAGCGACCCGAAGTCGTCAATCTTCAAATTCAATGTACCGGCAACTTGTGCTAAGTGTCACAACGCGGTGCAGCAAGAGTATGCGCAAAGCATTCACGGGCAGGCCATCGCGCGCGGCAACGGACAGGCCCCGGTCTGCACCGACTGTCATGGAATCCACTCCATCAAAGCGCACACCGATCCGAATTCTTCGGTGTCGACCCAGAACCTGGCGCGCAACACCTGCGGGCGATGCCATGAAAGCGTGCGGCTCTCGCAGGAGTTCGGCTTCGAGGGGCGCCGCGCCACTACATATCTTGAGAGCTATCACGGGCTGGCGTCGAAGCTGGGTTCGCAGGTGGTGGCGAATTGCGCGAGCTGTCACGGCGTGCACAGCATATTTCCCTCGAGCGATCCGCGTTCCACCATCAATCGCGCAAACCTGATCAAGACCTGCGGGCAGTGCCATCCTGGAGTGAACGAGAAGTTTGTCACCGCGAAGGTTCACGTGGATGCTCCGCTTTCAGCCGACACCGGCAGCGTGGCGGTGCGCCTCATCCGCAAGTTTTATCTGGGCATGATCCTCGTGGTGATCGGCGGCATGATTCTGCACAACCTGATCATCTGGAGACGCAAGGCGATTCTGCGCCGGAGACTAGAGCACAGCCTGGTCACGCGAATGAACCGTAACCAGCAGATTCAGCACGCAGTGCTATTTACCAGCTTCATTGTTCTTGTACTCACCGGATTCGCGCTGAAGTTTCCGGACTCGTGGTTCGCGAATTTGCTTGGCCTGGGCGAAAGAGTGCGGGCGCTCACCCACCGCATTGCCGCTGTAGTACTGATTGCCGTGGGCTTCTATCACATGCTGTACGTCGCGATGACCAGGAATGGACGCCGCCTGATCCTCGACTTCCTGCCCGTCCCCAAAGATGTGCACGACGTCTGGCAGGCCTTCCGCTACTACCTGGGGTTCAGTCTGGAAAAGCCGGAGTTCGCGCGCTTCAACTATGCAGAGAAGGCGGAATACTGGGCGCTGGTCTGGGGATTGATTGTGATGGCCTCGACCGGCCTTGCGTTGTGGGCCAAAGTGCTAGTTGGAAACCTGCTGCCGCGCTGGTGGCTGGATGTGGCGACGGCCATCCATTTCTACGAAGCGGTGCTGGCGACGTTGGCCATCGTCGTATGGCACTTTTACCAGGTGTTTCTCGATCCCGATGTGTATCCGATGAATTGGGCGTGGTGGGACGGCAAGATGTCGTTCGAGCACTACCGGGAAGAGCATGGCCTGGATGCGGCCACGCTGCTGGATGCGGCGCGCAACGAGGCTGATCAGGTTGCGGTGAAGGGAAATGGCCACGCGGCTGACGGAGCGAGTAACAAAGCGGAAGATGTGGAGCGGGAGCCGGCCCATACCGGCGATTAAATATGCTTGGATTTTCACGAAAGGAAGAGGAGAATCGCTCTTCCCCGGGAATCCTCATGTGTTCGGCCGACGACCGGCCTTGTAAAGTGGACTAGCGGGTCAGGAATTGGAGGCGAAGCGACATGAGTGCAGAGGATCGGGACCCAACCGCGCAGACTGTGCCGCAACGTTTGCGGGAGATGATCAAGAACCCCATCAGTTCCGCGGGGGTGGCGCTGGCGCTGGTGGCGCTGGCAAATATCGTTTTCCTGTTTCTGATCGATCTCACTTCCGCTAAACCCAGCCCCTACGTCGGGATCCTCGCCTACATGATCGCCCCGGGTTTCTTCATCGCGGGGCTGGCAATGATTGTGGCGGGCATCTGGTATGACAGGCGCCGGCGCCGGGCGGGCGAGTCGGGGCGCTATTTCCGCATTGATTTCAGCGATCCCGACGCAGCGCGGCACGTTCGCTTTCTTTCTAAGCTTTGTGATCGTTTTCATCCTGATGAGCGTGATCGGCAGTTATCGCGCCTACGAGTTCACCGACTCGGTGCAGTTCTGCGGACAGTTGTGCCACACGGTGATGAATCCGGAATTTACCGCCTACCAGCTTTCACCGCATGCGCGGGTGGCGTGCGTGGAATGCCACGTGGGTGCTGGCGCGACCTGGTATGTGAAGTCGAAATTGTCGGGTGCGCGTCAGGTTTTCGCGGCAACCTTCAATACGTTTCCCCGGCCCATTCCGACTCCGGTGCATAACCTGCGTCCGGCGCAAGATACTTGCGAAACATGCCACTGGCCAAAGAAGTTTTATGGTGCCCAACTCAAGGTCTTTTCTCATTACGCGAGCGACGAGAAGAACACGCTCCGCCAGACGCGGCTGTTGATCAAAACCGGCGGCGGAGATCCAGCCACGGGGGCGCCCGAAGGTATCCACTGGCACATGAACATCGCCAACGAGATCAATTACGTCGCGGCTGACGAGCAGCGCCAGGTGATTCCCTATATCCATGTCAAAGACCAGCAGGGACGGGTCACCGAATATTTTGCCAAGGATTCCAAGCTGACCAAAGAGCAGATCGCCACGGCCGCGCAGCATCGCATGGACTGCGTCGATTGCCACAATCGTCCTACGCACATTTATGTCCCCCCCGATCTGGCGGTCGACCAGTCACTGCTGGCGCGACGCATGGATGCGAGCCTGCCCTACATCAAGCAGCAGGCGGTACTGGCCCTCACCGGCAAGTACGACACCACCGACGAGGCCGTGGCGGGGATCGCGAAATCACTGCATGAATATTACGCGGGAAAGTATCCGGACTTGTCGAAGAGCAAAGAGCTCGAGATCCGCAACGCCATCGATGAAACCCAGGCGATCTATCGTAGAACGACCTTTCCCGAGATGAAGTTGAACTGGCAGACTCATCCCAATAACCTTGGCCACTTCTACTTCATCGGCTGTTTCCGCTGTCACGACGGCCAGCATGTGAGCCCGGAAGGCAAGGTCATCTCCAAAGAATGCGACACTTGCCACACGGTTTTGTCGCAGGAAGAGAGCGGAGTGGCCACGGCGCCCGTGCCCAAACTGGAGTTCCAGCACCCGGTCGACATTGGAGACCTCTCGCTGGTAAGCTGCAGCGACTGCCACACCGGCGGGCAGAGCCCGTAAGCCCCCCTGGAACCATTAACTTAGCTGTGTGACCTGTGTCACAAAACCCGGTGATAACAGTCACGGTAGGCCGGGTCGTGCTTCTCTATGGTTGCACTCAGGAACGAGGGCTTGTTCCCCAGGTTCGCGGCGAGGAGGCACTACATGGCTTCGGCAAACGGCAACGGTCACGCGGCGGCAGACAACAAAGCCCGCCTGGTTTTCTGGGAAGTCACCAAGGGATGCAACCTGCGCTGCATTCATTGCCGCGCCAGCGCGACGGAGCTGAGTTCGCCCAGCGATCTCGACACCAGGACGGCGCTGGGGATCATTGACCAGATTGCCGAAGCGGCGAATCCCATTCTTGTTTTGAGCGGCGGCGAGCCTCTCTACCGCTCCGATATCTTCCAACTGGCACGTTACGCGACCGACAAAGGGTTGCGCGTGGCCTTGGCCACCAATGGCACGCTGGTGACGAAAGATGTTGCGCGCATGATCGTGGATGCGGGCGTGAAGCGCGTTTCCATCAGCCTCGATGGCGCCGACGCTGCGACCCATGATGCCTTTCGCGGAATTCCCGGGGCCTTTGACGCGGCTGTTTACGGGCTGCGCAACTTGAAGGCGCTGGGCATGTCGGTACAGATCAACATGACCATCGCGCGGCACAACGCGCGCCAGCTTCCCCAGGTGCTGGAACTCGCGAAGTCACTCGGTGCAGATGCTCTGCATACCTTCTTGCTTGTGCCGGTGGGCTGCGGCGTAGATATCGCAGCCGAGCAAATGGTGGCTCCGGAAGAATACGAAGAGATGTTGAACTGGTTTTATGACCAGTCGCTCGAGGGCGGGATCGAACTGAAAGCAACCTGCGCTCCCCATTATTTCCGCGTGGTGCGCCAGCGCCGGGTGGCGGAACGGAAAGCGGCAGAAGCGGGCGCGGTACGGGTGCAGGCTCCGGAGCCTTCGGCTATCGGTCCGACCGACATGATCATGCCCGGTGGCACCGGCATCTCGCTGAAGCCCACTGGACATCCGGCGGGAAATCACACGGGACATCCTGGAGACATGAATGCCATGACCAAGGGTTGTCTCGCGGGAACCGGCGTGTGCTTCATCTCGCACGAGGGAGAGGTTTTCCCTTGCGGATATCTGCCTGTCATCGCCGGTGACCTGCACAAGCAAACTTTTGCGGACATCTGGAAGAACTCGGCGATCTTCAACGAACTGCGCGATACCGAAAATCTGAAAGGGAAGTGCGGTTGCTGCGAGTTTCGCAATGTATGCATGGGCTGCCGGGCGCGCGCGTTCGCGGCCACCGGCGACTATCTCGCCGAAGAACCCTTCTGCGTGTACCAGCCACGCACGAACACAATCAACATCAAAAAGCCGGTTCCGGCTGGGGTTCGCTGATCAACGGAGCCGTTGGAAATGGAGTAGCGGTGTGGCCCTCATTATCGAATTTTATATTCCGAGACGTTTTCATAGAAAAGTGAAATGGATCCCCCTGGAATTGCGCGGGCGCGTAATTGAGTTCCCGGTGCGCGCGCGGAAGACCGCCTGATCTGGAAGCCAATGTGCCTATGCCCGGTGCCAAAAGCGCCGGGCGTTTTTTTCTGATGCGTAAAAGAAAAAGGCGCCTGGCCTTTACGCTGGGCGCCTTGGTTTGCGGCCTTAGGCAGTTTTCTTGACTGCTGCGGGGAATTCCAGAACCCTCCCACGTTGCTCTTCGGGGACCCACTTACTCTTCTTCTGGAAACGAACCGGAACGTAAAATTCAATCACCTGGGCCATATATCCTCCGATCCACTACGGCACGCTTCGATTTCTTTCTCACCGCGAAGCGTGCTCAATTACCTGATTAGATGCGGTTTGGGACTTGGGGAGTACGCCTTGATAACCGCTTGCCAAGCTTGTGTTTAGAGGGTTTCTTTCGACGCCTGCCGGCAATTTCCTTGGCAGTTTTCAACGGTTCTGGCGGATGATTCTGGTAAGATGTTGACCCAGAAAGACATATCTTATGCCGGGGAGTGGGATTTCCGCGGCTGACTCAGTAACTTTTTGCATACCTGTGCATCCCATGGGAAGCGCCGTTGGGTGCGCGGGTGTAGAACACTACCCGTAGAAGGTGTGATGGGTTCGAAGACCAACGACGCGAAGTTTAAGAGCATGAGCCGGAGGGAGTTGTTGAAACTCACTCCGGTGCTCGCGCTGGGTGCGTTTGCGATTCCCAAACTGCAGGGATCCCCTGCTCAAGACTGGGTTGGGATTCAGCGATTGGGTGTCGGCAAAATTGTTTCGCGAGGGGCACATGGCCCCGACGTTCGCGGATGCGGACGTAACGCCCTTTGACAAATTTCCGATCAACGATTACGACGAAGACGATCCCGGAGTGGACTTCGATAAGTGGACGTTGTCGGTCGGCGGCCTGGTGCAGAAGCCGGGCGATTACAAGCTCGAGCAGGTGCAAGCTCTCCCCAAGGTGCGGCAGAACACACGGCACGTTTGCGTGGAAGGTTGGGATGTAGTCGGTAGTTTCGCGGGTGCGAAGCTGTCGGACTTCCTGCAGGCGATCGGCGCGGATACGTCAGCAAAGTTCGTCTACGTCGAGTGCGCCGACGATTATTACGAATCGCTCGACATGGCGACGGCGCTGCATCCGCAAACCCTGCTTTGTTACGAGATGTACGACAAGCCGTTGACGCGCGAACATGGCGCTCCGTTGCGGCTGACGGTTCCGACCAAGATTGGCTACAAGCAGGCAAAGTATCTGACCGACTTGAAGGTGACGAACCTGCTGGAGAAAGTCGGCTATTGGGAAGATCAGGGTTACTCGTCGTATTACGGATTGTAGTGGAGGCGAGTTGAGCGAAGCAGTCGTGCTGGAAGTCGAGTCCGTCGATAGCAATGAGATGCCGGCGGTGTATGAGCATCCCTGGGCGGTGCGTTTCTGTCACTGGGTGAATACGGTTGCGCTGTTCGTGATGGTGGGGAGCGGGCTGCAGATCTTCCGCGCATTTCCCAGCTTTGGCGCGAAGATTCCGCAGAAGGATCTTTTGAACTGGCCCAAGGCGTTTGCGCTGGGTGGATGGCTCGGTGGCGGATTGCAGTGGCACCTGACGTTCGTCTGGATCTACGTGGCGACGGGATTGTTCTACGTGGCGTACCAGATGTTCAGCGGAAATTGCCGGCAGGTGTTGTTTACGCCGAAAGACATCCCTGGCGTGTGGCCGATGGTCCGGCATTACTTTTTCTTCGGACCGAAGCCGCCGCAGCGGGAGCCGTATAACTCGCTGCAGAAGTTGGCGTACACGTCGGCGATCGGATTGGGAATTTTGTCGGTCATTACCGGCGTCGCGGTTTGGAAGCCGGTGCAGTTTTCCTGGTTGACCGCGTTGCTGGGTGGATTTCAGTGGGCGCGTATCTGGCATTTTGCGGTGATGTGGGCAATTTTATTTTTCATTCTTGGGCATCTGGTCATGGTCATCCTGCATGGTTGGAACAATTTTGTTTCGATGTTGACGGGATGGAAAAAAGATCCGGACTATGCACCACGCTAGCTGCCATTGCAATTAGGCAAGGGCATTGGCACTGGAAGGAGCGAGTTTGGTGGTGAGAGCGGCCCCCGACGCCGACACACAAGAACAGGATCTTGTCCGGCGAGTACAAAACGGCGAGCAGGATAAGTTCTATCTCCTGGTGAAGCCGTATGAGAGACGAGTGTATACCGCCGCGTTCGCTATTCTGCGGAACGCGGCGGACGCTGAAGAAGTAGCACAGGAGGCGATTCTTAAGGCGTTCGCGAATATGAAGCAGTTTCGTGCTGAGTCGAAGTTCAGCACCTGGCTGATTCAGATCGCGGTCAACGAAGCCCGGATGCGGCGCCGGAAGGATCACGCGGAGATCATGGAACCGATTGGCGAACATCAGGACGAGGAAGGCGGCTACGCTCCGCGCGAGTTCGCCGATTGGCGCGAGCTTCCCTCGGAAGCTTTGGAGCGCAGCGAGGTCCGGGAACTATTGCTGGAGTCTCTGGCCACGCTGGGAAGCAAGTACCGGGAAGTATTTGTATTGCGGGATATACAGCACATGAGCATTGAAGAAGTGGCGGACGCATTGGGGATATCCCGGGCGTCAGTCAAAACGCGGCTCTTGCGTGCCCGCTTGATGTTGCGGGATCTGCTGGCTCCTCGGATCGCCAGCGGAGGGTTCAGCCGAGTTCCATTCGAGAAGGGAAACAAACCATGGTAGTGGTGCAATGCGAGCAGGTTTGGGAGCAGATTTCCGACTACATTGACGGCGACGTCGATGCCGGCACGCGTTCGGCAATGGATGCACACATCCAGGGATGCCAGCGCTGCACATCGGTTCTGAACGGAACTCGCAATGTCGTCAATTTATTCGGCGACGAGCGGCTGTTTAAGACTCCGATGGGCTACAGCTGGCGCTTGCAGCGGCGTCTCAATAGCGACATGCGGGTGCGCCGGCGGACAGTCATGGGATGGCTGGTCGCGACCGCGGCAGTCGCCGTAGTGTCCGGCAGTGTCGTGCTTGCGCAGCACATGGGCGCCAACAGCGGCGGAGAGAAATCCCCCATGGCGAACCTGGGAAGTGTTCCCGCGGAATTAGAAGTTGTGGTGACCGATCACGCGAAACTGTTTCACCTCAAGGAATGCCCGTTCGTGAAGGAATCTGATCATCCGCATGCTTTGACCGCTGCGCAGGCCGAGTCCGAAGGCTATGTGCCGTGCGTGCGTTGCCTGGGGCAATATGTTGGGCAACTGGCTGCGAGACTGCTGAATCGCGGCGCGTGGGCGGGATTTGTAGCGACCCGCTAAGGCATTGCCTTAAGATTTCCACGCTCCCATTTCTGCGGGAGCGGTTCTTTTCTCCCTCGGAACCATCCCGAATATTCCCGCCCGTCGCTTGCATATCTATCCTGAAAAAGCCATGAAGGGTCACGAGGATTTCCTGGCGGAGTTTAAGGCACTGGCAAGTTCCGGAGTTACCGGTACGAGCCTTATGCAGCGGATATCCAACCGTCTGCACGAAGAACTCGTCCGCTATAACTGGGTGGGTTTCTACCTGGTCGACAAGGACGACCCCGGCGTGCTCGTGCTCGGCCCGTTTGCTGGGACTGACACGCCGCACAAGAGAATCCCACTTAACCAAGGCCTGTGTGGAGCGGCGGCGAGCCTGAAGAAAACTATGATCGTGAACGATGTGGCGAATGACCCGAGATATCTGATGGGCTCGGAGCACACCAAGTCGGAGATCATTGTTCCACTGACTGTTGGCAGAGCTGTGCGGGGAGAGATGGATATCAACAGCTACTTCAAAGACACGTGGGATGCGAAAGAGCAGAGGTTCGTAGAAGACTGCGCGGCACTGGTGGGGAAGTCGTTATAGGATCGTCCGGGCAGCCGTCGCGCCACCCGGAGTCGCGGGGGAGCGCTTAGTTCTTCTTCTCCATGTTGTCCTGCTTCATGTCATCTTTCTTCATATCGTCTTTCTTCATGTCGTCTTTCTTCATTTTGTCTTTCTTGGTCTTCTTCATCTTCTTGTCTTTCTTCATGTCATCTTTCTTCATCGTGTCCTGCTGCATGTTGTCTTGCTTCATGCTGTCCTGCTTCATGTTGTCGCTGGATTGAGCGAACGCTGCCATGGAGCCGGCCAAGACACACATCACCATCAGCTTGCTGAACATTGATTTCACAAGAATCTCCTTCGAAGTAAATGAATTTGTACTGCAGTAGGGGCTCTGAAATGGGATGTGGGAACGGGAAGAAAGTTACAGGCCTCCGCCTATCCCTGGCGTCATCCTGAGCCCGGTTGGGCGAAGGATCTGGCGTGGACGCGAGTGAATCGCGTCCCGCGCGAGATCCCTCGCTGCGCGAGGGATAACGTCTTTAAAGGGAAATAGCTAGCAGGCCAACTGTTCACGGGTGAGCTTCAATCCGTTGAGATTGCCCAGTACCGTGACTGCGATCGCTTCGGTGCGGAAGAACTGATTTGCCAGCTCTTTCACCTCTTCGGTCGTGACGCTCTCAATTTTCGCGATGAGTTCATCGAGCGTATAGAAGTGATCGAAATACATTTCCTGGCGGGCGAGGTTCGACATGCGGGCGGTTGAGCTTTCGAGTGAAAGCATCAGGCTGCCTTTGAGTTGATCTTTCGAGCGGCGCAGTTCGTCCTCGGAAACCTGTTCCGCCTTGAGCTTGTGGAATTCGGCCACAATCGACTGCACGACTTTGCCGGCCGACTCCCGTGACGTTCCGGCATACACCGACAGGCATCCTGTATCGCGGTAAGGGCTCAAATCGCTGTAGATGGCATAGGCCAGTCCCTGGCGCTCGCGAATATTCTGGAACAGGCGCGAACTCATGCCTCCGCCTAGCAATGTATTCAGAATGTAAGACGCGTGCCGCCGCGCATGAGCAATGGGATGCGACGGCACGCCCACACAGATCTGCACCTGCTCGAGCGCCTTTTTGTTGCGCATGATGATGCGCGAAACCGTGGTCGGCTCGGTGCTGTGGAAGCCGTTCTTCACCGGCTTCATGTGTTCGAAGTGCTTCGCTACGAGTTGCACAAACTCGCCATGCTTCAGATTTCCCGCCGCGCAAATCACCAGGTTCCCGGGAGAAAATTTCTTCCCGTAAAACTCAAGCACCGGATCGCGGTCGAATTTCTTGACCGTATCTTTCGTTCCTAGAATCGGCTTGCCCAGAGGATGATCTTTCCAAAAATTCTGAGTAAAGATTTCGTGCACCAGATAGTCGGGATTGTCCTCGTCCATCTTGATTTCTTCGAGGATGACACCCCGCTCCCGGCTTATGTCGTTCTCCGCGAATGTAGGGTTGAGCACTAGGTCGCTCAATACATCGAGCGCGATGGGCACATGCTCGTCGAGCACCTTCATATTGAAGCAGACGCATTCCTTGGCGGTGAACGCGTCCATGTTGCCGCCGATCGAGTCGACCTGGCGTGCAATGTCTTCCGCCGTACGGTGGTGTGTACCCTTGAACACCATGTGCTCGATGAAATGCGAGATGCCGTTGAATTGCGGATCTTCGTCACGCGAACCGGTCTTAATCCACACTCCGATCGAGACCGAACGGATGTGTTGCATCTCCTCGGTAATAATGGTGAGCCCGTTGGGCAGCACCTCACGACGGATGTTGCGCACTTCTTCGACCATGCTTTTACTTTCTAAGGAGCCACAACAAAGAGCGGGGAGCCGGGTGCCTCCAGTATTACACAGCCGGACGAAGTGTGGTATCCGGCGGCTTAGGCAAGTACAATCAATGACTTACGGGTGGACTGCTGGCTTCCACCGCACCCTTGTTGGAAATCCTCTACAATCGTAGATCGTCTTGGTTAGATGTGTCATGCAGGCAAAACAGACCACACTTTTAGGCCTTACGCTTCAAGAACTTACCGCGTTTGCGGAAGAGGCGGGCGAGCCCTCGTACCGGGGGAAGCAGCTCTTTGAGGCCATCTACCGCCAGCGGGTGGACTCGGCCGAGCAAATCTCCACCTTGCCTCAGGGTTTCCGCTCAATCTTGGGGGAGAAGGGAATGTCGGTCGGCCTGCCCAAGATTGAAAAGAAATTCGTCTCGAGCGATGGCACAGTTCGATATTTAATCGGCCTTGATGACGGACAAAGCGTCGAAACCGTCTGGATGCCCGACGGCGATGGCGGCGAAGCCGGAGACGGCAGCGAAGTTGAGACCAGTGGACGCACCTGGGATCGGGCCACGATCTGCGTCTCGAGCCAGGTGGGCTGCGCGGTCGATTGCCAGTTCTGTCTGACCGCGTTGCTGGGGATGAAGCGCAACCTCACTCCGGGAGAAATTGCCGGACAAGTGTGCGCGGTGCTGCGGGATCAGAACGCCTTCCCTCCGAAAGACCGGCTGAACCTGGTGTTCATGGGGATGGGCGAGCCATTCCTCAACTACGACAATTTCATCAAAGCGGTGCGCCTGCTGGTGGATGGTGTGGGCGTTCCCGCGTCGCACATGACGGTGTCGACGGCTGGGATTGTGCCGCGTATTTATGATTTCGCGGCGGAGCCAGTGCGTCCCAAGCTGGCGATTTCGCTCAATGCTTCGAATGACGCCTTGCGCACGCGGCTGATGCCGCTGAACAAGAAGTGGAATCTGGAGATGCTGGTCACGGCCGCTCGCGAATTTCCGTTGCGCGGCAGGGAAGTGGTGACATTCGAATACGTGCTGCTGAATGAAGTGAACGACAGCCTGCAGAACGCGCGCGAAGTGGTCGAGTTAGTGCGCGGAATAAAGACAAAGGTAAATCTGATTGCGCTGAATCCGGGGCCTGGGATTGATTTTCACACTCCGGCGGAAACGCGAGTGGTTGAGTTTCAGAGAACGTTGATTACTGCAGGAGTTCCAGCATTTCTGCGGCGTCCGCGGGGGCGCGATATCTTTGCCGCCTGCGGACAGCTCAAGCGCACGATAGAGGGCACGGCATAGGTTTCTTAGCGTACTTCGCGGCGTCGCTTAGCGACCTTTGCGCTTAAAAGCTTCAAAACTCAAACTCTTAAATCGCAAAGGACGCAAGGAACCCCTCGCAAAGGGTGCGGAGAAAATCCTATTGTCCCTTGAAGCGAACGGTGGAAAGCGCAGCGTAGATGTGCTTTGCGTTCTTTGCGGCGGTTCTTAGCGACCTTTGCGCGTAAAAGCTTCAAAACTCAAACTCTTAAATCGCAAAGGACGCAAAGAACCCCTCGCAAAGGGCGCGGAAATAATCCTATTGTCCCTTCTCCAAGGTAGCTGCCGCCGCATCGATTAGGTTGGCTTCATCTTGCAGCGCCGCCCCTACGCGAACCATCTGCTCGTCTGCCTCTTTCCATCTTTTCTGTTCGATGGCTTCGCGAATGCCCGGCATGGTTTTCACGCCATAGCCCGTGTACTGGCCGGGAGCGTAGATCAGGTTCTTGAACCACGGACGCCCGGGCAATCCTTGATCGGAGGTCAGCTTGCGCTCGCTCTGAATCAGCGTCTGGTTCAGGGATTCGAGCGCCGTTCCGCTGATGGTGAGGTTGCCGTTGACCATGGCCTTATCGAGAGCTTTTTGATAGCGTTCAGCGCTGTGTTTCAGAGCGTCGTTAGCGTTCTGCAAAGGAGCGAAATTCAAATACGGAGGAACCGCTTCGACTGAGGGAGGCACCGACGGCTTCTTAGGATCGGCGGTCGCCGAGAACACTCCTTCTTCAATTTCTTTGTTTCGTTCTTTGATCTCGTCCTGCTTGGCCTTCAGCAGTTTTTGCAATTCGTCTTGATAGGTGCGCATGGTGTCGGCAAAGTCACCGAAGTCATACGGCAGTAAATCGGCGTCCGCCAGTCGCATTGCCGAAGTGCCCACGGTCTGTGCGAGCGCTTTCGCATAGCTGAAATCGGTGTCGGCGAAGTGGGTGTACCAGTAGAAATCGTCGTAGATC
Organism: Terriglobia bacterium; assembly: GCA_963796205.1. Taxonomy (GTDB): domain Bacteria; phylum Acidobacteriota; class Terriglobia; order Terriglobales; family Acidobacteriaceae; genus DATFTE01. The sequence goes on from CAWCKR010000003.1 coordinate 607,253, forward strand.
GAGTGGTAGATGCCCGCGCCGCCGGCATCGTCCTCGCCGCCGTAGCCCAGGTTAAGCGAGGCCACGCCGAGATGATCCATGAACACGGTCCAGTCGGAACCGGATCCGATGGCGGGAATGCGCAGGTCGGGCCTCTGGCGGGCCTCGGACCGCTCTTCCGGAGTCTTAGCTTCGGCGATGGTTTGCAGTTGGCTGCGTTTCCAGACGCTCATGTTCTTCTCAGGATCCTGAACGTCTTTGGCGATCCCGTTGATGAATTTCTCAAGAATATGCGAGCCGCCGGCGTAGAAGTATCCGCGAGTGTTGGAGTCGGTGTTGATGTAAGCGACGGCGTGCTGGCGAAGTTCGTCGGCATGTTGCTCGCCCCACTCGGTTGAGCCCAGCAGCCCGGGCTCTTCGCCATCCCAGACGCAATAGATGATCGTGCGCTTCGGCTTCCAACCTTGCTTCATCAATTCCGAGAGGGAGCGTGCTTCTTCCATGAGCGCGTTTGCGCCCGAGACTGGATCTTCCGCGCCGTTGACCCAGGCATCGTGATGGTTGCCGCGCACGATCCATTCATCGGGATACATCGCGCCCGGAATCTTCACGATCACGTCGTAGAGCGTCTTGATATCCCAATTGGCCTTCACCTTGAGGTGAACTTTCGCCGGGCCGGGGCCCAGGTGATAGGTCTGTCCCAAGGAGCCACGCCATTCTTCGGGAGCGACCTGGCCTTTGAGCGCGGCGAGCAGCGGTTGCGCGTCGCCCCACGAAATCGGCAGGACGGGAATCTTGGTAATCGTGGGAGCATCTTTCACGGCCAGGCGCTTGGCATCTTTGGTGGCGCCGACTCCCGGGGTGAGCGGATCGCCGGGATAGATCGGCATGTCCATCACACTTCCGCGTTGCACGCCCTGCTTGGGGCGCCACGCGCCTTCAGGAAACGTGTCGCCCTGGAAATATCCATCGTCATTGGGATCGGAATAGATGAGGCAACCGACGGCGCCGTGCTCGGCTGCGACCTTGGGCTTGATGCCGCGCCATGAATGCCAGTATTTCGCGATCACGATTGCGCCCTTGACCGACACCCCCATGCGTTCGAGTTTTTCGTAATCTTCGGGCACGCCATAATTCACGAACACCAGCGGAGCAGTCACATCGCCATCGGCTGAATACGCGTTATAGGTGGGAAGTTGTTCGGCCTGCTGGTTCGAGGTCGAATCGCCGTTGACCGCCGGCTCTTGCAGGGAGGCCTTGAACGTCGTGGGTTCAACCAGTTCGACGACGCGCTCTTTCGGCGTGGGGAAGAGCACGTCGAAATTCTCGATGTGCGCGTCGAGTCCCCACTCTTTGAATTTCGCCAGCATCCACTCGGCATTGTCTTTGTCGTAAGGCGAACCAACGTGGTGCGGCCGCGCGGACAGGCGCTGCATGTAGTCGCGGAGATTTTGCTGGCTGGGAAGGGCTTTGAACTTGTTCTCCCAATCGCGCTCGCTTTGCGAAGAGGCGGCAGAATAACCGCCGAGTGGGGCGACGTTGTCGGATGTCGCGGCGAGAAAGAAAACGCTGCCCAGCAGAATCAGAACCACTTTCGCGCCTGCGCGCATGAGGAGCCTCCGTTGGATGTGATTTCCAGACCCGCGCTTGGCACGGATGATGACAAACCGTCGTGCGACAATCCATTTCTGCGGTGCTGTGCATTATAGTGGCTCGCGACCGCGGCGCAACCGCAATTTCCCGGTCATGGCTTGGCAACCGGCAAAGCGCTGGAGTACAGTTTGCTTCCTATGGCAACTTACGGGTGGTCCGCTCGCCTGAAATCCCTTTCTGTGCTCGTTCTCTTTTGGTGCTGGTTCACCGTTCCGCTGATTGCCGGCAGTTTCACCCTCGAGCAGGTGTTGAGCTCTCCGTTTCCTTCAAATCTGGTGGCGGCGTCGCATGCCGGTCGCGTGGCCTGGGTCTTCGACTCCAAAGGGGCGCGGAATGTCTGGGTGGCGGACGCTCCCAACTTTGCCGCACGGCAGATCACTTCTTACGGCGGTGATGACGGCGATCCGATCGCGAGCCTGAGAATCACTCCCGACGGCCGGACCTTGGTTTATGTTCGCGGCAGCGAGACCAATGAAGCCGGGTTGGTGGCCAACCCGACCAGCGAAGTGTGGTCGCGTAAACAGCAGGTTTGGGCGATCGACGTGGACGGCGGCGGCCCGCGTCTTCTCGGCGAGATGGGTTGCAACGAGGAAGGCTGCGAAGACGTCGAGCTTTCGTCCGATGGACAATTCGCGGTCTGGGCAGCGAAGAAGCAACTGTGGATTGCCCCCGTGTCAGGCGCGACTCCGGCGCACCAACTTAGCGACATTCGTGGAAACAACAACAGCCCGCGATGGTCGCCGGACGGCCGCCAGATTGCCTTCGTGAGCGATCGTGGCGATCACAGTTTCATCGCGATCTACGATTTCGGACGCGACAATGTGCGCTATCTTTCGCCGAGCGTCGATCGCGACATGGCGCCGCGGTGGTCTCCCGATGGCAAGCGCGTGGCCTTTGTCCGCGTGCCGGGGATCGAGCAGAAAGCTCCACTGATCCCTCAAATCCCTGTGCCCTGGAGCATCTGGACCGCGGATGCATCCAGCGGCAACGCGACGCTGGTGTGGAAGAGTGGCGATCAAGCAAACGATTCGTTCCCCGAATTGACCGAAGATGTTTCCTTCGCGTTTCCCGGCAACAACGAAATTCTGTTCGCTTCCGAACAAGATGGACGGAATCACCTGTATTCCGTGTCCGCGAGCGGCGGCAAGGCAACGTTGCTCACTCCGGGCGAGTTCGATGTCGAAGATGTCAGCGTCAGTCCGGACCACAAGTCGGTGCTTTATTCCTCGAACCAGAACGATGTCGAGCGGCGACATATCTGGCGCGTTTCTCTAGATGGTGGCTCGCCGGTGCAATTGAGCAAAGGCGAGACCATTGAATGGACGCCCGTAGAAATAGCGGCGAACGGCCAAGTACTGTGTCTGGGTTCGAGCGCCACCACGCCCGCCATGCCTTATCGCATCACGCAGCAAGGTAGGGAAATGCTGGCTGCGACCGCTCTGCCCGCAGACTTTCCTTCACAGCAACTGGTTGTACCCACGGTCGTAATCTTCAAGAGTGAAGACGGCCTCGACATTCACGGCCAACTTTTCGTTCCCGCGGGACGAACCCAGGCCGGCCCGGCGCTGATCTTCACGCACGGGGGGCCGATCCGGCAGATGATGCCGGGCTTCCATTACATGGATTACTACCACAACGCCTATGCCATGAATCAGTACTTGGCGAGCCGGGGCTACGTCGTGCTCTCGGTCAACTACCGCTTGGGAGTCATGTATGGGCGCGCGTTTCGCGAAGCTCCCAATGCGAGCTGGCGCGGGGCCGCGGAGTACAAAGACGTCCTGGCGGGAGCCAAGTACCTGCAGAGTCTGCCGATCGTTGACCGCAAGAAGATTGGGCTTTGGGGAGGCTCCTACGGCGGATATCTCACTGCCCTTGGCCTGGCGCGTAACTCCGACATCTTCGCCGCGGGCGTGGACTTTCACGGTGTGCATGACTGGTCGGTGTTCTTGCCGCACCCGGAGAATCGTCCCGCAGCTCCCGACGAGAAAGAGGCGGAAAAACTGGCCTTCGATTCGTCTCCCAATGCTTCCGTCGCAATGTGGAAATCGCCCGTGCTCTTAATTCAGGGAGATGACGACCGGAACGTTCCCTTCGAGCAGACCGTTGATTTGGCACAACGTCTCCGCGAGAATCACGTGACCTTCGAACAATTGGTGTTTCCCGACGAAATCCATGGGTTCCTGATGTTCAAGTCGTGGGTGAAAGCTTACGGGGCGACTGCGGATTTCTTTGACCGCACCCTCAAGCAGGGAAGCGCGAAGTAGCTTTAGTCAAGACCCGGTGAAGGTTTAAGCGTAAATGCGCTGTTAGCCTTGATCAACGAGGGGGCTGACTCTTCCGCCGCGCGAGCAGGCGTCGTGGTCGCGATGGGCAGTTCGATCCGGAACATCGCGCCCCCATCGGCGCGATTCTGGCACATGATGCGGCCGCGATGCTCCTGCACGATTCCGTAGCAGGTATTAAGTCCCATGCTCTGGCTCGGTCCTGAGCCTTGCGGAGGACGGAAAGGGTCGAATACCTCACGGGCGTCGGCCGCCCCTGGGCTGTCTTCTGAGAATTCCAGCAGCACGAAGTTGCCCTGCGTTCCCGTCGTTACCTGTAACGTGCCGCCGCCTTCTGAAAGCGTGTGCGCGGCGTTATTGGTGATGTGCAGGCACACCTGCAAAAGCTGGTTCGAGTCTCCGAGAATCTGCGGAAGGTGGTCTGCCAGTTTCGTTTGCAACCGTATATTGCGCGCATCAAATTGCGGCTGCGATAACTTCAGCGCGGTTTGTGCCAGAGAATTCAAGTCCAGCGGAACTTTCTGTGCGGGTGCCTGCTTGGCAAAACTCAACAGGCTCGAAATCAGGGTTTTCGTCCTGCGCACCTGGTTCGCCATTTTGTCGGACAGGGCCTTTGCCTGATCGTTCAACGGAGTTCCTGCCAGCAAGTCGGAATATCCCAACATGGCGGTCAGCGGGTTGTTTAATTCGTGCGCAGCGCCGCCTACGAGTTGCCCCAGCGATGCCATCTTTTCCGACTGTACCAGTTGCGCTTGCAATTTCTGCAGGTTCTCAAAGGAGTCTTGGGAACTGCTCAATAAGCGCACCAACTCGTGATCGAGCAGATGTTGCTTCAGGAAGACCAGGGCACCCATCACCAGCATCGTCCCTAATGTGACCACCAGTCGGAAAATTCGTACCTTCTCGGGGGTGGTCACGTCGAACAAGGACCACGCTGCAAACAGCGGCAAAGAGAAGATCGCGATCATTCCGATTCGTGCTACCCAGACGCCGTGACTTACCGAGTTGCGCGCCGGTTCCTGCTTCGGCGCCACACGGAGAGCCGTGAGGCCGACAACTGTCACCCACGCCATCGAAGCTGCGAGCGGAACATCGTAGAGGCTACCGGTGTAATAAATATTTTTTTCGATCGCCCAATTCGCCAGGTAGGAAAACCCTGCATAGGTCACGCTGGCGCCGAACCAGTGGGCATAAATGGTTCGCCACGAACCTTTGCTCCGCACCCACATCAAGAGCAGGGCGCCAAGCAGAACTAATTTCTCGGTGAGATAGAGCGCGTTCAGATTGTGCTCGTAGACCGTTTCATCCATCGACAAGTATTGCCAGGGAATGACGGCAAACAGGTAAAGGTAGACCCACCAGATCAGCAGCAGGGCGAAATCCAGCGATCCCAGGCGGGTCCTACGCTCATCCTGCTCCACGTGCGGCTGCAAGGCCAGGGCCGCCATCATGGGAACGATGTGCAGGAACAGAATGACGTCTCCCACGAACGGATTGGGTACGTCCTTCTGCAAATAAACTTCGAAGTAGATCCAGAGCAGTTGATACGTGAACCAGAACGCCATGCCCAGCAGGCTCAGGATCCAGAACAAACGGATTCTTCCCCGCGTCGCCAGCACGTTGGGAAGGAAGGCCAGCGTCCCGGATAGCAGAAGCGCCCCTTGGGTTAAATCGCTGAGCGCGATCAGGCCGAAGCTGGGACGGAGCAGCAGGGACGACAGAGCCTGCACCAGCACCAGACCCGACACCACCCCGATCCAGATTTTGGAGCTTCTCGACATATGGGGGCCCGCTTGCCAATTCTAGACATCAAGTTGGGCGAATGAACATTACTTACGTAACCCCCTGTCCTTATTTTTGCTAACATGCCCAGTGGCCTGCTAAGTGGGGGCGAAACGGAAGAGTCACTTGCTCCCCGTGACCCGGCCCAATAGCATTCTGATCAATCCCCCGGCGGCACGGTCGTACTCAATTGCCATTTCAAGCGCTTCGACACCGATTTCTATGGAGGCTGAGAGCCCCTAGCAGTCCCGGCGAAATTCGCCGGATTGAAAGGTGGTTGGCCAGCGCGCGCGTTTTTCTCGCGTTGTCGGCGCTGGTCGCCATCTGGAGAGATCCCGGCGAAGTCGGCAATTCCGTTTGGGCCGTAGGTCTGCTGGCCTTTTACATCTTCCAGGGCGTATTCATCATTCTGCTGCTTCGCCGCCATCAGCAGTCTACCCCTGCGTTTCGACTCCTGGTGCACAGCGCGGACGTGGCCTGGCCCGCTCTCATCCTGACCTTCACCACCGGGCAGAGCAATCCATTCTTTCTGTTTTTCGTCTTCGTGCTGGCGGCGGCGGCCTATCGCTGGGGACTCTGGGAGACAGTAGGGACTGCGGCCTCGGAAGTTGTCTTGCTGTGGGTCGAGAGCGGCGTGTTGCATTTGGGTTTTGCCGACTGGATCAACCGCATCCTGCTGGCGCACCACTGGCCGGTCATGCGCATTGATGCGGTCGACTTCGAGCCCCAGCGCCTGTTTATGCGCTCCATCTACCTGCTGGTGATGGGACTCTTACTCGGGTATCTCGCGGAACAGCAGAAACAACTGCGGGCAGAGAAGGCCGTCATCGCGCGCATCCTGGGACGCGCACGCGTCGAGAGCGGCTTGACGGGAACCCTGCAGGAGATCGCTGGTGAATTGCTCTCGATGTATGGGGCCAAGAGTGTGGTGCTGGCGTCGCAGGAAGCCAACAATTACCGCGTCTTTCTCGCGGAGATTCGCACCTCCGACGCCGGTGCTCCCGTTTTCCGCTGGCTCGATTCCACTGCTTCCGACAAAGACACGTTTCTCGCCGAGTCGCCCGCGCACGCCTCCTACGCCTGGCGCGGCGACGGAAGCTCTGAATCCTTCCGTGTCATCTCCCTCGACGAAAGTGGAGACCGCCTGCGCAGCGCTTCGCCCGGCTATGCGGTTCGACTTTCTAAGCGGCGCGACTTCCGCTGCGTCATGTCGGTGTCCTTTATTTTCGGGCGGGAATGGTGGGGCCGCATCATTCTTTTCGATCCCACGCTCACCGGAGAGACAGAGGAGGAGCTCCGTTTCCTGCAAGAGTTAGTGCGGCAGGTAGGTCCGGCGGTGTACAACGTTTATCTTTTACGCCGCCTGCGGATGCGCGCCGGAGCCGTCGAGCGCGCCCGCTTCGCCCGCGAGCTGCACGACGGAGCCGTACAATCGCTGATCGCCGTGGAAATGCAAGTTGACGTTCTGCGCCGCCAGGCGGCGACTAATGCGGAGTCTGTCCCCGAAGAACTGGGCCGCATCCAGGGCCTGCTGCGGGAAGAGGTTCTGAAGCTGCGCGAGTTAATGCAGCAGATGAAGTCTCTCGACGTCGACTCCCGAAAGCTGCTAGGCTTTCTCGGCGACGCGGTCGAAAGATTTCAGCGCGAGACCGGTATCTCTGCCCGCTTCCTCTCCGAGGTCGAAGCAAGTCGAGATGCCTCCGCAAGTCTGCCGCGAACTGGCCCGCATTGTGCAAGAAGGGCTGGTCAATGTGCGCAAGCATAGCGGCGCCCGCCAGGTGCTGGTCCGCTTGGGACTAAGCAATGGCGAGCTGAACATGATGATCGAGGACGACGGACGCGGCTTCCCCTTCACTGGCCGCTTGTCCCAGGCCGAACTGGAAAAAATCGGGAAAGGGCCCCTGATTATCAAGGAAAGGGTTCGCCTGATTGAAGGCGAGCTCACGATAGAATCAAACCCCGGACGCGGCTCGCGCTTGGAAATCCGTGTCCCGCAAAAGCGGGAAGTTAATTATGGACAATAAAAGACCGCTCATTCGCATTTTGATCGCGGATGACCATCCTATTTTTCGCGATGGTCTGCGTCGCTTGCTCGAAGCCGAGCCTGGCATGAAAGTCATTGGCGAGGCTTGCGATGGCGCCGAAGCCGTGAAGCTCGCCCGGCAACTCAAACCCGACATTCTGCTGCTCGATCTCGCCATGCCGCGTCATCCCGGCCTGGAAGCCTTGCGCGAATTAAGCTCAGGACAGAACCAGAATTCCGTGCGCGTGATTCTGCTGACTGCCGCTGCCGAGAAAAATCAGATTGTCGAAGCCTTGCAACTCGGCGCTCGCGGCGTCGTCCTCAAAGACTCCGCTACCCAGCTGCTGCTAAAGAGTATCTACACCGTGATGTCAGGCGAATATTGGGTGGGCCGCGAAAGCGTCTCGAACCTGGTCCAGTATCTGCGGACGTTGGTCCAGTCTTCTGGGGAGGAGGCCCGGCAGAAGAAATTCGGCCTCACCCCGCGCGAGCTCGAGATCGTCTCGGCTGTGGTCGCCGGCTACTCCAACAAGGAAATCGCCGAGTATTTCAAGATCAGCGAAGATACGGTGAAACACCACCTCAGCAACATTTTCGACAAGCTGGGAGTGTCCACCCGCCTGGAATTGGCCCTTTTTGCCGTGAACCAGGCTCTACCGCTCAAGAGTATTGCATAGGTAGTTAATGGCACTTTCGGGCCATGTGCTGCCACAACGGAGCTATTGGCGAGATCGGAGCCGGGCTTTACTATATCCCTACAAATCGTAATTTGGGGGCGTTCGCGTTGGTTCGCAATGGCGGAGAAATCTGTCCCCAGATACGCCGTAGAGCGCTGATGCGCAGGAAGGGGAGCCCGTGGCAAGATTGCTTCAGCAACTTTGGTCGGATGAACAGGGTCAGGACATCGCGGAGTACGCCGTGATGCTCGCAGTGATCCTGGTGATCGTGGTCGGCACGATTCGTCTGATTGGTTCGAACGCCAACAATGTGTTTTCGCAAGTGGGCAGTTCGATCCAGTAACCAGTCGGCTTAACGAGCCTGGTACTCCCCGAGTTCAACCGGTTTCCGTCCCGCATTCTCGTAGACACGAACGCGCAGGCCCGAGGCTTGCGCGTTTTTGTGGTTGTGTGACGCGGCCCCCCGCGCGGTCGCGGAGCTACCGGTTTTGTCTCTACTTCACGGGCGCGCTCTGCGCCACCTTATCCGGCCCGCCCGTCGATAACCGCGTCAGGAACGGGAAGAACGGCGTCACCTCGAACGGCATCTTTTCCTGCGCCGAGGTGAGCGGCACCTGCTTCGCCTTGGTCAGTTCCAGCCGGTTCGACCACGGATCCACTTTTACGCGTCCACCCAGCGGCAAGGCGGCAATCTGGTCAGTGCGTCGCGCCTCCAGCTGCGGCGCATTGTTCAGCAGCGCAGACATGCGCACTGCCTTGCCATTCCCCATGCTGTTGCCCATGTGAGGACGAATCAGGCTCTTCAGTTCCGGAGCGCGCTGTTGCAACGCTTTCAGGAACAGTCCCGCATTTGCCAGCTTGTCTTTGTAGGGAGAGTTGTTCAGCAACTCCATAGCCTTCTTATCGGCCGCTGCTTCATCCGATGAGCTGCGTTGAAAGTCGAGCCGCTCGAACGTGTCTTCGTCAGGGAAGAACATGCGGTCGTTGAAGGCCAGCTTGGTATCGAGTTTGTGGCCGAGCGCGATGTGGCTCAGTTCGTGTGCCAGCACCATGGCCAGCGAGGCTTCATCGGGAAGCACATCAATCAGGCCGCGGCTTACCACGATGGTGTGGCCGATGGTGAATGATTCCAACGGAGAGGTCAGCAGGACCCGTGTCCGCACCTCGGGCACGATCTCGAGATTATTGGTGACGATCAAGTTGTTGACGACCGTCTGCAGAACCTTGTCGACTTCACCTTCTGGCGCAAGCAGTCCGATCTTCTGCAAACGCTCGACGGCGTTGTCCTCGGCCTCGCGCTCCCACATCCGTTCACTCTCGACCGGAGTCGCATCCTGGCCGACTTCGCTCTGATCTTTCGCCTGCTGCGAATCGATCATGATTTGCGTGAATTCTTCGTTCTTGCCCAGGTTCTTGATGTCGTATCCCCAGAGCCTGGTTTGTGCTTTGAAGTGCAGGGTGCCGCTTAGACGGTACTGCAGGTCTGACTCTTCGCTGTAGATGTAAGCGGGCAGCCACATTCCCGGACGCATGTTCAAACGCCAGCTGTCGAAGTGGAGATAGTAGCTGTACTTGGGATGGGGCGCGTAGGTGCCGTTAAAGCGGACGATGTTGTAGTCCTGGTCTTCTACCCACATGCGGCCCAGGAAGCGTCCACTGCCGGCGTTGTCTTTCGGTTGGACGTCAATCACCAGGCAGCGCACTTCTCCCAGGAACTCGCGGCGCACGAAGGTGAAGTTGTAGAACTTCTTCTGGAAATCGTCGTCGAGCACCACCATCTGGGCGAATCCCAGCGGCAAGAACTTCAGCGAATACAGGCTGGTCAGCTTGCTCATCACCTGCCGGCCGAAGCCCGGCTGTCCCATGAACGAGCGGTCATCGGCTCCGTCTGACATGTCCAGACGCCCCAGGAAGTATTCATCCTTGGTCGGAACCGTGGTGGAATCTTTGGTGTTCTTCAGATTCTGAATGTAGGTTTCCACCAGCGGATGTAGGTGGCGCATCTGGGCGTTGAAGAAATGCTCGCGCTCCACCACCTTGTCCATGACCTGATCGAAGGTGACCGGCGCAGAAGGCGCAGGAACGCTGAGTTGCTCCGCCGCCTGATTCTGACCACTGGAAGCTGGCTGGCTGGGGTCCGTACTCTGTCCTACTGCCGACATCGACAAAAACACCACGACAACCCACGAAAGAGGAGGTAATTTCGAACTACTCATAATTCCCTTCAATGAAGCTGTTGCTTCAGGCCAATTGAAACACGATGTGCAGAACGGCGTTCGAGTCTGCGGGCTGGCCATCCCGGGTCGCCGGCTTGAAGCGGATTTGTTCTGCGGCACGAATCGCAGCGTCGTCCAACCCATGTCCCAGGCCGTGGATCACTTTATTCACGTGGATTTTCCCGGACGCTTCGAACACTACATCCAGCAGGACTTCGCCTTCCACCTTAAGTTTTCGTGCCTCTTCGGTGTAAACAGGAGTTGGTTTTGAGATCACTTCAGGCGGTGTGGTGCGAGCTACAACTTCCTGAGGCTTCACCTTGACGGCTTGGCCCGCTGCTGGATCGGAATCCCCGAAACCTGCCTGGCGCACAGTGCCGCGGGTGGTATTCGCGCGACCGCTGCCGTCGCCGGTGGCCGTGCCATCGCCAAATCCGGTGCTGGCCACGACTCCCTTGACGCCTCGTGACCCTCCCGTGCCGTTGCCATTACCGGGACCGGTCGGCATATCGAACCCGCCGACCTGCGCGATGTTCACAGGCTTACCGTTGTTTTCGCGTGCGGGAATTCCATTGGGATCGCCGAAGCCGCCAGTCTGCACCTGCGATGGCGCGCGCGCCATCGTCGGTGTCGCCGAACTTCCGGTCGAGAAAACGTTGGTCTTCACCAACTGCCGCGGAATCGCCGGCGTTGCGGGCGGCAAAGGCGCTGGCTTTTCCACCGCGATCTTCACCTCGGGTTGCGGCGCTTCTACCGCCTCAGTTTTCGGCGCATGGTACGCCGCGGGTGGGGCCGGCGCGAGCTTCGCCATCACCGGGGCTTTCAGCACTTTCACTGGAGCCGGATCGTGATTTACCGGCACTGGCGTCGCCACTAACTCAATGGCGTGGTAATCACGGGCTGGCGAAAGCAGTACCTGTGGATGCAGAATCGCCAGCCAGCCAAGCGCCAGCAGGGCAATGCTTTGTGTTCCCATGCTGAACACAAACTCTTTCCACGGCGGACGCCTGTCCGGCAGCATTGCAAATAAGCCATGGTCTGGAGTTGGGTACATAGTGGTCTGATGTTCAGCTACCGGGGATAGCTGCCTTCTTTTTGAATTTAGAATCAACGCAATGCAGGACGCTCTACCCGGCCCATGATTTAGGAACCCAGAAGATCGGCCGGAGTTCCGTCCCGCAAACGTCGCTCTTTTACTAGAGCACGCCTGGGACCATTTCCGCTGGCGCAGAACGGAGGCAAATGACTGCCTGGGAGTTACTTAGCCTCACGCCGAAACATCGTATCAGAAGCCAAACCTGAAAACGCAAAGATTTTCACAGTCCGGCCTAGAGTCAGAGTACTCCATAAGGCAGGCAAGAGATGTTAGGACTAGGTAAATTCTTCATCGCCGATAGGGCCCGCCGGGCCTGCAAAATAGTGCCAGCCGGGCGGAGAGTGAGAACGATAGGTGTCAAGAAATCAGGCTAGCGTATTGCGTCACACAGATCGACCTCTAGGTTCCGAGTTCCACAGGCCCTTCTTAGCGCTCTTTGCGGATGTTGTTCGCGACCCTTGCGTTCAAAAGCTTGGTTTTCGTGTAGACGCATAGATAACGGTAGATCTTTCCCACGTAAACACTAGCAACGCACAATCTTGTCGTTCTTAATGCCCTTGGTGGCGTTGCGGGTGTCGACCACCAGCTTGGAATCTTTCACGATGCGCGGGTAGTCGTAGTCGGAATGGTCGGTGACAATCAGCACGCAATCGTACTGTCCGAGGTTGTCGAGCGGCGCGCAGGTCATCTGCAGGTCGTATTTGCGTCCGCGTCCGACCTTGGGGAAATAAGGGTCGTTGTAACTGACTTGAGCGCCTTCTTTCTGCAGCAGTTCGATAATCGTGAGTGCCGGCGATTCGCGCAGATCGTCAATGTCTTTCTTGTAAGCCACGCCCAGCACCAGCACTTTCGATCCGTTGAGCGCCTTCTTCTGCTGGTTCAACGCGCTCGCCACGGCGGCAATCACGTGATACGGCATGTTGATGTTGATCTCGCCCGCCAACTCAATAAATCGCGTGCGGAAGTCCCACTCTTTCGCTTTCCACGAAAGATAAAAGGGATCCACTGGAATGCAGTGTCCGCCGAGGCCTGGCCCGGGATAGAAGGGATGGAATCCGAACGGCTTGGTCGAAGCCGCTTCGATCACCTCCCAGATGTCGATGCCCATGCGCAGCGACAGCATCTTCAGTTCGTTGACCAGCGCGATGTTCACGCAGCGGTAGATGTTCTCGAGCAGCTTGGTCATCTCCGCGGCAGCCGGAGAAGAGACGGGCACTACGCGGTTGAAGATCGCACCGTACAAGGTCGCAGCGAGTTCGGAAGCCTGGGTGTCGAGTCCGCCAACCACTTTCGGAATGTCGCGACGCGCTACCGTCTGATTGCCGGGATCCTCGCGCTCGGGCGAGAAGGCGACGTAGAATTCCTGTCCCGTAGAAGCCCCGTTGCGCGCGGCTTTCAGGCCGCTCTTGTTGCCCTTCTCGAGAATCGGCACCATGACCTCTTCGGTGGTGCCGGGATAGGTCGTGCTCTCGAGGACGACAAGTTGTCCGGCCCGCAAATGCGGAGCGATGGCCGACGCGGTGTCGGTGATAAAGCTGAGATCGGGCTCGTGATACTCGTTCAGTGGCGTCGGGACGCAGATGATGATGGCGTCCATTTCGGTGATGCGGGCGTAGTCGGAGGTGGCGGCAAAGCCCTGGGTGCGCGCCTGCTGAATTTCAGGGGCGGGAATGCGGTAGATGTACGACTCGCCCTTGTTGAGCGCGGTGACTTTGCGTTCGTCGATGTCGAAGCCGGTGACGGGAAACTTCTGCTCGGTGTAGAGCAGAGTCAGAGGCAGTCCGACATAGCCCAGACCGATGACGGCCACGCGCGCCTGGCGCGCTTCAATCTTGCTCTTTAACTGCGAAAAAAGAGTTGCCGGTACCGTGCGTGTCGTCATGATTTTATGAGTCTTTGCGAACTAAAATTCTACCATCTTGGCAAGCCCGTTCCGCCGCGCCTCAAACCCGAAAGTAACTAGTTGGGATATTGCATCCTGCTGATTCTGCACCATCTCCGTATACTCCTGTTATGCGCAGAGCTCGCCGTGTCTTGATTCTAGGGGTCCTTCTACTCGCTTTCGCGGCTGCCTCGGGGTGGCTGCTGGTGATTGACCGTCCGCAACACGCCGACGTGATCATTGTGCTCGCCGGAGAAACCGACAAACGCCCCCTTCGCGCCATCGACCTTTATCACCAGGGTTTTGCGCCCCACATCATCCTCGACGTTCCCGCTAACACACAGATCTATCAATGGACCCAGTTACAGCTTGCGCAGATGTTCATTGACGGCCAGCTTGGCGGAAGGGATATCTCCGTTTGCCCCATCGTCGGACTCTCTACCCGCGACGAGTCCCACGACACAATTCCGTGCCTGCAAGGTATCCAGGGCAAGAATGTGCTACTGGTCACTTCCGACTATCACACGCGCCGCGCTCTCGCCATCTTTCGCCACGAACTTAAAGAGCGAAACTTCAGCGTCGCCGCCGCGTACGATTCCAATACTTTCGGCGAGCAGTGGTGGCGCCATCGCGAATGGGCCAAGACGGCTCTCGGCGAGTGGACCAAGCTGATCTGGTGGGAGGTCGTTGATCGGTGGCGCGGTTGACTCGCATCAGTTCGCTTCGAACCGGGGCGCGACTCCAGAGTCCACAAAGACGCCCTGTAGGGCTGATCTAACCACCCGCTGGTAACGCCAAAGGCAATTGACTCCATTGATTCAACGGGCTAGGATGTCGCTAACCATCTTCTGGCCAGGGAGTTTTCGGGAATGAGCGCTGCACTGCTCCGCAAGAGTCTTTGCTGGATGATGATTGCCGTTTTCCCCGCGTCTCTTATGGCAGCGGACGCTGGCGCCGCCATGCTCTATGCTAAAGGCGAGGCATGGATCAACGGGGCTTCCGTCCCACATTCCTCCGCCGTGTTTCCCGGCGACTTGGTCCAGACCAAGCCCAATTCCGTAGTGAACATCAACGCCTCGGGATCGAACGTGATGGTGCTATCCGATTCCATGGTCAAGTTTGAAGGCAACGCGGTTTCGATCGAACACGGAAGCGTCACCGTGGCCACTTCCAAAGGAATGGCGACTCACATCGGCGATGTGACGGTTTCTCCCGCATCTGCGAAGTGGACCGAGTTCGAAGTCACCGACGTTAACGGTTCCGTCCAGATCATGGCCCGCAAGGGCGACGTCAACATCAACGACGGGCAGGACACGACCACGCTAGCCCAGGGCCAGCAGACCACCCGCGACGAGACCCAGGAAGCCCACAAGCGCAAGAAGCGTGCGGGCGGCGCAGCCACCGCAGCTGCTGGAAGCGTCCTCGATTCTCCCATCGCCATCGGCGTAGGCGCAGCCGCAGTAGGCGGAGTTTTAACCTGGGTATTGGTCCAGAGCGACAACCCCGTTAGCCCGGTCCACTAAAAACCACGCGCACACAACCACGACTGCGACAGAAGGTTCATCTATCTAGAAATACGTAGCGACGGACGCCTCGTGCGTCCCCGAAGCGAAGCGGGGCGTAAGTGCCGGGTGAGTATGAGAGCCTCGACAAGTCCGCTTCAGCGAACGCTACTCTCCCGCTTCCGCGCAAACCCATAAAACACCGGCACCCCCAACAGAATCACCAGGCATCCCCACACCGAGTTCCGCAGATTGTTCGCGAAGGTATAAATCAGCAGCACTCCCGAAGCCGCCACAAACACCGCCGGCACCACCGGATATCCCCAAACGCTATAAGGGCGCGGCTCCCCGCGCCGTCGAAACACGAAGACCGTGCTCGCCGTGATCATGTAGAACAACCATTCCGAAAAAATGGCGAGCGAAAAGAACTGCCGGAAATTTCCGCCCAGCAACAACAACGTAATCGCCAACGCCGCCTGCGCCACAATGGCCGCCGACGGAGTACGAAAGCGCGGATGAACGTCGGCCAGCACCGAAAAGAAATACTTGTCCCGTGCCACCGCGTACGGCACCCGCGCTCCGCTCATGGTGGTGCCGTTTAGCGTCACGAGCATTGACAGGGCCATCGCGGCCGATACCACGCTCGCACCAAGCGGGCCAAGCACGAGTCCGATCGCGTCCGATGCGGGACGCGGCGACGCCGCAATACCTGCCGCCGGCAACACATACTGCACGGCCGCGTTCACCAGCATGTAGAGCGCGGCTACTGTCGCCACTCCAAAAATCAACGCCAGAGGAATGCTGCGCTCCGGCTTGCGGATCTCGCCTGCGACCATGTTCAGATCGTTCCATCCGTCGTACGCCCACAGCGCGGCCACCAGCGCCAGCATAAATCCCGTAATCCCGCCCTTGGCTCCTGCGAAGCTCTGGGAAAAATGACTCCAACCGCCCGCCCCGTAACTGAAGCCGATTACCACGATGGCAAGAATGATGCCTACTTTCAGCAGCGTGAACACCAGTTGGAACTCTCCCGCCTTCTTGACGCCGAGATAATTCAGCACCGAAATCAGGATGCACGCCGCAATCGCCACCAGTTGCGCGTAGCTGACAGGGAACGGCGAAGCGATGACATCTTTCGAGAAGAAAGAGAAGACCGCGAATGTCCCGAGAATTCTCACCAGACCGGTAGTGATGGTTGCGATCGATGCAGGTTTCGAAATAAAGAACGTCGTCCAGGCGTAAAGAAATCCTGCCAGGGGACCGTACCCATCGCGCACGTAGACGTACTCGCCGCCGGCCTCGGGCTTTAACGCTCCCAGCTCCGCGTAGGTCAGCGCTCCGAAGAACGACAGTACGCCGCCCACGATCCATGCCAGATACACCAGCTTCGCCGAGCCGGCGGCCTGCATCATCTCGGTAGGAACCAGAAAAATGCCGCTGCCGATGATGGTGCCGACAACAATGGCTCCAGCATGGGAAACCCCAAGATCGCGCGCTAGTTCCGGACGGGAAGAGGACATGTGGGCATGCAGTATACGTGAATCTGCCGGGCCACCGTTCCTGTTAAATGACGACCGTCCTCTCTGATCTGAGGCCGCTGCATGCGCTCAGAGGATCTGCGCCCCGGTGTTATGATCCTGACCGACGAATGAGTATTTCTCCTCCCCTACCAACCCGGCTGCGCGGCGATGCCGTGGCGGACGCTCGCTTCTACCGTCCTGAACTCGACAGTCTTCGGTTCTTTGCCTTCTTCGCAGTGTTTCTCTTGCACACGCTTTACCCGGTAGCCACTCAGCTATCCCGGCAGGCGATACCCCGGTGGATTCCGATCGCCCTGCGCACCGTGGCTGGCGCCGGAGCCTATGGCGTCGACCTGTTTTTCGTTCTCAGCGCCTACTTGATTACAGAACTTCTATTGCGAGAAAAGCGCGAAACCGGGACCCTTCACGTCCGCGCCTTCTATCTGCGACGCATGCTCCGTATTTGGCCTTTATATTTCTTTTTCATTTTTCTCGCGTATTTCGTGCCATATTTCAATCCTGCTCACACCAATCTGCGCTGGAGAAACGTAGTCTGGTTCTCCCTGCTCGCGGGGAATTGGAGCGTGGTCGTCTTCGGCTGGCCAGGACGCATTATCGCGCCGCTGTGGAGCGTGTCGGTGGAAGAGCAGTTCTATCTGCTGTGGCCACCGCTGGTGAAGCGGCTCTCGCGCCAGAACATCGCGCGCGCAGCCTGGGGGATGATTTTTATCGCGAACATCGCCAGAGTGATCGTACTGGCGATGCATGGAGGCCAGCCCCAGCTCTGGTGCAATACTCTTACCCGCCTCGATCCCATCGCGCTAGGAGTGCTGATCGCCACTTCGCTTCATGGCAAGGCCCCCGCTTTAAGCGGGATAACGCGATCCGCTTTCACGCTGGCGGGCGTGGCCATGCTGCTCGGAGTCTCCTATTTCGCCGACATCGGCACGGCGAAACCGGTAACCTGGGTGGGAACTCTATTGGGGTATCCGGCAGTTGCGGCAGCCTGCGCGCTCGTCGTCGCTGCGACCATCGGGACCCCTGTTGCGTTGCTTCGCTGGAACTTGCTTCGGTATTTGGGAAAAATATCGTACGGATTGTACGTCTATCATGAACTGGCAATCTTCCTGGCAAACCAGGCGCTTGGCGGCTTGCGACTCGGAGCGGAAGCCTTCGTGCCCAGTTCGATCGTCTTGGCGTTCGCGATTACGATCGCCATTTCTGCCCTCTCGTACGCAATGCTGGAAACGCCTTTTCTGAAACTCAAGCGGCGTTTCACCTTTGTCGAATCACGGCCAGTTTGAAGCAAAATTCCGCAACGCAGAGAAAACTTGCTCCTTGCGCGAAGCCTTAGCGTCCTTTGCGGTTAAAAGCTTTTTCTGGAAAAAATGAAGCTCGCCCCGTATCCCACCGCAAACGTCACCACCGTCCCCACCGCCACGTACCATGTCCACGGCACTGATGTTCCCAGCCACAAGTAAAGCTCTGCCACGAATCCGCACAGCATCCCCATCATCGCGCCATTTTGGTTCGCGCGCTGCGTCAACACGCCGAGCAGAAACACGCCCAGCAACGCTCCGTATGCCACCGACGCAATCTGCAATCCCACCTCGACCACCCGCCCCACTTTATGCAACGACAGCACCGCCAGCGCGAACAAAATCAATCCCCAGAAAAACGTTGCCATTCGCGACAGTCGTACCTGCCGCTGCTCATCCACATCTTTTCTTCCGCGCAAGTAGAAATCAATGATCGAACTCGACGACAACGAGTTCAGGGCCGCGCTCAAATTCGACATCGCCGCCGCCAGGATCGCCGCAATCAGCAGTCCCGAGATACCATGCGGCATCTCGGTCACGATGAATGTCGGGTAAATCCGGTCCGCTTTTCCAAAATGCGCCGAGGGCAAGCGATAGAACGCAAACAGCATCAACCCCACTCCCAGAAACAGCGCGAACTGAAAGAAGATGGCCACCGCGCTCGCCAGCAGAGCGGTCGTCGATTGCTTCTGATCGCGCGCTGCCAGCAGCCGTTGCACAAACAGTTGATCTGTTCCATGTGTCGCCGTGGTCAGAAACGTCCCTCCAATCAGTCCCGCCCAGAACGTGTAGGGAATCCAAATACTGGGAGTGAAATCGAACACCTGCAGTTTCCCCGCGCCCGCCGCCAAACCATGAATTGTTGCCCATCCCCCGGGGATCAGATGCAGAATCGTGAACACGCCCACCAGCGTCCCGCCGACATAAATCACGGTCTGCACGACGTCAGTCCAGATCACCGCCGCCAGTCCGCCTTCAAACGTATAAATCAGCGTCAGCGCAGTGATAATCGCAATGGAGGCGATCTCGCCGGTGCCCAGTGCGATCCCTACCACGATCGACACCGCATAAATACGAACGCCCTCTGCCGCGGCCCGAGTAATGAGAAACAGTCCTGCCGTCAGAGACCGCAACCCCCGCCCAAAGCGCCGTTCGATCAACTCGTACGCCGTATACAGATCGCCGCGGAAATAATGCGGCAGCAGCACAAAGCTGATAATCACTCGCCCTACGACGTATCCCATGACCACTTGGAGAAACGTCAGATTGCTGTCATAAGCGAGGCCGGGAATGCTGATGATGGTCAGCGTGCTGGTCTCGGCTGCCACGATCGACAATGCGATTGCCCACCAGGGAATGTTGCGGTCCGCCAGAAAGTAGTCGCGCAGCGAACGCTGCCGCTTGCGGAAGCGCAAACCGAACAAAGTGATCCCCGCCAGGTACAAGGCGATAATCGCGAGATCGAGCCGGTTCAGTCCCATGCGGTGAATCTAGAGTAGCGAGCTTTCGTACCCGAGACCCCGCGATCTTCGCGAGGAACCAAGAATCGCAAGTGCCGCGCCTTTGGTTTTCTTTGCGACCTTCGCGAATCCTTTGCGATCTTTGCGGTAAAAAGCTTTTGATGTAGAACTACTCGGTGACGTTCTTCCTCGGCATCGACGGCGGAGGCACCCAAACCACCTGCGTGATTGGCGATGAGACCACGATTCTCGGCACCGCCTCCGCCGGTGGAAGCAATATCGTTCGCGTGGGAGAGAAAGCCGCGCGGGATGCTCTGACTAACGCCATTCAGGACGCCTGCACCCAAGCCAACGTTGATCCTTCGCAAATCAAGCGCGCCTGCATTGGCGCCGCCGGGGCCGCGCGTCCCGAAATTCAGCAAGCCATCCGGCGCATCGTTTCTTCTCTCATCCCCGGCGAAATTGAAGTCGTCGGCGACACAGTGACCTCTCTCGAAGCTGCATTCGGCACAGGTCCCGGAGTGATCGTCATCGCCGGAACCGGTTCCATCGCCTATGGACGCAGCGCCCACGGCCAAACCGCCCGCGCTGGGGGCTGGGGCTTCGCTATCTCTGACGAGGGCTCCGGACATTGGATCGGCCGCACCGCGCTCAGCGCCGCCCTCCGCGCCCGCGATGAAGGCGCGACCCCCAAACTCCTCACCGACGCCGGCAAAATCTTCGGCGCGGCCAGCGACGATGAACTCATCGTAAAGGCCAACGCCTCGCCCGACTTTGCCGCGCTGGTTCCCGCCGTCCTCGCCGCCGCCGATGCCCACGACGTCCTCGCGAACCGCGTCCTCAGCCTCGCTGGCAGCGAACTCGCCAGTCTGGTCAAAGCGCTGGTTTCGCGCCTGTTCTCCTCCGGCGAGCAGGTACCAGTGGCCATGGTAGGCGGTGTTTTTCGTAACTCTGCCCTGGTCCGCCAGGTTTTCTACAATAGCGTACGCAGCGCTTGCCCCGCGGCCGAAGTGAAGCAGGCGATCGTCGAGCCCGTGCAAGGAGCGCTAGCCCGCGCCCGCAGTCATCAGGGATGACTAAGCCTTCTCGGCTGGAAGGCGAGCCGCGAAGCGGCGCAAGAATACAGCCCACGGCGTGAGCCGTGGGTAGACGGCAGAGAACAATGCAAAGCCCCGCAGGGGCGAAAGACCGCGCATGGCACCTGAAACGACCATCGCCCTCGAAGACGCCATTCGCAGCACCGACGCGGACGTCCTGCAATCCGCTGCCTCCGACCCTGCTCTCGGGGAAGACCTCGCCCTTACCCTCCTGAAGCGAACCGACCTCCCGGGGGAAGCCCTCGAATCCCTCACCAGGAATGGCAGTGTGATGAAGAGCCGCAAAGTGAAGCTGGCTCTCGCGCAGCATCCCCGCACTCCGCGGCACGTTTCACTTCCCATGGTGCGGCACCTGTTCACCTTCGACCTGATGAAGGTCGCGCTTACTCCCATTGTTCCCGCTGACATCAAGATGGCGGCAGACGAAGCGCTCATCAACCGCCTCGAGACCATCTCCACGGGCGAACGCCTTACGCTCGCCCGGCAAGCTTCGGGAAGGGTTGCAGGCGCGTTGCTCGCTGACGCCGAGTCACGAGTCATGACCACCGCTCTCGAGAATCCCCGACTTACGGAAGCCGCCATCATCCGAGCACTCACCCGCAGCGATTCTCCTGGGCCGTTTGTCGAGGCCGTCTGCCGCCACAGCAAGTGGTCGGTGCGCCGCGAAATCCGCATCGCGCTCCTGCGCAATGCCAAGACGCCAATGGCCCGCGCCGTAGAGTTCGCGCGCTCGCTCCCGGCCAACATCGTCCGAGAAATCCTGAACGGCTCGCATCTGCCGGCCAATATCCGGTCGTACCTCAAGAAGGATCTAAAGAAGTAGCGCCCGCCAAGCCGCCGAGCGGTATCAGATGCCACGCCAGCACTGCGGTAATCTCGCCCAGACCGGCCCGATTCCCTAAACTTGCCCTATGCAGGCCTACCTCGACGCGGTTGCGGATTGGTCAAACGCCAGCGAACCATGGCGCCCCGTCTCGCGTCCCGCGCTCTTCGCGTGGCTTGCGTTCTACGCCGCATTCCTGCTTTACGCCTTCCATATGCACGGCGCATTTCTCTTCATTGATCTGCCAAATCTGGTCGTCCACGAAGGCGGACATCTCCTTTTCGGGTGGTTCGGCCCAACCCTGATGATCTGGGGAGGCACGATCCTGCAATGGTCCGTACCGTTTATTCTTGCCGCGTACTTCTTCACCCAGCGCCAGACCAGCGCATTCGCCTTCTGTATGTTTTTCTTTTTCGAAAACTGGCTCTATACCGCGACCTACATGGCGGATGCGCGCGCCATGGTTCTGCCGCTGGTCACGGCCGGTGACTCCGACTTCGTCGAGCACGACTGGCACACGATTTTCTCGAGCCTGGGAGTGATGCAGTACGACACGACGATCGCAGGCATCATCAGAACGCTGGGATGGCTGGGCATGCTGGCGACTGTAGGGTGGCTGGTACAAATAAACTACCGTCGTTTGAAATGAAAGAAGCCTCGGGTGTCCCGTGCCTCCGCGTCTTCTGCGGAGGGGGGCCACAAAATCCAAAAACAAATGCCCCGCCCTTTCGCACAGAACGCGAAAGAACGAGGCACTCAACGTGAATTACTCTTAGGCCGCAGGAATCTTCAACTGCTGGCCGACTTTGATCTTGTCGGGGTCGTCGAGATGATTGGCACTGGCGATCTTCTGATACTGGTTCGCGTCGCCATAGAAATGACGGCTGATCTTCGAGAGGTTGTCTCCCGATTTCACAATGTACATCTGGTCGCCCTGGCGTACCGTGATTTCATGCTTAAGATCGGCAAAGTTCGGATCCACGGCCTTGACGGCATCCCAGATGCGATTCTTGCTGGCCTCGGAGTCCACCGTCGCTTTGATATGAAGCTGTTCCCCTTGTAGATCCACGGCGTCGACTTGCGCACCTTCCTGTTGCAGCGCATCGAGAACGCGTTGATATTTGGCCTTGAGTTGATCAAGAGTTGCCATGACTGTTACTCCTCTCGCGTTTGGATTGGGCCCAATGACGGAGTGGCTGGTTAAATACACGGAAGCTTCGAGCGAAGCTCCCAGGAGAAAGCCAGACTAGCACACGGCAAGAGGACGGGCAATCGGGGAAGGAACTATCGAGTAGATTGTCGATTGTTGATTTTCGATTGATGATTGAAAACCAAATCGTTCGACTTCTGCGGCAGTTCTCCCCGTTCTCTGCGGTTTAGGGTCTTGTTTTTCAAATCGACAATCGAAAATCGACAATCGTAAATCTATTACGGCTCCCAATCCGCCACGAAGATGTTCGTCTCATGCGGCACTTTCCCGTTGCGTCCCGAGACCCACACCAGTTTCCTGCCGTCGGGACTGAACACCGGGAACCCATCAAAGCCATCGGTAAACGTGATGCGCTCCAGGTTCTTGCCGTCCACATCAACCCCGTAGAGTTCGAAGTTCCCCATTCCGCCGGTCGATCCTACGTTAGAAGCGAAGATAATCCGCTTGCCGTTGGGAAAGAACGACGGCGCAAAGCTGGCGGCTCCTAAATTCGTGATCTGACGTTTTTGACTGCCATCGGCCTTCATCATCCACAACTCGAGATACGTCGGACGGATCTCATTTTGTTTCAGCAGCGCAACGTAATCGTCGGTCTCCTGCCCGGGCTTCGGATGGTGCGCGCGATAGACGATCCACTTGCCATCAGGCGAGAAGAATGGCCCGCCGTCATATCCCAACTCGTGCGTCAGTTGCTTGACATGCTTGCCATCCGCGTCCATCGAATAAATATCAAGATCGCCGTTGCGCAGGGAAGTGAAGACAATCTTCTTGCCGTCGGTTGAAAACGTTGCCTCCGCGTCGTAACCCGGCGTGGTCGTGAGTTGCTTGACGTCCGATCCGTCGGGATTCGCGGTGAAAATGTCGAAGCTCGCATAAACCCCCCACACATATCCCTTGGAGTAATCGGGCTTGGGAGGACAAGCCTCGCCGCCCAGGTGCGTCGAGGAATAGAGAATCTTTTTTCCGTTGGGAAAGAAATACGAACAGGTCGTGCGTCCCTTGCCGGTCGAGACCAGGTGCACGTCTGATCCGTCAAGATTCATGGTGAAGATCTGATCGCACTGGTAGGGATCGCGGGTCGACTGGAAAATTAGTTTCTTGCCGTCTGCGGAAAAGTAGGCCTCGGCATTCTGCCCGCCGAAGGTCAACTGCGTGATGTTGCGCAGATGTTTCTCTTGCGCGCCCCCAGCCGAACTCGGCGTTTGCGCAGTAGTCGCGCCCGTAAGCAGCAGGGCTCCGCAAATCAAAACCAATAAATTTCGTTTCATGGAGGCCGCTAGTTTAGCAGAGCGATCTGCAATCCTATCGTGGTCTCGCTCTTAGAGGGTCAGGCCTCTGGTGCGTCATTCGGTAGCGGATGGAGTTTCAGAAAGGCGCCTGCCGCAACGCGGGCACGTCCCGCGATTTCGGGCTGGGTCGGCCGCTGGGCGACACCGAGCAACAGGCTGACCATCAGATCGCGCCAAAGCAGTCCGCTAAACTGCTCGGCAAGTTCGTCAGGGCGCCCGGTCAGCAGACCCGCTGCCTGGGCCTGGGTCATGATCTTGCGCAGGGCGGAGCGGCTTGCTTCGCGTCCGATAGAGTTGAGCGCGTGCGCCACTTCCGGTGCCTGGACCGCCTCGGCGATTGCCAACCGGAATACCGCAATGACCGCGGGATCGCTTATTTCGTGGACGAGTTTTGTCCCGAAAGACCCCAGCACCTGCGCCAGGGTCTCGCGATCGCGGGTCACGGGCATGTCAGCCGGGACGTCCAACCGCTTGGCGCGCTCACTGATACAGGCAATCAGCATTTCCTGTTTGTTGCCCACCAGCGCGTAAAGCTCACGCTTCGAAACCCGTGCGCGGGTCGCGATCTCAAGCGTGCTGGTGGTGGCGTAGCCGCTCTTCATGAATGCCGCAAAGGCCGCATCCAGGATGCGCTCGCGCACTGCGCTTTCGTCTCCGCCTTCATGCCCGCGTTTTGCGGTCGATCTCATGATCCCTGCTCCTCCCCTTGACAACTGTGGTACCCAATAGTACCATCACGCTTGTGTGGTACCAAGCGGTACCAGGCATGCAATTTTGCGAGGAATCAAAGGAGACAAACCATGGAAATGGAAATGACATACCTGCTGCTGGCCTTCGCGACGGTTCTAGCCCCGCTAGCGCAAGCCCAAGTCACACCGCCCCAGCCCAAGATCACTGGCGTGCTGACGATGCTTTCGCCAAAACCGGGGGTTACTCCCCAGCAAATCATGAAAGTTCTGGCCGCCGAAATTCGGGCCACCGTCCCCCTCTATCTCGACGGCAAGATTCAGCAGTGGTTCACGCGCGGCGACGGCCGGGGCGTCATTTTCATCCTCAACTGCAAGGACGTCGACGAGGCGCGGGCCCTCATCGCAAGCTTGCCCCTCTCGAAGGAAAACCTCATGGACGAGCAGTTCATTCCCGTCGGTCCGCTCTTGCCGCTCGGGCTGCTGCTGCGAGATAACCCGACCAATAAGTGAAGTCGATCAATTTGATAGGAGGTTAAAATGTCGCCGGAAATCATCTTCAACCTGCATCTCGTTCTAGGTTATGTCGTGTGGCTGCTTTGCTTGAGCACCTACGTCTGGCCCTGGTTCAAGTCGATGGACCAGGTCGCCGCCCAACGCGCTATTGCTACTCTGCACAGCTTCCGCTTCTTCGGACTGGTCTTTATCGTTCCCGGAGTGATCGGCCCCAATCTGCCGATTAGCTTCGCCACCTTCGCCGCCTACTGGGACCTGGCGACAGGGCTGCTCGCCATGCTTGCGCTTCTCACGGTAAGGATACGTCCGCTGTTTTGGATGTTCGTAGTTGCGTTCAATCTCGTGGGCGCGATCGACCTCATCCTCGACTATTTCCACGCCGTCCGGGCCGGCGTTCCGGCGATGGCGGGGCAGTTCGGCGCCACCTACGCCATTCCTATCCTCTACGTGCCCGTGTTAATGATCACGCACGTCGTCGCATTCTATTTGCTGCTGCGTCCTCAGCCGCCCGCGGCTCGATCCCAATTTGGAATTGCCGCACTGCAGCGGAATCAATGAGTTACAAAACCGCCCTGTGGAATGAATGTGTTACGGTGATCGCTGTATATCTACTAGCTATAAACAAACGCTAGGGCCCTGGCGAGCGTTTCCAGCGCTCAATGGCTTAAAGTCCGGGTCCACTTGGGGTCCAAGCGGGGATCCTGGGGCATGTTAGGGCCCCTAGCAGGCTTACTTATGCGCCGCTCTGGCCTGGACTGGTTGCAGGCGCTGGTTAGCTCAAAGGGAACCGTCAAAGTCTTAAAACGCAAAGAGCGCGAGGAAAATCCGCAAAGTCGCAAAGAGATAGGCTCGACTCAAGTCTTCTTCGTGTTCTTTCCGGATTTTCTTTGCGGCCTTTGCGTTTAAAAGCTTTTGACCGCAAATGACGCAAAGGCTGCGCAAAGAACGCGAAGCAGTACCAATTGAAAATTGACAATTGGAAATCGAAGATCTTATTTGCGGAAATGATTCATAATCGCGTCGGCTTGCGTTCTGGTCACGACGGCTGACAGCGCGGCCGAGTCGGCTTGCTTCACCGCTTGCAAGCTGCCGAAGTGTTGCAGCAGGCGGCGCGTGGTGGTCTCGCCAACGCCTGGAATTTCCAGTAGTTCGGTGGAGCGGTCGCGCATCTGGCGGCGCTTGCGATGGAAGGTGACTGCGAAGCGGTGGGCTTCATCGCGAATCAATTGCACCAGGTGCAGCACCGGCGAGTGACGATCGAGCACAACCGGTTCGCTTTCCTGTCCGTAGACGTAAATGATCTCTTCGCGCTTGGCGATCGCCGCCAGCGGTTGATTGATGATCTCCAGGGCTTCGAGCGCGGCTGCCGCGGCGTGAAGCTGTCCCAGGCCTCCGTCGATCAGAATCAAGCTAGGAAGCTTTTTCTTCTCTTCCTGCAAGCGTTTGTATCTTCGCGTAACGACTTCGCGCATCGAGGCGAAGTCGTCGACGCCTTCGACGGTTTTGATGATGAACTTGCGGTAATCCGACTTCTTCATCTTGCCGTCTTCCCACACCACCATCGAAGCCACGGTTTCGGCGCCTTGGATGTGCGAAATGTCAAAGCACTCAATGCGTTCGGGACGCTCGGCGAGTCCCAGCGCATCTTGCAGTGCCTCTTGAATGGCTCTGGCATTGGGCTTCATCACGCGGAAGCGTTGATCGTAAGACTGCTTGGCGTTGTTGCCCGCGAGATCGATGAGAGCGCGCTTGTCTCCGCGCTGCGGAACCAGGATGTGCACGCGCGATCCGTGGGCGTCGCTCAGTTGTTCCGACAGCAGGTCTTCAAGCGCTTCTCGATCTTCGAAGTCGATGGGCACGTAGATGTTGCGGGGGACGTACGGCTGTTCGACGTAAAGCTGCGTGAGTAACGACGCAAAGAAAGCGCCCGGGCGAAATTGTGACGAGTTTTGCTCGTCCGGGCGGACGAGGGAGTCCACCCCTGCGTGTTCCGAACTAACTTCAAGTTCGGGAAGGTCTTCCCAGAAGAACTCGCGGCGATCGAGGACGCGGCCTCCGCGCATGTGAAAGAGATTCACGGCGAGCATGTTGTTTTCGAAGTGATATCCAAAAACGTCGGCGTCGTCGCCTTCAACAGCGGCAATGCGCTGCTTCTCTTGCAGTTGCTCGACGGTCGAGATCAGGTCGCGATACTTGGCGGCGCGTTCGAACTCTTGCGCCTCGGCAGACTTCTCCATGCGCTCGCGCAGAGAGCGCGCAAGATCGGTAGGGCGTCCTTCGAGAAACAATTTCACATCGCGAACGGCTTCCTGGTAAATCTCGGGCGTGGTTAATGCTTCGACGCACGGGCCCAGACAGCGTCCAATGTAAAACTGCAGGCAAGGCCGTGGATGGTAACGGGTTAAGTCCACTTTGCAGGACGGAACCAGGAAATTGCGATGAATTAAATCAACAATGCGGTAGGCCAGGTTCGCGGGAAAGTACGGTCCGTAATAACAACTGCCGTCTTTTCTTAGACGCCGGGTGACATAGACGCGCGGATAACGTTCCGCCAAAGTCAGCTTGATGTAGGGATAGGTCTTATCGTCGCGCAGAAGAATGTTGAAGCGCGGCTGCTTTTGCTTGATGAGGTGGTTTTCGAGCGCAAGCGCTTCTTTGTTGTTGGCAACAACGATGTAGTCGACATCAACGGCTTCGCGGACCAGCGTGCCGGTTTTCGCGTCCTCACTGCGTCCGAGGTGGAAGTAAGAGCTGACGCGGCTGCGCAGGTTCTTGGCCTTGCCGACGTAGATGACCTCTCCTGCAGCGTTTTTGTAGAGATAGACGCCGGGTTCGGTGGGCAAGGAACGGATTTTGGCCTGCAGATCCATGCGGGGATTTTTCTATTTTAGCGGAAACAAAAATCCTGGACGCCGTCGGCCAAGAATCTGTGACGCGTCGCTCCGCGACTGGGCGGGCGAGGATGCCCGCCCCACGCACAAACGTCTTCAGGGCAGGAGGCCGAACACCGTGACGGCGTTTCTGCCGGGAATATAGACTTTGCCATTGGCGATGGTGGGGACGGCGAATTTGATCGATAGGCCGGCGGCGTCGCGGGCTGTGTTCTGGCTGGAACTGTAAAGCTGGATCGCCAGATCGGTGGCATCGTAGGCGTAGAGCACGGCTTGTCCGGTGTGATTCTGATAGTTGCTTTCATCGAGAACCC
Organism: Terriglobia bacterium; assembly: GCA_963796205.1. Classification (GTDB taxonomy): domain Bacteria; phylum Acidobacteriota; class Terriglobia; order Terriglobales; family Acidobacteriaceae; genus DATFTE01. The sequence goes on from CAWCKR010000003.1 coordinate 635,470, forward strand.
ACGCGATGCCGTTGGTGGCGCCGTTGGCGGAGATGGACGGGGTGGGTGGCGAGTAACCGAACAGGACCGGAGTTTGCGAAGACGGAGTAGTGCCGTCGAGTTGTCCGCTGATGGGGTCGAAGCTGAAGGCTTTGAGAGGATCGGGAACGAAGTCGGGTGGTTCGGCCGATCCAGCAAGATAGAACGTGTTATTCCACCAGGCGCCGGAGCTCCACGATCCGGGATTGGTGCCGGGGAATTCCTGCAGCACCAGGTCGGCGCTGGAATTGTACTGTCCTAAATTGTCGCGATCGACGACATAGAGTTTCCCTTCCTTCCCGCAGATGAACAGCAAGTGCTGATGAGGCGAGCCGGAAGGCTGGTCGACCATGACGACGCCGCCGGAGCCGAGATCAGTGTCTCCGGTGTTGAGGATCGAGTAGTTGAAGGGCGCGAAGTAGCCGGCGATGGAGAAAGCCCCACCGGCTGGGGGATGCAGGCGGACGATGGAAGTGCCGTAGTCGTTGCTGGCGGTGCTGAAGGTGCCGTTCCCGGTTGCGAAGAAGATGTCGTTGCCGTCGCCGGCCGGTCCGGATCCGCTGGCCCAGATGCCGCCCTCGTTGCCGTTCGGAGTGAGAGCCATGACAGCGACCTGCAAAAGTGTCATGGGGTCGTACGCCATGATCCAGCCGTGGTAAGGAGTAATGTCGCACAGCGATGCCCAGGCAATGTAGACGAGTCCGTTCTGCATGAACAGCGCAGAGCGCTGGTTCTCGAGTTGGGGATTGAAGCTGAGCTGGCCGCCAACCGATCCCGTGCCCGTGCCGGGTACGGTGGCCTGAATGGTGATGGGTCCGCCGAAGCGTTCCGCGCCGGTGGTGACGTCAAGCGCGTGCAGGCGCTGCACGAAGACTCCGTTCTCCTTGGTGCGGGCGACAAGATAGAGCGTACCGGTCGCGGGATCGATGACGGGAGTTCCGGTGATGCCCACCTCGGGTTGAATGGCGGTGCAACTCACGTCGGTGGTAGACAGCGTGGTGATTCCGTTCGCAGGATCGATGAAGCTGGCCTGCCAGAGCGGTGGTCCGGCGGTGTCGGCGTCGAAGGCGTAAACGCTATCGTGCTCGGTGGCGACATACACGACGTTATGAGTGCCGTTGTTGGGGATGCTGACGTTCGAGAGGTAGAGCGGCTCAGTGTAGACGTAACCATCGACCGTGTCGGAGAAGAGCTTCCCGAAGACGGCGGTATTAACATTTTGCGGGCTGAGGATGGTTTCGTTCAGGTTCGCGCCCGAGCGGTAATTGTCGTAGTGGTAGGTGAGGACATTCATCGAGCCGACCAGATTGTTCACGCTCAGGGTGGCGGGATTGCTGGTGGCCGAGCCGGCGACATTGGTGACTACTACGACGAACTGCGACCCGTTATCGACGACCGTTGTGGACGGGGTGGTGTAAGTTGCCGCGGTGGCTCCGGAAATCGGGCTGCCGTTTTTTTGCCACTGGTAAGTAAGAGAAGCGGTGCCGGTGGCGACGACTGTGAAGGTGGCCGTCTGGCCGACGATCACGGATTGGTTCGCGGGCTGGGTGGTGATGGTCGGAGCCATCGAGGCTGGATCGACGGTGAGCGTAGCCGCGTTGCTGGTGGCGGATCCGGCGATGTTGGTAACCACGACCACGAATTGAGAACCATTGTCAGAGGTGGTCGTCGGCGGCGTGGTGTAGGTGGACGCGGTCGCTCCCGCGATGGTGGCGCCGTTTTTCTGCCACTGGTAAGCGAGAGGTGGGGTGCCGGTAGCGACGACCGTGAAGCTGGCCGTCTGTCCCGCAGTTACCGATTGGTTGGCGGGTTGCGTGGTGATGGCCGGAGGCACGGGCGAGGCGGTCACGCTGAGATGAGCGGTAGCGCTGGTGGCGGTTCCCGCGGCATTTTTCACGATCACGTTGAAAAGCGATCCGTCGTCGGAGTTTGCGGTCGACGGCGTGACGTAAGTGGAGTTGTTGGCGCCTCCAATGGCAAGGCCGTTCTTCTGCCACTGGTACGTGAGTGGAGCAGTTCCGCTGGCGACGACCGAGAAACCGGCCGTTTGCCCAACGGTAACGGACTGGTCGGCAGGCTGAGTCTGAATAGCCGGAGCCACGGCCGGGTTGGTGGGAGGAGAAGAAGAACCGCCGCCGCATCCGGACAAGTTCAAAATCAGGGAAAGCAAAACGACAAAGAAAGGACAAACGCAGGAGTATCTCCCGCCCCCAGAAAACATCGACATAAGCGGCACTCAAGCGGGGGAGATGCGGAAGTATACCGTCAATTCCTCATTCGAAGGACTAAATTGCTGTTGATTCTCGAGAGGGTGGCGGGTGAGGAGCCTGGTCCAACCATATAAAAATTCCCCAGTTGCCCTCTTGATTTTCGCGGGTCAAAATTTGTCATTCCTGCTATGATTGGTTGTATCTTATTGACCAGCCTATAGTTGTTGAGCGGTGTCGGTCGGCTGTAGCTTGGCATGGCTCGTGCTTATTCCTGAGTGTGGCCGCGAAAGGGATCGGCCGAATTTCAAAGGACCCAGGGACTTAAGGTTTCGTTTTTATAGATAGGGAAGGAGCCCTACAACGATGACACGCACTTCGTTAATTGTTCTGCTGGCAGGGAGCATGGCAGCGACGGTCGGCTGCTCCAGCAAGAATTACGTACGCCAAGAAACGACTCCGCTCATTAACAAGACCAATGAGCTGGACGACATGACCGCCAAAAATTCGAAAGACATTAAAGACGTAGACGCGCGCGCGCAAGCCGGCATTCAGGAAGTGCAGGCAAAGGCGGCGTCGGTGGATGAGAAGGCGCAAGCCGCCGGCAAGCAGGCTGGCGATGCGCAGATGTCGGCCGACAACGCCGTGCATCGCGTCGACTCGCTGCAGAATACAGTAGCGAATCTCGACAACTATCGCGTGGTGACCGAGACCGCCGTGCATTTTGGATTCAACAAAGACGGGCTGACCAAGCAGGCGAAAGAAGCGCTCGATCAGCTGGCGACCGACGTACCGAATACCAAGGGATACATCATCACCGTGGAAGGCGGAACGGACTCGGTGGGCCCCGCGGATTACAACTACGACCTGAGCCAGCGCCGCGCGGATGCGGTGATTCAGTACCTGGCTTCGGAGCACAACATCCCGGCCTACAAGATTTATTTAATCGGGTTGGGCAAGGACAAGCCGGTGGATTCGAACAAGACGTCGGACGGGCGCGCGAAGAATCGCCGCGTGGATGTCCGGCTGATGACGAACACTTCGGCTGATTCGACGACGCCGGCGCAGCCGACATCGGGTGCGGCTTCGACCAATCCGCCATCGATGTAGAACGAGTTTTTCCCTCCTCCCCGGAGGACTTCGCCAATGCAGGCCGCTCTTCCCCCAAGGAGCGGCCTGTTTTATTTCCGATTGTCGATTTTCGATCGACGATTGAAGAGCAAAAGCTTTTGACCGCAGAGATCGCGGCAGGTCCGGGGAGGACACCGAGAAGGACTGTTCAATTCGCAGGCTTCCCGATCGGCGTTAGAATATTGGCATGCGGCGGTATTTCTTGATTTTGATTTTTGTGCTGAGTTGCACTGGGCTGGGAGCGGCGCAGGTGGAGACTTTGCCTTCATCGAAGGAGGGGCCGGGACCGACGCAGCCGCCTCCGCGATCGGATCGGGATAAAGAGGCTGGGGACAGCTCGAGCCGGGATACGCGGATCGATATCAGTCCACCGAAGGATGATGCCAAGAATCATCCCACCAGCAGCGCGGATCCGGACGGAGAAGACGAGAGCGACGCGGCGAGCGATGTGCAGGAGTTTCATCCGTGGGATCCCCACCGCGCAGCGAAGGACGTCGAAGTCGGGGATTATTACTTTAAGCGGAAGAATTACAAAGGCGCTCTGGAGCGATATAAAGACGCATTGATTTACAAAGAGAACGACGCGATGGCGAATTTCCGATTAGGACAGACGTACGAAAAGATGAAGCAGCCGGAGGAAGCGGTGGCGCATTACCAGGCTTATTTAAAGATTCTTCCGCACGGGATTTTGTCGGAAGAGGCGGAGAAGGGGATTGCGAGGTTGAAGAAGTAGGGACCAGTTGCAGTACCCAGCACGAGTGTCGAGAGGAAACCGCGCGGTCGTTCGGGACCCATGCAGATTCCTGGCAGTGCGCGGAATGACAAAAGTCTGGGGCGGCGTGGTTGACCAACGACCGCCGGACGAACGACCACTATTTTTCTACGCGGATGAATTCGCCGTTGGTGGCGTTGATGTCCACTTTGAGCTTGGCGGTGTCGGGGTTGGCGCCGTAGTTGACCTGCCAGATCAACACGTTGGTGGCGCGGCTCCAGTCGAGAACGTAAGAGACGGGCGTGTCGGGAGCTTTCTCGAGTAGCTTGTCTCCTCCGTGTTTCTGCGCTTCGGTGAAGGCCTGGTCGGAATCAATCTTCAGAAACTGTATATCGAAGACCTGGGTGGAGGCGTTGCTGGCGCTGTAATTGTCCTCGTTGCCGGGATTGACTCCACGCGAAGGAGCGTCGCTCGAATCGGTGCCCGACCAGGTGTAAGGCTTGACGCCGCGGGTGGAGGGCGAAGCGAACGATGCTTGCCAGACATCGGCTTTGCCGTCTTTGCCGGGAGCGTCAGCGGTGATGTGGGATTGCAGGCGGTAGGGCTGCGCGTCGCGTGCCCAGCCGCGCGCGGCGATGTAACATTTCTGGAAGGCGACGCGTCCGGTGACCAGTTCGGGGCCTTTGGGCTGCGGTTTTTCCGCGGGCTTGGGCGGCTCAGAGGAACAGCCGATCATGCAGCACAGCGACAAAATCAGCAGCAGCTTCTTCATGTGTGTCTTCCTCGGGCGCGAGAAATTTTGTAGCCGGGAGCGGCGCGGTTCATTCTACTAGAACAGGTGCGGGAGCCAGCTATGGATTTGTACCTGGAGCGGTTGCACGAAGCGATTACCACCGCCACCAAGGGAATGACCGCGGAACAGTTGCAGCGGCATGAGCCCGGGAAGTGGAGCGCGGCCGAGGTTCTGGAGCACCTGTATTTGAGTTATACCGGGACGGTCAAAGGGCTGGGACGATGTTTGCAGGAAGGCAAGCCGCTGGCGCGGACGCAGACCTTGCGCGACCGGTTGGCGACCGCGCTAGTGACGGGGATTGGATATTTTCCCAGCGGGAGAAAGTCTCCCAGGCAGGCGAGCCCACGGGGGATTCCGGCGGAGCAGGTGATGGCGGGGATTGGGCCGGAGATCCGCAAGATCGATGAGTTAATTACGCAGTGCGTAGAGCGGCATGGAGACGCGCTGATATTGGATCATCCGATTATTGGGGCCGCTTACAGCCAGGCAGTGGGCCAAGTTTCATTGGGTGCACGGGCGGCATCACGTGAGGCAGATCTGGAAACTGCGAAGAAATTGAAGATTGTTGATTTTTGATTGTCGAATGAAAAGCAAGAAACACTTAAACCGCGAGGTCGCGAAGAGAAATGTGAGCGGCGAAACTGCAAATGCCCCGCGGCTTTGCTAAGTGCGCGACGGCGCGGGGCACTTGAAGTGTTTTCATCGATGAAGTTTAGAGCTTGCTACTCGCGGACATTGGCCGGGACCCCGGCTTTGCGGGCCTGTTCCGACATGTCGTCGAGTTGCTGCTTGGCGGCATCGACGGCTTTCTGTTTGTCGTCGATCTGCTGCTTGTACTTAGCATCTTCCTGATCCCAGCTGCCGGAGTTGCGGATGCGGTTGCCGGCATCGGCGTAGAAGGCGGCGGCGCGCAGGCGGTATTCGCGCTGCAGAACATCGAGTTCGCGGTTGAGCAGGTCGATCTTATCTTTCTGCGCGGAGAGTTTATTCTTCCACTCCTCGTTCATCTTTTGTTTCGCGGCTTCCTTGTCGTCGGAATCGCCGGCGGGTTTCTGCGCGGAGTCGTTGGCTTTCGCGACAGTTTGTGCTTCCGACTTGGGCGCCTTCGCGTCTTGCGCCTGGGCGTCGTCAGACTTGTCGTCGCTCTTGGCGTCGGTGTCATCGGATGCGGGGGTCTGGCCTACGACGGAGAGTTTGTCTTCTTTGGGCAGGTTGTCGTTGTCGAACTGCTTGGCGGCGGTCTTCTTGTCTTTGCGGGCGGCGCGGGCGTAATCGCCGAGCGAGGCAGAGGACTGGGCCGAGGCGAGGGATCCCGCCAGTCCAATCAACAGCAGTGCTGCCAGCCAGATGTAAGTGATGCGCTTCATGGTTGCTCCCTTGGTGCTTTAATTTTGTGCGGCTGCCTTCGCTTTTGCTGCGGCGAGGAAGCCTCCTATCTTGTGATCGAGATGTGCCGCTTCGGCGGAAATGTCGGTCGCCAGCTGCCGGGCCAGATCGTGGTCGTCACTGGCGGCGAGTTGCTGCGCGTATCCCGCGATGGTGGTGAGCGAGTTGCGCAGCTCAAGCGCCATCTCGGCCGACATTTCTCCGCGCAGATCCTGTTGGCGGCGAATCTGCGCTAATTCCGTTTGATCGTTAATCAAGCATGCCGAGCCGAGGAACTCTCCGGTGGGGGACGGGACCGCGGTCAGGGTGATATCGAGAATGCGTTCTTCTCCGCCAGGAGTCAGGTAATGAGCTTCCATGCGGCGGAGGGGAAATTTTTCGCGGAGCGCCGATTGTACTTCCTCGGCCAGCGACTGCGTGTCGTGGTCATGCGCATGCAAGGCCGCGTCGCGAAACAGTTCAGCGGCACTCATGCCGAGAGGAGAAGCGAATCCCAGGATCTCCTTGGCGGCGGCGTTAGCCTGGCGAATGAGCCCATTGGCGGCGAAGAAGAGAACCCCGCTCGACAGGTTGGAAAGAATGGCGCTGCTGATGTTCTCAGAGGTTTTGGCGCGGCGGCGGTCCACTGCCTGTTCGCTTTGCAATTCATGCTTCTGCTGCTTCAGTTGCTGGATGACGGCGTGATAGGTGTGCAGGGGCAGCGTCTCGATCGATGCAGGCGCGTCTTTTCCAATCGTATCTTCGGTCAAGCTGCGGCGCATGCGACGCATGAAGAAGACCGCCACGATGAACGAGAAGACGGCGGCCGCCAGCACGACCCCAGCCCGCATCACAACGGGATTGGCGAGCACCTTCACAATAGCCCCCAGTACCAGCGCAGGAATCCGTCGCCGAAGAAGAAGGCCAGCATGGCCATGGATCCGAGAAAGACGCCGAAGGGCATCTGGTGATGACGAAGCGCGATCGAGGCGGAGGCCCAGGCGCGGCGGCGCGCTTGCGGCGCCGGTTCATGATTGCGAGCAATGCGGCGGCGAGTGCGTTTCATCCAGACGACGAAGACGGTGGAAAGTCCGAAGAGCGAACCGGTAATCGAAGCGGTGAAGATGGTCAGGATGGTCAGCTTGACGCCGAGGAATGCGCCGGCCATTGCCATGAGCTTCACGTCTCCGAAACCCATGCCTTCGACTCCGCGGGCGCGCAGGTAAATGGCACCGGCACCATAGATAAAGGCCGAGCCGACGGCGGCGCCGAGAATTGAGTCGGCGAGCGAGAGCAGATGCGCGGTGATACCCGAGCTCACGGGAAGCGAAACCAATCCTGGCAGTAACTGCGAAGCCAGATCATTGACGGGAACGAAGAGGCTAAAAACGAGTCCCAGCACGAGGCCGGGGAGCGTCATCTTGTCGGGCAGCAGAAACATTTCCGCGTCGGTGAAGATCAGTCCCAGCAGCAGGAAACCAAAGGCACAATATTTCAGCGTGGCCAGCGTCAGTCCGAAATGCCAATAGCAGGCGAGGAAGAGAAATCCGGTAAGAAGTTCGACGACCAGATAACGGGGAGAGATCGGAGCTTTGCAATCGCGGCAGCGTCCGCGGAGAAAGAGCCATCCGAGAACGGGGATGTTGTCGTAAAAGCGAATCGGCTTTTTGCAGTTGGGGCAGGCGGAGCCGGGACGGACGACGGAAAAATCGCGCGGCAGACGATAGACGCAGACGTTCAGGAAGCTGCCAAAGGCCAGCCCTAGTACAAAAATCGCCGCTGCGAAAACAGGGTCCACGGTGTCCTAAATGGAGGATTCGAGCTGATTATACGGTGACAGGGCGGGGCGCGACTAAGGTACGAAAGGCACTGTACAGGGGGACAGGGGAAGGGAAGTCTTTGTGCTGCAAAGGGTTAGTATCAGGGCGATGGGCAACCCTCGCGGGGGTATGGGAACCAGAGATTCCAAACGCGTTTGTGTAGGTTACGAGGCGCGGGCGGCTTTGGCATCAGAGGCGGCGCCGGTCAGAGAGACGGAGAAGAGCGTGCCGTTGCTTCCGGGGACGGTGCGAGTGCGGAAGCGGATCTGGCCTCCGTGTTTTTGCGCGATGCCCTGGGAGAACCACAAGCCGAGACCAGTGCCGAATTCCTGCTTGGTCGTGAAGAATGGTTCAAAGATGCGGGCGGCGGCCTCGGGAGCAATGCCGGCGCCGTTGTCAGCAATGGTGACGCGCACCATGCTGCGGCCATTCTGAGTCGAACCGCGGACCCGGACCCAGAGACGTCCGCTGTCTTTCATGGCGTCCACCGCATTGATGATCAGGTTCGCGAAAAGCTGGCGAAGTTCACCGGGGAATCCGGCGATCGGCACGCTCCCGGCATAGCGTTTTTCCACCTGGATCTGTTTGTCCTGCAGGCGGCGCTGGTAGAGCTGTAAAACCTGATCGAGGATCTGTTCAAGATTGACCTGGGCGGGCGAGGAAGTTTCGCGCACAAAGCCGAGCGTCTGGTGAGCAAACTCGGCGACGCGTTCGACTTCTTTCTCGGCTTGTTCCAGGTACTCTTGCTGGCGTGGCGGATCGCGGCGCGCGAGGTAGAGCAGGTTGGTGATGGCCTCGAGTGGATTATTGATTTCGTGGGCAACGACGGCGGCGAGGCGTCCTGCGGTGGCGAGCTTTTCGTTGCGGCGCAGCGCTTCCTCGGCGCGGGTTTGCGCGGTGACATCCCGGGCGATGCCAGAATGGCCGACGATTTCGCCCTTGCGGTTGTGCAGCGGCGAAACCGAAAGCAGGACGATGATGCGGGTGCCGTCTTTGCGCAGGCGCTCGGTCTGAAAGCTCAGAATCTGCTGTCCCTGGTTGAGGCGGTCGGTGTTGCGGTCGACTTCGGCGATTTTTTCCAGCGGAGCCACCATGGAAATGTGACGGCCGACGGCTTCTTCGGCGGAATAGCCGTAAAGATTTTCGGCGCCGCGATTCCAGGTGGTGATCACGCCTTCGGGGGTGGCGCTGAAGATGGCGTCGGCAGAGGATTCGACGATGGCGGCCATGCGTCCACGGACTTCGTCGGCACGCGTCTCCGCGATTTTGCGCTGACGAGCGAGGCCGGCAGTCAGCACTGAGATCATGACAAAGATCAGTAGGCGTTCAGTGTCATTCGCGGAGAGCGCAAAGCTGAAGCGCGGCGAGAAGGTGAAGTAATCGAGCGCAAGGACCGAGGCAATGGTGCAAACGACGGAGGGTCCGAAGCCGAAGACACGGGCGGTGACAATGACGGCGGCCAGGAACACGATGAACGGGTCCTGGTGCATGACCGGCCACAAGTACCAGGCCCAGAGAGCGACGCCTGTGGTTCCCAGAGCGGCGCCATAGCGTAGGCGCCAATCCCAATAGCGAAGCTGTTGGCTGGAGTCGGGGCTGTGGTCGCTGGGCATGACGCAATCCCGGACTGAAGTGAATGGTTAAAGCTGCGCCGAAAAAGCAGCGGTCGCGAGCCCACCGCAATCCGATCACTGTAGCAGGGCGGACCGGTGCTGGCAATTTAGAGCGGACCTCGGACGGGGGCGTCGAGCGCCAGCCTCCAGCGCCGAAGATTTCAGGTCATCGGGAGGTGAGAAGAAACGGGGCGCGTTGCATGCCGCGCCCTTGGAGAAGAGCAACCAAGCTTATTTGGCTTGGATGGACTCGATGTACTTGTTGAGGTTGGCGACGCGCTGCAAAACTTCCGCGTTATGGCCGTCACTGATGCTCGAAAACAACCTGCCCCATACGGGCATATCTCTGGAGCCGTGCGCTGCGAGAACATCTTCGCCACGAATGACCGACGAAACTCTCATCGATGGGTACTTGCCACCATTCTTGGCGGAAAGGGTGGTGAGGTCGGTTACCGGGCTCTTCAGCGCGTCGGCGGCCGGGCCATTACCCTTGCCGTCCTTGCCGTGGCAAGCGGCGCAATACGAGGTGAACATCTCCTCGCCGGAAGCGGGGGAAGTTTGCTTGATGGGAACATGCTTGATGACAGTTTTGGGTTGCGCGGTCTGGGGCTGATTTTGCGCGACGAGAGCGAGCGCGAAAACAGCCAGGATCGCGGAGATCCAGACGAACTTGCGAGCGGACATGATGATCCTCCTTATGACTGCGGAAAGCCGGTCCAACTGCTCTACCACCGGTCAGTGTAGGAGCGGCTAGCACGGGCGGCAGTGAGGTATGTCACAAGAAGGGGTGAGGAGATACCCTCGCTTCGCATTGGGGCCTTCGACTTCGCGCAGGGCAGGCTCACGCGGCGTCCGCCGCTACGTGAGTCTCGATCAAGCAGGCTGGCCCCATTTCTCGCAGAAGACGCGAGAAATGGGGCCTCCGGGGTTCGTGCTTATTAATTCTGGTTGTTGGGGTTGTCGAGGTGCGGGCGACTGTCGTTGGGGTTCTTCGAGGGAACCACGGTTACCGAATTCTGCAGAGTGAAGTTCAGGACGGTTTCCGATGCCAGCTTGATCTGCTGGCCCTTGGTTGCGGCTTGAACGCCGCCGCCAAGTCCACCGCCTGCCGCTGCTCCAATCGCAGCACCCTTGCCTCCGCCCGCGATGGCTCCGATGATGGCTCCGATACCGGCTCCGGCTCCAACTTTCTCGGCGGTGTTTTTGCCGCGCGACGAGCCCTTGCGGGTGTACTGGTCGGTCTGAATGCTGTAGTACTTTCCGCCGGCGGAGATGCGGTCGAGTTGCAGGACGAGGAGCGATTGTCCGGCAAACTTGCCGGCGCTCTGCACGGTGACGAGGTGGCCTTCGACATCGGCGCCGGTGGGAATGACGACGTCTCCTTCAACGGCGAGCGGGGAATCGAGGGTGGCGTGGAAGGTTTGTCCCTGCTGGCTTTTTTCCGAGTCAATGGCGTCGACCAGGCGCACGGCCAGCGTCGTGCCAGAAGGAATGGTGACCTTCTGCGGTGGCGGTGGCGGTGGAGGTGGCGCGGGGGCTGGAGCCGGAGCGGCCTGCGTCATGGCGGCAGTCGTAGCCACGGCAGGCGTGGCCGCACTTTCCATGGCGGGCGCGGGACGCTCGCGGTGCTTGGCGCGAGGCTTTGGAGCGGGTGCAGGTTTCGATTCCTGCACCGGGGCCGGCGGCGGAGCTTGCGCGGTCTCAACCGGAGCCGGAGCCGGCGGGGGCGCCGTCTGCAGGTTATTCACTACTTGCTTCACGCCGGGGATCGCAGAGGCGTAGCGGGCGGCTGCTTCCCGTTGTGCTTCATTGTCGACAAGGCCTGAGAGGGTTACGGTTCCACTTTCCGATTGAACGCCAAGTTGCTTGCCTTGCAGTCCCGAGTCGCTATTGATCTTGCTCTGAACATCGCTGGTAATTTGCGCGTCATTCGGGGCTTTAGTGCAACCTACAGTCATGCCCATGACCAGAAGGAATACGAAGATAGTTGCGTAAGCGGAAGCTCTCGCCTTCATAAAGGTAACTCCTGAGGATGTTGACCTAATTGTAATAGTTTAGATGCAGAGTGACGCGGAAACTGGGGCAAAATTCTGTGTGGAAGCCAATATGGCACCCAGGGCGGAAGGCCGCCCCCAAATGCGAAACACTAGCTCTGGTGCAGGAATTTGTAGTCGAGGATGGAGGCGGCCAGTCCGATCACTTCGCCTTCGGCTTTCGGCTCTTTCGAACGAGTGATGCGGGCCTGGCAGAGAACATTGCTGTTCTTCTGGCCGGAAATTTCTTCGGGCATCTCAAACACCATCTCGATCAAGGTGTTGGAAGGAAGCTGCTGCGGGCCGCGAATCAGGACGCCTGACTGGCTGAGGTTGTCGATGGTGCCCTCGAACCAGCTGCCCAGATTCTTGACGCGGTAACGCACCGGAGTGTCGAGCTTCAGTCGGCGAGCGCGGGGAACCCAGGTCGGCTTTTTGGTGTGGGAGCGAGAGCGGCGGGTCGACGTCGCCGTCTCGGCGGCGGCACGCTCCACCCGTGCCGTACGCTTCATGGTCTGCCAGTCATATTGATACTCGGCAGCGCAAAGCAGGCAGACCTGATAGTAGTGTCCGTCGGCAGCGCGCCGCGGCCAGGAGAACTCGTGCGAGCAGCGCCCAAGCATAAGAACATCCAATAGCTTTTGAGGCATGATGAATTCCGGCTGGCAGCACCGGACTTCCCCATCATCTAACGGGTCGGTGCAGATGGGTAGGTTACTTTCGTGTAATCGCGGCCCTGTACGGGTCAACCGAAAGCAGGGGAGGAAGTTGCCGGTTCGGGAATGGCGAAAACCACGGGAGTGTATCATCGGCGCGTGGACGATGTGACGGCTTTCATCCTGGCGGGCGGCAAAAGCACCCGTATGGGGCGGGACAAGGCCTTCCTGGAAATCGACGGGCAAACGCTGCTGGAGCGGGCGCTTGCGAAGGCGCGCGGTCTAACCGAGAACACGATGATCGTCGCGAGCCGGGCAAACTTCTCCACCTTCGGGCCGGTTGTGGAAGATGTGTTTTGCGAGCGCGGGCCTCTGGGGGCGATCCATGCCGCGCTTGCAGCGAGCGCGACCGAGTTGAATTTGGTGCTGGCGGTAGACGTACCGTTCGTCCCAGAGGCTTTTCTCTGGTGGTTGATCGGCGAGGCGCGCAAAAGCGAGGCGGCGGTCACAGTGGTGCGCGTGGCAGGAAGGCTGCAACCGCTGTGCGGCGTTTATCGGAAAAGTTTTTGCGAGACCGCGCAGCGATCGCTTGAGGCGGGTGAAAATAAGATTGATCGTCTGTTTTCCGGCGTGCCAACCTGCGTGATCGAGGAAGAGCAACTGGTGTCGGCTGGATTTTCCGGGGAAATGTTTCGCAATGTGAATACTCGGCAAGAGTGGGAGGAAGTCGTCAGTACCCAGTACCGAGTACCCGGTAAAAAACCTGGAAACTAAAAGTGCTGGAAGTGATTCCAATCTAACTGAGAACTGAGAACTGAATCATGGCTGCCAGTGACGCTCCCGGGCCTTATATCGAATTCAAGGACGTGTACAAGTCCTTCGGGGACAACCACGTCTTGCAGGATGCGAATTTCAGCGTGATGCCGGGAGAGACGGTGTGCATCCTGGGACGCAGCGGTGTGGGCAAATCCGTCTCTCTTCATCTGTTGATGGGATTTCTGAAGCCAGACAGCGGTCGCGTGATTGTGGCCTATCGCGACGTGACTGATTTCACCGAAGTGCAGATGGAGCTCATCCGCAAAAAAGTCACGATGGTTTTCCAGAACGGTGCGCTATTTGACTCTCTCACGGTTGGAGAGAACGTGGCTTTCCCGTTGCGCGAGCGGCATGACCTGTCGGAAGAGCAGATTCTGCAAATCGTAGATGGACTGCTGGAGATGGTCGGCGTGAAGGAGATGCGTGATCTGTTGCCCTCGGATCTGTCGACGGGGATGAAGCGTTCGGTGGCGATCGCGCGCGCGCTGGCGGCGCAGCCCGAGTGCGTGCTGTATGACGAGCCGACGACTATGGTCGATCCGCTGATGGCGCAGTTGCTCGGCGATCTGATCAAACGGCTGAAGGCGCAGTTGCATTTGACGAGTGTCGTGGTGACGCACGATATGCGACTGGCCAAGAAACTGGCGGATCGGGTGGTGTTTCTGCACGAAGGGAAAGTGCTGTTTTTCGGAACCTATCCGGAGATGGAGAAGTGCGGCGAGCCGATTATCCAGGAGTTTCTGGAGTTGGATGCGGTGGAGTTGGAAGTGTGACTAGCGGCTGCCGGTCAACGGCCGCAGGCGGCCGGAAGAAGGGTTTGCGTTTTGTGACCCGCGACCGAGTCTAGAATCCCTGCTTTACCAATCTCTCCAGAGATAGAGGGCTGTTGCTGGAATCTCCTGCCATCATCTTCTCAACGTATTTCGCGATCATATCGACTTCGAGGTTGATGGGGTCTCCTGCTTTCAGCGAGGCGAGATTGGTCATCTCGACTGTGTGGGGGATGATGGCGACGGTGACCTCCGTGCCTTCGATCTTGGCGACGGTAAGGCTGATGCCTTCGATGGAGAGCGAGCCTTTAAAGATGACGTAGCGGGCGAGGTCGGGCGGAATCTGGAGGTGCAGCCAGAAGTCGTCGGCGCCGGGAATGCGATCGAGGGCGACGAATACGCCGGTGCCGTCGACGTGGCCCTGGACGATGTGTCCGCCCAGGCGTCCGCCGACGCGCATGGGAAGTTCGAGATTGACGCATGCGCCCGGCTTGATGCGCGAAAACGAAGTGCGTGTCCAGGTCTCGGCGGCGAGATCGGCGGAAAAAGATTTGGGCGTCATCTCGACGGTGGTGAGGCACACTCCGCTGACAGCGATGCTCGCGCCTTGTGTGAGTTCCTTGACTAGCTGCGTAGAAGAGACGGTGAGGCGATGGTTGTTGTCGTTTTCTACAACGCTGAGGACTTTGCCGACTTCTTCGATGATTCCAGTGAACATGGGGACATGATAAAGCAGCAGTCAGCATTCAGCACTCAGCATTCAGCCAAACCATCGATACACGGGAGCTCGGGAACTCGAGAATACCCCACGGCTTGCGGCGTGGACTGCATTCTTGCGCCGCTTCGCGGCTAGGGATGAGGTATTGCTGAATGCTGAGTGCTGAATGCTGAGTTCTGAATGCTGAATGCTACTCCGCGTAGGGATCGCGGAGGTAACCTTCGACCGCGAAGTCTTCTCCGAAGCGGTGGAGGCGAAGGGAACGGACGCGGGCGGCGTCGCTCATCTTCTGGAAGCCAGGGCCGGAGGCGAAGGGGACAGCTCCGGTGCCCGCGAGAATTTTCGGAGCGTAATACAGAAAAACTTTATCGACCACGCCGGAAGCCAGCGCTGCTCCGTTCACCATGGCGCCGCCCTCAATAATCATGCTGGTGATTTCCAGTTCTCCGAGACGCTTGGTGACACCGATCATGCTGGGGCGTCCATCGGTCGAGGCGTAGGGAACCTGCTCGACGCGGATGCCGTGATCCAGCAGGCGCTTCTTTTTACTCTCCTCCGCGAAGGAACAGAGAACCAGGACGTCATCCTGCGCGGTCTGGACTACGCGCGATTCCAGCGGCAAACGTAAGAGCGAGTCAACGATCACGCGCAACAGTGGGCGGCGGCGCGACAGGCCGCTGCGATCCGTGAGTAGCGGGTCATCGGCGATGACGGTGCCGACGCCGACCATGATGGCGTCGTTCTCGTGGCGTAGTTCATGGACATGCGCGCGGGCAGGTTCGCTGGTGATCCATCCGCCGGTATTGCCTCCCGCGCCGTGGGCAGGAGGCGCCTGATCTTTTCCTGGCGGCGGAGCGATTTTGCCGTCAAGCGTCATGGCAGCTTTCAGCGTGATTAGCGGCGTGCGGGTACGGATGTATTTCGCGAAGGCCTCATTGAGTTGTCTGGCTTCATCTTCGAGAATGCCGGTAGCGAGTTCCACTCCGGCGGCGCGGAGGCGAGCGAATCCCTGGCCACCGACTTGCGGATTGGGATCGGACATAGACGCGACGACACGGCGGATGCCGGCAGCGATCACAGCGTCGGCACAGGGGCCGGTGCGTCCTTGATGCGAGCAGGGCTCAAGATTGATGTAGAGGGTTGCACCGCGGGCTTTCTCTCCCGCTTGTTCGATGGCGAGCACCTCGGCGTGTTTAACTCCGTCGTAGGTGTGGAAGCCGGAACCAACAATTTCTCCGCCGGAGTCGACGAGGAGTGCGCCGACGCGAGGATTGGGTGAGGCTAGGCCGATGCCGCGCTTGGCCAGTTCGAGGGCGCGGCGGAGGAAGAGTTCGTCGGTCTGTCCGGGTTTAGCCAACTGCTTTTATTATTTCACCTATTTCATCGCAGAGACACAGAGAGCCGGACCGTGGAGGAGTGGAAGGGAGTTCTGCCACCCTAAAAGATGGAGTCTCCGCAAGGGGTAGGGATAACCGGCTCGGCTTCGCCATCGCTCGCGGACGAGGCGTCCGCGCCACATGAGTGGTTGTGATCGCGGCTCTGAAAGCGCTGCCCACCCATCGTTAGGAAGCCTGCCTAAGCGAACAGGGAATCAACGAAATCTTTGGGATTGAAGGGGAGCAGGTCTCCGGCCTTTTCGCCTACTCCTACATAGCGCACAGGCAGGCCGAGTTCGCGGCAGATGGCAACGACCACTCCGCCTTTGGCGGTGCCATCGAGTTTGGTGAGGACGATACCGGTGACGCCTGCGGCTTCGGTGAACTGGCGGGCTTGCTGCAAGCCATTCTGTCCGGTGGTAGCGTCCATCACCAGGAGCGTCTCGTGCGGGGCACCCGGGATGATGCGCTGGGCAGTGCGGCGCATCTTGTCGAGTTCCAGCATGAGATTGGTCTTGGTGTGCAGCCGTCCGGCGGTGTCAACGATTACATAGTCGGTGTGACGAGCTGAGGCTGCTTGCAGGGCGTCGAAAAGAACGGCCGACGGATCGCCGCCAGGTTTCGTCTTGATGACTTCAGTTCCGGTGCGCTGTCCCCAGATGTCGAGTTGCTCGATGGCGGCGGCGCGGAAGGTGTCGGCGGCGCAGAGCAGAACCGTCTTGCCGCTGGCGCGAAAGACTCCCGAGAGTTTGCCGATGGTGGTGGTCTTTCCGGTGCCGTTCACGCCTACGACGAGGATCACTTCCGGGGTTCCGTCGACCTTTTGCACCGGGCGTGCATTGGCTTGATCCAGAATGGACAAGATCTCTTCCTTCAACAAACGCTTTAACTCGTTGACGTCTTTGATCTGCTTGCGGTCGGCCTTGTCGCGCAGCTTGCCCAGTATCTCCTGTGTGGTGGTGGTACCTAGATCGGCGCTGATCAAAGTGGCTTCGAGATCGTCGAGCGTATTGCGGTCGATTTCCTTGCCGAAGGAAACCACTTCCTCGATGCGCTCGCTGAGATTTTCGCGGGTGCGGGTGACCGCTTCCTTCATGCGGTCGAGGAAACTAGGCTTCTGTACTTCGTCGAGGCTGCCAAACAGGGTCTGAATCATAGGAAGGCCAAAGATTCATTATAGGGGAATGGGATGGTTCGCGGGCGGGCCCAGCATCGCTTTGGAAGGCACGCATAAAAATACGAAAGCCGGAACTCCGGAATTGCTTCCGTGTCCCGGCCTCGCTTATTGCACCTCGTTGAGCGGTCTACTGGTTGGCAGGAGCCGCGTTGGCAGCCGCCGTGGTGGGCGCCGTTCCATTCGTTGTGCCGCTGTTGTAGCGGCTCAAGCGTGGGAAGAACGGAGTCACTTCAAACGGCATTTTGTCGCGCGCCGAAGTGATGGCCACCGGGGCCGTCTTGATCATCTCTACTTTGTCATCCCAGGGATTCAGCTTGATGCGTCCGCCCAGCGGCAGCGCAGCAATCTGATCGAGCTTGTTGTTGTCGAGCGCTGGAGCCGAGGTCATCAGCGGAGCCAGACGCGTGACATTGCCTTTTTCGTCGGTGAAGTTGTTGCCCAGGTGAGCGGTCAGAAGGGCCGAAAGCTGCGGGCCGCGCTGCCCGAGTTCCTTCAAGTACAGGCCGGCTACGTCCAACTTCTGGGCGTAGGGCGAGTTCTTGAGCAGGTCGAGAGCTTTCTTGTCGGCCGCCGCTTCCTCTTCAGGAACGTGACGGAATCCAAAGTTGTTGTAAGTGGATTCGTCAGAGAAGAGCATGCGGTCGTCGAAGGCAAACTTGCTGCCCAGGTTGTGGCCGAGGACGATGTGCGCGAGTTCGTGCGAGAGGACCATCGCCAGGCTGGCCTCGTCAGGAAGCGTGTCAATCAATCCGCGGCTGATGATGATGGTGTTACCCACGCTGAAGGTTTCCAGCGGTGAGGTCAGCATCACACGGGTGCGGACCGGGCGCGGCAGTTCAATGTTGTTGGTGATTTCCAGGTTGCTGACGACGGTCATCAGAATCTTGTCGACATCGCCCTCAGGAGCCAGCAAGCCGGCATCCTGCAAGCGGGCGACCACGTTGTCTTCCGCCTGTTGCTGCCATTGACGCTGCGCCTGCAAGGGTGAAGCGTCCTGCGCCGCGGCGCTGTCGTCTTTCACGCTCGCGTCAACGCTGATATTGGTGAGCTCGTCGGTCTGGCCGTTCTTCTTCAAATCGTAGCCCCAGATGCGGGTCTGTGCCTTGAAGGCCATCTTGTCTTTCGAGCCGTAGCTGAAGTCGCCTTCTTCGCTGTAGATGTAGGAAGGAACCCAGTAGCCCGGAATCAGGTTCAGGCGCCAGCTATCCATGTGGAAGAAGTAGGCGTTCTTGGGACGCGGCGCGTAGGTTCCATTCAGGCGGACGATGTTGTAATCCTGGTCTTCCACCCAGATGCGGCCCAGGAAGCGGCCTTTGCCGGCATCTTTCTTGGGAGTCACGTCGAACACGATGCAGCGCACGTCGCCGAGGAACTCGCGGTGCACGTACTTGAAGTTGTAGTGGGCGCGGTCAAAGTCTTCGCGATCGGCAAAGATCATCCACGAAAAGCCCATCGGTTTGTATTCGAACTTGAACATCTTGGTGAAGCCGCCCATCATGCGCGTCTGGAAGCTCATGTCTTTCGACAGATAGTCGCGGCGATCGACGTTCTCCCCAAGGTCCATGCGTCCCAGGAAGTAGTGATCTTCTTTGGGAACCGGGCCGGCAGCGGGATCGAGAGTCAGGTTCTGCAGATAGGTTTCGACCAGCGGATTGCGGGTGCCGAGCATCTTCATCAGCGCATGCTCACGCTCGATGGTGCGGTCGACCACCTGATCCATGGTGGTAGGAGTGGGCGTCGTCATCGTCGGCGGCGCGGGCGGACCCGAGGGTTGCGATTGCGACGCCGGCTGAACCGGAGTCGCGGCCGCAGCGTTCGCGGTCGAGCCGGAGTTGACCGGTTGCGAAGCCTGCGCAGTGGCCGGCGCGTCGGCCGGTGCCTGCGAAGATTGTCCTGCGGTCGTCTGCGCGGCGGCGCTCAGCGTGACCAGCAAGAACGCGGTGACGATTCCATTCCAAGTACGCATAGCTCTGTTCCTCTCTTATTCCTCAATACGCCAACTGGAAAACCACGTGCACGATCGCCGCGGAATCCACGGGCTGACCGTTGCGCAAAGCGGGCTTGAAACGCATCTTGTTGGCAGCGGCGACCGCGGCCTCATCGAGTCCGTGACCCATGCCGCGGACCACACGATTTACATGCAGTTGCCCATTTGCACTGAACATTACTTCCAAAAGCACTTCGCCCTCGAGCCGCAGATTGCGCGCTTCCTCGGTGTAAACCGGATTGGGCTTGAAGGTAATCTCGACCGGGTTGGTGGGCGGACCGGTCTCGGCCAACTGCGCCTTCACGCCGCCTTGCTGAACTTGCTGCGCACCGAAGCCGCCGGTTGAAATTGAACCTGAGCCCCGGCCGTTGCTGCGGCCGTCCCCTTGGCCGCCTGACGCGATGCCGTTCCCGAAACCCGCGCTTGCAATCGTGCCCTTGACGCCATTGGCTCCGCCTGCGCCGTTGCCGGTACCCGGACCGGAAGGCAGATCAAACGCGCCAGTGTTCGCGGCGACCAGGCGAGCATTCTCTTTCCCTGTTCCCTTGATGCCCTGGGGATCACCAAAGCCTCCGGTCTGCACCTTCTGAATCGGAGCGTTGATGGTCGGCTTGGCGGAACTGCCGAACTCGCCGGTATGCACAATCAGCGCAGGCCGCGCGCCGCCGGAGACTTCCTTGATGACGGGAGCCTGGAAAGTGTTGACCACAACCTTGGGAGCCTCCACTTCGCGCGGAGCTTCCGCTCGACGAATTTCACGCGGCACTACAAGTCTGGGCGCCGTGATTGGGGCGGGCGGCAGCAGCTTTGCCTTCAGTACGGGCGGAGCTTTTTTCACCTGCAATGCCTTGGGCTGCAGATCGGGCCTGGGGATGATTTCAGTGACGTGATACTTCTGCGCGATCTGCATGCGGTCAGGCCAGATCAAACCCACGTTGATCAGGAACAGGATCAGTAAAAGTTCGATCCCATAGCTGGTGGCGAGAGTGCGCCAGTCCATCCTGCGCTCGGGCAGAAGACCCAACTGAAAGCTGTTAGGCGTAGCCATTCATAAGCTCCAAAATAGGGACCCGCGCCTGGGGAGGATGCCGGGTGGAAGCTTCAAATTACGGGAGAATGGGCAGGGGGTAAACGTGTCCGCCGCTGGTGTACTTTGGTAATCCTTGGAATACTTTAGCGGGAAAGGAACTAAATCGGGCCTCTGTCAGGGAGAGTGCGGCCAGGCAAAACTTGGGGCAACCCTCTTTCTAGCCGAGGGAAGAGAACGTGCCCGACGACAAGTCGGGCAAGGGATCGCCGTGTTTCTTGCGCGATTTGCGCTGCAATTGGCCGAAGCGGGGTTCCATGGCCGCAAGCGTGCAGAGTAGATAAAAGATGGCTGCATTTGCCGGGATTTGGAGATTGAAGTCGACGAAACTATGAAAGAGAATTCCGGTGATCCCCAATAGCGCGGCGAGTGCGATAGCGCCATTCGTATCGCGTGGCCAATCTTTCAATTTCCTGATGCCGTTGCGATAGACGACGATCAACAGCCAGATCATGACGGCGAAGCCCGAGAGCCCCATTTCTACCAGCAGTTGCACGTAGTCGTTGTGCGCCGCGTTGATGAAAAAGTTCGTGTAAAAGGTTCGGAACTGCGGATAGATTTCGGGGAAGGTGCCGAGTCCCCAACCCAGCACCGGTTTCTTCGCGAACATGCGCAGTCCGTCGCGGTCGATGTCGAGCCGGGTTCCTCCACTGAGTTCGGCATGGGCTTCAGTTTTAATGCTGGCCATGCGGTCGACAAGTTCGCCGCCCCCGAGCCACGCCAGCAAACCCACCACGATCACGAGAAAAATCCCGATGGTAGTTGTGGCATGACCGGGCTTTTCACCGCGCAGAAAAATTGCCGCGACCACGGTCATTTCAATGGCGAAGGCCGCCATGCCTCCGCGAGACCCGGAGAGAAAGATCGTGGTGGCGATCAATGCCGCCGCGGTCGCCGCCATACTCTTTTGCCAACCGCGGGACTGATGGCTTAGAGCGACCACCAGCGGAAACGGGACCAGCATCTCCATCAGTCCCGCGTAGTGATTGTGATTCACGTAGGGGCCATAAATCCAACCGTGCGAGAGAGGAGTATGAACCCAGTACAAATTGGTCGTCCCTGAAATTCCCTGGATCAGGGCGAAGAGAGCCACGACTGCGGCGTAAATGCACACAGCCATGGCCAGAATTTTCAATTGCGATGTACGCCGCAGGCTCTGTGTCACCAGGAAGCACAGCAACCCATAGGCAACGTAAAGAAATGCGTTGGACCAAGTCTGATAGCGGTAGGCAGTCGCGCCAAAGACAAGCTGAATAAGAATCAGCGCGCCGAAGGCGAGCATCGGAGCAAATACCGGATTTTGCAGAACCACGAGTTCGCCGCGCTGACACTGGCGGTAAACCCAGAGTACGAAGAACGATGCCGACCCGGCCTGAAGAATGAAGATCGACCAGGGATCGACCGATCCAAATGCCAGAGGCGCGAAAAGCAGCAAGGCGAACGGACCAAGAAAGATCGCAGTATCGAGACGCGAACGGACGGGCTGCACGGCGATCGGACCCTGCGGGGGTTGGATCTCCTCCGGTGACGTCGTTTTCGGAAGCGGCGTCATGGGCGCGGACTCCGAACCATTTTGACTCCGTCGATCCAAAGCTTTCCTTTGATAGCAGAAGCCGGAGGGTTGCGTTGAATACGTATTACAACCAGTCTTGCCTCCGGCCCGGTGGTGAAGGTGCCGCTGACAGGTTTCCAGAAATCGGCATCTTTCAGGTCATCGCTCGCGAAATAAATCTGTTCGCCGTACACATCCTGCACGGCGAAACGCGGGCCGCCCGCTCCTTGCATGTCCTGGGCTTTGAAATTAGCCGAGAAATCATACGTGGTGTCGGGCTCGACGGGAACGAGTTGACGAATTCCTGCGTCCTCAAGACCGCGGCTGTCGAAGACGATGGCGAGCGAGCGATTTCCGCTGTGGGCTTGCGTGGGATCAAGCGCCAGCGAAACTTCCTTGGAGCGGTAGTAGATCCAATCGAAGCCTCCGTTGAGCACGGGGAGGCTGAAGTCTCCATTGACTACCAGGTTTTGGCGCGAGGGTTGGTAGGCGGAAAGTCCGCCCAAAGCTCCCGCGTCGCGCCATACGATGCGGGCCTGGTCGATGTCGTGTTCAGCCACCAGGTAGCGGATGTACTCAAAAACCCTACGCGATTCGATCGGCTTTTGCAGTTGAGCCAATTGTGCCCAGGTCTTGGCTGCCGCCGCGGGCTGTTTCTTCGCCATCATCAAGTCGAGCAAAGCGTAATAGGGCTGGGGATCGGAAGGCATCGCTTTAGCGAGGATGGTGTCGATATCCGGATTGACTCGCCAACAAAGCTGCAAGGCGGAGGGGGCGAAACTGGGGTCGTTCTCCAGAACGACGCGAAATTCCTGCAAAGCCCGGTCATTGTCACCTTGCACCAAAGAGAAGTTAGCCGCCTGCCAGGCGACGTCGGGAGTCCTGGGGTCGGCGAGGATGGCGTGATCGAGAGCATCCGCTTGGCCTTGAGTGTCGCCCATCAATTGATAGGCGCCCGCCAGTTCAAACCAGTAGCGGGCGCGGTGAGGATTGAGCGCGATGGCTGCTCGGTAGGCGCTGGCCACCAGGTCAGGGGCGCTTTGGGTGAGAGATAAATAGCGCGCAACACGGTAGCGATACTCGGAATTGCCGGGTTGAAGGCGGACGGCTCTTTGCAGGCTGGCGAAATCGTTGTTTTCTGAATAATGCGCCGCGAGAAACTGCAACGCAGAGATAGCGATGTAGATCGCTGCCAGACTGAACGCGGCGAGCATTACGGCGATCTTTCTTCCCCGAGTAGCGATCGCTAGTTGCATGCAAGTACCGTAGCTGTGGGAACGGCTTTGGGTACGGCCTCTTAGTCGCCCGTCGATGTGGCCCGGGCTGTCACATCCTCTTTCGGGATCAACTCGTCTTCCTTGTAGTAATGGTGATACTTGCCCTGATATTCGTAATAGTAATAGTAGTCGGGGGAGTCGAGATCGACAGCGTTGAGCAGAACGCCGCAGACGCGAGCGTTCACCTGGGTAAGCAGATCTCTGGCGCGGCGCAAGGCCTGCTTGGTGGTTTGACCGCAACGAATCACGAGAACCACCGCGTCCGCTCGCGTAGACATTACCACCGCGTCGGTGACGGAAAGCGTGGGTGGGGTATCGATCACGATGTGGTCATACTCTTCACGCAATTCGGCAAGGACATCTCTCATGTTGGAGGAGGCCAATAACTCAGCAGGGTTGGGAGGAGGAGTTCCCGCGGGCAGAATGAACAAGGATGGCAGAATCGAAGACCGTACAACCGTTTGTTGCAGAGTGGCGCTGCCGGTCAGAACATTGCTGAGACCTGTGCGCGGCCCCATCCCGAGCGTCTTGTGGACGCTGGGCCGGCGGAGATCAGCGTCGATTAGAAGGACGCGGGTTCCTTTTTGCGCCAGCACAATGGCGGTGTTGATGCTCGTGGTGCTTTTGCCCTCCTGGGGAAGAGCGCTGGTCACGAGAATGGTCTTAGGGGGAGATCCGATGGAACTCAGCAGCAGGGATGTACGCAGCGCGCGGTAGGATTCCGCCATCTGCGATTGTGGCCGCGACTGGGTGACCAGTTCGACGGCTTCTTTGGAAGCGGCAACCGCCAGGCGTTTGCGCGCAGATCCTTCCGCTGGCGATTTAGATCCGAGGGGGATCATGCCGAGAGAGGGCAGTCCCGAAATGATTTGCGCCTGTTCCGGAGTACGCACGGTGTTGTCCAGACCCTCGAGCAGGAAGGCCAAGCCGATCCCGGTAGTTAAGTCCGAGGGCCAGCGCGAAAGAAAGATTGCGAGGGACGTTCGGTTCCGATGGTTCAGTCGGGAACGCGGGCCATATCACCGGGCGAATGTTGCTCGATTTCAGGCCTGCCGTGACGCCCGGCTTCCTTGAGCTTCTCAAGCAGTCCTTCATACAGCGTGCGGTTGGTTTCTACGTCGCGTTTCAGCAGGCTGTACTCGATCGCGCTCTCGTTCAGCTGGTTGGCTTCCTGTTTTTGTTTGTCGAGAGCATCGCGCAGCATGTTTTCTCGCTGCAGCGAGGTCATATAGTCGCTGCGGACTCGCGAGACCACCTTCTTCATCTCGATCTGAATCTGCGCGTCCACTTCTTTCAACTGGCTGCTCAACTGCGCGACTCTTGGATAGGAAGGGCCGAACTGGGTGCTGAGTTGAGCTACCTGAATCTTGAGATCGGCTTCCTGCTCGCGCAATTTTTCCAGAAGGTTCGAACTGGCGGTTCCGGTGGCGGAGTCGGCGCTGGCGCTGATGGCGGCTGCGGCAGCCGTCATCGGCGTCGTTCGACTGAACCAGTTCGTAGACCGCCTGCTTCTCCATCCGCTCTGACTCGGCCGAGGTTAGTTCCTTGTTCAGTTCATCGAGCTTCGAAGTGATGATGTTCTGCTTCTCGTCAATGCCCAGAATTTCGTGCTCTTTCTGGTAGTTGACCAGCTTCTCTTGAGAGGTCTCGACCTTCATTTGCAGATCGACGAGTTGCTTCGATGAGCCAGTCGGAAGCTTCCATCGTCGATTGGTAGCGAGTCTTGAAATTCTGCTCGATGTAGGTATGGATCAGGGTGTTCACTACCAAGGCAGCCAAGTCCTTGTCGGGGCTTCGATAGTGAATATCGATGATGCGCGTGTTGGGCCTGAGGGTAACTCGAAGATTGCCTTTGAAGCTATCGAGCAGGGGAGTAGTGCGCTGGGAATCGGGTTGCAACTCATCGGTGGTGAGGCCCAGCGAGTCTCCCGCGGGGACGCCCTTTCCGCCGAACTCGGGACGTTTGTCGAGGTTCAGAGCCTTGATTACCTGCAAGGCGAGAAGATCACTGCGCAGGATGCTGACCTCGGTATCGAGGTCGGCCGGATCGTAGTAGTCGGGGGCGCCGTTGGACGAGTCTTTGAAATTCAGCAGGGTCGGATCCATCTTGTTGATGGCAATGCTGCCCGCAGCCTCATAAATGCGGGTTGCGCGCAGCGTGGCAATGGCAACTATGGAAAAGATGATGGTCAGGCAGGAAAGGACAATCCACTTGCGCTTGATCAGGACGCGCAGATATTCGCGCAGGACCGAATCCTGCTGTACCGGAGGGGTGGGATAGATGGCGCCACCAGTGGCGTTTACCTCCACAGGGAAGGGGCCACGCGAATCACGGAGAAAATCACCCTTTGCCGGAATAATTGGTCCCGAACCCATCCATGCTCCTACAGACCCATAGAAACTCGACTCTTCAAAATGCGAAAGAGTTGAATTCCGGAAGCCGCTGCGCGCTGAACTTGTAAAGGTTGAATCAGTTGCCACATCATAGCATTTTGAAACCGCACGATCGTCCTTAATTTCATGGGTTCCCGGCCAGCGGAGCAGAGCGACGCGTGGGCACAAGACGAGGCCACATTATTCTGCGCGGGGGCCGAATTTGCTACCTGCAAGGCGTACAAATATTCGCCACTTAAGCCAAGGCAAGGTAAGCTATTGCTATCCTGCTGCGGCGCAAGCCGTCCCAAAATCAAGACTGAGCCTAGGATGGGTGAATGAACTGGTCTGAACAAACGGTGCTGGTGACGGGTGGTACAGGGTCTTTTGGGAAGAAGTTTGTAGACGTCATGTTGCGCGAGTACAAGCCCCAGAAGCTGATCATCTTCAGCCGTGATGAACTCAAGCAGCACGACATGCGGACCTCGGGCTTCGATCATCCCAGCTTGCGCTATTTCATCGGGGATGTTCGGGACGCGCAGCGGCTGCAACGGGCTTTCGCCGGGGTGACGATTGTGGTTCACGCGGCCGCTCTGAAGCAGGTTCCGGCCTGCGAATACAACCCTTTCGAAGCCATTCAGACCAACATCATGGGCGGCCGCAATGTGATCGATGCGGCCATCGATAAGGGAGTGCACCGGGTGCTCGGCCGTGAGTACCGACAAGGCGGTGAATCCAGTGAATCTTTACGGCGCGACCAAGCTGTGCGCGGAAAAGATGTTTGTGCAAGCCAATGCCTACGCCGGGGCCCAGGATACTCGCTTCAGTTGCGCTCGCTACGGCAACGTGGTGGGCAGCCGGGGCAGCGTGATCCCGGTATTTCAAGAGCAACGGCGGCGGGGAAAAATTACCGTGACCGATCCCCGCATGACCCGCTTCTGGCTGACTCTCGAGCAGGGCGTCCGTTTCGTGGTGAATTGCATTGAGCAGCTTCATGGCGGGGAAATCTTCGTGCCCAAAATCCCCAGCATGAAGCTGGTGGAGATGGCCGAAGCCATTGCTCCCGGATGTGAGGTGGAATACATCGGCATCCGGCCGGGCGAGAAATTGCACGAGGTGCTGGTTTCCGAGGATGAGGCTCGAAATACCGTCGAGCTTGAGGACATGTACGTCATTCAGCCGGCGCATTCCTGGTGGAAAGCGGAAAACTGGAAGGGCGGAAAAGCCCTCGCCGACGGTTTCCGTTACAGCAGCGACTCGAATCCTCAATGGCTCACTGCGGAAGAACTGCAAGAACTGATCGATGCCGGATCCCCGGCCATCGCTACGCTTCCCAACGCGCAGAAACAGCGCGCGCTCGCCTGAGGAATCGATGAGTTCAACCGCGACCAAGGAAGCGCTGGCGATTCACGGGGGCTCTCCCGTGCGCAAAACCCTTTTACCCTACGGGCGGCGAGGCAGTTCAGCCAATAGCCTCGAGTTCCGGGGGAAGCGTCTTTGAAGATCGTTGCCATCATTCAAGCGCGCATGGGAAGTACACGGCTTCCCGGTAAGGTGCTTTTGGACCTCGGCGGAGATAGCGTACTCGCGCGTGTAGTGCACCGGGTGCGACGGTCGAAATTGATTGAGGAAGTCGTGATCGCGACCACCAAAGACTCGCGGGATGATGTCATTGTCGACGAATGCGGACGGCTGGAAGTGGAGTGCTTTCGCGGGGAAGAGTTGGACGTACTGGATCGGTATTACCAGGCGGCCTTGTCGGTGAGCGCAGGTGTGGTGGTTCGTATTACATCGGATTGCCCACTGGTTGACCCGGAAGTCACCGACCTGGTCATTCGGACTTTCCTCGATCAACGTCCCGACTATGCGAGCAATACGATGATCAGAACGTATCCCCGTGGACTCGATACCGAAGTGATGACATCCGACGCGCTAGCGCGCGCCTGGCGAGAAGCCCACCGGGATTACCAGCGCGTCCACGTAACTCCATATCTTTACGAGAACCCGGGTATCTTCAAGACCCTGCAGGTCACGGCGGAACAAGACCACAGTGACTACCGCTGGACGCTCGACACGCCCGAAGATCTGGCATTTCTCCGTGCTGTCTATGGGCGCGTGGGGAATGACGACCATCTCCACTGGCGGGACCTGCTCAATTTGCTGGAGCACGAGCCAGCACTGGTGGAGTTGAACCGCCACATCACCATGAAAGCGCTGCACGAGGGCTGATTCCAGTCGAACGGTTTTCTCAAGAGGGCGGGATGATCGTTGTAACCGGTGCCAGCGGATTACTTGGGGCGAGCGTTCTCTGCCGGGCTCGGGAGCAGGGTCGGGAGATCGCGGGGTTTTGCCATCGCCATATTCTCAAGGTGCCGGGAATCCCGACTTTCTCATTGGATCTGGCGGATAGGAGCGCGACGCGGAAGCTCTTGGCCAGCCTCCGTCCCACCGGAATTCTGCACTGCGCTGCAGCCACTGACGTAGATTGGTGTGAAGATCATCCGACGGAGGCCGAGACAGTCAACGCGAAAGCTTCGGGTGACCTTGCCGAGCTGGCGGCTGAATTGGGCGCGCGTTTCGTTTACGTTTCGACTGATGCGGTCTTTGACGGGAATGCGGGGAAGTACTCCGAGGCCGACCAACCCTCGCCGGTCAACGCCTATGCACGCTCGAAACTGCATGGCGAGCGCCAGGTGAGTGACCGCAATCCACGGGCAGCGATTGCGCGCGTCAATATTTATGGGTGGAACGCTCAGGACAAAGTAAGCCTCGCGGAATGGGTACTGAAGCGTTTGAGCGCGGGCTCGCCAGTTCCCGGTTTCACCGATGTGCACTTTACGCCCATGCTGGCAACGGACCTGGCGGAGTTCCTGCTGGCAATGCTGGACGACGATTTGACGGGGATTCATCACGTCGGTGGTTCTGAAAGAATCAGCAAGTACGATTTCGCCAGGCTGGTCGCGGAAGCTTTTGGTTTTGAAACCGACCGAGTCGTTCCGGCAAGGCTCTCGGACGCCGGGCTGCGCGCTCCGCGTCCGCGCGATACGTCGCTTAATTCGGCGAAAATCAGTGCCGCCCTCGGGCTTGCTTTGCCGGACGCGAAGTCGGGAATTTGCCGCTTTCGCGTGCAACGCGAAAATGGATATGCGCAGAGTCTGAAGGATTACCTGACCGGAGACGGGCAATGACCGCTTTAATGCTAGGCAACAAGGCTGTCGGACTGGAACACCCAGCGTACTTCGTCGCCGACATCTCAGCGAATCATGACGGCAGTCTGGACCGAGCCAAACTGTTGATCCGGCTGTGTGCGGAGGCGGGCGCGAACGCGGCCAAATTTCAGAACTTCCGCGCCCCGAAGATTGTCAGCCAGCGTGGGTTTGAGAGCATGGGAACGCAGCTTTCGCACCAGTCCAAATGGAAGAAGAGTGTCTTCGAGGTCTACGCGGACGCAACTCTGCCTTGGGAATGGACTCCCGAGCTGAAAGCCGAATGCCAAGCCTGCGGGATCGATTATTTCTCGGCCCCTTACGATCTGGAAGCTGTGGACATGCTCGATCCCTATGTTGATTTATTTAAGATCGGTTCAGGCGACATCACCTGGCCGCAGATGTTGCGGAAGGTCGCTTCCAAGAACAAGCCGGTTCTTCTGGCGACGGGCGCTTCTGAAATTGGAGAAGTGCAAGAGGCGGTAAAGACGGTGCTCAGCATCAACCCGAATCTTGTGCTCATGCAGTGCAACACCAACTACACGGCCAGCCTCGAGAATTTTCGATATATCCATCTGAACGTGTTGCGCACGTACGCGACGATGTTTCCCTCGGTCGTTTTAGGATTGTCTGACCATACGCCCGGACATGCGACGGTGCTGGGCGCAGTGGCCCTGGGGGCGCGGGTGATTGAAAAGCACTTTACCGACGACAACCGGAGGGAGGGGCCAGATCATCCTTTTTCGATGAATCCCCAGAGTTGGCGGGAGATGGTGGACCGGACTCGCGAACTTGCATTTGCGCTCGGCTCAACGTTGAAGTTCGTCGCGGAGAACGAAAGGGACACGGTGGTGGTGCAGCGCCGCTGCCTGAGAACCTCGCGGGACCTGGATGCTGGCACCGTGTTGCGAGAAGACATGGTCGAGGCATTGCGTCCCGCCCCGTGCGACGCGGTCATGCCGTTTGACCTGGCCAAGGTGCTCGGCAAGCAACTCACACGCGGCCTCAAAGCAGGAGAGCAGATCACCTGGACCTCCCTTCGGGATGCCGAGGCGCGCTGATGCGAGTCCTGTATTTTTCCGACAACGGCTCAGACCATAACCGAAGGTTCCTGGAGAAGATTAGCTCGTTCGGGCACGAGGTGTGGTTCTTGGACCTTACCGGCCAGCCGTCGCAATTTTCTTTGCCGCCTGGTGTCAGCCGGGTGAAGCCGAAGAGGACTTTTCCGCGTGACGCCGCCCCAAGTGAAGTTGAGCCTTTTTTATCCGAACTGCAATCGTGGTTGCGAGAGTTGCAGCCGGATATTCTTCATGCAGGGCCAGTTCAAAGCTGCGGGTATCTCGGGGCCCGTCTGGGTTCCATCCCCTGGTCGTGATGTCATGGGGATCCGACCTGATGATGGACGCGGAAAAAGATGCGGTCTGGAGACATGCAACCGAGGTAGCGCTGCGCGGTGCCGATGGCTTCGCGTGCGACTGTGATGCGGTTCGCTGGGCGGGCATGCGGTACGCGAGTTTCTCTCCGGGTCGCATTGCGCAGTTTCCCTGGGGCGTGAAACGCGGAGTGTTTTCCCCTGTGGGCGACAAACCGTCTGACTGGCGTCCCGCTGCGCAGACTATCACTTTTCTGTGTACGCGCTCGTGGGAGCCGTTGTACGACATAGATGTGCTGCTCAATGCGTTCGTCGAGGCCTACGCACGAAACCAGAATCTGCGTCTGCTGTTGCTGGGAGACGGCTCGTTGCGCCCCTACATCCGCCAGTTCATCAAGGACCAGAAACTGATTGAGGTGGTCACAGTTCGCGGAGAGATTCAGCCTTCCGAGATGCCGCGGTGGTTTCGCGCGGCTGACGTTTATGTGAGTTGCGCAAAGTCGGACGGGACGTCCATCTCGCTGCTCGAGGCCATGGCAAGCGGGCTCCCCGTCGTGGTCAGCGACATCCCTTCCAACCGCGAATGGATCCAGCAGGGGGAGAATGGCTGGCTGGCAAGCGTCGGATCAAGTGCAGAGTTTGCAGACAAGCTTCTACGGGCCGCGAGCCTCAGCCCCGGCGAGGCAAGGGCGATGGGAGAACGGAATCAGCGGATCATTGCGCAGCGAGCTGATTGGGACAGAAACTTTCCCTTGTTGATGAATCTTTACGAGCGTGTCGTCGCGTCGCCGAAAGAAATCTGCGTCAACGGAAGGAGGCCAGCGTCGTGAGAGTGCTGGTCGTTCATCCCGAGGATTCTCCGGATTGCGGTCCCTGGACGCGCGAGCGCTGGGATTTTGTGCTCGATCTCGGCCGCGGCGGAGAGAATTCCTATGAACGCTGGGCGCGGCAGTTCGGGTGTCCGGTCGTGCCTCTTTCTTCCCTAAGCCAGGGCATCGCTGAGTTTCGTCGCATTCGCGCCTTTATGGATGCGGGAAGGGGCCGTCTGAGCGACCGTGAGGGATTGGATTGGTGGGCGTTAACTGCGATTGTCTTCCACGAGCGCGTGGAACTGTTGGGGATCCTGCGCCGATTTGCGGAGGGTCTGGAAGGGAACGCGCGCGTGTTCCTGACCCGCCCATGTTACTACGCGGACGCACTGGGGCTGCTGCTGCCCGGCCGCGTGAGCAACTGCCCGGGAGCGCCCACGTCGGAAGGCAAAGGCGCCCTGCATTACCTCCGACTGGCATCGAAGTTTCCCGTGGGACAACTGCTCGAGATCGCGGGCGACAAGTATGACGCCAACTATTCGATGCGAGCCGCTTTTGCCCCCAAACGTCGACCTTCGAGGAAGCCTGTAGTTTTGCTGCCAAGCGCGTACGTAAACGTATCCAAGCTCGGATTGGCGTACGCACGGGTGATACCCGAAACCAACTTCCTCCTGGTGGTCGCGCGCCGCAGCGGCTGGGTGTCGGACCCGCCACCGAACGTCGCAACCGCCCGAATTGCGCCCTACGTGTCGATAAGCGAACCGGTCGACAAAGAGTACGCGGAACTCTTGGAGCAGTGGCGTCGCATTCGCGATGATCTGGAGGCGAACCCGGATATCGCCTTACTGATGCGCCTGGGCCTTATGGATTTGTTCCCGCACTACTTCCGCAAGGGCCTCGTCATGCGCAATGCATGGCGGGCAGTCTTTGACACCGAACCGGTGCAGGGAGTCCTGTGCGGCGATGATAGCAACCCCACCACCTGCATGCCGCTGATCCTGGCTCGGAATCGCGGAATCCCGACGGTCGCGAGCCATCATGGCGCGCTCGACGGCCGGCACCTGATCAAGCAGAACTATGCTGACATCATTCTTGCCAAGGGAAAAATGGAAGAGGATTATCTGACCAGGGTCTGCCAGGTGTCGCCGGCATCAGTCGAAGTCGGGGCTCCCGCGAGGATTCCCGGAACGCGAAGGCTTGAACTTCACGCAGGGACAGATTCAAAGCAGGACATTGTCTTTTTCTCCGAAGGGTACGAAGTCTCCTCCGGCCGAACGGCAGAATTCTACCGCGATGTCCTGCCGCCTCTGGCACGTCTTGCTCGCGAACAGCAGCGCAACCTGGTTCTAAAACTTCACCCCGCGGAGAGCCGCAAGGAACGGGAAGGACTCGTAGCGAAGGTACTTACACGCGACGAACAGGAGACGGCCAGGGTTGTGAGCGGCCCTCTTAGCGACGATTTGCTCGATAGAACATGGTTCGGTGTAACTGTGCTGTCGACTACGGCGATGGAGTGTGCGTCCCGGGGGATTCCGTGTTTCTTGTGCGAATGGCTGGAATTCTGGCCCTACGGCTACATTGAACAGTTCGCGCGCTTCGGTGCCGGACGTATTCTGAAGTCGGCGCAGGATATCGCCGGCATTCCGCAAATTCTCAGGCATTGGTCCTTCGACGAGGAGACTGCCCGGAATCTATGGCAACCGATCGCGCCAGAGCGCTTGCGCGATCTTCTTTCCAAACCGAAACGAGCTTTCCATCAGACGCGGAATGTGGCCGCCGGGACCGCGGGTTTCGCCGGAGTCTGACAAACCATGAAGCTGGTAAGCCCCTTATTAAAGCGTGTGGTCTATCCCGGCCTGGCTCGAACGGGATACCTGCGCCGGTTTGCGCGCAATGGGCCTGCGGTTGTGACCTATCACGGAGTTTTGCCGAAGGACTATCGCGCGATCGATCCCATGCTCGATGGCAGCCTGGTCAATGCATCCTCGCTGCGTCTTCAAATTCGTCTGCTGCAGCGCAACTACCAGATCATTTCGCCGGAGCAATTTCGCGAGTGGCTTGAAGGAAAACGGGAGTTGCCGCCGCGGGCAGTGTTACTTACCTGTGACGACGGCCTGCAGAACACTCTTTCCGACATGTTGCCCGTTCTGCACGAGTGTGGAGTTTCGTGTCTCTTCTTTGTTACCGGAGCGTCGACAGAAGACACCTCTTCCATGTTGTGGTACGAAGAGCTCTATCTCATGTTCCTGTCAACCGGCGATAGCTTCGCGTTCGAACTCCGGGACATGGCTTTGACGGTGGAAGTGAATCGGTCGCGATCAAAACGGAACCTGTGGTGGGAACTGGTCAAGCGGCTGTCGAGATATGATCAAGACACTCGACGCGGAACTCTGGAAAAAGTCAGAATGGGTCTCGGTCTAAGCGAGAGTTGGAAATCGAAATATGTTGGCGACTCCTCGGGAGCGCGGCGTTTCGGCTTGCTGACGGGGCAGCAGCTGCGGGAACTGTTGGCTGGAGAGATGAGCATCGGCGCGCACACGCTGTCTCATCCCATGTTGTCGCTAACAACCGACGAGGTGGCTCGCGAGGAGATTGCGCAGAGCCGGACCCGGCTTGAGCGCCTTCTGGGACGCCCGGTGTGGGCGCTGGCATATCCCTTTGGCGATCCCGGGTCGGTGACCGCGCGCGAAGTGCACATGGCTGAGGAAGCTGGATTTTCCTGCGCGTTCACGAATGTGGCGGGCGGCTTCGGCGCCGAGACTCCGAGATTCGCGATTCCGCGGGTGCATGTAACCGCAGAGATGTCGCTCCCGGAGTTCGAAGCCCACGTATCGGGTTTCTATCGGTCGCTAAGGTGGCGTTTGGCCGGACCGGAACAGACCATCGGGATACCCGCACACGCCCAGGGAGTGGGGAACGGATGCAGGTAGTGAGGGACGGGGCGAATCTGAGGATCTACAACGAGCCCTCCGTGGCAGCTCATTACGCTGCGCTCGACCACCTCACAGCCTGTGAACGATCTCTGTTTGACAGGTACCTTCAGAGCGGCATGAAAATTCTAGACATTGGGGTCGGAGGGGGGCGTACCACACCCTATCTCTCCAGCGTCGCTTCGCACTATGTTGGATTGGACTATTCCGAGGAGATGATACGGATTTGCCGCAGCAAGTTTCCTCAACTTGAGTTCTGCGTCGCGGATGCGGCGGACTTGTCGGCATTCGGCGACTGTTCGTTTGACGCCCTGGTGATTGCCTTCAACGGGCTCGATTATGTGATACCGCGGGAGCGCCGCGAGCAATGCCTACGCGAGTGTTACCGGGTGCTGCGGCCGGGAGGGGTGTTTATCTTTTCTTCGCACAATCCACGAGCGATCGTAGTGCGTCCGGCCTGGAGCCGGGAACGGCTGCGGGCATTTGCGGCCCAACTGCTCGGTGGACGAACACAGTGGGTCGGGCCGTTGGCGGCCGTTCTGACACCGGCGAAAGCAGTGCACTCGTTGGTGCGGGCAGCAAGCGATACCGTCGTCCGAACGGTACACAGAATCGCAATGCCAGCCTTCTGGCATGGCGAGGGGCACGCTCTGGATTCCGTTCACGGTGGCTTGATGACTCACTATTGGATCCCTAGCCGCGCCATTGCTGAGGTAAGCCGTTTTGGTTTCGAGGTAATTACCTTTATGGGAGATGATTTCCCGCGAACCAGCCGACGGTTTACGACGGACTGGTACTACTACGTGTTTTCCAGGACTGAAATTTCTATGAGTACGAAACCTTGCGCATAGTCATTCACAGAGAGATTCCCGAGGATGCTGAGCTCCGTAGCCAGTGGAATGCGCTGGTCGAGGAGATGGAACGTCCTGAGGTGTTTTATACGTACGAGTGGGCTGTGGCCGTGCAGCGGGCGTACCACTCCACAATGGTGCCGTTGCTTGTGCTTGCCTACGACGATGACGCGCTCGTGGGGGTTGTTTCTCTCGCCACTGACGTCAATCAAGGCAAAGCCTTCTTCCTTGCGCATACGACAGCCGACTATTGCGATTTTGTCTCGCACCCCAGCAATCGGCAGCGCCTGA
Source organism: Terriglobia bacterium (assembly GCA_963796205.1). Taxonomy (GTDB): domain Bacteria; phylum Acidobacteriota; class Terriglobia; order Terriglobales; family Acidobacteriaceae; genus DATFTE01. The sequence continues at coordinate 670,410 of CAWCKR010000003.1, forward strand.
TGGACGCCGTCTTCTCCGAGTTGGCGCGCCTGAGAGTGCCGAACTTGACCCTGGCGAACTTCCCCGCGGATTCCGCCACGCGTGCCGCATTGCCTGACATCAGCCGTGAGTACGGTTACTCAATATTTTCCCGGCCGGCGTATGACTGTGCCCGGATTGTCCTAGGCTCTCCGGAACAGAGGCAGGTGCTAAAGCAATCCGTGGTCCACCGCAAGGCGCTTCGAAATGCCTTGAAGGGGCTGGCGAAGCAGGGGCCACTGCGCTTCGAACATTTAGAGTCATGGGAGGCCATAGAGCCGGTGTTACCGCAGTTTATGCAGGCTCATATTGCCCGTTTCGACGCCATGGGCAGAGTCAGCAACATCATGTACCCCGACCGGCAGACTTTCCTTGCCGAACTGGCCAAGGCGCTGTCCTCTAGGGGTTGGATGGCACTCACCCGGTTCTCCGCCGGCGATCACCCTGTCGCATGGAATTACGGATTCCGGTTTGCTGGAAGCTGGTTCTACTACCAGCCGACCTTTGACACATCGCTGGAACGGTACTCCCCGGGAGTTTGCCTGCTCTCCAAGATGGTAGAGGAAGCATGCGATGATACCGGCATCAGCCTGATCGATCTGGGACTCGGGGCGGAGGGCTATAAAGAGCGCTTCGCCACCGGCGTGCGCGAGACTCTGCACATTACTGTGGCTACCTCCGCCGCCATTTGTCTCAAAGCGAAGATGCGGTATCAAGCGGCAAGCATCGTGAAGTCGGTGCCAAGACTGGAAAACTGGATACGAAGTTTGTTGCGGCAAGCGTCGTTGTTCTAAAAGGATTTTGGACTTGAGAACCGAGAAAAATATCAGGATGACTGGGAGACGCGTGAAGGCATGAGTGCGCGCCCCGCCATGCCGGACCCGCTTCTTGCGGCGCCCACGGATCTGCCGCCCGAGGCTGCCCCCATGCTGGAATTTCGGCAGCAGATGGGGCACATCTCACGCCAATCTTCTGTCTATTTTGCAGGAACCATCTTCACCGCCGCCGCCGGCTATTTCTTCAAGGTCTACTTGGCGCGGGTGTTGGGCGCCGAAGCTCTCGGCGTGTACGCGTTGGGAATGACCGTTGCCGGATTCTTCGGCATTTTCAACGCTCTCGGCCTGCCTCAGTCGGCAGTCCGGTTCGTGGCGAAGTACAGGGCGAGCGAGCGCTGGAAGGACCTGGGCGGCTTCATTCAGCGTTCGACGGCGATCATGCTGGGGCTGAACATTCTGCTCGCGATGCTGATGGTGGCGGTGGGCCCGCGGATCGCCACCCGCTTTTATCATGCGCCCGCGCTGGTTCGATACCTGCCTCTGTTTGCGCTCATCATGCTACTCGGAGCGCTTACCTTTTTCCTTGGCCAAGTGCTGACCGGATACAAGGACGTGACGCGCCGCACGATTATCACCAGTTTCATCGCTAATCCGCTCAACATGGCGATAGCCATTCTGCTGATCAGCCTCGGCGCCGGGCTGTGGGGTTATATCTTCGCGCAGGTTGCGAGCGCGGCGGCGGTTTTGGTGATGTTGCTAGCGGTCGTGTGGAAAATGACTCCGGCCCCGGCGCGTTTGCCTTTTTACGCGACGTCGAGCCTGGAACCGGAGGTGATTTCCTTCTCGGTTACAGCCTTTGGCGTGGGTTTTTTGGAATTCCTGATGAGCCAGGCCGACAAAATATTGATAGGCTTTTTCCTGAATGCTCGCTCGCTTGGAATTTACGCCGTGGCGATGGCGATCGTTGCCTTCATTCCGATCCTGCTGCAGTCCGTCAATCAGATTTTTGCGCCCGTGATTTCGGATCTGCATACGCGAGGCCAGAGTGAGTTGCTGGGGCGGCTGTTTCAAACCCTCACCAAATGGATTCTCGCCTTCACCGTTCCCCTTGCCGTAGTCGTCATCGTACTGGCGCGACCCATGATGGGTGTTTTTGGACACGACTTTGACATCGGCTGGCCGATCCTGGTGATTGGTACGCTTGGACAATTGGTGAATTGCGGGGTCGGGGCGGTAGGATACCTGCTGTTAATGTCGGGAAATCAGCAAAGACTGATCAAGGTGCAGGCCTTTGCCACTGTCTTCATGGTGCTGGCGAACCTGATTCTCATCCCTCGCTTTGGAATCACAGGGGCAGCGCTGGCTGCGGCCCTGACAGTCGCCTTGAGCAACGCGTGGTACCTGCGAGAAGTACATCAGGCGCTTGGAATGTCGCCTTACAACCGCAGTTACTTGCGCCTGTTGCCGGCGATTGGGGCCTCCATCCCGGTGGCGTTCCTATTGCGCGTGCTTCTGCGCGGGCTGCAACCCGCATGGCTCAGCATCATCATCAGCCTGATAGGGGTGTACATCGTCTTCATCGGCGCCACTATGATTTCCGGGGTTAACGACGAGGACCGCGTTTTAGCTCAGGCGGTCTGGGCGCGGGTCCGGGGGAGGTTTGACGCGGGGAGTTCGCGGAATTTACCTGTGGCTTCCTTGATCCCTTCGCAGCAATTTGCTGCCCCGCAAAGTGACGTCGAGACCGAGCCAGCGCCTCCTCCGATCTTCATTGTCGGACCGAGTCGTTCTGGAACCACTCTGCTGTCGCGAATGCTCGATGCACATACATCGCTCGCGATCTTTCCCGAGACCTGGTGTTACGTTGTGCTTGACCACCTGGGATGTCTCGAGGGATTTAGCAATCGTTGGCAGTACGTCCTGTTTCTCAACCAGGTATGGGAGGCGCTGCGGGAGTACAAAGATCTGGCAGCGCGGGTTCTGGCCGAGGAAGCTGCCAAACGTCCCAGTTATTCAGGTCCAGTGCGGCCCATATTGGAGTCTTTCGGACGCGCCTATGCGGCGGCGCGAGGCGCGAGGCAGTGGGGCGAGAAAACCCCTGGGCACGTGCTGTGGCTGCCGCATATCCGGAGTTTATTCCCGGAAGCCAAAATCCTTGTCTGCCTGCGGGACCCGCTTGACGTGGTTGCCTCCTATGACGAACGCTGGGGACGTGGCCGGGCCGAAACGGAGTATCTCATGCGTGCCTCAGCTCAAGTGCGGCACTATCTCCGGCATCTCCTCGATGAACCAGCATTTCCGGTGGATCAGACTTTTAATGTCCGCTACGAATCGCTGACCGCTCGCCCTCGCGAAGTTCTGCAGGAAATCTGCCAATTTCTCGCGATCGAGTTCGAGCCGGATATGCTTGAGTTTTACCGCAATTACACAAACGTGGAACGGGATACGCCAGACGGCCGGTATCATCGCCTGTTAACTCAACCTGCGACCACTGAGCACGTGGGACGTTATCGTAGCGTGTTCTCACCACCGCAGGTCGCTTTAATTGAGAAGTGCATGGGAGACGAGATGCAGCAGATGGGATACCCCACACACTCTTCGGAGCCGGTGACCTTTACGGCGGAAGAGTCGGCAGCGTTAGCGCAAGGACTGAAGCTGTACGAACGAATGCGTTCCGGCGCCATTCGCAAGCGCCTTCGCCAACGCTCAAAGCTCAAGCTGGATGCTTATCGTTTGCTGGGAACTCCATTGGCTAGGGTGCCCTGGCGGCGCCTGGCGGTGAGTTCCAAGGACTGGGAAGCTCGCGCGCAACAGTTGATGCACTCGGGCGAAAACTGACCATGCCGGACAAGATGAGAAATATTCAGTTGCCAGAGGCGCTATGTGAGGCTAGCGAGCGCCGGTTCACTCCGCGCTTCGGTACCCTGGAGCAATTCCTGGTCTTCCTCATGCAGGAGTTGCTTCGCGACGAAGCCGGGCAGATGGATGAAGCGGAACGGCGTATGGTGGAAGAAAGACTGAAAGATCTCGGGTATATGTAAGCAAAGCTGTGGGCGCCGGCGTGAGTATTCATGGCAGAGACCGAAACATTGGAGGAGGTTCGTAGGGTCTCCTGGCAACGTCTGTATCCTTCTCTGACCAACCCGAACTGGCTGGTGCTGCGCAAGCGTCGCGAGTTGTTTCGAGGCTGGCTGGCGGGAATGCGGCTGAGCAATCCCGCCGTTCTGGATGTGGGTGGCCGACTTCAGCCATATCGATCGTTGATCGACGGCGGGCGCGCGCGGTACACCGCAATTGATCTGACGATCACGCCGTTGGTAAACGTCGCTGGGGATGCGCAGCAACTTCCTTTTGCGAACGATATTTTTGATCTCGTTATCTGCACGCAAATGCTCGAGTATGCGCCCGAGCCGCCGCGGGTGATGGCTGAGATCAGGCGTGTGCTCAAAACGGGCGGATATTTGCTGATGAGTGTTCCCAGCGTTTCTCCGCGGGACGCTGACCACGATCGCTGGCGTTTTCTGGCCCCGGGTATTCGCCAGTTGGTCTCGGGATTTTCTTCGGCTGAGATTGTTCCGGAGGGCGGCAGCATTGCCGGCTTCTTTCGAACGATCAACAGCTATCTTCAAATTTTTGCTCGCTATGATCTGGTGAGAACTGTGCTCAGCTATAGCGTCGTCCCCGTCTTGAATGTGATGGGTGCGTTGCTTGAGAGGATGGCGGGAAGCACAAACGACCAGTTCGCCGTGAACTACAGTGTTCTGGCGAGGAAATAAAAATCCGAACCGCTGCTATGCTGGAACAACGAGACTCAGGACAAGCCTGTGATTGATCTGGCGCGAAAATTGTGGAACCTCGGCCGCAAGGCGGACGTGCCCGGGTTTACGTTTGACCGGCCTTTAGTGCTTTTCCAGAGCGATGACTGGGGCCGAGTGGGTGTGCGCGACAAAGAGGGTTTCGAACAACTGCGCGCCGATGGAATTCAACTGGGCCAGCACCCGTACGACTTCTACACGCTGGAGACCGCAGAAGATGTCATGGCCATCAGTGAGTTGCTCAACCGTCATCGCGATTCCACCGGGCGCCACCCTTGTCTGTTGATGAACTTTCTGACAGCGAATCTGAATTTTCCCAGGATGGCGGAGAGCGATTTCCAGAAGATCGAGTTGCTGCAGCTTTCCAAAGGACTGCCGGGGCAGTGGAAACGCCCTGGCTTATTTGAAGCCTACCGCAAAGGAATCAGCGAGGGCGTTTTTTATCCTGCGTTGCATGGCTTGACTCATTTTTGCCGCCCGGCCATGGAGCATTCCCTGGCCACTTCGGATGAGCGCCGCGAGCTTGTGCGTAAATTGTGGCGGGCAGAGACTCCATACATCTACTGGCGAATGCCCTGGATCGGATACGAATACTGGAATCCCGAGGAACCTGGCGCGGGGCCGCTTTCTGCCGAGATGCAGCAGGATCTGGTACGGCTTGCAGCGGAAGGATTCGCCAAGTTCTTTTCTGTGTTTCCAGAGTCCGCGTGCGCTCCGGGCTACCGCGCGAACGCTGACACGCGTGCCGCGTGGCATAAGTGGGGAGTTCGAGTTTCGCAGAACGGCTCAGGAGCGCCGTTGCCCCCGTTCATGGACGAATTCGAGGTATTGAATCTGAGCCGCACCGTCGACGTGGAACCCGCGCAGAAAGATCTGCCGCTGGAAAAATACATGCAACTGATTGATGATTGTTTCGCGCGAGGGGTTCCGGCAATCGTGTCTGTCCATTCCATTAATTTCCATTCTTCCTTGCGGAATTTTCGCGATCCTACCTTGCAGGCGTTGGATCAACTGCTCTCTGCAATCGAGGCGAAATACCAGGATCTGCTGTACCTTCACGATGGAGACCTGTATCGAATCGTAACGCGGGGAAAATTCAACGCGGCGAGTGGTCCAGTCTCGGTCACGGTCAAGCAACGTGACACGGCCAAGTCGCGTTCCGCTTCGTGGGGAGCGAAATAGGTGGCGACTCCTCCTTCCGTGGTTCTGATTACGGTCGACTGCCTGCGAGCAGATCACGTCGGCTTCAACGGTTACTCACGTCCCACGACTCCTTTCCTGGATTCGCTGGCCACCGAAGGAACCGTTTTCAGCAACGCTATCGTGACCGGCACGCCTACGTATTATTCATTCCCTGGCATCATGGCCTCGCGGTATCCGCTGGCCTTGGGACGAGATGTAGTAGGACTCGCTCCGGGCGAGCCAACGCTTGCCACTGCGTTGAAGAGCGCGGGCTACGCCACCGGGGCGTTCCTCGCCGCGAATCCATACCTGTCGCCGCGTTTTGGCTATGACGCCGGGTTTGACACCTTTCGTGACTTTCTCGACACGGAATTGTCTTCGGTCAGCGAAAGCACGACAACGGCGGGAACAGCAACTCTGCGCAGCCGGTTGAATCGCGCGCTGGGCAAGGTCTCGCATCAGCTTGGGCCGCTGGGCGCGGTGTATGACGAGATGTATTTCCGTTACGGCCAGCGTCATGCGCCTCGAGTGAAATCGATGGATGCGCTTCGACGGTTTCCCGCTGCCGATAAGATCGTGGATGAGGCGTCTGCATTTCTCGCTTCAGTCGCGGATCGTCCCTTCTTTCTGTGGCTCCACTTGATGGACCCCCATGCACCTTACTATCCCCCTGAGAAGGCCCTGGCCTTGATGGGGACTGATGAAAGTCCGGAGAGGGCGCGTTATCTGAACTCTTATTGGAATCGCGCTGTGCACGTCGATCGATTCGCGAAATACCTGGAACCGATAACTGCACTTTACGACGCCGGCGTTCGCTGGGTCGACGCGCAAGTGGAACGACTGGTTCAAACACTGCGCCAATCGCAGCGTTGGCAAAACTGTGTCTTCGCGCTCACGGCGGATCACGGAGAGCAGTTTCTGGATCACGGAGATCGGTACCACGCCCCGACCAAGCTGACGGAAGAGCTGATTCGCGTGCCGCTGCTGGTGCGCGTGCCGGGACGAATAAAGCCGCAAACGGTGTGTACACCGTTCAGCTTGCTGAATCTGGCGCCTGCGCTGCTCACGGCCGCGGGGGTTTCGGTTCCGGGCGAGTTTTGTGGAAGGAACGGTGGAGAGGTGGCTGCCGTTGTCGAGTGCGTAGCTGGATGCAACAATCCCTATCGCCCCGGCGACCGCATGGGCGCCCGAATTCTCGCGATTCGGGAGTCCCGTTACAAACTGATTCTCGATTTCCGCACTAAGAACGCGATGCTGTTTGACCTCGAGCGAGATCCCGAAGAGTTGCGCCCTCTTTCGGAAAACGAGGCCAAACCAGAGCGCCGGCGCCTGCTGGATCGCGCTCGACAGCATCTCGCGAATTCGCAACGTCCGGTAGACGATGGGCGGCGTATGGACGTGCGGCTTCGGGACCTTCGTCTAGAATGGTCGACATAGAGGACCACGCCTTCCGCGCCCGGTTTTACAAGACATAGTGACCATGCCCTTACGGATTCTCGTAGACAGCTTTGCCGATGCTGGACTTACGAACGCGCAAATGACGAATGGGCGCGACATTGTGGCCCGGCTGAACCCTGACAAGTTTGATGTCAGCATCTTTCATGTCTCGGAGCCGGATCCGCGAATCGTGAGGCGTCCCCACACGCGGCTGATCACTCTTCCCCAAAAGCGGCAGACGGTAGGCATCCTGCGCGAGTTTTTGCTTGGCGACCACGATATTCTCTTCTACGTGAAGTCGTCTCCCGCGGCCAGATTGTATTTCGCCGCGCGATCTTTGTGGCGCGACCGGCGGGTCACGATTGGAACCGTCGAATCGCAAAGCGATGTGCGCAATGAACCCACGATCAAGCCCGAGCAGACACGGCTGTGGGAGCAGACGATTCTGCGTTGCGACCATCTCTACAGCAATTCCTCTGCGGTGAAGAGAAGCCTGAAAACAGAATACGGTCTTCCCAGTGAGATCGTTCCCACCGGGGTCGACACCGGTTATTTCGCTCCAGCGTACGAACGCCCAGAGAACGCAAGGCCGAGGGTGCTGTTTGTAGGTTCACTGCGCCCCTTCAAAGGACCGCAGTTCTTGCTGGAGGGTGCTGCGCGTTTTCCCCAAGCGGACTTCCTCATCGCCGGTGACGGGTTCATGAGGGCAGAACTTGAGCAACGGGTGGAACGTGAACGTCTCGCAAATGTGCGCTTCGCCGGAGGATTGCCGGCGGACGCACTGCGGGAGCAATACCGTCAAGCTGACATATTCCTGTTTCCCTCGAAATGGGAGGGCTCTCCGAAGGTTATTCTGGAAGCTGCGGCCTGCGGGCTTCCGGTGATTGCGCGAAATGCTTATGAACCTGAAACCGTCGTCGATGGGGAAACGGGATATCTGGTCTCGGGAGATGACGAATTGTTTGCACGGCTGCAACAACTGCTTTCGTCTCCGGATCAATGCAGGGCGATGGGGCGCGCGGGCCGGGCGCACGCCGAAAAGTTTGACTGGAATCCGATTACGCGGCAGTGGGAAGATATTTTTCTAAGCGTGGCGCCGCGGAAGTCATGATGGTTCATTCTTCCATTCCGGCGCCTCCGGCTTTTTCCGCGTCCAAGCCGCTTCACGTTCTGACCCTCACACCGTTCTATCCGAGGATGGGAGACGAGGCCAATGGCTGTTTCATCGCGGAACCCCTGCCTTGGAGCGAGAAACAGGGGATTTCGCAGAGCGTAGTAGCGGTGCGGCCCTTCTACCATGGTCGCGGTCGCGCGGTAGCCTCGTTTCATCCCGCACAATGGCGAAGCTTCTTCTCACTTCCGAGCGGAATGGGGCTGCCCAGTGCGGGAGCATTTTTGTTCGCCAGCATTCTGCCGGAACTGCGGCGCTTGCATGCTTCCAGGCCGGTGCAAGTGATCCACGCGCATGCGGCGCTGCCTTGCGGCCACGCCGCGGCTTTGATCAGCCGGGAATTGGGTATTCCTTTCGTGGTGACGGTTCACGGACTCGATGCTTATTCGACCAGGCAGGTGAGGGGCTTGCCCGGTCGCTGGTGCGAGCGCGTGTCGCGGATGGTCTATCGGTCCGCCGAAGCCGTGATCTGCGTGAGCGAGAAGGTACGCGAGAGAGTACTTGAGGGCGCGAAGGCGAGAGTCGAAGCGGTGGTCGTTTACAACGGCGTCGATGCGGAACTATTTTCGCCGTCTCCTGAGTCTGGGGATCAACCAATGATTCTCACTGTCGGCACACTTATTCCCAGCAAGGGGCACGATGTTCTGTTGCGGGCTTTTGCCCGGATTCACTCCGAATTCCCTGGCGTGTCTCTCAAGATTATTGGCGAGGGCGCGGAGCGGCAGAGGCTCGGAGAACTGGCATCGGAACTGAATATCGCAAGCACAGTAGCCTTTGTCGGCCGGCAGACGCGCAACCAGATCGCGGCCGCTATGAAACAGTGCGTTCTATTCGCTTTGCCCAGCCGGTATGAAGGGCTGGGTTGCGTTTACCTCGAGGCTATGGCTACCGCGAAGCCGGTGATTGGATGCTCGGGGCAGGGGATTGAGGAAATTATTCACAATGGCTTCAATGGCATGTTGGTGGGGCCGCACGATCTCGAGGGACTGTCGAGTGCTCTGCGACAGCTGTTGCAGAACCCGCAGTTGAGAACGACGTTGGGACAAAATGCTCGCGCCAGCATTCTGCACGAACTCACGCTCGCCCACCAGGCATCGCGCTTGGCTGAGATCTATCACGGGAGCGCGAAGTGAAGCGCAGGGTGGTTTTGCTGACGGAGATTATCGCGCCCTATCGGATCCCCGTCTTCAATGCTCTGGCGAGACGCGACGAGATCGACTTGGAAGTCATGTTTCTTGCGGAGAACGATCCTTCGCTTCGGCAATGGGAGGTTTATAAAGACGAGATCTCATTTCGCTATCAAGTGTTGCCATCGTGGAGAAAGCGACTGGGGAAGCACAATGTCCTGCTCAATTCGGGGTTGAGCGCTGCTCTCGAAAAAGCGAAGCCAGAGGCGATCATCTGCGGTGGCTATAACTATCTGGCGTCGTGGCAGTCGCTTTTGTGGGCGCGTCGACGCCAGATTCCTTTTGTGGCTTGGGTCGAGAGCAATGCGCGCGATCACCGTTCGGGGAATCCGGCGGCGGAGTTTCTCAAGCGAAAGTTTCTGCGCAGCTGTGCGGCGGTCGTTGTACCCGGGAAATCTTCGTTCGAGTACGTGACCGGATATTCGGTGCCGGAAGACACCATTTTTACCGCTCCTAACGCCGTGGATACGGCTCTGTTTGGGCGCAGGGCGGAGGAGGCACGCCGGCAAGCTGAATCTCAACGCAAGGAATTAGGATTGCCGGCGCGATTCTTCCTCTACGTTGGACGCTTGGTTCCGGAAAAAGGAGTGTTTGATCTGCTGCAGGCCTATGGCACACTGTCTCAAGACCTCAGAACGCAAATGGGACTGGTCTTCGTGGGGGACGGCGCGGCGCGCGCTGCGCTGATGAATGATGCGCCCGACGGAGCTCAGTTCAAAGGTTTTGCTCAACGCGATCAATTGTCAAACTACTACGGGCTGGCGGATGTATTTGTGTTTCCCACGCACAGCGACCCTTGGGGGCTGGTGGTGAATGAAGCCATGGCATGCGGTTTGCCCATCATCGCGAGCGATGTGGCGGGTTGCGTCGCTGACCTGCTGACAGACGGATGGAACGGACGCGTCGTGGCTTCCGGGAATGTGGAAGAACTGGCGTCGGCTATGACAGAACTGGCACGAGACGGCGGGTTACGAGCCACCATGGGAAAACACAGCCTGGAACGGATTTCCGCGTATTCGCCGGAAGCGTGTGCCGCCGGGATGGCAGCGGCGGTTATCTCCGCAGTCGGGGCCTTTCATGAATAACCGCATGGAAGGCGTGGTCATGGTGGCGGGCCTGCTGGCTTGTTGTCTGGGGGGAGCTTATCTGGTCATTTTCCGTCCCGGCTATTTGACCAGCGTCGAATACCTGCAAGGGCTTCTGTTTTTACAGATCGTATTCGCAGCGCTTTGGAATTTCCGATCGCGATATTTCGCTCTGGTAGTGATTTCATTCCTGCTCGCGGGTCTTGATCTTCCCGGGCGCGGTCCGTGGGTAGCAGCGCGGTGGTTTGTTTTGATTGTGGGCGCTCTGGCGGGCCTGGTCGCCTTTATGAAGGAGCGTTCGCACCGCTTTAGCGCTTTTCACCTGGTTGCCTTCTTTTGCATAACGGCCGCGATGGTGTCGGCGATCGTGTCTTCCTATCCGACCCAGTCGCTGCTCAAAGCCGCGAGTCTGCTCCTGCTGTTTCTCTATGGAGCATCGGGCGTACGGTTGGCTGTTCTGGGGCGGGAGAGGCGCTTCATTCTGGCGTTCCTGCTGGGTTGTGAAATTCTGATTTACCTGACGGCGGTCGGTTATTTCCTGGCAGGCGTTCGTTTTTTTGGAAATCCGAACTCATTAGGCGCGGTTGCCGGCGTCGTGCTGATGCCGACCATGCTTTGGGGCGTCCTGATCAGCGAAGACGTGGCCCAGAGAAGGCGCAGGACCTTTGCCTTGATGCTGGTGTCCCTGCTTTTGTTAAGCAGTTACTCACGGGCGGGAATGTTGGGTGCAGGTTTTGCCTGCGGACTGATGTGTGTAACCCTGCGCCAGTACCGGTTGTTGATCAAAGGCATTGCGTTCGTGGTGGTCGCGGCTGTTTTTGTTGCCATTGCCATGCCTCCGCAGGAAAACGCTGACGATTCCATTATTTCTACTTTCCTGCATAAGGGAAAAACGGAAGAGGGAGTTCTGGGCTCGCGAAAATCCCCATGGGACCAGACGGTATCTGCTGTCCGCCAGAATCCCTGGTTTGGCACCGGGTATGGCACCAGTGCGACCACCGCCGAACACACCAGCGAGAATTACGAATACGCTTCGTTGGACGAGACCACCCGCGAGCACGGCAACAGCTATCTCGAGATCGTCGAGTGGGTGGGCCTGTTAGGAGTTGCCCCTTTCTACATATTATTGCTAATGGTGTTGCTGAACGTCCGGCGCGTCTTCGTTTGGATGAACCGAACGGGAAACCCTTACTCCCCAGCCGTCCCGCTGGCCGCTATTATTCTGGCCGGATTCGTTCATGCGGGGTTCGAAGATTGGCTCTTCGCCGTTGGCTATTACTTAACGGTGGTGTTTTGGGGGCTGGCATTTGTCCTGGTCGATCTTCTTCCAACGCCCGTCGAACCAGCGGCTCCGAGCACTTCCTTCCGGGCCAAGCGACGGTTTGATCCCTTCGGCGTGGTTCTACCGGGAAGATGATGCGTCTCTTCCTGAATGGCCTGGCTGCCAGCGCGGGCGGGGGCCTTACCTATCTTCGCAATGTCGTTCCACAGTTGTCCGCCCGGGGGGATGTCGAAACCACAGTAGCGGTCAGCGATGAACTGAAGGAGGAATTTGGAGAACTGCCTCGAGTTTCGTTTGCGACGGTAAACGCGTCTTCAAATGCGCTCCGCCGCTTCTGGCAGGAACAGACGCTGCTTCCGCAATTGTTGCGAGAGAGTCGATCGGATGTTTTGCTGTCCGCAGGCAACTTCGCGCTGCGGCACTCGCCGGTTCCGCAAATATTGCTTTCCCGCAATTCACTGTATACGTCGTCCGATTTCTACCGCGATTTGCGCGCGCGGGGCGAATACCGCATGTGTCTGGATACGAAAGCGCGTGGTTTGCTGGCGAAGCGTTCCTTGTTTTGGGCGGACCGGACGGTGGCCCCCAGCCAGGCCTTTGCCGACGATTTGCGGCGGTGGACCGGTGTGGAGGTGTGTGCGATCCATCACGGATTCGATCGCGATTTTTTCTTCGCGGAGAACACTCCACTCTCCGCCGAGGCGCAGAGGAAATTGAAGGCCGCCGAAAACTCGCTGCGCCTGCTCTTTGTCAGCCATTACAACTACTACCGCAATTTTGAAACACTGTTGCGTGCTCTGCCTGAACTGAAGCGGGCCCTGTCTCCACGAAAAGTTAGCGCTGATTCTGACTTGTGACTTTCTCAGGCTCGAAGGCTACCGGACGGAAATCAGCCGCGCGGTTGGTTCGACGAACTGGGCATCGAAGGAAGAAGTTGATTCAACTAGGGCCGGTTCCTTACCGCTCCCTCCATCATTTGTATGCCGGCGTGCGATATCTACGTAACTCCCGCCTATACGGAAACCTTTGCTCATCCTCTGGTGGAAGCGATGGCGAGCGGTTTGCCGATTGTGGCGTCGGATTTGCCGGTTCACCGTGAGATTTGCGAACACGCTGCAATGTACTTTCCGCGATTCTCTCCTGACGAATTGGCCAAGAGAATTTCAGAAGTAGCTTGCTCTGCATCGTTATCAAAAAGTTTGGTAGAGGAAGGGGCGCGGCGGGTCGGGAGTTTCAGCTGGCATAAACACGTGGAACATATTCTGGCACTTGCTGCCAGCCTTGCGGAGTCGAAGAGAGAGCCGGCCCCGGTGAGCGTCTTGACCAAACCAACGGGTCAGTTGTAGTCCGTTTCCTTCACGTTCACGGTGATTTCGCATCTCGAGGGCGATTGATCTAAGCTATGGGGCCTCACTATGATTTTTGAGCGTCTCCCTGCACGGGAGTATACGTGCGATGTCTGTGTCGTGGGTTCCGGCCCCCTGGGCATGGCACTTGCTCTAGAACTCGACCGCCTCGGCCGCGATGTTGTTGTCCTCGAATCGGGCCAGACCAGCGTGAACCAGAATATTTCACGGGCTTCCCAGGCCACGATCGCGAACCCGCAGCGTCATGCACAGATGGAGGTCGCGGTGTGCCGAGCGCTCGGGGGCACATCATGGGCATGGGGAGGCCGCTGCGTGGCCCTGGACCCCGTGGATTTCCTCGACCGTTCCCACGTGCCACATTCCGGATGGCCGCTGGGTCAAGCTGACATTGAGCGCTGGTACCCTCAAGCCGCTGAATACCTGCTATGCGGCGATCACAATTTCAGTTCCCGAGCTAGCCGATTGCCGAATCTGGGTGGGGATGTGTCTGTTGATGGGTTGGAGCGCTGGTCTACGGAACCACGGCTGGCGTTAGTGCATCGCGGACCAATCGAGCGGTCCGAACGCATTAAGCTCTTTTTGAACAGCACGGTCGTTGATCTCCACTTCGACGAAGCAGGAGGCTTGGTGCAGGAGGTTGTGGTAGCGACTCCCGACGGCAAGACGAGCGTAAAGGCGCGAGATGTGATTCTCGCCGCGGGGGGTATCGAGACGACGCGTTTGCTGCTTGCGGTTCAGCGCTGGTGGCCGCGCCATTTTGGCGGTTCTTCCGGCCCGCTCGGCCGCTATTACATGGGACACATCTCCGGCAAAATCGCAAACGTGTTATTCGACAAGCCAGAATATATCGACGACTTGGATTTCGAACTGGACCGAACCGGAGCATTTGTGCGCAGGCGCTTTAGCATTTCCGCAGCCGCGCAGCAAGCACACGGGCTTTTCAACACAATCTTCTTCCCCGATAATCCGCCATTCTACGATCCCCGGCATCAAAGCAGCGTATTGTCGGCAGTTTTTCTGGCGCTGGCGATACCACCCGTTGGCCGGCGTCTGGTTTCGGAAGCGATCCGCGTTTTCCATATAGGTCCCAAGCCACGCCCACTCGGTGCGCATATTAGGAATGTCATCATCGGTGCTCCGAGCGGCGTGCGAGACTTGGCGAGAGTTGTTCACGGTCGCTTCCTGTCGAGGCCGCGTAAGCCCGCTTTTCTTGTTCGGAATTCCCATGGACGATACGCTCTCCACTATCATGCGGAGCAGGAGCCTAGCCCTGATAGCCGAGTGGTCCTGGCGAAGGAAGAAGATCAGTTCGGGCTCCCGCGCGTTGCAATTGACCTCCGCTTCACCGATCGGGACGCGCGTAGCGTCGTCGAGTCCCATCGAGTCTTGGATTCGGCGCTTCGCAGTAACAATGCAGGTCGGATCGAGTACTGGTATCCAGAGGAACAATTGACCGATCGCGTGTTAGCCCAGGCGTCAGATGGACTCCATCAAGTGGGCACTACAAGAATGGGCCGCGACTCAAGTGACAGCGTAGTCGATACGGATTTGAAGGTCCACGGTGTAGCCAACCTTTACGTGGCTTCATCAAGTGTGTTCCCTACAACCGGGCAGGCCAACTCGACGTTCCCCGCAGTGGCGCTTGCCGTTCGCCTTGCCCACCATCTCCGCGGGGCCACGACCGGAACAGGAATCCGGACTGGACGAAGTGTTGACCATGCGCACAGTTAGCTTCGCGCCCCTTTCACGTAGCGTCTCAGCGATCGGCTTTGGCTGCGCCTCGCTCGGTTCACGTGTGAGCGCATCCCAGGGCCGGACCGCAATGGCGCGAGCTTACGATGCGGGCGTTTCGTGGTTCGATGTTGCACCGTCCTACGGCGACGGGCAAGCGGAGATCCTGTTGGGTAGTTTTCTCACCGGCAAACGCACCCAGGTTACACTCTGTACAAAAGTCGGGATGCTGCCAAGCCGCATCTCACTGCCCATGCGCGTTGCCAAGCCGGTTCTTCAACGCGCCATTACGGTGATGCCGGGGCTTCGCAAGCGTCTCGTCAAGTTCCGTCCACCTGCGCAACGCATCGAGTTGACCGGTTCGTTCGTTGAATCCAGCATCGTTGAAAGCTTACGCCGGTTGTCGACGGATTACGTGGACATCCTCGCGCTTCACGACCCGAGCTTCGAAGATATGCAACGCGATGATGTGTTGCGGGCGCTCGACGATGTCGTCCAAAAAGGCTATGCCCGTACGATCTCGTCGGCCGGCGATCTGAGGGTATCGCTTGCAGCTGTGGAATTGTCGAAGCATATCAGCGTCATCCAGGCTGCGAGCACCCCGTTCCATCCTAATCTGGGCTTGGCCAAACAGCGGCTATCATCCCGAAGAAAGATTGGTTTTGTCATTCATAGTGTCTATGCCCCCGATGCCTTGGACGCATTGACATCAGTGATCAAAGATTCGGATGAGAAACGCAGCCTGTTGCATGCGGCAGGTTACCGGGGGGAGACCCGGGAAGTCGTGGCTGGGTTCCTTCTTGACTTCGCCTTGGCCAGCAATCTCGAGGGGGTGGTCCTGCTGTCGATGTACCAACCGCGGCACCTCGACTTCGACATCGCCCGGGTTGCTTTGTCGCCGCCACCGGACGCGGTGTTGGAGTTGGCAAGCCGCCTGGTTGCGCCGAATCTTGGCGGCAACCTCGATTAGACAATCAATGCTTGTACGCCGCCAGGTGAGAGGCATCCAGCCATTGGGTCTTGGTGAATCCCAAGGATCGTAATTCCTTCACGATTTTAGCTGGGGTCTGGAGCAATCCTCGCTTTTCGAGCACTTCGAAGTGAATCTCGCAGAATACCGATCTACATTCCGACGAACTGAGCGTGACCCGCATGCCTGAGATCACTTCCCACTCAAATCCTTCGACGTCGATCTTCACGACATTGGGTCGCGGAAGGTCGAGGTCGTCTCCGCGCGCAACTCGAACCTCGGCAATATTCCTGTTGAGCACCGCCAGGGAACTTGTCTCGTTGGATACGCTCATCGGCAGGGTCCCTTGAACGTCTGCGAGCGCCACATTCATTAGCGTTGCGTTCGGAAGGGCTAAATTCGACAAGGCGCCAAACGTTTCTTTTACAGGCTCAAAGGCCACTACGTGGGCAGCCAGCGGAGCAATTCGTTGGGAGTAATAGCCGACGTTCGCGCCGACGTCCCATACGCAGTCGGTGGCTTTGATCTCGCTTAGCAGAGCGCGCGAAAAAGAATCCTCGTATCCAACCCGCCAGAGGGAACGAATTCTTTGTAATAAAGGCACCCACCCGAGCTTGCGTGCGACAGAACGAGCCCGCGTCTGGAGTTCAATCAGCATTGCGCGTACACCGAAGCTTAGGAAAGGTCGTATTCATGGCTAGTATAACGTTCCGCTGAGGCCTACCGTATTCCTACCCTTTAACTACGGCTTGGCCGCCTCAGCCTTGAGGAGGTCCGCCAGGCGCATGCATAGAGCAATGATCGTCAACGTGGGGTTCGAGTGTCCGCTTGTGGGGAAAACTGAACTACTGGCGACGTAAAGATTGGACACGCCGTGGATCCGACAGTTGCTATCGACCACCCCCAGTCGTGGCGAGTCGTTCATCCTCGTGGTTCCCATGTGGTGAAACTGATCGGTGACGTGATCCGTCCATGGTTCTGCGTCGCCCATGACCCAGTCGTCGAGGCTGATTTCTCCGATGCTCGCGCGCGCAAATTCTTCGCGCAACAGTAGCGCATATTGGCGAATGGTGTAGCGGGTTAGGTCGCTGAGTTTCCAACGCACGTTTGAGACGGGCATGCCCAGGGCGTCAGTCCGTTCAGAAAGGAGAACGCGGCTCTCCGGATTTGGTTCTTGCTCTGAAGTCAGACCGATGAGCATTGCCGACCCTGGCGCATAGCTTCTTCCATGCACGAAAAAATGCCAAGCGGGTGCGAGGATTGTCCCAGGATGACTCAATGCGCGCCCCAATTTGCGAGCAACGATGCCGTTGATCTGGCCACCGCTTAAGGCACGGTATAAATCTTTCGCGTCATCGAGGGCTGAGTTACTCTCGACGAACGTTGTGCCCATGGAAACGTTTAAGGTGCGATTTTCCCGCTGCCAGGCTGGCGTTGCGGTACAACGGACGGAATACTTCAGTCCGTTCTTGTGAAACACATTTAGCAGCCGCTGCGCTTTCTGAGGATTTGGAGTCTTCAACCATCCAACCATGGCGCTGGGATGATCCTGAAAAAAGCGCCCAACAAGATCATGTTCATTGCCAATTCCATTGCGATGTTGCCGGTTGTTCGCCAGCAGAATGCGGGCCGTTTCTATTCCACCGACGCATAATACGAAATTGCGGGCACGAACGGTCGTCTTGCGACCGCCGAGAGTGCGGACCCCGACGGAGTCGACTCTATTCGAGTTCCCATTCAGGCAAATGCTGGTTACGTTGGCATGCAAGAGCAGAGTGCAGCAATCCGAAGTGCGCAGGCCGGAGAGATACTGTTCACGCACGCTTGGTTTGGGACTCCACTTCGAGAAGTGATACCAAAGGCGGCCGTCGAACAACGGAGGCCGAGTCCGGAAGAGCGCGAACAAATCGCTGTCGAAGTTTCGATCGTCGACCATCAGAAACCGACAGGCGCGAGCATAAAAGGGAAACAAATCTTCAAACGAAATGGGCCATCCGCTGTGCGCGACCCAGTCGCGTCGCTCGAAGTCAATAGGCATTAGCGAAAGAGCCTGACCTCCCCAGCGTCGTGGAACCACCACGATGCGAAATATTCCCTGCGTCGAACCTGGATGGGGCAGCGCGCTGATATCGACGTCGTAGAGGGCCTGAGTATGTGGCTCCGGGTCTAAACGACCGCTTTCAAGAATGACGATCTTCAGCCGCGATTTGCCATCTCGGAAGCAATAGCAAGCCCGGCTGCTCCACTGCCGACCAGGCACACGTCGCACTGGAGCTCCGGCACAGAATCGTTCTGGAGATCGAGAATCATGAAAGGCCTGAGGCGGTTTTCACAAAATTCACGAAGCTAGCGAGTTGCTGCTCGTCGTACGCGGCCGACGCGGTGTCACGCGCATTTTCTAAAATGTGGCGCGGATCGGAACTTGAGAAAAGCACAACACCGTCCGGATTACTCTGGAGCGCGTAGTGCAGCAGAAACGAGCTGATCACTGATGGCTCCCTCACGTCTGCTCCTAACTCTCGCGAAACTCTGGTGGCAAGATCCGCGCTCACGGCAATTGCATTCCGCAACGCTAGAGCAGGTTGAAAAATACTGTGGGTGATCACTCCGCGGCCAGCGCTTTCGACCTGTTGTCGATTAAGTGTTTGCGCGTTGTCGTGGAATTGCAAGACCCTGTATCCAGACGGTAGAAGATGAAAGGCCTCGGCCATTTTGGGAAAAGCTGACGCGATTCCGTACGCTCTGACAGTTCCGCGGTCCACTTGCCTCTGTAGTGCGTCGAGCAGAGGCTCGCTCGTCGCGTCCGCGAGGTGGGCTTCGTGCAACAGCAGCAGGTCGACATAATCAGTGTGCAACTCGTGCAGGCTGGTCTCCAAGCTGGCAAGCATATCCGTGGGAGTAAACGAACCTGACTGGACAATTCCGGAGCCATGCTGTTTGGCTCGCCGCAATAGGCCCGGAAACGGACTTAGCGCTTTCTTCACTGAGTCGATTGCCCATCGATTGCCGGCGATTCCGGAAGGAGGCTGTATCCCGAACTTGGTGGCGACGGTGACTTGATCCCTTTTCCCCAGCAGGAATTCTCCTAGAATGCCTTCCGCCCGCCCAAAGCCATAAGCTCTTGCCACGTCGAAGTGAGTGATGCCTTCGGCAAACGCGGTTTCCAGAGCCCGGACCGCGTCGCGACGGTCCGCATGGGTGGTCAACTTAACGCAGCCAAATCCCAACTGCGAAACCTCAAGAGTTGTCTGACCAAGAATGTGTCTTCGCATTCTCTGTCCCGTTGCCAAAGCTGGTCGTTCCGGAATCAGGCTGCGACCCGCAACTTCGCAGGCGTTCGATTCGGAAGGGGTTTGTTGAGGAAGGGTCGCTCGCAGAAGTACCAGAAGATTGCCCCCACCGCGCAACAGAAGATTGCTCGCAATAAAAAGCCACAATATGATGGAAGGCCCCAACGGATAAGCGTCGCGGCGAACACCGACGATGCTCGAAGATTGAACTGATGGGTCAAATATAGGCTGTAAGATATCAGACCGAATGCTCCGAGAGCCTTTCCGAATCGACTGCTTTTGAAAGCTGCGTCCATGGGCGCAGAACGATAAGGCTAACGCGAAGGAGGCAGTCACGATACACTCGGTAAATAACCACTTCCAACGAAAAATGGTGGACACAGAATCGCCCCAAATCCCCAAGAACAACAAGGCTCCGATCGCAAGATCAACGGCAACACGATGTTTTCGAGCCTGCATTTTGCAAAGACGAAAGAACACCAGCGCCCCAAGGCCGAACGCAACCCAATATTCCCAGAAGAAACCGTGAGAAATGAGAGGATGGGTCAGATTCCACGCAAAGCCAAGAATCATTACGGCGATAATCGCAGGAAGAATATTTTTCTTAAGGCGAATCGCAGCGAACATGAGCAATCCCATGACGAGGTAAAACTGTTCTTCATAATTCAGCGACCAGAAGCCCGCGACAAAAAGCGTCGGATTGTCAAATGGATGTGGAGTTGGGTGGAAAATCAGACTGAACCACTGGGTCATCGTGAGATTTTGGATCCACATTACAGGTGAAGAGGAGAACTGTTCTCCTAAACCCATGTGCATCTTCAAGAGCCGGGTCGCAGCGAAGAAGCAAATCGCGAAGAAATAGGGCGGATAAATTCTTCGGACGCGTCTCCACATGTAGCCTCGGGGGCTGACTTGATTTCGTCGACAAGATTCGGTGCTCGCAGCAATGCAGTAACCGGAAATTACAAAGAACACCATGACACAGGCGTGTCCGAGGTCGAAACCGTTACTCGATTCAGACCCCAGGTGATAGGACACAACCCCCAGAGCGGCCAGTCCACGCCAGGCGTCGACCATGGCATATCTCGGTTCCCATCGCGATTGAGTGAATGACCGCGCCGCCATTTGTGGGGGCGTGGATAAAGCAGTCGACAAAGAAGAGACTCCGGGGAAAAGTTATTCAGCTATACCACACAAATATCTGTGCTATCATTTTGAGAGTACGCGTCCAAATTAGTCCGGAGGCACGATGTTTCGATTTCGTACTTCACTCACTTTCAAGTGTTGGTAGGTGGACTGTTAGCGGCTGGCGATTCTTGTGATTCTCAGCTCTTATCGTTGCAGCGCGGGCGATCAGGCCAGTCAGCGGAATGCCCTCTCCTCTCCGGAAAAAGCTGCGCTTAAGTACACGAGTGACTTTGCCTGGTCGGCTGCGCCTTCGGACGACCTTGGTTCGCCGGGAGTCCATAAAGTGAATGTCCCATGCGCGGGAGGGGTGCGCAGCAGCGAACCGAACTACTACGTCCTGATCTCGGGAACCGGGACCACCGAAGCGGTGAAAGTCACGGGCGGGACTTGCACTTCGGAAGGGCGCGCGGGAACTCTGGAGTTCAAAACCCAATATGCGCATCCGGCCGGCTACACCGTCGGCAGCGCTTCAGGCGGGTTGCAGGAAGCTCTCATCGCCGCCCGCTTTACTCCCAGCAATCCCAACGGGATTCCGCAATCGGGCCACGTCGTGGTTCCTCCGGGCGAGTTGAGGGCATACGCGCCGGTTTCGATTCGATCTTCGGGAATCACGGTCGATTTCTCCGGTTCGATCGTGGAATGTTGGATGACCGATACGTGCCTCTTTGTCGGCGACGCCGCTAATTCCGGACTGTATTCGAACATCACGCTCATCAATCCTCGCGGGCGCATCATGGTGGCGGGACCGGATAAGCCGTTCATCGAAGTCAACGCGCAGAAAACGCGCATCTTCAATGTGTCGACCAGAGTTGGGATCAAGGGCGCGTATTTCAGTTCGTTCGTGCAAGTCGACGACGACCAGGCGTTTTTGCTGGACGGGCTAGACACCGAGTTTGGAGGGAACGAGTCGAGTCTACGGCGTTCGTTGCGACGCTACTGCCTGCAATCCCGTGGTGTCGGCGCCCGGTCCGTTTAACAAATATTCGGCCGTGGGATGGCTTAAGCACTTAAACATCTCCATGCAATGTGCGGGCAACGGGATTGACTGGGAGAGTGGGAACACCCTGCGCGTGTCGGATAGCGTGATACAAGGATTTGCGCAATACGGAGTTCGTGCGGGAACGCGGCGAGGCGGCTACGGGGGAGTCGAGCTCGACAACGTCTACGAAGAAGTCGGAGGGTGTGGAGCGAGAAATCCGCTGGGCAAGGTTGGACAGGCCGGAGTGATCGCCCAGGGCGGCAAAGTGAAGGTGTTGGGAGGCGAAGCGCCCACGGGTGCGATTCCGCAATTCGCCAACACAGGCAAGATGAATTACCGGTATTACGTTGTGGCGCACTCCCGCTTTGGTGGCTCCAATCCGCTCTATGCGGGCTTTGCCTTATCGAGCGGTTCGGGAAACATTACAGTCACGGTTCCTGACATCGCGGGGGCGTCTACGTTCGATTTGTTGCGGGTTACGTTGGCGCCCGGCGAGCGGGATCAGGCGCCATACGGGAAGGGAGACTTTGCCGTGGCAGCCGGGGTGGCGCGGGCCTCCGCCTGTTCGAACGGCTCGTGCACGTTCACTGACAGCCAGGCTTCTCTGAAATCGTACGCCGTAGCGACGCCAACCTATTTCCCCTTGCTTACGTTCTGGCCGGGAAACCTGGTGCTGGGTACGAACCAGGACTCGAGCGATCCCTTCACCGCAGCGACCGCTCAAGTGGACACCCTCGGCTCGGGAGTGGTGAGCGTTCTGGGAACGGTTGCTCCGGCAGTCTCGGCCATCAATTGCTCCGCCGCGACTTCGTGGACGCCAATCTGGGCAACCTGCGTTGGATCGTCGTTCCCGCCGACACGCTTTTCTTTGCAGGGAGCGCTGGTATTGGCGGTGAAGCCGAACACCGACGGCGGGAAAGGGCTTGAACTGGAAGGGACGAATAAATTTCTCGACCTTGGGAACCGGGCCCGGACACATCATTACGCTTTCCGATTCTAATTTCCAAAAGACCATTGCGAGCGGAAATAACCGCCCTACAAACGATCCCGAGGATGCATTTATAGGCTACGACCAGGGAGATGGAAACCCGGCGAACGTCGGCATCAGCGTGGGCGCTCCCAAGTCGATCTCGAATTACATTGGGAATGCGGGCGACGGGAACAGTTGGAAAGAGCGACTCACGGCGACACAGAAAAGTTTCGCGGTGCCCGTGATCATCGAGAGCGGAAGCACCTTGACCGTGGGATCGGGCTCTCCTTTGTCGCAGATGAAGATCTACAGTGCGAAAGTGACCGGGGCCAGTGTGCCGGCGCAGAGTTGCCTTGACGTGCCCGAGGCGGTGCCGGGAGTAACGGCATCCGATCAGATTGCCGGGATCACTCCCGCTGGGCCGCTGGGCAGCCTGTCGCTCAACGCTTACGCCAATGGCAAAGACACTGTGGTGCTGCATTTTTGCAACGCTGGTGGCGGGGCCGCCAAGGCACCAGCGGGTACGTACTCTTTCCTCGCGGTACACTGACAATCGTGTGTGGAATCGTTGGCATCGTAGTTCATCGGGGAGTCGTCGCTCCTGATCTGTTGGAGCGCATGACGAATTCGCTTGCCCATCGCGGCCCCGACGACTCGGGCACTGTCATTGTCCGCGAAGAATCTCCTGAACCCGTGGAAGTCGGTCTCGGCAACCGGCGCCTGGCTATCCTTGATCTCTCTCCTCTGGGCCACCAGCCGATGCAAGACTCAGAGACCGGCAATTGGATCGCCTACAACGGCGAGATCTATAACTTTCGCGAGGTCCGCAGCAAACTCGAAAGCGAAGGAGTTCGCTTCCGCAGCCAATCGGATACAGAGGTGCTGCTCAAGGCCTACGGCCGATGGGGCGAAAGGTGTCTCGCGGAGTTTCGGGGAATGTTTGCCTTCGCCATCTGGGATGCGAAGCGGCACCGGCTTTTCATCGCCCGCGATGCCATGGGCATCAAGCCGCTCTACTATTCCACACAGGGAAACTATTTTCTATTTGCCTCGGAACTGCGCACTCTGCTCGGGACAGGAATGGTTCCCCGGAAACTCGATCGCAGAGGCTTGTTGAATTATCTGAGATTCGGATCCCTGTATGACCCGATTACGCTCGTCGAGGGCGTTCATGCTTTGCCTGCGGGGCATTCCTTAACGTGGGAAAAAGGGAAGGTGAGCGTCTCGCCATATTGGGATCTCACGGCAGGCGGGGGGCCAACGGGTACTCCGGAGAAAAAAGAATTCGACGAACTGAACGAAGTGCTCGATGAATCGGTCCGGTTGCAGATGGTCAGCGACGTTCCGGTGGGCGTCTTTTTATCAGGGGGAATTGATTCGAGTGCGCTCGCGGGGATTCTGAGCCGCGACGGGTTCAAACTCCACACCTTTTCGATTGTTTTTCGTGAAGCGGACTACAGCGAGGCGGAATATTCACGACTGGTTGCCAGGAAATTCGGCACCGAGCACCAGGAAATTCTGGTGTCTCAGCGCGATGCCCTCGAAGCGATTCCGGGCGCTCTGCATGCCATGGATCTGCCCACCATCGATGGGATTAATACCTACCTGATTTCTCGCCAGACGCGCGCTGCCGGGGTCAAGGTTGCGCTGTCTGGACTCGGGGGCGACGAACTCTTCGCCGGGTATTCAACCTTCCGCACCGTGCCGCAGATGGAGCGCTTCGCCAGTTTCTGGAAGCATGTGCCGCACGCTGCGCGAGTTCCTTTGGCAGGCGCGTTCGCGGCTCTTGCGCCTTCCAGCGATCAGAATCGAAAACTGGCGGCATTGGCAAAAGGCAACGGCAATCTGTTGCACCCGTATTTTTTATCAAGGCAGCTCTTTACCCCAACGCAGATCGAAGGGCTCCTGTCATTGAACGCGGGTGCACTGGAGGATCAGGCTAATGCTTCTCTGCGGGAGACGCTTGAGCGGGCGCGTGGGCTTGATCCGATCAACCGTGTTTCGTATCTCGAGGCGCGATGTTACATGCTTAACACTCTGCTGCGCGATTCGGACGTGATGAGCATGGCACACGGTTTGGAAGTTCGTGTCCCTTTGATCGACCATCGGCTGGCGGAAACATTGTTTCGTTTTCCGGGGTCGTCGAAAATCGATCCGTCGACTCCGAAGTCACTGTTGGTGAAAGCTCTTCACGGCGAACTGCCAGACGAGATTGTTCACCGCCACAAGCGAGGATTCACCCTGCCTTTCGAGCATTGGTTCAAGGACGAATTGCGGGGCGAATTAGAAAGCGGCCTGCAACATATCGCCGACGGCCCTCTCGCAGGGTTGTTCAAAGCCCAGGCGATCACACAAATCTGGAATGATTTTCAGCAGGGGGCGACATCCTGGTCCCGGCCGTGGTCGCTGTACGTTCTGCAGCAGTGGTGCGAGTTGAACGAGGTGGCACGTAGTTAACCGATGATTGACCTTACCCCTCCAGAGGCCGCGATACTGCCCGTGTTTCAGGTAAGATGTGAGTTTGTGGGTCTTCCAAACCTAGCCAAAGTGAGCCCTGCACCGGGAGTCGTGTCGGCCCCTGCGCTTCCGGTGAGCGTGATCGTGCCTGTGCGCAATGAGGCGCATAATCTGGCTCGCTGCCTGGAATCGCTGCGCGAGGTGGGCGAAGTTTACGTGATCGACTCGAACAGTACGGACGCCACTGTCGAAATTGCTCGTCGCCTGGCGCAAAGGTGGTGCAGTTCCATTATCAGGGTGGCTGGCCAAAGAAACGTCAGTGGGCGATGGACACTCTGCCGCTGGCCTTCGATTGGGTGTTGCTGGTCGACGCGGACGAGGCGCTGACTCCCGAATTGGCGCGCGAGATCAAGAGCGCGATCTGCCAGGCCGGATTGCGACGGCTACTACATCGAACTGCAGATGTACTTCCTGGGACGGCGGCTTCGCCACAGCGGAGCAAACTTCTACAAGCTTTCTCTATTCCGGCGAGGCAAGGGACGCTACGAGTGCCGACTGAAAGAGCAAGACAACTCGATGTGTGACATGGAGGTGCACGAGCACGTCGTGGTGGATGGAAAGACAGCGAAGCTGAAGAACCCGCTGCTCCATCACAATGTCGAATCCCTCTCCCGCTACATTCAGAAGCACGACGAGTATTCCAACTGGGAAGCTCGTGTCTGGCTGAATGGAGAGGCAAGCAATCGGGGAACTGCCGCCATCGTTCTTTGGCACCCAGGCGCAACGGCGCCGCTGGTTGCGCAAGCAATTCTTCAGTTTGCCGGGATCGCCGCTCTTGTTTTTTCTTTACAAATATGTCTTTCGATTTGGATTTCTGGATGGCGTACCCGGGCTGATCTATTGCGGGATGCAGGGCATTCAATTTTTCAACATTAAAGCCAAAATCTACGAGCTACGCACGAGGAGAGGTTAGCCGGGGCAATGTGCGGCATTAGCGGGATTGTCAATTGCGGAGATCGGGAAACACTGGCGCGCATGACGGCGGTGCAGACGCACCGCGGCCCGGACGATGTGGGCTTGTGGGAAAAGCAGTTTCCTGATGGTTCATACATAGGGTTCGGCACCCGGCGTCTCGCGATTCTTGATCTCTCCGCCAGCGGGCACATGCCGATGTGCAATGAGAATGGCAGTGTCTGGATCACCTATAACGGCGAGATCTATAACTTCGCTGAACTTCGCAAAGAACTGGCCACGCGGGGCTATCGTTTTTCTTCTGACACTGACACCGAAGTTGTTCTTCATCTCTACGAAGAGCATGGACCGGATTGCGTGAAGCTTCTGAATGGCATGTTCGCTTTTGCTATTTGTGACACGCGCTCCGGTGAGCCGACGGTATTTCTGGCTCGCGACCACTTCGGTGTGAAGCCCTTCTACTACGCACACCACGGCTCGAAGTTCGCCTTCGCTTCCGAGATTAAAGCGCTTCTGCAGGTGCCGGGGATTTCCGCCGAAATGGATACAACGGCGCTTCATCAGTATCTGACTTTCCTTTGGGTGCCCGATCCGCAGACCATGTTTCGCGGGATCCAAAAGCTTCCCGCAGGACATTCGGCGATTCTTCGCAAGGGCGAACTGCGGCTTACGAAGTATTGGGATCTGACATTTCCCCCGGCTGATGCGAAATACGCTTCCTCGGAGCGCGAATTAGCAGAAGAGATTCGCGAGCGCTTCCGCCGGTCGGTGGAAGCGCAGATGGTGAGCGATGTGCCGATCGGCGCGTTTCTCAGCGCGGGGCTGGATTCTTCCAGCATTGTCGCGATGATGACGCGCGCAAAGAAGGGTCCCGTCCGCACCTACACGATTACCTTTCCGGATAAGTATCGAGTGGGGGAAACAACCCTTGACGATCCCGGCGTTCCGGCGCGGCTTGCCCGGCACTTGGGGTGCGAGAATCATCAGATTGTCGTCGAGCCCGACGTCGCCGATCTGCTTGCCGCGACTGACTTGGCACATGGACGAGCCCACCGCCGACCCTGCGATCATCACCGCCTACCTGGTGTGTCGCGAGGCGCGCAAGCAGGCGACGGTTCTCCTCTCCGGCGTTGGCGGCGATGAGTTGTTCGCCGGTTATCGTAAACACGCGGCGCATTATTGGGCGCAGGCCTATCAGAAAGTTCCTGCCGGCATTCGCGGCCTCATTGAGTCCCGGTTGAGTGAGATGCCAAGTTTGCGCGGGACGTCGGCGAAGGGAAGAGTCCGGCTGGCAAAGAAAATGGCACGCAGCGCGTCGCTGCCTCCTGCTGATCGCTTTGTGATGAACTGCACGTATCTCGATGCTGAGCAGAAACGTGAGCTTTATGCGGACGATCTGGCACGGGAGATCGCAGAGGCCGATCCGGCGTTGCGTCATCGGGAGGCGTTTGAGCGGGTGGCGGACGCTGATTTCCTCAACCAGATGCTGTATCTTGACACCAAGATTTTCATGACCAGCCTGAATCTGACTTACAACGACAAAA
The DNA here is from genome assembly GCA_963796205.1 of Terriglobia bacterium. Classification (GTDB taxonomy): domain Bacteria; phylum Acidobacteriota; class Terriglobia; order Terriglobales; family Acidobacteriaceae; genus DATFTE01. The sequence goes on from CAWCKR010000003.1 coordinate 697,831, forward strand.
TGAGCATGGCGTCGTCGGTGGAAGTGCGCGTCCCTTTTCTGGATCGCGAATTGGCGGAGTTTGTGGCATGGAATGTGTCACCGAGGCTGAAGCTCAAGGGATTTCTGCGACCCACGATGAAACATATCTTCCGCCAAGCCATGCAAGACATTTTGCCGCGAGAAGTGTTAGAGCAGCCTAAAGCCGGATTCGCCGCGCCCGTGGACTACTGGCTGGCACACGATTTGAAAGAGATGGTCGACGATCTGTTGTCGCCATCGCAGTTGCGCGACCGTGGATTATTTCGCCCTGAGACGGTCCGGCGATTCGTCGAGGAACACCGCAGCGGCGCGCAGGATTGGTCGATGCAGATCTGGCAATTTCTTACCCTCGAACTTTGGATGCGAACCTTCATCGACGGGAACGCGGAAAACTTTTCCTCAGATATCGCCATTCCGCGCCAGGCGGCCACGGCATGAAGCAAGTGTTACAGCATGCGCGCACGGGTGAGATCTCGGTGGTGGAAGTTCCGACGCCGAAGCTTCTCAGCGGGTGCGTTTTGGTGCGAATCGCAGCCTCTCTGGTTTCGGCTGGAACGGAGCGGGCGTCCTCTGAATTCGCCAGCAAGAATTTGCTGCAAAAGGCGCAGGCTCGTCCAGACCTGGTTCGCGACGTGATCGCGAAAGTTCGCCGCGACGGATTATTGCCCGCTGTGGCCACGGTGCGCAGTCGTTTAGATCAGCCAAGCAGTCTAGGCTACAGCAGCGCCGGAACCGTGATCGGCGTCGGAGAGGGTGTCAACGACATCAATGTCGACGATCGGGTAGCTTGCGCGGGCGCAGGATATGCGGTTCATGCAGAGTTCGCGTGTATTCCGCGCTTGCTCGCGGCGAAGATTCCTGACGATCGTGTGAGTTTCGAGGAAGCTGCATTCTCGACAGTGGGCGCGGTCACGCTGCACGGCATTCGCACGGGCGAAGTGAAACTGGGTGACGTGGTTGCAGTGATTGGCCTCGGATTGCTGGGGCAGTTGACGGTACAGGCCCTCAAAGCCGCCGGTTGCCGGGTGATTGGAACGGATTTACAGCAAACGCGCGTCGATCTGGCGTTGAAGTTGGGAGCAGACTTCGCATCGACTTCAAGTGCGGCATTCGGGGAGATGTGTTTCGAGCATTCCCGAGGACATGGCGCCGATGTCGTCCTGATCACGGCCGAAACGCCCAGCAGCGATCCCGTGAACCTTGCGGCTCGCGTCGCTCGCGATCGAGCGGTGGTGGTCGCGGTCGGCACCGTCGGCTTGGATATCGAGCGCAAGCTTTACTACGAGAAGGAACTCGATTTCCGCATTCCGCGTTCTTACGGACCCGGCAGGTACGACGCCGCCTATGAACAGAAGGGACGAGACTATCCCATCGGCTACGTGCGCTGGACCGAGACTCGCAATATGGAAGCGTTTCTCCGACTGCTTGCGGATCGGAAGCTCGATCTGATGTCCCTCGTCACTCATAAATTTCCCATCGAACGAGCGCAGAGCGCGTACGAGTTGATTACCGGGAAAGGTGGCGAACCGTTCCTGGGAGTGCTGATTACTTATCCGAGCGATTCTCAGGAAACTCAGCGGCTGGAACTGGTGCCCAAGTCCGGAATGATCGGCCGATTGAGCGAAAGCGCCACGCTGGTGGGGTTGCTGGGCGCTGGAAGCTTCGCCACCTCGACTCTGCTGCCGGCGATGAAGCAAACCAATGGCGTCGAACTGATCGGAGTCTGCGCGGCTAACGGCTCCCACGCTCGTCACGCCGCGGAGAAGTTCGGATTCCGATACTGCGCCACCGACGAACAGCAGATTCTTAATGATTCGACGATAAATACTGTCGTAATTGCGACGCGCCATCATCTGCATGCCGGGCAGGTCCTCGCCGCTCTTCGTGCGGGAAAGCACGTTTTCTGCGAGAAGCCGCTTTGTCTGAGCGAAGACGAGTTGAGTGAAATCGCCGATCTTTACGGGGGGCCGGCGACCTCCAAGCCGATTTTGATGGTGGGATTCAACCGCCGCTTCGCTTCGCTCGCTGTGCGCATGAAGTCTTTCCTGGCGGAAAGCAGCGAGCCCCTGGCGATGCATTACCGCGTGAATGCGGGCTACATCGCTCCCGACCATTGGGTAAACGACCCGGAGCAGGGTGGAGGGCGGATTCTCGGCGAGGTTTGCCATTTCATAGATTTTCTGAGTTTTCTAGCGAACTCGACCCCGGTCGAAGTGCAGACGCGCAGCCTTGCGAACAATGGCCGCTACTCCGACGACAACGTTATTCTTTCTTTGCAGTATGCCAACGGGTCGCAGGGAACCATCAGCTACCTCGCGAATGGCGACAAAGTTTTCTCAAAAGAAAGAGTCGAGGTCTTCGGTGGAGCGGCCGTGGCGGTGCTTGAAGATTTCCGCACCCTCGAGTTGGTGCGGCATGGAAAAAAGCAGATGCTGCGTTCGCGTTTGCAGCAGGACAAGGGGCATCGCGGGGAGTGGGAATCTTTTGCAGCGGCCATCCGGGGCGGCACAGAATCTCCCATCCCGTTCGATCAGATCGTGACTTCAACTCTGGCCACGCTGAAAGCAGTCGAATCTCGAGCGTCGGGACAGGCGGTCGCGATCGACGCCGCGTTTCACTCTCGACCGGGTTCGCACCGTTCCGATCACTGATTCCAAATTAGAAAGGTACACCTGTAGTTCATGTTGATTCTGGGCCTCAATATGTTTCACGCCGACGCCTCGGCGGCGATCGTGCAAGACGGGGAAGTGATTTTTGCCATCGCCGAAGAACGTCTCAATCGCGCCAAGCACTACGGTGGCTTTCCCGCGCTAGCGATCAAGGCTTGCCTGGACGCGGTCGGTGCAGAGATTTCCGACATAGACCACGTTGCCGTCGGACAGGACAGCGACGCCAATCTAGCGAAGAAGGTTCAGTACGCTCTGGCGAATCCCGCGAAGATTTTGAACTTCATTCGTTTGCGGCAGCGGAAGGAGCAAATGCGGGATGTTCGCTCTCTTCTGGTCAATGCCCTCGAAGTTGACTCCGCTAAGCTTCGCTTCCAGGAGCATCATCTCGAACACCACATCGCTCATATCGCCAGCGCGTACTACTGTTCTCCGTGGGAGAAGGCTGCCGGATTCAGCTACGACGGTTCGGGTGACTTCGTATCGACGATGATGGCGCGATGCGAAGGAAGCGAGATCGAAGTCCTCGACCGGGTTTACCTTCCGCACTCGTTGGGCAGCTTTTACACCATGATTTGCGAATTCATCGGCTACAAAAAGTACGGCGATGAAGGCAAGGTCATGGGACTTGCTCCGTATGGCAAAGACACCTATGTCGAGAAGCTGCGCAAGATAGTGGGCTTGCAGAACGGAAATTTCCAGCTGGACCTGGGATACTTCAAGCCGCTGGGCAGCAACCAGGGCATGCAAGTCTTGCCGGATGGCACGGTGCGCCTGGCACGTCATTTCTCGGATCGCATGGCGGAACTCTTCGGCGAGCCTCGCGAGCCCCACGCAGAGATCACCCAACGCGATATGGATTTAGCCTACGCGATGCAACATCGCTTCGAAGAGGTATTCTTCCACCTGCTGAACGAATTGCACAAGCGAGTTCCGTTGGAAGATCTGGCGATGGCCGGCGGATGCGCGCTCAACAGCGTGGCGAACGGAAAGCTTTTTGATGAAACTCCTTTTCGGCGTACGTGGATCCAACCGGCCGCCGGAGACGAAGGTTTGGCCATTGGGGCCGCGTTGCATACCTGGCACTCGGTGCTGAAGCAGCCGCGGAAGTACGTCATGAAGAATTCGTATCTAGGGCCAGAGTTCTCGGACGCGATGATCGAGAGCGAACTCAAGAAGGCCGGCCTCTCCTATCGAAAGCTCGAACGGCAGCCGTTGCTGGACGCGGTCGCCGATCAGGTCGCTTCCGGCAACGTCATGGGATGGTTCCAGGGACGCATGGAATGGGGGCCGCGCGCATTGGGGAACCGGTCGATCGTTGCTCATCCCGGCCTGCCGATATGAAAGATATTCTCAACGCTCGCATTAAGCATCGGGAATGGTTTCGTCCTTTTGCGCCGTCAATCATGGCGGAATATCAGCATGAATATTTCGAGCACGATCATCCGTCTCCCTTCATGCTGCATGTCTACAAGATTCGTCCAGAGAAGCGGCAGGAGTTATGTGCGGTGAACCATGTGGACGACACCGGGCGCCTGCAGACGGTGAGCCGCGATGAGAATCCCATGTATTACGATTTGATCGATAGCTTTCGCCGCCAGACTGGAATTCCCGTAATCCTGAACACCAGCTTCAATGAGAATGAGCCGGTGGTCTGCGCTCCTGCGGAAGCGATCGATTGCTTCAAGCGCACGCGCATGGATGGCATCGCAATCGGTTCGTACCTGGCGCTTAAGTCGGAGGGCTGAATTCGAAATGGCGGCTCAGCCAGACATCGCGATGAAGGCCAGTCAGGTAAGCCTTAGTCCAGTGGCGTCTCTGCCGGGAATGCGCGCGCTGGCCTGGCGTGGCGATGAGTTGTATGCGTCGCGAGGCTACCAGTTAGCGCGAATCAAAGTGATCGATGGTAGAGCCGAAGTGTCACCCGTCGCTGAATATGAGCCAGTGTGGTGGCGCAAGGCCACCGCTTCTTCACGGCTGGCCTCACGCGTGCTGCGAGATGGGTTTCACGCTCTGGCGGTGTTGCCGACCGGACACCTGGTCGCGGCTGTCCCCGGCGCAATGGTCAGCTTGTCTCCAGGAAAGAATCGATTCGTGGTCACGCACAGAGTATTGCGGGGGACGCGTCCGCTGCACATCGCGGCTACTCCGGACGGTCGTCTTTTCTGGGGTGAATATTTTGATAATGCGGCCCGCGATGAGGTTCACGTGTACGCCTCCATGGATCGTGGTGCGACGTGGAACGTGGCGTACACGTTCCCAAAAAGCGCCGTCCGCCACGTTCACAACATCGTGTACGACGGCTGGGAAGATTGTTTATGGATTCTTACCGGCGACAATGGGGCCGAATGTCGCATACTTAAGGCTTCGTGTGACCTGCGTTCCGTGGAGGCTGTACTCTGCGGCAATCAGCAGGCCCGCGCCGTCGCACTGGTACCCACGAAGGAAGGCGTCTATTTTTCCTCGGATACGCCGTTCGAAAGCAATCATGTGTATTTTCTCGATCGTTCGGGAAGCGTCATCAAAGTTGCCGATCTGAATGGTTCTTCGATCTACGGTTGCCGCGTGGGACAGGCTGTTTTCTTTTCCACGATGGTCGAACCGAGTTCTGTGAATGTGGATCGCACCGTGGGAGTATTCAGCAGCGCCGACGGACGCTCATGGCAGCGCGCGTTGTCCTGGACGAAAGATTCGTTGCCCATGGGCTTGTTCCAATACGGCAATGCTTTGCTTCCCGATGGTCAGAATTCGGGTGATTTACTGGCCGTGAGCACGGTTGCGGTTCGAGGCGCCGATCTACAGATGGGTTTGTGGCGGGTGACGCCGGCCCCTGTGCGCTAGTTTCGAAAGAGTCTTATGTCGTTTTCGAGCCGCCTGCAATATTACCGGCGCATCTTCGAGGCCTACCTGCTTCCGGGCAAGAGCCAGCTTACGTTCTGGCATGAAACTCCCGGAGCTAATCCCAATGCGTCCACCGATGAACTCGGCGAATACTACATGCTCTTTTCAGAGAAGGCCGACTATTCCGGTGACTATGATTCGGCGGGCATTCCCATGCTCGACTATCACGGCCAAATTGGGCGGCAATACAACCCGATTGCCATCGCGCAGTGGGGCCTTGGGAACTACAACTTGTTCCAGCGAGATCGGTCTGAAGAGCGGCGAAAGAGGATTCTCGTCGCCGCTGATTGGCTATGCACTAACCTGGAAAAGAATTCGTCCGGAGTCTGGGTATGGAATCATCATTTTGATTGGGAATACCGAAGTCGGTTGCGGGCGCCGTGGTATTCCGGACTGGCGCAAGGGCAGGGAATCTCACTGTTGGTCAGGGCGCACAAGGAAACCGGCGAGGCCGCATATCGGGACGCGGCTGAGCGCGCTTTTGGAAGTTTCCTGAAGTCCATTGACTTGGGCGGCGTTATGTTCACGGATGAGCGAGGCAATGCCTGGATCGAGGAGTACATCGTCTCTCCGCCGACCCACATCCTGAACGGATTCATCTGGGCGTTGTGGGGAGTGCACGATTATTTTCTTGCCACGGGAAGTCCAGTCGCGCAGGATTTATTTGCAAAGTGTGTTCACACGTTACGGCAGAATCTCGATCGCTACGACCTGGGTTTCTGGTCGCTGTATGAGCAATCGGGAACTCGGTTGCCCATGGTGGCGAGTCCTTTCTACCATCAGTTGCACATCGTGCAGTTGAGGGTTTTGGCGCGCCTCACTGGTGATGAGTTCTTTTCAGGTTATGCTGACCGGTGGGAGTGCTACGCGCGTAGCCGCGCCAAGCGCACTCGTGCCTTGTGCTACAAGAGCGCGTTCAAGCTTGGTTACTACTAGGGACTTGTGAAAATCCTCTACGTGTCGCAGTACTTTCCGCCGGAGATGGGAGCGCCCGCCGCACGCGCTTCTGAACTCTCGCGCCATTGGGCGAAAGCAGGCCACGACGTAGCCGTGCTTACGGGGTTTCCCAATCATCCCACCGGAGTCATTCCCGCTGAATACCGAAGTCGCGCGCGCCGCCTGTTTGCTCGCGAGAGCATCGATGGAGTGACTGTAGTGCGTACCTGGCTGCTGCCTTTTCCCAATCGGAAGGCGCACGAGCGCATGCTGAACTACAGTTCCTTTTGTATTTCAGCCGCGACGACTGGGCTTTTTGTCTCACGTCCCGATGTGGTGATTGGCACGTCGCCCCAGCTTTTGGTGGGGCTCTCTGGATGGTGGCTGGCGAGAGCCAAACGTGTCCCATTCGTTTTCGAAGTGCGCGATCTGTGGCCGGAGTCATTGGCTGCCGTTGGCATGGGCGGGGAAGACTCGGTCCTTCATCGTTCGTTGGCAAAGATCGCCGGTTTCTTGTATCGGAGATCAGACCACATTGTTGTCGTCACCCATGCTTTCGAGGAATACCTGGTTCGACGCTGGCAGGTGCCGCGGCAGAAAATCTCGGTCGTCGAGAACGGCGTCGAGACTGACCTATTTCATCCGCAGCCCGCAAGCGCAACTGCGGCGCGAACTGAATGCGGAAGAGAAGTTCGTGGTCTGCTACATCGGAACCATGGGGATGGCCCACGGTTTGGAGACCCTGCTGAATGCCGCCGATCAATTGCGCAGACTCGCGCCGGACGTACTATTCCTGATGGTTGGAGAAGGCGCAGACAAAGAGCGGATCATGGGTCTAGCGAAGACCCGGCAGCTCGACAATCTTCGCTTTGTGGATCAGCAGCCAAGAGTAACCATCCCAACCTACATCTCTGCATCCGACGTTTCTTTAGTCCTGCTGAAGAAGACGGAGCTTTTTAGGACGGTCATTCCCACCAAGATGTTGGAGTTCATGGCGTGCGCGCGTCCCGTCATCCTTGGCGTCGACGGCCAGGCCCGGGAAATCATCGAGCAAGCGCAAGCCGGTGTCTTCATCGAACCCGAGAATGAAGAGGCGTTGGTCAGGGCGGTTATGCGCCTCCGCGAGGATGCCAGCTTAAGGGGGCGTCTAGGGAATAACGGACGGCGATATATCCTTGAGCACTTTTCGCGCCAGCAGACGGCCGCCGAATACATCCGCGTGCTTGATAAGTTGCTGGGGAGAAACCAACCCACCGAGGCCGTAGCCGCCTGAAGTGGTCGCTTAAGGATGTACGGCGAAAATGCTGACTGCGGTCGCCGCCTGTACTGCCGCCTCCACTGTGCGTCCGGCAGCGATCTTAGCCGCGCTGGTGGGAACAAATAGGATATCGTCTGCCTGCATTGAAAGATCTGGTGCTTTCGCTTCCAATATTTTCTTGAGATGCACTGGGGTCTCGGTCATCGTTCCTTGGGGGGTCTTGCGGATGATCTTGGCCGCACCCAGTTTCGCGTTGTGGCCGATGCCGCCCGCCAGCGCAACCGCCTGAAGCACGGTCAGACTGCCTGAGTCCATCAGAAGACCACTGGGTCTATTTACTTCTCCAACGACATACACGATATCGGCTCGATGGACGGCGATCGTGTCTCCGGGATACACGTCGATGTTGCTTTCAGTGTTAGCCGAGGGATTGCGCGCCAGCGTGACTGTGATTGGCTTGTCGGGTTGGTCGCGGTGGATAATCGTGACCACGCGTCCTGCTTTGTCGGTAAATCCACCGGCGGCCGAAACCAGGTCCAGCAGACGCTGTTGCCCCAGCACGGGATACACTCCGGGTTTGCTCACCTCGCCCAGTACGCTAGCACCTTGGGAGGCGTATTCGTCAACGAAGAGCGTGACGTGCGGATCCTTAAGAAAGCCTCCATCGGTGTAGCGTTTCTCGATCAGAGTCTGAGCTTCTTCGAGGGTCAGACCTCCAACATGGACGTAGTCGATCAACGGCAGGTAGATGTCCCCGTTGCTGCCGACACGAGTCTTTGTGGAAAGCTCCTGAACGTTATAAACGCTCAATTCCACTAAATCTCCCACGCCAAGGCGCAGGGCCGAGTTTCGCTCGGACCCATTCTTTGACGCTTTGGTTGAATCTTCACTCGAAGTTTCTGCCGGAGATGATTGTTCCACTACAGGTTGCTGCTTCGCGTCCGGAGCAGGTTGGCCCGGGCCTTGACTCTCCTGAGAGGCAGACGCTGCCACGAGCATCGCAACACATGCGATCAGTGCAAGCACGTGACGTCGTAGCAGTTTGGTCCACATGGATCGGTCGAACACCCCTGATTGGCTTGAGAAACTAAAGTCTAGCATAGACCGCTTTCATGGTTTCTTCATCGTTGCCGGGAACTCAATTTCTTACGGCATCTTGCCGTCCAAAATTCAGACTGGCGACCGCAAGATTTCCACAGGGTGTCAAGAAAGAGAATAGATCGGTCTTTGTGAAACTGTTATAGTTTTTGCATCGTTTCTCCGTAAAACCTTCTTTCTTTTGCCACACGTTTATTCGCGATTTTGCAGAATTGACTTGGTTCCAAGACCGCAGGAGTGAATCCTGTGCGCCTTTTGTCTGGCCGAAGGAGAGGTAGTTGACACAGCTTTACCTGGGCATCTTTGCAGCGTCCCTGCTGCTGTCCTTCATTCTCACCAGGCATGTTCGAAGCTGGGCGACGGCGCGCGGTTGGCTGGCAGCTCCAGCCACGGATCGTCACCTGCATAGCACTCCTCTGCCTCGTCTCGGGGGCATCGCAATTTTTCTAGCGTTCATCCTGAGTTTTGGATTGGCACTGCTCGTTATTCGGTGGCGCCCCAGCTTGGGCATCGCGCTGGGATTAAAAACTCTGGCGACAGTTTTGCTGCCCGCCTTTTTGGTATTTCTGCTCGGCGTATACGATGATTTGAGAGGTGTCGGCCCTTACTTCAAGTTTGCCGTGCAGGCGATTGCCGCGAGCCTGCTGTTCGCAGGTGGATTACGCATTCTCGACCTGCCGGTACTCTTCGGTAGTCGCCACTTTCCCTGGTTTGTAGGACTGCCGCTCACTATCTTGTGGGTGCTGGCAATTACAAACGCGTTTAACCTGATTGATGGCCTCGACGGATTGGCTGCGGGGTCGGCTCTGTTTTCAACTCTCGTGGTATTCGTGGTCGCGCTGTTGAGCGGATCCCCAGTTGTATCCCTGATGAGCTTGGCCCTGGCGGGCGCCATTCTTGGATTTCTCCGCTTCAATTTCAATCCGGCCACTATCTTTCTGGGCGATTGCGGCAGCCTATTCATCGGTTTCATGTTGAGCGCGCTGGCTCTGTTGGGTGCGCAAAAGGCTCCCACCATCATCGCTGTGGCGATTCCGGTGGTTTCCTTTGGCCTCCCGATTCTTGAGACGACGCTATCGGTGATCCGGAGATTAATCGCCGGGCGGCCCGTGTTCACCGCTGACCGCGAGCACATTCATCACAAACTGCTGCAGCGAGGCATGTCGCACCGCCAGGTCGTGATTGTGCTTTACGCCGTTTCCGCGCTGTTTGCCTTGCTGAGCTTGTTTCTGTTGTGGCCGACGGGAAGCACGCTCGGCCTGGTGCTCGCGGTGCTTGGCACGGGAATCTGGGTAGGCGTGCAGCATCTGGGATATCTGGAGTTCGGGGAACTGCGCCGAGTGGCCCAGCGCACCATCGAACAGCGTCAGATCGTCATCAACAATCTTTCCGTCCGCCGGGCGACGGAAGAATTGAAGGTCAGTAGCGATTGCGAGCAGGTCTGCCGCATTCTGACTGCGGCTTTCGGAAGCAACGACTTTGACGCCTTTGATCTCAACCTGAACGTGTTTCCTCAGGAAACGCCGGAAGTCGAAGGCTTGCAGGTGATCGCAGATCGGCCGGCCGGTCTTTATCATTTGTGCTGGCGCAAGCCTGGCATCCAGTTTGCCCGCGAAAAAGCGACCGCCTGGAGTCTGAATCTCGATCTTGTCACCGCCACTCATCGCCGCCGTGGTTCTTTGAGCCTGTATCGCCTCTATAGCACGCGTGATTTGCAACTGGACGTGAATCTGCTGACCTCCATGTTTCCGGGTGCGCTGGCAGATGCTTTGGACCGTTCTCTGGCTCAAACCGTCCAAGTGGTCCCCAGGACCGAAGAAGGGCACGGGTTTGCTGCCGCCCAAGCCGGTTGAGTCTCGCCGGTAATCGTTGAAGCAATTACAATCCCCCAGAGACTTTTCCCCAAGCATGCATATTCTCCACGTGGTGGGTGCGCGTCCTAATTTCATGAAAGCGGCTCCGCTCTGGGCGGCGTTAACAGGCTCCCCTCGTGTTCGTCAGACTATGGTTCACACGGGACAGCATTACGACGTCAACATGTCGGACGTGTTCTTCCAACAGTTGGAGTTGCCAGCGCCGGAGGTGAACCTGGGGGTTGGCTCCGGCACGCACGCCCGCCAGACAGCCGACATCATCGCGGGTTTCGAGCCCATGGTCGAAGATCGCAAGCCTGATCTGGTGCTGGTTTACGGCGACGTCAACTCCACGATGGCGGCATCGCTGGTCTGCTCCAAACTGCAGATTCCCGTGGGGCACGTGGAAGCTGGTCTACGCTCGCGCGATCGCACCATGCCTGAGGAGATTAATCGCCTGATCACCGACCAACTTTCCGATTTGCTGTTTACGCCCTCGTCCGATGCCGATGAGAACTTGCAGCAGGAGGGAATTCCCCTCAGCAAGATTCATCGAGTGGGCAACGTGATGATCGACACGCTGGTGCGCATGTTGCCGGCTTCTGGTCCGCACAAACCGAAGAACCTGCCTTCGAAATATGCGCTGGTGACACTACATCGTCCTTCGAATGTCGACGACATGCCCTGGTTGCGAGCCCTGCTACTGGCTTTGTCGGACTTGAACGAAAAGCTGCCAGTCGTTTTTCCCGTGCATCCCCGCACCCGGCAGAGAATCCATGATCTCGGTCTTCAATCGCCCACGCTGCGATTGCTGGATCCCCAGCCCTACCTGGCATTCCTTGCACTGCAGCGCGATGCGACCGTGGTGATCACCGATTCAGGAGGGATGCAGGAAGAGACCAGCTTTCTCGGTGTCCCCTGCCTTACCATGCGCGAGAATACCGAGCGCCCGATCACCGTGACCATGGGCACCAACACGCTGGTGGGGCGCGACCTGGAGCGCATGCGGTTGGAAGTGGATCGAATCCTGTCGGCGACAACGAAATCGTCTTCGTCGATTCCGCTGTGGGATGGGCATGCCGCGGAACGCATCGCCCAAATTCTTCTCCGGACCGCCTGATCCCCATGGTTTGCCCTCGAACGTTATCCACAGGTTGAACCATCGCCGTTACTTACTGTGCCGTCCACTCCCATTTACCTTGCTACTTCTTTTAAGACTGGCCGGAGGAAACGCACTAGATGGGCTGGGTCAAAGCGAGTGACATCAACTTTCTTTCTCTGCAAACTGCCGTCTTCTGTGTTTCCTGCGAACTGATCAGCGAGAACAACACTCCTTGCTGCCTCTCGTGCGGAAGTCAGGCAGTTCTCAGCCTTTCGCGGATTCTGGGCGGTTCACTAAAGGGACAACAGACTGCTCACCTGATTCAAGATGCCGAACTCGACCGCTTGGTGCGTGATTTGCTGCGCACCGTTCCTGCGACCTTGGGGGCAGAGAACCGCGCGCCCGCGTCTTTTGGAGCGCTTGCGCCCAGCCGCCATCACGCCCGCAGCCGACACGGTGGGCACGGCAGCGGATCACCGCTGGAGATTGATCCCCAGGAGATCGATTTGGAGCCTGCGATCCACGTGATCGCCGAACGGGCGCAATCGCTAACGGGAGCCACCGGCGCGGCCATCGCACTGCGGGCCGGGGACGAAATCGTTTGCCGCGCTCGCACCGGGCGTACTGCTCCCGATCTGGGCGTCCGCCTTCAAACCGATTCCGGCATCTCCGCGGATTGCGTGCGAACCGGGGAGGTTGTCCTCTGCAATGATGCCGAGCGGAATCCTCTTGTAGATCTGGCAAGTTGCCGCCGGCTTGGCGTGCGATCGATTCTCGCAGCCCCTCTCCGCCATTTCCGCCGCACGCTGGGAGTCTTTGAGGTTCTGTCCTCTTCTCCGTATGCCTTCGACGGCAAGGACGTGGCCACCATGCAACTGCTCTCGGGCATGATGGTGGCGGCCATGTCACGGTTGTCGACCATTCGACCGGTCAGCCAGGCGCAATCAGCCTGACCATAATCCCGATTTTGAAAAACGTCGTTTGCCTGGCTGCGGTAAGATGTATCTTCCAGTATGGAATCCCCCGCAGCCAAGCCTGCTGATGCTGTTCCGGCGTGGACCCCGCCGCTGGGCGAGCGGCGCAGCCGCGTGCGCCATAAAGTCCACGCTCCCGCATACGCCAGCCTGAATACGAATTCCAGCGGGATGGTTCTGGACCTCAACGAGGTCATCGACATCAATGAAGAGGGGATGGCGATCCAGACTGCGTCCGCCCCGGAGGTAAACAGCAGTCTCAATCTCAGCCTCGATCTGTCGGAGACAAAGTCATTCATTCATACGACGGGGCAGGTGGTTTGGTCCGATCGCTCGGGACGGGCTGGAATCCGCTTTCCCAATATGCCGTTTGCTTCCGTCAGGCAATTGCGGGAATGGCTCTTCCTGAACGCACTCACGGCGTGTTCGAATCACTTTGCCGTGCAGGGCCTACACTTGCGGCCCGAGACTGCGCAAACGGCGGCTCCTGCGTTGCCCGTTGCCGAGAATCCGCAAGCGCCCATCGGACCTGATTACACCGAGATGCTGGGCGCGCTGGCGGCGGTTCAGCGCGAAGCAGAATCGTTTGGAGCGGACCTCGATGCCGCTCTGCGGTTGATTGCGGATCGTGCCCAGGCTTTTACGCGCGCAACCGGCGCAGCCATCGCCTTGCAGCAGGACGACGAAATGATATGCCGCGCGTCCGCCGGCGACGCGCCGCCGATCGGAGCGAGACTCCAGGCAGGATCGGGTTTTTCCGGAGAATGCGTTAAGTTGGGACGGCTTCTCCGCTGTGACGATTCCGAAACCGATCCCCGGGTCGATCGCGAAAGTTGCCGCGCACTGGGCATCCGATCGATGATTGCGATTCCCATTCGCGCCAACGGCAGCATCGTGGGCTTGCTGGAGGTCTTTTCGCCGCATCCCGGCGCTTTCACCGATAACGACAACATCGTGGTGCGCAGGCTTGCTGAAACGGCGGCGAGCGCGGTAAGACGCGCCTCTCCAGCGCCGGAACGCGCTACGGAGAAGTCCGGGTCAGAAAAGGATTTCGCGGAAGTGGAACCTGGTTCGGGGTTGCGCTCGCCTGCATTTCGCCGAATTCTGGTGGGAGTGCTCGTCCTGGCGGTCGCGGCTGTGCTTGCCATCGTACTTTGGCCCCGGCTGAAGGGCGGGATCAATACAGCGAAGGTCCAGTCGGAGCCGCCAAAAGCTCAGGCCATTGCCAAACCCGCAGGCAACATCGCCGGAGCGTCAGACTTTGAGAGCATGCGGAAATTGGCGGAGCAGGGCGATCCCGCGGCGCAATTTGCGATGGGAGCCCACTACGTTACCGGGGAAGATGTGGCGCAAGATTATCCCCAGGCAGTGCGATGGTTCTCCTTGGCGGCCGATCATGGCCACGTCACCGCACAGAGCACTCTGGGTGCGTACTACGGGGTTGGACGTGGGGTACCTCAGGATTACTCCAAAGCTTACTTCTGGTCGATTCTCGCGCAGGCCGGCGGCGATGAAGCCAGCAAATACAGAATTCCCGGACTGGTCTCACACCTAAGCCGAGCGCAAATTGTGGCCATCCAGCAGCAAGCGAACAATTGGCTGAAGGAGCATCAAATGGCCAGTAGCAAACCATCTCCCGAACGCTAATCAACTCTACGCGGGTTTAGAATAAAGTCAGCCGCGAGGTGTTCTTTGCCTACCCTTGGCGATCTTCTGAGCCAGCACGTACGCGAGGGAGATCTTTACCAAAAGCTTGATCGCGACCGCGTCCGCTGCTACGCCTGCGGCCACTGCTGCCCGATCTCCGAAGGCCAGCTCGGAGTCTGCAAGGTCCGCTTCAATCGCGGCGGGAAGCTCTACGTCCCTTGGGGATACGTGGGCGGCGTGCAATGCGATCCCATCGAAAAGAAGCCGTTCTTCCACGCATATCCCGGCGCGTTGGCTTACAGCTTCGGCATGCTGGGATGCGACCTGCACTGCGCCTATTGTCAGAATTGGGTGACGTCGCAAGCGCTGCGCGATCCAGAGGCGATCTCTGCTCCGCTGTCGGCTTCGCCAGAAGAACTGGTTCAGGAAGCGCTACGCCAAGGTGCCAAAGTTCTGGTCAGCACATATAACGAGCCGCTGATCACCAGCGAATGGGCGGTCGCTGTCTTCAAAGAAGCCAAGAAATCAGGTCTGATGACAGGTTTCGTCTCGAACGGCAATGGAACCCCAGAAGTTCTGGAATATCTGCGCCCGTGGGTCGATCTCTACAAGGTGGATTTGAAGAGCTTCGACGACCGCCATTATCACGAACTAGGCGGACGCATTGGGCCGATCCTTGAGACCATTCGCAGCCTGCACAAAATGGGTATCTGGGTGGAGATCGTGACTCTGCTGATTCCGGGATTCAACGATTCTGAAAAGGAGTTGCGCGGTCTGACCGAGTTCGTTGCGGATGTTTCTTGCGACATTCCCTGGCACGTGACCGCCTTTCACCAAGACTACAAAATGGATGACCCTGCGGACACTCGGCCCGAAGACTTGCTGCGCGCGGCACAAATCGGAAGGGAAACCGGACTCCGGTACGTCTATGCAGGGAATCTTCCGGGTAGAGTCGGAGACCTGGAAGACACCCGTTGCCACAGCTGCAACCAGCTGTTGATCCGGCGTCATGGCTATTTGATTCGGGATTACCAAGTCACGCCGGAGGGTAAATGCAGCGCTTGTGCGGCCACGATTCCGGGCCGGTGGGCTGAAAAATTCGGAGGCCAGATCGCCGACCATCCTTTCTTGCCGCAGCGAGCCTCGCGTTTGGTTACAATCCACAACTAGCACCAAAACTGATTCATGCGGAAAGCTTGGATTCCCGTCATTTCGGTGTGCCTGTGTCTTATGGTCGCGTGTTCGCCGCGCGATTTCCTCACCCGTCGACTCGCGGCAACTCTCATCGCGGGTTCCGACAGCTTCAAAAGTACGCAGGAGTTCTGGCTGCGAACCGGGGTGATCTCAAACAAGGACTATTCCTCGCCCGACTACCTGGTCCTGCAACGACGCGGTTGGATCACCGGCGCCAGCGTGCCGTGCTCAGTCGAAGCTGCGCCCAAGCTAGCGGCCGGTGCGGTCCGCACGCCGAACCCGCCTGAGCCTTGCTGGGATGTTGCCCTTACTCCAATCGGCATTGAGACCTTTCGTGGCCTGATTCCGAACAACGCCGCACCCTCTCGCTATTTCAGCGTGCCCGCGGCCAAACGGGAACTCACCGGCATTACCGGAATCAGCAAAGACGGAAACTTCGCTGACGTGGATTTTTCCTGGAAATGGGTGCCGCTCAACGAAGTCGGCGCCGCCCTCTACTCAGGCGCGATCGAATACAACTCGAGCGTCGCGTTCCGCCATTACGATGACGGCTGGCGAGTCATAGAAAGTCCCGCGCCCAAGAGCAATCAAAGTTTGGACGATGCCTTGAAGAATGCGGTTCCGGCGCAGTAGTTCGCCGCCTGCAGGAATCATTCGGAGGTCGCATGACCCGCTACCGCTACGTACTCCTCGTCATGGCTCTCGGACTGTCTTGCCTTGCCCAGAATCAGCCCGATCCTCGCATCGTCACGGGTTTTAATCGGATTCAAGCCTCCGATCTTCGCGCTGACCTCACCTTTTTATCTTCCGACGCGCTCGAAGGGCGCATGTCCCTGGATCGGGGTTCAGAGGTGGCCATTCAATTCATTGCTGCTGAATATTCCAAGGCGGGATTGAAACCGGTCACTGGCGATTCCTACTTCCAACCGGTTGAATTGATCCGCTTCCTGCCTGATCCAAAGCAGACGAACCTGGTCTTGCATCGCGCAGGCAAAGAGCAGCGTTATACGTTCATGACCGATTTTTATGGATTCTATCCCCACGATGTCTCGGTCCGCGCCCCGGTCGTCTTTGCGGGATACGGAATTACCGCGCCCGAGTTTAAATACGACGACTATGCGAATCTGGATGTGAAGGGCAAGATTGTTCTGGTTTTCGATCACGAACCGCAAGAGAACGATCCAAACTCCATCTTCAATGGGTTGGGCAATACCCGCCACGCGAATGCCCGGCTGAAAGCCTTGAATGCACAGCGGCATGGAGCCGTCGGCATCTTGATCGCCAGCGAACCGAACCGAAAGCATCCGTCAAATATCGAACGCTTGTCGCGCATTCCGGGAATCGTCGAGCGTATTACTCATGTCCCCTCACAAGCATTGGCGGACAGCGAGGTCAACATTCCCTCCTTCAACATCAGCGATGCCGTCGCGGACGCCTTGATTTCGGCATCATCGAAGAAGGGAGGCGATTTGCAATCGAGCATCGATGCGAATCTCCAGCCGGTTTCCATGCCGCTTCCCGATACCGAAGTGCAGATGCAGGTGGTGAATGCGGAAATGCAGCGCGGAATGACGGCCAACGTTGCCGGTATGATCGAGGGCAGCGATCCCAAACTGAAGAATGAAACGATCATCCTGAGCGCGCACTACGATCACGATGGCTCTCGCAACGGACAGATATTCCACGGAGCCGACGACAATGGCTCAGGCACCGTGGGCGTGATCGAGTCGGCACGTGCATTCGCGGCAAATCCTGCTAAGCCGAAGCGTTCGATTGTTTTTATCGTTTTCGCGGCCGAGGAGAGAGGTTTGCTGGGCTCCTACTACTACGCGGCTCATCCGCTGCGTCCGCTCGATACGACGCGGGCCGTGATCAACTTCGACATGATCGGGCGCAACGAGACGCCCAGTGCGCAGACTGATGGCCTCATGAAGATCGGTTCCGATACTTCCAACGAGTTGAATTTGATCGGCACTGTGAACAGTCCTGACTACCGCAAGGTGGTGGAGGAGCAAGATGAAATCGTGGGACTTCACCTCAACTACAAATGGGATGACGACGCCGCGCTCAACGTCTTCCAGCGCAGTGACCAGTTCCCGTTTGGGCTGCACGATATCCCCGCGATCTGGTGGTTCACCGGCTTTCATCCCGACTATCACCAGCCCACCGATACGGTGGAGAAGATCAATTTTGTGAAAATGGAGAAAATCGTGCGCCTGGCTTATCTTTCAGCGTGGACTTTCGCCGATGAAGCTTCGGCCCCACGTTTTCTCGCGGTCAATGAGAAGAAATAAACTCAGCCGCAGGGAGTGAAAATCTTGATCAATCTGAAAAGGTGTTTGCTATCGGCTGCGCTGCTTTTCACCTTTGTTCCTCTTCTGCACGCTGACGCGTTGGATGATCTCGCCCGCGACTTCTGGGCATGGCGTGCCACCGAGCAACCGGTTTCCGACGACGATATCCCGCGTCTCGAGCGGCCCGCGAATTGGCTTCCCGACTGGTCTCCCCAGGCGGTGGCTGGCTATCAAAAGCAACTAGAAGAGTTCGAGGCGCGTTGGAAGAAGATTGATTCGTCGACCTGGCCGGTGGCTCGCCAAGTGGATTACCGGCTCATGGGTTCGGCCCTGGCGCGGGTTCGCTGGGAGCTGGATGTCAGCAAGAACTGGCAGCGCAACCCGCTTTTCTATTTCGATCAGACCGTCGGAGCCTATTTTCATCTGCTGCTGCCTCCGCCGCCATTCGACGCGGCTCGTTCTCGCGAGATCGTTGCCACTCTGGCGTCAATCCCCGCGACCATCGGGTATGCAGAAAAGAACCTGGTGCAGCCGGCGGCGCCCTTCGCCCACCTGGCGCTCGACGCGATCGAGAATATCCGGCCGCGTATGTTGAAATCGGTAAGCGAACTCAAACCCCTGCTGGACGCAAACGCTGCCCGTGACATCGATGCTGACAGCGCAAAGAGCCGCTGCTGCTCTCGACTCGTATCGCGATTGGCTGATGCGAAAGTTGCCAACCATGGCCCAGGAGAGCGCAGTCGGACGAGAGAACTACATTTTCTTTCTAAAGAACGTCGCCCTGCTTCCCTATACACCTGAGCAGTTGCAGGCTATGGGGCGCCAGGAGTGGGCACGGTCCGTCGCCTCCGAGGTCTACGAAGAACATCACAACCTGGGCGCGCCGGAACTAGTCATCTTTAAGGATCAAACCGAGCAGATTGCCCGAGGACAGAAAGATGAATTGGCGATCCGTCGTTTTCTCGAAGAGAAAGATATCCTCACCGTCCCCGCGTGGGTGCAGCACTACGCCTTTCTACCCATGCCTGCTTATCTGGCGCCGCTCGAAGGCACGGGAGAGGCCGATGATTTCACCGGGCCCAGCCGCCTTAAAGAAAATTGCGTTCGCTACATTGATCCTCCGAGTCCCGAAGCTGGGCTACTTCGCGTTAGCCACGGCGAAGGATACGCGCCCTGACATGGTTCACGAGGGCGTCCCCGGACATTATTTCCAATTGGCGCTTTCGTGGGCGCATCCAGATCCCATCCGTCGTCACTACTATGACTCCGGCGCAAACGAAGGGCTTGGATTCTACGCCGAAGAAATGATGATGACGGCGGGCCTGTTCGACGACAGCCCCCGCACGCGCGAAATTATCTGGAACTTCATGCGCCTGCGGGCGCTGCGCGTCGAAGTCGATGTAAAGCTCGCACTGGGCGAATTTACCATCGATCAGGGCGCAGCCTATCTTCAGAAGGCCGTCCCCATGGATCCGAAGACGGCTCATGCGGAGGCCTCTCTGTTCGCTTCAACCCCAGGTCAGGCGATCTCCTATGAGATAGGCAAACTGCAAATCTACAAGTTTCTTGCAGACGCCCGCATTCAGAAGGGCGACGCGTTCAGCTTGCGGAGTTTCCACGATTTTCTCTGGCTGAACGGAAACGTTCCCATCGCACTGCAGCGCTGGGAATATCTGGGTGCGAAAGATGAACTGGATGCTGCAGAGCGCCTGCACTGAAGCGTGACCCGCGGTCGCAACCCGGTCCACTTACGAATTGCGCTCTTTGATCGCGGCGTGTATATCTCATCTTTACCTTATGAGGCTCATCATTCACCGACTCCTTCCCTTGGTTGCACTTCTGGCAACGCTTCCTGCACTGGCCGCTGACAAACCTAAAATTACGCTTGATGAGTTCTTCAACTCGGTCAGTTTCGACAGCGTTAGTGTCTCTCCCGACGGCAATGCGGTGCTCATTGCCACCACGCGCGCCGACTGGGACGAGAACATTTTTCGCGAGGAACTCTGGCTCTATCGCGAAGATGGACACGGCGGGAGCCTGGTACAGCTCACGCAATCAGGGCGCGACAGCTCACCGCAATTCTCTCCCGACGGCCGCTGGGTCGCCTTTCTCTCCGAGCGAAAGTCCGGAAGCGGCAAAGAGGGCGAATCGGGAGACTCGAAGAACAAGGAAAACGAGGTTCATCAGCTTTATGTGATCTCTGTCAGCGGCGGAGAATCTTTTCCCGTGACTGTGGGTGGGCTTAAAGTCCATTCCTTCGCCTGGTCGGCGGATTCGCGCACGCTCTATTACGCGACGCGGGTGCCGTGGTCCAAAGAGCAGAAAGACGCCTACAAGAAAGAATGGAAAGACGTTGAACAATATCGGATCGCTGAGCGCGGAGACGCCATCTTCCGCATCGATCTGGCGGATGCCATGGCGCGGCGGGCCTCGGTTGGCAGTAAACCAGCGGACGATCCCGATGAAGTTCCCGACGCCACTCCCGGCTCGCAAGAGATATCTCGTACTCCTTGGCATGTGCAGCAGATGGCAGTCTCTCTGGATGGAAGCCGCTTGGCATTCGTCACCGAATCGGTTTCAGAACGGCAGGAAAAGCTTGATGAGTTCGAAATATACTCGGTCGATTTGAAGAATTCCTCATCCTCCGTGCCTGCCAAGCGACTCACCCACAACGAGGCCGTTGAGCAGTCGATCGCCTGGGCCAAGGACAACAAGCACGTCTTCTTTCAGGTGGACGTCGGCTCGGTGGAAGGGAAGTATAAAGACACGCAAACCCGACTTTACTGGGTCGACGCCGTTACGACTGACGTTCAGCGCTGGGCCGCGGATTTCGGAGGTCCGGTTACTCACTACACCGTCGCCGAAGACGGTGGCGTCGTCGCCAACGGACGTCTTGGGACAGAAGTTCAGGTGTACTCACAGGCCAAAGCTGCCGGTGCATTCTCAAAGCAGGCAGGATGGGCGGGAACTTACGAGTGGATTGCGACCGCTGCACACTCTCCCAGAGTGGCCTTCGTCCATTCCACGCTTGAAAAGCCAACCGAAGTCTATGTTGCCGATAGCCTCGACAAAATTCAAGAGGCGCGCCCCATTACTTCCTTCAACAAACTTTTTACCGAGCGCGAACTCCCCAAAGGCAAGCCCTACCGCTGGACTGCTGACGACGGCACCACGGTCGAAGGCATGCTGATGTATCCGCCGGGAAAGTTCGAGGCCGAAGAATCTGCCGACGTTTGTGTTCATTCACGGAGGCCCCGCCGACGCTGATGGTAATCACTTCGAAGCCGACTGGTACCAGTGGGATCGCCTCGCCGCCAATCAAGGATGGCTGGTCTTTGAGCCGAACTATCGCGGCTCCAGCGGCTACGGCGACAAATTTCTGATGGGAATCGTGCCCGAGATCGTCTCGCGTCCTGGCAAAGACATTCTCGAAGGCGTCGATGCCCTGGTGAAGGACGGCATCGCCGATCCCAATCAACTCGCCGTCGGCGGATACAGCTACGGCGGCTACATGACCAACTGGCTCATCACTCAGACCACGCGCTTCAAAGCCGCAGTCACAGGAGCGGGAGCGGTCGAGCACGTCGCCAACTGGGGCAACGACGACACCACTTTCGATGACGCGTATTTTCTCGGCGGACTTCCCTGGGATCAGGCTACGCGCTATCACGACGAAGCCGCCATGTTTCAAATGAACAAAGTGAAGACGCCCACCCATATCGTTGCTGGGGGAGATGACATCCGCGTCGCGGTCGCGGAAGACTATCTGCTCGATCATGCCCTGCACAATCTAGGCGTCCCCAGCACGCTGCTGATTTTTCCCGGAGAAGGCCATTCTCTCGACGACAATCCCTGGCACGGAAAGATTAAAGTGCGGGAAGAATTGAAGTGGCTCCAGAAGTATGGAGGAGTGGGGAACTGAATTCGGAAGGGCATGGCTTTGAGCCGTTCCCCTGACGCGCAAGAGAAGGGCGGCCTTCGCCACTGAGGGACCTCGCTTCAACCCTGCCGTTTCTGGTAGAAGGTTGCTATGCGTACGCCCCTCTTCCAGGTGGATGCCTTTACCAGTCGCCGATTCTCCGGGAATCCTGCCGCGGTAATGGCGATGGAGAATTTTCTTCCGGACGCAACTTTGCAAGCGATTGCCGCCGAAAACAATCTCTCCGAAACTGCGTTTCTTGTGCCCGCCGACGGCGAGTACCGGTTGCGGTGGTTTACGCCGCTGATTGAGGTTCCTCTCTGCGGCCACGCGACTCTCGCGAGTGCTGCGGTGGTCATGGAGCGCCTTGAGCCCACCCGCGACTGCGTGATTTTCCACACAATGAGTGGTCCTCTCACAGTGAAGCGCGGGAACCGGGGCTACGTGATGGATTTGCCCGCCCGATTTTCGCAATCGGTTCCGATGCCCGAAAAGCTCGTCGAGGCGCTGGGCGCAGTTCCCAACGAGGTTCTAGCCAATGAGTTCAACTACATGGCAGTACTGGAGAATGAACAACGGGTGCGTGAACTTACGCCCGACATGGCAGTTCTCGCCCGTATTGGACGTCCCGGTGTCATTGTCACCGCGCGGGGTGAAGGAAACTATGATTTCGTAAGCCGCTATTTTGCGCCGGCGAAGGGCATCCCCGAAGATCCAGTGACTGGCGCCGCCCACTGCATGCTGGCGCCGTATTGGGCAACCCGACTTGGCAAGAAGGACTTCCGTGCGTTCCAAGCCTCGCGACGCGGCGGAGAGATTGTTTGTCGCCTGGAGAAGGACCGCGTTCAGTTGCAAGGAGAGTGCGTCTTCTATCTGGAAGGCCACGCAGACGTCTGACCGCGGGCGAAGAAGAGAGTCCTGATAGTTAGAGACCAGCGCCTTTTACGGCTCCATTGCCGGAGAGGACTCGGCGCAGGTAGTCGATTTGCCCCAGATGCCAGTTTAGATGTCCGTACAAATGAATCAAAAAAGCATGGACAGAGAGTGGCTTCTCGAGAACGATTTCTGGGTACTCCTTCTCCATCTGTTCCACGGAAAGCGATTCGATGACGGGGGGAATCAATCGTCTCAAGTCTTCG
The DNA here is from genome assembly GCA_963796205.1 of Terriglobia bacterium. Lineage (GTDB taxonomy): Bacteria > Acidobacteriota > Terriglobia > Terriglobales > Acidobacteriaceae > DATFTE01. The sequence continues at coordinate 720,832 of CAWCKR010000003.1, forward strand.
ATGCGGTGCATGAGTTCCTCTCGCCGAAGCCCTTCCGAGGCGAACTCCAGCGGACGGTTGCGGCTATACGGTAATTGCCCGAGTTGCCGGCCAATGTACTCGCGAAGATTTCCTTCGAGGTGAAGCACAAGATTTCCCGCTGGATTGGTGACTCCAGGAAGTGTGCGCCATAGCATCTCGTCGCTCGGAAAGTCCTCGATTTGCTGAATCAGTCTCGACAGATCTCGGCGGTAAAGTCCTGCCAAAGCATTGCTCGTGGCTTTCAAAGAGATTCTCCTGAGGTATTCACGATCGTGCTAGAGATTGGTGGAGTCTCGCCGGGCTCGCTACGGTTCTAGTTGCCCGCGGGTTTTCCTGTTGCGCTGGCGGCCTTAATCTTACGCGGACTATCTGCGTAGGTGGCAATGCCTTTGTAAAGCGCCTCAGCAATCCCTTGGCGGTAGGTAGGACTTTGCAGATTCGTTTCATCAGTCGGACTACTGACGAATGAGATTTCCGCCAGCACCGCCGGCATCGAGCTTCCCGTCAGCACCACGTAGGAAGCTTCTTTGACTCCACGATTGCGGATCCCAGGGCTCTTCGCAGCCAGCGCCCCGTAGAGCGCGTGTTGAATGTCGGCAGCGATCTTGCGCGACTCGTGCACTTTGTCGCGAATATCGACGTTCGCGAAGCTGACCGATTGAAGCTTTGGAGCTTCTTCGTGCTCGTAGGCATGCACCGACGAGAAGGTGTTTGTGTAGTACGTCTCAACTCCGCGCGCGGAAGCCAACGAACTGTTGTTGGCATGAATCGAGATGAACAAGTCTGCCTGCGCCTGGTTGGCGATTTCGGCGCGCTTCTCAAGTGCGATGTAATTGTCGTCTTTGCGGGTGTAGATCACTTCAGCGCCCATGCGCTTTTCGATCAAGCTGCCCAAACGCTCGACGACGTCCAGCACCAGATCCTTCTCCAGCAATCCCTGGCGGCCCACCGTGCCCAAGTCCCAGCCACCGTGTCCGGCATCGAGGACGATACGCAAGCTTGCGCCCGCAGCTGGAACTGGAGCAAGCCGTAATCGGTGCCTTGGCCATTTCTTGCTTGGGCTGGGTTTGCGAGGGGCTGAATAGATCGACCTTTGCGCGTGGCTGAGCTCTCGATCCCGGGGCGCGCACCTCGACCACGAGCCGGTAGGGATTGGATTGCATGCTGACAGAGAAGTTTGATCCACCTTTGGTATCGAGCACGATGCGGGTCACGCCCGATACTGGCTGCGCGATGCGAATCCGGCTCAGATACGTGTCACTCACATCGATGCTTTTGCCGACCAAGCCCGCAGCCAAAGCCGTATCGTGCAGATCAAAATAAATGCGTTCCGGATTGCCTAAACGGTGCGCTTCATACTGCACTTGATCCTGCAAATCGATTACCACCGTACTCGAATCGGCGGCCGACCAGTGGCGAACGCCGGTCACGCGCGGAAGTACAGAGAGTTTTTGCTCATCAGTTGTGGGAGTGCTGGGAGCTTCAACTGCGCCCGGGTCCGCTGAACTGGTGTCTTCTTCGGCTGAAGATGCGAGCGGTTGGCTAACGGGAGGAACGGACGCTTGAGCAGGAGCGGGCACAGTCTGGGCCGGAAGAACGACAGCTTCCCGCGTTTGTCTGCCAAACTTCCACCAGATTCCCCCTCCAAAAAGAGTGCCTAACAGAAGTACGACCAGAACCACCATCATCCCGGGTCGCGACTCGTCGAGTTCGTCCGAGACCGGCGTTGCCACAGGATCGAGAACCCGCGGCAGATTTTCTGTCTCCGGCTCAATCTCATCTTCAGCCAACAGTTCCGCCGGGTCCGCTTCGCGAACGGGAACTGCGTTTACAGCCCGCGCGCTAACCTGCCGTGAAATCTGGGCCAGACGATCTTCTTCTTCCGGACGCAGCGCTGCCAGAATCAATTCCGCCAGCAAGTTCAAGCTACGCACGTCGCTGTCGTTGAAACCGAAGGCGTCATAAGAGAACGCCTCCAGCAGCCCGATCACGCAATTCTGTCCCGCAAGGGGAACAGCCACCATCGAACGAGCACCCAGCAGAAGCGCCGCCTGAAGATTTACCCGCGGATCATGCTCGGCATCGTCGCAACGAATAACCTGCCCGGAACGAAAGCAGGCCCCGGAAAAGCCGGAGTTGGGATCAAGCCGCGCCCCGGCATCCGGAGCAATCGCTCCCGCCGAGCCGCGGCAGACAATCTCGGTTCCTTCGGCGAGGGCGACAGCTACACCATCGGCTCCTGTGATCGCCAGCGCCCGTTCCGCGACCAGTTGCAAAACTTCGTCGAGCACAAAGCGCTCGACCTCCCACGTTTCAGCCACAGATGGCTGACCTGCGGGATGGGCTCGTCTTTGGCGAATCTGCTCGTGGAGTGCGGAAAAGGCGAGAAGCGCTTGTAACGCCTCGTGACTGGAGCCCAGTTCGGTCGCTTGCGTGGCCGCTGGGCGAGCTTCGGTTAGCTCTCTGGTTAACTCCGACGGCGGGTTGGAAGGATTCGCACTCATCGGGCACGCAAACGCAATTTCGGTACTTATGCTCCAGGTTATCTTGCCGTCAGGGAAGTGCTTGCCAATGTACCAGTTGGCACATCCCAGAGGACTCCTGGAACTCGCTAACGCTGGCCTAGGACGGTAGTTCTACGTTACAAGGCCTGACCGCACGCCGCAACATCTCCCTGTGCACGAAAGTGGGAGCCGATAGTTGTTCTTTAGTAAGCCGCTTATCGTTAAAGGCAATGGGGGCAGCTTCGGGCCATTGCCACTTGCTGGCGATGGGCATATGCTCGGCTCAGTGCAGTTTTAGAGGTAACCCAGGTGGACGAAAACCAAGTAGAGGAAACCCCGGCAGTCGAAAAGAAGAAGTCGCGTTGGAAGTGGCCCCTCGGTCTTATGGCAACCGGGCTTGCGGGAGCGGCGGTGGTTGTTTTCCGCGGTTGCTGGCATAGCAAGATGAGTTGGCCCGTTCGTGCTCAAGGCTATTCCTATCAAGTGTGTACAGGCTGCGGCATCAAGCGTTTATTTGACGAAGAGGTCTTCCGGGCCTACGGGCCCTACAGCTACGATCTTGGCCGCTTGATCGCTTGGGATCGTGCTCAGCAACCCCCGCCCCAGCCAGCGCCATCTCACCAACATCGGTCAGCCTCGTAAGGCAGACGAACCAGCGCGGTTAATCAGTTCTGTCCGCGACCGGGCTAAGATTCTGTGTATGGAAGCCTCTGCGGCCTCATCTGCGTCTCCCGGAGTAGTGGTCGCTGAGCCGCGTTCTCGCCGCCGTCATTACCGTCAAAAAGTTCAAAATCTGGCGTACGTCAGGCTCGACCAGGCGAATGGCGGCATCATCCGAGACCTGAGCGAATCGGGTATTGCCATCCAGGCCGTGGCTCCCCTGCGGGTCAACCAGGAAGTGTCCTTGCGCTTCGAGTTGTTGAACCCGCGCGCCCGCGTAGAGGCCCGGGGACGAGTGGCATGGGCCGACCCGCTGGGGCAGGCGGGCATGGAGTTTCTCGACATCGCCGAGCGCTCGCGGCACCTGCTGAAAGATTGGATTTTCACTCAACTGATGGCCACCGCGCAGCACGCGGAACGCGCCGAGTCGATCTTTATTCATCACGGTTCTGAAAACGCGACTGAGTTGTTCTTTTCCGATGGAGCCCGCCCGGCCATTCCCGTGGAACCGGCAGACGACATCGACCGAGAGGAAGAACCTCAAGCCTCCGTGCAAGTGCTGGGATCTCCCTTCAAGATATCGGCCCGGGGTATCAGCCGAATGGTCGACAGCCTGGTGCTGCTCTGCGCGGTTTTATTGTTTGCGATTATCTCGCTGGGAATGACGAACCTGTTTCCCACCTGGCCGCTGGCGATTGCTCTCGCCCTGGGAATCACCAGCATGTTCGCGGCAGTGTACTGGTATCTGTTTGCTGTGTGCGTGGGAATGACGCCAGGCGAGCACTTGGCACGCGTCGCATACGGAAATTCGGCGGACGGGGAAGAAGAGGAATTGCCCCGCTTTCGCTAGAACTAGCTGGTGAAATATTCCCGCTCAAGCCAGAGCTGAAGATCGCGTTTTGTACGCCGGCTGATCTGCACAAACCTGATTCCCGCGTTGCCCTGCTTATCGATCCAAGCCACTTTTCCCATGGCCTTGACTGACAAATCAGTTCCCGGCAACGAGAAATGCAGGCGAACCGGCCCCGTGGGAAGAGAATCCTCAGTTTGAATTCCCAATCCGCCCTGACTGAGATTGGTGACGTGTGCTTCCGCCCGTGATTTGCTGCTCGAACAGAGAGTGACAGGAATGTCGAGACGATGACGATGGTAGCGAAGGCGCCCATCGAGAATCATGTTGCGCGCGGCCGAAAGCGTGTGTACGGCCTGTTCTACCGAGATGGGTTTCTCGAAGACGAAGGCGGCGCCGGTCGACTCGAGCATATTCCGCCCGCTCGATCCGCTCACGATCACGAGAGGAACCGAATTTTGAATCGGTTCATTGCGCAGGTCGCGCAGAAAGTTCGAGGCGCCGTTCAAATCGCAATCGACGATAAGAGCGTCGACTTTGGATTTCGCCAGCTTGGCATGAGCCCGCTCAAGCTCAGATTCGATCTCTACTCCAATATGCAACCCGCCCAGGATGCATTCCAGTACGCCAACTTCCTGCCAATCGCGCGAAAGCACCATCGAGGAAAGTGTCATGAATCCAATGTAGTCCGGCCCGTAACTGCTCCCTAGATCACCAAGGTAACGGGAACAGGCTTAGGGCTTCAGGAATGCGGTCGCAGGTCGCCGGTGGCTGGTCGCTGGAACAACAAATGAGGAGACCAAAGCGGGTCAATATCGACTGTGAACCTGAAGCCCGATGCCCTGAAGGCTAGGCCCCGGCCTTATACCACTCGATCGTCCGCCGCAGTCCTTCCTCGAAATCGACCTTGGGTTTGTAGCCGAAGGCCTTTTCTGCGGGCGAAATATCTGCAAGTGAGTGCTTGATGTCGCCGGTGCGTTCTTCGCCGTACTTCACATCCCCAGAGAACGCCATGATTTTCTTCAATGTTTCAAAGGTTTCGGTCAGGGTCACGCGCCGGCCCGTGGCCACGTTGAAGACGCGGCCCGCAACATTCGCCGCCGGCGCCTTGCAGGCCATCAGATTGGCATCGACAGCATTGTCGACATAGGTGAAATCGCGGCTCTGCTCTCCGTCGCCAAAGATGATGGGCTGCTCTCCACGCAGCATGGTGGTGATGAACTTGGCCAGAACGCCGGAATACGGAGAAGTCGGATCCTGTCTTGGCCCGAAGATGTTGAAGTAGCGCAGAGAGACGGTTTCGAGTCCGTAGCAGCGGTAAAACGAAATCATGTAATACTCGCTGGCCAGTTTAGCCACGGCGTAGGGCGAGATGGGATTAGGAGGCATCTCTTCCTTCTTGGGCAAGGTCGGAGTATCGCCATAAGCCGACGAAGAAGCCGCATAAACCACACGCTTCACCTTCGCGTCGCGCGCCGCGACCAGCACGTTCACGGTGCCGTCGATGTTGGCGCGGTTGCTGCCCAGGGGATCGAGCACCGACTTGGGTACCGAGGGAATGGCCGCTTCGTGGAAGACATAGTCCACGCCTTCGCAGGCGCTGTGCATCGCGTCCAGATCGAGGATGTCGGCCTGGCGGAAGTCGATGCGATCCGCGATCTCCGCGATATTTTTCTGATTGCCGGTAGCGAGGTTGTCGACGCCTCGCACCTCGTCTCCCTGCGCCAGGATTCGTCTCGCGATTGTCGAACCAATGAAGCCCGCAATTCCAGTAACAAGATATTTCGCCATAGGTCTTTCATGATAGCGGATGCCTCGAAAACACGGCAGGCATGGGAGGCTCGAAAGTAACCAGAAAGGGAAATCCTCAGCCAATGATGATGACGATTACCAGCGTCGCGCAGGGTTGGCCAGGATTGAAATTTGTGGTGACAGCCTGGTTGAGAGGAAACTGGCTGCTCTGGTCTCCACAGAAGGTCATGCTCGAGGAGAGGCCATCCTGCAGGAACGTTACGAACGTGACTTCCACAGACGTCCCGCCGGAGATGACGTTATTCACCTCAACAAAGGTAACGGTGCCGGTAATGCTGGATGGCGTGGGCTGAAAACCTCCACCAATAAACACGTTTCCACAGCTGGTGCAGAGGCCAGTCAGGCAGAGAGCTAGAAAAGCCGCAAGCAGGCGTTTCATGAGCCCCTCCGAAGCATTGGGTAAAGTCTACACCGGTTGGAAGGAATGAGATCAGCGCCCGCCGTACTTCCCGACTATCTCCAAGAATTGTTCGCGGGTCAGCGTATTGTGCTCTTGGAAGAAGGCCGCGACCGCTTTCAGTGTGGCTCTGGGGTCGGCAACGTTCGTGATATCCGACGCCGCGAGCGCGGGTTTCGCCTCCGATTGATACGCGGGACCGGTGATGCCGGCCGCCAGCCCGATCAAGAGCTCTTCAAACTGGGCCTTGTCGTTCTCCGATACTTCCGTGAAAGCAATCCCCATCCCGAGGAACGGGTAGGAAACGCGCACAATTCCCTTCACGCCGACGCGAATACCCGCGACCTCGATCGTCATGTTGAGCGCGGTATCCACCGGCGACGTGGCTTGCATCTCGACGTAGCATCCGCTCCGGCTCAGGTCGGTCACGGTGGCCCATGTGCGCACTGTGCTGCCCTCGCTGCGGAATTCCGCGCTGCCCTCGCATTTGTAGCGAGGGTTACGGCGCTTGTCGCCGGGATAGGCCTGAGACGGGGGGGCTGCTGTGCCCTCATTCGTGCGTTTCAGCGCGCGAAAATATTCCACGTTGCCCGTGTCGTGGCTGCCGCCGACCTCGCGCATCTCATTCCAACGGTCCATTGCGACTGCACTGCGACTCAGGATCGCAGCGCCCCTACCCTGATCCTACGGTCGCTGGCTGCGGGTTCTGAAGCGGAGCAAGTCGGGCGGGCAGTTACGGATGGCAGGCCGATTCCCCAAAAGGGAACTGTTCTTAAATGGCCTTAATGCTGCCGCGAATTTCCTGCCACAGCTCATTCTTCCCGGCTCCCGTTCGCGCCGAGTAGGGCAGCACCCGGCTCTCGGAGAAGGCCTGGGTGAACGTGCGCAGTGCGTTCTGCAATTGATTTCCCGACAGGCGATCGCTCTTGGTGGCAACGATGAGGAAGTTGCGGCCGCTGGTTTTCAAGAATTCGATGAGTTGCTCGTCACTTTCCTGCGGCGGAACACTGGCGTCGATCAGGGCCAGACACAGCGACAGGTTCGGACGGTCTTTCAAATAAGGCTCGATAAATTCCGGCCAGCGGGCTGAGACTTCGCGCGAGATTTTTGCAAACCCGTAGCCCGGCAGGTCGGTGAAGATCACCTCTGGCTGCGGCTTTCCCGGCCAGCGAACTTCGAAGAAATTAATGCTGCGCGTGCGGCCCGGCGTGGAACTGGTCTTTGCGATTTTGGTACCGAGCAGGGAATTAATGACGCTTGATTTACCGACGTTGGAGCGGCCCAGAAACGCCACTTCCGGCAAGGCGGGGGCCGGGAAGTGACTCACATCACTTGCCGCCATCAGGAAGCGCGCTAGAACTCTCATACGATAGTTTGCAGGTTTCTGCCAGCGCTTGCAAGCGCCCCGGGTCCTAGAGGCCCAGAGGACGCTTGTGATCGACGTCTTCTTCCTTGATGGGTTTGTACTTGTTCCAGAGATAAAGAATTCCGGCTACCACGACTCCGATCGCGACACTGATCAGGAAGAACCAGCGATAGGCGGGCAGCATCACGAGCAGGGTTCCGACGACTGCCACCGCCACCAGCAGGGCTCCGGCCCCGCGGAGAAATCCGCGGTTTTCCCCCGGTTCTGGCATCGTTTCAGCACCTCACGCCTCCATTCTAAAACTGTTTCGTTAAAGCGGAGACTGCCGTTACGTCATTTGGACGCAAAAATAGCCCTACTCCCGCGCTGAGCGCGGAAATAGGGCTGGTTGGTTCAGGATGCTCTATTTAGGTGACAAGCTGCCGGCAAACATGTCTTCGTGAACCGCGCCGGGATTACGGGAATCGGTCCAGGAGAAGCGGAACACTCCCAGGCTATCCACCGAACTGCCTGCGTAGTCGCCGTACTGGTTGCCGAAGTCTGAGCCGTTCACGGTCTCGTCTGACTGCGCGGTGCTGACCAGTTTGTTTTTCTTCCAGGTCACGCCGCCATCGGTCGAGGCGGTGAAGACGCGATTCGTCTTTTTGTTGGCGGGATCTTTGCGCGTGTCGTAGAACGAAACTCCGACTGTTCCATTGGGCGCGACCGAGATCTGTTGATGGAAGTGGTAAGCGTGGTTGGTGTCGTCGTTGACCTTGACCTCCGCTGACCAGGTGGTGCCGCCGTCATCGGACGAGCGAACATAGGTATTCAGGTTGCTTCCCGCCGGGTCCTGATCGAGATAGGCTTCGTACAAGCGTCCGGGGTGGGTTCCAGCCTGATCTACGGCGGTCATCGGGAAGGGGAGGATGCCGCGGCTGTTTTGCGGCGGAATGAAGACGAAGAAGCCCGTGGTGTTCAGGCGAAAGTTGGTCACGATATGAGCAGTTCCGAAAGTTGCCCCGCCATCGCTCGATTTGGCCACCCAGATTTTCTTGCCTCCGTAATCCTCCCAGCTGGCGTAGACCGAACCGTCTGGACCCGTGGCTACATTCACGCCAATCGTCGGATTGCCCTGCGTGGAAACCTGTTTGCTGCGCTTCCAACTGGTGAAGCCGTCCCGCGAATACAGCACGAAGGGCGCATTGTTGGCTCCGTTGTCGTCATAGCCGATATATACGCTGCCAAAGAAAGGACTCGTCGGAGAGTTGTCGACGGTGACCATATCGCGGTCAGGGGAGGAACCCGCCAACGGGCTGAGCTTGATCTCCGTCCAGGTGGAGGTTCCGGCTTTGCGATAGGCAATGCGCTGATCAAAGCATTCGTAGGACATGAAAGCGTCGCCATTCGCATTGAATGCGTCCCATGTGTCATAGCAAAAATTGCTCGCCGCAGTGATATAGGTGCTGGTGAAGGTCACGCCCCCATCCAGAGACTCGTAAGCCGAGGCTGCAGCTCCGCCCGGAGCGTTCAGGTCGTTCACGCTGGTGATGATGTCCATGGGATTGGTGGGATTCACGGCAACGCTGGTTTCACTTTGCGCTCCCGCTTCGTTCGTCACGTTGGTGTTCGGACCAATCGTGATGTTGATGCCGGCACCTGGGGTTAAAGGAGCCGATTGGGTACGCGGCATGGGAACGGTGTTGTAATTTCGTGTTTGCGCGCTGGCGCCGCTGATGCTTGCGCAGACAAACAATAATCCGGCCGCCGACGCGGTCAGTCGAGCAGCAAATGTATTCAATGTTGGCCTCCTGGTTTGTGGTTGGAAACAGGGTCTCCAGAGCGAATACGCAGAGAAGACAGGGACTGTGAGCTGAGAGAGTCTATTCCCGAGCGCTTGCTAGCTCTCTCCGAAAGTGTGCGAACTATATGTCTGGCGTGTAACGGGAGTCAAGCTGCAGAGTTTTGCATGTCTTGTCAGAAGGGAGACGCTCGTTGGCATGAAGAAAGGCCCGCTCTGCAGCGGGCCTTCCGAAGTTCCTAAAGAGCCGAGGGCCTAAAGCCCAGAGCTCGAATCTATTGATGCGCCGTCGATCCTTCTGCGGGAGGCGCCAGTGGAGCAATCGGCCGTGCCGCTTCTGCTTCGACCGCCATATCAGGCAGCGGTTTTTCGAGAGCGATGGCCAGCACCTGGTCCATGGTCTCCACGAAGTGAAGCTTCATGGCGTTGCGCAGGTTCTCGGGCACCTCAGCCACGTCTTTTTCGTTGTCCTTGGGCAGGATGGCTTCGAACAGGCCGGCGCGGTGGGCCGCCAGCAGTTTCTCTTTCAATCCACCAATCGGCAGCACCTTGCCACGCAACGTGATCTCACCCGTCATGGCCAGATCGCGGCGCACGGGAATCTTGCTGAGTGCGCTTGAAATTGCCGTGGCGATGGTGATGCCCGCGGAAGGCCCGTCTTTCGGGATGGCTCCTTCGGGCACGTGCACGTGGATATCGAGATTGCGGTAGAAGTCGCGTTGCAGGCCCAGGCGCGATGCTCGCGAGCGCACGTACGACATGGCCGCTTGCGCCGACTCCTGCATGACGTCGCCCAGCTTGCCGGTAAGGGTTAGTTTGCCCTTACCGTCAACCACCGTGGCTTCGGTGCTCAGGATCGACCCGCCGACTTCGGTCCATGCCAGTCCGGTGACCAGGCCGATTTCGCTCTTTTCGTGAGCCAGGGTGTCACGGAACTTGAGTACCCCGAGGAAGTCCGGCACGTTTTGTGCGTTCACCGTGACGTTGTAGTTCTCGCCTTCCTTGACGACCTTGCGTGCCACCTTGCGGCAGACGTTTCCGATTTCGCGTTCCAGGTTGCGGACGCCGGCCTCGCGCGTGTAGGCGCGAATCAGTGACGTGATCGCATCGTCGGTGAACTTGAGATTCTTGTCACTCAAGCCTGCTTGTACCATCTGCTTCTTAACCAGGAACTGTTTGGCGATTTCGACTTTTTCCTGCTCGGTGTAGCCGTGCAGCCGCAGTACTTCCATGCGGTCTTGCAGAGCAGGGGGAATGGTGTGCATCACGTTGGCCGTGGCGATAAAGAACACCTGCGAGAGGTCGTATTCGACGTCGAGGTAGTGATCGACGAACATGAAATTCTGCTCGGGATCGAGCACTTCGAGCAGCGCCGCCGACGGGTCGCCACGGAAATCCATGGCCATCTTGTCGACTTCATCGAGCATGAAGACCGGATTCTTGGTGCCGGCCTTCTTCATCATCTGGATGATCTGGCCGGGCAGCGCGCCGATGTAGGTGCGGCGATGCCCGCGAACTTCGGCTTCATCTCTCACGCCGCCGAGCGACATGCGGACAAATTTGCGTCCGGTCGCCTTGGCTATCGACATTCCTAATGAGGTTTTGCCCACGCCCGGAGGTCCGACGAAGCAGAGGATGGAGCCTTTGGGATTCTTTACCAGTTGCCGCACCGCGAGAAATTCAAGAATGCGTTCCTTGATTTTCTCCAGCCCATAATGATCTTCGTTGAGAACCTTTTCCGCGCGACTGATATTGCGAATTTCCTTCGACCGCTTCTTCCACGGCACCGCCAGCAACCAGTCGAGATAGTTGCGGGAGACAGTTGATTCAGCCGACATCGGCGGCATGGCCTCGAGCTTCTTGAGCTCTTGCATGGCCTTGTCGCGCACTTCCTTCGGCATGCCAGCGGCTTCGACTTTCTTCTTCAGGTCGTCGAATTCGCTCTTTTCGCCGCGGCCCAGTTCCTTCTGGATAGCCTTGATCTTTTCGTTGAGGTAGTACTCTTTCTGGGCGCGCTCCATCTGCCGCTTTACGCGCGACTGGATAGTGCGGTCCATGTTCAGCTTTTCGATTTCGATGTCGAGCACATCGCCGATGCGGCTCAAGCGTTCGGCGGGGTCGAAGATTTCGAGCAACTCTTGCTTCTCTTCAATCGAAAGCTGCAGGTTGGCGGCAATGGTATCGGTCAGCTTCGCCGGATCTTCCATGCGCACAGCCGCGATCATGGTTTCGTAGTTCAACGACTGGCAGAGCTTCACATATTGCTCGAACAGGGAAGTGACCCGCTGCATGCCGGTCTCGATCTGTGGCGTGGTCTCGGTCGCATAGCGCGCCAGCCGGACCGAAGCCTGCATGAAGCCCTCGGTCTCGGTGATCTGCAGAATCTTGCCGCGCTCAATGCCTTCGACCAGAACCTTAATGTTGCCATCGGGCAGTTTGAGACTTTGCACGATGTTAACTACCGTGCCCACCTGGTAGATCTCGTTGGGCTTGGGTTCGTCGATGCTGGCGTCATGCTGGGTCGCGAGAAAAATCTTCTTATCGGCGGTCAGGGCCTCTTCCAGAGCGCGCACGCTCGATTCCCGGCCCACGACAAACGGCGTCATCATGTAGGGAAAGATGACCACGTCGCGGATGGGCATCATCGGTAACTTCTTGCTCTCGAATTTTTCCTTGGGTGTGGTCACTCTGGGTTCCTGCTTTTCCGGTCCTTCTTGATTGGGCACTATCCCGCCTTTTCCATCATCGCGAGAGATACGTTCCGTTTCTCCACCATCTCTCGCGTGACTTCGAATTCCTTCACTTTCTTCTGGCTCGGCAGGTTGTACATCAGGTCAAGCATGAGCTCTTCCAGAATCATGCGCAACCCGCGCGCTCCCACTTTCCGCGCCATCGCCTGACGCGCGATCGCCCGCAGAGCGTCGTCGCTGAACTTCAGGCGGACGTTCTCAAACTCAAACAGCCGCTGGTACTGCTTGACGATCGCGTTCTTGGGACGAGTCAGAATTTCAATCAGCGCAAACTCGTCCAGTTCTTCCAGGACGCCGACGACGGGTAGGCGCCCGACGAACTCTGGAATCAGCCCAAACTTGATCAGATCTTCGGGTTGAATATCGCTTAGAAGCTCGAAATTCCGCTTGCGGTTGGATGTGGCTGCGGTTTCTTCGGCTTCCGCCTCTTCCCCCGCCTTGAATCCAAGAGACTTCTTGCCCACCCGGCGTCCGATGATCTTTTCCAGGCCGACAAAGGCGCCGCCGCAGATGAACAGAATGTTGGTGGTATCGACCGGAGTGAACTCCTGGTGCGGATGCTTCCGTCCACCCTGAGGGGGAACGTTCGCAATCGTACCTTCCAGAATCTTCAGCAGGGCCTGCTGGACCCCTTCGCCGGAAACGTCACGGGTGATCGAAGGATTCTCGTCCTTGCGTCCGATCTTATCGACTTCATCGATGTAGATGATGCCGGTCTGGGTGCGCCCAACGTCCCCGTCGGCGGCCTGTAGTAGTTTCAGGATGATGTTCTCGACGTCTTCGCCGACATAGCCCGCTTCAGTTAGGGTAGTGGCATCCACGATGGCGAACGGGACATCCAACATGCGGGCCAGCGTCTGCGCCAGAAGGGTCTTGCCGGTCCCCGTGGGGCCGATCAGCATAATGTTCGATTTGGTCAGTTCAATACCGTCGCTGGCCTTCTGACGGTTCATGAAGATGCGCTTGTAGTGGTTGTAAACCGCGACCGCCAGCTTCTTCTTGGTCTGCTCTTGCCCGATGACGTATTCGTCGAGGAAAGTCTTCACTTCCTGCGGCTTGGGCAGTTGATTGGGAGTCGTGGAGGGAGGCGTCGCGGCGCGGTCATCTTCCAGAATCGAATTGCAGACCGCAACGCACTCGTCGCAGATGTACGCCCGGGGGTAGTCGCTGGGCGATGAGATGAGCTTGGCTACAGCGTCCTGCGACTTATGGCAGAACGAACAGCGCAAGATTTCCTCGGTACCAGTCCGGTTTTTCACTCGGCCAACTCCTTCTTTACCCCACCCCTGGGCCGCTTCCTGGCGTCGTGCTTACGGCTAGGGGCCTACCCCGCCGAGACTTCGAGGAATCCGATCGGCGAAGCCCCGATCATACCTTTATCTCGTCTTATAGATGATATCGTCGATGATTCCGTATTCCTTGGCCTGTTGCGCGTTCATGATGAAGTCGCGCTCCACGTCCTTCTCAACTTTATCGAGTTTCTGCCCGCTGTGCTTGGCCAGTAACTGATTAGTAATCTCGCGCATGCGCAGAATCTCGCGCGCATGAATATCAATATCGGTCGCCTGACCTGACAATCCGCCCATTGAAGGCTGGTGAATCAGGATGCGCGAATTGGGCAGGGCCAGCCGCTTCTTGGCTTCGCCAGCCGAGAGCAGCAACGCCGCCATGCTTGCCGCCTGGCCAATGCAGATCGTGGTTACGTCGTTCTTCACATACTGCATGGTGTCGTAAATCGCCATGCCCGCCGTGATCGATCCCCCCGGAGAGTTGATGTAAAGCTGGATGTCTTTCTCCGGATCTTCCTGCGCCAGAAACAGCATCTGCGCGATTACCAGGTTGGCAATGTTGTCATCAATCGGGGTTCCGATGAAGATGATATTGTCCCGCAGCAACCGGGAATAAATGTCGTATGCCCGTTCCCCACGCCCGGTCTGTTCTATGACCATCGGTACCAGCATCATCTGCTCCTTCCCGTTCACCTGCCACACTTCCACCCGAAAACACCATTGGTCACTTCGGGGGAAGAATCGAAAGTGGTCCGCTAGGCGGACTGGTGATAAAGAAAATCGAGGGTTTTTTCGCTGCGGATTCTATGCCGGATTCTATCCAGCGCTCCATCCCGTGTCAAACGAGCCCGAATCGCTTCCGGCGTTTGTTTTGACTGCTGTGCGAGCGCTTCAATCTCCCGGTCGATCTCCGCATCGCTGACCTCGATATGCTCCTCCTCGGCGATTTTTTCCAGCAACAACGAAGCCTTCACTTCCTGTAGGGCCTGGTCGCGTTGTCCTGCGCGCAGCCGGTTCAAATCCATCTTCTTCAGATCTTCCTGCCGCATGCCTTGCGCCGCCAGCGCCCGCAGTCCCCGCTCCAGCCTCACGTCAATCTGACGATCGACCAGGGCCTCAGGAACCTCGAACTCATTGCGTTTGACCAATTCATCGACGAGCTTATCTTTTGCCGTATGTTCTGCGCTGTGCTTCCGCTCCTGCTCCATGCCCTCGCGGATGCGCTGCCGAACCAGATCAAGGCTGGTGAACTCCTCGCCGAGTTCTTTGGCGAACTGATCGTTCAACTCAGGCAGAGCTTTCTGCTTCAAGCCCAGCACCTTGACTGTATAAGTGAAGGTTTTTCCGGCCAAGCGCTGATCGGACGTGTCCTGCGGATAGGTAACTTCGAAGGTGCGCTCGTCGCCCACCGAGGTTCCCCGCAGGTTCTCGGTGAACTCCGGCATCGTGTTCTTGCCCGCGATCTCGACCAGAATGTCGTCCATATGGACGGGCTTGCCCTCGCCGTCCTTGGGCTCTCCGTGTAGCGAAACCTGGGCATAATCGCCATCGGCCAATGCCCGCCCTTCGATCGCACTGAACGTCGCATGCTGCTCGCGCAGGCTATTCAACGACTCTGACACTTCCTCATCAGCGACCGTGATCTCCGGCTTCTCGGCTCGCAGTTCTTTGTAGCCTTCGACCTTGATCTCGGGCATTACTTCAAAAGTCGCTTTAAAACGCAGCGGCTCTCCATCGTGGACGTGCAGGTCCGTGACTCTGGGTTGTGAGACCGGGAGCAGGCCGAGCTTCTCGGCTTCCTGACGAAAGTAACGCGGAACCAGGGCATCGACCACTTCCGACTTGATGTCCTCGGAGTAACGCTGTTTGATCACCGAGGCTGGCACATGTCCGGTACGGAATCCTGGGATTCGGGCCAGTTTCTGATATTTCTGGATGAGCGTGTCAGTTTCGCGAGTCACGGCTTCCGCCGGAATCTCAACCTCAATTTCCCGCTTCGTACTAGTATTGGTTTCGGTGGGGCTCAAGTTTTACCTTTCAGGCTGCGAACCGTTCGCAGGATGGTGCTCACAGGGTCTGGACGGTTCAATTTGAGTGTAAAGATATAGAGAGAGCATCGTCAAACTCCGGAAGGATATTTTTAGTCCCGAATAGAGACTTTTGCGCACTAAGGGCGGTTGGCGTTCTGGTTTGACGACTGACCAACATCAATGACCAAAGACAGCCTTCCCCAACTGAACCGCGAAGTGATTGCTTGCACTCGTTGTCCGCGCCTGGTGATCTATCGCGAAGAAGTCGCCGTCACCAAGCGTCGCGCTTATCTTGCATGGGAGTATTGGGGGAAGCCGGTGCCCGGCTTCGGGGATCCGCAGGCGCGCATTCTGGTCCTGGGCCTCGCTCCCGGCGCCCACGGCTCGAACCGCACGGGACGTCCTTTTACCGGAGATGCTTCGGGGAACTTCATGTATCCCATCCTCTACGAGGCGGGATTCGCCAGCCAGCCCAACGCGACCGATCGCAACGATGGGATGAAGCTCAAAGACCTCTACATTACCGCGGCGGTGCGATGCGCTCCGCCCGACAACAAGCCTCTGCCCAGTGAACTGGCGAACTGTGCCCCTTATCTGGACCGCGAGATCGAGATTCTTTCCAGACTGAAGGTGGTCGTTGCTCTGGGGCGGATCGGCTTCGAAGCCTATCTAAATTATCTGAAGCGCCGCGGATTGCTCGAGAGCAAGAAGCCTTTTGTGTTCCGCCACGGCGCGCATTACAAAATGGCGGATGGCAAGATGCTGCTCGCGTCCTACCATCCGTCGAACCAGAACACCCAGACGGGAAAGCTCACCCGCAAGATGTTTACCGAGATATTCCAGAACGCAGCCCGTCTCGCGAGTTCCTGACAACTCGACCTGCAGAAGAGACGAGTAGGGCGCGGATGGATTTGCCCGCGCCCCGTGCGTTACCGCAGCTTCGTCACCGTCACTTCGAGTTCGAATTGACGCTTGGAATTGGGATCGTCGACGATTCCGACCACGATGGGTTTTCCCGGCATGGCGACGGTGCTGGCATAAATTCGCAACTGCCGTAACAGCGGCAGCGGCGTTGCTGTTCGGCTTTCCTGCTCGGGGTTGGCAAAATTGGTGAGGTCAGCGTGGACCTCCAGCTGCAAAGCATCTCCCCGCTCAGTCAGCCTTGACCAGATATTTGTGCCGATGTCGATGTATTGCACATCGCCTTGCTTTCCCTCCACCGGGACGCGGCTTCCGATCTTGATCTCGTTCGATGGAGTGTATCCGGGCACGATATTCATCGAGTAATGGCGCGTGTTGATTTTCTTGCCCTCCTCCGACTCCGACAGCGCGAAATCGAGACGGAAGGCCGTTAACGCCTTGCTAGTGTCGTCCGAAGTAGCCTTCGAGTTCGCAGTTTCCTGCGCCCCGGCGCCCACGCTCAGCGCAACCGCCACGATCAGCCAAATCAAATGGTTCCTCGACATGATGTTCTCCTTGAAATTATTGTTTTCGGTCCAGGCCCTTTTGCTCTTTCTCCGGCCCGGGGCTGCCCATATCGAGTTCGTTCTGCTTTTGAAGATCGGTTTGCGCCTGTGCGACTAAAGCAGCCTTCTCGGGAAAATCTTGAACATACTGCATCAGCATTCGCTCCTGGTCGGTCAACGGCAAGGCAGCAGGGAACTGTTGCTGCTTGGGAGGCAGGGTGCGCTGCAAGCTGTGATTTACCGTCACCTTAGCCAGTTCTCTCCCGTCCCGCTTTGAAGGCGCAATGTGTCTGCTGGCGCTTCCATCCCGCCGAACCTTCGCGGCGGGCTCAGCAGCTCTCGGCGCAGCCGTCGTGATTTGGGTTCGTGAAACTTGCCTTCCATTTGGGTGCTCCAACCAAAGTAGCGTCAGCAGAAACATCGCTGCGACGCCGATAGCGAATACCCAGCGCCACCAGCCGTTGCGGGCAGCCTGCTCCTCTGCAACCTGCAATCGGGCCGACACTCGCCTCTCGAAACCGGCGCGGGGCTCAGTCTTTGCGTACTCTGCAAGCGCGTCATCGATCCATTGGTTGGCTTTGTCATGATCGTGGTCGCGAAGGTCCGTGTTCATTCTCTGCCTCCCATCAGCCCCATCAGCCGCTCTCGCAAAATCTGGCGTGCCCGAAAACTGCGCGAGCGTACGGCCGCTTCACTTACTTGAAGAATCGCCCCCGCTTCACGGGGAGAGAGTTCTTCCAGAGTTGAGAGCACGAGCGCATCCCGCAGCGTGTCCGGCAACGCCGCGATCAGTTGCTGTACGAATTCGGTGCGCTCGGCATCCAGCAAAAGCCTTTCTGCGCCGCGAGCCGGCGACTGCAAGTGATCCCCGGCTTCTTCTGGTAGCGCGGCCGCCCGCGCCATCTGCCGCCGACGGTCGACCGCTACTCGCCATGCGATCTGGGCCAGCCACGCTTTTTGATCGCGAACGAGGAACATGGTCTTCCGACAACGGAGCGCCCTCAGAAACGTCTCCTGCGCTGCATCTTCGGCGTCTGCTGGATTTCGCAACACGGCATACGCGATCCGGTACACCATGCGCCCGTGGTCACGGATCGCGGCCTCCAAGAGGTCTTCTTCCGCATCCGCCATGACTAGCGCCTTTTCGGTCATCACAATGTTTGCCGTCACTGCTGCGCCTGTTCCTGCTAATGAAGAACGCAGTGGAAGCCAGTTCGTTCGGGATTAATTTTCGAGGGGGGTGTTGCGAAGCGAAGTTCTGCCGATAACCTTATAGGGCGGTTGCCGCCGGTGCCGGATCTGGGAATTTCATCCGCGTCTGACCTTGATCTGGGGCGGCACTACCCCACCATAATTCCGCGAGGGAGGACGGTCGGTCTGCGCCCGTCCCTTAAAAGCCTACGAAGACCGGTTCTGGTTCGAGGCGGATGCCCCAGATGTCTTCTACGCGGCTTTGAATCTGATCTTTCAAGGCCATCACCTCGGCGGCGGTCGCGTCGCCTCGGTTCACAATCGCCAGCGCGTGCTTACGCGAGATGCCTACACGACCCAGCGTGTATCCCTTGCTAAACCCTGAATGCTCGACCAGCCAAGCGGCAGAAACTTTCTTTTGAGCGTCAAGCGCGGCGATAGCTTGGAATCTGCAATCCTTTAGCGGCAGTTTTCTGGATCAGCCTCGCGTGCGCTTCCTCCGATAACACGGGATTTTTGAAGAACGATCCCGCGCTGCGGCAGTCTTCGTCACCCGGGGTGATCAGCATTCCTTTCGAAGCCCGAATCTGCCTTACGGCTTCGCGAGTCTGCGCCAGTGTCGGCGGCGAACTCCATCCCGCGAAATACTTCTTCAGGTCCGCGTACTCGATTTTCGTCGCGCCACCGTGTTCCAGCGCGAAATCCACCCGCAAGATCACGTACCGCCCGCGCTCGCTGGTGTTGAAGATGCTGCTGCGGTAGCGGAACCCGCAATCTTCGTTGCACAGCTCGCAAACCTCTCCGGTCGTCAGATCTAAGGCGTGCACGGCCACAATCGTGTCTGCCGCCTCCTGTCCGTAAGCGCCCACGTTCTGCACCGGAACTCCACCGACGCTACCCGGAATTCCGCTGAGGCACTCGACGCCAGAACAGTTGTGCGCGACGACCATGGCTACGAAAGGATCCCACTCTTCCCCTGCTCCCGCTTCGAAAATCGCCCGCCCGTGTCCGTGGACATGATTGATGCCAAGAATGCCGATCTTGAGCACCAACCCCGGCCATCCAGCATCGGCGATGACAAGATTGCTGCCTCCGCCAAGCACAAACAGCTCCAGGTTGCGCTCGCGCGCGGCGGCTACGGCTGCTTTGACCTCGTCGATGGTCTCGCCTTCAACGAAATAACGCGCCGGTCCGCCGACTTTCAAAGTGGTCAGCGGCGCCAGCGGCACGTTTTCCTGTATGACCATGAGTCTCCCAATATACTCGCCGCTTCCGGGCGGTAAGCCGGTGGCGTATTACAATAAAACCAACCTTAGGTGAGGAGAGGAAATGTATCCAGAGATCATGGTGATTCCTATGCGCGAAGAACTGACGCGCCTCGGAATTGAAGAACTGCGCACCGCCGCGGAAGTCGACCAGGCAGTAGCCAACCAATCAGGCACGACGATGTTAGTCGTGAATTCCATCTGTGGATGCGCTGCCGGGCGCATGCGTCCTGCGATCCGCCTCGCTTTGCAGAACTCTGCAAAGCCGCAAAAGATGTTCACCGTATTCGCCGGACAAGACCGCGAGGCCACCGACCGCGCGCGCAGCTATTTCACGGGATATCCGCCTTCTTCGCCTTCCATCGGCTTTCTTCGCGATGGCAAGTTGGTGCACATGGTCGAACGCAGCGACATCGAGCATCGCGAGGCCGCCGACATCGCATCGGAGTTGAAGAGCGTGTTCGATAAATTCTGTGGCGATCCTGCCGCAGTCCGGTAGATTCAGGGAAAGCCTTTAATCGCAAAGATCGCCAAGGGCGCGCGAAGATCGCAAAGGAGGCTTGATTTCTTAGCGAACTTCGCGAAACCTTCGTGCCCTTTGCGTTTAAAAGCTTTTGACTTTCTCGGGAGCACTAATGAACCGTCTCCTTCTAGCATTGGTCTTTCTCGCAACCAGCGCATTCGCAGCCGACACCTGGCCCGACGAAAACCCAGATCGATGCCATCTATCCCCAGATCGAATCCCTCTACATCGATCTACACAATAATCCCGAACTCTCGCTGCACGAGGTAAAGACCGCCGAGAAGATGGCCGACAACCTGCGCAAGCTCGGCTACGAAGTGACGACAGGCGTCGGCGGTACTGGCGTCGTAGGCGTCCTGAAGAACGGCAGCGGCCCGACCGTCATGATTCGTGCTGAACTCGACGCGCTTCCGGTGCAGGAAAAAACCGGGCTCGAATACGCCAGCCACGTGATGACCAAAGACGATCAGGGTGCCGACGTGCCCGTCATGCACGCTTGCGGACACGACTTGCACATGGCGATCGGGATCGGTACGGCGATGCTGCTCGCGCAAAACAAAGACCGCTGGCACGGGACCTTCATCTTCGTCGGACAGCCTGCTGAAGAGCGCATTCGCGGCGCCGCCGCCATGCTGAAGGATGGTCTTTTCACTCGCTTTCCGCGTCCCGACTTCGCGCTCTCGCTGCACGACGAAGCCGGACTGCCCGCGGGAATGCTCGGCTACACGCCCGGCTATTCGCTCTCGAATTCCGATTCGGTGGATGTGACCATCTACGGGAAGGGTGCCCACGGTTCGGCTCCGCAAGATGGAGTTGATCCCATCGTTATCGCCGCGCGCACGATTCTCGCGTGGCAGACGATAGTTTCCCGCGAGAAGAGCCCGTTCGATCCCGGCGTCATCACCGTGGGATCGATTCACGCAGGCACCAAGCACAACATCATTCCGGAAGAAGTGAAGATGCAGTTGACGGTTCGCTCTTACACCGAGGAAGTCCGGAAACATATGCTCGATTCGATCGCACGAATTGCGAAGGCCGAGGCCGAAGCCTCGGGCGCGCCTAAGCCGCCGCAGGTCGAAGTGATTGAGAGCGTGGCGTCGGTGTACAACGATCCGGCACTAACCGCCCGCGTAGCGACCGCGCTGAAGCATACGTTTGGCGACAGCAACGTTGTCGAGGAAAAACCAAATATGGCGAGCGACGATTTCGCCGAGTACGGACGCGCGGGAGTTCCGTCGCTTCAATTTAGCCTGGGCGCGGTCAATCCGGAAAAATTTGCTGAAGCCAAGAAGACAGGAGAGCAATTGCCCGGACCGCATTCTCCATTCTTCGCTCCCGATCGGGAGCCCAGCCTGCGCACCGGCATCGCAGCCGAGACCACTGCTGTTCTGGCAGTGATGGGGAAGTGAAGGCAGCAATTAGCACTTAGCATTTGGCACTTAGCCATCAAAGTTTCGAGGGAGTGGCAAAAATCGTGGCTGGCTAAAGGCGAAGTGCCGAAGCCGGAAGCCGAGTCCCTACTTCCGCAGCCTTGCTTAACACAAACGCCTTAACCACGATGTTATTCGGCTGCGCGCCCAGCGGGATCATGGTCAACAGCGAATACTCCGACGGCTCCAGCTTGGTCGACTTCCTCTTCTGGATGACTGTCATGTCTCCTGATCCGGAGTTCAGCACCAGCAGGTAATTCTGATTCTGCGAAAGCGCGAGGCCGTCAGGATGGCTCCCCACTTGCAGTGACGCAATGACCTTGCCCACATCGATGTCATAGACCGCGACGCTATTCGATCCGAAATTGCTGACGTAGAGCCGCGAATTGTCGAGCGTGACTACGCCTCGCGACGGACGCGTCCCAATCAGATAGCTCCCGCCGACCTCGTTATTCCCGGTTTCGATAATCGAGATGTTGTCGGAATCGAAGTTCGACACCATCATTTCGCCGCCGTCGGGCTTGAGCGTCAAGCTGACCGGAGTCTTTCCCACGTCGAGCAGCGCCAGAAGCTTCTGGGACTTCAAATCGATCGAGGCCACCTGGCCCGATCCCGCACAGGCCACGAAGGCCTTAGTGCTGTCGGGAAGAATGGCGATGTCTTCCGGCTGGGCGCAGACTGGCAACGTAGCGGTGACCTGCAATTGCTGGGCGTCGATCAGTGAGACGCTGTCATCGCCGCGATTACTGACCACCACCGTTCGTCCATCCGGAGAAACACGAGCGAGCCCAGGTGCCGCTCCCACGCGGATGCTGGCGATGACGGTGCGTTTTTCGAGATCTAGAACGGAAACATTCGCGGAGCCTGAGTTGGCGACATAGCCGCGCTTGCCGTCGTCTGAGACATCGATGAAAAAAGGGGTCCCGTGGACGCCGATGGTTGCCACCGCAGAATTTTTCTCTGCGTCGATGACGCTGATGTTGTTCGATCCGCTGTTGACGACGTAAATCTCGTTCTTCTTGCTATTCGCCGCAACTCCGGTAGGCTCGCTGCCCACGCGAATCGTCCCTGCCAGTTCGAACGTGGTCAGATCGATGACACTAACAGTATTGCTCTTGCCATTGGTAACGTAGGCATACTCGCGGTAGGAAGGCCCGTAATGCGGCAACTCGCGCTCGTGGAAGTACCACCAGCCCAAGCCGGCCAGCAGGGGGATGCAGACAAGGATGAAGAGAAGTTTTCTCAAGGCGTCAGAGTGAAGATTAACAGACAGTGGCGATGCATCAGTAGAGGCGGAAAGTGACTTCGACGTGGATTTGAACCGCGACTGGCTGGTCGTCTTTCAGTGCAGGTTTGAATTTCCACTCGCAGACGGCGTCGATCGCCTTCTGATCAAGACCATATCCAAGAACTCGTTCCATCTTTACGACAGCGATTCTTCCCTCCGGCGTCACAATCGCGGACAGTACCGCTGTTCCCTGGCGCGCCGCCTTCCGAGCAGTCGGAGTGTATTCGGGATCAGGGGTATGGAGCGGCTGGGGCGGCTTTACACTTCCACCGACTTTGAAGACCGCCTGTTGAGGGGAAGTCTCGGCGCTAGTTGGGCTCGAACTGCTTGGATCCGTTCGGAACGTGTATTGATTCGCCTGTTGTCCGGGGCAGTGATAAGGACCCGTCGTAAGCACAAAGCTCACAGTGACAGCCGTCCGTGTTTCGACGCCAGCGCCTTGCGAAGTGAATGGAGCGTATCGCCAATGTCGAACCGCATCCGTGGCCGCGCGAGCCAGGATCGGGTTTCCACTTACAAGATGAACATCTTTCACTTTGCCGTTCTTGCCAACCAAAACATCAAGTAGAACGTCGCCCTGCAACTGCATATCCAGCGCCTTTGTTGGGTATACAGGTTCCTGTTTCTGCTTCAAGTGTTGATCTGCGATGTCCGGCGGGACACGCGTTTCCGAGGGATTCTGCATCGGCAGCGTGGAGGGTTGAGTTTGTGAGAGCAGGCAAAGACAGAGAGGAGCGAGGAGCAATGGCAAAACTAGGCTGGTCGTTTTTACTTTCTTCATCAAGCGCTCAGTTGTGAATCTTCCGCAGCGGCGAGCGACTTTCGAGCCCCCGCTCCATTTCCCACCCCCACCACCGTCCTCCCCACCACCGGCGCGATCTGCCGCACCTGCGCCATCAATTCATCAAACTGATCCGGATAGAGTGACTGCATCCCATCCGACAGCGCTTTATCTGGCTCGTGATGCACTTCCACGATCAACCCATCGGCTCCTACCGCAACGGCCGCCCGCGAAAGCGGCGTGACTTTGTTGCGCTTGCCCGTGCCATGGCTGGGATCGACCACGATCGGCAGATGACTCAAGCGTTGCACCGCCGGAATGATGCTCAGGTCGAGGGTGTTGCGCGTGTGGTCGGCAAACGTTCTTACCCCTCGTTCGCACAGGATGACGTTGTAATTCCCCTCGCTCATCACATACTCGGCCGCCATTAGGAATTCTTCCAGCGTCGCCGACATGCCGCGCTTCAGCAGTACCGGCTTCTTGGAACGTCCGGCGCGCTTCAGCAACGAGAAATTTTGCATATTGCGGGCGCCGATCTGAATGACGTCCGCGTACTCCTCCACCAATTCCAGCGACTCGTTGTCGATGGCTTCGGTGATGATCTTCATGCCGTACTTGTCGCGCACCTCCGCCATGATGCGCAGGCCTTCTTCACCCAACCCTTGAAACGAGTAGGGAGAAGTACGCGGTTTGTAGGCGCCTCCGCGGAAGAACTGGGCTCCGGCGCGACTCACGCGCTCCGCCACGGCCATGGCTTGATCAAGACTCTCAATAGCGCAGGGACCGGCGATGATGGCCAGTCCGCGTCCGCCGATGGTCGCATCCGTCCCTGGAAAGCGGACCACGGTGTTCTCGTCTTTCACGTCGCGACTGACCAGCTTGTAGGGCTTTGAGACCCGGATCAACTCCTGCACGCCCGGCATCTCTTCCAGCGTTCCCGGTTCGACTTCGCCGCGGTTTCCAGTGATCCCGATGGCGGTGCGTTGCGCCCCGGGCAGCGAGTGAGCACGGTAGCCCAGCGCTTCGATTTTCTGGCAAACAGCGCGCACCTGCTCTTCGGTAGCGTGCGCCTTCATGACAACCAACATGGGTTTACCTCGAGTCCTTCAAGTGTAACGTTAGCCGCAACGGGGCGGCAAACCCAGACGCGCTGCAGAAACCCGAAGGGAATTATTGTGTCTTTCTCTTGAACACTGACACCGTCCACTTCGACCTGGGATGGTAGTTCTTCACCTCGTCGCCCCAGCGATATTCCGTCGTGTCGCCGATATCCGCAATCCCCACCCGTTCGTAATTGCTGTCAAGATACTTCTCCGCCCACGAGAAGATGGTCGTATCAGAGTGCGTTTGCATGAGCCATGAAAAGGGCACATCGACCAGCACCAGGTACTCAGGACGGGCCCCCTCAATCTCGCTGATCATCTCCTTCTGCATGGTCGAAGCGTACTTCTGCTCCTCCATCAGCGGATAGGTATAGATGTAGCCGGTCGCCGAATGGCGGTGCGAATAGAAATAAATCTCCGGCTCCGATCCGATGACCGCGATTTTCGTTCCCTCAGGGCTTTGGCTTTTGATGTAGTTCGCGATCTTGATCGCTTCAGGGAAAGGATTAATTCCATAAGTCCGGCGGGTGGCCTCGATAGGGCCCATCTCAAAGAGGTAGTCGCTCTCATCCACCACCGAATACGTGCAGGCGGCAACAAATAATAGGACGGGTAGCGCGCGAAGAAACATGTTCTTGCCGAAACTGTCTTTCGCCGCGCTCACCGCCACTCCGATCAGCAGCGAAAGCGCCGGCAACATCAGGATGAAATAGTGCTGCCGAAAGTAGTAGCCCAGCGAAACCGCGAGAATCGAAAACAGGAGAAACCAACTCGCGAACACCGCGTGAGCGCGCGCCCTCGCATTCCACCACAAGGCGCTCAGACCAACTCCGCCCAGGATCCAAAGAAACCAGGAGTGGGCAAGAATTCCGGGGATGTTCGCCTCAAAAACCTGGATGCCTTCGCTAAGACTCAAGCGGGTAGCGTACTGGCTGGCGTAGGAAAACGTCCAAAACCAGAATTTGTGGAATACGCCCGCCGCCAGCATCCATAAACACGTAAGCGCAAAGGGAAGAGCCGCCCCCAGGGAGAAAGATCCCAGCCTCTTCGCCAGGCCTTGATAATCGACTGGAGGCTTCGATTCGCTCTTCAAGATGTACAGACCCGCGAAGAACACGAATAAAATTCCCGGCTGCTTCATCACGAAGGCCAGCCCGGTCAGGAGGCCGCTGAGAAAATATATTCGCAGGCGTTTCGACTCAATCGCACGCAGCAGCAAAAGCACTCCCGCAACCGCGGGCAGTACCACGAAATTCGTGGCATGTCCCGCAAATCCCAACACTGCGCGGCTGGTGGTCAGCACCGCATAGCTGGTACCGGCGACCACTCCCGCCAACGAGCCGAACAGACGCGCCGCCAGCAGGAAAATCAGCCATGTCGTTGCCGCGTTTACCAGAAGCAATCCCACATGAATGCCAGCGGGAGTCTGCCCAAAAACTCCGAGGATGACCGCATACGCCGCATACGTTCCCGGCAGCTTCAGGTTGTATGCGATTTGATATGGCGGGATGCCCTGCAGAATCAATTGTCCTGCATAGGCGTATTCTCCCTCATCGCGCTCGAGCGGCATGTTGAGCAGCCGCAGGCGAATCATCGCGAACGAAAGAATCACGATTCCAATCATCACGTAATACACGTACGGCGGGATGATGATTGGCGCCGATTCGGAGGGAGCGGGCTTCTTTCGGGCTGCGCGTGGCAAGGGTATGCTCATGGCGTTCGCATCGCCCGTCAATCCGGCGAAGCACCTAAGAATATATATCGATCTTGTGAACGCCAAATGACCGCAGGCTCTGAGTCGTTAACCCTGTCTAGCTATACTCAGGTATGCCCCGCTCCATGGCCCAGGAACAGGACATCCTCAAGTTACCGGCTCCCAAGCGCCCGCCCAAGATGACGTCACGGCGCATCGGCATTCACACTTCCAGCGCGGGAGGCGTGCACAATGCCGCCGAGCGTGCCTGGCGTCTGGGATGCAACACGCTGCAGATCTTCTCCTCGAGCCCGAGGCAATGGGCGCAATACGAATTGGCTCGTCCGCAGTGCAACGAAATGCTGCGACTGCGTGACCACTATGACCTCAAGCCGCTGGTGATCCACACCAACTACCTGGTGAACCTCGCCAGCACCACGCCATTGTTTCTAAAGAAATCGATTGAGGCCTTTCGCGGAGAGATCGAACGCGCGCTGGCCCTGTGTGCCGACTACCTGGTCCTGCACCCGGGATCGTTTCGCGGCTGCGATCGCGAAGAAGGCCTCCTGCGAACCTCAGCCGCGATCAACGCCTCCACGACCGGTCTTGATCTCGCTAAGGCAGGTCTTACGATCCTGATCGAAAACACCGCCGGCGCTGAATATTCGCTGGGTGGAAGCTTCGAGCAGGTCGCCGAGGTGCTCGAGCGCCTTCAGGGACTCGTCCCAGTCGCCGCCTGCATCGACACTTGCCATACGCACGTCGCGGGATACGACATCGTTACTCCCGAGGGCATGACGCAAACGATTTCGCATCTCGACGAAACCATTGGACTGAAGAACGTCCGCGTGTGGCATTGCAACGACGCAAAAGCGCCGCGCGGATCGAAGCTCGACCGCCACCAGCAAATCGGGAAGGGAACCATCGGCCTCGAGCCGTTCCGCCGCCTGCTCAACGATCCGCGCCTCAAGCACGCCGCCTTCATCGCCGAAACCCCAATCGATGAACCGGGCGATGACCGCAGAAATGTGGAAGCGCTCAAGAAGTTGGTCTGCGCCTAAGCTTCTGTCTTAATCCGACGTCATCCTGAGCCCGAAAGGGCGAAGGATCTGGCGTGCGGTGGACAAATACTAGCTCCACGCCAGATCACTCGCTTCGCTCGGGATGACCTCCGATGGAAAGCGGATGTCCCAGCAACTTCGCGCCTCGTTGTAAAATAAAAGTTTACCCATCGCTTAACTTTTCCTTCTATGCCGCAGGAAGAAAAAACTACCGTGACCCGCGAAGACCGCTACGACGCGCAGCGCATCGAGACCAAGTGGTCTGAGCGCTGGCAGCAGGATCCCAGCCTCTACGCCGCCGAGCCGAACTCGACCAAGCCGAAGTATTACGCACTGGAAATGCTGCCATACCCGTCCGGCGCTCTGCACATGGGCCACGTGCGCAACTATTCCATCGGCGACGCGCTTGCCCGCTATATGTGGATGAACGGATACAACGTCCTCCATCCTATGGGCTGGGACTCATTCGGACTTCCTGCCGAAAACGCCGCTATCGCCCATAACACGCCGCCGCGCGAATGGACGCTGCGCAACATCGCCAACATGAAGTCGCAGATGAAGCGCCTGGGCTTCGCCTACGACTGGTCCCGCGAAGTGACCACGTGCCTGCCCGATTACTACAAATGGAACCAGTGGTTCTTCCTCAAGCTGTTCGAGAAGGGCCTCGCCTATCGCAAAAAGAGCAAAGTGAACTGGTGTCCCAAGTGCGCCACTGTTCTTGCCAACGAGCAGGTGGTCGCGGGCCATTGCTGGCGCCACGAAGATACGTTGGTTGAGACTCGCGAACTCGAGCAGTGGTTCCTGCGCACTACGCAATACGCTGACGAGTTGCTAAGCGGTCTCGACAAGCTCACTGGCTGGCCGGAAAAAGTCCGCACCATGCAGCGCAACTGGATCGGACGCAGCGAAGGCGCGCTGGTCGATTTCAAGTTGGACGGAGCCGCTGGTCCCGCGGGATCCACCATCACCGTATTCACCACCCGCATCGATACGATCTACGGCGCGACCTCGATCCAGCTTTCGCCCGAGCACGCGCTGGTCGCCGACATCGCGGCCAACAATCCCGACTCTGCGCGCTAAAATTGATCAACTCATGGCCGAGCAGCGCAAGGCCAAAGAAGTCGGCGACATCGGCGCCATCGAAAAGCACGGCGTGAATACGGGACGCTTCGCCATCAATCCCTTCAACGAACAGAAAGTTCCTGATCTGGGTGGCGAACTACATTCTCTCGGACTACGGCACCGGCGCGATCATGAGCGTGCCCGCGCACGACGAGCGCGACTACGAATTCGCCAGGAAATACGGAATCGAAATTCGCCTGGTCATCTTGCCGCGTCCTGACGATCCCGAAGAAACCGTGGTCGAGCCTGCGCTCCCGTTCACCACGATCAAAGGATTTCTGGTGAATTCCGGCGCCTTCAGCGGCTTGAATTGTGATGAAGCGTTGAAGCAGATGGCGGAGCACGCGGAGAAGAATGCCTTCGGCAAAGCCACGATCACGTATCGCTTGAAAGACTGGGGAATCTCGCGGCAGCGTTATTGGGGCACGCCCATCCCCATGCTCTATTGCGAGAAAGACGGAATCGTCCCCGTGCCCGAAAAGGATTTACCGATCCTCCTTCCCGACAATGTCGACATCACGCTCACGGGTGGCTCGCCTTTGGGTCGAGTTCCCGAGTTCGTGAACACGACTTGCCCCAAGTGCGGAGGCCCCGCCCGCCGCGAGACCGATACCATGGATACGTTCGTTGACTCGTCCTGGTACTTCTACCGCTATACCGACGCTCAGAATGACAAAGCGCCCTTCGACAGCAAGACGGCCGAATATTGGTTCCCGATCGATCAGTACATCGGTGGCGTCGAGCACGCCATTCTTCACCTGATCTATTCGCGCTTCTGGACCAAGTTCATGCGCGACATGGGCATGATCAAGAACGACGAACCCGCCGAGCGCCTGTTTACGCAGGGGATGATCATTAAGGGCGGCGCGAAAATGTCGAAGAGCCTGGGCAATGTCGTTTCGCCCGACGACATGGTCTCCCGCTACGGCGCCGATAGCGCCCGCGTCTATACCCTGTTTGCGACCTCGCCCGATAGTGAACTTGATTGGCAAGACTCAGGAGTCGAAGGGGTGGCTCGCTTCCTCGCGCGTGCATATCGGTTCATTACGCAACACGCGGCTGACAACGCGGGCGCACGTCAGCCTATTCGCCGAGTGACCTTACCCCCGCGGCGCGAAAAATTCTGCGCAAGTTGCATCAGACGATCAGGAAGATCACCGATGACTTCTCCGGCCGCTGGCACTTCAATACTTCGATCGCTGCGCTGATGGAGTTCCTGAACGAGTGCGTGGCCGCCGAAAGCGTATTTGTCGCAAAGTGGCGCTCCGTCATCATTCGTGTCCGAAGTGCAGCGGAAGTTCGTCCTGTTGCTCGCTCCCTTCGCTCCTTACCTGGCGCACGAGCTTTGGGAGACGCTGGGCGAGAAGGGGAGTCTGCTGCGTGCGCCCTGGCCGAAGTATGATCCGGCGCTCGCCAAAGAGGAGGAGATCGAAATTCCCGTACAGGTCAACGGCAAGCTGCGCAGCCGCGTCACCGTGCCCGCGGACGCTACGGAAGTGGTGATACTCGAATCCGCGCTGGCCGACGAAAAAATAAAAGCCGCGATTGCCGGAAAGCAGATCGTGAAGAAGATTTACGTCCCCGGAAAACTCGTCAATATCGTCGTCCGCTAGACAAATAAAAAGCGGGCTTTCGCCCGCTTTAGGTTTGCGATACAAAACAGTCGTTACAGGGCTCTTACTGGCCGCTGCTCATCTGTGCGTCGGTCAGCACCAGCGCTTCTTTACGCTTTCCGAAGTCGATTTCGTTAATCGCCTTCCCGCCCGTTGCATCTTTCAGGACCACCGCGTTATACGGCGCCGCCTGATCATGATTGACGAGCTTCGCCGAGGTGGTGGCCACGGTCTTCTTGCCCTGCAAGATCTTCACGTTGACCGCGTCGCCGCTGCCGTCCCACTGAACTTTGTAATCCCCGGGCTTCAACTGCGTTGATCCCACCTGCACCGGCTCGGAAATCGTGAACTTGCCTTCGTTAGCGTCTTTCGCATAAGCGCTCAGCGGCAGAAGCATGGCAATGCCGGCAAGCAGGAATAAGTACTTTGCTGATTTCATAAGTTCTCCTCACAATCCTCAGATTGTTGACGGTCGTTGTACCCCACAAGAAACATCACTTACAACCAGAGATGCGCTGAACCCTCCGGCGGATGCAGAACAATCATCATGCATTGCCAGAAGAACTTCGTTGCTTGGTTGCACCGAATACCGTTGTGTATAGAGACGGGCGAAATCGTGTTTGGTTATCGAAAAGATCGAGCGTGGATGCGTTATGCTTATAAGCAAATGAAGCGGCGCTCGCCCACGCTCGAAGGTTTTGCAGCCATGGTTCGCCAACCGTCTTTCGGTATGGCGGAGATAGCCTGGCGCTGGAGCTTCGGCCTGGCCGCTAGCTTTCTGCTGATCGTCTCATTCCTGGAATATCTGGATACGCTGCCCGTCACCGCGCGTGACATGTTCCTGCTTCGCACCGGACAGCCTCCTCTGGTTTCCCGGGCCTTGGCGAGCATCTTTCATGGCAGTTCGCCGCGGCTGCTTCTCGCCGGTCTGGTTCTTGTTCCTGCGCTCGCTCTTGCCTGGATGATTCTCGGTTCGCTCGGACGCGCCGCCACCCTGAAAGCGCTAGTGCAGTACTTCCGCGATGAAACGACTCCGCACGATTTCAGCGGAACCCCGGTGCGCTCGCTCTTCGGACTCAACTTCTTTCGTCTTGCCGCCACTTTCGCGGCGATCATAGGCTGCCTCGGGGCGATCTTGTTGGGAGGGGCCGCATCTGCTCCGAAGCATCCCGCGCCGGGCAGCGCGTTTCTCATCGTCCTGATGACCGCGATGCTGGTCTGGCTGGCTTGGTCTACCGTGAACTGGTTTCTGTCGCTATCTTCGGTCTTCGTTGTGGCTGATGGCCAGGACACGTTCGGCGCTCTCTCTTCGGCCGTTAGTCTCTGCCGAAGTCGTGCGGGTTCGATCTTCGCCGCGGGCACCTGGTTTGGCCTGGCTCACTTGACGGCTTTTTTCGTGGCCACGTCTGTGGTCGCGTTTCCCCTGGCTTTCCTGGGAGTGCTTCCCGGTGGGGTGGTGTTGGGCGGCGTTTTGCTCGTGACCCTGGTCTATTTCGCGGTCACCGATTTTTTGTACGTGGGACGCCTGGCGGCTTACGTCGCTATCGTGGAACTGCCCGTTCCCGTGGAACCGCCGCTGACAACGATTGTCCCGCAGTTGACTACGACCATTGACAAAGACGAACTCATCCTCTGCGATGCGCTCGTTAGCACTCAGCAGTCCGCACTCGGCATTCAGCCATCCACCAGCGTCGATAAGGATGAGCGAATCTTGAGTGACCATTCCCAGGATACCGACCCAGCTAAAGGCTAAGAGCTAAAAGCTGACAGCCAACAGTTTCCTCCTTTACACTATCGTTCCATTCTGAGAAACTCATCCGTGGAAACCCAATCCATCGTCGTCCTCGACTTTGGCGCGCAGTATTCGCAACTCATCGCGCGCCGCATCCGTGAACAGAATGTCTTCTCTGTGGTGCTGCCTTGCACGGCGACGCTCGATGAGATTCGCAGCTACTCGCCGGTAGGCATCGTGCTCTCCGGCGGTCCGTCGTCCGTCTATGACGCCGATGCTCCTGTCGCCGACCAGCGCGTATTCTCGCTCGGCGTGCCCGTACTTGGCATCTGTTATGGCTTGCAATTCATGGTGCATGCTCTGGGCGGAAAGGTTCGCGGCGCTGACAAGCGCGAATACGGACACGCCACGGTCGAAATCAAAGAAGACTCGCGTTTATTCGATGGACTGCCGAAAAAGCTCTCGGTGTGGATGTCTCACGGCGACGAGGCCGTAGATCTTCCTCCCGGCTTCCGCCTGTGTGCCAGTTCGCCCAATGCCATAGCTGCCATCCAGAATCCCGAAAAGAAGATGTGGGCGGTGCAGTTCCATCCCGAAGTTCATCACACCCAGCACGGCACCGACATCCTGCGCAACTTCGCGCTCGTCATCTGTGGTGCCAAGCCGGACTGGACGCCGCAACACTTTATCGATTCGACCGTCGCCAGCGTTCGTCAGACCGTTGGCAGCGGACGCGCGATCTGCGCCTTGTCGGGCGGCGTCGACTCCTCCGTGGCGGCGACCCTGGTCGACCGCGCCATGCGCGACGGCAAGGGCCCCTCGCGCCTTACTTGTGTTTTTGTGAATAATGGCGTCCTGCGAAAAAATGAATTCGAGAAAGTGCAGCAGACCCTGCGCGACAAGCTTGGACTGCGCCTGGTCGCCGTCGATGCCAGCAAACGTTTCCTGGACAAGCTTGCCGGCGTCACCGACCCCGAGAAGAAACGCAAAATTATCGGCAACGAATTCATCGCTGTGTTCGACGACGAGGCTCGCCGCATTGAAAAAGAGGAAGGGAAAGTTGATTGGCTGGTGCAGGGAACGCTCTATCCCGACGTCATCGAGTCACGCTCGGTGCGCGGGCCCTCGCAGGTCATCAAGACTCATCACAACGTCGGCGGGCTTCCCGAAAAGATGAAGCTCAAGCTCATCGAGCCGCTGAAAGATTTATTTAAAGACGAGGTCCGCAAGATCGGACGCGACCTTGGCATGCCGGAGGAACTTCTGCAGCGCCAGCCGTTCCCCGGCCCCGGCCTCGCCGTCCGCATTCTGGGAGAAGTTACCCCCGACCGCCTCGCCATTCTGCGCGAGTGTGACGACATCGTCGTCAACGAAATCAAAAACGCAGGCCTTTACAAAAAAATCTGGCAATCGTTCGCCGTGCTTCTTCCCGTGATGTCGGTGGGCGTCATGGGAGACCAGCGCACCTACGCCTACACCTGCGCCATCCGCGCTGTCCATTCCGAAGACGGCATGACCGCTGACTGGGTCCCGCTGCCGCACGAAGTTTTGAAGACGATTTCAAGTCGGATTGTAAACGAAGTGAAGGGCGTCAACCGCGTCGTCTACGACATCACGTCGAAGCCGCCGGGCACGATCGAGTGGGAGTAAACCGGACCTTGGGCGTCAGACCTCGGACCTCGGACTTTCGGCTCAGTCTTCAAGCACACAACACATTGTCATCCCGAGCGAAGTCGAGGGGCCTTGTGTTCCTGCTGGAAAAAGTTGATATCGAGAGAAAGCGAGTCGCGAAGCGAGGCTAGCCATTAGCCCCGGACGTAAGTCCGCACTGGGACTTCAGGGACGCCCCGAAGGTCCGAGGTCTGACATCCGGCATCCGCCCTACCCCTTCTCCACCAGCTTCCTTGAAATCGCCGTCACCACTTTCCGCGGCGCGAACCGCACCGACTCCGCCACCAGCCAATTGCGGAACCCGGAGATCGCCAGCGTCTTGCCTGCCATCATCGCCCGATACCCATCCTGCGCCACGGACTTCGCATCCATGGGACGCAGCTTGCGGAACAACGCCGACTCCTCAATCGCCGCCCGCTTCTGAAATCCCGTATCCGTGGCTCCGGGACAGAAGCAGGTTACCGTCACTCCGCTGCCGCTGACCTCGTTCGCAATCGCCTCCGAAAACGAAATCACGTATGCTTTCGTCGCGTAATAAACGGCCATCAGCGGCCCGGCCTGAAATCCCGCGGTCGATGCCACATTCATAATCTTTCCCGTCTTCCGCGCGAGCATGGGAGCGAGGAACAGGCGAGTTAACGCCGTCAGCGCCGTGACGTTCAACTGAATCTGTCCGATGGACTCTTCGAGAGGAATTTCTGAGAACTCGCCCGAGGCACCGTACGCGGCGTTATTCACCAGAATGTCGACCGCAATGCCGTCGCGCTGCAGTTGATCGAACAGAAGCCTGCGGAGCCGACGCCACGCCGAGATCCAGCGCAACTGGCCTCGCCGAAATGCCAAACTGCCGCTGCAATTCGTCGGCAAACTGCGAGAGCTTTCCCGAACTCCGCGCCACCAGCACCAGGTTGTAGTGATCCTTGGCGAACAATTTCGCCAATTCATACCCGATGCCCCCGGAAGCGCCAGTGATCAAAGCCGTGCCATTCGCCATAAACAAAGCTTACAGAAAGTCCAATCCGCAAAAAACAAGGCACCGGAAAAATCCAGTGCCTGATGCCAAGGTCTGACGTCCGAGGTCCGGTTCTAAGCTCCCACCAGCGCTGGTTCGACTCCGTAAATCGAATGCCACGAGGTCGCAGCCTTCAGCCGCTCGTTGACGTTATTGATGTTCTTCACGCCTTCAGTCTGCAGCCACTTGCGGAAGGCTTCCGGACCCTGCTTCGCGTACACCGGAATGCCGTCTTTCCAAGTCGCCCGTCCGCAGAGCACTCCGTTGAATTTGACGCCCGACTCCGCCGCCAGCTCCAGCGCCTCGGTGAACTCCGAGTTGCTCACGCCCGCCGACAGATAAATAAATGGCTTGGTCGAAACCGCCGCCGCCTTGCGGAACAAGTCCATCGCTTCTTGCTTTGAGTACGCCGCCGGGCCTTTGAACGACTTCGCCCCCTCGACGAACTTCATGTTCACCGGCACTTCCACCTTCATCACGTCGACGCCGTAACGGTCTTTGGTGAACTCCTTCATGCTGCCGATCACGGCTTCTGGTTTCTTTTTGGCGAAGTCGTGGCCCTTCTCGTCGATGCCTTCTTCATAAGTCACGAATTCGAGGAAGAAGGGAATATCGTTGGCCCGACATTCGTCGCCCAGTCGTTCCACCCAGGCATGTTTGATGTCATTGATCGGCTGCGGATCGAACGGCGTGTAATAAAGCAGAATCTTCAGGCAATCCGCGCCGGCTTCTTTCAAGCGCCGCACCGACCAGTGATCGAGCAGATCGCCCAACCGGCCCGGACCCGTCTTGTCATATCCGGTCTTCTCATACGCGAGCAGCAGCCCGGCATTTTTGGCGCGACGTTTCGATGCGGGCAGTCCCCACTCGGGATCGAGCAGAATCGCGCTGGCATGCGGCGTCAGAACTTCGGTGACCAGAATCTTGAATTCTTCCATCATGGCATCGCTGACGTCGGAACCTTTCTCCTTCGCTAACGATTTCTGCAGCGAACCGCGCTGGTCCATGGCCGCGGCGGCGATGACGCCGCGCTCGTTCGATACCCTTTTCAGTCCGGCAAGCTTTCCTGGTGTGAGCTTCATGATTCCTCCAAAATGATTGCGTTAGAAAGTGGATGTCAACGTCCGCATTAAATCCGCCTGCACCGGACGGCGACACATTGTAATACGTTTCGCCCAAAAACCATGGTGATCGCCGTCACCGGCACTACTGCCGCAGCGTTAACGCCCCCAGCACCGCCTGCTGTTTGGCGATCAACTGCTGCACGCCCTGGCTCGCCAGCCCAATCATCTTCCCCAGCTGCGCCTCGTCAAACACCTGATGCTCGGCCGTGGCCTGCACTTCCACCAGCTTCTTTCCCGCGGTCATCACGAAGTTCATATCCACATCGGCACGTGAGTCTTCCTCGTAGCAGAGATCGAGAAGGATTTCTCCATCCACAATTCCTACGCTGATGGCCGCGACGAAATCGCGAAGAGGCGAAGCCGTCAGCGTTCCCGCCTCGACCAACTTCTCCAGCGCCAGTCCCAGCGCGACAAACGCTCCGGTAATTGACGCCGTCCGCGTGCCGCCGTCGGCCTGAATCACGTCGCAATCGATCCAGATGGTCCGCTCGCCCATGCGATCCAGATCGACCACCGCTCGCAGCGATCTTCCAATCAGCCTCTGAATCTCGTGCGTCCTGCCGCTGGGACGCCCCTTATTCACCTCGCGTGGCGTCCGCGTCAAAGTCGCTCGCGGCAGCATGGAATATTCGCTCGAAATCCAACCTTTGCCGGTATTGCGCATGAACTGCGGAACAGTCTCTTCGACCGACGCGGTGCAGATGACCCGCGTGTTTCCCACTTCAATAAGAACGGAGCCTTCGGCCGTATGAATGTAATCTGGAATCAGATTCACAGGACGCATCTGATCCGGCGCGCGATTATCAGATCGATAGAACATTTTCTAATTCTAAACGAACCCTCTTCGAGTGGCCGTTCCTCCGCGTTTTTTGTGGAGGGGCATCTCAGGGGACGCCGCCGGCGGCTATTCGATTTCTGGAACTGTTTTCTAGCTTTTAACGTATGTAGAAGCGAATGGACAACCGCTGAACGCAAAATGTCGAGAAGATTTGCGCAGTTCGCAGCAATATCCGCTTTGGGATCACTCATAATCGCATGTGGTCTGCTGCTCACAGGCAGTGTTATCGCGCGGCGTCTCATCCTGCATCCGAGTCCGCTTCCCGGCATGATTTATCAGGATCCGCCTGGCTACTGGGAAGAACTCCGCAGTGGAAGACCTTTCTGGCTCACGTCTGGAATACTCGCCGTAATGCTTTCCGCCGGTGCTGCGGCGTTGGCTCGAAAAGGAATAGGGAAGTGGACTATATCGTTTGGATTATGCAATCCCATCACGTTTGTCTTCGGGTGGGTCTTCTTCTCACTTACCCCGTGGTACGAGGCTACTCCCGCAGCATATCAGTTCGATTTTCACCCTTGGATTCCGCCACTGGTATGGACTGTAGTGTTCATAGTTGCGTTTGCGGCGCAGCCTTCCAAGGAAGAAAAAGTCTGGTAGTGATGTTGGATCAAAGGGCTTTCAATCGACAATCGAAAATCAACAATCGAAAATCCCACTACTGCATCTGCCCCACGACTTGGTTCACCTGCCCCACATCGAAGAACCCAGTGAGATCTACATGCCCCGCCAAGGTGTCCCGCGACTTGCCATCCACCAGAATCTTGACACGATTGATGCCGGGAATGTTCGCCGAGAGCGTTTCCACTAGCGAGGCGACGGTCAATTCCTCCACCAGCACCCCCGAGCGGTGACGCATCCGAGAAAGCCGCATTCGTATCGATCACCGCCAGACCCGGGTCGACCAGATAAACATTGCGCACCTCCGAGCCCGCGCCCAGCGCATGCGGAGAACCCTTCCCCAAATAAATTTCCACCAGCGCCCGCAGCAATTCTTCCGCGCGCTCCTGGCGGCCCGCCGGCAACGGAATCTTCGCTCCCTGCGCCCGCAGCGTACCCGTGTCGTCATAAGCGACATACAGCGTGATCTGCTCCGTCGGTCCTGACACCGGAGGCGCGATCGGCTGCGTGTAACTTGCGGACTCGGTCACTGCCGCTTTCCTGCTGACCCGCCGCACATAGACGCGCCATGCCGATGGCAATCGCCAGCATCACGGCGGTGCCAATCATCAGGTGGCGAGGGATCATCGTCCCGCCTCCAGTTTGTCGCGCGTGGCCGCGATCCCCGTAGCGATCGAGCCAGCAATCAGCTGCTGGTAGGCGGGACGTAACAAACTAGAAACTCCATCCGCCGACGGCGCCACTTCCACCGCCACCGCCGGCACAATCAGGTTGTTCAACGGACGCAGCGGCGCCGCCAAGGCTCTCACCGCAATCTGCCTCCTGCCAAATTCCGCTGCGAGGCTTGCCTCGGCTGCCTGGCTCGAGGTTAGAAAGGCCGACTGGGCCGTATCCCAATCGAGAAAGGGACCGCGGCCCTGTCCCACCGCCGGAACCATCGCCGTGTACAAATGCACGCCGTTGCCTTGCGAGGTTGCATGGATGCAGATGTAGATCGCGGGATGCGTGCTGTTCGTCAGATTCGCGCGCTGATCGAGCGTCAAGGGAAAATCCCCATCTCGCACCAGCAGCGTGGTCAGGCCGCGCGACTCTAACTCCGAACGCAAGCGCCGCGCAAACGCCAGGGTCACATCTTTCTCGGCGATCTGATCGCTCAACGCCGCGCCGCGCTCGTCGCCGCCATGGCTTGCATCGACCACGGCAAAGTAGCGTCGTGGACCCTGTGGCGCCGGCGGGGTGGTCGCGCTGTGCCACTGGCCGCCGGAGCCGCTGCCACCGGGCGCCGGCGCTGTTTGTCCCGCCGCCTGCCCCGCAGGACTCACCGTAATCGTCTTTCCATCATTGCTGAAACTCGCAAATAGAGGAGCGCTGCCGGTGACCTCAATCTCCGCCGCGCCATTATTTTCCGAGTACGTCGCTGACGGAATGGCTTTGCTGCCGAAAGTCAGCGTCTGCGATCCCGGAGGCACGAGCGGTTCATGCGTGAACGTCATCTTCAGCCGCCCCGGCTCGGTCGAAATCGACGGATTCACCGGAGATGTGAAGTTCATCACCAGCGCAGACTTGTCGATCTGCGCCGTGAAATGCACCGCGACTTCGCCCACAAACAATCGTCGAGAACTCTCGTGAAACGACACCGGACCGCCCAGAAACAATGGCAGCAAAGTGCTGAGCGATGAAAGCGGCACCAGCCCCCGCCCGCTCGCGAGCACGAAGTTCCCCGGCAACTCCATGTCGCGCCCGTTGATCTTGCCCTTCTTCTTGCCGTTCACGAATTCGGCAGTCCAGGTTGTTGTAGCGCAGCTTCCACTTGGAGCCATCGCTCTTCGCGCTGACTTGCCCGAGTGGCTCCAGCGTCTCGAACAGCCCCACGTAATCCTGTCCACTGTGCTCTGCGATGGGCAGGGAATAGTTCGCCGCCGTCGAATAAATAGTGATGCGTTTTTCGTTGGGTGCGCCACGCAGCAGGAAGCCAGAAGCCAGGAACAGCGCGGATATCGAAACTGCCAGGCCGAACCCTTGGCGAGACCGGCCGTTACTCCAGGGCATAAATCGTCAAGCCGCTAAGCAGCTTGGGATAAAAATCGGTCGACTTCTGCGGCAAGACTTCACCGGCGAAGGCGATATCGCGCACCTGCGGCATGCGCACGGGATTCATCAGGAATGCAACATTCGCCGCACCGGTGCGCACCCGCTCGATGGCTTCCCCCGTGTCGCGGATATAACTCAAGTTCCGCTGTTCCCTGATCGACTCTTCCGACAGTCCCAGCGATCCTTCGAGCATGCACTTGTGCAACTGCACGATGTCGAGCGACTGTTGCCGCAGCGAGAGATTTCCGAACAGGCTGGGATCTGCCTTGGGGCGGTCGAGCAGAAACACCCGCGACGCGGTCACTGCCAGCAGCGCTGGACCGACTAATCCCGCCTGCCGCAAAATTCCCTGCGCCCGCGCCGGATCGATCGCCGGATCGACCTCCTCCACGCTGAAATAATTCTTGGCCGTTTCATGCAGCGCTTCGGGCGTGAATCCCTCGACATCGTGTACCACCCGGTGCGTGGGAAGAATCAACAGTCCCGGACTGTCCATGTTGACGAATGTCATCATCAACATCTCGTAGGGAGCCGTTTCGGTCTCATCGGCGCGCGCGAAAGCGTCCGATGACCGTTCTCGCGGCATCACCCCGACCGGCACTGCGGCCGCTCTCCGCTCGTTCCGGTAATTCAAGGCCGTTTCATAGCGATGATGCCCGTCCGCGATGATCAGCTTCTTGTCACGCATCTTGCCCTGCACCAGGCCGATGACATACGGGTCCGAGATCGTCCATAGCTGGTGCAGAACCCCGTACTCATCCCGCACCTCGATCTGCGGCGGGCCGCTAGGCGTCATTGCCGCCTCGACCTCTGCTGCCGGATCGCTGTAGAGCATAAAGATCTGTCCGAAATGGGCGCGCGTCGTCCGCAGTAGGTTCAAACGGTCAGCTTTGGGCTTGGCCAGCGTCTGTTCGTGCCGGAAAACTACCCCTGCCGCGTAGTCCTCAATCTTCCCCAATGCGATGAAACCCCGCCGCTCGGCCTCGGTTTTTCCACCCGGGACGGCAAAGCGCTGCACATACAGATAAATGGAGGGTTCTCCGTCTTGTAGAAAAACACCACGACGGCGCCAATCGGTAAAATGTCCGGCGGCCCTTGAATATGTGTTTTCTGTCTCGTTATCAGTGGTTTCCCGCTTTCCCAGGATAATCCGCACCAGGTTATAAGGGCTCGCCTCGTGGTAACGCTCTTGCATATCAGGGGTGATCTTGTCGTAAGGCTGGGTCACCACCTTCGATAAGTCGACCCGTGCAGGGTCATAACGAAGGGCGCGAAATGGGAAAATGGAAGCCATCAGCCGGAAGGGGCATTGTAGCAAGAGTGCTCGGACCATGGGGTCCCGCTCCCATCACAGCCCACGGTGATAACCTCCAGCCGGCAGGTCCTTTCGTCCCGGGAAAATTCCTGCGCAGGCAAACGCTCTGCGGGCAAAAGAATCCAACAGCCGCGGTAAAAAGCCTGACACCGGCGTTGCCGAGCTGTGATACTATCGCCGCCAAGAAGGTAATTATGGCCCGCCAGTGTGGGCGCGGCTCTCCGAGGCCCCGAAACCCTGTTCGGCTCCGCTTATCGTCCGCTCCCCGGACCCAGAGACTTCTTGCGCTTTTCTCTTTCTTTGCCCTTCTTTTCTCGGTCGCACTTTGTTCCGCTCAGGTGTCGGTTGACGACGTCCATATCAAGCCTCGCGTCCAGCCTCCGCAGGCAAGCCCCGAAGACGGTATCGACCCCGCACTCAAGACCCACACCAAGCCCATGAAGGTCGATGTCGACCTGGTTCTGGTTTCGGTCACCATCACTGATCCCATGAACCGCCTGGTCACCGGGCTCGACAAGGAAAACTTCAGCCTCTTTGAAGGTAAAGATCAGCAGGAGATCAAGCACTTCTCCAGCGAAGACGCTCCGGTTTCGCTGGGCGTGATTTTCGACATGAGCGGCAGCATGAGCAGTAAGATCGAACGCGCTCGCGAAGCCGTCGTCGAGTTCTTCAAGACCGCCAATCCGCAGGACGAGTTCTTCATGATCACCTTCGCCGATAAGCCGGAAGAAATCTCCGATTTCACCCAGTCGGTGGAAGACATCCAGGGCAAACTGGTCTACACCATTCCTAAAGGACGCACCGCCATGCTCGACGCCATCTATCTCGGCGTCAGCAAAATGCGCCAGGCGAAATATACAAAGAAGGCCCTACTCGTCATCTCCGACGGAGGCGATAACCACAGCCGTTACACCGAGGGAGAGATCAAGAGCCTGGTAAAAGAAGCCGACGTCCTCATGTACGCCATCGGCATCTATGACCACTATTTCCCCACCGAAGAAGAGCGCATGGGGCCGCAGTTGCTCACCGAACTGACGGAACTCACCGGCGGCCGCACCTTTACCATCGATAATCCCAACGATTTAGGGGATGTCGCCACCAAAATAGGCATCGAGTTACGCAACCAATATGTGCTTGGATACCGTCCAAAGAACCCAGTACATGACGGCAAATGGCGTAAGATAAAAGTGAAGCTTACTCCACCTAAAGGTTTGCCGCCGCTACGGGTCTATGCCAAGACGGGATATTATGCACCTTCGGAGTAGCCAGCTTTTTGCTCTCCTTCTTACATCTTTTCTGACCATCGCTGCCTGGGGACAAAATGCCCCGGCGACACCTCCGCCCAGCAGCCCGCCGCCGCCGCTCAACCAGCAAACGCAGCCGGCCGCCCCTTCGCAAGCGCAACCTGACCAATCGCAGCAACCCGCTCAAGGGGACGACAGCGGCGTATTTGTATTCAAGAAAGAAGTAGAGGAAGTCGTCCTGCACGCGACGGTCGTCGACGACAAGCAACACTTAATCACGAACCTGGAAAAGAACGCTTTTACTGTCTTTGAGAACAACCAGCCGCAGACCATCACTTCGTTCCGCCACGAAGACATTCCCGTAGCTATGGGAATCGTGATCGACAACTCCGGATCGATGCGCGAGAAGCGCGACAAGGTCAACAAAGCCGCCATCAACCTGGTGCGCTCCAGCAATCCCTCGGACCAGGTTTTCGTCGTCAATTTCAACGACGAATATTTTCTCGACCAGGATTTCACCGGCGACATCAGGAAGTTGAACGAGGCGCTGGAAAAGGTCGAAGCCCGTGGAGGAACCGCGCTCTACGACGCCATCGTCGCTTCCGCCGACCATCTGAAACGCAACGCCAAACTGCAGAAAAAAGTTTTGTTCGTTGTTACTGACGGCGAAGATAACGCCAGCCGCGAGACGTTAGAACAGGCCGTCCGCCGCATTCAGGAAGAAAACGGGCCCACAGTTTATGCCATCGGCCTGCTGGGAGAAGAAAAACAACGCCGTGCCCGCCGCGCCCTGCAGACCATCGCCGAACGTAGCGGAGGCATCTGCTTCTTGCCCAAGAATCTTGAAGAAGTGGATGAGATCAGCAGGACTGTCGCTCACGACATCCGCAACCAGTACACCATCGGCTACAAGCCCTCCACGCCGAAGAGCGCCGGCGGATACCGTACCATCCGCGTCGATGCCAAAGCCAAGGGCTACAACAAGCTCACCGTCCGCACCCGCAGTGGCTATTATCCGGGCCAGGAACGCGCCGAAAAGTAGCGCCGGCGTCTCGCCGGCCACGCGAATCGATGGCGTAGCATCCAGGCGCTGGCGATGGCTCGGCCATTTAATAAGTGAACGCCTGCACTTGGGTCACATTCGCGTCAGGACCATCCACGTATCCGGTGCGGTTCGCCGGATTCAAGGCAATGTGTGTCGGGACGACGTTGAAGGTGTTCGAGAAATTGAATCCGTTCAGCGATTCCACCAGATTTCCGTGGATGTCATAGACCTGAATACTGCTTCCCGTACTCGTGCTCGACACGGATTGAGCGACGAAAAACAACTTATTCACGGGATCATACTCGACATCGGAACCGCTCTGGATCTGGCCGGTCGCGCCCGGCAAGATGACGCTGAAGCCGGTGTGCGTCGTGAGGTCGTAGAACTCAACGCTGAAATCAAGTTCGGTCGTGGTTACCGCGATTTGATCCGCAGCATCGACCGCCAATCCGTTGATGAATCCCTGATGAAATGGCGGCGGGCCCAGCAGGCCTGGGAATTCCGTGAACTGGCCGGTGGTCAGGTTGACCAGCGCGATCTCTGGCGCCGGCCCCCCGACCGCTCCGTTCGAAGCAGCCACAACAGCGACATTGTTGACGGAATCGTAGGCCACTTGCGGGCTGCTGGTGAACGTCGAATCCTTCAAGTTGATTTGCGGCCCGAAGGTATTGCCCGCCACGTCGGTACCGAAAACGAATCGCGTTTCACCGCCGGTGTTATGGAAGGCCAGAACCGCTGACCCGGAAACACCCTGATTCCGGCTGACGGCGCTGATCAGGTCGGTCTTTTTCAGCGGAGGCGTCCACGTGCTGGTGAACATATTCGAACTGAGGGGATTCATGACTTGGAAGGTGCGCGTTACGTTCAGAATGCCTTGCACGTGTTCGTGCTCGACGAGGCCAACGGAATTTCCCACCACACCCAAAGTAATGAAATCGTCCATGGTCGTCGTCTTCTTTACCACTTTCAGAATCTTCCCGGTGCTCTGATCGAAGGTTTCGACGGCTGCCAGCACCTTTCCCCCTGCACCAGTTTTTGCTTCCGCCAGTACACCCTCGGTGCCGTTTTGATCGATATCGAATCCGAAGATTTGGCCTCCGAACTGGCTGTGCACGATCACTCCCGTAGGTCCAACCTGAGGGACAGGAGATCGTTGCTGCGCCCACATTCCTTGCAGCAACAACAGAGCAACGAGGGTAGTCGTCAATCCTGAAAGCGCTGATCGATAAGTCCTGCTATGAGCGCACTTGTGCATGGTCGAGATCTCCTGGAAATTTTGCCGGCACTTCAAACCGCAGAGGTCGTCGGCCCGGCAAGCCTACAAGATCGCTTACGGGCGTTTGTCAACAACGCGTCACGTCGTTGTTAAGAATTGTCAAGAACCTCAACCAGTGGACTGTCGACTCAGAGCCCAGAGCCTGAGAGCCCGGCGTAAGGTTGACCATTCCGCATTCCCTTCCGTACCCTGTACGGTGACTATGAAAACGATCGAGGGCACTCGATTGCGAGTTGCCGACGACATTACCCAGCTCGTCGGGGAAACCCCCGTCCTCCAATTAAAGAAGCTGGTCCCCCCAAACTCCGCCGACGTCTTCGTGAAGCTCGAATACCTGAATCCCGGAGGCAGCGTGAAAGACCGCGCCGCCATCGGCATCATTCGGCGAGCCGAAGAAGAAGGGAAGCTGCGCCCCGGCGGCACCATCGTTGAAGCCACCGCCGGCAACACCGGCATCGGGCTTGCGCTGATCGGTGTTAATCGCGGATACAAAGTCGCGCTGTTCGTCCCCGAGGGGTTCTCGGAAGAAAAAGTCATGATCATGCGAGCCCTCGGTGCCGAGGTGACCCGCACACCCGACACTGA
This sequence comes from Terriglobia bacterium, assembly GCA_963796205.1. Classification (GTDB taxonomy): domain Bacteria; phylum Acidobacteriota; class Terriglobia; order Terriglobales; family Acidobacteriaceae; genus DATFTE01. The sequence continues at coordinate 765,378 of CAWCKR010000003.1, forward strand.
GGGCATGGCCGGAGCCATCCAACGTGGCGAAGATCTGGCCGCACGCGATCCCAACGCTTTCATGGCCGCGCAATTCGAAAATCCCGCCAATCCCGACTACCACTTCGAAACCACCGCCCAGGAAATCTTCGATCAGATGGAAGGCCGGGTCGACGCGGTGACCGTCGGATCGGGCACGGCCGGCACCTTTACCGGCATCGCCCGCTTTCTGAAGAAACAGAATCCGAAGACTCTCGCTTACGCGGTTGAGACCCAGGGCTCGGTCCTCGGCGGAGGCCCTCCCGGCAAACATAAAGTCGAAGGCATCGGCTCGAGTTTCATTCCCAAAAATTTCGATCCCTCAGTCTGTGACGGCGTCATCATGGTTCACGACCCGGAGGCTTTCGACATGGTGAAGAAACTCGCCGCCGTCGAAGGCGTCCTCGGAGGCTCGAGCGCTGGCGCCAACGTCTTCGCCGCCCTGAAAGTCGCTCGCGAACTCGGCCCCGGCAAACGAGTGATCACATTAATCCCCGACTCGGCGGAGAGGTATTTGTCGAAGAAGATTTTCGAGGGGGGAATCTGAAAACAGCCGTCAGCACTCAGCATTCAGCACTCAGCCATGACAGGTCGTAGCGACTCCCATAGAAGCTCACGCGCTGGCTGAATGCTGAGTGCTGACTGCTGAGTGCTGACTGCTGAGCGCTCTTCCTAATCTCATGTTCAAAAAAGAATCTCGCCCCCAAGGCTTCTCCACCCGCGCCATCCACGTCGGCCAATATCCCGACCCGGAAACTGGAGCCGCAAGTCCACCAATCTATCCGACCTCGACCTACGTGCAGCAGGGAATCGGCGAGCACAAGGGATACGAATATTCCCGCGTCTCGAACCCTACACGCGCGCGCCTGGAAGAAAACCTCGCCGCGCTCGAAGGTGGCATCGGTTCTCGCGTCTTCGCCAGCGGTATGGCGGCCATTAACGCCATCACCACCATGCTCAAGTCCGGAGACCACGTGGTCTGCGGCCACGATCTCTACGGAGGCACGCCCCGCCTCTTCAATCAGGTCCTTACTAACTTCGGTCTCGAATTCACCTACGTCGATACCACCGACGCGAAAAACGTCGAGCGCGCCTTGCGCAAGAACACGCGCATGGTCTATATCGAGACGCCCACCAACCCGCTGATGACGTGCACCGACATCGCTGCCGTCAGCCACATCTGCCGCCGCAAGAAAGTGGACCTGGTGGTCGACAATACCTTCATGTCGCCCTACTTCCAGCAACCCATCGCGCTGGGCGCCGACATGGTGGTCCATTCGACGACGAAATTCTTAAACGGACACAGTGACGGCCTCGGCGGCGTCGTCATCTGCACTAGGCCCGAGCAATTGGAGAAGCTCGCGTTCATCCAAAAATGCGCGGGAGCGATTCTTTCGCCCTTCGAATGCTGGCTGCTGCTGCGCGGCGTGAAGACTCTCGCCGTCCGCATGCCGCAACACGATCGCAGTGGACGCCAGGTCGCCGACTTCCTCGCCCGCCACAAGAAAGTGAAGAAAGTCTTTTACCCGGGATTGCCCGACCATCCGCAGCATGAACTCGCCCAGCGCCAGATGTCGGGTTTCGGTTCGATGATCACCTTTGAAACCGGATCGCTCTCGAACGCGAACAAGATGCTGAAGAAGGTCCAGATCTGCTCGCTCGCCGAATCGCTGGGAGGAGTCGAGACCCTGATCTCGCATCCGGCGACCATGACCCACGCCGCGCTCGGAGAAAAAGGCCGCCGCGCCATCGGCATCACCGACGGCATGGTTCGCATATCGGTAGGCATCGAAGACGTGGACGACATCCTCGCCGACCTGGATCAAGCGTTAGCCGCAATCTGATTCGCGTAGCGGCTTAAGGAACCAACCAAAACCGCCGAGGACGCAGAGGACGCCGAGTATTTTAAAAATATAGCCCCGCGTCCTCAGCGTCCTCGGTGGTTTTCATTTCATGCGCTAGTCTAGAACTCGTGAACAACCGTGAATGGAACGCCGCCACCTATCACCGCGTCTCAGGACCGCAGGTAAGCTGGGGCAAGAAAGTCCTCTCCCGCGTCCAACTGAAAGGGGACGAACTCCTACTCGATGCCGGATGCGGCACCGGACGCCTCACCGAAGACCTGTTGCAAGCCTTGCCCAACGGCCGCGTCGTAGGCGTTGATCTCTCCCAGAACATGCTCAAAACCGCCCGAGAGCATCTCGCCGGGTTACAGAGATAAAGTTGAACTTGTGGCCGCCGATCTCACAGCTCTGCCTTTCCACCAGGCCTTCGACGGCATCTTCAGCACGGCCGCCTTTCACTGGGTCATCGATCATGACAAGCTGTTCCGCAGCCTGCATCGCGCCCTTAAGCCCCGAGGCTGGCTGATCGCCCAATGCGGCGGCGGCCCCAATCTTGCCCGCCTGCGCGAACGAGCCCGAAAACTTATTGAGACCGCAGCCTATGCAAAAGTTCTGGGAAACTTTAGCGAACCCTGGGAATTCGCCGACGCCGAAACCACGGCTGCGCGCCTGCGCCGCGCCGGATTCGAAAACATCGAAACCAGCACCGAACCCGCGCCTACGACTTTCGACAGTCCGGAGGAATTCTCTGAATTCATCCGCAACGTAGTACTCCATCGCCAACTGGAGCGAATTCCCGACGAAGTCCCGCGCGACGCCTTCATCACAGAACTAACCAATCAAGCATTGAAAGACAACCCGCCGTTGACGCTCGACTACTGGCGCCTGAATCTGCAGGGACATGTGGGGAGGGAGCCCTCGTCCGCCTAGCCGCGCAGCGCGGCAGAGAACCAACCAAAACCGCCGAGGACGCAGAGCCTTCTTCATGTTTTTCATTACGAGTGAAGAGAGCAATCTGTATGTGCCTGCAGCATCGACCCGTGCGAGCGACTGCAGATTCCTCGCTTCAGTCGGAATGACAAGAGGATTACTTCACCGACTCCCCCAGCCACGCCAGATACTCCGCACTCCCATCCTCTACTATCAAGCACACGCATTCGGGAACGTCATACGAATGCATTTCCCGAATCGCCTCGCGCACCCCTGCAAACGCCGCCGCCGTGGTTTTGACAATCAACAAAAACTCTGAAGCCTGCTCGAGTTCCCCCTCCCACCGGTACACCGACTCGACTTGATGCACAATATTGACGCAGGCCGCCAGTTGTCGTTCCACCAACGCGCGTGCAATCTTATGGGCTTCTTCTTTCGTTCCCGCCGTGGTTAAGACGATCCTCTTGTCAGTCATATAAAATCAGTCGTTGGTCTTTAGTCGCTCGTCAAAACATTCTATCCGTAGATACGCAGGTGATGTGCGTCTTGTTCGCTTTATATAGAGGCCTCTTATGGCAACCCAAATCAAATTCGGCACCTCGGGATGGCGCGCCGTTATGGCGGAAGAGTTCACCTTCGTCAACGTGCGCCGCGCCGTCACCGGTATCGCCCGCTACGTCGCATCGCAGAAGCCCACTGGCGCCCGCGTGATCGTCGGACGCGACCCGCGCTTCCTCGGCGAAACTTTCTGCTCCATCGCCGCCGAAGTCCTCGCCGCCCACGGCATCACTCCTCTGGTCATCGCCGATGCCGCGCCCACGCCGGCCATTTCCTATGCCGTAATTCGCGAAAAGGCCGACGGAGCCATCAACTTTACCGCCTCCCATAATCCTCCCGAATATAACGGAATTAAGTTCTCCACCCCTGACGGCGCCCCCGCCTTGCCCGAAGCCACCAAGCAAATCGAAGCGAACATTCCAGATCACGTAGAGGAAGCCTCGGCTGCCCCCGAGCGAAGCGAGGGCAAAGCATCGACGAAAGCGGAGCCCTTAGATCCAAAACAAACCTACCTCGCCCGCTTAAAAGAAATCATCGACTTCCCGGCCATCCAGAAAGCGGGCCTCCGGGTCGTCTACGACCCACTCTGGGGAGCCGCTCGCGGCTATCCCGACTCGCTGCTCCGTGACGCCGGCGTCCAAGTCGCCACCGTGCACGACACTCGCGATGTCCTTTTCGGAGGCCACGCCCCCGAGCCCGACGACCATCTCCTGGAAGCCCTGCGCGTGAAGATGCGCGAAACCAAGGCCCATATCGGCATTTCCACCGACGGAGACGCCGACCGCTTTGGCATCGTCGACGCCGACGGCACCTTCCTGCAGCCCAACTACATCATCGGCCTGCTCTTCGATTACCTGGTCGAAACCCGCGGATGGAAGAATGGTGTCGCCAAATCGGTTGCCACCACCAACTTCATCAACGCCCTAGCCAAGTACCACAAAGTGGAACTGCACGAGACTCCGGTTGGCTTCAAATACATTGGCGAACTCATCAAGCAGGACAAGATCTGCATTGGCGGAGAAGAAAGCGCCGGGCTCTCTATCCGGTACCACGTTCCTGAGAAAGACGGCATCTTAGCTGGACTGCTTTGTTGCGAGGCGGTCGCCCGCCGCGGCAAGTCTCTGGGCGAGCAATTGAAGGAGCTATTTGTCAAAGTTGGTTCCTCTTACCCGCAACGCGACAACTTCCGCTTGACGCCGGAAGTGAAGGAGAAGTTCACTGGTAAATTGAAGCTTCAGCCGTCCGTGTTTCACGGACACAAGGTCGCCGAGGTGGTTCGAACCGACGGTCTGAAACTCGTGTTAGAGGATGGATCATGGGTGTGCTACCGGCTCTCGGGGACAGAACCGGTGGTCCGGGTGTACTCGGAAGCCGGGAGTAAAGAAGCTCTCCAGAAGTTGAGCGCGGCCGCCAAGCAATGGATTTTCGACTAAAGCAGTTTTCTCGACTCAAAGTGCTGCCGCGGCCGGAAGACAGCCTGCGCGCGCTAATCGACCGCGCTCCCCAAGCCGAAGCCTTCGCCGAACGCGGTCTCGACAAACTGCGTCCCGCGGGCAACTGGTTCTATCGCTCGCGCCGCCGTCTGGCGACCGCGGCCGTGATACTGGTCACCGCCTGGCTCTCTCTTCACGTCCTGTTCGGGGCCAACGGCATGGTGATTTACAAACAGAAGAGCGCGGAGTTCCAGCAGTTGCAGGAACAGGTAAGAGATCTGCAGGACGAAAATGACCGCTACACCTCGCAGATCAAAGACTTGAAGACCAATCCCGACACCCTGGTTCGCGAAGCGCGCGAGCAATTGCACTACACGCGCCCCGGAGAAGTGATCTACGTCGCGCCCCCGCCACCGCGCCCGCAACCGCCGTCCAACGCCAGCGCCCGCAAATAGCGTCCCTGTGATATATTGTCGGGAAATTCAGCATTGCGCCTTCAGTGGAGGCGTGGGGCAACTCAACATTTCTGCCGACTGTAAGAATGTCTAAGGAGAGAATTGTCATGAAGAAACTGCTGTTGGTCCTGCTCGCGCTTTCGGTTCTGTTTGCTGCAATCGCCGTCTTCGCTGCCGACATGTCCACTGTCAACGGATACGTGAGCGACTCCAAGTGCGGCGCCAAGGGCGCCAACGATAAACACGCGGCCTGCGCCAAGAAATGCATCGCCGCCGGAGAAAAGATGGTCGTCGTCACCGATGGCGACAATAAAATCCTCACCGTCGACAACCCCGACAAACTTACCGGACACGAAGGCCACCACGTCGCCGTCACCGGCAAGGTTACGGGAGACATGATCCACGTCGACAGCGTCAAAATGATGTGAATAAGTTGCGATGCAAGACCAAGGCGGCCATCAGGCCGCCTTTTGTTTTTTATTAAGACTGTCATCCTGAGCGGAGGGAGGCGAAGCCGACCAGAGTCGAAGGACCCCGGAGAGATGGAGCAGCGATGAACACATCAGGGAATTTTGATCACGACCTTCACGAGAGAATGCCTCTTTAGGCCGCCGGTGACATAAAGTTGACCGGGGCCCTTCTACTGCGTGATCGTCCACTTCGTGGACAATCCCTCCGCTCCGGGTGACATGGCAAACAAAAACCTCTGCCACTATGATGCCTACCGCACCACTCCCTCAAGCGGGGAACTCGCGGTCGCATACAATTTCTTCGGCATCCGTCCCGCGAGGTAGGCCTGACGTCCCGCCAGCACCGCGTGATTCATGGCCTCGGCCATCAGCACCGGATCCTGCGCCCCCGCAATCCCGGTATTCATCAGCACCGCATCAGCTCCCAACTCCATCGCGATTGCCGCATCCGACGCCGTCCCCACCCCGGCATCCACGATCAGCGGCACGCTGGTGATGACTTCGCGCAGAATGCGAATGTTCGCGACATTCTGAATTCCCATCCCGCTGCCGATCGGCGCCCCCAGCGGCATAATCGTCGCCGCACCTGCATCGAGCAGGCGCTTGGCAAAGACCACGTCATCAGAGGTGTAAGGAAGCACGGTGAATCCTTCTTTCACCAGCACGGTGGTGGCTTCAAGCGTGGCCTGCACGTCGGGATAAAGCGTCGCCTGATCGCCAATCACCTCGAGCTTCACCCAATCCGACAAGCCGACTTCGCGGCCCAACCGCGCCGCTCGGATGGCTTCGTCTGCCGTGTAGCAGCCCGCGGTGTTCGGCAAAAGAAAATATTTCTTGGGATCGATGTAGTCGAGCAGCGACTCCTTGCTGCGATCGAGATTCACCCGACGTACCGCGACCGTGACCATATCGGCCCCACTGGCTTCGAGTGCGCGCGCCGTCTCTTGAAACGATTTGTACTTCCCCGTACCAACAATCAGCCGGGAACGAAACTGCCTGCCCGCGATAATGAGTGCGTCCGCCATGGACTCAATTGTAATCAAAATCGCGGGTGAAGAAGTTTTCCGCCGCCGCTGGACGTGAGGCGGGCTGTTTTTCGATTCTCGATCTAAGCCGCCAGAGCCTGCTTTCCTCTGAGGCGCCGCGTCGCACGCTATAATTGCGCCCACATGGCTCTTGCCTCTGGCGCGAAACTCGATCCCTACGAAATCGTCTCGCCCCTCGGCGCAGGCGGCATGGGAGAAGTCTATCGCGCACGCGATGCCCGCCTGGGTCGCGATGTCGCCATCAAGGTTCTGCCCGAGTCGTTTGCCCGCGATGCTGACCGCCTGCGCCGCTTCGAGCAGGAAGCCCGAGCCGTCGCAGCGCTCAGTCACCCCAACATCCTCGCCATTCACGACATCGGTCAGTACAACGGCTCGCCCTTCCTGGTCTCAGAGTTGCTCGAGGGAGAAAGCCTGCGCACCTTGCTTGATCGCGGGCCGCTGCCCCAACGCAAGACCATCGAGTACGGAGTGCAAATCGCCCACGGACTCGCGGCCGCACACGAAAAGGGAATCGTTCACCGCGACCTGAAGCCCGAGAACATCTTCGTCACCAAAGATGGACGCATCAAAATCCTCGATTTCGGTCTCGCCAAGCTTGCGCAAAAAACCGGAAGCGAATCGGATGGACTCACCCTCACCGGCTCGAATACGGTTGCCGGCGTCGTCATGGGCACCGCCGGATACATGGCGCCCGAGCAGATTCGCGGCGAGCCCGCCGATCCTCGCACCGATATTTTTGCCTTTGGCGCCGTTCTCTACGAAATGCTCTCCGGAGAGCGCGCCTTCCGTCGCGATACCGCGGCCGAGACTATGACCGCCGTATTGAAAGAGGATCCGCCGGAAATCTCCGATCCCAGCCGCCAGCTTTCTCCCGCGCTCGACCGCATAACCCGGCGTTGCCTCGAGAAGAGTCCGGAACAGCGTTTCCAGTCAGCGCGGGATTTATCGTTCGCGCTGAGTTCGCTCTCGGGAACCGATGCGAGCGGAGCCGCACGCGCCACCACTGCACCCCTTCGGAGAATTCCGCTCGCGCGCTCGATCGTTGCCGGCCTGGCGCTGCTGACCATCGTCGCTGCAACCTGGTTCTTCGCACGTCGGCCCGGTCCCACGACTCGCATGCAGTTCGCCCTGGCGACGCCCGATCAGATGAGCATCAGCCACATGGCGCTCTCGCGCGATGGCGGCATGCTGGTATTCGTAGCGCCAGAAGACGCCTCCGACTTGCCGATGCTTTTCCTGCAGCGGGTGGGCTCGGCGGAAGTTACTCCGTTACCTGGCACCCAGGGGGCAAGCTTTCCTTTCTGGTCGCCCGACGGAGCCTATGTCGGATTCTTTGCCCACGGCAAGCTGCAGAAAATCGCCATTGCCGGCGGCCCTCCACAGCCCCTCACCGGAGTGTTGTCGGCCCGAGGAGGAACATGGGGAAGTCAGAATGTCATCGTCTTTGCGCCTGACACCGGCAGTGGCCTCTGGCGCATCGACGCCAACGGCACCGGACTGGCTCCCGTCACGGAAAAAGCTCTGCTCAGTGACGGCCGCTTTCAAACCCATCGCTGGCCGTTGTTTCTGCCCGATGGTAAACACTTTCTGTTCTGGGCGGGAAACTTTGCCAACCAGAAGATCGATCCCGTCGGAGGTATCTACCTCGGCTCCATCGACGGCCAAGCTGCAAAGCTCGTCATTCTTTGTCATTCCAGTTTCAGCTATAGCGCTCATCAGCTGTTTTTCGCCGATGATCAGCGCCAGTTGGTGGGCGTGGGCTTTGATCCTTCCAGTGGCACGGTGTCGGGGAACGTCACTCCCATCGCCAATCAGGTAGGTTTTCAACCTTCCACTTTCTGGGCCGCGATTGCTGCCTCCGACAACGGTACCGTCATTTACAACACAGGCGTCGGAGCGGCCCAGTCGGTCCTCACCTGGAGTGACCGGTCGGGGAAAGAGTTGGGCAGAATCGGCGAACCCGGGATCATTGCCAATCCCACGCTTTCGCCCGACGGGACTCGCGTGGCCGTCGATATTACCGACGTTAAGGCCAACAATGTCGATATATGGCAAGTGAGCATGAGTGGCGCCACCAATGCCCGCTTCACCTTTGATCCTTCGGAAGAAACCGGGGGAGTATGGTCGCGCGATGGAAGTTTGATCGCCTACCGCGCGGTGGTGCCCAAAGGCTCAACTGTGGTCAGCAAACCGTCGAACGGCTTGGCTCACGAAACGCAGCTCTCACAAGCGGCGTCGATTGACGACTTTCTTGCTAACTCATGGTCGCTTGATGATAAGCAGATTCTCGTCACCGTGCAGGCGTCGAGCCACTATTATCTGGCGCTGCTGCCGGCCAGTGGCGGGGACCTCACTCCCCTGCTGAGCGCCGATGCCGGCGAGGCCAGTGCGCAAAGCGCTCGCAGCACCGCCCCAGGGCCGTATGCCACCAAGACCAATGAGACCAATGGCCAGATCTCTCCCGACGGAAAGTGGGTAGCCTACGCCTCCGATGAATCCGGCGTCTGGGAAATCTACGTGACTTCCTTTCCCGGTGCGGCAGGGAAGTGGCAGGTGTCACGCGGAGGCGGCTCCGAGCCCCGCTGGCGAGGGGATGGAAAAGAACTTTTCTACATCTCGCCCAACGGCATGCTGATGGCAGTGCCGGTCGATGCTGCCAGCAGCTTCGCGACCGGCACACCTCAGCCACTGTTCCAGATTCACGGCCGAGCCGTGATTTCCTCGACCGACGTCTTCACCTATGACGTTGCCAAAGACGGCAAGCGCTTCCTGGTGAACCGTTACGTCAAGCCCGACCATGTACCGCCGCTGACCATCCTGCTGAATGCGGCAACTGGAACTTCGTCTCCGTGACGTGGGGCTGCTGCCTCGCGAGGCGAGGCCGCATCAGCCGCTGGGCGGCGACAGAATGCAGCCCACGGCGCAAGCCGTGGGTTAGAAGACCATAAAATGAGAAAGCCCCAAAGGGGCGAAAGATAAGCTACATAAAAAAGCGAAATAGATCGCATGTCTGGCGTACGAATCGATAAATGGCTCTGGGCCTCACGCTTCTTCAAGACGCGCTCGCTCGCCGCCCGCGCCTGCGAACTGGGCCGTGTGCTCTCCAACGGACAACCATCGAAGCCGGCGCGCGAACTTCACATCGGAAACCTGCTGCGCATCACCAACGATGGCGGAGACTTTGAAGTGGAGGTGCTCGAGCTCAGCGAAGTGCGGGGACCGGCATCAGTCGCGCAGACGCTCTATCGCGAGACCGAAGCCAGCCGCGAGATGAGACAGAAAGTCGCTGCTGAGCGAAAAGCCATGCATCAATTCGAGCAGTTGCCCCCCAGCCGCCCCGACAAACGCGACCGCCGCAGAATCATCCAATTTCGCGGACGAGGATGAAACTCTCCCCTCAGTAGACGTCATCCCGACCCTGGGCGAAGCGAAGGAGGAGGGATCTGGCGCGCATCATCGATGAGTTTGGAATCCATGCGCTCCACGCCAGATCCTTCGCCCTATCGGGCTTCAGGATGGCGTCAGGAGCTTGAAGCCCAAAGCCTAAGTCCCAGAGCCGGCCGCGTCCGCCTTCGCGTACATGTCTTCAATCTCTACGCGATAGCGGTCTTCGACTACGCGGCGTTTCAACTTCATGCTGGCAGTGAGTGTTCCATTCTCGGCTGAGAATTCGTCGGCAATCAGCAGAACACGCTTGAGTTTCTCAAACCGTGCCAGATTCTGATTCAGATCGTTGACGATGCCGTCATACAACGCCAGCACCTTGGGATCGCGAATCAACTCCTGACGCGAGGCGAAGGCCACCTGGTTGGTGCGAGCCCAATCTTCGAGCAGGGGGAAGTAGGGCGCGATCAGCACGGAAGGGAACTTGCGCTTGTCACCGAGAATGACAGCCTCGGCAATTAGCGCATTGTGCTTCAACGAATTCTCCAGCGGCTGCGGGGCAATGAACTTTCCGCCCGACGTCTTGATTAGATCTTTCTTGCGATCGGTCACGGAGAGGAATCCGTCGGCATCAAGATTTCCGATGTCCCCGGTCTTGAACCATCCGTCCACAAACGCGTTACGTGTATCTTCCGGACGGTTCCAGTATCCGCGAAACACTGACGGTCCGCGTACCAGGATCTCTCCATCGTCCGCGATCTTGACCTGCACATTCGCCAGAGGCTTGCCGACCGTTCCCAGCTTATGCGCGCCGGGATGGTTGACGGCGATTACCGGGGAAGTTTCCGTCAATCCATAGCCTTCGTGAATGCGAATACCGATATCCGCATACCACTCCGCCAGTTCGCGTCCCAGGGGTGCGCCGCCGGAAATAAAAAGCTGCGCATTTCCTCCCATGCCTGCACGCACTTGCGAATACACCAGGCGGTTCGCAAGCTTCCATGCCGGAGAAACCGGTTCTTTGCCGGCAAGTACCTCCGCGCGGCTGGCACGTCCCACCGCCAGCGCTGCGCGATAAATCCATTCCTTGGGAAAGCCTTTCGCCTTCAGATCAACTTGCATGTGCACTTTTTCGTAAACCCTGGGCACGCCCACGAAAATCGACGGCTTGACTTCCAGCAGGGCTTGCGGAAGCTGATCAAGGAATGGCACGTACGCCAGCGTCACGCCGTGATGAAGCAGGGCGAAATCCACATGGCGCGCGGTCACGTGCGAAAGCGGAAGAAACGAAATCCCAGTGGCTCCCTGCATGACGCCGAACTCGGAAAGCGAGCAACTGATGTTCGATGCCATGTTGCCATGCGTCAACATGGCGCCTTTAGGCGTGCCGGTGGTACCCGAGGTATAGATAATCGTGGCCAGGTCGTCGGGCGAGAGAGATCTGGCCGCCGCGTCGAACTCTGCGTCCGATTGGTCGGGCCCTGCGAGCATCAGGCGTTCCATGTGCAAGGCGCGCGCGGTTTCCACCGCATCCATGACCACGATCCGTTCCACGGGAGTCTGATCAAGAACGGCGAGAACCTTCTGCAATTGTTTCTCGGAGGAGACAAAAACCACGCGCGCGCTGGCATCGCGCAAAATGTAAGCCGTTTGCTCGTCGGTCAATGTCGCGTAGATGGGCACGGTGACGCCGCCCGCGAGAAGTACCGCAAAGTCCGCAATCGTCCATTCAGGACGATTTTCACTCAGGATTGCCACCCGGTCTCCACGTACAATCCCCCATGATTTCAGAGCGCTGGCGACGCCAACGACGTTGCGGTAATACTCGCGCGAAGAGATCGGAACCCATTGAATCGGTTGGCGGCTCATGACCACGCAATCATGATGGCGCCCGACGACGGCAAAGAAGATGTCGTTGAGGGTCCGTAAGTCCATGTGGGCGGGGAAGTTCTCTCCATGAGAAATGTACTGGTTCCGGGCCCGGTTCCGCAACGCCCCGAACGGGTATGGTTGACCCTACACTGTTGGCAGATTAGGCTCTTAGCATCTTCCAGTGGGGGTTCCATGCGCAAAACAATCTTGCACGCGCTCTCCGCATGTCTGCTGCTTGCGATGTTTGTCCAGGCGTTTCAGGGACAAGACGCGAAAGCGGCGCCTGCGCCTCCGGCGTTGAAGGTGGGTGACAAAGCGCCCGATTTCAAACTGCAATACTTCGACGGCACGGATTTGAAAAACGTCAGCCTGAGCGACTATCACGGCAAGAAGAATGTGATTCTCGCCTTTTATATTTTTGCCTTTACCGGGGGTTGAACCCAGCAAATGAAAAACTTCCAGCAGAATTTGCAAAAGCTGGAGGCAGCCGACACCCAGGTCCTGGGTGTGAGCATGGATAGCCCCTTCGCCAACAAAGCCTTCGCCGACCAGATCGCCGTCACCTTTCCGCTGCTCAGTGATTGGGGCGGAGACGTCACTCACCAATACGGCGTTTACGTGGACAAATACAAAGCCGCCCGCCGGGTGAACTTCCTGATTGGCAAAGACGGAACCATTCTGGAAGAGCAGATCGACAAAGAAGCCATCGATCCGACGAAGATCGTGGACGCGTGCCAGCGGCCAAAGCTGAAGAATTAAATTTAGCCTCGTTCGCAGAGACGCAGCGAAGCTGCGTCTCTACGAAAAAAGATTGACGAAAAGGAAGTGACGCGACGCGCGGAGTTGCGCGAATGCGAAAATATGCGCACTTCGAGTCGTTGCGCGTTTGACGCTATGGAGTGAGGTTGTTATGATTACTTCGCGGGGTGGAGCAGTCTGGTAGCTCGTTGGGCTCATAACCCAAAGGTCGGTGGTTCAAATCCACCCCCCGCAACCAACCTCTCCAATCACTTACACGCTTCTTCCGCCTCAAATTGGCACCAAAATCAAGCATTTCCTGCGGTCTGTTGGGGCGCGAGCCGGTCGCCCGGCCGTGCCGCAAACCGCTTCCCGTCTTCTAACACGACGTGGGAGTAGCGCATCGTTGTTTTCGCATCGGAATGCCCCAACCGGCCGTGACGAACGGCCGTTCACGGAGCGCTGATCGAGCAAGGGCTACCCGGCAGTCCCGCGGACAACGCCGGATTACAGCGCGGCGATGTGATCATGGAAGTCGATCGCAAGCCGATGCAGAACGCTGCGGACGTGAAGAACGCACTCAGCAGCGTGCCCAAAGGGCAGGATGCTTTGGTGTTGGTATGGTCGAATGGTGGCAATACCTTTCGAGTCATGCATGCGGCAGAAGCGGCGCAAGACGGCAACGGGTCGTAAATCGCGGTCAGCTCCGGGTTGCCGGGTAGATCAATTGAGGGACCGCGTTCGACGCCGTCCTTTTTTTTGCTGACTTCAACAATGAAAGCGTGCCCTACCCTGGATAGGGGACAGGAATCCCATTCCGAAACAGAACACTCCGCGGCAACCTGAAACATTTCGCCCAAATACCTCTTGACAAGCAGGCGAGACCGAGGCTAAATATTCTGCGGTTCACCAACCAATCGTTTGGTCAAATTTGACCGGTTGTGGAGCTGCTGTCCGCGCCCCATGCCGCCATGGTGTTTTTGACTGCCATTTCGTGCCGTTGCACGGTTGATCGCCCGTCTGGTCATGACGCTTTGCGAACCCTCGCATGCAGCGCGTCTTTGCCCTCCCCTTTTCCGACTCCCGTAGTTGTCCAAGCCAATAGGTCTTGCACTGAGGAGAAATTTCAATGAAAACTGTCACGCGGATCATCGCGATCGCCGCTGTCCCTGTATTGATTGTTGGGATGTTTGTGTGTGGAACCTCGCTGCATCTCTGGGCGCAAGGCGCGGTGAGCTATGCGGAACTTATCGGCGATGTCGGCGACAAGACTGGCGCGGCGATCGCTGGCGCCACGGTGACGGTTGTGAACAAATCCACCAACCAGTCCCGCACCGCTTCCACTGACGGCAACGGCCACTTCTCCGTCCTGCAGCTCCCCCCCGGCGATTATTTAGTCAAGGTGGAGCAGAGCAACTTTCAGCGCGCGGTCGTTGACCCGGTGAAGCTTGAGATCGGTGGCACGCGGACGTTGAAAATCACGTTGAGCGTGGGGCAAGTCTCGGAGACGGTGGAGGTTAGCGCCGAAGCGGCGACCGTGCAAACGACTCAATCGGAAGTGTCCAACATTATTCAGACCCAACAATTGCAGGATCTGCCGTTGAACCAGCGAAGCTTTACAGCGTTGGTGACACAGCAACCGGGATTGGTGCAGATCACCAGCACGGCAGCTCCGAGCGTGTTGAGCGCGGCCACCAATACGGGATCGTATATTTCGGCGGACGGCTCGATGGGCAGCTCGGTGGCGTATCTCATGGACGGCGTCAACTTCTCCAACGGCAGCCAGACCTCTCCAGGAACGGCTGCGGCTGGAGACATGCCCGGCGTTGAAGCCATTCAAGAGTTCAAAGTGCTAACCCACAATTACAACGCCGAATATGGCGGGGCGGGCGCGGCGGTGGTCAGCTTCGCTACCAAGACGGGGACGAATCATCTGCATGGCAGCGCCTACGAATACCTGAGAAACGACGTTTTCGATTCGCGGTCGTACTTCGATTTCAACCAGCTCGGTCAGGCGTACAAACCGGGGTTCAAGCGCAATCAGTTCGGCGGTACGCTAGGCGGACCCATTATCAAAGATCGTACATTCTTCTTTGTGAACTATGAGGGGCTGCGCCAGAGTCTGAACCAAACCAACATTGCTTTTGTGCCCAACGACAATGCGAAAAACGGAATTATCGGCGGGGCGCCGCTGCCGGATTGTGCCTCGAATCCAGCGCCGTGCTTTAATGCCTCGGTAATCGATCCCATTCTCTCTCTCTATCCTAACCCGACGCCGGGGTTGGATGCGCACTTCGGATTGGATCCTTTGCAAGGGGTTTCAGCTGCTGCTTTTGTGAATCGTCAGCCTACGAGGCAGGATTTCGGCGTCGCGAACATCACCCACGCGCTCACATCGAAGGATCAACTTCAATTCCGTTATCAAATTGTGGATGCCAGCGCGACCCAGGCATTCAACCTCCCGAACTTTCAGTTCAATCGTTACGATCGCGACCAGAATTACCTGATCAAGTGGACGCGGACCATCACTTCCAACCTGGTGAATACTGCCAGCGTCAGCCTGCTGCGTCAGGTGATTCAGTCGAGTACCAACCCGTTGTTCACCTTGGCTCCAGACCAGTACACCGGTAATCCTTCGCGAGCAACCATCGGTGTAATCACCGTAGGGAACGGCAGCGCGGGAACTTCGGGCGGCAGCTTATCTTTGCTGGGAAATGACGATGCCAGCCCATTCGCCCTGGCCAAGAACGTCCTTCCTTTTAACGATGATTTATTGTGGGTGCATGGCAAGCACACGCTGAGCTTCGGTGGCATGGTGGAACGAGTTCAATGGAACTGGTCGTCGGCAACCATTCCTGGCGGCAGCTACACCTTCCCAACGCTGACAAATCTGCTGGAGACGAATCCTTCGGTGGTGCTGATTCACCACGACGGGCCTCCGAGTCACTTCAACATTCGTACGACTCCCATCGCGTGGTACGTGAATGACAGTTGGCGTGCCACTCCGCGTCTTACGTTAAACCTGGGTCTTCGCCACGATTTCCAGGTTCCGGTTCTGAGTGATGCCCACAACGCGCTCGGAAACTGGCAAAGTCCGTATGCCACGTCGGTGCACGTGGGAACGCCGTACAACAATTATTCGCTGACGCAATTCCAGCCGCGCGTCGGGATTGCTTATGATCCCTTCGGCGATGGCAAGACCGTGTTCCGGGCGGGCTACGGGATCTTCAACGACTTTGTGGATTTCTCGGGCTTGGCCCAGGGTATCTTGCAGTGGAACAATCCGCAGCCAGTGTTGAATACCTTCTTTGGAGAGCCAATCGCGCCGGGATTTCTTCCCGTTCTGCCGTTTCCCACATGCGGTACCGGCCCCACCAGTTGCACCGCTCCGTCGGCATTTCCAGGGCTGATCACGGGCGTACTCGAGCCTATGCAGGCTCCGACTACCCAGCAGTGGAATGTCGGAATCGAGCGCGAACTGCCGGGGCGCATGAACTTTGAATTAACGTACACCGGCTCTCAGTCATGGCACTTGCCGCGAAAACTGGAAGCGAACTACAACCAGCCCTGCGGCGGTGACGCACACCCCATGCTGGATCAGAACGGCTTACCGGTGTTTCCGGCATCGGGCTGCCCATTTGCCGGAACCGGGGCTCCGGGATTCGTTGCCGCCGGCGTCGGATTCTCACTTTATTCGCGACGGTATGACACCAATGCCCTGTACAACGGTTTGACCGCGAAGATTTCGCGGTCGGTAGGTTCGGTTGCGTTCCAGGGGAGCTATACCTGGGCGAAAAACATCTCTGAGTCCGATGCTTACAACTCCAACAACATCCTGACCGGTGTGGCAGAAGGGAGTCTCTATCCGGCAAACATTCGTCTGGACCGATCGGAATCGGCTTTCAGCCGGCGACAACGTTTCACTGAGAGCGTTACTTACCAGTTACCTTTCGGCAAAGGCCGCAAGTATATGGCGAATGCCAGCGGCGTGACGGATGCGATTTTGGGCGGTTGGAGTATCAGTTCTCTGGGCTCCGCCCAGACTGGCCAGCCGTTCTCCGTGTTGCTGGGTGCTGACACCAGTGGTGTCGGCGATAACATCGATTTCCCCGACCGTGCGAACACGCCGATCTCAGATCCTTATGTACGCAATGGCACCACTTACTTTGATAAGAATGCTTTCATCGGTCCGGGCGGCTCGAATCTTCCCGCCGCCGGGCATCTCGGCACCGGTTCGCGCACTCCCCTGGTCGGGCCGAATTTCGTGCAATTCGACGCCTCGTTGCAGAAGGTCTTCCGCCTTACGGAAGCCACAAATCTCCAGTTCCGTGCCGACTGTTTCAACATCGCTAACCATACCAATTTCGCGTTGCCCAACTCGAATCTGTCTTCGCCGCAAGCGGGCGTTATCAGTTCGACGGTGGGTGTTCCTCGCGAGATTCAATTCAGTTTGAAGCTTAGCTTCTAACCCTAGCCTTCCCCATCCGGCCGCGGAGTCAACCAGCCCCGCGGCCCTTCTCATTTGCGGAGTCTCGTGGCATCCAGCTGGCCTTATGTCTTCGCAGTCCTCAACCCGGCCTGCCTGGTGGACTCGGCAATATCTGGGCGACTACGTTCTTTCCGAAGAGGAGGCCTGGCGCATCATCAATGGTCCTCCGTGGAAATGTGTGATCGCCTGGGTGACGAAGAACGGCGAGCCAGTCGCGTGCGAGATGGCGTATGCGGTGATCGACGGCAAGATCATGCTGACGTCCACTGCGAACCGCGACAAGGTGAGAGCTCTGCGCCGCAATCCTGCGATTTCGATTTGTTTTCAGGGCGGCAGTTTGAAGCAAGTGACGGTGCGGGGGAAAGCGGAGTTGCGCCACGACCCCGATCTGGTCCGGCGTTGGGCAGACATCACCGTCGAAAGAATGACGGGACTGGATGCCGAACAGAAGCGGCGTGAAGTGGAGCGCTATCTCAGTCCTGATCGCCTGGTGATCGTGGTTGAGGTGGAAAAGATTCGCAGCTTCGACGGAGAGCGTATGTTTCGCGCCGAAACGCCGGGAGAGGCCAGTAACCCTTGACTTGAAGCTGTTTTCGGCTGAAAATAGGCGCGTTCATTTATCTACTAAACGTTTGTTTGGTAGACCGGGGCGCATGAGCCGGAGGACGAACGAGTGAAGTTTGGCATGCTGGTCAACACGCAAGATCCGCCGGACGGACGCAATATTCCCCGCCTTTATGAAGAGGTCTTGAGAGAAGCCGAAGTGGCGGAATCAGTGGGCTTCGACTCGGTGTTCGTTCCCGAGCACCACATGATGCCGGACGGATATCTTCCTGCCCCCGCCGTTTTACTGGCGGCCATTGCCAGCCGCACCAAAAAGATTCGACTCGGCGCTTCCATCTTGCAGCTTCCCGAGTGGGATGCTATTCACATCGCCGAAGAATGGTCGGTGCTCGATAACATCTCGAATGGCAGGGCGATCCTCGGCGCAGGTCTCGGATTGGTCGAGCCGGAGTTCAAGCTGTTCGGGAAAAACGTCAAAGAAGCTGCTCCCTTGTTCAACGAGCAGATTCAAGTGATCCAGAAGGCATGGTCGGGAGAACCGTTTTCTTTCTCCGGCAAATTCCATCATTACGAAAATGTCAGCATCACGCCGAAGCCGGTGCAACCAGGAGGGCCTCCGATCTGGATCGGCGCCATGTCGGAGCCGGCCTTGAAGCGGGCGGCGCGGCTCGGCGCAGGATGGATATCTGATCCCCTGCATCACATCAACGTGATGAAGTCGTGGGCCGACATCTATCGCAAGGAAGCAGCGGCCCATGGCAACTCGACGGAAGCGGTGCTGATTCGCGATGCCTGGGTGGCTTCGGACAAAAGAGAAGTGGAGGCGACCGCGTGGCCGCCACTGCGCGCGATGCATCTTTTCTACAAGAACCTGGGCTTTTTCGAGTCCGGCCGATTCAACACCGAGTGGGAACCGTGGGTGCGCACGGTGAAAGATGAAGAATGGACCTTCGACCGGGTTGCGCCGAACCGCCTGATCGCGGGCACGCCCGACGAAGTAGTCGCCGAGATTGAGCGTTATCGCACTACGGTGGGTTGCGAATACATCATCCTGTATTTCCGCCATCCTTCGGGGCCGAACCATGCCGCAACCATGAAGTGCATCGAACTTTTCGGGAAGAAAGTCATTCCTCATTTCGAGAAACAACGGGCCACTGCATGAAGATTGGATACCTGCTCGACACGCACGGCGGTCCGTATGATCAAGCGCCGCCCAGCCGCGAACAGACCAGCGCCTTTGTCGATCACCTGCTGAAAGAGGCCGACTTGGCGGAAGCCGGCGGATTTCATTCGATCGTGGTTCCTGAGCGTCACGGGCGCACCGAGTGCATGTTCCCATCGCCGCTGGTGCTGCTCTCTGCGCTAGCGCCGCGAACGTCAAAGGCGCGGCTGGGCACTTATATTTGTATGCCGCCGCTCTACAATCCCATGCACCTGGCGGAGCAGTTCGCCATGATCGATCATCTTTCGCATGGCAGGGTGATCGTCGGCGTGGCCTCGGGATACCACACGGGCTACCACGAGTTTGTCGACGTTCCTTTCAAAGAGAGAGGCGCGCGATTCGAAGAAGCGTTCGAGATCATGATGCGCGCCTGGACCCAAGACAAGTTTTCTTACGAGGGGAAGTTCTGGAAGTTCAAAGATGTCCGCCTGACGCCCAAGCCTTACCAGCAACCGCGACCGGAAATCTGGGTGGGAGGGATGTTCCCGAAGACGATCGCTCGCGCCGGGCGGCTTGGCGATGCGTGGTGCAGTGATCCGTTCCCGCTCGATCCTAAAGTGTGGAACGAGCAGGTTCGCATCTACCGGGACGAAGCCAAGAAACATGGCAACAAGTCGACGGTAGTGCTGATGCGGGATGGGTGGGTTTCTCCGCGACGAGAAGAATCAGATGAGGTATTCCTCGATCTCGCGATCCAGGAGTGGTTGTTCTATTACCGCTGGGGGATTTTGACTCATCACCCGGAATTTCAGAAAGAGTCTGATTTCACCCGCGACCGAGCGCGCAAGCATTTCATCACGGGGACGCCTGAAGATTGCATTCGCCAGGCGCAAATGTACGGAAAAGATTTCGACGCCGACTATCTGATCATGCGGTTCCGGCTACCAGGCGGTCCGGCGCGCGACAAGGTTCTTGCCTGCCTGAAGTTGTGGGGAAAAGAAGTGATGCCGGCGTTTACCGGGTAGGTCCGAAGGAGGTTCTATGCCGATTTTGCCCCTGGTTCCACCAGAAAAGATGGAACCGGACATTCGCCAGACCATGGAAATGTATCAAGAGTGGATTGGAGACTCGGTCTACTCGGCGTTCATGGCGCATGTGCCCGAGATATTCCGGAAATTTAATGACTTCTACATGTCGTGCCTGAACGGGCGCGTGGAGTCGGAGCCCAAAGAGCTGGCGCGGTTGCGCATGGCCAGGCTGAACAATTGCGAGTATTGAAAAGTCGCAAACGTCGTCTGGGCCAGACGAAACAACATTCCTGAAGCAAAAGTGAACGACATTGACCACTACTGGGATTCGCCGGCATTCACCGATCGCGAGAAGGCAATCCTGACTCTGGCAGATTGGCATGTTTTCAATTCTTCGGGGCGGCTTGATGACAAGACGCTGGCGATGTTGCACCAGCATTTCAGTGATGCGGAGATTGTGGAGATCGGCTGCTATTTCGCCATCGTGACTGGATTTCAGAAATTCAATTCTGTTTTCCAGGTGGAGTATGCGTGCCCATTGCCGCATCCCGGCGAAGGGCATCCGGGGCGCTGAGAAGTGGTCACGAATACGGTTCTGAATGGTGTGGCAGCCCTCAGAGGCTGAAGCCCGCATGGTTTTGGGTCTGAGCGGCACGGCTGAAGCCGTGCCCTTCCCGAAACCCGTTTATGGACAAGTTGTGAGATCCGGCGGAGTCGAGGCCGATGGTATGCGGGTAGCGCTCGTAGGCAAGACGGCTCTGGTGACCGGGGCGAGCTCGGGCATTGGACGCGCCATCGCGATTGTGCTCGCGGCTAGCGGAGCCGAGGTCGTCATAAATTTTCGCAGTAACGAGTCCGGCGCTGAAGAGACGGTGCGGCAGATCGGAAAGGCAAAGGCTTGGGTCCATCGCGCGGATGTTTCCGATCCCGAATCCGTGAGCGGCATGTTTGCGGCAATCGCGGCGCGCACATCCGAGGTCGACATCCTCGTTAACAACGCCGCTGATCCTATCTCGTCAACCCCCATCGAGGATGTTTCGGCGGACCTGTGGGACCGGGCACTGGCCGCCAACCTCCGAAGTGTTTTCCTTTGCTCCCAGAAAGCGCTGCCCGCCATGAAACGGCGCGGCTGGGGAAGGATCATCAATATTTCCTCAATCGGCGCTGTCGCTGGAGGCAGTCCGGGAACTCTGCCGTACGCGGCGGCTAAAGGCGCTGTCGAAACCTTTACCCGGGGCTTGGCCCGCGTAGTGGGGCAGCATGGGATTACGGTGAATGCGGTGGCCCCGGGATCGATCTCGACCGAAATGCAGGCGAAATTCGTGACGCCAGAGTACATCCAGGACAGGGCTGCAGAGACTGCCTTGAGACGTGGTGGTACACCCGAGGAGGTGGCGGCAGCGGTGTTGTTTCTGGCTTCTCCCGAGGCGTCGTTCGTTACCGGGCAGATTCTGCGAGTGGATGGTGGCAGGGGCGCCTGATTCCCATTACAGTTGTATTGACGCCTGCCCGCCAATCTGTTACAAAACAATCGTTTGGTAGGCGAGGAAGGGAAATGCTATGACTGACGGGCCAACCAAGCCCATGCCCCTGATCCTGGCCGATGCCGACAACGAACGTTCGCCTCTGCCTAAAATTCACGAGCGCAATGTCAACGTGAAGGTTATTGACGAAGGGAAGTCTTACTTGCGAGTGCATGCCTCGCTGCTCGATGTCGAACACAGTTTTCAGGCCGAGATGGTGGTCGACATTGCCAGCGGACGCATTGAAGACGTGGCCGCAGTGATGGCGCAGCGGCCTTACAAAACCTATTGTCCTTATGCCCTGGACAATGTTCAAAAGCTGAAAGGGGATGTAATTGGGCCCGGCATCAGCCGCAGGATTATCGAGAAGGTCGGGCGCAATACCGGATGCTTTCACCTGGTGGAGATCTTTCAGGCGGCGGTGAGCTTTGCGGCTACCATCCTGCTGGGGAAGCGCGCGCGCACCGAAGGCTTGGCGGACGAGATGGCGCTGTCAGAGGAAGAACACCGCGAGAAATGGATGCCGTATCTCAAGAACACTTGCCAGGTGTTTCGAGTGGACGCACTGGCGAGTAAAGAAAAGCCGTAAGGCGGAGACGGAATGGCGGCCAAGAAGGAAAACAAAGTCATGACGGCGGCGCAAGCCGTTGGCATGATTCATGACGGCGATACGCTGGCCATCCAGGGCATGGGGACGCAGATGAGCCCGTTGGCCCTGGTGCGGGAGATCATCAAGGCAAAAAGACGAAATCTGACTGCGGCAATGATTGTCGGGGGAATCGGCCTCGATTGGTTGATTGCGACTGGCTGCGTCAACAAGGTGATGGCCATCATCGTAAACCTGGATGAATTTGGCATGGCCAATGCCTTTCGCCGGGCCGCGGAAGCCGGGCAACTCCGAGTCGAAGAGTACACCGAGCACCAGATGCTGAGCCGCTTTAGTGCAGGCGCTTACGGTCTTCCGTTCATGACATCGCAGTCGGGGCTGGGAAGTGCGGTGACGGACCTGCATCCTGATACGACGCGAGTGATTGACTGTCCTTTTACTGGACAGAAAGTGATCGCGTGCCGGGCTTTGCAGCCGGATGTCTGCATTCTGCATGCGCATCGCGCCGATGAAGTTGGGAACGTACAGTTCTTCCCGAAACCAGTGTGGGCGGACGTTGACGTGCTGCCGCGAGCCTCAAAGAAAGTGATTGTCACCGTAGAGGAAATTGTTTCCACCGACGAGATCCGCCGTACTCCCACTCACACGGGACTTCCTTATTTCAAAGTAGATGCGGTTGTGCACGTGCCCTACGGCGCGCATCCTTGCTCACTTTTTCCGGCCTACAACTTTGACCGCGCCATCTTTGAACACTACGCTGCGGAATCAACGACGCCCGAGGGAACGCAGGCATTCATTGAGAAATTCGTTCTCGGCCCGCGCGATCAGGCGGAGTACATGCGGCTTGCAGGCGGGGCGGAAGCGGAATCGCGAATTCAGAAGTGGAGTTAGCGTAAGCCTTTATGGATTACACGATCGACGAACTCATGGTGGTCACGCTGGCGCGGCGCTTTACCGATGCCGACATCATGCTGAATGGCACCGTCTCGTACATTCCTGTGTCAGCTTTCATGCTGGCGCGAGAAACGCACGCGCCGAAGATGACATGGGTGGCGGGGGCGGTGGGTGTTGACGCAGATCCCGGCTTCATCGTGGGCAATACGCTTGATCCGACGATGTGGAAGGATTGCGTGATGTATCTGCCGCAGATGTCGGACATGTGGGGATACGTTCACAGCAATACGCTGGAAACGTTTTGCATACGCGGTGCGCAAATCGATAAGTACGGAAATGTGAACAACAGTGTTATCGGAAGCGATTATCACAAACCGAAAGTGCGCATGCCGGGATCGGCCGGGATGGGCGACATGTGTACGTTGCACAAGAAAATCTACATCTGGTCGACCACGCACAATGCGAGAACTTTCGTGGAGAAAGTAGATTTTCTCGCGGCTCCCGGCTATCTCACCGGTGGCGATGCCCGCGCGAAGCTGGGTTTGCGCAATGGTCCCGAAGTCGTGGTCACGGATCTGTGCGTGATGGATTTCGAGCCCACCAGTAAGCGGATGCGTCTGAAGTCGGTGCACCGCGGCATCACTGCTGAGCAAGTGCAGAAAGAAACTGGGTTCGAACTACTGATGCCCAAAGACGTACCGGAAACTCCGGCTCCCTCTGCCAATGAGATCGAATTGTTGCGCAACAAGATCGACCCCAACAATATGCGCAAGCTTGAATTCCGAGGTTCGAAGACCAAGGTATAGATGAGCCTGCCACAAATCAAAATCGGCGTCCCTGGCGGAATTATGCCGCCCTTCGACAAGGTGATTCAGCAGGCCCAGCGCGCTGAAAGCAAGGGCTACGATTCTGTGTGGTGGCCTTGTCATCTGATGGGGTGGCATCCCCGTTCGGTGTGGACGCCCGATATTACGCCGCTCGCGAATTATCAGAAGAGCGCTGACGTTTATTTCGATCCCATTGCCGCCATGTCTGCGGTAGGAGCAACGACCCAAAACATTCAGCTGGGGCTGGGCGTGACTGACATTATTCGCCGGCATCCGACCATGCTGGCCCAGGCTGCGCTCACGCTCGATCACATTTCCCGCGGGCGGCTGAATCTGGGTTTGGGATCGGGCGAGCAGTGCAACTTGACTCCTTACGGATTCGACTTCAGCCAGCCGGTTGGAAAATTAGAAGAAGCGCTGCAAGTGTTGCGGCTGATGTGGAAGTCGGCGGGCGCTCCAGTGGAATTCAAGGGCAAGCATTTCCAATTAGAGGGCGCCGTGCTTGGTCTGGAGCCGTACGAAGGAAAAGAGCCACCCATCTGGATTGCGGCACATGGACCACGAATGCTGACCATTACTGGAAAGTATGCCGATGGTTGGTTGCCCACGATGATGACTCCTTCGGAGTACGGACAAAAGTTGTCGGTGATTCGCAAGGCGTCCAGCGATTCGGGACGCGACGAAGATGCGGTGACGCCGGGGATGTTGGCCTACGTTGTGGTCGACGAAGACCGCAACGCGGTTCCACAACTTCTCGATCATCTTCTCGTTAAGGGTCTGTGTCTGCTATTGCCGGGAGAGACCTTCAAACGCTTTGGCTTCGAGCCCCCATTCGGCGAGGGCTCGGCCGGATTTCACGACTATGTGCCGTCGCTCTTCGGACGCGAAGAAGCGATCAAAGTCATTCAGAAAGTTCCACGCGAGGTCGTCGAGTATTTCACCTTGCACGGAACTCCCGAAGATGTAGCGGAACAGGTTTCTGCGCTGGCGCAAGCCGGGCTTCGCCATGTAGTTCTGTGGAACATCACGGCATTTGCGGATCCCGGGCGAGCGAAATCTTCATTTCAGTGCATGGACCGCGTGAAGCAGTTGTTGAGCGGAGTGGCTGCACCGGCAAAGTAGAAAGGAAGTCTGGAAATGCGGCTGCAAGGCAAACGCGCGTTGGTCACGGGTGGTGCCTCCGGAATCGGATACGCGGTGGTCGAGCGCTTCTTGCGGGAGGGTGCCGCAGTCGCGTTCGCGGACCTCAATGCAGCGGGTTGCAAGCGGGCGGAGGGTGAGTTCTCAAAAGATGGCGGAAGAGCCCGCGGCATTCAGGGGGACGTCTCGAAATCGAGCGATGCTCAAAGGATTGTTGCTGACGCCGTAAAGTTCCTGGGGGGACTCGACATTCTCGTCAATAACGCCGGCATTGACATCAAAGGAACTGTTGTCAACATTAGTGACGAGGATTGGGAACGTCAGATTACGGTGAATTTGGGTGGCGTCTATCGGATGAGCAAATACGGGATTCCGGAATTGATCAAGGCCGGCGGCGGTGCAGTCGTGAACATCGGATCCATTGCCGGATTCCTGGGATACACAGGACTGGCAGCTTATGGTGCTTCCAAAGGGGCCGTCGTCCAGTTGACTCGGAATATGGCTGCCGACTTTGCCAAGCAAAATGTGCGGGTGAATTCGGTAAATCCCGGCGTAGTGGACACCCCCCTTCTCGAACATGCCTGCAAGGCGCAGGCTGGACCGGGCGGCGACTGGCAGGCTATCAAAAGAATGTACGTAGAGGGACAGTTGATGAAGCGCGCGGCCAAGCCCTCGGAGATCGCCGCGGCAGTGCTCTTTCTGGCGAGCGACGATGCCAGCTTCGTGACGGGAGCAGCTCTGCTGGTCGATGGCGGCTACGCGATTCAGGAGTAAGAGAGACGAATCATGAAGCTTCAGGGAAAACACGCGCTTGTCACCGGAGGCGCCTCGGGGATTGGTTTCGCGATCGCACAAAGGTTTCTCGCCGAAGGAGCTGCGGTAGTCATCGCGGATGTCAATCCCAAAGAAGCCGCCGACGCCGTGAAGAAGAGTGGCGGCAAGTTCGGCAGCGTGGTTGGAGATGTTTCCAGCCTGGCGGATGCCGAGCGCATGGTTCGCGAGGCGGTCGCGAAGTTAGGCGGCCTAGAAATCCTCGTTAACAACGCGGGGATCGAAACCACCGGCTCGGTCACGACAGCACAAGATGATGAGTGGGAGCGGCAGATTGCGGTCAATTTGCATGGCACGTACCGCATGAGCCGCTTCGCAGTGCCGGAAATCATAAAGGCTGGCGGCGGAGCCATCGTGAATATGGCATCCGTCGGTGGTTTGGTCGCGGTACCTGAGTACGCGGCCTATGGCGCCTCCAAAGCGGGCATTATTCAACTTACGCGAAGCATGGCCGCTGACTACGCGCCCCACAAGATACGGGTGAACTGTCTTTGTCCGGGCGCAGTCGATACACCGCTTTTGCAGCGAGCGTGCGAAAAAGTGGGTGGGGACAACCCAGACGAGATTCGTAAGCTTTACGCGAGCTTCACTCTGCTGAAGCGGATCGCGAAGCCGGAAGAAGTGGCGTCGGCTGCGCTGTTCCTGGCTAGCGACGAGGCCAGTTTTATTACGGGAGTAGCGCTTCCGGTCGATGGCGGATTCACGGCGCAGTAACCGAGGAGGAAACGGATGAGTCCCACGAAAGTGGACAACATCGCGGTAGCGAAGGCGTACTTCGCGGCAGTCAACGAAAAGCAAATGGACAATCTCGCCGCTGTCTTTGCCCCAGAAGGTGTCCTGACTTTTCCGATGCTTAGTCCTATCAAAGGTCGCCAGGCCATTCGCGAGTTTTATACCGGAGTGCTGCAGTTTTATCCCAAGGCTTACGATGGCGTCACGCGCTGGTTTGTGAGTAAAGCGGGAGACGTGGCCGCAGAAATTCACTTCGAGGGCCGCACGGCGACGGGACGCGACGTCGTGTTCGATGCCGTCGACTTATTCACGATCAAGGACGGATTAATCCACGATCTCCACATCTTCTACGACAGCGCCAAGGTACAGCAGATGATCGGAGAACTTCCCAAGTAGCAGAGTGCCATGACCCAGGCCGCGAACGAATTGAATTCGAAGTCGCTAGCGTATTTGCGCGGACCCGAAGACGAGCCCGGAATGCAGACGGACTTGAAGTGGGACCATACCACTGTGCCTGCTGCTTTGCGTCGCTGCGTATCGAAATGGGGTGAGCGCGAGTTACTGGTGTTCGCCGATCGACCGCTATCCATCAATGATTTTGCAGTGCAGGTGAGCCGGTTTGCCCGGGGGCTGATGTTTTTGGGGGTCGCTCCCGGTGATCACGTGGCGGTATGGCTCGCCAACCTGCCGGAGTACGCGGTCGCGGAGTTCGCCATCGCTGCAGTGGGGGCCTCGATGGTGCCCTTGAATATCCGCTACAAGAAGGAAGAGCTGGAATTCGCGCTTCGCCAATCCGATTCCACGATATTGATCTTTGCTCCAACGGTTCTCAAGACCGATTGCGCAGGGATGCTGCGAGAGATCTGTCCGGAACTTGCTGAACCGAAGACGGCCCAGCCCTTCTGCGAGAAACTGCCGAAGCTGAAACACTTGATCGTCTTAGGCGGAGCGGTTAGCGGCGCCCGCTCATTCGGCGAAGTCATGGCGCTGGGAGACACTGTGTCCGCAACTGAGTTGGCAAAGCGGGAAGCAGAAGTTCGTCCAGAAAGCATTCTTGTGCTTCAGTACACGTCTGGAACCACGGCCTTCCCGAAAGCCGCGATGCTCAGCCATGGCCAGTCGTTGCGCAACGCTTTTCAGATGGCGAAACGCGCCGGCTTCACCGACGAGGATCGCGTGCTCTCGGCCATGCCCATGTTTCATGTCGGCGGGTCTGTGTGTGCGCTGCTAGGCGCGATCACGATCGGATATCGGCTTTATACATCCTCAAGCTTCGATGCCGGTGAAACGTTGCGCTTGATCGAGAACGAAAAGATCACGCGCATACGCGGGCCTCGAGCCCATGTATCTCGCGATCCGCAATCACGAAGATTTCACGAAGCGCTCGCGCGAGACGCTAAAAAAAGGATGGACTGCCGGTACGCCCACGATTCTGCGCATGGTGGCGCAGGATATTGGCATCAGCCATGTCTGCTCACTCTACGGGCTGTCCGAGGGTAGTCCGAATGTTTGCATTACACACTGGCAAAACGATCCTCAGGAAAAACGCATTGCGACGATGGGCCGTCCGCAGCCTGGAACCGAAGTAAGAATCGTCGATCCGGCGAATGATCAAACACTGGGACGGGAACAGCGAGGAGAGATTTGTGTGCGCGGATGGACGGTGATGAAGGGCTATTACAAGAATCCCGAAGATACCGCGCGTGCCATTGACTCCGAAGGCTGGCTCCATACCGGCGATGCGGGTTACATCACGGAGGACGGTTACCTGGTGTGGACAGGCCGAATGAAGGATGTAATCAAAGTCGGCGGGGAAAACGTGTCGGCAGTGGAGGTCGAGCATTTGCTGTGCACGCATCCCAAGATTGTTTCCGCCGCCGTCGTTGGAGTTCCTGACGATCGCTTCCAGGAAGTCGGATTGGCATTTGTGCAACTAAAGTCCGGCGAGACGATGACTGAGAGAGAGATTATCGAATACTGCAAGCAGCGGGTAGCAATTTTTAAGGTTCCGAAATACGTGCGGTTCGTGGAGAACTTTCAGACCACCGGCAGCGGAAAAGTACAGAAGTTTTTGCTGCGACAGCAGGCACTCAAAGAGCTGGAAAACATGGGAACGAAGTCTTCCCAGTGAGGAATTGATGGCGAAAAGCGTAGTGATTCTCGGAGGCGCGCGCACCCCTATGGCCGAGTACTGCGGGCAATTCAAAGAAATGTCCGCTACAGATCTTGGCACCATTGCCGCCAAAGCCGCTCTCGAGCGCACCGGTACCGCTCCCGAAGAGATTGATCACACTGTGATGGGCAATGTTGTCCAAAGCGGACCGGATGCTATCTACGCGGCGCGGCACGTTGCTTTGCGCGCGGGCATTCCCAAAGAACGCCCTGCGCTTGCAGTGAATCGACTGTGCGGCTCCGGCATTCAGTCGATTGTGAGTGGCGCACAGATGATCATGTTGGGCGAAGCCAGCCGAGTGCTCGCGGGCGGAATGGAATCCATGAGCCAGGCTCCGTTCGTCATTCCTGGTGCTCGCTGGGGACTGCGTCTCGGTTCGGCAGCTCTCGTGGATATGTTGATGTCATCGCTCTACGACACCTACTGCGGCCTGTACATGGCGCAGACTGCGGAGCGAGTGGCGCAGAAATATGGCATCACGCGAGAAGATCAGGATCAATTTGCAGTCACGAGTCAAAAGCGAGCAGGGGCCGCAGAGGGAAGGTTGAAAGAAGAAGTGCAACCGGTCGAAGTCAAGACTCGAAAAGGCACCGAGCAATTCGACAAAGACGATCACGTCAAGGCAGACACTTCTGCGGAAGTATTAGCGAAGCTCAAGCCAGCCTTCGGAAAGGATGGCACGGTTACCGGGGGAAACGCGTCGGGCATTGTGGATGCTGGCGCGGCGGTGGTCATCGCCGATGAGGCCATGGCCGGCGGAGTGAAAGGGCAACCTCTCGGGCGCATTGTGTCATGGGGTATTGCCGGAGTTGATCCGGCGGAGATGGGACTAGGGCCGGTTCCTGCCACGAGAGAAGCGCTAAAGAAAGCAAATCTCAAGCTCCAGGACATCGATCTGGTCGAACTGAACGAAGCTTTCGCAGCCCAGTATCTTGGAGTGGAAAAAGAATTGGGACTGGACCGGGAGAAGACCAACGTCAACGGAGGCGCGATTGCCCTGGGGCATCCTCTGGGCGCGACGGGAACTCGATTGGTGCTTACGTTACTGATGGAGTTGCGGCGACGCAAAGGGAAATACGGCTTGGCGACAGCCTGCATTGGCGGCGGGCAGGGAATTGCTCTCATTGTCGAGAGCTTCAACTGAGGGATCTTAGTCTTGCGCGACGTTCCACTGCTCTGGACGATGTTCTCGTTTGTGCCAGTGCACGTTGGTTTGCCCGTATCCGACCTGACCTTCGCTTTTAAATTCAGTTGCGCAGAAAAAGTGGTAGCCCGTTTTATTGCGCTCCTGAAAAGAGATATTGAATGCGTTGAGCGCTTTCGCGGAGGCGGAGACTCGTCCGCCTTGACGTCCTTCCAGTTCAAATGAGAAAGATGCTGGGGACTCACCCTTTCTGTATTGGGCCTGCAGGCGGGAGCCGCGAATCAGTTCGTTGTGCTCACCTCGCCAGATGTATCCGTAGAGAATCTCTCGATCGTCTCCCAGCGTAATCTGAAATGTATTAAACGCGAACTTCGGGGAGAAGTGCGCGGAGGCCCACAGCCACCGTTTAATTCCTGCTCGAGCGCCCCATCCCCAGGCATGGTCGCGGGCCCCGACACCATTGATGACATAGCGCTCGTTTCCCACACGCACCGCTCCGGTATAGCTACCCTGCTGTTCATAGTGATGGCTGTTGGTCTTCTCCAGCGCGCCGTGCGACTGTCCCCAGGAATACGCGGGATGAATGGCTTGGAAAGTCACGTCTACCTGGCAGCGTCCATCGTTAAAGTAAATTTCCCACGTCTTAAAGGGATCCACGGGCCGAAACGACAGAGGGCCGAAGTTCAAACGCTCTTCGCCAATGTCTCGGGGAATATTGAAGTCCCAGCGAGTGAAACTCGCGAGCAGAACGTCTTCTTTCCAGAGCGCAAAAATGCAGTCACCGATTTCCTGATTGGGATGGACGCCGATGTATCCGAAACTGGAAATGCGCGTCGCGGGATCGAAGAAATCGAAGTAAAAGGCTTCGCGCCAGGTTGCTTCGCTGCCCGCAGGGTGAATGAACTCGTCGTGCGGTTGCAATTCCGCCATGATGACCTCGACTGATCGATTTTCAGGAAGCGCGAATACCCAACTTCGCTTCGGCTTCGATGACTGCTTTCAGCGTTACCTCAAATGATTCAGGAGAGACCGAGAGGCTGGTTAGTCCCGCAGAAATCAATGGGGAGACCAGTTCCGGGTAGCGAGAAGGCGCGTTGCCACAGATGGAAATCTGCTTCCCCGCGGAACGGCAACTGGAGGCTAGCTGGACGATGGCTTTCTGGACGGCAGGATCGCGCTCGTCGAAGTCGGCGGCCAGCCGAGAGCTGTCACGGTCGATGCCAAGGACTAGCTGCGTCAGATCGTTCGATCCAACGGAAATCCCATCGACCATGGGCAGAAATTCGGCGATGCGCAGAAAGTTGGAGGGAACTTCCGCCACCATCCACAGTTGAAAGTCCGGCTCGGCGAGCAGGCCTTCTTCCTTAATTAAATCGCGGCACCGCGCCAACTCGCGAGGGAAACGGACGAAGGGCAGCACCAGGCGCACATTCCTCAGGCCGGACTCGCGCACTCTTTTCACCGCGCGCAACTCCAGGCGGAAACTCTCGGGGTCGGCAAGGTAGCGGGCGCAGCCGCGAAAGCCCAGCATGGGATTCTCTTCGCGTTGCTCAAACTTATCGCCCCCGTCCAATCCCGCGTACTCATTCGATTTCAGATCTAACGTTCTATAGAACACCGGCCGGGGCGCAAACGCATTCGCGACGGTGCTGAGGCCGTCGGCGAAATGATGGATGAAATTGTCTGCGCCGCCGTCGGCAATCAGCTTTCGAGGATGCACGCCCAGAGAAAGCGCAAGAAATTCCGCGCGCATCAGGCCAACACCATCGCAAGGCAGTTTTGCGTACTTCGCCGAGAGCTCCGGGAAACCGAGATTGATGTAGATGCGGGTTTGCGTCGGAGTGCGCTGCATCAGTCTTCGAGGAAGATCTCGCCCTCGCTGTTGAAGGTAACTCGCCGGCCATCCAAAGTGTCGTTAGTGTTGATTTCGCCAGCCATGACACAAGGAAGGTCGAATTCACGCGCGACGATGGCGAGGTGTGAAGTCGCGCCGCCCGCGGTACACAATATTCCTTTTATTTTCGCAAACAGCGGTGTCGCTGTGGTTGCGGAGGCGGTATTCATGAAGAGAATGACATCCGAGAGATCGCCCTTCATTAACTTCAGCACATCCTGAATGGTTTGTACCTGGCGCAGCGTTCCTTCGCAGTTGCCCCCGGAGGTAAGCATGCCCTTGCCTATTTGTTTCATTATGCTCCTCCCACGCGGCGCGCTTCGGTAGACCAATATTTCTCGCGCAGCACGCGCTTCAGCAACTTTCCCGTGGGCGATTTGGGGAGAACTTCGACGAAATCAATCGAAGTCGGTTTCTGATAGCTCGCGAGGTAGGGACGGCAACTCTCGATGATCTCGTCCGCACTCACTGTGAATCCATCACGCAAGACAACACAGGCCTTCACGGTTTCACCGTAGACGGGGTGGGGAACGCCGATCACAGCGCATTCTTTCACCGCTGGATGACGGTAGATGACTTCCTCGACGCGCGCGCTGTAGATGTTCTCGCCACCGGAGACGATCATGTCCTTCTTGCGATCGACGACGTACATGAAGCCGTCTTCATCCCAGGTGGCAACGTCTCCAGTGTGGCACCATCCTCCGCGAAGAGTTTCAGCGGTCAGTTCGGGCATGTTCCAGTAGCCTTTCATCACGTTGTCACCGCGAACAATCATCTCTCCAGGCGTGCCATCCTTTGGGACGTCGTGATCCTGTTCATCAACCACGCGGACATCACAGAGCAATGCTTCTTTGCCGCAGGAGCGAAGAAGATTCTGATTCTCTTGCAGTCCGCGCACGTGATCCTCAGGGCCGAGCCACGCTGACATGATGCTGACTTCGGTTTGTCCCATGTATTGCAGGAATCCGATTCCAGGAAAGTGTTTCATGGCGCGCTCAAGGGTCGCGGGCGCAAAGGGGCCGCCGCCGTAGGAAAGCAGCCGCAAAGTGCTGGTGTCGAACCTGGAGAAGTCGGGCACATCCATGATGTAGTTCATCATGGTGGAGATAGCGAGGAAAGACGTTACCCGGTGCTCTTGAATGATCTCCAGGACGCGGCGTGGTTCGAAATTGAGGATGATGACTTTTGCACCATGAAACATGTAGCCGTGCGGCAAGAGGACGGCGATGTGGAACATCTGCCCCATAATGACGTAAACGTCTTCAGAAGTGATGCGCTCGGCCACTGTCATGTTCATCATGGTGGTAAGCGCGTTCTTGTGAGTGATCATCGCGCCTTTAGCGATGCCGGTGGTGCCGCCGGTGTAGCAGATGAAGTAAAGATCGTCATCGCCGATGCTTTCGACAGTGTCAGGCTCGTGGTCAGGATAGGCAGAAATCCAGCGTTCGTAGTCGGTTTCGAACCCGTGTCCATCACCGATGCCCACCACGAACTCGATGGAGGTTAGCCGATTGCGGATGCTGCGGTAGGGCGCGCCATATTCGGCGCTGACCAGAATGCCCCGCGGCGTGCCATCCAGCAGCGTTGTAGCAATTTCGTCGGCGGTGAAGCGCCAGTTCATGGGCTCGACGACCAGTCCGGTTTTCGCGCAAGCCATGAACAGTTCCAAATATTCCAAAGAGTTCCTGGAGTAAATAGCGACTCGATCTCCCTTGTGCAACTGTTGAGCCAGAAGCGCGTGCGAAAGGCGATTCACACGGCTGTTGAAGTCGCGCCAGCTAACCTGGCGGTTTGCGTTCGCGTCTACCAGGGCAATCTTGTCGCCATAGCGTCTGGCGTTGCGGGTCGCGATGGAGCCAACGTTCATCTAGCGTTTGACCTCCGCTAGCTGTAAGTCCCACAGCGGTTCATCGCCTTGGCGCATGATTTCGGTCTGCAGCAGCAGGCCGCAGCCGGGACAGGCATACGTTTGGAAAACGACGCTGTCCTCGATATAGGTTGCGGGATCGAGAATGTGCGGATTTGGAGCAGTCACCGGCAACGTCTCGCGAACGCAATGAAGCTTGTAGTTCTCGTCTGCCCCACTAATCCGGGTATGGCACTTCGCGCAAGCCAAAGAGGCCGCTCGTCCCGTGCCGACTAACAGCAGTCCTTCAGCGACTTGCCGTGCTTTGCTGGTGTCGAGTTTTTCTCCCGCGTTCTTAGGTGATCGTGACAATCTTTGCTTACGCTGTTGTTCACGAGCGCGAAGAGTCGCCGCCTCATCGATGTTGCCGTCCTCAGTGAACACGACGGCGTGAATCTTGTTCGCCCACGCGGCAGTGGTATTGCCATTCACCAGATCATGATGAATGAGCGCTGTGTCGCGCTCCAAGGGATCGCCATATCCGCCGGCTCCCGCCCATGCCAACACAAAGACGTCCTCGGGGAGTGCGGGAATGTTGAAGCTTTTGGGCGCCAGGTAATCGAGCTTGCCCGGCAAATCAGCCAGGGTGTCGGGCAGGCGCCCGGTCTCTTTCATCTGAAGGCGAGCGTTTGATCCTCGCTTGATGGTGTAACGCGTAGTTGACGGCGGACATCCTCCGAAGAGCCCTGGAGGGGGAACGGCGGCGTGGCCGGTGGCAGTGAAGAAGGTGAGGCGATCCGTCTTGTGCGGAATGAACGCGAGCTCGGCGGAATTGCCTCCACGAAACTTGCCTGCGCCGCCGGAGTCGGCGAGCTCTCGACGCCACAAATAAAGGATCGGATAGAACCACTCATGCTCTTCGACGTTGGGCATGGTGCTTTGGAGATCCCACGGCCACCCACCTGTATCGACGCCGTCGCGCCAGGAGAGTCCTGCCAACGCCGCGCCGACCGGATCGAGAAGGAAAGATGCGAAAGGAGAAGAACGCTGATCGATGCCGCTGAAGGCCGCCACCGGGTACATGGCCGCCCCCATGCAGCTTTGTACTTCCTTGCGAAGCTCGGGATCGGAGGAACAGGCAAGCATCTTGGAGATGACGAGTCCCGCCAGCGCAATGGTCTGCAGCAATGTCAGCGCGGGGGCCGCACTCACTGCCGCGGGATAGCTGGCGCAGGTTAACGTTCCGGGAGTGGCGTTGAATTCGCAGTGACGGTACGCGCCTTCGACAACGAACATCTGGTCGAAGAGCATTTGCGCGCAGATCATGGAGGCGATGGCTCCCTTCCATGCGACCATCGTGCAATTCAACGTGCCCGCCTGCGGGTCAGTGCCCTCGTTGGAGAAGATGAGCTTGTTGCCGCGCTTGGTCAGGGTGAGAGAGTTCTTATAGATGTGCCGGTCCTGGGGATTCGCCATCTCGATCCAACCGATTTCGCGCCAGGTTCCGTCGGGGATTGTCTTCATGCGATCAAGGAATGCTTTTTCGGAGTCGTTCTGGAGTTTGCGGATCACGCCTTTGATGGTCTCGGGGCCGTAGCGCTTGATCAGTCCCAACATGCGTTCGCGCGATACGTTGCAGCCCGCAATTTCGGCGCGCAAATCGAGCGCGACCAGTTGCGGCATGCGCGAGCGGCGAATGTATTCTTCTTCAATATCCCGTCTCATCTTCCCGCGCTCGACGATCTTCAAAGGCGGAATGCACCCGGCTTCCGAAAAAACGTCCGGAGCGGATGGGTTAAATCCGCCCGGCGAAGTTCCTCCTAGATCCCACTGATGGAGCGTATTTCCCACCCAGCAGAACAGTTCCCCTTCCCAGAAAATGGGGGCGATGAGGGTTACATCGGACTGGTGAGTCGCTCCGATCCAGGGATCGTTGGTCAGAAAAATATCGCCGTCTTCAATGCCGGGATTGCTCGATCGATTCTCGAGAGTCCATTTCACCGCCGAAGTGGTGGCCGAACCCAAGTACTGAAGAAACGGTCCGAAGAATATGAAATCGCCATGTTCGTCGAGCAGGCACGGATTGAAGTCGTGGCCGTAGGCGCAAATCGGCGAGCCCGAAATCTTCATGATGGTATTGCCGTGCTCAACGTTCACGTTCCACATGGCATGGCGCACGACTTCGTAGGTAACCGGATCGATCGACGCCTTAGCTTTCTTGTGAAGCTTGAGAGCCGGATCGATGTTCAATTTTGCGGGAGGCACATACGGATAAGTGCGTCCGTCCCACTGCACCGAAGGTGAAGCCATGAATAAGTCTCCTTCAATCCGCTAAGGTCAGAACGAAGTTGCCGTATGAGTCGAAGTGTCCTTCATCCCGCGGAGGCACCACGATGGTGGTCTCCGGTAATTGGACGATTGCCGGTCCTTTAATGACGGCGTTGGTTTTCATCTTTGCACCGTCGAAAATCGGGGTGTTGCGGAAACCGTTGGCCCGGCGCCAATAAACAGGCCTGCGTCCGATGATGGCGTCTGCTTTGGCAACGCTTCGCTTTTGCAGGGATGGACGGCGAATGTGGCCGCGCGCGCGTATGCGTAGCAATCCGATTTCAATTCCCGCAGCGGTAAATGCCGAACCTTTCCCGTGAGTGCGTTCGTACTTGTCGATAAACGAAGTCTCAAGATCCTTGAGGTGCTTATCGGTCAACTTGCCGTTGGGGATGGCAACCTCGACAGTGTGGATTTGCAGCTTGAACTTCATTTCTGCCGAACGTTCGATCGAGATATCCCTGGCTTGCAAGCCATCGTTCTTGAGTTGTGCCCGCGCCTCGCGCTCCAACTGATCGAAGATCTGGTTGAAGTCACGGCTGGGAAATGGAGCCATGAACAATCGGGATTTCTCGTAGACGTGGAGCAGATCGGCAGCCTGCACGCCCAGAGCCGACCAGGTCGAAGCGGTTGCGCCCAAGGGAACGACCACGGTATGGCAACCGAGTTCGCGAGTGTATTCGGCGACGTGAGTGCCGGCGGCTCCGCCGTATCCGTAGACAACGAAATCGCGAGGATCGAAGCCGCGCTCGACCGTCATCTGGCGCATGAGTTCCGCCATTTGGAATTCAACGATCTGTACCGCGCCGGCTGCGGTCTCCACGGCGTCCATGCCGATGAGTTTGCCGACTTTTTCCAGTGCGGTCGTTGCAGCGGCCTTGTCGAGCTTCAGCTTCCCACCCAGAAAATAATCGGGGTTGTAATAGCCAAGAATGAGGTCCGCATCGGTTACAGCGGGCCGCTTTCCTCCGCGTCCGTAGCACGCCGGGCCGGGGGACGCGCCCGCGGACTCAGGGCCGACTTTCAAGCCGCCCGTTTTCTCGTCGACCCAGATAATGGAACCGCCGCCACTGCCGATGGAGATGAGATCCAAATGCGGCGCGGAAAAGGTGTATTGATTGACTGTAGTCTCGGTGCCGGAGAGTGGCTGGCCTTCGCTTACCAACCCAACGTCAAAGCTGGTGCCACCGACGTCAGAGGCAATGACATTTTTTTGCTTTAAGAGACCGGCGAGAAAGCCGGTGGCCGTGAGACCGCCTGCGGGCCCGGATCCGATGGTGAACACGGGCTTCTGCGCAACTTCGGCCGCGGTGGTAACGCCTCCTGAGGACTGCATGATCACCAGCGGGCGTTCATATCCCAGCGAGCGCGCCTGCTCTTCGATACGGAGGACGTATTTCGACATCATCGGCCCGATGAAACAGTTGATCGCCACTGCCGCGGCCCGTTCGTACTCGCCAGGTTTCGAAATCAATTCGTGGCCGCACGTGACATAGACATGAGGAGCGAGTTCACGCACCAGTTCTCGCAAGCGCTGTTCGTGAGCGGGATTGGCGAAGCCCCACAAACAGCAGATTCCGATCGCTTCGACTCCCTGGACGACGAGTTCCTGAATCGCGGTACGCGCCTCTTCTTCGTTCAACGGCAAGATGACCTCGCCGCTGAAATCGATCCTTTCGCTGACCTCACGAATCAAATTGCGCGGGACAATGGGCGTGGGCTTCTGATGGCGAGAGACGTGATGCAAACGATCGAGGGGCAAGCCCGCGGAACGTCCCACCGAGCGCATCATGATGAGAGCATCTGCGTGCCCGCGCGTCGTAATCAGACCGGTCCTGGCGCCCTTGCGCTCAAGCAGGGCATTCGTTCCCAGGGTTGTGCCATGCAGCAACAGCTTGGTGTTGGAGAGCAACTCTCGCAGCGAAATGCCCATCTTCGTTGCGGCAACTTCGAGTGCGGCGAAAAACCCTTTCGACGATTCCTCGGGAGTGGAGAGCGATTTCGCGATGGTTAAGCACCCATCCTGATCGCGCACCACGCAGTCCGTAAAAGTTCCGCCGATATCGATCCCACAGAAGTATTCGGCCTTCCCGCTCTTCGACATTTTGGTGCCTGTTTTGGTTTGTTTAGGAGCCATGGTGTATGAGTGCCTTTTTGTCCGCTACCGCAGGCCAGAAATAGTCGCCGTCAGTGGTCGCCATAAACTTCCACATGGATGGCGGTTCGGGTTGCGCCAACATGGCGCCGATCACCTCTTCGGCCGCCGATTGAAAGTCGCTGCGAATCTTTTCGTCGAACCGGTTGCCTTGTCCCGCGAGCTGGAAGAATGCACGCACGTGATTGGCGAACAGGTGGATGCCGTATTCGGCCTGAAATCGTGGAGTCCACTCTGCCGCTTTCAGATAAAGTTCATTCTGCGCATCGGCGGAGCGCGCTTGAATATCTTCAATCTCGTCGAAGGCGACAGGAACGGTGCGCCCGTCGTCAAGCCGGGTAAACAGTCCGATGGCACGCAGATTCGCGGCTACATCGGGAGGATCAAACAGCATGCTGCCGAATACGTGAAAGCGTGCAGTTGCGTCTTGAAGGCGGAAAGCGATGGCAAGATTGGGAAAGCGGTTTCGCGCGGCGGTCTGTCGCCCACGGCAAGAATTCGTTCTGAAGATCGGTGAATTCGAGGACCACCAGTTGCTGATGGTCAGCCACCTGGTAGGGGCCGTGCCCGAAGATTCCGTCGCGCTGTTCTCCGTGCAGGATGAAGCTATAAAGCTCAAGCGTCGCCGCCATGCGGCGCACGCGATGGTGGAGGTCGGCCAGGTTTGCGGTCGTCAGTTGTGAATCGAGATTTCTGACAACGTCGTCAGGCAAGATCTGCTGCGTGTCCCTGGACTGCTCAGGCAGGAGTTGTCCGTCGTTGCGATAGCTGCGGCAAACCCGTTGCCACCAATCGATGACATACGCCAATTCTTCGAGGCTCTCGGGAAGCGCCTCTCCTGGCGAGAGCCCGAGGTCGAGCATCAATTGCTGCCGCGCCCCGAGATAGCTGCACATAACTATGGACAGCGTCAGGTAATAGGGGCGTGAGCAGAGCCGTTTCATCTTTGCGCCGATCTGTTCCGGCGATGCGTATTGGGAGAGTTCTTTTAGAAGCGGATAGGCCTTGCGATATACGCAATGCCAACCGATCGAGGAACGCCGTGGCACGTCAAAAAGAACCGAGCGCAAGCCTGCCCGCTTTTCGGAGCGCATGAACGCCTTCTGGCAATCTCCGAACAGACGGATGCAGCGGTTCACTTCATCTATCGAAATGGGCTTTTCTGCCATTTCTGGTCAAGAAATCGAAATCGGCGCGTAAATCGGTCCTTCGGTTTTCGCGATGTGCTGCAACACCAGGGGCGCCTCGCGCCCGCTGAATAAATCGTCCACATGTCGTTCGATGCTCGGTCGAAAAGCCTGACGTATCTTCTGCGCAAAGTCGGGGACGCCGAGCGCGTCAGCGAAGGTGTGAAAAATGCAGCCGTACAACTCGGCACCGTACTCGACGCGATAGCGGTCATCCCAATCGATCATTTGGCGGTAGAGTTCGAGTTGAGCCTCTCCGGCGACGTCGGTGATTACATCGATTTCTCCCGCGGAAAGCGCAGTCACTTGCCGGCCATTCACTCCCAGAACCGCTTGCGAAACGATGTTCTCTTCGTAAGACTTGGGCTCCGTGGTAAGGCTTCCCATCAGGACGATCTTGGCCATTACGCCGCGCAACCGCATCACTCTGGCCACGGAATCGAAGGCGGGCCGCGAGGAAGTGGCCGCCCAGGGATAGAACTGGTCGCGCAGGCCAATCCATTCTTTGATGAGAAGCGTGTCACCGTTTTCGAGCGGGTAAGGCCCGTGATGGAAAATTCCGATGCGCGCCTCTCCATTCAAGATGAAGGTGTAGAGCTCTAGCGTCGCCATCATGCGGCGAATCTTCTGCTGGCTCTGAGCTGTCTCTTCCCCTAAAAAAGTCGCCAGGTCCGCAACGTCGTTCGACGAGAGGATCGGCATGGAAAAGCCGGTAGTGTCCGGAAGATGCTGGCGGTCGCTGCGATAAGCGCTCGACGCGCGCGCCCAAAAGTCGAGAAGGTGAGCAATCTCATCCAGATCGTCAGGTGTTGTCTTGCCCAATAAGCGCGCCTGCTCCCTGCCGTTGAAGTATCCGAGCATGAGCGAGTTCAGGTGAATCGAATTCGCTCGCGAACATAGGCGCCGCATGCTCGCGCCAATTTCTTCCGAAGTAGCATGCGTCAGCAGTTCGCTGAGCAAGGGCCGCATGTTTTCGAAATAGCAGTAGCTGCCGAGGATGAGCCGCCCAGGAAGATTAAAAAGCGGAGACACCATCGCTGAACGCTGTTGATCGCGAAAAAAATGACGCACGCTTTCGCCGTACTCATGAAGATATCCGTTCAATACCTCGACGGATGGCAGGCGCGCCGCGGATTGCTGTGTCGAGCTCATACTTACAGGGAAGCCTCCATTAGCATGGGCTTCTCGTCTTCATTCAGAAACGACCAGTTCATGCAGCCGTAGCCAGTTCTTCCGTCCGATTTGTATTCGGCGACGGTGAACAACATATTGTCGACGCGATGCGGCCAGTGGTGCGAAGTGTCGGTAATGCCCTGAGGACGCCCTTCTACCACCGCGCGGCGTCCCAACTGGTCTTCGAGTTCACTTTGCAGCCGTAGAATCGTTTTCCATCTGGTTGGGTGCCATTCGATGTTCACCCGCGCATGCTTCAGGAGCGAGCGCTTGCCATCGCGGTAGAGATAGCCGCACAGATGGTGGCTGCCATCCATGAAGCCTTGTACGGAAACATTGCTGACGAAGTCGGCATCAAGCGCAGACCAGAGCACGATGTAGTTGCGCCACTGGCGGCGAGCGCCCCAGCCCCACATACGATCGCGGAATCCGAGTGCATCAATATTGAATTCTTTGCCACGCACCCACACGCGGCCGGTGTAGCGGCCCACTTGATCGAAGTGCTGGCTGCGCTGTTCGGTGTCGCTGTTCTCCATGAACAGGCGGGATTCGGCCCAACTATACGGGGCGTGGATTGCCTCGAATTGCAAGTCGGCCTGGACTTCCGCGGTGTCGTAGCGCAGCCGCCAGAGTCGGAAGGGTTCGAGGAGTTCGAGTTTAAGTCCGGCGAATCGCAGGCGCTCCTGAATCGGTTCCAGAGGAAGCTTGTAGTCCATCTTCAACACTTGCTGTTCAAGACGCCCGTCGGTAAACACAGCAAGGGTTAAATCGCCAGTGCCCTGGTTGGGAAAAACCCCTTGATACGACTGCCACTGCAGTTTGGATTTCGGATCGCAGAACTCGAAGTACCATGCCTCTCGCCACCATGGGTCATTTGTGGCCGCGTGCAATCCGTCGGCGTCCGCATCGAGCGCCACCAGCGGAAAGGGAATCGACTTTACGGCGTTGCTCACGGTCTGGCTGGCTCCGTCGCTTCTCGCAGCACTTCGGCAATGTCGCGCACACGCGGGCCATTCTCTCCCGCGGCCGTCTTTACTCCGTCTTCCAGCATGATCATGCAGAAGGGACAACCCACCGCGATGGTCCCGGCTCCTGTTGCGAGTAACTGGCGCGTGCGATTCTGGTTCATCCGCGAACCGCTTTTTTCTTCCATGAACGAGAAGCCGCCGCCACCGCCGCAGCACAGGGCGTTTCGCTTAGTCCAATCAGGCTCGGAACGCTCGACGCCGGGGATCTGATCTAAAACGGCGCGAGGCGCGTCATAGACCTGGTTATGACGTCCCAGATAACAAGGATCGTGAAAGGTCATCTTGGCGCCGTGCGCTTCCTCTGCCTTGAGCCTTCCTTGCGCCAGCAGTTCGTTCAGGAATTCACTATGGTGGACGACTTCGTAATTGCCGCCGAGTTGAGGATAGTCATTGCGGAAACTGTTAAAGCAATGCGGACAGGACGTCACAATTTTCTTCGTCTTATATCGATCAAGGGTGGCGATGTTCTGTTGCGCGAGGGTCTGGAACAAAAATTCGTGCCCGATTCGGCGCGCCGGATCGCCCGTGCAGCGCTCTTCGCGTCCTAGAACCGCAAACTTCACCCCTGCCCTTTGCAACAATTCGGCCGTGGCCCTGGTGACTGACTGGCTACGCTGATTCAGCGCGCCGGCGCATCCCACCCAGAGCAACACTTCGAAGTCGGCGGCAGGCTGATCTGCCAGCTGGGTCAGCGATAGGCCTTTCATCCAATCCGTGCGCGAAGCGCTCGAACCAGGATATGGATGGCCGCGAGCCTCAAGGCTGCGCACCATGTTTTCGAGATCGCCGGGAAGTTCCGCGCGTTCCATCGTCAGGTGCCGCCGCATGCCAACAATTTTCGGAACATGCTCAATTGCCACCGGACACTGCTCCATGCAAGCGCCACACGTAGTGCAGGACCAAAGCGTCTCCGGCTTGATGACTGGACCGACCAGAGGTGAGTCGGCGCCGTCCCCGGAGGCTTGCAGTGCTTTACCATCGGGCGGCTCCCCATGCAGCGCTTCCCGCGCATCCAAAATCAGCCACTTGGGAGACAGCGGTTTGTCGGTCAAGAACGCCGGGCAATTTACTTCGCAACGGCCGCATTCGGTGCAAGCATCCAGGTCCAGCAAGTCTTTCCAGGTGAAGTTCTGAAGCCGGCTGATCCCGAGCGGCTCGGTTTCATCCTCAAGCGGCAAGAAGGGCAGTGTCCCGCGCGCGTCAAGGCTCTGCGTAAAGATGCTGGCAGGCGCCGTAAAGATGTGAAGCAACTTCGAGTAAGGAATCCATCCAATGAAGCTGAACACTACGACGAGATGGAACCACCAAAGCGCGCGGTGCGCGACATACATCGAGGACTCGTCGAGGAAAGCAGCGAACGCCCTGCCAGTGAAGTTTCCAATCGGTGACCAGGCTGCCCACGGATCGTGCGTGAGCTCGATGCGAAGGCCTTGAATCATGAAACCGGTGACGAGAATCGTCAGGATGGAAATCAGAATGATCGCGTCATCAGGCTTGTCTGGCTTCAGTCTGTGCGGACTGAGAACGTAGCGCTGGACCAGGTCAATAACGAGGCCGGAAATCGAGAGAAGCCCGAAGATGTTCAGAGTCAGCGACTGAAAATACAGGTAGAACTGCCCCTGCATAATATGGATGTGGAGGTCTTCATGAATGAAGACGACCACAGTGCCGAGAAAGAGAAATGCGAATCCCCAAAAGATAAGGAGGTGGGCGAAGCCCGCGCCCGCGTAGCGTTGCAGAAGTTTCTTGTGACCCGGTCCCTGTTGTAAGAGTTTTCGCAGGCGTTCGCCGATGCGATCGAATCGCACTACGGGACGCCCGATCTGCCAGAGTCGCCATCGGCGATAGATCCCATAAAAAAACACCGCCAGGGTAATGGCCAACAGCACATACATCAGCCACACACCGGTGATGTTGAAGTAGACCTGACGAGTTGGCATCATGCGCCCGGGGAAGCTACTTTTCGTCTCTTGAGAGCCTCAATCAGTTTCGGAACAAAAACCTTGTAGTCATCCACCACGCCTAGTTCGGCGATCTGGAAGATTGGCGCCTTCTCATCTTTATTGATAGCCAGAATGTGTTTTGCTCCGGTAATGCCCACCACGTGCTGGCTCGCTCCCGAAATGGCGACGGCGATGTAGAGCTCAGGAGCCACTTTTTTGCCGGTCTGCCCGATCTGCCAGGTCGACGGCACCCAGCCCAGATCGACGGCAGCCCGTGAAGCGCCCAGAGCGGCCCCCAGCATACTGCCGAGTTCTTCGAGACATGCGAAATTTTCTTTCGCTCCCAATCCCCGGCCGCCGCTCACGATAATGCGTGCATCCTCCAGGCGGAGACCTTCGGTCTTTTCCACGTTGCGTTCCACCAGGCGCCACGAATCCGACGTCTGAGGAATTGAGATGGGAACTTCTACAGATTCTCCCGAAGCCTCTTTCGGGGTAACAGGATCGACGGAACGCATGCGAAGGGCAATCGCAACCGGAGCCTTACGGGCGATCAGCACAGACTGCGCCTTGCCGCCGAACACCGGCTTTTGAATCCGCACACCGCCATTTTCCGCTTTGCCGTCTACGCCCGTTACGTCCATCACTACGCTCGCACCCAACCTGTATCCGACCAGGGGAGTCAGTTCGAGGCCAATGGTGGTGCTGGGGAAAAGGAGCACTTCCGCGCCGGCTGACTGAGCAATAGCCACGATGGCGGCGGAGTAGGTCGCGGGATTGTAAGCCGGAAGGGCGGGTTTACCGCGAAACACCCGGGTTGCTCCGTGTGAGAAGCAAGTACGGTCCCACGAACTGTCTGCGTTTCCGAGGATCACCGCGCTGAGGGTGCCGCCAGCGTCCGATGCCAGGCGGCTACCCGCGCTCAGCACCTCGATCTCGGTGCGTCCAGCTTCGCCGCCACTCGCAATCAGGACCGCCAGGATGCTGCGCATACGACTTCCAATCCTCCGGCTAAATTACGTGCAGGCCAATGAGCTTATTCACCAGTTGCTCGGCCTTGGCGTCGCTGTTGTCACCCGCGACAATCTCGCATTGGCTCGCGGTTTTGGGGATATAGAGCTTTTCGAGCTCGAGATCCGCGTTCGGACCGCGGATTCGCGCCGGCTGCAGTGCAAGGTCGGCGGCCGACCAGACAGGGATGGTCTTGCGAAAGGCCAGCATGTTGTCGCGCACCTTGGGAATGCGCGGCAGGTTGTGGTCATCATTGGTGACGCTGATGACCGCCGGGCACGAGCAAGCGATGGTTTCCCAGCCATCGTCAGCCTGGCGGCGGAGGCGCCACTCGCGATTGTCTTTCTTAGCTCCGGCGACTAGAGCGGCGTAGGGCCGTTCCAATTCGACGGCGAGGAAGGCGCCTACCTGCCCCCCGTACCAATCACCGGACTCGCGCCCGCAGAGCACAAGATCGGCAGGCTCCAGTTTGCGGATGGCGGCCGCAAGGATGCGAGCAGTGGCG
Source organism: Terriglobia bacterium (assembly GCA_963796205.1). GTDB lineage: Bacteria > Acidobacteriota > Terriglobia > Terriglobales > Acidobacteriaceae > DATFTE01. Next base: position 810,310 of record CAWCKR010000003.1, read on the forward strand.
TAGGTGTCCAGATCCGGGAAGTCGTCTTGGCGGATAAGAATTGCTTCGTCCGCGCGCATGGAGAGCGCCTTGCGCAAGGCGTCAGTGGCGGAGTCCTGGCCAACGCACAGCGCGGTAATCTTGCCATCCCCTGCGGCCTCGCGAACTTGCAGGGCGACTTCGAGTGCGTTTTCATCGAAAATGCTGACCACCTGGGAGGCAATGCCGGCAGCCGGCGCGCGGCCAGAGGGGTCGAGGCGGAAGTCTGAAGGAGGGACTTCGGGGTCGAGAATCTGTTTCAGACAAACCACCAGATGCATGGGATGGCAGCTTTCCGGAGTCAATAGAACCAAACGTTTGTTTGGTACGATCTAGGATACTAGGAGTCCCGGGTCCGCTTGTCAAGGTCAGGCTGCGCTTTTCCCACAGCGGGGCGCGCACAAAGGAGTAAAGTTATCCCAACCGGTTCCGGTTGACGCCTCTCCCGACCTTTGTTATAAATCAAACGTTTGGTAGGTAACTGTTGCGGCATACCCGTACCGCGGATGCTAGCCTCATGTTTGGACGTTTCAGTCACATCGGCGTTTTGGTTCGCGACCTCCCCGCGACGGTCGAGCGTTTTCGTACTATTCTCGGCGCCCGCGTGATCGAGACCGGTCATCTCCCTGAAACCAACACTGACGTTGCGGTTGTCGATCTGGGCGGCGTGCATCTCGAACTGCTCAGTTCGCCCGCAGCCGATTCCAAGGTCGGCCGCCTGCTCCAGGAGCGAGGCGAGGGTATTCACCACATTTCTTTCGAAGTCGACAACCTCCGCGAACAGATGGAGCAGTTGACGCAGAGCGGCGTAGAACTGACCGACAAGGTTCCTCGCACGGGTTTGCACGGGCGCCAGATCGCGTTTCTTGCCAATCAAGGCACTGCGGGAATTCTTATAGAACTGGCGCAGGAAAACCAAGAAGCCAAGGAGAGCCATTAATCATGGGGGCGATCGACGTATGGTGCAATCCTTTTACGCCTGAGGGAATCAAGCATCTCTTCATCGACAACGAAGAGGTTTACTTCATGATGGGGACGCAGTGGGGGCGCACCGCCAACATGAAGGGCTATTCGGCGGAAGAATTTGTCGCCCGCATGGACAAGATTGGGGTGGAAAAAGTTTGCGTCCCGGCACTTAAGCAGGCGTTCTATCGCAAGAACAAGATGGGGGCGGATTTCGATTACGCCGACATCGCCAAACTGGTGAAGAAATTTCCCGATCGCATCGTGGGATTGGCGGGAATCAATCCCTTCGAGCGGATGGAAGGTGTTCGGAAGCTGGAGCACGCGGTGAAGGAGTACGGATTCAAGGGAGCCCACGTGCATCCCTTCGGCTTCGGCCTGCCGATTAACGCCGCCGAATGGTTCCCGTTTTACGCCAAATGCGCGGAACTTGATATCCCCGTCGTTTTCCAGGTGGGGCATTCCGCGGAGTTCATGCCCAGCGCTTGCGGACGCCCGATTCTCCTGGATGACATTGCACTTTACTTCCCTGAACTGAAGCTGATCGGCGGCCATACCGGCTGGCCCTGGGTGGAAGAGTTGATCGCGATGGCGTGGAAGCATCCCAACATCTACATCGCTGTCAGTGGTCATGCTCCCAAATACTGGGAGAAGAATCTCACCCATTTTCTGAACAGCCGGGGGATTGGAAAGGTCGTGTGGGGCACGGACTATCCACTCATCCTGCACGAGGAGAGCCTGAAACAGATCGACGCCCTCGGATTGAAACCCCACGCGAAGCAGGCCCTGCTGCACGATACCGCTGCGACGATTTTCAAGTTCGACGGAGCGGTGAAGGGAGGGAAGTTGCCCAAGGCCAAGAAAAGCTAAGGGACGATAGCCCGATAACCCATGACGTTCGATGCCTTTAAGTTTCTGCAAATCGAGCAATCCGCGGGCGTAACCACGGTGTATCTGGACAAGCCGCCTGCGAATACTCTCGACAACGATCTCTACGCCGAGTTCATACGATTCAGTGACCAAGTGGACGCTGATCCGATGAGTCGCGCGGTGGTGTTTGCCAGCCGGCATCCGAAGATCTTTATTGCCGGCGCCGACATCAAGCGCATGAAGGAGTATCGCTTTGAAGCGGACTACGTCGATGGCGTAATCGCACGGGTGCACGAAACTCTCGGCAGGCTGGAACAAATCACCAAACCTACGATCGTTGCTATCACCGGCTTTGCCTTGGGTGGCGGTTGCGAGTTCTCTCTCTGCATGGACTTCCGCTTCATGAGTCGGGGCCCGGCTCGCATCGGACTGCCCGAAGTGAATATTGGCATCATTCCCGGCGGAGGAGGAACGCAGCGGCTGCCGAGAGTGGTGGGTTACGCGAAGGCCGTGGAATTAATGATGACTGGCGTCTATCTCGACGCGGAAGAGGCAGCTCGCATCGGATTGGTCACGCGAGCCTGTGGTCCGGATAAGACCATCGGAGAGGCACAAGCGTTCGCCGCCCAATTGGCAGGGCAGGCTCCGGTGGCAATCGCGCTAATCAAGAAATGTCTGCGTGCTTCCATAGGTCAAAGCCACGAGGAAGGCTTCGCTACAGAAAAGGAATATTGCAAACAGGCGGTACTCTCGCAGGATGCACGTGAAGGCATATCGGCATTCATCGAGAAGCGCAAGCCGCGGTGGACGGGAAAATGAATCCGGGCGTTGCCATTGTCGGAGCGGTTCAGACCAGGTATGAAGCGCGGAAAGCGCGCCAGACCTACAACGAACTGGTGTACGAAGTCGTATCCGGGTTGTTGCAGCAGACAGGCGTTCGCATGCAGGAGATCGACAGCATGGTGACGGCTTCCCAGGATTTCTGGGATGGCAAGACGATTTCCAGCATGTCGATCAATGAAGTGGTGGGCGGGTTTCTGAAGTCCGAAGCCAAGGTCGCTTCCGATGGAACGCAGGCACTAATTTATGGAGCGGCCCGCGTTTTGGCGGGAGCCTTTGATTACACGCTTGTCGTGGCCCACTGCAAGGAGTCTGAGGGCCAAGCCCGGCAAATTACCAGCGTGATGTTCGACCCGTACTGTCAGCGTCCGCTGGGGCTCGATGAACCCATCGCGGCGGCTCTGCAGGCGCGGGCCTATCTGCATGCGACTGGCGCCGGCGCGAACGTGTTGGCCGCGGTTTCGCAGCGAAGCCATCGCGACGCCCGGAACAACCCCCTCGCGCAACGCGCGGCAGATTACAGCCTGGATCAGATCCTGCGGCGCGCCCGCTTTCGCCGAACCCATCACGGAACTCATGACTGGTCCTCTGTCGGATGGCGCTTGCGCCCTGCTTCTGGCCAGCCCTGAGAAGGCAAAGCAATTTGGAGATCGCGCCGTCTGGATTTCCGGCATGGGCAATGCCACGGACTCATATTGGACCGATCGCGACCTGGCATCGGCCGATGCCCTCGGTGTCGCCGCCAAGCGTGCCTACAAAATGGCCGGGATCGGACCCGATCAGCTGGATGTTGCCGAAATTTCCGCTCGCTATGCACACGAAGAATTGCTGTATGGCGAGGCGTTGGGGTTGTGGGAGAGAAACGAAATGTCTGCCCTCGCGCAAGCGCAGAATGGATCGGGGAAGCGAACTAGAGTGAACCCGTCGGGCGGCGCGATCAGCGGAAATCCAACCACCGTCGCCGGCCTCACGCGCGCTGCGGAAGCCTATCTGCAACTCTCAGGCCGGGCGGGTGAGCATCAGGTGAAAGGCGCGAAGCACGCCCTTGCCCACGGTACAGCCGGACTCTGCGGACAGAGTCAGATGGTGATCGTCATGCGGCGAGGTGACGCCTAATGGGACGCAAGGTTGCCATCGTGGCTACGGGCCAAACCAAGCACACGGCGAAACGGCTCGATGTAAACATCCGGGAGCTTGTCACGGAAGCTGTCAGCAAGGCTCTCAGCGATGCCGATCTGAAAATCGATGACATTGATGCAGTCTTTATCGGCAATATGGAGCCCTTCGAGGGATTCATGTTCCCCGAACTGTGGAGTGTCGAAGGCTGGGGCGGATATCTGAAGCCCTCAGTAAAGTTCAACACTGGGGGAACGGTCGGCACTACCACGGTAATGGCAGCCTACTACTACGTGGCTGCGGGACTCTACGACAATGTTCTTGCCATCGGCTTCGAGAAACAGTCCGAGGGCCACACCCAGGCCGCGATCACCACGGTTGGCGATCCCATCTGGGAGCGCACCATGATGGCGGGCGCCGTCGGCAATTTTGCGGTCATGGCCAGCACCTACATCCATGAGAGTGGAGCGACTCCCGAGCAAGCCGCCAAAGTTGCGGTCAAGGCGCGGCGCAACGCTTGCAACAACGAATACGCGCACTTGCAGATGCCCGATATCACGGTGGAAGAAGTGATGGCATCGCAAATTCTCGCGCACCCGATTCGCAAACTTGATATGTGTCCGCAATCCGACGGTGCAGTAGCGTTGGTGATCAGCGAGGAGTCGCGCGCCAAAAAGCTTGCCCGGCAGCCGGCGTGGATCAGGGCGGTAGCGACAGCGCACGAGCAACAGTATATGGGCGACAGTCCCAAGCGGTTGGCGATCATGCGCAGTCAGATTGCAGCGTCACAGAAGGTCTACAAAGCCGTGGGCATCACGAATCCGCGCCAGCAACTGGATGTCGCCGAGATTTATGAAGTCGCGACGTACGCCGAAATGGCCATGTACGAAAACCTGGGTTTCTGTGAGCGCGGCCAGGGCGGCAAGCTGATCGACGAGGGCGTCACCAGCATGGATGGCGAACTTCCCGTGAATCCGTCTGGAGGTGTCTTGAGCACCAATCCTATCGGCGCGACGGCGATGATTCGCGTTGCCGAGGCGTCTTTGCAGGTCATGGGCAAGGCCGGTAAGCGGCAGGTGTCCAATGTCCGCACGGCGCTTGCGACCGGATACGGCGGCAATGCCTGGACCGACGCTCTGATTCTGGGGGCTTCCTAAATGACTGCGAAAACCGACACCCACGAACAAGAAGCCTTGCGCGTGCCTTTCCGCATGAAGATCGAGTATGAGTACGCAATGGGGGCGAACGCCGAGCGCTTCTTTCGTGAGTTGCGCGATCACAAAAAAATCTTTGGGGTGCGTTGCCCTTCCTGCCATCGCGTCTATGTTCCTCCGCGCCCAGTGTGCGGAATTTGCTTTGTCGAACCCAAAGAGTGGGTCGAGGTGAAAGATGAAGGATCGCTGGTCGGTTGTACGGTCGTGGCGCTTCCATTCATCGATCCGATGACAGGCGAAAAACGTCCTGTGCCATACGGATTTGCGATTGTACGCCTGGATGGCGCCGATACCGCGATGTACCACTTTCTGGAAGAGACCAATCCACAAAAGATTCATGTAGGGCAACGCGTGAAGGCGGTGTTTCGTGAAGACCGCAAAGGCAGCCTGCGAGACATTCTTCACTTCCGTACCTTGGAAGGGTCATGATGGCCGAAGATCTGATTAGCGTCCGGCAGAAAATCGAGATTCCGTTCCAGTACACCGCGGGACCGGCGATGGCGCGCTTCCTGGAAGGGTTGAAAGAAAAGACCATCCTGGCCGGAGTCTGTTCGCAATGTGGACGCAGCAGCGTTCCTCCACTTTCTTTCTGCGGCCGGTGCTGGCGGCCCATCACGAACTTCACGCCGCTTAGCGGTGAGGGAGTGCTTCTGAGTTACACCCGGGCTGCGGATGGGACGGTTTATGGGCTGATTCGCCTCGATGGAGCCGATTCAACGATGGCGCACCGTGTCGGGTCGGGGGAGGTGGAACCCAGGGTGGGTTCGCGGGTGAAGCCAGTGTGGAGCGGGCAGCGTGCTGCCAGCATCCTCGATATTGAATGTTTTCAGCTTCTGGAGTGACGCCCGCCGGCCGTAAACGGCGTTGACGGCGGGGTTTTTCTCGTATATAAACAAACGTTTGGTAGAATGCGGGAGGCGGGGCGCGCCGTGGATTTTGGCTGGAGCGACGAGCAGTTGCAGATTCAAAAGACCGCCCGCGAATTTGCCGAGCGCGAGATTGCTCCCTATGTCACCGAATATGACCAGGAAGAGCGCTTCCCCAAGGCGATAGCCCAGAAAGCCGCAGAACTCGGTTTTATGGGCGGAGTCGTCCCCACCGAGTACGGCGGTTCGGCCCTCGATTTCATTAGTTACACCATTATCCTGGAAGAGATCTCGAAGGTTTGTCATGCCGTAGCCTGTGCCCTGTCGTTTCCCAGCGGATTGTGCGGGGCAGGAATTCTCAAGTACGGGACCGACGAGCAAAAGAAGAAGTATTTGACGCCGCTCGCGGAGGGCAAGATTTTCGCTGCAACCGGGGTGACCGAGCCGCATTCCGGCACGGATGTGGCTGCCATGCAGACGGTCGCGGTCAAGGACGGTGACAGTTACGTCCTCAATGGCAGCAAATCGTGGATCAGTTTCCTGGATGTCTGTGATTTTGTGCTGACCTTCGCCACTCTCGACCGCGCCAATCCCCGCAAGAATATCTGCGCCTTCATCATCGAACGTGGCACACCGGGGTTGAAGCTGAAGCCTTACAAGAACAAGCTGGGATTTCGTCCCCTGAGTTCCGGAGACGTATTTCTCGAAGACTGCCGTGTAAAAGTGCGCAACCGTGTTGGAGATGAAGGCCAAGGGCTGAAGGTCGCGATGTGCGCGGTGGAGAATGGGCGTCTCGGGGTTGCCGCTCGCGCGCTTGGTCTAGCGCAAGCCTGTTACGACGCTTCGGTGAAGTATGCTCGCGAGCGCATCGTCTTCAATCAACCGATCGGCCGCTTCCAGCTCGTGCAATCGATGATTACCGATATGGCCGTGGGTATCGAAGGAGCGCGGTCGGCGACCTACCGGCTCGCCTGGATGAAGGATCGAGGACTTAGCGGAACTCGTCCCCAGGCAAGCCTCGCCAAAATGATGGCGTCCGACACTGCTCTGGAGGCGGCGACTCACGCAGTTCAGATTCATGGCGCCTACGGGTGCCTGGGGGAATCGCCGGTCAGCCGCTATTTTCGCGATGCGAAAGTCTTCCAGATCGTAGAGGGGCAGAATCAATTACATCGCGGCATGGTGGCGGAGCATGCGCTCGGCTACCGCAGCGAATAACCAGGGGAATGCATGGCCAAATATGACGTCGTAGTAATCGGAGCAGGAGCGGCTGGACTCACCGCTGGCGCTTTGCTCGCCAAGCAGGGCAAAAAAGTTGTTGTCATGGACCGTGAAAAGCACCTGGGCGGCCGCGCTATGGCTGTGCCATTCGAGGGCTACCGCCTCAGTTTGGGCGGACACTTGCTGGAGGATGGCGGCTCGGGCATCACCAAAATTATTTCTTACCTTGGTGGCGAACTGAAGCACGGTCTTACCAGCAAAGGCATGCCGGTATGGGTCGATGGAAAATGGCAGAGCGTCCAAGCGCTCTATAGCACCGACAAGAACGAACTGAAGAAAGTCATCAAGATTCTTTGCGACACGGAGTGGAAGGAACTCGACAAGTGGGATGACAAACCCATGCGCGAGTGGCTGCTGCAATACACCACCAGCGAGGGCGTCATCGCACTGTTCGAGTACATCGCCTGCGCCGAATGCCTGACCGAAAAATGGTGGGACCACTCCGCCAGCGACAATCTCTACACCCGCAAAATGCACTACATGGAACGCCGGGTCGCCGGCTACTCGTGCTGGCCCGAGGGAGGATGGCACGGCATCTTTGAAAAGCTGGCGTCTTCACTCAAGGCCAACGGCGGAGAATTGTGGACAGAAACCAGCGCCCAGAAGGTCATCATCGAGAAGGGCAAGGTCAAAGGCGTTGCATTCGAAAAGAACGCCCGTGCCATGATGACGGAGGGCTTCAACTGGGAAACGATCGAAACCGACGCGGTCATCAGCACTCTGCCAGTGTGGAACGTTCTGCAAGTGGTCCCCGAAAAGCATTTGCCGGACTGGTACGTGACCAAGATCAAGACTCTCGCGGACGACAAATATAAAGTCTGCTGGCTCGGCTACTATGTTGCCAGTCACGAACCCATCTTCACCGGACTTGATCCTACGGAGCTTGCCATCTGGTTCGATTCTCCTAACAGCCGTCTTCCTGGATGGGCTTTTCTAGCGACTGGATACGATCCGTCGGTTGCGCCTCCCGGGGTGCATCTTTACAACTGCGGATTCGCCTATCAGGGCGCGCGCAACCGCGAGTGGATCGAAGACAAGTTCAATCTGGTCGAGAAAGATCTCGAAGGTTTCTATCCTAAAACGTGGACTAAGAAAAACATCATCTGGAAACGTCGTCATGTGGTGCAGCAACCGGCGTTCGGCGTCTTCCAGAAGCCGGGGCTGGTGGGAGTTTTTCGTCCTGACTACACGGCGCCCAGCGTGGAGGGTTTGTGGTTCGCATCGGAAACTTTTCGTTCTCGCGGCATCGGCGTCGATCGCGCCGCGCGTGCGGGATTGACCTGCGTGGAGCAGATCCTGGGGAACAGAATTCCGGAATTTAAGGAATCTTGGCACGACTGATGCCTAGCGAACGCAAGAGTCTGGTGATTGACGAGTCCGCCGCGGCCGACATGGTCCATGATGGAATGACCATTGCTATCGGTGGCTTCATCAATTCCAGCCATCCGATGGCGCTGGTCCGCCACATCATTCGCCGTGGCATCAAGAATCTGACGGTAGTTGGCGCCGCGTCTGGTGGTCTCGACCTCGATCTGATGATTGCCGCCGGATGCATCAAGAAGTTAGTCACAACTTACATGGGGGGTGAGCATTTCTGTCCGGTTGCGCCCTTCTTTCGCATCGCCGCGCAGCGCAACGAGATCGAGATGTTCGAGTGCGACGAGGGTATGTTTTATTGCGCTCTGCGTGCGGCGGCGCAAGGACTGCCTTCCAATCCCTGGAAGGCCGGCATCGGCACGTCGTTCCCTGAGATTAATCCCGAGATAAAGGTGTACAACGATCCCGTGACGGGAGAACCAATGCTGGCGATTCCCGCCATCACCCCGGATCTGGCTTTGATTTACGCGGCGCACTCGGACGCGTACGGCAACGTGCAGCACGTGAGCACGGGCTTCGGGGATCGCGCTATGTGGCGTGCCGCTAGGAAGACGATTGCCCAGGTCGAGCGCGTCGTTCCCAACGAGGAGATTCGCAAGAACCCTTTGGCGACGTCCCTCCAGGGAGTCGATCACGTCGTCCGCGCCGCCTATGGCTCGCATCCCTTCGCCGCTCCCGGTTACTACATCGAAGATGCGACGCAGATTCGCGAGTACGTCGCCGCGGGCAACGCGTACGCCAAAAGCGGTGATCGCAAACCCATTGAGGGTTATCTGCAGAAGTACGTTTTAGAACCGAAAACGCACGAAGATTATTTGGAGGTAGTGGGTATCCGGAGACTGGTCTCCCTCCACGAGTACTAGAAATATGAGCAACGCTTCTACAGGCTTCACGACCAAAGAACTGCTGGCGACTTTTATTTCGCGCCAGGTTCGCGATGGCGAGCGTGTGGCCGTGGGGGCTGGCCTGCATGTGCCGAGGGCGGGCATTTTGCTGGCGCATCTTACCCGCTGTCCGAACGTGCGGCTTTATGTGGTGATGACTTTCACCAACCTGATCAAAGAGCCGCGCATGGAGCCCTTCTACACGACTTACGATAACCGTCCCACCAAGTGGGCGGAATCGTTCATGTTTCATGACGACTTTCAGGAGGATCCGCTTACCGTCTCCGATACCTTCGTGGTAGGCGGCATTCAAATCGATAAATTCGGAAACTCGAATTTGATTGGGGTTGGCAAAGACTACAAGCATCTGACGTTCCGCGGCCCGGGTGCAGTCGGCACGCTATCGATGGCGCACTACGTGAATCGCTACTACCTGTTTGTCCAGTCACATGACAAGCGCATCCTGGTCGACAAGTGCGACTTCATCTCTACCGTGGGATGGGGTCAAGGCGGACAAGACGGCCGCAAGAAGCTCGGCATCCCGGGCGACGGCCCGGTCTATTGCATTACGCCGCTGTGCATCATGGATTTCGATGAGACTTCGAAGCGCATGCGCCTCAAGAGCGTGCATCCCGGAGTAAGCGTGCAGCAAGTGATCGACAATACGGGATTCGAGCTAATGATTCCGAAGGATGTTCCTGAGACCGAGGCCCCAACCGAGGAAGAGCTGAATACGCTTGCGGAACCGGATCGACGTTGAGGGAATGTTAAGGCAGTAACCTATGAAGCTTCTTGAGCCCATCACGATTGGTTCGATGCGGGTGAAAAACCGCATCGTGATGCCGCCCATGGGAATGGGTTACGCCCACGAAGATGGCAGCGTCTCAGACCGCGTGCTTGGCTACTATGACAAGCGCGCGGCCAGTGGCGTTGGCATGGTTGTGGTGGAGAACTGCATTATCGACCCCACTGTGCTCGGCGTGGGGCCGGAACTGCATCTTCATAATGACCGGTACATACCCGGGCTGGTGAAGCTGGCGAAGACGATTCAGAAGCACGGCGCGGTCGCAGGCATTCAACTGAATCACATGGGGCGGCAGACCACGCTCGGCCAGCCCGTCGCTCCCAGCCCAATTCCAATCTCTCCGCGCGGACCTTTGCCTAAAGTTCTCACGATTCCTGAGATTGAATTCGTGGTCGACGAATTTGTGGAAGCCGCTCGCCGGGCTTTCGACGCTGGCTTTGATTTCGTTGAGATCCACGGCGCTCATGGCTATCTGATCTGCGAATTCATGTCGCCACTGGCCAACAAGCGCGAGGATATGTACGGCAGCAATCGTGACGGACGCGTTCTCTTTCCGGTTCAAATCGTCGAAGGTATTCGGCAAAAATGCCCCGGCTTTCCCATTCAGTTTCGGATCTCAGGAAGCGAATACGTCGAGGGTGGTCTGACAGTAGAAGAGAATTGCAAGATTGTAGGAAAACTGGTCGCGGCCGGCGTCGGCTCGATCAGTGTCTCCGCTGGCAATTGGCAGACGCTGCATTACATCATGGGCCCGATGTTCATGCAGCCTGGCTATCTCGCAAAGGACGCGGCCACGATTAAGAAGGCGACCACGGTTCCGGTCATTGCGGTCGGCCGCATTCATACGGTTGAGTTGGCCGAGCGAGTTCTACAGCAAGATCAGGCAGACCTGGTGGCGCTCGGACGCGCTCTGATTGCCGACCCCGATTGGGCCAAAAAACTCGAGGAAGGTCATCCGGAGAACATTCGTCCTTGCATTTCCTGTAACACTTGTGTGGACTTCGTTTCGCGCGCTCTGGAAGCCCGTTGCACCGTGAACGCCGAGTTGGGCCGCGAGTACGATTTTCATCTTACCCGCACCGCGCATAAGTTGAAGGTGCTGGTTGTTGGCGGTGGTCCAGCGGGACTCGAAGCCGCCCGGGTGGCGGGAGAACGCAATCACGACGTGACGCTGGTCGAACGAAGCTCGAGGCTCGGTGGCAAGCTGCACGTTTCCGCCGCCGCTCCCTCGAAGGACGAGATCAATCAATTTATTCGATATCTCTCGGAGCAGGTGCATCGCAACGGTGTCAAGGTCGAACTGGAACGCACCTTGGCCAAGGATGACGTGCTGGGCATGCGGCCTGACCTCATTTTGCTGGCGACTGGAAGCTCGCCGGTTGTACCGCCGATCAACGGAGTCAGGAACTCCAATGTGGTGGTCGCGGAAGACCTGCTGATGCAGAGGGCGAAGGTTGGGAAGCGTGTCGCCATTGTCGGTGGAGGCGGTACCGGGTGCGAGACCGCCGAGTACCTGGCGGCTCGTGGGCACCAGATCGCGATTCTCGAAATGATGGCTCACATCGGCCTGAACATTGAGGCCATCACCCGCCGTTGGATGTTCTACGAATTGCGCAAGGCCGGAGTGGCGCTGATGACCAAGTCGAAGGTGGTCCGCATTGAGCCCGACCGCGTGATTTATTCCAACGCCGACGGTGAGGAATGCGTCTTCGAATGCGACAACGTGGTCATCGCCCTGGGCTACAGACCCAACGATGACCTTGATTTCTGCGACGAAGATTTCGAAATTCCCAGTTATCGCATAGGAGATTGCCAGAAACCAGGAACTATCTTGGACGCTATCACGGCAGGAGCTAACATTGCTGCTCGCATCTGAAACTCTCCAACAGAAAGAGGAGGCCAAATTGACGGAAGCGGGTGAGGTGAAAGCTAGCGGCCGCATGGCCGAGATTCTCGACAGCGCAGCGAAGTTTTTCTATACCAAGGGCTATCACGCAACTTCGATTGAGGACGTTGCCCGTGATGTCGGAATGTTGAAGGGCTCTCTTTATTACTACATCAAGTCCAAGGAAGACTTGCTCTACGAGCTACTCCTTGGCGTGATGCAGCAAGGCCAGACCAGCGTCGAGAAAGCGCTGGAGGGAGTGGAGGGCCCGGTCGCCCGGCTGGAGATTGGGGTCGAGCAGCACATCGAGCACATCATTCGGAATCAGGTGCGGGTCGGTCTGTTCCTGCACGAGTTCGATTCGCTCTCGGGACGCCGTAAGCAGCGCGTTCAGGAAGTAATGAAGGACTACCAGAAGATCTTCACCGGGATCGTGAAGCAAGGGCAGTCCGCGGGAGTATTTATCAGTGGAGAGACCGATCTCCTGGTGAATGCCATGCTAGGCATGTGTAACTGGATCTATCGCTGGTATCACCCCGACGATTCTCCCAAGTTGGAGACTGTCAAGAAAACATTTGTCACCCTGATTATGGGCGGAATTCTGAAACGCGAGAAATAGGGCAGGAGATGATCATGAGTAACCAAGCAGTCGCCGAGGAAGCTGTGGGTGGTTTGAATTTCGATCTGGGCAAGGAAAAAGAATTCCTTCGCCAGAACATTCGTGCGCTCGTGGAGCGCGAAGTGCCGCGCGAGTACGCCCGCGAAATGGACGAGAAAGAAGAATTCCCGCACAAAGTGTGGAAGGCGCTAGCGGAGAACGGGTATCTCGGCATCCCGATCCAGGAAGAGTACGGCGGCGTGAACGGCGACATCGTAGACATGGTGATTGTCACCGAGGAACTCGCCCGCCGCAGCGGTTCGATCGGCCTGACATTTTTCATGTCGAGCTGTTTTGGCGCGAAAACCCTGCAGTTCGCCGCGAGCGAGATGCTGAAGCGAAAGTACTTACCGCTGCTTGCTGAGGGCAAGTTGATGTTCTCGTTCTCGTTAACTGAGCCCGATGGCGGCACGGATGTTTTGGGCGCCATGAAGACCTACGCGGTCGAAAAAGAAGATCACTGGGTGATCAACGGCCAGAAGGTGTGGACCACCAGCGCCAACGTCGCCGACTATATCGTGGTCGTTGCCCGCAGCAACGACAAGGTGGTGAAGAAGGCAGACGGCATCTCGGTGTTCCTGGTGAAGAAAGATACGCCCGGCATCCGCCTGCGCAAACTGGAGAAGCTTGGCATCCGCGCTACGCAATCGTTCGAAGTTTTCTATGAAGACGTAAAAGTTCCGAAAGATCACTTGATCGGCGAGAAAGATAAGGGCTTCTATCAAACTTTGGCCATGCTGAACAATGAGCGCATTTTGACGGCAGCGTTGTGCCTGGGCGAAGCGCAAGCAGCTTTCGAAGACGCTCTACAGTATGCCAAAGAACGTCGCGCGTTCGGCCGCCCCATCGGGCAGTTCCAGGCCATTCAACACAAGATTTCCTGGATGCGTACCAAGGTTGAACTTGCACGGCTCATCACCTACAAAGCCGCGTGGCTGCAGTCGCTCGGACGAGATTGTGCCATCGAGGCCAACATGGCCAAGTTAGTGGCGGCGAATTTCGCCTGCGAAGTCACCGATGCGGGCATGCAGGTGTTCGGCGGTTACGGATACAGCCGTGAATATGACATGCAGCGCTACTGGCGCGACTGCCGTTTGCACAAAGTCGGCCCGGTCAGCGACGAAATGATTCTGAATTTCATCGGCGAGCGTATGGGACTGCCCAAGAGCTACTAGGAGTTCCTGATCGATCCACTCTGTGCGCAGCGCCTTGGGGAACTGATGGCGGCTGCACAGCCGAATGCGATGAAACTGCTCGAAGGAAAAGTCGCGATTATCACGGGTTCCGGCCGAGGCATCGGCCGCGCTACTGCCGTCCGATTGGCGAGCAGCGGCGCTCGCGTTGTAATTAACGACCTCGACCAGCAACCCGCGAGCGAAGCTGAAGAAGCAGTGCGAAAGGCTGGCGGTGAGGCTATCAGTGTGCTCGGTTCGGTGGCCGATCCTAAGGTGGCGGCTTCATTGGTGGAGGGCGCGGTCACTAAGTGGGGAAGGCTCGACATTCTGGTGAACAATGCCGGCATCACCCGCGATGCCATGATCCATCGCATGACCGACGAACAGTACAACCTCGTTATGGATGTTGTGGTCCGCGGAGCTTTTAACTGCATTCGCGCCGCTGCTCCTCAAATGCGCGACGCCGGCAAAGCTGATCGTAAGGCAGGGAAGTCGGTGCACCGCAAGATCGTGAATTTGTCGTCGATCACCGGAGTACACGGTGCCGTCGGCAACGCCAACTACGCAACCGCAAAAGCGGCGATTATCGGATTGACCAAGGCAATCGCGCGCGAGTGGGCTCCGTACTTAATCAACTGTAATGCGGTGGCACCAGGAATCATCGATACGCGGATGACTTCTGCCCGCGACGATGTCAACAATCCCGGGCTAGGCATCCCTGCCGAAGTTCGCGAGAAGATTCTGCAGCAAATGCCCTTCGGACGGATCGGGACGACCGACGACGTAGCGGGCACGATCGAGTTCCTGAGCTCTCCCGCGTCCGATTTCATCACCGGGCAGGTCATCCAGATCGACGGCGGAGTGGAATTCATCAACGTAGTGGGATAAACCAAGATCGAGCCGCTGATTGCGGCAGGAGATTTACCAAGCATGCCTAGACTGAAGTTTGATCACGTGTCGTTCCTGGTGCGGAGCCTCGACCAGGCTGTGAAGGATTACCAGCAAATTCTTGAAGTTCTCGATCCCGAACAGGCCAAGCAGATCGTGTGGGACGAAGGCGTCGAGCAGGGATATAAGCTCCGCTGGGCGACGTTTGTGAACCCTAGCGGCGCCTCGCTGCAATTCTTCGAGAGCGAAAATCCAAACGACCTGAAACTGCTTGAGAAGTACGGTGAGCGCGTGCACCACATCGCGTTCACCTCTGACGAAATCACAAAAACAGTCGACGATCTCGACAAGGCTGGAGTTCCTCTTACCAGCAAAGAACTCACTAGCCCCGGCAATATTCCCTGGCTTAAGTGGACTTTCGTCCCTCCCAAGAAGGCGCACGGAGTGCTGATCGAAGTCGCACAACGCTACAAAGTGCAGGACGGCAAGTGGGTCAAGGATCAGATCTGACAGCGGAGCGCGCGTGAAGAAAAAGGTCTACAACAGCCTGGATGAAGTCGTGGCCGATGTGCCGGACGGCGCCACCATCATGTTCGGAGGCTTCGGGGGCGCGGGCTTCCCCAATAACTTGATCCATGCGCTCGTTCGCAAGGGCACCCGGAATATCACGGCCATCAGCAACAATTGCGGGACCGGCGACGGCGAACTGGGAATTCTTTTTAAGAATAAACAGGTCGGCCATGTCATTGCATCGTTTCCGGGACCAAGGTCGAACTACTTTCAAGATCAATTTGCGGCCGGGGAAGTGACGCTTGAACTGGTCGCGCAGGGAATTCTCTGCGAACGCATGCGGGCCCGGGGAGCTGGCATTGAAGCCTTCTTCTCTCCGGTGGGAGCAGGCACCGAGATTGCAGAAGGCCGCGAAGAGCGCGTGCTTAATGGCAGGCGCTGTGTGCTGGAGAACGCGCTGGGCGCGGATTACGCGTTCATAAAGGCGCAGCGTAGCGATACCATCGGAAACCTGATTTATCGCAAAGCCGCGCGCAACTTCAATCCGATCATGGCGACCGCCGCGAAAACCGTGATTGTCGAGGTTGATGAAATTGTTCCGGTTGGTTCGCTCGATCCGGAAACCATTATCACGCCATCGGTATTCGTCGATCGCATTGTGCAGGCCAAGACACTTCGCTCATGAACAAGCCTCGTCTCACTCGCGAACAGATTGCGCAAAGGGCTGCGCAGGAATTGCCCGATGGCGCGTGCGTAAATTTAGGATGGGGTATCCCCAACCTGATTTCTCCTTTTATCCCTCGCGACGTGACGGTTTATTTTCACAGCGAGAATGGAATTCTGGGCATGGGCCAGCGAGCCAATCCGGGCGAAGAAGACCCCGACTTGGTCGACGCCATGAAAGCGCCGGTTACGTTGCTTCCCGGAGCCGCATTTTTCAATCAGGCCGATGCTCACATGATGACCCGGGGCGGCCATCTTGATTTCTGCGTGATGGGCGGGCTGCAAGTATCGGCGAAAGGCGATCTCGCCAACTGGAAAGTTCCCGGCGCCAAGGGATCGGGCGGAATTGGCGGTGCAATGGACATCGCCGCCGGCGCCAAGCACCTGATCATCACCATGGAACACACCACCAAAGACAACGAACCGAAGATCGTGAAACGCTGCAGCTATCCGCTGACGGGTTTGGAGTGCGTGAAGACCATTGTGACCGATATGGCCGTGATCGATGTCAAGGCTGAGGGACTCGTTCTGCGCGAGGTCGCGCCAGGGTTTACCCCAGAAGAGGTTCAAGCGCTGACAGAACCCAAGTTGCAGGTCTCATCTCGAACCCCGGAAATGAAGCTCTAACCGAAATCCGTGTGCCTGAACGCTCCTCAAAACTCGTTAGCGTCGATGAAGCTGTTGCTCAGATTGCCGACGGTTGCACGGTCGCCCTCGGAGGTTTGTCCTATTACGGCGCGCCGATGGAACTGGTGCGCGCCCTGGTGCGGCGCAAGGCGCGCGATCTTACGATCACCACTGCCGCCGTTACTTCAATTCAGGCAGACTTCCTGATTGCCGCTGGGTGCGTCAGAAAAATCGTTAGTCCTTACGTCACCTTCGAGGAACTCGGCCTCGCACCGAACTTCCGTCGCGCCGTTGAGAAAAAGCGGATTGAACTCGTCGAGATTGGCGAAGCCTTTCTAGCTTTCGGCCTTAAAGCCGCCGCTGCCGGAATGCCTTTCGCGGCCCTTCCCGTTTCGATCGCCGCGTCCGACTGTGCTCGGGTGAATTCGCTCTACAAATATGCGAAAGATCCTTTCACCGGGGAAGATGTCGTCTGTGTTCCCGCCCTACCAGCCGATTGGACGCTGCTCCACGTTCGCAGTGCGGATTGTTACGGTAATTTGCAGCATGAGGGTTCAGCGTTCATGGATCCTCTTCTCGCGCGGGCTTCACGGAAGGTGATCGCAACCTGCGAGCAGATCGTCGACGGCGAGGAAATTCGCAAGCGATCGTCGAATACAACGATTCCATCATTGTTAGTTCATAAAGTAGTGGAATGCCCCGGAGGGGCGGCACCGACAGCGAGCTTTGGAAGCTATGACGTCGATCGCGCCGCGCTGAAGCGCTATGTCAAGGCCAGTCGTAACGAGTCGGATCTGCAAGCCTTCATCGAACTCGAAGTGCAGACGAAGCCATCACCGCTGGCTGTGGCTGCTGTCGACGCTACTCTCGCGAATCGTGACGGCCATCCTCCATCGAAAGCTGAGATCATCGCTTCGCAAATCGCGCGCTCGGTTACTGACGGCATGTTCACCGGCGCGGGCACGGGATGCTGGGAAGTGCTCGCAGGCCTTCGTCTCGCCCAGTTGACGCACGCTCCGAACCTCTCCTTCACCATGGGAGGATCCGGTGCGCTAAATCCTCGGTTGAACTGGTTGCCCATCTCATTGAATGGCGACGAAGCATTAGACGAGTGCGAAGCAAGGGGGGGCCTCGAAGAGTTATTCGATCTCGAACTTGGCGGCGCCTTCGACATTATGTTTGTCAGCGGCATGCAAATGGACCAGTTCGGCAACGTTAACCTGGTTTCGGTAGGGCCTCACGACGCGCCAGTGTTGCGCGGTCCGGGGACCGTGGGACTGGAGTTCGCCCCATGTGTTCCGCAGTGGGTCGCCTTCTTCCGGAATCACACTAAACAGGTTTTCGTCGAAAAAGTCGATTTCGTCTCCGGGATCGGTTACGGAAAGGGTCCCGGCTCGCGAGCCAAATATGGCATCGCCGATGACCAGGGTCCTAAACTCGTGATCACTAATCTGGCGGTGATGGATTTTTGTCCCGACACCAAGCGCATGCGCCTGAAGAGCCTGCATCCCGGGACCACGATCGAGCAGATTAAAGAGAATACGGGCTTCGACCTGCTGATACCTGAACAAATCCCACAAACGGAACTGCCTTCCCCGGAAGACTTGCAATTGCTCAGGAACCAGATTGATCGGGGTGGAATGCTGGCGACTCTGGTGCCATAAAGAGGAAAGATGAACGAAAAGAGTGTAGGACGATGAAAGGAATTGTTGGGCACGCGGTCAGTCTCCCCGCATATCGCATCGCCCGTGAAGAAATTGGACGCGCCTGGAATATCTCTGCGCCAGCCGGACACAAACGGGCGATCCGTTTTGACGAGGACTCGCTGACGCTGGCAGCGGCGAGTTCTGTCGGGTGTTTAAGCGCGCTCGCGCAAGGCAGCACCCACGGGTTGTTTTTCGCATCGACCACCGCACCGCATCTTGAAAGGCTTAACGCCAGTCTGATCGCGGCCGTGTGCGACCTGCCGCCCGACAGCGTCGTTGCTGACTTGGCTGCCTCTCTGCGGGCCGGAACCACTGGTTTGCAACTGGCATTGGCCAGTGTTGACGAGAAGCGGGGCAACATCATTGTGTGTGCGGGCGAGACGCGCGAAGCTGAGTCCGGTTCTGCCGAGGAGATGCTCTACTCCGACATGGGAGCGGCCATCGCGGTGGGCACGCAAAATGTGATCGCGGAGTTTATCGCCGGCGCGACCACTTACGAAGACTTCTTCGATGGCGTTCGCCGGGATCGCGACTGCTTCGTGACCTCGTTCGCCTCCAAATTCTCCAGCGATCGCGGATACATCGCGCCGATCGCCAAAGTCGTCGGCGATGTTCTGAAGCTATCTGGCAAGACGGCCAAAGACCTCACGAAATTTGTGGTCTCGACCCCAGACCGCCGTGCTCACCTGCAGCTTGCCAAGAAGCTTGGACTCGCTGAATCGCAACTGCAGGACGTCAACTTCGATGACGGGGGACTCACGGGTGCAGTCATGCCGCTGGCCCTTTTGAGTGGCGCCCTCGAGTCGGCGAAGCCGGGCGATCTCGTTCTGGTTGCAGGCTACGGAAATGGCGCGGATGCGCTTCTGTTTCGCGCCACCGATTTGATCGCATCGTACAAGCCTCATGCTCCGTCCGCGGTCCAGAAAGCTGTTGCGCTGAACTACGGTTCCTACACGCTCTACCGCAAGGCTCGTGACTTCTTCCGTACTGCGGATCAGGGCCTGGAAATCAGCAATGTGTTTTACGCGAAGGAAGAGGCTCAGACCATCCGTCTTCATGGCAGCGCTTGCCGTCACTGCGGCATGAAGCAGTTTCCCGTCGCTCAGGTCTGCGTTGGGTGCAAGAAGTCCGATGGTTTGGAAGAGGTGCCGCTCGCGCGTACCGGATCGATCTACACCTTCTCGGAAGACACTCTTTACCCGTCGCCGTTTCCTCCAACCGTAATGGCGGTGGTGGACCTGGATGGCGGCGGCCGCATCTATTGTGAAGTAGTGGATGTCGTGCCCAGCGAAGTACGCATCGGCATGCCCGTGGAACTGGTTCTCCGCAAGCTGAAAGAGGGGGGCGGACTCTATCACTATTATTGGAAGTGCGCCCCAAGGAGGACGATGTGAGTAAGTCCCTGGCCGATAAAGTCGCGGTCATTGGCGTAGGCTGTACCAAGTTCGGGGAAAACTTCGACCAGAGCCTGCAAGAAATGATGGTCGAGGCTGGCACGGCTGCCTGCGCCGACGCCGGCGTAAGTCTCGATGAGGTTCAGGCTGCCTGGCTGGGTACGTTTTCGCCCGGCTTTAGCGGCGGCAAAGCGACGATCACACTTGCTGACTCCCTGAAGTTTCGCGGACGCCCCATCACTCGAGTCGAGAACTACTGCGCCACCGGAACCGACGCTTTCCGCAACGCCGCTGCCTCAATCGCAGCCGGACAATACGACATCGTGCTCGTGCTGGGCGCGGAAAAGCTCCGCGATCGCGCGGTCCGCGGCCTGCAGCGCGAAGGCATTCATCCTTATTTCGAGGCTGGCTCGACTGCGCCGGGCATTTTCGCGTTAGCCGCCAACCGCTACATGCACACGTTCGGCATGAAGCGTGACACGCTGGCGAAAGTAGCTGTCAAGAATCATGCCAATGGAATGCACAGCCCGAAAGCTCATTTCCAGATGAAGATCACCGAAGAGCAAGTGCTTAAAGCGCCGATGATCGCCTATCCGTTTGGGCTTTTCGATTGTTGTCCCACGACCGACGGCGCCGCCGCCGCGATTCTCTGTCGTGCAGATCTGGCTCCAAAGTTCCGCAAAGACTTTATCGTGGTGCGCGGGATTGGCCTCGCGGTCATGTCGGGCAAGCCTTATCTCGATCCCACCGTCGACTACCTGGGTTTCCCCGCTACGGAAGCTGCGGCGAGAGAGGCATATCAGGCAGCGGGCATCAGCGATCCCGTGAAGCAAGTGGACTTCGCGGAGGTCCACGACTGTTTTACCTGGACCGAGGTCAGCAACTACGAGGACCTGGGCTTCTGCGCTAAGGGCGAAGGTGCCAAGTTTATCGAAGAAGGGCGCAGCAGTCTGCAGGGCGACCTGCCCGTGAACCCCAGCGGAGGCCTGAAATCGTTCGGCCATCCCGTTGGGGCTACTGGTGTGCGCATGATCTATGAAATCGTCACCCAATTGCGCGGAGAAGCCGGAGGACGTCAGGTAAAAGGGGCAGAGGTCGGATTGGCTCACAACCTTGGTGGACCTGGCGCGGTGGCTTGCGTGGTGATTTTGGGAAGGGAAGGGTAGCCCCTGGATCGGTCGGACATAAGATAAGAAGAGTAGCGGTCGGCGACGGAGGCCCCAAGTCGCAGAAAATTGGGCTAACTTTGTGCTAGCGTCGCCTTGAGACCCCGTCCGGCGATGGCCACAACCAACTTCCTCCAAATTGTGCAAACTCGGAAAGCCTGGGACAGGTAAACGGCCTAACTGCGCGGGGGGAAGCCGTACATGAGGTCTAAGGATCGTCGCCCGAGACTCAGTTGCAGTCAATTGAAATTAAGCCCTATCGCGTATTTCATTACCTCAAACTGTCCGGCGGTCACCTGCGCGACGGCATTATGAGAATGGATATAGGGCCGAAACCTTCTCACGAGGAAAAGGAAACAGAGTGCGCTGAATTTCGAGAAAAAACCCCGATCCTCCGCTCGAGGCGGAGCTTTTTGCTTGGTATCGCTTTAATAGAACTCATTGACTCAATGGCTTAGGGAGATTTTAGACAAAAATCGGGAGGGGTTCCGATTAACCTAAGTCCCGGGGGTATTCGGTCCGCAGTGAAAGCTTCACATCTGCTTTATTTTTCCGGTCTGCAGAACGCGCAGCGCTGGAACCGGTGAATTAAGCGTCTCCACCACGGCCAGTTCCGTTTGTCGAGATCATGTCTGTATTGAAGCCATCTTGGTTCAGACAACTTCTTCCGAACCTCTGGGTCACTCACTCCCATACTGCAACCTCATTGGAGGGTGACGAGTATAGTCAAGTTCGACCTTGCCCTCAACACGGGAATGGCGGTCGCGCAAAACGCTGCTGACCCACGTGATTCCAAGAGCGCCAGAGCTGATGCCTACTCTCACACCTTCTCCGGGATTGTAAAACGCATGGATTCCACGTAGGTAGACGCCTTTTTTGCTTCGGCGAGGCCGCTCGTCGCGTCGGCCGGGGGCTGGGATCGCACTACGATATTGTCTCCGACCCACCACCGCGGCTGGTTAAAGTGCTCTTCGATAACGACGGTGTGATATCGCATCTCCTGTGAATGATCCAGAGCTCCGTTGGCCACAAAGGCCGCCGAGAACAGCCAAGGCAACAGCGCGGCCAGAACGTACTTTGGGCTAATGTCCTCGTCCGCGTCGGCCGTAGCCAAGACCGCCAAGGCAGTAACGCAGACGACTAGAATCCCAAACAGTATTCCGTGGGTGTCGAATAGCTGATACGCGTCCACCGAAAAACGCAGAGTAGTAAGTGCGGCGTCTAACTTACTCATATGTTCCGGCAGCCAGTAACATTCTGTTAATGCACGGCTCGAATTCACTTGCAAAAATGGCGGCGGAGAAGTAAACATAGCGGCTGTCTGATGCCGTCCGATGGAGAGTTGCTTATGCCAGGCACGCCGCACTCAGCCGCTTCCGCTTCTTCAAAGAATCTTTATGCACACGACTTCCGTTCCTTGGGAGTCAAGGACCTGCTCGATGCGCGCGACCAGTTCCACGTGCATCTTGCGCACAAGGCGAATGTGTTTTCGACTGCGATCGGGCTGTATCTGATTCGAACCATGGATCCAGATGCGGCGCGCGACACCAAGCGAGCGCTTACCGACAGACGAAAGCCGAAGGCGCCCGAGCGCACGCTGGCCAACTCAGCGGTGAAAGACTGGTCGTGGCCGTGCATCCTGGTCTTCGTCACCGAATGGCAGACCTTGGAGGAACTGCGTTCCAAGCCCGATCAAGTGATCCCTCCGTTCGTGTACATGCCCGACGGGAGGATTGTTCCGGTATGCGTGGTGCTGGCGGAGTCGTCGAACTTGCCGCCGCGCCCGGTGGTTCCGGCGAATCTGGCAGGGAGCCATCTGGGTATCGGATCGGCGATTTATGTGGATGCCCAGGGAATGCGCCGGATGGGCACGGCGGCCTGCATGGTTTCCGATGGCAGTGATTTTTATGTGCTCACGAATACGCATCTTGCCGGCCAGTCGGGACGGGCGGTGCGGGCGATATTCCGCGGCGTTCCACAGGTGATCGGAAGCACGCAAGGCACGCGCAACCTTACGGAGAAAACCTTCTCGGATATTTATCCGGAACTTCCGGGCAGAGATTCGGTGGTGAATATCGACGCGGCCATCGTGCGTCTGGACGACGCGACCATGTGGGAGCCGAACGCACTGCGGCGGCCGCTGGGCCAAGTCGCCGATTTCAGCGCAGAGACGGCGTCGCTCTCATGGATCGGGCGTCCGGTTGAAGGACACGGCGCGGCCAGCGGCCAGATGAAGGGAGAGATCAAAGCGCTCTTTTACCGATACAAGTCGGTAGGAGGGCGCGACTACGTGGCGGACCTCGTCATCGGATCTCGAACCGGATCAGCCGAACCGCTGATGACGCAGCCCGGGGATTCGGGCTCGCTGTGGTGTCTGGATTCGGTGCTGGAGCGCAATACATTGTCGCCGGTAGCGATGGAATGGGGCGGGCAGCGCATTTCAACCGGAGCCGCGGCGGGACAGTGCCTGCAGCTTTCGCTGGCGACATCGTTGGCGGTCACGCTGCGCGAACTGAGTCTCGACGTGGTGGAAGATCCCGCGGCCGAGCGCACGCAGTATTGGGGGCCGGTGGGCCATTTCAAGATCGGGCAGCAGGCGTGCTTCCTGATCAAAGACAAGACGCTGCAGAAATTCTTTACGAACAACATTAACAACCTGAGTTTCAGCAGCGATGCGCAGTTGAAACTAGCCACTCATCTTCAGGCTTCGGCGTTCGTTCCCTTAAGCGATGTGCCGGACGTGGTGTGGAAGACGAATATCAACAAGGCGAAGCCGGCAGTGGCGCGCGCGCAAGAAAACTGGAATCACTATGCCGACATCGATCTGCCGGGCGCGGACGGCAAAACCCTACTGCAGAAGTATCTGGCAGACAAGAAGTCGTTGAACTACGGGGCGTGGATGAGTTTCTACAAGACGGCTCCGCCGCCCTCGGCATCCACCAGCAAGACGAACAATGACGGGGCGCTGCCGTTCCGCGTGTGGCAGATTTTTGCGCAGCTGGTGAAATTTGCGAAATTGCCTCAAGGAACCAGCTTTCTGACGGCGGCCGGATGCCTGGCCCACTATGTGGGCGATGCCTGCCAGCCGCTGCACTCGTCACAGCACGCCGACGGTTTGAATGGGACTGCGACGGGCGTTCACTCCACTTACGAAGACAATATGGTGGATGCGTACGCCGACAAGATTGCGGCGGGGATCGGCGATGCGCTGGCCAATCTGACTTACAAACCACGCGCGGTGGCGACTGCGTGGGACGCGGCCATGGCGGCCATGGACCTGATGAACTTCTGTCATCAGACATTGCCGCCGGAAACAATCTGTAAGGTCTACAACCAGGCGCGTCCCGGGGGTGGGACGAGCGCCACGAAGGATCCTGCAGTGCTGAAGGCATTATGGGATAACTGCGGCGAGGCTACGATCCAGGTGATTGCGGCGGGCGCGGTGACGTTGGCCGCGATCTGGCAGGCGGCGTGGGCCGCTTCGGGCGCGTCGAGCAATACGAGTTGGCTTTCCGAAACCTACGACGGGACGAAGGACCTGATGCCGGTGTACGAAGACACGACGTTCTTGCGGTCGCTGCACCTGCAATACCTGGGGCGAGTCGACCTGCCAGGCTCGGATGCTCCGGTGAATCCTCCGGCTCCGCCCGCGGCGAAACCAAAGGCGAAGAAGAAGGCGGCAAAGGCCGGGGGCAAAGCGAAGAAAAAGAAGTAGAGCATGGAACGGCGAGAGGACGATGTTCGAGAAGTTCGTTGACAGGGGCTGGATTGGAAGCATAGTGGCGCGGAGACGACGCCCGATGACCGTCAACGATGTAGCTAAGCCCGATCGGAGTTGATGAGCAAGTCTCGGCCTTGCGTGGTTTGTCCGAAGTCATGCAGAATCTCCTTGACATGCTATGATAGTTCTGCAAATATCGAAATATGCACCGGATCCAAGCGAAGGAGATTGTAGAGCGTATCCCCAGGTATGCCGACATGTTATCGGCGATGGGAACTGAACCCCGGCTCCGAATCATGCACCTCTTGCTTTCCGCTCACCCAGATGGCCTGGTGGTCGGCGACATTCAGGAAGAACTCGAGATTCCGAATTCAACGCTTTCCCACCATCTGGACAAACTGAGAAACGAAGACCTGGTTCGAGTTCAGCGAGAAAGTACATTCCTGCGCTACACAGCAAACACCGAGTCACTCCAGGAGCTCTTGAGTTTTCTCTATTCCGAGTGCTGCACACGCAGCCAGGCCGTCAAACCGGAAACCATTGTGCAAATTAGCCGATAGGAGCTGGTAATGAGCAACGCAGACATCAAGGAAGTTGTTAAAGAAAAATACGGACAGGCAGCTTTGCGCGTGAAGAACGGCGGCGTGGCATCCTGTTGTGGGACGACCTCAACTGCCAGTACCGGGTCCGGATGCGGTGATCCGATCACTGCCAACCTCTACGATTCCTCACAAATGGGGCAGATCCCGGAAGAGGCACTTCTAGCCTCTCTCGGATGCGGTAACCCGACAGCTCTGGCGCAGCTAAACCTCGGCGAGACGGTACTTGATCTTGGGTCCGGCGGCGGTATTGATGTGCTTCTTTCTGCCAAGCGGGTCGGCCCGACAGGGAAAGCTTATGGTCTCGATATGACCGACGAAATGCTCGCGCTGGCCAACGAGAACAAGCGCAAGGCAGGCGTCAACAATGTCGAATTTCTAAAGGGCGAGATCGAGCATATTCCTCTACCCGATAATTCCGTGGATGTCATTATTTCCAACTGCGTGATCAATCTCTCCGCAGACAAGGACAAAGTATTGAGGGAAGCTTTTCGAGTTCTTAAGCCAGGTGGGCGTTTTGCCGTTTCTGACGTTGTCACTCGCGGCGAGATACTCCCAGAGATCCGGCAGAGCGTGCTGCTTTGGGTAGGGTGTGTGGCCGGGGCGCTGGAAGAAAATGAATACCGGACCAAGCTGACCGCGGCCGGATTTGAGAAGGTCGAAGTCGAGCCTACGCGGATCTATCGTGCGGAAGATGCGCGGGAGTTCCTTTCGGAACAAGGCATCGACGTAGAGACGTTATCCCCGCAGGTTGACGGGAAATTCATGAGTGCCTTCGTTCGGGCGGTGAAGCCAATCGCTGCGGAAGCTTGCTGTGGTCCGACGTGCTGCAATTGACCTCGTAAGCGATCCGCGGAATACGTCAGCAACTTCTTTCATTGCGGTAGAAGAGTTTGAGGCCATCCTGGCGGCTGGCTGAGCCTAAACAGGAGATTTTGGCGACGCCCGCCTTGGTGGGCAATGGCGAAGAGTAGTGAAGTGATCTGATCTTCTAAACTCGGCACTTCCCGCCGGCTCAACCAATTAAATGTCAGACTGACCGATGGTGCCCTTCGGTGCCCCGCCTTGTGACTCTTATCACAGCGCCAAGAGTCTGCGGCTGTCATCATGAAAATGAAATGCATTTTCATCACAGCAAGTGGGCCGTGGGACCAAGAGCGGACCCAACCGGTGCCCGAAAGCTGTCTGGAACGCGCCTGGACCAGGCGCCAAAGCGCAAGTGGCTGGAGGTGGTCGAAGTGCCGCAAGGGCGCGGCGCAGCTCGCTCTCTGGCTCATCTCGGCATATTCGTGAATGAGAAGCTGCGTGTTCGCGGCGCTGCTCCGTGGGGTGGCCCGATCCTGGTGGAAGTGGGTGGGACAACGGCTGCCATTGGTCGATGTCTTGCCAGCGGTATAAGGGTTCGCACCCTGCGAAGGGATCGAACGAGGGACTAGACGTGCCCGTCTTGAACCGATCTAGCCACGGCCCACTCTCGTCCTTCTGCACTACCGAACCCCAACAAATCGTGGTGGCGCTGGTCGGTCAACCCAACTGTGGCAAAAGCACGATCTTCAATCAAGTGGTTGGGTATCGCTCGGAAACTGCAAACTTCCCCGGGAGCACGGTCGCGGTCTCACGAGGCAAGGTGCGACAAAATGGCCTGCTTCTGGAACTTATCGATGTACCCGGGATCTATTCCCTGACCACCTCCAATCGAGCGGAAGCGTCTGCCAAGCGATTTCTACTGTCCTCCCAAGTCGATTTCATTATCAATGTTGTCGACGGTTCTCTACTGAGCCGGAGCCTCGAACTGACCCTTGAGTTGCTCGAACTCGGGGTGCCGATGCTTGTCTGTTTGAACATGATGGACGACGCGGAAAGGAAAGGTATCTCGATTTCAGTAGAGAAATTGTCTGAGCATTTGAAATTGCCGGTGGTCAAGACCGTGGCTTCCCACGGGCTCGGCATCCGCGATCTGTTCGCGAGGTTGGGCACTCGTGCCGGCCAATCCGAGCCCCTCGCTCCGACCTGGAGCCGCGATGTGGAGCAGGCGATCGGCAAGGTGGAATCTGCGCTAAACGGAACCATGGGGCCAGCCGGTATACCTGCGCGGCTGGTTGCCGTCAAGTTACTCGAAAGCGATGCTGATATGACAACCCTAGCCGGGCCTGAAGTGAGGATGGCGGCCGATGAGATGCGTCGTTGGCTCGAATCAGGGCGCGGGAGGAGCGCTGAGACGATCATCATGGCAGAGCGGCATGATGGGGCGATGCGGATCTTCGAGGAAGTAGCAGTGGTCACCCGGCCCGGCTCCGACGCTCCATGGATCATCGACGATCTATTGACTCACCCGGTGTGGGGCTACGTGTTTCTACTCGCTATTTTCCTAGGTTTTTTCTGGATCGTGTTTGGGGCCGGCTCAATCCTGGAGCGAACATTGCAGCCGCTCGGCGCAGCCGTGGCCCTGCGGATCTCTGCCTGGTTGGGATTGGGAACTCTAAGGGAAGTGCTGGTTCGGAGCGTCTGGGACGGTTTTGCTGGTGGTGCGACCATCGTTCTCCCCTACTTGGTCCCGTTTCTTTTTGGACTAGCTTTTCTCGAAGACGTCGGCTACCTGCCCAGGGTCGCGTATCTGCTGGACGGCCTTTTTCATCGTATTGGCCTCCACGGAACATCGGTTTTACCTTTGATTCTCGGCTACGGTTGCAGTGTGCCAGCGTGCATGGCCACGCGGATTCTGCCTTCGAAAAGGGATCGTTTCATCGCGAGCGTGCTCGCAACACTCGTCCCTTGCTCTGCCAGGTCCAATGTCATTGTTGTCCTGGTGGCCTTCTATCTAGGGCCGGTTTGGGCCTTGGGCATTTTCGGTTTCAACCTTGTCGTTGTTGTCTTTTCGGGGTGGATTCTGACCCGGCTGTGGCCAGAGGTGAGCCCGGGGATGGTGCTCGAAGTGCCACGCTACCAACTTCCCCGGCTCAACGTTATGACACGGAAGGTGTGGTTCCGACTCCGTGAATTTGTGGTGCTGAGCTGGCCGCTACTGATCGCGGGTAGTGTTGTGTTGGGACTCGCCGAGCACAGGCACTGGGATCACGCCATCAACGTGGCGTTCTCACCGCTGACGGGATTGCTCGGACTTCCATTAGCTGTTGGCACGACTCTGATATTCGGATTGTTGCGGAAAGAGATGTCGATCATCATGCTGGTACAAGCACTCGGGACCAGCAATGTCAGTCAGGTCATGAGTGCCGGCCAGATTGTGGTGTTTACAATCTTCATCATGTTCTACATGCCTTGCGTCGCAACCATCGCCGTACTGGTGAAGGAGATTGGGCGGAAAATGACGGCCCTTGCCATTGGCTACTCGTTCCTGATAGCCACGGTGCTTGCCGGCACAATCAGGTTGATATCCGTCGCCTTTTTCACAAAGTAGAACAGGGACCCTGCAGCGGAGGGCAGAAGCGACCATCTAGTCCGACCGCGGTGCCCTTATCTGCCTGCCGAAGCCTATTACGACAGCAACCTCGAAAAGCGGTACCGGACAAGAGGAGAAATCGGCTACATCTTTCCGATCGGCGCACGGGTGGAGATTGAGGACGCCGCTGACTTTTCAACAAAGGGATACTTTGACTGCCGCAATGCTGCTGCGGGCGCGGGCAGAACCAGCATAGATTTCTGACGGCTCTGCCCGGCAGCAATGGGCGCTCCCTTGGGCGCGAAGACTCCTAGACGGGAACCGCCTCCGTTCGCTTCCTGGCGCGACGCGCCCGGGTCGGTTTCGTTGCGGGGTTATGGCCGGTAGTCGATCCGTTGCGTGGTTTCGTCACCGCGTCCATCAGCGCTTTTTGAGCGTCGACGAAACTCTTTACGCCTTCGCGGGTCCAATCGGAGAGAGGCATTACCTCCAGCGGCTTGAGGAAGTCCATGGTCCGGGTGGCGGTCTTCAGGTTCGCATCCACTTGACGCCCGGCAACATCCACCAGTCGCTTCTGCGCCTCGATAAACGATTCAGTGGCGCGGCGCGCAAGCTCCGCCAGTTCAGTCTTCTTCGTCTTGTGTGTGGTTGCGGCTGGGGTCTTTCTAGTGGCCCTGGCGGTTTCGTCGGCGATAGCATCGAGAAGTTGTTTCTCGGCATGGACAAACCTCTCCATTGCCTCGCGGGCCAGATCAATGACGGCGTCGCCTTGCAGAGCTTTACCCGTCTTCGCTTTTTCCATCCAGGCATGGCTCTGCCTGTCTGCGATATGCAGAAAATCCTGCTGCATGGCAATGGCGATATCCAGGCTGCGGCGCAGCAGGTCGGCAATGGCAACCGCGGGAGACGAATCTGCTACGCGCTCCTTGACGCCGGTCATCACGATCTCGTTCTGCCGCTGTGCAAGGTCGAGAAATATCTTGTGTGCCCCAACCAGGTTCGACAGTCCCTCTTCGGCGAGCTCGGTCAGAACGTGAGTGGGAGAGTGCAGCGGGTCGTTGAGGCGCTCCTTCAAGGTATACATCACGCTGGAGTTCTGCCGCATGGCGAGATCCATGAGAATGCGTTGCGTGGCGAAATAACTCTGCACGCCCTGCTGCGCCCATCCGGACATGAGGTTGATAATTGACGATTCCCGGGGATGGCTTCGCGGGGATTCCTTCCTTGCATCTTCCCGCATACTGACCTCCTATGCTGCATTGCAGCATCATTCTCAAGATACTGTCATCACGGGTGGGAGTGTCAAGGAAATGAAGCGGAATTGTGCGCTGCAAGAAGGACTGAATCCCAAAATGGGCTTCGACGTAAGCCTGGATAGTTCTTCCGGAGGTTGCACAAGAAGCGGTGTCAGGCGTATGAGATGGATAAGGGCATCGCCCGCCAGACCACATTCGTTTGTAGTTCCCGCTCGGGCCTACGGCATGCGTGCTGCGGTGCAATATGAAGTAAGACCTAGACAATCGCCACCGCTGGTGTCAGTATGGCATGGGACGATTGTTGCAGTGCAACAAGGAATATTACTGAATGGATTCTGCCACTGTAGTCATCAAAAAGTACGGGAACCGCAGGCTTTACGACACCTCTGGCAGCCGTTACGTGAACCTGGACGAGATCGCTGCCTTGATTCGCAAGGGAGTGCAGGTGCAGGTCGTAGACGCCAAGACCGGCGAGGACCTGACGCGCGTCACGCTCACCCAGATCATCACGGAAGACGCCAAGGACAAACCTACCGGGTTGCCGCTCGAACTGCTTCGTCAATTGATCGTCGCATCCGATCAAACCCGGCAAGAGTTCGTCATGTGGTACTTGAAGTCGGCGTTCGATACTTATCAAAGCGTGCAGGATGCGGTGCAGAACCGCCTGGGAGAAATGCAATCGGCGATTCTGGCGCCGGTGGAATCGGTAAAGCGGCTACTGACGGGGCCGCATTCTCCTCCGGCACAAGGCAACGTGTCGGAGCTTGAGGCGCTGCGGAAGCGCCTGGCGGAACTCGAAGGTCGGAGAAAAAAGAAGACGCCGACAAATAAGAAGAAATCGAGCCGGCGCAAGAGCAGGTAAGAAGGCGCAAGTCGTCTTGCCATTTTGGTCCTATACGCGAACGAGCCTCGGCTGATTTGGCTCTCTCGTCACTGCGGTAATTTTCCAAGAGGCGTATGGGTTGGGTGCGATAGAAGGCCCATCCTCTGGTTTCGGAAAACAGAGGTGCCGGCCGGGGAGGCGATCATGAATATTCCCCTCACTCCTCTGCGATTCCTGCGCTACGCGCGCGAACAATTTCCAAACAAGGTGGGAGTGGTCTGCGGCGGCGAGCGCTTCTCGTATGCGGAGTTCGCTGAGCGCAGCGCGAGGCTGGCGGGCGCCCTATTGGCGGCCGGAGCGCAACCCGGAGACCGCATCGCCTTTCTCAGCAGCAACTGCCACCGGCTGTTGGAGGCATATTACGGAGTTCTCGAAGCGGGGTGCGTCTTATTGCCTCTGAATATTCGTCTCGCGCCTCACGAAATGGAGTTTGTCCTCAATGACGCCAAGGCCAGATTTTTATTCCTTGAGCAGCAATTTCTTCCTCTAGTTGAAGTGTTCCGGAAGGCAGTTCCTTCGATAGAGAGATTTTTCCTTTTGGACGGTCGGCCGCAAGCGGATTGGATGGCGGCGGAGAACTACGATGAATTGTTGGCCGCAGCCACGCCCTTTCAGTGCGACGTGATGCACATCGACGAAGGCTCCCTGGCGGAACTCTTCTACACCAGCGGAAGCAGTGACACGCCCAAGGGCGTGATGTTGTCGCACCGCAATGTTTATCTCCACGCGCTGTCGGTGATTGTGGCGGGGCAGACTTCGCCCATGATGGCGGGATACACCTCGGGCGAAACTGTCATGTTGCATTCCATTCCTCTGTTCCACGCCAACGGGTGGGGAGCCGCGCACACCATTACGCTGGTGGGCGGCAGGCATGTGATGCTTCACCACTTCAATCCCGTCGAAGTGTTCCGCTTGATAGAGCAGGAGAAGGTGTGGTGCTGTGCTCTGGTTCCCACCATGGCCAATGCATTGGTGCATTCGCCCGAAAGAACGAAATACGACCTCAGCAGCTTGCGGCTGATCACGATTGGAGGAGCGGCCTCTTCTCCAACCCTGGTGAAGGAAGTGGAAGAGAAGCTGGGCTGCGGCTGCGTGTCCGGATATGGCCTGACCGAGACTTCCCCGGCGATCGCGTTCTCTCCGATGAAGGCGAGTCTGTCGTGGAAGGCAGAGAAGCGTTATAGCGGCCAGGCGATGACCGGTTTTGCGATCCCCGGGGTGGAGATCCGAGTGGTGAGCGAGGAAGGCAGCGATGTTCCCCACGACGGGAAGTCGATTGGCGAAGTTGTTGCTAGAGGGGATGCGGTCATGAAGGGGTATTGGAAACGTCCGGAGGCCACGGACGCGGCCATGCAAGGGGGCTGGTTCCATACCGGAGACATGGCCACGATCGATGAGGATCACTACATCCTGATTGTGGATCGCAAGAAAGACATCATCGTGAGTGGAGGCGAAAACATATCGTCGCTGGAGGTGGAGAAGGTGCTGGCTGCGCATCCCGCGGTGTTTGAGGTTGTTGTGATTCCCGTGCCGGATGACAAGTGGGGAGAGGCGCCGAAGGCGCTAGTGGTTTTGAAACCTGGGATGCAGACTAGCGAGACAGAGTTGGTGAGCTTCTGCCGTGACCGCTTGTCTCACTACAAGTGTCCACACTCGGTGGAGTTCCTGGAGAGTCTTCCCAGGACAGGCACCGGCAAATTGCTGAAGAGAGAACTAAGAGAAAAATATTTCGCGGCGCGGAAGACCGCTGTGCCGTAAACCAATCGTTCCGCAAACAAATCCGCTTTCAAGAATCGCCTTCCGGGCGATGGACCGGGGTTGGAGGGAGACAGAGTATGGCCACAACGAGCACGGTGCCCACTGCAAAGATTTCCGGCGGCAGCTTTCTGATCAAGGACTGCGAGCCCGAGAGCGTTTTCACGCCGGAGGATTTCACCGAGCAGCACAACCTGATTGCACAAACTGCCGAAGAGTTCGCTATCAACGAGATCGTACCCAACATAGAAAAGATGGAGCATAAAGATTTTCCGTTACTGCGCGAGTTGGTGCAGAAAGCCGGAGAACTGGGCCTGAGCGCGGTGGACACCCCCGAGGCATACGGGGGCTTGCAGATGGATAAAGTGACCTCCGCGATCATCGCCGACCGGTTGGCGCAGTACGGCGGATTCAGTGCAACGTGGGGAGCGCACACCTGCATTGGGACACTGCCGATCGTCTATTTCGGAACGGAGCAGCAAAAGAAAAAATATTTGCCGGGGCTGGCGTCGGGCCAGATGGTGGGCGCATACGCCCTCTCAGAATCATCGTCCGCGTCGGATTCTCTGAACTGCCGCACCCGGGCCGTGCTTTCACCCGACAAGAAGTACTACATCTTGAATGGCGAAAAGACCTGGATCACGAATGCCGGCTTCGCCGACCTGTTCACCGTGTTTGCCAAGGTGGACGGGGAGAAATTCACTGCGTTCCTGATCGAGCGCGGTTTTCCCGGGTTTTCCATCGGCGCCGAGGAACACAAGATGGGCATTCGCGGCTCTTCCACTTGCCCCCTGATTCTGGCGGATTGCAAAGTGCCGGTGGAGAACGTCCTGGGAGAAATCGGGAAGGGACATCACATCGCATTTAACGTCCTCAATGTGGGGCGATTCAAGTTGGGAGCGGGATCGGTGGGCTCGTCCCGCGCTTGCCTGGAGAGTTCGATTGCGTACGCCAAACAGCGCAAAGCCTTCGGCAAGGTGATTGCCGACTTCGGATTGATTCGCGAGAAGCTGGCTGACATGGCAGTAGGCGTATTCACGGGCGAGGCAATGGCCTATCGCACAGTCGGAATGATGGACGCGGCCATCGCAGACCTGGGTGACGATCACGTCACCGACATGTTGGCAGTGCGGAAAGTGATCGACGAGTACGCCGTCGAATGCTCCATCCTCAAGGTATGGGGTTCCGAATTGATCGACTTCGTCGTCGACGAGATGGTGCAAATCTACGGCGGGTACGGCTTTGTCGAGGAATATCCGGCGGAGCGTGCGTATCGCGACTCGCGCGTCAACCGCATTTTCGAGGGCACCAATGAAATCAACCGGCTGGTGATCACGGGCTTCCTGCTGAAGCGGGCGATGTCGGGGCAGTTGCCGCTAATGCCTGCGATTAAGAAACTGATGGATGACGTGATTTCTGGTACTCCGGCTGAAGCTGACGGGAATGATTCCTTCGTTGAGGAACGAAAAGCCGTCAGCAGCGCGAAGAAACTGGCTCTGTTTGCTGCCGGAAGCGCGTCGCAGAAGTACATGCAAGCCATTCAGGACCAGCAGGAGATCATGGGCGCGATTGCCGACATGGTGATTGAGACCTATGCCATGGAGTCGGCGGTGCTGCGAGCGCAAAAGCTGGCGGCGCGAAACGGCCAAGCAGGTCTGGCGACCGCGATGACCCGAGTGTATCTGGCGGGGGCGATCGACAGAATTGAGAGCAGTGCGAAAAAGGTTATTGCCGCCGTAGCTGAGGGCGACATGCTGCGATCGCAAATGGCCATTGTGCGCAGGCTCGCGAAGCATGAGCCTTTTAATACCGTGGCTCTCCGTCAACAGATTGCCCAGAAAATCATCGAGGCGGGTAAGTACATCATCGCCTGACGGATGTTGTAGAGGTGGGGATGTTGTTGTCCCTGAACGAACGCGACCTGCAGCGGTTCACGCCGGAGGAATTGCAGGCCGCGTTTTTTTCTTACTACCCAAGTTCCTCGGAGCGGACCATCGCGATCGAGAATATGCTGCGGAGCCCTGCGGGTCCGCTTTTGCGGGAACGGATTGGACGCTGGGTGATCGCGCGTCTGCCAGCGGAAGAACTGGTTCCAGAGAAATATGCGCACTGGCGTCCCCTGGTGCAGGACGCGATGCTGTTCATGTTTGTCAATCTCTCGGTGGAGAGGCTGGCTCCGAAACTGGTCGAACAACTGGAGCTTCCAGCAAAAACGCCAACCGGGACGCGTCTGTTGAAACTCATTGCGAAGGTGCCGGGCCTGCAGAAACTTGGTCAAGTGCTGGCCCGAAACCGGCATCTGCATCCGCGACTGCGCCGGTCGCTCACCGAACTCGAAAACGGAATTTCAGATATGGATGCCGGGCAGGTCCGCTCAATCATCTTCGAGGAACTGGGCTCGCGTTTGGATGCGAACGTCGTCAGGATCAAGCCGGGCATCTTCTGCGAAGCGAGCGTCAGCGCGGTAGTTCGCTTTACTTGGCAGGATGCGGACACGGGGCGGCGTGAGCGCGGCGTCTTTAAAGTCCTCAAGCCCTATATACCCGTGTGTTTTGCCGAAGACATGCAGCTGCTGGCAGGTCTTGCGAAATATGTCGCAAAGAAACATGGTGAATACGGTTTCGCGAAGCGCGTTCTTCCGGAGACTTTTAGCGATGTGCGGCGCCTGCTTCAGCACGAAGTACAGTTTGCGCGGGAGCAAGCCACTCTCGTCGAAGCGCATCGCATCTACCGTTCCATGATCGGGGTACGCGTGCCTCGCCTGATACCGGAGCTGTGTACTGCCAGGATTACGGCAATGACCGAGGAGCGGGGCAAGAAGGTTACCAACGCCGTAGCTCGCATGCCGCAATGGCGGCGGGTCCGCGTTTCGGAATTATTGGTCGAAGCTTTTCTGGCGGTTCCCGTTTTTTCGCCTGAGAAGGACGCGATGTTTCATGCCGATCCCCACGCCGGTAACCTGCTCTACGACAAGGAAAGGGAAGAACTCGTCATTCTCGATTGGGCTCTGACGGAAAAAGTGAATGAGGATGAACGACGGCACCTCGCGTTGCTGTTTTTGCTGACTGCCTTGCGGGATCCGGATGGGATTTTCACGCAGATCCAGGCGCTCAGTCGCGGGGACGCGAGGCGTAAGGGATCGCAAGTGAAGGTCATTCGCGATTGCGTTGAGCGGTTCATCGCTCGACTGCCCCTTACCAGTATTCCGGGAGCGACCGATGCGCTCAATCTGCTGGAAGAGATTGCAATGCAGGGTGTCCGCCTGCCAGCACCCCTGATTATGTTGCGCAAAGTGCTATTCACCCTGGACGGTGTTCAACACGATATGGGCGATCCCGAGGTCAGCATGATTTCTGTTTTCGCGCGCCATGCCACGCAACGCTGGATGACGAGTTGGAAGGCATTTGGCGGGCCGCTTTCCCTGAGAGACTGGGTCTCAGTGCAATCCAGCGCGCTTTTTTATGGCGGCCGGGTGTGTTGGCAAGGAGCGCAGTCCGTGCTGAGCGGTTCAGAACGAACCTTAAGCGGCGCTAGCGTGGGCGCCAGGAATTGAGACTGGATATGGGAGCGAGCGTACATTTCTGCGGCCCAGCGAAATACCGCCTGCGGAGCCTGGCGGAGTTCGGTGAAACCGTAACCGAAGTGTGCCTGCGTCGAATGGCAAAGGGCCCAGGCCGACCTGGTTGGAACTGGTTCATGGAGTTCGGGACGGAGCTGTTGAAGCGGCGGATGAACACGGTTCGAGAAATGAACGATGTTCAGGAAGCACGCCATTACCTGGATTCGGTGGAGATCCGATTGCCGGAATTGGACGAAGTCAACATCACCCAGGTGACGAACGCAAGATTCAAAGGGAGTTGGTTCACGCCAAAGAACGCGGAGGCAGGCACGACTGTTCTGTATTTCCATGGCGGAGGGTATTCCTTTTATCCGAAGAGTTATGCCAGTTTCATCGCGCTTGTCACCCTGGCTGCGAAGTCGAAGACCTTCGCATTGGATTACAGCCTTGCGCCGGAGCAGCGGTTTCCGGCGCAACTGCGGCAAGCGCTCGATGCCTACCGGTGGTTGCTGGAAAACGGCGGCACTTGGCACAACATCGTGGTTGCGGGGGATTCCGCCGGAGGCAATCTCGCGTTGGCCTTACTGCAAACCCTGCGTGATTTGAGGCTTCCTATGCCAATGCTAGCCGTTGCGTTGTCGCCGCCGACCGATTTTGAAATGGATCGAGCCGATGTGGTTCGCAAACCCGACTGCGATTGGATTGAAATGGGAATGCTTGAGCGGTGGGCCGGTTGGTTTTGCGATCGGGAGAAACGTCGAGATCCGCTGGTTTCCCCGCTACACGCCGATCTGCATGGGCTCCCGCCTATCTACATGCAGGCGGGAGGCGCCGAGATTTTGTATGACAGCATTCGGGCGTTTGCAGACCGGGCCAGAAGGGAAGGAGCGGATGTGCTCCTCGAAAGCTGGGCCGACATGAATCACGATTTTCAGATGTTCGGGAGGTATGTGCCGCAGAGCGCCGAGGCGCTACGTCGTCTGGGAGAAGTGATTGAGATGCGGATGCGGGAGGTGCAGAGCGCGAGGGCTGTGTTTCGTTGAGTCGGAAGCGGGAAGCTGACACAGACTCGACTGCGCTTCCATTTTGGGACAGAGTTCGAGTCAACTGCATGTGCCGTAGAGTCTTTGAGTTGTGAGTGATCCGAGAAGCGGTGAAGCGATCTGCGCCCTGCAAGGGCAGAATGCAGCGCAACAAGATACTCTTTTGTATTGACATAAGTACTTCATAGTAATAGATATCAAGTGATGCTGCAGTGCAGCAATTGGAGGATGTTATGAAGAAGCAGACCAAGACCGGGCCCGCCCACTCGGGCACGCCGACCTTTGTCTCCCTGCTGACCGGGTGGGTGCAGCAGGGAGTTGAAAGTTTCTTTGCGACGCAGCGAATCCTGGTGGATATTGCCATGCGCCAAAACGCGACCGCGACAAAAACCATGCGGGAAGGGATCTTTGACCTCGAGCATTCCCCGGTCACGATCCTGGCGGAGCTGGCGACGGAGGGGACCTCGAGCTTCGTCGAAGCGCAGAAAATCTTGCTGAATCTAGCGCACCAGGAAAATGAAATCATGATGAACGCCGGCAAGGAGCGGATGTCCGGGTCAGTGCGAGCCATCGCCGCGACCGACCTGGTACGACGTAGCCTGGAGACTTTTATCCGGATGCAACAGGACTTCTTGACCACGACCAGCAAGCAGACGCTGCAGTGGCTGGAGGCAGTGAAAGAGGGTAAGGGTTATCAGAATACCCACTTGATTGAAGCCGCGCGTGAGGGAATGGAGACCTTTGTCCAGGCGCAGAAGAAGTTTCTCGATGTGATTGCGCAAGAGACCGCCAAGGCTACCAGCGGCAGGCACGAGCAACAGGGCAAGACGGTGAAGAGAACTGAGTTGTCGAAGCTGGCCACCGAAGCCACCAATTCGTTCATCGATGCGCAAAAGAAGCTGCTTGACGTTGTGGGTCAGCAGACAAACTTCAGCCTCAAGGCAGCGACCAAGACGATGGCGATGATCTCGCCTTCCCGCATCTTGCCCATGGCGAACCTTACCGGAGATGGAGTGAAGAGCTTCGTCTCTGCCGAAAAGGCGCTGATCGAGTCTATGATCAAACCACGGAATGTCGCTCGTGCGGGCGAACGCCGCCCGCTCCACACGGTGCACGGGAGGACCGGTAAAACCCGGGCCGCGCACGCCGGCGCCTGAGGTCTGGAGTGGACCTTGATGAGTACCGCCTGCGAGATGATTACTCTCTGATGACGTGCCGTTGTGGGCAGTCGACACGTCATCGGGAGTGCTTGTAAGATTCCCATCGCGCGGTGCACATGACTACGATGAAGAGCGGCCACGTGAAAAAGAAGGGGTCAAGACGACGAAAGTCCATAGTCCCGCCCGTCGAGGCTCGCATTCGCAAGCATGAAGCGGGGCTGGATATTCCTATATGGAGAGAAGCGCTGTTTGGCGCTGAACTCCTGCTGCTGCATGCCTCTCCGGTTTACTACGGACTAGGAATACCGCGGGGCGACAATTCCGCTGTTATCGTGATTCCGGGGTTCCTCGGCACCGACCTGTATATGACGCACCTGCATTCCTGGCTGGAGCGGATCGGGTACCGGCCTTACCTTTCCGGGATCGGGCTGAATGCGGAGTGTCCGAACTTGCTGATTCGCTATCGTCTGGCGGAGACGATCCGGCAGGCGATCGACGATACGGGCCGCAAGGTTCATCTGATTGGACATAGCCTGGGTGGAATCATTGCGCGCTCGCTGGCTTCCCAGCGACCCAAGGATATTGCCTCGGTGATTACGCTGGCCGCGCCCATTCGCGGCACGGTGATGCATCCATCGATCGTGCGCGCGGCCAGTGCGGTTCGCGATGAGATCTTGAACCATCACGGTCGAGGCGTTCTTCCGGATTGCTATACGCCGCGATGTACGTGCGATTTTCTCAGTTCTCTGCGCGGCGCACTGCCTTCCTCGATTGCCGAGACTGCCATTTACACCAAAGATGATGGAGTGGTCGATTGGAGATATTGCAAAACGGGGGATGATGACCTGGATTTTGAAGTTCCGGGGACGCACGTCGGGCTGGTCTTCAACCCCTCTGCGTATACGATTATTGCTGAACGTCTCGCCGAGGCTTCGCAAGGCTGAGGCGGACGGTGCTTCCCGCCGTGAAGATATCACGGCCTTCTGTATGCGGCGTCACTGCTTTACGCCGCGAACTTCCTTACCCTGAAACGCCGTAGTCCTGATTTGTTTTGCGGGAGGGTAGTTCTATGAGCGCGAACCCCTGGCCATGGAGCGACGAAGAAGAAGCGCAATGGGAACTGGAATTGAGACAGCAGGAATTTGGCTGGATCGATGAGTTGATTGACCACATGATCAGCGATGGCTTGGCCGGTTCGTCTTACGATCCTCTTGACCGGCAGGATGAACAGTTAGAGGAAGACGCTGTCGCTACCCAAAATCTCTAAACATAAATGCGCCCAGCAGTCCCTAGCTGAGCGCCTGGCGTGTCCCTTCAAGAGTGCGGATCAGTG
The DNA here is from genome assembly GCA_963796205.1 of Terriglobia bacterium. Classification (GTDB taxonomy): domain Bacteria; phylum Acidobacteriota; class Terriglobia; order Terriglobales; family Acidobacteriaceae; genus DATFTE01. Next base: position 849,982 of record CAWCKR010000003.1, read on the forward strand.
TCTCTCTGGGTAAATTCTGGATGATCGGCTCGATCATCCATCCCAGGCCGAAGGGTACGTCACGCGTCAGCGAAATGGCTCGGCACTCCGCGTATACACCGTCCCCCTCTTCTCTGAATCGCCAATACGAATAAAGACGCCATAAGAAGCCATGACCCGTGTCGGGTGGCAACTGTTTCTCGTTCACGCTGCCAGCGTTTTCGACTTCCCTGATGCCGGTGGTACGGGAACGACAAATCCAGCGCGTTCGGTCCAAGCGGCGATAGATGACATCATGCTCGGAGTCGAGAATCACGGTGATGATCTTCTTCTTGAGCAGCCGTAAAGAGACTTTGAAACGGTTGCCGCGGTGGTTGAGCAGCTTGGAGTCGATTACATCGGGCGCATAAATCACCTTGTGTTGGTTGTAGTCTTGAATGAGAGCAAGAGTCTTCGCGATTGTCGTGCGAGGAATGAAAACTGCGCCGATCCAGTCGTGGATCAAGCCATTCGGTACCTTGATTGGGCCTTGGCCTGACCAGAACTCGGCCACAACCTCTCCCCGGTGCACCTGCTCAGCGAGTGCGGAATTCCCATCAGACCAGAGAAAGCGATCGCCGCTTTCCTGCGTCTTTTTCATTTCTGTCTCAGCCACGCGAATGTATCTGGTAAAGGCCCGCAGGGTTTCAGGGCTTAACGTCACAGGGTTCGCGGCGCGCGCCATAGGCATCGCCCCCTCGGAAATCGTGGGCCGTGAAGACCGGCTTGTCAAGCTCATGTCGCCAAAGCTGTGTGTGGCAGAGTGCCGATGCCTCGAACTTACTTCACGCTGCCCGACGCCCGTGACGCCAATCACAGCGATCAGGCAGAACGGGCAGTAACCTGTGTGCAGGTCGATGCTCGGCCACAGTAGGGAAATCTTATGAGCTTTTGCGAGTGGGAGAAATCCAACGCTAACTACGGCCGCAAACTTCTGCATTCTGGAATCGAGGGTGCGCACTCTGGCGAAAGGGAGTTCCTGAATGGTCGACCCATCACTCCATTTCTCAATGAGTCCGCCCAACACGCCGTGATGGCGGGTGCTATTGGAGCGGCGATCGGTCTTTTGAGCGGGCTCGCGGTTCGACGAAGTGTTTCCACAAACAAACCTCTTGCCGGCTTGATCTTCGGGGGCGCATTTGGATTTGGAGCAGGTATCGCCTGGGAGTGCCGGCATTTGGGCGCAAGCGTGATGGCGGGGGCTTTGAAGAATATCGGTAAAGTGCGAGACGAGCATTGGCTGGAGAAAAATCCGATCGACTACGCGTAGAGATCCGAAAATTCTCTCTCGCGCCACCCCGACGCGAGGAGCGTTCTTTGTACCCGACAAGGGGAGGCACAATGCCAGCGGATGTTTCGAACCTCAGTCAAGAACGAATAGCCTACCTCGAAGGATTGGTGCAGCAAGCCAGAACTGCCGCAGCGGTCTTTACGCAATTCACACAGGAAGACGTTGACCGCATCGTCAAACCGATGGTTCTGGCTGGATTGAGCCAGGCCCAATACCTGGCTCGCCTGGCGGTTGAAGAAACCAAACTTGGGGTGATGGAAGATAAAGCCATCAAGAACATGGTGGCCACGGAATTTGTTTATAACTACGTCAAAGATAAACGTACGGTCGGTGTCATCCGCGAGTTTCCTGAAAAGGGCTTGGTGGAGGTGGCCGAGCCGATCGGAGTTATTTTCTCCCTTACACCGATTACGAATCCTACTTCGACGGTGCTCTTCAAATGCATCATGGCGATCAAAACGCGGAACGCGGTGATTTTCAGTCCGCATCCGAATGCCTGGCATTGTTGTCATGAAGCGGTACGAATCATGTACGAAACGGCGCTGCAGCATGGCGCGCCCGAAGGGGTCTTCACTTGCCTCGAGTCGCACACCCTGGACGACAACGCCTACTTGATGCGGCACAAAGACGTCGGCCTGATCGATGCCACCGGCGGCCCGAGTGCGGTGAAAGCGGCTTACAGTTCCGGCAAGCCGGCGCTCGGGGTAGGGCCGGGCAATTCCCCGGTCTATTTGGAAAAAACCGCTGACCTGAATATGGCGGTGGTAGACATTATTACCTCCAAGACATTCGACAATGGAACGATTTGCGCTTCAGAACAAACCCTGGTGATCGATGCCGAGATTTATGACCAGGTGTTAAAGAAATTTGCTGAACTCGGTGCACACATTTGCAACGAGAAAGAAGCAGAGTTGCTGGGACGCGCTGTCATAGATGCTGAGACCGGCTATATGCAACCCGCGGCCGTAGGGCAGAGGGCCATCGACATCGCCCGCATGGTAGGTCTGACAGTCAAGCCGAACACAAAGCTTCTGATCGCGCCGATTCAAGGGGTGGGCCGAAAACACCCTCTGTCATACGAAAAGCTCTTTCCCGTGCTCGCCGTTTACCGCGCGCAATCGGTCGACGAGGCGCTCAAAGTCTGTGTGGACGTGAATCATGCAGGAGGGCTTGGACACACCGCAGTGGTGTTCTCGCGGAATGACGAAGTCATTCAGAAATTCTCGGAAGTGATCAACGCCGGGCGGATCATTGTGAATTCACCGGGATCCGTCGGAGCCTTCGGCGGCATTTACAACGATATGGTTCCCACGTTTTCGTTCGGGTGCGGGACCGGCGGCGGGAACAGCACGACCGACAACGTGAATGTCTATCACTACCTCAACATCAAGCGGGTAGCGCGAAGGACGCAGGCGCATATGTGGTTTCGAGTTCCCAATCAGATCTACTTCAACATGAATGCAGTGGAGAATCTGCGGCGCCTGACATCGCGCTCCACCATCATTGTCACCAACCAGGCCCTGGAGCAGTTCGGTCATGTCGATATTGTCCGGCGCAACATTTCGCCTCAGACTCTGGTGCACGTATCCGTGATTCCCGACGCTGAGCCTGAGGTCAAGGTGGTGATGCAGGGGGTAGAGGCGCTGAATTTGTACAAGGTGGATCAGATCATCGCGCTGGGCGGCGGATCGGTGATCGATGCGGCGAAGATCATGAAACTCAAGTACGAATCGCCAGAGGCCGACCTTGAGGAACTGGCCGCGCCTTTCATGGATATTCGTAAGCGAGTGGTCGAGTATCCAACCGAAAAGGCCAACCGGGCGCGTTTGGTGGCGATTCCCACGACGAGCGGCACCGGAAGCGAAGTTACTCCATTCGCGGTTCTGTCAGACAAAACTAGCGGCCGCAAGGTCACGCTGGCGGACTATTCGCTGACTCCGGATGTGGCGATCGTCGACCCCCAATTCGTGATGTCGATGCCGAGAGGACTGACAGCGGACACAGGGGTCGATTGTTTGACGCATGCGCTGGAAGCGGGAGTTTCGATCCTGGCATCGCCCTACACCGATTCGAATGCGATGCAGGCGATCCGGTTGGTGTTTAAGTACCTGCCGATTGCTTACGAACATCCCAACGACGAAGAGGCGCGCAGCATGATGCACAATGCCGCCTGCATCGCGGCCATTGCATTTTCCAACGCGGCGGTCGGCGTAAATCATGCGCTAGCCCATGCTTTCGGCGCGCGCTTCGGAGTTGCGCACGGCCGCGCCAACGCCCTCATGTTGCCGCACGTCATTGCCTACAACGCAGCCGTCCCGACCAAGTTCGCGCCCTCGCCCAATCAGAAGGGCTATGTGGCCCACAAGAAATACGCAACCATGGCGGACCTGCTGGGTCTGGGCGGCCACACGGTCGACGAGAAAGTAAAGAGCCTGGTGGCGGCGACAGAGCAGTTGCTCGATCAGTTGGCGATTCCCCGTTCGATCGCCGAGTTAGGGATTTCGAAGGACGAGTTTGCGCGGGCTATGCCCGATCTGACGAAAAACGCATTTGATGACCCGTCGTGGCGATCGAACCCTCGCATGCCCCTGGTGAGCGAGTTAGTAGACCTCTTTTGGCAGGCTTACGAAGGGCGAGGCACGGCGAAGGCGGAGAGGCGTCACGACACCAAACCGCGTGAGGGAGAATATGCCGAAGGCAATGATCGCAGAATGGCTCAAAGTCGACGAATCGCGGCTCCTGCAGAGTTTGCAAGACGCGGATAAGAAACTAGATCAGGCCGAAGGCGAAGTAATTTTGGACTTTACCTCCGTACGCCGGGTTGATGCGAAAGCACTGCGGGAATTGGAACGGTTGGCCGATCGAGCCGACGCCAAAGCAATCAAGTTCGGCTTGCGCGGGGTCAACATAGACATTTACAAAGTGCTGAAACTGATGAAATTGGCGCCACGTTTCTGGTTTCCGGCCTGAGACGCGGCGTTGGACGGAGACACTTCATGCCACAGGATCGAGACCATGATCGGCTTTCCGGGGGAGATGCTCTTTTCCTCTATCTCGAAAGGGAAGGCATGCCTCTGAATGTGGCCTCGGTCAATGTATTTGAAGGAGAGATTTCTCTCAAAGCCTGCAGTGCCTTCGTCGAGTCGAAGCTGCCTCTTATTCCACGCTACCGGCAGCGAGTCGTTTCGCCGCCGTTCAATATTGGGTTGCCGGTCTGGGAGTACGATCCTGACTTCGATATACGAAATCACGTGCGCCAGGTCACGCTCGAACATGGAACAGAGGCCGAGTTCAAAGCGGTCGCGGGCAAAATTCTGAGCCGGATGATGGATCGCCAGCGGCCTCTGTGGGACTTGACCCTGGTGCGGGGGTTGAAGGACGGGAATACCGGCATCGTCACCCGCATGCATCACTGCTTAGCCGATGGGCTTGCGGGCGTGGGGTTGCTGAACGTGCTGATGGATCCCAGCCCTGAGGTTCATCCCTTACCCAAGCGAAAAGCGCGCTTTCACGCGCCCCCAAAGGAGGACTCCACTGCGTCCCTGTTGGACGAGTTGATCACTTCGTCCTCTTCGGTCGCGCAACGGGTAATTACTGCGCAAACGGAATTTCTGAGCGTGCTGCAACAGGTGCTGGGTACTGAGCGACATGAAGCCGGCCCGCATGGTGAGCCGCAGGCGAACGGAGCGAGCAACCTTTCGGTGGACGACTTTGCGCGATTCATGCCGGAACTGACAGGCACCACGCAACGACTGCCGTTCAATATTATTTGCCGCGGGCCACAGAATTTCAGGTGGGCCGAAGTTCCTCTGGCCGAGATCAAAGCGATAAAGCAGGCATGTGGCGCAACCGTGAACGATGTGGTGCTGACCATAGTGGCCTCGGCGATTCAGCGCTACGTCGAGCGGCAGAAGGTTCGCGTCGCGGGGCGGCTGTTACGAATCGCAGTTCCGGTCAATGTGCGCGGCAGTGGCAGCGTCAGCTGAACTGGGAAATCGCATTACATTTCTGCCGCTTACGATCCCGCTCGATATTCGAAGCCCCCGGAAACTCATGGCTGCGATCCGTGAACGAGTCGCATTCTTGAGGAGGGCGCATGTTGCGGAACTCGTCGGCATGGCTGGCACGATGTTGGGCACGATTCCGACTGCCGCGCAGGTGGTGGTAGGACCCATTATCAGCCAGTTGCCTCTGGGACTCTGCAATCTCATTTGTACGAACGTGCCGGGTCCCGCGTTTCCGCTGTACCTGTTGGGTCACAAGATGCTGCGCTTCTATCCTTATGTGCCGATTGGGGGCGACATCGGAATTAACTGCGCCGTGCTCACCTACGACGGCACCGCATACTTTGGGTTCACGGGCGACGTGCATGCGGCGCCAGACCTATGGCGCCTGGAGAAATTCCTCACCGCGAGTTTCGTTGAATTGCGCAAGTCGCTGCGAATCCGCTCCCCGCGTCGCAAGGTCGCACGTGGGGCAGCGAAAACCGATCGGGCGTCTCTCCCCAACCAAAATCCGAAAGACCACGTCCGGCCATTCTCATTCCGTCGAAACCTGATCCCGTCAAATCACCCACGGCGAGAGAAGGGAAGAGCGAACTTCAAGCCATCATCGCTTAGTGAAACGCGGGCAAGATGTCTCAGAACAGGGAATTCGACTTCGATTTCGTGATTGTCGGATCTGGCTTTGGAGGCAGTGTTGCCGCCTACCGGTTAGCCGAAAAAGGGTACACGGTGGCGGTGATGGAAATGGGGAAGCGGTGGTCCCCCAAAACCTTGCCGCGTACGAGTTGGTCCCTTCATCGTTGGTTCTGGCGCCCGGCCTTAGGGCTCAATGGGTTTTTTAATATCCGGTATTTCCGGCACGTCACCATCTTGCACGGCTGCGCGGTGGGAGGTGGTTCGATCACCTACGCGACCACGTTGCTGCGGCCGCCCGACCGAGTGTGGCAGGCCGGATCGTGGACAGGACTGGCAGCATGGCAGACGGAAATGCCGCGGCACTATGACGTCGCATCGCGGATGCTCGGCGTTGTGGAAAACACAATTCTCGGTCCTGCCGATCACCTGCTTAAAGCAGCAGCCGAGGAAGTGGGCGTTGCGAACACGTTCTACCGCACCAGCGTGGCGATTTTTCAACCGCCGAAAGGGGAATCGGGAGGTGCCACGGTTCCCGATCCATACTTCGGAGGCGAAGGGCCGCCGCGCTCGACCTGCGTCGGTTGCGGCGGTTGCATGATGGGGTGCCGCTTCGGCGCGAAAAATACTCTGGATCTGAACTACCTTTATTTAGCGGAAACCAGGGGTGTCCGGGTTCTTGCAGAGACCCGGGTAGTCGACGTCGAACCTCTGAGGCGGATGGCTGACGGCAGCGCGGGTTACGAGGTGCGTACGGTCAAATCCACGGGTTGGATCAGGAGAACCCCGCGACGGTTTACCTGTCGCGGAGTGGTATTCTCCGCATCTTCGCTCGGAACCATGGATCTGTTGTTTCATCTCAAGGACAGAGGCTTCTTGCCGCGACTCAGCGACCAACTCGGGAAACATGTCCGCACCAATTCCGAATCGTTGCTAGCGGTTCGCATACCGGGAAGTCCTGAAGACTTATCTAAGGGAGTCGCGATTGGTTCCGGCATTTATATCGATGAGCACACCCACATCGAAGCGGTTCGCTATCCTGCTGGCTCCGACACCATGAGCATGCTCACGACTCTTTTGACAGGAGGCACGCCGGGCCGCGTGCGTATCACCCGTTGGCTCAAGAATCTTGTCTCCGCGTTATTCCGACACCCGCTACGAACGCTGCGGGTGCTGCAACCTTTCGGATGGGCACGGGAGAATGTAGTGCTGCTTTGCATGCAGGCTACGGAAGGTGATCTTGAGATGTGCTGGAGGCGTCCGTGGTTTTGGCCATTCCGGAAATCTCTGGCTAGCCGCGGAGAAAAAGTTCCGACATACATTCCCCAGGCGAATGAATTCGCGGAAACCTTCGCCCGCCTCACCGGCGGTACCGCGATGAGCATGATTCCCGAGATCCTGTTCGATGTTCCCGGTACCGCTCACTGCCTCGGCGGCTGCGTGATTGCGAAGTCTGCCACGCAAGGCGTGGTCGACAACCGCCATCGCGTGTTCGGTTACAAGAACATGTACGTATGCGATGGGTCGGTGGTCGCAGCGAATCTCGGCGTGAATCCCAGCTTGACGATTACAGCGCTTGCGGAACGCGCCATGGAGTTCATACGCCCAGCATCAGAGACGGACTGGAACGATTCCGCTGAAGGGGCAACGGCCCCCGTGCAATCCTGAGACGATGATCTATTTTCTTCCTGCGGATCGTGATTCCACTAACAAATCATGTCGTCGTGTGACCCGCCTCACAGGGAATGACGCCCCACCTCACAGACCCGATCGCGAACCGCGGCGCAGAATGATTGCGAGCAGATCTGATAGATCCGATACTGCTGGACTCCCAGGTGGCTATTCTGGTTGCCAATTGTTCAGGGACTCTAAAGCACTGCCATTGGGTTGGGGGCAGCCCGCATATGGACAGTCACGCAATAATATTCGGCCGGTTTCCTGTTTCGAGCGATTGCCAGAGCGCCAACACAATCGCGACGGGTCAGCGATGGAACTTCATCCGCTGCCGCCATACGGAAACTCATCCCTTGATGCCGAGAATCTCCCTGACCGGTCATTCCCTCGAATGGTCGATTCGAAAATCGTAGTGCCCCAAGCTCGTTCTTGATCATCGTGACAACTGGAAGTATGGATCGTGGAGTTAGGTATCGCGGTTGCTGCGTGGTTGGAAAAGAACGACGAAGCAAGTTGAAGTTCTTTCCATTTTGACCGGTGGGAGTTGGCAGGTAATGATCGAGGGACTCCGCTCGCCCGCAGAATCGACATACTGGTTGATCCAGGGACATACCTTGTTCCTGGTGATTCACCTGCTGGGGCTCGCATGCTTTTTGTATATTGCGGCGAAACGCCTCAGACCGCTGCTCCGAGCGCAAGCAGACGTTCGCTTTGACAGGCCGCTGCAACGGGTGGGGAGAGTTTTCCAGTTCTGGCTGGGACAGTGGAGGCATCCACGTTACCCAGCGGCGGGCGTCATTCATATCCTGGTTTTCGCAGGGTTCCTTCTTCTCGCTACGCGCGCCTTTTCGCTGATTCTCGGCTTCTCAGACAATTCCGCATCGTTTCGGCCTCATCGGTCATATCTATAACCAGGTCAGGGAGTACGCGACCACTGTCGTTTTTTTCTGTATGGTCATCTTGGCTGTTCGCCGGTTGGCCTTCCAACCGGCACGATACGCAGTACCGCCAAAATACGGCAGAGACCACACAGGAGACGCTGTCTTCCTCCTGGCGTTGATCGCAATCCTGATGTTGGCCGACAGTGTATTTGAGGCCAGCAAGGTAGCGGCTCAAGCGCAGCAGGGTCAGCCGGTCGAATCCCTGGCTTTCCTCTCCCTGCCGTGGATCCTCGAAAGTGCAATGGTTGCGGCTCCATTGGCGACGCTCCGCACCCTTTATCTCGGCGGTTACCTCGCGCATGACGTAACCTTCTTCTTCCTGCTGTGCTATCGGCCATTCGGAATTCAGTTCCATGTGGAAACCTCGCTTTTCAGCATCTTCTTCGCGAAGTTAGATCGCGGAACTCTGAAGCCGGTCCGTTGGGGAATTCCTGATGAGCAACTGGATCAGGTGAAATCGTTCGGAGTGAAGACCTTCGACGATTTCACCTGGAAGCACATGCTGGACTTCTACTCCTGCGCCGATTGCGGACGCTGTTCCGACAACTGTCCCGCTAATTCCGTCGGGCGCCCGCTGTCGCCACGCTTCTTCACGATCAAAGCCCGCGATTATTGCTTCGAGCACTATCCCGTCGTGGGGAAAGCAAGCAACGGACTTGCCTTGATCGGCAGCATCTACTCCGAAGATGAAATCTGGTCGTGCACTACTTGCGGCGCCTGCGAGCAGGAGTGCCCGCTGCTGGTGGAATACATCGACAAAATCGTCGACCTGCGGCGCGGCATGGTCGACGAAGGCAAGGTTCCGCAATCTCTGCAAAAGCCGCTGAAGGCGCTGGAGAGCCGTGGCAACCCTTACGGCAAGATGGAGAAGAAGAAAGCCGACTGGACTAAGGACAAAGAATTCCAAGAGGGCTGCCAGGTCAAAATCCTCGACGGAAGCAAGACCGCCGAGACTCTGTATTTCGTGGATAGTGTCACTTCCTACGATGACCGCATGCAGGCAATTGGGCGGGCCACCGCCAAGATCCTCGATCACATCGGAACGAACTTCGGAATCCTGGGCGCGGCGGAAAAAGATAGCGGCCATGAAGTACGGCGCTTCGGCGAAGAGATGTTGTTCATGGCTCTTCGTGATCACAATGCGGAGGCGATCAAGGCCTCTGGCGTTCAACGCATCGTCACCGCCGACCCGCACGCCTATAACGCGCTGAAACACGATTACAAAGACCTGCCGCCGGTAGAGCACATCAGCGAGGTGATCGCACGCGAAGTGAAAGCGGGCAAAATCAGCTTCCAACCCGCCGACGAGAACAAGGTCTACACCTATCACGATCCCTGCTACCTGGGACGGCACAACCAGGTTTATGACGATCCGCGCGATGTGCTCGACGCCATTCCTGGCATGAATCGCGTCGAGATGACCCACTCCCGCGATCGCTCTTTCTGCTGCGGTGGCGGGGGATTGATGCTTTTTTACGAGCCCAAAGAAGATCAGCGCATCGGTGTGAAGCGGGTGCAAATGGCGGTGGAAGCCGGTGCCAACGTCATCGTGACTGCTTGTCCCTTCTGCATGGTGAATATGGAAGACGCCATCAAGGTCGCGGGCCTGGAAGGGAAGATGACGGCCATCGATCTCACCGAATTGGTCGAGAAGCAGATGGTGCGCGAGGTTCCCAACAAATCTGAAACCGTAGTTCACGGAGGTTGAAAGTGGAAATTCTAGTTTGCGTCAGAAGAGTGCCCGACACTTCGGAAAACGAGATTCAACTGAAGGCTGCGGGCAACGACATCGAACGGGACGACCTGGTCTATTCCATCAACGAATGGGACAACTACGCGGTCGAAGAAGCTCTGCAGATTGTCTCGCGGGTCGGTGGCACAGTCACCGTGGTCACCGTGGGAGGCGAAGATGACGAGGAGATCCTGCGCCGCGAAATGGCGATGGGTGCGACGCACGGAGTGCTGATCTCCGACGACGCCTTCGTCGGATCGGATGCCCGCGGCATTGCCACCATCCTGAAGGCCTTTGTGCAGAAGGGCAAGTACGATCTGATTCTCACCGGAGTGCAAGCGGAGGACGGCGGCGCCCTGGTGGGAGGCATGCTGGCTGCGATGCTCGACTATCCCTTCGCCTCGCTGGTGAATTCCATCGAAGTGCTCGACGGAAAAGCGCTCAAGATCAGCCGGGAAATCGCCGGCGGGAACAAAGAAATCAATCAGATCGATCTCCCCTGTGTCCTCTCTATCCAGACGGGTATCAACGAACCTCGTTACGTCGGCATGCGAGGGATTCGCCAGGTGGCTTCGGTCCCGATCCCGACGTTGGGCGTGTCGGAACTGAATCTAGAACCACAGAGTGTCGGAGTGGCCGCGGCTAAGATCCGGCGCGTGGACTACTTCACGCCCGCCACGGGCAAGGGTGCCGAGATGCTGCAGGGAAGCCGGGAAGAGATCGTCGAGAAACTGTTCGAGTTGGTAGCCGCCAAAGGAGGGTTGAAATAATGTCGCGCATCTTTGCTTACATCGTTCACAAAGCTGGCATCGCCGATGACTCAGCGCTGGAACTGGCGGCCGCCGCGAGAAAGATTGATCCCACGGCATCTCTCACCGCGATTATCACAGGCACTGGTCCTGATCTGGATGCGGTGTCAAACAGTCTGCGCAATTCTTACGGTGAGATCTGGAAGATCTGCAACGAGGCGCTGACTTATCCCAACGCTGAGTTGATTCGCCAGGCCCTGGTAAAGGTTCTGCCTGCAGGCGACATCCTGCTGGTGGCGCATGAACACTTCGGAATCGATCTAGCGCCGGGGTTGTCCGTCCGCCTGAATGCTGCTTGCGTCTCCGATGTATTGGGGATCGACGGTTTGACGGGTTCAACCCTAAAAGTGGTTCGCCAGGAATTTGGCGGCCAGATCAGCGCTCATGTGAGCTGCGACATTTCCTCGGGTGCGGTGATTACCGTTCGTCCGGGTGCGTTCAAGCCGCTGGAGACGGTTGCCGCGAATGGAAGCGTGATCGACAAATCTTCTGAGGCCGGCGCCTTGACGGCGAAACGGCGCTACCTGGAGACCGTCGTTGCCGAAGCGGGAGATGTCGACATCACCAAGCACGGTGTGCTGGTTTCCATCGGCCGCGGCATCCAGGAAAAAGAAAATGTCGCCCTTGCCGAAGAACTCGCCGAAGCTCTCGGCGCAGCCGTGAGCTGTTCGCGTCCGGTGGTCGATGCCAAGTGGCTGGAGAAATCCCGCCAGGTCGGTACCTCGGGGAAAACCGTGAAGCCGAAAGTTTACCTGGCATGCGGCATCAGTGGGGCTTTCCAGCATCTTGCTGGAATCAAGGGCAATCCCTTCCTGATCGCCATTAACAAGAATCCCAAAGCCCCAATCTTCCAGGTGGCCGACGTTGGCATTGTCGACGACCTGCTGGAGTTCTTGCCGGAATTTACCAACAAAGTTCGCGAAATGCGCAGCCTTTCCGCAAAGTGAGGATACCGCCGATGATCGCTCCAAAGACACTCAAGCTAAGCCTGAAATCTCTCCGAGACTTCGCCAAGAAACGCTTACCCGACGAAACCCTGATTGAACTGGACGAAAAAGACGAGTGTCCACTGGAAATCGTGCGGCACATGTGCAGCCCTGACAAGCTGGGTATTCAACTTCTGTTCATCCCTGAAGAATTCGGAGGCATGGGCGGCGGCGCTTTTGATGTTTATTGCATTTGCGAAGAGATGGCGCACATCGACCTGGGGGTGGCCACTGCCGTTCTGGCGACTTTTCTTGGCAGCGACCCCATCACGGTCGGTGCTACTCCAGCGCAAAAGAAGCTGTGGCTCAGCCGCATTGCCGACGAAGGTATCTTGTTCGCCTACGGCGCCACTGAACCGGAAGCCGGAAGCGATCTCGGATCGCTGCGCACCACCGCCGACCGCGTCATGCAGGACGGAAAAGTCGTCGGCTACAAGATCAACGGCAACAAGCAATGGATCAGCAATGGCGGTATCGCCGACGTCTACACGGTGCTGGCGAATACTCCTGCAGGTCCCAGTTGGTTCGTGGTGGAAAAGGGTGTCAAGGGTTTCACTCACGATGAGCCAGAAAACAAACATGGCATTCGGCTCAGCAACACGGCAGCCCTGGCCTTCAGCGACGTATATGTCGACGCGGACCGCCTCCTAGGAGGAGTTGAAGGCCAGGGCCTGACGCAAGCGCAAGCCGTGTTCGGCTACACCCGCTTGATGGTCGCTGCTTTCGGTCTCGGCGGCGGATGGGCCGCACTCGATCGCGCCATTCCTTATTCCACCAAGCGCATCCAGGCGGGAGCGCCACTTTCTGAAAAACAGGGTTACACCCACAAACTCATCATTCCGCATGCAGTGCATCTCGAAGCTGCTCGCGCCTACATCGAAGAGACGGCAGAGCGCATCGACGGCGGCAGTGAAGGCAGTTTGAACACCGAGGGTGCCATCGCGAAGTACATGGCGACCGAAGCGGGGAATGCCGCCGCCGAGGCTGGCATCCAGGCGCTCGGTGGCTACGGTTACACGCACGAATACATGGTCGAGAAAATTAGCCGCGATGTTCGCATCACCACCATTTATGAAGGCACCTCCGAAATCATGGAGATGACCATCAGTCGCGACCGTTGGCAACTTCATCTGAAAACTCGCGGGCAGCACTATCACGATGAAGCCCGCAAGTTCGAAGCCTTGCACGGAAAGCATCCCGAAGTCGGGGCGAACGTTGCGGCCCTGGCTTTACACGCTCTGGCCGATGTGATGGAGAGGGCCCGCGTGGGCCGCCTTACGCGTTACCAGCATGTTCTGCTCCGACTGGGCGAGCTTATCGCCTACGCAGAATGTGCCGGAACCTTGTCTCGCCGCGCCGCGCTGATGGCGGACGGCAAACTCAACGAAAAAGCCAGTCGCCGTTTCGATGCGACAGGACTTGCGGCGGTAAGCCGGGTCTTCGCTCGCGAAGCTGCGTTCAAGATTGCCGAAGAAGGTATGCGCCTGATCGTGGGCGCCGGCGGCGTGAGCGAGGCGGAGACGGCTGCGTTTGAAACGAGCCTCGGTCTGCCCGCCATTCACAAGGCACAGGCAGGACTGATCAACGACATGGACTACATCGCCGACGTTCTGTACAGCCGCGTGGCGAAAGTGCAGACCGCAGCCTGACGCCGGCCAACCGGCGCGCGTTCACTTTAAGCAGGAGCCTCATCATGGAAGACACCGCGCATCGAGCCATCGCGATCGTGGGGGTCGGAGCAGTATTGCCCGACGCCCCGAACGTAGCCGCATTCTGGGAGAACATCAAGACTGGACGTTATAGCATCTCCGAGGTTTCGTCCGACCGGTGGGATCCCAATTTTTATTATGACGCCGATCACAATGCGCCGGACAAGACCTATTCCAAGATCGGCGGATGGGTTCGCGAGCACGTGTGGGAACCCATGAAGTGGCACCTGGCGATTCCGCCGCGCGTGGTCGACGCCATGGATGAATCGCAGAAGTGGGCGATCTCCTGCACTCGCGAGGCGCTGGAAGACTACGGCTATCCGAAGCGCCCCTTGAATATCGATCGCACCGCGGTAATCCTCGGCAACGCCATGGCGGGCGAAAAGCATTACTTCACCGCTTTGCGACTTTACTTTCCGGAGTACGCGTACGAACTCTCCGAAAGCGCCAGTTTTGCTGCGCTCCCAGCGGCCCTGCGCAGCGACATTACACGCGAACTGCACGATCGCATGACCCATCGAATTCCCGACGTCACCGAAGACACTATGCCCGGTGAACTGGCGAACTGCATTGCCGGACGTCTCGCGAACACCTTTAATTTCCACGGCCCTAATTACGTGGTTGACGCGGCCTGCGCTTCGGCGATGGCCGCATTCAGTGCAGCGGTTGAAGGACTCATCGAGAACGATTTTGATGTGGCGGTCACCGGCGGCATCGATCGCAACATGGGCGCCTCCACCTACGTCAAGTTCAGCAAGATTGGCGCGCTTTCCGCATCCGGTACACGCCCGTATGCCGATGGCGCCGATGGCTTCGTCATGGGTGAAGGCTCCGTCATTTTTTTGCTCAAGCGTCTTGCAGACGCCGAACGCGATCGCGACAAGATTTATGCTGTGTTGCGCGGCATCGCCGGATCCAGTGACGGCAAGGGCAAAGGCATCACCGCACCCAATCCCATCGGACAAAAGCTCAGTGTCGAACGTGCCTGGCAAAACGCAGGCCTTTGCCCCTCCACGGTCAGTTATGTCGAGGGCCACGGCACTTCCACCAGAGTCGGAGACGTCGTTGAAGTCCAAAGCATGACCGAGGTGCTGAGCGCTTTTCATCTTGCGCAACACACGGTAGCGCTGGGTTCGGTCAAGTCGAATATTGGACACCTCAAAGCGGCCGCCGGAGCCGCCGGGTTGCTGAAAGCGACTTTGGCATTGCATGACAGAGTGTTGCCGCCAAGCGTGCACTGCGATCATCCCAATCCCGATATCGACTTCGCCCACTCGCCGCTCTACGTCAACACCGAACTGAAGCCGTGGACCATGCCCGAGGGCGCGGTCCGCCGCGCGGGCGCCAGCGCGTTTGGATTCGGCGGCACCAACTTTCACGTGGTACTCGAGGAATACATTCCTCACCGGCTGAACGGAAACGGCAAGCGCTCGATCGCAGTCGGCATAACCCATAACGCAGAGAACCATGAGGGCATCATGAATTCGAAGGCTGTAAATGATCAAACTCCGCCGGCGCCGCCTTCCTCCGCTTCTTTGGAGTCAGGCCAGGACGTTGGGCAGGCTGCTTCCTGTAAAGCACCGCTCCGTGGCGCACTGGTCATCGGCGCTAATTCAAATGCGGAACTGATTGAGCGTCTGCGCTCTATAAAGAAAGACACCGAAGCAGGACACGGTCCGGAAGTTTCCGCTCCCTCTGAGGAAGATCTGCGCGCACCCGAACGTCTTGCGATCGACTTCGCTGACTCTGCCGACCTTCTCGACAAATCTGCCAAAGCGCTGAAAGCGCTCGCTGCCGATCAGCTTCCGATCTGGAAAGCGTTGCGCGCCCAGGGCATTTATCGCGGCAGCGGCCCCGCTCCCAAAGTTGCATTCCTCTATACAGGACAAGGCTCGCAATACGCCAACATGGTACGACCGCTATTTACGGCTGAACCCATCGTCGCCAAAACCTTTGCGGAAGCCAACCGCGTGATGTCCCCGCTGCTTGGCAAGCCACTTACCGACTTCATCTTCGTCGACCAATCCGACGAAAGCGCTGTAGCCAAGGCGGAAGAAGACTTGCGCCAGACCGCCATCACGCAGCCCGCTGTGCTCGCGACCGATGAAGCGCTGACTCGTCTCTTGGCTGCGTATGGCATCAAGCCCGATATGACGATGGGACACAGCCTGGGCGAGTACGGAGCACTCGTCGCCGCCGGGGCCTTACCGTTCGATGATGCGCTGGAAGCGGTTAGCGCGCGCGGCCGCGGCATGACCGAGGTGGCGATGACCGATAACGGACGCATGGCCGCTGTCTTCGCACCGCTCGCCGAGGTCGAACGAATTCTCAAAACTATCGACGGCTACGTGGTCATTGCCAACATCAACAGCAGTTCCCAGGCTGTTATCGGCGGTGCCAGCAAGGCGGTCGAGCAGGCCATAGAGGCTTTCCAGAAAGCCGGCTACGAGCCCGTGGCTTTGCCGGTCAGTCACGCGTTTCACACTTCTATTGTTGCCGCCGCCGGTGTTCCCCTGCGGAAGGAACTTGAGCGTCTGCGCATCCAATCGCCCCAGCTGCCCATCGTCGCCAATGTTGACGGCGAGTTTTATCCCATGGGCCCTGATGCTGTCCCCAAGATGCTCGACATCCTCACCCGTCAAGTTGCGTCTCCCGTGCAATTCGTAAAAGGTTTGCAAACTCTCTATGCCGCCGGCGCGCGCGTGTTTGTAGAAGTTGGACCAAAAAAAGCGTTGCAGGGATTTGCGGAAGACGTACTCAAAGAGCACAGGGATGTCGTTTCTCTCTTCACCAATCATCCGAAAGTCGGCGATATCCCGGCATTCAACCAAGCTCTGTGCGCGCTCTACGCCGCAGGATTGGGCCGCGGAACGACCAAATCGATCCTCGCGGAAAAGTTTGAACCCGTCCCAGTCTCCGCATCGACACCGTCCCTCACGCCGTTAAAGGAAGACCGCTATTCCGAACTTGGACACATGTTCGCCGACGTACTTGAGCGTGGCTGGAAGATTTATCACGGCCAAAATGGCAACTCCACGGATGTCCCGGTTGTCATCACCGGAGCCGCTCTCGGCTTGCCGGGGACCGAGCGCATCTTCGATGACACCAACGTCAGCCGCATCCTGCGAGGCGATCAGTTCATTGCTCCTATTCCTACGCGATTTCGCAAGGCGATGCTCGATAAACGCATTACGCGCCTGGTGAAGAGCGATAACGGCGAGCCTACCTTCGAGTCGATCGACAACATCGCGGACGTCATCAAGCTGGCGGGACGCGGAGGTGAGTTCGATCTGGAAAAGGAATTCGGTGTCTCTGCGGACCGGGCGGCCGCACTCGACCGTGTCACGCGTCTTGCTATTGGCGCAGGCATCGACGCCTTGCGGGATGCCGGCATCCCGTTGGTGATGCGCTATAAAACCACCACCAAAGGTACGCAGTTGCCCGATCGCTGGGGATTGCCGGACGCTTTGCGAGACGATACCGGCGTAATCTTTGCGTCCGCGTTTCCCGGATGTGATTCTTTTGCCGATGAAATGGCGCGTTACTACGCCGACCACGCTCGGCGTGAACAGTTGACCATGCTTGAAAGCCTGCGCGCCCGCGCGGTCGAGAACAACGGGCATTCGAGCATCATCCAGGAACTCGATCGGCGCATGGCAGAGGTGCGCGCCGACATCGACAAGAACCCTTACATCTTCGATCGCCGCTTCCTGTTCAAGACGCTTTCCATGGGCCACTCGCAATTCGCGGAGTTTATCGGGGCCCGAGGTCCCAATACGCAAATCAACTCTGCTTGCGCCAGCGCTACGCAAGGCATAACCCTGGCTCAGGACTGGATTCGCGCCGGACGTTGCCGGCGAGTGATCGTGATCTCAGCCGATGATGTCACCTCTGACCACATGCTCGAGTGGTTCGGCGCCGGTTTTCTTGCCAGCGGCGCAGCAGCTACGGACGAGGCAATCGAAGAAGCAGCACTTCCTTTCGACCGTCGCCGCCACGGCCTGATCGTCGGTATGGGAGCGGCCGCCCTCGTCGTCGAGAGTGCCGAAGCAGCCCAGGAACGGGGAATTCAGCCTATCTGCGAGATATTAAGTGCGGTCACTGCGAATAGCGCGTTTCATGGCAGCCGCCTTGATATTGAGCACATCGGCCGCGTGATGGAGAATCTGATCGGCCAGGCCGAAATGCGCTATGGCATCTCCCGCAGGCAGATCGCGCCACACACCCTGTTTGTGTCCCACGAAACTTACACTCCGGCACGCGGCGGAAGCGCTTCCGCCGAAATCTACGCGCTCCGGAAGGTCTTCGGCGAGGTGGCAAATAGGGTCGTCATCGCTAATACCAAAGGTTTTACCGGACACGCTATGGGGACAGGCATCGAAGATGTCGTTGCCGTGAAAGCTCTCGAAACCGGATGCGTGCCCCCGTCGCCAATTTCAAAGAAGTGGATCCCGAACTGGGTGCGCTCAACCTGTCGAAAGGCGGCCATTATCCAATCGACTATGCCTTGCATCTCGGCGCTGGTTTCGGATCGCAGATCAGCATGAACCTGCTGCATTGGGTTAAGACGAAGGACGGCGTTCGCCGCCAACCCAACGCCTTGGGCTATGGCTATCGCATCTCTGACACAAAAGTCTGGAATGCATGGATGAGTAGCGTGACCGGCCATGTGGTTACTGATCTCGAAGTAGTTCACCGCACGCTACGCATGAAAGATCAGGTTGGCGCCGCGCGGACCGCGCCTGCTGCTCAAGAAGTCTCGGCAAAAAGTTCCTTCGCCCGAGCCGCCAAAGCCAGCAACGCAGCAGCTTCAACCGGTCGCTCCCGTTCCCGCCGTCAGTGTGATCACCGAGTCCGTGAAGCAACGGGTGCTCTCTCTGGTAGCGGAAAAGACCGGTTATCCCGTCGATATGCTCGACCTCGATCTGGATCTCGAAGCAGACTTGGGTGTTGACACGGTCAAGCAAGCCGAGGTATTTGCCGCCGTGCGCGAGGCGTATGGCATCGTCCGTAACGACCAGATCAAGCTGAGGGATTTCCCAACGCTCGCGCATGTGATCCGATTCGTGCACGATCGACGGCCTGATCTCGTGGGCCAGGCTCCTGTAGCACCTCCCGCCAAGATTGATACGGAAGTCAAACCAATCACTCCACCGGCAATATCGAAAAGCTCCACAGACGACGTAAAGGAGAGGATCCTGGCGTTGGTCGTAGAGAAAACTGGCTACCCGAAAGACATGCTGGACCTCGATCTCGATCTGGAAGCGGATCTCGGGGTTGATACGGTCAAGCAGGCGGAACTATTCGCGGCGGTGCGAGCGGCTTACAACATCCCGCGTGATGAGAATCTAAAGCTCCGCGATTATCCCACGCTGGCGCATGTGATCCGGTTCGTGTTGGAGAAACGACCCGAGATAGCCAGCCCAGCGCCTGCGGTGACGGTCGAACTGGCGTCGCCGGTCAGTACGATCCCCGCCGCGACCGACGATTCTATTAAAGAGAAGGTGCTTGAAATCGTTGCAGAGAAGACTGGCTATCCCAAAGACATGCTCGACCTCGATCTGGATCTCGAGGCCGATCTCGGGGTCGACACGGTCAAGCAAGCGGAAATGTTCGCCGCGGTGCGGGCCGCTTACAACATTCCCCGCGATGAGAACCTGAAACTCCGCGACTTTCCCACCCTCGCCCACGTGATTAAGTTTGCCCGCGACCGGAGGCCGAAGGCGGTTGTAACCGCGCCGCCGATTCCGCAGGCTTCAGCGCCAGTAATAACCACTGTGGAGGCCGTGACCGACGATTCTATTAAAGAGAAGGTGCTCGAAATCGTTGCAGAGAAAACTGGCTATCCCAAAGACATGCTCGACCTCGATCTGGATCTCGAGGCCGATCTGGGCGTTGATACGGTCAAGCAAGCGGAAATGTTTGCCGCGGTACGAGCCGCTTACAACATTCCCCGCGATGAGAACCTGAAACTCCGCGACTTTCCCACCCTCGCGCATGTGATTAAGTTTGCGCGTGATCGGAGATCGGGAGCGGTACGAATCGCACCACCGATTCCGCAAGTTTCTGCACCAGTAATAACCACTGTGGAGGCCGTCACCGACGATTCTATTAAAGAGAAGGTGCTTGAGATCGTCGCGGAAAAGACCGGCTATCCCAAAGACATGCTCGACCTCGATCTGGATCTCGAGGCCGATCTGGGCGTCGATACAGTCAAGCAAGCAGAAATGTTTGCCGCGGTACGAGCCGCTTACAACATTCCCCGCGATGAGAATCTGAAACTCCGCGACTTTCCTACGCTCGCGCATGTTATCAAGTTTGCCCGCGACCGGAGGCAAGCTCGGGAAAGGGCCCCAGTGCCCGTCGTAGAACCAGCAGTCGCACCTAAGACAATCGCCCGCCGCGTCGTCGCCAGCTTCGATGCGGCCAACCGCATCCCACGCCGGGTCCCAATGCCAAACCTGCGCCCACCGCTTGCCATGTGCAAGCCAACCGGTGTGACTCTTAACGCCGGACGCAGAGTTGTCATCATGCCTGACAACTCAGGCGTAGCAGATCTCCTTGCTCAACGCCTGGGAAAGCTGGGAGTGGAAGTGCTTCGCCTCGACGCGACGCTCGATGCCGAGAAACTGGCCGCGACTCTTAAAACCTGGCTCGCTGCGGGTGCGGTTCACGGAGTCTATTGGCTCCCGGCCATCGACCACGAAGGACCAATGAGCAAGATGGATTTCGCGGCGTGGCGCGACGCTCTTCGGCTCCGGGTGAAGTCCTTCTACACCACCATGCGTTCCCTCTACGAGTCTGTCGCACTTCCAGGTACATTTCTGGTTTCGGCAACGCGTCTGGGCGGGCAACACGGCTACGACCCGGCTGGAGCTCTTGCACCGCTCGGCGGCGCTGTCACTGGTTTCACCAAAGCTTACAAGCGTGAACGTCCCGATGCTCTTGTGAAAGCGGTCGACTTCGAAGCCACCCGCACGCCTGCGGACATTGCCGACATCCTTATAGGCGAAACGCTGTGCGATCCGGGCGCGGTTGAAATTGGCTACCAGCAGAGGCTGCGCTGGACCGTCGGACTGCAGGAACAGCCGGCCACCGATGGACAACCCGGGCTTGCCTTCGATTCCAAAACCGTGTTCGTGATCACCGGTGCCGCGGGAAGCATCGTTTCCGCCATCACCGCCGACCTCGCGACGGCATCCGGAGGCATCTTCTACTTGTTGGACCTGGTTCCTGAGCCCGACCCCAATAATCCTGACCTTAAGCGTTTCGTTACCGACAAAGAAGGACTGAAACGCGACTTGTTCACCCGCATCCAGACGCGCGGTGAGCGGGCCACGCCGGCGTTGGTGGAAAGGGAACTGGCAGCTCTTGAGCGCGCCCAAGCCGCCGTGACCGCCATCGATGCTGTCCGCAATGCCGGCGGGAAGGCTTTCTATTTCAGCGTTAACCTTGCGGACGCCGCTGGCGTCGCGAAGGTCATTCAGCAAGTTCGCGAGCGCAGCGGGCGCATCGACGTTTTGCTGCATGCCGCCGGCCTCGAGCGCAGCCACTTCCTTCCCGACAAAGATCAGAAAGAATTTGATCTGGTCTTCGACGTTAAGGCCGACGGATGGTTCAACCTCTTACACGCGATCGGCGATATGCCTCTCGCGTCGACCGTGGCCTTCAGTTCCATCGCAGGCCGCTTTGGCAATGGCGGTCAGACAGACTACAGTTCCGCGAACGACTTGCTCTGTAAAATCACGTCCAGCTTCCGTACCGCTCGCCCTGCGACTCGTGGCATCGTCATCGATTGGACAGCCTGGGGCGGGATTGGCATGGCCACTCGCGGCTCGATTCCCAAGATGATGGAGCTTGCCGGCATCGACATGTTGCCGCCGGAAGCAGGCATACCCTTAATTCGCCGCGAACTCACGACAGGCGGCGCACGCGGAGAAATTGTCGTCGGCCAGCGTCTCGGAGCACTGCTGAGCGAATGGGATCCCACCGGTGGCCTCGACGCCACCTCTGCGTCCGCAAAAAATAGTTCCCGGGGACCGGTCGTCGGCACTCTCGCCTCAATGACCGTGCAGCAAGGCCTCACCGTCGAGACCACGCTTGATCCCAAGATTCAACCGTTCCTGCACGATCACCAGATCGATGGCACCTCGGTGTTGCCTGGTGTCATGGGTATCGAGAACTTTGCGGAAACTGCGCAAGTATTACTGCCGGGCTGGCATGTCGTCGCACTTGAAGATGTCAATTTCCTGGCTCCGTTCAAGTTCTACCGGAACGAACCCCGCACGCTAATTACAGAGACACGCATGCATTCGGAGAGAGAAGACATGCTCGCCGATTGCTGCCTGATCGGCCGCCGCACCCTGCCCAATCAAGTGGATCCGCAAGTCACCACTCACTTTACGGGTCGCGTGCGCCTTCGGGAGAATCCGCCTGCGCCAATCACCAGGCCAGGAATAAACAATCCGACCGGGTCGGTCATCGAAGCTGCCGAGATTTATGGCCTCTACTTCCATGGGCCCGCCTATCAGGTGGTCGAGAAAGCCTGGTGGGATGGCAATCGGATCATTGGCATGTTGTCCAATCGTCTACCTGCGAATCATCATCCCGCTGATCTGCCCACTCTCATGGCCCCGCGTTTGATTGAGCTCTGCTTCCAGACCGCCGGGCTCTGGGAAATGGGCGTGCAAGGCCGCATGGGGTTGCCGCAACATCTCGACGAAGTGCGCCTGCTGCGTTCTCCCGGCAAAGCGGAGGGTCGGTTGTATGCCGTGATCATTCCCCATCCGGACCTCGGCACGTTTGACGCCGACGTTCTGGATACCACTGGAAATATTTATGTGCGCTTGCTCGGCTATCGCACGGTGGCACTGCCCAATGCCGTGGATGCCGGCCGCCTGAAAGCGCTGCAATCCGCCATGACCCTGGAAGCCGTCATGGCGTAAGTCTCACAAACCTGATTCCGGCGACCGTCTTTCGATCGGAGACCCCATGAACTACGAATTTCAACGCGTGGCAATCGTCAATCGCGGCGAAGCCGCTATCCGTTTCATACACGCAGCTCGCGAGTTCAATCAGGAGTACGGCACGTCATTGCGCACCATTGCGCTTTTCGCGGATCCCGACCGTCATGCCATGTTCGTTCGTGAAGCGGATGAGGCGATACCCCTGGGTGCCATGCAGATCGTCGACGCAACCACTCATCAGGCCAAGAGCGCTTACGTCGACTATGAACGTATCCAGAAGGCGCTGGTGATGGTGCACGCTGAGGCGGTCTGGACGGGATGGGGTTTCCTCTCATCGCATGCGGATTTCGCGGACCTTTGCCGCGAGATCGGAGTTGTGTTCATTGGCCCGGATGGCGACGTGATCCGGCGATTGGGAGACAAGATCGCGGCGAAGCGTCTTGCTGAGCAAGCGAACGTTCCCCTTACGTCTTGGAGCGAAGGGCCGGTTGAGACACTGACTGAGGCCCGGCGTCAAGCCCACCTCTTGGGTTATCCGTTGCTGATTAAAGCCGCGGCGGGATATGACGGCCGGGGGATTGTTCGTGTGGACTCGGCAAAGCAACTCCAGAACGCTTTTGAAAGCGCTCGAACTGAAGCGTTCGAGATCTTTGGCAATCCCACGGTGTTTATGGAGCAGTTCGTTCAGAGTGCCCGCCACATCGAAGTTCCGATTATCGCCGATCATTATGGCACTATCTGGACTGCCCCCGTGCGCGATTGCACGATCCAACGTCACCATCAGAAGGTCCTCGTCGAAACGCCTTCGCCCGCACTCTCCTTTCAGCAGGATCAATCTCTGCGCGAGATGGCAGTTCGCTTCAGCCATGCGGCCGGGTATTCCAATGCGGGTACCGTAGAGTTCCTTTACGAACCCCAAAGCCAGCGTATCTCGTTTCTGGGGATGAACACGGACTTGCAGGTTGAACATCCAGTCACTGAATGCATTACCGGACGCGACCTCGTCAAGCTGCAGATTCATGTAGCGCGGGGTGGGCGCCTGGAAGGAGAGCCGCTACGCGCAAACGGCCACGCCATCGAGGTGCAACTTAACGCCGAAGATCCAGATGATAATTGCACCCCCGACGCGGCCACAGTTGAACGGATCAAGATTCCGACGGGAGCGGGCATTCGCGTCGACACCTGTGTGGCCGAGGGAGAAGTCGTTCCCGCTGAGCGGGATTCGACCATCTTCAAACTCTCTGCCTTCGGTCACAACCGGGCGGAAGCGCTTTGCCGGTTGCAGCGCGCGCTACGTGAAAGCGTGGTCGTCCTCAAAGGCCGGGTGACCAATAAAGAGTTGCTTCTGGAGATCTTGAATCGCGCAGGACTTGAAAACGGAGAAGTCGATACCGAGTGGCTGGACTCGTTGGCAGCAAGTGGCGAACATCTCTCCGGACGCCACGCTGATATAGCTCTGCTGGCCGCCGCGATTGAAGGATATGACGCCCAGTTTGCGGTTGAACAACTACAGTTTTACGCTTCGGCGGCGCGCTTGAGACCGAGCGTGCGAAGTGAGATCGGCTGTGCGGTCGAGCTCCGTTATGAAGGACGGTCTTATTCCCCTAAAACTTATCGTCTCGGTCCGCATGACTATCGCGTTGAACTTGATGGATCGCGCATCGATGTCCAGGTCGAGAAGGTAGGTCGCTTTGAATATTGGTTCACTGTCCAGGGGCGGCGATTCCAAGTTGTCTCGGTGCTCCAAGGTTTGAGATACCGGATCGAAGTGGACGGCATCTCGCACCAGATTGATCGCGATGATGGGGGAGTTGTACACGCGCCCTCGCCAGCCGTCGTAGTTTCGGTCCCCGTGAAGGTGGGGGATACGGTCGCAGTCGGCGATCGACTCGTCGTGCTCGAAGCGATGAAGATGGAAATGCCGGTAGTGGCTCCATTTCCTGGAAAAGTCCGTCAGGTAATGACCATTCCCAATTCCCAGGTGGATACCGGCGCCCCACTAGTGCGGATTGAGAGTGCGATCGACACCGATCCGGTGGTAGCCGCGGAGCGTGTGATCCTAAGCGCGGAAACGGCCCCCAACGGCAATGGCGTCATGGCACGTTCCCGTTGTCGCCAGAACCTGGACGACCTCCGGCAACTGATGCTGGGTTTTGACGTGGACCCGGCCAGTAGCGCGCGGCTGTTCGCGGACTGGACCAGTCACTGTCCTGCCGACAGCGAAGAAATAAACCGGGAGGAACAAGAGATTCTCGATATCTTCATAGACATATGTTCTTTGTTCGACCGCCAACCGTCGGTGGACGATGCAATCGGCGGCGAAGCTCCGAGTACCGAGGCATATCTATTTTCCTATTTGCGTATGCTAGGCGGCCGTGGCGAGGGGCTTCCACCCTCTTTCGTGGACAGCCTGCGGCGCGCTCTGGCCCATTACGGGGTGCTCACGCTTGATCGCACGCCGGAACTGGAGCAGTGCTTACTGTGGATCTTTAAGTCTCATCAGCGGGTAGACCAGCAGGTGGCGACGATTCAGGCCGTGCTGGAGCGCCATTTGCGGCGTGTCGAAACGCGGGGACTGCGGGGCGAGGAGTCGTTTCGGACACTGCTCGGCCGTCTGATCTCTACGACTCGTGGAATGTTCCCGGTCCTCAGCGACCTGGCGAGAGAAGTGCGCTATCGCTACTTTGATCGGCCGTTGTTTGAGCAGGCGCGAAGGCAAGTCTACGCCCGGGCCGAAGCTGACTTGGCCCATCTCGCCGCCGATCCGGAAGCTTCGGATCGCCGCGAGAAAGTGCGCGATCTCGTCGAATGTCCGCAGCCCCTGGTCTCCTTGTTCTCGGGCCATTTCGCCACGGCCCATACGGCATTGCGGCAATTGATGTTGGAAGTACTGCTTTCCCGGCACTACCGCATTCGCACTCTGCTCGATGTTCAAGCGCTGGCGGTCGACGGGCATTGCTTTGTGACGGCCGAGTACGACCATGAAGGAAAGCGTATCCATGTCTTCTCGACCCACGCTGAATATCCCAGGCTGGGCGAGGCTATACGCACGATGTCTCCCATGATCGAGGAAGTCCCTGCCGATCATGACGTCGTCATCGACATTTACATTTGGCAGGCCGGTCGTATCGACGATCCCGAGGTGGCACAGGAGCAAGTCTGCTTGGTGCTGAACCAGGCTCCTTTTGGACGCTCAATTCGCCGACTCTCGGTGGCCGTCGCTGAGTCGGACCACGCCGGCGATGCATCCGGCGTGCATTTCTTCACCTATCGTCTGAACGGAAAACTGTTCGAAGAAGAGAAGTTTTTCCGTGGAATTCACCCCATGATGGGCAAGCGACTCCATCTCTGGCGGCTTAACAATTTCACCATTAATCGGCTGCCATCGGCAGAAGATGTCTATCTTCTTCATGCGGTCGCGCGCGATAACCCCAAAGATGAGCGGCTCTTCGCCTGTGCGGAAGTACGCGATCTGACGCCGGTGAAAGACATCTCAGGCCGCATCGTGCAACTCCCGCATCTTGAGCGCATGTTAATGGAAGCCCTCGCCAGCATCCGTCGATTCCAATCGCATCGACCACCCCAACAACGTCTCTATTGGAACCGCATACTGCTTTATGTCTGGCCGCCTTTCAATCTGACTCCTGCAGAATTGCATGACATCGTACACAGGCTGGCGCCGGAAACCGAAGGCTTGGGGCTGGAACAACTGGTCGTTCGCGCGCGCATTCCGAACCCGGAGACGGGCGTTTTGCGAGATATGGTCGTGCGCATCTCCAGTCCCGGCGGCGCCAGCTTGCTGATGACCTTCCGGCCGGCGAACAAGCTACAGCCCATCAAACCATTGACCGAGTACGAGCAGCGGGTGGTTCGCATGCGGCAACGCGGGCTCGTCTATCCATATGAAATCATCAGCATGCTCACCCCTGCGCCGGAAGACAGCAGAGCCGAGTTTCCTCCCGGCGATTTTCTCGAGCACGACCTTGATACCGAAGGACGATTGGTTCCGGTGGAACGTATCCCCGGAAAGAACAAAGCAAATATCATCGTCGGACTCATCCGCAACTTCACGAGTCGCTATCCCGAGGGCATGACGCGGGTTCTGTTAATGGGAGATCCGGGGAAAGATCTTGGTGCGATCGCCGAACCGGAATGCCGGCGTATTCTCGCAGCCCTCGACATGGCGCAAGCAAGGCGATTGCCGCTCGAGTGGTTCCCCATCTCCGCAGGCGCGAAGATCTCAATGGAGAGCGGAGTCGAAAACATGGATTGGATTGCGCGCGTCTTGCGCCGTTTGATCGAATTTACGCAGGCAGGAGGAGAAGTAAATCTTGTAGTGAACGGCATAAACGTCGGCGCGCAACCCTATTGGAATGCCGAGGCGACCATGCTTATGCACACCCGCGGCATTCTGATCATGACACCAAAGGCTGCGATGGTGCTGACAGGGAAGCGTGCTCTTGAATTCTCCGGCAGCATTTCTGCTGAGGATAATCTCGGAATAGGCGGTTACGACCGCATCATGGGTCTTAACGGCCAGGCACAGTATTGGGCTCGAGACATCGAAGAAGCCTGCCACATTCTGATGAGGCACTACGAACATACCTATTTAGCGCCGGGCGAGAAATTCCCAAGAAAGGCAGTAACCAACGATCCAATCGAGAGAGATGTTCAGCTCTATCCTCACAGCAACGGCCACGAAAATGGTTTCACCTTAGTGGGAGAAATCTTTTCAGACGAAACCAATCCTGGACGAAAGAAGCCTTTCGACATTCGAAGAGTCATGATGGCGGCTATTGATCAGGACCTGCCTCCTTTGGAACGATGGGCTGGGATGCGAGGGGCGGAGACTGCCGTGGTTTGGGATGCTCATCTCGGGGGCTATCCCGTTTGCCTGATCGGCATTGAATCGAGGCCTGTACCCAGGGTGGGATTCGCTCCAGCCGACGGGCCGGAGCAGTGGACGTCCGGCACTCTATTTCCGCTGTCATCCAAGAAGGTGGCTCGAGCAATCAATGCGGCGAGCAACAATCGGCCTGTCGTTCTGCTGGCAAACCTGTCAGGGTTTGATGGTTCTCCGGAATCGATGCGCAAGCTGCAACTCGAATACGGTGCGGAGATCGGGCGGGCCGTCGTCAATTTCAGAGGCCCGATGATCTTTTGCGTGATTTCGCGTTACCACGGTGGCGCCTACGTAGTGTTCTCCCAGGCTCTGAATGAACAACTCGAAGTCGTGGCTCTGGAGGGAACCTATGCCTCGGTCATCGGCGGCGCCCCCGCTGCAGCGGTTGTCTTTGCCGGCGAGGTGGAGGCGAGAGCTAAAAAAGACAAGCGTCTGCAGGCGCTGAATGAATCGATGGCGATAGCGGGGATAGAAGAGAAGGCAAAGTTGCGCGCCCAATGGGAAGAACTCTACAAGGTCGTACACTCCGAGAAACTCGGCGAAGTAGCGGAGGAGTTCGACCATGTACACAATGTGCAGCGAGCGCGAAAAGTGGGAGCACTGCGGGACATTCTTCCGCCCGCGAATCTTCGCCCGTACCTGATCCATGCGGTGGAACGAGCTATGGGAGTCGAGAAAGAACTAGAGACCGAAGATCTGCAGGCCAAAGACTCGGAAGAGATCGTTACGGCCGCGTAGGCTTTCTCTCTTCTTATCAGGGTATGCACTTGGATGTTTACTGGCTGGAACAGACCGAAGCTGACCTGCCATCAGGGGAAAGTTGGTTGGGTTCGAATGAAGTAGCTCTGCTCAACCGCATGCATTTCCCCAAGCGGCGTGCCGATTGGAAACTGGGACGTTGGACCGCAAAGCGGGCAGTCGCCACTTACCTTAATCTTCCTGGTGGTCTGCCCGACCTTGCTGTCATAGAAATACTCCCTACGCCTTCCGGCGCGCCTCAGGTCTGGCTCGCAAACCAATCTGCGCCCCTTACGATTTCAATTAGCCATAGCTCCGGTACAGCGGTTTGTGCGGTGGCGCCTTTCGGTGCAGTTTTGGGGTGCGACTTAGAGTTGATTGAGCCTCGCAGTGAAGTCTTTGTGCTCGACTATTTCACGATGGAAGAGCGAGCTACGATCTCGCGGGTTCTTCCCGAAGACCGTTCATTATTCGTTAACCTGCTTTGGAGCGCGAAGGAAAGCGCTCTAAAAACGTTGGGGGAGGGGCTTCGACTCGATACCCGTAGCGTGGTGGTGAATCTCGTCAGCCAGTCACAACTCTGCCCAGCAACCGCGTGGCAACCACTCCAGGTCTGTGTGGCTAATGGCCAACGCTTCGATGGTTGGTGGCAATGGGCTGCCGACTTCGTTCGAACCTTGATTGCAGCGCCGGCACCCGCTCCACCGATCTCGATATCCGCCAGCGCGTGGGACGCCTCGCATCTCTGAGCATTGAGCCTATTGAGGAGCACGTCCTGTTACCATTCGGCTTCGATCAAATTGTCAGAGTGGCAAAAAGATGTGAAGATTGTCAGCGAGTTTGCCCGCAATCTTGATGGTGCGGCGTCGTTGCTGAACGCTATCCACTCGGTTCTTCGCGGCATCGGGAGTGGCTGATCGAGATACGAGTGCAGTCTCTACTGTACCGGAGCAGATGGGCAACGAACTTCTCACATAAGGGCAATCATGGAAGCAATCAGGCTGCACACGATCGCAGGTGATTATTGAGCACTCGAGCGGCCAGTGCTCCCGCCCTTACCGGGAATCAGGTTCGCAGCTTCTGGGCCGCGTGGGGCGGCTGGACCATGGACGGGATGGATTCTTTCATCTATTCCCTGGTGCTGGTTCCCGCGCTACATGAGCTTTTGCCAAGGTCGGGCATTCCTGCCACGACCGCAAATGTCGGCTACTACGGCGGATTGTTGTTCGCGCTGTTCATGATTGGTTGGGGGATCGGACTGGTCTGGGGTCCGATTGCCGACCGTTTCGGACGCGTGCGCACCATGATGTTGAGCATCCTCTGTTTCTCGCTGTTCACCCTGCTAGCCGCCTTCTCAACCGGGATCTGGTGGCTGGGGATTTTCAGATTGCTGGCGGGGATCGGCATCGGCGGCGAGTGGTCGGTCGGAGCTGCTCTTGTTTCTGAAGACTGGCCCGAGGAACGGCGGACCATGGGCGCCGCGCTCATGCATACCGGCTATTATTTTGGGTTTTTGCTGGCCGCGCTCGCGAATTACTTCATCGGCAGCCGCTTCGGATGGCGGTGGATGTTTGTCATTGGGGGCCTTCCCGCCTTCTTTGTCGCGCTGATCCGCAATCGAGTGCATGAGCCTGTCCGGTGGAAGAATAAGCTGCAACAACTCGGCGACGAATGGAAGATGCATCGCTCCTTCTTTGAGCTCTTCTCTCAAAGGTATCGTCGGCGCACGATCTTCAACTCGATTTACATCGTGGTCTCGTTGATCGGTCTGTGGGCGGGTTCTGTTTATGTGCCTGCGGCAATGACCTACATTGCTGGACGGATGGGACATTCGAACATCGATGCTGCGCGCCTGGCTTCTTATTCGACTGCTCTACTGGGAATCGCAACCGTACTGACGGCGGTGATTGTCCCATTATTCGCCGAGTGGCTGGGCCGAAGAGTTACGCTCGGCATTCTATTCGCCATCATGTTCACCTTTATCCGCTTGGCGTTTGGGCATGTGTTCTATATGGACGGGAACGCCGTCGCATGGTTCCTGGTGTGCGCATTCTTTTTAGGGGTTGGGGGTGCGAACTTTGTGGTGTACTCGTTCTGGCTGCCTGAGCAATACGGAACCGAATGTCGCGCGAGCGCGTTCGCATTTACAACCAACGTGGGTCGCTTTGCTGCGGCAGGCTTCACTTTTCTCGTGGGCGCGGGAGTTCATCACTATCAGACGCTGGGAACCCCGGTCGCGGCAACGGCCTTCGCTTTCGTTATCGGAATTCTATTGTTGCCTTTTGGGGAAGAGACGAGAGGCAAGGTTCTTCCCGACTGAACGGAGCTTGCGAATCCGCACCCGAAGGGTGATGACCCTTTGGATACTGGCGCTCGAACCGCAAACGCCGTCTTCTGTTATACTGATTGGGACGCTTTTGCCACGGTTTGCTCGTGACGCGGTGGTCACGTATTTTGACCAGATTCATCTCCGCCTTTCCTGCCCGCCGTTTCTTTGCGTGAAATCTAAAAACCAAGTGTGAGCGGCGTGGTAACTCTCGACGTGTGTCAGAGTGTGTGACAACAGGCCCCTCCAGAAAGAAACAACTTAGAATGACCACATTTTCAGAACTGCCTTTAACATCCGCATTGCAGCGGAGGTTGGAAGCAGCTCAATTCATTAACCTTACACCCATCCAGGAACGTGCAATTCCCCCCGCCCTTGAAGGGCGCGATGTCATCGGTACCGCTCAAACCGGCACCGGCAAGACGCTGGCGTTTCTCATTCCCCTGATCGAAACCCTGCAAAACGAACCAGCAGGACATACGGTGGCGCTGGTGCTTTTGCCGACCCGTGAACTTGCGATGCAGGTGCACGAACAGTACGAACAATTGCGAACCAAGAGCATGCCCAAGGCTGCTCTGGTGATCGGCGGCGTTTCCGAGAAAGCGCAGATTCAGGGCCTCCGCGCGGGCTCAGGTTTAGTCATTGCCACGCCGGGAAGGCTGCAGGATCTGATGACGCGCAAGTTTGCCGATCTGCGGCACGTCAAAGTGCTGGTGCTCGACGAAGCTGATCGCATGCTGGACATGGGATTCTTGCCCGCGATCCGGCGTATTCTCGCCGTCCTTCCTACAAAACGGCAGACTCTGTGCTTTTCGGCGACGCTGGAACAGTCCGTTGCGGGACTGGTTCACGACTATATGCGGGATCCCGTACGGGTGGCTTTGGGCTCAGTGCTCAAACCTGCGGAAAGCGTACAACTCAAGGCCTACGAGGTGCGTCCGGGAGAAAAACTCGGAGTGCTGCGGAACCTGCTCTATTCCGAGAAGGGGCAAACGCTAATCTTCACACGCACCAAGCGGGGCGCGGAACGGCTGGCGAGGGACCTGGTGCGTGACGGCTTCAGCGCAGCCATCATCCATGGCGATCGTTCACAATCGCAGCGCAACGCAGCTTTGATCGGATTCCAGGAAGGCCGCTTCCAGTTGCTGGTCGCGACCGACATCGCTTCCCGCGGTCTGCATGTGGACGATGTTGCCCACGTCATCAACTATGACTTGCCGAAGATGGCTGAGGATTTCATCCATCGCGTAGGCCGCACCGGCCGAGCTGGGTGCCAGGGATATGCTTCCACGCTTGTGGCCGGAGCCGAGGTTATGGAGTTACGCCAGATCGAACGGGCTCTGAAGTTGAAGATCGAACGCAGGCAGATCGATAGTGAGGGATTGGAACAGCCAAGGCGGGTGATTCAAAACACACTGGCTTCGCGAACCTTGACCGCATTGCCGGGAGAAGTCTTCGTCTAGATTGCGAAACCGGGCCGCCGGAGCGTCATGCTACGGCAGCCCGGTTTTTAGTTTTCCTCTGAATCAAGCCCAAACAGCGCAGCCTGTGCCGCCGCATGCTCCCTCAATTCTTCCATTTCGTCGAGGCTGCCCTCAGCGGGCTTCTCTTGTTTTCGTTGGTTCTTGCGTTCTAGTTTGTCGCGTTGCTTCTGTTGGCGAGTCTGTTCTTTTTGCCGCTTGGTAAATGTTGATCGGCCTCTTGGCATGCCCTTGTCTCCATAGGTTGGTTGGTCATCGCCGGCAGATGTCTCTGTATCCGGCGGAATAGTTTTCGCACGCGCTGGAAATTACCAGCGCGGTTCGCGGGGCTGACGGGGATGTCCGCGATAGTCGTCGCGTCCCCGGCCACCGCCACCGCCGCCAAAGCGCTGTCCCCCGCCTCCGCCCTTGGGGCGATCTGTTTTGGGCTTGGCTTCATTGATGGTCAAAGCGCGCCCGCCGAGTTGGGTTCCGTTTAAGGCGGCGATAGCTTTTTCCGCCTCTCCGGCGTCGGTCATCTCGACGAAGCCGAAACCGCGCGATCGGCCCGTCTCACGGTCAGTGACGAGGGTGACTTTTTCTACCGCGCCGTGTGGTTCGAACACGTTGCGCAGCTCAGCTTCGGTGGTATTGTGCGGTAGATTTCCAACGTAAAGGTTCTTCATTGCAGTTCCTCTCTAAGTAGTTCATCGAAAGTGGGGGTTGGAACTGCGGCGGCGCGTTTGGCGTGCCTCATTTCCAGGTCTCGTGGTGGATCAGGCCGGTCGCGCATCGCGCTGGTGCGCGCACTACAGGCGGAGCGGACGGCCGAGATTCGCCGCGAAGCCTCGAGAATCCCCCAGCGTTGAGGCATGTCGCCCAAGTCCGTGGAAAGCGCTTTTCTCACCTCGCCAACTAAGGACCGATCTAAGTCGGTGGAAGATAGTTCGTCCGCATTAGGGGAATGCGCGAGATACTCGGGTTTGCCAACCAGGAACGCAAGTTGTTGCGGAGGAACCGCACTGCGAACATCCCCGCAAAAGTCGTCTCGCAAGCCGGTGTCACTTTGCACGTTGATAAGCACCAGGTTGTAAAGGTCCGCGCGCCACCAGGAGCGGGCTTCCGCGATGTCGGCGGCGCAGTCGACATCGATGCCCAGCTTCCTCATGATCTCCGCCCGCAACTCGCGCTTGTGCGAAGAGGTATCGACCAGGAGCACGCGTTTCTTCTTCGTCGCTCCTGGGATGGGAGTGGAGGTCGGCAAACTCAGAACCGGGGCGGTCATGCCGACACCTTTTCCGGACTCGCCGTGAGAGGAGGTTTCACCGAAGTCGGTTTAGCTTTTACGCCGTCGAACAGTTCGCGGTTTCGTTTCCGGCGAGAGATCTTTTGCTTGCGCTCCCGATTGAATCTGGACTTGTCGCCATTTAGTGAGGACATTGTGAACTCCTGCCGTGCGATTGTGGGTGGATCAACGAACTGCCGGGCAATTAAGACTTTCCTGATGCGATCATCACCGGTGGTCTGAGCATCAGAAGCGCCGCGGCGAACAGCGCCAGCGTCGCCAGGTCGAGTATGGATAAGAGAAAAGGGGAAAACGGACTTAGCTGGAAGGGAGTGAATATCCCCAGAGCCGCAAGAAAGAGCAATGCCCAGAGAAGCCTCCCGGCGAACAGGCTGCGAATAGCCAGGGTTACGGTTGCCAAAGAAATAACCACACACACGGCTGTCCGGGAACCCGACGAAAAGCGGAATAACACGGCAGTTGCCAGTGTCAGGGTCGCGATCATGATGAGCACACGGTTCAAAACAAAGGCCTCCGACAGCCCTGAAAGCCGGTTCTCGCGCAGCTTAAAAGTATGGGCAAAACGCGCCTCTCGATCTCTCAATCGCGAAGGCGCAAGTGTTCGGTTGGCGTGTCTTCGAGGTTAAGTATCTTGAGTATACGCTGTTTCAGAGGGCCACGCTTGAGCATCGCTCACAGCGCCGATCTGGTTGCCAATTGTGTGAGTTGCGCGTAGCATCGCAAGAGTGCGGTGGTCCGTGCCGCATCTCTTCTTCGGACCCTCGCTTTGCTGACAATTCCTTTTCGACAAGCTGTGAATGGATTCTCTCTGACACGCGACGACGCCAACACTGGCTTTGCCATCATCCGGCACAACATCCGCACCTACCGTTCGGATGGAGTCGTCGAAGTGGTTCGGGGCAAACAGAACGCCGAAGCAGCAGTGAAGAAGTGGGAGTCTTCACAAGACTCCGCCGATCACCACCAAGGCTGGCGTTACTTCTCCGAGAGCATAGATTTGAAGGCCGGGACTGACCCCGCAGAGGCTACGCGCCATCGCCAGGTGACTCTCGAGTCCCGCGAATCGAAGGCGTTGGAAGAAAGCGATCCCATTCGGCCGTCATCGAACTTCCGGAAATAAGTCTTTAGAAGACCTCGCGCAATCTCCGAATGCCTTCGGCAATCGCGGTTTCACTCATGCGTGAATACCCCAGCATGATGCCTGTTCGCCCTGGTTTCTTCACGAAATAAGGAGAAATACCGTAGATGCCGACGCCCCTGGATGCGGCAGCAGCAACCAGCGATCCTTCCGCAACTCGCCTCCTGGGCCAGAGGACAACGTGAGCTCCGGCGCCGCTCCCGGTCACTTCCACCCGGTCTTGTAAATGAGTTTGAAGTGCGTCGAGAAGGGTGTGGCGGCGAGCGGCATTTCTGCGGCGAACCCGCCGCAACGAGCGTTCGTACAGGCCGCTGGCAATGAATTCCGCCAGGGTCTCTTGCTCCAACGTAGCAGTGTGCCGATCGCACAGCCACTTGGCGGCGGTAAAGGCGGTCACCAAACGCTTGGGTGCGATCAGATAACCGATGCGCAGCGAGGAGAACACGGTGCGCGAGAACGTGCCGATATAAATGACTCGGCCTTCGCTATCGAGACCCTGCAATGATTCGAGCGGCTGGCCTTCGTAGCGGAATTCGCCATCGTAGTCATCCTCAATGACGATCGCATTGCTGCGCTTCGCCCAGTCGAGGAGAGCGAGGCGCCGGGAGAGAGGGAGAATCGTTCCTGTCGGAAACTGGTGCGACGGCGTCACGAAAGCCAGTCGCACACGCGACGGCAGTCTGGCTGGATCAAGGCCATCGCGATCGACGGCTACCGGGAGCAAGTGAGCGCCGGCGGCGCGAAGGATCTCGCGGGTGCCCTGATAACAGGGATCTTCGATTGCAACGCTGTCGCCGAGTTCCATCAGCACGCGGGCAATCAGGTCTAACGCCTGCTGTGAACCGTTGACGATCAAAACCTGCGATGCATCGCAGGCCACGGCGCGAGAGCGGCGGAGGTGGCTGCAGATCGCCTCGCGCAAGGCGGCATTGCCGCTTGCCGGACCATAGTCGAGTTCTGAGACGGGCGCCTTTCGCGCGCAGCGTAGAAGGGTACGCCGCCACATCTCAAAAGGAAAAGTGTCGAGATCGCTTCTACCGTACGCGAAATCGTAGGGCAGAGAAGGCGCGCGCCGCTGAGGGAAATTCATCTTCGCCCAAGCGGATGCTGCGGACGAGCCGAAACGCGACAGATGAAGCCTCGCCGATTTTGCCGGCCGCGTCGGCTGGGTCGTTCCGACTTCGCGGGAAACGTAGGTTCCCGAACCCGCGCGTCCTTCCGCGTAGCCTTCGGCCAGAAGTTGATCGTATGCCAACAGCACGACGGTTCGCGAAATCCCCAGTTGCTCGGCCGCATCCCGCGTAGACGGCAACTTTTCCCCGCCGCAAAAGGCTCCTGCCAGAATCGCCTGTCGAAAGCCCAGATAAACCTGGAGAAAGAGAGGGCCGGCGTTCTTCGAAAGTGGTATTACAAGCGGCATAGAAAGTGGTCATTTCAAAATACCACAAGCTGCGAGATTCTCGTTTTAGATTGAATCCTCGAGTGGAGTAAACGATGAAAGGATTGCGGCTGGTTCAAACCTGGTTCTTGTTGGGAGCGCTGCTTCTGGCGCCGGGCACGCTGTTCGGGCAGACCAATGCAACCAAGGCGAGTGAAGCGCGAGATGGACAACATGACTTCGATTTCGAGATCGGCACCTGGAAAATTCACCTCAAAAGACTGTTGCATCCGTTGACCGGTTCCACCACCTGGGTCGAGTTTGACGGCACTTCCGTGACTCGCAAAGTGTGGAACGGCAAGGCAAATTTGGAAGAGTTTGAAACTGACGGAGCGGCGGGGCATATCGAAGGCATGACTCTCCGCTTGTACAATCCCGAATCCCACCAGTGGAGCCTGTATTGGGCTACGAGCAAGACTGGGTCCCTCGGCGTGCCCACTATCGGCGAGTTCAAGAACGGGCGCGGTGAGTTTTACGACCAGGAACCCATCAATGGTAGAGCGACCCTGGTTCGATTTATATGGTCGCAGATCACGCCCACCTCGGCTCATTTCGAACAATCGTTCTCTGATGACGGAGGCAAGACCTGGGAAGTGAACTGGATTACCGACCAGTCGCGTGTGAGCGAGGGCGGAAGGTGAAACTCGCTGTTCCTCCGGGAAACCATCCGTTCCTGCGAAGAAGTGAGCGGATTTGTTTTGCGACTCCTGTGCGATAACCGCACTTCAGTTTTGTCTCAATGACAAAGCCTGAAGGCTGCATTATGATTTCTTTCTTCGCGCGCCGAGGAGCAGCGTTTGACCCAACTGAACCGCGAGCCTGCAGTCATTCGTTCCTATCGTCGGACCGAACCAGGGACCCAGCCCGGGTACGCATTTCCGGGATATCGCGCGACCGCGCGGCGTGCTCCCTCGAAGCCGCTCATCCTTCTGCCGCACACGCTTTCGGAAATCACCGGTCCGGTCTACGGCCACGAAAAGATCGGTGAGACCGATAATGACCTCACTCGCCAGCATGCCGGCGATCCGCTGGGCGAACGAATTACGGTGACCGGTCGCGTGCTCGACGACGACGGCCGTCCGGTAACCAACACGTTGATCGAGTTGTGGCAGGCCAATGCTGCGGGCCGTTACTTCCATAACCGAGACGATCATCGGGCTCCCCTTGACCCCAATTTCACCGGCGCCGGCCGCACATTAACCGACGACAAAGGTTATTACCGCTTCGTCACGGTGAAGCCGGGAGCGTATCCGTGGAGGAATCACGATAACGCATGGCGTCCCGCACACCTGCATTTCTCTCTCTTCGGGCCGGCCTTCGCCACGCGCCTGGTGACGCAGATGTATTTCCCTGGGGATCCGCTGCTGCCGTTCGATCCCATCATTCAATCCATTCCCGACGAGAAAGCGCGCCAGCGTCTGGTATCGAGCTTCGATTGGGAGACCACGCAGCCCGAGTGGTGCCTCGGCTTTCATTTCGATATCATCCTGCGCGGCCGTGAGGCGACTCCTTTCGAGGACTGAGATGAAATTGATTCCTACCGGCTCTCAAACTGTTGGCCCCTATTTTCATCTTGGCCTCACTGATCCGCGATCGGTTGGATGTATCGCGGGTCCCGGTGCAAAAGGCGAGCGAGTAACTCTCGTGTGCACAGTGCTGGATGGCGATGGCGTGCCGGTGCCCGACGCGATGCTCGAGATCTGGCAGGCGAATGCCAACGGCAAGTACCATCATCCTGAGGATACCCAGCAGAAAGCGCTTGACCCCGCCTGTGAAGGTTTCGGCCGCATGGGAAGCGACGAAGCGGGCATGATGAGGTTTGAAACGATTAGGCCGGGCCGCGTGCCGGGTCCTGGCAACCGGTTACAGGCACCACATCTGAACGTGTCGATATTCGCACGGGGTTTGCTGAAGCGTCTGCCCAGCCGGATTTATTTTGCTGGAGATCCTGCGAACGAGGAAGATCCCGTGCTTGCGCTGGTGCCGAAAGAGCGGCGTGAAACCTTGATGGCGCAACCTGATCCGTCGGAATCGGGCCATTGGAATTTCGCGATTCACCTGCAAGGCGAGAACGAGACAGTCTTTTTCGACGTGTAAACGCTAGCCGAGGCCGCGTGTCCAAACTGATCCTGATAGTCTTACTCTCTGCGGGTTTCAGAGCGGCGATGAGGTGTGCATGTCCGGAAGACTGATTGAGAGCTTGGCCACCACCGAGGCGCTGGCGGAGGTCTTCTCCGACCGCTCGGTGCTCGAGGCCATGCTCGCTTTCGAAGTGGGATTGGCGCGAGCCGAGGCGCGATTGGGAGTCGTGCCTGATTTCGCAGCGAAAGCGATCGCGGCGGCCGCGCGAGTGGAATCCTTCGACGTTTTCGCGTTGGCGAATCAGACCCTGCGCGGTGGAACGCCAGGTATCCCGCTCGCGAAAGCCCTTACTGACCTGGTGCGAGCCAGCGATCCCGATGCCGCCGGTTTTGTGCACTGGGGAGCGACCAGTCAGGATGTGGCCGATACCGCGCTGGTGCTTCTGCTCAAGAAGTCACAAGTCTTGTTGGAAAGCGATCTCGAGCAGATGGAAGGCGCATTGCTCCGGCTAGTCGAGCAGCATGCGAATACCGTAATGCTGGGGCGAACCCTGATGCAGGCTGCGCCTCCGGTGACCTTCGGATTGAAAGCCGCGGGATGGCTGGCGGCGATGCGGCGATGCCGAGAGAGTCTCCGTCAAACGTTTTCTGATGCATTGATTTTCCAGTTCGGCGGCGCCAGCGGCACCTTAGCCTCGCTCGGCGAAAAGGGAATTGAGGTGGGACATGCGCTCGCCGCAGAGCTTAGCCTCGGATTTCCGGATGCTCCCTGGCACACTCATCGTGATCGTCTGGCGCGCGTGATCTGTTCGTGCGGAGTTCTGACCGGATCGCTGGGTAAAATGGCACGCGATATTTCTCTCCTCATGCAGAGTGAAGTCGCCGAAGTTGCCGAGCCGGGCGGACAAGGCCGCGGCGGATCTTCGACCATGCCGCACAAACGTAATCCCATTGGATGCTCGGTCACGCTGTCGGCTGCGCAACGCGTGCCGCCATTGGTTGCCACGTTCCTGTCATCGATGGTGCAAGAGCACGAACGCGCGGTGGGTGGATGGCAGGCGGAGTGGCCCACGGTGGCTGGCGTCATTCAAGCGACGGGCCTGGCCGTAGCTTCGATGGCGGAAGTAGCCGAGGGATTGACAGTTGATTCGGCCCGCATGCGAGAAAATATCGCAGCCACGCGGGGAGTGATTTTCGCGGAGCGCGCCATGATGCTGTTAGGCGCGAAGGTGGGTAGAGATGTTGCCCACAAATTGCTCGAAGAAGCTACTCGGCAAAGTGCCACCCAGCAGAAAAGTCTTGCGGAAGTGCTGAGTGCAATGCCCGAAGTCACGCGTCATCTCGATGCGGCTATGCTTCGCCGACTGGAGACCCCAGAAGAATATTTGGGAGTGGCCGAGCAATTTCGTAAGTCTCTCATCGCGAATCCTTCGAGGGAAAAGGACTAATCTCTATGCCCTTCGTGACTGTTGACGGTATCCGGATCTTCTATCGTCTCGAGGGTAAAGCGGGTGCAACGCCGTTGATCTTGTCGCACTCGATCGGCGCCGACCACGCGATGTGGACCCAGCAGGTGGAAGCTCTCGCGCCTTACTTCCAGATCCTGCGTTACGATGTTCGCGGCCACGGCGCCTCCGATGCGCCCAAGGGCGAGTATTCCATCGAGCAGTTGGGACGAGATGCTCTTGCCGTCGCCGATGCGGCAGGATTTGGAAAGTTCGTTTTTTGCGGCCTTTCGATGGGAGGTGCGATTGGACAATGGATCGCGCTACATGCTCCCGACCGCCTGACTCACCTTGTTCTCGCGAATACGTCACCGCAGTTCGGTCCCCGCACCAACTGGGACACGCGAATTCAGGCGGTACAACAGGGCGGAATGGCCTCAATCGCCGACATGGTGATGCAGCGCTTCTTCTCGGCTGCTACGCTGGCCGGCGATTTTCATGCTACTGACGTCAAGACTGTTTTTCTGGGCACCGATCCTTCGGGATACGCAGGTTGTTGTGCCGCTCTCCGTGACATCGACTACAAGAGCGAGTTATCCAAGATTAAGGTCCCGACGCTTGTCATTGCCAGTGACAATGATCCCTCCACTCCCTGGGAAGGCCATGGCGAAGTTCTGGCTCGTGAAATCGCGGGCGCCCGCGTGGCTCGCCTGCCGGGAGCGCATCTTTCCAATCTTGAGCGTCCGCGTTCCTTCACCGCCGCGCTGGTGGAATTCCTGATGCCCTTGGAAAACGCCGGCGATCCGCTACAAGCCGGTTTCGGGATTCGGCGCGAAATGCATGGGGATGCCCACGTCGATCGCTCGATGGCATCCACTACCGACTTCAACCGCGATTTTCAAACCTTGATTACGCGCTATGCCTGGGGAGCCATCTGGACGCGCCCGGGTCTCAGCCACCGTACCCGTCGTCTGCTGGTGCTGGCCATCGCCGCGAGCATGGGACGCTGGGAAGAGTTCGCTTTGCACGTGCGCACTGGGTTGGCCCATGAACTCGAACCCTGCGATCTCAAGGAAGTGCTTTTGCAAACCGCTGTCTACGCGGGCGTTCCCGCGGGGAATACTGGTTTCAAACTCGCCAAAGAAGAGATGGATAAATTGGCGAAGAGTTAATTGGAAAACCTTCCATAAATAAAAGGCCAACCTCCGAAGAGGCCGGCCCTTTTCTTTTGCGGGCCATGCAAAGCCCGGCAGACATTGTACCCCCAGTCCGCAAGTCTAGTGGCAATTATTGATGAGTCGTTCGCGATGGTTTGTGTCCGGTGTCTAAGTCCGCATAGATGAAGTGAATGCGCGTGCTGTAGCTGAAGAGCGACTTGTTATCGGAGGAGGTGCTGTCGGCTTGTCAGAACGGCGCATCCGTCATGTCGTGCGAAACTTCGGCGTTCGAACAAGGATTGTTTCCATATGCTGGGTCAAGAAACATGTTGGCGTTATTTTCATACCCCGGCACAAGCAGCCTTCGTCGATGCGGCTGAAGGGAGGTCTACATCTTTACGTCGCCGCGGTGATCGCGTCCACTTCCGCAATTTCTTGCGCAGAGAGTTGCCACTCGGCAGCCTTCACGTTCTGTTCGACCTGCTCCGGCTTGGTGGCTCCGGCGATCACGCTGGAGACCGTAGGGCGCGCCAGCAGCCACGAGAAGGCCAATTCCAAGAGTCCGCGCCCGTGCGCATGGCAGTACTCCATTAGTTGGTCGACCTTGTCCCAGTTCGTCTCGGTCAGGTAGCGATCCGCCAAGCGCTTGTTGGCGCTGAGGCGAGAGCCTTCCGGAGCGGACGATTCTCGAGTGTACTTGCCGGTAAGCAGTCCACTGGCCAGGGGAAAGAAGGGTAGCATTCCCAGACTGTGGGCTTCCATCGCGGGCAGGAGTTCACGCTCTACCTCACGAACCACAAGGCTGTACTCATTCTGGCATGAGATGAATGCGTTGATACCGAGGCTGCGGGAAGTCCATAGCGCTTCGACCGTCTGCCATGCGGCAAAGTTCGAGCAACCGATGTAACGAACTTTCCCTTGCGTAACCAGGTCGTCGAGGGCGCGAAGAGTTTCTTCGATCGGAGTGCGCGCGTCGGGCGTGTGAATCTGATAGAGATCAATCCAGTCGGTTTTCAAGCGCCGCAAGCTGCCTTCAACCGACGAGAGAATGTAACTGCGCGAGGCGCCTTTCTTCTCGGCATCGTCCATGGCCATGCCAAACTTAGTGGCGACAATGGCCTCTTTGCGGTGCTCACCCAGAGCCTGTCCCAGCATTTCTTCTGAGCCGCCGCCATTACCGTAGATGTCGGCGGTGTCGAAGAGTGTGACGCCAAGATCAAGCGCTTTTTGCACGACCTGGCGCGTGCCCGCTAGATCGATCGTCCAACCAAAATTGTTACAGCCCAAGCCCACCATCGAGACCCGCAAGCCTGACTTCCCGAGATTGCGTAGCTTCATTCCATTTTCCTCCCGAACGCTGCGTCTGCGATCTTGATGACCGAGTTGAGCATCAGGACTCCGGGCATCGGCATCCCACTTTTGATTGATTCGCCCCTGCTACGGGGAGTTACGTTTGAGTTGAATCGCGAACCGAGACAAATTAATCCAACTGGTAGGCCGAAGTGGTCGAGTCTGGAGTGTAACTGCGAATTTACGCCGAACCAGAACGAATCGGCAAGAAAGTTGAGATTGACTATGCGTTTTTTCAAAGCTTTGGGATTGATGGTGATCGCAGTTCTTTCGACCGTAGTGGTAGCGCAGGAGTCTGCGACCGCCGCCGGGGTTCCGGTGAATATGGTGGTCACTGCAGAGCCGCACCATGGCTCGACGCTCCCCATGATCGACGCCCGCGATGTGATGGTCTATTTGAAGCATCAGCGCGTCAAGGTCACAGACTGGGTCCCGCTCAAGGACAACCGCGCCGGTCTTCAGCTATTTATACTGATCGACGATTCGTCAAATACCAGCCTCGGGTCACAACTCGAGGACCTGCGCCAGTTCATCAATTCACAGCCTTCCACGACCGAGATCGGAATTGCCTACATGCAGAACGGAACGGCGGTGATTCTTCAGAATCTGACTTCCGATCATGCATCGGCGGCCAAAGCGCTGCGCCTCCCCCTCGGAAGTGCGGGAGCGTCGGCCAGTCCGTATTTTTCACTAGGCGATCTAATCAAACGTTGGCCGGAAGCCAAAGTGCCCCGCGAGGTGCTGATGGTCACCGATGGGATTGATCGCTACTGGGGAAGCGGCCCTGATGATCCGTACGTGAGTTCGACGATCGATCAAGCCCAGAAGGCTGGCGTGCTGGTGTTTGCGATCTACATGCCAGGTGTCGGACATTACGGACACAGTTTCTGGCGCATCAACTGGGGGCAGAATTATCTTTCGCAAATCGCGGATGAAACCGGCGGCGAGGCTTATTACCTTGCCTATGGAGCTCCGGTTTCGTTCAGTCCGTATTTGGACGATTTGGCAAACCGTTTGGGACGCCAGTACTGGTTGACCTTCCAGGCGCAGCCGGAAAAGAAAGCAGGATTTCAGCAAGTGAAATTACAGACCGAAGTGCCCAACGTGGATTTGGTAAGCGCTGACCGGATTTATGTACCTGCCGGGCAATAGGGAGGACTTGCTCGGCAGGCACAAAGGAATCGAATCTCGGGCTCAGTGGCCGGACCGTGAGGTCGGACAGTGACCGCGAGTCACAAACGTAAGACGCCCAAACCGGCGCCGGCTATTGGATCGAACTGGCGACGGACGAGAAGGCATTATTGGCGTTCGTCCCGATTAGCCGTATCGTTCCGACTACAAGAACTAGGATCACCGCCAGCATTACCGCATACTCCGCAATGTCCTGACCCTGCTCTTCGGACCAGATCCTGCGAATCAGTTGAGCCATACGACCTCCAGACGGGGGATTTGTGGAGAGAGCAACAATCATGCCGGGAGCGCGAAGCCTTGTCAAATGGTGTCTGTGGATTACTTCAGACGCCGGGTCCCGAACTTCTCCAGCATTGCACAGCATAACTCCGAGGGAGCAACCGGGAAAGGGAAACTTGAGAATTTTTCTATTGCACCAAGCCAGATGCCGCTTTGGAGGCGTATTCCAAAACGCGGCCAGGCACGACTCCAAGATAAATCGTGGCGGCAAGGCTGATCGCCAGGGCAGTTCCCAAGCTGAATGGAATCGGTGAAATCGCTTCCTCGTTGTGCGGCTCTTTCATGTACATCATCACGATCACGCGCAAGTAATAATAGGAACCGATGGCGCTGTTAATAACGCCGATCACCACCAGCCCGATAAGATTCGCCTGCACCGCGGCGCTGAACACGTAGAACTTGGCGAAAAATCCGCCCGTAATCGGGATGCCGATCAGCGACAACAGGAAGATGGTGAGCGTTGCGGCCAGAATCGGGGAACGGCGCCCCAGCCCTGCATAGTCTTCAAGCGTTACGTAACGTTCACCGGCGCCGGCAAGGTGGCTCACTACAGCGAAT
Organism: Terriglobia bacterium; assembly: GCA_963796205.1. Taxonomy (GTDB): domain Bacteria; phylum Acidobacteriota; class Terriglobia; order Terriglobales; family Acidobacteriaceae; genus DATFTE01. Next base: position 894,115 of record CAWCKR010000003.1, read on the forward strand.
GCGCCAACGTTCATGGCGGCGTACGACGCCGCGTAGAACATGGCGGCGGGAATTCCATTGTTAGGCAGCGCCGCGAACGCAACCAGCAGGTAGCCTGCATGCGCAATCGATGAATAGGCGAGCAGGCGCTTGACGTTGTCCTGGACCAGAGCTCCGATGTTGCCCAGTGTCATCGACAGAGCCGCCACTACCCAGATCAGCCAAAGGGTCCCGGGCGCGTGTGCCTCAAACAGAATGCGCAACAGTACCGCGAAGACGGCGGCCTTCGGACCAGTGGACATAAATCCGACTATGGGAGCAGGCGCTCCTTCGTATACATCGGGCGTCCATATGTGGAAGGGAGCGGCAGCGACCTTGAAGCCCAGTCCCACAAACATGAGTGCCACCGCCACGTAAGCGAGCACCGGAGGCTGCTGCATCTGCAATGCGCGTCCGATGACCACGATGCTAGTGGAACCCGTGGCACCAAACATCAGCGCTACACCGTAAAGAAAGAAGGCAGTGGCGAACGAGCCCAGCAGAAAATATTTGATCGACGACTCGCTGCTGATAGCGGCACGCCGCCGAAAGCCCGCGAGGATGTACGTGGAAATGGAAGAGATCTCGAGCGCGATAAAGATCAGAACCAGTTCCACCGCCGACGACATCAGACACATGCCCACCGCGCCAAACAGAATCAAACCGTAGTATTCTCCGGCCCGGATCTGCTGCACCGCCAGGTATTCGTAGGAAGTAAGAATAACGACGGTAGTGACAGCGGTAACCACCAAATGAAAGAAGACGCTAAAGGAGTCGACGTGGATCATGCCCCAGAAGCCGGGGCCGGGATACTGCGCCTGAAAGACAGTCGCCGCGATGGCGGTGATCGCCCCGAACAAGGCGATTGTGCCAAGCGTTTTCTGGCTGCGCTGCTCGTCCATGACCGGATCGAGCAGCATGATGATCATCCCGAATACCGTGAGCACAATCTCGGGGAGAATGCGAATGTACTCAACGCCTTGAGGCAGCGTGGCAGGGTTCACTGTCCCACCACCTTGGCTGCCAGTTGCGCAAACGGCGCAAGCACCGCGCTCACTGCCGGATCGATCGCATTCAACCAGACTAGCGGCGCCACGCCCATGATCAAGGCGACGATTGCGGCGGGCCAAAGCGCGATCTGTTCACGAGCGCTTAAATCAAGCAGATGATTATTGATGTCGAGTTTCACTTTTCCAAAGAACACGCGCTGGTACATCCACAGCAGGTAACAGGCGCTCCAGATGACGCCGGTTGCCCCCAGAATTCCGTAGATCGCCCGGTCGCGGAAGGCACCGCTCAACACCAGGAACTCTCCGATGAAACCATTGAGCAGCGGCAGTCCCACCGAAGCGAGCGTGATGAATAAAAAGAACGCTGCGTAGCCGGGCATGGGCGTTGCCAGGCCGCCGAATTCTGAAATCTCGTAGGTATGCCGTCGCTCATACAGAATGCCGGAGAGCATGAACAATCCGCCGGTTGAGATGCCATGAGCGAGCATCACGTACACCGCGCCATCGAGTCCCGCCTGCGTAAAGCTGAAGATTCCGAGGACAACGAAGCCGAGATGGCTGATCGACGAGTAGGCGATCAGTTTCTTCATGTTCGGCTGCACCATGGCTACTAGCGCGCCGTAGATGATGCCAATCAGAGCCAGGATCATGATCCAGTTGGCATTCTGCCGCGATTGTGCAGGGAACAGACCTAGATTAAAGCGCAACATGCCGTACGTGCCCATCTTCAGCAGAACGCCGGCCAGCAGGACGGAACCCGCCGTTGGCGCTTCCACGTGCGCGTCGGGCAGCCAGGTGTGTACCGGGAACAGCGGAACTTTCACGGCGAAGGCAACAAAGAATCCGAGAAAGAGCCAGGGTGCTGCACCGGCAAACCCATCTACCCGACCACTCTGAATCGCGTTCTGAATGGAGACGAAATCGAACGTTCCCACCTTCGCGTACAGCCACAGGATCGCCGCCAGCATGAACACGGAGGCGATCATCGTGTACATAAAGAACTTCACGGCGGCATAGACGCGACGGCCATGGCCCCAAACGCCAATCAACAGCGCCATCGGAATCAGCGTGGCTTCCCAGAAGAAATAGAAGAGGAACAGATCAAGGGCGCAGAAAACGCCGATCAGCGCGGTCTCGAGAACCAAGAGAATGATGAAGAATTCCTTCACCCGCTCATGAATCGAATTCCACGAAATCAGGACGCACAGCGGGGTGAGGAAAGTCGTCAGCACGATCAGCCATACGGAAATTCCGTCGATTCCCATGTGGTAATGAATGTTGGGAGTCGGAATCCAAGGCAAGTTGATCTCGTACTGAAAGCCCGGCTGCGACCGGTGCAGATGTACCGGCAAGTGCAGCGAGACCAGGAAGGCACAAATCGTTACAACCAAAGACACGATCTTGATGTCGCGATCGCGCCGCGGCATGAAAACCAGCAACAACGCTCCCGCGAGTGGGATGAACGTCACCAGCGTAAGGATCGAGCTGTCGAGTGAGTTCATCGGGTCCCCATCCAGATCATGTAAGCGATCACCGCGGCCGCGCCGACGGCGATCCATCCCGCGTACGAACGAATGTTGCCGGACTGCATATGTCGCACCGTGTCAGAAACATCGCGTGCTCCGTCGGCGGTGTCATTCAGAGTTGTGTCGATCACACCTTGATCCACGGTCTGCCATAAAATGCGTCGCGATCCATTGACCAGAGGCCGCACAATGATCGCTGCATAAATCTCGTCGATGTAATACTTGTTCGAGACAGTCTGGTAGAAGCTACCAAGCGCGGCAGCGATCTTCTGTGGAAGTTCCGGATTCTTCGAGTAAAGAAGCCATGCGAGTCCCATGCCCAACGCGGCCACCGCGATCGATACACTGGTGAGCAGACCCTCGGAGGGCCCTTGTTCTTCATGGGAAGCAGGTGCTTCCTGCACCACCGCATTGGCATGGAACACCGGCGAAAGGAATTTGTCGAAGCGTTCGCTTCCTACCCACCCGCCGCAAACCGATAAAATCGCCAGGATTGCCAGCGGGACCAACATCGCCTTCGGGCTCTCGTGGACGCCGCCATGTCCGTGGCCACCGTGGCTGTGATCCTCGTGTTCTTCACCGCGGTACTCGCCAAAGAAGGTGAGGAACCACTGGCGGAACATGTAAAACGAAGTGAGGAAAGCCGTGAACACGCCGATCGCCCAGTAGACCCAGTTCGCCTTAAAAGCGTTGTATAGAATGGCGTCTTTGCTATAGAAGCCGGCCAGTGGCGGAAATCCGGCAATGGCAAAGGTTCCGGCCGTCATGGTCCAGAAAGTCCACGGAATCTTGTGGCGCAGGCCGCCCATCTTGCGCATGTCCTGCTCGCCGCCGATGGCGTGAATCACCGAGCCCGCCGCCAGGAACAGCAGGCCCTTGAAGAACGCGTGGGTCATCAGGTGGAAGATGCCCATCGAGAACGCGCCCACGCCGCAGCCCATGAACATGTATCCCAGTTGGGAGACGGTGGAGTAGGCGAGAACTTTTTTGATATCGGTTTGCGTGATGCCGATGGTCGCTGCGAATAATGCAGTGAGCGTCCCAGTAATTGCAACCACGGTCATCGCCACCGGCGCGCGCTCAAAAATCGCGTGCGAGCGCGAGACCATGTACACGCCCGCGGTAACCATGGTGGCGGCGTGGATCAGCGCGGAGACTGGAGTCGGGCCTTCCATCGCGTCCGGCAGCCACACATACAGCGGAATCTGCGCCGACTTTCCCGCCGCGCCGACCATCAGCAATATTCCGATGGCTGTCAGCAGTCCGGCCCCGGCACTCTCGGGAGAAAGCGGAGCGATCTTTGTGAAGACATCGGTGAACGTGAGCGTCCCGAAATGCTTGATCAGCAGGAACAGCGCGATCAGAAATCCGAAGTCGCCGATACGGTTGACGATAAACGCTTTCTTGCCCGCGGACGCCGCGGAGTCTTTCACGAACCAGAATCCGATCAGCAGATACGACGCTAAGCCCACGCCTTCCCACCCGATGAACATCACCAGGTAGTTGTTGGCCAGCACCAGCGTCAGCATGAAGAACATGAACAGGTTCAGATAGGCGAAAAAGCGGTAGAACCCGTCGTCCTCCCACATGTAGCCGACGGAATAAATGTGGATCAGGAAGCCAACGCCAGTGACCACCATCAGCATGACGAAGGAAAGCTGATCGAGGTAAAACGCAAAGTCAATCTGAAAACTCCCGGAGCGGAACCATGTGGCCAGTGTTTCGGTATGGGGAAGTGCGATCGAAGAAAATCGCGCGGCGATGCCCAGCGCCATGACGAACGCCGCGCCGCTGAACGCAAGCGCCACAGCCGCGACGGCCTGCCGGGAAAAGCGCTTCCCGAAGAAGCCATTGAAGGCGGCGCCAGCCAGCGGCAGCAGCGGAATCAGCCACAGATAAAGGTTCGACGTCATAGTTTGAGCAGGTTGATCCGGTCTACGTTCAAAGTTTCGCGATTCCGATAGACGGCGATGATGATGGCTAGTCCCACCGCAGCTTCGGCCGCAGCCACCACCATCACAAAGAAAACGAAAACCTGTCCTCTGAGCGCGTGCCACTGCGCGGCAAAGGCCACAAATGAAAGATTCACGCCGTTGAGCATCAACTCGATCGACATGAAAATCGTGATCAGGTTGCGCTTGATCAGAAAGCCCGTGACTCCGCAGGCAAACAAAATTCCGCTCAGCACCAGGTAATACGACAGCGGTACCATCAGGCCTCCTTTCTTGGCGATTGCACCTGCTCAGGCTTGGCGGCGAGAACCACTGCGCCCATGATGGCGATCAGTACCAGCACCGACGTCACTTCAAAGGGCAACAGAAAATCGTGGAAGAGAAGCCGAGAAATCGATTTGGGATCGCCCCACAGCGCTCCGGCTTCCACCGATGCCGTGTTCGAGCGAGCAAGCAATACCCAAGCCACCAACCCGCTACCCACTAGCATTCCGGGAATGCCGATCACCATGGCAACTTTGCTGCCCACGGTTCGTTCCTCTTCGCCGGCATTGAGCAACATGATGACGAACACGAACAGCACCATAATTGCACCGGCATAAATGATGACCTGCACGGCGGCGACGAACTCCGCTCCCAGCAACAGGTACTCAACCGCCAACGACACCATGACGGCGATCAGCGAGAGCGCGCTGTTAATGGGATGCCTCTGCACCAGCAGGTTGACCGCCCCCGCCACGCAGATCGCTCCGAAAAATAGAAATATGAGCAGATGAAGCATGGTTAAAGTAGCGCCGGCGTCCCGCCGGCAATTGCAATCTCAACTTCCTTGAGCCGCCAAGATGGCGGCACTACGATTTCAACGCCACAATCAGTCCCGTGATCACCAGATTCGCGATAGCCAGCGGCAACAGGAATTTCCATCCGAATGCCATCAGTTGGTCATAGCGAAAACGCGGCAGTGTTCCGCGAACCCAGATGTAAAGGAAAAGAAAGCCGAAAATTCTCAGCGCAAACCAGAACACCGGCAATACCATCTGCAGCCAGGCTGGTCCAAATAACGGACCGTTCCATCCGCCGAGAAACAAAATCGACGCCAGGCAAGCCACCGTGATCATGTTCGCGTATTCGGCCATAAAGAACATGGCGAACTTCATCGCGCTGTACTCCGTGTGATATCCCGCGACCAACTCGGTTTCCGCTTCCGGCAGGTCAAACGGGATGCGATTGGTCTCGGCATAGGCCGACATTAGATAGATAAAGAAGGCGACAAACTGGCCGCCATAAAAAATGTTCCACTTGGGAATGAATCCCCAGAAGTGTCCGCTCTGCGCCACCACGATGTCGCGCAGGCTGAAGCTGCCGGAAAGAATCAGCACGCCGATCAGCGAAAGTCCCAGCGACACTTCGTAGCTGATCATTTGTGCGCTCGCCCGCAACCCGCCGAGCAGGGAATACTTGTTGTTCGAAGACCAGCCTGCCAGCGCCACTCCGTAAACTCCGACGGAGGTGATGCCAAGAACTATCAGAAGTCCGATGTTGACGTCAGTGATCTGCAGCGGCGTCGTGATCGAACCGATGGTGACCGTGTTTCCAATGGGAATAACGGCGATCGAAGTCAGCGCAAAGATGACCGCAATCATCGGAGCCGCGATATAGAGCGGTTTGTAAACGTGCGGCGGCGTCAGGTCCTCTTTAAAGAGAAATTTGACTCCGTCGGCCAGAGGTTGCAGCAGGCCAAACGGGCCGACCCGCGTGGGTCCCCAGCGGTTCTGCATGTGGCCGACGACTTTGCGCTCGAGCCAAACCGTGTACGCGACCGCCGTCAGCAGGATGATCACCGCCAGAACGATCTTCACGATCGAGATGAGGACAAAAGTTCCAACGCTTAACAATGCGATCTTCTTTCCTTGATCGGGATAGCTAAGAGTTCCTAGTCCGCTGCGACTTCCGTAGCCGGATGTTGCCGGCCTTCCATGACCGAATTCAAAGCTTTGGAATACCTTCCGAGTGTGCCGGAGGTAAATAGATTGTCGTTGGCCGGCACAATCAGCGCCGGGTCTTGCAAAGCTCCGGGGCCGCTCTTCGAAAAAGTCGTATGTTCGTCGTTTCCGGAAAGCACATTGACGCGCGAGAAGTCATATCCCGGCAGCAGTCTCTGAATCTCATCGAGAATCGCCATCGGATCAAACGGGCTCATCTTCGGCTCAAGCCCGTGCGCTTCGAGCCAGACTACATGGCGATCAGCTTCTCCCGATTGCGCACCGCGCGATTGCCCCATGTCCGCGCGCGTGCCGCGTCCGAAAGGCACTAGTTTGTGGACATCGAAGCCCATGGCGTCGGCGATGCGGACAATCATCTCGAAGTCGGTTTTGGTGTCGGTGACTTCTCCGGCCTTCTTCACCAGTTGCAGATCACCGCAGGTGTTGGTGAAGGTGCCCGACTTCTCGTAGGCGTTGGCCGCGGGCAGAACCACGTCGGCGATCGTCGCTGTCTCGGTCAGGAACATGTCTTGCACGACCACGAAGGTGTTCGACAGCGCGAAGGGATCGATGCCTTCACGGCCTACAGGATTCGAGCCAACCACGTAGAGAGCTTTGAGTTTTCCGGCTTTCGCGCTCTCGATCATTTCTGGGAGAGATAGTCCTTTGTTCTGCGGAACTCCGCCCCACTCCTCATGGAAGGGACTGGTGTTCGCCGTGCGATGGTAGCCGGGAAGCAGGTCGGGATAGAGGCCCATATCGGCTGCGCCGCGCGAATTAGCGTAGTCGGCGAGGGCGATGATCCTGGCGCCTTGAATTCCGGCAGTGAAGTTCACGAGCGAAGAAACGGCCCCGCCACGAATCTCCGATCCGAAGATGACGATCAGATTGGCTTCGCCGCGCAGCTTGTCGCGCAACGCAGTCCACGCGTCACTGGTGCCACCGAGCGCCGCAGCCGCAGAATCGTTTCCGCCCAGGAATGCCGCTACCTGAGATTCGTTTCCGGCGGGAATCTGCGTGAACGTCGTCGCCTGGCGGTGCAGTTTGATGTCCTCGGAATTGATCACGTGCAGCTTGGCTCGGTGCAAACGCACATTGTTGCGAATCTGCCAGGCCAATAAAGGATGCTGCTCGGTCGGATTGTTTCCAATCAGAAGGATTGCCGGGGCGTTGAACACGTCGCGCATGGAAGCCGTGAGATCTGATTTTCCCGTGAGCGCTGCAGCCAGGGCAGGGAAGTCGGCCGTCCGGTGGTGGTCGACGTTGTTGGTGCCGAGCACGACGCGAGCAAACTTCTGCAGCAGGTAGTTCTCCTCATTCGTCGTGCGCGTGGATCCGATTACTCCGATTGCCTGCCCACCCTCGTGATCAAAGACTTCCTTGAAACGCCTGCCGATCAGGGCAAAAGCCTCTTCCCAGGTAGCGGGAGTCAACCGGCCGTCTTTGCGGATGAGCGGCTTGGTAAGACGCTCGGCGCTGTCGGCGAAGTCGAAGCCGTAACGTCCCTTCATGCAGAGAAAGTCACCGTTGATGCCACTCTTGTCGCGGTTGTCGCCGCGCACGATCTGCATGCCAGTCTCGGAGCGCCGGACGCCCAGCGTGGTCTTGCATCCGTCGGCACAGTGGGTGCAAGTGGTGCCGACGTGATTCATCTCCCAGGGGCGGGTCTTGTAGCGATATGCGCCCGATGTGAGTGCGCCGACCGGACAGATGTCGATACACATCCCACACTCTTCGCATTCCAAGTGATCTTCTTTGTTGGGCGCGATGATGGAGGAGACGCCGCGGTTTTGCACGCCCAGCGCCCACACATCCATGCCTTCGCCGCAGACGCGCACGCACCGGTAGCAAAGGATGCAACGCGGCCGGTCGAAATACACTACCGGAGACCACTGCTGCTCTTCGCGATGATTCTTGGGCTCAATGTATTTTGATTCGGCGGCGCCGTAGGAGAACGTCATGTCCTGCAATTCGCACTCGCCGCCCGCGTCGCACACCGGACAATCCAATGGATGGTTTCCCAGCAGCAACTCGACCATCGACTTGCGCGCCTGCCGAATCTCATCGCTGTCGGTAGTGACAATCATGCCTTCGCCGATGACGGTAGTGCAGGCGGTCTGCAGCTTAGGCATCTTTTCGACTTTCACCAGGCACATGCGGCAAGCGCCCTGCAAAGACAGGTTTGGGTAGTAGCAGAACGAGGGCACTTCGATGCCAACCGCTTTGCAGGCTTCGATCAGCAGCGTCCCCGCGGGAGCCGCGACCTTCTTACCGTCCACCGTGATGTTTACGTCAGCCATTTCGTAATCTTGTAATCGGGTAATTTTGCAATCTAATGAACCGCTTTGGCCGTCTGCCGTGAGGCAGTAAACAAAGCAGTCAGTTCATGTGCCTCTGCTAGCAACTCCGTCAAACGCTTGGCAGGTACGATTTCGCAATCCTGCAGCATTTCCAGCCAAAACACAGTCTCATCCGCCTCTTCTACAACGATACCAATCTTTGCGATCCATTCGGCTTTGGATCTCGCGCGACAGGCGGCTCTATAATTCGCCGCAACCGCGGTTCCACAGCGCAACAACTGCTTCCCAAGCACCTGCGCATCGCCTCGATACGGCAACGCCCTATACATCCGCACCAGCCTTACCGCGAATGCTTTGGTTCGATCGCGAAGCTGTTCCTGCTTCGACAGCATCGAAGTATTCCAAATTGCAAAATTACCCGATTACCAAATTACAAAACCTAGTGCGACAGTACTGCAACGTGTTCCCCCGCTCCTGCCTTTTCAAACGGGCACGGCTTGCCTTCCAGATGGTCCTCAAATTCTTTGCGCCACTTTTTAACGAAAGCGATCGTCGGCATCGCCGCGGCGTCACCGAGCGGGCAAAACGTCCGGCCCAGCATGTTTTCCGACAGATACTGAATGTTGTCGATATCTTTCTTTACTCCAGCGCCCTGGTGAAACCGGGTCAGTGTTTTCTTGAGCCAATCGGTACCTTCGCGACACGGGATGCACCATCCGCAGCTTTCATGCTGGTAGAACTTAATCGTGCGCAGCGCGAACTTCACGATGCAGGTTGTCTCGTCCAGAACCACCACGCCGCCCGAACCCAGCATCGATCCTGCCTTCGCGAGCGAATCGAAATCCATGGCGACGTCGATCTCTTCGGGCTTCAACGCGGGAGTGCTGGATCCTCCCGGGACCACCGCTTTCAAAGCGCGTCCGTTGGGGATGCCGCCGCCGACCTCATAGATCATCTTTTTCAGGTTGTAGCCCATCGGCAGTTCGTAAACGCCGGGACGTTCAAGATGTCCACTCAAACAGAACAACCGCGTGCCGCCATTCTTCGGCGTTCCCAAATTCGCGTACCACTCGGCCCCGTTCAGCAAGATCTGAGGAACACTCGCCAGCGTCTCAGCATTGTTGATGACAGTCGGTCCGCCCCAAAGTCCCACCACCGCAGGGAAGGGAGGTCGAATGCGCGGAATGCCTCGCTTGCCTTCGAGCGATTCCATCAATGCCGATTCTTCACCGACTTCGTACGCCCCGGCGCCGCCGTGCCAGAAAATGTCGAGATCGTATCCGCTGCCGAAAATGTTCTTACCCAGAAAGCCCTTCGCGTACGCGTCCCGCAAGGCCTTCTGCATGATGACCGATAGGTAGCGATACTCGCCGCGGATGTAGATGTATCCGGTATGCGATCCCACTGCGAGCGCGGCGATCATGACACCTTCTATGACCGAATGAGGGTCGTGCTCGAAGATCAGGCGGTCTTTGCAGGTGCCCGGCTCGCTCTCATCGCCATTGCACAAGACGTATTTCGGTTTGGGCGATTGCTTGGGCACAAACGACCACTTCATCCCGGTATTGAAACCAGCCCCTCCTCGGCCGCGTAGCCCGGAATTCTTAACTTCGTTCACGATGGCATCGGGCTCCATCTTCAGGGCCTTCTGCACCGCCTTGTAGCCATCGAGTTCCAGGTAGCGGTCGATATCCGTCGCACCCTGGCCGAAGCGCCGGGAGACGACTTTTACTTCATCGGGATGGGAAACCAGACTTGCCATTTTGTAATTTTGTAATCGGGTAATTTCTTAAATTGCCAAATTACCCGATTACCAAATTACAGAATCATCTCTTCTTGTAATCGTCCAGAACCCTGTCCATCTGCTCGACGGTCAGATTTTCGTGGAAGTCATAGTTCACCTGGACCGCCGGCGCCCAGCTGCATCCGCCAATGCACTCGACTTCTTCCAGCGTGAACATTCCATCAGCTGTCGTGCCCTTGTGTCCTATGCCGAGCTTCTTGCTGCAGTGGTGCAGAAGTTCCTCGCCGCCCTTCAGCATGCAGGCGATGTTGGTGCAGACCTGCACGTTATATTTTCCGCGCGGCTTGGTGGTCAGCATGGAGTAATAGCTGATCACGTTGCGCACATCGAGTTCGGTCAGGCCCAGACGTCCGGCGATTTCGGCGATTACTTCGTCGCCAAGGAAACCGGTTTCGTCCTGCGCGTAGAGCAGTGTCGGGACCAGCACTGAGCGCTTCGTCGGATAGTGATTCAGCATCTCCGTGAAGCGCGATTCGAATTCGTCAGAAAACTTCATTTTTGTAATTTTGTAATCGGGTAATTTTGTAATTTCTTCTTGCCTTCAAATTGCCAAATTACCCGATTACCAAATTGCAAAATTCCTACCGGTCAATCTCCCCCAGCACAATATCGATGCTCCCGATGGCCGCCACCACGTCGGCGATCAATCGTCCCTCACACATTTTGGGGAGCAGTTGCAGATTCGCCAGACAGGCCGCGCGCATGTGCACGCGATAGGGCTTAGCGGTGCCGTCACTAACCACGTAATAGCCCATTTCTCCCCGCGGAGACTCGACCGCCTGGTAAACCTCACCCTCCGGCACAGCAAAGCCTTCCGTAATAATCTTGAAGTGATAGATGAGGGATTCCATCTGCGTCTTCATCTTCTCGCGGTCGGGCAGCACCACTTTTGGGGCATCGGCTTTGATGGGTCCTTCGGGCATACCGTCGAGCGCCTGCTGCACAATTCCGATCGACTCACGCAGTTCACGTACCCGGCACATGTAACGGGCGAAGACGTCACCTTCTTGGGCGATGGGCACATTGAATTTGAAATTCTCGTAGCCCGAGTAAGGCATGTCACGGCGCAAATCGATGTCGACGCCGCTGCCGCGCAGGGTGGGACCGCTCGCTCCCAGCGCGATCGCGTCCTCGGCGGTGATCTTGGCGACGCCTTTGGTCCGCATGGTCCAGATAGGATTGCCAGTCAGCAGATTTTCGTACTCATCGACTTTCTCCGGGAAGCGGTTGGCGAACTCGCGCGCCTTGGCGAAGAATCCGATTGGAGGCTCGAGAGCCAGCCCGCCCACGCGAAAATATGAAGTCATCATGCGCTGGCCGCTGACCATCTCAAACAGCCGAAGGACGTCTTCACGCTCGCGGAAGCAATACAAGAAGACGGTCAGCGCGCCAATATCCATGGCGTGTGTACCCAGCCAGACCAGGTGCGAGTTGATGCGCGTCAGTTCATTCATCAGCACCCGCATCCACTGAGCTTTCGGGGGAATCTCCAGACCGAGCAGTTTCTCGACCGCCAGCACGTAACAAAGATTGTTGGTCAGCGGGCAGAGGTAGTCAATGCGATCGGTGAGCGGCACCACTTGCTGGTAAAACTTGGCTTCGCAGGTCTTCTCGATGCCGGTATGCAGGTACCCGATGTCGGGCATGATGCGGACAATGGTCTCGCCATCAATCTCGAGGATGACGCGCAGCACACCGTGGGTCGAAGGATGCTGTGGCCCCATGTTCAGGATCATGGTGCGGTCCTGTCCGGGTTCCATCGTCAGCGTGGGATTCAAGTGCGCCATGGCTTACCGGTATCCTTCCACGGGATAGTCCTTACGCAATGGATGCCCTTCCCAGTCTTCCGGCATCAGCAAACGTCGCAAATAAGGGTGTCCGGTAAAGCGCACGCCAAACAGGTCAAAGACTTCGCGTTCGAAATAATTCGCGCCCGGCCAGACTGAAGTGACCGACTCAAGCGCGGGGCTGTCCCCTTCAAGTTTCACTTTCAGTCGAACCCGTTCTTTCTTCGGAATCGAGAGCAGGTGGTACACCACTTCAAAACGCGGCTCCTGCGGATACCAGTCGACACAGGTCACATCGGACAGGTAGTTAAATTCGCAAGTCGGATCCTCCCGGAGCAGGGCGCAGGCATCGCGGATCGAACCGCGGTTCACCCAGATGGTCATTTCCTCGCGATCGAACTTCACGGCTTCGACCACAACGGAATTCGCGGCCAGCAAGCAGGCGATGGCCGGGTGCCCTTTGAGTTGCTCCAGATCGGTAATGGCAGGAGTCGACGGCACTAGACTTCCCCTCGCGCTGCCGACGTGACCTTGCCCCAGTCCAGCACACCCTTTTTCCAGATATAAAAGAAGCCGACCAGTACAATGGCGATGTACACCAGCATCTCCCAGAAGCCAAACATCTTCAGTTCCCGTAGAATCACGGCCCAGGGATAAAGGAAGACGGCCTCTACATCGAATATGATGAAGCACATGCCGACCAGGTAGAACTTCACCGAGAAGCGCTCTCGGGTGTCGCCCACCGGGGTCATGCCGCATTCGTAAGGAGACATCTTGGCGCGGGTGGGTTTGCGGTAGCCGATCAGCCACGACAGCAGCACAATCGCGCTCGCAATCACTCCCGTAACCAGGAAGTGAATCAATAACGGCAGGTAGCGGGCGAAGTAATTGTCGGGCATAGCAGAGCTATATATAATTCGCGCCAAGTATGATGGCTTAAACGTTCTAGATTAGATTTCACTGCGTAGTAGTGTCAAGCGAACGGACCAGTTTTCTCGTATGCTTTTAACAGCGGCGCAACATTTGCCGCGATTCGTGAACGGAAACGCATGATTTTTGGATTCAACACCGACGTCAAGCACGAAGACACTGTCTATCACGTGCAGAGCGAAGCCCGCGAAAACGAACTTCTGCTGCAGACCCAGGTCTTTGTGCGCGGCCGCTGCATCGGCAAGCGCGCCACTTCCTACGCCGACAAGGTTGCCGGAGGCGGATTTACCGACCAGCAGAAAGAACAGATTCTGCGCGACCAGCACCGCATAGTGCTCGATTCCATTCGCGATGGAAAACTCGACACGGTTCTTGACAAGCGCGATACGCCGGAGACGCTGGCGGCGATTAAAGAACTCGATGTGCTTTGGCTCAACGCTGGCTCCGTCCACTCCGACCGCAATCTGAAGATGCGTTTGCAGGTGACCGATGGCGGGTCAGCCGTTCAGGGCGCGCGCTTGACGGTTCGCTTCGCCCGGCCCGACGCCGCTCCGTTCTACACCCAGGTCGTCACCGACTCAGGCGGCAACGCCGACCTGATCATCGAGCAGGACGAATCCTCGTTGCCCGACGCTTCGGTGCTGATCCAGGCCAGCTATACCGGACGTACTGCGACTCGGAAGTTCCGGTTGCGCAAGATCGAAGCCTAGCCGATGATCCTCCACATCAACGGGGAAGCCCGCGACTTTTCCTCTCCCCTTTCTCTCTCCGCGCTGATCGAACAACTCGGCATGAAGCAAGACCGCGTGGCGGTCGAACTGAACCGCGAAATCGTTCCCCGCGACCAATGGGCGGCAACCAGCCTTGCTGACGGCGACCGGTTGGAGGTCGTCCACTTCGTCGGCGGCGGCCGGTAAGATTTCCTCAGGCGGAACTCCCCTAGTCACCCCTGTTTTCCAAAATCCGTTATTGACAGCAGGAAACTCCCGCCTAGAATGGCTGAAACATTTTGCATCTCAAATGTTTTAAACATTTGCATGGCAAAACGTTGGACATCGAGCGAAGTCATGGCATTGACCGCCATCACTGCCCGCCAACTGCAGTGGTGGGATGAACGTGGCATTGTCGTCCCCGAGCGTCAAGGGCATCGCCGCCTGTATTCGCTCGAAGATGTCACCGAAGTTGGCGTGATTTGCGAGCTGCGCCAGCGAGGATTCTCGCTGCAGCGCGTCCGCAAAGTGATGCGGTTCTTGCAGAGGGAATTCGGCAAGCGCTTGGCGGAGACGGTGAGTGGAACACCCACCTACCACCTCCTGATCGACGGCAAAGATCTTTACCTGAAAACCTCGGCCGAACAGATCGTTGACATCCTGAAGAATTCGCGCCAACCCGTGCTGGCGGTTTGTTTGAGCGACACGGTGCGGCGAGTGCAGGCGATCGTAGGTTCCGGCAAGAAAAGCAGCTCGTTTGATGAGCCAAGAGTGAAAACGCTGAAGAAGCAAAAGGCATCATAAGAAGCGGGAATTGTCTCTGGGGGAGGCAACATGGTCGCGGAAATCGACGTCCTGACGGAGTGGATTCCGGAACAGATGCTGCCCGGCACGATCTTTGTGCTGGAAAATGCGGGGCATGTGGGAGAGAAAGACGATCCTTACTGGGCCGTGCTTTCCTGCCCCAACTGCGGAACTCTGGGCCTGATCACGCGCAAGCAACTGGCTGGACTGCTGCCGGTGATTTGCGGATCGAACCAGTGCTCCGCTCAGTTCTTCATCAACGATAACGAGATCGTGGTGCGCAAGCCGTTTTAGACACGTGGCCCTGAACAGCGCGCCTGTTTACTTGCCGCCCGCTTTGACCTGCTGCGGCGCAATCGGCACCTGTTCGACAATTTCTATTTCAAATCCTTCCAGCGCCGCAATCTTTCGCGGATGATTGGTCAGTAGGCGGATCCGCTTCAAATTCAAGTCCGACAGTATCTGCGCGCCAATACCAATCTCGCGCTGCGTCTTCCGTTCACTCTCCGGCAAAGAGGGAAGCGCCTTGTCGCGATGAAAGGTAAGCAAGGTTCGATCGCCCAGGCGCTCGGCGGAAAACCCCTTAGATGTCTGGTGCAGATAGATCAAAGCGCCGCGCCCCTCCTGCGCAATCGCCTGCAGTGAACCTTCAATCGTGGCGTGGCAATCACAAGCTATCGATCCGAAAACGTCTCCCATCAGGCAATGCGAATGCATGCGGACTAAGACCGGCGCGTCTCCTCCCAGATCGCCACGCACCAAAGCGACGTGCGATTCACCGCCATCCACTTCGCTGTCGTAAGCGATCAACCGAAATTCTCCATGCGGAGTGCCGACAATCGCCTCGCCTACGCGGTGGACGTAGCGTTCGTGCTGCATGCGGTAGCGAATCAGTTCCGCCACCGTCAGCATCTTCATGTTGTGTTCGCGGCAGAATTCGATCAGGTCAGGCACGCGCGCCATGGTGCCGTCATCGCGCATGATCTCGCAGATCACGCCTGCCGGAACCAACCCCGCAAGCCGCGCCAGATCGACGGAAGCTTCTGTCTGCCCAGCGCGTACCAGCACTCCGCCTTTGCGGGCGCGTAAAGGGAAGATGTGTCCGGGGCGCGCCAGGTCTGAAGGCCGGGTCGCGGGATCAATGGCCACGAGGATCGTTCGCGAGCGGTCGTAAGCGGAGATTCCCGTGGTTACTCCATCGCGCGCGTCGATCGCCTCGCAGAATGCCGTTCCGTAGTTCGCCGTGTTCTCGGCCGTCATGGGGCCGATGCGCAGGTGATCAAGCCGCTCTTCGGTCATGGCGAGACAGACCAGCCCACGTCCATGTTTCGCCATGAAATTGATGGCTTCCGGAGTTACCTTCTCGGCGGCCAGAGTCAGATCACCTTCATTCTCGCGATCCTCATCGTCGACCACGACCACCATGCGGCCGGCGCGTATTTCTTCGATCGCGGTGGGAACATCGGTAAATGCAGGATGCGGCGTCATAAGCGGATTGTAACAAGCCCTACGGTCCCTGATGGACCAGTTCACTCTCAGCCCCTCGGAACAGGGCGCGCAACGATTTCACCACCCAGCGCACCAGAAAGACAATGACAACGACCAATGTCAGGACGATCGCGGACGCGATATACGGATGCTGCGTGGCAAACCAGGTGATGAAGATGGCGAACGCGTCTTCGCCAAAACTCAGGGCCATATTCGAAATCGGCTCAGGAGACGGCGTCACTGCCGCGCGCACAGCAGTCTTGCCTCCGTGGGCTGCGAGAGCGATTGCGCCGCCGGCGAGGGTGGCAATCAGCTGTTCTGCGGGAGACAGGGCCGCGGTTGCGCGATAGGCGATCAACGCCGCTACCGGAACGCGGATAAATGTGTGCAAGGCATTCCAGATCAGGTCGAAGGCAGGGATTTTGTCTGCGAAAAACTCAACCGCGAAGAGCGCGGTGCTGGCCCCAATGATGTACCAGCTGTTCAGCAGATCGAGCCCGGGCGGAAGCACCAGTACGTTGTAGTGCGCCAGTAACCCGAGCGTTGCCACGGTGGCGTACAGGTTCAAGCCAGCCGCGAAGCTGGTCGCGATCAGCAGTCCGGTCAGCCCGTGAGGCAGTTTCACAGCCGGAAGCATATAAGGAACGCCAAACAAAACAAAAGGGCCGCCGGTTCCGGCGACCCTGGTTCTCTCGATTTCGATGCTTACAGCGTCGATTCGATCTCAAAACCCCAAGCCTCAAGCAAGGGCTCCGGGATATACTTTGAATTCTTATTGCGCCGCGCCCACTCCCGCAGGCGGGTGGAACGCAGATACTGGTCGGGCGAGAGTTTGTACTCCCGCACAACCTGCTCAAATTCGGTGACCGTGGGAATCACCGGGCCAATCGGCTCCGGCTTACCCCAGTTCGGATTTCCACGTCGCTTAGCCATGAATTAGTCCTCGTGCCTTGAGATAACGACAAAACTGATAAAAGCCACATCAACTTAGATTCCCGCAGCCCTCCCATGGATTCTTGAGAAGCCCGCAAAACATTGCACAACCCAAGCCCCTACTGCTTACGTCCAAAGGTTAACTGGAAACCATAGATTCTAAGGGCATTTTCCTGCCAAGTCAATAGGAAACTTCGGACCCTTCCCCACACCATCAAGCCTATCTAGCTGAAACATATTACTTTAGGAGAAATCTTATTTTCAGGAGAGAGATTCCAGATTCTGGATGGATCGGTAAGCCCAGCATCTCCAGCGGCGAACGCGAGCTAGATCATCACCTCAGGAACTTCCATCAATCCTAGGCGAAAGCAAGCTGCGAACGCCTCCACCACTTTTGGATCGAAGTCCGTTCCAGCCTGGCGCAAGACCGTTTCTTTTGCCTCGAAGGTGGAAGTCGCTTTACGGTAGGGGCGATCACTGGTCATCGCATCGTAGGCATCAGCCACGGAAAGAATGCGGGAGGCCAATGGGATCTCCTCGCCTTGGGTGGGACGGTATCCCTTGCCATCAAACTTATCGTGATGCGCCAAAATAATAGGAATCACACGGCTTAGCGGTCCGCCGACAGGTTGCAGCATCTGTACCCCGTACTCCACGTGTTTTTTCACGTGGTTGAACTCCTCCGCCGTCAGGCTTGCGGCTTTGTAGAGGATATCCCGGCTAACCTCCAGCTTTCCCAAGTCATGCAGCAGGGCAGCGGCCCTGACGTCCTCAATCTCCTCGGTCGAGAAGCCCATCTGGGCAGCGATTCTCGTCGCATACACCGAAACTCGAAAAGAGTGATTCTGTGTGTATTTGTCCTTGGAGATGAATTGGCTCAGAATCATCAGGATGCCCTGATAGGTGCTGCGCAACTCGCGAACGTGCCGCTCTTTATGCTCGTAGAGCGTTCCCATGGCGTACGCATTTACCAGCAGAATCCCGCCCCAGACTGCGATTTCGAACCACTTCTCGGAAATCGGCAGTGCCGGGTGATGCGTCCCAAACAGGGTTGGGTTGAAATAGGTGATCAGTACGACCAACAGAACGCTGCCGAGCGCCGTCATGGTGGCGTGCCTGCGTCCGAACACATAGGCCGAGAACAGTGTGGGCAAGGTGTAGAGACCCAGCAACATCCGGTGGGAATCGAGAAGGGTATTCAGCAGCGCCGCGACTGCGAAGAGCGATAGCAAAAGCCAGAGTTCGCGATTGACATCGCTCAGCCCTTGAAGGCCTCGTTTCCAGAAGCGCGCCATTCCTCGTGGGTTCGAGTTGGTTCCAAAACGGGCGGCGACCAATCCGTGATCTACGGTGTCGAACTGCATGACGAATTTCCCCACGCTGCCCCCGGTGCCAGCCAGTCGATTGGCGCAGCTACCCACGCTCCGAGCCAGCGAATTCCGTATTGTCGATGGTAGGAGTCGCACTGCCGGGCAACAAGTTACTCCCGTAATAGGGGGCTTACCCTCGCGGGTTGACCGGGGGGCAGGGGGTACTTAGAGTGCCAGATAGGAGGGCCGCATCGTGAGAGATATCCATGAAGTACTTCGCAAGAAGCAGGCCGAGCAAGCGCAGTTGGGGAAGCAGATTGAGGCGCTTCAGCATGCCGCCGAACAGCTCCGCAACGTTGCTCATCTTTTGGATGGAGAAGAAGACGAAAGCGATCACGCGGCCGCCGGCAGGTAGGCATCGGTTCCGCCGGCTGGCGGAGCCAGGAGTGAAGGCGCGTTATGGGTTTGCAGTCGTTGGTGTTTTGTTCCGATGAGAAGATCGTCCGCGTTTTACGCCGCGTGCTCAGCGATCTGGAGATTAATGCCGAGCATTGCTCGACGACCGACACCGCGATTCACAAACTTACCCGCCAACGATACGAAGCCGTTATCGTCGATTGTTCCGATCCCGAATCTGCAGGTCTGATACTTCGAAGTGCGCGTTCCGCTCCCTGCAACAAGCGCGCGATTGCCGTTGCTTTGGTCGACGGGGCTACCGCTCTCGGCAGCGCCTTCGAACTGGGTGCGCATTTCGTTCTCTATAAGCCGATTTCCACCGAGCGCGCCAAAGCTAGTTTCCGCGCCGCCCGCGCCCTGATGAAACGCGAACGCCGCCGCAATTCTCGCGTTCCAGTCGAGATCCCGGTGACGCTGATCTTCGACCACGGCACCGGACAACAACGCACTTCGACCACCGATGTGAGCGAAGGCGGCATGGCTATCAAACTTTCCAAGCGGCAGAAGACCGCGTCGATTCGCGTCGAATTCACGCTGCCCGGCAGTGAAACTGCTATGCACTGCAAAGCTGAGGTGGCATGGGAAGGATCGAGCCAGCATGCCGGCATCCGCTTCGTCGATATGACAACGGAGGCTCGAGATCAACTGAAAACCTGGCTGAATCAGCACTCCACGGAGCCCGAAAAAGACGACCCACCCGTGAGTTGCAAACTAACCGATTTGAGCCTGGGAGGTTGCTACCTCGAGATGAGTTCGCCTTTCCCGGTGCGCACTCTGGTCGTGCTCTCCATGCGTGTCGGTAATCTGCAGGTCAAAGCCGAAGGGGTGGTTCGCGTGATGCACCCCGAACTGGGGATGGGCGTGGAATTCACCCAGAGGACCCAGCAGCAACGCGAGCACGTAGAAACATTTATTCAGGCCCTCATGAAGAGCAACGGAGCCCTGCCTGATTTGCTGGTAGAACCAGAGGGCCTCGAAACTGAGGGCAACGCCACGCCCCTCTCGAAGCCGGATGTCGACGATCCTCTCGTGGAACTGTTTCAGACCAAATCCACGCTCAGCGTGGAAGCCTTTCAAATCGAATTGCGCAAACAGCGCGGCGCCGTGCCCGAACCCGTTTAGCGCGTCACACATAACTCTTAACTAGACGTCATCCCGAGGCCTGGAGGCCGAGGGATCTGGCGCCAAGCACCGATGCCGCTCGCCAGATCCCTCGCTTCGCGTCGGGATGACGTCTTCGGAAATTTCAGTCTCCCTCGCTGTAAAATCCTTCCATGCGACATGTGATCCTCGGCCCCGGCGGCATTGGCGGACTCATCGCTGCATGCCTCGCCGATTCTGGCGACTCGGTCACCATGGTGGGACGTCCCGAAGCCATGGCGAACTATCCCGCTGAGCTACAACTCGAAAGCCCATTCGGAAATCTGCGCGTGCCGGTCGAGCACGCGACGCAAGTTCTTCCCGCCGACCTGGTTTGGATTACCGTGAAAGCCACGCAGTTGGAGTCTGCTCTAAGTTCGTTCCCGACTGCCGACGGGGTGCGCGGCATCGTCCCCCTGCTGAACGGCGTCGATCACATCGCCCGCCTGCGCGAGAAATACGGAGCCGAGCGAGTGATTCCCGCCACCATCGCCGTCGAATCGGAACGCGTCGCCCCCGGACACATCGTCCATCGCTCTCCCTTCGCCATCCTGAACGTAGCCTCCAGCGGACGCCGGTTGCTGGGCGAGGCAGTTGCGGACTTTACCAAGCGAGGATTCACCTGCCGCTTCACCGACAACGAGGCCACACTGCTCTGGAGCAAGCTGGTCTTTCTCGCTCCCCTGGCGCTGGTTTCGACGGCGACAGGACAAGTGACCGGAGAATTCCTCTCCGATCCGGCAGCGCGCGAGATGGTCTTCGGTTGCGTGCGCGAAGCCTCTGCAGTCGCGGCCAAAGAAGGCGCCACCGTGGATGCCGAGGCAGTGATCGCCAACATGTCGAAACTGCCTCCACACATGCGCAGCTCGATGCAGAAAGACGTAGCGCAAGGCAAGGTCCCGGAGCTCGACGCCATCGCCGGCCCGATATTACGCGGTGCTGCTAAGCATGGTCTCGACGCGCCTTTGACGAAGGAACTGGTCAAGTGCGTGGAAAGCAAGGTTGCGACCACTAAGCAATGAATCACTTTGTCTCTTTGCGAGTTGGTTTTGTGCTGGCCGCGATTTTTTGCTTCCTGTCGCTTGGCATCCCGGCCTCAGCTCAGTCCCCTCCTCCCAACGCGGCGTCTGCGAACAGCCCCTTCCCAATGTTGGTTCGAAAGGTCGCTTTCACTGGGAAATTGACGCTTCCCCAAGCCGATCAGGACGAACTGGCCAAGGAACTCGAAGGGAAGACTTACAACTTCGACACCGCCCTGATTCAGCGAGTCAAGAATTTCTGGCACGAATATGGTTATTGGCGAGTCCAGGTCGAAGCACATCCCCAAGCTGCGGCTTCAGACGGCCAGAAGGTCGGAGACGTAGTCTTCAAAATCGACGAGGGTGCGCAATACCGTCTCTCGGAAGCCGTCACCACCGGTGAACTCTCATTTACCCAGGCAGATCTTTCCGCGCTGCTTCTGATGAAACCGGGAGACATTGTGAGTGCATCGCGGGTCCAGCGGGGAGTTGGCATGCTTCGCGGCGCGTATGTCGATCGCGGATATTCTCACGCGGCCGTCATTCCTCAGATACAGTTCGATGAAGCGAAGCACACCATCGCTGTGCACCTGGACGTAGATGCCGGGGCAAAAGATTCGGCGGACGTGAGCAGTCTGGAGTGCAGGAACGTCGTGTCCCCCGCGCCAACGGCAGGCTCGCCCTACGCACCAGTGCTGGCCTACGACCCCCACCGCGATGCTTTGCAAGATGTGGAAGTAGCGCTTCGGGAAGCCGGACGAACCAGGAAAAATGTATTCATCGAGGTGGGCGGAGATTGGTGCGTGTGGTGCCACATTCTCGACCGCACTTTTCAAGATCATGCTGAACTGTTGCGCACGCGAGAAGAGAATTTCGTAACTGTCTACGTCAATGACGACGGACAGAATACGAACGAAGCGCTCTTCAGTCGCCTGCCCAGCATGCCCGACGCCCCGCATGTGTTCGTTCTCGACGCGAACGGCAGGCTACTCGCTTCGCAAACTCCGGTGGAGTGGCAAGATGGAAAGGGATACAACCCCGAAAGAATCGGAGGCTTTCTGAGCCAGTGGTCGGTCGACCATTCCTCCGCGAAATGCCCATCGCCGCCACCCAGCACGAAACGGAAGACTAAGTAGTGGAGGGTTCTGGGATACTCTTGACAATAATGCACGGACAGACGGGACCTCGTATAGACGTTACCGTATACACCACAGCGCCATGACGATATGTTCCACGTGGAACACTTTCTCGTTCTGCCCGGGCTGAAATCGACAGCCAACCATAAGCAGCCAATCGTCATCGACCTCATTGAGCAGCCGCCTTCTCTGATCTAATATCGGCGTCACTGGAGAGTCCCATGCACAAGACCGTCAGGCTCCTCGCCTTCGCATTCCTCGCCTCGCTTTTAGCCGGCGCGACCTGGCAAGCACAAGCGCAAGATGCGAAGCCTTCTTATCCCAACGCGGCTCCTCTCGATCAGTACTTGATCGCGGACCAGGATTCCGAAATCGCGCTGGCTCGCACGGCGGCTCCAAAATCTATTTCGGACGACGCCGAAGTCCTGGTGCTGGGCCATGACGGATACACGACCGCCGTGAAAGGCAAGAACGGCTTCGTCTGTCTGGTGGAACGAGCATGGGCAGCCTCGACGGATGATCCGGGATTCTGGAATCCCAAAAACAGGTCTCCCATCTGCGTGAATGCGCCTGCCGCAAGAACCCATCTGCCCACGGTGCAGATGAAAGCCAAACTGGTGATCGCAGGAAAATCAAAAGCTGAGATCGCACAGGCGGTCACCTCGGGGCTCGACAAGAAGGAACTGCCGTTGCCGGAGCCCGGCGCCATGTGCTACATGCTTTCGAAGCAGCAATATTTAAGCGACAGCGGCAAGAACTGGCATCCGCATTTGATGTGGTTTGTTCCCGGCGACGTGGGTGCGAGCTGGGGAGGGGGCCTGCCGGGCTCGCCAATCATCGCGGTGAATGACCCCGAAGACCGGATGACCATCTTCATGGTGTGGGTCAGCCACTGGTCCGACGGGACGGTGGCTCCGCCGATCTGACCAGGATGACAGACGTGCAGAAAGAAACGGTGTCAACTGGTGCCCGGGATCGGAATCGAACCGATACGTCCTGTTAAGGACCCGGGATTTTAAGTCCCGTGCGTCTGCCAGTTTCGCCACCCGGGCGACGCGTCTAAGCCATTCTACACAGCCTCTCCATCACAGTCTGGCCGCGACGGCCACGTTGTCTCCACGCGGTAGACGAGAACTCCAACCGCGGGTGTTCGCTCGCGCCATGCTTCTTCTTCCTCTCATCTGCATCCAAAACACTGCAGCAATTGATAATTCATCAAGGAGAAACGCAATGGTCAAGGTAGCGCTGCTGGTTCGGTTGGAAGCCAAGCCCGGGAAAGAAGCTCAGGTGGAAGCATTTCTGAAGAGCGGTTTGTCGATTGTGCAACAGGAGCCGGGAACTACTGTTTGGTTCGCCCTCCGCATGGGGCCGACCACATTTGGCATCTACGATGCCTTCCCCGACGAATCGGGCCGTCAAGCGCACCTTGGCGGACAGGTGGCGGCCGCGCTCATGGCAAAGGCTCCCGAGTTGCTGGCCCAGCCTCCGGTCATCGAAAAAGTCGATGTGCTCGCGGCCAAAATGTAGACACCAGGCTGGTCATCAAAAATGTCCGCAGCAAGACTTCCTTCTCTTGACATGGGGCTCCCGCCGGGTCAGACTTCGGGTCCTCTGGTCCCGAGTCGCGCCCCCCTCCCCATCCCGCGCTCGGCTTCCAGTTGACTCGGGGACACTGGACCCACCCCAATGGAGGCGACATGAAGGATCTTCTCTGCGCGACGTGCGCCAGAACCGGCAGGCATTTCTCTCGGACTCTGCTGGCCCTGGCGTTTATGATTCTGGCCGCAAGCTGGCTCGACGCCCAGGTGAATGCCGTATACCTGAACGGCAACATTGGCACCGTCAGCAACGCCAACGTGGTTTACGGATACAGCAATGACGGCGCGGGGAATCTGACGCCCTTGCCCGGCTCACCCTATTCCACCGCGGGAACGGGTTCTGCGCCGCCGGCGGGAATGTCGCTCGGATTGCAGACCGATGACGACCAGCAGGTCATCATCAACAACGCCGGCACTCTGCTTTTCACCGTGAACGGTTTCAGCAATACGATCGCTGTCTTCGACATTAACTCTGATGGAAGCCTGTCACCCATCGCGGGCTCTCCGTACACTTCGGGCGGAACGCAGCCCGCCAGCCTGGGACTCTTCGACGGCGTGCTGGGGAATGGTGCGGGATTCCTGGTCGCAGTGAATAAGTCGAGCGATCCGAGCCAGATCAATCCCAAGAAACCGAATTTTCAAACTTTCACCGTAGCCTCGGACGGGACGCTGACCCACAACACCGGATCGCAGGTGACGTTGACGACGGGAGCTTCACCATCGCAGGCTGCGATCGGATTGCAGCATCTGGTATTCGGTATGCAATTCGCAGGAGGAAGTCCGCCACCGCCAGTTCCGTCGACGATCTTAGCCTATCGCATTCGCTCGAACGGCACTTTGAAATTGAACAACTCGGTAACCACACCGAACCCCGGAAGCCTGTTTCTGGGCGAGGTGGTGCACCCGTCGCTGGCGATTCTCTATGCGGCGTTGCCGGTCGACAGCCAGATCGGGGTTTATACCTACACGCCGGGCCCCGGCCTGATAGCGTTCTCTTCGACGGTGCCGAATCCCGGCCAGTTACCGTGTTGGCTGGCGATCAATGCCGCCGGTACCCGGTTGTACTCGGGAGAGAGCATGAGCAATTCGATCACGGTCTATGATCTGACCAATCCTTTGGTGCCCGTGCAACTTCAACACCTCACGCTCACCTTCACTATCACCGGCAGCGGCGTGACCAACCTGCGCTTCGATCCCACAGGACAGTTTCTTTATGCCATCTCCAATGAAACGGCGGAATCGTCGCTGCACGTTTTCAACGTAGCGGCGGACGGAACCCTGACGGAAAACATCACCCCGGTCGTAATCCCGGTACCCTTCGGGAACTATCCCATTGGGTTGGCGGCGGTCATGAAATAAGTTTTTGGCCGGTGGAGTGCGCAGAACTTCACCGGCGGCTCTCTGCATCTTCCAGACAACACGCGCGCACTCTCACGCTACTAAACGGATGGTCAAGGGGACAGGTGTCCCAGCGAGAGTTGCGCGTGCCAGTGCCGGACGACGAGAATGCAGAAAGTGAAAACCAAAAGATTGATTTTGCGCAGGCTGCTCCTGAGCCTTGGATGTTTCTTGCTGCTGGGAACAGTCGCCGTGGTGCTCGCCGATGATGCGGCAGGCGGTCCCCCGGACGTGATCACATTCCTCAATCAGACCCTCCTGTGGTACCGGCAACTGGGCACCGAGCAGGCATTGGCGAACCAGCCCAGCGACGTCATCTTCCTGAACGATAACCGCCAGATGGCGGACGAGATTGTCCAGCTTTCGTTCGAATTTGCCCGCTCGCGCGCGCAAGCCCTGGCTCCGGCCAATGGAGCGGGCGCAGCACAAGCGAATTCGGACTCGGCCTCGGGCGGATCTTCGCGCTATCAATCGATTCTGAAACTGTTGAACGCCACTGACCAACAGGTTAAGGCACACCAGGCAGAGATCGATTCGTTCAAACGTCAGTTGGAAACTGCGACCGGTAAGAAGCGGCAAATGCTTGAGTCGACCATCGCGGAGACGCAAAGCGAACTGGATCTGGCTAGCGCCAGGCGGGATGCGCTCGAGAATATGCTGCAGTTCGCCGGGGGAACGGGCGGAGCCAGGGGCGGTTCTTTGCTGGCGCAGGTGGAAGAACTGGCACGAACCGTGCCCGCCGCCAACGCCAAGACGGCGGTGAGCGAGCCAGGGACAAGCCACTCCGCCCAGGTCACAGTCCCTGCTGCCGCGAGCGCGCCGCCTTCGGGGATTTTCGGACTCATTTCGCAGATATTCGCCTCACGCCGCAAAATGGAGAGTCTCGACGATGGCATCAAGTCGACCGACGCGCTCTCCCAAGCCTCCAAGGCCATGCGGGCCCCGCTGGTCGCCGAGATGAAAGACCTGATCCACGAGGGAGATCAACTGGCGAATCAGCCGGACTCGCAGGATCCCATGGTGTTGGCGCAGCAGAAAAAGCAGCTCGACTCCTTGACCGCCGGGTTCAAGAAACTCTCGGCCGGCGTGTTGCCTTTGGCCAAGCAGAGCATCCTGCTCGAGCTTAACCAGCGCAATCTGGCGAATTGGCGCGGAGCCGTGGCCGCGGAGTACACCTCCCAGTTGAAGAATCTGTTGTGGCGTTTAGGCGGACTGCTTGCCATTCTTGGCGTGATCTTCTTTCTGGCGCAACTTTGGCGGCACGCGACGTTCCGCTACATTCAGGACGCCCGTCGCCGTTATCAGTTTTTGCTGCTGCGCCGGATCGTGCTGTGGTTCCTCGTCATCGTGATCATCACCGTGACCTTCGCCAGCGAGTTGGGTTCGCTGGCCACCTTCGCAGGACTGTTGACTGCAGGAGTCGCCGTGGCTCTGCAGAATGTGATTCTCTCGGTGGCTGGATACTTCTTCCTCATCGGCAAGTACGGGGTTCGCGTAGGCGACCGGGTTCAGATTGCGGGCGTGACCGGCGACGTCATCGACATCGGCTTAGTGCGAATTCACTTGATGGAGCTCGGCGAAGGCGCGAAGCCTACCGGGAGAGCCGTGGTTTTTTCCAACGCAGTTGTGTTTCAAGCGAATGCTGGGATGTTCAAGCCTGTGCCGGGCACTAAATTTGTCTGGCACGAGATCACCCTGAGTCTTCCTTCCGACAGTGATTACCGCCGGGTGGAGGAGCGCATGCTAAGCGCTGTGAAGTCGGTATTTGCTGATTACAAAGACCGCATGCAACACGAGCACACCCGGATGGAAAACGCGCTGAATGGATATACCGTGGACAATCTGGACCCTGAGAGCCGACTCAAGCTTACGCCCACGGGAGTGAATGTGGTGATTCGCTATCCGGTGGAATTGGACCAGGCCTCGGAAATCGACGATCGCATCGCCCGCAAGGTGATCGCTGCATCCGATCACGAGGGCGAAGTGAAAATCAGTGGAACTGGAAGCGAAGAAGACCTGAAGTCGCAGCCCGCAAAGTGAGGGAAGCTTAGCTGTGAAGCAAGCGTCCTAGCTCGCGGTCCCACACCTCGAGATCGTTGTGTGGAATCTCTGCCACCGGCCGGCGCGCCGGTTCCCGGCTCACCAGGTAGAAGAACCAGATCAGGACGCAGCAGTGGAAGGTAGCCATGGTTACGAGATCAAAAATGTAACTTCCGTTGAAAGGGCCGGTGCGCATCCATATGGACGAAGTCGCGAGATGCACAATGGAATAGATGCCGAGGCCGACGGCAATGCCGAGAACGTAGCTTCTCCACGATAGTCCGAAGTAGGACGAAAAAAGGAATAAAAACAGAAGCAAGCCACATTGAATGATGCTGATGGTGCGGTCAACCACATAAACGCCCGAGAGGATTCTTGGCACGTCGGGTGCCGGCGAGTAAAAAGCTACGGCGATGGCCACAATCACCAGCACCAGACCCGACCAGCGGAATACCATTTTTCCAAATGCCCGCAGGGCTGGATAAGGATCGAAGACGTGAGAGAAGATCTCCCAGAGAAGTCCAAAGCGAAGGGCGACGCTTCCCACCGTGCCGAACCAGTCGAACTGCCAGTATTGCGCGGGCGAGACCGACGGGTTGTGATCCAAGGCGAAAAGCGAGAAACCGAGTATCGCTTCGTAAAGCAGATACGAAAAGAAAACCGGATAGTCGCGGTACAGCCTACGTCGAATCATCACTGCAAAAATGGCGATCTGGAAGACGTGAGGGGCCAGCCACAGGTAGTGCCAGAGTAGGGAATGCGGTTGCATAGTAAAAGTGCGCTTGTGCGCACTATACCGCGCTTTCCGAACCGGCCACAACTACTTTCCGGCGCGCCTACGCCCTCCAGACGCTTGATCCTTATCGAAATCGAAAGATTCCGGCGTCGTGTTTACGGCTTGCACATCTGTCCATTCTGGCATTGGGGTTGCGGATTGCCGTCCGCCAGCATCTTTGGGGGAGTCGTCAAGGCTCCGGCTAGCAGGGCAGCGCCCAACAGATACAACCAGATCTTTTTCATGATAGAGCTCCTTTGATGAAAGTGGCTATATGCCTACCGTCACAATGTGCACGATGAGCTGTCCGAGGTTTTTAACAGGTTGTGAATAATCAGATTTTCGGAACGTGGAACGGCTCCGCAGCCTCGAGGAACGGTAAGCAGCGCCGAACGATACGTGAACACTGCTTACACAGCCAACGTGATTCGGGCGAAACCGTGCATGGCAAGGCGCATCTAGCAAACCAAGTCGCCGATGGCGCAGGGCTCGCCGGCGTGAAGGCTTGGTCAATCGAGTTAAAGAATCCTAAGTGGGGGCATGATTCTTGCCTCCTATTGCCGTAGCATGGTTAGAGACTGCGAGTTCTTCTGGGGGAAACCGTATGAGCTGGGCGAGCAAGCTGGCGAAGCCGTACTGCATCGAAGACGGAGAGCATTTTCGTCTCAAAGACTTCGATCCTGCAGACACCGGAAACCTAAAGTCCGAAGACGAAGCCAAAGAACTGCTGGCGAAGGGAATCGCCAAGATGGCCGAGTTGCAGGACAAGCTCTATGCCCAGGATCGCTGGGCCTTGCTGCTGATCATTCAGGCGATCGATGCTGCGGGGAAAGACGGCATCGTCAAGCACGTAATGTCAGGCATGAACCCCCAGGGCTGCAACGTTTCGTCGTTCAAACAACCGTCCCATGAAGAACTGGACCACGATTATCTGTGGCGCGCGCAACGCCGCATGCCCGAGCGCGGCACCATCGGTATCTTCAACCGCTCTTACTACGAGGAAGTGCTCGTGGTGCGCGTGCATCCGGAAATCCTGAACAGCCAGCTATTGCCGCCGTCACTAATGACTGATGACATCTGGAAAGAGCGCTACCGCGACATGTGCGAATACGAGCGCTACCTTTCGCGCAACGGCATCATTCCGAGAAAGTTTTTCCTGAACCTTTCCAAGAAAGAACAGAAGAAGCGCTTTCTGGCCAGACTCGATCAGCCGGAGAAGAACTGGAAATTCTCTGCCGCCGACGTGCGCGAGCGCCGCTACTGGGACGACTATCAACACGCCTACGAAGAGATGATCCGCCATACCGCCACCAAGCGCGCTCCCTGGTACGTCATTCCTGCCGACAACAAGTGGTTCACTCGAGTGGTTGTAGCCGCCGCAGTGGTCGATGCCCTTGAACAACTCGACTTGCAATATCCCGTCGTCGAGGGCGACAAGCTGAAAGAATTGCTCGAGGCGCGTGCCGAGCTTTTGGGCAACAAGGATTCTGCCAAGAACAAGAAAAAGAAATAGCCAGGGAGGAATATGACTCGAGGTCGTTCCGATTCTGGCGGCAGAATAATCTTCCATAACATGTGGCCTGCGTTACCATAGGGGAAACCCCTATTTCCCGGAGATGAAAATCACATGGACTGCACCGAATTGACGGTGCGCCGTGCAGTTTGCCTGCTAACGGCAGCGCTGCTTGCGACCACGGCGACCTTATCCCTGGCCCAGAAAGACAAGACCGAGAGAACCGGAAAGACTGCCGCACAGCCGGTTGCGGCCGCTGAAGACACCAACGCGGCGAAGAGCAACGAAGATCCGACCTTCAAAGGCATGAAGTACCGCGCCATCGGTCCATTCCGTGGAGGCCGATCTCTGACCGCTTCGGGCATTGCCGGAGATCCGACCACCTACTACTTCGGCGCGACCGGCGGCGGTGTGTGGAAGTCGACCGACGCCGCTATGACCTGGACTCCGATCTTCGACAAGCAAGATGTGTCTTCGATTGGCAGCCTGGCCGTGTCCGCTTCCGATCCCAATATCGTTTACGTGGGGACCGGTGAAGCTTGCATCCGCGGCAACATCTCTCACGGAGATGGCGTCTACAAGTCGCTCGATGGGGGAAAGACCTGGAAGAACGTCGGCCTCCGCGATACGCGGTCGATCGGCCGCGTGATCGTCAATCCCACGAATCCTGAGATCGTCTACGTCGCAGCTCTCGGTCATCCTTTCGGACCAAACTCCGAGCGCGGAATCTTCCGCACCACCGATGGCGGCAAGACCTGGGAGAAAGTTCTCTACAAAGATGAAAACACCGGCGGGATCGATGTGGCTTTCGATCCTCATAATGCGAACGTCCTGTACGCGTCGCTATGGCAGGCGCGGCGCACCCCTTGGGGGCTGACCAGCGGCGGCTCAGGCAGCGGAATTTATCGCTCGAACGACGGCGGGACTACGTGGAAGCAACTGCAAGAGCACGGCCTTCCCAAGGGACCCTACGGCCGTATCGGGCTTTCGGTTGCCGCCAATTCCGATCGCGTCTATGCGTTGATTGAAGCTGCAGAAGGCGGAGTCTATCGCTCCGATGACGGCGGGGAAACCTGGCAACTGGTCGATGACGATCATTCTTTCCGCCAGCGCGCCTGGTATTACATGCATATCATTGCCGACCCGCAGGACGCCGATACCGTCTACGTCCTCAACGTGGATTTCTACAAATCAACCGACGGCGGCCGCACCTTCAACAAAGTGAAAGTTCCCCACGGAGACAATCACGGACTGTGGATCGATCCCAAGAATCCCCGCCGCATGATCGCGTCCAACGACGGTGGAGTGACAGTGACGCTCGACGGAGGGAAGACCTGGAGCCGTCAGGACAACCAGCCGACCGCGCAGTTCTACCATGTGATTACCGATACGCGCACTCCGTACTACGTCTATGGCGCACAGCAGGACAACAGCACGGTCGGCATCGCCAGCCGCAGCGACAACGGTTTCATCGACACTCCTGACTGGTACGCCGTCGGCGGAGGCGAGGCGGGATGGATTGCGCCTTATCCTCCCGACCCTAATATCGTGTATGCGGGAGACTACGAAGGGAAGATCACGCGCTTCGATAAACGCACCGGACAGGTGAAAGAGGTCACGGTTTATCCCGATCTGACCGATGGAGGCGGAGCGGCGAATCTCGAACACCGTTTCCAGTGGACCGCACCCATCGTGATTTCTCCCAACGATCCCAACACGCTCTATCACGCCGCAGAAAAATTGTTTAAGTCCACCGACGGCGGCGTACATTGGGTCGCCATCAGCCCAGATCTGACGTCGCAATGACAAGACCAAGCAGCAGGCTTCGGGCGGGTCGATCACGATCGATGACACGGGCACCGAATACTACGACACTATCTTCGCGGTCGCCGAATCTTCCGTTGCCAAAGACCTGATCTGGGCGGGAACGGACGACGGCTTAATCCACGTCACTCGCGATGGCGGCAAGAACTGGGCCAACGTGACCCCCAAAGATCTGCCCGAATGGAGCCGTATCAGCCTGATCGACGCGTCTCCGCACGATGCCGGCACCGCGTACGTCGCCGTCGATCGTCATCAGTTAGACGACTACCATCCTTACGTCTACAAGACCAGCGACTACGGCAAGACCTGGACGAAGATCACGAAGGGAATCGCCGACGACACATTTGTCCGCGCGGTGAGAGAAGATCCCAAGCGTCGCGGGCTTCTCTATGCAGGAACCGAGAAGGGCGTCTTCGTCTCGTTCAACGACGGCGCCGATTGGCGTTCTCTGCAACTCAACCTGCCGACCGCCCCGGTTCACGATCTGGTCGTCAAGAACGACGACCTGGTAGTGGCGACACATGGCCGTTCATTCTGGATTCTTGACGATGTTTCTCCTCTGCGTCAGTTCAAAGACGAACTGGCGCAGCAGGAGGTTCATCTCTATGCCCCGGCAACCGCGGTTCGCTTGCACTACGTGGACGATGTGCCCAAGCCAATCCTGGTGGGAGAAAACCCTCCGTCCGGCGCGGTGATTTACTACTCCTTAAAACAGGCGCCGAAGGGAGAAGTCACGATCGAGATTCTCGATACCTCCGGGAGCGTCATTCGCAAGTACTCCAGCGACAAACTCACAGAGCTGGACGAACCGCTCGATCCCGACGACAAGAAGCCGGAAAAGCAGATCAAGGCTGAGGCTGGCTTGAACCGTTTCCTCTGGGACATGCGCTACGAAAGCGCCAGCCACGTGCCCGATTATTATTTGTGGGAATACAAAGACGGCGCTCTCGGGCCGCTTGTCGTGCCCGGCAAATATCAGGTTCGCCTGACCGTCGAGGGCAAGAGCCAGACCGCGCCCCTCGAAGTGAAACTTGATCCTCGCGTCAATGTCTCGCAGGCTGATCTGCAAAAGCAGTTCGATTTGCTGTTGCAGATTCGCGATGAGTTGGGCCGCGTCTATGAAACCGTCAATCAGATTCAGGACGTGCGCGCCCAGGTCAACGGCTTGAAGAAGCGCCTGCCCGAAAGCGATTCGAACAAGCCAGTCCTCACCGCCGCCGGTGATCTCGACCAGAAGATGATTGCCGTACGCGACAACCTTGTGCAGTTGAAAATCAAGGCCAACGAAGACTCCCTGGTCTATCCGCAGAGGGTCGACAGCAGGCTGGCGTTCCTCGCGTTGGCGGTTGGCGATTCTACCGATTCGGCCCCCACGGAGTCGGAATACCAGCAATATGAAAAATTGAAGAAACAGGCCGATGATTACCTGGCCCATTGGCAGGAATTGCAGAGCACCGACCTGGCATCGTTCCAGAAGCTCATGGCAGGACAGAACATACAGGCGATTGTGGTGCCGTCCTCGGGACGGGTCGCCGCCGGCGGGGAGGAGCAAAAGTAACCCTTTTTCCCGAACCCGTAACGGTACTGATGCCTGACCTTCGTGCCACCCGTATGGCACGTTAGTGGATTGTCCGCTTTGCCGCTGCTTGCTACCGTGATGGTGTTGGATCAGGCTGGTTCGTCTCCCCCGTGGCGCTTGGGCTAAGTACGGGGGTGGGCTATGAAACTGGTTCATGTTTGCTATGCGGCGATCGGGTTCGCGGTGGCTCGCTGGCTCTTTAAGCGGCAACCGGTTCCGGTAGCAGATCCGGTGGCGCGTTTTCGCATTTCTGGCCTGCTGTAAGAAAACGGTCATCCTTGGGCGTGCGGAGCCCCGTTGCGTGCTACTTCATCCCGCACGCCCAATCAATTCCTCGGGAACCAATCCAATTACTCTTTCCAAAGGACTAGTACCTACGTTTCTGGTAACCCCCTTTCCGGTTACCTCCCGCTGACTAGAATCTTCTTAGGGGAAGAGTTCGCCCCGCAGTGCGCCCTTCATGAGAAGCCGAGCCATCTTCGCCGCAGTCTTGCTGGGAGCGTTCACTCTGCCAGTCTGCGCCCAGAGCGATGATCCCAACAATGTCTCGCTTGGAGACCTGGCTCGAAGCCTGCGTGAGAAGAAAGAAGCCGCGAATACACCTGCCCCGCTCAAGCCCGTCATCGACAATGACAACCTGAACGCCGTGATGGACGACGTCGCCAGCCATCGCCCTTCGCACAGCCTGAGCTTTTCCTTCGACGCGCTGGGGAAGAAGTTCCAGGTGTCCTCTTCGCCTGATGTGACTTGCAGCCTGTCGTTCAACGCCAATGCGACCGCACTGATCTCCGATCCCTATGCCTCGCGCGATCTTCCAGCAGACGACCTGGCGAAGCTCGACGGTCCCGCCATCATTAATGGCGATACCCTCGAGGTCTCAGTGCACAACGGCAGCGGATGGAGCCTGAAGGAAATTACCATTGGACTGACGATCCTGCGCCCGGGTGAAGGCGGAGAAGCTTACGTCGGTCCAGCGAGAATCATTACAGCCGCGGCAACGCCGCTACCGGGATCCACACCCCCTCCGGAAGAGAAGCGTTCCGATACCACCATGCTTTACCGCATCAAGGGCGCAGCCGCCCCTGACAGCACGACGGTATTCCGGGAGGCGTTGAGCACGCCCCCGACCCCCGACCAGGAATGGCATTGGGCCATCGTTCAGGCCCAGGGATATCCTCCGCGCCCCGGCGAGAAGACGCCTGCGCAAGCTCCCGTGAGCCAGATCCCGCAAGCTGAAACCGTCTCATCCCCGAACCAGCAAACTAATTCGCCGTGATCGCCCCGAACACGCCGGTCTGATAAGCGTTGCCCCCAGCCGCGTAATAAAGAGTGTTCACCGGACCTGACTTCTTGTTGCCGTTGCCGAAGGAAATTCCCCACAGGCCGGGAATCACGATGGGGCTACCGGTCGAGTCCTCGAGGAAACCGAGGAATGCTCCCGTGGTCGGATTGAAAGCTGCAATCTGCCCGCTGGTCGTATTTCCTACGAGCAGGCTGTTGCTGAACGCTCCAAAATTCGCGGGCGCCTGCACCATGCCCCACGGCTCGCTGAAGTTGCCCTTGGCCAGCCGCAGTCTCAGATTTCCGTTGGTGTCGAAAGCATCCACGAATCCGCCTGAAGTGCCGTTGAAGAACGACACCCAGATCTTGGAGCCCACCGCTTGGATTCCGTAAGGCTTGTAAGCCTTGGGAATTTTAGGATCGGTGAAGGTGCCGCTCAGGGTGACGGGAGTGAATAACGTCGCGTCATAAGCCTCGACGCCTCCCTTAAAGTTGGTCACGTAGTAGGCGAGGGCCTTGGTGGTCGAGTTGGTGGCGATCGTCATTCCGAAATACGACGCCCCGGTGCTGCCATGGTTCACCATGATGGTGGCGGTATTCACGTGGCACTCGTAGCATCCCTGGCCGCCGGGCGGAGGAGTCTGTCCCGCATTCCAATTGGAAATCGTTCCGTCGAGCGTGGCGAAAGTGAAGTTGTTCAATCCCGGACCGGGTCCGGTCGCTGCGTTGTACGCGGTTCCGGTTGGCGTGCCCGTACCGACGCCGATCGACGTGGGAATCGAAATGGCGAGCGGGGCGATGGATGCCGTCCCCGTCTGGTTGGCATAGTACAAAGTGGTGTAACCGGTGGCATTGTCAGAAACCCACCACTCGCCCTCATTGACGCTCGGCTTCGCGGGACGCGACAAGCCCCATCCATTCACCAGAAGAGGATCCTGCGTGTTGTCGACAATAGGCGTTACCGTGTAGCTGTTGGTTTGAGCGGTAGCGCTCGCGCAGCAAAGCAGGGCCAGGCAAATTACGCGCATAATTTTCATAGCGTCCTCCGCGGCCAGGAGTCTAGCAAAGGCCACTCAGCGCGTGGTTAAGATAAGGTGAAAGGAACTCCGCCGGTTTGAGTACGAAGAAAGCCGGAACATAGATTTTTCTTCGCAATCAACTCAATGACCTCAGCGTGGCCACAGCCAGCCGAAAGTTCCCGCGGTCAGCAATCCGTAGATGAGGCCGTCGACGACCTCTTTGATCGTCATGCCCCATGGCTGGCCCTTCCAGATTCCGTTGCTTAATTGGCCTAGACCGTAAGCGAGAAAAGCGGCCGTTCCCACGACGCGAAACACTTCCAGATAGTTCGTTCCGGGCGCAAGTGTATGGGCTGCGAGATAAGCCACGAAAAACCCGATGATCAGGCAATAGCCGAACCACAATCCCAGAAACTTCGGCATCGCTGGCGGGCCGCTGGGGAAAACGGTCAGAATTCCGACTGGACCCTGCTTGAACTTCTCGATTGTCTCGGGCGACTTCATGTCTTTGTGGTTCGAGTAGGGAAACATGTAATAGCCCCGCTGCAACCCAGCCTTGCGCAGGGTGGACATGACATTCGCCTCATCGGGAATCTGATGGCAGTCGCTTTGGTGGTACTTCAATACGACGTGCATGATGGAACTGGCGATGAACACGATCACCGCCGAGAGAACGATGGGAAGCCAGAGAGCGGAGAGTGAGACCATTTTGCCTCCTTCTGAAGTGGGGGCCGGGAACCGCAGGCGAGGCTACGCTGCTAAGGGAGGCAGGTCAAGGGGACATCCAATCCACCCTGTCTGTGGAACCGAATCGCGAGTTATATTGGCTTTATGATCCCCTGCAAGCCTTCTTCTCTCTCTCGCCGTACGTTTCTTCAAACCGCCGCAGTGGCCGCTTGTGGAGCAGGAGTCGGCAGCGTGCTTCCGACTTTTGCTCAGAAATCCGTAGTGACGGACAAGGCCGACTTCACCCTCCACATCGCGCCGACGGCTTTTGAAATTTCGAAGGGCAAGACACTGCACACCATCGGCTACAACGGACAGGTTCCCGGCCCGTTGCTTCGCATGAAAGAAGGCGTGCCGGTCACGATTGATGTCTTCAATCAGACCGACCATCCGGAGATTGTTCACTGGCACGGTCAGATGATTTCCTCTGAAGCCGACGGCGCCGTCGAAGAGGGAAGTCCGCTCATTCCGGCTGGCGGTCACCATCGCTACGCATTCACTCCCAAGCCCACTGGCTGCCGCTGGTACCACAGCCATGCTTTCTCAGGAAAGAACCTGCAGCGCGGCCTGTATACGGGGCAGTTTGGCTTCGTCTACATCGAACCGAAGACCGATCCCGGCCAGTACGATCAGGAAGTGTTTCTGGCCATGCATCAGTGGGAGCCGTTCTTCACCGCGATGGGCGAAGACATTGGAGGCGCGCCGCCTCCGCCCAACAACGGCCTCGAGGTCGGATACCGTTCGTTCTCTTTTAACGACAGAGCTCTGGGCCACGGCGAGCCCATTCGCGTGAAGGAAGGCCAGCGCATTCTATTTCATCTGCTCAATGCCAGTGCCACAGAGACGGTCAACGTTGCTATGGGAGGACACTCGTTCCAGGTCGTCGCCCTTGACGGCAATCCGGTGCCCAGCCCTCAAACACTTTCTGTACTCCAAGTCGGTCCCGCCGAGCGCGTCGACGCCATCGTGACCATGAACTCGCCGGGCGTATGGATCATGGGCACCACCGACGATGACGACCGGAAACATGGCTTCGGCGTGGTCATCGAATATGGCAATCAAAAAGGCGAGCCCAAGTGGACGCCGCAGAAGGACACTGCTTGGGATTACACGATTTTCGGAAATCAGGCAAAGTCGGCGGCGCCCGACGGCCAGTTCGATCTTCTGATCAAGAAAATTCCGGGCGGGCACGGGGGCTTCAATCGCTGGACTATCAACGGCAAATCATTCCCCAAGACCGATCCGCTGATGGTGGAAGCGGGGAAGCGCTACCGCCTGATCTTCAACAATAAGAGCGACGATGCCCACCCCATGCACCTGCACCGTCACAGCTTCGAACTGACAAAAGTCGCAGGCAAACCGACAGCAGGCATTCTGAAAGACGTGGTGATGGTTGACCCTTACAAATCAGTCGAAGTGGATTTCACGGCCGACAATCCCGGAGACACGCTGCTGCACTGCCACCAGCAACTCCACATGGATTTCGGTTTCATGACGTTGGTGAAGTACAAGTAGGTTTTTCCCGTGTGGGGACGGGCGCCTTCGCCGTCCAGTCGCGTAGCGACGTTAGAAGATCTTTCGCACGCTCTCGCTCTTCCCACTCTTCAAACTCCGGTACGCCGCATCCAGAATCTCCTGATTCTGCCAACCTTCCTCGCCGGGAACCGGAAATGCAGCTTTCCCTTCGAGGGCATCCGCAAATGCGTCCACTTGCGCGGCGTACGCGAGCTTGTTCGAAACCGTCTCGCTCTCTACCACTGCTCCGTTTTTCCGGAGTTCCAGGGTCACCGGATGCTCGACGTTCAGGCAATCTTCGGCGCGCAGCGAGCCGGACTCTCCAACAATCTCAAGCGGAGTGCGATACTCCGCGCGCGTCGAAACCAGCACCGTGCCCAGCGTTCCGCGAGAGAACCCCAGGGCCAGCACAGCGGCGGCTTCTACATCGCCCGACGCGGAATCCCGTGTTCCTTGCGTGCTCACCTGCGCCACTTCGTCCTGCAAGATGTAGCGCAGCGCATCGACGCAGTGCACGCCGACATCGGCGATGGGCCCGCCGCCGGCGAGCGAAGCGTCGTTAATCCATGTGCGCGCGTGGTTGCGTCCTGGATAAGAGAACTCGACGCGGGCGAACACCGGACGTCCGATCTGCCCGGCGGCCACGCGCTCCCGCAACCGTGCGGTGGTGTTTTCGAAGCGAAACACCTGCGCCACTCCCAGCAGCAGGCCCGCGTGGCGCGCAGCCTCGACCATCTGGCGGCATTCGTCCGCATCCATGCCCATGGGTTTTTCGCAAAGTACTGGCTTGCCGCATTTCAGCGCCAACAGGACGTCGGCCAGGTGCAGGGAATTGGGAGTCGTCACCAGAACCGCATCCACTTCCGCAGACCGGCAAAGCGCCTCGGCAGAATCGAACGCCAGCGGGATGTCGTATTGACTGGCCGATGCGCGGGCCTTTTCCAGATCGCGTCGCGACAGGGCGGTGACACGGCAATTTTTCGCGAGCGCGAAGCCCGGCATCAGTCTTCGGACGGCGTGCAATCCGAAACCGACGATGCCGTAGCGAATCATGCGCCGCTTAGTTAGTGACCACCATCTGGGTCGCGCTCTGGCCGGTCGAGACAAAGGTCTCAAGCGTCAGCGTGCCGTCGGTCGTGTTGATACTGTAAACGGTGATGGTTCTATTGTTTTGGTTGATGACAAACAGGAAGTTCCCTGAGGGATCGGCCACTACGTAGCTGGTTCCATGGCCGCTGCCGTAGGGAGAGTTCGTCATCTCGGTCGGAGTGCCGTCCGCTGCCAGGGAATAAAACGTGATGTTGCCGCTGACCTGGTTCGCGATGTAGAGCAGCGTTCCCGAGGGATGGATGGCGATCGACACCGGGCCCGTGGCCGCTCCCGTATTGTCGATCTGCGTAACGCTGAACGGCGATCCCACGATGTTCGTCAACGCTCCGGTGGTCGGGTCGATGGATAGAACTGAAAAGGTGCTGTCGGAGACGTTGGTGATGTAAACGAAATGCTCAGCGGGATCAATCGCGATTGCCTGGGGCCCGTTACCAATGAGGAAGGGAGATCCCACGACCGGCTGCAATCCTCCGTTCACTACCGCGTAAGCGGAAACGGAATTCGAGTTGGCGTTGGGGACGTACACAAATTTGCCGGAAAGCGTCACTGCGATGTCGGAGGGCCCGAATCCCGCCGCTAC
Organism: Terriglobia bacterium; assembly: GCA_963796205.1. GTDB lineage: Bacteria > Acidobacteriota > Terriglobia > Terriglobales > Acidobacteriaceae > DATFTE01. Next base: position 933,378 of record CAWCKR010000003.1, read on the forward strand.
AGGCGTGCCTGCAATGGGCGACAATTTGCCGCTGCCGCTGTCGATCGAGAACGACGAGACTCCATTGATTCCGCGATTGACCACGTACAAGAAATTCCCGCTGGGATCCATGGCCAGGTTGGTCGGATTCAACGCGGTTGTCGTTCTGGGCAGAACTTCCTGCAGGGCCCCGGAATTGGAATCGACGTCGTACAAGGAGATGTCGTTCTCCCCGGAGTTCGCCACATAGACGAAACGATGGGAAGGATGCACCGCTAACGACGACGGCGACATTCCGGTATTGAACACGTGGCCAAAGGTGCTCATGAGTTGGCCGTTCTTGTTGTTCACCCGGAAGGCCAGTACTTGATTCGTGGTCGGCAAAGTCACATACGCGGGATGCGTCGCGGTGTTGTTGCTGCAGGCCAGAGAGAACGCCAGCACGAAGGCCATCGCCAGCCGTGACAGTCCTTTGGTTGGCATCAGGAGACCCTTTCCATGAGAAATGAAATCGTTGCGAATGTAATTTGCAGTATGGCGAATCATGGCCTGTCCGCTACTTCCCGCCGAAGTGGAAAATGATGCCCGTCGATACGCGGACGTTTTTCTGGGTCGCGTTGTAGCTATGGGCGTTCAGGTAATCGACTTCGATCACGCGCAGATCAAAGCGCGAGCCGTAGTGCCGGTCATATCCCACTCCACCGCCGTAGGTCAGGCCAATGCTGGTTTTCCCCCCCGCGGCTGATACCTGATCGCGATCCTTGCCAAATAATCCGCGGATGAAGAAGGTATCGTTGGTGCGCCGAATGTTGTATTGCGGGCCGATCAAAAAGTTGTAGAGCCTGATTTCGTTGCCGAAATTCGCGCTCGTACCCAGCACAATTCCGTATTTGCGGGTGATGTTGAACGCCCCCTCGAGTTCGCCGCCGAACAGGTTTGACTGGTCCCTGAATCCGATGGACTGGCTGTCGAAGCGCAGGTAGGAAAAACCAGTAAAGACATCATAGCGCGAGACCTGCTGGCCTTCCTGCGCGAGCGCCGCCGTTGCCAACAGGGTCAGAAAAAAGAAAATGAGGATGGTGGTGGCACGATAGGAAAAACCTGGACGCCGGGCTGTCATCAGGATTCTGAAGTCTCCAGTTTTATGGCTGTGCCAAAGTACTATAGCAGGTCGGTCCGCCGGCCGACGAGCGCAGGCCGCTCCAACCTCAAACCCGTCCCGCGGCGGAAGTTGCGCGACGCCCTCGTATGAACCTCGCTTCATCTTGACTTGAGTCAGTGTGCGACCTACTATGCCCTCGCGTTTGCTCCCCCTTTCGCGATGACTGGCCAAACTCTGGGGCATTACCAGGTACTGGAAAAAATCGGGTCGGGAGGAATGGGGGAAGTGTACCGCGCCCGCGACGAACGCCTGGCGCGTGACGTGGCCCTCAAACTCCTGAAGCCCTCCTTCGCTCACGATCAAGATCGTTTGCGGCGTTTCGAGCAGGAAGCGCGGGCTGCCGCCGCCCTCAATCATCCCAACATCGTCGCCATCTACGACATCGGCTTCCACGAAGGCGCGCCCTACATCGTCTCCGAATTGCTCGAAGGGCAGACCCTGCGCCAGCGATTGTTCGAAGGCCCGCTCAACGCCCGCCAAGCCTCCGACTACGGGGTTCAGATCGCCCACGGCCTGGTCGCCGCTCACGACAAGAGAATCGTTCACCGCGATCTCAAGCCCGAGAACCTTTTCATCACCAAAGACGGACGAGTCAAGATCCTCGACTTCGGGATCGCCAAGCTGACTCTTCCGGAAACCGCCGGCGAAGATCGCTCGGTGGCCAACATGACCACCCAGACCAAGTCCGGTTCGGTGCTGGGGACGGTCGCCTACATGTCGCCTGAGCAACTGCGCGGAAAGTCCGTCGACTCGCGCAGCGATATCTTCAGCTTCGGCGCCATCCTTTACGAGATGCTGGCCGGGCACCGCGCCTTCGCCGGAGAGACCGAAGTCGACACCATCACCGCCGTGCTCAAAGAAGAACCGCCGGAGATGGTCGTTGCCGGACAAAACGTTCCTCCCGCATTCGAGAACATCATTCGCCATTGTTTGGAGAAAGAGCCGGAAAACCGTTTTCAGTCGGCGCGCGATTTGGCGTTCGCGCTAGGCACAGTCTCGGAACCTACGGCGAAGACCTCCACTTTTCGCGCCAAGCCGGCGCGGCTTATAAAGTGGCTGCCCTGGGTGGCGGGCGCTGCGGTGCTTGCGGGGCTGGGAATTTTTGCCGGAAGCAAATTGCGTCCTGCCGAGAGTCCCACGTTTCAGCGCCTGAGCTTCGAACGCGGCACCGTCTATTCCGCCCGATTCACGCCCGACGGACGCAACATTCTCTACGGCGCCTCCTGGAGCGGCCATCCTCTCGAGATCTATACCACTCTCGCCGACGCTCCCCAGTCGCGGCCGCTGGGCATCACCTCCGCCGATATGCTGGGGCTCTCGCGCAACAACGAACTCGCCATCGTGCTTCGCGGCCAACACGGCTCCCGTCTCGACTTCATCAACGGAACCCTGGCCCGGACCCCGCTCGCCGGAGGCGCCCCGCGCGAAATCGAGCAAGACGTACGCTGGGCCGATTGGAATCCCAAGAACGAGCTCGCGGTCGTACATCACGCCAACGGCAAGATTCGTCTCGAATTTCCCATCGGTAACGCGCTCTACGAGACCGCCGGCGACATCAGCTACATCCGCTTCTCGCCTGACGGACAGAAGATCGCCTTCATGGATCATCCCACCCGCTACGACGATCGCGGCTCGGTGGCCGTGATCGATCTGGGAGGCCAGAAGACAACCCTGACCCCGGAATATGGCTCCGAAGACGGATTGGCCTGGTCGCCGAACGGCAACGAGATCTGGTTCACCGCGGCCGAGCGCGGCTACGATCGCTCGCTCTGGGGCGTCAGCCTCTCCGGACATCTGCGCAAAATCCTCCCTGCCGCCGGAGGCCTGACCTTGCAAGACGTCGCTCCCGATGGACGCGTCGTCGCCAGCTTCGACAACGAGCGCGTCGCCATGGAGTGGAGTGGCAAAGATCCGAACAAGGTGCAGGACCTGACCTGGTACAACTGGACCATCGCCAAAGACATCTCTCGCGACGGCCAGTGGGTCCTGTTCGAGGAGAGCAGTGAGCCTGCGGGCAGCGACTATGCCGTGGGCATTCGCAAGACCGACGGCTCTCCGCCCATTCGTCTGGGCGACGGCAGCGTGGGCGGCCTCTCTCCCGACGGAAAATGGGCGATCGCGATCTCTCCCGGTTCACTCGACCACGTGCGGCTTCTTCCGGTCGGTCCCGGACAGGCGCGCGAAATTCCTTTGCCCGGGCTGGAAACGCTCGAGACCGGCTCCGCGCACTTTCTTCCCGATGGCAATCACATTGTCGTCAACGGGCGCGAGCGCGGCCATCTGGGACGCACCTACCTGGTGAATCTGTCGGGCGGCGCTCCCAAACCGCTCACCCCGGAAGGCGTGCACGCTTCACTCGCTTCTCCCGACGGAAAATATCTGGTTGGCGGCACCAGTTCCAATCACAGCCTCACGGTGTTCTCGCTCAGCGGCGCTGCTCCGTTCCCGGTTCCGATTGAAGATGACTACAGCGTGGCCCAGTGGGCCGACGACAGCAAGGCGGTGTATGTCTATCGCGTGGGCGACCTGCCGCTGAAGGTGTACCGCTGCGAGATTTCGTCAGGAAAGATGACCCCCGTCCGGGATCTCATTCCCGCGGACCCCGGTGGGGTCGTCTCCATCGCCCCCGTCGTCATGAATCTGCAGGGAACCGCCTTCGCCTACAGCTACTATCAGACGCTGTCGGTGCTCTATGTGATCTCAGGATTGAAGTAACAGACCTCAGACCTCGGACCTTAGACCTCGGGCCTCCGGCTCTTGAAATTAGCCTCTGCGTGTACGGCGCCCTCTACAGTTTTGGTTTGAATCTCAGAGATCCGTGAAAATCAGCGCTAATCAGTGGCAGGTTTTGCTTCTTCCTAATCCAAAGTTCCCGAAAATCCTTCCCGCACATAGTGAAAGAAAATCGAGGTCGCGGTCTGTCCCTGGCGCAGGGTATCCCGCGAATGCGGCAGAGCGCGTCCGCGGTAGAGCAGGGCATCGCCGATGGCCTGGTACACCGTCACGATTCCTGACCCGGTGTGCAGCAGTAGCGGCCATGGGGTCGCCAGTTGCGGCTCAGGCGCGTAGTCGAGGCAGAACGTAATGCTGAACTCACACTGCAGGCGGTCGGTGTGCACATCGAGCTTGGCCCCTCCCTGGTACGAGGCAACGTAGACGTAGGAAGGCTTTAGCGCTTCACCCGCCACCGCCGACATGGCTGGGGTTAACTGATGATGGAAGAAGCGGGCAACGCCATCGTTGTGCGCCACATAGCGCCGCGAACTCTGGCCGTCCCCGAGCACCATGCCGCCCGTACGCACGCGATGGCGGTAATAGCGGCGCAGCGCCGCCACGTGAAAGGGATGGATCAACCCAGAGAGCGGAACATATCCCTGCTCCGCGAATTCGCACGCCGCTTTGGCCAGGGATTGCTGCCACCGCGCACGCTCGCCCTCGGCTGCGTCCGCCTGCGTCAACATTCCCGCCATGGTCAGAGACTGCGAACGCGTCGGGAAGAAATGTCGGAGGGCGAGCGCTTCGCCCGAGCGCAACTTCTCTAGCCTCTCCCGCAACTCGGCACTGAGCCAATAGGGCTGCAGCTTTCCCGTCGCCGGATGCGGGACCCATGCGACCGGTCCCCGCAAAGCGAGCTTGTCTGTGGGGGATTCGCCGGCAGCCAGGGCGGAAGGCAATTCACGGCCCTCAGTGAACCGGCAGTCTGGATTCAGGCAGAGTCCATCTTCGGGGGAAGGCTTCGCCGAAAGCGCGTACTGCGGTACCAGGTGATCGGGCTGCTTTTCCAGTTGGCAATAGAAGAGCGATGGCGGCAACTCCGCCAGCGGCAAGCCGGCGGAACTTCCCATGAGTTTTTCCATCCACGCCAGCCAGGGCGCGTCGTCTAGCGGTGAAACCATCCGTTCACCGTGAACCGGCTGTCGCCGAATTCTCTCGAGGGACACTCCACCGGGGTGATTTCGTGGGCCAGGGAACTGCGGAAGAACACAATCTGGTTCTGCCGCGGAACCACAGCGCGATAGTCGCCCGAGGGAACGTAGACGCCCTCCCGCCGCTGGGAGTCGTAAATCCGCAATTCTCCCCCCTTAAACCGCTTGGGCTCGCGATGGAAGAAATACACAAACGTGATCTCGCGGGAAGCGATCTCTGCCTGCGCGTTGTCGGAATGCCAGCGGAAGAAATCCCCATGATTGCTGGCGGTGATCTGGGCCTCTTCGCCGGCCACGGCAAAGGGACGCGCTCCCAACTTCGGCAGCACTCGCGGCAGGCAAGCCTTCACCCGGTCAACCAGCGTCCGGATAATCTCCCCGGGTTCGGACAGCACGCGCGAGCGGCGATGCTCGTGATCCACCTGTCCGCCTTTCACGCCGGGCGAAAGCACCTGGCTGACGCGGAAATCGGCCTCATGTTCGAGAGTGTGCCGCATCAGCGCGTCAAGGTCCGAGGGAATCAGAAATTCCTCGAAGATCACGCAATTCGCCGGCAGCTGCTCTTCGAACTCCAGCACTGAGACGTTTTGAGCGGACGCTCTGTGCGCCCGCGATGTGCCGCCGTCCTCCTCGGACGCGGCAATCCCATTTCGCCGCATATAAATCCCGCTCGGTGTCACTGGAGGATCGGGGCTCGGAGGCCGCGGTCCTGGCGTATCGGGTGAGGGTGGCGTCGGCACCGGCAGGGGACCGGTCCCCAAGCGGGTATCTGCCGGCTGAGACGCCCGGCCTTCCAAACTGCGCAGAACGCCTTCTCCCAGAATCAAGCACGCGCGTTGCATGACGGTTTCCCCGATCGCGCGCGCCATTATCTCGGCGATCTTGCTTCCCGGTGCCTGGTCCACGCTTCGCGCCTGGCGAAGCACATTCGCGAGCAAGTCTTTCTCGCGGGCGCTCAGGATGCGTTCATCCTGCAACAACGCTTCTGGAAAACGGTCGGTCCACTCTTTGGTAGTCACGAAGGGCTCCTCGATTGAAGACACTGAGGCCTGCGCGCTTGACAGCGACGAAAAAAGCGAAAGGGGAATTCAATTTAGCAAAAAATTTCTACAACGCAACAGGAAAATCCAAGCGGTCACGGAGGTCGCGGATTCCCACGGATTTGCAACCAGGGAATTTGAGTTTCGTTTCGAATCCCTGGCAATCCGCAAGTCGGTGGCTGGTTTGAGTTCTCCGAAATATTCACAGGCTTGCAAATCCCGATTCCCGGCCTATACTTCGGCTGCGCTAGCAAGCGCTTGGAAGGTTGCTCCCCCATGAATAAGACCTTGCAAATCGTACTCACGGCCCTGGCTTTGGCAGGCACGTTCTGTGCAATCTCTAACGGGCGCAAGACGGCCTCCGACACAAATAACCCAGACTCAGTAAAGGCGGTGCTCTACGCCGACGGCACGGATCCCATGCCGGCGTGCAGAAATAAAGTGTGTCCACCAGCCGACAACTGACGATTTTTCCATCCTGATTCTGGTTTTGGGACGGGTTGAGATACCTCTTGCACCCGCGCCACGGGAGAGGTATGCTCTCGCGAATCGGACCATTCGCGAGCGCCATGACAATCTCAGCTTACATCAGTTGGTTTCTGGGACCGGTTCTGCAAACTACGCTGCTTGCGCTGATGATCCGGCGCAAACTGCGCTTCACTTTCCCGCTGTTTTTCTCCTACATCCTGTTCCAGTTGCTCAAGTCGGCTTGCCTGTCAATTGTGTATCGCTACGGCCCGCTGCAGTATTTCGATGTTTACTGGGCTTTGAACGCGGTCAGTGTATTTCTCGCGCTCATGGTGATGGACGAAATCTGGCGCCAGCTGTTCGGAAACTACGCGGGATTCCAAAAGCTTGGCACCCTGCTGTTCCGCTGGGCTTGCGTGCTGTTATTCCTGATCGCGATCGTGGTGGCCAGCTCCACGCGCCACACCAATGCCGACCGCATCATCAGCGCCGTCTTCACCTTCGACCGCACCATGCGCCTGATGCAGTGCGGACTGGTCTTCCTGCTGGTCGCGCTTTCGCGCTATGTGCGCTCCATCTGGCGCCGCCAGGTGTTCGGCATCGCCCTCGGCTTCGGCATCTTCGCCTGTGTTGAGCTGATTCTGGTCAGCATCCTCAGCCGCTACGGCGCCCGCTACAACGCGGCCGTCAGCCTGGTCAACAGCCTGGCTTACAACTGCATCACCTTGCTCTGGATTGGATATGTGCGCCTTGCCAGCCCGGTGCCGCGCGCCGTGACCACGCAACCTCAGTTCGAGGATTGGAACGTCGCCCTGCTCGGATCGTCGGGCGCCGCCGACGCTTCTTTCATGACCATGGTTGAGGGAGCTGTCGAGCGAGTGCTGGCCAAGAGTTCCGACTCCAGCCGTCCCAAGTCTGCCTGACTTAGGGAATGTCGACCGCCGCCATCTCGTTCCGTCGCGCCGCTCGGCACAACCCGCTGGCCGCAACCGGCGTGGTGCTGGTGGTCTTTTTCGTGATTTGTGCGTTATTCGCACCCTGGATCGCGCCCCAGGATCCCGCACATATCGATTTGCCCACGCGCCTTTCTCCGCCATCGGCCGCCCACTGGTGCGGCACTGACGAAGTCGGACGCGACATCTTGTCCCGTCTTGTCTACGGCTCACGCATCTCGATGCTGGTGGGCAGTTGCGTCGTCGCCCTCTCGCTGGCTCTCGGCCTCATCATTGGATCCGTCGCGGGCTACTACGGCGGAGGCATCGACCGCTTCGTCAACGTAGTTCTGATGAACGCGTTCCTCTCCTTCCCGGGCATCCTGCTGGCTATCGCCTTCGTGGCCTTCCGGGGACCGGGCATCTTCAATTTGATCTTTGCGCTTTCGCTGGGAGGCTGGGTGGGATACGCGCGCCTGGTTCGCGGCCAGGTACTCGCCGCGCGCGAGCGCGAGTTCGTCGAGGCTGCCCGTGCGCTCGGCGCAAGCGATCTGCGTGTGATCGTCCGCCACATTCTGCCGAATATCATTCAACCGGTCATCGTGCAGGCCGCGATTGGTATGGCTGGAGCGATCCTCGCCGAAGCCACCATGAGCTTTCTGGGTCTGGGCGTTCCTCCGCCCACCGCGAGTTGGGGAGCCATGCTCAACGACGGACGCGCGCATCTTTTCGATGCTCCCCACCTGGTCATCTTTCCCGCCCTGGCCGTCATGCTGGCGGTGCTATCCTTCAATTTCATCGGCGACGCCCTAAGGGATTTCCTGGATCCCCGATCGCGTCTGGAAGCAGGTATGTAATCATAGACTTAACTCTTTTTGGACCTCCGTAAGCGGAAAGTATCAAAGGGCTTATTGCCAATGCGGGTTTTCCAGCGCAACATTTCCATTAGCATTGGGTTTGCAGGAAGGGACCGACGGAACCGCAGAGTTCCGAGGTGAGAAAGCAGTCACGCAAGACCAAGTTTTAAGAAACACAGGAGAGAGAACAATGACGATCCAACTGAAGAGCGCGTTCCTGAGCGCGGCGCTGGCGGCTCTGATTCTGCCCGCAGCGGCGCAGACGGCTACCCCCGCGACCACTCCGGCGCCCGTTCCGCCTACGCAACAGAAGCCGACTACCATCAAACAGCGCGATAAAAATCAGCAGGACCGTATCGCCAACGGCATCAAGAGCGGGGAACTGACTCCCAAGGAAGCTTCGCACATCGAAGGTCAGGAAAATAAGCTCAACAACGAAGTGAAAGACATGCGCGAAGACAACGGCGGCAAACTGACCGCTGCCGACAAAGCTAAAGTGACCAACCAGGAAAATCACATGTCGCGCGAGATCTACAACCAGAAGCACGACGCGCAGACTACCAACACCGATCCTAAGACGGTCGGCGGACAGCGCATGGAGAACCAGCAGGATCGCATCGCCAACGGCGTGCAAAATGGAAGCCTGACGTCGGGCGAAGCCTCGCGACTCGAAAAGCAGGAGTCGAACATCCACAACGAAGCGCGAAACATGCGCCAGGAAAACGGTGGCACGCTGACCCAGGCCGACAAGCAGAGACTCAATCACCAGCAGAACGTTGAGTCGCGCCGCATCAACCGCGCGAAACACAACGGCCGCCATCAGTAAACGACTTGCACAAAAAAATGCCTCCGGGAAACCGGAGGCATTTTTATTTGTCTAGTGTGGCGCGGGCGCCCCCGCCTGCGGGCACTCCTACTCCAGATTCCCCTGCTCCAACACCACGTTCTCGCGCACGATCAGCCGGTGCGCGGCCATTTCTTTCAATGTCGGAAGCACGCGATTCACGTGCTCATCCGTGTCCACGAACGTGACAATCACCGGCATCCTGCCGCCGGCATCGACCAGATGGCTCGACTCCACGCGATGCCGTCCTAAAAATCCAGCCACCGCGTGTACCGAAGTAGCGGCGTAGACATTCTCTTTCCGCAGGTAGTTGAGGATCTCCATGTGCAGCGGCCGGTGATGCCACTGGTCCCCATCGGTTAGATAGATCGTGACTTGTACCGCCATGGCATCTGGCATTTTACGCTCGCGCTCTCCATTCCTGCTGTGTCATGCCATACAGCACTGAATCGACAAACTGGTCCCACTTCCGCAGATGCTCACGCTGACACCCCTCGTGCTGCATGCCCAACTTCACCAAGATATTTCCCGACGCGGGGTTATGCCCGAAGTGCGAAGCGAAGATGCGGTGCATCTTCAAGTCTTCGAATCCGTAGCGCACCATCTCGCGCCCCGCTTCGGTGGCGTAACCCTTTCCCCAGTAAGGAACTCCCAGCCAGTAACCGAGTTCCGCATGGCGATGCTGCTCGTCGACACGCAACCCGATTCCGCCAATCTGACGCCCATCGGAGCGTAAGGTAATGGCCAGCCAGATCTTTCCCGGATCGAGCGCAGCCGCAATGAACGCGCGCGCATCCTGCTCGGTGTAGGGATGTGGAATGCGCAGAGTCGTGGCCGCAACTTCACGCGTGCCAATCAAAGGCACAAGTTCAGCCACATCGGCCTCGGTGTAAGGCCGCATTCGTAATCGCGTAGTTTCAAGCATCACAGACATAAGATCAACGTGGTCCGGTTCTAGCCCCGCAAATCGGGAAGGGCACGACGTTCAGTCGTGCCGATAGCTTGCTAAATCGGATGGGCTTTAGCCCCTGAGGTTTGCCTTCGCGAGCAAACCTCAGCGGCTGAAGCCGGGACTCTCTGGCGACTTCATGGCACGACCAAGGTCGTGCCCTTCCCGAAACATTTTTCTTACAACACTCGCGCAAGCGCCATTCCCGCCAGAGCCGAACCGAGGCACAGCAAATTGTTGCTGAGAACATTGGCGAACATCAGCATCCATTGTCCGCGGTCGAAAAATGACATGCTCTCAAACGCATAGCTGGAGAACGTGGTGAACGATCCACAGAACCCGACCACCACCAGCAATCGCCAGCGGGGATCGGCGAGCACGCGCTCCGTGGTCCAGATCACGAAAAAGCCGACCACCATGCTGCCGAGCACGTTGATAATCAGGGTCCCGTAAGGGAAGACCGGGCCTAACTGTTTGACGGCAAAGCGGCTCAGGAAATAACGGGCATTGGCACCGACAATTGCGCCCAGCGAGATGATCAGAATGTCGTACACGACGGAGTTCTCCTCAGGAGAAGTGGTAGGAGTCATCGGCCGGAGGCGGCTACCTCGTCGCCTCGGGCGGTTGTGGCGAACTCCATCGCCTGGATGATTTGTATCACAGTCTGACGGTTGGACCAATTAAGAATAGCTTTAAGTAAAGCGTAGTCCAGGGAGCGATATGACGGCTTCTGATTTGCCGGACGCCCTCCAAGTCCACCCGGGGCTACCGGATCGCTCTGCGGGCCTCCTGGTGGCCTTCAAATGGCATTCTACGCATTGTCCAGGCCTCAGTTTGCGGGCCGAAATCCCTGCGACTAGACTTTCAACGACTTAGCCAAAAGTGAACCAAAACGGGACGCCTAAATGGGTGGCGCGGTTTCCTTTAGAAGGACGTCATCCCGACTGTGAGCGAAGCGAACAGGGAGGGATCCGGCGTGGGGCGCCAGAACACAAGGGCGTTGTCTCACTTCTTTCTCTCGACCAGAAAATGCGCCAGCGACTTAAGCGTTTCGGCGTTCTCGCCGAAACTCGACAGCGCTGCGCAACCATTCTCGACCAGCGCATCCGCCTTCTTGATCGACTCGTGGATGCCAAAAAGCGCTGGATAGGTCACCTTCTCGGCTGCCATGTCTTTTCCGGCAGTTTTGCCCAGTTGTTCGGAAGTCTGGGTCACGTCGAGCACGTCATCGATAATCTGAAATGCCAGGCCAATCGATTCTCCAAACGTCCGCAACTTGCGGATAGCGTCGTCGTTGCCTCCGGCGTAGAGCCCGCCGCTGACTACGCTTGCTGTGATCAACGCAGCTGTCTTGGCGCGGTGGATGTATTCCAGCATCCTGAGATCGGGCTGGGTATGTTCAGCTTCGAGATCGGCGACCTGTCCGCCAATCATGCCGTCGACGGTGCCGGTGCCACGCGCGATCTCTTCGATGATGCGCACTCGGGCGTCCGCCGGACACTTTGCCTGCGCCAGAACTTCGTAAGCCTGCGTCTGCAAGGCGTCCCCGGCAAGAATCGCGATCGCTTCGCCAAAGACTTTGTGACAGGTAGGACGTCCGCGGCGCAGATCGTCGTTATCGAGCGCGGGCAAGTCGTCGTGAATTAACGAGTAGGTGTGCAGCATCTCGAGCGCGGCACCGACCTCTTCGATCCCGGCGGGAAGGGAACCAGCCACCATGCGGCCAGCCTCCATGCAAAGAATGGGACGCAGGCGCTTGCCTCCGGCGAACACGCTGTGGCGCATGGCCTTATGAATGGAAACAGGATGCTGGGTCGCGGCCGGAATCAACCGCTCAAGGGCAGCGTCGGTGGCAAGGCGTCCTTGTTCGAGTGTCTCTTTGAGCATGAAGAGGTGAGTATAACAAGTACCTGGTACCGAGTACCCAGTACCGAGAAGGCCGCACGTTTAACCGTTACGCCTATCCGCGCCCCCTAAGATTCCTCAGCCCATGATCGGCCAAAATATTTCGCACTACCGCATCGTCGGAGTGGTCAAAATTGAACATTCGGTTCCCGTGGAACGGAAGCATACTGCTTGCTTCTTCCAAGGAGGAAGTAAACCATGATTGGGAAACTCGAGAAATTCTCCGTATGCACGGTGGTTATTCTATTTGTGGGGATGAGTGCAGTGTTGCTATATGGCGCTCCGCAGATGGCCAACGACAAGGCCTCCCCTGGGTCGGAGCAGACTGTAACCGGTTGCCTGCAGAAGGGCGATGAGCCCGTCGGATTCTTTATTATCGGTGCGGACAATAAGCATTGGGAGCTTTACTCGGGCAGAGAGGTTTCCTTTGCTGAGCATGTCGGCCACACGGTTACGGTGACGGGTTCATTAGCGAATCGGTCGGCCAAACAAGAGCAACAAAGCCAGCCTCATGAAAAGAAAGAAATCGGACTGAGGAAGCACAGTGACTTGCAGGTAGCCAGCCTAAAGATGGTTAGTGAGACTTGCAGCCAGTAAGCGGAGTGTCAGACTCGCCCGGCCCCGGTCGGCGGTGAATACATCGCGGGTAGTCAAGGGCGAGCCAGTTCGCATGCGCAAAATCCTTGCGGTGCGTTCTGGCGGGCATGGGCTTCCGGCCTTCACTGGTGCATGGCCTTACACGCCGCGCTGTAATCCGAGTAAGATCCCTCGACGAAGGTAATGGGAACCACTTCTGGCGTATAAGTGCGATTCTTGCCATGGTTGCGGTAAACCGTGCCGTCGGGGAGGAACGCCTTGGCGATGCTGCCTTTGTCATCCATGACCAGATTCGGATTTCGCCAGTGGCCCTGCAGTTCCAGGCTTGGACTGTAGTCAGTAATGAACTGTGCGTTCCACGGCCAGGAATGCATGTAGAGATGAATGGCTTCTCCATCGGTGGAGAGGTTCAGATGCTTGCGCATGCCTCCGCCCATTTTGAGGCGAATGTTTTCTCCGCGAGGCGTACACACGTAAGCGGTGCTACCGAGATTCGTCTCCAGATACATTTTGCTGCTCTTTGACGTCGGCTCAACCTGGACATACATGAGGTAATCGCCACTCTTGGCGTGGGCGCGTCCCCAGCCTTGCCAATAAGGCGTGATGTGAAATTTGCCGCCGAGATAAAACGCCCAGGGAGCGAAGACGCCGAGGATGGCGACGTATCCGATCGCGGACAAAACAAAGATGGCGATGAGTTGGCCCAGGCATCCGGCACGCCCGAGACGCGGTCGGTTCCTGTGCTGCGGGAGGGCCATAGACGTGCAGAAGATACCACAAAATGTACATCAATCTCGTGTCAGCCTGAGGGGAGGAGAGAGATTTCTATTTGATGGCTCCGTACTTCCTCAGTATCTCCGTCGTCTTATCGATGGGCAGCGCTTCGACGGTGTGTCCGTGCGACGTTGTGGTGGTGGCGCGGAGCATCGAGTTGTAGACCGCCTCCTCGGTGGCTTCGATGACCGCCTCGAACAGCGGAGAGATGGAGTCATTGGTCATGACCTCAATGTGCCGTGTGAGCGCTTTGTCTCGCGAGTGTTCACGGACTTCGGGAGCGGTTGAGAAGGCGATGGCATAGTCCCCGCTGCCATTCGAGGCGGAGCTTCCAGTACGGGCCACGCCCAACCATGCTCTCGCTGCGAGGCGCTTCAGGTTGCGGGCCTCCATTGGTGCATCGGTCGCGACGACGATCATCACCGAACCGTTGCCCTTATCTTTCACAGGCCCGGGTTGCTGCACCTCTTCGCGAAGATAATATTGGCCGAGCTCTTGTCCCACAGGGGCGCCGGCGATTTGGAGGATGCCTCCGTAATTCGTCTGCACCAGAACGCCGACGGTATATCCGCCAAGTTTTTGCGGAAGGCGGCGGGAAGCGGTTCCGATGCCGCCTTTCCATCCGAAGGCGACCGTGCCGGTGCCCGCGCCGACGGCGCCTTCTTCGACCGGTCCGCCCTTGGCAGTCTTGATGGCATTGAACACGTCTTCGGGAGTGATGTGACGGCCGCGAATGTCGCTGAGATATCCGTCGTTAGTTTCGCCGACCACCGGGTTGATCGAAAGGACATCTTCGTTGCCCGGCAGAGCCAGCATGTAAGTGATCAGCGCATCGGCCACGCGCGGCACGCTGGTGGTCGAGGTAAGCAGGATCGGAGTTTCGATGTTGCCTAGTTCCTCGACCTGGGTTGAGCCGGCAAGCTTCCCAAATGCGTTGCCGATAAAAATCGCGCCCGGAACTTTCTCGCGGAAAAGGTTGCCGGGATGGGGAACGATTGCGGTTACACCCGTACGGATGTCATCGCCGTGGATGATGGTGGTGTGGCCGACTGCGACACCGGCAACGTCAGTAATGGTGTCGAGCGGCCCGGCGGGGAGAACGCCGATCTTCAAGCCCAGGTCGGAGCAGCGAGGCCGGGGGGTGGTTTGGGCGAAAGAGAAGGATAGCAGTAGCAGCAGCGTGGAGGCGAGACGTGTCGGCATCATCAAACGATGCTACTACGGTGACGCGCGTTGCTTTCAAGAGCTGTCATCCTGAGCGAAATGATTGCTCCGCGGAGCGGAGCAATCATGTAGTCGAAGGACCCCGCGATCGTGTGCAGCGGCGGTGCCATCGCGAGGCATTTCCAGCGATGCACCGAATGAGAACGCCTAGCATCGTTCTTGCGGTAGGGGCGCGTCGACTCCGCGAGTTTTGCGCTTCGCGCAAAACTCGCTCCGCTCAGGGTGACAGCATCATCTAGCGTCAGCGCTTACGGCGTTACCGTAAAATTCGTCGCGCTTGTGGCCACGCCTCCCGGTGTAGTGACTTGAATCTTTCCGGTTACGGCTCCTGTCGGCACAGTTGCCGTAATTTGCGTATCCGAGTTCACGGTGAAGGTGGCGGCCTTGACTCCGCCGAAGGCCACTTTGCTGGCTCCGGTGAAGCTGGTTCCGGTGATCGTGACCGGAGTGCCCACTGTTCCGCTGCTGGGAGTAAAGCTGAGAAGCGCGGGCACGACCAGGAATTTCCGATTGCTCTTCAGCGTGGCCGTGGGAGTGGTGACGTTGACGAAACCCGCGGTCGTGCCGCTGGGGACCGTCGCTGTCAAATAAGTGTCCGACACCACTTTGAACGTCGCTGACACGCCGTTGAAAGAAACCTTGGTGGTTCCGGTGAAGCCCTGACCCAGAATTCCAATCGATTTTCCTACTTTGTTTTTCCAGTTCACCAGGCTGACGAACGGCCCCAGTCCAGTGTCGAGGCTGTAGAAGACGCTGCCTCCGAGAGAATTTCCGGTGGTGCTGCCGTAGAACTTCCCGTTGGTATGTTGTACGACTGGCGTTTGCGGACCAAAGCCGTCTACGCAACCGGTCTGCGAGCAGAAGTTGTAGAGGATGGTTTCCACGCCGGCGGTCGTGATCTGGAAGATGGTCCCGCCATTCAAATTCTTCCCACCCTGTTGCGTCGTTCCGTAGAGGTTGCCGGTGCTTCCAAGCGCGAGGCCGGCCAGCGGGAAGGCTCCGTCGAATGTGGGATTGCTGTAGTTGAAGCTGTAGAGCAGCGTGTAGGTGCCTCTGGCGCTGATCTTGAAGACCGATCCCTGGTTGTGGGCGCCGCCCTTGTAGGTGACTCCGTAGAAGTTGCCGTCGTTCGCTTGCACCAGTTGTCCGACGGGGAAGGAGCCGTCCGCGGGGTATCCCGTGAAGTTGTGCAACGTGGTGATGACTCCGGCCGGAGTGATCTTGTAAATCACACCCTCATCGAGGCTGCCGCCGAGTTCGGTGGTGCCATAGAAGTTGCCGTCGGTGCCTTGCGTGGGAAGATTGGGAAGGTCGCCGTTGGTGAAATTGAAATCCGCGACGGTCGTGAGGACTCCAGCGGCGGTGACCTTGAAGAAGGCGCCGTACTGGCCGTTGTACTCGCCGACGGAAATGCCGTAGTAGTTTCCGTCCTGTCCCTGCAGCAAGGGGTATAAAGGAACGCTGTCATCGTTGAGGTTGTCGAAGCTCCATTGCGTAGTGAGCGCGCCCGCCGGAGTCATCTTAAAGACTGTGCCGGCGGCGCTGGCGCCGCCGCTGTGTGTGGTGCCGTGGAAGTTCCCGTCGAAGCCGAGCGTTGCTCCACCGTAAGGGAACGAGCCGTCGGCGCAGGAAGTCTGGCGAACAGAAGGTGTAAAGAGTTGTGGGCAGACCACTGGTTGACATTTTGAAGACCGTGCCGGAGTTGGCGCTTCCGTTGGAGGCATCGGTCATGTACAGCTGTCCGTCTTGGCCCTGAGACATCAATCCTGGCGAGAGGATTCCGGAGTTGCCAGTGTCGGTCTCGGGATAGTTATAAAGCGAAGTGTAGGTTTGGGCCTGGAGTCCGGTGGCCGCAATCATGAGCACAGCAAAAAGACACATCTGCGATGCGAAGCGCTTCTTCATGAAAATCTCCTGGGTGTGGCGGGATACAGGTCTTCCACTCCGCAATGCGCAAAGGGGGAGTGGAAACCGTCATGGGAGGAGAAAAGTTTTCTTGATCACGCATCTCTGTCTTCCTGAGCGGAGGAATCACGTCGCGAAGCGAAGCGATTCCGTAGTCGAAGGACCCCGGGTTCATGTGCAGTGAGAGCGGCGCTGCAGGGAATTCTCTTGGGAACACCGTGAGAATGCCTTGAAGCATTTGATGGCGCTGCTTACAGCCTAGGGGTCCTTCGACTGCATTGGTCATGCGCTTCGCGCAAGACCAATTTCGCTCAGGATGACAGGTGAGTTTGAGTTGCTTGCGTTTCGCAAATCCGCCAAACTGAACGGCATGGAAATTCGCGCCCTGGAGGAGAACGACGCGGCGGCCTATTGGAATTTGAGACTCAAGTCTCTGCAGATGGAGCCGCGGGCCTTCGGAAAAGCGGCCGAAGAGCATCAGGCAACCACGGTCGCATCTTTGGCGGCGCGGCTGCGCGAGATGGCGCCTGACTTCACGCTAGGAGCCTTCGAGCAGGGCGAGATAATTGGCATGGCCACCTACATCCGCGAAAAGGGGCTGAAAGACAACCATAAGGGCAGGATTTACGGCGTGTACGTGGATGCGTCCCATCGCGGAAAGGGCGTGGGAGCGAAGCTCATCGCCGAGCTGCTTCAGCGAGCGAGCGCAGAGCCGGCGCTGGAACAGATCCTTCTGGCGGTGGCGACGGGGCAGGAAAGCGCTCGCCGTCTATATCGCAAATTCGGATTCCAGGCGTTTGGGATCGAGCCGCGGGCGTTAAAGGTTGGTGAGGAGTATGTGGATGAGGAGCATATGATTTTGCGGGTGCGGTAGGGCCTATTGTGTCCGCCGTCCTTTCCCAAATCCTCCCCATTCAGTACCATGTCCAGTTCTCATCCTGCTTCTTGCTGGGAGGCGATTGTGCGTTTTCTTAAACTCGTTCTTCTTCCTCTTCTGTTTCTTCCTACGCTCTGCCTGGCGCAGAGTTCGCTGGTTGATCGCGTGGGCAATACCGGATTCGTTCGCGTCGACGCCGACAGCTTCAAGTCGCTGACTCCCGCAGCAGCAGCAACTGGCTTACTGGCTGACGCAGGCTTCGATCGCGGTCGATCCCATCATCTACGACCAGTTCTCGAGTTCAGGATTGCGGCAGAAGCGGATGCTTGAGGAAATCGTCGCCCACTCCGGCCAGATGGAGCCGAAGACCAGGGAAAAGATCGAAGACTACGCCAAGCTGTTCTGGGCCAACCGCGGCAATCACAACGAAACCACCTCCCAGAAAGTTTCTGCCTGAGTTTAGTTTTGAACAACTGAAGCGCGCGGCCTTGTCCGCGCAGGCCGGAGGAGGGATTCAAGACCGCTTACGCCGATTTGCCCGCGCTGCACGACTCCGAAGGAACTGGTGGCGGAGCTCGATGAACTGCGCCGGTCGATCTTCGATCCGACATTCGAGCCCATGATCACGGCGAAGAGCCCGCAAGGCGGACTCGACATCGTGCAGGCCAGTTCGAATACTTTTTATCCGGGTCTGAGTCTCAACGATCTGAAAGACTTTCATGACATGTATCCGCTGAACTCGCGAGTGGTGCGCGGAGCGGACGGAAAGTTGCGCGAAGAGATCTACCGCGCGGGGACGCCCGACGGAAGCATTCCTGCTGGCTTGTATGCGACTTACTTGAAGCGCGCGAATGAGTGCCTGGCGAAGGCGCAGCAGTTTGCCGAACCGGCGCAGGCGAAAGTCATTGGCGAACTCATCCGCTTCTACCAGACCGGGGATGACAAAGACTGGCTGCAGTTCGGTACTGACTGGGTGCAGGACGACGCCACGGTTGACTTCGCCAACGGCTTCATCGAGATTTACCGCGACGCGCGAGGCGCCAAGGGCAGTTCGCAGAGCTTTGTCAGCGTCACCGACAAACCGCTGACCAAGACCATGACTTCGTTAGGACAAAATGCGGCGTACTTCGAAGCCAAGGCTCCGTGGGAGGACCAGTATAAGAAGCAGGCGTTTAAGCCTCCGGTGGTGAAAGCAATCGAGACCTTGATCGAGACGGGAGACTTTCACGTCACTACCATCGGCGACAACCTGCCGAACGAGAATGAGATTCATGAGAAGTACGGCAGCAAGAACTTTCTCTTTACCGGCAGTACGCGCGCTTTGAACAACGCTGCGGGGAAATCAGCGCACAAGGAGTTTGCGGCGACGCCGGAAATCGCGGATCGGCTCGATAAATACAGCGATGAAGCGGAAGATCTGTTGACTGCGCTGCACGAAGTCATCGGGCACGGTTCGGGAAAACTAAGCGATCGGATAAAGGGTGGGGCCGCGCCTTACTTGAAAGAATATTTTTCCACGCTGGAAGAGGCTCGCGCCGATCTCATGGGTTTGTGGAATGTGTCGGATCCAAAATTGAAAGAGCTAGGGCTGGTGACGCATCAGGATGAAGTTGCCAAGGCCATGTATGACCTGGCAACCATGGCGCCGCTGCTGCAGTTGCGGCGTATTCTTAAGGGCGACACCATCGAAGAAGACCACCAGCGCGACCGGCAGTTGATCGTCAATTACATTCGCGACAAGGTGCCGGGAGCGATTAAGCAGTTTGACCGTGATGGCAAGACCTACATCCAAGTTGAGGACTATCAGAAGATGCGGCAGGGCGTGGGCATGCTGCTGGCGGAATTGATGCGCATTAAGGGCGAAGGGGATTACGCGGCCATCAAGGCGCTGGTCGATCAATACGGCGTGCACTTCGATCCCGCGGTGCGCGATCAAATCGTGGCGCGTTACACGAAGCTGGGGATTCCCGTGTATTGGGCGGGCGTCAATTCGATGTTGACTGCGAAAGGGACGGCGGTCGAAATCAGCTATCCCAAAGACGCCATTGAGCAGTATTTGTCTTATGGGGCGATGTACGACAGCGGGTTGAAGAAGTAAAGCTTTTAACCGCAGAGAGCGCAAAGAACTGCCGCAGAGATTACCGAGAAGAGACTAGCAAGTGCTTCTCCGCGTTCGCAGCGGCAGTTCTCGGCGAACTCTGCGATTAAAGGCTGTCAGGCTGCCGTTTTTTGTAACGGAACGGTATTGCGCAGCGCGGCCGCGAGCACGGCCTTGGCGTCATCGGCGGGGCAGACGTCGACCGCTCCTGCCCTTAGCGCCGCCGCCCACAATTCTTCGTTGGCCAGCCGGTGCGTGCCTACCACGGAAGTGTGAGGAAACTCGTGGCAGAGGCGTTGCAGCGCCTTAAGCGATGCCACTTCCAGATCGAGAATCGCGACATCGGTGCGATGTTTCACCATGCTGGCGCGCAGATCGTCGAGCGAGTGAACCGTGCGCACGGAAAAGCTGGAACGGGAAAGGGAAGTAACCAGCAACTGAGCGATGGTGGTATCGCTTTGCAAGAGGACAACACTGGAAAACTGCATAATTCACCCCGTATTTCGCCGTCGTCATGGGCGGGCTTGGGCCGCGGCCATTCTCACCGGGGAAGTGATTGCGTCCGCGGACGTTCAACGTGAAGCGACGACGCCTTATTTCCGGCCGGGCGTTTTCTCGGCCTGGGGCTCGAAGGGTTCAGCCTGAAGCTTACCGTTGTTTTTTAGCAGGATTTCCACTTTGCCTTCCGCTTCGTCGAGTTCTTTGCGGCAGGCGGCAGAAAGCTGCATCCCTTCCTCGAAAAGGGTAAGCGATTTTTCGAGGGGCACTTCGCCTTTCTCGAGTTCGTGGACAATCTTTTCCAGGCGCTCAAGACACTCTTCAAATTTAGGCAAAGGGGATTGCTCCTATCTGTATAGATGCACCGGAATAGACGGAAAGTCCAGTCAAAAGTTGGTAAAAAATTGCTTGGGCGGCGTCAGGACAAAGAACTACTGGACCGACGTGGTTCGATTACTCCCTAGGGCCTCTAGCACATCGACAGCCGACGAATATTTTCCCAGCGGAGCGCTGATCTGCGCGCCTTGCACCATGTCACGGACGGCGGTCAGCATCTCGCGGGCGATGGCAATTCCTTCTTCCTTGGCATGTTCGGGGGTCTTGGCGGCGGCCATGCGCTCCAGAATCGAGTCGGGAACCGAGACGCGCAACTCGTTCTTCATGAACTCGGCGTTGCGGACACTCACTAGCGGCCAAATGCCGGCAATCACCGGAATGCGAGTGTGTTCGATGCGTTTGAGGAAAGTCTCAAGCAGGCGCAGATCGAATACCGGTTGAGTGACCGCATATTCCGCTCCGGCTTCGACTTTGTAGGCGAAGCGGCGGATTTCTTCGTCGAGATCGGTGATGCCGGGATTGGCGCCGACGCCGATGACGAAAGCCGTACCTTGTCCGATAGGATTTCCGCCGATGTCCTGTCCGCGATTGAGGTTATGGACGATGTTGACCAGACCAATCGAGTCAACATCGAAGACCGCGGTGGCATCGGGATAATTTCCCATCTTCGGCGGATCGCCGGTGATGCAGATGAGATTGCGAATGCCGGTGGCGGACGCTCCCAGAAGATCAGATTGGATGCCAAGCACGTTTCTATCGCGGCAGGTGTAATGCAGGATCGCCTCGATGCCTACTTCCTGCTGCACCAGCAAAGACAGTGCTTGGTTGCTCATGCGGGCGGAAGCGCGGGGGCTGTCGGGGATGTTGATGGCGTCGACGCCGACGGATTTCACAAAGCGCGCGCCTTCGAGTTCCTTGCGAATGTCGGTTCCTTTGGGAGGAACGATTTCCACCATGGTGACGAATTCGCCGCGCGCAATTTTGCCGCCGAGGCGTGAGCGATGATCGATGGCAACTGCTGGAGATACAACCACTTTGGCTTGATGCTCTGAAGTAGAACCCGAACCGGTCTTGGCGCGGGCTTCGGCAACCCGCAGAGCCGACTTCATCACGCGAATGTGGTCAGGCGTGGTTCCGCAACAACCTCCGACGAGGCGCACTCCGGCGGCGACGAACTTGCGCGCGTAGCTGGCCATATATTCCGGAGAACAAAGGTAGATGTTGCGTCCCTCAACCGAGCGGGGGATCCCGGCGTTGGGTTGTGCGGCCAGCGGCAGCGTTGTCAAGGCACGAACGCTTTCCATGGCTTCCAGCATGTCAACGGGCCCGACGCTGCAATTGCATCCGATGACGTCGGCTCCCCATTCTTCCAGGCGCGGCGTGAATGTTTCGGGGGTCGATCCGTCAAGACAGTTGCCTTCTTCGTCAACGGTGACCTGCGCGACGATGGGGATCGTCGAACTCACATCACGGGCCGCGAGCATGGCTTGATGGATCTCTTCGAGGTAGCCGAAGGTCTCAAGAATCAGCAGATCGACTCCGCCTTCGAGGAGCGCAGCGATCTGATCACGGAAGGCGGCGCGGGCCTCTGCGAAAGAAGTCTTGCCCAGCGGTTCGATGCGAATGCCAAGCGGACCTACCGAACCGGCGACCCATACGTCAAAGCTCTTGGCGGCCTCTTTGGCGATGCGCGCTCCGGCGAGGTTGATGTCACGAACCTTGTCGGCCATGGAGTGTCGCGCCAGCCGGAACGAATTGCCTCCGAAAGTATTGGTTTCAATGATTTCCGCGCCAGCCTGCAAGTATTCGTGGTGGATGGCGCGAATCAGTTCGGGCTGCGAGAGGTTGAGCTCGTCGTACGAGCGGTTGATGAAGATTCCCTTGGCGTAAAGCAGGGTTCCCATGGCGCCGTCGCACAGGACGGGGGACTTCTTGAGCCGGGCTAGCAGGTCAGCAGGCATTGGCATTGAGAATACAAGATTGGCGCGGGTTTTGACTATGTGGTCGAGGTCAGGGTTGGGCGGTAGCAGACTCAAGCAATTGGGCTGGAAAGCGAACGAAGGAAGAAAGGGCGAGACCAATATGCGCTTCAGACTGCAATGGAGTTATTTCACGATTCTCCTGTTATGTATGCCTGGTTTTTCGGCGGATGGCTCGATGTTTCGGGGGGATGCCCGGCATACCGGCGTTTACGACACCCCTGGAGTTGCCACGCTGAACACCGTGAAATGGAAGTTTCATACCGGAGGCCAGGTGAACTCGTCGCCCGCCGTGGTCGGGGGCACAGTTTTCGTGGGCAGCACGGACGGAAACCTTTATGCCGTTGACCGGGAATCGGGAACGCTGAAATGGAAATTCGACGCCAAGAGCAGAGTGGTCTCGTCGCCCGCGGTGGCGAACGGACTGGTTTACTTCGCCGCATACGATGGGAACTTCTATGCGGTCGATGCAGGTAGAGGGCAACTGAGTTGGAAATTCAAAACACAAGGGGAAAGACGATTCGCCGGCACACATCTTCATGGCTCCCAGCCTGTGGCAGAAAGCATGCCCGATCCCTTTGATTGCTATCTTTCCTCGGCCGTGGTGTCGGATGGCACGGTCTACTTTGGCAGCGGCGACGGAAACGTCTACGCTTTGCACGCCGCGTCCGGAGAGTTGAAGTGGAAGTTTAAGACCGGCGACGTCGTACACGCCTCTCCGGCGATCGCCGATGGCACGCTATTCATTGGGAGCTGGGACAGCTATTTCTATGCGCTCGATGCGGCAACCGGCAAAGAGAAGTGGCGCTTCAAGACAGGAGAAGATCCGGATACTCATAACCAGGTAGGCTTGCAGTCTTCGCCTGCGGTGATGGATGGGACGGTCTACTTCGGTTGCCGCGATTCAAATTTCTATGCACTCGACGCTGCCACCGGACTAAAGAAGTGGGCTTTCTCGAATAAGGGTTCATGGGTCATTACTTCGCCCGCGGTGAAAGACGGCAAGGTGTACTTTGCGACTTCGGATTCAAGCCTCTTCTACGAGCTTGACGCGAAGAGCGGCGCTATCGTTTTTCAATTGAAGTTTCAGGGATGGCCGACATTTTCGTCGCCAGCGATTGCGGGGAACATGTTGTACGTCGGTTCCAACAGCGGAAAGCTGATCGCCCTGGATTTGGCGAAGCAGACAACCGCCTGGACGTTTGAGACCGAAGGGGCAAAGAAGAACGGTTCAGTCTTCACCAAGCCGGATGGAGGCCCGGACTACAGTGCCGCCTTCGCGTCGGATTTTTATGATGACATCGTCGCGGGCTACAACAAGCTGCTGGCAGTGGGAACCATTCTTTCCTCCCCGGTGGTCGCGGACCGGGTAATTTACGTGGGAAGCGCAGACGGAAATCTTTATGCGCTGATGTAAACAGCGATGAGCTACGCGTGCTTCATTGCTTTGGCGAATTTTTGAGCGGGAAGGGTGTTGAGCACGTCTTCTTTCGTCAACCAGGCGCGGCGGGCCTGCAGGATGCCGTACTTGATCTTGTCCATGTGCGAGGTGTGATGGGAGTCAGTGTTGATGACAATCTTTACCCCCAGCTGTTTAGCCAGGCGCAAGTGGCGATCGCAGAGATCGAGGCGGTCGGGGTAGGCGTTGAGTTCCATGGCGACCTTGCGAGCCGCTGCGGCTTTCAACAGCGGCGTCCATGTCGAGTTGAAAAGGCTCGCGGCGGAGCAATAAACGTCCAGTTGGGTGTCCGATGATCGAGGTGTTGGGATTCTCGATGGCTTTGAGGACGCGGTCGGTCATTTCTTTGGAAGTTTGCGCCATGTGGGAATGAACACTGGCGATCACCAGATCCATCTGTGCGAGAACTTCGTCGGAGAGATCGAGCGAGCCGTCGGCGAGGATATCGACTTCGATGCCGGCAAAGATTTTGATTCCGTCGATCTTGTCATTTGCGGCGCGGATGCGCTGGATGTGTTCGAGGGCGCGCTTATCGTCGAGTCCGTTGGCGAAGGCCAGGTTCTTGGAGTGGTCGGTGATGGCCATGTATTTATAGCCGTGCGCCTTCGCGGCAAGGGCCATCTCTTCGATGGTATTGCGGCCATCGGTCTCGACGGTGTGCATGTGGACGTCGCCCTGCAATTCCGCTTGTGTAATGAGTGTTGGAAGCTTGTGCTCCTCGGCGGCATCGATCTCGCCGGTGTTCTCGCGCAATTCTGGCGCAATGTAGTCGAGTTTAAGTTTGGCGTAGATCTCTTCTTCGGTTTTTCCAGCTACCGGCTTTTCGTTGTCGAGACGCGCCAGGCTGTACTCGCTCAGTGTGTAGCCCATCTTCAGGGCGCGCTGGCGCAGGGCGACGTTGTGGGCTTTCGATCCGGTGAAGTACTGCATGGCGGCGCCGTAGGAATCAGGAGAGAGGAAGCGCACGTCCACTTGCATGCCTCCGCGCATGCGGAAGCTGACCTTGTTTTCGCCGCGGGCAATGATCTCCATCAGGCCGGGCAGCTTGATGATGTGCTCAATGAGCGCTTCGCGCTGGTCGTCGATGGTGCAGGCTTTGCCAGTGACCAGCATGTCGAGATCGCCGACGGTTTCGCGTCCGCGGCGAAGGGAGCCCGCCGGCGTGACCTTCTCGACTCCGGGAAAAGTTTTCAGGTGGTCGATGATTTTCTGCGCCTGGATTTCGGCGGCGTCGAGCAGAAAACGTCCGGCGACACGCTGGTAGTCTTCGATGGCCTTGATTAGTTTCTGTTCCTGCTTCTCGCCCATGCGCGGTAATTCGCGAATCTTTCCTTCGCGGGCGAGTTTGGCGACCCCTTCGGGATCGCTGACTTGGTAGGCGCTCCAGATCAGGCCTATGGTTTTCGGTCCCAGGCCCTGGATCTTCAGCAGCTCGAGCATCGACGGGTGATATTTCTTCAGAAGTTCGGCGTGTAAATCCAAGCGTCCTTCTTTGAGTATCTCCTGCAGGTTGGCGAGCATGCCTTTGCCGATGCCCGAGATGGCGAGCACTTGCTTGGGCTCATGAATGATGTCGGCGATTTGCTGAGGAAAGGCTTCGATGGCCTCGGCGGCGTTACGGTAAGAACGGATGCGGAAGGAATCCTGTCCGTCGATTTCGAGCAGGGCAGCGGTTTCGAAGAGGATGCCTGCGATGGCTTTGTTGTCCATGTGACAGACAGAGTAAAACAACTGGGTGGATGAGAGAAAGGCAATCCCCGGCAGCCGCTGGTGAGGAGCGGCGGGAGAGACCGGACCAGGGCACGGGCGGAAACGATCTGGGAAAAGAGACTGGGGCAGTGCCTACGAAGGCTTTGATACGTTTGCCGCTTGCGGTCCTTTCTGGCCTTGCACGATCTCGAACTCTACGACATCGCCTTCCTGCAGGCTCTTGTAGCCTTCGGAAGAAATTGCACTGTAGTGAACGAACACATCGGGCCCATCATCGCGCCCGATAAATCCATAACCCTTCGCGTTATTGAACCACTTGACGGTTCCTTTCAAACGTTCCACGTACGCCCCCCAAGCACGTTCTCTTTCTGTTTCGCATTGAGGCCGTGCCAGTCATTTTCTGCCATTGTGCTGCCATGCTTCGGGGCTGTCAAGAACATCGGAGGCTGGAAGACGCTAGTTGCGCGCCTTGTGGCCGCGCCACCAATGATCGAGCCAGAGCACCGAAGAGATAGTTTTAGAGTCGCGAATGGTTCCAGTGGTTGCCATGTGAACTGCTTTTGACAGCGGGACCAGATGCTTCTCGATGACCTCGTCGGCTTCGGGCTGGGCTTCTCCGGCCGTGAGCGCCTGAGCCATGTACACCGACATGGGTTCGGCGACGAAGCCCGGGCTGGCATAAAAGTGCAGGATCCGCTTCCAGCGCCGGGCGGTGTATCCCGTCTCTTCGTGGAGTTCGCGTTTGGCGGCGGCGAGGGCAGCCTCGCCTTCGTCGATGCGCCCGGCGGGAAGTTCCCAAAGAAAGTCCTGGGCTGCGTGTCGATATTGGCGCTCGAGCAGGATGCGTGGCTCGCGCTGGCTCTCGTCGATGGCGAGGATGACGACCGATCCGGTATGACGCACGATGTCGCGCCGGACCTTGACGCCGGAGGGTTCGATCACTTCGTCGCGAGTCACCCGAAACAGCGGTCCGGTGTAGACCACGCGGGAGGAAAGCACCTGAGCTTTCGTCTTGCGGGAAGAAGATTTGGCCATGACAACAATATAAGCGATGGGGATTTGATATGCTGCCCGCGTGCAGGGGAAGACGTCCATCACGATCGTTGGACCGGGCAGAGTGGGCAGCGTGCTCGGCGTAGCGCTAAAGAGGGCCGGGTACCAGATCAGTGAAGTTGTTTCGCGCGAGGCAGCGGCATCGCAGCGGGCGGCGCGAGCGCTGGCCCGCGCCACGGGCGCGGACGCGGTGACGGCGCGAGTCGCCGAGTTGCAGGCGAAGGTGATCTGGTTTCTTGTGCCGGATCGAGAGATTTCCGCGGTGGCACGGGAATTCGCTTCCAGGGTGTCGTGGAAAGGCAAGATTGCATTTCACTCCAGCGGCGCTTTAGGCAGCGAAGAACTGGATGTTGTGCGTCAGCTTGGGGCGTCGGTCGCCTCGGTGCATCCGTTCATGACGTTCGTGAGCCAATCGCGGCCGTCGTTGGAGGGCGTGCCGTTCGGGATTGAAGGCGACAGTACAGCGGTTCGCGTAGCCCGTGGAATCGTGGCAAACATGGGCGGCGAGCCATTTACTCTATCGCCCGGGCAGAAGGTGCTTTACCACGCTTGGGGAGGGTTCACTTCTCCCTTGCTGGTGTCATTATTAGTGACAGCCGAGAAAGTGGCCGAGAGTATCGGTTTTTCGAACAAAGATGCGCGCAAGTGGGTGGCGCCGATTGTGCAGCAGACGGTCGCGAACTACGCGCGGCTGGGAGCCGCGGAGGCCTTCAGTGGTCCAATCGTGCGGGGAGATGCAGCGGTGGTGCGTAAGCATCTGGAGGCGTTGAAGGGAAATCCGGAGGCGTTCGCGGTCTATGTGGCGTTGGCTCGGGCGGCGTTGCGGAATTTGCCGGCGCGGAATCGGAGGGAATTGGAGAAGGTATTGGACAGGGAGTGAGAGTGTCGTCCCTGAAGGGACCCAAATCTCTTGCGCGCTTTTCCCGGCCTGACGAGTCTGTGTCAGAACTTCAGCCGTCCCTCCGGGACTTGATGCAATGTTCCACTCTTCCCGGCGCTCAAGCGCCGGGCTATTGGCAGCCGCTCCTACGGAGCTCCAGGAATCGTGAGCAAACATGACGGACGAGGGCGTCCGTCCCTACACGAGCAAAACCTTTAAGTCAGCATGACGCGCTCGATGCTTCGGGCTTTGCCCGTGGATTCATCGCAGTCGACGACCACGGCGCACAGCCGCACATCGCCCGTCGCCGGTTCGAAACGCGTCGGCATGCCGTTTAAGAATCGTTCTACGACTAATTCTTTTTTCACACCGATGACGCTGTCGTAAGGGCCGGTCATGCCCACGTCTGTGATGTAGGCCGTTCCGCCTGGTAGCACGCGCTGGTCGGCGGTCGGCACGTGGGTATGGGTGCCGACTACGACGGTGACGCGTCCATCGAGGTACCATCCCAGAGAGATTTTTTCGGACGTCGCTTCGGCATGCATGTCAACGAAGATAACTTTCGCGGTCGTGCTCTTCAGCAACTGGTCGGCTACGCGGAAGGGATCATCGTTTGAGGCCATGAAGACGCGTCCCTGGAGATTCATCACCGCGTAAGGGACTGCCTTTTTTCTCGCCCTGATAGAAGCCCCATCCCGGCATGCCGGCGGGATAGTTGGCGGGACGGAGCAAGCGCCGCGCCATGCTGTGCTGGTTGCCATCCGCCATCTGAAAGTAGTCGACAATCTCGCGCTTGTCCCAGACGTGGTTGCCAGTGGTGATGACATCGATGCCAAGCTCGAAAAGGTCTTCGGCGAGGCCGGGAGTAATGCCGAAACCGGCGGCGGAGTTTTCTCCATTGGCGATGACAAGATCAATGGAAAACTGCTGGACCAGGCCGGGCAGGCGATCTTTCACAATATTGCGGCCGGGTCGGCCAAAAATGTCTCCTATGAAAAGAATGCGCAACGGGGCTCCTTGGAAATTGGGGTGACGCCGGACATGCGAACGAATTTCGATGGTAACACGTGCAAACCAGCCAACCGCGGAGGCAAGAACAGTAATCTGAGAGAGACTTGGGGCAAGCCACGATGGAAAAAACGGATGTGGTGGTGCGCCGCAGCGCGCGCGGATGGTGGCTGCTGCTTGCCGGGATTGTTCTGCTTGCCATCGCCGGAGTGCTGCTCGTGAGGTGGCGTCTTTCCCCCGTGCTGCGCGAGCGGGCTATCGCCATGCTCAGCGATCGCTTCGAGAGCCAAGTCGAAATTCACGACTTTCATGCATCTTTGTTCCCGTTGGGAATTAATGGCGGCGGCTTGGTGCTGCGCCATCACGGACGCACGGATGTTCCGCCTCTCATCACCATCGGGAAGTTTCACGCCGACGCCAGTCTTAGCAGCTTATTTCGTTGGCATCTGCACCGGGTGAAGGTCGAAGGGCTGCAGATTCAGATTCCACCGCGGCCGCCGACTCAGGAAGAATCCGAGCGCAAGCGCAAAGAGATCAAGGTTTCAGTCGATGAGTTCATCTCCGACGATGCGGAGTTGGTCATCATCCCCAAGAATCCGGAGAAAGACCCGCACATTTTCGACATCCATCATCTGGTCATGCACAATCTCGGCCTGGGACGTGCTGCTGCATTCAAGACTGAGCTGACCAATGCCGTGCCACCCGGCGAGATTCAGACCGAGGGACATTTTGGACCATGGAATCGCGACGATCCCGCCTCGACGCCAGTAGATGCCGGGTATGTTTTCTCGAAAGCGGATTTGGGAGTGTTCAAAGGTATCTCGGGCATT
The DNA here is from genome assembly GCA_963796205.1 of Terriglobia bacterium. GTDB lineage: Bacteria > Acidobacteriota > Terriglobia > Terriglobales > Acidobacteriaceae > DATFTE01. Next base: position 962,668 of record CAWCKR010000003.1, read on the forward strand.
CTGTCGTCGACGGGAAAATTTGCAGGACCGCTCAACGAACTGGCGGTGAAGGGCGAGACTGACACTCCGGACTTTACGGTCGATGTTGGCGGACACCCGGTGCACCTGAAGACGCAGTTTGAGGCGACGGTCGATGGCTCGAATGGAGACACACTGCTGCATCCGGTGATTGCGGAATTTCTGCGCTCGAAATTGATCTGCAAAGGCGGCATCGTGAAGGCGAAGTCTGGCCACGGCAAGGAAATCAGCTTACAGGTGGTGGCCAACGATGCGCGCCTGGAGGACCTGATGGCGCTTGCGGTGAAGGGCAAATCGCCGATGACTGGGATGGTGGATCTGAAAACCAAGTTTGACCTGCCTCCGGGAAAAGGGGAGATTGCCGATCGGCTCTTTCTGGATGGACAGTTCGGCATTGAGCAGGGGAATTTCACGGAACTCAAAATTCAGGAAAAGATAAAGTCGCTCAGCCGGCGCGGGCAGGGAAAGCCGAACCAGGAAGATGCCGGGAGCGCAGTGACGGCCTTGAAGGGGCACTTCGTCTTGAAAGATGGCCTGATTACGTTTCATGACTTGAATTTCGGTGTGACCGGCGCGGATATCGATTTGAACGGGACGTATGCGCTGCGCAGCGGAGAGCTGGATTTCCGCGGGCATCTGCGATTGACGGCAAAATTGTCGCAGGTGACCACAGGATTTAAGTCGGTGCTACTGAAACCCTTCGATCCATTCTTCCGCAAAGACGGGAAGACCGTTCTGCCGATCAAGATCACGGGGACGCGTGATCATCCTTCGTTTGGATTGAATCTTTAAGGATTCAATTGCGCAGTTTTCAGGAAGTTGTAGTTGCCGGACGGGTTGAGAGTGATTCCGCTAACGCGCCGGGTGTGCACGACTACATTGTCGTAATACCACAGATTGATGTAGGGCAAATCTTCCGCAAGAATCTGCTGTACCTGCGCGTACAGCTGCTTTCGCACCTTCTGATCGAGTTCAGTCTTGGCTTGATCGATCAATACATCCACTTTGGGATTGGAGTAGAAGCCGCGGTTGGCGCCGTTGGGAGTGAATTTAGAGGTGTCGAAGACGTATTCGAAAATGTCGGGATCTTCGTTGCCGCCGATCCAGCGTAGCGAGTAAAACTGAAACGCGCCGTGAGTGACGTCGGAGAAAAATGTGGCGAACTCGAAGGTGCGGATGTCGAGCGCGATTCCGACTTCGTGCAGTTGCTGCTGCAGCACCGCCGCCAGAACTCTGGTGCTGCCTTCCGTCGAAGTCTTCATGGTCAGGTGAAAGCGGACGCCGTTGACCAGCGGATATCCCGCCTGATCGAGCAGCGCGCGAGCTTTGTCGGGATTGAAGTCATAGTGCGGAACGTTTCCGTCGTAGGCCCAGCTTTCGGGAGGCAGGATGCTGTAGGCGGGACGCTCGAAGCCGCGTCCCAGATATTGCAGGATCGGCCCTCGATCGATAGCATAGGCAAGCGCCTGGCGCACGCGAACGTCTTTGAGGATCGGATCGCGCAGGTTGAACGCCATGTAGCTGAGGATCGTACCGGGGCCATGGAGGATGGTGAGTTCTGGCTCGCGCTGGAGGGCGACAACCGTATCAAACGGCAGAGCATTGCTCACGACATCAGCGCTGCCCTTGCGTAGTTCGAGAGCGCGAGTGGTGTCGTCGGGAACCACCGCAAAGCGCACTCGCGGAATTTTGGCTTTCTCTCCCCAATAGTCATCGTTGCGTTCGAGGACGACTTCTTTATCCTGCTCGGCGCTGACGAAACGAAATGGGCCGGAGCCGATCGGCTGGCGGCTGATTTCTTGCGTGCTGCCATAGGGAACAATCCCCATAGCACCGTCCGACACATTCCATAGAAGCGATGTGAAGGGTTCTTTCAGATGAAAGACGACGGTTGCGTCATCGGGCGTGTCAATGTGATCGACTGGGCGGTAGACAGCTGACTTCGTAGTGCGAATCTTGCCTTGCAGGATGGAATCGAAAGTCCACTTCACGTCGCGCGAGGTGAGCGGAGCGCCGTTGTGGAACTTGACTCCGCGATGAAGATGAAAGACGTAGGTCTTGGGATCGGGAATCTCCCAGCTCTCCGCGAGCGCCGGCTTCACGTTCAAATGTTCGTCGCGGTCGAGCAGGTCGTCAAAGATGAGTTCATCGATGCGTTCGGACTGGGCGTCGAGTCCCACGCGCGGATCGAGATTGGTGGGGCTGGACTCGATGATCATCACCAGCGTATTGGGGTCGGGCTTGCTGGAGCAGGCGAATAGGGGCAGCAGGGCGGCGAAAGCCACGATCAAATGCCATCTCTCGAGTGGCCTCATTCGCGCTCCGTCGCCATCTGGTGAAGATTGTTGACCGTTCTCCAATTGCGAGTGGTGGCGCGCACCGAGCACCATTTTTCAAGGGGAGCGGTGGCGAGTTTGCTGTTTCCGGCGCCGTTGGGCAGATGGAAGTAGATGACATCATCCTGCCAACGATATTCGTCATCCCCGCTTGAGATGGCATCGAGTTTCTTGACGTTGGCCGCCTCGGGACGGTCGGATAGGAAGGTGACGTAAAGTCTTTCCTCTGCGAGCGCTTTGTTTTTCAAAAAGGGATTCTTCTCGATTGCCGCCTGCAGCTCTTCCGGTGTTTTGCTGATGACTGAAACTTCGTGGCCAAACTTCTTCAAGATGACAGTTTCGATCTTCTTCGACACTGCCCCTGTCGACTGTTTCGGCGCTTGGAATACGAGATTTCCGCTCTGCACATAGGTTCGGACCTGTTCGAATCCGAGCGCTTCGACGGCCTTGCGAAGTGCGTCCATCTTCACCGACTTGTGGCCGCCAACGTTGATGCCGCGAATTAGGGAGATGTAAGTCGGCATAGGTTAAGGAAAAGAGATTTTACCGAGGACAGCGGGCCTCTTGGCGCCGGTGGCTGAGGGAACATTCGAAGGACGCCGTCGCCAGGTTTCGTGTGCCATTAATGCGAAGGCAACGGCTTCTTTCGCTTCGGCAGGTAAGCCGAATTCATCGGAAGCACGAAGCGTGAGTCCCAAAGGTTGCAGCGCATTGGCAAGCATCGCAAGCAGCGTTGGGTTCTTGGCGCCTCCTCCGGCAACCACGAACTCGCGGTAATTAGCAGATCTTCGCAGCACGAAATGTTTGACGGCATCACGAATGGATTGGGCGGTTAGAGCGGTGGCGGTCGCGACGACATTTTCTTTCGCGGTGCGACCGCAGCGCCGGAGGAATTCGGCGACGAACTCGCGTCCGAACTCTTCGCGTCCGGCCGTCTTCGGAGGCTTATGTTGAAAGAACGTTCCTTTCAGAATTCGCGCGACTACCGGATCGAGAACCACTCCTGAGGCCGCGATCTTGCCGTCGCGATCGTAAGGCTTTGAAAAAAACCGTTCGGTGACGGCGTCGATCACCATGTTGCCGGGGCCGGTGTCGAAAGCGATGACTTGTTTCGAGGATGCATTCGCGGGAATGGCCGTGAGATTTCCGATGCCTCCGATGTTCTGCACGATTCGTCCAAGGCGCCGGTCGCGATAGAGAGCGTAATCGAGGAAGGGAACCAGGGGAGCGCCTTTGCCTCCGGCAGCCATGTCGGCGGGACGGAAATCAGAGACGACCGGCACACCAACCCGAGCGGCGATGACGGCGCCTTCCCCGGTCTGCCAGGTGGTTGCGATCTTGCGTCCGAGGAATGGGGCGGGATCGCCCTGATGATAGATGGTCTGGCCGTGGCATCCCACAAGTTCGGCCCTTATCCGAAACTTGCGTTGAGCCGCCAACACAGCCTCTGCATAGAGTTCACCCAGGAGAAAGTTGAGTCGGGCCAGGTCGGCGACACTCGCGGCCTTGGCGTTCATGGTTGCGAGCACCGCGCGCCTGACCTCTTTCGGATACGGATACTCTGAGTGCCCGAGCAGTTTGAATGACGCGGTTTTGGTGTCGGAGACGCGCACCATGGCAACGTTGATGCCGTCGGCGGAGGTGCCGCTCATCACACCGGCAACGATCATGCGGTTTCCTGCCGGTTGATGATTTCAAGGCGCAGTTGCTCGCTGAACTCCCAAAGTTGGCGGGACAACTGGTTGAGCTTGGCAGCCGTGGGAGGCGAACCGCGACGCTGCAGTTCCTTCGATTTCTTTTTAAAGGCCAGCACGCGCCGTGAGGACTCCGTTACTCTTGCGGCAAATTTGCGATCACGCTCGGCTTCTTTGATCAAGGCTTCATGAGCGCGCACGACGAACTCTTCCTGACGGCAGATGAGGCAAAGGTCTCCGCCAGCACGGATGTGTTCGACGGCGGCTTGTTCGATGGGCGCGGCGGCAAGCACGCCTCCCATCTCCAAGATCATCGGAAACTACCAGTCCTCGATAGCCAATCTTCTTGCGCAGGATGTCGGTGATCCATTTTTTCGAAAGCGAAGCGGGCGTGCCTTTTGCCGTGACCGCCGGATAGCTGGCGTGGCCGACCAGCACCATCGGAAGTTCGCGGCGCATGGTGCGATAGGGCACCATATCTTCTGCCCAAAGCTTCTTCCAGCTCTTGTCGACGTTGGGCAATTCGTGATGGGTGTCGAGATTGGCTTCGCCGAGTCCAGGGAAGTGTTTGGCTGCGCCGACCACGTCTGCGGATTTCAGTCCGGCGAGAAATTCGCGAGCATAGAGAATCGCCTGTTTCGGATCGGCGGAGACGGCGCGAGAGCCCATGACCGTGCGCGAAACTTCGTAGGCGAGATCGACGACGGGGGCGAAGTCGGTGTTGAATCCTACGGTGCGGCAGGAATCGCCAATCAGCTTGCCATGTTTGCGAAAGAGTCTGCGGTCTCCGCTAGCGAAGACTTCGGCGGCGGACGGCGCGGGCGCGATGATGTTTTTCAGGCGATCGACGCGACCTCCCTCCATGTCGACGCAGGTGAACATCGGCGTCGAGACCCAGGCCCGGCAATTCTTCAGAAGCTGGTAGGTCTGGTCGGGGCTGGTGATGTTGCGCGCGAAGAGAATGACGCCGGAGGGTTGCAGGCGCGAGAGCAGGGAACCTAGATGCGCGGAGACTTCGGTGGCCTCGAAGCCGATGATGAGGAGCTGACCGATTTGATGGGAGAGGTCGGCGGATTTGGACGATCGTGCCATGACTTTTATTCGATCTGCCTCTTCAATTCCGCCAGCAAATTCAGAGCCTCGAGCGGGGTGAGCCGGTTCAGGTCCACCTCGCGCAGTTTCTCCAGCACCGGCTGCGAGAGCGGCGTAAAGATCGTTAGTTGGGCCGGCGGGCGCGGACGGCTTTCGTCGCTTTCCAGTTGCGCTGTCAGCTTGGCGTTCGGCGCTTTCGTGCTCGGCGAGAACTTCGCGGGCACGGTCGATGACTTCGTTCGGCAGTCCGGCGAGCTTGGCGACTTCGATTCCATAGCTGCGGTCGGCGGCTCCGGGCTCGACTTTTCTCAGAAAGACAATTCCTCCGCCCGTCTCTTTAACCGAGACGTGATAGTTCTTCACGCCCGAAAGCTGGTCGGCAAGTTCGGTTAATTCGAAGTAGTGAGTGGCGAACAAAGTCTTCGCCCGCATACGTGCATGTATGTATTCAACTGCGGCCCAGGCGATGGCCAATCCGTCGTAAGTGGAGGTGCCGCGTCCGACTTCGTCGAGCAGAATTAGCGATCGCGCAGTGGCGGTGTGCAGGATCGCGGCGGTTTCGGTCATCTCGACCATGAATGTCGAGCGTCCGCGGGCGACGTTATCGCTGGCGCCGATGCGGGTAAAGACGCGGTCCACCAATCCCAGGCGCGCCGAACGGGCGGGAACGAACGAACCCATCTGCGCGAGGATCACGGTCAGCGCAGCCTGTCGCAGGTAGGTCGACTTGCCGCCCATGTTGGGCCCGGTGAGGACGAGCACGGTGTGAGTCGTGGAGTTGAGAAACAGATCGTTGGGGACGAAGCGATCTCCGCCGCCGATTTCCTGTTGCTCAATCACGGGATGGCGTCCTTCGACGATTTCGAGATCGCCGGAGTCGTCGAACCTGGGGCGGCAGTAATTGCGCAGCGCCGCGACGTGAGCCAGTCCGCCCAGGACGTCGACTTCTGCGATAGCGAGAGCAGTTTGGCGAATACGCTTGGCTTCTCCTGCGATGGCAGAGCGCAATTCGCGCAAACAGGCGACGCTCGATTTCGACAATCTTTTCCTGCGCGTCGAGAATCTTCGATTCGTATTCTTTCAGTTCCGGCGTGGTGAAGCGTTCCGCGTTGACCAGCGTCTGCTTGCGTTCGTAGTCGGCAGGCACCAGATGCAGATTAGGCTTCGAAACCTCGATGTAGTAACCAAAGACCGAGTTGAACTTGATCTTGAGCGACGAGATGCCGGTGCGCTGGCGCTCGCGCTGCTCGATCTGCGCGAGATATTGCTTGCTGTTGCGGCTGAGGTCGCGGAGTTCGTCGAGTTCCTGATGGATGCCGCTCTGAATCACTCCGCCGTCGCTCAGGGAAATTGGAGGCTCGGGAACTATGGTGTGGTCGATTTTCTGACGCAGGTCGCCTAGTTCGTCGACGGACGAGTGAAGACTCTGCAGGCGTTCTGCCTTGAGCCGATCAAGCGCGGCGCGCAACGACGGAATCTTGGCCATCGAAGCGGCCAGTGCGAGCACGTCGCGAGGGTTTGCCGTTTCGAGCGTGACACGGCTGAGCAGTCGCTCCGAGATCGAGGATGCCATCGAGAGCGCGGCGCAATTCCTCGCGGGCGACCGTGTCTTTGACCTGAATTTCGACGGCTTCGAGACGTCCGTTGATTTCCGCGAGGTCGACCGAAGGGCGCAGCATCCAGGAGCGCAGCAGGCGTTTGCCCATCGGAGTAACCGTCGCGTCGATCGAGCGAAAAAGCGTGACGCTGGGATCGGTTCCTGCGAACAGAGGCTCGATCAATTCGAGATTGCGAACGGTGACGGTGTCGAGCACCAGGCAGTTCTGGCGCTCGTAGAAGCCGATGCGGTCGACGTGATCGAGCGTTCCGCGCTGCGTGGAGCGGACGTAGTAAAGAATGGCGCCGGCCGCGGCTGCGGCTGCGGGTTTTCCGGAGAGGCCAAAGCCTTCGAGCGAGAGCACTCCGAAATGATTTTCGAGCAGGGGGATGGCGTGATCGGGAGCGAAAATCCAATCGTCGAGCGGAGTTTCCGAGAAGCCAGCGCCGGTGCGCGGGGTGACAGCGTTGGCGCGCGCAGCGCTCTCGAACAGCGGCGCAGAAGATGCGTACAACAGCTCTTTTGGGCGCAACTGTTGAAGTTCTTCTTGAATGCGCCGAAAGGCGTTTTCACCGAGAAATTCGGTGGCGCGAAATTCGCCAGTGGAAAGATCGAGAGCCGCGAATCCGACGCGCTCGCCGCTTTGCGAGACGGCCGCAAGGAAATTGTTTTCTTCCGATGAAAGCGAAGAGTCGGCGGCGGTGCCGGGCGTGACCACCCGAGTGACTTCGCGGCGCACCAGCTTCTTGGCGACTTTAGGATCTTCGGTCTGCTCGCAGATGGCGACTTTGAATCCCTTGCGAATGAGTTTCGAGATGTATCCCTCAGCCGCGTGATAGGGCACGCCGCACATGGGGATGGCGACGCCTTTTTCTTTGTTACGCGAGGTCAGCGTGATCTGAAGTTCACGGGCGGCGAGAATAGCGTCGTCGAAAAAAAGCTCGTAGAAATCGCCCAGGCGGAAAAACAGCAGGGCACTGGGATGCTCTTTCTTGATGGCGGCATACTGCCGCATCAGCGGCGTGGACGGCTCGGTCATTTCCGGCGGCTTCGTGGGCGGATTATAACAAACGGCGCCAGTGCGCTTCGGCGACCGAAATCACAGTTGACGCCGGCGCACGGCGGTGCTCTCCTACACCCATGGAGTTGCGCAAAGATCCGATCACCCGCTCGTGGGTAATCACGGGAGACGATGTTGCCGAGAAGCCGCCGCGAACCGATCCGGTGTGCGCGTTCTGCGTCGATTCGCCGGTGGCTCCGCAAGTCGTCTCCAGCATGGCGTCGGTCGACGGAGGGCCTTGGTCGGCGCGTTCGGTGGTGCATCCGACTCCGCTTTATCGAATTGAAGGAGAACCTTCGCGCCGCGCTGATGGCCTGTACGACCGCATGCGGTCACTGGGAGCGCACGAAGTGCTGGTCGAGAATCCCAGGCATGATCGCAACCTGTGGAACGCGAGTCCCGCGGAGATTGAACAGTTTCTGATGCTCGCGGCGCAGCGGATTCACGATCTGAAGCGCGACTTCCGCCTGAAATACATCAGCATCTTTAAGAATCACGGGACGCATGCGGGACAGGAGTTTGAACATCCGACATCGCAGTTGACGGCGACCACATTCGTGCCGCGGCGGGTGCTTTACGAGTTGCGCGCCGGCCGGGATTACTACCAGACCAAAGAGCGCTGTGTGTTCTGCGACATCATTGTGCAGGAAGAGCGGCAGAACCTGCGCGTGCTTGAGGTGCGGGGAGATTACATTGCGACCTGCCCTTATGCGCCGCGGGTGCCTTACGAAACCTGGATTCTTCCGCGCACGCATGAAGCAGCTTTCGAACGCTTCGGGCTGAGCCGTCCAGGCTCCATGCGCGATCTCGGGGCGCTGCTACGCCGGACGCTGCAAAGAATCCGCACCATTACGGAAGATTTTCATCTGGTGCTGCACACTTCACCGAACACGCTGCACCGCTCGGAGAGCCTGGGATATTGGAAGACCATCGATGAGGATTATCACTGGCACATCGAGATTCTTCCCATCATCGCCGCGAAGGCGAGGTCGTACACGTTCAAAGAGGTTTATTATTCGCCAGTGACGTCGGAGACGGCGGTGAAGCGGTTGAGGGACGCGGCGGTCGAGGGATAGTTTTTCAGCACGACGTGCTGGGCTAACATCTGTCCGTCGCTTCGCGAGTTTTTCCATAGCTATGCTCATCAACCAAACCTTGAAACACGCTGTCTGCGTAGTTCTTCTGGCGGGTGCCGTTTTTGGCCAAACTCCTACCGCACAAGCTAAGCGGCAAGTCTTGTGGCAAAAGTTGGAAGCGTCCATCAACGAAGTCGATCGCAATCTTGACGGTGTGATGGGAGTCGCCGTCTACGATCTGACCGATCACCAGCAATATTTTCTGCACGCCGACGAAGTTTTCCCCACCGCCAGTTCCATCAAGATTGCCGTACTGGCAGAACTCTACCGCCAGGCGCAGTCGGGCAAGCTCAAGCTGACCGATATCTATACCGTGCAGGCTTCCGACCTGGTACAGGACAGCGACATCATGAACGGGCTGACTCCCGGCGTCACCAAGGTGACGCTGCGGGACGTGGCGACCATGATGATTGCGGTCAGCGATAACAGCGCGGCCAATGTGCTGATCGACCGGGTTGGCATGGAGCATGTCAATGCCATGCTCGACTCGCTGGGGCTGACGCATACTCGGCTGCGGCGGAAGATGATGGATTTGAAAGCGGCCAGCGAAGGCCGCGAGAACGTGGCCACTCCGCATGAGTTCGTAACGTTGCTTGCGGATCTTTATGACGGCAAGGTGCTGAACAAGGCCATGACCGACGACTTCTTCACTATGCTCAGCACCCACAAAGACAGTTGGATTCCACGCGATCTGCCGGAAGGGTTAAAGATCGCCGATAAGCCCGGTTCGCTTGAGGGTGTGCGCAACGATTCGGGGATTGTGTTCGTCGCGAATCGCCCGTATGCGATCTCGGTGATGACCAGCTATTTGCGAAGAGAGCGGGATGGGGAAGACGCGATCAGCCGCATCAGCCTCGATGCCTATCAAATGTTCGACCGGTTGGGGAGGGCGTCGGAATATGGGCGAGTGGTTTCGGCGGCAAACGGAAAATAGTCGGTGGTCTTTGGTCATCCACAGGTAACCATGAAAATGGGGAATTCGGTTTGACGAACGACCATCGACCATCGACCAACGACCGACTTCCTGTGCGCCGCATGAAGACCTATACCGGGGGGCAGGGATATCGTTTACCAGTACTATTTCGTGGGGAAACGTCCGACGGGAGAGCCTTCTACGGAATATGTTTTTGATGTGACGTCCGATCGCAAGACAACTTTTTCGGTCAGCATTTTTCTCCCAAACGAGGCTTTGCAGGCTTGGACGCGGGGGCACGGCCGCTCGTTAACCGACGCGGAGCAGTACGCGGCGGTCAAGATGCGACTATTTAGCGCCTTCGATGAGATCGAGAACATGATGACGGACGGGCGTGATTTGCGGCTGGATGCGGCTTCTCTCGACGAACTGCTTGCCGCTCTGGGGGTCAATTAGGTTCCTGACAGCGCGAAACCTTACCGCCCAGAAGCGGCTGATTGCGCGACGCAGGAAGCTGTCGATGTCGTCTTGTGCATTTTGGCCCCTGTGATCTAGATCACAATAGAGTGTGATATCACCCGCTGCCTGCGGTGCGCGCGGCGGTGCAGACTATAATCACCCTGGTGGATCCGGAGCGGGGTACCGGAACCCAGGCGGGGAATTGAATACCATGTCACTGCTTTGGCTGCGAGTTGCGCTAGGCTGCTACGCCGTGGGCCTGATCTATGCCCTGGTAGCCCTGAGCCGTACCAGCGATCTGCTGACCAAAGTCGCCTTGCACGCAGCGTACCTGGGGATGGTGTTTCACTTCGTTTCGCTGACGGAAGTGGCGCTCAATTCCGGGGCAATGACCTTGATCCAGGTGCATAACTCCGAATCGCTGCTGGGCTTTCTGATCATGACCTCGTTCATGGTCACTTACGTGATTTACAAAACGACGTCGCTGGGAATTGTGGTGTTCCCCCTGGTGTTTTTGCTGACGTTCGTGGCGGCGACTTCGCAGAAGCCCTTCATACTGGGTTCTCCGGTCCTTCACAAGGGATGGCTGTTCACGCACATCGCGCTGATCTTCACCGGATATGCGGCGCTGGTGCTGAGTTTTGTGGCGAGCCTGCTGTACCTGATTCAGGAACGCAGCCTTAAGTCGAAACGGGCGTCATCGATTCTGGCGCGGTTGCCCGCGCTGGAGGTCATTGATGAGATCGGATACCGCTCGCTACTCCTCGGTTTCCCCTTCATGACGCTGGGGCTGATTGCCGGGCACCGTGGTGGCGCAGGCGACTTACGGGCGAGTGGATTTTCTTGATCCCAAAATTTTTCTCTCGATTCTGATGTGGGTGGTGTACCTGATCATGCTCTACACGCGCTGGACGGCAGGGTGGCGTGGACGTCGCGCCGCCTATCTGGCGAGCCTGGCGTTCGTGGCGGCAGTGGTGGCGTGGTATTTCAACACCATCCACAGGTTTGTGCAATCATGAACTTTCAGCTCATCGGCGTGAATCACCACAGTGCGCCGGTCGAGGTGCGCGAGCGGTTGGCGATCCCGGAATCGCGTTTGCCTGAGGCCTTGAAACGCCTGGTGGCGCATCCGGGAATTGAAGAGGCGTTGATTATCAGCACCTGTAATCGGGTAGAGTTGCTGGCCCAAACCAAGAACGGTACCGCCGATTTGCGCGGCTTCCTGCGGGAATACTTCCAGTTTCAACCAGATGAACTTAATCCTCATCTCTATGAGTTTCATGCTCGGGAAGCGATTCATCACGTGTTCCGCGTGACTTCAAGCCTCGACTCGATGGTGGTCGGGGAGCCGCAAATTCTCGGACAAATGAAAGAGGCTTACGCGACCGCGCGGGCGGTGGGCGCTGTGCACTCGCAGCTCGACTTGTTGCTGACCCGGGCTTTCGCGGTCGCCAAACGGGTGCGGACGGAGACGGCGGTTGGCTCCTCCGCAGTGTCGGTAGCGTCGGTGGCGGTGGAGTTGGCCAAGAAGATTTTCGGATCGTTGAATGGCAAGAACGTCTTCCTCGTCGGCGCGGGGAAGATGAGCGAACTGGCGGCGCGGCACTTGATTGCCCATGGTGCGGCTTCGATCTTTGTTGCCAACCGCACCTACGACCGCGCCATTCGACTGGCGCAGAAATTCGACGGGCAGGCCATTGAATTCAGCCGGCTCTACGAGACCTGTGATCGCGCGGACATCGTAATCACTTCGACCGGCGCGCCGCACGCCATCTTCCGGCGAGAGCACGGAGAAGCTTTCCTAAGCCGGCGCAAGAACCGTCCCATGTTCTTTATCGATATTGCAGTGCCGCGCGATGTCGATCCGGGCATGAACAAAGTGGACGGTATCTTCGTTTACGACATCGACGACTTGCAGCAGGCGGTCAGTGCGCACGTGGCCGACCGGCGCAAAGAGGCTGAGCGCGCAGAAGAAATCATCAGCGGCGAAGTGGAGCGTTTTCAATCGCGATTGCAGACGCTGGATGTGGTTCCCACCATCGTTTCGCTGCAAGACCATCTGGAGACGATTCGCCAGGCGGAGATTGATCGCGTACGCGGACGGTTGGGGCCACTTTCACCGGAGCAGGAACTGGCGGTTGAGGCTTTGACCCGCGGAATCGTGAACAAGATCATGCATACCCCCATCAGCACTTTGAAGACAGCGGCGCGTGAGTCGGAAGCCACCACGGTGGTTGATTTAGTGCGGCGACTGTTCAATCTGCAGGAAAAAAAAGCGGCTAAGTCAGGCGGAGAGTCCGGAGGGAAGAACTGATGGCGCGCCTGCGCATTGGTTCCCGCGGATCTCAACTCGCGCTCTGGCAAGCCCACCACATCCGTGCCCTGCTGCAGGAACGCGGACATGAAGTCGAACTGGAGATCATCAAGACCACCGGCGACAAGATCACCGACGTCGCGCTCGCCAAAGTGGGCACCAAGGGCATGTTCACGAAAGAGATTGAAGAGGCGCTGAGCGAAGGGCGAGTGGATCTCGCGGTACACAGCCTGAAGGATTTGCCTACGGAGTTGTCGCGCGAATTTGAAATCGCGGCGATTACCACGCGCGAGAATCCGAACGACGTGTTCTGCTCGGTGAAATACAACAGCATCGAAGAACTACCCCAGCGAGCGCGAGTAGGCACCAGCAGTTTGCGGCGACAGGCGCAATTGAAAGCCGTGCGTCCGGATCTGGAGATTTTTCCCTTGCGCGGTAACGTCGATACGCGGTTGCGGAAGCTAGAAGGTGGAGAGTACGACGCCATCATTCTGGCTGCAGCCGGGTTGAATCGCTTAGGCAAGACGGAGTTAGTGAAGCAAATCATTCCGGCCGAGATTATGTGTCCGGCGGCGGGGCAGGGCGCGCTGGGCATTGAGATACGGGCGGGAGATTCCGAAACGCGAGAGCATCTGGCTTTTCTCGATGACGCGGCCGCGCGAGCGACGACCACCTGCGAGCGTGCTCTTTTGAATAAGCTCGGCGGAGGCTGCCAGGTTCCCATCGGAGCGTCAGCTCAGGCGCAGAATGGGCGCATTCATCTTGAAGCCATCGTGGCGCATCCCGATGGCAGCGTGGTGCTTGCGCGAGGCGCGCGACGGAAACGATCCGGTAAAGCTGGGCGAAGAAGTTGGAGATACGCTACTAGCGCGCGGCGGCGACGCCATTCTCGAAGAAGTCTACGGCGAGGGATTCGCTGCGCCGCAACAACCGTGAGGGGCAGAGCAAAGCGCCCGCTGAGCGGTGTTCGCGTTCTCGTCGGACGAGCTCGGCATCAAGCGGGGGCTCTCTCTTCCGGCCTTCGAAAACTCGGCGCCGAGGTGGTGGAAATTCCGTTCATCGAGATTCGCCGTCCTCGCTCCTATAAACCTCTCGATACGACTCTCAAGAATCTGGAAACCTACGATTGGCTGATCCTCACCAGCGTGAACGGCGTCGACGCCTTGTGGGAGCGGCTTGCCAAACTGCGGATCGGCAAGAAACTTCTCGGGCATTTGAAAGTGGCGGCGATCGGTCCGGCAACCCGGAAAGCTATCGAGAAGCGGGGGCTGAGAGTAGATGTAGTTCCCGAAGAGTATGTTGCCGAGTCGGTAGTGAAGAGCTTACGCAGCAAGGTGAGAGGGAAGAGGGTCTTGTTAGCTCGCGCCAAGGTGGCACGCGATGTGATTCCCCGCGAGTTGCGCAAACTGGGAGCGCAGGTGGATGTGGTGGAAGCTTACGAAACCGTCGTTCCTTCCGCCTCGCGAACGCGGTTGCGCGCGATGATGAGAAACCCGGCAAAACGTCCCCACGTGATTACCTTCACCAGTTCGTCGACGGTAAAGAACTTCGTGGCGCTTGCGGGAAAGATTCCGTCCTCGGTGAGAAACGGAATCACGCTGGCATCGATTGGCCCGGTGACGTCTGCGACTCTCGGGGAGCTAGGGCTGGGTGCCGATATCGAGGCGAAGGAATACACCATCCCCGGACTGATTCAGGCGATCTTAGGTCGAGGCTAGGTCAATCTCCAGATAGACATTTTCCTTACTCCAAAACGGCAACCGAGCCATCCAGTATTTCCGTCTGACGGTTTCGCGCGCCCAAGGCGAGTCCTGGGCGGGCAAGATGCGGGCGGTGCCAGAGAAATCGGGTCCCGTAATTTTTCCGCGCATGGTGCAGGGGGCAACGCGAACCGCCGGATTGTTGCGGATGCGTTTGCACTTGCCCGAGTCGGGGCGCGTCATCACATAGAGTTTGCCGTTCTGCTCGCCGAACCAGATCGGAGTGCGGACTTCGGCTCCGGTTTTGCGGAAGGTGGCGAGGCTGGCATAGTTCTGGCCTTGAAGTTCGCGGGGGATTGCCATGGGAACGATTGTAATGAAAACCGGCGGCGGCTAGCGCCGGTGGTTCGGGAAGATTGCTCCGGGGCACGCGGGTGTGTTAAAAGCCTGAACATGCGTAAATGGATGCGCGAGCGCATGAAGCGCCGCAAGAAGCCAACCGAAGGGGCCGCTGAAGCGGCGCCTGCTCCGCTACAACCTGCGTACTTCGATGCCGCCGCTCCCGAGCCGTCGGCGCCGGTCGAGCCCGAGGTGGAGGCTCCCGCGACGGAAGAACCGGAATCGGAGCCGGTCGAGGCCGCGGCTGGCGGGTCAGCGGAACCGAGCGGGAGTGGAGACGCGCCCGCGCGTCGCCGCCGCCGCCGAGGGCGAGGCGGCAGGGGACGCGGGCGCAATGGAGCGCAAGCTTCCGCAACTGCCGTTCAGCCGGTTGCAAGCGTTGGCGAGGCATCTGTTCCGCAGGCTCCCGCCGCCCCGGTACCGGTTGTGCCGGCTGCTGCGCGTCCGCCGAAAGGCGTAGTGGTGCTGGCGATTGGTCTGCCAGGATCGGGCAAGAGTTCCTGGTTCAAGCGGCACAACATCGCGCCGCTCTCGAGCGATTTATTGCGGGCATTGCTGTTTGATGACGCGACCGAGCAGCGCTTCCAGGATCTGGTTTTTTCCAACCTGCGATCGATGCTGAAGGCCCGGCTGATCGCCCGGCGTCCCATGAATTACGTGGACGCCACGAACCTTACGCCGCACGAACGCCACAGTTGGATCAAACTGGCGAAGGATTTCGCTTACGAGGTGCAGGCGGTGTTCTTTGATGTGCCGGTTGAAGTGTGCCTGCAGCGCAATCAGAAACGTTCTCGAGTGGTAGCGGAAGATGTCATGCGGCGCATGGCAGGCAAGCTCAAGGCGCCCACATTTGACGAAGGCTTTTCGAAGATTACGGTCGTGAAAGTGAAACAGAAGGAAGCCTGAGGCTATTCTTTTAAGTAGGGCAACAGCTCCTTGAATCCGGCGGCGTTCGAGGCGCGCAGCAGTTCGTACATAATCATCTCGGTTGAAGAGATGACCGCACCGGCAGCCCGCATCCGCTCCAAGCCAATCTTCCAATTCCATTCCGCCCGTGAACTGACCGCATCCGACGCGACATGCACCAGGTAACCCTCACGCAGCGCGCCGAGAGCGGTTTGCGTCACGCAGATGTGGCTTTCCATCCCGCAAAGTAAGACGGTATTTCGGTGTCCGGGCAGGCGCTTGAGCACGGAGCAGAAGACGTCGCTGCCGAAGCAGGAGAACATCTGCTTATCAATTGCCTGAGTCTCGGGCAGAAGGGACGCGATCTCAGGAACCGTATTCCCCAGCCCCTTCGCGTACTGCGTGGTCATCAGGGTGGGAATCTTCAGAATGCCTGCCAGGCGGATCAGGAGCTTCGAATTCCTGACCAGCTGCTCTTTGTTGAAGATCGGCGGCAGCAGTTTTTCCTGGATGTCGACGACGATGAGGGCACACTGATCGGCTTCGAGGGGACGGCGCGCGATCTCGCTGTAGTCGTTGCTGGAAACGGCGATACCGCCAAGCGTGGTTGCCATTGGGAGCTCCTGCGGGAATCTTAAACTGCTTGCAAGCGAAAGAACAGGCGGGCAAGGCGCACGGCTTGCGCCCTTTCGGGAACGTAGGCTATTCTTGCAACAGCCCCCTCGTTCAACGGTTAGGACACCTGCCTCTGGAGCAGGTTATTGGGGTTCGAATCCCTAGGGGGCTGCCATCTCCTCGCCAGACTTTCTTCCCTAATCTTCGAGCGCTCGCTGATTCACAATCCTCTCCGGCTCTTTCTTAGTCAAAACTAAGGGATGTCCTGTACAACGAATTTCAGCATTTTCCCCATCTTTTTCGCGACTCGTTATTTCGGTGCACTGAGATTCGTGAAGCCATAGCGGTGGCTCCTGGAAGGCGGTGCAGGAGGTGGGAAAATGATCTCTTCGGAGGCTAACGACAAAATAAATTACGCATTGTGGTGCGTCAGCATTTTGATCTGCTTTGCGCTTGCGCCGCAACTTCACGGTCAGGAGCAATTCGAAGGGTCTCTCGAAAAAGATGTGCGGGTTATTCAGGGAAACCTCAAAGTCGTGAGCTGCCGGTCAGCCATCAACCCACAAGCCGTGGAAAGTGAACAGCGACTCTCCGAAGGATGCACAGTCCAGTTTAAGGACGGCAGCGAGTTTGCCGCGACCCTGCGTTATTGCAAGACGTTCGAGCAATGCGAGGGAGCCGGGGGAAAGTTCAAAGACATCCTTATCCGGGTGCTACGTGCGAAGAACAAACTCGAAGCGAAGAGATGAACGCTGCAAAGGGTTGATCAGCGCCGCTTGAGCGCTTCGAGTTCTTCCAGAGTACGCGGCCAATCCGATCCCAATAAGCGGGAAAGGCTACGATCTGCAAGGACTTTGCCGCCAGTCTGACATTTAGCGCAGTAGTTGGTTTCATTGTCGGCATAACGAATGCGCTGGATCTTCTCCCCACACGTCGGACAAGGCTCCCCGTAACGTCCATGAACGGCCATTCCTTTGCGGAAGGCAGTTACCTTCTCAGGGAATCCAGTGGCTGATTCGGCGCCCAAGCGGTCAATCCAGGCTTGCATGGTTTTACGCGTGGCGGTGTAGAGTCGTTCCCACTCTTCGGGCTTGAGTTTATGGGTCAGCGTGATCGGAGATAATCGCGCCGCATGCAGAATCTCGTCGGAATAAGCATTGCCAATGCCACTAATGATGCGGGGGTCGGTGAGCGCTCGCTTGAGAGTACGGTTCTCGAGAGAAAGGGCCGCACGAAACGATTCGAGATCGCTGCTGAAGATTTCGATGCCGCCCGGGTCAACCGAAGATAGCCCTTCCTCACCCTTGAGGACGTGTAACGAAGCACGCCGTCTTGCACCGGCTTCGGTGAGAACCAAAGATCCATCGGGAAAGTCGAAGGCGGCCAGATTCTGGCGTCCGTTGAGCGCGGCACCGCGTTTCTTCCAGTGCAGGCGCCCGGCGATCATCAGGTGGAGGACCAGCCACAAGTCATTATCCATGCCAATGGCTATGCGCTTGCCGACGCGCCGGATTTCGCGCACCACGCGGCCCTCCACATCCGCCAGGGGAGGTTCGACTGTTCGCAGCAGGAAAGGACTCGCCACCCGCACCTGCTCGAACGGCTGACCGAGAATGCGAGACTCGAGCGCACTGATATAGGCGGAGATGTCAGGTAACTCAGGCATTCGAACTAGAGTGCATGCTGGCTCCCGGTTCTGGCAACTACCCTACGGAGCCGTTTTGTATCCGTGGATTGACGTCATGGGCACGAGTACGATATGGCCGTCCTCTTGCCAGAAGGCGGCTTTTGATTTGACGTCGCCGTCCCAGCGATTGGTCTCGAAGTTGATCTTGTTGCCGCTCTGGGATTGCTTTCCGATGACGTAGTCGCCGATCCCGAAAGAGTTCTGCTCGACCTTGTGCCATTGTCCGTCTTGCAGCAAAACTTCCTCAATCTTCGAAATATCGATCATTCAGCGCTCTCCTTGGAAGTGGGTTGCATCCACTTTAGATGAAGGTTTATGCAGGAAAGAAGCAGTGCTTTGAGAGAGTTGTACTGGCGCAGGGTGATACCAGTCACAGACAGTTGCCAATTGGAGCCATAGCCTGTAACTGGTAACGAAGGCTTGTTGGCGCGCCAGAGAATATAGAGTTCCGCGCCCAAGAGTTTGCATCGAACCGTTCCCGGCGAACGGAGCGCTGCTCTTGGGCGTTTTCTTTGCCGTCGCTCGCAAGTCGGTATCGCTCGGATTCATACTTCCAATATTCGATAGGGTCGCAGGAAAAGGAAATGGAGGCAGCATCGTGAAGAAATTGATTAATGCTCCTGAGGACGTCGTACGGCAAGCGCTCGAGGGAATGGAAGCCGCGCATTCGGACCGCTTGCGCATCAGCTACGAACCGTTTTATATCGTGCGCAAGGATGCTCCGGTGCGCGGCAAAGTCGGCCTGATTTCCGGCGGTGGCAGCGGCCATGAACCGATGCACGGCGGCTATGTGGGCAGAGGCATGTTGGACGCGGCTTGTCCCGGACACGTATTTACCAGTCCCACGCCCGATCAAATGTTCGAAGCCGGAAAGGCAGTCAATGGCGGGGCGGGAGTCCTGCAACTGGTAAAGAACTATACCGGCGATGTCATGAACTTTGACCTGGCCGCCGAGATGTTGCGCAATGAAAACATTGAAGTCGAAACCGTACTGGTCGACGACGATGTGGCGGTTCAGAACAGTCTCTACACGGCCGGGCGTCGAGGGGTGGGATTGACCGTCCTGATGGAGAAACTGCTGGGAGCAGCCGCGCAGAACCGCATGAATCTGGCGGGGATGAAAAAACTCGGCGACCGGATCCGCGGTTTGGGACGCAGCATGGGTATGGCTCTGACGTCCTGCACAGTCCCCCACGCGGGCAAGCCGTCATTTACATTGGCGGACGACGAGATTGAGATGGGTATTGGCATTCACGGCGAACCGGGGCGCAAGCGCATGAAACTGGCTAGTGCGGATGAGATCACTGCCATGCTGATGGAACCGATTCTGTCGGATCTGCCTTTCAAGTCGGGAGACGAGGTTCTGCTGTTCGTCAACGGCATGGGCGGAACCCCGGCGATCGAGTTGTACATCGTCTACCGTAAGGCCGCAGAGATCGCCAAAAAGCATGGGTTGAAGATTGTCCGTAACCTGGTGGGAACGTACATCACGAGTCTTGAGATGGCGGGAGCTTCGATCACCATGCTGAAGATGGACGATCAACTCTCGAAACTGTGGGATGCTCCGGTCGACACGCCCGCTCTGCGGTGGGCTTGCGACTAAAGAGAGAGAGCCATGGAACAACTGACAGTGGAGACAGCGCGGTTGTGGCTGCAGGCAGCCGCGCTGGCCATGGCTGAAAATGCCGCGATGCTATCGGAACTCGATACACCCATCGGGGACGGCGACCATGGCGTCAATATGTCGCGCGGCTTCACCGCGGTCGAAAAGAAACTCACTACGACGGCTATACCGGATCTCGGTGCACTCTTCAAGCTGGTAGGCATGACCTTGCTTTCGACTGTGGGCGGCGCCGCGGGGCCCCTGTATGGAGGATTTTTTCTGGAGTTGGGGCGCACGACTGCCGCTAAGACTGCGTTGACGAAAGCCGAAGTCGGTCAGATGCTGGAGCGGGGTCTGGCCGACATCCAGCGCAGAGGGAAGGCTGAACTGCGCGACAAGACCATGGTCGATGCACTATCTCCGGCGGTAACGGCATTTCAATCGGCACCGGATTCCAACATCGCGGAAGCGGTGCGCATCGCCGAGCAGACGGCAAAAGCCGCGGCTGAAGCCACTCGTCCCCTGGAAGCGCGTAAGGGACGCGCCAGCTATTTAGGGGAGAGAAGTATTGGGCACCAGGATCCCGGGGCTACTTCAAGTTGGATTTTGCTACAGGCGCTGGCAAAGGTCTGCGCTTAGGTCGCGGCTCGTGCCGCGGAAAGCGATGCAACTCATCCTGTTTCTAACTCGCGAGTTCCACCAAAGAGGCGATCGTCCGTGGTAAGCCTGATTCTAGTCTCGCACAGCCGCAAGCTGGCGCTGGCGGTTCGAGACTTAGTGCGCCAGATGGCTGGCCCGGAGCTGACGATCGCCGTGGCGTCAGGAGTGGGTGCACGCCATCAGGAATTGGGCACGGACGCCGTTCATATTGCAAAAGTGTTGAAAAAGTCCTGCGGACCAGATGGCGCGCTGGTGCTGATGGACCTGGGCAGCGCTGTCCTCAGCGCAGAAACGGCCTTGGAACTCATTGATCCCCGCGTGCGCGAGAAAGTTCGTTTGTGTCCGGGACCGTTGGTCGAGGGGGCTCTGGCGGCAGCGGTGCAGGCCGCCGCCAATTCCAGCCTCGACGATGTCTTCCGAGAGGCGCAACGAGCTCTGGCCGGCAAAGCGGAACAGCTGGGAGGAAACGGACTGCTATCTCTCCAGCCCCCCACGCAGAATTCTGCCGACTCCGATGAAATCGTAATCGAGATCAAGAACGAGCACGGTCTGCATGCGCGTCCGGCGGCGAATTTGATTCGTGCCTTGGGCAGGTACAAGGCGGACGTTGAGATTACAAACCAAACCTCTGGGCGTGGCCCGGCACCGGCGCGCAGCATGACGAGCCTGGCCTTGCTGCAAGTAAATAAGGGAGATCGGGTTCGAGTGCGAGCGACTGGAGTAGACCGTGTCGCGGCGCTGGCTGAGATCTCTCAGATGGCAGAAAAAGGTTTTGGCGAGGCGGCCGCCGCGACCACTCCTGCTCCCGTGCCTGTAAAAGCACAAGGACACACGGGCATTCCTGCTTCCGATGGAATCGCCATTGGTCCGTTGGTCGCTTTGCGCGATCTCCCCATCACTATTCCCGAGAACCTTGCCGAGAATCCGGAAGCCGAACTCGCAAAGCTGAAGTCCGTCATTGAGCGCGTCCGCGCCGCCATCGCAGACGAGCATCCGGCCTCGCGCGAGGCAAAGGAAATTATCGAAGCGCAAGCGCTGATTCTCGATGACCCCGTTCTGGCCGAGAAATTAAGAACTCTTGTAGAGAAGAATCGCTGGCACGCAGCTCGTGCCTGGGTGACGGCCAACTCGGAGCTGACCGACCTGTACCAGAAAATGGACGATCCTTACTTGCGCGCCCGGGCGGCGGATGTTCGGGACATCGGGCGCCGCGTGCTGCGCGAGTTGTCGGGAGAAGCAACAACGGCAATCCATCTCGAGCATCCGTCGATTCTGTTCACTGACGAATTGCTGGCGAGCGATGCGGCGGCTTGCGACCCCGCAATGGTTCTGGGCGTAATTAGCACGGCAAGGAAGTCCGACGGCGCACAGCTCGATTCTTCTGCGGACGCACGGAATCCCCATGGTCGTTGGCGTGGACTGGCTCTCAGAGGAGCCGGCCGAAGGTCTGACTGCTCGCCATGGATGGCGGAACCGGAGAAGTGTGGCTCGATCCCAGTGCCGGGATCATTGCCGCCCTCTCGGCGAAAAAAAAGGAACGGCAAACTCAGCAGGAAGAAGCCGCAAAAAACCGAACTCTACCCAGTCTGACGCTCGATGATGTTCGCATCGAAGTGTTGGCCAACGTCGGCAACGTCAACGATGCCGAGGCGGCTGCGCAGAACGGCGCTGAAGGAATCGGATTGCTGCGCAGTGAATTTCTGTTTCTATCGCGGACTGAGGCTCCATCGGAAAGGGAACAAGAACAGGCGCTGCGCGACATCTTCAACGCCATCCCGGGGACGGTCATCGTCCGCACACTCGATGTTGGAGCCGACAAGCCTCTGGCCTTTCAGCCGCAGCCGCACGAGAACAATCCCTTCCTGGGCGTGCGGGGGATTCGTTCCTCTCTGCGCTGTCCCGAGTTTTTCGTCACTCACCTTCGGGCCATCCTTTCGGCCGCCGCCGGTCGCGACGCCTGGTTGATGCTGCCCATGGTTTCCATCGTTGATGAAATCCATCAGACTCGCAGTTTGCTGGAAAGGGCCCACGAGGAACTCGAGGCTGAAGGACGGGATCATCTCTGGCCGGTGAAATTAGGGGTCATGATCGAAGTTCCGTCGGCGGCTTTGATGGCCGAGCAACTGGCGGAGGAGGCTGAATTCTTCAGCATTGGAACCAACGATTTGACGCAATATGTAATGGCGGCAGAGCGAGGAAACGGAGCGTTGGGCAGTCTACAAGACGCGCTACAGCCGGCGGTGTTGCGGCTTATGAAGAAAGTGGCTAACTCCGCGGCGATTACGGCCCGGCACGTGTCCATTTGCGGAGACGCGGCCTCTGATCCCATCGCTGCGCTCGTGTTTGTAGGCCTGGGAATTCACAGTCTGAGCGTGCGTCCGAAGCAAGCTGCCGAAATCAAAGCTTTGTTCCGGCAACTGAAGTACTCCGATCTCACCGCGCTGGCCCACGACGCTTTGCAGTGCGTCGATGCCGATCACGTTCGCGCCATTTGCCGCGAATACCTCACTAGAAACGTCCTCAGCCCCACGTTATAGAATTAGAAAAATCATTTGTGAGGATCCCATGAAGAGAGAACTTTTGGAGAAAACGCATTTTTATCGTTCGTTGTGGCTGGCGCTCATCGCCGTTGTGTTCATAGCTGGGTTAGCTTTAGCTTCAGAGAGCGGATGGGAAAAGAAAGTGCCGGAGTCCGACCGCTCCCGCTCCAATCCCGTTGCCAACGATCCTGGCGCTGTCGCCGAGGGCGGAAAACTTTATGCCGAGAAATGCGCGAAGTGTCACGGCGAGAACGCCGAGGGCAAAGGCCACCATCCTTCTTTGCGGACGCAGACCGTGCAGCAGGCTACGCCCGGAGAGCTGGAGTGGCTGATCCAACACGGGAACCGCTGGCACGGGATGCCGGCTTTTGGCAGCATGTCGGAGACCCAGCGCTGGCAGATCGTCTCCTACATCAAGTCGTTGCCGGCAGCGACGAAATAGCTGGGGCTCCCGTACGACCAGCTTCTGGTTCGAAGCGATGTTGCTCAAGACTCGAAGGGTTCCGCTCGGCCAGTAGATCGTAAGTGTATCTACTTGCGTCGCCGTTCCGAGGCCGAAGTGCTGGATCAGCGTTTCGGTGCCGCTTAATGCTCTGGGATCGATGAACGTGCCATCTTGACTGTTCAGGAAGAAGGTTCCGGGATAGAAAAACGGTGCATGGAACCGACTTCCTCTTGCCATATAGAGGCTTCCGGCGGGTCCCAGGCCAAAGTGCAAAACTTCTGCACAGAGTCTTTCTCCCTCTACCCATACAGGTCCAAACAGGGCATCTTAGAAGTCCCATGGTTCGCATGGAGCACTGATCCGGATTTATGCAGTAGAAGCGACCCCCTAGCCGGAGATGTCACCATAGGCGCAACCTATCTCAATCCAAGTTGACGTTTTGTTGCTCTTTAAGGAGGCACAAAAATGACGGTCGCCCAACTCACCCGGCGATTCCTGCTTGTGGCTGCGCTGGCGACGCTGACGATTGCGCTCTGCGCATCATCGGCGCTCGCACAAAAAAATCTCATTTACATCAACGGCAACATCGCCGTCTCTGGTCAGAACGCGGTAGTTGTTCTGGTCAATGACGGTACTGGCCATATGACTCCGCTCGCGGGTTCGCCTTTCTTGACCGGCGGCACCGGGGTAGGCATCCCGCCTGCCGGCGACGCTGACTGGGACTCCGACGGCGAAGTCGCTATCAATGCTGCGGGGACTCTGCTCTATGCAGTGAACGGAGATTCCAACAACATCGCGGCTTTCAAGCTGAACTCCGATGGCAGCCTGACCACGATCACCGGCTCGCCGTTCGCTTCCGGCGGCCCGCAACCCGCCAGCATCGCCTACAAGGACAATGCTCTGGGGAACGGCTCTTCAGAGATGGTGGTTGTGAACAAAGATTCTGATCCGCTGCAGACGCCGACGGCTCCGAACTACACGACCTTTACCGTGGGCGCGGGCGGCGTTCCGCATCTGAACTCAGGATCTACTTATACTTTGCCGGCAGGTTCTTCCCCCGCGATGGCATTGATCCGGCGCGGCGCGACTACCGGTTTCATCGGCATCGAGTTTATGGCGGGCACGGTTTCTTCGTACAAGCTGACTCGCACCGGCATCATGTCGGTAACGAATTCGCTGGCGATGCCGGGTCCGACTCCCGTGGGCGTGGGAGCGGTTCTGCATCCGACGGTAAAGGGAATGTATTTGACCTTGCCGGCCGACCATCAGGTGCAAGTCTACGGGTATGACACGACCGGAAAGCTGGCCTCGGTGGGAAGCGCGACCAACCAGGGCCTCGCGGTTTGCTGGGCTGCGGTGAACGCGACCGGCACGCGGCTCTACACCTCGGAAACCGCCTCGGGCACGATCAGCGTCTATGACCTGACCAACACCAAGGCGCCGGTTCAGCTACAGCACATGGCGGTAAGCGGTACTGGCGCACTGCCGACGCACATGAAGGTCGATCCGACCGGGCAGTTCCTTTATGTGCTCGACCGTCTCGGCGTATTGCACGTATTCAATATCGCTGCCGACGGAACGGTGAGCGAGAACCTGACGCCTTACAACCTGGGCTTGCCCTCCGGCACCGTGCCGCTGGGAGTTCAGGTGTTGATGAAGTAGAGGAAGTTCCGGTTAGAAGAAAAGGGTCCGGGCTCGCGCCCAGACCCTTTTTGTTGTTGGATTATTGCACCATGAGAGTGAAAGTTGGCTTCTGGCTGATGCTCCCACTGGTGGCCGTTACGGTTACGACGTAATTGCCAATCGGAGTTCCAGGATGTCCACCTCCGCCTCCTCCGCTACTGCCGCCGCCGCAGGCGGGCAGGAAGAGAAGCAACATGATGACGGAGAGTCCAAGCAGCTTTGGCCAGCGCTTCTTTCCGGATCCTCCCAGGAATACAACTCCGAACGCCATGGTTCCCATGCTGGTCATCCACCAGTTCGCGCCGCTCAGTCCCGCTCGTTTGGCGGCTGCGCTGGGCGCGGTGGTGGTGACAGTTAAGGTCGTTGATCCCGAGCCGGTGACGCTTGCAGGACTGAAGCTGCACGCGGCTCCCGCGGGCAAGCCCGAGCATGAGGCGGGGGTGAAGTTGATCGTACCCGTATAGCCGGTGAGTCCGGTGACCGTGAAAGTCAACTGCCCGCTGCCACCGGGGGCTGGAATGACTATCGAATTGCCGTTTGGCAATACCGTGAAGTTCGCAACCAGGAGGGTCGCCCCAGCTGCACTCGAAGCACTGTAGTTGCTGTCTCCCGAGTAAGTAGCGGTAACGGTGTAATTCCCAGCCGTCGAGAAGGTTGCGTTCAGCGATGCTCCCAGGGAAGCGGCGGCGGAAAACGAGCCAGCGACGGGCGCGTAAGACACGGTGCCAGTCAAGGGAGTACCGTTGGCGGAGAAAACAACAGTACCGCTCGGCGCCACACCGGAACTGGAAGTTTGTACGGTAGTCGAAAGCGTAACCGGAACTCCAACCGAAACGTTGTTCGACATCGGCGAAACGGTGGTCATGCCGGTTGCAGCCGGAGTGATGCTGTAGCTCGCGGTGGTCGAACTGGAATTGAAGCTGTTGTCGCCGGGGTAATTGGCGACGACGGTGTTTGTCCCGCCGGGGAATTGAACCGGTTGATCCTCGGTATAGCCGAGACTGTTTAGAACTCCATTAAAGAAGGTGGGATCCAATGGGCTCCCGTTGTCGGTGACGGCCAGGGTCCCGGTCGGACAGTTGGCCAGTGGTCCGCAAACAACCCCAGAAGAAGCGGTTACGTCAATTCGGAAGATGTAAGGAGAACCGTAAGGGGCCGTGGTGGCGTGAGCGTTCAGGATCTGACCTTGAGAATTGAATGTGATCAGGCTCTGGGCCGTCGTGCTGTTTTCTTTGGCGACAGTCACGCTCACCGGCGCAGAGTCGCTGGCGGCGTAAGTGCCGTCGCCGGCGTAGTGAGCGTGAACGGTGTAGGTGCCGCCGGGCAATAGTGTGGTGCTGCTCGAGATATGGCCGCCACTCAACGTAAATTGCGCGACGCCCTTTCCCGTGCTGGTTAAGAGAGAAACGTCTCCGGTGGCGGACGCAGGGGTAACGCTGATATTAGCCGTCACCGACTGGCCATGTGTGAGTCCCGAGGTGGGCGTTAGCGATAAAGTCGTTGTGCTCGGCGTGAATGTGACCGTGCCCCAGTTGTTGACCAGATTCGCCGCATTGACGGTGCCGAGGCCTGTGGCCAGATCGTAGCCGCTGGTTGTGGAATAGCCGCTTAGGACACCGAACTGATGCCCGCCGACGCTGGTAGTGCAGCTCGGACTTCCGGTCACGCAGGGCATAGCGATCGTGCCCGAGGTAACGTCATTGAACATACAACCGCTGCCTGAACCGTTGCTCGAATTACAGTTTGCCGGATTCTGCTGCGCGGCCAGCTTGTAGAGAACGTAGTTTGCGTTCCCCTGGCGGCCGTTGCCCTGGGTGACGAGGGCCATGATGCCCGCAAAGGCGGGGGAAGCGACGGAAGTGCCACCGTAGCCGGCGAGATCGGTGGACGCGGAATTCACGTCGCACATCCCCGACGGGCTCAGGTCGGATTGGCAGACGATATAGAAATTACCGACAAACCCGTTGCTGGCAAACAGTGACACGTCAGGCAGATCGCGTTTGCCGTCGGCGGGTACGCCCGTTCCAGATTGCCACGACGGCTTAGCATAGCCAGCGGAGCATGTTCCTAACTGCTGGCTATTTGTCGTGCAATTACTGAAGCCCCCACTGGCACCGACTGCCTGGCTCAGTCCGAAGTTGATTAGCGTCGCGTTGTTGCAGTTTGTTTCCGCATTAGTGCTATAGCCGAGACTAGCAAGTACTCCGTTGGTACAGCTGTCATTCCAGGTTGTCTCAGGTATGTAGCTGAGGGCCGATTCTTGCGTCGTCGGATCGTTGACCGGGCCCCAGTAGGTTTGAGGATTGAAGGGATCGTTGAAGTCGGTGCCCCCGACCGCGACATTGAACGGAGTCGAGGCGATGCCGTTAACCGCCAGGCCGAATTGGGCTGCCGTTCCAGAGTTCTGATCACAGCCTGCCGAGCCGCTATCGCCCGTAGAAATCATAACCGTAATTCCCTGGGCCGCGGCTTGTTCCCACAATCCGTTGTAGAACAAATTTCCGGCGGTGCCAAAGGCGAGCTCACAGGCGCCGTAACTCTCGCTCATGACTGGGGACAGGTTATTGTCAATGATGTATTCGGCCGATAAATCAATACCCGCCGTGGTCTCCGTCGACTCCGAAACTACGAAATCGATGGTCGCTCCCTTCGCCACCGCACCCGACCACTGAACATCGATGTCCGCCTCGCCTTCGTCACCGTTGATCCCGGGATCGGGGCCATTCAAAATGATGTTCGGATCTTTCGCTGGCAGACCGAACAAAGACCGAAAATCGCGGACGTCTTGAATGTTGATATTGGTCTGACCGACGATGGCAATGGTTTGCCCCGTGCCGTCGATGCCTGCATTCCACAACGGCAGAACGTTGTAAATCGTCGCGAAGTCGTAGGGAACCACCGCATAACAGGTGTTTCCGCAACCAGAGAAAGTGAATAAAGGATTTAGCGGCGTGAGTTTGGGAGAGGTCTTGGACTTGGAAAAGATTCCTCCAAACTGGCTCTGCGGCTTCGGAAAGAAGTTGTGCAGTGACATCGGTCCCGCCACCACCGGAGCGAGCGCCGCCGGAATTTGCGGATCGCTGGCGTTGGCCCAATGCTGCTCGCCGTTCACCATGTAGCTGTGAATGGAAGTATGAAAAGCTTGCTGGACTTGTCCGGCGGTCCCATCAAATTCGACGATCGTTTTTCCCTTAGAAACACGGGTTACCTGGAAGCCATGCACCTGCAGCCAACTCGTGACTGTTTGCACGTCCGAATCAGCGGGGCCGAATTGCTGTCCGAATTGATCGGGAGTAAGCCACTGGTGATAGTTCGGGGAGGACTTATCCTGCTGGGAATCGAGCAGGGTAATGAGCGAGTGCTCCTGCTGCGGGCTACGTTGCAACACCAGCATCATGCGATGCATCGGCATGCTTGCCGGAGCCGCGCCCTGATCGAACTTTTTCTGGGCGAGGGGATGGGTATTCCCGCGCAGCATGGTCAGACTTTGATCGTCGACCGTCTGGGTGATGAGTGGCTTGGGCTGTTGCGCCCAGCTTGAAGCGGAAAGAAACAGAAAGCAAACCACCAACCACCCGGCGGCAGTTTTCCAGTTACAGCGACCCATACTCGTCCTCCGGCCCAAGGCACTAAGTGGAGTCGCTGAATTGCGACGCGAACTCCCGTGACTACAAGACCAAGCAAGCGCAATGATGGCAAAGTAACAATGACTTAGCTCATCATTTAAAGCAAGCTTCATCCAGCTTTACGGCTTGGATGGAGCTGTCGAACCAGTCGGCGGGACCGTGACGACAGGAGCCGCCAGAATCGTTTTCACCGAAGCGGGCAGTTTGTCCGCCTGCGCCAGCAGGACGCTGACCTGCCACATCTGGGTATCGCTCAACGAACTCTTAAATCCAGGCATGCCCGTCAGACGAATCCCGTTGGCGACTTTCCAGTAGCTCTCACCTGCGGGGTCGTCGGTCACGCCTTTGCCCTCAAGCAATACCGGAGGGTCGGGGAACATTCCCTTCGCGATGGCGGTCTTCGGTTGGCCCGGCAAGCCGTGACATACGGCGCAGTTCTCGCGGTAGACCTGAGCGCCAGCTATGAAGTTAGGCTCGTCGCCCTGAATGGGTGCAGTTTTGGGCATCTCTTTTTCAATCGACTGCGTTAAGCGCCTTGTTCGCCATCATGGTTTCAAAGGCAAGGGCGCGGAAGCAGTCGCCACGGGCGCGTTGCCGGAGGTGAAGTACGCATATACGACGACGGGAACAGCGACTAAACCTAACACCAGTCCCACTAGAAATTTCGACACTAGTGTTTCTCCTGTTTGCCGGGGCGGGGCCCGAAGAATGTGCAGCGTACACGGCGTCCGCCAAGAGTATTCGCTCGCGAAGCCAGCAGATCAAGGCGTGACCGGGATCACAGCATTCTACAGACCCCGGGCCTAAACTGAAAACGTATGATTTTTTGACTACGGATAAACAGGAGGCGGAGCGATGCTGCGAATCCTGGTCATAGCTTTCTTCTGGTTGTGCGCAATCGGGCTGTTGACCTTGAGTATCTGGGGCGAAGTCAACAACTTACCAAGAGGCACGGAAACCCCGGTCGGGCAGGCCAACGCCCGCGCTCACGGGCCTGTCAAGAGATAACCGGCCAGTTAGAGCATCCCTCCGGTATTGAGGGTCAGAGCATTTAGCGCCATTTCCAACTTCGTAATCGCCTCGGTCAACTCGGGATGCTCCCCAATCCTCGCGCGCAGCGCTTTAAGCAGGTCATGGGCGCCTTCCACATGTTCGACCGCAGGGGGTGGGCCAGGCTTCGGAGGAATGGGTTCCGCGGACATAAGTCTCTCCTTGTTCCACTCTCAGTATAAACCTAATAACACCGTCATTCTTCGGGAGGAGTTTGTAGCGCGCTCGCGGTTTGCAGGCCGGTTGCCACTTCTGGAAGAATCCCCAGCCCCGCATAAATGGGACGAACCGCCTGGCGGATCGCCGGCAAGCTAAGCGCGAACAGGGCCGCTCCTGTGATGCAAACCGATCCGGTCAGCATCACCGTTCGCGGCGCGCCGATCTTTGTCGCCAGCATTCCCGCCAGCAAACTTCCAAAAGGCGCCATACCCAAGAAGGCCATGGAATAGAAACTCATCACCCGACCGCGCTTGTCGTCCTCGACAATGGTTTGCAAGATGGTGTTACTGGCTGCCATTTGAACCATCATTGCGCCGCCGACGAATAGCATCAGCAGCAGGGAAAGCCAGAGAGCTTTCGAAAAACCGAAACAGATGAGGCCGCATCCGAAGGTCGCGGCCGAGATCGGGACAATTCGACCCAATCCGAGGACGCTGCGCCGGGCCGCCAGAAAAATTGCTCCGGCCAAAGCTCCAACTCCCGATGCACCCATCAGGAAGCCCAGCGTGTGGGCTCCGCCATGCAACACCTGTGCGGCGAAGATGGGCATCAGTACGGTGTAAGGCATCCCCACCAGGCTGACCATTGCCAGCAACAAGAGAATTGATCGGATGGGAAGGGATCGCGTCGCGTAGCTCCATCCTTCCTTCAATTCATGGAGGGCGGCTTTGCGTGCGCGAGCGGGCGGCGCAGTGGCGATGTGCATCATGACGAGCGATGCGATGACCGCAAGGTAGCTGAACCCGTCAATCAGAAAGCAGTAGCCCTCACCGAAAGCGGCGATAATGACGCCGGCGATCGATGGTCCGAGGAGACGGGCGGCGTTCACCATGGAAGAATTGAGCGCGATGGCATTCCCCAGGTCCTCGCGATTCTCCACCATCTCCACCACAAAAGCCTGCCGCGCCGGCATGTCGAAGGCATTGATGATGCCCTGCGCCACGCTGAGCCACAGGATGTCGCCTACGGTGATGGTCTGTCTCAGCGCGAAGACGGCCAGCGCGAAGGATTGCAGCATCGACAGAATTTGCGTGACTACCAGGGTGCGGTGCCGGTTCCAGCGATCCACCCAAACTCCCGCAATGGGACCGAGAAGAAAAGTCGGGATTTGTCCCGCGAAGCCGATGACTCCGAGCAGCAGGGCAGAGTGAGTCAGGCGATAGACCAGCCAACTGGTGGCTACCCGGGTCATCCAGGTGCCGATTAACGACACGCTTTGCCCGCTGAAGAACAGCCGGTAATTCCTGTACTTCAGTGCGCGCAGAACGAACTTCCAGCTCAGCCCCCGAAGTTCGAGGGCGGGTTTCCATTGTTCGGACGAGACATTCCTGCGGTCGGCTCCTGCATTGAGCATAGTGGCGCGGGCTGCATTCATCAACGTGGGCGGCACGTTTCGTTGGTGTCACGATGCAGTCGAGCGGTGTAGGTATGTCCAAAACATGGAATCCGCACGCCGCAGGCTCTCCTCGGTAATCAGGTCTCTCATGTATTGTCCGCCTTGATTGCGCGTGAGATAAGAAACATAAGTCACGTCTGGTGACGCGGCGGAATGACTTCTGGTGGCGTCGCGACAGCAGGCCGCAGCATCTAAGAACTTAAGGAGCAGACATGCCGGTGCGTATTCTGGTAGTCGATGATCACACGGCCATCCGCCGGCTCTTGCGCCGCGTGCTGCAGGAGCAACATCCCGACTGGGAAGTTTGCGGAGAGGCTGCCAATGGGGCCGAGGCGCTTGAACGCTTCCGAGAGCGCTCTCCGGACCTCATCATTCTCGATCTCGCCATGCCCAAAATGAACGGTCTGCAGGCGGCTCGGGAAATCGCCAAGATGAAGCCGACGACGCTCATGCTCTTGCTCACCGTGCAGCAGGTCTCTTCGCAACTGCGAGACGAAGCCACCAAGGCGGGGTTTCGCGGAGCCGTTTCCAAGAACACGGGAACGGAAGTGGTGAAGGGCCTGGAAGCTTTGCTGCGCAACGAAACCTACTTCAGCTCCGACGGTCCCAACGTAGCCGCCTGAGGTTCGGAAAGCGGAACAACTACAGACACATCTGGTAGCCGCAATCGCGGTCGCGGTATATTGAACGGTCAGCGCCGCGGGCATGCCAACTCCCAAACCAAAGCCAGTGGTAACCATTCGCGATCTGGAAACCTTCGACGATCTGAAACAAGTCGAACGGGTCGAGCGCGAAGTGTGGGGAATCGAGGACATCGACGTCCTCCCTCTGTCGATGGCGATCGCCACTCGGGCTGCGGGCAATATCTGGCTAGGGGCGTTCGACAAAGACCGCCTGGTAGGCTTCGCGTTTGGTTTTCTCGGGACAGAGCACGGCCGCGTGATGCTGCACTCTCACATGCTGGCAGTGCTCGACGAATATCGCGATCTGCATCTGGGCCTCAAACTGAAGCTGGCCCAGCGCGAACGAACTCTCGCCGCCGGCATTCCGGAGATGACTTGGACGTTCGATCCGCTGCAGAGCAAGAACGCTCACTTCAACTTCGCGAAGTTGGGCACGGTTTCCAGCAGTTACCGGATTGATTTTTACGGTCCCGAGACCTCCAGCGTGCTTCACCGTAATGGAACGGATCGCCTCTGGCTGAGGTGGCCATTGGCGAGCCGGCGAGTTGCAGAACGGATACAGGGCAGGGATCACCGTGCCGAGTGGCTAGACATCCTTTCACGATTGTCTCCGCTCCTCCGCTTCAATGGCGACGGGCATCCCGTTAGGACGGATCTATCCGCCGCGTTGTCGCGGCAACGCATCGCGATCGAAGTTCCGGGGGATATCAGCGCCATCGAGAAGAAAGATTTTGCCCTCGCCATTCAGTGGCGCGAGGCGACCCGCTGGGCTTTTACCGAAGCGCTCAAGGCTGGGTTTTTTGTGGCTGAGTTCTGCCGCACGGTTCGCGGCAGGCAAGGACCGGGCACCTATCTGCTCGAAAAAGGCGCGGTCGAAGAGTACGTCCCCGAGTTGGCACGACGCACTTGATAGCCTTCTAGTCGCCGCTCAGAAGTCTCCACGCTTCACGGCTGGTTACCAGCACGTGCTGTACGCTCTTTACCGCTTTCATATATTGCGCACGCTCGAACGCCGAAGGATCGGCACAGCGCAACTGGCTCATGCTGCCTTTCATTTGCGCGACCGATTCGTACTCGTGCTTCTTCATCCAATCGATCAAGCCTTGCTCGATGTATCGCAGATGATTGATTCCGTTGCGCAGAAGTGTCGAACACAACATGGTGATGTCGGCTCCAACCATGAGCAGCTTGATCACATCTTCGGGCCCGTGAACCCCGCTGGTGGCGGCCAGGCTGGCTTTGATGCGTCCATACAAAATGCCGATCCAGGTCAAGGGGAGGCGAAGAGCCTGCGGCGTGCTGAGCAGAACGTTGGGCCTGATCTCGAGTTCGTCGATGTCAATGTCGGGCTGGTAGAAGCGGTTGAAGAGCACCAGTCCATCCGCGCCCGCCTGGTCCAGTTGCTTGGCCATATTTGCCATGCTGCTGAAGAAAGGGCTGATCTTGACCGTGACTGGAATCCTGACGACGGATTTCACCGCGCGCACGATCTCGAGGTAGGTCTGCTCCACTTCCATGCCGGGAACATCCATTTCGGTGGGAATGGAATAAATGTTGCACTCCAGCGCGTCGGCGCCCGCCTGTTCGATCTGTTTCGCGTAGTCGGCCCATCCGCCAACGGTTGCGCCATTCAAGCTGGCAATGATCGGAATGTTGACGGCTTCTTTCGCACGGCGGACGTGATTGAGATACCCTTCCGGGCCCAGGCGGAATTCCCCGGCCTGCGGGAAGAAGGAAAGAGATTCCGCGAAACTGTCGGTTCCTGCATTGAGGTGATGATCCAGTTCTAGAGTCTCCTGCCGCAATTGTTCCTCGAACAGCGAGTAGAGGACCACGGCCGAAGCTCCCATATCTTCCATTCGCCGGATGCTGTCGATCTCCTGCGAAAGCGGAGACGCTGAGGGCACGAGCGGTGTCCGCAGTTTCAGACCGAGATAAGTCGTGGTCAGGTCTACCATGAATCCTCCTTTTAGCTATTTCGTCGTCTCAACCGGTTCCGGCTTGGCGGAAGGGATCTCCTCGCGTTTTGCCTCGGCTCCGTGAGCCCCGTTTGTCGGTTTCTCGAACTTGCGCTGCGCCATGTACTCATACATCTGGTAGCGCACTTCGGCATCGTGCTGGGCCAGTTTCCACAGTTCCTTGGCTTCCTCGGGCTTGCTCTTGGTGAGCATCTTGAACCGGGTTTCCATGAACATGAAGTCCTGCACGCGCCTGGTAGGCTTGCGGGAATCGAGCATGAGGGGATTCTCTCCCTGCTCCAGTCGCTCTGGGTTATAGCGGTACAGCAGCCACTGCCCGCTCTCCACCGCGGATTTCTGATCCGACATGGCGGTGGTCATATTGATGCCATGCGCGATGCAGTGGGAATACGCGATGATCAAGCTGGGCCCGTCATAGGCTTCGGCCTCGAGAAATGCTTTGAGCGTGTGCTCATCCTTCGCGCCCATGGCGACGCTGGCGACATAAACGCTGCCGTAGCTCATCGCCATCAAGCCGAGATCTTTCTTGGGTCCCGGTTTGCCGCTGGCGGCGAACTTTGCGACCGCAGCGCGGGGAGTTGATTTCGACGCTTGTCCGCCAGTGTTGGAGTAGACCTCGGTATCGAGCACCAGCACGTTCACATTGCGCCCGCTGGCCAGCACGTGATCGAGGCCTCCGTAGCCGATGTCATAGGCCCAACCGTCGCCGCCGACGATCCACACACTCTTTTTCACCAGCAGGTCGGCGATGGCAAGCAATTGCCTGGCATCCGCGGAGGTTACGTTGTGCAGTTTTTCTTTGAGAAGTTCGACGCGCTGCCGCTGCTCAAAGATGTCAGACTCATCTTTCTGCGGAGAGCTTAATAACGCGGTGACCAGCGTATCGCCGATCGTGCCACCGAGCCGGCGTACCAGTTCCTCTGCGAATTCTTTTTGTTTATCGATGGAAAGCCGGAATCCTAATCCGAATTCGGCGTTGTCTTCGAACAGGGAATTCGACCATGCCGGACCGCGTCCCTCGGCGTTCTTGCTCCACGGAGTCGTAGGCAAGTTTCCGCCATAGATCGACGAGCAGCCCGTGGCATTTGCGACGACCGCACGATCTCCAAACAGTTGTGACATCAGCTTGAGGTAGGGAGTCTCGCCGCATCCCGAGCATGCGCCGGAGAACTCGAACAACGGTTCCTGCACTTGCTGCTGCCGGATGTTGCCGACTTTAATGTTGCGCCGGTCGAGTTCTGGAATCTTCAGGAAGAATTCCCAGTTATCGCGTTCGGGGTACCGCAGTGGCGGCTGCGGCACCATGTTGATCGCCTTGAGCCGGGTCTCGGTCTTGTTCTTTGCGGGACAAATGTCGACGCAAATTCCGCAACCGGTGCAATCCTCGGGCGCAACCTGAATCGTGTACTTGAGGCCTTGCCACTCTTTGTCGCGTGCGTCCGCGGACTTAAAGGTTTCGGGCGCGCCCGCAAGATTCTTCGAATCGTAAACCTTAATGCGAATGACTGCGTGCGGACAGACCATCGCGCACTTTCCGCACTGAATGCAGGTCTTCGTATCCCAGGCTGGAATCTCCAGCGCCAGGTTGCGCTTCTCCCATTTCGCCGTGCCCGTCGGGAAGGTTCCGTCCACCGGGAAAGCGCTCACCGGGAGATCGTCCCCCAAGCCGGCGTAGATAGGTCCTAGAACGTTGCTTTCGAATTGCGGCGCCGCGGGCGAGAATGGGGAAGGCATCTCGATCGTGCTCGTGACCGCGCTGGGCACCTTGACTTCGAACAGATGTGCCAGAGTTTCGTCCACGGCTTGCATATTTTTCTGGACGATCTCTTCGCCTTTCTTGCCATAGGTGT
The DNA here is from genome assembly GCA_963796205.1 of Terriglobia bacterium. Taxonomy (GTDB): domain Bacteria; phylum Acidobacteriota; class Terriglobia; order Terriglobales; family Acidobacteriaceae; genus DATFTE01. The sequence continues at coordinate 998,328 of CAWCKR010000003.1, forward strand.
CGCGAATCGATTGCCGGATGGCCTCAATGGCTGCGTCGCCCGGCAGGACTTTCGAGATGGCAAAGAAGCAAACCTGCAGGATCGTATTCATGCGGCTGCCCATGCCCGCATCCCGCGCCACCTTGTAGGCATCGATCACATAGAACTTTGCTTTCTTGGCGATGATCTGTTCCTGCATGGTACGCGGCAGGCGATCCCACACCTCTTCGGGACCGAATGGGCTGTTAAGAAGGAACGTACCGCCTTCCACCAGCGCGCTGAGCATGTCGTAACGCTCCAGGAAGATCCACTGATGGCAGGCGACAAAGTTTGCTTTCGATACCAGGTAGCTGGAGCGTATCGGGTTCGGACCGAAGCGCAGATGGGAAACCGTCATCGCGCCCGACTTCTTCGAGTCGTAAACAAAATATCCCTGCGCGTAGTTGTCAGTGTTCTCGCCGATAATCTTGATCGAATTCTTGTTGGCCCCCACGGTTCCATCAGCGCCGAGTCCGTAGAACAGCGCGCGCACCACGCTATTCGGTTCGGTAGAGAAATCTTTGTCGTAGGGAAGGCTGCTTTGACTGATGTCGTCCTGAATACCGACCGTGAAGTGATCTTTGGGCTGATCCTGTTTCAGGTTGTCGTACACCGCCTTGACCATCGCGGGCGTGAATTCTTTGGAAGACAGACCGTAGCGGCCGCCAACCACGGTGGAGATCGTCGACCAGCGTGAAGATCCCAGTTTCACCCCTTCGAGCAGCGCATTGGCAACATCCAGGAACAACGGTTCGCCGACCGCGCCCGCTTCTTTCGTGCGGTCAAGCACCGCGATCCGGCTCGCCGTCGGCGGCAGAGCTTCCAGGAAATGTTTGACTGAGAAGGGGCGGTACAGCCTCACCTTCAACAGTCCCAGCTTCTCGCCGCGCGCGTTGAGGTAATCGACCGTTTCGTGCGCGACCTCCGCTCCCGAGCCCATAATGACCAGCACGCGTTCCGCATCGGGCGCGCCGACGTATTCGAATAGTTTGTAGGATCGGCCGACGACGCGTGCGAAGCGATCCATCGTCGCCTGCACTTTGTCCGGACAGGCGTTGTAGAAAGGATTGCTGCTCTCGCGCATCTGGAAGAACACGTCCGGATTTTGCGCAGTGCCTCGCATCACCGGACGATCGGGCGACAGCGCCCGCCCGCGATGTTCGAATACGCGGTCCATATCAATCATGGCCCGCATGTCGTTCTCATTCAGCATTTCGATTTTGTTCACTTCGTGGGAAGTGCGGAAGCCGTCAAAGAAGTGGAGGAAGGGAATTCGCGTCTCTAAAGTCGCCGCGTGCGCGATCAGCGCCAGGTCCATCGCTTCCTGCACCGAGTTCGAGCACAGCATGGCCCAGCCCGTTGTCCGGCAAAACATCACGTCGCTGTGGTCCCCGAAAATCGACAACGCGTGTGTGGCTACGGTTCTGGCCGAAACATGGAACGTCGCCGGGGTCAATTCGCCGGCGATCTTATTCATGTTCGGGATCATCAGCAGCAGACCTTGGGAAGCCGTGAATGTCGTTGCCAGCGATCCGGTTTGCAGCGCGCCGTGAACAGCGCCAGCGGCGCCGCCCTCGCTCTGCATCTCCATCACATGCGGGATGGTTCCCCAGATGTTCGGCACGCGCTCCGAAGCCCATTGGTCGGCCCATTCGCCCATCGCTGAAGAAGGCGTGATCGGGTAGATAGCAATGACTTCATTGACGCGGTAGGCGACATTGGCCACCGCCTCGTTGGCATCCATGGTCTTCGACTTACGCTTCATGATGATCCTCAATCTCCCAGCGGATATGCGGAGAACCCATGGCTAAGAGAATGCGCGTCGAAGGGCACACCCGTCCGGAACGTGGATCACTGACGGTTGTGACGAAGATCACAGGGGAAATTTCCGGTAGCATGGGGGCAGGGATGGCAGGAAATACCAACCCGGTCCTGCTCTACGACGGCGTCTGCGGCCTGTGTAACCGCATTGTGCAGTTTGTCCTGAAGCGTGACAGCGAAGACCGATTCCGTTTTGCCGCGCTGCAAAGTGATTTCGCCAAAGCCGCCCTTGCCAGGCACGGCGTGGACGCAGCCGATCTCGACACCGTCTACCTGGTCCGCAACCTTCAGCAACCTGACGAGTCTTTAGCGGACCGGTCGGAGGCCGCTATCGCGGTTTTCTCGTTGCTGGGTGGATTCTGGAGCTTTGTGTCAACGTTGCTTCGCATGTTGCCGCGAGCGCTTCGCGACTGGGGTTACAACCTTGTGGCCGGCAATCGTTATCGCATCTTTGGCAGGTACGATGTCTGCCCGCTCCCCGATCCCCGGGATCGCCACAAATTCCTCGACCAGACGTGACCTGTGCCCGCCTTTGATATAGATTTATTGCCGCACTTCACTTGGGGGCTCCTATGAACAAGCTGTTTGTGCTTCTTTTGCTTGCGCCACTCTGCGCCGCCCAGGCCGCCCCAGCGGCGGGCAATGTCACGCGATACACCTTGATGCTGGCGGGCAACAAGGCCGGGTTCGAAACGCTCACTCGCAATGCCGATGGCAGCCTCGACCTCTACTACGAATTCAACGACCGGGGACGCGGCCCCAAGATCACTGAGCATCTCGTCCTCGACAAGAACGGTCTTCCCGCGGAACTTCACAACAGCGGCAACGACTATCTCAAGGCACCGGTGGACGAGCAGTTTTCCGTGAAGAACGGAGTTGCCACCTGGAAGAATCGCGCCGAGCAGGGCGAAAAGAAACTGTCCGGCAAGGCTTTCTATGTCAGCATCAGCGGCGCTCCCGAAGAGGGTGCGGTTCTGGCTAAGGCCGCCCTCAGTAATGGCGGACACATCTCTCTCTTGCCTTCAGGAGAGGCATCGATCGAGCATCGCAGCGATCTCAAAGTCAACGTCAACGACCAGACCCGCACCGTGAGCCAGTATGCGATCAGCGGACTTGATTTCGTTCCCGATCCGATATGGCTCGACGATCAGGGAGAAATGTTCGCCTCGGTCAGCGGATGGTTCGTGGTCGTACGCGAGGGATGGGAGTCATCGGTTGACGCGCTGCAAAAAGCGCAGGACGACTTTGACAACCAGAGAATCGCGAATCTGGCGCAGACTCTCGGCCATAAGCCGGCAGGGCCGCTGGCCTTTGTGCACGCGAATTTGTTCGATTCATCCACCGCGACTCTCCTGCCAGGCAGCACGGTTGTCATCGAGGGCAACAAAATCACTGCAGTTGGCGCTGATAGCAAGGTCCCGGTTCCCAGGAACGCGCAGGTAATCGATGCCACGAACAAGACTCTCATGCCCGGCCTCTGGGATATGCACGTTCATCTCTCACCCAACGATGGCCTGCTCAATATTTCGTGCGGAATTACCACCGTCCGCGATCTTGGCAACGATATCGATCAACTCGCCAAGATGCGCACGCGCTACGAGAACGGCACCGAGATCGGTCCGCGTGTTCTCATGGCCGGACTGATCGATGGTCGCGGACCCTATGCGGGACCGACCAAGATCTACGCCGATACCGAGCAGGAAGCGCGCGACGATATTGACCGTTTCGCCAAGCTCGGTTACGTGCAGATCAAGATCTACAGCTCGATCAAACCTGAGCTGGTCCCAAAAATCGCGGAGATGGCGCACGCCCACGGTATGCGTGTCAGCGGACACGTACCCGCCTTCATGGATGCTGAGCAATTTGTCAACGACGGGGCCGACGAAATCCAGCACATGAACTTCATCTTCCTGAATTTCATGTTCGACAAGGTGAAAGACACGCGTACCCCGGCCCGGTTTACGGAAGTTGCCAACCGAGGTGCTGATATCGACCCCGCTTCCCCTCAGGTGCAAAGCTTCATTCGCTTGTTGCAACAACACAAGACCGTCGTCGATCCCACGCTGGTGGCGTTTGAAGGCATGTTCACTGACCGGCCGGGCAAAATGTCGGCGACCTACGCCGCGGTGGGCGATCGCTTGCCCGCTCAGATCCGTCGCGGGTTTCTTTACGGAGGCCTGGAAGTTCCCGCAGGCATGGACCAGCGCTACCAGGATTCGTTCCAGCAGATGTTGAAGATGACGAAAGCGCTTTATGACGCGGGCGTTCCCATCGTGGCGGGCACCGATTCGCTCGCTGGATTTAGTCTGGCTCGCGAACTGGAACTCTATCAAGCCGCCGGCATTCCGGCTCCGAAGGTCTTACAGCTCGCGACCCTGGGCGGCGCCCATGTCATGAAACAGGACAAGGAGCGCGGCAGCATCGAAGCCGGCAAACTCGCGGATGTAATCCTCGTGGACGGCAACCCTGCCGCCCACGTCGGCGACGTGCGTAAGGTGGAGACCGTCGTCAAAGACGGCATCGTGTACCAAACAGCGGATCTCTACCGTGCCATCGGGGTCCGACCTACCAACTAATTCAGACTTGCAGGAGAGTAAGACGTTTCCATCTTCTCTCCTGCCCTACCCCGTTCGAGATCCCCCTTTGTGACGGCTGAACCTCAGACCGTGACAGTTATCACTGAACGACCGTTCGGAAACCTCGACAATCCCGCAACCTGATCGCGGAAGCAAGCGCAAGCCCGCGTGCAGGGAGGCCCCGTCTGTTCACTGCATCGGAGGTCTCCGTGATGAGACGCTCGTTCCGCCTCGGTTGGATACTCGTCCTTATCGTAGTGTTCGCGGCTTGCCCAATGTTTGCCGCCGACCCGCCGGCGACGCCGAATGGCGACCCTCTGATTCAGTTACTGACTAACAAAGGCGTACTTACCGCCGACGAGGCTAAAACCATTAATGCTGTTCCCGCCGCCCAGCAACGCGATCGCTTGTTGACCTTACTGCGTGACAAGGGAGTGATCTCCGCAGATGAGCTTTCTTCGCTAACCACGCCTCCCGCCTCGGTGCAGGTCGCCAAGACCCTGGTGGCTTCAACCACGCCCGTGATTCCGGCGTCCGCTCCTGCCGCGATCCCTCCGCAAGAGTCAAAGCCAGCAGCGCCCAAAGTGATTTCCGCCATCGTACCGTTAAGAGTCCTCCAACTGGAGCCCTCTCCGCCTAGCGGCATGATCCCTGACCTCAAGCTGGGCAGCGGCGCCAAGCTTAAGTTCTACGGATTGGTGAAAGCCAGCACCATCTATGACACCTCCTCGCCTTACGGCACCGACATGCCCTTGCCGGGATTCATTAGCACGGGGACGAATCCTTTCGATCCCGGCCCGAGTTCCTCGGAGTTCCACGCCAAGGCCCGCTTTGCCAGGTTCGGCACCAGCTTCGACTGGCCGGACGTAAGCAAGAACACGGCGATCACCGGGAAGTTCGAATTCGATTTTGAAGGCAACTACACGCGCACGCTGAACCGGAATATCTCTACCATCCGCTCCAGCCAGGCTTCCATCCGCCTCGCCTACGGACGCGTCGACCACAAATTCACCGATAGAACCAGCATCTTTGGCCTCTTTGGACAGGATTGGACTCCCTTCGGATCGTCCACTCTTCCCGCTATCTATGAGACCACCGGCCTGGGACTGGGCTTCGGCACACTGTACGAACGTGCCCCCCAGTTTCGCTTTGGCGTCGGACACAAGTTCGGTGGCTCGCGCAATGTTTTCTTCCAGCCAGAATTCGCAGTGGTGCAACCGGCGTTTGGCAACGATCCCAAGCTGATCGACAACCAGTTGGGATATGGCGAGCGTCAAGGCGCCGACTCGGGACGGCCCGAGGTGCAGTCACGCATCGTGACTCAGTTCCAGCTCGACAAAGCTCCCGGAGTGCCTCCCGCGCAGATCATCTTCAGCGGAGTGCAAGGCGAGCGCACAGCTCTGGTGCGCGCCGCCGATGTGCCCACCGCCTTCAAGGGAGCCTTCCCGCGGGGCGCTTCGGTCAGTAGCAGCCGCTATGGCTGGACGGGCGAACTGCAGTTGCCCACGCGCTACGTGACCATGCTCTTCAAATACTGGAATGGAGCCGATCTGCGCTGGTATTTCGTCGGCAGTCTGTTCTCGAATTTCAATGATCCCCTCGGCGCCGGTTTGACCTGTCCCGGGGCGGGCACGGTTTTCACCACCTGCACCACATCTTCGAATGACGGCTCATCCTCTGTCATTTTCGGCCAACGTGCGAATGGTACCTTCGCGGTCGCTCCTCAGCGTCCCGTTCGCTCCCAGGGTGGCTTTGTAAATCTCGGCTTCCCCTTGTCCCGCATCGCGCACGCCAACCCTGAGGGACGCAATGCTGGCTGGGTGCTTTACCTCCACTATGCTCTCGATGAGGCGAATCCTCACGACATTCGCCACCTCGGCAACGAACGCCAGAAGAACGATCTCGCCGCTGCTACCCTCAATTACCAGTTGAACAAGTGGGTGACATTCACGGTGGAGGAGTCGTACTATCGCACGCGCGCGGTTGGCGACCCGACGGGAGTTCTGCCTTTCCCCACTCTCGGCGGTTACCCCTCTCGCGAATGGCACGACTTTCGTTCGGAGATCGGCCCAACTTTTACGTTCTGACAATCGATTCGAAGGAGGCCCTCTACGGCCTCCTTCTACCAGGAGGGAATGCCCATGAACGCTCTGCCCCAGGAATTGCAGCGTTACGAGGCCAGCCAGACCGAGTGGGACCGCGTCGCCGACACCCAGGAATTCAAAGACTTGATGGCGACCAAGAAGATCTTTATTGTCCCCGCCTTCGTGTTTTTTATCGTCTACTATTTTGCGTTGCCGATTCTCGTGGGATACGCCCCGACATTTATGTCCACCAAAGTAATCGGCAACGTGAACCTCGCATACCTGTTCGCGCTCTCGCAATTCTTCATGGCATGGACCATCGCCTGGCTGTACGTAAAAGCCGCCGGCGATTTTGACAAGTTGGCCAAAGACATTATCGAGAAGGCTGAGAACCACGGGAAAGGCGAATAACTATGTCAACGCCACTGGTCATGTTCGTCGGCTTCATCGCCATCACTCTGGGCATCACTTATTGGGCCTCGAAACGTTCCCGAGGCAGCAGCGCCTTCTTCGCCGCCGGGCGCCGCATCACGGCGTGGCAGAACGGAATCGCCGTCGCCGGCGATTACATGAGTGCGGCGTCATTCCTGGGCATCGCCGGCATCATCGCCTTCCAGGGATACGACGGCTTCCTGTTCTCCGTCGGATGGCTGGTTGCCTATCTCACCGTCCTGCTCGTAATCGCCGAGCCTCTGCGCAATGCCGGCAAATACACCATGGCCGATGTGCTCGCGTATCGACTGCGCCCGCGACCGGTGCGCGCGATGGCCTCCCTCAGCACCCTCACCGTCAGCACTTTTTACATGATTGCGCAAATGGTCGGCGCGGGTGCTCTGGTAGCACTCCTGTTGAAAGACTCCGGCATCAGCTATCACACGGCCGTCATCGGCGTCGGTGTGCTGATGATTGTCTACGTAGTTTTTGGAGGCATGCTGGCGACTACCTGGGTGCAGATCATCAAGGCCATCCTGCTGATCGCGGGTACGGTGTTGCTCAGCATTCTCGTACTCGCCCACTTCCACTTCAGCCTGGCTGCTTTCTTCGATGCAGTTGGCCATGTCACCTATCATGACAAGGGACAGATCGTAGTTAAAGACTTCCTGCAACCCGGCTTGCGTTACAAACCGCCTTATGGCCCGTTGGACCTGATCTCTCTCGGCATGGCGCTGATCCTGGGCACTGCCGGTCTGCCGCACATTCTCGTACGCTTCTACACCGTGCCTGACGCCAAGACCGCCCGCCACAGTGTGGTATGGGCCATGGTGCTGATCGGCAGCTTCTACATCATGACGACGTTCCTCGGCTTCGGAGCCGCCACCATCGTGGGCCGCGATTTCATCTCCACCCACGGCGGCACCAATATGAGCGCTCCTCTGCTCGCGCAAAGTCTGGCCGGAGACGTCTTCTTCGCTTTCATCTCTGCCATTGCCTTCGCCACCATTCTTGCGGTGGTCGCCGGACTCACCATCAGCGCATCGACTTCCTTCGCGCACGATTTCTGGACCAACGTCATCCACAGGGGAGTTGAACGCAAGTCAGGTGAGGAGGTCCTTGTCGCCCGCATCTCAGCGTTCGTGGTCGGGGCAATCGCCATTTTCATCGCGATCCTGCTCGGGCCCACCGCCAACGTAGCGTTCCTGGTGGCTCTGGCCTTCGCAGTGGCGGCGTCGGCCAATTTGCCGGTGATCGTGCTTTCGATCTTCTGGCGGCGCTTCAACACCGCGGGTGCGGTCTCTGGACTCATCACCGGTCTTGTGGCCTCGATCGGATTGATTCTGGTCAGCCCCAGTTTGATGGCCGTTGATCCACCCACCGTAGTCGGTGCGGCTCGTCACCTGATTCAAGCCAAGGCGTGGTTCCCGCTGGAGAATCCCGGCATCCTCAGCATTCCACTCGGATTTCTCGGCGCATTCGTGGGTACCATGCTCAGCCACGAACCCACGTCGCAGCACAAATTTAACGAGCTCCTGGTTCGCTCAAATACAGGACTGGGAGCCGAGCGAGCAGGAGCAGCCTAGCTTTGTATCAGCGCATCGCCTGAGCGATGCCACGGATATTCGGCCCCGAGACAATCTTCGCCGCGCGCAGTAAAATCGCCTGCGGCGAACCAAAATCCAGAGGTGAGGCTCATGGCAGAAAACGCAACTGTCCCCGGCGTCAACATCGATTCCGTCCTTCACGAAGATCGCAAGTTCGAATGTCCCCCGGAGTTCGCCAAGCAAGCGCACATCAAGAGTCTGGAAGACTATGAGCGCCTTTACCGCGAATCGATCGAGCAGCCCGAGAACTTCTGGTCGCGCATTGCTGGCGAACTGCACTGGTTCAAGAAATGGGACAAGGTTCTCGACTGGAATTGCCCCTGGGCCAAGTGGTTCGTCGGCGGACAGATCAACCTCTCCTACAACTGTCTCGACCGCCACGTGCAGACCTGGCGCAAGAACAAGGCCGCGCTCATCTGGGAGAGCGAACCCGGTGAGGTTCGCACCTTTACCTACCAGCAACTGCACCGCGAAGTGCAGAAGTTCGCTAACGTCCTCAAGTCGCTTGGCGTGAAAAAAGGGGATCGCGTCGCCATCTACATGGGCATGACGCCTGAGCTTCCCATCGCCATGCTGGCCTGCGCCCGCATTGGTGCGCCACACACCATCGTCTTCGGAGGATTCTCCTCCAATGCGCTCATCGATCGCATTCACGATTCGCAGGCCGTCGCGGTCGTCACCCAGGATGGTTCTTACCGCCGCGGCACTGAAGTCAAACTTTTCCCCGCCGTCGAGGAAGCGCTCAAATCTTGTCCTTCGGTGAAGCACGTTGTCGTCTACAAACGCACCGGCAGTCACATCGATCTGAAAGCCGGACGCGATCACTGGTGGCACGACCTCATGGCCACTGCCTCCGACGATTGTCCCGCGGAAGCGCTCGACTCCGAACATCCCCTCTACATTCTTTACACGTCAGGCACGACCGGAAAACCGAAAGGTGTCGTGCACACTACGGGCGGCTACTCCGTTGGAACCTATCTCACGACGAAGTGGGTCTTCGATCTCAAGGACGAAGACACCTTCTGGTGCACCGCCGACATCGGATGGGTCACCGGCCACAGCTACATCGTCTACGGCCCACTGCAGAACGGTGCGACCAGCCTGATGTACGAAGGCGCTCCCAACTTCCCGCAACCCGATCGCTTCTGGGACATCATCGACCGCCATCAAGTGAATATTTTCTACACCGCGCCTACGGCCATCCGCACCTTTATCAAATGGGGAGACGAGTGGCCGAAGAAACACAAGATGTCGAGCCTGCGTTTGCTGGGCACGGTCGGCGAACCCATCAACCCCGAGGCCTGGATGTGGTACCGCGAAGTCATCGGCCATGACAAATGCCCCATCGTCGACACCTGGTGGCAGACCGAGACCGGACACATCATGATCGCCCCCATCCCCGGCGCTGTCGCTACCAAGCCCGGCTCGGCCACGCGTCCCATTCCCGGCGTCGTTCCCGAAATCGTCACCATGGATGGACAGCCCGTCCCCGACGGTTCCGGCGGTTTCCTCATCATCCGCCAACCCTGGCCCGGCATGTTGCGTACGATCTACGGAGATCCCGACCGCTACGTCCGCCAGTACTGGTCGCAGATTCCCGGCACGTATTTCACCGGAGACGGTGCCCGCAAAGATAAAGACGGCTATTTCTGGATCATGGGCCGCGTCGATGATGTGCTCAATGTCTCCGGCCATCGCCTCAGCACCATGGAAGTCGAGTCGGCGCTCGTCGCACACGAAGCTGTTGCCGAAGCGGCTGTAGTCGGACGTCCCGACGAACTCAAGGGCCAGGCAATCTCCGCGTTTGTGACGCTGGAGCAGGGCAGGAAGCCCACGCCTGAACTGAAAGAAGAATTGCGCCGCTGGGTGGCGAAAGAAATCGGAGCCCTCGCCAAGCCCGACGACATTCGTTTCACCGACACGCTCCCCAAAACCCGCAGCGGCAAAATCATGCGTCGCCTGCTCCGCGAACTGGCCACCAGCGGAGATGTCAAAGGCGACACCACCACGCTGGAAGATTTCGGCGTCATCGCCAAGCTGAAAGAAAGCGACGAAGTCTAGTAGCGGCAATGCTCATGTAGCGACCGACGCCTCGTCCGTCGCCGAAGCGAAGCGAGGGCGCTGGTTGGCTCCCAGCCAGGGACGACAAGGGAAGGGCACGACTTCAGTCGTGCCACGAGCCGCAAAGAATTTGCGCCTTAGCGCCTGACGGTTCACACCCCCTTGTGACCGCCATCACTGCACTCGGGTTGACCCCGGCACACAATCCGAACACCCGTTCGTGAGAGGAGCTCCGCGCGATGAGCAGCCCCGCTGTCACCGACCAGAAAATCTCCAACCTGCTGGCCATCGACGAAGAGTACGCCGCACCATCTATCGTCGCCTCGAATTGCCGCCAGCAGAAGTTCGCAGAAGACTACCAGCGGTCGATTCAGGATCCGGAAGCCTTCTGGGGAGACTACGCGAAGAAGTTTGTCTGGTCGCGGACGTGGGAGAAAGTGCTCGACTGGGACGGCGTGCATCACCAGTGGTTCGTCGGCGGCAAGACCAATATTACCGTCAATGCCCTCGATCGCCACGCGAACTCCGAGCGCCGCAATCGCGCCGCCTACATCTGGCTCGGCGAAGACGGCACTGAGCGCATCGTCACCTATGGGCAGCTCTATCGCATGGTTTGCCGCTTTGCCAACGGACTCAAGTCATTGGGCGTGAAAAAAGGCGACCGCGTCGTGATCTACATGCCGCTTACGGTAGAAGGCGCGGTCGCCATGCTGGCGTGTGCCCGTATCGGCGCCATTCATTCCGTGGTCTATGCCGGCCTTGGACACACCGCGCTGCGCGACCGCATCGAAGATGCGCAAGCCAAAGTTGTCATCGCCGGTGACGTCGGCTTCCGCCGTGGCAAAACTGTTGCCTTGAAACCGATAGTGGACGAAGCCCTCGACGGCCTCGAGTTCGTGGAGAGAGTCGTCGTCTACTCGCGTCGCGCCGCCGAACTCAGCGGCAAGCGCGAGATCGACTTCAACGAGCTGATGAAATTTCCCGCCGAATGTCCGGCCGAGCCCATGGACGCGGAAGATCCACTCTTCCTGCTCTACACCTCTGGCTCTACCGGCAAGCCCAAAGGAGTCGTTCACGTGCACGGCGGCTACATGGTCGCGACGACTTACTATCTGGAGACGTTTTATGATGTCGGCGATCAGGATATTTTCTGGTGTACCTCCGACATCGGATGGATCGTTGGCCACTCCTATATCGTCTATGCGCCGCTCTGCGCGGGAGCGACGACGATGTTCCGCGAGGGTGCCATCGACTTCCCCAATCCCGGTACCGCGTGGGAAATTGTCGAACGTTACGGCGTCACCAAGATGTTCACTGCGCCCACCGCTCTGCGCATGTTCATGCGTTATGGCGAAAAATATCCGCAGCAATATGATCTGACCTCCTTGCGCTTCATCGCGTGCGCGGGAGAGCCGCTGAATCCTGAAGCCTGGCGCTGGGCGCAGACCTATCTCGCCGGCGATGGCAAGTGGGGATACGTCGTCGACAACTGGTGGCAAACAGAATTGGGCGGACCCGCATTAGGCACGCCTCCATCGATGGCGATGCGTCCGGGCAAGGCAGGCGTTTCATTGCCAGGCAGTGAAGCGGATGTCGTGGATGAAGAAGGACATTCCAATCCCCCGGGAGTTGGCGGACGATTGGTGTTGAAGCGTCCCTATCCCTGTATGCTGCGCACCGTCTGGCGCAATCCCGCCCGCTACGAGCGCGACTGGCAACAAATCCCCGGCCTTTATGTCACGGGCGATGTCGCGGTGAAAGACAAAGACGGATATATCTCCGTCCTCGGTCGCGCCGACGACGTGCTCAACGTCGCCGGACATCGCATCGGAACCGCCGAAGTCGAGAGCGCTCTCGTCTCTCATCCCGCCGTAGCCGAAGCTGCCGCGATTGGCGTGCCTGATCCGTTGAAGGGAGAAACGATCAAAGTCTTCGTTCAGACTCGGGCCGAGCATATTCCTTCTGACGCACTGGCTGCGGCATTGATCGAACACGTGAGAAGGGAACTGGGCCCCATCGCGACTCCATCCGCGCTGGAGTTCGTGACCTCGCTGCCCAAGACGCGCTCCGGGAAAATTCTCCGCCGCTTCCTCAAAGCCAAAGAGACGGGAAAAGATGCCGGCGACGTCTCAACCATGGAAGGATAAAGAATTAGACCGCTGTCACATTGAGCCGTTATCCGCCGCTCTTGGTTGCCAGCTGCCTCTCGCCTGGCGTCATCTGCTTCCAAAGAATTTCAAGGTCTTGCTGAACACGTGCATTCGAAGGATCCTGATGCAGAGCCTTCGCGAACCAGCGATACGCGGTGGGTAGATCGCGATCCACGCAGTGTCCCGTGGCATACATTGCGCCCATGAGGGTTAAAGCGCGCGCATTCGAATGCGCTGCCGCTGCTTTCAGATTCTTCTGCGCCAGGTCGCAATTTTCTGGCACGCCATTGCCGTAAAGATATTTCTCTCCTTCAGAGACGAGCTTGTCGTCACCTTTCAGCGCCGGCGTGGCAGGTGGCGCTACCTTCGGCTCAGGTTTTGGTTTTGGAGTCGGTGGTGGTGCAACCTCTGCGGGTGCGGGCTGAGTCGCGTCTGCCGTGGTGGACGATGTCGTCAGTTGCGTCGCTGGTTGCCGGTGGCTTCGCGTCCGGTTCCTGAGGCTTGGCAGCGGCTTCTTCGGAAGGTTTTGGCGCAGGCGCGGTTTCTTGTGCCACAACTGGAGCAGCGGTCTTGGGCGAAACAGACGGCTTCGGCGCGGGCGTCTCTTCGGCCTTCGGAGGCGAGGGTGGAACGTTCGATGAGGGCGCAGGTGTTGGCGCCCCCGTTGAAGTCGCCACAGGCGCCGCCGAAGATCGTTGATCGCTCTCCCAGTGCCAGGCAATCACTCCCGCCGCAACTACCAGCAACGCGAGCGCCAGGTAAAGTTTGCCGCGGCTTTTCGGAGGTTCCTCTTCAAGCAGGTAATCGAAACTCGGCGGTGGCGGAGCGCTCGCTGCTTGAGGCGGAAGGGCGGGCGGCTCGATGGGCTCGGGCGCAGGCGCCTCTGTGACGGCAGGCGCCTCGGGCGCGCTGGCCGGTTCGCGGCGCAGCGTCGCTCCGCACATCCCGCAGAAGCGGTACATGTCGCGGTTTTCGTAGCCGCATTCAGGGCAACGGATGGTCATAGTTCTCTTACCACTATACCGATTTTCGATAAGGCTTTGAGGTTACGGTCGGGTGTCGTGCAGACGGATTACAGATCCTCGGTGAGGTTGCGGCAGAAGTCCTGGAGGCGTGCGGCTTGCATAGGCAGCAGGCTGATGAACTCGAAGCCGTGAAGAAATCCCATGCGATGACGGACGACGGCGCGCAGGTCCATGTCATCTCCGCCGGGAAGCGGCAACTCAAGCGCCACGATCTCACCGGTCGTCAACTCGGCGCTGGTGACCGCGCCCAGCCCCGACTCTGAGATCTCAGTGCAGCGTCCGTGGACGCGGACGTACCCTTCCTGGCCCAGCACGCGCAAGGTCAAGGGCAGGTCGGTGCGGAAGCGCGGGACCCGGCGCTGGTAATCGCGTCCATCTTTGGCGCGGGCACTCTTGGGAGAAGAAGACGTCATCGATTCAGCCTGAACTCTTACGATAACCAACGGCGCGCGTTCTGCCTACGGTGGGACGGGTTACGGAAGTCACCTTGCAAAACCGCGTAACGTTCCACGTGGAACACATCGTCATCACCGCCATGGATATACAATAGCGTCATGACATCTAAAGCTAAGGAAGCAAAGCGCAAGAAGAGGGTGGTCCTGCCGGCGAAGATTGACCGTTTACTCGCTTCGATAGGCGATGACGCTTTGGTGCTGGCTGAGGAGAAGATGGAAGGGGAGGCGCGTTGGAACCGTCCGCGAAAAAAGCGGCTGTCGTTGCGGGTGGACATCGAAGTGTTGGACTGGTTCCAGTCAAAAGGCCCAGGCTACCAGACGCGCATCAACCGGATCTTGCGAAGAGTGATGATGGAGGGCAAGAAGCGGGAGGGGAAGAGGTAGGGGGGAGTATTCGATTACGATGCGGATGGGCCCGGGTCAGGACTGTCGAAGGCCAAAGTTCTGCAGGTTGAGCTCAACGTGCCCACCCTTCGAAACGCGAAGGGTGGGGCAACCCAAGTTAGAATGATTTCTGGAAAGGTGGGCCAGCCCCCCAGAACGCCCAGAGGCAACGCCAGCCGCGGAGCAATTTTCGGCGCGCGGTGTGCCACCCACAAACCGGCGCACAGCGGCAACGCAATGTATAGCACAATGCTGGTGACCAGGAGCAGCATCGGCCGCTGATCGCGCTGCGCCATCCCCGGCATCACCTCGATAGCCAGCGGGGTCATGGCGACGCTCACCAGCGAGAGCACGAAGGTCATGGCGGCAGCGAAGGCCAGCTGCGTTTTAGCCATTCGCGTAAATTGCAAGGCGATCGGCGTTCCCGGGATTGCGGCCAGCAACAGGATGCCGACACGAGCGTCGGGTGTCAGCGGGAAGAGGCGAACCAGGAGGAAACCTATGGCCGGTATGAGGACGCAATTCGCCAGCAAGGTGCGGACAAACAGGGCGCGCTTGCGCAGAATGTCCAGTAGCTCTCCGCCGCTGACACGCAGCCCGATAGAGAACATCACGATGACAACGAACAGGTTCAGCAACAGCAATGGCGGAATCGGCACGCGTTCCTCCGGCCGCTTTGCATTAACTTCTCCGCCCTAGATCGTTGCGGGCATCACGCCGCAACTAGAGGATCCCTCTGCTTAGTCGTGATCCCTTGACGGGCGAGATGGTATTGGAAGGAGTTGAAACTCCAGGGTTGCAACTCGACATATAACCCCGACGCCGCCATCTCATTCCCGTCGCGGTCATAGCTCGTGTCTGAAAGGGCATCACTCAAATGCCAGGTTTCGCCTCGCACTTCCTCCCACGGGACCTGCACACGGGCTTGCACAGTGATGTCACTAAGATTGACGACGATGAGACGGCGATCATCGTCCTTCACCCAGCTCCAAGCCACCAGGTTTTGACAACTTTGATTGTCGGCCCATCCACTGCGTTCGCACAGATTCCATTCACCTCCACGAAATATTGGGGCGTTGATGGTTGCGAGGAGTTTTTCGTAGAAAGTCTGCAATGCTTTGTTTACTGGCTCTGCGGGGCGTCTGCCTAGAAAAACCGGTAACCGTACCGTTCTGCCTTCGAATTGTCCTTCATGGAAGAGTCTTGCCCCCGGGAGAGAAGATCGTAACGACTGCAGCTGCTTGCTCCTTTGCACGCGAAAACGCCGCTGCGGCCCGAGGCTCATCGTGGTTTTCGATGAAACGGAGCAGCTTCTGCTGGTAGGCAAGGTCAGCACAAAGATGAAGCCGAACATTCTCTGCATTTTCATGCTCCAGCCGATCGTAGAGCCGCTTGTCATAGCAGAAGTCGAATCCCTGCTGTTGCAGTTCCCACTCCAGATCCCAGTAAGCCTCGGCAACGAAGAGGAAGCCGGGATGCACTTTCTTGATTGTGGGGATCACGTCAACCCAGTACTCGGTTGGCGGCCGTTGCCCTGCACGACTGCCCCACGTGCGTTCGAAGATCTGGTTCAGCAGAAGCATCGCCATATCGCAGCGGATGCCATCGCACTGACGAGCGATCTCGGAGATGGTGTCAATCACTGCTTGCCGAAGCCCGGGCTGAAAGACATTCAGTTGCAGCACATCTGGCCATGCTGGGAAGTAAGGATCCCTTCCGCACGCAAACACACTTCCTTCCACGTTGATAAAGGATGCTGGGTCCCTCCTGGCATCATCAGCATTTCCCCGAACAAAGTACTCCGGGTGCTCGATGATCCACGGGTGGTCTGGAGCCACATGGTTCGGCACGAAATCCAAGAGCAATTTCATGCCTCGCTTCGCAAGTTCTTGCCGGGCGGTAGCGAGACCTTTTGGACCCCCGAGGTGTTGGTCCACCACATAGCGTCTTATGCAGTACGGCGATCCGACATTATCTTCTGGCTTAAAATCGGGTAAAGCTCGACGGAAATCATCGAGCAGACCCTTGTTTTGATTGGCTATTGCAATACCCGCAGGACTTCGCTCCCAAACCCCCATGAACCAGACGGCATCGAAACCGAACTTCGCGATGGCGTCCCATTCGGCTGAGGGTACGGAACTCAAGTCAACGGACGTTCCGGTTCTCAGGCTCAGCTCGGAAAGCCAAACCCAGGTATTGATCTCGTATAAGGTGGGATATTTCGGCCAGATGGACATAGTTATCTCCTCTTTCAGTTTTGGAACAGAGTCAGGAGCACAATCTCTTTAAAATCCGAGTCCCGGTGCGCGGAACCGGGGTCGGCGAAGCCTTTCTTCCGACATGACGCAAAATTGACCCCGGGCACGTTAACTCCCAAGCACCCTATTCTGTTCGATTCTTTCCTTGCGAACGAAATAAAGGTACGCGCCGACACTTAGGAAATTGATCAACACCGCGAACACATTCCATGCGATCACGGGTCGCGAAAGAATCAGCAACCCGTAGTAAACCCAAAGAATTTGAAAGGCACCCATGATTGCCGTCATCCTTGGGTTCATGCCCGCACTTGACCGTCGCCTGAGCATCGCGACCAAGTCGGGCACAGCGGCAAAGGTCGTTCCAAACCCCGCCATAATGCCGACGATCTCTGACCGGTGAAACTTGGGAAGAAATAAGCTCGTTGTGTCGTGTGGAACCAGGCGTTGACAGCCACAGAGTGTGATCAGGCTCAGCAAGAGAACCGTGCGGTAGTAAATGACACGTCTCGGACGCATTAGACCTCCGGAAAGAAAGCGAACCTCACTTGCGGGCGAGGTTCGCTCCGATCGGCTCGGCGACTTGCTCGAAATCAACTCTATCGACTGCTTACGCGGCGTCGGCGCGGGCCACTCCGAGTTTGAACGTGGCCTGCTTACCACCTTCCAGTACGCGCTTGGCATCCAGGAGGCCGTAGAGCTGGATGGTCTTCGCCACCAATCCGGTCCAGCCGGTCTGGTGGCTGGCGCCCAACCCGGCACCGTTGTCGCCGTGGAAGTACTCGTAAAAGAGGATGTGATCGCGCCAGTGAGGATCGCTCTGGAACTTCTCAGTGCCGCCATAGACAGGTCGCCGCCCGTGCTCGTCGCGGGTGAAGATCCGGGCGAGCCTGTCGGCGATTTCTTTGCTGACCTCGAAGAGGTTCATCATCTTGCCCGAGCCGGTGGGGCATTCGATTTTGAAGTTGTCCCCGTAGTAGAGATAGAAGTTCAACAGCGCCCGGATGATGAGCGCGTTTACCGGCATCCAGATCGGTCCCCGCCAGTTGGAATTGCCGCCGAACATGCCGGTGTTCGATTCGGCCGGCAGGTAGTCCACCCGGTACTCCTGTCCGCCTACATTGAAGATATACGGGTGCTTCTCGTGGAACTTGGAGAGCGAGCGGATGCCGTAGGGGCTCAGGAACTCGTCCTCATCGAGCATCTTTGTGAGTATCCTGCGGAGTCGCTCCGGGTTGACCAGGGCTATGATTCCGCGCTCCGCCACGCCCAAATGCCCCGGCCCCATCGGGTGCATGGTCTCCTTGAGTTCTGGTATCCGGCGTAGGCGCTCCATTATGTCAGCCAACGCCCTTGGAACGCGCTCCCGCTGCCACTTTTCTATGACTGTGGTGGCGCACAGGGGCAGGAGCCCCACCATGGAGCGCACCTTGAGCCGCGTAGCGCTGCCATCGGGGAGCCGCAAGAGGTCGTAGTAAAAGCCGTCCTCCTCATCCCACATGCCGTCCTGACCGGGCCGGTTCATTCCCCTGGCGATGTAGTAGAAGTGCTCGGCGAACTTCGTGATCATGGGCTCATAGGTGGGGTCGTGGGCAGTGAGCTCGAGCGCGAGTTCCATCATGTTCTGGCTGAACAGGGCCATCCATGCCGTGCCGTCCGCTTGCTCCAGGTGGCCGCCGGTGGGAAGCGGGGCGCTGCGGTCGAAGATGCCGATGTTGTCGAGCCCGAGGAATCCGCCCTCGAATACATTCTTCCCGAAGCGGTCTTTGCGGTTCACCCACCAGGTGAAGTTCAGCAGCAGCTTGTTGAAAGCCAGCTTAAGGAACTTGACGTCCGTCTCGCCGCGCAAGGCCTGCTCGGTGCGGTGCAGAAACAGAGTGGCAAAGGCGTGGACCGGAGGGTTCACGTCGCTGAAGTTCCACTCGTAGGCAGGCATCTGGCCGTTAGGGTGCAAGTAGGAGGCGCGGAGCATCAACTCCATCTGCCCTTTGGCGAAGTCAGGGTCCACAATGCAGAGCGGGAGCGTGTGGAAGGCCAAGTCCCAGGCCGCGTACCAGGGGTACTCCCACTTGTCGGGCATGGAGATGATGTCCTGGTTCAGCATGTGGTACCACTCCGAGTTTCGGGAACTTCGATATCCGGAATGGAGCGGGTTGGAGTTGTGCTCGTCCAGCCAGTTGTCACCGTCGAAGAAGAAGAACTGCTTGCTCCAGAGCATGCCGGCGATGGCCTGGCGCATCACTTTGGCCGCGTCTTCACTCACCGATGGCGGCGTGACCGACTTGTAAAAGGCATCGGCTTCACGAATCCGGTCAGCGAAGACTTCATCAAATTGCTTTCCGAAGGGGTTGCCCTTCTGGTCCGAAGAACTGTTGGAGAGCCGCAGGCGAATCACTTTGGTCTGACCGGCACCGACATTGACCTGGTAGTGCGCCGCAACCTTCGTGCCCTTCTTGCCGGGGTTCACCGCGCCCTGGTTGCCCTGCACCACGCAATTGTTGATGCCGTCCTTGACGTGGGGGCTCTCGTTCTTCTGCCCGGGGAAAAGCCGCTCGTGGTTGGTTTCGTTCTCGGTGAAGAGCAGAGGCACATCGCCTTCGCAAGAGAGGATGTATTTACCGAGCAGCGGATGAGCCACCGCGACCGTGCTCGCGCCTTTCCCTCCGTCGATCTGCTCGAGGTTCGGTTTCCGGGCGGCTCGATTGGATTCGGCAATCCACGACGACCAGTCGTTGCGGAACCACAGCGTCGGCAAGAGATGCAGTTCTGCTGCGTCCGGTCCCCGGTTAGCAGCCGTGATCCGCACCAGAATATCTTCCGGACCGTCTTTGGCGTATTCGACGAAGATATCGAAGTAGCGGTCGTCCTTGAATACGCCGGTGTCGAGTAATTCGTACTCCATGTCGTTCCGGGAACGGCGGCGGTTGGTCTCTACCAAGTCGGCGTAAGGAAAAGCTGCCTGCGGGTACTTGTAGAGGTACTTCATGTAGGAATGGGTCGGCGTGCTGTCGAGATAGAAATAGTATTCCTTCACATCCTCGCCGTGGTTGCCTTCGCTGTTCGTGAGGCCGAAGAGCCGCTCCTTCAGGATGGCGTCCTTCCCGTTCCACAGGGCCAGCGCGAAGCACAGGCGCTGTTTGTCATCGGAAATACCGGCGATGCCGTCCTCGCCCCAGCGGTAAGCGCGTGAGCGGGCCTGATCGTGGGTGAAAAAATTCCAGGCGTCACCCCCTGGGCTATAGTCCTCGCGCACCGTTCCCCACTGTCGTTCGCTCAGGTAGGGTCCCCATTTTTTCCAGTTAGAAGTGCCCTCTCGGGCTTGCTGCAAGCGAGACTCTTCTTGTGTCATGGCGGACTCTCAACCCTTCCTCGGAACACATATTATCTTCCTCAGTTTGATGGGCTCGCTACGGCGGGGTAACTGTCAGTATTGTCAGTGATGACGGGTCGCAGGCACTCGTACGTAAACCAAAGAAAAGCGGCTAGCCCAAACGGTCCCAGACTGCGAGAAACCTGGGGAAACCTGGGGGAAACCTGGGGAAACCTGGTGGGGAAACCTGGGGACAGGAAGCTGTGAAGAAATTGCCTCCCGAGCCAAGCACGCCATTGCAAAAGTAGCCGGCCTCCATAAACTGCGGAGGTGAGCGACCACGGCGTGCCCACTGAACCGCGACTTGCCTTTATCAATCGACAGCAACTTGTGCTGCGCAGCATCGATGTCGAACAGTTGATCGACGAAGATCATAGCGCGCGCCTGATCTGGCAGCTGATCGGCCGCCTGGACCTGGGCCTCTATCACGCGCAGATTGGAGCGGTGGTGGAGGGGCGCGCTGGGCGGGAGCATACTGACCCGCAGTTGTTGATCAGCTTGTGGGTTTACGCTTACAGCCGTGGCGTGAGTTCGGCGCGCGAGTTGGCGCGGCAGTGCGAGTATGAGCCAGGCTGCCAGTGGCTATGCGGGTTGCAGGCGATCAGCCACCGGACGCTGTCGGGCTTTCGTTCCGATCATAAAGCTGGGCTGGACGATCTGTTTGCGCAGGTGCTGGGCATGATGAGCGCCGAGGGGCTGATCACGTTGGAACGCGTAACCCTGGACGGGACCAAGATCAAGGCGAATGCGGGCGGCAACAGCTTCCGGCGCAAAGAGAAGTTGGCGGCCCATCTGGAACTGGCGCGCGAGCAGGTGCGTGCGCTGAACGCGCAGGCGGAGGAAGAAGAGACGAGCGCGACACGGCAGGCTGCGGCGCGGCGGCGTGCCGCACGGCAACTAGTCAGCCGGTTGGAAGTGGCGGTGCGCGAAGTCGAGCGCCTGCAGCAGGAGAAGAAACACGAGCGCGACCGGTTCGTGGCCCGCGCCTCCAGCAGCGATCCCGAGGCGCACGTGATGCGCAACGGCGAAGGCGGCACCGTCCCCAGCTATAACGTGCAACTGCTCACCGACATGCAACACGGGATCGTGGTGAACGTCGAGGCCACCACCGATGCCATCGACTACCGGCAGATGAAGCCGGCGCTGGAACGCTGCAAAACGAAGTTGGGACGCAGACCCAAACAGATCGTGGCCAACGGCGACTACACCAATCATGCCTCGGTGCAGGTGGCCGCCGATCACGGTGTGGACTTCTACGGGTCTTGGCAGGACAGTTGGCGGGCGGTGGAGCGCGATGCGCACGGCCGAAGCGGCGAGTTCCTGGCCAGCGCGTTTGCTTACGATGCCGCGCAGGACAGATTTACCTGTCCGGCCGGACAAACGCTCACCCACCATGCGCTCATGAATCGTGACAACGGGGTTCGCACCCACGTTTACCGCGCACCGAAGAAGGCCTGCCCCAGCTGCCCGCTGCGCGATAAGTGCGCGCCGCAACAGGCGCGCCCGGAGTGGCGGCGCTCGATCACCCGCCTGCAAGAACCATCTGCGACGATCGCGTTCAAGCAGAAGATGGCAACCGAGGAAGCGAAACAAATCTACGCGCGCCGCTCGCAGATCGCCGAGTTCCCCCACGCCTGGATCAAAGAGCGCTGCGGCGTGCGGCAGTTCCGCTGCCGAGGCCGCTTGAAAGTAGCCATGGAAGCGACTTGGGCTTGCCTAAGCTACAACTTGACGAGATGGTTCGGCCTAAAGCGGACCCTGCAAGCAATGCCAGCGTAGGATGGCTCAACCGAGGCAGAGAGTGTGTGAACGCGAGTGATGCCGCAAGGTCGAAGCCCTTCAAATAACGGGCGCCGGTCCTTCCGGGTTCCTCGAAAAGGCAATTTCTTCACAGCTTCCTGTCCCCACGTTTCTCCACGTTTCTCCACGTTTCTCCCTGATCCGATCGTCGTTTGTGATCCGTGGAGGAACACGCACTACACGACTCCGAGCGGTCCAGGACCAGGCTCAGGCGGCGGCAATGGTGCGGAGGCGGAACGTCTTTCTAGGGGGAATTTATGAAAAGACTTGTCTGGACGGTGGCTCTGGCCGTAGGCGGCTTTGCACTCGGCTGGCAGGATCAGGGAGGCCGCTTGGAACCTCAGCATGTCCTCCTGGTCACAGTTTGGTTTGCCGCGATTGGATTCGGGTTTGGGAGCATCTTTTCCAAACGTCGTCCGAAGAACTGGCTGCTCGTCTTCTCCTGGGCATTCACTCTGGGGCTTGTAGCAGTGATCTTTTCCGGGTTTGTTCCTCTTGCATCCTTCCCGGCGCAAGCAGCCGTTGCTGGGGCGATTGGGGCACTTTTGGGCGGCACTGTTGGGTTTGCTCAGTGGAAGCTCTCCGAAAAACGAGAGAATGCTGAAAGGCCAGTGGCCGGATAGAAATCCCGCGATCCCATTGCTTGCGATTCCCAGCCCGGTACGGCGTGAGTTCCAGGTCGTCCGAGACCCAGGAAGGCTTTTTCTTTTAGCCGCCGATCCGCTGGCGTTTCCCTGGCCGATTCCTGCCCCGAATCGGGTGTCCGATCCGCGCCCTATCTAGGTCTGTTTAGCCGCCGGATGCCGTCTCAGATTCGAGGGCTGATCCTTCCTGTTCCGTGATGGTCATCCCGGCAGTGTGGCGGTTTCGCCGCGTCCCAGTGACCTGCTCCCCATTTTCCGCACAAAGCTGAGTATGATTTCAGCGAAAGTGAGCGGTCCCCTTTTTCTGTAACACTTTCAAGGCGAGTTTCCGACGGTTTGTGAGCCTGTCAAATCGCCCTTCAAAGCGATCTGATAGGCGAACTCGTGCGGCGTCCGCTCCCCCAGGGCTCTGTGAGGGCGACTCTCATTGTATTCCCTTCGCCACGCCTCGATGATCTGCCTGGCCTCTGCCAGCGTCGTGAACCAATGCGTGTTCAGGCACTCGTTTCGGAACGTTCCGTTGAACGACTCGATGTGTCCGTTGTCGGTCGGCTTGCCCGGCCGCGAGAAGTCGATCTTCACCCCATTCTGATACGCCCACAGATCCAGCACCTGACTGGAGAATTCCGAACCATTGTCACAGAACAACCGCTTCGGCGCACCGCGCTTCTGTTGGATTCTCTGCAGCACCCACCACGTCTTCACCCTTCAGACTCTGCCCCGGTTCGATCGCCAGGCATTCTCTCGTGAACACATCCACCACGGTCAATGCTCGAAACCTTCTTCCGTCCGCCAATTGATCCGATACAAAATCCAGACTCCACACTTGATTGGGTGCCGTCGGCTTGATTCTTTCCCGTCGATCCACCGCCACCCGTCGTTTCCTCAGCACCGTTTTCCGTAGCGTCAGCCCTTCTTCCCGATACAACCGCCTCACCAACTACTTTCCCACCGTCCAACCCTCCCGCTGCAAGAGCACCCGAATCATACGGTACCCGTAGCGCACCCGCGCTGCCGCGATCTCTCGAATCCTCATGCGCAGCTCCGTCCGCGGGTCCTGGTGCTTTGATAGCGGTACGTCACATCGGTGCAACTGTGCCCACGCAGGCCCGCCGCTCGCTCACCCGGTAGTCTCCAGCAGGTACTCACCACCTGGCGGCGTCGCGGAGGCTTCAGAGTTTTTTTGCCAGTACGTCCTGCAGCATGGTCTTGTCCAGCGTCAGATCGGCGACCAGCCGCTTCAGACGCTGATTCTCTTCCTGCAACTGCTTCAACTGCCGGACTTGGTCGATCTCCAGCTTTGATACTGCTTCTTCCAGCGATAGAACGTCTGTTCCGAGATCCCTACCTGCCGTATCAGTTCCGCAACCGGCACCCCCACCTCCGCCTGCTTCAATACCCCCACAATATGTTCCACAGAAAATCGCTTCTTCTTCACGGCAATATCCCCCTTTTCCAGGTAGTCGATTTTGCCGGAAACTAACTCTCATTGTGTGTCAGAAATCGGGGAGCCGATCAAAAGAAAGGGGAAGTGAGAATGTCGAGGAGCAATCACACCGAGGCGCAGATGATCGGAGCGCTGAAGCAACTGGAGGCGGGGCGCAAGGCTGAAGACGTGGCGCGGGAAGTGGGGGTGTCGAAGCACACGATCTATGCCTGGAAAGCGAAGTACGGCGGGATGGACGTGAACGAGGGGGGCTGGCCCATTCTTTCTCCGCCGATCATAAACCATGGTTGGCCCAACTTTCGCGCCCCGAAGGGTGGGGCAACCCCCATTTACCATGCAACAGCGATGAGCGCACATTCCCCCCGAGCCGCGTTCTTTACACTTTCCTTGCCAACGTGTTAACCTGATTGGCGTAACGAAGATAAATTGAAAACATAGAGACAGGAGTGCATCAGGTTAGTGCTAGCCAGAGAGCAAAAAAAGTCCCTCATTGACCACTACGCCACGCATCCCACCGATACGGGCAGTCCCGAAGTCCAGATCGCGCTATTAAGCGAGCGCATTGGTCAACTGACGGAGCACTTCAAAACGCACCAGAAAGATCACGGCTCGCGCCGCGGCCTTCTCATGCTGGTCAGCAAGCGGCGTCGCTTGCTCGACTACCTCAAGACGTACGATTCCGAACGCTACAAGGGCGTGGTGCAGAAGCTCGGCCTCCGCAAGTAGTGGTTCCGGCTTATCTTCATTCCTGCTGTCATGGGGACGGCAGTGCCCAACCAAGGAATCTGCTTGAAGGTGCGTTTCCGGCCATCGACGAAAATCGCTACTGGCATTCGCTCATCCACCGTGCATTCTTCTCAGGACGCGCGCGCGTGCCCTCCTGCCCATAAGGAAACAGAATCATGAAACAAGAAGTATCGGTTGAACTCTCCGGCGGTAAACACATCTCCTTTGAAACCGGAAAACTGGCCAAGCAGGCACACGGCTCAGTGGTCGTGCGCATTGGAGACAACGTTATTCTGGCCACCGCTGTCGCGAACGCGGATCCCCGCGAAGGCATCGATTTCTTCCCGCTGACCGTCGACTACCGCGAATACACCTACGCCGGCGGACGCATTCCCGGCGGCTTTATCAAGCGCGAGGGGCGTCCCAGCGAGCGCGAAATTTTGACCAGCCGGCAGATTGACCGTCCCGTTCGTCCGCTGTTCCCCGACGGATTTAAGTGTGAAACCCAGGTGATTGCATTTGTGCTCTCGGCCGACACCGAGAATGATCCGGACGTTTGCGGCATCAATGGTGCCTCGGCGGCGCTGACAATTTCTGACATTCCGTTCAATGGTCCGATCGGCGCGGTGCGCGTGGGTCTGGTGAATGGACAATTCGTGGTAAATCCAACCTACACCGAGATGCGCGAGAGCCTGCTGAACATCATGGTTGTCGGCACGGCCGACGGCATCGTGATGATCGAGTCGGGCGCGAAGGAAGTGAAAGAAGAGACGGTGGTGGACGCGATTGAGTTCGGCCACACGGAGATCAAGAAGATTTGTGCGGCGATCAACGATCTGCGCGCGAAGGCGGGCAAGAAAAAGCGCGAAGTCACGCCTCCCGAATTCGATGAGAAGTATTACAACGATCTGAAGAAGCGCATTGGCGCCAACCTGTCGGACCGGCTGGATACGCAGAAGCATCCGAAGGCCGAGAGCTACGAACTGGTGAAGGCGCTGAAGAAAGAATTGATGGCGGCGATTCCGGAAGATGACGAAGAAGCGCAGGCGAAGCTCAAGTCGTATTACGAAACTTTGCGCGAGCGCATCTTCCGCGAGCAGGTGATCAATCAGAAGCGGCGTCCGGACGGACGCGCGTTCGATCAGATCCGCGATATCTGGGTGGAAGTCGGCGTTCTGCCGCGCACCCACGGCTCGGCGATCTTTACCCGCGGCGAGACCCAGGCCCTGGTTACGACCACGCTGGGTACGACCGACGATATGCAGCGCCTGGAAGGGTTCGAGGGCGAGGCCAAGAAGCGCTTCATGCTGCACTACAACTTCCCGCCATTCTCGGTGGGCGAAGTGGCCTTCCTGCGTGGAGCGGGGCGGCGCGAGATTGGTCACGGAGCGCTGGCCGAGAGAGCGATTTCGTCGGTGCTGCCGAGCGACGAGACGTGGCCGTACGCGATGCGCGTGGTTTCCGACATTCTGGAGTCGAACGGTTCGTCATCGATGGCGACGGTCTGCGGAGCGGCGCTGGCGCTGATGGATGCAGGCGTTCCGCTAAAGGCTCCGGTAGCCGGAGTGGCGATGGGATTGGTGAAAGAAGGCGAGCAGTATGCCATCCTGACTGACATCGCGGGCGCGGAAGATCACTACGGCGACATGGATTTCAAAGTTGCCGGAACGAAAGATGGCATCACCGCGCTGCAGATGGATATCAAGGTAGGCGGCATCACCGCGCAGATCATGCGCGAGGCGCTGGCGCAGGCGCAACGCGGAAGGATGTTCATCCTCGGCAAGATGAACGAGGTCCTGGCAGAGCCACGCGGGAAGGTTTCGTCGTATGCGCCGCGGTTCTACACTTTGCAGATTCCAACCGACAAGATTCGCGATCTGATTGGGCCGGGCGGAAAGATGATTCGCAGCATCATCGATCAGACGGGCGTGAAGATCGATGTGGACGACAGCGGCAAGGTGAACGTGTCGTCGAACGATGAGACTTCAGCGGCCAAGGCGCTGCAGATGATCGGCGATATCACGGCGACGGCAGAGGTGGGGAAGACTTATCTCGGCACCGTGTCACGGCTGGCGGATTTCGGAGCGTTTGTTGAAATCCTGCCGGGAACCGATGGTCTGCTGCACATCAGTGAAGTGGCGGAGCACCGTATTAAGGATGTTCGCGACGAGTTGAAAGAAGGCGACCAGGTGCTGGTGAAGGTGCTGGCCGTCGAAGGCAACCGCATCCGGCTATCGCGCAAAGCGATTCTGAAGGAGCAGCGCGCGAAGATGGGCGGAGGCGACGGCGCTCCAGTGGATGGCGGCGAAGGCGCGGCTCCGGCTCCCGCCCCTGCGATGACCATCGAGGGCGGCGGGGATTTCGACGATGAACCCGAGCCGAACTTTAATCGGGATGATGCAGCGCCGGTAGGGGATCGCGGTCCAGATCGTGGGCCCGGAGATCGTGGGCCCGGAGATCGTGGACCCGGAGATCGTGGACCGGGAGGAGATCGCGGCGGGCGCGGGGGACGTCCCGGAGGCGGTGGCGGCGGTGGACGTCGTCGTCGCGGCGGAGGCGGTGGTGGACGCGGCGGCCACGGGGGACCTCGGCACTAGAGTCCTGTAAACGGTTAAGAAAGGCCGCAACCCTGGTTGCGGCCTTTTTCTTTGGCCACCGGGAGGGAGAGGCATCAATTTTGTTTCGGCATACATCCAACCGGGTATCGATTTTCAACCGGCCCTGTCGTCGCGGAGTCGGTTTCGACGAAGGGAAGGGCGCGAACCGCGAAATTCGCGCCCTTTCTTTTTCCGCAATTCCTTTGTTCAGAAACGTTCCTTGAGTAAAGGCAGCGGAAGTGTGTAAATTCATGCTGTTCTTTTCAGGAGACGGCGATGAAGACATGTGGCAATCTTGCTCTCGGTTCTGTTGGCGACGGTAGCGTTGGCGGTGGCGCAAGAACATCCTGCGGTGACCGCGCAGCCGAATTCGGTGTTTGTCGGGGCCGATGGGAAGTTCGAAACCAATCCCGACACGGCAGTCATTCAATTCAGTATCGCAGCGCAGGAGGATACTTCGCGCGCGGCTTACGATCACGCGTCGAAGAACGCCGAACAGATTCGCGAGATACTGAAGTCGAACGGAATTGATCCGAAGGCGGCGCAGATTGGGTATCTCGCGCTGCAGCCGATTTACGACTGGAAAAATCCCAAGCACAAGGTGATCGCGTACAAAGTGTCGGCGAATGTGACGCTGAAGCTGAAAGATTTCTCGAAGGTAGCGCCGATCCTGTCGCAGCTTGCGGACACGGACGTAAGCGAGAACCAGTCGATCAACTACACGCTGGAAGACATCGACGCCGCAAAGAGCAAAGCGGTGGAGGATGCATATCGTCGAGCGCGGGCCTCGGCGGATGCGATCGCGCGGGCCAGCGGAAGGGCGGTGGGCGAGCTTTCCTACGCGTCGGTGGATACGTTTGAGAATATCCGCGTGGTGCAGCCGATGATGCGAGCGATGGCGAATAAGTCAATGGCAGCCGAGGCGCCCGCTCCGACGGAGGAATTTTCACCGCAGACGGTGACTGTGACGGCACACGTGAACGCAATGTTCTCGCTGAAGTAGCGCCAGGCCGGGTGCGGCTGGTTATTTTACGGGTGGCGGAATGCGGCCGGGGTCGAGCGGTACTTCGCGCTGGATGACCATTTCCACGGTGGTTCCGGCATCGAGCTTCACATCGTTGCCGCGACTGAGCAGGGCGATGGCGGTGCCGATGGCACCGCCGATGCCGGCTCCGACGAGGGCGCCTTTTCCGCCGCGGCTCAAACCTCCGATGACGGCCCCGGTGCCGGCGGTGCTGGCCACGGTTCCGACTTTCTCTCCGGTCTGGCTGTCGCCGCGGAGAGTTCCTTCCTGATCTTTTACTGAAGTTTTATCCACGCCGGGAGCGTTCTCGACTGAACCGGGCAGCATGACGGTGTAACCGCTGGGATAGATCAGGGTGGTGAAGTGCATGAGGACTTCGGCGCGGCCCTTGATGTGTCCTGCGCGCTGGATGTGCGAAATGCGGCCCTGGACGTAGGTTCCGGCAGGAATCACAACGCGTCCGTTGGTGACGATGGGAAATGTGGTTTCGGCGTAGACGGCATCCCCTTCATGGGTGGTCTTGGTTGAGATGGCGTGTTTGAGTGCCAGCGGGACCTTGGTTCCGGCGGGAATATTGAACTCCACCGGAGTCGACGGAGCGGCCGGCGCGGCAGCTTGTGCGATGGCCATCGAGGATAGTGCAAATAATAGGATAAAGAGACGCATGCCCGGATCTCCTGAATGCGAGTGACCGATGGCCGGTAGGATGCGGCGGGGGATAGGAATGGTTATTTCCCTTCGAAAACTATGATCCGCTACGGCGCAGCTGGGTTTCGCGAACGTTGCCCATGAACTGAGATTGCAGGCGCTGGGCGCAGAGTTCACCGCAGAGGTGGAGAGTGCCTTCCTTCTGGGCGATGTCTTCATCCCACGCGCACAGGTAGAGCACGGGACGGTTGTATTCGCCGAATGAGGTCCACATGAGCCACCAGCGGTCACTGGAGCGCTTGAGCACGCCGCAATTAGGTCCCGCACAACGGTAGAAGGGAATTGGGTTGGAATTGCCAGACATCATGGGGTCTCCTTACGAGCGCTCATATTTTAGCAAGTAAGGCAGCGGAGTCTCGCGGGAAAAAGGACAGTGGCCGGATCACTTGTAAATGAGGTACTTTTGCCGGATTTGCATGGAACTTGTCGAGCGATTCCTGCCAGTCTTGGGCAATGCGGCGCGGGTCTTGGCCCTTGGCGAGCGCGTCGTAGACCGACTGATTCAACAGCAGGTCGACGATCTTTTCCAGATGAAATTGATCGGGATAGAGCTTGTGCAGGGCGGCGGCAAGCTCAATTCCGAGTTCAGGGGCATCGAGCGCATTGCGGTCGAGCAGAACGAAATTCACGCCGCCGCATTTCTGCCCCGAGTAATTGCTGGCGTTGGGAGTGAAGCTGGTGGGAACAAAGCGCACGCCCGGAAATGTTTCGGGCATTCAGATAAGCAGCGAATTCACGGCCGTTGATCCAGGGCGCTCCCAGCAGTTCGAAGGGGGTATCGGTGCCTCGGCCGACGGAGATGTTGGCGCCCTCGATCAAGCCAACGCCGGGATAAAGTGTGGCCTGCGGTGGGGCTGCGCAGGTTGGGCGAGGGGTTGATCCAGGTCAGCCCGGTGGAGTCGAACCAGTCGCCGCGCATCCAGCCTTCCATGGGGATGACTTCGAGACTGCGCGTCGATGTGGCGTTCGGCGTTGAACATCTGGGCCAGTTCGCCCATCGTCATCCCATGGCGGACGGGGACGGCATGATAGCTCGTGAAATTTTCGCTGCCCGGGATCCGAAAGTGGCCCTTGCACGAAAGATCCGGTGATCGGGATTAGGCCGATCCAGAACGATAATTTCGATGCCGGCCTTGGCGGCGGCTTCGAGAAAATATCCCAGCGTGGTTTCGTAGGTGTAGAAGCGGACGCCGGCATCCTGGAGGTCGACGACCACAGCGTCGAGCGTTTTCAAGACATCGATCGAGGGTCGGCGCGCGGCATCTTTGGCGCCGTACACGCTGTAGACGGGGATGCCGGTGGCAGAGTCTTTCGAGTTGGTGATGTCGGTGGTGTCGAGCGTTCCGGTCACGCCGTGCTCTGGGCTGAAGATGGCATCAAGTGAGACGCCGGGCGCATGGGCCAGCACGTCGATGGTGCGCTGCCCCTGAGCATCGATTCCGGTTTGGTTGGTGAGAAGGCCGATGTGCTTCTTGCTTGTCGCCTGCCGCTGATCACGTCGAACTGGTGGGCTTCGAGAACGTCGATGCCAGTCTTCACCGATCCGTTTCGCACTGCCATGCGGCGTGCGGCGGTTTCGGCTTCGTTGTAGCCGGTGATGCACTTCCAGCGCAGGGCTTCTTTCTCGCTGGGGTTCAGATTGAGTGCGGCGGTGGTAGCGCGTGGCCATCTTCGAGCGCAGGGAAATGGCATTTCCGCCGCGCGGGTGGACAGCGTTGGTCAGAAGAATGATGTAAGTGCGGGTGGTCGGGATCGATCCACAGCGAGGTGCCGGTGAAACCCGTGTGCCCGAAGGAGCCAACGGGCAGCAGATCGCCGCGGTTGGTGGAAAAGGGAGAGTCAATGTCCCAGCCGAAGCCGCGCAGGACTGGCGCCTGAGGGCGGCTGTTGCGGCGTGGTCATCTTCTCGACCATCAGCGGCGGCAAGACGCTGCTTCCCGTGAGCAGAGCCTGGGCGAATTTCGAGAGATCGTCGGCAGTCGAGAACAAGCCCAGCATGGCCGGCGACTCCTCCCATTCTGCGGGCGGTAGGATCGTGGACGACGCCGCGGAGCATCTTGTTGTCCTCGTCGTACTGCGTGGGCGCGATCCTGGCACGCCAGGCTGCAGGAGGCACAAAGCGGGTGTGCGTCATCTTCAGCGGCTTGAAAATGTTCTTCTCGCAATATTGATCGAGAGTTGTGCCGGAGACATGCTCCACCAGCGCGCCGAGCGTAATGAAGTTGATGTCGCTGTATAGAAACTTCGAACCGGGCGGGAAGATCGGTTTCTCGGCATAGGCCATCTTGAGCGCGGTGTCGCGGCCCTGCCAGTGCTCGGTTAAATCCAGATCCTCCGTGATACCGGAGAAGTGCGTGAGCAACTGGCGGATGGTAATGTCCTGTTTGTCGTTCTGCGCGAAGTCAGGCAGGTATTTCGCGACCGGTTCATTGACGCGAATCTTGCCCTCCTCGACGAGTTGCATCACCGCCGTGGTCGTGGCCACGACTTTGGTGAGGGAAGCGATGTCGAAGATGGTATCGAGCGGTCATGGTTTCTTTGCGAGGCTCAAGCGCGCGGTTGCCGAAAGCCTTGCGGTAGATGACCTGTCCGTCGTGCCAGATCAAAACCACAGCTCCGGGAATCTGACCATCGTGAATCGCGTCTTTGACGATGGAATCGACCACGCCGAGTCTTTCGTCGTCGGCGGTGGGCCGCCGGGAAAGAGCGGCGGCGGAAGAGATCAGCAGCAGAACGCAGGCTGCCAGGCGAAGGTGGGAACTGGGTAAGGAAAGCTTCACTTTAATGAGTCCGAGGATAATTCGACTTTACACAACCTGAGCGGTGGTCCTCAAGAAGCACCTTCGGGGAGTGCCATTTGTGCCAAGAGCGCGGCTTTACCGGCCCCGGCAAGTTTGCTATAACCCAGCTTCGAGCCTTTTCTGTGAGCCTTTCCTGAAACCCGGCACCAGCATGTCCGCGCGCTTACCGATTCCCGCTTACGAGACGCAGGACGAGGTTTTCCAGCGCGCTTTTTCCATCCTGCAAGATGCCATTAACCGGCGCGCCTTTCCGGCGGCGTCGATCGCCGTTACTCATCGCGGGCGGCTGGTGGCGCTCAAGGCGTTGGGGCACTTCACTTACGATCCCGATTCTCCAGTGGTAAACAACGAGAGCGTGTTCGATTTGGCGTCGGTATCGAAGGCGATGGCGACGACTACGATGGCGATGATCCTCTATGAACGGGGATTGCTCGATCTGGAGATGCCGCTGGTGAACGTCGTGCCCGAATTTGCAGGAGAAGACGACCGGCGGCGCGAAGTCAGCTTTCGTCAGTTGCTCGCGCACTCCTCGGGGCTTCCAGCTTACGAGAAGCTTTTTCTCAGGGCCACTACGCGGAGTGAGCTGCTGCAGGCTGCTTTCTCTGTGCCACTCACTGCTGATCCGGGAACCAGAGCCGAATACAGTGATATTGGTTTCATCCTGTTGGGAGTGGCACTGGAACGAATTGCAGACGAATCTCTTGACCGCTTCTGCCAGCGCGAGGTATTTGGTCCCTTGGGGATGACGAAGACGGCCTTTAATCCGCCCAGGGCGTGGCGCGATATGGCCGTCCCCACCGCCGACGATCAATGGTTTCGCCATCGCGTGATTCAAGGCGAAGTGCAAGACGAGAATGCGAGTGTGCTGGGCGGGGTGGCCGGACATGCGGGCCTGTTCTCGACCGCTGCGGATGCGGCTACGTTTGCCGCAGCATGGATCGCTGGTGGACAGCCGATCGTGCGACCTGAGACGCTCGCGATGTTTACGCGGCGGGAATCCTCCTCGCCGGGATCGTCGCGGGCACTGGGATGGGACACTCCGTCGTCGCCTTCGCAATCCGGCAAGTATTTCTCAGCAAATTCCTATGGGCACCTGGGATATACGGGGGCCTCGTTGTGGATTGATCCGGAGCGCCAGTTGTCGATCACACTCTTGACCAATCGCACCTGGCCCGACTGCAGCAATCAGGCTATCAAGCAGGTGCGGCCTGCGGTTCATGACGCCGTGATCGAAGCTTTGGAGGCTCGGTGAAGCGTTCCAAGATTTCGACCCGCAAAGCACGCGAAGAATACCTCGGCCTGCGTCGTTTGAAAACAGAGCAAGGGAATCGCGCTTCAGCGAATCTGGATCTGAGGTCGTCCATTGAGATTGCCCGCATTATCAACTCGGAAGACGCCAGGGTTGCAGGTGCGGTCAAGCGGGCGTTGCCGCAGATCGCAAAAGCGATTGATGTCATCGCTTCTTCGCTCGGCGCTGGTGGCCGTCTGATTTACGTGGGCGCGGGAACCAGCGGGCGCATTGCCGCGCTCGATGCGGCGGAGTGTCCGCCGACGTTCAGCACTCGTCCGAATGCAGTGCAGTTTGTGATGGCCGGGGGCAGGAGGGCGCTGGCAGGTGCGGTCGAGACCAACGAAGACTCGCGAGAGTTGGGCGAGCTCGATATGGCGAAGAAGAAGCCGGGAAAACATGATGTGGTCGTCGGCATTGCCGCTAGCGGACGAACCCCTTTTACGATTGCCGCGGTGCAGTATGCTCACCGCCGGGGGGCGAAAACCGTTGCGGTGACTTGTAACCGAAACTCACCTTTGCAGAAAGCCGCAGACTTGGCGATCGTCACCGAAGTGGGTGCTGAGGTGGTTTCTGGTTCGACGCGAATGAAAGCGGGCACCGCACAGAAGATGGTGTTGAATATGCTCTCGACCGGAGCGATGGTTCGCCTGGGTTTTGTCTACGGCAACCTGATGGTCAATGTTCGTCCCAGAAATAAAAAGCTTGCCGAGCGAACTGTAGCCATTGTTGAGAGCGGATCGAAGATTCAACGGAAGGATGCGCGACAGGCGCTGCGGGAGTCGGGCAACAGCGTAGCCGTCGCCCTGGTGATGTTGAAGGCGAAGGTGGGACGGGCCGAAGCACAGCACGCTCTTCGGTTAGCGTTGGGCAATGTGCGGCAGGCGATCGCCCTTGCCGGTGTGGAATAGGCCTCCCGGGCGGACGTGCCCTCTCGATTTTCGAATCCAGAGACGCTGCCGGAAATTCCCCGATAGAATAGAAAGGCTCACTTTTCCGGCTCTTAAAGGGCTTCCTCGTATATGGATAAATTTGTCATTCGCGGCGGAAATCCGCTGCTGGGCACGGTTCGCGTCAGCGGGGCGAAGAATGCAGCGCTTCCAGCGATGGCCGCCGCTCTGCTCACCGAAGACACCGTCATTCTCGAGAACATTCCGCAGGTCCGTGACATCGAGACCACGCGCAAGTTGCTGGCGGCGATGGGAGCTGACGTCGAACTGGGCTACGGGCGCGCGCATCACCGGACGACAATTTCCTGCCGCAATCTTTCCTCTCCGGAAGCCTCGTACGAACTGGTCAAGACGATGCGTGCCTCAACCCTGGTGTTGGGACCGCTGGTGGCGCGTTGTGGCCGTGCCCGAGTGTCCCTGCCGGGCGGTTGCGCGATCGGAGCGCGTCCGATTGATCTGCATATCAAGGGTCTGGAACGGCTGGGAGCGAAGATCACGCAAGATCACGGTTACGTTGAGGCTACGGCGGAAAGGCTGAAGGGCGCAGAAATCGTCTTCGACAAGATCACGGTAACCGGCACCGAAGACTTGCTGATGGCAGCTACGCTCGCGGACGGCGAAACCGTCATGCAGAATTGCGCGCGTGAGCCTGAGGTTGAGGATCTGGCCAACCTGCTAAATGCCATGGGCGCGCGTATCGAAGGTGCAGGAACCCCGACGATTCGCGTGAAAGGTGTTTCGAAGCTTCATGGCGCGAAGCACCGCATCATCCCCGACCGGATCGAGACTGCGACGTTCATCATTGCCGGGTTGCTGACTGGCGGAGATCTGAAGATCGTTGGCTGTGAGCCCAAGCATCTTGGCTCGTTGCTGCAAAAGCTCGGCGAAGTCGGCGTGAAGCTAGCGGTGAGTCCTGATGCCATCCGCGTCATGGGAGACGGGCCACTCAAGGCGGCAGACATCAATACCGAGGAATATCCGGGATTCCCCACCGACATGCAGGCGCAATACATGGCGCTGGCGACGCAGGCCGAAGGCACCTCGGTGGTAACCGAGAACATTTTCGAGAATCGCTTCATGCACGCGCAAGAGATGGTGCGCATGGGAGCCAATATCAAGATCGAAGGCAGGCGCGCGATCGTGCGCGGGAAATCGCCGCTAAGCGCGGCCGCGGTGCTGGCTTCAGACTTGAGGGCCTCTGCTTCACTGGTGTTAGCGGCGCTGGTGGCCGACGGAGAGACCATCATCGACCGCGTCTACCACATCGACCGTGGATATGAGCAGATCGAGGAAAAGCTGAAAGCGGTGGGCGCCGAGATTCGGCGTATGGGAGAGATCTTTCCGAAGCGCCGCGGTGCCATTGGCTAAAAAAAGCGCCGCGCTTTCCGATCTAGTGGTGCATTGCGCTGACCAGCAATCCCACGCCGCTGCTGGCCGCGATGACGAAAAATACGAGAATGATCACCGAGAGAACCGCAATCTGAGCGGTCTCGCCCAAGCTTCGCTTGTTTGACTCGGGTGCATCCAGGTTGCTGTAAATGTTCGTTCCCGGCATTAGAACTCCCTCGCTCCCCAAGATGGGTCAGTCGCTAGATTATTTGAGCAAGGGTTTTTCGGCAAGGAGTCGAAATCCTCTAGGCCGAGGCCGGACTGCGGTTGCCTGCTTGCGTGTAAGTCATTGACAGGCAATGTGATCGGGCGCTAGCAGACTTTTTGCAATTCGGTGACGTCCCGCCGACAACTGGGTCTCATCCGCATCCTAAGCTCGCCTTACTTCGAAGATTCAAGGGACATACGCATTCCCTCGCCGTCGCAATTCTGCGAATGCGCCTTCTGAAGTTAAGGAGAAGTGACAATGAGACGTCTTTCGGCACAAACCCTCTCTCTTGTGGTGACGTTGGCGCTGGGATTCACGCTGCCCGGCACAGCCTTGGCGCAGTATCAGAGATCGAATCTGGTGGAAAATCTGCCTAACAAAGCTCCCATTACAGATCCCAACCTGGTGAACGGGTGGGGACTGGCGCGCTCGAGCACCGGGCCATTCTGGGTGAGTGATGACGGTACTGGCTTGTCGACCCTGTATGACGGGACGGGGAATATACAGTCGCTGGTGGTCAGCATTCCAGCGGCAGCCGGCAATACCGGATCGCCATCAGGGATTGTTTTCAATGGATCGAAAGACTTCGTAGTTTCGCAAAACGGTCTTTCGGGTACAGCACTCTTCCTGTTCGCGACACTCGACGGCACCATCAGCGGATGGAGTCCCAGCGTGGCCTTGAATAACGCGGTGATCGCCGCCGACAATTCCAAAGCTGGGGCGGTTTATACCGGACTGGCGATCAGCAGCGGAAAGAACGGAAATTTTCTCTATGCCGCCGATACCGTCAACAACCGGGTTGACCTCTACGATGGCAGCTTCCGGTTGATCAAAACGCTTACCGATTCGACCATTCCCGAAGGCTTCTCGGCTTACGGAATTCAGGACATTAACGGGAAGGTCTATGTCACGTTCGCCAGTACCGGGGACGCTCCGGGTGGATTCATCGATATCTTCACCGAGCAAGGCGCGTTGGTGAAGCGTTTCGCCGAGGGCGGCACGCTGAACCAGCCTTGGGGAATGGCGCTGGCTCCAGTCAACTTCGGACCTTTCAGTACCGCCTTACTGGTGGGCGACAACCTCCCCCAGGGCACGATCAATGCCTTCAATGCCAAGACAGGGAAGTTTCTGGGACAACTGAAGGACTCCAGCGGCAAGGTGATCCACATCGACCAGTTGTGGGGACTGGAATTCGGCGGCGGCAGTTCGTCGAATGGAGCCGTGAATCAGTTGTTCTTCACCGCCGGACCTTCGAACTATGTCAACGGAGAATTCGGTGTGATCCAGTTCACGGGAAAGTAAAATCGGAAGCCCCTCAAGTCAGTTTGACTGAGGGGCTTTCCTTACATTAACAGTGAATTACCGTCTCCAGTAGCGACGCGGTCCGTAGTAGCCGCGATAGGCGTAATGGCGCGGATGCCAGCGTCCGCCAACCCAGTAACCTGGCCGTGGATATGCGTAAGCGGGCGCGTAAACGTAGGGTCGAGGAGGGCCGTAATAGGCGTAAGGGCCAACGACATAGGGGCGTGCCACCACGGGGCCGACTCCGATGCCCACGACGACTCCAGCATGGGCCTGCGACGGAGTCATCACCGTCAGCACCGCCGCCAATCCCAGCACCGCAAATAATATGGATTTCTTCAGCATTTTTGCACCCTCCGATCTCTAAAGATACAAACACTTGCAGAGGGCGAAAGTTGTGCGGGTTGCGAAAGCCGTGATGGTGGAACAGGTTATCGAGAAGGCTTTTCAGCGCACGCGCATGCTGTTCAACACCCTTTCATAAGTTGGCCAGAGCGCCTGAAAATCGGGGTCAGGTGCGATAAAGACCAGATAAAAAATCACCCGGGATTTTCCTTGGAAGGCCACGAGCCGCACCCGCTCTTTCAGGGGCGTTCCTTTTTCCTGGACGGTCGAATTTCCAAGCCAGTCGAGCCTTCTTGCCTGTCGGCCGTTGAGAGTGAAAGCCTGCGGGCTGTTGGCTAAGCTCATCCCGGGATTGCTCATCTGGATATCGCCGGTCAACTCGCGCAACGCGTCGTCGAGTTCGTTGCTGCGAGTTTTCGGTTGGAAGCCGCTGATCATGACTCCATATGCAATCGTGCCGTTGGCTGCGCCACCATCGGGAGAGATCGAAACTCCGTCGCTTGCATTCGCCCCGATCTGCCAATTGTCGGGGTAGTCAATCGAGAAGGCGCTGTGCTGGAAAGTTTTGAACGTCGGGCTGGCGATATTCTGGATTTTCAGGCGAGGCATGTCGGGGGTTGGTTGCGCCACCGCGTTCTGCGGTCCGAACTGGGAGAGGGAATTCCTGGCCGCGAGGTACTCCGCGCCATCTATCGCCTTGTAGGTCTTGGGAGGGAAACGCGAGAGGATCTTGGCAATATCTCTTGCCCGATTTCCGGGGTCGGGATGGGATGCGAGAAACTGTGGACCGCCGCTGCTTCGGGATTGCTCTTTGAGTTTCTGAAAGAAGCTTACCGCCGCTTCGGGATTGTAGCCGGCGT
The DNA here is from genome assembly GCA_963796205.1 of Terriglobia bacterium. Lineage (GTDB taxonomy): Bacteria > Acidobacteriota > Terriglobia > Terriglobales > Acidobacteriaceae > DATFTE01. The sequence goes on from CAWCKR010000003.1 coordinate 1,036,655, forward strand.
CATACATGATCTGGGCGCCAACCATGTCCGATTCAGTTTCCGCATCGCGGGAATATTTCATCATGACTGAGCCGGCAGTCAGAGAAATGCCCATTTGCCCCAGGGCGCCGGCCCAGCCTCCCACTCCCGAGCCGAGCACGCCTCCGAGAATAGCGAGCGGTATCTGTGCTTTCATCGCACGGCTAGCTTGTCGAGTGGAGTGGCGCATGACGACGTGAGAGATTTCGTGGCCCATCACGGCCGCAAGTTGCGACTCCGAGGCAGCTTCAATCAATCCTGTGTGCACATAGATCGGCCCACCGGGAAGAGCGAACGCGTTGATCGACTTCTCGCGCACGACCTTAAATGTGTAAGGAAATTTGTATCCCGGGGCCTTGGCCGCGAGCGATTGCCCCAACTGATTAATGAACTTTGACATGGGATGGTCAGGCGGCAGTAACTGGAGTTGCTTCTCGACTTCCGCCACGCCTTGACGACCCAGTTGTACTTCCTGATCGATGGCGTAGCGGTTTCCCGAGGTAGGGTTATCGGTGACTCTGCCTTTTTTCGGATCTACGTTGGCGTAACTAATGCCAGATAACAGCAGAGCCCAGATCAAGGTGCACACGATGTGTCGAGAAAAAGGGGATGTCATTTTCATAGAGAGCCTTGAAATAGGGCAGCATTTTACTCTTCGGCAAGACTCATTATCAGCGGGAAGGCTTATGGGGGAAACCCCTACGGCGTTGCGAGGGAAGTTGTGGTAGAGTTTTGCCCCCGACTCCCGGGTCGGAATGCAAGGGTCCCGCAAAACTCGATCCGTAAAGGAGAATGTTTATGCTTAGCCTGCTCTGGGAAGCGCTTATTGGATTGATCGTTGGCGCGGTGGCGAAGTTCCTCATGCCGGGAAAAGATCCCGGAGGAATCTTCATCACCATGGGCATCGGCATCGTCGGCTCGCTGGTGGCCACCTACCTTGGCCAAGTAATCGGTTGGTATCAACCTGGACAGTCGGCTGGTTTCATCATGTCGGTCGCCGGTGCGGTTTTGTTGTTGTTCCTCTACCGCCTCATTAAAGGAAAGAGCACGCAAGCTTAGATATTCCCTGCGCCGAACCGATTCGAGGCAAGGACGATGTTTCATGGGATTGCCGCGGTCTCCGGTGAAAACACGGATTGTGGGCGTCGGCGGTTCAACCCCGCTCGGCGTTGGTTTGATCCGGGTCTCCGGAACAAGTAGCTGGTTATGACTGAAGGGAACTCCCCAAGGTCCGCTGACCACGGCTTTGAGGGCTGTAACCGTTACGTCAGTTTTTCGGGCTGGTCGAGTAGGCGAAGCGGTAGAGTTGCGCGTCGATTTCCCGCCTCAGATCGTCCCAGATATTTTCCGGCATCGACAAAAATGTTTTGACCACCTCGGGATCAAACTGCCGTCCCGACCATGCCTTGATTTCCTCACACGCAGCGCTGATCGACTGTTTAGGGCGGTAGGGACGGTCCGAAGTGATCGCGTCTAGCGTATCCGCGACCGAAAACATACGGGCGCCAAGAGGAATCTGGTCACCCTTTAGTCCTCGCGGGTAGCCGGTTCCGTCCCACCGTTCCTGGTGCGAATAAACGATCTCGGCCGCTTCGGTGAGGAAAGGGAATCTTCTTCAGGATCTGGTAGCCGCGGTAGCAGTGCTCGCGCATGATAGCGACTTCGTCGGGATCGAGAGCCCCGGGCTTACGCAAAATCGCGTCAGGAATCGCCATCTTTCCGATGTCGTGCAAAAATGCGCCGCGCGCGATAACCGCAATTTGATCTTTGGATATTCCCATGGCGCGGGCGATGGCGATAGTAAAGGCCGTCACGCGTTTGGAATGCCCCTCGGTTTCCGCATCCTTAAGGTCAAGCGCGTCCCCCAGAGCTTCCAGGGTAATGTCATAGGAACGCTCGAGGGTGCCCATCGCCTTCCGCAGTTGCTCGGTTCGAGCCGCGACTAAAGACTCGAGCTTGGTTTGGTAATCCCGATTCTCCAGCTTGAGCCGGCGATTCTCGAGCGCCCGCCGGACCGTGGCCAGCAGTTGTTCGCGTTCGAAGGGTTTGAGCAGGTAATCGTAGGCGCCGTTGCGGATAGCAGCCAGGGCCACCGAAATATCGTGCACCGCGGTCACCATGACCACGGGCATATCGGGGTAGCGCTCTTTGGTTCTTTCCAGCAGACCAATGCCGTCGAGATCGGCCATCATCAGGTCCGACAGCATGAGTTCAAATTCTTCGCCGGAATCGAGCAAAGCTAAGGCTTCCAGACCAGAAGCCGCCTGCCGGCACTTGTAGTTGGAAGCGGCCAGCATGGAGGTCACAATCTCGCGGATTGGTTCCTCGTCGTCGACAACCAGGATTCGGTCCGATGGCATGTGTGAGTTGAGTCTAGAAGCAATTCTACCGTAGTCCGAGGTGCCGAAAGTAACCTTCTGGATTCGGAAAAGTCACCAAAGGCTCAGGTCGCCATGCTATCAAGAGGAGGAGTATGGGCCTCGATTAGCCGCTATGAATACTTCGATCCTGGGCATCTGGTATGCGGTCGGGGACCTTAGTGTCCCTAAGCTGATGGCACAGGAGTCTGCCGTACTGATCATTCTGGCGGCCTCGTTGCTGGTTTTCCGCACCTTTCGCGAACGCTACCTGCTGATCTGGATTCTCGGCTGGCTGGCCTACTTCGTCTCCCGCTGGACCCTTCGCGGCAACTCGCTCGACTGGTCCCGAGATCTGATTGCGATTTCGCAGGCGGAATTCGCTCTGGCAGTATGCCTGTTCGCGGCCGCGGTGTTCGTCTATACCCATGCCCGGAAGCTGCTCAACGCGCTGCTCATTATCACGCTGGTGGTCATGGCCTATACCGCCACCAGGGCCATGCTTTGGCCGCAGATGTTCATGCCCCGGGTAGTGCTGGAAGTGGCTTACCGGTTGATCGCCCTGGCGGCTGCGATTCAACTCATCCGCTATCGCTGGGGACGGGGGGAAATTGGCCCGTGGCTGCTTGCCTTCAGCCTGCTCCTGCTGCATCTGGAGTGGGCTCCGCTTAACGTGTTCATGCCTCCGAGTCTGGGAATGATGGCAGATCTGATTCTCGGAATGAGCATGTTGCTGGTGGTGTTTGACGATTCCAAGATGCGGACCCGCCGCCTCGCCGTGATTAACGCGCTCACTACCACAATCACGCGCTCACAGCAGCATGGTCCCATGATGGCCACGGCCCTCGAGGAACTGAAAGGTCTGATGCGCGCCAAGGCTGCCTGGTTCCGTCTGCTGGAAGGAGATAACCTGATCATCGCACAACAGATCGGATTATCTCCGGAATTCCTGCGCGACCGCAGCCTGATTCCCATCGACAAAACTGTGGAAGAAGTCCTGCGCGATGGCGAGCCGAAAGTCATCAAAACCGCGGCCGCTCCCGACGCGATGCGTCCCTACTTCAAAGAAGAACGCTTCCATCATGTGGTGATGGTCCCGGTGCTGGGCAAGAAGTCGCCCATCGGCATGGTGACGCTGGGTAGCCGGCGGCGTTTCTCCTATGCTCCCGACGACATCGAGTTTCTCGCTACCAGCGCTCATCAACTCGGCCTCGCAGTCGAAAACTTACGCCTGGTCGAGCAGATCCTGCGTTCTCACCGGCAGTGGAGCAACACTTTCGACTCCATCCAGGATCTGGTGCTGCTGCACGATTCTGAATTTCAGGTGATGAAGGCCAATCGGGCGTTGCTGCAGCGGCTTTCCCAATCGCACTCTGACGTCGTGGGTCAGCCTTGCGAGGACGTATTGCCTCGCGATCGCGGCGATTGGAAAGCATGTCCGTATTGCCGCGGAGCGGAAGAAGCCTTCTGGGAAGGCGCCGACCCCTGTTTCGGCGGTTTCTCGATGGTGTCAACCTCGTCTTACACTGAGCAGAACAGCAACCAGCGAGGCACCATTCACGTAATCCGCGACACCAGCGACCGGCGCGTCGCGGAAGAGAAGTATCGGCTGCTCTTCGAGCAAGTGCAGGAGGGCGTGTTTGTCGCGACGCCCGACGGCAAGCTGCTCGACTGTAACGACGCCTTCCTGCGCATGCTGGGATACAGCAATCGAGAAGAACTCGCAGCCGCAAACGTGGACACGGATCTGTATGCATCAGCCGAGCAGCGCGATATTTTCCGCCGGGAAGTCGAGCTTCATAACTACGTCCGCAACTTTGAAGTGACACTGCGCCGCAAAGACGGCACTCAGCTCACGGCGATGGAGAGCAGTTTCGCCACCCGCGATGCCACCGGGAAGATCGAGCGCTACCAGGGTTTCCTGCTCGACATGACCGAGAAGAAGCGCGCTGAGGACGAGATCCGCCGCCGCAACCGCGAATTAAATGCGCTGAATGCCATGGCGGTGATCGCGACGCAATCCTTCGATCTTGATGAAATTCTGAACCTGACGCTACGCCAGGTGATTACGCTGCTGGGAGCCGAGACGGGATCGGTGTACCTCTCCGATACGGATGAGACCACCTTCCGCCGCCGCGCCGGTTGGGGCCAGCGTAGCGCCGACCGCGCACGCTTCGCGGAAGTAACCTTGCCTGATTTCGGCGACCTGGTCACGCGATCAAGAACGGAAGTTCTCACGCCCGAGTATTTGCCGCACCTGCCGCCCGTGCTTGCGGATTTCATTCGCGCAGACAACTTGCAATCGTGGATATGGGTGTTGCTCTGGAGCAAGGACAAGCCCATCGGCATCATGGGCATCAGCAGCCGCGAGTCGCGCGAGTACACCAGCAACGATGAAAATCTGCTGGTCGCAATCGGCCGCCAGTTGGCCACGACGGTCGAAAAAGTGCGGCTCTATGAAGAAACCTGCCGCGCTTACGAAGATCTGCGTCGCACCCAGGAGCAATTGTTGCAGAGCGAGAAGATGTCGGCAGTCGGCCAGTTGATTGCCGGCGTCGCTCACGAACTCAACAATCCGCTCACGGCTATCCTGGGATATGCGCAATTGCTGGAGAGCGAAGACTTGCAGGATCGGGCCTCTGATTTCGTGAAGAAGCTTTTCAAGCAGGCGCAGCGGACTCACCGTGTCGTACAAAATCTGCTGTCCTTCGCTCGTCAGCGTAAGCCGCAAAAGCAGCAGGTGGATATCCGCAAAGTGGTTGAGGAGACCCTCGCGCTGCGGGATTACGACCTGAAAGTGAACGACATCAACCTTGATCTGAAGCTGGAAGATGAGGTTCCACAGGTAGTGGCCGATCCGCACCAGTTGGAGCAGGTGTTCCTCAACATCATCAACAACGCGGTGGATGCAATGCTCGAAACCGGCAACGGAGGAACCCTGAAAGTCCAGGTGCATACCAAGGATCAGCAGGTGTGTGCGGAGTTCCGCGACTCAGGTCCGGGTATCAAAGAACCCAGACGCATCTTTGATCCCTTTTACACCACAAAAACGGTGGGTAAGGGAACTGGACTCGGCTTGAGCATCTGCTTTGGAATTATCAAAGAACACGGTGGCGACATCTCTGCGCACAATCCGCCTGATGGCGGTGCGATTGTCGAAGTGCGGCTGCCCGCAGCGGCGCACACCACTCTACCCGAGAACAGTACGGCTGCGCCGCGCAGGGAGTTTGCGATTTCCGGGCGCGTGCTGCTGGTCGAGGATGAAGAGGCAGTACTCGAGTTCGAGCGCGACGTGCTTACCGGAGCCGGGGCGCAGGTGGTCACGCTGATGAGTGGCGAAGAGGTGAAGACCCGGCTGGGTCAGGAATCTTTCGACGCGCTCATCATGAATGGCAAGATGCCGGGGGGCTGGACCATTCCCGAAGTGTATCGCTGGATCGAGCAAAATGCTCCAGGCATGGAGCGGAGAATCCTGTTTACCTTCTCCAGCGTCCCCGAGCCAGAGACCAGGAGTTTCCTGCAAGGGAAGAACGTACCGTCTTTAGTCAAACCTTTCGAGGTCGCGGACCTCATTGCGCAAACGCGCCGCCTGCTTCCGAAAGCGCAAGCCGCTGGCGCGAGCTAGCCCGCTACAGCGTTTCTTTCAAGAGGCGGGTGAATTCCTTCAAAGCGCCTTTCATTCCGCCGGTACCACCGCCACTGGCCCACTTTGTGCGCTTCCACCAGTCCGGCACGTTTCAGAATCGACATATGATGCGAGATGGTGGGCTGCGAAAGCTTCACGCGCAATTCGATGTCGTAGGCGCAGAGCCCAACGTCCTTTCCGATGGAACAGCCACCGCGCTCTTTTAAGGCTTCGAGGATCCGCCTTCGAGTGGGATCCGCGATCGCGTGCAGCGCACGATTCAGTATCTGCTCAGGATTGTCCATGACACGATAGGAATAAACTGCAGATCGATCGCTGTCAATATTCAACAGGACTCAACAAGTGCAGTAGAATTCCCAAGTCCGAGGTCCGTCCTTATGCTCTTTGAAGGAAGCGAACGAAAACTGCGCGAGCGACAGATGAAAGAGGAGGGGCGGTTGCCGCCGGGGCAGTCCCTCACTTTGAAGTGGCCAGTGTTGCAATACGGCTCGGTTCCGCGCTTCGACCCCCCGCGATGGGATTTTCGCGTATACGGCCTGGTGGAAAACCCGCTCAAGTTGTCATGGGATGAGTTCAACGCGCTACCGAAGTTCGAACACACCAGCGACTTTCACTGCGTGACCCGCTGGAGCCGCTTCGACAACCGCTGGAACGGGGTAGCCTTCCGCGAGATTTTACGGAGAGTACGTCCGACGCCCGCGGCCCGATATGTTCTGGTGCACGCCGAGCAAGGCTATACCGCCAATGTACCTCTCGCGGATCTGGATCGCGACGATGTGTTGCTGGCGACCCAGCACGATGGCCAGCCGCTGTCCGCAGATCACGGTTATCCGTTGCGATTGATTGTTCCGCATCTTTACGCGTGGAAATCGGTGAAGTGGGTGCGAGGGCTGGAGTTTCTGGATCATGATATTACGGGCTTCTGGGAGCAGAACGGGTATCACATGTACGGAGATCCGTGGAAGGAACAGCGGTTCAGTTCGTGAGTCGGCAGGCGGTTACTTCTTCAGAATGGGGTTGTATCCGTCGCTGACCAGCTTGGCGCGCATTCCTTCTGCATCTTTGATGTCGGAAAAGGGTCCTACCTGCACGTGAAACAGTTTGTCGGCGGAGCCGCCGGCCGTGAACGCGGGATACTGTTTCTTCTTCAAAGCTTCCACCAGAGCTTGCGCGTCTTCTTGCTTGCTGACCGCCGCCACCTGCACGAAGTAACCGTTGGTGGATGGCGTGGCCACCGAATCGGCCGCAACCGGCTTGGTTTCTGGCGCAGGCGCTGGAGTGTCAGTGGCCTTCGCAGCAGGCTCGGTCGGTGTCGAGGACGTGTCGGAATCCTTTTGCTCGACGGCTTTGTAGAACGTAAGGTTCGCCGGCGCGCTGGCGGTCTTCACAGCGGACGGACGAACTCCGGAGTTTGTGTTCGCCGGCGTCGCGGCCAAATCGGCATTCATCGGTTTGACCGAGCTTCGTCCCAGAGAGAACCCGGTGCCGAAAAATACCGCGCACAATGCGACCAGCCCAAAGAACAAGGCCAGCATTTTGCCCGTGCCCAACGTAATTTCCGTGTCTTGAGATGTCGCCATGTAAACCCTCGCGTTAAGTTCCTTGCTTCGCAGCCGGAGGTTGCGGATCCTCGGCGGCGGCTTTCGTGATCAGCCTCTGAATCCCCGGGAAGAAGTCCACCGGAACCGGGAAAATCACGGTGGTGTTCTTTTCCACGCCAATCTCGGTGAGCGTCTGCAAATAGCGCAGTTGCACGCTGACCGGTTCGGTCGCCAATAATTTGGCTGCGTCCACCAGCCTCTGAGCGGCCGAAAACTCGCCTTCCGCATGGATGATCTTGGACCGCTTCTCGCGTTCGGCCTCGGCCTGTTTAGCCATGGCGCGCAGCATGCTCTCGGGCATGTCGACCTGCTTTACCTCGACGTTCACGACCTTAACGCCCCAGGGGGCAGTGTGGGTATCGAGAATACTTTGCAGGCGCAGGTTGATCTTGTCGCGATGCGCCAGAAGTTCATCGAGTTCCTGCTCGCCCAGCACGGAGCGCAGCGTCGTCTGGGCGAACTGGGAGGTCTGGTACACGTAATTCGATACTTCGACCACCGCCTTGCGGGGATCGATCACACGCAGAAAGATTACGGCGTTCACTTTCAGGGTGACGTTGTCGCGGGTGATGATGTCCTGCGGAGGAACCTCAAGGGCTTCTTGCCGCAGAGATACCCGGACCATGCGGTCGATGGGAGCGAACACGATGGCGATTCCCGGTCCCTTTGCCGCGTCAAGCAGGCGGCCCAGCCGGAATATAACCCCTCGTTCGTACTCTGCAAGAATCTTGATGGAACTGAGGATGTAGAGGACGAGGATGATCAGTACGATTGTGACAAAGCCAAATCCGATTTCCATCTTCGCCTCCAGCTTCGCACGCGAAGCATACCTGAGGCGGATTGTATCGTAATTACTGGGTTAGCCGCTGTACTTGAGCGACCAGGGGGGTACCGCCCTAGATTCGAGACCGCGCCACTGCTGAAGTCTCTGGAACTGGGGCGGTGGGGTCTACGGTAAGCTCTAATCCTTCCACCTTGCGTACCACGACCGCTTCTCCGGCGGCGAGCGGCGCACTCGAGACCGCATTCCAAATCTCCCCGTGGACGAAAACCTTACCCAAAGGCGAGAGCGCGGTCTGTGCGACGCCGACCTCGCCGATCAAGCCCTGAATGCCGGTAACGATCTTGTTGCGGCGGGCGCGCAGCGCAAGGGTCATCAGAAAGACGGTGATGATACCCATCGGAATGCTGATCGCCAGCGCGGTCAGCAGATGCACGCGCATTTCGGGGATCGGCGCATCGACCAGGAGTAGTCCGCCGAGCACCATGGTTGTAATGCCGCCTATGGCCAACACGCCATGGGTCGCAAACTTTGCTTCCAACGCGAACAGTACGAACGATGCCAGAATGAGGACCACTGCGGCGAATCGGGTGGGCAGCAAATTCAGGGCAAAGATCGCCAGGAGTATAAAGACCACGCCGACCGTCCCCGGAACCACCGCGCCGGGATGGTTGAATTCCGCGTAAAGAGCGAGAGCGCCGATCGCCAGCAGAATGAAAGCTACATTCGGATCCATCATGTAGGCCAGAATGTGCTGCTTCAAGGTCATGTCGTACGTGCGAATCGGCTCGCCCACCAATTGCAGGGAGGCAGTCTGCCCGTTGAAACGCTTGATCGGTTTTCCCTGAACCTGCTTGAACAGGTCCTCTTCGTTTGACGCCACGTAGTCGATCAAATGGTCCTTGAGCGCTTCCTGATCGGTGAACGATTTCGATTCCCGTACCGTAGTTTCGGCGATTTCGACGTTTCTTCCGCGCTTCGAAACGACCGACCGCATAAGGGCGGCGGAATCATTCTCGATCTTGGTCTTCATGACCTCATCCATTTTGCCGCCGCCGAAGCTGACGGGATGGGCGGCCCCGGTGTTGGTGCCAGGAGCCATCACCGCGACATCGGCGCTCTCGAGAATGAAGAATCCCGCGGATGCGGCGCGGCTGCCGCTGGGAGCGACATAAATGATGACTGGCACGGGCGATGCCAGAATCTTTTCGATGATCTCGCGAGTCGCGTCGAGCAAGCCGCCCGGGGTGTTGAGTTCGATCAGCAACGCTTCATCGTGCTTGCGTGTCGCCTCGTCAATTGCCCGGCCGATGTATTCCTCGCTGATGGGCTGGATGGTGTCGTTGACTACGATTTTGAGGACTTCGGCGTGCGCGGCAACAACCAGGGTCGATGCCAATAACATCAGGATTACGGCGCGTAGCGTTTTCATGGATGCGGCAGTGGCTGCGCTTTCTCCGCGAGCTTGGCTGCGACGGCACGCTTCAAGGCCAAGGCCTGCCCATTGTTTGGATCCAAGCGCAGGGCTTGTTCCAGGTTGGCGGCGGCCTCGTCAGTTTTATTGTCTCTCAAATCGAGCCTGGCTAGTAAAAGGAATGCATCCGCAGAGGGCTTCAGACCCAGGGCCGCTTGGGCTTCCGCGCGAGCACCCCCAGGATCATTGTTGGCTTCGAGCACGCGGGCCAAGCCGGCGTGAGCGGCTGCGTTCGACGGGGCCAGAGAGATCGATTCGCGGAATTCTTTCTCAGCCTCAGAGAGGAACCCCTGATTCAGGAATTGTTGCCCTCTATCCGCGTGAAACTGAGCGTGGATCTTCGGGTTCGTCTTGGCGAGTCTCTGTTCGGCCGCTGCACTCAACTTAAACGCGAGTTGCTGGAATGTGCTCTCGCCATAGTTCCTGCGAATGCGTTCCAATGGTGCACGAAAAGCCACCGCGTTCGGTCGTTGCTGAACCCGGTTGGTGGCCTCGCTGTTCACGATGTCGAGAAGCGACTTCGCCTCGGCATCGTCGGGACGCAACCCAAGAACCTCGTGCAACTGCCTTGTCGTTCCAGCCAAATCGCCTGACCGGTAGAGAGCAACCGCCAGATTGAAGTGGTAGTCGGGATCAGTAGGGTCGGTTTCGCTGGCTTTCTGAAAGTAGTCGGTGGCGGTCTTCTCGTTTCTTCGCGACTGGGCTACGCCGAGATTGTTATAAACCTCGGGCAAAGGCATGCGAGCCGCGACGAATCCGAAGGCACTCTCCGCGCGCTGGAAGTCTCCTTGATAATAAGCGGACAAGCCTAGATAGAAATTTGCCTCACGGGCCAGGGGATCACTCTGGGGCACCCGTCCGAGTGTCGAGACGGCCTGATCATACTGGCGCTGCTGGTAGTACGCCTTCCCCAGTTGCAATAGAGCCTCTGGATATGCCGGATTGAGTCTGATCGCATCGCGAAATCGCCGGATCTGATCTTGCGGGTTTGAGGCTGTAACTCCACGCACGTAGTTCTCAAACGCATCCAGGCGGATGGGTGCGGCGGCCGCAGCGTGCGCTTGTTTGGAGACGGGAAAATTCGGATGCAAAGCACGCAATACGTCCCAGGTTAGGGTTGTCTCAATCTCGATCAATTGGACCAGTGGGCCGGATTCGGTGATGGGAGGCAGGAGCCTCTCGCGGCGCATGTCGAGCAACTGGGAAGTCGCCGTGAACGTTTGCCCATCGAAGGTGTAGGAGCCGAAAATCACTACATCGGCATCAATCTGTTCGGCGACGCGATAAATTGTGGCGTGTGAGGGGTGAACGCCGGCGGGAATTCCGATGCGGTCGCAGGCTCGCAGTCGGTCCTCGCGGGTCAGAACGTAGAGTCCGGGCGAGACCAGGCGTTCTTCGAAAAGCTCGGGGAACGATTCTCCAATCCACTCAAGACCAGGCGCGTTGGACCGGTTTTCAAACGGAAAGACCACCACCGTTTGGCCGATCGGACTGGTGTTTTGCGCAATCCCGGCCCCGGTGGCGATGGCGAAGAACAGAACCACTGCAATCAGCCGCAGGCAATTCAAGATAGGTCAATTATAGCGATTGCCGGCATGATGAATGTGATTTCACAGCGCTCAAGCGCGTTTCTTTTCAGCCTCCTCTGTTTCTTCACTTAGCGCCGACCAACTGGGCAGGTTCTGATTGCCGGTAATCAATCGTGCTCCACGTTCATAGGTGAAATACGACCAGGCCCACTGGATCAGCACAATGATGCGGTTGCGGAAGCCGATGAGAAAGAATATGTGAACAAACAGCCATGACAGCCACGCGATAAAGCCGGAGATATGGATCTTGCCGAATTGCGCTACGGCGGCGGCGCGGCCAATGGTTGCGAGGCTGCCCTTATCGAAGTAGTGAAAATCTTTCCTTGGCTTACCGTGCAGATCGCGGGCGATGTTGGCCGCGGTGGCCGCTCCTTCTTGCATTGCGACAGGCGCGACCCCGGGCAGCATCTTTCCTGCTTTGTCTTTGAGCGCGGCCAGATCGCCGATGACAAACACTTCGGGATGCCCCGGCACGCTGAGATCTCGATTCACCATAACTCGGCCGGCTCGATCGATCGGTACGCCAAGCTTTTTCCCCAACGGAGAAGCCGCCACGCCCGCCGCCCAAAGAGTCACGACCGACGGAATCTTGGTCGTGCCGACGTCCACTGCGGCCGCTTCTACGTTAGTCACCATTGCCGAAGTACGTACCTCGACTCCCAGATGCTTCAATTGTTCCTCGGCGCTGCGCGACAGATCTTCCGGATAGGTGGGCAACACTCGCGGTCCGCCTTCGAGCAGGATGATCCGCGTACGCTTGGGATCGATGGTGTGGAATTCGTTCGCCAGCACCTGCCTCGAGATCTCGGCTAAGGTTCCGGCGAGTTCGACTCCGGTTGGCCCGCCTCCGACGACGACGAAGTTCAACGGAACCTCCCCTTCGCCCGACGCGGCTTGTCGCTCGGCTAACTCGAAGGCGAGCAGAACGCGTCGCCTGATTTCCAGCGCATCCTCGATCGTCTTCAGGCCCGGCGCGAGAGGCTCCCAATCGTCATGCCCGAAGTATGCGTGGCTGGCCCCGGCGGCTAGAACCAGGTAGTCATAGGGAATCTCATCTTCTGCAACTCGCACCACCCGGCGAGAGAGGTCAAAGTCGTGGACTTCGCCGAGCAAGACTTCCACATTACGCCGTCCGCGCATGATCCAGCGGATGGGGGCGGCCATTTCGCCCGGCGAGATTCCCGCAGTCGCCACTTGATAGAGCAGAGGCTGAAAAGTGTGGTGATTGCGCCGGTCAATGAGGGTGATATGAACGGGATAGCGAGCCAAGTGGCGGGCACATTGCAATCCGCCAAAGCCCGATCCCACGATTACCACGTTCGTGCTCTTATCGTTCATCGCGCCCCCTTGTATGATTTCTCACGCCCGCGAAGCCGGAAGATGCATCTCATCTTCAGAAAGAGCCCCTACACTCTAGATTCCTGAGATGGCCTCCGAGTCGAAAAGTTTTCCGGAGTTTTTTTCTGACCGCCTCCTTCACCATATGCGGGTCGGTATAGGGTATCTCGCCATTCACCATTAGCTCCGCGCGCGATCAGGTAACATGACGCCTGGTGGCGATGTGAATCCTTCGATCGAACTCGGAACCAAAGCGAGCGCCTCGCAGAATATCGTTCCGGCATCGATTCGCTTCCTGCTTCCTTCCGTCGCGGATCTGTTATTCATCCTGCTGCTATTTAGCCTGACGATCGGTGTGCTGGCGCCGAGACTACTTGGCGACGCCGGTACGGGTTGGCATATCCGCAACGGGGACTTGATGCTTCGAACTGGCGCCATCACGCGCAAAGATCCCTTTTCCGCCACGATGAATGGCCAGCCGTGGTATGCGTGGGAGTGGCTGTTTGACGCGGCGATTGCTCGACTCCATCAGTGGGCGGGACTCAATGGCGTTGTTCTGCTGCCAGCGCTGATCATATCCGCTACTTTCGCTCTGACCTTTCGTTTATCCCTTCGGCGTGGTGGATCTCTGCCCATCACACTGCTTCTTCTGGTGCTGGCGCTGGGCGCCTCCGCCATTCACTTATTTGCTCGACCGCACGTGTTCAGTTGGCTGCTGGCAGTGATTTGGTTTCATTTGCTGGATTCGTCGGAGAACGCCATTGAGCCCGCGAAGGACCGTAGCCTTTTCTGGCTGCCCGTGATCATGCTGTTCTGGGTAAACGTCCACGGCGGCTTTGTGCTGGGCTTCGCGCTTTGCGGAATCTATCTCATGGCAGGATGCATCCGTCTCTGGCATACAAAGAGTTCGGCGGACCGTCAGAGCATACGCGCGTGGATTTCGAGACTGAGTCTGGTCAGCGCGGTTGCGTTTCTCGCGGGTTTGATCAATCCCTTCGGCTACAAGCTGTATACCCACGTTTATCAGTACCTGTCTGACCGATTTCTCATGAATCACATCGACGAGTTCCGCTCGCCCGATTTTCACGGCTTGGCGCAGCAGTGTTTCGCGGCATTGTTGTTGATCGCAATGGCGGCGCTGGCCGTGACAGGCAAGAAACTGCGCGCGTCGGAGTTGCTGGTGCTTATCTTTGCCGCGTATAGCGGGTTGTATGCCTCGCGGAATCTTCCAGTGTCGTCATTGTGGATGACGCTGATCCTCGCACCAGTGCTCTCGCATGCGCTCAGAAGCGCATCGGAAAATGTTTCGATTCCGTCCGGCACGAGGCGGCTTCTGTCAGCCTTCAATGCTTTTTCCGCGCGTATAGGGCGCTCCGAGTCGGGGCTTCGCGGACACCTTTGGCCCGTAGTCGCGGTGCTCGCAGGCTTGTTGCTCGTAGCGCACCAAGGCCGGATGGGTCCCAGTCAGATCATGCATGCCCAGTTCGATGCCCAGCGCTTTCCGGTCGCAGCCCTGAACGAGATTCAACGGCGTGGAATTCACGATCCGCTTTTCAGCGAAGACTACTGGGGTGGTTACCTGATCTATCGCCTCTATCCGCAGAATCGAGTCTATGTGGACGACCGCCACGATTTTTATGGCGACACTTTTCTGAAGCGCTACCTGAGGATCATTCGCGTGGAGCCAGGCTGGGAGGCAGCGCTGAAAGAGGTGAATCCGAATTACATACTGCTAACGAGGGAATCGACGCTATCCAACGTCCTCAAAGAAGTGCCCCAATGGAAAGTGGTCTACGAAGACGAAACCGCGACGTTGTTTCAGAACGAAAATCGCTAAGGTTTGTGCTTTTCAATCAACAATCGAAAATCGAAAACAGTTCACCTGGTGTCGATGTTGAATCCCAGAATGGCGTTCACCTCGACTGGCTCGTCTCCACGAAACGCGGGCCGAAACTTCCAGTTGGGCAGCGATGCCAGCACTTTGCTCGTCATCTCGGCTGAGCCCGGTTCCAGCACCTGCGTTCCCCGCAGCGCACCGGACCGGTCCAACGTGCAGGCGATTACCAGTCGCGTGCGCTTAAAACTTGCAGGCAATTCGCCGCGGACATCAACACGCATTGGTTCCGGGGAGGCCAGTTCCTGCCCGTAAGCGTGATGCTCTGAAGTAGGATCGGCGAACTGCATCACCGCAGGCCCCAAGCCCGTTTCGAGATAGATGGTGTAGACCTTGTCGCCCTTGAGCGCGCCGTAAAAGTTAAAGGCGCCGCCGGAGCGAGATGTCGCGACCACGGTGACTCCTAAGCCTGAATGGCTGCCTGCCGCTCCCGATCGCTCCGGGGGATCGGGCTTCGATCCGTCGGAACCGAAGCTTCCCAGCGTCACGATGTTGTTGCTGCCTCCAGTGACCGAAACTCCCGGAACTGGCGGCTTGCCGTTGGTTCCGTTACCCGCTCCACCTGGACCCGGGTACGGCGAGATCCCATTCTTTGCCATCACGTCAGAGCCGTGCCCATCCCCCTGGACCGATGCCCCTGAACCGGTGCCCGAGAAGCCACTGCCGGGGCCGTTTCCCCGGCCAATGCCAGTCCCTCCGCCAGATCCTCCAAGCCCTGGAGTCGCTCCTCCCGCAGGAGACATGGCGATAGCCCCGGCCCCGCCGCCGCTAGGTACGCCTGCTTTCGAGCCGGGTAGGCTGGAGACCACGACTCCCGTGCCCCCGTTGCTGCCACCCGCGTTGCTGGGAGGGGCGGCGACCGATCCAACGTCAAAGGGTCCGCCTAATCCGCCTCCTTTCGTCCCGCGACCGTGTCCGCCTGCGGCACCGATACCACTCACGCTAGGCGGCGGAGGTACTACCGCTGTTCCACTTCCACCCAAGCCCCCCGCTGAAGTCGATCGCCCGCCTAGGCCTGCTACTTGAACCGGCGGAGGCACGACCGACGGGTTCCCCAATCCATTTACCGTCTGCCGTCCAGCGACGGCACCCGCGACCTGAACCGGAGGTGGCACCACATTCACGCTTCCCAATCCGCTGGGGACCCGCGATGACTCGGTGGCCGAGCCAACTTGCACGGGGGGAGGCACGATCTGCTTGCGAAGATCTCCCGCTCCAAAACCTGGGCCGGTTCGCGCGATCTCCTGGCTGACTTGGGGTGGAGGAGCCACGATGGATGGCGCGGGCAATGTGAGCTTGGGATTCAGATTCGTGATCCGCTCGGGCGCCGACACCGGCGGGGGCACCACCTGCACGGGATGATTTCCAGGCAGCGCCAGCGAAGGAAGATCATGCTGTGGCGCGGTCGGAGGCGGTGCGACCACCGTGGCCGTAAGCGCAGGAGAAGCTTTGAATTTATCGCGAGGAGCGTCTGGCGCCGGGGGAACCACTGACTCCAGACCGTGCGGGGCGCGCAGCGACGACTTCAGTCCTTCCGCAGGCGGAGGTCCGGGAATCCCTTTATAGGCGAGCAGGTTCGCTACCGCCGAATCAGAAGCTGGCAAATTGAGTTTCGGAGCGTCCACCACTTTCTCGCGCAGCGAATCGCCGCGCGAGACGCGGATCGATTGGCTGCGATGGTGCGCTTCCTGTCCACCGGCAAGACCGCTGCGTCCGCTCCTGGCGCCGCCGTTGTCTTCGGTGCGTGGCAATTCATCTCCCGAATAGTAGATGATGTCGTATTTGGGTAGGGGTGGAGGCTGAATTGTCCGCAGAGTAGAAAGCTTCGCCGGCAAAATGATCACGGCGGCGAGGAGAGCTGCTTCCAGCACCCAGGACGCCAGCATGCCGCGGTAGGGCAGCAACCCGGTGCGGGCTTCGCCGGCGAGCCGCTTGGGCGAGCGTCCCAGAGCGGGTCCTAACGCGGTCAGGAACTCTTGCCAGGGCGAAGACCACTCCACCAGAAGTTTGGGTGCGTCGTTCAAATGCGGCCGACCTCCGGTCTATGGCCCATCCCGATTTCCAGTTCGTCCCCTATGGACGTTCCGCTGCTTGCGAGAGTGTTGGGTGGCAGCTCAAGCACCGACGCGGCACTCATGCGGACCGGAGCCATGCGCCACGGCATCAGGTTATATTCCACGTGCACCACGATCTGGCCTCGGTCCAGATAAATCACGTCAATCGGGAAGCGCATCGCGAAGGTGTGAACTCCTCGACAGGGAACGATCCAGAGGGCCTTTCCTGCGGAAAAAGTCGCAGCGTCCGTACACATCAAGCCGCGCAGGCGGGACCAGTGGGTATCCGCCAGACTCAGTTCCGTGGCGAGATACGCTCCCCGCGTCCGGTTGAATGCATAGCCTGTGGAATTTACGGCCGGCATGACTGCTCCCAGGTTCGATCCTTCCTCTAACGGTATCAGTGTCCGGTCGCAGGCAGCAACGTGCGGAACAGCTGAATGACTGCGGGTCCCAAGGTCACGAAGATGATGGAGGGGAGTACGAACACGACCAGGGGGATGACCATCTTGATGGTGGTCTTGGCCGCCTGTTCTTCAGCGCGTTGGCGCCTCTCTGTGCGCAACGAATCGGAATGGACTCGCAGTGCAGTCGACACGCTGGTTCCGAAACGATCGGTTTGCACCAGCGTCGCGACCAGAGCTCGTATGTCATCGACTCCAGTGCGATCCACGAGGTTGCGTAGAGCTTCGGCGCGTGGTTTACCGGCGCGCATTTCCAGATTAACCAGGTGGAATTCGTCGCTTAGTTCCGCGTGCGCGTGGTGAAGGTCCTCTCCGACGCGCATCAGCGCCTGGTCGAGCGCCAATCCCGCTTCCACGCAGATGACCGTCAGGTCAAGCGCGTCGGGTAGGGCCAGGCGAATGCGCTGCTGCCGGTCGCGAATCAGGCGTTTCAGGACAAATCGCGGCAGAAAGAATCCGAAAGCGCCGACGCTGACCATCAGCGGAATGGAACTGAAGCCAGTCGCGACGATCACCAGAGCCATGCCGAAAACGCCCAGCGCGACCCGGCTGCCAACGTACATTGTCAGATGACGTTCGTCGCGAAAGCCCGCCTGGATAAGCCACTTGCGCGTGCGAGAGACCTCTGAAGGAGAAAGCGGCAGGGCCTTGCTAAGCGGGTCGAGAGCCTGTTCCAGTCGCTCTTTGAATGCGGGTTTTTCCGGAGCGTCTGCTTTCTGCCATCCCAGTGCCCGCAAACGTGCGCCGATCACCGATGACGGTGCGTACGCGGCCGCTCCGAACGAAAACACGACCAGAACGACGGTCACGAAGATGATGATGGCGAGCGCAGCGGTCAGCATGGTGCTAAACCTGAATCTGAATGATCTTTCGTATTACGAAATAGCCTAAAGTTTGCAGTGTGATTCCAGCGACCACGAGCACGTGTCCGATCGGGTCGGCAAACAGCGGCCGGACAAAGCTCGGGTTCATGATCAACATAGACACGACGATGATCGGGGGCAGCCCCATCAGCAACCCCATCGTCAACCGGCCCTGCGCCGTATACACCCGAACCTGGCGCATGATTTTGAACCGTTCGCGGATCACATACGACAGGTTATCGAGAATCTCGGCCAAATTCCCACCCGTTTCGCGTTGCAACATGACCGCAGTCACAAAGAATTTCACGTCTACCAGGGGAACCCGATCGGTCAGGTTCATGAGCGCATCGCGCACCGGCAGGCCGAACTTCTGCTCTTCAAACAGTTTGCGGAATTCTGAGGCGATCGGATCAGAAACTTCGTTGGAGATCATCTCCAAGGCCACGGTAAACGCATGTCCGGCGCGCACCGCACGGGCCAAGGTGTCAATGGCCTCTGGGAAGAGTTCTTCGAACCGCTGAAACCGTTTCGTCCGCTTGTAGGAGATGTAAGAGTAGGGAAGGATGCCGCCTAGAATCAATGCGACCCACGCCACGATGGGAGCCCATTGAGAGGATCCACCCGCCAGAAAAGCGATTACGCCACAAGTCACAGCTGAGAGCAGGCAAATCAGCAGCAGATTTCCGGCCCGCAGGTCGATGTCGGATTGCGCCAGCAACAGTTGCAGATTTGAGATGCGTTCCGATCTTCGCAACAAGTTATCGAAGGCCGGAATTTTGCTGAGCATCTCATCGCGCACCAGCGCGAGATCCTCGCCCGGCGCGCGCTCCGCCGGTTTTTCGACCGAAGCCAGGCGTTCCCGGATCAGACGAGCGCGCGCGTCGCGCTGGTCGATCATCGATCCGATCGCAAAGGCAATCGCCGCAACCACGATGAATACGACAATGGCAATCAAAAATGGCATCGGTTCCTGCTCACGGCTGCACGCCGTGCTTAAACCTCCATCTGTGATTCAAATAACGCGGGACGCAACCGCAACCCGCCGGTGGCCAGTCGATCGGTAAATTTCGGACGAATTCCCGTCGCACGGAATGTACCCCGTACCTTGCCCGTCTCGTCGATAGCCTTACGCTCGAATACGAAAATGTCGTTCATGACGATGGTTTCATCCTGCACCCCGGTGACTTCCGAAATGGTAATCACCTTTCTCGAGCCATCGGAAAGACGCGCAATTTGTACGACCGCATGAATAGCCGATGCGATCTGCAAGCGCACTGCTCGCTCGGGAACATTCAGGTTCGCCATCGAGAACATGCTTTCGACGCGGGCGAGCGCGTCGCGCTGCGAGTTCGCGTGAACCGTTGTCAACGAGCCTTCATGGCCTGTATTCATAGCCTGAAGCATGTCGAACGCTTCTTCGCCACGCACCTCGCCCACCACGATGCGGTCGGGGCGCATACGCAAGCTGTTGATCACCAGTTGCCGCTGCCGCACGGCTCCCTTGCCTTCAATGTTGGGCGGCCGCGTTTCCAACCGTACGACGTGTTCCTGTTTGAGCTGCAGTTCCGCCGCGTCTTCAATGGTGACGATGCGTTCCGAGTTTGGAATGTATCCCGAAAGTACGTTGAGCAAGGTGGTTTTGCCGGCGCCGGTTCCACCAGAAATCAGAAGATTCAGCTTGCCTTTGACCATCGCCGACAGCAGTTCGAGCATGGGTTCGGTCAGCGTCTTGTTCTCGATCATGTTGCGCGCGGTCAGAGGATCGTGGCCAAAACGGCGGATCGAGAGACACGGCCCGTCGATCGCCAACGGAGGAATGATGGCGTTCACACGAGATCCGTCGGCAAGCCGGGCATCCACCATGGGCGACGATTCATCTACGCGGCGGCCAACCCGCGATACGATGCGGTCGATGATCTGCATCAGATGCTGCGTCGTCTTTGAAACTCAATCCGGTGGGCTCGAGCTTTCCGGCGCGCTCCACATAGACCCGGTCGAAGCGATTGATCAGGATGTCGGAGATGGTGGGATCTTTCAACAAAGGTTCCAGAGGACCAAGGCCGAAGATCTCATCCAGAATCTCGCGGGCCAGGCGCTCGCGTTCGGCGAAGCTTAAGGGAACGGCCTCGCTGTTGACGGTGTTGCGAATCAGCAGCAGCACCTCTTCGCGCGCCGTGTCGTTCGCTGTCCGGCCGAGTTTTTCCAGATCGAGGCGGTCGAGGATCTTGCGATGCAGATCCGCTTTTACCTGCTGGTACTCGGTTCTCTCGAAGCTTTGCAAATTTGCCATGAATACCCTTAAACCGTCTTAAACAACGACCACGCGGAGCGTTTGACCTCGTCGTCATTGGCGGTGAGCTGCGCCGCCAGGCCGCTGAAGCTGCGCGCTATCTCGGTGTGGTTCTGCTGCATCAAAGGCGTGCCCCGATCAATGGCCGCCGATACCGCAAAATATTGGTTTGGAATTTTCCACAACAATTTCGCCCCAGCGGCGCTTTCGGCGTCCGCTTCGTTGAATCCCGGAATCTTGCGGAAGCGATTGAGAACAAGTTTGACGCGCTCGCGGCCGCCGGTCTCGCCCAGGTATTGCTGCACGCGAGAAGCGCTCCATAACGAAGCCACGTCGGTGTGCGCCACCAGTAGAACCGTTTCCGATAGATTGCTGACCAGGCGCATGGTCGGATCCAGCCGGCTGGAAGTGTCTACCACCACATAGCGATAGTGGCTTACCAGCATGTCGAACAGGCGGGCGAATTCTGAGGTAGATGGCTCGACGGGGGCCGGCATGTTCATGCCCGCCAGCAAATGCATCCCATCGGGATGCCGCGTCATGAAACCCTCCAGGAGGGAACTATCGAGGCGGTGGAGGTTTCGCAGAGCGTCGGCCACGCTGAACAGAGGCTTGAGATTCATGTGTAGCGCCGCGTGGCCCAGAGGCCCCAGATCTACCAGCGCAACATTGCCGTGCGCGGACTGCAACGCCAGCGCGAGATTTACCGAGATGGTGGTCGCTCCACAGCCGCCCTTCGCGTTGACCACGGTAAAGACTTTTCCGCGGGCGGTTTCGCGATGGACTTTACGCTGAGCCGCAGCCAAGCGTACAAAGGCTTCGAGCAGATCGGTGGTAGTGGTGGGCCGCTCGATGAATTCGCGAGCGCCCGACCGCATCGCATTTACGATGACTTGCGGTTGGCTCATGCTGCCGATGGCGAACAGCGCCGGCTCGGGCATTTCCTGATGGAGCAACTCCAGCGCTCGCAGCGCAGCGCTTCCGTTGTCTTGAGGAATATCGACCAGAACCACGCCAGGCTTGGCTGCCTGCACGCGACGCAAGATGGGGTCGGCGGCAGCTACGGGATAGCTGGCACAGGTATGAACCGTGCGTGCCACGCTGGTGCCGTCCACCAATACCTGCAGCACGGCGCGCTGCTCGCCGTCGGCGGCGACGATGACTACGGATAACTCGGGCATGATCCTGCTCGGCCCCCCAACCACCGCCTGAAACCTGAAACGCGCTCCCTCACTTGCCGCTCCCCGACGGCTTCTTCCCGTCGAACTGATCTTTGTTGAGAAGAGGAAACGGATTCGCGGGCCCCGCCGGAGGCTGCGCATTCGGCGAAACCCTTCGCGCAGTGCATAACACCATCAATTCCGAGTTGCTTTTTTGCGCGCTCTTGCTTCTGAAAAAGTTCCCCAGAATCGGGATGTCTCCCAGCCCTGGAATTTTATTTGTAATGTTGGTCACCCGGTTGTCCATCAAACCGGCGATCACGAAACTCTGCCCATCCTGCAATTCGAACTCGGTATCCGCTCGCCGCGTGCTCAAGGCTGGGATGGTGAAGCCCGAGATGTTCAGGGCGTTCGCGAAGTCCAGGGTGCTGACTTCAGGCACGACGCGCAGATGAATATTGCCGTTCGGTTCGATCAGCGGCGTGAACTTCAACTTGACGCCGAATTCCTTGAACTGGATGGTGACGGCCGTAAAGCCCTGTCCCGGTTGCACGATGGGAAATGGAAATTCACCGCCAGCAAGGAAACTGGCTTCTTTACCGTTCACGGCAATCAGGTTGGGCTCCGCCAGGATCTGCAATACGTTCTTGTTCTGCAATGCCTCGATGACCGCACCCAGATGAATGTCGGGGCGGAACACAAACAGGTTCAGAACATTGCTGAGCGTCTGGTTGGAAGTGAACGGGGTGGTTACGGCTTGCCCGGTGGTTTGAGTAACCTGCTGCGGGCCGAAGCCGCCAAACTGCCCCGTGGTCGTCGTGCCAATGGTGTTGGCCGCGCCGGTTGAGAAGAAGTTAACTCCCAATTGAGTCATTGCCGAGCGATCAACCTCGGCAAACTTGACCTCGAGCAAAACCTCCTGGGCTCCGACCGGGCCGTAGCTCAGCACATTGACGACGTTGTGCGAGTACGCCTCGGCGATCATGCCAGCGCGCTTCGATACATCTTCATCAGACACGTGGCCCGAAAGTACGATCGCTGACCGCGATGGCGTTACCGTAATCTGCTCGTCCGGGAAAACTCGTTTTTCTTCTTCTGCCGCCGCACTCACGTCGACGTCCACGCGCAGGTCAAAGCTTCGGGAACGCTCCAGTTCGTCCCAGATCAAGAGGGAAACTTCACCCGGAGAACGGCCGTGGATGAGGATTTGCGTCGGACTCACGACCTGAGGGTCGGCAATCGCAGGATCGGTGACCGAGACGCGCTTGAGCCGTTCGGTCGTGTTGATCAGCAGCGACTTGCCTACCAGCACTCGGAGCGGGGCCGCTCCTGAGGATTCCGCTGGCGCGTTCTGAGAGCTCGCGGCCGGCCCCTGCGCTTCCGATTGGGCGGGAGCTGCCTGCACCGGCGAAGCCGGCGGAGGTGCCGGGGCCTGCTCTTGAATCGTGGCCGCCGCTCCGCCACACAGCAGAATGACAATGACCATTCCTCGCAGCAGCCGTTCAGTAATCTTCAATTCTTAGTCCTCCCCATATGTGGGAGTGCATCTGCGTGCCAGTGCTAGAACTTGGTGACGTCTTTTTTCTCGCCCCGAATTACTTCGACTTCGTACACCGCCGGAGCTGACGGCATAGGTGTCGCGCTCGCCTTCTTTCCCTTGGGTCGAGGCGCAGCCGCCACCGGCGCGGGCGCTGATACGTTCTTGTAGAGCGCGTCGGTCTTTACCGAGGGCAACTCTTCCTGTCGTGTATCTACAGGATTGCGCAGCGTCAGCTGGATGTGTCCCTGGTTCCCGGCCAAGGTGAGTTTCTGCGCGTCGTCGGGAGAAACAAGCAGAGTGATCACCGAGGCCGCCGAGGCTTCTCCCGCTGTGTTGCGTTCTAATTTCTGCCCGGTCGCCAGTACTGCGACATTTTCGAGAACCGTGGTGGTCTGCTGTTCGTTCGAGCCATTGGGATTCCCGGTGAGAAGCACATCCACGCGAGTACCAGGCTGCACGAAGCTAGCGACGGAGACTACCTCGTTGACTCTCACCGACACGGCGCGCATACCCGGAGGGATCAACGAGGGCATGCCATATCCGGCGTTCGCGCCAGCAAGTTTTCCCGGAAGAACAAACTCGCCTTGAGCGATTGGCAGCACCACGCCGCGACCGATGACTTGCGATTTCTGACTGTAGACGTGCGGAGGCAAATCGCCAGCGGGAAACCGCACCACCTTAATGTCCTTGTCCTCGATTTTTGAGCCGACCGGAAGATCGCCCGCTGCGAGCACCACGTCTATTCCTGGGCGGTTATCGACTGTCGCGCGGCCCTGCAGCTTCTGATATACCGTTAAGCTGACCAGAGCCCCCAGAGCGAGGGCCAGAAAGCCGATCATCAACAGTCGGTTACGGTTCATCGAAATTCCTCAAAGGGCAATCTGCCGGTTGCCAACATCCGCACAATTTCCCCCTGCGCAGGGCAAGTTCGCCCCGAACAGACGCGCTAAAAGCCAAGTGCCCAAACAATCCAGTCGCACTTCAGAACATCCTCGAAATGAGGGAGGATGCGGCTCTACTGAATCGAACTGGCAACCGAGGAGAAAACGTTGTTCGCATTCGTGCCGATGAGCCTGATCGTACCCACCACGATCACCAGAATCACCGCCAGCATCACCGCGTATTCAGCGATGTCTTGTCCATCATCCTCTGACCACAGTCTTCCGAGAATAGCTTTCATGTTACCGCCTCCTACTTCAGACCCGTGATGATACAGGTACTGTGCAATTTTGTGCGCACCTAGACTCGCGTCGCAAGGGCGTATTCAGCATCCGGAGCAATTGGTTTGAGAAGGGACAGGAGGTGCCCTCAAATCCCCCGCTCATCATAACCTGCCGCGTCCTTCGGCAGAACCACAATTTGTTGCAAAGTTTGCGTGGAGTCTACCAAACCGCCGGGGATTAGTCTCTAAGGAAGGGTGCTTGGAAGTGTGCCAATGCCGCCAGAACGTTGCTCGGAGACAATGAACGGAGAAATCTTACTGGATGGAACTGGCTACTGAAGAAAACACATTGTTTGCGCTCGCGCCGATGAGCCGGATTGTGCCAACCACGATCGCGAGAATTACGGCCAGCATCACCGCATACTCCGCGATATCTTGGCCGTCTTCCTCCCTGAAAAGCTGATGCCATGTCAGGTTCATCTTCAACCTCGCTACCGAGTGGTAGGGGAGGGCTGCACACTGAGATTCGGGCTACAATCCCCGTCCGCTACATTAAGAAAGAGCCGTAAACCACTGATATACATCATACTCTACGCGTGCGCTTTCACCAGCGCTTTTGCTTCAGTCACGAGAAAAACCACCCGCGGATCGACGATTACCGGGATAATCTGCTACGCCGTCAAGGCCCTCCAGACTGGGTCATGACGACGGCTTGTGAGTCACTGTAAACCTCTTTCCAGCTATGGCTTAGCCGTAAGCCGGCGACGACCGGGGCATCCGGCGGCAGAATCACAGTTTGGATGTCCCATTTCCGAAAGGTGCGTTCCCAATCGGGGCCCGTTACGTAGTAGGTTCTGGCGAAGTCCTGCAGAAAGTCGTCGCCGTAAAGGTCCGCCCGCCCGTCGATAAAAACCCGGTATTGCGGGTAGAGCCTCCAGATGAAATATCCTCCAAAGTTGTAGTGGTTGAAGATAGGACCGCGAGGATGCTCGGATGCAAGGTATGCTGCTGCCCCGGCCGGGAAGTTCTTCGCTTCCGTGGCCGACTGCTGTCCGACGACGCTGTAAGCTCGAACCATGGCGAAGACGAGGAAGGCTGCCAGCACGGTTGCGTTGGCGGCCAACCGTTTGCCAGAGCGCGGTGAAACTGCGTTCGGTTTCCGCACACTCTCGTGCCACCAGCTCTGGGCCAGTCCGCTCAGGATCGGAACCGCAACCAACACAAACGCCGAAATGTGCCTGACCGAACGCAAGCTCCCAGCGGCGAAAACCAGCAGCAGCAGCAAATCACGAGCCCGAATTCGCCTGGGTGACACTGAGAGTAAGAGCAAAACACCCAGGAGCATCGCAGCAAAAGGAACATACTTCAGCTCGTGAAAATCGGGGGACGCCCACTCCGCAATGTATTTCTGCATTGCCGCGGAGCGCAGCGTCTCGACGGGATAAGTGAACATGCGGAGTCCATTGGGGTTGATGGGCACGACCGCGACACACGCAGCCAGGGCGACCGCAAGATTGCGCACGCGCCGGCCCATCTTCAGCCAGTTCCGAATTCCCAACGCCGCATCGAGCATCTCCCCAACCAAAAATAGTGCGAGAAGTGCAATTCCCAGTGCGTACTCGGCGTGTAGATTGACCCACAATAGAGTCAGAGGGATTGTCCACCACAGAAGCCGGGGGCGCTCTTCGGAGCGTTCAAGTAGCAATAAAAAAATGCTGGCCAACAAGAGCGAGATGGTGTGCGGACGTACGCCCCAACTCGGAGCCGAGGCGTACGCTCCTAACACCAGTGCCAGAGCCGCGAAATACGGCTTCCCCGGCGACCGCACGAACACCAGCATTAAAGTGAGCGACGTGACGGCGCCGAACAGGACGATCAGTCCGCTCCAGCCGGCTGCTCGATAAAGGCCGTACAACAGCAGATCGGAGAGCCATTCGTGATTGATCCACGGTTGGCCCAGACGAGTAAATGAGAAAGGATCTGTGTGGACAAAGGCGTGAGTTTCAGTGATCAGTTGCCCGGTGCGTAAGTGCCACCACACATCTGGATCGGTGACGTTTCGAGCCGCCATGGCGAATAAGCCAATGGCGACAAGGATCACGAAAACTCGGCGGGTCTCAAGCCAAGAAGTCACGTTTCGGTAAGAATCATACCTTGAGCCGATATAGAATTCCGGCTCACGCCTTATGAACAAGCGCAGCGCGGGAAAACTGCTGGTGATTTTTCTGACCGGGATGTTCCTGATGCATGCGCTGGTCTTCTGGAGCCTCCGCGACAAGATTCGCGAGGGCTATCCGGATTTCAGCATCTTCTACACCGCGGGAACGATAGTGCGCCAGGGAAACGCCAGCCGCCTCTATGACACGGTTTTGCAGTTTCAGATTCAGCGCGAGTTTGCTTCCCAGGTGTTTATCCGCCAGGGGGCCTTGCCTTACAACCATCCCCCATTTGAAGCGCTCGTTTTTGCTCCCTTGGCGGGACTGACATATCCGACAGCGTATGCGCTCTGGGACTTGGTAAACCTGGTGACTCTCGCTGTGCTCCCGTTCCTGTTGCGACCCTACGTCCCCTTGCTGCGGCAACACCACGTCGCGTTTTGGTGGCTGGCGATATTAGCGTTTTTCCCGGTGTTTGCTGCTCTCTTGCAGGGCCAGGACAGCATTCCGCTCCTCCTTCTGTTTTCTTTGGCCTACATTGCCTTGAGAAAAAATCAAGAGTTCGCCGCCGGATGCTGGTTCGGCATCGGACTATTTCGCTTCCACCTGGTGTTGCCCTTGATGCTGATCCTGCTGCTGCATCGCAAAGGTAAAGCCCTGCTTGGATTTCTATCGGTTGCCGTCGCTCTTGGCCTGCTTTCGGTTGGGGTAGTGGGCTGGAAAGAAGCGTTGCACTACCCGGTTTATGTTTGGGGCGTGGAAAACTCGACCGGCAGCGCTACCAGTCTGATCTCGGCGATGCCCAATTTACGCGGTTTCGTGCACATGTTGCTTCCCTGGACGCCTCGAGTGGCGATAGGAGTGTCGTTTGCCTCGGCGATATTGCTGCTGCTGGCGTCGCTGCGTTGGGATGACTCATCGCGCAATCGGCGGTTCGACCTCAGTATCTCGCTGGCTGTGGTTGCGACTGTCATCCTCAGCTATCACGTGCTTGCCCACGACCTTTGTCTGCTCCTGCTCCCGCTGCTTTTGCTTGCTAACGATTTCTTTGAGCGCGGGATCCCCAAAGCCGGGCCAAGGATCGCGACGTTGGTGCCGATGGTTGTACTGTTTCTCAGTCCTTTGCTCATGTTGCTCTGGTTTCGGTACGGCCAGTTCAGCTTGCTGGCGTCGGTTCTGCTGCTCTGGTTCTATGGCATCTCGCGTGAGCTATTAATGGGAAAAAACGGAGCTCACTTCAAGGCCGCATGAACAGCTCGCGATGGAAATCTCTCGCAGTCGTTTATCTGCTCGGCGTGCTGGTGATGTATCTCAGCGTCTGCTGGAGTACGCGCCGGCTGGTCGCCGCAGGGCTTCCGGACTTCGCAATTTACTACTGCGCCGGCACAGTCGTGCGCCAAGGCATGGGCCATCAGCTGTACGACGCGGCGGTCCGTTTCCAGGTGGAGCAACAATTCGCGACCAATGTCCCGCAATTTCGTGGGCCATTGCCGTGGACCCATCCGCCGTTCGAGGCCCTGTTCTTCGCTCCATTCAGCTCTTTTCCGTACCTTACGGCTTACCTCCTGTGGAACGCATTGAACCTCGTCCTCGTCGGACTCGTTTTGTGGATGATGTCACCCTACGTGCCCCAGTTGCGCGCGCGCGGCCCGGCTCTGTGGTTGCTTGCCCTTGCGTTCTTTCCAATATTTTTCAATCTGCTCGAAGGGCAGGATGGAATCCTGCTGTTATTCCTTTATGCGCTGGCCTATGTGTCCCTGAGAAAAAATCGTGATGCTGTGGCGGGCGGCTTCCTTGCGGTTGGCCTATTCAAGTTCCACCTGATTTTGCCATTTCTATTGCTTCTGCTTGTGCAAAAAAGATGGAAGGTTCTTTACGGTTTCGTGCCCGTGTCTCTTGTCGCGGTGTTTGCTTCGATTGCTATCGCAGGCAGTCGCGCCTTGTGGGCGTATCCGCGCTATGTGTTCTATTGGGAAAAAGTCCTGGCGGGAAGTGATCGTGTCCCTGCTGGAATGCCGAACCTGCGTGGCCTCATGTACATTTTCCTGCCTGACTGGAGATATGACCCGGCGGTCGTCTTCGTTCTCTCACTGGCGCTACTGTTTTTTGTCGGCTGGCGGCTGCGCTCGACAAGATCCCGGGAGTCGTTCGATCTGAATTTCTCCCTGGCGATCGTGGCCACGGTACTGGTGAGCTATCACGTGGTCAGTTACGACCTGAGCGTGCTGCTGATTCCGATCGTTCTGCTCGTGAACCATTTGCTCGACGAAGGCGATCTGCATCGGCGATCAGCGTTGCTGATTGCCGCAGGGATCGGCCTGCTGTTCTTGTCCCCCCTCCAACTGCTTCTGTCGCTTCAGTACAAAGAATTCGCACTGATGGGACTCGTTCTTCTGTTCTGGATGTATGGGATTGCCGAAGAAAAATTAGTTAGCGTTCTCGATTGATGGCGATGGCTCTCTCTTCCGTCCTCGCGCCAGCACGACCACCAGCATCGGCAAATACATGGTCAGCACCGCGACACGCCCCACCTCGGTGAAGCTGTGCGGAATGTGATACCAGCGCCAGAGGCCAGCTCCCCAGCTTATGAATGCGGTCCAGACAATCTCGCGGCGGGATTTCGGAATCAGCCAGAGAATCAGCATGTCGTAGAACCAGCGTTGCGGCATCAGCGCCATAAGCAGCAGTAGATGGACGTCACGATCGCGGTACCGCCACAATGCAAGTAAGACCAGCGGCCCTGGCAATACCAGCAGAGGGATGAACCGCGCGTAGTTGTGAAAGTGTCCCACCCAAAGCCGGGGCCATTGCGGTACCAACGCAAGACTCACAACCAGCACCAGAATGCACGCCGCGAAGCCGCGCTTGCTCAGGTTCGTCAGAAACACCGGCAACCCAAGTTGCGGCTTGGCCATGGTGGCGGGAAGCAGAAGAGGGAAGAAGGCGCTGGCGAGGATGAGTGGCGGCCATTGCGCCACGAGAAATCCCGCCCAATACGGATACGCCATGAAAACCAGAAGACGGTGATAGCCGTGGCGCGAGAGCCCGAAGGCCATGAGAGCGGAACTGACGCCGTAGAAAACTCCGCCCGCGACCTCAGGCTGCATCCAGACAAAAGGCAGTCCGAAGAGCGCGCAGGTCAGGGGATACAACTGCATCGGCGTTGCGTACGGATCGCGATGCGCAAGCAGATCGCGCGCGGCCGCGATGGCCCATCCGAAATCCGCCGCACCCTGATGGAAATGGGCCAGCAGGAACCAGCAAAAAATGCCGCTTCCGAGCCCAATCGCTAGCGAGATAAGAAGTCGTTGTCGCACTGGTTTAGCCGCATAAGTTGTAACATGGCTTGCTCGCGCAGGAGCGCGAGACTCCAACTTTGCGCGATCGCTCCACAATCGGGGTTGTTGCCGCCTTGTTGATGGCGGCGAGCATGTGGTTCTACGTGCAGCGGGTGCTCGTCCCTTATCAGCAAGCTGATGCCGCCCGCCACGATCGTCCTCGCGGCAACCTCTCCGATCTCTATCCGCGGTGGCTTGGCGCGCGCGAACTTCTGCTTCATCATCGCGACCCCTACAGCGTTGAGATCACGCGAGAGATTCAGACCGGATATTACGGACGAGAACTTGATCCCAGCCGCCCGGACGACCCCAAAGACCAACAGGGATTCGCCTATCCGGTGTACGTAGCGTTTCTTCTTGCGCCGACTATCAATATTCCGTTCGCCATGGTGCAGCCTGTCTTTCTCTGGCTGCTGGTATGCCTCACCGCTGCCACGGTTCCCCTGTGGTTGCGTTCGGTCGGTTGGCGCCCTTCTGCGCGCGTCTTTATCGTCTTTGTGGCCTTGACTTCGGGCAGTTTCGCGGTTGCGCAGGGAATCAAGTTGCAGCAACTGAGCCTGCTTGTCGGTTTCTTGATGGCGGCGTCAGCCGCACTGCTGGCCAGCGGGTATCTCGCAGCCTCCGGCATCGTGCTTGCCATCGCCTCCATCAAGCCGCAGCTTGTGCTTCCTCTTGCCGGTTGGTTCACACTGTGGTCGATTGTCGGATTGAGGCAGAGGCGGCGTTTTCTTGTGGGCTTCTACTTAACTCTTCTGATTCTCGTCGCCGCCGGCGAATACGAACTTCCGGGATGGATCGGAAAATTCCGCCAGGCAGTCGCTGCTTACGGCGAGTACACCGGCGGTGGCCGCTCGCTTCTGGACGTCCTGCTTGCCCAGAACCTCGGCAGGATTGTCGCCGGCGCGGTGATCCTGATCGTGGTCTATTTCTGTTGGAAGAAAAGAAACGAGCCGGAAACCTCGGCTGCATTTGCCGTCACCATCGCTCTGGTGCTGGCTGCCACGGTGGTCATCATCCCAACGTTCGCGCCCTACAATCAGGTGCTGCTGTTGCCCGCGATTTTTCTGATCGTGCGTGCCTGGATCCCTGTGAGGCAGAAGAGCGCAATCGCCCGTGTCGTGTTCTTTGTGGCGGCAGCGTTATTGCTGTGGCCGTGGTTGGCGGCCATCTCGCTTTCGGCAGCGTCCTTGGTGTTGACTCCCGAGGCCGTGCAGCAAGCCTGGGCGATGCCTCTCTATACAAGCCTGGGGATTCCTTTAGGAGTGCTGGCCGCCCTCGCGTTTCTGGTGGACGCTTAAACTGGCTCGCTTGCATTCGGTCCGGGTTGGGCGGTAGGCTTCTCGAACCCATTTCGCGGGCAATCGGAGAAGCTGCATGACCCTCAAACTCGACTCTAGAGAAGTTGATGGAGTCACCGTTGTCAATTGTCAAGGACGTATTGTGTTCGGAGAAGAGTCTTCCCATTTGCGAGATTACCTCAAGCAAATTCTGGCATCGAGCCGTAAAATGATTCTGAACTTCTCAGGTGTAAGCTACATCGACAGCGGCGGATTAGGCACGTTGGTTGGAGTGTATTCTTCCGCCCGTTCGGCGGGCGCCGACATCAAACTGACCGGACTGGGCCAGCGCTTACGCGATGTGCTGCAGATCACCAAGCTGGTCACAGTGTTTGAGGTCTACGATAATGAGCAGCAGGCGATTGCGGCCTTCCAACGCGGGGCCGCCTGAACCAAGGTGACCTTTTCGCGCCACCACCGTTCCCGCCGGCGCTTGATCCTGTCATTATTTTGATTGATTCGAAATTGTCTTAAGGAGCTGTAGCGAAAGAATGGGGTTCTCATCGTCAGGGTCGGACTCAGGGGGATCTTCTTCGGGGCTTTTTCCCACGCTGATTTTTGTTCAGGGAAATGAGCAGCGTACCATCAACCTCGATCACAGCCCCTACTCAGTGGGACGGAAAGTTGACAAAGACCTGGTCATCGCCGATCCCCGTGTCTCCCGCGACCACGCTCTCATCGTTTCTGAAAATGGCACTTTCTTCGTAGTCGATCAGGGCAGCAAGCACGGTACGTTCGTCAACGGCGAGCGGATTCAACGCCAAAAGCTGGAGCGGAACGACCGCCTGGAATTCGGGGTCCGCGACGTTGCTTATGTCATTTTCCATCCTCTGCACATGCAGAGTTCGAATACGGCGCGCGAATTCCTCAGTCAAATCTCGGGCATTCACATTTCAACCGAGACCACGGATCTGGAGAAGCTCACCCTTTTCCTCGAAGCCGCCCGCAAGCTGAACACCATTGGCGTGTTGGACGAAATCTTCGTCACGCTGCTGGATGCGACCCTGAAGTTGACCCGAGCCGAACGCGGCTACGTCTTCATGAAAAACGAGGACGGCAACCTGCGCCTCGCGGCGGGTCGCAATTCCAAGGGAGAACCCCTACTCGACGACAAGACCATTTCGCATTCGATTCTCGATGAGACGCTGAAGTCGAATTCAGAGTTTGTGATTACCGATACCAGCCAATCCCTCGATCTTGCAGGCCGCCAAAGTATCGTGGCGTACGATCTGCGAACCGTGATTTGTATCCCGTTGCGCAAGCCCCAGGTGCAAGCGACCCGCGACGCTCAGGGCGGGGCAAGCGGTTCCGGCGAGGTGATGGGAGCCCTCTATGTCGATTCCCGCTTTGCTTCGCGAGACATTTCGAGCGTCAGCAACGAGATTCTGCAAGCGATCGCCATTGAAGCCGCGTCCCTGATCGAAAATGCCCGCCTGGTCCAGACCGAAGAAGCGGCGCGCCGCTACCAGCAGGAGCTTTCGATCGCCGCGGGAATTCAACAACGCCTGATGGCGGTGACGATTCCCGAGGTTCCCTTTGCCCGCCTCGCTGGGCGTAATCTCTCTTGTAAAGAGATCGGCGGCGACTTTTTCGACGCGGTCAATACGGAAGACGGATTGGCGATCGTTCTCGCGGACGTCAGCGGGAAGGGAGTGTCCGCCGCACTGTTAGCGTCGACTCTACAGGGGATGATTTACTCCCAGCTCACTGCGCGCATGCCCCTGGTCGAAATCGTCACCGCAGTGAACCGATTCTTTACCCACAAACATATCGGCGAGAAATACGCGACCGTGATCGTCGCGCGCATCCATCCTGACGGCGAACTCGAGTATGTCAACTGCGGGCATGTCCCACCCTTGTTGGTGTCGAATTCGACCGTGAATCGGCCCACCCACGGCAATCTCCCTGTGGGATTGCTAAAGGACGCAACCTATGAGAGTGACCGCTGCCGCATGAAACCTGGCGACCGTCTGGTG
Organism: Terriglobia bacterium; assembly: GCA_963796205.1. Lineage (GTDB taxonomy): Bacteria > Acidobacteriota > Terriglobia > Terriglobales > Acidobacteriaceae > DATFTE01. Next base: position 1,069,693 of record CAWCKR010000003.1, read on the forward strand.
CTGGTTACCGACGGTGTTACCGAAGCGGAAAACGCCCGTGGAGACTTTTTTGAAGATTCGCGCTTGGAAATCGTCGCCGCCAAAAGCCATAACCTTGAAGACATCTTTACCGCGGTGGCTGATTTCTGCAGCGGCACGCCACTGAGTGACGACTGTACGGTCGTCGACCTTCTATATACAGGATAAAGAGATCATAAAGATTTACCAATTGTCATAGTTTTCTCAGTTGTAAGTCTGATTCCTGTTCTCTCAGTTGGAATCGAGTCCGGGTTATAGACACAGTAGGCTCCTTCCGGTAGTAAATCATTGCCTGTGGAAAACATTTGCTGAATCCTGCAACTTTTACGTTGACAGCATCGTCGTTCATGCCCACAATCGACGACCATCGCTCGGGGGATGGAGCGCTTGGGACAAAGCAGCGAAGTGGCCGCGCCGCCACTAAAACCAAGTTTAAGGAGCAAAGATAAAAATGAAGACGCGTAGTGGTTTGTGTCATGTGATTGGCATGGTTGCGCTCGTAGGCCTATGCCTAACCTCAGCAGTTGCCCAGGACGACAGCGCCCAGACAGTAGCCCAGCCGCGCGGAATGTATGTCGTGATGCCCCCGCATCTGCGCAATGATGTGGCTCCCCCGGCAACTTCTTTGCAAACCTGGAATGGTTCCTTCACTTATAATGGGACCAACTACTCTTACAACATGGTCGGTGCCGCGCCGTCGACCAATGCGTCGGCCACGATCACGACCTATATCATCCCCGTCAAGATCGTCATCACCAGCCGCAAGAAGACGTACACATACGATCCGACCCACGTCCTGTCAAACGGAAAAACTGTTACCAACAACACAGTAGCGTCACCCCTTTTCGATTCCACGACCACCTATACCCAAGGTGGCGTCGATGTGGGAACAACTCAGTACATAGACGCATATCAGCGGGCGAATTTCTGGGGCACCGTGCAGACCGATACCAACTCGCATTTGCTGTTGGGAGGGCCGACTGTGCTGGCGGAGCAGACTCTCAGTCCGCCGTCACGTTCAGGAAAGATTGGGAGTGTATTCGGTTTCACTGCGGGTCTTGTCGATATCAACTGGTTCGATTCCCAGTTGCCAAACATTATCAATAGCCTGGGAATCCAGCCCAACTCGTTTGCGATCTTTCTTACTTACGACGTATATCTGACACAGAACGGGCAGTGCTGCATCGGGGGATACCATAGCTCGGAAGGCAGTTCGAGCAATCCTCAGTCGTACGCCCACGCCACCTACATCGACCATACGGGTGTCTTCGCGCAGGATGTTTCGGCTTTGTCGCACGAGATTGGCGAGTGGGCGGATGATCCCCTCGTGGTCAACGTCAACGGCAACAACACCCCTTGCGGGATTCTGGAAAATGGCGATCCCGAAGAAGGCTTCGCCAACTACGGAGCGTTTCCCTATACGGTCGGAGGCTTCACCTACAACCTGCAGGATCTGGTCATGCTGCCGTATTTCGGAGCGCCGAGCAGCACCTCGGTGAACGGGTGGTTCAGCTTCCAGGGCAATTCATCGCTCTTCGTTTGCTCGAACGGGAGCTAGCGAAAACCCAGGATGAAACTTGAGCCCGCCTCGCCAGGGGCGGGCTTTTTCGTGCCGGTTCGAGAGAGTAATCTCTGAGGCACTCTGTCCAGATGATTGCCAGAAGCCGTGGGTCCTCGTTGTATTCTTTAGCCGCTCATGAACTTCACCTTCCTCGACTGGACCGCGATCGTCGCCTATCTCGGCATTACGCTCGCCTTGGGTCTGTACTTCCGCGGACGCTCTGGCAAAAGCGTCGACGACTACTTCGTTTCTGGACGCAACGTTTCCTGGTGGCTCGCCGGCACTTCGATGGTCGCCACAACGTTTGCCGCCGATACGCCACTCGTCGTCACCGGCCTCGTCTACACCCAAGGCATAGCAGGGAACTGGCTCTGGTGGGCCTTCCTGCTTTCCGGCATGATGACGGTATTTCTCTTTGCCCGTCTGTGGCGTCGCTCGGGCCTGCTCACCGATGTGCAATTCGCCGAGATGCGCTACTCGGGCAAGCCAGCTGCGTTCTTGCGAGGATTTCGCGCGGTCTACCTTGGCCTGTTGATGAATTGCCTGATCCTCGGCTGGGTCACCAAAGCGATGACCAGCATTGTGTCGGTCACGCTCGGTGTCAGCGATCGGAATGCTCTGGCGATCTGCGTATTCTTTCTGATTCCGTTCACCGGACTCTACGTCGCTCTGGGTGGACTCTGGGGAGTTCTTTGGACTGACCTCTTTCAGTTCGCTCTGAAGATGGCCATCGTGATCGGCGTTGCCTGGTACGCGGTGTCGGCTGCAGGAGGGATGCACACGTTGTTAGCGCGGCTAGCTGACGCGCGCACCGCCGCAGGCCCGAATGCTGGAGACGCCACGTCGTTCTTCCCGGATTTCTCACGCCCCCTGGGACAAGAAGCCTTATGGACTCTGCCCGTCCTCACCTTCCTGGTGAATATCGGATTGCAGTGGTGGGCGTTCTGGTATCCCGGTGCTGAGCCCGGAGGCGGCGGCTACATTGCGCAACGCATCTTCGCCGCTCGCGATGAGCGCAACGGATTGCTCTCGGTACTGTGGTTCAATATCGCGCACTACGCGGTCCGGCCGTGGCCGTGGATTCTCACCGCCCTCAGCGCAATCGTTCTCTATCCCCACCTCGAGCATCCGGAAACGGGATACATGCTGATCGTCAGCCAGCACGTTCCCGTGGCACTGCGCGGCATCGTCATCGCCGGGTTCATGGCCGCCTTCATGTCGACGATAGCAACCCAACTGAACTGGGGAGCTTCGTATCTGGTTTCCGATTTTTACCGCCGCTTCATCAAGCGCCAGGCCAGCGAGAAACACTATGTCAACATTTCCCGTCTCGCCACGGTTCTGCTGGTGATTGCATCCGCCTACGTGTCAGCTCAGTTGGCGTCGATCCGCTCGGGATGGGAGTTCGTCTTGGAAGTCGGCGCCGGTACCGGTGGTGTGTACTTGTTGCGCTGGTATTGGTGGAGAATTAACGCCTGGAGCGAAATCTCCGCCATGCTGACGGCGCTGCTGGCATCGGTGTTTTTACGCTGGGCTGCGCCATTCGCAGGTTCCGGGCCCTCAGTATTCGCAAAGACCGCATTAACCACGACGGCCGTGACCACTCTGGTCTGGCTGATCGTAACTTTCGCGACCAAGCCGGAGCCGCAGTGCGGTGCTGACTAGCTTTTATCGCGCTGTGCGTCCTCACGCGCAGGGATGGCAACCCATAGCCCAACTCTCGCCCGACATTCCGCCGACGCGCGATCTGGGACGGAACTTAGTCTCCTGGATTCTGGGATGCGCCATGGTCTATCTCGCGCTGTTCGGTATGGGCCACGTGCTCATTGGACCGATCGGTGAAGGCCTGGGATTGCTGGTCGGCTCTGTCATTTGCGCAGCTGCCCTCTATGCCAACCTCGCAAGGCAAGGCTGGGGCACAGCTCATCCTTCCACCCCTACCGAATAGTTCGTCCCTTCCCAGTGGTTTTCGGCAGTCCAGAAAAACGTGAACACGATCTCGTCACCTCCGCTAACGCCTCGCTCGGCAAATCGGCAACATGGATCCCCATGCCGGTATCTCGCGTGTTCGTGTCCTGAGTAACTCTTCCATCCGTCAAAGCTCCAACGCACTGTGGCCGGCGCGAGTAAAGATAGCCGAAACTTCTTTCCCCGCGGCATGGTCCGGCACTTGTTGTTGACGCGCCAGGCAAAATAGACGGACTTCTGTTTGTCACGGATGTAGCGCTGGACTGCTTGCGGAGGCTGGTCGAAAAGCTTTCCGTCCCGCAGCGACCGCCGCAACTTGATGTACTCTCCATGCGCCCAGACCAGCGGACACGCCGAACCGGTCGGCTTGCCGCGAAATAATTCCCGCTCGGCGATATCGGCAGCGTCCCAAACCTGCTCGGGGAGCAAACGTCCTCCCTCTGTGGAAAGCTCGATCATCAACAACAGCTCTTCCGCGGCTTTACGGTTACCCGCCAACAATTCGTAATGAGCCCGCTCGCCAGCCAACAATGGCCACGGACGCCCGATTCCGGTGCCATCGAACGGCGATCCATTCGCATGTTCTCCGTAGCCGTCGCCGTTGTAACGGTACCAGCAAGGTCCCTGCGGAAGATTCACCTTCAGGAGCGCGTCGATCACTTTTATGGTGTTCAGAATCCGTGGATCATCGGGAGCTCTCAGCCCGAAACGCACCAGCGCCAGGGCGTCGGGACTGATCACGTGACCCGCTGTCGCCAGGTTTTCGCCGGGCGGACGATTCTTGATGGGTACAAATCCTTCGGATGGCGAAGGCGCACAGTCGACTTCGGGTGGCGCAATACGCACGTAATATCCCTCGACTCCGATCTGTTTCGCCAGGTCTGTTCCCGTGACGTACGTCCAGCGCTCAATATTTTCATTCCACGTGTCGGCGGTTTCGCGCAAGAAATCGCCGGACTCTTTATGGCCCACCGCATCGGCCAGATCCGCCGCAGCCAGCAGCGCAGAAACTTCCACCGCCAGCGTGAAAGGAGAGAAGCCCGCATCTTCTTCCCATCGATCCTGCTGGGTGACCGGGCCGTTGCGTACCAGAAAGGCCGCGGCTTTCTGTACCATCGCCCACCAGCGCGAGGGTTCCCCCAAAACGAAAGGAGCGATCCGGCGCAGGCTGTCGGTCAACAGAATCGGGAATGCCGCCTCATCCATCTGCAATCCCATCCAGTAGGGACGCCCGTCGAGCCAGAGATTCTGCGCCCAGTGTCCGTCGGCTTCCTGGGTTGATTCGAGGTAATGAAGCACTCGCAAGGCATCGGGCTCGGCCCCGGCGGCCAGGAACGCAACTGCAGTCTCTACCAGGTCACGCGGCCAGACCAGGTGATATCCGCCGAGATCTTCGTCGCCTTTGCTGAATCCCCAGGGGATGGAAAGACTGGCGATGACCCCGCCGAGAAAATCCTTGGACTCGTGCGTTCTCAGCACCGCGGTGCTGGTGCGGTAGCGATCGTGCTCGCGCGGGGGATCATCGAGCTTCAGAAGTTGGTCCTGCCAGTTTTTCCAGTGCCACGCGTAGTGATCGCGGAGTTCTTCGTAAGGCTCGAGCAGCGTCGACCTCGCCTGCTGTCCCGCTTCGGCCCAAATGCCACCGAATCCCAATGCAAGCAGAAACTCTCCGCCGCATTCCGCTAAATCGATTTCTCCCGTGAGCGCGACATTTCCGTTCTCCGCCCGCGTATAGTCCCATTGCATCTGAAAATGCTGCGACACGTCTTGCCATCCATCCGATGCTCCAACAAATCCGACCGACATCTTTCGCCAGGGGACTGAGCAGGCGAAGGCCAGCGCAGCATTCTCGCGCTCGGCAAACAGCATCGGTACGCCTTTGTAGTCTCCAACCCATCCCGTATTGTCGCGGCCCACGTTGGCCAGATGGGGCGAGAGCAGGGCGTACAAGCGATAGTCCGAAAGCTTTCCTTGAAGCGCTTCAAAACGAATTTTCTGCAAGACCACGTTGCGGTAAGGATCGGTCAAAATATCTTTCGTGATCCGATAACGTCCCTGTTGGCAGGTGTTGACCAGGCGAAAGATAGGAACGCCAGGTTCGTAGGGCTCGATATCGAAGGTGCAGTTCCGTTTTTCCTCGGAGAAGAACTCTTTGCCGTCGCTGATCAGAAACTCCTGATCGCGAGTGCACGCCTGATCGACGCGCGGGTAATAGATCTCGTTCAATATCCCGTGACTCAGTGTGAACCACACTTTGCTGTGCTGGTTCAAGGCTGTGCCCACACCCACTTTTGCGCTCGAGGTCCAACGAGGGGGGATCCCCGGCCATCCCGGGGCATAGCGTTCCGAATCGCTCAATGACGGCCGTCCTTCATGAGTGCGCTTGACAACAATCGACAGATGGAAAAAAGCTGCCTCGAGATTCTACTAAAGTTGTAGATGGCTTTACTTGGAAGCCTTCATCACGGCCGTGTTGCGCTCATCGGTGGCAATGATGCGGTAAAACTTCTTGAGGTCATCGGCTCGGCTGACGGGAACACTGAGCTCCTTGATTTCGAAGGTTCGCGTATAACGCACGGTGTTTCCGAGGACTTCGGTTTTCGAATGGTAGCTGGCGAATCCGCAATCCACGTCGACTGCAGGCGGAACGTCATCGACTACGTATCCCGAAGGTACCGTAATGTCGAACCGGTCCGTATCTTTCACCGGGCCGGGAAACTCAACGGGGAACTTCCGCGCTTCTTTCGTCTCCATCCATGCTTGTGCCTTGGTTCCGAGCACCCGCGGTCTGACCAACAGCAAATCTCCCGCGCTCTTCGCATAGTTCTCGGTCATGAACGTATAGGTGAATCCAAAGGGTTGACTGGTCTCCTGCAGATTGAGCACGCTGGCTTTGCTGATCTGAAAACTAGGCAATGACCCTGCCAAAAGGTTCTCGATAGGCTTGATGCGGTCGCTATCGTTTTTGACGGTGCGCAGCCTCCAGCGTTCCTCAGCCGCACGATCCCCCAGGCGCAGTTCTTGCACGCTGCCCTGCAGATTGCCTGCAGAGTCGAGGGAAAACGTGCCAGTGCGCTGAATGCTATTGGTGGCTGGTGGTTGCATCGGCAACTCGACCAGATCGCCACCGTCAGGCCCAACCAGAAGTCCGTAGTTCGCTTGCAACTCCCCGGAAATCTGCCCAAGGGGAGTGAGTTCGTTGGTGGGATCGAAGAAGAGCAGACGTCCTTCCTTAGGGCGATCGATGACCGCCATCAGCGACGGGTCTTTTACTGCATCCTGCAGATGAATCGCCAGGATCACATGATTGAATGCAACTCCCGCAGGACTGTCTTTGGTGACCGAGCCTCGAGTGGCGTTAATGGCCACGTAGTAGGAGTCGACACCGATCTCGCGCAGCATCGAACTCATCAAAGTTGCTTTATCTTTGCAGTCGCCGTAACGGTGGCTAAAGACTTCCGGTGCAGCATGAGGTTGCCATCCGCCGATGCCTAATTCAATCGCCACATAGCGGATCTGGTGCTGTACGAAGTCAGCCAGCGCCTGCATCTTGGCGAGTTGGGTCGAACGGCCTGCCGTAAGAGTTGCAACTTCCTGTTTGATCTCGGGAGACGCATCTCGCCGCCCGCTCGTCAGATTGTTGTACCAGGTCCCCATCTCTCGCCAGTTGGTATAGCTTTTGGAAGAAGCTCCGCCCGGAGGGTAGAAGAACACCACCATTTGTCCAGACACTCCGTTTATGGGGGGCATCTCCTCTTCGTAGCGGACACCTTTCACGTCGCTCACCGCCCATTCGTACACACCATTGCCCGAAGTGGTGGGCGGCACTTCGGGATGATTGATCCACAACGCCTTGTATTCCCATCCAGCAGGCATCTGTAACCTATAATGGCTCTCTCTTACAGGCATGCGCCGCTGAAATTCCCAAGTGTCATGGAGAACCAGCGGTTCTTCTTCCGTCTCAATTTCGTAGCCAACCACATTGCCGGGGTCGGCTGCGGGAATCCGGAGAGTCTTGAATCGAAGGTCGGTGACCAGAATGCTGCTTTCAACGTTCGGCGCGGCAATTTCGACTGCGTCCTTGTCTTTTACCTCGTAGTCTCTGCCATCAGCCGGAATGCACCAGGCATGCATGCTCGTAATCTTCCGATGAGGACCAAACCAGGTCTCGACCGTTCCCAGGTCACGGCCGCCTGGCCTGAGGATTTTGTAGGCCCGGCGTATCGTTCCCTTGACCTTGTCGGCTGAGATTACGGTCAGATCTTCCTCTGCATAGAGAAGCACGGCGTCAGTTTTTTCATCGTGGTCGGGCAAGGGTGCTGTCGCGGCAGCGTGCATCCAGCCGGGCGCATCTCCGGCCCGCGCTTGGCGTGGACAGAAAAGCAGCATCACCCCAAGCACCCCCGCCAGCCAAAGCAGGGAATATTTAATTGCTGGCGCTTGCGGTACCCGGTTGAAGCACGACCTGTTGTTCATCTCCCGTCCTCACTACTTGAAAGAAACTTCGCAACGAAGCGTAGTACTTTTGATCGATAAGCAGAAAATTCACATGCAGCATCCGCTGCAGCTGCAGCGTAGTCTGGTTGCCTTCCACTTTCAGAGCGTAAGCAACGACGTTTCCGCCTTCGTTTTGCGTTTTCGGCACCGTGGCCACTTGCCAGCCGGATGGAAGTTCAAGCGTCAGGTCATCGATCCGCTCGAAAGGGAACTCCATATAGATGGGGTGAACGCGATTGCCGTGATCGAAGATGTGTTTCTCGGGAGCGCTAAACATGCCTACGGGAAGCAATGCCCGGCGTCCGGCTCCGGCCACCCAGCCGGGAATTTTCAAGTGAAACTCAGCCACGAAGGTGCGATCGGAAGCCTCCCAGTCTGGCTTACTCGTCAGTTCCACTTCCGCAGCCGCGGGTACACACTCTTTCACTTCATCTTCCAGAAATGTCTTCCGCTCTGTCTCGTCTGCATGTCGTTCTTCCACCCTCCGGTTCAGCGCCTCCAGACCCGTATAGGTGACTTTGAGCGTTCCTTCGACGTCACCATCCTCAGAAAGCTTCAGGCTGGCGTTGCGCAAGGTTTGCGACTCGCTGCTTTTTGGCAGGACGGTTGTGATCCAGCTTCCGCCATCCTTGTCGAGCCGAAGACCTTGCACCCCGGTTTCGGTCCAGGGCAACAGGCCGAGAGGCGTGAAGCGAGCCCCCGGATCACAGTAGATCTGCTTGTCATTAAGCTTGACCAGCACGATGTTCTCGTCGAGCTTGGTCGGGTTCATCTCGGAGGGATTGAAAAAATAATGCCTGCGATCGGAAACCCAGACCCCAGACGCTTCAATCCCCGCCGCGCGCACCAGTCCCAGAAAAAGCCACGTCAACTGGCGCCCGTCTCCGTAGCCCTGTTTCCATACATCTTCGACGTTGTTAATGTTCTTCTCGTTCTCCCGCTTCTCCTCCTGAACGGTCTTGCTGACTTCGTAAGAAGTGTTCCGCATCTGCTGCACCCGGTTGTAAATCTTCTGCAGCTTCACTTCGGGCGTGTCGCTGGCAGACACCGTCTGCGCTACCGCTTGCTCCATGGCTTTGCGCTTTCCCACAAAACTCTCCAGCGAATCGTTCAGCTTTTTGCCCTCCTTCTTCCAATAAACGGCCGGATCGCTCTCGAACGAGTCCTCGCTGTAGATGAAGTCCACGCGGCTTCTGACTTCATCGACGGGAGGCATGTAATCCTCGGTCTGAAACGCCGGTATATTGGTTGCGTTGAGATGAACGATGCCTTTGCCGTCCTGCTGGGGAGTGGCGGCGCCCGGCGGAAGACCCTGCCAGTTCCAGCGCAGGTTTACCCGCGCATAAGAGCTCTGATACGGCTTTAGAGAGCAACTGATGTTCTTGGTGAAAAGCTCGTTGCTCAGGATCCAATTGGAGTCATAGATGTAATGCTCGCTCAAATCTACCGTGTAGTAGTACTCGAGAATGCTTCCCACCTCGACGTTCGGCAGAGTGAATGTCTTGGCCAGATACTTCACGCCCTTGGCTTTGACAATGTTCTTCTCGAAGACCTTGCCCTCGAAGTTAGTGATGGATCCATTGGGACTGATGGTTCGGGCGTGGAGGTTGACAATATTGCTCGACTCTTTGAAAAACGGAATTTCGATGTCCGCGTATTTCCGCCCTTCTTCGGTAAGAATCTTGATTCGGAAATAGTTGTCTTCATGGGATGTGCGGCCGTTGTCATCGCGGTCAATCCTGCGATAAAGCAGGATGGCTGGCGCACCCGGGGCAAGCGGTTCGCTTGTCATCTGCAATTCTTGCGGAGAGGCTGATTGAAAGCCGAAGCCTTCGAAGGCTTCGGCCCGAGCCGAACCCATATGGATGAGAATCAGCAGAGTTACTGTGAGTGAGACGGTTGCCAGCAAGCGACGAAGCAGCACGGCAAACTCCTTCCTGATTTCCAGCACAAGGTGAAGCAAGGACCGGCGAGGGAGAAGGGCAGGCCAGGTACCAGGTGCGAAAGCCCGAACAACAATGTGCCTCCCGCGTGCCGTGTTGGTTCGAGACAATACCTTGGGAGTCTCGCTAGGTCAAGATAACTCTGGTCCAGGTAGTTAGAAAGGAATCAAGCCACTTAGATGAACTTTTTGCATTTTGCCTTCCCACATTGGCAAGCCAGCTGTCCCTCGTGATAGGAGAGCCCGTAGTCGCAAGTCAACTCTTCACCGGCCTTAATGTTTCTCCGCGCATAAAACTCGATGCGTTCATAAGCAATGCGTATAAATACGTTAGCCTCGCAAGAATGGTTGAGAAATTGAAACGGGCCACCCCGCACACTGCCATCAATCGCCTCCCGCTCGCTCACGTCGACAATGGCGATTCGCTTGGCGCCACGCGCTCGCCTCGCCGCTTCCTGAGTCGAGATTCGCTCTCCAGTAAACTCGCCCAATTTCCTGCGCGCACGCAACGGAACGTTTGTGAATAGCCCTTGGCCTTGAATACCGCTTTTGCCGACGCGGAGCGCCAGCTTGGTTGGATTTGTCATGAAACCTTAGGCTAAGGGATAATGCTCCACAGGACAACCGCGGCTTCGTGTAAAATCACAGAGGCGAGTATTCGATTCGGACCTTTCGCCGGCCCGTGAGCCCGGCGCCAGCCCAGAAATTACTCCCGCACTTTAGAATCCCCAGGATTTTGCTGGGGAAGATTTTGTCAGGAGACCACTGTGAAAATTGCCAAGACAGCTGACCGCAAGAAGGTCATGGACACCACCAAGAGCACCGATTGCCCCAAGTGCGGCAAGCCTACGCGCATTGTGAAACGGGTGAAAGACCGCGAACGTAACGTTCCGGGAGGGATTTTTATTTCCTGCTCGGGATGCGAATTCTTCGAAAAACTTTAAGCCGTTGCCGGTAGCCGGCCCGCAATGCCCGCTACCAGCTTGGCACTGCCGTTATTTGACCCAGGATCGCTCTCGCCTCAGCGGCGGGGTCGGCAGCGCCCGTGATCGGGCGCCCCACTACAATATGCGTTGCTCCGGCAGAGATCGCCTCTTCGGGAGTCACCACTCGCGCCTGATCGCCATGGGAAGCTCCCGCAGGGCGCACCCCGGGCGTGACGATCGCAAAGTCATCTCCTAGTTCATGGCGAAGCGCAGAGGCTTCGCGCGCGGATGCGACCACTCCCTGGCATCCGTTGGTCAGCGCCAGTGCTGCCAACCGAAGCACCTGATCTACCACCGTTCCGTGCACGCCGACCTTATCGAGATCGTTGTGATCCATGCTGGTAAGCACGGTCACCGCGAGCACCATCAGCGCCGGATTGACCGCCGCTGCGTCGGTGGCCGCGCGCAGCATGGGGCCGCCGCCGGAAGCATGCACTGTGAGCATGCTTACGCCGAGCGACGCGGCCTCTTTCACCGCGGCTGCGACCGTAGTCGGGATGTCGTGGTACTTCAGATCGAGGAATACGCGCCGTCCCGAAGCCACTAAATCCCGCACCACTTGTGGTCCTTCGGCGGTGTAGAGCTGCATTCCGACTTTGTAGGTGAAGGCGGAATCACCCACGGCCGCTACGATTTTCCGCGCAGCGGCCGCAGTGGAAACATCCAAAGCAACAATCAGATGCTGGCGTGGATCGGTCACGCCCCTCAGTTTAAGCTTTTGCGATTAATTCGCCAATGGCTGAAGCAGGGCGACGGTTTGCACCGGCGGCACCACGTCCAGACGGACCCGCTGGATACCTTGGTTTTTGAAGTTCAATGCTCGGGCAGCATTGTAGGAAACGTCAATAATGCGTCCATCCACCACCGGACCCCGGTCGTTGATTCGAACCACAACCGCCCGTCCGTTCCTCAAGTTCGTCACTTTGACATACGTACCCAAGGGAAGCGTTGGGTGCGCCGCCGTCATGTCGTACATGTCATAGGGCTCGCCGCTAGCGGTCGGTTTGCCGACGAAATCCTGACCGTACCAGGAGGCAGTTCCCACCTGATAAGGCTTCTTCCGAGCCGCCTTCTGGCTGGCTGCCGGTGCTGCCTTGCGGACGCTGTTGATCTTGGCGTGTTCCGACCCTGAGCTGGTTGGCCCCTGAGCCGCCCCTAGGCTGACCACTGACAGAGCCAGTGCCAGTCCGTGAGCTAAACGAATTCTCATTAGTCACCTCGCAGTGTCAAAGTCAAAACGTGCCCTCCTACGACTTCACCAAGGATTCCGTCATGCTACCGGGGCAGAGAGGAGCAGTCAATCCATAAATCACCGTAGGAAGATGATCATCTAGTAATAGATGCTTCACGTAACCTAAGGAAAAACATGAGTAATACAGTCGATATCGTGTCGTGTCAGTACTTTACATGTTTACATTAAAGTAAATAACCTGAGGCCGGGCGAGTCAGAAGTATTTGGTAACCCATTGTTTTCAATTGTTTACGCTGATTTTCGCCTAAGCCCCCTGGAATTAAGGAGATGGATGAGGCTCCGAAGCGCAAAACCGGCAGCGAGGCTCAGTCAAACCCACCCGCCAGTAACCTCTCGAAGCCGGAAACGGGTGGGATTCTCCGGTCGTTTTCCGATACATTGCCTGTATGGCGCAGGCGCCTCCCGTGGTTCTCACTATCGCCGGCTTTGATCCTTCCTCGGGTGCCGGAGTCACCGCCGATATCAAGACGATTGCCGCGCACGGTTGTTATGGTGTCGCCTGCATTTCTGCATTAACTGTTCAATCAACAGCGGGGGTTCGCCGGGTCGAACCGGTTAGCCCTGACCTGATCTCAGAGACGCTGCGCGAACTGTGCGCTGACATCGAAATCGCAGCCGTTCACATTGGAATGCTGGGGTCCGCAAAGGTAGTAAAAACCGTCGCCGAATTTCTCGCCAAACAGAAGCTCCCCAACATCGTTCTCGACCCGATCCTGAAATCATCATCAGGCGCGGCATTGGTCGACACAGCGGGCGCCAAGCTGCTGCTCGAGAAGTTGGTTCCCCTGGCCACCGTCGTCACCCCGAATGTGGACGAAGCCTCAGCACTAGCCGGACTCGCCGTGACCAATCCCGATCAGATGCGTGCCGCCGCCACCAGACTGCACTCGCTCGGAGCCGCCGCCGTCGTCGTGACTGGAGGCCATCTCGACAAAGCCATCGATCTTCTCAGCTTCACCACCAAGCGGGGAATTGAGCAGGAGCTCTTCAAGTCGGAGCGGCAGCGGTCGAACTCAACGCACGGAACCGGCTGCGCTTTCGCCACGGCGATGGCATGCCATTTGGCCCAGGGGCGAGGCCTGCCTGAGGCTGTCCTGCTGGCAAAAGCCTATGTGACCGCTGCCATCTCGAATGCTCATCCTATGGGACACGGCATAGGACCCGTGCATCACCTCTACCGCATGTTCCAACCACCGCGGCGCACCAATCCCACCGGCGATCCCGAACCAATCCATTAGAGGTTTCTTGGCGATCTTTGCGCTTAAGAGCTCTTGATCTTGGAGAGAAGGGAAAAGCCTGCGAAGGGTCTAGTCTTGAACGCTGCGGGTCTTCTTCAAAAGTATGCCTGCAACAAATGCGGCTACGGCTGCGACAAGCCACTGCAGACGGAAAGCCTGAACGGCCTCCCATTCCAGCACGGTGCGTTCGCTATAAACCAATCCGGCAGTCAAGGCCGCCAGAATGCATCCAATTCCAGCGATAAAGGCGATGAGGGAGGGAAGGGGGAGGCCGAGACCTTGCTTAATGTTATGCAGTTCCAGGTGCCGCGCCCAATGGGGATCGGTAACCGGGATCACTTCGCGAGCCGAGCCGCAAATGTGGCAGTACCTCGACCCGACCATGAACTCTGCGCCACAGCCCTCACAAGCTTGGACCAGAGACGGAGCCACCGCCTCCCTCTGTACGACGGGGGGGCGCCAGAACTCCTGTTGCGTGTTATGAACGACTTCAGCCATGGTTTACCTGCTACCACCTCACCGCAAGCCAGTGACCAAAAAGTTCAGCTGCCTAACCCATTGACGGCTAAGACTGTTTGCACCCCTGTCCGTTTCGGCGATACGGGATCGCTGGCAAGAATTACCTCGTAACCAGGGAAAGTTGAACTATAAAGTGACGCTTTGCGCGATTCCGATGCCGCGCGTTAACCGTCTTGGTTCCTCGTTTCAGCAACCGCATCAGTTACACTGAGGGCCAACAGACCTTTGGACACGAAGACTCCCACTTTGCTGTTGCGGCTTACCGCCACTCTCATCTTGCAAGTGTCAGTGCTTGCCGGTGCTCCTGTATCCTCGTTCGCTCAGACGAGCCCGACAAAGACTGCGGGGATGCTTTCATTTCGTCCCGCCGATCCGCAGAACGCCATAGCTTTCGATCACTTCTATAACCTCGATTACGACCGCGCAATCCAGGGATTCGAGCAGGTGTTGCAGCGACATCCCGATGATCCTTTCGCCGTGAATCATCTGCTCGCCGCAGTGCAATTCAAGGAGTTGTATCGGATCGGCGCCTTGAACACCGGCGATTATTCGAACGACAGCTTTATCGGGAAGGTCCATGAGAATCCTGACCCGAAGGTGAAGGAGCAAATTAAAGCGTTAGTCGACAAGGCGACGAAGTTGGAGAACCAGCGCCTGGAGGCGAATCCCAACGATGTCGACGCACTCTACGCGCGAGGGGTGACGCGCGCACAATTTTCAACTTACACGGCGCTGATGGAGCACGCATGGTTCTCCGCCTTGCGCAATGCTGTGGGCGCGCGGCGCGATCATGAACGCGTGTTGGAACTTTCTCACGGATACACCGACGCCAAACTCATTGTTGGCGCCCACAACTACGTCATGGGCAGTCTGCCCTGGGCAGTGAAGGCTGCCGTCAGCATGGTGGGATTGAGCGGCAGCAAAGAAAAAGGTCTCAACTACCTTCGCGAAGCAGCAAACGGCACCGGAGAAACCAGTGTCGACGCAAAGATCTTGCTGGCATTGTTTCTGCGCCGCGAACATCAATACGATGAAGCGCTGCGCGATACTCGCAGCCTGCTCCCGGTCTATCCGCGCAACGTACTTCTCGCCCTCGAAGAGGGGAATCTGCTCCGGGCCATGGGACACAACCAGGAAGCAGCCGACGCCTATCGCCAGATCTGGCAAGCGGGCAGGGCGGGCCACTACGCAGGCCTGCACTACGAAGCCGCTGCCTTGAGCCTGGGAGATCTTTTGCGCAGCGAGAAAGACTACACCGGAGCAGCAGCTGCTTACGACGAGGTGAACGAAGTTGCCCAACCCGATCCCGAGACCGCTCAGAAAGCCAACCTCGGCGCCGGCGAAATGTACGACTTACTGCAGAAGCGGGACCTGGCTCTCAAGAAGTATCAGGCGGTCATCGCCAGCAACGCCGATAGCCCACCGGCCGAAATCGCTCGCAAGCACATGAAGGAAGCGTACCGGGCAGATTGAAATTCATAATTGCATCATATTTCTCCTGACGTCATCCTGAGCCCGGTAGGGCGAAGGATCCGGCGTGCAGCGCGACGAACCCAAGTTTACGATCATAGCGCGCCAGATCCCTCGCTCCGCTCGGGATGACCTCCAGTTGTTGATTACAATTTTCAGCGCGCCGAGATTGCAGCCCAGTCAGACGTTGTAAAATGTAGTTCGACGGAGGCCCCAACCATGTACTGCAATTATTGCGGAAAGGTCATTCAAGACGACGCCAATCACTGCGCTTATTGCGGCAAGCGTGTGGGCAATGTGATGGCACGCAAACGGCTGATGCGTCCCCGGCAAGGGCGCAAGATTGCCGGCGTCTGCATGGGCTTCGCCGAATATTTCGACCTCGACGTCACTCTTGTCCGCCTGGTGTGGCTGATCGTCTCGGTCATGACCGGCATTGGACTGCTCTCCTATCCGATCGCGTGGATCGTAATGCCCGAGGAGCCGTTGAGACTGGCCGCGCCAACAGGAGAG
Source organism: Terriglobia bacterium (assembly GCA_963796205.1). Classification (GTDB taxonomy): domain Bacteria; phylum Acidobacteriota; class Terriglobia; order Terriglobales; family Acidobacteriaceae; genus DATFTE01. The sequence continues at coordinate 1,085,657 of CAWCKR010000003.1, forward strand.
CCCGTTACAAGTTCGTAAAGTTTCCCTGGCCATAGCAATTGGGCGTCATCCCGTCTCTAACGACGTAGCTACTGTCAAGGCCTTTTAGGCAACACTGCTGCATAGGCGCGAACAAGTGCGCCATTTCGCTCTAGCGGAAGGCTTTTGACTTTTCCAGACCAAGGTCGTGTTCTTTTGAATCTCACAGCGGTGCGCTCAGGCTCCCGCCATCCATCTCTTCGGGACTTGCCCCCATGATTGCTGCTTCGAACTCCCCGCCTCGTGTGGGGAGGCAGGCTGCCTACTCAACCGCTCGGCCGCTTACTGGCCGGCCACGGAATGACTCGGGCTCGCCTGCACGACTGCCTTACACAGTTGCGCGTACGTCCAGTCCTCGCGCAACATCAGGTACAACCTGACTGCCAGCTTGCGCGCCACCGCCACTTTGGCCAGCGCGCGATGTTTGCGCGCCGCCAAGCGGCGATAGAAACGCCCCAACTCGGCATCTCTGCGAGTCGCCGACTGGCCCGCTTCCACCAGCAAAAAGCGCAGAAACGAACTGCCCTGCTTGCTGATGTGTCCCAGTTTCTGCCGTCCCCCGCTCGACCACTCGCTGGGAATCAGCCCGAAGTAGCTGGCCACTTGTTTGCCCGAGTGGAAGCGCGTGGCCGGGCCCAGCGTCAGCACCATGGCCAAGGCCGTCACCGGACCCACTCCCGGATGTGTCATCAATCGTGACACCGCCGGATGTTGTCTGGCTTCTTCTTCCACCCGCCGGTCCAGCGCCGCGATCTCAGCGTCCAGCTGATCGAGCGCCGTCAGCAAATGCTGCCGCCTCTGGGCCGCGTACGGCAGCAGCGGCAACTGCTCCAGTTCCGCTCGCCCTGCCGCCGTCCACAGCTTCCGTTTCTTCTGCACGCCATGACTCAGCGCCATGGCCTGCAGCTGGTTCTTGGTGCGCGTCCGTGACTGCACCTGCTTGTGCCGATGCACCAGCAACTGCCGCGCGTCGCGTTCCTCCAGACTCGGCACCCAGATCTGGGGGAACTGCCCGGTCAGCAGCAGATCCAGAATGCGCGCCGCGTCCCGCCGGTCGGTCTTCTGCTTGCGCACTTCCGAGGCGCGAATCCTGGCCGCATCGCCCAACTGCAACTCGCACCCCAGTTCTGCCAGCAAACGCTCGAACCAGGGATAGTGCCCGCAAGCCTCCATCCCCAGCAACACCTGCTCACCCGACAGTGAGCGGTAGAACCCTTCTGCCTCTTCGCGGTGGGCCAGCCGTTTTTCCTCTATCTCTCCCGTTCGGTTGTCAAAGATCGCGACCTGCTGAAACCCGGGATGAAAATCACATCCTATAATCAGCATGACGTTGGCTCCTTCTCTCGAGCCTTGGTCTGTTACGCAACTACCAATCTACTCGTTGCGTTCGAGCCAACGTCGTTATGCAATCAACC
>CAWCKR010000004.1:0-1296209 GCA_963796205.1 Terriglobia bacterium
ATCGACTGCCGAAATCACCAGCAATCCCAAAGACCCTTACACTCGCAGCCTGCTCGAAGCCACGCCGGAAATCACCGTCTGATTGCCAATTTGCAATTTGCAATTGCCAATTTGGACCGTGGCTCCGGTTTTAAAATCGACAATTGGAAATCGACAATTTGATTCCTTCGTGACTGAAATCACAGACTTGCCCCTCCGCCCTGTGATAATTTCCGGCGTCTCTCGGAGGCGCCAATGCCTTTTCGCCATCTTTCCCTCTTTGCCCTGCTTTTCTGCGCCACGCTGCTCTCCGCGCAAGGGACGCCTGCTTCCGACTGCGTCGGTTGCCACAGCAAGGTCACGCCCAACATCGTCTCCGACTGGAAGCTGAGCAAGCACAGCGGCGTCGGCGTCACCTGCGTTTCTTGTCACGGAGACCAGCACACCTCCGCCGCCGACGTCTCCAAGGTAAAGATCCCGACGCCTGAAACCTGCGCGCAATGCCACCAGACGCAGTTCGACCAGTACTCGAAGGGCAAGCACTCGATGGCCTGGGCCGCGATGCTGGCGATGCCTACGATTCACTGGCAGCCTATGGCGATGATTGAAGGCTCAAAGGGTTGCGGAGGGTGTCACAAGATCGGCCTCAAAACTCCAACGGAAATCGCCCAGATGCGTGAAGTAGGTACGGAATTCGGCGCGGGAGGATGCGACTCCTGCCACACGCGCCATACGTTCTCAGTCGAAGAAGCGAAGTCTCCGCAGGCTTGCGAAACCTGCCACATGGGATTCGATCATCCGCAGTGGGAGATGTATTCCTCGTCGAAGCATGGCGTGCGCAATGACCTGAAGCAGCGCCACATGCTGCCCGAAACCGCTTCCGCTCCTACCTGCCAGACGTGCCATATGCAGGAGGGCAATCACGAAGTGCGCACCGCCTGGGGATTCCTCGCTGTCCGCCTGCCGCTTCCTGAAGACAAGCAGTGGGCCGCCGACCGCGCCACCATTCTGGAGGCGCTGGGCGTGCTCGATCCGCAAGGCCAACCCACCGCCCTGGTTGCAACCGTGAAAGCGGCCGATGTGGCTCGGCTCACGCAGGAAGACTGGCAGCGCGAGCGCGACAAGATGCTCAAGACCTGCAACCAGTGCCACTCCATAAACTTCGCCAAGCAGCAACTGCGGCAGGGCGATGACATGATCAAGAATGCCGATCACCTGATGGCGGAAGCTATCCGCATTGTTGCCGGCCTTTATCAGGACGGCGTGCTGCCCAAGCCGAAGAATTACGCCTACGCATTCCCCGATCTGCTGACTTTCCACGATGCGCCCACGGTGATCGAGCAAAAGCTGTTTGTCATGTATCTCGAGCACCGCATGCGGACCTTTCAAGGCACCTTCCACGCCAGCCCCGACTACGCCATGTGGTATGGCTGGAGCGAGATGCAGCGCGACTTGACGGAAATCAAGGAAGAAGCCGGCCGGCTGCGAAAGGAACAGGGGAAAGCGACGGTGAAGCCGGCGAGCCTGAAGTAAAATTGTTGATTGATGATTGTTGATTTTTGATTGAAAACCCTGTCGTGTTTAAATCAACAATCAAAAATCAACAATCAAAAATTCTCTCGTCCAAACTGGCGATATCCAGGCCGCGGGGTTATCCTGTCTCCGCTCCCGGAGGCACTTCATGAAACGCGTTCTGATTCCGATCGTGCTGTTGCTGGCTGCAACTGCGTTTGCTCAGGAAAAGAATCCCGTATCGAACGTGCTGCGCGAAATCCTGCCGCGCCAGCAGAAAAACCTGATTGCCGCGGCCGAAGCGATGCCGGCCGACAAGTATGCCTTCAAACCCACGCCCGCACAGATGAGCTTCGCGCACCTGGTCGTGCACATGACCAAGTCGAACGTAGAACTCTGCTCCAAAGCCGCGGACATGACGCCGCCGCCCAAGGCCACGTCTGTCGACGAGGCTCAACCCAAAGAGCGGCTGGTCGCGGCGCTCAAGACCTCGTTTGACTTCTGCGACGTAGCTCTGGCCAAAGCCGATGACTCGCATCTGGCTGAGTCGATTGACATGTTTGGCAAACCGGCGCCGCGTGTGTTCGCCTACTTCGCGCTCACCAACGACTGGGCCGACCACTACAGTGCGGCGGCCATGTACTTGCGGTTGAATGGCTTACTGCCGCCTACGGCGCAGGGAAAGAAATAGTGTCTGCATCGGTATAACTTGCAGCTATTTTAGCGAAGAGGGCCTCCCGGGGACCTCGGTTCGAGTCCGGTCAGCTCTAGGGCCTACCTGAGCGGCAAACCTCGCTCTGAGGGACTGTCAGGCCACTTTACCTGCCATCTTGCGCGAAGGTCCAGCCCGTAATTCCGCCTGTCCAATCCCGATGATCGTTTTTCAATAACTTAGCTGGAAGTGAACCGAAACGGGAATAGACCTCCACGCCGCAAGCGCAGCACACCGGCACGGGATCCCTCACTTCGTCCAGGATGACAGTGGTTTGGGGACGAGGAACTACTCGATCTGCACCAGATCCCCCGTCGGCGCTGACGCCGGAGAGGGATGTTGCGGGGCGCGCCAGGAATCGAGAATCGATACCTGATGCACGCATGACACGGTGCAATGCGGGGCGCAGCCTTTTTCGGTCAGATACTCACGGCGGATGTCGTTGACCGTGTACTTCTCGAGAGGGATGCCGGGATATCCGCGCTGTTGCGAGCAGTAGTGCACCAGTCCGTCTTCGCAGATATAGAGATAGCGCGCGCCGGCGCGGCAGCGCCACTGGTTGGGGCGTCCCTGGGCGATGTTGTCTTGAAACGAGTTGATGCGGGTGAAGCTGCGCTTCTCCATCGCCTTCATCTCGTGGTAAACACGGCGCTCTTCTTCGCCGAGCGGCTGCAACTGTCCCTGCCCGTCATGAATGATGCCGATGGTCGAGCTGAAGCCTAACTCCAACGCCCGCTTGCCGATGGTGAGCGCATCCTGCGGATTGCAAACGCCGCCACCGACTACAGAGTTGATGTTCACGTGGAAGTCGGCGTGATGGGCCAGCAGTTGCAGCTTCTTATCAAGTACTTTGAGGCTTTTCTTCGAGACCTCGTCGGGCGTGACATTGTCGATCGAAATCTGGAGCCACTCGAGTCCCGCATTGTTCAGCCGCTCGATGCGTTCCGCGACCAGGAGATAGCCGTTGGTGATGAGTCCGGCGACCATGCCGCGCTTGCGGATACGGTGAATGATTTCATCGAGTTCGGGATGCAAGAGCGGCTCGCCGCCGCTGATCGTAATCACCGATGTGCCCAGGTCGGCAAGCTTGTCGACGCGCTGGAACATGGTTTCGGTCGGCACCGGCTTTGAAAAATCGTCGTACTCGTTGCAGTATTCGCAGGCTAAGTTGCAGCGGCGGATGGGGATGATGTGCGCGAGCAGCGGATGATCGGTCGCAGCCAGCGCGTGCGCAATCTTGGCCGCTCCGCGGACGTCGCGGTAAAGCGTGCGGAAACGGTGACGCAGGGTTTTACGGCTGGAAGACATTTCGTATCCGACTATTTAAGCATAATCGGGCGTAAGTGGGTCATTCGTAACAGTGTTCGGGCGGTTTTCGACAGTGAGTGGCGGTTATCTGCTCCCCGCGTGAACCGGCAACGCACAGACTGATCCCTCAGTAAAATTCGCGGACTCGATGCCGAAAGCATGGTTGAAGCGGGCTCGGTAGTTTTCCCAAGCGATGGCCGCTGTCAGCTCAACCAGTTGCGCGGGATGGAAGCGGGCTTTCAGTTGATCGAACAATGCGTCCGGGACTTCCACGGGCGTGCGCGTGATCCTGTCGGAGTATTGCAATACGAGCTTTTCTGCTTCCGAGAATGCCGGGCTGGTGGCGTAATCGGGCAGTGACTCGATTTGTTCCTGCGAGATGCCGTTTTTTCTGCTGACCGCAGAGGCAATGTCAATTCAAAACGGACATCCGACGAGCGTGGCGGCGCGCAGGCCCGCGAGCTCTTTAAGATTTTCGTCGACCAGATGGCTGGTGAGCATGGATTGTTCCATCTGTCCGTAGCCCCACAGGAGCTTGGTGTGATGAGCGGTGATGGAGGCGGGTTCGACCATCTTGCCCAGCTTGCGGCGGGTGAGTGAGTAGACGATGCGGGTGAACATGCCGGCAAGCAGGCCTTGTTTCGCGGGATCAGCGCCGGGGATGCGTGCCATGAGACCTCCTGTAGTTAGAGATGCACCGAGGGAGTGGGAGGCCGCAGAAGTAATAAGTCTTTCTGGTGCCGGCATTTGTGGTATCCCACGTTTGCAAAAAAAAACGCAAACGTGGGGCACCCGGCTGTGGTGGTGGTGCATAGGACTGCAGATTCCTCGTCGCTTCGCTCCTCGGAATGACAATACTAAAAATATCCGAACTACTTTTCGGGTTCGCTGGTCCAGTTCAGTGTCACTGACAGCGGCGAGGCTGGGCCCTGGTCCACGTTGGTGACGATCAGGAATTTCTGGCCGTCAGGAGTGACGTCGTAGCAGTAGACGTCTTGCGACGAGACGGGTTGGCGGCGGTGCGTCGTGAACAGCGGAACGGGCGTGCCCGCTTCGAAGCTGGTGGTGCCGACGATGGGAACTGACATCATTTTTCCGTCCGCCGAAATGTAGAACAGCTCTTTGCTATCGCGCCGCCAGCGGGGTTCCTGGCCTCCACTGGTCGAGATCTGCCACTTGCCGTTGGCGTCGGGAAAGGTAGAGACGTAGACCTCCATGTTGCCGCTTTCGCTTGAGGCGTAGGCGAACCAGCGTCCGTCGGGAGAGAATTGCGCGCCGCGCAAGGCGAAATTCGGAGGCGTCAGCGACTTCGCGCTGCGATCTGCGAGAGTCAGGTATCCCAGTTCGCTGCCTTTGCGAAAGAGGATGTACTTGCCGTCGTGCGACCAGTCCCAGGGATTCAACAGTTGCGTGCCCTGATCGGAGATCAGGTCCTCTGACCCGGTCCCGTCGGCGTTCTTGGTGTACATGCGGAAGGGACCCTGGCGGTTGGAGCTGAAGACAATCTTGCGGCCGTCCTGGCTCCAGACAGCGGATTGATCAAGCGACGGCTCAAACGTCAGTCGAGTGACGGCGTCGCGCTCGAGGTCATGAACGTAGATGTCGGTGTTCTTTCCATCGGGATCAGTCTGGTCGACGGCGACTTTGCGGCCATCGGGCGAGAAGCGGACGTTGTAGTACCAGGCGGGAGTGCTCAGCTTGCCCTGCGCTTTCCCGTTGCGATCGAACCAGGTCAGCTCCGACAGGCTGGCGGCTTTTCCAGTCTGGGTGACAAGAACGTCGCGCGAGGCATCGAAGACGGCACGATAGACCTGGGAATAAAAAAGCACGTCGTCGGTCAAAGCCCGAGGCTCTCCGGTGACCGCGAACGTCTTGACGTTGAACGGCTGCGCGACCAAGGTGCGATCGCGGAGATAAAGCAGATATCCGGGCTCAACGTACACTGCGTTGGAACTGGCTGGCACGACGATATGTTTCTCGGCGGAGTCGATCGATCCAACCGCGATCGCGTTGACTTCCGGATTTCCGGCGAAATTGGCGACCATGAAAAGGAAGTGCTTGCCGTCGGGCAGAAACACCGGCCAGCGATGGCTGGTTTCGTGACGGGCCAGGTCGATGGTGGTGATGTCGACGGGGGCGCCGCCCGCGGCGGAGACGCGCGAGATGCCATGCAGAGCGTCAGGGCTGAATAGAATCACGCCGTCGCGATTCCAGGTGCCGCCGCGACCGTTAGGGGCGGCGCAGATCACTTGCGCTTTGCCTCCGGTGGGTTCGATCTTCTTGAGTTTGCCGTCGGAGAAGAAGCCAATGTACTTGCCATCGGGTGCCCAGAAGGGATGGGCCGCGCCCTGGGTACCATCGAGAAGATTGGTGCGCTGGCCGCCGACCTCGTATGTCCAGAGCGCATAGTCATTCAGTTGCGACGAGTAGGCGGTGAGGGCAACGGTCTTTCCGTCAGGGGATAGGGCCACTCCGCTCGCCGCGAAGGGAACCGCGGCATGGAAATACATGGGCGCTTGCGCGCGGTGGGCGGAGTTCCACCAGAGGAAACCTCCGCCGAGAAGCAGCACGAGGGATGCGGCGGCAACCAGCCATCCCAGACGATCTTTCTTTGCGGGAGCGGCCGACGCAGCGATTGAGGCAGTTTGCGATCCGCCTTCGGCGATCCACTTTAGTTCGCTGGCCAAGTCGCTGGCGTTTTGCCAACGCTCGTCGGGATCTTTGGCGAGACATTTTTTGACCACGCGCTCGAGTGCCAGCGGAGCCATGGGCTGGTGCTGCGACATGGGTGGCGGATCGTTGGTCAGAATCGAAGCGATCAGGCTGGCGCGGCTCTTGCCCGAGAACGTTGGCTTGCCCGTGGCCATCTCGTAGATCACTTCGCCGAGGGCGAAGATGTCGGTACGGGCGTCGGCGTCGCGTCCTTCGAGTTGCTCGGGGGCCATGTACTGAAACGTGCCGACGATGGCGCCTTCGACGGTGAGCTTCGAGTTCTCGACCGTCATCTCGGTGAGCGCGTCGGCGAGCGGGGCGCGCTCGGAAGACTTGGCGAGACCGAAGTCCATGAGCTTGGCTCCGGCCTTGGTCAGCATGATGTTGCCGGGCTTGAGGTCGCGGTGAATGATGCCGAGCTTGTGCGCCTTGGCGAGAGCGTCAGCGATCTGAGCTGAATAACGCAGAACCTGATCCGGAGGCAGCGGACCTTTCAACAGACGCTGCTCGAGGGTTTCACCGTCGAGCAGTTCCATGACGAGGAAGTCGGTGCCGGCCTGCTGTCCTATGTCGTAGAGGGCGCAGATGTGGGGATGCGAGAGCTTGGAAACCGATTTGGCCTCGCGCTCGAGACGCTGGCGGAGATTTGGGTCGCTGGCTAAAGAGGCGGGCAGAACTTTGATGGCTACGTCGCGATCGAGACGGGAATCGCGGGCACGGTAGACCTCTCCCATACCTCCGGCGCCCAGGGGCGAGAGGATTTCGTAGGGACCGAGTTTAGTGCCCGAAGCCAGAGGCATGGTCGCGGAATTATACGACGGGTCTCGTCAAATGCCCTGCCCCTCCGCAAACGGCGCGAGAGGAACGGGACGCCCGAGGTTTTTGGGTTTGGTAACCAGCGGTAACCTTCCGGCGGGCAGTGTCTTCCGTCACCTGAATTCGCCGGGCTTCCTCGATACCATAAGGTTGGAGTGTCTTGGCCATGAAAATCGGGAACATCAAAATTGATCGGATTATCAGTGTTGCGACGCTGCTGACTTCGGTGGTGGCGCTGGTATTGGTGCTGAAGAAGCCTGCTCCTGTGTCACAGCCGATGCCTGCGGCGGCGGCCGCGCAGAACGCGCAATCGTTTCAGGAGAAGATTCAGCAACTCGATCAGCCCAAGGATCCCGGGCAGCCTCCAGCGGAAGTGCACGTCACCGCTGATGAAGTGAGCGCCGCAATTGCGCAAGCCGCGGGAGCGATTCCGTCGGTGGCCGAAGGGCAATCGTCTTCTGGCACGCCGTCGCTCGATTCCGCGAATTCGATTGTTGCCGCGGGGGCACCCGAGGTTAAGGACTATCAAGTCAACTTTGACGGTGATGTGGCGCACGGGCAATTCCTAACCCAGGTCGGCGGCAAAGATGTATGGGTCACTTTGTCGGGACACCTGGGATCGAAGGATGGTTATGCGACGTTCGATCCGACGGAGTTTAAAGTTGGCGATCTGAACGTGCCCGTATCGCTGGTGAATGACGCGCTGCAGAAAAAGCTTTTAGAGCAACGCGACCGTTTGAAGCTTCCCGATAACGTTGGTGGAATCAAAGTCGAAAACGGCGAACTGGTTATGACGCAGCGATAGCGTTTTGCGCCGCGACTTCCGCGTACCATCGTCCTGATTGCTTGATCGTGCGTTTCTGCGTGGCGAAGTCCACGTGGACCAATCCAAAGCGCTGGCCGTAGCCCTCGGCCCACTCGAAGTTATCCATCAGCGTCCAGGCGTGATAGCCGCGGACATCGGCTCCTTCCTGAATGGCTCGCGCAACATTCGTCAAATAAGCGCGGTGATAGGCAATGCGGCGAGTGTCATGAACCATGCCATCGTGGTCGGGGCTATCGTTGTAAGAGCAGCCGCTCTCGGTGATCTCGATGGCGGGGCGGTTGTAGTCGCGGGTGATGCGCATGAGCAGGTCGTAGATGGCGCGCGGCCAGACTTCCCATCCGATGTCGGTGGCGGGGCCTTCGCTGGCGGGAAACATCTTCACCGGGAATAGAGTGAACCCGGGATCGAACAGGCGCTTCGAGAGCGGCGCGGCCTGGGCCATGGTGCGGTAGTAGAGATTGATGCCGATGAAATCGAGCGGAGCGCGCATCTGGTCGACGTCATTGGAATTCATGCCAATTAGAAAATCGGGGAGAAAAGGGAACGCGTGCGGATAGCTTCCATGCAACGCAGGCTCAAGGAACCAGCAGTTGGTGATGCGATGAGCGCGCTCGGCAGCGAGCTTGTCGGCTTCGGAGTCAGTGGCTGGCTCGCAAGGCGACATGCTGTAGGCTGAGCCCACGCGCGAATTCGGCCAGACGGCCTTGATGGCACGGAATCCCGCAGCTTGCGCAAGATTGACCGCATGCGCGGCGCGAAGGAAGGCGCGAATGCTTTTTTTGCCGGGCGCGTGAATGCCGCGCAGGTATCCCATGCTGGTGAAAGCGGCGGGCTCATTGAAGAGCAGCCAGTTGGAGACGCGATCTCCCAGCGCGCGGGCGACGATGTCGCAGTAATCGGAGAAACGGGCGGCGGTCTCGCGGTTGGGCCAGCCGCCGGCGTCTTCGAGAGTTTGCGGCAGGTCCCAGTGATAAAGCGTGACCAGTGGGCGGATGCCTGCTTCTAGCAGCGCGTCGGTGAGTCGGTTGTAAAAATCAATCCCTTTCGGATTCGGTCTGCCCGAGCCCGTTGGCTGAATCCTCGGCCATGCAATCGAGAAGCGGTAGCTGGTGAGGTTCATCTCCCGCATGACCGCGATGTCGTCGAAATAGCGGTGATAGTGATCGCAGGCGCGGTCTCCCTGATCGCCGTTGGCGATTTTGCCCGGCGTATGGGAGAAGCGGTCCCAGATGGATTCGCCCTTGCCGTCTTCATTCCAGGCGCCTTCGATCTGGTAGGCGGCGGTGGAGGCTCCCCAAGCGAAGCCGGTGGGGAAGCGCAGGACCTTGCTCTCGGCAGGACCGTTTAAGACCGCAGTATCTGCTTCTTGATGGGCTGCGTCGGAAATGAGCTTCGTCTCCCGTGCTGATGGTTAGGTTTGGCGGGCGAGGGCGCCCGCGCCACATTTTAGCTTTTACCCGCCGGTCGGCGTGCCTTGGTAGAGCGGGTACAGCGTGTCTCCGATGACACGGTAGAGGACGAAGGCTTTGCCGGCTTCGGAATTCTGGCGGAAGAGCAGTTCGCCGCGGCCGTCGCCGTCGGCATCGACGGCATCGATCAACTCCATAGCGTGGCAGGATGTCGAGGTGCTGGGTGTCACTGATGTTGACAAAGGCTTTGTGCAGTTCTCCGTAGATGTCGTTACGGGCGACGATCGTGACATAGTACTCGAGCGGGCTGGCCGGGGCATTGGCGGTGAGCGGCATGTGCGCCGTCGCTGTGAGCACCACGACGGGCTCGTTATTGCTGGTCAAGTCAAAGACCCGCAGGTCGACGTTGTCGATGGCGGGCTGGGGCGGCTTGGGTGCGTTCTTGCTGCTGCGCGTTTTCTTCGCTGGCTCAGCGGCAGGAATTGCCTGGGCAGCCAGAGTTTTGGCACGGGCGATGACTTCGTCAGAAGCCAAGGCTAGCATCTTTTTGCGGAAGACCGATTCCTCGTCGGGCTTGAGGTCGAATTTGAAAGGCAGCGGTTCGGGACCATGCGCGTCGGAGATGGCGGGAATCAATTGCACGGTGGGAGACTTATCAGAGGGGGCGGGCGTTCCGGTCTTCGCCGCGGGAGCCTTTCCTGCTGGAGTTTTTGCTGCAGCTGACTCTTTATCTTCAAACGGAACCTGCTTGCCGTGCTTAAGCACGGGGTGATCGTCGTCGGCTACGGCGGGAGCAGGCGCGGGCGGCGGCGTAGGCACTGGAGTGGCCTGCGCCGGCGGCGTTTCTGTTTTCGGTGGTTGGTTGGGCTCGGGCTTGGGCGCGCTTGCTCCAGAACGGCGCAGCACTGGAGGCGCATCCGCGTCTTCATCGGGCGGCTTCGCTGCCGCCACGACCTTCTTTTTCGGTTTCGAGCCGGCGGCTTCCCAACGTCCCGCGCCCCACCAGGAATCTTTGGTCTGCAACGCGCCGGTGATGGTGAACAATCCGAGCGAGGCGCCAGTGCGTTCGGCTTCATAGACGATTCCGGTATCGAGCGCCATGGGGACGGGGTCGGCCTTGTAGGCAGAGGCATCGTAGAACTTGCCATCGTAGAGAATGCAGATGGGAAGCAGGCGGCCCTTGCCGTTGGCTCCGAGTTCAAGCAGGCCGAGGGCGCGCGGTCCCTTGCTGGTTTTGCGCGCGACGGTGCGCTGGGAATATTGGGCGCTGGCAATTTGCGTGGCCAGCAAAGCCATGCTCGCGAGCGTGACGAGCCTCAGCGCCGTGCGGTATAACTTTTTACCAGAGGACGATGCCATGAATATCAATGATAAAGCCCCTGAGTTCACTTTGCCTGACGAGAATGGCAAAGAGGTCTCTTTGAAGGATTTTCGCGGCAAAACCGTGGTGCTGTTCTTTTATCCCAAGGCCGATACACCGGGTTGAACCATTGAGGCGTCCGAGTTTCGTGACGCATATAAAAAAATCCAGAAGACGGGAGCTGTCATTCTCGGGATTTCCGCCGATACTCCCGCGAAGCAGAAGAAATTCCAGGAAAAGTACGAGCTTCCCTACACCTTGCTGTCTGACGTCGACAAAAAAACCTGCAATGCCTACGGCGTGATGAAAGAGAAGAATATGTACGGGAAGAAAGTGATGGGCATTGCGCGGACGACCTTCCTGATCGGTCCGGACGGCAAGATCAAGCACGTCTTCGAGAAGGTGAAACCCGAGGGACATGCCGAGGAAGTGCTGGCCGTGATCAAAGGGAAGTAAGGACGAGATGAATTCACGTTCTTGAGACGGGCGCGGACGCATTGTCAAATAAGATTGTCATCCCGAGCGGAGCGAGGGATCTGCATTTCGCCGGCGGCAAAAACTGCAGATTCCTCGCGCCAAAACCGGGTGCTCGGAATGACAACTCCTCTTTGCCAATTTCGCTCTCCCACTTGGAGAGTCACCCCAAAATCCGACGCTCTATAGGCTTGCTTACTTTACCGTGGCGGCTGTGGTGGTGGTGAAGCTCAGCGTTTTTTCTGCTGGGATCACCGCTTCTTCTTTGCCAGTCGCGGCGGCTACGCCGGTGCCTGCTCCGGCGCCGACCGCGCTTCCGATCAGCGCGCCTTTGCCGCCTCCGGCAAGGCCGCCGATCAGCGCGCCAGCCGCGGTTCCACCACCGATCTTGGTTGCGTTGCTCTTGGTGTGGCTCTTGCCTTCGAGATGATAGCTTCCGGTCGCGATCGGGAGCATCTTGCCGTTGACTTCCACCGAGGTGAGCCGCAGGCTGAGTTGACCGGGTGCGTGCAGTCGCCCGCTGGACTTGGCGAGGGTCACTTTGCCGCGCACCGGTGATCCTGCTGGGGCCACGGTTTTGCCGCCCACCACAAGTTTGCTGGCGAGCGTGCCTTCGAAACGGTCGCCGACTTTGGCAGTGCCGGAACTGATTTCCGAAGTGGTCCGCACGCTAAGCCGCGTGCCAACGGGAATGGTTTGCGCCGCGGCCATGGCGGCCAGCAGCAGCAGGAAAGCGTTGGTCTTCAGGATTCGCCCGCGCATAGATCCTCCCTAAAAGGAACGTGACAGGATGATAGGGTGGCTTGTTATCTTGGACATGGTAATCCTAGAGCGTGTGCGCCCAGATAAAATTTGACGGGGTATCCAGCAAGAAACTCCCCACGCTGGGCACGCCGCTGGCTCGCGAATTCTTCAACCGCGATTCCCGCCTGGTTGGGCGTGAGTTGCTGGGAAAGTTGCTGGTGCGCCGCGAAGGCCGAAGAAAGCTGGTAGGACGTGTCGTGGAAGTCGAGGCCTATCTCGGGAAAGAAGATCCGGCGGCGCATTCGTTCGGCGGACCGACACCACGCAACATGGTGATGTTCGGGCCGCCCGGCTTTGCCTATGTCTACTTTATTTATGGCAATCACTACTGCCTGAACGTCTCGTGCCAGCCGGAAGGGAATGCGGCGGCGGTGCTGTTTCGCGCGCTCGAGCCCCTGGCTGGAATCGAGCAGATGGCTTTGGCACGGGACATGACTGTCGAGAATGCGCGAGATCTGCGGCTGCTTACCAGCGGTCCCGGCCGCATGGCCGAGGCGTTCGCCGTAACCCGCGAGCGCGATAACGGAAAAGATCTGACCACCTCGCGCTCGGATCTCTGGCTGGCGGATGACGGGTTTGTTCCTGCTGAAATCGTGGCGACAAAGCGAATCGGAATCACCAAGGCCGCCGAACGTGAGTGGCGTTACCTGATCAAGGGAAATCCGTTTGTGTCGGGACCAAAGAAGATCAAGTAGCGACAGCCTCGGCTTATCCCATCACGATGTTATCGATGAGGCGGGTCGTGCCGACGAAGGCGGCCACCGCAACCAGCGTGGGGTTCGCGATCTGGGCCACTGGATCGAGCGTGTCGGGATCGACGACTTCGAAGTAGTCCAATCGCACGGAAGGTTCGTCGGCGAACGCTCCTTTGCCGGCCTGAATCAAACGCGAAGCATCACGCTGCCCACGATCAAACGCTTCGCGAACTTTTTGCAGCGAGCGCGAAAGGACCAGCGCGGATTTGCGCTGCGCGGCATCGAGATAAACGTTGCGAGAGCTGAGGGCGAGGCCGTCGGCTTCGCGCACGATCGGACAGACCACGATTTCCACCGGGAAATCAAGGTCGCGAGCCATCTGCCGGATCACGGCGACCTGCGCGGCATCTTTCTGTCCGAAAAATGCCAGGTCCGGTTCAACGATGTGAAACAGCTTGGAGACCACCGTGGTGACGCCGCGAAAGTGTCCGGGACGCGATTTGCCGTCGAGCTTTTCGCTCAGGCCCTCCACGTTGACGAACGTGGTCCCGCCCGGCGGATACATTTCGGCAACCGTCGGCGCGAAAAGAAAATCGACGCCTTCCTTCAGCAACAACTCCCGATCGCGTTCAAAGGTTCGCGGATATTTCGAAAGGTCTTCGTTCGGCCCGAACTGCGTGGGATTCACGAAGAGCGAGACCACGACAACATCGCACTGCGACTTGGCGGCACGGACGAGAGAGAGATGTCCTTCATGCAGCGCGCCCATCGTGGGCACCAGGCCCAGCTTTCCGCGATTTTTGGCGGCGCGGCATGCGGCGCGGGCTTCGCTGACGGTTTCGACAATCTTCATACGAAGAGAAAAATCTTAAATCGCGGAGATCGCGGAGCCGCCGCCGAGGTCACGGAGAATGCTCATGCTGCCGGGATCCAGTTGATGGCCACGTGCATGCCTTCGAGCGTTCCGGCGACGATGGCTTTATTCTTGCGAATTTCGGCTTTGTCGTGGTCCGAGCCGGTCGGCGCGGATTCCGTCACGGCGACCACTCTTCCATAGGGCCAGGCCGAATCCGGCAGCTGCGCGAGTTTCCGCGTCAATTCGTCGGGATGCATGATGTGCTCTTCGTTGTTGGCGACATCGAGCAGCGCGACTCCGTCCGGCTTCACGATGAGGTAAGGGTTCTTCCACGACTTGGTGACGTGAGCATCGTGAAATTTCGCCGGGTTGGCCGCGGGGATTGCCTGGATGCGCGCCGACGCCGCAGCCTCCTGGGCCGCCGGATCAGGCGCGTTGTGCGCAGAACATGCCGCCAACCCCAGCGGCATAAGCAGAGTCACCACCAAGGACCATCGAGACATGAATGAATTTTACCGTCCCATCGCCCGCTTGCGCGTCAGTACGGTTTCAAGAGCCGTTTGCGTCTCTTTCGGCAGGTGATACGACTCCTGGTCCGAAGGATATTGCCGCGATTGCACGTCGGCGCGGTAGTGGTGCACGGCTTCGCTGATGAGCGCGGCGGCGTCTCCATAGCGGCGTACGAATTTCGCCGGAGGGCCGAAAGTTAAGTTCAGCAGATCGTGAAACACCAGCACCTGTCCATCGCACTCGGGGCCTGCGCCAATACCGATGGTCGGACTGTGCACTTCGGCGGTGATCATGGCGGCAACTTCGCGGGGGATCCCTTCGAGGAAGATGCAGGCGACTCCGGCGCGGTCGAGGGCGACAGCATCGCGCATGAGTTGTTCGATCGCCGAGAGGGTTTTGCCTTGCACCTTATATCCGCCCATGACATTGACGGACTGCGGGGTCAGGCCAATGTGCCCGGTAACCGGGATTTCGGCGTCGATGATACGGCGAATCATGTCGGCACGCTTCTCTCCGCCTTCGACCTTCACTGCCTCAGCGCCCGCTTCTTTTATGAAGCGCGAGGCGTTGCGGACGGCCTCGTCCACGCCAAGGTGGTACGAACCATAAGGCATGTCGGCGACCAGAAATGCGTGCTTCACTCCCCGGCGCGCGGCGCGGGTGTGGTGCAGCATTTCATCCACTGTGACGGAGAGGGTGTTTTCATATCCCAGCATGGTTTGGGCGAGCGAGTCGCCGACCAGCACCATGTCGATGCCGGCTTCATCCACCAGGCGCGCGCTGGGATAGTCATACGCGGTCAGGCAGGTGATGGGCTCGTGGTGAATTTTCTTTTCGTGAAGTGAGGCGACGGTAATCTTGTGGCGAGGTTCGCCAATCGGGGTGAGACTCACGATATCCTCCAGTGCCCCTCCGCAGCCTTGGCGGATAGAGCCTGTGTCCAGCTTGTTTGGATACGGACGCGGTTATTGTAGTCGCAAATTCGTTGCGCCGCCATGCGTTTAACGAACGTTTGTCATAAGCGGGGAGTTACTCGTGGAATTCTAGCATTTTCAATAGGTTAGGCGGTCGATCGTGAACGTTGTTTTCTGCAATCTTGCCAGCGAAAACAGAGGTCGGCAAGAGGGCGTTGCTACCACGATGAACCAGACATTCCCGATAACCAACAAGACGCACAGAAAAGCGGCGAGGGCACGGGAGAATCGCGCCACTAAGCCGGACGGCCAACTCCGCACCGCGAAATAAAAAACTATCACCCCGGCCATGGCCAGAGCTGCGACTTTCCATCGATCTTCGCAGTAGGTGTGAACTGCGGTGGCGATCTCAAATACAGAGAGAGCGACAAGCACTAGAGCAACCGTAAAAATATGCATCGTGTGGTGTTTTCTGTTCATGAGAGGTCGCGAAAGGACCAACGACCAAAGACCATCGACCAACGACGAAACTACGCGCTGGCCGCTTCCGTGCTCCCCAGCGGCAGGAAGTATTGCGTCCCCTTGATGGGGGCAGAGACTTTGCGCAGAAGCTGCTGCAGGTCTTCGTTGCGCTCGACGAAATCGATTTCCGAAGTATTCACGATCAGCAGGTCCGACGACGTGTAGTGAAAGAAGAAGTGTTCGTAGGCTTTCACTACTTCTTCGAGGTATTCCTCGTTGATCGCTTTCTCGCCGGGCGCGTTCTTTTTCTTCAGCCGCTTTTTCAGAACTTCGGGACTGGCCTGCAGATAGATCACCAGGTCGGGCGTGGGCAGTTGTTCGCGGAAGTAGTTGTAGTAGCGGTTGTAGGTCTCGAGTTCCTGATCGTTCAGGTTGAGGCAGGCGAACAGCTTGTCTTTTTCGAAGATGAAGTCGGTGACCACGGTCTTCTGCGACTGCGGACCCAGGTCAAGGCTGTGAAGTTGCTCGAAGCGGCGAATCAGAAACGCGAACTGCGCCTGGAAGGCCGCCCCCGGCTCGCCTTCATAAAACGCGCTCAGGAAGGGATTGTCTTCGGGTTCCATGACCCGCTGCGCGTTGAGGCGCTCCGCCAAGACCCGCGAGAGCGTGGTCTTGCCGACTCGTATGGGTCCTTCCACTGCTATGTAGCGGGGCAGCTCAAAAAGATTGGCCATGGGTCTTAGGGGGCTCGCGGTCCTTGGCAGAATATATTGACTGTCGCTGCGAGGCAATTGCGCGATCAGTTAACAGGACTGCGGGCCGCGAAAGATGGGTGCAGCGAGCAACAGTTCGCGGTAGTCTTACATCACAGGGGAATCGGGCCGGGTCTGCGGGAACCCGCACCAGCAGCTCTCGAAAAGCAGAATCTTTCTGGTTTCCTAACTGCGACACTGGTGTCCCGCCAGAAAAGGTTGAGTTTCATGCGGCACGTGAACTGGGCAGTGGTCCTTACTTTTCTTTACGTGGGGAACGCTTGCGGCCAGACGCTTAGCGTGCGGCCTTCGGGCTCGACGCCATCGCCTGCTGCCGCGGAAGCGAAGCCGCCTGCGCCGGCCACCATCCCGCTCGCCGTGCCCGAGGGAACTCCCATCAAGGTCGCGCTCGATAAAGAAGTGCGGCTGCGCAAAGTTGGACAGCCGTTACGCGCCAAAGTGATCGAGCCCGTGTATTCGTTCGACAAGCTGGTAGTGCCCGCCGGCAGCGAGGTCACGGGACAAGTCTCGGCGATCGACGGCATCTCCAAGAGCAAGCGAACCCTGGCCGCGCTCGATGCCGACTTCTCGCCTCCCCGCCAGATTCACGTGGAATTCAACGACCTTGTTCTCAAAGACGGACGCCACGTTCCGCTCGAAACCATCGTGACTCCCGGAACGGGAGGCGTGCTGCAGTTTGTCCCCGCCAATCAAAAGGAAAAGACCGGCCTCACCAGTCGCGGCAAGAAAGCGGCGTCGAACAAAGTGAGCGATGCCAAGCAGCAGGCCCGGCAGGATTGGGCGAACGCGAAGAAGCAAATCCATGAGCCCGGAAAGATGCACCGGCTGGAGCGCTACGCCATGCAGCAACTTCCGGTGCGTCCGCAGTACATCGATCAGGGAACCAGCTTTAATGCGGACTTGCAGCATCCGCTCGATTTCGGCACCGAGGTGGTGAAGCCCGAGGCGCTGAATGCGATCGGCACGACTCCGCCTTCGGGGAGCGTGGTGCACGCGCTGCTGGTCACGCCTCTGAATTCGTCTACGACCAGGAAAGGCGCCCTCGTCGATGCGGTCATCAGCCAGCCGCTGGTGGTTTCTGACAAGTTGTTTTTGCCGGAAGGCAGCCACATTAAAGGCTCGGTGCTGCAGGTCCGCCCGGCGCGGCGGCTGGGGCGCAACGGGCAGCTTCGCATTGTGTTTCACCAGGTGGTTCCCCCCAGCGGGTTAGAAGAAAAAATCGAAGCCAGCCTGGAAGGCGTTGCCGTCTCCAAGGGAGAGCATCTCAGTCTCGATTCGGAAGGCGGAGCGCAGGTCACCACTCCGCGTACCCGGTATTTGACGACTGCAATTTCCGTGGCTCTGGCGGCGCAAGGCCGTGGCTCCCGATCATGATTCGGGAGCAAGCGCCGGCAGAGGAGACGCGGGACCGGGCGCCGCAAACGGAGCTTCGGGATTCAAGCTCATCGGCACCCTCATCGGAGTGCTGGCGCGTTCGCGGGTCGTGACTTCGGGCTTCGGATTTTACGGCGCGGGCATGTCGGTCTATTCACACTTCCTGGCGCGGGGACGTGACGTGGTCTATCCCAAAGACATGTCGATGCTCATCGGGCTGGACACACGCGGGCCCAGTCCAGCAGTCAGCGACGCAGCGGCGGCCTTGGCGCGGCGTCCGATTGGTCCGCTTTAAGCACTAGGCTCGTGTGGGGCGGACGCCTTCGTCCGCCCCCGAGGTCGCGAAGCGACGAGGGCCGCTGCGCCGACGCTATACAATCACCACATCATGCTGGGATATGCCATCGGTGCGATTGCGGCAGGCGCAGCCTGCGCCGCGGGATATCAGTCGATGGCGCCGACTGGACAGTGGTACGGAAAGACCCTCACACGACTGGCACCTGGCTCAAAGCAGATCGCTCTCACCTACGATGACGGCCCCAACGATCCGCATACGCTGCGGCTTCTGGAAGTTCTGGCAAAACACGACGTTCACGCCACGTTTTTCATGATCGGACGCTACGTCGAGATGCGTCCTGACATCGTGCGCGAAGTCGTCAAAGCGGGACACCCAGTCGGGAATCACACCTTTACTCATCCCAACCTGATTTTTGCTTCCGCCGCAGAGACGCGAAGGCAACTGCAGAATTGCGATCGCGCGCTGACGGACGCGGTTGGCGAGCACTCGCGGTTATTCCGTCCTCCATTTGGGGGACGACGGCCGCAGACCTTGCGCATCGCCCGCGAACTGGGGCTCGAGCCGGTGATGTGGAATGTGACCGGATGGGACTGGAACGCGCCCCCTGCCGAGCAGATCGAGCGCAAGGTGGTGAAGCAGATGCGCGGGGGCGATGTCATCTTGCTGCATGATGGCGGGCACAAAGAGATGGGTGCGGACCGTTCGCAGACCGTGATCGCCACCGATCGGCTGATTGTCCGCTACAGGACGGAGGGATGTGACTTCGTAAAAGCTGACCTCGGACTTCGGACCTCGGACCTCGGACCTCGGACTTCAGCCAAGACGTAAACAGCAGTTTTTGCTACTCAACATCTGTCAAAAAAACAATCCTTGTTGGGTTGTTAGGAATACCTCGCTGCCATTCGTCTTAGAGTCTTTTTCTCCTGTCGAATCAACTTGTTAACCCCTTCCGTACCCAACCTTCGGGATGAGTAAAAGGGCTCATTGACAGCCTCCCTACTATCACGCATAGTACGGGACCACGTAGTTTGTGGAAAAGGTTCGGGGCTGTGCAGCGGGTCACCCGAACTCCCCTGTTGTCGCTTTCGATTGTTCAACCAAATTGATGAAACTCCCGAATCCGGTGGGTCGGACGCAAGCGAAGTGTTGTCCGCGAAAACACCTTCTTGCACTCTCTGCCGTTTTCTCACATCTTCCAGGAGGAAGCATGATTAGCACACGCGCAATATTGCGCAGCTTAGTGGTCGCAGGATCTCTCTTGTCGTTATCGTTGGTTCCGGCGTCGGCGCAGACGGTACAGCGCGGCGCGAAGGCCATCTATCCAGTGGCTCATGACGTGTCGCTCCCCTTGCGGGATCTGGCACGCATCGCTCCTGACGTTCAACCGGGAACCTTGCGAACCCTGGTTCCGGGACAGCGTCCTACCGCCTTTAACTCGATCGCAACCCAGCCGGATGCGATTGCACAGCACAGTTATCTTCCCCCCGTCGGCACCACCAACCTGCTGAACTTCGCCGGCCTTGGCGGAACCGTTTCGGGCGGCGTCGAGCCCCCTGACACCAACGGTTCGGTGGGCAGCACCCAGTTCGTCGAAACCGTGAACCTGTCGTACGCGGTGTATGACAAGACCACGGGCACCAAGACCCTGGGCCCGATCCGCATGAACACCATCTGGACCGGCTTGACTGGCACGCTTTGCAACACCGTGGCTGGCGGCGATCCCGTCGTCCTGTGGGACAAAGTGGCGCAACGCTGGTTCGTCAGCGAACTAGCGTACAACGGCTCGTTGAGCACGAATTACCTTTGCGTGGCCGTCTCCACCAGTTCCGATGCGACTGGTAGCTACAACCGTTACAGCTACTTGATCGCGAATGGCAATCTGCCGGATTATCCAAAGTACGCCGTTTGGCCGGATGCATATTATGTTTCGTACAACGCATTCACCAGCGGAGGCTTCTCCTTTGTTGGCGGCACTCCTTGCGCTTTGGATCGCACCGCGATGCTGGCGGGCGGCACGGCGGCCATGATCTGCTTCCCGGGAAATGCGAACAACTATAGCTTCCTGCCCACCGACGTCGATGGAGCGACTCAGCCGCCAACAGGCGCGCCGAACCACTTCATTGAGCTGTTCAGCGGAACCACGTTGGAGCAATTCGACTTTCACGTCGACTTCGTGAATCCCACCAACTCCACCTTTACCGGTCCGAAGGTGATCACGGTCACCAGCTGGACGCAGATCTGCACCACGACGCGGGCTTGCATCACGCAGCCTTCGCCGGGAGAGAAAGTGGATTCGCTGGGCGACCGCTTGATGCATCGCGCGGCGTACCGGAACTTTGGCGATCACGAAGCCATCGTTCTCAGCCACACTGTGAAGCCTGGCACGGGTTCGACCGCGACGGCAGCCGTTCGCTGGTACGAACTGCGCTCAACGCCTCCGGGCGGAAACTTCACCGTGTTCCAGTCGGGTACTTTCCAGAATGCAAAGATCAACCTCTGGATGCCCTCGATTGCCATGGACAAGACGGGCGACATCGCGATGGGTATGAGCGCGGCCAGCAGCACCGTGAAGCCCACGGTGGTGTACACCGGCCGGGTTCCGACCGACGCGACCGGCAAGATGGAATCGCCTTCGATCGTAGCCAAAGGCGCGGGCGTACAGACTGCCGGCGGAAATCGCTGGGGTGATTACAGCAGCATGAGCGTGGATGGTAGCGATGACTGCACCTTCTGGTACAGCCAGGAGTACTACACGACCACCAGCTCAGCCAATTGGGCGACCAACATCAACTCGTTCAAGTTCCCCGGCTGCCACTAAACCGCGGTGAACTTCTTTACGGGCCAGAACGCCGCAGGGCGTTCTGGCTTTTTCATTGTTAGAATCAAGCGGTGCGATGGAGGACGGGCGTCCCCGCCCCGTCTGGCTGCGTCGCCGCGTTAGAAGGGGCATGAGTTTGGGGATCTCGGTTTGGGGAAGGGCACGAGTTCACTCGTGCCATAGCGAGCCCAAAGATTTGCGGCTTCAGCCGCTGAGGTCCGCTACAGAAGCTAAAAGCAAACCTCAGGGGCTAAAGCCCTCATAAGCAACGTTCTTTGCGGCACGAGTAAACTCGTGCCCTTCCCGGTTTCGTTCTCATTCAAGTCTTAGGGGTGTGTATGTCTTCAAAGTTATTTCGATTTCAAATTCTTCTCCTGGCTTCGCTGATATTAGCGGCAGGCGCAGCTGCGCAAGATGCAGACGCCAAGCCCGCTTCTTTGCCGCTTACGACCACGCTGGCGAAAAACTATCCCGTGATTACCATCGAGAGCCCTTGCGCCAAGGCCACGGGCAAGACGGGGAACTGCAAGGCGGTAGTCACGCGGGAAGAGTTTGAAGAGCTGGTGAACGCCATCAATCCACGGATGATCAAACTCGAGCGCCATCAACTGGCGCAGAACTACGCCAAGATGCTGGCTCTCGAAAACGAGGCCTTGCGCGACGGCCTCGACAAGAAGCCCGAGATGCAGGCATTGCTGCGCTACGTGAGGGCGAGCGCGCTGGGCGGCCTCGCCTACCGCCAGGTATTGCGCGAGGCTGGGGACAATTCTCCGGAACGGGTTGAGAAGTTCTACAAGGCCAACCAGGCTTCCTATGATCGCTATACCCTGCAGCGGCTAGTGATCCCGTTGATCAAGCAGCAGAGCGCGGCGAAATCGCTCGAAAATATTTCCGAGGCGGAAAGCACAAATGCGTCGGCCGGAGAAATGAAGGCGCTGGCCGAGAAGATGCACACGCGGGCAGCGGCAGGCGAAGACTTTGCCGCGCTGCAAAAAGAGATCTTCCAGCAGGCAGGAATTCAGGGAGACCCCAACGTTGAAGTTCCCGATGTCATGCGCGGAACCCTGTCGACGGAACAGAACCAGGTGTTCGATCTGGCTCCGGGTGCGATATCTCCGGTGATTTCCGATGCGACCGGATACTACGTCTACAAACTCGTTTCGAAGCGAACGCCGCCGTTGGATGCGGTGCGCGAGCAGGTGGCGATCGAGATGGCCAACCAGCGCAGCGCGAGCGAGTTGAAGAGGATTGAGAACGCGAAGATCAATGAGACTTACTTCGAGAAGTACGATCCGCCGGCGCCGGATCCGAACGAGCCGGAGGTGGATGATGATTAGTCAGTACCCGGTACCCAGTAGCCAGTACCCAGCAAATCATTGACGTCATCTTTCTGAGCCCGAGAGGGCGAAGAATCTGGCGTGGGGGCGGGCTGGTTGTGCGCGGCAGATCCCTCGCTTCGCTTCGGATGACGTCTGGTTGGCTTGGGTGTCACCACCGCCGTTGTTGCTGGTGGACGGACGCGGGCGAGGGCGCCCGCGGCACATGATTCCCTGAGCATGAAGCGGGCAAAAAAATAGACCGCCGGGTGGTGAACTCCGGCGGTCTGTTGGTTTGGAAAAGCGTTAGTTACCGTCAACCTGCCAGCCTGGACGAACGTATCCCGAGGGGATAACGGTCCAGGGGCCGGTGATGCTGCCAACCTGATTGAAGGCGAAGGGGCTGGAGAAGTCGGAGTCGGCTTCGTCCCAAGTGTCTTCGATGGTTGCAGCCGATTGATTGGCAACGATCCAATACTGAGTGCCGGCCGATAGCGACGGGCAAGCAACGCAGTTGAACTGGATGATGCCACCACCACGGTTGTTGGTGAATTGCTGCGCCCAATATTGCTGGGTCAGAGGGCCGTCGATGATGGTGCCCGGCGCGCCGCCTGAATCCGCTGCGAGGTAGGCATAGATCTTGCCCGACTGTTTGCCGCCGAGCGCGGTGTAGATGCCGATCGGAAGAGCGGCGTCAGCGAAGGTCACGTTCGACGAAGGCGTGAAGCCAGTCGCCAGGACCTGGTTAAAGAAGTTGGCACCGTCGACGAAATAGCCGGTGGTGATATCCCAGAAGGGGAAAGCGCCGACGAAGTTCGTGAAAAGAACAGTTGAACCTCGGGGTGGAACTTTCGCTTTTACGGTCTTCAGTTGCCTGGTGGCGGCATTCGCCATTCCAGCCATCATGACCGTTACGACCACCGCAAATACCATAGTGCGCACTGTACGCTTGGACATCAGTCCTCCTCGTTTTGAGTACATTCGGTTGCGATTTTCCTGGTTGACCCTCAAAGATGCAGCTCGGTTGCAAAGACTTTGCTGTTGTGTAGCTTCCTGCCGCGACTCCGGTAGTGAGCCGAAACGGGAAACGAACGTGGAGGCAAAAGGTATCGCTCCTGTAAGTCCATGTCAATAATGCCTTTCAGACTAGAGTGATAAGTCCCACACTTGAGTTAGAGGGACGGGCGTGACTTGGAAGGTGTCTCAAGATGAGGCAGGGAATCCTATCCCCTATCCCGGGTTTGCGAAGGGCGCTTAGCGCACCAGCCACTCGGTGGCAGCGTGCATTCCAGCGAGGAGCGAGCTATAACCGGCAATAAGGCAGAACAGAGAGGCCATCACGGTTGGCAGCAGGTAGCGAGAGCTGTTGTCGAGCGGAACTCGCGCTCTGGGACTTCCAGGAAAAAAGGCGTTGCACACGGGCGCGAAGCGACGCAGCAGAAGCCGGCATCAGGGCGCTGGCAAAGGCGGCCGCTGGCTGGGTCGGGGCCACACGGGATAACTTGATCAGTGCCGAGGCAAGGTCGAGGGCATCGCTGAGGCTGGAGACAGCGGCGTCGTCGGCGGCCATTTCAGAGGCTTCAGACCACGCGGACTCCAATCCCGCCATGCCGGGGAATGCCGTAAAACGGAAGATCAGTTTCTTAAGGTTGTCGCGGCTGCGCACGTGCGCGATCTCGTGGCGGAGAGCCGTGCTGAGTTCGCGGTCGGTCAGGATGGCAAGGGTGGTCTCTGACACCAGCACCCGGGATGTGCAAACTCCTGCAACGGTAAGGCTGGGAGCGTGGGCATGGGTCTGGTAGACGGGCACCGGAACGGCGGATTCGATCTGGTGAGCGCCGCTGAGCCAATCCGCGAGAGCTTGCGACGTCTTGTGTTGCGCAAGCAGTGCGCGGTAAATGCCGAGAGCCATCAGGCCCAGGCAGAAGAGGCCGAGAAGCAGAGGGGCCACCCCCACTTCTTCATCCGTGGCGTGAGGCTCGAGCAGAAGAAACGAAGGCACTGTCACCGCGAGGGTAAACCCGGCGGCGACCAGCACGGGCAACATGCGGAACACGAAGAGAACGCCGGCTGTGCGCCGGGCCGAGAGACGAGCAATCGAGCGCGAGAGCAGCGGCCAGGCTTTGGAAACCGCCAGCGAGAGGGTCACGTAGAGCAGAACAAACACTGCCAGGGACACGCCAAGGCAGCGCGCGGCAAACATGATTGCCTGCATCTAAGGTTTCTCCGTGGACCGCTCCGCGTTGCGCAAGTCGCGGCGTTTGCGCTCCACCAGTTGCTGTAAGTCGTTAAGCAATTCGGCATCGTGTTCGCTGACTGCTTCCACCAGGTAAGACAGGGGAAGTGCAGTCGAACCGGAGCCGAGGAATTGGCGAATCATATCGCCCGCAGCCGCGCGCTGAAGCTCTTCGGGAGTGTGGCGCGGAGAGTAGCGGAAAGCGCGTCCTTCAGCCGCGCGATCCAGCAGATCTTTTTTGTAGAGGCGGTCGAGAGTGGTCATCACCGTGGTGTAGGCGAGGTTGAGCTTGCCATCCTCGAGCAGTTCGCGCACGGTCGCGCTCTTGCAGCGCCACAGGCTCTCGAGAAGTTGCCGCTCGAGAGGGCCAAGCTGCGTGTTGGGATGAAACGATCGAAAAAGCCTGTTCATCAATACCCCAAATGTGTGTCCGGCGAAGGTGCTTGCGTGCCGGAGACCCGGATGGACATTCATGCTATCGGAAGCCGGTAGGTATCACAAGGGTCGAATGGCCGCGGAGAAGAAAGTCAGTGCGGCCATTTACTACTAACGATAGTAGATAGAGGGGCCGCGTCCATGAACTAGTTATGGTAGTAGAACCCCGGCATGGCTAGTCTGTGGAATCGATATTGGGAAGCTTGCCCTAGCGCCTGATTCGCTAGAGCGCGCCACAGAACGCTTCTCATCCAATCTAGAGGCCCATCACCGTTATGCAAAAACACCGAACCATGGCTGTGCAGATCCTTGGGGCAATTCTGCTTTTACTGGCGGCTGCCGCAACTCCACTTTGTCGCGCGCAAACATCGACCGGATCGCTGCGCGGAGAAGTGCAAGACCGGAACGGGGGACGCATAGCCAACGCGACGATCATCGTCGAGGCCATGGGGTCCGGCGTTCGGCGTGAAGTGAAGAGCGACGACCACGGCGAGTTTCGCGTGAACGATCTGCTGCCCGGCCCTTACCGCGTCATGGTCAATGCCGGTGGATTTGCCGAAGCCGATTCCGACGTGAACGTCGTAGTGAGCTTCGTGCGTGACCTGGGAGTGACTTTGAATCCCGCCGGAGAGCCGCAGACAGTAAAAGTGGAAGGGCAAGCTTCCTCCATCACGACGCAGGCAATCGATACGGTGAGCGCGGTCCACGGCAGCGCGGTGACCTCGCGAGATCTTGCGACCATTCCTCTGGCCAACCGCAGCTTCGCTAACATCGCTTACCTGGTGCCCGGCACGCAGCCCGTTGAGCCCTCTGATCCGAGCAAAGCAAGAATTACGGCAGTCTCGACCGGCGGAAGCTCCGGGCTTAACAACGTACTCTCAGTCGATGGCATGGATGATTCCGACGATTACATCGGAGGATTCCTGCAAAACATTTCTCCCGATGCAATACAGGAGTTCGCCTTCCGCACCGCGCAGGAAGATGCAGACACGGGAGGAACCACGGCCGGATCGGTCGTGATCACGACCAAGCATGGAACCAACGACTGGCACGGCAGCGCGGCATTCTACGAGCGGGCGGATGCGTTGACGGCGCGGTATCCGATTGAAAATCCTGCGCCCGATCCGAAGCAGCCCTTCTCCCGCCAGAACTATGTGGGCACGATTGGCGGCCCGCTGAAGAAAGACAAGTTGTGGATGTTCGCGTCATTTGAGTACGTGCATGAGCGGGCGAGCATTGCGTATAGTCCCGCGAGCCAATCGGAGTTCACTGGGCTTTCACAACTCGCTGCCGATGGGTTGATTCCCAATGTCAGTTCGATCGCGGTGCCGCAGAATACGCCGATCCCTTTTCGCGATGGCATTGGCTCGCTTCGCTTTGACTGGTCCCAGAGCCAGAAATCGCAGTGGTTCCTGCGCGGATCGATCGACAACTACACCACCAATAACAACTATGTGCAGCAGGGCACGCTGCCTTCGACGGGGACGACATCAGGGTCGAAGTATGGGAACGTTGTGCTCAACAATACGTATGCGTTCAGCCCGAACTGGCTGGGCAGCTTGAGCATCGGCGTGAGCACGCTGCATCACACCGAAGCGCGGAATCAGTATCTGGGATTCGCGCTGGCGTTTCCGTTCAGCTCGACTGCGCAGACCATCTCGGGATTTGAAACCTTCGGCGACAACCAGTTTCAGACGGCAATCACAGCATTCCCCGTCTTGCGCGACCAGCAGAAATATCAGTTTCGCTACGATTTGAGCCGGGCGGTGGGAGAGCACGCGACCAAGTTCGGCATTCAGTTGATTCACGAACCCGTGCTCGGAGGGGCGCTGTCGGGGACGCAAGAGACATTTATTCAGTATCCCAATAATCCCAGCTTCTACGCCGCCAATCCTTCGCAGTTTTATTCTGACCTGACGTGTCAGATGCCGGTGCCGGATCCGAATATCGCCTGCACGGTGATTCCAGCGGGCAACGGCAGTTTCTCGCAGAGCGTGCAGCGGCTCGGAGTCTATGCGCAGGATTCCTGGCGCGTCACCGAAAGCCTCACGGTGAATTACGGCTTGCGCTGGGATACGACGTTCGGATTGTTTACCGCATCGGGGAGGGAGCAGAATCAGAATCCCGCCTACCTGACGCTGCAGGCGTTGCAGATTCCCTTGTTCAACGGAGTGCCACACGACTACCGCAAGGCGTTTGCCCCGCGCATCGGCGTGGCCTACGCGCCCGGGCACAGCGAGAAGACGGTTCTGCGGGCCGGCTTCGGTCTCTTCTACAACGACCTGGCGCAGAATGGCTGGGTCGAGGCGCTGCAAGCGCTGAATGCGGCGCCAGGAGTGTGTGTGGCTCCGGGAGATCCGGGCTGCATTCCGGGGGCGAATGCCGGCGGCGTCGGCGGCATCATTGATCCTCGCTATCGCACTCCTTACGCGATTCACGCCACCGGCGGCATCCAGCACGCCGTCGACGATCACTGGACGCTGAGCGCCGATTACACCCATGAGACCGGGCAGCACGGATACCGGGCCTATTCCTACACGGGAGGCGTGAATCTGTTTACGCCGTTGCTGCCGCAGGGAGATCCTGCGCAGGCTGATCTGGTCCCCAATCTTGACGTCTTCAAGGCTGACAATCGCAGCAGTTATGACGCGCTGATGATCCGCGTGCAGGGCAATTCAAAACGTGGAAGCTTGATCGCCCACTACACTTTGTCGAGCGCCAAGACCTATGGCTGTGTGCTGGGCGAATTGTGGGATTACGTGAACGGGGTGTGCGATCCGCAGAACCCATTTGCGGCGGGAGACTACGGGCCGTCGGGTGAGGATGCGCGGCACCGCTTCGTGCTGTCGGGGATTCTGCACGTGCCCGGGGGCTTCGAAGTCAGTCTGCTCAGCCAATGGGAAAGCGCGCGCCCCTTTGTGATCACGACGGAAGACGGCGGGGCGCGCATCTCGGTGAACGGGAAGCCCACCAGCCTCGATCAGTTCCGTGGAACGCCCTACTACCAGACCGATCTACGGGTGGCCCGGCCAATCCGCTTTCACGAAAGCTGGTCGGCGATGCCGTTTATTGAGTTCTTCAACCTATTCAACCGGAACAATCCTGGCGCAAATTTTGTGACGAATGTCGCGGCCTTGCCGGTGCCGGCCGCGCAGATCGCATCAGGAAACGTCGCTGACATCTGTCTCGATGCCGGCTGCACCCAGCTACAGCCGGTGACCTCACTGAAACAGTTAGCGAAGCCGGCCGGAGGCTTGGGAGATTTCTTCGGGCCGGGAACGACGGTGGGCATTCCGTTCGCTGCACAGGTAGGAGTGCGGGTGACTTTCTAGTGATTCATGGGCCCGGAATCTTGCGATTCCGGGCCATTTCGTTCCAGCGAAGACTTTCTATTGAGCGAACACTCGGACGCGATACGTGTCGGTCTGGGGACCCGTCTCGGTACCGTCGTTGTTCAGTTTGCCAAAGATATTGAAGCCGCTGACCATGATGGTCCAGGCTCCCGGTTTTGGATTGGTAATGGTCGCCAACTCCCGTCCGTTCAGCGTGGCCCCGTCGAGAATCAGGTTGCCGTCGGGATCGACCACCAGAAGATCGATGTCGTTGGTGGGGTAGTGCGACCAGTCGTGATTCCAGGTAAGTTCGAAGGTGCTGAGGTTCACGCCAGAAGGCATAGTGTAGGGAATGGAGATTAAGTCACCTTCGTTGACATTGCCGTACTTGCTGAACACGGCCGTGCCTTTCATGGTGCCGGAGATGGTGAGCGTGACTGCGACTTTGCCAGCATTGGTCCAGTCTCCGACCACCACGACACGCATGTATCCCGGCTCGGGCGCGTCAATCTTGTAGGACGCCGGAGCATTCACGAAGCTGAAGACCGGGTAGTCTCCTTCTCCGAAGGCAGACGTTTTCGCCTGGTGAGCCGCCACGATCGCATCATCTCCGAAAATCTGATTCTGCTTATCCGGCGGAAGTTGCGGAGTCACGCCAGTGACATCGACCTGAACCGTCCCCATGTCCTTCCCAATATAGATAAGGAATTCCTTCTTCTGACCCGGGAGCAGGTTGTTGGCTTTCAGGCTTAGCGTGCTATTGGGGGCGAGAACGAGAGGCAGATAGCCGAACTTCATCAGGTTGAAGCCGACATCTTCGAAATAAGGAGGGAACTTCGGCAACTGGCCCGGCACCTTGTGCTTGTTGAGCAAGGTGAGTGAGCCGGCAACGTCGAGGTATCCCCTGCCTTGATCGACGAGGGTGGACTTGTCGCCCAGCATCTTTGGGTTCGCGCCCAGGACAATCGAATTGCGGATCTCGATGGCAGACGCTTTGGGAACGGCGTAATGCAACAGGGCGGCGGATCCCGCTACCGCAGGCGCCGCAAAAGAGGTTCCGGCGACCAGCGACAGGCTGCCGTCTGGACCTTCCACAAAGTTGAAGTAGCCCGCGGAAGTGACATCGATGCCGGGCCGTCCGTCAGCGGTGGCGCCGCGAGAGCTGAAGTAGGCGGTCTGTAGTGTGTCGTTGGGACGCGCCAAAAGACCTAACCCGAGTGCGCAGGTTCCGGGGATGCCGGCCAGATCCCAATAAATGCGTTCGTGAGCTGGAATATTCGCGGCGGCCGAAGAGATCCCTGCAATCCCGGTGGAAGGGCTGCCGGTCGTGAGCAGCGCCGGGCCGGCATTTCCTGCGGAGTCCGCAAGCGTAATGCCGACGTTCAACATTTCCTGGGTGAGCAGATCTTCGATGTCGCGGCCCGCGTCGAGCGTGGGTCCGCCAAGACTCATGTTGACCACTTCAATATTCAGCGAGTCGTACACGAAGGGATCATCTTCTGTGCCGCTGCCCGAGACCGGAGCCGGAGGCATGCCGCTAAGGAAGTTCTTCTTGATGGTGATAACGCGATCCATGGCGGCGATGATGCGATCGGTGGGAGCACCTGCCCCGGAGGACGGAAACACCTTGACCGCATAAATACTCGCGGCGGGTGCAACACCAACCAGCGGGATGATGGAAGTCCCGTCTCCCTGGTCGATCACCGAGTCGGGGGCGTTCAACTGCAACGTCTGCACCAGGCATTCGGTGTTGGGGAAAATAAAACCGACGTGAGCGGCGATCATCGTGCCGACCCAGGTGCCGTGCGCGCCATTCTGGGTGCTGGTAGCGGAACCAATGGGATCTTCGTCAGAGGGAACCAGGCTTTCGCCTCCGATCACAGTACCCGCCAGCGAAGGCACAACCGTTTCATTGTTGGCAGTGCCGCTGTCAATGACAGCCACGACGATACCTTGACCCAAGTCTCCGGCGGCTTGCAGCTTGGTGGCGTTGATCAGCGTGTTATTGAAGAGGTAATCGTTGGGCAACACCTGGGCGTTCTTGATGAGGGTGTTGCTGTCGTAGAGGACCTTCCCCGCCGCTTGCAACTTAACCACGCCCTTGCTGAGACCTCGGGGGTCGCGCGGCTGCGGAGCGTTGACGACAACCGTTTTGCGAACTTTAAATTGCGGGGTGGCAGTCAAAGCCGCCAGAGAATTGGAGGGGATAATGGCCGATACCGCAGTGACATTTTGAAATTCGTGTTGAATGGTACCGCCGAGGGCACGGACCTTGGCTTTCAGTTCCTGTCGTGTGCCCGTGGAACGAATGATGACTTTCTCGGTTTGTGCGGCGTAGGCCGCGAGGGAAACGAAGATAAGAGTGAAGAGAACAACTAGCCGGTTGCGAAGCAACCGCGAGGAAAAGAGACGCATAAAACCTCCACCGGGTAAGAATTGCCAAAGGGTAGATTCATAGAAATTCTAAGCAGGAGTGGGAGGGACGATGACATGAATCGTAAGTGGAAAGTCTTATCTGACGCCCGTTTTGGGACACCGACGGTGAACTTACATAGGCTTCTGGGCGAGGGCTACGCGTGGAATACCTTGCAGATCGTTGGTGATTCTTACTTCGTTCCAGTTTTCCAATAGACGTCCTACTCCATCGGCGATGGTGCCGCTGATTTCCAAAATCAACCATCCGCCCGGCTTCAACACCCGCTCCGCTTCTGGAATCAGGCGCTCAATCACTTCGAGACCGGTCGGGCCCGCGAACACCGCGTTACGCGGCTCGAACTTTCTTACTTCCAATTGCACTTCATCTTCTTCGGATTCGCCGACGTAAGGCGGGTTGGACACGACGAAGTCGAACGAATCCGGACCGAGTCCGCGGAGCAGATCTGTATCGTGAAAATGAATGCGCGTCTGCATCTGATGGCGGGCGGCGTTGGCCTCGGCGATTTCGAGCGCATCCGGAGAAATGTCAGTGGCGTGAATTTCCGCATCGGGCAGTTCTTTCGCCAGCGCGATAGCGATGCATCCGGAGCCCGTGCCTACGTCAATGATGCGGTCCTCGGACTTCGGACCTCGGACCTCAGAGAAAGGCACGTCGTTGGTCGTTCGTCGTTGGTCGTTGGCAACTGCAGATTCCTCGCTTCGCTCGGGATGACAAATCTTCAAAACTATTTCAATTAGATGTTCCGTCTCCGGACGCGGGATGAGAACTGCGGGCGTGACGATGAAATCCATTCCCCAGAATTCCTGGTGTCCCGTGATGTATTGTGCGGGGACGCCGCGGGTGCGTTGCCTCAGCACTTCGTCATAGCGGGCCTGTTCTTCCGCGCTGAGTTCGCGTTCGGGATGTGCGTAGAGATAAGCGCGATCGACGTCGAGCGTGAAACGCAGAAGAAGCTCGGCGTTCAGGCGCGGGGAGGGGACGTTGGCGGCCGTGAGTCGCGAGATGGCGGACGCGAGAGTGTCCTTGAGATCCAACAAGGGCATTTCACCATAGAGTCCGGGCAAGAATGCAGAAGCGAGAAGTCAGAATGCGGAAGTAAAGGAAGCGCTTGCCTTTACATTTTTACTTTTGCTCCTGCGTTTCTAAACGGCGGCTCCAGCTTCGTTCTTGAGATTTTCCGCCTGGTAATGCGTGATCAGTGCGTCGACGATCGGCTGCAGCTTTCCGTCCATCACCTCTTGCAGTTGATGGATGGTCAGGCCGATGCGGTGATCGGTGACGCGGTTTTGCGGGAAATTGTAGGTACGGATCTTTTCGCTGCGATCACCGGAGCCGACCATGGCTTTGCGTTCTTTCGCCAGCGCCTGCTGCTGCTTTTCCATCTCGATTTCGTAAAGACGAGCGCGCAGAACGCGCATACCCTTCTCGCGATTTTTGATCTGCGATTTTTCATCCTGGCAACTGACGACCGTATTGGTCGGGATATGCGTGATGCGGACGGCGGAGTAGGTTGTGTTGACTGACTGGCCTCCTGGTCCGGATGAGCAGAAGGTGTCGATGCGCAGATCTTTGGCTTCAATTTTGATATCAACGTCTTCCGCCTCGGGCAGCACCGCGACCGTGATCGCCGAAGTGTGTACGCGTCCCTGCTGTTCCGTTGCAGGTACGCGCTGCACGCGGTGTACACCGCTCTCGTATTTCAATTGTGAGAAAACGCGCTGGCCTTCGATGATGGCGATGACTTCTTTCAAGCCTCCCACGGACGACTCTGATGTCGAGAGAACCTCGACCTTCCAGCGCTTGGTTTCGGCGTAACGCGTGTACATGCGGAACATCTCGGCGGCGAAGAGGGTAGCTTCATCGCCTCCGGTGCCGGCGCGGATTTCGAGGATGATGTTCTTCTCGTCGTTGGGATCTTTGGGAAGCAGCAGGACCTTGAGCTCTTCTTCGACGCCGCCGACGCGAGCTTCGAGCTTGTCGAGTTCTTCCTGCGCGTAGGCGCGCATGTCGGGATCTTTTTCGTCGGCCAGCATGGCGCGAGACTCGGCGATGCCACGGGTGAGGTCTTTGAACTCGCGGTATTTTTCGACGATGGGGGTGATTTCGCTATGGGCCTTCGCGGTCTTCTGGTACTTCGCGGAATCACTGGTGATATCCGGCGAGGCCAGAGCCTGCGTCAGCTCTTCGTAGCGGGCTTCGATTTGGTCAAGGCGTTCAAACATAGAATTCAGTCGCCAGTCTTCGGTCGTCATTCAGGAAAATCGATTGTAGCTGGGAATTTGGGGACAACGAGAGTATTCGCGGGGGGCCCGCTAAGCGATGACCAATTCGCCGCCGCGCTCTTTTTCGAGCGCCATGGCGTGGTCCAGCGCGACGATGGCGCATTGCGCCTGCTCGTCCGACGGAGGCTGGGTGGTGATGCGTTGCAGCCAGAGACCGGGAGCGGTCATCATGGCGAAAAGCGATCCGCGATGCTTGGCGGCGAAGCGGATGATCTCGTAAGAGAGCCCGGTGATTACCGGCAATAGCGCGATGCGGACGCCGAAGCGCGCCCAGAACGTCGTCACCGGGATTGCGGTATAAACCAGAATCGAGATGATCATGACCGTCATCAGGAAACTGGTGCCGCAGCGCGGATGATAGGTCGAATACTTCTGCACCGATGCGGTGTCGAGCCGGTCTCCGTTTTCGAAGGCGTAAACGGTTTTGTGCTCGGCTCCGTGATATTCGTAAACCCGGCGGATGTCTTTGAGCAGCGAGACTCCCCAGATGAACAGCAGGAACAGGGCGATGCGGATGATGCCATCGACCAGGTTGAACATGATCTGTCCGCTGAAGATGGGGTTCACGCGCTTGAGTTCCGTCGCGGCCAGCAGCGGCAGGAACTTGTACATGAAGATGAAGAAGCCGACCGAGATGATGATGTTGACGGCGGCAACCCATCCGCTGACTTCGAGCTTCTTACCTTGCTCATCGGCGGGGATTTCGTCGAGCGCGACGTTTGCGGAAAACCGCAGGGCGCGGAAGCCCAGCGTCATGGCGTGGCCGAGAGTGATGACGCCGCGAACCACGGGCCAACCCATCCATTTATGCTTTTCGGAAAGACGCTCAAGCGGCTCGCTGTGGGTTTCGACTTCTCCGGTGGCTTTGCGGCAGGCGATCGCCCACGCATGCGGGGAGCGCATCATAACGCCCTCGAGCACGGCTTGGCCGCCGACCAGGGTTTCCTCTCCGCCCTCGAGTGCAGGAAGAAGTTGAACTGCAATGAGGAAACGCCACCATGTACGCAAACTAAGCATGCCGATTAGATGATCTTTCCGGGGTTGAAGTGACAACAAGTAAGGGTATCACAGGTTGGTATGCGCGGCGAAAGAGGATTCTCCCGTAAGCACATGATTTGTATGGTAGTTAATCTATCGTGGCCGGCGGGACGTCGGCGCTACTTATGAAAAAGTTTGCGGAAGCCTGCGAGCGCATCGCGGGCACAACCAAGAAGCTCGAGAAGATCGCCATTGTTGCGGACTATCTGCAGCAATGCTCGCCGCGCGAGGCAGCAGTGTCGGCCGTTTTTCTCTCGGGACGTCCCTTCGCGGTGTGGGAAGAGACCACGCTGCAGGTGGGCGGCGCGCTTCTATGGCGGATCGTGGCAGAGCTGCCGGGAAAGAGTGAAAGCGAGATAACAGCGGCTTACCGGAGGTTGGGAGATCTGGGAGCGGTGGCGGCTGAAGTGTTACCCGCACACGCAGGACACGAGATCAGCATTTCGGAAGTGCAGGATCGATTTCGCCAGATTGCTGCGGCGCGCGGTCCGGCGGCGAAGTCAGTTCTGGTGCGCGATCTGTTGTCGCAAGTAACGCCGCTGGAGGCGAAGTACATCGTCAAAATTATGACTGGGGACTTGCGGATCGGGCTGAAAGAAAGCCTGGTGGAAGAAGCCATCGGGCGCGCCTACGGGAGCACGCTCGTAGAGGTGCAGCGGGCGAACATGCTGCTTGGTGATATCGGGGAGACGCTCGAGTTCGCCCTCAAGGGCAAGCTCGCTGAGGCAAAGATGCGGTTGTTTCATCCGCTGGGATTCATGCTGGCGAGTCCGGCGGAGTCGGCGGAAGAGGCGCTCAGCTATTTCGAGGACGCGCTGGTTGAAGACAAGTTCGACGGCATCCGCGCGCAGGTGCATGTGTCGGATGGTGAGGTGCGGATCTTTTCGCGGACGCGGGATGAGATTACCGAGTCGTTCCCCGAATTGCCGGACGTCTTGGCGGGACTGCCCGATGTGATTCTCGATGGCGAGATTGTGGCATGGAGTTATCTGGACGAAGGACGCGCCTTGCCTTTCACCGCGCTGCAGCAACGGCTGGGGCGGAAGAAAGTCAGCGACGAGATGATGCGGCGCGTGCCAGTAGCGTATCTCGCGTTTGATGTACTTTACGCGGAAGGCGAATTGGTTATCGATCGTCCGCTGGCGGAGCGGGCTGAAATGCTGGATGGATTGCTGGCAAGAGGTAAGAGCTTTAACCACAAAGGACACCCTTCGACTCCGCTCAGGGCAGGCTCCGGTTCACGAAGGAAAGGCAACGAACAGGTCCGATTGGATTTTGGGGAGGAGGCCGCTTCGAGCGCGCAGGTGATTCGGTCTTCATTGTTTCGGGCAGGGTCGGCTCAGGAACTCGATGCTTTATTCGAAGCGGCGCAGGCGCGGGGCAATGAAGGGTTAATGATTAAAGATCCCGCATCGGCTTACACCCCAGGGCGGCGCGGGAAGTCGTGGTTGAAACTGAAGCGCGAACTGGCTACGCTCGATGTGGTCGTGACCGCGGCGGAATATGGGCACGGAAAGAGAATCGGCGTGCTCAGCGATTACACGTTTGCAGTGTGGGACGGCGATCGCCTGGTAAATATTGGAAAGGCCTATTCGGGCTTGACCGACGTTGAGATTGCCGACATGACGAAATGGTTTCTGGAACACACGATCGAAGATCAAGGCTTCCGTCGGATTGTCGAACCGAAGATCGTCCTGGAGGTCGCCTTCAACAACATGATGAAATCGGATCGACATGAAAGCGGTTATGCGCTGCGGTTTCCGAGAATCGTGAGGATCCGAACGGATAAGTCAGCGCAAGACGCGGACACGCTGGAGAGGGCGAAGGAGATTTATAAGCAGCAAAAGTAGCCGTCAGCGTTCAGACAACCGAGGTGACTGCAAGGTCCGACCCCGGAAGGGCAGAGTGCTGATTTGTCGATTTTTCAATCAACAATCGAAAATCAACAATCGTAAATTCTAGTGGTGGTGGTGCTCTTCCTCGCCCACCGGAATCACGCATCCGTGCGCCACTTCGCATTCTGCGTGTTCGAACTGAATCGTGGTATGAACGATGCGGAAATCGTGCAGGCGCTCTTTTACATCTTTGAGTATGCGCTCGCTGGCTGATGGCGGAATGTCGGCAATGGCGATGTGACAGGAAAGAGCGTGCGACTCGGAGCCGATGCTCCAGACGTGCAGGTCATGGACGTCATTCACGCCCTCGACCTTGCGAATGGCGCACTCCACGTCGTGGATCTTGACTCCGCGCGGCGTACCCTCCAGAAGAATGTTCAGCGTCTCGCGCACAATGCCGAAGCCTGACCACAGGATCAGCACGCCAATTCCAATCGACAAGGCGGGATCGATCCACGATTGCCCGGTGGCAAGAATGGCCCAGCCTCCCGCGATGACCGCGGCGGTCGAGAGGGTGTCTCCGATCTCGTGCAGGAAGGCGCTGCGGATATTAACGTCGCGTCCCGCGCGATAGAGCAGCAGCGCGATGACACCATTCATGACAACGCCAGCCGCCGCCACCCAGATCATCAGGCTGGCATGCACATGCTCGGGAGTGCGAATACGGCGAACCGCCTCGTAGAAGATGAAGAACGAAACCGCCACCAGCGAGAGGGAATTCACCAGTGCGGCCAGCACGCCTGCGCGATGGTACCCGTAGGTCTTGGTGGCGCTGGGCGGCCGCGAATGCAGATAAACCGCGGTCAGCGA
Organism: Terriglobia bacterium; assembly: GCA_963796205.1. Classification (GTDB taxonomy): domain Bacteria; phylum Acidobacteriota; class Terriglobia; order Terriglobales; family Acidobacteriaceae; genus DATFTE01. Next base: position 36,394 of record CAWCKR010000004.1, read on the forward strand.
CAGCAGCAGGGCTAAAAAGTCAGAAAGATTGTGTCCAGCTTCCGAGAGCAGCGCCAGCGAATGGGCGCGGATGCCGGCAATCACCAGCAGCACGATGTAGGCCAGCGTGACGAACAGAGAAATGCGCAGGATCTTCGAGGTCCGCTCATTTCCCCCGTGGGCGTGCACGTGCATAGCTTAAGTTTACGGGGTGCGAGGGCGGGCTTCAAGACTCACACTGGATCTACAGGTCACGTCGGTCATCAGGAAAATTCAAAAGCTTTGAATCGCAAAGGTCGCAAAGAACGGCCGCAAAGTTCGCTGAGAAAAGCACGTCACTTCGCTATCCCGGGCGTTGCCTTTACAATTCCCCTGCATGCAGACAGCGGACGTGGTCATCATTGGCGGAGGGATTGTCGGGTCAAGCATCGCCTACCACCTGACTGGTGCGGGCTGCAAGGATGTCCTGGTCATCGAGCGTGAATCGGCGCAGGGCAAGGGGTCCACCGGCAAGAGCATGGGCGGCGTACGCGCGCAGTTTTCGACTCCGGTCAATATCCAGATGTCGCTCTACTCGATTCCTTTTTATGCCAGCTTTGATGAGCGGCTAGGGTATCCGTGCGATTACCGTCCGCAGGGCTATTTGTTCTGCGCCACCAATGACAAGCACATGGCTTACCTGCGGACGAATTACGAGAAGCAGATCGCGATGGGATTGAAAGATGTCCGCATGGTGACTGGCGACGAGATTCGAGGCCGTTTTCCGCAGCTGCGGGCGGACGACATTGTCGGAGGGAGTTTCTGTTCGACCGATGGATTCGTCGATCCTTATAGCGCGATGATCGGGTTCATGACCTGGGCTTCAGAGCATGGAGCCAAGCTTTGGAAGAACACCGCCGTCACCGCAATCTCGAAGGATGCGCAAGGCATCTCAAGCGTCGAAACGACCCGTGAAACGGTGGCGACGCGCAAGATCGTGAACGCGGCGGGCGCGTGGGCGGCCGGGATCGCAAACATGGTGGGGATCGATCTTCCGGTCGAACCGTTGCGCCGCATGCTGGTTCCGACCGAACCCTTCGATCAATTTCCACATTCGGCGCCCATGATTATCGATATGTCGAATGGCTTCCATTTTCGTCCTGAGGCGTTGGGATTTCTTTTGGCATGGAATGATCCGGAAGAAACGCCGGGCTACAAGACCGATTTTGAGCCGTCATTTATCGAAAAGATTCTGACGCGGGCGGCGGATCGAGTGCCGATGTTCGAGAATCTGGCGGTGAATCCCAAGCGCGCGTGGGCGGGATTGTATGAGATGACGCCCGATCATCATCCGATATTGGGAGAAGCCGCGCCGGGATTTTTCTGCGCCAACGGATTCAGCGGACACGGCGTGATGCATGCCCCGGCGACGGGGAAAATTCTGTCGGACTTGATTTTGACTGGAAAGACGTCGTTGATTGATGCGTCGTTGCTCAATTTCGCAAGGTTTGCCGAGGGGCGTACCATTCACGAGTCGGCAGTGCTGTAAGAAAAGCCGTCAGCATTCAGCACTCAGCATTCAGGAACGCAGGTTCGCGCCACGAGCGAACGATTAAGAAGAAGAGGGCATGGCCATTCGGGAGAAAAACTTCTGGTTGGGTACGGTCGAGATGCCGAATTCCGATCCGGCTCAACCGTTGCCGGAAGCGGTTGATGTCGCTGTCATCGGCGCGGGGTTCACTGGGCTCTCCGCCACCCGTACACTGGCCAAGCGCGGAGCCAAAGTCGCCGTGCTCGAAGCTCAGACCATCGGGTGGGGTGCCAGTTCCCGCAACGGTGGCATGGTCCTGACCGGCATGAAGCTGGGCGTGAACAAGCTCATCTCGATGTATGGACGCGAACTCACCCAGCGCATGTACGCGGCATCGCTGCAGTCGATTGACTGTGTCGAGCAGATTGTCCGCGATGAAAACATCCGCTGCGACTTTTCCCGCTGCGGGCATCTGGAAGTCGCCTGCAAGCAAAAGCATTTCGACGACTTTGCACGACAGGTGGATGTGATCTCTCGCGAGTGCAATCACCAGTTGCGGATTGTCCCGAAGAGTGAACTCGCGAGCGAGATCGGGTCGTATCTTTACTACGGCGGCATGGTCGATGAAATCAGCGCCGGCGTGAATCCCGCGAAATACGTCGCGGGGCTGGCCTGGTCCGCTGACCGCGCCGGAGCCGAGATCTTCGAGAACACTTGCGTCAACCAGATTGCGCGCGAGTCGCGGCAAGGTGAGGCGGGATGGAGCCTGAAAACCACAAAAGGAAACATCTGGGCGCGGAATGTATTCGTGGGCACCAGCGGCTATACGGGACGCGCGACTCCAGCGCTGCAGAAGAAGATTATTCCCATCGGCTCGTACATCATCACGACCGCGGTTTTGTCCGAGACGCTGGCCCACGAGTTGAGTCCGCGCAACCGCATGATCTACGACTCGAAAAACTATCTTTACTACTACCGATTGACTCCCGACCGGCGCATGCTGTTCGGCGGGCGCGCGGCCTTCTTCCCTGAGACCAGGGATTCCATTCGCAAGAGCGCCGAGATTCTGCGGCTGGGAATGATCGATGTCTATCCGCAATTGCGAGACACCAAAGTGGAGTATGTCTGGGGAGGCACGCTCGACTTTGCCTTCGACATCATGCCGCACGCCGGACAGATGGATGGAATCTACTACGCCGTCGGATATGCGGGGCACGGCGTTGCCATGGCCACGTATCAGGGACAAAAGATGGCGGAGATGATTGCCGGAGATAGCCCGGACAACCCATTTGCAGGGATTCCATTTCCGGGCGCGCCGCTGGGAATGTACAACGGCAAGCCGTGGTTCCTGCCATTTGCGGGAGCGTGGTACAAGTTTCTGGATTGGGTGAGCTAGGGAAGAGGGATGAGAGTTTTGAAACCATTCCTCACCGCAATACTGATTTTGCTGGCGCTCGCAGCCATCGGCGCGGCTCTCCTGATTCGGCGAGGCTTCCGCGCGACGACGCCACCATCGCAAACAGAAACTACGCTGGCCCGCAGCGTGCGCGACCTGTCGATCCCGGCGCAGGAACGAAAGAATAAGAATCCGATCGCCGCCACTTCCGGCTCGGTTCAGCAAGGCCGAGAGATTTTCTTGACCAGTTGCGCGATGTGCCACGGAATCACGGGCGAGGGCAACACCCAGGTTGGCCGGAACCTATATCCGCGAGTGCCCGATCTGCGTGCGCCTGCAACCCAGAACCTCAGCGACGGCGAGATTCACTACATCATCGAAAACGGCGTTCAGTTGACGGGAATGCCGGCGTGGGGCAACCCGCGCTCGGAGTCGACTGGAGAAAGCTGGAAGCTCGTTCTTTTCGTGCGCAGTCTCCGCTCCCTTACGAACGAGGAAAAATCACAACAGGAGGCGAGCCTGGCGTCGGCGCATTATGTTGGCTCACAAGCCTGCGAGAAGTGTCACGCCGGGATCTACCAGCGCTGGAAGAAGACTCCGATGGCGAATGTGGTGCGCGATCCGCGCGAGCATCCCGAAGCCATCATTCCCGATCTTGCCACTAACAACATCGCAAAGTTCACCCGGGACCAGGTTGCATTGGCTTACGGCAGCCTGTGGAAGCAGCGCTATTTCACGAAGATTGGGGGCGATTATTTCCCTTTGCCGGTGCAATGGGACGTCGGCACGCGCCAGTGGCTTCCCTATAAAGTTCCGAATGGAGCGGATTGGTGGACGGCATTCTACCCTCCAGACAACATGCATCGCCCAACCGGGCCGACCTGCGACGGCTGCCATTCGGTTGGTTACGACATTCGCAGCAAGCAAGTCGCGGAGTGGAATGTTGGTTGTGAGCGCTGCCACGGGCCGGGCAGCGAGCACGTGGCGCATGCTGCACGCGGCAACATTCTGAATCCCGCTCAACTCGATTCCGTTGCCGGCAACAACGTATGCATTCAGTGCCATTCGCAAGGCCAGCCGGTCAACAGTCCGATTGAGGGGAAGTATTACGACTGGCCGGTGGGCTACAGGGTTGGCCTCAAACTTTCAGATTTCTGGAGGCTCGAGGACTGCACTCTCGGTCAAACCACGTTTTACTATTTTCCCGATTGCACGGCTCACAAGAACCGCATGCAGGGAAATGATTTCGCGCAGAGCGTGATGTACCGCCATGGCATCACCTGCTCCACTTGCCACGACGCTCACGGCACCGGCAACTACGCGCAGCTGCGAAAGCCTGTGAATCAGATCTGTCTCGATTGCCACGGGCCGTCTTCTCCGAACGGTCCGCGCGAGGCGACGCTTGCTGAACATACCCATCACAAGGATGGCAGCGCGGGTAGCGAGTGTGTGGGGTGCCATATGCCGAAGATCGAAAGCGAAGGCGTTCCCGGCGCAATGGTGCATGCGCATACATTCCGCGTCGTGTCACCTGGGCTGACGGATAAGAACAAGATTCCCAATGCCTGCAATGCCTGTCATGCGGATAGATCGACGGCTTGGGCGAGGGAGGCGATGAGGGCCTGGGGCGAGCGGTCGGATTGGCCGCCGGCGCTATGACACAAGCTTGCCCTGCCGAATGAACCAATACACTAGCGGACCTGCGGCCAGGGCGACGGGCCCCCAGCGCAGACCATACTTGTCGCTTCCCAGTAAAGCGACCGCGCTCATGATGATTACGGCTACTACCGCCGCGATCAGGCCCAGCTTTCCTCCGGGAATCACGAACGGACGCTTCATCTCGGGCATCTTTCGTCTTAATTGCCACGCGGCTAACACGGTCATGACTGTGGTCGCAACGCGCAGCCAGTTGTAGATCGTGATCAGTTGCACCAGCGAGTGCACGGCCAGCGCTCCGTAAATCACTCCGGAAACAATGATTGCGATCCACGGTGTCCCGAAGCGCTCATGGACCCGCGTCAACCCATGGGGAAGATACTTGTCTTCCGCCATCGCGAACGGCATGCGCGTCGAAGTCAGCACCGTTGCATTGAGCAGCGACAGATTGGTGATCATTGCGGCCATGGTCATCCACGAGCCGAGCCAGGGGCCTCCGATTAATTGTGCGGCGTCAGAGAAATAGCGTGTGTGCCAGCTTTGCCAGTTGCCCAGCGCGGCCAGGGAAGCAAACGTCGGCAGAAAATAGACAGCGATCGACAGAGGAACCACGATCATGAGCGCGATCGGATAGCTGCGCTGCGGGTTCTCCACTTCTTCCGCGACCGTGGAGCATTGCTCGTATCCGGAATAAAGCCACAAGCCAAGCGCGAGGCCCACACCGAAGACGCTGAACATCGGCTGATGCGGCGGAACCACCGGCACAAAGGGATTGTGTTTCCATTTCATCAATCCCATCACCACCATCACCAGCACCGGCATAAGGATGAAAATCTCGAGCGCGGTTGCGAACTTGCCCACCGCGTCGATGCCGCGAATGTTGATCCAGGTAATTAACGCTACCACTGCAATCGATACGGCGTAGTGCTTCCATCCCACGAGTTGTGGAATGTAGAAGCCAAGGTAATCAGAAAACTGCACCGCGTAGACCGCCCCCAGCAGGAACGACGCGCACCAGTTCCACCAGCCCGCGAGGAATCCCCAAAAGTCTCCGAAGCCGGCACGCACCCAGCGGTAGAAGCCGCCTTCCACAGGCATCGCCGTCGTGAGTTCCGCCGAAACCAGTGACACGGGAATCGACCAGAACATGGGAATGAACAGCAGAAACAGCAGCGTCAAGCCTGGGCCTGACGTAGTGACCATGTCTTCCAGGCCGAATGGGCCTCCCGTGCAGTACGAGAACATGACCCAGACGAAATAGAAGAGGCTGGTCTTGCGCAGCAGAGATTTGGTGGCTTTGGAGGAGTCGGCCATTGCGCAGGATTATACGGTGCCGAGGCCGGCGGGACGCCGGCGCTACTCAATAAAAAAGCCCCCTGCTTGCGCAAGGGGCTATGGGGGAGCGATGTACCTTCCTACTTGGGAGGAGCTTGTTGGTCCTGCGCGGCCGGAGCGTTCGAGGTCGAAGCCAGCGTCTCAAGATCGTTCTTCAAGAGGCTGATTTCCACGCGGCCGCCGCTGGTGTGCTTGGTCTTCGCGGTCGCGTCATCCGACGCGCTTTGCACCGGGGCGTTGCCCATGCCAACCACATAGATCCGGTAGACCGGAATGTCATGGTTGAGCACCAGGTAACGAACCACCGAGTCAGCCATTTTCTGCGAGGTCTGAATCGCGGTCTGGCCGTGTCCGGAAGAGAATCCCTGTACTTCGATGATGTATCCACGCTGGCTCTTCAGCGGCGTGGCGATGTCGTCGAGAGCCGACTTGGCGTTCTGGCTTAGCACGGTCTGTCCGGGACGGAAACGAATCTCAGTCTGAGTGGAAGCCTTGTATTGATCGATGTTGCCCACAACCTGCTCGACAGTGGTCAAGCGGGTGTTGGCCTGAGTAGCGGTCTGCTGCGCCATCGTCGCCTTGTTGCCGGCGTCGATCGCGTGCTGGTCGGCTTCATTGGCCTTCGTGGAAGCTAACTGGATTCCCTGCTGCGCGCGCGAGTCAACGTCTTTGATCATCTTGCTGTTCGACGCAGTCAGATCGTCGAGCTCGTTGATGCGATCGCGGATGGGACCGGTTTGCCGCTGCACATACTTCTTGCGGGCAAATGGGTTGATGCGTCCCCAGAAGCCTTCACGGGCGGGCGGAGCCAAGGGCTCTTTGCCAGTCGCGCCCATGCTGGAACTGGTGGTGGAAGACGTGGACTGGGCCGCGGGGGCCGCAGTCGATTGATCGGTGGTCTGCGCAAAAGCCGGCAGCGCGAGCACCACAGCCAGGAGCAGCGCTACGGATACATTCTTCATTTCAACTTCCTCCGAAATGGGGGAGCTTGTTGGGGCTCCACTGATGCACGCCAAAACGGGCGTGCGGCGTGATTTTTAAATTGCGTCCCCAAAACTGGGTAATAAGGCAAGCTGTTTGGGCTTTGCCGGCCAGCGCTGACGCGACGCGTGGCCCGAAATCCCTTTGGTGCCGCAACTACCGGTACCTGCCTGTGTCTATAACAGGTGGGATGCCAAACTGTGGAAAAGCTAAATGCTTGTTTTGTAATGACATTGTAGTCCGGCGCTGCGGCGGGTGGGGGTACAAAATCCATGCTTCAGGGTAATTTTGGCGGGGATGGCGCGCAATGCGCGAGGGTAACCGCAGAGTAATCTTTAGAGAGCGCTGGCGGCGTTAGTCTTTCGAGCATATACTCATGTATATGCCAACAGATCGCAAAGAAAATCCCCCGCAACGCAAGGCGAAGGTTTTCATGAATAATCGCAGTCAAGCCGTGCGGCTGCCCAAGGATTTCCAGTTCAACACCCAGGAAGTATTTATTCGCAAGAAGGGCAACGAAGTGGTGCTGTCATCCCGGCCTTTTGAATGGACTTCGTACCTTACTGAAGCGCCCACGGCATCGGCGAATTTCATGGAGGGAATCGAAGATCTGCCGGTTCAGGAACGTGAGCGGTAATGCCGCGCTACATGCTCGACACCGATACCTGCTCTTACATCATGAAGCGGTCAAGTGACGCGGTACTAAGGCGTCTGGCGAAAGTTCCGGTCAGCGACGTCTGCATCTCCGTTATTACCAAATCGGAACTTTTGTACGGCGTTGAAATGTCTCCGCGGAAACGGCAGGACCAAGCCGCACTGAACGCCTTTCTCGGATACGTTGAGGTGCTCGATTTTCCCGACATTGCTGCGCTACACTACGCTCAAATTCGCTCTGACTTAAAAAATGCCGGCACTATGATCGGGGCGAATGATCTGCTGATCGCGGCTCACGCCCGCAGCCTGGGATTGATACTCGTCACCAACAATACGCGCGAGTTTGCCCGGGTTCCGAAGATGACCCTGGAAAATTGGACGATCTAATCGGATCGGGGAACACTCAGTTGGTCGCGGGATGAGCCAGATTGAGATCACTCCGCGCCAAAATGCCGCTCATACTGCTCATAAATGAAGCTATCCGTCATCCCCGCAATGTAGTCGCAGACTATGCGCGGCAGCGGTTCCTGGCGGGCCTTCTCGCGATAGCCGGACGGAAGGTGCTCTGGTTCCGTCATCCACAGCGAGAACAGTGCCTCGATAATGCGCTCGGCATCGTTTTTTCCTGGTTCTAGTGCGGCGCTGAGATACAGGTTGTCGAAAAGAAACAGCTTTGCTTCCTTGCGTTCGTCTTCCACCTGGGTGCTAAGCGCGGCCACGCGGCGGGGGAAATCGCGCACATCCTCAAGCGAGCGGATTCCCGCCGCATCAATCTGTTCCTGCGTGTTGCGGATCAGGTCTCCTACCATGCGATTCAGCATGCGCTTCTGCGCTTCGTTGAACCTCAATTTCTCGGGAGCCTCGGGATGGGCGCGCTCCACCTCGGTGTAGAAGCGCTCAAACATGCGCACGCCCTGGCGGATGTTTTCTAGTTGGAGGAGACGAGCTTCGTATCCGTCGTCTAAGTCGGCGGTGGTGTAAGCGATCTCGTCCGCCATGTCGATCAGCTGCGCTTCAATCGGTGGCCGCTTGTCGAGCAGATACTCTTTAAGTTCCGGGTGCTGTTTCTCGCTGTAATCGTGCGAGTGCTTGATGATGCCCTCGCGCACTTCGAAAGTCAGATTTAATCCGCGAAAGGCGATGTAGCGCAGCTCGAAATCTTCGATGATGCGCAAGGCGTGCAGATTGTGGTCGAAAGAGAAACCGTGCTTGCGCATGGCGGCGTCGAGAGCTTTTTCGCCCGAGTGTCCAAACGGCGGATGCCCGACGTCGTGCACCAGCGCAAGAGCTTCGACCAGGTCGACATTCAGGCCGAGTTGCGCGGCAATTGTCCGCGCGATCTGCGCGACTTCGATGGTGTGCGTCAGGCGATTGCGAAAGTGATCGGAATATCGCCGGGTGAAAACCTGCGTCTTATCTTCCAGGCGGCGAAATGCGCGTGAGTGGACGACCCGATCGCGGTCCCGCTGAAAAGCGTCGCGATAAGGATGAGGAGGCTCGGGAAAGCGGCGTCCGCGGGACTGTTCCACGCGCACCGCATAGTCGGCGAGCATGGGTTGAGTTTAACAGCAGCAGTTAGCACTTGGCACTTGGCATTTGGCCATGAGGGGTTCGAGAAGCTACCAAGACTGCTAAGTGCTATTTCAGTTTTAATCGCATCTCGGTCGTCGGCTCGAATCCCATCGACTCGTACAACGGCCGCCCAAACTTACTGGCATGAAGCGACACGTTGACGAATCCTTTCTTGCGGCACCAGTCGATCATGGTCTGCATGAGCCGTCGCGCAATGCCCTGCCGCCGAAATTCCGCATCAACATACATATTCAGCACCGTGGCCTGGCGGCACTGCCGATCGTAGGGATGGCTCAACCACGGGCTCACGATAACCAAGCCACCTCCAATGACTCGGCTCTCGACGGTGGCCACCCAGGCATGCAGCGTCCCGTTCATCATCGCCTGGCGCAGATAAGGCCGCGAAGTTTCCATCATCGCCATCAAAGACGCTTCGTCGTCGTAACCCATGTCTTCATACATGCCGCGACGATGGCGCAGCAACTCGGGGATGTCGTCGAGCGTGGCTTCACGAATGCGGAATTGGAGATCCATGGAAGACGCAAAAAGTCTAACAGGGACAGCCGGGGCGGCTGGAGTTATCTCATCCCGCGAATGTGCTGTAAGGCTTCCGCTGCGGTCGGAATGTCGGGGATGGTGCTGCTGACACGGCGCCAGCGTTCGCGTCCTTGCTCGTCGATCAGAAGCGTCGTGCGGATGGCGATATCTTCGTCGCCCTTGCCGTCCGCGTGCAGCAAACCGTACTGCTTGATCACCACAGCGCCGGGGTCACTGAGGATGGTGAACTGCTTGTTGGTCATCTTGTCCCAGACTTTATTGGCGTCTTCCTGACTGTCGACGCTGATACCAACGACCCGCGTGTTGAGCTGATCGAAGTCGTTCTTATGCTGCGCGAACTCGCGCAGTTGGCGCATGCAAAACGGTCACCAGTATCCGCGATAGAAAACCAGCAGCACGCGCTGCCCGCGCAGATCGGCCATGCGAAAAGGATTGCCAGCCTGGTCTTTCAAAGTGAAGTCGGGCGCGAGTTGTCCGTCCGCAAAAGCTGTTTGCGGCTTGGGCAACGACATCTTGTCGAAGGCAAAAAAGCCGAGGGCAGCAATGCCGAGAACTACGGCGACGATGATCGGCAGGTGAGGCTTACTCACGAGGGAATGATAGCAGGGACAGCCGGGCGGCTGTCCCCACGTGACTATTTCTGTTGCGAGTCTTCTTTAGCCAGCTTCATTTTGGCCGACTCGAGTTTCTTTTGCACCTGCGCCATCTCAGTGTTGTCGACTTCGGCGGCGATGGTCTTGTTCCACTCGTTGATGGCGCGCTCCCAGTGGGCAGCGGCTAACTTCAGGCGTCCCGTCTTCTGATATAGATCGCCGAGGTGATTCTGCACTGTGGGATCGCTTCCGATGCGCTGGGACGCTTTGATCAAGCTCTCTTCTGCCTGATCGTATTTGCCTTGCTTGAAATAGACCCATCCCAGCGAGTCGAGATAGGCGCCGTTGGCGGGATCCATATCCACGGCTTTCTTGATCAGGGTGAGGGCCTCGTCAAGTTTCATGCCACGATCAGCGAGCATGTATCCGAGATAGTTGAGCGCCGTCGCGTTCTGCGGATCGCTCTGAATGACCTTACGGAACGTGGCTTCCGCTTCGTCGTACTTTTTCTGGCGCTCGTATCCAGAGGCGCGCAGGAACCAGATGTATTCCTTGTCTTCATCTTTCGATGAGAACTGCTCCGCCTTATCGAGCGCGGCTTCGGCTTCGGGCCAGCGCTTCAGGCGGCTGTACATCTGCGAGAGGGTGATATAGACCTCGCGGTCATCAGGCGTGCCTTTGAGCAGCGACTTCACCTGATCGAGGCCGGCGTCGGGCTGGCCCATGTCGGCGAGTTGCGCGGCGTAAACCATCTTCAGGCCGCGGCTCTTGGGAAGCTTGGTCGAGGCTTCTTTCGCGGCGTCGGTGGCCTGCTGCCACTGCTTGGCTTCGCGATAGGTGTCGATGATCTGCTGGTAGCCGCGTTCGGCGTTCTCATCGCCGAGAGGCAGCATTTTGCGGAAGGTTTCGACGGCCGACTGATCATTGCCGTTATCACGATAGATGGTGCCAAGACGTTCCAGGAAAACCGCGCGATTGTTCTTCTCGCCCTGGGTGTAGCCGTTGTCGGGCTTCTCGGTTTTCTTGAGGAGTTCCTGCAAGACCTGTATGGCCTCGTCGAAGCGTCCCTGCGCCTGGTACACGGCGGCGATGTTGTAGGGGACTTCGATCGAGTCCTGCACCATGGACTCGGCCTTCTTCAGATTTTCAAGCGCCAGGTCGAACTTGCCGTTTTTGCGGTAGATCTCGGCCATGCGCAGGTAGGTTTGCGCATCTTCAGGATTCGCGTCGGCGATGACCTTGTACTGCTCGAGGGCCGCGTCAGTCTGGCCATCATTCATCAGGTTCTGGGCCAGGCCGCGGATGGCGTCGAGGTTATCGCGATCGAGTTCGACCGCGTGCTTGTAGGCTTCAATGGCGTTCTTGTACTGCTTCTGCTGCTCGTAAGTGTAACCGAGCGCGGAATAGAGTTTCGCGGAGCGGGCGGTATCGGGGATCGAGCTCAGTACCTGCACGGCGTGCGCGCTGTCGCCCTCTTCGTTGTAGAGGTACGCGAGGGTGGTGATGGCTTCTTCGGAATCGGGCTCAAGTTTGACCGCGGTCTTGAACTCGCTCTCCGCCTTCTGCAAATCGTTGTTCAAGCGGTAAAGACGTCCGAGCAGGAGGTGGTCGTCGACGCTGTCAGGCTGGAGTTTGACGATCTGCTCGTACTGTTCGATGGCGAGTTTCAGAACGTTTTGCGAACTGCTGCTGTTGGAGTCGGCATCGGGTCCGAGGGAGCGCAGGTAGATCCGTCCCAGAAGTTTGTGAGCTTCCAGGTTATTGGGATCGCGCTTCAGGATGTCCTGGGCCTCGATGACCGCATCACGAATACGTCCCGTCTTCGCGTAGAGTTCCGCGAGTCCCGAGGTCAGGTATTCGGAGGTCGGGTCGGCATCGATGGCGAGCCGGTATTCCTCGATGGCCTTATTCGCCAAATCGCTGCGCCCGTAGACCGCCACCTGCTCCTCGTACATGTGGGCGAGGGAGTAGTGGTAATAGGCCGCGGCACGGTCGACTTTGCGGGTCGGCGGCGTGGCTGGCTTGGTGTCAGGCGCGGGGGTCTGCTGCGCGAACGCGGTTGCGGCGAAAACGAGCAAAAATAGGGATCGGCGGATACTTTTCATCGAGAACCTTCGATATCCCAAAGCCATAGCGATTGGATGCCGGACCGCTGCGGGTGGGTGCTCTGAGTATTGTAAACCTTAGTCAAGGAACGGGAGAAAAAAGCGGGCTTGCGGGATTGTTTTCGGCAATGACCGAAGTAATGAGAAATTGTCGAAGTACGATTGACGATTTTCGAAGTAAAAGCAAACCGAACCCTCGCATACTTCGGCAATCGTAAATCGTGCTCCGTCAATCCTTCTAGTGCCGGAAGTGCCTGACTCCAGTGAAGATCATGGCGAGGCCGAGGCGGTCGGCGGCTTCGATGACCTCCTGATCGCGGACCGAGCCACCGGGCTGAATGATGGCCGTGGCTCCGGCTTTCGCGATCTCTTCGACTCCATCCGGAAATGGGAAAAATGCGTCGGAGGCGGCTACCGTGCCCTTGAGTGGCAGGACGGCTTTCATAGCGCCGATCTTGCAGGAATCCACGCGGCTCATCTGGCCGGCACCTACGCCCACCGATTGGCCATCGCGCGCGTACAGGATGGCGTTTGATTTCACGTGCTTGCAGACTTTCCAGGCAAAGAGTAGAGCGCGCTTCTCTTCTGCTGTGGGAGGACGTTTGGTGACGACCTTCAGATCGGCTTCGGTGAGAGAGCGGACGTCGGCGTCCTGCACCAGAATTCCGCCTGAGACATTTTTCAACACCCACTTCTGTGGAACGTCTTTGATTTCGACCAGGCGCAGGTTCTTTTTCGAGGCGAATTTCGCCTTCGCATCGTCGTCGAAGGCAGGGGCGGCGATGACTTCGAGGAAGAGTTTGGCCATTTCTTCGGCCGCGGCTCCGTCGATGGGACGATTCACGCCAATCACGCCTCCAAAGGCGGAGACGGGATCGCACTCCAGAGCCTTTTTGTAGGCTTCGAACAGAGTCTTTCCCGTGGCTGTGCCACAGGGATTGGTGTGCTTGATGATGGCGCAGACCGGCTCTTCGAATTCCTGCGCGAGATCCCATGCGGCCTGCAAGTCGACGATGTTGTTGTAGGAAAGTTCCTTGCCCTGCAGCTGATGACCATTGGCGACGCCGGTAGCAGTGCCGTCGGAATACATGGCGGCCTTCTGGTGAGGATTCTCGCCATAGCGGAGATCCATGATCTTGTTGAACGAGAGGCGCAGGGTCGACGGGAAACCTTCAGCGGAATGCAGTTCGCGATGTCCGTTAGAGCTGACGCGTTCGAGGGTGGAGGCGATGGCGGAGTCGTAAGCCGCAGTGGTGGCGAAGGCGCGCTGGGCGAGACGCCACTTGGTGGCGGAGGAGAGTTCGCCTCCCGATTTCGCCAGTTCGTCGGCGATGGAGTCGTAATCGGTGGGCGAGGTGACAACCGCGACATCCTGAAAATTCTTGGCAGCGGAACGGATCATCGAGGGTCCGCCAATGTCGATGTTCTCGATCAATTCTTCGAAGTGCACTCCGGGCTTGGCTGCGGTTTTTTCGAAGGCGTAAAGATTCACAACCACCATGTCGATGGGTTGAATGCCATGTTCGGCGACCGCGGCACGGTGCGTGGCATTTTCGCGGCGATGAAGGATGCCTCCGTGAACCTTGGGGTGCAGGGTTTTCACGCGGCCATCGAGCATCTCGGGGAATCCGGTGAGGTCGGAGATATCTTTCACCGTAATGCCGGAGTCGCGCAGAAGTTTGGCGGTGCCTCCGGTGGAGATGAGTTCGACGCCGAACTGGGAGAGCTTGCGGGCGAAGTCGACCAGTCCGGTTTTGTCGGTGACGCTCAGGATGGCACGTTGAATTTTCGACATGAGACGCCTCGAATGCGGAAGGATGAAGAGACTTGAAAGTTTATCAGCTTGAGGCCTGTGAATGCTGGTCGTTGGTCGTTCGTCGTTGGCTGGTGGCCAAGCACACGATTTTTCGGTTTCGGTGGGTCCGTTGGCGGTGGCGTAATGCAAGGGAAGCAAGTCCTTCGACTGCGCTCAGATGAAAGGTTGGGTGGATAGGCTCACGACCAACGACTACCGGCCAACGACTAGACTTTTGCTTTGGCCTTGAGGCGGACTTGGCCTTCCTGCATTTCGACCGTGTATTCGACGCTGTGGCAGCCGTACTGTTTGCGGATCTGGTCGGTTTTTTTCTGCACGAAGGATGCGAAGCTGTCGAGGTTTCCGGAGACGGCTTCTCCGGCCTTGGTCTTGGCTTCGGTCAGGGCTTTGTAGAGTTTCTCGACCTGCTCCTTTTCAGCTTTCACGTCGGAGCATTGCATGGAGAAAGGCTGCTCAGGCGCTGGGGCAGCGGCGGCGGCGGCTCCGGACTGGCTGACACCATAGACTTTGTGTGGCGATTCGTGCCCTTCGGGGCGCAGACCCTGGATGGAGAGCAGCGCGTCTTGCGGGCGGCGGTAGCCTTCCTCGCGAATGCGGCTTTTCTTGCGCCACAGATCGCTGTAGATGGCATAGCGCTGGGCCATTTCGTTGTAGCGATAACGCTGCGAAAAACTCAAACGGGCTTCACTGAACTTGCGTAACAGGCTGAGCACTTTCCACTCGACATCGGCAGGTGGTTTCTTGGTGGGGTTGTTGAAATAGATCTCGTACTCGATCTTCAACCGGCGGAGTTGGGAGTCAAGCAGGCTCAGTTCTTCGTCGATAGTCACGAGACCTCTCCAGAGAACAAGTTTATGGGGGAGGAGGAGGTTGCAAGAGGTCACGAGAGGGATGGTACGAAAGTAAGGGCGGGCCCCGGACCTCAGACCCCGGACCCCGGACCTCAGACCTCAGACCCTACTGTCCGAGTGCGCTGGTCGAGAAAACAGAAGGCACTGAGCGATTCGCAGCAGTGAAGCGTTGCGCCATGAATCGTTCCTCCTCTTACGCCCCTTCGGGGCTTGGACATGTTTTGGACCCTACCCACGGCTTGCGCCGTGGCTGCATTCTTGCGCCGCTTCGCGGCTGTCGACGGTCTGAAGTCCGAGGTCTGAGGTCTGAGGTCTAGGGTCCGGGTTTCTACTTGGCCGAGTTCGACGCCATCTTCTTGACCATGGCCAGGACCAGTTTGCGGTCGCTGTCGTTGAGGCTGACAGAGTAGCGGCGAATCTGGCTGAGGAAGCGGACTTCGTCGTCGGAGAGTTGCGGCAAGCCTTTTGAGCCGTTGGTGTGTCCCGACTCGGAGAAGAATTGCGAGAGGGGAAGTTCCATGGCGCCGGCGATTTTGGAGAGGGTATCGAGCGATGGGATGGTGTGTCCGTTCTCGACGCGCGAAAGATAGCAGCGCAGCAGGCCGGTGCGTTTTTCAATATCTCCTTGAGACATGCCTTT
This sequence comes from Terriglobia bacterium, assembly GCA_963796205.1. Lineage (GTDB taxonomy): Bacteria > Acidobacteriota > Terriglobia > Terriglobales > Acidobacteriaceae > DATFTE01. The sequence continues at coordinate 52,040 of CAWCKR010000004.1, forward strand.
CTGCAGGCGGTAGTTGCGGATGGTCTCGCCGATGTTCATAGAGAAAACCTGCAATGGAGTCTCCTAGGAATGGGTGAATAGTAACCAGAGTAGTAACTTCTGGCAAGTAGAAATTCGTTGCCTCGAAGTTGGTTCAAGCAGGCGAGATGCGGGCCGCGCTACTTTTTCAACGTGGAGGCGCGGAACTCGGTGGTGGGCCGCCCGGCGCTACCTTTCTAGCCCATCAGCATGCCGCCGTTGACATTCAGCACGTGGCCGGTAATGTAGCTGGCTTCTTCGGAGGCCAGGAAGGCGACGGCACTGGCGACATCGTCCGGCGTTCCGATGCGGCCGAGCGGAATCATCTTCAGCGCGTTCTGCTTGAAGTCTTCGCTGAGGACCGAGGTCATGGCGGTTTCGATAAATCCGGGAGCGACCGCGTTGCAAGTGATGCTGCGCGAGGCGACTTCGCGGGCCATGGCCATGGTGAGTCCGATGAGTCCGGCTTTCGAGGCCGCGTAGTTGGCCTGTCCAGCCTGGCCCATTTGTCCGAAGATCGATGTGATGTTGATGATGCGGCCCCAGCGCTGCTTGAGCATCGATCCGATGGCTTGCTGGATGCAGAGGTAAGCAGAGGTCAAGTTGGTGTTGAGGACGGCGTCCCAGTCGGCGCGCTTCATGCGCATGACGAGCTGGTCACGGGTGATGCCGGCATTGTTGACCAGGATGTCGATCTTGCCGAATTGCGCGATGGCGGCTTTGAATCCTGATTTGATCTGCTCCTCATTGGCGACATCGAAGGGGAAGACGGCGACGGTTCCACCGGCGGAGGCGATGTCAGCGGCCAACTGGTCGAGCTTTTCCTGATTGCGGGCGGCGAGTGCGACGGTGGCGCCCGATTGCGCTAATTTGAGAGCACAGGCGCGTCCTATGCCCTGCGAAGCGCCGGTGACCAGCGCGACGCGACCGGAAAGACTCATTGCGGGCTCCTCCTGGTGGAAGCGAGATTATACCTGTCGTCAGGTGAGTTGCTGGGCTTCGCCGCGGAATAGGTAGCGCAAAACCGGGGGCGCGATGATGGTGGTGACGGCGGTCATCACCACGACGATCGCGTAGGTGGATTGGGTCACGATGCCCGATTGCAAGCCCACCGCTGCGACGATAAGGGCGACCTCGCCTCGCGGGACCATGCCCATTCCGACGCGCAGGGCGGGCATCCAGCCTTGGCTTAAGAGCGGCAGGCCGCAACCGATCAACTTGGAGGCGACGGCAAGAATGGAGATGATGGCTGCGGCCATCAGCACGCTTCCGTTGAACAGTTTCAGATTCAGTTGCGAGCCGATGGAGAAGAAGAAGAACGGTGCGAGGAATTCCGTGATGCCGCCGACCCGCGGGATCAAGTTCCAGTGGGGCGCGTAGTCGGCGAACATGAGGCCGGCGAAGAAGGCTCCGATGATAGCGGCCATCCCGATTTTCGCCGACAGCCAGGAAAGAAACAGGCAGAGCGCCAACGCGACGACCAGCGATGCGTTCTGCGTGGAGAGGCGTTCGACCCCGGGATGAATGCGGCGAACGATGCGCGGTGCGACGAAGATCATGAACAACGCGAAGGCGGTGGCTTCAGCAAGAAGAACGCCGAGGTGCAGCCATTCGAGGCCGCCGCCCATGGCGAGTCCGGCGACGACGGCGAGGAGAACCATGCCCAGAATGTCGTCGAACACGGCGGCGCCGAGAATGATTTTGGCGGTGCGTGTCGCCAGCACGCCGAGATCGCCGAGAACGCGGGCTGTGATGCCCACGCTGGTAGCGACCATGGCGGCGCCGACGAAGATGGCTTCGGTCGAAGCATCGCCGCGCAGCTTCATATAGAAGAATCCGAGGACGAAGGGGATGACAATCCCCAGGACGGCGACCATTAGCGCTTTGCGTCCGACGCGGATCAGGTCGTGCGCGCTGGTTTCGAGGCCGGCGCTGAACAGGACGAAGATGGCGCCCATTTCTCCGATGGAGTGGAGCGTGTCGCTGGGGTGGACAAGGCCCAGAGCGAAGGGGCCGAGAGCGACTCCGGCGGCGATCTCACCGAGAACGCCGGGCACGTGCAGACGTTCGAAGAGTTCTCCCAGCACCTTCGCGGCGACGAAGATGGCAAACAGTTCGAGCAGAAGATCTTCTGGAGCTTGCACCATCGGTGACGGCAGGATATGGAAAAGGAACACCGGACGCAATGCAAACCGGACGGGCTGGGGCACCCGTCCTCCACTACGCGCAGAAATCTATAGCGTTGGCATTTGCTGGCTGGCTTGCACCGAGCTGGCTACGGGTTGATAGTCGCGCTGGTAGATGTCGACGACGGTGCGTCCGACGATGCGGGCCACGGCTTCCGAGTGCACGTGCGTCGGCAAGGTGAAGCCGTTGACGTCGGCGTAGTCCTGCACGAATTCGACTTTCTTCACGAAGAACGACGGCGACTTGACGACGCTGCCCTCGGCGCGAACCATGCTGCCGGTGTAGGCGTCGAGGAAGATTCGTCCCTTAAACAGGCCGGCGCGTTTCTTACGAGGCTTCACCTGGAAAACGTGCATTGTGCGCCCGTCGATGTCGTTGGTGCCTTTATAGGAGAACTTGTAGTTCGAAGGACTGAGCGCGGTCATCGCGAGATCGTCTTTTTGCAGGTGATCTACTTCCGATTGCAGCAAGCGAGCGATGACGTTGGTTTTGACGAAACCGTCTCCGCTGAAGTGCACCGGCTTGAACTCCAAAGTGCGGGGAGCGATGAAGCGCCGCTGGAGTTCGAACTCGCCCGACTGGGAAGTGTCGGGGAGTTGCGCGCGAATCAAGGTATCGGCGGAATACGCGGCCAGTTGTGTATTTTGCAGAGCAACACGGTTTTCGTAGGTGCGAAGGGCGAGATCAGGCGCCATACGCGGAAGCGAGATGGGTGAATCGAGTGCAGGCAGCGGAGCGCGCACCGCACCGGAGTCCTCGATCAGTGGTGCAATCCAGGTGGAAGCGCCGTCGGCCGACGCGACTACGAAGGGAACCTGGGCCGCAGCCAATCCCGAAAAACACAAAAATACCGCTAAAGTATAAGAACGCATCATGAATGAGTTTGGGTCAACTTCTTTTATATCTGATTCCGCTCGAAAGGGAAAAGTCACAAAAGTAATTGGGAGTGCCGGGGATGGTGCGCTCGATCCGGCAGAAATACGCGATTCCTCGATGTTATGTTCGGAAGTATGTCAAGCGTTAGAGCGCTGTCGAGCAGGGGCTTCATTCGCAGCTCTGAAGCGATATGCCACCCAGAGGCGCACAAGTCCCGCAAGCTCAAGCACTACAAGGGGTGCGCACGCTTCAGTTCCAATTGCGCGGGTGGGAGCGGGCAAGTAAGATTGCACTCTTCATTGTTGAGGTCAATCACGGAATGTCTGAAGTCACGGCCACTGCGGAAAAGTCGAACCATGCCTCTGTCGAAACCCCTGCGGTTGAGGTCTTTGCCGTCTACGGCGTTGAGCCCGAGATCCAGGCGTATGCCATGGCGAAGTATTCGCGCTCTTCGCTGTCGATGAAGGAGTCGCTCAAGGAAATCAGCTCGCAGAAGGCGGAGAAGTTTCTCAATACCTTCTATTTTCAGTACGGACATCGCTCGATTGCAGATTTAGCGCACATCGCGCTGGCCATCGAAAAGCTTTCGATCCTGGCGGCGATCGCGGTGGCTGACGAGCAGCGCTGGGATGGTCAAGAGCGTTCGACGCGCTACCAGGATTTCAAGAAAAGTGGGTATTTCACTCCGGATTTCGGGGACGACGAAGCGTCGCGTGCTTTATATCGCGAGACCGTCGCCGGTCTTTTCACCGAATACGAAGCGACTTCCGAGCGCATGTTTCATTACTTGATGAGCATCACGCCGAAGCCGGCGGAGATGAAGCAGGATGCGTACGAACGGACGTTAAAGGCCAGGGCATTCGACATCTCGCGTTATCTCTTGCCGCTTTCGACCAACACTTCTCTCGGCGAAATCGTGAATGCGCGGACGCTGGAAACGCAGGTAGCGCATCTGCTGGCGCATACCCATAAAGAAGTGCGGGTGCTGGGCGAGTTGTTGAAGCGGGCGGCAACGTCTCCCGCATACAACGTGAATGCCGAGTCGCTGCGGGCTCTGGTCGAGGAGATTCGCGCCGCGGCTCCCGAGTTGGCGGAGCGGGCGGAGCAGGAGTTGCTGCGCGAAGTGCGGGTAGCGCCGACGCTGGTGAAGTATGCCGATCCCAATCAATATGAGATCGAAACGCGGCGCGAGTTGCGGCAGGCGGCTGCGGATCTCATGGGCCACACGGCGATCGCAGGCGCGAAGACGGTCGACTTGCTGGAAGAAGAGCCACTGGAAGTCGAACTGGCGACAACGCTGCTTTACGAGAATTGTCATTATCCTTACCGGCAGATTCGCGAGGCGGTTGAAGCTTCCGGCGATCTGAAGCGGCGCGAGATCATCGACCTGGGCCTGCGGCATCGCGGGCGTCACGACGAGATGCAGCGGGCGTTTTGCGCGGGGCAGCAGTTTCGCTTTGACATCCTTATGGATGTGGGCGGATTCCGCGACATGCACCGCCACCGGCGCTGCGTGCAGATTGGACAGGGATTCACCACCGCACATGGATATGACACGCCAGAGGAATTGCAGGCGGCGGGGGCGGTGGGTAGCTACGACGCGGTTATGAAGCGTACTTCTTCGGCGGTCGAGAAGTTAACCGCAGGAAGCGTAGCTGAAGCGGCGCAGAATGCGCAGTACGCGATTCCTCTCGCGTATCGCAAGCGAACCTTGTTCAAGATGGATTTCGCTGAGGTGGTGTACATCTCGGAATTGCGGACCGGCCCGGCGGGACATATTTCTTACCGCACTGTGGCGTATGAGATGTATGAAGCTGTCGCGAAGAGGTATCCGGCGCTGGCGAAGTATTTGCGCGTGACCGATGTGCGGGAGCCCGTGGATTTGTTGAAGAGGTAAGGCTGTAGGGAAAACACAAGGTCCTTCGACTGCGTTCGGCTTCGCCTCACTTCGCTCAGGATGACAAAACTGTTTTGGGGGTTGGGCTTTAAATCGAAAATCAACAATCGAAAATTTCCTAGGTGTAGATAACCTTGCGGTCGCCCTTCACAATTCTTCCCACGGTGAAGGCTTTTTCTCCGGCGCGTTCCAGCACCGTCTGTGCTTTCTTGAACTTTTTTGAAGGGACCACCAGCAGCATGCCTAATCCCATATTGAAGGTGCGCAGCATTTCGTCCTGGGGGACGTTGCCCAGGGTTTGCATGTGCTCGAAGATGGGCGGAATCGGCCACGATCCCATTTCGATGACGGCAGCGACGCCGCGCGGCAGCACGCGCGGCAAATTTTCGGTAATGCCTCCGCCGGTGATGTGGGCCATGGCGGAGACGCACTCGCCATCCACCAGCCGCTTGATCGCCGGCCAGTAGCTTTTGTGGGTGCGCATCAATTCGTTGCCGACTTTGCCCTTCAATTCATTGACGTAGGTTTCGGGGGTGTAGTGGGCGACTTCGAACAGCAGCTTGCGGGCGAGCGAGTAGCCGTTGGTGTGCAAGCCGTTTGAGGCAAGCCCTAGAACGACATCTCCGATTTCTACCGCTTTACCGGTGATGATGCGCTCGCGCTCGACCACTCCGACGATGAACCCAGCGAGATCGTACTCACCGTCAGGGTAGAAACCGGGCATCTCCGCGGTTTCTCCGCCGATCAGCGCGCAGCCATTGTGCTTGCAGGCCTCGGCGAGCCCTTCGACGATCTTCTCCGCGACTTCCGGATCGAGTTTGCCGGTGGCGAGGTAATCCATGAAAAACATCGGCGTCGCGCCTTGCACCGCGATGTCGTTGACGCAATGGTTCACCAGGTCGGCACCCACCGTGTGGTGCACCCCCATCTCAAACGCCAGTTTCAGCTTGGTGCCGACACCGTCGACGCTCGAGACCAGGACGGGATCGGGAAACTTTGTCTTGTCGATGGAAAACAGGCCACCGAAACCACCGATTTCACTGAGCACGCCGCGGGTAAAGGTCTTATGGGCAAGGTACTTGATCCGCTTTTTGGTGCGGTTGGCGCGGTCGATGTCGACGCCGGCGTCGGCATAAGTGATGGTGGCAGTTTTCGACGGGTCGTGGGCCACAGAGTCAGTCCGTATCTAGTAAAGAATGTGGGGAATTCTGGTCAGGAGAAACGTTTTCAGCGCGCTCATTGTAGCACGTAACGGATGTGCAAAATTCGCGGGTGTTTTCTGAAGATGAGACACGCCAATCGCTGGATTGAGAAACGACATCCCCTGAGGGCGTGAAACCTACGCTCGGTGCGACGTTTCTAAATCGAGGCAGACGCTTCGGCGCTAGTGCGTGACGAAATCGCTGAAGTAATAGGCCAGTACACCGATCAGCGCCAGGCCCGAGATCCCGTAAGCGGTCAGGATCCACACATTGCGGCCTTCATGCTGCGTGGTATGAGACTTTTCCGTTGTAGTTTCCGAAGACGAACTGCCCAGGGCCCGAGGTTCCATGCATAACCCCCGACGTTCAAGACGTGATGACGCAGAACGCGCCATACCCCACACTGCCGAAATGGCAGGGTTGAATGCCGCGGATTTTACTACGGGTTTCGGGCGCGCTGGTGCAGGGAAATTTTCCTGGAGGTGAAGTGCGGGTGTGAGCAAGATAGAACTAACGCAAGACAACCTGCTTGAAATGAGTCACTTATGATGACATCCCGCGACGCGCACTGAGACGAACGTCTGGATCATTTCGCGTGGGAAAATGCAAAGCCCCGGCAGGCGGCCGGGGCTGGGTCGACGACGATTCCAAGAGCGACTACTGAGGCTTGCTCATGTCGTCTTTCTTCATGTCGTCCTTTTTCATGTCGCTTTTCTTGGCCTTCTTATCTTTCTTGGCGGCCTTCTTGTCCTTCTTCATTTCCTTCTTGTCCATCTTGCTCGAATCGGCCGGGGCCGATCCGGCGTCCTGGGCGAACGCGAAGGAAGACATCGAGAGGGTGAGGGCGGCAGCAAACAGCAGCGTGAGCAGCTTCTTCATATGGCTAGAATTCTCCTTGTTGGATCTCTATCAACATACGCAGGACGCACTCCCGCCTGAACCGACAAAACAGGGGTTGTCCCGGTGGGGAGGAATTGTATTCCAAGTGCCCTAATTCGCCCAAATAGAAAGTACACCGCGGGAGCAAGTAACAGTTACCGGCGAATATGCGCCTGCGGTACCGGCTGCCCGGTCATGGGTCACAGACGAGTGTGTTGGCCCGGGGTACACTCTCAAGGCCTATGAGCATCACGAAATCTGTCAATAAAAGCAGCAAGCCGCAGCCAACGCATGACCGCGCCCATGACGTGTTACGGTCGGAAAGCCATCCCCTGGACGCGATTTTCGCTCCGCACAATGTGGCCGTGATCGGCGCGACCGAGACGGCAGGGAAGCATTGGCCGCGCGGTGCTTTGGAGTCTAGTCAGCAGCCCGTTCGGCGGCACGGTGTATCCGGTCAGCGAAAAGCGGAGCAGCGTGCTGGGAATCAAGGCTTATCGCCGGATCGATGAGATTCCAGAGCCGGTGGATCTGGCGGTCGTGGTTACTCCAGCGGTCACGGTGCCTGACATTATCAGCGAATGCGTGGAAGCCGGGGTGCGCGGCTGCATCGTGATCTCGGCGGGATTCAAAGAGCACGGCGAAAAAGGCAAAGAACTGGAGCGCGAGATCGTGGAGCGCATGCGGGGCAGCGGCATGCGCTTGATTGGGCCCAATTGCCTGGGAGTGATGAATCCGATCAGCGGATTGAATGCGACCTTCGGGCCGAACATCGCGCGTCCGGGGAATGTGGCGTTTATCAGCCAGAGTGGAGCGTTGTGTACGGCGATCCTCGACTGGTGCCAGAAAGAGATGGTGGGCTTCAGCGCGTTTGTTTCGGTGGGCTCGATGCTCGATGTGGGCTGGGGCGACTTGATCGACTACCTGGGGAATGATCCCCGAACCCACAGCATCGTGATGTACATGGAATCGGTCGGGGATGCGCGGTCGTTTCTCTCGGCGGCGCGAGAAGTTTCGTTGAACAAGCCGGTGATTGTGATCAAGGCCGGGCGGACCGAGGCGGCGGCGCATGCGGCAGCTTCGCATACCGGGTCGCTGACGGGGAGCGATGAAGTTCTGGAGGCGGCTTTTCGCCGCTGCGGCGTGCTGCGCGTGCAGACCATCGCCGATTTGTTTTACATGGCGGAAGTGTTGGCCAAGCAACCGCGTCCGCGCGGACCCCGGTTGGCGATTGTGACCAACGCTGGCGGTCCGGGCGTGCTGGCGGCGGATTCGTTGATCGCGAGCGGCGGCGAACTGGCGGTGCTGACCGAGAAGTCGATGGCATCGCTCGACGCGATTGCTCCCGCCGCACTGGAGCCATAACAATCCCATCGACATTCTGGGCGACGCCTCGCCGGAAAAGTACGCGAAGGTAGTGGAGATTGCGGCGCACGATGCCAATGTCGATGGACTGCTGGCCGTGATTTGTCCGCAGGGCATGGCAGAGCCGACCCAGACTGCGGAGCACTTGAAGGTCTATGCGCAAAGCACGGGCAAGCCCGTGATCGCCAGCTGGATGGGTGGTCCGGCGGTGGCGGCGGGAGTCGACATTCTCAATCGCGCTGGGGTTCCGACATTCCCATTTCCCGATACTGCGGCCAAAGTTTTTCAGTACATGTGGCGTTACAGCTACAACCTGCGCGGGCTCTATGAAACGCCCGTGCTCCGCGGAGAAGGGGAAGAAGGGCCGGATCGTGTGGGGGCGGAGAGACTCTTGAACAAAGTTCGCCAGGCGGGGCGGACGATCTTGACCGAAGTGGAGTCGAAGGAACTGCTGAACGCGTATGGGATCGCGACCGTAGCGACGGTGACCGCAGTATCGGAAGCCGAGGCGGTGGAGCAGGCGAACCAGATCGGCTATCCGGTGGTACTGAAGCTGTGGTCGGAAACCATTACCCACAAGACCGATGTGGGCGGAGTGCAGCTCAACATACGCAACGCCGATGGGGTGCGCACGGCATACCGGCAGATTGAAGCGTCGGTGAAAGAGAAAGCCGGCGCCGAGCATTTTCTGGGAGTCACCGTGCAACCCATGATCAAGCTCGATGGCTACGAGCTGATTGTCGGCAGCAGCGTTGATCCGCAGTTTGGTCCCGTGTTGCTGTTCGGTACAGGGGGTCAGTTGGTCGAGGTTTTCAAGGATCGATCACTGGCGTTGCCGCCGCTTGAATACGACTCTGGCGAAGAGAATGATTGAGCGAACCAAAGTGTCCGCGGCGCTGCGCGGCGTGCGCGGGCGCAAGGCGGTCGACCTTGAGGCACTCGAAGAGTTGCTGGTGCGCTTCAGCCAACTGGTGGTCGAGCAGCACGTGGATCAAAGAGATTGACATCAATCCGCTGCTGGCGTCGCCGGAACAATTGCTGGCGCTGGATGCGCGGGTCGTGGTCTATGGGCGCGAAGTGGCTGCCGAGAAGCTGCCGCGACTCGCGATCCGGCCTTATCCCACGCAATACGTGAAGCCGTGGACGATGAAGAATGGAGATGATGCGGTGATTCGCCCGATTCGTCCCGAGGATGAGCCACTGCTGATCAAGCTGCACCAGGCTCTGTCGGAGCGGACGGTTTACCTGCGCTACTTCCAGCCTCTCAAACTCAGCCAGCGCACGGCGCATGAACGGCTAACGCGAATTTGTTTCATCGACTACGACCGTGAAATGGCGTTCGTGGTGGAACATAAGAGAGAAGACGGCACGCCGGAGATCATCGGCATTGGACGCCTTAGCAAATTGCGTGGCCGCAATGAGGCGGAGTTGGCCGTTCTGGTCGACGACCGCTTTCAGCATCAGGGCATGGGCACCGAACTCTACCGGCGGCTGATCGTAGTGGCGCACGACGAAAAGCTGGAGCGAGTAGTGTCGACCATCCTCACGGAGAATCGCGAGATGCGGGCGATCTGCCAGAAGCTTGGCTTCAAGCTGGAAGCGGATATGGAAGAGGGAACGATTTTGGCAGAGCTGGTGGTGTAGGAATTGTTGATTGTCGATTTTTGATTGTTGATTGAAAAGCCTATGCTTCGAGGCTCAACGACTGGAAATCGTGCATCGAGAGACTAACCATTTATTTGGCTCGATTGATCGCAAAATTGGCCGGATCCACAGGCGCGTTGTTTACAATTTTTCCCGCCGTGATTTTGAAACTTTTTGTGTCGCCGCCAACACCGGCGATCTGCTCACCAAGCACGATGCGATACGTCGTTGGAAGGGTGAGCCCATCGGCGACCTTGAAGTCGCTGAAGCGCTCTTCAAGGCGATAATGGGTTTCGCCGCCCATTACGACCTCACCGGTAGAATCGCTCAGCCCATCGGAAGAATGGCCGTTCTTCGGCACGCTGAAGGTGTAGACGCTCATAAGGTGGCGGGAAGTATCGGAATCGAAGTACAGACGAATTCGGAGATCACTTTTCCCTTCCGGCTGGTACCGCAGCGAGTATGCACTGCGTCCATCAATTTTTTTCTTTCCCTCATAGCTCAACCGTCTTGCGACACCCTTGCCCAGTAGCGCCCAATTGGTGTTGAGAACGCCCCCGAGCAAGCCTTCTTTGACCAGAACGGGTTGAGTTTGTACGACGAGCCCCAAAGGTGACTTCCTAAAAAATTCCGTACTGGAAGAGACATGTAGGTCATTGCCATCGAAGATGAACTGCTCACCACCTTCTCCCTGGGCGGAGAACTGCATTGTCAAACGGAACTTCTCTTTTTCCGACACCAAGAAAGCCTTTCCTGACGCCGGCGGGTGCGGATCTCGGAGTCGCTCGTAACGAACCGTACCTTCAATCCAGCGCGAATTCACCCTTGCGATCGCCTCTGCGCGTGCCTATCGAATCGACATGCTTGCTGACGAACTTCTTCAATTTGTATCTGTTGATTGGAATCGGCACTAAGAACTGTAGCTGCAAAGGCGAGAGTGGCAGCAGCGACAAATGGTGCTCTTCGGAGCGACCAAAACATAGCGGGTCCTCCTTGACGTGCAGAGTATATCCCAGAGACCTGATTGAGGTTCGCCGGGCAGATTGGTTCGCCTTTTGTTCGCTAACGTGATAATCTTTCCACAGCTTTGTGACGGCCAACACTTACGACCTCCCAGCCCGTGGGTGTAGCCTACATGGGTTCTCATACCCAAAAATCCAACGAGGGCAGCACTCTTATGGCAGACGAACGAGCAAAAGCGATTGAGTTGGCATTTGCGCAGATCGAAAAGCAGTTTGGCAAAGGCTCCATCATGCGGCTGGGATCGAAGGAAGCCATCGTTCCTATCGCCGTGATTCCCACGGGCGCGATTTCGTTTGACGCGGCGCTGGGCGTGGGCGGATTTCCCCGCGGACGCGTGGTTGAGATCTTCGGACCGGAATCTTCGGGCAAAACCACGATTGCCTTGCAGGTGGTGGCTGAGGCGCAAAAGACTGGCGGCATGGCGGCCTTTGTGGACGCCGAGCACGCGCTCGATCCTGGCTATGCCAAGAAGTTGGGCGTGAACGTGGACGATCTGCTGGTCTCGCAGCCCGATTATGGCGAGCAGGCGCTTGAAATTACCGAAGCGCTGGTGCGCTCGGGCGCGATTGATGTGCTGGTCGTCGACTCGGTGGCCGCCTTGGTTCCCAAGGCTGAACTCGACGGCGAGATGGGCGACAGCCACATGGGCCTGCAGGCGCGCTTGATGTCGCAGGCGCTGCGCAAGCTGACAGGAACGGTTTCGAAGTCGCGTACCTGCCTGATCTTCATCAACCAGATTCGCGAGAAGATCGGCGTGATGTTTGGCAATCCCGAGACTACAACCGGTGGCCGTGCGCTGAAGTTCTATTCATCGGTGCGCGTGGATATCCGCCGCATCGCCGCGATTAAAGAAGGCGACGTGGTGACTGGGTCGCGGACCAAGGTCAAGGTGGTAAAGAACAAGGTCGCGGCGCCGTTCCGCGAGGCCGAGTTCGATATTCTTTACGGCGAAGGCATCTCGCGCGAAGGCGATTTGCTCGATCTGGCGGTGACCCACGGATTGCTGGAAAAATCTGGCTCGTGGTTCAGCTACAAGACTGAGCGAATTGGCCAGGGTCGTGAAAACGCTCGCCAGTTCCTGAAAGACAATCGCGATACCTATGCCAAGCTGGACGCGGAAGTGCGCAAGCAACTGGGACTGCCGGCGGCGACCCCGCCGCCCGCCTCAGCCACAGCAGCGCCAGCCACCGCTCGAGTGACCACCATGCCGAGCGCTCCTCCGGAGCCGGCAAAGGTAGCGGCTGCGCGAAAGTAGGAAATCCGCCATTGGTCGTTAGTCGCGGGCATTTTCCCTCGGCTAACGACCTCCCTTTTCCCTCCGCCAAAGCAATTGCCATCCCCTTCCTACCCGAATAGAATCTTCTGTACTCCAACCTGACCGCTTTCCGTAGGACTTTTGGAAGAGGCCCATTGAAAAAAGTCATCGCCATCTACCCGGGGTCGTTCGATCCGCCGACCAATGGGCATCTGGATCTCATCGCGCGTGGCAGTCAGATTTTCGACGAGTTGATTGTGGCGGTGCTGCGCAATGCGGATAAATCTCCGCTGTTCAGCCTGGCAGAACGGCGTCTGATGCTCGAGGCCCTGACCGAGCGCTTCAAGAATGTTCAGGTGGATACCTTCGATGGCTTGACCGTGGACTACGCCACCAGAATGGGCGCTGGCGCGGTGCTGCGTGGAATTCGCGCCATTAGCGACTACGAATACGAACTGCAGATGGCATTAATGAACCGCAAATTGCGGCCTGACCTGGAAACCGTCTTCATGATGCCAGCCGAGCAGTACTCGTATCTCAGTTCGAAGCTGGTAAGAGAAGTCGCACAGTTAGGGGGATCGGTTCAGGACCTGGTCCCCGAGTTGGTAGAGCAGAGGCTGCGGGAGAAGCTAGACCCGGCGGTCAAGTTACAACACGCAAGAAAACCAAGAACAGGAAAACGAGCATGACCCCAGTTACGGAAGCCGCGCACGCCGTGAAACTCACCGACCGCATCAACCGTATTGAACCCTCCGCCACCATGGCCGTAGTCGCGGAAGCCGATAAGCTGCGCCAGCAGGGAATTGACGTGGTCGATTTCGGCGCGGGTGAGCCGCATTTCTCAACCCCTCAACACATCAAAGATGCTGCCATCGCGGCCATCCAGGGAAATTTCACGAAATATACGGCGGTGGGAGGCACAGCGGAGTTGCGCGACGCCATCGTGCACCGTCACGCGGTGGACTTCGATTCCGACTACCGGCGCGAGGAGTCGATCGCTTCCACGGGCGGCAAGCACGCCTTGTTCAACGCTATCCAGATACTCGTGGATCACGGCGACGAAGTGATCCTGCCCGTGCCCTACTGGGTTTCGTTCAAAGACATCGTGCGTTACGCGGGCGGAAATTGCGTGCTTCTCCAAACCGACGAGGCCCAAGGGTTTCGCGTGACTGCCGAGATGATTGAACGGCTGGTCACTCCGCGCACCAAGCTGATCATTTTGAATTCGCCATCGAATCCTTCGGGTGCAGTGATGTCCCCTGAAGATTTGCGCGCGGTCATACGGTTCGCGAGCGAGCGCGGCATCTGGGTGATCTCTGACGAGTGCTACGTCTATCTCAACTACAGCGGAAAGCAATTTTCGGTCGGGGCGCTACGTGAATATCGCGATCGCATGGTGATTGTGGGTTCGCTCTCGAAGACCTATGCCATGACCGGATGGCGGCTCGGATACGCCCTGGCGCCGGCGCAACTGGTGAGCGCGATGCAGAAGCTGCAAAGCCAGTCGACTTCGAATGCGACCTCGATTGTGCAGAAGGCGGCGGTCGCAGCTTTGACTGGGCCGCAGCAATGCGTCAGCGATATGCGCGAGGAATACATTCGTCTGCGCGATCACGTGGTGAACGGCCTGCGTTCGATTCCCGGCGTGAAGTGCACCATGCCGGAAGGCGCGTTCTACGCTTATCCCAACATCTCTTCGTTCTTCGGACGCAGTGGCGTGAAGTCGGCCTCCGATGTCGCGGGGAAGTTGCTGCGGGAAGCGCATGTGGCCACGGTTCCGGGAGAGGGCTTCGGAACGTCGGACCACATCAGGGTTTCCTACGCCACTTCGATCGCGGAACTGGATCGCGGGCTGGAAAGAATGCGCAAGTTTCTGGGTGCGCTGTAGCTTAAGCGAAATTGCAATCTGAAGTCGGGCGGGGCCTCTGCCCGACTTGCTTCGTGCTAATGTGAATCCAAAGGCGCGCTGATCTGCGCGCGCAAAATTGTGTGCATGAGCGAACTGTATCCATTTCTGATGTCGCCGGCTTTTGATCCGCGTCCCTGGGGGACGCATGATCTGGGGCCGATCTATCCTAACCACCATTTCGCTGAGAAGATCGGCGAGTCGTGGCTGACCGGCGACGCGTGCAAGGTGGCGAATGGACCGCTCAAGGGCAGTACTCTTTCCGAGTTGAGCTCGCGCTTCGGACGGGAACTGGTGGGCGAAGCGGCGCGTGATGCAAACCGTTTTCCTCTGCTCCTGAAGTTTCTCTTTCCCGCCGAGAAGCTGTCGGTGCAGGTGCATCCTGACGATCTCCGGGCGCGCGAAGTCGGCGAGCCTTGGGGCAAGACCGAATGCTGGTATGTGGCCCACGCCAAGCCGGGATCGCAGATTGGATTGGGCCTGAAGCCGGGAGTGACGCAGGGAACAGTTTGAGAAATCGATTCACCAGAACCGTGCCGAAGAATTGCTCAACTGGATCAACGTTTATCAAGGCGAAATGATCTACGTCGCCGGAGGCACGGTGCACACGCTGGGGCCGGGATCGGTGATTGTTGAGACGCAGCAGCAGTCGGATACGACCTACCGTCTTTATGATTACGGGCGTCCGCGCGAACTGCATTTGCAGCAAGGGCTGGCGGCGGTAAAGGAGAAAGCCACGTCCGGAAAAGTGCTGCGGCCCGCGCCGCAGGCGGTGAATG
This sequence comes from Terriglobia bacterium, assembly GCA_963796205.1. GTDB lineage: Bacteria > Acidobacteriota > Terriglobia > Terriglobales > Acidobacteriaceae > DATFTE01. The sequence continues at coordinate 67,071 of CAWCKR010000004.1, forward strand.
GCGCGAACCGCCGGTCCGCGCTGGTGGAGGCGCCGTACTTTGCCGTCGACATGTTCGAGCTCAAGTCGCCTCACAATTTTTCCACGCGTGATCGTTCGAACAAGAATTCCGCGCAGATCATGGTCGCGGTGGAAGGGTGCGGAATTGTCGAAGCGGCAGGAAGGGAGCCGGTCACCTTCGCAAAGGGAGACGCGGTAGTGGTCCCGGCGACAGTCGAGAGTTTCAGCGTGCGTCCGCAGTGGGCGGTGGAGTTTCTGCGTGCCTCGGTTCCGGGAGAAACCTTGCCCGAGCCCGCGGTAAGAATGTAGCTTGCGAGTGAAAGCATTGGCCAAACAAAGATCCAATTTCTATCCGGTGATTCTCGCGGGCGGGCGGGGCACGCGCTTCTGGCCCCTCAGCCGCAAACGCCGCTCGAAGCAGTTGCTGGCGCTCGACGGCAAGCAGACCATGATCCAGCAGACGGTGGCGCGCTTGCTGCCCATGGCTTCACCGAAGAATTTCTGGGTGATCACGAACGAGGATCTGCAGCGGGAGATCGGCCGCCAGCTTCCTCGATTGAACAAGGAGCAGGTCGTCGCGGAGCCGCTCGGCCGCAACACAGCGCCGGCGATCGGTCTTGCCGCATTCATTCTTTTGCGAACCGATCCCGATGCGGTGATCGGGATGTTTCCGTCCGACCACGTCATCGGAAATGAAAAGGAGTATCGCCAGGTGCTCGCGAAGGGCGTAGAGATTGCCGCCGCGGGCGGGAATATCGTGGTGTTGGGGATTCGTCCCACGCGCGCGGAGACGGGCTACGGATACATCGAAGTCGGCGCTCCATCCGGCGATGCGATGCGGGTGCGGCGGTTCACCGAGAAGCCGAAAGCAGAAGTCGCTGCACAGTTCGTGGCGGCAGGCAATTATTTCTGGAACAGCGGCATGTTTCTGTGGAGCGCGCGCACGCTGGCCAATGCACTGACGGAACATCTTCCTAAGACCGCGGCGATTCTCGAAAAGATTGCGGCGGCTTTTGGAACGCAAGAAGTTCGCGGCAACGTTCCGGAAACTTTATCCTGCGTGTGAAAACATCAGTGTCGACTACGCTTTGCTGGAACCACGGTCGGCAAAGGGCGAGCGGTCCTCGAACATATTCTGCCTTCCCGCGGATTTCGGTTGGAACGATCTGGGATCGTGGACGGCACTGCATGAGCATCATGTCGCCAAGAGCCGACCCGCGCAGGACAACCTGATCCTGGGCGAAGGCGCGTTTACCCTGAATGCGACCGGAAATTACATTCATGCTCCAGGAAGATTTGTGGCCGCTGTAGGTGTGAGTGATCTAGTGGTCGTCGAGACGGAAGACGCTCTGTTGATCACGACGCGACAACAGGCACAGGACGTAGGGAAAATCGTCAAGCACCTCGACGATAAAAAACTACACAAGCTGGTATGAGATGGTCGTTAGCAAACCTCCAGGACTAGATGGCCATCGACTAACGACTAAAGACCAATGACCAATATCAAGTTCGGTACCGACGGATGGCGCGGCATCATCGCCGATGATTTCACATTTGAGAATGTGCGCCGAGTGGCGGGCGCAATCGCCTCTTACGTACTCAATCATGAAGACGCATCCCGCGGCGTGATCGTCGGCTACGATACCCGCTTTGCGTCGCAACGCGCGGCCCGTGTGGCGTCAGAAGTTTTGGCAGGGGCTGGAATTCCGGTCCAGCTGGCCAATGATTACACTCCCACTCCGGCGATTTCTTTCGCTGTTAAGAGTCGAGGCGCCGCCGGTGGCGTGGTCATTACTTCCAGCCACAATCCCTGGAATTGGAATGGGGTGAAGTTCAAAGGCAAGTTCGGAGGCTCAGCCACGCCCGCGATCATGAAAGTGATCGAGAGCGAAATGCACAACGGAGCCATGCCCAAGGGGAAAGCCGCCGGCATTGAAGAAGTGGATTTCAAAGGCGCCTACATCCATGCGATTTGCAGTTTCGTCGACCTGGAGAAAATTACCAAAGCCGACTTCAAGTTCGCAGTCGATTCCATGTACGGCTCCGGCCGCGGAGTGTTGGCAAAAATCTTTGGCGATCACGGCATCCAGTTTGTTGCGATCCGCCAGGAATTGAATCCGCTATTCCCGGGAATCAATCCTGAACCGATCGATCCACATATCGCCATGTTGCAGGAGACTGTAGTGAAGGAGCGTTGCCATGCGGGTTTCGCGACCGACGGAGATGCCGACCGCATCGGCGCGGTAGCCGAAGACGGAAGCTTTGTCGATTCGCACAAGATTTTTTCCGTCCTGCTGCGCTGGCTGCTGGAACGCAGAAAGTGGCCGGGGGAGGTTGTGCGCGCCTTTAACACCACAAAGATGCTCGATCGCATCGCCGCGCGATACGGCCGCAAATTAACTGAGTGCTCAATCGGTTTTAAGTACATCGCGGATCTGATGATGGAGCGCGAAATCCTCATCGGCGGCGAAGAGTCTGGCGGCATCGGCTACGGGCGCTTCCTTCCCGAACGCGATGGTGTGCTCAATGCTCTGCTTCTCGCGAATGTGATGGCCGAAGAAGGCAAGCCGCTGGGGCAGTTGGTTGCCGATCTGCAAAAAGAATACGGCGCTCATTATTATGGGCGAAAAGATCTGCACATTGCCGAGGAGATCAAGCAGGGGGCCATCCAACGCGCTCGCTCGGAGGAGACTAAACGTTTGGGGAAGTACAGCGTCTTAAAGAAAGAGGGACTCGACGGGATCAAATTCTTTCTCGACGCCCCGACGAACGGCAATGGCGCGGAGGCCTGGGTTTTGTTTCGCGCTTCGGGGACTGAGCCGCTGCTGCGGGTGTATGCAGAGGCGGCCTCTCCAGAGTTGGTGACCGAAATCCTGGAGACGGCCGAGCGATTCGTAAGTGCCGCAGCCTAAAGGGGCGAAGTTACACCCGGAAGGGAATTTGAACACCGGTCGGCTGCACCTTCGGTATTCGCTTTCCGGATGCCGGAGGGCCATAATTCCAGCTGACTACGCGAAATATGAGTTTGGCAGCCACACCTGCGACCGTTGCTAGCGACTCGCCCGATACGCGGCGTTACAACCGCACCCGCCGTTGGCTGGGGGTCGCGGACTTCGCTCTCGGACTGGTTTTTCTAGTGGTTCTGCTCGCCACCGGCTGGAGTGGCACGCTTCGCGACTTAGCCTATCGCGCGGCTTTCCAGAACTATACCCTCGCCGTCTTGTTTTATGTCGTCATGTTGATGGCGATCGGAAAGCTGCTGGGATTCGGTCTTGACTACTATGGGTTCCGGCTCGAGCATCGCTTCCAACTATCGAATATGCGAACGCGCTCCTGGCTCTGGGACGAAGCCAAAGGATTTCTTGTAACGGTCGTCCTGGCCGCCGTTGTGGTGGAGCTTTTGTATCTGATCATCCGGCAATTTTCAGAATACTGGTGGCTGATTTGCTGGGCCGTCTTTCTCGGGCTCTTTGTCGTGCTGGCACAATTAGCTCCTGTCATCCTGTTTCCGATCTTCTACAAGTTCGCTCCGCTCGAAAATGAAGAACTGAAGGCTCGCCTGGTCCGGCTCAGCGAGAAGGCGGGGACCAGGGTTCGCGGCGTCTACCAGTGGAAGCTTTCGGAGAAAAGCAAGAAAGCCAATGCGGCGCTGACCGGGCTGGGAAGCACGCGCCGAATCATTCTGGCGGACACACTTTTAGAAGGATATTCGCCCGACGAGATCGAAGCCGTGCTGGCGCATGAACTGGGGCACCATGTGCATAAGCACATCTTCAAGAGCATTGCGGTGCAGGCCGGCACTACCTTCCTGGGGTTTTGGGTGGCCAACTGGGCACTGCACTACGCGGTGGACCGGTGGCACATGTTTGAGACCTTATCTGACTTCGCAAATCTGCCTTTGCTCGCGCTGGTCTCGACCGTGCTTTCCTTCCTGCTCATGCCTGCGCTGAATGCATATTCGCGCTTCAACGAACGGCAAGCGGACCGCTACGCCTTCCAATCCCTGGGCAGCGTGAAGCCCTTCATAACCTCGATGAACAAGCTGGCTGATCAGAACCTCGCTGAGCGCACGCCATCCCGCTGGGTGGAATGGTTCTTTCACTCACATCCGGCAATTTCCAAGCGCGTGCAGGCCGCGCAGGCCTGGACTCGCGCCCGTTAACGAGCGCTCTTCTTCAGAATCTCTTCGACGCGCAGCAGATCTTCTTCCGTATCTACGCCGATGCTGTCGTAGGGCGTCTCGGCCACGTAAATGGCAATCCCATTTTCCAGAAAGCGCAGCTGTTCGAGCCGCTCACTGCGTTCCAGGGACGACTCGGGCAAGCTGACAAACCGATCGAGAGCCGCCTTGCGGTAGGCGTAGAGTCCGAGATGCTTGAAGTATCGCGGATGGCTGCCATCGCGATCATGCGGAATCGTGGCGCGGGAAAAATACAGAGCGCGACCGTCAGCATCGGTCACCACCTTCACCGCGCTGGTATTCGGGATGTCGATTTCCGCCGCCGGTGTTTTTAGCGTTCCGACCTCTACATTCGCAGGCTCCATGACCCTCAACAGGGTCGCGAGCTGTTCGGGACGCACCATGGGTTCGTCGCCCTGCACATTCACATAGACATCCGCGGGAACGGCGCACGAAATTTCATGCACGCGTTCGGTTCCGCTGCGGTGCGATGGAGACGTCATGCGAGCGTGCCAGCCGTGGCGCTGGCATAGTTCCATGATCTCGTTTGAATCAGTGGCAACCATGACATCGGCAAACTGGGGCGCCGAGCGGACTGCCTGGTAGACGCGTCCGATAAGAGGTTGTCCGGCAATCTCGCGCAACATTTTGCGGGGAAGCCGGGTCGAAGCCAGTCGAGCGGGGATGATAGCGATCGCTTTCATGAATTAGTCGCGCGGCGCTCTGCTGCCGGACGATCAGTATAGTTCTGCCTCCTTATTTGTGGCACGAGGAAGGCAACCGGAGGCCGCTCCCGCGTTTCTAAGGCATGGAGTTCCTAGGAGGATTCTTTGAATATATGGCGGAACCTGAAGGTAGGAAAATCGAGTGCTGCAGTCATTGCCATTGCCGCGGTATTGACGCTGGGCGCGATACCACGCATGCATGCGGACGACGATCACGCGAAATGCCAGCATCGCATCGAGAAAGCAGAAGCCCGGCTTGATCATGCGATTCGCAAGCATGGCGAGCGCAGCGGCGAAGCTGCGGAACGCCGGCGTGATCTGGACGCCGAGCGCGACCGCTGCTGGAATCAATATCACGGATGGTGGGATGGGCGCACTCACCAGTGGCACGATCAGCGCGATTGGGATCGCGACCACGACGATCGCGACCACGACGATCATCACTAAGCTGATTAGCTAAGGCCCGGCCCCCGAAGAAATCGGGGGCTTTTTCTGCCCAGTTCCGGTCCGCCCGCGAGCCTCTACTCCACCAGGCTGGTTCCGTGTAGAATTACCATGCGGAATCGAGGGAAGACGAGCCAAGCATCGACTTGATTCCAGCCTCCATCCGGTTGATCTCCCTCATTGTGGCGGTGTAGCTCAGGTGGTTAGAGCGACGGTCTCATAATCCGTAGGTCGTAGGTTCGAGTCCTACCGCCGCCACCAAATCAATCAATGTTTTCAGCCGGTTACAAAGGCTGAATTTGTGCCCGGTCCCGCTCCAGGGTCGGACTGTAATGATTTTGTAATGTAAGCGTGAGTTTATAGCGCCAGGATTGGGAACCTCTTGCAGCGTGGAGAGCTGTTCTTCCCTCGTGAACTCTTAACTTTCAACTCGGGTCAATGAGCGTAAACGCCTGGTTTCGACAGCTATGATTTCAGCGACCTCGCACGCTCTTCGTAGGCTCTGGGCGTATCCCTCGGAAGTGCCATCGTTTTCGGCGCGACCTTTTGCTACTCTGCGGAAAGAAGATGGCTGTAGTCCAGTGGGGGACCTACATGCTTCCAAGAAATCTCTGTTGCATAGGGATGGCTGTACTGTGTTCGCTTTTCTCAATGGCAGACAACTCCAGGCCAGTGCGCAATGATTCGGTCAGGGTTTCGGCAGATCTTTCGAAACCACAACTCGGCCCCGAGGACCAACTTAACGCGATTCTTTCCAATGCCGACCGGTCGCTCAAGAGGGGGAAGGCCGACGAAGCGGTCAAGCAATTGGAAGACGCCTTAGCCACGGTTCGCCGTGAACCACTGCTCGCGGACCAGGAACGAGGGGTTCTGACCAAGCTTGGCAACGGCTACATGCAGGCCAATCGCCCGGCGGATGCGGTTCCGATTTTCTCGAAGCTCCTTGAATCGGCCAAGAAAGATTGCGACCCAGAATCGGAAATGCTCTCAACTTGCGCGGATGCAGAAGAAGCGCTGGCGTTTGCCAAAATGCAAGCCAGAGATTTTACCGGGGCTTTGACCTACTTGCGACAAGCAGAAGCGAACTTCGCAAAGGCGGAGACCCGCGGCGACCGGCATGAGTTCGCGATGATCGAGGTCATGAAACAGGCGGAGACGAAAGTGCTCTCGGGGATTGCGCTTTACAGATTGGGTAAAGCTTCCGACGCGTCCGCGGCCATCGAAGCTGCACTGCCGGAGCTCAGCAGCGTCGAAGAAGATAAGAGTATCGACCCCGTAATTCGGGACAGCGCTGCCAGCTCAATCAAGGAGGCGCGGTCTCTTCTGAGGAGCTTCAAGGCGGCCGAATGATTTTGCATCGCTCTCAGCGTTCGTGCACCCCGCAAAGGGCGAGCCTCAAGTCTGGAAGTCCGAAACCTGAGCGGAAAGTCCAAGAGCCAGTTCGTTAAGGAGGGTATGCGCGATCCAGATGGAGTGCGGGTTCAGTTTGCGGACGTGAGCTATAAGCGCTGAACGCCAACTTGCGCGTTTCTCTCTGAACAGTTCGCCCTTCAAGGAGCGAATGATTTGGTGAAAAATCCCGTGGGTGTTGAAAAAGTCACTGAGATTTGTGGGCTGAGAGAGGGCAAGAGCGTGTTAGAAGGAAGAGATTCCGCCGATGCTCTGCTGGATCGCCACTCTCGGAGGCTTGCTGATCATGATGGGGCAACACGACCGTTCCGAAGCGTTGTTCTACTACTTCCGCCTGGAAGATCAAGTTCCCGAAAACCATCTGCTGCGACTGATCGACAAACACATCAGCTTTGAGTTTGTGCGGGAGCAGCTGAAAGACAGCTACAGCGAAAACGGACGGCCCTCGATCGATCCCGAGTTGCTGTTGCGCATTTTGTTGATCGGCTATTTGTATGGCGTCACAGCGAACGCAAGCTGGTGGAGGAGCTGCGCATGCACCTGGCCTGGCGCTGGTTCACCGGTCTGGGCTTCGATCAGGAGATTCCGCATCACTCGACGTTTTCCAAGAACCGGCATGGACGGTTTCAGCAATCGAATGTGTTCGCGGAGTTGTTTGAACAGATCGTGCGGCGGTGTGTAGAGGTTGGATTGGTCGCGGGCACGCTAGCGGTACGTGTGGGGAGGCACTTGGGGTTCAGGGTTTCTGTAATGAAAAATGTAATGTTCCCATGCTCAAAACCAAGCAAATCGGCGCATAACGGATGGAGTCGGTTGGCTTGTAAGACGCTGAGGAATTAGGTATTGTAGAAAATTTTCACAACCGATCAGATCCCGGCCTGGTTCTCATAATCCGTAGGTCGTAGGTTCGAGTCCTACCGCCGCCACCAAATCAATCAATGTTTTCAGCCGGTTAACAACAAGCAGAAAGCAGGGCGTGAAATCAGCTCGGGGATAATCAAAGGGAGCCGAGATCCACGCGACCGAGATAGGATTTAACGCAGCGATCATTGTCTAATATCGCGACGTGGGAGCGATTTCCTGTGAACCGATCCTTAAATCGAAAACGCCGGATTGCCTTCTATCACCTTCTGCTCGAGATTCGGACGTTCGTGCTTGCGCCAGAGCCTTGCAGCGTGTCGAACCCGATAGAGAATAGGTCCGCCATCCGGCTGGTCCTGGCGAACGATGGGACGCGGCAGGCAGATGAATTCCGTCTCGAGCCGGTCGGCTGCTGCGTGCACAACCGCATAGCCATGGCCGCCCATGTCAACAAACGACAGGTGCGGTGACAAATCCCGGTTGGAAAGCTGGCGTGCCTTCTGCACGTCACCGCTCTTCGCATATTCCAGGCATGACCGGACCCCGTGACGCACCAGCATATTAACGGTGGGCTGCGGATGGTTATCACCAGGAACTTGCCCGAGGAACAGAGCCCGCAGCGGAGCGTCTTTGTGCAGGTGATGTTCCATGGACTCCACCATTCCGGGCGCGGAGATTGATCCAACCACGAATGCCACACCTACCGGGTCAAAGGGCTTCGGCGGAAGAGACTTCGCCGATAAACCAGCCCAGAAGCTATGTGCGTCGCCCGCCACCGTGGCAAACCCCGTAATCCCATGCTTTTGAATGAAATCGTAAATTTCACCGCGCTCCTGAGGGGCAGTGCTGAAGTCCACGCCGCCAAAACTGGCATACCCGGCGCCGGGCCAGGCGCTTGCCACCATCCCTGCGGGAAGGTTCTGCGGGTCGGCTCGCATATCCAGCGTCGAAGTTGTGCTTCCCCAGATCTTCCAGGTAGCTTTCGAATTCCGCAGTCGTTCCAGAAACCACGCTTTCTGCTCGGCTCCGAGTATGGTCTGCGCGGGATCCGCCTTACGGAGGTTCTGAACTTGCTGTGTCCCCGAAACGGATAGTGTCGGGCGGTTTGCCTCCGTTGTAATCCCGGCCGCCATCGATGATCTCAAGCACCTCCTCAGGCACGAACTCGCGAATAGTCCTTATTAGAGAAATCTGCGTCAGCGAACTTGGTTCCGGGGTCCTCCGATCGGTAGCTTCGCTCGTCGGTGATGATGAGTTCCACGTTCCGGCCCCAGCGGAGCGACCGGTATCCCTGCAGACTATGGATCGCCGCAAGATTGTTGGGCTCCTGCCCGAGTCCATGCTCATCGAAAACAGTGATCGGGGCATCCTTAACCTGCGGTGGGCTGAAAACTTCGAGCGAGGGACCACCGCTCTTCACCATACGCGCGGGCTGATACTCAAAAAATGCCTGCATGGCTGCGACCTTGCGCGTCTGCGCGGGACGCGTTTTGCCGTCGAACACTTGCAAGGCTTGCCATCCTTGCCAGCTGTACTCATGGTTATCCCACATGGGAACAAAGGGAAAGCGGGCACGAGCATCCTGAAGGTCGGGATCATGCAGGTAGGCACGATACACAGCACGGTAGTCATCCACGTTGACCGGGATGTGGAAGTCGTCAATTTTCTCTCCTTGAGGATAACGAACGAGTTCCCTGACCTTGCGGTCGTAATAAGTGGCGCGGTCCTCCGGATACCAGACCAGCTCGTAGATGAAGTCGCCCAGGTGCAGAACAAAGCTGAGCCGGTCCTGCTCAGAAGCGTGCTCATCCTCGAAGATCATTCTTCGGTACGCGTTCTGCGCTCCGAGGTTTGCGTTCTGACAACTGACGAACGCGAAGTGTACCGGCCGGGAATCACCATCGGCAGGCGCGGTGATGGTGCGGCCGAGGCGGCTGCCGGAACCCTCAGGATCGGTAAAGCGATACCAATAGACCTGGGCCGGCTTCAGACCTCCGACCAGCACACGACAGGTCCAATCCGCCTCCGCCGAAATCGGCACTCGCTGAGTTGCGATCACACGCTGGAACGTCTGGTCGAGCGCCACTTCGACGATCAATTCCTGGGCCGGTTTAGGCTGCGGGGCGCGCCGGGTCCACAGCAATACGCTGTTGCTGTCGGGATCGCCGGAGGCTACACCTTCCGGGAAAAGGTCGCGACGCTCGCGCCAGGAAATCTTCGAGGGAGTCGAGAATGAGCGACCCCAAGCCGCTTCCGCACCCAGCACCGCGGCCACAGCCAGAAAATCGCGACGGCTAATATTTCCCATGCTGTAACTCCTTCTTTCCGCTGCAAGGCCCACGCCCACTCGAGATGAAACGTCTCGTCCCAAATAGTGAGAGCGAACATGTCGGCCCACTATTTGGACGGTCTTTCGATGCGAGGGTGATCAGTCAGCTGTTGATAAATCGCCATTTCGCTCAAAACCCCCTCGGGCGAGGTTGGTGGGTCAACGAGCGGTAGCGTCTTGATTTCAGCAGCACGGCAGAAACTCTTATTCTGCCCAGCGAATACAACCCTCGGGATTCACGTCAATTCCCATTTGAGCAACGTCGATCAGTGCAGGCGGGACCCAACTCACCAGAGTTCCTTCAGAGAAGTCAACCCAGATGTCCCATGGTGGCACGTTGTTCACATCGAAGGATCCATTTGAGGTTGCTTCTGCTGCACCGCACGCAAGGTTCTCACTTGGGGTGTACAGGAGCAATCGTGCACCGACGTCCGTATCACGCTTTTCGGCAGACGTTGCGGGTGTCAATCGCGAACGCCTCGCAACAACTTCCGCGACAGCTTTCGCCCAGAGTGCGTCGTCGCCAAACTCATCGAGGCCGAAACTGGGCTTCAACTCGGGGCTTCTGAGCTTGCAGTCCATAGGTCCGAGAGAATCCCGAATCTGCTTCAACAGTGCCTTCGCGTTCTGCCACGGCTTCGTGTCAGTAATCTTTCGACGAATCCAGCCCCGCGGGCTCTGGTGATCGTTGGCGCAGAGCGTAGTATCCGATTGGCGTGGGGTCCCACTTGGCGAGAGTCTGCATGCCGAGTGTGCCGTTGAAGACGACCACATGCGGACCCACCGCCCAAATTGCTGTCCGGGTAGGTTCGAGTCCTACCGCCGCCGCCCAGATTCTCTTTCATAAAAAACCCGCCGAGAGGTCTCGACGGGCTTCTTGGGGAAGCGCTCTTAGAATCGAAACACGATTCCAGCAGAGGGCTGTGCGGTGTGCGTGATGGTGTTGGTGTTCAGATTTCGAAACCCGAAATCTGGCGCGTTGTAGACCAGTCCGCGGTATTCGGCGCGCAATGAAATGTGCTTTACGATCGGAAAGTCAGCCCCACCTCCGTAGACGAAGACTCCAGTCGCTTGGGTCTGGGCTCCCGCAATGCTAGCGAAGGCGTTTCCCGTGGGGTCGAAAACTAAGGCTCCTCCCTCCGCTAGCACGTAAGGGCTAACTCTGAAACGGGAGGGCAGGGGCAAGTTGACGACCAAGCCCCCGGTTGCCTGGTGAGCGTTGGCCTGTACTCGCGAAGCTCCGCCACCGGTAAAGAACTGCTGGGTGTTGCGGTTGTATCCGTAAACCGTCTCAGCAGCGAGCCAGCGATTGAAGTGGTAGCGATAGCCAACGAGAAATCCGCCGGTTTCCGTGCTGCGCTGCAGATTCCCCTGTCCGGTTGAGTCCTTCGTGAAGAAGCCCGTACCCTGCAGGCTGATTTCCGAGCGGCTTTCCTGGGCTACGGCTCCCGCCGCCAACATAGCAATGGCAGCAATGATGACAAATAATCTACGCATCTTCTATTCCTCCACGCTTTGTACAAATTGTGGCCCGGTGTCATGAAATGGGATTGACCCGGAGCAGTCACGATCCCTGATAAGGCACCTAACCTGCCAAAGCTGAACGTCATGGTGGAAACCTGCGGCAAGTCCTTGACGGGTCGCTGGTTGAACGCTTACGGAAAGGAGCATTCCGCGATCGGATTGACGAGGCTTTCGACAGCCAGATCGACAAGTGTCGAAGATCTGCGTCACTTTCAGAACCCTATTGCAAGGTCTCTACATCAGATAGTCTTAAAGCGCGGCTTTCCACCGGAGAGCTCTGCGCAGCTGCATACCACAGTAAGCTGGGGTCGGATACTTCATGGCAACGGTGGCACGCATCATCCCCACAAATCATACGGCCCGCTATGAGGCTCTGTTGCGGGCAGGACGATCGATCGCGACCTGCAACGATTGTGAAAACGCCGGCAATGAGCTCTCGCGGCAGCTGCGAGAGGTGGCGTCTTTCGACTATTTGCACGTGGTGGCGTTCGACTCAGAGGTGAGTTCTGTCGAGTGGCAACTGCTCGAAGTAAACGGAGAACGGCTCAACGAGGTAGCTCTCGAGGAAGATAGCCCGGCGGCGTGGGCACATCGCAGCCAGCAGCTTTTCACTTCGAATGACTGGACTCGAGAGACGCGTTTCCTTGCGCACAAACAGTTTCTGGGCGACCGCGGAATTGCGTCTTCTTGTACGCTGCCTCTGGCAAGAGGGGATCGCCGACTCGGCGTCATCAGTTTGGGCAGCAAGCGCGCGCATTCTTATCCGGAAGAGGAAGTCGATTTCCTCCGCCTATTGGCCGACCAGGTGGCGTTGGCGATCGACGCGGCCGTCAATCTCTACTCGTCCACGCGCGCGCAGGATCGTCTAAAGCTCATTCTCGAACTTACGAATCAGGTGGTTTCCAATCTCGAGTTCGACGAGCTTTTGCATGCGGTCTCGAGCATTGTTCGCCGTGTCATGCACTGTGATGCTGCCGCCATCATGCTGCCCGATGCCGAAGGGAAAAATCTGCGAGTGCATACGCTCGACTTCCCTGACAGCAAAGGCTTTTTCCTGGAAGGCATTGAAATTCCCGTGGAGGGAACCATGCCTGGCGAAACCTTCAAGACCGGAGAACCTTTCGTCCTGAATCGCCTGGATCCTTCCGAAGTGCCGCCCGAGATGTACGCCAAAGCCTCCGGCGAGGGAATGAATTCGTTCTGCGATATCGGCCTGGTCAGCCGTAACCGCCTGCTGGGAGTGCTGGCGCTCGCGAGACGGCAAGAGAACACGTTTGATGACGACGAAGTGGCCTTCCTGACGCAGGTGGCTCATCAGGTCGCGATTGCGATGGAGAATGCGCTGGCTTACGGCGAGATTGCCGAACTCAAAGACAAGCTCGCGCAGGAGAAACTTTACCTGGAAGAGGAAATCCGCGGCGAAATGGATTTCGAGGGAATCGTCGGGCAGAGTTCGGCGCTGCGCAACGTTCTGCGCCTGGTGGAGACGGTTGCTCCCAGCGATTCCACAGTGCTGCTCTTGGGCGAGACCGGAACTGGGAAGGAACTGATCGCGCGCGCCATTCATGATCGCAGCCGGCGCAAGGATCGTACGTTCGTGAAGTTGAACTGCGCCGCGATCCCGACGGGATTGCTGGAAAGTGAACTTTTCGGACATGAGCGCGGCGCGTTCACGGGCGCGATATCGCAGAAACTGGGGCGCCTTGAACTTGCTGACGAAGGGACACTGTTTCTTGACGAAGTAGGCGACATTCCGCTTGAGATTCAGCCCAAGCTGCTGCGCGCTCTGCAGGAGAGAGAGTTCGAACGCTTGGGAAGCACGCGGACAAAGAAAGTCAATGTCAGGCTGGTGGCGGCGACGAATCGCGATCTCGATAAGATGATTGAAGACCGCGAGTTTCGCAGCGATCTTTATTACCGGCTCAACGTATTTCCCATTCGCATTCCTCCATTGCGCGAGCGTCCGGAGGATATTCCATTGCTGGTGCGCTATTTCGCCCAAAAGTACGGACGGCGGATGGAAAAGAAGATCGAGTCGATTCCCGCAGCAGCGCTTAAGACGTTGTCCAGCTGGCATTGGCCGGGCAATATCCGCGAGCTGGAGAATTTCGTCGAACGCGCGGTAATTCTTACGCACGGCACCGCCTTGGAAGTGCCAGTTTCAGAACTGAAGCGGGCAAGCACGGGTGTACCTGTGCCGAGTTCGCGAGAATCGGGCGAGCGCGACGAGATTCTACGGGTGCTGAGAGAAACTCACGGGCGCGTGGCCGGGCCGAACGGCGCCGCCACAAAGATGGGAATCAAGCGGACAACTTTGATTTCGCGCATGAAGAAGCTGGGCATCGATCCGCGAACGGTGTCGTAGTTTCGACATCTGACGAAGCGTGACACCGATATCGTCAAATCCACGATCAGTCTTTCAGCCAATTTGCGAGGAAAGTCGCGGCGTCTGAATCAAATTGCCGTTTGGTATGCTCCGTGCACTCTTTGCCGCCGTGGCTGAGATTGCACTGACGGGAATTTGCGGAGTAGCGACAGTTTTTTTACTGACCTTCCTAAAGGCGCTGTTGCAAGAGTCCCGGCGTCAGCCCTTCCGCGTCCACGGCGCAGGGGAAAACTAATCGTGTTGCCAGGCAGAGATAATCATCGCCACGCGATTTCTCGCTCCGCCTAAGACCTGCTTCTCTCCCGTGCTAAATCTGTCGATTGCGATTCGATAGCTTCGACAACTGTCGAAACGAGTTCGACATTTTTCGACAAAAGAGATGAAAGCAAAATCCGCGAACCTGTGAATGCAATAACTTGCAGGTCGCACTTTCGCCTCCGCTTTGGAAGCCGCGTTGCCTTCTAACCGTGAAGCAGAGGACAGACATGTTACGCATTTCCACGATCGACACCCGAGGGCAACGCAGATTGGTTCTAGAGGGAAAACTGGTGGAGCCCTGGCTCGGCGAGTTGCGGGAAGCCTTTCGGGCCGCAAGCGAGACCCTCGAAGGCCGCAAGTTGGTGGTTGATCTGACCGATGTGACAGTCATTAGTTGTGAAGCGGAAAGCACTCTTTCGCAGCTGATGCAGCAGGGAGCGAAGTTTTCCTGCGGCGGAATTCTGATTAAACACATGTTGAGGAAGTTGGCGCGCAGATGCCACGGTTCCCATGAGCGACTGCGCCAACCGGCGAGTTCCAACGACTGATAACCAGATGGAGGTAAACGTGTCTCAAGTCGCCCAGGTTGTCTTGAACGGATCTACCGACTATACGAGCGGCGCCGATTTCTGCCGGATCTTCGCCGAAGATATGGACAGTCTTTACCTGCTCGGCTATTTGCTTACTGCGGACGCTGAGAAAGCAGAACAGTGTTTCGTCGGTGGCATTGGCGACTGTGTGGAAGGAAACGCTGTCTTCAAAGAATGGGCGCGCTCCTGGGCTCGCCGCGCGATTGTGCAGCACGCGATTCAATTGGCAGGCCCAGCCATTTCCGTTGGAATTTCGTCAAACGGAGGAGCGAAACGGGGAATCGAGCCGCACTTGAAAGCGGTTCTCGATCTCGACACGCTGGAACGGTTTGTATTCGTGATGTCGGTGCTCGAGGGCTATTCGTATCAAGACTGCTCAATCCTGTTGGGTTGTTCCCGGCAGGCCATAGTCAAAGCCCGTGCTCGTGCAATCGATCGCTTGGCGGCTAAGGGCGATTTCAACATGATGCCGACAGAAGCTGCGCTGGATGGCGGCATGTCGGCCTCACACTAAACAACAAAATTCACAGTGCAAAGCGAGTGGGGATGGCGATGAAGGTTTCGGAGAGAGCAGTTTTGAGATCCAGCTACGGCGTTTCAGGAATAGTTCCGCTGTTATTGCTGATGTCGGCGACGATGGGATGCGGCCGCAATCAGGTGCAGGCAGCACCGTCGATGCCGCCGCCTCTGGTCACGGTGGCGCCCGCTACCGCGCAGGATGTCCCCAGATATCTGGATGAGATCGGAAGGAATGGGGCATTTGAGTCGGTGACCGCGACTCCGCAGGTCGGCGGGAGAATCACAGAGCGGCATTTTCAGGACGGAGAGAACCTCAGCAAAGGCCAGTTGCTGTTCGTGATTGATCCGCGTCCTTATAAAGCGCAACTCGATTCCGCGCAGGCGACTCTGGCGCAGGCGAAGGCGGCGCTGGAACTTGCCAAGATTCAGTTCTCGCGCGACCAGGAAGTTATCGCGAGCAAAGCAATCTCGAAGCAGGATTACGACACCAAGAAGAATGCTGTCGATGTGAGCCAGGCGCAGGTAGATGCTGCAGAAGCTGCGCTCGAAACCGCCAAGCTCAATCTCGAATACTGCTACATCCATTCGCCGATCAATGGCCGCGCCGGAGCACGCTTGGTGGACGTGGGGAACGTCGTGCAGGCCAACAGTACGTCTCTACTGCTGATTCAGCGATTGGATCCGATTTATGCGGAGTTTACGGTCACCGAGCGAGACCTGCCCGAAGTACAGAAAGAAATGGCGCAAGGAACGTTGAAAGCGATGGTTCGCCTGCCGTCAGATCCGGAAAATAAAGCGAGAACCGGCAGAGTCGAATTTCTGGATAACTCTGTGCAGAACGGCACTGGAACGGTGAATCTCCGCGCGACTTTGGCGAATCCTGACCGCCACTTCTGGCCAGGGCAATTTGTCGACGTGAAGCTCGTGCTCGCCACCGAGAAGGGCGCCGTATTGATTCCCAACCAAGCGACGCAAATCAGCCAGAAAGGTCCGTTCGTTTACGTAGTCAAGGAAGATGACACTGCCGATCTAAGACCGGTCAAGCTGGGCCAGCGCCAAGGAGACGACGTAGTTGTCATCAGTGGATTGCAACCTAACGAGCGGGTGGTAGTCACAGGACAGTTGACGGTCAGGCCGGGAGGAAAGGTTCGCGTAGATACGCCGACAGCGAATCCTCAAGGTCCGGCTGGCTCCGATGGGAAACAGGGAGGCCAGCCATGAATCTTTCCGAGCGTTTCATCCGCCGTCCGGTCATGACCGTGGCACTCACGGTCTCGGTGATTCTTTTCGGAGTGCTCGCGTACTACCGGCTACCGGTAAGCGATTTGCCCGCCGTCGACTACCCGGTGATTCAGGTGCAGGTGAATTATCCGGGGGCCACGCCAGAGACAATGGCAAACAACGTCGCCACGCCGCTGGAACGGCAGTTTATGCAGATCCCCGGACTGGAGTTGGTGACCTCCAACAACGGCCAGGGTCATACCAGCTTCGTTCTGCAGTTTGGACTGGAGAAAAGTCTGGATGCGGCCGCGACCGACGTGCAAGCTGCAATCACCCGGGCGACGGGGCAGTTGCCAGTAGACTTGCCCAGCCCGCCGACGTTCACGAAAACGAACCCGAACGATCAGCCCATTCAGTACATCGCTCTGGTCAGTGATACCGCGACCGAAGGGCAACTCTATGACTTTGCCAATACACAAGTCGGAGAGCGCATCAGCATTCTGCCCGGCGTGAGCCAGGTTGCCGTGTACGGCACGCAGTCCGCTGTTCGAATCAAGGCGGATCCCTCTGCGATGGCGGTTCGCAACATCACGCTGGAAGATCTGACGAACGCTGTCAAGAATGGCACCAGTTATGTGGGAGCGGGGCAGTTTGACGGACCCCACCACACTTTCTTGCTGCAACCGCAGGGTCAGTTAAGTACGGCTGAGCAGTACGATCAATTGATCGTCGGTCAGACGAACGGTGCGCCCATCTACCTCAGAGACGTTGCAGCTGCCAAAGACAGCGTGCAGGACGAACGCATTGACATGCGCTTCTGGGTGCGTGGACATCCGGCGCCCGCAGCAACTGTAGTCGTGGCTGTGTTTCGGCGCGCAGGTTCAAACGCCGTTGAGGTTGCAGACTCCGTCAGGAATTTGCTGCCTAACATCGAATCGCAGCTGCCGACCTCGGTAAAGTTGATTCCGATTTACGACCGCTCGCGCACCATCGTCGACAGCGCTCGCGATGTGCAGACAACGCTCTACATTTCTTTCGCGCTCGTGGTGATGGTCATCTTCGTATTCCTGGGCCGCGCGACTGACACTTTGATTCCCGCTGTGGCCCTCCCTCTTTCTCTGTTGCTGACGTTCATTGCGATGAACCTGCTCGGCTACAGCCTCGACAATCTCTCGCTGATGGCACTTACACTCGCCATCGGCTTCCTGGTCGACGACGCCATTGTGTTCCTCGAGAACACCGTTCGTCTCATGGAGCAGGGGCAGGACGCGTTCGAAGCTTCGCTGAATTCGGCCAAGGAAATTAGTTTCACCATTCTGGCCATGACGCTGTCGCTGGCGGCCGTGTTCATTCCGCTGGTATTCATGGGCGGATTAATGGGGCGCATCTTCCGCGAGTTCTCGGTCACGATCGTGATTTCTATCATCGCCAGCGGCCTGGTGTCGTTGACTTTGACACCGTTGATGACTTCCCGCCTGCTGGGAAAACGCGGAGCCGGCGCGAAAAAGACGTGGATGGAGCGTACCATCGGCAGCATCGAGCGCCGTGTGCTGAAGGTGTACGGCGATTCGCTATGGTTCTTCCTGCGGCAGCGCTGGATTTCCGCGCTGGTGTGGGTGATCTGTCTCAGCAGGCACTGCATATCTGTTTCTACATCGTTCCCAAGTCGTTTTCTGCCGGTGGGAGACAGTTCGTTCATTCGCGGCATTCTGGTGGCGCAGGAAGGTTCATCGCCCGACCAGATGCACGCCTATCAAACCGCGGCAGAAAAAGTGATGCGGGCGAACCCCGCGGTTCAGACCACGTTTACCATGAGCGGAAACGGGCAGTTCTTGCCCGCGAACCAGGCGTTTCTGATCGCGTTCTTGAAAGATCCGAAACAGCGCCCTCCGATCCAACAGGTGGCTGGAGAACTGATGGGTGGAATCGCGGGCACGGTGCCGGGCGCGCTCGCCTTTCTTCAGCCGAATCCCGTGCTGGAAATCAGCACCGGCGCAACGGCCAACGTGCAGGGGCAATTTGCTTACGCGATTTCTGGCATCAATTCGCAGCAAGTGTATCGAAACTGCCGGCAAGATGATGGCGAAGATGTACCAGTACCCCGGGTTCTTGTTCGTTAACTCGGACTTGTTCAATCACACGCCGAGTTTGCAGGTCGACATTCTGCGGGATCAGGCGAAGCTGTATGGAATCTCCGAAACCCGCATTTTGACGCTGCTGCACGACGCGTATTCGCAAAACTACAGCTACCTGATCAAGAAATCGACCGATCAGTACCAGGTGATTCTTGAAGTCGCCGACGATCAGAGGTCGGATCCTCAAGATCTGAGCAAGCTCTACATCAAGAGCGACGATGGCCAGCGCATGGTTCCGCTGAGCGCGGTGACCAGTTGGCATTCCGTGATCGGTCCGCAAGCCGTCAACCACATCAATCAGTTCACCAGCGTCACACTGTTCTTCAACATGAAGCCTGGCTACACGGTGGGACAGGCAACCCAGTTCGTGGAAGACACGGCGAAGCAGATTTTGCCTTCCGATGTGCAAGGTCAGTTGCAGGGTGAGGCCCTGATCTTCCGCAACACGGTTTCTGACTTGCTGGTTCTCATGCTGGTGGCGGTGTTCGTGATGTACGTGATTCTCGCGATTCTCTACGAGAGTTATCTGCACCCGATCACCGTCTTGTCATCGCTTCCCGTCGCTCTGGTCGGCGGCTTGCTGACTTTGTGGCTGTTCGGAGCAGAAGCGTCACTCTATGCCTATATCGGAATGTTCATGCTGATGGGCATCGTGAAGAAGAACGGAATCATGATCGTCGACTTCGCGGAAGAGCGGGTGCGCCAGGGAGCAAAGGACGACCAGGCAATTCACGACGCCAGCCTGGAGCGGTTCCGTCCCATCATGATGACCACCATGGCGGCCTTGCTGGGCGCTCTGCCGATTGCGCTAGGATACGGCGCGGATGGATCGTCGCGCAGGCCGCTGGGACTGGTGGTGATCGGCGGGTTGATCGTGTCACAGTTCGTGACTCTCTACGTCACCCCGGCAATTTATCTCTATCTCGAAGAATTCCAGGAGAAGGTGCTTGACCGCTATTCGTTCTTCCGCTCGGGTCGCGAGCGAGTGCCTTCCGAGAGTCCTGCCTTCGCACTTCAGGAAGGCGCGGGAGACTGAAATCATGATTCGATCGTTTCATAACCTTTATTACGCGCTGCCGCTGTTCCTGGGAACGCTGATTCTGAGCGGCTGCGCGGTTGGCCCCAATTACAAACGGCCTGCGGTAGATGTGCCCGTGACGTATCGGGGACCGGGGGCCGATACAACGTCGCCGGAATCGCAGCCGATGCCCTCCGCCGCGCCAAGTGCCACCACCGCGGCCCTCGGCGACGAGAAGTGGTGGGAAGTTTTTCAAGACAAGGAGTTGCAGGGACTGATTCGCACCGCGATTAAGAACAACTACGATGTCCGCATCGCGGCGACACGAGTCTTGCAAGCGCAGGCGCAAGTGGGAATCACGCGCGCCGATCAACTGCCCTCTCTTGGCGCGGGCGGCAGCATCAACAGCCTGCAGAGTCCCAAGATCGGGCCTATTCCTTCTTACGAACTGACTCAAGGGCAGGCGACGGCTTCCGCCGCCTACAATCTGGATTTCTGGGGAAAGTACCGTCGTGCGAGCGAGGCCGCCAGGGCGAACCTGTTGGCCAATGAATGGGCGCAGAAGGAAGTGATCGCGACGCTGATTGCTAACATCGCGACCGATTATTTCGTGTTGCGGCAGTTGGATCTCGAACTGGAAATCGCGCAGCGCACGCTGGGATCGCGTCGAGACTCGCTCAAGCTTACGCAGACGCTCGAGGAGCATGGAATCAATTCGATACTCGATGTGCGCCAGTCGGAGCAATTGGTATACGCCGCGGCCACCGAGGTGCCTGACCTGCAGCGGCAAATCGGGCAAACCGAAAATGCGATCAGCATTTTACTCGGCCACAATCCCGGCGACGTCCCGCGCGGCCTGAAACTGACGGAACAGCCTCATTTGCCGGAAGTGCCCGCTGGCATTCCGTCTTCGCTGCTGGAGCGGCGAGCGGACATTCGGCAGTCGGAGGCGAATCTGATTGCGGCGAATGCGCAGATTGGCGTTGCGCGCGCCGCTTACTTCCCGCAGGTTTCGCTTACCGGCTCCGCAGGCTACGAAAGTCCTGCGCTGACGAATCTATTTACCGGGCCGGCGGGCCTATGGAACCTGACCGCGGGAGTCACACAGCCGATTTTTGAGGGTGGACGGCTAAAGAACAACGTTCGTCTGGCCGAGGCGGAGCACCAGCAAATGCTACTGACTTACCAGCAGACCATCCAAGGCGCGTTTCGCGACGTCTCGAATGCGTTGATTGCCTATCAGAAGAACCGCGAGTTTCGCGTTCAGCAGCAGCAACTGTTCGAGTCGGCGCAGGATGCTGCACATCTTTCCGAAGTCCGCTTCAAGGCGGGAACTACCGACTATCTGGAAGTGTTAACCAACGAAACGAATTCTTTTTCAGCGGAACTAGGCCTGGCGCAGGCCCAGGGGAATGAACTTATCGCACTGGTGCAGTTGTATCAGGCTCTGGGCGGGGGCTGGCAGCAGTAGCGTTCGACCACCAGCTGTCAGGCGGAGGAATTAAGGCCTCATACGGACCATGAGTTGTCACGCGCCTTCGTGGGCACGGCCGGGCAGTGATTCAAGTCACGTATCACCGTGATCGTAATCATGCGCGGCCGGTTCCTCGTACCTTAGCATTCCCGTGAGAGCTTTTCCCGAAGGGCCCCAGGAGTCATGCGATGTGTCTCGCCATCCCCGGCAAGATTCTGAGCAAGGAGACGATCGGCGGAGTCGACGTGGGCCAGGTGCAGTTCGGGGGAATCAGACGCCAGACTCACCTCGGATTCGTACCCGAGGCTGAGGTTGGAGACTACGTAATGGTGCACGTGGGATTCGCCATTAGCCGTGTAGACGCCGCCGAGGCAGAGCGCACATATCGGATTCTCGAAGAAATGGGTGCGCTGGAGGAAGAACTGCCGCCTCCCGACCCAGACCCTCTTGCCGGCCTTTGACACCTGACACAATCCTTCCCTAAACTTCTGCGAATCAGTGGGGGCCTTCTTCCGAACCGGTACAGAATCACGTGTATGGCAACGTTAGGACCGGTTGCATCCAACCGGACAGTGAAGGAGATTGAAGATGAAAGTGTTATTTGCGATCGCTTTGGGGTGCTTCTTGTCATTTTTCGCCGTTGCGCAGGATTCGAACACCAACAACCCGGCACACTCAGATAACCAGCAGCAGGAATCCCATGGCGGGTTAAGCCAGAAAGGCTACGACCGTATTGTGAAAGAGGTGCGTCATGAGCTTGTGATGCTTCCTTTTTACGGCGTGTTCGACAATCTAAGTTACTCCGTGGCACAAGACGGAACGGTCACGCTCACCGGACAAGTCGTGAGGCCCGTGCTGAAGTCGGATGCTGAAAATGTGGTAAAGAGAATCGAAGGTGTGGAGAAGGTGGTGAATAACATCGAAGTGCTGCCGCCGGCTCCGATGGATGACCGGATCCGACGTGCGACCTATCGAGCGATCTACGGAAACACCGTTCTGCAGCAGTATTCACTGCGGGCTGTGCCCCCGATCCATATCATTGTGAACCGTGGGCACGTGACCCTGGTGGGCGTGGTATCGCGGCAAATGGACAAGCAGATTGCAGAAATGCAGGCCAAGGGCGTCTCGGGCGTATTTTCGGTGACCAATAATCTGCAGGTGGAAAATCAGTAAGACACTTTTTCCTTGAGCGCAAGAAGCGGATAGCTCGATGGGCTCGCGGATCGTATAGTCAGCCAACATGACACCGACGATTCGAAACCGAGTCCTGTCGCTGGAGTGGAATGGGATCGGCGAGGCATTGCGGGAAGAAGGCTGCGCCCTTCTTCCCAGCCTTTTAACCGCCACGGAATGCGCGGACTTGAGCGGGATGTACGCGAACGGCGCGGCCTTTCGCAGCCATGTCGTGATGTCGCGTTTCGGATTCGGCCGTGGGGAATATAAGTACTTCAATTATCCATTGCCAGGTTTAGTAGCCGATCTGAGGGAATCTCTCTATCCCCATCTCGCACGGATCGCCAATAGCTGGACGAAAGAAAGCGCCCTCCCCGAGAAACACTCCGACTACCTGGAAATCTGCCACGCTGCCGGCCAGCGCAAACCGACGCCACTCCTTTTGAAATACGGGACTGGAGACTTCAATTGCCTGCATCAGGATCTCTACGGCGAGGTGGCATTTCCCCTGCAAGCAACGTTTTTTTTGAGCCAACCCGGCGTTGACTACACCGGAGGAGAGTTTGTGCTGGTTGAGCAAAGACCGAGGATGCAGTCACGAGCACGAGTCGTCATCGCCGAGCAGGGGCAGGCGGTCATCTTCCCAACGCGATATCGATTCGTGCAAGGGACGAGAGGACTGTATAAAGCGAGTTTGCGCCACGGGGTGAGCCAACTGCGCTCGGGTGAGCGGTACACGCTGGGAGTCATCTTGCATGACGCCAAGTGACTCGCATCCTGGAAAACAGCAGCACTAAGTTTTGTTCCCGCCGCTCTTGCGCATGCGATCCACGTAAACCTGTTCATCGGGACGGTCGCGGTCGCGCAAGATATGGCGCACGCTGCGTCCGCTCACCAGATGGCAAATCTCCTCGGCAAGATTCTTGGCGTGATCTCCGCAACGTTCCAGCGCCTGGCATATGAAGACCAGATGAAAGCTTTCGCGGCGCGGCACATTTTCCGGATTCTCGATGTGCCGGATGAAGATCAGGTTACGAAGGCGATCGAGTTCCGCGTCCGCTTTTAGCACCTCCAGGGCCTTGGACACATCTCTCTCAGAAAATGACGTCGTGACGTCAGCCAGCATCGAGGTCACGATGGCGCACATGCGGATCAGATCTTGCGTGTCCAGAGGCTGCAGGCGGTTGGCCACTGTCTCCAGGCGGTTAGCCACGTTTAATAACAGGTCGCCGATGCGTTCGAGTTCGAGAATGAACTTAAGGCAAGCCAGCAGTTCGCGCGCTTGCGCGCCCGAGCCGCGGGCCAGAGCCGTGGTGACGTCCTCGTTGATCTGGCGATCGAGCGCGTCCAGTTCCTCCTCGTATAGCTTGATGTCCTCCCAAACAGCCGAGTTGCGCTGGGCAATAGCCTCCGCAAGCGCCTGTGCCGCCATGTGAGCGACCTGGCAACCGCGCAAGGTCAGGCGAGGCAAGTGGGAATCCCGAATCTCGACTGGATTTGGGGTGCTCATAAGGAAACGCTCCGTCCGCGAGAAACACCGCGGGAACTTAAATAGTAGGCCTTACCGGCCGGCTCCCCGGTGCGTCCAGTCACCGCCTTCTGTGATGCAAATCACCGATGCTAGGGTAGCCGCTCCCTACAGTGAATTTGGGGAAAAACCGCGGTGAAGTATATCGACGAATATCGCGATCGGCGCATCGCCTGCGCCCTGGCCGCGGAGATTCGGGAGCGCGTCACCCGCCCCTGGGTGCTGATGGAGATCTGCGGCGGACAGACCCACACCATTATGCGCTACGGGCTGGACGAACTGCTGCCTCGAGGACTTGAGCTGGTGCATGGACCGGGATGCCCGGTGTGTGTGACTCCGCTTGAAACCATCGACAAAGCCATTGAACTGGCCTCCCGTCCTGATGTCACTCTTGTGTCATATGGCGATATGTTGAGAGTTCCCGGATCCCGCTCTGACCTGCTTCGCGTGAAGGCTCAGGGTGGCGACGTCCGCGTGGCCTACTCGCCCACGGAAGCCGTGAAGATTGCCCGAGCGAATCCCGGCCGCAATGTTGTTTTTCTTGCGATTGGCTTTGAGACCACTGCCCCTGCCAATGCGATGGCAGCTTCTCAAGCGAAACGCGAAGGACTGACGAATTTCTCGATGCTGGTTTCGCACGTGCTGGTGCCGCCTGCGATCCGAGCGCTGATGGTTGCGCCTGAGAATCGCGTGCAAGGCTTTATCGCACCGGGGCATGTCTGCACCGTCATGGGATGTGCAGAATACGAGTCGCTGGTGCGCGACTTCCGCGTACCCATCGTGGTCGGAGGCTTCGAGCCCGTAGACCTGCTGGAATCGGTCCTCATGCTGGTGAGGCAATTGGAAGCGGGCGAAGCTCGCCTGGAAAATCAATATGTACGTTCTGTGAGTTACCAAGGGAACGTTCCGGCACAAAACATCATTAGCGAAGTATTCGAGATTGCCGACCAGAAGTGGCGCGGGATTGGCACGATTCCGCAAAGCGGCTTGCGGCTGCGCGAGGAATATGCTGCGTATGACGCAAACAAGGTCTTCGCGCTTGAAGAGATCGTCGTGGATGAACCCGCGGAATGCATCAGCGCCGAAATTTTGCGCGGCCTGAGGAAGCCCACCGACTGCGAGGCGTTTGGAACGAGTTGCACGCCCGAGAATCCGCTGGGAGCATCGATGGTTTCCTCAGAAGGCGCCTGCGCTGCCTATTACCGCTACCGCCGGCATCCGGTGGCAAGCTGAGGGAGCCAGATGGTTGCTAAGGTGATCGCTGACCTGAGTTGTCCGACACCGTTGCCGGCCAAGGACACAGTTCTGCTTGGACATGGCAGCGGAGGCAAGCTCAGCGCAGAGTTAATCCGCGACGTATTCTTGCCGGCCTTTGGCAATCCGGCACTATCTCGGCTCGACGACCAGGCGATCCTAACCTTGAATGGAGGCCGCCTGGCTTTTACGACCGATTCCTTCGTGGTGAAGCCGTTGTTCTTTCCTGGCGGCGATATTGGCTCGCTGGCAGTTCATGGGACCATCAATGATCTGGCCATGGGCGGAGCCACGCCGCTCTACCTCAGTGCTGCATTCATTGTGGAAGAAGGATTCGCAATTCACGACTTGCGGCGCATCGCGAACTCGATGCATGACGCTGCTGCTGCCGCAGGAGTGCAGATCGTTACCGGAGATACGAAAGTCGTGGAGAGGGGGAAGGGAGACGGACTCTTCATCACGACAACAGGTATTGGCACGGTTCGGAACGGGATTGATCTTTCTTCGAACCGGGCACAACCGGGAGACAAGGTGCTTCTGAGCGGCTCTATCGGGGACCATGGCATTGCGATTCTTGCCTATCGCGAAGGGCTGGAATTCGAAAGCACGATTGCGAGTGACAGCGCGGCATTACACACCCTGGCTTCAGACATGCTCGATGTCAGCGATCAAGTTCGCTGCATGCGTGATCCGACACGCGGAGGCCTTTCGAGTACATGCAATGAAATCGCGGCTCAATCCCACGTGGGGATTGAACTGCAAGAGCAAAACATTCCGGTCAAAGAACAGGTGCGAGGCGCCTGCGAGCTGCTGGGACTTGATCCCATGTATGTGGCCAACGAAGGAAAACTTGTCGCAATTGTTGGGGCGAGAGATGCGGAGCGCGTTCTCGAAGCCATGCGACGGCATCCTTTAGGCCGTGAAGCGCAAATCATCGGCACGGTGAGCGGGAACGATCCCGGCCTGGTCACCATGGAGACATTGCTGGGGACCAAACGGATCGTCGACATGTTAAGCGGCGACCAGCTGCCACGGATTTGCTGATGCACGAAATGGGGATCGCCAACTCGGTGTTGATGGCGGTTCGTACGGAAGCCGCCCGCTATCCCGGCTGCGTTCTCCAGACGGTGGGAGTGCGGATTGGTGAGTTGGCCGCCATCGATGCCGATGCGCTGCGGTTTTGCTTCGAAGCGCTCATTAGAGATACCGATCTCGCGTCGCTGAAGTTGGAGATTGAGCTCTGTCCCCGGCGTCATCGTTGCCGGTCTTGCGGACAGGAGTTCATCGTCCGCAACTATGAGTGGAGGTGTTCGTGCGGCTCTGAGATCGAGTCAGAGTGCATCGCCGGTGACGAGTTGGATCTGGCATATATCGAGGTGGAAGAACATGAACCGAGTGCCGTTGGAGAAAAAAGTTCTCAGTGAAAATGACCGCATTGCAGCTCAACTGCGGGCGCGATTTATCGAACATGGTGTTCTGTGCGTCAACCTGATTAGTTCGCCTGGATCGGGCAAGACCAGTCTTCTCGAGCGGACGCTTGCGACACTTCCGAAAGAGGCACGGGTCGCGGTGCTCACCGGCGACATCCAGACGGAAAATGATGCGACGCGCCTGAAGCGATACGGATTCCCAGTGAAACAGATCACCACGGGGGGAACCTGTCACCTGGATGCACGCATGATCGAGCGGCACCTCCAAGACTGGGATCTGGACGGTCTCGACATCCTGTTCATAGAAAATGTCGGAAACCTGGTTTGCCCGTCGAGCTACGACCTGGGGGAAGAAGCCAAGATCGTGATTTTGAGCGTGACCGAAGGGGAAGATAAGCCGCTGAAGTATCCCTCGATCTTTTTCAAATCCGAATTGCTGATTCTCAACAAGGTAGACCTGCTTCCGTATGTGCCGTTCGACATCGATGCGGCTGTGGAAAATGCGCGGCGTGTGCATCCCGCCATGGAAGCTATTCAGGTTTCTTGCACCACGGGCGAGGGGCTGGATCAATGGCTGCAATGGTTAGAGGCGCGCGGAGCGAGGGCTCGAAGGGAAGAGCAGACCAGCGTGAAAGCTTAGTTCTCAAGCACGCTCCGTAGTGACAACCATCACAGTAGATCTGCACGGCCACTTCTAAACTGACCAGTTGGTCCAGATTCTCTCAACCGGACTGCAAGGAGAGACCCATGGCCACGGCTGGTACGGTAGATTTCAATAAACCCGTCCCTCCTAACCAGGACAAGCGCTGGCGGTTGGTGGATGCGACCATGCGCCGCCTTGGCCAGCAATCGCGCGGGTTGATCGAAACCCTGCACACCGTACAGGAAGCCTTCGGCTATCTCGATGAAGATGCCCTGCGTTACGTGGCTGCGTCCTTAAGAGTTCCTCTCAGCCGCGCCTACGGGGTGGCGACGTTCTATCACTTTTTCACCCTGAAACCCGCGGGCGAGCACACCTGCGTGATTTGCATGGGGACCGCTTGTTACATCAAGGGCGCGCCACAACTGCTGGATGCCATGGAATCGGATCTGGGGATCTCTCCGGGCGAGACCACCGCCGATGGCAAAGTGTCTCTGTTGACGGCGCGCTGCCTGGGATCGTGCGGGCTGGCTCCCGCCGTGGTGTACGACCACGAGGTGGCAGGGAAAGTCACGCCGCAGGCCATGCGCGAACATCTGGCCAAATGGAAATCTCATGACTCCTGAAGAACTGGAGCAGATTGCCGAATCCGAGCATGAAGCGCAAGGGCAAGTCGCGCACCGGGTGAACGTGTGCGTAGCCGCTGGCTGTCTGTCGTGCCAGAGTCAATCGGTGAAAGACGCGCTCGATGCCGATATCAAGCGGCGTGGCTGGGAAAAGCAATGCCAGACGAAAGGCGTCGGGTGCATGGGGCTTTGCGCCGAGGGACCGTTAGTGCAGACCGATCACGGAACGATGTACCAGCATGTGACCGCCGCAGACGCGCCAGAAATTCTTGACAGCATTGAGGGGGAGCCGGTCAGCCGGCTGGTTTGCCGTACGGACGTGCCTTTCTTTCAGCGGCAGAAGAAAATCGTGCTGGAGAATTCAGGCATCATCGATGCCGAACGTATTGAGGACTACATCGGTTCCACGGGGTATGGGGCACTCATAAAAGTGCTGACCGAGATGACTCCGGCGGAGGTCATCCAGGAAGTGGTGAAGAGCGGACTGCGCGGCCGCGGCGGCGCTGGCTACCCCACCGGACTGAAGTGGAGCACAGTATCGAAGGCGACGGGATCGCGCAAATACGTCGTTTGCAACGCCGATGAAGGCGATCCCGGAGCCTTCATGGATCGCAGCGTGCTCGAGAGCGATCCTCATCGAGTGCTCGAAGGCATGCTGATCGCTGCCTATGCGGTGGGCGCCGCGGAGGGATTCATCTATGTGCGCGCGGAGTATCCCCTGGCGATCAAACGCCTGCGCACCGCTATTCGGCAGGCCGAACGGTTGGGCTTGATGGGATCGAGCATCTGCGGGACGCGCTTCAACTTCCACATTGATCTACGCCTGGGGGCGGGCGCGTTTGTATGCGGAGAAGAGACGGCTCTGATCGCATCGGTTGAAGGCAAGCGTGGAACGCCGCGTCCTCGTCCTCCGTATCCCGCGCAGGAAGGCTTGTTTGGCGAGCCCACCCTGATCAACAACGTCGAAACTTATGCCAACGTGCCGCCCATCATTCGCAACGGCGGCGACTGGTACGCGCAGATCGGGACCGAGAAGAGCAGAGGCACCAAGGTTTTCGCGCTGGCAGGACGTGTACAGAACACGGGGCTGGTAGAAGTGCCGATGGGTCTCACCTTGCGCGAGATCGTATTCGAGATTGGCGGCGGCATTCCCGACGGTAAGAAGTTCAAAGCTGTGCAAACTGGTGGTCCCTCCGGCGGTTGCCTGCCCGCGGATCTGCTCGACATGCCGGTTGACTATGAGTCGCTGGCGAAAGCCGGGTCCATCATGGGATCTGGCGGCATGATCGTGATGGATGAAAGCTCATGCATGGTGGACGTGGCGCGGTACTTCATGGACTTCTGCATGACGGAATCGTGCGGCAAGTGCATTCCGTGCCGCGTCGGCACTTACCAAATGCACCGCATCCTCAAGGCCATCACCCAATTCGAGGCCACGGCTACAGACCTGACCATGCTGAATGAACTTTGTGATCTGCTGCGAAATACGAGTCTGTGCGGGTTGGGGCAGTCAGCCCCGAATCCGGTGATGAGCACGATGCGTTCCTTCGCCGACGAGTACAAGGCCCACATCGAAGAACACACTTGTCCTGCCGGAGTGTGCGGTAACCACCGTGAGGCGGCCCGATGAACCGTACGGGCAACATCAAAACCCTGCAAATCGATGGGCGCGACGTAAGTGCGCGCCAGGACGAGACCATCCTTGAGGTCGCGCGGCAGAACAACATCTTCATCCCGCGTCTGTGTGAACTGAAGGGGCTTTCGACCGTGGGCGCCTGCCGGATGTGCCTGGTCGAGATCAAAGGATCGAACAAGTTGGCGCCGGCGTGCGTCACTCGCGTGGAAGAGGGCATGGAGGTCACCACCAACTCCGAGCGGCTGCGCAAGTACCGCAAGGCAATTCTGGAGTTGTTGTTTGCGGAGCGCAATCACACCTGTTCTGTCTGTGTTTCCAACGGGCACTGCGAACTGCAGACGCTGGCGCAGCAGTTGGAAATCACGCATGTGCGCTTCCCCTATCGCTATCCGGTAGTCCAGGTCGACGCATCGCACGAGCGCTTTATCGTCGATCACAACCGCTGCATTCTGTGCACCCGCTGTATTCGCGTTTGCGATGAGATCGAAGGGGCACACACCTGGGACATAATGGGCCGCGGTATCAACGCACAGGTCATTACCGATCTGAATCAGCCGTGGGGAACGTCGCAAACCTGCACCACTTGCGGGAAATGCGTCCATGTTTGTCCGACCGGGGCGCTGTCAGAAAAAGGGCGATCCGTCGCCGAGATGCTGAAGCGGCGGCAGTTTCTGCCCTACCTCACGCTCATGCGGGAGGATCGGGAATGAGCAAGCCTAGCCTGGCTACGGTGTGGTTGGACGGCTGCTCCGGTTGTCACATGTCCTTTCTCGATATCGATGAGCGCATCCTGACCCTCGCAGAAAGAGCAGATCTGGTTTACAGCCCACTGGTGGACACCAAAATCTTCCCGGAAGAGGTGGATATCACGCTGGTAGAGGGCGCCGTCAGCAATGAAGACGACCTCCACAAGATTCAGATCGTGCGTGAGCGCACGAAGACGCTGGTTTCTCTGGGAGATTGCGCGGTGACCGCGAATGTTCCCGCGATGCGCAATCCGTTCTTTACCAAGGAAGTCTACGACCGAGCCTATCGGGAGAACGTCACCTTCGATCCGGGAACTCCCAATCAGGTGGTGCCGCGTTTGCTCCCGTTCGCGCGTCCGGTGCATGAGATCGTCCCAGTAGACGTTTTCGTGCCTGGATGCCCGCCCTCCGCGGAAGTGATTTTCTATGTCTTGACGGAATTGCTGGAAGGCCGAAAGCCGGAATTGAGCGCCAGGACGCGCTTTGGAGCGTAGATATCGTGGAGCAGCGCAAGACCATCGTCATCGATCCTGTAACCCGTATCGAGGGGCATGCCAAGATTACGCTGCAGCTTGACGAGCAGGGACATGTCGAAGACGCTCACTTCCACGTAACCCAATTCCGGGGTTTTGAGAAGTTTTGCGAAGGCCGTCCCTTCTCGGAAATGCCGGCGTTGATGGCGCGCATTTGTGGAATTTGCCCGGTGAGCCATTTGATGGCTTCGGCAAAAGCCTGCGATGCGTTGCTCGCAGTCCGGATTCCTCCCACTGCCGACAAACTGCGCAGGATTTTCGGGCTCGCCCAGGTAGTGCAATCCCACGCGCTCAGTTTGTTCTACCTCTCCTCTCCCGATCTGCTACTGGGAATGGATGCGGACCCTGCTTCGTCCAACTTATTTGGAGTGGTGCAAAAAAATCCGGCGCTCGCTCTGGACGGCATCCGCCTACGCCAATTCGGGCAGCAGATTATTGAACGGCTGGGTGGAAAAAGAATTCACCCGGCGTGGGTCGTGCCGGGCGGAGTGAGTGAACCGCTCACCCTGCAGAATCGCGACGCCATCCTGGGCGCTCTTCCAGAGGCGCTGCAGATCGCGGAGCGCACTTTGGAGTGGTTCAAGGGCATCGTCGAGAAATTCCGCGAAGAGATCGCTACCTTTGGCAACTTCCCCACACTTTTCATGGGGATTGTGAAAGACGGCGGCGGACTCACCTTCTACGACGGAAAAATCCGGATCAGTGATGCGTCCGGCAACGTTGTGGCGGAGGGTCTCGATCCCGCTCGATACTCCGATTACCTCGGCGAGAAAGTGGAGCCGTGGAGCTATCTGAAGTCGACCTACTACAAACCACAAGGATTTCCTGACGGCATTTACCGCGTGGGTCCGCTAGCCCGCATGAACGTCGCCGACCGCTGCGGCACGCCACGCGCCGATCAGGAACTGGCTGAATTCCATGAATTGCAACGGACTGCAGTTCTCAGTTCATTTCACTATCATCAGGCGCGGCTGATCGAAATTCTGTATTGCATCGAGCGCATGGAGCAATTGCTGAACGACCCCGAGATCCTTTCGAAACATGTGCGGGCCGTTGCGCGCCCGAATGAATTGGAGGGGGTCGGTGCCTGCGAGGCGCCTCGCGGGACTTTATTTCATCACTATAAGATCGATGAGCAGGGCCTGATCCGCTGGGCTAACCTGGTGATCGCGACTGGGCACAATAGCGTGGCGATGAACCGCAGCATTCTGCAGGTGGCCAAGCATTTCGTACGTGGTGACCGCCTGTCACCCGGGATGTTGAACCGGGTCGAAGCCGTGATTCGCACTTACGATCCTTGCTTGAGCTGTTCTACCCACGCTTCCGGCCGGATGATGCTGCGAGTGGAGTTGCTGAATCCGGACGGCGAAGTTATCGACCGAATCAGTTCCTGAATAAAATGGCGCGAATTCTCATTCTCGGTTACGGCAATCCGCTACGCTCTGACGATGGATTGGGTTGGCGGGCGGCGGAAGAACTGGCTTTGAAGTTCTCTTCAGACGACGTGGAAATCCGAACGTGTCATCAACTCCTGCCTGAGATGGTCGACCTCATCAGTCAAACGGACACAATCTTTTTTGTGGACGCGGCTCAGGACGGGGAGCCGGGAGAACTCCGATGTTCGCCCCTGGCCCCTGAGACGGGTGCCGTCCGTTTTACTCACCAGCTTTCGCCTGCGGTCATGCTTGGCTGGTCTCAGCACCTCTATGGCCGTTATCCACGAGCATTCCTGGTTTCCATTTCCGGCGGCTGTTTTGAGCTGGGGGAGAAGCTTTCTCCCGTGGTCGCCGACACCCTCCCCCGTTTGACTGCTCTCGTGGAGCATTTGGCCAACCGCTTTAGCCACTAGCGATTTGGGGGAAGCACTGTCCAGATGGACAGGTAACCCGCCCGTGCGGTTACGTGGTCCTTTTCCGCAAATCAGACGGCAGTCCGTAACCTTGCCGGTCCGGCGGCACGGCACTAGGCTTAAGGGTGCCATGTCGCCACAGTCCCTGTTGTTCTCCTCCGATCAGGAGACGGCGCGTATGCTTCGGCAAGCTCTTTATGAGCTGGAGTTTGAAGTAGAACACTGCCCGGAAATCTTCGCTGCAGTTGAAAGGCTTACCAGCCGCAGCTTTGATGTGATCGTCACGGATTTTGACGATGGACTGGAAGCCAGTTTCGTGCTGAAAACTGCGCGGGAATTGAAGGCCAATAGCGGAGCGTTTACGCTGGCCCTTACCAGCGACCGCGATGCCAATGCGGCCGCGCGCAGGGTAGGCGCTGACCTGGTCCTGAATAAACCCATTGTCACGGAAGTTGCCAAGTACAGCCTGCTGACGTCAGATGCTTTTTTGCGCAGCATGAAGAACTGGCTGCCGAAATTGCAGATTGGCGGCGGCTCTGCGACACCACGGGTTCAGCCGGGCCCTGCTTCGGTCGCACTAGCTGAAACTTGTGCGGCGGGAAGCGCGGCTTTGGCACGTCCGTTAAGTTCAGGTCGTAATCCGTCTAACGATTTAAACCGCCGCCCTCCCGCCCTCCCTTTACGAAAATCTACTGAGCCTCTGGCTCTCTGGCCGTACGACTCGCGCGGGCACGCCAAGAATCGGCACCGCTCCGCCGCTCTGGTATTGACGGCGGCGATGGCTGTGGTTTTTCTTTCGGTGGGATACGTTTTCAGCGAACCCACGCGCAGTCAATCGGTGGTTGGCTCGGTTGCCGTCGCCTGTGAGCGCGTTCTCACCAAAACCCAGTCCTGGTTGCGCTCCCCGCAGGATGGCAACGCCACCTCCGAGTGGGCGCAAAACGAAGAGTCTGGGGTCTTGGGACCGCGGAAATCCTCTCGCATTCGCGTCACTGAAATCCACGACCCATCCGACACGACGGCGCCCAAACTCGTTTCCGCGCCACAGCCCCAACCAGTTGACCCGCGGAACGAACCCGCACAGATTGCGCGAATCACCGCGACTCCGATCATCCCGCAGAGCCTAAGGACTCCGGTCTCCGCAATTGCTGACGCACCCGGCAAACCGAGTTCTTCGTTGCTCGCGGCGCTTCAACCTGTCGATCTTCCCGAGGACTTCTCCAACCAACTCATCCTGCAACGGGTCGAGCCCAACTATCCGGCGCAAGCCATGCAAGCGGGACTGCAAGGGGCGGTGGTGTTGCGGGCATGGATCGGCAAAGACGGCCGCATTCAGGACCTCAAGCTTATTCACGGCTCTCTGCTGCTGGGGCAAGCGGCTTACCAGGCGGTCAAGCAGTGGCGATACAAGCCCTACCTGCTGAACGGCCAAGCGGTTGAAGCGCAGACCTATGTGACCGTCGACTTCAAGCTTCCCTGATTCGTCCCATCCAGCCTAGAACCTTTCCTGTCAACGAGTTCACAACTTTTTACATTGTTTTACGGGCAATTGACACCTGCCCTGTGACGTTCAACTATGTTGAGACGCAGTTCGGCGAAGTTAGAGGCAATCTATGAAACCCAAGCGGCGATGGAACGAGCGAACCCGGATGATTGTGATCCTGGAACTCGCCGTTGTGTTGCCAGCGGCGGCTCTCGTAATTCTGAGCGCTCTGCACCTCAAGACCGTGCAGAGCGACCATGGGGTGGAAGCCGCGATCCAGAGGGACTTCACCCAGTTTCTCGGCATCTCTGAAAAGCACCTCAACCAGAAAGCTTACGATCTGCTCGACGACGTGCGCGCCGATTTTCCCGCGCCTAACGATGCCTGCGTCGAGAGTTTAGACAAAGTTCTTGCCGCACATCCTTACGTCGCGCATGTACTGCTCTACACCCCCCGGACCGGGATGATGTTTCGCTCTCAAGCCTCGCGGTCTCAAGATCCATTTTTTGAGAAAGAAGGGGACTATCTCCGGCGAATGGACGAGGGTTGGCTGAAGATGGATTTTGACGACTTCGTCAAGAAGATGCAGGCGAAGAAGGGGTCTGCATACAGCTTCGACGCCAGTTGGCCTATGCGCGGAGATCGGCACCTCTATCAGTCGACCGCCTACTTCCTGATCACCGATCCGGTCACCGGCGAAAAGGCCGCCGGAGCTATGGCTTTCGATGCTGAATATCTGCGCGATCGGTTCTTTCCGGAAACTTTAAATGCGGTGTTGAGCCACAACCCCGCGGAGTCGCAGAGCGAAAAGAATCCTGCGGTCATGATGGTCCACGCGCGTAGCGACAACACGCCACTGGCGGCATCGAGCGGTTGGGATGGGGGTGAACCCGAGATTGAACGTACTCTCGAGGGCGCCTTCCCCGATCTGAACCTGGCGATCAAGCTGCGCGGCACCACCCTGGCGGCACTCGGCGACCACTTTGTCCACACCAGCTTTTTGATTCTGGGCGCGCTTTCGTTGCTGCTTGGCGGAGGGATCTTTTGGACCTATCGCAACGTAAGTAAAGAAATGGCCCTGGCACGGCTCAAGTCGGACTTCGTCTCGAACGTGTCTCACGAGCTGCGAACCCCGCTTTCCCTCATCCGCCTGTACGCCGAGACTCTGGAAATGGGACGGGTTACGCCCGAGAAGCACCATGAGTATTTCCAGATCATCCGCAAAGAAAGCGAGCGGTTGAGCGGATTGATCAACAACATCCTGGATTTCTCGCGGATCGAAGCAGGCCGCAAAGAGTACGACTTCCGCGAGACCGATATGCGCGAGCTCGTGCACAATACCCTCGATTCGTACCGCTATCAGATCGAGCAGCACGGCTTTCAATTCGAAGAAAAAATTGACCCGGTACCGCCGATGCGAATCGATCGCGAGGCCATGGCGCGTTCGCTGCTGAACCTCGTCAATAACGCCCTGAAGTATTCGCACGATCGCAAGTTTATTGGTGTGAATCTGTACCGATCGAATGGATCGGTCAAGCTGGAAGTGGTGGATCACGGGATCGGCATTCCGACCACCGAGCAACAGAAGATTTTCGAGAAGTTCTACCGCGTCGGAGATCCCCTTGTACACAACACCAAGGGCAGCGGGCTGGGACTTTCGCTGGTGCGGCACATCGTGGAAGCCCACGGCGGTCAGATCCTGGTCGACAGCGCTCCTGGAGAAGGCAGCAAGTTCACCATCAGCCTGCCCGTCGTGCCGGGCAATGGCAAGGTGGTTGCGGGTTAGGAGTCATTATTCATGACCAGAATCCTTATTGTCGAAGATGAGCCGGCCATGGTCGCCGGGCTGCGCGACAACTTTGAATTCGAGGGCTACGAAGTGCTCACCGCGGCCGACGGTGTTGCCGGGTTGGAACGGGCCCTGAGAGAGGTGCCTGACCTGGTTGTGCTCGACGTGATGATGCCGCGCATGAGTGGTCTTGACGTGTGCAAGCAACTGAAGGCCAAACGGCCCTCCATGCCGATCATCATGCTCACTGCGCGGGGACAGGAAGTCGACAAGGTTGTTGGGCTCGAACTGGGCGCTGATGATTACGTGACCAAGCCGTTCTCCATTCGAGAACTCCTGGCGCGGGTGAAGGCGGTTTTGCGCAGGGCGAAGGCGGATCCAAAAGAGAAAGAGCGGCTGGCATTCGGCGATGTTGAGGTGAATTTGCGTAGTTGCCAGGTTTCGCGATCGGGCAAAGCTCTGGAGTTCTCGAGCAAGGAATTCGAGCTGCTGAAGTACTTCCTTTGCCACCCGGGTGAGACCCTGAGTCGCGACCAGTTGCTGGAGCACGTTTGGGGCTACGACCGGTTCCCCACGACGCGCACCGTGGACGCCCACATCGTGCGTCTTCGCCAGAAATTGGAGCCCAGGCCGGAAGAGCCGCGCTTCATCCTGACCGTGCACGGCACGGGCTACAAGTTTGTTGGTTGATACGAGTACGGAGCATGGGCGGACAATGATCATGTCTGAGTCGGGCAAAATCCGCATACCAGCTGGGCTAGCGAGCCGTAAGCCGTTTGTTGCCCCGGTCCAACGCGCGGTCGCGTCGAGGGCTCGCGTTGACGATACTCAACTGATCCGAGCTGCCCAGCAGGGCAATGTCGCGGCCTTCGAAGAGTTGGTGAGGAGTTACGATCGCGCCGTACTGCGCCTCGCCGTGCACCTGACCGGTTCGCCGGAAGACGGCCAGGATATTTACCAGGAAGCCTTCTTGCGAGCCTATACGAACCTGGAACGCTTTCGCTTCGAGTGCAGCTTCTATACGTGGATTTATCGGATTGTCACGAATCTCTGTCTCGATCATCTGCGCAAGAGGTCGTCGCGCTCGCGCGATCTGGTCACGAGTATTTCTCCCGAGGGTGAAGAGGAGCAGGTGTTGGACCGCATGCCCGACCAGCGTCCCAGCGCCAGTCCGGAGCGTAGCTTCGCCGGACGGGAATTGCGGGCTTGCATTGTGCGGGCGCTGGGCAGGCTTTCGCCGCGCGAGCGCATGGTCTTTGAATTGAAGCATTACCATGGAATGAAGTTACGAACCGTGGCTGGCATCTTGAATACCACCGAAGGAACCATCAAAAACACATTATTCCGGGCAACCCATAAACTGCGCACGCAACTGGCCGAAGTTCGCTAATACGCCTTTCCGGAAATGTCTCCTTAGATCTTCGATTCCAGCTTTCTGCTCCTCGATTGCCGCATCAAAGGATAGAATCACCCGAGCGGGCGTGGCGGGGAGGTATGCATGGGGGTGCGCAGGATGGTTGCGCCCGTTGCCGTGGTTTTGGCATGGACGACGATGTTGGCGGTCTGGTCACAGGCGTGTGTGGCCGAGGGGCCAGTGCCTGCGGCGCAGTCCGCGGAGCAGATCGTCCAGAAAATGACTGCCGCCAACGCAAAGCGGAGTGAGCAGCTTCGCTCATTCACCGGCAAACGCTACTATCGCGTCGAATATCACGGCTTCCCCGGTGGCCGCGACGCTGAGATGCAGGTCGAAGCCACTTATGTCGCTCCCGATCAAAAGACGTTCAAGATCCTTTCGCAAGCCGGTTCCAAGCTGCTCATCAATCATGTCTTCTTGAAGTTGCTGGATAGCGAGAAGGAATACCTGCAGGAATCGACCCGCCGCGCCTCTGAGCTGAGCCCGCGCAACTACAGGTTTTCCCTGGAAGGGACCGATCATGGGGAGGATGGAGACTGTTACGTGCTGTCGGTGACTCCGCTGCAGAAGTCCACATTTCTGTACCGGGGAAAAATCTGGGTCGATGCCCACGACTATGCCGTAGTCAGGATTGAGGGCGAACCAGCCAAGAATCCCTCGCTGTGGATTAGCCATACCGAAATCGCCCATCGCTACAAGAAGTTCGGAGAGTTCTGGCTTCCGGCCCACAACCAGTCTGTGACTCAGGTCCGGTTGGGTGGCAAAGCCGTTCTGACGATCGACTACCTCGATTACCAAATTTCAACCACGAACCCACCACCTGGCTCGCCGCACGACGCAGGCAGTACTTCGGTCCTGCCCTCACCGTCCTCAGTGACTGCCGATCCTCATTGACATGCCAAAGCGAAAACTCTCG
The DNA here is from genome assembly GCA_963796205.1 of Terriglobia bacterium. Lineage (GTDB taxonomy): Bacteria > Acidobacteriota > Terriglobia > Terriglobales > Acidobacteriaceae > DATFTE01. Next base: position 105,161 of record CAWCKR010000004.1, read on the forward strand.
ATCCGACCTAACCCCTTTGTTATGACCACCTCAGCGTTCCCCCTCGAGGCTTGTTCGCAACCCCAGGCGATAGTTACCGAAGGTTGACTTTTTGCCGAAGCAAACGGGTGGGAAGCCGCATCAAACCAGCTATAATGAAAGCAACTTCCAAAGGGAAGTGAGCTCCTTCCGAGAAGATCAAATCCGATGTCGATGAAAACGAAGGTTGCAGTTCTGGTCGCCTCAGCCGCCATTCTGGTGTTTATGGTGGTGGGCGGACTGGATGGCGTGCGTGCCTCCAGCAACGATGGCGCTTACCGGCAGCTCCAGGTTTACAGCGAGGTTCTCTCCCGCGTGCGCAGTGAGTACGTCGAGGAACCGAACATTCCCGCGGTCACCGACGGTGCGCTGCACGGATTGCTGGAATCACTCGACTCGAATTCGAGCTACCTGAGTCCCGCGGAATACAAAGACTACAAAGCCCATAAGACCGAGGCCAAGGGCGAGATTGGCGCCGCGGTTTCGAAACGCTTTGGATACGCCGCCGTGGTAGCGGTTATCCCCGGCAGCCCCGCCGAGAAGGCCGGGCTCCAGGACGCCGACATCATTGAGGCGATCGAAGGTAAAAGCACTCGCGAAATGTCGCTGGCCGAGATTCACAACCTGCTTTCAGGCCAGCCGGGCTCGAACGTGACAGTCTCGGTGGTGCGTGCCCGCAAGGCCGAACCCCAGAAGATTGTCATCACTCGTGACATGGTTACCATTCCGCCGGTGACCGACAAGATGATGGATGACGGCATCGGCTATATCCGTGTCGACGCCTTCACCAAGGGCAAGTCCCAGGAAATCGCCGCCAAGGTCAAGGGGCTGCAGAAATCGGGGGCGAAAAAGCTGATTCTCGATCTTCGCAACTGCGCCGAGGGCGACGAATCGGAAGGAATCGCAACCGCCAACCTTTTCCTGAATCACGGAACGATTACCTATCTGCAAGGCCAAAAATATCCGCGCGAGGCCTTCAACGCCGATGCTTCGAAGGACATTACAAATCTGCCGATAGCAGTGTTGGTAAATAAGGGCACGGCAGGTCCGGCCGAAATCGTTGCGGCGGCCGTCCTCGAGAACGCTCGCGGTGACGTTGTCGGCGATAAGACCTTCGGCGACGGCTCGGTCCAGAAGACGATTGAAATGCAGGATGGATCGGCGCTGATCCTCTCGGTCGCCAAGTACTACACGCCGGGGGGAAAGGCCATTCAGGATAATTCCATCACGCCGAACGTTCTGGTTGCCGACGCCGACGACGATGGAGCCGCACCGGACGACGATCAGGAATCGGCGGCCCCGGATGACAACGTGAAAAAGCAGCCGGCGCAGCAGGACGAGCAACTGCAGAAAGCTATCCAGGTATTGAAGAGCCGCGCTAGTTAGGCTCTCGGACGTCGAAATGGGAATCGCGCGCTTTCGGGCGCGCGATTTTTTTGTTCTCTACCTGCTCATTTCCTCCCCTGCTATCCTGAGGGTGATTCTCCATGAAGTCCTTTTACCAAGATCTTCCTCCCGTCGAGATCGGGGGCAAAAAACTAGTTGGTCGCGTCCTGTTTGGCCTCCTGGTGTTGGCTTCAGCCCTTGTCGGAGCGACCCTGGGTTTGCTGCTCGTGTACTCGACCGATTTGCCGCAGGTGGAAGAACTGGAGCGCTACCGCCCGAGTTCCATCACCGAGCTCTACGACGATCACGGCAGAACCATCGGGTCCTTTGCTCTACAGCGTCGCGTGGTAGCTTCCTACGATGACTTTCCTCCGGTTTTGCGCGATGCCCTGATTTCCATCGAAGACAAAGACTTCTACCGGCACTGGGGAATCAATGTGTGGCGCATCGCCGGGGCCGCCTATCGCGACATTGAATCGGGAGGAAAGGTTCAGGGCGGCTCGACGCTTACCATGCAGCTCGCGCGCAACCTCTTTCTCTCACCGGACCGCTCTTTTCACCGCAAGATTCAGGAGGCGTTGCTGGCGATTCAAATCGAGCGCCGTTTCACCAAGCCGCAGATTTTTACTCTCTACGCCAATCAAATATTCCTTGGTCATGGAGTCTACGGATTCGAAGCGGCTTCCGAATACTACTTCTCGAAACCTGCGAAACAACTGACCCTCGATGAAGCAGCGGTGCTTGCGGGTCTTCCCAAGGCTCCGGGTTATTATTCGCCAATCAACCATCCGGACCGTTCCCTGAAACGGCGAAACCTGGTGATCAACTCGATGCTGGAAGACGGGAAGATCACGGCCGCGCAAGCCACTCAGGCCCGCAATCAGCCCCTCCAACTGAAGCTGCAACATGATCCGAATTCGCTAGCCCCTTATTTCGTCGAAGAGATACGCCGCTATCTTGAAAATAAATACGGAAGTGACCAGGTCCACGAAGGCGGTTTGCGCGTCTACACCTCGCTCAACATGGATTTACAGGCCGCGGCACACCATGACGTACTAGATGGTTTGGCAGCCTACGAACGACGGCATGGATGGAAAGGGCACCTGGAAAATGTCCTCAGCAGCGAAGTGACGATCGCAAATTACGATCATCCTGATTGGGATGACGAACCTGAAGCAGGCGGCTACTTTCATGCTCTGGTCACATCGACAAGCGCAACCTCGGCCTCGGTGAAGTTCGGACGTTATACAGCAACGCTCACTCCTGCGGACGTGTCATGGACACAGCACAAGCCGCAGGACCTGTTTAAGGTCGGTGATATCGTCTACGTCAAGGTTATTTCTCTGACGCCGCTGCGCGTCAGCCTGGAGCAGGATTCCGGTGCACAAGGAAGCCTGGTGTGCATCGACAATGCGACCGGTGAAATTAAGGCGATGGTGGGCGGGCGCGATTTCAACGAATCGAAGTTCAACCGCGCCACGCAGGCGCTTCGCCAGGTGGGGTCATCGTTCAAGCCGTACGTTTATACGGCGGCGATCGATCTTGGAGCCAAGCCTGACGACACCATCCTCGACGCGCCCGTCACCTTTCAGACTGCATCCGGGCCTTACACTCCGCACAACTACGACGAGAAATTCGAGGGCACGATTACCTTGCGTCGAGCCTTGGCACAATCACGCAACATTCCGGCGCTGAAACTGGCAGACAGTCTTGGGATCAAGACGGTCATTGATTATGCTCACCGTTTCGGCGTGACGTCGAATATTCCTGCGTATCTTCCGGTAGCGCTCGGTTCTGCCGAGATCACCCTGCTTGAGCAGACTGCGGCCTATAGCGTTTTCCCCAATGACGGAGTTCGCATCACGCCTCGCTACATCACCAAAGTGACAGACTACGAAGGCCGGGTCTTGGAAGAGGATTTCCCGGACGTGAAAGACGTGATCACGGCACGCACCGCGCGCATTATGACGTCGATGCTGGAAGGTGTAGTGCAACACGGAACCGCCATCGCCGCCGCCAGCATGAAATATCCGCTCGGAGGGAAAACCGGAACCACGAACGATTTCACCGACGCATGGTTCGTTGGATTTTCGCCGTCGACGACGGCGGGAGTCTGGATCGGTTACGACGAGAAGAAGTCGCTCGGGGCGAAGGAGACAGGCGCTCGGGCAGCGCTGCCCGTATGGATGGATTTCATGAAGATCGCACTGGCAGGAAAGGACCCGGGCGAGTTTGAACCGCCGCCGGTTCTCCCCTCAAATGCCGTCGCACAAAAAATCGATACGCCCGACGCGGCACCGTCCGCGGAAGAGGCTCACTAGCCAGCCTCTATTTCTTCTCGACAGCAGTAAAGCTCTCGTCCAGGATACGCGCCGCTTCATCGACATCAGCCTTGGAAATATTTAGTGGCGGCGACATGCGGATCACGTTTCCATAGAAGCCGCCTTTGCCGATCAGCAATCCTCGCTTGCGCGCTTCTTCCATCACAGCGTTGGTGCCTGTCGGCGAAGGTTTTTTGCTCGCACGATCTTCGACCAGTTCCAACGCCTGCATCAGACCCATGCCGCGCACATCGCCGATCAGCATGTGCTTCTGCTGCAGTTCTTCGAGTTTCTGCCGGAAATAAGCGCCTACGACGGCAGCGTTGGTTCGCAGATCGTCTTCTTCGATGACGTCGATCACGGCTTTCGCGGTCACGCAGGTGACGGGATTCCCGCCAAAGGTTGAAATCGTCAGTCCTTGAAATGCGTCCGCGATTTCAGGTTTTGCGACTGTTATGCCGACGGGAACACCGTTGCCCAGTCCCTTCGCAGAAGTAATGATGTCAGGCTCAACTTCCCAATGCTCGATGCCGAACCATTTGTGCCCGGTGCGTCCCCAGGCCGTCTGCACTTCGTCGGAGATGAAATCGCCGCCATACTGCTTCACGATGCTGAAGGCCATCTTGAAGTACTCTTTCGGCGGAGTGATGAAACCGCCAACGCCCTGAATCGGCTCAGCCAGAAACGCCGCGATTCGTCCCGAAGTCGAGAACTGGATGACATTCTCGATGTCTTTCACGCAAGCAACTTCGCAAGAAGGGTATTTGAGGCCCAGCGGGCAACGGTAGCAGTAAGGGTTCATGGCGTGAACGATGCCCACTTCAATCGTGGCGCGACGCCAGGTGTTCATCCCGGTCAAACCGCGCGTGAGGGACGAGCGTCCGCTGTATCCGTGACGCAAGGCAACTACGTCGAGGTTGCCCGTATGCATGCGTGCGGAATGGATCGCAGTCTCGTTCGCCTCGGTGCCGCTATTGGTGAAATAAGACTTTTTCAGACCGCCCGGCGTAATCTGCGCCAGCTTCTCGGCCAGGGTCACCATGGGCTCGTTGGGAAAGCAGGTGGAGACGTGTTGCAACCGGTCAATCTGCGCCTTGGTTCGCGAGATGACACGAGGATTGCAATGGCCGACACTAATGGTGACAATGCCGCCGAAGAAGTCCAGATACTTCTTCCCTTCGATGTCCCAGACGTGCTGCATGGAAGCGTGATCCATGGGCAGAGGATCGGCGTAGTAGGTCGATACCGAAGGGAAGACAAATTCCTTTTGTTTGCGATTGATCTCTTCGCGGCTCAAGCCGGTCTTTTCGGCGGGAATTGTCGGAGTGCTCATGATGGCTATTATCGTACACGTTTGCGCACTTGGAATGCCAAGAGGGCCGAGACCGCTATAATCGCTGCGTAAGGCTATGAAGGCATTTTTTCGTCTGGTGTTGCTCGCGTCGGTGTGCCTGGTGGTCGCGCTGGTTTCGGCGTTGACGGCGATGCGGTTTGCGATTCATGGAAGAGAAGCAGCGGTTCCAAATCTGGTGGGGAAGAGCCCGGTAGAAGCTTTCCGGATCGCCGAAGACAGCGGAATGCAGGTTGTCATCGAGCGACAGTTTTATAGTGCGAATATCCCAGAGGGCAGGATCCTTTCGCAAGTTCCCGATGCTGGTATTCAGGTTCGGAGAGGCTGGCAAATCCGGGTGGCGCAGAGCCTGGGACCACAGCGAGTAGAAATTCCAAATGTTCTAGGAGAGAGCGACCGCGCAGCTGAGATCAATATTCGGCGGCGTGGGCTGGATGTCGCATCCGTCGCTCAGATTCAGGTGCCGGGGCAATTGCCCGATCAAGTACTCGCGCAAAGCCCGCCGCCGAAGGCCAGCGGAATCTCCGCCCCCAAGATCAGTTTGCTGGTCACTGCGCCTGCAGAATCGCCAGCTTTTGTCATGCCGAGTTTTGTCGGACAGCCTCTGGGCAGTGTGACGCTGGCCCTGCAGGATGCTGGCCTGCACGTGGGGAGCGTGAACGCGGCGGAACAAGTGCCGGGACCTGCGACGGCGCCCAACGTCCCAACGATTCCACTACCGGCGCCCGTCTCGCCGGCCAGCATTGTGGTCTCCCAAAATCCTGCCGCAGGACAAAAAGTGGTGGGTGGGTCGAGAGTCAGCTTTGAAGTGAAGTGATCATTTCTTTTCCAGAATCGCCGCGAAGAAGCTGTCGCAAGGATGCACTCCGGGAATGGTTCTTAAAAACGGCCCGCTAAGCAGAGAGTTGATATCTTTCCAACTTAGCTCTTCATTCGTCTGAAGCAATTCCAATTCGGCCCGGCAAGGTCGAATTTGAAAGGACGAGTCCGCGGCAAGAGCCTTTTCGACGACAGCTTCATTCTCTTCTGGCTCCAGAGAACAGGTTGAATAGATTACCCGCCCGTGCGGGGCAGCGTACTTCATTGCCGCCGTCAGGATGGCAATCTGCTTCGATTGCAAATCGCGCAAGTCTTGGCGGCTGAGGCGCCATTTAATTTCGGGATTGCTCTGCAGCGTGCCGGTACCCGAGCAAGGGACGTCAGCCAGGATGCGGTCGAAGTGACCCCGAAGAGGGAACTCGCGAATGTCGGCGGAGATGACCTCAACATTGCTAGCGGCAACACGCTGGCGCAACAGGCGCGCACGATGTGGATGTAACTCGGCGGCAATGATTTTCGCTGCCGGATTGCGATCGGCAAGCAGGCGGGTCTTTCCGCCAGGGGCGGCGCAGCAGTCGAGGATCTTTTCCCCACTTCCCACCAGCATGCCAACAAGCTGGGAAGCTTCATCTTGAATCACAACTCGCCCGGCTCGAAATGGTTCAGTACGAGTCAGGTCGCCCGATTCAATCCGCGCCGCATCGTTCAGCAAGGCACCGTCTTGTAGAACTATGCCGCTTTTTTCAAGGGAAGATTTATCCGCGGGCGTCGGTAAGCGAATCGCCGTCGTGGGGACCTGCTGGTCCCAATGGGCCACTGCGTATGTCTTCTCCACACCGTACGCCTTGGCCCAGCGTTCGATGATCCACTGGGGATGGGCGTATCTTTCGCCGAGTTGTTTGATACTCTCCCCAGAATTGTGAGACAAGTCTCGAACTGTTTTTCGCACTTCTGCGATCCACTCCGCGTCTCCGCTCACCTTGCGAAGCAAAGCATTCACAAATGGCGCGGCCGATCGCTTGCGAGCGCGCTTGACCAATTCCACGCTTTCGTGAAGCACAGCATGCGGGGGCACTCGATCGAGCAGCATTAGTTGAAGAACCGCCATGCGCAGGGAGGTCAGAACTTCTAGCATCTAATTTCGCCAGTTTCTGAGAGGAAAAACGGGCCAGCTCGTCGTCGAGCAGACGACCGCCAGCGAAGCACTCCCATAACGATTTCGGTCGCCAGGCCATGATCGGCTTTCGAGAGCTTCTCATAACGATTGGAGTGGAGGAGTTCGGAGGCATAGGCGTCCTCGCGCTCCACTTGGAGGAGGATTTCGAAAGCGGTGTTGCGTGCTGGAGAGACCGGCATGGCTTAATTGTTGGGACGCTCAGCCTAATCTTTCGCCGGGTTGTGGACGGTGTCCGTGAATGAAATCACGTCCCTGCATGCGTTTCTTGCCTTCGAGTTGCACTTCGAGCAGGGCCAAAGCGGTTTGGCTGCCGCAGCCGACGGCCATGAAACCGTCGTGGACTACTATCTCTGCTTCCGGAACTGTGGCTTCTACGACTCTCGCATCCCAGATTTGCAGCGTCCTCCCGCGAAACCCGGTGAACGCTCCGGGCCAGGGCTGAAATCCGCGCAGTCGGTTGCTGATCTCTTGCGCTGTGCGGTGGAAGTCGATACGTCCGTCTTCCTTAGTGAGGATCGGTGCAAGGCTCGATTGGGAATTGTCCTGGGATATAGGTTGGACGGCGCCAGTCCGCAGTCCCGCCAGCGTTGCGATCATCAGGTCGGCGCCGACGGCCGCCAACGTCGGGGCGAGGGTCACCGCCGTATCGTTCGGCCCAATCGCGGCTTCTTTTTGCAGCAGAATGTCCCCGGTATCGAGGCCGGCGTCGATGCGCATGGTAGTCACGCCGGTTACTTTCTCGCCATTCGCAATCGCCCACTGTATGGGGGCCGCTCCCCGGTACTTCGGCAGAAGCGAGGCATGAAGGTTAAGGTTGCCGAAGGCAGGAAGATCGATCATCCATTGGGGAATGATGCGTCCATAACCGACGACAATAATGGCATCGGGATGAAGCGAGCCAAGTTGATCGCGGAAGTCCTGATTGTTCTTGATCTTCTCCGGTTGCGTGACCGGAAGGCCGAGGTCAAGCGCCTTTCGCTTTACCGGCGAAGCCGTGAGTTCGAGGCCGCGGCCGCGAGGTTTGTCAGGTTGCGTGACAGCCAGTTTCACCGAGTGACCCGCCTCCACCAATTTCGCCAGGGTCGGAACGGCGAAGGCGGGAGTTCCGCAGAAAACGAGATTGAAAGCTTCGGCCATTGGACGTCAGACTTCAGACCTCAGCCCTCAGCCTTTAACTTCCTGAGGTCCGAGGTCTGAGGTCCGGTTTTCCCTACCATTCGCCGGCTTTGACCAGCTTGCGGATTCTGCGCTTGATGAGATCGCGCTTGAGCGCGCTGATGTGGCTGATGTAGAGCTTCCCGTTCAGGTGGTCGGTCTCGTGCAGAAAAGCACGAGCCAGCAAGTCTTCTCCGGTCTTTTCGTACCACTTGCCATTAATATCCTGCGCCCGGACGGTGACCTTTTGGGCGCGCGTGACGGGCTCCCGGAATTCCGGAATGCTTAAGCAACCCTCGTTCTGGCGATGTTTGCCTTCGCTGCGAATAATCTCTGGGTTGGCCAAAACCAGTTTCGCGTCGGGGTCGTCCTGGAAGGTAATGTCGATGACGGCGAGGCGTTTCGAAATCCCGATCTGCGGGGCCGCCAGTCCGACGCCATGGGCTGCGTACATCGATTCAAACATGTCTTCCACCAGCTTCTTCAACTGGTCATCGAAGACGGTGACCGCTTCCGCGGGTTTTTCCAGAACCGGATCGCCAAATTTCACGATGGGATAAATCATGAGTTCGTTAAGCGCATGTCCTTAATAGTTCTTCAATTGATCCAGGTAACCTTGGAAGTTTCTCAGAGTCTCGCCCATGGAGTCACCCGCAAATTTATCGAGCGCGCAACCAGCCAGGGTAAGCGCTACCATGGCTTCGGCAGCTACTCCCGCGGCAGGCACCACGCATACATCGGAACGCTCGTAGGCGGCCTTCACCGGCTCCCTTGTGGCAAAGTCGACCGATTGCAAGGGACGACGAAGAGTGGAGATTGGCTTCAGATAACCACGTACGCGAATTTCTTGCCCGTTCGAGACTCCGCCTTCGATTCCTCCGGCGTTATTGCGGCTGCGCGTGAAACCAGCAGAAGCGTCATAGCCAATTTCGTCATGAACGGTGGACCCCAGCGAAGTTGCGGCGACGATCCCTGCGCCTATCTCTACCCCTTTTACTGCTTGCAGCGACATCACGGCCGCCGCCAGGCGCGCGTCGAGCCGTTCGTCCCATTGCGCATAGGTCCCCAATCCCGGAGGCACACCGTGCGCAACGACCTCGAAGATGCCTCCTACAGAGTCGCCCGTCCTAAGAGCCTGATCAACCACCCCTTTCATCGCTGACTCGGTTTGAGGATCCACGCAGTTCAGGAGGATCTCTTCCTTGCTACAGACGGACTGAATTTGATCCCACGAGGGTTCGGGCACGACCAACACAGCGCTGCCGACAGCGACTACATGACTCAAGACTTCAATGCCGAGGGCTCTCAAGAAAAGTTTGGCGATCGCCCCGATGGCAACTCGTGCAGCGGATTCCCTGGCTGAGGCCCTCTCCAGTACGTAGCGGGCCTCAGGGAAGTTATACTTTAATGCGCCGGCCAAGTCCGCATGACCCGGGCGGGGAGAAGCCACGCGCTTGTGCTTGGCAGAATCCCCGGTCTCTACCGGCAGCGACTCCTGCCAGTTCTTCCAATCCTGGTTCTCTAGCAGGATCGAAATGGGCGAGCCGATGGTTTGTCCGTGACGCACTCCAGAGAGGATTCGGGCCGTATCCCGCTCGATTTTCATGCGTCCGCCACGTCCATACCCCTGCTGCCGCCGCCACAATTCGCGATCCACAAAGCCCTGATCCACGGCCAAACCGGCCGGCAAGCCCGAAAGGAAGGCGATCAGGGCCTCGCCGTGAGATTCTCCCGCCGTGTAGTAGCGCAGCATCGCTATTGGATTGTACAAGATAGCGTCCCTAATCTCGTCGCGAGCACACCCGTCTAAGGTTAATTTTCTTTTCCTTGGACTTGCGGCCAGGCATCGGGATGTTGGTAGAATGAGGGCAAGTTCAGATAACCAGCAAATTCGCCACATTTCGTCCTGCGCAGATACACTTCCGCGACTCGCTCTGGCCCATGAGGATATGAGTGCCGACCAAGATACCGACAGCGAGACACAGCTTCGTTCGCGCCCGCACTGCGGAGTCGTTGCGCGCCACGGAGTTGTCTCGGCATCTCATTGAGGCACAAGAAGAAGAGCGGAAACGGATCAGCCGCGAACTGCATGACGAAGCGGGACAGGGTCTGATGGCGCTACGCCTTTGTCTGGGGCGCCTGGTGGCTGAAACCACGGATCGTGACTCGGCCATTCAGATCGAAGAAGCCATGTCGATGCTCGATGGCACGATCGCTGATCTGCGTAGAATTATTGCCCGACTTTCGCCACGCCGGCTCAACGAATTGGGATTGCTAGCGGCCATTCGTAAAGAAGCGCGCCTTTTGAGCAAGGATGCTGGCATCCAGGGCATGGTCGATCTCCCCTTTGACGTGGATGGCATTTCTCATGAGTCCGAGATTGTCATCTATCGCACGGTGCAAGAAGCATTTCACAACATTGCGAAACATTCGAAAGCCACCCGGTTCAGCGTGCGACTGGATCGCGAAGATGACCATTTGCTGTTGCGGGTGGAAGATGACGGAGTAGGCTTCGTTTCAAAGCCAAATTTCCAGGGCAGCTTCGGTTTGATGGGAATGCGGGAGAGGATTGCGGCCATGGGAGGAACGGTCCGCATCAGGTCTCGTCAGGGCCGGGGTACACGAATTCGCGTAAGTCTACCCTCGGTTTGGATCGGCGATACGGATTCAGGCCAACGCGGTGCTGAATTGGAGCATCAAGAGTACGGGTCTGGATCGTCGGAGAAACCGAGAAAGGCGACCGTATTCCGCGGCTTGATAAAGCCCATCAGTTCTTATCGACATGCCGATCAAGTGCATAGTAGTTGACGACCATACGTTGTTCCGCGACGGCGTGCGCCGCCTATTGGACGGCGAAGTGGACATCGAGGTGATCGGGGAAGCCAGCGACGCAGTTGAAGCCCTGGAAAAGGTACGAGCCCTGCTGCCGGATGTGGTCCTCATGGACATTGGCATGCCCGGCATGTCGAGCTTTGAAGCAGCCCGCCTGATCGAACGAAATTGTCCCAATACCCGCACCATCTTCCTCACCATGTACGAGGACGAAGAGTATCTGTTGCAGTGTCTCGAGGTCGGAGCTGCCGGATACGTTCTGAAGGATGCTCCTTCGCCGAAGCTCATTGAAGCGGTCCGCGAAGTCTCAAAAGGGAGGAAGTACATCAGCCCGCGCATCATGGAGAAACTGGTCGAGGACTTTCATGCTCGGCCGCGAGGGCCACAGTTGCGCGTCTCCCGCAGTTCCACACTGACTCCTCGAGAGCGCGAGGTGATCAAGATGCTCGCGGAGGGGAATTCAGTGAAAGAGATTGCCAAGCTTCTCGGACTGAGCGTCAAGACGGTGGAAGCGCACAAGTTTAACCTGATGCGCAAGCTCGACATCCACAACAAAGCGCAGTTGGTGACCTACGCCATTCAAAAGAAAATTCTGAAAATGCCCGCCGGGGCGTAGAGAGTGGTCAGCCAACAACCCGATCCGCGAGACTCTTCAGATTGGGAACCTCCAGGTCAGGCGTTCCCCGCGCGCTTTTTGCGGCGCCGGCATTGGGTCGCGGAGACGGCCGGTTGACCCACACCGTAGCGATTCCCAGCGATTGCGCCGGCAGAACATCGTGATAAATGCTCTGGCCCACATGCAAAATCTTTTCTGCCGGAGTGCCAGTCCTTTCCAGGGCGAGTTTGAAGATCCCAAGATTCGGCTTGTAGCAACGGGCTTGTTGCGCAGTGATGGCGTAGTCAAACGCGACCCCGAGTTTTTTGGCGGACGCGGCGAACAAGTCGTCATCGACGTTTGAAATCACCGCAAGCTGGTACTGCGTTTTAAGCCGGCGCAAGGCTTGGACTGAATCTGGGAACGGCTGCCATTGGGAGAGCGAGTTGGGCAAGGAATCTATCTCGGCTTGCGTTGGCTGGAAGCCGAGGCGTTTTCCGAATCCGGTCACCACCGCCGCCAGCACATCTCGGTAAGGATGAAATTCTCCCTCCTCGGCCTTCACTTCCAGTTCCGAATACGTCTCTAGAATCGCGGACTCGGGAAGTTGTTTCCGGTGGGCTCGCAAGATCGGATGAAGAGCAGAGAAGATGCCCGCCTCCCAATCGATCATGGTGCCATAGCAATCGAAGGTAAGAAGTTCAAAGCGTCGAAAGTCGATCATGCACGTTGCGCCATAAGAAAAGCCCCCAAACCACCGTGGGGGCTAATGAGAAATCAGTCGGGCCTTACAACTTCACCGTCAGTGGCTGTTCCAGCTTAAAGCTCAGTGCAGATTCGGCAGGCAACACGACATCTTTGTTGCCGGTAAAAGCGGTACCAGCTGTGCCGGCACCGGCTCCAGCGAGGGCACCGATGGCTGCACCCTTGCCGCCTCCAGCGATTCCACCGATGATCGCACCCAAACCAGCGCCGCCGCCAATCATCGCGCCCGTACGCTTGCCTTTGCCGGTCGCAGTGCGAACCACCGACGACGTCTCTACGGACGCATCGCTGCCGTGAATATTGATGGCAGTCAGCTTCAATTGCAGAACGGCGCCACCCTTAAAGCGGCCCAGCGGCTTTGCGTCCGCTACCACTCCGGAAGCCGCAGCCCCAGCGGGAATCACGGTATTTCCATCTACTTGCACAGCGCTTGCTATTGTTGCGCTGAAGGTCTGTCCGGTCTGGCTGATCTTGGATCCGACCGATTCTCCCAGGCGAACCGTGATGATAGTGCCGGCCGGAATTGTCGCTGAGGTTGGGGCGGGCGGAGTCATCTCCGCTTTGTTCTCGGATTTGGTCATCGAACCGCCCGACATGCTTCCTCCGCTGTTGCTAGTGTTCGACCCGGAGGAGTCGTTCGACGCCATTTGGTTATTGTCGGTGCTGGATGTTTGCGTGGGTTTGCTGGTGCAAGCAAAGAGTGCCAACAAAAGACAGAGGCCGAGGGTGAGTTTTATCGAGCGGGATCTCATAGGAACCTCCACTCCGGAAGGTGTACCAGAAATGAGCGGACTAGCGCAATGACTCCCCCTGGCGCACTCCCGCCAGTAGGTTATTGTTTTTCTGGGATTTCTGCCCCGACCGTTTCGGAACTCTTAGTAGTTTCGGGCGAATCGAATCCGGAGAAACTGGCAGTGGTTGCAGCCGGCGCCTCAGCCGCCGCCTTGGCTGCTCGGGAACTTTTATTGAGGAACTTCGCGGTGTTGAGGAGCGGGCGTCCCAGTGATGGATTGTATCCAGTCCACCCTTCCTCCGACTCCGCGTCGCGTTCGAAGTTGGCACGCATGCTCTCCATCTTCGAATCCAGATCGTCAAGGTAATGCAGCATCAGCGCCTCTGGAAACATGGGTAACTTGGGAGAACCGAAATCGTATTGCCCGTGATGGCTGATGATGAGGTGCTCGACCAGCGTCTTAAGCTCGTTGGGAAAGCCGGGGATCTGCTCCAGTTTCTCCTGCAGCATTTCGAGTTCGATAATCATGTGCCCCAGCAATTGCCCGCGGGTCGTGTAGGAAAAAGACCGGTTATAAGTAAGCTCGTGAATCTTCCCGATATCGTGAAAGAAGGCGCCGGTCAGCAGCAAATCGCGGTTGATCTGCGGATAGTTTCGGCACATCAAATCACAAGAGCGAAATAAAGAAACGACGTGATCGAGCAGGCCGCCGATGTAAGCGTGGTGCAAGGTCTTGGCTGCTGGTGCGTTCCGGTAAGCCTCCGCGATCTCGGGGTCGGCCATGAACGACTCCACCAGCGCTTTCAAATAGGGATTTTCGAAAGTGGCGATGAAGCCTGCCAGAGTTTGCCACAGCTCCCCAATATCCTTCGTTGTCTTCGGAAGGTAATCGGCGAAGTCCACCTCTGACTCGCCAAGCTTGCGCAGCTTGTGAATCGTGATCTGAAAACGATTCTTGTACTTGTTGAGCAGCCCCTTGATTTTTACGAAATCATCCTGCTCGAAGGCGTTGATGGCCTCTTCGACGTTGTCCCACATTTTGGCCTCGACTTGGCCGCTGCGGTCGCCCAGGGTCAGAGCCAGATAGGGCTCACCGGTCTTCTTAGGCTTTACCTGTTTCGAGACGCAGACGAACGTGGAGGTAATGACTTTGTTCTCCTGCTGCACGCACTCCGAAAGGAAGAATTCTTTCATGCTTTCCCGTTGTATCGTTTTTACCGACCCGTGCTAGATCAGGCCAAACTTCTTCTTTTTCTTAAGCTGCTTCGCCGCAGCCTCTTTCTCTGAGGTCTCGATGGGATTGGTCTGATTAGGGCTGGCGCCCGTATCCACGTAGCCGGGCTTGATTTCGATGAACGCTTCTTCGCGCAGCTTCTGTAGATAGAGGCGCAGTGCCGGCTGAAGCTTCTGCATATAAAGCGCGTCTTGCACCCTGGGTTCGACGTCGCCCAGCGCCGGGATGCCCGGCATTTGATGCTCGCTGACCCTGAGGATCACAAACCCCTGCTTGGTGCGAATGACATCCGAGACGTCGTTCGGCTTCATCGCGAAGGTCTTATCTTCGAGTTCCTTCGCCAGCGTGCCGCGCCTGAAATATCCCAAATCCCCGCCTTGGGAGGCTGTCGGCCCATCAGAATTCTTCTTCGCAATATCGTCGAAGCTGGCGCCTTTGTGAATCTGGTCCAGCAGATCCTGCGCTTTCGCCTGTGCCGCTGCCACTTGCTGCGCCTCGTCTCCCGAGCCTTTCTTGTCCGTGGAAACCAGTATCTCGCTCAGACGGATCTGTTCCGGCTGCTCCAGTTCGGTCTTGTGATCTTCGTAGAACTTCTTCTCTTCTTCCTTGGTGACGTTAAGCTTCTGTCCCACTTCTTTGCCGATCACTTGCTGCGTAATGATCTGGTTCCGCAGGTTCTGCTTGAAGTCCTCGAATGAGACGCCTTGCGCCGTGGCGGCCTTTTCTAAGTCGTCCATGCTCTCGAGGTTCATCTGCTTACGCATCTCGTCGAGCTTCTTGATCAATTCGGTGTCGGCGGTAATACCGAGATCCTTGCCTTTTTCGATGAGCAGTTGCTGATCGATCAGATCGCGCAGCACATCTTTATCGCGAGCGGCGACAACTTCGCTCGCGTGGGTGGGATCTTGTTGCGAGGCTTCCTGCTTGAGCTGGTCCTTGCTTCGCAAGAACTCAGAACGCGTTACGATCTGATTATTAACCCGAGCGATAATCTCTTCGACTACCGTATCGGCGCCGAAGGCGGGCAAGACTGCGGAAACGCAAAGAAGAACGAGGGGAACGATTTTTCGCATAGCTCCGGGGACTCCCAAATCCAGCCACAAATAGTGATTCTTCATGATGGCCGTGTCCGTAGATTGTACCTCTGATAAGGCGGGCACAGCCAGCCTGCACGCTGTTATGATGATTAGTTTCGTGATCGCCGATGCTTCCGCATGGAGGGCGTCCATGAAGTTTGCAGGCTTTTTGTTTCTTATACTTGTGGTGGCAATGATGCAAAGCCCAGCTGAGGCACAGAAAAATTCCGGGGTGCCGGATCTGGGGCAAGTGCAGCAGATGAGCGGCCGCTTTGCGCCTACCCCGTTGCGTGTCGATACTTCGAAGCTCTCAAATGGCGACCGGCAGGCTCTGCCAAAGTTGATTGATGCGGCGCGCATCCTCAACATTGTCTTCATGAAGCAATACTGGAGCGGCGACCTCGCGCTCTACGAACGTTTGCGGAAGGATACGACCCCGCTGGGGAAAGCCCGTCTCCATTATTTCTGGCTCAACAAGGGGCCATGGTCCGATCTCGATGGCTATAAGGCCTTCCTGCCTGGAGTTCCCGCCACCAAACTCAAGGGCGCGAATTTCTATCCGGAAGACATGACCACAGAAGATTTCAATCGCTGGGCGGCGTCTTTGTCGAAAGACGAGCAAGAGCAGGCAAAAGGGTTCTTTACAGTCATTCGCTGGAAGGGCGGCGCACCATCGGCACAACGGGAACTGATGATCGTGCCTTATAACGAGGAATATAAGGAGGACCTCACCCGGGCCGCAGGCCTGCTGCGCGATGCGGCGAGTCTGACTGATAACGCTTCTTTGAAGAAATTCCTGAATCTGCGCGCCGACGCTTTTCTGTCCAACGACTACTACGAAAGCGACCTGGCGTGGATGGATCTCGACGCTCCTTTAGACATCACCATCGGCCCCTACGAAACCTATAACGATGAATTGTTTGGTTACAAGGCGGCGTTCGAAGCGTATGTGAATCTGCGTGACGACGAGGAGAGCGCGAAACTGTCGGCATTCTCTCTGCACCTGCAGCAGATTGAAGACAATCTGCCCGTCGACCCGCAATACCGGAATCCAAAGTTGGGAGCAGCCGCTCCTTTACGCGTGGTTGACGAGATTTTGTGCTCCGGAGACGGAGCCCACGGCATTCAGACCGCCGCTTATAACCTGCCAAACGATGAACGGGTTGTGAATCAGAAAGGCAGCAAGCGAGTGATGCTGAAGAACGTGCAGGAGGCGAAGTTCCACAGCGTCCTGTTGCCGATCGCTCGCAAAATGCTGGCCAAACAGGCCATGGTCGACGTCAGCTTCGAGCCCTTCTTCACCCACATCGTCGCCCATGAGTTGATGCACGGCTTGGGGCCGCATCAGATCAAAGTCAATGGACAGGATACGAACCCCCGCCAGGAGTTGAAGGAGTTGTATTCCGCAATTGAAGAAGCCAAAGCGGATGTCACTGGGCTCTTCGCCCTGCAATACATGATGGATCACGCGCAGGAGATGGGACTCTCCAAGGTATTGCCTTCCGACGATGCGGCACAACGCCAGCTCTACACCACGTTTCTTGCTTCTTCCTTCCGCAGCTTGCGGTTCGGCTTGAGCGATGCTCACGGCAAGGGCATGGCAGTGCAGTTCAACTACCTGACCGACAAAGGCGGATTCGTGCAGCACGCAGACGGCACTTTCTCGGTAGACATGAAGAAGATCAAATCGGCGGTGGCTGATCTGGATCATGACCTGCTTACCATCGAGGCCCATGGAGACTACAGCGCCGCCAAGAAGATGCTGGATGAATTGGGAGTGATTCGTCCAAACGTCAAGCGTGCCTTGGATGGCCTGAAGGCCATCCCGACTGATATCGAGCCGGTGTTCGTCACGGCGGAAGATTTAGCGCCCAGCGCCGGTATGGCCGCTTCGAGTTCGTCGAGGCCGAAGGGAAAGCGCAAGCACTAAGCCGGGCGGTTGCGCAGAAGCGCCAGTACAGTGACGTCGTTGTGGGTCGGGGGTGTTTTCATGAAACGCTTGACGTCATCCAGCATCGTCACGCATATCTCCTTGGCGGTGTCTGGCTTGGAATTCACCAGGGCTTGCTTTGCGCGTTGCATTCCGTAGTCATCCCCCTTGCAGGATGCTTCCACCATTCCCCTGGAGACCATGACCAGAGCCCCGCTCGGTTCCACCGCAACGGTTGGAGCGTCGCAAGTGACATGCGAAAACAGACCGAGAGGCAAACCGGTTGCTCCCAGTTCTGTAACGCCCCCGTCGTGGCGCAGGAGAGCCGGGGTATGTCCCGCATTGAAGTAGCAAACAGTGCCGATGTCTTCGTTGTAGCAGGCGGCCAGCGCAGGGCAAGAGCGAACCCCTCCGTCGACGGCGCCCAGAATCGCCCGGTTCATGAGCAGGCAGAGTTCGATCATGGCGTGGGCTTCGTTTAGCTCTTCTGTCTCGAAAAGGCGTGGAGCCTCAGCGCGAAACGTTTGCTGCACCCTGGCTGCGATAGAGCGAGTTTGTTCATGACGTCCGGCGACATCAAGCAACCCGAAAACCACGCGGTTCGGGCTGACTCTGAGGAAGTCATAGAAATCGCCCGCCATGCGCTGACCGTAATAAATTGCCGACAGTTCCGCTTGTTTGAGATCGGGAACATCCGAATGGACTGGCTCCAGTAATGGGAGGGAACGTTTGCCGTTTTTGAAAAAAGAAGGCATGCCGTCGAGGGGCGAAGTTAGCACACAAATTCTTATCGGGCCAGAGGGATTTGAGCCGGGTGAATTGGGAAAGCTCAATCGCCGTATTTGCTTTCCAGATATTTGCCTACTTCGCTCCCAAGCTGTCCGTAGTCAGAATGAATCGTGATTCGCAGCGCAGCCTCGGTCGAACTCCCCTCACTCAGTCTTTCCAGCACCCGCATCAGGTCGCTCATGCCGTAGGTGTCGCTGATGTAGTTGACGACGGCCAGAGACTCGTCGTAGGCGAGCACCGCTTCGTTGGGAGAGAAGCGCATAAAGCTTCCTTCCAGGGCGTTAAATGGAATCTCGTGCTGGTCGCGAAACAGCTGCGCGAGCCGCTGTCCGTGAGAGGCCAGAGACTTCGGTTCCATGGCCTGCGCGATACCCTCGTTTAACCATTGGGGGCAGCGTCCTCCAGAAAGCTGATTGATAAAAGAGTGCGCCAGTTCATGCTTGAACACGCGCGCCAGTTCCGGCGTAACCGAGTTCAGACCTTCCACGGGAATGCGTAGTTTGCCATCGTTGACGGCGCCGCTCCATGACGGAGCCTGGGTCACGTCGAAGAAGGCCTGTCCGGTGTAAAGAATTACCGGAATGCTGGCGTGCGGAGAAACTCCGAACTCGCGGACCAGATCGTCGTATTCCGACTCGATGGTAGCAACAATTTCACGTCGCAGCTCTTCGGAGGTTTGCTTGCCCTCATAGCGCAAGGTGAAGTGACTGCTTTCTCGCTCCGAGTAATCAGCCTCGGCTTTTGCTTCGCGCTCGGCCTTGGCAAGGTACTGTTGAATGCTTGGGTCAGGCCTGAGGGCTAACGACTTTTTCCAGGTTCGAATTGCATCCTGATTGTGGTCTGCCGCGAACTGCGCATAACCGAGAACGGCCAGGGCGTCAGGCGAATCGGGCGCGATACGGACGGCCCGTTCTGCGTAAGGTAAGGCTTGCGCCGGATTGCCGGTCCTGACCAGCAAAGCCGCGTAATAGTTCAGAATCGTAGCGTTCTGTCCATCGAACCGAAGAGCAGTTTCGAAGTTGCTTTTAGCTCTGCTGAAATTTCCGCGATCGAACTCATATTTGCCTGCCAGAAAGTATCCCGCAGCAGTCTGATGAACATTGCCCTGTTGTTCCAGGGCGGAGAGCGCGTCGTAGTCTACCTTCTCGTCGTGGACAATCTTGTCAGCCAGCGCAGGGTCACGCTTGAAGCTGTCTGCCGGGGCGAATCCTGCAATATTCTTCTCTGCGCCGTCGCTCGTCGTGGACGCGTACTCTGGCCTGACTCCACCTGCATCCACGTGTTCTACGGAGGACTTGAGGATGGCATACGAGTCGTCGCCGACATCATATTCGAGGTGCGTGCCATTATCGCGGACGTGATCTGCCCAGATCGTGCGACCGTTCTTGAGGTGGATTATCTCGGCCGGCGAGCACACTGCGGCCAAGATCACGGCCAATAGAAAGATGACAGATACCCGCATTTAAGCGCATTCTAGCAACCAGGGAGGGGACCCCATAGGTGACCAAGGTAACGAAAATCTTCGTCTGGTTCTGGCTGATCGCGGGGGCCGCTGAACTGCTAAGTGCGGGTACAACCAATGCTGAGGCCCTCTACAGCCAACTCGGAAATGTCGGTCTCGATCCCGCTCGTGTCTATGAGGTTCGCGGCACCCAGTTCAACCGGGCAGCGATTCAGTTCAGCCTCGATTCCGGAACGATTGCGTTTACCGAGGACGTCGCCGGCCGTGTGACGGGCGCCTTCTTCGAAGGAGATGGAGAGGTGCTGCTGGTGCCGCCTGATCAGGCGGAGAGATCGTCCATGGCGTTATTCACTGGCGCTGCAATTCTGGAGGAACGTTTTGTCAGCGCATACTTCCGTTTTGATGACGATACCTTCAACGAGTTGCAGCCGACGTTGCGTCCCGCCGAGAACGCTCAGGATTTCGTTTCGCAATGGAATCAGACTGCGCGGAATCTGGCGGCCGGCGATTCCCTGCGTCTGCTTCTGAGCTTCAGTCGATTCTTGCCGACCTCAGAAACCTCGCAGCCTGCCGCGCAAGCAGCCCTGTCGCCCAGCGACGAACGCATGTTGCATGCCCGCTTGCAGGGCAGAAGGCTCGGAACATTCGATCTTTATTTTGATGCAGCCGCTGCTGAACAGATTTGGGCTGGACAACTGAAATCGGCTAACGGCTTTAACTTTTACGACGTCTGGACCTCCTTCTCCCTGCCGCAGCCCGGCACTCATCGTACGGTCAACGGCATCACGGCGGAAGAAGGGAAGTCCGACACAATTGCCATTTCGCAATACAAAATACGCGCCGAGATTGCTCCGCCAACGACTCTCAACGCTGACGCAACCTTGCAGATGGAAGTTCGCCAAGGCGGACAAAGAGCTGCGCTCTTTGAACTCTCGCGGTTTCTTCAAATCAAGACCCTTGAAGCGGACGGCCACCCGATTGAGTTTATTCACAACCAAGCGATCGAAGGGACGCAGCTGTCACGGCGAGGGAACGATTTAGTCGCCCTGATCTTTCCGCAGCCATTGCGTACCGGTCAAAAGATCGAGTTGCACTTCGTCTACGGAGGGGAGGTTCTCTCGGCGGCCGGAGGCGGCTTGTTGTACGTCGGTGCGCGAGGTACCTGGTATCCGAATCGCGGTCTGGCGATGTCGGATTTCGATCTTGAATTTCGTTATCCGCCCGGTTGGACCTTGCTCGCCACCGGAAAACGCGTGGAAGATTCCGGCGGCAACGTGGAAGGTTCTCCTGGGAAGCCGACGGATTCCCTCCAGGTGAGCCGGTGGGTCTCGGAGCGCCCCATCCCCTTGGCAGGCTTCAATCTCGGCAAATATTCACGTGCGACCGCACGCGCAGGCGAGATCAGCGTGGAAACCTACGCTGCGTCAAGCGTTGAGAGCACCTTCCCGAGAGCGCAAGAGCAAGCGGAAGTGCAGGTTCCCGGCCTCTTGCATCGTTCTCACCGCCAGCCCTCAATCGTCGTTACCACTCCACCGCCGCCTTCGCCTGTACAAAACGCGAAACCCTTAGCGGATCGGGCCGCTCAGGCGGTTGAGTTTTTCTCCCAACATTTTGGCCCTTACCCTTATAGCCAGTTGGCTCTAACTCAGATGCCCGGTGATTTAAGCCAAGGCTGGCCGGGACTCATCTTTCTCTCAAGTTTTTCTTTTCTCACGCCGCAGGAGCAGGCACAACTTCACATGACGGAGGTTGATGCCGCGTTGAGTGAAATGGTGGTGACCCATGAAACGGCTCATCAATGGTGGGGCGATCTGGTGGTGTGGAGCGGCTACCGCGATCAATGGCTGGTGGAAGCACTCGCGAACTACAGCGCACTGATGCTGCTTGAGTCCCAGGATCCGGCGAAATTCCGCCTGGTGATGGACAAGTACCGCAACGATCTCGTACAGAAAGACAAAGACGGCGTTGCTTCGCTGGAAGCCGGTCCGGTCGTCCTCGGCAGCAGGCTTTCCAATTCCCGATTTCCCGACGGATATGAAGAAATCAGCTACGGCCGCGGCACTTGGCTGATCCATATGTTGCGTTGCATGCTGCGTGACGCCGAGAGGTCTTCCAACTCGGGCGCGCGTGATTCGCGCACGGAACCTATTTTTCGGGTGCTCGCCAAGGTGAGAGATCGCTACCAGGGCAGGTCGATCACGACCCGTGAACTGCTCGACGCCTTTGCCGAGGAACTTCCTCCGTCGTTGCGTTATGAAGGGCATAAATCTCTCGAGTGGTTCTATGAGGGGTGGATCAACGGCACTGCGGTTCCACGTTTTGAATTGCAGGCCGTTAAGTATCTCGACAAAGCCCAGACCACGGTCGTGAGTGGAACGATTTTGCAAAAGGCTGCTCCCAAAGATTTGGTAACGTCGGTACCGATCTTCGCCTCCATCAACGGAAGAAGCGTATTGTTGGGGCGCATCTTCGCTGAAGGGCCAGAGACGCCGTTCCGCCTAAGCGCGCCGCTGGGCGCACGAAGGGTCGTAATTGATCCGCGGCAAACGCTGCTGGCGCGATTGAAATAAGCCGTGCTGGCCCAATCCCGGAATCTTTTCCGCATTTCCCACGGTTTATTCCCGATTGGGCCCTGTGTTCCATCCGCAGCCGACTCGTACGCCTCCTATCTTGCTGGAAGTAATCGCACCGAAATCCACGAATGAAAGTGGCATCGCGGGTGCAATGGTCTCCTTCGGAGCTACTAATGGATTGCGAAGAACTGACTAACGCTGGAGATGCAGGCCTCACACCTGCCACTAAGGCCTTGTCTGGGCTGGCCCAATGCATTCTTCTCGTAGAAGACGAACGCTTAGTCCGCGAGGTCGCGGGAGAAATCCTCAGATCAGCAGGCTACAAGGTATGGAAGGCAGCAACCGCCGCAGAAGCTTTGCATCTGTTTGAGCAACACCACGCGGAGATCGAACTCCTTATTACCGACGTCGTATTGCCGGACGAGCGCGGACCCCAGCTAGCCATGAAACTGCAGGCGACTGGCAAATGGGTTCGAACGATCTTGATCTCCGGATACCCGGAGAGGGTGATTATAAAAGGCACGCGCGAAGAGGTTCCATTCTTCTATCTACCCAAACCTTTCTCCGCCAAAACGCTTCTCCAAAAGGTGAGACAAGTGGTCAGCCTGCATGAAATGTCCGGGGCAACTCATTGACCCCGATAAAGCTGATTCACCAGTTGTTGCACTTCGTCGAGGTAGGATTCCAACTCAAAGGTGAAGCGCGCCCAATCAAACGTTTCAAGCGCAGGGCATTCCTTGAGCAGAAGAGCGAAAGCAGGCTCCTCTAAAACGTCGACTTGCCGCTCTTCGCAGTAGCCGTGGCCAAGATTCTCCATTCGGCAGAGTAAGTCGCTGAGCGAAACCAGAGCCAATAGAGCTCTATATTGTGGCGCATTCTGCGGTTCGTGATGATAGCGGACCACGGCCACAAGGTCGGCGGTGAGCCCCCAGCGTTCGGCGATCAGCTGACCGCTTTCGCTGTGTGTCAATCCCAAGGTTCTCTGTTCCGCTTCGTGCAAGGGGATGCCTTCGTTCCGTGCGAGTTCGATGGCTGCTCGAAACTCGTTGGGAAGGATCCACAAATTGACCAGAATGCCTAGGTCATGCAGCAATCCGGCAAGGTACGCTTTCCCCGAGTCCGAGAAGCCGATCTTCTGTGCAAAATGGCGGCATACCAGGGCGCAACCCAACGAGTGTTCCCAGAAGACGATGGGGTCGATTTCATTCTGGCCACCGGGGAACAAGGTAAGCACCGAGCAAGAAACGGCGATGTCGCGCATCCGATGCATGCCGAGCGCAACCACCGCATCGCGGACAGTCGCGACTTCGGCATACCGCCCATAAAGAGGAGAGTTGGCCATGTGCAGGCATTGCGCTGCCAAAGACTTGTCTTGCGATATCAGATCGACCACGCGCTGAATCTGCAACCGTTCGATCGGTTGCTCCAGATAATTGAGCAGCGGTGTGAGCACCACGGGAATGCTCGGCATGCGATCGAGACCCTCGAGTTTCTTCAACAATATCTCTCTGGGTTGGCTGCTCATAAAGTCACCTTGGGCGTTACTTGCCGCTTCTCGGCTTTGATGTAAGCGGTGGCGGAAGGGAAGTGCACCAGCTTGAAATCTTCGCTGATCCCGTACAGGGATTCGGCGTGCCCCAGGAAGAGGTATCCATGTCCCAGCAGGTTGCTGTAGAAATGCTGGATGACCCGCTGCTTCGAAGCTGCGTCGAAGTAGATAAGGACATTCGCACACATGACCAGGTCGAGTCCCTTCATGAAAGCCATGCGTCCGTCGTCAAAAAGATTAAGCCGGCTGAAATTAACGTGCGCCCTTACCTCCGCATTCACTTCCAGATCTTCGCCCTTCGCCGTGAAGTATTTCTGCCGATAGTAGGCGGTAAGGTTGCGCGTGCTGTACTTCCCATAAACGCCATGCTTACAGTGGACCAGAGATCGCTCATTGAGATCCGTGGCCATGATTTCGAAATTCCATCCTTTGAGCTTCGTAGCGGTTTCTTCAAGCAGAATCATGCTCAGCGTGTAGGGCTCTTCTCCAGTGGAGCAACCGGCGCTCCAGATACGAAGATTCTTGACCGGGATTTTCGCACGAGCTTCGAGAATATGTGGCAGCACGACATTGCGCACCGCGTCCAGTTGAGGAAGGTTACGAAAAAAACAAGTCTCGCCGATCGTGATTTCGTTCAGCAGGCTGATCAGTTCCGCTTGCCGGATCGGCTTGATCGTGAGGCAGTCGTAATAGTCGCGCAGGGTCTTCACTCCCAGGGCTTGCATGCGCCGGCCGATGCGGTCCTCCAACATCTTCAGTTTGTTGTCGGGCTGAAATATGCCTGCAACCTGGTACACGAGATCCCGAATCCGGAACAGTTGAGGATCGGGCGGACCGGCGGGCGGAGCCATTGGCGCGGTAGTAGTGGTCATCCTGCGATTCCCTTGGGACGTCACGAATCCACCGGAAGGGTTTGCTGAGGTCACTCCGGCGCGAATACCCAGTTCATCGGCCCGCCTGCGCAGAACTTTATGAGAGGGCAGCGGAAACGCCGGCGGCATTAAGGACGAGGTGCTGCGAGAGAAGGAAGAAGAGTGGCCCCGGAAACAGCGGATGACGCGACGGCCCCGCTCAATCGAGGAGGTTGCTTTCCCAGGATTACCACATCCAAACGCCGGTTCTTGGCGCGACCCGGGTCACTTTCGTTGTCGGACACCGGATGGAATTCCGCATAGCCAGCCGCGGAGAGCCGCTCCGCCGGAAAATGATATTTTGCGATCAACAAGTGAATCATTTGTGTGGCCCGCGCTGTCGACAACTCCCAATTGTCCGCGAATTTCTGGTTATGGATGGGAACGTTGTCGGTGTGGCCCTCGATCCGGATGCGGTATTCCTTTTCGGCCAACAGATTGGCCATCCGTCCGAATGCCGTGAGTGAATTGGCTCTGATTTCCGCCGAACCACTGTCAAAGAAACCGACTTCCCGCAGGCTGACCACCAGGCCATCGGGCTCCGCGCGCAACGCAACCTCCTGGCGCGCGATTTCCGGGGCCAAAGCCTGCTCCAACTCCCGGCGCAAAGCCGTTAGGTCGCCATTTTCTTCCGCTCCCGACAAAGTTCCTTGGGAAGGAGGCACCGTTTTCGCTAAGGCGGCAGCCTTTTGCGTATTCTCGATCGCCTGCACGGCATTGAACGGCATGGGTTCCTTGTAGTCGATGGGAACCTGAGTGGTCGAGGCGGGGAAGACTCCCAGTTCCTGAAATGCCACCTGGATGGCCATGGCAAGCTTGCCCACCTTCCGGTGATCGACCTGGGCCGTGGAATACATGACCACAAAAAACGCAAACAGAAGGGTGATGAAATCCGCGTAGGAAACCAGCCAGCGTTCATGATTGGCGTGCGGCGCGTGTTTCCTTCGCCGGCTCAAGCGCCCGTCCTGCCTCTCTGTTTAACGGCGGAGACATTGGGATCAGCGAGGAACCCGAGAAGTTTCGTCTCCAGCATTCGCGGATTCATTCCCTCCAGTATCGAGATCACGCCTTCGATGGTCATTTCCCGGATGACCTGTTCCTCGCGAATGCGGATCTTCAGCTTGCCCGCGGAGGGTAAAAAGAAGAGGTTTGCGGCCCCTACGCCGTAAATCGTGGCCACAAAAGCCACGGCGATTCCACGCCCGACTTCGTCAATTTTGTCCAGGTGCTGCATCACCTGGATCAGCCCCAGCACGGCGCCGATGATGCCGATCGTGGGCGAAAAGCCACCCGCCGATTCGAACACTTGCGGAATGATCTCTTCGTGTTCGGCTTTGTTGTCCAGCTCAAGTTCCATGATCTTGCGCAATTCCTGCGGTTCGGTGCCATCCACCGCCAGCATCAGAGATTTTTTCAGGAACGGCTCGCGAACTTTTTCCAGATCTTGGTCGAGCGACACAATGCCTTCCCGCCGCGCCTGGTTGGCATACTTCACCAGTTCCCGAATCGTGTTTTGCGGATTCCGCTGCGGCGCAATAAATACGCTCCCCAGCTGCCGAAAAGCGCTGAGCACGATGGGAAGCGGAAATTGAATCAGGACCGCTCCCAACGTTCCCCCGAAAACGATCATGGCAGCCGTGGGTTGAAGAACCTGCGATAAGCTGCCGCCTTCAAGCAACAGTCCGCCAACGATCCCGACCACTCCCAAAAAAACGCCGCCCCAACTAGCCTTGTCCACGCTTACCTCTCGGACTCCTGCTCCGGTTGGCTGGTGAATGTCTTAGGATTCGCCGCTGGCGCCACGACCGCAATGTGATCCCAAGCCGGGAAGAGTCCCTCCAGTACCGAGCGGCGGAACTCCACGATCCGGCTCAAGACCTCATCGGCGCTCTCGCGAACGATGAGTTTTTCCCCATTCACCAGAGTGATGACGGTATCCGGAGCCTGTTCCACGAACTTGATCAAGTCCGAGTTCACGGCCAGCGGGTGATTATTCAAACGCGTTAACTGAATCATGCCGGCTCTCAATTCTGAGGACACGTCGTCCCGGGAGTTTGCCCCTCTGTCTATTTCATCGGCCGTGGTCAGGAGACGATGAGGGCCAGTCCCCAAAGATGGGCATTACCAAGGTACCGGCCCTCTTGCCCGAAAGAAACTAAAGCCCTTGGCAGACGCGCCGATGTGCGAATTGAAGGCAGATAGGTTCCGTGAAGCGAGTTAAACGAAACGAGACCTCCACAGACAACTGGGAGGCGGTTCTAGGGAAGACGGAACCAACCAAACAAAGGAGCAAATCCAATGTCAGTAAGTATTCTGAATAATATTCCGTCCCTGGCCGCGCAGAACCAACTGGCGATCACGGGATCGAATCTGCAAAAAACACTGTTCCGGCTTTCCTCAGGATCACGCATCAATACCGGCGCGGACGATGCAGCCGGCCTGGCGATCGCCGACGGCTTACACGCCAACGTAACCGCCCTCACGCAGTCCGCCCGCAACGCGAACGACGGTGTGGGCTTCATGCAAGTGGCCGATGGCGCACTGGCGCAGGTTACCACCCTGCTCAACCGCGCCGTCACTCTGGCGACTGAATCGGCTACGGGTTCAGTTACCCAGCGCGGCGCATTGGACTCCGAGTTTCAGGCCATCTCCAATGAAATCGCCCGCATCGGCAACACCACCACCTACAACGGCACGCAGGTATTCACCACCAACACTCTCAACGTGTTCCTGAGTGATGCCAGCACCAACAGTACCATCGCGCTGACCACCGGCGCTCTGAGTCCGACCGGGGTCGGGTTGGGTGCGCAGTCCACCGGCACATTGACGGCGATCTCGCTGCCCGTAGCGAACGATACCGTTACCATCGGCGCCAAGACCTACAAGTTTGTGGCGTCGGTTGCGGCGGCGAACGATGTGGCCATCGGCGCAGACGTTGCGTCGACGCTCTCGAACCTGGCCGCAGCCGTTAACGGCGGCGTGGGCGCGGGAACGGCCTACGGCACCGGCACGACTGCCAACGCGGAAGTCACGGCGACGGCGAGCGGTTCGACGGTTGCCTTGAGCGCCATCACTGCAGGTGCGGCTGGGAATGCGATTGCAACGACCAGCAGTTCCGCTCTGCATATGGCTTTCAGCGCCGGCACACTGACCAACGGGTCCGACGGTGGAAGCCTCACGACTGCGCAGGCGGCAACTGCGACCCTGTCCTCCATCAACAACGCCATTCAGTTTGTGGCGAACATGCGTGGCTCGATCGGCGCCAACATCAACCGCCTCCAGAGCGCGTCGAACGTCATGAACAACCAGGTGCAGAACCTGTCGGCTGCCGAAGACGGGATCCGCGCCGCGGACATCCCGGCCGAAGTAGCCAACCTGACCAAGTACTCCATCCTGAACCAGACTGCCATTTCGGCTCTGGCCCAGGCTAACAACATGCAGCAGAGCGTATTGAAACTGTTGCAATAGTCGGCTCGGTATGGGAGGCGGATAACCGTCCGCCTCCTATCGATTTTGCTCGCCAAGGGGACGCCCTATGAGCATCGATCCAGTCAAATCCGTTGTCGCTTTCACCGCATCTCCCGGCCACCCAGTTTCGCTCGAACGTCCAAAAGGGGCCGAAAGAAAAGCTGCGGTTTCGCACCCAGTGGTATCCGTGCCCCAGTCCCTGCCTCAGAGCAGGGCATTCCAGGTCAGCGCGTCTTTCGGAAGCGGCCATCTGGTGATCTACCGCATTCTGGACAAAGAGACTGGAGAACTCATCGAACAGGTTCCGCCGCAGCGATTTCTGGATGCAGCGCAGAATAATGAGGAGTTACCAGCCAACCAAGCAACGAGTCAAAAATTGAACGCTGAGTTTTAGCGGGCGCGGGAGGATTCATGTCAACATCGGGCGTCAACCTGAACAGTCTCGGACTCAACTCCGGTACCGCTACCACAGGCTCTGGAATTGATGTGACCTCGGTCGTGGCCCAGATCCTCGATGCCGAACGAGCGCCTGAGCGGCTGCTCCAGCAACAGCAGGCTACGCTGGCTACTCAAGCCAACACCCTGACCAGTATCAACACCAGCCTGAATGCTTTACGGGACAGCGTGAATGCTCTAAAAGACCTCGCGGGAGCCCTCGATGGGATGGTCGCAATCTCTTCGAACACATCCATCCTTACCGCCAGCGCTCAAAGCTCCGCCGCGTCCGGAAGCCATATCATCGAAGTCCAAAATCTCGCCACCACTTCTTCTTATTACACCGACCCTGTGGCCACGAGCACCGCCCCTTCAGACGGGCACCATCAGCCTGCAAATAGGATCAGGCTCGAGCAGTTCGACGGTCGATATTCCCGTCGACAGCAACAACAATACTCTGGATGGCCTGGTCAGCTATATCAACAGCAACAACCTGGGGATCAACGCCAGTGTTATTCAGGACGCCAGCGGCGCACGGTTGGCGTTAGTGAGCAAGTCCACCGGAGTGGCTGGCGATTTGACAGTCACGGCCAACACCACCGATCTTGCCTTCAACAAGTCGAGCACCGGGAAGAATGCCTCGCTGACGATCGATGGGGTACCCGTCAGCAGCGCCAGTAACACCGTCACCGGTGCGATCCCGGGAGTGACTTTGAACCTGACCAGCGCACCCCAGGGCTCCGAAGTCGCGCTCACCATAGGCTCGGACTCGACCCGGGCATCGCAGGCGATCAGTAATTTTGTGGCAGCCTACAATTCCGTCATCACCGCAGTGAACGCGCAATTTGTGTTCAATTCCACCAGCAACTCAGCCGGCCCTTTGGCGGGTGACAGCGGGCTGCGTCCCTACAGGCCAGCCTGCTCTCGGATGTCACCTATTCCGTCACTGGCAACAACGGGTTCGTTAATCTCGCCTCCATCGGCGTGGACATGGCGAATGACGGCACTTTGAGCATCGACAACACCAAGTTGACCGATGCTCTCGCGAATCATTTCTCGGATGTCCAGAATCTATTTCAGGCCACCTCAGATACAACCACCGGCTTGGCATTTCATTTTGGCACCGATCTCCAGGCTCTCACCGATTCGACGCAGGGCGTCCTCAATGTAGAGTTGGCGCAAAACAAGACTACGCAACAGTCGCTCACCGATCAGATCAGTGATTTCGAGGTGCGCATGGCCGATCGTCAGCAGGTCCTGACGAGACAGTACGCCCAAGTCGATACCATGCTGCGCGAATTTCCGTTGATTATGGCGCAAATCAATGGCGAACTTGCGACCTTGCCGACCAACGCCTAAAGGAAGACGTGACCGCGAGATGAGCTCGGACCCTGCTCTTACCTACCGCGAATCTGCCGGGCAGACCGCCAGCCCGGTGCGCTTGGTCATCTTGTTGTATGAGCAACTCATCAAGGACCTGCAAAGAGCCGCCGTCGCGATCGAGCGAAATCAGGTCGAGGCACGTACTCAGGAAATCGATCACGCCCTGATCGTGGTGGCCCAATTGCAGGGTGTTCTGGACATGGAACGAGGCGGAGACGTTGCTAAGAATTTGGACCGCTTCTATGACGTCTTGCGCGGTAGCCTGATCGAAGCAGAGATTCGCCGTTCTGCCGACCTTCTCCATGCTCAAGTGCGACATCTTCTAACTTTGCGCGAAGCCTGGGTCGAAGTGGAGTTGGCGAACGCTGGTAAACGCGCGCCCCTGCAGCGGACTCCGGCTGCCTCGTCCATCGCGGCGGCAGACTGCGATAACTTACAAAGGGCCGACTGGAAGGTCTGATAAAAGCGGAAGCCACCGAAACTCTACGGCAATTGAACCAACGCCTGCGGCAACATCTCTACCCGTTTGAAGCAGAACCGGCCTCCAATCCTTCGCTCTCTTCGCACCAGGTCGCCGAGCTGTTTGCCGATCTGCTGCAAGCGCGAGCTTCGCTCCCCTTGCTCGCGGGGGATGAAGTGATCGGGCAGGACGTTTCTCAACAGGTATCCGAATTCCGCCAGCACTTTGCCACTCTGCAACGCATCCTGCCTACCATTCAGACGGTGTTGCTAGCCGAGCGATCAGGGTTGGAGGCAGACCGCCGACATCTACACGCAGCTGCCATTTGGGCACGAACCGCAAAAGATAGCCTCTAGGTCTTATTTCAAATAATCAAACAAGCTTACTTGCGAGATCTTTCCGATCGCCGACAGAGTGGCGGTGCGTGCGTTCTGTGCGTTGATAATCTGGCTGGCCACCGCTGACATATCCGCCCCCGCCAGCGTGTCTTCCTGCTGGCTGAGCTGCAGCTTCTCGTTGTTCAGGTAAGTTTGCTGGCTGTCGACCTGGTTGACCGCGTTCCCATAGAACACACGCTGTGCGGTGACGTAGTTGAATGCATTGCTCACTTCCGTGACGGCTGCATCAACGCCGGTATTGTTTTCCAGCGCGGTGGTCAGGTCTGCAAGTGATTGAAAGACGTCCCCGTCAGCTCCGGAAAAGAACTGCGAGCCCGGCACGTTGATCCGCAACTGATAGCCGTTTCCGATCGCGACCGTATTGACAGAAGTGTTCCCGTTGTAGCGGACGCCGGAGGGCACCGTCGAATCGTCAACAAAGGGCTTGGTCTCCGCTGTGCCTGCGAAAACATAGCGCCCGTTATAAGACAAGTTGGCCAGGCTAACCAGTTGGTCGCGGATGCCGGTCACCTCACCGATGAGAGCCGTGCGGTCAGAGTCATTCAAAGTGCCGGTCCCCCCTTCGATTCCAAGGGTGATGGCTCGCTGCAAGGCCGAGACAACCGAACTTAGCGCAGAATCCGCCGATTGCAGTTGCCCCGCCACGCTACCCGCACTTTTTAAAAAGGAATCATCGCGCGCCCTGAGATCGTGATTCTGCACCAGCACCGCGGCGCCCACCGGATCATCCGCGGGCGTGTTAATTCTTTTCCCCGACGCGAGTTCGAGCAGGGCGGAAGCCTGCTGGCTTTCCGTCTCTGCCATTGCGGCCAGCAAGTCGGGCATGGGATACGGGTTCACGCGCATAAAATTAGTACTTCCCCAGATTGATGGTGGTGTCCAGCATTTCGTTCACGGTCGAAACCACGCGCGCGGCAGCTTGGTATGCCCGCTGGTAAAGAATCAGATTCGCAGCTTCCTCATCCAGAGAAACTCCCGAGATGCTGCCTCGCTGATCTTGCAGTTGGTTCAAGATGAGCTGCGATGCGCTTTGCTCCGCAGTCCCATTCGATACATCGCTGCCGACCCCGAAAACCAGGTTGGCGTAGTATTCGGTCGCGGTCTGCCCGTTCGCGATGGCCTGGTCGTGGACGGCGGAGAGCATGGCCACATTGCCGTTGCTGCCGGAACTGCCGTCGGAACTGGCTGCGACCTGAGAAGGATCCGTAATCTGTACTGCCATGTTCGCCGCGGCGCCAGCTCCCGAAGCGGTCGGAGCCACGAAGAAGTCGCCGCCCTTGGCGCCAGCCAAATCGTAACCGCCCTGGTGCGCGGTGTTAAAGGCATTCGCGAACCCCGAGGCCAGGGTGTCCAGCTTGGAAAGCAGCGTGGGAATTGCTTGATCTCTTACCTGGATCAGGCCCGCGAGGCCGCCTGACGAGAGCTTCGAGGTAACATCGCTCCCTTCCGAGTAGATGTGATAAACGCCGCTCGAGTCCTGTTGCGTTTCCAGCGGAAAGCTTACCTGCCCTGCGACCAGCGGGGCGCCGTTAGAAGTCGTCAGCGTTAAACCATTGTCGCTCTGAATGGTGGAAACGTCGATCAGCTGGGACAAGTTCCCAATCAGAACATCGCGCTGGTCAATCAGGCTGCTCGCGTCTTCATGCACATTCGTGAGACCGGTGATCTGGCCGTTCAGCTGCGCGATTTGCCCGCTAAGCACATTGACTTGCTCAACGTCGGCTTTGACGCTTAAATCGATGTTCTGCCGCTGGCTGGTCAAACTCTGCGACATGGTCCGGAACGCATTTGCCAGGTTTTGTCCCGCTGTCAACAATCCCTGGCGCAAAGAAAGATTGCTGGGGTCCGTCGAAAGCTGTGTGACACTGGTGAAGAACTTCGAGAACTGTGCTCCCAGATCGTTGCCGCTGTTTCCGTTGAACATCACCTGGATCTGGTTCATCCCGGAAACGAAAGCATCCAACTGGCCCTGCTGCTGCGTTTCTTGCTCAATACGGATCTGCAGGATCGGATCGCGCAAGCTTTCCAGCTTTTGCCCCACCACTCCCGAACCGTAGGTCACCGACCCCATGCTGATTGGATCGCTCTCGATCAATACGGGCCGCTGCCGGGAGTATCCGGGCGTGTTGGCATTCGCCACGTTGTTGCTGGTTGCATTCAGCGCCCCTTGATCGGCTTGGAGCGCGCGAACCGCAATCGAGAGAGCTGCGAAAAGACTCGACAAGTCTTACCTCCTAACGCCCGCTCCCACGTTTTCCGTGGCGGCGACATAGGTCATTGAGGAACTGGCCAGGATCCGCTCTAGGATGGCCAGCGAACGGCTCGCGCGCGCGAGTAGTGCCGAATAAACACGGTTCAGATACCAGACGCGCTGCTCCACCGTCGCAAGCTCTTTCCGCAACCCGGCACGTCGCTCGTGCCACGGAATAGAGGAATCCTGCTGCTGCCGATCTGCTTGCAATTGCAGGCAAATATCCCGTTGTCGCGCCGTATGCGATTCGATGGCGTGAGGGTCAGAATGAAGCAGAGCCGTCTGGGCCTGCTCAATTTCTTCGGCCAGACTGCGCAACAACGCCAACCGCCGTTCTAGGCTGCCATCTGGCGAGTTGGCGCGCTCCTCCATGGCTACCCTTGCCGGTCCAGTTGGTGTTGCGGAACTTCGGCATCTTCCGCATCGTCAAGCTCACTCTCAGGAGGGTCCGGCCGCCGCCGTGAGCGCGATTCGGGATCGCGCTTGGGTTGCTTTCCCTGCGGCTCGGGCACTCGGCTTGTCGGCTCCAGGCGCTCCATTGAAAGGTCCGGCATGGCTCTGCCTCAGGTCTCAGCGCAGGGCCCGGCCTGCGGTCATCGACGTCATTACGGCCTCTGCGGTCTTTTCCGCAGGCGGCTCATAGGTGCCGTTCCGCACCGCTTTCCCCAGCGCTTCCACCTTCTCCTGCCGTGCTTCAGGCATACTGTTGATCCGGTTTTCAAGCGAATGCAGCCGCACCTTATCGGCAGAAAGTTGTTCTATACCGCCTGCCCTGGCATCGCGGTTGGAAGCGGATGCGCTCCGCGAGCTGGACTTTTGCGACTGCCCGGCATTCTCGGCCGCCCCTACCAGATTGGCATTTAAGTCGATTCTCATGGGAAAACTCCTCGCCTTGAATCTCTATTGCAATTCAAGTATCGACAGCTGATTAAGAAACTTTAACGTTTCTCTAATCTGCCCTGTCGCGTTTCTTTGGCCGCTCGTCCCCTACTCGCTCTATCGGCCGCCTGAGGCCTGAACTTTAGGGAGGGACGGACTGTCCAAGTCGTTTGCTTTCTGAAGGTTCTGGTTTATCACGTGGGAGCAGCTGATGCCTGGACTTCCACGCGCTGGCGCGGCTGGCGGCCAGGGCTTCGCTTTCAAAGTCGCGATAGCTTTCAGACCCTACCGGGCGATCCCCTCCGGGCAGGGCAGAGAAGCTTTCTTCCAAGGACTTGATCAGCATATTCAAGAGCACCGCCTCGAAATCGCGTGCCGCATCGGCAATCTTCCTTAGGTGCTTTGGGTCTGTCGACCCGGTGCCCGGTGGTTGAGGAGTCAAGGCAATCGCATTCATCAGATCACCTCCAATTCAGCCTCAAGCGCCCCGGCTGCCTTGATCGCCTGGAGAATAGCGATCACATCTCTGGCCGTGGCCCCGATCGTTTGCAAACCGTTCACGAGTTGCTCAACGCTGGCCCCTTCGTTAAGCTCCACCCGCTTGGCAGGCGCCTCTGCCGCGCGAACCTCCGGTTGCGGCACGACCGCCGTCTCACCCCGTGACAGTGGAGCAGGCTGAGAAATGTTGAACTGGGTTGCGATCTCAATTGAGAAGTTTCCATGCAGGATCGATACCGCACCCAGGCGAACCGATTTGCCCATCACCACTGTTCCGGTGCGCTCATTGATCACCACCCGCGCTTTGCGGCGTACGCTGACGGGAAGGTTTTCGACGCGCGCCAGGAAGGCGGAAACGCCAGGCGAACCAATCGCGCCGGTCCTGATGTCGATGCGCCGGCTGTCAGCCGCCGAGGCGATCTCATGACCGAAGTCGCGATTGATCGCGCCAGCCACTTCCTCAGCAGTGCTGAAGTCGGGCTCACTCAGCAGCAACGATAGAATCTCCTGGCGCTGCAGGTCGACCGTGATCCCTCGTTCCACTCGCCCGCCGCCGGAAATAATTCCCACCGTGGGGTGGTTCACCTGTTTCCCGTTGCCGGATCCTCCGGCGCTGTAGCCGCCAAGGGTGACTGGCCCCTGCGCGGCGGCGTAAACTCCGCCATCCGCGCCATAAAGCGGTGTCAATAGCAACAACCCACCTTCCAGACTTTTCGCGTCTCCAATCGACGAAACGGTAACATCGACCGGCGTTCCGGGCCGCGCAAACGGAGGCAGGTTTGCGGTTACGAAGACTGCAGCCACGTTTCTGACCTGAGCGGTGCCGGTAGGAATCCGCAGGCCCATGCGCTCGAGTGTGTTGGCAAGGCTTTGGATGGTGAACATGGTTTGCTGGCGATCTCCGGTCCCGTTGAGTCCCACGACGATCCCGTATCCCAGCAGAGGATTGTCGCGTACGCCCTGCACGCTGGCAATGTCACGTATCAGAGCTTTTGCCGCCGATTCCTGCCCGTGCGAAGCCAAGGTAGAGGACAGAACACAGAACAACACCAGCGCAACACGCCTCATGACGCTCTCCTCAAAAGCCAACGATGCGCAGGATCAGGCGGGTCACCGGATTCTGCCTGCGCGTGCCGTCGCTCACTACACCCTTGCCCTTCAGTTCCAATTCCAGGTTGCCGATCGCATTCGAAGGAACGCTGTTGTCCGGCGCAATATCGCCGGGGCGGACCAGTCCCCGCAGAATCACCGTCTGCCGTTCGTTGTTCATCGCGATCTGACGTTCGGCTTCGATCACCAACACGCCTCCCGGAAGCACAGCGGCCACGTGGCCGGTCAGGCTGGTGCGCAGGCTCGAGGTCGTCGACGCCTGTGCCTTCCCTGAAAGCGTGTCGGCCGACGCCGCGGAGAAAAGGTTTTGGATCATCGCGGTGGATGGGTTGCCGGCAAGCGCGTTGATTCCCGAACTTGCCTTGAAGCTGCGGTCGCTAGAAACATTTCCTGCGTTTGCCGCCGTCACATCGTGCACCACGAGTATGGTCACGAGATCCCCAACCTGCGACGCTTTGTAGTCCGCCGCCAGGTTGGCGAGCCTTCCGCGGTCCACCCATAAACTGCCTATGCTCTTCTCGATGACAGCGACCGGTGGCGACTGCACGCGCTGGACGTAGGCAGCCAAGGTCTCGTGAAGCCCGCTTTTATCCTTGGCGCAGAGTACGATCGGCAGGAACAGGAGACAAGTTGCGAGAAGCGTTCTACACCTCATGATTTCCTCCTCCGCGCGGGATTCAGAACACGGCCCGCAACTGCTTCTCAGCCATGACCTCGGCAACAAAGGTTCGCCGGTTCTGCAGGTCGCGCACGCGAATCCTCTGCTGCCTCGCCCCGCGGTCCAGGCAGACCACCGGCATCGAAATCCGCATACCGTCAAGTTCGAGAAACAGCATCGCGCGCTCGCCGGGGCGGGCGAGCACCGGTTCCGAGATTTTCGCCGGAGCCGTTCGCCGGTGGGTTTCCGCTAGCTTGACCGCTGGCGGCGGAAGTTCCGCCCACACTACAAAACGGCCGCACCGGTTGCGGTCGACACAACCCAGACAGAAACGCCACAGGCTCCGCGCCGCGTCCCACTCCATCGTCTTTACCTGCAATTCGGCAGGGCCGGTTCCGGAGGTACTCGCGGTAGACTGCAGCCATGCCCCCGTAGGTATGTCGGAGGCCCTCCATCCGCGAAGCTCGAGGTACGCGGAAATTGCAACTTGCAGGGTCGCAGCGTCAATCTGGCGGATCATGCCGATGACCGTGATCTGCCGGGGCACTTCAAGGCTTGCCAGGGGCCGGCGCCGTCCGGCAAACTGGCGCATCACCTCTTCCCGCGCCAGCACGCGCACGCTTCCGGGCAGCGGCGACGGTCCGAAGCTGATCTGATTCGCCTCCGACCGCAGAGCCTCAGGGGCTTCCGGAGGCAACAAGTCCGACAACAAAATCGACTGGCCGGAAACCTCCACCCTCTCAGGTAGCGTCATCTTGCCGCGATCCTTGGCCTGCGCTTCGCAGTAGGGCGTGAGCGTGGGCCATAGCAGCGGGATGACCAGCAAAACGATTGCACGTCGCATCGGCTTTTACCGGCCAAGATTGTTAATGGTTTGGAACATTTGATCGGCAGCCTGCACTACGCGCGAGTTCGCCTCGTAGGAACGCTGCGCCACAATCATCTGGATAAACTCATCCACTACGTTGACATTCGATTGCTCCAGGTATCCCTGTTCCAGCGCGCCCAATCCCTCGCTCCCTCCCGGCGTTCCCACAATGGGTTCTCCCGAGGCGGTCGTAGCCAGAAACAGGTTCGTACCCACGCTATTCAAGCCGCCAGGATTCGGAAACAGCGCGGTCTGAAGCGAGCCTACCTGCTGCGCCTGGGTCTGGCCGGGTTGCACCACGCTGACCGTGCCGTCGCTCCCCACGGTGACCGAGGTCGCGTCGGCGGGGAGGGTGATGGAAGGCTGTATCGGATTGCCGTCGGCGGTCACCACATTGCCCTGGCCATCCAGGTGGAAAGCACCGCTGCGGGTGTACGCGATTTCGCCCGAAGGCAGTTGCACCTGGAAAAATCCCTGCCCCTGAATCGCCAGGTCGAGGGAATTTCCGGTGGCGGCGAAATCGCCCTGTATCTGCATGACTTCCGAGGCAGCCGGACGCGTTCCCAGTCCAATCTGCAAACCCGCCACCATCGTTGTCTGCTGGGTTGCGGCCGCGCCGGGCATCACCACATTCTGGTAGATCAGGTCCTGGAATTGCAGCCGGCGCTGGCGGAAACCGGCCGTGCTTGAGTTTGACAGGTTGTTGGCGATGTTATCCAGATTCATCTGTTGCGCCATCATCCCGCTGGCGGCAGTGTAAAGAGACCGAAGCATGAACCCTCCTGGCTCGACTAGACGCGCGGCAGATCGGAAGCCGCGATACGATTGAAGTCGCTGTGAAACAGCGACAAGGCGCGCTGCAACATCTCGGCGTGCCGTTGCGCCTCGATCAAATTCACCACGGCAGTCAGCGGATTTACGTTGGAAGCTTCAATCATCCCCTGGCGAACCGCTGCTCTCGCCGCCGGAAGAACCTTCGCCTGAGCCGCGTCGTAATAAGACGCACCCATCGGCACCAGCGCTCCCGATAATTCCATCACGCGTAGTTTCCCGGCCACGGCGCCGTTCACCGACAAAGTGCCGTCCGCGCTGATCGAAGCCGCGCCTCCCGGTACCGTGATCGGGCCCTGCTCTCCCAGCACCAGGTCACCTTCGGCAGTTTCTAACTGTCCCTTGGCGGAAATCTGGAAACTGCCGTTACGGGTATAGAGAACTCCGGCGGAAGTCTGCACGGCAAAGAATCCCGCTCCCTCGACCGCCACATCAAGAGGATTTCCCGTGGAACGAAGATTGCCCGGACTTAAGTCCAGCCGCGTGGCTCCCATCACATTAAAATGGTTGAGCGCGAGATTGAGAGGATTGGCCGCTACCTCTGGTCTGCTTCCCGCCAATAGCAGCGATCGAAATACCGGTTCCTGCCGCCGGTAGCCGCTGGTGTTGGCGTTCGCCAGGTTATTGGCGACCATCTCCAGCGCTTGCGTTTGCGTTCGCAACCCCGCACAGGCTGCGTAATAACCGCTGTCCACGATCCACCTCCACAGGTGAACGAGCAGTTTGCGGACCGAATGAGAATGTTCTTATGGAAGCGCCCTGCGCCCCTGGAACTGAGCGATGTTTGCGACCGCGAGCGGGAGGAACCACGAAGATCGAAAGGAACTCGGGGAAAACTCTGCCGGGTGGTTGGGCTAACCCGGCAGAATCTTCCCGTGTGCGCGGGAGGATAGGCGTTCGGAAACTAGCTATGGACCGCGAGCGCGACCTGCACCAATTGGCCTTCAAACAGAAAAAAGAATTCGAGCGGACCCGCGTCAGCCAGCGAGTGAAAGCTGAAGTTTTCCCCGGTGATCACCGTGGGGACCGAAAGCATGCAACCATCGGCGACACCGGTCAGCTTGTTCTTAAAGTTTCCCGCAATCATGTTGCAGACTTCGCCGAGCGCGTCAAAGACCTGGTCCCCCACTTGGGTGGGATCGATTCCCAGCATATTGGAGGCCATCAGCGTAGCCGAATGGGAACTACACCGCACCGTGAGCACTCCACACAATTGCCCGGCCAGGCCCACCATGGCGGTGAAATCGCTGACGGGAGCGGACGGAGGTTGATCGGGAAGCGACACCCTCGAGGCCAGCATGATTTCGAAAACCTCTCGGACCGACAGTTCCAGCAGCGCCGACCAGCTCTCTGGAACTCCGCTGGGCGTGATCATTTCGTTCGCTGATTTCATTGCTTTGCTTCCAATACGGGAATGACGTGCTCTTTTACCTGATCCGGCGTAAAGGGTTTGCGGATATAGCCCCGGGCTCCAGCTGACAGTGCCTGCACCACGTGGGTCTCACTGCCCTCGGTGGTGATCATGACCACGGGCACCCCTTTGGCTCCGTCCATGGTCTGCAGCTGCCGCACAAACTCGAGCCCGTCCATCACCGGCATGTTGATGTCGCAGAGAATTAAATCGACCAGCCCTTCCTTGAGCACCCCGAGAGCCTCCGCACCATTGCCCGCTTCCCAAACTACGAGATCGATTCCCGCCTGACGCGGCGGGCGCTCCACGATCTTGCGCATGACGGAGGAGTCGTCCACGATCAAGGCACGTATCTTCTTCATAGGTGTGTCTCCACCATTGGGGTAACCAAAATCTTCGGATCCGTGACAGTCCGGCCAGATGCGAAACCGTCGAACCCGGGCATGACGCTACAATTTCCCTATGGCGCTGAGAGTCTGGGCTTTAGTCAGGTTGCAATCGCCGCCCGCGGAGTTCCTCCGATCCGCATCCTGCCGCGTGAAAAAGAGATCGGCGTGGACTGGCATTCCGCCTAACCTCAGCCAGACGGAGCCGGCGAGCACCGCCATCCGTCCCTCCCAGGGCCCCGAGTTTGGGCGCATAGCTCGTCGCGATGTGCGCCACTTCCTCCGCTGAACGACCAATATCGAAGACAAACCCCGGACTGGCGCCGCCTTCCTGCAGCTTGGCGAGAGCCTTCTCGACCAGAGACGAAGTCATGAGACATGCCTCAGTACGGCAGCGCAGCATCTCTTCGAGAGCAAAAAGCGCGGGGTAAATGCACGTCCGTACCAAAGGCGACATAAAGAATTCTCCGCGCCTCCACGTACTTCACAGGGAAGCATGCGGAACCTCGCCACAAAAGGGTAGGGAATCATGCGGACACAGTTGGGTGTCGCCAGAGCCGAAGAGAGTACGGGACAAGCCCATTGCAATCCGAGCGCGATTAAAACCTGTTCGCCGCTGACAAAGCCCAATTTCTCCAGCCAGTGTCCAATGCGCCCCTCACCCCCGCCGCGTTGCGCTGCGAGCGCGCTCTGCAGCTGTCTTTCGCTCAGTTCGCCGCGCGAGAGCAGCAAGAGTCCCAGTGGAATGCGGTGGCGTACCGGTTCTTCCGCCCAGTCCAGTCAGCTGGCGGGCAACGCCGGCGGCGAGAGAGGCTTCAAAACACGAAGGGCCGCGACACCAGACGCCCTGCAGACAAATTCCGCGATCTCTCCAGCGCGGGCGAGGGCGGCGATTCCGGCAGGCCGGGCCGGCGCACTCCGGCGTCGCCATTACCCAGCGTTTTGCCCACGCAAGGGGACTGACCCGACAATCGTCACGCGCGCCTCACACCGGCTGCCCCCAAGGAAAAAATCGGGGGTAACAGATCCATAATGGCCGCCCACGACTACGACTTCTCCCCGAGCGATCAGCTTGCCGTCGAGCAGCAGGTCTGCCGGCTGCTGCACCTGGCAGTCGAGTTCCACGACTGATCCCGCGTCCAGCTCGAGAATCTCGCGCAGCAGCATCCGGCGTCCGCCAAAGCGGAGGCTGGCTTCGGGGTCCACATCCATAAGCAGCTCCAGGGTATTGTCGGAAGCGGCTTCCTTAGGCGCCGCGGCGGTTGCTGGAACAGGCCGCAGGGATGCCAACCAAGGCAGCACTGACCTGTGGATTGGGGGAACAGAGAACTTGTCTCCCGTGTGCAGCGAAAACCATCCCTCAGCCGCGGGCGCCCATGCCAACGCTCCGCTAACCGCCCTGACCCGCACCTGCATATTATCCCAACGTCCCTTAGAGTTCGAGTACGACTTCGCCCGTGACTTGGCGGACGAGTTCCTCGGCCGCATCCTTGTATTCGGGTTTGTACTCGGCTGCCAGATCAGAGCTTCGCTCAACAGCAACTGCCCGAAAACCCATCACCGTTGCCCGGGGCATCCGGAAAACTGCATCTCGCCGCGCAGGCTTCCAGACCGCAACCACCAACAGAAGCAGATCGCTCTGGTCGGAGCAGCGGCCAGTGCCGGAGACGGTTGGGCAATCTCGGGGTCAACGGTTTCGGGGCAATCTGATTCAGCACCTCAGCAGGCCGCTGTTCCAGAGCTGTGTGTACTCCTGCAACTCCGGTGGCAATCCAGAGTGGGACGTCGCTGCCTCGCTCATGACAAGCTCTCCTTCACAGCAACTCTGTTCTCGAAGGCGCTGAGAATCTGAGCTCGCGCAAGTCGCCTCGTTTGGCAACCAGCGCCGTGAACACTGGTTCGTCGCCGACCAGCAGCAGGGCGGGTTCCGAGATGCGCCTGCGCAAGGGCAGAACCTTGCCCTCGGCAAGTTCCAGCAGTTCCCGCAGCATGACCGGGATATGGGCAACGCCCAGTTCCATGCAGCAGGGACACTCCAACAGCCGGTTACGCAGGCGTTCCGCCGACTCCGATCGCGCGCGGGGTTCGCGCGCGGGTCCATCCCGAGGCGAGTTTGCGCAACAATGCATTGGAGACGACAGCCAGCGCCGCCACGCTGCAGGGTGCCGCGATTCTCCGCCACCGTGATTTTGGAAGCTCAGACGACAGGGTTCTGTCTTTTAGGTATGCATCAGCCGCTGCGCAGGCTCGGGCTTTTGCCGCTGATCGAATTGAAATTCGAGCGCCAGCGATTGCCAGGCAATCTGCAGTTCGCGGCAGAGAATGCGCATGATGGTTTCGAGAATCTGGTCCTCGATCTCCGTGATCTCACGCGCCGGCACCGAGACTTTCCCCTCGCCTCCCAGCAGCACGTCAACCAGAGGAAAAGCTACCGCCAAATCCATATGCATCAGCGCCGTCGCCCCCCAGAGGCGCCAGGTGGCACAATGCCAGGTAGCTGGCCTCGGGCACGCCCGCCAGAAAGTCACGGTAGATGACATGTTCCGCCGAAACCAGTTTGGCCTCGAAGGCGATGGGCATATAAGCGCCCAGCGAGTTGGTCAGGTTGCGGGCGAAAATCCTCGTGCAGCAGGCTGATAGAGCGCAATTGCTCGCGCCGTATACCGGCCCCACCTGGCGAACATCCCAGGGCATAACGTCGCTGGCCTGGGCCAAAGATGCATTCCCCCCTCGTGCTTCCCGCACCATCGCATCGATTTCTTCCTGGTTGAGAACTTTTTCCATAACCTTCCCCTAGCTTCCGGAACTCGCGCCCAGCGCCAGACGATCGCGTAGAGCCGGTCAACTCCTTCATCCGCGCCCGCAGACGCACCACCGCGATGG
Organism: Terriglobia bacterium; assembly: GCA_963796205.1. Lineage (GTDB taxonomy): Bacteria > Acidobacteriota > Terriglobia > Terriglobales > Acidobacteriaceae > DATFTE01. Next base: position 147,756 of record CAWCKR010000004.1, read on the forward strand.
AATGGATCTCCGAGAACACGCGATTCCCCAACCCCGAGAATCGCCCCTACTTCTTTCATGGTGAGCTCTTCAAAGTAGTAAAGCGCCAGAACCTGCTGCTCCTTTTCCGACAGCTCCGCGATGGCCCGGGTCAGAATTTCTTTCATCTCCGAGCGCATGCGCTGGAACAAAGGTGTGTCCTCGGGATCGTAGGGCGAGTACTCACGCAGGTCCTCCTCCTTGCCGTCACGAGGAGACTCGATCCGCAAACTGCCCACTTCGAGGCCATCGATCTCGCCGAGCAGAAGCTGCAAGTCGCGCAACTCCATGCCCAGCTCCTTGGCGAGTTCCGGCTCGCTCGGATTGCGCCCCAGTTCACGCACGAGTTTCAAAATGAGCGTCCTCGATCCGCCGGGCCTTGCGCCGCAGGTCGCGGGGGCTCCAATCCATTTCGCGCAGGCTGTCGAGGATGGCTCCGCGAATCCGGAACTTGGCGTAAGAGCCGAACTGCACATGCTTGCGCTGGTCATATTTATTCAGCGCGTCAATCAGACCTAACACTCCGGCGTGCACCAGGTCTTCCAGGGGCACGTGACGCGGCAAGCGTTCATGGACCCGGCGTGCAATGTAGCGGACTTGCGGGAGTTGTTCTTCGAGCAGGCGCTCCCGGTCGGTTTCATTGGTCCAGACCGTGTAGGCATTTCTCACGTTTTCGCTCATGGCTCCTTCTTCATCCCCGTTCGCGCGGGCCGGCTCATCGCAAAGTCCCCAAAGACTGCACCGCGACCGCGGGAGGAATCTCGCTGGGGGAGAGCACCACCAGCTTCGGAACAAACGGCTCCATCAGCCGCTTCAGGTGGAATCGTGCCGGGGTCGAACAGAGCAGCACCGGGCTGGCCACCGCGATCTGCTCGCCCGCCAGATGGCGGAGACCTTCGAGAATGCGCCGCACGAACGACGGCTGCCGTCCCCGGCCACCGTGGTCGGCACTTGCGGGTTAAAGGCGCGACTCAATTCTTCTTCCAGGCTGCCGTCGAGCGTCACCACCCGCAGCCCGCCATCTTCCGCGAGCAACGGCCGCACCAGCGCTCGTCCCAAAGCCTGGCGCGCGGATTCGACCAGCAGCACCGGGTGCTTGGTTACCGCGGCGGTGTCGAGCAGCGTCTCGAGAATGGTTGACAGGTCACGGATCGAGACCTGTCGCGCAACAGCTGTTGCAGCACTTTCTGCACTTCGCCAGGCTTAACAGCTTTGGAACCAGCTCTTCCAGGAGCTTGGGATGGCTCTCTGCCACGCGATCGAGCAAACGCTTCGCCTCGTGACGGGTCAGCAACTCCGCCGCGTAGCGCTTGATGGTTTCCGCCAGATGAGTGGCCAGCACCGACGTCTGATCGACCACGGCATAGCCCGCAGCCAGCGCCTGGCTCTCGAGGTTCGAGGCGATCCAAAGCGCCGAGACGCCGAAGGCTGGCTCGCGGGTTGGTGTCCCCGGCAATTGCGCTCCGGTTGCATCGGAGCTGATGGCGAGAAGATGATTCTCATGCATCTCCCAGCGGGCAATCTCCACCCCGCGTAACGAGATCACGTATTCGCGCGGTTTCAACCGCGGGTTATCAGTGATATGAACCGGAGGCACGATGAATCCCAGTTGCAGCGCGAGGTTGTGGCGGAGCGACTTGACCCGCGCCAGCAACTGTCCGCCCTGCTGGGTATCGACCAGCGCCACCAGCGAGTAGCCGACTTCCAGTCCCAACTCGTCGAGCTTCAGCAGATCTTCGATCGACTCCTGGGCCGGCTTCTTTTCTTTCGCGTCGGGCGCCTCGGCCACGGCGGCCGCCGAGCTTTGGGCGCGCGCCATGCCAGCAACGCGACGATCGCGGCCAGCACCAGGAAGGAGAACTTGGGTAGACCCGGAATCGCCGCCAATGCCAGCATCACTCCCGCGGCCAGCAGCAAAGGGCGCCGTCCCGAAAGCAGCTGCTGTCCCAGGTCCGACGACAGGCTCGATCCCGAAGAAGCGCGGGTTACGACCATGCCGCCCGCCATCGAAACCAGCAGCGAAGGAATCATGGTGACCAGCCCGTCCCCCACGGTGAGTACGGTGTAGGTCTTGAGGGCTTCGCGAAAGGGGATATCGAGTTGAAAGACGCCGATCAGAAATCCGGCGACGATGTTGACCGCGGTAATGAGAATGGTGGCGATGGCATCGCGCTGGTTGAAGCGTGCCGCGCCGTCCATCGCGCCATAGAACTCGGCTTCGTGAGCGATCTGCTCCCGCCGCGCCCGGGCTTCAGATTCGTCGATGACTCCGGCATTCAGATCGGCGTCAATCGCCATCTGCTTGCCGGGCAGAGCATCGAGGGTAAAACGCGCCGTCACTTCTGCGGTACGCACCGCGCCATGGCTGACCACGATGTACTGGATGGCGATCAGGGCCACGAACAGCACGAATCCCACTACGTAGTTGCCGCCCACCACGAACTGCCCGAAAGCCTCGATCACGCGCCCTGCCGCGGACGCTCCTTCATTGCCGTGCAGCAGAATCCGGCGGCTGGAAGCGAGGTTCAACGACAGCCGGAACAGGGTGAGCAGCAGCAGCAGGCTGGGGAAGACCGAGAACTGCGCGGGACGCAAGACCTGCATGGCCGACAGCAGGACCAGAACCGACGCCGTAATGCTGGTCGCGAGCAGCAGGTCGAGCAGCAAAGACGGCAGCGGCACCAGCATGACAAAAACCATGCCCACGGCAGCGACCGGCACCGCCCACTCGACGACACCATGCGTTACTGTCCCTGGCTTGGTCATTACCGTCATCGCCGATCGCTCTCCCTGCTCACCGTCACCCGGGCGCGCTCTTGGGCGCGATAAATCGCGGCCAGAATGTTGGCCACCACGAAGTAGAGTTTTGGAGGGATGCTCTGTCCCACTTCGACCGCGCGGTAGAGCGCGTGCGCCAGCGGAGGATTCTCGACCAGCGCGATGCCGTGCCAGATCGCCACTTGCTTGAGCTGCTGGGCCAGCAGATTGCGTCCCTTGGCGACCACGATGGGAGCCGACATCGCCGGTTCGTAGGCGAGTGCCACGGCAAAATGGGTTGGATTGGTGATCACGACCGATGCGCGCTTCACCTCGTCGAGCATGCGTCGCCGCCGGACCTGGCGCTGCAGGCGGCGAATGCGTCCCTTGGTGGCGGGGTTGCCTTCGGTTTCCTTGTACTCGTCGACGAGTTCCTGCCGGCTCATGCGCAGATCGCTATCAAGCTTGCGTTTTTCGAGCAGATAATCGGCCGCCGACCAGACCATCAGCACCAGCGCTGATTTCCAGGCAATTTCAAACAACCGTCCCAAGCCGAAGCCGGCGAGGCCCGCGATAGAAAGTCGAGGCGAGTGCAACAAGGATCCCCATTCACGGGCCAGGATCACAGATGCCAGGTAGGCGATCGCGCCCGCGGGGAGCAAAGACTTGAGCATGCGGCTCACCGCCGTGATCGAGAGCAGTTGCTCCAGACGGGAAGCTGGACTCAACCGCGAAGGGTTGAATGCCAAGGCCGAAGGAGCAATGACCATGCCACCCTGACCCACGGCTCCCAGAATCGCAGCCAGCCAGCTCAAACCGATGATCAGCGCCGTCGAGTCGATCACAAAGCGCCAGCCGTTTGTCAGCAGCGCCGAGGCGGGAACTGCGTCTGACGTGATGGCTGCGTCCAGCGTGCCGCGGAGCAAGGAGCGCCAACTTTGCGCCAGGGCCGGAGCGCGCATGGCCAGCAGCAGAACGGCAGTCGTCGTAGCCATCGCTGAGATCAGGTCGCGGCTGCGCGCGACTTGACCTTTCTCGCGCGCTTTTTGCCGGCGCCGCGGAGTCGCTTGTTCGGTCTTGTTATCTTGCGACATTTTCTATCTCGCCAGATGCAGCCAGCGCTCTCCCATCGCAATCCCCGCAGCAAAGTGCTGTTCCAGGAAGCGCGGCCAAAGCGTCAAGGTAGCGATCAGCAAAATCAGGCTGAGCACGCTCTTGACCGAGAGTCCCAGGAAAAGTACCGGCAACTGGGGAGAGGCTTTCCCGAGAAAGCCCAGCGCGATATCGGACATCATGGTGGCCACGACCACGGGCGCCGCCATTTCGAGGCCGACCAGCCAGATTCCCGAAGCCGCCCGCATAATCTCCGAGGTGACGGCGAAGTTCAGGCCGGCGCTTCCCAGCGGCACATAAGAGAAGCTCGCTCCCAAACCACGCAGCAGCCAGTGATGCACATTCATCTGCAGAAAAATCAGCAGCACGATCAATTGATAGAAGATCGAGAGCACCGGGGTATCGACCTGCGTCTGGGGATCCATCACGTTGACCAGCGAGAAGCCCATCTGCAAACCAACCAGCTGTCCGGCGAATTGCACGGCGTTGAAAAACAACTGCAGGCCCAGTCCGAGCAGCAGCCCTACGATCAGCTCCGAAGCCACGATGCGGATCCAGACAGCGGCATCGAAACCCAGGTGGGCTAGGTGATACGCGGGATAAAGTAGAGCGGTCAGAGCCAGCGTGAAGCCGGCTTTCACTTGCATCGAGATGCTTTCGCTGCCCAGAAACGGAGCGAACACCATTACGCCGCCGATGCGCACAGCTGCACCCACAATTCCGGCCACTACGGGTTCGAGAGAGACAGCGTCCATGACAGCCTTATTGCAAGTAGGGCCGAAAGTCGGAAAACAGCCTTATCGTGAAAACTCCCAAACGTCGCACCATCCAGGGCATGAGCAGCAAGGCTGCTCCCGCCACCGCGGCCAGGCGGGGTACGGTCGAGAGCGTGGTTTCCTGCAACGAAGTGAGCACTTGCACGATGTTGATCAGCAGGCTCACCACGGTGGCGATCAACAACAGCGGCGCCGCCAGCCATAGCGCCATCTCCAGCGTGCTCCGCGCCAGTTCCACAACTTGTTGGGGCGACATCGGTTCTCCTCAAGCGAAACTTTTCATCAGCGCACCCACCAGCAGATTCCAACCGTCGACCATGACAAACAGCAAGATCTTGAGCGGCGTGGAAATCACCACCGGCGGCAGTTGCAACATGCCGATCGACGTCGTGATCGCCGCCACCACGATGTCGATCACCAGAAAAGGCAAGAACAAAGCTGCGCCGATCTGGAAGCCCGCCTTCAACTCCGACAAAATGTAAGCGGGCACGACCACGCGCATAGCCAGGTCCCCGGGCCGCGCCGGGCGCGGTTCTTTCGATATTTCGACGAACAAGGCGAGGTCCTTCTCCCGCGCGTAGCGCAGCATGAACTCGCGCAGCGGCACCGAGCCGCGTTCGATAGCCGCCATCGCATCCACGCGTCCCTGTTCGTAGGGAACAACCGCGCCGCGATAAATCGCGCCGCCCACTGGTTGCATCAGGAAGTAACTGAGAATCAGACTCAGCCCGATCAGGGTCTGGTTGCTGGGGGTGCTCTGCGTCCCCAGCGCCTGGCGCAGGAAATGGAAAACCACCAGCAGGCGCACAAACGGCGTCATCGACAACACCAGCGCCGGCAGCAACGTCAACAGGGTCAACAGAACCAGGATGTTCCAAGGCACCGAGCCGCCGGCCCCTCCGGGCCCGGTCCACGGCAAGCCATTGGTGTGAGCAGCAGTTCGCATCACTACCGCGTGCGCGGAAAGATGACAAGCCATTCCGAACGCAAAAATCAGCCCGGCATTGCGCCACATTTTCATGACTCGCGGTTTGGGACTCCGGACACCGTGCGGGTGTCTGTTCGCGGAATCTGAGCCAGCAGGCTCAGCGAAGCGGCAGTCCGTCCGATCAGGTACCTGGTTTCTCCGAACTCGATAATCGAGACGAATTGCCGTTCGCCGAGTGCAAGCGTTTCCCCCAGGCACAGTTGCCGGGGTGTGCGCTTCGTCCAAGAGCGAAAAAGATTGGTCCACCAGTGATTCATGCCAGGTCCGTGACTCTGACCGCCAGCTTGCCGTTTACGACTTCAAACTCGCTCCACGCCACCACCACCCCGTTCACTCGCGCGGGAACGTCAGTGCCAACTTTCCATCGGGAGTCGATGACTGAACCGACTTTCAGGCCAAGCAAATCGGCCAGCTTCACCGAAGGCAGAGGTACTTCGATCGTGAATTCACATTGCAGGCGGGCGAAGCGATCCCAATCGGACTTCCCCTCCAGCAAACCGATCTCGCTCCCGGTCTTCGCGGAATCTGCCATCGCCTTACCGTTGAATCAGAAATTCGGTGAAGTACACTTCGCGCACGCCCAGTTGTGGATTGCGGCTCTGCAGGGCATGCAACAAATCTTCTTTCAGCTTGGCCTTGCCCTCCGCGGTCAGCAGATCGCCCGGCTTCGAAGAAGCCAGTACGCCGACAATGCTGTCGCGCAAGGGAGCCACCGGGATCGGTTCCTTGCTCGATGCGCCATGGTCGAGCCCCAGGCTTACGCCGATCCGCAGGTAAGCTTTCTCATCAGGATCGGCAAGATTCACCACAAACGGTTCGAGCGGCAGCACGGACTTCGGGGCTGCCTCATTAACAGAGGCGTCTTCGCTGGATGCGCCGGCGATCATCCATCTTCCCCCGATGGTCGCCGCAGCCAGAACCACCACGACCACGACCCAGGCCAGCCAGTTTGTCGGCCGCGGTGCGGACTCTCGTTCTTCCGCGTCGATGGGCTCATCAGTCACGCAGGAGTCATTGCACATCGCTGGCCGCGGGGAACGCCGGGCAGAGACGAAGGTGCGGCGGCAAACAAGTGTTTGCGCTGCAACGTTTTTAGAAAGGGCATGGGGAAAGATCGGCTCCCGCACATGCGCACGCTGGCTCCAAGGAAGCCGAACAGGCGAGAGAGATCAAAGAGTTTTCATTAGAAATCGCTCAGAAACCACGCCCAGCTTCTGCACCGATCGAGAAGCTGGGCGCATATCGTGCGAATTACTGTTTCAGGTTAATCGTGTCTTGCGTGACCTGGTCAAACGTGGTGACCACCTTCGCGTTTGCCTGGAAGCCGCGCTGCGCCACGATCATGGCTGCGAATTCCTTGGCAATATCTACGTTCGAGAGTTCGAGGGCTCCTCCCTCAAGCGTGCCCCGCCCTCCAGTCCCGGGTGCGCCGATCGCCGCCTGTCCTGATCCCAGAGTCTCGGAAAAGCCATTGTTCCCGGTGCGCGACAGTCCTTGCTCATTAGCGAAGGTTGCCAGAGCCAGTTGTCCCAGGATTGCGGTTTTGCCATTGCTGAATGATCCGGTCACGATGCCATCAGCGCCAATGGAGAAACTTGATAAGGCTCCGCTGCTGGTGCCGTCCTGTGAAGCCGAGGACGTGCCGTTCGGCGCCGCCACCTGTGTCATTACTGGAGTCGTGTTGTCGAACAGTTTCCAGGTGAACGATAGATTGGAAGCCCCGTCGGTTAGACCGTTCACCGCAATGTTGGCAACGTTAGCCGCGGGACTCACCAGATTTCCGTTGCCATCGAATGACAAAGTCCCGGTTGCCAGCGTGCTCGAGCCGCTCACGTCGGCGGCAGGGATCGTGATCGAATAGGTCCAGTCGCTGTTGCCCGCGACATCGAGTCCGGTTTTCGTGAAGCTGAACTTTAGGACGTGGCTCGCGCCCAGCGAATCGTAGATCGTTACCGGGGTTGAATAGCTTCCGTCGGTGCTCCCCACCGCCGCGCCCGCATCCAGATTGGTGCGAATCTCCACAGAACTCGTGGCGGTTGGCGGACTGATCGTTCCTCTCCCCAGCGCCAGCGCGGTCAGGCCCGTCCCAGTATTGACAGCCCCGTTCACCGCTGGATAGCCCATCACCTGCTGTCCTTCGGCCGTCATCAGCGTGTCGTCGGGGCCCACGGAAAAATTTCCCGCGCGCGTGTAACTGGTGACCCCGTTTTTCTGTACCACGAAGAATCCATCCTGATTGATAGCAACATCCGTAGGCACCCCGGTCGGATCGACATTGCCTTGCGTGAAGTTCGAAGGCATGCTGCTCACGCCAACACCCGCTCCGAGTTGTACTGGATTTCCCGATCCGCTCGAACCGATGGTCTGATAGAAAAGGTCGCGGAAGTCTACGCGGGTATCCTTGTAACCCACGGTATTGAGGTTTGCCAGATTATTGGCAATCGCCGACAGCGCTGTAGATTCGGCGGTAAGCCCGGAGAGTGGAATCGAAAAAGTCGGCATTCTTATGCTCCTTGTGTCGCAGTGATTTAGGTGGTTCCAAGTGCCTGTTGCACCATCTCGCGGATTTGGATGAGTTCATCGAGCGTGTTGAACTGCACGAGTTGTCCCACGAACTGGTTGGGGTCCACGGGATCCAGCGGGCTTTGACTCTTCAGTTGTGCCATCAGGAGCTTCATGAACATGTCGTTTGCGTCCTGAGCGGAATTGGAACTGCTCGTCGTTGGAGCGGTATTGCTGTTTGCGGCCATCGGATTCACATTCATGACTCCTCCTCTGTGAAGTTCAGGCATGCACGCTGAGACCAGTGAGCGCGCTGTTGTTTTCGGGCAGGGGTGCAGCTGCCGGAATTTCATTTGCAGCAGAAGATTCGGCGCGCTGCGACCAGGATTGACGGAATGGGCGCGCATCCGAACGTCCCCCGCCGCCCAGATCGGATCGCAACCCGGCGCTGTCGCTTAGAAAACGGATTCCCTCGAAGTGCAGATCCTGATGACGAAGCGCGGTATGCAGGGTTGGCACTTCTGTCGCCAACAGTGTTTTCAAATCTCCTCTCTCGGTGCCTACGGAAACACCGACCTGGTTTTCTCGGATGACGGTATGAACTTCAACTGCACCGAAAGCTGCAGTGCGCAGCCCGATATGCATCTCCGATCGACTCAGTCCCTCGACCACACGCGCCAGGTTGACGTTTGCGGCTGGGTTCGGCGAAGTGTCGCCCTGTTCGGCTTGGGGTAGGCCGCCGGTTGGATTTTCAGGTTCGCGATTTTCCAGGACCACGTGCGGCGGCGCGCCAGCAACGCTCAAAATGCCTGAAGTGGGCGCTGCATGCTCCGATGGTGTTCCCGACGGCTGTGGTTCTGTCGGTTCCTGAGAGGCACCATGGTTTTGCAGAGGTCTGGGCTGCGCCGGTTCTTTATCTGCGGCAGAAACCTTTGCATCCTGCATTTGGAATCGCGCACCGGCGTCCAGCCGCTGCTGGCCGGATGGCTGAGCGGTTTGCTGTGGGTCGTCGCCTTGTGTCCTCGTGTCATGCGCTCTGCCCACACTCTTTACCCAGGGCACGGCTACATTCTTAGTCTCTTCAACCGCCTGTTGCAGATCTCGGGAGCTGAATCTGTGCGACTTCGCGGAATTCGATTTCGAGGCAACCGGTGGCTTGTTGTCTGTTGCCTTCATAGTTGCTGATGGCATTGCCGCTGCTAGGCCGCCGACCATCGAAATCGAGGGCGCAGGCGTGTCGTTGTTCGGTGCTGCCTCGGGAGCAACAGGAATCTGGCGTGGAACAACAGGATGAATGACGTCGTTGTTGACAACCGACGGAGGCGGGCTGGGCGCCGGATCGCCCAGCACAGAATCTCTGAAATCTACAACCTTGGCCATGATCTTTTCAGTCCCGCTATCTCTGTTCCCTGGCGTTTCCGCAGCCGGGTTCGATACGGCTGGTGGAACCGAAGCCGTCCATGAGGGTACCGACGAACGTACCTCTGCTGGATTACATCCGGTTGCATTGACCGGAGCGGGATTGCCCGTCTGCGGCTGGAAATCGTCAGCGATTGTTAAAGGAGAATCGGTCGGGGCCGTGGCTACCGCCGGTGACGGGATCGCCTGGGGCGGAGGCGGAACGGGGACAAGGCTATCGATTGCACACAAAAGCGCCGGCGATGAAGTCGGGTCTCCGTTTTTCTTCTTTGTCGCTGGGGATTGAGTGTCCTTGCCGGTTGGATCCGTGGGGCCCGGTGTTCTGCCCTGAACCTTTTCTAACAAGTCTGCGAAGCCCGATTTCGATCCGCACGACGCATTCGACGGTTCCCCTATCACATCCACCGGGGCGTATGACATGTCGGAATGGGCGGGAATTGCAATCACGGCCTTGGTCCTTTTCCGGTCTTGTCATTGCATTCGCCCCACCACTCGAAGACCACCGCGAAAGAAAACTTTCAAGCCGGAACTCCGCATGGATTCAAGGATTTGAAAACTGCGCCGATAAGAAGATCGCCGAAAGCATTGGATTTTGCGGCTGGGTTAGGCAAACGGTGCCCATTGCGCCGGGCAAAAATCAACCGCGACGCAAGAATTCGCGTCTGAGGAGAAAGGCTTCATCAAGGCGAGACTGTTCCGCCCTATTTTCTTTCTGGCGGTAGAGTTGAAGTTGGCGTTGCCGCAAGGTTTCTACAATCTCCCTTTGCCGTTGGGCCTCCAGGAAGGCGTCTCTTCGCTGCGCCCGCAACTCCTGTTTGCGCGCCATCTCGCGGTTCAGTTCGTCGCGGCGAAGTAGCAAAGCCGCGCGGCAAAGGGAATTGAATTGAAGTTCCGCTGCGGTCAACCCTGTCGTCAACTGGGACCGCTCGTTCACGGCGAGCGCGGCTAGAGCCTGCTGGGTGCGGTCGATGTTGAGCTGGACGAGTGCTACCTGGCGGAGTGCGTTCTGGAACAAAAGTTTCTGCTGATGCTCCACGCTTTGCCGGTATCGTAACAGCGTGCTTAGAGCAAAGCGGAAGGGCATGGATGCTTAGCCATTGATCTTTTCGAGCTTTTCAAGGGTCTCGGCCAGGTTGACGGTCTCCGCTGGAGTCTGCTCGAGAAAGCGGTTGATCGAGGGCATGAGAACCAGCGCTTGGTCAAGGACCGGATCGCTGCCTTTCTGATATGCCCCGATGCGAATCAGATCCTCTGAAGTGCTATAGGCAGCCATCAGCTTCCGTAGCGTATTCACCTTTCCCAAGTGTTGCGCGCTTGAGACCAGGGGCATAAGACGGCTGATGCTGTCGAGAATAGAAATCGGCGGATAGTGGTTCTGGGCGGCCAGCCTGCGATCGAGCATGATATGCCCGTCGAGCAGCGAGCGCGCTCCATCCACCAGCGGATCTTGCTGATCGTCTCCTTCCATCAGCACCGTATAAAAAGCGGTGATGCTGCCCTTCGCAGAATTTTCCGGCGCGCTCGATTAGACGCGCCAGCAGGCTGAAAACCGAGGGGGTGTATCCTTTGGCGGTCGGCGGCTCTCCCGCTGCCAGCCCGATCTCGCGTTGCGCCATCGCCAGTCGGGTCAGCGAGTCAACTACTAAAAGGACCTGTTTGCCGCGAGAGCAGAAGTATTCAGAGATCGCCGTGGCCGCCAGCGCCGCGCGGATCCGTAACAATGGCGACTGGTCCGAAGTGGACACCACCACCACGGCTTTTTTCCGTCCTTCTTCCCCCAGCGCGTCTTCCAAAAAGTGGCGCACTTCGCGCCCGCGCTCGCCCACCAGCGCGAGAACAGTTAGATCGGCGGCCGTATTGCGCGCCATCATCCCGATCAGCGTGCTCTTGCCGACACCGCTGCCGCCGAAAATTCCCACGCGCTGGCCTCGTCCGCAAGTCAGGAAGCCGTCCACCGCGCGGATACCGCATCCCAGCGGCTCGCGAATGATCTCCCGCTCCAGCGGGAGCGGAGCGGCGGCATCGAGCGTTTGAAAAGTATCGCGGTAGTAAGAGCCCAGTCGGTCGAGAGGCTCCCCCATGCCATCGATCACCCGGCCCAGCAACTCAGAGCTGACTCCGAGTCCCGGATGCTCTCCCCAGGTAATGACGCGATCCCCGTAACGAATGCCGCTTGGCCGCTCGAGCGGCATCGAGAGCACGGTGTTCCCTCGGAAGCCCACAATTTCTCCGGGGAAGACCCGCCCGCTTGCATTCACCACCTCGCAGGATTCCCCGATGGAGCAGAACGGTCCCTCCGATTCGATCATTTGTCCTACGACCTGAGTGACTCTACCTTGCCAGCGCAGTGCGGCGGCCGCTTCGACCCGGGCAAAATAGCGTGCCAGCAATGCGGGAGCTTCGTTCATTCGCCCTCCCGCGGCCGCTTTGCGATCAGGTCGAGGAGTCCCTGTTCGATCTCCCTCAGCTGCGGGGCAATGCCCATTTCAGTTGCCCCCAGCGAGGTCTGAATGAGGCATCGGTCGGGACTAAGCCCGGAATCTTCCACGATTTCCGGAACTTCGCCGGGAGTCATTCGGCTTTCAAAATATCCCCGCCACGCTTCGGCCCGCTGCGGGTGAACCTTGAGAACCACCTTGGTCCCGGTTTCGATCTTCTCCAGAGCCACGTGCGCCATGCCCGCCAGCAGCAACGGATCGATCTGCACCTCGCGGTGCAGGATGGCGCGCGCGATATTCACCGACAGCTGTACCACCTCTCGTTCCACTTGCTGGTAGTAGGCGCGGCGCTCAAGCGTGAAATCGGCAAGCGCGGTGCGCAGTGCGCCACGAAGTTGCTCGATTTCTCCAGAGCAAGCCTGGCGAGCCCGTGTCTCTCCCTCCTGCTGGCCAGCCAGCCGGGCCGCGTGCTCCTGGCCGGCGAGATCGCTCTCCGCGGTTTGCATCGACGAGACCATGCCGGCTGTGCCGGGGTTTCCCGAAGCATCCACGTAGGGAAATGGCTGCAGCCTCTCCGCTTGAGGCCCGCTGGCAGCTGGACTAGACGACGTACTCATCTTCGCTGTCGGCTCCCAGTTGAATTTTCCCTTCGGCTTCCAGTTTTCGCGCCACCGCCACCGCTTCCTGCTGTGCTTTTGAAACATCGCGCGAGCGCACCGGCCCCAGCACCTCCATGTCTTCCTTCAACATCTCCACCGCGCGCGAAGACATGGATTTGAAGATGTAAGCCTGCAATTCCTCCGTCGCTCCCCGCAGGGCCATCGCCAGCGTCTTCTTGTCTAGCTGTGACAGCAACTCGCGAATCCCCGCTTCCGGCACGCCTAATAGGTCCTGGAAGGTGAACATCAGGTTGCGGATGTTCAACGCCAGCTTCGCATCATCCTTCTCGATGGCTTCGAGAATGCTTTTGCTGGCCGTGGCGTCCATGCGGTTCAGCAAGTCCGCGACTCCCTGCACGCCTGCGTAAGCACGGCGGTGTTGTTCTCCCATCGCCTCCAGCCGCTTGTGCAACGCGACCGACACCTTTTGCGCGATCTCTGGCGAGAACTGCCGCAACTGCGCCAACCGCTTCAATGCCTCGGCTCGCAGAGTCTCGGGAAATCTCATCAGCAGAACCGATGCTTGCTTGGCATCGAGATGAGCCAGGATGAGCGCGATGGTTTGAGGGTGCTCACTCTCCAGAAATTTTGCCAGCTGTTGCGGGTCCGCTTTCTGCAGCGAATCGAGTTTGCTGGCGCTCATTTCCGCCGCCCGCGATACCTGGTGCAGCAGTTGCCGCGCACCCTCTTCTCCGAATGCTTTGACCAGAAGCTTTTGCGCATAATCGGTGCCGCCTTGCGCCAGATAATCCTGGGTTAGCGCCAGCTTGTGGTACTCCTCGAGCACGGCCAGCGCGGTGGGAGGGTCGATATATTCCAGATCCGCGATTTCCTGGGTCAGTTGCTGCACATCCCGGTCGGGCAGGTTGCGGTAAATGTCGCTGGCCACTTCCTCGCCGAGAAGCACCAGCAGGATGGCAGCCTTGCGGACTCCGCGATGCGCGTGTTGGGCAGCGGCGGTCACTCTGCCCCGGCCTCACGAATCCAGCTTTGCACCAGGCGGCTCGACGCGGCCGGCTCCGCCTTTACTTTGTCCGTCAACTGCTTCTTCAGCGCCGTAGCGCGCCGCGAGTTATCGCTCGCGCTCGGCAGCTCGATCTCCATCGCAGGCGAACCATGACCACCCGCCTGCCCCAGAGCCGGTTGCGATTGCGCAAGGCGCCCCGGCAACTCGCGGAACGCCGTGACCAGCTGTTTCTTGATCGGACGCAGCATTAGCAGATACACGATCCCGAACAGCGCGCCCACGCCCAGATAGCGCAACATCCAGGACCACTCGGTGACCACGGTTCGAACTTTATCCACCTTCGTGGGAGCCTGCAGCGTCTCTTGCGGAGCTTGCTGGAACGACAGGTTCTCGAGAGCCAGCAGGTCTCCGCGCTGCGAGTTCAGCCCCAGCGCCGCGGTCGCCAGTTGCTCGATTTCTTTCATCTCCTCGGGAGTACGTTTCCGCCGGACCTCCGTCTTCGTGCCGTCCTTCTCCACCGTATCGATGGCATCATCGACCAGCACCGCCGCTGCGATCCGCTTAACCTGGCCCGGAGGTTGCAGGGTGTGGCGCACGCTCTTGCTGACGGCGAAGGTGGCGCTCTCGGAACGCGACGACTGCGAGTCGGCGTTGAGCGAGGTTACGGGTACTGTGCCGCCGGGAAGATTGCTGGCGGTGCCGGGGACGCCGGCCGCACCCGGGCCGCCCGCATTCTCTTCTGATTTCTGCTGGGTGAGCGCGGCAGTGGTCTTCGGATCGTAGATCTCCTCCGTATTTTCACTGGTGCTGAGATCGTATTCCACGTGCACGCTGGCGCGGACGTGTTCCGCTCCCACCACCGGCTCCAGGGTGTGCACCACGGTCTTGGCCAGTTCCTCATCCAGGTTGTAGGAATTTGCGCCCGCCGAAGCGCGAGCGTGCAGCAGCGGAGTATTGCTGTCCGCATCGACGACGGTTACATTCTCGGGGCGCAGTCCGTCGACCGCACTCGCCACCAGTTGCGGGATCGCCTGCTGCGCCGGGTCGGAAAGACGGCCGCCTCGCATTTTCAGGATCACTGCCGCCTTGGCCTGGCGTTCCTGCGCGGTGAACAGCGATTCGCGCGGCAACACGAGATGTACCCGGACCGACTCCACTTCCCCCAGCGTCTGCAGCGTGCGTTCCAGTTCCCCTTCCAGGGCGCGCTGGTAATTCACCTTTTCGGTGAAGTCAGAGCCTGCCCAGTTGGGGCTGTCGAAGAGTTCGAAACCCAGACGCGCGTTCCGCGGCAGGCCTTGCGAGGCGGTTTCGAGCCGGCTGGCGTCAAGTTGGTCGGCGGCGACCAGTAGGGTGCCGCCATCGGGCGAAAGCTCATAGGTGATGTTCTTCGCCGCCAGCCGCGTGCCCATGGACTGCGCATCGCCCGGCTTCAGCCCGGTGTAGAGCGTGACCATCTTCGGCTTGCCGATCAGGGCTACGAAGATCCACAGCGTGGCGCCGGCCAGCACCGCACCGCCTCCCAGCAGCCAGCGTTGGCGCAGGCTCAAGCCGCCCCACATCCGCAGAACCTGGCTCAGCGCCTCGCCAAAGGATTTGTTTGCCTCGGCCATGATCGCGTCTCCCGCTTAGAACTGCATGCGCGAAATCTCCTGATACGCCGCCACGATCTTGTTGCGCACTTGCATCATCAGTTGAAACGAGAGGTCGGCTTTCTCCACCGCGATCATGGCCGTATGCACGTCCATGCCGCTGCCGTTGAGCAGCGATTCGACTTTCGTCTCGGCTGCGCCCTGCGCCTGTTCGACTTGATCCATGGCGCCACGCAGGGTATCGAGAAACTCGCCCTCTTCCGGCTTTCCGGTGCCCACGAGAGCAGGCTCCATCTCGGCGGGCAGAATTCGTAGACTGGATACTGGACTCGCCATGACCTCTCCTTCCCGCTCAACGCAGAATTTCGATGGCCGCTTGAATCATTGCCTTCGCCGATTGCACGGCGCTCGAGTTCAATTCGTAGGCGCGCATGGCCCCCAGCAGGTCCGTCATCTCTTCTACCGGATTGATCGCCGGATAAGCCACGTATCCCTTGGCATCCGCGTCGGGATGTCCCGGCTCATAGCGCTCGAGCGGTGGACGAGCATCGGTGGCCAGTTGATCGACGCGCACACCGCGCGCCGCCGGGTTGCGGAAATCGGCCAGCATCGCGGGAAACTGCTGCATGTGCTGCGCGCGAAACACCACCAGCCGTCGCCGGTACGGGCCGCCTTCCGGCGTGCGCGTCGTCTCCGCATTCGCCATGTTGCCGGTGACCACCTCGGCGCGCAGGCGTTCCGCCCCCAGCGCAGAGCCGCTGACCTCGAGCATGCCGAACAGATTCATGACTGGCTCCCTTCATGGATGGCGGACGCGATCCGCCGGAATTCGCTGCGCAGCACTTCGACGCTGACGCTGTAGCGCAGTTGGGTTTCGGCCAGCAAAAGACCTTCGCGGTCGATACTGACGTTGTTGCCGTCGGGCCGTTCCATCAGCCCTCTGACCTGACGAGCCGCGGGTGAAAACTCAGCCTCGGCGAATGGACTCTCAGCTCTCTCCAGTTCCTGCCGGAAGTTCACATCCCGGGCGCGGTACCCGGGGGTATCGATGTTGGCCATGTTGGAGGCGATCAGTTGTTGGCGAAAGGCGTTGACATCGAGCGAGCGCGTCAACCTCTGCATGAGCGGGGTATCAACCATGGACATAGTTGCTCCTTGGCGGCAAACCGTAATCTCGAATCTTGTTCCGCACCGTGCGCAGGCTCACGCCGAGCATTTCGGCGGCGCGCGATCGGTTCCCATCCGTGGCATCGAGCGTGACTTCCAGCAGCCGTTTTTCCATCTCTTCCAGCGAAACCCCGGCGCGCACGCAATCGGCCGCTGCGGGCGCATCCAATTCACCCGCGTCCGGAAGGCTTGCGCTCAGGTCGCCGCCCAGGGCCACCGCGCGCCGCACCAGATTGGCCAATTCGCGCACGTTGCCCGGCCACCGATGACGCTCGAGGCGCGCCCGCAATTCCGCGGGCACGCTTAGATTCGCGCCCGGAGCGGCATAGAGTTGCAGAAAGTGCTCCACCAGTTCCGGTAGATCTTCCCGGCGCTCGCGCAGTGGCGGCAGGCTAAGCGGGATCACGTTGAGGCGGTAATATAGGTCCGCGCGGAAGCCGCCTTCCTTCACCATCGTTTCCAGCGGACGGTTGGTGGTCGAGATCACGCGTATATCGACGCGCACCGGGCGGCTCTCTCCCAGTCGGTCGAATTCGCGCTCCTGCAAAACCCGAAGCAGTTTCGGCTGCAGCGGCAAGGGCATCTCGCCGACTTCATCGAGCAGCAGCGTCCCGCCGTTCGCGGCTTCAAATTTGCCGGATCGGGCAGCCACGGCGCCGGTGAAGGCCCCTTTCGCGTGTCCGAATAACTCGCTCTCCAGCAAGGTCTCAGGAAAGGCCGCGCAGTTCACCGCGATAAAGGGACGATGGGAACGCGCGCTTGCCCGGTGAATCATGCGCGCCAGCAATTCTTTGCCGGTGCCGCTCTCGGCCTGGATCAGGATGTCGGCGTCGCTTGCCGCGGCCTGCCGCGCACGATCAATCGAACGCAGCAGCGCCGGGGAGTGGCCCACGAGTCTCCCGTCTTCCGCGTGTTCAGCCTGCGCCCGCTCCAGGATGCGCTGCGCCGTTTTCTCTAACTCCTCGAAGGCCACCGGCTTTACCAGATAATCGCAAGCCCCGTCGCGCATCGCCAGAACCGCGTCCGGCACGCTGCCGAATGCGGTCAGAAGGATGACCGCGGTTCGCGGGCACAGCGTGCGCACCTGCCGCATGACCGAAAACCCGTCTCCGTCCGGCATGCGGATGTCGGTCACGACCAGCGGGTGCTGGTTGCGGCGAAACTTTACCATCGCCTCGACCGTCCCCGAAGCGGTCTCGACCTTCCAGCCTCGGCGCGCGAAATTGCTTTCCAGCGCTTTGCGCATCCCGGTATCGTCATCGACCACCAACACTTGGCTTATTGACATGACCTCGGCAACTCCAGAATGAACGTAGTTCCCCTTCCCCGAATGCTCGACACGCGAATCGCTCCCCGATGCTGTTCCGCGATCTTCTTGCAAACCGCGAGCCCCAGCCCGGGACTCCCCGCGTTCGTGGTGAAACCGGGCTGAAAGATGTGCTTGCACAACTCGGGAGCGATTCCCGGCCCGGTGTCACTGACCTCCAGATACACCGCCTCGGCGCTGCTGGATCCTGTGATGGTCAATTGCCCGCCATCGGCCATGAAGCGCAGCGCATTGAGTCCCAGGTTCAACAGCACCTGCTCCAGGCGGTGACGGTCGGCTGCGACAGCAACGCCCTCCAGATCGGCTCGAAGTACGATATTCACCTTGCTGCGAGCCGCGAGTGGTTGCAGGAACGCGGCCAGCCAATCGAGTAAATCTTGAGGATCGAGTGTCCTCATTTGCAGTTGTGTCGCACTATGAAAGTGCAAAACGTTGTTGACGGTCGCGCCCAGAGTGCGCAATCCCGCGAGCAGGTGTGAGATCCACTCTTGCTGTTCCGCCGACAACTCCGACTGCGCGAGCAGTCCGGCGAAGAGCTCCATGCTTCCCAGCGGGTTGCGAATCTCATGCGCGAGAAGCGCCGACATCTCGGCCAGCGCCTGACGGCGGCGGAACAGTTCGTGTTCCTGCTGCAATTGCTTCAATTCGGTGACGTCCTGAAGAATGAAAATCGAACTGTTGCCGTCCTCGCGCGTCAACTGCGCGCGACGAATAGAGATCCACTCCTCCAGGCCATCGGGCCGCCGATACTCCTTTTCATTTCCTTTGGGATCGCCTTCTTCGATTAACTGCCGAATCCTCGGTGAGAGGTTCCCCTCGCGCGAGGTCCCCAACAACCGCTGGGCCTCGGGGTTCGTGATCGAGACCCGCCCGCCTGGTTCCGTTACCAGGACGCCGCAAGGCAAGCCTTCCAGAATCCGCCGCAGATGTTCCCGGGTGCGCCGGTTCTCCTCCAGGCTTTCGGCCAGATCCTCGTTGGTCTTCTCCAACTCTTCCCGCAAGCGTGCGACTTCCTCCTGCAGTTGCAAGTAGCACCGTTCCAGCGACGACGCGGCCTCTGTGAACGAGGCGAAGGCCTGTGCCAGGGATCGCTCTTCGCTGATTGCGAGAGGCGCGGCGTCCGGCGCTCGCAGGATTTCTAGACTCGACATAGGCAAATTCTGCACATGCAAACAGCCAGCCAGTGCGTTGGTGGCTGTCTTAGATTGCTCTTAGTTCCGTCGCGCTTCGGTACCGGTTCGCTCTCGGCATTTCGCTTTGAAAAAATAGATGTTCGGGGCCAATCGCCTCGCAGCCCTCCGCCAAAATTGCCGCGCGCTCGATAACGTGTTGCAACTCGCGGACATTTCCCTTCCAGCTCTGTGCCGCGAGCCGCGCCAGCGCCTGCGGCTCGAATCGCGGACAGGGAAGCTGCGCAGCCTCGGCAGTGGCCGCGAGAAAGTGCTGCGCGAGCGGCACGATATCGCCGTCACGTTCCTCAAGAAGCGGGAGTTCAAGCGGGAAGGCCGAGAGCCGGTAATACAGATCTTCGCGGAACAAGTGTTTCTCGACTTTGTCCATCAGAACGGCGTTGGTGGCAGCCACTACACGCACGTCGACGCGCACCGCCTCGGTCCCGCCTAGACGCTGCACTTCCTTCTGCTCCAGGAATCGCAGCAACTTCGATTGCATCGATAGCGGCAACTCGCCGACTTCATCCAGAAACAACGTCCCCCCCTGGGCCGCGAAGATGCGGCCCGCGTTCGCCTGCACGGCCCCGGTGAAAGCACCTCGGCTATATCCGAATAGTTCGGACTCAAGCAGAGTTTCCGGAATCGCCGCGCAGTTGACCACCACAAAGGAGTGCGATTTTCGCGGACTCAATTGATGAATTCCGCGAGCCACCAGTTCTTTGCCCGTACCCGTCGCGCCCAGGATCAGCACCGTAGTCGGCCGCGCGGCTACCAGTCGCGCCAGCCGGTAGAGCCGCCGCATGGCCTCACTGTCACCAATCATGCCGGGCAGGGGATCGCACCCGGGAAACCGGGTGACCGCCGGCTTGTTCGGAAGCACCACCGGGGCTGGCGCGGGCGCAGTACTCTCTTTGTCGAACCGCGCT
The DNA here is from genome assembly GCA_963796205.1 of Terriglobia bacterium. GTDB lineage: Bacteria > Acidobacteriota > Terriglobia > Terriglobales > Acidobacteriaceae > DATFTE01. The sequence goes on from CAWCKR010000004.1 coordinate 167,574, forward strand.
CCCTTGCCCGCCGTTTCATCGGAATCGAGCAGTACCACTTGGATTCCGGGGAACCGCCGCTTGATGATGGCGAGCAATTCTTCGGCATCCAGGTCCGGCAGCCGCCGATCGAGATAGAGCAACTGCCATTCACCCGATTCCAGCTTGCTCAAAGCCTCCGCGCCGCCGCTAACCTGCTGCACTGGCCAGCGCCGACCGGGAAAGTTCTCGAGAACCTGTTCGCAAAGGGAACTGCTGGGACTGGCGACCAGCACGCCCCCAATCGGGGGAGGGTAGATAGGAGCGATAGTCATGTTACCGATTCCATCCTGAAAGGATTAAATGGCGATTAGTCGAAGATGAAGGCTTTCTTATGTCGGCAAAACTTTCCCAGTTTCAAATCCGGGCTGGAAATGGGAAAACTTTGCCCCGTCACTGCGCACACCCTTCCCATTCTTCCGGCAGCAGAACTTCGCATCGCCATTCCCCCGCTGCCGCTTCTTCTTTCAAGAGGAATCCCGCAGATTCAAAACTCCGGCGCGCGATCGCCATGTTCAATCGGCGGCGAAGAATTCCCGCCTTGTCTTCGGCTACTCGGCCGGAAACGCTTTGCGACACTGAGATCCGGACTGCGAGTGTCGGCTGCGAGCTCTCCACCTTGACCTCCACGCCAGGCGCGCAAATGCCCAGTGCATGCTGAAGAAGCAAGAACACTCCCCTCCGAGGCAGCCCTTCGATTTTCAGCTCGCGCGCCTCCGGCGAAAGCAGGATCGCCTTACCCTCTGCTTCCGCCAGCGGCATCAGATCGCCGACGATCTCATCCAGGCCGTCCTGAAGGGAAGTGGTTCGGCCCGAGCGGTTCGAGCCCTGTGTGTCCCACAGCTCGCGCAAGTCTCCGACCAGCCCGCTGATCCGCTCCGCCAGATCGAGCCCCTGCTCCAGTGATTCCTGATATTCCCGGGACGTGCGCTGCTCCAGAAGTGCTACCTCCATCGAGCAGCGTAAACTCGTCAAGGGCTGGCTCAACGCGTGAAAGAGGTCGTCAACGAGTTCGCGATCCTCGTCACCCAGCGATGCCGTCGTCATCGCTCCGCCTCGGCGCGTCCGCTGAGCTCATAACCTACCCCGCGCACCGTATGGATCAGCCTCTGGTTAAAGCCGTCGTCCACCTTACGGCGCAAATAATTTACATACACGTCCACAACATTGGTGCAGGTATCGAACGACAGGTTCCACACGTGTTCGATGATCATCGCCCGCGTGATGCGGCGGCCGGCGTTGCGCATTAAATATTCAAGCAAGGCAAATTCTTTCGAGGTCAACTCGATCCGACGCCCCGCCCGCTCCACGCGCCGTTCCACCCGGTCCAGTTTGAGGTCATCCACCGCCAGCACCGACTCAGCCGGAAGGTGACTTCTCCGCAACAGTGCGCGGATGCGCGCCGACAACTCCGAGAACGAAAACGGCTTGACCAGGTAGTCATCCGCCCCCATGTCCAGGCACTGGACCCGGTCTTCCACCTTGCTTCTTGCCGTAAGGATGAGCACCGGCATACTCGACTTGCGAGTCCTTACGCCGCGCAGGATCGAAATGCCATCCAGTCGGGGCATGTTCAGGTCGAGAACCACGAGATCGTAGTCAAACTCGGCTGCCATCGCCCGCGCCTGTTCTCCATCAGCCGAAACGTCCACCGCATAGTGTTCTGCTTCTAACCCTTTTCTTACGAAGCTGGCGAGGGGTCCATCATCTTCCGCGATCAGGATGCGCATGAGATTCCTCTAATACGACCATTTCGATTCTAGGCAGAGCGTCAGCGAACGCGGCGAATTCCCGACTGCACGAAGGGCGCTATTTCCCACTAGGGGAGAGAACTCGAAGGCGGAAGCTGTCTCCGGGAACCCATACAGCCACTCACCGATCCTCGCCCCAGAGAGGGATAATCCTAGGAATCGGTCTTTAGCCGCTGGAAGGACTCCGTGGACCTTTGGAGCCGGGGAACCCTGAAGTCTCTGGTTATTCCTGGGGGCATACTGCTGCTCGCTGCAGTCGTGCTGATCAGTGGCATCTTCGCGTCTGTTTCCCGCGCGGGCGTCGACTATTACTACTATGCGGTCTTCGGAGTCGGTACCCTTCTGGCGCTGCGTTTTCGCTCCAGCCGGGTTTTGCTAGCCCTGGTTTTCCTGCTTTTGTCTCATCGTGCCCTGGTTTTTTTCTCGATCCCGGTCGGGCACGCCGTTGTGCCTACCCGCGTGGTGCTTGAGGCCGTCTCCGTCCTTTTGCCCATTAATATCCTTATTATTGCCTTCACCCGCGAGCGGGGCTTCTCCGTGCCTTCCGTCGCCCCCAAACTCTGTCTTTTGTTCGTAGAATCCGTCTTTGTCGCAATTTTGTGCCGGCCCGGCCAGGTGAATAGCCCCTCCTTACTCCATCCTGGATTCACTTCCCATTCCCCATTCCACTGGACCAGCGTACCCCCCTTCGCCACACTGGTCTTCGCTGTGGCCTTTGTTGTCTTAGCTGTACGTGCGCTGGTCTATCGCAAGCCCCTCGAGAGCGGATTACTCTGGTCTCTGGTTGCCGCCTTTCTCGCGGTAGCCGCGGGCGGTATCGGCCGATCAGCCGACGCTTACTTCGCCACCGCAGGACTGGTGCTTGTAAGTTCGATCATTGAGAACTCCTATGTCCTGGCCTACCACGACGAACTGACCACGCTTCCGGGACGCCGCGCCTTCAACGAAGCACTGCTGCGCCTCGAAGAGCCTTACTCAATCGCGGTCGTCGACATCGATCACTTCAAGCGTTTCAACGATACTCACGGTCACGAGACCGGAGATGAAGTCCTGCGCATGGTCGCGTCGCGTCTGGCGCGCGTCTCAGGAGGCGGGGAGGCCTTCCGCGTCGGGGGAGAGGAATTTTCGATCTTGTTTCCCAAACTTGCTATGCAGGAAACCGTATCTCACCTCGAGCGAGTTCGAGCGGCTGTTGAAGCCGCCACCTTTCGAGTGCGAGGCGGACAGGATCGCCGCCGCGTTCCCCGCGGACCCGACCGCCGCTCCTCGTCCCGCTCCAAGGGATCACGCATCCGCGAACTGGCAGTCCCAGACGAGCCGACCCTGGATCTGTCCGTGACGGTGAGCATCGGTGTCGCCGAACCGACAGCTCGAACCACCGCAGTGGAAGACGTCATTCGCGCAGCCGACAAAGCTCTATACCGTGCCAAACAGGCCGGGCGAAATCGCGTCGAAACCGCCGCCTCCGGTCGAGTGCGTTCCACACGGCTTAAGCGAAGCACCGCCTGACGCTCAATTCCAGCAATGTGCTAGAGTCAATTTCTTCATGGATGTTCCCGCCATCTCCACCGATCGACTGACCCGGCGTTTCGGCGAATTGCTCGCTGTCAAAGACATCAACCTGACGGTCGCTACCGGCCAGTTCTTCGGTTTTTTGGGCCCCAATGGAGCAGGGAAGTCCACGACCATCAAAATGCTCACCGGCTTGCTCGCGCCCACCTCAGGTTCCATTCGCATTTTGGGCACCGATCTCATCGCCAATCCGGTCGAGGTGAAGCGCCAGATCGGCGTAGTCCCGGAAGGCATGGCGCTGTTCGGACGTCTCACCGGCGCCGAATATCTGAACTTTGCGGGGAGAATGTATGGTCTGGATCGCGAGACTGCAGCCAGTCGTGCCGGTGAATTGCTGGAGTTCATGGATCTCGCCAGTCAACCAAAAACGCTCGTGACCGACTATTCGCACGGTATGCAAAAGAAGCTGGCCTTGGCGGCAGCCGTCATTCACGGACCCAAAGTGCTGTTTCTCGACGAGCCATTCGAAGGCGTCGATGCCATCGCGGCCGGTACTCTCAAAACCATGCTGCAGCGCATGATCGCCCGCGGCGCCACCATCTTCCTCACATCACATGTGCTCGAGATCGTGGAACGGCTCTGCAGCCACGTCGCCATTATCGATCATGGGCAACTCGTGGCTCAAGGTTCGCTCGATGAGTTACGAGCGGGCGTGCAAGCCGAGTCCCTCTCCGATCCGTCATCGGAAATTGTCCCCCCGAATGAGAAGCTCACACTGGAACAGATTTTTCTGCGCACCGTAGGCGGACAGCACACTGCCGAACAGGAACTTTCATGGCTGGGATGATCGCCATCAAAGGCCAGTTCGCGGCCATTGCCCGCTTGCGATGGCGAATCTTTCTCCACTCGTTGCGGACGACTCGAGGTACCGCGGAACTTGTATCGCATGTTTTCGTCGGACTGCTTATTGTCGGCGCGGGCGTGGGAGGCGCGATCGGGTTAGGCGTTGCTGCCTGGACTTTCCTTACGCGGGGATCTCCGCAGTGGCTCTCCCTCTTGCTCTGGTTGGTTTTTGTTTTCTGGCAATTCTTCCCGGTGATGGCCACAGCTTTTACTGAGAGCACCGATTCTTCGGTTTTTCTAAGGTTCCCGCTCAGTTATCGCGCATATTTCCTTGTCATTCTCGCCTTTGGCGCGTTTGACATCGCCACCGCGCTGTCCAGCCTTTGGTTGGTCGGCATCTTTGTCGGGATTGCGATCCTGGAGCCGGGAGCGATCGTTTGGATCGCCACGGTTCTGTTTGCATTCGCCATGATCAATATCGTTCTTGCGCGCGCCATCTTCTCCTGGATCGAACGCTGGCTGGCTCAGAGGCGAACCCGCGAAATCTTCGGAGTGTTGTTCTTTCTCCTTATTATTGGCTTTCAGCTGATTGGGCCGCTGATCAACCGCTATGGAGACCATTCTCGGCCCGAAGTAATGCGCGTTGGCCAGGAACTCTCGCCCTTGCAACAGGCTCTTCCGCCGGGCTTGGCTGCGGCCGCCATCGTCGACCTCCATTCAGACCTGCCTCGGGCGGTTATGTCGCTCGCGCTGCTCTCCATTTACGGCGCCTGCTTCCTTTGGCTCTTGAATCTGCGGCTGCGGGCCCAGTACCGGGGAGAAAACCTCAACGAGACCACGGCTCGCGCGAAGCGACAAACGGGGAAACCGAGCGTTCGTCTGGGATGGAATCTGCCCGGCCTGGCGCCGGGAACCACTGCGATTTTCCAGAAAGAACTGATTTACCTCACCCGCAGCGGCCCCATGCTTTTTACCCTGATCATGCCCGTCGTCATGCTCACTGTGTTTCGTTTCGGAGGCGTGGGCGACAGAAGTGGCGGCCTTCTGATGCGCGCCCCGACCTTTGCCTTTCCCACCGGGGCTGCCTATGCGTTATTAGTGCTCACCAATCTCGTGTACAACAATTTCGGAGCGGACGGGGGCGGCGTTCAGTTTCTGTTTGCCCTGCCCGTACGTTTCCGGCAGATCGTGTTCGCCAAGAACCTGGCGCACCTCACGGTCCTGGCGGTTGAACTCTTTCTGATCGGCTTGGCGGTTTCCGTTCTGTACAAACCGCCAGCGCTCGACATCATCGCCGCCACTCTCGCAGCCGTTCTCTTCGCCATCCCGGTAAACTTCTCCGCGGGAAACCTGCTTTCCATCTATTCGCCGAAGCGAATTGAATACGCGACCTTCGGACGACAACGCGCTTCGCAGACCACGATCCTCCTTAGCTTTGTTGTCCAGATTGTGGTTTTTGGCACGGGCGTTCTGGTCTTTCTATTTGTTCCGCAATACGATGGTTATTGGCCGGCCGCCCTGGCGTTTCTTTTGCTGTCGGCTGTCACGTGGACCGGATATTGGATCTTATTGCGAACCATGGACCGCAGGGCTCTCGATCGCCGCGAAACCATGATCGCTGAGTTGTGCCGAGCCTGATCTCGGAAAGACGCGCTGCCCGGAACGGCCGAGACAGCCAAAAGTGGTAAACTAAAAGTCCGCACGCCGGAGAGGTGGCCGAGTGGCTGAAGGCGGCGGTTTGCTAAACCGTTGTACGGGCTAACACCTGTACCGGGGGTTCGAATCCCCCCCTCTCCGCCAGACCTTTGCAATCCCAATCATTTAGCGCCTACTGGATCGTGGAGGGCTCCACGCCCGAACTGCTTTCTACTGTCCCATTAGTGTCCGATTGAATCCTGCCAGCTTCCGCAATGTGGTTTTCCAGCTTGGTCATCGCACTCCGAACGTCAACAGCGGCAGTCTTGATGTAGTACGTCGCCGTTGTGCTCACGTTCGCGTGTCTCAGGATTCTCTGGATCACCATATCCGGCACGCCCAGCCGGTACAAGTTGCTTCCGAGTCCGCGCCGCGCCGCGTGCCAACCGTGCCATTCCGGAAGGCGCGAGTCGCGTTCGTACTTATGATCCATGCCCTGGTGGGTTTGTTCCGCCTCCCTGCAGTCTGCGCAACGATTGAGCGCGGGTAGGATGACACGATTTACAACACTTCCCAGCGAAAGCGGATTGCCGACGGCATTGGCGAAAATCGGGCCAGAACGCTTATTGCCCGTAGCGCAGCCGATGCATTTCCAGCCGATCGGCCAACTGCCGAATTACGGGAACGGGAGCGCGGCCCTTGCGAGTCTTGGGGTCGGACACTCGCCCGTTCCAGATGGAGCGAGAAACGTAGAGTTCTCCGTCGCCGTAGTTCTCCCACAGTAGACCTTGAATTTCTCCGTGCCTGAGACCCATGAATGCGGCAACAGCGAAGGCGGTTGCTGCGGGCTCTGGAAGCAGAGACAGGATGGTTTGAATCTCCTCTAGCGTATAGGCGTACGTTTCTTGAGGCTCTGCTGCCCTAGGATTGACAGCCGAGTCGCGGGTAGGGTTTTCCCCCTGAAAGTAGTCTTGCTGCTTTGCCAGCGTGAAAATGCCGCTGACTACGCTCTTGACGTGTTTTAAGGTATTCCGGCTCAGTTTGCCCGTTCCCACTTGGTTGAGCCAGCTTTGGACGTGATACGTGCGCGACATCTTTCAACCAAACTAGTGCGCACAATGGTTTCAGGTGAACGTCCCAGATGTCCTCGATACCCTTTCGCTGTAGAGGGTCGTTTGTGCTCCTTGATCCAAGGCAGATATACCCGCTCAACGAAATCGCCGATTGTGACGATTCGCTCTGCGGAAACTGTTCCCGCGTTTACAGTTGCCATGTGCCGCTCGGCCTCAGTCTTGATGTCTGCGGGCGGACGTTTGCCCCGCGTCACGACATCGCCGAGTTGATGGGTCACCCGCTTACGTTCGATCTTGCAGTCAATACTGCGTCGCTCCCAATAGCGGACGTACCAGCGATCACCGATTCTGACAATCGTTCCGTTCTGCTTGCGGTTTCGCATTAGCTGTTCCCCTTTCTCTTGCGTTCACGGGCAGCGACGGCTAGCTTTGCAATCCGGCTGCGCTCCGCAGCGGACAACCTAGCGGCCCTGGCTTTCCCGCCCTTGCTGGAAATCTTGGTGACCTCGTCTTCGGACAAATTCCGCGCCCGAGCTTTGCCGCCAAGACTGCCTAGCGCCTGTGCGTGTGGGTTTGGTTTCTTTCCCATGTCGTCATTATCTTGCATAGCGCTATGCAAGGCAAGAGGAAAAAAGGACCGAGCTAGTGCCGTCTCTTCGCTAACCATTCTGAGAGCCTGGGACATCCCCACTCGAATCGGACATAACGTCCGAGTCGAATACAGGGGATACGTTCTTCCTTCGGGGTTCGAGCGCGGGTGTGATTCCGAATCCAAGACTCAGGCACCCGCCAGCGTGCCGCCAGTTCCACGGAGTCGATCAATTCCGGACCGCTTCTCTGCGTATGGGACATCGTCGGGACATCTGACATTTCTGGAATCATGTTTTCAATCACCTACGGGTGTACAGCGGTTACGGTAACCGCTGTTCGTGTCTTGCCTGGCGGGGCCAACAGAAAAAATCTCTGCCAGCCCCACCTTCGGGGTAGCTATGCTCGGTCGAGAGTCACTACCCAAACTTGAGCCGATCACGCCAGACCTCGCTTCTTAGCGGCTGCTAGATTTGCAGCGCGTTCTTTTGCGTTTCGCTCTTGAATTGATTTTGGAATTTCAATTCTTGCGGTTGACGTTGTTTCCGTTTGTTCGTTGCGATGTTGCGCGAACTGCTGATTGCCTAGGGGTAGGTTTCCTAGGTTGCTCGGTTGGTCGGTTAGAGGGTTCTTAAGGTTCTCAAGGTTACGAGGGTTAAAAGGTGTAGAAGGTGCGAGCGGGCGCAGTTTCCGCACGACGGAGTACCAATGCACAGAGGGCAACGACTCGCCTTTGGCGTTCTTGGTGACGGTTTCAACTACGATCTGATACAAACGCCCAACGAAAATGTCTAGATCGTTTACGTCTGACCGCACAGGCTGGTCCCCCGTTCAATTCGACCAAGATCAGTCGAAAATCGCTGCGCGGGCCCGCATAGGGTGTCTCAGGGTTCTTGCCAAGGCCAAGAAACTTGCAAAGTTCCCCGGTATAGGGCCGCCCCGTGTAGTTCTGTGGCTCTAAGACCAGACGTGCCTTCCATCCGCTAAATCGTCGAGCCCACTCGAAGGACGCCTGAGAACAGAGCGCGATGTATTCGCCGGGGTCGAGCAGCGGGTACGGCTTAGCTACTCGAATCGCGGGTTTCTTCGCGGGCGCCGCCCTTCTGCCTCTCGTCTCTCCGAGCAGGGAACGGAGTTAATTTGTGAGCGCTGATTCATAGGGACGCACCTTCGCGCCTTATTTCGCGTTCGGACCCTTGCCTTACATGGCCCGCAAAGCCACTTCTGTTCTTCCCTGACGTGATAAAGGCCATCCGATGGCTGCCAGCAACCGGAACACACGTAGGAACCCACAAACCCGCCTCGCGCATGGCTGATCCTGGTCAGGGTTGTTTTAGAAGGGGACCATCGTCGAAAGGGGCCGCCGTCCCACATGGCTCTGATTTCACATTGCTCGGTTGGAGGCATCAGCGGTCCTCCAGTTCGGGATCGTGTTCGAGCCAGTAACGTGAAAGCACGCGACCATCGTGAGAACGCTCAAGTTCGTTGCGAACGACAAAGCCACGTTGTCGAATTTCCTTGATCCGAGCGCCGTGCTGAGCAATCCCGGCAGCCATGATTTCGGGAAGTTCGAGCGATTTCCCCAGGGAACGCTTTTCACGAAGCAGGGCTACAATCACGTCGGCCTGTGTACGCCGTGAGCGTCTGCTACTAGACTGGAAAGCCAACTGTTGTTGCCTTGGAGTTGCAAGGTGATGGTGCCAGAGTTCACGCCTCATAACGACTCTCCCCGCTCGAGGTGGGAGGCGATGCGGGATAGCGGCATAACCGTATCTCGCAGTGAACTCGCAAGACCCTTTAGGCGGTCGCGGCTGTAGGTATCGTTTGCGGCTCCGCTCGCACGGTAAAGTTCCGTGCTCGCGCAAGTCAGCAGAGAGATACAACGCTGAACGCGGCGGCTTGCAATGCGGTGAGAATGTGACTGATAATCGGCTCGATTCACAGTTTGTTCTCCTCTGGTGGCGTCTGGCTTTCCTGTGCGAGGTAGCGGACGCCATCGGCGTTTCAGGCCAAGTGCCTTCTAACGGGAGCGAGAATGAAGCACCCCGCATGGGGGGTGTCAATGCGGGGAAATGCAGGGAAATGCGGGGAAAATTACTTGGCTGGCGATTTCTTCTGTTTCTCAAGCAGGGAGACAAAATCTTCAGGCGGCCATTCTCAAGGTACGATCAAAGATTCTTCGGGCGGTCTTTGTGCATTTTAGGCTCTCGCGCTGGAATCGCTCAAACTCAGTCCGATTCTTGTAACCGGCTGAGGTCCAAATCTGAGTTCGCGTGATTTTCTGTCCAGTGCTCGCCTGTATTTGGCTAATAAAGGCCTCTATTCTTGCGCGGTTATTGCTGCTCCCACTGCCAGTATTCTTGGGTCGTGGCCCGGGCGGCTTCTGGGCTCTGCCAACTACGGTTGCTAGCCTGTCCGTTGGCTTTGGTAGCGAGCGGTGTGTTCCAGAGGATGGGCATCTGTGAGTCCGAGCAGAGTGTCGTGAAGCCTTTCCTGCAACCGCTCAGATAGAACGACCATGTATTCCCTCCATCCCGGATTAAGCGAGTACACCCCAAGCGCTCGCCGGAGCCATAACTCACTGGTTATGGGCCTCCCGTCTGCTCGCTCACCAACAGAATCGAAACTCACGCCGAATCGCTCTGCTTGACGGTGTTGTGAACCCAGATTGTGGGATGGGATTCCGTAGTGGGTAGAGCGGTCGGGTATTTGTTCGCAGCCTGAAGCAACTGAGAGAAACACGTTTCCAGCGCTTCGCATTTCTTGTGAGCCCAGGTGTCAGCATAGGGCCGTAGAAAAACCGCTACGTCAGTGGAATCGGTTTGGAAGTGACGTCCCCTTCGAGCGTCACGAGCTTCGGCCGCATTGCTTTGGATCGCGAAGAAATGAAATGTCTTCAGGGCTGATTTAAGATCATTCGCAAAGAGCCTGCGGAGTTTCGGAGTTGGGCTACGTGTCACCGCGACGGCACGAGTTGTTTTCTTCAAATTGGATTGTTCAATCGCTGCCCGCTGAAGCTGCAGGCAACAAGAAGCGGATGCTTCGCAGACGGGGAATATTATCCAAGAGCGAGATGTATGCCCGCTCTCGTCCGGGTTGTCCACATATGAGAGGAACTTGCTTTTCGGCTTCTGCTCGCGAGAAACCTGGAAAATGTGGCGCAGCCAAACAACCCACGGCTCGTCAACTTTGGGGGGACCCAATTTCAATCCCGCTCGGGTCGCGTCCACTTTAAAGCGTTCTCGGAACCCATCATTAAGTCCGTCGCTGAGGTCAAAGACCTCTGGGTGATTCGGGGGCCCCGGAACGGAGAAAGCAAAAAGCCAACGACCCGGACCAGGCACAAACGGACCTCCAGGCCCAGGCCTGTTCTGCGGATTGTGAGTCCATTCTTCCCGCGCTAGTTCTTCAAATTCTCCGTGAAGGCTTCTCCAGAACTGCTCGGCGGAATCGGGCATCGTTGTCACCCTTCCGTGACGCTTCCCGATTTTGCGGATTCGCTGGAAGGTGGGGATGGGAAGGCGACCCCACCTTGTCGCCGCCGATGATCAGTCAGCAGCTATCCGGTTGTTGAGATTTATTCTACCGCTTGATTTTTGTCCTGGGAGCTGACCCGAATCGATTCGCCAATTGTCTAGGGGGTGCCCGGCACCCTCTCGTATGCGCAACTCGGCTATGCCCCGTTTTTGAAATTTTAAAAAATTTCCGTCGCTTGAAGCCACCGCTCGTGGACTGGTCAGGCTTCGCCTCAATATCGGCTATTAGATCGCCCTGTTCGATGAAGAGCACCTTCAAACAATCATAGCTAGTCCTTTGGGATGAATGTGAAGGGCACTGTCTTCTCGTTCTTTGGTGCACACTTCCGGCAGTCCCATGCATCCCAAGCCGTTGCCTTCCCTTCGATCCTAGAGTCCGACACTTTATCAACTTCGATATCCATCTCTGCTCGGCACCATTTTGTAACTGGTTGCGCGGTCCACGTGTCCCGGTATTGACATGGGAGGAAGGACCTACCCTTGCCCCGCCAAATTCCATCAGCTGCTTTCTTAACTTCAGAGCGCATAAATGCTTGGGTTCCCTGCAAAGCGGTGGGCATGTTCACCCAGTCGGAATAGACGTAGTCTCCGTCGATCTTGACCTTGTAGTCGCGGCCTGTGGTTAGGGATGTCCAGACGCGATCTGTCGCTACGCTGCTCTCCGGCGAACCGACGGGACTGCTGACGGTAGCGCCTATCGGTCGTAGATCGTGAGAATGCGTTAATAGAAATTTCACTTCGTTTGCGGGCGCAGCGAAGTTAAGGTTTTGTCCTCCCAAGTCTGGATTCGCTCGCCATGTAATCACGCCGACAACCGAGCCATGAAGGTCAAGGAGTGGACCGCCACTGTTGCCTGGAGAAACGGGCGCGGTGGTCTGCACCCAGTGCCGACCGTTATCTTCGTCACGTAATGCACTGACAATCCCATCGGAAACAGTATTCTGAAGCCCTAAGGGGCTTCCAATTGCGACCACATGAGTGCCAATCAGCACATCCGTGTCTGCTAGTCCTAGGTAGGGAAGGTTTCTGCCAGAAACCTTGAGAATGGCGAGGTCCCTGTTTTGGTCTTCAGCTAGAACCCCGTCAACTCCGAAGGACGCTCCGTTTGCCAATTGGACCCTAGCGGTGTGCGCACTTTTTATTACGTGGTAGTTGGTTACAACTTGGCCATCCGGGGACACGATAAACCCGCTTCCCAATCCGGACTCTTTCCCGTTGGAGTCGGACACGACGACCTGAACGACCGCGTCTCCTTGTTTCTTCACTATCTCGGTGATCGACTGCTCAGCCGATTGCGGTTCGGAAATCGCCTGAAGCTGAAAGAGAAGCAACACTCCAAGCACGGCTATCGAGCTACGTGCCATGCGCGTACCTCCAATAGATTGATTCGAGACTTAGAGCAATGACTCGGGGAAGGGTTGACGATCAAAGTCTGCACTGCCGGCATTCCAGTGTCAATACCACCGCATTACCTCAGCCCCACTGACTCTCGCAGCATCAAAGAACACTATAAGGAATACGCACTCGTGAACAACTGGTTTGTGGGTTATGCTGCAGTTTATGAGCAGCTTACCAGGAGAAATCCCTACCTCAACCGTGAATCACTTTCCTTATCATCCACGTGCCCAATTCTCGGGTAGATTGAAATGGTTATGTCCCCAGTGCGGGTGGATCAATCGAAGCCGCCTTGCTCCACAGAGTTGGACTGTCCGTTGTACCAACTCGCAATGCCAACGGCAGTTGGTGCTCGGCTTTCGTTTTTATGCGTTCGATCCAAGTTGCCACGCGCCACAGAAGACTCTCTCACCTGAGGATTCCACCTTTCCTGTGGGTGAGATAGGTATGTATCGCTCGGGAGGACGTGTTCATGCTTCCATTTATCGAATCGGCATGAAGCAAACCGTGCAAGGTCTGATGTTCTACAAGCGAGCGAACATCCGATCACTTTAGACGGCCCAGATATTGGCAAACGTCTTTGACGGCATTCTCAGGCCGTCGAGGGTTCGCCAAGAACACGGCGTCTCCTCCTTTATCGAAAAGCACGTATCTCACATTAGGTGGTTCGTTCGACGCTTCCAGAAAATAGTCTGCCTTATCCTGAGCGATGGTGATGTTCACACCAGCGCATTTCTCCCGCAATACTTCTAGAACTTGTCCAGTCTGAGATGTGCTCCCCGCAGTGAGGAAGACTCTGATTGTCTCCTGGGTCTTTGCGGGTGTCTGAGCGAGAACTGGCAGGACTAAGGACAATCCCACCAACGTCCTAGCGATTGGACTTGATTTCATTTTCTCCCCCCAAGTCGAGCTATGATTTCGCGGGAGAAAACTATCAACAATTTCGGATATTGCGAAGAGTCTTTTTAGGTGAGGCCGGACGTGCTAATTTTGGTGCAAAGAGGGTATGCTTGCGCATCGTTGACGGTCTCATCCGTAGGCTTAGGCGGGCGTTGTGTTTACTTTAAGCAGCCACAGTTTTTGGCACAAACAACCGCAAAGACCCGGAAGCCTATGCGTATTTTCCTGACTGCGGGGAGCAATCTTTGACTGATGCGGGGTGGAGGGGCCACTATTGATTCAAAGCGCTCTCAGGGAGACGCCCCGCGTCGTGTCGCGCTACTGCAGAGGGTAAAGACTGCGCCTGCAAAAACTTCGTGCTCAGGTAAGCCGCTCCCGCGGCGGAAAGATGATTGTCGTCCCGATAAAGAAGATGGCCCCCATTCATCGCGTAGCAAGCCGATGCATCACATAAGAACGGAAAGGGATCGAAAACTTCCAACCCATCGAATTTCTCTTTGGTTTTAACAACAAGTTCGCGGTAGGAGCGATTGCGTGCATCCACTTGGGTTCGAGGTAATCCGCAGAACGGGCGTGCAGCCGAGAACACAGAGACCGGACGCGGGAGACACGATTTGGGATCGAAACCCAATTCCGGCCAGTCCAAGAACAGGACCACGTTCTTGCCACTAGCGGCTAGGCGTGCGAGGGTGTTTGTCAATGCACCCGCAAAAACCTCGGCCTGGGTCGCATCCTTCGGTTCACCCCTCCAGGAAATTTGCTTGGGGGCATCCCCTTCCTCTGCAGCACCGAAACCATCACCCGACATATTCAGCGGGCCTCGAAAGGAAAGAATGATCGTCCGGATTGATGGGGTGGAAATGGCGAAATCGAGCATTCGATTCACCAAAGCCTTGCAGTCCGGGTCTTGCGGTATTCCTGCGGAGTACGATTCCGTGTCGTAAAAGGGTACGCATCCCGCTACACCGAGATTCATCAAAATCTTTGAGCGCTGGCGATAGGCCGGACCCAATCCTAGGTAGAGGGACGCCGCATGAGAGTCGCCGGCGAGCAAAACTTCGGGAGGACCTTGCGCCGTGCTCCGGCAATAACTCATCTGATCGGAGCCGACAGTCTTGCGACACTCGGGTGTCGAGTATTTCTCTGCCTGCGATCGGCCCAAGTCTTCGGGGAGATTCTGGAATCTCGCCACAAAGCCGTCTCTGCTGTGGGTTGCGTATCCGAAACAGCCGATAGTCACAGAGGTCACGACCAGTGCGGCGGTTTTGGTCCAGGTCCGGCGTCCAAATCGAATGGGATACTCGACGAATTTCCATGTCAGCCAGGACAGCACGACGCTAAGGATTACAGCGGTGATCTTGGTTGCGGGGGACAACTCGTCCCCGCGAATGATACGCGGAAAGGACAGAATCGGCCAGTGCCAGAGATACAGCGGATAGCTGATGAGTCCGACCAGAACTGCGACTTTGTTAGAGAGTATTTTACGATTGATCCAGGCGGTAGGCCCTGCCATGATCAGTAAGACAGCACCCCAGACCGGAATGAGCGCCCACCATCCCCGGAAAGGCGTCCTTTTCGTGCACCCGGAATACCGCTATGACAATCAGCAACAAACCAAGGCCGGAAAATGTCTCGCCAAAGATCGCCGTGCGCGACTGGTCCGGATGGGTCTCCGAAAAATAAGAAGCAAGTTGCGCCCAGATTCCCGTGAGTCGAGAGCGGATTCTTCGATTGAAAATCTGCAGGTAAGCGAGCGCTCCACCAGCGAGCAACTCCCAGAAGCGTGTCTGGGGCAGAAAAAACGTCGATACGGCATCGCTACGCACCAGCCAGACATTGAGTGAAAACGAGACCAAAGCCAGAGGCACGAGAATGGCCAGCAGGTTGCGGCGCAAGCGCCAGAAAAGCCAAATAAGGAATGGATATGTTAGATAAAACTGCTCCTCAATCCCGAGAGACCACAGGTGCATGAGCGGTTTGAGCGAAGATTTTGTGTCGAAGTACCCAGCTTCACGTCTGAGCACGAGGTTCTCGACATAGCCGACTCCGCCAGCAATGTGTTTGCCCAGTTGGGCGTACTCTTCCGGAAGCAGGAAGAACCAGCCAAAGACAAAACAGGCCGCCAGGACGACAATGAGCGCCGGGAAGATTCGTTTTATGCGATTGGCGTAGAAAGTCCTGAAACTAAAACTGTCGCGCTGCAGATCCTTAAAGATAATGCCGGAGATCAGGAAACCAGAGATCACGAAGAAAATGTCTACGCCCACGAAGCCGCCCGGCAAAAGCGTTGGGAAGGCGTGGTAGAGCACGACAGGAATGATCGCCACTGCCCGCAACCCATCCACATCCGGTCGATACCTAGGCCGTGAGCCTTGGCCCCAGGCAGAAGCGCTAACTTGGGATTCTTGCGGCGTTCCGGACAATCACACTCTCCCGATTCATTCGTAGTGAGAACACTGGCGGGACAAATATTCCGCAAGTCTGCACCTCCCGACTTTTCATGTCAAACGCCATCGCGAATCCCTCCACTTTTCGCTGTTAATAGGAATTTTCCCGCGAGCCCCGCGGCGCGCCAGGGCCCACCTTGCTTGATTCTCGGCCCCCCCGAGGGTCCCCCACCCAGGCCCTCGAAATGGAAAAACGGGGCCCCAAGTCGCGAGGACTTTTTACAGTCCTGAGTGGTGTCCCGAAACTGCCGAATGAGGTCACATTGGGTGAGGTTTCATGCGGGAGCGCGACTCTAAATGATTGGGATTGCGAGGCGTCGCATTGAGAAAGAGAATTGCTAAACCGTTGTACGGGCTAACACCTGTACCGGGGGTTCGAATCCCCCCCTCTCCGCCATTCAGTCTGGACTGCAAAGAAATCCTGCCCGCATCTGGTTCCAAAACCGCGAAATTCGCCGGCCTTAGCTGGATATTCTCCCGCTTTCCGGATTTACTTAAGAAACGCATCCCATTTCTTTGCGCCTGGATCGACTTCGACGATTGCGCCCTTTATCTTTGAGGCTGCCCCGACTACTTTTTGCACTTGCATTGGCCCGACCTTTGCCGGCAACGAAACGCTAGATGGCGAGATTCCGCTGGCTCGATCGAACCGCAACCGCCAACCCCGGGCACCGGCAGGCTCGAGTTCGAGATTGATCCTTCCAAAGCGGGTTGGAGAATTCTGCAGACTGTAGTGAGCGGTGGGGAGCAATTCTTTTGCGGTGATTCCATTGAGAAGTCGAAGCGACTTACCATCTTCGAGCGCCAGCATGTGCCGCAGGTATCGGACGCATTCGGCGCTCGCCCAGTTATGCGGCATGTCTCCCCAATCCTGGCCGGCCAAAGCATGTTGCAGCGGTTGTTCTTCGCGCCAGCAATACAAAGGTGAGGCATGGTTCAGGAAGCCAGTGAAGGTGCGATGCGCCCAATCGCCTTGACCAACCCAAAGATAAACGTGAGCAGCGAATGAAGCGTTGTAAGTCCACAAACTGTCGTGCCACAGCCATCCGGTTTCGGCCGGAACATCTTCCTGGGTGCAGGATTGCAAAAGAGCAATGTGTCCGCGCACGATGGGATCGTTTTTCTCAAACACTTCGCCGGGAAAAATGGAATGGGAGAGGGCCCACTGAGCGGTCTGCGGACGAGGGCGGTTCCACGGATCAGGATCGGCCACGGATGGATCGTCGTGCGCAATCATCGGTAGATACTCGAATCCCGCGGGATGCCGCACCATCTCCCGCTTTGCCATTTGCTGAAACGCTTCATAGAGTTCGCGGAAGAATTCGCCGGCCCGGGCGAGTGAAGACATCTTCAATTGATCGGCAGTCCCGGCAACGGCGCGAAGCGCCGCCAGGGTCCAGACAGTATTGGTAAATTCGGAGCGGACGCCGTCGATGCCACCATCGGCGAAACCAGGAGCGAGCAGGCCATAGCGTCCGTTGATGCTGGTTCCCGAACGAGCCTTGTCGCGCAGGCTGATCAGAAAATCCAGAGCACGCACGAGGTTCGGTTCAAGTTCGCGGAAGAAAGTCCAGTCTTGCTTGAGCTCGCATTGGCGAACGAGGGTGAACATGGCGATCGCGGTGTCTTTCCAGTGCTCGCCACCGCTTTCCGCGATGACCTGCCCGCTCTCCGCCTGCTTCGACCATTCGGAGCGCAGACCCTCATCCGCTGCCTGGTCATAGCCGAGATACCGCGCCGCCTCAAGTAGAAAGTTGCCATCGACGATCCACAAGCCGCGATACTGAGTGGGCCCAACCTCAAAAACAAGTCGGTCATTCTTGACCTCGCGCGCTTGCTGAATGTTGCGCGCGCACGCGGCAAGAAATTCCCCGTGCTGGCCCGGATAGATCCAACTCGTGGCTCCAAAGAGCTTCCAACTCCTCCAGAACTCGCGAGCTTCCGCCAACAGCTCTTCGGAATCGTGCCAGTGTTCTCGCAGCGTTTCAGCTGTTTGATCTTCCTGCGGGAGCCGTATGAAATACCTTGCCGCGGCTTCTTCCGTGGCTTCACCATGCGTCAGATAAAGAGTGAAACCATCCTCTTCCCACAACATGCAACTCCCCAGATTGCTGTTGAGCTGCGCGGCGACAAGCAGGGGCGATTCGCTGCCTTGCCTGCGGACCGTAGCTGAGGGGACGGTATAGTTCTCCAGTTCGAGCCGATCGCAGGTTCGAATGTGTATCTTCGGAAGCACAGCGACGCGGCCACTTTTTGATTTAACAGACAGCAGGACGTTGTCGACCCGGCCTTCACCAGGATGACGGGTTGCGAAGGTGATGAGCTCAAACCTTGCAGCAGGGCGGTCGATCAGCGTGTGCACGATTGGAGTGGCAGGAGATTCGATCCATTGCCGAACAATCTTGTCATCCTGAAAACCCGCGAGCGAGAATTCGATGACTGTTCCGAAGTTCTCCATGCCTGCGGACAGCGACCTTCGAAACCCATATCGTAAGTCGCCAGCTTGGCCAACGACGGTCTTTTTCGGATCGTCCGGGAAAGATATGGTGGATTGCTGGTTACGTGGGGCGTAGCGAAAATCTACTTTCGAGTTGTGAGGACTCGCGGCGGATGTTGGCGGCGAGAACGAAGGGAAATTCGAGTCAATGCTCGGTTTTGGTACGACTGCGGCAGCGCCGGACGCGATCAAGCTAGTCACGAATTGTCGGCGGTCTATGGGCATATCGTTTCCCCTCGAAAGCTGAACTACGGAAAATCGGTTCACTTGAGTCGTCCTAGAACCCAAGCGATGCGCCTGAAATCAATCATTGTACTATTGTATTTCCGGTCGAAACGACCAAATCTATGATTGAAATAATCAATAAGAAACGTTTTCCTTGAATCAGGAAAGCTTTCACACCGGTATTTGATCTTCTACAATTCCGCGTATTGGGAGTACCATGCTTTCGCGGTGCTTTCGTTTTGGCCTGAATCGCAACTTAAGGTCGCAAGAAGTTTTGTTTCTTGACCGTTAGGAATGCGAAGGGACGGAGATTACTGTGAACCATGAACGGCGCCCACGGCCCGGGATCGGCCCGACCGGACAACCAGAATTCGAAAGTGCCTCGCAGGACAAACAGCAGGTCCGCTTTACCGCGATCCTTACTGGCTTGCAGCAGTCCGGACGAGTTTCGGTGGAAACTCTCAGTGAACAACTGGGCGTTTCAGTGGTAACCGTACGGCGAGACCTCGATGCTCTCGATCAGAAAGGACTGTTGCGCCGTACCCACGGTGGAGCGGTCTCGATCGAACCACTCTTTTATGAGCCCTTCCGGCGCGACCAATCATTTCTCGCGCAGGTGGAGCACGCCGCTGACGAGAAGCGCCGCATCGGGCGAGCTGCCGCCGCGCTCATCACGGCGGGAGAAACGATCGCATTGACTCCTGGAACCACCACCACCGAGGTGATTCGTGGACTGCCGATCAACTCCAATATCACGGTCGTCACGAACACGGTCAACGTGGCCATGGAGCTTTCTCAGCGCAAGGATGTATACGTTTTTGTAACCGGAGGACACCTTCACGGAGAATGGTTTTCGCTGGTCGGGACCGCCGCATTGCGATCGCTCGATAACATGCTCATCAACACGATGTTCATCGGTGCCGATGGCATGGATGCTACCTGGGGCGCAAGTTGTTTCAATGCGGACGAGGCGGAACTCAATTCAACGATGATGAGGCTTGCACGGCGTCGCGTCGCGGTGGTCGATAGCGGCAAACTCGGCCGGGTGGCGAACTGGCGAATCTGCAAACCGGAAGAATTGCATTTCCTGGTAACCGATACCGCGGCTACCGACGAGATGGTTGCGCCTTATCTGAAGCTGGGCATCAAGGTGATGCGCGTTTGAGTTCAGGATTTCTGGCGTTGTGCCCCATCTTTCGTGATCGTGTAGAGACCTCCCTGGTAGCGCAATCCCACTAATCGTGCGTTCAAATCAAAGTTGCCGAGATGGGAGTTCACCTTGATCCCATCCGAGAGCGTTAGTTCCGCGCCGAAGATCGAATCAATCACGAGTTCTGAAAAAGCGCCGGCGGCAATGCAGCACCAGTCTTCGATGAAGGGTGCGTCTTCCGATGATTTGAAAGCTCCGCCGTTGACTGGGGGATATACGTCTTCCACGAAATGCGCCTGGCCGATCGGACCCTGATTGCCCGCCTTTGCCACTTCCCGCAGCCAGCGAGAGGTTCGCTCCGCGGAGTCGATCTTGTATAAGGCTTTCGCCGTCATCGGCGGCCACGCTGCATAAGCGCCTAAGCAGCTATGGTCAGGGCGGATATTCCAGGTCGAGTCGGCGTCGCCTTGTGCGAGCGCGCGCATCCATTTCTCGCTGTGCAGTTCGCTCCAAAAGAACGCGCTCATTTCCTGTTTTTGCGTCGCCGTGAGATCCTCCGCCATACTGTCGATGACCGCCAGAAAGTCATAGCAGTGTCGAACTTCGTTGAACGTTCCATCGGGCTGGCCGCAACGCCAGTAACCCTTGCCCGTGACGTAAAGCAGGCGATTGATCCGTTCAGCCAGGTCGGTTGCTTCGGCGCGCAGTTGTTTCGCACGCGCTGCGTTGCCGCGACGTCTGTGCAGGTCGGCAACCACGCGCATGCTGCGCACGTTGCCGGCATTCATTCCGGCTACTTCGTGCAAGTAAGTGCTGACGACTTCGAGCAGATTCTCGATCGTGCCGTAATCGGCGAGACCGTGTCCCATGTGATCGAGTTTTTTCCAATAGATCGCATGCTCATCGAGGTGATCGAGAACGGTGCGATCGGAAATCTTTTTGTCGAGCCAGGCAAAATCTCCGGTGACGCAGAGATAGCGCCAGGCGCAGCGAACAATCGCGGCATCATTCGCCGCATACCATGGGCCCATGGGCTCTCCCGACACGTAATCGGTGGAATGATGTTCGTGCATTCCGCCTTTCATCCAGACCTCGACGAGGTTGCGCAGAGGAATGGGATCGAGCAATGCCAACGCCAGAGAGGTGAGCGAGGTATCCCAGGGGAAGCTGAGAGTTGGCAGCACATGCCCGCTCAGGGTCAGATAAGTCGGACCGTAGGCGGAATCTGGGGAAAGCCGGCGCGCAAACAACAGATTGGCAAAACCGTTGTGGTAGAGCCTCCACAGAGATTCATCATTCGTAATCAGCCGCGGCAGGTTGCCGCTGAACTCTGAATTGTCGGGTGTGAATGCAGATCGGACGAGGCTCGCAAAGGCTGTCTCATTTTCCTTCTCGATATCCGCAAAGCGCGCTTGTAGGGCATCGTAAAGTTCGATTGCAGTCCGGCCGTTTTCAGCGATCGCCAGGACGAAATGGAGTTCTTTCGGTTCTCCTGGGTTGAGTTCCATGTCGAAGTGCACCATCCGCTTTTGCTCCACGCGACTCGGCGCGGTATGGAAGCCTTGCGCGGCGGCGATCTCGGAATGTTGCGCCTCGAAAATAAGGCAGCCTCGTTGAGGGTCCCAAGTAATGCGGTTGTCGGCCTCACCGGGCGAATTGACGAGCCACGGTTTCGTTTTCTTCGCGACCGCCGCTCTAAGATCGAATCCCAGGGTGAAACGGCGTTGGGAAGCGCTCAGATTCCTTACGGTGATCGACTGCATGACTGCACGTCGCTTGCTCGGGAGGAACATGCGCGTGGAGAATTGCAGGTTCTCGGCGGTTTGTGTCCGAACCACACAATGGGGAAACCACTGATACTCGACATTGCCGTTGGGGGAAGCCGCGATCGCAAGGAAGCGGCCGTTCAGAAAAATTTCACAAGTCAACAGAAAGCCAGGACTCCATGCGGTCTCAGGCACGCCGCAACAAGCGTAAGGCGGGAACGAAATGGCGGTCATCGCCGAGACTGATTTCGCGACTTGGGCGTAGCCCCACTCGTTCATCGCCACTGGACAGTTGAAAAGGTCGCGCAGCCGGTAGGTGAGCCGATCAGAAGCCATGTCGACCAGAGTTGGTGGAGACGAGGGTGTGCGGTTGCCTGGCACGGAAGCTGCCCCGACCGGAGGTTTGATCGCGGCCACAGCGGCTCCGGCCGCCCCTAATTTCAGGAAGGTGCGACGATCCAGACTGTTGCTAGAAGGCATCGGTACTCCTGGGACGTACAAAACTCGGCGTGCCAATGGTTAACTATCGTAAGTTTATACCGTCTGAATGCGCTATTTCGTAGACCAATTTTGTTCTTTTCGCTAGTATTCGGTCATTCGAATGAGGAAAACGGCGTTATGGAAATAAACGGATATCTGGTGAAGAGCACCTTCGTGAGTGCTCTGGGCGGACTGTTGTTTGGGTTCGACACTGCCGTCATAGCCGGAACCACCCACCAGTTGACCGAGGTCTACAGCCTCACTCCTTATTTATTAGGGTTGACCGTCTCCAGTGCTTTGTGGGGAACAGTCGTCGGCGCGATGACGGCTGGATTTCCCGGGGAGCGGTTGGGCCGGCGCGACAGCCTGCGAATTATGGCCGTGTTCTATTTCTTGTCGGCGCTAGGCTGCGCGTTGGCATGGAATTGGGGATCGCTGATCACCTTCCGCATCATCGGAGGATTAGGGATTGGTGGGTCGTCGGTGCTTGCGCCTATGTACATCGCCGAGTTATCGCCCGCGAAGTGGCGCGGACGTCTGGTCGGCTGCTTCCAGATCAGTATTGTTCTGGGCATTCTGCTGGCCTACTTGTCGAACTTCCTGATCGTGCGAATGAATCTGGGGCTCATGGAATGGCGTTGGATGATGGGAGTCGCCGCTCTGCCCGCGCTGTTCTTTCTTTTGATGTTGTTCTTCATTCCGCGCAGCCCACGGTGGTTAGCACTGAAGAATAAGACACAGGAAGCGCTCGAGGTTCTGCGGCTCACCGGCAACGAGAATCCCGAGCAGGAGCTGAACGCGATCGTGGCCTCGATTCATTTGGAGCGCCGTTCCGCGAGCGAGCCGATTCTGCAGCGGAAATATGCGCTGCCCGTCCTTCTGGCGGTGACTGCGGGAGCCTTCAACCAGCTGACCGGTATCAACGCGTGCCTGTACTACTTGAACGATATTTTTGCCGCGGCCGGAGCGAGCAAGTATTCCGCCGGCATGCAGTCGGTAACCATCGGATGTACGAACCTGATTTTCACGCTGCTGGCGATGACCGTGATCGACCACTTTGGCCGTAAAAAGCTTTTGCTTACCGGAACCGCGGGAGTCTGCCTCTTCCTGGCCGCGATCGGACAAATTTTCCGCACCGGCACGCACCAGTCATGGCTGGTCTGGATGGTCATGGCGTTCATGGGTTTCTTCGCCATCTCCCAAGGCGCCGTGATCTGGGTCTACATCAGCGAAGTCTTTCCCACCCGCGTTCGGGCCAAGGGGCAGGCGATTGGGACAACCACGCTTTGGGTCATGAATGCGTTGATATCAGGTTTATTTCCGGTGCTCGCGAAGAAATCGAGTGCGACACCGTTCTTCTTTTTCGCGACCATGATGCTGATTGACTTTGTTCTGGTCGCGCTCGTCTATCCTGAAACCAAGGGAGTGTCGCTGGAACAACTGGAGCAGCAACTCGGCGTCGCTGACTGACAAGCCGGGCCTACATTTCGAAATGAGTCCATGCCGATACGACGCGTGCAGGCTCCGACACCCATTGAACGCTATCGGGATCGTTGGCGAATTGCTCATAGATCGATGTAGTCGGGTCTAATCCCAGTTCCGGATAAGCTCGTGGGCCGCGAATTGAGAGATCGCTCGCCCGATAAGAATGATTTGGCTCCCAATGAATCTTTTGCTGGCCGTCCAGTACCGGGAACCACGCCAAGCCACCGTGTGCACGAATCGCGTCATAGACAAACCCATACTGCCGATCGCACCAGGCCCCGAACATCATGGGAGTCTTCGGATCGGCATTGATGACGGCATGCGCCCAGCCCGGTGGTACGACGACCTTGTCACCGGGTCCGGCCGTTACGGCAAAGCAGCGTCCGGGATCATCCTCCGCCCTTTCCTGTGCATAAATGATCGCGCGGCCTTCCCATATCTCGAATAATTCCGGAGTGGACCACCCACAGTGAGCTGCGACAGCATGAATATGTCCCTGGCTGCGGACTGGTTCTTCTCCGAGTTGACCCGCGGCATAAACGACAACGCCAAATAGAAGCATGCGCCGACGCAGTTCGGCGCCGTGTTCACGACGGCCGACATCCATCACGATCGAGTACACCGGATCGGGACCGTCGCAGCTGGGATCTCTTAGACTGCGGCGAATATCATCGAGCCGCCGCAATTCTGGTTGCGGCCCGAACACGCCTTCGTCGTAACTGAATGTGAGATCGTCGGCGTGGCTGTGCACACCGAGCTTTGGATCGAATTTGACCGACTCACGCATTCAGTCCTGGGCGCTCAAGAGGATTGACGCGCCCCGTTCTTCCACGACCCGCGCTCCGAACCCACGTCCGTCAGCAACGTTATAATCGTGACCCGCATCACTGGGCCAGCAGGCGATCACCCGAATTGATGTGTCTCCGGTATTCACGATGCGGTGAGCAACTTCGCCAGCGACATAGTGCAGACTGCCTGGCGTCATGTCTTCAGTCCAGGTGCGCCCGGTGCGATCCATGAGGACCAGTTTGCCGCTGCCCGCAACGGTGCCGTAGAATTCGGCACGATTGCGGATCACGTGCCAATGGCCGCGCGTCATGAAATATTCGTTTCCGACTTTGCCGGGTTGGATTTCGGTGAGCCCCCAGAATAGGCCGCCCTCCGTGCCTGACGGGACCGGTTCCCACCACCAGACTCGATACACTATTGTTTCCGGATCGAGTTGCTGCCAGGCTTTTTGGTCGCGAAAGATTCCAGTCAGTTGACCAAGTTTCTTTTCGGAGCGTTGGATCCCAGGGCCCTTTAAGGCGCCGTCAGTCCAATTCACGAACGCAAAGGCGGGGTTCATGATGGAATAGGCTAACGACATAACCACTCGAATGCAAACACAAAGAACATAATTTTGATCATTACCTGATCAAAACGAATAGTATTGCGTTGTTTAGCAGTTCGAAATGATTGATTCTTGATATGACTCGACCAGCCATCGCGATCGACTTGGGCGGCAGCCACGCCACCATCGCTTTTGTAAAGGATGAGCGGATTCTTGGCTCTCAGCACGTTTCCCTTGACTCGGCGAAACCGCTGCGGCCCGCACTCGATCTCTTCACCAAGGCTATTCGCGAACTCCTGACAGAACTTCAGCTGGACGCCACGCAGTGTGAAGGCTTGGCCCTTGGATTCTGCGGCCTCGCCGATGCGAGGATTGGCCGAGTGGTCTCGACCAACAAAAAATACGAAGACGCACCGTCAATCGATTTTGATGCATGGTGCAGACAGGAATTCGGTCTGCGCTTTGCCATCGAAAACGACGCGCGCATGGCCTTGCTCGGCGAACGTCATGCCGGGGCAGCGCGAGGTTGCGACAATGTGGTCATGATCACGCTGGGTACCGGGATCGGGGGTGCGGCGATGATCGAGGGTAAACTGTTGCGCGGAAAGCACGCACAAGCCGGCTGTTTGGGTGGACACTTGCCGGCAAAGGTCGGTGGCCGTACCTGCACTTGCGGCGCGATTGGTTGCCTTGAAGCCGAAGCCTCCGGTTGGTCATTACCCTTACTAGCGCGCGAGTGGCCGGGGTTCTCGGCAAGCAAGTTGGCAGGTTACAAGAATCTGGATTTCAAGATTCTCATGCAACAGGCTGACGCTGGGGACCACGTTGCCGTCGAGATTCTTAATTACTGTCTGCAGGTTTGGGCAACCGGAGCGGTGGGATTGATTCATGCTTATGATCCGGAGCGGATCGTAATTGGGGGTGGCGTAATGCGCAGCGCTGCTGTCATCCTTCCTTACATTCAAACATACGTGAACAAGCACGCCTGGACACCGTGGGGAAAAGTCGAGATTGTCGCCGCACAACTCGGAAACGATGCTGGACTGTTCGGCGCGATCCCGCTGCTTGCCGGAAACGTTTAGACCATGGCGAAACACTTTCCCAATGCCCAGCTTTCGCGCCCGATTCCGGGAAATGAAAATCTGCGTTTCTTGAATTTTCGCAGTGAGGCCCTTGGGTCACGCGGCGACGTCTTGTTGTTCAGCCCGCCGGGAGTGGAATCGCTGCATCGCGTGCCGTTGCTGCTGCTGCTGCACGGTGTTTACGGGTGCCAATGGAACTGGTGGCTGAACGGCGACCTCGACAATATTGCGACGGAGATGCTGCGGGACGGGACGAGCATTCCGATGATGGTTGCCATGCCGTCTGACGGACTCTGGGGTGATGGAAGCGGGTATGTTCCTCACGCGCATGCCAACTGCGAAAGGTGGATTGTCGATGACATCCCACGCTGCCTGCGTGAGCTGTTTCCGCAATTGCATCCGCAACAGTTTCTTATCGCAGGGCTCTCGATGGGCGGATACGGAGCTTTGCGCTTAGGCATGAAATATGCGTCGCGCGTGCAGGGAATTTCAGCGCATTCCTCGATCACAAAGGTTGCGCAGTTGTCGCAGTTTATTCCGTTTCCCCCGGAAGCATTTCAATATGCAGGCGACATTGACACGGATCTGCTCCACTGGGCGAATGTGAATCGTGATGCGCTTCCGCCAATTCGCTTCGATTGCGGCACCGGCGATCCGCTCATCCAAGACAATCGCGAACTGCACGAGGCACTCACGAAAATCCGCGTGCCTCATGTCTATGAAGAGTTCCCCGGCGGCCATGACTGGCCGTATTGGACCCAACACGTCCGGAGCACTCTTGCCTTCTGCAAACGCGTTCTCGCGGACTAGCTATTTCTTCGCGGCATCCGGCATGGGCATGCGCACAATCTGCGGAAAGTAAATGTTCGTCTCCGCCGAGAGTTTCTTCGGCTTCATTGTATTGCAGACGTACGTGAATAACAGTTCGCCGGGTTGCTCGAACTCAGGATGCTCCTTGCCCGCGTAGCAAAACGTGTCTGCATCGTATTTTGGATCGCTCTTCTGCAGGATCGGAATGCGATAGATCACTTCGCCGTCAGTCCAAGGGCCGATCAAGGTCGGCGAGGTTCGAAGGATTACTTTGTCAGAAAAGATCTGTGGATCGACCATCACCGCGATCCACTTCTTGAGTTCCGGGTGATAGCGCACCGACATTTCCGAGGCCCCGGTCTTCATGATGATTTTGGCCTTTGCCGGTTCGAGTCCGTCATGCCACTTGTCGTCGCCGCCCAGGTACTGCAGGCTCTTCTTGGGGTCTCCCAGACCTCGCAGCGGAATTCGCGTGAGGATCTGCGGCCGGTTTCCTGCTTCGTACAGCGTGTAGATGTAAAGATTGTCGTCTTCAACTAACGCAGACGCAGAGGGATTCGCGTGTACACCCTCCGCCACCAGCGGAAAGTACGCAACCTTCCAGTTCTGGGGATCACCATCAACTCCCGTCACGTGTGCAAGGTCGGTTCCGCAGATCTCGAAGCCGAGCGCAAAAGCGTTTGAGTTCGGCACGTTGCGCACGCAGACCAGCGTGATCCAGAGTTCATGGTCATGTTCGACTCCATCAAGCGCCCAATAGTAAGTACCGTTGTTCTGCTGCGGTTTGAAAAAGCTATCTGGGTTGCCCTTGGCATCTTTCTTGATCGTATAGTCGATCTTCCACTTCCCGTCCTTACACGTGGAAATAGCGATCGTGTTATGCACCATGCGAGGCTCTTCGCCGGTCACCAGGCGTTCATTGCCATAGAGAGTGTCGCCGAAAATCCAGGCGACGCGGCCGTCCTGCAGCGGAATCGAATATGCGGCGTCTGCTCCTTGCCACTGCTGTTGAAAAGGGAAAGAGGGGACGCAATTAAAGTGTGGGTTTTCGGCGAGCATAACCCCCGCGGAAAAGAGAACCAAGAAGAGTGAAGCGCAATGCAACAGTCGTCTCATGAGCTACTCCCGAATTTCGTTTTCATTGCGGCTTTCGGCGGCGAAACTTCACGCGCTTGCGCTTGGGTTGGTCGCCCCTGCCCAATCCGCCTTTGCTCAACGAGGCGGCGTGTTCCCGGATCAAACTCTCGGCATATAGCAGATCTTCCAGCACCGCTTTGCTGGCTAGCGCTGGCTTGTGATCGCGAATATAAGCGAACACCCGTTCATGCCGGCGCCAGTGCCGATCCCAGTCATCGATGAAGGGCAAAGCCGCCTTGCGAGCCTCGGAGGTTGCGTGATACAGCATACGCATGGTCGTTTGAATCGCGGCGTTGCCCGACGCTTGGGCGAACGCATCGTGAAACTGAATGTCAAACGCGTGAAACAATTCCGGATTCCCGCGGCCCTCTGCCAAGCCATCAAGCGCGGCCTCCAGGCGCTCAATGTCGGCTCGGGTGGCTCGTTTTGCCGCAAGAGCGGCTGCAGCGGGCTCGATGATCTTCCGCAGTTCGTAGATTTCAAGGTGCTTGACTTCCTGGAGCAGGATCATCCACTGAAAGTGTTGATTGAGCACTCTACTTAGCGAGGATTGAATATACGTCCCGTCTCCCGCTCTTGACTTGATGAGGCCGAGATACATCAGACCTTTTAGCGCTTCACGCAGCGAGCCCCGGCTCACACGCAGCATCTGGGCCAGATCGGGTTCCGGGGGCAATCGATCTCCTGCCTTCAAGTCGCCGCTGCGCACGAGTCCCTCGATCCTGCGCGCGACCATGTCCATTACGGTCTCACGACGAATCGGCTCAAGCTGATCAGCGGTGATTGCGACATCACGGTATGACGCCATTTACTTCCGTCCTCGCTTTGCCCTACAAACTTGCTGCAGCGGGGCTCTCTAGAGTCGTTTCAATAGCCTCGCTGCACTTGATTAGAGATTCGGCCAACCCCTTCAATCTCTACGTCAACAACATCGCCGTGTTTCAGGTATACGGGTGGCTTCCGCGAGAAACCGACTCCCGCCGGCGTGCCCGTTGCAATAAGGTCGCCGGGATCGAGCGTGAAGCTGTGGGAAAAATACGATACGATCTGCGAAATGTTGAAGATGAACTGACTCGTATTGGAATCCTGCATGATCTCGTTGTTCAATCGCGTCGTGATTCGAAGCGCTCCGGGATCAGGAACTTCATCGGCCGTCACGAGAAACGGACCGTTCGGCGCAAAGGTGTCGCACGACTTGCCCCTGGTCCACTGGCCATCCTCAAACTGCCATCTCCTCGCGGAAACGTCGTTGAAGACTACGTAACCAGCAACGTGCCTCATGACATCGCTCTCCGCGACTCGCCAAGCTTTCCGGCCAATGATGACGCCCAATTCGCCTTCAAAGTCAACCTGTGAGTCCTCTGATGGCAGTTGAATTGGATCGAAGGGACCCGACAAGCTGGAGGTAAACTTCGCAAAGCACAAAGGGGCAGTCGGAATCTTCAGTCCAGCTTCGATTGCATGATCCTTATAATTCAAACCGACAGCGACGATTTTCCGAGAAGCAACCGGGCACTCGAGGCGCACGCCAGAAACGGGAACCGCATTGTCTTCACCCCTCAAAGATTGGACAAATGCCAGTCCCTCATCGCCCCCTTCCAGCAGGGCAAGAACCGAGGTAAATGCTTGCGAGTTCAAACCGGCGGAATCAGCCGCCTTGCTGACGTCAATAATTCGATTTGCGATCACCACCCCGAGACGACTTTCGCTCTGGACGGTGTATTGAACGAGCCGCAATCCCGATTCCTCCAATGCTTGACCCGAGAGCAAAACCACTATATATGTTCAAATGTCCGACAAACAAGTGGAATCAGGATTTTCTGGAGCAGGGTTCTACATGAAGCCCCGGATTTCATTGCAAGAATTCGAAGTTTTTGCGGAAGGTCTCGACCATCCCGAAGGGTTGGCATTTGATGCTGACGGAAACCTTTGGGCAGGCGGCGAACTCGGCCAAATTTACAAGATCAGCCAAAAAGGCAAGGTCCGAACGGTAGCCATACTCGGAGGCTTCAATCTCGGGCTTACGTTCTCCGCGCATCAGGATCTGTTCGTGTGCAACCCCAAGCTGGGCGCATTGATACAGCTGGATCGGTCCGGCAAAATAATTCGTGCATGGGAAAGAGCAAGACGATATCAGTTTCGCAATCCGAATTTTTCCGTGTTCGATCCCGAGGGCAACCTCTACTTCAGCGATTCCGGTGAGTGGAGAAAAGATGACGGCCTGCTCTTCGTCTTAAGGCCAAACGGCAAGATCGAAGATCTGCTTGACCGCCTGTCGTTTCCGAATGGTCTGTCGCTAAGCGCGGACGAGCGTACGCTGTACGTCGTGCAGAGCACAAAAAACAATGTGCTCGCGGTGCCCCTTCTGGATTCCGGAGTAATCGGAAAGCCGCATGTCTATGCTGCCGGCTTAAACAATGTGCCGGACGGCGCGGCGCTCGACGCTGAGGGCAACCTTTACGTGACTTGTTACGCCTCGCACAATGTGTACCGTGTGACTCCAGACGGGAAAAGTTCGCTGTTCGCGTGGGACCCGGAGGGGACCATGCTTGCCGGTCCCACGAATGCGGCCTTCGGCGGCGCAAATTTTGACGAGATGTATTTTGCCAACCTAAGCCGGTGGCATATTTGCCGGGCGCGGGTCGGGATTCGCGGACAGCGGCTTGCGAACCAGCGCTAGCACACCGGAGAGACAATGAAAATTACCGACATTCGCTGGACTCCCGCCTTCATCCCGATCGAAGCACCCTTGCGATACTCAGTGGGATCCCATCCCGGATTTTCGCGGATCGTTATCGAGGTGGAAACCGACGAAGGCATCACCGGCCTTGGCGAGTGCTACAGCGGCGCCAGTCGCGCCGGCCAGCTCGCGGATTTGAAGCCGCTGCTGATCGGTGAAGATCCCATGAACCTCGAGCGAATTCGCTGGAAGGTCGCGGCGCCTAGTTCAGAAAAGCTTTTTGGTTTTGTCCTTGGGTTTGCCGGACTTGAATTTGCGATCCTCGATATTCAAGGAAAGGCATTGAAGCTGTCAGTGTGTGATCTGCTGGGCGGTCGCATTCGCGACGCGGTTCCGTTCGCCGCCTATCTTTTTTATCGCTACGCGAATGACCAGGGCATTGGCGAAATATCGAACATCGAACAGATGGTCGATTTTGCAAAAGCAGTCGTCAACAAGTATGGCTTTAAGACGTTGAAGTACAAGAACGGCGTTCTTCCTCCGGACGAAGAAGTCGATACATTTATCGCGCTGCGCGAGGCCTTCCCGAAACATCGCATCCGGCTCGATCCGAACGCGGTTTGGACGGTGACCACGGCTATCGACGTGGCGCGCCGTTTGCACGATTTCAATATGGAGTACCTGGAAGATCCGGTGTGGGGGATGCGCGCCATGAAGCGGGTAAACGCAAAGGCGCCGTGGGTCACTCTGGCGTCCAATATGTCGGTGTTCGCGTTTGAGGACCTTGCGCCTGCCATCATGGCGGACGTGCTCGACGTGATCCTGCTTGACCCGCACTGGTATGGCGGCATTCATCGCGCTAAACTCGCCGGTCAGATTTGCGAAGCGATGGGAGTGGACGCGGGCATGCACAGCGGCGCAGAATTTGGCATCTCGCAAGCTGCCATGCTTCACCTCGCCGCCTGTCTTCCCAACCTGACTCTCGCACCCGACTCGCATTATCACCACTTGACTGACGACGTTATTGTTGGTGGCAAGATGCAATATAAAAACGGGGCGATGGCGGTGCCAACCGGTCCGGGTCTCGGCGTAGAACTCGACCGTGACAAGCTGGCCCGCTACCACGAAGAGTCAAAGCGCCATGAGATGGGAGCTTGGACAGATGATCCGCGCCGGCGGGGCACTGTGATCACACAGCCGAAATGGTAACAGCGAAAAAAATTCGCAGAGCCGCGATCACCGCCCTCTTCATGGCGATTGCACTAGCTGCAGCCGCGAATGCAACCGACAAAACGCTTTGGAAGATCGGGACTTTCGACGGATCCTCGGGCGAATTCAAGAGTCAAGACATCAACTATTCCGATCCCAAGAGTGATCCCGTCTTCGTCGTCGGACAAAGCAGTGATAAGGACTGGTATCGCTTTCAGCCTGGGCCTGCCAACGGCATAGCCGGCGGGCGTCTGCACCCGTTCACGGTAAAGTTTGTGTTGAACGATGCTCCGCTCGGCGTCTATCGGCTGAAGCTGGCAATCCTGTATGAGACGCCGCGTCTCTCGTTCTTGAAGCTCGACGTGAACGGGCACTCCGGTTTCTTCTACTTCCATCCCAAGCTCGATTTCCGAGCCGGCGATTGGGAAGGAACATTTGTTCCCCAGAGCTCCATCGACGAAAAGGCTATTTCACTTCCGGCAGCGTGGCTCCGGAAGGGCGAAAACACTTTCGTTCTAACCGCGATGGATGATCCCCCTGACACCCAAAATTCTCTCGGCGCCATCGCGCCCGGGCACACCGGCCTGATCTACGACGCGCTTGAGTTGAGCCAGGATGATGCGGGGCGATATGACGAGCACGCTTTCACCGTTCGAGTCGAGCCGACGATCTTCTATCGCGAAACAAAAGCGGGAATGATGGAGGTGGTGGATGTTTTTGTCGCCACATCCAGCTTCCTTAGCCGCGAGTCGATCGAAGCTCAAATCGCCGGACATTCCTTTAGCAAACCATTCTCAACAACCAACGATTTCGGCGAGGCTCGGTTCCCATTTGAAGTTCCAGAGTGGAGCGGTTCCGCCGAAGCCACGGTTCGCATGGGTAAACTCTTAGCGTCGGCGACGGTCGAGCCGGCGAAAAAGTGGACCGTTGCACTCATACCGCACGAGCATCTCGATGTTGGTTTCACCGATTACCCCGCGAAAGTTGCAGAGCTTCATTCCCAGTCGGTTGACCAGGCAATGGACTTGATCAACAAAACTCCTGACTTTCGTTGGACGCTGGACGGGAGCTGGGTTGCCGATCAATATCTTAACGGACGCAGTATGGAGGCGCGAGAACTGTTTCTTGAACATGTTCGAGAAGGTAGTATCGTCATTCCACCGGAATTCGCTAATCAACATACCGGGAACGCATCGTGGGAAGGTCTGTCTCGCTCTCTCTATGGCCAGCGCAATCTGGCACGCGAATACAAATTGCCGAAGGCCGAGGCTGCGCAAATTGTGGATGTCCCGTCCTACACGTGGGGCTATGCTTCAGTTTTGCATGACGCGGGCATCAAGTATTTCGTAGCGGCCAGCAACAGTTGGCGTGCTCCCGTCATGCTTTTCGGGCGATGGAACGAGAAGTCTCCGTTCTACTGGGAGGGTCCGGACGGCGGTCGCGTGCTCATGTGGTACTCGCGCGCTTACTTGCAAGCCCATACCTTGTTCGGTGGCCCTTGGCGAATCGAATCGCTCCGCGATTCGCTCCCGGTCTTTCTGCAGGCCTATACGCGTCCAGAGTATACGGCGAGCACCGCGATCATTTTTGGCACGCAACTAGAAAATACGCCGCTTGCCCGAGAGCAGAGTGAAATCGTTTCTGGTTTTAACCATGAATACGCCTGGCCAAAACTTGAATTCTCTACCGTGCAGTCCGCGATGAAACAGATCGAGCACGAGTGGAAGGGCGACATCCCCGTCGTTCGCGGAGATTTCGGTCCCTATTGGGAGGACGGATACGGATCGGACGCCGCGCACACAGCCATTCACCGGGAGAATCAACATCGCATTACCACGGCTGAAATCTTGGGCTCGGCCGTTTCGTCGATCGACACCCGAGTGCGTCCCGACAAGGCAATGCTCGACGATGCCTGGCACAACGAGCTTCTCTATGATGAGCACACTTGGACCTATGTTAGTGCCACTACCCAGCCGGAGCATCACCAGAGTGAAGACCAGATCGCTCTGAAGGGTTCGCGTGTAGCGCGCGCCCGAGACGACATCAATGAATCGATTCAGCGCGGATGGGCCCAGCTTGAAGCGCTGGTGCGAACCAAGGATAATTCCGTCGCGGTCTTCAACTCCTTGAACTGGACTCGTTCTGCCATCGTTGAGACTGACTTGCCCGACGGGGCTGCGCTCTTTGATCCTGCCGGCGCCGAGGTTCCACTAGAGATACTGTGGAAGGGAAAAGGAATTGCGCTTCCTGGATTTGGTCCAGGGAGCGTTCGTGTTCGATTCCTCGCGGCTGCAGTGCCTGCCGTGGGATACAAACTGTATGCTATTAAACCGATCGAGAAACAGCCATCCGCGTCAGCCGAAATTCATGGGATCGTCCTCGAAAACGAGTTCTATCGAGTTTCGCTGGATCCAGCGTCTGGATCGATCGCGAGTATTTTCGACAAACAGCTAGGGCGAGAACTCGTGGATACGACGACCCAGTACAAGTTTGGCCAGTATCTTTACGTGACCGGCGGAGACAACTATCCTGAGAACTCACTCTACCGGTTTGGAGCCAGCCTGCAACCACCAGGGTTGACTGTGCATGCGGCGCAGGCGGGATCGTTAATATCTGCGAAAGAGACGCCGATCGGTATCGTCGCGAAGCTGAGCTCCATCGCGCCTAACACTCCATCGATTCAGACCGACATTTTTCTCCCGACTTCTGCAAAAAGCATCTCGATTACCTATCACATACATAAAGATCGAGTGCTTGCAAGAGAGTCTGCGTATATCGCGTTTCCTTTTGCCGTGACGACTCCAGAGTTTACCTACGGCTCTCAGGCTGGCTGGGTAGACCCTTCGAAAGACGAGCTTGCCGGAGGGAGTCGGGAATGGTATCTGCCCACTACCTGGGCCGCCGTCTACAATCCGCAAGTTACTGCGGCGGTCGTTCCCATTGATGCTCCCCTTGTCGCTTTCGGAGACATCGTTCGCGGCGACTGGCCCAAGGAGTTCACGCCCAAAAGCAGTCCGATCTTCTCCTGGCTGATGAACAACTATTGGGGAACTAATTTCCCGGCTTGGCAGGGCGGTGATTTCACATTCCGTTACGCCATTACAAGCGATGCGCAGTTCAATCCTCAGGCGCTGACCCGCTTCGGACTGGAAGCCCTGAGCCCTGTAGAACGGGATGACGTTGCAGGTTCCCAAGATTCCTCTCTCCTGCCGGGCCGAGAAGCCAGTTTGCTCGAGGTAGCGACTCCCAACGTAACGTTGTTGACTTGGAAACGCGCAGAAGATGGCGATGGAACGATCCTGCGACTACAGGAGACAGCAGGGCAGGCATCGAAAATCCGGGTCCGCAGCCAGTTTCTGCGATTTGAACAAGCATGGCTTTGCGATCTGCTCGAAGACAATCAGGCCGAGGTTAAAATTGACGGCGAAGATCTCAGCGTCCCGATCAAACCGTTCCAGGTACTCACGCTTAGGGTCCGTGCGATGCCACACATTAGGCAAGGCGAGTCCAGATGAACATTGATCTCACAGGCAAAGTCGCCATCGTGACTGGCGGAGCCATGGGTATTGGGGAGGCCACGGCAAAAAAGCTGGCCAGCATGGGAGCGACGGTTGCTATTGTTGACATCGACCGTAATGTTGGCGGCGAAACCGCAGCCGCGATTGCGAAGGGTGGCGCAACCTGTGAATTCTTTCCCTGTAATGTCTGTGTAAGCGGGGAAGTCTCGCGAGCGGTTGAGGCGGTTGTCAGTAAGTATGGCACCGTCGACATATTAGTGAGTAACGCCGGTATCCAGCTGTATGGCGACGCTGTGGCGACTACAGAGGAAGACTGGGACAGGTTGATGGGAATCAATCTAAAAGGCTGCTTCCTGGTGTCGAAGTTTGTAGTGCCACACATGATCGAGCGAGGTGGCGCCATCGTAATCGTGGGTTCCGTGCAAAGCATGACGGCGATAAGCAACTCAGTGGCGTACGTCGCGTCGAAGCACGGACTGTTGGGACTTACACGGGCCATGTCGCTCGATTATGCCAATAAAGGAATTCGAGTGAATTGTGTGTGTCCCGGTACTATCGACACTCCCATGCTCCGCTGGGCGGTGAGTCTGTCAGAGGATCCCGAGAAAGTGATACAAACCTGTAATCGTATGCACCCGCTCGGGCGTATCGGCAAGGCGGAGGAAGTTGCCGACGCCATTGTTTATCTCGCGTCGCCGATGGCTTCGTTTATTACTGGAGCGGCCTTAATTGTGGATGGAGGCATGCTCGTGCCCGCCGGCGGAATGGGCTTTCAAGAGGGTGGCACTGGGGCCGGGACCCGCAAATGAAGCTTCAGAATAGGACGGCTATCATCACCGGGGCTGCCGCGGGAATCGGCGCCGCTTCAGCCTCATTATTCGCAAGCGAAGGAGCGCAGATCGTCGCAGTCGATGTCGACCGCGAAAGACTGAATCGGTTTTCAAGTCAACTGGAAAAAGCAGGTGCAAAGTGTCTTGCAGTGCCTGCCGATGTGAGTCAGCGAGGCGACGTGGAAGCCGTGATCCGCTCGGCGACACAAACGTTCGGCCGCATTGACATCCTCTTCAACAATGCCGGAATTGTTCCAACCGGAAAGCTTGAGGCAACGAGCGAAGAGCAATGGGATCGCGCCATGGCGATCAATGTGAAGAGCATGTACTTATTCTGCCATGCCGTTATTCCGAGAATGAAGGCGCAGGGCGGAGGAGTGATCCTGAATACCGCTTCCGCGACGGCTTTACGAGCAGTCGTCGATCGCGCATGTTACACGGCGACAAAAGCCGCCGTGATCGGTCTTACAAAATCGATGGCGGTCGACTATGTACGCGACAACATACGGGTAAATTGCCTCTGCCCAGGCACAGTCGACACACCCTCGCTTGGAGGTCGCCTCGCCGCCTTCCCTGATCCCGCCCAGGCCCGTAAGAATTTCATCGCTCGTCAGCCCATGGGACGATTTGGAACCGCGGAAGAGATCGCTCAGGCTGCGCTCTATCTTGTTTCGCCGGCGGCGGAATTCGTGACCGGTGTAGCATTCCCCATAGACGGGGGGCTCAGCATCTGAAATGTCGCACTGCGCCGTCGATGCCATTCAATGGAAGAACCGTCGGGCGTATCGTTTGTCGAACGGCAAGATCGAAATAACGGTATTGCTCGGGGGCGGCCATATCGCGGATCTCCGTCTTTGTGGTTCTCCAATTAATGCTCTTTGGGAATCGCCGTGG
The DNA here is from genome assembly GCA_963796205.1 of Terriglobia bacterium. Lineage (GTDB taxonomy): Bacteria > Acidobacteriota > Terriglobia > Terriglobales > Acidobacteriaceae > DATFTE01. The sequence goes on from CAWCKR010000004.1 coordinate 204,368, forward strand.
CCGACGATTGAGCCTCAGACATTTTCTTCGCGCGAGCACGCAGCACTCTACGGAGATGGCCCCGTAGGGCGATTCCTATGTGGTTACACAGGACACGCCTTGGTTCTCGGTTACTTCGGCATGCCATCGGCGGAAGAGGCTAAGCAAGGGTTGCCCCTCCACGGTGAAGCGTCAAGCTCGGAGTGGACCATTATTTCCGCAATTGCCGCTGAGAATGCAGCGGAGCTGGTGATGGAAGTTACGCTTCCTGTTTACCGTATGCACTTCCGGCGTGAGATCTCCCTGTCGCGCGATGCCTTCACTGCCAGCATTACGGAAACTGTCACCAACCTCAGTACTACGGCAGTCGACGTTCAGTGGGTGCAGCATGCAGCTTTCGGTGAGCCTTTCTTCGCAAACGGCGAAGCCACTTTGTCTGTCTCTGGTAAGCGTGGAGTGACTTGGCCCGGGGGATATGAAGGGCACGAACTGCTGGCCAGCGGAGTCGAGTACCAGTGGCCATATGCGCAGTCCGCCGACGGTAGCTCGGTCAATCTCTCCCAGCCATTTGTGGGCGACGGGACCGGCTTCGTTGCTGCACTACTCGCCCCCTCGGATCACGAGTATGCTTTCGTCGCTGTCCATAACTGGCGGTACCATCTCGCCGCAGGTTATTGTTTTAATCCCGTGCGCTTTCCCTGGATTGTGCTGTGGGAAGAAAATCGCGCTCGCGCGTATGCTCCATGGAACAAAAGAACCAGGGTTCGCGGGGTTGAGTTTGGCACGAGCCCAATGCCGCTTGGGCTTGCCCATGCTAAGGAAATGGGCCGCTTGTTCGACACTCCCGTGCTTTGTTCGGTTGCAGCAAATTCGTGCCTCGAAGCGCAATATGATTTGTTTCTCAATCCCGTGCCTCCGCAATGGTCACAGATCACGGATGTCCGAAAAACGGAGCACGCTCTTATCGTGCGAGGGGATGCCGGCGAGGAAATCGAGCTTCCGCGCGGGAATCGACGCCGTTAGACCTACTGCAACAGGCCATGCGAGCGAAGGAAGGCGTGAATCTTCTGATCCGCGTCCTCAACTTGTGCATCGGTAAACTGCCCGTGCCCGCCGCCTTTGATCGTCACCAACTCGTTCGGCACACCGGCCGCGGAAAGGGCCTGATGCAGACGTGTCGATTGCTCGTAAGGTACGACGGGATCTGCGTCACCATGGACACTTAAGATCGGCGGCAGTCCGGCTCGAACATAAGTAAGGGGCGAGACTCGCTTTGCGATAGCAAGCGCATCAGGTTGACTTCCCATCCACATTGCAGCGTAGTTCCTACGGTTAGGGCCTTGTATCACATCAACCACGTCGCTAATTCCAAACCAGTTGATGATGGCGGCAACTTTGAGTTTTTCGGTCCCGTCACAATTGTTATCAAGTCCTGTGCCGTCTGGCAGCATGCCGGTGATCAGAGATAGATGCCCGCCTGCCGAGTGGCCGGTCAAGACGATGCGATCGACGTCGATATTGTACTGCTTTGCATTCCTCACCGCCCAACGTAGAGCGCAGCGACAGTCCTCCACGGCGGCGGGCGCGAGCGAAACATTAGCCATGCGGTATTCAACGTTGATGACGTTCCAGCCCATCTCCAGATAAGGCAGAAAAAGAAGGGTGGCGCCGGTGCGATCGCCAAAGATCCATCCACCGCCGTGGTAGTAGATCAAGGTTGGAACGGCTGTCTTCGCATCTTTCCGCTGCCATACGTCAAGCTTGAGTGCGTAATTGTTCGCTACTCCGTACGTAATGTCAGGTTGAATCCAGTATTGCTCAGACAGTGTAGACGCCCAGCGCGCAGTTGCCGAAAGCGACGTCGTTGTGTCTTGAGAAAAAGCCGGAAAGGAGCACAACGCACATAGCAGAAGAGTGTTAAAGAAACGAATCGCCGATTTCATTAGATGTTATCCACCCGGTGAGAATAAGAGCTTCTGTCACGCGTTCGTGCGCACATAGGCCTTGATCGTGGCACATCGCTGCCCCTCGGAAGGGCCATGCGGACGAATCACGTAGTCGCCCACGGCAGCTGGAATAATGAATGTTTCCGCGTAGTGGACAACGAATGGAGGGAACTGGCCGGTTGGGCTCTCAACCACGGCTTCGCGTCCTTCGCAGAGATTCAGGACATTCACTCCTCCGTTGGTGGAGTGATGCACCGGCTCGGCGAACCAGTGCCGCCGGGTCTCGATAAATTCAGCCTCGTGTAACCCGGTGCGCTCTTCCTGCCAGCCGGCGCCCTTGGCGACGCTATCCACAGCGTTGATCAAGTTCTTCTCGACCCACTGTGTGGTCCGATCCCACTGAATATTTCGAAACGCATGCTGGAGATGTATTGGCCGTGGAGTGCCGTCCAGACCTAGCCGTCCCCAGTCCCACATTTTGAAGGTGAAGATATATGGGGTCGCGCTAATTTCAAGCACCATGCTGTTCTTGCCCGAGCAGTGCGGAGTTCCGGCAGGAATCAGAAAGTGGTCATGCTTGTTGGCCGGAAACCGATTCACGTATTTGCCGGCGTCAAATTGAATTGCGCCCTCCTGCGACTGCAGCAAGTCAGCCATCATTTGCTTGCGATCGATATCCTCTTTCAGGCCCAGGTATACACACGCTTCCTCTCCTGCGTCGAGGAGGTAGTAACTCTCATCCTGCGTATAGTGAATTCCAAACTGCCGTTGAATGTACTCAGTCAGCGGGTGAACTTGAAAGGAAAGGTTGCCGCCATCCATGGTGTCGAGAAAATCGAAGCGGATGGGAAACTCAGTTCCGAATCGTCCATACACTGCTTCACCAAGTAGTTCGCGAGGATGCCGGAAGACGAGATTGATGGACGGAACTTCTATCGTTATGTCGCCGAAACCCAGCAGAAGACTGTTCTCTTCGGGCACACAATCAAAGCACCACGCATAGTTTTCGGCCTCGCGAGGCAAGTCGCAAACTTCCTTCATCCACTGTCCGCCCCACGGCCCGGGATCGAAGAAGGGCACCACTCGAAACGGCTGGTGCGCCGCTTTCGCTAATCCCTGTAGATGTTGCGCGCCGGTGATCACTTTGGGCAAGTCGCGCTGATTTGTATCGAGAAGGAAGTCGATGTCCGAAAGCAGATCTTTCTTGAGGCGGTCGGCGACCCTCCAGTCGACAAAGTACGCGCGCTTATATTTAGCCTGCGGACGTTCGGTGCAGTTCTGCAATCCGAGGTTGGTCACTTCGCCGGCTCGCTGGCGTTTCTGGATCTCCCATCTCGCCAAGTCGCAATAAACGAGCAGATCCCACTGCTCGGCAAGAAGTGTCGCGCCCGTGCCAATCACGAGCACCAGGCCCGAGGCCTCTTGCAGGCGGCTTCTTTGTATAGCAAGTTCGCGCTCATCCATGAATTCCGAGAGCTCGTACTTACCCATGAACGCAAACACCGGATCGTCGCCCAAATCCCGTCCGCAGAGCGCCTGAATCTTATCCTCGGACAGGTAACATTCCCCGGCGCGCAGAATAATCTGAGGCTTCAGTGCGCTCGCCAGATGTCCTTCAATATCCTTTTCAAAGCAGCCGGGATAGCACTCCACACAAATTACGAAACCCCCTGGTCGTACGGCCGCTTTTAGACGCCGTCCGACCGCGTCCCACCCCGTCTCGCAGCCGTCCTGCAAGGCAGACACGCGGACCAGAGGATGCTTATCGTAATTCGAGATGTATGGCTTCGACATTGCCCCTCGGAGGCGCGACCCACTTAAAAATACGGCAGCAACGTTCGATGGTTGCTGCCGTGGTCAGCGGAGGTTGAGTGATCAGAAGATGAACTTGAGCGAGAACTGGGTTTGGCGTGCAGTGCCGCCTCCAATTTGGGTTCCGTTGGCATCAGCAATGGTCTGGCCGACGCGGCCAAAATTGGCGTTGGGGGTGCATGTTCCCACACCAACTGCGGTGCAGATTCCGCCGTCGGGATTGGCAAAATTCGGATGGTTAAAGATGTTGAAGATGTCAGCCCGGAATTGCAGCGTTATCCGTTCGGTGATCGCGAAGTTCTTCATGGCCGACATGTCGAGCTGGAAGTAGGCCGGCCCGCGCAGAGCATTCCGTCCCACAGTTCCGATGGTGGCGCCGGGGGTTCCATCGTAGGTTGGTTCCACGGCAAATGCGTTGAGGTTGTAGTGCGAGTTTGGCCAGCTGGCCGGAAGAGTTACCGGTTGACCCGGAACAAAGTTCGGCCGCACCGGATTGCCGAAGAATCCGCTGACGAGCGTGATGTTGGTCGGCAGTCCTGATCGGGTCTGTAGAATCCCGGCGGTCTGCCATCCTCCGAACGCGTTGCGAACGAAAGAATTGGAACCCTTCAGAGCAGGGAGGCTGTAGACCGCGCTGCCGGTCAGATTATGCCGTACGTCCCAATCCCCGCTGCCGCGATCGAAATTTGGATCGAAAGGACTCTCGAAGCCTGGACTGAAAACGTTGACCATATTGTCGATTTCGTGGGACCACGTATAGTTGGCTTCGAGGTTGAGGTTCCCAACGTTTCGATCTACTTTCACCTGCAGGGCGTTGTAGTTGGAACCCAGACCGTCTAAGAGAAGGTTTTCGTTGGCAAAGCCTGAATACTTGCGAGCCTGGGTGAAAATGTTGGCCGGGTTGGCGTTCAATGGGGCGAAGTCTACCCCGGCTTGCATGTGGTGAACGTTGTTGCCGACATAGTTCACAGTAAGGATCGTGGCGCGAGAGATTTCCTGCTGAATGCCGAACAGCCAGTTGGTAGCAACCTGGTCTTTCGGGTGAGTTGGAAACGCATTCACATTTTGCGTTCCCGCGGGAAGAGGAGGATTGGGGGACGGGTAAGTGATGTTCGCCTGGAAGAGGTTGACATTGTAACTGGAAAGAGCAGGTACGTTGGTCGTCGTCGCAAAGTTGAAATGCAGCGGGTTGTAGAAGAGACCGCCGTAACCATGAATGACGGTTTTTCCTTTTCCGGTTGGATCGTAGGCGAAGCCTGCCCGCGGCGCCCAATCGCCTTTCGGAGGTGTGTAGACAGATTGGTTGGAGGGAAGCAGTGACTGTGTGGCTATATCGAAATTCTGGCCCTGGTTCGGACCCGTTGCCCACGCCGTGTTGTAGTCGTAGCGGAGGCCAAGGTTCAAAGTAAGTTTCTTGTTCACCTTCCAGTCGTCCTGAATATAAAAATCCCAGTTCGAATTGCGGTTGCCGACAAAGTCTGGGTAGCCAATCTTCTGCAGCACGAATGGCTGATTATTCACGAGGTTGGAAATACTGGCGAAATCGTAAGTCTGTTGGGGACGCAGCCATTCGTTGTTGCGGTTGATTCGGATCTGCGTGCCGAATTTAAGAGTGTGCCGTCTGATGGTCTTGCTTACATTGTCAAAAACCTCGACATCAGCAAACGGCGTGACTTGATTAAAAGTATTCGGTCCGGGCAGCGAACCCAGGTCGGTAAAAAAGCCGGCAAAACCCGCGAGCGGTGTAGGAGTGTCCGAATTGGTGTCGGAATAGAAGCGGTTAATTGCGACACTGAACTCGTTCAGCAACGTGGGAGAGAAGGTATGGGTCTCATCAATCTTCGCCAATTGAGTTCGCAACTTCTGCGGAGATACCTGTCCCTGATTGAGGCCGAACGTATAGTTGGTCAGCGAGTCGTTGATGTTATATCGGAAGAAGACCCGATCCTTGTCCGAAACGTTGTAATCGAGCCTTACAGAGCCCGTGTCCTCGCGAAGGATATTCGGGAGCGCGGCGGGATCGTAAATCATATCGGACTGCGTCGGATCGATTGCATCTGGGAAACCGGGGTACACGCACTGAGGCGGCGCTGGAATGGCGTTGCATCCCGCCGGGATGGGTGCGAATTGAGCCAAGATAGGCTGTAGGGAGGGCACAAACTGCGATCGGGCGAAGGCACTCAGCGTGTGGTTCAGAGCGTTGTTCAGCGTGATGTGGGTGCGATCGCCTTCGTAATTGGCGAAGAAGAAGAGCTTGTTCTTGATGATGGGGCCGCCCAAATTTCCGCCAAACTGGTTGAGCCTTAGAGGCTGCTTCGATTTCGCAAAGTAATCGGTTGCATCGAGCGCATCATTGCGGAAGAATTCATAGGCTTCGCCATGGTACGCATTCGTTCCCGACTTGGTGATGATGTTCATCTGCGGGCCCAGGGAATGTCCCGTTTCCGCGGTGTAACCGCTGTTGGAGTAGTCAATCTCCTGGACGCTATCGACGCTGGCACGGGTGACGCGCGCGGCTTCCTGGCCTTCGGTGTTGAGAAATCCGTTAATGTCGCCGCGCATCGCGCTCTGGCCGTCCAAGGTAATGTTCAGGCCAGTAAAAATATTTTCCATCCCGTTAACGCTTCCTTGAAAAAACCCGGTGGAAGCCACCGATCCGGGAGCGATTTCCAGAAACTGACTTACGTCGCGACCGTTGATCGGCAGATTGGAGACCTGGTTAGAGTCCAACGTCGTTCCCGAGGTGCTCGACGAGGTGTCCACGGTCGTGAGCGTGCCGGTCACTTGGACGCTCTCCTGCGACGCGGCCACCGCCAGGGTCAGATTGAGCTTCACTGTCGATCCCACATTGAGGACGACTGGCTGGCTCTTGGTTTCCGCGAATCCAGTCGCATTCACCGCTACCACGTAGGTTCCATAGGGCAGGGATGAAGCCACGAAATTGCCGCTCTCATCGCTCGTCAGGCTTTTCTGAATGCCCGTGCCTTGGTTGGTAACAGTAATCGCCGCGTGTGGCACAACCGCGCCGGAGGCATCTGTCACTGTCCCGGTGATGGTGCCGGTATCGAATTGGGCAAACATCGGCAGGGAGGCGAAAACAACGACCGCCAGCAATGCGATCGCATAGCAGGACTTCCTGGCCCACGTCATTTCTGACAACTGCGCATTTTGCGTCATGGCAACTCCCCCTCGGCGTCGGTTAACGTCACGTGGACTTAACGAATGTGGAGACTTAAGCATCGGGAATCGTAATGCGGTTCAGGCGCAACAGTCAATGATTTTGTTTCTTTTATGCGCTAAACAATCTAAAATTTGTTCGTTTTGAGGGTTTAGCCCTGCAACTGTGGCCCAAAGCATCCCAATGATTCCCTCGTTTTGCCGCGGTTTGAGCCGCGTCCTGGCGCTAAACTGTCGCACTGTGGCCATTAAGCGCTTCCTCATGAAAAGCGTCTCCAGGTTTCTCCCACGCCCGCGGTCCTCTGGGCTTGCCTTGGCCATCTGCAGCTTCGCTTTTGGGAGTTACCTTTCTTTCGCAGCTTCCGCAGACTCGCCCACACCCGGGCATTTCGTTGATGTGACCGAAAAACTAGGAATTCACTTCCGCCATCAAGCTTCTCCGACAAGCAAGAAATATCTTCCCGAGACAATGGGATCCGGAGTTGCCTTGTTCGATTACGACAACGACGGCCGTCTCGACATCTTTTTCGCCAATGGTGCGCGGCTTTATGATCCGACGCCGAAGGGCACGATTCCCAAGAAGGACAATCCCAGGTACTGGAATCGCCTATATCACCAGAAATCGGATGGCACCTTCGAAGATGTCACCGAGCGCGCAGGCCTGACCGGCATCGGTTACTCGACCGGCGTCGCGGTGGGTGACTATGACAATGACGGATTCGAAGACCTTTATGTGGCCGGATATGGCCGCGCGACGCTTTATCACAACAATCACGACGGTACTTTCACGGACGTGACCGCAGCCGCGGGTGTTGCGGGTTCGGGATGGATGACCAGCGCCGCCTGGGTGGACTACGACAACGACGGGCGACTGGATCTGGTGATTGCGCGCTACATGCAGTGGGACTTTGACGATGTATTTTGTGGGCGTCCGGGGAAGGACGGCTTCCGCTCCTATTGCCATCCTGATCTGTTTAAGCCGGAATCGGTTCTTCTGTTTCACAATGACGGCGGCGGTAAGTTCACCGAAGTGGCGCACCAGGCTGGCATCGACAAGCCGGGGAAAGGTTTGGGTCTCGCAATCGCAGACTACGACCACGATGGGTTCATGGACATCCTCTTGGCCAATGATTCAATGCCGGAATATCTGTTTCACAACCAGGGCAACGGTAAATTCGAAGAAGTTGGATTGACTTCCGGAGCCGGGCTCGATAGCGCCGGCCATACCTTCGCCGGCATGGGAGTTGATTTCGCAGACTTCAACAATGACGGTTGGCCCGACATTGTCATCACCGATCTTGCCAACCAGCGGTATGCGCTCTACAGCAATCAAACGGATGGCACTTTCGATTATTCAACCTCGGTGACAGGTCTCAGTGCGATTTCTCTTATGCACTCTGGCTGGGGCGTGCGTTTCTTCGACTATGACAATGACGGGTGGAAAGACCTTCTCATCGTGCAGTCGCACGTCATCGACACCATTCAGTTGATCGAACCGGGATTGCGCTATCGCGAGTCGCCGTTACTTTTGCATAACGAACAGGGCAAGAAATTTGTAGATGTTTCCACTCTTTCCGGCCCTGTGTTTCGTCAGGAATGGGCTGCGCGCGGATTGGCCATTGGAGACATTAATAATGATGGAAAGCCTGACGCGGTTATCACCACCAATGATGGGCCAGCATGGGTCCTGATGAATGAGACAGAAACTGCGAACCACTGGATTACCCTTAACCTCGCAGGCGTGAAAAGCAATCGCGACGCCATTGGAACACAGGTAAAGGTTTCCACTGCGGCCGGCGATCAATTCGCCACTGTCACTACCAGCAGCAGCTACCAGACCTCTAGCGACAAGCGATTACACTTTGGTCTGGCGACCGCAGAGTCCGTCCGCGAGATCGATATCCGTTGGCCGAGCGGAATTCGCCAGGTTCTGCACGATCTGAAGCCGGATCAGATTGTCACCATTACCGAGCCGTTGAAATAAGCCGAAAGCTGCCTCTGAGTATGCGAAATAAACTGATCTGCGGCGTCGTCTTACTTCTCTCGAGCCTGACGCTGGCAGCTCAAGTTTCCAAGACGAGTGCGAATGCGTCTTTGTTTCAAGACGCAGTTCAGGCCATGACAGCCGGGAATCTGGGTGTCGCCGAAAAAGATCTGCAATCGATCCTTCGCAGCGCGCCCGGCGATTATCGCGCGCTTGATCTGCTGGGAGTGGTTCGCGTACTCCAGCAACGCGAACCAGAGGCTGAAGAACTTTTCCTGCACGCCATCCGGAAGAATCCTGATTTCGCGCCTGCGCGCGCTCACCTCGGCTTGCTCTATGTGCAGAAGGGCCGCACCGAGGAAGCCGTTCCGCAATTGCGCGAAGCCGTACGCATCGATCCGTCACGTCGTGATGCTTCTGACGCTCTTGGGCGCATTCTCGAAGACCAGGCACGCGGCGCCGTCGAGAAGGGAGATTACGCAAAGGCTCTGCCATCGCTGTTCGAGGCTGAGAAATATGCGCCGGAGAATCTTGAGGTCCAATTCGAACTGGGAACGGTTGAACTGCAAATGTCGTTGTGGGAGAACGCGGTCGCGACCTTCCAAAAAGTTCTGCGACTCCGCCCCAACGATCCGCCCGCTCTTTACGACTTAGGTCGTGCCTTCATGGGACTGTCGCGATTCGAGGATGCGCGTCAGCAGTTTGCGCATTATGCCGAAGCGCGTCCGGATAGTGCCGCAGGTCATTGTGCGCTGGGCATGACTCTCGCCGCTCTCGAGCGTGTTCCGGAAGCACGACAACAATTTGAAAGATCCATAGCGCTGGCCTCCGATCAAACAGAATCGTACTTCCGCCTCGGATTGCTTGATCTGAATGCAAAAGATCTGGCCGCCGCCGGCGCCAATCTCCGTCAGGTACTGGCACGTGACCCCAAGCATGCCGAAGCGCTCTCCGCTCTGGGCAGAGTTGCTTTCGAGCAGAAGCGGTATGCTGAAGCGACCGATCTTCTGCAACGAGCCATAGCCAGCGACGATTCATTGCATGAAGCTCATTATTATCTCGGCTTGACGTTTGCCCGCCTAGGCCGCGAGAAAGAAGCCGACAGTCAACTGCAGATCGCAACCCGCCTGGAGCATGAAGAAGCGCAGCATCGAAGGACAGTGTTGCGAATTCAGGATGGCCAAGGCGACCATCAGGCAAACTCACAGCCAAAAAAGTGACCCGCACTCGGACATCGCCTTCGAACATGACGACGGTGCCACCTTAGGGAGCCATGGAGCGGCCTACTCTGAAGGATCTCTTGCAGCCATGACTTGACTGGAAGAGCGATCCTGCAAGATTGACCCGCCTCGAGCGGCTACCGCTGGCCGCAAAGCATATTGCCTGCGAACAGGGGGTCAATTGGCAGGTTCAGCCTCACAAGAGCCCGCTCACCGGGTCACGGAACTTAGCACATTACGTTGTTTGATAACCCGATTGCCGGACCGCGCACGCATGAGCGTAAGTCTTCAGTACTCGTTGAATGTGATACTCAATCAGTTGCTTGGGCGCAGGATGCAGTTCTTCGGAGCGGATTGCTTCGTACTCTAGCGGGAAATATTGACTGATGAGAGTCAGGGGAATCGATGTTGAGCCAGTGTTATGGAGAAGTCGTGCGACTTCTCCCTGGACCGCAGGCTGATTCCAATAGTATCGGCACCGGTCACTGTAGGCATAAATCCGATCGCGCCGCACCTCGTCTTCGTCGCCGTGGTAGTACGACTGCCAGTGAGACGGGTCGCTCAACATCGCTGCCTCCAATGCCTCACGCACTTGGGAGATCGGACGCGCCGGTGTGTTTCTGAGCAGTTCGCGTTCTATGGCGCTCAAGGCCAACACTGCTTCGCGATAGGCAAAAGTCAACCACGGCCCCACTTTCAGGATTGCAAAATGATCCTCCACCATCTGCGTTAGGGCTGCTTGAGACTGGAAGTCGGTGGAGTGCGCTTCAAATACGAGTCCCGGGTGTGAAGCAAGTGCGGCAGACAGTGATTCCGCTTTGCTTCGATCGTAGTCGAAGATTGAATTCGCTCCGAAGTCCACTCCCGGTTGAACCACGAGCGCGATAACTCGCTCCCAAGCCGACTCCAGGCGGCGATCGGCGAATGCGTTTCGGAATACCTGCAGAGTTCGATGAACATGCTCGGCTCTGGTAACCGCTGGCGCTGCTGTATCGTTCGATTCACCGCCCGGCGCCGGCACTTCGGTTCCGATGACGTAGATTGGTTGAGGCGAGCCTGCGGGCAACTGCTGATGTGCATGTTCTGCCGCTTGACACATGATCGCAGCCCGGGTCGCTATGGTCGTCTCGGGAACTCCAGTGTTTGGGTCATCCGCACAAGCCATGCTGGCATCGAGATGAATTTTTTGGTAGCCCGCAGCCACGCAATCATCTACGAGTTTGCAGCCTTTCTCTAGAGCTGATGAGGATGCCTCATTTCGCCAAGGAAACGGTCCAAGGTGATCTCCGCCGAGCAAAATCCGATCTGCGGGCAACCCGGCTTCTTTTGCAGCGGAACGAATCCAGTGCGCAAATTGGCTCGGCGTCGAACCCGTGTAGCCGCCATACTGATTGACCTGGCTCGAGGTTGATTCGACGTGCAGAAGCGATCCATCTTTCAGCGATTGCTGAAGGGCAGCCTCGGTGACTGCGGGATGGGCAGAGCAGACGGCATATGTGCCACCCTTTCCTGACTGGCGATTCCCGCGCAACGTGTTTTCCAGGCGAATAACGGCACTATCGTCTTTACGATCAGAGATCCCATGCTCCGCATCGCGTGCCGAATTTTGTTTTCTTGTTGGCATAACTGAGTCTTTGATGCGTGTGAGTGAATTCAGCGCTTTCGACGGTCGCCTGAGCTGGCAGCCTGTACTAAGGGTACTTCCTGTGTAGTCACATCGTACCCTTCTACTCTTACCCAGAGTTTGCCCGCGTTCGTCAAGGAACTATCAACTACGCTTTCGATCGTGCGGTTCTCGTGGGGAAACACCGTAATGTAGTTGTCGTCGTAACGAATCGGTAGAACTTCAGGCCCGCTTTGTTCTTTCGTGATCTCCGCCCGCAAGAAGAAGGCAACGTGATGCGAATTATTCGAAATCCTGATATGGGCGTGAGTCTCACCGTTTACTTCTTCGTACGTGCCTGCAACCGTCACCCGCGCAGAAGGCATGGTATTCAGCGGTGTCAGATCCTCCAACCGGGTCCAATTGACCTGGAACTGGCTATCATTGCTTGCTGGTCCTACATCGTCCCCTGCCGCGGATTCCCAGTAGACATTTTCTGCGAGTACCTTGCCGCTTTCGTCGGTCATTTCGCCGCGTACAAAATACACTGAGCTCAGTCCCGGCACTCGAGCAACCGTTAGTGCATCCATCGACGAACCTGGCGGCACATTCACATTCTTCACTTCGAAAGCGCGCTTCTGCACTCCATCGAGGTTGTAGAGCCGCACGCTGACAGTCACATTTCTTAACGCTTCTGCCTGCTGATTTACCGCATAGACGTGCGCGTGGCTGCGGTCACCGGTGGCGTAGTAATCCCACACCACGCTGACGGGCCGCAGTCCCATCTTCGCGCCGAAATATCCTCCGCCTTGCTTGAAGTAGTAATCGAAGAGGTGGCCAAAAAATGACGGCCAATGATTGTTCAGCATCCAGTTGATCGTCATCTTCCGATTCGACCAATGGGTTGCATAGGACTCGTATTTGGCGCGCGAATCTTCATAGGCGGCGAGTTGGGCCTTCCGGGAAAAATCCGTCGCATTCGAAGACGCGCCATAGCGTGCCTCTAGCACCTTTCTTACGTTTTCGAGCGTGTTGTTGCCTTCATTTCCTCCCGCGTGGAAATACCAGGTGTCATTGATCGGCCAGAGCTTATCGCCGGGAATGAACTTTTCCAGGCTCTCCAGCGGAGGAATGATTTCATTGTCTCCTTCCTCCGCAGAAGACCCCCTTGCCGCTGCGTACTTTTCGCTGAACCAGTAGCTCGGCGGATGCCACACATATGGTCCTGCCATGTGAATTCCACTCCAGGTCCGGTTGAAGTGAGAGACGGTGTCGACGACCGCGTTCTGCCAATGCAATTCGTGGAGAATGCCGTGGTAATCGTTTAGTACGGGATCCGGTGGTAGACCATCGCTTCCGTTCGCCCAAAGAACCACCGAAGGATGAGAGCGAAGGTCGCGAAGGCGAGCCCGCAAACTGGCGCGCGCCACCCATTGATCTTCGGCGGACCAGAGATTCCACATCTCCCATTGTCCGCAGCACATCCAGCCAAGCATGATCGGCATGCCTTCTCGGTCCGCTCGATCGATCATGGTGTCGTCGGCGATCTTCAATTCCCACCGCAACAGGTTCAGGCCCAGGTCCTTGCTGTAAAGCATGATCGCAGCGTCCCGGTGGGGATCGTTCTTGAACAGCAAGTCGGGTGTGTAGACCGCCCCGCGAATTAAGTAGTCCTTGCCATTAATCTGGAGATAGAAGTTTCCGCCGGTACCAAGCTCCGCGAAACTTGTGTCGCGGTCGCGATGCTGCGTGATTTTGCGAATTCCAAAATCAATCTCCTGCGCGTCCGAAACCTCGTCTTTTGCCTTGAACTGCAACTTCAGGTGATAGAGATTCGCCGCGCCCCAACGATACGGCCACCACAAATCCGGGTTCCGGAACTAATAAATCTGGGAACGCCGCGGGAGTAAAGGAGACTTCTTTGACTTCCTCTCGGTAGAGCGATACCGGCTGTTCGAAATGGACCGGGGGCTTCCCTTGGCGCGTGATCTCTCCTGTCAGGATTCCTGACACAGGCTGTGCGGTGTGATTCGTCAAGTCGCAATATACCGTCAGAGAAGCGGGTGTCGTCGCCGGCAGAGGCAGATCTGTAGCCACGTACGGATTCCGGATGGAGACCGCGCCAGTCGAACTCAAATACACACGCTTCCACACCCCTGCATTGCGGTCGGGAGGGAAGGAGAAACCCATGCCGGTTTTCGCATCGCGCACTCCAATGTATTTCCAATTCAACCAATCATGCCAGGTGTCGCCGAGTTCGACCGGGCCTTCGATTCGAAGAGGGTCTGCAGAAACGACCTTAGGAATCATCTGTTCGGGCGTGATCTTCACCGCAAGGACATTTGTCTTGCCCACTTGGATTACCTTTGATACGTCGAATTCAAAGCTGTTGTACATGCCGACGACTTGCGACTTGTCGGCGATCCGTTGGCCATTCAGCCAGATGTCCGCACGATAATTAATTCCTTTGAAAATCAATGAGTGAACTTCACGCCCCTCTGGAGCCGTGAACGTGGTTCGATACCACCAATCCTTCTTCCAAAGATCTCCCGGCGTGACCAGGCTCGTCCCGTAGTAGAGGTTCTTGTAAATGCCGTCTTCCTGAAGTATTTCCAGCACGGTTGCGGGCATGTGCTGCACTTCGTACCAGTGAGAGGCATCGAAGTTTGGCAATGACACGGCCGCATCTTCACCGTTAATTTGATCGGCTGACATGAGGCGCCAGCCCTGAGCCAGTTCGAACCAGTCCGAAGAGGGATCGCTGATGTTGTCCTTTTGTGCCCAACTCGAAGACGTCAGGCCCGCAAGCAAGGCGAGAAGGCAGAGGGGAAATACCAGCATACGAGCGTTGGCCATGACCCGGTCGCCACGTCGATGCCTCCTGAATGTGTGTGTGCTCACAGTGTCGAGTCCTTACGAACACTTACTTTTAGTTTCGAGCCGGCACTTTTGTCAATGAACCAAGATTCAGATCCGCCGGTACTGTCAAGAACTCGCTAGCAACGGATGAACAAGAAGCCTGCAGACTGTAGATGGCGATGGAAGCGAACGATAAGAAAAAGCCACGAAAAGCAGAACGAGTTGCACCCAGCAACACCAGGGCGATACCTTCGATCATTGCGGGAATCGCCGCATGATACTTTCACTCCTCAGCTTCGCGGTGATCCGACCCGCTGCAGAAGACTCTGGAAGCCGGCATCGGACCGCAGAGGATCCAGCCTGGCATCGGACTGGAGGATAAACATCCAATGAGAGCCTTCCTGGTAAGCTCTCTTCAAATCCCCCAACGCCAACTGGTTGTCACCGAGGCCGACCTCGATCAATGCTTTCTCGTAGGCAGGAACGTAACGCGTCTTTGATAGCGCGTTCAATTCAACGAGCATTCCCTTTGCCGCAGAACGATCTCCCGACACTGCCAGAAGATGACCAAAGGACGCGAGAATCATGCTTCTCCGTCCAGAAAGTTCCAACGCTTTGGAGAATTCCCGTTTGGCTTCCTCGTATTTGTGCTGTTGTTCCAATGCCTGGGCGTCCATGAAATACGTTTCTCCGAAGTTTGGATCCAGTTCCAGATTCTGGCGGCCTCGCTCGAGTACCTCGTCATACCGGTGCAAGAACAAGGACAGAAATTGCAGGTGCGTTCCCATCTCCGGATCGACGGGACTGAGGTCGTATGCGCGCTTGCCTTCGGCAATCGCTTCCTCACTCCGGCCCACTGCCAGCAGGTAATGAGAATACCAGTGATGGGTGGTAGCGGCGCCCGGACTGAGTTCAAGGGAGCGCTTGAATTCCACTTCCACGCCGTTCAAGTCGCCGTCGCTGCGGAACCGCGACATAGCGAGAGCAGCATGGGCTTCGGCCAGACTCTCGTCCAGGTCGATTGCCTTCAGTGCCGCTTTCTCCGCAGCATCGTTAGCTTCGTGGGGAGGAAGAACGCCGACCCCAAAGTCTCCCATGACGATGTATGCATTGGCGAGGCCCGCATACGCAAGCGCGTACTTCGGGTCGGCCTCGATGGCCTGTTGAAAATAGTCAACGCTCTTCCGTAGGCCGTCCTCGGTCCACTTGTTCCAGAAAAAGAGCCCGCGCAGATACGCTTCATGAGCTTGAGAATTCACCATTGCGGGCACAATTGGTCGATTGTTTTCTGTGGGTGTGACGGCAACATTCACCTGCCGGGCGATCGCGCTCGCGACTTCCTCCTGCACCGCGAGCACATCCCGAAGGTCACGCTCGTAGCTTTCGGCCCATAGATGCCGGTCGTTAGCAGCCTCGATCAACTGGGCCGTGATTCGAACCCGGTCTCCGGAACGAACAACCGACCCCTCAACGATCGCGTCAACTCTCAACTCCTTGGCAATCTGAGTCAGCGGAAGTCTGGTTCCCTGATAACGCACAATCGACGTACGCGAGATGACGCGTAGGGAACCAATCTTTGCGAGTTCCGTGATGAGTTCGTCGGTCATGCCGTCGGCGATGTAATCCTGCGAAACATCTCCCGACAGATTGACTAGTGGGAGAACGGCGATGGAACGGATGTGGCTGCCGTTGGCGTGAGCGCTCCCTCGCCAGCGCAGCCAGCCCCAAACGGCCATTCCCAGCACGACCACAACAACAGTCCCCAATAGGGCGCGATTGCGGGGCCAGTTCGCATGAGGCGGGACCGGAGAAGGCGAGGTGGGACGCGAACTTACAGCTGGCGGTCCACCGTTTGAGGTCGAACCTCCGATCAGTTCCACCTCTCCGGTAAACCGGTACCCTCTGCCAATCACGGTCTCCAGGAAGCGAGGATGTTCGGGATCGTCTTTGAGCGCGGAGCGAATCTTGCGCACGGCTGCGTTAATGCTCCGGTCAACGTCCACGAAAACATCCTTGCCCCAAAGCTTCTCAACGATCTCTTCGCGCGTGACCAGTTGGCCCTGCCGCTGCACAAAGAGAATGAGCAAGTCCATCGGCTGGCGCTCTAACTTCACGCGCCGGCCGGCGATGGTTAGTTCATATCGGGAGAGGTCGATGCGAGGTGGGCCGCTTTGAGTTTCCGCAGGCATACGGCTGGTCAGCTAGTATAATCCGCTTTTTCGTACTCTCTTACCGAGTTTCAACCCACAGAAAACACAGCTCTTAGTAATTCACCTGAAAATAACCCAGAATTCATCTGGCCTCCATTGCCTATGCCTTCCTGTGCAGGCAGAGTTGCCACCGTGGCCAGTTGCCCGTGTTACTCCCACGTTTCTGGGGCTCGATCCGGAGTTCGTGAAGAATGCTGAGGACAATTCACCTTCGCTGTGCCCTTTGGTTTTTGTTTGCGGCTAGCGGAATACCAGATCAACGAGGTGGTTATCTATGCAATCCATAAATCACCTTTCGCGCACACTGTGCTTGCTCGCGGTGGTCACCCTGCCATCGCTCTCCTACGCCACCGGGACCAAGCTAACAGTATCTCCCAGCAACCCTCGACAGCTCAGCAACTCCAGCCTGCAGTTCACCGCGATGTTGAAGAATAAAGATGTCACCAAGCTGGTGAAGTGGCGTTCGTCGAACCCGGCAGTGGCAACCATAGCCACTGGTGGACTGGCGACTCTGCTTTCCTCCGGTAGGACCACCATCACCGCAGCGCATGGATCGACACGTGCGTCGACCACACTCATCGTAACTGTCGCCGTCAGTCCGGTGTTTAGCGCTCAGCCCGCGGATGCGAATGTGAGCGCTGTGATCGATGGCAACACTGGTGGCGTGAAAGTGATGATACTCGACAACCTGGGCGATCCGTTGCCGAGTCAGAGCGTGAGCCTGACGATCGGGACGAACCCTCCCGGCAGTGGCACGCTTACCGGCACGCTGACGCAAATTACCGATGCCACCGGCACCGCCACTTTCCCCGACCTCAAAATTGACTGGCTGGGCACGGGATATACGCTGGTGGCAACAGCGAGCCCGAGCAGCGGGATAGTCTCTGGAACCTCTGCCGCCTTTAACGAACTACGGGTTGGCGACATTTGTCTTGGACCTGACACACCCGCGTGCAACGGCACTTGTGGTGATGCCGATCTCGACAGTCTCAACGACGCCTGGGAAATCGCCGGTGGAGTGGATCTCAACGGCGACGGCCTGATCACAGACAGCACTCACGACTTGCTACTTACCGGGGCCGACCCGAACAAGCCCGACATTTTCCTGCAATACGACTGGATGGACTACGCGCAGCCAGGCAACGCATGCTCCGTGGATTCGGACTGCGACACCGCACATCTGGGTCTGGGCCACTTGGGCGAAACCTGCACCGGTCCGCAACTGATCCCCACCGCTCCTGCCAGCTGTCGTTATGCCTGCAATGTGGACGCCGACTGCACCGGGCGCGGCCTGTCCCATGCGGGTGAGTTGTGCCAGGCCAATTCTTGCGTCCACACTCACGACCCGAGTGTCACTGCTCCCAATGCATTGCAAGCCGTGGTAGACCGCTTTGCCGCTCATGGCATCAATCTGCATCTGATTCGTGGAAAGGCGCAGTCACACTCTACGGTGCTTTCTTTCAGGACCAATGACGTGATGAGCGATAGCTGCGAAGGCGGAAGTCTGGCTTCGGGGGACGCAGGCGTCGGCAAGTACGCCGAGAGCTTCTACGATCTGAAGCAGAGCAGTTCTCCGGACAAGCTAAACATCGCCTATCACTATACGATTTTCAGCCACTACAATAGCTGCCCTTCAACTATCGCCTGCAACTCTTGTCCTCAATCCTACAATCCCGACGGAAGCCCGAAGGCTGATCCAAGTCCGGGCGCATCCGGAATTGCTGAGATTTCCGGCAACGATTTCATGGTGTCTCTCGGCAATAGGGTGGTCGACCTGGGCATTCCTTACACCACGATGGCTGAAGCCGGCACTTTTATGCACGAATTAGGGCATACCCTCGGCCTACACCACGGCGGAGGTATTGATGAGCCCTGCCAAGACCAGTCGCAGTGCCGTGTTGGAACCTGCACCCAAACCCTGGATGGCAAATTCTGCCTCGTCTCCGACGACACGAACGGGAAGCCCAATTTCCTCTCTGTGATGAACTATCGCTTCCAGTTCGCAGGTATCGCAGAGGCCGTAGCGCTAGGGTCAACGCAGACGACCTCATGTTCCGCGGATACTGACTGTCCATCGGGACTCTATTGTTCTGCTCCAGCGGGAAGCAATGGCAGCTGTGCCCGGCTCGACTACTCTAGCCAGACCCTTCCCACCGGCGGAAATACCCCCGGAGTCCTCGAAGAACGCAATACGAACGGTCTCCCCGGCCTCAACGAACCGGCCGGCTTAGGATCTGGCACCGCCGACGTCACCACCTTTTTCGATTCCTATTGCGATGTCCCTTTCTCCGTTGCTCCGACCGATGGCCCGGTGGATTGGAGTGGCAATGGTGATTTCATGGAGACCAACGTTTCCGCTGACCTCAACGCAGGCTTCGATCACGCCTGCGGCACCGTGTTCAGCCGCCTCGGAGGCAGTACCGAATGGCCGGAGTTGTCCGGTCTTAATTTCACCTACGCCTTCCAATGCACGCCGTATGGCGGCCCTGGTGGCGACACCGCGAAACGCGGAAAAAGTAAGCCCAGAACGCCATTTCGTAATCTCACCGGCGGAGAGCTGTCTGCGCAGATGGCGATGGACGCCCACGTCCTATTTCCCCCCATCTCCGCCAGAATCATGGTTGGCCCCGGCTGCAGTACGGCAAACATTGCAGCTGGCCAGAGCGGAACGGTTCAGGTGGCCCTGCTCGGTGACAAGACATTCAACGTTTCGCAGGTTGATCTCAGCAGCCTGAAATTTGCCGGTGCTCCTTCGATCAGTTCTACTGTGCGCGATGTGAACGCAGATGGAGTTCCCGACCTCCTCCTTACCTTCGACAAAGCGAAGCTCAAGCTCACTCCGCTCTCCAAGAGCGGCCGCCTGTCTGGCTGGATGAAAAACAGTCAGGCATTTTCCGCCGAGCAGCAGATTCATATTGTTTCGAATCTGTCTGAAGAAAACTCAACCTGCCGCTGACGCCTACAAGGGATTGCCATGTGATCAGTCGAAATTCGTTTCCGCCCCAGCGTCAATCTCTGCGGTGCCTTTGGCAGAAACGCGCTTGCAACCAGTAACCGAGCCAGTTCCGCCAGGTCACCTGAGTCCATGGATAAAAGAGCTAGTCCAATGTGCGCGAGATTGAGGAGGGCTGTGCCTGTTCGTCTCTAAAGGTTCCTGGCCACAGGCATTTCCAATGCGAACCCACGCCAATTCTTTTGGCTCTCGAATGTGCGCATCGAGGATTGGCGGCTTGTTGCGTTCGTGCCTCACAAGCTGAGTCTCCACATCATTGGCGAGATCGCCGTGAGCCATTTTCCTCCGATTTGCCGCCTGTAGGAACAGAGAGGCTACCTAGGAGAAACTCGATGCGCCAAGCCGAGTTGTTCGCCGCCACCACGCTGGACTTTGCCGTGCTATCTGCCAGCGCAGTGGCACGGCACGTTCCTGCGCAACCCATGCTTAGAAACCGCCTAAATCAGACAGCCCAGTCCGCAAACGGCGTGGGCAACAATCCATTCTTCTTGATCGATTATCCGGGGGTATCGCGAACCAGAATCCCTTTGCCATCAATGACAACGGCAAAATGGACGGCCTGGTCATCTTGGCGGATGGGGACTACAACAATCCTGAAGACACCGCCAACCACGGCCTGCTCAAGAGCGGCGGCGCACTCACCAGTTTCGACACGCCCTTTCCCGGATCGATTTCAACCTTGCCTTAGGGCCTGAACAACCGCCATCAGATTGTCGGTTCCTATGGCTCTTATCCTCCGGATTACTTTTTTGGGTTTCTCACGACGTGCATAAGACAGCACTTACAGGCCCCTGACCGACCCTTTTCGCTGCTACCACAAGGAGATCACAATGAATCAGATTCAGCCTTTTCGGAACGTTGCACTTCGAGCGATGACGATGCTGGTGTTATTTTTTGTGCCGGCACTCGCATCGGCCCAGATTTACTCCGATCTCTGAAACTTCAGCGGCAGCGACGGCGAGACTCCCGCATACCCGCAGGTCGTGGCGCAAGGTCAGGACGGAAATTTGTATGGCACGATTCCCGAAAGCCAGGGCGGCTCTGGTATCGCATTCAGGGTGACGACTGCGGGCGTCCTGACCGTGATCCACAATTTCGGCGGAGCGGACGGATCGAGTCCATACGCGGGCCTTACCCTCGGTCTCGATGGAAACTTCTACGGCGCCACGATTCTGGGCGGAGACAACAGTCTGGGCACCGTCTTCAAGATGACCTCAGCGGGAACCGTGACGACGCTCTACAGTTTTAAAGGCGGAACGGATGGGGCGCATCCTTACGCCACTCCGGTTCTGGGGAATGACGGGAATCTCTACGGAGTGACTGCGTCGGCGACCTCCTACAAGGTCACCCCAGCCAGAGTTTTTACTTTACTGGGCACCATTCCTTACCAGTCATTTGCGCCTCTGTTCCTGGGGACGGACGGCAATTTCTACGGAACCTCGCAATCGGGAGGCACTTTCAATTCTGGCACGGTGTTCCGAATGACTCCGGCAGGAGTGGTGAGCACGGTATACAGCTTCGATGGAACCCACGGCTCCGATCCTTGGGGTGGCGTTGTACAGGCGGGGGATGGCAATTTCTATGGAACGACGCGGACGGGTGGCACCGGCGGCGGCGGTGTGGTTTATCGTGTTACCCCTTCGGGAAGTATCAAGGTGTTGCACAACTTTCCCGTGGGTACGCCGGACGACGGCAACAACCCGGAGTCGGGCCTCGTGTTGGCGACCGACGGAAATTTCTACGGCAATACGTTCGCCGGGGGCCCGGATGGTTATGGCGTGATCTTCAAACTAGCGCCAACCGGGACTTACGCGTTTATTAATCAGAACGCCATAGCCTCCGGGGGGAATCCGCAGTCAGCGGGCGTCCAGCACACAGGCGGCTGGGTGTTCGGTCTGGCTGACGGAGGATTAAATGGGGATGGCGTTTTTTACGGCTTGGATCTCCACCTCGGCAATACCGCAAAGTTGCTACTGTCTTCCGGAAAAGTGGGCGGCACGGTGCAGATGCTCGGGCAAGGATTTACGGGAACGACTGCGGTCAAGTTCAATGGCAAGTCCGCTAGCTTCACTGTGGTTTCCGATACGTTCATGACCGCGGTGGCTCCCGCGGGCGCAACCTCGGGCATGATTACCGTCACAACTCCGACAGGCACGGCCAAAAGCCAAACCAGGTTCCTGGTCGTTCCCAAGGTGATCAGCTTCAGCCCCACGAGTGGACCGGTGGGAACTCCCGTCGTGATCAAGGGCAATAGTTTCACCGGAGCCACCAAAGTCGGGTTTGGTGGAGTGGCAGCCACCACGTTTACCGTTGACTCCGACGCACAAATCACCGCGACGGTTCCGACAGGCGCGCAAACGGGAAAGATTACCGTTACCACACCCGGCGGCACCGCTACGAGTGCGACGACATTTACCGTGATGTAAGGCTGCAGCTGGATTTGGAACCGAGCACTTGGCGGCGAGGCGGGCAAGCTTGTCTGCTTCGCCGCTGACCGAGGCATTGCGCGCTTGCATCGCGTTCCACAGCGTCTCATCGCTGTGTTCACATCTTGCCGCGATCGCCATTCGACGCTGCTACACTACGCGCGACTTCCGCCTTACTCGCCGCTAACCGCTGCGCGATCTCCTGTGAATCGAACGACAAATAGCCGTTCGGACCGAATCGCGATCGACTCGAAATGCGCTTCCAGATGCTCAAACTTTTCTCGTAGGATGCGCATGCATCATTCCACAACTTCGATTGCGTGGCTCGGTCGGTTGCGATGCGCGCCTCGTATGCGGAAACATCGCCGGCGCCGGAATACGCTTCTGCCGCGGCATACAGCGCAGGAAAGTCGCTGCGCTCAAGGGATACCGTCAGGTTGGACGTCGCCAGAGCCTTTTCGTAATACGCTTCGGCTTCGCCAGGTTTTCCCATCTTCAGGAGCGCATACCCGATCTTGGTCTCGACCATGGCTAGATCGCAGCGCGCGTCATCGTAGTGCGGGGCGTCTTCCGCCAAGCCGGCCGCTGCAGCCTTGTAACTCTCAAGTGCATGGGAAAAGTCGTGCATCCCAGCTTGCGCCTCTCCGATCCATGCTTGCATCGCGGCGGGACCGGGGCCCACATCGGCTTCCAGGTGGAGTGACTTGTAACCCTCAAAGGCGTGCTGCAGCAAGCGCAAAGCCTGTGTATACCGCCCGGCAACCGCCAGCGCTCTACCCTCCTCGAACTCCGCGACCCAGATGTCGGACTGCAACATCTTGTTTTCGGAGTCGAGCTTGGCCAACCGCTCGATCAGACGCTGCGCGCTTTGGAAGTCCGCACGCGCGGCGTTCACATTGCCCTGCATCAATTCAATGTCTCCTCGCCGCGTCTGGGCGGCGCTGACCTCCCGCACGATGCCCGGGTCCCCTCCGGTGCCCTTCTGTAATGCTTGGAAGTCTGCAATGGCGGTGTTCATCAGGCTGAGGCCTTCATCCTTCGATGCGAAACGTCCTAGTTCGTGCGCCAGCAAGACAGTTGCCTTGGCTACTCCCTGGCGGATGCCGGGATAAGCGGGATTCGCGCTCAGGATCTCGAGCCGTAGAGCAAGGGCTTTTCGGAACGATGAGATCGATTGCAGACGGTCCCCGGCGATATCCTGAATCAAGGCGAGAATGTAATACTCCTGAGCGCTTTCGTTCTTGAGATCCAAATTGTTGGCGTTCGTCTGCATGAGAGGCTCGGTCACGGCGAGGGCTTTTTCAATTTCGGCACGGCCGCCCGGCTCGAAGACATCGAAAAGCGTCCGCATACGATAGGCCATGGCCAGGTTAGTCTGGTCGGTGAGGTTGTTCGGATTGGCCTTCGCGACCGCTTCAAACAGTGCGACCGCCTTGCCGTTGCTTATGTGAGCCGCACCAACCTCTCCCAGATTGGATTGGGTGGTGTCGCCTTGCACGGTTGCGAGCCGCTGGTAGGCCCAAGCCAACTCGCGCTGCAGATTGCTGTCGCCTGCGGCGTCCTGAGACAGCTTGTCGAGATACTGCACGGCTCGATCAAGCAAGAGCTTGCGGGAAGGAGTGGCGCCAGGAAGAGCCTGGATCGAGTCATGAATTTCAAAGATGAGTGAATTCGCAAGCTCGCGCACGTCCTTGAATCGCTGTTCCGCCCGGGCGCGCTCGGCGTTGGCAATTTCGGCTTGTCTACGCGCAATTCGAGCCTGGCGGATGGTTGCGGTGATGCCCGCCACCAGCGTGACGAGGACGAGCGTGCCCGCGGCAAGCGCCAGCCGATTTCTTCGGATGAACTTGCCAGCGCGGTAGCGTGCCGAGCCTTTCACAGCCAGCACTGGCAGGCCCTTGAGGTGGCGACGAATGTCGTCGCCAAGTTGTTCAACCGAAGCGTAACGGCGTCCCGGCTCCTTGCGCAGTGCCTTCAAGACGATGTGATCGAGATCGCCTTTTAATTGCCGTCGCGACTTCTCCACAGAGTGATCTGATATTTCTGCGGTCGCGCCGGAGACGTCTTTTTTCGATCCTGTGAGACGGCTGCTGGGCCGCGCTGGCTCATCCTCGCAGATCACCTTGGCGAACTCCAGTGGCGTGCGCGTGTTCTCCGGATAAGGCGAGCGCCCGGCCAAAATCCGGTACAGCACCACTCCTAGTGAATACACATCGGTCGCAGTCGTGATGGCTTCGCCGCGGATCTGTTCAGGGCTGGCGTATTCAGGAGTCATCCCGCGCAACAAAGTCGGCTCGCTCTCGATGGCTGGATCCAGAATCTTGGCAATGCCGAAATCGAGCAGTTTGGGTCCGCCCTCCCGGGTCACCATGATGTTGCTGGGCTTGATATCACGATGAACGATCAGGCGCTGGTGCGCGTGCTGCACTGCGGCGCAAACCTGCAAAAACAGTTCAAGACGTTCCGTGACTGAAAGACCCTGGGCGTCGCAGTACGCATCAATGGGCGCCCCGCCGATCAGCTCCATCACGAAATACGGGACGCCGTCTTCGGTCGTGCCGCCATCCAGCAAACGCGCGATGTTGGGATGGTCGAGGGTCGCCAGAATTTGCCGCTCTTGGCGAAAGCGCTCAAGGACAAAAGATGTATCCAACCCGACCCGCACCAGTTTGACCGCGACTTGTTTGGAATACTGGCCGTCGACGCGGGCCGCGCGGTAGACCTCTCCCATGCCGCCCCGTCCGATCTGTTCCTCGATGCGGTACACGCCTACCAAGCGCCCAACGCGGATGGTGGGAGAGTTGTCGGCTGGATTTAGCGGGAGCAGGTTGAATGCAGGGGTCTGAAGAAATTCGACGCCGGCGCGATCGTGAGAAAGCAGCAGAGATTCCACTTCATGGCGTAACTCAAGATCGGAGCCGCATGCCTCATCCAACCAATGGGAGCGTTGCGACGCCTTGACGGTTATCACCTCCTCCAATACTTCCCGGACTAGCTGCCATCTTTCGGGCGTCATGGAGGGCATTTCCCGCCTCACTTCCGCAAGCCTGTTGCCGCGCAAAGGCCCTGGTGTAATCAGGCCTCCGCATTACGATCCATCTCGCGGAATAGCCACGCACGCGCACTCATCCAGTCGCGTTTTACCGTCGAGATGGAAACGCCAAGGACCTCGGACGTATCTTCAATAGAGAGACCTGCAAAGAAGCGAAGTTCGACAACGCGGCTCTGTTGTTCGTCCAGGGCCGCGAGAGTCTTCAGAGCGTCGTCAAGTGCGACCACGTCCACGTTGAAAGGCTGTGGAACGTCACCGATCTCGTCGATCGCCACCTTGAATACGTCGCCACCGCGCTTGTCGGCGCGGTGGCTGCGCGCGTAGTCGACCAGGATCTGCCGCATCAGGTGTGCGGCCACTCCGAAAAAATGAGCCCGGTTCTGCCATTGCGGCACATTTTGACCGGCCAACCGGAGGTAAGCCTCGTGGACCAGCGCCGTGCTCTGCAGCGTGTGTCCGTGACGTTCTCGGTCCAGATAGTAGTGCGCGAGCCGGCGCAGCTCGGCATAGACAAGTGGCATCAGCGCATCCAGGGCCTGCTGATCTCCACCTCTCCAGCGAACAAGCAGCTCCGTGACTTGACTGGAAGAGCGATTCTCCAAGATTGACCCGTCCCAAGCGGCTACCGCTGGCCGCAAAGCATAATTGCCTGCAAACAGCGTGTCAATCGGCGGTTTTCAGCTCACAGTCGGCGCACCGGGCAGCGATTTGTTTACATCTTGAAGATCGTCCAGTCGAAGATGTCAGAAACCCACATGTTGGCGCCATCGAAAGCCATTGGGCCGGGGCTTGTGACGGGATACGTACCGAAAGCCAAACCATCCGAGGCCCGCAACTTGCTCACCGAGTTGCCGCCATAATTTGCAACCCAAATGTAGACGCCGTCATAGGCAATTCCCGTCGAATACTGTCCGGGATAAGACCCCACGCCGTAAACCCCGAGGATATAGCCATCGCTGGGACGCATCTTCACGACTGTGCCTTTATTGTTTTCATTCGTGATCCAGATACTGGTGCCGTCAAAACAGAGCGCAGTCGGGTTCGATTGAGCGTAATAGGCCCCCAGAATCGCTCCGTCGCTCGGACGTATCTTGGAAACGGTCCCTCCTGTAACGTTCCCGACCCAGAGGCTGCTGCCGTCATAGGTGATGCCATACAGCGTACCTGCTACAGGAAACGTACCGAGATTTGAGCCATCGGTAGCGTGCAGTTTCGTAAGAGTACTGGCGGCGTGATTGACTACCCAGATGTTCGCGCCGTCGAACGCTAGGTCCGAGGGATTTTGGCCGACGGGATACGTCCCCTGAAGAGAACCGTCGCTGGCCCTCAGCTTCGTTACCGTATTATCTGCGTAATTTGCGATCCAGACATTGACGCCGTCGAAGGCGGCTGCGAACGGAAAGTTTCCCGTGCTGAAAACGCCTAGGACCGCGCCGTCGCTGGCGCGCATTTTGGTTACCGCGTTCGACGGACCTAACACCCACATATTGGATCCATCAAAGGCCATGCCGAAGCTATTACCGGTGAGCTTGAACGAGGCGGCGGTGTTCACCGAATACCAGCGGAGAATCGCCACCTGATTGGGATTGCTGGTTTGGGAAAAGGCTGCGGGCCCAAGAAGCGTCCCCAGCAGCAAACTCAGAATGCAACCAACACGCGAAGACCGAAGCAAGAGAATGCGGCAGAGCATAGAGTCTCCTTTAGCCCGGGTTCTTAAACTTCGCCGGGTCTCTATCCTCTACTGGCGCAAACGGAGCCCAAAGTGGCTCAAGCATTCGGAAACCTGGAACAAATTCTTAAGCGTCCAGAACAGACCTCCTGCTAGCATTGATACCTGCGTCAGCACCCCTCCCATCGCCAGGAAGACCGCTGCTTTCCATCGCGATGTATCAACTCCTGTCTTGAATGTGTGCATGATATTCGGACCCGCAACGGCTATCGGCCCCAGCCGTCGCAGTTCTCAAAGTGACGATGCCGCAGGCGGCATGATTCCAGAGCAGAATGGGATCGGCACAACCCCGGGTCGTCGCCGAAGCAAAACTGATTAGGAAATCGCCACGCTAGATCGTCTTTAATAAATGGACTCGCCCCAAAATGCGTTGCTCGTCGCACAACCAGCCCACGATCTCCAAACATTAGTAGCTGGGATGTGTCACGAACGCAGCCAACACATCGAGTCAGCCCGTGATATTGCCAATGAGGGCGCGATTTTGGTGCCACCGCTAATTCGCGGCAACGAAACGGCATGTCGTCGCATCGGATTCGGTAGGGAAAGTTCGGCCCGTGAACAGACCGAATCAGGGGAAACCTCATGCTGGTGTTGATTGTGAAAGACGAGAGCCTCACGCGATCGGCTTTGGAAAATGTACTGGCGTTCCCAGACGACATCGAACGCTTCGATCCCGTTCTCGATACCAGCGAGGCACTCGAGAAGTGGAAGGAAAGCTCGTCCCGCATGTTGCTTCTTGACATCAACAGTCCGCAGTTGTCAGCGGGGAAGCGAGATTATCGCCTGCCGTCTGGCGCGATGCCGCTCGAGGCCATCGCCCAAGTGCTCGAAGAGAACTCAGGAACCACCAAATCCCTTGGAACTCGAAGGCCGCCAATGGCGCATCGATCGCAAGAGCCACGGATCGCAATCAAAGTCAAAGGGCGGATTCTTTTTATCAACCCTACAGATGTAATTGCTGTGCAGGCCGAAGGCAATCACGTTCTGCTGCATCGCTCCGCGGACTCTTATTCGTTACGCGAGTCAATTTCGGCGGTAGAGGAAAAGCTCAGGCCATACGGATTCATTCAGATTCATCGATCGGTGTTGGTGAACGCGTCGTTCGTCGAAGAGATCAAGCCGTGTGTGACCGGAGAGTACAGCCTGCGCGTGAAAGACGGCAGGGAATACACCGTGACTCGCACTTACAAGAAAAATCTCGCGGCTCTCGCTGAATCGTGGATCGGTAATGGCACATTTGTTGCCGAGTAAACCTCTGCTGATTGTTGTGTTCACCCTTTCACTCTATTGTCAAATCCCGTAATCTGGAAGTAAGGGAAGTAAGGCGTAGCGTGATGCGCGTCCACAAAAAATCGCGCTGGTACGACAAGCAAGAGGTACGAGCCGCATCATTGCGGCTATGAGCGTCATTCTCTGCCGTCCATAAAACTGTATCCGTACCTTCACGATCTCTTGTAACTCCTCCAAGAATCACTAAGTGAGAGTTGGCCTTTGCATTGCATCCCGCATTGTGCGGATTGTTCTCTATTGGCACGACATTGCAACCAACCGATGTGAAGGAGACAGTGACCATGAAATACAACTTCTGTAGAGCCGTGGCTCGATTCGTGCTGTTGTTCGCAGCAGTCGGACTGCTGGCAGGTACGATGTGGGCACAGGGCGGAACGGGTGAGCTCACCGGGCTTGTAACCGATCCCTCAGGCGCTGTGATCGCAAATATTCAGGTAACGCTGACCAATACTGCGACCGGCGAAAAGCGAACGACCGTCACAACCGGCGCGGGCACCTATCGTTTCCCCGCTTTGCCAGTGGTCGGCACATACACCTTGGAAACATCTCCGAAAGGATTCAAGAGCGCCAAGGTCGACAATATTGTGATCAGCGTCGGACTGATCGTGAATCAGGATGTGAAGCTCGAACTGGGAGCGAGCACTGAGCAAGTGACCGTCGAAGCCGGCGTTCAGCAGGTGCAGACGCAGGAATCCTCGGTTTCTGATCTGATTGATCGCCGGGTCTGGCAACAGATGCCGCTGGAAACCCGCGACCAGAATAATTTCATCAACTTGCTCGCGGGCGCGGCCCAGGGAAATATTGCGCTCGGGATGAACGGCGGAAGCGATCGCGGAGCCGCCGTCAACGGCACCCGCAGCGGAACCGGCAACTATCTGGTGGAAGGATTCGATAACAACGACCAGAGCCTGGGTGGAGGCAATGCGGTGAACACCGGATCCTCAACTGGGGGCGCAAACACCTCCATTTCACCCGACGCCATTCAGGAATATCGTGTCATCGAGCATAACTTCTCCGCCGAGTATGGCAAGGCCGGCGGATTCGTCACAGATACGGTATTGAAGAGCGGTACCAACCAGTGGCACGGATCGTTGTTCGAATACAACCGCATTCAGGCCTTGGCGGCGAACAGCTTCTTCTCGAATCGTGGCGGATTCACTGATCACCTCGTCCGTAATCAGTTCGGGGGCTCCGTCGGCGGTCCCATCGTGAAAGACAAGACATTTTTCTACTTCACGACCGAATTCCGTCGTGACCGCAGCAGCAGTCCTCTGCAGTTCACTTCGTTGACGCCAGACTTCATCAACTTCGTCGACTCAGGGCAGTTCGAGCAATACCTGGAAGCTACTGGGCCTTACGCGGGAGTGAATACGGGTGCCTACCTCGGGTCACCCTTCTGCGGAACCGCCGGATGTGCCGGAGCGTTCTCGGCCGAGAGCACCTTAGGTCCCATTGCCAGAAACCTGCTCGCGACACAACCCCTGGCTCTGTGCGTTCCAGGAGCGCGGAATTGCAAAGGGCTTACGAACTTTGCCAGCGGCCTTTACACCGGTGCCGGGCAGACTCAATTTACTCCGAACCCAGTGCAGTGGGTACAGCCGGACGGGGTGACTCCCATCAACGAATTCGGTTCGGTCACGGTGGGCCAGGGCGCCACGCTCGACCAGGCGCGCTACACCGCCAAACTGGATCACAAAATCGGGAACAACGACACCTTGACGGGTTCCTACCTGTACGACAACGGCGATAGCAACACGCAGTATGCGGGAGGCGCGAATCTATTCGGACCCGATCTTCCCGTGCATGCGCGCGGCCAGAATGCCGGTATCACCTGGTCTCACACTTTCAGTCCCACCATGTTGAACCAGGCCCGCATTTCCTACACGCGGCACACGGCGGACTTTCCGGGATCCGCGGCGCAAAACGCAGCTGGAATTCCCGCGATCATCACTTCCGTGGATGCCTTCCAGGGCGGCTTCGGGAACTCCAACGCCCTGCCTCAGCTTTTTACCGAGAACGAATTCAACTACAAGGACGACCTCTCGATCACGCGAGGCAAACATAACTTCAAGGTGGGAGCTGGCTACACCCGTACCCGGAACGGATCGAGCTTCGACGCCGACTTCAACGGTTTGTTCTTACCTTATGGCGTAGAAGACATCCTGACCGATATGGCTTTCAGTGGCTCGGCTGATCAGCACTTCGCCGGCGGTCCGTATTACGGCTCCTGGTTCTATGCTGAAGCATCCATCAATCCCACAGTCACGCCGGCAACGCGTCCGAATTATTACCGCGGTTTCCGGGCAAACGAACTCGCGGCTTACGTGCAGGATGACTGGCGCATTCATCCCCGCCTGACCTTGAACCTGGGCGTGCGTTGGGATTACTTTGGCCCTCCCCACAACTTCCAGGCCGGCCTTGACTCGAACTTTTACTCGGGCGCTCCGGTCGTACCGCTAACCTGCGGTGGAGTCCCTTGTCAGCAGGCAAACGAATTCTTGCCGGCAAGCAATCCCGTCATCGCTGCGTTCGGTACCGGAAACCTCCAGGTCCGCGACCACGAGATCTGGAACAAAGACACGAATAATTTTGCTCCCAGGGTCGGTTTTTCCTACGACGTGACTGGAAAACAGAAACTGGTGATGCGCGGTGGTTTTGGCATCGCCTATGACCGCATGTTCAACAACGTGTTCGAGAATCTTCGTTTCAATCCGCCGTTCTTCTGCTTCTGCAACTTCGGCGCGTTCGTGAACGGAGTGCCTGGCTCCGCGCAGGCGACCCCTGGAATCTACACTGTTCCTTTCTCGAGCTTTGGGTTGTTCAACAGTCCGACGGAATTTCCCGGCGGATTGCCGAAAACTTCGCCTCGCGCCATCGACCAGAACCTGGTCACGGCGTACTACGAACAGACCAACTTCGGCTTCCAGTATGAGATCGCGAAGGATCTGATCTGGGAGACGAACTACGTCGGAACCTTCGGCCGCAAGCTGATCGGCATCAAGAACCTCAACAGCTATCCGGGCCGCTTAGCCGGTGGCATCAACCCAGACAATCCAATTCCTGGAACGCCTAACTCTTCCGTGCGTCCGAACCCGCTGGTGAACAGTATCAACCTGCGCACCAACGGTTTCGATTCGAACTACAACGCGATACAAACCAGTCTGCGCAAGCGGTTCGCCAACGGACTGTCGTTCGACGCGAACTACACCTATTCCAAGGCGCTCGATCAGTTGAGCGACGCTTTCACCCCGCGTGGCGCTGCTGGCGTGGTGCAGCCTACGGACAGCCTGAATCCGCAACTGGACTACGGCCCTGCGGATTTCAACATCAAGCATCGTTTTGTGGTCAGCTATAGCTATGATCTGCCGTTTCTCAAGGCGAACCGCTGGCTCGGTGGCTGGTCAGTATCGGGTATCGTCACCGCACAGAGCGGCGTGCCGTTCGCTCCGTTCGACGGTTCCAGCTCGGGCGCGGGCGACGTAAACCACGACGGCGTGTTCAACGATCGGTTGGCATACGTCGGAGGGGGTTCCATTACCCGCTCCTATCTGAGCAGCGGCGCGGCGGATGGCTACTTTAATCCTGCTTCTTTTGCTCAGGTCACTTGCCCGCCTTCCGTTAATCAAGGACTCTGGTGCGAAGGCCCGTCAGTAGGCCAGATTAATCGCGGCTCGCTGACCGGTCCGAAGTATGTGGATGTCGATATGAGCTTGGCGAAGCGCTTCAAAATCACGGAAAGCACGGGGCTGACTTTCCAGGCCGGCTTCTTCAACCTCTTCAACCATCCGAACTTTGCGCTGCCAGATGCCAACTTCGCCAACGCGACCACCACCTTCGGCAAGTCAACGGCAACGGCTCTTCCCGGACAGGGCGGCGCCCGCGTAGGACAACTTGCTTTGCGATTTGATTTTTAATCGAATCGAAAGGTGAACACTAGGCCAGCCGAAGGGCTGGCCTTTTTTTTGAGGAGCCGCCACCGTTTCTCTATGCAACTAACTGCGCATTCTTCCGGCAAAGCTCGACGATCGCCAGGCGGCGGTTGACTCCGACCTTCTGCAACATGCGATGAACCTGATTCTTGACGGTGTGTTCCGAGAGATTCAGCTGCGCCGCAATTTCTTTGTTGGTGAGACCGCGGCCGATCATCGCTACCAGTTGCTGCTCGCGCCGCGTCAAGCCGAGACGACGTCCTGCCTGAAAACTTACGCCGCTACACACGTATTGGAACAATGTGAGACAGAGTTCTGGCGGACACACCGCGACTCCGCGCGCCACGGCGCGCACTGCTTCCGTCACTTCTTTCGAGGAAGCGTCCTTGAGCACATACCCGACCACACCCTCATGGACGGCGTTCAGAAATATCTCTTTGTCAGGTTCCATGCCAATCAGGACGATCTTGGCATGAGGCGCGCAGCGATGCATCTCCGGAACAATTTCCAATCCGGTCAGAGCATCAAGAGTTGAATCGAGCAGCAGAACGTCGGGGGACGCGGACAAGAGTCTCTGAGTGGTTTCCAGCGAGAACGGCGCAGCGTCGATGACATGCAAGTCGCCCTTTTCGCCCATGATTTTGGTCAAAGCTTCGCCCAGAAGGCGGTTCCGGGTGAGAAGAAAAACACTTATCTTTATACTCATGGACCCCAACACTGCCTTTGTCACAAAATCGAAGTTCGGCGCGCATTCGGTTGGTGGGTGCCGGTCGAACCAGCATCCCCTAAAATTTCAGGCTCCTCAATCCAGAAAACACCTGATTCTCACCTAAGTTTCGGATTAGATGCTATATGGTCCCAAAAAAGTTGATGGGTTGACTAGTAAAGAATAGAGGACAAGTCACAATCTGGAACTTGGGCATGTCACGACTGAGCAGGTCTGCGACCAAAATCACAATCTGCTTTGTTTTGTGTGCGATAAAGGTTCGACGAATCTCTACCTCAAGGTCAAAATTGCAAGCCGGGTGAAAAGATTCCAGAGCCTTGTATATCAAAACGTAATAACCCGCGTCCGTTCTGCTTCTCGCTTCGGTAAAATGCAACTTCACGCGTCAGAAATCAGGAAGGTCCCATGTCGATTCGACCGGTAAAGAGGCTCATTCAGGCCAAGCCGACCCTCGAAGGCGCCGGCGTGCACTTACGGCGCGCCTTCGGGTTCGGCAACACCTCGGATTTCGATCCGTTCTTATTACTGGACGACTTCCGCAACGACGTTCCCGAAGACTATTTGGCAGGATTTCCCTGGCATCCGCACCGTGGGATCGAGACCATCACGTACGTGCTCGCCGGCACTGTCGAGCATGGCGACAGCATGGGCAACCACGGAGCGATTGCGTCAGGCGATGTGCAATGGATGACCGCGGGCAGCGGCATCATTCATCAGGAGATGCCGAAGGGCGATGACGCCGGGCGTATGCATGGATTCCAGTTGTGGGCTAACCTTCCTGCGTCATTAAAGATGACAGCGCCACGCTACCAGGAAGTGAAGGCGCTCGATATTCCTGAAGTCAAGGATGATGACGGAACCCACGTGCGCATCGTCTGTGGAAATTTCTGGGGTAAGAAAGGCCCGGTCGACGGGATCGCTGCCGACCCTATTTATCTCGATGTCTCGGTCTCTCCCGGGCGCAGAAAGTCCCTTCCCGTTGAGACCACGCGTCACGCCTTCGCGTATGTTTTCGCGGGAGGCGGAAAATTCTGCAACGCTTCCGGACCGCTGGCGGTTCCCACCGAAGCGCTGAAGTGGGCCGACACCACGCCTCCGGTTGAAGCGGCGAACCGGTCTCTGATCTTGTTTGATCGCGGCGACGAAGTCACGGTGCAGGCGGGCGACGATGGGATCCGCTTTCTCCTGGTTTCGGGGAAGCCGCTCGAAGAGCCGGTGGCCTGGTATGGCCCCATCGTTATGAACACCCAGGAGCAGCTTCGTCAGGCTTTTACCGAACTGGAAAAGGGGACCTTCCTCAAAAAGTAAATGGTTAACAAGAGCCAAAACATACATACATGTATGTATGTTTCCCTTAGATCATCCCCTGAATTTTCCCTGCGTCATCGACGTTCAATTTAAATGCCTGGGGGAGCTTTCCGAGTCCGGGCATCAGCATCATCTCGCCGAGGACCGCGACCACAAAACCTGCGCCGGCCGACAACAAGGCGTCGCTGACTTTTAACGTCCACCCTTGCGGCGCCCCGAGGACCGCGGGGTCATCTGTCAGCGAGGCTTGTGTCTTCGCCATGCAGACAGAAAGATTTCCGTACCCGAGTTCGGTGAAGCGCTCAAGCTTCTTGCGCGCGGCGGATTCGAACACCACCCGTCCCGCCCCATAAATCGTCTTTCCAATTTTCTCGATTTTCTCAAACAGGCGGGCGCCCGGCTGGTATAACGGCTTGGGCTTGTCGCTGGGAGCGTCCGTTGCCGCGACGACTTTTTCCGCGAGGTCGATCCCGCCCGCTCCGCCTTTCTCATAGACCTCGGAGATCGCGCTCTCCACTCCCAGTCCCCGGCAAAAGTTTGTGATTGAAGCCAGTTGCTCGGTTGTGTCGGAGGTGAAGCGGTTGATGGCGACGACGATGGGAATGCCGAATGTCCGCAGGTTGTCGATGTGCTTGGCGAGGTTAGCGAATCCTGTGTCGAAGTCCAGCGGACTTTGATTTCCTCCGTGGCGAAGCAAGGACCGCGTCGAGGCAATCAACACCGCAGCCGACGGCTGCAGGCCGCAGGACGGCATCACGATATCGAAATACTTTTCGGCGCCCAGGTCCGACGCGAAACCGGTTTCGTTGACGACGTAATCCGCCAGTTGCAATCCCATCTTCTGCGCGAGGACGCTGCTGGTACCGTGCGCGATGTTGGCAAAAGGTCCGGCATGCACGATCGCAGGCGTGTGCTCGCTGGTCTGCACCAGGTTGGGCATGATGGCGTCGGTCAGCAGAACCATCATTCCGCCGGTAGCTTTCAGATCTTCGGCGCGGACCGGTTTCCCCTCGAGATTGAAGCCAACCACGATGCGGCCAAGCCGTTCCTGCAGGTCGCGACGATCGGCAGCAAGCGCGAGGATCGCCATGATCTCGGAAGCCGCGGTGATCACGAAAGCGGTTTCTCTAGCCGGGCCATTGCTGCGTCCGCCCAGTCCCGTGACCACGCTGCGCAGTGCGCGGTCGTTCATATCGAGCGCTCGCGGCCACTGCACATTATTCACGTCGATGCGCAATTCGTTTCCATGATGAATGTGAGCGTCGAGCATCGCAGCCAGCAGATTGTGCGCGGAAGTCAGCGCGTGGAAGTCTCCGGTGAAATGGAGGTTGATTCTCTCGCGGGGAAGCACCTGCGATTGCCCGCCGCCGGTTGCGCCGCCTTTCAATCCGAAGACCGGGCCGAGCGAGGGCTCGCGAAGGGTGGCGATACTTTTTTTCCCGATCTTTTCCAGCGCCTGGGCGAGACCGATCGAAGTGACCGTCTTGCCTTCGCCGCTGCTGGTGGAGGTCATCGCCGTCACCAGAATGAGTTTCCGCTTGGTGGGGGGGCGGGATTCTTGCAGCAGTTCCAGCCGCAGCTTCGCCACGTGAGAGCCCCAGGGCTCGAGATACTGCTGACTGATTTGTAACTTCTCCGCGATTCGGCCGATTGGTGCCAAGAGACGATGACATGAAGGCGTGACTCCGTGAACTCGCGCTAGAAATTAAACACATGCAGCGGCTTTCTGGCTAGGACGCGGTTCTCGTAGCGTTCGTGTCAGGGCACTGACGGCGCGCGTCTTTGAGCCGTAATAAGACTATTAAAATCAATTATTTACCTTGCATGACCGCTGTCTGCGAGGACGGCTCGGACCGAGCAACCATCCTCTCCGACCCGGCAACTAACTAAATAATTAGTTGACGTTGCGCCAGCTGGTGCGTCTTAATAAATAGTTGAAAAGGAGAAGGGTCTTGCCCCGCAGAAAGTCCGAAACCCTGACCGAAGCTGAGCTGAAGCTGATGGAAGTCCTGTGGGAAAAGGGCTCGGCGACGGTACAGGACGTCCTCGATGTGCTTCCCGGCAGGCCCGCCCTCGCCTACAACACTGTCCTTACCACCATTCGCATTCTGGAAAACAAGGGATATGTGCAACATCTGAAAGATGGCCGTGCACACGTCTATACCCCGGTGATCAAGCGGGAGGAAGCCACGCGGTCGGAGATCCGTCACCTGGTGGGGCGTTTCTTTCAGGACTCGCAGGATTTGCTGATCATTAATATTTTGGAAGAGCGCGGCATCGATCGGGAAGAGTTGACGCACTTGCGGCAATTGTTGCAGCGGAGCAAGGAAGAAGCGTGATGCCCGATATGAATCTGCAATGGCTGGCTCAATTCTCGGCGGAGCGAATGCTGAACGGCATGCTGGCCGGAGCGGGAATCGCTTTATTTGCCTGGGCGCTCTTGCGGCTTATCGGCCGGCAGAATTCGGGAACGCGCTTTGCGGTGTGGTTCTCGGCTCTTCTCACGATTGCCATTGTCCCGTTTTCGGGATGGTTTGCTTCCTCCACACGCACAGTAGCAAGCCGCGCGGAATTCACGGTGCCTGGCGCCTGGGCCACGTATCTGTTCGCCGCGTGGGCGTTGTTGGCGTTGTTTGGCCTTGCAAGAGTAGTGATCGGACTCTGGCAGTTGCGGCGTCTTGCGAAACAATAGCGTTCCCGTGCCGGTTTCGGAGCTCGATGAAACTTTGCAGCGAACGCTGAACGAGTTCGAAGGTCCGAGGCAAGTGACTTTGTGTACGTCCAGTTCTTTGAAAATGCCGATCGCAGTGGGATTCCTCCATCCCCTGGTGGTCATTCCCGACTGGGCGATGCAAGAGCTATCGACGCCGGAGTTGAACTCGATCTTGCTGCACGAACTCGCTCACCTACGCCGTTGGGATGATTGCACCAATCTAGCGCAGAAAGTTCTCGGCGCGTTGCTGTTCTTTCATCCAGCGGTGTGGTGGATTGAGCGCAAGCTGACACTGGAACGGGAGATGGCTTGCGACGATCTGGTGCTGGCGCGCACCGAGAATCCACGAGCCTATGCCGAGTGCCTGGTATCGCTCGCAGAGAAGGGATTTTTGCGCCGCGGTCTGGCTCTGGCG
The DNA here is from genome assembly GCA_963796205.1 of Terriglobia bacterium. Classification (GTDB taxonomy): domain Bacteria; phylum Acidobacteriota; class Terriglobia; order Terriglobales; family Acidobacteriaceae; genus DATFTE01. The sequence goes on from CAWCKR010000004.1 coordinate 241,760, forward strand.
CAAGCGGCTGTCGGCCGAATGCGCGACACCACGCTGCGCATCAAGCAGATTCTTGATGGAGGCCGTCCTCGTGCGACGCGTGTCTGGATGCCGGCCCTTTTGTTGGTTGGCGGCTTTGCGTTTGCCTTCGCCATGGTGCAATCCCACTTGCCTCGGCTGGTGTCGTTCGACAACCGTTCCATGAATCAGTACGCCCAGTCTGCGCACATGGAAGCGCCCACTCCCGCATTTCCAGAGGCTCGCGTATTTCCTGCGAGGTTGACGATAGAGGCGCAAGCGAAAGCGAAAGCGGCTGCGACGAATCGAGTCGTGCGTACTCATAAGGCAGCGGGAACTCCGGCCAGGGCGCTTCCGAGCCAGGGATCAAATGTCTTGCAGGCTGCGAACCGGCAACCGCAAGCGATGCGACCCGCGATCTACGTAGTGATGGAGACGCAAGAGATCCAGGGGCCGAACGCGGTGCGATGGACATTCTGCGTATGGCGTGTGACGGTGGTGGCTCCTCCGGCACAGAAGAGAATCGATAGCGGAGTGATTGCGAAGTCGACGTAAAAAAATTTTGGCTTCGTACAACTAAATTCTTAGTTACTAGAACACTTCAATCCGAAAGGAAGTAGAGAAACGCGATGCAAAACCTGAAAACACTGCTCAAACGGCGCCTGATTGTCCCCGTGATCGCCTTAGCGATGACGATCGGAGTCGGCACCTATGAATTCGTAAAACCTTCAACCGCAAATGCGGCGATGGCGCCCAGTGCGCCAGCGCTCGACGACAACAGCGTGGGCGCCTTGCTCTCACTCGACAAGGCGATGGAAACCCTGGCGGCGCGCGTGACTCCCGCGATTGTGAACGTGACCGTGACTTCCCGCACCAAAGCCTCGGCGCACGGACAAATGCCCGAGAACATGCAACAGTTCTTCGGTCCTTTTGGACAGTTCATGGGGCCGCAGATGCAACCGCAACAGCCTCGCGTTGAACACGGGCTGGGCAGCGGCGTGATCATCTCGCCCGATGGATACATCGTTACCAATAACCACGTCATCGATGGCGCCATGGACATTCGCGTGACCATGAGCGACCGGCGCATTCTTCCCGCGAAGTTGATCGGCGCGGATCCATTGACCGATCTCGCCGTAATTAAAGTCGACGGCCACGATCTGCCCAGCGTGCCCTGGGGAGATTCGACCAAGTTGCATCCGGGACAGACCGTTCTTGCCTTCGGCAATCCGTTCGGCTTTCGCTTCACCGTGACCCGCGGAATTGTGAGCGCGCTGAACCGCCCCAATCCGGACGCCGGCGATGCTCGCAAACCGGGTGAATACATTCAGACCGACGCAGCCATCAACCCGGGCAACTCCGGCGGACCGCTGGTGAACGCGCGCGGGGAAGTGGTGGGCATCAACACCTTCCTGGTTTCGCCTTCGGGATCGTTCTCAGGAATGGGCTTCGCTATCCCGACGCAGATCGTGCGGCCCACCGCCGAGACGCTGATCCGTTCCGGCAAGGTGGTTCACGGATACATGGGAATTGGCATCAACGATGTCACTCCCGACAACTCGAAGTTCTTCCACATGGACAAGGCCGCGGGCGCGGTCGTGACCCAGGTCGAACCGGACTCACCGGCTGCAAAGGCTGGTCTGAAAGTTGGCGACGTGATCACCGGACTCGACGGACGTTCAGTGAATGATGCCGGTGAACTTCAGGTCGAAGTCGGACAGAAGGGTCCAGGGACGAACATCAAGCTCGACGTCATGCGTGATGGAAAGAACGTCAACGTTCCGGTCACCCTGGAAGCGATGGGCAGCCGCGACAAGGACACCGAAGACGCCAGCGCCGATCATGGCAAGCCCCGCTGGGGCTTGGGGCTTTCCGACATCAATGCGGATGCTCGCCAGCAACTGCAAGCGCCTGCCAACGTTCACGGAGCATTGATCGAGCAGGTGCAACCCGGCAGCCCCGCCGACAACGCTGGATTACAACGCGGCGATGTGATCATGGAAGTTGACCGCAAGCCGATGCAGAACGCAGCGGACGTGAAGAGCGCGCTCAGCAGCGTGCCCAAAGGGCAGGACGCTCTGCTGCTGGTGTGGTCGAACGGCGGGAATACCTTCCGCGTGATGCATGCGGCAGAAGCCTCGCCAGAGGGCAACGGCTCGTAATCTGTAACGAAGAAACAATCGAGGAGGGACGGCAGAAACGCCGTCCTTCTTTTTTTGATGGTATGATGCTGGCCCGAACTCGCTCTGGCGCGCCCAATAATTTATTGTGGAAGGTGACGAGAGACCGATCCGATGCCAGTTGTGAATACGAAGGCCTCCGCTGCTTCGGTTCCGGCGCCTGCTTCCACAGACAGGGCAGCGCTGGCCGTGATGACGACGCTCTTTTTCATGTGGGGCTTTGTCACCGTTCTGAATGACGTCCTGGTCCCGCATCTGAAGTCGATCTTCGACCTTAGCTATGCCAAGGTAATGCTGATCCAGTTCGCGTTCTTTTCCGCGTATTTCATCTTTTCCATTCCCTCCGCCAAAGTGCTCGACGCCATCGGCTACAAGCGAACCATCGTAGTGGGTCTGCTTACAATGGCGGTAGGTGCTCTGCTGTTTATCCCCGCAGCCAGCGTGCCGTCGTATCCGCTATTTCTTGGTGCGCTCATGGTGCTGGCGGCGGGCATCACCGCGCTGCAGGTGGCTGCGAATCCATATGTCGCGGTGTTAGGACCGCGCAGAAACGGCTTCCAGCCGTCTGAATCTCGCGCAAGCGTTCAATTCGCTGGGAACTACGATCGGTCCCTATCTCGGCGGGATATTCATTCTCAGTGCGGCGCCCGTGGCCATCGAGGCGGTACGCAAGCTGTCTCCCGAGGCACTTCAGACCTACAAGATCCAGGTGGCATCCTCGGTGAAGCTGCCCTACTTGGGCATCGCGGTGCTGTTGATTTTGTTGGCCGTCGCTATTGGTCTATTCAAGCTTCCGCCTGTTCCGGAGGCCGAAAAGCACGGAACGGCTGTTCCGGCAAAAAACTTATTCAAGTACCGTCATCTTGTTCTTGGGTGCGTCGCCATTTTTGTTTATGTAGGCGCGGAAGTTTCGATCGGCAGCTTTCTCATCAACTATTTCGGTCAACCGGAGATCGGCAACCTGACGGCGTCGGTTGCGGCCCGCTATGTGGCCTACTACTGGGGCGGGGCCATGGTCGGCCGATTCGTTGGATCGGCCATTTTGCAGAAGGTTCGCACCGGCACCGTTCTCGGAATTGCCGCCTTTGTGGCAGCCATTCTTGTCTGCGCTTCCATGCTCACTTTCGGTCACGTCGCGATGGGAACCATTCTTCTCGTGGGTTTCTTCAACTCCATCATGTTCCCCAGCATCTTTACTCTAGGAATCGCCGAGCTTGGGCCACTCACGGGCGACGGCTCGGGCCTGCTCATCATGGCGATCGTGGGCGGCGCCATTATTCCCTTGTTGCAGGGAGTTATGGCGGATCATCTGGGAATTCATCACGCGTTTTTCCTGCCCGTCATTTGCTACTTGTACATCGTTTATTACGCGTTGCGAGGTTCAAAGCCGACGGTGGTCGCCTAAGGAAGAGAAATGTCGCTGGCTTCAGCCTCTGATGGACTGGTGATCGGCGTTGATATCGGCGGTACCAAAGTCGCCGCAGGGTTAGTCGATCGCGCAAGGGAAAATCCTTTTTCAGGCGCGCTCTCCCATGGTGGCGAACGACGGCGCTGCCTGCGGCTTGCAATCTGTAACCTCGGCGATTGATCTAGTTTCGGCCAAGACGCCCAGCGTCTCGGGAACTCCACCGAAACTGATTGAGGGCATCGGAATCTGCGCTCCGGGTCCCCTGGATCCAAAGACTGGCGTCGTGATCAACCCTCCGAACCTGACTTGCTGGAGAAATTTTCCATTAGCCGCGGAAGTCGCGCGCCTTTATCGCGTCCCGGTGAAAGTTGACAACGACGCGAATGCCGCCGGGTTGGCGGAAACGTTGTGGGGCGCCGGACGCGGATTCCGCAACGTTTTCTACACCACGATCGGTACGGGCATTGGAACGGGAATTGTATTCGATGGCCACATCTATCACGGCCGTACCGGGGCTGCCGGAGAAGGCGGTCACGTGAGCATCGACTATAACGGGCCGCGCTGCGGTTGCGGCAAGCCGGGTTGCATCGAAGCGCTCGCTGCTGGTCCAGCAATTGCTCGAAGAGCGCGAGAAAAATTGGATGCCGGCCGTGCTTCTGCCATTCTGGATTTCGCGGGAGGCAAGATCTCTGGCGTGACCAGCGAAATGGTAGGGAAGGGGTACGCCGCTGGAGACGCCGTTGCCCACGAAGTAATGAGTGAGACCTTTGATGCGTTGTCTTTCTGGTTGGGCAACGTCATCGATCTACTCGAACCCGACGTCATCATCATCGGAGGCGGTGTGGGCACCATGCTGAAACCGTTCTTCGCTGAGATTCACGATCGCTTGCCGCGTTGCAGCATCAACCAGCGTTGTCAGGAAATCCCTCTGCTTCCGGCACAATACGGAGAAGATGCCGGAATCGCCGGCGGTGCAGCCCTTTGCGTTGAGCCGCGTCTTGACGAACAGGCGCTCCCCTGAAGCTATCTCGAAGACCGCAAGGTAATCGCTTACCCTTGTGATATTCTCGCCGCCATATGGCCGTTACCATGTCGGATATCGCCCGGGACTTGAATGTCTCGGTAGTCACCGTCTCGAAGGTGCTTCGCAACCAGGGGAAGATCAGTGCGGCCACACGCAAGCGAGTCTTGCGACGTGCTAAAGAACTCGATTACCAACCGAATTGGATCGCGCGCAGCCTGGTCACTCGCCGCACCCACACCATAGGGCTTCTGCTGCCTGATTTTTCTCATCTCTTCTTTGCGGAGATTGCCAAGGCCGTTGCAGAAGCCATTCGACCACAGGGGTATCACCTGATTATTTCCTGCTTCGAGGAAGATCCCGGTCTGGAGCGCAGCGAAGCCGACTCTCTGGTCGCTCGCCAGGTGGACGGTTTGATTATCGCCTCGGTGCAATCATCCGCGAGTTCGGAAATGTTCGAAGGCATCCGCAAACGCCGAGTGCCCTTCGTCTTGATCGATCGTCCGCTCGCCGGTGTGCCCGCCAGTTTTGTTGGGGTCGACAACGAGGCGATCGGGCGGCTAGCGACTTCCCACTTGATCGCCTTAGGTTGCCGCCGAATCGCGCATCTTCGCGGACTGGGGTCAGGATTTGCGGCGGCACGCCTCAGGGGCTATCGCCGCGCTCTGGAAAAACATTCGCTCAAGGTGTCTCCTGGATTGATAGTCGAGGCACGCCATGAAGACACCGGCGGATACAAAGCCATGCGGAAACTTCTGCGCGGGCATCCGGTTCCCGATGGAGTTTTTTGCTACAACGACCCGGTGGCGATCGGCGCGATCAAGGCCATCCTCGATGCAGGCCTTAAGGTTCCCGACGATATCGCCGTCGTGGGCGCGGGTAACATTCACTATTCCGATCTTCTTGCTGTCCCCCTGACAACCATCGATCAAGGCGCTCGCCGGATTGGGAGCCGCGCCGCCGAACTCTTGCTGGAACAGATCGAATCCAGGCGCGCGATCCGGCCCAGGCGGATCGTCATCGAACCCAAGTTGCTGGCCCGGCAGTCGACTCGGCGAAATGGTTAGAGTTTCAAGCAAATCTTTCGTCGAATAGACTCGACAGTTAAGACATGTTTCGTGACTTATTGAGTCCTCAGCGCAGAGAAATAAGTTTTGCGAAAGCCTCTGTTGGACGCCGCTTTCACGCGAGAAATCGAGATATACTTCAGCGGCATTGTGGGGGCGGTTTCCATTCCCTGAACAAAGGCAGGTTCCATGTACCACGAAACAAAACGAGCAAGAACTTCGGCCACTATCCTCGCGGCAATCCTCATTCTCATCACCGGCGCCTGGGCTCAAACGGGGACGATTCTTTACAGCTTCACCGGCGGAAAAGATGGAGCCAATCCCAAGTCCCGGCTCGTTCTCGACAGGAACGGAAATCTTTACGGCACCACGACCGCTGGCGGCGCCAATGGGCAAGGAGAAGTGTTTGAGTTGACGCCCTCCTCGCGCGGCGGCTGGCTGGTGGAAATTCTCTACAGCTTTCAGGGCAGCGCCGATGGAAGCCTTCCGGCGGCTGGCGTTATCTTCGATAAGCAAGGCAATCTCTACGGCACTCTCTACAACGGCGGAGCCCTCGGGCACGGCGCCGTCTTCGAACTCTCTCCTGCGACAGGTGGTACGTGGACGAAGAAGATTCTGTATAGCTTCTCTGGAGGAAACGACGGCGGCCAGCCCGTCGGCGCTCTCGTATTCGACAAAGCCGGCAATCTCTACGGCACCACTCCGCTCGATGGGCTCTACGGACAGGGAGTCGTCTTCCAGCTGAAGCCGAACACAGACGGTACTTGGACAGAGGCCGTCTTGCACGCGTTCGTGAGTCTCACCACGAGCGATGGACAAGGTCCCGGGGGATCGCTGGCCATCGATTCTGCCGGCAACCTTTATGGCCTGACAGTGCAAGGGGGCAGCGCCGGTCTGGGCACAGTGTTTGAAGTGTCGCCGGTATCCGGTGGTTGGACGGAAAGCTTGCTCTATAGCTTCCGCGGTGGCGCGGATGGAGCTAACCCCGCCACATCTGATGTCATCACTAATACTGCGGGCACCGCTCTTTTCGGCACGACGACAAGCGGCGGTTCGGCAAACGAAGGCACCGTCTTCGAACTCAAGAAGACCGCTAACGGATGGAAAGAAAAAGTTCTCTATACATTTCCTGGCGGAGCGAATGGCGGCAATCCCTATGCGGGAGTGATTCGCGATTCGGCAGGGAACTTGTATGGCACGACCGCGAGCGGTGTCTTCGGAGCGGGCGGCGTTGTCTTCGAGCTGACTCCGGGTAGTGGCGGTGCCTGGACGGAAACGGTTCTCTACACAGTCGACGGCGCGGGCAATGGTTCCTACGCGGGATTGGTGTTCGACAAGAGTGGCAACCTGTATGGGACCACGGAATTTGGAGGTCCACAAATCGCAGGCGACGTCTTCGAAGTCACGCCGTAGTCGCAGCCTCGAACCGGCCGCGTGTCCGGAACCTCCGGCATGCGGCCGGGTTCTCCTGCCGCTCACCTGACCGGGGAATTTAGTTATCCAGCACGCAAGTTTTTCACTCTCCAGGCTCATGAGAACAGGCCATGGGGCCCAATCTCAGGCAGTCAACACGGCGTTTTAGGCCCTTCTCCCCTAAGGCTTAACGCGGGACAAACCCCGCCCTCCGATTCCGCATCTTTTATCCCAGCGTTGTGGCAATATGTATGCATCCATATTGAGGCTGCCGCACCCAATCCTACCGGCGGCCGGATCGTTCCAGGGTCCCAAAACCTGACATGGCGGAACCCAAGAATTTATCGATGGCATGGCGCGAGCGTCTCTCGGCGCTGCGCAACCTTCCGCCGGTCTTGAAGATCGTATGGGATTCCGGACCGATCGTGGTCTCGCTCGGTCTCCTCTTCCGCCTGGTCACGGCGCTGTTGCCGGTGGCGATTCTCGCCGTCACTAAGCTGATCATCGACAGCATTGTTCACGCCTCCTCCGCGCACCAGCCGGTGCAGCCCCGTTTCTGGTGGCTGGTGGTCGCCGAATTTGTCCTCGCCGTTCTCATCACCATCCTGACGCGCGTGATCGACTACCTCGATTCCCTCCTTGCCGATCGTTACACCCGCCACGTCAGCATCGCGGTTATGAAGCACGCCGCGGAACTCGACCTGATCGCCTACGAAGATCCGGTCTTCTACGATCGTCTCGATCGCGCTCGCGTGCAAGCCACCGATCGCCTGGCCATGATCCAGTCGATCGGACGCCTCATAACGCAAGTCATCACCGCGGTGTCGATGTCGGTCTCGATCATGGTGTTCTCCCCCTGGCTCATGGTGTTGCTGATCGTGGGCGTGGTTCCTGCGTTTCTCGGCGAGACCCACTTTGCCTTTCTCGGATACGCCAAGAATTTTCGCCAGACGCCGGCTCGCCGCCAGCTCGACTATCTGCGCCAGCTCGGGGGAAGCCGCGAAGCCGCCAAAGAACTTCGTCTGTTCGGCCTCAACCATTTCCTGACCGACCGCTTCACGCGTCTCTCCGATGAAATCTACGAAGAAAACGTTGCGCTTTCGCGCCGCAAGCTGGTTGCTGGCGCAGTGCTCTCCGTCATCGGCACGCTCGGTTATTACTCGGCGTATGCGTTCGTTATCTGGAGAACGATTCAGGGGCTACTCAGCATCGGTACCCTAACGTTTCTGGCGGGCGCGATTCTGCAAGCCAGCTCGAACATTCAGCTGACTTTCTCGACGCTCTCGGGAATCGCCGATCAGGCTTTGTTTCTTACCGATCTTTTGGCCTTCTTCGACATGCGTCCGACGATTGTCTCGAAACCCAACGCGCTGCCGGCGCCGCGGCCTATCAAGCATGGATTCGAATTTCGCAATGTCTCGTTCGCGTATCCCGGAAGTCCGCGGCTCATTCTCGATGGCCTGAATTTCCACCTGCATCCGGGCGAGCGGGTGGCGTTGATCGGAGAAAACGGTCAGGGCAAGACCACCATCGTGAAGCTGATCACGCGCCTTTACGACCCCTCCGAGGGTCAAATCCTTCTCGATGGCATCGACCTTCGCGAATACGATCTCGAGGATCTGTACCGCGAAATCGGCGTGATTTTCCAGGACTTCATGCGCTACGAAATGACGGCGCGTGAAAACATTGCGGTCGGCAAGGTTGAAGAGCTGGAGAATCGCGAATTGCTGAAGTCCGCCGCCGAGAAGAGCCTTGCCGACCAGGTCGTGGCCCAGCTTCCATTGCAATATGAACAAATGTTGGGGCGCCGCTTCGACGGGGGCGTGGATCTTTCCGGTGGTGAATGGCAAAAGGTTGCACTGGCTCGCGCCTATCTGCGCGATGCGCAACTGCTTATTCTCGACGAGCCCACCGCGGCTCTTGATGCCCGCAGCGAATTTGAGGTTTTCCGCCGCTTCGCTGAACTGACCGCAGGCAAGATGGCCCTTTTTATTTCACACCGCTTTTCAACCGTGCGCATGGCCGACCGCATCGTAGTGCTTGAAAATGGCCAGATCGCCGAGCAAGGCAGTCACGACCAATTGACCAGCATGGGTGGACGCTATGCAGAAATGTTTGAACTGCAAGCCTCCAGCTATCGCTAGGAATCACGCATGCCCCAGAATGTCCATCTCGAAGTGGTGAGTGGATACGAGAGCGCTCGCGCCAGCGCGCAACCCATTTCGGACGACTCTGTGCTGCGCACCCGCGCCATCGAACTGGCCCGTTCCCTCGATTTTCTGCCAAATGTACCCGCTTCCACGTTCGTCTCGGACCGCTGGCAAGCGCTCATGCTTCCCCTCAAGCCTCTGCTCGATGCATGCAGCGGGCCATTGCCGCGCGCTCCGTTCTCCGATGACTTTCGCTGGCTGCATGACAATGTCAGTCTGATTTCCTCCGAGTCGAATCCTGGAAATTCGCTAGCCCCTCTAGCAGAGATACCGCACGTCCGTAACGCGATGGGCGCCACCGTTCCCCGCCTCATCGCGGTCGCCGAAGGATTTCTCGCTGCCACCAAGTATCAGTTTACCGAGCAGGCCTTTACCACTTACGTGAATGCGTTTCAGGAGATCACCGATCTTAAGGTAAAGGAACTCTGGGGTCTGATTCCAGCTCTCAAACTGGTTCTGCTCGAAGAAGCGGTGGGGCGGGGATCGCGTCTTCTTGCCGATCCTACTTCGAGTGCGGGAGTTGAGGCCTGCATTCGCTCTCTCCGGGAGATCACGCAGACCACGTGGAAAGAAGCTCTCGAATGCCTGATCGTTGTCGATCGGGTGTTGAGACAAGATCCCGCGGGCATCTACTCGCGCATGGACTTCGATAGCCGCGATTTCTATCGCGGCAAAGTCATCAACCTTGCCGAACACTCGGAATTTTCCGAGAAGCAAGTTGCGCTCGAAGCCCTGGCTCTCGCCCGCGCGGCGCAGCGCGGCACGCATCCCGATCCTCGCATTACCGTGCGCTGTTCCCACATCGGCTATTATTTGGTCGCCGAAGGAGCGAGCACGCTCGAGAAGCGTGTCGGTTTCCGGCCGCCTTTGGGGCAGCGGCTGCAGGCCTTTTTGCGCGCGCATCCTGACGAGTTTTATCTTCCCGGAACCGCCATCGTTGCTTGCGCCATTCTGTCGGCAACGCTGCTGCTGCTAACCGATCCGTACAATTCGCCCGGCCTGGTGCTACTAGCCATGCTGGTGCTGTTGCTGCCTTCGTCGCAAAGTGCAGTTCAGCTGATGGGCTACCTGACCACCACCTTGTTAACGCCGCAGATCCTGCCCAAGCTTGATTTCTCGGAAGGCATCTCCGATGACTGCGTCACGCTGGTCGGCATTCCCACGCTGCTGTTGAATCGAGCTCAGGTTCGCCGCCTGGTGGATGATCTGGAAGTCCGATTCCTCGGCAACCATGGCCGCAATCTGCACTTTGCGCTGGTCAGCGACCTCCCGGACTCGGCCGAACCGCCGAATGAAGACGATCCCCTGGTGCAGTTTTGCGCCGAGCAGATTGCCAAGCTCAACGAAAAATATACCGCGCAGGGATCGGGGACCTTCTTCCTCTTTCACCGGCATCGCCAGTACAACCCGCGTGAAAAAGTCTGGATGGGCTGGGAACGCAAGCGCGGCAAATTGCTCGACCTTAACAAACTTCTAAAACAGCAATACGACAGTTTTCCGGTCAAGGTTGGCGACCTCTCCATTCTTCCGAAAGTTCGTTTTGTCATCACTCTTGACTCCGACACCGAACTCCCTCGCGGCTCCGCGCACCGCATGATTGGGGCTCTTGCCCATCCTCTGAACCAGGCCATCATCGATCCGCAAAAAAACATCGTGGTCGCGGGATATGGAATCTTGCAGCCGCGCGTCGGCATCAGCGTGCAAAGCGCGGCCCGCTCCCGGCTGGCAAAAATTTATTCGGGACAGACCGGTATCGACATTTACACCCGCGCCGTTTCCGACGTTTATCAGGATCTTTACGCCGAGGGCAGTTTTACTGGAAAAGGCATCTACGAAGTCGACACCCTGCATAAGGTTCTCGACCGACGTTTCCCCGACAATGCGCTGCTCAGCCATGACCTGATCGAAGGCGCCTACGCCCGCGCTGGCCTCGTGACCGACATCGAGATCATCGAGGACTATCCCTCGCACTACAGCGCTTATAACCGGCGCAAACATCGTTGGCTACGCGGAGACTGGCAGATCGTGGAGTGGCTCACCAGCCGTGTGCCGGGAGAATCTGGCAACCGCGTCGTCAACCCGATCTCGCTGGTCTCGCAATGGAAGATTCTCGACAATCTTCGCCGCAGCCTGGTTGAACCCGCCACGTTCCTGCTGTTCGTTCTCGGTTGGCTGGTGCTTCCCGGCAATCCTCTTTATTGGACCGCAGCCACCATCGCGATCTTGTTTGTTCCGGCGTGGTGCTGGTGCGGATTCGGATTGGTCCGCGCCGCCGCTGAGCGCAATTGGGCGACCGCACGCGGCGCCATCGAAGGACTCTTCTCCGCGAACGTCGGTGTCCTGCTCAATCTCATCTTTCTTGCCCACCAGATGTTGCTCTCGCTCGACGCCATGATTCGCGCGCTCGTGCGCCGCCTGGTTACGGGCCAGCGCCTTCTCGAATGGGAGACCGCCGCCGAAGCGGAACTGGGTACGCGCCGTACTCCGCTCGATGTGTATCTGAACTGGCAGCCAGCGCTTGCCGCTGGACTCGGAGTTCTGCTGTGGTTCGGCCGCCCGAGCGCTCTTCCCGCGGCCCTGCCTATCCTCGTGCTCTGGGCGTGCAGCAAGCTGGTCTCGGTGTGGCTGAACCGTTCGCCGCTCCCGCCGCGAGCCGAAGCCAGCGAGAAAGATCAACTCTTCTTGCGCAAGATCGCTTTACGGACCTGGAGATATTTCGCCGAGTTCAGCAACGAAGAACATCACTGGCTCATTCCTGACAATGTGCAGGAGGAACCCCCTGGGGTTGCAGCCAAGCTGTCTCCCACCAATCTCGGTCTGTTGCTCAATTCCACGCAGGCCGCCTGTGAATTTGGCTATCTCACGGTGCCGGAATTTGCCGATCGCGTTTCGCGCACGCTCTCGACCTACGCGACGCTGCCAAAGCATCGCGGACATCTTTACAACTGGTACGACACTCGCACCCTTAAGCCCATGCCGCCGCTGTTTGTTTCGGCGGTCGACAATGGAAATCTGGTCGCCTCGTTCTGGACGCTCGAAGAAGGCTGTCTCGACCAATTGCACAAGCCGCTGTTCTCGCCAGCTTTGGCCGACGGACTCTGGGATCATCTCCGCGTGCTTGCCGATCTGCGCGCGTTCCCGCGAAAGCAGGTCGCATCGCTGGAAAAGGAAACCGCTGGAGAAAACTGGCTGCAAACGCTGCTCGATCTGCCCGAGGCTGCCGTCGCTGCCGTTCCTAAGAAAGGCGGGACCAAGTCCGAGCCCGACGTTCGCTGGTTCGGAGAGCAAACCCTCGCTCGCCTGCGGAACTTGCGCGAGGCCGTCCGCATGCACACTCCCTGGTTGCTGCCGGAGTTTGCTTCGCTGCGCAAAGATCCGGCGGTGAATCTGCCATCCGCATGGGATGAGCCCGTTCTGGAGAATTTGGCTGACATCATCGACACATTGCAGGCTCACCTCGAAGCCGCGCAGGACTCCGGTCCACAGAAGGCCGTTTACCAGCGCCTGCATGCGTTGCTTCCCGAAGCTCGCGTGCGAGTGGAATGCCTGATCGAAGAACTGCGCACCATTTCCGCGAACGCCGGAAAATTCGCCCAGGAAATGGATTTCACCTTCCTCTACAACCGCCGCCGCAAACTTCTCTCGATCGGTTACGACGCATCCTCAGAACTACTGAGTGCTTCCTGCTACGACTTGCTCGCCTCGGAAGCCCGCATCGCGGTGTTCGCGGCGATCGCTAAAGACGACATTCCGCAGGAGAGTTGGTTCCAGCTAGGCCGCGCCCACATTGTCGATCATGGCCGTCCCGTGCTGCTTTCCTGGACCGGCACCATGTTCGAGTACCTCATGCCGCTGCTCTGGATGCGGTCCTATCCCGATACGCTTCTCGATCGCTCGCGCATCGCTGCGGTCCGCGCGCAACAGGCTTTCGCCAAAACCAAGCGCATTCCTTGGGGGATCTCCGAATCCTCCTACTTCAAGCGGGATGACTCGGGCAATTACGGTTACCGCGCCTTCGGAGTCCCGGGACTGGCCGTTCATGTCGATGAAGACGAGAAAGACGCGTTGGTTGTTTCTCCCTACTCGACCTTCCTCGCTTTACACGTTGACGGCGCCGGCGCTCTCCGCAATCTTCGCAAGATGGCTACAAAGCGGTGGGTGGGGACCTATGGCTTCTACGAATCGGTCGACTTCACTTCTTCTCACCAGAGTTCCTGGCGCCGGCGTTACGAAGTCGTACACTGCTGGATGGCGCACCATCAAGGCATGAGTCTGCTTTCCATCGCCAACTTTCTCGGCGACGGAACAGTGCAGAACTGGTTTCATAAATCTCCTCGCGTGCAGGCTACGGAATTGCTGCTGCAGGAGAAGCCAGTCGATCACGTCCTGGTCTAGAAAGGAATTACCGGTCGCATGAGAGTTCTGCGAAAGCCGCTGTTCGTCATTCTCTTTCTTGCATCTTTCATTTCTATCCCTTTCGCTGAAACTCAACCCACCGTCATTCTGGTGGACGCCTCCTCCCCCGCTCATGCCTTCCCGCATTTCTGGGAAGAAATGTTCGGCTCGGGTCGCGCCATCCTCTCGCTGCGCGAAAGTTATCGCCATGACCTGCGCGAGGTCGAGCAGATCACTGGATTCAAATATGTCCGCTTCCATGCGATATTTCACGATGAGGTCGGCGTCTATGACGAAGATGCACAAGGGCATCCTGTCTACAACTTCTCGTACGTCGACCAGATCTACGACGGATTGCTCGCCAACGGCGTGAAGCCATTTGTCGAGTTGAGCTTCATGCCCAAGAAGCTGGCTGCACACGATATGCTGCACGCCTTCTGGTACAAGCAGAATATCTCTCCGCCGAAGGATTGGGGCAAATGGGACGGCCTCATCACGGCCTTCACCAGGCATCTGGTGGATCGTTACGGCATCGAGGAAGTTTCGCAGTGGTATTTCGAAGTGTGGAATGAGCCCAACATTGATTTCTGGGGTGGGGATCCCAAGCAATCCACGTATTGGGATCTCTACGATCACACCGCGCGCGCCATCAAGAACGTGAATCCCAGGCTGCGAGTCGGTGGTCCAGCTACGGCACAAGCCGCATGGGTCGACGCCTTCATCCAGCACTGCACGGAAAAGAACGTGCCCGTCGACTTTGCGTCAACCCACGTCTACGGCAACGACACTGCGAAAGATGTATTCGGAACGAACGAAGACATTCCCCGTGACAAGATGGTTTGCCGCGCCGTCGACAAAGTGCATCGCCAGATTAAAGCCTCCAGCAAGCCCGGCCTGCCGCTCATCTGGAGCGAATACAACGCCAGCTACAAGAATGAACCCGACGTCACCGACTCCACCTACATGGGCCCGTGGATGGCCGACACCATTCGCCAGTGCGATGGCCTGGTCGACATCATGTCGTACTGGAGCTTCTCGGATGTCTTCGAAGAGCAAGGAGTGGTGAAGGCACCATTCTACGGCGGCTACGGCCTCATCGCGGAAGACGGTATCCCTAAGCCCGCGTTCAACGCCTTCAAGGTTCTTCACCAACTCGGAGATCAGCGCATCGCCCTTGATTCCAATGCTGCAATCCTCACTCGCCGTGCTGACGGGACGCTGGTGCTCGCCCTGTGGAATTACGCTCCGCCGGGAGAAGCGGGTGCGGCGCAAACCTTCATGCTGCAGTTCAAAAAGACGCGCGCCACGCACGCAACCATTTCACTCGTCGATCACGACCACGGAGATGTTCGCCCCGCTTACGCGAAAATGGGCTCGCCCCAATATCCGACCAAGAATCAAGTCGACGCCTTACGCAAAGCCGCCCAGCTGCCAGCCCCCGAGAGTCGTCTCCTGAAAAATGGAGAGCTCACGGTGACACTTCCGGCTCAAGGCCTGGCAGTCATTGAATTGAAATAGAGAAGGGAGGACGAGCGTCCCCGCCCGTCACACCCTAACGACACAGTAGTGGCACGGAAAAGTTTGGCTGACGACTGTTCTAGTTGAACTGCTTCGTCCCCAAGGCCAAATAAGGACGGAATCCCGCCTTCTGCATCCCGCGCTGGGCCTCAGGATTCTTCATGAACGTTTCCCACACGAATCCGGTGCGCGCGTTCTCCGCCATCACCATGGTGATTCCCGTGTCAATTCCGATGACATCGGCGTCGTACCAGTTCCTCAACGGATTGAATGCATTCACAAATCCGTAACGGCTCCAGGCCTGCCCGTAATGGGTTCTAATGTTCTGCAACACTCGCATTACGGGCTGCGGAAGAAACGGCAACGATCCGGCGGGTGCGCTCGGCACTACGGTTCCGTCAATGGGACCCGTTGCTGGA
The DNA here is from genome assembly GCA_963796205.1 of Terriglobia bacterium. Taxonomy (GTDB): domain Bacteria; phylum Acidobacteriota; class Terriglobia; order Terriglobales; family Acidobacteriaceae; genus DATFTE01. Next base: position 257,388 of record CAWCKR010000004.1, read on the forward strand.
GGCCCGCCCCACGCCACATAACCGCGCTGCGAATCGGATGCCGTGATCCCCCACAACCTGTCACTGTAATCGGGAAATTGCTTCGACAGCTCTATGCAGAACCGCCGGTGCACTTCGGTAGCAATCACTGAATTCTGAAAGTAGTCGGCATACTTGTCGCGTTTCCCGCGAAAATCGAACCAGGCCTGCGAATACTGATGCACGAACAGCGGGGCAAATGATCCGATGTAGCGCAGCCCGTCGTACTCAAATGTCGTTCGCTTCCAGGCATTCCACGTGTCCACGTTTAACGGATGCGCAAACGACCCCATCCCTAGCAGGTAAATCATCATGAGTTCGCTGTAGTAATCCCAGCGATAGGGAAGAAAGCCCAGTTCCGGCGTCCAGCCGTGCGGCAGCAGGGAAGTGTCTTCCGAGAGCCATGTCCAGTCCACGCGGTTGAAAATCTCGTATGAAAGCTGGGTGATCTCCGAATGCGCCTCAAAGTGTTTGCGGCAGGTGAGGATTCCGCACAGCAGGATCGCCGTATCTACCGAGGAGACTTCCGAGTCCCACAGGCGCTCTCCGGTACTCACGTTGGCGAAGTGATAGAAGAACCCGCGGTGCGTGGGCAGTTTCTTCCAGAGAAATCGCAATACAGTCAGGGCCCGGTTGCGCGCGTCGTTGAGCGAAACGTAGCCGCGTTTCTCGCCGATGCAGAGCGCGGTCAATCCGAAGCCGGTCGCCGCAATGCTTGCGGCAACAGTGGTGTCGTTGGCGCGCACATTGCAACGGTCTTTGATCAACCCAGTCTGGGGATTCGCTTGTTCCCAGAAATAGAGGAAGCTTGCCTTTTCGATTTCCTCGAGTAGTTGGTCGTCGGACTCGGTTAAAACCCCGGTACCCGAAGCCGCCGCATTCAGAGCCTTCTTGTCGGGGGCCGCGGCCCAAACCAGGGAGCCTTCCCACCGGGCAAAGGGCAGACACAGTCCCGCGCGCGCCGCCCAATGCAACAGGTCGCGGCGCCGCCAAAGTCCCCCGCGCGGGAAGTCCCCCTGCTTTTGTCTTCCCATACCTAAAGTTTAGACGATGAAAAGTAGAATGCTGACCACGAAGTGGAGATTTGCGTCATAGAATGTTGCTATACAGTAACCCTATGGCGAGCAGGCGAAAGATTGCGGCTTGGGCGGTAAGCATCGGGATTGTGGCAACCATCGTGACTCTTCTTGTGGTCGCAATTCGCAAGGCGCGTCCAGTCACCCTGAAAGGCGCAGTCCTTAGCGAAGACACCGACCCCCAGAAGCAGCAGCCCATCGCCGATGTGGAAATCACCGGATCGAATGGCTACGCCGTCAGCAAGACTACTTCCGACAATTCCGGCTTCTTCAGCCTCACGCTGCCCAAGGAACTCCGCATTCGCCAATCCGTCAAGCTGCGCTTCCGCCATCCCGAGTACGAACCGCTGGACCTGAACGAATTCGTTGGAAACAAGTTGTACCTGGTCCACATGACACCGCTGCCGAGCCCGGTCAAAACTGATTCCAAGCAGGCGCCGACGATGATTTCGAATATCCGGGTGCGTTACTCGGTAAAGACCACCGGTGAAGCCAACGTCGGCAGCGCGGTCAAAACCTTTGAAGTGGCAAACAAGGGCAACATCCCATGTAGCGGGCGTCCGCCTTGCTCGCCCGATGGCAAATGGAAAGCCGCCATCGGCGAGACCGCTCTCGATGCCGGAGAAGGCGACGAGTTCCGTAACGCCCGCGTCTCCTGCATCGCCGGGCCATGCCCCTTCACGCGAGTGGAATTTCAGAACCTCTCGAATGGCGGACGCATCATGAATGTCGCCGCCCGCAACTGGTCCGACACCGCAACCTTTCTGATCGAGGCGGAAGTCGTGCGCCCCATGGTCAGCGATATCGTCCGCGAATCGTACCCCGTCATCTTCGGACCTTCGCTGAACTTCAGCTTGCCCGGATCAGCCGAGGGGCTGAGCATCCTGGCCGACGTCAATGCGGAGCCGATTGTTTTTCCCCTCGGTCCCGATCTGTTCTTGAGCTGGGCCACTTGCCACGTGCGCGTCGACAAGGATCTCTCGCGCACCTACCGCTGTGAGCTCAAGCCTGGCTACGGCTTCAAATAGAAAACCTCAGTCCTGATCGGGTTTACGGTTGAGCCAGCGACGGCCATCTGTGTCGAGCCATTTCGCCGTCCGGTTCTCCGTCACGCGGATCGGAGCCCAGGCGCAGACTGTTGCCATCGAGATCGTCGACTAGACGACAACGGCGCCCCCAAGGGGACGGCGTCGTGTCTACCTCAACATCCTAGTGCTGTTTCATCCAGGCATCGATCCGCGATTGCGGAATCGGACGCCTCTGCTCGTCGTCGTAGTAGAACGTCAGCTGGTGGTCTGACTTCGCGCCCGGCACGGCCTGATCCGCCGCAGAGCTGAACCGCGCAGCATCCGCGGTGGCCAGCAGCGGCTGTTTCGTTGTGTACATGGCTTCGTTTAGCGTGCTGCCATTCGGCGCGGTTGCCACGGCAAACACGCCGTACGGATTGCCATTGTTGTAAGACACTCCAATGTAATCCGCGACCATGTAACCGTTATCCGAGTTCGGAAGCCAGGTCAGCTTCATCGGCCCCGCTAGTTGCTGCCCCGAAGTCCAGGTTGCCCCGCCATCCTGGGAAGTCGTGAACCCTACGTACAACTGGCAGGTGCTGGTGCTGCAATTCGACACGGGGTAGTAGTAGTAAACCACCGTGATGTGAGCCGTTGTCCCCGAGGTGTTGGGATCGATCCCAATTCCCGGCAGGAAGTGATCGATCGTGCTCGTCGTGGCGTCGATCGGAATCCGTACCGGAGCAGTCCAGGTAGTTCCATTCGCCGATGTGCTGAACACGATATCGTTGGAACTGCAGCCCGTGCGGAAGCGGCAATCGGACCAGGCGACGAACACATTGCCCGCCCCGTCAATTCCCGCCGTCGGCAGATTCGGATTTCGAATCCCGCCTGCATCAAAATGGCTATTGATGGAAGAAACCAACACACTCTTTCCCCAGGTGCTGCCACCGTTGGTCGAGGTGAATGCATTAATGCCCGTGCCCTCGAAAGGCACAATCACTGTGCCATTCGGCTGCACCAGCGGTTCCCCGCCCAGTCCGAAGGCGTGATCCGAGGAAGCCTTTCCGGTGCCCCAGGTCATGCCGCCATCGCTCGAGACGCTCATCAGCACGTCGCCCGTGCCGTACGCCTGGTCCCACTCGGTGTAGCAGTTTCCGTAGTAGAGACTGGTCGCGGTGTTGTCGCAAACCGACCAGTTCTTGTCGTCGAGATGCGTCTTATCCACATTGATCGGACTTCCCCAGTGCAAACCATCCGTCGAGCGGCTCACGGCGACATCGCCGATGAACTGCTGTCCGCCGCCAGTCCCAACCAACGGAAGGGTCGAAATCAACCATTGACCGTGCTTCGCGTCATAAGCCACCGATGGATCGGCCGCGGCGCCGTACGTCCCCGCTTTGTAGTTGATGGTCAAGCCCGGCAGATATCCGTATTTCCAGGTTGTCCCTCCGTCGGTCGAGGTCGAAAAGCCAACGTCCGCACTCCCCCATCCAATCGATCCCGGACGGCGCGCCACGTGGTAGGTGGCCACGATCGTCGATCCCCACGAGAACATGTCGGGCTCAACTTCCGTTCTGTGCGTGCTATCGGTATTCGTGAACTTATCGATGCTGATTTTCCGCAGTGTGAACTGCGCGTTCGCCGGAGCCAGCGCGAGCGAAACCATAAACATCACCAGCATGGCAAAGAGGGAATAGGCCCTTTTTCGTTGAGAGAGGACGATCCGCTTCATCATTTTTCCTTATCCGCTGAGATTGGACGTACGGCGTCTCCTTTAAGACTCACAGGGAGCCGCAACCACTAACAAGGCTGCCGACGCAGCCCCCGGAATATACCCCCGGCCCGTGGCCACTGTCCATGAGCCGGGCGGCCCTAAGCCGTCTGGCTTTCGGCCTTCAGGCCGCGAAATTAACCTAGATTTAACGAACTCGCAACACGGCTGCAACGCTGGCTCCCCAAACTGGTCTATTCAGAAACGCTGTTCCAGGATGTGGGTTCGTGTCTTTAGCAACAGACACTCGTATGGGAATGAGCACGCACGAGTTGATCGCAGGTATCGCGCCCACCAAGTCCGTGGTCTTTGTTGTCGAGGACGACGCCGACATCGCGCGCCTGATTTGTCTTCACCTCGAGACCGCCGGATTCGCCATCCGCTGGTTCCCCGGCTCCTTTTCCGTAGTCGAAGAAGCCCTGATGAATCCGCCGTCGCTCTTCCTGCTCGACATCATGATTCCCGGGAGCGACGGCATTGAACTGTGCCGCCACATTCGCCAAACCAAGCTCTTATCGGGGATCCACATCATCTTTCTGACCGCGAAGACGGCCGAGGTCGACCGCATCCGAGGGCTCGAACTGGGCGGGGATGATTACATCACCAAGCCCTTCAGCCCGCGTGAACTGGTCGCGCGGGTGCGCGCCGTGCTGCGAAGTTCTGCCGATCACGCCGAGACCGAAGTCCTGCGCTTTGGCGAAGTCGAGATCGATGCCTCTTCCATGATTGTGCGGGTGGGCGGCCGCGCGCTCGCCACTACCACACGCGAATTCCGCCTGCTCGACTATCTTGCCCGTCACGCCACTCGCGTCTTCACCCGCGACCAGCTTCTCGATGCAGTCTGGACAGAAGGCTCTTTCGTGACGCCGCGTTCAGTAGATGTTTATGTTCGGAGATTGCGCGAGAAGATAGAGCCCGACCCTGACAATCCGACATACCTGAAGACCGTCCGCGGCATCGGCTACCGCTTCGACATCCCCAGATAAAGTAGCGCCGGCGTCCCGCCGGCAAAGCAGCTTCGCCTGAAATGGCGCGTAGAGACACAGCTCAGCGGTGTCTGCGGGACAACCCTAGCTGGCTTTCTGGTGCAAGGAGCCTTCCGCGGTGATCCGGCTGGCCTTCGAGATACCTTCCCCTACACTCGCCAGGGCCACGTTCGTCTCTTCCGAATTGTCCGCGGACAAGACCGAACTGGCAGCCAAGGTGAACCGCAACGCATCTTCTTCTTTGTCGAAATACACCACTACCTGATTCGCCGCCATACTCGCAACCTCCCCGGCTGGGTTCTGGGCAAATCATAGGCCGGATTGCGTCTGGAAAAACGGTACTTTCTTGGTGCCCTTAGACTCGGAAGTTCATGTTTTTAGCGTCCGCTCCTCTTGTGACGCCGCTCACAACCGCCTGTGCGGCGAAAATGCTACAGTTAGAGTTTCATGTCCGCTCCTGAATCCCGCTTCGTCAAGGCGTGCAAGGCTCAACCCGTCGACCGTACCCCCGTCTGGTTCATGCGCCAGGCGGGACGCTACATGGCCGAATACCGTGCCGTCCGCAAACAGTATTCCCTGATCGAAATCTGCAAGAAGCCCGCGGTCGCAGCGGACGTCACCATTACCGCCGCAGAGGCCCTCGGAGTCGACGCCGCCATCATCTTCGCCGACCTGCTTTTGCCTCTTGAAGTCATGGGCATGCCGTTCCATTTCTCTCCCGGAGAAGGCCCGGTTATCGAAAAGCCGCTTCGCGAGAGGGCCCACGTAGACGCACTGCGCACCGACCGCGCCGCCGATCTCGGCTACGTCTCTGAAGCCGTTAAGCTCGTCGCCAGGCACTTTGGCTCTAAACTGCCGGTCATCGGATTTTGCGGCGCCCCCTTCACTCTCGCCAGTTACATGATCGAAGGTGGAGGCTCCCGGAACTACGTTCACGCCAAAAAGATGATGTATTCATCCCCCGCCGTTTGGGATGAATTACTGCGGAAACTCGTCGGTGTCACGAGCGCATATGCAATCGAACAGGTCCACGCCGGAGCCGACACTATCCAGATTTTCGATAGCTGGGTCGGTTGCCTGAGCGTGGAAGATTACCGCCGCTATGTGCTGCCGCGCACCACTGAATTGGTTAAGAAGGTGCAAACGACCGGAGTGCCTGTGATCTACTTTGGCACCGACAGCGCCACGCTGCTGCCTTCGATGCGCGAAACGGGGGCGGACGTCATCGGACTGGACTGGCGCATCCCTCTTGATGAGGGATGGAAAGCCGTCGGAGCGAAACACGCTGTACAGGGCAACCTCGACCCGGTGCTCCTGTTTGCCGACTGGAAAGAGTTGAAGTCGCGTGCCGAAGAAATCCTTCGTCGCGCCGCCGGACGGCCCGGCCACATCTTCAACCTGGGGCACGGCATCCTGCCCGAAACCCCGGTCGACAACGTGAAAGCCCTGGCCAAGTTCGTGCAAGAGCACTCCGCCCGTAAGTAGAGTCGGCGCCCCGCCGGCAAGTTGCGAAGCGATTTGGGGCATCGCTTCAGCGATGCCAGAAGAAATTCAATCAGGACGGGTTTCAATTGCCCATCGACCCACAACGCGATCCTGCTCCTCGCCCACGGCAGCCCCGAGCGTGTCGAGGAGGTCCCCGAGTTTCTACTTCAAGTCACCGGAGGCCGCCCGCTCCCGCCGCACGTCGTCGAAGAAGTCCAACACCGCTACGGTCTGATCGGCTCGTCCCCGCTTACCTGCTGGACCTTCGAGCAGCGCGATCTGCTTCATCGCGAGTTGGAGATTCCCGTCCACGTTGGCATGCGCAACTGGAAGCCTTTCATCGTTGATGCCGTCCGTGCCATGACCGAAGAAGGCATCACCCACGTCGTTGCCATCTGTCTTGCGCCCCAGAACTCCCGCACCAGTGTCGGCCTTTATCGCGCCGCACTCGCGAAGCAAGGTCCCGCGTTCACGGTCGATTTCATCGAGTCCTGGCACGACCACCCGCTGCTGATCAAAGCCTTCGCGGAAAAACTTGTCAAGGGATGGGAGGCTGCAGCTCAGGAAGCCGGGGCGAAGATTCCGGTCATCTTCACCGCCCACAGCGTCCCTGAACGCACCGTGATGGAAGGCGATCCGTACGAAGCGCAAGCCAAAGAGACGGCAGCGCTGGTCGCCCGCGAAGCGGGCCTCGCGAACGACGATTGGACTTTTGCCTTCCAGAGCCAGGGCATGTCGGGAGGCGCATGGCTCGGTCCCACGGTCGAAGACACGATTCGTGACCTCAAGGCCAAGGGCCACCACGGTGTTTTCATTCATCCCATTGGATTTGTCTGCGATCACGTCGAAGTGCTTTACGATATCGACATCGGCTTCAAGCAATTCGCCGAGAAGGAAGGCATGCGCCTGTGGCGCGCCGAATCACTGAACGGCTCGCCGCTCCTGACGCAAGCCCTGGCGGATCTGGCCAGAAAGAGACTCACGTAGGGACAGCCACCCTTGGCAGTCCAGTCGCGAAGCGAGGAGAGGGGTTTAGCTGAATGCTGACGGCTGAGTGCTGAATTTAATGAAACGCATCGCCATCATCGGTGGAGGCATTTCAGGGCTTGCAGCCGCCTTCGCGCTCGAAGAGAAACGCCGAGCTGGCGTCGCGATCGACTATGCTCTCTTCGAATCCTCGCAACGCCTCGGCGGCGTCCTTGTCACCGATCATGTCGACGGATGCCTCATTGAAGCCGGGCCCGACTCTTTCCTCACTGAAAAGCCCTGGGCCAGCGATCTTTGCCGCCAGGTCGGACTCGGCGATCAACTCATCGGATCAAATGATGCCGACCGCAAGACTTACATCTTGATCAACGGCAAACTCACGGTCATGCCCGACGGCCTGATGTTCATGGTGCCCACCAAGATCCTGCCCACGGTCTTCTCCCCGCTTTTTTCTCTCGGCACCAAGCTGCGCATGGCAAGTGAGTGGTTCCATCCTCCCCACAAAGCTGACGGCGACGAAACCGTGGCTCAACTCGTCGAACGCCACTACGGACCCGAGATGGTCGACCGCCTCGCCGATCCCCTCCTCTCAGGAGTCTATGGAGGCGAGGCTTCTCAACTCAGTGTCCGCGCGGTTCTGCCGCGTTTCGCGGATATGGAGTCGAAACACGGCAGCCTCGGACGCGCCATGCTCGCCTCGCGCAGGAAAATGGCGCAGGCCAGCAAAGGCCCGGCTCGCCCTCTTTTCACGTCACTCAAAGATGGCATGCAGCAGCTGGTCGACGCTGTTCTCGCACGCTTGAATCATGCGTCCATTCGCCCTGGTGTTCCCGTCCAATCGATCCAGCGGCAGAGCAGCAGTTGGATTGTTTCCGCCGGATACGGCACCGACGAATTCGATGGCGTCATCGTTGCTACGCCGACCCAGGCGGCAGCGACGCTTGTCCACATGGCCAGCGCCGATCTCGCCAATGAACTTCGCAGCATTCAATACAGCTCGTCGGTCACGCTTACGCTCGGTTATGACAAGGAAGTTCGTGCTTCGCTGCCACCCGGGTTCGGATTCCTCGTGCCGCGCAGCGAAGGCAAGCGCATGTTGGCGGCAACCTTCGTCCACAATAAATTTCCCCACCGCGCTCCCGCCGACCGCGCCTTGATTCGCTGCTTCCTCGGAGGGGCCCGCGACGAAGCCATCCTTCGACTTTCCGAAGGCGAAGTTCTCGACATCGCGCGCCGCGAGTTGCGCGAGATTCTCGGCCTCTCCGCGGAACCACAATTTGCCCGCGTCTATAAATGGAAGGGCGCCATGGCCCAGTACAGTGTCGGCCACATCGAACGCATGGATCGTATCGAACGACTCCGCCAGCAACTGCCCGGCCTCACCCTCGCCGGTAATGGATACCGCGGCATCGGCGTGCCCGACTGCGTCCGTTCCGGCTCGGAAGCCGCCGCTGCCCTCCTGACCACCCTCGGCCTCGCCCCAGAGGCCCGCCAAGTGCCTCAGAGCGCGTGATTTATTACTCCCGTAATGTTTTGTAACTTGTCTTCGATTGCAGAAACCCTATTCTTCGTTCAGGGTTAGTATTCTTGGGGTGATTCTATGAGGACGCGTAACCTTCTGGCCGGCATCTCCCTCGCCGCCCTATTCACCATCGCTTCCGCCGCACAGGAAGCCAAGTCCGCCGACAACATGGCTGGCATGGATATGTCTGGTCACGATTCATCGAAGATGACCAGCACTGACCTGCACGAGATGGCCGGCATGGGCGACGGAAGCGCTCACGCCATGGAAGCCATGCAGGGCCATCACATGGACATGGGCCCGCATATGAAGATGACCGCGCTGCGCGATCCCAGACCCGGAGACGAAGAGAAAGCTGCCCAGGTGGTCGAGGCCGCTCGCAAAGCTGCCGAGAAATACAAAGACTATCGCGTCGCCCTCGCCGACGGTTTTAAGATCTTCCATCCTGAGATCCCGCAGAAACAGTACCACTTCACCAATTACTGGTACGGATTCGAAGCCGCCATGCGCTTTAATCCCGATCACCCAACCTCGCTGCTCTATGAAAAACACGGCGACGATTACACCTTGATCGGCGTGATGTACACGGCGAAAAAGAATTCCACGGAAGACGATCTCAACAGCCGTATCCCGCTAAGCATCGCCCAGTGGCACGCGCACGTGAACTTCTGCTTGCCTCCGGAAGACAGGCGCAAAGAATTGTTTGGACCCACTCCAAAATTCGGGCTGCGCGGATCCATCACGACCAAAGAAGCCTGCGACGCCGAAGGCGGCAAATTCATGCCGCAGATCTTCGGCTGGATGGTCCACGTCTACCCCTTCGAACAGAAGCCCGAAGACATCTGGTCGGTCGAACGGCAACACGCGGAGTAGCGCCAGCGTCTCGCCGGCCAAGGTAAAAGCTAGACTGCCACCAATACCGGAGCCAACGCCGGCCTGCTTAGGCGGTTAGAGATCGCCATCAGAATCGCCGCGATCACTCCTAGCTGCAGGACCAATCCCAAATAAACCGTTCCCGAGAAATGCAATCCTACAATTTTCGGATCAAACACCAATCCGGGCGTAAGCAAACTCAACACCCATTCTCCGGCGCCCGACGAATATCGGAAGAACACCGCGCCCACAATCAGAGTTGCGACATAGTACAGACACAAATAAAGAAATCCCTTCATCACCGGTTGGCGTAGCCGCGTCAGCATGCACCATTGAAGAAAAAGCACATCGCGGATCACGAAGATCGCTATAGCGAGCATCATCACGCCCGCACTTTTAAGCGCGTCTCCATCGAACGTCAGCGCGTGTCTCCACGCCAGCAAGCCCCAGATCATCAAGGCGTACGCTACGACTGCCGAGAGCGCGATCCACGGCCAAGGCAGTCCCTCCTCGGAAAACAGATTGACCCAGCCTCCGGCGCGCTCTCGCCACCAGACTTTCAACCTCTCGCGCGGTGTAAGGGTCGACAAGCCCACCACGAACAGAATCACTCCGTTCATTACGGCCGCCCAAGTGGCAAGGTCACGCGATGGAATAGCCAGCTTATCAATCTCGCTGCTGGGACGAAACAACGCATAGATCAGAAAGTTCAGGAACGCTGCGAACCCCAGCGCCTGCCAACGGGAGAATGGGCGCAGGTCTGGATAATCCCGCTTAATGTTGCGCACCAATAGCAGCGCCAGCCATACTCCGAATGCGATATATAAAAGCAAGCTCATTCCCGCCCACGATACTTCTTGGCCAAATAGTGTGGGCCGATCAAGCCGCGGAAAGTCGAATCCGCCGAACCGGCTGCCAATCTCCATATAAGGGCTGAACGCAGCCAAGCCAGGGAAGTGGGATCGTGCCATCTCGATGCTCACGACACTCAAACCGATCAAGCTCAACGCCCCAATGACGAAAAGACCTCGGCTTCGGCTCTCCAACATGGTTGATAACCAAAGGCCCGCGAGCCCAAGGAACAAAGCGTTCGCGACCAGAACCGCATAGATGGAAAACAGTGCGATGACCGATTCACCGCCAACCAATCCCGCGACTAATGACAATGGCAGGGAAGACAAGAGAATGAAATAAGCAAGCACCGGCTCTCCGAAAAGCTTGCCCACGACCATCTCTCCCGGACTCAATCGAGCCGTTCTCTGAAAGTCCCATGTCTTCCGGTCCCGTTCGCCTAGCACCGATTGCGCGCAGGCCGCCATTGACCAGAAAGTCAGAACCACTCCCTGTATTCCCACCAGCCACTTGAAGAACATCAACGAGACTAGCTTGACGAAATCCCTCTGCATCTCATCGACTTTCGCCACCCAGTGGCCGCCGAATTGTTCCGCCGCGTGCTTAGTGAGTTCCAGGTCTCCCTGCTGCGCTGCCCAGCAACTCATCCACACCAGCCCGCAGACTACCAGCACCACTGCCGCCACCGTGAATGCCCGCATGGGCCGCGTTTGGGCTCGCAAGTGCCTCACGAATTCAGGATTTCGCCAAAATCGTAGCATCACATCACCTCGTGCTTCGAGATCTTCATGTAAATGTCTTCCACCGTTTGTTTGATCTCGGCAAACGACGACACCCGGACTCCGGCTGCGATCAACGTCGCAAGCAGCGCCGCCGACTGATCCTCCGAGCCGGCAAAACGGAAGGTGCCTCCGGAGGCCGCTAAACGAACATCAGAAACATGAGCTTCTTTCTTCAGAGCCTGTTCAGCCACGCTGATTCCGTCGCCCGCCCAACTGACTTTGATCAACACCGACGAGTACTCCGCCGCAGTGACGTCTTCGATCCGACCGCTGCGCACCATGTGGCCTCGCTCCATGATGCCGATCGACGTGCAGAAGCCTTCCAGTTCGGTGAGGATGTGTGAGGAAATCAGAATGGTCGCGCCCTGCTCCCGCAACGACAGCAGCAGCTTGCGCAAATCGAGCCGCGATTTCGGATCTAGTCCCGAAGCGGGTTCGTCGAGCAACAGCACTTTCGGCCTGTGAATAATGGCCCGTGCGATCCCCAGCCGCTGCTTCATGCCGCGCGAGAGCCCGGCAATCAGAGCGTCGCGTTTCACTTCGAGGCCAACCTCGGCGATCACTTCCGTCACCCGCTGCGGGATGCCGCCCTCAGGCAATTTGTAAGCGTGTGCGAAGTAATCGAGGTATTCCCAGACTTTCAAATCCTCGTACACCGCGAAAAAGTCTGATAGGTATCCGATGTTCTGTTGCGCCCGTTCCGGCTCGCGGCCCACGTCGATGCCACATACCACCGCGTGCCCCAGTGTCGGCGTCAATAACCCGCAAGCCATGCGGATGGTTGTCGTTTTTCCGGCGCCATTCGGCCCGATCAGGCCGTAGATCTCTCCCTCTGGAATCTTGAGGTTCAGATCGTAGACCGCAACCAGATCGTCATATTCTTTTCTGAGGTTAGTAAGTTCAATCAAGGTGGATGCACCTCGCGCTACGGGAATAATAGGCAATGATCTGCCCCGTGCCTAGATAGAAAGAGGTACGTCGAAAACATCAGAGAAGTTCACCAAAAGTTCTTGCTACAGGGCGGGGCATTAGGCAGACAGGCTAAACGCAAATGTTATCTAGGAAGCCTGACGTCATCATGAGTCCGAGAGGGCGAAGGATGTGGCGTGACGTGCCTCGACTTTAGACCTGTGGCGATCCACGCCGGATCCCTCGCTTCGCTCGGGATGACGTCAGGTTAGGTAGGTTTAACTGCTGAAAACCACGCGGTCACTCACCACGAAGTTCACCAGCGAACACGCGGCGATGGTGATCCCATTCGCCACCATGTAATTGACCTCGGCCCATCCCACCAAAGCCTTCATCAGCACCAGGTTCCCGACAATCGAAAACAGTCCCGTGGTCAGATTGAATTTTACAAACCGCGTCCAACTCGATTCAGTCAACCGATCCGCCCAGGTGAAGCGTTCATGCCAGAGGAAGTTATGAATCACCGCCGCCTCAACCGCGAGCCCAGTCGCCAGCAGATAGTCGAGCTTCAGCCCGCTCTTGAGAACGGCCAGCACTACCAGTTGCACGACGATCCCAATCCCGCCCACCGCGTTGAATTTCAACCACCGCACTCCGGTTTCGCGCCAGCTCATCGAATCCTCTCTTCGCGATAAAGCTTCCGTGTATTCCGCGCCGTGATGTAAACCAGCATGGCCGTCATGCCCAGCATCCCAGCCGCTCCGCCCACATCGAACAAGCGACAGCGATGCTGCAATACCACCGGCCAGCGCAGCAGTGCCAGGTTCCCGATCATCAAAAGAATCCGCAACTCCGTCGGACCGAATGCCCAGAACGACAAGTGAAACTCGCCCAAGGTATAAGTCGCCAGATACGACTGGATCGACAACAGCAAGAACGCCACCAGCAGCCCGACCGCAATATACGGATGCATATATCCCGACAGCGCCAGCCCAGCCATCATCGCCACGGCGCCAATGCTGTCGACCATGTGATCGACATAAAAACCGTAGCGCGGCCTCTGCTGCTGCCGCACCCGCGCCAGTGTCCCATCCAAACTGTCGCCCAGCCAGTTCATCGCCAGGAAACCTATGCCAATCACCAGCCAGTAGCGGTGATAGCGTGCCATCGCATAGCTCACCCCGGCCATCATCTGGCCGAAAAAGCCGATCAGGGTCAGCGTGTCCGACCCTATCCACGCCGGAGTCCGCTCCGCCATCCATACCAGTGCTCGCTTTTCGAGGTCTGCCGACAATGCCTCATGCACTCGCCGGGCGTCCTGAAATGGCTTCGCGATTTTCATCTCCCGCAACACCACCGGATTCGCCTGCTCGCAGTAATCAATCAAAGCGCTCGCCATAATCCCTCCACGCACTCCCAATCTGCCCCTGTAGGAGCAGCTCAGCAATGCACCAGAGGTAAAACCACCCTCAAGCTCAGATCATTCGCTAAGTGATTGGTACTAAGGTATATAGAATCAGAGGTAAACCTGAAAAGAAGACGTCATCCTGAGCCCGAAAGGGCGAAGGATCTGGCGTGCAGCGCTCACTTCTAGATGGAGGACGGGCGTTTCTGCCCGTCTTTCTCGAAGGCTAAAGCCCAACGCCCGCCTCGGTAATCGCTTCCGCCAAGGTCCCCGCCGCCCAATCGATCTGCTCGCGATCGATCACTGCTGGAGGCGCAATCAGCAAGTGATCCCCTGCCACCCCATCCACGCACCCTTGCATGGGATACACCAGCAACCCGCGCTTCGCTGCCGCCATTCCTACCCGTCCGGAAAAATTCTTCTCCGGAGGGAAAGGCTGCCTGGTTTTCTGATCCGCCACAAACTCGACGCCCCACAACAACCCGATGCCGCGCACATCGCCCACAGGTTTTAACTGGAGCAATCGCTCGAGCGCCGTCCGCATCGTCTTTTCCGCAGTCTCGGCCGCTTGTACCAGACGATGCCGCTGCAAGTATCCCAACACCGCCCGACCTGCCGCGGCCGATATCGGATGCGCGTTGTAGGTGAAGCCATGCAGGAACGCTCCCGAGCCCGACGCGATCGCATCCACCACTTTTTGTGTGGCGATTACCGCTCCCAAGGGCGCATACCCGCTCGACATACCCTTCGCCGTGACCAGGAGGTCAGGCTTCACATCCCAATGTTCGATCGCGAAATTTCGTCCGGTGCGGCCCATGCCAGTCATCACTTCATCGGCAATCAGCAGCACGCCATGCTTGCGGCAAAGGTCCTCAATGCTTTTCAAATATCCCTGAGGAGGCAGCACCGCTCCCAGCGTCGCTCCACTTACCGGCTCAAAAATAAACGCCGCCGCTTCGCCCTCAGTTGCGACGATCGCCTGCTCCAGTTCTGCCGCGTACTGTTGCCCGCAATTCATGCAGCCGTCGGTGCAGTCGTAGGCGCAGCGATAGCAGTAGGGAATTCCGATATGCGCGAACTCCCGCACCATGGGCAGATAAATTTCGCGCCGTTTTTTATTTCCCGAAACCGAAAGCGCACCCAGCGTCGCCCCGTGATAACTCTGCTCGCGGCTCAACACCTGATAACGCCGCGTCTGGCCGATCTCCACCTGGTACTGACGCGCCAGCTTCAGCGCGCTCTCCACCGCTTCCGATCCACCGCAGGTAAAGAAGACCGCGCCGCCGCGAAAGTGCTCTCCGGCGAACTCAATCAATTCCTGCGCATACTCCTCGGCCACAGGAGTCGTGAACTGGCTGGTATGCACAAACTCCAGCTGTCGCGCCTGCTCCATCATCGCCGCCGGAATCTCCGCCACACCATGCCCAATGAAATTCACCGCAGCTGAACCCGAAAAGTCGAGATACCTTTTTCCGGTCGCATCCCACACATACACGCCCTCCCCGCGCACCGCCGGAGGAAATGCCTTGCGAAAGGAGCGCTTCAGAATCGCGCTGGAATCGTGGAGAGTAGAAGATTCAGCCACGATTGGATTATCCGGCCACACGGTGAGCCTGTCAAAACCTCGGGATGAAGATCGGGCACCCGATGTTTAACCATCCCACACTTTTCCCCGTGTAGAATCCCATTAGCGATGGAGACTTCCACCCCCACCCTGACCTCGAGAATCCTCCGTCTCTTCCGCCCGTCCCACCAGCACAGCGCCTTCTCCGCCACGCTGCTGCTGATGTCGGCCATCATGCTCTCGCGCGTCATCGGATACGTCCGCGAAGCCTACATCGCTTACGCGTTCGGCGCCGGTCCCGCCACCGATGCCTACGTTGCCGGGTTCACCATCCCTGACTGGCTCAACTACATCGTCGCCGGAGGCACCGCCTCCATCACCTTCATCTCCATCTACACTCGCTTCCTTGCCCAGAACAAAGAAGACGAAGCGCAGAAAACGTTTTCCATCATCATCACCGTGATGACGGTGGTGCTGTCGATCGGCGTCATCTTCGCGGAAATCTTCACTCCGCAGATCGAGCGCCACCTGTTCAGCGGATTCAATCCCGAACAGCTCGAACTCTGCGTGCACCTGACGCGCATCCTGCTGCCCGCGCAAATTTTCTTCTACGTTGGCGGTGTCGTCTCCGCGGTCTTGCTCTCGCGCCGCCTGTTCCTGCTCCCCGCCTTCGGGCCGCTACTCTACAACGTCGCCATCATCGCCGGCGGGGTTATCGGTTCGCACCGCTACGGCATCTCGTCACTCGCTTACGGAGCCCTCATCGGCAGCTTCATCGGCCCCTTCCTGGTGAACGCCATCGGCGCCGGCCGCATCGGCACCGGATACAGCATCTCGTTCGATACCAAGAATCCTGCTTTCCGGGAATGGGTACGCCTCTCCATTCCACTGATGCTGGGAGTTTCGCTGGTCACGGCCGATGACTGGATCCTGCGCTACTTCGCCTCTGGATCCGCGGGAGACATCACCCGCCTTAACTACGCCAAGCGTCTCTTCGCCGTGCCCATCGCGGTTCTGGGACAAGCCGTCAGCCAGGCGTCGCTGCCCTTCTTTGCCAAGTTGTTCGGGGAAAAACGTTTCCAGGAATTCGCCGACACGGTCAACGGATCGGTCTACCGCATCATCGCCGCCTCGCTGCTGGCCTCAAGCTTCATGATGGCGGCCGCTCTGCCTCTCATCGATCTCGTCTACCGCCGCGGACACTTCCTCTTCCACGACTCGCAAGAGACTGCCGTCTACTTCTTCTGGTTCACGTTCTCGCTGGCCTTCTGGTCGGCCCAGGGACTCTACTCGCGCGCTTTCTACGCCGCCGGCAACACGCTTACTCCCATGGTCGCGAGCAGCATCATCACGCTGGCTTCGCTGCCCGTGTACTCCGCTCTCTATCGCGGACTCTCGACGGTCGGCCTCGCCATCGCGTCCGACGTGGGCATCGTCGCCAACACCTTGGCACTCGCCATCCTGCTGCACATGCGAAAAGTGGTACCGATCAACCAACTGGAATGGGGAGAAGTCGCCAAGGCCGGACTCACCGCCTGCGTCGCTGGAGTGGCAAGCTTCGAAGTCGCGAAACTGGTGATCGCCAGCAATAGCCGCACCGCCGACCTGAAAGCGTTGGGACTGATCACGATCACCTGGGCCGCCGCCGTAGCCGCCGGATTGTGGATCACCAAGTCCAAATTACCCGCAGACCTGCGCCGCCGCAAACCGACGTCCTACCCCCGCGTAGCCGAGGCCGAAGCCGCGATGAATACCGGAATCGAACCGTAAGACTGACTGGGCTTCAAGCCCTGGGACGGTGAGGCTGAAATGCGAGATCAGGAGGCTCACCGACCCATTTCTGGGAAGACCATCTGGCCGGGTCGCCGACGATTCTCCCTTAACTCGGACGCCACGCTGATTCGCAATGCTGGCTGTCGGCATGAAATCCGGCATACAGGATTTACCTGAGCGCAGGCCGGACCCCGATACCTAAACTGAAGTACGCGAATAAAGTGCAAGCAACGAAGTCGTCAGCCCTTTCTAAGCATCTAACCTGCACTCTGATACGTGTGAGGAGTGAACGATTGTACCCACGTTGGAACGGTATTCATACAATTCTGCTGCTGTTATTCGCGGGCGTGCTGTTCCCAGCGAGTGCCCTTTGCCAAACGGGAGCATTGGAAGCCTTGCCATCTTTGCCTTCTCCGGTAGAAGACACATTTCAGATCCCTTCAGTCGCAAGGTTCGACATCTCTACTCTGGCTCCGGGGACGTTTGAACGAGACGCAAGGGGAGAAGACTCGACTGCGCAAGACGCGACGGGAAGCTCGCCGCAGCTGCAGAACCAAACGCAGGAGTCAGATCATCAAGGACTGGTGATGCGCTCTGTGAAGAGAACATGGGAGGATCAGAAAGAGCTTTATCGAGCTCCCTTCAAGCCTTCCAACTTCAAGTGGGACGCGCTGGTGCTGGGAGGAACGGCGGCGCTTTTGGCTTCGGACCGTCACATTGAGAAGCACATCGGCACTGCACATTACACGTTTTATCAAACCACTTCCGACGTGGCGATCGCCGGATTGGGAGCGACGCTGGGTGCAGTATGGATATGGGGCATCAAGGGCAATCATCCGCACGCCAAGGAAACGGGAGCGCTGGAATTGGAAACGCTGGTGAACACATTCCTCATCTACACACCGGCGCAGTTACTGGCGGCACGGCAACGCCCAGGCGAAGGAAACGGGAATGGAGATTTTTGGCAGCACCACAACATCAACACTTCATTTCCCGGTGGACACGCGATGTTCACCTTCGCGATGGCGACGGTCGTGTCCCACGAATATTCGCAAAAGTGGGTGCAGGCGCTGGCCTATTCGGCAGCCACCATCGTGACGGTCACCCGGTTCATGGCCCGGGATCACTGGTCGTCGGACATGTTTGCAGGAGCAGCGCTGGGAATCGGAATCGGGACGAATATCTTTCATGCGCACTGCAATCCGGATATAAGCGATTCGTGCAAACACCACGTTCGGTGGATTCTCTGATGAAGAAGACCGTTCTTGGTCTTGGGTGCCAGGTATTCAGCCGTTCGACCATCTAAAAGCAATGAGGCGGTCCTATGCTTGGCCAGTTCCGGCATCGAGTGCTATCGCGATTTTTATAACTGCAGAACAAATCCCTCGTCCCGTTGGGTGCATCCTTCCCCGGTTATGGAAGCCAAAAGTTTGACTCCGATCTTGAACGTGTCAGACATCGCCAGCACGGTCGCGTGGTTTGAGAAGTGGGGATGGAAGAAATTGTGGGACTGGGGAACGCCTCCGACATTTGGCGCGGTCGGATCAGGTAAGGAAGCCTGCATCTTTCTTTGTCAGGGCGCACAGGGAGGGCGCGGCCGCGGCGCGAACACCACCACGTTTCAGCAGGACGGAGACGAAGCGGGCGACAAGGGCGTCTGGATGTCGATCTGGGTCGACGACGTGGACGAGATGCACAAGCATTGCGTCGCCGCCGGGCTGGAGGTCACCTTTCCACCCACCGATATGCCCTGGAACGTCCGCGAGATGCACCTTCGCCATCCCGATGGCCACGTGTTCCGGGTAGGCCGCGGATTCGAGTCCGAAAAGTAGAAACTCGCATCACTGAGCCGCGATCTACTTTGGCCGACCGAAGAATAAGACGTAGCCGTCAGGGTCAGAAATCTCGAACCCGTGCAGACCATCGTGGGTATCTTTTGAGCGGCGCGCTGAAGGCTGCGCCCCCATCGGCAAATTCAGCGGCCAGCGCATCCGGGTCTGGGGCGTAGACGAAGGCATCCCATCTCATGGAAGGACAACGCTTCGGGTTCGGCAGCGGCGCCGTGTCTTGGTCGGACTTGATGAAGATCTGCGCTCCGTCGCGGCCGATGATGGCGAAAAAGGGGTTTCGCTCCGGCTGCTGGAATCTTGTCTCGAAGCCCAGCTTGTCGCGATAAAAAGCGATGGTTCGATCGACATTGCTGACAATGAAGAAGGGTGAAATCGCCTGCGTCGTTGGTCGTGTCATGAGCGTAGAGCCTCTTGCTCTGGCATCTTCAGAAACAACATACCTCCAGGTCTGCAGGACAGGCATAGAACCGTTCGCTGCAAGGAGCCCAGACACGGCTTCTAGCGTTAATGAGTGTAATGGGGGATGTTACGACAGTGACGGTTCCTACGCTCGCTTTTCGGGCTAAGCGATGGCAGAATGCAGGCAATGAAAACCCACGACGCACCTAAGCACCCCGGCCCATGGCGAGTTATGCAGGTCGACTCAGAGCTTGCCGGACTTCTTGTTGCTGTCGGATTTCTCGTGATGGGCTTCGTAAGTATGCCCATCGCAACAGGGTTCGTGCTCGGGGCGATTACGCTCGGCGTGGTTGTCGCACTGCTGCTTCGTTTCACTCCAAGGGAGTTCACCCGCGTTGCCGTGGGGACGGTGATCATCCTTGCGGCGGCGCTGCTTTGGTGGGAAGGACATAAACCTCGACGACCGCACACTGTCTCGTCCAGCGCGCTTTATGTCTTACCAAACAACGTTCCGTTCACATTGCACAAGACAGGTTATTGGCTGGAGTGCTGGTTCGACCAGCAGGCGAATGCTGATAGATGCAAACTTACGGATGAAGACGGAACCGTGTCATTTGAGGATGTGTTTCTCCCATGCGTAGGAAATACGCCACTCCCTCAAAGCGAATTGGCCTTTAACGCACAGCGGACGGGAGAGACATGGACCAGATCGCCCGACAACAGGTTTAACGTCCCCGCCGTTCACGTAGATAACGGCCAAATCTTGCTTCCTCGAAGTTTCTACGCAGAAGCAAAGCGCGATGTGTATTGTTCTCCCCTTTGAAGCACGTTGGCGAAACCAGCGATTACACTCACGCCCCCGCCCTGCCAGGCCAATGAGTGAAGTCGCGATGTCACGTAATTGGGCTGCCTGTACACTAGGAAGCTTGATTGCACGACGAGAAAAATCTTCGATGACGACGGCCGGGCTCAACAGCATTAGAGATTCCGGGGCACCTGCGAACAGGGCGCCCGAGCTTTCCTCCCGACTGTTGTCCGTGGACGTCTTTCGCGGCCTAGCGGTGGCGGGCATGCTCCTGGTGGACTATCCGGGAGACGAGGCTGCCGCCTATTGGCCCATTCGGCACGCGCAGTGGAACGGTTGGACTGCAGCGGATTTGATCTTCCCGTCGTTCGTGTTTCTGATGGGAATCTCAGTTGTGATGTCGTTTTCGAAACGATTGAAGCGGGGCGAGACTCGGCAGCGAATTGCATTGCATGCCGCGAAGAGATGTTTGATTCTGTTCGCCCTCGGCGTATTTCTAAATGGCTTTCCGGAGTTTCACCTGGCAAGCTGGCGCATTGAAGGCGTGGTGCAGAGGATTGCGATCTGTTACCTGGTGGCTACCTTTCTTTTACTGTGGACTGACACCCGGGGTTTGATTATTGCAGCGGTTATTTGCCTTCTCGGCTATTGGGCGCTGATTCGGCTGGTTCCGGTGCCGGGATTGGGTCTGCCGGGTCGTGACATTCCCGTGCTCGCGCCGGATCAGAATCTCGTGGACTGGATCGATCGGGCACTGTTCAACGGGCGACTCTATAACACTACCCACGATCCGGAAGGCGTCCTCAGCACGATTCCCGCGATCGCCACGGCGATCTTGGGAGTGCTCACGGGGCAGTGGCTGCGGTCCGAGCGCGGCGCTCGAGCGAAAGCAGTTGGGATGGTGGTGGCGGGCGCAACCGGCATGGGCGTGGGCCTGCTCTGGAATCGTTGGTTTCCGATCAACAAAAATGTCTGGACGAGTTCGTTTGTCGTGTTCACAGCCGGGTTCGCACTGATCTTTCTCGCACTGCTTTATTGGATAATCGAAATACGGGGCTGGCGCGGCCGATGGACGATGCCATTCCTGGTGTTCGGGATGAATGCGATCATTGCCTTCTGCTTCGATGAACTGCTGTGGGCCCCGTTGTACTATGGCCACGCGCAAGGTGCCGACGGCAAAATGATCGCTTGGCAGCAGTACCTGAACGGACAACTCCTGAACATAGCCAGCCCGTCCAACGCTTCTCTGATTTTTGCTCTCGTGACGGTGGTGACTGTCTGGGTCTTGTTATGGCTGCTGTACCGCCAGCGGATCTTTGTAAATGTCTAGTCCCTAAAGGGTCGGCGAAGACGCCTTCCACCTGCGTCAAACGCCATTTAGCGCGAATATCTCCGTGCATTCAAACGCGAGTCATTAGTCGCCCTGAAATTATTCTTTGGCCAGAAGTCGGCTCCTCGGAAGTTGTGCCCACTCATTTCGTTAGCATCACGGGCAATCCGACAGGCAACTGTTGTAAGCAGGCGATTGCACGTTTTGACCGCTGGTGAATAAACGTAAACGCGATTTTTCGCCAGCTAGAAGCGCGAGGGTGGGCTAGATTTCCTTCTTTTGCTGTCCCAAGAAAAAAGCCAATACAACAGGCCGACCCAAACGAGCGCAGCTATGGCGGCAATGATTCGATTTGGCACTGACATTAGCGCAAATAGTCCGATCAATACCGCCGCGATGAGAATGCCGTACTTCAGAACATTTCCGCTGCGTGGTCGCCCGATTGGCGACAAACCGGAGCCATCACACTCCGGGCACTTGCGGCTGCCTGAACAATGAGGACAAACAGCATCGGATGAACTCACGTGCGGGTTTATGCCCATGCCCTTGCATTCTTCGCATTTTCCCGAGCCGTTACAGAACAGGCAATCACCCAACTTCGGCATTAGTGGAACGCTCCGCCCTGAACCGGAGCGTATCACGAGGGACAAACTTTGCCATGTGCTGCTGGTCAACTGGCGAAAGCAGCGATAGCGCTCATTGACCTGGCGACTGCCCCAGGCTGGCGCCCGGAGGCGCCACCCAACGCAAAAACGGCGGCTGCCTCTCGAAAGAGAAGCCTCCGCCGCCAATCTTGCTGACGTCCAAGGTCCGACGTCCGAGGTCCGGCTTACGCCCTTGCCGCTGCCGCTTCCACTGCGGGCGAGGTCGAAGTGGTCTTCACTTCTTCCGCCCCGTTGGCCTTCTGTCCGGCCTTGCGGATATCGATGCCGCCCTTGAAGAACGCGCCATCTTCAATCGAGATGCGCGCCGCGACCACGTCGCCCGTGAGCGAGCCGTCGCTGCGGATATCCACGCGATCGCTGGCCGTCAGGTTGCCGCGCACTTTGCCCAACACCACGATTTCACGAGCGTTGATGTTGGCCGCGACCACGCCATTGCGGCCGACCGTCACCCGGTTGCCCGAGAGGTTGATCGACCCTTCCACGCGACCGTCAATGTAAAGCGACTCGCTTCCCGTCACTTCACCCTTGATCACCAGCGATTTCCCGATCGTCGCCTGGTCTGCCGTGGCCGTAGTGCTCGCCGCTCGCGGCGTCGCCGCGGCTGCCGGTTCGCTGCTCATCGAAGACGAAGAAGAAGGAGCGGGGGTCGTCGGCATGGCGGTCGGGCGCTCCGGCTCACCTGGCCGGCCGGGTGTCGTAGGCTGATTTGTGGGCTTCCACATGGGCAAAAATTCCTTTCCTTTTTTAGGATGGATCAGGGTCAAAGCCGCATTTCGGTGACCATCTCGCATTCTACTCCTCCCACAGCGTGATTGAAGCTGTGGAAATCATTAGAAGCACAGGAAATCCAGCCTTTTTTCTCACTCAGAAGGGCAGCCTGGAAGGGTGTGCCTCCACTCCATCGCCAGAGTAATTCTTGCCCGTCCCGAGAAAATCCACCACAGAGACACAGAGTCACAGAGAAAACCGCGAAACATAAAATCTCAAGACTGTCGGCATTCTCCCAGTTCCACACGACTGTTGATCCCATGTGCTTTTCCATTCAAGGTTTTCTCTGTGTCTCTGTGCCTCTGTGGTGAAGCAGTTGGTTTAAGCTAAGAACCGCCCATGCCCAACGACGCCGAGATACTTAAGAAGATCGAACGCCAGCCTAAGCACACCGCCGGCTACAAGCAACTGGTCCGCGAACTTGGACTGCATGGCAACGAACGTCGCGAGCTTTCCGAAAAATTGTCACGCCTGGTGTCGAGCGGGCAACTTCGCCAACTCGACTCCGACCGCTATGCGCTCCCGCAAGCGCCTTCCGGACGCAATCTCGTGGTCGGCCGCCTCAGCATGCATCGCGATGGATTCGGCTTCGTTATCCCCGATCCCACTTCGATGGACGAGCGCCTCAAAGCCAAACTCAGCGGCGACATCTTCATTCCTCCCCCGGCCGTCGGCAACGCCATGCACGGAGACCGCGTCGCCGTTGAAGTCACCGCCATCCGTCCCGACGGGCGCGCCGAAGGCCGCGTCATTCGGCCGCTGTACCGCGCTCATGCAACGATCGTCGGCATCTTTCATTACGGCGGCCGTCACAACTACGTGACGCCGATCGACCAGAAAATCTCGCACGAGATCGTAATTCCGCAGGGAATGGAGATTCCAGAAACGTTAACTAAGCCTGACGTCATCCCGAGCGGAGCGAGGGATCTGGCGCGCACTACCACGACTCGCAAATCGAAGAAGTCCCCGCACCGCGTCCTCGGCGAAGAAGCCCAGCGCCGCACGAACTGGGACGATCTCGAAAACGTAGTCGTCGACGTAGAGATTACGGACTGGCCCTCGGCCACGCAGAATCCCAAAGGACGCGTCGTCGAAATCCTCGGCTACGAAGACGACTTCGGCGTCGACGTCGAAATCATCATCCGCAAATTCCATCTGCCTCATCGCTTTCCCGCCGAAGTGCTGAAGGAAGCGGAAGAGACCGAGTCCATCATTTCTTCGGAAGAAGTGCGCGGGCGCCGCGACTTCCGCGATCTGCCCATCGTGACCATCGATGGAGAAACCGCGCGCGACTTCGACGATGCCGTCCTGGTCACGGTTTTAGACAATGGCAATTTCGAGTTGCAGGTCCACATTGCCGACGTGGCGCACTACGTCACCGACGGCTCCGCGCTCGATCAGGAAGCGCGCCTGCGCGGCACCAGCGTCTATTTTCCCGATCGCGCCGTTCCTATGCTGCCGCTTGAGTTGTCGACCGACATTTGCAGCCTGCGTCCGCAAGTCGAGCGCCTGGTGCTTTCCTGCATCATGGAAATCGACCATCGCGGAGAAATTGTCGGATACCAACTGAGCGAAGGCGTCATCAAGTCTGCCGAGCGCATGACTTACACCGCGGTGAACGCCGTCATCGAAGGTGACGAAGATGCGCGCAAACGCTATGCGCCGCTAGTCAAACAGTTCGAACTCATGCGCGATCTCGCTCTCATCCTGAACAAGAAGCGCGAGCGCCGCGGCTCCATCGATTTCGATTTGCCCGAACCCGTCATCGAATTCGACGAGCACGGATTGATGAAGAGCATCACGCGCTCGGAGCGCAACATCGCGCACCGTTTGATCGAAGAATTCATGCTCTCGGCGAACGAGACGGTCGCCAGCCATCTGGAAAGAAAGCGGATCGCGTCACTTTACCGCATTCACGAGAAACCCGACGCCAAAAGGGTGTACGACTTCGAAGTCATCGCCTCGACATTCGGTTACTCGCTCGGCGTGGGCGCCTTGCCCATTGAGCGAATTCAACTGAAGACCGACCGCCGCGCCGCGCGCGGCACGGGCAAGCACGTTCCGGCCATCGAGATTCCCAAAGAAGTGCACATTACGCCGCGCATGTATCAGAAACTCACCGAGAAGATTGCCGGCAAGCCTGAAGAGCGCATTCTTTCCTACCTGATGCTGCGCTCGCTCAAGCAAGCGCGCTACTCGGAAGAGAATCAAGGACACTTCGCCCTGGCTGCGCCCAGCTACACGCACTTTACTTCGCCCATCCGCCGCTATCCCGATCTGATCGTGCACCGCATCCTGAAAGAAGTCTTCACGAGATGGCCAGAACAATGTGGCGCGGGCGCCCTCGAACCCGTGACGGCAACGCCGATAGCGGCAAGACTCGCCTCCCCGTGGTCGAAGCGCCGAGAGCGAGAAACGCCTGAACCCGTCGGCGGCCCCATCTCTCTCGAAGTGCTGCACGAAATCGCCGAAGAGTCGAGCCAGTCCGAGCGCCGCGCCGACGAAGCCGAACGCGAACTGATGGAATGGAAGAAAGCCAAGTTCATGGAAGATCAGGTGGGCAATGACTTCGACGGGCTCATCATCAGCGTGACCAAGTTCGGATTCTTCGTCGAACTGCTCGATCTTTTCGTTGAAGGACTCGTCCCTCTCGCCTCGCTCACCGACGATCGCTACACCTACCACGAGAACACGCGCGAGATCATCGGACAGCGTAGCCATAAAACCTACGGCCTCGGTCAGAAGATTCGCGTCATCGTCGACCGCATTGATCCAGTGGAGAAGAAAATCCAGTTCGCGGTTTTGGAGCCAGAGCCACAAATCGCGCACAAGAAAAAATCCCGACGGTAGGTCTTATCGCCCTTTACGCAAACTCGATCAGCACAATTTCTGGCCGCGTGCCCACCCGCATCGGAGGTCCCCACGTCCCCGCGCCCGTCGTGGTGTAGACCAGCATCTTCCCGAATTGCTGCAGTCCGTAGGTGTATTGGCGAAAGATGCGCCGCGTGAACCAGGTGAAGGGAAAGATCTGTCCGCCGTGCGTGTGGCCCGAGAGTTGAAGCGAGATGCCGGCCCGTTCGGGAACCTCAAGCGCATGTGGCGCGTGCGAAAGTAGAATGCTGGGCTCGCCCGTCCGCAACGCGGCTCGCTCAAGAATAGCCTGAAAGCCTGCGGCATTGGTCGAGTCATGATGATGTACGCCAACCAACTGCAATCCATCCAAATCGACTTTCTCGTTGTTGAGTACGCGCACTCCGGTGTCGCGCACGGCGTGAATGTATTGCAGAGTGTCAGAGAACTCTTCGTGGTTGCCGGTGACGAAGTACGAGCCGAGCGGAGGAGAAATATCTTTCCAGGGCGCGGCGACCGCGGGCGCATCAATTTTCGTGCCGTCGTAGAGGTCTCCGGTTAGAAAGATAACGTCGGGCGCGAGGCGCTTGAGGCGATCGATGATGCGCCCCATGAAGCGCGTGCCGTTGACATGTCCCAGATGCACGTCCGAAACCAGCGCGGCCACGCGTCCGCGCCAGGCGGACGGCAGGTTGGGAAGCTCCACCGTGATGTGCTTCACCCGCACCCAGCGCGCGTTGATCAAGCCATAAACTCCCGCAAGGATGGCGGCGCCGAAGAGAACTCTCGCGAGTAGCCATGGGTCGACACCAACATGGGCGACTCGCGCCCCGAGCCAGACTATCCAGCAAAGGCAGGCGGCAAGAAACAAAAAGTTCACAAGCCCAAGCCATGCGGCGGCGACGCGATAGAGCGATCGCACCCAAGTGTTGAAATAACGCCGCGACAGAATGCTGGCGACGACGAAGCTGACCGACAAGATCCCGACCGCCGCCTGCAAGGGAGTGATGCCGGGCGGGTCGGGGACGGCTTCAAATCCCACCCAGGTGCTGTAAATGAACCAGTGGGCAAGCAGAAGAATGGACTGAATGATGACAACAAAGACGGCGATGCGACGACGCAAGCTGAACGATCCTCGATGGTCTTCGTGCTGTAGGTTGGATGAGGAGCGAGCGCCCGCGGATGCAAATGGGCAGCGGGCGAGCGCAATCGGCGTGGCTGGTGTAAAATTCTCAAGTCAACCCCACCGCCCGCGATCGGGCGGATTCCTTCCAGTCGGGACGTGGCTCAGCCTGGTAGAGCACTCGCTTGGGGTGCGAGGGGTCGGCAGTTCAAATCTGCCCGTCCCGACCAATAGCCTGTCGTTCGTCTTTGCTGAACCCTATCGTAAAATCGCTGAGGATCTCGGCAGGCGTTGTTCGCGGGAAAAGCGGGGAACGTCCCGTCTGTCCCCGCATTATTCCCGCATTATTCGCATTATTCCGCATTATTAAGAATTTGATATTCGGAACGCGCTCTGGCAGGAAGGTTGCCCGACTGGAAATGCGGGGACTGGAAATGCGGGGGAAATGCGGGGACAGACGGGACGTTCCCCTATTTTTTCCTTGGAGCTGACCTGGCGAAAATAGGGCAACCTCCCGTCCAGCAACCCGGCCGTCTGCTTTCAGCCCTCAGCCTTCGGCAAGGCCTGTTTCCTCATTCGGCGGGCCCCGAATTCGCCTGATCATGCGATTTGGTGTAGCTTTTGTTCGCACTTGTTCGGTGATGAACAGGGAACTCTCTGGAGGAAAAATGAAACTTCGCAGTTTCGTGTCTCTATTTCTATTGCTGACTCTCTCGATCGCGGCCGTTGCAGCCGACCGGAAGTTCATCGTGAGCCCTCGGTCTGGCGACACCAAGGGCTTGCCCTTCAGCGATGGCGTCCTGGTCGGCAATACGCTCTACATTGGCGGACACATCGGACTGGATGCGAAAACCGGACTGGCTCCGGCCGATCCCGAGGCAGAAGCTCATCTGGTCATGGATGGAATCAAGAAGACCGTGGAAGACGCGGGCTTCTCGATGGACGACGTCGTTTCCCTGCAGATCTTCTGCACCGATCTGAAGCTTTATGACACGTTCAACGGCGTATACAAGAGCTATTTCCACGGCGATTTTCCGGCGCGCGCGTTTATTGGGGCGGGCAATTTGCTTCGCAACGGCCACTACGAAGTGATGGGAATCGCGGTGAAACGATCACAGTAGGAGGCGTCAGTCGGAGTTGGCACGAACCATGGGGACGTCCCCGTGCGTCCCCGCAATTGCCTCAGCTTCTCTGGCCTCTTCGGAGATAGCATTTCTTAGCCTAAAGACTCCCACAGCTCGCGCCATGAGCTGCGTTCTCTCACCCCTTCGCGACTGCCCTATCCATATAACTCCTTGATAATAAGCTGATTAGAATCGTTCTTCAGACACCTCAGAAATTGCTTGCTTATGTCTTAGTGTTATAGTTAACTATAACACTACGGGATGAGATTAGCTGGCTGCTCTATCGGCGGCGATGCCTGAAGCTTAAGGAGAATGAAAATGAAATGGCTGGTTTCGCTGGTTCTGTTGTTCGTAGCGTCGGTGGCTTTCGCGCAATCCGACGCGCATAAGTCATCCGCGGATGCTGTGCCGTCGGAGGCGCAGAAATCCTTCACAACTTTGAAAACCCTGGCGGGAGAGTGGGAAGGACCTGTCACGGTTCCTGACATGCCGGAGATGTCGAACGGCAAGCCGCTGCATGTGTCGATGCGTGTGACCTCGCGGGGCAACGCGCTAGTGCATGAGTTGCAAGAAGCGGGGACGCCCTTGGACCCGACGAAGTACGACCATCCGGTCACGATGTTTTACGTCGAGGGCGACCAGTTCACGTTGATTCACTATTGCGACGCAGGAAATAGGCCGCGCATGACCGGCAAAATGTCGCCGGACGGCAAGACTCTGGAGTTCGAGTTGAAGGACATCAGCGGGAGCACTGACTATCACATGCATCATTCGCTGTTCACCATCGTCGATGCTAACCATCACACCGAGGATTGGACCTTCATGATGAAAGACAAGCCGATCCATGCGCACTTCGACCTGCACCGCGTCAACTAAAACTTCAGGAGAGGAACTATGAAATCCCTACGTAGAATGCTGTTGGTTGTAGTTCTGTTATCACTCGGCTCGATTGCCTTTGCGCAGTCGGAGGCGCAGAAGTCGTTCGACCAACTGAAAACTCTGGCGGGGTCATGGACCGGGCTCGTGTCGACCATCCCGCCGCAAGCTGATATCGAGGGCAAGCCTATGCAGGTTACATTGCGCACGGCCTCGATGGGGCACACCCTGATGCATGAGGCGACGGGAAGCGGGCGGCCTGACGATCCCATCTCGATGATTGTGGTCGATGGAGATCGCCTGCTGCTGACTCATTATTGTGATGCGAATAACCGTCCGCGGATGGAAGGCAGGACGTCGGCGGACGGGAAGACGGTGGAATTCGATTTTCTCGACGTGACCGGCAATCTGCAGTACGGTCACATGCAGCATGCAAAGTTCACCATGATCGACGCGAATCATCACATTGAGGAGTGGACCTACCTGCGGCCGGGGGATAAGCCCGTGGTAGCGCACTTCGACTTGCAGCGCACCAAGTGAGCGTATCGTTACCAGGCGTTACCTGGAACCCGTTGTTATCTGGAAACCCACCATGGACCGTGAGTGGAACGACAGTCAGCCGATTTACCGCCAGCTGCGCGACCGCGTGGTGGCGATGATTCTTGACGGAGTTTTGAAGGAAGGCGATCCGCTGCCCTCGGTGCGCAATGTGGCGGCGGAGTACCGGGTGAATCCGCTCACGGTTCTGAAGGGCTATCAAGAACTGGTGGACGAAGGACTGGTCGAGACCAGGCGCGGGCGCGGGATGTTTATCAATGAGGGCGCGCGCAAGCTGCTGCTCGCGGGCGAACGA
Organism: Terriglobia bacterium; assembly: GCA_963796205.1. Taxonomy (GTDB): domain Bacteria; phylum Acidobacteriota; class Terriglobia; order Terriglobales; family Acidobacteriaceae; genus DATFTE01. Next base: position 287,044 of record CAWCKR010000004.1, read on the forward strand.
CAGAAGTTTCTTAATGAAGAGTGGCCCAGGGTGCACGCGACCATTCAGCGCCTGGGCCTGACTCCTGAAGAGCTGCTGGATGCGGCGGAAAGCGCTGAGGAGGCGAAGAAGAAGCCATGACAGTCATTGAGGCACGCGGACTCCGCAAATCTTTTGGCGCAACGGTCGCGCTCGATGGCGTCGATTTGCGCGTGGAAGAAGGACGCATTCTGGGATTGATCGGTCCGAATGGCGCAGGCAAGAGCACCGCGCTGAACGCGATTCTTGGGCTGACTCCGTACCAGGGAGAGTTGCGGGTGCTGGGACGGAATCCCTGGGATGAGCGCGATCAATTGATGCGTGATGTCTCGTTCATCGCCGATGTCGCAGTGCTGCCGCGTTGGGCGCGGGTTTCGCAATTGCTCGAGTATGTCGCGGGGGTGCATCCGCGATTTGACCGGGCGAAGGCGGAAGGCTTTCTCACCAAGACCACGATCAATCTGGGCAGCAAGGTCAGGGAATTATCGAAGGGCATGGTCACACAACTGCACCTTGCGCTGGTGATGGCGATCGACGCAAGGCTGCTGGTACTCGATGAGCCCACGCTGGGTCTCGACATCCTGTATCGCAAGCAGTTTTATGATTCGCTGTTGAACGATTACTTCGACCGCAGCCGCACGATTCTGGTTACGACGCATCAGGTGGATGAAATTCAGGATGTTCTCACCGATGTGATGTTTATCGATCGTGGGCGGATTGTGTTCGGCTGCAGCATGGAAGACTTCGAGGCGCGATTTGTAGAAGTGATGGTGAATCCGGAGCAACTCGCGGCGGCCAGGGCTCTCAAGCCGATGCATGAGCGGCAGGCGCTGGGGCGGAGCGTCCTGCTATTCGATCGCGTGGATCGCAAGCAACTCGCCGCGCTTGGCGAAACGCGTACGCCCAGCATCGCCGACCTGTTCGTCGCGATTGTGGGAAGTCATGCAGGCCAAGCGCAAGGAGCAGCGCAATGAATACGCAATCGAATGCGATGCCCGAGGCCCTTCCCGCGCAGAGTGTTGCCCCGGCCCGGGTCTCAAGAATGCAGATCTTGCACTGGTCGGTGCGGCGCGAGCTCTGGGAGAACCGTTCGATCTATCTTGCGCCGGCAGCCATGGCCGGGATCGTGCTGGCGGGCTTTCTGATCGGAGCTTTTCATTTGCCGGAGAAGATGCGAGCGGCATTGGCGTTGGGCTCGATGGAGCAAGTCGAGCGGATCATGCAGCCCTACCGCTTGGCGGGACTGATGATCATGGCGGTCGAAGTTGTCATCGCGGTGTTTTATTGCTTGGACGCGCTGCACAGCGAACGCCGGGACCGCAGCATTCTTTTCTGGAAGTCGTTGCCGGTTTCCGATACGACGGCTGTCTTGTCGAAGGCGAGTGTTCCCGTGCTGGTTCTGCCGGTGATCACTTTTGCGGTGACACTGGCGCTGCAATGGGCCATGCTGCTGATCCATACGGCGGTATTGCTGATGAGTGGAGTAAGTGTCGCAGCGCTGTGGTCGCAAGTGCCGTGGTTCCAGATGTCGGTGATGCTGCTGTATCACCTGGTGGCGATTCACGGGCTCTGGTACGCACCGATTTATGCCTGGCTGCTGCTGGCGTCAGGTTGGGCGCGGAGGGCCGTCTTTCTGTGGGCCGCATTGCCGCTGGTAGCGATCGGTGTGGTGGAGAAGATTGCCTTCAACAGCTCGCACTTTGTGGCCATGCTGCAAGCGCACGTCATGGGCGGACCGGGAGCGAGCGACCTTACGGCGGCAGGGAGCCCCATGATGCATCCGTTGAGGCTAGTCACGATCGGTGACTTCCTGGCGAGCCCGGGTTTATGGATTGCGCTGGCGATCACCGCGGCATTGCTGGCGGGCGCGGTACAGATGCGAAAATATCGGGGACCGATCTAGGAAGCGGTTGATTGCGAAAGCCTGGAGGAGGATTTCTGCCATGGCGTCACTTTCGGATGAACTGGTCAAGGAGTTGTTAGACGGACGCTACATCGCGTCGCTGGCGACCCGGAACACGGACGGGTCCATTCACATGGTGGCGGTGTGGTACTTGTACGAAGGCGGGCGGATCTATATCGCCACGGCGGCGCGGAGCCGCAAGGCGCGTAACCTGCAATCGGATCCGAAGGTTACCGTCATGATCGATTCGCGCGACGTGGCAGCATCGCGTGGAGTTCAGATCACGGGTACGGCGAAAATGATTACGGGAGAGTCGTCGCGGCAATGGAACGGGAAGCTTCATCGCAAGTACCTGAGCGAGGCGGGGCTGTTGGATTCGAAAGTCGGAGCGATGTTCGCCGTCATGGATGATGTCACCATCGAGGTGACTCCCGGGTCTGTGATTTCCTGGGATATGCGGCAGCTCGACCGGCAGTTGTTTGGGGGCGCAATCGAGAAAAATCCTTCTTACCTATTGCCCCTGGAGCGCTGAAAGTGATGATGCCGAGGCGTATTATGGATGCTTCCGGACGTTGACTGTGTCAGGCTGCCGGCGTTTGCGTCCCCCAGGAGGTCGCAATGACGAATCGCATTATCGTAACTCTGTTTTTGTTGACGGGCCTTTGCGCGCTCGCGCAGAACGCTCCCAGTTCAAATCCACAGCCTCCTGCACCGGGCACGACGAGCACCATCTGTAATATGCAGCCTGCTACGACTGGGGACTTTTGGAATGGAGCCGAACCCAATCTCGCGAATCTCGTGGGACATCCACTGACGACCAAGAAGTATGTTCAGGGACAGGTGCGGCCGATCCAGGACTGCCTTAACACGCTGGATGATGCGGCCGCGTCGAATAGCAAGATGATCAAGGATGTCGATACCCGCACGCAGCAAGGCATTCAGCAGGCTTCGATGAGGACCAAGGATGCCGATCAGCACGCCGTTGACGCCGACAATCGAGCGCAGGCGGCACAGCAGGCGGCGGCTCAAACCACTTCGCACCTCACAAGCGTGGAGCGGGTAGTCGGCAACCTCGACCAGTACAAGGGTGGCGCGCAGACGGAGATTGATTTCCGTCCGGGCCAGAGCGTCCTCAGCAAGAAGGCAAAGGACGCGCTCGACGCCATGGCCGCCCCGCTGAAAGATCAGCGCAGCTACATCCTCGAAATACGTGGTTTCTCCTCTGGACATGGGCAGGCTGCGATTGCAGCCTCGCGGCAGATGGCGGACTCGGTCGTGCGCTATCTGGTGTACACGCATAACATTCCAGCCCACCGCATCTACGCGTTGGGAATGGGGAATGCTCCGGCAACTGCGGAGGCAGGAAGCAAGGCGAAGCATGCCAGTGGTGGACGAGTGGAAGTCAGCCTGCTCACCAATGATTTGGTGAGTTCCGAACAGCACTGAAGTCTAACCCTCAGCCGTGAGCAGTTGCTCGATCTGCTTGAGATGGTTGATATCGTGGGCGGCCATATGGCGGGCGAGATCTCGCACCGTAATTTTCCCGCGCTCTATGTGATTTCCTGAGCGTTCCCATTGTGCTGGCGACAAAGTGACGAGCATGCGAAGATTTGCCTCGCGCAGAAGGCGGAACAGTTCCAGGGCTTCGCGAGCGTCCCACTTCTGATAGTCGCCAAGCCGGGCCCAAAGTTCCTGATCGAATCCCTGAAGCGTTTCGCCGTCATGTTCGATCATCTGCCGGTAGCGCCAGCTGGTCACGAGTTCGTCTTCCGCCAGGTGCGCAAGAATCTCGACCGTCGACCACTTGTCCGGAGTGGGACGACGCGCCAGTTGCTGCCGGGAAGCGCGGTCGACCAGACGAGTGAGTTCCGCCAGAGTTTGCCTTTGAAGGTTGAGGGGATCTTGATTCTTCACATATCCTGCCAGCCGGTCTCGATATTGGTCTTCTGTTTCGGGCATTGCGCTATCTCCAGGACAGTCGTAAGAGGTTCCAGGAACCAAGGATATCTTCGGAGGGCTCGTTTCGCATCATGTGAGCAGCCCTGACTTGACAGTCCCTCCTTAACCCTCATAATGAACGCCAAGGTTCAGGAGGAGCATGACCGCCACTTCACGCGTTTTCTGGCTACTTGCAGTCGTGTGTCTGCTATCCGGGTTGGCGCTTGCACAAGCTGCCGACGAAATCGTTGCCAATCAAAATCGCACACCTGCGGGGAAACTCGAGAATGGTGTGCTCAACGTCGCGCTCGAAATACGCAGCGGGACGTGGCATGCCGAAGCTGAGGACGGGCCTCCGCTGTTTGTGCAGGCGTTCGCCGAAGCGGGACATGCGACGCAGATTCCCGGGCCTCTGCTGCGAATGCCGGAAGGCACGACTCTGCACGTTACCGTCACCAACAAGCTGAAGCTGAAGGCGACCGTGTATGGGCTCGCGACGCGTCCGTGCGATCCGGCGGTGGGAGTGGAGATCGCACCGGGCGAGAGCCGTGAATTCAGGTTTGCCGCGGGCGCGCCGGGAACGTACTACTACTGGGCACGCACTACGGAAGTCTTCAAGAATGCCGTGAGAACCTTCGTACAGCCTCTTCGCGCCGACGCACAATTGAACGGAGCGTTCATCGTCGATCCTCCCGGTTCGGTCATACCCGACCGCGTCTTTGTGATCGATGCGATGTTCGTCGCTCCCGATGCCATTCACCCGAGGGTCGAAGTGCTCTCGATTAACGGCAAGATGTATCCGTATACCGAGGGGCTGGAATATGCGGTAGGAGAAAACATCCGCTGGCGCGTGATTAATCCCTCGGTTTCCGAGCATCCCATGCACCTGCATGGTTCGTTCTATGATTTGCTGAGTGTGGGGAGCTTTGATTCCGATGCCTCTTACGCGCCCGGGGAGCGGCAAGCGGTGGTGACGGAGAACATGGAACCGGGGACTACGATGATGATGGAGTGGGCGCCTACTCATCCGGGGCGCTGGTTGTTCCACTGCCACCTGCAAGCGCACATCTCGACCGAGGAACGTCTGCCGCTCTTCACAGAAGCTGGAGCCACGAGTGTCACGCACACTCACCATGAAGACGCGATGGGCGGGATGAACGACATGGCTGGACTGGTGCTGATGATCAGTGTGAAAGGGACGTCATTGGTGCCGGTAAACGCTGCGGCCGCTGTGCCGCGGAAGATCGACCTGGTGCTTGAGCCGAATGTCGTGGATGCGAAGTCGAGAACCTTCTCCTGTTCAGTGCGCGAAGGCAAGAAGATCGTGGCGTCGCAGGACAAGTCCATGGGGCCGCCGATTGTGGTCACTCGTGGTGAACCTGTGGAGATCACAGTGGTCAACCATCTGGCTGAGCCGACGACCATCCATTGGCATGGGCTCGAACTCGAGAGTTACTACGATGGCGTGGTGGGAGGCGGCGATGGCAATCAGGTGACGCCCGCGATTCAGCCCGGTGGAAGTTTCGTGGCGCGCTTCACGCCGAATCGCGCGGGGACGTTTATTTACCACACGCACGCGTCGGACCCGGACCAGCTTTCTGGTGGAGTGTACGGCGGCCTCATCGTGCTCGCTCCCGGGGAAACGTTTGACGCCGAGCATGACCGGTTGCTGATGATTGGCGCGCGCGACAATGATTTTGCCACCGCGCGCATCACCCTGAACGGGTTGGAGACGTTCAGTCCCATCGTGCTTCAACACGGAGTGAGGTACCGCCTGCGTGTAGTGAACATGGCGCCCAATCTCGAAGCGAATGTTTTGATTGGAAGCACCGAGCATCCGGCGATGTGGCATGCGATTGCGAAAGACGGAGCCACGCTACCCACGCGTCTGGCGAAGTCGCAGGATGCGTCGCTGCATATTGTGTCGGGTGAGGCTTACGACTTCGAATTTCAGCCCGAGCTGACGGGAGAGATTCCGTTGCAGATCGAGAACTATTTGAACAAGGCTAAGGTGATGGGGAAGATCGTGGTGGAATAGATTGCCCACGTGGTTAGAGAAAATGTTCCGTCCCTCTGCAAAGTGTGCGGAGGAACGGGGCTCCCCGAAGTAGAGACCGGTCGTCAGTCAAAACCCATTTCTACATTCCATTTTTCGCTACGGCCGTTTTTGCGCGGGCCAGTTCCGGCCGGTCGGAGTTCTTTCCGTCGTCGCAGTTCTTCAATAACTGGGCGTAGTACGTGTTGGCTTTCTCTTTCTGATTGGCCATTTCGGCGGCGTGAGCGGCGCCGGCGAGGCCGTGGAAGCGGTTGGGATCGGTCTTCAACGCGGCCTCATATTCGGTTAGGGCTTCCTGCGGACGATTGAGCGTCATCAGCATGTCAGCCAGCATTTCGCGGGCGGGGATGTCGACCTCACGCTTGCCCACTTTATCCTGCAGATCGGCGACTTCCCGCATCTGGCGCAGGGCGTCGTCATTTTTTTTCTCAACGAAGGCGAGCCAGGCGTGGACTTCTCCACGGGCTGGGTCTGGTCCTTCGAGCGTGTAGGCATACTTCGTCTTGCGGGTAGCTTCTTCGAGAGCGTCGAATTTCCTGGCGTTGGCACGGGTGGCTTCGACGTCTCCTTGTTGTGCGGAGCCGATGGTGCGTGCCCAATACGTGATGGTCTGCTGGTACTCGGGAATACCGGCGGCGGGTTCGAGTGCGGCAGCGTCGGACCACTGGCGCATCTCCAGGTCATACAGAGCGGGGAAGTGGACCGAGGCAAAACTGTAGTATTCGAGCATGCCCATGTCGTCCCCGTTCTTGGGGGCGCTAGCGATGATCTGCCTGGAGTCATCCACCACGTGTTTGGCGGCTTCATCCTGCCCGGTTTGCAGGTAGGCATAGATAAGGAAGTGCATGGCGTGGAGTTCGTGTCCATGCATATACATCTGGCCGGAAGGATGCGCGAGCGCGACGGACTTCAGGTTTGCTTCAATATCTTCCTGCCAGAGGCCGAGACGGGCGAAGATGTGGCTGGGCATGTGAACCGCGTGCGCGGAAGACGACGCGATGGAAGCGTAGCGGCGGGCGGCATCGAGCCCCAGCGGAGCCATCTGCGGAGAGTCGCAGGCATGGATGATGTAGTGCGCGAGGCCGGGATGATCGGGTTGCTTCAAAAATAGCGGGTTCAGCACCGCGACGGCTTTCTTTCGGGCGTCGAGAGTCTTATCTCCAGGAGGCTCGGCGGCCAACAACGACAGACCGTAGAAAGCTCCGGCTTCAAGGTCGTTGGGATACTGCTGGTAGACCTTGGCCATGGCGTCGGAATAAGCCTTGGCGCGCTGCATGTGGTCGCGCTTGTCGTAGTCGCGGTAGAACTCGGACAGTGCGGAGATGTAAGCACGCTCCCGTTCGGTCTTGGCGCCCAGCTTTTGAGCGGTTTGCATCTCGGCCCAGCCGCGCTTCAGAGATGGTTCCGCAGGACGCTCCCAGATCTGATGAAACAAGCTTATCGCGATTCCCCAATGAGCCATGGCGCAGGTGGGATCGGTTTTCGCGATCTCGGTGAACTGGGCTTCGGCTTGTTCGTATCCGAAGGAGTGCATGAGGGCGACGCCGCGCTCGAAAGGCTTTTGCGACACAGGCGCGCAGGAGATGGGAAACGAAACCGTGCCGAGTTTCTCGGAAGCATCGTGATGGTGCGCGGGCATCTCATCACCGAACGCGAACCCTGCGAACAAGAACAAAACTGTCAGGCAGGCAATGCCCTTGGCTCTGATCATCTTCTACCCCCTTTGTATGCGGCATTTACTTTACACCGGGGAGCGGGGAGGGCCAAACCGGTTGGGCTCGGAGGGCTTTAAGAAACACGTGCCCCGCCCCTGCGCAAAATCCGCGAAGGAACGGGGCACTCGATATCCATCAAGCTTAAGGCGCGGAGATGCGGAAGAGAGTGCCGCAGCCGTAAGGGGCAAAGCAGTTTAGATTGCCGCCTTCCTCGGTACCGCCGTAAAGGCTTCCGTCACTCGCTTGCAGCAACGATGCCGCGGGCGAGAAGCCGTCATTGTTGGTGAATGAGTGGAGCGTGGTCACTTTGCCGGTGGGCGTCATTTTGTAGACGGTGCCGTAACCTTTTGCGCCAATCGCGGCGGTTCCGTAGAAGTTGCCGTCGGTTCCCTGAATCAGACCCGCGTAGGGAATGCCTCCGTCAGGACAGGTCCCGGTGCAGAAGCTATGCAGTGTTTTCAACCTGCCGGCCGAGTTCATTTTGAATGTAGTGCCGAGGCCGTTGGTTCCCCCGTTGTCGGTGGTTCCGTAGAAGTTGCCGTCTTTGGCTTGGACCAGGAGTCCCTGCGGGATGCTGCCGTCGGCGCAGTTGACCAGTGAGCAGAAACTGTAGAGGGTCGTCAGAGTGCCGCTGGAGGTGATCTTGAAAGCGGTGCCGCAGCCGTAAGGTGGGCATGCCATCTTTCCGCCCAGGGCCGTCGTGCCGTAGAAATTGCCGTCGCTGCCGAGGGTCAACCCGATGTTCGGTTGGGTGCCATCAGTGCAGTTGGTCTTGGAGCAGAAGCTGTAAAGCGTAGTGAGCACGCCGCCGGGAGTGATTTTGAAGACCGTGCCCTGGTTTTGAGCGCCTCCGATCACGGTGGTGCCGTAGAAATCGCCGTCACTGGCCTGGACTAATGCGGACTGCGGGAGGGCGCCATCGGGGCATCCGCTTTGCGCGCAGAAGCTGTAAAGCGTGCTGAGTTGGCCGCTGGAAGTGACCTTGAAGATCGTGCCGGAGTTGTACGCGCCTCCCCCGTAGGTTTCACCGTAGAAGTCGCCGTCGCTGGCTTGCGTCAGCCACTCGGGGTAACTGCCGTCCAGACATCCGGACTGAAGACAGAAGGTGTAAAGGATGGTTTCTGGGCCGGTCGGGTTGAGTTTGAAAATCGTGCCGAAGTTCGGCTTGCCGCCGTACACGGTGGTGCCATAGAGGTTGCCGTCTGTACCTTGAACGAGAGAAGAAAAAATATCTTCGCCATTGGCTTGATTGAAAGTGACAAGAGTCTTGAACGTTTGCGCAGGCAAGGCGGCAGCGGCCGCCAGACAAAACAAGAGCACAGCGCAGACGGGGAAAGCTCGTTCTTTTTGCAGCTTAGTCATTCGAAATTCTCCCGGAGCCTTAGAAGTAAGTTGCACTGCCGTTGGGTTGTGACGTCCCGATCCGTAAACGAGAAGGTGCGATCAGGGTGGCGTGATTAAAGCCACTGGGATGGTGCGAGAAACTCAGTGCGGAATCTTCAATTCGCACGCCCGACCCTTGCCGGTCCTTGTCAGCGGCTTGCCGGAGGTTGTCTGTGGCGGCGAATCTCGGATGCTGAGGGTGCGGTCATCACGGCAGTTCAGGCTAGCAGGTCAACAGATGTGCGTAGCGATGCCGTCGCAATGAACTTTTCGATCGAGCTCCAGTATGCAAAAGCGCGCAGTAAGTTAACCCAGAATGGCGGTGAAAATCAATCAGAAAGACAGTCCCACTCTTCAGTCGTTAGGGTTGTGACGACAAAAGAATCGCAGATCGTCGAGCCGGGTGGTCAAGCATGAGGGGTTGCAGAATCCTAAGGGCAGCGTTCGATAGCTGTTCGTCCTGCCAGAAAAAAACCCGCCAATATGCATTGGCGGGTAGACAAAATGGCGAGCGTATTCACGGGGAAGGCTTTGAACCGCCGGGTGCTCAGGCCGCGGCGGGTGCTCGTTCCACGAGCAGCGGAAATATAGCACGTGCCGGGTGCAGAGATTTCCACACGCAGAAAGTTCTCGGCGATCTTTCTGAGCCGTCACCCAGTGCCGGAGCGGCAGTGGTCTTACATCCTCAAGCCAGGGTCACGGCATCGGAGGCGAACTCTGCATCTCGGGCGGCTCGATCAGTGCGGGCTGGTTCCATTTGGAATATTCCACCAGCAGGCCTCCGACTTGCAGGCGGCGGGGATAATGCGTCGATTCCTCGGCGCAGATGGAATGGAAGGGAAGATTCGATGCGCCGGAGATATCCCACAGGCGGCACGAGCCATCGCTCAACTTGATTAGCGGGCCTTCCTGAACGCGGGCCGCGTGTTTCATCGGACCCAATAAGGTCAAGAGTTTTTGCGATCCCGCGGAGGGGCCCGACTGACACCTGTCGGGAGAGGGATCGGTTTCGGAGCGCCAGGGCTGGCCCGCTTCGCGCGCGTAGGTCATGTTGGCCGTGGTGATGAACTCTTCCGTTATGTCTCCCGGCCCGGCGGAGGTCAAAGAGCGCGTGACTGTATGCGTATCGGAGGGGCAGACGACGTCTTCTTCAGTTTGAAAAAGTTCGGCGCCCAGGCGGCCGGTGGTGGTGGTGTGCCAGGCGCGGGCCAGGCGAACCGCGTGCTCGATGCGATCGAGTTCGCCCGGTTCGTATGGTCCCATTGGCTGATCTTGTTTCTTTCGGCTGGAATCGCTGCTTGAGTTGGAAGATGAGACCATCCAAAAAACAATCGCCAGAAGAAAGCCCAAGGCGAGGGCGATCAGGTTTTTGGGAGAACGCATGCGCCTTTAGCGCCGGGGGGACAGCATGGTAAGAATCTCGTTCAAGCCCTGGCGAATGTAACGCAGGTCGGTGGACGCGGGCGCAGGGAACGGAAGCGGATTCTGCTTCTTATCGGTTTTCCCATCGGCGCGGAGATGCTGTCGCGCACCCGCGATGGTGAATCCTTCTTCGTAAAGCAGCTTCTTGATCTTCAGAACGTTCTCGACGTCCTTGCGGCGATACATCCGCTGACCCGTGTTGCTCTTGACCGGCTTAAGTTGCGGAAACTCCGTTTCCCAGAAGCGCAGCACGTACGCCGGCAGCCGGCAAAGTTCAGCGACCTCCCCGATGCGGAAGTACAACTTTTCGGGAATGATGATTTCCGCGCTCTTGGGCGCCGCTTTGGTTTTCGTGGTCATCGGAGCTGAGTGAATGCCTATCGCGTTTCTAGCACGATACGGCTTCGGTCACAACCTGGATTTTACAGGAGATAGAGCCCGAGGGGCATGGAGAAGAGATGGAAAAGCCTCTCGTGAGGTGCTTCTCTCGAGAGGCTGTGATGTTTCGGTCCGAGCGAGAATCGCCTCGCTAGCGGTTAGTGTTTCTTTTTCTTCTTCGCAGCCTTTTTCTTTGCTGGCATGAAGTTTCCTCCGTGAACGATTTTCCCTTGCAAGGACGTGTTACCAGGGCCCTAGTTGCAACTTGCTGCCCAATTCGTAGCATGGGCAATGTTTCTACCCCAAGATATTGCGTATGATTACCTCGAATGTCAACATAAATCTGCTTGACGCGAGGTTGATTTCGGGGCTACCGGGGAAATCAGATTCGCGTACACTGCGCGGATATGGTGCGACGCGATCCCATCGAGCTGGAAATTTTCAAGAACATCTACCACTCCATTGCGGAAGAAATGGGCGCAGCCCTGCGCCGGACGGCCTTTTCGCCCAATATCAAAGAGCGGCGCGATTATTCCTGCGCGCTGTTCGACGAAGCCGGAGAAGTGATTGCCATGGGCGATCACATGCCTGTGCACCTGGGATCGATGCCGATGTCGGTGCGCGCAGCGATCGAAGAATTTTCTTTGCAACCGGGCGATGTGGTGATGCTCAACGATCCCTTTCGCGGCGGCACCCACTTGCCGGACATTACGCTGGTGGCGCCGTTTTATTTTTCGAAGAAGAGCCGCAAGCCGGATTTCTTTGTCGCGTCGCGCGCGCACCATGCCGACGTGGGCGGAGCGTATCCGGGATCGATGGGCTTATGCCGCGAGATCTACCAGGAGGGCCTGCGCATTCCGCCGGTGCGCATCATGCGCGGCGGCAAGATGGAGCGGGATGTGCTCGGGTTGCTGCTGAATAACGTGCGCACTCCCGAGGAGCGGGAAGGCGATCTGGGAGCGCAGATCGCAGCTTGTCATACGGGGGCGGAACGGCTCCGCGAAGTCTGTTCGCGCTATGGATTGCCTAAGGCGAAACGGGCAGCCGGAGAGTTGCTCGAATATTCCGAAGAGATGATGCGGGCTTTCCTTGAGCGGGTGAAACCTGGGACGTATAGGGCTGAGGATTTCCTGGACAACGATGGCATCAGCGATCGACCCGTGAAGATTGCGGTGGCGGTGGTCGTGGAGGGACGCGGACGGGGGCGTCCGCGCCACATGGTCTCGATCGATTTCAGCGGTTCTTCGCCGCAGGTGGAAGGCTCGATCAACGCGGTTGCGGCGATTACGTATTCGGCATGTTTTTACGTGTTTCGTTGTTTGCTCGCCGAGGATGTGCCGGCGACGGCAGGATTGATGCGCCCCATTCAAGTCGTGGCCCCTGAAGGAACGATCGTGAATGCGCGTCCTCCAGCGGCGGTGGCGGGCGGAAATGTGGAGACATCGCAGCGAATTGTGGATGTGCTGCTCCGTGCCCTCGCGCAGGCTCTGCCTGATCGAGTTCCGGCGGCGGCTTCGGGAACCATGAATAATCTGACCATCGGGGGGATCGATCCACGAACCGGGGAGCCCTTCGCGTATTACGAAACGATTGCGGGCGGGATGGGGGCGCGTCCCACGAAAGCAGGCGTGTCGGGAGTGCACACCCACATGACCAATTCGCTGAACACTCCCGCGGAGGCGCTGGAGTATGCATATCCGTTGCGCGTGCGGCGGTACTCATTGCGGCCGGGAAGCGGAGGCCGGGGCCAGCATCGGGGCGGTGACGGAGTCGTGCGCGAAATCGAAGTGCTCACCGATGCGGAGGTCACGCTGCTTTCGGACCGCAGGGAACATGGGCCCTACGGATTGAACGGCGGAGATGACGGTACCGTGGGCAAAGCCGAGATCCTGCGGGGTGATGGATCGGTGGAGCGCTTGCCCGGAAAGTTTAACGTCCGGCTGCGCAAGGGTGAGCGGATTCGTATCGAGTCCCCTGGTGCCGGAGGCTGGGGAAAATAGACCAAGCGGTGGAAATCAAATCGATCTCGAGAGGACGCGTGCCATGCATACTGTGAAATCGGTCGGGGTGATGTCGGTGGCGAAGATCATGGGGTTGGTCCAGGCATGCCTGGGTCTGCTGTTTGCGCCTTTTTTCTTGCTGATGGGTCTCATCCCGGCGGCGACGAATGCTCAACAGAATAATCCGTTAGCTGGTTTCTTCGGAGTCGGCATGGCGATCATGGCGCCGATTTTCTATGGAGTGATGGGATTCGTCTTCGGCGCGATTGGCGCCCTCCTGTACAACCTGTTTGCGCGTTTGGTGGGCGGCTTTGAACTGCAACTGGAAGCGAAATCGATGGCACCGGTGGCGCCTTATCCGGTGATTCCGTCCAGTTCCGGCATCTGATAGTGAGAGGAACCTATGGAACTGGAAACCCATTATCTCGACGAGGTACGCCGCCAGTTTCGCGGACACAAGCGACTGGCGGAAGGCGCGATGGCGCAGCTGAGGGATCCAGACTTTTTCGTTGCCCTGGATGCCGAATCGAATTCCGTCGCCGTGATCGTGAAGCATCTGGCGGGGAACATGCGCTCCCGTTTTGTGGATTTTCTTACCAGTGATGGAGAAAAGGCCGACCGCCACCGCGATCAGGAGTTTGAAATTGGCCCGGCAACTACACGAGAAGACATCATGCGATGGTGGGAGACCGGTTGGGGCCATCTCTTCGCGGCCCTGGAATCATTGACACCCGACGATGTGATGAAGACGGTCACCATTCGCGCTGAGCCGCACACGGTGTTGCAGGCGCTGAATCGGCAGGTGGCGCACTACGCATATCACATCGGGCAGATTGTGTTTCTGGCCAAGCATCTGCGCTCAGCGGAGTGGAAGACGCTGAGCGTGCCGCGCGGAAAGTCGGAAGAGTTCAACGCGGCGATGCTGGAGAAACAGAAAGCGAAGTAAGTTCATGGTTTCTCTCTGTGGAGACGCAGCTAAGCTGCATCTTTGCTGAGATTTTTTATCTGCTCCACAGGTGAAAATGTCGCTATGAAGATTTGGATGCATGCGGTTTTGCTGGTCGGATTGGTATTGCCCGCTCTAGCACAGGATGCGATGCGAGCCGACGTCAATTCTCCCGACGAAACAGAAGTAAAAAAGCTGGAATTGGACCTGGCGCAGATGGTCATTCAAGGCAATTGGGATCAATATGCGGCGCGCCTGATGGATGATTACTCGGCGAGCGACCGCAATGGCGCAACCCAAGACAAGGCCGCGAGCCTGGCGGTGTTCCGTAACGGCAAGGAGAAGATTCTCGACCTTGCTCCTGAGGAATTGAATATTCGTGTCTATGGAGACACCGCGATCGTGACCGGGCACTTCACGATGGTGCAGAGAAGAAACGGGCGCGTGGATACGTTCTTCGCGCGGGAGACGCACGTGTATTTGAAGCGCGGCGGGAAGTGGTTTCTGGCAGCGTCGCAAGCGACCAGCGTCGCCAAGTGAGCGTCCGATGCTAGAATCATACGTTTGCCCGGCGAGGTCCACGCGAAATGGGAGAGCTAATGCCCAGCCCTGGAATGAGGTTATCCCGTGCGCAGCGAGGGGTCTGGCGCGTACCTAGAACGAGCCCAACTGCTGCGTGCGAGATCCTTCGCCCTGCCGGGCCCAGGATGACGAAACGGTTTTAATGTCGTGGTTGTAGTGTCCTTGAGAGGAATTCATACATGCCGAATACCATGATGGCGGTAGTAAAGCCGGCGGCTGCGCCGGGCGCGGAGATTCGCGAGGTGAAGATTCCGGCGTTCGGGCGAACCGATGTCCTGGTAAAAGTCAAAGTCGCCTCGATCTGCGGGACCGATCTTCATATTTATGACTGGGATCGCTGGGCGCAAAACCGCATTCATCCTCCGCTGATTCCCGGGCACGAATTCTGCGGAGAAGTGGTGGCATTCGGCGACGAGGTCACGAGTGTCAAGGAAGGTGACTTTGTTTCCGCCGAGATGCACGTGGCTTGCGGCAAGTGTCTGCAATGCCGCACCGGCGAAGCCCATATCTGCCAGAACGTGAAGATCATTGGGGTGGATACCGACGGCGCGTTTGCCGAATACGTGGTCATTCCTGAGACCAATATTTGGAAGCTGGATCCGGCCATTCCTCTCGAGTACGCGTCCATTCTCGATCCCTTGGGGAACGCGGTGCACACCGTGCTGGCTGGCGAGATTGCGGCGAAGACCGTGGCGATCACGGGTTGCGGCCCCATCGGACTCTTTTCGATCGCAGTCGCGCGGGCGGTAGGAGCCACAACAGTCTTCGCGATTGAAGTCAACGAGCATCGCCGCCGCTTGGCGAAAGAGATGAAGGCCGATTACGCGCTCGATCCGTCGAAAGAAGATGTCAAAGCCATCGTGATGGAGAAGACAGGCGGACTGGGCGTCGACGTGGTGCTCGAAATGGCTGGGCATCCTGACGCGATTCGAACCGCCTTCGACATTGTGCGGCGCGGCGGGCGCCTTTCCCTTCTCGGACTCACCTCCAAACCCATCTCCGTCAACTTCTCCGAAGACATCATCTTCAAAGGCATCACCGTGCAAGGCATCAACGGGCGCCGCATGTACCAGACCTGGTACCAGATGACGGCGCTGCTCAAGGCGGGGAAGCTTGATCTCCATCCGGTGATTACCGATCGCATTGCCATGAAAGATTTCTCCAAGGCCATGGAGCGCCTGAAGACCGGAGAGGCCAGCAAGATTCTGGTGTATCCCAACGGCACGAAGTAGGGCTTTTCCAACCACTCTTTTCAATGACGTCATCCCGAAGCGAAGCGAGGGATCTGGCGTGCAGTGTCGATGACGCGCGCCAGATCCTTCGCCCTTTCGGGCTCAGGATGACGTCAGATTTGGATTGAGATTGGCGTTTCTATCGCAGGTCTGTGGCGTCGGGGTTGTAGAAGAAATTGAAGCGAAGTTCGAGATACGATCCGCGGAACTCGCTGGGAAGCGGCGGGAATGGATTGGAGGCGGTAATCCCGCCATAGGCAGCGCGGTCGAGCGCGACATCTCCCGAGCTGGAAACGTATTGCATGCCCGCTACTTTCCCGTCTTTGGTAATGGCAAACTCGATCGAGACTCTGCCCTTCTTCATCAGCGGAGCACGAGCGACTTCGGGAATCAGGTTGTACCAGTTCTGGCGCACATCGTGTAAGACGCGCTGCAAATAGGGTCCGAAATCGACACCCATGGTGTCGCTGAGAATTTCCAACTGGTCGACGGCCTTCGCCTGGTTGCCCTGGCCGAGACCGTAATTGCCTCCCTCACCATCGCCTCCACCATATCCTCCGCGATTCTGCGCGGCGGCACGGGCGGCTTGGGCAATCGCCGAACCAGCGGACATGTTTTGAGCAAAACTCGGGGCCGAGTTCGAGGGCGGCAGATTCAGCTTTGCGATCTGACCTTGATTGGGCGGAGCGGGGGACGCTTGCTGTTGCGGGGGCTGCATTTGCGGCGGCGCATTTTGCGCCATCACTGGAGGCGGCGCCTGCTGTGCAGGCGGGGCGGAGGGTGCCGGCGTTCCCGGTGCGCCGCGCCGGCCCGCATCGAGAATCTTCTTCAATTCCTTGGTATCGAGTTGCGGCTTGCGCGTGGTCGCGATCCGGTCTTTGTCGGAAATGTTGTTGGTATCGGGGCGCTTGGTAATTTTCTGTTCATCCGGCGGCAGCTCGAGATAGGTCAGGTCCTTTTGCTTCATGTCAGGACTCATGACAATCACGGCGCGGTGCGGAAACAGGTTCATGAACCGGTCAGAGTTCATGATCAGGATGACGAGCGTCAGGTGGACGATCACCGACATCCAGAGCGCCTCGCGGCGGCGGGCACGCGACAGATCATCCTGTAATTGAATCAGCAGCGCGGGAACATCGTGCATCTGCCGGTAGGCAGTCTCCCACCCGCTCGCGTCATAGAGATCGGTGCCGTCGGGGCGAGGCGGCGGAGCGGCTGGAGTTCCGGGCGGAATTTGGGTTGTCGACATCGAACCGGTTGTCAGTTTTGACACGAGCGGATAGTCTCTAACCCCATCTTGGCCAATCTCGGGGAAACCCGCCGGCGTCGCGTCCTATTGCCTCTATTCTCGCATCTTTTCCGGGCAATCGCGAAATGCTAATGGTGTGCGCCCCAAGGGGTTGGATGCGGGTAGTTAATGGGGAGGCGGAAATTCGCTATCGCCCGCAAGTCCTGTTGTGACAAATCTTTACATTGCCTCGACGATTACGTCTTACCCAAGCGTTCGAGCTCAAGGCGCTGGTTGTGCTCGGCGATCGCGGCCACAATCTCGAGGGCAACCGCCAGGGCGCGGCGGCCTTCGGCGAGCGAAACCAGCGGCTGCGACCGTTGGCGGACGCAGTCGAGGAACGACTTCAGTTCGGCATGCAGGGGCTCTTCGGCAGTGACGGCGGGCTTGCCCATGCTGATTTGCGGGTTCACGGAGGGAACAGCAGCCGGGTTGCCGGCTCCGCCAACGCTGAAGACGATGACGTCCTGGCGGCCGTAATCGATGGAGATGTACTGGCCGGGCTGAAAAAATCGCAGCTTGCGGATGCGCTCAGTCGAAACGCGGCTGGCGGTCAGGTTGGCCACGCAGCCCGATTCGAACTCCATGCGGACGTTGGCAATGTCGACTTTGCCGGAAAGAATCGGGAGACCGACAGCACGAATCTCTTTCACGGGAGAATTCACGAAAGCGAGCACCACGTCGAGGTCATGGATCATGAGGTCGAGCACGACATCGACATCGAGCGACCGCGGGGTGAAGACACTCAGCCGGTGTACTTCGAAAAACATGGGATGGGTGATCAGCGGCAGGGTCGCGCGAACGGCGGGATTGAATCGTTCGAGATGCCCGACTTGGCCGATGCGCCCCAGACGCTGGGCGAGCGCGACTAAGGTATCGGCTTCCTCCAGCGTGGCGGCGAGCGGCTTCTCGATGAGGACGTCGATGCCGGCTTCCATGAGCTTGCTGGCGACGGCGAGGTGATGAACCGTCGGGACCGCGACCGACGCGGCGTCGATCTTTTCGTTCTGGATGAGTTGATCGATCGAGGCGTAAGCGCGTGCATTGTGTTCGCGTGCGATCGCTTCGGCGCGCGCAAGGTCGGAATCGACGACGGCGGCAAGGTTAATCGATGGATCTTGCGCGCTGAGTTCGTGATACACGCGGGCGTGGTTGCGCCCGAAGGCACCCGCTCCGACAACGGCGACGTTCATAGTGTTGTTCAAGTAGCGCCGGCGTCCCGCCGGCCACCTCAAAGATGGGCTAGGCTGCGCGTTCTCCGTTAGCTATTCTGCGGCTCGCTTCAGTACGGCCATCTGCCCAGCATGATACAGCGCGTGCTGCGTCGTCCCGTGCAGCATGGTGTAGACATCGTAATTTTTTCCGGGTACGCGATCCGTGAGGCGCGAGTCTGGCGTCGAGGCGATGGCCTTCAACAACTTCTCGTGAGTCAGCCTGAGGGAGTCGACTGTCTTGCGCCAGGCGATTTCGCTGGTGTCTTTGACCTCAGGGAAATTGTCGGCGTCGCTGGGAGAGCAGGCTTCTCCACCCAGGCGGCGGCGAATGATGTTCTCCCATCCGGCCACATGCAGGGTTAGTTCCCAGATCGTGTGCGCTTTTGGAATGGGGCGCGCGGCTGCGGTACGGGCGTCGACATCGGAAAGAATCTCGAGGACTGCGGGACCGTGCCAGGCTTCGCCATCGAAAGCAAGTTGCAGTTGTTGCGCGATACGAGAGATTTCAGACATGGGGTTTAGTTTGCCACGATTGCGATCGCGGCCGCATCGGCACTGCTGTGAATGGCATCTCCGTCCAGCAAAAGGCATTTTCCTGCATCGAGCGCGAGGCAGGTCGCCCCTGCCTTCCGCATCACCTCGATCGTCTGGACTCCGATCACGGGAACATCGAAACGCATATCCTGATTGGGTTTGGCGATCTTCACCACGGTGAGAGCGCGGCTCAACGTCGAGGCGTCGGCGGCTAGAGAGTTCATGATTTGTCCGGCTCGCTCGATGGCGGCATCGGTGCCTTCCATTGCTTCTACAGCGACACAGGCGCCTTCAGCGACGACGACGGTTTGGCCTATGTCGTACTGAGCGATGTGGCGGGCGACGGCCCGCCCATAGGCGATATCTTTCAGCTCTTGCTCTGAAGGCGCGCGCTTGGTAAGCACGCCTGCTTTCGCGAGTAGTGGTTCCAGTAGCGCGGTCGAATTTTCGAGGGTGATGCCTTCATCGGCGAGGACCTTGGCGATAGCCCCGAGCAGCGAATCGGTATTGCGAGTGCCGAGCGAGAGCAGCAACTTCGCCAGCCGCCAGTCGGGACGGATGCTGGAGAAAATCTGCTTGTGCTTGACCTGTCCTGCCATCACTGCGCGCACAATGCCTTCTGCCTTGAACGTGTCAATCAACTTCGAAAGCTCGCCCAGCGACAGCCAATGTACTGAGGCGGCTCCCCTCGATTCGATCTCGGGAAAGGTCTCTTCCTTGATCGCGGCAACAACGACGTCCAAGCCCTGCGCGTGCGCAGCGTCGAGCACGAGAAAAGGGAATTTCCCGTTGCCGGCGATCAGGCCGAGACGTGGTTTGGGGGGCATGCGGTTGTAAGTCTAGCACTAGGGAATCAGCACTCAGCATTCAGCACTCAGCCCCAGAACGGTTGTTGCCGGGGCGCGGGGTTGTCGGTGCGGATCAAATCTCGAAGGGCTGAATGCTGAGTGCTGAATGCTGACGGCTACTTAATCACCCCGCGCTCCGACGCCTCGATAAAGCGGATGAGCATATCCACATCCTCTCCGCGATCGCGCTCAGACTTGAGCTTCTCCAGAGCCTGCGTGGTGTTGAGTTTCGAGGCGAGCAGCACTTTGTAGGCGTGGTGAATCTTGTGAATGCGTTCTTTGCTGAAGCCGCGGCGTTCGAGGCCGACGGCGTTTAGCCCATAGGCATGGGTGTCGCGAGCCGCTGCGGTCTTCGAGAAGGGCAAAACATCGCGGGTGATGGTGGTGCCTCCGCCGATGAACGAGTGTGCCCCAATCCTTACGAAATGGTGCACCGGACAGAGCGCTCCCACCGTGGCCCAATCATCGACAATGACATGTCCGCCAAGCGTGGCGGCGTTCGCTGTGATGACGTGGTCTCCGATCACGCAATCATGCGCGATGTGGGTGTAGGCCATGATCAAACAACGGCTTCCCACGCGGGTCAAGCCTCCGCCTTTCACCGTACCGCGGCTGATGGTGACGAACTCGCGAATCTCGTTGTGATCGCCGATCTCGAGGCGCGTAGGCTCTCCGGCATACGACAGATCCTGCGGCGCCATGCCGATCGAGCAGAAAGGGAAGAAGCCATTGTTAGCGCCGACCTTAGTCGGACCTTCGATAGCAACATGCGATAGGAGACGGCATGCTTCGCCGAGTTCGACATCGGCGCCGATCACGCAGTAAGGGCCGATATTGCACGACGGATGTACCTTGGCCCCGGGATCGATAATGGCTGTGGGATGAACGCTCATGCGCTGAAGAGATTATTCTTCGCCGTTGCCGGATGTTTTCTTATTGCGCGACCGATCGACCACGCGGCAGCTCACGTTGGCTTCGGCCACCAGCTTATCTTCGACGTAAGCCTTGCCTTCCATGCGTCCGCCGGTGCCGCGCCAGACTTTCACTTCGACTTCAATGCGCAATTGATCTCCGGGAACCACGGGACGGCGGAAGCGGGCACGCTCGATGCCGGTAAAGAGCACCAGGCGCTCGTCGCGATCTTCGAACTCAGTCAGCAGCAGCACTCCTCCGGCCTGCGCCATGGCTTCGACAATCAGCACGCCCGGCATGATCGGCAGGTTGGGGAAGTGTCCGGCGAAAAAGGGCTCGTTGATGGTGACATTCTTGATGGCCACGATGCGCTTTTGGCGTTGCAGGTCGAGCACGCGGTCAATCAGCAGAAACGGAAAGCGATGCGGCAGAATGCGGCAGATCGCATTCACGTCGAGAGTGGTTTTCTCCGTCGTAGGAGTTTCGGTGGTGGAGTGAGCGGTATCCATCATTCGATTCTCTGGGGCGTGACGATTATACTGTAACCCGCCCTTGCTTTGAGCATTGGCGACCCAGAGTGATCGACGCTGCACGCCAGGTCCTTCGCCCTTCCGGGCTCAGGATGACGTCGATAAAGATTGATCGAAATCTCCTGAAGAAACCAACTATGCCGAAGAAAGCCGCGAAGAAAACGCCGAAGACTGCGAAGACTAACAGCTCCAAGAAAGCCGCGAAACCGATCAAGGCGGTTAAGGCAACGCCCGCGCAGCCCCTTACCGACCGCCTGAAATATTTCGAAGAGCGGCGCGACAAGATGGTTGAGACCATCCGCCAACTGGTGGAGGCGGAGTCTCCGAGCGACGACAAGGCGGCAGCCGACAAGTTGGCGTCATTGCTGGCCGGACGATTCGAAGGCCTCGGCGGACACTCCAAATTTCATCGCGTACAGGATTTCGGCAATCACCTGCAAGTGGATTTCGGGACCGAGCGCCGTGCGAAGCCCATATTGCTGCTCGGCCACTACGACACGGTGTATCCCGTGGGCACGTTGAAGACGATGCCATGCCGCGTCGAAGGCGGGCGGTTGTTCGGACCCGGCGCGCTCGACATGAAGTCGGGGATTGCGCTCATGCTTCAAGCGATCGAGGCGCTGCGCTCCTGGCACGGCGACGACGTGCCGCGTCCCATCACGGTACTGCTGGTTTCCGATGAAGAAGTGGGCAGCGATTCCTCGCGGCGCATCACCGAGAGCCTGGCGCGGAATGCCGAGGCCGTTCTCGTGATCGAACCATCTTTCGGTTTGCAGGGAGCAGTGAAGACGGCGCGCAAAGGCGTCGGAGAATATATCGTCAAGGCGATGGGTAAGGCGGCGCACTCCGGTCTCGATTTTGAAAAGGGTGAGAGCGCGATTGTCGAATTGGCGCGACAGATTCCTGTCATCTCGAAGTTTACCGATCTGAAGCGCGGCATCACCTTGAATGTGGGATTGGTTCAGGGTGGGACCCGTGTGAACGTCATTCCGGCTGAAGCCACAGCCAATGTGGACTTCCGCATTGCCAGTATGAAAGACGCCAAGGAAGTCGAAAAGAATCTGCGCTCGCTGAAACCGTTCAACAAGAAATGCAAGATCGAGATCAAGGGCGGATTGAATCGTCCTCCGATGGAGCGCACCGCGGGGGTAGCCGCGCTTTACAAGAAGGCGACAGACATCGCTCAGCGGCTCGGATTCAAGCTGGCAGAGGCTGCTGTCGGCGGTGGCTCCGACGGAAACTTCACCGCTGGCTTGGGAATCCCCACGCTCGATGGTTTGGGAGGAGTCGGCGAGGGAGCGCATGCGACCCACGAGTCGATTGTCATCGCCGACTTGCCGAAGCGGGCGGCGCTTTTGGCGCAGTTGATTGAGGAATTGTAGGTCCCCAAAGCATCAACTCATTCTTTTGACTACCGGTCGGGACTGGCCTAGAATTTCCACAGGGGTACTGCGCACGCTGCCGTCCGGCGAACCCCTGGAGGTAGCAAAATGGGTGGAAAACTGGGTTTGCCCGAGATCCTGCTGCTCTTGGCGATCGCTCTGTTGATTTTTGGTCCCAGCAAGCTGGCCGATCTGGGTAAGGGATTGGGCGAAGGCATCAAGAATTTCAAGTCCGCCGTGGGCGACGAAAAAGATCCGAAAGATCCCGAGAAGAAGTCGTAAGCGAGGCCGCTTATAGCGCTCCTGCTTCCCGCAATATTCGATAGACCAGCGCGACTGGAAGTCCCACCACGTTGAAATAATCCCCTTCGATGCGCGTAATCCATCGTGAGGCGATGCCTTGAATGGCATAGGCTCCTGCCTTGTCCATCGGTTCGCCGGTGGCAACGTAGGCGACGATATCTTCGTCGGTCAGGTCATTCATTGTGACCAGAGTCGTCTCGGAAGCAGTTCGCAGTTCTCGGTTCTCACTTCTCAGTCGCGGCGATACGAGACAGACTCCCGTGGTCACTTCATGGGTTTTCCCTGACAGCAGGCGCAACATACGAGCTGCGTCTTGCGTGTCTGATGGTTTTTCCAGCATCGTGCCATTTACCACTACGACCGTGTCTGCGCCCACAACGAAATCTCCCGGCCGCTGTTTCGATACTTCGAGAGCCTTGTCTTGTGCCAATCGTTCTGCATACGTTTTAGGGGATTCTTCATCCAGTGGAACTTCGGGCACATGGCTGGGGTGCACGACGAAGCCGATTCCAGCGTTGCGCAGGATTTCCTGTCGGCGTGGAGAAGCAGAGGCAAGAACGATGGGCGTCACCGGGTTCCTACTACCCCGCGCACAGACTCGATCAGCTTGGCCGAGTCGTATCCGACTCCATCTTTAAAAACGATTTCGACATTCTCGATGTCTTCAATCTTCGTCGAAGGATCGCCCTTGATCACGACGAGATCTGCTTGCTTGCCGATGGCGATGGTGCCGACACGGTCTGAATCGCCAAGAAATTGAGCGCCATTCGCAGTGGCAATGTGGATGGCTTCAAGCGGGGTGAATCCTGCGTCGACCAGCAACTCCACTTCGCGCTGGTCACCGTAGCCGGCAATCACTCCACCCATGCCGGTAGGATCGAGGCCGGCGAGCAACAAGCCCCCGGCCTTGGCAAAGGCATATTCAAATTCCATTTCTTTCTTAAATGCGCCCGGCCAGGGAGAACTCTCCGTGTGATAGCGCTTGCGAAGCAGATCGGTATCGCTGGCACGCACCTTGTTGTTGAGAACACGATTCTGTGCCTCCGGCGAAAGAGCGTCGAGAACGCGCTGCTGGACGGTCGGCCTACCGGGTACGCTCATTTCGAATACGGGCAGCGTCGAGGTTACTGCGACATGATGCTGGATGAGATCCATGATCATGTCGTGCACCGCGCCACTCTGCACATCGAGCTTGGAGATGAAGTCGTAGTCGAGTTTCTCCGGACACTCTCCAGGTTTTTTCCATGGATAAAACTCTGTATCGACCAGTAGGCCGTGTTCCAGATCATCAATGCCCAGCGTGGCCGCTTGGCGGAAACCGACGGAACACAAGTGTCCGGTGACTTTCGCTCCCCGCTTGTGCGCCGCAGCCGTGGCCGCGCCAAGTTCCTGAGGTGTGATGAACATGTACGCCTTGAAATTGTCGACGCCTTCATCAAGCCAGAAATTTACCGTCTTGGTAGCGTCATCGGGCCCGGTGAGCTGATGCATTTGCAGCGCCCAACTGCCCGCCCCTTCGAGGTAAGGTCCCGTTATATGGATCTTCGGGCCGGGAGCCTCGCCTTTGTCGATGGCTTTCTTGATTTCCAGATCGGTGTAAGGTTCGAGCGACCCGGTCGTCCGGATAGTGGTCACGCCGCCCGCGAGATAGAGGCGAGGAAAGCTGAAGCCCATCTCGCCGAAGATCCCGCCTCCCACCGGATAGAAAAGATGATCGTGCATGCCGACCAGTCCGGGGATCACGCTGTACTCGTGCAAATCGAGAACTTGCGCATCTTTCGGAGGCGCTGTGCTGGAGCCGGAGATAGAAACGATCTTCCCTTGCGAAATGACGATGGTCTGGTCGGCGCGCGCCGCCGCTCCAGTTCCATCGATCACCCGCACGTGAGTGAGGGCGACCGTGGGCGCGTCTACTTTGACCAACGCCTTGACCGCGGGCGAGAGCGTTTGGCCGAAAACAAGGTTGTGTGCGATCACCAGGCACAGCAGGCAGAACAATTTTCGCATCTCTTCCCCTCAGGTTGCGATCAGCTCAATACGATTTCCGAAGCAGTCGTGGATGTGGCAGCGAGTAACTCCGGGAATGCTGGTGTCTTGGTGCACGGGAACTCCCCTGTCGCGCAACCTGTCGGTCAGGGCATGATACGTGCCGCAGCGCAGCGCGGGATGGGCCTTTCGCGCAGGCTTGAAATCGTCCTCGACGCCCAGATGAATCTGGACCGGCCCGCTTTGAAACCAAACTCCGCCACGCTTGGCCAGTTCGGGAGGCTTGGGTATCTCGATCATCCCCAGTAAGTCGCGGTAGAACAAGCGAGCCGCATCCTCGGCTCCCTTAGGCATGGCGAGCTGAACGTGAGCGATGGCGACAAAGGGAGGTTCCGGCATTTTGCGAAAACAGAATCTTAACTCGCAATCAGCAGAAAGAGAATCATCTGTGAGTGTGTGTTCCTGAGGTCTGAGGTCCGATGTCCGCCTCCAGCCTGTTAGAATCATCTATTGCCCCCTGCAGCTATGGACGCCGCGTTTATCCGCAACTTTGCCATCATTGCGCATATTGATCATGGCAAATCCACGCTGGCCGATCGCCTGCTTGAGCTGACTGGCTCGCTCACCGCCCGCGAGATGCAGGCGCAGGTGCTCGACTCCATGGATCTGGAGCGCGAGCGCGGCATCACCATCAAAGCCCACGCCGTGCGCATGATGTACACGGCGAAAGACGGCCAACTTTACCAGCTCAACCTGATCGATACTCCTGGGCACGTGGATTTTTCCTACGAAGTCTCGCGCTCGCTGGCCTCCTGCGAAGGCGCTCTGCTCATCGTAGATGCTTCCCAGGGAGTAGAGGCGCAGACTCTGGCGAATGCTTACCTGGCGATCAACAACGGCCTCGAGATTATTCCCGTCATCAACAAGATTGATTTGCCGAGTGCCGATGTTCCGCGCACCAAGGAAATGATCGAAGGTGCGGTAGGGCTCGATGCCACCGACGCGGTGTTGATTAGCGCCAAGACCGGACAAGGCGTGCCCGACGTGCTGGAAGCGATCGTAAAGCGTATCCCGCCACCGAAGGGAAATCCCGATAACCGGCTGCAGGCGCTGATCTTCGATTCCTGGTTCGATCCCTATCGCGGCGTGATCGTACTGACCCGCGTGTTCGAGGGGACACTGCGTACAGGGCAAAAGATTCGCTTGTGGTCGAACGGACGCGTCTTCGACGTGGAAACCGTTGGGACGCTCACCCCCAAGCCAGTAGAAGTAGAAGAACTGCGCGCCGGTGAAGTCGGCTTCTTCATGGCGAACATGAAGAATGTTGGCGACACCAAGATTGGCGACACCATTACTGAAGATGCGAATCCCGCGATCGAAGCCCTTCCCGGATTCGAAGAGATCAAGCCGATGGTGTTCGCCGGGCTCTATACCGTTGACGCCCACGAGCATACGGCTCTGCGCGAAGCTCTAGAGAAGCTGCGCCTGAACGATGCTTCGTTTTTCTTCGAGCCGGAAAGCTCTGTCGCGCTGGGGTTCGGTTTCCGTTGCGGCTTTCTTGGCCTGTTGCACATGGAGATCATTCAAGAGCGCCTGGAGCGCGAGTTCAATCTCGACCTGATCACCACGGCTCCCGGCGTGCGCTTTCGCATCACCAAAACCGACGGGGAAGTCGTCGAAGTAGACAATCCCTTTAAGTGGATCGGCCAAAGCGAAATTGCGAAGATTGAAGAACCGGTGATTCTGGCGACCATTCTCACCAACGAAGAGTATGTCGGCGGCATTCTGAAGCTGGTGGAAGAGAAACGCGGCAAGCAGAAAAGTTTCGAATACGTCAGCTCTTCTCGAGTGATGCTGCAATACGAATTGCCACTGAACGAAATCGTCCTCGACTTCTACGACAAACTGAAAACCGTTTCGCGCGGATACGCTTCTCTCGACTACCACCTCGCCGGATACTGGGTGTCTCCCATGGTGAAGCTCGACATTCTGGTCGCAGGCGAACCCGTGGATGCGCTGTCGATCATCGTGCACCGGGACTTCGCGTACGAGCGCGGCAAGGCCCTGGTCTCGAAGATGCGGGAATTGATTCCGCGGCAGATGTTTGAAGTCGCCATCCAGGCCTCGATCGGAGCGAAGATCATCGCTCGCGAGACCGTATCCGCCATTCGCAAGAACGTGATTGCCAAGTGCTATGGCGGCGATATCAGCCGCAAGCGCAAGCTTCTCGAAAAGCAAAAGGAAGGCAAAAAACGCATGAAGCGCATCGGCCGGGTCGACATCCCGCAAGAGGCCTTTTTAGCAGTACTTAAGGTGGGGGAAGACAGCTAACCCAAGGGTCGGAAACAGGCTTCCCGCAAGTGTTTTCTTGAGACTGGTATTACCTTCAGGTGTGCAAATCTGCTGGGTTGCTTAAAAATATTCCCGGAGACCACCAGTCCCACTTCTAGCTAACCCTGTTCCGCTAACCAGCAAATTGTGGTATGACTTACAGCCATAGCAGGATTTGATTTTTGACCGACCGAACGGTCGCTCGCCCCCTGCCAAAAAAGCTCGGCCTACCCTTCCACAACCTTTTCCACAGTTTGGCGGGGTCTAACACAACCCGACGAGAACGTTTACCCCGACGTTACTCTGCCTCGATACCCCCGCCTCCCGCCAGCGTCTCGAAGCGGGTGGAATTCTTCAGGAAAGCCATCTTCACGCGTCCCGTCGGACCGTTGCGCTGTTTAGCAATAATGATCTCGGCAATACCCTGTAATTCGGGGTCATCCTGTTTGTAGACTTCCTCGCGGAAGATAAATGCCACCACGTCGGCGTCTTGCTCGATCGATCCTGATTCGCGCAGATCGGCGAGTTGCGGACGATGATCGCCGCCCCGGCTCTCCGGAGCGCGGCTTAGCTGTGAGAGCGCGATGACTGGAACTTTCAATTCTTTGGCCAGCGCTTTCAGGCCGCGCGATATGGCCGAGACCTCTTGCGTACGGTTTTCGTAACGCTTGCCGCCGCCCGACATGAGTTGCAAATAATCGACGATGACCAGATCGAGCGAGCCTTGCGAATTTTGCAGACGCCGCGCTTTGGCGCGCATCTCGCTCAGAGAAATGCCGGGAGTGTCATCGATGAAGATCGGCGCGTGAGCCAGCCGCTCCATGGCTTGAACGACTTTATCCATGTCGTCACGCCACAGAGATCCGGTGCGCATCTTGTGCGAATCGACTTGCGCGCACGAGCAAAGCAAGCGCAGCAGCAAAGCTTCGCGCGACATTTCCAGCGAGAACATGCCGACGACTTTGTTGTCATTGACCGACGCATTCTCGGCGATGTTCATGGCGAATGCCGTCTTGCCCATCGAAGGACGCGCGGCAATGATAATGAGATCCGATTTCTGCAGGCCGCTCGTCATCTCGTCGAGATCGTTGTAGTGCGTGGCCAGTCCAGTGATACGCTGGCCGCGCTGCAGCAGCGCGTCGACTGATCCGAACGATTCTTTGACGATCTCGGTGATGCCCATGAATCCGCGCCCAATGCGCTTTTCCGAGAGCGCAAAGATGGCGGCTTCGGCATCATTGAGAACGTCTTCGGCGGCATCGCTTTGTTCCGAGGCGCGCGCGATGGCGGAGTTGGCGGCGTGAATCAGTCCGCGCAGCAGGGCCTTGTCGCGGACGATCTTGATGTAGTGCTCGATGCTGGGACGATCGGGAACACCGTCAACTAATCCCGAGACATAAGCGACATCGCCGATGGCTTGCAGTTCCTTGCGCCGGTCGAGCTCTTCGATCAGCGTAATCATGTCGATCGGACGCGAGGACTCGGCGAGATCGATCATGCGGGAATAAATGCGGCGATGCGAATCGAGCGAGAAATCTTCCGCGCGCAGATGTTCGGCGGCCTGGTTGTAAGAAAAATTATCGAGCAGGATGGCGCCGAGGATGGAACGCTCGGCTTCTACGTTGGCGGGCAAACTATGCGCGAGACTGTAATCGGTCGTAGCCAATGCTTTTTCTATCTCTCGAACAAAATTTTCTGGAGTGCGGAGCAGATACTAGCTCCGCTCGCGCTTGTGCATGAAAGTATTTGCTGCGGAAAACCGAGGCGCGATCAAAGTTTTTCGTGGCCGCATACGTGCTAGGAAGCTTTCCACCCAGGATGGGCCGTAGTATAGCAAAGAAAAGGCGAAAGGTAGTACCGAGGAATGCGATGCTAAATAGGTTCGGCCCTGATCCCGAGGTCTGAAGTCCGGGGTCCGATCAAAAAAAATGCGGCCCGGGCCAGCCACCCGGGCCGCATTTGCTCGTGAATGTTCTGTCCTGCCTGGTTCACCGCGCGAAGGCGATGAACTTGGTTCGCGGGACGCGTTCCCGAAGGAACGCTCTCCTCTTGAACCTCTGCGAATCAGCGATTCGCAGCGAGTCGGAAGCCAACGGACGGGTCTCGCCGAAGCAAGACTTTGCAGGCCGCAACGCCCCGGGTTTCAGAACGCGCCGAAACGCATCTCCGAAATTTCCCCCGGCAATTCACCCTCGAGAACCGCCGGATCCCGTCAGCCTCTGCTCTTTCGGCAGAGCGCTCAGAACATCTCACGCATGCACTTCGAGCAATCTGCGGCAGACCTCCAGCAGGGGCAACAGGGAACTGATGTCCCTTTGTGCAGAAGATGTGGAGGATGGGAATTGTTTGTGGAAAGCGCTGGAAAAGTAGGACGAAATAACCCGGCGGGGCGAAACGTCATCGGGGAATCATGCATCATAAACCGAGCCGGAGACCGGTTCTTCCTGCTAAACTACTGGAACCCACTCCTTCAGAGGAATTTATCTATGGCGGAAAAGCCAGTCACAACCATGCCCGGAACGGTCGAGAAGATTATCCCGCCTCCTCACCCGAGCGAACCCGAGAAAGCCCAGATCGCGGTAGAAGGGGCAGATCATCTATACCGTGAAATTCGCATCGAAAACACGCTTAAGGATGAAAACGGCCAGCCCGTGAGCCTGAAGCAGGGCGCAAAAGTTGAGGTGACGGTTGAGGCTGAGCCGGAGGGCACGACTCCGAAGGACCCTCAAAAGCATCCCTGATTTCCCTCTGGCGGTTTCTGGGCTTGGCCAGTTCCAGGAATTTCTGGCACGGCTGCAGCCTTTCGATGCCTAATTTATTTAGATGGCGAGCACTCCGAGGAAGGCATCCCCACTCCGCAAGGTTTCGGTTCTTTTTCCCTCTGCTTAATTGCTTCACTGGTGGTCACATCTCCTCACCTCTTTCGACTTCGGTCCTGAGTTTGGTGTCATCGGGGCCTGTAAGATGAGGAACCCTTGGCGCGAGAAAAAATCAGGTTGCGCCGATCTGTTAACATTTTCCGGAAATGGGAAACCGAATCATTGCAGGCGTGGGCGTCTTGGTGATCTTGGGTTTGTTGTTGTCTTGTTGGAAAGCGCCGGTTCACGATCGACTCGTGATCGACGTTCCGTCGGGCTACAGCGGTCCGGTTGAAGTGCAACTGGGGGTCTCGGGCGCACCGGCGTTGCCCAAGCGGGAAGGCACCTACCTGATAACGGTGCCGGCCGATGGCCGAATCTCCACCTCTACCTCACTCTCGGAAGTTCAGCCCGTTTTTAAAGATCTCCCGGGAAATCGCGTTTGGGGCTACAACTGCCTGATTCTTCGAAGTGGCGACGGTATCCCGGTCGGCGGAAGTATCGAGTTCTTCGTAGGAACCAACGAACAGTATCAGATCGAAGTTTCCCGCAAGCATAAGTCCCACGTAGTTGATTTCCACGCCGGAGAGCTGCTGGCATCTTTAGGCCAGCTATTGGGATCAGGCGCTTAAAGCCGATCCTCCCGCGGGCGGATGGGTTGGCGGGCTGGTACTGTTGGAACGTGGATCCGCAGCAAAAATGTATTCTCACCAAAAAGCCCGGCTCGCGTTTGCCTCAGCAGTTTTACTGATTCTGCTGAGCGGATTAGCGGCTTCGGTAACCATCTCGCGCCTGCGCTCAGCCCAGCAATGGGTGACGCACGGTCACGACGTGGAAAACAGCATCGCGGATCTGAATACCGTAATAAACCGCGCCGGGCGCTTGCGCACCGAATATGTGGACTCGGGCTCACCGGATAGATTGGTGGAATACGAGGCGACCGTTCAACTGATCCCCCAGAAACTGGGCGCCCTCGAACATTTAACCGCTGATAACCCGGTTCAGCACGCCAACTGTATTAAGTTCAGCGCGCTCGACGAAGAGCGCGTCCGCCTGATGCGCGAGGCGGTGAATCTCAAGGCGAGCGGGCTCTCCACCCTGGAAAAGCAGGCTGCGCTCACCCAGCAGATCGTTGGTGTCGCCTCCGAGACTGACGTTCTCATACAGAACATGGACGACGTCGAGCAGCGGCTGCTCGAACACCGAACCGCCGACTGCCCGCCTTTGGTTCAGCGGCATCGTCGGTATCTTGATGACTTCGCTGGGCGGCGCGTTAATCCTGTTCTGGGTCCACTATCGCTTGTTGAATCAGGAACTGCACGCCCTTGAGCAGGCGCAAACCTCGTTGCGCGGTCTAAGCGCGCGCTTGATGAACCTGCAGGACGAAGAGCGGCGCAAATTCTCCCGTGAACTTCATGACAGCCTGGGTCAGGACCTGGCGGCTCTTAAGATGCTCCTGCCGATGATCGCTGGCGCCCGGCCGTCGGACCCCAACCTGGCCGAATGCACGCAGATTGTCGACAAAGCCATCGCCGAGACGCGGACCATCTCTCACCTACTGCATCCCCCGCTGCTGGATGAAGCCGGACTGGCGGTCGCCGTGAAATGGTACGTCGACGGTTTCGCCCAGCGCAGCAAGGTCGACGTGAAAGTTGAAATCCCAGAAACCCTGGGCCGCCTACCCAGTGCCGTCGAACTCACCTTGTTCCGTATTCTCCAGGAAAGCCTCACCAATATTCACCGTCACTCCGGTGCATCCCGGGCCGAGATCAGCGTGGCCCGATTGCCCGGTGGCCTGGTGATGAAAATAAGAGATTTTGGAAAAGGG
Organism: Terriglobia bacterium; assembly: GCA_963796205.1. Classification (GTDB taxonomy): domain Bacteria; phylum Acidobacteriota; class Terriglobia; order Terriglobales; family Acidobacteriaceae; genus DATFTE01. The sequence continues at coordinate 318,631 of CAWCKR010000004.1, forward strand.
ATTGCCGCAGCGACGCTCGAGCGTTTCCGCAGCGATGCTACTGGAACCGGCGTGGGGCTGGCCGGCATGCGCGAGCGCATCCGCGAACTCGGCGGGCGTTTCGAAGTGTCGGCAGATAGGAATGGTACCTTGATTGTGGTCACGGTACCGGTGAAGGAAGAGGACGCAGTAAAGGACCAACTGAAGCAAGCGGTTCCCGGATCATAAGGGCTAAGCGTCTCTTTCGTTCTGCCGATGCTAGACTATCCAGTCATTTCTCGCGTCGTGGGGACTTCAATTGCCGACTGATCCGGTGCTGGTGGTTCATGGCGGAGCCTGGGCTATGCCCGATGACATGGTCGAGGCTCATCTCAAGGGTGTTCGCAACGCGGTGGCGGCCGGCTGGCGGGCGCTCAGCCAAGGCGGTTCTTCCGTAGATGCCGTCGAAGAAGCCGTCGTCGTCATGGAAGATGACGAAACCTTCGACGCCGGACGCGGCAGTTTTTTAAACCGTGACGGCAAGGTGCAACTCGACGCGCTCATCATGGAGGGCGCGACGTTGCGGGCTGGCGGCGTGGGTTGTGTCGAACGCATCGCCAATCCCGTTCGCGCTGCCCGGAAAATTCTCAGCGAGAGCCCGCATGTCTACTTCGTAGCCGAAGGCGCCGAGTGTTTTGCCGCGGAACACGGTATCAAGCTCTGCAAGAATGAAGATCTGATTATTCCCCGCGAAGTAGAGCGCCTGCGCGAATACCAGGCGCACAAGGAAGAGCATCGCACGGATCTGTTCGCTCCTGCCGACTCCCACGACACGGTGGGCGCGGTCGCTCTCGATTCCGATGGCAACATCGCCGCCGCGACTTCTACTGGGGGCACGCTGAACAAGGCGCCGGGTCGCCTGGGCGACTCTTCGCTCATCGGCTGCGGTTGCTATGCCGACAACACCACTGGCGCGGCATCGCTCACCGGCTGGGGAGAGCCCATCATGAAGCTGGTCCTCGCCAAGTGGGCCTCCGACCGGGTCGCCACCGGCAATCTGCCGGAATGGGCCGCTGCCGAAGCCATCGACTACCTGAAAACTCGGGTCAACGGACACGGCGGCATCATCCTGCTCGATGCCAAAGGACGCTTCGGCATCGCCCACAACACTCCCCGCATGGCCTGGGCGTTCAAGACAGTAAAAGAGGAAGCCAGCGGCGTCGAACGATAAGCCTTTTCACCACAGAGGCACAGAGAAAAACAAGATCGGGTATAAACCAATTCCGGTTGGACCATCGGTCTGCGATCGCCAGACTGCCAGTGGGAGCGTGGTTTTTCTATTGCTTGGTTTTCTCTGTGACTCTATGTCTCGGTGGTGGATTGCCCGGTTTGCGCCTTCTCGGCTTTTCGGGGAAACTAGTTTCTGGAGGCACTCATGAACGATATTGCGAATCTCCCTATTGGTTCCCGCCGCAACGAAGACATTGCCCTCGACCTGATGAAGTTCGTCGCTATGACCACCGGCTACGGACGCACCACTTCTTCCGGTGTCGGTTTTCAAGGCAGCGGTTCCGCCTCTAAACCCGAAGAATACGCCGGGCATCTGTTGGAACTCTATGGACAGTGTCTGGGAGCGGTGGGCGGAAAGAAGTAAATTCATGCGCGCAGAAGAAAGCCGCAGCCCTGGGCTGCGGCTCTGAATTCTAATCGGCGAACAAATCCACCAAGAACTAGTGACGTTTCTTTGCTTTGGCTTTCTTTGCTGGCTTTTTCTTGGCGGCTTTCTTGGGCGCTGCTTTCTTGCTGGCTTTTTTCTTGGCCGGCTTCTTTTTGGCGGCCTTCTTCGGCGCAGCCTTTTTTGCCGCTTTCTTGGGAGCCGCTTTCTTGGCGGCCTTCTTGGGTTTGGGTTTCGATCCGCCTCCTCCGCCGCTGGTGCGGGTGGGTGCCGGCATCGCAGGGGATGGAAGCCACCGGCTCCGGTTCGGGTTCTGCCATGCCCGGCAACTCGGCCTCTTCTTCCTCTTCTTCTTCCTCGTAATCTTCTTCTAGCGAGTCGCCAAAGGCGCTGCTATCACCGTACTCATCCATTTCATCATCACGTCCATAGAGGGTTTCGTCGAAGCTCATTTCTCCTCCTGCTGAAGTTCCGGCGGCGCCGGGGCGCTGCGCTTGCCTGCGCTAGAGAATAAAAAGACAACTGAAAAAACGGCCTTGTTTTGGCGAACGGGCCGCGATTATAGCACAGCAATTTTTTCGCGGCAGTAACCTCAACACTACTCGACTGGCATCTTACACCGAACTTCCGCTTCGCAGTTGCTAGTTCTCAGTTCTCAGAAAATCCAACTAAAAAAGAAGTCCGCTTTCGGTACTGAGAACTGGAAACTGAGAACCGAGAACGGCTATTGCACGTCGTGAATAACCAGAATCATGCCCGGCTTGAGCACCGCCAGGTTCCCGTTATCCCGCTTCAAAGCGGCTACCGTGGTGTGGTGGGTGTTGGCGATGGAATAGAGAGTCTCGCCGGGCTGCACTTTGTGGCGTGAAACTGCCGCCACCTGGCTATTCTCGCGTAAGTGCTTTTTTGACTTGGATTTGGAAGACGCCACATAGGCTTTCTCCGAGGCATTCGGAGTTACCGGAAGGTGGATGTACAGCACCCTGTGGCCCTGCACGCTGTCTCCCTTAAGGTGGTTCCAGCGGCGCACCATCACCGGAGACACGCCAAAATTGTCAGCTACCCGCTGCACCGTGTCGCCTTTACGCACTTTGTAGCGCGTAATCATGCGCGCATAACTCTGCACTTCTTCTCCCGCCGGATGCTTGCCCGGAGCCACCGGAATGATCAACTTGCTGTCCGGTTGCAAGTCTTCGTCTTCAAGGTTGTTTGCCTGCGAAATCGCGTGCGGCGCGGTGTGGTAGCTGCGGGCAATCGATGCCAGGCTCTCGCCCGCCGTCACTTTATGGTAGCGCCACCAAACCCGCATACCCGCCGGAATCGCCGCGATCGTCGTCTGATAGCGCTCGCTGGTTCCAGCAGGCAAATGCAGTTCAAATTCCTGATCTTTGGGAGTGGTTAGCCGCAACAAACTGGGATTCAGATCCTGCAAGTCGGCGGCGGTCGCATCGACGCACTCTGCTACAAGCCGCAGATCCACGGGATAGTCGATCTTTACCGTGTCGTAGGGCAGCGGCTTGTCGGTAACAATCTTGTCCAGCCCGTACTGCGCCGGATTCTTGGCCATGATGGTTACGGCCACAATAATTGGGACGTAGTTGCGGGTTTCTTTGGGAAGCACGTTGCGCTTGTAGAGTTCCCAGAAATCGGCGTAGCCGGTGCGCTTGACCGCCTGTTGTACGGTGCCGGGGCCCGAGTTATAAGCCGCCATCGCCAGGTACCAGTCACCAAACTGGTTGTAGAGATCTTTCAGGTGGCGGGCAGCGGCGCGCGTCGACTTCTCAGGGTCCTGGCGGTCATCCACCCACCAGTCACGTTCCAGGCCGTAGCCCTTGGCGCGGCTGCCCATGAACTGCCACATGCCGCGGGCTCCTGCACGGGAAAGCGCTAAAGGATGGAATCCTGACTCGGCTTGCGCCAGATAGATCAGATCTTGCGGCACGCCTTCCTGCTTCAGAACGCGGTGAATCATCTCCTGATAACGGCCGCTGCGTACCAGGGCGCGCTCGATGGTGCCTCGTCCACGAGTGGAGAAATAATTGATATATCCCACCACCGGATCGGTAAGCATCAGGGGTAGGTCGGAGTGGGTCTCCTTCACTTCGGCTTCGGCTTTCGCCTTGACGTTGGGATCGGCCGGGAACGTGACTTCGTTGGCTTCGTCAATCGGCGCCGGTTCCGATTTCTGCTCGGTGAAACCATCGCCTTGCTCGAGGGCGGCTAGTTCCATGCCATTCACGCCGTCCAGCAGGCGATCGAATTCTTTCTGCAGCCGGTCGTCGGAGCGAACGTCCACCGGGCCACTCAACAGCATGTCGAACGCATGATCAAAGTTTTGCTTGGCTGCTTCCAGATGCCCGGCTTTGTAGTTGTCTTGTCCGGTCTGATATTCCTTCTCGACCCTCGCGATCAGATCCGCGACCGGGTCGGGACGAAGTTCCGGCTGTACGGTTTGCGGCTGGGCTGGTTTGGCAGGGGTTGCGGAAGTGGGCTGGGTCTGAGGAGTCGCATTGGCTACCAGTGCCGGAGGATGAGCCTGGGTAGCAGGCAGAAGCGCCGCCGGACGTTGGGCAGTCTGGCAGGCTGTACCCGCCAATAAGATGGCGGCAAGCGGCCCACTCCAGAGGGTGAGTTTCCCAATCCTCATAATTATCAGCAGCTTACCGTCACCTGCCCCGGGAGCGTCTGCACCAGAGCGGATACAAAATCCTACTATCCCCTATTTTGATGGGTCAATCGGGAACAGGGTTAGCCGCGGTTACTTTAGAACAGGCTGGGCATGTTACCCGCTGCATTACCTTTTGTGCAACTGCTTTCGGAGGGCTTTCCGCACGAAGGGGGGCCGGCCATCCCCCGGTCTCTAAAGCCGCGGTTCTCCCCATCCGATGAAGCCATTGACGCCAGTCCCGCGTTCTCAGCGGGCCTGCGGGGAGTTCCCCTCGTGGACGATCTCATTAAAGAATTTCTCGCCGAAAGCAACGAAGGCCTCGAACGCATGGATAGCGAACTGGTGAAACTGGAGGCCGACCCCGGCTCCGCGGAACTGCTGGCCAGCATTTTCCGCGCGATTCACACCATCAAGGGCACCTGCGGATTCCTGGGTTTCGAGAAGTTGGGGAAAGTAGCTCACGCGGGAGAGAACGTACTCAGCAAGATGCGCGACGGCCAACTGGCGCTCACCCCGGCCATCACCAGCGTCCTGCTGCAGATGGTCGATGCGATCCGCGCCATGCTGACGGAGATTGCGAACTCGGGAAGCGATGGCGATGGCGACTACACCGTCCTGATCGAAGCCTTGAAGCAGGCGCAACAGCCTGGGGTGGAACTGCGCATTACCCCGGCGCAGGAGGAAGGTCCGCCTGCCGTCGACGAGCAGAGTGGAAGCGCCCGCGGTTCCCGCGCCCCAGATCGCTGCCTCTAAGAAAGACAAAGACACCCACACCCGCCTCGGCGCCGTGCTGCTCGAACATGGCTGGATCAAACGCGCAGACCTGGCGCGCGCGATGGAAGCCGAAGGCTTGGGGGATGAGCGGCCCTTGGGAGAAATTCTGGCCGCCTTCGGCGTGGTCACTCCACAACAGGTGCAAGAAGGGCTGGCGATCGTGAACGAGTCCGCGGCACGCTCCTCGACTCCGGTCGAGGCCAGCGTACGGGTGAATGTCACTTTACTGGACCGCCTGATGAATCTGGTCGGCGAACTGGTCCTGGCCCGCAATCAGATCCTGAAATTCTCGGCGCAACAGGACGACTCGATTCTCCTCGGCACCTTGCAACGACTCAGCCAGGTCACCACCGAATTGCGGGAAGGCGTCATGAAGACCCGCATGCAGCCCATCAGCAAGCTCTTCGACAAAGTGCCGCGCCTGGTGCGCGATGTCACCGTCTCCTGTGGCAAGCAGGTGAGAATAGAAGTCGAAGGTGGAGAGACCGAACTCGACCGCACACTCATTGAAGCGATCAATGATCCTCTCACCCACCTCGTCCGCAATGCGATTGACCACGGCATCGAGAAGCCCGAACAGCGCGTGTCCAGAGGAAAGCATGTTGAAGGACTCTTGCGACTGCGCGCGCTGCACGAAGGCGGTCAGGTCACGGTTGAGATTTCCGAAGACGGCGCTGGCATTGACGTCGACAAAATTCGCGCCAAGTCGATCGAGCGCGGAGCGATCTTAGCCGAGCAGGCCGCACGGATGAGCCCCGCGGAATTGATGAATCTTATTTTCCTGCCCGGTGTCTCCACCGCCGAAAAAGTCACCAGTGTCAGCGGACGCGGCGTTGGCATGGATGTGGTCAAGACCAACATCGAACGCGTCGGCGGATCGGTCGAAGTGCTCAGCCGTTCCGGAGAAGGTACCACCTTCAAGCTGCGTGTTCCTCTCACCCTGGCCATCGTACCCGCGCTGATCGCCGAATGCGGAGGAAAGTGCTTTGCCATTCCGCAGATGAATCTGGTCGAACTGGTTCGGCTCGATGGAGATTCCATGCGCACCGGCATTGAGTGGGTGCATGGTGCTCCGGTCTACCGGTTGCGCGGCCGCCTGCTTCCGCTCGTCGAACTGCGAAAAGAGCTCCAATTGTGCGACTCCGGCGAACGTCTGGGAGAAAACGGCGCCGCCATCAACATCGTCGTACTTCAGGTCGACAGCCGCTGTTTCGGATTGATCGTGGACCAGGTGCACGATACTGAAGAAATTGTGGTCAAGCCGCTCAGCGAGCACTTAAAAGGCATCCGCGCCTATGCGGGCGTCACCATCATGGGTGACGGCAAGCTGGCGCTCATTCTTGACGTCCCAGGCCTGGCTCTGAACGCCAACGTCAGTTCGGAAAGCCGTGACCGCGCCGCCAGCGAAGAGGATGCCGCGGCTCCCGAGCAGTCGATCCAGAAGCACAAGCTGGTTCTGTTTGCCGGCACCAGCGGATCGCGCATGGCTCTGCCGCTCAGTGCGCTAGCCCGCCTCGAGGAATTTCATCCCCACCAGATCGAGCGCTCGGGGAATCAATGGGTCGCGCAATACCGCGGCCAGATCCTTCCCCTCATTCGCATCAGCGAGGTGCTCGAGGAACGGCGCGAGGCCATGCAAACGGCTGAGTCCGTATTTCCCGGTGAGCATGCCTCGCAAGTGCTGGTTCTCACCCACGAAGGCCTCTCTTTCGGACTGGTCGTCAATCAGATTCTCGATATCGTCGAAGATGCCTTGGAAGTTCAGTCCCCCGCAACCCGCGCCGGAGTTCAGTATTCCGCCGTGATTGCCGAGCACGTAACCGAATTGCTGGATGTCCCCGCCATCCTTCGCGCCGGACTCGTGGAATCGGGACCGCTATCGGCCGTGACGGAGAGTGCCGGTTGAGTGCCAGCACGGAATTGGCCCACTAAGGGAAGCAAGCCTGTGAGCAACGATTGAGAAGTTACTTCGGGCAGGTGATGCGCCCTTCGCGGACCGCCGATTTCGCCTGGTAAGCGGTTGTTTTTTCCTTCACAACCGCTCATGGGTGAATCTTGTCTTATCTCAAATTGCGGTTCGCTGCGGGCCTTCTAGGTCTCCTGCTCACCTCTCCTGCCTTTGCCCACGAAGCTCCAAAACCGGTTGAGGCTGTGGCGATCGATCCTGCGGGTGATCTGGTTTCGATTTCGCACCAGGCTCTTCAGCTTTTCGAGCAACGCGGGGTTTCGTTTCACGCGCAGTTTGTTCACGATTGGTCGAAAAATTTGAGCCGCGGATCTGACCCTGCCTACGGCTTAGGACGCTACTCGTTCGATCTGTCCGCCACAGTCGACAGCGGGAAGGGTTTGGGGTGGAAGAACGGCACCGGATTTATTCGGCTGAAACAACATCTGCACGAATTCGGCTGGAGTGAGGCCGAAGCTGCCCAAATTTATTCCAATATCGATGCCGCCTCCCGCACCACGCTCTATGAAATATGGTTCGAACAGAAATGGATGGCGGGCAAACTCCGCATCAAAGGCGGCAAGATCGACGCCAATACTGAATTTGCGGTCCTCGAGAATGCAGGAGACTTTCTGAATTCCTCGATGGGATTTAGTCCCACCATTCTCGCCTTCCCCACCTATCCCGAACCCAAGCCAGGCGCCTTGGTTTCTCTGAGTGGACCCCGCGGTTACGGGATCAGCCTGGGTACTTTCCAAAGCGCGATGGGCACCCTGTCACTCGCCGAGCCGCGGAGGCACTGGAGTTTGGCAGACAACGAACTGGCCGGCCACCTCAGCGCGGGATACTGGCGGCTCGATGGCGGCATGACTTGTTTCGACGGAAGCAGGTCTTCCGTGAGCCAGGGCTTCTATTCCGTCCTGGAACAAGGCCTGTGGAGAAGCAAGGGCGGTGATCGCGATGAAAACTTTTCTACATTCCTCCAGTTCGGCCGCTCCAGCGGCGATGTGAGCCTCTTCACTCAGCACTTGGGCGGAGGCGCAGTCTGGCAAGCGCCGCTGGCATCGCGGCCCAACGACGGACTCGGCTTCGCCGCGACCTGGGTGAGGTTCTCTCCCCAGCCCGCGGCGGGTTTCGACTACGACGGCGAATTGATCACCGAGGGATTTTACAAATTGTCCTTCAGCCATCATCTTTCGTTGGTTTCTGATCTGCAGTTTCTGCATCACCCCGCGGGGCTGCGGGCGAAACCCGATGTGGTGGTATTCACTCCCCGTTTGGTCATCTCCTTCTGAACGTCCCTCGACGCGGGTGCGAGCGCGGTGAACGCTATTTTCCTAAAGGAATTGCGCCGTTTCGCCGATCCACTTAATTGGAACCGGGAAAGACAGGAGACGGAACCATGTCAGAGGCGCGCCAGTTCTGCACGTTTTACCTCGACAAGCTGCTGTTCGGGGTGGAATCCCAGCGCATCCAGGAAGTGATGCGGGAAGTAGAACTCACCGAAGTGCCACTGGCGCCCGTCGAAGTGCGCGGGCTCATGAACCTGCGCGGCCAGATTGTCGCGGCGCTCGATCTGCGCTGCCGCCTGGACTTGCCGCCCCGGCCCGATCAGCGGCCTCCCATGTGCGTGGTCGTGCGCACGTCGGAGGGTGCGCTCAGCCTGTTGGTTGATGACATCGGCGATGTGGTCGAAGTCGAGGACGGAAGCTTCGAACGTCCGCCCGAAACCCTGCGCGGCGGAGTGCGCGACGTCATTCTCGGTGTGCACAAACTCGACAGGCAGTTGCTGCACGTGCTCGACACCGACAAGGTCTGCAAGGCCGGCGAAAGAACTTCAAATTCCGTTTAGCAGTTATAGGAGACAGACATGTGGGGCTTAAGTCAGTTGCGCATTACCTGGAAGTTGCGGCTGCTGATCGGCATGGCGAGTCTGGCGCTCGGCGCATTTGCCTGGGTCGCCTTTTCCACCTTGACGACGGTGCAAATCAACAGCCCGCTTTACGAGGAGATCATGACCAACCAAGACATGATCTCGGACACGGTGGCGCCGGAGGTCAGTCTGTTACCGGTACGTTTGAAGGTCTATGTAGCCATGTTCGAAACCAATCCGGAAAAGCGGATCGAGTTGGCCAACGCGCTGATGCAGGCACGCCCCGACTTTGAGAAGGCGTACGCGGCCGATCTCAAGGTAGCTCCCGAAGGCCAAATAAAATCTCTGCTGGAGAAGGTTCACGAATCGGCCGGGCAATATTTCGACGTGTTAGAGCAGCAAATGGTCCCCGCGCTGCGCAAGGGCGACACGAAGACAGCGGAACTGGTCCGGAAGGAGATTGCTTCCATCGGCGCGCGTAATCTGGCCGACGTCGACGATCTCGATAAAGCCATCACTGAGGAGAACAAGACCGACGAAGAGACAGCCACCTCCACCATTAAGTCCCGCACCTGGATCATGATCTGCATGTCCATCGGCGCGGTCGCCTTCATCATCTTCGCCGGATACATCATCGGCCAGAGCGTCTCAAAACCTCTGGGTAATATCTCTGCCATGCTGAAAGACATCTCCCAGGGTGAAGGCGACCTCACCAAGACGATCCCCGCCGAAGGCAAGGATGAAGTGGCGGAAGTTGCTCAATACTTCAACGAGTTCGTCGCCAAGCTGCGCGGCATGATCGCGGCGATTGCCGAGAACGCTCAGCACGTGGCCAGCGCCAGCGAAGAGCTATCCGCCAACAGCCACCAGATCACCGCCAACTCGGAAGAGACTTCCGCGCAGGCGCAGGTCGTCGCCGAGGCGGGGCAGCATGTCAACACCAACCTGCAGACTCTCGCCACCGGTTCCGAGGAGATGAGCGCCACCATTAACGAGATCTCCAAGAACGCGATGGAAGCCGCCAACGTAGCTGGAGAAGCGGTCCGTACGGCAGACGCCACCAATGTCACGGTCGGCAAGCTAGGTGAGGCCAGCGCCGAGATTGGTAAAGTGATCGAAGTCATTACCTCCATCGCCCAGCAGACCAACCTTCTCGCCCTCAACGCGACCATCGAAGCTGCCCGTGCCGGGGAAGCCGGCAAGGGCTTCGCGGTGGTCGCCAACGAAGTCAAGGAGCTTGCCAAGCAGACTGCCAAGGCGACGGAAGATATTGGACAGAAGATTTCCGTCATGCAGCAGAACACCACCGGCGCAGTCGACGCCATCGGACGCATCCGCGAAGTGATCGACAAGATCAATCACATCTCGGGCGTAATCGCTACCGCCGTCGAAGAACAGAGCGCGACCACGACGGAAATGTCGCGCAACGTGGGCGAAGCGGCCAAGGGAGCCTCGGAGATCTCGGGCAACATCGCGGGTGTGGCCGAAGCTGCGCACAACACCTCGCAGAGTGTGGCCGAGTCGCAGAAAGCTACCGAGCACCTGGCGGAGATGTCGGCGCAGATGCGGGCTTTGGTCGGCCAGTTCAAGATCTCCGATGGCAAGGACCATGGGGGACAACCTAAGGCGTTCGGCGCCGTAGCCGGCCGCTAGAGCGTTTCGATTTGGGGGAGCTGCGTCTCGTTGGTTCACGCCGCGAGGCGCGGCCTTCCCAGCATCTCTTAGCTGGAATCTAATATGGGCCCCCAAAAGCGTGTCCGCGTCCTGATCGTCGACGACTCTGTCATCGTCCGCAAAGTATTGAGCGAGGTGCTGAGCGCCCATCCCGGCACCGAAGTTGCCGGAACCGCCGCCAGCGGTGATCTTGCACTGGCGAAGCTCGATCAGATCAAGCCTGACGTGATCACCCTCGACATCGAAATGCCCGGCCGCAACGGGCTCGAAACTCTGGCGGAGATCCGCAAGCGCTACCCCAAGCTTCCTGTCATCATGTTCAGCACCCTGACCGAACGCGGAGGGAAGGCGACGCTCGATGCGCTCGCTCTCGGCGCCACCGACTATGCGACCAAGCCCACCGGCGGCGACGGGTTGCTCGCCGCCGCCGATCAGATTCGCCGCGAGTTGGTCCCGAAGATTCTGGGATTGCGTCCCGCGCCATCACTGCCAACCGTCACCAAGGCCTCCATTCCTCTAGCGAAACGCTCGCCGGTTCGCCGCCGCATCGACATTCTCGCCATCGGAACCTCTACCGGAGGCCCCAATGCCCTTGCCGAAGTCGTGCCGCGCCTCCCCGCCGATTTCCCCGTGCCGGTCGTGCTCGTCCAGCACATGCCGCCGTTGTTTACCAAGCTGCTGTCCGAACGATTGAACGCCTCTTCCCATCTAGACGTACACGAGGGAATACCGGGACAAGCGCTCGCACCCGGCCATGTGTGGGTCGCTCCCGGTGGATGGCACATGACCGTTACTCGTAAAGACGGCAATCCTGTCCTCGAGTTGAATCAAAACCCTCCGGAACATTCATGCCGTCCCGCCGTCGATGTTCTCTTTCGCTCGGTCGGGAGCGTATTCGGGCCGCACGCCCTTGCGGTCGTGATGACCGGAATGGGCTCCGATGGCACGCTCGGAGCGACCGTCATCCGCAATGCCGGCGGCGAAATCTTTGCCCAGGATGAAGCCTCTTCCGTAGTTTGGGGGATGCCGGGCGCAGTCGTCGCCGCCGGAGTCGCCGAGCTCGTCTGTCCCCTCAACAACCTCGCCAGCGAAATCGTGAAACGCGTCTCGCAACGACAGTCGGTGTCATTCCAGACCGCCAAGTAGGCTTTGGACTCTAGGCTCTAGTCGTAGAAAACCTTGAGGCAATTCTGAAATTGTCGATTTTCGATTGTTGATTGTCGGTTGAAAAACCTCACCCGCGAAGGTCGCAGGATTAACACCAAGGCCCAAAGCCTGACGCCCGGAGGCTGACGCCCAAAGCCTGACGCCCGATGCCTGGCGCCCGAATCCCCGTTATAATTGCGCCGCACTATGCCTCTCGCCTCAGGCACTAAACTTGAGCCGTTTTGCGGGTGTGAGCGGAGCGGGAGCCCGCAGGCGAAATCCCGAGCGACGCGAGGGATCTCATGCTAACCAACGGCACTAAACTCGGACCCTATGAAATCCTCTCGCCCATCGGCGCAGGAGGCATGGGAGAGGTCTACCGCGCGCGCGACACGCGTCTCGATCGCGTCGTCGCCATCAAGATTCTTCCCGCCAATTTCTCGAGCGACGCCGACCGGCTGCAGCGCTTCGAGCACGAAGCCCGCGTCCTCAGCACGCTCAATCATCCCAACGTGCTCGCCATTCACGACATCGGTACCCAGGGCGACGTTCGCTACCTGGTCTCGGAATTTCTCGAAGGCCAGACGCTACGCGAGAAACTGGATGGCGGTCCTCTCCCGCTACGCCGTGTCACTGAATATGCCGCAGAAATGGCGCGAGGCCTCGCCGCCGCCCACGAAAAGGGAATCGTTCACCGTGATCTGAAGCCCGACAACATCTTCATCACCAAAGATGGACGCGTAAAGATTCTTGACTTCGGCCTCGCCAAGCAATCCGTCTCGGAAGAAAGCGCCACCATGACCGGCGCCAATCCCACTACACCCGGCACTGTCCTCGGCACGGTGGGCTACATGTCGCCTGAGCAAGTACGAGGACAGACCGTGGATCACCGCTCCGATATCTTCAGCTTCGGCGCCATCCTCTACGAGATGATTTCCGGCAAGCGTGCGTTCAAAGGTGGATCGAAGGTCGAGACCATGAACGCCATCCTGAAAGAGGAGCCCCAGGAGCTGAGCGACACCGGTTCGCAGATTTCTCCCGGCGTCGAACGGGTCGTCCGCCACTGCCTGGAAAAAGAACCCAGCATGAGATTCCAGTCGGCGCGCGATCTGGCGTTCGATCTTGAGAATCTCTCCTCGCCTTCGGCCTCGTCCGCCGCCGCCAAAGTCTCTGCGCTGTCGACCGCGAGCCATTGGCGCGCGCCGCTAATGATTGCGATTCCGCTGGTGCTACTCGCAGCAGCGGCGGCGTTCTGGGTCGGACGCTTCACCAACAAGCTCACACAACCGGCCTTCACGCGCCTGAGTTTCCGCGCCGGCAACGTAGTGCAGGGACGATTCTCACCCGATGGACAAACGGTCGTGTATAGCGCTGCTTTCGGCGGCGATCCCCTTGCCATCTTCACCACGCGTCTAGACGAACTGCAATCCCGCGATATCGGCCTCAAGGGCGCGAGCCTTCTCAGCGTTTCCTCGAAGGGCAATCTTGCGGTTTCGCTCAATCACACCTTCATTTTTTCAAACGCCGCACAAGGGACGCTTGCCCAAGTGCCTCTCTCCGGCGGCGCGCCGCGTCAATTGTCAGATGATGTCAGTGGCGCCGACTGGGCTCCCAATGGAGACGATCTTCTCGCTGCGCGCATGGTCGACGGCCGCATGCGTTTGGACTATCCCATCGGCAAGATGTTGATTCAAAGTGAAGGCTGGTTCGGCGATCCCCGCGTCTCGCCCGACGGCGGCATGGTCGCTTACATTGATCATCCCATTCGCTGGGACAGCATGGGCTCGATCGCTGTCGTTGATCGCGACGGTAAGAAGAAATCGCTCAGCGGAACCTACCCCGACATCCGCGGTCTCGCATGGAGCCCGTCCGGCAAAGAAATTTGGTACTCGGAAAACAACCATCTTTGGGCGGTGACTCTCGATGGCCACCAGCGTCTGGTGTGGAGCAGTTCCGGGCATATTCGCCTGCTCGATATCTCTCATGACGGACGCGTGCTCTTTTCGCAGGAAAATCGCCGCCGTGGGATCGCCGGCCTGTTTCCCGGACACACCGGCGAAATTGATTTGAGCTGGCAAGATTGGTCAACCCTGACTCGCATTTCGCCCGACGGTAAATGGATTTACTTTTCCGAGGAAGCCGATGGCGGAGGCGCTAAGTATTCCGCCTATATGCGCGCCACCGACGGTTCGCCCGCCATCCGTCTCGGCGAAGGTTGCCCTTACGGTCTCTCTCCCGATGGCAAGTGGCTCGCCTCGGTCGTCCCCGGCCGACCCCAGCAGTTGCTCCTTCTACCCACCGGAGTTGGTGAAACCAAAAATATTTCTCAGCCCGGCTTCGACTATGACCTGGTGTTTTGGACGCTCGACGGCAAGCGCTTTCTTATCCAGGGTCGAGAGCCGGGGAAACGCACGCGCGTCTACACTCAAGATGTGAATGGCGGTCCCATGAAGCCGGTCAGTCCCGAAGGCGTCGACTTCGGGTCTGACGTCGATGCCAATGGCGTTGTCGCAAGAAATGGAGACAAGGCCACGCTCTACCCCTTCGACGGCGGCTCTGCTCAGACTCGCGAGGAAGTTCTTCCACGCATGTTCCTTCCGCAAAGCCTGCAAACAGGGCGATCGGTCGTCGGTGCAATCGATCTCCATGTCCCTTTCAAGATCTATCGTTTCGATACGGTGACTGGCAAGAAAGAGCCCTGGAAGGAATTCGTCCCCAGCGACCGCGCCGGAGTCTATTCCGTCGGCCCTTACGACGTCACCCCCGACGGCAAGTACTACGCCTATTCCTACGTCCGCGACTTGTCCGACCTCTACATCGTCGAAGGATTGAAATAACCCGGTGTCAGGCTACGGGCTCTTGGCTTCGGGTTCTTGCTGCCCAGGGTCTCTTCTCCGCGAACTTTGCGGCCTTTGCGGTTAAAGGCTTTTCCTGACGACCTGACGCCCGAATCCTGATGCCCAAGCTATAATTGCGCCTCACATGCCTCTTGCCCCTGGCACCAAACTCGGACCCTACGAAATCCTGTCGCCCCTTGGCGCAGGAGGCATGGGCGAGGTCTACCGCGCCCGCGACACCCGTCTTGATCGCACGGTTGCCATTAAAGTTCTGCCGCAACACGTATCCAACGATCCCGATCTGAAGCAGCGCTTCGAACGCGAAGCCAAGACCATCTCGTCTCTGCAGCACGCCAATATCTGCACGCTGCACGATATCGGACACCAGGATGGCGTCGACTTCCTGGTCATGGAATATCTCGAAGGCGAGACGTTAGCCGCTCGCCTCGGCCGCGGCCCGCTTCCCCTCGATCAGGTTTTGAAAATCGGCATCGAAATCGCCGAAGCGCTCGAGAAAGCCCACCGCCAGGGGATCATCCATCGCGATCTGAAACCCGGCAACATCATGCTGACCAAGTCCGGAGCCAAGCTCATGGACTTCGGTCTGGCGAAATCTAATTCCGTCTTCCAAAGCAAAGGTGTGGAATCGTCTCTGACGCCCTCGACTCCCACCATGAACATGTCGGTGCTGAGTGCTCCTGCCGGGCCGCTCACCCAGCAGGGCATGGTGGTTGGAACATTTCAGTACATGGCGCCCGAAGCGCTGCAAGGACAACCCGCCGACGCTCGCAGCGACATCTTCAGTTTCGGCTGCGTGCTCTACGAAATGATTACCGGCAAGCGCGCTTTCGACGGCAAGAGCCAACTCAGCGTGCTCGCCGCCATCCTTGATAAAGAGCCCGAGCCGCTGACGGCCCTGCAGCCCAACGCGCCGCCCGCCCTCGACAATGTTGTAAAGAACTGCCTGCAAAAAAATCCTGAGGAACGTTTCCAGACCGCGCACGATGTGAAGCTGCAACTGAAGTGGATCGGCGAAGGCCGCGCTTCTTCGACTTCCATTCCCGCGGTAGCCCCACCCGTGCGCCGCAAGCCAGTCGGCTGGATCGCCGCCATTCTCGGTGCCGCCGTTCTCGCCGCGCTGGCTGGATATTTCCTGCGCCCGCACCCCGCGTCCCCCGTGATTCGCGCCTCCGTCGAAGGCCCCGAAAAAGCTCCGTTGCGCCTCACCGGAGACTTCGCCGGTCCACCGGTCCTTTCTCCTGACGGCACGACTCTCGCCTTTACCGCCGGAGGCTCTGACGGCGCGCCCCTGCTTTGGGTTCGTCCCCTCGACAAACTCGAAGCCCACGCGTTGTCCGGCACTCGCGACGCCAAGTTTCCTTTCTGGAGCGCCGACAGCCGCAACCTCGCATTCTTCGCCGAAGGCAAACTCAAGACCGTCGATTTATCCGGAGGCCTGCCGGTGGCTCTCTGTGACGCTCCGCAAGGACGCGGTGGTACTTGGGGGGCCGACGGTACCATCCTCTTTACGCCCGACACGCAGGAACCCATCTATCGCATTAATGCCGGCGGCGGCTCCCCTGTTCATGTCACGCAACTTGACAAGGGTCAGCATACTTCCCATCGCTGGCCGTACATTCTGCCCGACGGCAAGCACTTCATTTATCTCGCCGTCACCCACGATCTTTCCCGCAGCCAAAACAATGGGTTGTACCTCGCTTCGCTTGACGGCAAAGAAAACAACCTGGTGATGCGCTCACTCACCAGCGCCATCTACGCCGATGGCTACCTCCTCTTCGGACGCTCCTCCCAATTGATGGCACAAGCCTTCGATCCCGCTTCTGGCAAGGTTGCCGGAGAGCCGCAAGTTCTCGCCAACGGCATCGCCAACGATCTCAGCACCTGGCACACCGACGTCTCTTCCTCCAATACGGGACTGCTGGTCCTCGCCAATGGCGGCAATAGCGACTGGCAGTTGGTGTGGGCCGACCTCGATGGCAAGCAGTTGGAGGTGCTGGCGGGCAATCTGGGAAACCTGCAAAGTGCCCGCATTTCTCCGCAAAATGACCGCGTCGCATTGAATATCGACGTCGGCACCGCCGATATCTGGGTCTACGATATCGCCCGCAAGGTACGCACTCGGCTTACCTTTGGGCCGGTACAGAACACGACTCCCGTCTGGTCGCCCGACGGAACCTGGATCGCTTACAGTTCGGTGCGTGACGGCAAGGACCAGATTTACCGTAAGCGCTCTGACAGCAGCGGCGCGGAGGAATTGCTTCTCCAGGATGACACGGCCCTGGTTCTCACTGATTGGTCGCGCGACGGAAAATACCTTCTCTACAGTCGAGGGGGCATCATGGCGAACGGTGAGGAAGTCTGGGCCCTCCCTATGGAAGGGGATCACAAACCGTTTGTCCTCGTCCCCCACAGCGGAAATTCTTTCGCTACTGGTGGAACTCTATC
The DNA here is from genome assembly GCA_963796205.1 of Terriglobia bacterium. GTDB lineage: Bacteria > Acidobacteriota > Terriglobia > Terriglobales > Acidobacteriaceae > DATFTE01. The sequence continues at coordinate 335,647 of CAWCKR010000004.1, forward strand.
TCCGGACGGGCGCTTCCTCGCTTACAGTTCCACCGAGTCGGGTCAGATGCAGGTCTATGTCGTCCCCTTCCTTAAAGGGGAAGGCAAGTGGCAAGTGTCGCGCGAGAGCGGCCTCTCGCCGCAGTGGAGCCGCGACGGCAAGACGCTCTATTACTTCGCCGCCAACTCTTCCTTTGTCACCGTTCCTGTCACGCCGGACAAGAATGGATCTCCGCAGTTCGGCTCCCCTCAGGTCCACAGTACGGTTCTGGTGACCTTCCAGCAGTTCTTCTACGACGTGTCCGCCGATGGCAAGAAAGTTCTTCTGAACTCCATCTCCGACCAGGGCAATCAATCGATGTCGATCATCGCCAACTGGCCCGCCGCGCTCGGTAAGAAGTGACCGAGCACCGAGTACGCTCCCTCTCGCTGTCATCCCCAGCGAAGTGAGGCGGAGCCGAACGTAGTCGAGGGACCCGGTGCCCGCTTGCTAGCGCCACTGCGGCGTCAGGGAATTCTCCCGCGAAACTCGCACTTTACCGAGCACGGCTGTAATATTTTTCTGAGAACTGAGAACTCCCCATGCACGCCATTCAAGTCTCCCGCACCGGCGGTCCCGAAGTCCTCGAATACAAAGAGGTGCAAACTCCTCAACCCAAGCCCAACGAAGCCGTAGTGAAACTCGCCGCCTCGGGCGTCAACTTCATTGACATCTATCACCGTGAAGGACGCTACCCGACCGCCGTGCCCTTCATTCCCGGACAAGAAGGCGCCGGCACTATTGCCGCCGTCGGCACAGAGGTAAAGACGCTGAGGCCTGGAGACCGTGTCGCCTACACCGGAATTCTGGGCAGTTACGCCGAGTACGCTGCCATCCCCGCCGACCGATTGGTGAAATTGCCCGACGGTATAAGCGAGCACGACGCCGCCAAAGTCATGTTGCAGGGCATGACCGCGCACTACCTCGTCTACGACACCTATCCGCTGAAAAGCGGAGAGACCGCGCTGGTTCACGCCGCTGCCGGAGGCGTGGGATTGCTGCTCGTGCAAATGGCGCGACAGATCGGCGCCCGCATTATCGCCACGGTCTCCACGGAAGAGAAAGCCAAACTCGCCCATGATGCCGGAGCTGACGAGATCATCTTCTATACGCAGCAAGACTTCGAACAGGAAACCAAGCGGCTCACCAATAACAAAGGCGTTGACGTTGTCTACGACTCGGTAGGGAAGACGACCTTCGAAAAAGGACTGAATGTCCTGCGCCCGCGCGGATACATGGTGCTCTTCGGAGGATCGAGTGGCGCAGTGCCTCCCTTCGACCTGATTCAGCTTTCGCAGAAAGGTTCGCTCTACGTTACCCGTCCCACGCTGGTCAACTACATCGCCACCCGCGAGGATCTGGAAAAACGCGCCAATGCCGTCCTCAACATGGTCGCCAGCGGAAAACTAAAACTCCGCTGCGAACATACCTACCCACTGAAAGACGCCCAGCAAGCCCACCGCGACCTGCAATCGCGCAAGACCACGGGCAAGCTTCTGCTTCTTCCTTGATCAAGAAACCATAAGGTGCCCCGTCCTTGTCGCGGCATGATTTGCGGCTACAGGGCGGGGCTTTCAGTTCTTACTGCCGCCTCCGAGCCCGGGGGGTGAGTGTCGAATTTCGCTACAAATCCCATAACTTCTTTGCCATCAACCTAGGCAGACGTTACTGTATGGACACATCCGCCATGACAACATGTTCCACGTGGAACATATCGTCGTTTTGTACGCGCTCAGGCCTCCGGATTATGCCAACCGCCAACGTCTTCCACTAAGCGATCCGCCTCCTTCGGACCCCAAGTGCCCGCCTTGTATTCATAGAGCGGCGTGCGGTTATCCAGAATTGGATCGACGATCGCCCACTCGGCCTCGGCTTCGTCTTCACGGACGAACAGCATCGGGTCGCCATGCATGGCGTCGCTGAGCAGTCGTTCGTAAGCGTCGACCTCATCGGCGATGGTTTGCTTCATGGCAACCAACTCGGCCGGCATCGGGACCAGATCTGCTCCCGGCTTCTTTACTTCCGCATGCAGGCTGATTGACAGTTCCGGACCGAGGCGAAAACGAAATGCATTGGTGTCGCTGCCCGCGAGCGTCTTGAGCGGAGCACTCTTCAGCTTTACCAGGACCTCCGTCGCCGTCACCGGCAGGTTTTTACCAGCGCGAATTAAGAAGGGCACCCCCGCCCACCGCCACGATTCCACTTCCAGGCGCACGGCGGCGTAGGTCTCGGTCTTCGAATTGGGATCGACGCCTTTCTCCTTGCGATATCCCTCGACCTGTCCGCGGACAAGGTTCTTAGGATCGATCGCTGGAATGTTGCGAAACACTTTGACCTGCTCGTCGCGAATCGATTCGCAGTAGAGGCCGGTTGGCGGTTCCATGGCCAGAAACGCCACCACCTGCATCATGTGATTCTGAACTACGTCGCGAATCGCTCCGGTGTCGTCATAAAACTTGCCACGGCCTTCGATGCCAAACTTTTCTGCCATCGTAATCTGCACGCTGTCGATGTAATTGCGGTTCCAGATGGGCTCAAGAAAACTGTTGGCGAAGCGGAAGAAGAGAAGATTCAACACCGCTTCCTTGCCCAGGTAGTGATCGATACGAAAGATGCGCGACTCTGGCAGCACCGAGAGCAATTCTTTATTCAATTTCTGCGCCGACGCGAGATCGTGCCCGAATGGCTTCTCAACAATCACGCTGGCATCTTTCAAGCAAGAGGCGGCCGCTAACGACTGCACCACTTTCACAAAGAGCACAGGCGGAATCGCCAGGTAGTGCACGGGTCGTTGCGCAGAGCCCAGCGTCTTCTTCAAGAGAGTGAACGTAGCCGGGTCTTCATAATCGCCGCCGACATATTCGAGCAGTCCGAGCAACTTGTTCAGCGCGGCTTCATCGATGGGACCCTTCAATTGCTTGATGCTGTCGCGGGCGCGCTCTTTCAGGTGCTCTTTGGTGCGTCCGGCACGGGCGACGCCGATGATGGGAATATTCAGCCCGTTATGCCGCACCATGTTGTAGAGTGCGGGGAAAGTTTTCTTGTGGGCCAGGTCGCCCATCGCTCCAAACAGAACGAATGCATCCGCCGCGCCTTCGGCCGTCGGCTTACAAACTTCTCGCAAATCAGGCATCGCTTTCTCCGTTCAAATCAATTGTTGAGGGTTGGATGATGCGCAAAGCGAGGAGGTATCAGATTTTCCGCGAAAAAGTGTGGCTAGCGAAAAGTGTCATCCCGAGCGGAGCAGTCGGGCCGCGAAGCCAGCCGACTGCGGAGTCGAGGGACCCTGCGTTTCGCAGGTCAAGAGAGAGCAGGCGCAAGGTCCCTCCACTCCGATGTGTGTTCACTTTGTGAACACACATCTCCGGTCGGGATGACAATGGGTTGGGTTTACTTTTTTTCGCCGAGCACGATTTCCATCCCCTCAGCAGCGGCACGTACGCGGGGATAATAGTTACGCGCTTCTTTCACAACTTTATCGATACAAGCATCGTCGTGTTCGGGATCGTGGTGATAGAGGATGAGTTCTTTTGCGCCGCTTTCGAGGACCACGTTGATGGCTTCGCGCCAGTGGCTGTGTCCCCAGCCGCGCTTGCGGGCTTCATACTCTTCGGGCAGGTATTGCGAGTCATAGATCAGTACGTCGGCGCCGGCGGCCAGTTTGCGGACGTTCTTGTCGAACTGGGCGTCACCAGGTTCGTTGTCGGTGGCGTATACGACCACGCCATCTTTACTCTCGATGCGAAATCCCAGACAGCCCTGGGGATGGTTGAGCCACATGGCTTCGACGGTTACATCGTCGAGCGGCAGGCGTCCTTGCTCAATGTCGTAGAAGCTATGTTGCGCCTGCATCTCACTCATGTCGACGGGGAAATAGGGCGCGGCCATCTGCTCTTCCATCACGCGCTTCAGGCTGCGGGTGCGGCTGGAGGAGTGAAAGCAGAAACGGTTGTCGCGCTTCTCATAAAGAGGGCCGAAGAAGGGCAGGCCTTGAATGTGATCCCAGTGAAAGTGCGAGACGAAGACGTGAGCGGAGACCGGATGTCCGTTGAACTCGCGGCGCAGTTGATGTCCCAGGGTGCGAAGACCGGTGCCGCAGTCGAAGATGAATACGCGGTTGTCGAGGCGCACTTCGACGCAGGAGGTATTGCCCCCATAGCGCAGGTTTTCCTGCTGGGGAGTCGGCGTTGATCCACGCACGCCCCAGAACTTGATACGCATGCGACCCCGCTTAATCGATAAGGCCATTGTTCCAAGCTGTAACTGCTTCGTCAATTCACTGGCTGGTTACCATAGTGATGGGACCACTCCGTATAATGAACGCTCGCATGGCGCTCCCCGACTACAAGGAGTTTGTCCGGCTGGCCCGCGAGGCTACGCTGGTGCCGGTGGTCAAGTCAGTGACCGCGGATCTGCTTACGCCGGTCTCCGCCTTTCTCGCGGTCGCCGCCAAGGAGCCCTATGCCTTCCTGCTCGAGTCGGTGGAGCGCGGCGAACAGGTAGGACGCTACACCTTCCTGGGTGCGCGGCCCTATATGCGCGTCCAAAATCGAGACAACCAGATCGTGGTTTACCGCGGAAAGAGGGCGGAGAAGCGCGAGGGCAGCATCTTTCAACTGTTGAAAGAGTTGTTGCGGGAACATCGTCCCGCGCACCTTCCGGGATTGCCGCCATTCACTGCCGGTGCGGTCGGTTACTTCGCTTACGATATTGTTCGAAAACTTGAACGGATTGGTGAGCAGGCGAAAGACGATTTGCACTTGCCCGATGGCGAGCTGATGTTCTTCGATCGCCTGCTAGCCTTCGATCACGTACGCCATCAGATTCACATCATTGCCATGGCCGATGTGCGGCACGAGAGTCCGCGGCGGGCTTACGACCGGGCGGTTCGAGATATCGCGGCGCTGGAGAAAAAGCTGGCGCGGGCGCCGTCGTTCTCTCGTGGCATGACGCGGGAAAAGGCCAAGCTCAAGATTCACGCACGGACTACGCGCCCGCAGTTCATGAAAGCCGTCGACAAGGCAAAGGAATATATCGTCGCAGGAGATATCTTCCAGGTGGTTCTCTCACAGCGAGTCGATTTCGTCCCCCAGGTCGAGCCGTTCGATATCTACCGTGCGCTGCGCACGGTGAATCCGTCGCCCTATCTCTATTTCCTGCGCCTGGGCGACACGCATGTTCTAGGTTCGTCCCCTGAAATGCTGGTGCGCGTGACCGGACGCAAGCTGGAGTACCGTCCCATCGCGGGCACGCATCCTCGAGGATGCGACCAGGCGGAAGACCAGCGCCTGGAACAAGAGATGCTCCATGATGAGAAAGAACGCGCCGAGCACGTGATGCTGGTCGATTTAGGACGCAATGATCTGGGACGAGTTAGCGAGTACGGCTCTGTCACGGTTCGTGACCTGATGTACGTAGAGCGCTACTCGCACGTCATGCATCTGGTGTCGGCATTGGAAGGGAAGTTACGGGAAGGTCTTGACGCCCTCGATGCCTTCGCGGCCTGCTTTCCCGCGGGTACGCTGAGCGGCGCACCCAAAGTGCGCGCCATGCAGATCATCGAAGAGCTGGAACCGGTAAGGCGCGGGGTGTACGGAGGCTCGGTGCTCTACGCCGACTTCGCGGGCAATCTGGACTCCTGCATCGCTATCCGCACCATGCTGATGAAAGGCAACCGCGCCTATCTTCAAGCGGGCGCGGGCATCGTGGCCGACTCCGATCCTGCGACAGAGTTTCAGGAGACGATGAACAAGGCACAGGCGCTGCTAAGGGCGGTGGAAAGGGCGCGAGGCGGGTAAGCCAGCCAATATTTATTTTTTCTCTTTAGGGTGCCCCGTCCTTGTCTCTGCGTTCTTTGCAGAGACAGGGCGGGGACTTTCGCGGAGCCGCCCTTGCGGAAAGATTCCCATCTGTTCTCGTTTTCTGGCGGTCCAATGGGACTCGATCTCAACAGTCCCTTCGATGCCGGTGAGGTAATGGCGAAAACTGCTCCATCGCCAGTCTTGAGGATTTTTCACTAGTCCTCGCTTCACCGGATTGCGGTGAATGTAGCGCAGTTTCTCAACGACCTTGTTCTCACTCCATACGTTGAAGTCGTAGTAACGCGCTTGCCAGAAGCGCGTTTCATGATCGACCTTTAGTTTTCGCGCGACGTTCTGTTTGAGCATCTGCAGACAGAGCGCCAGAGTTCCTCGCTCAGGTTCGCTGATGAGTAAGTGAACGTGCTCGGGCATGACAACGTATCCGGTGACATAGAAACCGTACCACCCGCGTACTTCTTCGAAGACGACCTCGAAGGTGTCGCGGCTCTCGGGGGTTCCGAGCAAGGGGACGCGCCGATAACAACTGAAGGTAATGAAATGAAGTTGCCGGGTTTGTTGGAAACGCTTGAGTCCCCGGGGCATGAGAACAGCATAGGGATGGGCTCTGATGGATTCTGTGATGGATGAACATGCCGGGTGCAGCGTGAAAGTCCCCGCCCTGTCGTCGCAAAAGGCGCGACGACAAGGACGGGGCACCCTCAAGATTTATTCTTGTTCCAGATTTAAGAAATTCCTGATCAACTTCTTTCCTTCACCCGTCAGCACGCTCTCGGGGTGGAACTGCACTCCTTCGACTGGGAACTTCTTATGCCGTAATCCCATGATCGTCCGCGAGCCGTCTTTTTCTATCGTCGACGCGCTGACCTCCAGTTCTTCCGGCAGGTCTTTTTCTGAGACGACGAGGGAGTGGTAGCGCGTGGCGGTCATGGGAGACGGCAGATCGCGAAAGATGGTCTTGCCATCATGTTTCACCTCGCTGGTTTTGCCGTGCATGAGGGTTTTGGCGCGAACAACCCTTCCCCCAAAGGCGGCGCCCAGAGCCTGATGTCCAAGGCAAACTCCCAAAAGGGGAATCTTTCCGGCGAAGTGGCGGATCAGTTCGATGCTGATGCCGGCCTCCTGCGGGGTGCAGGGGCCGGGGGAGACCAGAATCCGCTCGGGATTCATATCCTCGATCTCAGTAACCGTTACCTGGTCATTGCGGCGAACCACCACCTCCGCGCCCATTTCGCCCAAATATTGGACGAGGTTATAGGTAAAGGAGTCGTAGTTGTCGAGGACGAAGACCATGCAGGTACCGTAACCAGATTACATCACCACAGCCAATAAAATCGCGGCCTTGGTGCAACAAGGTCCTTGACAGTGTGCGCACAAAACGCCATGCTTACGGCGGTACCGGAGGGCTCATGGCCGAGAGCCAGCAGGAAAAACGCGCTACCCGCAGGTTCTCCCTGCGGCTTCCCGTTGCTGTCACGTACAGTGACAATGGAGGCCAGGAGAAAACTGCCCAGACGCGCGACGTCAGCGCGCGCGGCATCTGCTTCTACGTCGACTCGGAAATCGCCACCGGGTCTCCCATCGAGTTCACCCTGACCCTGCCTCCGGAAATCACCCTCACCGAGAGCATTAAGGTCCGCTGCAAGGGCAAAGTGGTGCGAGTGGACAACGGCTCGCCTGACGGACGGGTAGCGGTGGCCGCCGTGATTGATGAATACGAGTTTTTGTCGGAGGCGTGAGGGCCTCCCCCAGCGCTGAAGCACTGGACTATGAGCGGCCGCTCCCCCGGGGACTCAAACCCGGCGGCGTACCTTCGGTCACTTTCTCTCCCCCACGAGCGGTGATATGGTTCCTTATAGGTTTACTCTTCAGGTATAGGTGTTGGTTGCGCACTAGTCCTCAATTTGCCAAGGTTGCGCTGCTGGCTGGGATGGCTCTTTTTCCCCTCGGGCAGGCGGCGGCTCGCGGAGCTGCGTCGAAGCCTCCGGTAGAAGCTCCCGCAGCGATCACCAAGGTGCGAGTGCTGCTGAGCCAGGGCGGACCTCCTGCCGTCGAAGTCACCGCCACCCGCGCCGTGATCCCGCAGATCCAGAGGGTGCAGAATCCCGACCGTATTGTGATCGATCTTCCCAACACCGTGATGTCGGTGCGCAGCAAGAAGATCGACGTCAATAGTGCTCAAGTCAGCGCCATCCGGCTCGACCAGTTTCAGGATCGTCCTCCGACCGTGCGCATTGTGATCGATCTGCTCAAACCCAGCGAGTACAGCTCAAACACAGTGGGAAGCGTTCTGACGGTGCGATTGAACCAGCCTGCCGTGGCGCAGCAGACACCGCAGGCTCCGACCGTTCCGGCCTTCACCCAAGGTGTGGAACCGGCGGTGGTTCCGGTGAGTCCGGGTTCAAATGGGGCCATCATCATGGCGGGAAGCCGGCTGGCCGATGGTTCGTCGGTTTCAGCCGGCGCTACTACCGCTGTGTTAAAGCTTACGCGCGGTGGCGAAGTGCTGCTTTGTCCGGGCACGACGGTTTCGGTGACGCAATCGAAAAACCAGCGCGACGTGATGCTCGGTATAAGTACGGGTGCAATCGAGACTCATTACACTTCCGCACAATCTGCCGACGCCATTCTCACGCCCGATTTCCGCATCCTGCTGGCGGGCCCCGGAGACTTTCAGTACGCGATGAGCGTCGACTCCCGCGGCAATACCTGCGTTCGAGCCTTACCGGGAAACACTGCTCCTATCATTGTTTCGGAGTTGATGGGCGACGGCAGTTATCAGGTGAAGCCGTCGGAGCAGGTGATGTTTCATGCCGGAAAGCTGACGAACCCCGGAACCGATGTGCCGGCCAGTTGCGGATGCCCTGCGCCACCCATCCCGGCAATGCGCGCGGCCAACGAATCGGCTCCGCGGGTGGACGAGTCGAAGATGCCGGCAAATATGCGGCTGGCGCGGCCCGAAGATGAAGGCAAGCCCGTTGAAGTCCCTACGGCGAATGCGGGCGCGCAGACAGCTGCGTCAACGCCGTCGTCTCAGGTGACGATGTCGGTCGCTTCGGAAACGGCTCCCCTGCCGGCTACGGGATCCAACGATGTGCACGTGACGGTGGAAGCGCCGTTTGTGTTTCGCGGGGACGCTGCGCCTGCGTCGCCTCCTGCTCCGGTCACGGAAGCCAAGCAGTTGCCGGTAGCCGATATGCGGCGGCCCGAGCCTCCGGCGCCGACCGTGACTCCTGCACCGCCGCCGAAGAAACCCGCGGAGCGTCGCGGGGTCATGGGAAAGATCAAGGGATTCTTCTCGTCGGTATTTCACTAGGATCGGGCTCTGGGCTCTAGGCCTTGGGCTCTAGGAAAACAGTGCCCCGCCCCTTCTTGATGCGGGCGAAGGAACGGGGTACTGATGTCAATTCTATCCGGAACCCCAAAGCCGAAAGTCCGCTTTAGCCTCTGCGCAGATTTTTCGCCAGCGGGGTAACGCGGTCGCGGAGATCGTCGGCGAGATCGGAGCCGCGTTCCAGGGCACCTTCAGCGACTTCTCGCGCCTGGTCTTTCCAGTCATCCAGCGTGTCTTTCGCATCATCGAGCTTGCGGCGCAGGTCTTTCCGCATCTGCTTGCCGGTCTTCGGGGCATAAAGCATTCCGACCAGGGTGCCGATGCCTACGCCGATCAGCAGGCAGGCGACCGCAGTTCCCGCCAGTCCGGACGCCTCATAGGTGCCTTCTTTTTTGTCGCTGAACATAAGAGTCCTTTCTAAACCGAGGAATCGGTAAGCTTGGATTCCATCTCGTCCATTTTAGCTGTCTGCCGGGGGTTCGGACGGCAACAATTCCCACGCTTCGGTAACGCACCGGAGTTCCAGATTCCCAAAGCGGTTCAACTGTGTGTAAAATAAAGGGTTCAAGGCCTTGTGCGCGACGGAAAATGTGGCCTGCCCGCCTTTCCGCGCCCCACCGCAATTCTTAAAGGAGATTTATTCAGCAATGGCTATTCCTGCCACCCAGCTACGTCCCGGCATGATCATCAAGCACAACAATGATCTGCATTCTGTGTTCAGCGTCGAGCATCGCACGCCCGGCAACCTGCGCGCCTTCATCCAGGCCAAGCTGCGCAACCTGCGCACCGGCGCCATGTTCGAGCATCGCTTCCGCTCGCCCGATCCTATCGAGAAGATCACGGTCGACGAAGTTGATATGCAGTTCCTTTATGCCGACGGCGATGCGTATTACTTCATGGACACGGCGAACTACGAGCAGACCCATCTGTCGAAAGACGTTTTGGGAGACGCGGTCGACTACCTGATCGCGAACCTCGAGATAAAAGTGGAGTTCTTCGATGGTAAGGCAGTCGGGATCGAGCTGCCTCAAACAGTAATTCTGACCGTGGTCGAGACCGAGCCTGGACTAAAAAGCGCTACAGCTTCCAGCGTGACCAAGGCCGCAAAAACCGAGACGGGACTGGTCGTGCAAGTGCCGCCGTTCATCAACGAAGGCGAGAAGATCAAGGTCGACACGGCGGAAGGAACGTATCTGTCGAGAGCCTAGAAAATCCATTGTTGATTGTTGATTTTCGATTGTTGAATGAAAAGCTTGCACGCTGGATTTCGCTTTTCATTCAAAAATCAAAAATCAACAATTTCCCGATGACCTCTGCCGAAAAATCCGTCGAGGCCCGTACTTTTCTGGTCCGCGGTCGTGTGCAGGGCGTTGGTTTTCGCTGGTTCGTGGAGGGCGAAGCGCGCAACCTCGGCATTTCCGGATGGGTGCGCAATAACTCCGACAGCAGCGTGGAAGTGCTGGCCATGGGCACTCGCGAGCAAATTGCGGCATTGCGTTCGCAAGCTGCGCCAGGGACCGCGTGCCGCGCGCGTCGACGACGTTCAGGAATTCGAGGCCCAGCCGGTTGCTGGTCTAAGCACATTTCGCATTGAAGGAGCGTGGTAAGTGTCCACCAACAAAGCCGTGCCGATTACGCCGAATCTGGACTGTGAGCCGCTGAAGAAGCTGATCCGCGAGGTGCCCGATTTCCCCAAGAAGGGAATTCTGTTCTATGACATCACCACGCTGCTCAAAGACAAGGTTGGGTTCGCGACGTTGATCGACGCGCTCTCGGAACATTATCTGGATAAAGATATCGACCTGGTGCTGGGGATGGAGGCGCGCGGGTTCATTTTCGGTCCGGCGCTGGCGTACCGTCTCAATGCGGGTTTTGTGCCCGTCCGCAAGCCGGGCAAGCTTCCCGCCGCCACGTCGAAGGTCGAATACGATCTGGAGTACGGCAGCAATACGCTTGAGATCCACAAAGACGCGATTCAAAAAGGACAGCGCGTCATCATCGTTGACGACCTGCTGGCGACGGGAGGAACCGCCGCGGCCACGGTGACGCTGGCGAAGTCTCTGGGCGCGGACATCGCAGGCCTTGGCTTCGTCGTCGAACTCGACTTCCTGAAGGGTCGCGACAAGCTTAAGGGGTCGGACGTCTTCTCGTTGCTGCACTACGACAAGTAGGGACCTCAAACGCTGAAACATCTTCCGTGACTTGCGGCACGAGCCCAGTGTTCTCTGAGGTTTATTCAAAACAAGCAACGGGAAGGCGCGACTCTGAGTCGTGCCGTGAATGTGTCAATCGATATGGGCTTTAGCCTCTGAAGTTGGATTGTTGCGGGAGCGGACCGCAGCGGCTGAAGCCGAAATCTATTGGCGGCTTAGCGGCACGACCTAGGTCGTGCCCCTCCCGGTTCGGAGCTTCAGAAATCACAGTAGCCATCACCGCAGCACCGAGCGAAAGCCGGTGACGATCGCAATCCAGCCCAACGCGCTTCCCAGCGCCATGGCGGCCAGGCCTGCAACCCCTCTCCAGTTGATCCCATAATTTACCGTGTTCGTTCGCGTGTGAACGTGCATACCCGATTCCCATTCCCGGCCCTGAGTCGTGACGTGGTGCAAGGCGAAGCGCATCCCCTCATGGCCTTTGCATCTCGCCTGCCTTTCGGCAGATCAACTCAACTGAATGATGCCGCGTCGCTTACGAATCTCGTGCGCAAAGAGGTACGCCAGGAAACGTACAAATTTTCAACGAGCGTCAAGAATCCCGAACGGAAAGGAATTTACTGCACGGTCAAGGTGACCGATGCGGTGTGCGTTAAAGATCCTGAAGTGCCTGTAACGGTGAGGGTGTATGTTCCGGGTGTGGTGCCGGGCCGGGGCGCGGGACTGCTGCCGCCGCCGCCGCACGCCGGCAGCGACAAGAGGAGAATTAAGAGCACGACAATTCCAAAAAGTCCTTCGTGTAGCGCGGGCATTCCTGCCCGCGAAAGGCGCGATTGGCGGACAGGAATGTCCGCCCTACGCGTTTGAAGTTTGCGCCCGAGAAAGACAATCCCCGCCATCGGCAGCCACACTGCGTACAACCATCCGTTGGATGACCGCAATGCCGCCGTGGGCGCTCGGGTAATTACAGTCAAAGTTGCGGGCGACCCGCTCGATCCGGGCGTCACACTGGTGGGAGCAACGCTGCACGTGCTGAGTGGCGGCGTTCCCGAGCAAGTCAGCGTCACCGCGCCCGTGAACGCTCCTCCCACTCCCGCGATCGTCAGCGGATAGGATGCCATCTGTCCCGGCATAACTGTCTGCGCCGGAGTCGTAGGAGTGATGACGAAGTCCGTCACCGCGAGCGCCACGGTTTGCGTCTTGGGCGCGGGCGCTCCGGTTGAGGTGGCTGCGACCGTTAGGTTGTACTGTCCGCCTGGCGTCGCCGTTGTCGTCCCAACGGTAATCGTTACCGTCACCGGCGCGCTGGCCGTCGGATTCACGGTGGCGGAGGGTGAAAAGCTGCATGTCACTCCGGCGGCGGGAGCATTGCAGGAAAGGGTCACGGCGCCCGAGAAGCTTCCCAGCGCACTTACCACCGCCGTCACCGGCGTATTCTCTCCGGGAATGAGGCTCGCACTGCTCGGTGAAGGTGCTCCCAGCGCGAAGTCGACCACGCTCAGGGTTACATTCTGCGTTTTAGGCGCCGGTGCATTCGCAGAATTTCCCGAGACCGTAAGCGTGTACTGCCCAACCGGAGTGGCCGCGGTCGTCGCCACGGTGGTAGTGACGTTCACCGGATTGCTCGGAGTGGGACTCACACTCGCCGAAGGCACGAAATTACAAGTCACACCGACTGCCGGAGCGTTGCAGGAAAGATTCACGGCGCTCGTGAAGGCTCCGGTTGCGCTGACTTGCATGGCAAAATTCGAACTCGCTCCGGGTAGGGAAGTCACCGCCGACGGGGACGGGACACCTAACTGAAAGTCGGCCACATTCACCGTCAGCGGGACCGTATGCGTCGTGGTTTGGGAATCACTCCCCGTCGCCAGCAGGTTGAAGTTGAATGTTGCTGAAGTGGGATTCGCCACCGTCAGCGTGAAAGGGGCTCCCGAGGTGGTCGGAGTCAACGTCGCTGGGGAAAAACTGCAAGTCTGTGGCGTGGTGCCCATGCAGCTCAACGTCACCGAACTGCTGTATCCCGCTACCGCCGTCACCGTTCCGCTCACCGTTCCCGACTGATTAGGATAGATCGTCATGGAAGTCGGCGCGGCCGCCAGTAGAAAATCCGCCACCGGAGTGATGGTCAGCGTCGCAGTGTCGCTGGCTCCTGCGTAGGAAGCGGTAATCGTGGCCGTAGTCGTTGTGCTGACCGTGCCGGTGGTAATGGTGAACGGAGCGCTGGTGCTTAGATTGGGCACCGCTACGCTGGCGGGCGTGACGGCCGCCGGGTTGTCGCTTGACGTGTTCACGAGCACGCCGCTTGATCCCGCAACGCCCACCAGATAGACCGTTCCCGTAGATGACGCGCCCGCCAAGACGGTGGTCGGATTCAATAGCAGGTTGTACAACGCGGGCTGAGAACTCACGCTCGTCGCATCGACGACGTAGAGCCCGGTGTTGCGGTCGCTGAGCAGAACTTTGTCCTGCCCTAAGTAGGGATAGACTCCCCAATCGCCGTCGAGCTGCATGGGACTCACCGCGCCCGGCCAGGTGTCGTAGGAGCCTACGAAGACCGGGGCGGCGGGATTCGTTATATCGAAAATCAACGTGCCCGCCTGAAACCATGACACGTACAGCAGGTTCCCCATGATCCTGGGATCATGGGGCGTGACCGCATCGATTCCCAACGCGCTCATGGTCAGCGTCGAGGCCACCGTCACGCTAGCGGGATTGCTGACGTTGTAGATGGTGACAAACGAAGTGCCATTCGGATTCTTGGTGGCATACGCGAGATAGTTTCCGTCCGCTGTGGCGGAAGCGCTGCTGCCGTCCACGCCCGCGCTGAACGATCCCAGCAAAACTGGCGCCGAAGTCGCGATATTGGTGATGTCCCAGATGTCGCACTTTCCACCCCAGCCCGCCGTGTACAACAGGGTTTGGCCGGCAGTGTTGGTCTGGATGTCGATGTCGTTTACCCACTTGGGGTCGGTGGCAGTGAACGTCGTCTTCAATACAGGGCTCGATGGGTTCGACACATCGAACACTTTGATAAGTGCGGGCGAGACGAGATTTTGAGGGATGAAGACAAAATTCTGCCAGATGGCAACCTTATGAGTGTTATCAAAACCGCCATTGGCCGAGGTGATTTGCGAAAGCAACGTGGGATTCGCAGGGTTGGAAACGTCTACGATGTGCAGGCCGCTTCCCATGTTGTCGGCGAAATAGCCGATCCCGTTCGCGACCTTGATGTCCTCCATGTCGATAGGACCGTTCATTCCGTAATACGACGCCAGCACCGGGGCATCAGGATTAGTGATGTCGTAGATCAAAACGCCGTTACGCCGCTCTGAACCAACGTAAGCATAGTTTCCATCGCCCCAGACGCCCGCATAGCTTTGATAGGCGGGATAGGGATCAGGGTTCGAGCGCAGGGTTACGTGGATGCCTTGCCCCCAGGCGTATGGCCTCAAGGCGAACAGGGTCAGGAAGAAGAACAGGATCTTGCGGCATTCAGGCACACAACTACACCAACCGAAAAAAACGCAGGAATCGGTCTTTGAAATGCCGGTTTCTCGACGCACGATAGCCCGTGTTTACGCCCGAACAAAGGGGGCACAGCCATACTCGCTTTCGATAACTAGTAGCACAGACTGCGGCCTCCCACAATTGCACGCAAGTGCACGTCCAGCCTTGACGGGTGTACGGCAAAATGACCGGAGCCTCAGCCAAGAAGTGGGGAAGCTGATGTATGTTAGAAAAGGATGTCGGTCGCGCAAGCACAAACTCCCGTGGCGCCGTTGAATCCCTCCGACGCCATGTCGTGGCGCCCCAGCCACAATCCGTGGGCCATCGCGCTCACGGTCACGCTGGCCACGTTCATGGAAGTGCTGGATACGTCGATTGCCAATGTTGCGCTTCCGCACATTGCAGGAGGGCTTTCCGCCGGGCAAGACGAATCGACTTGGGTGCTGACCAGTTACCTTGTCTCGAACGCCATCATTCTTCCCATCAGCGCATGGCTTGCCACCCGCATGGGCCGCAAGCGTTTCTACATGACGTGCGTAGCTCTGTTTACGGCCAGCAGTTTTCTCTGCGGGCTGGCTCCGAGCCTGGGCATGCTGATTTTATTTCGCATCATGCAGGGCGCGGGAGGTGGAGGCCTGGCTCCGAGCGAGCAGGCGATTCTGGCTGACACGTTTCCGCCCAAACAACGCGGCATCGCCTTCGCGGTTTACGGAATGGCGGTGGTGGTGGCTCCCGCAATCGGGCCAACCCTCGGCGGATGGATTACAGACAACTACAGTTGGCGCTGGATCTTTTACATCAATATTCCCGTAGGCTTGCTGTCACTGTACCTGACTTACCGCATGGTGGAAGACCCGCCCTATCTGGAAGTCGAGCGCGCCAAGAGCAAGGCTTTCAAAATCGATTACGTCGGGTTAGGGTTGGTTGCTCTCGGCGTGGGCTGCCTGCAGGTGGTGCTCGACAAAGGGCAGGAATCGGACTGGCTCAGCTCTCCCTGGATCGCGACGTTCTTTGCGATCGCGGTCACTGCCCTGGTGATCTGGGTTTTCTGGGAGTGGTTTCATCCCAATCCGATTGTTGATCTGCATCTCTTCAAGTCACGCAATTTCGCGGCGGCGATGACAATCACTTTCGTCCTGGGCACGGTGCTGTTCGGAACCACAGTGCTGATTCCGCAATTCCTGCAGACGTTGCTCGGATATTCCGCCGTACAGGCCGGCGAAGCGCTGGCCGGCGGAGGCTTCGCAATGTTGTTTATGATGCCAATCGCCGGCATCCTGGTCTCGCGCGTCGATCCGCGCGGAATGATGAGCGTTGGCTTTGCTGCGACTGCGGCGGCTCTGGTCTATATGTCACGGCACATGACGCTGGGCATCGACTTCGAGACCGCGGCGCTATTGCGCACGCTGCAGACGCTGGGGCTCGCCTTCATCTTCATTCCTTCGAATACCCTCGCCTACGTCGGAATTCCCCAGGAGAAAAACAACCAGGTCTCATCGATGAACGCTTTCGTGCGCAACGTGGGCGGCAGCATCGGAATCGCTACCATCATCACCTTCGTGCTGCGGCAGTCGCAGAAACACCAGAATTTTCTGGTATCGCATGCTTCCGCGGGAAATCCCCAGTTCCGCGCGATGATTGCAGGCATGAGCCATACCATCAATATGCACGGCATCGATGCCATGGAATCGACCCATCGGGCCTATGCGTTGATGTATCGCGAAATCATTGCGCAGGCGACGACGCTGGGCTATGTGGATGTGGTCTCGGTGCTGGCGCTGATCGTCGCGGTGCTGACTCCGCTGCCTTTCATCATGAAGCGCGGATTGCCGGGAACGGGCGGCGGGGGAATGCACTAAGAATTTTTGATTGTAGATTTTTGATTGTTGAATGAAACCCAGGCAACATCTTGCTGACTGACTTCTCACTTCATTCAATGAACAACGACGCCTTTTTCCCAATGTAGCTTTTTCGTTGGAACCAGTCTTCCATCGCGGCTTTCAAGTCTGCGAGCGGTACCTTGCTTCCAATCTCCATCACTCCGTCGCCGATGGGCAGGGTGTTGTCGAAAGCGCTGGCGTTGGTGAAACTGCGCATGGAAAAGCTATCGAGCCACTTCATCGGGCAGGGAACGCGCTTCCCCTGGTCTTCGTATTCGACGCGAATTTTGCGGGCAAACATGCCTTCGATTTAAACACAGATCGTAGAGCGCGGCTTGACAGTCGCTCTCTTCAATCAATAATCTGCCCCGACGCCTCGGTTTCATTGGGGAGCGTCGGGAGGAAGTCATGATCTGGTTGGTCTATGTGATCATCGTGGGCCTGATTGCCGGCTGGGCCACGGGGAAAATCATGAAGGGCTCGGGCTACGGCCCGCTGATGGACATTTTGTTGGGGGTGGTTGGCGCCGTCATCGGCGGATGGATTATGAGCCTGTTCGGTTTCTATTCCTCGGGAGGCCTGATTCCAGATGTGTTGGTCGCAATTCTCGGCGCTGTGGTGCTGGTGTGGCTGGTGCGGAAGCTGAAGAAGGCATGAGCGGCGTTCGCAGCAGTTGAATAGCTGACGTCATCCCGAGCGTAGCGAGAGATCTGGGCGTGCAGCGGGAAGATCGCTGTTGCCCGCGCCAGATCCCTCCTGCTTCGCTTCGCTCAGCGTCGGGATGACGTCACTCGTAATTCGTTAATCTCCTGAACTCTGCTCGATCTGCACCAGTTCTTCGTTGCGTGGGATTCGCGGTTCCCAGCGCGCGGGCGTGACCGCGCTCTCGCGTAGCCGGTTCACCGCCAGCCCGATCCCAACCGAGGCATTTACCAGATGTCCGGCTTTCAACGGCCCCAGAAGTTTTGTCTCTTCTACAAAGCGAATGCCGGTGGTGGCCATGCACCCGCACTGGCTGCAATCGGGCGAGCCGCCGAACACGCAGGGTTCGACACGTGTCTTGAGATCGGCCGAGTAATTGTTCGACATTTTCGAAAACATGCACGCCCTGGGATTCGCCGGAGGTGAAAGCAAGGCTCGGGCCATGCCCTCGTTCATCAACAGCTTGGGATATTGCTTCTGCAAGCCGGGCAAGGTAGCGGCGATTTTCTCGCGATCCGCCTGCGTGAGCCTCTCTGCACTCTCTTCACCTACCTGCGGACTGTAGAGGCTGACCCAGATACGATCGACTTCGGGCCGCGCATTCCAGCAGGCGACAAAATCTTCGAGATACCCATCGCGCTCCATCATGGGACGCGTGATCGTCCAATGAACATTCACTTCGCGTCCGGCGATGTTTTCAAGAATGCGCTCGTAGGTGGCGGGGTGGCGGCGCACGTCATGGTGCTCGGGTAATCCATCCACTGAAACGGCTACGCGCACGCGCGGAAGGTTCATCCATTCCATCGGAATAGGAATGACCGCGCTGGTGACGACTAGCGAGAATCTCCCTTGCTCGCTCAGGGCCGGCAGAATGCGGCTGAGTTCGCGATGCCGGACCAGCGGCTCGCCTCCGACCAATGACACGTGCAAAGGCTGATGCTTCTCGACCAGATCGAGAACGCCTTTGACGAGCGCATCGCCGCGGAAATCGGAGAGTTCCCGCAGAGTGGTGTCGCCGCCCAGATGCTCGCTGCCATACGCATAGCATCCGGGGCAGTGCAAAGGGCACTCCCGCGTAATCTCGATCGAGAGCATGGGCGCTCTGCCGCTAAGAATGTTTCCCCACGCGGAAAACACCTGCCAAGGGGTAAGACTGGGCCTGGACTGCTGGGACTGCATCTAGAGCTTAGATGCGGCGAGATGCCTGTTTTCATCTTAAAAAAAAATGGCAATGGCTGTAGAGTGGAACAGCAACGCAAGGTCTCTCGACTCCGCCGCGGGCTTTCGCCCACGGCTCCGCTCGAGATGACAGGGAGAACAAACCCGGGACGATGGAGAAATAAACGAGCCCGGATTATCTCCGGGCCCTGGTTGAAACGTTAGTAGGAAACACTAGTTACTTCTTCGCCGCCTTCAGACGGGCTTCGCAGATCCGCCACTTCGCGGCTCATGCCTTCCGGAAGATGATCGCCGAACTTGGCAAAGTGTTCCTGAATGAGCGGCACTTCACCCAGCCAGCCATCCACGTCGACGCTCAACAATTTGGCCACGTTTTCGGGCGGAAGGTTGAGTCCGTGCGTATCCAGATCCTCGGGCTCGGGTAAGCGTCCGATGGGCGTGTCCTTGGCATGGACCTTACCGTCGCAGCGCTCGAAAATCCATTTCAACACGCGGCTGTTCTCGCCATAACCGGGCCACAGGAATTTGCCGTTCTCGTCGGTGCGGAACCAGTTGACGTAATAAATGCGCGGCAGCTTTGCGCCAGGGGTCTGCGCCGATCTTCAAATAGTGCGCGAAGTAGTCGCCCATGTTGTAGCCGCAGAAAGGCAGCATCGCCATGGGATCGCGGCGCAGCTGTCCGACTTTGCCTGCGGCCGCGGCGGTCGTCTCGCTGCTCGCGGTGGCGCCGAGGAAGGTGCCGTGCTGCCAGCTCAACGATTCCGTCACGAGAGGAACGATTCCGGCGCGGCGCCCGCCAAACAGGATGGCATCGATGGGCACGCCACGAGGATCTTGCCACTCGGGCGCAATCACCGGGCACTGGCTGGCAGGCGTGGTAAAGCGCGCATTGGGATGCGCCGACTTGCGTCCGGCTTGCGGAGTCCACGGACGCCGCAGCCAGTCGGTCAGCTCGGCCGGCTTGTCCTCGGTCATGCCTTCCCACCAGACGTCGCCGTCGGGAGTCATCGCGCAATTGGTGAAGATGGAGTTGCTGGTCGCGGTGAGCATGGCATTGGGATTGGACTTCATGCTGGTGCCCGGCGCCACGCCGAAAAATCCGAATTCGGGATTGATCGCGTACAGCCGCCCATCTTTGCCGAACTTCATCCAGGCGATGTCGTCGCCGATGGTTTCGACCTTCCATCCGGGAATGGTCGGTACCAGCATCGCCAGATTGGTTTTGCCGCACGCCGAGGGGAAAGCCCCTGTCATGTACTTGGACCTCACCCTTGGGGTTGGTCAGCTTGAGGATGAGCATGTGCTCGGCCATCCAGCCTTCGTCGCGCGCCTGCACCGAAGCGATGCGCAGCGCGTGGCACTTCTTGCCCAAGCAGGGCATTGCCGCCGTAGCCCGATCCGTAGGACCAGATCTCGCGCGTGTCGGGGAAGTGGCAGATATATTTCTGTTCCGCATTGCAGGGCCAGGTCGAGTCCTGATCGTTGGGACCGAGAGGCGCGCCGACGGAGTGCAGGCCGCGCACAAACTCTCCGGTTTCGCCTAGCACTTCCAGCACTTGGTTCCCCACGCGCGCCATGATGTGCATGTTGGCGACGACGTAGGGCGAGTCGGTAATCTCGACGCCGATCTTCGCGATCTGCGAACCGATGGGACCCATGCTGTAAGGAATGACGTACATGGTGCGGCCGACCATCGATCCCGTGTAGAGGCCCTTAAGCTTCTCTTTCATCTTGGCGGGATCTTCCCAGTTGTTGGTGGGGCCGGCTTCTTCTTTGGTCTTGGCGCAGATAAACGTGCGGTCTTCCACGCGTGCAACATCGCCGGGATTGGAGCGCACCAGCACGCTGTTGGGGCGCTTTGCATCATTGAGGGGAATGGCGACGCCTGACTGAATCATCAGGCGCAGCATTCTCTGATATTCGTCGTGCGAACCGTCGCACCAGTGAATGCGTTCGGGGCGGCACATTTGCCCGACATCTTCGACCCATTGCGCGAGTTCGCGATTTTTTCCGGGACTTGTCGCCGACTCAACTTCGACCGTAAGACTTGCCATAAAAGCGTCTCCTCACAAATAAAAACCTGGAACGGCCGTTCCGCGTTCGCGGGCTACACGAACGCAGGCAGGAAGGCATGAGGTAGTCGGAAAGAGCGGGGCGCCAGCGAACACCGACGATTTTTCAGCACCCCAGAAATAACCAGTGTCTCCCGTGGAGCAAACAAATATTCTCGCTCATTTACGCGGCTCTTCCAAGCCCCTGCGCCTAGGCTGTTACTGCCTTCGGTAAGCGGCGTAGGCTGATTGTGGAGCTTTCGGGTACATTCAGAATGTGCGCCAAGTCACAAGTCATTGTGATTCCAGACGGTTGCAGGCAAAAACCGGGGTGACTGACCGCCCGGTCGGGAGATGGCGATTGGGGCCAAGAGTGCGAAATCTTTTCGCTTGGTACTATGATCCTCGTGCCGACCAAGGTCCCCGCAAGAAAACCGATTGTCGAATCCAACAGCTTCAAGAAACTGCCATGGCTGGTGCATGCGTTTACCACGCGCGCCTCGGGCAATCTGGGCTTCACCAAAGGTGCTTCTCGGCGAGGGGTTGAGCGCAATCGTGAGGCGCTGGTCAAGAGGGTTACGCGAACGAAATCCTGGCCGCTCGTCACGCTTCGGCAGATTCATTCCGACCTGATTCATCACGTCACGGGTGCGCTGGAGCATCCCCTGCCTGGCGACGGACTCATTACACGCACGCCTGGGTTGTTGCTTGCCGTACAGACCGCCGATTGTCTGCCCGTCATCCTGGTGGACGCTAAACACCGTGCGATCGGGGTCTTTCATGCAGGCTGGCGCGGCACTGTGCAACGCATCGTGGAAAAAGGCGCGGGAGAGATGAGACGTTACTTTGGAACTCAGCCGAAAGACATTCTGGCGACGATCGGGCCGGGTGTGCACAATTGCTGTTATCAGGTGGGACAGGAAGTGCGCGATCGGTTTGAATCGCAGTTCGCTTATGCCAGTGAGCTCTTTCACGAGACCAAAGAGTCGGATGAAATTCACGAGCGCTATCCGCTGCTGTTTCTGACGGCGCGGGCGCCGGGACACAGCGAACACGTGCTGCCTAAGAAAATCTTCCTTGATCTGGTCGAGGCCAACCGCCGCCAGTTGATCGATGCTGGAGTTCCCGCGAAGCACATCAGCGCGTCGCCGCTGTGCACCTCGTGCCGGACGGATCTGCTGTTTTCTTATCGAAAAGAAAAAGATGCGGCGGGACGAATGATGGCGGTAGCGGGAATCAAGCCAGAATAAAATCCGCAGAGACGGGGGGATCATGAGAAAAGCAGGCCTGATGATGCTTCTGATGATTTCTTTCGCCGCCCATGCCGTTGACATGGATCATGCCAGAGAGATTGATACTCTCTTTGCGAACGTAAAACTAGATTCTCCGGGCGCGGCCGTCCTGGTTCTCAAGAATGGCGAAGCCATATTCGAGCGTGGATACGGCGTAGCTGACCTGAACACGCGGCAGAAAATCGACGGCCATACCAACTTTCGCCTGGCTTCCTGCACCAAGCAGTTCACCGCGATGGCCATCATACTGCTGGTGCACGACGGCAAATTGCGCTACGAAGAGCGGCTTACAGACATCTTTCCGGACTTTCCCTCATACGGAAAAGCGATCACCGTTCGCAACCTGCTGAATCACACTTCCGGACTGCTCGACTACGAAGATCTGATGCAGTCGCAGCCCGGCGTTCCTGAAGAAAAGCTGCGGCAGATTCACGACGCGGAAGTGCTCGAGCTACTCAGGCATCAGAGCAAGACGAAGTTTACGCCGGGCACGCATTGGGACTACAGCAATTCGGGATATGTCGTGCTGGCGATGGTGGTGGAGAAGGTTTCGGGGCGATCCTTCGGCCAGTTTCTGCATGATCGCATTTTCGCGCCTTTGCAGATGACCAACACCGTGGCCTACGAGAAAGGCAAGAACGAAGTCGCGAATCGTGCCTACGGCCATACCAGGAAGAATGGCGCCTGGGTGCAGAACGATCAGAGTGACACCTCGGCCACGCTGGGGGACGGCGGGGTGTACTCGTCGCTCGAAGACCTCGCCAAATGGGATCGCGCCCTGGCGCAGCACACGCTGTTGAGCGAAGCGGAGATGAAACCGGCATGGACGCCGGTCCAGGTTCCGGATCACTCTGTCATGGAACCTGACAACACTCCCGCCGCCTACGGTTTCGGATGGTTCCTGAACCCCTACAAAGGCCACGCACGCATGTGGCACTACGGCGAGACGGTGGGCTTCCGCACGACGATCCAGCGGTTTACCGAAGGCGGGTTGACGATCATCATTCTTTCGAATCGCGACGATCTGGTTCCGGCGAGCCTGGCGAAGAAGATTGCGGATTTGTATTTGCCGGTGAGTCGCTAAACCATCATCTCGACGTCATCCTGAGCCCGGCAGGGCGAAGGATCTGGCGTGGGGTGCCTCGTATCTGTAGTGCGGGAACTCCGCGCCAGATCCCTCCCCCTTCGCTCCGCTCAGGGTTGGGATGACGTCATCCGAAGGGTTTCCCCGCGTCAAGGCAGCCAACCTCCCGCGCTAAAAGCGCAACGGGTTGGAGGCTTGGCGGCACGACTGAAAGTCGTGCCCTTCCCAACCTGCTACAAATCTCCCGTCCGCTGCGGTTTTCATTTCCGCACGCGCGCACTAGAACCCCAGCCCCACCGCCCCCGACAAGAATCCCACCAGCGGCTTTAACTTCTTGCATCCTGCGACCACATCATTCATGAACTTCTCGCTCGAAACTTGCTTGTCGGTGAATTCGATTGAGGCGATGAAGTCTTTCCGCTTCAGGTCTTCGATCATGGGGTGATCGGCACGATAGCCGCGTGGCGGACGGCTCAACGTGTCTCCACCGAGTTCAAGGCCGCGCGTGGCTTTCTTCCATTCGGCGCTCTTCCAGGCGATGGCGTCGCGAATTTTGGCTAGCGATTTTGGGTCGGGATGCCAGTTCCCACCCGCCAAGAAACTTTCTCCTGGGGCGATGTGCAGAAAATAACTCGCGCCGTGAATTTTTTCGTTCGAACCGGCGTGGGGAAAGTGCATGGCGATATTTGTCTTGTAAGGAGTCTTATTGGCGGAGAACCGAATGTCGCGGTAGATGCGCATCAGCGATCCACCGTTCGGCTTGGGATTGGCCTTGATCCACGGACTGACGGCGCGCAGGCGAAACTGAAAGTCGGTGATGAAGCTCAAGCTTGGCTGCTTTGCGAGAGTTTCATAGCGTTCTTTATTTTTCAGGAACCAGTCGCGCTTATTGTTGCGCTTGAGTTGGGCAAGAAACTGGAACACTTCGGGCGTGAAATAGGCTTTGGACATACGTGTTCATTCTTGAAATAGAGACGGAACTCTCTATTGTGCTGGCGGTGTTGTGGAAGGAGTGTGCGCCGCTGCAGCCTGTTCGGCTGCCGCCGAGTTGTTTACCAGGTCTTTCAACTCCTTGCTGGGCTTGAAGAAAGGAATCTTTTTGGCGGGCACTTCGACGCGGTCGCCGGTTTTGGGATTGCGTCCCACGCGCGGTTTGCGTTGCCGGGTGCGGAAGCTGCCAAAGCCGCGAATCTCGATCTTGTCGCCCACTCGCAACGAGCGCACGATGCTGTCAAAGATAGTCTCGACAATGACTTCGCTGTCTTTCCGCGTCAGCTCGGCCAGCCGTGAAACCTCATCGATCAGATCTGCCTTTGTCATACGCGGTTGCTCCGTTCTACTTTCAGAAATTAGGTGGCGTTGTGACTCCCGGACCCTCCCGCCACTGAATGGGCTCTCATAAACTTCTCAAATTTCAGGGGTTCTATGCAAGTTCTGTTTCAAGCACCTTTCCCGGAGGGAAGGTTTACCGCCTATTTCCAGAGATAATAGAACCCCAGACTGTGGTCCATGAGCTTCTCTTTCGTCGGAACCCACTGGGAAACGTCGCCGAAAAGCAGGTCGAGCATTGTCTTGCGGTCTTTGTCGGGACGTACCAATACCGGTTCCCCTTTAATATTCAGCGACTTAGCCGTGTCGTCGACCGCCGCCTGGAAGTCCGCGACTTGGTCGATCAAATGCATTCCCAGCGCCTGTTCTCCGGTCCAGACCCGCCCGTCGGCGATCGCCTTGATATCTTCGACTTTGGCATGTCTGCCCTCGGCAACGGCGCCGACGAACTGGGTGTACATATTGTCGATCAGGCCCTGCATGTAGGCACGCTCGGCAGGAGTCATTTCGCGCGAGGGATCGCCGGTATCTTTAAACTCGCCGACTTTCAATACTTCTTGCTTGAGCTTGGCCCAGCGCAGGAGCTCGCCGTAATTCACCCACTCGGCGATCACGCCGATGGAACCGACGACGCTGCCGTTGTCGGCGTAAATCTTGTTGGTAGCGGACGAGACGTAGTAAGCGCCGCTTGCTCCTACAGTGCTGATCGAGGCGACGATGCGCTTCTTCTTCTCATCGCGGATGCGCTTAACCTCGCGGTAAATCTCTTCGGAAGCGGCCACCCCGCCGCCGGGAGAATTGACCTTGATGATGATCCCTTTGATGGAGTCGTCGTCGCCAAATTTCTTGAGCTGTTGCACGACGGTGGTGGAATCGAGGATCACGCCGTTCAGGTCGACAACGCCGATCTTGTCGCCGAAGCCATCGAACGTGCTGGCCTGATCGCCGGTGTGCATCGCCAGATACACCAGCGTGAATACCGCCAGCACAAAGAGGAAGAAGGCTCCTCCCCCAATCAAAACCCAGAGCCAGGTGCGCGAACGACCATTTTCCGCCATAAGTTCAGCTTAGTTTAGCACCGGAAAGTAAGGCTGGGGCCCCCGCCGCCCGGAGGCCACTTTCAGGCGAGGTTTTGGGAACCTGCAATTAACCATTGCGCCCGGCGGCCGGTGCAGGCAGAATGTCGCCGCACCAGCAGGAGGATCGCATGGCAGCATTCTGTGTGAGTTGTGGGAAGCCGCTCGCCGAAGGAACCAAATTCTGCTCGAACTGCGGGGCCGTAGTGCAGGGACCGTCCGCTCCAGTGTCAACTCCTGGTCCAGTCCCGACACCGGTTTCTAATCCGCCTTCGAGCGAGTGGCAGAGCGTGCCGGCGTCCGGTCCCCCGGTTACGACGACCCCGGCCGGAGGCGGCTCAAACACCGCGTTGAAGGTGATCTTCGGCATCCTGGGTGTGATTGTTTTCGTGGGCTTACTGGGACTGGGGAGTTGCTTCTACGTTGCTTATCGAGTGAAGCAGAAGGCCAACCAGTTCTCGCACGAGATGGGAGGCGACACGCCCGCCTACACCGGGAAGCGCGAGCCTTGCGCCATGCTGACGACAGCAGAGGCCAGCAAAGCTCTCGGTCAGGCGGTGACGTCGGTCGAGCAGATCGGCATTACCACCTGCGAATACCACTACGGCGCGGGAGGCGCGCAGAGCCTTCCCATCCAATACACATGGCAGGGCGGAGCCATGACCCTTAAGCTGGCTCACGCCGCGATGAAGCAGGTGTCGGCGGGCATGGACACTTTTCAAGAACTGCAGGGGATTGGCGACGAAGCGTATCTCGAGCCGATGGGGTCAGGTCTGCTCATGCGCAAGGGAGACGTGATGGTGCACATGGATATGCGAGTCGCGAAGATTACTCCTGACGCTGCCAAGAACATGGCCGAAAAAATCGCCGGCCGCCTTTGAATGTCTTTGACGAAGATGTGGAGGAACGATTGCATAAAGGCAATCGGAACGACTAACGAGAGAGCACCTTCTTGGCTATCTAGCGGCACCAAACTCTCGCGGTGTTCCAGGCAAATGCGGACCTTCTCGAGCAGCCCGGGAAACAGATACTCTTTGGGCAACCACAGCGTAATGTGCTCGCACTCCACCGGTTCGAAGGCGCTGATCACGATCACCGGGAACTCCGGACTTCTGCCGCGGATGGCCCGCGCCAGGTCGAGCCCGCTCATGCCGGGCATACGAAAGTCCGTCACCATCAAATCAAAATCCTCGCGTTCAAACGCCTCCAGCGCCTCCACGGCGTTCCGCGCCGGCACCGCGTGATATCCCTCGTTACGCAGGATGTCGCACGCGAAGCGGCACAACATCTCGTTGTCGTCCACCACTAGAATTCGTTTCACAGCAAAGCTCCTACCCCGGAACCCCGGCCTCGTTGACCGCGGGCACCGCCTTCGCGAAACTCAGGCCGCCTCCGGACTTCGCGCCAACCAGAATGTTGTCGCCGGGCTTAATTTGGCCGGTGGCCACCAGGTTGGCGAGCCCATATACCAGGTTCTTTTCAATCACCCGCTTCAAATGCCGCGCCCCATATTTCGGGTCGGTGCCCTCCTGTAACAACCATTGCTTCACTTCGGGCGTGCAGGTAAACGTGAAATGATTCTGGCCCACCGCGCGCAGGATGCGCTGCTGCACTTTTCCGAGCTCCAATTCCAGAATCTGTTGAAGTTGTTCAGGACGCAGGGTGCGGAAGACCACGACCTTATCGAGCCGGTTCATGAATTCGGGCGAGAATTTCTTGCGCGCCGCCTCGGTCGCCGTGCGCGCAATTTTCTGATCGAAGCTGGCATCGACGACGGTAGCCTGCGCAACGAAGCCCATCCCGCCTTGCGCCAGGCTGCTCATCTCGGAAGCCCCCAGATTCGAGGTCATGAAAATCATGCAGCGCGACAAGTCGACGTGAGTGTTATCGCCGAGCGTCAGAGTAGCGCGGTCGAGAATACCGAGCAGCAATTGCCAGAGGGCTTCAGAAGCTTTTTCAATCTCATCGAAGAGCAGCAAAGTGAGCTTCAGGTTCTCGCGATGCCAGCGGTTCAAGGCCTCCTGCGTCAGCAGCGGTGGCGTTTGCCCATGGCCCACGTAGCCTGGAGGAGATCCGATCAGCTTGGCAATTTCGTGCTGCTGTTGAAATTCCGCGCAATTGATTTTGATGAACGCCTGCGGATTGCCGAACAGAGCATCAGCCAGCGCTTCCACTACGTAGGTTTTGCCCGATCCCGTGGGGCCGAGGAAGAGCAGATTGCCGATGGGACGATCGGGCGAGCACAGGCTGGCGAGGAACACCTGATAGAGCTCGACGACCGCGTCGAGAGCGTCATCCTGGCCGATGACCTTGGCGCGCAGAACGGCTTCGATTTCCCCCGCCGCATCCCCATGGCGCGTGGCATCCAGCGGCTGTGCCGCAAGCAGAGTAGGCGTGGCATCGGAAACAGGCGGAGCGGGCATGAGAGTGCGCCTCCCCGCTCTTATGGTCGCGCGCTTCGCCCATACCCTGCGGTGACGCCGGGCACCGAGCCCGGTGACTGCATCTCAGGGACCGATGACCTTCAGCGCCCGCGGCGCCACCGAGACCTCGATTGGCGTGCGGCATACAAATTCTCCGTCGGCGTACACCTCCAGCGGAGTGTCCGTCTCGATCCGCATGCGCTCTGCCTGGAAGTAGCTGACCTCGGGAACGCGCAGATGCCGCCCAAAGTAGACCGTGGGAAAGAGGCGGAACAGTTTGAACTTGCTCAGTTCACTCACCGTGCAGACGTCGAGCAAGCCATCATCGAGCTGGGCGTGCGGGGCGATCTTCATGCCGCCGCCATAAACGGGAGTGTTGGCGAAAACTGCTACGAAGGCCGGCTCCGCAATTTTCGATTGCCACTGATCCTTCAGAGCGACAGAGATCGTGGTCATGACTGGCTGGAACTTAGCCAGCGCCGGCAACATGCTCAACAAATAGCCGCCATGTCCGCGCAACCAGCGGGGGAAGCGGTTTGCCCGGCGGGCAATCTCGGCGTCAATGCCAGCCCCGCCAGCGCAGCAGAAATATGTGGGGTTTCCTGGGGTGCCGTCCGCAGGATTCACGTGAAGAGGGGTAACTACCCCCAGGTCAATGGTCTTCACATTGGCTGAGCCGGAGAGGAATTTCTTCCAGGCTGCCAACGAATCTCGAACGCTTCGCAGGTGAAGCGCCCGCGCAAAATCGTTTCCGCTGCCGCAAGGCACGACCAGAACGGGAAGTTGCAACGCGACCAGTGCCGCCAAATGTCGATGGATGGTGCCGTCACCGCCGAAGATCAGGATCACATCGGCATCGCCCAAACCTGGCACGCCGAGGATCCACTCGGCAGCGCAGTTCTTCTGGAACGGTCGCAGATCTTTGGTGGAAGATCCCAACCCGAGAATGGCGGCGGCGCGCATCCGGTCGGGCTAGAGGTTAACACTTTGCGACAAAGGTTTTACATCTGTCTGAAGTCTCCAAGTTTCACA
Source organism: Terriglobia bacterium (assembly GCA_963796205.1). Taxonomy (GTDB): domain Bacteria; phylum Acidobacteriota; class Terriglobia; order Terriglobales; family Acidobacteriaceae; genus DATFTE01. The sequence goes on from CAWCKR010000004.1 coordinate 364,527, forward strand.
TTCCTTATAATGGCTCACCATGCCTTTTGCACCGGTTGAGGAACAGCTTTCCTACATCAAGAAGGGCTCCGCTGAGATCGTGAAGGAGTCGGAGCTACGAGCCAAGCTGGAGAAATCTCTGGGCGGGAACAAGCCGCTGCGCGTGAAGGCGGGCTTCGATCCGACCGCGCCGGACCTGCACCTGGGCCATACCGTGCTGATGCGCAAGCTCAAGCACTTTCAGGATCTCGGGCACACGGTCATCTTTCTGATCGGTGACTTCACCGCGCTGATCGGAGATCCCACGGGCCGCTCGGCCACGCGCCCTCCGCTGAGCGCCGAGACCATCAAGAACAATGCCAAGACCTATCTCGAGCAGGTGTTCAAGATTCTCGATCAGAGCAAAACCGAAATTCGCCACAACAGCGAGTGGCTGGGCAAGTTGAAAGGGGAAGACTGGATTCGCCTGGCGGCGAAGTTCACGGTCTCGCAGATGCTGGAGCGCGAAGACTTCCACAAGCGATTTCAGGAAGAAAAGCCTATCGCGTTGCATGAGCTTCTCTATCCGCTGGCACAGGGATACGACTCGGTCGCGCTACAAGCTGATGTCGAACTCGGAGGCACCGACCAGAAATTCAATCTGCTCGTGGGACGCGAGTTGCAGCGGTCGTCGGGACAGGAGTCGCAGATCGTGCTGACCATGCCGATTCTTGAAGGCCTCGACGGCGTGCAGAAGATGTCGAAATCGTACGGCAACGCCATCGGCATTCAGGAAGCGCCGCTCGAGATGTACGGCAAAGTGATGTCGATCTCGGACGAGATGATGTGGCGCTACTACGAACTGCTGACTGACGTGAAGGTGCCCGAGATCGAAAAGATGAAGGCGGACGTGGCGGGTGGGCAGGCGCATCCCATGGGGCTCAAACGAGCCTTGGCCGAGAGCATCGTGCGCGATTTTCATGGTGCGGAGTCTGCTGCGAGGGCGGACGAAAACTGGGTCCAGAAATTTCAGAAAAAGGAAGTGCCGAAGATAACCGATAGAACCCCAGTACATCTGAAGGAGGCGAAAGCGCCTAAGGGCTCTTGACGGACTTCTGTGAAGAACGTGATAAGGCCAGTATTTACGGAGCAAAGGTGTGAAGTGCCCTATAGAGTCGGTAGCCGCGAACTTCCGGGAATCATCTTGGCAAGAGCTACCCCGGTATCCGGTTCGACAAGGTTCTTGCTGCTGGCGGGTTTCGTGCGTTCGACTACCGAAGCGCAACGACGACTGAAAGAGGGCGCCGTGAGAATCGTGACGACGGTCGAAACCAGTCACTTGATTTTCCTAACAGGACTGCCCGCTGAAGTGCCCATCAGAGTTGGGCGGCAAGTGAAGCTGGTCGAAATAACTTAGGAAAGTCCCGGTTGTGCAGTTGATTACGAAGCCTCGTGCACGGCCGCAGGGATTCTCAAATGCGCTCTGTGAGATCGCCCTAGATGTTCAGTTGTCACAGCGCGAGTGGCGGCACCCTAGGCAAACTGGGACCATTCTTGCGGGTCCCGTAGGGACCGTTGCCAATAGCCCGGCGTTTCAACGCCGGGTATTTCGGGGAAAATCAGCAAGTCCCGTAGGGACGACCGCAAGCCCGGAGCAACGATGGCGCACACATACGTTTCCGCCCTGGTGCATTGCGTTTTTTCCACGAAGCTCCGCCAAAATACGATTCCATCCGATATGCAGACACGGCTGTGGTCATTTCTTGGAGGAATCGCGCGTAAGATATGGATTCAAGGCGGTTGCGGTGGGGGGTACCCGGAATCACATCCACGCTCTCCTGTCCTTGCCCGCGACCATGTCGATTGCGAAAGGGATGCAACTGCTGAAAGGCGGATCTTCGAAATGGATGAATGAGAACGGGAATGGCAAGTTTGCTTGGCAGGAGGCTTACGGAGCTTTCAGTGTGAGTATTTCGCAGCAGAAGGCGACGGTGAAGTACATCAATGAGCAGGCGCGACATCATGCGAAGTGTAGTTTTGAAGACGAGTTTCTGGTGTTCTTGAAGAAACACGGTATCGAATACGATCCGAAATATGTGTGGGGATGAATTTCAATCGTCCCTACGGGACTTGGTCGTGTGTCGTTCGACCCGGCGCTGAAGCGCCGGGCTATTGGCAAACGCTCCTCCGGAGCGATCATGATTGCAAGTTTGCGATCAGCGTGGGCACGGCTTGCGCTAGAACGAGCCTTGTCCCCGGATCTTATTAACCCTGCGGACCTGCGGAGCTTGAATTGAACTAGCTAGTCGCGACCGTTCTTACCAGCCGTCTTCCCGAAACCTCGAAATTTCCTGCCAGCACGATGTTAATGGCTTCCGAATACGCGATGTGTTCCTGCTCAAGAATGCGCTCGGCGAGCGTGTGCTCGTCGTCACCGTCCATGACTGCGACCGTCTTCTGCACGATGATGGCGCCGTGGTCGAGTTCTTCGTCGACAAAGTGGACGGTGCATCCTGCGACTTTTACTCCGTAGGCGAAGGCCTGTTGCTGGGCTTCGAGTCCCGGGAACGAGGGCAGCAGCGAAGGATGGATGTTGAGAATGCGATGCGGGAAATTGCTGCACGAACCAGGGAGAGAGCAGGCGCATGTATCCGGCGAGACAGACGAGGTCGACTTTGTGCTCCTTGAGCGCGGCGACCACTTCGCGGTCATGCTGTTCCCGGTCTTTTCCCTTGGAGGGAATCGCCAGTGCGGTTAGGCCGAGGCGGCGCGCGGTTTCCAAGCCTCCGGCATCGGGTTTGTTGGAGATGACTACGGCGATGCGGGCGTCAGGGATATGTCCCGACGCGATGTTTCTCGCGATGGCTTCGAAATTCGAGCCGCGTCCGGAGAGGAGGATGCCTATGTTTTTCATGATGGTTGGTCCTCGCTCAAATCATAATCCACTAGCGCGGCTCAGAGTGGGGGCCGGATTGTTGATTTTCGATTGTTGATTGTTGATTTGGGAAAGGCGCCCACAAGACGCAGGGCTTCTGTTTGCGCGGGGGAACCTCGTCCGCTATAGTTTTTACATGTACGAGAGCTTTCGCGCGACCGACCGCTGGACCAAGCAGGAAGTGCATTGCATTTACCAGGCGCTGATCGTGGCCATCGCCACGCGGCATGCCGATGCGGTCGACGTGAAGTTCCTGGTGGGAGGGCGTCCCGTATGGGTGGCTCTGCCGCTACCGGCTTGGAAGGAATATCAGCGCCGCACCGGAAAGGTCATCACTGACAAATTGGCGATCGAGATTGCCGGGCACTATTTGAAGACAGCACTGGAATCGGGCGAAGGCGTGGGCCGCGACATGTATTCCCTCACCATCGCGGAAACGCTCAAGCATCTCGAAGGCGTCGTGGAAGAACCCGCCGCGGTTTAGCCGGTCTCCTGCTAAAACTCCAACCCTTTCCGTGGCCGGCGAGACGCCGGCGCTACGTCATGAATCGTGACTAGACGCCTTAGCGCGTATAATTCCGTTCTGCTTTTTGCATCAATCTATCGATTCGCGATACAAGCGTGGAGAGAACTCGGCATGCGGAAATCAGCGGCATTGTTTGTGGTCATGCTTGCGCTACGTGACGTTGCGCTGCGGCGCAGCAAGCGAATTCATCGTCCCAACCGAAAGATAAAAAGAAGAGCGAACCTGCGGCGAAGATGCCGGAGCAGAAGCCGGCGGAGCCTGAGGCCAAGCCGGAAGCGACGCCTGCGATGGAGCCGGGCAAGGAAGCCACCGACAAGGACAAAGATGAGCACTTCGATGTCTCGGAAGTTCCGCCGGTCGTGACGCATCATCAGATCACTGTTGACGGAAAACTGCTCAAGTACACGGCGACAACCGGACAGGCTTCCCATCAAGCGCCCCGACGGCAAGATTGAGGCGGAGATGTTTTTCGTCGCCTACACGCTCGACGGAGCGGAAGCGGGCAAGCGTCCGTTGACGTTCGCGTTCAATGGCGGCCCAGGATCGGCGTCAGTCTGGCTGCACATGGGCGCGCTGGGTCCGAAGCGTGTGGTATTGCAGCCGACAGGGTTCATGCCGCCCGCGCCTTATCGCATGGAAGACAATCCCTACACTTTGCTCGACAAGACTGATCTCGTGTTGATTGACGCGATGGGCACGGGTTACAGCCGCGCCGCGACGCCGGAACTGACCAAGAAATTTCTGGGAGTGAAGGGCGACATTGAAGCCTTCAGCGAATTCATTCGTCTTTATATTTCGCGCAACGAGCGCTGGTCGTCGCCGCTTTTCCTGTTTGGAGAAAGCTACGGCACGACGCGCTCGGCGGGAATTGCCGGTTTCTTAGCCAATCGGGGAATTTCTTTCAACGGTATTACCCTGCTCTCGATGGTCCTGAGCTTTCAGACCCTCGAAGACAACAAGACCAACGATCTGCCGTATCCGCTGCTGATTCCGACTTTCACCATGATCGCCGGTTATCACCACAAGCTGCCGGCTGATCTGGCGCAAGACATGAACAAGGCGCGCGAAGAGTCGATGCATTGGGCCACGACCGACTACACGCAAGCTTTGGCCAAGGGTGACGCGCTGACGCCCGAAGAGCGCCAGAAGACCATTGATGAAATGGCGCGCTATACCGGGCTGAACAAGCAATTCATTGATGATGCCAACCTGCGGGTGGATGTGCAGAAGTTCACCCACAATTTGTTGCTCGATCAAAAGCTGCGGGTTGGGCGTCTGGACGGACGGTTCACGGGCGTCGATCCCGATGGTTTGCTGGATACGCGCTTCTACGATCCCACCGGATCGCAGACCGGGCCTCCGTTCACCTCGGTGTTCAATAACTACGTACGAAACGACCTCGGCTACAAAGTTGACATGCCGTATAACGTGTCTGCCTATCAGGATCCTTTGTTTGGCAAATGGGATTGGGGATCCGGGATTGAGGGATTTCCCGACACCGCTTCGGCGCTGCGCCAGGCGCTGGCGAAGAATCCTTATTTGAAGATTCTGGTGATGGAGGGCTACTACGACTTGGCTACTCCATTCATGGCGGCGAATTACACCATGGACCACCTGAACCTCGGTCCCGAGTTCCACAAAAACATTTCGTACGCGACGTATGACGCCGGACACATGGTGTATCTGCCGATGGATGGATTAAAGAAGATGAAGGCGGACCAGGCCGGGTTCATGAATATGGCGTTGTCAGGGAAGTAGGTTTTTTATTTGACGTCATCCCGAGCCCGAAAGGGCGAGGGATCTGGCGTGGGCTGGGTCTGAATGGTACGTGCCAGATCCCTCGCTTCGCTCGGGATGACGTCAATATTCTTGCCGGATGAGGTCAAGATTCTTGCAGTATGACCTCAGTGTGAGCGCCGACAATAGTTCCACTTGCGCCGGATGCTTGAGTAAGGTACAAACGGCCCAAGATGAGCATTTTGCGCTACACCCTCTTGGTAACTCTTTTTTCCTCGCTTTCTCTGCTGGGAATCGCCCAAACCCCTGCTCCGCCGCCACCCCGAGAAGCTCACGGAACTTGCCGAGAAGCCTGCCGACTATTCGCAGGAAGGCTACGTCATCGAGAAGTTCCACACCACCTATCACTTCGAAAACGATGGCACGGGCAAGCGCGAGCTGTACGCGCGGATTCGGGTGCAGAGCGAAGCCGGCGTCGAGCAGTGGGGGCAAGTTGTCCTCGGCTACAACTCGGCGAATGAGCGGCTGGATATTCCTTACGTGCGTGTCATCAAAGCTGACGGCAGCACGGTAACGGCGCAGCCCGATGCCATTCAGGATCTGAGCATCCCCCTGGAAAAAGAAGCTCCGGTGTACACCGACTACCGGCAGAAACACGTCACAGTGCCGGGCCTGCGGCCGGGAGAGACCCTTGAATACGACGTGGTCACGGTGACCTACAAGCCGCTGGCCGCGAACCAGTTCTGGATGGATCACGACTTCATCAAGAACCAGATCGTGCTCGACGAGCAGTTGGAAGTGGATGTCCCAAAAGATCGCGCAATCACCCTGAAGACCAAGCCGGGCGCGGATCCGAAGGTGAGCGACGAGAATGGGCGGAAGATTTACCGCTGGACCAGTTCGCACCTCCAACGCGACGACGATAAAGATCAGGATAAAAAGAAGAAGAAAAAGCCGACCAAGCCCGAGCCGCCTGCAGTGCAGCTGACCACATTTTCCAGCTGGGAAGAATTGGGCAAGTGGTACGGCACTTTAGAGAAAGACCGCCGCGAGCCGACGCCGGAGATTCGCGCCAAGGCTGCCGAGTTGACCAAGGGCAAGAGCGGCGATCTCGACAAGATTCAAGCGCTCTACGATTACGTGGCCACGAACTTTCGCTACATCAGTTTGTCGTTTGGCGTTGGCCGCTACCAGCCGCATTCCGCGGCCGATGTTCTGCACAACCAGTACGGAGACTGCAAAGACAAGCACACCTTGCTGGCGTCGCTGCTGGATGCCTCGGGGTATCACGCGTCGTCCGTGCTGATCAACAGCAGTGTGAAACTCGATCCCGATGTGCCTTCGCCGGGACAGTTCGATCACGTCATTACTCTGTTGCCGCTGGGCAAAGAAGAAGTGTGGATGGATTCGACCACCGAGGTGGCGCCCTTCCGCATGTTGGCTTCGAGCATTCGCAAGAAGCAGGCGCTGGTCATCCCGGTCAGCGGCGCGGCGCACTTGGAGGAGACTCCCGCCGATCCTCCCATGCCAAATGTGCAGCAGCAGGATATCGACGGCACCATCAGCGAACTCGGCAAACTCAATGCGCATGTGAAGTTCACGCTGCGCGGCGACTCGGAACTTTACATGCGGATTTTGTTCCGCAGAATTCCCCGCGCGGAATGGACCAACCTGCTGAAGCGCATGAGCCTGCTTGCTGGGATGGATGGAGAAGTTTCCGATCCGAAAGTGACCGATCCCACCGCGACTCGCGAGCCATTCGTCGTCGATTATCAGCTGGCGGTGGCCAACTTCCTCGATTGGACGAAGAAGAAGTCAGACATTACGTTGCCGATGTCGCAGATCAACCTGGTGGATGCGGATGAAGACAATACCGATCCCAATGGCGATGCGATCGAGTTCGGCTCGCCGGCGGAATATCTGTTTCGCTGGAAACTGGTATTTCCGGAAAAGTATGTGACGCGCGCGCCCTTGCCGTTCTCGATGAAGCGCGATTATGCGCAGTATGAAGCGACTTACAAAGTCGATGGCAACGTCTTCACCGCAGAGCGGCAGCTTTTCACCAGCGCGCGGGAGCTTCCCGCCGCTCGGGTGAACGACTATGTCGCCTTCCGCCATGCAGTGGGAGTAGATCTTGATCAGCGGCTGGCGATTGACAGCACGGCGGCTGGAACGCCGACGGTCCCGAAAGATTTAAAGGGCGACGATCTGAACGATGCAGCGCGCGCGGCGCTCGACCGCGGCAATTATCAGGCTGCTGTCGACCTGCTGAAGCAGATGGTTGCGGCCGAGCCTAAACACAAAACCGCTTGGATTAACCTGGGCCGCGCCTACATGGGGCTGCGCCAATACGATCAGGCGATCGATGCCTTCAAGAAGCAGACCGAAGCAAATCCGTATGACGAATACGGATACAACAGCCTCGGCTGGGCTTATACGACCGAGCGGAAGTATGACGACGCAGCGGCGGCTTATCAGAAGGCGCTCGAGATTAATCCATTGAGCGACTATGCGCATGCCGCGCTGGGCGGCATGTATGCCGAAATTCATCAATACGACAAAGCGGCACCGGAACTCGAGAAGGCGGCTTCGCTGAAGCCCGACAATGCGTTGCTGCAAGTGAGTCTGGGCGATGCGTATCTGAATTTGGGTCAGGACGACAAGGCGCTGGCGGCGTTTGACCGGGCGATTGAAATTTCGGCGACTCCCGTCGTCTGGAACAACATCGCCTACCAGTTGTCGCTGAAGAAGGCGCATCTCGACCGCGCGCAGCAGTATGCCGAGTCGGCTGTAGCTGCAACGGCGGCGGCACTGCGCAATACGACGCTCGATCAATTGAGCGAACGCGATCTGGGACTGGTTTCATCGCTCGCGGCGTATTGGGACACGCTCGGCTGGGTGCATTTCGCCAAGGGTGATTACGCAATGGCTGAGAAGTATGTGATGTCGGCGTGGAACCTGGGTCAGCACGCCGATATCGGCGATCATCTCGGGCAGATTTACGAGAAACAGAAGAAGAAAGAAGACGCGATCCGGGCCTATGCGCTGGCACTGAATTGTGTGCGTCCTGATCCGGAGACGCGTGGCCGGTTGGCGGCGCTGGTGGGGAAAGACAAAGTCGATTCCACCATCGCGCAGTACAAGAACGAATTGGAACAGCAGCGCACCATCAAGCTGGGCAAAGCGACGCAGGCGGGCAGCGCCGATTTCTTCGTCCTGCTCGATTCGGAGAAGTCACGCGCCGTGCCCGAGGGCGCGAAGTTTGTCAGCGGAGACGAGAAGCTGAAGAGCTTTGTGACGGCCCTGCAAAGCGCGCACTACGGGATAAGTTTTCCCGACGATACGGCCACAAAGGCCTTGCGGCGCGGAACGCTTTCCTGCGCTTCGGGAGGCGAGTGTCAGTTTGTGCTGGTGCCACCGGATGATGTGCGGTCGGTGGAGTAGGGATCAACTACGATCTTCATCATGGGCAATCACTGATCCACGTCCATGAGCTAATCTGCAGGCGCGAGAGACGCGATATCGATTACGGTTGAACCATCGATACCCGATATGCAGTAGCCAATTGAATCCGGGAAGGCTGAACAAAGCGTAAAAGGGCCATGCCCACCAGATCCGACGTGTAACCTGCAGATAGACATCAGCTCCGGAGACGAGCTTGCCGGTCGCGGAGAGCAACAAGATATCGGCGAGAAGATCAGAGACCGGTAGGTGCAGGCGTTCAACCACCCACGGTTCTTGGAGCGCGGCAATGGTGATTCGTCTTCGTTCCAACGTGGGTTTCCAAAACTCGACCCAACTAGAACAGAAGCCGCACTGGCCATCGTAGAGTACCCAAGCGTCCCAATCACTCGATTGCGGATGGTTACTCTGCCATTGATTTGTATCTTCCGGCCTCGAAATACTCCTACTTCCGATCCCTCGGCGAGAAAGGCGGAGGAAGGGTTGCCGCGAACCACTGCAGCCAAGTCCGGACCATAGAATTCAGTCGTGTCGCCTTCAAATCTGGCGTCAAGTCCGTTCCAAACTCGCCATGATGGGTGAGCCACGCGATACTCCATCGTGGTTCCGTCGCCTTGCTGGGCGTATCCCCAGTAATGTTCGGTGATAAATTGCTCTTCGGAATTCTCTTGCGGCAGAACAGGCGCTGCCCTCGGTTCGTAGGCTGATACGATTCCAAGTCCGCGCCGGTTCGCCAGCCATATTCCACAATCATGTCACGGTCGCGAAACTCAATGTGATGACGCATGGGCAGAGCCACATAGCGTTCGTTGTAGACATTTCGCGCGACGTAGGCGATGGCCCAACGGGGGACGATTTCCTTGATGAAGACGACGCCTCGTCGAACTTCGCCCCGTTCACGCCGGCGAACGTAGAACCTCAGATTCACTTCGTCGAAGTTGCGATGAAATGGGATCGAGAATCCGCAGACGCGAGTCTTTAAGAAGCGAAACCCCACCAGACTGACAAATACTTTTCCGTTCCAGCGATCCAGTTCTGTTCCAGCGGGAATGAACGCGGCAAGGACGCTTGGATCGGCCTCGTAATTGAGCATAGTTAGGTTGCGCCATTCGGCTTCAAGGAAGATCTGGTCGGTGCTCATGGTGCTCAGCGTTCGACTCCGCTTTGATCATAGCTTGCGTATGTCGACGGGAATGCAGATTTCTCCCTTCGGTCGGAATGACAATGATGAAAGGATTGAAATCAAAAAGCAGAGGGTTTGCGTTTGTGCCATTCCGTAGCTTGCTCATAGGCGTGCGCCAGTCGCAGCACTCGTGCCTCGCCCCAGTGGGGGCCGATGATTTGCAGGCCGATGGGTAAGCCCGACTTGGTGAATCCGCAAGGGACCGAGATCGCGGGCAATCCCCAGACATTCACGGGGCGTGTGTTGCGCAACAAAACCAATTCGCGCGGGCGCAGGAGTTCAGGATGCTGCTGCAGTTCGGCGATGATCGGGGCCGCGATCGGCGTGGTCGGCGTCACCAGCACGTCCACGTCTTCAAATACTTTCTTGATCTCCCAGCGCTCGCGCTCAAGTTCGTCGCGGGCGCGTTCGAGATCGGCGCGGTCGACGGATTCTCCCGTGCGAATGCGGCGCAACGTTTCCGGCTGATACAGCTCGGGAGAATCCTTCACCCACTTTTCGTGATAGGCATACGACTCCGCGCTCTGCAGTGTGCGGTCGGTACTGACGGTTAAAGAGATTTCTTTGCTGCTCGAGGTCATCGTTTGCAGCACTGCGGAGCGCTTCTTCAACTGCGGCGGCGACTTCGGGATCGAGCTCGTCAAAGAAGAACTTGCGAGGCACGCCCACTCTCAAGTCCTTTGTGTTTCCTTCCAGGGCTTGCAAGTAGTTCTCGCCGGCAGGCGGCGTCGAACTCCTCCAATCTCCGGTGCATTCGGATCTTCGATCGCCTGTAATACGATCGCCGCATCGGCTACCGTCGTCGTCAGCGGTCCCACGTGATCGAGCGACAGCGAAAGCGGGATCACGCCTTGAGCGCTGACACGTCCGTATGTTGGTTTGAGTCCGACGATGCCGCACTGCGAGGCGGGCTCACGCACAGACCCTGCAGTATCGCTGCCAATAGCTGCATACCCGAGTCCGGCGGCCACCGACGCAGCCGAGCCTCCCGAGGAGCCGCCCGTGATGTGCTCGGGATTCCATGGGTTCCGCACGGGGCCGTAGGCGCTGATGACGGAGCTGCCTCCGTAGGCGAACTCGTGCAGATTCTGTTTGCCTAGCAGAACCGCACCCGCCTGCTTAAGCCGGCGAACCACTTCCGCATCTTGGGTCGCAACACGACCTTTCAGAACATTGCTGGCGGCGGTAGTTGCGACGCCCGTTTGGTCAAGAAGATCCTTGAGCCCCAGGGGCACGCCGTGTAACGGCCCCCGCCAATGTCCTTGTTGAATCTCGTTTTCCGCCTGGCGCGCCTGTGCCAGGGCAAAGTCGGCCGTCACGGTAATGAACGCATTTAAAAGGGGATTCAGCTTTTCAATGCGGGAAAGACAGGCTGACGTCACTTCTACCGGGGAAACGGACCGGGAGTGAAGCTGTTTTGCGAGTTCCATGATCGAAGTCGGCAAATTATTTCCTAAGTCTTGACGGCCCTCATTATCGTCTAAAGATTAACAACGAGCCTGCGCCAGTCAGCCTATAATCTAAAAGCTCGTTTCCCCGGAGGTCGCGCACGCCATGGCTCTGACTGCAACTCCCGTCAGCACGCAAGGTTTCCTGGTAGATGGTAAATGGATTGAAGATGGAGATGTGGTCGAGGTTCGCTCTCCGTATGACGGCAGCGTGATCGGCCGTGTGTTTCAGGGGCGAAGAGAGCACGCTGAGGCAGCTATTGCAGCCGCAGTGAAAGCCTTTAGCACCACCCGCAGATTGCCCGCTTTCGAACGGCAGCGAGTGCTGCGCCGCGTATCCGAGACGATTGCGCAGCGCAAGGATGAATTCTCGCGCACGCTCGCGCAAGAAGCCGGGAAGCCGATTAAGGCGGCCCGTACCGAAGTCGAGCGCGCGGTATTTACTTTCCAGGTCGCGGCGGAAGAGAGCACTCGCATCTACGGCGAATATCTGCCACTCGATTGGCAGGAATTTACCGCGGGGCGCTGGGGCATCGTGAGGCGTTTTCCACTGGGTCCGATTGCGGGCATTACTCCTTTTAATTTCCCCTTGAACCTGGTGGCGCACAAGTTAGCGCCAGCGATCGCCAGCGGATGCACCATGGTGCTGAAGCCCGCGCCCCAGACTCCCCTGAGCGCATTGCTGCTGGCTGAGGCGGTTCAACAGGCGGGCTGGCCGGATGGCGCGCTGAACGTGTTGCCGCTTTCGAATGAGGATGCCAGCCTGCTGGTGACCGACGATCGCATCAAGTTGATCAGCTTTACCGGAAGCGCTGCGGTGGGTTGGGACATCAAGCGCCGCGCGAACAAGAAAAAAGTCATTCTTGAACTGGGTGGCAATGCCGGAGTGATCGTGCACAGCGATGCCGACGTCGCCTACGCCGCCGATCGCTGCGTGGCCGGAGGTTTTGGCTATGCTGGGCAAACCTGCATCTCGGTGCAGCGCATCTTAGTCGAGCGCTCGGTGTGCGGAAAGTTCACCGAGCTTCTGGTTGCGGGCGTGAAGAAGCTGAAGCTCGGCGATCCCATGGAAGAGTCGACCGATGTGGGCCCGCTCATCCGAGAAAGCGACGCCATTCGCGCGGCAGACTGGGTGCAGGAGGCGGTTCGCAGCGGGGCACGTTTGCTTTGCGGCGGCCAGCGCAAGGGATCGATTCTCGAGCCCACAGTGCTGACCAACACACGCTCCGAGATGAAAGTGAATTGCCAGGAGATCTTCGCTCCGGTAGTGACCGTGGAACCTTACGATGATTTCAACGAAGCCGTGAAACAGATCAACCACTCTGCCTACGGATTGCAGGCCGGCATTTTCACGCGCGATGCGAAACTGTTGTTCAACGCATACGAGGAACTCGAAGTCGGCGGACTGGTCGGCGGCGACATTCCTTCCTTCCGCATTGATCACATGCCTTATGGTGGAGTGAAAGACTCTGGGTTGGGACGCGAGGGCCTGCGCTACGCCATCGAAGAAATGACCGAACCCAAATTGCTGGTGATGAACCTGCGGTAAGGCCGAGCCTGGTGGGCCCTGCGCAAGGATGATTGCGTTTCGCGCGTTATCCCGATGACGTCGGCGATGTTAAATTTCACAACGAAGTTTTCTCGTGCGAAAAATTTCCAGAATTTTCTTTGGAGATCGTGCACCAACTTCGCTCCGGCTGATATAATCACAAGTTTTCGTAACCAGGATCACATCTCACTGTGACTTCGTAACCAGGTAACGCTGCAAGAACCGGAACCGCGCGCGGTTCCCGCACTGGAAGTTCTCACTCGATGCAGATTTTTCATCGTAGTACGAACACAATTTCTCGAGCGACGATTTTTGGAGCCATCTTTGTGGTGGCTGCGTTGTTCTGGGCGCTCAATGAGTTCCAGCGCTCTCCCTATATCACCTACGCCAAGGTGGCGCGGCCGCAGCCGGTGCCGTTCAGCCACCAGCATCATGTGGCGGGCTTGGGAATTGATTGCCGCTACTGCCATACCTCGGTGGAAGTTTCTAATTTCGCGGGCATTCCTCCCACCGCGACCTGCATGAATTGCCATCGCCAGATCTGGACCGGAGCTCCTCTGCTCGAGCCGGTGCGTGAAAGTTTCCGCACTGGAAAATCTCTGGTCTGGACAAGGGTTAACGATCTCCCGGATTTCGTTTATTTCAATCACAGCATTCATATCAACAAGGGCGTTGGATGTAACACCTGCCACGGTCCCGTGGACCGTATGCCGTTGATGTACAACTACGCATCGCTGCAGATGGAGTGGTGCCTCGACTGCCACCGCGCGCCGCAAAAATACCTGCGTCCGCGCGATCAGGTTTTCAATATGGAATACAAGGCGCCGTCGAACACGGCGCCGGTGACCGTGGATGGAACGCCGTACACCGATCAGTTGGCGCTGGGAACTGACCTGGTAAAGAAATATAAATTGCGGACAGTGGCCGACATCACCAGTTGTTCGACCTGTCACCGCTAGAAATTTGATGAAGATGGAAGAACAGAACGGCAAGCAGCACCGCGAGGAAGTCTGTCCCGGTTCGAAGGACAAGCTTGTCCAGTTGGATATGGACAGCGTTCGCGCCGAGATCGAGGAAAAGAATGCGCCGCAATACTGGCGAAGCCTGGAAGAGCTCGCGGGCGATCCGGAATTTCAGGCGAAGATGCACCGCGAATTTCCCAAAGGCGCGTCAGAGTGGGTCGATTCGGTTTCGCGCCGCGGCTTCCTCAAACTGATGGGCGCCTCGCTGGCCATGGCGGGCATGACGGCCTGCACCAAGCAACCGCTCGAGCCCATCGTTCCTTACGTGCGCCAGCCCGAGGAGTTGATCCCCGGTCGGCCGATGTTCTACGCCACCGCGTTTGAGTTGGGCGGATACGCCAGCCCGGTGCTGGTCGAAAGCCAGATGTTCCGGCCCACGAAGATTGAAGGTAACGATCAGCATCCCGCGAGCATGGGCGGCACCGATGTGTTCGCGCAGGCTTCGATCCTGGGGATGTACGATCCCGACCGCTCGCAGACCATCACTTATCTAGGAGCGGTTCGGACCTGGAGTGCCTTCCTCGATGCTCTACGCGGGCCCTTGAGCGTGCAGAAGGGATTAGGCGGAGCGGGCATTCGCATTCTGACGCAGACGATTTCTTCGCCCACGCTGGCCGATCAGTTGCGTGGCGTGTTGAAGGTTTACCCGCAAGCCAAGTGGCACGTATATGAGCCTGTAAATCGCGACAACGTGCGCGAAGGCGCGAAGCTGGCATTTGGGCAGCCGGTTGAGACGCGATACCAGTTGGAAAATGCGGATGTGATTCTCTCGCTCGATGCAGATTTCCTGTATGCGGGATTTCCCGGCTCGACACGATACATTCGCGATTTCGCCGCTAAGCGCAATCCAGATGCAGGCAGCATGAACCGGTTGTATGTGGTCGAGAGCACAACCACTTCGACCGGAGGCAGGGCGGACCACAGGTTGCCCTTGCTGGCAGCAGAGATTGAAGGCTTTGCCCGCGCAGTTGCGGCAGCGCTGGGCGTCGGTTCGGGCGGCGAGCAATCGAAGTTTGCGAGTGCTGTCGCCGCTGATTTGAAGGCGCACGCCGGTTCGAGCGTAGTGATCGTCGGCGATCATCAGTCGCCGGCCATCCATGCGCTGGCGCATGCGATCAATCAGGCGCTAGGCAATGTCGGCAAAACTGTCGTGTACACCGATCCTGTGGATGCGAATCCAGTCAATCAAACGGAGTCGTTAAAAGATCTTGTGGCCGACATGCGCGGCGGCAAAGTGGATCTGCTGGTGATCATGGGCGGCAATCCCGCTTACGATGCTCCCGCCGATTTTGGCTTCGCTGATGCACTCAAGAATTCCGGCATCCCGGTGCGCGTTCATTTGGGACTTTACGACCACGAGACTGCGCAACTCTGTCAGTGGCACGTGAACGAGGCTCACTATCTCGAGTCGTGGGGAGATACTAGGGCCTATGACGGGACAGTGAGCATCGTCCAACCGCTGATTGCTCCGCTGTACAACGGCAAGAGCGCAATCGAGCTGGCGGCTGTTCTCTCTGGACAAGCCGAGCCCACAGGTCACGCGCTGGTTGCAGGCGTACTGGCAGAAGCAGCATCCTGGCGCCGATTTCGAAATGTTCTGGCGGCGCTCGCTGAATAACGGTTGGATCGATGGAACGGGTTTCCAGCCGAAGCAACTGAGCGCTAAAGCAGCGAGCATTCCGGCTTCTTCGGCCCCGGCCAGCGGCATCGAGCTCAACTTCCGCCGCGACCCTTCGCTCTACGACGGACGCTTCGCCAACAACGGATGGCTGCAAGAACTTCCGCGTCCCATGAGCAAGATGACCTGGGACAATCCTGTGTTGATTGGCCCAGCGATGGCCGAGCGTCTGCATCTTGCTTCGAAAGATGTGGTCGAACTGGAATACAACGGGAAGAAAACGCAGGCTGCGGTCTGGATTCAGGCCGGGCTTCCCGACAACTCCGTGACCGTCTATCTCGGCTCCGGGCGCACTCGCGCGGGCCGCGCAGGCACGGGTGCGGGATTTGATTTCTATCCCTTCCGCTACAGCGCGACGCCGTGGTCTGCCAATGGCGTACAGATTCGTCCGACCGGCAGCACTTACATGCTTGCCTGCACGCAGGGCGAGCAGACGATGGACACTGCGGTGGGTGCGCGTCCGTTAGTCCGGATTGCGACGGTCGAGGAATACAAGAAAGAACCGGACTTCGCCAAGGAAGAAGAGCCGCCCCATGATCTGACGCTCTACCCCGATTATCCCTACAAGTCCGAGGCTTACGCCTGGGGAATGGCGATCGATCTCAATAAGTGTGTCGGCTGCAACAACTGCATCGTGGCCTGCCAGTCCGAGAACAACATCGCCGTGGTTGGAAAAGAGCAGGTCGGCATTGGACGCCACATGCATTGGCTGCGCGTCGACGCTTACTACGAAGGCGATCGCAACAGCCCTACGGCGCACTTCCAGCCGGTTCCATGCCAGCAATGCGAGAACGCGCCCTGCGAAGTGGTGTGTCCGGTGGGTGCGACCGTTCACAGCACCGAAGGCCTGAACGACATGGTCTACAACCGTTGCGTCGGGACGCGTTATTGCTCGAACAACTGTCCTTACAAAGTGCGGCGGTTCAACTTCCTGCTCTTCCAGGATTGGGAGACGCCGCAGTACAAGATGATGCGCAATCCCGATGTAACCATTCGCAGCCGCGGCGTTATGGAAAAGTGCACTTATTGCGTGCAGCGCATCAACGAGCATCGCATCGATGCCGAGAAAGCGGACACGAAGATCAAAGACGGCGAGTTGCAGACCGCTTGTCAGCAATCGTGTCCCGCAGATGCCATCGTCTTCGGAAACATCAATGATCCTGAGAGCCGGGTTTCGAAATTGAAAGCTGGACATCGTAATTACAGTCTGCTGGGCGATTTGAACACTCGTCCCCGAACCACTTATTTGGCCGAGATTCGCAATCCGAATCCTGAATTGGAAGCGTAGGCGGAAATGAGCGACGAACAACTGACAACCAGCGATCGCGCTCCAGTCATCGAGCCGGGGTATACGTTCGGCACGGTTACCGACAAGATCAGTTCGATTGTGCTGACGCGCCCCACCTCCAACGGATGGCTGGTGGGCTTCGGCATCGCGTTTCTGCTGACGATGATGTTGCTCTACGCCATCGGCTACCTGTTCCTCAAGGGCGTGGGGATTTGGGGCATCACCATCCCCATCGGCTGGGGCTTTGCCATTGTGAACTTCGTGTGGTGGATTGGTATTGGCCACGCGGGAACCCTGATCTCGGCCATTCTCCTGCTGTTGCGGCAATCGTGGCGCAATTCGATCAACCGTTTCGCCGAGGCGATGACGTTATTTGCGGTGTCGTGCGCCGGAGTGTTCCCCCTATTGCACGTCGGGCGTCCGTGGCTCGCGTATTGGCTGTTTCCCTATCCCAACACCATGAATTACTGGCCGCAGTTCCGCAGCCCGCTGGTGTGGGACGTCTTCGCGGTTTCGACCTACGCGACCATTTCGCTGGTGTTCTGGTTTATCGGACTGGTCCCCG
This sequence comes from Terriglobia bacterium, assembly GCA_963796205.1. Classification (GTDB taxonomy): domain Bacteria; phylum Acidobacteriota; class Terriglobia; order Terriglobales; family Acidobacteriaceae; genus DATFTE01. The sequence goes on from CAWCKR010000004.1 coordinate 381,878, forward strand.
ATCTCGCCACCCTGCGCGATCGTTCCGATAATCGCTGGGCTAAAATTATCTACGGAATGCTGGCGCTCGGGTGGCGCGGGTCGGCCCGGCACTGGCATCGTTACGAGACGGCATACCTGCTGCTGGCCGGATTAGCGACGCCGCTGGTGCTCTCCGTGCACACAGTAGTCAGCTTCGATTTCGCGGTTGGAATCGTCCCGGGGTGGCATACGACGATTTTCCCGCCCTACTTTGTGGCCGGCGCGATCTACTCCGGATTCGCCATGGTGTTGATGCTGGCGATTCCGATCCGCAAGTTCTACGGGCTCGAAGATTTCATCACTGAGCGGCACCTGCAGAACTCGGCCAAGGTCATGCTCGCCACCGGCCTCATCGTAGGCTACGGCTACATCATGGAAGCGTTCATGGGTTGGTACAGCGGCAACCGCTATGACGCCTTCACCCTCTGGAATCGTCTGCACGGGCCTTACGCCTTCTGGTACTACATGCTACTGACGTGCAACCTGGTCATCCCGCAGTTGCTGTGGATTCGCAAACTGCGGACCAGTCCTGTGGCCTTGTTCCTGCTCTCCGGCGTGATCCTGGTGGGAATGTGGTTAGAGCGTTTCATCATCGTCGTCGTCAGCTTGCAGCGCGACTTCCTGAACTCTTCGTGGGGAATGTATTACCCGACGCGCTGGGATTGGATGACGTTTATTGGAACCATAGGGATGTTCCTGGCGGCGATGTTCCTGTTTGTCCGCATCCTGCCCATGATTTCGATCTTTGAAATGCGTACCCTCCTGCCTGAGGCGGAGGTGAAGGAATGAAGCACACTCCAATCTACGGGATGATGGCGGAGTTCGATACCGCGCAGCACCTGGTGGACGCGGCTCATCACACCCATCAAGCGGGATATCAGAAGATCGATGCCTACAGTCCGTTCCCGATTGAAGGCCTGGCGGAGGCGATCGGCTTCACCAAAAATCGCGTGCCCCTGGTGGTTCTAATTGGAGGATTGATCGGCGGGCTCTCGGGATATCTGATGCAGTACTACATCGCGGTGATCAGCTACCCCATCAACATCGGTGGTAAACCGTTTCACTCCTGGCCGTCGTTCATCGTCGTGACCTTTGAAATGACCATCCTGTTTGCGGGTTTGTCGGCGGTCTTCGGCATGCTTGCCTTGAATGGCTTGCCGATGCCCTATCACCCGGTCTTCAACGTGCCGCGCTTTTCTTCCGCCAGTAAAGACCGGTTCTTTCTGATCGTGTTTTCGTCCGATCCGAAATATGACCCGGAGCAGACTCGGCGTTTTCTCGAGAGCCAGGGCGGACGATTTATTGCGGAGGTGCCGAGCTAGATGATGGCGAGGCTCCGAAAATTTTCGTCGTTGGGACTGCTCGCGCTGCTTGCGCTTGCCGGTTGCCGGCAGGATATGCATGACCAGCCCCGTTTCAAGCCGCTGGCCATGAGCGATTTCTACACCGATCTGCGCTCGGCCAGGCCGCCGGTGGAAGGTACGGTTGCTCGCGGGCAGTTGCGTGAAGACGCGTATTTCTATACCGGCAAGGTCGGCAACAATCCCGGCGACTACATGCCGTTCCCGGTCACGAAAGATGTCCTGGCGCGCGGTGAGCAGCGTTTCAATATTTATTGCGCTCCCTGCCACTCTCGGCTCGGGGATGGCAACGGGATGATCGTGCAGCGCGGATTTAAGCAGCCGCCGTCGTATCACATCGAGCGTCTGGAGAAAGCGCCGCTGGGATATTTCTTCGATGTAATGACCAATGGATTCGGCGCGATGCCCGCGTATGCCGCGCAGATCCCCGAGCGCGATCGCTGGTGCATTGTGGCTTATATCCGTGCATTGCAATTGAGCCAGCATGCAACCCCGGCCGACCTGCCGGCGGGACAAAAAGTGCCGTCGGAGCCGCCGGAGTTTCGCGGTATTTCAGGTTCGGGAGCAACTGCACCCGAAGTCGTGGCCAATCCGCAAAGCAATGAAGGAGAGCAGCCGAAATGAGCACGGCGTCCCACAATCTCGATTTGATGGCGCCGCCGGTCACCAAGACCATCCAGCAGCGGTCGCTGATCATTGGGGTGATCTTTTCGGTTGGCGTTGCCATCGGGGCATTTCTGCAGCCCGACGTTTTCATTCGCGGCTACCTGGTCAGTTATATGGCGTGGCTTGGCGTCACGCTGGGATCGATGGCGATTCTCATGCTTCGTCACATGACGGGCGGCGGCTGGGGAATGGTCATCCGCCGCATCATGGGCGCGGCCATGCGCTGCATCTGGCTCATGGGGGTTTTGTTTCTCCCCATCGGTTTCATGATGCCTCGCCTCTACATGTGGGCGCGGCCGCTCGATCAGATTCAAGACAAGCACCTGCGCGAACATCTCGAGCAAATCACGCAGACGTACTTGACGCCGAGCGGCTTCTGGATTCGCGCGGCGATTTACTTTGCCATCTGGTTCTTCCTGATTTACTTCCTGACTAAATGGTCGGCCGAACAGGATCAGCCACCGGTGCGCGACACCAGCGCCAAGTTCAAAGTGCTTGCCGGGCCGGGCCTGATTCTTTACGGATTTACGATTTCGTTTGCCGCTATCGACTGGGTGATGTCGATCGATCCCAGCTGGATCTCGACCATTTACGGCTTGTTGTTTCTCGCGGGGCAAGGGCTCTCGGCGATGTGCTTCGCCGTGATCATTGAGCGCATGCTGGTTCGCTATAAGCCGATGTCTGAGTTGCTGAAGCCTGACTTCGTGCACGATCACGGCAAGCTGATTCTTACGTTCATCATGGTGTGGGCCTACTTCTCGTTCTCGCAGTGGCTCATCATCTGGGCGGGCAACCTGCCGGAAGAGATCACCTGGTACATGAAGCGTCTGCACGGAGGTTGGGGAGGCGTGGGTCTGTTCCTGGTGATCTTCCATTTTGCTGTGCCATTCATCTTATTGCTGTCGCGTCCATTCAAACGCGATGTGACGCGCCTGGTCTGGCTTGCGGTGTGGCTGATGCTGATGCGCTGGCTCGATATTCTTTGGCACATTGAGCCGCAGTTCTCCGCCACATTCACCATTACCTGGGCCGATGTTGCGATCCCAGTCGCGATGGGCGGATTGTGGATGGCGTTTTTCTTCCGCAATTTGAATTCGATGCCGCTGTTGCCGGCCTACGACTTGTACGCGAAGGAAGTTCTGGAACATGAGTAACGAAGCTATTCGACACCCCCAACCCGGTGGGCCCGAGTTCGAGCGCGAGGACATGCGCCCCAAAGCCGTCTATGGCTTCCTGGTAGTGTTGGTGATCCTCTGCGTGGGGGCGTATTTCGTGATCGATGGCTTCTACCATTACATGGATGCGTATGAACGCAATCATCAGCCGACGCTGAACCCGCTGGTGACCGCGACCGGCAGCGACACGCGCGTGGTGACGCCGACAGAGGTGCAAAAATTTCCCCAGCCACGCCTGGAGACTGACGAGCGCGGACAGATCTTCGGCTTCCGACTACAGGAAGAACAAAAGCTTCACAGCTATGGATGGGTCGATCAGAATGCGGGCGTAGTGCGCATTCCCATCGATCGTGCAATGGAGTTGATCGCGCAACGTGGATTGCCAACGACTCCGCAAGCGGTAACGGTTCCAGCATCGCCAGTGAACATGGCCAGAAAAGCCGCGGCATCGGCAGGGAAGAAGAAGTAAGGAATTGCAGTGAGAAGTCAAAATCAAAATTCGAATTGGATATTGGGCGTAATGCTCTTGCTAGCCTTGACGACGGCTGCATGGGGACAAGGCATGAGCAAGGGCATTCTGTCGCCGCCAGCAAACGTACGTCCGCCGGGCTTGAAGAACGTTGGCATCGAGCAGCACCTGGAAGAGCAGATTCCTCCGGATCTCGTCTTCCGCGATGAGACCGGCAAGTCGGTGCGGTTGGGAGATTATTTCGGCCAGCGGCCGATGATCTTGAACCTGGTCTATTACAACTGTCCAATGCTGTGCAGCGAAGTGATGAGCGGGCTTGAAAGCGCTCTGCGGGTCTTGAAGTTCGATGTCGGCAAAGATTTCGACGTGCTTACCGTTAGTTTTGATCCCAAAGAAACGCCGGAGATCGCGTCGAAGGCGAAAGCGGAATATCTGAAACGATACAAGCGCCCAGGCGCCGAAGCTGGATGGCACTTTCTCACCGGGCCGCAGGAATCGATTGATGCGCTGACCAAGGCCGCAGGGTTTCAGTACCAGTACGATCCGAAGACCGGACAGTTCGCGCACACCACAGCCATCATGGTGCTCACGCCTCAAGGCAAGATCGCCCAATACTACTTCGGCGTCGAGTACGCTCCGAAGGATTTGCGTTTGGGACTGGTGCAAGCTTCGTCGGGGAAGATCGGCACGGTGGTCGACGAAGTGCTGCTCTACTGCTACCACTACGATCCGAAGACCGGGAAGTATGGGGCGATCATCAGCAGGATTCTGCAGCTCTCCGCGGCCGCAACCATTTTGATTCTGGGCGGGCTGCTTCTGATTTTGTTCCGACGCGGGCCGGCGCATCCCAGGCTCGAGGGAGCCCATAGAACGACATAGTTATGTTTGATACTTTTCCACTTTGGCCGGCGAAGGCCTCGACGATGGCAGGAAACGTCGACGCGCTCTTTGTGTTTCTGGTGGTGCTATCCACCTTAATGAGCGTGGCGATTTTCACTATGATCTTTGTCTTCGCCGTCAGGTTCCGCAAGCGGCGTGGTGTTCAGGCCGAGCAGATTGAAGGATCGACTCCGCTGGAGTTGACGTGGTCGATCGTGCCCCTGGGAATCTTCATGATGATCTTCACCTGGGGCGCGGTCATTTACTTCCAGGAGCGCACGCCTCCCCAGGGAGCGACCGAGGTCTACGTGGTCGCCAAGCAGTGGATGTGGAAGCTGCAGCACCAGGAAGGGCAGCGTGAGATCAATGAACTGCACATCCCGGTGGGGCAAGACGTCAAGATGATCATGACGTCGCAGGACGTGATTCACAGCTTCTACGTGCCCGCATTCCGCATCAAGCAAGACGTGCTGCCGGGGCGCTACACGACCGCCTGGTTCCACGCTACCAAGCCCGGAACCTATCATCTGTTCTGCGCCGAGTATTGCGGCACGCAGCATTCGGGGATGATCGGGCAAGTGGTAGTGATGGAACCCGCACAGTACCAGTCGTGGCTAAGCGGCGGCGGAGCCAGCGGATCGTTGGCTGACAATGGGCAGGCGCTTTTTCAGCAGTTGGGTTGTTCCACCTGCCATCGTTCCGATACGCAGGGACGCGGCCCGAATCTAGTTGGGGTTTACGGTAAGCCCGTGCAGTTGGAAGATGGGCGTACGGTCGTGGCTGATGAGAACTACGTGCGCGAATCGATTCTGTCGCCGACGGCGAAGGTGGTAGCGGGATTCAAGCCCATCATGCCGACCTTCCAGGGAATTGTGAGCGAAGAGCAAGTGAATGCGCTGGTGGCGTATATCAAGTCGCTGAGCCAGCCTCCGGCGGGAGCCGCGGGAACTCCCAGCCTGAAGCCAGCAAGCGCTGAACCGCAGAAATAAGGGTTAATTCGAATGGCAACCGCAGCAATACCGGTCGAACGCGAACATTATCTGAATAAAGAGTACGGCATCCGCTCGTGGCTGCTCACCGTAGACCACAAGCGCATCGCCCTGCTCTATCTGATTTCGATCACGTTCTTCTTCTTTATCGGAGGCTTTTTCGCGCTGCTGATCCGCCTGGAGTTGTTGACCCCGGCGGGCGACCTGGTGCAGGCCGACACTTACAACAAGCTCTTCACCATGCACGGGCAGGTGATGATCTTCTTTTTCCTGATCCCGTCGATTCCTGCCGTGCTGGGAAATTTCCTGATTCCCCTGATGATCGGCGCGAAAGATCTCGCCTTCCCGCGCATCAACCTGCTGAGCTGGTATCTGTACATCATCGCCGGCATCATGATGCTGCATGCCATCGTGACCGGCGGCGTCGATACCGGATGGACTTTCTACACCCCATTCAGCACCGCCTTCAGCAATACCAAAGTTGTTGAAGTTGGACTGGCGATCTTTGTTGCAGGGTTCTCTTCGATTCTTACCGGCCTAAATTTTGTTGTCTCGATTCACCGCATGCGCGCCCCGGGGCTGACCTGGTCCCGCCTGCCGCTTTTTGTCTGGGCGCACTATGCGACCAGCATCATTCAGTTGCTGGGAACGCCGGTGCTGGCGATCACGCTGGTTTTGGTGGTTCTGGAACGCGCTTTCCACATGGGGATCTTCGATCCCGAGCGCGGTGGAGACCCGCTGCTCTTCCAGCATTTGTTCTGGTTCTATTCGCATCCCGCGGTCTACATCATGATTCTGCCCTCGATGGGTGTGGTGACCGAGGTGATCGCGTGCTTCTCGCGCAAGCGCGTTTTCGGTTACAGCTTCATCGCCATGTCGAGCATTGGCATCGCCGTATTGGGATTCCTGGTGTGGGCGCACCACATGTTCGTTGCCGGCATCTCGCTCTATTCGGCGCTGGTGTTCTCGATCCTCAGCTACCTGGTGGCGGTGCCCTCGGCGATTAAAGTGTTCAACTGGACCGCGACGCTGTACAAAGGCTCGATCTCATTCACTACACCCATGCTGTATGCGTTCGGTTTCATCGGACTGTTTACCATGGGTGGATTGACCGGGCTCTTTCTCGCGGCGCTAGGAATTGATGTCCACGTCACCGACACCTATTTCGTGGTTGCCCACTTCCACTACATCATGGTCGGCGGCGCGGTCATGGGATACATGGCGGGCATGCATTTCTGGTGGCCAAAAATATCTGGGCGCATGTATCCCGAAGCCTGGGGACGCCTCGCCGCGCTGATCGTCTTCATCGGTTTCAACCTGACGTTCTTCCCGCAATTTGTGCTGGGCTATCTGGGAATGCCGCGCCGTTACTGGCAGTACTCGCCAGAGTTTCAGGTGCTGAACGTGCTCTCTACGGCAGGATCGACGATTCTTGCAGTGGGCTACGTGCTGCCGATGATTTACTTCTTGTGGTCGATGCGCTATGGAAAAGTGGCGACTGAAAACCCATGGGGTGCAGCCGGACTGGAATGGAAGACGAGTTCGCCGCCGCCTACTTATAATTTCGACGAAGAGCCGGAAGTGACGTGGGAAGCCTACAACTACGACGAGATTCCCGATCCGGAGGAGGGTGCCGTTGAGTAATAGTCACACTACGCTTGAGCACCCGACTCCCGGGCTGCAGCACCACTTCGCCAACATGGACCAGCAGCGGGACGCGGTCACGCTGGGCATGTGGCTGTTTCTGGCGACGGAAATCATGTTCTTCGGCGGCATGTTCTGCGCCTATTTGGTCTATCGCAACTGGTATCCCAACGAATTTGCCGCCGGCAGTCGCTCGATTGATCGGCTTCTGGGTGCCGTAAATACTGCGGTCCTCATCTGCAGCAGTTTGACCGTGGCCTTATCCGTTCGCGCCGCACAGATGGGCAAGCGGATGCTGCTCGTCGTATTGCTCATCCTGACCATGCTGTTCGGACTGGTGTTTCTGGGCGTCAAAGGCGAAGAGTGGTACGACAAGTACAAAGAACACCACATCCCGGGGGCGTCGTTCAGCGCGCCTGAGCTCAGCAAACCTCCCTATTCGAACGTGCCCATCGACGAATCACACGCACAGATATTCTTCTCCCTGTACTTCGCGATGACCGGCTTGCATGCGCTGCACATGATCATCGGTCTGGGGATATTTACTTGGCTGACAGTTACGGCGTGGAAGGGAAGATACGGTCCCGAGTACCACGCGCCCATCGAAATCGGCGGATTGTATTGGCACTTCGTCGACATCGTGTGGATTTACCTGTTCCCATTGTTGTATCTGATCGACCGCAAACCGCTAAAGTGAGCCGCCATGTCTGAACACATCATTTCGAGCAAGATTTATTACACGATCTGGATATTGCTCCTGATCCTCACCGGCTTAACCGCCTGGATCGCAGGCGTCGACCTCGGCCCTCTGAACACAGTGGTGGCGCTTTTGATTGCTACGGTCAAGGCCGTCATCGTCGTGCTGTTCTTCATGCACGTGAAGTACACCAGCGAGAAGATGACGAAAGTAGTCATTGTTTCCGCCATATTCTGGCTGCTGCTCCTGCTGGCCCTCAGCATGGTCGACTACGGCACGCGGCATCTGGCCTAAACCCGTTTCACCACAGAGACACAGAGGCACAGAGAAAGCTTTTTTTTGGAGAAACCCACCACTGCAAGCTGCTTCACTAGAAAAGCGAGAACCAACCGCAACATTTCATAGGGTCTTCTATTAAAGGTTTTCTCTGTGACTCTGTGTCTCTGTGGTAAAGATTCAGAGGCGCGTACGATATACTCCGCTTTCTGGATACCTCGAACAATTTCGTGCAGCTCGCACAGGCCGCCAAGTCCTCGGTAGTGGACACCCGCAGCCTCGCCGATGCTTTGAGTCGCCATCTGCGCGGCGAAGTGCGCTTTGACGGCGGCAGCCGTGCGCTCTATGCAACCGACGGTTCGAGTTATCGCCAGGTTCCCATCGGAGTGGTCATCCCCCGCGATGCCGACGATGTCATCGCAACAATTTCGCTAGCCCGCGAATTCGGCGCGCCCATTCTCTGCCGCGGTGGCGGCACATCGCTTGCCGGGCAATGCTGCAACGTCGCCGTCGTCCTCGATTTTTCGAAGTACATGGACGGGATTCTGGAAATCGATCCCGGTCCGCCGCATCGCGCGGGTCCAGCCGGGCGTGGTTCTCGACAACCTGCGCGCCGCGGCCGAGAAGCATCACCTGACCTTCGGTCCCGATCCCGCAACGCATGACCGCTGCACGCTCGGCGGCATGATCGGCAACAACTCCTGCGGCGTGCACTCGGTCATGGCGGGCAAGACCGACGACAACATCGAAGCGCTCGACATTCTCACTTACGACGGGCTGCGGATGAAGGTCGGTGCGACCAGTCGAGAAGAATTAGAGGCGATCATTCGCGCGGGAGGCCGCCATGGCGAGATCTATGCTGGCCTGAAATCCCTTGCCGACAGGTATGGCGATCTCGTTCGCCAGCGTTATCCCAACATTCCGCGGCGGGTGTCCGGATACAACCTGAATTTCCTTCTTCCCGAGAACGGATTCCATGTGGCGCGCGCGCTGGTCGGCACGGAAGGCACCTGCGTGACAGTGCTGGAAGCGACGTGTCGCCTGGTCGAGAGTCCGCCCGAGCGCGTGCTGCTGGTCATCGCTTATCCCGACATTTACCAGTGCGCCGACCATGTGCCCGAGATCATGGAGCACAAGCCCATCGGCCTCGAGGGCATCGACAATCTGCTGGTCGAGTACACGCGGCGCAAGGGGATCAATTCCGAAGGACTGGCTCTGTTACCGCAAGGCGGAGGCTGGCTGCTGGCGGAGTTTGGCGCGCAGACGTGCCCGAAGCCGAAGCGCAAGCCCGCGGACTGATGGCAGCTCTGAGCCGGAGCGCGACTCCTCCTAATTTCCATCTCTTCACCGATAAGTATCAGATCAAGCGCGTGTGGGAAGTGCGCGAGTCGAGCCTGGGCGTGATCTCGCATGTTCCCGGAGAGCCGCTTGAGTTGGGAAGGCTGGGAAGACTCGGCGGTCGCACCCGAAAAACTGGGCCGCTATCTGCGCGATCTGCGCAAGCTCATGGACGGCTACGGCTATCGCGGCACACTGTACGGGCACTTCGGCCACGCGTGCGTCCACAGCCGCATGAACTTCGATATGGAGAGCGCCGAGGGCATCGCCAAGTTCCGCAAGTTCATGGAGGAAGCTGCCGACCTGGTGGTCAGCTACGGAGGATCGCTTTCCGGCGAGCATGGCGACGGACAAGCCCGAGCCGAATTGCTGCCGAAAATGTTTGGGCCTGAACTCGTCCAGGCGTTCCGGGAATTCAAGGCGCTGTGGGATCCCGCAGTGGAAGATGAATCCGGGCAAAGTCGTGGAGCCTTACAAGCTCGACGAGAACCTGCGGCTCGGCGCCAACTACAAGCCGTGGGATCCGGAAACTCATTTCAAGTACGTTGAAGACCACGGCAGCATGGCGCACGCCATGTTGCGCTGCGTGGGAGTAGGGAAGTGCCGCCACGATGAAGGCGGAGTGATGTGTCCCAGCTACCGCGTGACTCGCGAGGAAGAGCACTCGACCCGCGGGCGCGCCCACTTGCTCTGGGAGATGGTGAAGGGCGACGTCATCACCGATGGCTGGCGCGACGAGCGCGTCAAAGATTCGATGGACTTGTGCCTCGCCTGCAAAGGCTGCAAGAGCGATTGCCCGGTGAGCGTCGATGTTGCCACCTACAAAGCCGAATTTCTTTCTCATTACTACGAAGGAAGGATTCGTCCGCGAAGCGCTTACGCGTTTGCCAATATCGATATCTGGGCGCGGCTGGCTTCGCATGTGCCGGGACTCGTGAATCTGACTACGCAGTTACCGTTCCTGCGCGACATCGCCAAGCTGGTGGCGGGGATGCCGAAAGAGCGCAGCATCCCGGCTTTTGCTCCACAGACTTTCCGCGAATGGTTCCGGCGACGCGGTCCGCGGAACGTGGGGGAAACCCCAGTTCTGCTTTGGCCCGATACTTTCAATAACTATTTCCTGCCTGACACCTCGAAGGCGGCAGTGGATGTGCTTGAGACCGCCGGCTTTCAGGTTCTGCTCCCCAGCGGGAACTTGTGCTGCGGACGTCCTCTGTACGACTGGGGAATGCTTGACCGCGCGAAGCGCCTGCTGCAGCAGATTTTAGATGTCCTGTCGCCCGAAATTGAAACAGGGATTCCTCTGGTGGTGCTCGAGCCCAGTTGCGCAGCCGTTTTCCGCGATGAGCTGATCAATCTTTTTCCCAACGACCGCCGGGCGCAGCGCCTTTCGAAGCAGACTTTTCTACTCAGCGAATTCCTGGAGAAGTGCGCCCGCGACTTCGAACTTCCTCAACTGCCGCGGAAAGCTCTCGTCCACGGCCACTGTCATCAAAAGTCGCTGATGAAGATGACCGACGAAGAAGCCGTACTCAAGCGGATGGGCATCGACTACCAGGCGCCCGCGCCTGGCTGTTGCGGGATGGCAGGGGCGTTCGGGTTCGAGGAAGACAAGTACGAGGTGTCCATGGACGTCGGGGAGTTGGAATTGCTGCCGGCGGTTCGCGATGCCTCGCCTGAGACGCTGATCATTGCCGACGGCTTCAGTTGCCGTGAACAGATTGCCCAAGGCTCCGACCGCCACGCTTTACATCTTGCCGAGGTGATCCAGATGGCGCTGGATGGGGAGGCGGACGATGCTTATCCCGAGCGCGACCGGGTGTGGCGGCGGCGCGAGGGATGCGAAGCTCGATGAAGAGAGCCGGATTGGGAGTCGCCGCGGCCGCTGCAGGGGCGGGGTTGTTATGGGCGTTGGGGAGGAAGAGAAGCTAGCGTCTCTCGCTACAGTCGGTCGATGAGGGAAGTCGCGATATTTCGCCAGTCGACCAGCCTGTCCTTTATCATCAAATACACAATTGACTCTTCATCCGTGGGAACCGGCATCGCCGCTGGGTTAGCTGCGATAGTAAACTGACCTGCAAGCGTATGAATGGCCCATACAACCCGCTGCTCATCCTGTTATTGGTTTTCACTTCTTATCATCTTTCGGCGCAGGCAGCTGAGCCGAAAATTGTGGCATGTGTGGGGGCCAAGGTGTATCCGTCGCCGACTGCGGCTCCCATCGAAGACGCCGCAGTGCTTATAGAAGACGGCAAAATCAAGACGGTCGCCGCCGGGGTGGTCTTCAAACTACCCGGGTCTACCGAAGTTCTCGATTGCAAAGGCAAAGTTGTCGTTGCCGGATTCTGGAATTCTCATGTGCACTTTGAAACCGGCTGGCAGGGTGCGCAGGGTGATCCTGCTGACAAGCTCGAAGCGCACATGCACGAAATGATCACGCGCTGGGGTTTCACGACGGTATGGGATTTGGGCTCAGACCCTGGCAACACGCTAGCGCTACGCAAGCGAGTGGAGACTGGCGAAGTGGCGGGGCCGCACATCCTGATGGCGGGCGACATTTTCCCCGAGCACGGGCACCCGGTTTATCTTCCGCCCGAGATGGAGTTGCCTGAGGCCGGCAACTCAGCTGAAGCTATGCTGATGGCTCGGGGATATCTGTCGATGGGGCTCGACGGGATCAAGCTGTTTACGGGGGCATTCATGGGAGATAAGCCGGTTGTGAACATGGATGCCGCGATCGTCAAGGCCGCCGTGGATGTGGCACATGCGCAGGGCAAGCCAGTATTCGCGCATCCGCAGAATCACGCCGGTGTAGACAATGCGCTGGCGGGTGGAGTGGACGTCTTGGCGCACACCATTCCTAACGAAGGCAGTTTCACCGCCGACGAACTGGCGCGCATGAAGCAGCAAGGAACGGCGCTAATCCCGACACTTACGCTGTGGACAACGGTTGTTTCCGATCCTGCGATTCAAAATCAGCTGGTACAGGCTGGAGTCAACGAGTTGAAGGCATATTTTTCTGAGGGCGGAACGATTCTGTTTGGAACGGATGTCGGATTCATTCCGAACTTCGATACGACCCAGGAACTGGAATTCATGGGACGAGCGATGGGGTGGAAAGATGTTCTGGCGTCGCTGACTACAAATCCCGCGAAGTATTTCAAAGAGCCATCAAAAGGGCGCGTGGAAACAGGCATGGACGCGGACTTAGTCGTGCTGGAGGCGGATCCCTCCGCGGATCTGCGCAACCTGGCGAAGGTCGCGTACACGATCCGCGGAGGGAAGGTGATCTACTCGGCGAAGTGACGAGGCGGTTCGCCGTGCGGACCTGCGCTCGTCATGCCATCCCACAAATCAGGGCTTCCTAAAACGAGATTTTGAGTGAAATCGAGATTTTTCACCAGCTGACCTAGTATCGGACGGTTTGAAGAGACCCTAACTAACTGTGGTCGCTTGCCTCAGGCCTAGATTTGGTCGAATAAACTGCGTCATCGGGCTTCCAGAAGGCGAATCGGCCCGGACTGATTTCCAGCCTCGGGCACAAACCTATACGTCCAAATTCAGCGGCCAACTCAGACGGATCAGCACAATCTACGAAATGGATCACGTGATGCGCTTTGATGATATCGCCAAAATTCTTTTGATTGTTTGTTTGGGCGAGTTCCAGCGTAGTTTGCGACGAATTGCCAATCTGGTAGGTATGTATGTCATGGTCGATTGCGTATGTGCGTAATCTCCAACAACCTGCACCACCGAGCCACCACTGAACCGTGTCAGGAACGTCGGCTGCTTCCGAGACGGCAAGTTCCACATTCTGTGAATAGCTACTCTTTATCGTTAGTACGGCAAGCACAAGAATGCCACGCATAGGTCGTCCACCATCGACCGTGGACAAGTGATGTTACAGGCGACTGCGCTCATTGACGCCCCATCCGGGTCACCGATCCGATTCGCCTTTGCATAAGACGATCTCCTTGGTTGGCCACGACCGCAAGGGATCTCTCCCTCGACCCTGCTATACTCCCCCACCGGAGACAACCCTTCGCATGAGCGAACCAAGGCCCGATCACATCTTGCAGGTGGGTTTGGGATTCTGGGCTTCGAAAACGCTTTTGAGCGCGGTGGAGATGGAACTCTTCACCGAACTGGCCAAGCACCCGGAGGATATGGCAACGCTCCAGGGACGGCTGGGGCTTCATCCCAGCGTGGAACACCTGGTCGCCCCCGATTCCATGGTGGTTGCCGCCAAATAGGGGAAAGCGTTCATTTCGACCTTGCAAGTAGTTTATTATTAATGCTTTACGCCCCTGCCCACGCAGCCCGGTTTCTGGGACAATAGATAGGTACGCCATCTCCCGAAGCCTTTAGCCCGGAGCTGGTTCTACCGGTGTCCCAATGATCCGCAACGAACCTTCCCTCATCGTGACCGAAACCTCCATGACCGAGACTTCACCGCAGGGAAAGACGCCTCTGTCGACCGGTGCGCCTGTGTGCGGGGCGGTGCTGGTGCTGATTCAGTTCGACGTGTGCGAAGAGATCAAGCTCGACCAGTTGCGTGAGATTTTCGGCGCCCGGACGGTGCAGCAGCCCAGCTTCAAGCATCCCACGCCGGGATACGTCCGCTATCAGAGGCCGCCGGTGGTGGAACCGATCGAGCCCTTGGTACTCGAGAGCGGAGAGCGACTGGAAGGGCAGATTAAGTATTACGACTACGGCGTGCTCAGCGTGGTGCTGGAATTCCGTTTGCCGGAGATTGGGACAAGCTGGTCCGGTTGGGCAGCCGTTGGGTCTGGGATATCGATTTTGCGGGGCATGCCTCGCGCATCGTCCGGGAAAAGCTGCAACGGGCCGCCCCGGCGTTGGTGAAGCCTTATAAAGAGTGGCTGAGTGAAGACTATTTCATCTTCCATGTGCGGGAACTGGCAGGGGCGCCCTCCGGGGCCGAACTGGTGGCGACGCAGGGAGCCCAGATCGCGCAGATCGTTCGTGGCGAGACCGTGCAGCTCTCCGATGGCGAGCGCAATGAGATCCTGCAGTCCCGCATTTCATATTACGTGAACGACTTGGCCGTCATCGGCTACAACGCCGCGTTTCTTTATGACAGCGCCGCGGGCGCCGAGACTGCGATTCAGCTGCTCGAGTACGCCAACTCGCAGTTACTCGAGTTCCGCCACTACGACGAGTTGCTGACCCGCGAGCTCGAGAGCGTTTACGACTTCATGGACAAGGGCACTGGAACGCTGGCTCGCTGGCGTTTGGCCCGAGCCGCCTCGAAGCTGCACACCGTGCTGCTCGACGTGAATGAGCTCACCGAACACGCCGACAATGCCATCAAATTCCTGAGTGACATGTTTTCCGCCCGCCTCTACAAGCTGGCGGCGTCGAAAGTCGGTGTGCCCGACTATAAAGATCTGGTCACGCAAAAAGTGCATACCGCAGAAGAGCTGTACCGCTTCATGGTCGATCAGTTCAACCAGAGCCGCGCCTTCGTGCTCGAGCTGATGGTCGTTATCATTCTGATCATCGAACTGGTCTACTTCTTTCAGGGCAAAATGTCGTAGTTTGTTGTCGTCATCCTGAGCCCGAAAGGGCGAAGGATCTGGCGTGGAGCGATCGGACTCTAATCAGGGCGACGACACCACACGCCAGATCCCTCGCTTCGCTTCGGGATGACGTCTCAACAATGGAATGGTCCTCCTAGCCACGGCCGCCCTATCCGTTTTATCCTTGCCGCTCTACAACAAGAGGACCCATGCGAGGACTTGACGACAAGCGTGTGCTCATTACCGGAGGCGCCAGCGGAATCGGCGCTGCGACGGCGGCGCGTTTTCTGGAAGAAGGCTCCGCGGTCTGCGTGCTCGATCGCGACAAACAAGCCCGTGAACGCATTCAGCATGAACTCCCCGATCTAGCAGGAACTCTCGATGCTGATGTTTCCGACCTCAAACAAGTCGAATCCGCTTTCGCCGATGCCATTCGCATCATGGGCGGCGTCGATGTGCTTATCAACAACGCCGGCATCAGCATCCGGCACAAGTTTCTCGATATCACTCCCGCGGAATGGGACAAGGTTCTCGCGGTCAATCTGACCGGGGTCTTTTACATGGCGCAGACCGCCGCCCGCCACATGTGGGAGCGTGGCAGCGGAGTGATTCTGCAAACCGCATCGACCAACGGAATCATGGGATATCCCTTCTACGCCGACTACAACGCGACCAAGGCCGGAGTCATCGAGCTTACCAAGTCGATGGCGCTGGAACTCGCCCCCAAGGTTCGAGTCTGCGCGGTAGCTCCCGGCTACGTGCTCACTCCCATGCAGCGCGCCGAGTACACCGACGAAATGCTGGAGCAGGTGAACCAGAAGATTCCCTTGCGGCGCCATGCCAAGCCGGAGGAAATCGCGGCGTTATTCGCCTATTTGGCGTCGGATGACGCCGCCTATGCCACCGGTCACGTTTTCACGATGGACGGGGGAGAAACGGCTGGGGGATTGGCCAGTCGGTAATTTCTCCTGTCTGCGAATCCCTTTGAGCATCCTTATCATCTAGAGCTTTGCCGGTAGGTTTCAACTACGCAACACATTCTTCATCCATTTTCTGTCCAGAAAGGAAGTCCATGGCACGCATGAAAGCAGCGCAAATCTCTAAGCCCGGCGGCGATTTTGAATTGGTGGAACGCGAAATTCCTCAACCCGGGCCTCGGCAAGTCCGCATCAAAGTGGAAGCCTGTGGCGTTTGCCACAGTGACGTACTGACCAAAGAAGGCGCGTGGCCCGGAATCCAGTATCCGCGCGTGCCGGGTCATGAAATTGCTGGACGCATTGACGCGGTGGGCAGCGCAATCACAGCCTGGAAAGTGGGCCAGCGGGTCGGAGTCGGCTGGCACGGCTCTCATTGTTTTGAGTGCGAGCCCTGCCGCCGGGGAGATTTCATCGTCTGCTTGTTCGGAGGCGTCACTGGCATCAACACGGACGGCGGATACGCCGAATACATGATTGCCAATACCGAAGCGGTGGCGGCCATGCCCGAAGAATTGCCCGCGGATGAAGCCGCTCCGCTTCTTTGCGCCGGGGTCACCGTTTTCAATTCAATGCGCAATGCGGGGGTGAATTCGGGTCAACTGGTGGCTGTGCAGGGAATCGGCGGCTTGGGTCACCTCGGAATCCAATACGCCCAGAGAATGGGATTTCATACCGTCGCAATCGGCCGGGGAAAAGATAAGGAACCATTGGCCAAAAAGCTGGGCGCGAAGGACTACATCGATACCGACTCCGGCAACGTGGCCGGTCAACTGCAGAAGATGGGTGGCGCGAGACTGATTGTCGCCACCGCGCCAGATGCGAAGGCGATGTCATCCCTGGTTGGCGGACTAAAACCTTCCGGAACACTGCTCGTAATTGGGGCTTCACCCGAGCCTATGCAAGTAAATGGCATCGAGTTGCTGGCCAGCAAGAAAAGAATTCAGGGATGGCCATCCGGCACCGCGATCGACTCCCAGGACACCCTGGAGTTCAGTGCGTTGAGCGGAGTTCGCCCGATGATCGAACGCTTTCCGCTTGAAAAGGCCGGTGAAGCCTACAATCACATGCTTAGTGGCAAGGCTCGCTTTCGGGCTGTGCTGACGATGGGGAATTGAGCACCGCAAAAGGAGAAGGTTATGGCGTTACGAAAAAGAAAGTTCGACGAAGACGACGACTCATTGGCGAACGAAGGGCTGGGCCCGGAATCGGCCGGTCAGTCGGGCGATAACCAGGGATTGAGCGACGTTGCCGACGCCGACTCTGAAACCGTCGACGAACTGGCGGAAGAAGGGCAGTCCTTCGAAGCCGAAGTCATCAGCGGAGTTGAAGATGCTCCGGACGCCGATGAAGGCGAAGTGCGCACGCGCGAAGTTCCTGAGGATGATGTGCCGGAAGAATACCGTGAGCGCGATTAGCGGTTAAAAGATTCGCCTTGCCAGGCGGGCCACTCGAATTACCCGATAGAGAGGGAACAGCGGCCCAGGCAGTGGAACCGTGGACCACTCGCCTGTGCTGGGAGTGGTCGCCAACCGCCACCAGAAGCGCGCCCGGTCGCTGCGCCTCTCCCGGGATCTGGCGAATCGCTGGAAGTAATCGATCGACTCAGGATCGAACGGCGCGCTCCTGGCGATCGCCGGAATCAGTTCGGCGACTAGGCCGTCCCAGCCACGATCCTTTTGCATCTCCGGTGGGAGCGGTGCGCCAAACAGGCGGTGCGCCAACACAAAAGTTACCCCCACCATCCGGCGGATTCCAAGCTCTTCGGTCTGACGCCACACCCAGTCCCAATCGAGCTGGGTGACTCTCGCCAATGCCGCAATCTCATAAAGCCAGGAAAGCTGCATCCAGAGGTGCTTGGCCGCGTGGACACAAAGCGCCAGGAGAAGGTCATCCGCCCGTAAGGCACGAATCGTGACACCGGCCAGATTCTGCGTCACTGCCCGCTGGAAGAAACCCTCCATATCGAAATCAACTGCATAAAAGCGGGGCAGGATTTGCCATTGAATTTCGAGCAGATTGCGGCCATTCACGCTGTCAAAGGTGAACTCGTATCCGGTACGCAATAGCGCAGACTCTTCCCGCAGCCTGAGCGCAACTCCGGGCGTAAATCCGGCTTCGGACAGAGCAGCCCTGGTTCGAGCGTAGTCCCGAACATGAATGAGGATGTCGAGATCGGAAAACTGGCGAGCCGTGACACTACCGTAGAGCAATTCTGCCAGCGCTGGTCCTTTGTAAGAAAGCGCAGGTATGCCGTGAGACTCTAAATGCTTTACGATCCGAATCAGTTCGCGGCTTAACCACAACGTGCGCCGGGCATTGGACTCGTAGAGCCCGCCAAGAGAACGCATCGCTTCGGGCGGGATCAGGTCTGAAAAAGCCGCAATGCGATCGCCGACGTGAGGAATGAGCCCGTGATGTTCAGTGATATCGGCGAAGCGCGTCCAATCGAGAGGATCGTGCAGACGCGCCCGCACTCGATCTTCGCTGTGCAGCGGATCGGCGCAACACGCCCGCAGCAGATCGAATTCCCGGTCGAACCTCGGGACCGCATGATTTTGCTGAACCGGAGCGGGTTGCACAGGAGATGCGCTCATGCGGAACTGCCGACACTATAATACAGAGACTTCACGGCCGATCGCATGGACACCGTCGTCTTCGAATCCGTCAGCAAGGTCTTCCGCCATCGTCCGGCGCTGTTTAACTGGATGGGCAAAGAGCGGGTAGGAGAGACACGCGCGCTCCAAGATTTCTCGCTGACCGTAAAACGTGGCGAAGTGCTGGTGCTGTTGGGACCGAACGGCAGCGGCAAGACCACGACATTAAAGCTGGTCTCGACCATGCTGCTTCCGGATCGCGGTCGCGTTCTGGTCGAAGGGGCCGATTCGCAGCAAGACTCACAACTTGTGCGACGCCACGTAGGTTTCGCCGTCGCCGCCGAGCGCTCGTTTTTCCCTCGGCTTTCCGCGCGCGAGAATCTCGATTTCTTTGCCGCCCTGGACAACGTTCCCCGCAAGAACCGCTCCCAGAATGTCGACGCAATGCTGGAGCGAGTCGGGCTTGCCGACGCCCGCGACACCCTGGTGATGAAGTTTTCCAGCGGCATGTACCAGCGCCTGGGCATTGCCCGAGCTTTGATCAAAGAGCCCGCGGTCATTTTGCTGGATGAGCCCACCCGTAGCCTTGATCCCGCGTCAGCTGGACATTTCTGGAATCTGGTGCGCGAGTTGCCGGCGCATGGAGCGACCGTTCTTCTCGCCACGCACACGTTCTCGGAGGCGCTCGCCGTGGGCGATAACGTCGCAGTGCTGCTTGGCGGCCAGTTAGCGGGGTACAAAAAAGTGGTTGGCACGAATGTCGAAGAGCTCCGGGCGTTCTACTTCCAGAAGACCGGAGAAGTCGACGAATCGGCTCATGCAGTTCCGCGAACCTGGAGATGACAGTGGAAGGCTTGCTCGACAAAACGGTGGCCATCGCCAAGCGGGACTGGCTGACTGCGATTCGCTATCGCACCGGTTTTCTCACCACAGTTCTCGGTGCGGCGGCGGAACTGGCCGCGTTCTACTATCTTGCGCGTGCTATTGGCGCCGCGTTCCGTCCTGACGGCATCGATTATTTTCCGTTTCTCCTGGTCGGCACGGGTTTCTACACGTTCCTGGTAACCGGCATCAATGCGTTCCTGGTCATTATTCAGGAGGCGCAGCAGACCGGAACGCTGGAAGTGTTGATGACGACCTCAACTCCGGCCCCGGTGCTGCTATTTCTGAGCGCCCTCTCCGCGTTTGCGGGCAGCACCTTGCAGCTCGTTTTCTATATCGGAGCCGGGTTGCTGCTCACTGATTTTCCCTTTCATCCCAAATCTCGCGGGCAGTCTGGTGATCTTTGTGCTGTCCCTGATCATTGCGGTCGCCTTCGGAATGTTCGCAGCATCTCTGCAATTGGCCATTCAAAAGGGATCCGCGCTAGTCTGGCTGCTGGGTTCCGGCGCATGGTTCATGACAGGAACGCTGTTCCCAGTCTCCACGCTGCCGAAGCCATTATGGCGATTGGCGCAATGGATCCCCATCACCCACGCCTTAACTGGGATGCGGATGGCACTGTTGCAAGGGGTAAGTTTCTCGGGGTTGGGCCGGGAAATCGCCGTCTTGGCGATCTTCTGCGCGGTCCTGCTGCCTTCGGGCCTCTGGGTTTTCTCGCGCACCCTCAGGGCGGCGCGCCGAGCCGGAACGCTGTCTTTCTATTAAAGGGAGCACCTGAAAAAGGGCGGTTTAGGGGTGCCTTTCCAGCAACTTAAAGGTTAGCAATTCCCAGACTGTCTGTTGTACACTGCGTTAATCCTGATAGAGCTCTGGGGCGAGCGGTAACGGTGGCACAGGGACATTTGAAATTGCTGGGATTTCTATGACTCCAAAGAACGCGCCGGCGGGTATGGACACGAACGCATTGGGCCAGGGGACGGTCAAGAAACCGTACGCCAAGCCAGATTTTCGTTTCGAAAAGGTCTTTGAGACGCTCGCTCTGGTCTGCGGCAAACTGCAGCACAGCCAGGGAACCTGTCGTCTGATCAGGAAATCGTCCTAGCCTCTTCTATGAGCGCCCCATGTGCTGCAGATAGCGCGCGCAGTATGGCTGCGGAAGTATTGCAATCAAGCGGGGTATTGCGCCTGGGTGTCACCGGAAGCAGCATGTTACCCACCTTGTGGCCCGGCGATATCGTAACCCTCGTTGCAATAGCGGACGAACCGCAGGTTGGGGAAATTATTCTCTTCCAGCGTCGCGATCAATTCGTCATTCACCGCGTAATCCGAATGGCGTCTTCCGCGGGGCAAACGCAGATCACCACTCGCGGCGATTGTATGGACGATGAAGATAGTGCGATCGCGGCGTCGGAAGTGCTTGGCCGCGTAGCTACGGTTCGCCGCGGAGCACGCGAATTTTCGATGGCAACGAAGTTGTCGCTTCTGCAGAAATGGGTTTGGCTGGTTTTTGAGCCGTTTCGATTTTCTGAGCAACCTCGCGCTGCGATGGCATGCGGCACGCCGCACGCAATTGGAATTTGCGCCCACGATTTCTGAAGGAACCCGGTAGCGCCACCGTCTTTACCTTCTCGGCCGTAGGAACGGGCAATGAGTCACGGTCACGAAATTTCCGTGGAGATTGGTGGGCTGCCTATCCTGTTGCGTACCCACGATGCATCCTTCAAAGAAATGTTGGCGGATCGCTATGCGAAATTTCTGGGCGACTCCGTGAATCCAAGATTCGAGTTTGATGTGGATCTCATCGCCCCACCCAACGAAGGCGAGGACGAAGACGCGCACGTCGAGGTGAAGGGACGCGAGTGGTATTTGAAGCGGGGAGATTTCCGCGCCCACTGGGATCCCGATGCCAGGCGCGGAACCATTCGCCAGTCGGCGAACCCTTACTCGCTCGATTCGGTGCTGCGCATCGTTCATACGCTGGTCCTGGCGCGCGAAGGTGGATTTCTGCTTCACGCCGCCAGCGCGATTCGTAACGGGCGTGCATTCTTGTTTTCCGGAGTTTCGGGAGCGGGCAAAACGACTATTTCCAGCCTCATTCCCGAAGATGCAACCCTGCTGACGGACGAGATTTCTTATATCCGGCGGGCAACAAGATGGTTATGAAGCCTGCGGGACGCCGTTCGCCGGAGAGTTAGCACGCGTGGGGGAGAACCTGTCTGCTCCCGTCGCCGGTCTTTATTTTCTCGCCAAAGGGCCCGAAAATAAGATTGAGCCGATTGCCAGTGCGGACGCCGCCCGCACCCTGATGCGGAACATTCTCTTCTTCGCCGAAGATGCGGAGCTGGTGAACATGATTTTTCAGGCTGCGTGCGAGTTCGTAGAGCGAGTTCCGGTACGCCGGTTAACGTTCTTTCCCGATGAACGCGTATGGGATTTGATCTGATGAGCGAAAAGTACATTTCGCGAAGCACAGCCATCGCCGCCCGGGTGTTGGGTGGAGAGATGATGGTCATGTCAGCGGTCGACTCTACCTTTTTTACGCTTAACGAAGTAGCCACCGTAATCTGGCAGTCCGCTGATGGGAAGACTCCGCTTTCGGCGATCGTAGCGAATCGAGTCTGCCCCACCTTCGACGTTGAGCCTGAAGTCGCCAATCGCGATGCCGAGCAGTTTGTTGAGCAACTTTCGCAACACGGCATCCTCAAAGTATCCGATCATCCTTTCGACGATGTGGCCTCGGGGCCGGTGGAGGCTTCATGAGCCTGATGCATCAGATGAATGAACGAGCTTTTGACCTTGGCGTCCCGCTGGGCATTCACCTCGATGTCACCTACCGCTGCAATGAACGCTGCGTCCATTGCTATCTCGATCACGACGATCACGGCGAACTCACGACTGCGGAAATCAAAGATATCCTGAATCAATTGGCGGAAGCGGGAACGTTTTTCCTGACCTTGAGCGGCGGCGAAGTACTCATGCGCCGCGATTTCTTCGAAATCCTGGAATACGCCCGCAAACTGATGTTCAACATTCGCATCAAGACCAATGGAGTCATGATCGGCGCCGCTGAAGCCAAGCGTATCCGCGATCTGGGAGTTGAACAGGTACAGATCAGCATCTATTCCCACCGGCCGGAAGTGCACGACGCAATCACCAAGCTGCCGGGCTCTTTGAAAAAAAGCATTCGCGCGATTCGCTTCCTGAAATCGCAGGGGCTGAAGGTTGTAATTGCCAATGTCATGATGACAGCGAATCTTGGAGATCATTCCGGCGTCCAGGCGCTGGCTCGCGAGCTTGAGGTGACCTACACCCTCGATCCGACGATCACGCCGAAGATTGATGGTGACACCTCGATTCTCAGTTTGCGGATTCCCGGCTCCGAGTTGAATGCGGTCTTTCACAACAAAGATCTGGTCGGAAACGTCGAGGAGTTCTGCGCGCCGCCTCCTCCGCCGGGCGACGATGTGATGGAGGGCGTTCCCTGTAGCGCCGGCCACACCGCCGCCTACATCACTCCTTATGGCGACGTTTTTCCCTGCGTGCAGTTTCCCCTGCCGACCGGGAATCTGCGGCAACAGCGCTTCCTGGATATCTGGAAGAATTCCCCCGAACTCAATGACGTGCGTTCGATCCGCGCCAAGGACCTGCCGGTTTGTTCCACTTGCAGTCATGTCGGAAGCTGCACCCGCTGCCCGGGCCTGGCTTATATGGAAGGCAATATGCGTGGCCCCTCCAGCGCCGATTGCGAAAAGTCATTCCAGCGGACGGGGATTGTCTCAGCCAACATGCTGAGAAAAGCGAAGTTGGCAGCCTCAGGCCCGCTCATCCAGATCCGTCCTATGGCAGCCGTCTAACTGCCGGTCATTCCGCTCCGGAATTTCCTGGTTACCTTGGTGCTCTTTTCGCCCTCTTCGCAGCGGAAACTCCTCGCTTGCCAACGTAGAATTTTGTAGAAGCGCATGGAGCCCACCGCTACATCTTACGAATCCGCTCGTCGGGGCAGCCGCGTTCGTGCGCAGCTACCTCTACGGGTCACATGTCTCGATCCATCTTCAGAGTTCACCGAGCGCTGCCAGACATTGGTCGTCAATCCGCAAGGATGTGGCGTGCGCCTTTCGCGCCCGCTTACACCGGGATTGCAGGTCGATCTGGACGAACTGCCCACTGGGCAAACAGTCGCGGCACTCGTCGTGAATTGCGTGCCATTAGGAACTGGCGGAAAATTCTGGCTCGTGGGACTCGCCCTCGAACAGACCGGAAATGTGTGGGGCATACACCCTGCGCCCGCGGATTGGGGTATCGAGCCGGTGGCCATGGCCGCGGCCGCGACGGCAGCACCCACGGCATCAACGCCCGCAAAGAAAAACGAGTGGCCCTACTCGCAGTTCTCCAGCAAGGGCGAATTCCATCCCGGACGAAGATAGACCCAGCCACGGATTACGCGAATTTCCACGGATAAACCCTCAAGATGTTTTGAAATTAGCGCTGATCTGCGTAATCCGTGGCCAGGTTTATCTTTGCGCCGCTGCCTTCGCAAACTGCGGCACCACTGGCAGCGCGCGAATCAAGTCCTGCGTATAAGGATGTTGTGGATTGCGGAAGATGTCCGCGGTCTCGCGGCATTCGACGATCTTTCCCGCCTGCATCACGGCCACGCGCTGGCTGATGGTCGCGACTGATAGCAGGTCGTGAGAGATATAGAGAATTCCCATTCCAAATTTCTGACTGAGATCGCGGAACAACTGCAGGATCTCCGACTGCGTGATCAGGTCGAGCGCGCTGGTGGCTTCATCCGCAATCAGTAGCGATGGACGATGCAGCGCGGCCATCGCGATGAGTACACGTTGCGCTTGCCCCACACTGAGTTGAGAGGGGAAACGCTTCAATAGTTCCGGGTCGGCCGGCAGGCTGACGTTCTTCAGCGCTTCCAGGATTTCGCCGCGACAGTCATCGTTCGTGCCACGCTTATGAACTTTCCACGCCTCTTCCATCTGCGTGCCGATGCGCAACGCCGGATTCAGCGACGACATCGGACTCTGCAGCACCAGTCCAATCTCCCGGCCGCGCAGCGAACGCATTTCGCGCTCTTTCATCGTCATCATGTCGCGGCCGTTGAGTTGAAGCGATCCCTCGGCTTTGCCGTTCTTGAGATGAAGCAATCGCAGAATCGCCAGCGCCAGCGTGCTCTTGCCGCATCCGCTCTGTCCTACTAAGCCCAGAATCTCGCCGGCGCGCATCTCAAGCGCAACATCACGAAGCACGCCGGGCTTGCCAGGATAGCTGACCGACAAACGAATCGAGAGTAGAGGCGATGCTTCCATTAGTGATTGCGGGCGACCTCGCTGGTCAGCGAAAGCTGGTCGATGTTCCAGTAAACCTGCGGCCGCAGCGCTACCGGGTGTATGTTGCGCACGGAAGTCGAAACTGCCGAGAGGGCATTCTTGTTTACCAGATAGATAAACGGCTCCTGCTGCCAGACAATTTCCTGAACCTTGTCGAAGGAAGCCTTACGCTTGTTGGGATCGAGAGTCGACGCTTGCTCCTTCATGAGACGGTCAATTTCCGCTTCCCATTGCGTCGCGGGCGCCTTCTGGCTCGGGTTCCACTGATGATTCTCCGAAGAGCTCAGCCAGACATTCATAACCGAATTCGGATCGAGATCGGTGTTGACCAGGCCCAGCAGGCAAGCTTCATAGTCGAAGGTTCGAGTCATCCGTTCAATCAGGGAGGGGAAGTCGAGGGTCACGACGTTGAGCTTGATGCCGATTCCCGAGAGGTCCTGCTGCATCATGGTAGCCATGCGCTCGCGATACTTGTTCCCCGAGTTGGTGATGATCGAGAACTCAACCGCGTGTCCATCACGATCGCGCAGCGTATCGCCCTGCATGCGGAAACCGTCCTGGGCGAGCAACTGAAGTGCGGCCTTCTGATCGAATGGATGCGCTTGCAGCTTCGCGTTGAACCAGAACTTGTTGGCGGGGGAGACCGGCCCGATTGCGGGTTGCGCATGCCCGCGGAATGCGATGCGGGCCATGTCACTGCGGTTGATCGATTCCGAGATCGCGTGGCGGAAATTGGTCGAGGTAAACCAGGCTTTCTTGTAAGCCGGAAGGGGTGAGGTCGGCACCTGGTTGAACCACATGAATTCTGTATCGAGCGAGACTCCGGCATCGTGAGCCATGGCCGGATCCGTGCTCGCCAGCTTGTCGAAGTACTCGGCGTCGAGCGAGTTGATGAAGTCGATTTCGCCGTGAGTCAGGCGCACCATCTCGATATCGCGATTCTGCTGGATATCGAGACGAACCGAGTCGATGTAAGGCAACTGGCGCCCACTGGCGTCGTGCTTCCAGTAATTGGGATTGCGCTTCAGGATCAGGTACGCTCCCGCTTTGTTTTCTGCCACGACATAGGGCCCAAGCACAGCCATCTCTTTCAGTGGAGACGTCGCCGACATGATGGCGACTTGATCGAAAAGCTTGTCGAGCCCCGAGATCGGCGCAGGGAAGGTGATCGCCACCCGATCTTTCGCTAGCACTCGAGTCTCAACCTTCCCATCGCCCGAGCGGAAGGAGTCGCCGGTGGGCGAGTGCATCGCTGGGTCCATCAGTTGTTGCATGGTGAAAGCCACGTCCGCTGCTGAGAACGGTGTGCCGTCGGAAAAATGCACACCTTTGCGCAACTCGAACGTAATGGTCCTTCCGCCGTCGGTGACCTTCCATGAGGTCGCGAGTTCGGGTTCCAGTTCCTGTGTCTGGCGATTCACTCGCATGAGCACGCCGCCGGTGAGATATCGGATCGTCTCGGAAGAGTCATCCTCCATGAGCACGGGGTTGAAAGTCTTCGGCTCCGAATGCAGACAGAAGCGAAGTTCCCCCCCGGCCTGAGCCAGCGCGACGGAAACCGTGACAACGGCGAACACAATTACTGCAATTGGCTTTTTCATGCGGGCAACTCCTGCTTGGTTAAGACCAGATGGAAACTGCTGACGACTACGATGAAAAGAAGCAAGGGGACAAACTGCCAAGGCTGACTTGAGACGGATGAAAAACTCTCCAGTTCGCGCAGCAGACTGCCCCAGGAAGGCAAAGGCTCGGCAACGCCCAAGCCAAGAATGCCAAGATTGGCTTCGGTCAGGATGAACACCGGAATCGAGATCCAGAACTGCGCAAACAGAACCGGCTTTAGATTGGGCAGCAGATGCCGCCACAAAAGGCGAAAACCGCTGCTTCCCGAGGCCCGGGCCAACAACACAAAGTCCGACTGAGAGAATGTTCGCGCGTCGGCGCAGATAACACGCGCCGCCCCCGCCCAGCCCAGGCAGCCCAGCAGCGCGAATGTGATCATCACCGACGTCATGGGCGCGACGTTCAGCGGCAACATCGCCCGCACTGTGATCAGCAGGAATAGCCAAGGCAGAGACAGGAAGAGGTCGGTAGCGGCCATCACACAGCGTTCCACCCAACCGCCGGCGAAGCCTGCGAACCCGCCAATCAGCCCCGCGAGCAAGCTGGAAAGCAACGCAGCGGCTGGCGCCAACACTAACGAAACCCGCGTCCCATACAGCACGCGCGTGAAGCGGTCGCGCCCCAGGTCATCGGTTCCTAGGAAATGCTGGTGAGACGGCGTAGCGTTCGGCAGTTCGCGAAACTGGTGCGCGTAAGGAGCGGGCGCCAAAAAGTTCGCCAAAAGGCAAGCAGCTGCCACCGCTACCAAGAGTCCAATCGCGACCTGGCGAGCCCAGTTCATGCTTCCCCTGTCCGAAAATACTGGCTGGCAAGGTCAGAAGCTGAGTTGGCAAGAAGCGTGACCAGAGTCACGATCATGGTGAGGTTGACCAGCAATTCCACATCGCGTCCCAAGGCCGCCTTCCACGCCAGTTGTCCGATGCCCGGAAGATCGCAGAGCGCTTCCACTGGAATGGCTGCGGCGAATGCCAGACTGAGCGAGACCCCGGCCAGCGCCACCAGTTGAGGCGCCGCAGTCGGCAGAATGTGCCACACCAGTACCCGCAGACTCCCTAATCCCTTGGCTCGCGCCGTCAGAACATGAGGCAACGAAGAGCTGCGAGCCAGCAAACTCCGAGAATAGCGAAACACCTTCGGGAAAATCACAAGGCTGAGCAGTAAGCGAGCAGGTACCCGCTCGAGCACAAACAGCAAAGCCAGCACCGCCGCCGGAACACAGAGCAGCAGGCTGACCAATAAGTTAGAGATGGTGTCCAGCAGCCACGCACGCGACATGACGACGGCGATGGCCAAAGGCAGGGCGAGGGTCCATCCCACGAGAAGACCTAATCCCACGGACTTCAGGGTCTCGGGAAACCGTTCCTCCAACAGTTGGGACACCGGACGCTGCAACGTGCGCGAAACCCCCAGATCTCCGTGAAGAAGCTGTACAAGATAGCGAGAGTAAAAAGCGAAGAGATTGCGGTCTGGTTCCTGAGCCTCTCGTAAAGCATGGACGCTCTGATTGTTCAGGCGTGTGTCGAGTTCCTCTTCATCCACCCCAAATCCCGGCGCAAAGCGCACCATCGTCGCGCCGAGAAATCCTCCCAGTAGAACGACGATCACGATCTTGCCCGCGAGTTTAGCCAACGTGAATCGCGTATTTTCTCTCCGAAGAAATAACCCGGCTACTGGCTTTGCAGTTTCGAGAGGTAGCGGTTGTCGTAAAACATGGTCGTGTTATGCACGTATTCCAGGATGCGGTGCATCCGGTCGCGGTCCTCGCGGTTCATTTCGTTGAACTGGACGGCGATTCCGGAACCGGGGTCGATTCGAACCACGACTCCTTCGGTCTGAAGTTTGCCGTCGTCGATCGAGAAAACCAGTTTCAGCTTGCTGCCCGCCGGCATGATCGCGCTGGTTTCGACAAAGCAGCCAGCCAGGCTGATATTCGTGAGGTTGCCAAGCAGAGGACTGCCCTCATTCGGCTGCAATTCAATCGTCACCCGGCACTTCATGCGCGGATAAACACGCCGATTCTTGCGCGACGGCTGCTGCTGTTTCTCGATGTACATCCGCCGGTCGGCTTCGGCGAGCAGTTCCTCGGCATCGCTGCCGTCTTCCGCATAGACCGCCTGGCCGATGCTCAGCGACAAAATGTCTTCCTGGCAGACATCCCGTCCCGCTTGCTTAGCGAGTTCGCGCAGGCTTTCCGATTTCTTGGCGACCGCGTCGGGAGGCAGGCCGGGCGCGACTACTACGAATTCGTCTCCGCCCATGCGAGCGACATAGTCGTACTCGCGGCAGGTTTCTTTCAGAGCCTGGGCAAAAAGCCTCAGCACGCGATTACCCTCAAGGTGGCCGAAGCGGTCGTTGATCTGCTTGAAGCCGTCCATGTCACAGACCATGACGGTGAGCGTCGTGCCGTCACGCTTGCAGCGCGCCAGTTCGCGATCCAGTTGCAGGAACAGCGACCGTGCATTGGGCAGGCCGGTTAGGTAATCGGTGGTCGCCGAACTTTCCGCCTGCTCGTACTTCAGCGCGTTCTCGATGGCCAGCGCCATTTTTGAACTGATGGCAAGCAGAATCCGCAAATGGTCAGAGGTAAAGTTGTCCCGTTCGGCGTGATAGAGCGCGAGCACACCTACGACGCCGGCTAAACCTTCCAGGGGAATCGCCAACGCCGAACGCAAGGTGCTGAACTTTGTCGGATCGTTCAAGTACCCGGGCTCGACCGACGGATTGCCGTTGATGATCGGCTTGCGGTTTTGCGCCACCCATCCGGACAAGCCCTGGCCCAGCGGAATGCGGAGCGACGCGAATAAGCGGAAGTTATCGCCGTTGACGTATTCCGGAATCAGTTCGGTTCCGCGCTTCACGTAGATTGCGATCGCATCGTAGGGCACCAGGCGCCGAAGCTTCAGCGAGAAGACAGAGAGAGTTTCACCGAGGCTGAGCGAAGCGCCGAGATCTTGGCTCAGTTCAAACAGCGTTTGCGCTTCCTGGCGTGCTGCCGCGATTGACAAAAGGAACGTCGCTTCCTGCCCAGGAGCGTCTTTGACTGTGGCATCTTCAAAGCCAGCGTCGGGGGCCGTACCGCGCTCCACCCGAACTTCTGTTGACAGCTTGAAAGCCACATCGTGCCCGAACTGCGCCTGCACTACTTTTTCCAGGTTGAGATAACGTTTCTGCAGAATCGCGACGACTTTGGGATCGAACGATTTGCCAGATTCTTTAATCAGGCGTTGCATCACTTCTTCCAGCGGCAACGCTCGACGGTACTGCCGGTCCGACGCCAGCGCGTCGAGGTAATCGACCGTAGAAAGAATGCGAGCGCCAATGGGGATCTCTTCTCCGCGTAATCCGAAGGGGTAGCCCGATCCGTCCCAGCGCTCGTGGTGCGCGCGCACAATGGGTACGACGGGATACGGGAAGCGCACGCGTTCCAGAATTTCCGCGCCCACCACCGGGTGGATCTTCATCTTCTCGAACTCTTCCGGAGTAAGCCGGCCGGGCTTGGAGATGATGTGTTCCGGCACTGCAAGTTTTCCGATGTCGTGCAGCAGCGCGGCTGCGTGCAGAGCTTCCATCTCATCCGGACTCACGCCCAGTTCCTTGGCGACTTCAATGGCGTAGACTCGCACCCGCTGCAAGTGGTCGTGGGTCGTGTGATCTTTGGCTTCGATAGCCAACGCGAGAGCTTCGATGGTGCGGAGATGCAAATTCGCCATCTCTTCCACGTGTCGCTTCTCGTCCTCAAGCTTGCCCAGGTAGAGCCGGTAAGAGCGGTAGATCAGGTAAATGACCGGCACGATGAGCAGCGAAGTCTGCCACTCATACTTTTGATTGAACCAACCAACCACGCCGGCAATGCCCGCTCCGACCAGGTAGTAGGGAAACGACCAGAAATAGCACTCCACCCAAATGTTGTTGAGGGACTTGTCCTCGGTGAGCGCGATGACCGTGGCGATCGATCCGGTATTCGCGACGAAGTAAACCGACGCGGCCACAACCAGCAGCACCGTGTGGCTGCTGATTTCGTTTTGCAGGAAGGGAAGGTGATAGACCGCCCATGCCGCCGCAATGGAGAGAGCGCTGGCGCAGATGTTGAACGTCACCTGGATCGCGCTTGGCCGGTCGCGATAGAAGCATTGGACAAGGATCGCGGCCGTCCCCAGCACCAGCGTCTCGGCGAAGCTCAGCTCCAGCACTCCCAGCAGGATGAACAGGAAGTTCACCGACATGGTGCCGGTGATGCCGGGAAGATTGACCTTCAACCGCGACGCCAGCAAGGCTACCAGCAGGTAGCAAACGAACTTGCTGATGTTTCGGCTGCTGGGATTGATCGCTCCGTAAACAAGCGCACCCGTGCCCGCAATGACAACAAGGCTGATAAACACCTTGGCGCCGGCGGTCATGTCTCTCCAAGACTGAGAGCGACCTGACAATGTCCCTCCGCTTCTTCTTCCTAACTGGCCCTTGGGGGAAGTGATTTCTGAGGGTTGAACCTACATTGATAGCAGCTAAAGTTATTAACAACAATCAGTTACGGGAATTTGCCTAAACTTTGGTAATGACTCCCGATCACTGCAGGACAGGAGCCACCGGGCGACCACGGACGAATTGTCCGCTCCCCGCCCAGGTTGCATTAAACCTCTGTTTCACAGTGGCTTGGCAGGAAAACGGCGTTGCCTCCGCCCAGGGTTATAGGACAATTTGTCCTCCGGAGGGGTTGCCAGAATGACAGTATCGCCAATGAAATCAATGCATTGCGTGAATCTCAGTATTGGACATCGACCTGCACTGATCACTGGTGACTCGACTTCCCCGAAAAGTCTGGGCTGGTTTGGAGACTTCAATGAGGCAGGGCGTTGGGAACGGCAAGCAGAGTTTCACTCGACCCGCGGCTCGCTTGGGTGAATGGACACTCGCTCTCACTGCATTTCTTCTCCTGGGTCTGGGCATTGGCTCAGCGCAATTGAAGGTGGCCGAAGGGGACACCGCGACTCCATGGGGGCGCAAGGTCGCTCCTGAGGTTGCGTCTCTTTTGCGGAAGGGTCCATCGTCCACGCAACCAGTCGAGGTCATCGTCCAATTCAAGCACGCTCCCATGGCAGCCACTCTCCAGCGTATGGCCAAGCTTGGTGGAGTGAACAAACAGAAATTCAGCTTGATCCACGGCGGCGTTTTCCACGTGCCGGCAAACCGCCTGGCGGCGCTGGCGGCCGATCCCGAAGTTGCTTATGTTTCTCCGAATCGTCCTCTGCGTCCGGCATCAGATTTCACCGAAGCGACTGTGGGCGCAGATGTCGCCCAGAGTTACGGTCTTGATGGCACAGGAGTCACCATCGCCGTCATCGATAGCGGTATCAGCGATCACCCCGATTTGCATGATCCGGCCACTGGGCAGTCGCGCGTGATCTACAGCCAAAGCTTCGTTCCTGGCACCGACACCAACGATCACTACGGACACGGCACCCACGTGGCGGGAATTCTTGCCGGCAACGCGTCGCAGTCTGGCGGGTTGGGCGCTTACCGCGCCATTTACGGGGTCGCGCCCCATGTGAGCCTGGTAAATCTGAAGGTGCTCGACGGCAACGGCAGCGGCCAGGATTCTTACGTGATTGCCGCTATTCAGCGGGCGATCGCTCTCAAGAACACTTACAACATTCAGGTCATCAACCTCTCACTCGGACGTGCTGTCTATGAAAGCTACCAGCAGGATCCTCTTTGCCAGGCCGTAGAAGCGGCTTGGAAGTCGGGAATCGTCGTGGTGGTGGCCGCCGGAAATCTCGGCCGCGATAACGACTACGGCACGCACGGGTATGGCTTGATCGGCGCGCCCGGGAACGATCCCTACGTTATTACCGTCGGCGCCATGAACACCATGGGGACTTTGGCCAAGAGCGACGACATCATCACCAGTTACAGCTCGAAAGGTCCCAGCGCCGTCGATCACGTGATCAAACCCGACGTAGTCGCACCGGGCAATCGCATCGCGTCACTTCTGGTGCCAGGCAGCACTCTCGATCTGGAATTCCCGACCAACGAAGTTTCTCCGACGGCATATGGAGGCTCCCAGTGGGCCAACCGTTCCTACTTCATTCTGAGCGGCACCAGCATGGCCACTCCGGTTGTCAGTGGTGCGGTCGCCCTGCTGCTCGAATCAGACTCGACGGCGACCCCCGATGAGATCAAGGCGCGGCTGATGAAAACTGCCGACAAGACCTTTCCGACTACAACACAGCTGATGGTCAATGGCGTCCTGACGACGTACCAGTACGACGTCTTCACCGTGGGATCGGGCTATCTGAACATTCCGAACGCGCTGGCGAATCACGACACGGTGCAGGGAACAGCGATGTCGCCTATCGCCGTGATGGATTCTTCGGGAACCGCCACATTAGTGGCCGACCCATCGTCGATCTGGAGCAACTCCGTGATCTGGGGCAACTCGGTGATCTGGGGCAACTGCCTGGTAAGTGGCTCTTCGGTCATTTGGGGGAACTCCGTCATCTGGGGCAACTCCACCATGAGCGGCTACAGCGTCGTTTGGGGCAACTCGGTGATCTGGGGCAACTCAGTGGGCTCCGGCAGCGATGCGCTGAGCATCGATGACAACGGCGACAACGAAGGCGGAAACTAGTTTCGAACAACCTTCGAAACAGGGATCAAAGGGACCATGAAAAACAGGCTACTGAAACTCGCATACGCTCTGATTATTCCGGCACTCCTGACACTGTTGGCGATCAGTTGCAGCGCATCAGCAGTGTGGGGCAGCTAGAAAGAAATCTCGACCATGAAGGGAGAGGAGAAGATGAAAATGTTCAGGAAGGCAGTCATCGTAGCAGCGCTTTTGTCAGCCACGGTTTTGGCACTTAGCTTGTTGTCCGCCGCATCGGCCGTTTGGGGGAGCTAAGCATTGAAGACGGAACGATCCATCCCAGCTTTTCACGACCACCGACTCATGCTCTGGGCGGCTCGCAGTCAGGCATTCCCATAAAGCAGGCTGCGCCGTACTTCTCCTCACCGGCCTAACTGTTTGACCCCAATCGCCTAAACCGAAGTAACCTACCCCTTCCCTATTCTGCATGTTAAAGATTCCCAAGGGAGTCGCGTAGTTCCTCGCCTCGCGTAAACCCGTACCCACATGAAGCCCTTGGCTGACTTGCAATTCGGGGACGGCACCACTGCCGTAGTTCGCAGCGAGGTGATGCGTCATGTCATGAGCATGGTCGAGCGGGTGGCGCAGCATGATGCTGCCATCCTCATTGTGGGAGAGACCGGCAGCGGCAAGGAAGTGGTAGCCAAGGCGATTCACCAGCACTCCCTGCGCTGCAACAAGTCGTTTGTCGATGTGAACTGTGCTGCGCTTCCCGAGCACCTGGTCGAGAGCGAACTCTTCGGATACGAAAAAGGCGCCTTCAGCGGAGCTGACTCCACCAAGCCCGGGCTGTTCGAACTGGCCAACGACGGAACCCTGCTCCTTGACGAAATCGGCGAACTCGATGGGAAGGTGCAGGCAAAGTTGCTGCGTGTACTTGATGGCGTTCCCTATTACCGTCTCGGAGGCAGCCGGAAGGTTGCAGTCAATGTACGCGTGATCGCTGCTACCAACCGCGATCTGGAATCCGAAGTCCAGGCGGGAAAGTTTCGCCGCGATCTTTACCATCGCCTGACCCAGTTTCAATTACAGGTTCCTCCGCTTCGGGATCGTGGGGATGACATCGTCGCGCTCGCGGAATACTTTCTTCAGCAGCAGTCTCCCGCCGCAAAGTTCACGTCCGATGCGATCCAGGCCCTGTTGCGATACAACTGGCCCGGCAATATCCGTGAATTGAAGAACGTGATTTTCAAGACGGCTGTGCAGATGAAGCCGGGCGCCAAAGAAATTCGCACTAGCGATTTGCCGGCCGCCATCTGCGGCGTGATCGACGTCGCGGCTCCCGCAGCCTTCCAGGGAAATCTGGAGGACATGGAGCGGCAGATGATCATGCAGGCATTGTCACGCAGCGCTGGCAACCAGGTGAAGGCTGCACAGCAGCTGGGAATCTCCGGACGCACTCTGCGCAGAAAACTCGCCAGGTATCGCCGCGAAGATCAGGAGGCCGGGCTGCAGCCGGCGGGAACATCCGGAGCACAGCAACAACGCTACTTCCGCGTCACCGTTGCGATTCCGGTTAGGCTACAAATGGAAGGAGAGGAGATCATTGCTACCAGCGTCAACATCAGTTCTGGAGGCTTGGCGGTGCAGTGCCCAATAACTCTCGCGCACGGCTCCAGCATGGACATTTCCTTCACTCTTCCCGAGCGCGATTCGCCCATCGAGGCGAAAGCAAAGTTGGCATGGTCCGGCCCCGACGGCTTGGCGGGACTCAGCATCGTCGAAATTCATCCTGCCCTCGAACGCGAACTTCAGCAATGGCTGGTGGAAAAAGCCCGCACCGAAGGCTGGATGGAGACGGAAGCGACGACCTCGTAAGCGCTTGTGGGTAGATCGCGCGTGCCCCTACATCCTGCTGATACGGATGTAGCGTCCCAAATCCGGTACCGCGTTTAGAAGAACGTATCCCGCAAAAAGTAAGCTTACCGTACCTACTACGCTCGTCAATCGCGAAAGTGTTCTCACAGAACCCCCTAGAATTTCTCGCTTCTCTCCGATGGTGAGAGAGTCGCCAGAGGATGCCTTAGGGACGAATCTGTCCTGACAGAGCCCTCCCTTTGCCGCTACAATCGAGCAGCACGCTCGCCCTGGAAGGGCCCTTAGCTCAGCGGTTAGAGCAGTGGACTCATAATCCATTGGTCCCAGGTTCAAATCCTGGAGGGCCCACCACTCCCTCAATAATCCGTATAGCTGTACGCCGGCAGCGTGTGAATCACGTTGGGCGGTTTGATGACAGGGTTGGTCCTTCCGGCGTGCAGGATGGTGTCGTTGGTCTTGGTGTAGTCGAATCCGGGCACGGGATTTGATCTCAGCAGAAAGTCGGTCGGTTTTCCGCTGTGTCCGAATCCCGGGTCGACGCTGGCTGTGCCCTTCGTGTCAAGATTCATGCCTCCCGCAGGCCCCCACTCCACTGGCTGTTTGCTGCTCTGCCAATCGGAGAACGTGAGATAGGTCCAGTCGCTGGGCCGTCCCGTGCACTGGCGCGCGTCTTCCGGCTTGCGGCTGATGATGTGGAAGGCGTGCGGATCTTTGTCGAATCCCCCTGTGGTTCTCCAGTAGAGATTGCCCTGGAAGTTCAGGAACTTGTTGTAGGGCAGCCCGCACGAGTACGAACAACCAACGATGACTTGAAATCCGGTCGACTCGTCGCGATCGAAGTAGAAAATATTATTAGTGACGGCCGCCCGTAAAGAGGGATCGACGCATCCCTGAGGCCACTCCGCACCGTGGAACAACGTGCGCATGCCATAGGCGAAGATATTGTTGTTGAAAGTGTTGCCGGGCTGGCCGGGAGCGGGGCCGCGGCTCATCCAGGCCACGTCCTGATTGACGCGGTAGACGACATTGTTTTCGACGTCGACCCCGGCGCTCATGTTGTCAAGATAAATGCCGCGTCCGCCGTACCCGTCGGGAAATCCGTCAATCACTCCGGCATCGGTTGTGTCGTGCACGAGATTGTTCAAGATTTTGTTGCCCTTGCCGCTGCCTCCCATGTCTCCGATGTTGTAGTAGAGCGTGCCGCCGTCGGAGGTGACTCCTTGCATGGTCGTCCAGATATGGTTATAGGCGCTGACAATGTTGTTGCCGTCGGCGTCATGCTGGCCGGCTACGCATCCGAAGAAGCAGACGGCCAGGCCGGTGTGATATCCGTCGCTGATTTCGTTGTGCAGGAATTGAATATCGTGGCCGCTCGAAAGCGCGATGCCTTCGCCGTCAGGAAAGACGCGGGCAAAACCTTGCACCAGGTTGTTCTGCACCAGGACGTTCTGAACCACATTCTCGCGGCGGTCGTCGCGCCGGGCGCCGTGTCCGATGCGGATTCCGCAGTCGCCAACGTCATAGAACGCAGAGTTCTCGACCGTGTCGTCTTTCGCGGGGTCGCCCGAATTGCCCGAAGCCGACGTGATCAGAATGCCTGAAGTAGACGTATGCCGCACGGTGATTCTATCGAAATCGACGTGCTGACAGCTCTCGCAGTCGATGGCCACCGGCAGCGTGTATTCCGTGTTCTGGTCGTTGTTGAATCCGGAGGGCGGAGGAACATAGTTGTCCACTTCAAAGGTGATGCCGCGAAACGTAACGTATCGCAAATCGAAGGCTGAGATCAGGCTGCCGCCCTGCGGATCGACTGGCTCGATCTGCGCAATCACCACCGAGTCAGCATTCGGATCCTCCCCTTTATTGGCGAGGTAGTTCAGCGTCCAGGGCGAAGTCGAGCGGTCGAGAAACCACAATCCGGTCTGTCCCGCAGACTGGGCTGTGGTGAACGCGTCCTTCGTATTCTCGATGATGTAGCGGTGATGGCCGATCGGCCCGAGATTGTTGAACGTCATCCCCGCCTCGGTGGAGAACGTCTTGTCGGTGAAGTAAACGATGTGGCTTGAGGTGTCGACGCAGGCCAAACGCATGTCATCGACGCTCCATGAGTCAAAGATCATGACTTCGATATCACCCTGCGGATAAGCACTCGATTCCTTCGTGCGGCACCGATGCCAGGGCGAATCCACCGGGGTCAGGTTGGCGAAAGCCGCGATCGGATCGTCAGGAAAATAGTAAAAGCGGTCGAGACATTTCCGGCGGCCACGAGGGTTCGAGGAAGAAGGGCAGTTCTCGCCGGCGGCGCTATCAGCGTCGACTGGGCTGGCGATTCTGAGATAAGTTCCAAGATTGCATTGAACGGGATCGACGTTTTGTTTTGCGACCGTCGAGTAACACCCGCCGCCTCGCATCAGATAACCCGTGCCGCCCGCAGATTGCACCCGCGAACGCATGCGCCGCTCGCCGTTATAAAAGAGGTACTCAAACGGTTCGACTCCCGATGGCAGCGTTACTTGCCAGAGATTTCCGGACACCTTCTTCCAGGTAAGATCCAGACCATCTTTTCCGATGGGCAGGCCGCCGCTGATGATCGGGGTTTCACCGGGATAATTCGTCCACAAGATCGGACGATTGGATTTGCCCGAGTCATCGCCGGTGAATTTCAAGGTTCCGGTATTCGGAACGAATCCCAAATAGTAGGTGCCTTTGCGCAGCATGACCGTAATTCCGGACTCACGCTTCGCCTCCCGCACCGCTTTCTGCGCGCGCACGATCGACAGGAAGGGTCCATCGGTTTTGGCGGCATTGGGAGTTGACAGCTTGCCACTCCAGGCATCGTTGCCGTTGGGGGCAACAAAAAAGTCCGCAGTCACGGCGGACTTGGTCTCGTCGGAACGAGCGTTCTGGGCGAACAGAGAGAAAGTCAGCAGCAGCAACGGGGCAATACAGAAGATTTTCATGTGTGCGTAGATTTTGCATGAACTCGAGATCGTGTCAAGGTGGAAGGTCGCTATCTGCCGCGCTGCCTGTGAGATAATTTCAATTGATCTTTTCGCGAGGAACTCTATGGCAGAGCACATGGTCAATTGCGTGAAACTCCAAAAAGAACTTCCCGGACTCGATGAGCCTCCCTTCGACACCGATCTGGGCAAGAAGATCTACGAGAACGTCTCGAAGGAAGCCTGGGGACAGTGGATGGAGTTCTGCAAAATGTTGCTCAATGAGTACCGCCTGAACCCGGCCCGGCGCGAAGATCAGGAAGTGATCGTGAAGCAGATGGAGCAATATTTCTTCGGCCCCGGAGTGGCGCCGCCGAAAGAGTACGTCCCGCCTAGCCCCAAGTAAGTTCAGTCAAATGATTGCGTTGCGCTATCGGTAATGGCTCCGCGAGGTTACCGTTGGAGTAACCCATTCATCGTATTTTCTTTATCCTTTCATTACCCCGTAACAATTGTTGACTACAAGGATGAGTATGGCGGCAGTGTATGACACGCTCATCCTTTCGGACCTGCATTTAGGGTCGGAGGTCAGCCGCGCGGAAGAGGCCACGCGGATGCTGCGGGAGAACCGTTTCCGCCGTTTGATCCTGCTGGGCGATATCTTTTCCGACCTCAACTTCCGCCGCCTCACCAAGGCTCACTGGAAATTTCTCGGCCACATCCGCAAGCTCTCGAATCCCAAGCGCGGCGTTGAAGTTGTCTGGGTGGAAGGGAATCACGATCAGGGACTGGTCGACGTCATGTCGCACCTGGTCGGCGTGAAGGCCTATCAGGAATACAGTTGGGATTTCCTGGGGCGAAGGCATATCGCGATTCACGGCCATCAATTCGACCGCTTCATGGCCAGGAATTTTCTGATCAGCGCGGTGGGGTCGTTTCTGCATCTACAGTTACAGAGGCTCGATTTCAAAGGCAAAGGCCTCTCGCGGTATGTGGACCGGATCCACATTCGCTGGTTGCGCTTGACCCAGAAAGTCGCCGAGGGAGCGCTGGCGCACGCACGGTTTCACCAGGCGGATCGGATCTTCTGCGGCCACACCCACGTTCCCCTCTATCAGCAGCGCGATGGGATCGAGTACTACAACTCAGGCAGTTGGACCGATTCGCGGCCCACTTACATCACGGTCGATGCGGAAGGAGTACGAATCCATGAATACCACGAGCGATCTGACGATCGTCATTCCGGCGAAGAACGAGGCGAAGCTGATGCCGAATTTGCTGACTTCGCTGACGAGGCAGGACTACCCGC
This sequence comes from Terriglobia bacterium, assembly GCA_963796205.1. Classification (GTDB taxonomy): domain Bacteria; phylum Acidobacteriota; class Terriglobia; order Terriglobales; family Acidobacteriaceae; genus DATFTE01. The sequence goes on from CAWCKR010000004.1 coordinate 421,062, forward strand.
AGATGCCGAGTACCAAGGTGTTGGTGGCTGACGCGAACTCCACCGACGGGACGCCCGACATCGTCATGAGCTTTCGCGATCGCCTGAACGTCGAGGTGATTCGCGGTGGCCTGCCTTCGGTGGGACGCAACGCCGGCGCCGCACAAGCGGAAACGCCCTACGTGCTTTTCATGGATGCTGACATCGAGCCCGCCCATCCCGCGCTGATTCGTCGCGCCATGGAAGCGGCGCAGAAAAAGCACTTGCACTGCGTGACCACGAACATTCTTTGTCGCGGCGGGGGCGTGTTCGACAATCTGCTCTACACGACCAATGACCTTTTCCAGTATCTATCGCAATTGCATCGTCCGTTCAGCACTGGGATGTTCATGTTGTTTAACCGCCAGCGCTTCAACCAACTCGGAGGATTCCACGAGCAGGTTCATTTCGCCGAAGACTATCTTCTGAGCAGCCAGGTAGCGCGGAGCAAGTTCGGCGTTGTGCGCGGCGGTGTTTACACCACCAACCGGCGTTTTGAAAAGATGGGCCACTTCCGGGTCGCGCGGCTATTTCTGACCACCGCGTTCAACTACTGGAATGAAAGCTTCTTCCTTCGCGACCACAAATACTGGCAAAGCTGAATTCTCCCTCCGTGAAAAGAAAAACCGGCCACCGTCTGGCCGGTTTTCTTTTGCTGATTCGAAGGTTGATCAGAAATGAATGACGATACCAGTCGAAAAGCGAAGACCGTTCTGGTCTCTCCCATAGAAGCGGGTTTGCAGGACATCAAGCTGTCCGCGCCAGGCGAGACCCTTCATAATTTTGTAGTCCAAGCCGCCGCCGAGGGCGTCGGAAAACGAAGTATCAGAGGCTGAGTATCCACCGCCACTCGAACTGGTGTGACCGGCGCCAAACAACGCGTGCGCAAAGGGACGGAAGCGTCCAACGCTAACCGACACGCGAGGGCCAAACAGGAACGTGTAAACATTTCCGTCGACCTTCGCCACCCCCGGCTTGGTTTGCGAGCCGTAATATCCTCCCAGGTCTGCGACCAATCCGATCCACGGCAGGAACTTTCCCTCAAGCGAGCCGTTCCAGCCGTTCAGATTCGTGTTGCTGCTTGTGACCAGGGGCGCGTTCGCATAGGAATAACCGAAAAAGACGTTGCCTGCTGTCGGCACCTGGGCCGCTGCCAATCCAGTAAAAGCCAAGAGAATCAATGAGATAACAACTACTTTCTGCACGGCCTATCCTCCTGTACGAGCCAAGAATTCAGTTCAAGAGCAAAGTGTTTTAGATGCCAGTCTAACCAATCCGAAAGCAGAAAAAACTACTCGGCAGGACCCTAAGAACCACGAGATTTAACCTGCTTTTCACATGCCTTAAACGTCCCTGAAATCCTTCCGGACTAAGCTCAAGCCATGAGTCATACATCATTTTGCTCGACGTGGCCGCAATCGCACGGAGCTTGGGGACGAGTCGGATATTCGAAGTTGAAGCTGGAGTTGGCGGCCGTTCAAGGCATCGCCGTTTTGCGCTGTCGGGGTCGAATCAGCTACCGCGAAGAGGCTGCCTATTTCTCGCAGAGGATCGCCGAACTGCTTCCTCGGACCAAGCGGTTGATCGTGGACCTGAGCGAGGTCGAGGTGATTGACAGCGCGGGACTGGGCGAACTCGTGCTGGTTCAGCTTTGGTCGCAGGCCAGCGGATGCGCGATCAAGCTGGCGGCGCCGCGCGCGAACGTTCTCGAAATGCTGCGGCTGACCAATCTGGTTTCGGTGCTGGAAATTTATTCGACCGTAGAAGATGCCGCGTCGACCTGCAGTCCCCGCCCGAACTGAAATGTGTAGCGCGGGCGTTCCCGCCCGCGTCTGGCCAGGAAAAGCAAATCTCAATAGAAACGATCATTTAAGGGGACGTCATCCCGAAGCGAAGCGAGGGATCTGGCGCGCGCAACCCGCGCCTCGCTCCACGCCAGATCCTTCACCCTTTCGGGTTCAGGATGACGTCGAGACGAAACGTCGGGAGAGCAAAACATAAATTAGCGCTCCCGCTGAAATCGATATCGCTCTCCGCGCTCCAGCGCGATCGCTTCCGCAACCTTCAAGAAAGCCTGTCCGGCATGCGACAAGTTCGCCGACTTGCGATAAATCAAGCGTAATTTGCGATGCAGGCGCAACTCGCGCACCGGAATCCGCACTAGCTCTCCGCGCGCCAGTTCGCTTTCCACACTGATCTCCGGCACCAGGGCCACGCCATTCCCCATCACAACAAACCGCTTGATCGCCTGCAGCGTGGGTAGCTCGATGTCCATGTTGAGCGGCGTTTTATGACGCTTAAATGCCTGAATCACTTTTTCCCGATAAGGCGATGCGACTATGTGCGCCACAAACGTCTCCGCGCCCAATTGGCGAATGCTGGCCTGCGGCGCCTTCGCCAGCGGATGGCTGGGTGGAACCACAAAGATTAACTCATCCAGATAGACCGAAATCGCATGCAACTGCGTGTCCTGCGGATCGTAGGTAAGCATCCCGAACTCGCAGTTGTGCCGCAATACATCATCTGGGATATGGCTGCCCAGGGATCGCTGCACCGTGATTTTGATCATCGGATGCAAACGCCGGAAACTCGCCAGCACCGGGAGCAGGTAGAGCGCGGTAAATTCATTGGCCGCGATCACCAGTTTGCCCTGGTGCAGGGAACGCAGTTCAACCAGCGCCTCCTGCGCGTCATTCCGCAGATTCAAAAGCCTTTCCGCATATTCGCGTAGCACCTGCCCGGCGTCGGTCAGAATGCCTTCGCGCGAAGAGCGGTCAAACAGAGGCTCTCCCACCTCTTCTTCCAGCTTGCGTATCGACTGGCTGACCGCCGACTGTGTGCGGAAAAGCTTCTCGGCCGCGCGCGAGAAACGCCCCTCCCGGGCCACTGTCAAAAACACTTCCAATTGAGCGAGATCCATTGTTCCTCTTGTTAACAGAACTTCAGGGGCCATTAGCTCCCCTTATGATCTTAAGTAGAACTAATGATAATCGTAGGATTATAAGCTTTGCTTCAATCGCCTGTCTACGTAGGATGGGACCCTCAGACCCACAGGAGGCCTTCGGAATGGAACGGGCACGAATCACGATTTTCGACACCACCTTGCGAGATGGCGAGCAGTCCCCCGGTTGCAGCATGAACGTGCAGGAAAAGCTGCGCATGGCCCACCAACTCGACCGCCTGGGTGTGGATGTGATCGAAGCCGGCTTCCCCATCGCTTCCGAAGGCGATTTCGAGGCTGTACAAGCGATTGCCGCGGTCATCCACCGTCCCATCATCGCCGGCCTTGCCCGCGCGTGTGCCGCCGACATTGAGCGCGCGTGGCAGGCGTTGCACCGCGCCTCGCATCCTCGCATCCACGTGTTCCTTGCGACCTCGGATATCCACCTCAAATACAAACTGCGAATCTCCCGCGAGCAATGTCTGGAGCAGGCTCGCGATGCCGTACGTTTGGCGAAATCGCTGTGTAGCGACGTCGAGTTTTCCCCGGAAGACGCCACCCGAACCGATCCTGAGTTCCTCTGCCAACTGCTGGAGGCGGTAGTCGATGCAGGCGCAACCACGCTGAACATTCCCGATACCGTCGGCTACAGCGTCCCGGAAGAGTTCGGAGGGTTAATTCAGAAGGTTCGCAAGCAAGTGCGCGGGATCGAAAAGACAACGATCTCCGTTCATTGCCACAACGATTTGGGGCTCGCGGTTGCGAACACGATGGCGGCCCTGGCCGCGGGCGCGACTCAGGTGGAATGTACGATCAATGGCATTGGCGAGCGTGCCGGAAATGCATCGCTCGAAGAGATTGCCATGGCGATGCGGGTTCGTCCCGATCGCTATGCCTACGAGACTGGGCTGGTCAGCGAGCAGCTTTATCCCTCGAGCCAATTGCTGAGCGAAGTTACCGGCGTTTCGGTCCAGCCAAACAAAGCCATCATCGGACGCAACGCTTTCGCCCACGAAGCCGGCATCCATCAAGATGGCGTACTCAAGAATCCGTTGACCTACGAGATCATGACTCCGCAATCGGTTGGCGTGCCTGATTCAACCCTGGTGCTGGGCAAACATTCTGGCCGTCATGCGCTGCGTCTGCGCTGCGAGCAACTCGGATACGAATTCGACCGCCGCGAACTCGATGACATCTATAGGGAGTTTGTGGTGCTGGCTGACAAAATCAAGCACGTTCGTGATCATCACCTGCTGGAATTGATCGAGCAAAGCCGCGCAGCGGCCCGGCGCATTCCGCCAGCGCATGTCGGACCCCTGCCAGTGGCCATCGCGGCCAGCGCGGGCGCCGGGAAAACCGTCAGCTACTCGACTAAGATCTTTCCCGATCTCGCTTGCCGAGAATCCGGAATCCATCAGCGTGCCGCGAAATCTGATCGCCGATCATCACAGCGAGCAGGAAGATTATTTGTGGGGTGTCTAGGTGCGGGGGGAGGATCTTGGGGTTCGATGAGGTCCGGAATTAGAATAAGCGCTCATGCTCATCAAACTCACGATCCTCCCCGGTGATGGCATCGGCCCTGAAGTTACGGACGAAGCGCTACGCGTCCTCGCCAACCTCGCCGAAGCCTTCGGCCATCAGCTCGAAGTCACGCGCAAGAATATCGGCGGCGCCGCACTCACTGCGAACGGCGATCCTCTACCCGCCGATACTCTCGAAAGCTGTCTCGCTTCGAAAGCCGTGCTTCTCGGCGCCGTGGGCGGACCTGCTTTTGACCATGTTCCCCGGCATCTCCGCCCGGAAAGCGGCCTGCTGCGCCTTCGTCGAGAGCTCGGCGTATTCGCGAACTTGCGCCCGGCGGTATGTTTTCAGGCACTCGAAGACAGTTCGCCTCTGCGTCCAGAGATCGTGCGCGGCACCGACATCCTGATTGTGCGCGAGTTGCTTGGCGGTATTTACTTCGGCGAGCCTCGCACCACGACTGGTCCGGCCGGCGATCGTGTCGCCGTCGACACCATGAAGTATGGGGAAAAAGAAATCGAGCGCATCGCGCACGTGGCCTTCCAACTGGCTATGGCTCGCAAGCGCAAAGTGATCTCCGTCGACAAAGCCAACGTGCTCGACTGTTCGCGGCTGTGGCGTGAAGTCGTGACCCGTGTCGGAAAAGATTATCCCGATGTGCAGCTTTCTCACACCTACGTGGATTCGGCGGCGATGGCTCTGGTGGCGCATCCTGCGGAATACGATGTCATGCTGACCGAGAACATGTTTGGAGACATTCTCTCGGATCAGGCTGGAGGGGTCGTCGGTTCCCTGGGCATGCTCGCTTCAGCTAGCATCGGCGGCAAAGTTGGTCTCTATGAACCGGTACATGGTTCTGCTCCGGACATTGCCGGGCGTGGCATCGCCAATCCCCTGGGCGCGATTCTCTCCACAGCGATGATGTTGCGCCATTCGTTTCAGTTGGGGAAGGAAGCACGGTGCATCGAGTCTGCGGTGGCGGCCGCTTTGAATGAAGGATGCCGCACTGCCGATCTGGTGCGTACGGGACAGACGCTGAGCACTTCGCAAATGGGAAAGAAAGTGGCCGAAGCGGTGAAGATCGCATCTTCTGCGAACCCGAAAGCCCGCGTCGCCAGCTGACATCGCGGCGCTGTTAGGCAGAGCCGGAGCGCTTGCCATTCGTAGTAAAATAATCTTATACAGGCCCGCCAGAGCTGAGGCGGTCATGCTTGCCAAGTGCGCCAATCCGGCTTGCTCGAATCACTTTCTGTATCTTCATCAGGGAAAACTTTTTCGCCTCGATCGTGACGAAATCGTTGTCGCCGACCCCGATTTCCGCGAGCAGGGTCCGCACGTGGAATTCTTCTGGTTGTGCGATCACTGCGCGGCCGATATGACGGTGGTTGTGAGGAAAGGCCAGGGTGTGACGGTGAGGCCGTTTCGAGTTATACGACGGGAGGCTTCGTAGCGGCGGCAGCCAGCGCCGGGCGCGAGTACCTCCCGCTCAACGAATTCCAGCGGATCTGCATCATCTCTCCCAGCATGCGTATGCCGTCGCGCAAGGGATTGATGCGCGTGCCTTCCCGGTGAGCCCACTTCACCGGAACTTCCTCGACGCGAAACCCGAACTTATGCGCCAGGAAGATCAATTCAGGATCGAATCCCCAGCGCTCGATGGTCTGCAGCGGGAAAATTGTCTGCGCCGCGCGGCGGGTGAAAGCCTTGAATCCGCATTGCGTGTCTTTGAAATGCAGGCCGAGCGTCAGGCGCAGTGCAAGATTAAAGGCGCGTCCGAAGAGCTGGCGATGGACAGGCTGCTTTTCCGTCTGCAGCTCGCTCTGCACCCAGCGCGATCCAATGGCAACGTCGGCGCCGTGTGAGATCGCATCAAAAAGCTTGTTCGCTTCCTCAATGGGGGATGACAGATCGGCGTCGCTGAACAGCAGAATCTCGCCCTGCGCATGAAGCATGCCGTTGCGCACGCTGTATCCTTTGCCTCGGTTTCCGGGATTGGGCAGCAGGTGAAGGGTCGAATGGCGCCGGGAATACTCGCGAACAATCTCAGCCGTGCCGTCGGTCGATCCGTCATCCACGACGATCACTTCGGCATCCCACCCTTCGGCGGCGGCGTACTCGAGCACGCGATCGAGCGACGCTGCGATGCGCGCGCTCTCGTTATAAGCCGGGATGACGATGCTATATCTCAATATGCAGTTCTCAGTTCCCGGTTCTCAGTAAGAACCAAGCCAGAAAGCGTTGGATGCAAGAATAAGCCTACACGGCCAAAAATCAAATTCAGCGGAGTGAAACTGAGGACGGAGAACGGGGAACTGAGAACCGCCTTCAGGCTACCTGTTCTTCCTTACGCAACATGGAAAAGAATTCCGACACCAATTCGCCGTCCCATAGGCCGGCCTCGGCCTCTCGTCGCATGGTGATGGCAGCCTGCTCATGGGTTAATGCGGGTTTATAGGGGCGGGCCGTTCGCAAGGCATCGTAAACGTCGACCACTTGCAGAATCCTGGGAAGCAGCGGGATCTCGCCTTTCTGCAAGCCATCGGGATAGCCGCTGCCGTCGGAGTGCTCATGATGATTGCGAATGATGGGCAACACCAGGCGCAGCGATTTCAAAGGCTTGCAGATGTTTTCGCCGGTCAGGGGATGTTGCTTCATGATCTCCCATTCTTCCGGCGTTAAGTTCGATCCCTTTTTCAGAATCTCGTCGGGCACGGCGATCTTCCCGAGGTCGTGCAAATACCCGCCACGCCGCAGTGCGATGACCGCTTCGCCCTCCAGTCCCAGATGACGCCCCAGGTTGCTGGCGTGTTGCGCAAGACGTTCGCAATGTCCCTCAGTATATGGATCGCGGCTTTCCACGCTGCGGCCCAGCGTGCACAGCACCGACTCCGCCGTCTCCAGTTCGTCGGTAAATTCCTTTAGTTTGAGCAGGGACTTGACCCGAGCAAACAGTTCTTCAGAGAAGATCGGCTTGTTCAGAAAATCGTCTGCACCCGCTTCAATTCCCTTGAGTTTGTCTTCGCGGTCCGAAAGTCCGGTAATCAGCACGAACGGAATCAGCCGCGTCGCGGGATCATCTTTCAGATCGCGGCAAAGTTCGTAGCCCGATTTGCCCGGCATGATTACGTCCGACAGAATCACGTCGGGAGGAGAACGCCGCACTTCCGCCGCGGCCTCGGCCGCGTCGCCGACGGCAATAACGTCGTAGCCGCGAGTCGCCAGCAACTCCTGCATCAGCTTCATCGTGTCCGGATTGTCATCAACCACCAGAATGCGGGGAAGACGCCGGCGGGGCAGCACATCAGCCATCTCTTTATAAGACTGAAGGAGCGGGGAAGAAGTTGTACGCAATTTGTGGATCGAACTCACGCCGCCCCCTAGCACACCAAATTGTTATTGTAGTGGATTCCCAAAAATCGCGAGAGATACATGGTTTTCGCGCAACTTGGCAACAACGGTGTCTGATTGCGCAAGCTATTTGTAATCAGCGACATCTAGGTTATTCGATCTGCCATATCCAACTGGGCACGTGGCCAAATTCTTGTCCCAGCACGAGACCTCCCTGCCCGTCGTGTGTCATCTGACCTTGTTTCGCTCATTGCAGCGTGCATAGCATTTCTGCATGCGCTCTTACTCTTTTCTCGCACTCATCTTGTTTGTATTGACGTCGTCGGTTTGGGCCGTACCCAAGCCGCACGTGATCGCGTTCGGCAAAGTCATGTCGGTGAAATGGCTGGTTGGACCCGCGGAAGACAAAGCGGTCGATTTGAAAATTCGCCCACTCTACGTCGACACGCGGCTGAAGGAATACACCCTCGGTCCAGCGCACGAGATCACGGATCGTCTCTTCGTGGTGCGTCGCGCGTTCCGCGTCAACGATAGCCTGCCAGAGGAGGCTTCCACGCCGCGTTGGCATTGGCAGCGTGGCGGATGGCTCCTGGTCGATCGCGTCACTGGCAAGATTTCGCAAATTGCCTTGCCCGAGTTCGATCCCTACTACTCAACCGCTAGTTGGTATCGCGATTACATCGCGTATTGCGGGGTTTCCGACGACGGTAAGAAGCTCTACGCTATTGTCGCGCAACTGGGGCGCCGCAAGCCGATTTTGAAAAAAGCTCTTGGAGAAACCGCCGAAGACGACATGCCGGACTCGGAGTGCCCGGCGCCAGCATGGCAGCGGCAGCCGGTTCGCGTCAGCTTTGAGCCGGACGAAAATCAGAAGCTGACGTACTCCGTGCGAGGGCACGTGGTGGATATCGTCAACGACAACGAAGAGGAAGAAGCCTCAGAGTGAAGTCAGTCGCAAGTTTTGGACGACCAACGACCAACGCCCGAAGCGATCACGCAGCTTGTGCGGGGATGGCGTCCACACCCTTGGTGCGGGTGTAGGTATAGCGGATGCGGTGAATCACGGTGATCGTCGACAGGACTGCGATGATCCAGAGTACTGGAGCCATGCGGTTGAACAGGGCGCCAATGATGACTAAGACGAGGCGCTCCGGTCGCTCCATGAAGCCCACCCGGCATGACCCGATCAGCGACTCCGCTCGCGCTCGCGTATAACTGACCATGATGGCACTGATCATGACAAATGCAGTCAGGACTACGTAGAAGAAGCGATCGCCGCGCGCGTAGTAAACCAGCAATCCAAAAAACTGGGAAGCATCGCTGTAACGGTCGATCACCGAATCGAAGAATCCGCCAAACTTAGTAACTTGATTGCTGGCGCGGGCCACGCGTCCATCTACCAGGTCGAAGAATCCCGAGCCGATGATGACCAGTCCGGCCAGGCGGAACAAGCGGGCCTGGTTATCGCCATTGGCGTAGCCGAAAAGGAACGCCGCGATGGTGTTCACGACCAGCCCTAGAAAAGTGAGCGCGTTCGGATTGATCCGTGCCAAGGCAAGCCAGCGGACGATGGCATCGAGCAATACGCCGCAGGCACGGCCGAAGGCGCTGGTCCAGGTGGCGCTCATCCAGCCGCGGCCTCGTCATGAATCGTGACCAGGCTGAGCACTTCCATCTCCCGCTTCCCGTTGGGAGTGACCACGATCGCGCTGTCGCCGACTTTCTTGTTCAATAAAGCGCGGCCAATCGGAGAAGTCGTTGAAATTTTCCCCGCCTCCACGTCCGATTCCTCGCTCGTGACCAGGTGGTATAGGACTTCCTCGTTCTTGGTGCTGTCGTAAACCTTCACCGTTGAACCCAATCCGACCTTGTCTTTGGGGATGTTGTTCATGTTGATGAGCGAGAGATCGGCGAGGCGGCGGCCCAGTTGGCGCAGGCGAGCCTTGACGAATTCCTGGCGCTGTTTCGCCATGTGATATTCGGCGTTCTCGCTGAGGTCTCCGAGGGCCACGGCCTTCTTCAATTCCTTGGGCAACTCGTGCGCCAGTTCGTGCTCGAGGGTGGCAATCTCATCCTGCAGCTTCTTCTTGATCGCTTCTGTGCTCATGCTTCAGGGGATTATAAACCCCTGAAGCGGACCTTGGACGCCGGACCTCAGACCTCGGGCCCGGGGACGGTTTTTGCCGAGGTCTGAGGTCTGAGGCCCGCTCTAATTGCCTTTCCCTCGCTATTCGGCTAAAATAACGATAAGTAGTGGTTCTCTGGCCTGCCTCGTTTGTGGGTGTTCCTTCATGATTAGTGCTGATGGCAGTTTCCACATCGGTGACAAGGTCGTCTATCCCAATCATGGCGTAGGAGTTATCGAACAGATCAGCAGTCGCACCATCGGCGCCACGGTGGAAAAGTTCTACCTGCTCAAGATCAAATCCAGCAGCTTAAAGGTCATGGTGCCGTTTCATAACGTCAACACCGTAGGCCTGCGTCGCGTGGTGAAAAATGGCGAGATCCAGAAGATCGTGGACTACTTGACCGACGGCGATTGTGACAGCAACACCGATTGGAAATACCGCTTCAAGGAAAACTCCGAGCGCATGCGTACCGGATCTCTTCTCGAAGTAGCCGCTGTCCTCAAGAGCCTGCTGATGTTGAATACCTCGAAGCCTCTCTCTTTCCGCGAAAAGAAGATGCTCGAACGCGCCCGCTACCTCCTGGTCAGCGAACTGGCGATGGCCAAGAATTGCGATGAACCCGTCATCGAAGAAATGCTGACTCGGGCTCTCTCCAAGAGCAAGCTGCGTTTCCCGGAAGCCTCGGAGTTTGAAGCATAGTCTGTGGTCGTTCGTCGTTGGTCTTTGGTCAAAGCAACGCTTCCGCGCTTTCTGCCTCACGCGACACTGCCTTCGCATTCTTAAGAGATTTAATCAAGGCGTTTAACGATTTGGCCAGTTCCTCGGCCAGTCCGAGAAGTTCCGCTCCCGCACTTTCGTGCCAATAACCCAACTCTCTTGAGATTAGAACTTGAGTTTCTACTTCGAGCAGCGATCCGCGAGCATGGTGAAGGAACAGGATCAGCTCTTTATCAGACGATCGTCCCTTTCCTTCCGCAATATTGCTGGCGACTGAAACCGATGCCCGACGAAGCTGGCTGGTCAATCCATAGAGCTCCTCCTTTGGGAAACCTTGGGTTTGCTGATAGATCTCCAACGCCAAATGCATGGCTTGCTTCCAGACCCTTAATTCTTTGTAGGAACCGCTCATGGCATAGCCCTTTCGCTCTGAGCGGTCATCATCGCGCGTTCATTGACGCGAGGGAAGTGACGAACAACCCAATTCACAGGGATGAGACGTGCGGGGCTGTGGACCACCGACCACCGACCACCGACCAAAGACCAAAGACCACCGACCAGCTACTCTCCCAGCCACGCCCCATACGGCTTCAGTGATTCGACGTGGTCGAAGATAATCTTGGTCGCGGCGGTGATGGGGATGGCCAGCAGTAGACCGATGGCTCCCCACAACCACGCCCACACCAGAGCGGACATAGTCACGGCCAGCGGATTCAGTTGCAAGCGATTGCCCAGCACTTTTGGATAGAGAATATTTACTGCGATCACGTGCAGTCCCAGCACGGTGATGATGACATAGAAAAAGTCTTCGGACCCGAGATGGCCAACCCCTAGAAAAACCGGCGGCGCCAGTGCCAGGACGATGCCCATGTAAGGAATGAGGCTGAGAAATCCGCTGATAAATCCTACGAAGTAGAAGAAGGGAATTCCCAGAACTCCGAAGACCAGGGTGCTGGCAAAGCCGATCAGCAGGCCGATCAGCAGATTGCCCACCATGAAACTGCGAATCATCTGCGAGATGAGTCCCAAAGTAACGTAGGCCGTGTGCCGGTTGTCCATGGGAAAGAGCATGACCGTGGCCGAGCGCACGTGTTGCTGCCAGCTCAACATGAAATAGACCAGGAACGGAATGAAAGACGCAGCCAGGATAGCGGCGCTGGCCGAACCCACGCCCCGGGTCAGGATCTCGGTCCAATCCTGGGTGGAATGAACATTGACCACCCCCTTCTCCGGCCCTTCGTTCAAAGCCTCCAGGCTCTGCGCCTGCTTGCGGAAGTGCGTGATCTCCTCGCGGATCTTTCCGCTGTATTTGGGCAGATCCTGGAGGAAGCTCGAGGCCTGGTTAGCGGAGTAATAGACGACAACGCCGCCCGCCACCATCAACATGAGCACAGCGAAGGCAGAAGCTACGCTGCGCGGCAGCCGCATACGCATCAGCAAATCCACCACCGGCGCGAGAATAAACGCCAGCAGCACCGAGACCAGCACGACTGCCAGCACGGTCTCTCCCCAGTAGCAAAGTCCAAGGATGAGCACGATGCCGAGCAGATTGAAAGCCCAATGCCGTTTGGGAGGCTCAGCGTGAGCCGCGCTCAGCGCTACAGCCTGCGGTTGAACCTCGGCATTCTCGGTTGCCATGGGCATATCGTAGCCTACTTCTCCCGCCGCGTTTGAGACATATAATCCTGGTGTGCCCTCCGACGCAACCGGCTCTCTCGCCAGCCCCGATCACCCGCGTATTATGGGCCTCGACGTGGGGTCCAGGAGGATTGGGATCGCAATCTCTGATCCCCTGGGCATCACCGCTCAGGGTCTCGAAACGCTTCACCGCCAGAACAAACGCCTCGACTTCGAAAAACTGGAGAAAATCGTCCGCGAATATGGAGTTACGCAAATCGTGGTGGGACTGCCATTACGCATGAGCGGGCTGGAAGGCACGCAGGCCGAGAAGATGCAGCTCTTTGCCGAAGACTTGCGAAAGCGTTTTCAATTGCCCGTTCATCTCTGGGATGAACGCCTGACCTCAGCCCAGGCGAACCGCTTGCTGCGCGAAACCGAGATGTCGATCAAGCGCCGCGGGCAAGTCGTCGATCAGATGGCCGCGGTGCTGATTCTGCAGTCGTTTATGGATAGCCGCAGCGGCGATCAGGGAAACGGCGAATCGACGCAATAGATCCGCCTCACGGTAGCTGGGAAGGGCACGAGTTCACTCGTGCCGAATAGAAGTCGAGGTTGACGGCTTCAGCCGCCGAGGTTCGCCCTCGCTTCGCACGGCGATAGACGAAGGCGCCCGCCGCCACCTCCCTATTGCCGCGCTTCTTTCAGTCGGTCGGCTTCATCCTGCTCGCGATCGGCTTCATCTTCATTGCCAAGCTTGCGATAGACGTTCGATAGAAAATGGTGCGCATCCTGCGAGTTCGGATTCAGCAGCACCGCTTGCTGCAAATAGGGAAGCGCCGCGTCGAACTTATTTTGCATGCCCAGAATGCGTCCCGCCTCAAGGTTGGCAGGGAAACTCGCCGGATTCATCTTCACGGCTGTTTCCAACTCGGGTTCAGCATCGAGGATGCGACTGTTGCGAGCCAGTGCGATTCCCAGATTCAAGTGCAAGTCCGCAGTGTCTTCTTTGTGAGCGAGCGCAGCTTTGAACTCGGTGATGGCGCCCGCCCAGTCCTTCGTGGACATCAAAGCCAACCCGAGTCGCGCATGTGCTGGTCCCGCGTTCGGCATCAGCTCCGTCGCTTTGCGCAGCACCGGAATCGCGTCGGCAGTCTGCCTGCCTTGCAGCAGCGCCTTCCCCAATTCCAGATACACCATGCCGACGTTAGGGTCCTGTTCAACCGCTTTGCGCAACTTGGCGATGGCGTCAGGGAAGCGCTGTTCTTCGATATCAATCAGCCCCTCGTGCATCAGGTTTGCGACTTCGATGTGATCTTTTGGATCGATGGCCGGCTTGCTCTTGTCTTCCGTGGGAGTGCCTTCTGAACTCACGTATCCCAAAGCACGCAGATTGTCGGCGGCTTTCGGATCGATCGCAGCCTTGGCGACTACCGCCGCGCCGGTTTTGCGGTGAAAGTCGTCAAGTTGTGACGAAAGGGTGTCAGCCACCGCCGCCGCATCAGGAGCAAGGTTCTTCAGCGCTCCGGGATCGCTGGCTTGGTCGTAAAGTTCGCGCTTCGGCGCCTGCACGTAGAGATATTTCCCCGCGCGCCACGATCTGAGGACGGCCCATCCGTAGGCGATATGCGCGTATTCCGATTCGGCGTAGATGGAACGGTCCGCCGCCTCAGGAGCGTGAGCGATCGCGGGACTTAAAGACGTCCCCTGCATTTGCGACGGAGCCGGGATTTTCAGAGTCTGCAAAATCGTGGGAGCCACATCGGCCAATCCAGCGCGCTCCCCCACGCGAGTTCCCGCATTGCGCTGTGCGGGCAATTTCAGCAACAGGGGCACGTGGATGGTTTCATCGTAAAGAAAGATTCCATGCTCGCGCTCACCGTGCTCTCCGAAGGCCTCTCCGTGGTCGGCCATCACCGCAATTACCGAATTGTCGTAAATGGCTCGCTTGTGCAAGGCGTCAAGCAGGCGTCCGACATTCGCATCGGTGTAGGCGATCTCTCCGTCATACGGGTTAGCGGCAAACTTCGTTTTGTAAGGCTCGGGCGGATCGTAAGGATCGTGTGGATCGTAAAGATGAACCCAGAGAAACACAGGCCGCCGGGGGTGCTTCGCTAACCATGCGATGGCATGATCGATGACTACACTGGCACGGCGTTCAATGCTGTCATAGCGGCTTTCGCCGAGAGATTGCTCGTGGAACCCGGCATCGTAGCTGTCGAATCCGCGGTCGAATCCGGGCGCCGCTCCCTTCGGGTCGAGCACGGCGCCGCCCACAAAGGCGGCCGTTAGGTATCCGTTCTGATGGAGGATTGCCGGAAGATAGGGCACGTCTTTCCCAATCGCATCGCCCAAATCGCTCACGTGATTGAACTGCGGATAGGTGCCCGTGAGGATGGTGGCGTGCGAAGGCGAGGTCAGCGGCACGTGCGAATAAGCGCGAGTAAAGACGATGCCCTGCTTTGCAACCGCATCCAGATTCGGGGTCAGGCCGCGATCGGACCCGAGAAAGCCCATGCGATCGGCGCGCGTGGTGTCGATCGTGATCAGGATGACGTTGGGCCGAGCCGTTTGCGGCTTCGTAGAATTCGCAGCGAAAGCCCCGCTTCCCGCAACCAGTACGAGAAATGGAAAGACCGAGAGAAGTGCCCGGGAAACCCGCATAAAGACCGAGAGTTTAGCATCTCGTGCCCACTCTCGCATACTCGCCTTTGACTCCAATGCCCGACTGGGTAAACCTTCCCTAGCGCAATGGGCTGTCTTTGCCCAGTTGATAGATGCGCGGATGCGGGAGGCTTGTGGAATGAGCCGATTCACGATTGGCCACGAATTTGCCTCAGTGATTGCGGAGGCCAAGGCGCCTTTCCTAGCGAAGGAGAAAATCGATGTCAGTTGCGGGCATTGCCAGCAGTTTGTTCAATCACGCCGCGCAGAGCATAAACAGCAATCACCATAAGACCCAGTTCCAGCAGGACTTCCTGCAACTCGGTCAGGATATAAAGTCGGCCAACCTCACCGCCGCGCAATCGGATCTAGCCGCACTCGAGAAATTGCGTCCGGCGTCGAGCGACAATTCCAGCCCGATCACGCAGGCGTTCAACCGGCTCTCCTCCGCTCTGCAGTCCGGCAACGTCGCCGCCGCGCAGCAGGACTACTCTTCCATTCAACAGGCCTTTCAAGATCGCGCCGCGCACCTGCGTCATCATCATGGGGGACCCGGCGATGACACCATCGACCAACTTCTGCAACAGCTCAACCAGGCTGTGCAATCGGGAAATTCTTCGAAGGCGCAGCAGACTTACGCGACCCTGCAGCAGGATCTGCAGCAGTTTGCCAAGGCTCACGGACTGTCCGCTGCCGAAGGAACTTCCAAGGCCAGCGGTATTTCGATAGACGCGTGAGCAGGAGTCTTTGAGAAAACGGGGCCCCGATCACGCGCCACCGGTGCCTCTTTTACATTTGGAATTTAGCGGAGGCGCAGGAGGACGCCGACGACGATCGCAGCCACCACCGCAATGGCCATCACATACCAGTGAGAACGTAGCCAGCTCTCATCCGAGGTTCCCGCCCCGCCGAACTGGGGAACGAAGCCGTCACTTTGAACAGGAACCGTGGCGGGCCTTCCTTCTTTCGCTTCGGCAGCTTCACAATCCAGACACAGCAACCGTCCCTCGGAAACCGGGAACCCGCACCTTGAGCACTTGTGGATGATGATGCGCTCTGGCGTCGAAAGCGGGGTTGGAATGTCAGGGGTCTTAGCCTCCCCAGAAATCAAGGGGATGGTCTTCACTTCACTCTGAGCTGGAGTCTTCGCGGCAGGTTCTTCGGCAGTCTTGCTCTCGGCGACCGTCTCTACGATGACCTCAGGATCCTTGATCTCCGCGGAGATTTCTTTCTCAGCACGTTCCGCAGCTTCCGCGTGATCCACTGCGGTCAGAATCATTTCCGCAATTCGCTGCAGAGCCAGGGTGTCACGCTCTTCAAAGGCGTTCACCCTTCCCGAAAATAGTTCGAAAACGCCAATCACTTCCGGCTCCCGAATCAGCGGCATCACCATCACGGAAGCGATCTCAAGCGCGCGGCAACTCTCACGATTTACTCGCGAATCGGTTTCCGCATCGTCGCAGCGCAGAATCTGTTTGGTGCGCACGCTCTCGCCTGAAAGCCCGGAATCCACTTGCAGGTGCGCCCCTAACTCCGGTGCGGACGACCCAGCGCTAGCGCGACAAATCAGTTCTCCCCCGTCCCGCAAAGCGATCGCTGCCCCTGACGCTCCGGTAATGTATTGCGCCCGCTCAGCTAACAACTGTAGCGCAGCCTTCAGGTCGCGCTGAGCCATTTCGGAAAGAGAGCGGCCATTGTCGTCGCCAGGAAAACGCAGGGGCTCCGGAGCCGTAGGCGCTTCCGAATTTTCTGTTTTCACCGGAACTGGCCCGCGCGAATCCTGCGGAGCGAGAATGGAGTAGCGATCCATGAAGCATTCAGATGGAAAGAAGTAATGGCCGGAGTTTCGCTCACTTGCGGAGTACTGTCAACGGCAAACGCCAATCCCCACAAACGAAAGGTCGTATGAGTGCGAAGTGAGCGCAATTCAACAATCAAAATCAACAATCGAAAATTACTTGACCCACCCCAGCCATGCGATCCCGACTGCCAGCGTCACCACCGTGATCGGCAGTCCAGCGCGGAAATAATCCCAGAAACCGATATCTACATCTGGTTTCGCGCTCTCGACCACAATGATGTTGGCCACGCTTCCGGTGATGGTCAGATTTCCCGCGAGAGTCGATGCCATGGCCAGCGCCAGCCACGCGGTGTGGGGATCGTTGAATCCCGGAATCAGTGATTTCAGCAGCATGACCGCGGGCACATTGCTCACCACGTTGCTCACGCACCCCACCACAATGGCGAATACGCTTACCTTCTGCAGGTTCCAATGCTGGGCAAACTCCAGCATCTTTTGCACAATGCCGGCATTCTCGGCGCCGCCGACAATCAGAAACAATCCGACGAAGAACACCAGCAGTCCCCAGTCCACTTCCCGGTACAGCTTTTGCGGTTCCAGCGTGCGCGTGATCAGCAACGCTGCGGCCCCCAAGGCAGCCATCATCGCGGGCGGCACGCCCGCAAAAAAACCGATGACGACCGCGGTCACCACAATCACCGGCTTCGTTAGGCGCGATAGATCGAGAGCGGGCAGAGGGATGCCGTTGTCCGTCGCCGCTTGCGGCGCCACGTTGCGCAGGTGTACCCAGTGCAGAATGGCCCAGTCGATTGCCAACCCAATCACCGCGATGGGCCCCAGGTGAAAGAGAAAGTCGCGATAGCTGATCCCTGAAAACGAGCCGATCAGCATGTTCTGCGGATTCCCCGTAATGGTCGCCACGCTGCCAATATTCGAAGCCGTCGCTACCGCCAGCAAATACGGCAAAGGCGACAGCCGCATGCGGCGGGTGATGCTTACCACGAAGGGAACCATCACTAAGCAAACGATGTCGTTAACGAAGAACGCCGATAGGAATCCCGAGGTGAAGATTACGGCCGGAAGAAGTTGCGACGGCTTTAGTCGCCGCAACACTATCTCCGCATTCCACTCGAAGAAGCCGACTAGATGCAGGTTGCCGACGATCAGCATCATCGCGAATAGCAGCACCAGAGTCGAAAAGTTGATGAACTTCAGCGAATCGTCGGGTTCAAGAATGCGGAAGGCGAACATCGCGACCCCTCCCACGATGGCCGCGCCCGGACGATCGATTTTGAGTCCGGGAAACTTTCCTAAAGCGAAGACCAGGTAGCTGGCAAGAAAGATGACATAAGCCGCGAAGATGCGGGCATCCGAAAGGGCAACTGACGGGACCAGCGGCATTCCGTGCAGAATAACAGGGCGGACGCCGGGTTCTCCAGAACCCAGTTAGTGTTCAATTGCCAATTGGGTTTCAATCGGCAATTGGCAATTGCAGATTGGCAATTCTTTCCTGCTTTTCGCACTGCTGCAAAACGCAGCGATTCCCTGCGAAACGCATCGACAGGCTCTCCCTTTCGTGCCGTGACATTCCGCTAAGTCCTTACCTGTCAATAGGTCGGAAGAAGGAGCGGTTTTGCCTCCAACGTGCACTCTCCACTATGCCAGCCGGGCACAAAGGCACCGGCGAGGAGGTTCTCATGTCGATCCTATTTGTCCTCCTGATGTTCCTGCTGATCATGAGCATCAGCTACTTCCGCGGGGTTCAGCACCAGCCGGTGGTCCGCCCGGAACCGGGAGTGCGGGCACAGGCGCCGCGTGTCGAACGCGAACTGGGATTTGAGATTCCGCAGGGATTTTGTTTCCACCCCGGCCACACCTGGGTGCAGCGCGAGGGGGCCGAGAATGCCCGCGTCGGCCTCGACAGCTTTGCCGGAAATTTGATCGGCAAAATCGATCGCGTCGAAATCGCCGGACCCAACCGCTGGGTGCGCCAGGGACAGAAGCTGATGACCATCCATGGCGGAGGCACGTCGCTCGATCTGCTTTCCCCTGTGGAAGGTGTGGTCACGGCCGTGAATCACGACGCGATTGAAGATCCATCGCTGTTAACTCGCGATCCTTACAAAGATGGATGGGTGGCGATCGTGAAGTCTCCCGATCTCGCGCTCAATCAGAAAAATCTCGTGCAAGGCAACATGGTCGCACCCTGGATGCAGAACAACATCATGCGCCTGAACGGCATGCTCTCGCAGCTTTCACCCGCGCTCGCGCAAGACGGTGGACTGCCCGTGGTGGGCTTGCTCTCGCGCCTGGACCCTGAGCTGCAACAGAAAGTTCTAAAGGAATTCTTCCTGTCGTAAAGGCCTGCACGCAGCAGGGAGAAAGGAACGGTTATGGAAAACTCAAGAGCCATCCTGATCGACATCACGAAGTGCATCGGCTGCCGCAGTTGCGAGCAGGCCTGCAAAGAGACTCATGGCCTCCCAAAAGATACGGAAGCGAAGCTTTCGCCCACGGCCCTGACCGTGGTTGAGGATCACGGCGACCGCTACGTGCGGCGCATGTGCATGCACTGTCAGGATCCCGCTTGCGTTTC
This sequence comes from Terriglobia bacterium, assembly GCA_963796205.1. Lineage (GTDB taxonomy): Bacteria > Acidobacteriota > Terriglobia > Terriglobales > Acidobacteriaceae > DATFTE01. The sequence continues at coordinate 440,414 of CAWCKR010000004.1, forward strand.
TGCGTGCCTGGTGGGCGCGCTGCAGAAGACGGCCGCCGGTCCCGTCACCTACGACGGCTCGAAATGTATCGGCTGCCGCTATTGCATAGTGGCGTGTCCCTTCAGCGTGCCGCGCTACGAGTGGTCGAAACTGGTGCCCTATGTCAAGAAATGCGACATGTGCGCCGCGCGCCAGGCCAAAGGGCAGCCGCCTGCATGCGTGGAAGCCTGCCCGGTGCAGGCTTCGATCTCGGGCACTCGTGAAGAGATTCTCGAAGAAGCGCAGCGCCGTATCCTGCTCGACACAAAGTACGTGAAACATATCTACGGCAGCGACGAAGCCGGGGGCACCTCGGTATTCTTTATCTCCGACGTGCCCTTCGAGAAACTGGGTTTTGCCGCCGCACCTAAACAGCCCATGCCGGTGCTGACCGCGAATGCACTGGGAGATTCGCCGACCGTCATTCTGATGGGCGGCGCTCTGCTCTCGGGCTTGTACTGGATCACACAACGCCGCGCCGAAGTTTACGCGGCCGAACACGCACAGAAATCGCAAAGCATTGAAGAAACAAATTCAAAATGAATTTCTCTGTGCCTCTGTGGTGAACGTTTTTTCGGGAAAGGAGCTGAGTTATGACACGGCTTCCAAAACTTACTCTCTGGCGGGTGATCGTTGCCCTGATTTTCGCAGCAGGAGCCTATGCCACCTATGCGCGGTTCGCGCTCGGTTTCGCACAGTCCACACATTTGACCGATCCTCAACCCTGGGGGCTGTGGGTCGGGCTGGGCACACTTTGCGGCGTCGGCCTCTCGGCCGGCGGCTTCGCCCTCGCAGCAGGTGTCTACTTGCTCGGCTTCGAACGCTATCGTCCCGTTCTTCGTGCCGCCGTGCTGGTCTCTTTCCTCGGATATTTGTCTGTGATTGCCGGAATGATGTACGAACTCGGGCTACCCTGGCGCATCTGGCATCCCATTGTCATGTGGAACCGGCACTCGGTGCTGTTCGAGGTGTCGTGGTGCGTCATGCTCTACACGACCGTGCTTGCGCTCGAATTCTCGCCTGCCCTGGTCGAGAAGATTCCCTGGACCAAGGCCCGCGAGTTCTACCTCAAGTGGCATCACGAGATCCTGATCGGATTGGTCATGGCCGGCACGCTGCTTTCCTCCATGCACCAATCGTTCCTGGGCGCGCTCTACCTGATCACCAAAGGCAAGCTGTATCCGCTCTGGTACAGCCCGTACCTGACGACGGAGTTCTATCTCTCCGCCATTCCCGCGGGCCTGGCGGTCACCATCATGGCCCTTTACCTTTGCGTGCGTTCGCTGAATGTTCGGATCGACCTCACCATCCTGAGTGACGTGAGCCGGGTGATCGCGCCATTACTGGCGCTCTGGGGCTTATTCCGTGGCGTCGACCTTATCACCCACGACGCCACACCATATCTATTCCTGTGGCGTGAAGAGACGCTTTCGTTCTGGCTTGAGATGGTGTTGCTGGTGATCGCGCCCGTCATCCTGCTCACACGCGACAAAGTCCGCAACAACCCGCAGTACCTCTACTGGACCTGCAGCCTGATCGTGATGGGATTCATGGCCAACCGCCTGAACGTCTCCATCACCGGACTGCAAGCCAGTTCTGGCGTCTACTACATTCCCAAGTGGACCGAGTTTGCCACCAGCCTGGCAGTGCTCACCGCCGTGGTCATGGCGTTCCGGTATGCCGTCATTTATCTTGACATCCTGCCGAAGAATCCTCCACAGCCGCAGCGCCAAAGATGGATGGTCGCAGACACGCCAGCGCGAGCGTAGTCGGTCGTTGGTCGTTCGTCGGTAGCCGCTGGTCAAACCCCGAGAGCAGATACTCTCGGGGTTTCGTCTTTGCCAGGGACCAACGACTATTTAGAACTTTCTTTCGAATGCTGCTCGATCAGCTTCTTAGTCAATAGCACCAGTCCGAAAATCTGCGTCCACTCGGAAACAATATTTCCCACCACCTGTCCCCACCTGCTTTCTGAGTCCATCGCGACGTACAGCGCAACCCACGCTGCGCCCGTGATCAGCAGAAAGATGGTCAGCGAATGATCGCGCAGGAAATCCAGCACCGGGCCCATCCACCGCCGTGGAGGCTTGCGGCTTTCCGCCGACCCTCTCTCATACATGTATTTCGTAGCCAGCACCGTGACCACGACGCCAGTCCAGTCGGCGATGGCGTTGCCGAAAAATGATCCGAGATGCGTGCCCGGGTCAGAGACGCGATAAAGCACGATCCAGGTGCTCAGGATCGCAATCGAGGCCAGGCTCAAAGAGTGTTTGCGAATGAAACTGGATTTCGCCTGCTTATCAGCCATCCGGGATTTCCCCCGGGCCTTAGAGTACGCGATTCAGGATTAGGTTTGAATTTCAAGAGCGAAATCAGCAGCGGCAATGGATAGCCTCCAACCGTGCGCCTCACGCAGTAAAGAATGACGCGGGTGATTGCCACCAACAATCACCGCCTCGTTTTGGACGATATTGGAAGATTTCCAGCGAGCTCTCAGCGCGCGAAGCTTCCCACAAACGCGCTCCGCTTTCCATGCGATTCCCATTCCACGCCGAGTCCCGGCCCCTGGTAGGAATCGGTCATAGCCACCGCGGGCATGGAGTGAGTGGTCGCGGTCAACGGCGGATAGAACGTCACTTCATTTCCGCAAACATGATCGAATTCGCCGATCGACCGCGTTTGCACCGTCGCGAACTGCCCGGCCCGCAGCACCGCCACTCCGTGTTTCTCGGGATTCACCACCAACTCCATCGGCGCGGGTATCACCTGCTCCACGTGGCTTAGAAGTTCGCCGCCCATCTGCTGCGCGAACGCGATCAATGCCGCGCGTTGTTGCTGGTTGGCCTGGTCATCGATAATGACGACCGCCTGCGCCGGATAAGGGCTCTCATAGGGATCGCCTAAAGTTCCGTGAGCGTGAACAGCAGCGGCCACGGTCAGCCCATCGAGCGAAACCCCGTTCCAGTTGCCATTCTCGACATGCCAGGCCAGGATGGCTTCATTCCCCACCAGGTTGACTTCTCCGTTGGCGAAACACTGCCCGGTGTAGACGTCGGCGCTGCGGGTCTCGATATATTGACCCCGGATTTGTTGTGCCAGGACGAACGAGGAGAAAAGAACGACGCACAGGATTGAAAGACTCCGGAAACGCATGACCGCACCTCACCCACAATTTCTTCTATTGTCCTCCAAAGCGGTGTTCGTGGGGAAAGTCTTAACATTGACAGATCGGAAATGTGCAAGCGTGGAACTGCCAGGCTCCGGTCTGCGTACCTTGATCTTGTCGGGAGTCGTCCGGCTAAACGGCTGTTTGTGGCGACGTTGACTTGCGTTGCAGGCACAGCCTACCATCAAGCGATTCCCTTGGAGCAGGCCTGTTTATGATCGGTGAGACGATTTCGCATTACCACGTCCTGCGGCAACTTGGTGGCGGCGGCATGGGCGTGGTGTATGAGGCGGAAGACGTCAACCTGGGCCGGCACGTCGCGCTGAAGTTCCTGCCTGGCGAACTGGAAAGAGATCCCGCCGCGCTCGAGCGTTTCCAGCGCGAAGCGCGCGCGGCCTCGGCGCTGAATCATCCCAACATTTGCACCATCTACGAAATCGGGCAGTCCGATGGCCGCTACTTCATCGCCATGGAGTTGCTGGAGGGGCAGACCCTCAAGCAACGCATCAGCGGCCAGCCCATGGAAATGGAATTAATGCTCGATCTGGGCATCCAGATTGCCGACGCGCTCGACGCGGCTCACGCCAAAGGCATTATTCATCGCGACATCAAGCCGGCCAACATTTTCGTCACCACGCGGAACCAGGCCAAGGTGCTCGACTTCGGACTCGCCAAGCAGACGCTGAAGTCCGATTCCGTGATGGGCGGAGCCACGCTAGGCTCGCAAGTCACGGTGGATGAAGACTTCCTCACCAGCCCGGGAAGCACGGTAGGCACGGTGGCATACATGTCGCCGGAACAGGCGCGGGGCAAGGATCTCGATGCCCGCACCGACCTCTTCTCCTTCGGCGCAGTGCTCTACGAAATGGCTACGGGATCGACCCCATTTCGCGGAGACACGTCGGCCGTCATCTTTGATGCCATCCTCAATCGTCCGCCCGTCCCGCCGGTGCGTTTGAATCCCGGCGTGCCGCCGCATCTCGAAGACATCATCAACAAGCTGCTGGAGAAAGATCGCGACCTGCGTTACCAGGGCGCGGCCGAGGCCCGCGCCGATCTAAAGCGCCTGAAACGCGATACCGAGTCCGGGGTTGTGACCGCCGCCGGAGGATCATCGGGCCGCTTGCGCGCCGTACCCGGTCCGGGCAAGACGTCAACCGCCTACTGGAAATATCTGGCCGCGGCAGTGGTGGCAATCGCCCTGGCTGGGTTTGCCGGAACCTTCTTTTCGCGCAAGGCTCACGGCGGCATGACCGAGAAGGATTCCATCCTCATTACCGATTTCGTGAACACTACCGCTGACCCGGTGTTCGATGGAACTCTCAAGAAGGCCGTGGCCGTTGATCTGGAGCAGTCTCCGTACCTCAACGTCTTTCCCGATCAGAAAGTGCGGCAGACCCTGCAATTCATGGGACGCTCGCCGGAAGACCGGGTGAGTTCCGAAGTCGGACGCGAGATCTGCCTGCGCGACGGCATCAAGGCGATGTTGAACGGATCGATTTCCAACATCGGAAGCTCAGTACGTGGTCAGCCTCGATGCCGTGAATGCCTCGTCCGGCGAATCGTTGGCTCGTGAAGAAGTTCAGGCTTCCAGCAAAGAAGACGTTCTGAACTCGTTGCATAAAGCCGGCACCAGCCTGCGTAGAAAACTCGGAGAATCCCTGGTCTCGGTTCAGAAATACGACAAGCCTCTTTCAGAGGCCACGACTTCGTCTCTGGAAGCGCTGAAGGCTTTGAGTCTGGCCGACATCGAGCATAATTCCGGAGATGAATTAAAGGCCCTGCCGCTGTACCAGCGCGCCATCGAACTTGACCCGAATTTTGCCATGGCTTATGCGCGGTTGGGCACCGTGTACAGCAACATGGGGCAATTCGAACTGTCGGAACAGAACCGGCAAAAAGCTTTTGAGCTTCGCGATCGCGCCAGCGAGCATGAGAAGCTGTACATCATGTCGCATTACTACGCTGACGCGGGGCAGTTAGACAAAGGCATTACCGCGCTTGAACTTTATAAGCAGACCTATCCGAGAGACTGGATCCCTTATAACAACCTCGCTGCTATTTACAACCAGTTAGGGCAATACGAGAACGCGCTCGAGAACTCGCGTTTAGCGGTCCAATACGACCCCGACGGAGTGAGCGGCTACTCCAATCTGGCGCAGTCCTACGCTGGGCTCGGACGATTAGAAGAAGCCAAGGCGACGCTGAATGAGATGCTGCAGCGCAAACTCGGTTTGAACCAGGTGCACCAGCAGTTGGCGGGAATCGCCTGGGCGCAAAACGATAATGCCACTATGGAGCACGAATTGCAGTTGGCCAACGCCGGCCCGCTCGGCGAGTTGAATGTTATCGGCACCCGCTCCTTCCTTGCGCTCGGCGCCGGACAAATGAAAGCCGGGCGCGACTTAGGACAAAAGACCCGCGACGGCGCGCTCCGCCTGAATCTCAAAGACACAGCCGCCAATTTTTACACGCAGGAAGGAGTGATGGAGGCGATTACGGGAGACAAGAAGAGAGCGCTCGATGACGCGCACGGCGCTTTGAAAATCAGCACAGCGCCATCGATCGTTCTCAACGCCGCCACCGTCATGGCGATTGAGGGGGAAGATAAACAGGCCTTGAAGTTGGCCGAGGACGTCGCCGGCAAGCGTCCCTATGACACCATGATGCAGTTCGTAATGCTGCCGCTGGTGCGCGCCAGCGCCGACTACTCCCACGGCAATTTCGCAAAAGTCATCGACGAAACCGACGGCGCTTTGGTTTATTCCCGCGCGAACACCGGCCTGCTCTACCTGCGCGGATTGGCCTATCTCAAGCTCGGGCAAGGCGGCGACGCCGCCCAGGCGTTCCAGAAAGTTCTCGACCTGCGCGGAGTGTCCGCCTTTGATCCCGTGATCCCGCTGGCAAACCTGGGGCTGGGACGAGCCTACGCGGCGCAAGGCGATCAACCGCATAGTCGCGTGGCCTACCAGAATTTCCTGGCTGCGTGGAAGGATGCCGACCCCGACGTCCCGATTCTCAAAGAAGCGAAAGCGGAATACGGAAAACTGCAGTAAGCGGACCTCGGACGTCAGACCTCAGGATTCAGATTTCAAACTCAGCCTCCGGCTACGATGAGTAAGCCATTCGTCTGAGGTCTGACGTCCGAGCTCCGGCGCCTGGGTTACTTCAGAATCATCACTACCATTCTTCCGTCGGAGTGATAGCCTCCGCCAGTGGCGTTCCTTGCGTCCTGCACAGGGTCGGCAGGGAGGTAGTAGTATAGGTCTTTTACTTTTCCCGCCTTCTGCAGGCTGCTGCCGATGTTGTCACGTTCGCCGTCCACCGCTGGATCGATCTTGTGGGTCACCTTTCCATTGCGCTGATCCTTCTCGAATCCGATGTCGTGCGTGCCCGCTCCAACCCAGACCGTTTCCCCCTTGTAAGTGAAGGGCGCCTTCCAGATACGGAAGTGATGACGGCTTGCGACCACCGAGTAAGGCTCGGCTTGTTCGTATCCAAAGTCCTGCACTCGTCCGAATAACCGCAGCGGACTCATCGGCATGGTCAGGTAATCTTTCTTCTGATAGGTCTCAAGCACCGCCTTCAGCGCGGATTCCGTATTGTCGGTGTCGGCCACATGCCAGTTCGCCGCCTCCAGCGCGCTCTGCATCTGTTCTTTCGATCCCACCATCACGAAGTTGACCATGTCTCCCATATTGTTGAATTCGTCGTTTACACGGCGGGGCAGGCTGTCGATATCCTTCGCGAGTGTCGAGTCAATTTTATCTTTCGACGCCACAGGAGTTGCGGCCGCCGGCGTTGTGGTGGCCGCGTTCCCTCCGACCGCAGAGGAAGATGAAGAAGAAGTGGACGCCGGCTTATCGCCGCCAAACTGTCCCTGCATCCAGACCTGGGCGGCGGCGGCCAGCTTCTTCTTGATGTCAGCAGCCGATCCATCGGGCTCAGAAGCCGGGGCCGCAGTTCCCGTGGCGCCGGACGCCGTGGATGCTGTCGCGCTCTTTGCCATCTCCGGAGCTGCCGATGTGCTGGGCGCCGACGTCGCTGCCGCGGCTCCGGAAGTAATGCGCACCTTCACCGCGAAACTTCCCGTGCAAGGCGGCGTCCCGTCTGCATTGACTCCCAGAAAGAGGTGGCCGGGAGAAGTCACAGTGATTTGCTTCGTGCTTCCCACCAGAACTGCGCTTCCCTGCGAATCCAGTTTGACGATGAGCGCTCCTGGCGCAACATTGACGGCGGGCAAATTTCCCGCCTTCGGGGCATCGGTCACGCCATTCGGATCGCACGTGGACGCGGCGATAGCGTGGCGGTCGGGCACTCCATTACTTGATGGAATGCGGCGTTAATTTCCAATGAGTCGCCGGCTTGCAGATCGACTCCCGTGTCGGTCCAGGGTTGGCTGGTGGGAATGGTGTAGCTGAAGTCGCGCGAGGACGCTGCAACTCCCGATTGACCGAAGACGTACGGTGCCGAACACCAAGGTGAAAAGAACAACGACGTGAAGACGGCGAAGCTGGAAAACCTCGATCATGCGAAAACCCCGCAGATGAATCCGGTGCAACTATTATATTGCGCCGTCAGCAGGAATGGGGTTCCGGGCCTACCCGCACTTCCCGTCGCCGTGGCAGGAACGGAATGGGGAGCAGCACTTGCCCGGTTCTGCCAATTTGCCATCGGGACCAATGCACGTCTGCGTCTGAATGCACCAGAACAGCCCGTCGTTCGAGGCCGGAACCGAAGGATCGCGTTCCGCAAGAATAAATTGGCCTTTCCAGCGCAGCGACGGACACAGGTTTGGGTGGTGAATATTGAAGCGATCAGATTCCGGAATCATGCGGCACCTCCCGCCTTCAGGATGGCTCGTTTCAGAGCCACGCGCGCCAGTTGAACTTTGTATTTGTTATGGCTGAAGCGGCTTGGCATTTGCCAGCGCGGCATTGGCGGCTGCTGCGGCTACTTCCTCAGAAACGGTCTTGCCACCGAGAGCCTGCGCTGCTTCCCCGGAGAGCCAGGGTTTAGGCGCTACGTATCCCAATACCACGCGTGCCGACTGAACGTTCGATCCGTTCATGCGCAGCGCGACCGCGCTGAGCGCCAGTGGCCAATCGAAGGCCTGCTTTTGACGCACTTCATAATGCGCGACGCGCAATTGGGCCGAAGGCGGCAGCACGACCTCGGTGATGATCTCGTTGGGCTGCAGATCGTGTTCGCGCTCCGCCTCACTCTTCGGAATGACGTAAAAATCCTCTAAAGCGATTTCCCGCCGCCGCTTGGGAGCAATCAACCGAACTTTCGCTCCATAAGCGATCAGCACGGGCGCAATGCTCGACGGACTGACAAACTTCGCCGGACCATCGTTGCCAAGGATCGCGTGATAGCGGTTCTCGCCCTCCGCCACCATATCTTTTCCGCTCGCGTCCTTGGGCAGCAGTCCAAAGCCATTGCGGAAATACCAGCAGCGCGGACGCTGGCAGAGATTTCCTCCCAGCGTCGCCATGTTGCGGATCTGCGGACTGGCAGCGTCGTTCAAAGCGTCCGCCAGCGCAGGGTAGTACTGGATCACATTGGCGTTGTCGGCCAGATCGCCGAGCGTCGTCAGCGCTCCGATGCGTAAACCTTCAGAGTTGTAGGTCACGCCGCGCAGATCGGAAATGTCTTTTATGTTCACCAGGCGCTTCGGCTGAACGATGTCATCTTTCATGAGCGCGAGCAGGTCGGTTCCGCCCGCGAGAATCTCGGCTTGACCCCAGCGTGAGCCCAGCAATCCTGCTGCCTGCTCTTTGGTCTCAGGGCTTGCATATTCAAAGGCTCGCATTATGCACCTGCCTTTTGTTCGAGCGCGGCCAGCACTCGATCGGGAGTAAGTGGGAGGAAGGGAACGCGTACGCCGATGGCATTGGCCACAGCATTCGAAATCGCCGCTCCCGGCGAAATCACCGGAGGCTCGCCGAGTCCAATCACGCCGCGTTCGTCATAACCCTTTCCCGTCATCATATGAACCACCAGTTCCGGAATGTCGTTCAGCCCGGCTAGCCGGTAAAACTGCATATTCGGATTCAGCATGCGGCCGGAGAGAGGGTCCATAACCTTCTCTTCAAACAGTGCGGAGCTGATGCCCATCGTCATCGCGCCGTAGCAACTGCTCTCGGCAAGCTTCAGATCGATGATCAGACCGCAGTCCTGCACGGCGACCATCTTCTTCACCTTGACGATGCCCGTCTCGGTGTCCACTTCGACGTCCGCCATGCCGACACCGCCGACGCCGCTGTTGGTGAGGTCGGGCTTATTCTTGGCTGCCGCCGCATCGTTGTGTCCGCGCACGGTGATAGGAACGGCTCCAATCTTCGAGCAGGCCTGTTTCCAGGTCAGCGAACGGCTGGGATCCCCTTTGACACGAATCGTGCCACTTACGCACTCCAGTTCTTCCGGCTGCGCCTTCAGCGCGGGAGCGGCTTTCGTAAACAATGCTTCGCGAGCATCCACTGCCGCGCGCCGGGTAGACGAACTGACTCCGCCCGGAGTGGTCGACCCTCCAGATCCTCCCGAGGGCGGATACATGGTGTCGCCGATATAAAGATTGATCGCATCAATCGGCAGACCCAGCGTGTCGGCTGCAACAATCAGGATGGTGGTTCGCGTTCCAGTTCCAATATCCTGCGTCCCCATCTTGATGTTTACCGAACCGTCAGGATGGATGATGAGATCGCAATCACTCGCGTGCCCGCGGCCTCCCCACGTGTGCACAGAGACGCCAAGTCCGCGAGCGATGTTGCCGGAAATGTTCTGTCCCCGCGGACGCCATTTCTCTTTCCAGCCCATCAATTCGGAAGCGATGCCGAGTTCCTCGCGATACGTCTGCTGCCGGTCTTTCACCGTCAAATCGAGGTTTTTCAGCAGCAGTTCGACGGGATCCATATTGAGCTTCGCCGCCAGATCGTCGATCGCGCCCATGGTGATGACCGCAGCCTGTGGATGATTGGGAGCGCGCCAGGCTCGCGCCGGACCCATGTTGGTGCGAATGGCGGTGTGTTCCTTCTTTTGATTAGGAATGTTGAAGATGTAAGGAATCGGCGGCATGCCTCCGCCGCCCGGACCTCCCGTGCCCCATGACTGCGATTGCCATCCCGTAATCGTGCCGTCCTTCTTCGCCGCAATCTTCACGCGCGCGTATCCCGAAGGACGCGCGCCCGCAACCTGCAACTCAGCATCGCGCTCCAGCATGATGCGTACCGGCTTGCCGCCAGCCTTCTTCGAAAGCCGGGCGGCCGTGATGTCCCAGCGGTCGGCGGCAAACTTGCTTCCGAATCCGCCGCCGATGTTGTCCTGGTGAATGCGAACGTTGGTCGCTGGAAGGTTGAGCGGCTCCGCCATCTGGTCGGGAATGCCAGAAACGTTCTGCGTCGAGATATGAACGAACAGGTGATTCGCGTCGGGCCACTCGGCGACCGAGCCGTGCGCTTCGAGGCAGCAGTGCACAATCACCGGCGCGCCGTAGAGACCTTCGGAAGTCACTTCCGCTTCTGAGAATGCCTGATCGACCTGGCCCAGCGCTGATGACAGCATTTTTTTGATAGCTGGAGCGGCCTCCGCCCTTCGACTCGCGGAAGGGAGCCTTCGCAATCGCTTGGATGACCGGATCAGGAACCTCGTAGCCCTTCAATTCCTTGAGGAAGTCGTCATCCACCTTGAAGCTGACGCCCTGCTTTTGCAGCGTGTCGATCAGTTGATCGTTCGGCACCTGGTTGCTGAGCGCATCGTAGATGTCATCTTCCGCCAGTGGCCCACCACCTTCGCCCGCGCCGGCAGGAGGTTCGGCGTCGCTCACCATATAAGACAGAGGTTGATACTTAACCTTGATGGTGCGTATGGCGTCTTCCGCTGTCGGCTCATCCACAGCCGCGATCGCCACCACTTCATCACCTGCCCATTGCACGGTCGTGCCCGGCTTCTGAATAATCTGCACCGCTTTTACGCCCGGCATTTTCTCGGCAACGCTGGTATCAATGCTGACCACCCGCGCCTTGGCATAAGGAGAGCGCAGCACTTTTCCAAACAGCATTCCTGTGCCGTGGTAATCGTAGGTGTATTTCGCGCGTCCCGAAACTTTCACCGGAGAATCCACGCGCGCAACGCGTTTGCCGATCAGCGTTCGATGTTCCGCATCCGGCCAGTTGTAATCAGGCATGGTTCAGGCTCCCTTCTGCGACATCTGTGCCACCACTTGCTGGATGCCGTGATAGGTCCCGCAGCGGCAGAGATTGCCGCTCAGCCCGCGGCGGATGTCCTCAGGGCTGGGGCTGGGATGTTTATCGAGAAACGCCTTGGTCGCGACCACGAAACCCGGCGTACAGAAACCGCATTGCGAAGCATCGTTCTCAACGAACGCCTGCTCGATGGGATGCAACTTATCCCCCTGCATGAACGACTCGACCGTGGTGATGTCCTTCCCCCGCGCATCGATGGCCAGAATCGAACACGCATACACCGGCTTGTTATTCATCAGCACGGTGCAGGCGCCGCACTCCGCGCGGTCGCACACGCGCTTGGCTCCCGTGATGTCGAGAGAATCGCGCAACGCGTCGAGCAGAGTGACTCGCGGCTCCAGTTGCAGCGCGTGCTTCTTCCCGTTCACCGTCAGTTCAATGGGCACCTTGCCCGGGCCATAAACTTTCACCGGTTCCCCGGCGGCCTCAACCACCCGAGGCCCGGCGACCAATGGCACGGCCACAGTGATGCCGCCAATCTTCAAAAATTCGCGGCGTGAAACTCCGGTGTTCGTTGCAGATGAATTTTTCGGATCTTGGTCGTCAGGCATCCTTAGACCTCCATGAGGCTGGCCTTGCGGCTGACATTATCTCGTCCTGGTGAAGTTATTCGACAGAGCGGGAATGATTCGGTTAGCGCACATAAACATGCAGGGCTGCTAGCTCCAAGAAGTATACAACCGGGAAATAAAAAAGGGCCGGGATCGCTCCCGGCCCGAACGAAGGAGGAAACGTTTTATTTGAGGGTGCGGACGTACTTCACTACATCGTTGATCTGCTCCTTGGTCAGCTTGCCATCGTACTTCGGCATCTTCTCTTTGCCGTTGGTGACGATGTTGACCAGGTCCGCGTCAGACTGCTTCTGTACATCAGCCGAGCTCAGGTCGCGCAGCTTGAGCGCTTTGCCCATTCCTGTGTTTCCTTTGCCATCGGCTCCGTGACAGGTAGCGCATTTGCTCTTGAAAGTGTCCGCTCCGTCATCGGCGAACGCCCAGGTGGAAAAAACCATCGCAACTGCGAACACACACAAAAGCAATTTCATTACGTTCTTCATTCTGTTCTCTCCTAAGAAGCGGCGAGGCCTCGGCCTCCTCCAGTTGAATGGAAAGGCACGCGCCCTGCCAAAAATGGTTGCGCGAATCTGCGTTTCGCCTCCCAAATGAGGAAAGTCACGCAGCCGATTAATTTCAAACACTTAGGCCTAGGAATGTGGCTACACTAGTCCTTTTCTTTGACGCTTTCAAGCGAGCCCGCGGTTTTTTTTGTGTGTGGCATTTCTCATCGCTGCGCGATCTAACCCAGCCTACCCCTGCTCCCGCCCTTCGAAGTGCGGGCGCGAAAACCCACTTGGCAGTGTGATATGCCGCATCGCGGTCCTGCATCGAACCTCATGATTTCTTTTTGACCTTCCCATAAATTGCTGATAACACGATGGATGTCCCAAGGCACCCGCACGCCCGAATTTGGCACGAGGCATGCCATGTCAGTACTGAAACCTGGTCCCGGGGGGCATCTGTGGAACCCACTTTGATGGTCATTGGCTTGAACTACCGCACGGCTCCCGTCGCCGTGCGCGAGCGTTTCTGGATCAGCGAGACCGGACGCTACGAAGCGCTGGTGGAACTGGCGCGCCAGGAAGGGATTGAAGAAGTCATCGTCGTCGCCACCTGCAATCGTACTGAATTTATTCTCTGGGCAAACGACTCTTCTTTGGCCGCCAACTCGGTGCTGCGCTTCCTCTCGGCTCGGTGCGGACTGAAACTCTGCGAATGGAAACATTTTTATCGCCTGCTCGATGATGCGGCGCTTCTCCATATTTTCAGCGTCGCTTCCAGTCTCGACTCCATGGTGATCGGCGAACCGCAGATCATTTCGCAGGTCAAAGGGGCATGGCAACAGGCACAGAAGGTTCGCAGCACGGCGCGCTTCCTCGATGCGGTCATGCAGAAAGCTCTTTCCGTTTCCAAGATCGTGCGCAACGAGACCGCTATCGGAAACTGCGCCGTCTCGGTGCCGTATGCCGCGGTCGAACTTGCCCGTCAGACCCTGGGCTCTCTTGAAGGTAAGAAAGTGCTGCTGCTGGGCGCGGGCAAGATGAGTGAACTCTCGGCGCAGTATCTGCTCAAAAACGGCGCGGCCTCCATTTGCGTGATCAACCGCACCTTAGAGCACGCCGTCGAACTGGCTAACAAGTTGGGCGGCACTGCCATCGCCTTCGATGACCGCTGGCAGCATCTGCTCGACGCTGACATCGTGATCAGCTCTACCTCGTGCCCACATACGATTCTCAGCCGCGAAGAAGCGGAACTGATCATTCGGGAACGCAAGCAGCGTTCCCTGGTGCTGGTTGACATCGCGCTGCCTCGGGACATCGACCCTGCGGTGCGCGAGGTTCCGGGCATCTTCCTGTTCGATATCGACGACCTCGAGAAGGTCGTGCAGCACAATACCGGGGAGCGCGAAAGCGCCGCTGCTGAAGCGCGCCTCATCGTCGCCGCCGAGGCGAAGGGTTTCCGGCGCAAACTCCTGGCGGAGCGCGTCGTGCCCACCATCATCGCCTTGCGCACCCGGTTAGATGAAATTTGCCGGCAAGAACTGGAGTCCTTTAAAGCCGAGTCCGGGCCATTTTCCAGGGATCAAGACGAAATGTTAACCGCCGTCACTTCCCGCATTACTCAGCGAATCGCAGGATCGCTGGCTCGCGAACTCAAGGAACTTCCGGAAAGGGCGGAGCAGGAGCAAATGACTGCAGCTGTACAGCGACTGTTCCACCTGGAGTCGCCCCAAGCGGCGATTGCCGGCGCCAATTTATGAAGGAGCGGAAATGAGCACAGCAAAAACCACCCCCCGTCCAGTGCAGGAACAAAGCTCCTGGACGGCAGTGCAGGCCTACGGACTCGCAGTCTTCTGCTTGCTGCTGGGGGTCGCGCTCGGCTACTTGTTTCGCGGATCAGCCTCTCCCGCTAACGATCTCGCGGCAACGCAGGCCTCCAGCAGCGCGCCGTCTGGCATGAATGACGCCGGCGGCAAACTCACCCCCGAGCAGCAGAAAGCCGTGGTGGATCGTGCCGCTGCTCCGTTACTCGAAGCCGTAAACAAAAATCCCAACGATTTCGAAGCGATCGTGAGCCTCGGCAACGTGTACTACGACGGCAACCAGTATCCCGAGGCCATCAAGTATTACCAGCGTGGTCTCGAGATCAATCCCGACAACGCCGACGTTCGCACCGACTTGGGCACCGCTTACTGGTACCTGGGCGACGCCGACCGCGCTCTGGTGGAATTCAAGAAATCGTTGAAGATCAGGCCCAATCACCCGGGGACTCTGTTCAACACGGGCATCGTCGAGTGGCAAGGGAAAATGGATCCGGCTGCCGCCGTCGCCGCCTGGCAAGAACTGTTGAAAGGCAATCCGAATTATCCGCAACGCCAGCAAGTCGAAGAACTTATCGCCAAGGCCAAAGAGCATTCGAAAGGCTGAGCTTCGTCCTTTGACGCTTGCTGATGCAGGTTCTGATCGCCGCCATGCCGCGGCCAACCGGGAAACATTCCTGCTTCGAAATCATGCTGCCGGGCGGTTTGGTCGGGATGATCGTCGGCCACGCAGCGCTTCGGCACACCAGTGCTCAGCCCGCGTTAGCCTGACGTTCGGCCAGGTAGCGCCGCAGCGCATCACGCCAGTCCGGCATGGTAATGCCGTAACCGTTCAGGCTTCGTGGCGAGAGCACGGAGTATTGCGGACGTTCCGCAGGTCGAACAAACTTGTCGCTGGTGGTAGGACGGACAATCGTAGCCAGCCCGGCATCACTGACAATCGCACGCGCAAATTCGTACCAGGTGCACTCGCCGCTATTGGTGGCATGAACGATGCCTTCGGCTTGTTTCCGGCAGAGTGCAATAATCGCACGGGCCAGATCTACTGAATAGGTCGGAGAGCCACGCTGGTCGTCGACCACCTCAATCTCCGGGCGGCTGGCAGCAAGCCTGAGAATGGTATCTGGGAAGGATTTCCCGCTCATGCCGAACATCCACGAAGTCCGCGTGATGCAGCAGTTCGGCAATACTTCGGCCAACTGAATTTCAGCCTCCGCCTTCGACTTGCCGTAAACACTGCGCGGAGATCGCGGATGGTCAACCTCGTACGGAGTGGAGTTCGTACCGCCGAAAACATAGTCTGTGCTCAGGAACAGCAAACGCGAACCGTGTTCTTTTGCTGCGCGGGCCACATTTACTGCCGCTTTGCAATTAACATCGAAAGCCATCTCCTGATGTGATTCACAGCCATCTACGTCGGTATAGGCAGCGGTGAGCACAATCCATTCCGGGCCTGTGCGCTGCACCATGTTTTGCGCCTGCTGCGGGTCGCGCAAGTCGCCGTCATCAATGTCGAGACCTGTGACGATGTCATCTTTCCACTCGCGCATTAGCGCTTTGCCTAACAGTCCGGCCGCGCCGAAAATGGTGACTTTCATGTCCCGCTTTCTTGCTTCTTATTCGTAGGGCTGGGCTTTGGCGAAGGGTAGTCCGGCTTGATCCTTTTTCGAGACGATGGGCTCGCCGTCGAGGTGCCAGTCGATCTTCAGATCCGGATCGTTCCAGGCGACCGTATGTTCAAATTCAGGGAAATAGAAATCCGTGGCTTTGTAAAGCACATGCACGGTCTCTGAAACTACGCGGAAGCCGTGGGCGAATCCCGCGGGTATCCACAGCATCGACTTGTTTTCTTCCGACAGGCGAATTGCTTCCCATCCACCGA
Organism: Terriglobia bacterium; assembly: GCA_963796205.1. Classification (GTDB taxonomy): domain Bacteria; phylum Acidobacteriota; class Terriglobia; order Terriglobales; family Acidobacteriaceae; genus DATFTE01. Next base: position 456,619 of record CAWCKR010000004.1, read on the forward strand.
AAGTCGGGGACCTGCGCCGCAAATCCACTACCACGTCGAGAATCTCTCCACCAATCACCCGCACCAGTTTTCCCTGCGGACGTTGTACCTGGTAATGCAATCCACGTAAAACATTGCGAGTCGAAAACGAGTGGTTGTCCTGCACGAAAGTTTCGTGGATGCCAACTTCTTCCATCACTCGCTGGTTGTAACTCTCCAGGAAGAAACCGCGCTCGTCGCCAAACACCCGCGGCCGCAGGACCAGCACTCCTTCGAGAGATGCTCTTGTTACGTTCATGACCGCGCTGCCCGCATGTCCCACTGCCATTCTAAAACACCTTTTCCCGTAGCAATTGCAGCAAATATGCTCCGTACCCATTGTTCTTCATCGAATTCCCAATCTCACCCAACTGTGCGCCGCTGATGTAACCGTAGCGGAAAGCGATCTCCTCAGGGCACGCCACCATCAGTCCCTGGCGGCGCTCGATCGTCTGGATGAAAAGAGCAGCCTCCATCAGCGAATCGTAAGTGCCCGTGTCGAGCCATGCCATGCCGCGTCCCATGACCACCACGTCCAGCTTCCCGCGTTCGAGATAAATACGGTTGACGTCGGTAATCTCAAGTTCACCGCGTGCCGATGGCTTCAACGACTTCGCGATCGATACCACCTCGTTGTCGTAAAAATAAAGTCCCGTGACCGCATATCTCGACTTGGGCGTGGCCGGTTTCTCCTCCAGGCTCAGCGCCTTGCCCGATTCGTCAAATTCGACTACCCCGTAACGCTCCGGATCGGTGACCCGATACGCAAACACCCTCGCCCCTGCCAGCTCCGACGTCGCGGCCCGAAGGTCCTTGGCGAAATCGTGTCCGTAGAAGATGTTGTCGCCCAGCACCAACGCGCACGGACTCGATCCGATAAATTCCTGTCCCACCAGAAAGGCTTGCGCAATCCCTTCCGGCTTTCTCTGCACCGCATACTGGAAGCGCAATCCCAGCCGCGATCCGTTCCCCAACAACTGTTCGAATCGAGGACAATCATCTGGCGTCGAGATGATCAGGATGTCGCGAATCCCCGCCAGCATCAGCGTTGACAGCGGGTAATAAATCATCGGCTTGTCGTAAAGCGGCAGCAGGCTCTTACCCACCGCTTGCGTGGCGGGATAGAGGCGGGTGCCCGAGCCGCCGGCCAGAATGATGCCCTTGTACGCGTTATCTCGCGTCATCAAGCTCCTTGCAAGATCAAATTACTGGGAATAATGCGCCGCGATCCATTGCCGATAACTGCCGCCCGTGACTTCTTTTACCCACTCATCATTTCTTAGATACCACTCGATCGTCTTGCGGATGCCCGTCTCAAAGGTCTCGCGCGGTTTCCAGTTCAACTCCTGCTTGATCTTGCGCGCATCAATCGCGTAGCGACGGTCGTGCCCGGGGCGATCCTTTACAAATGAAATCAACTTCTCATGCGGAAGCACGGGATCATTCGGGCACAACTGATCGAGAATCGAGCACACTGCCTTCACAATCTCCAGATTCCGTCGCTCACTCCAGCCGCCGATATTGTAAGTGTGCCCAGCTTTACCCTTTGCCAACACCATGCGGATGGCTTCGCAGTGATCTTCTACATACAGCCAATCGCGTACATTCTGCCCGTCTCCGTAAATGGGCAGCGGCTTTCCATTCCGCGCGTTCAAGATCATCAGCGGAATCAGTTTCTCAGGAAACTGATATGGACCATAATTGTTTGAGCAATTCGTCGTCAGTGTCGGAAGTCCGTATGTGTGGTGATATGCCCGCACCAGGTGGTCGGCCCCCGCTTTCGACGCGGAATAAGGACTGTTAGGCGCATACGCCGTGGTCTCGCAAAATGGCGGATCGTCAGGATTCAGCGATCCGTAAACTTCGTCGGTGGAAACATGCAGAAAACGAAAAGTTCCGCGCTCGGCCTCGCCCAGATTTGACCAATAAGCCCGTACCTCTTCCAGCAGACAAAACGTTCCGTTCACATTGGTGCGAATGAAATCGTCCGGGCCGTGAATCGACCGGTCCACGTGGCTCTCCGCCGCAAAATGCACGATCGCCCGGGCCTGGTGCCGCTCCAGCAATCCGCGCAGCAGGTCGCGGTCGCAGATATCGCCTTGCACGAACAAATATCGAGGATCCGATAACACTGATTCCAGATTCCTGGGGTTTCCCGCGTAGGTGAGCTTGTCGAGATTCACCAGTCGGTCGGTTTCCCGGCCCATCCATTGCAGGATGAAGTTCGACCCGATAAATCCCGCGCCGCCGGTGACCAGGATGGTGTTGTCCATGTCCCTTATTGTAATAGTAATAAAAAAGGCGGGAATCTTCTTCCCGCCCCGTCAAGAGCGTTAACAGTCTGATGGAACGTTAGCCGGATGCGCGGCTTCGACTCCCCCACCGAGATTTGGCGAGGTTTTGGAGTATCATGCGACTCGGTCTTTGATGGCATCGGGAAGGGGAGCCTCTTCTGTTCGGCTCGTTCGGACTTCGCTCTTCCATCCGACCGCGTCGAGATAGACCTTTTCGATTTCCTCCGCGATGCCGGGCCACAGGTAGTTCTGCCGTACGTGCTCCTGCCCGCGCTGAGCCGCATCCTGACGCACTCGTTCTTCCGCAATCAGCAGCCTCAGCATGCGCTCGAGATCGTTGACATTCCCGCGCTGAAACGTGAACCCCGCGCTCTCCACCAACTCGCGGTTTTCCGGAATGTCGCTGGTTAACACGCACACTCCCGCTCCCATCGCGTCGAGCAACGCCAGAGACAGGCCCTCGAGATCGGACGGTAGCACGAACAGCATCGCATTGGTCAGCAATTCATCGAGTTCATCCCCCGCCACGTAGTTCAACAACACCACGCGTTCGCCGGCGTGGCTTCGTAATTCCTTCTCATACGCCGTCGAGTAACTCGATCCCCCGGCCAGCACCAGCTTCACCGGAGTATCGATCTTCTCGTAGGCCTGAATCAGCAGATGGCAGTTCTTCTCCGGCGAAAAGCGTCCAAGAAAAAGGATGTACCTGTCCGGTTGCAGCCCCCATTGCGAAAGCTTTGCCGGCAGTGCGCCTCTCCCGGATCGTGGTGCCATTCGGAACATAAATCGCAGACATCCCTTGCGTTGCCAGATAGTGCCGCTCCAGCGCGCGCGAAACCACCATCGTGCGATGAGGAAACCGCGCCGCTGCCTTCTCGCCCAGACGCAGCACCGCCGCGGCGATGCGCCCCCACTTCCTGCGCTGCCAGTCGAGCCCCTGCACGGTGACCACCGTCTTTTTCCCGAACCAGCGCGGGATAAAAGAAAACAATGCCGGACCCAGCGCGTGGTAGTGAACGATGTCGGCCCTGGAGAACAGCACGTGCAGCGTGCTGAGAAGGGTATGGATCACGGTCTCGAAGTGTTTGCTGCGCAGCGTCGGTAAGATCACCAGCTTCAACCCCTGGTACTCATCCATCGCAGGCGTGAAGTAGCTGCGGCAATAGACCGTGACTTCGTGCCCCATCGCGACCAGCTGCTTTCCCGCTTCTTCGTAATAAGCCTCGATGCCGCTGTATTTGGAAACCACGCCGCGGCCACCGATGAACGCAATCCGCAGCTTCGGCCTATCATGGAACGTGACAGAAGCATTTCGCTTACCTGCCAGCCGCTCGTACAAGCCCGCAAGCGCCGCGTAATGATTCTCTGGCTTGTGCCGTTCGCGCACTCTCTCTCGCCCTGCGGCGCCCATTTGCAACGCCAGCGCGGGACGGTCGCATAAAAACGCGATCGCCCCCGCCAGTTGCTCGACATCTCCCGGCCGGTAGAGCAGTCCCGTCTGTCCTTCCTCCACCAGTTCCCGCCGCGAGCCCAGATCCGACGCCACCACCGCTCGCCCCAACCCATGGGACTCTAGAATCGTCTTCCCCAAAGTTTCGTAGGCCCTTGAAGGCAGCACGGTAAACCGGGAAGAAGAGATCAGGTTCTCGAGGGCCGCCCCCGAGACATGACCCGCGAATTCCACGTTGTTCAGCGACAGCTGCTCCGCCAGTCGCTCCAGTTCCGGCCGCTGCGGCCCGTCTCCGGCAATTTGCAGCCGAACTCGTGGCAGCCGCTTCATTGCCCGCAGCAGATCGGTCAGCCCCTTTTCTGGAGACAAACGACCGAAATAAAGGATGGGAGCGTCCGCGGCCGGGTCGGCGACAGCTTCATCCGCCACTTTTTGAAAATGGGGTAGGACTTCGATCTTCCTTGCATCCCAACCGTTCTCAACCAGCTTCTCTTTCACGAAGCAGCTGGGCGCCAGAAACAAGTCGACGCACTTCTCATAAGTCCTCATCCACTTGTGAAAGTATGCCTCGGCCGCCAGCACGACTCCCGAGCCCACGGGGCCGGGATAGCAACCCTCTGTGAGCACGCGCCAAAACTGGCCGCCGCGGCAGCACTCGCAGGCATGATTCTTCGCCACCATGTTGTAGCTCGGGCACAGCAGCTTGAAATCATTCAGGTGATACAGCACCGGTACGCTCTGCTGCTTCAACTCCCAGAGAATCGAAGGCGACAGATGGTGATAAATATTCCGCACATGCGCCACCTCCGGACGAAAGGCCGTAATCATCTTCCGCAGCCGCAGCCGCGCCTCCCGCGAATACACTGCGTGAGCTGCCAGACGCGCTTTGCGAAGCGGGCCCTGATTGTCGTCTTTGAAATCCAGATGAGGAAGGAAGAATTCGTCGTAAGGTGTGGCATTTCCCCGCACATCGGCCATGGAAAACAACGCAGTCTCGTGTCCCTGCGCGCGCATCAACTCCATCGCTGAGAAGAGGTAAGACTCAGTCCCGCTGAAGGGAAAGTTATATTTATTGCAGTACAGAATCTTCATGACGCTGCGTCTCCCTCTCGCCAGCCACGCGACTTAAGAATCCCTCAGTGAATGCCGCCAGATTTTTCTCGCGATCGAAATGCTGCCGCACATGCTGACGCGCGGCTTTGCGAATTGGCTCCAACGCCCCGCGCAACTCCCAGATCATCCGCAACGTCTCTGAGAAGTCTTCTATCGAGCCTTGCTCATATAGAAATCCCGTGCGGCCGTGCATCACCAGCTCAGGAATTCCTGTGATCCTTGGCGCCAGCACAATCTTTCCCATCGCCATCGCTTCCATCAGCACCAGCGGAACGCCCTCGCTTCTGCTGGTGAGCACCACCACGTCGGCCATCGCGTAGTGGCCGTCAATCTGCTCATGTGGAACGTGCCCCAACAATCCCACTTCTTCGCTGAGACTGAGTTTCGAGATCAATCGCTCGAGCTTTTTCCGTTCCGGCCCATCGCCCGCAATCAGACACAGCGTGCGCATGTTCTCGTCTTTGAGTTTCTTGCACGCCTTGATGAGGAAGGCATGATCCTTCACCCGATGCAGCCTGCCCACGCTGAGCAAAAGAGGATACTTCACTGCATCTCCCTCCGCGTGTGCGATGCGGAACTCAGGTGGATCGACGCCCATACGATGCACCCACATCTTCTCCGGATCAACCTGCGGATATTGCTGGAAGATGTGATCGCGATTGAATTCAGAAACCGTCAGGCAGAATCGGCAGTGCTTTAGCTTGGTGTCGAGATAAGCCCGATTGACCATCAGATCGGAGCCATGCAGCGTCATGCTGAATCCCACACCCAGCACTCGCGCCGCAACCATCGCAATCCAGGAAGAAAAATATCCGTGATGCACATGGATGTGATCCACGCCGCGTTCTTCGAGAATTAGTCCGTAGTAAATTCCCAACCACGTATGCAGAAAGCATCGCGCCCGGCGCAGCGGAGACTCTGTCCCTTGCACGACCACTCGCTCGAACAGATCCGTGAACTGCCAGAAATGCCGCAAGCCATACCACGCCGCTCTCAACATCAGAGCGAAGCGCAAAGGCTGAAGGTAGAGCGTCTCCGCCGCCAAAGATTTCAAATCGTCGCTTAGATCCTTCGCTTCGACCGATCGCGCACTGCAAGGGATCACGTGAACCCACTGCCTGCGAAGTTCATGGATTTCATCCGCGACGTACGGTTCCACCGCGGAAGGGAAACAATTCGAAAGATAAGCGATTGTCGGCATATGGATTTACTCACCTGCCCAAAGCATGGGCACAAACAGCAGCGTTGCAAACGTCACCAGCCACGGCGCCAGGCGGCGATACGATATCGGTGTGCTGCGAAGACCGCTGTGCAGCACGGGATACGCCCCGCACGCCAGCAGCTCCGCCCATCCGTAACCCGCGATTCCCAGGCGCGGCAGCAGAAACAAAGTTCCCGCTCCCAGCAGCACTACATGCGCAGCGTACGAACGCATCACCAGCCACTGCTTTCCCACCACAAACAGCGCCGAGGCTTGCAGGTTGTAGACGGAATTCACCAGCACGCCTGCCGCTATAAACGGATAGACAATCAAGCTCGGCATCCAGCGTGTTCCCGCGAAGTGTCGTACCCCCCACGAGCCCGCCAGCGCAAATCCGCAAAGCAGCGGCCCCAGCGTCACTACCTGCAAAAACAGCGCCTGCTCCAGAGCATTGCGAAAGCGTTCCCGGTTGCTCTGCAACCGTGCCAGGGCCGCGATCGCCAGTCGTCCCGCCGCCAGCCGCACCGACCCCAAGGCTTCCGCCGTGCGGATCGCAAAGGCGACGAACGCAACTCCTTCCGCGCCTGCGAACCTCCCCACCAGCAGCGGATTCACCAGCGTTCGCAACTGCCATGTGCGCAGCGAAGCCGTCAATCCCGCGCCATAGCGCAACATCGCCCCAGCCTCTTTTCGCTCAAATCGAAAACGGGGAAACAGATGCGCGTAGAAGCAAGTCGCCACCAATAGAAAGATTTGCCAAACCATCTGGCCGGCCACCGGGGCCCACACTCCTTGCCGCTTCCAGGCCAACCCCGACGAGAGCAGCAAGCCCAACGTCTGTCCCGCCAGCTCCAGCCCTGCCAGCCGCCTGAAATCCAATTCGCGCTCCAGCTTCGCCGTAGGAATTCCGGTCAACCCAACCACCGGCACGCTCATCAGCAACACAAAATAGGGAGCGACAAACTCTCTCGTCCCAAACCAACGCGCCAGTAGAGGGATGAACGCGCAACCGCCCAGAGTAAGAGTGATCGAAGTCAGCAACACGACCGTACCTGCAATTCCATAAGTGTCTTCGCTGGGCGCCGTCTCCAACTTCACCAGGTAAGTGTCGACCCCGGCTCGCCCCACACTCGCGAGAAACGAGACTAGGCCGATCGCGGTGACAAACACTCCATACGTGTGCGGACCGATCCACCATGTCAGTACCAGCATGTTTCCCAGGCTCACCAGCACGCCCATCCCGTAGCGCGCCGCTAAAAACGCGCCTCCTCGCAACGTAGCCCGAGATAGGCCTTCGGCCCGGCTCGCGGGAACCGCCATCGCTGCCTCAGTCATTTCGCACTTCCAGCCGGTTCTGTGCGGCGAGCATTCCCGCGATCGAAAACAGGAACCCGTTCACAAACTGGTAGTTCATGACCACGAACGAGCCATTCACCAGAAAGACCAGAACAAAGACGGGCCACACCGAGCGAAACTCACGGTCGGGGAAGCCAGTTTCGCTACTTACCCGGTGTTTGTGTCCCACGCGAAACAGATCGATCACCAGCCAGCAATAAAGGCCGAGGCCAAGCAGTCCGCGCTCCACCAGAATTTCCAGGTACGTGTTGTGGAAGTAATATTCCTCCTGATGAAAGTCGCTGATGCGTTTCCCCAGTTCCATCTGCATCGCGTTAGCGCCCCATCCCAGCAGCGGTCTTGTCTGGAACATCTCCCAACCCGCGCGGTATACCGCCATGCGAAATTCCACCGGACTGCGATCCTCCAAACGGTCTGCCAGCGAGCGACTCGAATCCGCCACGCTAACGCAGGCCACCAGCGCCATCGCGCCGGCGATGGTGAGTCCTGTGCATGCGCGCCGCAAACTTCGGTTCGGTGCGCGAAAAAGCAGCAGCAACACCGATCCTGCAAACGCCAGCCACACCGATCTTGTCTTCGTCGCCACGATCGCCAGCGGCAGCCCGGCTAGAATCATTAACGCTGGCACGCCTTTCAGAATTTTTCGCCGGTACGCATTCAGCGCCATCAATCCCAGCAGATTCAGAGTCACGCCATTCGCCACCGCTTGCAGAAAAGGGCCGCGAGCGCGGTCCGCATGCATGCCCAGGCCTTCGTCCAAAATGAAAGAGGGAAAGACTAGACCTCGGGCTCCGACCAGGAAAGCTATCGCGACGAAGATGAGATAAGCCAGCGCCAGCAATGAGAACTTCTCAAAGCGCTCCACGAAGTGCGGAGATTCGAGAAACTGCCCGGCGATCTGGAACAGCACGAATGGAACCAGCCACTTGGCGGCAAATACGCTCCAGGCCTGCGGATCGAAGCCATGGGTCACGATGCCGCCGAACGACAACAGCAACAATCCCAGCAGTGGTAGCGTGACGGTGCCGCCCAGGAACAGCGCTCCCCGGCAGGCGAAAGCCCGCAGGGCCGCAACAAAGATCAGCAACCCGAAAACGAAGCGGTCCCACGGAAAGAATTGAAATCCCGGAGGACGAAACAGCGCCGCCGCCAGAAACGCCAGAAACACCAGCCAGGGTTCCGACAGCAGAATCTGCAGCGGGCCCACAGTCAACCCGATTGCATCAAAAGCGCTTCGCTCAATCCGGGCGGTGGCGGCCTGAGACAACTTACGCCCCGCTCCCTTGCGCCACGACCTTGATCGTCCGCAGAAGAATTTCCAGATCGCTCCACAGGCTCCACCTCTCGATGTACTCAAGGTCGAGCGCCATGCTGTTCTCGAACGACGGATCTCTCCGCGCCGTAACCTGCCACAATCCCGTGATGCCCGGCATTACATCCAGCCGCCGCAGATCCTGCAAACGGTAGCGCGCGCAGTCATCCACTGGATGCGGTCGCGGCCCCACCATGCTCATGTCGCCTTTCCAGACATTCAAAAGTTGGGGAAGCTCATCGAGGCTATACCGCCGCAGAAATCGCCCCAAGCGCGTGATCCGAGGGTCATCGGCAATCTTGAAGAACGCACCCTCGCGTTCATTTCGCGCCCGTAACTGTTCTTTCATCTTTTCGGCATCGGTTCGCATAGTGCGGAACTTGTGGCAGTAGAAGTGCCTGCCTTTTTTCCCTACCCGCATCGCTCGATACAGGGCCGGACCGGGCGAGTCCAACTTGATCAGCACCGTGATGACGGCAAGCAACGGTGCGGTCATCAGCAGAGCCGCTGACGACAGCACTAAGTCGAGCGCGCGTTTCGCGAGCAAACCAATAACCGGGATCGGCTCTTCGTGCAGCGTCAAAACTGCAGTGCCGCCAAAGTGTTCCACCGCGATCGGCTGCGAAACCATGCCGTACAAATCGGGCACTACCTTCACGTCCAGCCGGTTCTGCCGCGCATCGCGAATGACCCGCTGTACAACCTCGCGCCTTGTGTTCTGCGTCAGAATGACTTCGTCCGCAAATTCGGCTCGCGCCACGCGGGCAAGGTCGGCAGGGCTGCCCAATACGTCGGCCGCTTCCGGGTTTTCATCGTCAAGGAACCCGCAAACCACGCGCCGCGAATGCCCTACGCTCAGTTGCTCCGCCAGGTTGCGTCCCGCACTACCCGCGCCAACGATCAAGACCTTTCTGATCCCATGCGCGCTGGTTCCGCGGCGGCGCCGCCAGCTTCGCCACAAACGCAACAGGAAGTAGGTCATCGGAGCGTTGATTGCGACCACGCTCAGAGCGGTCGTTGACGCGTAAAGCAGCCCGGCGACAACCGCCGTGGCCCACGCCACAACTTTGCCGAGAACCACCCCCTCGCTTTCGTCGCTTACATTGCCGCGATAAAGCCCCTCGGAATGAGCCAACAACGTCAGTAAGGCGCCATAGGTGAGCACCACAGCGAGTTGAGTGGGCGAAGGCCATGAGCGGACGCCTGCTCGCAGCGTCGAAAGTGAAAACAAGGCGGCAAGGTTCAGTGCCACCAAAGCAAAATCCCCGGAAGCCTGCATCACCACTCGCCACAGTTCGCTTCCCGCGGCCGGCGCGGGAAGAATCGCCTTGCACATCTCGGTGGCCAGCGCGGGCCGCGCAGACTCCACGACCTCCGGTTCTTCCACCCCATAACGCTCGTCCCACGTCACCGGCTGCGGTTTCTTTCGCGACACAACCGTGCGAGGAAAAGGCAATCCCGGAATCAGCCGCGATGCCGGAGGCACTCGGTACGCATGGTTTCCACGTTCAGCGACCACAGGGGAAGACATCTGCTGACCTATCCTTAAGTTGTTGTCGGAACCCCTACAACCTTCGGTAAAGCCGTTCTGGAATCGGAAACATCCGCTCGCTCAAGACCGTGCCCAGCAGCGTCGCATTCGCCGCCCGAATCGTCGCCTGCGCTTTCTGTGCCGCCAACCGGCGAGTCGAATGCGCAGCCAACACCAGGATCAATCCATCGCTCAGCCGGCCCAGCAAACCCGCGGTGCCGCTGGTCCCGGGGGCCGGCGCCTGAATCACGCAACCATCAAACTCCGATCGCAGTTGTGTGAGACGCCGGCCCACACCCTCGGCTGAACAGACCTCGTCCGGCCCGCCCCAGATCGCTTCGCTGGGTACCAGCCACAGGCGTGCCGAAAGTTGGCGGGAGGAATCGCGCAGCGCCCCCGATACCCCGTGACTGAAAATCGGCTCGCCAGTCATCCCCCCATAAGCCTTGCCCGCTACGCAATCCACCATGCAAACCTTCGGCAAATGCTCGGTCAGAGCCTGCCCCACCTGCATGCAGATTTCTCGAATCTCCGTTTCAGGATCGACTGCGCTGAATACCACCTGGCGGCAAGGCGGCTGGCTCGAAAGAAAGATGCGTTGCACCAATCCTCGAATCTGTTCGCTGGCAAAGCGCTCGGGTGTCCAACTGGGCGACGATGTACGCCCTGACGACTGCGATATTTCGTCAAAGACCTCGTGCTCCAGCACGGCTCGCAACGCTTCGGCGCGAGTCGTCATTGGCTCTCTCCCGCCTTGCGCGGAAGGGACGCTAGAACTGGGGTGCCTAAATATGCAACGACTTCATCTGGTGTGCGGAACGCCGGATCGAGGTAATCCGCGGTGAACGCCATGCCCGTGCTGACCGCGCCTGCACACAGAAATCCCAGAAGAGCGAGCGCCGCACGCGAATGCGCCGGAAGCGCCGGAACTGTCGGCTGCTCGGCAATCGTCACATTCAGTATGCCGCCCTGATCGAGCGCATCCCCGATCCGCGCCTCCTCTCGCTTATTCGCATAAAGAAGATATTTCTCCTCGGCCGTCTTCAGGTTCCTTCGCAGCTGTTCCTGCACGATCGCCCGATCACCCAGCCGCTGCGCCGCCTGCTCGTAGCTTGACCGCATGATCTGCGTCGCCTGCGCTCTGGCCTCGAGGCCGCTTAACTCGACTTGTCCTTTTGCCAGTTCCGCGCGCGCCCACTCATGCGTGGCGTCCTGATCGGTGGTCTCGTCTTTCATCGGAGACAGCTCCTCCGCCGCGATCGCAGTGCGCGTCTCCGCTATCTCCCGATCCACTTCCTGCACCAGCTTGTACGACGGTTGAAACCTGGTGGTCAGTTCCGTCCGCTTCAGCACCAATTCCAGAAGCCGCGATTTCATCTTCTCCAGCAATTGCGGATTGTCGGCTGTCCGAATCTGTGTGGTCGCTCGTTCCGGTGTCTTGTCGAACGTCTCCTGCAACATCCGAACTCGGTGCTCCGATTCCTCCATCAGCACCCGCGTCTGGTGTTCGCTGGCGTCCGCATCGTTCAGTTTTTGCAGCGTCAGGTCTCGCTCCAGTTCTGCCGACACCACGCCCTGTCGGTGCGCGAACTCAATCATCCTGAATTCCGCGTGCTCGAGCCCGCGCTGTGCCTGCTGCATCTGCTGCTCGAAGAAACTCGATTCCCCCGATGGCCGATGCACCTGCTGATGCCGCTCCAGGTACGCCTTGGCCAGGCACTGCAACACCTGCGACGACTTGCCCGGATCCGACGAATCGTAAGTCACCGCGATCAGCGTCGTCTTCCGCAACGGCTCTACCGTGAGTCGTTTTCCCAACCTCCGCACCGCCCGTTCCTGGGCCACCGCTCGATCGGCGTTCTCCCAGAACCGCCACGCTGGACGCGCCTCCACCAGACCAGATTCCCGCACCACTGTCCCGAGAATCTGCTCGTCGCGCAGCAACTCCGCTTCCGAGTTCAACTCCTCTTCCGTCACTTCCTGCCGCTCAAACTGCGACGATGCGGTCGGGGTTGGCGTCACCACCGGGTCCACCCGCCCCCTGCGAACCAGCACTTTCATCTTTGCCTGGTAACCCGGCGCGGTCAGCCCGTAAGCCAACACCATCAGCAGCGCCACGCTGAAGGAAATCAACGCAACGCGCCGCTGCCGGAACAGAATCGCCAGAAGATCGCGCGAAGTGAGAGATGCCATCCATGGGGATTTCGAAACGAAGTTGGGGTCTTCGGTCATACGAGGAACCCTCAAACTCGCGAATGGCTGGGATTCCATGCACGTCACCACTAACCGGCCGGTTCCGGGAGTTGAGGGGGAGGGAAGTGCTTGGCCCGTGTGTCACCGCATTCCAGACCACGAACAACAGCGCTTCAGATCAAATCATCTCTCGGAACCAGCGTCCGTCATCCTTGCCGCGTCTTAAAACTGAGTCGGATTCATATACATGCTCAAGCTCGAAGTTGGCAGCAAACGCCGCAGCTTGGAAATCGTGTTCTGCGGAACGAAGAGCAAGTCTCCCGCTCGCAGGTGCAGATCCTCGCGCAAGTCAGCTGATTTCAGCATCTGCTTTACATCGAGCACCCGGGTCTCCACCAGTTCATCTGACACCCGGCGGAACAGCACCACCTGCGACTTCCTGGCCTGCCCGTTGAAGCCTCCGGCAATGGCCAGCGCTTCTGTCACCGTGGTGTCGCCGCGCAACTCATACTTCCCCGGCCGCACCACTTCGCCGCTGGCCACGAAATAGGGGTGGTCGTAATCTTTCAGGACGACCGTCACCTCTGGATCTTGCAGCATCGCGCCGTACGCCGCCTTGACCGTTTCCTCCAGCTCCGGCAGCTTCTTGCCTTCCACAAACACTTGTCCCAGCTCGCGCAGCCCGATGAATCCATCCGGCTGCACCGTCACCGTTTGATTGAATTCGGGGACCAGGGGGAAGTCGATTTCCAGAACATCACTCTTGCGCAACCGGTAGAGCGGACGGCGTTCCCCCGTCAGGGCTGGACTCCATACGCCGCCCGCTATTCCGGATTCTGTGGCCTCTGCCCGCTCAGAGTTTCCCGTGGCTACCCTTGGCCGTTGTTCCTGGGCGTCAGCGACCACCACCACCTGCTGCACTCCGCAACAGGTAAGACTTAGCATTGCGATTAGCAGCACTCGCTTCATGTTGCGATCTCTTGCAGCCACTTTCACGAGCGCTGCAGCTTTATTCCAACCGTTCCAGCGTCAACTTACGCGGATGAACAAATCCCCACAAGACATAGAAAGTTCTGTCCACCAACGTAGACCCTGTTCCAAAATGATTTGCTTCAGTGGATCGCAGTTATGCCCCTAAAAGCTACGATTCGCTCCCAAAAGCCTCATCGAAGGACAACTCGCATCGCAATCTACTTCCGCGCACCTTCGAAAGTGGACGAACCGATCTTTAATTCCCGTTCCTGAGCCGGAAGGATTCACCAACAGGATTTTTCGTGCCATCTCCGGCCCTCTCTCATCTCCCGCGAGCGCGAAGGCTCTCGACTTTTCCACACGCGATTTCGGGAACCCACGCCCAACCGTCACAAATCCGGGTGACCAAGGTCGCTTAGGATCAGGCGGGAAGACCCTAGAATTCGAAGTAACAAGGCACGCTTGTTCAGGGGCGAAAAAAGTTCATGCCACTTCCTAGCCGTAACGTTTCTGACGCCATCAGAATTCTCGTAGCGGACTCCAATCAAACCCAGGCCCAGCTTTTAGTGAGCGCGCTGCGCCGCCGTCCCGAGTTCTCCGTCTCTCTTTGCGCCTTCGATCTTGATCTCATCGTCGCTGCGTTGAATTCCGCGCCTGCCGACGTCGCCATCCTCCACGCCAACGATTCCACATTTCACGAACACCAGACCAGCATGGTTCGGCGCCTGCACCTGCTCCACCCCCAGGTCGGCAAAATCCTTCTACTCGATGCCCACACCGCCGACGTGGTGACCGATGCCTTCCGCTCCGGCGCGCGTGCTATTTTCTCTTTGTCCGAGTCGCCATTCCGCTTGCTCTGCAAGTGCATCCACCGCGTCCACGCCGGCGAGGTCTGGCTCAACAATCAGCAAATGCAATCTCTCATTCAGAACCTGTCCAATGTTCTTTCGCTTCGCGTAGTCGATGCCGGGGGTCTAAAGCTGCTGACCGACCGCGAAGAGCAAGTCGTCGCCCTGGTCGCCGACGGATTAGCTAACCGTGAAATCGCCCGCGAACTCAACCTCACCGAAAACACGGTCAAGAAATACCTTTTTCGCATCTTCGAAAAGCTCGGCATCTCCACCCGCGTTGAGCTGGTCCTCTACGCGGTAAGCCACAGCAATTCCCGCCAAGCCGAATGGATCGCCGGCGCGTAGATGCTTAAAACTTGGGGGCGGGTGTCCTCGCCCCACGTTCCACTCGCCTCCGTCTCGCAAATCACGTAATATTTCTTCGAAAACCTTGACCTCCTCAACTCAACCTCGTCGCTGGACCGTGATCGCCTCCGGCCTGCTCTGCGGAGCCCTCGCTCTCGTCGTCATTTTCACCACCCGCGGCGCCTTCTTCAGCCCGCTCGCTGTGGTCGTCGTCGCCGCCATCGGACTCGCTGCCGTGCTCCTGCAACTCCGCCTGCGCAACCGCGATGAGCAGAATCCAGTCCACTCGCCGGTATGGCTCAACGCGCTTGGCATCCTCTGCGCTCTCGGCGCGCTCTTCGCCGATCTCCTCAAACTGAGGCAGGAAATCGCCCAGGTCCTTGCCCTCGCCGCCATCGGCATCTTCGCCGTCAGCAGCGTTGTTATCCTTCATGCCTTCCGCAAGCAGCGCATCGCCTCGAAATGACCACCGGCAGTCCCATCGTTCTGCCCGACCCCTTTAACGCCGCCTCATACTTCATCGATCGCCATCTCGCCGAAGGACGCGCCGCCAAAGTCGCCATCGAATGCGAAGACCAGCGCGTCACCTATCATGAGCTTCACGAAAACATAAACCGCGTCGGCAACGCTTTGCGCCAACTCGATGTCCGCATCGAGGAGCGTGTTGCGCTACTTCTCCTCGACGGCCCTGAGTTCGCTGCCTGCTTCTTCGGCGCCATCAAGATCGGAGCCGTCGCCGTCCCTATCAACACTTTGCTAAAGCCCGCCGACTACGAGTACGTGCTGAACAATTGCCGCGCCCGCGTGCTGTTCGTGAATGAAGAGCTCTACTCGCAAATCCCGCGCCGACAGCTTCGCTATCTTGCGCACATCATCGTCGTGGGAAAAGAATCGCCGCCGGAAACACGCCTCTTCCACGATTGGATCGCTGCCGCCTCCACTCAACTTGACGCCGAGCCCACCAGCAAAGACGATGCCGCCTTCTGGCTCTACTCCTCCGGATCCACCGGATTCCCCAAAGCCTGCGTCCATCTGCAGCACGACATGGTGGTCGCCGCCGAGCGCTATGCCAAGGGCATCCTGCAGATGACCGAGCGCGACCGCTCGTTCAGCGTAGCCAAACTCTTCTTTGCCTACGGACTCGGCAACGCGCTCTATTTCCCCCTCGCCGTTGGCGGCACGGCGATTCTCTGGGCCGGTCCACCCAAGCCTCAGCACGTCTTTCGCATTCTCGAGCAACATCGCCCCACGCTTTTTTTCTCCGTCCCGTCGAATTACGCTGCGCTGCTTGCGCACCAGCGCGAAGGAAAAGATTTTGATCTCTCTTCCGTCCGCTACGGCGTCTCGGCAGGAGAATCCTTGCCCGCCGCGCTCTTCCAGCGCTTCAAAGACCGCTTCGGCGTAGAAATTCTCGATGCCATCGGCTCAACCGAACTTCTTCACATGTGCATTGCCAACGCGCCCGGCGCGGTCCGTCCCGGATCGAGCGGCAAAATCATTCCCGGATACGACGCCCGCATCGTCGACGAGAACGACCAGCCGGTCACGCCCGGAGATATCGGCAACCTCATGGTTCGTTCCGACGCCACCTGCTCGCACTATTGGAATCAACACGAGAAGAGTAAAGACACCATCGAAGGACACTGGATTCGCACCGGCGACAAGTACTATCAAGACGCCGATGGATACTTCTGGTACGCGGGACGCACCGACGATATGCTCAAATGCAGCGGTGTCTGGATCAGCCCGGTAGAAATTGAAAGTGTGTTAATCGAGCACGAAGCCGTGCAGGAAGTCGCCGTCATCGGTCGCGAAGACAACGACGAACTCATTAAGCCCGCTGCCTGCGTGGTTCTGAGAGAAGGCCAGAGTCCCACACCCGAACTAGCCCGCGAACTGCAAGGCTTCGTCCTCGCCCGCCTGCCAGTCTTCAAGCGCCCGCGCTGGATCGAGTTCTTCTCCGACCTCCCGAAAACCGCCACCGGCAAACTGCAGCGCTTTAAACTAAGACAAAAAATCAAAGAACGAAAATGAACCGTCCTCTAACCGGACGTCATCCCGAGGCCGACAGGCCGAGGGATCTGCGTGAAGCATCGATACTGCTCGCCAGATCCCTCGCTTCGCGTCGGGATGACGCTGTGATTAGAGATGAAACAAGTAGTAATAGATATCCTCGTAAGCCGGCCTCTCGGCGAAGCCGAAGGGTCGAACCGCGAAGCTGCGCGAGTCAGGAAAAACCGGGTAGGGCACGAGTTCACTCGTGCCCTTCCCAAAACGAATGAATCTGAATTCGCGGTACTGGGTACTGGATTTCACTCAGTGATAATCCGCTCCGCCATCGCGACAAAAATCGCTGGAGTCCCGAACTTCGCTCCCCACTGTGCCAAGTCTGTTTCCGTGACCCCACGGGCCCGGGAACAGGCTCCTCAAGAAAAAATCGGAATTTGCTTAGCCACAACTTTGCCCATGGTTTCGCTCAGCGGAGGCCACCCGATCGGCATGATCGCTTTCACCGTCTCCTTGCGCATCATGTAGGTGGCTTCTCCAGTCAGAAAAATCTGCACCTCATGACCGGCGTCAGCCAGCGCAAGCCCGTGAATGAAGGCAAACGATGCCCGGGTAGGATCGTCTGAACCCCACGCGGATTTCATCATGATGTTGAGCTTTTCGGCCTTCAGCGCCTCTTGCCCGCTCAGCGATCCCAACGCAAAAAGAGGCAACCCCGCAAGCCACGAGAAAAGCATTCTCCGCTCCAAGTCGCACCTCCCTGATTTCTTCGGATTCGCCCAGACTCGAAATTGCAAGGGAGTCTACACCAAAAAAGCTTTGCGGGGATAAAGCAGGTTTGACAATTTCGGACGTGCGGGCTGTGCTCAGTTCTTCGTGGACTGAGCAGGTTTTTTGCTGGGTACTCGGTACTAGGTACTAGGTACTGAGAACCGAGAACCTACTCCGGCTGAAACTCCACCGCCACAGTCGTCTCCACTTCGACGGGCTTCCCATTCACCCGGTACGGCTCAAACCTCCACCAACGCACCGCCTCGAGCGCCGCCGACTCGAGCACATCCGGACCGCTCACTGGTTTCAGATTCCTCACCGTGCCATCAGGACCGATCACTGCATCGAGCACGACCATCCCCTGCGCCTTCGTCTGCTTCGCCGCCTCGGGATACACCGGGTCCACCTTATGCGTCAGCAAATGCTCCATCTCCGCGGGAGGCACCTGCGCCACGACGGTCTCACCCGACGACGTCTTCGCCGGCAGACGCGACTCCAACTCGCTCCATACCCGGTACCACTGCCACCAGCCGAGGGCGCCGATGGCGACAAACATCGCGAGCGCCGCCCAAAGAAAACGCTGCGGAATTCTGCGTCGCCCCCCGCGATGGTAACGAGCGATCCGCACGTCCGGAACGGCTTTTGCTTGCTCTAGTCGGACCTCGCTCTCTCCCTGATTCCATTGCCGGATCAGTGCCTGCTGCTCTGGCGACAATCCCACAAACTCCAGCCCGCACTGCAACCGTGCCTGGTGGCGCACCACCGCCTTCGCCATTAACGGCAAGTTCGCGTGCGGCAGCCGCATCTCGATGCCCACGCTGTCGCCCGGACGCAGTTCTCCCGCTACCACGGCCGCCAGGCCGCCTTCGCTTACATTGAGACATCTTCCAGGAATGCAATCAGGAACGCCGGAGCGTAACACCGTCACGTCTAAAGGCACGGCCACCGGATGCCGAAAGGCTCGCCGCGGAATCTGTCCTGCCCCTGAGGACGCTGCACTCATCCATCACCCCACAAATGTTGAAATACACGTATAGCCCGTGCCTGCCAGAGCACGAAGCGAAGGGCGCAAGTAAAGGGTTTCTTGCGCCGAGTATAGCATCGCTCGATCGAAATTCATCCCCGCGTTAGCGCTCTTTCTAACTATGACGTCATCCCGACCCTGAGCGAAGCGAAGGGGGGAGGGATCTGGCGTGCAGCAACTCGCGCTAGAATTTCCCAATGCCCCCGACTCTCCGCCAGGCAAAGACCGAAGACGCCGACTCGCTCTCGCGGCTCATCAACGACGCCTTCCGCTCCGAGCGATTCTTCAGCGATGAAGACCGCACCAATCCCTGCGAAGTCCGCGACCTGATGAAGAAGGGATTTTTTCTGCTCGCCGAAGAAGAAGAGAAGCTCATCGCCTGCGTCTACCTCGAGCCTCGCGGGGACCGTTTCTACCTCGGACTGCTCTCGGTCGAGCGCTCACGCCAGAAAGCCGGCCTGGGATCAGTCCTGATGAACGCCGCCGAAGACTACGCCCGCAGGCACCACGCCCGCGCCATGGATCTGCAAATCGTCAATGTTCGCACCGAACTTCCCGCGTACTACCGCCGCTTCGGCTACACCGAAACAGGCGTAGTCCCATTCCCTCTTCACAAGCAAACAAAAATCCCCTGCCACCTGGTGATCTACTCGAAAAACTTATGACCGATGCTTTTGTGACGACGTCATCCCCCGCGACGCTCACGTAGGGACGGACACCAGGTCCGTCTCGCGAAGCGGACCGAGCGAGGGGGAACTGGGAAGCCCTTGAATGACGTCATCCTGAGGCCGAAAGGCCGAAGGATCTGGCGTGGAGCGTGGATGCTCCCCATGCCCCACGTAAAGGACTCGACCCAAACAAAAACCCCGCCTCCTCTCCCTCTCACGGTCGGGAAGAGAACGGCGGGGCTACCTACCAGGCAACTCGATTTATTCCAATACCAGGCTTTCTTCGTAAACCAGCGGAATCGAAACTGTGAACTCCTCGCGCTCTTTCTCTTCGCTCACCAGGCACGGCTGAGTTTCACCTGCGCTCTCGGTCCGGCGATCCCCAATCACTTCGGTCTGCTTCGCCAGAAAATTCCGCAGGTGCTCTCGTCCTTGCCGTGACATGCTGGTGAAGTGAATGCCCGTGCCCAATCCGTATAAACTTGTCACTACGATGCCTTGCGCCCACACTTTCTCTCCCGCGAGCCACATGGCGATGTTCAGTTCCGTTCCTGCGGGAACCGATACCAGCGTGTTGACCGCGCATCCGTCTTCGCCGAGGTTCACGCTCGTCACCCACATCGGTGTTTGAATATGCTTCAGGCGCAACTCCGCCGCTACTTCACACTTGTAGCGTACGCTTCGCCGGCGCGCCGCGACCCGTGGGCGCTTGTACTCGTCCGCTTCGATCTCTGGAAGATCGTAGTCTTCAATACGATTCGAAGGCGTTAGCCTCCTCAAGCCCAGACGCTTGGTCCCGTCGTTCTCGTATTTCTCCCACATTGCCCGAAAACGTCCGGTATTGTCAGCGCAGCGCACCACCACGGTGTCGCCCACGCGCACCGGGCCGCGCACTCCTTCGAGCAAAGCTCCATCACGGCTGATGTTGTGTGTCACCACGCGCTCGAGGTAAGCGCGCCCTTTTACATCGGTTCCGCAAAGACTCACAGCGAGTTCCGTCGCTTTCCGCGATTGACGTCGGCATCCCATACTGCCTCCCCTGGCACTGCGCTCGCGCTCTTTTATCTTTCGCAGCGGTAAGTTACTTGTCGTGTTACTACGAGTTACAGAAGTAACTTACTGCGCATTCCGGCGCGTTCTCCTTGAGAAGTGCACGTGCGCAACCATGTTTACGCAATGAAGGACCAGCACTTAGCTAGCGGTGGCAGGCAGAGTTTGCAAACAAATGCACACAGGAAAAACCTGCGAACTCTCAAACGCGACGTCATCTGAGGAGGAGCAGGCCGAAGAATCTGACCTATAGCGCGGATGATGCCCGCCAGATCCCTGGGAACGACGGGACACAATAAAAACCCGGCAAGCTCATGCTTGCCGGGTGAGTGGCGAGTGCGTTCAAGAAGTCGCCATGCTTAAGACAGGAAGAATTCTTTCGCCAGCACTGCCCAATCCTGATCGGGCATCTGCGCCGCGATGTTGTCGACTGCCGCGCCGCCGTCCTGCGCCAACGCTCCCAACATGCTCGGCATCTTTTTCTGCAAACGGCCCGCGGACTCTTCCATCCACCAGCGCGCCAGCGCTCCGCCCAACAGGTTGCGGAAATTCGTCTTGGCATCCGGAGATTGCACGGTCACCAGCCAGCCTTCGCCGTAAGGATCTTTTCGCGCTAGCTCCGGATCCCGTCCGATCGCGTCATTGATATCGGCCACGCTGCCTTCGATCGGCGACACCATATCCACCGAGGTTCCATCCCGGCGCAGCGTGCAGATCTTCTGTCCCTGGCGGATCCACTGCCCACGCTGCGGAAGGCCAATGCTTTCCACGCGGCCCGTCAGCTTGGCGGCGAAATCGTCCATGCCTACGCGCACCAGGCTCGGACTCTCGCTCAGCGCCCAGGTGTGTCCTGGATGAAAGCGCAGATTTTCAGGAAGACGGAATCCACCCACGACACCCGAAGCCATGCGCGGCGCCGGTTTTGCCATCTGCAGGGCAGGCTGCACCACCGCATGTTTCCGGCTGTAGAAATGATCGATCAATAAGAACGTTACGAATGTGAACAGCACCAGGATGACTGTCATAAAGCACCTCGTCGGAGTGCCTCTTCACTTCTCGGTCACTCGCCGCTCTTCTATAAGGCACATGCCGTGCCAAATTCAAAGCATCGGTGGCGGATTCGATGCATTCGTCGAATGTGATTGCACTCGAATGAGTTAGAAGCGGGGAGTTGAGAAGTGTTTCATTCTTTAGCGGAGAACAACAACAGCGGATCGATGAACTTCACCACACCGCAGACCAAGCAAAATCACGGATTTTGCCGTGACGAGTCGGGAACACCTTGCTCAGCAGCAACTTGCCGCGAAAGACAGTCATGTTGCATATCGCTACAGTGGATGATGCGGAACGCAACGCGAAAAGCGCCTTTACTTGTAGTTCTGGCCTGCGTTCGTAACAAATCCATGAAAAACTCCCAGGCCGTCTTCGTGGGTGCCTAGCAACTGGCCCAGCTTATTGATGCCCATCACGTAAGTCTTTGTGGCTCCCGGCACGCTAATCTTCGTGTACACGCCGTTGCTCAACGTAAAGCCGTTATATAGAGGATGGGATGTCCCCAAATACCAGCCGGCAATCACCCCGCTGTCATTGATCCCAAAAGCCGAGGTCTCCAGCGCTCCAGGAACAGCGATGGTGGTGAATTGCCCGTTCTTGTAATCGAATCCCTTGGTGTTGGTCCCCGTGCCTTCGGTGCCGACGATCTCGCCGAGGTTATTCATCCCGTATGCGATCACGTCAAGAAATGTTCCGGGTGGCGAGATCAGCTGAAATTGAGTTCCGATCCGAGAAAAGGCCCTTAGATATCTTCCCTGCGCAAAGAAGCCCACGACCCTCTGCGTGATTCCATGAGTGCTCTCCCCATGACAATTCCTTGACAACTTTCTCCGCTCTGCATAAAGTGCAAGAAACCGTTCCAACCGAAGACTTTGCAAAGGGTGCCACAGATGAAGAATGTCTACGAGGTTCTGAGACAGAAGGAACTCGAACTGGCGAGGCTGGAAAAGGAAGTCGAAGCGTTGCGCGTGGCTGCGCCGTTGCTGTCGGACGATAAAGAAGCCGCCATCGAAGCCACCAACAACAAGCCGACTCTGGCTGCGAGCGCTCCCGCCCAGCAGCCGATTCGCATTCCGCAGCCCGCCGTCAACACCGCGCCGCAACCGGCCCGCGCTGCAGGATGGGAAGACACCGCGAAGCGCTGGCCGTAGGGGGATCTCAGGGAACGAAAACTCTGGCTGGCGGTAGCCTGCTTCCGCCGGTACAGGATAGATATTCGCCTCGCCCGGAGCCTCGCTCCGGGCGAAGCTGTTTTCAGCCGCTCAATTCCTCCGGCAAGCGCCTGCGCAGGTATAGTTGCAAGCGCCATGCTAATCCTGCGATTGCGGATGAATCGCCAATCTCTTCAGATGATCTTGGCCGGCGTCCTGCTGCTCTGCCCACTGTGGGCGCAAACCTCCGCGCCCGCGCGGGCCGAGGCCCAATCCGAACCATTGACCTCGGATTGGTGTAAGGAGCTTCCTCGTCCCGGCTACAAGAATCTTGAACGCGTCGCTCCGGGAACCGCTTGGTTTGAGGTCTACCGCGTTCGGCCCGGGGTGTTCGCCATTTACGAGCCGCATCAATACGAGGAGGTCATCTCCTACCTGATTGTGGGCTCAAAACGCGCCCTCTTGTTCGACACCGGCCTGGGAATTGGTGACATAAAGAAAGTGGTCGACAGCCTGACCGCTCTCCCCGTAACCGTGCTGAACTCGCACACTCACTACGACCACATCGGAGATAACTGGGAGTTCTCCGACATCCTTGGTCTTGATACTCCGTTCACTCGTCGCAACCAGGCCGGCGGATCGCACCAGCAACTGCGCGACGTCGTGATTCCGGAGCGCTTTTGCGGCGCCCCTCCGGCGGGATTCAAACCCGGGAGCTACGCGATCCCCCCGTTCAAGATCTCGCACATCGTCAAAGATGGAGACCTGATCGATCTCGGCGATCGTCAGCTGGAAATCCTGCAAACGCCCGGACACACCCCTGACGCGCTGTGCCTGCTCGATCGCAAAAACCGGCTCCTTTTCACCGGAGACACGTTTTACGCAGGACCTATCTTTCTGTATGTGCCCGAAACCAACGTCGCCGACTACCAGCGCTCGGTCGAGCGCCTGGCCAAGCTTGCTTCGCAGCTCGATCTTTTGCTGCCGTCCCACAACTTTCCCGCGGAGCCGCCCGTGATGCTCACCAGACTGGCCGCAGCTTTTCGTGACGTGCAGACCGGCAAGGCGAAATTCCGCAAGGACGGAGATCGTAGGGAATACCAATTCGACGGCTTCTCCATCCTCACCGCCGAGAAATGAATGCCCCGTTCCTCAGTGCTGAGGGACGCGATCTTCCTGCTGAGCGGAGTCGCTTATGTCCCCTCGCCCACGCAGTCCAAGATACAAGGCGTTGCGTGTCTTACCTGGCCGGCTGTGGCAAGGCCCAGCCGCAGAGACTACTTTCCTAAAGAAGATATTCCTTACCTCTTTACACGTATTGACAATCGGCTGTGCCCGACACATACTCCGCAATACCGCTAGTCATCGCGGATGCCATCTTCCTCGGAGTTCTTGTCTTCTGGTGTTCGATCGTTCGCTGGGCTCGAAAGCGAGCCTACGGCAGCCGTTGAAGGAGCTTCCATGAACCGTCTCCGTCCCAGTCTTCCGCGCATTCTTTGCCTGGTCGCGTTTCTTTGTTTGGCGGCGTTCGCCCTGCTCAGGTTTACCGCCAACCGTCCCGTGCACGCCCAGTCCACTCTCGGTTCGCCCCTCGCCGGACTTAGCAGCGGACAGACCAGCCTGTTTAACACGGGATTTCTGGAGTTCAACGTGAAGTGGGATCCCGATCACGGTCTCGGTGTTGTCTACACCAATCGGGATTGCGCCAACTGCCACGCTCTTCCCGCTGCGGGCGGCACCAGCCCCACCATGCGCACCACGTTTTTTGGCGCGCTCAATAGCGACGGCAGTTTCAACCCGCTCACCAGCGAAGGCGGATTTATTCTGCAGCCGCTCAGCATTTCGAATCTCGTGCGCTCCTGCATCATCGTTCCAGAAAAAGTTCCCACCGACGCCACTCTTACCTCCCAGCGCCTGCCTCCCGAGTTGTTTGGCGATGGGTTGGTTGATGCCATTGCCGATTCCAGCATCACCGGCTTTGCCGGAAACAAAGGCCAGGGCGTCGATGGCATGACCAACATGGTCGCTGATTGGAACGGCAAAGTGCGTCCCGGACGTTTCGGCTCCAAGGCCCAGTTCGCCTCCCTGATCCAGGCCGTTGGCCAGGCTTTCTCGCATGACATTGGTGTCACGAATAATGTCAACCTGAGCGAAGACTGCCCGAATGCTTCGCCGGCTGCGCCGAATATGGTCTGTCCGAACCTGCCCCCAGTCTGCATCAAGGCCAAGGAACCGAACGACACCAACGGCAAAGAGACCATTCAGATCATGGACTACCCCGCCTTGCTCGCGCCCAATCCCCCCAGCACCGATACCGCCGGCATGGCTCTGTTTGTCTCCACCGGCTGCTCGCTGTGCCACAATCCTGCTTACACCACCCCCGCCAACGTAAAACTTCTGGCCAGTTTCACCGGAGGCAAAACCTCCGTCGTCAACGCCCTGAGTAACCAGACGGTCAATCTTTACTCCGACTTACTCATTCACCACATGGGTCCCGGCCTCGCCGATTGCATGGAGTTCGGTCAAGCCCAAGGCGACCAGTGGAAAACGCAATCGCTCTGGGGACTCAACAGCCGCACCGTCTACCTGCACGACGGACGCACCACCGACCTCACCACCGCCATCCAGGACCATATGAGCTTCGCCGGGCCCGCCGCCTGCGGCAACACTTACCCCGACTCCGAAGCCAACGCGGTCATCCAGAACTTCAACAATCTTTCCCCCCAAGACATGACGACGCTGCTGGACTTCCTCGGCACGCTCTAAAAATAATGGAGGACGGGCGTCCCCGCCCGTCCCCCGAAAACTTCCAACCCTGCTTCTATTTGTTCTTTGCGCCGAACAGATCGGTCATCGTCGCCGTGGTCGCGTCGCAAGCGTGATTCAGGCAGGGAAGCCCGAGTCCGCCTTCGATTGATCTCAGCAACGAGAAGTGCGTGTAGAACACCGCGCTTGTCCGGCCATGCGTACCGTAGTTCGTGTCTACAATCAGCGGCACCTGGTTGGTGTTGGGCACGAAGCTGTAATCGTTCTCGTCCCACAGCACCACGATCGCGTTGTTGCCCTGCTTCCACACCGGAGAGTTGTGGATCGCCGTCACCAGCGTCCTTACCGTCAAATCGCCCTTGTAGATCAGCGCCGGATTCAGTCCTTCCTGTGTTCCGTTATCCGACGGATCATAGTCGCACTGCGGCCCCGCATTCCCGCGCCCGTGCTGGTCATGGCATTGATTGGGCGCGATGAACGAATACGCCGGCACCTTTCCCAGCAGCAGGTCCGCGTACAGCCCGTGCTCGCCTTCAAAGCCCACAATGTTCTTCAGCGACAGGGCCGAACTTTGACCTTCCTGCACGCTGCTGAAATACACAAACGGATCGTGCTTCGCCGCATATAGATCGATCAAAGTCTGCGTCTCTCCCGGCAAGATCGACTGGATGTCCGACAGGTCGGTAAAAAATCCGTCACTATACGTGACATTGTCGGCACCCGCCGCCGGCAGCTCTTCCTGGTAACTCTTCCAGCTCAAGCCCGCCGTCGCCAGTTGGTCGGCAATGGTTTTCCCCGAGGTGTTCGCCGCCGCCGCAAAATGCGTCGTGCCGTCGATGTCGTTGAGTCCCGGAGGGCAGGGATTCACTGACGTCGGGCACTCGTTGGTCAAATCAATCGCCGGAGTCTCCGCATCCGTCCCCGTCCCCGCAATCGGACACACCAGCCCGCTCGGCGGATTATCCGTCACCACCGTTCCCGTTGCCAGGTTCGGCGTGCAGCTCAGGTTGTGCCAGTCGGGACCGTTGTCGCTGCGCACCCCGAAATTCGATCCCCCCACCGTTTCCAGATAGTTCGTTAAGCTCGGATGCCCCACGCCAAAAAAATTCGTCGCCGAATTTGCCGATTTCAGATATGCGTTGATGTAGGGCGCGTTCGGATTGCCCACGATCTGGCTGTAGCCATGATTCTCCATCATGATCACAAACACGTGATCGATATGCGGAACACCCGTCGGCACCGGCCCCTCGCCGGCAAAGGCCGCGCTCCCCAGAGCCAAAGCCAAAAATAAAAGCACAGCAATCTTTTTCATGTCGCTCTCCTCAAGTCGTCCCGGAGCGCGCGCCAAACCGCAGCGTCGTCGAAACCCGGGCCGCCGCCATCATAGGAAGCCCGCGTTACGGAATTGTTTCGCCAGTGTTAAGCAGAGATGAATTCTGGGTTTTGCGGGCGCCATAACAAACGGGGATGCCCCACGTCTGACGGTATTTCAGACGTGGAAATTCGTGCCGTCGACAGTAAACGGGTTTGATTTACGCCGGGTGCCCAGTCTTTGCCGGGTGCCCCATTCTAACGTCGCGGTTTTTGCGACGTTAGGGTGGGATTCCATTGCTGACGACCCATGTCATCCCGGCCCCGAGCGAAGCGAGGGCGGAGGGACCCTACCTCCACACAGCTTTGAAAGGGCACGGCTTCAGCCGCGCCCTAGATCCCCGGCCCTTCTTGGCCGCGGCTCCGGTGTCGCTGATGACTGAAGACCGACGACTGACCACTGGCAAACATCGGCTTCCACCCGTAACCGATCCGGACCCGACAGACCGACCATCTGGATGGTCGGTTTTTGAGTTTCCATCACCCCAACTCATTGCAAAAACTGGAGTTGCCCGTGTGATCTGGGTCACACCCGCGCGTGCTCACTGTCACGGTCGGAATGCCCACGGTAGCCGACACTCAGGCTAGGGGAAATGGTCATGATGCTCGCGTATCGGCTCGTCCGCTTGATTGAGAACCACTCCGACACGCTCGCCGCCGGCCTGCTCAAGAAGGTGCAGGCCTCCGATTGCACTTCGTCGTATCATCACGTGCCCCCCGAAGAGCTGAAGCAGCGCGTCTATGAAATCTATCGCCATCTGGGCGATTGGCTGCTGGGCAAAACCGAGTTCGACATCGAGAAGCGTTACCTCGAAATCGGCGCCCGCCGCGCCGCGCAGCAGGTTCCCCTCAGCCAGCTCACTATGACCATCATCTTCACCAAGGAAAATCTGTGGGAGTTCTTGAAGAGCCAGGCCGTGCTCGACCGTCCCACGGAAGTCTTCGGCGAGCTGGAAATGCTGCAGTTACTCGACAAGTTTTTCGATACGGCGATTTATTATGCGGCCGTCGGATACGAGCGCGTCTGCGCGCCCGAAGTTTACAAGGATTAACTCAGGAGACCGCCACTCATGTCGTGGGAGATCGAGTACAAGAAGAAGCTGAGAACGCCCGATGAAGCCCTGCGCGCCGTGCAATCGGGCATGCGCGTCTACATCCAGCCGGGATGCGCCGAGCCCGAAACTCTGGTCGAAGCCCTCCTCCGCCGCGGCCCCGAAGTCACCGACGTGGAAATCGTCCACATGATGACCATGGGCGCCGCGCCCTACGTCGCCCCCGAAATGGCCGGACACTTCCGCCACAACGCCATCTTCATCGGAGGCAATGTCCGCCAGGCCGTCAACGAAGGCCGCGCAGACTATACGCCGGTGTATTTGAGTGAGATCGAGGAATTGTTCGAGAGCGGAGCGATGCCGCTGGATGTCGCGTTGCTCGAGCTTTCACCTCCGGATGCGCATGGGTTCTGCAGCTTTGGCGTGGGCGTCGACACCACTTTGACGGCGGCGAAGTGCGCGCGCTATGTCATCGCGCAGGTCAACGATCAGATGCCGCGCACCTATGGCGACAGCTTCATTCATGTGTCGAAGATCGACGCGATCGTCGAGTCGTCGCGCCCTCTGTGCGCGCTGAAGAAGCCCGAGATCACCGACATGCACACTGCCATCGCGCGCAATGTGGCCGGGCTGATCGAAGACGGATCGGTGCTGCAAACCGGGATTGGCGGGATTCCCGACGCCGTGCTGCCGTTCCTGATGGACCGCAAGGATCTGGGCGTGCACAGCGAACTGGTGTCGGATGGCGTGATGCCGCTGATCGACGCGGGCGTAATTACCGGGGCGCGCAAGAATTTCAAGCCTCGCAAAATCATTCTGGGGTTCGTGCTGGGCAGCAAGCAGATGTTCGAGTACGTGGATGACAATCCCATCTTTGAGTTTCATCCCACGTCCTATACCAATGACCCGGCGCTGATCGCGCGCAATGACAAAATGGTTGCCATCAACTCGGCGCTGCAGATCGATCTGACCGGGCAAGTCTGCTCCGATTCGATTGGCACGTATTTCTATAGCGGGATTGGCGGGCAGGTCGATTTCTTGCGCGGCGCCTCGCGCTCGAAGGGCGGCAAGCCGATTATCGCCCTGTCGTCGACGGCGAAGAACGGGACCATCTCGCGCATCGCACCTATGCTCGATCCTGGCGCCGGAGTCGTGACCTCGCGGGGTCTGATCCGCTACGTGGTGACCGAATACGGCGTTGCCTATCTGCACGGAAAGTCGATCCGCGAGCGGGCCAAGGCGCTGATCGAGATCGCCCATCCCAAGTTCCGTGAAAGTCTTTATGAGTATTGCGAAAAAACCAAGTGGTTGCAGCGGCCGCAGGTGGCACAACCAGCAGTAACGAGGTGACCAATGGCAGGACAAGCGCGGGGAAAAGTCACGATCGATGTCAACGAATGTAAGGGTTGCGGGCTGTGCGTGGAAAGCTGTCCGCCAAAATGCCTGGAACTGCTGCCCGAACTGAGCGCCTATGGCGTCCATCCTGCGCATTACACGGGACATGACTGCACCGGCTGCGGCATTTGTTTCTACTGCTGCCCCGAGCCGGGCGCGATTACCGTCTACCGTCAACCCGCGCGCAAAGCGCAAGGAGAAGCCCATGCGCCAGCTCTGTAAAGGCAACGTAGCCGTCATCAAAGGCGCCATCCTCGCCGGCTGCCGTTTTTATTATGGTTACCCCATTACTCCGGCGAGCGAGATTGCGGAATCGGCGGCGCTTTACATTCCGGAGGTCGGCGGAACTTTCTTGCAGGCGGAGAGCGAAGTCGCCGCCATCAACATGGTGTACGGCGCGGCTGCGGCCGGGGCCCGCGTCATGACCGCATCCTCTGGCCCCGGTCTCAGCCTGATGCAGGAAGGCATGTCTTATCTGGCGGGCGCAGAGCTGCCATGCGTCGTCGTCGATGTGGTGCGCGGCGGGCCGGGCCTGGGAAACATTGCTCCGGAGCAGAGCGACTACTTTGCCGTGGTGAAGGGCGGGGGGCACGGGAACTACCGCAATTTTGTGCTGGCTCCGGCGTCCGTGCAGGAGATGTGCGATCTCACCATCCTGGCGTTCGAACTTGCGGACAAGTACCGCAATCCCGCGGTGGTGATGGCGGATGGGTTCATCGGGCAGATGATGGAGCCGCTCGACCTGGAGTATCGGGAGATTGTGGTCCCCGAGAAGCCATGGGCGGTGAAGGGAACTCCCGAGACCCGGGCAAACCTGATCAGTTCGATTTATCTGGAGCCCGATCAATTGGAAGAACATCAGCGCAAGCTGGAAGCGAAGTACATTCGTGGGCACGTCGAAGCGCGGCATGAAGTCTACGAAACCGACGATGCTGAAGTGCTGCTGGTTGGCTATGGAATTGTGTCGAGAGTATTGCGCTCGACGGTGGAAGCGTTGCGGAAAGATGGATTGAAGGCAGGAGTATTCCGTCCCATTACTTTGTGGCCCTTTCCCGCGCAAGCGTTGCGGGAAGCGGCGGCAAAGGTGCAGAAGGTGATTGTGGTGGAGTTGAGCAACGGGCAGATGGTGGAAGATGTCCGGCTCACGCTAGACGGAAAAGTACCCGTCGAGTTTTACGGGCGAGTGGGCGGGAATGTGCCGTCGGTAGAAGAGTTGCAAACGCAGGTGATGGAGCGGGTGGTGACGGGAGTCGCGGGTTAGCTCGAACCTTGGAGTGGATGCGAACGCAAGGTCCCTCCACTCCGCTTCGCTCCGGCCGGGATGACAAAGTTCAGTAATCGTAAAGAGGCAGACATCATGGCAGACGAGAAGGTAGCGACCGAAGAAGTGGTGCTCAGTAACAACGGCTACGAACTGCTGCATCAGAAGTCGGAGATTTTTTACGACTTGTATGAGCGCAAGTCTGAATTGCAGGGGCAAACGCACTATTGTCCGGGCTGCGGACATGGCGTTGCGCACAAGTTGATCGCCGAAGCGCTCGATGAAATGGGTGTGAAGGACGACACGATTTTCGTCAGTCCCGTCGGTTGCTCGGTGTTTGCCTATTACTACTTCGACGTGGGCAATGTGCAGGCGGCACATGGACGCGCCCCGGCGGCGGCGACTGCAGTAAAGCGGTCGTGTCCGGGAAAGATTGTCATCTCGTACCAGGGCGACGGCGATCTGGCGGCGATTGGGACCGCCGAGATTGTGCATGCGGCGAATCGCGGCGAGAAAATCACGGTGTTCTTCATCAACAACGCGATCTATGGAATGACGGGCGGGCAGATGGCTCCAACCACGTTAGTGGGCGAGAAGAGCACGACGTCTCCGTGGGGAAGGCGGCCCGGGAACGAAGGATTTCCGTTGCATATGTCGGAGCTGCTGGCGACGCTGGAGGCTCCGGTGTACATCGAGCGGGTTGCGCTGTCAGACAACAAGAACATCATGAGGGCGCGGCGGGCAGTCAAGAAGGCATTGGAGATTCAGAAGACGGGCGCAGGATTTTCGTTTGTCGAGATTCTATCGCCGTGTCCCACGATCTGGGGGAAAGATCCGGTGGCGGCGAGGCAGTGGATTGCGGACAAGATGATCCCGATCTTTCCCTTGAATGTTTTTCGCGATCGCGCGCCCGAGATGCCCGCGCCGGTCACTCCGCCGCAACTCTCAGTGCCGGATGTTTTGGGCATCAACTCGATGAGCGCTCACGCCAATGAGACGGTGAAGCACGCGCATCATTTCAAGACCTTCAGCATCAAAGTTGCGGGCTTTGGCGGGCAGGGTGTGCTGCTGCTCGGCCAGTTACTGACCGAGATGGGAATGCGCGAAGGGCTCGACGTAAGTTGGCTGCCGTCGTATGGTCCGGAGATGCGCTCGGGGAGCGCGCACTGCCATGTTTGCCTGTCGAAAGATCGCGTGGGATCGCCGCTGATTTCGCATCCCGATGCGCTGGTGGCGATGAATGAACTCTCACTGCGGAAGTTTGCGCCGCAGGTGGCGAAGGGTGGATTGATTCTGTACAACCGCGAGAGTCTGCCGGCGGACTTTACCGCACCTGCAGGCGTGCGCGTGCTTTGCATCCCGGCGTCGGCGATGGCTGACAAGCTGGGTTCGACCAAGGTGACGAACATCATCATGATGGGCGCGCTGCTCGAGGAGACGGAATGCCTGGCGCCGGGAACGGCGATGGGCGTCATCGAAGATAAGGTCAAGAAAGTGGAATTGCTCGAGACCAATCGCAAGGCGCTGGCGGCCGGGCGAAGGTTCATTGATGAGCATGCGCATGAAGAGGCGCTGAGCCAGCCGGATGGGTTTGCTCAATAGTTCTCAGTTCTCAGTGAAACTCTTGATGGATGGAGCTCCGCACGGCAGGGTCCGCGTACGATGCAGATTTCTCCCCTTCGGGTCGGATTGCCAATATTTTCAGGTTTGTGTCACCCACGTCCCTATTGTTGAGGCATTTCTGACGCCGCTCCGCGCCATATCGACTCGGAACATTTGTGATTCGTTTCACTTTCTTTCTCATCCAATCTTTTGAGCGGCGTTCGGCTTCTTCGCGTTTCTGGTCGCGCTGAAGGACAGGCGCGAGCTTTCGAATATTCATATCTATATAAAGGAGTTTGAGGAATGAGTGTTTCTACGCAAGACGTTGTGACCGAGGGAAAAACTACAGGCTTGAAGACGCCTGCGTACGCAGCGAAATCGGCTACTTCTCCGGTGGCTCCGTTCACGATTGAGCGGCGCGAGCCGGGTCCGCACGATGTGTTGATCGACATTCTTTATTGCGGCGTCTGTCATTCCGATATTCATCAGGCACGCAACGAGTGGAACAACTCGACTTTCCCCATGGTGCCGGGGCACGAGATCATCGGCAAAGTGGGAAAGATCGGCAGCAAAGTAAAGAAGTGGAAAGTGGGAGACACCGTTGGCGTCGGATGCTTCGTCGATTCCGACCGCACCTGCGAAGAGTGCAAGGCAGGCGAAGAACATTTCTGCGACAAGCTGAGCCAGACGTATAACGGCTTCGAGCAGGACGGCAAAACTCCGACGTACGGCGGTTATTCCACCCGCATCGTCGTGGATGAGAATTACGTGTTGCGCATCCCCGATGGCCTGCCGCTGCAGGGTGCGGCGCCTCTGCTGTGCGCGGGAATTACCACCTACTCGCCCTGCGTCATTTCGGCGTCAAGAAGGGTGACAAAGTCGCTGTGGTCGGCCTGGGCGGCCTGGGCCACATGGGCGTGAAGCTGGCGAAGGCGCTTGGGCGCGCATGTGACGGTGCTGAGCCGATCCATGAACAAGAAAGAAGATGCGCTGCGGCTGGGCGCGGACGATTACCTGGCGACGGGCGATGCCTCGGTGTTCGATAAGAATGCCGGACGCTTCGACTTCATTCTCGACACAGTGTCGGCGGCGCACGATTACAACGCGTACCTGAACATGTTGCGGCGCGATGGAACCATGGCGCTGGTGGGTATGCCGGATCCTTCTCCATTGTCTCCGGGATCGTTGGTTCCCAAGCGGCGACGGCTGGCGGGGTCGATGATCGGAAGCATCCGCGAAACCCAGGAGATGCTGGATTTCTGTGGGAAGCACAAGATTGTTTCGGATGTCGAAATGATCCCCATTCAGCAGATTAACGAAGCCTATGAGCGCACCGTTAAGGGCGACGTGCGCTACCGCTTTGTCATTGATATTGCCAGCCTGAAATAGTTCTGGTCGGGCTTCGCGTTCTCCTAACCGCGAAGCCCGATTTTTATTTTGCTCCCGCTCATACTTTTCCGCTTTTCCTGCGTCTAACCATAAGTATTGTCAACGCGCTACGGATTTTCCGCCTGAATCCGCCGCGATGAAAATCTGGAACATTGCGGTATGGGAATGCGTATCACTTGCCAGGCGGTTGTGGGCAAAGGCCGAATGGGGGAACCGATTCACGGGCAAGGTGTCCGGTTCGGGAGGATGGTTATGGAAAATGGGAGAGCGGGAACCAACGGCAGCAACGGAGTGAAGGCGGTTGCGAGTGGCGGTGACGGGCACGTGCAGGAAGTAGTGCGCGCGGCTCACGAAGAATTGCGGGGACTGATGCGGCAGCGCGCCGACATCATGAAGCGCATTGGCACGGTCAAGCAGACGATCGTCGGGCTGGCGAACCTGTTTGGCGACGAAGTGCTCAACGACGAACTGCTGGAGTTGGTAGACCGCAAGAGCGGCGGCCGGCAGCCGGGATTCACCAAGGCGTGCCGCATGGTGCTGATGGAAGCGAATCATGCGCTGGGTGCTCGGGAAGTGTGCGAGCAGATTCAGCGCAGGGTGCCTCCGGTGCTGCTGCGGCACAAGGATCCGCTGGCGTCGGTGACCACGGTGCTGAACCGGCTGGTGGAGTATGGCGAAGCGCGCGCGGTGGTGCGCGAGAATGGACGCCGCGCCTGGCAATGGGTGGCGGACGCTGGGAACCAGCCGCTCGCGGAAACGGCAGTACTCAGTCCGAAAATGTAGAACGTGAGGCGCGGGCGGTCCCGCGTCTCCATTGCTTATTCTGCTAGTCTCTCAGGATGACGCTCGTCCCTGAGGAGCAAGCGTATCTGCGTCGAGCGATGCGCGCGATCCCGCTGAGCCTGGTGGTCGCGCTGGTGTCGCTCTTTTTCTTTGGATGGATTGCCGAAGAAGTTCTCGAACAAAACACAAAACAATTTGACAACACGGTGCGCGGTTGCGTGCACCGCTTTGCTACTCCGGGGCGGACGGAGTTCATGCGCCGGGCTACGTGGCTGGGGTCGGGTGTGGTGTTTGGCGGAGCGGTGGCACTTCTGATCGCGCTTTTGATGTGGCATGAGAAGCGACTGGCTGGGCTGCTGACAATGGCGATGGTGGGCGCGGTGATTCTCGATGAGGCGTTGAAGCTGAGTTTCAAGCGTCCGCGTCCGCAGCCGTTTTTCGATATTCCTCCGCCACACTCCTATGCATTTCCCAGCGGGCATGCCTTGGTGTCATTTTGCTTTTACAGCATGGTGGGATGGATGATCACGCGCCGGTTGCGCGAGAGATGGCAGCGTATCGTGGTGTGGTGCGCGGTCGCGGCCGTGATCGCGTTAGTGGGATTGTCGCGGATTTATTTGGGAGTGCACTATCCGAGCGATGTTTTGGCGGGGTATGCGGGAGCTGCGGTGTGGATGGTAGCTGTGGAGTTAGTTGGCAGTACTGAGTACCGAGTACCGAGAAAAACTTAAACCCTGCTCAGATTCCTCCTTTGCTCGCTTCGCTCGCGCGTCGGAATGACAATACTTGTTGCTGCTTATGCCGGCAGCAGCATGCCTTTTTCCAGATGCCTGGTGACGTGGGCGTACGAGGCGGCATGCGGGTCGTGGGTGACCATCACGACGGTCTTGTTGAAACTCTCGTTCAAGCGCTTCAGGATTTCCAAGAATCTCGGTGGCGGAGTGGCTGTCGAGATCTCCCGTAGGCTCGTCGGCGAGTAACAGAGTGGGATCGCTGACGATGGCGCGGGCGATGGCGACGCGCTGTTCCTGTCCGCCGGAGAGTTGCTTGGGCAAGTGGTTGACGCGTTCCTCGAGCCCAACGAGTTTGAGCGCGGTCATCACGTGATCGCGGCGCTGCTGGGCGTTGAGCTTGGTGAGCAGCAGCGGTAGTTCTACGTTCTCGAAGGCGGTGAGCACGGGGATCAGGTTGAAGGTCTGGAAAACGTAGCCGATGTGCTCGTTGCGCCAGCGGGCGGACTGGGAGTCGTTGAAGCGGAAAATATTGTCGCCGAGCACGAGCAGCTCTCCAGCGGTAGGGCGGTCGATGGCGGCAATCATGTTCAGCAGCGTCGTCTTGCCCGAGCCCGAAGGACCCATGAGGGCGAGGAATTCTCCCTGGCCGATTTCGATGGAGACGTCTTCGAGCGCTTTCACTTCGAAGGCGTCCCGCTTGAAAATCTTGCTTACGTTGCGGGCCTGAACGATTTTCGTCTGCGTGGCGGTATTAGGTTTTGCTGTAACCGTGCTCATGATTGTCCTTTGATCTTGATCTTTTCGCCATCTTTCAAATCAGCCGGCCCGGAGGTGATGACGTC
This sequence comes from Terriglobia bacterium, assembly GCA_963796205.1. Classification (GTDB taxonomy): domain Bacteria; phylum Acidobacteriota; class Terriglobia; order Terriglobales; family Acidobacteriaceae; genus DATFTE01. Next base: position 492,174 of record CAWCKR010000004.1, read on the forward strand.
TTCGCCGCCGTTCAAGTCCACTGACTAAGCAGGCCTCCGCTGCGCTGCGAGACGACTTGCACTTCGCGCATGAGGGCTTTGCCGTTGTAAACCAGGAATACGACTTTTTTGCCGTCGCGATCGCGAACGGCTGTAGTGGGAACGAAGACGCCCGCGGGCTTCGAGTCGCCGGTTTTCCTTTCATCCGCCAGGAATTTCACTGTGGCATTCATGTCGGGACGCAGGTAGGAGTCGGGATTGATAATCTGCACCTTGATCTGCACCGTGGCTTTCTGGCGGTCGGCCTCGGGAGAGATCTCGGCGATCTGGCCGTCATACTTGCGGTCAGGGAAGGCATCGGTGGTGACAATGCCTTTCTGGTGCGGATTGAGTTTCGAGAAATCATCCTGCGCGATGTCGAGCTCGACCTGCAGATCGTTGAGGTCGGCGAGGGCGACGACTTGCCCCTGCGGGCCTCCGGCGGCGCCGCTGGCGAATTGCGCAGTGACAAGCTCTCCCTTTTCCGCAGTGCGTTCGAGAATCGTGCCGGTAACGGGAGCGCGAATCACAGTCGCATCCAGCAGGGACTTGGCATAAGCTTCGGCGCCCTGGGCTTGCAGCAGTTGGCCGCGGGCGCGGGCGATTTCTTCGGCGCGCGGACCCAGCTTCGAGAGCGTGAATGATTGATTCAGAGAGTTCACCCTCTGCTGATCAGCCTGGAACCTGGCGGTGGCGTCGTCGAGATTCTGTTTCGACATGACGCCTTGGTTGTAGAGCTGCTGCGTGCGGTCGAGATTGATCTTGTCGTTGGCGAGCGTGGCGCGGGCTTCATCCAGGTTGTGCTGCGCCTGCTGAATTTCTTCGGGACGCGAGCCGTGCTGCAACTCGTCGAGATAGGCGCGGGCATTTTCGGTCGCGCCACGCGCCTGGTCATACTGGGCGCGGAATTCGTCCTCTTCGAGGCGAACCAGGACTTGTCCTTCTTTAACCTTGTCGCCCTTTTCGACGCCGATCCAGGCGACACGGCCCGTGACTTTGGAGTTCACGTTGATCTTGTGGTGAGCGACGATGTAACCGCTGGCGGAGAGCACGACTCCTCCAACATCGCTGGTCTCGGCGGTGGCGCGCGTGGCTTCGACCTCGGGGATGTCGCCTGACAACATGCGGTAAGTAAGCGCGATGATTCCCAGAATCACGATGAGGGCGATGCCGCCGAGGATGTAACGCTTGGCCCAAACGGGCGGGTCGCCCCCTTCGGCGCCACGCTGCGTGCGGTCGATGCGCAGGCTCTCAAGGTCTTGATGTTTAGCGTCGATCGGCATGTTCCTTCACAAGATGATTCATATCGAAATTCGTTGCAATTTTGCTAGCCGCGCAGCGCTCCCAAAATGTCTTGACGGGCAGCATGCCAGGCGGGGGCGAGCCCGCCCAAGAGTCCCATGATGATCGCGAACAACATAGCAGTGACGACGACTCCGGTTGTCATTTGCAGGCTGAAGACCACTTCGCTGAAAGTGACGGCATTGGAGGTTCCCGTCGTCATGCCGTTGAACGGCAGCATGAGGAGGATGCCTACCAGGGCGCCCAGGATCGACAGCAATAACGACTCGATCACGAACGAAGTCAGGATGCTGGGCTTGGAGAATCCGATGACGCGCAGCGTGGCAATCTCGCGGCCGCGGTAGGCGACGGCGGCATACATGGTATTCATCGCGGCGAAGCTTGAGCCGATGGCCATAATGATGGCGACGATGATGCCGACGAACTTGATGGGACCTCCCGATTTCGTTTGCGAGGCGTAGTAGTCGGGCTCCAGCATGCCCGCGAGCTTCAGACGCTGGTCGTCGGACACGCGATTCTTGAGAGCCTCGGCGGCCACAGGATCAGTGGCGCGCAGAAGGACGGAAGAATACTGGGTGCGCTCGAAGTCGACGGTCAGCTGGTTGATGTCGCCCCAGATTTCCGAGTCATGAGCCGTGCCGGATCCGTCGAAGATGCCGACCACGGTCCACTGGCCGGTGCCGATCTGCATGGTATCGCCGAGGTTGGTCTTCGAAAAACGGCTGTTAATCGACTTACTCACCACGACTTCATGCTGGCCGGGGTTAAACCAGCGTCCCGCGACTAACTTGATTTTGGGGCGCATCTGGATACCCAGAGGAGTCAGGAAGCGCGTGGTGACGTTCACTTCTCCGGTGCCACCTTTACGGGGAAGCACGATAACCAGGATGTCTTCGCCGGAAGCGAGAGCATTGCCCTGCGGGTCTTTGGCCACGCCGGGAAGATCTTTCAGCGTCTGCATGTCATCGCGGGCCACTCCGCCGGCAGAGAGTTCCGATGTCGAACCTTTGCGCAGCACCAGCACATTCAGGGCGTCGCCGGTGGTGCCGAAGGCGCGATCAAGTCCGGCGAGCAACGCCATAATAAAGATGGCCGTCGCCACGGTGAGGGCGATGCCCAGCGCTGTCATGATGGTGAGACCCTTGCGCAGCTTCAGGTTCCGGACGTTGTAACTCAGGGGAATTGCCATGTGCTCCTCTCAACCGATGTGCCGCAAACCGTCAACAATGTTGACTTGCGAGGCGTGATACGAGGGGATGAACGCGCTCAAGAATCCCACCAGCGCAGCGACTCCCAGGGACAGAAGTACCGTGGGCAAAGTGACGGCCATTCCTGTCATGAATCCGCCCTGCTTCTGCATAACAGTGATGAGGACGAAAGCGATCAATGTTCCGACCACGCCGCCCATTAGGGCCAGCGACACCGCTTCGCCCACGAATAAGCCCAGGATGCTGTTGCGAGTGAAGCCGAGAGTCTTGAGTAGGGCGACCTCGCGGGTGCGTTCGCGAACTGACATCGCCATGGTGTTCGCCGAGACCAGCAGGATGGTAAAGACGACCGCCGAACAGATGCTCAGGATGAATGCCTTGACGTTGCCCAGCATCTGGATGAAGTCGAGTTGGAAGGCGCGCTCGGTTTCAGTCTTGGTGGGTTGCGGAGCGTTGCGGAACATGTCGTCAATGGCGGTCGCGACGCGAGGCACGTCCTGCGGAGAATCCACCAGAACGGCAAACACGCCTTCGCGCCCCTTGACCTCGGGATACCCCTCGTCGAGGTAGGTTTTGTTGAACCAAACCGCTTGCGTGGGGGTGGGAGAGGTATACATGCCGCGGATGGTCAACTCCAGATTCAACGGAAAAATGACGCCTTTGATGTTCAGGCGGTCGCCGATCTTCCAGCCGAATTTCTTGGCAAGTTCGGTGTCAACAATCGCCCCTGCGCGGTCGTGTTTCCAGGCTTCGACCTGGTCGGCGGGAATCTGGAATTCGGGATAGACCTTCAGCAACTCTTCGGGATCGGTGGCGAACTGGGCGAAGAAATTCGCCGGCTTATCATCTTTATACTGGCCGCCAAACCACTGCTGATTGACGACGTGGGTCACTCCGGGGATGGAGCGAATCTTCTCGCGATAGGCGTATGGCAGATCGAACACCAGGGACACCTTGTGGCGCACCAGCAGACGCTGCGCCGACTGGGCGCTCCCCTGATCGACGTAGAAGCTGCGCCAGATAGTCATCATCAGTGTCAGGAGTAATAAAGAGAAACCGATACTTAGAACGGTTAAAATGCTGCGCCGCTTGTTGCGGAAGGCATTCTTAGTCACGAAACGGGTCAGGGTCATGATTTACTTATCCAATATGGCGCAGTCCGTCGACGATGTTGGTTTTTGACGCGTAGTACGAGGGAATGAATGCGCTCACAAAGCCTACCAGTCCGGCGATGAGCAAAGCGAATGACATGGTGCTCCCAGAAACCTTCATCCCGTTCAAGAACAATCCGAATTGTGGCGAGTGCGACATGCCCACGACCAGCAAGTAGGCGGCTCCCGCGCCAAGCAATCCACCAGCCAGAGAGAGGATGACGGCTTCGCTGATGAAGAGGCCGAGCACCGCGCGCCGGGTGAATCCGAGAGTCTTCAGCACCGCAACTTCGCGCGTGCGCTCGCGGATTGACATGGCCATGGTGTTGGCCGAAACCAGCAGCGTGGCAAAGACCACCGCCATGCAAATGCTCAGGATGAAGGCCTTAACATTGCCCAGAGTCGCAATCCAGCTTAACTGGAAGGCGCGCTCGCTCTCGGTTTTTGTCGGCCGGGAAGCGTTGCGGAACTCGTCATCGATTTCCTTGGCAACCTTAGGCACATCGTCGGCGGAATCGGCCATCACGCCGAAGAAGCCGACGCGACCCTTTATCTCGGGATATCCCTCGTCAATGTATGTGTTATTGAAATAGACGGAATCTGTGGGAGAAGGCGAGGTGAAAATTCCGCGGATGGTCAGTTCCGGATTAACCGGAAAAATCGTGCCCTTGAGGTTAATGCGGTCGCCGATTTTCCAGTTGTGCCGCTTGGCCAGATCACTATCGACGATGCAGCCGGCGCGGTCGTGCTTCCAGGCTTCGAGTTGATCGGCAGGCATCTGGAATTCGGGATAGACGTCGAAGAGTTCTTCGGGATCGGTGCCAAACTGCGCAAAGAAATTCTCGGGTTTCTGGTCTTTGTAGATTCCTCCGAACCAAGTCTCATTGACGACGTGCCGGACACCGGGCATCTGCCGAATTTTTTCACGGTAAGACACGGGCAAGAAGAAGACCAGGGAAACCTTGTGGCGCGTGATCAACCGCTGGGCGGACTGGGCGCTGGCCTCGGAATTATAGAAGGCGTGCCAGATGGTCATCATGAAGGTCAGCAACAGCAGTGAAAACGCGATGCTGACCACCGTGAGCAGGCTGCGGCGCTTGTTGCGGAAGGCGTTTTTTCGGACAAACCGACTCAGAGTCATGGCAGTTCCTGGAAGACGACCGCATGCCCCACCGGCATGACCCCACAATGCAATCAGGATAAAGGAAGGGGCGGTGCTCCACAACCCGCGGCCTGAAAGTTCTGCCGGTCTCTGTCTAGTTAAACGCTGAAAAGAATGATCGGTTACGGTCGCGCCCGCGACCAGTGGGGATCGTCACGCAAGCGTGATGACAAATGTCACCAGAGCATTGGTGGATGAAGGGCGTACGCCCTTTTCGTGCTCTAACAACGGGACGTTTCTACGCGCCACGAGGCGGCTATCTTATTAAGAAACCTGGGAGTTCTCGGGTACTTTCGTAACTCACGATTGCGGCCGAGAGACGCTATTCTAGCGCTATCCCTTCCCCCAAGGTGCAAGCCGGCGTCTTCCTTTAAAAGGAGGACGAATCCCAGTTGTTCGCGTATGCGAGGCGAGCAGGAAATGTCGAACAAAATCGGGCGTTTCGAAGTATTGAGTGAAATTGTCCACAGCGCAAATGGGTCTGTTTACAAGGCGTCTGATCCGGAGAGCGGGCAAACGGTAGCCCTGAAGACGTTGCAACTCGACGTCATGGGAGAGCACGGGGCGGCCGTGGTGCAATCGATTCTGGATGAGGCTGACAGCACGAAGTCGCTCAACAGCCACAACATCGCACTGCTGTATGGCGCGGGAGAGATTGACGGCCTGTTTTGCGCCTCGCTCGAATACGTGCAGGGCAACAGCATCGCGACCATGATGGCGCGCAAGGAAGGTTTTTCCATCTGGGATATTCAGGACATCGCCCGTCAGACCTGCCAGGGGCTTGATCACGCGCATACCCACAAAGTCGTGCACTGGAGTCTTGAGCCCGCCAAGATCATGGTGCAGTGGGACGGCCTGGTGAAGATGCTCGGCTTTGGCATTTCGATGATGGGAGCGCACGCGGCGCAAGCGTCGGGGACTGTGCCGGAAGTTCTGCACTATATGTCGCCGGAGCAGTTGCGCGGCGATCCGCTGGATGGACGTTCGAATCTATTCAGCCTGGGCGCGATTCTCTACGAGATGGTGACCGAGCGCAAAGCGTTCGCCGGCGAAGATGCGGAGCAGGTGCGGCAATCGATTCTGGAAATGACTCCGGTAGCGCCCGATCAGATCAACCGCAAGGTGCATCCTGCGCTAAGCGAAGTAGTGATGAAGGCGATCGCGAAGAATCCCCAGCAGCGTTACCAGTCGGGTCAGGAACTGGTGAACGATCTGGAACGGTGCAAAGAGAGCACGACCAAGACTGCGGCGAAGAAAACCGCGCAGCCGGTGCAGGGATTGAATGTTCCGGCGAATAAGCCGGCGGTGGCAGCACCACCCAAGCCCGCGCCGCCCAAGCCTGCTGCGGTGGCGTCTGCGCCTGTGCCGGTGCAAGCCAAGCCCGCTCCGGTAGTGTCTGCGCCCGCGCCTTTGAAACCGAAGTCGGCGCCTGTGGTGGCCGCCCCACCGCCGGTGGCGCCAGCAGTCGAAACGAGAGTAGAAGAGCCAGTGGCTCCGCCTCCCGTTTTGGCTGCCGCCCCCGCAGAGTTCGAAGTGAAGTCAGAACCCGCTCCAGCGCTTGAGCCGAAGGCGGCAGTGAAAGCAGCCGCAGCGGCAGCGGGATGGAACGGCGGGACCACGAAAGCAGCGGGCCCCACCTTACCCAAAATGCCGAAGCTCGATCCGTCGGCGCAGTTCATCAGCTCAGTGGTGAAGGCGTCGGTGGAAGCGCTGGCGTCAGAGCAGGCCACTCAATCGGTGGTCGTTGAGCCGGAAGTGGAGGAGGCGCCAGTCGAAGAACCGCACCAGCTCCCCGTCGATCCGATGATGGCTGAGCCGTCGAGCGAAACGGGAGGAGCGGCGCGCAGCTTCGCGGAGATCGATGAACTGCCTCCGCTGAAAGAGGTTTATATCGCGCCGCCGGCCCCCGAGCCTGCGCCGGCCGCTGAAGAGGAGCCGCTGCCGTCGAGCCAGGCGCTGCCCATGTCGGCGTTCCGCAATGCGCCTCCTGAGAAACCGAAGATTCAGCCGAAAGAAGTCGCGAAGAAAGCAGTGACGGAGATCAAGAAGACTCCGCCAAAGCTTTTCATGTACGCGATCACGGCGGCGGTGGGAGTGATTCTGCTCATCATCGTTGGGATTGCCTTCCACATCCACAACGAGAACGCGGATGACGATAACGGACCCGCTCCGGCGCAAGCGGCGCAACCGCAAGCAGCCCCTCAACCAGCGCCTCGGGCCGCCGCGCCGGTCGCCCCTCCACCAGCGGCGCAAGCTCCCGCGCAGCCCGTAGCTGCGGAGCCGGTAGCGGCGCAGCCTGCTGAGGTTTCGGTCAAACCAAGATATAAAGACGCGAAGAAGAAGGCGGCGAAGGCGCCTGCGCCCGCTGCAGCGACCGTGGTTCCCGGACAGCTGACCGTGAATTCGACCCCCGAAGGAGCGCAGATCGCGGTCGACGGCAAGAGCGATCCCAGTTGGGTGACGCCTTACAACGCTACGGGAATCGCACCGGGCCAGCACACGGTGACGATCAGCAAATCGGGGTATGGCACCGAGACGCGCACGATCGAAGTTGCTGCGGCCAGCAAATCCGTTCTAGCAATTCAGTTGGCTACGCTGTCGGCGCAGGTTTCGATTGCCAGCGATCCGCCGGGCGCGGCCATTATTCTCGATGGCAAGGACACCGGACATATCACTCCCACCCAGTTAGCCGTCGATAAGCCGGGCAGCCACACTTTGCTGGTGCGGAAGCAGGGATATCTCGACGAAACCACGACGGCGAATTTGCAGTCGGGCCAGACGTTCCACTATTCGCCGACCTTGCACGTCATGGGACAGACGGACGAAATCAAGACGGTCAGCAAGTTCAAGAAAGTATTTGGCGGATCTGACACCGCCAGCATGGGAACGGTGAGCATCAAGACCAATCCCAAGGGCGCGCAGATCGCGGTCAACCGCCGCATCGTTGACAAGGCTTCTCCGGTGGACTTCTATCTGAACCCGGGGAACTACATGGTCGACATCGTGTTATCCGGTTACAAGGATGTGCACCGGGTCGTCAACGTCGACAAAGGCGGCAAAGTGGTGATTGACGAGACACTCGAACACCAGTAAACGCCATCGCAGGATACCGGCCCGCTCCCCTGGAGCGGGCCTTTCTTGTCCCGAAAAATACCATCACTCGACCCGGTGATGGCCGTCACAGAAGCGCCAGGCCGCTCTCACGTAGAAGAAATCCACGGTGTGAGGAGTCCTTTGGCGGGCAATGTTCACAACCTGGCGCGAGCGGGCCTCTGGCATGCACTGGAGCGGCTCAAATCATCCCGCCAATACGAGGAGCACGACCTTCTTTTCCGCGAGGGCGAGCCCTGCGCCGGCATTTACCTGGTCGAGGTCGGCGAGATCAACCTCCTGCTCCCGGCGCGCGAAAAACAATACAAGATCTTTGATACGGCCGGCGTGGGCTCGGTGCTGGGATTGTGCGAGGCCATGAGCGGGTCGCCGCACAAGCTGGCGGCGGAGGCCACCGGGCCAGTGCGAGTGGCCTACATCGAGCGCATGGCGCTCATGAAATATCTTTCCACGCATTGCGAAACCTGCATGCAGGTTGTGGCATTGCTGAGCGAAGACCTGCACGGGCTTTACCACCGGTGCCGCACGCTGACTCCGCTGGACGCAAAGCGGGGCAGGAAAACCATTACTCACTGACGGAACAAAAAAGCCGCCGGATTTCCCGGCGGCTTGCGTCTTCTTGAGAAAGCTCAGTGGCCGTAGCTGCGTTCGTATCCCGCGCGGTATCCCTGTGAATACTGCGCGCGATAGCCATTGATGTCGCCATATTCGCGGATGTAGCCGCGATCGGCGTGGTTGCTGCCGCGCGGATAGGAATTGAACTGCTTTCCGCGATAAGAGTCGAGGCGCCCGGCGGAGAGTCCGTCTTGCAGGCCGTAGTTGTAGGCGGAGTTTTCCCTGGGACCTCCGTAGCCGCCGGACTGAAAGCGATAGCCGTCGCCATCCCGGTCGCGGTCACCGCGTCCCCAGCGTTGCTCAAAGGCAGCCTGGAAACCCTGGCGGTAGCCGTCGCGATACCCGTCCTGGAATGTGGGGAACGGGCCCATCCACTGCTGGTAACCGCGGCTGGCGTTGTGCCAATCGCGGCTCTGGAAATCGTTGGGATCGTTTTCGCGCGCCTCGTGCTGGCCACGGCGCGAGCCATCCTGGTAGCCGTTCTGATATCCGTACTGGTGAGCCTGCTGTGGATTGCCTCGACGGTAATAGTCGTCGTCATCGGCGAGCGCGAGGCCACTTACGATCAAGGTCACCGCGACCAGCGAAGCCGCCAGTTTTATGCGCTGCATCATTTTCGGTCTCACCATAACTTCCTCCCGCCGGGCTCCTCCGATCCGCTATTGGCCCGGCTTCTGTATAGGTCGGATGCGGCGTGCAAGACGAATTGATGCTTGCAGAAAATCGAAATCCTGGGCGCGAAAGATGAAGCGAAACTGAAGAGAAATTTTGCAGAAACTTTTCTCCCAGCGCGGGGTTCCATGCGCGCACAAACCGGCCTGCGCGCGAGGTGGTAGACTTTTGAGTTTTCTTATCGAGGAGAACTCATCATGGAAATCAAACGCGTAGGCGTGGTGGGCGCGGGAACCATGGGCAACGGCATCGCTCATGTCTTTGCCCGCTCGGGATATCAGGTGGTGCTGTGCGAGGTGGAGCAGCGCTTCCTCGATCGCGGGATGAGCACGATCGAAAAAAACCTGGAGCGCGAAGTCGGGAAAAATAAGATCACCAGCGATGACAAAGCGGCGACGCTGAAGCGAATTGAAGGAGTGCTCGACCGCGGCAAACTTTCCGCTTGCGATTTTGTCATCGAAGCGGCGACCGAGAAATTCGACATCAAGGCGGAGATCTTTCGCGATCTCGATAAAGTGTGCCGGCCCGAGATCATTCTGGCGTCGAATACCTCGTCGATTTCCATCACCAAGAATTGGGGCGCTGACCAAGCGGGCCGACAAAGTCATTGGCATGCACTTTTTCAATCCCGTGCCGGTGATGAAACTGGTGGAAGTGATTCGCGGGCTGGCGACTTCGCAGGAGACGTTCAACGCCGTGCGCGAGCTTTCGATCAAGCTGGAAAAGACTCCGGTGGAGGTGAACGACGCACCGGGTTTCGTTTCGAACCGCGTGCTGATGCCGCTGCTCAATGAAGCCATGTACGCGGTGATGGAGGGCGTCGCGACGCCCGAGGCGGTCGATGAAGTCTTCAAACTGGGGATGGCGCACCCCATGGGGCCGCTGACTCTGGCGGACTTCATTGGGCTCGATGTTTGTCTCGACATCATGCGCGTCTTGCAGGACGGGCTTGGCGATCCCAAGTACCGGCCTTGTCCGCTGCTCATCAAGATGGTGGATGCGGGATGGCTGGGGAGAAAGAGCGGGAGAGGATTTTACAAATACTAGATTGTCGATTGCCGATTTTCGATTGACGATTGAAACCCCGGCCATTGTCATTCCGACGCGCGAGCGCAGCGAGCAAAGGAGGAATCTGCAGTTGCCTTCCAAATCGGCAATTGGAAATTGGCAATGAAAGACGCTCCTTTTTATCTGCTGGCTGTTGTGCTGGGCATCTGCGCCGGCATTCTGGATGTTAAAGTCGGCGACCTGCTCCTGACCGCGTTGTTCGTGCTGGCTTCTACGATGCTGCTCGGCGTGCTTCGTCCCGAGAGGCCGTGGCGCTGGATTCTGCTGGTCGGTGTGTTTGTTCCCATCCTGCAATTGCTGGCGTACTGGTTCCTTACCGAGAAGCCTTACCGCGCGCAGATCTACGAATCGTTTCTGGGGTTTTTGACGGGAACGGCCGGGGCCTATGGCGGATCGGCGGGAAGGAAAGCGATTGGAGAAATCTTCAAGCGCGGTTAGCACGACTGGTCCTCCCCAAACGATCACTCCAAAGTCTCCGGCTAACCCGAAAGACACTTCCGCTTCCACAGCCAGCGAGGGTATGCTGCGAGACATGGGAGTTTCTGTCTCGCTGCTGGCGAGCGGCAGCCGGGGAAATAGCGCGATCGTTTCCAGCGCCCGCACGAGGATTCTCGTGGACGCCGGCATTTCCTGCCGCGAAACTTTCAAGCGCATGAAAGCGGCGGGCGAAGATCCGCAGTCGCTTTCCGCGATCCTGATTACTCATGAACATTCCGATCACGTGTACGGACTGGCGGTGCTGGCCAAGAAGCTCAAGATTCCTGTTTTTATGACTGGGGCTACCCACATGGCGTGGGCGCGATCGCTGCGCGATGAGGAAGGCCAGCTGCCACAAATCGACAAGCTTGAGCGGTTCCAGGCAGGCTGCCGGTTTCAAGTCGGTGATATTGATGTCACTCCGTTCACCATCCCGCACGACGCGGTCGATCCGGTGGGATTCACCTTCCGCACCGAAGGGGTGAAGGTGGGATTTGCCACCGATTTGGGCCGCATGTTGACCAATGTGAAGGATAATCTGCGCGGCTGCGACGTGTTAGTCATTGAATCTAATCATGATATTGAGCGGCTGCGGATTGGACCGTATCCCTGGTCGGTGAAGCAGCGGGTGGGGAGTCCCACCGGTCACCTGTCGAACAAGAAACTCGCGGAATTCTTAAGCGACGATTATGATGGACATGCATCCTATATAGTTCTGGCGCACTTATCCGAGCAGAACAACCATCCTGAGATTGCCCGAAAAGAGGCTGAGGATGCGCTGAGCGCCCGGCGGGGCTTGCTATTTAACCGCCTGCTGCTGGCGGGGCAAGCGGAACCGCTGGAAGCGATCCGACTGTAGTTCAGTATGAGTGAGTGCATCGATCCTATCGTAGGCAAGATTCTGGCTGGCTGGCGTTACGATATTTCCGGCCTCGCGCCCGAGATGCGCGGCGACTACGACGACCACTTTGCCGCCTGCGAACACTGCCGCTCCCGGCAGAAAATCCACCGCATCATAGATGTTTCGCTGATCGTTCTGGCATCCGTGTCGGCGGCGATCTTTCTGCTCGCTTTTGGAGTCATTCGCCACTTCGGTCCGGCGCATGCCTTCTGGCTTGAGATTGCCGCTCTCGCGGGATTCGGCCTCTCGGCGCTGATCTGGCTGGCGGTAGCCATTGCGACTCCCGCGCCCATGACCGTGGTGGATGTAGCCAAGATCGGTGCGCGCCATGTGCACGATCGCCTGCCGGCGGAGATCCGCGAGCGCCTGCCGGAAGAGTTGCGGTTGAAGATTACCGGCTCTTAGAACTTCGTATTACTCATCGCGGTACGTCTCCCAAACATTCCCCATTTTTTTTGCAGGCCATAAGGCAGAATTCGTCTCATGGACGCTGCGATCAAGATCCTGCGAATTCTTCAGTTTGCATTGCTCGCCAGCATCATCGTGTACGTTGCCTTGGTGGTGGTGGGAACGTCTGCGGGCAGAACCCCGGCGCCAGTGATTTTTGTCGCCTTCACCTTCATTGCTATCACCAACGTCATCGTGATCCTGGCAATGCGCAAGTTGTTGGTGTCGAAAGCTGAGGAGATTCTGCGAGCGAACCCGCAAGATGTGGGAGCCTTGATGCGCTGGCGCAGTGGTTACATCGTCACGTATGCGTTTGCGGAAGCTGTCGCTCTCTTTGGACTGGTCTTGCACTTTCTCGGTTTCACACTCATACAGGTGGCGCCTTTTTTCCTGGCAGGATTTGTCATCATCGTATTCTTCGGACCACGCCGGCCTGGGGATGCGATCGGCTAGGGGTTGGGGATCTCGTTTCGGAGAAATTTTTCCAAGGCGTCGCTGGTCTGCTTCGGCTGCTCTTCGAGTACCCAGTGTCCGCTGTTCTTCACCACCACCACGCTGACGTTCGTGGCTACCAGTTTGATCTGTTGCCCCAGCGCATCTCCCAATGACTTGTCGCCGCCGATGGTGAGTACGGGCATAGTCAGCTTGGTCTGCGAGAGTTGCGCGAAATCTTTGGCGGCCTGCTGGAAGGAAACGAAGTATTCCCATCCCGCGTGCATGCGTCCCGGCCGCGAATAGGCTTCTGTGTAGGCCTTGCGATCGGCTTCGGGAATCGAATGATTCTTGTCGGCGGCGAGGTCATTCCAGAAGTATTCGAAGAAGATGCGCTCGCGGCCTTTGACCAGGGCTTCTGGAGTCGGTCCGTGAAAGCGGAAATGCCAGTAGTCGGGAGAGTTGTAGATCGGTTCCCAGCCTTCGACGCCCGGGAGAAAAGCGTCCATCAAGACAAGTTTCGTGACTTCCGACGGATATTGCGCGGCATAGGCGTAGGCCACCATGAGTCCGATGTCGTGTCCTACCACCTCCGCTTTTTCGACACCCAGTGATTTCGCCAGGTCATGAATCTGGATGGCGGCGTTTTTCATATCCAGACCGTGGGCGGGAATGTCGGAATCTCCGATGCCGGGCAGGTCAGGAGCGATGACCGTAAAGCGTGCGGCTAGAGCGGGAATGATGGGCCGCCACATACGCGATGTTTCCGCGTAACCGTGCAGCAAGATGAGCGGAGTACCATGCCCGGCCGTCAGGTAATGCAGTTTGACGCCGTTAACTTGGGCGGTGCGCGAGGCGATGGCGTCGGGCGCGTCGGCGTAGGCCTTGGCAAAGAATCCGGTAAAAAACAGCAGGGCAAACGCCGCCAGGGTGAGAGCGCGTTTCATGAAAGAGTCTCCTCGACACAAAATGTATCCGGCAATATACAGGCAACGGGCGCATTGCGGTAGGCTAGTGCAAGAAGTTTTGGAGGAGTCGTGTCGATTACAGGTCCGGAAGAGTTCGAGGCGATGCGCGCAGCGGGGAAAGTGGTGCGCAAGGTGATTGAAGCCATGATGGAGAAAGTTCGGCCCGGTGTTACGACCGCCGAACTGGATGCCATCGGTGCGGCTGTCATGCAGGACCATGGAGCGCAGTCAGCGCCTAAACTCGTCTATAACTTTCCCGGAGCAAATTGCATCAGCCTGAATGACGAAGCGGTGCATGGCATCCCCAGTGACCGGCAGGTGAAAGAGGGTGACCTGCTCAAACTGGATGTGACGGTCGAGAAAGACGGATTCATGGCGGACGCTGCGGTGACGGTTGCGGTGGGCAAAGTCTCAGAACAAAGCCAGGAGTTAATTGCCTGCGCCGAACGCGCGTTTCAGAAAGCAACGCTGGTGGCGCGCGCGGGTTTTCGGGTGTCGGACATCGGCCGCGCGGTGGAGAAAGAAGTCCGGCGCAGCGGCTTCTCCGTCATTCGCGATCTTGGCGGACACGGCATTGGACGTACCATCCACGAAGAGCCGCGAGTTCCAAATTACGCCGATCCGGCAGCAAACCAGATTCTTACCGAGGGATTGGTCATCACCATCGAGCCCATCATCGCGGCGGGTTCGGGCAGAGCAGTATTGGCGCAAGATGGGTGGACCGTGCGTACCGCCGATCACCGTCCGTCAGCCCACTACGAGCACACGCTGGTCATCACCAAGCGCGAACCAATTCTATTGACCGCGGCCTAGGGCTGTTCGGGCGATTTGCTTAACCAAGACGCGTCATTCTGAGCCCGCCAGGGCGAAGGATCTGGCGCGGAGTGGAAAGAATCTGCTTGGTCTCGCGCCAGATCCCTCCCCCTTCGCTTCGCTCAGGGTCGGGATGACGTCCTCAGAAAAAAAGAAATTTATCCGATATGGCAACTGGAGAGGCCGCGCTTTTCCAGGTACTGCTGGTGGTAGTCCTCGGCGGGATAGAAGGTCGCCTCGGGAACGATCTGGGTGACGATTGGTTTCTTGAACGCGCCTGACTTCTCCCGCGCCTCTTTCGAAGCTTTCGCTTCCTTCTCCTGCTCGGGCGTGGTGAAGAAGATTGCCGAGCGGTATTGGGTTCCCCAGTCCGGGCCCTGGCGGTTGAGTTGCGTCGGGTCGTGATTCTCCCAGAACGTATTCAGCAGCTTTTCGTACGAGACCTTAGTCGGATCGTATTCGACTTCCACCGCTTCAGCATGTCCGGTGCGGTCGGTGCAGACGTCGTCATAGGTCGGATTGGCCTTCTGTCCGCCGGTGTAGCCGACGCGGGTGGCGATGACGCCGGGGATCTGGCGGAAGGTCGCTTCGACTCCCCAGAAACATCCCGCGGCAAAGATTGCTTTAGCCATAACGAGCTCCATTCTTTTGAGTGTACTGATTAGATGTCGGACGGCGCAGAAAGTGGCGTCATGCCGCGTGACATCCGACGGTAACCGCGGTCCGGCTTACTTCGGTTGACGCACCCCCGCTTTCGGGATAAAGTCCATGACGTAAGGGTATTCCCACCCCGCCGTAAGGATTTCTGTGCTTTTCAGCCTCCGCCGCTTCCGATTCCGGCTGATTTATGCTCTCGTCGCCTTCTTTCTGCTGGCGCAAACGGCTCTCGCCGCCAACCCCGGATTCATTCCCCAGACCCGCGTAGGTTTTACGACCGGAGATCAATGGGAACCGGCGATTGCGGCAGACGCCTTTCAGCACGTATATGTCCTTTACCCTCAATATGGTACGGTGCCAGGTTGTCCCGGCTGCTTCGAGCCAACCATGATTCTGGTGGTCAGCGACAACGGGGGTGCGACGTGGCAGGCGCCGCGGGCGATTACGCCTCCAATTTCCGGACAGTTCGATCCACAGATTGTGGTCGATCCGGTCGATCACCGAACCGTCTACGCGGCGTGGCTGCAAAACAAGAAAAGCGACGTGGTGGTGGCCAAGTCAGTCGACTTCGGCCAGAGTTGGTCGATTGTCATTGCCAATCACGCCGAAGATACCGATAAGCCGACCCTGGCGGTCCGCGGCGCTGACGTTTACGTGGCCTTCAACCATGACCGCACTTTGTGGGTTTCGGCCTCGCATGATGGCGGAGTGAGCTTCTATTCTTCGACGGTTCCGGCACCTGCGGTGCTCGACTGGTCTCTTCCCAATGGCGGCACGATCGATGCCGCGGGCAACGTTTATTTCGCCTGGGCCGGTTATGCGCGAAGACGGCCCAGGAACGTCGTGAACCTTTATGTGAGCAAGTCGGGCGACGGCGGCAGGAACTGGAACACCAATCTGCTTGACGTCTCAGGCATGCCTCCGGAATGTTCGGCTTTCAAATGTGGCTGGGCATATCTGGGAGCGCAAATCACCATGGCGTCGGACGCGGCGGGCACCTTGTACGCGCTGTGGAATTCCGGCCCGCTGGATAAGAGTCCTGAACGAATTTATTTTTCGTCGTCGACCACGAGCGGCGCGATCTGGTCTCCCAAGGTTGACCTTTCCTCAGCCCCCGACGGAACCGAGCACGCATTTCCGGCATTGGTGGCCGGAGCCGCGGGCGACGTGCGTATCGCCTGGATGGATACACGCAACCATCCGCGATGGAACACGTTCTATCGCAGCTCGACCAACGGCGGCGCGACCTGGTCGAGAGTCACGCAGCTTTCCGGCGGCGTCGAGTGGCTACAGCTACATCAAGTCCAGCGGGTTCAGCTTTCCTTTCGGCGATTATTTCGGCCTCGCCATCGACGGCAGCGGACAGACTCACGCGATCTGGGGCGAAGGACTGAACTTCGATTCGCCCGGCTCGATCTGGTACAGCAACGGCCGGTAGAGCGGACCTCGACCTCGGACTCCGACCTCATGTCACCTCGTGGTTTTGCTGACGTCTGAGGTCCGAGGTCCAAGGTCTGATACCATTGCCAACCAACATCCGACTTGACGGAGGAACTGTCATGGAGCTCTTAGGCATTCGGCTGTTGCCGGTATTCGTGGCGGCGCTCGCCACCATGGTGGTGGGATTCATCTGGTATTCCCCAATGCTGTTCGCGAAGCCCTGGACGATTCTGATGGGCTACGATCCCAACGACAAAGCGAAGATGGACGAGATGCGCAAAGGCGCGGGGAAGACCTATGGCCTCGCGTTTCTGGCTAGCCTGGCGTCGGCTTTCGTTCTCGCCAAAATCATTGATGTCACCAGCGTCAATACCGCGCTCTATGGGATGAAAGTGGCGTTTGCCGTGTGGCTGGGCTTCGTGACCACCGTGCAGCTCACAGGGGCGCTCTTCGGACGCCAACCCACCAAGCTCTATCTGATCAACACCGGATATCAGTTGGTTTGCTATCTGGTGATGGGAGCGATTCTGGCGGTGTGGCAGTAATCAGAATCGATGGAGGAAGGGCGTCCCCGCTCGTCGACCGCGAAGCGGTGCAAGACAGCAATCATTTGTGGGACGATATGTGCGTGACGGGCCGGGACGCCCTTCCTCCACAAGTCACTCCGTCACCAACCCGCCCGTTAGATCCGCAAGCCTGGCCACGTTGTGTTCCACGCACCAGGTTTCGAGTTCCGCGACAATTTTTTCCGTAGCTACCGGATCCCAATAACTGGCGGTGCCGATCTGCACTGCGGTTGCTCCGGCGAGCATGAATTCGATGATGTCAACTGCGGCGGATATTCCGCCCATCCCGATCACAGGAATCTTTACCGCCTTCGCCGCGTCGTAGACCATGCGCAACGCGATGGGCTTGATCGCCGGCCCGGACAGGCCGGCGGTGACGTTGGCGATGCGGGGTTTGCGAGTCTCGGCATCGATCGCCATCGCCACAAAAGTATTCACCAGTGAAATGGCGTTGGCGCCGCACTCTTCGGCGACACGGGCCATCTGCGCGATGCTGGTCACATTCGGTGACAGCTTGACGATCAGCGGACGCTGCGTGTTTCGTCGTGCCAGGCGGACGACATCGTCGAGCGAGCGGGGATCGCTGCCGAACTGAATGCCTCCGTGGGCGGTGTTGGGGCAGGAGACATTCAACTCGTAGGCTGCGATGCCTTCGGCTTCGTTCAAAATCTGGATCGTCCGCTCGTAATCCTCTCGCGTGTAGCCGAAAACGTTGGCGAAGACGACGATGTTTTTCAACTCACGCAGCTTGGGAAGCTTCTCGTCGATGAAGGCTCGCGCACCAATGTTCTGCAGCCCGATCGCGTTCAACATGCCCGCTGGAGTTTCAAACAGTCGTGGTGGAGGATTTCCCGCCATCGGCTCTTTTGACAAGCCTTTGACGACGAAGCCGCCCAGTCGGTCGAGGTGCACGACGTCTTCAAACTCGAGACCGTAGCCAAACGTACCGCTGGCGGCGATCACGGGATTCTTCAGTTCAATTCCCGCAACCGAAACTCTGAGATCGGGGCCGCCGCCCGTTGCCGCAGGCGTCATTGCATATCTCCTTGCTTGGCGACCAGCGCAGCCGGTTTGATTTGCCGGGAAGAATGTTTCTGCGGGCTCGCGGAATTCTCAGTGCGATGCGATCCCGACAGAGCCTCTGTGAGCACGCGCCCGGTCGCGCGCGTGGGAGCATTGATACCGAGTAACGATGCCAGCGTAACCGCCATGTCTATCGGCTCCGCATGTGTGCGATAAGTGCCAGCCTGGAAAGGCAGTCCGTAAAAAGCCAGCGGCACGTGCGTATCGTAAGTGTAAGGCGAGGCATGATCCGTGCCAGTCGCGCTCGCCACGGTGAACGGTGCGGGGATACCCATCACGTACCATCCGCCCTCGGGCGAGTAACTGTTTTCCCAGCGCACGCCGTCGTCGGAGTTCGGGACCTCTCCCTTGGCCAGTTGCGACTTGGTGTAGAAGCCGCGCAGTCCGGCTTGCTTGAGCGCTTCGCCGACCACGCGCTCGGCCTCTTCTTCTTTCATCTTGATCGCACCGAAGGCATCTTCATTGACCCACACCACAGGATAATCAAATGAACGCACGTATTCGGCCGTGCGGCCGAATTTTGTCGAGAGCGCGCTGTTCATCTGCGCGCGCATCTTCTCCGCCGACAGACTGGCGGCGGGAATGCGCAACTTTGCCGCGAGGCTGGGAACAGGAGCAACTCCGTGATCGGCGGAAAGGGCGATCCAGACATTTGCGAGTCCAACCTGGTGTCCCAGGAAGTTGAAGAAGTCGGCGAGCTGGCGATCCATCTCTAGAGCCATGGCGCGCATTTCCGGCGAATCCGGTCCCACTTGGTGCCCGAGAATGTCATTGGCCGAAAGGCTGATCGCCAGCAAGTCGGTGGCAGGACCGTTGCCGACTTTTTCGTAAGTGACCAGTTCACGCGCAAACTCAAACTCGTAGTCATTGGCGAACGGAGTCGAGCCGACGAGTTGATAGAAGCCGCCACTCTTTCCGGCTTCCGGCTTGGTTGTTCGCAGGATGGCGCCCTTGTCGTCCTTCCATTCCTTATTCAAGTACTTCTCGGCGCGCTTGCTGTCGTTGAAATCCTGCGCCCACTTCGGCAATTCGCTGCGGTAGTAGCTGGAGGTGATCCATGCGCCAGATTTCTGATCGATCCAGTAAGCGGCGTCGGCAGCGAAACCTCCGGGAAGAATAGCGGCGCGATCTTTCAAAGCAAGCGCGAAGACGCGGGATTTCCCCTGCGTCGCGAGCTTCAGTTCGTCACCGAGTGTGTCAGCCAGCAGATTGTGCGGAGATGATCCCGGAGGACTTCCGCTGAGCCCGACCAGTTGCGTCGCGTCGTCCTCAACCGAGCTCACAGTTTTCTTTTTTTGCGGATCCCACCACTCGTTGGCAACGATACCGTGACCGTTGGAGTAGGTTCCCGTAAACAAACTCGCATGGCCCGGTGCCGTGCGCGTGTTCGCGTAGTCATAGTTGCAGTCGGTGAAGTAGGCGCCGTGATCGAGCAACAGCCGGAAACCGCTGTCGCCGAACTGATCGCGGTAACGCTCAAGGTAGTCTCCCCGGAACTGATCGATGACGATGACCACCACCAGCTTGGGGTGGCCGTTATAAGCGGATGCGAACGCTGATCCCGTCAGGCAAAGCAACAGCAGAAGTATCGATAGGAGGCGGGGGAATCTCATCGCGACCGTAGTGTACAGCCTGTAGCGACTGCGGCCCAAGCGGATTGGACATCGCAACAAACGCTTTGCAGAAATCCGGTGCGGCTTTTAAGCTGTGGCAACCGCCGTCAACTCTATCGCCTGAGGAGAGAAGTGCGGGAACTGTAGTGGCGTAACTGAGGTGCGCGTGAGAAGCAAGCGGACAACCTGGGCTCTGGCCTCTTACGCTGCGATTATTTTTGTTTTTCGCTATGCAGTGGAACGGTCGTCGATAGGAGCAGCCCTCGGCTCGCAACTGGTTGTAGCCTTCGCAAGCTTCGCCTTGCTGCTTTCCCCTCTGTGGTTCTTCGGATTCGGAGCAGGGGAGTGGCTTCGGGAGCGGCTTTCGACGCGCCTCTTGCGGATCCTCGCGGGCGCAGCGCTGGGCTTTCCTTACCTGGTCTACGCGATTCCTTCAGGAAGCTTTCAATGGGGCATGGCGGTTCTGATGTTCGGACTACCGGTAGCGCTCGCCGCCCTGGTTGAGTCCGCTGCTTCCTCAAAAATAACCTGGCAGGATGGCATCGTTCTCTGCACGCTGGTGGCGGTCTTCATGTTGAAGGTGCTGGTGGGGGCGTGGCCAATCCGGTTGGAGGCGATGTCGAAGCTGTACGTGGCGGATGTCGCGCTTTATCTCTACGTCACGGTGCGCGGTCTGACGGGGATGGGATATTCGTTCGTTCCGGGAGTGAGCGATGTTCTCATTGGCTTGCGCGAGTGGTTATTCTTTCTGCCGTTCGGAATTGGGCTGGGGACAGTGCTCAGCTTCACCCACTTTCACGCGCAGGTGCCGACGTGGATTGGCGTTCTAGCCCGCGTAACCGTGACGTTCCTGCTGGTTGCAATTCCGGAAGAAATGTTTTTCCGCAGCGTGTTGCAGAACCTTCTGGAATCTCGATGCAAACCCTGGATCGCGCTGGCGATCGCTTCGCTGCTGTTCGGGTTTTCTCATTTCAACAAGGGAGCCGCTTTCAACTGGCGCTACGTGCTGCTGGCGACGATTGCCGGCATTTTCTACGGGCGCGCCTGGAGCTCGCGGCATCGCATTCTGGCGTCTGTGATCACGCATACGCTGGTGGACGTGGTGTGGGCGATGTGGTTTAAGTGACATCGCCGGTCGCTTAATTCCGCCCGCCGCCGACCGGCGACCGGGTTTTCTTGGCCGACTCGCATCATGCCACAAAACACTCTTCAGCTTTGAAGACAGCAACTGGAGCACGAAGAAAGAGAAGCTTTCGTGATCTCTTCTTCGAGCGTCCTGGGGTCTCCTGGTGGTTGCGCTGGCAGACGCCCCGCGTGCACGCCTGCCCACTTTTCCGATACATTAGATAGTTTCCATGCTTGATCTGAATTTTGTCCGTGAGAGCCTGCCCCTCGTCGAGGAGAAGCTGCGCCAGCGCGGCATGAACCCGTCTGAGGTTTTGAAAGACTTCGCCGAGGTCGATACGCAGCGCCGCCAGGCGATTACCGACGCCGAAACGCTGAAAGCCAAGCGCAATCGCGATTCCGAAGAGATTTCGAAGCTGAAGAAAAGCGGCGGGGACGCGACTGCGCTCATCGCCCAGACCAAACAACAGCGCGAGCAGATTCAGGAAAAAGAGAAAGTCGCCGCCGATCTGGAGACCCGCCTCCGCGACATTCTTGCCGGCATTCCCAATCTGCCGAGCGATCGCGTGCCGGTGGGCAAGAGCGCTGACGACAACGTTGTGGTCCGCACCTGGGGCACGCCGCCCGCATTTAATTTTGCTCCTAAGCCCCATTGGGAATTGGGAGAACAGCTGGGCGTGCTTGATCTGGAGCGTGCTGCGAAAATCTCCGGCGCTCGCTTCGCGGTCTATTGGGACCTGGGCGCCCGCCTCGAGCGCGCCTTGGCCAACTTCATGCTCGATCTCCACACGCGCGAGCAGGGATATACCGAAGTGCTCCCCCCGTACCTGGTGAATTCCGATTCCATGTACGGCACCGGACAACTTCCCAAGTTCGCCGCCGACTTATTCCGCGTGCCGCACGGCGAGAAAGATCTCTGGCTGATTCCCACCGCTGAGGTTCCGGTCACCAATCTCTATCGTGACGAGACGCTCGAGGCTGCACGCCTGCCGATCTCGCTGACCGCCTATACGCCCTGCTTCCGTAGTGAAGCCGGTTCTTACGGGAAAGATGTTCGCGGCATCATTCGCCAGCATCAGTTTCAGAAAGTCGAACTGGTCAAATTTTCCAAGCCCGAAGACTCTTACGATCAACTGGAAAAGCTGACTCATGACGCCGAGGAAGTCCTGCAGAAACTGGGACTGCACTACCGGGTCATGGCACTGTGCACGGGAGATATGGGTTTCTCGTCGGCGAAAACCTATGACCTGGAAGTCTGGCTTCCCGGACAACAGTTATTCCGCGAGATTTCTTCTTGCTCGAATTTCGAATCGTTCCAGGCGCGGCGAGCGAATATCCGCTACCGTCCGGAAGGCAAGAACAAGACCGACTTTGTGCATACCCTGAATGGCAGCGCTTTGGCCGTGGGACGCACCTGGGTGGCGATTGTCGAAAACTACCAGCAGGCCGACGGTAGCGTGTTGATTCCTGAGGCGCTGCAGCCATATATGGGCACGGAACGCATCACCCCCAAAAAGTTCTAAGCAACGGAATGCCGGAAATTGCTATCTACATTGCCAAGAGAGGAAGTAAAAACTAGACTTGGATAGGGCTGAGATCAGCACGAATGTTGCAGGCGCACCCCCGGTGCCGATGAACGCCATTGGGCGCACAATTCGCGACTACGTTCTTTGGTCTTACGAGCGCGGAACCATCCAGTACGATGTGATGGTCACGCTCATCCTGCTTTTTCTCTTTCTCTCGCCGTATTTCATCAACTACAAAGACAAGCCGGTGCAACACAATCCCAACGCCGCGGGCGTGATGATCAATTCCGACGGCAAGGGTGGGTTCATCTACCAGATCGAAGGCTCGGCGGTCTCCGCGCAGGACGACGGGGCCGTGCGTATCGAGTTGCTGAAGATCATTGAGCCCATCTCCGGCGAAGTGAGCATCACCAAGGTGGAGCCGGTGAAGGACCCATCCGGGCATGTCGTGACCTACAAAGTCTGGGTGCAGAAAGAATAGCCATGCGCAGGATGATCAAACGCGGCTTGCTCCTGGTGCTCGCACTGAGCCTCTTCTCAGTGTGGTCGTCTGCGCAGTCTGCCGATCTTGAGCGCGTGCTCAAGCAAATGGATGCCACCGCCGCCAATTTTCGGACCACCGAAGCCAGCTTCGCATGGGATCAATACTCGAAAGTTGTTGACGAGACTGATACGCAGAAGGGCAAGACTTATTTCCGCCGCCAGGGCAATGAAACCGAGATGGCCGCGGACATCACTGAGCCCGACAAGAAGTTCGTTCTTTACACCGACGGCAAGGTGGAGGTCTACCAACCCAGGATCGATCAGGTCACGGTCTACAACGCCGGCAAGAATAAGGCCGCGGTGGAAGGCTTTCTTGTCCTGGGCTTCGGCGGCGGCGGCCATGACATGCTGAAGTCGTTCGACGTGAAATACCTGGGCAGCGAAAAACTCGATGGAGTCGAAACCGCCAAACTCGATTTGACGCCGAAGTCCGACAAGGTTCGCAATACGTTTTCCCACATCACGCTCTGGATCGATCCCACCCGCGGCGTCTCAATTCAGCAGCAGCTATTCGAGCCTTCGGGCGACTACCGGCTGGCCAAGTATTTCGACATCCAGGTAAACCAGAAAATCTCTGACCAGGTCTTCAAAATAAAGACCACCGGCAAGACAAAGACCGTGTCTCCACAGGGTTAGCAGGAAAGCACCCCGCCAGTTTTAACCAAAGATTAAAGCTGAAAAAGCGACATCGTGTGTTTATACTGGCCAGAGCGCGACTTCCCGAGAGAAGACTCCGCCGCGCAGATAGTGGGTTTCATGGCCAAGGTTTTTACCATTCCCGTGGCGCCAAGCATTGGACGAAAGAAACGTGAACGCACCGCCGATCCGCGTTATGTGGATGGCCAGCGATTGCTGGTGGAGGCCATGAAGTATTTGGCCAAAGCCGATCCCGTGAGCAACCGTCCGGCGATCGAGCTCATTTCAGAGCATGTACGCACACGGTTTCGCATGAGCGACTCGCCTCTGGGCTAGGTTCCTGCCCGCACGGCCCGAGCTGTGTGAACCTGATTTCCCGGTCGAAGTTCGCAACATTTCCCTCACAACCCAAACCAGCACAGTACGTTATGTTCCCGCGATGGAATGACCGCAAGTCACGGCGCGACACATTTTCCTTGACTTGCGCGTCAACCCAAATAAAACTGCTCGACAAACAGCGAGTGGTCGAGAACCGCAGCGGCAGGAAAAGTCAAAAGGGGGCACCATGGGCAGGCACCGTTTCTGTCGGGGTATCGCTTTTCTTCTCGTCCTTGGTTTAATCAGTCTTCCCGCGGTCGCGCAGAAAATCACCGGTGACATTGAAGGCAATGTGGCTGACAGCACCGGGGCACTCCTGCCCGGCGTAACCGTCACCGCAGAAAATACGGAGACCGGGCTGTCGCGCACCGCGACCAGCAACAACAGCGGCGCATTTCGCATTAACGACCTGTCCATCGGATCCTACAAAGTCACCGCCGGTGCGCAGGGATTCAAGACAGAAGTGATCACCGTGCAGGTCCTGGCGGGGGCCCTGGCCCATGCCGATTTCAAGTTGACCGTCGGCGAACGCGCCGAAACTATCGAAGTGCAGGGTGAGGCGCCGCTGGTTGATCTTTCACCCAATAATAATAACTACGTCGATAGCGCGAAGATCGAAAACGTTCCGCTCAATGGACGCGACTTCAACTCGCTGCTGGCTATCACCCCAGGCGTGCAACGCGCACCCGGCGGGGGCTTCCTGGCGATCAGCATCGACGGCTCGCGCACGACGTCGAACAACTATTTTATCGACGGCCTCTATAACAACGACCGCTACTACGGTGACTCGGCAGTGAACCAGACTGGTATCGTCGGCATTCCGGCGGTCACGTTTCCGCCAGAAGCAATTGAAGAACTGAGTGTGCAGGGAACGCCTTCCTCGGAATTTGGGGTGAAGGGCGGAGCGCCGATCTTGCTCAACATGAAGAGCGGCACCAACGCCTGGCACGGATCCGGTACATGGGTGAATCACAACGGTCTTGGCGACGCGACCAATTACTTCGCGAACCATAACATCGACAATTGCGCTAGCCCCGGAGAGTGCCAGCCCACGAACATCCACAACAACCAGTTCAACGCCACCATCGGTGGACCCATCATCAAGGACAAAGCGTTCCTGTTCCTGTACTACGACGGCCAGCGCTATAAGTCGCTGTCGGTGAGTTCAAGAGCAGTGCCCAGCACCGCAGATGTTGCGGGCGCGATGGCAGACATCGCCTTCCATGGTCAGACTATCGACCCGGTGGGACAGAAACTGCTGAGCTATTTTCCGATCACTGTCGACCGGGCTGCTGACCGCCAGCACGCCGACGAAGGCAAGCTCGAACAGCTTCGGAACCAAGCTGGATTTCAAAATCAATTCCAACAATACCATCGCCTTCCGCTACATTTTCGGCGATAGCCTGCAGAGCGCTCCACCCTTCGCGGGATTGCCAGCCGGAGGTACCAATGCGGCGGATCTGTTCAACTCCGTGGCTCCTTCCCGTGCGCAGTTGGCGGGACTAAGTTGGACCTCGAACTTTGGCAACAACAAGATCCTCGAAAGCCGCCTCGGCTATACCCGCTTCTCTCAGATTCTTGGCCCTAACAACAAGATCGATCCCAAGAGCCTGGGCATCGATACGGGGCCGCTGAGTGCTGCTGATTTTGGCGTGCCCTATGTCTATCTGTATCACCTCGGTTACGGCGGCTACATCGGCGGCGTGCAGGGTTATCCGATCGTCACCACGCCCGATGCCACCTGGGACTGGTCGGAACACTTCTCGTGGGTCAAGGGCAACCACACGATCAAGCTAGGCGGCAACTTTCAGCGCGCCTATACCAACAGCATCCGCAACGATGCTCGCTCAGGGCTCACCGCCGGGTACTTCAGCTACTACTCCTCCTATTACGGCGGGTATAGCGTCACGGGTGGAGTGCAGGATGACGTCGAGCAATTGCTCTTGGGCAAAGCCGATTTCGCCAGCCGAAGCTTTGGCGATACCCACCGCCACATCACGCAGAACTCGGTCGGCTTCTACATTCAGGACGACTGGAAGATCAAACCTCGTCTGACGATCAACTACGGCCTACGTTGGGACATCAACGGCACGATCCGTGACACCAACAATCTGGAAGCGAACTTTATTCCGGGCCGGGGATTGGTGCAGGTAGGGCAGGGAGTCAGCGGCGCTTACAACGCCGACTATCATGACTTCGGTCCGCACGCCGGATTCGCCTGGGACGTGTTTGGAAACGGCAAGGTCGCCGTGCGTGGTGGCTACTCACGATCTTTCGATGTTGCTAACTTCGGAGCGCTTGCCTCGCCTTACTCGCTCGCCCGGGCCCGCACTGGCATATTCACGCAGCCCAGTCTCGGATTCTTCAACGTCGGTAACACTTCGGATGTCGCCAACGCAGGTGGTAATTCGGGCATTCTCGCTCCACCCTGGCTCACGGATTACGCCCTGGGCAGCGGTTGTTACGATCCGACCAGCCAAACTGGAGCGTACATCTGCTTCGATTCCTCGCTGGCGGGTCCGCTGTTCGGGCCCAACCCGACACCCGCTCCGCCCTTCAACGCATTTTCCGTAGTGCAAAACTTCAAGACACCACACTATGACAATTTCAACCTGAGCATCCAGGACGAACTGTTCCGCAACAACGTCTTGACACTCAGCTATGTCGGGGAGCGGGGCGGCAATCTGATCATCTATCACGATCTGAATGCTTCGCCTCTAGGGAGTCCTTGCACCAGCCAGGCGAGCTGTGACCCCTACCGGCCGTTCTTTGCTGCCGATCCCACGTTGCGCCACATCATTCAGGCCAGCAACGACGGCATTTCGCAGTATGACAGCATGCAGGTGTCATACAACCAGCGCCAGTGGCATGGTTTCGATACCCAGTACAACCTGACCTGGAGCAAATGCATAGACTACAACTCGGTCAACCGCGGTGGCGCGGGCGACTATCCGCAGCTTAACAACATCAACCCGGTCGGCAGCACCGCGCCGGCGGTAGCCGACTTCCGCGATTCGCGAGGATTGTGCGATCACGACGTGACGCTCAACTTTAATGTCGGCGGCCTGTACGCGGCCCCCACTTTCCACAAGCTGGGCAAACGGCTCGGCGGTGGCTGGCAGATCAGCACAATTTTCACCGCTATCGGCGGCCGTCCATTTACCCCGTTGCTCGCCGGCAGCATCGATCCCACCGGACAGGGTCTTTCTGGAATCAGCATCCGGCCCTCCTACGATGGTTCACCCATTCACTACAACCCACGCAATCCGGACAACTACGTGCAGGAACTGTATAGCGACGGAACTACCACCGACCCGTGCGGCAGAAGCGGAGCAGGAATTCCGATCTCGCCCTTCTACGTTCCCTGCTCCGGTGCGGGGAATGCGGGTCGCAACAGTGTGCGGGGACCGGGCCTGGCGCAATGGGACATGTCGCTTATCAAGAACACTAAAATCAATGAGCGACTGAATGTGGAGTTTCGCTGGGAGGTTTACAACATTCTCAATCGAGGCGAATTTCTACTATTTTCCGAACAATGTTCTGACCGAGTGTGGTGCTGTTGCTGGCAATGGCTCGTGCGCCGCGCTTAACGGCGGCAACTTCGGTACCATCACCAAGACCTCCGACGTTGCGGCCGGGAACCCGGTCATCGCGCAGGGTGGTCCGCGGAACATGAACTTCTCCATCAAGTTCACCTTCTGAGCAAGCCACACAGCGGGGAGTCTGCCTATGGTAGACTCCCCTTTTCCTCCTATGCGGTTCCCCCGACTTCTGCTTTCGGCGGCCCTACTTTCTTCCACGCTGCTGGTTTCGCAGCCTAAGCCCGCCACGCCGGCCAAGAAGGCCGCGTTTCGTCCCAACATTATTGTCATTACCCTGGATACGACCCGTGCGGACCGCATGGATTTTCTCGGTTCCAAGCGCGGCCTTACGCCGAATCTCGACACGCTGGCCGGTGACGGGATCGTCTTCACCCGCGCCTATTCGCACGTTCCGATCACCACCGCGTCGCACACCACGATCTTTACCGGAACCTATCCGCAGTTCAATCACGTGAACGATTTCGGCGTCCCCATCTCGCCCCGGCTGCCGTATCTGCCGGACTTGCTGCATCACGATGGCTATCACACCGGAGCCTTCGTGGGATCGCTGATTCTCGATCCGCTGGATGGCACTGCCCCGGGATTCGATCGCGGATACGACGTCTACGACGCCGGCTTTCATCTTCGGCGTCACGGCATGGATCGCTACAAATCGGTCGAACGCCGGGCCGGCGTCGTGGTCGATCACGCTCTCGGCTGGTTAAGCCAGTTGCGGAACGGCCCGTTCTTTCTCTGGGTGCACTTGTACGATGCACACGATCCTTATGATCCGCCCGAGCCCTTCAAGGACAAGTACAAATCCCAGCCCTACGACGGTGAAATCGCCTATGCCGATTCCTGCGTTGGCAAGCTGCTCGATCAGCTTCGCAAGCATGGTCTGTACGACGAGACTCTGATCGCGGTCATGGCCGATCATGGAGAGTCGCTCGGGGCGCACGGAGAAAATACCCACGGCATCTTTCTCTACGACGAAACCCTGCACGTGCCGCTGTTAATCAAGCTGCCGCTCAACCGCAGGCGGGGCAGCGAGGTTGAAAACCGCGTAGGGCTGGTGGATGTTGCGCCGACGATTTTGCAGGTGGCGGGACTTCCCATTCCGAAGGAAATGCAGGGCGAGACCCTGGTTGCGCCCGCAAAGGCTCACCCATCGCCGGCCGAGGCGAAAAAAGCCGGGGATGACCGGATTCTCTACGCAGAGACCGATTATCCCCACCGGGGCTTTGGATGGAGTTCGCTACGGGCGATAAGGACAGGAAAGTATCTCTATATCCAGGCGCCGGACCGCGAACTCTACAACCATGACAGCGACCCCGAAGACCTCCACAACATCGCGGCGAGTTCAAGAGCTGTCGCCGATACGCTCGGGGGAGAACTGCAGCAGTTCCGCGACAAGACCAGCCAGAGCCTGAACGACCTCGCCAAGCCGGACCCGGAACAGATCAAGAAACTCGCGGCCCTCGGATACGTTGCCTCCGACGGGAGCGACGCTCGCGAAGACAAGCATATGAGTGGCGCCGACCCCAAGCAGAAGATCCAGATTTCGAACTTCCTGCACGACTCTATGTTGCTGGTGGAAGACGCGCGCTACGAGGAAGCGATCCCGCTGCTTTCCAAAGTTCTGGCTGATGCTCCCGACATGCCGGTGGCCAACATGCAATATGGCATGGCGCAGGCGCGGTTGGGGCATTTTGATATGGCGATTGGTCCGCTGGAGAAGGCCGTCAAGAAACAGCCGGATAACGGCATGGGGCACTACGAGCTCGGGCTGGCATTATTCGAGACCGGGGACTTGAAGGCGGCAGCGCCGGAGTTTGAAACTGCGGTGGCGCGTTCTCCCCGATGGGCCGACGCGCACTTCTCACTGGCTTCGGTCGTATGCGCGCATTGATCGCGTGCCCGAGGCTATGACCGAACTCGATACTTGCCTGAGCCTCAGTCCTGAGCACTACCGCGCCAATCTGTTGCGGGGAAGAATTCTTTCTCTGCAGGGCGATCCCACGGCGGCGATGGCGAATCTTCAGAAGGCGGCGCAGGTGCAGCCTGACTCGCGCGAAGCGCATTTGTTTCTCGCCGACGCGTATCAGCAAATGGGAAAGGTATTCGACGCAGAGCGCGAACGCGCCGAAGCGCAGAAGCTGGGCCCGCCGGCGCCGCAATAACAGTGAGACCCATACTCTGAACTCTGCTGGCCAAGCGCCAAGCGCTAAGAGGGAGCTAGTTCCCCCACCACGCCGCTGCCAGCACAATCACCACGGGATACATCTCGAGCGTGTAACGTGGCTCGGGATTTTCCAGGGTCCCGAGAAAAACGCTGCGCAAGATGACGAACGTCAACAGCAACCCGAGATGGGGCACATAGCGTCCACGCAGAAACCCCAGCTTCGACATCGCCACGTAGAAGAGCCCGATCAATCCCAGCCCCACAGCCAGCGCCGACCACTGCCAGTCGTCATTGAATTCCCACCAGCGGGTATCGCACGGCAGCAATTCGGTTCGCGGACGCAGCCACATATCGGCGATCCGCACGAACGGCAGCCACACGTAATAGCGCAGGCGGGAGTGATGAACGCGTTCAGCAGCCAGCGCTGCAAAGCGTCCATCGATCTCGGGAGTCACCGAGGTGGACTCGTTGTAGTCCGCCAGCAGTTTCTCGGTTTCTTCCCGTTGTTCCGCCGAATCGAAGGCCCGCGAGGGAAGCTTGGCCGCATCCATGGGCGCGCCCGGCACCGCCCAGTAGATTTCTTCCGTCGAAGCATAGTCAGCCATCCAGGTTTTCACCCAGCGGTTGAAGCCCATGGGGACGGCTTCATCTTCTGCATTGGCATACCTCGGCGCCAGCGGTTGGAAGCGGTGAATGGTGTGCAGATTGCGCAGGGTCCAGGGAACAAGTGGGGAGATCGACACGACCAAAAGCACGACTCCCGCATAGAAAACAGGCAAGAATGGTTCGCCGGAACGCAAGCGCTGGATCAAAATCCACAGCAGATAAATTCCGATAGACGCCAACAAGAGTCCGCCATCGGGCCTCAGCAGAATGGTTGCGGCAATCGCCAGCCCGCATCCTGCCCAGAGACGCAATTTCGAAAAGTCTTCCAACCCGCGAATCGCCAGATCGAGAGCCAGGGCGGTGAAGAAAATCTCAAGCGTCTCGGTCAGCGCAGCCGAAGCATAGTTGGCGAGGAACGGGCAAAGACCCGCCAGCAGGAAAGCCGCTTTGGCGGCACGATCGGAAATCATTCGCCGCGCCATATCGGCGATGAGGAAGCAAGTCCCCAGATCAATGAAGATCTGCAAGAAAAGCACGGCCCGGTAATGTTCCATACCGAACACAGACCAGATGGCGGCGAGGAACATGGGATATCCCGGCAGCCGGATGAAGGTGGGCGCGGGGCCATCAGGCGCGCTCAGCCCGTAGACTCCGTGCTGTAACCAGTTCCTGGCGATGTCGCCGTAGACCAAAGAATCGTTGGTAACCCGGGAAAACCAGAAAAAGAAGATCAGGCGCAGCGCGAGGGCGGCCAGCGTCGCGAAGATGAAGAATCGGCAGTGTTTGCGCATCAGTTCGCGCACAGAGCGACTATACCAGCTTCCCCCGCCCACAACTCTGTTGGCGGCGACGGCATCTTAACCTGCAGTGACCGTTTGACCCTCCAAAACGCGAGCTTTAGGATGGGGACGGATCAATCCCCATGGCGAAGCCGGTTTTTTACGATCCACGACAAGCGCGTTGGAAACGATTGCGGCGACTTTTCGACGTCGCGGCCATCGCGCGTATCGCTGGTGGTCGTATTCTTCGTCTATAACGCGTTGCACGACGAGCATTTGCCCGAACTGCTGTTGCAGACGCAAAAGCGTCCTTACCACTCGCTGAGCGAAAAAGAAAAAGAGAAGGCCCGGGAGAAGCGGAAGTTGGCGGCGATCCGCACGCGGCCATCAGCGCTCGCGGAAGCATCCTTCGCAATTACCCTTGAACGGCGAGGACAGGCATTCGCGCCGCGTTTTACGTTCCGTGGGATGCAGCCAGCTTCGCTTCATTGCGCGAGTACGCGCACCAGATCGATCTTCTCTATCCCGAGTGGCTGCACGTGTTGACCCCTGACGGCCATCTGCAGGGAGAGGATCCCGAGACCATCAAGTATTTCGACGTGGTGCAGGGCAAGATGGTGCACAGCGTCGACAACAAGGTCATGTCGTTCCTGAAGTCGGAAGGCACCAGCGTGGAAGTCTTTCCGCTGGTGAACAATTTCGACGGCACCAGCTGGATCGACATTTCCGGCTTTCTGAACAATCCGGATGCTCGCGCGCTTGTTCCGACAGCAGATGGCCGCGTTCCTGGCTGAGCGATCAGTATCACGGGCTAATGGTCGACTTCGAAGATTTTCCCAAGGCGGCGCAACCGGGATACGTCGCCCTGCTCAACGAGCTCTCACAAGACCTGCACGCCAAAGGATTGAAGTTGTACGTCAGTGTGCCGGCGGCGAATCCCGATTTCAGTTATGCCGCCGCCGCCAAAGCCGCCGACGGCGTCGTGCTCATGAATTATGACGAGCACTATCCTTCGCCGGGAACCGCCGGTCCCGTGGCTTCGCAGGATTGGTTCGTCAAGAATTTGACCGCCGCCAAGAAGGTTATTCCTCAGAGCAAGCTGATCTGCGCGGTCGCCAACTATGGATACGATTGGGTACAGAAACCGAAGAGTGGCAAACTGCCTCCCGACGCGCGCGACAGCAACGTTTCGGTGCAGGAGGCCTGGCTGGGGGCTCGTGATTCCGATGCCGACATCGACTTCGATTCCGACAGCCTGAACCCGCACTTCAGCTACCTCGACGAGCACAACCTGCATCACGATGTGTGGTTTCTCGATGCAGTGACGGCTCTGAATGAAATGCGTGCCGCACAGTCGCTGGGCGTCGAGACCTTCGCCTTGTGGCGACTGGGTTCCGAAGATCGTTCGCTGTGGCGGGTGTGGGACATGCCCGGTGACTCTGGGGCTACGGACAAACTGAAAGATGTTCCTCCCGGCCAGGATGTCGACATGGAGGGGAACGGCGAGATTCTAAAGATCGAGGGGCGCCCCGCTGACGGTACGCGGCAACTGGAAGTCGACAAAACGCTGAACCAGATCACCGACGAGAATTTCGACGAACTGCCGCTGCCTTACCGGGTGGCGCGCTATGGCGCGAGCCCCAATCAAATCGCCATCACGTTCGACGATGGTCCCGATCCTGAGTGGACTCCGAAGATCCTCGACGTCTTGAAGAGCGAGCATGCTCCGGCGACGTTTTTCCTGATCGGCATCCAGGCCGACAAATACGCCGATGTGACCTCGCGCATTTACCGCGAAGGACACGAAGTCGGCAATCACACGTTCACTCATCCCGACATCAGCAACATCTCCTCGACGTTCGTTCGGCTGGAACTCAACCTGACCGAGCAACTCTTCGCCAGCCGCTTAGGCGTGCGCAGCATTTTGTTCCGGCCCCCGTACTCAATCGATCAGGAGCCGGACACCGCCGACCAGGTGCGTCCGCTCGAGTTCAGCCAGGACATGGGATATATCACGGTCGGCGACAAGATCGACCCCAACGACTGGCAGGACAATCCCCGGCGCACGGCCAAACAAATTTCTGATGATGTTCTGGCCCACCTGCCGCCCTGCGCCCCGAATGATATCCGCTGCGGAAATATTGTGTTGCTGCACGACGGCGGCGGCGATCGCCGTCAGACCGTACTGGCTTTGCCGGCGATCATCCAAGGCATTCGCGCGAAGGGGTATGAGGTTGTTCCGCTCTATCAGTTGCTGGGCAAGACGCAAGCCGATGTGATGCCGCCGATCCCCGTCAATGAACGCTGGGCGGCGCGGCTCAACTGGCTTGGCTTTTGGATGTTCGACGCCGGCAGCAAAGGCATTACCTGGATCTTCTTCCTCGGCGACCTGCTGATGACCGGGCGCCTGCTCTTTGTCGGAATTCTTGCCGTGTATGACCGTTTCCGGCAGCGTCGCGTGGACGCGCTGGATAAAGATCACACCTACCGTCCCGCGGTCGCGTTGCTCATTCCCGCTTACAACGAAGAGAAAGTCATTGAGCGTACGATTCAAGCCGCCTTGGGGTCGGACTATCCCAACCTGCGCGTCATTGTGATCGATGACGGCTCCAAAGACCAGACATTGCAGGTGGCACGCGCGGCCTTCGCCGTGGAAGAGGCTGAGGGCAAGGTGCTCATTCTTACCAAGCCCAACGCGCGGGAAGGCCGATGCTTTGAACTTCGGCCTCGAGCATCTCACCGACGAAGAGATTTTTGTTGGCATCGATGCTGACACGATCATTGCGCCGGATGCGGTCACGCGTCTGGTGCCGCACTTCCTGAATCTTAAGGTCGGAGCGGTCGCCGGCAACGCCAAGGTCGGCAACCGCGTGAATCTCTGGACGCGCTGGCAGGCGCTCGAATACATCACCAGCCAGAACTTCGAACGCCGCGCGCTGAATACCATGGGTGCCGTCAGCGTGGTGCCGGGCGCAATCGGCGCGTGGCGCGTTTCTGCGGTCCGCGAGGCCGGCGGATACCACACCGACACCGTCGCCGAAGATGCCGATCTCACCATGGCGTTGCTGCGCAACGGCTACCGCGTCGAGTACGAAGATCTCGCGCTCGCCTTTACCGAAGCTCCCGTAAACGCGAACGGCTTGATGCGCCAACGTTTCCGCTGGTCTTTCGGAATCCTGCAGGCCGTGTGGAAACATCGCGAAGTGTTTGGACGCAAAGGCGTGCTGGGATACATCGCGCTTCCCAACATTCTGATCTTCCAGATTCTGCTGCCCATCGTTTCGCCGTTTATCGACCTGATGTTCGTGGTCGGCGTGCTCTGGTATGGCGTGCAGAAATACTTCCATCCCGAATCGACGGACCCCACCAGTTTCCAACGGCTCGTGCTATTTTTCGCGCTGTTCCTGGTAATTGATTTCGTTACGTCGGCAATCGCGTTCGCGCTGGAACGCCGCATCCCGGAAGCGCGCGAAGACATCTTTCTGCTCAGCCAGGTCTGGCTGCAGCGCTTCGCCTATCGGCAATTGTTCTCGGTCGTTCTGCTCAAGACTTTGAAACGCGCCATCGAAGGCCGTCCCTTTGCGTGGGACAAACTAGAGCGCACTGCCGCGGTAAGCTACATTCCCACGGAAAAAGTAGAAAAGCCAGACTCGGTCAAAGTGCCGTAAGTAGCACCGGCAGCGAAGAAGCTGGCATCGTTTGCTCTGCACGCCAGATCCCTCGCTGCGCGTCGGGATGACGGCAGGTTTCTTTTGATGACGTCCCCCTGAGTAGCCATAAGGCCACGAAGGATTTGGTGTGAAGCGTCACCCATCCAGACCGGAAACATGTGAAACAGCTACTGTTGCGCTGTCACAAGACAATCCTTTGACAAATTCTTGACCTCTTCACGACGCGGGTGCCGGGAGTCCCCGTTACTCTTCCAATCATTCCGCTGTTGCAATCTCACTATGATGGAGGAGTTTGATGACTCGCTTGGGGCGCATCTTAATTAACGTTTTTCTCATCTGCCTGGTCACGCAGTTCGTGATGGCCGCGGAGCCGGACCAGTCGGCACAGCAACCGGCCACCGTGAACTGGCCGATGTATAAGGGACGGGCTTCCCGCACCGGATTCAACCCGTCCGAAACGACGATCAATGTCGGAAATGCCCAGACTCTCAGTCAATCATGGGTCGGCATCATGGGCGATCTGGTCGACGTCTCATCGCCGGCCGTGGTGAATGGCGTGGTGTACATCGGTTCTTTCGACGGCAAGCTCTATGCCTTCGACGCCAACGGTTGTGGTTCCAGCGCCTGCCAGCCACTGTGGACCGGAGCCACGCTGAATTCCATCACGTCTTCGCCCGCAGTCGCGCAAGGCACAGTCTTCGTCGGATCGAATGATCACAAGTTCTACGCTTTCCCCGCGAATGGTTGCGGACAGTCGACGTGTGCTCCGCTCTGGACCGCCACTACCGGCAACGCTATTCAGGATGGCTCTCCCGTGGTTGCCAACGGTGTGGTCTACGTGGGCTCGACCGACAAGAAGCTGTACGCCTTCAATGTCGCTGGATGCGGAAGCTCCACGTGCTCTCCCCTGTGGACCGGGTCTACGGGAGGCTCCATCCAATCGCCGCCCGCGGTTGCCGGCTCCACGGTCTACGTCGGATCAAGCAATGGCAAGCTCTATGCCTTCCCTGCGGCCGGGTGCGGCAGTTCTACGTGCACGCCTCTGTGGACGGCGAGTACCGGGCCATCCATTCTCGGATCGGGGCCGGCAGTGGCGAACGGAGTCGTTTACATAGGGTCTTTCGTGAGCGATCTCTTTGCTTTCGCGGCGGCGGGTTGCGGACAGCCCACCTGCCAGCCATTGTGGAAAGGTAAGGCGGGCCAGTTCATTGCCGCCACACCCTCGATCGCCAATGGCGTGGTGTACATCGGTTCAGGAGACGGTATTCTCTCGGCCTTCAAAGCTTCCGGTTGCGGAACCAGCATTTGCCAGCCTTTATGGACGGGCGCAGCCGTGGGCGGACAGGCGGCGATGATCTCAGCCCCGACGATTGCCAACGGCCTGGTCTACATCGGGGAGAACAATGGCATGGTCGAAGTCTTCAATGCCAAGGGATGCGGTAAGTCGTTCTGCCTGCCGGTCACGCAGCTGTTGACGCAGAACGAGCAGATCGTGTCGTCGACGCCCGCTGTGGTGAACGGGACGGTGTATTTCGGTTCTGCCGATCAGAACTCGGTGCCCATCGGCAGGCTTTATGTGTTTAAGCTGTTTTAGCAAGTAGCGCCGGCGTCCCGCTGGCCACGGGTGAAGCTCGCGCGCTTTGCTCTTCCCGCCAGATCCCTCGCTTCGCTCGGGATGACGTCATTTTTATTAGTGACGTCATCCTGAGTGGCCGTTAGGCCGCGAAGGATCTGGCGTGGGGCACCACATGCTCCTACTGGCGTGACGCCTGTCACAGACACTTGTGCTCCTCGCGGTGTGTGCTAATTGAGGAGACTCAAGCCCATGGCCCGCACCATCATCGAGCCGTTCCGCATCAAGAGCGTCGAACCCATCCGCTGGACCACCCGTGGACAGCGCGAAGAACTTCTGCGCGCCGCTCATTACAACCTGTTCTTGTTGCCCGCGGACGATGTCCTCATTGACCTGCTCACCGACTCAGGTACTGGCGCGATGTCTACCCATCAATGGGCTGCCATCATGGAAGGCGACGAGAGTTACGCGGGAAGCAGGAGTTACGACCGCTTCCGCGATTCCGTGCAGGATATTTTTGGATACCGCCACGTCATCCCCACGCACCAGGGCCGCGCCGCTGAGCGCATCCTGTTCAGCGTGATGTGCAAGAAGGGCGACATTGTCCCTAACAACACGCACTTTGACACCACCCGGGCCAACGTGGAGTTCACGGGAGCCCAGGCCGTCGATCTCTTGATCCGCGAAGGGAAGCAGCCAGGGCTGGTACATCCCTTCAAAGGCGATATGGATGTAGACGCGCTCGAAGCGCTCATTGCGCGGGAGGGCCGCGAGAAGATTCCGCTGGTGATGTTGACCGTGACCAATAACTCCGGCGGAGGCCAGCCGGTCTCCATGGCTAACGTGCGGTTGGTCAGCGCCATCTGCCGCCGCCACCGCATTCCGCTCTACTTCGACGCTTGCCGCTTCGCCGAGAATTCGTATTTCATCAAGCTGCGCGAAAAGGGATACGAGAACAAGACTCCCAAGCAGATCGCCCAGGAGATGTTTTCTTACGGCGACGGCTGCACCATGTCAGCGAAGAAAGACGGCATGGCGAATATCGGCGGCTTCCTGTGCACCAATGATGACTTACTGGCGCAACAGGAAAAAGATCTGCTGATTCTGACCGAGGGCTATCCCACTTACGGAGGCCTCGCCGGCCGCGACCTCGAAGCCATCGCCGTCGGCGTGCAGGAAGCGCTCGAAGAAGACTACCTGCGTTACCGCATCGCCTCGACCGCTTATCTCGGCAATCACATCGCCCAGCAAGGTGTGCCCATCGTCCAGCCACCGGGAGGCCACGCCATCTATCTCGATGCCCGCGCGTTTCTGCCGCACATTCCGCTCGATCAGTTTCCCGGCGCCGCGCTCGCCGCCGAACTCTATCTCGAAGGCGGCATCCGCTCGGTCGAAATCGGACGCCTCATGTTCGGCGCCGCCGCGCAAATGGATCTAGTCCGCCTCGCCATCCCCCGCCGCGTCTACACCCAAAGCCACATCGACTACGTGGTGGAGGTCATCCTCGAAGTCTGGAAGAAGCGAAACCAGATTCAGGGATTAAAGCTGACCTACGAAGCGCCGTTCTTGCGCCACTTCACCGCGAGGATGGAGCCGGTGGAACAAGCGGTAGAGGCGGTGCGGGGATGAACTGACTCGAATGCTTGTGGTGACTTTCTACCACAAGTGTAGTAAATCTCGACCACAAACGCGGGTGGGGCATGATGCTGCCGAGACTACTGCAGCCGTTCTCCGCGATCTTGGCGTTCCACGATTCGATTTTTCTGTAGGGACGTAGCTCAGCTGCGTCTCTACCGGGAATGTTTCCTGGCGGTTCACCTCACCTGCGTAATCGACACCCGCAGATCCACCGGAGTTGCGCAGTAGCAATCCTCAAAGTTGGCACTGTCCACGATAAAGTACAGAACCTCGCCTTTGTGTACCAGTGAGACCCGACAACGTGAGGTTGCCGCGGCGCTGCGCCCCGGCCAAAGCGTGCCCGATTTGAGCGTGGTGCTGCCCTTGTCCAACGACCACTGCACACTCGTTTGCCATTGAAGAAGTTTCTCCAGCCAAATGCACCCTTCATGTTCACCACCGCCGGTAATCGGGCTGCGCCATGCCACGATCACATACCGGTCTCCAAGTGGGATTGATCAGCAGGGAATTGAGCGAAGATATCCGGGATAACCGTTGTCAGCCCTGCGAGTCGAGCGTTTGGTCAGTGGAATTGAACGCCGGCTTCACGTTTTCTCGTGCACAGTCTCTTTACGCGCTTCCGTTCCCTGCCAACAACTCAGTCCTGTGCACCGGTCTCCGGTGATGGTGCGTTTGACAAGGCGTCAGATCATTGGGGCATGAAACCGGTAGCTCCGTCGGATCATGCGTGCGGAGTCGCGCTCTCCATCAGATACCACGTTTGATTGGAACCTGTCATGGAGATGAAGACTTGAGCTCGATAGCGCCTCCGAGATCTTGCGACAGATCCCAGGTGGTGGTTTGGGCGCACATCCGGGGAAGTGAGATCAGCGCGCAGCTAGAATATGGCATAGGGCGAGTCTTCTCAGTTGCCGGTCTCCTTGCAATCGGATTGATGGTGCGGGCCGGCACCTCAGGGCAGAACCTCGAGGAGGTGTAACCCGATGAAGTACGGGAAGATGTCGGATGGCATAGGACCCCGCTCACGCGTGCCCCGTGACGTTCCGGGGAAGTCGCCGAAGCGCCTGTTCTCCCGGTGCTACAATCTAATGTTTGCGTCCCCGTCTAAAAGAAATCTATACGTCGTCTAGGAGCACTTATGGCAACCGTTGAAGCCCCCACCCGTCCCCAGGTCCGCCTGCATGATGGGCCTTTCAAGAACGAACCATTTTTTGATTTCACCAAAGATGACAACGTGCGCAAGATGCGCGCCGCGCTCGACAAAGTCCGCGGACAGCTTGGCCGCGAGTATGACCTGATCATCGGCGGCAAGCGCGTGAAAACCAGCGACAAGATCAAGTCCATCAATCCCGCAAAGCCTTCCGAGATCGTTGGCTTGCATCAGAAAGCCGGAAAAGAACAGGTCGAGCCCGCCATGCAGGCCGCACTGCGCGCCTACGAGAGCTGGAGCCGCACTTCCGTCGAAGAGCGCGCCGCGCTGCTGTTCCGCGTCGCCGACGTGATGCGCGAGCGCAAGATGGAATACATGGCCTGGCTGGTCTTCGAAGTTTCGAAGAACTGGGCCGAGGCCGACGGAGACGTCTCCGAGACCATCGACTTCTGCGAGTTCTATAGCCGCGAAGCGCTGCGTCTGGCGAAGGCCGAAACCCCGGTGCAGTTGCCCGGCGAGCGCGATCACCTGTTCTACATTCCGCTCGGCGTCGGCGCCGTGATTCCGCCGTGGAATTTCCCCTCCGCCATCATGGCCGGCATGACGTTGGCATCGATCGTGTCGGGGAACACCGTCATCCTGAAGCCCTCAAGCGATTCGCCCACCATCGCCGCCAAGTTCGTCGAGCTGCTAGAAGAGTGCGGCATGCCCGCAGGCGTGGTGAACTTCTGCCCCGGCGCGGGCGCAAGCTTCGGCGACTGCCATCGTCTCGCATCCCAAGACCCGCTACATCGCCTTTCACCGGATCGCGCGAAGTCGGCCTGCACATCAACAAGAGCGCGGCCACCCAGTCCGAAGGACAGATCTGGATCAAGCGCACCATCCTCGAAATGGGCGGCAAAGACGCCATCATCGTCGATGCCGATACCGATATCGATACCGCGGTTGAAGGCGTCGCCTCCGCAGCGTTTGGTTTCCAGGGACAGAAGTGCTCGGCCTGCTCGCGCGCCATCATCGACGAGCGCATCTACGACAAGTTCCTCGAGAAGCTGAAAGTGCGCGTCGAGAAAATCACCATGGGCGATCCCGCCGAAAACCCGAACATGGGCGCGGTCATCAACGAAGGCTCGATGAAAGACATTCTCAACTACATCGAGATCGGCAAGAAAGACGGACGCATCATCACTGGCGGTGCCCGCGATCCGAAAGCCGGCGAAGGATTCTTCGTCCAGCCCACGGTCATTGCCGACATCCAGCCCAAGTCGAAGCTCGAGCAGGAAGAAATCTTCGGACCGGTGCTGGCCGTGATCAAGTCGAAAAACTTCGACCACGCGCTCGAAATCGCCAACGACACCGAGTTCGGACTGACCGGCGCGGTCTACACCAATTCGCGCGAAAAGATTGATCGCGCGATCCGCGAGTTCCACGTCGGCAACCTCTACATCAACCGCAAATGCACGGGCGCCATGGTCGGCGCGCATCCCTTCGGCGGATTCAACATGTCGGGAACCGACTCCAAATCCGGCGGCCCGGATTACTTGTACCTGTTCACGCAAGGCAAGTCAGTCGGCGAGAAGATCTCGTAACGAGATCGAGAACAATCGAGCCGGAGGCGAAAGCCTCCGGCTTTTCTGTGCCACAAATCACGTGGGACAAACGGCTCGTCCGTCCTCGATGGGAAGCGAGGGCTATTTAATTACGCCTTCCGCCAAAGCACTCCATCGAGCGACGCCGCTCCCGGTCCAGCGAACACCAGCGCCAGGCTCGCGCCCAGCATGGTGAAGGCATATTCAAACCCGGTCGGCAGGAAGAACCCACTCTTCAGATGCACTGCCAATATCGCACCCAGCATGTTGACGGCAATCGCAGTTGCGGCAATGCGCGTACCAATGCCAAGAATCAACGCCGCGCCGCCCAGCAATTCGATGGCGATCACGATCGGCGACAAGAATGGGGGTAAGCCCATGTGCGCCAGGAATCCGGCAAAACCCTGAATCCCGTAGACAAACAACTTCTGGCTGCCATGCGCCAGGAAAACGATTCCCACGATCACTCGCAACAGCGTCACTCCCCAGGACTGCTTTTCTGCTTGACTCATGTCGAAGCCTCCTTGTACTTACAACAGATGTCGTTATAACGACTATTGATGCAAAAAATCCAGTAAACTCGGGAACGGCGGTGGAAATCCTTATCTCTTGTGGCTTGAATGACTTGCAAGCCCCCATTTTGAAAAGAGCGAGGAAACCAGCGTAACTTGCGCAGCCAGTGAGCACCTTTCAAAATCTGACTATGCCGATTCGATTGCTCCTTCGCTGGGTCTTGCCCATCTTCGCGATCGCCTTTGCGGCCATCTCGTGCCGCGCTCAAGAGGAGTCTGTCTCTTCCCAAGCGAACGAATGGCACATGTCACTGCAACAGAAAGCACAGGCGGGTGAAAGCGGGGCCCAGTATGCACTCGGCCTTGAGGCTGAACAGATGCAGGATTATCGTGAAGCCTTCAAATGGTTCGAACTGGCGGCCAAACAGGGTTTGAACGGGGCCCAAGTGGATCTTGCTTATCTGTACGTCACGGGGTACGGGACGGAGAAAGATCTCACACAAGCGGCACATTGGTACAGCCTGGCGGCAGCTCAGGGCAATCCGAATGGAGAATACAGTCTTGGAATCTGCTATATGCACGGTGAGGGAGTTGAGCAAAATCAGGCACTGGCAAGGAAGTGGATCAGCTTGGCTCTAA
The DNA here is from genome assembly GCA_963796205.1 of Terriglobia bacterium. Classification (GTDB taxonomy): domain Bacteria; phylum Acidobacteriota; class Terriglobia; order Terriglobales; family Acidobacteriaceae; genus DATFTE01. The sequence goes on from CAWCKR010000004.1 coordinate 534,003, forward strand.
CTCACGGAGACGGTGCGCGGTCAACAAACGCGATGGGACTAAGCTACGAAACCGAAATGGATTTGAACGAGGCTCTGCAGTGGTACAGCAAAGCAGCCGAGATGGGGTATAACGAAGCCCAATACAATGTTTGCCGGTTGACCGCACAAGGGCTGGTTTCTCCCGCTGATTACACGGGTTCCATTAAGTGGTGTTCAATCCTGGCAGAGAAAGGCGATTCCTGGGGTGAATATGGCCTGGCCCGAATCTTTAAACAAGGCGTTGGTGTGCCGCCCGATTTTGGGAAAGCGGCGGAGTGGTACAAGAAATCGGCCGAGCAGGGAAATCCTGCCGCTCAACTTGACTTAGCTGACCTCTACGCTGAAGGGAGAGGCGTCCCGAAAGATCTTGTCGAGGCGTACAGATGGGCCGCCATTGCGGGAGCGAAGAAAAACCCTACAGGACGCGCTTTTCTTGAGAGCTTGAGTAGTCAGATGTCCACTAGCCAGAAATCTTCGGCCCAGACGCTGGCGTTAAAATGGGTGCAAGAGCACCCACTTGATCCCGAGAGTAGTCAAACGCTCGATCACATCATTTACGACAAACCGTAAGCCTCTTCGAGTCAGGCTCGACATCTTTGCGGCGTGCAAATCGAAAGCCATGGGAGCCGAGTGCGGCGCTGGTGACGTTATCCTTCGCTCGCTGCCTGCCGTGCCTCCTGTAGCAGGCGCAACAGCCCTTTCAAGCGTTCTTCTCCCAAGTCCCCCAATAACTTGCGGTGAAATTCCTCTACCGGCTTGTCCATCTTCTTGAGCAGCGCCAAACCTTCGGGCTTGATGCGCGCCATAATGACTCGCCTGTCTTTGGCCTCGCGACAGCGCTCCGCCAGCCCGCGTTTTTCCAGGCGGTCGAGCAGTCGGGTAATGTCGGAATCGCGATTGATCATGCGCTCGCTGATCTCGCTGCAGGGAAGGCCCTTGGGCCCGGCTCCGCGCAGGATGCGCAGCGCGTTGAATTGCGTAGGCGAGACGTCGAATTCTTTCATCAGTTCCGCGCCCTTCCACTGCAACTGGTCAGCAGTCCGCATCAGCGCGATGAAAGCTTCTTCCGCCAGGCTGCTGAAGGGTTTGGATTGCTTGAGCTCGGCTTGAATGCCTTTGGCCACAAGACAATACTAGTCGTTATAACGATTATTGTCAACTCGTCGTTGGTCGTTGGCCACAGTCCTTTCGTCCGATCCAAGAGCTTCGGCCACTACTCTGCGCGGTGGTGTCTAAGTACGTTATGGCGATCAAGCCGGTTGTGCGCTGGTCTTTTGCCGCTGTGCAAGGGACTACTGCGTTGGCCCTAATGCACTGGGCGCAGCTAAACTATTACCGCTTTCCCATAAGCGATCGATGGACATGGCCGTCGGCGCTGCTCATTGTTCTCGACCTTCCCATCGTTTTTCTTGGCGCACTCTTGAGCGTGGCCGTACATCTTCCCGATCCCGCCGGCTCGGTGTTCGTGGCCCTTCTCACTTTTCTTTTCTGGGCATGGGCGGGGAAAGCGATCGTAAACGCAAAGCTTGCACAGAGCCTTTCAAGACGTGGCTGGATGCTGACTGGCGCGCTAGGCGTTGTGGCTGCCCTCCTTGCGTTCTTTCTATCCCCTCCGACAATCGCAATCTCTGTGAGATCAGCCGCCTCCATCTACTGGTCAACCGTCACAGTTCTGTTATGTCGCGCTAAGTTCCCGCCTCAACCTTGGCCAACGACGACCGACCAATGACCAACGACCGATTCACTTCCGGTTGATCAGCGACGCCACATACCCCGCCCCAAAGCCATTATCGATATTGACCACGCTCACATTCGACGCGCAGGAGTTCATCATTCCCAGAAGCGCTGCCAATCCCTCGAATGCCGCTCCGTAGCCGATGCTGGTTGGCACCGCGATGACCGGCACTCCGACCAACCCACCAACTACGCTGGGCAGCGCGCCTTCCATGCCGGCACAAACGATGACTACGCGCGCTCCGGTCAGCGCCTCCCGATGGGCCAGCAAACGATGAATCCCCGCGACTCCGACATCATAGAAACGCTCAACCCGATTCCCCATGATCTCGGCGGTCACCACCGCTTCTTCCGCTACAGGGATATCACTGGTTCCGGCAGAGACTACCGCGATCGTCCCCTTGCCGTATTTCGTCTTGTCCCGCAGCAGGGTGATGGCTCGCGCACTCTCGTGATAGACGGCCCGCGCAACTTTTTTCTTTACTGCAGCGAATTGTTTCTCGTTGGCGCGCGTGGCGAGGACATTTCCGCCGTGCTTGGCGAGGCGCGCGAAGATCCCTGCGACCTGGGCGGGAGACTTCCCCTGTCCAAAGATCACCTCGGGCATGCCGACCCGCAGGCGGCGGTGATGATCGACCTTGGCGAATCCCAGATCTTCGAAGGGAAGATGCCGCAGGCGGGCTACAGCGTCGTCAGGAGACAGTTCTCCCGCTCGCACTTGCTCAAACAGTTTCTTGATGGAAGCAGCGTTCAAAGGAGCACTCGGCAGTCAGCACTCAGCATTCAGCCAGCCACCAGAGTAGCATCTCCCGCTTGGCCCTAACGCAAGGCAATAAAAAAGCACGCCCGAAGGCGTGCTGTTCAACTAGAGTGCTCTGTAACTACGCGGCGCGGCCCGGTTTGCGTTTTGTTTTGCCTTCCGACATCTCCGCTTTCGGCTGTTGAGCCGCCACGTTGATATCCTTTGAAAGATCGGTCAGTTTTTTGTCGGCGTCTTTTTCTTCCTGCAGTGTTTCCTGCAAGAGCGAGACTTGCTGGTTTTCTCCCAACAACTCCGCGAACGCAATCACCGTGCCGTAACCCGCGATCTCGTAGTGTTCGACGCGTTGCGCCGCGCCGATCAGCGCCGCATCGCGCACTTCCTCTTCGTAATCGGAAATGTTCTCCGAACCTTCTTTCACCAGCCCTTCCATGCCAGCGCACTTCTTGCCCTTGGGACTCTCTTCCAGTGCGTCGAAAATCGTCTCCAACCGTTCCACTTGTCCTTTGGTTTCCTCGAGATGTTCCAGAAACGCCGAGCGCAATTCCTCTGACGATGCGGCCTTCGCCATTTTCGGCAGGGCTTTCACCATCTGATTTTCCGCGCTGTAAAGGTCTTTCAGTTCGTCGATGTAGAGTTGCCGCAGATCCTGATGTGTCATCGCCCCTCCTGTGGGTTAGGAAATAAAGTGTGACGAGGATCCTCCCAGGTGCGTAAGAGGATCCTCGCCCCGAGGCTAGGCGCGCTTCTTTTCCTGGCCTTCATTCTCGTCGTGCTCTTGTCCGGGGTTGCGGCGTCCAGGCTGGTTGCTCTCCTCCTGGCCCGGTGCCCGCTTCTGCTGCTCGTGACCCTGCGAAGGATCGCCGTACTGCTTTTTCTCGCCAGACTGCTGCCCCGTCGAAGGATTCTTCTGCTGCCCCGGTTGCTGCCCTTGATTGGTTTCGTTTGACATTGCAAGAACTCCTGATTGAATTTGACAAGCTTGAGATGTGTTCCCTTCGTGCGCGGTTGTGAATGAATGAACTGCGAATGTGGAAAACAAATTCTCTCGGCGGCGGGCAGACCTCTCGGTTCGCTGGCGAACGAATTTCACGGCAGGTGAATGTCACCGCCGAACATTTCGCGATGAACGCGAGCGGGGTGATAGCATCGTGCGAACCGATTCGCGATCGAAGAAGTGACGATGGAAAATATCCACGAAGCCCACGAACAAGCCGAACAGGCGCATCACGATCGCAGCCTGCAACTGCCGACGTTCACCATGGCTGTGCTCGCGGTACTGGTGGCGATCGTCTCGCTGCTTGGGCACCGCTCGAATACCGAAGAGATTCTGCTGCAATCGAAAGCCGCCGACACCTGGGCGGAATTTCAAGCGAAAAGCATCCGCCAGAACAGCGCCAAGCAACTCTCGGAGGTGATCGACGCGCTGGAATTGAATAAGTCCGACAAAGCCGAGCAGGCGAAAGCGCAATTCGACCAGCAATCGGAACGCTACGACAGGGAAAAAGAAGGGCTGCAGGAAGAGGCCAAGAAATTTGAAGAAGAAGTGCAAGCCGAACAGAAACGTGGCGACCGCTACGATCTCGGGGAAGCGCTGCTTGAAATCGCCCTCGTGATCACGTCGATCACCCTGCTCACCAAGCGCCGCATCTTCTGGCGTTTCGGTTTGTTGCTTGGCGCACTGGGGATTGCAAGCGCCCTCTCGGCTTGGCTATAGGACTGGCCTGATGGAACCTCTGCCGATACACAAGGACTTCCTTCTCTTGACGATAAAAGCGTTGATGAAGTAATGTTCCGCCCCCGTCATCCTACGTGACACCGGGAGGCTGAATGAATAGAACACTCTGTTCCATCGTGACGCTGCTCTTGATTCTCCCCCTCGCAGCAACGGCTCAAAGGACAAACAGTTCCGCCCCCCGCAATTCGAGCACGCTTGCACCTCTTGTAACCTGCAGTCCGGCGCCGTGCGTCATTCCTGAAAAATCGATCGTGCCGCAATCTTCGATGAACACAGGAAACTTTCTGGTCAATCCGATTAATTCGCAGCAGTGGTTAACCGGGGGTGGCGGAGGCATCACTTTTTGCGGGGATCCCGGACTGGAGTTCGCTTCCTATGGCTCCGCCAACACTGGCGACAGCTGGAATGTCACCTGTTTGCCTCCCATCGACATAACCCTGAATGAGAATCCATTCCCGCCGATTTTCGCCTATGACCGCAACGGTATCGCCTACGCCGCCTACAACTCCTACGGGATGACGGCTTATCCTTATCCTCTCGTGCTTTCGGTGTCCAACGACAATGGATCCACCTGGGGCACTCCTGTCGAAGTGGAGAGCAACAACGACGGCACGGCAAGGCTCGCCGTGCAAGCCGCCGTCGATGTCAGCCCGACCAGTCCTTTTTCGAATAGTCTTTACATCGTCCAAAACGTCGGCAGCGTTCACGATTCCCTGGTCGGTGCCAGCATTCTCGTGTCACGCGATGGCGGAGCCACGTTCCATACCAAACAGATCATCGCTCCCATCAATTCCGTTTCACCAACCATGCCCCAGCTGGCTATCGGGAGCAACGGCATTTTGTATCTGACCGCCATCTATTGCCCAAATTTCGGTGGGCGCTGTCACATCATGTTTTCTCGATCGACAAACGGTGGCGTCACCTGGAGCAAAGCCAAGATTATTGCCAACATAAACCCGTCAAAAAGTGTCGACGTCTTTCAGCCTGGAATCATTGCGGTCGATAACAGCAGCGGCTCCTTAGCTGGTCGGCTTTATGTGGTGACCACCAGTTACACGGGAAGCTTCCTGCAGGTTGTCTACACCAGTTCCACCGATGGCGGAAAAACCTGGGGACCGCTAGTTGCCCTCGCGCCCGGATTCACCCATGATCAGGCCAATCCTTGGATCAGCGTGAGCTCGACCGGAACCGTCGGCGTGACCTGGTTGGATCGCCGCGACGATCCTAACAATGTCGACTTCCGCGTCTATCTCGCCACTTCCGCAGATGGGGGCCAATCGTTCGGTACAAACTTCGCCATTGATAGCGGCCTGGAAACCGGAACCGCCACGAGCCTTCCCACTTTCCCACCGCAGAATCTCTGGCAGGGAACCGCTCTGTGGACGATCTGGGCTTCATTCGGCACGCCTGCGGGAGTGGTATTGGGCGGTGTTCAGTTTTAATGTGGTGTAGCGAAGTGGATGCCAGGGAAAGGCGTCGCAAAGCGGAAAGTTAGTCGATTCAAGCCCAACGACCGACGACCGTCTAGCGCCCGTTCTTCTTCAACTTCTTCGCCAACTCCCAATACAGCTCTTTCGCTTTGCCGGGAGCCTCAAGGTGCGCGAGCAGTACCCGGCGCAACGTTCCCGGCTTCACCCGTCCGTTGAGATAACCGTCGTAAAGCGCGTTCCCCAGCATGTATCCCAGCAACTCCGTGCTCGACTCAAACTCCTTGCCGCGCGCGGGACGCGCACTGGGCAACAAATGCAGCTCCGCTTCTTCCACCGCCGGGCGTGAGGGATACAACACCCGCGATCCGAAGTATCCCAGCGCATGTTCGAGAGTGCGCACGTAGAAGCGGTCCGCAGGCTCGGGAGCGCGGCCGGGTTTCTCACGCAAGGGAAGTCCGCGGCAGGCATGATGCAGGAACCGGGCTGATTCTTCCGCCGCGTACATCATCTGAAAATCGCGCACATAAAACGCGTTGACGTGGGGAAGATACACGCTGCCGCGCTCTTCTACTCGCTGCAGTAAAGCCTTGGAATCCTCTTCCGTAATACCCTTGCGGGTGAGCAATCCGCGCAACCGTCCCGCCGAGGAGCGGCAATAGACTTCCGGCATCAGATCGACCAGGAACTTGGGCTGCGTATGGTTGTGCGGAGAATAGCGGTTGATCTGGAAAAAGCGCAGCAGGCTGTCGATCAGGTTGTAAATCGTGGGCGCTAGATCGGGACCTTCTTCGTCGGTGCGTCCCCAACGGCTGAGATGGAGGCGGTAGTTTTCGTACTTTTCCAGCGGCGTTGAGTTGAAGACGCAGATCACTTCGTCATTGACGCGGACCGCTTCCACCCGTTCGTGCTTTTCGCCCGCCGCCTTCCAGTAAAGCGCGTCGACGTTCTGCAAAATGGTGAGCCGCAGGCTCGCCGGTAATTCTTCGTTCAATGCGCGCGGAAGGTGCTGGGGCGCAAGGTGGGATTCACCAAACAAAACCAGAATGACGGCGTTCGGATGCTTCTGCCGAATTTCCGCGATTTTGTGCGCCGCATGGCGGTCGCGCGCCCCAATCTTGCGCAAGTCTTCGCGCGGCATGCAATCGAGCCCGTACAAGCCCTCGGCAAACTCGCGGGCCGTGGCCAGCATTTCAAAGAACGGAGCCCAGTCGTATCCCCAATCGAGATCAAAGCGAATGCGCTCGCGGAATTCTTTCTCGTCAATCTCGCGACGCCACCATTCATCGACAATGTGCTGGTCGCGCGAAAAGATCGTCTCCAGCGCCAGAACCACGGGACGATCCCCCGGCTGCGCGCACTGTTCTACCAGAGACGCCGCAAACCGCTGCGAGGCGGGTAGCGCGTGGTAATCGCCAATCAGGATCGTATCCGCCGCGCCAATCGCGCTCCTGACCTGCTCGGCATCGATGACGGAAGAATAAGACCGGAAGGCCCGCGTGAAGTCCTGCAAATACTTTCGCCGGCTGCTGGAATCGTAGCTGCGGATTTCGCGCTCCACGCCCGCCAGCGCCGCCAACTGCGCCGCATTCCGCCGAGCCCGAAGATCGGTAGCTGAAGCCATGTGCAGTTAAGAAACTCGAAGCCTGACACTCGAAACCTGTTACCTTGACTTCCCGAACCCGCAATCCCTATGCTCAAGCGTTCGCGTCAGGAGCGCTTGTTGCCCAACCCGCCGCAAAACCTCACCGTCGCTACCACCGGAGCCAGCGGATCTTTATTCCTGAAACACTTCCTGCTCGCGGTTGACCGCGACAAACGCATTCACGCCGTCAACTTCATCGCTTCTGACAGCGCCTTGCGCGTGATGGCCGAAGAACTCACTCTCCGCGGCCGTAATAATCTCGTCAGCCAGATACTGGGCAAGTCTTCGCGCAAGATTCAGTTGCAAGCGAACGCCGACATCGGAGCCAATATCGCCAGTGGCTCTTATCCCGTCGACGCCATGGTCGTGATCCCCTGCAGCGTCGGCACTCTGGCCCGCATTGCCACCGGAGACGCCAGCCATCTGATCGAGCGCGCCGCCGATGTCACTCTCAAAGAGAAGCGCCCTTTGGTGCTCTGCGTTCGCGAAACCCCGCTCAACAAAATTCATATCCGCAACATGTACCGTGCTGCCGACGCTGGAGCGACCGTTTTTCCCTTGATCCCGACTTTCTATAACCGGCCTACTACATTAGATGTCATGGCGCGCGAATTCGCTTTCCGAGTTCTCGCTCACCTGGGCCTGCCGCAACCCGACGCCTATCGCTGGAAAGGTTGAAAGATCAGCGCCTTGCCGCGCCTACAGGCAAAAAAGTTCGCGCCTACGGCAAAGCCGATGGGGAGAGTTCCAGTCTAGACATCCGGAAGTGCACCACCCAGATGCCCAGCGGACATGTCCGAGCGGGGCGAGAATTGTCGGATTAAAGAATCGCCGGACAGGACAACTGGCGTAGAAACGGGCGCCTCTGGTAAGCCCGCCCTGAGCAAAGCCGAAGGGTCCACCCGCATAGCGGCGCAAAGGAGTTTCAATCGACAATCGACAATCGTAAATCGACAATCCCTGCAGTAGAATGCACGCCATCCCAGGAAGGGTCACATGCGCTCATTAAGACTTCTGGTCTGCTGCCTGGCGCTGGGCGTTTTCGCGCAAGGTCAAAATCCATTCGTGGGAAACGCGCAAGCCGCCAGCGCCGGAGCCTCCGAATTCCGCATCAACTGCGCGCTCTGCCACGGGCTCGGCGCTCGCGGAGGAGGACGCGGCCCTGACCTCACTCGCGCCCAGAAAAAACACGCTCACAACGACGCTGAGATGTTCCAGGTCATCAGCAACGGCATCGCCGGCACCGCCATGCCTGCCAACGGCACCAACGGACAAGGCGTCGGCATGACCGATGAAGAAATCTGGCAGATCGTCACCTACATTCGCAGCATGGAAGTGAAAGCCCCCGCCAAGCCGCTCGGCGACGCCGCTCACGGTAAGCAACTGTTCTACGGAGACGCCAACTGCTCTCTCTGTCACATGGTGGACGGCAGAGGTGGACGCGTTGGTCCCGACTTGAGCGCCGTAGGAGGCTCGCGCACTCACGAAGCCATCATCGACTCGGTGCGGCATCCGAGCCAGCACCTCGCATGGGGCCTGACCGAATCCACCAAAGAGTTTCCCCAGGAATACGAAACCGTCACGGCCGTTACCGAAGATGGAAAGCAAATCAAAGGCGTAGCCCTGAATGAAGACAATTTCAGCGTGCAGCTGATCGACCAGAGTGAGCAGATTTATCTGCTCGACAAAAACCAACTGCGTTCCTTCGAGAAGAGCCGCACATCGTTGATGCCGGAGTACAACCAAGACCTGCTGCCAGACAAAGATCTGGAAGACATCGTCGCGTACCTGGTAAGCGGAGGTGCGAAATGAGACAAAAGCTTGAAACGCAAAGTGCGCTAAGAACTGCCGCGAAGAGCGCTAAGAAAACGAAGGTTGCCGCTGGTCTCACCCTACTTCGCGACCTTTGCGGATGTTCTTTGCGTTCTTTGCGCTTTAAGATTTTTCTTTTAATTTTGCTGAGCGCAACGGCGAAGGCCCAAGTCACTCCAGATCGCCTGATCAACTCCTCGAAAGAACCCCAAAACTGGTTGACGTATTCGGGCAGCTACGATGGGCATCGTCATTCCACCCTCGATCAAATCAACACGACGAACGCCGGGAAGTTAGTCGCGAAGTGGGTCTACCAGACCGCGGCCACCGGAAAACTTGAAACCACGCCGCTGGTCGCCGACGGTATCCTCTATGGCACAGCCCAGGACGATCGCGCCTACGCCCTCGACGCCCGCGCCGGACGCCCCGTCTGGCAATACCAATATCAACTTCCCTCCGACATTCGCCCCTGCTGCGGACGCGTTAACCGTGGCCTCGCCCTCCTCGGTAACAAAGTCTTCATGGGCACGCTCGACGCCCATGTCATCGCTCTTGACTCAAAAACCGGCAACGTCGTCTGGAATGTGGCAGCCTTCGATTACCGCCAGGGCTACAGCTTCACGGTTGCTCCGCTCGCGGTGAAGAATGAAGTCATCATCGGTGTCAGTGGAGGCGAATATGGCGTCCGTGGATTCATCGACGCCTACGACGCCGACACCGGCGCCCGCAAGTGGCGCTTCTACACCGTCCCCGGCCCCGGCGAACCGGGACACGACACCTGGGAAGGCGATTCCTGGAAAGTGGGTGGCGCGCCCGCGTGGAATACCGGTACCTACGACCCGACAACCAATCAGATCTTCTGGCCTACCGGGAACCCAGCGCCTTCCAATCGCGGTGAAGGACGCGCCGGCGATAACCTCTACAGCAACTCGCTGCTCGCGCTCGACGCCGACACCGGCAAGCTCAACTGGTATTTTCAATTCACCAAACACGACGAACATGATTGGGATGCCACGCAAGTCCCCGTCATGATCGATGCCAACGGCAAACACCTCATCGCCCAAGCCAACCGCAACGGATTCTTCTACGTCCTCGACCGCACCAACGGAAAACTGATCTCCGCCAACGCCTACGGCAAAATCACATGGAGCGACACCAAAGACGCGGAAGGCCGCCCCATCGCGAAAAAAGAAGCCTCGCCACATTGACCGGACACACTGTCTGCCCCGGCGCGCTAGGCACCACCAATTTCATGGCGCCCACCTACGATCCCGCAACCAGCCTGTTCTTTGTCACGTCGCGTGACCAGTGCGATACCTTCAGCACCGCTCCGCAACCCTACGAGCCCGGACACGCTTACTACGGCAGCGCCTACTTTCCCTCCGACGAAGCCGAACCTTATCGTGGATTCCTCAAGGCCATCGATCCCGCCACCGGACAAATCAAATGGCAGTTCGAGCACACCAGTCCCACATGGTCGGGCGTGCTCTCGACCAATGGAGGCCTGATCTTCACCGGAGACGCCGAAGGCAATTTCATCGCCTTGGACGCGAAGTCGGGCAAGCCGTTGTGGCACTTCCAAATGGGAGGCGCGGTCTACGCCGCCCCCATGGCCTTTGCGGTGGATGGTAAAGAGTACGTAGCCATCGCCGCCGGCAGCGCGTTATACGCCTTCGGGTTGCCGTAAAAAAACCGTGAGGTTTTGCCTTTCAATCGACAATCGAAAATCGACAATCGAAAATTGTGTTGCCCTCCCCGGTTCCCCGATTGACGTCGGCCCAATTTCGTTTTAATGTGGGCGTACACCGGAAAGGAGGTGGTCTGATGACAAGTTCAGATGGCAGTTGTAGAGGTAGCAAAAGACCAGGTGAGGTGGCTGAGACTTAGAGCAGGTCGCTCTAAGCGGGGCTCCAGACGCGGCACAGCCGCGAAAAGAGCTACAGCCCGCACACTACCGGTGATTTAGGATTGCATCCGCCCAGCGTGCAGGTCGACGCCGGGACCCGGAGTAGCCGAAGAGGCCACGTAGAGTGACCACCTCTTGGTCAATCCCGAACAGTCCACCGGACGGCCCGTCGACTCGCAAGATTCGATGGGCCGTTCTTTTTGCATTTGGCAATGGGCTTTAGAAGCCTAGCGCCAAGAGCCCGACCCGATTATCATCTTCACCTGCATGGCTACCCGCCCCTGGGACGACGAACGCCGCCGCTTGACCGACCTCTACGCCGCCAAGGCCGACGAGGAACTTGAGCGCCTGCTCGACCATGAAGATGGACTCACCACCATCGCTCGTGAAGCCTTGCACGCCGAACTCGATCGCCGCGAGATCGAGCCCATGCCAAACCAGCCACTCGTCCGCGAACAAGAACAGCAATTCCGCAAGCTGATCACCATCCGCCAGTTCCGCGATCTGCCGGAGGCCTTGCTGGCCAAGGGGTTCATCGAGTCCGCCGGCATCGAATGTTTTCTGGCCGACGAAAACATCGTCCGCATGGACTGGTTCATCTCCAATTTCGTGGGAGGCATCAAGCTGCAGGTCAAGCCCGACGATGTCGACGCCGCCCTCGAAGTGCTCAATCAACCAATCCCGGAGGAATTCAGCTTCGAGGGCGAGGCAAACTATCAACAGCCGCGCTGCCCTGGATGCTATTCGCTCGACATCGTCTTCGAAGACCTGAACAAAGACGTCGCCTACACCAGCGCGTGGCTGGGCGTGCCGATTCCGCTATCGCAAAAATCCTGGAAGTGCCACACCTGCGGAAGGCGCTGGACCGACGAGAAAGACTAATCAAAGAAAAGCTGTCATCCCGAGCGAAATGTGCCGGTGAGCGAAGCGACTCGGCACACGCATTCGGGGGACTCCGTGTTCCTTTGTGCAGGCACCGGGACATCGGGCAATAGGATAAAATCATGACCTTCCCCGGATCGGTGCTTCGTGACGAAACCAATCCGATTTCTCGCCGCGACGTTTCTTTTGCTATGTGCGCTGCTGGCGTCGGGACAAGTCTTGCCCCCGCCCAAAAACAAGAAGGATCCTCCCAAGAAGAAGCTCACGTCCGAGCAGGAGTTCTGGTGCCCGGTGCTCAACTCCGCGCACGCCCAGATCTCGGCATTCGAGCCCGCCATGCGCGCGTTTCTGCTGCGCGCCGCCGCCAAGGGGCTGCAGAAGTGCGATTCGGGCGACGTGCAATCGACGCTGATTGCGGCTTTCAACGCCACTCTTGAAATTCCCGTGCACGAGGAAGACATTCGTGCTCTCGCGGATTCCTCCTCTCCCCAGAGCACGCCCGATCCCAGCGTGATGAAGCTGGGCATGGACATCGACGTGAAACATCGCATGCAAGACGATGCCTTGGGAGATCTCCTGCCGCTGAATGAAGCGAGAGTGCAGGAACTGCTTCCGCAAGCTGAGCCCTACGTCCGCAGCCTGATTCTTGGCAACATGCTGAATCGCGCCATTGCGGCTAAAGCTTTCGACCGCGCCATCACGCTTCTGACTGAGATTCCCGCAGCCGATTTTCCTTATCCGACCGCGACCGACCTCATGCTCAAATTGCCGACCTCGCGCGATGCCGACAAGCAGCAGATTTTCCTGCGCGCCCTGGCCTGCGATAAAGAATCGCACTCCTTCATCATTGGCGCCGACGATTTCTCATCGATGATTGTCCGCTTCTGGCAGCATATCCCGCCGACGGTGGCGCTGGAAGGGATTCACCAGGTGTTGGATCAGGCGAAATCCGATACCACGCATGTAGGACTGCAATCCAAGTCCGGCAATGTAAGCTTCGACAACGAATACGAGTACCGGCTCTTCGAATTGCTGCCCGTGCTGGAGCAACTCGACAAGGGGGAAGCTGAGAGATTGCTGAATGATTCGCAGCAGGCCAAATCTCAACTGAAGCAATTTCCGCAAGGTGTTCAATCGCTCGATCCCACGATTCGCGACACGCCCCTGGCTAAAGGAGAAATCCCCCGACTCAGCGGAGCCATGGGCATGGACGACATGAGTTCCTATCTGCAGAAAAAACAGGTGACCGATGCCTACGACACGCGAGCGCGCGAAATCGCCCGCCAGGCCGAGGACAGTCCCAAGCAGGCGCTGGCCGCGGCCGCTACCTTGCCCGAAACCTCGGGCTCGCGCTATCCCCGCGCTGATGCGCTGCTTGGCATCGCTCGCACCACCGCGACAAAGGATCCTTCCTTCGCGAAAGATGCTCTTACCCAGATGATGGAGGTACTGAAGAAAATTGATCCTTCCGCACGTCCGGTCTCGAAAGACCCGAGTGCCTATTCGATCGAGGGCAGCGATATCGCGAAACACATGGGAGATTTGGACCTCGCACACAAATTGATTGCTTCGGGGCTGGAGAATGCTGAAAAGTTCAAGTTGTCGGATGAAGACCCTGACGATCCGAATCTCGCTTTAAAAGCATGGTGGCCGTCGGTGGTGGCGATTTCAGGATTGATCACCGCATCGTCTCAGATTTCTGCTCAAGCGGGCCTGGCCGATGCAAAAGCAATCGACGATCCCGAAGTGCGCGTCCTCTGCGAAGTGAAAATGGCCAACAAAGCGCTCGGAGCCCGCGGCTTCACGGGGACCAGAATGGTCAGCAAGAAATCGAAAAACTGGGCAGTGATGTCGGGATCGGAAGAATGATCTGATTACGATGTCATCCTGACGCCGAGGTAGCGGCGGCGGAAGGACCTTACGACAGTCGGAAGCGTAATTAGTGCCGACAGGGCTATCGCAGCGCTGACGCCTTCTCAAACCCCAACCGCACTACCTCGGCTGTATCTTTCGCCAGCGGCACCAGCGCGGCTTCTTCCTGGGTGAACCAGCGAGCCTCTTCGGCGTCGCTTGCGCCTTTCAGTTCTCCGGAGACGCGGCGGCAAAGGAAATCAATCAGCACGTAGTGATACATCGTTTGTCCGCTGGCATCCTGCAGCACGCGGTCGAAGACTCCCAGCAGATCATGGGTTTCCACGGTCAGGCCGGTTTCTTCGCGCGCTTCGCGCACGGCGGCGTCGCGCAGCATCTCACCCACTTCGAGCACGCCTCCGGGAATCGACCACTCTCCCTGCAACGGAGGATGCCCGCGCTTCACCAGCACCACGCGGCCCTCTTCGATAATGATCGCCCCCACGCCAACCAGGGGCGACGCTGGATATTCGCGCTTCATGAGTGCAAGGATTGTAGCAATTGTTGATAGTTGATTTTTGATTGTTGAATGAAAGGCAAAAGCGGATTCCTCCTTTGCTCGCTACGCTCGCGCGTCGGAATGACGAGGAGGAGGGTTTCGATCAGGATCAAATCAAGATCGAACAATCGCTCTTGCTTTTCAATCAACAATCGACAATCGTAAATCGTCAATTCTTATGACCAAACCGACCCTGTGGACCCGAGGCGGCCTCTCCTTCTGGCGGCTGGCTTCAAATATCTACGCCGCCATCCGCGACGACGATCTTATCGGACGCGCCTCCGGCCTCGCCTTCAACTTCCTGCTGGCATTTTTCCCGCTGATGCTGTTTGTGCTGTCGCTGTTCAGCATGTTCGCCTCGCGCAGCCTGCAATTGGAGACCAGCTTTTTGCTTTACTTCTCAAAGATTCTGCCACTCCCGGCTTTTGAATTGCTGCGCCAGATCACCAATGAACTGTCCCTTGAAACCGACGGCGGCAAACTCACGTTCACCATCGCACTGGCCCTGTGGTTCGCCTCGGGCGGCGTGAGTTCCATGATCTCCGTGTTAAACGCCACCTACCGCGTCCCCGACACGCGCTCCTGGCTGCGCATCCGCCTCACCGCGCTCGGGCTGACGCTGATACTCGCGTTCCTGCTCTTGTTCGCAATGTTCACGGTTCTGATCGGAACCAGTTTGGTCGACTGGCTCGGCGCCCTGCTGAATCTGGAGACGACCAGTGTCCTGCTCTGGAAAGCGGTGCAGTGGCCGGCAGCGCTGGTCTTTCTGATGGTCTCGTTTTCGCTGATCTACTACTTCGGCCCCGATCTCCCTCACAAGGGCTGGCACTGGATCACCCCCGGTTCGCTGGTGGGAGTTCTGCTGTGGCTCGCAGCGTCGTGGGGCTTTCGCTTGTATTTGCAGTACTTCAATACTTACAGCACGAGCTACGGCTCGCTCGGCGCGGTCATGATTCTTCTGGTGTGGATGTATGTAGCCGGGTTGGCGTTTCTGGTGGGCAGCGAGATCGACGCGGAGATCGGCAGGACGCTTGCGATTCCGGCGGCGCAGACGGTGTAGGGGTGGATTCGCCTAGCGACGGGTTGGCCTCGTCAGTCAGCCGCGGAGCGGCGTTAGAATGCAGCCCACGGCGCAAGGCGTGGGATACGGAAGGGCTGATACGGGAGCCCTGAAAGGGCGAAAGACAATCCTCGATGGCCGCGAGATGGAAGCGTTCTCTTTCGCCCCATTAGGGCTAACTCATTTTTGCGTCTGTCCCACGGCTTGCGCCGTGGGCTGCATTCTAGCGCCACTCCGCGGCTCGGACCCGATAGAGGGGACCGCCAATGAGCGCGTCCCGCTGAAAAATGCAACAACTGTGAGTTATAGGAGAGCCGGCGCTCATGGAAAGGCGGAACTGGAGTGCGGCCGTTGCCTGCGATGGCCCTCTGGATGGCCTGGAATGCCTCACAATCGACGATTGCCACTCCGACCACCTCGAAGGTCATTTCGCATCCCGAAATGCGCCTGCGAGACTCGCAGGTCGCTTGCCGTCAATGTATATCTTATAGATAATAATATGACGCTCGGAACCGAGCCTGAACTATTGATTCGGCATGACAAGCGAACATACGGCGAAAGCGATCATTGGGCGAAAGTGCAGTCTTTGGGCTCGCGGTCTTCGCGCAATCCCAGGAAAACAGGAGCCCTTAGCTTGGGTCTGGCTTGCTCGCGCTCGTGCGTCCATTCGCTGAATTTGATCTCCGCCACCAGTTCCGGCTTGATCCAAAAGACTTTACGCAACGCCTCGACGTCGCCGTGGAAGGGATTTTTGTTGGTCTTGCGCGCCTCAAGCAGTTTCCAGATCTCTTTCAGCGAGGCCTGATTGAATCCCGTGCCTGCCTGGCCGACGTGGATAAGCTGGCCCTGGTCGTTATAGAGGCCGAGCACGAGCGACCCGAAGTATTGCCGGCTGCCTTCGGGCTCGGTGTAGCCTCCGATGACGCAGGTGAGGGTCTGGGTAATTTTGATCTTGCGCCACTCGTGCGAGCGGCGCTCTTCATAAAAACTGTTGCGTTTCTTGGCGAGGATGCCTTCGAGCCCTTTTTGTTTCGCAACTTCAAACAGGGCAATGCCTTGCCCGGGATAGTGATCGGAAAAGCGCACCGTGTCACTGGCGGTGACAATCTTTGCCAGCGCGGCTTTGCGGTCTTCAAGGGTCGCGCGGCGCAGGTCGTATCCGTCGAGATAGAGCAAATCGAAGACGTAGTAGAGGATGGGCAGATCTTTTCGTCCGGGAAGGCGATGTTTGCCGCTGCGGAATCCGGTGCGCTGCTGCATCAGGCTGAATGACGGGCGTCCTTCGTCATCAAGGGCGACGACTTCTCCGTCGAGCACCGCGGTCTTGGCCTTGATCGATGCGGCCAGTTCTTTGAGTTCCGGGAATTGTGCTGTCAAATCGTTCTGGGTGCGCGAGACCAGGCGGACTTCGCCGTCTTCGAGAAAGACGACGGCGCGGTAGCCGTCCCATTTGATTTCGAAGAACCAGTCGGGACCATCGAACGGTTTCTCGACAGCGGTGGCCAGCATGGGATTGATCTTGCTGGGGATGGGAGCTTTCTTCGCTCCTTGTGGAACCAAAACCGCAGGGGACGCTGGGGACGCGGAGGATTCTGGTGCTCTCGTGCTCGCTCGCGCCTTTACTTTACCTTGCGCGTTTTTTTCGTTTTTTTTTCCTCGGCGGGCTTGGCGACTTCGACGGTGGGTTTCTTTTTCTGCTTGTCGAGTTTGGCGATAGTGTCGGCGAGCCATGCGGCTTTGACTTTGCCGCGTCCGGCGGGGCGGCTGCTGGTCCACTCTTTCGATTTCGCGTCTCCGCCGATTTCTTCCATGGTGCGTTTGGTCAGCACCGAAGTGTCGTACTTGTCGATGTCGTATCCCTTGACCTCGGCATCATCGTGCTTCTTGATCAAGAGCCACTCGTTGCCTTTGCTGCCGGGGCGGCGCGCTTTGATGTGGACGAGGGCGAAGTCGCCTTTGAGCCGCTTGCCGCTGAGGCGGAATTTCAAGTCGCCTTTCGCGAGCATGGTGGCGGCTTCTTTGTCAGTCGCGGGAACGTATTTGCCATCGACGGGAATCGGCGAGAGCGGTTCCCAGGTGCCGACATCCCAGACCATGACTGTGCCAGCGCCATAATTGCCTTCGGGGATGGTGCCTTCAAAATCGAAATACGAAACGGGATGATCCTCAACCTGCATGGCGAGGCGCTTGTCACCGGTGTCTAGCGACGGGCCTTTGGGCACGGCCCATGACTTGAGGACTCCGTCCATTTCGAGGCGGAAGTCGTAATGCAGGCGGGTGGCGGCGTGGCGCTGGACTACGAAGCGGTGTCCGGCCTTCTTCTCAACCTTGGGAGGCGGTTCGGGGGTTTCTTCAAAACGGCGTTTACGTTTGTATTCGTCGAGAGACACGGGGACATTCTACAGAATTGTCGATTGTGACTTGTTGATTTTTGATTGTGGATTGTTGAATGAAAAGCAATGTGGATTCCTCCCTTACTCGCTTCGCTCGCGCGTCGGAACAACAAGGGGGATCGCTTGCTTCTAGGCCGTCCGCGAGAGTTGCTCGTATTGGTTTTCGGCGTCGTTTGAGAGCAGTACCCAGAGGGTGTAGATGCCGAGGGCGGTGCCGAGGATGGGATGGAACAGGGCGAGAACGCCCAGGATGATGGCGACGATGCGCGCCCAGGGGCGACGCTTGATGAGACCCCATCCGACCAAAAGGCCGCCGCCGCCGAGGACCAGCAGAGTGCCTCCGATGATGAGGGTTAGGAAGGGGCCGACGGTGTGCAGCATGGCGTCATGGAAAGGCACGATCATGGTGGCGGCGGTGCCAAAGACCGTGACCGCGAGCGCCGGCAAAAGCACGATGCCGCCGACGATCATCCAGAAAATGCCGAGCGTTTTCAGATGTTCCTGCAGGCGGTTGGGATAGGTGACGGCCGCGGCCGGAGCGAGGGCGCGGGTTACCGCTTGTCCACACTTGGGGCAGAGGTTGTAGTCCGGTTGCAACGGCGTTCCACATTGATTGCAGAACATGGTCGAGACCTCACGTTCACAGAATGATACGTGCGGGAAGTGAGGAAAGTTCCGGGAAGGTAAGTGTGAGATGGCATGGGAGTTAGGGATTGTTGAATGTTGAGTTTTCGATTGTTGATTGAAAGGCAACAGCAGATTCCTCCTCTGCTCGCTCCACTCGCGCGCCGGAACGACAATGCCGGCCTGAGGCTATGGGTTTTCAATCAACAATCAAAGATCAAGAAATCGACAATGCTTTTGTTGTCCCCGCTGGTACATGGCCTTTTCGGCATTGAGTGGGGAGCGGCGTTCAGGGAGAATCAGGGAGCAATCATCCCGCTTGCTCTGGAGAGCGTGTGTCCGGCAGACGTGTGTTTCTTATTTCGCTGATGTTGTTGGCGTGCGCCGGAGTTGGCCTGGCCAAAGACCTGGCAGTGATCGCGAATAAAAGCAACACGGTGACGACGGTGGCCATGCCCGACCTGGTGAAGATCTGCAAAGGGCAGAGCAACCGCTGGCCCGACGGCAAGCCGGTTACGTTTATCACGCGCAATCCCTCGTCCCCCGACATGAAGATCGTATTGGAGAAGGTGTATGGAATGAGCAAGGAAGACGTGGCGGCGGCGATTGCTGCGGCGAATCATGGACGGACGAACCATCCGGCGATCGTGGTGGTGGAGACGGATGAAGAGGTCGTGAACAAAGTGCAATCGATTCCCGGAGCGGTGGGGTTAGTTGACGTGTATTCGATCAACGGCGGCGTGATGGTGATGAAGCTTGCGGGAAAGTTGCCACTGGAGCCGGGGTATCCGCTGCACGGAAACTAGGATATTTGCGATTGTTGATTTTCGATTGTTGATTGAAAAACCTGGTCTGTGGAAGTCGACCGTTTAATACAAACCAACTGATGAGCGAATCGGCTGCCAAGACGGATGTGCGGGCGCAGCGGCGGTATCCGCGGTTCCCGCTGGACGTGCGCTTGTCGGTGCACGTGATGCGCGAGGGCGAAAAGGTTTCGGTCTGGGGCCGCTCGCACGAACTGGGGCAGGATGGAATTGGCGGGACGCTCACGGGCCAGATGGAGCCGGGCGAAGTGGTGTCGATGGAAATGGCAATGCCGTTGGCGGCGGCTCCGCTGAAAGTGCGGGCGATTGTGCGTTATCGCGATGGGTTGCGCCACGGATTTGAATTTCTAGCGATGAGCGCGGAGCAGCGAGAGACCCTGATGCGGGTGTGCGAGATGCTGAAGGCGGGAAGATAGAAGGATTGTTGATTTTAGATTCTTGATGGTTGAATGACTGGCCTTCGGTAAATTGAAATGCCCCGCCCCTTCGCAACATGCGCGGAGGAACGGGGCACCTCAGGTTAACCAAAACCAAAACCAGAGGCAGCGGGCGAGGGCCCGCTCCACATTGGCCTTACTGCGCCAGGCCTACATGGTCGCGGCGGTTTTGCTGCCAGCAGGACTCGTCGTCTGCGGTGCAGAACGGTTTCTCCTTTCCGTAGCTGATGGTTTTCAGACGGTCGGGGCTGACGCCCTGGGAGACCAGCGCCTGCTTCATGGCGTTGGCGCGGTTGGCTCCGAGGGCGAGATTGTATTCCTCTGACCCGCGGTCGTCGCAGTGTCCTTCGAGCACGATGTTCAGGTTGGGATGCTGTTTGAGGAAAGCCGCATCGGAAGATGCAGTGGCAGCATCGTCGGGACGAAGGTTATAGCGATCGAGGTCGAAGTAGACATCCTTCACATTGCGGCTGAACAGATCCTGCAACGAGGGTTCGGGCATGGCAGCGGCGGGGGCGGGGTTCACAGTCACGCGGGTGCTGGCGTCGGCGGATCCGCCGGGGCCTTTGGCCATGAGGTTGTAGGTGGTGGAAGCGCTGGGTGTCACGGTTCGTGACCCGGAGGCGGGGACGGTGCCCAGTCCATCGATGGTGATCGTGCTGGCGTTCTGGGTCTGCCAGGTCAGGGTGGCGGATTGTCCGGCGGTGACGGCCGGGGGATTGGCGGCGATGGTGGCATTGGGCGCCGGGGGAGCGGGCGGCGGCGGGGGAACGGTTTTAGCGACTTTTTTGCTGCATCCGGCGAGCCCGAAGCTGGCGGCGAGCAGCGCGGTCAGAGCGTAGTTCTTGAAGTGGTGCATACGTTCTCCTATCTCGTGGGTAGGCAGAGACGCGCTTTGCGCGTGGCTCCGCAAAAATGGTTCAGAGTTGCCTATGCGCGCCAAGGCGGCGGGCAGAGAGGCTCAGGTTGAAAGCGGGTGGGATCGATCAGCAGCGCAGGATGGACGATCGTTCGCGGACACGAGATTGGAGTGAATCGGACTTATCAAGCCGGATAAAGGAAACGAAGATGAGTTGTGAGTGGGACAGTAGAACCAGGGCGGTCAGAGAGAGAAAGAAACCGATCCAGGCGCGAGTGGTGGCTTCAAGAGACGAGGCCGGGCCGTGGGTGGCGGCGTAAGGGCCGCGCACGGCGGGGAACAAGAAGATCGCCAGAGTACAGATGATCGCCAGGATCGCGAAGCGAGATCCGGCGCACGAACTGCTCATGGGAAAATTCTGGGCGCGCGGGATGGAGTTGTCAAGGTACCCGGAGACACGGTTGGTGAAATGCAGTTGCCATTCCTGCGGGACTGGACCCTTCGGCTTCGCTCGAGGCAGGCTCGCGGCGGTGTCCGTCCCTACACGAGGCTTGCCATCCATTAGGATTGCAGTATCATGGCGTCCTTCAGGCCCCTACCAATTTTCAGGAGTGAAAAATCATGACAACTTCAGTGGTGGGATTCACGAAAAGAGCAACTGGCTGGGCGATTGGCGTTTCGATTTTGCTGATCATCCTGGGCATCATGGCGATCGCGCTGCCATTCGTGGCGGGACTGGCGGTGAGCGCGATTGTGGGTTGGATGCTGGTCTTTGGAGGCGTTACGCACCTGGCGGCAGCATTCCACGTGCGCGGCGCGGGTGCGGTTCTCTGGGAGATCCTCGTGGGGCTGGTGTACCTGGTCGGTGGCGGGTACATGCTGTTCCATCCGCTGATTGGCGTGGCCACACTGACTCTGTTCCTGGCTGGCGTGTTTCTTGCCGAGGGCGTATTCGAGATCGTGGCGTTTTTCGGAATTCGCGGGCAGAAAAATTCCGGATGGATGCTGTTTGACGGATTAGTCACGATTTTCCTGGCGGGGTTGATCTGGTTCCACTGGCCGTCGAGTTCGATATGGGCGATCGGAACGATTGTGGGGATCAGCCTGCTGATGAGCGGAGTGAAGTGGCTGATGATCTCGGTGGCGTCGCGGAATGTGATTCAGATGGCGTCGTCGGGGTTTGGACGCAAGGCGGCCTAGGGTTAAGGGCGCTGACAGCAGAGTTCTAAGGTTGACGTCATCCAGAGCCCGAAAGGGCGGAGGATCTGGCGTGGTGCGGCTGTGGTGTGGCCCGCGCCAGATCCCTCGCTTCGCATCGGGATGACGTCATTGGGGTGAGGAGCCTGTACAGCACTGACTCTTAGTGTCTGCTTCAATGTCAAGAATCTCCACGCCTTTTAATGTGTGGCCACGGTGGTGACTGCGCTGAAGATGTAGCGCACGAAGACGCCTAACTGTTTCACTTCGACGCGCTCGTCGTTGCCGTGGACGGTGCGGGCTTCTTCATCGGTATGCGGCACGCTGATGCCGTAGGCCTGCACTCCTTTGACTCGCAAGAAAGACGAATCGGTGGCGCCGGTGGTCATCACGGGCAAGGTGATGGCTTCAGGCGCCACTTCTTTTTGCGCATGTTCGAGGGCGGTGAACATTTCCGTCTTCAGGCTGGTGACCGGAGCCGCGGGCATGGAGTAGGTAACGTCTCCGGCGACGACTTTCACCTGGGGGTCATTGATGACCTGAGAGAGCATGTCACGAAACTTGACTAAGTCTTCGTCAGGCAGGGCCCGGATATCGAGCGTGGCCTCGGCGGTCGGCGGGATCACGTTTTCCTTGATTCCGGCCTTCAGCATGGTGGGCACGACCGAAGTGCGCAGCATGGAATAATACTGCGGCTTTTTCACGCGCATCGCGGCTTGCGACTTGGGATCGAGCGGATTCTTGTACCAGGCGGCCTCTTCGGGCGGCGAGATGGTGGCGAGGCGCTTGAAGAATTCGGCGGTGGTTTCATTGAGGCGCGAGGGAGTTTCCCAGGTGCCGGCTTTGGCGACGGCCGCGGCGAGATGGGTGACGGCGTTGTCGACGCGGGGAATGGACCCATGTCCGCTGGTGCCGATGGCCTGGAGAGTAGCGCCGCGGGGAAGTTTCTCGGCGGTAGACACGCCAATGTATTTGATCTTGCCGTTCTCAACCAGCGAGCCGCCACCTTCGTTGAGGGCGAATTCACAGGCGATCTTGTCCCAGTATTTTTCAACGATGGCGGACATGCCCGCGGGCGAGCTCGCTTCTTCGCTGGCTTCGGAGAGAAAGATCACGTCGCGAGTAAGCGGGATTTTCAGCCGCTTCAATTGCAGGAAGACTTCGAGGTTGGCGGCGTCCATGGCTTTGTCGTCGAGCGCGCCGCGCCCCCAGATCATGCCGTCTTTCTCCATGGCGGCGAAGGGATCGACGGTCCAGTGCGAGCGGTCGACGGGGACGACGTCTTCGTGTCCCATGAGCAGGAGGGGCTTCTTCGAGCCGTTGCCTTTGAGGCGGGCGACGATGGAGGCGCGTCCGGGAACGGTCTCGAGGATTTCGGAGTCGATGCCTTCTTTCTTCAGGACACTCTGCAGATATTCCGCGACCTTCGATTCGTTGCCGGGAGGATCCTGGGTGTCGATGCGGACGAGGTCCTGGAGGAATTGCGCGGCTTCGGCTTGGGATTGTTCAGGGTTGAGGGTTTGAGCGTGCGTTGCGATAGCGAGCAAGATGGTGATGGCGATGAGGCGGATTGAGGTCAAGGGTTGTCCTCCGCAGGCAGCAAATTATACGCCGGACGTCGGACTGTGGATTGCGGACCCCGCAACACAAGGTCCCTCGACGCCGCAATCCGTCCGCCTCGCGGACGGATTGCTCCGCTCGGGATGACAGTGGCGTAGTAGTTAAGCCGTGAATGCATTTGCGAGAACTAAAACTAGTTTGTCATCCCGAGCGTAGTCATTCGTTCACGGAGTGAAGGAATGACGCAGTCGAGGGACCTTGTGTTGCGACGTCCGACCCCAAGTCATCATTCGTGACCAAGCGGCGGGGGCTCGAGTTCGGCGGTGCCGTCAGCGCGGGCGTCGGAGGCTCCATAGTTCACTTTTGTTTTTGAATCGTGCAGGACAGCCTGGCCGCGGCCCATGCGGGCGGAATATTCTTTGCGGACTTCGAGCTGATGTCCCATGGCGGTGAGTTTTTGAATCACCTCGGCCTTCACCCGCGATTCGATCAGGATGTTGCATCCGCCCTTGGGGCTCACGGTGAAGCGGGCGTTCTCCATGGCGGCCTGAATGTTCATGCCGTAATCCACGACGTTGGAAACGAACTGCGCGTGGGCGAGCGGCTGGTTCGCGCCGCCCATGATGCCGAAGCCGATGTGCTGGTCTCCGTGCTCCATGAAGGCGGGAATGATGGTGTGGAAGGGGCGCTTGCGCGGGGCGAGCACATTGGGCGAAGCGGGATCGAGCGAGAAGAGGGCGCCGCGGTCTTGCAGAACGAATCCCATGCCGCGCACGGTGATGCCCGAGCCGAAAGTGTCGTAGTTGCTCTGGATCAGCGAGACGATGTTGCCTTCGCGATCGACCACGGAGAGGTAGGTTGTGTCGCTCCTGGGCGCTCCGTAAGGAGTTTCGCAGTCGGCTTTCGCGGGATCGATCAGCTTGGCGCGTTCCTGAGCGTAGTCTTTCGAGAGCAGGCCTTTCACCGGAACTTTCGCGAAGCGCGGATCGGCGTCGTAGCGATGGAGATCAGCGTAGGCCAGCTTCATGGCTTCGATCTTCTTGTGCAGTTCGGCGACGCTGAGCGGGCCGTCGGGCGAGGCCGGCGTGGTCTCCATGATATTGAGCATTTCGAGCGCGGCCATGCCTTGCCCATTGGGAGGGAGTTCGTAGACGGTCCATCCGCGGTAGGTGGTGGAGATGGGCTCGACCCATTCGGGCTGAAATTCGGCGAGATCCTCGGCGGACATGGTGCCGCCATAGGCTTTTTCGGTTGCGAGAATCGCTTGCGCGATTTCGCCTTTGTAGAAAGCGTCAGCGCCTTTGTCAGCGACGAGGCGGAGAGCTTTGGCGAGGTCGGGATTCTGGAAGACTTGCCCGAGAGCGGGGACTTTGCCGTTGGGCAGGAAGACGCGCTGGCCTTCGGGATCGTGAGCGAAGGACTCGGGAGCGTCGGTCCAATAGTCCTGAATAATTTCGGCGACGGGATAGCCGTGATCGGCGTAGAAGATGGCGGATTGGAAGAGATCGCTCCAGGCGAGGCGTCCGAATCTTTTGTGAAGGGCGTTCCATCCAGCGACGGCGCCGGGGACGGTGACACTGTCAATGCCCTCGGGAGATGTTGGTCGCGCCCTTGGCCTTCAAGTGTTCGAGGGTGAGAGCTTGGGGAGCCCATCCGCTGGAGTTGAGGCCGTAGAGCTTGCCGGTTTTCGCGTCCCAGTAAATGGCGAATAGGTCACCGCCCATGCCATTCATCATGGGTTCGGTGACGCCCAGGGTGGCGTTGGCAGCGATGGCGGCGTCGATGGCGGAGCCGCCTTTGGCGAGAATCTGCGCGCCCGCTACTGAGGCTTGGGCATAGCTGGTGGCGACGATGCCGTAACGCGTGATGACCATGGAGCGGGCGTGAGAGCGGTCTTGAGCGGCGAGTTTCATGGGAAGGAGCGCCAGAGCGAGGACGAGGAATCGTTTCACGGTGTCTCCGGGTGAGCGGGACGAGTTTAGCAGGAAGACATTTTTGATTGTTGATTTTTGATTGTTGAATGCCCCGCCCCTTGTAAAGCCGGAATCGCTGCACGCCAGATCCTTCGCCCTGTCGGGCTCAGGATGACGGAAACTCTCGCAACGCCTTTTTAGCGAAGCTGTTTATAGCGGAAGCAGGTCACTACGTGATCGTTAACCATGCCGACGGCTTGCATGTAGGCGTAACAGATGGTCGAGCCGACGAAGTTGAATCCGCGCTTTTTCAGGTCTTTGCTCATGGCGTCGGATTGGTCGGTGCGGGCCGGAATCTGCTTCGTGGAACGAATCGAATTGATGTGCGGCTTGCCGCCGACGAATTGCCAGATGTATTCGTCGAACGATCCAAACTCCTTTTGGATTTTGAGAAAGGCCTGTGCGTTTCCAATGGCCGATTGAATTTTGAGTTTGTTGCGGATGATGCCGGGATCGTTCATCAGCGAGTCGATCTTCTTCTGGTCATAGCGGGCGATGCGTCGTGGGTTGAAATGGCTGAGGGCGGCGCGGTAATTCTCGCGCTTGCGGAGAATGGTGTCCCAACTGAGTCCAGCCTGGGCCCCTTCGAGGATAAGGAATTCGAAGAGGTGGCGGTCATCGTGGGAGGGGACTCCCCACTCTTTATCGTGGTAGAGGATGGCAAGGTCGTTGCTGGCCCACTTGCAACGGGACGGAGATTTTTTCATTCATGGTATTCAAGCATGAGTGTCAGCTTCAGGGCTAGAGTTTAAGGGATGAAAAAATCCCCGCCCAAGCGGAGCTTGGACGGGGCACCCTCTAGAGCTTTTACTCGAGCGATTTCGGGTCGGATTGATTCTTTGGCGATTCTTTGTTCAGCAATCCCGCGAGTTCTTTACCGCAGGCGGGGACTCCCACTTTGCCTTCGTGGAGGATTTCTTTGGCGCTGAGCTTGCGGCCGTAGAGTTTTTCGTTGGCGCGGTTGTCGGAACGAAGCGTAGAGCCTTCGAGAGAGATGCCGGCGAACAGGCCGCGGGAGCGAGAGTACGAGAGAATCTCGGCTTTCATGACCACGTCGGTGGCGGCGGTGGCGTCGCGGCCTTTCGGTCCGGCGGCGGCGGCGGCGTCGGCGCCGAGCTTCACTTTACTTCCCATCAGAGATTTCGCGCCTTTGGGATTCATGACGAGAAGCACGAAGTCGGTGGCTTGTCCGCCGAGTTGCAGGCCGATATTGCCGCCTTCAAGAGCGAACATGGAGGGCGCGCTCCAGGGCCCGGTGAAGTGCTGGCCGGAGCGGCAGATCATGACGCCGCGTCCGTAGCTGCCGCCGATGCCGATGGCGAACTTCACCACCGAAGGAAGAATGATGACGCACTCGGCGCGATTCGAGCAGATCTTTGGGGATGCCGTCGGGGATGTTCAGGATTTCTTTCAGCACATCGCCGGAGTCTTTGACGCGGTCGGCTTCCTTCTCGCTATTGGCGAAGAGCGCGGAAGGAATCAGAGTGCAGAGCAGCAGCAAAGCGACACGGATTTTCATTGGGGGCAGCCCTTTTCTTTTGATTGGAATTAGACCATGATAGGCGACCACTCGCGGGGGAGGGTACCCAAAAGGGCATGGGCGGCGGGAAGGAATCACGGCAGGAACGGGTGTTAGCCGTCCATGACCAATTGTGTGCTCCTTTTGTAACTTGGCACTGGTTTGGGGCTCCCCTAGAGTCGGGTCAGCAGACGCCGAAAGTAGAGGAGTTTTCGGCCCCTTACGTGCATCTATATAAACGTAGGAAGCCGATGGCCGGCGTTTGGCGGTGAAAAGACAGGACCTTCTGAGCATGAAGTACACGCGCGTTACCTTTTTTCTCGGTGTGGTGCTTTTGCTGGCGACCGCGCCAGGATTGCGGGCTCAGAACGCGTATGTCGGATCGGCTCCAGTATTCACTGGAGACGCGGGGTCGGCGGATCAGCCGGACTCGATTTTAACCATTAAAAAGCGCGTCGACGAAGTGAACGTCCTGTTCATTGCGACGGACCGGCACGGGAAGTTTGTGCGAAATTTGAACGAGAAAGATTTCACCATTCTCGATGACCACAAGCCTCCGCAAGCGGTAGACAGTTTCCGCCGCGAGACTGACTTGCCGTTACAGTTGGGGTTGCTGGTGGATACCAGCGGTTCGGTGCGCAGCCGGTTCGATTTCGAGCAGGAAGCGGCGGTGAGTTTTCTGCAGGCAACACTGCGTCCCGGGTTCGATAAGGCCTTTGTGATGGGCTTCAGCAGCCAGAGCCACCTGATGCAGGATTTCACCGACAACGCCAAGTTGCTGGCGACGGGTGTACACGATCTGAAAGATGGTGGTGGAACCGCGCTGTACGATGCGGTTTACAACGCTTGCCGCGACAAGCTGGCAAAAGAGACTTCGGATCGTCCGGTGCGCAAGGCAGTCATTATTGTGAGCGACGGCGAGGACAACCAGAGCGAGCACAGCCGGGCGCAGGCGATCGAAATGGCGCAACGGGCGGAAGTGATTATCTACGCGATTTCGACCGACGACAGCGGATTGGTGCTGCGGGGCGATCGCATGCTTCAGCAGTTGGCTGACGCCACCGGCGGACGGGCGTTCTTTCCGTTCAAGATGAAAGATATCAAGAATTCCTTCGCTGCGATTGAAGACGAATTGCGCAGCCAGTACGTGATTTCCTATCGTCCGGCGGATTTCGATGCGGACGGAAGGTACCGCTCGATTGAGATCACCGCCCTCAAGAAAGATCTTCAGGTTCGCGCGCGCAAGGGGTACTTCGCGCCGCGCCAGTAGCGCACCCATTCCAGGTTTTAGGCTCTGGACTTCGGGAAGTCAAAAAGCTTTCATCGCAGAGATCACAAAGAAGAGCCGCAAAGGGCGCTAAGGAAACCTTTTTGTGCCGTTCGCGGCTCTCGATGACTATGCGCGCTGTAATTCTTTGTGTTTGGCCGGTTGATAAGTGCCGGGTACAGCGCGTCCGGCGATGGCCAGGCGGTTCCAGGCATTAATGGCGGCGACGGCGAGCGTCAGGTCGGCCAATTCTTTTTCGGTGAAGTGCGGGCGGACTTCTTCGTAGACCTGATCGGGAACGTGTCCACTGGCGATGAGGGTGACGGCCTCGGTCCAGGCGAGGGCTGCACGTTCGCGGTCAGTGTAGTAGGGGCACTCGCGCCACGCGTCGAGCGAGTAGATACGCTGCTCGGTTTCGCCGAGGGCGCGCAGATCTTTGCTGTGCATGTCAATGCAATAGGCGCAGCCATTGATTTGTGAGGCGCGCATTTTGATGAGGTGGAGCAGCGGGGCCTCCAGTCCTGATTGGTGCAAGTATTCTTCGAGGCTGGACATGGCTTTATAGGCGCCGGGTGCGACTTTCACGTAGTTAATGCGGGCTTGCATATTTCCTCCTGTCAGTTGGTGGATGAAGAGTTCCAGCGTTGGATTCACGGATTTTTCCTCAAAAGTCAAAAGCTTTAAGCGCTAAGGTCGCGAAGAAAGGCCGCGAAGGACGCAGAGAGAATCAAAACCTTCATTTGTGGGCATCGGTGTGCCAGCCGGGGTTGATCCAGCGGCCGTTGCGCATGACGAACACTTCGGTGGCTCGTCCCGTCGAGACGGATCGTTTGCCGTTAGTTTCAGTTTCGAGCAGGAACTGGCTATAGACGAAGGCTGCATCTCCGTAGCGCTGAATCCTGGTGCGCGGGAATTCAAGGCGAATCAGTTTTCCGCCTTGCGCCTGAAATTCCGCCGCTTCGCGTACAATATCGGCCTGGTTTTTCCATTCGTCCTCGCTGGGGCTGATGGCGATGGCCTCGGCGGGGACAAGTTCGGCGAGCGTCTTAGTGTCGTTGGCGAACCATGCGCGCCAGACGGCTTCGCGGCATTGCAGGATGGGGGCGTCGCTGTCCTGGGCAACGGCCGTGCAGGCCATGAGGGCGACGATGGCGATGGGAAGCACGCGATATGCGCTTTTCATTGTTTCTCCTCGTGAAGTGCAAGTAACACGGCGCACGCCGATGCGGTGAAGACCGAATAGTCAAGCGGCGCTTTGATTCCGAACGAAATTGCCATGGCGGTGCCGAAGAGCACGAGCAATGCAGCGCTGCCAAGCGCGACCCAACGTGTCCAGATGCCGAGAATGAGAAGGGCTCCGAAGGTGAATTCGAAGAACGTAGCCGACCATCCGAGAAAAGGGACGGTCGAGGCGGGCATGAAGGAATTCACTTTGGCGGTGTAATTGAGGAAGCCCTGGAAGTTCCCGTAGCCAACGTTTCTTCCACTGTATAAGCCGAAACGATCGGCGATGCCCGAGAGAAAAGCGATACCGAGGGCGAGACGTGCGTAGAGAAAGGCGAGACGGTCGAGCGTCCAGGGCCTCGCTTGGGAACAGGAGATCGCCTGGGAAACGGTGGCATCTTGCATGACTACTTACCTCCATCGGAGACGGCCGTACTGAGCGGCGCGTCGTGGTCGCACAGGAAATAGGCGATGAGTTTTGCTGGTTCGGTCTGGCTGGCATTGGCCGAGACCTGGTGAACTCCATTAGCGGATTCGTAGAAGCTGTCGCCGGCTTTGAAAACGGTTTCAGGCTCTCCCTTGACCTGGTAGCGGATCGCGCCCTCGGCGACGTATCCGATGACCGGACAGCCGTGAGTGTGGGGTTTCGAGGCGCCGCCCGGAGCGTAGACGACTTCAACAACCGTAACTTTGAGATGGCTGCCGTCGAGTTGGGGAAGAGCACGAGTAAGAACGGGACGGACTTGCGCGGGCGACGCCTGAGACGGCGCTTGGATCGCCAGCAGCGCGACGACGAAGGGGGCCCAGATGAGTTTTGGCTTCATAAGTTCTCCTGCTTGATGAGCAATCAGTCGTCCCTGCGGGACTTTAGCAACAGCCTCGGCCTTGTCGACGTTGAGACGCCGGGCTATAGACAGCTGCTACTCCGGAGCTCTTTTGTGAGCGATCAGGTTCACGTCCGATTTCAATGACAGTTCTATTCTTAAGTGGACCTTGCAGGAAGGTCCATTTACGCTATTCCGAGTGGACCACTTATATGCCAAAGCGAGCGACATCATTTCCTCTGACGTTTCCCTTGAGAACGGCGAAGGCCTCCGCGCATCGATGGCTCTATGAATCGCTACGGACGGAGATTCTGGAGGGTAGGTTGCGTCCCGGCGTGCGATTGCCCGCGACGCGCGACTTGGCCAGGCAATATTCACTGGCGCGAGGCACCATCGTGAACGCCTTCGAGCAATTGAAGTCGGAGGGATATGCGGAAGGGAGCGTCGGGTCGGGGACATATGTGAGTAAGGTTCTGCCGGACGAACTGCTGCAAGTGCGGCATGATGTTGGAACGGGAAGTCTGGCGCCGCGATTACCCAAAAGACGATTCTCGCAATACGGGCGGCGCGTGGTGCCGTTTCCAAGTTTTGAGATCCGTCCGACGCGCGCTTTTCGGGCCAATCAGCCGGCGCTCGATCTATTTCCGATGGACCTGTGGACGCAGATCAGCGCGCGCCGATTGCGGCGGGCGTCGACCACGCTGCTGTTGGGTTGCAGCCCGATGGGATATCGGCCGCTGCGTGATGCTGTCGCCGATTACCTGAATGCTTCGCGTGGGGTGAAATGCACAGCGGAGCAGGTGGCCATTGTTTCGGGCGTGCAGGAAGCGCTGGACGTGGCGGCGCGTTTGTTTCTGGATCCGGGTGACTTAGTGTACATGGAAGATCCCGGCTACGTTGGGGCGACGATCGTCTTCAAGTCGGTGGGCGCGAAGATTTGCGCAGTCCGCCTGGATAACGAAGGAATCGAACTGCGC
The DNA here is from genome assembly GCA_963796205.1 of Terriglobia bacterium. GTDB lineage: Bacteria > Acidobacteriota > Terriglobia > Terriglobales > Acidobacteriaceae > DATFTE01. Next base: position 565,075 of record CAWCKR010000004.1, read on the forward strand.
AAGGAACTAGGCGAGGCGAAGCTGGTGTACGTCACGCCAGGGCATCAGTTTCCGCTGGGCATCACGATGAGCCTGGCGCGGCGATTGGAATTGCTGGAGTGGGCACGGCGCGCGGGCGCACTGATTTTCGAAGATGACTATGACAGCGAATACCGCTATGAGGGACGTCCCATGCCAGCGCTGCAGGGACTTGATCGTCACGGATTGGTGCTCTATGCGGGAACCTTCAGTAAGGTTTTGTTTCCCTCGCTGCGGCTCGGGTACCTGGTGATTCCACCCGATCTGGTGGAATCGTTTTCGGCGATGAAGTCAGTGACGAGTCGGCATGCGCCCGTGCTGGAGCAGGCCGTGTTGTGCGACTTCATCACCGAAGGGCATTTTGGCAGACACATTCGCCGCATGCGCGAAGTGTATGCGGAACGCTTGGCGGTGCTGCTGGAATGCGGGCGTGAGCGTTTGGTGGGGCTGATGGAGATTTCCAGCATCGAAGCGGGATTGCAGACGGTGGGGTGGTTGCAAGGTGGCCTGCGCGCGGAAGAAGTGGCAGCCGCGGGATTGGAACGGGAGATTGAGATGATTCCGATCAGCTCATACACCCAAGGAAGTGTGCGCGGAGAAGGAGTGCAGGTTGGATTCGCGACGGTCGATGCCGCGGAGATTCGGCGCGGGGTGCGGGAGTTGGGGAGCCTGCTCGAAGGCATGAGAGACAAAAGACCCGTGCCATCAAAGAGTGGTTGACACTCCATTTGTCTACTCATATAGTCTGCGCCAAAGAGCACTTGGGGCTCCTTAGTTTCACGAACTCTCCGAGGTCAAGATGAAATCTTTGCAAAGAGAGTCGCATGATTCCGCTTGCTCAATTGCGGATATGGAACAACGGTTGATCGCGTATGCGCTCGCAGCAGGCGCCGCAGGAGTGGGGTTGCTTGCCTTGGCTCAGCCTGCTGCGGCCGAGATTATCTACACGGCGAAGGACGTTAAGCTCACCAAGGGCGGACTCTTCATCGACCTCGATCTCGATGGAGTTCCGGATTTCAATCTCGGTTTCCATTCGCAAAGCAGTTTTACTTATCAGGACGGGCGGTACGCCGCGCGCCAGCTCGTGCTTGGCGGAAAAACCAACGCGAGCGTCATTCCCAGCAACGGATCGGCGGCGGCGTTAGCGCCCGGCGCGGTGATTGGACCGGGGCGAAAATTCAAAGATGTGACCGTCAAGCGCGCCCAGTTGGTGTTTGCATGGAGCTTCGAGAGCAGCTCGGGACTGCGCGCTTCTTCAGCTCGCGGAAATTGGAAAAATACGCAGAGCCGTTTTCTCGGATTGAAGTTCAAGATCAACGGACAGACCCATTATGGCTGGGCGAGATTGAGCGTGCGCTACAGCGGGCACAACCTTCTCACCGCAACGTTATTGGGGTATGCGTACGAGACCAACGCAGATCAGGCCATCCTCGCGGGTCAGACGACGGAAGGACAGGAGGCGGAAGCGATCCCTGACAAGTCCGGATCGCTGGCTGAACTGGCGCTGGGTGCGCCTGCCCCGTCGATCTGGCGGCGCGAGTAAATTATGGTTCGGGAATCAGAAGAAATCCTGCGTTGTCGGCGTGTCTGTAATCTCCCCAACCGACGATCTCACCTTTGCTGTTGATGCCGGTGGCGGCTTCGAGTTTCCATCCTGAAGCGGCGGGAATCAGTTCGTTCAAGTCGTGAAATCCACGGGCGGGATCCCAGACGAAGGCGCGCTCGACATCGGCGAAGGGTCCGAAGGAGCCGACGATCGCGTCGCAGCGGCTCATGGCGCGGGGACGGCTGGGGAATTTCCGTGAGAGATCAAGCGGCGTAAGCTTGCCGTCGGCATAGAGCAAGACATCGTGGCGGGTGAACTCCTGGATGACCGCGTGTCCGGAGTCATTGATCGTGACAACCGAGCTGAACGCGTTGGGTGGACCAATGTGCTGGAGTCCGTGAGTCTTGTCCCACAGAAAAGCGGAGTAGCGCCCCTGCTCGTCATAGATCTGTCCCGCGACCTGTCCGTGATTGTTGAGGGTGGTGGCGGTACCTCCGCAACATCCGCCGAGATCGATGGCGGATTGTTTCTTCCACACAACCGCTGAAGAAACCTCTCTCTTGGGGAGGGTGGCCTCGCCGGAAATGTCTCCGGCGTCGTTGACCGCTGTGGCCTTGGATTCGCCGCCTGGCAGCAACCTGACTTTGCCATCGCGGTAGAGGAATGCCTGACGCTTGCTGGAAGAATCGTTGGTGGCGACTCCGATCACGTCATTGCGGTTGTTGATGCCGGTGCCCTGCGTGATGGGGAAGCCCGAGGGAAGAGGGATCTCTTTCATGCCGCTCCTCTGGTTCCATAGCGCGGCTTTGTGTTTCGATGTCGTTCCCGCGATGACGCCAGAATCGTTGATGGCTGCAGGGACTATGGGGATGGCGACCACTTTGTAATGCTCCGCGCTGCAGGGCGGGGTTTGCGCGAACAGCGAGGATGCGGCGAAAAGGACGATGAGGACGCATCGAATCATTTTAGAAAGATAGCTTGGCTTCGGCTTGATAACTGCGCGGGGCCAGAAAGTGTGTGCCGCTGAAATCGGACAGGAAATTGTAAAGCGCGACTTTATTCGTGAGGTTGAGCACGCTGAAGCGAAGATTCAGGTTGTACTTATCGCGATGCAGGACGTTGTCGAACCCAGAGCCAGCGTCGAAGACGTGGCGGGGAGCGAGGCGAGGCGGATTGAGATCGTCATTTTCCGTGCCAAACCTGGGGATGGAAACGCGGGTCGCACCAAAGCGCGGCGAAGAACAACTGCGGAGCGGTGCGCTCAGCGTGGCGAAGGTGCTGCCGCAGTAGAGGCCAATCGCGGCCTGTTCGTCGGGAGTGAGTGTGAGCGCGGCGGCATATGTGGGAACGCTGTTTGCAACCATGCCGGAATCGTAGCGCCAGGTGAAATTTATCCAGGGACCTCGCTTGGGAAATTGGTATTGCAGGTGGGTCGCCTGCTGGAAAGCTTGATCCTGATCGATGCGGAAAGGCTTGTCGCTGGGCGGTGTGTTGAAGAGAATGCCCCCGGTTTCGGGGCCGAAGAAGCGGGCGCGGATGTGACCCAGGACGGACGAGGCGGTGAATCCGCGATACGCGGGGAAGGTGACACGAACGTTGACGCCATCGGTTTTTGCTTTTCGCCAGGAAGTAGGGAAGACCAGCGGCGTGTTGAGTAGCGCGTCGGAGTCGTAGGCCGAAGTGGTGAACTTCCAGAGGTAGTCACCGTCGATGACAATGCGTCCGAAAATCGCCTGCTGTAAGCCGACATCGAACTGATTGCGGATTCCGGTGGTGATGGGCGGCGAAGGCGGAGCCCCGAGGACCTGGTTAGCGAGTCCTCCGCTGCCGGTGGAACTGGAAACGATCAAGTTCTCATTGTAGGGGGTTTCGAAGAGGCGTCCGTAGGAGGCGCGCAAGACGGTTTGCGTGTGCTTGACGAAATAGGAGGCGCCGAGGCGTGGCTGCACTCCGTAGGAATCGCTTAAGCCGTTGTACTTGTCGAAGCGCAGTCCCATTGTCAAAGTCAGCTGGCGAAGGCTCACGGTGTCTTGCAGGTAGAGCGCTTCCTGCTTGACGTCGGTGCTCCCGCGAAAGTTAAACAGTTGCCCGCCGCGGGTCAGATCGTAGGGCAGCAAGCCGGGAAGAAACGCGGGATTCGAACTGTAGGCGGGAGGGCAATTGGCAGGGTTCGTGACACCCGGTGCGATGACGGGAACGCCGCCGGAGTCCACACACACGGCGTTAAACAGGGGATCGGTCAGTCCGAGAGAGAAAGCTTCCGACAAAAAGTAGTGCTGGAACTGAACTCCCGCTTTGATGTTATGAATTCCGCGCGAGTACGAGAGGTCGGTGCGAATGCCGAGATTAGTAAGGCGCCGCGACTGCGAGAGCGTCGCCGGAAGATCGGCGAAAGGGTCGCTGCTGGGAAAATAACCGACGCGATGCTGGCGCACCCAGGCGTTCACGCTGAGCAGGGTTGAGGGATTGAAGAGATGCGTGTATCCGGGCGCGACGTTGAACGAGCGCAGCAGTTGCCGCTGATCCTGTCCTGCGAAAGCCTGCGGATAGGTATTGGGAACCTGAAACCAGGAGCGAGCTAATCCCAGATTCAAGTGGAAAGAATCGGCGCTGCTGATCTGGTAGTCGAAGCCGTCGAAGAAATTCTCCGCATTCCCTTTGTCGTGAAAAGGGAGGAACTCAGGCGTGTCGAGAAAGCGGCCGGTTTGCAATCCGTCGACGTAGACGAAATTGCCGAAGCTGCGGCTCCCGATGGCGAGGGAGGCACTGGCCGTACTGGTGCCGAAGGAACCGTAGCTGGCCGAGAAGCTGCCAGTAGGCTTCGTAAGTCCGAGACCGGAGCGAGTGAGAGTGCGGACGATCAGGCTGTTCCTGTCGCCGAACTCCGCCGGCGGGACCCCTTCAATCACATCAAAAGATTGCACGGTCTCAAGAGGGACCTGGTTGCCGAAGATTCTGCCCTGCTGATCGGTCACCGGCTGGTTGTCGATGACGAACGAGCTGTCTCCTTCTTCTCCCGCAGGGTGGAATTGTCCGTTGGAATCGAGGGCCACTCCCGGCACCGATTGCGTGAGTACGGAAGTAAGTTGCGAGGTCCCGGTTTCCAGGGGGACGCGCGCCAGGCGTTCGGCGTCGAGATCGGTGTGAGCAGTTGGCGCAGTTTCGACCAGCGTGGCCTGGTCCTTAACCACGATGCTTTGCTTCGAGACCGGAAGGGCAAGACTGATCTCGAGGACGACGGGAAGCGAAGAGCGAATGGTGATGGTTTGTTGCGACGGCTCAAATTCAGGCACAAGAACAACAAGTTGATAGGAATTGAAGGGCACATTGGTAAAGCGGAAGGAACCATCACTACCTGTGACTACTCGGCGGGTAAATCCGGCAACCGTGTTTTGCAGGAGCACGTTGACGCCGGGAACTGTCGACTTCGAAGGATCACGAACGATGCCATCGATCGATCCGGCATCTCCCAGAGATTGGCTTGAGCAAGGGAGCGCGGAGAGAAGAAGGACACAGAGAAGAAGGTGAGCAAGGGCGATGTGCCGCAGTGCAGAAGTAGAGCCTAACCTCCTCGGAGCCTTAGTGATCACTGGTTTCAGCCTATTGCCCAACGCGAGGGGAGGCAAGACCTAAAGAGTTTACCAGCAGACCGAATCGCTGGCACGGATTTGTCCGAGCCGTTCATGTTTCTTGACAAGCGGCGGCTTCGACGATAGTCTGCGTCAAATCTGGGGCCGAGCATTCGCCCAACCCCCGGGCAAATGACCGGACCGCGACTCATCAAAGAAGTTAAGAAGCGCTCGGGAAAAGGTGAGTTGCGGGGAAGTGCGCAGTTCCGGACCGTGCTGAGAATCCACGCTCGTCTCTCCGCAGTGTTCCGGACCAACTCAAGAACCAGCTCCTGTGGAGGTCCGCAATGTCTCTCGTTCGTCGTTTTGTGCGAAGGTCCCTGCTATTGTCGTTGCTGCTGGGCTTGGCTGGCGTATTACCTTCATGGGCGCAGTTTCCCGGCGTTCTGACAGTGCACAACGATAACTCGCGCACCGGGCAGAACCTCTTCGAGACCTTTCTTACGCCTGCCCGAGTTTCGAACACGGCGCGCTTTGGTAAGGTCGGATCCTACACGGTGCAGGGTCAGGTCTATGCCCAACCTCTTTATGTCCCGAAGGGGACTCACGGGTTGACGAAGAATCTGCTGTATGTGGCGACCGAACAGGATATGGTCTACGCGTTCGATGCCGACAATCCCGGTACTGCACCGGTATGGGCCGACAATCTCGTGCCGACAAACAGGTCGTGGAAGCAATGCGACGTGGAGAATTGCACGGTGTGTCCGGACGTGGGGATTACGGGAACGCCCGTGATTGACCCGGCGAGCGGAACGCTTTACCTGGTGGCGAGGACGGTCAATTACAACAGCAACCCGCCGCTGTATTACCAGACGATTCACGAGATCGACATCGCCACCGGCAACGATAGATTCCATGCAGACATTCCCGCAGACCCGAATTTCAGTCCGGGGAAAGAAGGACAACGGGTAGGTCTGCTGCTGAATAACGGAATTCTTTACGTGGCGTGGTGGTCGGAAGGTCAAGGGGGACATGGAGTTCTCAAAGGTTTCAATGTGACCAATCTGCAACAGACAGCGCAGTTCATCTCGAACCCGAATCCGGGCACGTTGTCGGGACAGGGCGGAATCTGGATGAGCGGCGCCGGGCTGGCGGCGGATGCCTCGGGATTGGTTTATCTCGAAGTCGCCGATGGAGTCTTTGACGGCTTGTCGAACTGGGGCGATTCGGTTTTGAAGCTCGATTGCAGCACCGCGAATTGCACGGTGGCCGACTTCTTTACTCCGCACACCCAGAGCGTCCTTTATCAGGATGACATCGACGTGGGTTCGGCCGGATTGATGTTGCTGCCGCCGCAGTGCACCACGGGATGCGCCCATCCCAACATGGTGGTTGGAGGCGGCAAGGATGGCAACGTTTATGTCATCGATCGTGACAATTTCGGGGGCTATAACCAGAACACGAATCAGAATGTCCAGACAGTAAAAGGCAAGACTCTGAACGCGCTTTATGGAAGTCCGGCGTATTGGACGGATTCCACCGGGTCGCAACATGTGTACGAGGGGGGATGCAACACTTCTCTGAAGATGTACAATTTGAACTCCTCAACCGGACTGCTGGCTGCCGGGCCTTCTTCTCCCAGCACATATGCCTTCCCAGGACCGACTCCGTCGGTTTCGGCAAATGGGGCCGTAAGCGGAATCGTCTGGGCCATTCAAAGAACCGATACCAGTGAGATCTCGTGCAGTCCCGTGATGAACGGTGTTCTGCATGCCTATGACGCTGCGAACGTTGCCACGGAGCTGTACAACAGTACGCTCTGTCCCACGCGGGACGTCATGGCGCCGGCTACAAAGTTTTCGGTGCCGACGGTTGCGAACGGTCGAGTGTATGTGGCTACGTCGGGCGGGGAAGTTGATGTATACGGAGCGTTCCCCTCGATCCAGGCCTGTCAGTAGAGTTGAATTGAGGTGAAAGCGGCCGGAGCCATGGACTCCGGCCGTTTTGCGTTGGGGGGCTAGTTACTTTTCTGTGCGTGCGCTCCGGGCAAGATCCCATAAATATTCAACACGTCAACTGCGGGAACATAGACTTTTCCGTTAGCGATGGTAGGCACAGTGAACTTCACTGCGCCGCCCGGAGTATCGCGGCTGGCGTTCTGGGTGGTGTTGTAAAGCTCGTTTGCCAGGTTAGTGGCATCGTAAGCGTGCAGGATGGCGGCGCCGTTGGGTCCGGTGCCATCCGTTTGCAGAGTCCAGGCGATTCCGTTGGTAGTACCGTTGGCCGAGATCGACGGGGTGGGCCCGGGATAGCTGTAGTAAGTGCCGGATTCGGAAGTCGGGTTGGTGGAAAGCAATTCCGTCGAGGGATTGAAGCTGTACGCCTTCAGGTAGTCGTACTGTCCGCCGAAATAGATGTTGTTATTCCACCAGGCGGGCATTCCCCAGACGCCGCCAATCGCGGTATTCAGGCTTTGCACGATCTGGTCGTTGTTGTTCGGGTTGTAATGTCCCAGGTTGTCGCGGCTGATCAGGTAGATGGTCCCTTCTTTGCCTGACTCCACCAGCAAGTGTGGGTAGGGCCCCACTTGATCTGGCAGCAGGAGGACGCCGCCGGAACCGAGATCCACGTCTCCGTTATAAAGGCTGCCTTGATCGTAAGGGGTGAAGTAGTCAGCAACTTTGAAGCGGTCGTTGGTAGGCGGAGAAAGCTTGATGATGCTGTCGCCGTAATCGCGTCCGCCGGTGTTGACATCGAACATGCCGTTCCCGCTGGCGACATAGAGATTGTTGCTTGAGTCGGCGGCGATGCCCGAACCTCCCGACCAGAAACCGCCCAGTCCCGCGTTCGGCGTCGAGTTCCAAACGCCGTTCTGCCTCAAGGTCTGGGAATCATAACTCATGACCCAGCCGTGGTAGGGGCCAATGTCGCAGTGCGATGCCCAACCGATGTAAACCGAACCATTCTGCAGCAACAGGCCGGGGCGCTGGTGGTTCTTCAGGGGATCGAAGTGCACGTAGCCGTTGACCGAACCATCCCCTGTGCCTTTGACTTTGGCGTTGATCAGGATCGGACCGCCGAACTTTTCCGCTCCGGTGGTGATGTCGAGAGCATGCAACTGCTGGAAGAACTTGCCGTTCTGCTTGGTGTTTGAAACGACGTAGAGCGTGCCTGAGGTGGTATCGATGGCGGGGGTACCGGTGATGCCGATTTCGGGAACCAGGTCGCTGCATCCGACGTCATTGCTGGAAAGCGTAGTGATCCCCTTGGCGGCATTGATAAAACTCGTGTGCCACAAAGAGGGAAGGTTGGCATCGGCGTCGAAGGCGTAGACGCTGTCGTGTTCGGTCGCTACATAGACGACATTGTGAGTCCCCTGGCCGGGAATGCTGACGTTAGGCACGTAGAGCGTTTGGGCGTAAACGTATCCGTCGAGGGTTTGAGAGAAGAGCTGCCCGAACTGGTTTACGTTGACGTTCGTCGGATTCAGAATGGTTTCATTCAAATTCTGCCCGGTCCGGTTGTTGTCGTTATGTTGCGTGGCGACCTGAGCGTGAATGCATGGGGCGGAGCACAGCAGGAAAAGCAGCACGGAACGGAGCGTCTTCATGGGTGTCCTCAGGTGCAGGAAGTTCATGGTGATGCCAGCAAAGGGGTTGATCAGAAGCCGGTTTCAGGCAGAAGTGCGCGCGCGACAGTGTTTCCTTTAGGGAGGCGATTGTCAAGTAAGGGAGTTGGCATGGAGCCTTTCTTCCCAGCAGAGGGCGCCTTTTCTTCCGCAAGAAAGCCAGACCGCGACGTTCTCAGGGAGGAAGAGTACGTTTACCGGAGCGGTGCTACAATTTTGTTACCTGATGGAGTGCCAGCTGCCGGATTTCTCAGCTGAAGTCGGGGTTTCTATGCGAGTCAGACGGCCGGGTTTACTGATCCTGATTTGTCTTTCGTTCTATTTTCTCGCCGCCATCTATTCGGCCGGGGCCACGCAGAAGCATGCAGCGCATAAACAGAGCACACCGGAAACGACCGTTGAAGTTGTGCCTCCTCCTCCGCCGCTGCGGCCTGAGCAGATGCCGGCAGTCGCACCGCAAGTGACCTTTCAGAACGGTAAGCTGACGATCATTGCGCGGAATTCCACGCTGGGGGATATCCTTCGCGCGGTTCACACGAAAACCGGCGCCAACGTCGAGGTTTCAGGCAGTGCGACTGAGCGGGTGGTGGGAATGTTTGGGCCCGGGCCGTCACGCGATGTCGTAGCCTCGCTGCTGAACGGATCGCATTTTAATTACGTGATGCTGGGTTCGGAAGCGAATCCAGACCAACTGCAGCACCTGATTCTTACTCCGAAGGGAGCTGCTGACTCTGCAGCGCCAGCTCCGACTCCCCAGCCTGTTCAGGCGCAAAACCAGCCTGACGTCCAGCCCGCTCCAGACGCCCAGGACAACGGTGGAGACGACTTTGCGGATGCCGACGCCGAGGCAGATGCAAGTGCGGATCAGTCTGCCGACGACCCGAACGCGCAGGGGCAGCAGATTGGACAGCCCAACGCCAAGACCCCCGAACAAATGTTGCTAGAGCTGCAGCGCCAGCAGCAGATTCAGCAACAACAACAGCAGCAACAGGGCGGAGCGCCCACCCCAGGTTCGGGCTTCCCAGCACCTCCTGGCGCCGCGCCGCCGCAACCGCCGCACTAAACCAGACCTCAGACCTCAGACCGGAGACCGGAGACGTCGCATCAGGTCGACGGACTTCCTAGGTTGAGCGTCAGGGTTCGATGGTAGTGGGTGGGTATGGCCTTTGCCGAGGTCTGAAGTCCGAGGTCCGACGTCGGGTTCTCAGTCGCCGCTGGCGTGGGTTTGGCTGGGGACCAAGACAGGGGTGCCGCGGGTTTGCTGACGGCTCTGGGCGAAGGCGAACAGGATGCCGTTGACCGCGGCGTAAGCGGCAAAGACTCCAAAACATACTGCCGAGACAATCGTGAGAAAGATGATGATTGCTTGCATTAGCCCGCTCAAGGTTCGGCCCACCCTTATGTGGTACGTGCCGCTGGAGTTATTCCGATGCGGCCGACGCTACCCAGGTTTTATCGCCAGCTGATCCTTTGGGGGATGACCTCGTCCGGCGTGCGACTTCCACTCTACCTGCGTTGACGCTGCTTCCTGTTAACAACTAAGATACGGAGTAGAGGTGCGCACTTCCACTCTCCAACATTTCTGGGGACCCGTCCACATTACGGAAGGACATTGCTAGCTTAGTTGTATGGCCATCACCAAGATCTCGGTCCGCGGCGCCCGTCAGCATAACCTGAAAAACATCGACGTCGAGATCCCGCGGAATAGCCTCACCGTAATCACAGGACTGAGCGGATCCGGTAAGTCTTCCCTGGCCTTTGACACTATTTATGCCGAAGGACAACGGCGCTATGTGGAGACGCTGTCGGCCTATGCGCGGCAGTTCCTCGACCAGATGGAACGCCCCGATGTGGACGCTATTGACGGCCTGAGCCCCTCGATTTCCATCGAACAGAAAACCACCAGCCGCAGCCCACGCTCGACCGTCGGGACCATTACCGAAATCTACGATTATCTTCGTTTATTATTCGCCTCGATTGGAGCCCCGCATTGTCCTAAATGCGGGCGGGCGATCCGCCGGCAGTCGGCGGAGCAGATTGTGCAGCGGGTGATGGCGCTGACGCCCGAGGATCGCGTCATGGTGCTCGCACCAATCGTCCGGGGGCGCAAAGGCGAATTCAAGAAAGAGATGGAGAAGCTACTGCAACAGGGCTTCAGCCGGGCGCGAATTGATGGCGAAATAGTAAACCTCGAAGACGAGCCCGAACTCGACAAGCGCAAGAACCATACGGTTGAAGTGGTCGTTGATCGCTTGCTGGTAAAGGCGGGGATTGAGCGAAGACTCGAGGCTTCCGTCGCGCAAGCGATGAAGCTGGCCGAGGGCTTGGTGCAGGTGGCCGTCGTGGGCGGCGAGGAGCAGCTTTATTCGGAGCGGCTGGCGTGTCCGGATTGCGGAATCAACGTTCCGCAACTAGAGCCGCGTTCGTTTTCGTTTAATAGCGCGTATGGAGCATGTCCCGAGTGTCATGGGTTGGGCAGCAAGTATGACTTTGATCCAGCGAAGATCGTGACTGACTGGTCGAAGCCGTTGCTCGACGGTGGACTGGGTCCGGGGTCGGCCTCGTCGAATCTGATCCACATGGTGAACATCACGGCTGCAGCCCATGGCATTGATTTGAGTGTGCCATTCGAGAAGCTTCCGGAAAAGACGCAGAACCTCCTGATGTACGGCGAATCGGGTAAGGGCAAGACCGGATTTCGCGGTGTCATTGGCTACTTGAAACAAGTGCTGGAGGAGTCGACTTCTGACACCTACCGCGACTATCTGCTCGACTACATGTCGGCGACGGAATGTCCGGCGTGTCACGGGCAGAGGCTGCGTCCAGAGAGCCTGGCAGTAAAAGTGAGCGGGATGTCGATCGCGGATTTCACCGCGATGTCGGTAGCGCGGTCACTCGAAATGGCGCTCAAGATCAAGCTGACGGGACGGGAAGAGATCATCGCCGGTCGAATTGTGCACGAGGTCGTCGAACGCCTGCAGTTCCTCGATGCTGTTGGACTCGGTTACATTTCGCTTGATCGTTCGGCGGCCACGCTTTCCGGGGGCGAAGGCCAGCGGATTCGGCTGGCAACGCAAATTGGATCGAAACTGCGCGGTGTCTTGTATGTGCTCGATGAGCCATCGATTGGGCTTCATCATCGCGACAATGATCGTCTTTTGAAAGCACTGGAAGAGTTGCGCAACCTGGGAAATACCGTGCTGGTCGTGGAACACGATGAAGAGACGATCCGGCGAGCGGACTATGTGATCGACTTGGGTCCGGGCGCGGGGCGGCATGGGGGCGAGTTGGTCGCCCATGGAACTCCGGCCGAGATTGTCAAAGTGCCCGGTTCGTTGACTGGGGCGTACATCTCCGGCAGAACGCAGATTGAGATGCGCCCTGAGCGGCGGCATACGAATGGCTTGGGCATCAGCATTCTGGGGGCACGGGAAAACAATCTCAAGAATCTCGACGCGACCTTCCCCCTGGGCGTGATGACGGTGGTCACGGGAGTTTCAGGGTCGGGCAAATCGACTTTGGTAAATGACATTCTTTATCGAGCCTTGGCAAAGGCGCTGTACCGATCGCGCGAGGATCCGGGATCGCACAAGGCGATTTCCGGGGCGGAAAATATCGACAAGGTTATCCGCATTGATCAGTCGCCGATTGGACGCACGCCACGCTCGAATCCCGCGACCTACACGGGAGTATTTGGTCAGATTCGCGACTTATATGCGATGCTGCCGGAGTCGCGCGAACGGGGATACAAGCCGGGGCGTTTTTCGTTCAATGTTCCGGGAGGACGATGTGAAGCCTGTCAAGGCGAGGGGCAGCGCCGTATCGAGATGAATTTTCTGCCGGACGTTTACGTGGTCTGCGAAGTCTGCGGCGGCAAGCGCTATAACCAGGAAACGCTGGCGGTGAAGTACAAAGGGAATTCGATCGCCGACCTGCTGGAGATGCCGGTATCGGACGCACTGCAGGTGCTGGAAAATATTCCGCAGGCAAAACAGAAGTTGCAGACGCTGGTCGACGTCGGTTTGGGATACATTCATCTGGGGCAATCAGCGGTCACGCTCTCGGGCGGCGAGGCGCAGCGCATCAAGCTGGCGCGTGAGTTGAGCAAGCGGCAAACCGGGAAGACGCTTTACTTACTCGACGAGCCGACAACCGGGCTGCACTTCGATGACGTGAAGAAGTTGCTTGACGTGCTGCACCGCCTGACCGACCTGGGGAATACGATCATCATCATCGAGCACAATCTTGATGTGATCCGCAACGCCGACTGGATCATTGATCTGGGTCCGGAAGGCGGCGAAGATGGCGGCAGAATCGTGGCGCAGGGAACTCCTGAGCAGGTCGCACGCAATAAGAAGTCGTACACCGGGCAGGCGCTGGCACATTATTTCGCCAACGGAAACCGGTTGCCCAAGGCAGTGAGTTCGTAAACGGAGACTGGAATTAGAGTGTCGATCTTTCAAGACCCATTGCCGCAACCCGAGGCTCCTATCGATCCCCAGATATTGGTTCCCCAGGCTCCGCCGCCGATCGAAGATCCAGCGTGGAGCGGCTGGGACGTGTTCTGGATCGCGGTGGTGACGATCTTCTCCATCGTGTTTTTCGTGTTCGTGACGACCTTCGCGGCGCAGCGAATTTTTTATCCCCGCCTGGCGATCATGGACGTCGCCAAGTTTCCTCTCGTCACCGTAGCGGCCCAACTGTTCGCCTACCTGGTCGTGTTGATCTTCATGATCTCAGTGGTGGAGGGGCGGCGTGGCCGGCGCTTCTGGGAGGCGATCCAGTGGAACTGGCCGCGCAATCTGTGGATTTTCCTGACAGGCGGGTTGGTGCTTTCAATTGGACTGCAGGCCGTGGCGCATTTTCTTCCCATGCCCAAGGAACTTCCCATCGACCGCTTTTTTCAGACGAGTGCGGAGGCTTGGGCGCTTTCGATTTTTGGCGTGACCATGGCGCCGTTGATGGAGGAACTCTTTTTTCGCGGATTTCTCTATCCAGTGCTGGCGCGGCGATTGGGTTTACCCATTGCTGTCCTGCTTACCTCGGCAGGTTTCGGGTTGATTCATGCTCCGCAGCTGGGCAGGGCGTGGGGACCCGTGATGGTGGTGTTTCTGGTTGGCGTTGCCCTGACGCTGACGCGGGCCAAAACGAAATCGGTGGCCTCAAGCATGCTGGTGCATATCGCCTACAACGGAACGCTCTCGATTCTGCTTTTCGCGGGCAGCGACGGATTCCGCCATCTTGAGAGATTGAATCAGTAATCAGGCTTCGCTCTGTCCCTTGAGAATTTCGCGAATCTCGCGGTTGATGTGAGCGGCGTCCTGCGAGGCGGAGTCGATCATATGGACCCACTTCTTCGCGTCGGGCTCGAGGTTCGCCTGATTGAGCAAATAGGAAGCCTGGAGCAGGGTTTCGAGCGCGTTGCTCAGGTCATGAGCAAGCGTTCGCAGGCGGCGAGTGACTTCGGGCGGAAACTTGGGGGAGCTATTCATGTCGATTGAGAACCCGTCTGGTTTGACAGCCAGCGGTACCTCTGTAGAATATTACTCGTAGTCCTTTCCTGAAAGGCAACAAGCAAGTTGCCTCGTTCACTTTTTGCCGAAGTGGCGGAATTGGCAGACGCGCATGGTTCAGGTCCATGTACCCGCAAGGGTGTGGGGGTTCGAGTCCCTTCTTCGGCACCAATCAAAGTTATTTTCTCTGACAGACCGCGTTTGAAAGAGGAATGGGCACGGGCAAGCCCGTGCCTATGGCAAGAGGTGTCGGCGAATTTAGATCGACAAGAGCCGGTGAAAGAAGGAACGGTAACGTTGCAGCGCGATTCGCAGGTCTTCGGTGGAGACGTTGTCGCCACGGTCCCATTGTTGTTCGAGCTTGGAACGCTCCTCGGCAAAGACTTCGGCTAAACGCTTCATGGCTGATGCGACGAGTCCGTCGGCTTGCTCGACGGCGCGCCGCGGTTCATCCACGAAAGCGCCTTGCACCGAATTCCATTGGTTTCGTAGACCTTCCAGTTCGTTGTTAGGGAACAGCGGCGTAGCGTCAGCCGTATTGTTAACGACGGGATCGGCCTTCGCTACCATGTTATGTTCAGCGGTCTCGGCATTCTCCGCGCGTTCGAGCGGTTCCGATTCCGACATCGGCGGTTTAGATCGCATGGTTTCCACTGGGGAAGGACGCCTGGTCTGCGCCAAGTCTGCAGTGGTGAGATTTTCTTCGGTCTGATCTTTCCTCAAGGGCACACTCATCCTCGTGCTTCCTTTCTAAGTGGTAGTGAATCGGGTTGTGCGGCTCCCAGCAACTCTTCAAACAGGGCGCGGTAATGGACCATGGCCTTGCGCAAGTCTTCGGTTGTGGCTTTTCCTGCATTGTGGCGCAAGGCGATGTTATGGGCTGTGCGGTAATTGTCGACTACGAGGGGATGATCTACCGAGATGTCTGCGGCGCGTTGTTCGAAGTCGCCCATGGGATAGCCGCGAGCCCGCATGATTTCGGTGACGAGTTCGTCGGCGCGGGTGACGGAGCCCTTGGGATCGTCCACAAATTGCGGTTGCAAGTCAGACCAGCGCGAGGCGAACTCAGCCTGGGCGGATGCGGAAAGGGGCTTGATGTCGAATTTGTCTCGACGTTTCGCGCGGAATTCGAGAACTTCTTCGCCGCGCGAAGTATTGCCTTCCTGTCGGACGACTCGGTCGTATTCCGGCCCAAAGCGTTCTCGCAATGCCTGACTACGTCGCTTCTTCGTAATCAGGAATGCGACGACCGCGACCGCCGCAACGACAACGATGACGGCAACCGCGATGCTGATTTGATGCTGGCTCATGCGGGCCTCCTTCGCAAAGTTCCTTTCTGATTCGGGGCGAGGAGTGAAAGGTTGGCTGTGTCTCCCGATGACTATGCTGAGAGTCTTTCGCGGGCGGACATCGTATGATGAGTTACATTTCGCTGCGCGTGTGAGGGTCGATTGCGATTTGAGGGCCTAAGCGCCGCGATTCATATGGATATCGTTCCAGACACGTGGCCCGATTTCCTCGACGCGCTTGTCGCGGCAGCTAATCACCACACACTTTTGCTGGAGAACGACCGCGTACGCATCATCCAGACGCTGATTCCTCCCGGAGACACTGTGCCGGTGCACACCCATAGCTGGCCCGCTGTGATGCAAGTTCTCAGTTGGAGCGATTTCATCCGCCGCGATGAGCACGGCAACATTCTGTTCGATACTCGAGGGCAGGCGCCGCTGGCAGAGGGCGCGATTCTGTGGTCGGAGTCTTTGCCTCCGCACGCGGTGGAGAACGTGGGTGCCTCCACAATACGGATTATCGGCGTCGAACTGAAAGATCCTAAAACTTAAACTCCACATCCAATTGCAGGCGGCGGGGAGGCTGGGCGGCGACAGCCTGTCCGAAAAATGGAGAGGTCACGACTCCGATATAACTCACGTCGTTGGTGTGATTGATGACGTTGAATGAATTTAAGGCTACGGTCAGCACCCGCGCTTCTTTGTTGCTTTTTGAGAGGAAGAAGTCGTGCGCCAGATTGATGTCGAGGTCGATAAGCCCAGGACCGTGCAGCGTATTGCGCGGTACCCCCAGCGGGCGATCGTTGATCACGCCGTCACCGTTGTTGTCGCTTCCGGTGGTGATGTTGACAGGCCTTCCCGAATAGAGTGAGAGGGCTACGCCCAAAGTGAAGAAGCGGGTCGGTTGGGTGGATCCCAACAGGTCGAACTTGTGGCGCCGGTCGTAATCGGATCGCGCCCAATCTGCATTAGGGAAGTAACTGTTGCCGGGAAAATAGGTGACACCGCTGGTGTTGTTATACGTTTTTGCCAGCGTGTACTGCACCTGTCCGGCAAAATACTTGCTCGGCTTCCCACGGAACGTCAATTCCAGATAGTTCTGCTTCAAATAACCTTCCGACTGAATCTCGCGCTCCTGACCGAGGTTGAGATCGGGCCGTGCGAGATAGAAGGGAGGCGGGGGCGCGTTGGCATCAAGCGAGCGGAACAGATCGATCCCCCGCGATCCTAAATAAGTCGCGCTGAGCGTGCTTTTCGCCGTCACCTGGCGCTCCACTCCCAGGCTGTATTGAATGGTGTACGGGATGTGGGCCCGGGGATCGAGCACGACCACGCTCGTGGGAACTCCCGCAAGGTCGGGGGGAATCACCGGGTAGTGAGGATTTTCAGCGATGAAACGCAGAAGATTCACTCCGTTAAAGTGTAGTAAGTCGGCGATCGGGGAGGGACCGGTACGATCGTAGAAGACTCCCGCGCCGCCGCGAATGACAGTCTTCCCCTTGCTGCTGGGAGCATAGGCAAATCCAAAGCGCGGGGCAAAGTTGTTGGAATCGTCGTGGAAATAGTTCTGGAAGTAATACCGCATTCCCAGATAGACAGAGAAATTGGGTCGCAGGCGGATATTGTCGTCGATAAATCCGGAGACGACTTTTTCGAGAAAAGCCACGTGCCCCTGTCCGGTCTGCAAAACATAGGTAGAAGGAAGCCCGGCGGTGTAGTCGGCGAGACTGGCGAAGGTGTAGGTGCCGGCGCGGTTGGTGAAATCGTCAAAACCGCGCCGGCTGATGTCGGGGATGTCGACACCGAATGTGACTTCGTGTTTGCCGTTTGCGTAAGTGGTGAAGTCGGTGCCGTCGAAATGATATTCAGTGCGGCGCGAGTCGGCCTGGGCTCCGCCCCCGGTGAAGGCTCCGGACACAATGATCTGCGGAGCCTCGTTCACGCTGTAGACCGGGCTGTCGTAGTGCCCGACAAGAAATTGCAGCTGGTTGATCCAATGAGGAGAGAAAATGTGGTGGTAGCTGACATTGATCTCGTGCTCCTGAAATTCGGTGTTGGTCCCGGCACTGGGAAGCACGGTTCCACCGACCCCCATGTTCTGTACAGTGCGGCGCTCATAGGAATAGCCCGTCCAGAACTGATCTCCATTCGCGAAATCGTGAAAAATGCGTCCTGACCCGAAGAAATGGTGAGTGGGGTTGGGCACGTTCTCATTGATGATGCCGTTGGGCCCTACGGCCTGCACGGCGGATTGCTGGTCGTCGAGATCTTCATCAAGCGAGAGCAAGAAGCTGGTCTTCTTGCTGGCGCCGAGAGGTCCCGTCAAAGCGCCCTCGTAGTACTGGCGATGTTCCGGAGCTTTCACGGTGGCGAAGGCGTTGCGCGCATCGAACACGGAGTCGCGATAAAGAAAATTGAGCGAGCCGTGATACTTGGGCGTGCCACCTTTGGTGATGATTTCAAGGCGCGCGCGGCCAGGCCGGGCAAATCGCGCGGAGTAAGGATTCTGATTGATCTTCACTTCCTGGATGGCTGATGCGGTGACGCCGGGCCCGTTGGATTCGATACCGTTGACCACCAGGCTGACACCATTCGTGCCGGTTGCGTTGTCGTCGAGGAAGCGCGACATGGTCGTAATGTAATCCTGATCGAAGACGGGGACGCGATCGAGCGCATTGCGGTCGATAGTATTGGCGTTCTGATTCTCGGCCGTCTCCGTGCTCACCTGCGGAGCTGAGCCTCCAGGGACCACGGTGACGGATTCGCCTTGCACCGCGATCGGCATGACAGCGTGCAGCGGCGCGAGTGGGTGATTTCCCACGTTGACGTCAATGCGAGTCTCCTGAAAACCCTCGGCCTGAACGTCAAGGCTGTAGAAGCCGGGCGGAACCTGGTCAAAATGGAAGGTTCCCGCATTATCGGTAATGGTCCGGGAAACCTGCTGGCCAGTGGTAGAGACCAGCACCACGTGAGCGCCGGGAATGACCGCCCCTGACGGATCGACAGCGACGCCGGTAATCTGCATGGAACCAGCGCCGCCGGCGGAACCGGAGTCAAGCCCCTGCGCGCGCGCCACTGGGAGGAAATAACAGGCGGCCGCCGAAAGCAGAAACACCAGAAGCAGATTTCGCAACACAGTTTCCCGATTCACTTCGATGACGATTGTCCGAAACCGCAGATTAAGGATTCCTGAAAGTCTCAGGCGCATTCGCGAGACCAATCAATCTCCGACCAGTTCGATTTCCGCGGAATCCAGCATTTCCAGCGGACGGCTGCTGAGCCGGGCCAGAGACAGGCTTACAAGGGAAACCGTGGCCATAAGCGCCACGCAGCCGGGCCATCCCTTCCACCGCCAGAACAAGTCGGTGAGGGTCGCGCCCAGGCTGCCACCGAGGTAATAAAACGTCACATACAGTCCGGCGGCGGAAGAGCGGGCGCGTCCTGCGATCGCGCCGGTCTGCACGGTGGCGGCGGCTTGGGCTATGAAGACTCCGGAAGAGAACAGGGCCAATCCGGCGATGACTACCGGCAGCGATTGGACGAGGGTAAGACCCAGGCCCACGATCATCATCGCGCAATAGACGATAGTTGTGTGGCGAAAGCCGAAGCGGTCGAGGAAGTGCCCGGATTGAGGGGTAATGATGACGCCGAGCAGGTAAACGAGAAAGATACTGCCGAGTTGTGCGGAGTTGAGATGGAACGGTGGCGCCGCGAGATAAAAATTCGCATAGGTGAAGCAGCCCACCAGGGCGAAGAGAACCGTGGCTCCCATGCCGAAGTTGGCCAGCAGGCGCGGATTCCGCAAGTGAGCGGCGGCATGTTCGATGACCTGTCGCACGTGCTCGGACCTTACGAAATTCTTGGCCGGCGGCAGCCACGCGCGCACCATGATGGCGCCCAGCAAATTCATGGCTGCCAGAACGACGAACGTGGCGCGCCAGTGCCAGTGGGTGGCAACGAGTCCTGAGATGAAACGCCCCAGGAAGCCGCCAATCACGGTGCCGGTCACGTACGATGACATGGCGCGTCCCACGCCGCGCCCCGCCCATTCTTCATTGATATAAGCGAGCATCACGGCGATCACGCCGGGCACGAAGAGTCCTTGAGCGAAACGCCAAAAAATGAGCACCGGCAAACTGGTGGAGGTGGCGGCGAGCGCGGTGGGAATGGTCAGAAGAAACAGCGAAGGGACGATCACTTTCTTGCGTCCGCGGCGTTCGGCAATCATCCCGATCACGGGCGCGGTCAGTGCCACGGCGAAGATCGTGGCGCTAACCGTGAGGCTGACTCCCAGCTCAGAAGCCTGAAACAGCCGGCGCAGTAATGGCAGCAGAGGCTGAGTGCAGTACACGCCGAGAAAAGTGCACATGCCCGCCAGCATGGTTGCCGCGGTCGCCTTGTCGAACTTGGCCAAAGAGGATCAGGATGTCCTTTCTTGGATGATATGCGAAATCCAGGCTTCCACCAGGACGGGTGAAAAAATCTGCACTTCTGTGAAGGCGGTCGTGACTCAATGATGGTTCTGATTCGGCCAAAAAATGTAGTAGACTAACTCGCCCCTCCCCAGGGCTGGGACCCTCTCGCCGGGAATCTTCCATGAGTGCTCCGCTTGCCAAGAAAGTTCTGCTGATCGGTTGGGACGCCGCCGATTGGAAAGTCATCAACCCGCTGGTTGACCAAGGGTTGATGCCCACGCTCGATGGATTCATTAACCAGGGGGTGATGGGAAATATCGCGACCTTGCGTCCGATTTTGTCGCCGATGCTTTGGAATTCCATCGCGACCGGAAAGCGTCCCGAAAAGCACGGCATTCACGGCTTCATGGAGCCCGATCCGCAGAATGGCGGCGTGCGGCCCGTGACCAGCACTTCGCGGAAGGTGAAGGCGATCTGGAACATCCTTACGCAACGGGGATACAAAACCCACGTGGTGGGCTGGTTCGCCGGACATCCGGCCGAGCCCATCAATGGAATCTCGGTTTCTGATCTTTATCCGTATGCAGCCGGACCGCTGGATGAAGAATGGCCGTTACCGCCGGGCGCGGTTCATCCCGAGAGCATGCGCGAGACATTTGCGAAGTTGCGGATGCATCCCGCGGAAGTCACGGAGGCCGCGATTCTGCCCTGGATTCCGCGCGCGGCCGAGATCGACCAGGAGAAAGACAAAGGTCTGCAATCGTTCGCCAAGATTCTGGCGGAGAACTGCTCCATTCATAATGCGGCGACGTGGATCCTGCAGAATCAGGAGTGGGATTTCCTCGGCGTTTATTACAACGGCATCGATCACTTCTGTCATGGGTTCATGCATTTCCATCCTCCGCGCATGGAAGGGATTCCCGAGGACAAGTACGAAATTTACAAAGACGTGGTGAACGGCGCGTACCGCTTTCACGACATGATGCTCGAGACACTGCTCGAACTTGCAGGACCAGAGGCCACAGTGCTGCTGGTTTCCGATCACGGATTTCATTCCGATCACCTGCGCCCACGCGGTATTCCGGTGGAGCCCGCAGGCCCAGCGGTGCAGCATCGGCCGTTCGGTACCTTGTGTATGAAGGGCGCGAATATTAAACAGGACGAGCGGATTTATGGCGCCACCCTGCTGGATGTGACCCCGACCATCCTGACTCTGTTTGGCTTGCCCGTGGGTGAAGACATGGACGGCCGTGTGCTGGTGCAGGCGTTCGATAAGAAACCTGAAATCACTCGCATTTCCAGCTGGGAGACGGAAGCGGGCGAATGTGGCATGCATCCCGAAGGGTTGCGCACAGATCCTGCGGCAGCGCAGTTGGTGCTCAAACAGTTTGTCGCCCTCGGATACATCCAGCCACCCAGCGAGAACCAGGAGAAAGCGGTGGAGATCGCCATGCGCGAACTCCGATACAACCTGTCGCGGGCTTATCTGGATGCGCGCAATTATTCCGAGGCCCAGCTGATCCTCGAGGATCTGGCTAAGAAGTGGCCCGAGGAAACTCGCTTCCAGCAATATCTGGCGCAGTGCTATCTGGCGATGGGACGGCGTGCTGAAGCGAAAAGCATTCTGGAACAATTGATTGCAGCTCCACCCAAGAAACGCGTGCGAAGAGAGCCGGAGGACACGGAGGGCGAAGCTCTAACCGACGAAGCCGAACTTACGACGGTTGCTGCTGCTGAGCCTGAAGACACGACGCCGAAGCCGCGTCCCTGGGCCGATTTGTTCATGGGCATCATCCACTTTGAAGAAGGCGAGACGGATGAGGCCTTGGGGCGGTTGTTGAAAGCTGAGGAAGCCGATCCGCGGTTACCTGATCTTCATCTGCGCATTGGGGAAACGTATCTGAGAAAGAAGCGCACGGAAGATGCCGAGCGCGCCTTCGAGCGTGCGCTCGAGATTGACGGTGATAGTCCAGAGGCTCATCTGGGCCTGGCATTAGTGCGATTGCGGCAGCGCCGCAACGAAGACGCCGCCGAGCAAGCTCTGATTGCCGTTGGCCTGCAACATTTTCTGCCACTCGGACATTTCTATCTGGGAGTGGCTTTGGCTCGGCTGGGCCATCGGCAGCGCGCGATTCTGGCCTTCGAGACCGCTCTCAGCATGACTCCGGGCTTGCTCGCCGCGCACCGCTGGCTGGCTGCGCTCTACAACCATCCCGAAGGAAGCCGGGAAAAAGCCGCGGGCCATCGCTTCCTGTTCGCACAACTGAAAAAGCAAAGGGAAGTCGCAACCCGGCCGCAGTAAAGCCTCACTGCAAATTCGTTGAATCCCGCCAAATTTCGTGAACATCCACAATTGCACAATCCTGTAGTGTATTTTGTTGGAATCTTCCAGGAGGCCGCCCCATGGCATACACGCTTACGGTCAATGGAAAACAACGCTCGGTCGATGTCGATCCCGACACCCCGCTGCTGTGGGTTTTGCGCGACACGCTGGGCATGACGGGCACAAAGTTCGGGTGCGGTATGGCGCTGTGCGGATGCTGCACCGTGCACGTGAATGGCGAGGCAACGCGATCGTGCGTGACGGCGATCTCCGACGTGCAGGGGAAATCGGTGACGACGATCGAAGCGCTGCACGATCACCCGGCGCAACTGGCATGGATTGAAGAGGACGTTCCGCAATGCGGCTACTGCCAGTCAGGACAAATCATGGCCGCCGCGGCATTGCTCGCGAGCAATCCGAAGCCGAGCGATAAAGACATCGACGATCAGATCTCCGGCAATCTCTGCCGCTGCGGAACCTATCCCCGCATCCGGCGCGCGATTCACCGTGCGGCCGACATGATGGCCAAGGGAGGTGCGCGATGAGTGCGATCCCTGAAGTCAATCGCCGCGATTTCCTGAAGGCCACGAGCGCGGCCGCCGCGGGCCTGGTAATCGGATTCTCGCTGCCGTCCAAATTGTCAGCCGCCGAAAGCGGGCACGGGGCAATGCTGAATGCTTTCGTGCGGATCAGTCCTGACGATTCGGTGACGGTCATCATCAATAAATCGGAGATGGGGCAGGGCATCGATACTTCGCTGCCGATGATTCTGGCGGAGGAATTGGATGCCGACTGGTCGAAGATCGGATTTGAAAACGCGCCGGTTGCCCAGGTCTATTACCACACGATTTACGGCGTGCAGATGACGGGCGGAAGTTCGAGCACCATCTCATCGTTCGATCAGCTCAGGAAAGCCGGCGCCACAGCCCGCGCGATGCTGATTGCCGCCGCTGCGGATACGTGGAAGGTGGATGCGGGCAGTTGCCATACCGAGAACGGATTTGTGGTTCACGGAACACAGCGCCTTTCCTACGGGAAGCTGGCGGAGAAGGCCGGGCAACTCAAGCCGCCGGCTGAGGTGAAGCTCAAAGATCCCAAGGACTTTCGCCTGATCGGCAAAGCCACGCGGCGGTTGGATACTCCCGCGAAAACCAATGGCACCGCGGTCTTCGGCATCGATGTGACCGTGCCAGGAATGCTGGTGGCGGTGGTGGCGCGGCCCCCGGTGTTTGGCGCGAGAGTAAAGAGCTTCAACGGGGACAAAGCCAGATCGGTGCGCGGAGTTCGCCAGGTCATCGAACTTGACAACGGAATTGCCGTAGTGGCCGACGGGCTTCTGGCCCGCGAAGAAAGGCCGCGAGGCGCTGCAGATCACGTGGGACGAAGGCCCCATGGCTAACTTCGACAGCGAATCGTTGCGTAAGCAGTACATCGAATTGGCGGATCAGCCCGGCCTTGCCGCGCGGAAACAAGGGGACGCGGCGGCCGCGCTGAAATCCGCCGCCATCAAACTGGATGCGGTTTACGAGGTCCCTTATCTCGCGCATGCTCCCATGGAGCCGTTGAACTGTGTGGCCGATGTGCGCGCAGATCACTGCTCGGTCTGGACAGGAACCCAGTTTCAGAGTCCCGATCGGGACGCGGCGGCCCAGGTGGCGGGATTGAAACCGGAGCAGGTGGAAATCCACACTACGTTTCTCGGGGGCGGCTTTGGACGACGAGCGGTCCCCGGTAGTCACTTCGTGAGAGAAGCGGTGCAGATTTCGAAGAAGGCGAATGCTCCCGTAAAAGTGATCTGGACGCGCGAAGACGATATGGCGGGCGGATATTATCGTCCCGCTTACTATCACAAGGTTTCTGGCGGCCTCGACGCCAACGGAAAGCCGGTGGCGTGGGCGCAGACGATGGTGGGGCAATCCATCATGTCGGGAACTCCATTCTCGATGATGGTGAAAGATGGCGTCGATCCAACCGTCGTCGAAGGCGCGGCCGACATGATTTATGACATACCGGCGATTTCGGTCGAAGTGCACAGTCCGAAGATCGACGTGCCGGTGCTCTGGTTCCGTTCGGTGGGACACTCGCACAACGCGTTCGTGGTGGAGTGCTTCATTGACGAACTGGCGCATGCCGCTAAGAAGGATCCGTACGAATTCCGGCGTGCGTTGTTGACCAGCGATCCGCGGCGGATCGCGGTGCTTGAAGAAGTCGCGAAACGCTCGAATTGGGGATCGCCCATGCCTGCGGGCAAGGGTCGGGGGATTGCATCGCACCATTCGTTCGGAACCTATGTCGCCCACGTTGCGGAAGTTGCGGTGGCGAAAGATGGCGCCATCAAGGTGGAACGGGTGGTGTGCGCGATCGATTGCGGCCAGATCATCAACCCCGACACCATCAAAGCGCAACTGGAAGGGGCGACAAGCTTCGCATTGAGCGCCGCGCTCTACGGCGCGATCACCTTCAAGAATGGACGCGTGCAGCAGGGCAACTTTGATGACTACCCGTTGGTCCGCTTGAACGAAGCTCCGGCGATCGAGGTTTACATCGTCGAAGGGAAGGGGCCGCAAGGGGGTGTCGGCGAACCGGGAGTGCCGACGGTGGCGCCCGCCTTATTTAATGCGGTGTTCGCGGCGACCGGGAAACGGGTCAGACGATTGCCCGTCCGCACTGAGGACTTGAAGACAACTTAGACAAAGGCGGTCCCGTATAATCTTGGGACCGCCATGCCTGCCAGCCTCGACCAGATTGTCGCTGCTACCCGCCGCAAAGTTGCCGAGACGCGGCGTGTGGCCGACATTCGCTCCCTTGAGCGCCAAGCTGAAAGCCATGTCCCGCGCGGCTTTCGCGAGAATCTGAAGAGAGGCTCCGCAGTCCGGCGTGGCCGTGATCGCGGAGTTAAAGAAAGCCTCGCCGTCGCGCGGACTCATCCGCGCCGATTTTGATCCCGAAAAACTGGCGAAGGAATTGGAAGATGGTGGTGCCGCAGCATTGTCGGTGCTGACCGATGAAGAATTCTTTCAGGGATCGCTGGAGAATCTGCGGATCGCTTCGGCCAGCACGCAACTTCCGTGCCTGCGAAAAGATTTCATGGTCGACGAGTTCCAGCTGCTCGAAGCGCGAGCCAATCGCGCGGATGCAATTCTGCTGATTGTGGCGGCCCTGTCGCAGACAGAATTGGTCGCTCTGGCTAAGAAGAGTCGCGCAGTTGGCGTTGGATGTTTTGTGCGAGGCGCACGACGAAGCCGAACTCAAGCGAGCGCTTGGATGCGGGATGCGACCTGGTCGGAGTGAACAGCCGCGATCTGCGAACATTCAAAGTCGATCTGGAAACGGCATTTCGCCTGGGAGAGTTGATTCCGAAAGATGTAGTGAGCGTTGCCGAAAGTGGGATTCACACAGGCGCCGACATGGCACGCTTGCGGGCGGCGGGTTATCAGGCATTTCTGATTGGCGAATCGTTAATGAAAGCGGAAAGCACCGGGAGAGGCGTTGCAAGCGCTTTTGCGAACGACCAACGAGCAACGACCGAACGACGATTTTATGACCTGGGTGAAAATTTGCGGCATCACGAACCTGGAAGACGCGCTGACCGCAGTCGAGGCTGGGGCGGATGCGCTGGGGTTTGTGTTCTATGAGAAGAGTCCGCGGAAGGATGGATGTTGAGACGGCGCGGGAGATCGTGGCGCAGCTGCCGGAGAGTGTGGAGAAGGTTGGGGTGTTCGTTGATCGAATCGGCGGATTCGAGTTTGAGATGTCGCCGACCGGGTGGGCCTTACCGCCGTCCAAATGCATGGTGACGAGCACGAGAGATCCGCCACGTACGCCGATCATTGAAAAGTGCTTACCTTCGGCCGGCGAGTAAAGTTCGGTTGCATCTCAATGATGCGTAAAAGGCCCGAGGGATGGGGATCATTCATGCGATGCCGGACACTCTCGGGCAATTAGGTTTTGCGATTCGGTACTCGAGAAAAGCGTGGCGGAACGGGACAGACCTTTGATTGGGAAGAAGGCGAAGGAGCGATCTGATAATGATGAAAATCTGGGCCCTATCATCGTCGCAGGCGGCCTAACTCCGAAAAACGTTACCGAGGCCATCCGCATGCTGCATCCCTGGGGAGTCGACGTCGCGTCGGGGGTCGAGGCGCAGTCCGGGGAAAAAAGATCCCGAGAAAGTAAGAGCGTTCATCGCCGCGGTGCGCGAGGCGGACAAAGTACACTAGAACATGGCCACCGCATCCACTCGCGAAAATCAAGAATGTTCCCGGACGCTTCGGCGCTTATGGCGGACGCTATGTCCCTGAAACGCTGATGGCGGCGCTTGAGGAACTGGAGCGCGCGTACGAGAAGGCCAAGCGCGACCGCAAATTTCAGGCTCGTCTTGACTGAACTGCTGCGAACTTATGCCGGGACGTCCCACGCCATTATTTTTCGCGCAACGCCTCACCAAGAAACTAGGCGGAGCGAAGATCTATCTCAAGCGCGAAGACCTGCTGCACACCGGCGCGCACAAAATCAATAACTGTCTGGGGCAGGCGCTGCTCGCCGAGCGTATGGGCAAGCGCCGCATCATCGCCGAGACCGGTGCTGGGCAACACGGAGTCGCGACCGCAACCGTGTGTGCGCTGTTTGGGTTCGAGTGCGTCGTTTACATGGGCACCGAAGATATGCGGCGGCAGGAACTCAACGTCTTTCGCATGCGATTGCTGGGAGCCGAAGTGCGCGGCGTCGATTCCGGTTCGCGTACGCTGAAAGATGCCATCAACGAAGCCATGCGCGATTGGGTGACGAACGTCCGCAATACGCATTACCTGCTGGGCAGCGTGCTGGGGGCGCATCCCTATCCCACCATGGTGCGCGATTTTCACAAGGTCATTGGACGCGAGGCGCGAGCGCAGATTCTGAAAGCCGAAGGCAAGCTTGCCGGCGGCGATCATCGCCTGCGTCGGCGGCGGATCGAACGCGATTGGCATCTTTCATGACTTCCTCAAAGACAAGAAAGTGAAGCTGATCGGAGTCGAAGCCGGAGGCCGCAGCGAGCGTCTCGGCGATCATGCAGCACGGTTTCGCGGAGGCTCTCCCGGCGTGCTGCAGGGAACCTATTCATATGTGTTGCAGGATGCTGGGGGTCAGATCGCGACGACACATTCCGTGTCAGCGGGACTCGACTATCCCTCGATCGGTCCGGAGCACGCGTGGTTGAAGGATACTTCGCGCGCGGAATATGTTCCTGCGTCCGATGCGGAAGCGCTTGAGGCCTGCACGCTCCTGGCCCGGACGGAGGGCATCATTCCGGCGCTCGAGTCTGCCCATGCGGTGGCGGAAGTGGTGAAGCGCGCGCCGAAGATGAAGAAGTCGGAGGTGGTCATCGTCAATGTCTCGGGGCGCGGGGATAAAGACATTGGGATATTGCGGGAGAACCTGAAGCTGGAGGGCTTCTAATTTTCAATTTCCAATTTCGATTGCCAATTGAAAATCCAGAACGAATGCCTCTTTCTTTCATAAACCGTCCCTCTCTCGTCGCCTACGTCACCTGCGGCGATCCCGATCTCGCGACCACGCGCGAGGTCATCCTGTCGGCGATTGAGGCGGGGGCGGATGTCATCGAACTGGGCGTTCCGTTCAGCGATCCCGTGGCCGACGGCCCGGTGATCCAGCGTGCCAGCGAACGGGCGCTGGCGAAGGGAACGACCCTCGCGCAGGTCTTGACTCTGGCAGCCGAAATTCGCCAGCACTCGCAATCGGTGGGATTGATTCTGTTCTCTTATCTCAATCCGATTCTGCGCATGGGTCTGGAAAAATTCTGCAAAGTGGCGCGGGCGGCGGGACTAGACGGGGCTCTCGTCACCGACCTTCCGGTGGAGGAGGCAGACGAATACCTGCGCCTGATGCGGCAGCATGATCTGGCGACTGTGTTTCTTGCGGCGCCGACGAGTCCAGAAGATCGACTGAAGCAGATTGCGCACGCGTCGACGGGATTCGTGTATGCCGTTTCGCGTACGGGAGTGACCGGCGCGCGCCAGCAATTGCCGGAAGACGCGCAGGGCCTGGTCAAGCGTTTGCGCAAGCATACGAAGCTTCCGATTGCTGTCGGATTCGGCATCTCGACACCACAGCAATTCGTGGCAGTAGGAAAATACGCGGACGCTGCGGTGATCGGCAGCGCGATTGTGGCTGTGATCGAAGGGAATCCCGGCAAGGAAGCGGAGGCTGTGGCACAATTTATAAAACAGCTTTCAGTCGGTGGTCGTTAGTCGATGGTCGTTGGTCCCTCATTCATCGAAGACGGAACTCAACGACCAACGACCAACGACCAGCGACCAGCGACGAAAATGGACATTTCCGATTGGCGGAAGAAAATCGACGAACTGGATGGCAAGCTGGTTGAGTTGCTGAGCCAGCGGGCGCAAGCCGCGCACGAGATCGGCAAACTTAAGCGCGACGCCGGTATGGCTATCTATGAGCCCGACCGCGAGCAGTCAGTTTTCGCCCATGTCAAGAACGTGAATCGCGGTCCGCTGCCCGACCAGGATCTGATTCGTATTTACGAGCGCATCATGGATATCATGCGCCAGATTCAGAAAGAAGAAATTGCCCCGGAAATCACCGACGCCGCAGCGGGTGATACGGAACTGGATATAGATGTGAATGACTGAAGTAGCTGACCTCGGACAGTCGTATTTCGCTAAGGTCTGACGTCTGAGGTCTGAAGTCCGATTTCTATGATTGTTGCAATGCAGGAAACGGCGACCGAGAAGCAGATCCAGGATGTGATCGAACACCTGGTGCGGATGGGCTTTTCCGTCCATCGCACGACCGGAGCGCGGCAGAGCGTCCTGGCGGCGGTGGGCGCGCGCATTGACTTCGACACGCGCAATCTCGAAGTGTTGTCGGGCGTGCAGGAGGTGCACCGCATCAGCGCGCCTTACAAGCTTGCGGGGCGCAGTTTCCGTCCTGAGGGGACGGTCATCGAATTTGCCAACGGTCTGAAAGATTGGCGGCGACGAAGTGGTCGTGATGGCAGGGCCATGCTCGGTTGAATCGCGCGAGCAACTCTTCAACGTCGCTGGACAAGTCGCGAAGGCTGGAGCCCGCGTGCTGCGAGGCGGAGCATTCAAACCGCGCAGTTCTCCGTACACGTTCCAAGGCATGGGGCTCGAAGGACTGAGGTTGCTGCGCGAGGCGGGCGATCAGTTCAAGATGCTGGTGATCAGCGAGGTGATGGAAATCTCGCAGATTGCCATGATGCTGCCTTACATCGACATCTTTCAGGTGGGCGCGCGCAACATGCAGAATTTCAATTTGCTGCGCGAACTAGGCAAGGTAAAGAAGCCCGTACTGCTGAAGCGCGGCATTGCGGCGACGCTCGAAGAGCTGTTGCTCTCGGCCGAATACATCATGGCCGGCGGGAACTACGAAGTCATTTTGTGCGAGCGCGGTATTCGCACATTCGAGACTTACACCCGCAATACGCTGGACATCTCGGCCATTCCCATCATCCAGAAGCTTTCGCATCTTCCCATGACTTCCGATCCTTCGCACGGCACGGGGCTTCGCGACAAAGTTCCTCCGATGGCGCGGGCATCGCTGGCAGCCGGCGCCGACGCGTTGCTGATCGAGGTTCATCACGATCCCGACCGTGCGTTGTCCGACGGAGCGCAGTCGCTCTATCCCGCGCAGTTCGCCAAGTTGATGGACGAACTACGAATGATCGCGCCGGTGGTGGGACGGAAGATGGCGTAATCATTGCCATTTGCGATTTTCAATTGCCAATTGAAAATCAATGCCCATTCGCCAGATCACGATCGTCGGAACCGGACTGATCGGCGGCTCGTTCGGGCTCGCTCTCAGAAACAGTGGATTCAAAGGCCGCATCGTTGGCTGTGATCGCCAGCCGGTGCTTGACCGGGCGCGCGGCAAAGGCGCGATCGACGCCGGACAGATTCATCCCGCTGAAGCGGTGCGTGGCAGCGACGTGGTCGTGCTGGCGACTCCGGTCGGTGCGATTATCGAACTTATCGAGCGCATCGGGCCGATTCTTCCCGCCAAGGCGCTGCTCACCGATGTCGGCAGCACCAAGGCTGCGGTCGTGACCAAGGCTAAATCTGTCTTCGGGAAAAATGTCGGCCAGCGTTTTCTGGGCGGGCATCCCATGGCCGGCAAAGAACAATCGGGAATGGAGTTCGCCGATCCTGAATTGTTCCGTGGAGCCGCATGGTTCTTTACTCCAGTTGCCGACCAGTATCCCGATGAAGGATTGCAGGGAGAATTTCTGGAGTGGGTGGAGCGCACCGGCGCGCGCATCGCCAGCCTTGAAGCGCAGCAGCACGATGAACTCTGTGCCTGGATCAGCCACGTTCCCCAGATGATTTCGACCGCGCTGGCTGCGGCTCTGGTCGAGGAGTACGGCCCGGAGGCGCCATTGCTCGAGGCTGGCGGACGAGCCTTGCGGGAGATGACGCGAATCTCGGCGAGCCCCTACTCCATGTGGCGCGACATTGCCATCACCAACAAGAAGAATATTGCCGCCGCCCTGCACAGGGTCGAACAGCATCTGGCGCACATCCGCGAAAATCTTGGTACCAAGGAACTGGCTCTCGAGTTCGAGCAGGCCCACCATCTGAAGAAAAGTCAAAAGAAGAATTGAGAGATGAGACATTTAATCATCGGGTCATTGAACCTAATGAATCAATCGCTCAATGATTCAATGACTCAATAGTTGCATTTCGTTTACAATCCTTGCGCGATGAACAAAGTGGTAGCCAGCGCTGACGAGAGCGTGCGTGACGTGTTCGACGGCGCGACCATTATGGTTGGCGGCTTCGGGTTGTGCGGCATTCCGGAAAACTTGATTCGTGCCCTCGTGAAAAAAGGCACCAAGAACCTGACCACCATCAGCAACAACGTCGGAGTCGATGGCTTCGGCATGGGCTTGCTGCTGGGTGCCGGGCAGATTCGCAAACACATTGGAACCTACGTCGGCGAGAACAAGCTGTTGGAGCAGATGGTGCTCGAAGGCAAGATCGAACTTGATCTGGTGCCGCAGGGAACCTTCTCCGAGCGCATACGTGCAGGCGGCGCTGGAATTCCCGCGTTCTTTACTCCGACTGGAGTGGGAACACTGGTGGCCAAAGATAAAGAGACGCGCGAGTTTGATGGCCGCCTCTACCTGATGGAACACGCTTTGAAGGCGGATTTCGCTTTCGTGAAAGCGTGGAAGGGCGATACCTGGGGAAATCTCACATACCGGAAGACCGCCAGGAATTTCAATCCCATGATGGCGACTGCGGCAAAAGTAACGATTGCCGAAGTCGAGCAACTGGTGGAGCCCGGTCAACTGGAACCGGATATGGTGCACACGCCCAGCGTTTTCGTGAAGCGCATCTTCCAGGGAGAGGTTTACGAGAAGCGGATTGAAAAGAGAACAGTGAGAAAAGCTAGTTAGTCGTCGGTCGTTCGTCTCTGGTCGCTTCATCCAGAGACATACAACCCACGGCGAATGAACAAGGGCCAATGACCAACGACCAAAGACCACCGACGAGAACCAAAGATGTGGAGAAGCGCGAGCGAATCGTGAAGCGCATTGCGCGCGAGTTGCGTGATGGCTATTACGTGAATCTCGGCATCGGCATGCCCACGCTGGTCGCGAACTACGTGCCCGCCGGCATGGATGTAATTCTGCAAAGCGAGAATGGCATGCTGGGCATCGGCCCGTATCCGACAGAGGATCGGGTCGACGCCGACTTGATCAACGCCGGCAAGGAAACAGTCACTGAAATGGCGGGCACCGCGTATTTTTCCAGCGCTGACTCATTCGCCATGATTCGCGGCGGGCATGTTGATCTGAGCGTGTTGGGCGCCATGGAAGTGGATGAGGAAGGGAACCTCGCGAACTGGATGATCCCCGGCAAAATGGTCAAGGGCATGGGCGGAGCCATGGACCTGGTGGCAGGCGCACGCCGCGTGATCATTGCCATGGAGCACACCAATAAAGATGGTGCTCCGAAAATTCTGAAAAAGTGTACGCTGCCACTCACCGGCGTCCGCGTCGTAAATATGATCGTCACCGAAATGGCGGTAATTCAGGTGACGCCTGCCGGGCTCGTGCTCGACGAAATCGCTCCCGGCTTGACCGCAGAAGATGTGCAGCGAGCGACCGAAGCACCTCTGATCATGGCTCCTCATCTTCAAGCCATGGACGTTTAGGCTCTCCTACTTGCTTAATCTCTCGACTTTCCCTGTGTCGAGGTGATAGAGCGCTTCGACGACGCTGATTTTTCCTTCCTCCACCAGGTGGCGCAGTATGTCGCTATGCGCGAACAAGTCCTTTTCGCTCTGATGAACGTTGTCGCGGATGGCTGCATCGAGCAGAGCGTCTCCCTGTGCCTGCCCCTTGGCTTGCTTCACCGCGGGATCAATCTGATCGACGATGGCTTGCAGATTCGCGGTCGGCATCTTGTCTCCCGAACAGGCAGCTTTCACTGCCCCGCAGCTGGTGTGGCCGACAATCACGATCACCGTGCTGCCGAGATTCTGCACGGCATACTCGATGCTGCCGATGCCGATGGCATCGGCGATATTTCCCGCCGAGCGCACTACGAACAAATCGCCCAGGCTCTGATCGAAGACAGTTTCCGGCGCCACGCGACTGTCGGAGCAGGCCAGAACCGCCACTTTAGGATTCTGCGATTTGGCCAGCGACTGCCGTAGCGGGACGATGGATCGCGTCCTGGTGTGCCCTTCGACGTAGCGGGTGTTTCCGGCCATCAGGCTGGCCCAGATTGCCTCAGAGCCTGACTTCGCGGGTGCGGCAGCCTGCGCGAAGCTGAGACCGGTGAGAAGAACGAGGATAGAACCGTAGAGAGAAATCGCACGTTTCATAAGAATTCCTTATGTGATCTGGATCACCGCAGAGGTGCTGCGCTGCATGATACATCCTGTTCAGGATGGTTGGCGAGTCCGTCACGAATATTTCACCAGCGATAGACTGCGTCCCGAGCCGGGTACCGTTCGTAATATTTAAAATCCCGCGGTTCGCCGCCATACTGTCAAAATGGCTCTTACTTTCTCCGAAGAACGGTGGCTGCCGAAGTCGGTTCTGTGTTTGCGGGACTACAACCGCACCAAATTTGGCCACGACCTGATTGCCGGAATCACGGTGGGTCTGGTGGCGTTGCCGCTGGCGATGGCATTCTCTATCGCCTCGGGACTGACTCCTCAAGCCGGCATCTACTGCGCCATCGTCACCGGCTTCCTGATCTCTCTGCTTGGCGGTTCCAAAACGCAAATCGGGGGACCCACGGGCGCGTTTGTGGTCGTCGTGGCTGGCATTGTTACCGCCCACGGTGTGAGCGGTCTGTTCATGTGCACCGTCATGGCGGGGATTCTACTCGTCGTGATGGGAGTGACCGGTCTGGGCACGGCCGTGAAATATATTCCGCGGCCGGTTGTGGTCGGCTTCACCAACGGGATCGCGATTCTGATTGCCAGCACCCAGATCAAAGATTTTCTCGGATTGAAACTCGACAAGGTGCCCGGCGTTTTCTGGCTACGCATGGAAGCGCTGATCAAGGATCTGCCGACACTGTCTTATACGGCAGCAATCATCGCCGTTAGCACGGCATTGATCATGATCTTCTGCCGTGTGCTCTCGCCCCGCATCCCCGGGCCGATTGTGGGATTGGTTTTATCCACGCTGGCTGTAGTGGTGTTCAAGTTGCCGGTAGAAACCATCGGCTCGCGTTTCGGCGGAATTCCCAGCGGCCTGCCGCACTGGCAGATTCCGCCATTCCGAACCGATCTTATTCATGGACTTTTGGGGCCGGCCTTTACCGTGGCGATGTTGGGAGCGATCGAGTCGCTCATGTCGGCGGTGGTTTCCGATCGCATGAGCGATGACCGGCATAATCCCAACGTCGAGTTGATCGGACAGGGAATTGCCAACATCGCCTCGCCTATGTTCGGGGGGCTGCCCGCGACCGGAGCCATTGCACGAACCGCGACCAGCATCCGTTCAGGAGCACAGTCTCCCGTAGCTGGGATCATTCACTCGCTAACTTTGTTATGCATCCTGCTGTTCGCGGCTCCGCTGGTGAGTTATGTGCCGATGGCGGCTCTGGCTGGCATCCTGATGGTCGTCTCTTACAACATGGGCGAGTGGCGCGAGATTCCGCAATTGCTGAAGCTAACCAAAACCGATATCAGCATCTGGCTTGTGACTTTCGCTCTCACTGTATTCGCTGACCTGACGGTAGCTGTTGAAGCAGGCATGATTCTGGCTGCGCTGCTTTTCATCAGCCGAGTGGCCAGTACCACCACCGTTTCGCAGGTTACTGATGACTACGTGGAAGATGGACGCGTGCACATCCTGCAAGACAAAGACATTCCTTACTACGCCACCATCTTCCGCATTCACGGGCCTTTTCTGTTTGGTGCGACGGATAAAGTCTCAGTGGTGACCGAAAATATTCACAAGCTTCCGCCGGTGGTGATTCTGCGTTTGCGCAATATGACCGCGATCGATGCGACTGGGTTGTTTGCATTAGAAGAGGTTGCACGAAAACTGCAGGCGAGCAAGCGAACCCTGATCTTGTGCGGTGCCAGGGAACAACCTGCAGCGGTCATTCACCAATCAGAGTTCGAAGACCTGATCGGATACGAAAACATTTGCGATAACGTGCAGGATGCGCTGCGGAGAGCGGAAGAAGTATACGAGCGGCTGGAACATAAGCCGGTCGGCGCCAAGAACTAGCAAAAATCACGCAGGGACAGCCGCCCCGGCTGTCCGCGTGCAAATCAGATCCGGACGGCTTTGAAGGGCGCGCTCAACAACCGCGCCGGAAGCATGACCACCGCCCAAATCAGCTCCAGCACTCCATGAACCGCGATCGCCCACAATCCTGAAGGGCAGAAGCAGCAGCCAGACAAACGGATAAATCACCAGCGCGAATAGAGCCAGAGGCCAGCACATCACGAACAGCAGACACCAGAGAAGAAAAGTGAACATGATGAGACCTCCCTCCAACCTCTAATGATAGATACGTCGAACGCCGTAGAAAAGTTCACGGGTCACGCTGCCAAGTACTTCTTCAGAAAAGCCAGCGACCGCATTCCGGCATCCCGCCAAACGTCGCCGGTAAAGCCATGTCCTGCGCCGGGATAGATCTGCATCTCGTAAGGCATGTTCTTTTTTTCCAGAACCTTTTGCAGGTGATAAGCCTCTTCCACCGGAACCGTCGTATCGGACTCGCCGTGCAGAATCAGAACCGGACACAATCGGCGCATGAAGAACCGCATTTCTTTGGGCATGCCGCCGAAAAACTCGACTACGGCGCGCACGCGCTTATCGACCGCGGCATCGGAGAGTGATAGGTAAGCCCCGAGCGAGAACCCAAGCAGTCCAATGCGCTCCGGATCGACGTGCGGCTGCTGCTCGACGTAGCTGATCGAGTCCCACAAGGTCTTCACCCAGATTGGAAAGTGGCGGAAGATGGTGTCTTTGTCGGCGAATGAAGTTCCCGTCCGATCGAAGTAATGCAGGATGTACACCGCAAAGCCCTGGCTGGCGAGCAGGCTGGCGGGTTCGGTCATGCCGGCAAAGCCGCCGCCCGAACCATAGAGACTGATGACCGCGGGGAAACGCTGTCCGTCATTGCTGGGAATGAAAGCGTCGAGGCGGATGGGCTTGCCTCCGCTCTCGAAGGTGATTTGGGATTGGGTGACGGGAAACATAAGAAGCACTTAGCACTTGGCAATTAGCATTTGGCCCATTGGATTCTTGGTAGCTCACACGAAATCCTACTGGCTAAATGCTAATTGCCAAATGCTAAGTGCTGACGGCCGCACTTTCCTCCGCTAATCTCTTTAGCGACTCGGCAGTACGGCGCGCGCGCAATGCCTCGTTCGGTCACAATGGCGGTCACGTACTTCGCGGGCGTCACATCGAAGGCCGGATTCTCGATCTCGACTCCATCCGGCGTCATCTGCTTGCCGGCGATGTGCGTGACCTCGCGCTGATTGCGTTGTTCAATGGGAATCTTGCTGCCGTCGGGCGTGTCCATATCAACGGTCGATAGCGGCGCGGCGACATAGAACGGAATGCCGTGCTCTTTCGCGAGAACGGCTACGCTATAAGTGCCAATCTTATTAGCTACGTCGCCGTTTGCTGCGATGCGATCGGCCCCCACGACGATGGCTGCGATCTTGCCCTTGCTCATCATCGCGCCTGCCATGTTGTCGGAGATCACGGTAGTGGGGATGCCGTCTTTCATCAACTCCCATGCGGTCAATCTTGAACCTTGCAGAAACGGGCGAGTCTCATCCGCGAAGACGTGGATCTTCTTGCCCTGCTCGACGGCCGCGCGAATCACTCCCAAGGCCGTTCCGTAGCCGCATGTCGCAAGCGCTCCCGCGTTGCAGTGGGTCAGCACTCCGCCGCTCGCGGGCATTAAGGTCGCGCCATAGCGCCCCATCGCTTGATTGGCCGCGATGTCTTCCGCGTGCATGCGGACGGCTTCGTCGATGAGCGCCTGTCTGATTTGGGGCAAGGGACGTACGCGCAGCAGTTCGAACTTGTCCCGCATTCTGCGAATCGCCCAGAATAGATTCACCGCGGTCGGACGCGTCTGGCCGATCACCTCGCAGATCTTGTCGAAGTCCTGCTTGAGTTCGCCGACAGACTCGGCTTTCGAATTCTTCACGCCGAGCGCAACGCCCATGGCTGCCGCCACGCCGATCGCGGGCGCGCCGCGCACCACCATGTTGCGGATCACGTCGGCGACCTGCTCATAGGTCCTGGCGGTGACGTAGGTTTCTTCTGTTGGCAGCTTCGTCTGATCGATGAAGCGTACGCCGGAATCGGTCCATTCAAGAGTCTGAATCATGATTTGAGTCGTTGGTCCGTTGGCTAGACTCCGCCGGTTACCGCGGGCAGGCCGGGCGAGGTCTCGTCGTTCTGCAGGAGGTGCTCTTTGCGCACGTCCCGGGCGGTGAAGATCGAGACAAAGGGAACGGGAGCGGCGGCTTTCTCTACGTTGGGACGTCCGCTGGCCTCTTCGCGCTCGACCAGGCACATCACGCCCACCACGTTGAAGCCAAATTCGCGCGCCGCTTCGATGGCCTGGACGGTCGAGGCGCCCGTCGTGCAAACATCGTCGACAATGACGACCCGCGATCCCTTCTCGCGATAACCCTCGATGCGCTGGCCGGTGCCGTGTTCTTTTTCAGCCTTACGCACCAGGAATCCGTTGATATCTCCGCTGACCACCGCGACAGCGGAGACGATGGGATCGGCGCCCATGGTCAGCCCGCCGATGGCTTGTGGCTTCCAGCCGCGCGCGCGAATCTCATCGAAAAAAACCTGCCCCGTCAGCTTCGAACCTTTGGCGTCGAGGGTGGTGGTACGGCAGTCGATGTAATAGTCGCTTTTGGCACCGGACGACAACTTGAAGTCGCCCAAGCGGAAGGATTTCGCGGCGAGCAGACGCAAGAGTTGTTGGCGCGGTGTCGACATAAAAACCTACGATAGCACGTGAAGTGGACTCCAGGCTCTGGGCTTTCGGCCTTCGGAGAATCCAGCCTTAACGCCCGGAGCCTAAAGCCAAGAGCCTAGCTTTCCAACTTGGCATCCATGGTGATGTTCGCCTTAAGAACCTTGGAGACGGGGCACCCGGACTTAGCGTTATCGGCCGCCTTCTGGAACGCCGCGGTGTCGGCACCAGGCACGCGTCCCACGACGTCGAGATGAACAGCCGTGATGGTCCAACCGGCATCGAGCTTATCCATGGTCAGGGTCGCACTGGTGTTGATGCTCTCAGGAGTGAGGTTTGCCGCTCCTAACTGTGCTGACAGCGCCATGGAGAAGCAAGCCGCATGCGCTGCGGCGATCAGTTCTTCGGGATTGGTGCCCGGAGTATTTTCGAATCGCGTGGTGAAAGAGTAGGGAGTGTTCGACAGGACTCCACTGGTCGCCGAAACCGCGCCCTTGCCATCTTTCAGGCCACCCTTCCAGACTGCACTTGCCTTGCGTTGCATTCGTAGCTCCTCAAAAATGAAGTTTGTATGCCTGGAATGTATTGTAGATGCTGGCGCGGTTTGGTGTCAGGTGAGGCGGGTCGCAGCTTGCAGGTTCGCAGCGCCGGAAGAGACTGAGAGCTTACGGCCGAAAGCTGGCAGCTTCCTCAGTAAAAATCCGAGCAGCTCAAATAGAATCCGCAACGCGGGCAGCTGAGTTTGCAGCGATGCTCTTTGAGTTGAGCGGAGCAGTTGGGGCAAAAGTTCGCCGGATTCGTCGCAGCCGCTTTTCGAATGGCAACGTTTTCAGTCTTGGCGGGCGGGCGCTCGACGGGTGCACTCATCCTCGGACTCTATATCCTCTGCAAACCTTCATTCAATTGAGAACTAGGGTTCGGGCTCGGAATTCTATCCACTGCCGCGAAGATTGCTGCTCCACGAATCCGCCACCAGCAGCCATGCGCCCAGCCGACGCCAGGCGTGCATAAACTTGCCGCGGTCGGCAACGGTGGTGCCGTCCGGTTGGTGAATCCCCGCTGTGTAACGACCCATTTCGATGGCCAGATCGCCTGCGTAATCGACACGCGTGGTTTCCAGGCGCAGATCCTGGTATCCGCGCTCACCGAGTTGCAGCAGAAGCCACTCGATGGCTTTGGGCCCTTGCGCCGGCTCGCGATTGGGAGCCATGTAGAGCCCATCAGAGGCGAACAGAGCCGCCACTTGATCGTAGTTTCCGGTGTTGAATGCGGTGCAGTAATCCTGCGTGAGTCCGCGGATGGTAGTCTCTACATCGAGCAAGGGACTGGAATTAGGGACACTATTGCCATACGGCCGGTACATCGAACAGACCTCCTTGGGGGAAGGGGCGCTGTTGAAACGACTTAGCCTTCAGATGAAAGCCAGATTGTGCCCCCATTCTAGCCCAGAATTCACCTGTGAAAAGGGAGAGATTTTGGATAGAAAGGGCACGCTTTCTGGTGTTTCCGTGAGTTCTTGCAAGTGATTGCATCCTTGCGGTTAAGAGGTATGATGAGAGCGGAAATTTGAGGCACGCACATGTATTTTGAACAATTTTATCTGGGATGTCTGGCGCACGCTTCGTACATGATCGGGTCCGAGGGTGAAGCGGTGGTGGTCGATCCCCAACGCGATGTGGATCTCTACCTCAAAGCCGCGCAAGAACGCGGATTGCAAATCCGGCATGTGTTCGAGACCCATCTGCATGCGGACTTCGTCTCTGGCCACAAGGAGTTAGCGGCGCGCAGCGGCGCCAAGATCTACATCGGCGCCCAGGCGGGAGCGACGTTCCCCCACGTTGACGTGAGCGATGGATTCGCTTTGCGCTTCGGCAAGGCTCGGCTTCAAGTGCTTGAAACCCCCGGGCATACTCCTGAGAGCATTTGTTTGTTGCTCACCGACGAAGAGAAGTCCGCGCGGCCCTGGGCGGTGTTGACCGGCGATACGCTTTTTCTGGGCGATGTGGGACGTCCGGACTTGTCGAAGAACCATACGCCGCAGCAACTTGCCGGCCTGCTTTACGACAGTTTGCACAACCAGCTGATGACGCTTGCCGATGACG
This sequence comes from Terriglobia bacterium, assembly GCA_963796205.1. Taxonomy (GTDB): domain Bacteria; phylum Acidobacteriota; class Terriglobia; order Terriglobales; family Acidobacteriaceae; genus DATFTE01. The sequence continues at coordinate 604,963 of CAWCKR010000004.1, forward strand.
TGTTGGTCTATCCCGCACACGGAGCGGGCTCGTTGTGCGGGAAGAACATGCGCGCCGAGCGTTCTTCGACCATCGGAACTGAGCGGCTCACCAACTACGCGCTGCAGATTAAAAGCCGCGATGAGTTCGTGAAGGAATTGACCACGAATCTTCCCGCGCGGCCAGACTACTTCCTGCAAGATGCGGAGATCAATCGCGAAGGAGCACCTGCGCTGGCCGAACTGCCCTCATTGCCAGCGGTTTCGCCTGAGCAACTGATGGCGCTGCTTGCAAAAGGTGCGGTGGCTTTGGATGTGCGTCCGTGCGATCAGTTTGCTCAGGCCCACGTGCCGGGCTCGATCAATATTGCGCTGTCGGGTCAGTTTGCTTCCTGGGCAGGCACGCTGTTGGGCTTGAGTTCGCATCCCGTGCTGATTGCAGATTCGACCGAGCAACTTGCCGAGGCTCGCATGCGTTTGGCGCGAGTGGGAATCGAAGGCGCAAGCGGATACCTGGAAGGCGGACTTTCAGCGTGGAAGCAAGCCGGCTTTCCGGTGGAAGCTCTGCCGCAAATTTCGGTGCAGGATCTATCTGCAAAGACCGCTGACGGAAGCATGCAGGTGCTCGACGTGCGCCGCGAAGGAGAATGGCAAGCAGGGCACTTGGCCGGCGCCGATTGGGCTCCGCTCGATCGCTTCGGCGATGCTCTCCCGAATCTCGACCCCAACGTCCCTGTCGCAGTTCATTGTAAAAGTGGCTACCGCAGCCTGATCGCGTGCAGCTTTCTGCAGCGCGCCGGGTTCCGCAACATCGTCAACGTCATGGGAGGCTTCGATGCCTGGCAGCAGGCTCAACTGCCGTTTGTGACCGAGACTCCAGTGGTAGCGTAGTTCGAACCACCAGCAGGATTCCCGACAAAATTTGCCGTGGTTACAAAGGCGGAAGGTTCTTCTGTACCTCCGCCAGACGTTGGCGGAGCTCTGCGATGCGGTCGCCAGAATCGGAAGACGAGTCGGGCAAGTGTTGCTCGCGGTTTACTACGTACGATTCGACCCGGGCACACAGCTCGTGGAATTGCCCGCGGCAACTCCAGCAACTCCGCAGATGATCGGCGACCTGTTGTCGGGCGGTTTTTGAAAGCTCTCCGTCGATGTGGGCGAGAAGTTGAGTCTCATCCAGGTGCTGAATCGCGGGAGACCTCGATCCGGAGGAGGGGCGGAAGGGCCGCGCCACAAAGCCGGAAATCGCGCTGGCCATCCGCTGCAGGATGCCCGAGCGGGCATGTGCACGGGGGCGTCCCCAGTTCGTCCGGGCCGAAAGCGAGCGCGAATTGAAGATTTCGCCGGGCATTGAGTCAGGCTTCAATTAAGAGACGGGCAGAGCCCGGGAATGACTAACAGCGGATCGAGCCCGACAAAAACGGTCCGCGGATGTTAGAGAAGGTCAGCGTAACAATTTCTTCACGAAATCTAGCTTTTCATTAAGCCAACCCAGGAGCTGAAGGTCAGACGCGAGCGACACAGGGGGATGTGAGATCAGGGTGTCGAGTTCGATCAGGCGCCGGAAGTCGACGTTGATCGGAAGACTGCGCGGCGTTTTCCCATCAGGGGAGACGAACTTCATGCCCGCCAATTCCATAACGCGAATGACCTCTTGAGCAATGAGCCCGTATGCGATGGTGGTGGGATGAACTCCGTCGAGTGCAAACAACCCACCGGCCAGGCGCCCCTTCGGGCCAGACGAGAAAAAGCGGGAATCGGGCACAGGCCTAAGGTTCTTCAACTCGCCGGGTAGTGGGTAGGGAGTCCACCAGGCAGGTCGAGCCGCAACGTCCTTTATATAACGACGGGAAGCCAGACGGTCGAGCACTCCGGCCATGTCAAACAGATACCAATCGCGCGAGGGATTGGCAGATCGCGCCCTGCGGACAACATCGGTGATGGCGTAATTGTATTGATCAATGGCGCTGTCGATCGCGCGTGCCTGATTTCCGGTGATGTGGGCATCGGCCTTGGGATCGAAGTCCTTTTGGGCGATCCAAGGTCTGGTGTAAAAGGGGAAATAACGGGAGCCTTTGCGGATCTTCTGCGGAATTCCCCGGGTCACAGGCGGAATCGTGACGTGAGGTACCGTGGTCCAGATGACGTGTTGCGCCGCGATCTTTTTGACTGCGGCTTCTACCAGTTTTAGCTCAGCATCGAAGTGGACGGGGTTCCAAATCGTAAAAGCGTCTTTCTTGTTCAAGTCCCGATAGTCAGGGGCCTTGCTCCAAACAACTTCCAGATGGGTGACAGTGCTAAGGGCATTATTGGCGCCGAGCATGACCACCAGGGTCTCGATTCCGTTTCCGTCCTCGCCGAGTTCGGCTGCCGCATCTAGGGTGCTGAGATTGCTTCGTGCGGAATCATTGGGCAAGACTCGCAAAGCCGCTCTTTCGTTGGCGTTCGAAATCAGAGGAAGCAAGAAATTATCTTTGGGAGCATTGATGCGTTCCCGGGCTACGTTGGCAGTAAACGACAAGGCATCGCGAAGGTCCCAACCGTAAACACTCTGGTTATGAAGAATGTATTTAAGATTCGGTTCACTGGCGCCTCCGCCGTGCTCCCACCAGTGTTCGGCTTGGGCAAGGTGATGGCGGCTCTCGAAGTAGGCGAGAGGAAGATCCACTTTGGAAATTCTGCCGCCGATTTTTGCCTCCAGATTGCGAATAAGAAACTCGAGGTTGAGTGGCAACCCGCCGAAACCGTAATAGTGCGGAAAACGGAATGAGTTAAAGCATCCCAATTCCCACGCAACAATTGCTGGATAGGAAATATCGGTGTTGTAAATCGCGCCGCTCTGAAATCCGTGGGAGAGGGAATCACCGGTGACCACGAGGCGGTGGGTCGCGACTGGAAGGGCAACCCGCGGGATGGGAATTCCGAGAGTCGGGGTCGGAAACCGGCTCGCGAGCTTCCATGGTGATGTTGACTTCGGGAGGAGTGGAGGGATCGCGGTCGGAATCACGAACGATCATTGCCGGGACCTTCCTTACAATGCCGAATCGATCGCTGTTTTAATGGCCCGGGTTCGTCGATAGGCTGATAAGCATAGACCTAACCGTCCGCCGATGCCAGGGGAGAGATGAAGCGGCGAGCGAGTGGGATCAGTTGCAAAGTTTGAAGAGCATCCTTTAAGCTGAAGATCCGCACAAGCAAGATCCAAGCCGGGATGGCGGAACTGGCAGACGCAGCGGACTCAAAATCCGCCGACCTTCGGGTCTTGGGGGTTCGACTCCCCCTCCCGGCACCACAGTTTTCTTCTTTGTTTTGAATCTCGTGCGGTTGAGAAACGCACCCCCTTTGGTCGGCTTGACTAGCCGCGGGGGTAGCCAACCTTTCGCTTGACTAGCGGTGCGGTTTGCACGGAGGAGGTGAGCTGATGGTATGCGACCAGGTCCAATGCCCGGCTCGATCCGTTTTTTCATGTCACGGCTATTGCCACGCCCCGAGTTCGCGCCGCAAAAGTACAAGCTCCCCAAGATGATAGGCGTTGTGATCGGCGGCAACCAGAGCCTGCCGCAGAACCGTTTGCCCGTCTCCGTGCGGAATTTTGGCGAAGAGGTCGGTCTTTTCGTCGGACACCAGCTTGATCAGGGTTTCCAGGTCGGAACGGAACGCAGCCGCACTCTTGTCCCAGGCTTCATCGTTGGGAGGCGACTGCGTGCTCGGCCAGTAGCCTTGAGGAAATTCCGGCGACTTGTGCTTGGCGTCGCGCGCGAATTCCAGGATGTCCCACAGTGCGATGCGCAGATGTTCGAGAACCTGCCAGGGCGAGTGCTCGGCGCCCGCGGGCTTATTCCCGCGAAGGGTTGGCGGCGTGTCCTTCACAGCCGCGTCGAAATTTGCGTGAGCATGGCCGCTATTGAGCAGGCTCACAACATGTTGGCGAAGAGCTTTGTCGTTCATGAGTGTTCTCCAGTTTATCGAATGCGTGTAGCGCGGAATTCCCCTTCCAGTTTCCAGGTTCTTCCATCGGGGTTAAGGGCTTCGCCAATCCAGTGAAATGAATTGGCTGTGATTTCGGTAAACGACCAGCGGGTGGGCGTGCCGTCAAGGCGCAGGCCCACTTGCACAATGCGCTCGCCGCTGCGGCGGCCGATTTGATCTTCGCGATGTCCGGTGACGGGATTGATCCAGCGAATGCGCCACGCCTGGATCGTTGGATCCCATGCGCGCTGGGTGGTGCCAAACATATTGTTGGCTTTATCCGTGTTCGCGGTGCGATGGGCAGGTCGAGGCATGATCCAGACATCCTGGATGGCGCGCCCTTCGAGCACCCAGGCGAAATGAGCTTCCCCTTCAAGCTGCAAGGCCGATACCTCGACCCCTTTGTAGTGGAGAACTTGCAGGGTCCAGCTGCCGACGAGCCAGCCATAAAGGTCCTCTGACTCGGGGATTTCCGGGGAGCGGCCGGGAGCCGCTAGAAGTGAGCAGAAATCCTGCGCTTGTGCTGCTGTAATGTTCATCTTTGGGCCTCCAGAGATCATCAAATCCGCAGTGTGTATTTCGAGTTATAGCGTGCGAAGGGAGACGGGTTCTTGGCGAAAATTGCGGTCGAATTAGAACAGGCGGTAGCGAGGCGCGCCTTAGCGGGGGTGGCCGGCAGCACCGCGAGACAAATCGTGGCTGCGGGGGATGGATGGAGCGTTTCTGACGTGCTGTGTACCTGTGGTCCGCGAGACCATCCTTTTGAGGAGCAGCACGCACTGTTCTCGATTGCCATCATTCTCGCGGGAACTTTTCGCTACCGATCCGAGAGCCATCGCGGAATCAGCAACGAACTGATGACGCCGGGTTCGCTTTTTCTTGGCAATGCGGGGCAGTATTTCGAATGTGGGCATGAACACGGCGCGGGAGATCGTTGCTTGTCGTTTCAATTCGAGCCGGAGTATTTCGAGCGGTTGGTGGCCGATAGCGGCGGCACCGAAGTAAATTTTCCGGTTCTGCGGCTGTCCTCGCAGCGGGAACTTTCTTCGGTGGTTACGAAGGCTTGTGCGGGACTGGCGGCCGCAGGAGAAGGATCGGCTGCGATTTGGGAGGAACTCGGCATTCAGTTGGCTGCACAAGTAACACAGATCACTCGTGGATTCTCAGGCCGAGCAAAAGAGGTTGCGAGCCCGAGCGCGGTGCGGGGCGTAGCGAGAGCCGTCCGCTGGATTGAGAAGAATTCTGATTCGGCGTTGACCCTGGGAGAAATGGCGCAACTGGCAGGTCTAAGTCCTTATCACTTTCTGCGGACCTTCGAGCAGGTTACGGGCGTGACACCGCATCAATATGTAAGAAGAACGCGGCTGAGGGAAGCAGCGATTCGGCTCGCGACGGAACCGGAGAAGGTGTTGGACATTGCGCTCGATTGTGGATTCGGCGATGTGTCGAACTTCAACCGGGCGTTCCGCGAGGAGTTTGGCGTGAGTCCAAGGCATTACCGATCGCAAGGCTAGTCGCAGATAAGCGGTCACAAAACCGCGACAGATCCTTCTCAACAGCATCACACACGACTGTTATGTCGGTCACCGCGTAGATCGTCCGCAAGGAGTATTGTTTGGCGGTAATCTGGATTTGGTCCGAACAGTATTTCGCGGAGGCCCCGTGTACCAACGAATGCCGACGCGCCTGCTCGTCCCGCTCTTTCTGTTCCCGGGAATTTTCTTACTCTTCGCGCAAGTGAGAAGCCGTCCTGAACCGCCAGTTCGGCCTGTCGACGGGGCCGGCATCTACCAGGCGTATTGCGCCGCTTGTCACGGCGAAGATGCGCGCGGCAACGGCCCGGTCGCTCCCGCGCTCAGACAGAAGGTTCCCGACCTCACGCGGCTTTCGCAGGAGAACGCCGGCACGTTTCCAGCCCTTCATGTGAAGACGACGATCCTGCTGGGATCGGACGATCTCATTCCCGCACATGGCTCGAAGAAGATGCCGATCTGGGGACCCATCTTTCATGAGATCGATTTCGACAGGGATTGGGGACAGGTGCGCGTGGAGAACCTGACCAGGTATCTGGAATCCATCCAAAAGAAGTGATCCGCAAAAAAGCAAACGAGCCTGATCGCGAGGATCAGGCTCGCGGGGGAGCGGTCAGCTTTGCCTACTTACTAGTCATGCGTGCCAATCACACCGGCAGACATCACAGAGCAGGACGGAGGAAGATAGCCCTCGGTCGGAGAGCAGAGGTTGAGGTAGTCGTAGCCGAAGGTCGAGGAAAAAGTGAACGAACGGTGGACCGGTTCTGGCGGGCCGGATTCATTCGTCTTGGACGTGCTGTCGGTGATGTAATAAGCTGCCGACCCACACGATCCATCGTTAGCGTTGGTGCAAGGCGGCACCACCGACAGCCAGTAAGTTCCAGCGGTCAGTACCACGGGCGACGAGAGGTTCACCAGCGTCGTGTACTCGAAATACGTGTTCTGGTAATTGCGGCCTGTGGGATTGAAGGTAGCCGAGTCGGTGCCGGAAGCGATGGTGGTGCCACCAACACCCTTCGAGACACCGCTCGAGATCGACCATGCAGCCTGGGGAGGATCGATGGTGCTGATGTTCAGAGCCAGATCATTCGTGAACAGTCCCGTGACCGTCCACGTATGCCCGGCGGGAACTGTAAATGGGACGTAGACGGTGGCTGTCCCTAAGCCAGTGGTGTTCCAGTTCGCGTAGGCGACCCAAACGGTGGAGTTAGGATCCCAATCGCCGCCATAAGCCAGGCACGGGTTGCAATAAGACGGAACGGTTGGAGGATTGCCGTTGCGTGCTGTTCCTCCGAGGATTTGTCGGTCGATGAAGGGCCGGGCTTTTCCATTCTGTGCGGCGGCCGGCAAAATCAGTCCTGCAATGAGCGCTGCTGCTAAAAGCATTTTCTTTGCCATGCTTCTCCTTTTCACCTAATACTGCTCGAGTTACGGGTTGGAGTTTGCTTTCACGGCATCGGGGGAGAAATTGCGCCCGACGTGGGAGGCATACTGATTCCTGTATGAAAGATTGTCAAGAGAATTTCAATTTTGGAATGTAAAAGAATGTATATCGAGTTGGGATGTGCGTATCGCGCACTGCACGTGCGGAAGAAAGGCTCCGTACTAGTTACCCATGCAGTAGTCAGCTTTGGTGACGCGGCTTGAACTTACTTCGCCGCGTCCATTATTCGCTTGGCTTCTTCGTGGGCTTGACGCGGGTCACGTCCCGTGACTTGTTTGTACCAGGCGGGGTGGAAGGTCCAGGCCCATGCCTCGCTAACCGCGCCGCGCGTCATCGAATGGAAGGTCCCGGGCTCGCCGATGGTGCTCAGGTAGATGTGGACGAAAATTCCGCCCAGCATGATCAGTGCCGAGATATCGTGAATCACGTAGCTGACGGCAACCGTGGCGCGTCCGAAGGTGGAGGCGCCGATCCACATGATGATGCCGGTAATGAGATAGGCGATGGCGCCTGCCACGATCTCCCAGAACTGAAACTTCTGTCCAGCATTGAAGAATCCCGTTTCAGGCGGCTCGAGTTTTTCTTCGCCCGAGATTTCCTTCTTGATGTTTTTCATCCAGGCGGTGTCGGCGTTGGTCCACATCATCGGCCTGAGCCAGTTCAGCACCTGAAACCCAAAGAACAAGACGAAGCCCAGGCCGAACCAGGGATGCATGACACGAGCCAGAGGTCCGCCGCCGAAAATGGGGGTGAACCAGCGGAAGAGCCACGGCAGATAAATTCCGAAGCCGGAAAACAACGCCAGAAAGAAGAAGAGCGCCACCGTCCAGTGGAGAACGCGCGTGTACACCGGATGGCGCAGCAGTTCGCCGCGATAGACCTCGGTGCGGCCGAAGGAGTCGAAGGTGCGGCGAGCCTTGTCGTCGAAGCGGTCAATCGCGGTACTCATTTCGCTCCCTCCTTCCGCGGCGGTTCTGGCTGTGGTCGGCGCGGGCCGACAGTCACGTAGTGCAAGAGGACGCCGACGAGTCCGAACAGAGCGAAGGTTCCCAGCACTGGTTTTGCCAACCACTTCCAGATGGTGTAGCTCCAGGGAATCGTGGGATTTTTCGGCAAGTGCCCGTACCGCTCGGGATCGGTAGCGTCGTGCAGAACGTAAATCACATGCGTTCCGCCCACCGATTGCGGATCGTAGACGCCCGCATTCGGCATATCGAATTCATCGCGTAGTTGCTTGGCGCGCTCGTTGGCGATGAACAGTCATGTCGTCCTTGGTGCCGAACTTCAGGCAGCCCGTCGGGCACGCCTTGATGCACGCGGGTTCTAAACCTTGTCCAACGCGATCGGAACAAAGCGTGCACTTGTAAACTTTTTTCGTCGCTGGATTGAAGCGGGGAATGTCGAATGGACAACCGGAGACGCAGAACTCGCAGCCAATGCAGTTCTCCTGATTGAAGTCGACGATGCCGTTGGCATATTGCACGATGGCCCCGTCGGCCGGGCAAGCCGCCATGCAACCGGGATCGGCGCAGTGCATGCACTGGTCCTTGCGCATCAACCACTGGATAGTGCCATCGGGCCGCTGGTGCTCGTTGAACTTGATCAGGTTCCAGAAATTCCAGCGGGTCTCGGGCATGGTCTGGTAGGTATTGTCGAAAGTGGTGGGACTGAACGGCATGTCGTTCCACTCGACGCAAGCTACCTCGCACGCTTTGCATCCGATGCAGGTCGTGGTGTCGACCAGCTTGCAGACCTTCAGGTCACGCTGCATGTCGAAGCCGGCAGAGTTCCCGGAGTGGCCCGAGAGACGTTGGGTTTGAAGTGTTCTGCGATCGCTCATTCTGGCTCCACTCCTTTCTAGACTTTCTCGAGCTTTACGAGGAAGCCTTTGAATTCCGGCGTGAATGCGTTGGGGTCGATGACGGTTGGAGTCAATTGATTCGTCAGCGTCTTGGCGGTCTTGCCTTCGTCTTCGGCAATTCCCCGGAAGCCCCAGTGAATGGGGATGCCGATCTGATACATCTTCTTGCCATCCACATTCATGGCGTGAATGCGTCGTGTGACCATGGCCTTCGCGATGTAGGTCGCGCGAGCGCTGGTGACCTTCACTTTCTCACCGCCGTTCAATCCCATCTGCTCCGCGAGTTCATGCGGAACTTCGACGAACGGCTCCGGCACCAGTTGCACATTCATGGGATTGTTCTTGGTCCAGTAGTGATAGTGCTCGGTCAGGCGGTAGGTGGTGCAGATCACGTTGTAGCCCTGATCGACGGTGCCGTACTTGTCCATGTCGGTCTTGTATTTCTTGACTACGGGATTGTTGGACTGATTGGGATGCAATGGATTCGCAATCGGGCTTTCGATCGGCTCGTAAAATTCCGGGAAAGGCCCGTCCTGCATGCCACCGAGCGGAACGAACAATCGCCCGATGCCATCGGGATTCATGATGAACGGTCCCATGTGATCTTTGGGCGGTGAATCGGCCTTGAAATCGGGAACGTCGTTGCCAACCCAGGTTTGCTTAGCTTCATCCCACCAGACCTGACGTCGCTGAGGATCCCACGGCTTGCCGTCTATATCGCACGAGGCGCGGTTATAAAGGACGCGGCGATTCGCAGGCCATGACCATGCCCAGTTGGGATAAATGCCGAGGCCCGAGGGATCTTCGGTGCCGCGCCGTTGCATCATCGCACCGGCTTCGGTCCAGGAACCGCAATACAGCCAATTTCCCGACAACGTGGTGCCGTCATCTTTCAGCCACGCAAATCCCGGTAGCTGTTGGCCAGCCTTAATCGTGACGTTCGTCTTGGGATCGGTGATATCGACGAGCGCCTTACCGTTGATCTCTTTCGCAATCTCCGAGAGCGACGGCGTGTACGGAGTCGTGTAGGGGAACCACGCGTTCAACACCGGATCGGGGAACTTGCCACCGTCTTTCTTGTACAGTTCGCGAACTTTCAAGAAGATGGTCGCCAGGATGTCTTGATCGAGACGCGCTTGTCCGGGCGGCGGTACCGCGATGTTCTTCCATTGCAGCCATCGAGCGGAGTTGACGAAGGTGCCATCTTTTTCGGCAAATCCCGCCCCTGGCAGACGGTACACGGTGGTGTTGATCTTCTTCTGCTCGTCGGCGGTGATACCCGGGGCGCGCCAGAATTCGCTGGTCTCGTCAGGATAGATTTCGCAAACCACCAGCCAATCCGCCTTTTTCAAGGCATCGATGTTCTTGTTTGAGTCCGGGCCGATCATGACTCCGTTCATGCCGAAGGCAAAAAGGCCCTTCACCTTCCCTTCGTACATGTCATTCCAGATGTTCACCCAGGAATAGTTGCGATCAATCTTAGGCAGATAGTTAAAGGCAAAATCGTTTTCCTTGGTCGCTGCCGGACCGTACATCGCCTTCAAGAACGATACCGTGAATTTTGGCGTGTTGGACCAGTAGTTAAACGACTCCCAAGGATCGGGCTTCGACGGCGTTGGCGTAATACGCTTCAAATACGCAGCGAGGTCGACATCGGCGGGGTTGGGCATTTTCAAATAGCCCGGCAGGATGTCGAAGATCCCAGCCATATCGGTGGCGCCTTGAATATTGGAATGACCGCGCAGGGCGTTTACGCCGCCGCCCGCGCGTCCGATGTTTCCCATCAGCAATTGCAGCATCGCCGCGGTGCGAATGATTTGCGTACCGAAACTGTGCTGCGTCCAACCGACGGCATAGATCACGGTGGCGACCTTCTTCATGTCGCCGTCTTTGCGGACGGAAGTGAAAAGATCTGCGGCCTTGAGGAACTGATCTCTGGGAATGCCAGTGATCCGCTCCACCATTTCCGGCGTATAGCGCTCGTATTGCTTCTTCAGGAGTTGGAAGACGCAACGCGGATGCTGCAAAGAGAGGTCGAAGGCTACTTTGGGAGGCAGCATAGCCCCCGCCCCACCGGCGGCGCCGGCAGGACTCGCGGCTTGATGGCCCTGACCTCCGCCGGTGTCGCTCTTCTCTTGCGCGTGCTGAGGCTTCGGCTGATCTGAAGCAGGCGTCGGCATGACCGGTTTGCCCGTCAGATCTCCACCTTCTTCGTAATTCCAGGTTGCTTTGTCGTAGACCTTCTTTTCGGTATCGAAGCCGGAATACAAACCGTCATCGGGGAGCTTGAATCCGTCTTTAATGATGAACGCGGCGTTGGTGTAGTTGAGGAGGTAATCTTTCGCGATGCGATTGTTGGCGATGGCGTAATTGATCACCCCGCCGAGGAAGGCAATGTCAGCGCCGGCGCGGATTTGCAGATACATATCCGCGTTCGCAGCAGTGCGCGTTAGTCGTGGATCAATAACAATTGTCTTCGCGTTGCGGTGAATTTTGGCTTCCACCGCCCACTTGAAACCACAAGGATGGTTTTCGGCTGGATTGCCGCCCATGATCAACATCATGTCGGTGTTCTTGATGTCGATCCAGCCATTGGTCATCGCCCCGCGTCCGAATGTTGGCCCCAAACTGGAGACCGTGGGGCCGTGTCAAACCCGGGCCTGGTTTTCCAGGTAGCAGACCCCCAGGCTGCGCATGGTCTTGACGACCAGATAATTAAATTCGTTGGTGTCGGTGCAGCCGCCGGTGAAAGAGATTCCTTCGCAGCGGTTGACGGTGCGGCCCTGCGCGTCCTTCTCCATGAAGGTATCGTCGCGCGTCTTCTTTACCTTCTGCGCGATTTCGCTGTAAGCCTGCTCCCAGGAAATGTCTTCCCAGTCGGTTCCGCCCGGGCGACGCACCTGCGGTTTCAGCAGGCGCCTGTCATTCAGGATGTCTTGTTCGAGCGACGAGCCCTTGGGGCAAAGCGTGCCGCGGTTGATGGGATGGTCGGGATCGCCTTCGACGTGGACCACCTGCGGAATGGCGTTCTTGGCTTTATCGCCCAGCGTGTAGATAAGGACGCCGCAGCTCACCGAACAATAAGGACAGGTGCTGCGCGTCTCGGTGGCGCGAGAAATCTTCAGGCTGGCGGTTTGCGCGTAGACGGGAGTGAGGTCGAATCCTAAAGCGGAAACACCCACACCTCCGACCAGAGTGCTCTTGAGGAAAGTCCGTCGAGAAAATTCCACGTCGCGGCCTCCAATCGTGCAGGATGTGCCACTGTCTTCTGAAAGATGCTGGCAAAGAGCCAGAGGTTTCGGAAGAACCCAATAATTTCTTGGAGCCTTTTCGAACGACGGCCCCGAGACGGATTGCCGAAAATATAGTCTTGCCGTTTCTAACAGTCAACAGCGCCGTCAGTCAGGTTGCGTGACGCTGCCCGCTCCTCGATAATCGGCGGGTGCCCTCGTCTCCATGGCAACAGCGCATCGATCGCTCAAAATTCCTAGCCGGCCTTCATCCGTCCGTTGGAGAAATTCTCTCCTTTTATGCTCATCTCGCCGGCCTTCAGGAGCGGCAGTACCGACAGATGGAGAACGGTAGAGAACCGGCTGTGCACGGTTCAGAGCTTTCGCCCGATAGCGATGAGCGATTTTCTGGCGTTCTTGGCCGCGGTAGAAGGTAGAGGCCCCCAGAGTTTAAAGGAGAGCGCTCAGCGAATTGCGCCAAGCGGGAACCGAAGCTGTGGCAAATCTGTTGAATGCTAGTTGGCAACGGCCGGAATTGTCTGCTCGCCCAGCCGCAGGAATTCCTGGCGAGAGCCTTTCTGCAACCTTTTGCCGTGCTGGCCCGGGTGCGTTCCCGGCGCGGACTGGGGTGAGTACAACCGTTTGCTTGCCCATTTTGCGGACGTAAGCCGGGCGCCGGCATCCTTCGCCCGAGGGGCGATGGCGGCAGCCGCTCGCTGCTGTGTTCATTCTGCCTGGCGGAGTGGGATTTCCGCCGCATCGTCTGCGCGGGTTGTGGAGAGGAAGACTACAAAAAGTTGCCCGTCTACACCGCGAATGACTTCGACTACGTCCGCGTGGAGATGCTGCGACACCTGCAAGCAGTATCTAAAGACGATTGACCTTACGAAGAACGGTCTGGCGGATACAGTAGTCGACGAAATCGCCGCCGCACCGCTCGATCTCTGGGCTCGCGAGCAAGGCTACTCGAAGCTCGAACTCAACTTAGTAGGAATGTGAAGGGCACTTCCGTGCCAGTTACCGACGTTATCCCAATGTGACCGCTGTCACCGTGAAAAACTCGCTGAAAGGCCCGATACTGGTAATCACGTTGGAGGGCCACGGTGTTCCGGTTAGATTATTTATCCTGCATCCTTACAGTTCTTTCCACCATTCTGATTGGCAAGCGGCATTGGCAGGGTTGGGTATTAGCGGCGGTCAATAGCGTCGTGGTTTGCTTTATCGGGCTAAAAACTGCGCAGTTTGGATTCATCCCGGCAAACATTTTCTGCGTTGGAATCTACGCCTACAACCTGCACACTTGGCGCAAGGCCGAGGATTCCCACGAACCGCAAAATGCGGAAGCGGTCACTACTTGTGTGGCGCCCGCTGTGGCGGCCGAGTAATCGCACCTTCCGATGCCGACGTGACCAGCGCGGCGTACTTGGCAAAGACTCCGCTGGTGTAACGTGGCGGGCGTGCCTTGACTTCCGTCAACCGCTGACGGAGCGCCGCATCGCTCAATTCAACCTCGAGAACACGCTGGTTAATGTCGATATGAACGACATCTCCTTCGTGCAGCGCGGCAATGGGGCCACCAAGAGCGGCCTCGGGAGCGACGTGTCCCAGCATGAGTCCGCGGGTGGCGCCGCTGAAGCGGCCGTCGGTGAGCAGAGCGACCGACTCACCCAAGCCTTCGCCCACGATGGCCGCGGTCACGCTCAGCATCTCACGCATGCCCGGTCCGCCCTTCGGCCCTTCATTGCGGATCACCACCACATCGCCAGGCTTGATTCGTTTGCTGGTCACCGCAGACATGGCGTCTTCTTCGGATTCAAACACCCGCGCGGGGCCGCGATGGCTCAGGCGCTCGTGACCGCTGATCTTGGCGACGCATCCTTCGGGCGCAAGATTTCCGTGCAGGATTACCAGTCCCCCGGTCTTCTTTAAAGGACGATCGAGCGGTGCGATCACCGGCTGGCCGGGCGTTTCTTTAGCGGCATTCGCTTCGTCGGAAAAAGTCTTCCCGGTCACAGTCAGTGTATTTCCGTCAGCGCACTTCGCATCCAGCAAACGCTTGGCGATGACGGGAATGCCTCCAGCTTTATCCACGTCAGCAGCCACATAGCGGCCTGCGGGTTTCAAATCCGCAAGCAGGGGAGTTCGTTCGCTGACTTTCTGAAAATCGTCGATGTTGCAGCGGGACGCCCGCCTCGCGCGCGATGGCCAGCAAATGCAAAACCGCGTTGGTGGATCCGCCGGTGGCCGCGACTCCGGCAATGGCGTTTTCAAAAGCTGGGCGAGTGAGAATTTGTTTGGGGAGAATGCCTTGCTTCAGAAGATTCATCACTACTTCTCCGCAGCGGAAGGCGACTTCATCTTTACGAGCATCCATAGCGGGTACGCCGTTGAAACCCATCGGAGAAAGGCCGATCAACTCCATGACGGTTGACATGGTGTTCGCGGTGTATTGGCCGCCACACGCGCCGGAGTTGGGACAGGCGACGTTCTCCAGTTCCAATAACTCGGCGTCGCTCATCTTTCCGGCAGCGTTGGCACCGACCGCCTCGAAGACATCTTGAATGGTGACGTCTTTTCCTTTGTAGACACCTGCGGCAATCGTGCCACCATAAAGCACCAGTCCTGGAAGATTGAGTCGCGCCAGCGCCATCGCTCCGGCGGGAATTGTCTTATCGCATCCCACCACGCAGACTACGGCGTCGAACATCTGTCCGCGGCAAACCAGTTCGATCGAGTCGGCAATCAGTTCGCGGCTTACCAGCGATGCGCGCATACCTTCCGTTCCCATGGTTTCGCCGTCGCTGATGGCAATGGTGTTGAACTCCATCGGAGTGCCACCGGCGGCGCGAATGCCTTCTTTCACCTTGGCCGAAAGACGCCGCAGGTGGAAGTTGCAAGGCATGGTCTCGATCCAGGTGTTGGCTACTCCGATGAGAGGCTTGCTGAGATCCGCGTCGGTGAAGCCAATGGCTTTGAACATGGCGCGCGAGGGAGCCCGGTCGCGCCCATCGGTGATTCCGCGGCTACGATGTTTGAGGTCCATGATGAGGAAAGGTTATGGGAACGAGAGGATCGAACGCAATGTGGTGAGAAGTTTCAAGTTTCGAGTAAGCATGTGGGTGCCCCATTTCTCGCGTTCTTTGCGAGAAGTGGGGCTCTCAGGCTACGCCAATGCTGCGTTTGCCCGCGTGTCGTCGGACATCCGTGCCATGGCCGGCGGAAGCGGAGCGGCTGTCCAAGCCTGTTCTTTCAAAGGCGGAGCTGCGCGCACAGAAATCACATCCACAACCGCATTCCAGTCGCGGTAAAGCTGGCCCACCTGCTTGGGATTGACCTCGAGCAGCAGCGTCACCTGGTGGGTGTGCTCGATGGGTTCGGCCTGAACGTAGGGAATATCGAGACCGCGCCGCGAAGCCGCGTTCAGGATGCGCATCAAGGTCCCCTGCGTATTGCGATAGCGAATGTGAAATGCTTGCATGTTTCTGTCCCTCGGAGCTGAAGCTCCAGGACGGACGGAGGCGTCCGTCCCTACACAAAAATCATTCTTCTTCAAACACCATTTCCGATAGCGCTGCGCCTGCCGGCACCATGGGATAGACGTTCGCTTCCGGATGGCAATCGAACACCAGCAACTCCGGCTCCGGCGATTGCAAGAAGCGGTCGATGACGTCTCCGGTAGTTTTCGCAACCGGATACTCGGCCATCTGCTCTTCTCCCAGGCGCTGCGCGTGAATCTTGTACGCCTTGGCGATCTCCACGAAGTCCGGGTTATCGCTCAAGTCGGTTTCCGCATAGTTGCGCTGGTAGAAAAGCTGTTGCCACTGGCGCACCATGCCGAGATATTTGTTGTCGACGATGACCATCTTGATGGGCAGGCCCAACCGCTTCACCGTGGCGAATTCCTGGATGTTCATCTGGATGCCGCCATCGCCGGAGACGCAGAGCACCGTCGTTTCTGGCTTCGCCAGCTGAACGCCGATCGCCGCTGGAAGAGCGAAGCCCATCGCGCCCAATCCGCCCGAGGTGATGAAGCCCCGCGGGGACGCGGATCGGTAACGCTGCGCCGCCCACATCTGGTGCTGGCCGACATCGGCGAGGATCACGCTGTCTTCAGGCAAACGGCTGAAGAGTTCGTCGAGAAAGCGAATGGTCGGCTGCGACAGTCCTCGCGGATCGAGTTCTCGCGCGTTCCGGCCCGCAAGCCACCGCGCGCCAGTCGCTCCAGTCGGGCAGATGAATGCTGCCAAGTTCGTTCGTGAAGGCGGGGATCGTTTCCGCCAGATCGCCGATCACCGGTAACTCGCACTGCCGCACGCGATCAAGCTGTGCGGGATCGATTTCGAAATGCACGATGCGGGCGTGCGGGGCAAAGCGGGTTGGCTCGCCAGTCACGCGATCGTCCAGGCGCGCACCGAACACCAGCAGCAGATCGGTTTCGTGCAGCGCCATGTTGGCCGCGCGGGTGCCATGCATGCCAACCATGCCCAGGTAGTAAGGAGATGCCGGAGGCACCGCTCCCAGTCCGTGCACGGTCGCGAAGGTCGGAATGTTCAGTTGATCGAGCAGTTGCCGAAGCTCGGGAACTGCGCCTGACAATTTAGCTCCTGCGCCTACCAGTGCCACCGGCTTCTTCGCTTGCTCAAGCAGAGCGGTCAGCGTTTCGCAGAACGACGAATCCACATGCGCATCCGCAGGCTTGGCGTGGGGAATGAAAGTCGCGGCGCCGATTGAATTCCGTGCTGGCTTTCAGCATGTCGACAGGGAAGTCGAGCAACACCGGACCGGGACGTCCGCTGCGCGCCCAGTGAAATCCTTGCGCGATCACTTCGGGGATTTCTTCGATGGAGCGGACCAGGCGGCTCCATTTCGTCAGCGACAAAGTCAAACCGAAGACGTCGGTTTCCTGGAAGGCGTCGGTTCCGATCAGCGCACTGCGGACCTGGCCGGTAATGCAGACCAGGGGGACGGAATCCATCTTGGCATCGGCGATGCCCGTCACCAGGTTGGTTGCGCCCGGCCCGCTGGTCGCGATGGCGACGCCAACCTTGCCGGTGACTCGCGCATAACCCTCCGCCGCGAACACCGCGCCCTGCTCGTGCCGGGTCAGGATGTGGCGCACACCGCTGCCTTCAAGCGCGTCGTACAGCGGCATAATCGCGCCGCCGGGATATCCGAAGACCAGATCCACTCCTTCGGCGCGCAGACAGCGCAGAACGATTTCGGCTCCTTTAAGCATTCACGACCTGCGGTTTGGGTTGGGGTGCGGATTGCGCTTTCTTGCCTTCCTTGCGGCAGCCACGACATCATGCCGCGAAGGTTGGCGCCGACTTCCTCGATCGGGTGACGCTTCTCGCTCTCCCGCAGCGCGGCGAAGTTCTTGCCGCCTTTCTTGTTCTCTGCAATCCACTCTTTGGCGAAGGTGCCATCCTGAATGCGCGCCAGCGTCTCTTTCATCGCTTTGCGTGTCGCATCGCCTACGACTTGATTGCCGCGGGTGAGGTCGCCGTACTCGGCGGTGTTTGAGATCGAATAACGCATCCTGCTCAGGCCGCCTTCATAAATCAGGTCGACGATCAGCTTCATCTCGTGCAGGCACTCGAAGTACGCGACCTCGGGCTGGTATCCCGCTTCGACCAGCGTCTCGAATCCCTTCTTGATCAGCGAAGTCAGTCCGCCGCAGAGCACCGCTTGCTCGCCGAACAGATCGCTCTCGGTTTCTTCTTTAAAGGTGGTCTGCAAAACTCCGGCGCGAGTCGATCCGATGCCGTCGGCGTAGGCCAATGCATATTCATGGGCGCGGCCGCTGGCATCCTGATGAATCGCGATCAGCGAGGGAACTCCCCGGCCCTCGGCATACACCCGGCGCAGCAGATGTCCGGGACTCTTGGGCGCGATCATGACCACGTCAACATCTTTCGGCGGAGTGATGGTCTTGAAGTGAATGCTGAAGCCATGCGAGACGCCAAGAATCTTGCCGGCCGTCAGATGCGGCTTGATGGTCGATTCGTAAAGCTCGCCCTGGGTCTCGTCGGGCGTGAGGATCTGAATCCAGTCGGCGCGCTTGGCCGCTTCCGCCGGAGGCACGACCGTCATGCCGTCGGCCTTCGCCTGCTGGGCAGTCGGGCGATCGGGGTCAAGCCGACGATGACCTTGTATCCGCTGTCGCGCAGGTTCAGGGCTTGCGCGTGTCCCTGGCTGCCGTATCCCAGGATGGCGATAGTCTTGTTTTTCAGGGCGGCGGGATTCGCGTCGTGCTCGTAGAAAATGGTGGCCAAGGCGGTCTCCTAAATTTTTCGAGCAGGGAACCCGAAGATTCCCTGCTCGTCTGTGGTCTGTCTCTCGCGTACAGGAACAGACCGGGCGGCTTGCGCAGACCGACCGGTCGGTTTGTGAAGGAATCCTAGCTTTCTCCATCCCTGATGTCAAGGATGTTTTTTCTCCCGGTTGGCATTCTGGTTTCCCGCGTATATTCTGTGTCGGCGCATGACTCGTGACACGACCATCGACTCTCGCCAGGAGATCCTGCGCACCGCCGCACGCCTGTTCCAGCAGCAGGGGTATGATGCCACTTCCATGAACGATGTGGCGGCTGCGCTCAAGCTGAGTAAAGGCGGCCTTTATCATCATTTTCAGAGCAAGGACGAGATTCTCTTTAACCTGATGGATCACGCCATGGAGATCACCCAGGAGCGGGTGATCAATCCCGTGCGCGCGATCGCCGACCCGGAAGAGGCTTTGCGGACGTTGATTCGCCTGCATATAGAGGTTGTGCTAAGCCTGAGGGACCGCGAGATTACGGTGATGCTGCACGAGAACCACCCTCTGCCGCCGGCCCTGCGCCGGCGGATCAATGTGCGGAAGAAAGATTACATCCACTTCGTGGAGAACCTGGTCGCTGAGGCGCAGAAGAAGCGGCAATCGAAGGGGAACGTCACGCCGCGCGCGGCCGCCTTCGCGCTGCTCGGCATGATCAATTGGATCTACCAGTGGTATCAGCCCGAGGGCGCGCTGCGCGGGGAAGACCTGGCGCGGCAGTACACGGAAATTTTCTTCGCGGGGGCATTGCAGTAAAAGACAGCACTCAGCACTCAGCAGTCAGCCAACCCAGATCGACGTCATCCCGAGCGGAGCGAGGGATCTGGCGCGCAGCAATGATCGCTTCGCCACACGCCAGATCCTTCGCCCTTACGGGCTCAGGATGACGTCATAGAAAAGAAGCTCTGTGATCCGGCTGAATGCTGAGTGCTGACTGCTTGACCAAAGTTATGAATACTTTCTCCCATCTAAGTCAGCTTCTCGAAGATCATCGCCGCAGCGACAAACGCTATCTGGAATTCCTGCGCGTTCCCGCGATGAGCGCGGGTGTGTATGTCCTCGCCGCTGGCGCGGAGGATCCGCAGAAACCGCATCTGCAGGATGAGATGTATTACGTGGTTAGTGGCCGTGCGCGCATGCAGGCCGGAGCGGAAGATGAGGAAGTGCAAGAAGGCAGCGTGATTTTCGTTCCCGCCAACGTGAAGCATCGCTTCTACGACATCACCGAAAAACTCGTGGTGCTCGTATTCTTTGCTCCTGCCGAAACGGAATGAACTTCTGCCATCCAGCCCATGACCGACGCCGACGGGCCTGCGGTGATCGAGATTTACCGCCAGGGCATTGTGACCGGCAACGCCACCTTCGAGACCGAAGCGCCTGCATGGGAGAAGTTCAGCTGCCGGGCATCTTGCGGCATTCGCGGCTGGTAGCTCGCGACGGGACGGGAGTGCTGGGTTGGGCGATGCTCAGTCTGGTCTCCGGCCGTTGCGTCTATGGAGGCGTGGCTGAAGTGTCGATCTATATCGCCGAATCTGAGCGCGGACGCGGCATTGGCCGCGCCCTGCTCGAAGAGTTGATCCGGCAGTCGGAGCAGAACGGCATCTGGACGCTGCAGGCAGGCATCTTTCCCGAGAACACAGCCAGCATCCGCTTGCACAAGCGACACGGCTTCCGGGAAGTAGGACGTCGCGAGCGCATCGGCAAGTTGGGTGATGTCTGGCGCGATACAGTGTTACTGGAACGGCGGAGTAAGTCGGTGGGAGCCTCATAAGTGGAGGTGGCCAACTGGCCCAAGATCCCGATATTTCTTTTTGTCATCCTGAGCGAAGTCACGGATCGCGTAGCGATTCGGGACGCAGTCGAAGGACCCCTACCTCCATTCGACAGGACCTTCTGACAAGGTGGCTGCACCATCAGCAAAAATCACCCGTCGAGTCCCTACCCTTCGAAAACCGCGAAGAACGGGGAAACGATGTTTTAATATCCTACGCGGAAAAGGTGGCACAGTCCCCATGTTGCTTGGGGTGGAGGGCGGTGCCTTCGGACTTCTTGCAAGGCAGGAGGTTAGCTATGTCCGGCCCCATCGGTAGCGCTTATCCTGGGAATCTCGTGACTTCGGTGTTTGCGTGCTTTTTCTTGATCCTTTCAGCAAAGTCTGCTTTGTCTGCACACAGGCTGCGACACGGAAGTAGAGGACCTCAAAGTTGGGAAGCCAACGTCGGCTTCTCGGTATTCGCCTTCTTAGCATCCATGTTTGCGTTCTACGCTGTTTGGGTTCATCGATGAACCCCGGCGGGTAGGCCATCCCCGGCTACGCGGCCGGATCTTTCCCCGGGATCCAGTAAATCTCTTCTTTCAAGAACTCTTTCTGGAAGCCGATGCGTTTCAGCATGCCTTTGCCGTGCTCGATCATCTCGGGATGTCCGCAGAGATAGCCGACTGAGTTCGATCCGTTCAATCCCCACAGGTCGGCATACTTACGCAGCACGTCGTCGACTCGGCCGACTTCGCCTTTCCACTTCTCGTCATCCCACGGACGACTTACACACGGGACATAAGTGAGCCAGGGAACTTCTTTGGCGAAGTTCTGCAGCTCTTCCAGATATCCAAATTCCCACGAGCGGCTGGCGCCATTCAGCAGGAACAACTTGTGCTCGCCTCCGTACTTGCCTTCCTTCCAGTCTTTATGAAGCGTGCGCACGTAGCTCACGAACGGAGCGACGCCGGTGACGGTCGAGACCAGGAGATGGTTGGTGCGTCCACTCTTGGTGTCGAGAGTGAAGCGGCCCTTGCAGGCTTTCCGCATCAGCAACTCGTCGCCGAGTTGCAGTTTGTAAATTTGTGGGGTGAGTTCGCCCTCGGGGACGAGCTCGAAGAAGAATTCGATCTCATCTTCATAAGGAGAAGACACGATGGAGTAAGGACGTTCCGAGCGCTTTTCCGCGCCCTGTACGCCGAGCGTGGCGTATTGTCCGGGGGCAAACTTGAACTCGCCGCCGGCCTGGATGCGAATCATCCAGAGGTCAGGGGCGAAGTCCATGCGCTTGGTAATCTTCGCATGGTAGAACTTGTCATCCGCAGTGTTCATAGGCGACCTCGTTGCATGGTTGACCGCAAAAGATTCGGGTAGTTTACAGGAGTCGGTCAAGGCTGCGACCAGATTGCGAGCCCAGAGCCGATTTTCCCCGGCCGTTTTGGAACTAAACGCCCACGCTCTCCGTACAGTATTATGATGCGGCGATTTGACAGCGGGGGTTCCCGGCTATATCGTTTGTTTTCCGTTGATTCCACCGCTTTTGCCTCCCCAGACGATCGCTGTCGGTTGTGCATTCGCGGAAGTTCCCGAGGAGAAATCATGTTGCGAAAGCTGTGTCTCAGCGCAGTAGCGGCCGTTGTGCTCGTGCCCGCCATGTTGGCGCAGACGGCGGATGAAATCGTGGCGAAACACATTGCGGCCACCGGCGGCGCCGACAAGATCAAAGCCGCCAAAACCGTGAAGATGACCGGCAAAGCCGAAATGCAGAGCATGGAAGCGCCCTTCATCATGTTCCTGAAGCAGCCCAACATGCTGCGCATGGAGATCACCGTCCAGGGACTGGTGCTGGTGCAGGCGTATGACGGCAAGTCGGGGTGGGCGATCGTGCCTTTTACCGGAAAGAAAGATCCCGAAGCCGTGACCGCCGACGAAGCCAAGGAGTTGCAGGATCAGGCGGACCTTTGGCCATTGATGGACTATCAGGCCAAGGGAAACAAAGTGGAATTGCTGGGCAAAGATAAGATCGAAGGCACCGACGCCTACAAGCTGAAGCTGACTCATGCCAACGGTGACCTCGAGACTCTGTATCTCGATGCCGACAGCTTTCTCGAGATCAAGAATGAGGAAACGCGCACTGTCCGCGGCAGTGAACAACAGACTGAAACCTCGCTAGCGGACTATCGCGAGATCGGCGGCCTCATGTTCCCTTTCGCGATTGAAAGCGGGGTGAAAGGCAGCCCGGAAAAGCAGAAGATCACTCTTGATAAGGTGGAAGTGAATGTTCCGGTTGAGGACTCCGTGTTCAAGATGCCGCCACCGGCGCCGGCTCCGAAGGCCGACACCAAACCGGCGGAGAAGCCCAAGAACTAAGCCAGAATCCTGATCCGTCGCGGGTGAGCGTGCCCGCGACGGGTCAGTAATCACAAGCGCTCTTTTCGAAAATGCGATCTTCTGTCGCAGTCCAAAAATCCGCAATCCATCCTGAAATTCTTAACGAGGTCTACCTATGAAGAACCGGGTCTCAACCCTGGTGGCTGTTTGTGTGTTCGCCGTGCTCGGCCTGTCTTCTGCTTGGGGCCAGCAAATTGACTCCGATACCTTCAGCGGCTTGTGGGCGCGGCCGATCGGTCCCGCCGTTATGGGTGGACGCATCAGCGACATTGCCGCAATCGCCGAAGGCCAGCGCCTGACGGTTTATGTCGGCGCGGCCGGCGGCGGCGTCTGGAAGTCCGTGGATGGCGGCACTACCTTCAAGCCCATGTTCGATAAGCAGCCGACGCAGTCGATTGGTTCCATCGCGATTGATCCCAATCATCCCAAGACTGTATGGGTCGGCACCGGTGAGAGCTGGGTGCGCAACAGCGTGTCAGTCGGCACCGGACTCTATAAGTCAACGGACGCGGGCGAGAACTGGCAGTTGATGGGACTCGCCGACTCCGAGCATGTGAGTCGCGTGCTGGTTCACCCGAAAGACGGGAACACGGTTTATGCCTGTGCTCTCGGACATCTCTGGAACTCCAACGAAGAGCGCGGCGTGTTCAAAACTACCGATGGCGGCAAGACCTGGAAGAAAATCTTTTACGTGGATGACAAGACGGGATGCGCTGAGATGGCGATGGATCCGCAGCATCCGGACACTGTCTACGCGGCGATGTGGCAAGTGCTGCGCCAGCCTTGGAACTTCACTTCGGGCGGGCCAGGCGGCGGATTGTTCAAGAGCACGGATGGTGGCGCGACTTGGCATCCCATCCGCAAAGGCTTTCCTGACGGCGATCTGGGCCGCATTGGAATTGCCGTGGCGGCCTCGAACCCGAGCCGTCTTTACGCGGTTGTAGAAGCCAAGAACCACACCGCGTTATTCCGTTCTGATGATGCGGGAGACAGTTGGACCGAGGTGAATAATTCTTTCAACGTCAGCGGACGTCCCTTCTATTTCGCGCGCGTCATGGTCGATCCGAATGATGCCGATCGCGTCTACAAACCCGGGTTTGGTCTGACGATCAGCGACGACGCCGGCAAAAGCTTCAGCGCGGCGTTTTCGGGAGATGATTCGGGAGGAGTGCACGGCGACTACCACGCGCTCTGGATCAATCCCAAGAACTCCGAAGAACTCTTCACAGGAAGCGACGGTGGCGTTTACCACTCAGTCGATCGCGCCAATCACTGGCGCTTCTTGAATCAGATGCCAGTCGCGCAGTATTACCACGTCAGCGCCGACATGGAGCGTCCTTACAACGTCTACGGCGGATTACAGGACAACGGCACCTGGATGGGACCATCGAGAGCGGTTGGTGGCGTTGCCAATCGTCACTGGAAGAATATCGGATTCGGCGACGGCTTCTGGGCTTTCAGCGATCCCACCGACACCGATACGGTCTACGTCGAATATCAGGGTGGACACATCTCGCGCGTGCGTAAATCAACCGAGGAGTCGAAAGAAATACGCCCGCTGCCCGGCGCCAATGAACCGGAATACCGCTTCAATTGGAACGCGCCAATTCACATGAGCCCGAATCATCCGGGAATGATTTACATAGGCGCGCAGTTCCTGTTCCGCTCGACCGATAAAGGCGAATCGTGGCAGAAGATCTCGCCCGATCTCACCACCAATAATCCTGATCGCCAGCACCAGGAACTCTCCGGCGGACTCACCATCGATAACTCCGACGCCGAGCGCTACGAAACCATCTTCACCATCGCCGAATCGCCGAAGAATGGAGACGTTATCTGGGCCGGAACCGACGATGGCAATGTGCAGATCACCAAGGATGGCGGCAAGACCTGGACGAATGTCGTTAAGAATGTTCCGGCATTGCCTGCCAACACCTGGGTCACCACGATCGAAGCTGGGCACTACGACGCTGGAACCGCGTATGCCACCTTTGATGGCCACGCTACCGGCGATATGAAGACCTATGTCTACAAGACTGCCGACTACGGGCAGACCTGGACTTCGCTCACGACTGACGGACTAAAGGGATACGCCCACGTTGTCCGCGAAGATCTTGTCGATCCGAATCTTTTGTTCGTGGGTACCGAGTTCGGATTGTTCCTTAGCGTCGACGGAGGAAAGAACTGGGCACAATTTACTGGCAAGCTTCCCAACGTTGCGGTGCGTGATGTTTTCATTCAGCCGCGCGAATCCGATCTGGCGATTGCGACTCACGGGCGCGGACTTTATATTCTCGACGATCTGACTCCGCTGCGCGCGATTACGCCAGAAATACTCGCCCAGGATGCAGCGATTCTGCCTTCGCGTCCAACCGAGTTGGCGCTGCCTTCGTTCGAGCAGCGCTTTGATGGCGACTCGGAATTTATCGGGCGCTCGTTGCCTGATAGCGCTCCCATTGTTTACTACCAGAAGAAGCGGAACATCGTGGGCACGCTGCGTTTCGAGATTTATGACGCGCAAGGCAACCTGGTGAACACCCTGGCGGGAGATCCGCGGCGCGGTGTGATTCGCGCGGATTGGGCGGAGCGGTTGAAGCCGCCGAAGGTTCCGCCGGCTGCCTCGCTGGTGGAGCAGCCTTTTGCCTTCTTCGGTCCGCAAGTCGAGCCGGGAACTTACACCGTCAAGTTGTTGCGCGGGAAGCAAACCTACAACGGCAAAATCGAGTTGGTGCCCGATCCGCGCTCCAAGGCCACTGCGGAAGATCTGGCCTTGCAGCATAAGACGGTCATGCAGCTTTACAACATGCTGGGCGATCTGACGTATGTCGCCGACTCGACCGTCGATCTGCGCGATCAGGTGCGCGAGCGTTCGACCAAGGCAGGCAAAGACCGCAAGCTAAAAACTCAACTCGACAACCTCGCCAAGCAACTCGATGACTTCCACTCGACTCTAGTCTCGGTCAAAGAGGGCGGCATGATCACAGGCGAGCACAAGCTGCGCGAGAATCTCGGCGAACTCTACGGAGGCGTCAACGGCTTCGAAGGCAAGCCCACGCAATCGCAACTGGAGCGCGCGAATTTCCTGAAGAAGCAATTGGACGACGCCTCCGCGAAGTTCCAGCAACTGTCTGACATCACCAAGCTGAACGCTGACCTTGCGAAAGCGAAGTTGGAACCGGTGAAGTCGATGTCGAAAGACGACTGGAACAAGAACCACCAGTAGAGCGAGACCAACCACACAGGGACACGAGGATCGTCGTGTCCCTGTTGGATAGCTCGCCCGTGTTCATGACTACGCCCTCACTAGCTCGCGTCGTCAAAGCGCTCCAGAAATTCTACGGAAAGCCCACGCCGCCAGGGACGGTTGATCCCTTCGAGCTGATCCTCTATGAAAACGTCGCTTACCTGGTCAATGACGAAAAACGTGCAGCGGCATTCGCGGCACTCAAAAGGAACATCGGCACCAAGCCTGCAGAAATTCTGAAAGCTGGCGATGCCGAACTGATCGCAATCACCAGGATGGGCGGGATGGTGCCCGAACTCCGCGCTCGCAGGCTGCGCCAGATTGCGGAAATCGCCCACTGGATCTTCAAAGATGACCTGAAGGCTGTATTGAAGAAGCCTCTACCGGAAGCGAAAAAGGCGCTGAAACAATTTCCTTCGATCGGAGATCCGGGAGCGGAAAAGATACTCCTGCTGACCCGCAGCTATCCAGTGCTCTCGCTGGAGTCGAACGGCTTGCGCGTTCTGCTGCGTCTGGGATTTGCCGAAGAGAAGAAGAGTTATTCCACCACGTACCGGGCAATGCAAAATGCGCTGAGCGATCAACTGCCTGACGACTACGAATCCCTGATCGTTACCCACCAGTTGCTGCGCCAACACGGCCAGGAACTGTGCAAACGATCCGCTCCGCTATGCGATGAATGTCCGCTTAAGGCTGAGTGCCGTTACTTCGCGACGGGCCTTCCGCCTGCGCCCAGCCGGTTCTAGTATCGATATCTTCCGCGGCGGGCGCGTCTTTCAGCTTTCCGAGATTTGCCAGGGTTTTCTGCCAGGCTTTCTTGTTTCGCTTGGTGGCAATGGGAGCGTTCGGGTTGGCGTAAAACGCGAGCATGTCGCTCTTCAGTTCGGGCGTCAGTTGATCGAAGTTCTTGTCCTCGAGCTGGCCCAGCAGTTTCGCGTAAGCATCGTCGGTCAGACGGTATTCTCCCGCGCGCGTGTCCCGTCCCGTATCGCAGTCTTTATTCGATAAGCGCAAATCCTGCACTCGCGTCTCGTGCAACAAGTGCCGGTAGTCTTCCACCGTCAGGTCGACGCTCTTGATGTACATGTCTTCCGCTTTGGTCGACGGAATCTTGAACGACAGGGCGCTGAATGGCCCGACCTTCGGAACAATCCGCAGGAAGAACGCCAGGATGCGCGTGCCGATCCCGGCTTTCCGGTACTCCGTGCCCCAATTTTTTTCGTAGTCGGTGCGCGAAAGGTAGTAGAGAAATTTCTTTTTGCTGAAGTTGGGTGTGTCAGCAACGATCTCTTTGCGCCGCGCCAGCAGCGCTACTCGCGTCATCTCTGGAATGATCTTGCTCACGCTCCGGCGAAACGTCCCGATAGCCAGGTCTTCGTTGGGAATCACTTCCTGCAGAGGAATGTTGTAGGTCTTCAAGAAAGCGCGTTCCAACACCGGCTTCGATACTTCAAACCCGATGAAGTCATGGTAGCGGTCCGAGGTATAGCGGTTCTTGGCCACCTGCACCATGTCGAAACCAAACTCGGTGCGAATGTGCGCCTTGGGATCGTCGGCGTAGGTCACTTCGTCGCCATACTTCTTGCGTAGCTTGGGAAATTCAATTCCCGCAACGCGATTGATGGTCGGATGTCCGCTGTTGTCGGAGGAGTAATGTGCGAGCGCTCCGAGGGCGAAGGCGTACTCGTTCAAGTCGGAAGATTCCTGAATCAGGTTGACGACGAAGTCGCCGCTGCGCACGTAATGCAGCAGGTCGCTGAAATATTTGCTGCCGAAGGGATAGTAGCCCATGTCCTGGATCAGCGAGCCGCCATAGGCAAAGGCGTGAGCTTTCTTGAGGTCGTCGTCGCTGGCCTCGGGAAAGCGCTTTTTCAACAGAGGCTGAATCTGGTCTTGCCAGAGCAGGTCGACAATCTGTTCGTGGGTGAGAACGGAGTAACCGAAGCTGGCTTGCGCAAAGATGAAGATCAGGCAGATCGCCAGAACCCGCTTCAAAAGAGACGTTCTCTTCAATGATTTCTCCCATTCCAAGCTGCCGATATTATTCCACTGCTTCGTGCCAACTACGGCTGAGAACTGCCGGAATAAAACTGTAGGTAGAACCTTGTAGGAAGGCCGCGCATCGCCCGTTGGTAAGCCCCCGCAACTCACAGAAACCATATGCGCCAGCGCCCAGTAACAAACCAAAGTACTCTGACGTAACTTGGTGGGGCGGGTGCGCGCTCCTAGACTTTCCCTTGTGAACATGTGGGAGCACGATTCGCGTCTGGATGCCACGCCCGATTACGGTGCGTTGGGGCAGGGGGCGGACGTGTCTTCCGACGGCCCGATTCATGTTCCCGCTCGTGGCATGCAGGCGCCATGGTTTGTTCTTGCTGCCGTGTTGGGGGTCTGGCGATCGTGATGCGTCGATAGCGGAGTTGCTCGCGCCGGTTGGCAGCAGTTGTCGCAATACCTTCCGCTGCAGGGAAAGCCGGTTGCGGCTTCTCCCGCGATCCTATCGCAACACGAAACCCAGAAATTGAATCACGACACGCCGCAGGGCCAGGCGGAACTGCTGCTCGAGCGTGCCATCAACCACTACGAGGGCGCGACCGACGAGATCGCCAATCGTGTAGATGGCTGGCACGGACACCTCAAACTCACGCCGCAGCTGAGCGCGTTGCTCACGACCGGGATGAATTCCGACGATCTTCGGGTGCGCGCGACGGCCATCGAGGTGGATCTGGCGGCGCTGAATGTAGCTAAGACCAGCGAGAGCGTCGACCGTTTGGAAAAGCAAGCGCAGGCTGGTCCTCAGCAACAACGGATTTGGGCCTATTGGACATTGGGTCTGCTCGGCAATCGCGGAGTAGAGCCAGAACGGGTGAACGAAATCCTCAGCGGCGGCTTGCGGGACTCAGATCCTGAAGTTCGTCATTGGGCGGTCGAGGGCCTGTCGTACCTCGGCACCGACGAAACTCTTGAACCGCTGCTGAGGATGTTTCATGACGATCCTTCACCGATGGTGCGGGAAAGGGCGGCATGCGCGCTGGCACAATCCGGCATGCTGAACGAGCAACAGCGCCGCAGCATCGTGCCGAAACTGCTCGACTTCGCCGAAGACGCCTCTCTCGACCCGCAAACGCACAGCTTCGTTTATCACGCGCTGCGCGATATCACCGCGCAGAATCTGCCACCGAATCCCGCCGCTTGGCGGAACTGGTATGAGGGGGCGGTGCGGTAGGAGCGGAGTAGTTGTTGGCATAATCGCGATTTATCACCGACCTACCTGATAAAACGCTGCGGCGTCAGGCTACTCCTTGCACTGGCACCAAGGGGCGTGTCGATCAAGCTCCCATAGCTGCACCCATCCATAGAGGTCATTGATGGAAAGACAGGCCTTGTTGTTCTTGAATTCCGAAAAGCGCAATTTGAACGATTGTTGTGGTTTACCGTCGCATAAGAGAACGACTCGATGACTCCCGTCCAAAGGCAATCCGGCGAGGCTCATGCTTCCTTCTTTTGGCCACGGTACAGCCTTGCGCGAGTCCACCTTCAGAGAAACGTTGCCCGATGCACAGGAAAACCCTTGAGCACCACTAAGACACGCGCCACCTGAGGCTGAACACACTGGCTTGGGGAAAGGCGCTACGCAGAGCATTCCGGAATCCTGCTGCGCGAGCAGGCAAGTTGAAAGACTTAGAACTGCCAAGAACACTAGCTGTGCGATGTTCATCGTGTGCTAATCATCCAGCATTCGCGACTGAGATACAAGATGACTGGCGAGAACGAATATTTCGCCTAGTAACCGCCGGCAGAATTGCTGGAACCAGGGAAACCCGCGTGTCAAACGGCTGAGTCAGCTCGAATTATTTGTGGCAACTCGAAAGACCTTGTGCAGAACACTGCCATCATCCCTATCCACGCGCTCATAACACGGGTCCACAGGTTGGGAATCATTCTGTATTCTTCTTCACTGATTGGTCTGATTACGTGATCTTTGGACATCGAAACATATTGGCCGTTGACGATGTTCACGCTCGTGGCTCCGCCGGTCATTTTGTAGAAGTAAATGAAGGTCAACACACCATAGATGAGCAGCACCCAGCCGAGAAGGGCGACCTTGTCCGCGCCCGGATCCATTCGCGGTCTAGGCGCCACAGCCTTGGAACAGAGCACAGCACCAGCGAGCGGTAAGACCGGGGGAACAACCCATACTGGTGATATCGTCGTCACAAAAGTTGCTATGTGCAACACCAAACAGATTGCGGCTGTTCCTACACATAGAGCAAAACCCAGTCGATTTAGAGCACGCCTCATTTTCACGTTCAGCACTCTCCGCCGGTCCACTCAGAGGGATTGTGCAGGGCCCCCCGCTTCTCAATTGGCGTGAGCAGGCGACGGCACCAGTTCCCCCCAAGAGTCTTTCGGCCTACTTGACACTCTCGCGGCCCTGCGCTCATGCTTCCCCGAACTACTACGGCTCCTAGTTGCCGTTGCTAGGACCTTGCAACCTGCCGTCGTTTGAAAAATCCCAAGTCCGTTGGAGGCCAATCTTGTCGCGTACAATCATGCCTGAATCCTGTTGCCGCATTTTTAAACTAGCCTTGGTGCTATCTGCGGTCTTCGCCTTTTCCGTCGTCAGCCCCGCCCAAGTCACACTCAACGAGATAAGCAAAGACCCGTTCACCAACATCGGACCGCAACACGCGACCGAAGTTGAGCCCGACACGTTCTCCTTCGGCAACACCATCGTTTCTACATTCCAGCAAGGACGCTTCAATCTCAACGGCGGCTGCTCCGACATTGGATGGGCCACGTCGCTCGATGGCGGCATGACCTGGCAGAGCGGCTCGCTTCCGGGCCTGACCAAGAATCTGGGCGGAGGAAAGTTTCTTCGCGTCAGCGATCCTGCGGTGGCATTCGATGCTGCGCATAACACGTGGATGATCGCTTCGCTTCCTCTGCAGGCATCTGGCTCGCATACCGCCATGCTGATGAGCCGCTCGACCGACGGCATCAACTGGAACAATCCGGTCAACGTCACCGTGCCAGTTGAGAACAGCGACAAGACCTGGGTGGCTTGCGACAACAATTCCGGCAGCCCGTTCTTCGGACACTGCTACGCCGAGTGGGATGACAACTTCGCCGGCGATGTCATCTTCCTGAATACTTCGACGGATGGTGGAATGACCTGGGGACCCAATACTCAGCCTGCTGGCGGCCCGACGGGTCTGGGCGGAAACCCGATGGCGCAGCCCAACGGAACGGTTATTGTTCCCACGAGCGATGCGTTTGCATCGTCACTGCTGGCCTACACGTCGACCGACGGTGGCAACACCTGGAGCAACACGGTGACGATCGCTGTACCGAACACGCACGCCAACTCGGGAGGCCTGCGCGATCTGAATCTGCCCGCCGCGGCGATCGATGCGGCCGGGAAAGTCTTTGTCGCCTGGCACGATTGCAGCTTCCGTTCGGGATGCCCGTCGAATGACATTGTGTTCAGCACCTCGACGAACGGCAGGACTTGGTCGAGAGCCGTGCGAGTTCCGATTGATCCCACCACCAGCACCGTCGATCATTTCATCCCCGGCATCGAAATCGAACCGGGCACTTCGGGATCGACCGCGCACATTGGATTGACTTACTACTTCTATCCGGTGTCGAACTGCACGGTGACCAGCTGCCAGTTGATGGAAGGATATATCTCCTCTCCTGATGGCGGAACGACGTGGACCGCGCCGACCACTCTCGCAGGTCCGATGTCGTTGAAGTCGCTGCCTGCGACCAGCCTTGGCCCAATGGTCGGCGATTATCAATCGCTGTCGTTCGCCGGAGGAACCGCTCATCCAGTGTTCGCGCTCGCGAACCCCCGTTCGAGCGGCAAGTTCGACGAAGCCATGTACTCTCCGGTCAGCGGATTGACGGACGGAATCGCGATCTATCCGGCAGGACAAGACAAGCCGGTGCCGAACGCGCACTCCGATCATCCCCCGTTGACGACGCCAATTAAAGACAACGAAGACGAAGACTAAAAAATGCCGGCCGCTCCAGGAGCGGCCGGCGTTTACCCTCAGGGGCTAAAGCCCGATTGTTTTTGGTCTTACTGGCACGGCTGAAGCCGTGCCCTTCCCTTGATTCTCCACCAGGCAGAGTCAAACCTACTCCGCCATCTTGGCTACGTGCAGATCGAAGCCGGTCTTCGGTAGCAGGGAAGTCAGCTCAAACGCGCGGAAGCCATCTCCCGCAACCTCAGTGTGACGGTAAAGTCCTGGCTCGCTTTCGATGGTCTGATGGCGGCCTTCGAAGTCTTCTAGAAATTGCTGCGCGCTCTTGATGTCTACTTCGTGATTGTTGCTGCGACCGCCGATTGCTTCGGTTGCGTAGGACCGCACCAGCTTCGGCCAGTATTTTTGCAGCAATTGCGTGCTCGCGAATAAATCAGACCAGACGATCTGTCCGTTTACTGCGACCACAACGCCTACGGCGTTGCGATCCTTCAGTTGCTTGATCACGCTCTCGTAATTCTGCTCGACCGGCGCCGCCACTGCATCGACCTGCTTTCTCACGTCGTCATTCTGCATGACACGCGCATAGGAACTGGTGCCGCCAAGCGCAGCGGTCGCCGAGGGCGCCGCGTTCACGGTCATTTGTTCTTTTGCCTTGCCTACCTCCGCCCAAACTTTGTTTTGATCTTTGTCGGCCATGGCTCTTGCGCGCACCGTCGGCTGCACCATAACGCCGCCTGAGTAGCCGAACTTCGAGGAAACTCCCGTCCATCGCCCGGGCTCGACGCAGAAAACACCCAGATCAACGGGATCGCTTTCTCCGGGCACGATGCGGTCTTTTCCAATCACGCGGTCTTGCTTGCCGCCAGTCACGATCTCGCCCGCCAGAAGAATCAGCGGACGCTTCGAGTTATTGACCAGCACTAACTGGTTGACTTGCGCACCTCCGCCATAGGGTCTGGAAGACGCGCCGGGATGCCGCGGCCGCACCAGCGGCGACACGCTTCCCGACTCGGTGACGATCACCTCTCCCGATCTCAAGCCCTCATCCAGAGTGATGAATCCTTCCGTGTCGTGCGACCTGGACGCCACCACCGGAAAGACGGCCAAGTTTCCGTGCCGGATCGGAGCCAGCACGGTATATCCGGAAGCGCTGGGGACTTCTCCGGCATGCGCTGGAAATTGAGTCATCGACCCTAGACCCGCCGCGACGCACACCACTCCTGCAATCAGCAATTCTGACTTCATGTTGTCCCTCCACATTGCCCTGCCAGGGACACCCCGGCGAGCGCGCCAACTCGCTCTCCGCGAGCGTCCCTTTTTTCTTTTCCTGACTGCACTCGGAACGGCAAAAAGGCCGCTGCTTGCGTCTAAAAGTTGGTAGCATCGAGGTTGCGCGCCACGCCGATGGACGCTCCAACCCAACTCGCCGCCGCTCCGCCGGGTCTTGAATCCACGGTGGCGGAGCTTTATCAGAAAAGCCGAGGCGCCGATTTCGGCATCAGTGCCGAGATGTTCTCTGGCATTCTTGGCGAGGTTGCCACGAAGAGTCTTCCGGGTGCTCCGGTTTCAGAAGTTCGCGAGTTGTATATCAGCCTGCGTGTGGAAGAACTCGCCCTGGCCCGCGCCTGCGCTTCCGGGCACGAACGAGCGTGGGAAGCCTTCTTAACTCGTTATCGCGAGAAACTGTACGAGGTTGCGGGGTATATCGCTAAAGAAACATCGGCAGCGCGCGAATTGGCCGACTCGCTTTACGCCGACTTGTACGGTACGGCCCTTCGCGATGGTCAAAGAGTTTCGAAACTATCTTCTTATACGGGACGTGGGTCTCTCGAAGGCTGGTTGCGCACTGTGATGGCGCAAGAGTATGTGAATCGCTACCGCCGCACGAAGAAACTGGTCAGCCTGGAAGAAGAAACGGAAGAGGGCGCCCAGTTTGCCAGCCCCGAACCCGAGGTTGCACCGGCGGTCGATGCCCGAGTCACTACCGCAATCGACCAGGTGTTAGTCTCGCTCCCCGCCGAAGACCGGTACGTGCTTGCGGCTTATTTTCTGGATGATCGCACCCTGGCCGATGTGGCCCGCACTCTGAAGGTGCACGAATCGACCATCAGCCGCAAACTCGATAAACTCTGTAAGTCATTGCGTAAGAATGTTTTGGCGGCATTGCGACAAAGGGGCATGAGCCGCCGCCAGGCCGAAGAGGCGCTTGGATGTGGACGTTCGCGATCTGCAATTGAACCTGCGCCAGCGTCTGCAAGAAACCCCGCCTCAGGCGTTCTCTGAGAAGAAGGTTCAGTCGGACGGCTCCGGCTGAGCGGTCTTGAAGTAGCCGGGAGAATAGCCCAGGGGACCGAAAGAAACAGTGATGTTAGAGATACCCAAAATCGTGCGGCAGAGGTTGTCGGCAAGAGCCGAAGGGGGAGCGCATCCCGACGCCAATCTTTTGACCGCTTTCGCCGAGCAAACGCTGGCTCGCCGCGAGCGCGATTCGATTCTCACGCATCTCTCGCAGTGCTCCGACTGTCGCGACGTGGTCTTTCTCGCCGCTCCGCAGATGGACATTGAAACAGAGGTGGTTCCTGTCCGTTCTTCGTGGCTGGGATGGCCCGCCTTGCGCTGGGGAGCCGTTGCCGCGTGCGCGGTTGTCGTGGTCGCCGCTGTAAGTCTGCGCCAGCGCTCCGATCGCCTTACGACGTTTAAGGAGACGCTGCCTCAGGTCGCCACGAAAGCGGATGAGTCCGCCGCGCCACAAAAGACACAGGTCGCAACTGAGTTACAAAAAGATCGTGCTCCGATGGATTACAAGTCCCGCGCCGATGTCGCCGAACAGGACCGGCGCGTCTCCAAGCCTGCTCCCAAGGCGAGAGGCGATCAAGCCCCTGCATCCCTTCCCCAAGCCGGGCCCGCATTAGCGGGATCTTTGGCCAGTGAAAAGGCGGCTCCCCGCGATTTGGATGCGTTCGCGAAGACGCCTGCACCAGCGGCGCCGCCTGCCCGAGCCGCCGAACAAATGGTGGCCACCGAGAGTTCCGTGACTAGCGCAGATTCGGTGGAAGCAAGTCTGGGGAAAGCCAAGCAAGCGGTGCAATCGAATCTTCCGGCCGAGAACAAGGTGGCTAAGCTCGAAGCGCCGGCGGCTGCGGTTGCGATGGGCGGGGCACAGGCGGTGTTCAAGAAAATTACACCTCGTTGGACTCTCTCCGCCGACGGTACCTTGCAGCGTTCGCTGGACGCGGGAAAAACCTGGAAGACAATTCCCGTTGCGGCGGACGCGACTCTTACCGCCGTTGCAGCCATGGATTCCGACATCTGGGTCGGAGGTTCCCACGGCTCGCTCTATCATTCGACCGACGCGGGCGATCACTGGACGCAGGTTGTTCCTACCACAGGCGGACAGAGGTTGACCTCGAACGTGATAGGCATCGAATTCCCCGACGCACTTCACGGCAAGATTACGACTGCTGACCAGGAAATCTGGACCACCTCCGACGGCGGGCAAAGCTGGCAAGTTTCCCACTAGAGTGTTTCTTCAAGTTGTGGAAATTCCATGACTCGTTCGAGGTCACTCCTGGTAACCTTGCGCGAGATTTGCAACGCAAGTTGTTGTTTCCCATTTTGGATCAGGGAATTGCGGGGCTTTCAGCGCCGGTTCCCTATCGTGCGAAGCATTACTTCCGGGATCAAATTGAGGTTACTCGTCGTCTGCAACTCATTACCAACGTTACATTTACAGATTTCTGGCGCCATCCTAAGATCAACTCGTGGTTTGGCAGTTCTGGGGGAGGGCTGCCGAGGCGTCCTGAGCTCAATAGGCTTAGGGCGCTTTTAATTTTGGTTCTGAGCTCTCAGCTTTCAGCCCTCAGCTTTCAGCAAGACCCATCCCAAACATCTCCCGTCCCAATGGAAAGCTGGGAACAAGAACCGGCATCCAGGAACCGAAGGCTGATAGCTGAAGGCTGGCAGCTGCCCTTGCGACTTCCCGCACTGACCAGCATCTAATGTTGGTGTTAGGATAATGGCTCATCCGGCAAGCATTCATAGACCGAATTGGCCGACCGGAGGGAACGCCGTCGCAAGAACACGGCGACGAGCGACACTAACGGAGGAAACATGGCAGGGAACGGGATTCTCGAAGTGAACGATGCGAATTTCGATCAGGATGTGCTGAAGTCCGATCAGCCGGTTCTGGTGGATTTCTGGGCGACTTGGTGCGGCCCATGCCGCGCGATCGCCCCCATCGTCGAAGAACTGGCGACCGAATACCAGGGCAAGGTGAAAGTCGGCAAAATGGATGTGGACCGCAATAGCGCCACTCCTATGCGCTACGGCGTGCGCGGCATTCCCACGCTTCTGGTCTTCAAGGGCGGACAGGTGAAAGAACAGATCGTCGGCTACGTTCCAAAAGAGCAGATTCAGAAAGCTCTCGATAAGCATCTTGGATAAATCGACCGCCGCACGGTGATCATGGATTTCAAAACGCCCGGGCTTCCGGGCGTTTTTTGTTTCGAGAAAAGGACAACACGCTTGGAATTTCGTTTAAGTAGCTGAGGATTGTTCCGCTGGCTTAAACCTCTGCTGCGTCTCGCCAAGATCTGCCATCGCGCAAGCGATAGGACCTTTGTAAAAAGTGCGATTTTCGGGTTTCGGAACAAGACTTAATAATTAATCAGAAAACGCGGCGGGGACGGTATGATGTTTGCCAGTTCCAGCGCTCCCCCATCGGTTTCTCTGACCATCGGGCCCCTATCTCAATTTCTCCCCACGGTGAGGCTATGAATAAGTGTGCTTGCTTGGTCGTGCTGGCTCTGCTCTTGATAAACGCTGGATCATCCCATTTTGTTGCGGCACAGGAGTTATGTGTCACTAGCAAGGACCATCCCTGCAACGGGATTAGTGTGGGCAAACCGAAAGTATTCGACAACCGCACTCTGACGCTGATGATCGAGAATCTGAGCGCGACGTTACAAGGCATGCAGACCGGCTTCGTCAATCAGCAATCGGTGGCCGCGGCGCTGGCGAACATCCAGGGATTTCAAACGCACGAAGTGACCTCGAACTTCCAGGTCAACACCCTGCCCATTCCCGGGGTCACGCAACAATTCACGAAAAATACCGGTGTCGTGGACGCCAACGGAAACCCGTTGCCCGACACTACGCAGGCCCAAACCACGACCACCCAGAACAGCTTTACGCCGACGTCCCCCACGCTGAATAGCGTGCCGACCTTTTCCGGATTCAATCCGAATTATGGAGAAAACGCCGCTGACCTGCTGACCGATCAGGTGAACCTGAGTTACCAGATTTTCAACTTACGGATGATTCTGGACCGGGCGCTGTCGGACAGGTTGCTTACAACCTCTCCACTAGGGCAGAACGCCACGCGTCTTCAAGCGGTACTTGGTTTCAACGTAACCATCGATCCGCCACGGACAGCCAACGACGCGGTTGCAGTCGTGGAGATTGCTCTGGACGATGCCGCTGACGCCGGCGACCTGTCGCTGGTGGCCGTCATGCCGCAGGAGAAGACCTACAACGCCGCCTCTTTAAGCACGAAGTCCCACACTTTCGGCGGAACGGCCGTGGTAAAGACCGTTCAAGTCGGATACAGTCAGCGACGCAGCGGGCAGACATTTTATCTTTATCGCGATAATGACACGATCTCCTATGAGCGTATGGATCCCGTCACGAATCAGCTCATCTTTGGATGGATGTTCCGTCCAGTTCTGGGCCGACGATCGGTGTCGCCTGGTTTGCGCCAGTTATTCGCGGTAGTTTCCGTGCCTCACGAAGACTGCACAAAAGCTGAGCTTCCACAAAAGGGGTTTGAGAAGGTTAAGGCGTTGGCTCCATGCCAGGCAAATTTGTCTGCGAAGGTTCGTACCTATTGGAAAAAATACGATGCCGACACTCTTACTTCATTCTTGCCGCGGGATGAAAACCTAGGAACAAGGGTAAAGTATATCGCGACCTTGGGTCTTACCCGACCGGAGTTGTTTGAAGGCCGTTACACGAACAGCATTGCTTACCCCGAAATTCTAGTTGACTCCTCAAGTATTTATGAAACGCAGCTTGGACCACAGATTGATCATGTTTCTTGGACCCCGGTCGGCGCAAAAACCGCTTTGGTCTCCGTTCTAGGCAGCAACCTTTTCACCGGAACCCAGGTATCGTTGGGAGACAAAGTTTACGCTAACGTCGGGGATGGATTGATCCTCAAGTCAAACCAGGCCATGGACCTGAGTGTTCCTCTCGACGCTTTGGCTGCGGGCAACGGCGCGGTGATCGGTCGTTATGGTCCCGCCGTGCCATTAGTGCGCAAAAAGCCGGGAGAGGTTCAAGTCGTCAAGACCGAGGTCGGTCTTTCCGAATCCGGTGTGCGCGACCTTACGGTCACCGTCGAGGTGACCAATCCTGAAGCCGACCTGACCAAGGTGAAAAATACAGTGGATTTATTGCCGAAGTTTCTTGACGCCGGGTCGGAAACTAAATCGAACGCAGCGGCAAACGACGGTTTGTCCGCCACACCGCTCATGGCCGTAAATGGAAACATAGTACCTCTGCCCTACAAGCTCTCCGGGGATACATGCGACCCTCCGAAGACTGTGTGCCCGTCCCCGGCAAAGATAACGATTCAGGCATTCATGCCCGATTCATTTATTTCAGGATGCAGCGGCTTGCTGAAAATCTCTTATCCATTCCTGGCCGACAAGTGGACCGCCTTCTACAACTTCATCACTGATAGCGCGTGTCAATTCGCGCTAACCAGGCTGAACAGCGGAAGCCTTCTTTTGCAATTTCGAGGTTACCCCGGTTTCAAACCCAGGGTCGAGACCGATTCGCAGTCTAAGAAAACAACTGAAACGGATTGGTTTGTCTATGCTGGCCCTGAGCATTTTGCACTGACCAAAAGCAACTGCCCGGCGACAGCGTCGGCCAAGTGCACTTGGCTTTCGGATAACTTCTACCTTCTCAATATGGGCAGTGATTCCAAGCCTTCCGCTGGCGCGGAGAAAGCGGCGGACAACAAACCGGCCGTGGATAAGAACAAGCCAGCAGCAGTTAAGAACTCGACCAAGTCAGCCCCGGCCGCGCCGGCAGCATCCGACCAACCCGACAAAATCGTTCTACTTAACCCATATGGTGCCGCTGCCACCCTCGATATCCCAAAAGGAGCCTCAACTACCGACCCGACCAAAACCAAGCCCATCATGCTGCACCAGTACGACTCCACCTGGGTTCCGGTTACGGGGGGCGATCTGTCGAAGGTTCAATCGGTTGAGGCCAATAAGCTTTCCTTGCAGTTTATGAAACCCAACGATCTCAAGCCGGGCGAGAAGGTGAAGATCATCCAAGTCGAAATCACCCGCGAACTGACCTCTAAGCCAGGCAACATTGATGTCAACGTTCTGGACACGCGCTAACGTCCTCGATCCAAAAGCAAAAGTCCTCACCACGGCTCACCTGCAAATCGTCTGCACCGACTGCAAAAACACAGGAGATAAATAATGGCAGCCAAGAAGAAATCCAAGAAAGCGCGTGGCAGACGGCTTAGTCCTGCCATGATCAGTGACCTGAAGAAGGTCATGCAGAAACA
Organism: Terriglobia bacterium; assembly: GCA_963796205.1. GTDB lineage: Bacteria > Acidobacteriota > Terriglobia > Terriglobales > Acidobacteriaceae > DATFTE01. Next base: position 644,273 of record CAWCKR010000004.1, read on the forward strand.
CAACTTTGTCGGAAAAACCTTGATGTGGAAGCCGATGGATGCAGGTTCGTTTGCGGCTGCCGGAGCAGATGGCTGTCCCCCAGGCGAGAGCTTGCACACGATCTCTCACCAGGACCCGAACGGAAATTGGATAACGGAAACTGTCTGCATGTAAGCGACTGAACCAGGCAAGAGATGGTTGGTGAGGTTGGCCAACAACCTAAGAGAAGCCTTCGGCTGACGACTGACGTCCGACGACTCGCCCTAGTATTTCCGCAGCACGCCGATCACCCGTCCCTGAATTTCTACGGTTGAGGCGTGCTTAATAATGGGCTGCATGGCGGCGTTTGAAGGTTGCAGGCGGACGTTGTCACCTTCACGATAAAAGCGCTTCAAAGTCGCGTCGCTACCCGACACCAGGGCGACGACAATGTCTCCGTTATGTGCGGTGCGAGTCTTCTCGACCAGCACGTAGTCGCCATCCACGATGTGTTCGTCCTGCATCGAATCGCCTTTCACTTCGAGCACGAACACTTCTTTGGAGCGCACGAAGTCGGCAAGCGAGATGGTGCTCTGACTCTCGACCGCTTCAATCGGCTGGCCGGCGGCGATTCGTCCCAGCACCGGCAGCACGACTCCAGTGTTCACGGCCATCGATTGCTTCAGCCGTCCTTTGGGAGGGACCAGGTCAATGGACCGGCTGCGATTGTAATCGCGCGTGAGCAACCCCTTTTTCTCTAAATTCGAGATGTGCTTGTGCACGGTGGCCAGCGAACTCAACTCCATGCCCGAGGCAATTTCCTCGAACGAGGGTGAGTAACCATGCTCCGCCACAAAGCGCGAGATAAAGTCATACACCTGGTGCTGACGACGTGTAATGGCCATAGGCGAATTGTGGGCGAAGATAAGGCGAATGTCAAGTGCCGACAGTGATCACGTCCTGGAAGATGCGACGAGATCCCCGCGTGTCCGCGATGATCAAGCGTAGAAGCTTCGCCTACTCCGTTGTCACCAACTTTAGAAATCGATAATAGAAGTCCACCGCATTATCGAACGATGCTACCGGTACCCGCTCATCTTTCCCATGCGCGCGAATGTCTGTGCGTTCGATGGCTTCACCGGACACGCCATAGGTAGGTAGTCCCGCGGCATTGGTGTATACGCCGTCGGAGGCTCCCGTGCCCATGCTCGGAACCACTGGAGTTCCGGGCCACATCTGTGCGGTGATTTTCTCCAGCGAATTCATCACCTCAGGACGCAGTGGTGGCGGTGGATAACTCACGCGCTCCGCGGCATGTTCCGTGACGACACCCAGGGGGCCGACGTATTCCACTGCTACCTTTGGATCGTTCACCACTTTCTCGAGAATCTTGCGCACTTCCTCTGCGGAATGCCCGGGAAGAATTCTGCAATTGATATTTGCCTGCGCCATCTGCGGCAGGGCATTGTTAGCGTGCCCACCGCTGAGCCGCGTGGCCACGCACGTGGTGTGCATGGTCGAATTGTCGATCGCATCTTTCGAGAGCCGCGTCACCGCGTCCATGTCGGGAGGAGTCTTGAGTATCGCCCTGAGGTCAGACGCGCGCTCGCCGGTGGCGGTCGTCGCCATGCGTTCATAGTAGGCGCGAGTCACATTGTTCAACTCAAATGGAAATTGATAACGCTCGACCCGGCCCAGAGCGTCGGCCAAGTGGTAGATCGCATTGTCGGGGACGGGAAGGGAACTGTGGCCACCGGGATTGGTTGAGGTTAGGCGGAAGTCGGCATAAAGCTTCTCAGTCGCGTCCAGTTCCATGAATGCAGCCTTCCCATGGTCGAGCGAGATGCCTCCGCCGTCATGATTGAGGACAAACTCTGCATCGATTAACTCGCGATGGTTCTTGATCAGCCAGTCGACTCCGTTCGATTTGCCGCCCTCCTCATCAGCCGTTAGCGCGAGAATGATGTCGCGGTCGGGGACGTATCCCTCTTTCTTCATACGCACGAGTGTGGTCACCATGATGGCGTCGCCGTCTTTCATGTCTTGCGTGCCGCGGCCATAGAAATAGCCGTCCTTCTCGATGAACTGAAAGGGATCAGTGGTCCAGTCTTCGCGGTGGGCTTCCACCACGTCGAGGTGCCCGATCAGCAAGACCGGTTTGTGCTTGCCGCTCCCGTGCAGGCGCACCACCATATTTTTCTTGCGGTCGTTGGGACCCAGAATCTGGATATCGCTTGCAGGGAAGCCGGCGTCGCGAAAGCGTTGCGCCATGGCTTCGGCGGCGGTCGTGACGTTGCCCACCGAGTCTGTGGTGTTGATCTCGATCAACTGTTTGAAAAGGTCGTGAGCGTACTGTTTGGTTTGATCGTCAATCTGGGCGAACGAAGAAAGCGCCAGCAGCAAAACGGAAACCGCCGAATACCAGAGCCGTGTTTTCAAACCAAGCCTCCTGTGACGACCTTGAAACGGTTGACGGACTTCAAAGCTACCAGATCGTCAGGCGCGCGCCAAACGGCGGCCGGTCGCGGGTCGCCGGGGCAGGTGCTGACTAAGTGCCAATTGCCGAGCGCTAAGTACTTTCTTTCCGAAACCATCCCATCACGACATATTTCCTGAATTTTTCCCTTGCACAAAATTGAAAGTCATGGCATCTTCTAACATCTTCTTCAGAAAGGATGCCCCATTGGCAGAATCGACAAATAAATTGCTGTGCGGGCAACTGGGACCGGTCGTCGGTCTAAGTTGCTTCCGGGCGTCCTTTGATCGCGTCAAGCTGATCTTCGGCGCCCTGTAACGCATATCCAACAAAACTAAGCTCGCTGGGTGGCGCAGGCCGCGGTTTCATCGCCTCGACACAGCAACACCGCTGCCGTTCATACCCCCAGCCATAACTTGAGACGTTTGCGCGGCGTTTGAGCCGCGCGACGAAATCCCGAGCTTTGCGAGGGATTCACAGGGTCAGTGGTGAAGGTTGCGGATACTTCGGTAAGCCCTTCGGGGTGAGGAGGTTCGAGCCCTCCAGCAGCAAACTCGTCCGCAATCGCATGTTCCCTGACCAAAATTACTGGTGGCACGACTTTGTTCGTGCCGCCTCAGGTCGGTGTGTGCGTCGCTGACGACTGACGACCGATGACTGACGCCTGGTTTCGCGCCGGTGGTGAAAGAGAAGAGTTACTTCCGCAAAGATACGAGCAGGGACGGAACCCCTGCCGAGGCTTATAACTCGAGGGAAGGGGGCGTAGCCCCGACTTACAAGGTTCCTTGAAAGTACAACCTCGAACTCTTCTCGCACGTTCCGCGGGCCATGTACTTGAACCTATTACCTCCGGCCTAAGTGCCGGTTAGAAAACGAATAGTATGGTGCAACTAATCAGAAACATCGTGACCGGCCGCAACGAGTTTGCCTCGGGCGGATTGCTGCTCATGCTAGTTGGGGGACTCGGTGTCTATCTGAGGGCGCTCCCTGAGGCGCTCTGGGACTGGTTTGTCGGCCAGACCACGATGATGATTACTGTGAAGGACGATGATGTGGCATTTGTCTGGGTAAAGGAGTGGTTTCTGGAGCAGAAGTTTCTCCAGAGAATTCGAAGGGTGGATCTCGATACCACCTTACGCGGTGAGCGAATTGCCTTGATCCCAGCACCGGGACATCACTGGTTCTGGTATGCAGGTCGGTTGTTTGAGGTTTGGTTCTATCGCAGTGAAGAAACCCGCGAACGGTCGGCCCGGCGCGTGGAATCGTTGACGTTTAGAACCCTGGGTCGAAAGCAAGCTTTACTCAAATACTTTGTGGATGACGTCGTTAAGTGTCACTTGGCTAGACAGGGTGTGCGCTCGCACTTGTTTACCTACAACGATGGGTGGGACCAGGTGGAAGGATACGCCCCGCGACTTCTGGATTCCGTCGTGTTGGCACCGGGTGAGAAAGAACATCTTGTGCACGACATGGAGAAATTCCGAAGCTCGAAGCGGCGTTACGCACATTTGGGAGTTCCATACCACCGCGGATATTTGTTGTACGGACCGCCGGGGACGGGCAAGACTTCGCTGGTGTCGGCCTTGGCCGCGCATTTTGCTTTGTCAGTCTATTGCGTCAACCTGGCGGATCTGACGGATCGGTCGCTGATGAGCGCAGTGAGCCAAGTGCCGGCCAACTCATTGTTGCTGTTCGAAGACATCGATTGCATGAAGAGCGGCAACGCACGCCCAGTTTCGGCTTCGAGTGCGGTCAGCAAAGAGGCAGAGGCGCCGACGAAAAAAGACAACGGAGCCGAGCGTAACGGGGTAACCCTATCGGGGTTGTTGAATGTTCTCGACGGTTTCTACGCGCCGACCGGAGTTTTGTTCGTGATGACAACGAACCACATGGAGACGCTCGATCCAGCACTTCTGCGGCCGGGGAGGATCGACTGCAAGGTCTATCTCGGGAATGCGGCAGAAAGCCAGAAAGTAAGTCTCTATTTACGCTTCTTTCCCGAGGCGTCGGAAGAGGAGGCGAGGGCCTTCGTTGGCCTTCATCGCTCGGTTGAAACAATGGCTGAGTTCCAGGGGCTATTGCTGGCGATGGAGGTGGAGCGCTTCAGATATGACTTAACAAGCGCAAGGATTTCGCCGGTGGTGAAGACGAGGGTTACTTCTTAATCCGAAAGTCGCGGGTTCGAGTCCCGCCGTGGCTTGCGCGATGTCGCTCAGTGGCAGAGCGTCGGAAAGCCGACACCGTCGTCGCTTAATTCCCCGGCGACCGCAAATGCAGATTCCTCACCGCTATGCGGTTCGGAATGACAACTTAAAAAAGCTGGGTTCTTTCGGATTGCGTTGGCTAACGACCAACGACGAAAGACCAACGACCAAGCAAGGAGGCCATCATGGCCCGTCTAAACATGTTGAATCTCAATTTCGGTCCGCGCACTCATGAGGGAGCGCCGGCCCGTCACATCTCGGCCGAACTGCAGTTGCGCCGTTCCGTGATGGCGGGCCTGCTCTGGGAGAGCCAGTTCTACGAGGACGGCGTCGAGATCGCCGGACGCATCGCGAAGCTCGTTCCCAAGGTGGAGGCCGAGAAAGTCGCGGCGCTGGCGGTTGAGGCACGTGAACAGATGAAGTTGCGTCATGCTCCCTTGCTTGTGGTCCGTGAGATGGCGCGTCACAAGACGCATCGTCATCTGGTGGCCGACACTCTCGTTCGGGTCATCCAGCGTGCCGACGAACTCGCCGAGTTCGTGGCCATCTACTGGAAGGATGGGCGTGTGCCGCTCTCGGGCCAGGTCAAGAAGGGACTGGCCGCGGCCTTCCCCAAGTTTGATGAGTACCAGCTGGCGAAGTACGATCGCGGTGGACCCATCAAGCTGCGCGACGTCCTGTTCCTGTGCCACGCCAAGCCGCGTGATGCAGCCCAGGCCGGCGTGTGGAAGAAGTTGATCTGGGGACGCCTGGCGACGCCCGATACCTGGGAGGTAGCTCTCAGCTCGGGCGCCGATAAGCGCGAGGCGTGGCAGCGTCTGCTCGCGGAGAACAAGCTGGGCGCGCTGGCCCTGCTCCGCAACCTGCGCAACATGAAGGAAGCAGGGGTGGAGGAGGATCTGGTGCTCGCAGCTCTGCGCTCCATGAAGACGCAGCGCGTGCTCCCGTTCCGCTTTCTCGCTGCGGCGCGTTACGCCCCGCAGTGGGAAGAGACGCTTGAGCACGCGATGCTCGCGTGTGTCGCCGAACAAGAGAAGCTGCCGGGAAAGACCATCGTACTGGTCGATGTCTCCGGCTCGATGACCGCGCCGCTTTCTCGCCGTTCCGAGATGCAGCGTACCGACGCAGCCTACGGGCTCGCCGTGTTGCTGCGCGAGATCGGAGAGAAGGTGAGCGTCTTCAGCTTCTCTGACAACCTGGTCGAGGTTCCGGCACGCCGTGGATTCGCTTTGCGCGACGCGATCGACGCCTCGCAGCGCCACAACGGCACTTACCTCGGTAAGGCCGTTGAGGAACTGAACCGGAACAGCGCTACGACCGCTTGATCGTCATCACCGACGAACAGGCTCACGACACCGTGCCCGGGCCGAAGGGCAAGGGTTACGTGATCAACGTGGCGTCGTATAAGAACGGCGTGGGCTACGGCAAGTGGACGCACATCGACGGCTGGAGCGAGTCGGTGGTCGAGTACATCCGCCAAGCCGAGGCGATGCGAGAGAAGTAACTCGAGGGGACGGGCGGTGTTGCCCGTCCTCATTTTTTTGGAAGATGACCCGCTTGTTTTTCCTGTGCAGGAAGCGAAGCCCAGGCTCTATTTTGCCTTAATGAAGTCTTCGACCGCGTACCACTTGCCGCCGGACTCGACGACGCCAATGCCGACGGTGTCCATGTCAGAGTCGAGAATATTAGCGCGATGGTTTGGCGACTTCATGAACTGGACGTTAATGTCCTCGGCGCCAGTGCCTTCGGCAACATTTTCCGAGAGCCAGGAGTGGTGAACCCCCGATTGCCCGACGCGACCTGGCAGGCTCGCTTCCCCCGGAAGCTGATGAGAGAGTGTGCGCTGCTGCGCCATTTGCTCCGCATGTTTGCGAGCAGCTGTGGCTAGGGCATCATCCCATTTGAGGGTGGGAAGTCCTTGCTCCCGGCGCTCGCGGTTGGTAGCGTCAAAGAGTCCCCGCTCCACACTTGCACCGCGCTGTTGACTCCAACTCAAAGGAGCGGCTAGCGCCCCCAGAAAGAGAACCAGCACAATCAAACTGCGGGACCTTGGCATAAGAAAATTCATCCCCGGTAGTGATAAAACCCTTATCGCATAATTTTCTCTCGCCCGAAACATGACCTTAGTAGATGAACCGATGCCTGCTTCGCAGTGGCGGGAAGTGGCTGATTTTAAAGGTGCAAGCACAGCTCCGTAACTTCTATTCGCGCCAGCAATCCAATAGGAAGAAGCAATCGTTATCTTTCTGGGGGAATCATGAAGTCTCATTTGCGAATTGTCGCCGTTTTGTCGCTGTTGCTGCTTGGAGCCATAGGCTGCAATGCGGCCGACGCTGCCACGCCAGTGCCCAACCCGCAGCTCGATGCATCCCTCTCCAAGATCAACCGTGAACAGACGGCCGTCGTCTCCGGCGGATGTTTCTGGGGGATTCAGGCAGTCTTCGCGCACGTGAAGGGCGTGATCAAAGCGACTTCGGGATACGCTGGGGGATCGGCGAAAAATCCCAGCTACGAACAGGTGAGCACGGGCGACACTGGGCACGCCGAATCGGTGGAGATTGTCTACGACCCTTCGCAAATTACCTACGGCCAGTTGCTGCGAGTCTTCTTCTCGGTAGCGCATGATCCCACCGAACTCAACCGGCAAGGGCCGGATGAGGGCACGCAATACCGATCGATGATTTCTTTTACCAGCGACGAGCAGAAGAAGATTGCCGAGTCCTACGTCGAGCAACTCGACAAGGCGAAAGTCTTCCCCCACAAGATTGTCACGCAAGTGGTCCCGCTGAAGAGTTTCTATCCAGCCGAGGCCTATCATCAGGACTACGCGGCACTGCATCCGAACAGTCCATACATCTTTTTCAATGACGCACCGAAGGTCGAGCATTTGAAGAAGGAATTCCCGAACCTGTACACGAGCACCGACGCGTCTGCGATGGCGAAGAAGTAGGCTCGCGAGTGGATACGCAAGCGAGCTGGGTGGTGCTGCTTTGCCGTTGAGGTCTGCTTGACGAGGGAAACATGTTTGATTCCGAGTTAGATAAAGATACCGGCGGGATGCGCCGCCGAGGTTTTCTGGTGGCCGCGGCCTCTGCTATTGGCGGGATCATGCTGTGGTCGCTGCGCAAGCCGCACGTCCTCGAAGCCAGCGCCAACGCGCCCGCGGAGACGCCCAAAGAAGTCAGCATCGTTCAATTCTCCGACGATGGAAAGAAGCTGAGGACGGTTCACGTTCCCAAAGTGGTGAAGACGGAAGACGAGTGGAAGAAGCAGCTTTCTCCGAATGCTTTCGACATCACCCGCCACGCCGATACCGAGTTTGCCTACTCGGGCCAGTACTGGAATCAGCACGACAAGGGACTCTATCGCTGCATCTGCTGCGATAATGCGCTGTTCAGTTCTGAGACGAAATTCGATTCGGGCACTGGCTGGCCAAGTTTCTGGCAACCCATTGCGCGGGAGAATGTGACCGAAATAACCGACAAGAGTATCGGCATGACCCGCACTGCGGTCTCATGCACGCTTTGCGACGCGCATCTGGGACATGTTTTCGATGACGGCCCTAAACCCACAGGCCTGCGCTACTGCATGAATTCGGCGTCTCTGAAATTCATCAAGGGCTGAAGTCCGGCGTCTCAAGATCGGCTACTCTAGAACGCTGTCGTCCAACTTCTTCTTGCCCCAATCGGCAGCGTTCTGCACGAATGCCAGGATCAGCGGATGGGGGTCGTTTTTGGTCGAAGACAGCTGGGGCTGATACAAGGTAGCGATGAAGAAGCGGTGAGTAGGAGACTCAATCGCCCGAATCTCGCCTTTCGAGCCGCGGGCCGCCACGGGAAAGCCAGCTTCAATCGCCGCCCATTCGTATTCCGGGTTCACTTCGAAATTGCAGAAGAACTCTTCCTTCACGACGTCTTTCCCGTAAAAGCTTTGCAGGTACGAACCTGGACGCAGGCGAATCTCCGGCACCACTCCCGAGAGCTTGGGCGCGCCTTTTTTCTGGTCGGGCACCGCGCAGGCTACGGGGTAGATGATGATATTTTTCGAGCCGGAATTGTTCTCGGCTGTGTCGGCGTCTTTGATGCCCAGCACATTGCGGGCGCATTCGATGAGCGCATACTGAAAACCGCCGCACGTCCCCAGGAACGGCCAGTCGCGCTTGCGGGCAAACTCGATGCCTTTGAGCATGCCTTCCATGTTTTTGTAAGGACTGCCCGGCGACGCCCATAGTCCGTCGAAACTCTCGAGAATCTTGTGCGCGTTGGGCTGAGCCAGCGAAGGCGTGGGAATCCATTGCGACTCAAGCTTGATTTCGAGCTTGGCGGCCGCGTGTTGCAGCGAGTCGTTGGTGGCGTGATGGGACCGGAAGTCGAGGTTAAAGTCGCCTAGAATCCCAATGCGAACCGCGTCGTTCACGGTGTCATTCTACTGGACGTCTTCGTCCGTCGTAAGGTACGGACGTGCCATAGGGTTAGTAAGCTGGTACAGGCCGCAGAGACCCGCGGCCTCGCTTTACGCGCCCGCTCCAAAGGCCATCTTCACATCGGATTTATCCGCTTCTTCGACCTTGAACATCTCGCGCGGACGCAGGCTCATAAAACTCGCCACGAAGGTGTCGGGAATCTGCTGAATGCGGATGTTGAAGGTGTTGACGGAATCGTTGTAGAACTCGCGGCGGTCGGCGATCTGGCTCTCGAGATCGGTGATGCGCTTCTGCAGTTGCTGGAAATTGTTGTTGGCCTTTAGTTCTGGATAATTCTCGGCCACCGCGAAGAATCCGCGTAGCGCCGAAGTCATGCTCTGATCGGCCTGCGCTTTCTGGTCAACCGTCTTCGCCTGCTGGTACATGCTCCGCGCCTGCGTAATCTTCTGCAGGGTGTCGCGCTCGTAGTCCATGTAACCTTTGCAGACATCGAGCAGCTTGCTGAGCTCGTCGTGACGCTGCTTGAGCATCACATCAATATTCGCCCAGGCTTTGTCGATGTCATTCTTAAGAGCGATCAGACCGTTGTAGATCGTCGTAAGGTACCAAAGCACGCCCACGGTCGCGAAAACAAAGCCGGCCAGAATCACGGTGTTCATTCGATATTCTCCCTATAACCATCCAAAGTGTGCGAACACGTAGTACAAGCAAGCAAGGGTCAGTGCCGGACCGCCCCAGATCATGGCTGTTGATTTCCACCCCAAAGAGCTCACGATCTCTCTCTGACTACGCCAGGAAATCAGGAACGCCGGTTGATGGCTGCCTTTCATCAAAACGACTGGCGGACGTGTTTCAAAGTCCTGTGACCGATCTGACGTAGCGAGCGCGCCATTGCTGGGAGCGATCGCGGTACCCGTGGCTACGCCCGCCGCCGCCCACGCTGCCGGGCTGGTAATTCCAGCCTTGGTGAGCGCCGCGGCAATCTTTCCTTGTTGTGTCATATCGGACGCACTCTTCGGCTGGGAATCGCTCGAAAGCCGAATCACTTCCTGCGGCATGGCACCATTTCCTTGATTCACAGCGACGGGTTTTGCGGATGGCAAAGTCAGGTTGAGCCTGATGCTCTCTGCACTCCCACTGCGCACCGGCGTCTGAGTGATCTCGATCCCGGGGTTGGTCGCAAGGGTTCCAAGAATGAACAGCGCGTTCTTCGGCTTGATGCAGTACTCGTCGATCTTGAGTTTGTGATCGTTGGCCACGCCGTGGCGAGCGAGAAAATTCGCTACGTTCGCGGGAACGTCATCGTGGCTGCCAAAAAACGATCCGCTGAATTCCTCGTGGAAGTCGCGGTGAATATCCATCTCCGCGCCCTGCGGATCCACCAGCACGCGGCCAGTGTTGTCGTCGAGGAAGAACGGCACATGCATGCTCTCTTCCGCGACTTTTTCCCACTCCTGGTTCTTGCCGGCTTTTTTCAATTGCCATGCAATGGTGCGATGGAAGTAGCACGGAGCGGCGGTCACCGGGGCGGGAATGGTATAAGGCCCAACGGCAAGTCCGCTGACCTCGACCAGTCCCATGGACGCGCTGCGAATTTTCGAGGCCGGTGTGTCGAGGATGAGCCTTCTCTGTTGCAACGTGCGAAAGCCCCGATAGAACAGATACAACCCCACGGCGCCGCCCACGCTGGCGTACAGCCAGAGATTGTCTTGTCCTGATAAAGCCGCCAAAGCTAGGAAATTCACGTTTCCGTTCCACACCCCCGCCGTCTCGCAGGCAGGTGGCGTCGGCCCGAGAGTAGCGGAGCCAACAGGCTGGTCGCAGCAGAAAACAGGGGTTTTGGCTTACTTCAGTAATGCCGCGAAGGCCATCACGGAACGGAAGTTCCGATGCGAAACTTCACCAGTGGATGCCCTCTCCATCCGCAATTTTCAGATTCATCCCGTACAATAGAACGTTCCCGTCATCATCATCATTGCCATTCGGCAGGAGCTCTGTAGATGCGAAAGAGTGCTTTTTTCTGTTTGTTCCTCGTGTTGCTCCAGACCATTGCCCTTGCCCAGACCAGCCGCCGCGCCTCATCCGGAAATACTCTGGCCGCAGCGCGCCTTCCCGGTCCGGCCATCGCCGCCATGCAGAAGGTTGATCCCGAGCGTATTCGCGCCCACGTGAAATTCCTGGCGAGCGATCTGCTCGAGGGACGCGGTACCGGACAGCGCGGAGGCGACATCGCCGCCGAATACATCGCCACCCAGTTCGCTCTTCATGGTTTGAAGCCCGCTGGTGACAACGGCACCTACATGCAGAAAGTGCCGATGGTGGGCGTGACCACGTTGCCGCAGACCACGTTTTCCATCGTTCCCGCGGCCGGCTCTCGGATCGATCTAAAGCCGCTCTCCGACTACGTCGCTTTCAACGAAACGCAGCAATCCGAGTCCGATGTCGATGCCGACATCGTCTATGTCGGTTACGGAATCGAAGCTCCTGAATACAACTGGGACGACTACAAGGGCGTCGATGTAAAGGGCAAAGTCCTGCTTATGCTGGTCAATGAGCCGCCCTCCACCGACATCAAGTTCTTCAAGGGCCGCGCGCTGACGTTTTACGGACGCTGGGTTTACAAGTACGAAGAAGCGGCGCGCAAAGGGGCTGTCGGAGCCATTCTGATTCACCAGACCGATATGGCCAGTTATCCCTGGGAGGTCGTGCGCAATTCCAACTCGGGCGAGAAATCGTTTCTTAAGCTCGAGGGCCAGCCCAAACTGAAGGTCGCTTCCTGGGTTCAACTGGATATTGCCCGCCAGATCGCCGCAACTTCAGGCATGGACATCACCAAGCTCATGGCCGACGCGAATTCGCGAGACTTCCATCCGGTTGCCCTGCAAGCCAAACTGAAAGCTCACATGGTCAGCCAGATTCGCCCCTTCCAGTCGAATAACGTCGTCGCCATCCTTTCCGGTTCTGATCCCAAGATGAAAGACGAAGCCGTGATGTATAGCGCGCACTACGATCACTTGGGGATCCGTCCTGACATGTCCGGTGACAACATATATAACGGCGCCAATGACAACGCCACAGGATGCGGCATCCTGCTCGAGATTGCGCGGGTCTATACGCTCTCGGCGCAGAAGCCGCGACGTTCGATCCTGTTTGCGTCGGTGACGGCGGAAGAGCAGGGCTTGCTGGGTTCGGAATATCTGGGGAAGCATCCGCCGATACCCTCGGGGAAGATCACGCTCGATCTCAATTTCGACGATGTTCCGCCGCTGGGCTCGCCGGAAGAAGTGGAAGTCTCGGGTTCGGAACGTACTACGTTCTATCCGACTGTCGAAGCGATGGCCAAGGAATTCCGCCTGGCGATTCGTCCCGACTCTCGCCCCGAGGCCGGACACTATTACCGTTCTGATCACTTCAGCCTGGCCCGCGTGGGCATTCCCGCCTTCTCCATCAACGAAGGCACGAAGTACAGAGGACACGACGCTTCCTGGGGACTGCAACAGGCCGAAGAATACACCTCGAAGCACTATCACCAGCCAAGCGATGAATATCATGCGGATATGGATTTCACGGGAGATGCCGTCGTGGCGCGTTTCGGCTTTGCGCTAGGGTGGCAAGCCGCGACCATGCCGAAGTTAGTCGGCTGGGAAAAAGGCGATGAATTCGAAGCCGCGAGGATGAAGAGCACCGAGTAATTTCGCGAAACATAGACGTCCCGAGTGGAGAGAGGGATCGGGCGCGGGGTGCCTAATCAAGCGAGTCTGAGCGGTGCACGCCAGATGCTTCGTTCTCTCGGGCACAGGATGCCCACGGGAAGTAAGCGAGGCAGTCCCGAGGACTCCGCTATAGCCAGTCCCGCCCAGTAACCAGCACTCTTGGCGTCCTTCCGGCCAACCCTCTCTCGTACTGCCGTGCCCTTGTGGCCTTCGGCAAATCGGGATGAAATGCCCAAAGCAATTCAAGAGGTGACCCCTTCCACCCTCCCCAACGGGACCTGGTTAGGATCAACCCGAATAACGAAGGTATCCCCCATGATTTACGAAAGAATCGCCGCCTGGATGCTGGTCGCCCTGTATTACACGGTTTTCCTCGGCACTATCGTTCTCGGCCTTCGCGGCGCACTCTAGACGGCACATCATCGCAGCCCCAAATAAAAACCGCGCCCGCCGAGATTTCCGGTCGAGCGCGGTGAAGTGATGCTGCGTCTTTGCTAGTTAACCGTGATGTTGACGGCCGCCGAAGGAATTCCGTTCGCCACTACCACCAGGGTGCTGGCTCCCGTTTCAATTCCCGTGGGAACGTCAAAGTTCGTGGAAACGATCTTGCTGCCCGTCGCCACTCCCATGGTGCTATGACCGTGCGTCTTCGCGTAGAAGACGTGTCCGGTGCTGTTATTGGTGATTCGAACCAGGGGATAATTCGTTGCCGTTTGGAACTCGTCTCCGAACGCAGCCGCTTGCGACAAACCGTTGAACTGCGTGCCGGAGATCTGGTACGTCATGCCGTGGGTCACGGTGCTCGGAACTGTCTTGATCGTGGGTGCCCACGACGGGTCGTAGGTGCCGGTTGAGTTATAGAGTTGCACGGTCGATCCGGCGACAATCACTTGCCCGGTCGGCAGCACCATCAGACTTCCCGAGGCGAATGGGCCTGCGGTGAAGTTGGTTCCGTCGAACTCATACAGACGTCCGCTATTGCCCAGGACCAACACGTTGCCGCTGGTGAGCAGCGCCGCGAAGGAGTCGCCAGCGTTATCGCCGTTGGGGAAATCCGGTCCGGGTGTCCAGCCCTTGGTGACGGGAGAATAGACGGACGTATGCCCAGTCGTTGCGCCCGTTGCTAAGCTGCCGGTTGCGAAAACAGTTCCATCGGGACGAAGAATGCCAGGTCCTACCTCTCCCGGCGCGGGGTAGCAATGCTTTCCGCCATAGGGGATGCATTCGGGGTTAATGGAGTGTAGATCTACGATGGTGCTGCCTGCCGAAGCCCACGTTCCGGTTGACGGGGTGTAAATTTCGGAATTCGGAGCATCCTTCACGTCGTAGGTAAGGACCGTGCCGTCGGGCATCAGCGTCCAACCTTCTTCCGCGTTGAAATCCGCCTTGCCCGTGTAGCCAACCTTCTTCCAGGTCAGGGTCTTGGGATCCAGTTCCGCCCCCTGCGGCACCAGTTTGTCGCCGACCAGGTACTTGCCATTGGGCAGAACGACGGACGGGGAGTCTCCGATCCACGGCCAGAAGCTGGGAGGCGTCAGGGTCGTCCACGTCGCCGTGCTGGGATCGTAAACTGCACCTTGGTTGGTGAGCGTAAATGCGCCATTGTTATATTCGCCGCCAACGACAACGGCTCGGCCGTCAGCGAGCACTGCGGAGGCGAAGGCATCGGGCACGTAACCGGATTGCAAGCTGCCGACCTTCGTCCAGGTTCCGTTGAGATAGCTTCCGGTGTTGTCGGGTGTGAGCTTCCACCAATCGGACTCGGCGTTGCCTTGAAACAAACAGGTGCCGTCGGTCAGAAGGAGGCCGATGCCTGCCCCATCGGGCGGCTGATGAACGAGTTTCTGCAGCGTCTGCGCCAGCGAAGCGCTGGAAACGCAGAGCAAGAGCAGGGCTACCGCAAGAAGAGAGCTTTTCCGCAAGACAGACCACCTTTCGTGAAGGCTTTTCAGAGCCGCTTAGCAGATTCTGGCTGTAACGACGAATGACAGGGTGGGTAATCCTAACAAATGATGAGGAGTTTGGGCAGACGCGTATTGTCTCTAGGCCGAAGGTCTCTTGAACCTACGGCGGTGGCAAGCTCGATTTCGCCGCGGCTTTTAAGTCGAGATTGCGAATCAGCCGGAGCAGGGAATTGGGATGCATTTCCAGAATCTTCGCCGCTTCGATGTAATTTCCGCTGGCTTGCTGTAACGCCTGCAAAATCAGTTGCTTCTTCGTTTCTTTCAGCGCCCCATGATATTTGGCATGAACCGACGGCGCCGGCAACGCCGATTCGACGATGGTGTCGGGCAAGTCGTCAGGAAGGATGACATCGCTCGTCCCCAGCACCAGCGCCCTCTCGATGGCGTTCTCGAGTTCCCGCACATTTCCCGGCCAGTCGTAGGTTTGCAGGCAGGCGCGCGCGTCCGGGGAGATCGTCTTCGCTCGCGATCCCGATTTGCGGCAGGTCTTTGCAATAAAATGCTCGGCCAGTTGCAGGATGTCTTCGCGGCGGTCCCGTAACGCTGGCATGGTTAATGCCACCACGTTCAGCCGGTAGAAAAGGTCCTTGCGGAAGGCTCCTGCTTCCATTGCTTTCTCTAATTTCCGGTTTGTCGCTGCCACCAACCGTACATTCAACTTGATGGCCCGGGTTCCCCCTACGCGCTCAAACTCGCGCTCTTGCAGTACCCGCAGGAGCTTTGCTTGCAGCCCCACGGCAAGTTCCGTGACTTCGTCGAGGAACAAAGTGCCACCGTCGGCGACTTCCATCTTTCCTTTCACCTGCGTGTGCGCGCCGGTAAAGGCGCCTCGCTCATGTCCAAAGAGTTCGCTTTCCAGCAGGCTCTCGGTGATCGCGGCACAGTTAATCGCCACGAAGGGCCGTTCCGCACGCGGGCTGTTGCGGTGGATTGCTCGAGCTACCAACTCCTTACCGGTGCCGCTCTCCCCTTCGATCAGCACCGTCGAATCGGTTGGAGCCACACGCCGGATGAACTCAAACACCTCGCGGATTCGATGCCCGGAACCCACCATGTTGTGCTCCAGGTTCATCTCCGCGCGAAGATCACTATTTTCCTGCAGCAACTGTTCCCAGTGCTTCACGTTATCGAACGCAAGGGTCGCGATCCCCGCCACCGCGGTCATCACCTGCAAATGGTTTTCGTCGAAGTGTTCCGTCGAACTGCGGCTGTCGAGGTAAATTGCTCCCAGGACGCTGCTTCGTGAGAGCAGCGGAACACACAGCAGGGACCGCACCTGCAAATCCTTGAGGGTTTGCACCGACCGCAGGTTCTTGTCAGAAGCGACGTCGCTGACCACCAGGCCGACGCGTTCCTTCAGGACCCGCCGCACCACGGTGCGGCTGACACGAACGGGATGTGCAGGACCCAACACCCGATCCCATGCGACCGCTGAATCGAAGTCGTCGGCGTCGTCGGTCAGCAGCACTGCGCCCCGGTCCGCCGGAACGACATCGAAGATGAGCCCCAGCAGTTGCCATTGCAATGATTCACGGTCGCGAATGTGGCCGATCCCAGTGGAGATCTTGAGCAAAGCATCCAGATCGCGTGCCTGCCGCGCTGAATCTACTCCGCGCACTTCTGTCTTTTCCTGCAGGTAGACTGCATCTTCCTGACGGAGCACCATCGGCGCCCCTCCCAGTTCCGCCGTGTCGGCGAAGACTACTGGACTTCGCTCAAGGTGGGTTTCGTCCGCATGAATCAGGAACACCATCACCGACTCACCCACGGAAATCTGGTCTCCATGGTGAAGCGGTTCTGCTTCCACGGGTACGCCGTTCAGCAGCGTGCCGTTCCGGCTGCGCAAGTCCCGGACCACGAACTGATCGCCGCTGCCGGCAATCAGGCAGTGCCTCCGAGACAATGACTTGTCGGAGATACACATCTGGTTTCCCGGATCGCGGCCAATGGATACTTCTCCGCCCGCCAAGGGGAAGGTCGTTCCCTGGAACGGACCGGAAATGCCCACAACTCTGGGATTCATCGAAGTAACGTCCCTGGACTCTGGCGCGATTAACCCACGCGATGGCGCCCGCTAACCGTTCGGTTAACAACGCGGCCTAAAAAAGCGCTCGCGTGCTTCGGCCAGAATTCGCGATTAAATCACAAACTGCTTCGGATCAGTACGTTGTGGCGCTGACGGAAGTGGACAACGTTGCTCTGGATTATATGGCCACCGGCTTGCCTTAGCTACTGGTGAGAACGGTTCGATCAAGGTGAACGGGCTTCAACCCCAGGTGAGCACGTAGCCGGACGCTGTAGCCGTTCATCACTTTTGAGCAAATTCAAGGAGGCGTTATGAAGTTCCACGGATCCACTCTGGTTTTTGTGCTCGCGTTGATGATGGTAGGTGAATCGATGGCGCAGACCATCCGCATGAAAGCGGACGTACCCTTCGAATTCATCGTCAACGGGTCGACCCTTCCCCCAGGACAATACACTATTCAGTCGTTTGGCATCGCCGATGGCAAGACGTTGCAGATGCGGAACTCAGATAGGAGTGAGAAGGCCACCGTCAACACGATCAACGTCGAGTCGATGAAAAGCGCTCCGGAAACCAAGCTGATCTTCCATCGCTATGGCAACCGGTATTTTCTGTCGCAGGTGTGGATCGAGGGCAACGACCGCGGCCACGAACTCCCCAAGAGCCATCGCGAGTCGGAACTGGCCCGGGACTACGATCATCGCTTTCAGGAAGTGGATGTCGTCGTTGCTGCTATGCGGTAGCCGAGGGGGTGGCGCTCCCTCATCCTGCATAGGAAAGGGCACATGCGAATGTGCCCTTTTCATGTTGCTCGCTTCATTGCCGTTTTGTCGCGCTACTGTGGCGGCGCGGTCTTATCCTCGACCTTCTGCGCGCCTTCTTTGGTCTTCCTCGCGGCTTTGTGGGTAGCTTTTTTCGTGGTCTTCTTTACCGCGTGCCCGGTCTTTTTCGCCGCGTTTTTGGTGTCGTGACCGGCATCTTTCATGTCTTGCTTGGCGCTTTGCGTATCCGACTGAGCGAAAGCAATTCCCACCGTACTCAACAGCAGAATGGCAAAGCAGAGTTTTTGCCGGAACTTCTTCATGATTTCTCTCCTTAGGCGATCGCCCGGCTCGCGGCCAGAACGTTCGCGGCCAACACTAAGAACGCTGTCAGCGGCAGCAAATCAATCAGCCCTCGGCCCACGTGCAGGCTCGCCAGCAGAAGCCACAGAGTCAGCAGTAGGGCCACAATGTTCCAAAGCATAGGTTTCTCACCGCTCACGCAGATTAAGGTCCGACCCGCATCCCCGCCATACACTGCATGCTGTAATCTCCCCACCGTCCTCCGGTAGGCGCGAAACCGTCCTGCAACTAGCGGCTCTGTCCCCTCCCCTGCTACCATCGATTTGGGATGGCGCTACGCAATCTCACCCGCAAAATCAAACGTAAAGTGCGCACGGTCGCACGCAAGGCCTCCGCGCACGACGGACGTTCGCCCACCGAGCTGGTCATCATCACCGGCATGAGCGGGTCAGGGAAGGCCTCGGTCCTGAAGGCCTTTGAGGATTTGGGCTATTACTGCGTCGATAATCTTCCCGTCGGCCTGATTCCCCGCTTTGCAGAACTGGTGGGACAGTCGTCGGAAATCGAGCGTACCGCCTTAGTCGTGGACGTGCGCGAAGGCACGCAACTGGAAAGCCTGCCGGAAATCGTGAAGTCAGTTCGCCGGATGCTCCCGACGAAAGTCATTTTTCTGGAAGCCGCTGACGCAGTCATACTGCGCCGCTATAGCGAAACCCGGCGCCCGCATCCGCTGGGCACCAACACCACTGTCAAGTCGTCTCTAGCCGCAGAGCGCCGCCACCTGAGCGCCATTCGCGCCATGGCCGACCTGGTCATCGATACTTCCAAGTTCAATGTTCACGAACTGCGCTCTTACATCACCCAGCGCTTCGTTAAGCAGGAAACCGACAAGAATCTCATGGTCTCCTGTGTGAGTTTTGGATTCAAGCACGGCGTTCCCGAGGATGCCGACCTGATGTTCGATGTTCGCTTTCTCCCCAACCCGCATTTCGTGCCTGAGTTCCGGCCGCTCACCGGACGTGATCCGAAAGTTGCGAAATACATTCGCTCATTTCCGCAGTCCCGCGAGTTTATCTCCCGCATCTCCGAACTCCTGGTCTACCTGCTGCCACACTACATTCGCGAAGGCAAAAGTTATCTGACGATCTCCTTCGGCTGCACCGGAGGCCAGCACCGCTCGGTCATGATCGCGGAAGATGTCAGCAAGCGCCTGCGCAAAGCCGGATATCGCGTCAAAACCGTGCACCGCGACAGCCCGAGTTAGTCATCGACTGGACCATCCTTCCCGCATGACGCAGCAAGGCTTCGCCGCCGCTTTTCAACCCAAAACACTCGTCATGATCCAGTGCGGCAGCCACCTCGATAATTCGACCGTTGCTGGCAAGCTACCTTGATGCCATCCGGGGATTCATTCGGTAACGCCGAATTTGTTTGAGCCTTCCCGCCACCCGCACTAGAATCGGGCGGACTACCCCAACAAGGTTCGAGCGTCACTGCGCGAATGGCCCCGTAGTCCAGTAGAATAAAGGTTTGCGACACTCAGGATCAGCACTGGCGGCGGACTCAGTCCGGCCTGCGCCCCATGAGCCCCCTATGCGGCAACTGACACGGCTCCTCCGCTACGTCATTCCGTACTGGTGGCAACTGCTGTCATCAATCCTGTTGATGGCCTTCGTCGGGCTGCTGGACGCCTTCCGCGTCTTACTGATCGGCCCGATCTTCGATCGCGTCCTCAACCCCGGCTCGCAAGGCCGCGAGATCCAGCTCTTTAAGGTACCCGGCACCGATCACACGATCTATCTGCAGCGGTTCGTGCCTTCGCACTTCCAGAATCCCTGGACGGTCGTCGCCTTCGCCCTGGTCGCCGCCACCGTATTAAAAGGGTTTTTCGATTACGCAGGAACTTACCTGGTGAACTTCGCCGGTTTCGGCATGATCACCGACCTCCGTGACGATCTCTACGACTCCATCCTCCGGCGTTCCGCCGCGTTCTTCTCGAAACACACCACCGGGACTCTGGTCTCGACCATTGTCAACGACATCGAGCGAGTGCAGTTCGCCATGTCGAACGTGCTCGCAGAATTCCTGCAGCAATTCTTCACCCTGATCTTCACCGCGATTGTCGTTGTGCTGCTCGGCGGAAAACTGGCATGGGTGCTTCTGCTGTTTGTCCCTGTCATTATTTATTCCGCGGGAAAGATCGGACGCCGCGTCCGCAGCACCACTCGCCGTGGACAAGACAAGCTCGCCGATATTCAGAACATCCTGCACGAAACCATCACTGGCAACCGTATCGTCAAAGCCTTCAGCATGGAGTCGTGGGAGATCGCCCGCTTCCGCACGGCCGCCCAGCGCCTGTTCCGCGCGAATCTCCGCTCTGTCTCCGCCGCCGCTCTCAGTTCTCCGCTGATGGATATTTTCGGCGCCGTCGCCATCGCGTTGCTGCTGCTGCTCGGCCGCGATCAGATCAACCATCATCTCTTCACTGCCGGAACCTTCCTCGCCTTCATCATCGCCGTGTTCAAGCTCTACGATCCGGTCCGCAAATTTGCTCTGTTCTATAACAATTTCCAGCAGGCCATCGGAGCTTCCTCTGAGATCTTCAAGTTCATGGATACGGAGGATGAGGTCCGCGAGAAGAGTACGGCGAAAGTGCTGCCACCATTCTCCAAGGGAGTGCTGTTCGACAACGTTGGCTTCTCTTATGAAGCGAACGGCGATGGAGCCCGCGAAATCCTGCGCAATATCAATCTCGAAGTGAAAGCAGGAGAAGTGCTCGCCGTAGTTGGTTCCAGCGGCGCCGGCAAGAGTACGCTGGTTCACCTGATCCCGCGCTTCTTCGACGTTAGCTCCGGACGCCTCTTCGTTGACGGTCACGATGTTCGCGACCTGACCCTGGCTTCGCTCCGTTCGCAGATCGGTATCGTCACCCAGGAAACTGTCCTGTTCAATGACACCCTGCGCAACAACATCGCTTACGGCCAGCCCGCTGTTTCGCAGCAACAGGTGGAAGCGGCGGCCAAGGCGGCGCTTGCCCACGACTTCATCATGGAGTTGCCCGCGGGGTATGAGACCGTCATCGGCGAGCGCGGTGTGCGACTCTCCGGTGGAGAGCGCCAGCGCATCGCCATCGCCCGCGCCATCCTGAAGAACGCGCCGATTCTTATACTCGACGAAGCCACATCGGCTCTCGACAGCGAATCGGAATCGCTGGTGCAATCCGCCTTGCAGAACCTGATGACCGGGCGCACGGTCTTCGTGATCGCGCACCGTTTATCGACTGTCCGCCGCGCCGATCGGATTGTCGTCCTCGAAAATGGCACCATCAGTGACATCGGCGCCCACGAAGAATTGATGAAGAAGCTGGGGACCTATCGCCGCCTGTACGAGCTTCAGTTCCTGCAAGTCGACCAAACGAAGCTGGTGCCAAGCGGCGAGTAAACAAATTGCCGATTGCCCTTGTCAATTGAATGCACGCGCGGTTTTCAAATTGGAAATTGGCAATTGAAAATTGGAAATTAGACTTTGAAATCGACAATCAAAAATCGACAATCGTAAATCCACCTTATGCCCATTCGCTCCATGACCGGGTTCGCGCAAGTCAAAGGACAGGTGAACAACCAACTCGCTTTCACCTTGTCCCTCAAATCCGTAAACCACCGTTTCCTCGACCTTCATTTCCGCATGCCCTCCGACAGCGATTCGCTGGAAATGAAGCTGCGCCGTCTGCTCAAAGAAAAACTGGCTCGCGGACACGTCGAACTGACCCTGAGCCTGGAACGCGGCGCCAGCGACGGTTTCTCCCTCAATCACGAACTCGTCGGCGGCTACATCCAGGCCTTTCGCAAGGCGTCCGCCCAATTCGGACTGGCTGCCGAGCCCGATCTGAACGCCATTCTGCGCATGCCCGGCGCTATGGAAAGCGCTGCGCTTCCCGCCAGCGATGATCTCGAGGCTGCGGTCCTCGCCAAGGCGGAGGAGGCTCTCGGAAAACTGAATCACATGCGCGAAGAAGAAGGACGCGGCATCGAACGTGAGCTTCGCCAGCGCATGGCGCACGTCGAAAAGTCCGGCCACGGTGTCGAGCATCATCGCCACGCCATCCTGCAAACCTATTTGGAGAAACTGAAGACCCGGATGCAGGAGATGATCACCACCCAGGTCGATCCCGAGCGTCTGCTACAGGAAGCCGCGTTGCTCGTTGATCGCAGCGATATTCAGGAAGAACTCGTCCGCCTGCAAACCCACGTCAAGCATTTCACTGGATTGCTCGACGAAGGCTCCGAAATCGGCAAGAAGCTCGACTTCTTGCTGCAGGAGATGAATCGCGAGGCCAACACGCTGCTCTCGAAGACCTCGGGCCTCGCGGGTGAGGCGCTGAACATCACCGAGATGGGCCTGGCCATGAAAGCGGATATCGAAAAAGCTCGCGAGCAGGTGCAAAACCTCGAATGACGAGCGTATTCATTATTTCCGCCCCCTCGGGCTCGGGGAAGTCCACCTTGGTGAACGAAATCCTGTTCCGCGTGCCCGGCCTCGAGTTCTCCGTTTCCTACACCACCCGCCAGCCGCGAGGCAGCGAAAAAAACGAACGCGAGTATTTCTTTGTCACCCGCGAAGAGTTTGAGCGCATGATCGCCGAAGACGAATTTCTTGAGTACGCTGACGTCTTCGGAAACTACTACGGAACCGCCCGCCGTTTTCTGCGCGATGCCCAATCCCGCGGCGATGATCTGTTGCTCGATATCGACGTTCAGGGCGCCGGGCAAATCAAGAAAAAACTGCCGGAAGCCGTCAGTGTTTTCATCCTTCCCCCCAACCGCAAGGAACTGGAGGCCCGGCTCCGCAATCGGAGCCTCGACACCGAACAGGTCATTGAGCGCCGGTTGGCCACGGCCGCCCGTGAGATTGAGAATTACGCCAAATACGACTATATTTTGGTCAATGACCGCTTGGAGGATTCCATCGAGCTGCTGAGGTCGATCCTGCTTGCTGTTCGGCTCCAGCGCTCGGAAGCCCAAGTTTCTGCCGACGATGCTGCGACCATTGCCAGGGCTGAGTCATGCCGGTTGCAAAATGTACGGGAACGCCTGCAACCCATTCTGGCTTCGTTCGCGCCGCCGGCTGCTGGCAACAAAAGCTAGCTAGAAGGGGGAATACGATGAAATTGATCGAAGGGTTCGACAGTAACTATCGTTATATCCTGGTTGCAGCGCGGCGCGCCCGGCAACTGCAAGGCGGCGCTCCTCCGGTAATCGAGACCATTTCGCGCAAGCCCTGCCGCATCGCCCAAGACGAAATCAAGGCCGGCAAGGTCAAGTGGGTCATCCCCGAAATCCCCAAGACCCCAGCCGAAGTCGCCAGCGAAATCATGGACAAGGGAATCAAGACCGATTGATTGTCAATTTGCAATTGCCGATTGAACGGCCAGGCTTATCGAAATTGGCAATTGGAAATCGGCAATTGGACATATTCCCATGAAGGTGGCTCTCGGCGTCAGTGGCGGAATCGCAGCCTACAAGGCGGCGGAAATCGTTCGCCTGCTGCAGGAGCGCGGGATTCGCGTGCAGGTTGTCATGACCCGCGCCGCGCAGGAATTTATCCGCCCTCTGACCTTCGCCGCCCTGTCCGGAGAAAAAGTCATCACCGATCTCTTTGCCGCAGGCGATGAGCAACCCAATATCGATTCGGCGGTCGAGCACATCGCGGTCGCGCAAGCCATCGACGCACTGATCGTCGTTCCCGCCACGGCTGACGTCATCGGCAAGTTCGCGCAAGGCATCGCTAATGATTTCCTGACCACGCTTTATCTCGCGACCACCGTCCCGGTCGTCATCGCGCCCGCGATGAACGTCAACATGTGGAACCATCCGGCCACGCAGGCGAATCTAGCGATCCTGCGCAAACGCGGCGTGAAAATCGTCGAACCGGGCGACGGATATCTGGCATGTGGCATGACTGGCCCCGGACGTCTCGCAGAAAACGAACTCATCGTCGCCGCCGCTATGGAAGCGCTCGGTGCCTCGCAGGAACTTGCCGGAGAGACGGTTCTGATTACTGCCGGGCCGACCCGCGAGAAGATCGATCCCGTTCGCTATCTGACCAATCGCTCCAGCGGCCGCATGGGATACGCCGTTGCCGAAGCCGCTTTGCGCCGCGGGGCAAGGGTCTTGCTGATAAGTGGACCGACAGCTCTCAATCCGCCCGGCGCGGCCGAGGTCACCCGCGTGGAATCCGCCGACCAAATGCGTCAGGCGGTGCTCAAGCTCTTACCGGAAGCTACTATCGTCATTAAGACCGCCGCGGTTTCCGACTATCGTCCCAAGGCCCAAGCCGATCAGAAGATCAAACGCACCGGGCCGATGTCCCTGGAACTGGAGCCGACCACCGACATCCTCGCGGAAATTTCGCGCCACCGGCAATCACAGCTCGTCATTGGTTTCGCGGCTGAGACTCAAAACGCACTTGAGAATGCCCGTAAGAAACTTAAGACCAAGTCGCTCGATGCCATCGTCGTCAACGATGTCTCGCGCGAAGGCGTAGGCTTCGACTCCGACCGCAACGCGGTCACCATCATTACCCCCGACGAAGCCGTCGAAGTCCCCGAGACTACCAAATGGGAAGTGGCCCAACGCGTCCTCGATCAGGTCGTCCGCCTGAGAAAACAAAAGCCCGCCCCGACCGCCGTTCGATGATAGGTTAGGTTGTGTGTCCCCCGCCCGCGAAATCGCGAAGCGACGAGAGAGATTTGCTTGTAACTTGGGGAAGGGTACGACTTTAGTCGTGCCGATAGACGTTAAGCAAGATCGGCGTTAGCCGCTGAGGTAGAATGCCCCGAACTCTCGACTCCCAACTCAAACGCGCCCTCGCCGACCGCATCCACTATTACAATGAACTCGGCATCTATGATTTCTACTGCCGCGAGATCTCTGCACTTCCAGTTACCGAACCCCAGCCAGAACAGCGAGAGGAAATGCCGAAAGCGAAACCCGTCCCTCTGGATTCTGAACTGTTTGTAGTGCCTCGGCCCGAGGCAGCCGTTACCGATCCTGTTGCCGCCTTGCGCATTATTCGCGAAGACCTCGGCGACTGCACCCGTTGCCGCCTCGCCAAGCAAGGACGCAAGCAGATCGTCTTCGGAGTTGGTAATCCCCATGCCGACCTGATGTTCATCGGCGAAGCCCCTGGCGCTGACGAAGACATTCAAGGAGAACCTTTTGTCGGCCGCGCCGGACAGCTGCTGAACAACATGATCAAGGCTATGGGCCTGCGCCGCGAAGATGTCTACATCGCCAACATCATCAAGTGCCGTCCACCCAACAATCGCACTCCAGAGCGCGACGAGTGCGAGACCTGCTCGCCTTTTCTCATGCGGCAGATCGAAGCCATCAAACCGAAAGCGATCGTCGCGCTGGGCGCCGTCGCTGCGAAAACTCTTCTCGCCATCAACGCACCGATGTCGGAGTTTCGCGGACACTGGTACGACTTTCGCGGCACTAAGCTCGCCGTCACCTATCATCCAGCATTTCTCCTCCGCGATCCGAGGCAGAAAAAAGAAGCCTGGAAAGATCTGCAAATGGTCATGCAAAAGCTGGGCCTGGAACCTCCTGCCAAGAGTCCCGAATAGGTCAATTCGCAGCGAACGGTATGGCTTCAGAGTGTTCCACATGGAACTTTGCAATTACCATAGCCCTGACCATGCCCGAATTTTGCGACGTCGCCCTAGCCGTGCCTCTCGATATGGCCTTCACCTATCGCGTGCCCGATGCCATGGCTCCCGTAACTGGCGGACGCGTCCTCGTCCCCTTTCGCCAGCAGCGCATGTCGGGCATCGTCGTCGAACTTCATGACCGCAAACCTTCTGTCCAAACCAAGAACGTTATCAGCGTGCTTGATGCTGAGCCTGTGCTCGATGAGTCGCTGATTCGCCTGGGCAAATGGATCGCAGATTATTACCTCGCTCCTATCGGCGAAGTGTTTCGCACCATGCTGCCTCTCAGTGCGGAGTTTAAGCGCAGCATTACCTATCGCATCACTGAAGATGGACAGATGGCCCTCCATCTCGCGGGCATGGCCGGATCATCCGCGCGCTCGCGCAAGACACCCGAGGATCAGCTCGCCGAATTCCGCGTGCTTGATTTTCTTTCTGAGCGCGAGTGGGTTCGCGAAGCCAGCCTGCGCGGAGCCACGCGCGTGTCGCGGTCGCTGTTGAGCGGGATGGTGCGCAAGAAATGGATTGAGCGCGAAGATGTGTCAGACGCACAAGATGCGTCACGCACCATCCGAGTCGCGTTGCTGAAGAGCGCCGATAGCAGGCTCAATGCGAACCAGCGCCTGTTGATCGACACTCTCGCTGCCTCTGGCGGCAGGGTCGAAGTTGAGACCTTACATGCACTCGAAGTGCCGCGAAGCACATTGGGTACGCTGGTCAAACGCGGACTGGTCGAAATCATCGAAGAAGCGGCGGGCTTCACCATGTCGAAGTCGAAGCCGCGTCCTTTTGACTTTCAATTCAATTCCGCGCAGCAGGCTGCGCTCAAGCGCATCGGCGACGCGGTCGAAGCACGAAAGTTTTCCGGCTTCCTCCTTCACGGCGTCACTGGTTCCGGGAAGACGGCAGTGTATCTCGCTTGCATGCGCGGGGTGCTTGAAGCAGGACGTTCAGCGATTCTGATGGTGCCGGAGATTGGTTTGACTCCGGCGGTCGCAGCTGATCTGCATCAGGTTTTCGGAGGCGAAGTGGCGATCCTGCACTCCGGCTTGTCCGAGCAGGAGCGAGCAGAGCAGTGGCATCGCATCAAGCGCGGAGAGGCGCGCATGGTAGTGGGTACGCGCTCGGCAGTCTTTGCTCCGGTGTCCGATCTCGCGCTGATGATCGTCGACGAAGAGCATGACTCCTCTTACAAACAAGAAGAGACTCCGCGCTACCACGCGCGCGATGTAGCGGTGGTGCGGGCGAAAATGGCGAACGCGGTAGTGGTGTTGGGCTCGGCGACTCCGTCGCTCGAGTCTTATTTCAACGCCAAGAAAAACAAATACGGATTGATCGACTTGCCCGACCGGGTAGAGAAGCGGCCGCTGCCGGAAGTTGAGATCATCGACATGCGCCAGGAGTTTCAGGAGACCGGCAGCGAGCAAGTGATCTCGCGCAAGCTGGCAGAAGAAATCAAAGAGCGCCTTGAGCGCAAAGAGCAGGTGATGGTGCTCTTGAACCGTCGCGGATTCTCTCCGGTCGCGCTGTGCCGCACTTGCGGAAGCAAGATGGAATGCAAGAACTGCGCGGTCGCGCTTACGCATCACAAGCAATCGCGTCGCATGGAGTGTCATTACTGCGGCTTCACCGCGCCGGTTCCCAAAATATGTGGAAAGTGCGGCAGCGAATACGTCTATTTTCTCGGAACCGGTTCGGAGAAGCTGGAGGAGATTCTGCATGGAATGTTCCCGCAGGCCCGCATCGCGCGCCTGGATCGGGATACAATTCGTGGCCGTGACGATTTCGAGCGCGCGTTGAATGCTCTGAACGAAGGCGAACTCGACCTGATTGTCGGTACCCAAATGATCGCCAAGGGGCACGACATCCACGGCGTCACGCTGGTGGGAGTCGTGGGAGCAGACATGGCCCTGGGATTGCCGGATTTTCGCGCCGCGGAGAGAACATTTCAACTGTTGACACAAGTGGCCGGCCGCGCGGGCCGGGGTCAAACCAAGGGCAAAGTCGTGCTGCAAACTTACTTCCCCGATCATTATGCCGTGCAGTATGCGGCACAGCACGATTTCGCGGGATTCTACGAGAAGGAGTTACGCTTCCGCAGTTGGATGCACTATCCCCCTTACAGCGCCTTGGCCAACGTGCTGGTGCGCAGCGACAAGCTCGATGAAGCGTTGCAGTGGTCGGGCATATTAGGAAAGTGGTTCGACCAGACGCGGCATGAAGGGATTCGCGTGCTGGGTCCAGCGGCCGCGCCCATTCTGCGTTTGAAGCGCGACTATCGCTATCACTTCGTCCTGAAATCGGCGAGCCGGGAAAAGCTGAATGCCATGCTGCGGGCGATGCTCGCGTATGCGGCGCAACAGAAAATACCACGGACGCAAGTCATCGTAGATGTGGACGCGATCTGGCTCATGTAGCAGCAAGCTTCAAGCTTACAGCCCCTTTCGGCGGAGGAAGTCGCTGACTACTTCTTTTGCGTCGCGGTGTTGGCCGTCAACTGCGTAGTTGAGTTGGCGCATGTCGTCGTCCGTAATCTTTCCCTCCAACTCATCCAGAGCTTGCTTTATTTCAGGATGCCGCGCGATGACTTCGTCGCGCACGATCGGGACCGCCTCGTAGGGCGGGAAGTAGTGGCGGTCATCTTCGAGCACAAATAGATCGAGAGCGGGGATGAGGCCATCGGTAGTATTGCCGGCGGCGAGATCGATCTGTTTGTCTTTGAGAGTGCGGGCCAGAAGGCCGAGATCCATGATGCGAGGTGGTTCGGCGAATTGCAGGCCATAGGTCTTGGCCAGGCCTTTATAGCCATCGGGACGCTCCATGAACTCGTAGCCGAATCCGGCGCGCCACTGCGGCGCATAGGTCGCCGCCTGCGAGATGGTTTTAAGTTTCAAGCGCCGTGCGTCTTCTCCCCGAACCTCGATCGCAAACGTATCGTTGAAGCCGAAAGGCGGGCCGACGGCTAAGCGAAAGCGGCGGCCGTACTCGTCATGCACACGCTGGTAAACCTGCTCACGGGTGCCTTGCGGATTCTCTTTCAGGATGGCGGTGAGCGCGGTGCCGGTGTATTCGGGATAGATGTCGATGCGCCCGCCCAGAATTGCTTGCTGACAAATGAAAGTTCCCGCGAGATAGAACTTGCGCTCGACAGTGAAATGAGTTTTGTTCTCGATCTGCTGGGCAAGGATTTCTCCCAGGACGAGTTGCTCGGTAAAATTTTTAGAGCCGATGACGATGCGGTTTTCGCGCGGGGGGAGGCACGAGGTCAGCAGCAGGGTGAGCGCGAGAAGGAGATCAGCTTCAAGTGTTCAGAGTACCAAGTACGGACAAACACGGCAGAGCAGCGCAGGTCCCGTCTGCGACCTTTGCCGGCGGGACGCCGGCGCTACTTTGTCAGGCGTTTCTCGAGCCAGCCTAGGCTTACGTCGGCGCCGATGGCGAGCAGGGCCGCCGGAATCGCTCCCGCCATGATGACCTGGTTGTTCACCATCGCCAGGCCGCGGAAGATGTATTCGCCTAAGCCGCCGGCGCCGATGGCGGCGGCGATCGTGGCCAGGCCTACCGAGATGACGGCGGCCACGCGAATGCCCGCGATGATCACGCTGAGAGCGAGCGGCAGTTCCACTTGAAACAGGAGCTGGCGGTCCGTCATTCCCATACCGCGTCCTGCTTCGACCACCGCGCGGTCGACACCGGTGATGCCAGTGTAGGTATTGCGAATTAGCGGCAGCAGCGCGTAAAGAGTCAGCGCGAGGATGGCGAGACGGTCGGCGCGCGCTCCAATCCAGGGCGCGGGGAGAAGAAAGCCGAAGAGCGCGAGGCTGGGGATGGTTTGAATGATGTTCGCTCCCCCCAGAACCGGTTTGTTCCAAGCGGGGTGGCGGGTGATGAAGATTCCGAGCGGGATGCCGATGAGCACGGCAAAGAAGATGGAGGCGGCGACCAGCCACAAATGCTGGAGGGTGAGCTCCAGTACTTCAATGCGATTCTGAGCGATGAAATGCCAGACGTTCATACTAGCCCCCGAAAAAGGCAAAGCTCTTAAGCGCAACCAACGCGAAGGACGCCGCAACGGTCGCGGAGAAAACCGTCACCGCCGGCAGTCGGTACCGAAAGCATCTACATATGCCCTGACCATCGGTTCACTGGAGTGCAGGAACTCATCCGGTGTTAAGACGGCGATCAACTTGCCGCCTTCCATTAGAGCGATCCGCGTGCC
The DNA here is from genome assembly GCA_963796205.1 of Terriglobia bacterium. Classification (GTDB taxonomy): domain Bacteria; phylum Acidobacteriota; class Terriglobia; order Terriglobales; family Acidobacteriaceae; genus DATFTE01. The sequence continues at coordinate 674,029 of CAWCKR010000004.1, forward strand.
CAGCATGAGAGCTTCTCTCAGATCGTGGGTCACGAATACAACCGTTTTTTTCAGACGCTGCTGGAGGGCCTGAAACTCGCGCTGCAATTCGGCGCGGGTGATGGGGTCGAGGGCGCCGAAAGGCTCGTCCATCAGGAGAATTGGAGGATCAGCCGCGAGCGCGCGAGCGACCCCGACACGTTGGCGTTGACCACCCGAAAGTTCGCGGGGATAGCGGGAGGCTAGCTGGCGATCGAGGCCTACAAGCAGCATGAGTTCCTCTACGCGCTGCCGGACACGTTCCGCGGACCAGTCTTCGATCTGGGGGACGAGTCCGATGTTGCGAGCGACGGTGAAGTGGGGAAAGAGGCCGGTCTCTTGAATGGCGTAACCGATGCCGCGGCGCAGGCGGATTACATCCCATTCTCGCGTGGATTTGCCTTGGACGCGAATTTCGCCGCCGCTAGGCAACAGTAGATGATTGATGAGCTTCAGGGTCGTGGTTTTGCCGGAGCCGCTGCGCCCTAGAAGGACTAGCGTCTCTCCAAATTGGATGTCGAGGTCGAGATTCTGGAGAAGTTCATGTCCGCCGTCGAAACTGTAGGAGACGTTGCGAAATTGGATGACGGGTTCGGCGCTGGCGGAAGTCATTAATGTTGACGTTGCCCTGAGAAGCTGGGTCCTCAGGGGCTAAAGCCCGACATCTTAATTTGGCCTGACCGCAGGACTGAAGTCGTGCTCTTCCCAAAACACTCCCGGCGACCGCCGCGCCTGGCCGGCGAGCCGCCGGCGCTACTTGTAGGCGGCTTCGGGCAAACCGGTGATGCGAATTCCACTATGAGCTTTGCTGCGGATATTGATGCCGATGAGGAGCGCGGTGATCTGTTCGACGATGCGGGCATTCTCAAGTTTGCCGCCGTCCACTGGACGTAAACCGGGAATCTTTGTGACCAACGATCGCACAAGCTGACTGGCGCTGGGATCGTCGCTGCAAACGAGAACATCGCACTCGACCGGACCTTGTTGGTTCAGCAGTTCAGCCGATACATTTTGAAAAGCGGCAACGACCGTGACACCCTTCGGGACCAGTTCGGCGGTCTGCTGGGCGGCCGAACCCTGCCAGACGCCGAGGGTGCGCGAGGCGCGCCCGCCGACACTGGCGGCGAGAGGAACGGTGGCGTCAATCAATATGCTGCCGGGGCGAATCGCAGTTTTAAGTTGTTTGAGTAGGTTCGCCTGTCCTTCGAAGGGAACAGTGAGGATGATCAAGTCGGTGGCAGCGCAAGCGACGGAGTTTTCCTCGCCAGAAACTTGCGCGTGCGCGCCCACTTTTTCTTTGATCCTCGCGGCTGCATCCTGCGCGCGCTTGGCGTCGCGAGAACCGATAATGACGGTCTCCCCGGCGGCCGCCCAGCGCTGCGCGAGCCCAAAGCCCTCGGGTCCCGTGCCTCCGACCACTGCAATGGCGCGGCTCATGCAAACTCCGGCTCGAGGCTTTCCTCGATCACAAGCTCTTCCGGACGAAGTTTGATCTGCATCCGGGTATAGGTGGTGTTGCGCTCAGCGGGAATGCGGCCGGCTTCCAGAATGAGCGACTGAAAATCCTCCGGGCTGGTGTACTGGCCGGCTGTGGCTCCAGCTTCGCGGGAGATGTTCTCTTCCATCAAAGTACCGCCGTAATCGTTGGCGCCCGCGCTCAGGCAGAGTTGCGAGAGCTGGCGATTCAGTTTTACCCACGAAACCTGGATGTTGTTGATGCTTCCTGCCAGCAAGACTCGCGCGAGAGCATGGATTTTCAAATGCTCGGCGAGGGTTGGGCCGGAGCGCGACAGTCCCTGATGGAACAGGAGGGTGTTCTGGTGGACAAACCCAAGTGGAACAAACTCGGTGAATCCGGCGGTGTCGCTCTGGATTTCACGAAGCAGGAGAAGCTGATTCACCCAGTGTTCCGGGGTTTCAACGTGTCCATACATCAATGTGGACGTGCTGCGTATGCCGCAGCCGTGCGCGGTGCGAATCACGGACTTCCATTGCTCAGTCGTCAACTTGTTGCGGGAGAGGATAAAACGGACTTGGTCATCCAGAATCTCGGCGGCGGTGCCGGGCAGCGTGTCGAGGCCGTTGTCGCGCAGCATGGAAAGATAATCCGCCAGCGGCATCCCGGTGAGCTCAATGCCGTACATAATTTCCATCGGGGAGAAGGCGTGGATGTGCATCCGCGGCAGGGCGCCCTTTACGGCACGGAGAATGTCGCGGTAATAAAACGGCGGCAGGCCGTGCGGAAGGCCGCCCTGAATGCAGACTTCGGTGGCGCCGAGTTCCCACGCTTCGATGGCCTTCTGCGCGACTTGTTCCGGCTGCAGAAAGTAAGTGTCCGATTCGCGCGGACCCCGGCTAAAGGCGCAGAATTTGCATCCCACAAAACAGATGTTGGTGAAATTGATATTGCGATTCACCACATAGGTGACGATGTTGCCGGTAAGTTCGCGGCGCATTTCGTTGGCAGCCACGAGCAATCCCATAAGGTCGTCGCCTTCGGCATGAGCCAGCAGCAGGGCCTGCTCGCGGGTAAGGGATGATCCGTCGAGAGTCTGTTGTGCGCGTTCCAGGGCGTTGCGTACCGGAGAGGAAAGTCGCGCAGCAATATCGGACCATTCCAGAGGAGGGAAGTTTTCGAGTTCTTGCATAGGGATCTCTCAACGAAAGCACTAGCGAAACAGATCGCTGGCCACCGGGCGAAGGAGTTCTCGAGCCGTCCCTCGGGCCCGGCGATACGGAAAACCCCTAATGATACACGCGGGCGTACGGGTTAGCTTGCCGCAGACCAAACCAGCGGCGCAAGCAAGTTCGTCGGCCACCGCTTCCAGGCTGACGCGCAGCACATATCCGCTGGGATCGCGACGTCCGCGATCATCGTGGATAGCTTTCATTCCGGCGATTCCGATCGCGACTTCGGTCAACCCTTCGCGCCATGGCCGCCCGAAAGTATCAGTGATGAGAACGGGGAGAGAAAGTTTCAGACGTTTTTTCAGGGCGCGATGAAGTTCGAGCGCGGACAGGTCGGGATCGGCGGGGAGCAGCAGAGCGTGACGTCCGCCATTGACGTTGGAGACGTCGATGCCGCTATTGGCGCAGACCAGGCCGTGGGCGGTCTCGGTGATGAGGACTCCGCGTTTGCGGCGGACGATGCGAGTGCTTTGTTGCAGGGCAAGTTCCGTCACACGGGCATCGAGCTTGTAGCGGCGTGCCCATGCTCGAGACTCACGCGAAGGCTTGATGGTGTCGAGATTGATGAACTGGCCTTCGGCCTTGGAGACGATCTTGTGTTTGACGACGAGGATGTCGCCAGACTTGAGGCGCAGTTTGTTTTGCTTGAGCGCGCGCAGAAGTTTATCCGGGAGGGAGTCGCCGGGGAGGATCTCGTCGGGGAAAGGGATGGGGATGATGCTGAGTGCAGTCATGGAGGATGCCATCTATTCGTTGGCGGCGCGGGGTAGATCGCTGAGGTCCCACTGGCGAATGAGGCGCTGGGAACGGGTTTCGCCGGTAGCGGCTGCGAGCAGAGCGAGATCGGAAGGATTGTCGACGTCCATGGCAATGCCGGGGAATGACAGCACAACGCAGGGTTTGCCAGTCGCCCTGGCGGCGGCAAAGTGCGGTTTGAAACTGTCGTTGCCGAAGCGAAGTGGGAAAAGGCCCGCGGGGCGGCGGAATGCAGCGTTGGTGCCGCGTCCATCGCCGGCGGGAACGAGGACGGATCCTTCTTCGGGGGCTGCTTCCAGAATTGTTCTTAATTCGGAGGCCAGAATCAGCGGGATGTCGCCGGGTATGACAAGCGTGTCGTCGCTGCCGTGAGATTCGCAGTATCGCGTAGCCATCTCGATGGCGTCGGTCTCGCTGATGTTGGCGTTGTCGGGAATCACTGTGAAGGCGAAGCGCTCGGCAAGTTTGACCGCGTAGGGATCGCTAGTGACGATGCCGACATCGGGTCGGCCGCTCCAATTGGCGAGGGTCTCGAGCACATCGAGCAACATGGTGTGCGCCAGTTCGGTGCGCGAGGCTTGATCGAGTACCGAAGCGAGGCGCTGCTTCGCGTTGGAGAGATTTTTGACGGGAACGAGGATCATGAGGGGTCCGATGCTGCGCCGGCCGCGGCTTCCTTAGAAACGAGCGCGAGAACAGCGCGGGCCAGTTCCGCTTTGTCTTCCGCGGTGCGCATAATGGTGCGAGCGCAATGCACGCGAAACCCGGTTTGCTGCAGTTGCTCGGCTTCCTTGGCATCGCGAGTGTCAGCGACAAGGACATCGAGAAAATCATGGTAGGCCTGAGCGACGCCCGCCAGAGAGACGGGATATCCCTGCGCGGCCATAAGCGCGCCCGCGGGACCAGAGACTGCAGCGCCCCCGACGATGGGCGAGATGGCGAGGACAGGGGCGCGGGTTTCGCGGAGAGCTTCACGAATGCCGGGAACGGCGAGAATGGGGCTGATGCTCGTCACCGGATTGCTGGGTGCGAGGATGACGACGCTGGCGGCGCGGATGGCTTCGATCACGCCGGGAGCGGGTTCGGCATCGGCTGCACCCGCGAAGCGCACGGACTCGACGGGATCCTGATACCAGCGTTGAACGAAATATTCTTCGAAACTGAGTTCGCCGACGGGTGTCATGACGCGTGTCTCCACGCGGGAGTCGGTCATCGGCAGGATGCGTGCCTGAACGCCGAGGCGCGAGGATATTTCGGCAGTGGCTTCGCTGAGCGTCTTTCCCTGCATCAGCATTTTTGAGCGCAGCAAGTGCACGGCGAGGTCGCGGTCTCCGGTTTTAAACCAGATGGGCTGACCAAGCTGTCCCATGGCTTGCAGACAGAAGAAGGTGTCGCCCTTGACGCCCCATCCGCGTTCTTTGCTGAGCATGCCGGCGAGCACATAGGTGATGGAGTCGATGTCGGGGGAGACGTAAAGTCCCCACCATTCGAGATCGTCGCCTGTATTCACGATGATGGTGAGTTCCTGCGCTGAGACGACCTGGCGAAGTCCATCGACGAATTTTGCGCCGCCTGTGCCTCCGGTGAGCACGACGATCATGCAGCGAGCCTCCTGGCGTAGCCGTTTTGATCCGCGGCTGCGCTAAGCCGGTTTGTCAGCAGGGGAGGAGACGATTTTAGCTTAGACAGAAATTCCGGGTACACGGGGAGACGCTGGCGGAGCATTTGTCCTTTGGCTCGCGTGCGTTGCTCCAGTTGTTCCAGATGCGGCCAGGGTTTTTCGGGATTGATGAAGTCGGGCGTGAGCGGCGAAACTCCACCCCAATCGTTGATGCCGGCATCGAGCAAATCATCGTAGTAAGGCGCGGAAAGATTCGGCGGCGCCTGGATGTTGACGTTCGGCATAAGCAGGCGGGCAACAGCCACGGTGCGCATCATTTCCCGGGAAGTTGGCTCGGGCCAGTTTCGCATTGGAATGGTCGGCTTGATGCGAAAATTTTGCACGATTACTTCCTGGATGTGTCCGTAGCGCTCGTGCAGGTCGCGGATCGCCAGCAGCGTGTCGACGCGGTCTTCCAGCGTTTCGCCGATGCCAATCAGCAAGCCCGTGGTGAAAGGGACGCCCTGCTTGCCGGCGTCCTCGATGGTGCGCAGGCGCTTCGCGGGAAGCTTATCGGGCGCGTTGTCGTGAGCCAGGCCGGGGCCCAGCAGCGAGGCATTCGTTGTCTCAAGCATTAAACCCATGCTAGGAGAAACAGCGGCGAGGCGCGCGATCCATTCGGCGCTCAACAGGCCGGGATTGGGATGCGGCAGCAGGGTAGTCTCGCGCAAAATCAGTTCGCACATGGCTTCCAGATATTGCAGCGTCGAATGGTAGCCGAGATGGCGAAGCGTCTCGCGCATTTCAGGAAAGATCAACTCCGGTTTATCGCCCAGACTGAAAAGCGCTTCCGTGCACGCCAGCTTTTCTCCTTCACGCGCGACTTTGAGGACTTCTTCCGGGGTCATGGTGTGGGCGCCGGGATCGCCCGGATCGCGGCGAAAGGTGCAGTAGCCGCAATAGTCGCGGCAGAGGTTGGTAAGCGGAAGAAAAACTTTACGGGAATAAGTGACGACGCCGGGCTTGAAGCGCTCCTTGGCAGCACGTGCGGACGACAGGAGGTTGGGAAGTTCGTCGTCTGTGCAACGGATCAGCCGCACGGCAGCGTCCTTGGACAGAGGTTGGTTCGAAGCCGTTAGATCCAGCGCCGATTCGAACGAGCGAACTGTTTCAAGCGATGACAAGGCTAAGCCCTGGAAAATCCAGAAGTAGAAGAAAGCCAGCACGAAGCATCCAGAAATTCATACTCTGGCTCAAAAACCAGTTTTTCCCAGACCGCGAATTCGCGGTCCGAATACGAAAATCATACATGAGAGAGGGGCGCAGGTGATTCTGGGGGATGCGCACCCTGCTCGCCCGCCGAGAACAGAGATTTCCACAAAATCGTTGAATTGTTCAACACTTGACATCGTGAACAATTGGGCGCACCATGCAAACCCATTCAAGCTTTCCGCTGATCGGGATGGAGCGCTCACAGATACACCGTGTCAGTGTTGCCGACCAGGTAGCGTCGATTCTGCGGCAGAGGATACTCAATGGAGAATTGCCGCCCGGAAAGGCGCTGCAGGAAATTCCCTTGGCGGCCTCGCTGGGTGTCTCGCGCAACACCATGCGCGAAGCGATGCGCATACTGTCGCTGGAAGGCTTGCTCAAGCGCAGCATCCACCGCGGAGTGGCGGTCTCGCAGCTCTCCCCTAAAGATGTGCAGGAGATCTACCATCTGCGGCGGATGCTGGAGATTCCGGCGGTGCTGGCGGCCAACCCTGGTCATGAAGTCTTTGCGGAGTTGCGCAACGCATTGAATGGTTACGAGCGTGCTATACGCGAGCGTGACTGGATGCGCGCCGTGAGTCACGACCTGCATTTTCATAGTCTGCTGGTGCGGTTTCACAACAACAAGCGGCTGGAATCGTTCTATCAGAAGTTGATCGGCGAAGTCCGGCTGGGCATGGTGCTGGTCGACTTGAGTCACGAGGATCCGAGCAAGCTGATTCCCGTGCATCGCGCAATTTATGAACTGTTGACGGCGGGCAAGCTGAAACCGTGCTCCGCCATGCTGGCGCAGCACCTGGATGACTCAGAATCACGTCTGAGCCAGGTGATGCACGCGCAAAACTCGAAGAAAAAAGGGGCAGAGAAAGAGAAATCGGAGCGAAGAAGAGCAAAACGAAAAGTCTAACGGGCCAATCTTGAGGAGGCGATATGGAGCGCTATGAGACGAGTAGTGCTTTTGACCGATTCGTCCGGGTTTTGATCTGTGGGCTCTGGATATTGCTGGCGATACCGCTATCCGCTCAGGTCGTGACTGTGACCGTGCAAGGCCGCATTTACGATACGACCGGCGCGGCCATTCCGGGGGCGACGGTTTCCGCCGTCAATGAAGCGACCGGCATCTCACGCACGGCGACTGCAAATGCGACGGGCGATTACCAAATTGCCTCGCTGCCGGTTGGCGATTACACCTTCACCGCCGACAAGCCGGGCTTCCAGAGACAAGCCAAAAAGACACACCTTGACGTCGGCGCCAGCGGCATTCTGGATTTCAATCTTCCTCCTGGACAGGTGTCACAGGAAGTAACCGTGCAGGATGTCGGCGAAGTGGCTGAGCCCACGCGCAGCATGGTCAGCACGGTGATTGATGAGCAGAAAATCGAAAACCTGCCGGTCAACGGACGGCAGTTTATCGATTTCGCGCTGCTCGCTCCCGGGGTGACCATCGGCGATACCACGTCAGGCAGCACCGACGTGATCATTGAGCCGGTCACCAAGCTCTCCTTCGCCGGTCAAAATATCCACTACAACTTCGTGGCGGTCGACGGCGCCGACAACATGTCGACGGCATCGGGCATTCAGAAGACCACGCCTTCGCAGGAAGCGGTGCAGGAATTCCGCGTCATCAATAGTGACTACAGCGCGCAGTTCGGGCGCGCCGTGGGCGGCATCGTCAACGTCATCACCAAGAGCGGCACCAACAACGTTCACGGATCGCTCTACGAATTCTTCCGCAACGATTTCATGGACGCCAAAAGTCCGCTGGCCGGAGAGGGCTTCAATAAGCTTCGCCAGAACCAGTTCGGGGGCACCATTGGCGGGCCGATTCAAAAAGGCAAGACGTTTTACTTCGCCAACTACGAAGGCCAGCGGCACGTCGAATCGCCCTTCTACAATATCGCGGTACTCGACAACCTGGCTGCCATCAACAACGTGAAGACTACGGTGTTCGGCCTGCCTGCCGAAAACCTGCACGTGAACCGCGTAATCAACTACGACGATGGTCTCGCGCGGCTCGATCACAGCTTCAACGAGAAGGAATCGGTTTATCTGCGCTACTTCGTCAACGACCAGCGCTCGACCAATCTTTCTCCGTTGAACGACGGATTCGACCTTCCCTCGGGTTTCAAGAACAACAGCTTCCGCGATCAGTCCCTCGTGGGTAATCTGGTTTCCGTGCTTTCCAGTTCGCTGGTGAATGAAGCGCGCTTCCAGTACGCCCATCGCTTCTTCGACTTTCCCACCACCAGTACGCAACCTCACCTGGAAGTGTCGAACCTGTTTACGCTGGGCGTCAATCGCGGCAATCCGGATTTCTACGAAGAAGGCCGCTATGAATTCGTCGACGACGTGACCAAAACATGGGGCAAGCACACGATTGCCTTTGGCGGGGACTTCAATCACGTCAATACGACGGAGTCGTTCCCGTTGTTTTATCCGTTTGAAGCGGACTTCGCGAGCCTTCCGGCTTTCTTGGGAACTGACGGAGCGACAGCATGCGGCTTTGCGCCCTGTCCACACCCGTTCGTGATTTTCTTTGAACGCTTCGACGCGGCTTCGAATTTCAGTGAGCCAACCATCAACACTTCCGTGTATCAAGGTGGCGCAGTCCCATCGGCCATTCGCAATCAGGCGAAGGGCACTCTGGGCCATACGTATGAAGGACTTTACATTCAGGATAAGTGGAGGGTCCGGCCGAATTTTACCGTGAACTATGGCCTGCGCTGGGAAGGGGAGACGTGGCCGAGCGCTGCGATCAACAATCCCAACAAGAATTTCAATCCGCGCGCGGGCTTTGCCTGGTCGCCGGGCGGCCACTCGAATTTGGTGATTCGAGGCGGCGGCGGGATCTTCTACGGAACCATCCCTTCGCCGTTGCTGATGTGCCAGATTCCTTCTTGCGGAGGCACGATCGGTCCGTATCCCGGACGCGCGAACAAAGAAGACACCTTGAATGCGAAGACGCGACTCTTTGCCTTCGCCAGTGCGCCGTCATTGACCAACTTCGCCTTAGAGAGCCTGCTGGCACCGGGCGGCTCGCAGGGTACGTATCCTGATGCGACTCCTGCGGGGTTCTGTCCTAATGGATTCCTGGCCACTTGCGGCTTCTTCGGCGACTCCGTGATCGCGCGCTTTGCCAAAGACCACAGGCCCCCGTACGGCGCGCAGGCGAGCTTTGGTGTCGAGTTCCAGCCGTTTAAAGATGCGGTGCTGAACATTACCGCGATGCACGTGCGCGGAGTGCACCTGGGAAGTTTCTGGAACGTCAACCAGCCCGATCAGAACGGATGCCCGGCGCTCGATCACAACTCGGCAGGCCAGTCGGGATATAAGCTCGACTACCACGTCGTAGCCGTACCTGGCGATTGCACAACTGTGCTGCCGTTCCCTGGGACGCGCCAACCTCAGGTCTTCGGGAGTTCGATCGCCGTCTACTTCGAAGCCGATTCGAAGTGGGATTCGCAATGGGACGGCTTGCTCATCAACCTGAACAAGCGGCTCAGCCATCACTTCGGATACGGCGTCAGCTATACCTGGTCGAAGGGAATTGACAACGGTCCAAACCCGAGCTTCGTCCTGATTCCGCAGGATAGTTGCTGCTTCAACAAAGAGCGCGCGATCTCGTCCGATGGGGTAGGCCAGCGTTTCGTGGCCAATGCAATTCTGTCGGGTCCCGAGCACAAAAACATTCTGCTCAACGGCTGGTCGTTGAGCACGATCATCAGTCTGCAGTCTCCCAATTACTTCACTAAGTTTGCCGGCTTCGATTCGAACGGAGATGTGTTCGGAAACAACGACCGCGTGGGACTTGAAGCGCGCAACACTTTTCAGGGAGACAGTTATCAGAGCGTGGACATGAGGGTCTCCCGATCATTCAAAGTCGGTGAAGGCAAAAATCTCGAAGCTTTGGCCGAGGGTTTCAACCTGCTGAACACCCTCAACATTCACTACTACAATACGGCCTACGGGGCGGCGGACTTCTGTCAAGGCGGCGCATCGGTTTGCGGGACGAATCGCGAAGGCTCGCCGAACCCGTTCTACGGCACGCCGCGGGCCATCTTCAATCCGCGTCAGTTGCAACTTGCATTGCGCTTTACGTTCTAAGTTTCGATAGGCGGGGCGGGCGCTCACCGCTCCGCCTGAAACTCAGCTAAGATTGCCAGGGACCCACCTTCCGATGAGTGTTACCCAGGCGGAATTTCGCAAGGCGATGGGATGTTTTGCCACCGGAGTGACGGTGATCACGGTGGACTACGAAGGCGAAATCCACGGCATGACGGCGAACGCGTTCACGTCGGTATCGCTGGATCCCTTACTGGTGCTGGTTTGTGTCGATCAGAAGGCGAGGACCCACGCACATCTGCAGGCCAAGAAGCGTTTCGGAGTGAATGTGCTGGCCGAAGAACAGCGGGTGGTATCGGATTACTACGCGCGTCCCATGCGCACGCACCAGAAGGCGGAAGAGGAAGCGGGCGCGCGCTTTGAGCGTACCGCCCACGGAACCCCGGTGCTACACGGAGCGTTGGCATATCTCGAATGCCGGTTGCACACGGTGCAGGACGCGGGTGATCATACGATTTTTATTGCCGAAGTCGAGGACGTAGTTGTGCGGGACGGCAATCCGCTGCTGTATTTTCGCGGGAATTACCGGGGGATGAAAGAACCATAGGGGGAAACCATGCGATTCGGCATCTATTGCGAAATGCAGACGCCGCCGGGCAAGTCGTATTACGACATGACCTGGGAAATCATGCGGCAGATCGAGCACGCCGATGAGGTGGGTTTCGATGTCTACTCGGTGATCGATCATCACTTCTTTCAGAAGTTCTCGATCTCGGCCAATCCGCTGGCGATGTTTGCTGCTGCGGCGCAGCGCACGAACCGCATCCGTTTCCGCACGGCGTTACACACTCTTCCGCTGGAAAATCCCATGCGGCTCGCGGGCATGATCGCGGAAACGGACATCCTCACTAATGGAAGATTGGAAGTAGGTCTGGGCCGCGGCCATGCTTGGCTGTTTGGCCCCTCGGCCATGCCTCTCGAAGAGAGCCGCCCGCGCTACAACGAGGCGATCGACATTCTGCAACTGGCCTTCACGCAAGAGAAGTTTTCTTACGACGGGAAGTTTTACAAGGTGAAAGACGTGAGCGTGGTGCCGCGGCCCGTTCAGAAGCCGCATCCCAAGTTCTACACGGGCGGGACCAGCGATATCACTTACCAAATGGCTGGCGCAAAGGGCTGGGGCATTTTCGTCCCACCATTGTTGCCGTGGAAAGTGCTGGAAGCTCCGCTCAATATTTACAAGCAAGCCTGCAAAGAGTACGGGCACGAACCCGACATCGTCTACATTCGTCCGGTCTATATCGACGAAGACGAGAAGCAGATTCGCAAGGAGGTCGAGCAGGCGCTGAAGAACTTCTTGGCGTTCAACGCCTCGCCGGTCGAATCGATTCAGAGCGAAGAGAAGAAGGCCGAGCTTCGGGAGAAAGGCTACGGCTTTTACGCGAGCGGGGCCCTCGAATCTCTGACAAAACTGACCTATGAAGAGATTGTGGATCAGGAGATCGGGTTCATCGGTACTCCCGACAAAGTCATTCACCAGGTGCGAGCGCTGGCTCACAAAGGAGGCATCGGCGAGTTGGCAATTGTGTCGAACTTCGGCGGCCTCGATCACTGGAAGAGCATTAAGACTCAGCATATGTTCGCGAAATACGTTATGCCGGCATTTCGCAGCAACCGCAAAGAGTCGAAGGCGGCGGATTAAGCCATGGCGGTCTGGGAGCCGGTGAATCCGCGAGATGTCGGGGGGCCTCTAGCAACGGGCTCGGGCGCGACTGCTCTGGCCGCGGGGTTCAGTGCGATGGGGGCTCGTCGTTTGCTCGTGTTCGGAGGCATTGCGCTGATCGCGGGAGGCATGTTGTTCGGTGACATCTTTGCCGTCTTCATCCTGCATCAGAATGGAGGTCAGACAGGCGCAGTGCTGTTGACTGCCGCCGAACAGGTCTCAGCGCGAAATCCCGCGGGCGTCGAGAAAGCCTTCGAACAAATTGGGAGCTTGATGGAGGACCGCGGAACGAAAGTGGATGCGCACGTCCACATGAGCGGACCCGGCTATTTGGCTTTGTTGTTGGCCTTGGTGCAACCCTACGTTGCACTATCGCTGGGCACAAAGAAAGTGCTGGCAAGATTGTTTCTGGCGGGCGGCGTTCTTTTACCCGTGGGAATTTTTCTGATTCACTATGTAGGTCTTGCCTACAGCCCGTTCGCAGTGATCGGGTGGGCGAGTGTTCTCGCGGATTCGTCGGGAGCGTTGCTGATTGTCGTGCTGGCGATCGAAGCCTGGGGATTGTGGGCCCACGTTCGCAGCCGCCGTGCAGGGACTGTGGAAGCGGCGCTGCCGTCCGATCAAAGCTGGGAGCGCAGGGCCCTGCTTTCAGGCGGAACCGTGCTGCTGCTTCTAGGTTTCCTGCATGGTGCATGGTACGCAGGCGTGCACTTGTACGAACACGAAGCGCGAGAGGTCCGGCTTCTTGATGCCATGGTCGATTCCGCAGCTGCGTCGAACGCGACCGCTATATCCCAAGCTGGACAAGACTACGGGCAGTTGCTGGGTGAAAAGGCGGTTAACATCGCGGCTCATTCGCACATCATCGAGTTTGGTCTGCTGGCGATTCTGCTGTCGTTCATCCAGCCCTATGTATTTCTCAGCGACCGGTGGAAGCGGCGTTGGGTGAATGTGCTGCTGGCGGGCTCTCTGATTCTTCCGGTCGCCGTTTTTCTGGAAATCAAGTACGGCCTGATCGCCGGCGGTATCGCGGATATTGGCGGCTTGATGGTAATTGTTGCCCTTATCGGAATGGCGGTCGGCGTGGTGCGATACAGCGGGCATGTTGACGCGGAGAGTGCGGCATGAGCGGCGCGAGGAGGTTGCTGATCTTCGGTGGACTCGCTTTAGCCGCACTGGGCATGCTCTACGGGCTGCATTATGCGGTCTTTGTGGAGCATCAGACGCTCGACCAGATGGGCGGATCTTTGGCGACGGGATTCGCGCACGCCGCCAACCGGCAGATGCCCGAGGCGCATGCTTCGATCGATGGCTATGCCGCGGTCAAATACGATTACGTACGCCAGGTAGATCTGCACTCTCACTGGATTGGCCTGGGCATGATCATGATTGTGCTCGGGGTGGTGTTCGACCGGGTGGCATTTGGGCCCGCCATGCAGGTTGGATTGGCTTTGGCATTCTCTGTCGGGGCGGCAATTTTTCCGCTGGGCGTGATTCTGCAAACCATGACCCATGGCGCGTCATTTGCGTCGGGATTGGCGGTTGCCGGTTCGGCGTTGGTTATCGCGTCGTTAACTTTGATCGCGGTCGGTTTCGCGCGCCAATGCGCCTGAGCGTGCGAGGTTCGTTGCATCTTTGTTAAGCTGAGTGGCTCGGTCTCGTCCGCTGGACCGTCCGGGGAAAGAAAACCATGTATCCCAGAGCTTTTCACTATCACCGCGCGGGATCGCTCAAGGAGGCCGCCGCCATGTTGGCGGAGTTGGGGGAGGATGCCAAGCTGTTGGCCGGAGGCCAGAGCCTGATCCCCCTGATGAAGTTGCGCTTCGCCAATCCCCAGCACCTTGTGGATTTGAACTTTATTCCCGGCATCTCCTACATCAAAGAAGACGGCGCCACCTTGAAGTTTGGCGCGCTCACACGACATGCGGAGATCGAGAATTCGAAGATCGCGGCGAAGATCCCCATCCTCCACGATTGCGCGGCGGGAATTGCCGATGTGCAGGTGCGGAATCGCGGAACCATTGGAGGCTCGCTGGCAGAGGCGGATCCCAGCGGTGACTGGGCTGCGGTGCTGATGACACTGACCACTGAAGTGCGCTGCCTGGGAACCAAGGGGGAGCGGACGATTGTCTTGCCCGATTTCATCAAGGACGCCTATTCCACCGAACTCGCGCACGACGAACTGCTCAGCGAAGTCAGTGTGAAGATGCCGCAGAAGGGAAGCGGCGGAGCGTACATTGCTTTTAAGCGTTCCGCGCCCGTGTATCCGACAGCCAGTGCCGCTGTGCAGTTGGTCATGGACGGTGACACCTGTAAGGACGCGGCGATTTCGCTGGGATGCGTGGGTCTGATGGCAATCAAGGCGAAAGAGGCCGAAGCCGCGTTGCGCGGCAAGCCGGTTACGGCAAAGTCGATCGCGGCTGCTGTCGAGGCTGCCGAAGCCGCGGCGGATCCACAAACCGATATGCGCGGATCCGCGGATTACAAGCGCCGGCTGGTCGGAGCGCTGGTCAAGCGGGCCATCGATGTCGCAGTACGGCGCGCCCGCGGAGAGCAGGTCGAGGTGAGCCATCTCTATGCCTGAGACAATAGAAAACGTAACCATTCAACTGAAAGTCAACGGCAAACCGCACAAGCTGAATGTGGAGCCGAGGAAGTTGCTGGTCGAGTTGCTGCGCGAAGATCTCGATCTCACCGGAACTCACGTCGGCTGCGACACGACCTATTGCGGCGCATGTACGGTTTTGCTGAATGGCGTCGCGGTGAAATCGTGCACGATGTTTGCCGTTCAGGCCGACGGCGCCGAGATCATGACGGTTGAGGGATTGGAAAAAGACGGCGAACTGCATCCCATCCAGAAGGCTTTCGGCGATTGCTACGGATTGCAATGCGGCTACTGCACTCCCGGCCTCATGCTCTCGACGTTTCAGTTGTTGTCACAAAATGACAATCCCAGCGAGAAGGAAGTACGCAAGGCGATCGCCGGCAACACCTGCCGCTGCACCGGCTATCAGAACATTTTGAAAGCGATTCAAACCGCCGCGCGGGCAACGAAGGGGGTCTGAAGCATGGCGATCAAGTTCGGCGGCGAGTTCGAGGTCAAACGTAGTCCAGAAGAGGTGTACGACTTCCTCACCGATCCCAATAAGTTCGCGCCATTGCTGCCTGAGTTTCGCGGCCTTACGGTGCAGGATCCCACGCACTTCACGGTAAAAGTGAATGTGGGGGTTTCTTACATCAAGGGTGCGGCCGACGTGAAGATGGACTTGGCCGAGGGCGCGCGTCCAACGCGCGCGCAGTACAAAGGCCAGGGAAGCATGGGCGGGGGCAACGTCGCGCTGGTGGCGGGTTTCGACCTCGTGCCAGCGGGAGCCGGCACCAAGGTCGCGTGGAATGGCGAAGCGCAGATTTTCGGACGCTTAGCCTCGGTCGCAGGCGGCCTGCTCGAACCCTTGGGAAAGAAGCAAGTGCAAAAACTGATTGATGCGCTGCAAGCAGCGTTGGGGTAACAAGGAGCACGATTCGTGACTTCGGCGGGAAAAACCGGATGGGTCGGACAATCGCTTCCACGCAAGGAAGAAAATCGCCTCTTGCGCGGGCGGGGCAGGTTTGCGGATGACATCAAGTTGCGCGAGATGCTTTATCTGCGCTTCGTACGCTCTCCGTTTGCGCATGCCAGGGTTTTGAGCGTCGATGTCTCCGCTGCGGAGGCTTTGCCCGGCGTCGTTTGCACGCTGACCGGCGCCGAGATCGTGCCTTACACCCAGCCTTTTATTGAAATTGCTCCCGATGCTGCAGGCAGAATCAAGGATTATCCTCTGGCAGTGGGCAAGGTGCGCTATCAAGGCGAGCCTGTCGTCGCTATTGTCGCGGAATCCCCCGGCATCGCCGATGACGCTGCTGAGGTTGTGCTGATCGACTACGAATCGCTTGATCCGGTGGTCGACGCGGAAGAAGCCCTGAAAGATAAGAGCATCCTGCATGAAGAGGCAGGAACTAACCAAGTCTGGAACGGTGTTTTCGAATACGGCGACGTCGAAAAGGCCTTCGAAGATGCGGCCTTCGTAGTCAGCATCGATCGCATGCACTTCCACCGCTTCTCGAGTACGCCGCTTGAGAACAACGTCGTCATCGCGCAGTGGGATCCCAAAGATGAACGCATTTACTTCCAGTGCAACAATTCTTTCCCGTCGTTTGCCATTCAGTTTCTGTCGGCGCACCTGCAGGTGCACATTGACCGCATTCGCGTGCAGACCTCCGACATCGGCGGAAGTTTTGGGATCAAGATCACCAGCTATCCGCAAATGGCGGTTTGTGCTTTGATTTCGAAGAAAGCCGGCGGGCGCCCGGTCAAATGGGTGGAAACAAGATCGGAGCACATTACTTCGAGCGCACATGGAAACGAACGCACGTTTCGTGACACGCGAGTCGCCCTCGACAAGAACGGTGTGATCACCGCGATCTCTTCGCGTCACATCGATGACTGCGGCGCGTACCCGCGTTACGAGCCTCTCGGGTGCGTGATCTGGTCGCAGGTGTTTCCCGGAGTCTATCGCTTCAAGAATGCGCGTATCGATTTCAGCCAGGCGGTGACTAATAAATGTCCGGTCGGTCCGAACCGCGGGTACTCGCGCATGCAGCATCTGTGGTTTCTGGAGCGAGTGGTCGACATTTGCGCCCACGAATTGGGGATCGCTCCCGATGAGATGCGGCTGCGCAACTACATTCGCCCCGAAGAATTTCCCTACACCACGCCCAACGGCTGCGTCTACGACTCGGGAAATTATCCAAAGATGCTGCAGGTGGCAAAAGAGCTCATCGGCTGGGATGCGTGGAAGAATAAGCAGGCGGATGCCCGCAAGGAAGGGCGGCTGATCGGCATTGGCATCGGCACCACCCTCGACTCCGGCACCAATAACTTCGGCCAGTCGCAAATCGTGAATCCCGGCGCGCCTTTCTCCGGCAATTCGCAGGGCGCCAATTGCAAGCTCGATATCTATGGAGAAGTCGTGGTGGCCGTCGGATCGTGCCCCCAAGGACAGGGACATGAGACCACCGCGGCCCAGGTCGTCGCGGATGTGCTGAACATTCACCCCGATCTCATCACCGTGCGCACGGGCTTCGACACTGAGCGCAACGTGCACACGGGATTCTCCGGCACCTATGCCAGCCAGTTTGCAGTCTCGGGCTTGTCCGCCGTGCACGGCGCCGCACAAAAATTGAAATCGGAGATGAAGCGCCTGGGCGCCTTCGTTCTCGAGACCAAAGAAGAAGACGTTGAATTTGGCGTGGGCGCGCAAGGCCCTGAACTTCGCGCCAAAAGCAACGGCAAATCGATTAACTACTGGGGACTGGCGAACATCGTCAACGTGAACAGCGCCCTGCTACCCACCGATATGTACGATGTCACCTTGAATTGCCGCTACATCTGGCGCGCTCCATTTAAGGTTCCTGACAAGGTCAAGAAGTATGGAAGTCTTACGCTGACCTACGCGTCCCAGTTGCATATCGCGGTGGTGGAGATTGACCGCGATACTTTCATCCCCAGGATTCTCGACTACGTTGCGGTTGACGATTGCGGCACAGTCATCAATCCTCCCATTGTCGAAGGACAGGTCTATGGCGCAACTGCCCACGGCATTGGCGCAGCGTTGATGGAGAGTTGCGTGTACGACGCCGTCGGCAACATGCTCACCAGCACCTTTAGTGACTACACGCCCATCACCGCGATGAACATGCCGAAGGTGAAGTACGGACACATCGAGACGCCGTCGCCGCATAGCTACAGTGGTGCGAAGGGCATGGGTGAAGGCGGAGCCGCTCCGATTCACACGATTTCTGCGGCGCTACAGGATGCGCTTTTTACGGAGGGCATCTTCATCGATGATTCATTTAACAATGCAGACAGCTTGTTCCGCGCCATGGTAGGCAAGGAAATCGGCCAGAAGGCAAAGCTGGTGAAAGTGGATAAACGCTAGGGAATGAAGAGAGTCTGCATCGTTGGTTGCGGCGCGATCGGGAGTTTGTATGCCGCCCATCTCGCTCAGGTCGTGGAAGTATGGGCCTTCGTTCGCCGGCCCGACCATGCGCGCACGCTGAATCGACGAGGGATTGCGGGTTTCGGGCAGGCATGACTTCCACGTTTCCGTGAGGGCGACATCAGATCCGACAGAGTTGCCGGATTGCGATCTCGGCATTGTTGCGACGAAAGCCACGCAGGTAGAGGAGTCAATGGCGGCGGTTGGTCACCACTTCGACTACGGAGCCGTGATCTCGGCGCAGAACGGTTTGGGCAGTGAAGAAATTATCGCGGCTCACACGCGCGGACAGGTGATTCGAGGCACGACGTTCATGAGCGGCACCAAGCACAGCGATTCTCACGTGCAGTATGAACTCGACACTGCCACTTGGCTTGGTCCTTTCGAGGAGCGGCATACTCCCTACGCGCTGGTGAAAGAGGCTGCTGATTTAATCGTTGCTGGCGGGTTGAAGGCCGAACCGTTGCAGGATGCGCGTCCGGCGCAGTGGTCGAAGCTGATTTTCAACGCTTCGGTCAACGGTGTCTCGGCGTTAACCGGGCTGCCGCATTCACCGCACTTCGCCGCGGAAGCGCAGTTTACGGACCTGGGGCACTTGTTGCACGCTCTGATCGAAGAAGGCAAGAGCGTTGCGGCGGTGGCAGAAGTCGAGTTACACGAAGATCCGTGGGCGATGAATAAAATCGGGGCAATGACCAATCATCCGCCCTCGATGTTGTACGACGTACGTCATAAATTGCCCACGGAGGTGGATTTCCTCAGTGGTGCGATTGCGAGGGAAGCAGAGAAGGCGGGAGTTCCCGCGCCTCTGCACACGGCGGTCTACCGTTTGATCAAAGGTAAAGAAGCTGCGTGGACCTTCAAAGAGGAAAACCGAGCGGTGGGAACCCACTCGTAAGGATCAAGAAATGGCTTGGGCAAAAGACAAGGCGAAGCTCGATCGCGTGCAATCCCTGATGAAAGACCGCGAGCTTTCGGCTCTGGTGGTGCGCGCTCCCGACAATGTTCTTTATCTCACCAATTACTGGTGCATGAAGGGATATGACGCAGTGGTATTCCCCAGTGAAGGCGATCCGACCTTGATAGCGCTGGAACCGCAGCAAGCCGACGCCGAGCGGAACGCTTGGACCAAAGACATTCGCTACTTCAAGGGATATCACGAAAGCGATCCACGCCCGCCGCAATACCGGGCGCTCGACATCGCGCTCGACGTTCTCAAAAAGCGTGGACTGACCGAAAAAGTAGGGGTTGAGCTCAACATGGGCACCCAATCGGCGGATCGCATGGTGGGCGAGCCGACCACTCCGACGCAAATGTACTTCGATGCCTTCGGAGAAGTGGCCGGTCAAGTCGTCGATGCCACGCCCCTGCTTAACGAAGCGCGCGCCATCAAGACTTCGCAGGAAGTGGAGCGCATGCGCCTGGCCAATGAACTCGCCGCGCTCGCTATGGATTACACGCGTGAACACATGCGTCCCGGCATGAAGGAGAGTGAAGTCGGAGGAATGTACGAGGGCTTCGTGCACGGCCTCGGCGTGGGCTACAAGAGCAAAGTCGAAATGGCGCGCGCGTTCACGCTAGTGTGGTCGGGCAAAGGAATCGCCACCTTCACTGCGACTGGGGATCGCCCGATCCAGAAAAACGAACCGACGCTGTTCGAAATCTGGGTGTGCGTGGATGGCTACTGGACTGACCTTACCAAGAATGCGTGTCCCGGCGAGTTGACGCCCGAATATCACAAGTTGCTTGACTTGCTTTTGAAAGTATTCAACGAGGCGGTCGCTTATTCGAACGATGGCGCAAGCTTTCCGGATCTCGACCGGCTGGTGCGCGCGCGGATTGCGGAAGGCGGATATCCCGGCCAGCCTTCGCATCCTATCTGTCACGGCGTGGGAGCCCGAGCCCACGAGCAGCCTTACGCGCATCAGGCGGGCACAGGGAACCATTCGCAAAAAATGGTGCTCGCGATTGAGCCGGGCATTTACTGGCCCGGCGGCGGAGGCTTGCGCCTGGAAGATAACTTTCTGATCACGGATGACGGCAACGAAAAGATGTGCACGTATCCCGACGATTTTCGTCTCGCGGGCAAAGGATAGATGACGAAGAGAAACGCATCGACGCTTGATCCCGCACTGGCGGAGAAGATTGTCTCCCAGGTAAAGGAAGAAGAGATCGTCGCCATGTCATGCGACGTGATCAATATCCCCAGCCCGACCGGCTTCGAACTGCAGATGGCGGAGTATATGCAAGGCCGCCTGAAGCAACTCGGGCTCAACGTCACTTGGCAGGAAGTGGAAGAGAGCCGCGCCAACGTGGTCGGCGCGATGGAACGGCACTGGTGGCGGCAAGAACCTGATGTTCAACGGCCACATGGACACGTCGAACACCGGCCAGGAAGACTTTCTCACAGGAATCGGTTACAAGCCGCATGCCGTTGTCAAAGACGGCTTCATCTACGGCCTCGGCATCTATAACATGAAGGGCGCGCTGGTCTGCTACACCCATGCGGTGCAAGCGTTGCAGCGTGCGGGAGTGAAACTGAAGGGCGACGTGATTGTCGCCGCTGTGGCCGGCGAAATTGAGAAGACGCAGTGGGGAGAATTTAAGGGCAAAGAGTATCGGGGATACGGCTACGGCACCCACTACCTGGTGAATCACGGCGTACTTCCGGATATGTGCATTCTCGGAGAGCCGACCGATACCCACGTTGTGCTCGAGCATTTCGGCTCGATGTGGGTGCGCATCTCCTGCACCGGAATCTATGTTCACACTGCGTTCTGCGAAGGGCGCGAGGAGATGAATTCCATCCGCCGCATGTACGAGCTGATGGATACGGTGATGAAGTGGATCGCCGCATGGGAGAAGAATGCGTCGCACGGCGGGAAGAAGGCCTTAGTCAATCTCGGCGGAATTCGCGGCGGACACGCCTGGCGCGCCAGCCGCACTCCCGAGAAAACAGATTTATTTCTCGATGTGCGCGTGCCTCCGACCATCCCCATGAGCGAAGCGCGCCGCAACATCCAGCAGATGTTTCTTCGAGCTGGAAAAGAAGCACCCCGATTGGGGCCTGGAATTCGAAACTTATGTCTCGGTCCCCGGGGCGCGCATCAGCGAAGACCACGAGATGATTCGCGCCATCGACGCCAATCACGAGCGCATCATGGGCAGCGCCTCCGCAGCGCGAGGTGGTGACCTGGTGTTCAGATGCCAGCGTTCTCAGCCGCTACGGGGTTGAGACCGTGAACTACGGCCCGTCCAGCGGTCCCCGTGATCATCAAGGGGAAAAGGTTGAGATCAAAACTCTGGTGAACATCACCAAGATTTACGCGTTGATCGCCGCCGAAATATGCGGCGTTCAACAGTAGGAAACACATTGCCGAGTCAACAGGAAATCGACCGCCGTTATAAGAACATTCGTTCGCGCATGCAGAGCGAAGGAATCGACGCCCTTATCGTATGCGGCAACCAATACGCGGGTTTTGAGGGTGCGGTGATGTACGTCTCCGGCTTCGAGATCGTGCACCGCTACGTGTACGCCGTCATCCCTCTTGCCGGTGAGCCCACCCTGGTGTTTCCGCGCGAGGCACGCTGGATCGGCGACAAAACCAAGCCCTGGGTCACGGACCATGTCTGGCCCGACGTCCCCGGACAGTGGATTCGCGAGCGCGCCCAGGAGCGTGGCTGGAAGCGCGTCGGCATCTATGGCATGAACTTTGTCCTCGCCGTGCGCGACTACCGCGAACTGACGCAACGGATCGTTCGAACTCGTCCCCTTCGATGTTCCCTTCGATACCGTGCGCGCGCTGTGAAGAGCGAAGAAGAACTAGTTGAAGTGCGCGACGCCATGGACATCATTGTTGAGGGCTTCTGGGCGCTGGTCGAAGCCTACGAGCCCGGCAAGACCGAGGCGGAGATCATGGCGCCCGCGGTCGAACGATTCTTTGCTCGCGGCGCCGGCCCGCGCATGATGAACATCCTGCTCTCTGGCGACCAACGGAGAAGCCGAAGCATCGTTCAAGGTGCCCGGGAATCGCGTGGTCGTCGGCCGACGATCTTCTCCTTTATTCGCTCGAAATCACCGGAGTCGGCGGCTATTGGGTTGAGTTTTCGCGTCCTCTGATTCGGGGCAAAGTCAGCGATCGAACCCAGGCGATGGCCGATGCCTATCCCGCCGCACTGGAGGCCGCGCGCAAGCTGATGCGGGCCGGAGAACTTGCCAGCAACGTCCATCGCTCGGTTGCCGAAACTTTCGCCAAGCATGGTTTCGCGCTCGGACATCTTTCCGGACACAGCATCGGCACCACCATGCTCGAGTATCCCGCGATCGGCGCCAAGAGCGACGTTCAGCTGGAAGAGAACATGATTTTCTCGCTCCATCCGCAAGTCGTCGACAAAGACGGCAAAGTCTGTCTCTACACCCAAGACACCTATCGCATCGGCAAAAACGAAGGCGAGTGTCTGGCGGACGTGCCGTGGCGTTTCTACTCCGGCCAGGAAACACGGCGAAGACGGTGTCGCGATGAAGATTTGCATGGTCGGTTGCGGCGCAGTCGGAAGCCTGTTCGCGGCGCATCTCGCGAAGGCTGGGGAAGCCGAAGTCTTCGCCTACGATGTCTGGAAAGAGCATACTGACGCGATTCGCAAGAATGGCCTTCGTCTCTCCGGCGCGGCGGAGTTTACCGCCAAGCTGAACGCGACCAGCGATCCCAAGGAATTGCCGCGCTGCGATTACGGCATCGTCGCCACCAAGGCCATCCATACTCGCAAGCGCCGTCGCCCAGGTCGCGCATATCTTCGATGAAAACAGCGCGGTCTGCTCGGTTCAAAACGGCGTGGGCAACGAAGAAATCATCGCCGAGCAGGTGAAGCAAGTGATTCGAGGCACTACATTTCCCGCGGGACATCCCATCGCGCCCGGACACATCGGCTATGACATCAAAGGGGACACCTGGATTGGGCCCGTTTGAGCCGACGAACACTCCCTACGCCAAAGTTGAAGAACTCGCTGGCTTCATCACGCGCTCGGGCATGAATACGATTCCGCTAAAAGACGCTCGCGGTGCACAATGGACCAAGCTGATCTTCAACGCCGCCACCAATCCCGTAGGAGCGCTGACCCTGCTTGCATCACGGAGCGGCATCCCGTTTCGAGCCCACCGGCGCAGCTGTTCAACGATCTGATCGCCGAAGGTGAGGCCGTAGCCAAGAAGTTGGGAATCGAACTGCACGGAGATCCCCGTCAACTGGTGCAGAAAGGCGCTAGTGCCCCTGGCAAACATCGCGCCAGCATGTTGCAGGACGTCCTGGCCAAGCGCCAGACCGAAGTGGACTTCATGAATGGTGCGATCGTGCAGTGGGGAGAGAAGTCTGGTGTGCCTACTCCGCTGAATCGCGCTATCTGGCGAGCTGATCAAGGGTCTCGAGCACGCTTGGAAAGATCCCGACTAAAAGGAACACCGCGAACTCATGATTCCATTCAATATTGGTGTATTGCAGCTGAGCATGGAACCCGTGCACGAAACCGTGGCCATGGCCCGAGCCTGCGAAGATGCGGGGTTCGACGCCTTCTGGATCGCGGAAGCCTATCCCTGGTGGCGCAAGCATTCTTTCGAGGCGCGCTCCTCGACCGCCATCCTCGCCGTGATAGCGGCTCAGACCCGGCGCATTCAGCTGGGCTGGGGAATTATTTCTCCCTACACCCGGCATCCCGTGCAGATCGCCATGGAAGCCCGAGTCATGCAGGATCTGGCAGGCGATCGTTTTCTGCTGGGACTGGGTGCATCGAAAATCTTCATGAAAGAAATTGGCGAAGGTGAAGGCGAGAAGGTCGGACCCGCCACGGTGATGCGCGAAAGCATCGAAGTCGTTCGCGGCGTCATGAAGGGTGACGCATTTCGGTACGAGGGCAAGGTCTTCTCCGCCGATGTGCCTCCCCTGAAATCGGACGCGCACACCTCGCGCACTGTTCCTCCTGTCTATGTCGCGGGCACCGGCCCAGTGATGCAGAAGATGTCGGGCTCTGTTGGAGACGGGTTGCTGACCGCCAGCATCACCACTCCGGCGTTTGTCGAGTATTCCAAAAAGAACATGGAAGAAGGCGCGCGCAAAGTGGGGAAAGATCCGTCGAATCTGGTGCTGGGTTCCGTCGTGGTGGGCAGCATTGACCGCGATTCCGCCAAAGGCAAAGAAGGCGCGCGCGAGCAGGCCGCGATGTATCTCGCCAACAAAGTGCAGAACATTCGCGGGTCAGCCGACGTGCTTCTCGAATGTGCCGGGCTGACATTCGATGAACTGCGTCCCGTGGCCGATGCCATGGAGAAAGGTGGACGCAAAGCCGCTGCCAAGGCGGTGACCGACGACATTCTTCGCAAGGTCTGCCCGATTGCTGGAACCCCGGACGAGTGCATTCAGCGAATCGAAGACTACCGCGCCGCCGGCTGCACCCACATCATGCTGGAAATCTGGGGCGACGATCGGACAGGCCAGGCCAAGTTGTTCGGCGACGCGGTCCTGCCGCATTTCCGGATTTAGTCCGATTCTCGCGCCGGGAACTTTTCACATCCTCCATCCGTACCCTTAATCGTCCGGGCGGAGGTGTGTTCATGAAACGTTCAGCGCTTGTTCTGGCTCTGCCTTTTCTGTTGGCGACGTTGGCTTTAGCCGAGAAGCCAGTTAAGACCAGGGAAACTGGCAAAGAGTCTTTCCAGGCCGACTTTCCCTCGGGAGGCCAGCTCCACATACAGGTTCGCTCCGGGGAACTTGTGGTCAAAGGAATCGATGAGAACAAGGTCCGCGTACACTTCGAAGGCAAAAAGTCTGATGAAGTCAAAGATGTCGAAGTGAGCCTGAATATCTCTGGATCCGACGGGGAACTCAAGATCTCTGGCGGTCCGCGCAACGATTTTCGCATCATCCTCGAGGTGCCGAAGGTCGTCGATCTCCACCTCCGCATGCCCTTCGGCGATGCGACCGTCGAGCGACTAAGCGGGGATAAAGATATCGAAATTCATGCTGGCGACTTGACAGTCAATCTTGGCGATGCCAGCGAGTATGGACACGTCGAGGCGTCTGTGACCAGCGGCGATCTCGATGCCGGGCCTTTCAAGGTTTCCAAGGGCGGACTGTTCCGGTCTTTTGAGAAAAATGGGAGCGGCAAATATCGACTGTACGCGCACGTTGGCGCAGGAGATCTGACGCTGCGGGAATAGGCAGCGTTATTGCGTCACGGCTGCGAAATTGCCGACAATCTGGCGGAACTCTTCATCGGTCAAAAGACCCCGCTTGGCGATTGCCCGCTTTTTCACTTCCGCAAGAATTGGAGCGCGCTGCTCCGCGCTAACCGACAACCCAAGTTCCTTCGCTTTCAAATCAATGCTGTCGAGGCCGCTCTTCTTTCCCAGCACGATGCTGCGCCGGGCATCAACAAGCTCTGATGAATAGGGTTCGATCGCTTCCGGGATATGAAACTGGCTGGCCACGGCGCCGCTCTCGCGCATGAAGAGGTTCTCGCCGACCAGGGGCTTCCACGCGTCGAGGGTGTATCCCGAGTTCTCGCAAACGACTCTTGACACCTCGCGAACCTTGGTCAGATCGAGCGCAACCGGGACATCGTAGAGGCACTTCAAGGCCAAAGCGATCTCGCTGATGTCGGCGTTTCCGGCGCGCTCTCCCATGCCGTTGATCGTGCCCTGAATCCATGTGGCTCCGCCGCGCACCGCCGCCACTCCGCAGGCCGTCGCCATGCCGAAATCATTGTGTCCGTGCCAGTGCACCGGGACCGATGGCCCGACCCATCCGCAAACCTGCGAAACCAGAAACTCAGCGGCTTCGGGGCCGCAGGCACCGATCGTGTCAACCACCACGATTTCTCGGCTGCCCGCTTCCAAAGCGGCAAGGTAGACGCGTCTGCAGAAAATCGAGTTGCGTGCGCGTGCTGTCCACGGCAAAAAAAGCCACGGTGATGCCGCTCTTCTTGGCTGCGGAGACCGCCTCCGTCGACCCGCTTCAGGAGTTCTTCGCGGGAAATTCCATAAGCTTTCAGCTTGATGTCGCTGGTGGGCGATTCGATCACCGAGGCGCGCAGTCCCAGCCGCACCAACTCGTCCACATCGGCTTTCACGGCGCGCGAGAATCCCCAGAGTTCGGCTTTCAGCCCCGCCTTCTGCATCAGTTGAATGGCTTCCGCATCTTCGGGCGAGACCCGCGGAAAACCGGCTTCGATGCGGCTGACGCCCAGTTCGTCGAGCTTGCGGGCGATCTCCAGCTTTTGCTGCGGCGAGAGCACCACCCCGACCGTCTGCTCGCCGTCGCGCAGCGTCGTGTCATAGAAGCGCACGGTGTTTCGCGGGAACGCCGAGCGAATCTCCGGACGCGCATTCAGTTCGCTGACCCAGATCTTGGAATCGGATGTCATAGGGAAAACGTCCGCACTCATCAGAGACACGACAGAATTCAAGGTTTGTCTTTCTCTGTGGTGAAAAGTCTCTTATTTCAATACTTCCTGCGTTGCCATCGCGGCTGGCTTATGTCCGTAGGCTTCTTCCCACGAGATCACGCGATTCCGCAGCACACCGATCTTTTCGATCTCGCACTCCATCACGTCGCCCGGCTTCAAATACCACGCCTTGGGATCGCCGCTGAACGCCGCCACGCCTGAAACCGTTCCGGTCGAAACCACATCGCCCGCGCTGTAGCCCATGGGCGAGTAGTGCGACAGAATCTCGGGGATCTTCACCGACATCTTGCTCGAGTGTGAGCGCTGCCGCGACTCGCCGTTCACCCGCAACTCCATCGCCAGGTTATGCGGATCGGGAATCTCGTCGGCGGTCACGATCCACGGCCCCAGCGGGCAAAACGTATCGATGCCCTTGCAGAAACTGAACACACCCGACTTCATCTCGCGCCGTTGGATGTCACGAGCGGTGACGTCGTTGAAAATCACATATCCGCCGATATGGTTGGCCGCCTCTTCCGGCGTGAAGTGCTTGCCGCCCTTCTTCAGCACCACCGCCAGTTCCAATTCGTAATCCAGTTCCTGCGTCAGGTGCTCGGGATAAATCACCGGCTCGTCGTGGCCGATGATCGCGTCGACATTTTGAAAAAAGACGATCCACGGGAAGCACCGGATGCGAGAATCCCGCTTTTGTCGCTTCTTCGTGATGCTCGCGAAAATTCCCCGCGGTGTGAAAGAACTTCTTCGGAATGATCGGTGCTTTCAACTTGACGTCTTCCGCGGCGTGGAAAATAGCCTCGCCTCGCGGTCCTACGGTGCCGTCTTCATGATGCAGCGCATAATCCAGGGCCTTGTGCGCCGTCTCGAGGCTGGTGTCTCCGCCCTCGAAGAGCGCCCGCATGTTCGCAGGAACCAGAGCGTCGGCGATCCGGTAAAACGCCCCTTCACTCTCGACATCGCGCAGGTAGAGCGCGGCAGCCGAGTTCAAATCAACAATCTGGCCGTCATTGGTAACCGCGCCAACGCGCTGCTGTTTGGCGGAATCTTCAAAGGTGACAAGTCGCATAAAGGATCAAGGCCGCGTGCGCGGCGTGCTCCTCAAAAGTGTATGGGCAGACTCGAGGTCTTGTCTAGAAAAGCGGCACCCCGTTCTCGATCTGCGCTAAGATAAGTCGCCTTTAAAATCATCGGGAGTTCCCATGGCAAACCGGAGGCAGTTCCTGCGCACGCTGGCAGGCACGGCGGCGCTGAGCATTACCGCGGATATGACTAGTTTCGGCCGCATGCGACGGCTGCATCTTTCGGCCGCCATGCCCGACATGGGCACGCACGACCGTCTGCAACCCGACTGGTATCGCGGCAAGGTTCGGCAGGTGCAGGAGGAAATGAAGAAGCGCAAGATCAATGCGCTGGTCCTGCTGAATGCCACCAACGTGATCTACACCACCGGATATTTTCATTTGCCCACGGAGCGTCCGCTGGCCGCGCTGATTCCAGAGTCAGGCGATCCCGTGCTGTTCATGCCCGGCCTGGAAGAAGATCAAGTCAAGCTGTGGTGGGTGAAGGACTACGAGTCTTACTTCGACTATCCCGGTCCGGTGAACCGTGTGCAGTGGATCTTCGAGCGAGTTGCCAAACGCGGCTTCGGCGGCGGACACATCGGCGTCGAAGAGCCCACACCGTCTCGCTTAATTCATATGAAGACCGGCGCCCCGAAAGCCACCATCGTGGACGGCGGGGAACTGATCGAGAGCATGCGCTGGATCAAAGACGACGACGAAATCGCTGTCATGCGCCGTGCCATGTACTTCGCCGATTTCACGGTCGAAGCCGGACGCACATTCGTCCAGACCAAGGGCAGCGTCACCGAGGACGAAATTCTCAAGGCGACTGCCGATGCCGTCGCCGACAAGATGTCCGCGGAATTGACGGAAATCGCCGGAGTCGGCGTCGATCCGCCGTTCGGCGGCCTGGTGCCGTTCGGAAAGCGATCCGCGTTCCCCCACGCCGTCCCCAGCAAAGACAAGCTGAAATCAGGCGATGCGCTGATTCTCAGCCTGGGCGCGCAAGTCGGCGGATACAACGTCGAGTGCGAGCGCTCGTTCTGCGTCGGCAAACCCACCGACTACGCCAGGAAACTCTACGACGCCATGCTGGCTGCCCATGACACCGGCGTAGACAACCTGAAAGAAGGGGCCATCGCCGAACAGGTCGACAAGATGAGCCTCGACCAGATTCGCAAGGCGGGCTTCGGGAAATTTCTGAAACACCGCACCGGGCACGGCATCGGGCTCGAAGCCCACGAATCCCCCTGGATCGCCGAGGGCGACAAGACTGTTCTGAAGCAGGGCATGACTTTCAGTTGCGAGCCGGGTGTCTACGATCCCAACTGGGGAGGCTTCCGCCACTCCGACACCGTCGTGGTGCGCAAGGATAAGGGCGAGATCCTGAACAAATATCCCACGCGCCTCGAAGACATGGTGATCGAGATCTGAGGCTTGCGACATCCTGTCCGCTAATGCATCTAATTGAGTATGACCAACGACGAACACCAACGACCAAAGACCGAATCACAGAAATCCGACGAGGAATGGCGAAGCAGCTCTCGCCCGATCAGTACCACGTGACCCGCCAGTCCGGCACCGAGCCGCGCTTTTACCGGGAAGTATTACAAGTCCAAAGAAACCGGCATCTATCACTGCGTCTGCTGCGACCAGCCGCTATTCACTTCAGATGCTAAGTATGACTCCGGTTCAGGCTGGCCCAGTTTCTGGCAGCCCATTGACGCCAACTCGGTCGTCGAAATCACTGACCGCAGCCACGGCATGGTTCGAACCGAACTGCGCTGTGCCAAGTGTGATGCTCACCTCGGGCATGTATTCGAGGATGGTCCCGCAACCCACCGGCCTTCGCTACTGCATGAACTCCGCCGCGCTCGACCTGAAGCCCACAGAAAAGAAATAGGGCACCTCGAAAGGTGCCCTGTTAAGTCTGTCGAAAGTGTTTGGAGTTTACGCTTGTCCGGCGGCCGCGGCAGCTGCCTTCGGCTGCTCGGTGATCGACGTAACCTGCTTCTGCTGATTCTGCATGCTGTTTGTCGTGCTTGCCATCGGCGCTGCGAACCTGCACGCTGCCCTTAAGCACGGCGCCATCTTCCACGCTGATGCGCATGGTCGTCACGTCGCCTGCCAGCGAACCTTCGCTGCGGATATCGAGACGATCGCTGCACTGAATGTTGCCGGTGACTTTGCCCATGATCACAACTTCGCGGGCAGTGATGTTGGCGGCGACCACGCCATTGCGACCGATGGTGACGCGGTTATCGGTCAGGTTGATGGTGCCCTCGATCTTGCCATCCACATAAAGCGATTCTGCGCCGCTGATTTCGCCCTTGATCACGAGCGACCGGCCGATGGTGGCTTGCTCGGTCGGCGCCGTGGTGGTCTTCGATGGCGCGAACGAGTTCGGGTTCGAGGAAAACTGGGTGTTCTGAGAATTCTTTTCGGGTGACTGCAGCATCGGTGCCGACCTTCCTTGAGTCCGAGCGGCTTCGTCAGGCAGAGGCCGCGGCGGCGGGTCTTGAAATGTTGGCCTGTCGAAGGCCACGGCTGACTATCGCATGGACTTTAGGGGGAACGCAGGTTACGGAAGAACCTGTACGACTGGAAAACGGTTTGATTTCAGGCTTCGAGCGCCGCGCCCAACTCTTCCCATTCCGCTAGCCGGGCCTGCAGCGCCGCTTTGCGATCAGCGAGTTCTTGTGTCACTCGCTGGGTCTCTTCCGCGCTGACAAAGGCCTGCAGCGCGGTTTCGCAGCCTGCAATCGCGGTTTCCAGGTCCGAAATCTCCTGCTCAAGTTCACCCAGCCGCTCTTCCATCTGCTTGCGCTTGATGGGATTCAAACGCTTGCCCTTGCCATCGTTTTGAACGGCAGGGGCCTGGTTACCATTGGTTGGCTGGGGTGTTGCCTGCGACGCAACCACGCTCTTCTGTAGAGCTTCCGCCCCGCCCTGCTTCCTCCACATATAGTCTTCGTAGTTGCCGGGATAGACTTCGACCCGTCCCTCGCCGACCTCAAATACCCGCGTTGCCAGCTTGTCGATGAAGTAACGGTCGTGCGAGACAAACACCACCGTGCCCGTGTATTTCGAGAGAGCCTCGAGCAAGACATCTTTGGCGCGCATGTCGAGATGGTTGGTGGGTTCGTCCAGCAGCAAGAAGTTCGCGGGATGCAGCAGCATTCGCAGCAACGCGTAGCGGTTACGCTCACCGCCGGAAAGCACGCCGATCTTCTTGAACACATCGTCCGCCGAAAACAGAAAGCACCCCAGCAGGCATCGCAATTCCGTCTCGGTGGAGCGCGGTGAAAGCGCTCCCAGGTCATCGAGAATGCGCGCTTCGGGATTCAACTCTTTGTATTGATCCTGCGCGAAGTAGTCGGACTGCACGTTATGTCCCAGCCGATATTCGCCCGCGGTTAACGGTTCGTCGCCTACCAGCAACTTGATCAGCGTCGATTTTCCCGCACCGTTTACGCCTACCAGCGCGATGCGGTCAGCACGTTCGATCATGAAGCTGACGTCGCGGAAGACATTTTTCTCGCCGTAACTCTTGGCCACCCCGGCAAACTCGGCGACGATTCTCCCGCTTGCTTTCGGCTGAGGAAAAGAGAAGTGAATCGTCCGTTCTTCCGGAGGCAGTTCAATCCGCTCAATCTTCTCCAGTTCCTTGATGCGGCTCTGCACTTGCTTGGCCTTGGTCGCGGTATAGCGAAAGCGGTTGATGAACACTTCCAACTGCTCGATGCGTTCCTTCTGCGTGCGCTGTGCCGCTTCCAGTTGCTCCAGGCGCTGCGTTTTGGTCACCAGGTACTTGTCGTAGTTGCCGGGATAGAGCGTGATCTTTTTGTTCCAGATCTCGGCAATCTTATTGACGGTCACATCCAGGAAGTAGCGGTCGTGCGAGATCAGCACAAACGAATGCGGATAGTTCGTCAGATACTCTTCCAGCCAGTTGCGGGCTTCGAGATCGAGATGGTTGGTCGGCTCGTCGAGCAGTAGCAGGTTCGGCTGCTGCAAGCAGCAATTTGGCCAGCGCAATGCGCATCTGCCATCCGCCAGAAAAATCTTCTGTATGGCGATGCCAGTCTTCCTTGGCGAATCCCAATCCTGAAAGTACCGTCCCTGCCTGCGCTTCAATTGCATACCCATCTCGGGTCTGGAATTCGTGTTCAATGCGATGGTAGCGATCTGCCACTTGCGCATACTCCGGGGACGACGAGTCGATCTCCGACATCCTCCGCGTCAGCTCTTCCATCTCGGTTTCAAGCGCGCGCAAGCCGGAGAATACCGCCATGCACTCTTCGAACACGGTTCGTCCGGAAAGCGTCAGGCCGTCCTGGGGTAGATATCCCGCGCTGATCCCCTTCGCCGTGCTGATCGACCCGTAGTCGAGCGTTTCCAGCCCAGCCAGAATCTTCATCAAGGTGGATTTGCCGGTGCCGTTCGCGCCCACCAGGCCGACCCGGTCGTGGTCGGTGATCAGCCAATCCGCTCCCTCAAACAGGAGCTTGTGGCCAAAGCGTTTTCCGGCGGAGGACAACTGAATCATGGGCTCCATCCATCATCCCATGAGAACGCGGTTTCTAGAAAGAATGGGCGGAGTTTACGGCTGGATCGCGCGGCGCTGTGGTTGAACAACCCGTGCAGGGATAGAACGTTCGGGGCGAATATGTTCCAGCGCGCGATCCACCACGGCCTGAATCTCTCGGGAGTACTTCACCTCGCGTCCCTGCGCCAGAATCTTGCGCGCATCCTCGGGACTGAACCACGTCGGATTGCGCATCTCTTCCATCGGCACGCCGACCGCTTCGACTTCCATCAGGAACGCCTTCACCACGAATTCCTGCACTCCGGGCGGTTTCCAGAAAACGCCCTTGGAATGGAGGTATAGATGGAAATGGCGGGTTTCGATCATGCCGCGTGCGCCAGCCTCTTCCCAGGCTTCACGAGCTGCAGCCTGGCTGTGCGACATGGCAGCGGCAGGAGCGCCTTTGGGGAAGGTCCATTTATTTCCGCCGTTGGTATTGACCAGGAGAAATTCGACAGCAGATCCGCGACGCCGATAGCACACGGCGGCCACCTGGAAGGGCAGAGCAAATCGCGGAATTCGGGCCGAACCCATGCTTTCGGAAACCTCGTCAAATCGATACTACTCTCACAATATTTCAGCCGTGTGAATGTGCAACAAAAATTGTGCACCCTTAGTTACGAAGGAGTTACGAGTGCCGCTGGATGGAAGTGGGCCGTAAACCTCCCGCGAAAACTGACGATAAGACTTAAGAGGGAGTATGGCATCCGTATGTCTCATGCCAAAAAAGCGTGTTCCCGCACGAACACCAGAACCTGTTGTCGCCAAGGTTGCAGCGATCGAAATGAGGCGTGTATTTCCGCAGAGCCGGTAGTGCCATCTCCGGTTTGCGACGACGGGTTCTATAAACGGCTCATCGACAACCTTTATGATGCCGTCTATTTCGTCGATTGTGAGCGGCGAATCACTTACTGGAATCGCGCCGCCGAACTGCTTACGGGATATCCCGCCGACAAAGTCATCGGGATGCACTGCTCCGAAAACATTCTTGTGCACACTGACGACTGCGGCAAGGGCTTGTGCCGCAGTGATTGCCCTTTAAGTGCCACCATCCTCGATGGCCGCCCCCGGGAAACCAATGTCTATTTGCGCCACAAGGACGGTCATCGTGTCTCCGTGTCCGTCCGTGTGCAGCCTGTCCGTAACCCGCAAGGCGAAACTATTGGCGCAGTCGAAGTTTTCAGCGACAACGCGGCCAAAAGGGAAGCCGAGCAGAAAGCCTCGCATCTCGAGCAGATGGCTTTCATTGATTGCCTCACTCGAGTTCCCAACCGCCGCTTCATGGAGCTGCGGTTGCGCCAGGCTCTTGAGGAGTTACACCGTTATGGACACCATTTCGGTCTGTTGCTGGTAGATTTGGATCACTTCAAGCAGATCAACGATCGCTACGGTCACTCTGTCGGCGACGCCGCCCTGATCGTAGTGGCGCAAACCCTGAGCCGCAGCCTTCGTGCAGTCGACAACGTCGGAAGGTGGGGCGGAGACGAGTTCGTGGTCATTCTCCCAGAAGTCTCAGTAGAAAACCTGCTGGATCTGGCGGAGCGTTGCCGCGCGCTGGTAGAGCAGTCGCGCGTGACCGGCATCGACAACGGCACACGCCTGCAGGTCTCGATCGGAGGAACTCTCGTCTGCCATGGCGACACGCCGGAGTCAGCCATGCATCGCGCCGATGAAAAGCTCTATGAGAGTAAGAAGCAGGGAAGAGGCCGCGTTACGGTTGGTAACGCGAACTACAAGCCTTTGCCGTAAACCGGAATCACAGCGCCGGTAACATCGCCTTCATTCGCCAGCCACAGAATCAACGAAGCGACCGATTCAGTTTTCACCCAAGTGGAAAAATCCGCCTTCGGCATCGCTTTGCGGTTTGCGGGCGTATCCATCGTTCCGGGAAGAATGATGTTCGCTGTAATTCCCAAATCTTTGTTTTCTCGCGCAACGGTTTCGATCAACGAAACTAGCGCTGCCTTCGAGGCGCTGTAGGCGCCTACGCCGGGTCCGGGATCTACCGCCGCCCGGCTGCCGATCGCGATAATGCGCCCGCTTTGCGCCTGCCGCATATGAGGAAGGACCGCGCGCAGCAGATAGAAGGCGGCGTTAACGTTGACCTCAAACATCTGCTGGAAGGTGGCGTCGTCGGTTTCGTCGACCCGCGATCCCCCGGAAAACCCGCCCACCAGGTGAGCGAGGATGTCGATCCTTTTATGGCGAGCGATGATCTCGTCGACGGTTTTTTTGGCTGAAGGTCCGGAAGAGAGTTCGGCGCTGACGGCAAAAAAATCGGGAGTCGGAAATTCCGACTGGGCGATTTTTCGCGACAAGCCGACAACCGTGGCTCCGGTATTCAAAAAAGCCTGGGTTACGGACGTTCCCAACCCGCCGTTGGCACCGGTGACGAGCGCAATTTTTCCCGCAAGAGGTTTTTCCATAAGATTCACCGCAGAGAATTCCAATGAGGTTCTTATCAGGTGCGTCGCTTTCGCGACACCACAAGACGCAATCCCGGTCGCCGTCAGGCGCCCATCCCACTCGACCTAGACTTTCACTAGTTGCCGTTCGAGCGTACGCATGGTGGTCAAAATCGTGGAGA
Organism: Terriglobia bacterium; assembly: GCA_963796205.1. GTDB lineage: Bacteria > Acidobacteriota > Terriglobia > Terriglobales > Acidobacteriaceae > DATFTE01. Next base: position 708,874 of record CAWCKR010000004.1, read on the forward strand.
TGACGTTCTCATTCCCCACCGCCGTATTCATCATCATGTGGTAGAGCGACCGCGTCGGCCAGTCGGCGTTGTAATAGCGTTTTACGAAAGCCATGCGATCGCGGTCGATGGTGTCTACCTGTTCTTCGGCTTCTTCCAGAGTTTTCCCGCTGGCTTGCAGGCGTCTAATTTTTTCGGACCGCGGAGCGTAAAGAAAAACGTGGAAGGCATCACATCGCTCTCGCAGGAAATAGGGAGCGCCGCGCCCGACGATCACGCAGTTTCCTTCCTGGGCGGCACCTTGCAGCACCTGTTGCACCATCTCGACCATGCAGTCGGTATCGAACGTATCCCCCAAGTGACTGCTGCGCTCGTAACTGCCTCGCCAGAAAGCCCGCGCCAGGCGGTAAAAAGTGCTGTCGACCCGCTCATCACAGCGTTCGACGGTAGAACAATCCACGTTCGCCTGCTTGGCGATTTCCTCGGTCAGCGCGCGATCCCAGAGCTTCCATCCCAATTGCCGTGCAAGAATTTCGGCAATGTCCCCAGCCCCACACCCGTACTCACGCTCGACGGTGATGATCCTGTACACAGTCACCCCCTTGGTGGACGGCGATTTTGCCACCTGCCTGTGCCATCTTCCTCAAGAATAACACCGGAATCATACTCAGAATCGCGGCTCACGGCAGCCAGAAATAGTCTATGTAGGCCAGTACATGGGCTTGCCGGAAGATGTTGTTTTGCACCATGCCTAGGCGCGGCATATCGGCCGAGGGACCAACGATCGTGACCAGCGATATCGCGCCGCCGAACTCATCGGATAAAGACTTTGGGCTCCACTGACATCCCCGGGCGCAGCTCGTGGTGCTTGGTTTCGCCAGCGTCGAAAGTGATCTTCACCGGGATGCGTTGCACGACTTTCACGTAATTGCCGGTTGCGTTCTCAGGGGGCAGCAGGCTCGTGATGGCCCCGCTGGCTCCGGCAAAGCTTTGCACATGTCCCTTGTATTCACCGCCGGTGGCGTCTACCGAAATCGTGGCGCGCTGGCCTACTTGCATATGCTTGAGCTGCGTTTCCTTGAAATTCGCCGTCACCCAGATGTCGTCAAGATTGATGACTTTCATCAGTTCCTGGCCCACCGAAACGTTCTGGCCCACTTCGACGCTACGCTGTGTGACCACGCCACTCACGGGAGCCACGATGGTGGTGTACTGCAAGTTGAGTTGAGCTTGCTCGAGTTCAGCTTTGTAACGGTCTGCCTGCGCCTGCGCGGACTGGGCCTTTGAGCGGGTCACCGCCATTTGCTGAGGAACCGTCTGGCTCGCTCTGTAGTTGGCTTGCGTTTGCGCCAGCTTGGCCTGCGCCTGATTCACTTGTTGCTGCGCGGCCGCTGCGTTAGCGCGCGCGCCATCCACGGTGGCGGCGCCGGCTCTCGCGGATGCGATTGCCTGGTCGTACTGCTGTTGCGAAATTTCTTGCTTCTCGACCAGCGCTTTGTAACGCACCAGGTCGTTCTGAGCCTTCACATCATTCGCCTGCGCCTCAGCCAGTTGCGCATTGGCGGCATCGTACTGTTGCCGTGCCGCCGAGATCCCGGCGCGAGCATTTTCTACATCTGCTTGGGCTGCCGATTCCTGGCTGGTGGTATTCACATTGGTCAGTGGGACATTCACCTCCGCAGCCTGCGCCGTCGCCAAAGAGTCGGCGTAATAGGCCTGGGCGCGGTCCAACGCGACTTGATAATCCTTGGGATCGATCTGCACCAGCGGCGTGCCCGCTTCTACATACTGGTTATCTTCCACCAGCAACTTGGTCACGTGTCCTGAAACCCGCGCGCTGATGGAGTTCAAGTGACCATCGATCTGCGCGTCGTCGGTCGATTCGTAGCTGGTGAAATACCGCCACAGGAAAAATCCCGCCACCACCAGGACGATTGCGCCCAGTATGAGCGCCATGCGAACCCGGGGATTGCTGGTCGTACGCTTCCACCGCAAGTCTCGTTCCGACGCCGGCAAGGGCGCGGGATTCTGCGCCGCGGGGCTTTGCTGTGCTGGAGTGTCTGTCGTCTGTGCCATGTGTTTTTACTTGCTCTTCAAATATTGCTTCACGCCCTCTTCCGCGTAACCGATCGCCCGAGCCAGTTCGACCTTGGCGAGGTTGTGAGCATAAAGGCCGGAAATATAGTTTTCGTTGGCAGAGGCCACGGCTTCCTGCGCTTGAATCACTTCGAGGTTGTCGGTTACGCCAGCGGCGAAGCGGTCGCGCGCCTGGGTCAGCGTCTGATCGGCCAGATCGACCGAACTGCGCGCCACTTCCACTTGATCGGCAGCAGCGTTCAGGTCAAGCAAGGCAGTGCGTACGTCGTAGTCGATCTGCCCACGCAAGTTCTGAAGCTGTTGTTCGCTCTGCTTCAGTTGCGCTTCCGCTTGCAGGACGTCGGCGTGTACTTTTCCACCCTGGAAAATCGGAATCCGCAAGGTGCCGGAAACCATGAACACACCGTGCGAACTGCCGATGGTGATCCCTGAATCTCCATAGTTTGCGGCAACGTCGATCGTCGGGTAATACTCAGCGGTGGCGGCGTTTCGGAATAGCTGCGCCGAGCGCACCTGTTGCAGGGCGGACTGGTAATCGGAGCGCGACTCGTAGGCGCGTCTCAGGCTCTCGTCCACGCTCAACGCCGACAATGGTTCATACGGCGCTTTATCGGCGAGCGAGAACTCTTGTCCCGGAGGCAGTCCAATCGCCCGCGCCAAGGTCAGCTTCTGCTTCGCGAAGTTGTTGCGCGCCACGATGAGTTGCTGCTGCCGGCTTTGCAACTCGACTCGCGACCGCAGAGTATCGATCGCGGGACTCACGCCCGCATCCAGCTGATCTTTCGATTTATCGTAAAGAGCCTGAGCGGTTTGTACTTGGGCTTCCGCTGTATCCACTCGGGCTGCGCCAGCGAGGGCCTGCAAGTAAGCGTTGCCGACGGCGAGCACCACCAGGTCGCGCGCATCTTTGTAATTGAAGCGCGCAGCCTTTTCGTTGCCGATCGCGCCGCGAGTCCGGTCGATTGCCTTCAAACTGAAGATGGTTTGCGTCAGGTAAAAGCGGCTATCGAAGAATCCAAACGGCCCAACCACGGTGGGAATTCCGGCAAAAGCGGGGCTGGCAAAGCGGAATCCTTCGGCCGCCAGATTGACTTGAGCCGCATTCTCACTGATGCCGGCGCTCAGGTTCGGAAGCAGATTGCTGAGTTCGCTCCACTTTTGCCCGCGGGCGTTAATCGTGCTATCCGCCTGTAACAACGCGCCCAGATTGTTCCGCAGTCCGCGGTCAATCGCGTCTCTGAACGAGAGCGGCAACACCGTGCCCGTCACTTTCCCCGACGCCACGCTTCCGCCAAAAGGCCCTTGTGTCGCCGGGATGGCAACCCCACTCGTAGCGCTCGAACTGCTCGAGTAGCCGCCGAGAGTTTGTCCAGCAGCGGAGGCCCAGCTCAGACAAACTGCGGCGGTTCCCAATAACGCCCAACTCCTCCTCAGGTACGGCTTCATTGAGTTCGACGATTCCATATGTAAGATTTCATATCAGTTAAACGCTAACCGCTCACAGCCCACACACGCAAACATCTTGATTCTGTTTGCCACGTGACCGATGCAAAGCTTTCCGTTTTGAGTTGCCTCCGGACGCCCGCGATTAAGCTGCCCTGGCCGGGAAAAGATTTGCAATCAGCAACCTACGCCATTCAGCCGGGGATTTCCAGTTGAAAGGCCCAAGCCGGCGGCGCCGATCTTCTTAGTTTCCCGAAGCGTGATTAGGATGCGATTGCTCGATCGGCAGCCGCACCCTGAAACAGGTGTTGCCGGGCTTCGACGAAAAGCTGATGTTCCCGTGGTGCTGGCGCACAATGCGGTACACCGTATCGAGTCCCAACCCGCTTCCATCTCCCACGTCCTTGGTGGTAAAGAAGGGATCAAAGATGCGCGACTGAATTTCAGGTGGAACCCCTGGGCCGTTGTCAACAATCTCGACCATCACATCGTGTTCGCCCTCGCGACAAGTGCGAATCCGCAACTCTCCCTTGCCCTTCATGGAGTCGATGGCGTTGTCGATCAGATTGGTCCACACCTGGTTCAGTTCGCTGCCATAGGAAAAAATCTTGGGAAGATCGGGGTCATATTCGCGAATCACACTGACCCCATGCTTCAACTTGTAGGTCAGAATCGTCAGGGTGCTCTCGATGCCCTTGGCGACATCCACTTGCTGGGTCGGAGCCTGGTCCATGAAGGAATATTCCTTGATAGCCTTCACCAGCTCGGAAATTCTGCCGGTGCTGTTCTGAATCTCCTGCACCAGCCGCGAAATATCCAGCGTTGCCGATAATCGTTTCACCACCGCTGCCAGCGATCCCGGCGGCAGCTGGCCTTGCAGATTCTCCAGCGCCTGCACATCGAAATCCGACTCCGCCAGAATTGCAGCGAACTCCCATCCGTTGCTGACTCCGTTCTTGTCGAGCCAGCTCCCCACAAATTCCTCGGCGTCGCTTTGCCCCAGAGCGTCCTTTGGCTTCGCCTGCTCTTGTCGCTTCTGTGCGTCTGCCTCCATCGCGCGGATCAGATCTCTTTGTTCAAGCGAAGGCTGATCGCGGTCGAGATCAGCTTCCGCGGCTTGTAGCCGGGCAAAGGCTTCTTTCAACGCCACCGCCGAACGCCTGCCCGCGGCCGCGGGATTGTTCAGTTCATGCGCCAATCCGGCCGACAGCTTTCCCAATGCGGCCAGCTTGTCCCGTTGCAGATCGAGCTTGGTGACTTCGCGGACCCGGTCAGCCAGAATCCCCACCAGCCGCGGTCCCAGCGCCGGAATGCGGTGCAGCATGTCGGGAAAGACGCTGGTAGGAATCGCGGCAATACGTGTTGGCATGGTCGCACGACCGGTGATGGTGTACTTCGTCATGCGTGAGAACGGGAGCATCCCTGTCACTTGTCCGGTGCGCCCGGTATAGACGGGAGCGTCCGCCCCCATACTCTCCTTGCGGCCCTGCAATTCGCCTTCAAGGATGATGGTCATGCGGTCCGCGGGTTCCCCCTCGCGCATGATCAACTCGCCCGCCTTGAAGTTGTAGACCGTGGCTTTGCCCGCAAGCCACGCCAGATCGTCTTCCGACAAATCGGAGAACGCTTCAATCTTCCTTAGCTCTTCAACCAGTTCAGCGCTCATGCCCCGACCTTTTTCAGGTACTCATGCACGAATTGCACTGCCACCGCTCCTTCGCCAACTCCCGAAGCCACCCGCTTCGTCGATCCTTTGCGCACATCGCCGACCACGAAGATTCCCGGCACGTTGGTTTCGAGCAACCCCGGGTCGCGATCGAGATGCCAGCTCTTCGGACGTTGGCCATTGTGCAGCAAGTCTGGACCGGAAAGAATAAAACCACGTTCATCGCGCTCGATCAGATCCCCGAGCCACTCGGTGCGCGGCACCGCGCCTATAAAAATAAACAGGGACGAAGCCGGAACCTGCTCGGTCTTGTTGGTATCAGAACAGAGAATCGAAATCGCTTCCAATCGCGTTTCTCCATGCACCTCGGTCACACTCGAATGAGTGTAGACCTTGATCTTCGGAGTCTGGTTGATTTCGTCAATCAAGTACTGCGACATGGTCGCCGCCAGCGAGTCGCCGCGCACCAGCATCACCACCTCGCAAGCGTAGCGCGAGAAGAACATCGCGGCTTGTCCCGCGGAGTTCGCGCCTCCGACGATGAAAACCTTCTCGTCTTTGCACGACATAGCCTCAGTGGTGCCTGCGCCATAATAAATCCCGGCTCCTTGCAGACGATCTTCTCCGGGTAATCCGAGCTTTCGCCATTGCACACCCATCGCCAGCAACAGAGCATGGCAGGAGATCTCGTTGCCGTCGGAAAGCTTCACAACGCGGTACGGCCCTTCCGCGCGCAATTCCACCGCTTCCACAGGGGACAGAATTTCGACGCCAAACCGCCGCGCCTGCGCCACTCCGCGCCGTGCCAGATCGCCACCGCTCAAGCCGGCAGGGAATCCCAGGTAGTTTTCAATCTTCGAACTCAACCCCGCCTGTCCTCCTGGAGCCTCGCGCTCTACCATCACCGTTCGCAATCCCTCCGAAGCTCCATAGACTGCCGCTGCCAATCCCGCCGGACCTCCTCCGATGATTACCAGATCGTAGAAGTTGGCTTCGGCCCGCGTGCGCAATCCGACTTTGGCAGCAATGTCAGAATGCGACGGCTCCGGCAATCGCGATCCATCCGGGAACAGCACCAACGGCAAGGTCTCTTTCTCCGGACCGAGCACATCAAGCAAGCGCCGGACTTCGGGATTGGTCGGCGCCGATTCGACGTCGATCCACTCGTACGGAATGTGATTCCGCGCCAGAAAATCGCGAATCTCATACGACTTTGGGGCCCACCGCGTCCCCAACACCCGCAGCCCATCGAAGCTGGGACGAAACGAAGCCAGCCAGTCGCTCAGCAAGTCGTCCAGCACCGGGTACAGATTCTCGGATGGCGGATCCCACGGCTTCAAAAAGTAGTGATGCAGCTTGGCTTTATTGATCGCGCTGATCGCCGCATCGGTGTCAGCGTAGGCCGTCAGCAAGGCCCGCTTCGCATCGGGATACAGGTCCATCGCCTCGCCAAGAAAGTCCACGCCATCCATCTGCGGCATCCGCTGATCCGCCAGCAGTAGCGCCACCGCCTCGTTGCGCACCTTCAATTGCTTTAGAGTTTCCAGAGCCGCCTTGCCCGAATTCGACCGCATGATGCGAAAGCGGTCTGCATAGTGCTGCCGCAGATCGCGCTCGATCGCCCGCAACACCTCGGGATCGTCATCTACCGTCAAAAGCACAGGTTTTGCCATGAATATGAATTCCTTGGAGTGACATTTTAGATGTCAGGAAGCCTCTTGGGATTCACAGGAAAAGATTTAAGCGGCACCGGGGCGGGAATTCCACTGACGGGTCAATTGTCTCCAAGTTGTTAATAGCTGAAGACTGACGACCGAAGACTGACGACTTTCTTTTTGCATTTCCATGACCTCCCGCTGACATCCCCCACCCCGCACAACGCTACAGTCCCGTCAGTCATACATCGGGAGGACCGACATGAAACCTTTTCAATACACCCTGGTCATCGTTGCCGCCTTGATTGCCACCGCCGCTTCCAGCCGTGTTGGCACTCCGCACCCCAGCCAATCCGACGGTTTTCACGCCACCGACGGCGCGTACCGCGATGGGCTCTTCATTGGGCATCTCGACCGCTCCCATGGCCAGCGCCACCACCTGGCCTCTGGTCGCTGGAATAACTCGGCTGATCGCCAATCCTTCATCGCGGGATACGAACACGGGTATTCGGAACAGGTCTCAAACTGAACCTGGTGTCCGAGTGGACATGTCCGACGAATGAGTAGTGCATGTTCTTCTGAGACCTTCACGATTGGCGCGATATGGGCAAAACTGTCGCTCATATGCGACTCCCCCAATCGTTCCTCACCGTCGTCGCCGTTATTGCGGCCTTAGCCTTTTTCGCAACTGTCCCGGCACAGGGCCGAACCCAAACCGCAAATAAGTACCAAGCGGTGGTTGCCAACCCCGCGAGCCTTAACTTCGCCAGTGTGCAGGTCGGCGCCAGCCAAAGCCAGACGGAGACCCTGACGAATACTGGCAACCAAAGCGTGACCGTCTACCAATCGGCCACCTCCGGAACGGGATTCAGTTCCTCGGGACTGACCACGCCCCTGGTCCTGAACCCGGGGCAGAGCTACACCTTCACCGTGACTTTCGCTCCGCTCTCCAGCGGCAGCGCCACGGGAGCGGTCGCTCTCATCTCACGCACTGGGCGGACGGCCGAGAGCATCCCTCTCACCGGCCAGGCCACGGCCGCAGGACAACTCTCCGCGTCGCCAACGGCTTTGAACTTCGGCACGGTGATGGTCGGGAGCAGCGGCAACCTCACTGAGACTCTGACCGCCAGTGGCGCAAGCGTCACCATCTCTTCAGGCAGCAGTAGCAGTTCAGAGTTCGTGCTCAGCGGCGCCAGCTTCCCCCTCACCTTGGCGCCGGGCCAAAGCGCGTCTCTCACCGTAGCGTTCGCCCCGACGTCGAGTGGCACCGCCTCCGCGAGTATTTCTCTGGTCAGCAACGCCGCCGACTCTCTGGTGGTTGACACGGCCACCGGAACCGGCGCCGCGCCGCCGCAGCACAGCGTCGCCCTCTCATGGGTTCCCAGCACCTCGGTCGTGACCGGATACAACGTCTACCGCGGTTCTGTCCCGGGCGGCCCGTACGTGAAGATCAACTCCGCTCTGGACAGCAGCACCGCTTTCACCGACGCGACAGTCGTCGCCGGCCAGACCTATTTCTACACCGCCACAGCGGTGGATGACCTGGGGAACGAGAGCACCTACTCCGATCAAGTGCAGGCAGTCATCCCAACGCCTTAAGGGGTCTCTTCGCCTTCAAAGTGCGAAGAGAATTCCCCGCGGTCTAATGGCCGGCGCTACCTGTAGCATCTTTAGACAGTTCGTGAATCCCGGTGATCTCGATCGCATGCGAGCCGTTCCTCACATAGACCTTGCCCGTGGCCTTCACGCGCTGCCCCACGAAAGGCTTGAGCACATCCTGCCCGGTATCTGGCATCGAGGCAGTGACGGGAACATACAGCGTTCCGTCATTCGTTAGAATCCCTAGCGGTGAGCCCGACTTCAGGCACATCGCGACGCAATCCTTGTTGTAGCTGGTAGCCGTTGACTTCTTGTTCTGCATCGGGCAAGCGATGTCACGCACCAATCCCTCCACTGTGCGGGTGCCTATAGCAGTGGACTCCTGGGTGTCGGATGCCAAAAGGATTGTGGGAAGAGTTAAGCAGACGAGCACGACAGAAAGCGCCAACTTCCATTCAATCCGGTGGATGCTTCCCGACCGCCTCGAACTTCGAACGATTGTGTCTTGTTTCATGACTGTGTTCCTCCTGAATTCGATCATTGTTTTGCGCTAAAACTGTGCTGCCGGTTTCCGCGCATGAAACCGGAATGCCGAAGCCTTCCTTTCTATTTCCACAACCTCGAATCCCGCGCTCTGCAGGCGGCTGCCGAAGCCATCGGGATCAACGGGCACAAATGTGTCACCCATGTGAATCAGCCGCATAAACAGGCTTTGCAAGCTATCGCTCCCCACGAAAGTTCCGCCCGGCCGCAAGACTCGCCACACCTCGCGGAGCAGTTTGTCCTGCAGTTCTGGAGATGGCAGGTGATGCAGCATGGTGAACGACACCCCTGCCGAAAACTGCTCTCTGGCGAAGGGCATGGCCGTGGCATCGCCCATGACAACTTCCACGTTGCTGCCGTTGAGGCGAATGCGGAGAGAATCCGCCAACTCCGGATCGACTTCCAGGACCGTGATACGACGCGCCGTGAGCCGCACCAGGTCAGTCGTAAGACCCGGTCCCGGCCCCAGTTCCAGCACATCCTGCCCCAGGTTCGCCCCGGAAACGACCCATGGCACCCGCTGCCGTACTGTTCTTCGCCAATGCCCCGAATTACAGAACCAATTGTGAAAACGGTTCATGCAGCCCCCATTTCCCCACGGATCGGCTTACCCTAAACCTTGCCGCCGTAGCGCACTTTCGATATTATGACAATGATTGTCGAAAAAGCGCCAAAACGCGATTTTCGATCCCCTGAGAGATCCCCACTCCCAGATCACCACGCTCACCCGCGACTATCCCGCAGGCGACGTGGTCCCGTCGCATTTTCATGATCGTGACCAGCTCGTCTACGCTTCCCGTGGAGTGATGACAGTTCGCACCCGGGACGGCACCTGGGTGGTGCCCACTCACCGCGCGGTTTGGATACCAGCGGCGGTTCCGCACACCATCACCATGTCAGGCGCGGTCGCCATGCGGACGCTTTATCTCAAGCCTCGTTTGGCCAGAACTTTGCCGAGAGACTGCTGCGTTGTCTACGTTTCGGCGTTACTGAAAGAACTCATCCTCCACGCTTGCACCCTGGGTGCCCTCGACAAGAGGTCCCCGCGTCAAGGTCACTTGATCCACGTGATCGTCAACCAGTTGGAAGATATTCGCGTCGTCCCGTTGCAGCTTCCGAACCCGTCAGATCCACGTGCCCTTCGCGTCGCCAAACTGCTCCAGGCTGACCCCAGCGATCGGCGGACGCTCCGGGCTCTCTGCAAAGCGGCAGGTGCAAGCAAGAGGACCGTCGAGAGACTCTTTCAGGAAGACCTCGGCATGACGTTCGGCAAGTGGCGACAGCAGCTTCGTCTCATGCAGGCGACGCGCCTGCTGGCCGAGGGGGCGAAGGTCACGGAATGCGCTCTGGAATCTGGCTACAGCACGCCCAGCGCATTCATTTCTATGTTCAGAAGAACGCTGGGGACCACGCCAACGCTATATTTCAAAACGGATGCAAAGATCGCAGAGCGAAAGCAGGGAGTATCCCGATTGCGGGATCGTGCAAGGAGGTAGCCTGAAGGCTGAGGTCTAAGGTCCGGTTTTTCTGGTCGGCCCTAGCAGACGATTTTCGAACCTTCCTGTATTGCAGTGACCTGGGCTGACAAGGCGGGATCTACCATTTGGCCCCGACGAGACCCCTTGAGGCTCTCTGCTCTTGTTCAGTCCAGCTGCGCCAGAATCTTCCCGGTCTGAACGTCTACCTGACTCAGTTCACGATCAACCCAAGTTGAGCCGGGTGTTTTAAGTTGTTTGGCGCTGTAGCGGTTACCGTCAGGGCGTAAGCGCCAGGTGGCGTTGGCGCACCTCCACCGCCTCCAGACGAACCGCCGCCGCAGCCTTGACTCCCAAGCAAGATAAACAGGATCGCTGTGCAGCCCAACATCGTCCGCAATCGACCTCTTGATTTCCATCCCAGAGGGATGACCAACCCCGCAGCCAGTAACGAAGGTAAATTATCTGCGGGGTTGCTGTGGCCGATGGGATTTAATTGTTCCCGTAAAGCGAGCGATCGCGCTGTGGTGCGTACAGTCACGGTCGCACTGGCGGGATTCCCTCCGCTGAGAGATACCGAGTTCGGTGAAATGCTGCACGTAGAGCCCGCTGGTGCTCCCCCGCAAGATAACGTCAAATTCTGGTTGAAACCGTTCTGCGATGTCAGGGTCAGGCTATAAGTTGCAGTCTGGCCCCCTGAGAGGCTGACTACGGCTGGAGACGCTGTCACGGTGAAATCTGGCTGGTTCGTCACCTTCACGATAACGTCACCACCGAGCCCAAGAAACCCCGGTTGCAGTGCATTAACGATTGGGAAATCCGACGATGTTGAGCCACCCACAAAATAGGTGTTCCCAACCGGGTCTACGGCCACTCCTTCCGCGTATTCGGTATAGGTTCCGCCCAAGAATGTGGAGAACGACAACTGCGAACCGGTGCTATTCAGGATGCTGAGGAAGGCGTCTCCATCTCCTGCATACGTCGGTTGAACCGCGCCCTGTGTGGGGAAGTCGAAAGAGGACGTCTCTCCTATAACGGACACATTCCCACCTGAATCGACCGCGATGGCCTCACCCATCTCACCATTCTGTCCACCTAGGAAAGTCGAATAGACGAGGGCGCTGCCGTTGGGTGAAAATTCGGTAACGAAAGCGTCCTCGAATCCACCTGACTGGGGTTGAAACGCTCCAGGCGTGGTGGGGAAAGGTTCCCCAGTGTAGGTCACCCCTGTGACATAGGCATTGCCTGCAGAGTTCACAGCGATTGCTCTGCCCTGCGCCCCAGCAAGAAAGCTGCTATAGATCAGCGCTGTGCCTGAGGGGTTTACCTTCACAATATAGCCACAGATCGGAGGCGAAAGACAAGTGGTCTGGAAAGCCCCGGGAGTCACCGAAAAATTTGAAGCTGCAGAGCCCGTAACATAAACATTTCCAGAAGGGTCGGTGCCCACTCCAAGCGCTTGTGCAAGGCTATTTGCGCCAAGATATGTGGAAAAAATGAATGACTTGCCATCAGCGCTTATCTTGGTAATAAAACTACTCTCGTTCCCAGTGGTATTTTGGGTGGGACCGATGACGCCTGGAGTAACTGGATAATCCGTCGAGTACGTTAGTCCAGAAATCACAGCTTCGCCCGCCGCATCCACCGCGATCCCTGTTGCTGTGCCTGAGAGATTCCCTCCGATCAGCGTCGAATAGAGGAGATTCGAACCGTCTGGGCTGAGCTTCGAAACAAAAGCATTGTCCGTCAAAGGAAGTGGACCGATCTGGTTAACGGTAGGAAAGTCGGGAGAGGCAGTCACGCCCGTGACATAGGCATTTCCACTGGCGTCGATTGCGATCCCTCTTGGAGCCTCACCGACACTACCGCCGAGGTGGGTCGAATAAATGAGGTGCGATCCATCGGGGCTCATTTTGAATATCACCACGTCTCCGAGGTCCTTCGGAGCTGGCTGATAGACACCAGGCGTAACAGGAAAGTCGGCACCTGCAGTCCCTGCAACATAGATGTTCCCTGCAGCGTCAACCGCGACTCCATTCGTGCCAGCCCCCGTTGGACCACCGAGGAAAGTAGAAAAGCTCAACACTGGGTCTATTACCAGAGGCTGTCGGTGATCGTAAGGAGGGGCGGCGAACCCGACGGTGATGCCCCGTTTGTGCCTTCTGACTGCAAATCGTCCTCCAGGAAGGAAATTACAGTCCAGGGCGGATCGCACGAACTCGCGAGCGGAGCCCTGCTCGGAAATGCACCCCTTTCCCGAATAGAGTTTCGGGGCGTGCAGCAGGATTGTGTCCTCAGCGACGGCAATGCTGAGGTCGCCCTCATCTGTCAACTTCGCCTGAACCGAGTCTGTTCCTCCGTCCATGGCTAGGCGTATAAAATTCGGGTTTGCTCCGGGAGAGAGAACGAAGTCGTATTCGAGTTGACCGGCATTGCCATGGTAAACCAGATCGATTCCCGGATAGATGTTTTTATACCTGACTTGCTTGTACTGCGGCACTTCTCGTAGCCACTTCGACGGGTCCTTACCGATAAAATAGTTGCTCTTGCCGGGCTGTAACCGCTGCCCCTCGACCCTGGGGGCGGGCCTAGCGCCGAGAATCCTTGTGCGCAGGAAATTGTTCTGGGCTTCATTCCCTGAGCGCTCGCCAGAGAAACACTGCGGCACACACAGCGAGTCTTGGTGCTGATAAGCAGGTATCACGTGCACTCCCGTCGTCGACTCAGAGCGCTCCGGTTTCTTGAATCGCATCACGGAACCACTTGCGGTAAGGAAGAGAGTGTATCCCGGACGGCGCGACAGAAAATCGACTCTAGCTTTGCTTTGCCCGTCGTTGCGTTCAAACACAATAGGCAGCTCTCGGCTGGCAGCACTAGGTAACACCACGGCAGGCAAAGGGGACCTGAAAGCCTGGACCGTTCGAGCGGGAATCGCCGAGATAAGCATGCTGCTCAGGATGAAGAAAGTAGCAGTGGCGCCAAGTCTTGACATAATAATGGCCATTCCATTTGACGGTCTCATCAAACCGCGCGGAGGGACTCCTCACGGTCTTTTGAGAATTTGATTCCACAACCGAGAACTTACTGAGTGCGCATCGAGCGTTCGCCCACATCCAATCTACATTTGGCGTTCTCGCAAACGCTGCAGATCGGCAGAAGGCAGGGAAGGATTGTGACGGACGCTGTGAGAGGCCGCATATCGGTTTGGGTCAAGTTCCGCACCAAAAACCCACATTCTCTCTTACCGCTATACCTCAAAACCCAGGAAAGGCAGCTGTCCTCCCTGTTATCCTTGTCAATCACGACAATAAGCTTTCCGCCAAGATGAGTCCACCCGCCGGAGGTCAATAATAGTTTTTTGCGCTGCCCGGGCCGCTCATTGACAGCAAACTCCTGCCGCGTCCGCGAAGACTGTAAGTTCAACCAGCCAGCCAGACCAGTTCTCCCTTGAACTCAACCAGGGTGCTGAAACCATTGTGACAAAGCTAAAACAATCATGAAGAGAAAAAGAGCACCAACAAAACGTGTGGCTCTGACGTGTTTTGGCGTGGAAGGACGGCCCAGCTTCGCAAGAACATTTTCTGGCCAAACTATCAGTCGCAACCCGATAGTGACAAAAAAAGTGATCCGGCTATGACGAATAGAAGTTGACCCATTTCAGTAAAAGCCTCAATGCATGAGTGTCCGCAAAATTAGCCCCACCGTGGCTGGGAGAAGCACTGCCACAAAAAAACCCGAAGCCACCATGAAGGCTGCCCCCAGAATTCGCACCCTTAGTCGAGGAGATTTTAACATTTCTTCATCATTCTCTCTTGCGTGCATTCGTGGCCACCAGACGACGCCATTGAACTTGTCGGGCCGTAATACCATCAGCAGGCCGTTCACGAACCACCAACAAATTGCGAGATCGCTACCCAAGAGAACACACCAAAGTCTCATAGGAATTTAGAAATACTCATTTAAAGCATCGAATAGATTGGACAAATTGACTCGAAGAGAGTAAGTCGCCGATCCACCCAAGCCAGGCACGCCAATTGTCGCGCCGAACGCAGTTCCAATGTTATTGCCTATAATAATTCGGGGACGGGAAGCTGTGAAGAAATTGCCTTTTCGAGGAACCCGGAAGGACCGGCGCCCGTTATTTGAAGGGCTTCGACCTTGCGGCATCACTCGCGTTCACACACTCTCTGCCTCGGTTGAGCCATCCTACGCTGGCATTGCTTGCAGGGTCCGCTTTAGGCCGAACCAGCGTGTGAGGTTGTAACTCAGGCAAGCCCAAATCGCTTCCATCGTTGTCTTCCCGCGACCCCGGCAGCGAAACTGGCGTAACCCGCAGCGCTCCTTGATCCAGGCATGCGGGAACTCGGCAACCTGCGAGCGTCGCGCGTAGATTTGTTTCGCCTCTTCCGTCGCCATCTTCTGCTTGAACGCGGTCGTCGCAGATGGCTCTTGCAGGCGCGTGATCGAGCGCCGCCACTCCGGGCGCGCCTGTCGCGGCGCACACTGATCGCGCAGCGGGCAGTTGGGGCAAGCCTTCTTCGGGGCGCGGTAAACGTGGGTGCGAACACCGTTGTCGCGATTCATGAGCGCATGGTGGGTGAGCGTTTGTCCGGCCGGACAGGTAAATCTGTCGTGCGCGGGATCGTAAGGGAACGCACTGGCGAGAAACTCACCGTGGCGGCCGTGCGCATCGCGCTCCATAGCCCGCCAACTGTCCTGCCAAGACCCGTAGAAGTCCACGCCGTGATCGGCGGCCACCTGCACCGAGGCGTGATTGGTGTAGTCGCCGTCGGCCACGATCTGCTTGGGCTTGCGCCCCAGCGCCTTTGTACAGCGTTCCAACGCCGGCTTCATCTGGCGGTAGTCGATGGCATCGGTGGTTGCATCGACGTTCACCACGATTCCGTGTTGTGTATCGGTAAGCAGTTGTACGTTGTAGCTGGGGACGGTGCCACCTTCGCCGTTGCGCATCACGTGTGCCTCGGGATCGCTGCTGGAGGCGCGAGCCACGAACCGGTCGCGCTCGTGTTTCTTCTCTTGCTGGAGGCGCTCGACTTCACGCACCGCCGCTTCCAATCGACTGACTCGCTGCCGTGTGGCACGTCGCTGCGCTGCGATCCGCCGCTTTGCGCTTTTGTCTTCTTCCTCGGCCTGCGCGTTCAGCCACGCACCTGCTCGCGCGCCAACTCCAGGTGCGCCGTCAGTTTCTCTTTGCGCCGGAAACTGTTGCCGCCCGCGTTGGCCTTGATCTTGGTCCCGTCCAGCGTCACCCGTTCCAGAGTGATCAGCCCTTCGGCGCTCATCATGCCCAGCACCTGCGCGAACAGATCGTCCAGCGCCGCTTTATGATCGGAACGGAACCCGGACAGCGTGCGGTGGCTGATCGCCTGCAACCCGCAGAGCCACTGGCAACCTGGCTCGTGCTCGCACTGCCGCGCCAACTCGCGCGCCGAACTCACGCCACGGCTGTAGGCGTAAATCCACAAGCTAATTAACAGCTGCGGGTCGGTGTGCTCACGTCCGGCGCGCCCTTCCACCGCCTCGATCTGCGCATGATAAAGGCTCAGGTCCAAGCGCCCGATCAGCTGCCAGATCAGACGCGCGCTATGATCTTCGTCGATCAACTGCTCGACATCGATGCTGCGCAGCACAAGTTGTTGTCGATTGATCGAGGCAAGTCGCGGTTCAGCTGGCACGCCGTTGTCGCTCACACCCGCAGTCTACAAATCCTGCCGCACAACGCAATGCCGTTGTTGGGTCGGAAGACAATTTCTTCACAGCTTCCGGACGGAACGTTTACCATTCTTCGCGCGAACCTCCAAGGCGAAATCTTGACCGCACTTCCCGAGGCACATGGGTTTAGCTGAAGGCTGACTCCGAGGTCTGAAGGCTGAGGTCTAAGGTCCGGTTTTTCTGGTCGGGGCGCGCGGATTTGAACCGCGGACCCCCTGCGCCCAAGGCAGTTGTAAAAAATCTATCTTGTTGGCCCGTCTAGCTTTGTTCTACGTCATGGTACACGGTTTTGGACCTAATTCGGCAGTTGTTGGACCCAAGTTGGACCTAAGTTTTCTTTGTGAATAGGCAGACGGCAGGCAGGCGCTGGCGTGAAAAAATCAGTTGTCTTCGGATGGGAACGGATTTAGAGTTGCCCCTCTTCGAGACAGGAGCCTACTGCAAAGCATGAGGATCACGCCTTCACTGGTTGCCGTGATAGTAGTTGTGGCTCTAGTGTTGGTTTTCGTGCTCAAATTCTGGGGGCAAGGCGGAATTCTCCCGCCGCATGAATTTGCATATGGCACAGCACTACGAAATTCTGACTCAGTCGCTGAGCGAATGGACCAGTTTCTTTCACTGGACGGTTTGGACACTAATCAAGTTCAAATCCAAACTTTCGTCGGCAACAGCAGTGCAAAGAATCTCAGTCCATTGATTGGCTATATCTCGTCTCAGCGGGGTCACGATTTTGGTGCGTTGGTGGCTGAACTGAAAGCCGTGGACCAGTTGTCAGACCAAAAAGAGAAAGCGATTCGGCTCGTCAAGACACTCCTGCCTTACAAGGAAGCTTTAAAGAACAAAGCGCAACAGGACTCAATTATCGTCTTTGTCTACTATGCTCTGAAAAAGCCGTCGGAGCTTTCTCCCCAAACAAAGGGGAAGATAAGTAGCTTAGTACGGCAACTTGACACGGCGGCGCAGGCGGATAAGTTTGATTCAGGTGAATGTCCTAGCAACTACCTCAGAGGCAACATAAACATCTATCCGGCCGCCCTGGATAATACCTCCTGGCACGATACCGTTGAATTTAACTCTCCGAAAGACGCGCCGGTGTTGGAAATCAGATTCATGGGGCTTAAGGGCATATTCAGATACCTATTGGACGAAATGACGGCGAAGACCGGTGCAGCATTCGTCCATGTGGACGGTGAGTCCCTGTAGACCCGGTTTGGTCCGTTCCCTCGCGCTTTTCCTTGATTTCATCGGCATTAATCCTCTGCCGGTAATCTCGAACGGCGGCGGGCCTGTTCGACTTAAGCCCGCTTCGCTGTCTTCGCATCGGCAACGCGAAGGATTACACGCTTGCCGAGAGCGCGCGCTGCGCGAGTGATCGTGTCCAACGTCACCGACACATTCTGCGGATCAAGCAGCCGGTCCAGCTGTGACCGGCTCGTATGAAGCTGCTTTGCCATCGCTTGCTTGGTCTTTTGCTGATCCTGCATGGCCTGTTCCAATTGCCACGCAAGCACCCGCTTGATGGCGACCGCCTCGACTTCCTCTCGGATTCCTTCCTCTTCGAGGAAGCTATCGAAGGTTGACCCGCTGTGGTCCATTTTCTTGCGATTTTTCTTCACATTCATTGCAATCCCCTTTGATGCTTAGTCTTGTTACGGCGCGCCAGGTCTAAGTCCTCGTCCGGTGTCTTCCGCGTTTTCTTGATGAATCCATGCAGCAAGGCCATCCGGCTCTTCTTGTCGATGTAGAAAAGCACCCTCGCAATTCGGTTCTGGCCCAATGTCGTTCGTACTTCATGAATGCCGTCGCCTAGCGGTTTGCAAACAGGCATCCCGATGGGCCAACCGAATTCCACGGTTTTGACGTCTTCCCCGATCCGTTTCCGGTCCTCGGGTGACAGCCCTCTCAGCCATTCCCGCACAGGCTCTCCGCCTGCCTCCGTGCAATAGAAGATCCCCGGAACCCTCTTGCCCTGTCGTTCAAGCGCCTCAGGCGGGGTACCTATGCCTGTCGAGGATTTGGGTTTCTTGCCCACTGAAACAGTGTACCACATGCGGTACATATAAGGAGGCGATTTTTAACTATGTATTGCGGGAGACCCAAAGGTCATTTTGGAAACCAAAGAAAAGCACATTTTGTCGCTCACATTTTCACTTTTTTCTGCCTCTCTATAAATAGGGGGCTGTATTGCTCGCCGATTTCCTTGATTTTCTCGGTGAGGTTCTGCCGGTTTTCCCCCTCTATACAGTAGGAGAGTCTTGCAGATTGGATTCTCAAATGGATTTTCGGCGCAAAGGCGGCCCACCTCTCGCGGAACTAGCAGTCCCGGAGGGTGAACGATGCATGAAACACACAGTTCACCCGGTCGTTCACTCTTCGGTTCACCTGAGAATCTCTAGAAGAGTCCGAAGCCGAAGAAGTTGCGTAGGTCGCGCCGATCAAATTGGGCACGGACAAAACACCGGATTGAATAATTCGGGGACGGGAAGCTGTGAAGAAATTGCCTCCCGAGCCAAGCACGCCATTGCAAAAGTAGCCGGCCTCGATAAACTGCGGAGGTGAGCGACCACGGCGTGCCCACTGAACCGCGACTTGCCTTTATCAATCGACAGCAACTTGTGCTGCGCAGCATCGATGTCGAACAGTTGATCGACGAAGATCATAGCGCGCGCCTGATCTGGCAGCTGATCGGCCGCCTGGACCTGGGCCTCTATCACGCGCAGATTGGAGCGGTGGAGGGGCGCGCTGGGCGGGAGCATACTGACCCGCAGTTGTTGATCAGCTTGTGGGTTTACGCTTACAGCCGTGGCGTGAGTTCGGCGCGCGAGTTGGCGCGGCAGTGCGAGTATGAGCCAGGCTGCCAGTGGCTATGCGGGTTGCAGGCGATCAGCCACCGGACGCTGTCGGGCTTTCGTTCCGATCATAAAGCTGGGCTGGACGATCTGTTTGCGCAGGTGCTGGGCATGATGAGCGCCGAGGGGCTGATCACGTTGGAACGCGTAACCCTGGACGGGACCAAGATCAAGGCGAATGCGGGCGGCAACAGCTTCCGGCGCAAAGAGAAGTTGGCGGCCCATCTGGAACTGGCGCGCGAGCAGGTGCGTGCGCTGAACGCGCAGGCGGAGGAAGAAGAGACGAGCGCGACACGGCAGGCTGCGGCGCGGCGGCGTGCCGCACGGCAACGAGTCAGCCGGTTGGAAGTGGCGGTGCGCGAAGTCGAGCGCCTGCAGCAGGAGAAGAAACACGAGCGCGACCGGTTCGTGGCCCGCGCCTCCAGCAGCGATCCCGAGGCGCACGTGATGCGCAACGGCGAAGGCGGCACCGTCCCCAGCTATAACGTGCAACTGCTCACCGACATGCAACACGGGATCGTGGTGAACGTCGAGGCCACCACCGATGCCATCGACTACCGGCAGATGAAGCCGGCGCTGGAACGCTGCAAAACGAAGTTGGGACGCAAGCCCAAACAGATCGTGGCCGACGGCGACTACACCAATCATGCCTCGGTGCAGGTGGCCGCCGATCACGGTGTGGACTTCTACGGGTCTTGGCAGGACAGTTGGCGGGCGGTGGAGCGCGATGCGCACGGCCGAAGCGGCGAGTTCCTGGCCAGCGCGTTTGCTTACGATGCCGCGCAGGACAGATTTACCTGTCCGGCCGGACAAACGCTCACCCACCATGCGCTCATGAATCGTGACAACGGGGTTCGCACCCACGTTTACCGCGCACCGAAGAAGGCCTGCCCCAGCTGCCCGCTGCGCGATAAGTGCGCGCCGCAACAGGCGCGCCCGGAGTGGCGGCGCTCGATCACCCGCCTGCAAGAACCATCTGCGACGATCGCGTTCAAGCAGAAGATGGCAACCGAGGAAGCGAAACAAATCTACGCGCGCCGCTCGCAGATCGCCGAGTTCCCCCACGCCTGGATCAAAGAGCGCTGCGGCGTGCGGCAGTTCCGCTGCCGAGGCCGCTTGAAAGTAGCCATGGAAGCGACTTGGGCTTGCCTAAGCTACAACTTGACGAGATGGTTCGGCCTAAAGCGGACCCTGCAAGCAATGCCAGCGTAGGATGGCTCAACCGAGGCAGAGAGTGTGTGAACGCGAGTGATGCCGCAAGGTCGAAGCCCTTCAAATAACGGGCGCCGGTCCTTCCGGGTTCCTCGAAAAGGCAATTTCTTCACAGCTTCCGGACGGAACGTTTACCATTCTTCGCGCGAACCTCCAAGGCGAAATCTTGACCGCACTTCCCGAGGCACATGGGTTTAGCTGAAGGCTGACGGCCGAGGTCTGAAGGCTGAGGTCTAAGATCCGGTTTTTCTGGTCGGGGCGCGCGGATTTGAACCGCGGACCCCCTGCGCCCAAGGCAGGTGCGCTACCAGGCTGCGCTACGCCCCGACTCTTTGGAAGGTCTGGTTCGATTATAACTGACCGGTCCTGTCCGGCGATTCTGCCGTCGCGCTAGCTGTCTTGGGCGCGCTATAATGCCCACGCGATGATGCAGGCTCGGCGTTATTCCCTGGTCGCTTACGTGAACAGTCCGGTCGGCCAGTTCGTCGAGTCCCTGCGTCGCGAACTGCATCCCGCCCTGCCTCATCTCGCCGCCCATGTGACTGTGCTTCCGCCCCGTTCTCTGCAAGGCAGCGAACTCGCGGCCACCGAACTTTTAGAGGACGTCTGCAGCAAGGTCGATCCTTTCGAAATCGCACTTGGCGATATTGAGACCTTTTGTCCGGCAACTCCGACGGTCTTCGTACGGATCGCGCGCGCCGGTTACCGCCTTCGCGAACTCCACGATCACCTGAACGCAGGAGCGTTGCTTTCCCGTGAGGAGTTCCCCTACATGCCGCACCTTACCGTGGCGAAGTTTAGCGATGAGAAGCGGGCGCAATTGGCCCACAAAATCGCCCGGGAACACTGGGCCGCTTTCGAGGGTCCGCGCCGCATCGAGATCAAGGAACTGACCTTCGTCCGCGAAGAAAAGGAAAACCGCTGGGTCGATCTCTCCCCCGTTCCCCTGGGACGCACCTTGGTTTCCCGCGCCGGGCGTTAGTAACAATCGAAAGACCACTCCACCCTTAGCCCAAAATCGTAAGGACACTCCCTCAAGTACAAGTCCCTATCGTGCGTTGCCAACCCGGTTTGGCGGGCGTACACAAGGAACTGGGTGTGCCCTTTCGTACATGGGCAAATGCCGCTTCCCAGGCGGCTTTCAGGACTGTCGGTAGCCGGAGCCCCTATGCAGATCGGCGTCTATGGTTCGGGATACCTGGGCACGGTCATCTCTGCCTGCCTCGCCGATTTCGGCACCCCGGTCATCTGCTGCCATCCCGACAGTTCGCGCATGGTCGAGATGGCGCAAGGGAACGTCCCGTTTTTCGAAAAGAATCTCACCGAGGTGATCAAGCGGAATGTGCGCTCGGGACGGTTGATCTACTCGACCGACATGGAGTCGTTTGCACGCAAGGCGCAGATCATCTTCCTCGCCGAAGACTCTCCCCAACATCTTTCTGATCTCGCCACCCGCATCGCGCGCTCCGCCACCAAGCCCCCGGTGCTTTCGGTAGTCACGCCGGTCTCGGTTGGATCGGCCGCGGCGATCGAGAAACGCCTGAAGGAAGAAAAGCTGAAGGCGACCATTGTTTCGCAGCCCATGTTTTTTACCCCCGGCTGCGCTGTGGAAGATTTCAATTGGCCCGACCGCATCATTCTCGGCTCGGCTTCGAACGAAGCGGTGCTGGGGATCAAACAGATCTTTCATCCCCTGGTGATGCGCGGCGTCCCCGTGATTGTCACCAATCATGAAACTGCGGAACTGGTCCGCGAATCGGCGACCGCTTTCGTCGCCACCAAGATTTCCTTCATCAACGAACTGGCTAGCCTGTGCGAACGGGTGAATGCTGACGCTGTCAACCTCGCGCTCGCCCTCGGCCTCGACAAGAAAATCGCTCCGCGCTGCCTGCAGCCTGGCGCCGGCATGGGTGGCCTCTTCGCCGAGACCGACATGGACTCGCTCGCCGAGCTCGCCCGCGCCAACGGAGTCTCGCTAAAAGTGCTGAGCGCCGCCCGCGAGGTAAATCACAATCTCGCCGAAAACATGGTCGACAAGATTTCGGCGGTGGTGAAATCGGTTCAGAACAAAGATGTCGGAATCCTCGGCCTCGCATTCAAGCCCAATACGAATTCCGTCGCCGGTTCCGCTTCACTCCGCCTTGCCCAAAGCCTGATCGCGAAGGGCGCCCGCGTGCGCGCCTACGATCCAGTTGCGATTCCTGAAGCCCGCATGGAACTGAACGGCACTGTTTTCTACTGTGAAACTGCTTACGCCGCCGCAGAAGGCGTTGACGCGCTGGTAGTTGGCACCGGATGGCCCGAGTTTCGCGCACTCGATTTCGGACGCATCAAGCAAGTTCTTAAACGCCCGCTCATCTTCGACACCAAGAACCTTCTCGACTCCAGTCGCCTCCGCTCCATGGGATTCCAGTACGTCGGCGTAGGCCGCTAAGAGCGCGACCTCGGGGACCTCAGCCGTCCGGGGGCACCGCCTTCCAGTTAAAGCACAATCCGGTATCTGGTTGGACTGTCCATGCTCTACATCAGTTCGTCGGAAAGGGGGGAGCGAATCCCACCGGCCTAGCATCGGACGCGGCCGGAAATCTCTATGGCTCGGCCGCGGGCGGGGCTTACCAGTATGGTGTCGTGTTTGAGATCACACCCTAGCTGATTCTCCCACCGCCTCAACTCTGGGCAATTGTTGGTAGCTTTAGGAGACTGGGAAAAAAGCTTTAGCAGGAGAGTTGGGGCGTTGGGAAGACAACCTCGATGGGCCGCCCGGCCGGTTTTGGACCAAGATCCCGGCCAGCCCAGCGGAGGGGTGTTTTGAGTGTAATTAGGATTTTTCGCCAACTACCCTGGTCGTTGCTGTCGGACGCCAGTCTCGCAGCGAAGAAGGCGGAGATTCAGCGCGGCGATTTATCGTTTTCCATGTGTTCCCGGTCAGCTTCAAGTTCTACTGACAAATTTGTGTTTTGGCCGCCGGTGATCTCGACCCGCTTACAAACTGGCACATAACTAGCTTCCGAAACAAAGACGTCATAGAGACCAGCTCGAAGAGTTGTCTGAAAGGCCCCGTTCGAGTCCACCGGCACGACGGAATCGTTCTTCCATACTGGATCGCGGACGTAAACGAAGGCCCTATATAGGGGAGTTGCGCCGTAGAAGACACGGCCAGAGAGACTCCCTGACTTGTGAACCCCTTGTCCGAACAACGACGGGATACTAATGGCGAGAACAAAGCAGGCGATGGTTTTCCTTAACATCGTGACATCTTATCAAGACTTCTATTGCAACTGTCGTACCCAGGCGATTGGACAAACTTGCGCTTTTGTTTCGCCAATTTTAGTCCGAAGGCCGTGTTTGCGGGGTCAATGAGCGTTATCGGGATGTTACGCCAACCAACCTGTTTCCCAGGCTATTTCCAGCGGTGGTCGTCAAGAGAAAGCTTAGTTTTTGGAGGGAGGAGGCGGCGGATTCGGCTTGCGGCAGCTTAATCCCGAGATTTGATATTTTCCATCGTCTCCCATTTCGACCACTACAACGAAGACTCGATCGGAGTTATGGGCAGTCTTGCAGAGATAAAGGAACTGCAATGTCGTCCGCTTCTGCCCGTCTACAACGTCCTCTCCTAGAACCGGAGTTCCGTCGTCCAGAACCTTGCTGTCCAAGGGTCTTCCGCATAGGTCGAGCATCTGCGTATATGGCGATTTAGGGCCAATTCGATTTGCTACCAGATCACCCATGAATAGGTCACTCGCCTTACGTGCGGCACGCTGATCGACATTGTCTTTGCTCTGCGCTCCGGTCATAGAACTGAGCAACAACGCTGAGCAGACGGTGGTAAGGAACAAGCGAAGTCGAGTCATGGGCACGATGATACAGCAATAGTTGCTACTAACAGGCGATTTCACGTTTTGACCATTGGTCAATGAGCGATATGGGGATGTTACGCCAATAAAGGACGTGCTTTAAACTACATTCCTACATGAAACGCAGCGTTGTCGCGCTGGCGGTGTTATTGCTTCTTCTCGTGCTCGCCGCTATAGCGCTCAAATCATTGGGGATCGATTTCCATTGGACTGGATGGAAATGAGAAGTGTTGTGGGCTGACCTAGGTATCGCGAAAAGCCTCGGCCCGAGAGGTCGGTGAGTGCTATCGCGATTCTTCTCCAAGGACGCCACATCGCTTAAGAAGCGCAGCCACGACAGCTGACCTCACTGGCTCTTTGGATCACATGCCTTGTTCCAACTGCCGTCGATACTCGACGGCGTCGAAATGGCCCTGCGAGGAGGCAATCAGGCCGTTGCGGTCCATGCGCCATTTCTCGAAACCGCTGATTCGCACCTTATGGCCGGTACCTCCCGGCCCGGTATTCGTGCCGACGAGAGTCCAGTGGTATTCGAACACATCTGCCCGGATTAGCAGGTCATCCATAGTCACAGAAAGGTCTGGGAATGCGGACATGAACGACTGCGCCACCTGGGTAATCGCGTTTCGCCCGAGCGCAGGAGGATCATCGTTGACACGCAGTGATCCGCGAAGAGAGAAAAACGAGGCCACAGTTGCGGGGTTCTGGCTGCACCACGCCGCAGTATAGCGCGTTGCGAAATCCCGGAGACTAGGTAAGTCAAGCAGCATAGGAATTTATCGTATCAAGTTGGGTCACAGATGTGGGACGTGAGTGAAATGGCGATTTATCGCCAATCAGCGGTTGATTGTATGATTGCGCGGCATGGAACCTGATTTCACGATGGCGGGTAACTTGCGGCTCCCAAGGCGCTTGCTCAGGCTGATAGAGATAGGGCGCTGGCCGAGAACACACAAGGAGGAATTACATCAGAATATCCGCTCCCTCGTTCCAAAAGAACGCATCCAGTTGTTCGCTCCTGAGGAAACCCGAATATATCTCTTCAGACCGCCGTTTCGCACAATCTCTCAGCGGATGAGCGCTGGGGAAGGAGCTTTCTGGTCAGAATGGGGCGCACTCGGCGAAATTGCGCCCGACTTGGCGCTCGACATCGGTGATTTTGAACTCGGGGCCGACAGTGCAATCGTCCTTGATTACAGGCAGGAGGACCCACCAGTGATTCGTCTTGTTTGGCGAAAACCAGAACCCAATGTATGGCTCCGGTGCGCCGACAGTTTTGATGAGTTCGCAGACCTGCTTGGGCTGGACTAGATCGCGGTCCGGCTTGTGAAAGGGTTCTGAGTGTAATGGGGATGTTACGCCAATTGTGCGAGGCACACAGTTGAGTCCCGGAATGTCAGGAGAAAAACCGCACGTAGCCGGAAGCGACTTCGAAAACAGCTCCCATCAATCTGGCGCCAGCCCTCACCGCGGTCTGGGCTTCCTCGGTCTCCAGAAGCTGATGCATCGACCAGCGAACATTGGCTTCGACGGCCGTGCTCAGTTGCTTCTCCGCGGAAACTTGCGAGCTTACATCCGGGAGTCCGGGCAGAATATTGTTGACCAGCGTTTGGATGTGGCGGCCATGGTCGTAGCCGCTCAGCTTGGTTTCCAACGCTGCCTTTACAGCTCCGCATCCCTCATGACCGAGCACGATAAACAGGGGTGTATGGAGATGCGCTTCTGCGTACCCAAGACTGCCCTTTACTTCGGGCGAGATCACGTTTCCGGCAACGCGCACGATGAACAACTCTCCAAAAGCAGCGTCAAAGATCAGCTCGGGTGCAACTCGTGAATCACTGCAACCTAAGATCGTCGCAGAAGGGTGCTGAGCTTTGGCGAGGTCGGCAAGTGTTTCCTTGCACACAGTGGGGAACTTAGCCTCGCCCCGCATGAATCGCTGGTTGCCCTCGATTAACCTACGCAGTTCTCGATCGGCAGGTGATGCAAGTTCTGAGGTGTGTGAAGACGTCATTGACGGTTGGCTCTTTGAAGTTTGTTCCACAGGTATAGTACGCCTCTCTTTTCGTCCTCCACTGTCGCTCGCAAACAGGACCTGCCGAGGTTCCCGCTGATAACTGTTGGAAGCCCCGAGAGGAACTAGCGAAGAATGTTGTGGATGCAGCGCACTAACTGTTGTTAACAGGCGATTTCGCTCATTGACCCTCAATGAGTGAACGCGGCGATCCTCGTTAGGCATTCGGCTTCTGTGATTTTCGGCGACGGAAATATCCCCAAATTGGAGCGACCATAAAGAAGATTAGCCCTAGGCCAAGTATTCTTGCCGTAGCACGTGCTCCGAAGTAGCCCATAGGGGCACGATAGATCATCTCCAAGATCGATAGTGCTACCGCCAAAGCCCCGCCGAAGAAGGCCAATGCTTGCATCTTGAGAGTTGGTGGGCGGTTTCTCTGTTGCCCCATAGAACAATTATCCAGTAAAGCGAAGCGGTCTGCACCACAACTGTTGTAGCCAGGCGATAGCGTTCAAAACCCGATGGCGAGGCTTACTGCTTTATGCCCTGGCGAGGCGAATCTCATTCACGGTTTGCCGGCTCAATCGTGATACGTCTCTTCGCATCTTCGAGCAGGGCATCGGCCATGCCCGGCCAGCGGTCATGGAATTTGCCGCCCTCGTTCACTTCGGCTGCGGTCAATCCGGTCGGCCCGAGATCGTCGCCATAGATAATCATCAACTCCTTGCGCTTTTCTTTATCCAGAAGGTGCACGAGCCGCACATACATCATGGCCTGCGGCATCCGATAACCATTGGCACGCACCAGCGCCTCGATGTGCTCACGGTCAGAGCCCGATTCTATCGTCGTGTCTTTGGTTCGAACCCAGGTATCCACATAAAAATCCAGACCGCCGATGATCGCATGCTTAGGAGAGTCGTAGGTGTGATGCAAGTCAGGACGGCTCGGCAAATATCCTTCAAATTGCACCCAATACAGCCGTTGAACGTTCTTCTGCGCATCCGCTTCCACGAAAGCGTGAAGTTCACAATCCGCGATGCCGTAGAGGACCCAGCGATCGGCTCCAGCGTACTGAGCAGCCTTCGGCAATCCCACTCGTACCGCCGGATCACGCTCCGACACGACCACGTTGGCCACCACTTTGCGTTCGGGAGGCGCATTCTGGGCCAGGAGCGTGGCGCCACAGAGAAAAGTCGATACGAGCACAACAATAGGTCGAAGCAAGGCTTACCTCGGAGGATAACTGCGCGTTTGCATTTTACATGTGGTGCTTGAAGAGCAGACTTCGCGGGGCTGCCCTAATGAACTGAGTCGGAAGCTTGACTCCCGAAGCCGAACATCCGCTGTATAATTCCCATACGCGGTGGGAGTAGCTCAACTGGCAGAGCACCGGACTGTGGCTCCGGACGTTGCGGGTTCGATTCCCGTCTCCCACCCCAATGTATTTTTCCCGCCAACCAGTCCATTCCTGGCAAGTCTCAAGGTCCCCCCTCGGGGCGCGATAAGCCGCAGCGGATCTCTCAGCTTCACAAATGTGGCGGATCAGTGCTGTTCGGCGGCGCCACCAAGGGAGCCGGAGTCACGGCAGGAGTCGAGGTCGCAGGACTTGGGGGCTCGGTTCTTACTGGTGGCCTGGCCGGCGCTGTATCGGCCGCAAGCCTGCCTGAGTTCTGACGCTCGATCGGCTTAGCTGCCTGATCTCCTGAGTTCTCGCTCGTATTCACCGGCTTCATCGCGACCACCTGGTAAGTGCGGGTCTTACGGTCCCCGTCAGGCACTTTCAGGTACATTCGGTCTTTCTTGATCTTGAATTCGCCCTCTTTGCCCACCGGCAACACTACCGGATGCTTACCGTCCATCGGACGAATGTGATACTCCATCTCGTCGGTGCGAAGCAGGTATTGCGGGCACAACTTCTCATCCGAATTTACGTGCTCAATTCCCGCGGATGCGAACACGCTCCCCAGCCCCGTAATGCCCGATTCTTTGGCGCCGCACGGAACCGCCTCCATTTTTTCGAGCATGCCCCGCTCCGCATGCTTTTTCTTGTTCTTGGCAGCCACGGGGCCGGGCAGCGCCAGTGCCAGAAGAATTGTCGGGATCACATAAATCTTGATGTTCATGGTATCTCCGTTCTTGCAGGTTTCCTTTCCGCAACCTTCACGTTGCACGAGAGGGAAGACCGAGATCGGTCTTCCCCCTGCGTGCGGGAACGTTAGTGCTTCGGCTTGTCTTGCGGTTGCAGCGGTTTTGTCTGGTTGACCGCGGGTGTGCCGTTACTGGTCGGCTGGGCCGACTTCATCACCACCTGCGGGTTCTGCACCAGCTGCTGCTGCACGCCAGGATGAGCCTTCAGGTACGTCTGCAGTTCAGGATGGCTTTGTAAGTATTCCTGGTTCTTGGCCAGCGAAGGATCGCGCGAGAGTTGCTCCGCGACATTCGAGTGGCCGCCGAGGAACTCGTTGAAGCTCGACATATCCGCATCAGGCGAACGGCGGTCGGCGATACTCTCGCGGCGGTCGAATCGCTGCTCCTGGTGCAGAAAAGCATTCGGGTGCTGGCTCAGATCGGCCCGTACCCCCGGGTTCTGCTGCAAATATTCATGCAGCGCCGGATGCTCCTTCACGAACTCTTCATTGTTCACCAGCGCCGGGTTCTTGCGGAGCTGTTCAGCGATCTCCTGATGGCCGTCGAGGAACCGGTCGAAGCCGGCGAGCTGTCCGCGCGTCACATCCCGGTCACGCTCGTCGCCGGAGCGGTCAAAGCGGTTCTCCTGGCGCATGAACGCATTCGGATTTTCCTTAAAATCCTCGCGAACCTGGGGGTTGTCTTCGAGGAAATCCTTCAGGTTCTGGTGCCCTGCGATGAACTCCTTGTTGTTGATCAGCGAAGGATCTTTGCGCAGCTGCTCGGCCGTCTCCGGATGGCTGTCGAGGAACTGGTCGAACTTCGTCACCGCGCCGCGGTCGTTATCGCGGCCCCGGTGGTCGCGATCGCGGTCACGGTCTTCTTCGCGACGGTCAAATCTCTGCTCCCGGTGCAGGAACGCGTTGGGATTTTCTCTCAGCTCCTCATGCAGGGCCGGGTGTTGCTCCAGGTACTCCTCGAGATTCTGGTGCCCTTCAATGAACCCCTTGTTGTTAATCAAGGATGGGTCTTTGCGCAGTTGTTCGGCAGTCTCCGGATGGCCATCGAGAAACTGATCGAACGCGGCAAGTTCGGACCGGTTGATGTCGGTGCGGTCCGCAGGTGCCCCCTGTGCGTTCGCGGGTATTCCCAACCAGAGCAACGCCGTTAAAGTCATCAAGATCAGCGAGTATTTGGGACAATGTCTGATGTTTTTCATAATCGAATGTTTTACCTCCTCTGTGGACAAGGGCTGGAATGGCAAAGTGCAACCGCTTCGCCAACCCCCAGAGGTATCTATGCTTCTATGACTTGCGCGAAGAACCGTCATCGCAAGACTTTGGGCTGAGGGCAAATTCGACATATAAGGGGAAAAACGCCATACGGAACCAACCTTAGGTGAAAGCGCTTAGAAGAATATCGCCCGACGTTGCACCGCGACCCGAGTTTCGCGAAACGTCGCAATGGCGGAAGAGGGGAGTACGCCTTGCCAACGAAATACAGAATGCACTGTATCGAACGAAACTGCGGCCTGCTGGCAACGATTTGCCCGGAGGCGGGAATGTTCTTGCCAACCTCCACCCGCTTTTGTTTCTCTCTGGTACAACGCTTCACCATCAACCAATGACGCCCCCGGCTATCGACAACCCAACTTTGCAGGCGATCCTGAAATACATTTCGTCTACGTGGGAGGACCTGACTCGCTCTTCCGCGAGCTACGAAGCGGCGGCTGATCCGAAACTCGTAGAGTCCACAATGCACTACGTGCCTGCTGGCATGGCCATCCCCAAGCCCATGCAAAGACTCTCCGAAGAACGCAACCTCCGGGTCGAACACCTGCCCTTCCTGATCTCCGGGCCTGGAGAAGTCTGCAACGACCGGCAGCTCGTTGAGCCTCCGGGAGCGCTCTTTCTGGAACATCCCTACGTCGTTCCGGGTGGACGATTCAACGAAATGTATGGCTGGGACAGCTACTTCATCATTCGCGGATTGCTGCGCGACGGCAGGCTTGCGCTCGCCCACGGCATGCTCGAGAATTTCTTCTTCGAGATCGAACACTACGGCGCGGTGCTCAACGCCAACCGCAGCTATTATCTGACGCGCTCCCAGCCGCCTTTCCTGACTTCAATGATTCTCGCGGTCTATCAAGCTCAACAGGCGAGGGGCACCGCCGATGCTGCCTGGCTGAAGCGTGCTTACCACTACGCCGATCGCGACTATGAGATGTGGATGCACAGCCCCCACCTGGCTGGACCCACCGGCCTCTCCCGCTACTTCGACTTCGGCGAAGGGCCAGTTCCCGAAGGTTTGCACGACGAGATCGACTACTACCATCACGTGCTGGCTTACTTTCTCGAACAAGATCGTCCCAGCCCCTATGTCATGGAATCTGACAAGCGGTCGTCGCTACTCCACAAGGAGTATTCGCGGCAGCTTGGCGGCGAGGGCCTGACCGACAAACACCGAGCACCAGTCAGACACTTCGTGCTCAGCCCCGAATATTACAAAGGCGACCGCAGCATGCGGGAATCAGGCTTCGATATCTCGTTTCGTTTCGGTCCGTACGGGGCAGAGACACACCATTTCGCTCCCGTCTGTTTGAACAGCCTTCTCTACAAAACAGAAGAAGATCTGCGGACGATCAGCGGATGGCTGGGACACTCGTCTAACCAGTCAATGTGGCGCGCGCGAGCCGGGGCAAGAAAGAAACTCATGCGAAGCCTGCTGTGGAGTCCGTGGCGAGGAATGTTCTTCGACTACCACTTTAAGAAGCGGCAGCAGTCGACTTACGAGTATGCAACCACGTTCTACCCCTTGTGGGCAGGACTCGCGACGGCCGAGGAAGCCGATGCCGTCGCCACAAACCTGGGGACGTTCGAACAGTCTGGCGGACTCGCCATGAGCACCCAGGCGACGGGAGTGCAGTGGGATTATCCCTACGGCTGGGCGCCCATCCAATTGCTCGCGGTCGAAGGCTTGCGCCGCTACGGATATGACCACGACGCCGATCGCATCTCCCGCAAGTTCCTGGCGATGGTTCTCGCCAACTTCGAGCGCGACCACAACCTTCGCGAAAAATATAACGTCGTGACCGACTCGTCCAACGTTCATGTCGCCCAGGGATATCGCGACAATGTCGTCGGTTTCGGTTGGACCAATGCCGTGTTTCTCGAATTACTGCACCAGTTGCCGCCCGAACAGCAAAAGGCCCTTGGCCGGAGGCGTGGCGAGAAGAACTAATCTTGCGTCGCGTGGATTGGGTCCTCGCTTTAGTTAATCCCTCCTGCTCGGTTCTGAGCTTGCCATATCCGCCGCCCGCATGGGGGCGAACTGGCTCACCGTTTGTAGACGTGGACTGCGCCGAAAAAACGCGGCCTGATTCTGTCCGGGAAGAACAGGCACCAGGCCGCAGAGGGACGGGGTCAGATTCTAGTGCAGCAGGTTCAATGTGTTGGTCGCGTCATCCACAAAATAGACTCCCTGGTTCTTCACCACTACCAGGCCGAATAACGCCCCCGCTCCCGGAGGATCTCCGCTGTTGTCGATCAGCTGATGGTAGATCTGTTTTCCGGCGGGGGTGATCTCAATGATGTTGCCATCGTTGCCGTTCACGACGCCCAGATTTCCATTGGGAGCCAGCGTGAGTCCCAGAGGATCATTCAGGAATCCTCCCGTTGAAACCGTGACTCCGGTGAACGCGCTGGTCGTACGCACCAACGCGTCATGAATTCCCTGCACTCGATTGGTAAGGCTGTCGGCAACGTAAAGAATGTCGCCCACGGAATCGAGCGCCACGCCGGTCGGCCCGATGACCAGCGCGGCAGGGTCGGTACGCTCTTCAAACTTCGATCCGATGATCGTCTCCGAAACCTCGCTCGGCATCGACTCTGACGTGTCCGTGAGTACCAGGCGGATAACTGTCCCGTCATGAACGATGTTGCCATTGCCTCGCAGGGTCCCGTTGAGGACGTTGGTGAAAAACAGATAACCCAGCCCGTTGGCTTCATACGAAGTCATGTCCCATGGTCCGTTAATGTTCGCGTCTGAGAATGTCTCTACCACGTTCCCCTGGCTGTCGAGCACAAGCAAACATCCGGCCTGCGCGGTACCGGAGGTGCCGTCCACCGTCGGCAGGCTGCCTACGATCACCCAACCTGTCTGGAATACCGACAATGCCGTGGTAAGCCCGACGCCGCCCGGGCACGGCCCCGGCAGCTTCGAGGCATCAATCTGTGAGAAGAGGGTTTGCGTTCCGGTCGGAGAAATCTGCACGATCGTCGTTCCCGTGCCTTGAAGATTCGCGCTGTTGTTGAAGTTGCTGATCAGAATGTTGCCCGCGACCAGATTCCCTACATTTTCTGTGACGAGCGCTACACCGTATGGGTTCACGTCCCCATTGGCGGGAATCGTCGAGGCCACCGTGCTTACGGTTTTAAAGGTGCTGGGAGAAGGCTTGTTTCCGCCGAACGCCGCGGTAGAGACAAGGATAAGGATCACGGTGGCCAGAAGTATTCCGCTTGTATCCCGAATTGATACGCCGAACTTCATAACATCCTCCATGGAGCATCAGGTTGCGTCGCGCGAAACCTCCGGTTGTCACTGAAATGTCAAATTGTTGTCATTTGCGATCCAAACTTCAGGATCCGCATCCACTACATCCCGCCTCTGGTGCGCGCTTTCGCCTTCTCGCCGAAACACTCGTCGTTACGAGGGAACTGTCTCTAATTTGTCCGGTAGCAGCCCCGGTTGTGTGACGCGATCGAGGCGAAAGCATGACGTATCTTTCACATCTCCCTGACACGGTCACGAAGCACGGTTCCTAAACTCGTTTCAGAGTGCCGGAAGGAATCCGGTTCCAACTCAATGAGAGCGGGTGTTGTATGAAAACAAAATCATTTGCCCTGTTAGTGGCCGTCGCATTTTGCGTTGCCAGCCCAGCCGCCAGGGCCGCTGACGCCCCGGTTCCTGCGTCCACGGCCGTTCGTGGCGTCGTAAAGGTGGAAGGCCCGGTACCTAAGTCCACTCATGTTTCCATGGCTGCAGATCCCAGTTGCGCCAAACTTCATCCTGGCGGAGTCGCCACCGACGACGTGATCGCAGACGCCAGCGGCGGCCTCGAGAATGTGATCGTGTTTGTTTCCCAAGGCTTGCAAGGACGCGCCTTTGATCCTCCGGCCCGGCCGGCGGTCATTGAGCAAAAGGGGTGCATGTACGTTCCCCACGTCGTCGCGATCCAGGCGAATCAGAAGTTGGAGGTCGTCAATAGCGACAACACCATGCACAACATCCACCCCATGCCCGCCAACAACCGCGAGTGGAACAAGGCCCAGCCACCGGGCTCCCCACTCGAGGAGAGCTTCGCCCGTGAGGAGATTGCGATCCCCGTCCGCTGCAATGTGCATCCCTGGATGCACAGCTACATCGCGGTGTTCAAACACCCTTACTTCTTCGTGACTGGAAAAGGCGGGGCTTTTGAGCTAAAGAACTTGCCTCCAGGTACTTACACCTTGCAGGCATGGCATGAGAAATTAGGGACGGCCACGCAGACGGTCACCATTGGAGCCAACGAAACCAAATCGGTCGCATTTGTCTTCAACGCAGCTCATTAGACACAAGCAGGGGCGGGGAAAAGTTCTCCTCGCCTCTCTTTGCCCGCTTCTCTCGAATGAAAAGTCTCAAATCCAGACAAGAAGCTCTTCTCCGGTTCTCGTCCCTTTTTTGGACTTAGTTCTTCCCCTGTAAATTCATTGAAATTTCGCCGGATTGCTAGTATGAAGGTCCCCAAAGACGCTTGGGACAAGGAATACCGTGTCTAAGGTTCAAGAAATCGGAGGCTCCGGGCCTCGGGTCGGAACTTCAGAGACAGGGTTTTGCTCTCCGGCTGATTTATGATTAGCTAAATCACTTCCCAGGCGACAGGTGAAGCAATGTTCGGAGCGGGACAAAATCTCCGCGGTGTTCGAGAGCGATTAGGACTGACCATGCGCGACGTAGAGAGCGCCAGTGCTCGTATCGCGCAAAGGCATGGCAACGAAGAATTTCTGATCGGCCCGAGCCGGCTGTCTGACATCGAGACCAAAGGCATCATTCCCAGCATCTACCGGATTTACGCGCTGGCGATCATTTACCGCCGCGATCTTCATGAGATCTTAGGTTGGTACGGCGTCGATACTAATGAAGGGGCCGCCGACCTGGCTCTCGCTACTCCTCCGAAGTCCCATCGCATGGAAGCTCTCGAACATGCCAGCGTGGTGCAAATGCCCACCCGGCTCGATCCCTCCTTCGATACGCGGCGCACCAGCAATGTAGGGCGAATGATCGAACAATGGGGAGCGGTGCCGCTTTCTTATCTCGCCCAATTCGTAAACCATCACTTCACCTACGGATACATCGGCAGCGAGGATTTCACCATGTATCCCATTTTGCCTCCGGGTACGTTTATCCAGGTCGACGAGTCGCGCAACAAAGTGATGGATGGAGTTTGGCGTTCCGAATATGAGCGGCCCATCTACTTCGTCGAAACGCGCGACGGGCACACTTGCTGCTGGTGCACGCTCAAACGTGAGAATCTGATTTTGCAGCCGCACCCTTTGTCGCCAGTCTCGGTGCGGGTGCTACGGCATCCGCAGGAAGCCGAAATCGTGGGCCAAGTGGTAGGCGTAGCAATGCGGCTCGGCGAATGGCAGGCTATCGAGGCTTTACCAGGTACGAAAGAACGCGCAACACTGAGTTGAGGTGCCTCGCCGATCCCGCCCCGGGATGCGAGGGCAAAAGCTTTTCCCCTCGTTCGTGCAGCTCTTTCGCATACTGTTCGGGGGGTACATTTTGAGCTTCGCTGGAATTCTCCGCGTCCCGAACCATGCGTCGCAAAGGCGTTCTCAGAACCTCTTCTGCTGTCGAACGGTGTGCTTCCGCGAGAGCCTCCTGCGCGGCGGCTTCCCCGTGAATCCGCGACAATCCCCAGTGGGCGTACTTTCCGTCCCTGCCGCGCAACCGGGCCAGATAGTCAAGCCTGCCGAGCAGGCCCGTAACCTTTCGCAAGGTAGTGTCTTTCAGGTCTTCGAGGGCGGAGTGCAATGGCATACGGCTTGTTCGGTTTCCGGAAAACTGAAATATTCAACGCCCCATGCTAGATACAGGGGAGATTTATTGCACACTAACACGGTTGCAGTTCTCTGGAAAGGAGTAACCAGGTAACGGTTTGGCATTTGCCGCTGCCCGCGACCGCACAGAAATTAGAACGGCCGGGCTTCGTCAGGAACGAGCCTTCTGTTCGGCTTCTTGCTTAACAATGCATTACTGAAGACGGTGTTGTGCGAACCCCCGGAGGCGAGTTATGCTGCCGCTCTTGGCTTTGAAATGTTGATTACCGTTCTACTTATTTTCGTCGCTTGTTTGTTGCCTGTACTGGTGTTCCTTATCACCCGCCGAAGGTCTTCGTTAAAAGTATTCTCC
Organism: Terriglobia bacterium; assembly: GCA_963796205.1. Classification (GTDB taxonomy): domain Bacteria; phylum Acidobacteriota; class Terriglobia; order Terriglobales; family Acidobacteriaceae; genus DATFTE01. The sequence continues at coordinate 744,575 of CAWCKR010000004.1, forward strand.
GGCGAATTTGTCGCTCAGTTGCATTTGGTCGACATTGAAGCCTTCTGTAACCTCGTGGATCCTGACGAAGAGTCTTTTCTCCGAACGAATTTGCCTGCCGCGTTGTTTCGCTCCATCCAGCGCGAGCGTTTGCTGGCAGCCACTGACTATGTTGCCGCGGTTTCGCACAATGCGGCCATTCTGACCAGGTTGGGCGAGGCTGCACGCCATCATGCGGATGCCGGGGTCGCGCAAGCCGCCGAACAGCTTGCCAACCGGGCGGTTCGTCTTCGCCTCCACTGTTTGCTGGTCACCTTGAATCTTTGGACCGCCATCGCTTTGCCCGGCGCCAGCCTGTCCTCCGGTTCCTTCGTGGAACATTATGAACAGATTAACGGCCTGACCCGTAATCTACTCCGTCTACGCACTCCGGCGAGCAATTCCCAAGCCTCTGCTTCTGCCGGGTGACCGTACCGTTCACTCGCAGATTTCATATACCCGATAATCCCGGACCTCGCAGGGAATTCCCCGCAGGAGCGGGCTCGCGGCGCCGACTTGTTCGTTTTTCGGAACACGATGCGTACTTGAGGCGTCAAGGTGTGTGGGGTCCGTTAGAATCACCCGCAATCGGGTGTCATCCTGTGTCGGGGAATCCGGCCCTCGTTGATGACCAAAAGTCACCGGGTGAAAACCTTAGGTAAGTGTCCGGATTACTCGCTGTCACACGCCGCAACGTCTTAACGGGAGGACAGTCGGGTCCGTTCGGCGGTGGGTCTCTGGAAACATCGGTTCTGGTCGCAGGTCTCCTGCAGGCGGATTAGAGGCTGCAGTGGCGTCTTCAGTAGTTGCAAAGAACAGAAGTGGCGCTCCAAAAGCATGCTGTGGATCGTCCCCACATCCATCGCGCGCTTGGCGAGCATTTTTCCGGAGCACGCGACAGGCGCAGCGAGCAGGCAAGAGGGCCCCATGTTAAAGGACAGAATTCTTCTCGTGGAGGATGAACTGGCGGTTCGCGAGACCCTCAGTGACTTCCTGCAAAGTCGTAACTATGACGTGCTGGCCACCGGAACCAGTGCTGGAGCCGAACAGTTCTGGCGCGCCGGACATCCCGACGCTGCTGTGCTCGACTACTGTCTGCCCGACGGCAACGCCCTCGATCTCATCCCGCGCCTGAAAGCCATCGATCCCACCATCCCTATCATCATTCTCACCGGATACGGTTCCATTGATTTCGCCGTCGAGGCCGTGAAACTCGGCGCGGAGCACTTTCTCACCAAGCCCATCGAACTGGCCACCTTGTCGCTGATGCTGCAACGTTGCATCGAAAACCAGCGCAACCGGCAGAAACAGCTCGCCGAAAAGAGTCGTTTGCAACGCCGTAGCTTTGATCTCTTTCTCGGAACCAGTTCCGCGATCACCAGGCTCGCGGAAACCGCCAGAAAGGTACTGTCGAGCGACAGCCCGATTCTGATTCAAGGCGAAACCGGCACCGGCAAAGGACTCCTCGCCCGGTGGCTGCACCAGAATGGACCGCGCGCGTCCTCCCCCTTCGTTGACCTCAACTGCGGCGCGCTCTCAGGCGAGCTCCTGGAGACCGAACTCTTCGGACACGAACGTGGTGCATTCACCGGAGCTGTGCAAACGAAAACCGGATTGCTCGAGATCGCTCACAAGGGCACTGTATTTCTCGACGAAATCGGCGACGTCGATTTGCAACTGCAGCCGAAACTGCTGAAGGTTCTCGAAGAAAAGCAGTTTCGCCGCCTAGGCGATGTCCGCGACCGCCGCGTCGATATCCGCCTGATCGCCGCCACCCATCAGGATATGGCGCGCCGGGTGCGTGACAAGCTTTTCCGCGGCGATCTCTACTTTCGCATCAGCGCGATTCCCCTTCTCACTCCGCCATTGCGCGAGCGCGTGGAAGACATTCCTATGCTCACTACCAGCATGCTTGGCCATTTGGCCGCCGATCTCGGTACCGGTTCCATTGAAGCGAGTCCCGCGACCATGCGCATGCTGCAGTCTTATTCCTGGCCCGGCAACATTCGAGAGCTGCGCAACGTGTTGGAGCGTGCCGTCCTCTTGAATGGCGGACACATCATTACCGAAAGAGATCTCCACTTTGACGTAGAGCCTGAAGCCGCCGGGTTCGGCGGGCCGGTGAAAACCCTCGAAGACATGGAGCGCCAATACATCGAGGAGATCCTCTATCTCGAAGGCGGCCGCGTCGAGCCAGCCGCTCGAAAACTCGGGATTCCCCGCAGCTCCCTCTATCACAAGATCAAGCAATACGGAATTAACCGTCCCAGTGCGAGCCCGACGCGCTAAGACCGGACTTGCCCAGCCTGGGCCGCTCGCTCCAACGCCGCCCGATCCCACTTCCCCAGATTTGCGCCAGATTCGTAAGTGCTCTGCAGAAAATCCAGCAGCATGGTGCGCGGTGAGGCTGCTTTCCGGACGTCGTCATACATCAGGAAGAACTCTTTCATCTGCGGATGGTAAAACGCCTGTGATGGAAGAATCGCGCTCTTCGAAAATCCTTCCGGCTCCGGCGCTGCGTACACGTAGAAGGCCGCGCCTTGGATGTCGCCGCTGCCCGGCCAGAATCCCGCGCTAATCACTTCGTGCGAATAGGCCTCGCGCGTGACCGGATCCGCGCCCTCGCGCTCCGGCGCGCGTCGCCCTGAAAATCGCGTCACTGCCAGATCGAAACTTCCCCAGAAAAAATGCACCGGAGAATCTTTTCCGACGAACCGCCCGCGAAACTCCTTGAAGATCGTATCCACTGAAATCAGGGCGTGCCAGAAGCGGCTGACCGCATCTCGATCATAGGACGCATGGATGAAATCTTTATCGAACGCGATCGGATTCTGAACCTCGACCGGCATGTGCCAGATTTTCACGCGAATTCCCAGCGACTCCAACGTCGCCATGAACTCCTTGTAGAAATCTGCCACTGGTCGCGGTGCGAGCGCAATCGTCTTGCTGGTCGCGTTGCTCGTCTGGATTACCAAATTGTGATGAAGGAAATCGAATTCAATCTCGAAGATTCCGCGCTCGTAAGGAATCGCCGACGTCGTCAGCCCGCGGGCGCTGACATAAAGCGTGGATTCCCAGAAATGGTTTACCGGCGGAGCCAACGCCAAACGTACTTTGCCCACCATCTGCGTCCACATGTGCAGCGTCGCGTAAGTGTCTTGCCACTCGGCCAGGGGCAAAGCCGGCCACGGATCATAAACAGAAGAACTCATGACAACCTCCTACGACTGGGGCGAAGACCTGCGACTTACTTTGCGCTGGCTGCCCTGACCAGCTTTTCGATCGGTGGGGCCACCATCAGCAGCAACTGCGCCCGCGGTTTCTTCGCTTGCTCGGCCAAAGCCAGCAATTCCTTCGTCCAGTCGTCGGATGCAGCCAGCCCTTGGGAAACGAAGTCCATTGCCTGCAAACCACCTGCAGCCAGCGCCGCAAGATTCTGCGAAATCGGAGCCACTTCCTGCAACAAGAATGACTTAGTTGCCAACGGCTGCAATTTGCTTTGATTGTCACGCCAGATCGTCAGCAATGCTCGCATCCGGTTCTTCGTCGCGTCGTCTGCCTTGCCAGCCAGAAACTGGTCGACCATCTCCGTGAATTCCCGCGCCGTCGCGCTTTCCGGCCGTGCCGTATCCACCAGTCGGTTCAGCGGAGTCGAACTGGTCGCCGGCGTCTTGGCTAGCTCTTCGCGCGCATAATCTTTCACTGGTTCCACCACGTCGGCCAGCACTCGCACTGGACTCGCGTCGTCCGATCCCGCAATCCGCCGCAGCATAAGCGGATACACCGAATCATGCTTCAATCCCAGCAAGTCCAGGCGGCGCCGTATGATCTCCATCCGCGCGTACATCGACGGCACATCTTGCACCGATGGCGCCGACCACAATCGCTCCGCAATCACCGCCGCCCTCGGCCAGATGCGGGCATCAATGTTTTCCGGCGAAGCGTACTCCGACCACATGCATGCCTCACCGCCCAGAATGCGCGACCGCTGCTCTGCACTCAAACCCGACGCCCCGTCGCCCAGCGGGTCCACCGCATAATGCCGTGCCGCCGGCCACATCAAATCGAGATAGTAACCATACGAAAGCAGGCCGCGATATCCCTGCTTTGAAGCTTCCGCCAGCGACGCTTGTCCCCGCCACGACTGCACCACAGTGGTTTTGGGCAAGTCCGGCCGCAGAATTTCATCCCATCCCACCATCGTTTTGCCGTGGCGGCGAACAATCTCCTGCACCCGCGCGTTGAAGTACGCCTGCAGATCTTGATTGTTCTTCAGGTTGTGAAGATGCATGAAGGCTTGAATCTTCGGATTCGCGCCCCACTGCTTGCCGGTTACCTCATCCCCTCCTATGTGGAAGTAGGGATCGGGAAACAGCTTGGCCATCTCTCCAATAAATCCCTCCAGGAATCGGTACGTGCGCTCTTGCGTCGGATCCATCGCCGCATCGAAGATTCCCCAGGTGCGGGCAATCGAGTAAGTCCCCGGCTGGCTCGCTAGTTCGGGATATCCTACGAACCAGGATGTAGTGTGTCCTGGCATATCGAATTCCGGAACCACGCGGATGCCGCGGTCACGAGCGTAGGCGATCAGGTCGCGTACTTCTTCCTGCGTGTAATAAAGTCCGTCGGAGCCCATCTGCTGCAGGTTGGGAAATTTCTTGCTCTCGATGCGAAATCCCTGGTCGTCCGACAGGTGCCAGTGAAAGACGTTCATCTTCAGCGCCGCCATGCCGTCGAGATTTCGCTTGAGCACGTCGAGAGGAATGAAGTGGCGGCTTACGTCGATCATCAGGCCGCGCCACGCAAAACGCGGCTGGTCACGAATTGTGACCGCCGGCACCGCAAATCCCTCAGGGGTAATTTTTACCAGTTGCAGAAAAGTTTCGAGCCCGCGTATGGCTCCCAGAGTGTTCGCCGCGCTCAGCGTGGCTCGCGTGCTGGTCACCTCGAGCGCGTAGGATTCATCCTCCCCTGGCTCCTGCACATCTTTGCTGATGGCCTCGGTGCGAATCACCAGGTTCGCTTTCGACACGTCGGCCAGTCCCACATCGTCCGGCAGCATCCCGGTTTCCTTGTGCAGTTTCTCGGTGAAAATCTCCACCGCGTGCTGCAGTCTCACTTCGGTGTTTCCGGTAACGGCGACCGCGAATGTGGGAGTGATCGGAAGCTGGCCTTCTCCGGCCTTAACGCTGGCGGGAACCGGCATCAAATTGAAAAGACCTTCCTGCGCGGGAACCAAGGGTGCGAGCATGGCGAGCAATAGCAGAATCAGATTTGGCGTTCGCATGGTCAGACGTTCTTAGTAACTTGCCCGGCTGCCGTCGGGCTCAAAACCTCGATCTTTTCTGTCGCACTGCAAAGTTTTGCGCAATTGCAAGAACCTGTAACTATTATCGTCTCTAGCTTCATGAAAACAATTGGGCTTTCCGGAACACTTCGAATGGCGCACCAGTTGCTGCACTTCCTCACAGCGCAGGTCTCGGCGGCCCCCGGACAAATCAGACCTGCAGGAGCCACCTCTGTGAATCGTTCTATCAGGTTTTCGCGCCTTTTGTTCGTTTTCATTGCTCTGGCCGTTTTTGCCACGGCGGCGTACGCAGACTCCAGCCTCGACCCCACGATCATCATTCGCGATCCCGCGTGCCCGACGCCGGGCTGCATTTCGGTCGGCCAGAACTTCACTTTCGGCGTCCCCAACAGCGGGCAGGGAACCCTGTTCTTCACCAACGCCTCGGGCATCGACTGGAACAACCTTAAGCTCACCGAGAGCGGCGTCTCGGCCAACGTGATTGGCTGCACCACCACCGCGTTCGCGAATTGCACGGTCTCGACGGTGAATGGAGTGACCACGATCTTCCTGTCGGGTGTGAACCAGAATTTCCTCGGCATCACCAACGGAGAGAACTTCTCCATTGTCTTTGGATGCGTGGAAGGAACCTGTTGGCCCGGTGGCCTGGACTTTACCGCCACCGCTAACGTTCCTGAGCCCGCGACCATGGCTCTGCTGCTGACCGGACTCGGCGGAATCGTCACTCGGCGCCGCTGGGGTAAGCGTCCTGCTGCCTAACCAACGGCGATAAAAACCAATTGATTGGACGGCACGAGTTCGCTCGTGCCGTCCGCGTTTGTTGCCTAACAAGACTCGCCGATCAGGATTTTGCGTGGCGCAAGACTTCCCGCGCTTGCGAACGACATCGTGAATGAATCCGCGCTTTCGCCCCCAGGGTGCTTAAGGCGTTTTCTTCTTCGCGTACTGCCCCGCTAACTGCTGAAACGCCGGCAAGCTCTTCAACTTCACCAACTCCGGATCATTCTGCGCTTCTTCCGGCGAATACCCCTTCTCAAAGGCTTCCTTCAGCGCCGCCAGCGCCTCTGGCTGCTTGCCTCCCAATGCATTGACCTGCACCTGATCGTAAATCAACTGCAAATCCGAGGAATCAATCGCCCTCGCCTGCTTGATGTATTGCTCCGCATGCGCGGGATCGCCCTTCTTCGCATAGTAGAGCGCCAGGTCTCCCATCACGCTGGCCGACCGCGGATTCACCTGCAACTGCTGATATGCGAGTCCGATCGCCTTATCGTAAGTTGTCACCGCTTGCTCGGTATGGCCTGACGCGCGGTACGCGTCCGCGAGGTTGCCCATCACCTGCTCGTCCTTCGGACTCATTTCCGCGGCCTTCTCGAAGGCGTGCACTGCTTCGTCATAGCGCTTTAGGAAAAAGTACGCTGTACCAAGATTCGAATATGCCGAGGCATCAGGCTCTAATTCGATCGTCTTCTGCAAGCCCGGGATCGCCTCCTGGTACTTCCCTTGTCGCAAATAAACCGCAGCAATGTTTCCCCAGCCAATGGGATTGTCTGCTGCCAGTTCAGTCACACGCTGGTATTCTTGCAAAGCCTTGTCGCTGTCGCCGGTTTGCAAATAGGCGCCGCCCAGCTTGTTGTGGTTGTACCAATAATAGGGATTCGCGTTCACCGCAGCCTGATATGCCGCGATCGCATCCTGTTTCTTCCCGCTCGCCAGATATGCATCGCCCAACCGATAGTAAGTCTCATCGGAGTTGGGAGCCAGCTTCAGCGCCTGCTGCAGCTCATCCACCGCTTGTGCGCTCTTGCCGGTCGCGTTGTAAACGCTTCCCAGGGCCTGGTGAACTTCCGGCAGATTCGGGTTCAGCCCCTCAGCCTTCTGTGCCGCCACCAGCGCCTTCTGCGCATACAGCGAATCTTTGCTGTCGCGGTAAAGGCGCAGGTTCGCGTCCGCCAATCCTGCATACGCCAGAGCGAAATTCGGATCCTGTTTGAGCGCCTCTTCGAGGAACTGCACCGCCGACTGCGTATCGCGCGTGCCCTGGCTTCCGCGCAACGCGTTGCGTCCCTTCAAATACGAATCGTACGCTGTGCTGTTCTCCGTCGGATGCACTCCGCTGCGCGCCAACTCTTCATTCGTCGGCTTCAATTCGAGCGCGGTCACAACGCTGCCATAAATCTGATCTTCGAGCGTCAGCAAATCGGCCGGGATTCCGGAGAATTCATCGCTCCACAAACGGCGTCCACTGGCCACATCTTCCAGATCGAGGGTGATGCGGAACTTGTCGGCCGACCCCTGCACCGTGCCCTGCAGAATCAAATTCACGCCCAGCGCCTGCGCGGCTTTGGTCAGTGGCAAGTCTTTGTTCGCGATCTTGTCGACCGCCGCCGACGAGGCCACGTGCACTTCCTTCAACTGAAACATCTTCGCCGACAGCGCATCCACCAACCCGGCCCCCACGTAGCCCAGCGCCTTTTCGTCGCCCAGAACCTTCAGTGGAAGCACCGCCACATACTTTCCCTTGCTCAAGGAGGGAATGTTTCCCGCGCCGATCTCGCCCTGCTGCGTTGCCGGAAAGACCAGATGCCGCGTCGCCGGCACTGCGAAGAAATGCGATGATCAGCGCCAGTGCTACCGCTGCCCAGATCATGCGCCCCTGGCTCGGCAGGTTCAGTTGCACCTGCACGCTGCGCGGCGCCGAAGTCTGGGAGATCAATTTCTCGACTACGCTGGGATTCGATTGCCACGCGTCCAGCGTATCCAGCAACTCCTGCGCGCTTCCATAACGATGATTCGGATCCCGCTCCAGGCAACGCGCGACCACCATGCTCAGCGATTTCGGAACCGTGGGATCGACTTGCGAGATCGGCACCGCCGCTTCCCGCGTGCGCTTCACCAGCGTCGCGATTCCGGTATCTGCTTTATAGGGAGACTTGGCTGTCAGCAGTTCGTAGAAGATCAGCCCCACCGCAAACAGGTCCGACCGCTGATCGAGCGTCTCGCCCATCGCCTGTTCCGGAGACATGTACTCGAACGTTCCCACCAGCGCCCCGGTCTGCGTCATGCCCGGTGACTCGAGCAAGCGCGCCAACCCGAAATCCATCACTACCACGCGCCCCTGCGGATCGCGCATCACATTCTGCGGCTTCAGGTCGCGATGAATCACTCCTTCGGCATGCGCTGCTTCCAGCGCGCGGCAAATCTGCTGAATCGTTTCCACCGATTGGCTGGGAGAAAATTTTCCGTGCCGCCGCAACAGCGTCCGCAGATCATCGCCTTCCACGTACTCCATGGTGATGAACCGCGTGCCCTCCGACTCGCCGAGGTCGTAAATCCGCACCACGTTCTTGTGGGTCACGTGCCGCGCCAGAATCAGTTCCTGCTTGAAGCGCTGCAGAATGCTGGGATTTCCCGCAAGCTCGGGACGAATCACCTTCAACGCGATGATGCGATCCAGTTCCTGATCGCGTGCCTGGTAGACGGCACCCATGCCGCCCTGGCCCAGCGTTTTCAAAATGCGGTAACGCCCGGCGAGGATCGCCCCGGGGCTAAGGAGTGCCTGCTTCGCCAGGTCAGTGTCAGAAATCGATGTGATTGGAGGGGCCGGAGTGGAACCGCCCATCGCACTGCCGGGCGCCATGGTAGGCGCGTCGGAAATATCGGACTGCGGCGGCGGAGTCTTTTCAGCCACCGGCGCCCTCTTGGGCGGCGAGCTTTCCCCGGAAGCTTTGGGAGCCTCGAAATCAGGCATAGTTTTGCCGTCGTCTTCCATGCCAGGTCTGCTACTCCCAGGTGCGAGCCTTCTTCGGAATTCCAGGATTCAGACGAAGCGCGGCCTGAGACGGGGAATCCCGGAAGTATACTCCACCCCAAGCCCCCGCAAACCATTGTTATGTCTAGGAATAACCGAGGTTAAGGAAGCAACCGCGTCCCCGCCCATTGCTGTACCGAACCCGAACCAAAACCGCCGAGGACGCCGAGGTTTCCAAAATTAAAACCCCGCGTCCTCTGCGTCCCCTGTGGTTTTCACTTCTCGCGCCTATACGATGAAACTGCTTAATTCATATTCCGCATTCCGCAGGCCCCCGGCCCGCGCGGGTCGCCGCAGCTTCCGCATCCTCCCGCCGATGGCGACAGCCGACGCCCCACTCTTCGCCGACACCGCAAACACCGACAACTGTGGCGTCAACTTCTTGCTGTGGCACTTCGGACACTCGGCCTTTTCGCTGCCATACACCAGCGCTTCGAATCCGTGCTCGCATTCTTTGCAAATGTACTCATAGATAGGCATAAATAACTCCGCTGCAACTTAACCATTTAAACTGTACGCGTGGGGTCCTTGCAAGACAAACCAACATTTCAGCCTCGCCGCGGACTGCGCGGCGGACACTTGCAAACCATTGGCAGCTTTCTGCTTCCGCGCCACGTCATCCCCCCGCCCGCTGAAGAACGTCTGATCGACGTCGGAGATGGAGCCAAAATCCTTTGCCACTGTCACTGGCAGCCCGATCGCGCCAACGCGCTGACCGTCATCGTGGTGCACGGACTGGAAGGTTCCAGCGAGTCGACATACATGCTGGGCATCGCCGCCAAAGGCTTGGCGCGCGGAATGAATGTGATCCGCATGAACCAGCGCAACTGCGGAGGCACCGACGGCTTCTCGCCCACGCTTTATCACTCCGGACGCTCCGCCGACATCGCCGCCGTAGTCCGCCATCTCATGAAGAACGATCGCATTTCTCGTTTCGCGCTCGTAGGATTTTCCATGGGCGGCAACCTGGTGCTCAAGCTCGCCGGTGAGTGGGGAAGAGAAGGACCTTCCGAATTCCGCGCCGTGGCGGCGGTTTGCCCTTCCGTCGATCTCGCAGCCTCGGCCGATGCGCTCCATCTGCCCAGTAACCGTTTGTACGAGTATTACTTCCTGTGGAGGTTGCGCCGGCGCCTGCGCGAGAAAGCGCGCCTGTTCCCCGGTGTCTTCGACGTCTCCCGCCTCAACGGCGTGACCACGTTGCGCGACTTCGATGACAAAGTAACCGCCTTCTATTGCGGATTTGAGGGCGCCACTGACTATTACGCCCGCGCCGCCGCATCGAATGTCATCGATCGCATTGCGGTTCCGGCGTTTATCCTCAATGCCGCCAATGATCCCTTCATCCGCATCCTTCCCGAAACACGCAAGAAGATCCTCGCGAATCCGCACATCACTTTTATCGAAACCGCCGACGGCGGGCACTGCTCCTACCTTGCCCAACCTGACGGAGACGACGGCCGCTGGGCCGAAGTCCGTGTGATCGAATTCCTGCGAACGATTTGAAGCGTGCATGCGTCACGGGGAAGGGCACGATTTTCAATCGTGCCGGACGAAGCCAAAAGGTTCACGGCTTCAGCCGCTGAGGTTTGGTATTGGGTCGAAAGCCGACCTCGGGGGCTAAAGCCCTCAAGAATGGTCGCTCTTGCGGCACGATTGAAATCGTGCCCTTCCCGATTCGCTTCGCCTTCGCATCCTCGAACGATTTGGCTGTCCCTCCCCATCTTGACAACCTCTCGTTGCTAACGTGGAATACTCCCACGAATTAAAAGCCTCATGGCTTGATCGCCGGAACCAGCTTGGGTTCGAGCGTCCACGTCAGTCGTTCAGGAAGGTTTAGAAGTGTTCCAGCGATTCCGCGCGCTGCTTTTGTTGAGTCTGCTCCTATGCCTGCTGAGTTGTGGCGGGGGCAGTTCAAACGCCAATCCCGCTCCGCCTCCTCCCCTTCCCGGCGCCATTCCCGCCAAACTTTTTTCGCTCTCCGTTCACAGCGTCAACGACTGGCCGACGGTTCCATTTGCCGGCCTTCGCCTGTGGGGAACCGGTACTTCATGGCAGGACATCAATTACGCACCGGGAATCTTTGATTTCTCAGCGCTCGACCGCTGGATTAGCGCCGCCCAGGCTCACAACACCGATTTGATCTACACCTTCGGCGAAGTGCCCGGCGTGGGCCTCTTCCGACACGACTCTGATTTGCGGTAACAGCGGCGCTCCCATCGGCACTTGCGCTCCGCCTGACGATCTCAATGCTGATGGCACCGGAGCCAACCAGCATTGGAAGGACTTCGTGACCGCTGTGGTCACCCACGCCGCGGGAAAAATCAAGGTCTGGGAAATCTGGAACGAACCCACCGTCCCCGGATACTGGCAGGGCACGAACCAGCAGATGCTGCGCTTGGCGCAAGACGCCTACGGCATCATTAAAGCCATCGACCCGAATGCGCTGGTGACCACGCCCGCGCCCTCTACCGGAATCAACGGCGTCGCCAACTGGATGGGCCCCTATCTCGCGCTCGGTGGTGGCAATACGCCGACATCATCAGCTTTCACGGATATAACTGGAGCACGCAGGCGGGAGTCTATCCCCAGCCCGAGGCCATCGTCCCCCTGGTAAACAATCTGCAGGGCCGTATTGGCCAGCAATTCGCAAAATAATAAACCGCTGTGGTGCAGCGAAGGCGGCTGGGGAGACACGACCGGCAACGGCTTCGTCGATCAGGATCTGCATGCCGCTTACTTGGCGCGCCACTACCTGTTGCAGGCAAGTGAAGGCGTCGTCCGTTACTTCTGGTATGCCTGGGATAATGGCCTCGACAGCGCCGGATTGCCCGATGGACTCTGGCTTCCTAATCTCCGGCATCACGCCGGCCGGCACGGCCTATCAGCAAATTCAAAACTGGATGGTCGGCGCCGTGCCGACCGCCCAGTGCTCCGCCAACGGAAACATCTGGACCTGCAATTACACTCGCGCGAACGGATATCAAGCCGAGGCGATCTGGGATACCTCGAAGAGCTGTTCGAACGGCATCTGTGGCACCGGCCCGCAAGGTGCACCATCGCAATATGTGCACTACCGCGATCTCAACGGCAATACCACCAGCATTACCGGTGGTACTGTCCCGGTGGGAGCGAAACCGATCCTGTTAGAGAATCAGTGAAGCTCGTGCAGATGACCGTCCCGTTGCGCGTCTCGCCATAATGCGAGGCAATCTGCTTGATCCATTGGAAGGGCGTGTCCATTGCATGAGCCAGCCGATGGAACGTCTCTTATAGGGACGAGCTTAGACTATCTGCGATCTCCTAAGGCAGAGCGGACTTGCTATCATTGGAGAAGCGTTACCGCTTTGAACTGTGGTCTTTAGTCGGAAACGGGCGCGTAGCTCAAACGGATAGAGCATCGGATTTCTAATCCGAGGGTTGCAGGTTCAATTCCTGCCGCGCCTACCAGCCCGCCGGCTTCAGCGTCGCGGCCCGGGGGCGTGCCTGTCTTTGTAGATACCTCATGGTTGCCATTCCGTTTGACCGCTGCCCTGCTTATGTTGGATATTGAGACGGAATGGACACCGAGCGGACCATTGCCGAAATCGAGTGGCTGGAGCGCATGTTCGCCGTGCCCGACGCCAGGCCGCTGAGCGCGAGTGACATCTCGGCTGCGAATCGAAGGCACGACGAGATGAACGCCCAAAGCCCGTGGTTTCAGCTTTGGCATCGGTACGGCATCTGCTGCCGCACCTGACGCGCTTCACTCCAGCAGTTACGACCTTCCCACGAAAGACACTCGTTCGGGGTGTCTCACCAGACTCACCGCCAAGAACGCACCGAGAAGAGCATCAAACGCCAGGCAGAAACCCGGCCACCAGTGTGGTACACCGGGGTTGTCGATGAAGAAGCGGTGGACGAAGTCAAAAATGCCGTGCCCAATAAGGGCGGCGACTATCCACCAGAAGTTTTTTCTGAAGCCGAGGACGGCAACCAGCAGGAATGCGCTTGCGACAACGATTTCAATGATCAGCGCGCGCCGCGAAGCTCCCATCGCAGCAAACAACACATAATAGGAGGCAATCACGATCAGCACGGTTGGATAGAAGGCGCGCGCCCGATCAAAGCCAGTCATGGCAGCAAAACCAGCCACCGCCAAAGACAGGATCAGGCCAATCAGATATTCCATTTGCTCCTCTCGCCGCGGGGCCCGCACGGATCTGCAATACCCGAACTTCCCGGCATGCTTCTCTACCGTTTCGGATCCCTGTCGTCGGGCGTATTCCCCGCGCCTGATGGCGTTCGACATTCCGAGTTCCTCGTCACGTCGGGCACGGGAAAGGCGACAATTCCTCCCCAAGTTCCGCGTCGCCCCCCTCGCTTTTCTATTGTGACTTACGTCACAAACCTGCGTGACCCCTGCCACAGCGTCTTGGGTCGTAGCTAACCGAAAATCCCCACACTGAGTTTGGGGAGTATCGGTTCAGAGAATGAATTCATTAGGAGGCGATTCGATGCCCATGCATCGTCGCAAGACTGCAATCTTGTTCGTGCTCGCTGGCATGATTCTGCTGTCGAGCACAAGCTACGCCATTCCCGCGTTCTCACGCCTGTACGGGACATCGTGCAGCACCTGCCACCTCGACTTCCCCAAGCTCAATGACTTCGGGAAAGCCTTCAAAGATGCTGGCTTCAAGTTTCCGAAAGACGACGAAACCTTCATCAAGATCCCGCCGGTGATGCTCGGATCGCAGGCCCAGCAGGAACTCTGGCCGCACACGATTTGGCCGGGCAGCATTCCCGGACTGCCTCCGATCGGCCTGCGCTATAACACCTTTTTCCAGGTGGTCAGCCAGAATCGCAACAATTACTCGAATCTGCAGAACCCGGGAGATCCAACAGCCGGCTTCATCCCCCGTACCGATTTTCAGTCCGGACTGTTCAGCATCTTTACGGCTGGAAACTTCGGCAGCGACATTGCCTTCTGGGTTGATGACGATATCAGCGTTGGAGGGGCTAACGCCAATGGCGGTCTCGGCGACGGTTACCTCAAGTTTGTGAACATCGGACGCTTCCTCAAATTGCCGACAGACTCTCTGAGCTTGCGGGTCGGCCAATTCGAACTCGACTTGCCCTTCAGCCCGGCGCGCAGCTGGAACCTGAGTGGTTGGGACATTTACGGTCAGTCCAATGTTGGAATCCCGAACGCGACCTTTGGAAGCCCCACGGTAAATAATGGCTTTTCCCTGGATAGTGCCGCGCAGGGCGTCGAACTCAGCGGCGGCCATACCTACCGCGGCTACCACTACTCGCTCGCCTTCGTGAATCAAAACACCGGTGGCACGCCGGCCGGCGGCACGAACGTTCCGCCTGAGGTTCAGTACACCTCCGACTCGAACTTCAAAGATATCTACGGACGCTTCTCCTATCGTTTCAATCTCGAGCGCGATCCTAAAAGCCGCAACGAGATTCAGGCCGCGGGAGCTACGGGGCCGCGAGACCATACGTACCTCAACGTAGGCGGCCTCTACTTCTACGGCCGTTCGGTGCAGCGCTTCCAGGGACAAGACTCCGCCGGCGATCCCGTCGTTCTCACCGCGCGCGAGCCCTTCTATCGTGCGGGCGCCGATTTCAGCTTTAACTACCATACCTTCAACCTGTTCGGTCAATACATCTACGGACGCGATCAGAACCTGCTGCCCCTGGTCCCGACCAATTTCGTGTTGCCCAGCGGCTTCATTACCGGCCATCCGGCGACTTTCGACGGAGGCTTCATCGAAGCCGACTATCTGGCGCTGCCCTGGTTGATGACCATCATGCGCTGGGACGAGGTCAACTCCAGCGCCGACTTCTTGAATGGCGTGGGCGCCACTCCCGACTCCTCGAGCGCACCTTTCCTCTCACCCTACCGCTCGGCTCGCAACCGTTTCACACCCGGAGTGCAGTTCCTGGTTCATGCCAACATCAAAGCCTCGTTCGAATATCAGATTCGGCCCCAGCAGGTCGTTTACGACCCCACGACCGGCAAGCCATTGACCAATCCCTTCCGCACCAATTCAGCGGTGGCGGGATTGGAGTTCGTGTACTAAAGCAAGCGATTTGAAAGAACAGGAGAAATCATGAAACGCAATGCCCTAGTCATAACCATGATCGTCGCTGCACTGGCGCTCGCCGCTCACGCCGGCACCATCAGCGGAAAAGTCTCAGGTGTCGCCGGCGAGTCTGTCGTCTACGTCGACACCATCGCGGGAAAGACTTTCCCGGCGCCCACGCAGAGTCCCATCATCGACCAGAAGGGTCTCTTGTTCCAACCGCACATTACCGCCGTGCAGGTTGGAACTACGGTCGAATTCCTCAATAGCGACAGCGTCGCTCACAACGTTTTCTGGACCTCGGTTGGAGGCAACAAGAAGCTCGGACACAACCTCGGTACCTGGCCCAAGGGCGAGAAGCGTCCCTTTAAGTTCGACAACCCTGGCGCGGTTGCACTGCTGTGCAATGTCCATCCCGAAATGTCGGGCTACGTCATCGTCGCTCCCACACCGTATTTCGCCGTGACCGACAAGTCCGGTGAATACAAGATCGAAAACGTCCCTGACGGAAGTTACACAGTGACTGCCTGGCATGAAGGCGCAAAAAATTCCTCCAAGCCTGTCACCGTCTCCGGCGACACCAAAGCGGATTTCACTCTGACCAAGTAAGGAGAAGGGGAGCGGTCGCTGACCGCTCCCTTTTCTTCTGCTTGTCACAGACATCCACCATCAACAGCGGCTAAAAAGACCGGATCACCATCATGCTGAAACGCTACAAGGACAAAAAAGTCGACAAGGATTGGTTGAACACAAACTTTCCTTGCATGATGGCCTGTCCGGCCCACACTAACGCGGGACGCTACGTAGGCCTGATCGCCGAAGGCCGCTTCGAAGAAGCCTACAAAATAGCCCGCGACCCCAATCCCCTGGCCAGCATTTGCGGACGCGTCTGTGCTCATCCGTGCGAGACCGCCTGCCGCCGCGGCGAAATCGACAAACCGATTTCCATCCGCGCCCTCAAGCGCTTTCTCACCGAACGCTACGGCGCCGAATCGAAGCACCCCGTCGATGTGAACGCTGGCCGTGGCCAGAACAAGCTACCTTTCAAGGTTGCTGTCGTTGGCGGAGGTCCCGTCGGACTCTCTGCCGCGCACGACCTCGCCTTAATGGGCTACGCGGTCACGATCTTCGAAGCCGCTCCAGTCGCCGGCGGCATGCTCTACCTCGGCATCCCCGAATACCGCCTCCCGCGCGACGTAGTCGAAGCTCAAGTCCGCGAGATCCTCGAAACTGGCGACATCACCTTGCTGTTGAATCACGCCGCCGGACGCGACTTCGCCATCTCCGACCTCCGGCGAGAAGGCTTCGATGCTGTCTTAATCGCTGTCGGCGCTCACCGTAGTCGCGACCTCACCATTCCCGGAGTCGATCTCGACGGCGTCTACAAAGGCATCGATTTCCTGCTGAACGTCAACCTCGGCTACAAGTTCACCATCGGCAAGAAGGTCATTGTCATCGGCGGCGGCAATGTGGCCATGGACGTCGCTCGCTCCGCCGCGCGCGAAGTGGTCAAGCAACACGTCGCCGGAGTCGAAGACCTCGAACCCTCGATGGAGAACGTCAGCGCGGTCGCCACCAAAGAAATGGTCGACATCTCGCTCTCCGCGCTGCGCATGGGCGCTCACGAAGTGAATCTCGTCTGCCTCGAAAAGCGCGAGGAGATGCCTGCGGCTTTGGAAGAGATCGTAGAGGCCGAAGAAGAAGGCATCATCATGCATCCCGGCCTCGGCCCCAAGCGCATGATCGGGAAAAACGGACACGTGGTTGCCCTCGAAGCTCTGAAGACCAAGTGGGTCTTTGACGAGAACAAGCGCTTCAATCCAGCGTTCTATGAGGGCAGCGAGACCCTCATCGAGTGCGACACCATCATCATGGCCATTGGCCAGGCCCCGAAGCTCGACTTTCTAAAGAAGGAAGACGGCGTCGAGATTTCTCCTCGCGGCTTGATCTCAGTCAATCCGCAAACCCTGATGACCTCAGCTTCCGGCATCTTTGCAGGTGGCGATTGCGTCTTCGGTCCGCGTCTCATCATCGACAGCGTCGCCGATGGCAAGCGCGCCGCAGTTGGCATAGACGAATTCCTGCGCGGCCAGAAGCATCCCGATCCCATCGTTGAAGTGGAAGTTTTCAAACGCCACAGCATGCCTCTCGAATTGCTCGACCTGGTGCGGCCCGCCGTACCCATGCTGCCGCTCGAACGCCGCACCGGAGTCACCGAAGTCGAAATCGGATACGACGCCGCCAGCGCGGTCGAAGAGGCGCAACGCTGCCTGCACTGCTGGGTCAATACCGTCTTCGAGGGTGTCCCCGAAGACGGCACCATGTGCATCCTGTGTGGCGGATGCGTCGATGTCTGTCCTGAGAATTGCCTTGAACTGGTTTCGCTTGGCCGCATCGCCTTCGAGCCGGAAACCGTGCAGCACATCCGCGATGAACAGAAGTTGTTCGGCGTCGAGCTCGATGAAGTGGCTGCGGACGAACTCGGCGTTGTCACCGGCTCGGCCATGCTGAAAGATGAAACCCGCTGCATTCGTTGCGGATTATGCGCTGCCCGATGCCCTGTCGGCACCATCACCATGGAGTCTTACAACCTGGTTCCTGCCGAACCCACGGGATTGATCTCCATTGAAACGATTGATGGACCACTTCGCGCCAAAGCCCCGGCAACTGTAGGAGGCCCGAAATAACCATGGCTGACGAGAAACGGATCACCTCGCCGCTACCTACCGACGAGCACTCGCGTCGGGAATTTTTTCTGAAGCTGGGACTCGGATCACTGGGCATCGCCGCGGCGGGAACGACGGTTTTCGCTTACCAGTTCCTCTCGCCGAACGTGCTCTTTGAACCTTCCCCGATCGTGAATGCCGGCAAGCCCGAAAGCTACCCCCTCGATTCTGTGACGCTCGATGTCAACAACGGCATTTACCTGATTCACGCCAAGGAAGGATTCTTCTCGCTAAGTGCCATCTGTACGCATCTCGGTTGCATGACCGCGTGGAAGCCGGAACTCGGCATCATCGCCTGCCCCTGCCACGGCAGCAAGTTCAAGCGCGATGGCGAAAAAATCGAAGGCCCCGCACCCAAGCCGCTGCCCTGGCTCAAAACCTGGGTCAGCGATGAAGGCGATCTGATGGTCGACCGCTCCGCCGACATTCGTCCCATGGAGTTCGTGAGGGTTTGAGCATGGAAAAAACGGTCTCAAATTATTTTGATGAGTTGCGCGCAACCAGAATCTGGCGCTCGGTCTTCCGCAGTGGCATAGGTTCGAGCACTCTGCACCGCTCGCTGGCCATCCAGCAGAACGTCTTCCTGCATCTGTTCTCGACCAAAGTTCGCCGCCGCATGCTGAGCTTCAGCACCACCTGGTATCTGGGAACGCTGACTCTCGGGACGTTTCTGATTCTGGTCAGCACGGGAATCTTCCTGATGCTCTACTACCATCCCTCGGTGCCCCAGGCATACGCCGACACCAAGGACCTGCAGTTCGTCGTTTCTTCCGGACTGTTTCTCCGCAACCTTCATCGCTGGTCCGCACACGCCATGGTGTTCCTCGTCTTCGCGCATATGTTCAAAGTTTTCTATCGCGGCGCTTATCGCGCCCCCCGCGAGTTCAACTGGGTTATCGGCGTCATCCTTCTGGTCATCACGCTTCTGCTCAGCTATACGGGATACCTTCTTCCCTGGGATCAACTCGCCTACTGGGCGATCACCATCGGATCGAATCTCGCTTCGGCGGTTCCGGTCTTCGGAACCAAGGTCCACTTCCTCATGCTGGGTGGAAATCAGGTGAACGCCAACGCGCTGCTGCGCTTTTACGTTCTGCACTGCATGATCTTGCCGCTGACCGCGATCATGTTCATCGCGATTCACTTCTGGCGCATCCGCAAAGACGGCGGACTCTATGCGCACCAAAGCGAACCTAAGACTCTCGCCGCACCGACCGTGCCGCAAGTCGCCGGAAAGGAGGCGCTGTGAGCGATCAGAAAGACTTCGTCGCCGGACTGGATTCCAACGCCCGCAAGTCTCCGAAGCGTATTGTTTTCGTCACGCGCCGTACTTCGGCGCAAGTCAAAGTCACCGACGAGGACCAGCTTCAGACCTATCCGGAGGTGCTGTTCCGCGCCGTAGTGGCCATCGAAACCCTGGCGATCGCCCTCGTCGTCATCGCGCTCGCCTTCAATGCGCCGCTTGAGGGCCTTGCCGATCCATCGCATACACCGAACCCTGCAAAAGCACCGTGGTACTTCCTTGGCCTGCAGGAAATGCTGCACTATTTCCCGCCCGTGGTCGCCGGAGTTCTGGTACCGACGCTGGTCATCATCGCGTTAGTGGTCATTCCCTACTTCAACATCAATATCGAGGCGGAAGGGTTGTTCCTCAAAGACCGCCAGAAGCGTCTGCGGATCTTTTACACGATCGTCATCGTGTTTTGTGCGTTTTTACTCTTCTTCGATGTCATCGTTGCTCTCGTCCCAACGCTCATTGTCGCCGCCTTTATGATCGCGGCGTCGCAAAGTTCACCGCAGTCGCCTTCGCCCTTTCGACGGTATCTCGCGGCGAAACCGCTCTCTTACTGGATCATGACCTGGTTCCTGTTCGAACTGGTCGTGCTCACTGCTGTTGGCACCTTCTTCCGCGGCCCGGGCTGGTCCTGGGTGCTGCCCTGGAGGAGCTAAGTGCAATCATCGGGCAAGAACTCTCTCTGGAAAACGCTCTTTGGTGATCCCGTCCGCGCCTTCGGCGTCGTCAGCATACTTCTGCTGATCTCGCTCGCCATTGCTCCGGCAAAAAATTACTTCAGCGAGTGGCGCCACTACCAACACCAATACCTGAAACTCGTTCGCGGACGCGGCGACGCCGTCACTCTGCAGCGTCATTTCGAAGCAGGCATTCACCAGATCTGGCTGCCCGAAATCAACGTTGTCGATCGCTGCACCACCTGCCACGTCGGCCAGAAGGAAGCCAGCCTCACCGATGTCAGCACGCAGCCTTTCCGCCGCCATCCCGCGATTCCGCACACCTCCGAACAGTTCGGATGCGTGATGTGTCATCGTGGACAGGGCGCCGCGACCACCGTCGAAGAAGCCCATCGCAGCACGCTGGCCTGGGAGCAGCCGATCCTCCCCGCACGCTACGTTGAGTCATCCTGCGGACAATGTCATCACACCCCGCTGACCGGAACGCCGCAGTTAAACGCCGGCCGCGATCTGCTGGCCCGCGCGGGATGCGTCCATTGCCACACCATCAAGGCACAGGACGGCAGCGCCATGAAAGCCTCCGACGATCCCCCCTCTCTTTCGCACATCGCCGACAAGACCACGCGCGAATGGATCTACGCCTGGCTCAAAGATCCACAAGCCTATGCCGTCACCGCGGGCATGCCCAACTTCAAGCTGAGCGATAACGATGCGCGCGACATCTCGGCATTCCTCATCGCGAACAGCACGCCGCTAGTGGGTGACACCGCAACGGTAGCTGCACCCGGCAAGGCGCCTGATCCGACCGCCGGCGCCAGCCTCTACGGAGAGTCCTTCTGCGCTTCTTGCCACGCCGTGCAGAATGCCGCTGGGAACGTTGTCGGCGGCAACATCGGACCCGAACTCACTCGCGTTGGCAGCAAGGTGAAACCGGAGTGGTTGCAAGCGTGGCTGAAAAATCCGCGCACCTATGACCCAGCAACGGCCATGCCGCACTACCGTTTCACCGACCAGCAGGTGAGCGTGCTGAACGGTTTCCTGCAGGCCAAGGCCGATGCCGATCTGCTCGCGAACGTTCACCTCGAGGCCGCCACTGCTGACCAGATCGCCCACGGCAAACTTCTCGTCACCGAATACGGATGCGCCTCCTGCCACGAAATCAGCGGGATCAAGAAGCCCGAAAACTTCGCTCCCGAACTCACTCGCATCGGCAGCAAGCCCGTCACGCAACTCATTTTCCTGCCGGGGATGCAACACTCGCTGCCCGACTACATCTCGAATAAGATCCGGCAGCCGCGAGCCTTCGGATCCGCGCTGAAGATGCCGCAGTACAGCTTCACGCCCGCGCAGATCGACGCACTCACCACCGCGCTGCTCTCGCTCACCGACCGATCGCAGAGCTTGCCGATGTCGCTCGCAGTGGCCGCGCCTCCAGGCTCGCACTATCAACCTGCGGGCAAAGCCGGACAGCTGATCAACGATCTAGCTTGCTTCAGCTGCCACACCATCAACGGCCGCGGAGGCGATATGGCCCCCGACCTTACCTGGGAAGGCAGTTCCGTGCAGCGCCAGTGGTTGACCGAATTTCTGAAGAATCCCAACACCCTTCGTCCCGCATTGATTCGCCGCATGCCGAAGTTCAATCTTTCTGATAGCGATATTAACGAACTCACTGATTACATCATGACCGTCTACCAGACGCCGGCCTTCGATCGCGACTCGATGCCGCAGACCGGATATCCCGCCGCGCAGGTCGAACAAGGCAAGCAACTCTTCTATTCCAAATACGCCTGCCAGTCGTGCCACATCATTGACACGAAAACGGACAAGGGATACGTCGGGCCCACTCTCACACAAGTGGGATCACGCCTGACCGCCGCATGGATGTATCACTGGCTGAAGAATCCGCAGGCTCTTCGCCCCGGAACGATGGAGCCGAACCGCAACATGAGCGACGAAGATGCGCAGGCATTGACCGCCTACCTCACCACGCTAAAAAGCGGAAAGGCAGCAGCCAAGACAGCTGCCCACACCGGGAAACCCGCAACTCTGGAGGCAAGGAAATGACAAGGCGCGAACTCACCATCGGCGCAATGACGTTTCTCCTGATGCTCTCCGCTTGCTCGCGCAAGTCTGCCCCGGCATCAAGTCCTGCAGGCACGGCCTTCGGCGCTGCTATCGTCGAATCAAGTGGAGGCAAGCAGATCGGAGCCACCGGCGCGACCCTCAGCCAACCAATCGTCGTCCAGGTCAACGACGAGCAGGGGACAGCGGTCACCGGGGCCCGCGTCGAGTTCTCCGGACCCGAAGGCGTAACTTTCGATCCGTCCTCCGGCGTCACCGACTCCAGCGGACAACTCAGCACTAACGTTTCTCTTGGCGCCATGGCGGGACGCTACCAGATCACCGCCTCCACCTTTACCAAAGCGCAAAAGAAAGTGGATCTCAAGCTCGAAGAGATCGCCCTCGGGTACCAGCAGCAGGTCGGATATCAACTCGACGACAGGTACTGCTCGCGCTGCCACAACCCCGAATCCACGCCCGAGAAAGTTTCCAACTACGACAATCTTGAGGTTAAGCCGCACCCCTTCACCGAAGGCGACACGCTCAACAAGATGACCGATGCCGATTTGCTCGCCATCATCAGTCATGGCGGCTCAGCGTTGAACAAGTCCGCGGCCATGCCACCGTACGGCTATACTCTCAGCAAATCTGAAATTCAGGCCCTGATCTCCTACATCCGAGTTGTCTCCGATCCGCCTTATCAGGCATCAGGAATGGTCTATGCACAAAAATAACGTTGGTCTCGTCGTTCTGTTCTTTCTGGCTGGTCTCGCCAGCGCTCAAGTCATGAAACCCGCGGAGATCAAAGATCCCGAGCTGCGCGTCTTGCAGCAGCAATACGCGGACGATCTCAGGACCGCCGGCCAGAATATTCTGGCCGTCCAGTTCGACTATCCCTTTTACTTGAGCCGCAAGCTCGATCTCGATGAGTCGGTACAAAAGAACGTGAACCAGAGTTCCTTACGGTTCGATCGCTACAACGGCAAAGTGGTGATCGCGGCGACGGGAAATTACTACGCTGCCTACTCCGCCGACAAGATGAACAACGACCAGCGGACGCGCGAGACCTTCCTGAAAGTAGTGCTCCCGATGCTGAAAGCCGAAGTCCCGCCTTTCCAGGGCAACGCCAAAGTGCAGGGCTATGCCATCGAAGTCTCGCATCACGTCGTTGGAAAAGTCATGGGCGTTTCGGTCGAGCGTCCCGAAAACATCATGGTCTACTTGCCGCAGGGCGCGGCGATCCGCCTGCTCGGCGCCAAGGACGAAACCACGAAGCAAGCGGCCTTGTTGCAGGGTCAAATCTTTCTAAATGCCGAGCCGGTCACTGTCTGGCTGGATGGCGCGGGACCACAACTTGCCGCCAACGTGCCGCCCGCGGATCTTCCCAACGCGTCGCAAGTGAGTTCCGCAGCCCTCGAAGTGGTCGGCCCCCAGAAGGACGAGTCTCTACAGGCGAGCCTCGCCGCGCCAGCTTTGACGATGGCCCGGCCCAAGGTTGTACCCGCTCCTGCCCCGGCTCCCCGAGACACGTCAGGCCCGGCCCTCGCGACTTTGCAAGGCGCAAATCAAGAGGTCATCTCTCAGATCGTGAAGGAACTCGACTCTCAGGCGCATTTCGTCACCTACGCCGCTCCCAGCTTCATCGCCTTCCGGCAGGGCATCTATCTCGAACTCTCGATGAACACGAACCTTCCGGAATCAGCCGCGGGCTCGCGCTATAAGATCGCGGCCATGGCCTTCGATGATCACATTGCCCACCTCATCCGTCCGCTGCTCTCGCATTTCAACGGTGACCAGCAATTCGACGGCATCGGCTTCAGCACGACAGTCCACATTCCCGGCAAAACCGCGGCAACAAGCACCTCGCAGGCGGTCGAATTCTTCTTTCCGCTGTCGGCTCTGCATTGCTACGAAAAGTACGACTGCACCGGACAGCAATTGATCGAGGCCGGCACCGTGTTAATCAACGGCGAGCGCATAGGACTGGATCTGCAAATCGCCGAAGCAACATTGGGACGCTGAGAAACCCTGTCAGGCGGAGTCTCTCGAAAAACCCCATTGGGCGTGGTTTCTCCCTAACATCACATTGTTAGCGCGTGAAAGACTTGTTTCCAGAGACCATTGGCCCTCTATGCATTCTCCTGCACATTGACACTGCACAGCATACGGAGATAAAGTCCAGCCCGCGCTAGTTCCTGGAAACTTATCGAGCTGGATTTCCTGCGCAGTCCCGCGCTTCTCCCAGTCCTTAAATCACCCAGGAAACTAAACACTAGCCATGGAGGCCAACTTGATTCGAAACTCTCGCGCAGTTTGGTGTTCCCTCCTCGCGGGCTCGCTGATGTTCCTGTTCACATCAGTCATGAGCGCGCAAAACCAACCAATCTTCAACAAACCTTTTTCGGGCGGCTACCTGGCCGCGAAAGCCTTCAAGGAAGGACGACTGCAGATTCAAGGCGGCACAAGCAACCGTATCGCTCCTCCGAGCCTGACCTGTAGCCCGGCTCCATGCCCATTCACTCCCGTCGATGCTTCCGAAGGTGGCACGAATCCGGTAAACGAAGATCCGATCGCAGTCAACCCAACGAACCCGTTGCAGATTTTGAGCGGCGGCAATGATTACAACTGCGGCAACATTCAGGGCTTCTTCGCCAGCGGCGATGGCGGCACCACCTGGACGCGGGTTTGCTCACCGGGCAGCGGTGGCGAAGGCGATCCCATTGTTGGCTATGATCTGAACAACGTAGCCCACGCCGGTGGCATTCAGAACGGCAACGTGGTCGGTTTCACTTCGACCAACAACGGCATGACCTGGAGTGCTCCGACGACCATCATCACTGCAAAGCTCGGGTACCTGGCCGACAAGCCCTGGATGGAGATTGACACCAGCTCTGCCAGCTCGCACAAGAACAACATTTACGTTTCGACCACGCAGTTTGCCTCCAACAGCAACTCGCAGATCTGGGTTTCGGCCTCCAGCGATGGCGGCAAGACCTGGGCCAGCAAAGCCGTCAGCAGCCTGGGAATCTACCCGAACGCCGTGAATCAGTTCAGCGACCTCGCAGTGGGAGCAGATGGAACCGTGTACTTGAACTGGATCAACTGCCCGGCGACCGGAACCGCAGGAGACTGCGGCGGCACGGTGACCAAGATCATGTTCTCCAAATCCACGGACGGTGGAAATACCTGGAGCACCGAAGCGCAAGCCACCACCACCACCCTCGCACCGGATAACTGCGGCGCTTTCTACGGCTGCTTGCCCAATACCAGCGAACGCGTGAGTAACCTGCCCGCGAACGGCGCCTTCGGCAGCGGTTCGACGGCTAAGGTCTATGTCACTTACTACAACTGGACGGGTACGCGGATGCAGTTGAACGTTCTATCCTCGGCCAATGGCGGAAGCACTTGGGGTACGCCCGTGATTGTGAATCCGAGTGTGACCAAGGGAGACCAGTTCTTCCAATGGCTGAACGTCAACTCCGCTGGCACCATCGGTGTGACTTGGCTGGATCGGCGCAATGATCCTTCCAACGTCAGCTACCAGCCGTTCTTCGCGTTTTCGAAAAACGGCGGCAAAAGCTTCAGCGCCGGCCATGCACTTTCTGCCAAGAAGTCCAGCCCGTTGAAAGACGGCTTTGGCGGATCGTTCATGGGCGACTACACCGGCAACGCATGGTCCGGCACCAAGACCCTGTATCAGTCCTATATGGACACCACCACCAACACTTGTCAGGATTTCGTTACTGGCGTGCAGTTTCCGTAAGTCGAAGTTGGTCGCAAAACTCAAGCCCACTGGCTTTGGCCAGTGGGCTTTTTAATTGTAGATTTGCTGGCAGGCTTTACCGGTGATCGTCGTGATCTCGGCCATCCCAACGGCCACTCCAGTTGCCGTCGCCCCACTGGCCGCTTCCCCACCCGCGGAATTGGGAACCATCAATCACGCTGCCCTCGCGGTATTCGAACATGCGCTCCCCGCCATTCGGGCCGCGCGCATAGATGCGGAGGACCTTGACGTGGCCTCGATCGGGATCGACTCCGAAGCTGTCATTGCCCATGCGGAAATTCCGGTCCTGCCGCGCCAGTTCCTTCAGGCGGTTGGTGACGTCGACATGTCTGTGCCGGGTGCCGTACTGGGCGCTGAGAATGAGGAACTGACCTGAATCCCGGTCATGATCCCGGTCTCTGTCGTGGTCGTCATCGCCTTCCCAACGGCCGCTCCAACCGCCGTTCCCCCATTCTCCGCGGTCCCATCCGCGAAACTGCGAGCCATCGACGACGCTACCTTCGCGATATTCGACCATGCGCTCCCGGCCATCAGGACCGCGTGCATAAATACGAAGAACCTTCACTTGTCCCCGGTCGGGATCGACGCCGAAGGTGTCATTGCCCATGCGAAAAGTTCGATCCTGACGCGCCAGTTCCTTGAGCCGGTTGGTCACATCGACGTGGCTGCGTTGAGTGCCGTATTGAGCGCTGAGAATCACGTACTGGCCCGCGTCTCCCGAGGAATATTGGGCCGCCAGAGTTCCGGGCAGGATGAGCGCGGTGACCAGAAACGCAAGGAAAAGCCGAATCCGAAACATAAGAACCTCCTGTTTTGACGAAGTCAATTTCCTGGAAAAACTTCGGGACGCGAGGCCGAACGCTGACGACACCCTCAGGAGGGTTGACGCCAAGCCGTCTACCTGCAAATACACGCCCACTTCTCAGATACAAAACAGCCGCACCAAGTTGCTTGTGAGGTGAAAGGCGATTCTTCAGCGGCCCGCGGATTGCGCCAGTGCATGTTCGCGGAGGGCTTCTTCTTTCTTGCCTA
The DNA here is from genome assembly GCA_963796205.1 of Terriglobia bacterium. Taxonomy (GTDB): domain Bacteria; phylum Acidobacteriota; class Terriglobia; order Terriglobales; family Acidobacteriaceae; genus DATFTE01. Next base: position 771,360 of record CAWCKR010000004.1, read on the forward strand.
ATTGGGTGTAGGCGTCTGCCAGCAGCGAGTGCACGTCGGCGGCGTTGGGGTGAATCTTTGAGGCCTTCCGCAAATAGGGAACCGCTTGGGCGGGATCTTTTTCAACCAGGAAAACCTGTCCGAGCATCTTGTTGGCCTCGTAGTCGTCAGGCTTGATCTTGAGCGATGTCTGCAATTCGCGGCGGGCGTCATCCATGCGGTTGATGCGAACATACACCGATGCCAGCGAGTAGTGCATCGTGGCTGAGCCCGGGTCATTCGCCACTGCGGCCTCAAATTGGGGCGCGGCTGCTTGCAGGTCACCCGCTTGAAAAAGAGCCATGCCCAGTTCGTAATGTGCCGACACCGAGTCCGGCCGCAGCGCGACGGCTTTTTGCAGCGCCGGGATGGCGCGGCGAAGATCGCCCAGCGACGACCAGATTCCTCCTAGCTGCGTATACGCCGGAGCAAGGGTCGCATCTTGTGCCACAACTTTTTCGAGGATGTTGACCGCCCGCTGATATTGGCCTTCTTCCTCCGCAAAAATCGCGTCGGTCATCAGATTGGCGATCCCGATTTTGTCCTTGGGATCGACGCCACTGACTTCAGACTCCTTGCTGCCGCTGTCGCTCGATGCCACGTATCCCAGCGCCCGCAGACGCTCGGCTTGTTGCGGATCGAGTGGCTCCCGCGACACGCTGCGCGTACTGCTGGTCTCGCGCCGGAATTTATCAAATTGCGCGGTCAGAGTCGCCGTAACCGCGCTCGATGTGGAGGAGAGGTCGTGCGACTCCGCGCTGTCAGCGGTTTGATCGTACAGCTCTTTGCGTGGCGCATCGATGAACACGTACTTGCCTGTGCGCAAGGATCGCAGAGAACTCCACCCGTAGGCACGGTGAGGGTAGTCGGTTTCCGCATAAGCCGGGCGCTCCTTCGACCGCGCGGCATCGACATTCTGAATCATCGGCAACAGCGATACGCCTTGCACGGATTTCGGCACAGGAATGCCAGCCGCCTGCAAAACCGTCGGCAGCACGTCAACCAGTTCGACCTGGGATGCGACTTTGGACGGAGCGCTGCCGGGCACCTTGACTATGAGAGGCACATGTATGGTGGGCGCGTACAGAAAAATCCCATGGCCCCGCTCGCCGTGTTCACCCAACGCCTCACCGTGATCGGCCATCACCGCAAAGATGGCATCGTCGTACAGCTTCTCGGCGCGAAGTTCGTCGAGGAGTTTGCCGACGACTGCGTCCGTGTAGGCAACTTCTCCGTCGTAAAGCTGGGTGGCGAACCGGTTCCGGTAGGGTTCCGGAGGATCGTAAGGAGCATGCGGATCGTAAAAGTGGACCCAAAGGAAGAAAGGCCGACCCCGCGGTCGCTGCTTCAGCCACTGGGTGGCATGTGCGACAACCTCATCACCGCGCCGTTCGACTGTCCCGTAACGGTCGTCTCCCGGGTTGCGAGCGCGAAAACCTGCGTCGTACTTTGTGAATCCGCGGTCAAAGCCGGGAGCCCCAGCCTTGGGGTCAAGTATCACGCTGCCCACGAATGCGGCCGTCTGATATCCCTGCAGCCGCAGAATCGCCGGAGCGTAAGGCAGATCTCTGCCCAATGCCACGCCAGCATCATTCACCTGGTGATATTGAGGGTACGTTCCGGTAAGAATGGTGGCGTGTGAAGCCGTGGTCAGCGGAACCTGGGAAAACGCATTCGTGAATACGGCTGCCTCGCTGGCGAACTTGTCGAGGTTGGGAGTAAGCCCGGACTTCGAGCCGAGGAATCCCATGCGGTCGGCACGAGTCGTATCTAACGTGATGAGAATGATGTTGCGGGGCGCTGCGACCGAGCGAAGACAACCGCTGAGAAGCAGCAGAAGAATCCAACCGCGGCGGGGCATTGGAGGGGCAGTCTAACACTGAATCGTTGGGCCTCACAACCCGCGTAGGCCTGCGTGTGCCGTATACTTTCCCGTCCCCTCATGACCTCCCGAAACCCGTCCCGCCTCGCTTATATCGACTGGATGCGCGGCTTGGCGTGTGTCCTGATGTTCCAGACGCATTGCTACGACTCGTGGCTGGGCGGCGCCGCGCGCCAATCGAAGTTCTTTATGTATTCGCAACTCGGCGGCACGCTGCCCGCGCCGCTGTTCTTATTTCTTGCGGGAATCTCGTTTGCACTGGTCACTGACAAGCTGCGTGCGAAGCAGGCTCCGGTCGATCAGATTGCACGCACGACCATTCGTCGCGGCGCGGAGATTCTCGGACTGGGGCTGCTGTTCCGCCTGCAGGAGTACATGATCGCCTTTCCCTGGGCGCCGTGGAGCGATCTGCTGCGCGTGGATATTCTGAACACCATCGGCCTCTCCATGATGCTGATGGGCGTGATGTGCTGGTTGGTGATGCGGGTGCGCAGCAGTCGATTCGGGTTAGGTGCAGCGGCGGCCGGAGTGGCGCTGGCGATTTCATTGCTGACGCCACTCATTTGGACGGTGTGGCGTCCGCGATGGCTGCCCTGGCCGATCGAGTCGTATATCGATGGCGTGCACAATCTCGGAGATCCGCAGGCGTGGCTGTTTCCGATTTTCCCCTGGACAGCATTTGCGTTTGCCGGACTGGCGGTGGGATTTCTGCTTTTGAGCGACTGGGCGCGCGACCGGCAAGCGGCAACTTTCGTGACAGCGGGTGTGGGCGGTGTGGCGCTGATTTATCTGGCAAAGTGGCTGGATGCGCGGCCCGGGCAGATTTATCCTGTGTACGATTTCTGGCATACCAGTCCTAATTTCTTTTTGATTCGCGTCGGACTGCTGCTGGCAATTCTGTTGGCAGTGTATGCGTGGTGCCGGTGGGGAGCGGGTCAGTGGGGATTCAGTCCCCTGATTCAGTTGGGGCAGACCTCATTGCTGGTGTATTGGGTGCACATTGAATTTGTGTACGGACGGCTATCAATCTTGCCCAAGCGGGTGAATGACATTCGCACCGCGTCATTGGGGTTGCTGGCGATTTTTGTGGGGATGCTGCTGTTGTCGCTCTTGCGCACGCGATATAAGGGACGAGGAGCCGAGGTTTGGGGATGGCTGCGCAGGCCCGCGGAATCGTAACAGTCGATCACCTGCGCCACAGCGAACGTGGGAGTCAGAAGGCAGCGCGAATGATGCGGGGTTCTAATTCCACGTTCTGACTTCTTCATCCTTCTAAAATGCTAAAATCATGGGTTGCCATCCTCCCGCTGAAGGTACTGATATGGCTGATACCGTTCTGCAGACCCCCGTTCCGACTCCGTTAACCACGCTCACCGATGACGAGATTCTTTTCCGCGACAACATTCACCAGTTCGCCGAAGACAAAGTCCGGCCGCTGGCGAAAGAGATGGACGAGAAGGGCGTCTTCGACAAAAGCCTGATCCACGAGTTCTTCCAACTCGGCCTGATGGGCATCGAGATCCCCGAGCAGTACGGCGGCGGGGGGGCGAAGTTCTTTGAGGCCATTCTCGCGGTGGAAGAGTTGTCGCGCGTGGATGCGTCCGCGGGCGTCGTCGTCGACGTCCAGAACACGCTGGTCAACAACGCCTTCTTGCGATGGGGAAGCGAAGATCAGAAAAAACGCTATTTGCCGCGTATGGCCGCCGACACTGTTGGCGCGTACGCGCTCAGCGAAGCAGGATCGGGCTCTGACGCATTCGGCCTGCAAACCAAAGCTGAGCTCAGAGGCAGCGACTACGTTCTCAACGGACGCAAGCTCTGGATCACCAACGGCAAAGAGGCGGGCATCTTCATTCTGTTCGCGACCCTCGATCCCGCGGCCGGATACAAGGGCATCACCGCCTTCATCATCGAGAAAGATTTCCCCGGATTTGCCGTTGGCAAGAAAGAAGACAAGTTGGGCATTCGCGCCTCGTCCACCTGCGAATTGATTCTCGAAGACTGCAAAGTGCCGAAGTCGAGTGTTCTGGGCGAACCGGGCAAGGGATACAAAATCGCCATCGAAACGCTGAATGAGGGCCGCATCGGGATCGGCGCGCAGATGGCGGGCGTCGCCCGCGGCGCCTGGGAATACGCCTGCAAGTACGCGCAGGAACGCAAGCAGTTTGGCAAGCCAATCGCCGACTTCCAGGGAATTCAATTCCAGATCGCGCAAATGGCCACCGAAATCGAGGCCGCGCGGCTCATGGTCTATAACTCCGCCCGCATGAAAGATGCCGGCGTGCCCTTCGTCAAAGAAGCAGCCATGACCAAGCTGTTCTGCTCGCAGGTTGCCGAGCGGGTGACTTCACTGGCCATCGAAGTTTATGGCGGATACGGCTTTACCAAAGATTATCCCGTCGAAAAATACTGGCGCGATTCGAAGATCGGCAAGATCTACGAAGGCACGTCGAATATGCAGCTCGCAACCATTGCGAAGTTAGTGATGGGAAAGTAGGGAAGCTCTTAGCTGTTAGCTCTTAGCACTTAGTCAAACCCCGCGAGCCTTAGGCTTCGAGCTGAAGGCTAAGAGCTGTTCTCAGCATTCCGGCTGCCGATTTCCGACCGTTTCCGATCACCCTCGTAATCCGATGACCCGTTACTCATAATGTGCAGGAGTTTGCACAATGTGCGGCCATACGGACCTCTGACCTACCTTGTAACATCCCTTTAATCATCGTTTTACGAAACCCGGCGTTAATGGTGCCCAAGCTGCATTTCCACAGGGTGCTCGAGGCGATTCGGCCAGGCATGGGGTGCAACGTGATTAGTCTAATGAGCGTACCGGTAGTGGTCAGTGAACCCGTAGCGGTCGTTCCGAAGCCCAAGAATGCGATGTTGCCGCTGCTCGTGGTTCTGTTCCTGTTGTCTTACGGCCTGATGGCCCTTCTCGTGGTGGAGCAGTCGCGCACCATCGACTCCCAGCGCGCCCTGATTCACAACCTGTTCAACGACAGCACGCAGCTGAGCGCTCTCAAGGGCAAGGCATTCCAGGATAAGTACGCCCACGAACATCCGCGTCCTCGGACGCAAGGCCCGGCCGCAGCCGCTCCGCAGGTTCCAGCGGCACCCGAAGCCGGCAACAAGGACGCCGCTAAATTTCGCAAGCCGCTTCCGCCCAAGCCATCCCAGGAAGGCCAGGAGATGGCAGACGAACGTCGCAGTCTGAAGACGATCTAAGGCAGGACAAGCGCTGGTAGGTAGGCCATGAAGACCCTGGTTTCTGTGGTGATGTTGTTGTCGTTTGCCAATCCCCGTCTTACTCAACCGCTGCGCCGCCCGGTAGACCCCACTCCGGTGCAGCACGCCCGCAAGGGCGGACGCTGGTATCTGGCCGCGTCCGGTCACGCGGTCTATTGCCTCGGCCCGGTGCGCATGCTTCCCGACGCTACGGGTGGCATTGAGCGCGTCGCCACCTACTGCGAAGGCGACAAACCGATCGTGCCCCTCAAAGACTAGAATCTAACTTCGGACCTCGGACCTTAGACTTTGGATCCCCTGGGACTGAGAGACTGAGGCCCGACGTCTGAAGTCTGAGGTCCGCCTTTTGCCCAAGTTCGACAAACACATCTTTGTCTGCGGGAACCAGCGTCCACCGGGAAGTGCGCGCGGATGTTGCGATCCGGAAGGCAAGGCTGCGCTGCAGAAATTATTCAAAGACAAACTGAAAGAGCGTGGGCTTAAAGGCAAAGTGCGCGCCAATCAGTCCGGATGCCTCGACCAGTGCGAGCACGGGCCCACGGTTGTCGTTTATCCCGAAGCGGTCTGGTACGGACACGTCACGCCCGCCGATGTTGAAGAAATTGTCGACTCGCATATCATCGGAGGTAAGCCAGTCGAACGCCTGATGCTGGCCGACTCCTGCATCAACACTCCCAGTTGCGAACACAAAGCCCCGCGGGTGAAAGTGGCCTTCGAGAGCGAGTAGGGCCCGCGCGTAGTCACGCAAACAGCGACTTTCATCGACCTTCACCTCAGATTTGTTTGGGAAGGGCACGAGTTTCACTCGTGCCGCAAAGCTCAGAAGTTTTACGGCTTCAGCCGCTGAGGTTTGCTCGCAGACCCAAAGCCTACCTCAGGGGCTAAAGCCCATTTGATTGGTCTCCTTATGGCACGAGTGAACTCGTGCCCTTCCCTGAATTCCTGTCGAGGCATCGCTGCCACATACCCTGACACGAACCGCAATCCTCACCATCCTGTACAATTTCCCCGACATGAAGTCGGTGAGGCAAAGTTCATTCGTCGCCATTGTCCTCGTGGCCCTCGCCGTGGCGGCCTGTGCTGAACCGGTCGCCCAACTTCGTCCTACCGGATACGTCAACGACTTCGCTGGAGTTCTGAGCCAGGGCACCGTCGCTCAGCTCAACGACATCTGCCGCCAGCTCGAGACTAAAGCGCAGGCCCAGGTCGCCGTCGTCACCATCAAGTCGCTCGATGGCGCCGACATCTTCGATTACTCGGTCAAGCTTTACCAGCAGTGGGGTATCGGACAAAAAGGGAAAGACCGCGGCGTATTGATTCTGCTCGCGGTCAACGATCACAAGTACTACGTCAACACCGGCTACGGACTCGAAGCCATTCTCCCCGACGGAAAGGTCGGGAGGCTTCGGCCGCGAAGCCGTGCCTCTGCTGAAGCAGGGCGACTACGACGGCGCCGTGACGCTGCTGACGTCGCGCATCGCCGATGTTATTGCGCAAGACGCGGGCGTGCAGATTGACATGGTCCGGCCCGCAACTCCGGCCGTGCAAGACCGGGAGAACGATAACCAGCTCTCGCCCGGCGCGATTATCGCCATCATCATCGTGATCATTATTATTCTTCTGGTTCCTCCTTTACGCCGGATTTTGTTCTGGTTCCTGATCTTCGGTGGTGGTAGAGGTGGTGGCGGCGGATACAGCAGCGGCGGCGGCGGCTTCGGCGGCGGGGGTGGAGGCTTCGGAGGCTTCGGCGGCGGCAGCACCGGAGGCGGCGGGGCCGGCGGCAGTTGGTGATCCTATTGTCATTCCGAAGCGGCGCAACCGCAGAGGAATCTGCCTGGTGGAGGATGTCGTGATCCCGGAAAAGCAAATCGACGAATTCGTCACCCGCGCGCGCAACGCCGCCGGAGACAGCCTGCAGAGCATCATCCTCTACGGTTCGGCTGCCACCGGCGACTTTCATCCCGAGTACTCGAACCTGAATCTGCTCTGTATACTGCGCGATACCTCCTACCGAACCCTTGGCCGGCTTGCTCCGGCGGTCGCCTGGTGGGAGCGCGCCAAATATTCCGCGCCGCTAGTGATGACGCAGGATGAGCTGAAACGCTCTGCCGACGTCTTCTCCATCGAACTCTGCGACATGAAGCAGCGGCATCGCGTGCTTTTCGGGGAAGACGTGCTCACCAATCTCGAGATTCCCCTGCGTCTTCATCGCGCGCAATTGGAATACGAACTGCGCGAGAAGATGATCCTGCTGCGCGAGCGGCTGCTCTCGGCTGTGGGAAACAAAGACCGCATGTGGGAATTGCTGCTGCGATCTCTGCCGGCGTTCACCACTTTATTCCGCCATACCCTGATGGCCATGTCGCAGCCGCTCCCCAACTCCAAGCGCGAAACCGTTGATATTCTGTCGCGCCAACTGGGCTTCGATCCTTCGGCTTTTTACCAGTTGCTCGACCTTCGCGAAAAGAAGGCCGAACGTTCACAATTCGATGTCGCCGACGTTTTCGCCCGATACTTAACCGCGGTCGAGCACGTGACCGCGACAGTGGATACAATGCTCGATTCCACCGGTCCGCAAAAATTATGAAGCGGGTGACCGGTTGCAGGAGACAAAAAAATGGGTAAAGGTCTGATCGTCATTATCATTCTGGTGCTGATTGCGCTGTTCGCTTTCGGCCAGTACGTGAGCGTGAAGAACACTCTCGTTACCAAGAACGAAGCTGTCAAAGCCGCGTGGTCGCAGGTCGATATCGTGCTGCAACGCCGCGCCGACCTGATCCCCAACCTGGTGAACACGGTCAAGGGATACGCCGCCCAGGAAGTCACCGTGTTCAGTGATATCGCGAACGCGCGCGCCCGCTTGCTCTCAGCCAACACTCCCACCGACAAGATTGCCGCCAACGGACAACTCGACGGCGCCCTCGGGCGCTTGCTTGCTATCTCGGAGAACTATCCGCAGTTGAAGTCGAACGAGAACTTCCTGCGCCTGCAGGACGAACTTGCCGGCACCGAGAACCGTATCGCCGTCGAGCGCAAGCGTTACAACGACACCCTGCAGGACTACAACACCTACGTCCAGCAATTCCCCAACAGCCTGTTCGCAGGATGGGCGGGATTCAAGCCGAACGAAGCCTACTTCCAGGCCAGCGAAGGCTCGCGCGCCGTCCCGAAAGTCGATTTCGGAACGCAGCCAGGCACCGCAGGCAGCACCGCAAACTGCTCCGGCTCACTAGGAAGTGATTCGATGGAGGACGGGCGTCCCCGCCCGTCCAATCCGTGAATGTAGGGAGGGCCGCCCTCGCCCGCTAGTCGCGGAGCAAGGACATTCGTTAGCCCACCAGGACATGGAAGCCGATTACTCGGTCGAACTCGGGACAGATGACGAAACCCTCGCTCTGCCCTGGGCCGCGCCCGGCGGCGGCCCGCGTTATTACGACCTGAAACGCCAGCCCGACCTCCTGCTCAATATCGAAGAGGCGCAACGCAATAAAGAGCTGGGAGCTTTTCTCACCGCCGTTAATTCCGCTGCGAGTCTGCTCGAAACTGCGAAGTGCGACGCCTGGTCGACGACGGAACTGAATCCCGAGGAAGAAATCTTCGGCGCCACCCACAAATTCGGCTCCTACGTCGATCTGGTATTCGCCAACGATGACGCGCGCTTCTCATTCCCTCAACACGAAGACATGGCCAAACGCCTCACGCAATTACTGAAGCGCGTCCCCGAAATTCCTGCGGCCGCCGAGTTCCTGATCCGCCGTTGCTACTACCGGGAAAAAGCAGGTTTCTACATCACGTTTTATTTGTTCGGTTACGGTGACGACCAGGACCGTGCCCGCCAGCAATGGGTCATTGGATTGAAGCTGGCGGAAAACGCCGTCCGGCAAGTGTCGAGCGAGAAGTAGGGAAAGACGAAGGTCGCGCCCATCCGTTCCTAGAAGAGCAGCTTGGCTACCGGTTATTTCTTCGGATCGGGTACCAGCTTCAACCCATCCGCCTGCAGAATGCGTTGAATCTGGTTGCGGGCGTGGATGGCCCAGGGACCGGTAGTGTCGAGTTTCACGTAGGCGCGCCAGTGGCGCAGCGCCCGGCGCGGTTCTTTGACCTTTTCGTAGGCGAGCGCGAGGTTGTAGTGCGCGTCGGCGTAAGTGGGCGCGAGTTGCAGTGCGGTGTTGTAAGTTTGAATCGCCTCGGCGACGCGTCCGGTTTCATCGAGCACGTTGCCCAGATCGAAATAAGCTAATGCGTAACGGGGATCGATCTCGATGGCGCGGCGGTAGTGCTTCTCTGCCAAAGAGTAATCCTGCCGGTTATAGTGCAGCGTTCCCAGATTGATGTTTGCGGCAGCGTGCTCGGGGTCGATTTCCAGCACGCGCTGGTAAGTCGCAATCGCATGCAATTGATTATTAGGGTCTTCTTCCAGAGCGATGCCGCGCGCGAACAACTCTGCCGCATCTGCGGAAGGAGTCGTCGGCTTCGGCATCTGGAAAGTGGTCTGGTTGACTACTTTTTGAGCCGGAGAAAAATCGAACATGAACTGCCCGGCGATGGGCTCTACCAGCTTGCCTTGATGGCGGAAGGCGACGCGGTGCTTGCGCGTAGTAATAGCTCCAGCCTCGAGCAGGGGATTCTCCATGCCCGCGACCTGCTTTTGCATGGCTTCGAGTGACTGGCGGATCACCGCCGGGCGCACTTTACGGGCGCACAGGTCGCGCACTTTTTTAATCTGCAGGAGATCGAAAAAGGAATAGTCCTCGGCGGCCGGCACCAGTCCAGCCTTTTCCCAGGTGCTGAACTGACGAGCCGTCAGCCGAAGTATGCGAAGCAGATCCGCTCGACTGTATCGGTACACGGTAATTTTGGGAGCTTCCAATCACATTATCGGGAAGCTGGTTGTTGATTGGCAAGTGGTATTTGGTCTCTAAGGGAATCTTTCTCAGCAACTTGCAGCTATTTTGGTGCACAAAGTCCCGAGCCTTTAGTCTTGCCCAGAGTGACCTGGGTGATCACGTGTTCACAGTTTTTTAACCTGGCGTTGATTCTGCTGCAAACCGCTTGCGCTATCTCTGGAAAATGCCGATTTTCGCTTTCGAGAGCTATCATGGACTCGCGGCCGGGGTGAAGCACCATGAAGCGTAAGCGTGTCGAGGATCTCGATTCCACCAAAGAACTCACGAACCTTGTGCAACAAGGATGCCTGGTTGCCAAGGATGCCGCTTACAACCTGCGCGACTTCATCGAGAACGCTTCCAATATGGCGTTTCTTGCGATCAAGGATTGCGAGAAGGAACTCGACCGGATGGAGCGTCGCATCGACGAGGAAATTACCGCGGCCATCACCCAGGTGAGCGAGGCGGAAGCGCGCGAATTGCTGGCCTGCCTGAAGTTCATCATCGATCTGGAGCGCATCGGCGACCTGGCATGGTCTGTGACCATGCGCCTGCAGAAGCTCGGATCGCGACTGCCGAAAGAAGATCAGAAAGACTTCATCACCATGGCCCAGGTGCTGGAGAAGATGTTGAACGCGGTGCATGAAGGATATGTCACGCGCGAAGTGGAATCGGCGACCTGGGTGCTGCAGACGGATCCGGAGATTGATCGTTGTTGCCACGCGGTCTTTCATCGCCATCTGGCAGCGGGAGACCAGGAGCGCCGCGAGTACAGCACTTCGATCATGCTCATGGCGCAGGCATTCGAGCGCGCTGGCGATCACGCCAAAAATCTGGGAGAGGAATTATTTCACCTGGTGGAAGGACGCAGCGTGCGGCATGAGCCTAAAGGTCCCAAGCGCGTCCGGAATATGGGGAAGGCGCGCGCGGATCAGGAAGGGTAGAGCGGTCGCCGGTGGCGGGTCGCCCGGTGATAGGTGCTTAACCAAAACCGCAAAGGACGCTGGGGACACAGGGTTTTTTATTAGAGACCCTGCGTCCACGGCGGCCCCGGCGGTTTTCATTTTGATTCGAGCGCCGAATGTTCCGGTCCCGCGGTTGGTTCCGGCGACCCGCCGCCCGCGACCTGCGACCGTTCTTTTTCTTTCCGCTCCAACTCTTCTTCCGAGTACAGGGTGCCGCGGCAGTTTTTGGCTCCGCAGGCGCAGGGAGACTCGTCGTCTCCGTCATACAGGCAGTAATCGTAGGTCAATTCTTCTCCCGCCTGAATGTCGCGGATGGCGTAAATCCAGACGTGACCGTCGATTTCATCCGACTCGCAATTAGGATCGCAGGAGTGATTGATGAAGGCCGCGACTCCGTCTCCATCGAGAACGTAGGTGCCGTCGTCGAGACCGAACAGGTAGGTGTCTTCGCGATTCTCGTAGCGCTCGTCCGCGTCGGGCTTGGTGATGCGCTCGCCGGTGTACTCGACGATGAAAGTGCCGTCGGCAATCGGTTCGTTCGTGTAGCAGCCCTTGGAATGGATCTTGGAATCGCGCACGATCAGGTGCGAGGTTCGCGTTGGTTTGGGCGCAGTTTCGGGCGTAGCCATGAAATTTCCGTCGAGTAGGTCGCTATAAGCTATCGCAGGATTTGCAGGTTCGTCCATCGTGAATGGGAAGAGAGTCTTATTTGATCAACACCAGAGTGACCCCTTTATTTCCGCTTCCCAGGTCTTTGTCGACCAACAAGTCGGGCTGGCGGCGAAGCAGTTCGCGGCTGCGCTCTTCGAACTGCGAGAAGCTTTCTCCATTGACGAATAGCGCAATCTCGCCGCGATCTTTCATCTGACGCAGGTAGCCGCGAATCGCAAAGCGCAACACCCCGCCTTTACCGGAGGAGCCGTAGCCGTGAATAATCTTGAGCGTGGGGACGCCGTCTTTCTTGGCTTGGGCGACGGCGGTTTCCAGTTTCTGGCGCGCCTCGTCGCGGGTAGGGAAGCCGGGCTCGAGGTTGATGGTGCGTATGCCGCCCATAACCACATGGTAAATGACCGCATTGGGCGTCGGTTCCAGCTTTGCAACCTTCTGACGAGTTGCGCATCTTAAGGGGTTAGGACGGCAGTAGGCGCATCTGCTGCGCAAGTTATTTCACTACAGTGTCACGTTCCTGCGATGTAGGGCATGTTGAAATCGTGCTCCTAGGCTGCTTTTGTGCTCTTCCAACCCTGCTAAGCCCTTCCAGTATAAGAATCTTTACGGTATCAAGAGATCTCCCGGAAGTCCCGTCCCTCTTTGGCACTGAAGGTGCCACTGGCTCAGCCAGTCTGATGTAGTGTTCGTTTTCCCCTCCAAGTAGCTCGGGACATACTAAAAAGGAGACAAACATGAGCAGGACCCCCCATATGAAAGCACAACCGCAGGTGTGCTCTGAGAACCCCCCTAAAACCACCACTGTAGCTCCATCCTCCCCCAGCCGACGCAGCTTCTTGGGAAAACTAGGTGCAGCCACGGTCGCAGCCGGAGTGATCGGCAGCGTGCCCAAGGCGCTGGCGCAGGCTTCCAAGGACCAGGCCACAATCGGCAACGGCCTCAACAACAGCCGCGTGCAAAGAGCCTACAACCTTCGCGTAGGTTCTGCGAAACAGGATGCTGCCCTGGGCCCGGCTCCGCAGCTGGCCAACGGTGACGAACAGCTGTACAGCGACAAGTCCGGCAGCTACAGCAAGCCTTTGCTCCAAGATGGCATCTGTCAGGTGAATCTGGCGGCGTGGGCGTCGTTCAAGAAGGCGCTCCAGAGTGCCAAGAACAGTGACTATGAAGCTATCATCATTGGCGGAACGCGTACCCTGAACGGCCCGCAGGCGTCGTATGCGTTCGACCTGGAAGCTCTGGACTGCGTGCAGTGGGGCAATGCCCCCGCCAAGGGAGATCCGCTGAGCCCGCCGCTGGTGCCACCATTCGACACCGTCACCAGTGCATCCTATGGAACCCAGTTGATCGAGATGTACTGGGCTTCGATGTTGCGCGATGTGGCTTTCACTGACTATGGCACTAATGCTACGGCTGCTGCTGCTGCTGCGGAGCTGACCGGGCAATCGACCTATCGCGGTCCGAGAGACGGAAGTGGCAACGTTACCCCGGGTCTGTTGTTCCGCGGAAACTTCGTGGGCGAAACGGTGGGGCCGTATGTGTCGCAGCTCGCGATCACTCCCACCAGTTTCGGCCAGCAGGCGATTCCAATGCAGTTCACCACCTACGTGCAGAACGTTGACTACATGACCGATCCGACCACGTTCCTGCAGGTGCAAAACGGAATCGACACTGGACTTCGCAACCAGAACGATCCGACTCCGCGCTATCTGCACGATTTGCGCGGTTGGGCCGCTCTGACTCACGTGGACGGGCTGTATCAGGAATACTTGAATGCGCTGCTGGCGCTGGGCACGCTCGGTGCGCCCAGCAACCCCGGCAATCCATATGTCGGATCCCGAACTCAGAACGCATTCTGCACCTGGGGTGGTCCCGATATTCAGCAGACTATCGCCGAAGTGGCCGCTCGGGCCCTGCAGAAAGTGTGGTATCAGAAGTGGATCGTGCACCTGACCCATCGCCCTGAATGGGGCGGAGGACTCGTGAATCAGGCCCTAATCGGTAGCCCGCTGCAGGCCGTACCAAACGCCAACGTTCTGAACTCACAGGCCGTGGCGCAGAGCTTCAGCAAGTACGGAACGTATTTCCTGTCGCAGGCGTTCCCGGAAGGATCGCCGGCACACCCCTCGTATCCCACCGGTCACGGAACCGCGGGCGGCGCGTGTATCACCGTCCTGAAGTTCTTCTTCGATGGCAATTGGGTGATTCCGAATCCTCAGATGCCGTCGACCGATGGTCTGTCGCTGCAGCCCTATACCGGTGGCGATGCGGGCCAGATTACGGTGAACAGCGAACTGAACAAACTGTGCCGCAACACCAGTTTCGGTCACGGCGTCGGCGCTGGCATTCACTGGCGCACCGATACCGACAACTCCATGCTCTTGGGCGAAGCGGTCGCACTCAGCATGCTCCAGGACCGGGCGCATTGCTACAACGAGAAATTCAGCGTCAACATCACGAAGCTGGATGGAACCGTTGTCACCATCACTAACGAGAACTAACTCCTGCTTCGGTTGTAAAGGCCCCGTCCAAGCTCAGCTTGGGCGGGGTTTTTCTTTGGATCAAGAGAATCGGCTCAGTGGTCGGAACTTAGCTCGGTGCTGTCGCCGGTGTGGTGGTCAGAGATCTGAAAGCGAAGGAAATCGTGAATCGCTTTTAGCGCGTCGGGATTTTTGGTCTTAATGCGTACCTTCCCTCCCGCCGGAAACTCTTCGAAGGAATAGGAAATTACATGGCGCCGCTCCTTCATCTTGGGCACCCCAGGTGGAACCTGATCATGGATGAACATGGGCGTGGAAAAGTCTCCATTGGCGAACATGGCGGCAATGTGAGTCAGATGGGATCGGATTGCTGCGATGTTTTGGGAATCCTTGGGGTCGTTCGCGGTTACTTCAATGGCTCCGCCGTCTGAGTAGAGGCGAAAATGATGAGTCGTCTTGTCATGCGGGAATCCCATGGCCGCGTCGCCTTGTTTCTCTATCGCGGAATCATGTTGTGACGAGTCCTGCGCATGATCTTTGTGCATGGGGCAAGACTGCATATCTTGCGCCGCCAGTTGCAGCCCGCCGAGGAGCAGAATTACCACGAGGGTTTTCACGATCGGTTTCTCCTTCGAAGCCGCTCTGCCGGGGCTTCGGAATCCTTTAGCGCCTGGCCGAGCGAGTGCAGCAAGTGTGATTTCTGCGCCGGGCCCGACCGCTGCATCCGCTGTTCCCAATCATCCAATACTCGCTTGAGGTAGCCTTTGGTGCGCCTAAGGGCCTGAATGTCTACTTCAATCCCTTTAAGTTTCTTCTGCGCAAGGCGGTACACTCGTTGGCAGGGAACGCCCCCGGCATCATGGACTTTCAGTACTTCCGCGAGCTCTGCCAGAGTAAAGCCGATGCGTAGCGCCTTTTGCACAGTCAAAACTCTCTCTATCGTGCTTACGGGGTAGATACGGTAGCCCGCCGGTGTCCGCGCAGCGCGGGGGAGGACACCGATTTTTTCGTAATAGCGAATCGTATCCGGACTCACTCCCACGGCCTTACCGACATGGCCAGAACGAAAACCTTTGGGGCTGCTGCTTTCCACCATGAGAAGTATGAACCCTCGAATGCGTTCCAGAGTCAAGACGTTTTTGCTATCGGGGCGTGCGCCATGGACACGGGGACTGTGCAATAGTGCTTTTTTCGGTGGTTCCCATTGAGTGTAGAATGCTCCGCCTGTTGGCCAGAAAGGACCGCCTCACTTTGACCCGATTCGCTAACGTATTGCTGGACCTCGACGGCACTGTGACTGATCCTTTCGAGGGCATCGCTGGGTGCATCCGGCACGCCGTACGAAGTTTGGGAATGGTGCCCCCGGGCGAAGATGATTTGCGCAGCGCCGTGGGGCCTCCGCTGCGGCAAAGCTTTGGCCGCCTTTTGGGCTCGTATGATGCCGGACGGATCGACGAAGCCATGCGACTCTATCGCGAGCGCTTCGCCGTGAGCGGACTCTACGAAAACCGCGTCTATGCCGGAGTTCCCGAGATGCTGGCGAAATTGGACGCGGCCGGCTGCTCTTTGTTCATTGCGACCTCGAAGCCGCGCATCTTCGCGCAGCGCATCTTGGATCATTTCGCCCTGACCAGGTATTTCGCAGGCGTTTATGGCAGCGAGTTGGACGGAGCCTACGAGAACAAGAGCGATCTTCTGCGCTTCCTTCTCGACACCGAGCGGCTGCAGGCGCGAGCCACGGCGATGGTCGGAGATCGCAGCCACGATATGATTCCGGCGAAAGAGCACGGTCTGTGCGCGGTGGGCGCGGCCTGGGGATATGGGTCTCCGAAGGAACTTAAAGAGGCGGGGGCAGATGTGATATGCAACAGTCCCGCAGAAGTGATTCGTTTCCTCACAAAATCGACCGCCTAGTGGAACAGCGCAATGGCAAAAGGTTCGGGCAAGAATCCCCTACTGACGTGTGCCACGGAAAATTGCGACGGCCCTTCCGGAAACTTCGCGCGCCCGGTTCAGCACGACCCTCAAACCTGTGACTCGATGAGCCGCGAGGAACAACTCCGAAAGTAAAAACTCTGCACTCGCCGGGAACATCAGCGAGGATCCATGCGTATTCACATTGGGAGGGCGCATGCGAAGGAATTTTCTGTGTCTGGCAGTACTGGCGGTTGCGGTAACATCCTGGGCGCAGCCGGACGTGCGGCCCGAGATCCTGGTGCTTGGCACCTATCACATGGCGAACCCGGGACGCGATCTCTACAACATGCAAGCGGATGATGTGCAATCTCCCAAGCGCCAGAAGGAGATTGCACAGTTAATCGAAGTGTTAAAGAAGTTCCATCCCACCAAGATTGCCATCGAGGCTGACGCGGGCAGCGAGCGCGTCGCGAAGCAGTATTCCGAATACCTCGCGGGAAAGTACACGCTGTCACGAAACGAGATCGATCAAATCGGATACCGCCTGGCCAAGGCATTAGGCCATCACGCGGTGTATGCGGTTGACGAAGAGGGAGATTTTCCTTATCAAAGGGTCGTCGATTACGCGAAGGCCAGCGGCCGCACAGCACAACTCGACGCGTTAGGAGCGAGTACCGGCGCGATGGTGAAAGAGCAGGACGATTTTCTGAAAACCCACACCGTGCTCGAGACGCTGGAGTTCATGAACGCCGATGCGAGGGTGGCGAGAGATGTCGCCGTCTACTTCGCCTACGTCCCTTATGGAGAGCCCGGCGACTACGCGGGGCCAGACCTGGTAGCGCAGTGGTATCAAAGAAACATTCGCATCTATCACAACATTGTGCAGCTGATTGATTCTCCGAATGAGAGGATCCTGGTAATTTACGGGGCGGGCCATCTGGGGTGGTTGCGGCAGGACGTGGCCAATGACGCAACTGTGAAGTTGCGGAAGCTGCAGGACCTGACGGGGAATTGAGGTTGGAGAGAACTGGAGCCGACGAGCGGACTTGAACCGCTGACCTGCCGATTACGAATCGGCTGCTCTACCAACTGAGCTACGTCGGCCTGTTTTGATTTTAAACGAAGAAGCAGAAGCCGTCAGTCTTCCGTCGTCGGTCGTCCGCAAAACAAAATCACCCCTAAGATCTTCGTGTTGCCGTGCAGTTCCTGATATTTGATTTGTTGCTGGCTGACGACTGAAGACCGACGACTGACGACTGCAATAAAAAGGCCACCCGGCAAAAGGCGGCCTTTTCTTTTCAAGGGAGAATAGTTCTAACGGAGGCAAAGCCGTCAAAACTTTCTGGCGAAATCTTATGAGCCGAAAAAGGGGGGTGTCAAGAAATTTTTGGGAAATAAATACCATTGTTTTCAATGGTTTACGAAATAGGTTAACAGCTTCTGGAAGTGGGTCAAAATGAGACAAAAAGCTAAAGGAAGAGCCTTAACCGACTTTAATTGATGGACTTACCTTCGGATTCGAGGCCGGCTCCGGGTTTTCTGAGAGGTGCAGGGAGATAAATTCCACGTTCTCGGGGCGCTCGAACCCACGATGCGGCCACAAGCGCTGAGCGAGCATCCGAGCGCCTCCGAAGGCCAGTCCGGCGACCAGCGCGAAGCCCAGAATGATTCCGCACAGGACGATGATGTTGACGAGAAGATTGGCAAGATTGTCCCGCTTGGTGAAGTGCGTGTTCTCGTTCCAGGTCACGTCGGCGTCGTAGTTCACGGACGCCAGCAGAGATTTAGCTTCGCTCTGCGAGAGCAGTCCCGAGGCGACAGCGACGATGGGTCCGCTGCGACGATCAAGTTGCGGAGATTGCGCGTGGGCCGCATCCATGCGGCGCAGATGTTCGGCGGCAATTTGCGGAGTGGGGTAAGAGATCACGGCGAGCGTGGCTTCTCCTCCGGAACTGTTGTAATTGCCGAGCACAACTTCGGCGCCGGCGGGGAAGTCGACAAGATCGGCTGCCAGCGGGGCATTCAGCTTGTTGAGTGCAATCGGCCCCAAAATATATTTGATGGAATTTGGTTCCAGCGACTGGCGCGGCAGGTACGAAGGTAGATTGGGAGGGTTCGCCGCGTTACCCGGGGGCAAGGGAAGGCTGCTCGCAAGTTCGCGGAGTTCGGCAGCCGACATCGCACTCAACCTGGCGAAGACGGCGTCGACCAGGATGTTGCCGCGTAGAAACAACACACGCTCGTTCAGCGATACGCCCTGATCGCCGATCTTTTCCACGATCATTTGCGGCATGCGGTAGAACGTGAAGGCCCCGTAGGCTCCCGTCGCGTCATTGAAGCGCGCAGCTTTGACCGACAACTTGCGGCCGTCGTCGCGAACATAGTTGGCGGATTCGAAATCGGTGAAGCCGTATTCCTTAAGCAGCGCGGGATTGATAGGATCGGCGAGCGCGGGATCGGGACTCGGCTTCGCTGCACCCGAGATCTGCCATCCACCGAACTGTTTAGGGAGCAGCGGGGCAGGGGGCCCCTCAGCCGCGAAGGCGGAAAGAGCCGCGAAAATAACGAAAATAGCCGGGAAAAGCCTGGGAAGCCTCATGTAGTCCCTAAGAATTAGACTACAGAGAGGCGCGGAAAGTTTCCAGCGGGGGGCGGGGAATGCCGGTTTGGCCATCAATAACGGCATCTTCCCCGCTCATGTGGAGAATGCGTCACGGCAAAAGTTCAAAGACTACTCCCGCTCCCTTACCGCCAGCAACAGTAGTGCCGTAGAAGTTTCCGGCTGCGTCAAGAATGAGAGGTGCAACCGGATCACAACCGTCCCGGCCGCCACTAAACTGGTGGAGGGCAATCAGAGTCCAGGTTCCGGAGGCAGTGGGCTTCAACTGGAAAGCGACTCCACATCCGTAAGTCCCACCGTCGTTCGTTGTGCCGTAGAGATTGCCAGCTGAGTCGAAGACCAGAGTGGCCAGTGGATTCCCGCCGTCTTTTCCGTTGGTGAACTGATGCAGCGGATGTAGAGTCCAACTGCCGTCCGAGTTCGGTTTCAGCTGAAAGATTGTGCCCCTCGAAGATGTGCCGCCGAAGGTGCTCGTCCCGTAGAGATTACCGGAGGCGTCGATAATGACGCCGGCACGGACGCTGTCCCCATCCCTCGTTCCGATGAAATTGTAGATGACGCTCTCGGTCCAACTTCCATCCGAATTCGGCGTCATCTGAAAGATCGTGCCGCAAGAAACCGCACAGATGCCCGTTCCGCCCCCTGCAGTAGTGCCGTAGAGATTGCCGGCAGTATCGAACACCAGGACGGCTTGGGGTGTCTCACCGTCAGTACCCTCAGTGAAAGTGTGGATTACATGGTAAGTCCAGTTCCAGTCGGGGAAGCGGACCAACTCAAAGACGACTCCACAACAGTTGACTGATACTCCACCTGACTCTGTTGTGCCATAAAGATTTCCCGCAGAATCGATGGTCAACCCGGCCGAAGGGATACCCCCATCCGCGCCGTCGCTGAAACTCAACATAGTGCTTTTCGTCCAACCCCCGTCCGGGTTGGGCCTCAGCGCAAAAATAGTCCCGTAACCAAAATCGCCGCCCTCCGCAGTCGTACCATAAAGATTTCCATCGGCATCGAAGAGGAGGCCGGCAAGGGGATAGTCTCCATCGATACCGCCGGTAAACGTGTAAATCGTAGTTTCCGTCCAGGTGCCATCCAAGTTCGGTTTCAGAGCGAAGATTGCGCCGTGAGTACTTCTCAAGTTGCCCGCAGTCACGCCGTAGAGATTCCCAACCGAATCGAAGATCACAGGTGCGTTGGAATATCCATTGTGATCAAATTCGTACAACACATTGAAGTGACCCGGGGCGTTCGTGACCATAGGCTGAGTGTTCGTGGACGCCGAGTTCGCCGCCCATGCGGTCGTTAGCAGGATGAGTACAACAGTAATCGACACACCTGTAGAAAATAATCTTGTCGCGTATTTCATCTTGTCCCCTAGCCGCCTCTCGGCGGCGGGTATGAATTGTTGTGGTCTTTCGCTAACTGAAGGAACAACTGTGCTTTCTTTTCAATCGAAGTCGTTCCTTGTCTATGTCCCCGTCCCGCATAAGTGGGCGTATTGCGGGGCTCCCCCACCGTTGTCAACAACCTTCAGGACCGCGGGACGCTTTCCCGCCACCTTTGGCGTGAACGTGACGTGAATCGTGCAACTGGATCCGCCGCCCAAGCTGCTCCCGCAGGTGTTGGTCTGAGCGTAGTCTCCGGGATTCGCCCCCATCAGGGTAATAGAGCTGATGTTCAGGGTGGTGGTGCCATGATTCGACAGCGTGACATCCTGCGCCGTGCTGGTGACGCCGACGGGCTCGTCCCCAAAATTCAAGCTGGTGGGTGACAAACTTACCTCGGTGCCGATACCTGCCAGCGAGACGGTCTGCGGGCTGCCAGTACCGTCATCGCTCACGCTGAGGGTAGCGATACGCTTGCCGATGGCGGAGGGGGTGAAGGTCGCATTGATTTTGCAGCTCGCGCCTGCTGCCAGGCTGGAGCCGCAATTATTTGTCTCTGCGAAATCTCCACTGTTCGCGCCCACGATGGTGATGCCGGTGATATTCAACGACGAACTGCCGACGTTCGTCATGGTGATGGCTTGCTCAGGACCGGTGACGCCAATCATCTGCGTGGGGAAGATTACGCTCTGTCGAGAAAACACCACGGACTGCTGCAGGAGAATGGACACGCTGGCAGCATCATTGTTCGCCGTGGCTAAGTCGAGCCTGCCATCGCCATTGAAGTCGCCAGCGACTACCGTTCTCGGTCCGTAGCCGGTGGGATAATCCGTCCGGCTCTGAAATGTTCCGTCCCCGTTGCCCAGGAAAACGGATAGTTGCGAACTGCCTCCGCCTTCATAGTTGGAGTCGGCAACGGCGAGGTCCAGTTTGCCGTCCCCGTTCAGATCCGCCGGAATGACTCCCGATGGATTCGCGCCCGTGGTCAGGTAGGTGGGTGTTCCGAATGTGCCATCGCCCTTACCCTGCATGATCGCAATCGTGTTGTCGTCCTCGTTTGCGACTGCCAAGTCAGGGTTGCCGTCTCCGTTGAAGTCGGCGACGCTCACATATTGGGCGTCGTTGCCCGTTAAATAATCGGTTGCAGGCTGGAACGTTCCATCCCCATTTCCCAGCAGCACCGAGACGCTATTCCCGGTCAAGTTGGCGGTCACAAGGTCAAGCTTGCCGTCGTGATTGAAGTCGTCGGTCGCGACAGTGAATGGTTTCTTGCCCACCGGGTAATCAGTGTGCGGGGCAAAGGTTCCATCGCCATAGCCCAGAAGAATAGAGACGGAGTAACTGTCGCCATTAGACACTGCCAAGTCTAGAAAACCATCTCCATTGAAATCGCCGACCGTCACATTCGTCGGCGCGACGCCTGCCTGAAATCCGGTAGCGGCGCCAAAGGTTCCATCGCCATTACCTAAGAGCACTGAAACTCCGTTACAGGGAACCACCAAGTCGAGATTTCCATCATGGTTCACATCCGTTGTGAATCCACCGAACCCGCAGCTGCCCCCGGTTTGATAGTCCACGTGTTCACGAAAGGTGCCGTCACCGTTACCCAGCAGAACCGAGACCACCGAATTTGCGACGTTGCCGGTTGCAAGATCGAGAAAGCCATCATGATTGAAGTCGCCGGTTAACACCGTGAATGCCAGATAGCTGGATCCGAAATTGTTCAGGCTCAAAGTGACCGATGAGGCTTCGGCACTGATGGGAAAGAAAATTGGATCGGATGTGCCGCCGCCGGGAGCAGGGTTGGTAACCGTCACCGAAGCCGTATTCGCTGTGCCGATATCTGAAGCAAGAATGGTTGCGGTAAGCTGCGACCCGCTGACGAAGCTGGTAGTCCTTGGGCTGCCATTCCAGTTCACGACAGAGGTCGAAACGAAACCGGTGCCGTTTACCGTCAGCGTGAATCCCGGGCCGCCCGGCGAGGTCGCGTCTGGAAGCACGGGTTGGCTAATCATTGGTACGGGATTGGCTGCAAGCGCAGTCACGACGAGGACGAATAGCGTAGAGACAGACGCAGCGATACGAAAGAGTTTCAATGCGTATTTCATCTTTCCTCCAGCCGCTTTCAGTGGCGGGTATGAACAAGAGCGTTGAGGGAACACTTCATCTTCGATTGCCAGGAAGTGACGGTGCAGGGCCGAGCACAGGGGCCGAAGGACTGACAGGTTCGTTTTGCGGAAACAAAGGTATGACGTCGGCTCGGCGTTCTAAAGGGCGGCAGTCACACTTCGCGGTGATGCCCGGGCCGACGTAACGAGTGATGAACAACAGGGGTGCAGCGGAGGTCTTTGAGTCTTAACTGGGCACTGGGTACTCGGTACTGGGTACTGTTTTTCTACTCGCCCTTATCAATCTTGCTCGCCACTTTCACTCCGCTCAGGCCGTTCACATATTTCGAGATGCCGCGGTAGAGCGAGTCGGCTATGCGCTGGCGGTATTCCGGGGTTTGGAGTTTGCGTTCGTCGTCAGGATTGCTGACGAAAGAAATTTCGGCGAGGATCGAGGGCATGTTCGCGCCGATCAGCACGATGAATGGGGCTTTCTTCACGCCGCGGTCGCGGATGCTGGCGTTGCGGGCGGCGAGTCCGCTATGCAGGGATTGCTGCACATCGCTGGCGAACTCTTGCGACTCTTCAATCTTTTCCTTCAACGCGATCTTCTTCACCAGGTCTTGCAGTTCGTGAATTGACTTCTCTGAGACCGCGTTTTCGCGAGCGGCTACTTCGAGCGCATCGTGCGATGAGGTGAAGTTCAGGTAGTAGGTTTCCACTCCGCGCGCGTCAGGATCGCGGCTCGAATTCGCGTGAATAGAAATAAACAGGTCGGCCTGCTGCTGGTTGGCGATGGCTGTGCGTGTCTCCAGGGGGATGAACGTATCGTCGCTGCGGGTGTAAACCACCTCCGCACCCAGTCGTTCGAGTTGTTTGCCTAGCCGCTTGGCCACGTCGAGGACGAGATCTTTTTCGCAAAGGCCGTTGGGGCCGATGGTTCCGGTGTCATGGCCGCCGTGTCCGGGATCGATGACGATCTTGCCGATCTTCAGTCCCAAGGCGCGGATGAGCGAGCGATCGCCGCTGGCGGTGGGCTGGGCTTCGCGGATATCCATGTCAGGCGTGGGAGACTTTGTGGCTCTGGCGCTGGACTTTCTGCGCGTCGTGGCCGGCTTTACGGCTGGCGGCGCATCCAGCTTGGCGACGGTGGCCGTATCGTCGTCAGGGTCAGCTTCGACAATTCGTTTCTTCGGCGCTGACGGATTCACTACAACGGCCGGAATGTCTTTTTCTTCCGTCTTCGCGCTCTTCTTAGCTTCTTCAACTCGGGTGGCGTCGGCTTTTTCCTGTTTTTTCTCTTCTTCCGATTTCACCACCAGCGTATTGGCCGAAGGCTTGGTGGTTTCGAACTTGGGCTCGGGTTTCGTAGCGGTGTCGGGATCGTCGTCCGTCGCACGGGCTACGTGTTTTCCATGGCTGTCCTTGCCGTGGATATCGATGATCAGCCGCGCAGGGTTGGGGAGCAGGAAGACTTCGTAATCGGAAAGCTCGTCGACTTCGAGAACCACGCGCGTCTTGCGCTGCGCGAACTGAGCCACGCGAATCTTGCGCAGGAAACCGTCATCGACATCGAAGGTTTTGCCGACCAGCGTCGAGGCCAGCTGGGTGTCGAGCAAGTCGAAGAAGATACGGTCAGGATGACTGATGCGCTGCGATTCGTACTTCACATCCTGTTCAACATCAATGGCAACCCGCGTGTAATCAGGCGTGGACCAATGGCGGATTCCGGTTACCCGGGCAATCGCTTTGGATTTTACTTCGTGATCCTTTGTGTCCTTTGTGGTTAAAGGTTTTTCGGCGTTGTCCTCCGCACTTTCGTCGTCATCCGAAACCGTTTTGCTCGGAGCTCTCCTCGCGTCGTCGGAATCTTTCGTCTTCAACGATGCCCGTTGAACCGGCTGTTCGAGCGCGGCGCGCGCGTCGTCCGCCAGATGGCTGTGTGGATAACGCTTCAGGAAATCCTGGAAAGTCGCGCGGGCTTTGGCGTTGTCCCCGAGATCGTCTTTGTAGATTTCGCCGATGGTGAAGAGCGCGTCGACGCGGTACTTGCTGCCGGGATATTCCTTGCGCAGAAATTGATATTGTCCGATCGCCGAACGCAAGACCGTGTCGTCATCGAACTGGCGTCCCATCTCGACTATCAGTTCGGCGACAGCGACTACGCTAGGGTCGGCTTTGCTTGACGCCGGCGCTCCGTAGTAGATCTCGCGATAGGCATTGATCACTCGCTGGTACTGGCGGCGTGTGCGTTCTTTGCGTGGGGCGTCCATTGAGCGCTTCGCGCATGCGCTCGGCGGTCGAGAACTGCGAGCGCGCCCAGGAGTCGGTGTGGCGACTGCGGGCGAGCGCCGGCATTGCAGGCAGCAGCAAAAGAATCACGGCCGCTCCCCGGCGCAAGGCACGTAGGCTTCGATTTCGCTTGGTCAACTTTTGTGGCCCG
This sequence comes from Terriglobia bacterium, assembly GCA_963796205.1. Classification (GTDB taxonomy): domain Bacteria; phylum Acidobacteriota; class Terriglobia; order Terriglobales; family Acidobacteriaceae; genus DATFTE01. The sequence goes on from CAWCKR010000004.1 coordinate 795,973, forward strand.
TAATCGCTCGAACGTACTTCAGAACAGATGCCGGGAATTCAGTCGGTGTTGCTGATATACAGCACGCCGCGCACGTCCCGCTCCACCCGTACCGGATCATGCACCGGGCTGCCCAGAATGTGGGAGCCGTCGTCAATCCCGTTGTTGTACAGATTGGTGATTCTTTTCACGTAGTTGCGAGTCTCCGCGAAGTGAGGAATGCCCCCGCTCCGCGCCACCGACCCCTGGCCCGCGTTATAGGCGGCCAAGCTCAGTTTGACATCCCCCCCGTAGCTCTCCATGAGCTGCTTAAGATGTCGAACCCCGGCATCCACGTTTTGTTCCGGATCAAATGGATTGGTCACTTTCAACTGTCGAGCGGTCTGCGGCATCAGCTGCATCAATCCCATCGCTCCCTTGCGGGAAACCGCGTTGGGATTGAAGTTGGATTCCACCTTGATGACAGCCCGCACCAGGTTGGGATCCACGTTATGTTCTGCCGCAGCCTTTTCAATGGCCGCATCCACTTGCTCTGGGGTGAACGACTTGCCCTGGTTGTAGTTGAGAACCGGCGCCTGGGAATCGTGTCCCAGATACTGGCTCACATCTGCAGCCGCGGAACGCGCCGCGCGCACATTGGCCGAAGGCAACCGGCTTCCACCGGTGCTGCGGAGCCGCTCCAGTAGACCAGCGCAGCTGCGCTGGGCGGGAGCGTCGTTGCTGATGTGCTTCGACGAGCTTCACGGGAACCGACTCGTTTTCATAGATCTTGCGTCCATTTTCGTCGGTGGTCGTGGTGATGACTTGGGTCGTTCCTCCGGACCCGGCTTCGGCCTGCACGTATGGCTTGGTGAGTGAAAGGAAGGTCGCGATTACGGTACTTGCCATCCAGGCGAGTTGCAGGTGCTTTCGCATAGCCGGGTTTTACGCTTTCAGCGCAAAGACACAACTGTGCCCTCGCAGCTACCTGCCCGGAACCTGAAGGAGAATCAGTACTACCAGAGTGGGTCGATTATAGGCCGAAGGGGAGGGGGGAGCAATCTATCCAACGGGCATAGAACCATTGGAGTAATCTTTCTAACTTGCTTATATACAATAACTTACGTGAGACATGGGGGGCAGCGCAGCCCACCGTAGTCACCGCTTTGAGCGGCTCCCCTGATGCCCGAAGTAACCTACTTCTGATTCAGGCAGTAGGTGCCTACTCGTTGTGCGGTCGCCGGGTCGGCCCCGTTCGGAAAGATGTCGACATTCTGGCAGTCGTACATGCCATGGTTCTTCGGCAACTGCACCATTACATACTTGCCGGCTTTCAGCGAGACGCAGCCCGGCATGCTTTGGGTGCATTGCAGTTCGACCGACTTTCCGCCGAGCTCGGCGCTTACGATGACTTCGCCGGTTGCGACGGTCGCTTCCTTTACCACGATCGAGGATGTCTGCGGCTGAGCCAGAACGATTACTGCCGCTAGTACCACTAATAGAATCAATGCTTTTTTCATAGGTCCCTCCCACATGCCTGCCAGGCAAACCTCCGGGCTGATTTCATCTTGCGTCGGCAGCTCACGGACGTCAGTGACGGTCGCAACAGCAGGGTGTGCGCTGGGGCACTTTCGGCGTAGCTACGGGCTCATTTTTCTTCTTGACGTATTGTACTTTACGATGCAAAGTACTCCATGACGCCGCGCCCCACGGCCGGGAGATCCTCATGATCAAGCGCATCACCGCCATTGCTTTTATCTTCGTGTGCACCACCGTCGCCTGGATGATTCTGGGCGCAACCATCTTTTCTCGGACTTACTCCGCCAGCGGCCACCTGGACGAGAAGGTCGCCTCCAGCTGGGGGACGCAGCAAACGCAGTGTCCGCCGACCGCGGCTTATTGGACCGAGAAGTTGGTGACCGAGCAGGTGCAGGAAAACGGTCAAACCTATAACCGCGAAGTGAAGAAGCCGGTGCCGACGGCGCTTCCTCTGGAAAGCAGCCGCGTCAACGTTGCGCTCAATCTCGATTACCGGCAGAAGGGTTTGCTCTGGTACAGCACGTATGCGGTCGACTTCGCGGGGGCTTACAAGTTCCGCAATACCAGTGCGAGCAGTGAACAGGTGGATATCCAGCTGAAGTTTCCGGCTTCCCATGCGCTCTACGACGACCTGACCGTTATGGTCGATGACAAACCGGTGCCGATCCGTACCAACAGCAGCGGAGTGACGGCGAGGGTGCCGCTGGAAGCGGGACAAACGGCGGCGGTGATGTTCTCTTACCGCTCGCAGGGAATGGAGAACTGGGTCTACAAGTTTGGAGAAGATATATCGCAGGTGCGGGACTTCGCGTTGAACATGAAGACGAATTTCAAAGAAGTCGATTTTCCCGCCGACACGCTTTCTCCCACAGAAAAGAAAGAGACGGCGGATGGCTGGGACCTGACGTGGAAATATTCCAACCTGCTTTCGGGTTTCCAGATCGGCACCACCATGCCTGAGAAGCTACAACCGGGGCCGCTGGCGGGACAGATCAGTTTCTTCGCGCCCGTCTCGCTGTTCTTTTTCTTCTTTCTGATGTTCATCATTACCACGCTGCGGGGAATTGAGATGCACCCGATGAACTACTTTTTCCTGGCCACGGCGTTCTTTTCGTTTCATTTGCTGATGGCCTACCTGGTAGACCACATCTCGATTCACCTGGCCTTCGTGATCTGCTCTCTGGTCTCGGTGTTTCTGGTGGTGAGTTATCTGCGGTTGGTGGTGGGGATTCGCTTTGCCGCGGTGGAAGCTGGGCTGGCGCAATTGATCTACCTGGTGCTGTTCTCCTATGCGTTTTTCTTCAAGGGATTCACGGGGCTGGCGATCACCATCGGCTCGATTATCACGTTGTTCGTGGTGATGCAGATGACGGGAAAGATCAAGTGGTCGGAAAGGTTTGTGCCGAAGGCGCCGGTGAGTCCGGATTTTGCTTCGGGAAGTTTTCATGACTAGTTCGCTTATGTGGGGCGGGCGTCCCCGCCACAGCCGCGGCGCGGGGAAGAATTCGGCCGTCCCTCCGGGACTTGATCAATGTGTCGTTCGGACCCAGCGCTGAAGCGCTGGGCTATTATCGCGACGCCCCTACGGGGCTGGTTCAACAGGGGGTCGATATTCCTTGGAAGCAGCACGCAATCTGACAAGTGGCCAAAAGAATTTCAAGCGATCATGAAGCCGTATTCCGGCCACCGGCGACCTGCCGCCCGCGACCGGCCCCGGAGGAATCTCTTCCGTCGCTTCACGGCTAGGCGGGCGAGGGCGCCCGCCCCACACCAGAAGTTGCCGGCGAGACGCCGGCGCTACTTTGTAGTAGCCTGCTTGGTTCATGGCTGACAACCCACTCCAACGGCAGACGCCCGACTCGCTCATGCTGCGCGGCTTCTGGTACCGCGCGCTGCCCTCGGATCAGGTCGGGCGCAACGAGCTTCGCAAGGCGATGCTGCTGGAAATTCCGCTGGTCATTGGGCGTGATAAATCCGGCCGGGCTTTTGCCTTGCAGGATGCTTGTCCGCATCGCGGCATGCCGCTTTCCTGCGGATGGTTCGACGGCGCGCAGGTCGAATGCAGCTATCACGGATGGAAGTTCGATGCGCACTCCGGGCAGTGCCAGCTGATTCCGTCGCTCACCGCCGATCAGAAGCTGAAGATTGATCGCATCTACGCGGGCAGCTTTGCCTGCGAAGAGCACGACGATTTCATATGGGTGTTCATCCCGGAGGCTGGACCTGCGGGGGCGGGATTCACGCAGCGTGAAGAGCCTGTGACTCCTGCGCCGCGCGTGCCGACATTCAGTGACAAGTACAAGCTCGCTTATCTCACCGCCGATCTGCCTTGCTCGGTGGATCACGGCATCATCGGATTGATGGATCCGGCGCACGGTCCGTTTGTGCATCAGGCCTGGTGGTGGCGGAAGCGCGAGAGCATTCACGAGAAGACCAAGAATTTCGAGCCCATTCCGGGCGGCTTCCGCATGAGCGCGCATACACCGAGTTCCAACAGCGCGCCTTACAAGCTGCTGCGGCTCTACGCTGACGCCGATTCGATTACCACGACCATCGACTTCGTCCTACCCAATCTACGGTTGGAAACGATCCGGGCAGGGAAGTACTGGTTCTCGAGTTTGACGACAGTAACACCGATCACTCGCAGCCAATGCCGGATCGACGTGGTGGCTGCGTGGAATTTGTTCCGCTGGATTCCGTTCGCGCCCGAGCTTCTGAAATTCGTCTTTGCGAAGTTTGTCGAGCAGGATCGCAAGACGATGGAAGATCAGTCGGAAGGCTTGAAATACGATCCGCACCTCATGCTGATCGACGACGCGGATCGTCCCGCGAAATGGTACTTCCAGCTTAAGCAGGCCTATCTGGATTCAAAGCAGAATGGCGGTGAGATGAAACATCCGATGAGCGGCCCGGTGACCTTGCGCTGGCGAAGTTGATTTATTTTTCCGCGAGTTCCGCCACCGTGAGCTGATCCGCGTGGCGCAGCTCCGGAAACCGCCAGGCCCAGATGGCGATCACGACCAGCGTCCCGATTCCTCCCAGCACCACAGCTTCTACCGTTCCGAACCAGTGGGCGGTGACGCCTGATTCGAATTGGCCGAACTCGTTCGAGACTCCGATAAAAAGCATGTCGACCGCGTTGACGCGTCCGCGCATTTCGTCGGGCGTAGCGATCTGAATCAGCGTGCCGCGGATGACCACGCTCACCATGTCGGTAGCGCCGACCAGCACCAGCGCCAGCATCGAGATCACAATGCTGCGCGAGATCCCGAAGATGATGGTAAATACGCCGAAACCTGCGACGCACCACAGCATGATGGCGCCGACGCGTTTCCGCAGAGGGCGAAGTGCGAGCAGGATGGCCATGGTTCCGGCGCCGATGGCGGGAGAACTACGAAGTAATCCCAGACCCCATGGTCCAGTTTTCAGGATCTCGCTGGCGTAGACGGGCAGCAACGCGACCGCGCCTCCCAGCAAGACGGCGAACATGTCGAGCGAGATTGATCCCAGGATCAGTTTTTGCCGCCACACATAACGCAATCCGGCCGAGACCGAGCGCAGGGTCATTTCGGTCGGTCCGCGCACGCTTTCGAGAGGATGGATCTTGAGCGTGGAAAGCGTAGCGAGAATGCCTGCGATCATTGCTGCCAGGTAGACTTCCGACGGTCCGCGAAAGAAGGCATAGATCAACCCGCCGACGGCCGGACCCATGACCGTCGCGGCCTGAAAGATGCCGGAGTTCCAGGCCACCGCGTTCTGGAAGTGTTCCATGCGGACCAGTTGCGGAAGAAGTGCGCGGGCCACCGGTCCGTTAAAGGAGCGCACCACTCCCAGCATGAGCAGCACGGCATAAATTGGATAAACCGATCCAATTTCGCGGTGACTGATGAGAAGGAGCAGAGCCGAGCACACGGCAAAGCCGACGTAACAGGCCATCAGCAGTTTGCGGCGGTTGAAGCGGTCGGCGGCGTGTCCGCTGATCAGGAATAGAAGAACGCCGGGCAGGAATTGCGCGAGGCCCACGTAGCCGAGATCGAGGGGTCGGCGCGTGATCTCGTAGACCTGCCATCCCACGGCGACTGATTGCATCTCGAGTGCGAGAACGATGAAGAAGCGCGAGACTTCGTAAAGGACGAAATCCGGGGAAGTGAATGCGGCACGGCCGGAAGCGGGCAGGTCCGTGGACAGGGCCATCCCTATCTACTGTGCCACAAATTCTCGTGTTCGCCCACCTAGACGAGATCTTTGAGTGTCAGTTCCACGTCGCGCTGGTTTCCGCTCGATTGCACGGTGAGATGAAGCTTGGTGCCCGCTGGTTCCGATTTGAAGCGGTGCCGAATCTCAGCGAGGGAAATCTTGTCGGCCGCCTGACCGTCGACGGCCTGGATTTTATCGCCGGCATGAAGGCCGGCACTGGCGGCGGGGCCTCCCGCGATGATGTCGACGACTTCGAAGCTGGCGCCCGACTGGTTCAGCCACATACCCGAGCGGTCGAAGACATCGGGTTTGCCGTAGTTAGAATTGCGTTCGAAGATGAGTTGCTGGTGCGCGTAGTCGAAAGTAATGTTGAAGCGCTTGAGCACGCCTGCGCCAACGTTGCCGGCGACATATTCACTGGTGAAGGAACCTTTCTTTTGCAGCGAGAGTTCGGTGACCGGATGAGTGACTTCGACGGCGCCCAGGCGCAAGACGTCCGCGCGGGTTACGAGCGAGCGAGCCGCGCCGCCCACTCCCCATCCGGTGACGGCTTCGATCTTCGCATTGTAGTGGGCGACCAGGTTGTTTTTCGCGACGAAGGGCTTCAACAGGTCGATTGAAGAGCGGCTGCCAGTATCGATGTCGAACTTGCCGGGGATGCCGTCGATCGAGCCCTCGACCTGCGGGATGTGGTCGTTGAACTGAAAGGGAACCCTGACGCCGTCGCCATGGTAGGCGAAAGCTGAAGGCACAGTGAGCGTCAGCGTTTCGTGTTCGTAATCCACTTTGACAACGAAGCGCTTGAAGACTTCGAAGCCGATCATGCCGTTCTCAGGGACGCCTTCTACGGTCGAAAAAGATTCCATAGGGAAGACCGCGAAGAGTTGGTTGGAGAGAGTAGCATCGCCGACTTGCAGGCTTTCGAGTTTCACCAGGCCGATGTCTTCAGATTTTTCCCCGACACCGCGGCCTTGCAGCGCTCCTTCGGATTTCAATCCCAATTCTTTGGCCAGGGTGGGCGTGACGATGTTGGCTCCTCCGGTATCACAGAGCACGCGGAAGGGTCCTTTGCCGTTCAGCTTTACATCGAGATAGATGTGATTGTTGATGAGGTGGAACGGAACGGTGGTCGAAGTCTTGCCGTCGGCAATCGTGAAATCTGGCGGAGGAGGCGCGGGCATACGGAACTGCGCCTCCTGCACCGGTTGGTTGAATTCGATGTTCTGCATGGTGACGAGCTGGTCGTACTTGGTGTCGCCATTGGTGGTGCGTTCGCTGAAAGGAATCTTGACGCCGTTCACGTCGCGATAGTCGGAGAAGTACGAAGTGCGCGTGTCCATCTCGGCCTTTTCTACCGTGTGGTCGAAGAGGTAAGTGGTTGCATCGATCCAGACATCGAAGGGACGGCCTCCCTGCGGGGTGATGCGCAGAACAAAGAAGCTTTTCCCGTTGTCGGTTTTCTCGCCGGAATATTCAACCTGCGCTGGCCAGCGTTCAGGGAACCAGTAAGCGTGGGTGCGGCGATAGGCTTCATTGGCGGCGCCTTGCAGGGCTTCTCCGCCAGCGTCGGCATTGGGTTGGCCGGAGGAATCCTGCGACCAGACGGTTTTGCCGTCAAAACCTTCGGCGCCCGAGGCCGGTCCCATTCGGTAGCGTACGAGGGAGTGTCCGGTGACGTTGTCTTCCCAGATCTCCAGATCCCCATTCAGGCCACTGGTTTTCAGGGTCAACGTGGCGTGGGTCGTGCGGATGGAGTTCCAGGCATCTCCGCCAGCGGCTTGTTTGGCCTTCGCCAAAATTTCCTGCGCCGAAGGCGAGGCGACTGCGGGAAGAATGCACAGCAACGTGAACAGGGAACTCGCAAACAATTTGCGCATGAAGGCCTCTGGTGAATTCGATGGCAGGGCAAGGCTTCGCCCGGCAACAGAGGTTACGCACCGCGAGTGGAAAAAGTTCCGGGCGGCTTCGTGCTATGCTCTTAGTGCAGTTTCCGCTCGCCCATGCGCTTTCGCCTGCCTTTACTAGTGTTCGGCTCGTTTTTGTTGACGACCAGCCTGCTTGCCCAGAGCCAACTTGAATTTCGCACCCTCACCCAGGACGCCATCGAGGTGCGGCTGCAGGCATTCTCGGTGAAGAACGAGCAACGGGAAACAACGCTCAAGCAGTTGTTTATTCAGTCGGGATGCAAAGACGACCGGCTGACAGAGCAGGTGGTCCGCAAGAATCTTCCGCCCAATCTGATTTGCGTTTTACCGGGCCAGACGGACCAGGTCATTCTGGTGGGCGCGCATTCCGATCACGTGGACAAGGGCGACGGCGTGGTCGACAACTGGAGCGGCGCATCGCTGCTGCCCAGCCTTTTCTACAGCCTGAGCCAGACCGCCCGGCATCACACCTACGTGTTTGTCGCGTTCACCGACGAGGAAGGGGGGATGGTCGGTTCGGAGTTCTATGCGCGGACGCTTCCCGCCGTGCAGCGTACGCGGGTTTCAGGGATGGTCAATATGGATACGCTCGGGCTGGGTCCTACCGAAGTGTGGGCGTCGCACTCGGACAACACGATGCTCGATGCCATGGCGCAGACTGCGTTTGCCATGAAAATTCCCGTGACGGCGATGAACGTGGATCAGGTGGGATCGACCGACTCAGAGTCTTTCGCGCGCTTCAGAATTCCACGGATCACGATTCATTCCGTGACTCAGGAGACCTGGCCGATTCTGCACTCGTCGCGAGACAAGCTCAACGCGGTGAAGATGAAGGATTACTACGAAAGTTATCACTTGATCGCTGGATATCTGACGTTTCTGGATACCTACCTGGATCAGCCCCCGCCTCCACCGAAATCCCTGCAATAGCCGGGGAGACGCCGGCGCTACTTTATCTGCGCGGTCATATAAATCAGGACCAGGCCCAGCACCAGCACTCCCTGTTCAATCTTTGTCGACCAGACATGCAAGGCGTCGAATTGCATGCGCGCGGGATTGTCTAACGGCACGGTATCGATTTCACCGGGAAGCGAGGCGCGCAGCGTGTCCATGCGGGGGATGATGCCGAATTGCGAGATCAGAGTGAGCAGCAGCATCAGGCAGATGAGGATGTGACGCGCGCCGAACGCATGCAGTCCGCCGGTGGTCAGGCGGTTATAGATCAGCGAACTGATGAGAAAGATCACGCCGGAGGCGATGGCCATCCAGTGCAGGATGGTGAGGGATCGTCCCACGACCGAGCCGGCGAGGTGGCGCGTGGGAAGCACGGTGAAGGCAGTCTGGGCGACGACCGGGAAGAAGATCAGTCCGCCGATCCAGACGATCAGCGATAGAAACATGAGGAAGCGGAGGAAAGACATAATTGGGAGCCTCAGCAAGAGTCTCTCACAAGGAACTGGTGGAACGCCCTCGGATGGTATGAATCGCAGAGCGCCAAAGTCTCATTGGGAACCGCGGAAGAGTCCTCAGCCATACCCAACTCCAGAAAACCAGCCATTCAGGTGACATGGAAATCATTTGTGGCAACCGAAGTTGGTAGTGTCGATCCTCGTGCTGATAGAAGGAAATCTTCTGCCCGTCCCATGTGACCGAGAACTTGGGATGGTAACTGAGGGTGGATAATCGCGGGAAGGTGAACCCCAGGCGCGAGAATAGTGGCTCCACGAGAAAGCACTTTCCGTCTTGCAGAAATTCTACCCAGGCGTGTCCGATTCCATATCGGCCATGCTGGCCAAACACAACGCGAGTGTCATAACCCAAGGCCATGAACTGCCGCCACGTCCAAAGGGCGAAGTCGTCACAATCACCCTGCCTGGTTTTTTCAAAATGCTCCGGAGGCTGCCAGTAATCCTGTTTGCCGAACTGCTCCATATCACTGACGCCCTTGCAGCCGCAGAGGAATCTGCGGATATCGCCGATACTCCTGCACTCAATTGCGAGAGGCTCGCTGATATACCGGCCCATGGGAAAAGTTGGATGAACGCCGCGCCGCCTTAGGTCTGGGCGAAAGACTTTTCGTCCTGTAGGGTCATAGGCGTCGGGAATAGTTTCCGCAATCATCTAAGAACTGATGAATTGTCGCAGATGCTGGCGGGCGAGGGCGACTGCCTCACATGATCTCTAGACAGGGACGTGGACGCTTTCGACGATCTCTTGAAGAAGTTGTTCTGCCTGTTCTGATTTTTTCAGCGTGGACGATGCCATCGCATTGGCCACAACGCGGTGAGCAAACACTGGAACCACCAGCGGCTTGAAATCTTCGGGCACGCAGAAGTTGCGGCCTTCGAGAAAAGCCATGGCCTGGGCGGCGCGATAGAGCATCTGCGATCCGCGGGGCGAGACACCGAGCGAGAATTGATCGGACTCACGCGTCTTGCGCACGACGGCGAGACAGTAGTTCACCAGCGAATCGTCGACGCGAACCTGCTTCACCGCGTGCTGCATCTCCAGAATGTCGGTGCCGGTCAGAACGGGCTGCATCACTTCCAGCTTGGCGGTGCCTGCTTCCGAGCGAAGAATCTCGCGTTCGGCGTTGCCGTCGGGATATCCCATGCGCACGCGCATCAGAAAGCGGTCGAGCTGCGATTCGGGCAAGGGGTAAGTGCCGTGGTGCTCAACGGGATTCTGGGTGGCGATCACCAGAAACGGTTGTGGCAGTGCATAAGAATGGGCGTCGACCGTGACCTGAGATTCGTTCATCGCCTCAAGCAGGGCGGACTGCGTTTTCGGCGTGGTGCGGTTGATCTCGTCCGCTAACAGGACGTTGGTAAAGACCGGTCCGCGCTTGAATTCGAATTCTTGCGCGACGGCGGAATAAATCGAAATGCCCAGCACATCGGACGGCAACATGTCGCTGGTGAACTGGACGCGCTGGAAGGTGCAGTCGAGAGCGCGGGCTAAGGCCTGTCCCAGAGTGGTTTTGCCGACGCCGGGGACGCCTTCGATCAGGATGTGGCCGCGAGCCAGCATCGAAACCAGGCATAGCCGGAGCACATCGTCCTTGCCGCGGATGACTTTGCGGAGTGCGTTCTCGAGTTGGCCTGCGCGATGCGAGACGGCCGTAGCGGTGTCGGGTGACATTAGAACGATTCTACTATGCGATGAGATGAGGGCTCGGCGGCCAAAGTTGGCGGGGGAGTACGAAAGTCATGGGACCAGCTTTCAGCCGTCAGCTATCAGCTGTCAGTAAGAACGGATCTGACGCTCCGCCTTGCACATCGTTTTGGCTGAAAGCTGATGGCTGAGAGCTGACAGCTTTATTGCGTAAACTCTGCCGGGCGTCCAGTCAGGCGCTCGATCCGCTTGGCGACCGGCGGGTGCGTCGAGAACAGGCTGCCAAAGTTCATCCCCAGAAATGGCTGAATAATGAACAAATGCGCCGTCGACGGCGTTGCCACCATCGGGGCGCGGCGAGCGTAGGCGTCAATCTTCGCCAGAGCGCTGGCTAGCGCATAAGGGTTACCGGTCAAATGGGCGCCAGTGGCGTCGGCCTCGTACTCGCGCGAGCGCGAAACGGCCAGCTGAATCAGCATGGCGGCAAACGGGCGCAAGAATCAGCATCAGGAGCGCGCCGATGCCTCCGCCACGACGTTCGTCGCGACCGCCTCCGAAGAAGAAGCCGAAGCGGGCGAGAAAAGTTACAGCTCCAGCCAGCGTGGCGGCAATCGAACTGATCAGGATGTCGCGATTCGTCACGTGGCCCAGTTCATGAGCCAGCACCCCTTCCAGTTCCTCATCGGTCAGAAGATTCAAGATGCCTTGGGTCACGGCAACCGACGCGTGCTTGGGATTGCGTCCCGTAGCGAAAGCGTTGGGAGAATCCGTAGGAATCACGTAGATCTTGGGCATGGGCAGCCCGATCTTCTGCGTGATCCGCTCGACCGCGCTGTAGACGCGCGGCAGTTGCTCGCGAGTTACGGGCTGCGCGCGATAGGTCGCGAGAGCGATCTTGTCGGAATAGAAATAAGAGACGAAGTTGGTGACGGCCGCGATTCCCAGGGCGAGCAACATGCCACGCTGTCCGCCGAAGGCGCCGCCAATGGCCATTAACAGCAGGGTCATCGCAGTGAGCAGAAACGCGGTCTTAAATGTATTTCCCATAGAAAACACCTACTGACAATTAGATGCTATGGCGGGTCGGTGGATTCGGAGGGGAGGGCGGGACGCCCATCCCCCCATGGCCGGCGCTACGCTTTTTGGGTTTCCCGCTTGAGGGCGCGCTCCAGGGTCTGGTCGAGCGCGGCCTTGGCCTTGTCGTACTCCTCTTGCGAGATGCGTCCTTGCTTGTGATCGAGTTCCAGTTGAAAGAGTTCTTCCTTCAGCGCCTCTAGCAACATGTTGGAGTCGTGCAGTGGGCGCCGCGGCGCGGGTTGGCGGGGGCACAGGCAACTCCGCTTCAATATCGGAATAGTCGGCGACAGGAACGCTCTTGGATCGTCCTGAGATGTAGATCGCGCCCGCCGCTAAAACGATGGCGAAGCCCCCCAGGATGTACCAGCGATATTTGTCGAGGGGATCGGGAGCTTCGATCGGCGGCCCTAAGCCTCCGCCGGGACGTCCGGAAACCTGCGCGCCTCCGACCGCCTGGCTGTTGCCGCCGCTTCCACCGCCGGCGTTGTCTTGTCCACCGGGGCCACCTTCGGGCAGCAGGCCAGTTCCGGAAATCTTGAAGGCGAGCGGTTGTCCGAGCGTGGTGTTCGAAGCGACCTCCACCAGGGCACTGGACTGTTGCGGGTCGTCCATTGCCTGAAATCCGCCGCCTTGAGCGGAGAACTGCATCGTCTTCGGCACCATCACCACAAAGTGTTGGGCTGCATAAAGTGGACGAGGGTCGATGCTCAACTCGCCCTTATACGGCAGGTGGTAGACAACCTGGAACTGAGTTTCTCCCGGCCGCAGGGGGAAGATGAATGCGAAGCGATTCTTCTCTTTTTGCGGAACCGGCGTGGAGTTGACGGGCTGTCCTCCGGCGGTCTTGGCGAGAGCGGTGTCGACCTGCGCGCCGTCGGGAAGATAGAACTCGAAGTTCTGATCGTTCATCTGGGTGCGCGGCGGATTGGAATTGTTATCAACCGCAAACAAGCGCACGCCCTGAATCTGGTCCCCCTGCGCCTGGAAGCGCATCACGTCGGCGGTGACGCTGAGTCCTTCGATCTTCTTGGAGGCATCGAACACTTGCACTTCGACGGAGGTGGTTCCCGGAGGCGCCATGCGATGGTAGGTCACGCCCTGATGGATGGCGCGAATCAGGTGCGGATTGTCGCCGTCGTCAAGTTTGAAGCTGAACTTACCCTGCGAATCCGTTTTCGTGCGGCCGCCTTCTTCCATCCCGTTGGCCAGTTTCAGAAGCACGACATCGTCTCCGGCCGCGGGCTTGTTGGTGGTACCGTTCGTGACCGTGCCGGTGAGGGTTTGCGCGGACGCGAGAGCAGCCGCCCACAGCAGGATGGAAACTCCAGCAATCTTGTAGAAAAGCCTCAAACGCTTGCTCCTTTTCCGGGGCGAAGTCGCGCCGGGGCAGACGCAGCCAATTGTTCGAGATAGGCAATCTCTGACAGCACCGCAGCCGCCTCGTCTTCCAGCGAGCCTTTGATCGAGTGGTAATCGGCGTCGGGAAGCTTGCCGGCTTTGTATTCGAAATTCAGGTCGCGCAGATTCTCGTAGATGGCCTCTTTGCGTTCGCGGAGATAAGAGAGGCGCGTCTTCTCTGGCCCGAGATAGAGTTTGCCAGGAAGATAGAAGATGTAGACCAGCGCACCCAGCGTGATAAAGCCGCAGGCGAGATCGGCAACCATCATAATTCGGTATCCTTTCGAGCCTGATCGCGGAAATGATCGAGTTGTTCTCCCTGGATTGGGACGACTGCGCCTTCGGGTAATACGAGTGGGCGCTTCTTCCAGGCCCGTACGATGAGGACGACCGTGGTCAATCCCAGTACCAGAGCCAGGTACGGCATGATCCAGGCTACGCGGTTGAAGCCTTTCGTCGTGGGCGCGGCCATCACGGTAGTGCCGTACTTTTGAACAAAGCTTTGCAGCGTGAGGTCGTCATTATCGCCGCGTTCGACCGCCGCCATCAATTCCCCGCGCATGGTGTCGGAGTATTTGCAGCCGACGTGATTGCACTCGAGCAGAATCTGGTTGCAACCGCAAACGCACATCAGGCGGTGTCCGAGATCGTTGAAGCGAGCCGCTTCGTCTCCGGCTCCCAGGAAGGTGAAGAGCGCGACGCAGACCAAAGCAAGCTGTAGCGTACGGCGGAGCGGGTTCGAGAGTCTCGACATCAGTCTCCTGCTCCCACTGGGGCCGCCTGTTGCACGCGGGCCGGAACTGCGGCCCGCACGGGCACTGCATTCGGGATCAAGGCTACGACAGTTCCGGCGATGATCAACCACACCCCAACCCAGATCCACATCACCAGCGGGTTCAGGTGAATTTTGATGATGGGACGGCCCGTGTCCTGATTCAGGCCTTCGTAAACCACGTACAGATCTTCTTTCATGGTCGAGCGGTTTGCCACCATGGTCGAAGTCTGCTGGCTGGCTTTGTAGAAGCGCCGCTCAGGATAGAGTGTGTCGATCTGCTTGCCGCCTTTGAATACGTCCATGACCGCCCATTCGCTGCTGTAGTTGGGCTTGTCATCTTGTGTGTAGGACTTGCAGACCAGGGTGTAGGCACCGACGCTGACCTTGTCGCCGTAGCCCATTTCCTTTTCGACATCTTTATTGAAGGCGGCGCCGGCGAATCCGATCATCACCACGATCACGCCGAAGTGGACGATGTATCCGCCGTAGCGTCGGGTATTGCGATGGCACAGGTGCACCATCGAGGCGAACAGGTTCTGCCCCGTGTGCCCGGAGATGACGCGCCCGCCACGAACGAACTCAGAGATTACCGTGAATCCAACCAGCACGGAGAGCATGATGGTCATCAACGCATAGAAGTAAGAGGCGTCTTCCCAGGGATGCATGCCGGCGGCAACCAGCACGATGCCGGTGACCAGCGCGCCAATTGCAGGCCACCTGAAATTCCGCTTGATGCTCTCGAAGGAAGTTTTGCGCCACGCGAGCAGCGGTCCGAGCGCGGTGAGCAATAACAACAACAGCGCGACCGGAATGTTCACCCGGTTAAAGAACGGAGGCCCGACCGTCACCTTGGTACCTTGCACCCACTCGGACAGCACCGGGAACAATGTTCCCCACAGCACCGTAAAGCACGCGACCAGTAGCAGAAGGTTGTTGAACAGGAAACTCGATTCGCGCGAGACCAGCGATTCCAGTTTGTGCTCGCTGCGCAGCGCCGAGCGGTTCTTCACAAAAAAGAAGACGCAGGTCGCGAAGATTAAAGCGAGGAAGACCACGAACCAGTCTCCGATGGAAGACTGCGCGAAGGCATGGACCGAGCTGACTACGCCGCTCCGTGTGAGGAAAGTGCCGAAGATGGAGAGGCCAAAGGTGGCGAAGATGAGCCACATGTTCCAGATCTTCAGCATGCCGCGCTTCTCCTGCATCATGACGGAGTGCAGGAACGCAGTGCCGGTGAGCCATGGCATCAAAGACGCGTTTTCGACAGGATCCCATCCCCAGTATCCGCCCCAGCCGAGAACTGAGTAGGCCCAATGCGCACCGAGGAAAATGCCGCAGGTCAGGAAGCCCCAGGTCACCATGGTCCAGACACGGGTAATGCGAATCCACTTTTCACCCGGGTATCGCATGATCAAGGCGCCCAGGGCGAAGGCGAAAGGCACGGTGAATCCGACGTAACCCAGGTAGAGCATGGGGGGATGGATCACCATCTCGGGATACTGCAGAAGCGGATTGAGGCCGTTGCCATCGGGTGGGATGGCACCCTGGGTCAGAGCGAACGGCTTGGCTGCGAAATTCAACAGCAACAAGAAGAAGACCTGCACCGCCGCGATGATCATCGAGGCATACGCGAAGAGCCGGCTATCCGTCTTGTGGCGGACGCGCAGAACGAATCCGTAGGTTCCCAGCAACAGAGACCAGAACAGCAGCGAGCCTTCCTGTCCGGACCAGAGCGTTGCGAACTTATAGGGAGCCGGGAGATCGCGGTTGCTGTGCTGCAGGATATAGGCAATGGAGAAATCATCCTGGAAGGCGCATACGACCAGGACGATCGCCGCCAGCAGAACGATCACGAACACAGCGATGCCCGCGCGGCGGGCGGTTTCACCCAGACGCTCGGAACCCGCGCCGGGTTTCAGCAGCGCCAAAGCGCCTGCAAGAAACGAGTACGCGCTCAACGCCAGCGCGAGAAGCAGCGCAAAACTACCAATTTGCGACATGGTGAGCCCTTCGGTATTTTTTCAGAAACACCCAACCGAGGCAACCGGAAAGCCCCAAGCAATCAAGTTATTCGATTGGAATTCTGCCTGGTTAAGAAGGTTGCCCGAATCATCATTTACGAAGAATGTCTGGACCCCGAGGCCATTTGGTCTCAGTACTGCCTACTGTATCGCATATGGGGGCCGGATGGCCAAAGTGCCGAAAGGGCAGCTATTTGGGATTTTGCGCGGCTGGGTTCAAAAAACCAGCGTCAGCTTTTTGGACGGGTTCATTTTAAGGAGGGAGATTCGACGGGCGGAGACGCCCGTCTCTCCTTTGATCCAGATCGCGTGATGGGTTCTACGCGCTCTGCTGGCGGTAGCGGCCCAGCACTTCGTGCTCGGCGACGAGCCAGTCATCATTTTCATGTCCGGGGACGAATCCTCGCGCTTCCGAAAGTTCGTAGGCGCGACGCCGGATCTCGTCATCTACATTAATCGGAGTGGGGGGAACGTACTTCTTGACTTCGACGGCTTTGACTTCAGGCGTGCTCGTTATCTTGCTCTCGGGCATCGCAGTGATCTTGGTTTCAGTGGGTGCGGTCTTTGCGCTGGTGCGGGGTGTTTTTGCTTTTGCCATGATTGGATACTCCTTACAATTTCCAAGATTTAGGAATGAATCAAATTGATGAGCGAGCCACATAACACGTCGGCCTCCGATAGATTCATGGGCCCAATAAATTGTGGCGAATGATGTCTCTACTATAAACCCGCGGGGCTGTGGATGTGAGAGGAGATGCGAAAAATTTATCGTTTTATAACATTCGTTTTTTCGATCGAGCTAATGAAAGTCATGCGATTCCGTTTGCGCGCGTGTGATGGAGAGAGGTGTAACGCGGCGAGCCTTCACGGAAATAACGTTGTCTTGATTCTGGAGCGTGCCCTCGATCATTAGAAATTGTTCGGAAGATAACAATAAACGATTCTTTTGAAAGAGATCGGGATGAATAATGGCGTTCGCGACCCCAGTCTCATCTTCAAGGCTGAGAAAAACAAACCCTTTAGCGGTTCCGGGCCGTTGGCGAGTGATCACGCAGCCGCCAATGCGGAGATATTCGCCATCGGGTAGGCTCGCCAGGTCGCGAGCTTTGCGGATGCCGCGTGACGACATTTCGTCACGATGGTAGGCCATGGGATGTGGACCGACCGTCAGACCAGTTCCGCGGAAATCAGCAACTAAACGTTCTTCATGATTCATGGGGCGCAGCGGAGACTTGGCGTCGGGCTCGGGCAGTTCGTCCAATAAAGGACCGGAGCGGCGCACGGCGCGTTCGATTTGCCAGAGCGCGTCGCGGCGGTGAAGGGGATGGGGAATTGTTGATTGTTGATCTTTGATTGTTGATTGAAGGTCTTTATCTATCGTTTTGGTTTTCTCTGCGTCTCTGTGGCTCTGTGTTGGATTCTGTCCTCCAATTTCATTCAGCGCGCCGATTTCCGCGAGCGTGACTAATTCGTCCTTGCGCAGCTCCGGCACGCGTTGCACCAGGTCGCGCATGGAGAGAAATGGAGTGAGATTACGTTGGCGGACCAGGGCTTGCGCGGCCTCTTCACGCACTCCGCGCGCATAGCGCAGGCCGAGGCGCACCATAAGTTTCGAGTTTCGAGTTTCCAGTTTCGAGTGTGCCGGACTGGCAGGGTTCTCAGATGCTGCACGCCAGATCCTTCGCCCTTTCGGGCTCAGGATGACGTCATTATTTGATGGTGGGCTCAGTATGACGTCCTTGGGGGTGGAAGGAGCCCTCGAAACTGGAAACCCGAAACTTGAAACTTCTTCTTCAATTGTGCAGTTCCATTCTGACTTGGTCACATCGATCGGCAGCATCTTTAATCCATGGCGCTGCGCATCTTTTACTAATGTCGCAGGACGATAGAATCCCATCGGCTGGTTGTTCAGGATGGCGGCGGTGAAGGCGGCAAGGTAATGGCATTTCAGATAGGCGCTGGCGTAGGCAATGAGCGCGAAACTGGCGGCGTGCGACTCGGGGAATCCGTAAAGCGCGAACGACGTGATGGAAAGGATGATCTGCTCCTGGGCTTGCTGGGAAATTCCGTTCTTTGTCATGCCGCTGCGTAATTTCGCTTCGATTTCCCGCATGCGCGCCTGCGAGCGCTTGAATCCCATGGCGCGGCGCAACTCCTCAGCTTCCCCTCCGCTGAAATTGGCAACCACCATGGCAATCTTGAGTAATTGCTCCTGAAAAAGCGGAACTCCCAAAGTGCGGGCAAGCACCGGTTCAAGCGAAGGATGCGCGTAGGTGACTTCTTCGCGCCCCATGCGGCGCTGCAAATAAGGATTCACCATCTGCCCGACGATCGGGCCGGGGCGAATGATCGCGACCTGCACCACGATGTCGTAAAAACGTTTGGGACGCAGGCGCGGCAGGCATGACATCTGCGCGCGGCTCTCCACCTGGAACATGCCGATAGTGTCGGCTTTCTGCAAGGTGGAATACACATCGGGATCATCGGCGGGCAGATGGGCGAGATCGACTTCTTCTTTATAGTGATCGCGAATCAGGTGAATGGAATCTTCGAGCACGGCCATCATGCCCAGGCCGAGCAGATCCACTTTGATAATTTTTAGATCGGCGCAATCTTCTTTGTCCCATTGCACCACCACGCGGCCGGGCATCGACGCAGGTTCGAGAGGGACGACGGAATCAAGTTGGCCCTGGCAGATGACCATGCCTCCGGAATGCTGGCCGAGATGGCGAGGCAGATCCTGCACGGCTTCGCATAACTCGAAATACTTGCGCAGGCGCGGATGGCGGAGATCGAGTCCGGCATCGTGAAAGCGGTGATTGAGCGTATCGTTGGCGTCGCGATACTCCCAGGTCGAAACCGCAGCGGAAACTTTGTCGAGAGTTTCAGGATCGAAGCCCATGGCTTTCCCCATCTCGCGGGAAGCCATTTTGCTGCGGTAGGTGATGACGTTGGCGGTCATGGCCGCGCCGCGCTCTCCGTAACGCTGGTAGACATGTTGGATGACACGCTCGCGCTGATCTCCGCTGGGAAGATCGAGATCGATGTCGGGCCACTCGCCGCGCTCTTCGGAGAGGAAGCGTTCGAAGAGCAATTCCATGCCGACGGGATCAACCGCGGTGATGCCGAGCGAATAGCAGACCGCGCTATTGGCGGCCGAGCCGCGTCCCTGCACCAGAATTTTCTGCTCGCGGCAGAACTGGACCAGGTCCCAGACGATGAGGAAGTATCCCGCGAGATCAAGCTTGGCAATCAGGCGCAATTCCCGTTCAATCTGGCGGCGAGCGCGAGTTTTCAAATCGGCAGTAGAGCGTCCGTAGCGGGTTTCAAACCCAGTCCAAGTGCGGTCGCGCAGGAACGACATCATGGTCTCGCCTGCGGGGACAGGATATTTGGGGAACTCGTATCCCAAATCGTCGAGTGCGAACTCGAGTCGGGCAGCGAGAGTTTCGGTATTAGCCATGGCGTCGGGTAAGTCGGCGAAGAGTTGTTGCATGTCGCGCGCTGGTTTCAGATGACGCTCGGAGTTGCGTGCCAGCAATTTGCCCGCAGTCGCCAGCGTGCGGTGATTGCGGATGGCGGTGAAAACGTCGCACAGTTCGCGATCGCGCGGGGCGGCATAACAGACACCATTCGTCGCTAACAACGGCAGCTTCAGCGAGCGCGCAATTTCGATGGCCACGCGGTTGCGCGCTTCCTGCTCGCGATGGAAGTGGCGTTGCAATTCGACGTAGACATTGCCGTGGCCAAAGATTCCGATGAGGCGATCGACAGCGTGGCGCGCAGCCTCCGGACCCCCCTGTGCGAGTGCGAGTGCCAGCGGGCCGTCATGGCCTCCGGTAAGACAGATGAGCCCGGCAGCATGTTCTTGCAGTTCGCTGGCGCGGGCCCGGCCTTCGCCTTTTTTCGCGCGCAGCTTCATCTTCGTAATCAGGCGGCAGAGATTCTGGTAACCGAGGCGGGAGGAAACGAGGAGAGGCAGGCGGAAAGAATTGTTGATTGTTGATTTTTGATTGTTGATTGGAGATCGGTTGTTTCGGTTTTCAATCAACAATCGAAAATCAACAATCGACAATTCAACCGTGATTTCCGCTCCGATAAACGCTTTCAACCCCGCTTTCCCGGCGGCCATGTGGAAACGCGGCGCGCCGTAGACTCCGTCGGCGTCGAGCAGGGCGATGCCTTTCATGCCTAGATTCGCCGCCGTGCTGATGAGAGTCTCGGGCAGGGAAGCGCCTTCGAGAAAACTGAAAGCGGAACGGGCGTGAAGCTCAAAGTACATAGCTGTTCTCAGTTCTCAGAAATCACTGCGAGCACACAAACAGAGGAAGGCAAGGCTTTTAACTGAGAACAGGGAACTGAGAACTGGTTTTCAGTCATATGTTCCTTCCACCCGCCACTGTCCATCGAGCAAGTCGCGGACCAGGCGGTAGAGCGCGATGCCGGCATCACTTTGGAGTGCGATGTCCCACTCATCGCGGGCCCAGCCGTCCTGCTCCCACCAGTCGCCAGAAGAGCGCCAGGGGCCGGCGGTCCATAAAACTTCTCCGCTGATTTCTTTTCGTTTAGAGCAAACTACTTTCACCGGTTTGCTGTCATGCAACGTGACCGTCGCGACGGCTGGCGGGCGCAAAATGCGCATGGCGGTGACGGCGCTTTTGGTCTCCGCGATGGCTTTATGTTTTTCGTCCGGGGGGCTTGGGGCGAAGTGCTGCATGCGGAACCCTTCGGGGCGATGTGTGTCGAGCAGCGCCAGCGATCCGACTTTGTCTTCGCCGACAATGCCGGCGATTCGCGCCAGTGTGACTTCAAGCTTTTCGGGATCGGGAGTAGGAGGAAGAAACAGGCCTCCTTGTGCGGAACGCGGCCGCGCCGGTTCGGCAGAAAGATGAATCTTCACGATGGGAGCGCCCGGCGGGTGCGCGTTCAGATCGAGTTGCAGGAGTTTCAAAAACACCCTGGGATCAAGCAGGGGGACCGGAAGATGGAGCGTGCGCTGGAAGTGTTGGGGCGTGGCGATGGAGGGACGGGCGTCGCCATTCCCTGTACTTGTCAATAATTCTTCCTGACGCGCAGTGGGGTCCAGTTCCAGTTGCAAATGCAGTTCCTGCGTGCATAGCGCATGCGCACTTAGCCGGTTGCAGAGGTGTTCGAGCATGCGCGCCAGCAGAAATGCTAGCGGTTCAAGCAGCAGCAGCGGGTAGTCAAGTTCGATGACTTCCTCGAAAACCTGCGGCGGATCGACCGGGACCAGGGTGCGCGAGGTGGCTCCGCGAGCCAGTTGCCGCAGGCGCACGCCGCTCTGTCCCAAACGCTCACTCACTGGAACCTCGGGCAGAGCGGCGAGAGCGCGGAGGTTGCGCACCCCCCAGCGCCGCAAAGTTTCCAGCTGAACGATGTCGGAATCAGGAAGGCCGAACAGCACATCGAGGGAAAGACTGCCCAGGCGTTCGTCTTCTCTTCCCGAGGGAATCACGGTGATCCCGGAAAATCCACGTGCCGCCAGCAAGGCAGTGTCAGGATTGGAAGCCACGGCAACGTTCACTTCCAATCCCAGGTCGGAGGCTAGCCGCGCCATCTCGCGCGCAATTTTTGCCGGGGTGCCGAATAATGTTTCGAGGCCGCTCAGATCCAGAAGAATCGTGTCATGAGCCGTGTCTTCGACGCGCGGCGAAAACGACTGAGCGCAGTCGACCAGCGCCGCGTGCGCCGCGGTTTCCTGCAACAGAGAACGAGCACGCAGGGCGAGTCCAGGACAAGCTTCGATTTGAATCTTGCTCATGCCCGGCTCCACGCCTGCGTGCTTCGCCTTTTCGTTCACGGCGAAAACTTTTTGCAGAGGAACGGTTCCTTCCAGAATGACCACCGCCTGCGATCGCAACTCCGGTTCCGCGCGCAACCGCGCTTCCACGGGAAAATCGGGAACGAAGATGCAGGCGAAACAGTCGTTGGTCATGGGACAGCTCTCAGCTGTCAGCCTTCAGCTCTCAGCTTGAAGCTTGAAGTGTTGAATGCAGCGGTGACCGATTGCACAGGCTTGCGTTCCAATCGTGAACGCAGCAGTTCTCCTTCGACGCGAAGTCCTTCGAGAAGTTGAGTGTGTGTGGGAACGGCCTCTACTGAGAGCTGACAGCTGACAGCTGACAGCTTCCCCGACTGAACCTTCACCAGCAACGAAGCGCAGGTCTGCGCCAGCGGTGTCTCAGCAATGACAAACAGGATAGTGGGCGTCGTTTCCACCGCGCGTTGAAAGCGGAACCACGTGGTCAACGGGATGCGGCGCGCGTTCTTGAACGGGATGTCTCCCAGATCGAGGACGATCATCCCAAAGCCGCCGCTCTGCAGAAGCAGGTCGGTGGTGCGCAGCGCGTTTTCGAGTGAGCCCTCCGAAGCGGAGGCAGCTTTGGAATCGGGTTTCTTGGGGCGACTGAAGTCATGTCCCTCCCGGCCCAATGCGATTTTTCTATTTCGAGTTTTCTCTGTGTCTCTGTGTCTCTGTGGTGGATTTTCCGCACAACGCACCCACAGCATTTTTTCGAAGTCGATTCCAGCAGCATCTCCTGATAAAGGATCGAATGCATCCGATGCATCCACCAGCGCGCAGACTTCCTGGCGGCGGGTGGCGGCGGCGAGCGCTGCTAACAGTACGCTGGTGCGTCCTGAGGAAGCGGAGCCGCAGATTTCCGTGATGCATCCGCGCGGCAGGCCGCCAGTCAACGTATCGATTTCGCCGATCCCGCTCGAAACCATTTCCGGCGCAGGTCGTATTTCAAGGCGCGAGGCTGGCGTAACTGAGGCCAGCTTGGGCAAGGCGGAGAGTCGTTCGAAAACCAGCGCCGGTCGCTCGCGGCGGGGAATGACAACGGGACATCCCGGCGCCAAATCGGCGCGAAAAAGTGGGGAAGACATAAGGGACCTCAGATTTCAGGGAGCGTGCAGGCTAGCGGAGTGTATTCGCTTTTTATTCGCCTAAAAGGGATTCTGCCCCCGCGCCGGGGGCTTGTCAAGCGGCTCGGAGTAACTTTTTAAAATCAATATTTTCAGTAACTTAAAATCCATCAAGATTATCGACGTAACGTTTACATTTCTTCCGGCCGAAATTAGAGTCGGCTGCATGTCCTCCCAAACTGTTCCTGTCTCTGGATCAGCCAGGCAGCATCCTTTTCTGTCGTTGTCCGCAGCCGAACTCGACCTGATGCTGCAGTTTGTGTTGGCGTCAGGATCGTTGAAAGATCTGGCCCGCGTCTATCAAGTCAGCTATCCCACGATTCGCGCGCGCGTGGACCGCATGATCGAACGCCTGCGGCAAGTGGTGGCGGGCGAGATGTCGGACCCCATGACATTATTGCTGGCGGATCTGGTGGAGCGTGGAGAGATCACGCCCTCGGTCGCGCAATTGCTGCGCGAGGTCTATCAAAGCGAAAAAGCCGGCTAGCCGTGCGCGGTGCGAATGGAAGGCCCTGCGCTAGCTTTGTTATAATCACGTCTCGATCCTGTGGCGCTATCGTCTAGGGGTTAGGACGGAAGATTCTCAATCTTCAAACCCGGGTTCGATTCCCGGTAGCGCTACCAACCCTTCTCCTTATTTCTTATCGGGCGTGATATTTAGCTTCCGAAAGTAGGCCTCTACCTCATCTATGCTCACGACCGCAGCACGGTTTTCAGCAGCGTCTCAACGCCGTTCCAGGTAATCTGCACGCCGATACAAAGCAGCACAAACGCGATCACGCGCAGGATGCCGTGCGCGGTCTGGGGAGAGATTCGTGAAGTGATTTTGGGGGCGTAGCCGTAGCAGAGGAAAACCGTAACGCTGAGCGCAACAATGGCGAGGAAAATTCCCAGGTGCGCCATCACATTGTTGAGCACTCCGTTTGCAGAGGCGTGAGCGCTCAGAGTGAGTGTGATGACGATGCAACCCGGGCCAGCGGTTACGGGAAAGGTGAGCGGATAAAAGACCTGCTGGTCGAGCGATCCGTATACCGATTCTGCCGCTTCGGTTTTGTCGCGGCTGGTCTGGGCCTCCTGTTGATTCAACAAACTCCATCCCATAGTGGCGAGAACGAGTCCGCCGGCAACCTGAACCACCGGAAGCGAGATTCCAAAAAATGACAACAGCGCAGTGCCCACCAGTTCCACGACGGCGAGGAAGATGGTGGTGCTGATCGCGATCTTGCGTGCCAGGCTGACGAAGACTGACGACGGAGCATTTCCCACAATGCCCAGAAACATCAGGGCAGATCCCAGGGGATTGATCAGCGGGAGCAAAGCGCTGAACGCGAGGCCGAAAAACTTGACGAGATTCGTCGCGCTTCCCATGAAGGTCCAACAGGATAGCATTCCACGCGGCAGCGTGCAGCGGGGATGATTCACTGGCTAGGCGCCGGTCGAAACGCATACAATGCTGGGCCATGCGACTCATCCCGACTTTTGTTTTAATGACGACTGTGCTTTTACCGCTCGCAGCTTGGCCGCAGTCTCCCTCTCCCTCGTCCACTTTAAAAGCTCTTCTCGATGAGGAGTGGGACTATGAAATGCGCACCAGTCCTGAAACGGCGACTGCGTATGGCGACAACCGCTTCAACGACCGCCTAAGCGATTTTTCGCCAGAGTTCTTTGCCAGCGACGTTCGTCAGGATCAGGATTTTCTGGCGAAATTTCAGGCCGTCCCGGAAGCGGGGCTGTCGGAGCAAGAGCAGCTCAATCGCAGCTTGATGATTCGCCGCCTGCAGGATGACATTGACGGAGCGCGCTTCAAGCCGTGGGAAATGCAGATCGATCAGTTCAACGGCATTCATCTTTCTTATGGCGGTCTGCCGACGATCTGTCCGTTCGATACGGTAAAAGACTACGAGAACTATATTGCCCGCCTTCACCAGTTGCCACGAGTCTTTGAGCAGGTCATTGCGAATTCGCGGCAGGGAATGCGCGACAAGCTGATGCCGCCGAAGTACCTGCTGGAGCAAGTGGTGCCGCAGGCGCGAACGGTGGCCAACAATGTGAGCGAGTCGAATCCCTTTGCGCAGCCAGTTACCAAATTTCCCGAGGGCATCAGCCCTGCCGATCAGGCGCGCCTGCGGAAAGAAGTTATGGCGGCGGTGAAAGATGAAATTGCTCCCGCCTACACCAGGTTTGCAGAGTTTGTGCAGAAGGACTATGCGCCCAACGGCCGGGTGGATGTTGGCGTGTGGGCGCTGCCCGATGGCGCGGATCGCTACCGCTACAACATTCGACAGCTCACCACCACCGACATGACACCGGAGCAGATTCATGAACTCGGGTTGAAGCAGGTCGCGGAAATCGATGGGGAAATGCAGGCGGTGGCGCGCAAGCTGGGATTTAAAGATGTAGCCAGCTTGAATGCGCATATTCGCGCCGACCGTTCGCTGTATGCGTCCTCGAGCCAGCAGGTACTGGGCTTGTATAAGAAATACGCGGACCAGATGTATGCGAAGCTTCCCGATCTGTTCGGTACGTTGCCGAAGAACAAGCTGGTGGTTGTGCCCATGGAATCGTTCCGCGAAAAGGCGGGCGTGCCGGCGGATTACAGTTCGGGTTCGCCGCAGACGGGACGTCCGGGGCGGATCAACGTGAACATGTACGATCCCGAGCATCGCCTCACGCTGAACATTGAAGCCATCGCCTATCACGAGGGCGTGCCGGGACATCACCTGCAGATTTCGATTGGGCAGGAGATTCCTTCTCTGCCGGCGTTCCGGCAGCATGCCGAGTACACCGCGTTTGTCGAAGGATGGGCCATGTACTCCGAGCGGCTGGGCAAAGAAGTCGGTTTCTATCAGGACCCGTACAGCGATTACGGGCGTCTGGAAAACGAAATGTGGCGCGCGGTGCGACTTGTGGTCGACACCGGTGTGCACTGGCAGCACTGGTCGCGGCAACAGATGGTCGACTACTTCCATCAACACACGGCCATGGATGAGCCCAACATCCAGACGGAAGTGGATCGATATATTGCGTGGCCGGGGCAGGCGCTGGCTTACAAGTTGGGCCAGTTACGAATCCTCGAAATGCGGGAGCTGGCGAAGAAAGAATTGGGCGCGACGTTCGACATCCGGGCGTTTCACGATGAAGTGCTGGGGGCCTCGGCGCTGCCGCTCGACGTGTTTGAGAAGCGGATGGTCGCATGGATCGCGACGCGCAAAGCGGCGATGTCTAAGCAGTAGAAACTCTCTTCAAGACGTCATCCTGAGTCCGACAGGACGAAGGATCTGGCGTGTAGCGATGGGGGCTTGTTCACACGCCAGAATCCCTCGCTGCGGTCGGGATGACGTCTGTCAGGTGAGACTAGCGTCTTAGATTATCCAGATCGAGGTTCAAATCCAGCACGTTCACTCGCGGTTCGCCCAGCAGTCCTAGTTGCCGTTGCTGCGTATGCTGACGAATCAGGTTTCTAATCGCGTCTTCCGGCAGGCCGCGCGCCTTAGCAACGCGCGGAACCTGGAACTCGGCTGCCGCGGGAGTGATGTCAGGATCGAATCCCGAGGCTGAGGTGGTTACCAGGTCGACGGGAACAGGCACTCCCGGGTTTTCCGCCTGTGCCGCGTCGGCGTCGGCTTTCACCCGGTCAATGAGTTTTTGATTAGTCGGTCCCAACTGCGATCCGTTGGAGTTTGTTGGATCGTAACTAACCGCCGAAGGTCGAGGGTGAAAGTAGCCTGGGCCAGTGAACGCTTGCGCGATGATATGTGACCCGATCACTTTTCCATCGGGCTGGATCAACTGTCCATTGGCCTGTTTGGGAAACAAAACCTGCGCGATTCCGGTGACCACCAGGGGGTAGATGATTCCGAGGAGGACGGTTGTGGCGATCGTCATTAGTACGGCTGTGACAAGATTTTTCTTCATGAGAGACTCCGTTATGCCAGCCCAACGCCGGTGATCAGCAGGTCGATGAGCTTGATTCCGATGAACGGAATAATGATCCCGCCCGCACCATAGATCCAGAGATTGTTACGCAGCAACGCAGCCGCGCCCATCGGCCGGTACTTCACTCCGCGCAGCGCCAGCGGAATTAAGGCGATGATGATGACCGCATTGAAAATCACCGCGGAAAGCACAGCCGACTCCGGGGTTCGCAGGTGCATGATGTTGAGGGCGTTCAGCACTGGAAACGTGCCCGCGAACATCGCTGGGATGATGGCGAAGTACTTGGCCACATCGTTGGCAATCGAGAAGGTCGTGAGCGAGCCTCGCGTCATCAGCAATTGCTTGCCGATTTCGACTACTTCAATGAGCTTCGTCGGATTCGAATCGAGATCCACCATGTTGCCGGCTTCCTTGGCAGCTTGGGTGCCGGTGTTCATGGCAACGCCGACGTCGGCTTGCGCGAGAGCTGGAGCGTCGTTGGTTCCATCGCCGGTCATGGCGACCAGCTTGCCTTGGGCCTGTTCGCTGCGGATAAGATCCATCTTGTCTTTCGGAGTGGCTTCCGCGAGAAAGTCGTCGACGCCGGCTTCACGTGCGATCGCCGCGGCGGTGAGAGGATTGTCGCCAGTGATCATCACCGTCTTAATTCCCATCGCCCGCAACTGATCGAAGCGATCGCGCATGCCACCTTTGACGATATCTTTGAGGTGAATCACGCCGAGTGCACGCCGATTTTCGGCGACGACTAACGGCGTGCCTCCGGAACGAGCGATATTCTCAACTGCTGACTGAATCTCTTTTGGCAACCCGGTGCCGTGCTGATTCAGATATTTGGTGATGGCGTCGACCGCGCCTTTGCGGATCTCGCGGCCATCGAGGTTCACTCCTGACATGCGAGTCTGCGCGGTGAAGGGAATGAACTCCGCTTCCTGCGAAGCGAGTTCGCGGCCACGCAACTGATAGCGTTCTTTCGCCAGGACGACGATCGAACGCCCTTCGGGAGTTTCGTCGGCGAGAGAGGAGAGCTGCGCGGCGTCAGCCATCTGCGCCTCGGTGATGCCGGGCGCAGGGACAAATTCTGAAGCCTGGCGGTTCCCCAGCGTGATCGTGCCGGTCTTGTCGAGAAGCAGGGTGTTCACATCTCCAGCGGCTTCCACAGCGCGTCCGGACATCGCGAGAACGTTGTGCTGCACCAAACGATCCATCCCTGCAATTCCGATGGCAGAGAGCAGTCCGCCGATAGTTGTAGGGATCAGGCAAACCAGCAGCGAGACCAGCACAAATACCGTTTGCGGAGATCCGGAGTAGATCGCGAAGGGCTGCAACGTGACTACGGCCAGCAGGAAGATGATGGTCAGACCTGCGAGCAGAATGTTCAGCGCAATTTCATTCGGGGTCTTCTGACGCTCCGCACCTTCGACCAGCGCAATCATGCGATCAAGAAAAGTTTCGCCGGGATTCGATGTAATCTTCACTTTGATTTTGTCAGACAAAACGCGCGTACCGCCCGTGACTGCGGAGCGGTCGCCACCGGCTTCGCGGATGACGGGTGCGGACTCGCCTGTGATGGCGGACTCGTCGACTGAGGCGACGCCCTCGACGATCTCGCCATCGGAAGGAATGAACTCGCCCGCCGTGCAGAACACCAGGTCGCCGGTGCGCAGATTAGAGCTCGGAACTTTCTCCACCCGGCCGTCACTTCCCGTCAGGCGGTTGGCCATGGTTTCCGAGCGCGCCTTACGCAGTGTCTCGGCCTGAGCCTTGCCGCGGCCTTCCGCCATCGCTTCCGCAAAGTTCGCGAACAAAACCGTGAACCAGAGCCAGAGCGTGATCTGCAGGTTGAACTTGAAAGCCGCGCCGCCTTTGAACAGCAGCACAGTGGTGATCACGCTGCCGATCTCGACCACAAACATGACGGGGTTTCCCATCATTTTGATCGGGTTCAGCTTGAGAACAGCGTCCCACAGGGCGCCACGAATAATTTTCCATTCCCAAATTGCTTTGTTCTTCTTTGCCATAGCCGATTCCTCAGAATGTCTTGCCCGCAGCCATCAACAGGTGCTCCAGGATTGGACCCAGACTCAACGCCGGGAAAAACGTCAGCGCACCCACAATCAGGATCACGCCGATCAAAAGCACAGTGAACAGCGGCGTGGTCACGGGGAACGTGCCCAGAGAAGGCGGCACGTATTTTTTGCGAGCCAGGTTTCCCGCGATCGCGAGCATGGGGATGATCATCATGAACCGCCCAGCCAGCATGGTCATGCCCATGGTCACGTCGTACCAGAGCGTGTTTGCGGTGAGACCGCCGAAAGCGGAGCCGTTGTTGCCCGCGCCTGACGTGAATGCGTAAAGGATCTCGCTCAAGCCGTGGGGCCCGGGATTGAGAATGCTGGAAGTGCCGAATCCGTTCATAACAGAAATCCCGGCGAACATCAGAATGACCAAGGGAAAGACTAGTACGACCAGCATCGCCATCTTCACGTCGTAGGCTTCGATCTTTTTTCCCAGATATTCTGGTGTGCGCCCTACCATCAGTCCTGCGATAAATACTGCAAGGACAACGTAGATCAGCATTCCGTACATGCCGGCGCCCACCCCGCCGAAGATCACTTCGCTTAGCATGATGTTCACCAGCGGAACCATGCCCCCTAGGGGAGTAAAGGAATCGTGCCATCCGTTGATTGCGCCACAACTGGCATCCGTCGTTATAGTGGCCCAAAGCGCGGTGTTGGCAATTCCGAAGCGGACTTCTTTCCCTTCCATGTTGCCGCCAGGCTGCGTCGCGCTCACCTGTTGATTGACCCCTGTCAACAACGGATTGCCGCGCGCCTCGGCCCAATATGCAGTGGTGACACCGGCGAGAAACAGGATGGCCATTGCGGCCCACACTGCCCAGCCATGCGCCTGCGAGCCGGTCATCCGGCCGAGGGTGTAAGTCAGTCCCGCACCAATTGCGAAAATGCAGACCATTTCGAAAAGATTTGTGAAGGGGGTGGGATTCTCGAAGGGATGCGCGCTATTGGCGTTGAAGAAGCCGCCGCCGTTGGTGCCAAACTCCTTGATAATCTCCTGCGATGCCACCGGACCCTGGGCAATGGTTTGTTCCGTGACAGTGTCCATGATTGGCTTGCCATCCGGACCGACCGCGGGCTTGCCATCCGCGCCGACTCTCTGCACCTGCTGGGGTTCGACCAGGGTTGCCTTGTCATAAGGCCGTAGATTCTGCACCACGCCTTGCGAAACCAGCACCAGGGCTCCGACGATGCAGAAGGGCAACAACACCCAGAGACATCCGCGGACCAGGTCGACCCAGAAGTTTCCGATGGTCTCCATCTGTCGACGGGCTATGCCACGAATAAACGCGATGGCGAGCGCGATGCCTACCGCCGCCGAGACGAAGTTGTGGTAGGCGAGTCCCGCCATCTGAGTGAAATAGCTCATCGTTGACTCACCCGAATACGCTTGCCAGTTCGTATTGGTGGTAAACGAAGCCGCCGTGTTGAAGGCGACGTGAGCGGGGCTCACGGCGCCGAAATGCTGCGGATTGAAGGGCAAGAACCCCTGAAGCCGCTCCATCAGATACAGCAGGAGCATCGAGACGACGCTGAACAGAAGCATGGCAATTGCATATTCCGTCCAGCGCATCTCATGATTCTCGTCGACTCCGGTAACCCGGTAGAGCAGGCGCTCCATCGGGCGTAGCACCGGGTCCATGAACGTTTTCTCGCGGCTAAACACGCGGGCCATGAAGACGCCCAGCGGCTTCGTGACCAGAAAAATCAGCGCGAGAAAAAGCAGTATTTGCAACCAGCCGTTCGCGGTCATGTCAGAATTTCTCCGGACGCAGCAGTGCGTAGATCAGATAGACCATGGTCAGGGCACTTACTACCAGCATGATGATCGATTCCAGGTTCATATTGTTTCCTCACTTCACGCGGTCGCAGAAGTACACATACGCAATCGACACGGCGAAAAAGGTGATACTCACGACCACATAGACCACATCCTGCATAGAGCGACCTCCATACCTAAAATCAAAACTTGACCAACAGGGCGAAGTTCAGACGGTTTTCGTCCTTACGTAGATCAGGAGACCAACCGGCAACCTGCGACCCCGGCGCTCCCTGATTCCCGCCCGGAGGGGTGACGCCGCCAGAACCGGAAAAATAGGGGACGTTGGCATGGCGATGGTTGTACTCCCAGCGAAATGTAATGTACTGGCTCGGCATGTAATCGAAGGTTGCCGATGCATCCCACGCCTTGTACGGATCTCCAGGATTCTCGGTGAAGTAGGGCGTACCGGAAGTGGCGGTTGCGCCGTTGATCGGTGGCAGCAACACCAGGTAGCGTCCGGGATTGTTAATTTGTCCAGCGCCGAGGGTCACGCCGTAACGGTCTTTCGCGAACCATAGCCGGTTATAGATCATGTAACCCAAAAAACTTTGCTTGGGCGCCACGATGCGCTGTCCGCCAACGATCTGCACTGAATTGCCGGCACAACTCACGCCGCCCCCATGCTCACATCCCATGTCTCCGGTAAGCGAGAAGGCTGCCTTGTCGAGAAACTTTGAGGGATTGTCGTGGTACTTCACCTGGACGCTGTCATCCGTGTGATAGCGAATGCGGCCAGGGGTATTGAGGGCATCCGCACCCAAAGCGTATTGATTCCCCAGCACAGACAACCACGGCTTCGGCCGCCACAGAATCTGTCCGCCGACTCCCGGACGGTTGTTGAACCTGCCATACGCCTGCCATCCGTTTACGAACCAGGGTTCGATCTTCAACTTGTCGGTGGGAAAAATCTGCGCACGCACGCCATTGAAGAACCACGGAGTGTTCGAGGAAACATACGAGGGCTGGTAGGCCCAGTTGTCGAAGTTGTAGTAGCTGAACAAGCCGACGTACGACATGAAAATGCCAGCCTCGACGTTAATGCCATGCAATGCGTTGAAGTGGTAGCCACCGTAGGCCTCTGAGACATAGCGATACGCATCGGCCAGGTTCCATTGGCCACGCGATGGGCTAGCATCATTCCGCGGCGTGGTCTGCGAGTACAGGCCGAACTGCGTCATGAGACGGGCGATTACGTTGTCATAGTGAAAATCTCCGCCCACCCCCAACTGTGTGAGCTGCACTTCGCTGGATCGGAACACCTCACTCGATCCGCTGATCGTGTCGTCTTTCGGATGTTTGAAATCGTATATGTAGTCGACGTCAGCCCTGATCTCGGGCGTGAAGAACTTGCTGTCGAAAGCCGGGGTCTTCGTCCGGGCAGTACCGTTCAGCCAAGTCCAGTCGGCGTAGGCGAAGGGCTCGGCCGGTTTCGGTTTTTCGGTCGGGCTACTCGTCGGAAAAGCAGCTGCTGCCACACTGGAGCTTTCGACCATCGTGTTGGCTGCGACTGGCGCGGCGGCAGTCGTCAACATGCTGCTGGATACGCCGGCAGTCTGCGTCGCAGGCCGAGGATCGGTGGTGCCGGGTGCGGTTGGTTTCGGTTGCTGTTTCTCCAGTTGCTCGACCTTCAATTGCAGTTCATGAACCAGTTGGCGCAGCTCCTGAACTTCCTGAGCGCTGGCGGCAGGCAGGGA
This sequence comes from Terriglobia bacterium, assembly GCA_963796205.1. Classification (GTDB taxonomy): domain Bacteria; phylum Acidobacteriota; class Terriglobia; order Terriglobales; family Acidobacteriaceae; genus DATFTE01. Next base: position 828,452 of record CAWCKR010000004.1, read on the forward strand.
TGCTGTTTGTTGTTGTCCAAAAAGGGACGACGAGAGCAAGGTCGCGGCGAGCACCACAGACGCCATCTTCCTTGCGAAGTTGTACTGCAGCTTTTTTGAATTTGTCACAAATAAGCTCCGTTTATTTCCTGAGTATTTCGCGAGAGGGGCCGTGGAACACTAGGGCCGAAGACTCTTCCCTCGACCAGGAAGAGTTATGAAAGAACCGCAGCATAAAGGCTGCCGCATCTGCGCACGCAATCACAAAAGCAAAAATCATTTTGGCACCGGACACACCGGTAACGCACGTCTCCGAACACACTATTTGATAATTTCGAATGTAAAAGTGGGGTAAATAGTTCATAAGGGATTCATAAAGATCCCGATTCGGGATTAGAGGTGCAGACGAAGCCGGTAGGAGGGATTCTGCCGGAGCGGGGATTCCGATATGGGGCGTCCCTGCAAATGCCGCTTCGAGACTAGCGTCCGCTTCGAAGAAGGTTCTCGAATTGGCGCCCGATGATCGATGATGGAAGTCAAGATCACTGCTCTATAGATTGGCCGCGTCCGCCGTTCACTTGAGAGCGCGAAAAGAAATCGCAACAGAAACGTCACGAACCCGAAGCTGATCAATAAAAATATCGCGGGGACGGACATCTTTTCCTCATCCGGCGGCACAGGTCTCGTGGCTGGCTGGTTCGAAGCGGTAAAAAACCCATGGTTCCGTGCGAATGTAGTGCGCGGTTCCTCCAGCGCCTTCGATCTTCTTTCGTAAACTTGTCAGCACGCGAAGAAAGTCAGCTTGGCGTACTTTATGACCTCCCCAGCGCGTGCTCAGCAGCGTGCGTGGCGTGACCACCCGGCGCGGATGTCCGGTCAAAAAGACCAGCATGTCGAACTCTTCCGAGTCGAGCTGCGCTTCCTGGCCACGGACCAGGACTTTGTGGGAGCGCAGATCGATTCTGAAATCGCCGGTCTCAATGACGTTTTCGCCTTTTCCAAGTGAGGCCCGATTTGTGCGCTGAAATAGATTTCCCAGCTGCACCGAAATTTGTCTCAAACTCAACGCGCTCGCCATACCGATCTCCTTGGAGGCCTCGAGCCTGCCGGCCACCCGGCGGCGGCCGCAGACTCAAGACCACAATCCGCAGCCCATTCTTCTAACTTGTGGTTAGTCCCATGGGAACAGGCCGGGATCGATTTTTCTCCCGATTTCCTCGGGAACCTTCAGCAACCCCAATCCGCTTCGCCGGGCTTGGCGAAGTAATCCGCATCCGACTTCCTTTGCCGAGTTTCTGACAACTCAAGCAAGGCCAGCCGTGCCGCCGTGACCATCAGCTTGCGCTGGTTCTGCGGTGTCTGCTCCCAGGAATCGCCCATTTTATTTTGCGACTCACAGCCAAAATCGCCGGCCAGCGCTCCCTGGTAGTGATGTACGAGTTTCGCCAATTCTTCCGCGGACACATCCTGAATGGACATACGCTTTGTCTTTTATCCTCTCGACGGGTGCTCCCGTCACTGTCCTCAATGTTGCGGTTGCGCCAATGAATTCACACCCGACTCGCGGATCGGAGAATCTTCCTCTCTGGTTTTCGATCCTCGTCGCGCGAAGAGAAAGTTCGCGATCAGCAGAGCCAGGTTGATCATCGCCAGAATCGCCATTGCAGTTTCGCCTCTCGATACATTCGATACTCCGGCCCATAAAGATCGAATAAAGAGTTCGTAGAATGTTCGTAAGGGCGTAACGGATTGATAGCAGGTGTGTTAGCAGCCTGGTTCGAAGCGGTAGCCTACCCAGGGTTCGGTCAAAATGTAGCGAGGCGAATTCGCCGCGGACTCGAGTTTCTTGCGCAACTGGCCGACGAAGACCCGCAAGTATTCGACCTGCTCGGTGGAGTTGCCGCCCCAGACCGCTGCCAGCAAGGCACGATGCGTGACGACTTTATTCGGATTGCGAGCCAGGTAGGTGAGTAGTTCGAATTCTTTCGGAGTGAGGTGAACTTCGCGGCCGCGCACGGTGACTTTGTGGGCGGATTGATCGATCAGGAAATCTCCGGCTTCGATGATTGCGGGAACCTCGCCTCCTGGGACCGGTACCCTTCGCAGATTCGCGCGCACCCGCGCCAACAATTCTTCCATCCCGAAAGGTTTGGTGACGTAGTCATCGGCTCCCGCGTCGAGCGCCTGAACCTTGGTTCGCTCCTCCCCTTTTACCGAGAGCACGATGATGGGCACGTGCAGTTTCGTGCGAATGCGGCGAGAGAGTTCGAGGCCGTCCATGTTTGGCATCGAAAGGTCGGTGATGACCAGATCCGGGGTCCAGTCTTTCATGATCTCGAGCGCAGTTTCCCCGTCGTTGGCGACACGAAGATCGTAGCCCTGGCTGGAGAGGCTGGTCCGGAGCACCCGCGTAATCTGGGGTTCGTCGTCCACTACGAGAATGCGCCGGTGCTCGTTCATACTCTTAAGAGGGTTCCTGTGTCACGATGTGTACATCGACTGCGGGAGCGTCGCGCAGGAAGCGGTGGATCGCGGAAAAATACAGATATTTTCTCCATCCGCGGGTGGCCGAGCGCCCGAAAACGACTTGGGTAATGTGCTTCTCGTGAACGAATTGAGCCACGGTTTCGGCTACGTCCTTGCCTTTTACTTTGATCACCTGCGCGCCGACATTTTCGGCAAAGCGAACATTAGCAGCCAGCGTCTTCTGATCGCGCTCGTTGTCGTCCTGTCCCATGTCGATGTAGAGCACGTAGAGTTCGGCATCAATGCCCTGCGCCATGCGTGCACCGCGGGCAATCAGATATTGCGCGGCTGGGTTAGAGCTGATGCAGACCGCGATCCGCTCACGCACGCCCAGATTGCGCCCGGAGTCCTCCTTGTCCATGTAGGTTTCCAGGCTGCGGTCGACAGCTTGGGCTACCTGGCGAAGAGCGAGTTCGCGGAGAGCAATCAGATTGCTGGGTCGGAAAAAATTCCCGAGCGCCCGCTCGACGCGCTCCAAGGGGTAGACGTCGCCGCGGCGCATGCGATTCTGCAGCGCCTCGGGCGTCAGATCGGACATCACGACTTCGTCAACGCGTTTCAGAACCCAGTCGGGAACCGTTTCGCGGACGGTGATGCCCGTGATGCCTTGCACCATGGGAGTCACGCTCTCCAGATGCTGAATGTTCATGGTGGAGAGCACGTCGATACCGGCATCGAGCAACTCGAATACGTCTTCGTAGCGCTTAGCGTGCTTACTGCCTTCTACGTTGGTGTGAGCGAGTTCGTCGACTAAAACAACGTGGGGTTTGCGCGCGAGGATGGCGTCCACATCCATCTCTTCAAAGAGTGCGCCTTTATACGGCAACTTCTTGCGTGGAACAGTTTCAAGTTGACCCGCCAAATCGGCCGTGGCTTTACGTCCGTGAGATTCGATGATCCCGATGACAACGTCTTCTCCCCGGCTGTGGCGGCGGATGGCTTCGCTCAACATTCCATAGGTTTTGCCAACGCCGGGCGCGTACCCCAGAAATAGCTTGAACACGCCCCCCTTTTTTGCAGGAGCTGCCTGCTCCAACCACTGTTCTGGAGTCTTGGTCATCGCGCCTATTGTCGTCGAGCAGAAGAAAATTGTCGATGTCAGCTACAATCCCTTCGTGAAACGAACTCCTGGTCAGACGATCGCTCAGTATGTCGCGGCTGCCGCGGTCGTCTTCGCGATTGTCGCTGTGTACAGGCACCTTGTGGGAGTCAATCCGACCACGGTGGCGCTAACGTTCCTCTTGGGCGTGCTGATCGTTTCCGCGACCTGGGGCCTGCGCTGCGCGGTCTTCATGGCGGTGGTTTCGACTCTGGCGTTCAATTATTACTTCCTGCCGCCGGTACGGAACGTTCACCATCTCCGACCCGCAAAATTGGGCAGCGCTGTTCGCCTTTCTCGTGACTGCCGTCATCGCCAGCCAGCTTTCGGAGCGTGCCCGCAGAGCCGCGCGCAGCGCTGATGAACGACGTGATGAGGTGGAACGCCTCTACGCTTTCAGCCAGCAGCTGCTTTCCACCGATAACATCGCCGAGTTGCTGAACGCCATCCCCGGTTATATCGCTGAAACTTTTGGCGTGCGGGCGGCGGCGATCTGGGTTCCCAACCGCAAAGACGTCTACCGCTCCCGGCTGGAAATCAGCGGATTGGAGACTCACGAACTGCAAGCGGTTGCTGCGCGAGGAGAGCCGAAGTTCGGTCCGCAGGGCGACGTTCTGTTCGTGCCCCTGCGCATGGGAGCTAAGGTGGTCGGGAGCCTCGGCGTCTCGGGCGCCACACTATCAAGAGGAACACTGGAAGCGGTGGGAAGCCTGGTCGCGATCAGCATCGAGCGCGCTGGAGCCGTTGAAAAGTTGAGCAAGGCCGAGGCTTCGCGCGAGGGCGAGCAATTGCGCTCCGCTCTTCTCGATTCTGTGACTCACGAATTTCGTACACCACTCACTGGAATCAAAGCTTCGGCCACGACCTTGCTTTCCAATCCGAACCTTGACGAAAGCCAGCGTCATGAACTGCTGGAAATAATCAATGAAGAGAGTGATCGCCTCAATCGCTTGATTGGCGAGGCAGCAGAGATGGCCCAACTCGACGCCAACCAGGTAGAACTTCACCTGGCCCCGCACAGAATTCAGGAAGCCATCGAGGGTGCCGTTGAAAAATCGAAACAGCTCTTAAGCCAACATTCCGTCGAGATCCATCTTCCCGATCTGCCTGCCGTTCGCATGGACTTGGAACGCATCGAAGAAGTTGTCGTGCAATTATTTGAGAATGCGGCCAAGTATTCGCCGCCCGACGCACCTATCTATATCACGGGAGAAGTGCGTGGGCGCATGGTCATGACCAGCATTGCCGACCGCGGACCGGGAATCGATGATTTCGAGCAAGGCCTCATTTTCGACAAGTTTTATCGGGGGCGCGACCACCGTTTACGAGTGCAGGGAACCGGCATGGGCCTGGCGATTGCCAAGGCCATTGTGGAAGCGCATGGCGGGCAGATCGGAGTCACCAGCCAGCTTGGGCACGGCTCGGTCTTCTATTTCAACCTGCCCACGGCGTGAGGGAATTAGGATCGGTTGACCAGTCCCGCTTGTGCGAGACCCTCGCCTGATCTGGGGTTGGCATACTTGCGGCCGAGGAATTCCTCGAGCGCCTCGGCGAGTTCTCGCGGCCGAAAAGGCTTTCGGATCAGCAACCAGCACCCCGGACAAAGTCCGGCTTCGACGTTGGCATCTTCGGATTCCGCGGTGAGAAACAGTACGCGCGTAAAGGGACGAACATCCGTCACGACTCGTGCCAGGTCAGGTCCACGCAAGCCTGGCAGAGAGATGTCGGACAACAGCAAGGCAATGGGTCCCTCGTGGTGGCGGCAGAGGAGAACGGCTTCCTCGCCGTTAATGGCTTGCAGAACGCGGTAGCCGCGGGATTCCAGAGTTCGCTGCAATGCTTTGCGCACCATGTCATCGGCCTCAACCAGCAGAATGGTCTTGGGCGCCGGTTTTTTGATGCGACGATCGAAACGCTGTGGCACAGCATGGCCTCTTCGCGAACAGAGTGCGATAAGCCACCAGCAAGTGTGTGTCCGAAGAGACTTATATGCAACTAGATTGTCGTTACTTGAGATAGCGGTCTTGATTCTGGGTTCCGTTCGGGAACAGTGCCGAAATGGCGTCCCAGCTCCGCATTCATCGGCGCCAAATGAGCAATCTCACCTATTGGTCAACGACTTAGCGCGATCCGCGGCGGCTTGTGCTTCCCCCGTTTTCCCCAGACCGGTGTATGCCTTCGACAGAGCCTCGAAGACTTGGGCGTTGTCAGGCTGCGACTTCGTCAGGGGCTCGAGCTGCTCCACGGCTGCCGCGAAGTTTCCCTCGGCGATTTGGGCGCGGGCTGATCCTACTTGCGCGGCAACACTATTGGAATCCAGCAACTGCGCGGCTTCGAATTGATCCTCGGCAGCTTTAGGATCTTTGAGACCGAGGTAAACGTCGCCCAGCAACAAGCGTGCTTCCAGTTGTCCGGGCGTCAGCTTCAAGCTGGCTTCAAGCGCGTCGCGTGCCCCGGCGAAGTCCCCAATTTTGTTTCTCGCTTGTCCTTCGTAGAAGGCTGCCGTCGCGTCTTCCGGACGGACCTCTCTCGCGCGCTTCAGATGTTCAGCGGCTTTCGCATAGTCACCGGCCTGGAGTTCGAGCTCTCCCAGTTGCCGCAGCGCAGTCGGAGACTTCGGGTCAAGCTTCAAGACTTCCTCGAGAGCGCTTCGTGCCTCCGCGGAACGGCCGTCGTCAGAGGCCATCATGGCCGTATGCAGCAGGTTTTGCTCTTCAATCTTGTCTTTCGGATCAGGGAGGTTCGCGGAATTCGTGCCTGCCGCGGCATTTGCCGCATACCCAAGCGCCTTCAGATCGTTTTTCGCGCCTTCGCTAGCCGTATCGGTCGAGGCCGTTGCCACAGGAGCCCTGGCATACACTGCGCCTAGCAATTGCTGGTACTTCATGACTGCGCTACTTCCGGTTTCGTAAGTGTTCTTGAGCTCGCCGGGATCGGCATGTAAATCGTAAAGCTCAGGACGCGGCGCCTGAATCAGCTTGAATCCGTCGGCTCGCACCGAACGCAATGGCGCCCAGCCAAACCGCAAGGGATAATCTGTCTCGCCATAGGCGATGCGGTTAGTGGTGTCTCCGGCAAAATATGGCTTTAGGGAGGAGCCATCCAGTGCGGCCGGAGTCGGGGCATGCAGCAGATCGAGGGCTGTGGGCACGATATCCATGGTGCGGACTTGAGCGTCGACTACTTTGCCCGCGGTGCTTTTCCTCGGCAACTTCACAATCAATGGGACGTGCGTCGTCGAATCATAAAGAAAAATTCCGTGAGTGTTTTCGTGATGCTCACCCAGTCCTTCACCGTGATCTCCGACCACAACGACTAGCGCGTTCTCGTACCACCCTTTTTTCTTCACGAAGGCGAGAAAATTCGCCAGGGCGTAGTCAGCGTAGGCAATTTCGCCATCGTACAAATGGTCTTTGTAGGTTTCGGAATACGGCGCGGGAGGCTCATAGGGATCGTGCGGATCGTACAAGTGCACCCATACGAAACGCGGCCCAGCAGGATGCGCGTTGAGCCAGCTCTCCGCGTCTTTGACGACATCCATGCCCCGGCGCTCCACGCGTCCCCACCGCGCTTTGGTCTCGGTATGCTCGGGAAAATTGTCGTAGAAATCGAAGCCGCGATCGAGTCCGGGCGCCAGAGTCTTGCTATCAAGGATCACTGCTCCGATGAACGCGCCCGTGTGGTATCCCTTCTTCTTGAGCATCTCGGCGAGAGTCAGGTGAGAGGGATCGAGCGGCACGGCGAAATCGGTTACCCCGTGGTGGGTCGGCAACAGTCCGGTGAGAATCGTGGTGTGCGAGGTATTGGTGATGGGGCTGGGCGTGAAGGCCTGCGAAAAGCGGATGCCGTCTTTGGCCAGCCCGTCGAGCGCCGGCGTCTCTACCTTGTCGTATCCGTAACAATGAACGTGGTCGGCGCGTAAGGTGTCGATGGTGACCAGGAAGATGTCAGGTGGCGAAGGCTTCTTGGCAGGGGTATTTTGCCCGACCCCCGTAACCGCCAAAAGGCCAAAAACCAGCAGAATTCGAACGCCCGTCATGGTCTCTCAGACTAGCATAATTCGCGGCTTTCCCCCGGTTTGGTGGGTCGCGGCTGGGATATAATTTTCCTCACCGAATGACCTCTTTTCGTTCCGCCGTCATCTCTGTGATCGTGTGTCTTGGCGCGCTTTACGCGGTCGCGGCCCCCAACCCGGCGTCGAACGTAGTGGTAATCACCATCGACACGCTGCGCGCCGATCATGTCGGGTGTTACGGCTATAAAGACATCAAAACGCCGAACATCGACGCGCTGGCGCAAGAGGGAGTGCGATTCGAGCGGGCTTACACGCCGGTACCGGTGACGCTGCCTGCCCACTCCGCGCTTTTTACGGGAACCTATCCGCTGCGCAGCGGGATGCACGACTTCGCGGACAACAAGCTGAGTCCCACGCAGCCGACCCTCGCCTCGGTACTCAAAGAAAACGGATACGCGACTGGAGCGGTGATCGGCTCGGCCGTGCTCGACTCCCGCTTCGGCTTGAACCACGGTTTCGATTTCTACTACGACCACTTTGATTTCAGCCGCCTGCAGGAATCGAATCTCGACGAGATGGAGCGGCCCGGAGACGCCGTCGCCGATCAGGCAATCGATTGGCTCGGCAAGAATTATCAGAAGAAATTTTTTCTCTGGATGCACCTTTACGATCCGCATTATCCCTATCGACCTCCCAGCCCTTACAGCGAGGAGTACAAGGATCGTCCTTACGATGGCGAAATCGCATTCGCCGATTCGCAGGTGGGACGCCTGATTCGCGAGCTCAAGGAGAAAGGCGTCTACCAGAATACGATCATCGTTCTTACGGGCGATCACGGAGAAAGCCTCGGCGAGCATGCAGAGAAGACCCACGGATTCTTCATTTACAACTCCACGCTGCACATCCCCGTCATCATTCGTGCGCCGGGCGAGTCTTCTTCGGGGACCGTCTCTGACCTTGTGAGCCTGCCTGATCTCATGCCGACCGTGCTCGCCTTCCTCAAGATCGACGTCCCGTCTGACGTGCAGGGACGCAGCCTCTTGCCGCTGATGATGAGCAAAGACAAAGACCCAGCTCGCACGCTTTACGCCGAAACCTTCCTGCCCCGCCTGCACTTTAATTGGAGTGAGCTGCGCGGTTCCGAGACCGAGAACTATCACTTCATCGATGCTCCCAAGCCCGAGCTTTACGACCTGAAGAAAGATCCTGGGGAGACGAACAATCTCTACACCCAGAAAAAAGCCGTCGCTGACGAGATGCGCAACAAGCTGACCACCCTCATCCAGCAGTACAGCAGCGGGCAGGAGCTTGCGCAGAAGACCGGTCTCGATCCGGCTCTGATGGAGCGGCTGAAATCGTTAGGATACGCCGGATTCTCGGGGGGCAGCACTCCCACAGTCACCGACCGCACTCTTCCGGATCCCAAGGATCGCGTGCAAGTCTACGAATTAATTTCAGACGCGATCGCCGATAGCCAGCACGGAGCCTACGCGCCCTCGTCAGAGAAGTTGAACGCCGCCCTCAAGATTGAGCCTAACTCCGTTCCCGTTCATTATCTCTTGGGACTGAATTATTACCGCACGAAGGATTTCGCCAAGTCCGTCGAGGAGCTGCAAAGGGTTTTGCAGCTCAGCCCCGACTACTCGCTGGCAGTCTTTCAATTGGGGCTCGCGTACGCGCATGTGGGCGACTTCGATCACGCCATCCAGACCCTGAAACATGCGCTGGATCTGGATGCAACAAATTTCTCGGCAGCCTACAATCTCGGAGCGGCCTACTTGCAGAAGAAAATGGTGCCCGAGGCGGTGACCGCCTTTCGTCAATCGATCGCCGCCTATCCCGACTATGGGCCGGGCCATCTCGCATTAGGTGAAGTTCTGCTGTATCAAGGTCAGGTGGACGAGGCGATCAACCAGCTGCGCCGCGCATCAGAACTGATGCCGCAAGATTCCGGCACCCATGCGGCACTGGCTAAAGCGCTCGCCGCCAAGGGCCTGAACCAGCAGGCCGACGAAGAGATGCGTAAGGCACAAACCCCAAAGTGAAATCTCTTTTACAACGAATGATCTGTTTCTTACTGCTGCCGCTTTCGGCGCAGGCGGCCACGCAGCCCGCACCTCGCAAAGTACCCCCGAACGTAATTCTCATTACTCTCGACACCGTGCGCGCCGATCATCTCGGTTGTTACGGATACAGCGAGATTCAGACTCCGACGCTCGACGCCCTGGCGCGCGACGGCGTCGTCTTTGATCGCGCCATCTCGCAGGTTCCACTCACTTGGCCGTCGCACGCCGCCATTCTGACCGGCACCTACCCTTTTCAGAACGGCGTGCAGGATTTCACCGGACAACCTCTCGCTCCCCAGTTCCATTCGGTCGCGCAAGCGCTCAAGCAGCACGGATACGCTACCGGTGCGGTAGTCAGCGCCTTCGTGCTCGATCGCAGCTGGGGACTGAATCGCGGGTTCGATTTCTACGACGACGCCTTCTCCGCCGAAACCTTCCAGAAAAAAGACATCGGCCTGGTTGATCGCCGCGCCGCCGAGAGCGTCTCTCATGCGATCGCATGGGTGAAGAAGACGCCGCATCGCCCGTTCTTTCTGTGGCTGCATTTGTACGATCCTCACAGTCCGTACGATCCGCCTGAGCCTTACCGCACTCAATATAAAGATCATCTTTATGACGGGGAGATTGCTTACGCCGATCACGAACTGGGTCGCCTCGTCGCCTTTCTGAAGCAGAACCATCTCTACGATCACACCATGATTGCGTTCCTCAGCGATCACGGCGAGTCGCTCGGAGATCACGGCGAACACGAACACGGATTTTTCGTCTACAACTCTACCGTCCATATTCCGCTAATCGTGAAACCGCCCGCTGGTAGCGGCATTCAGCCCGGCCGGGTTGCGCGCCCTGTAGAAACGGTCGCGGTGGCGCCCGCTCTTCTACAGGCGGTGGGAATTAAAGATCCGATGGAAAAGCAATTTCATTCTCACGGACTCTTTGGTCCCGAAGCAGAAAAGGAAGACTCGGCCTACAGCGAAACGTTTTATCCCTTCAGTTCTTTCGGATGGAGTCCGCTGCACGCGCTTGAGACCGCGCGCTATCACTTCATCGAAGCGCCCGAGCCCGAGCTGTACGACGTGGTTGCGGATCCCGAAGAGAAGAACAACCTGGCGCCGCAGCAGTCCGCCACCGTGGCTGTCTTGAAAGATAAAGTCGATGCGCTGCTTCGCGAAAAACCGTTCACCGCGGCGCAGGGGCAGGCTTCGAACCTCAGTCCTGACGCTACTGAGAAACTGCGAGCTCTCGGCTATGTTTCGTACCGATCTGCCGTTTCGCCGGAAGCCTTAGCCAAAGGGCTTGCCGATCCCAAGGCCAAGCTGTGGGAATTCAATTCCATCCTCGAAGCCGGAGACGCCTTCCAGGTAAACGACTTCACGACCGGACAGGATCTGCTCGCGAAGGTCAGCGAGAAAGATCCGCAGATCTACATTGTGCCTTTCATGCTGGGAGAGGTGGCTCTGCGGCAGCAAAACTGGGCGGAAGCCTCAAGCCAGTTGCGCAAGTGCCTGGAACTGAATCCGAACTTCGATCAGGCCATGGTAGGTCTGGGACGGGCCTTGATTAATCAGGACAATCCGGAAGAGGCCAAGAGCTGGGTAAATAAGGCGCTCGAATACAACCCGCAAAATTATCGCGCGTGGTATGAGTTGGCGTTCATCGAATCGAAGACCGACAAAACGGCGGCATTGGCGGCGTTCGAAAAGACGGTCAGCATTCAACCTAACTTTGCTCTCGCTCGCCGTGACTTCGGAATGTTTCAATACCAGCAGAAGAATTATGCAGACGCAGTAAAACAGTTAAGCAAAGCAGCCGATCTGGGGATGGACAAAGATCCGCAGCTCTATAATTTCCTCGGCATCAGCTACAGCTTGACCAAGCGCCTGCCGCAGGCGATCGAATGCTACCAGAAGGCGCTTAAGATCGACCCCAATCTCGCCGAGGGGCATCTCAATCTCGGCTTGGCCTACGAACAGATGGGACAAAAAAATCTCGCCGGACGGGAGTATGAGCAAGCCTGCAAATTGAAGCAGGATTTCTGCCAACTGGTTCAAGATCGAAACAAAAACTAAATTCACCTTGCTTTACGTGGGGACAGCCGCCTCGGCTGTCCCCAAACGCATAGAGACTGGCAAGTGCGGTTTTGGGAAGGGCCCGACCTCGGTCGTGCCGAAAAGTTCGCCCAAGGATTTCGACTTTCGCCATAAAGGCGAACCTCAGGGGCTAAAGCCCAAACCAATTGGCACATTTGTGGCACGACTGAAGCTCGTGCCCTTCCCTTGGTTGTTCTTGATAAACATGGGAGAGCACGACCTGGGTCGTGCCGTTAAGTCGCTCGAAGGCCTCAGCTCGCGAACTATACCTAGTTGGGCGCCTTCGCTTGCGCCGGTCCCTCGATCTTCTCCAGCACCTTCCGGGCTTGCGGGCTGAAGGGATTATCAGGGAAGGTTGTCACAAATTCGCGCAGTTGTTGCGCCGCTTCCTGATTCTTGCCGGTCTGCAGAAACAGGTTCACCAGTTGCAGCCGCGGCTGCACCATGGTGGGATTCAACTTGATGGACTGCTGTAGTGCCCGCTCCGCTTCCGGCAGTTTCCCTGTCTTCATGTTGAGCGAGCCCAGCAGAAATTGTCCGAGCGCCGAGTCCGGTTCCCGCCGCAGGCCTTCGTTGAGATAGTTCTGCGCCTCCGCCAGATTTCCTGTGAGCATGCTGACGTTACTTAAATTGAAGTAGCCGGCGGCGTCGCTCTGGTTCTCCTTGATCGCTTCCTCGAACTCCTTATGCGCGGCAGGGAAGTCCGACTTGGTCACATAATCCGATCCCAGATTGTTGTGGGCCTCATAAAAAGTCGGCGCGATTTGGATTGCTTTCTGATAGTGCTTGATGGCGTCGTCTCGCTTGCCATCGTTGTCGGCTTGCGCGCCTTTCTTAAACTCCTTCACCGCGGCTTTAGGAAACTTCGCTTCGTACTCCCGCACATCGGTGATGTTGGGGTTCGAGCCGGTGGACTTCTTAGGGACGTCGCTTTCTTTGGTCTGGGCTACTTTCGGAGTAAGGGTAATATCGACGAACACCACGGGCATAAGGTTGGTGGGCGGAATGATGGCTTCCTTATCCTCAGGTTGAAACCGCTCATCGCTGATCACGATGCGATACGGATTCGGGTGCAGGTTATGGAAGCCGTAGGTCCCTTGCGAATCGGTGTAGACGCTGTCCATGGTAGCGCCGTGGATCTGAAGCAATACCAGGACCGGTACGGCCGGAGGTTCTCCGCGCGTAACCCGCAGGCGGCCAATGATGGAGCCGAGCGTTTCAGTAGTGTTCTGTCCACGGGCGGAGGTACAGAGAACTAATCCGCAAAGCAAGAGTGTCCAAAAGCGGAATGAGGTTCGAAATTGGCAGTGAGATGCCATGAAGGTACCGCAAAGAATAAGGGGCTTGCCCGGCTACCCGGAACAAGCCCCCCAAGGATACTGCAGTTTCTGGTTAGAAGCTCAACTTCAATCCAAGTTGCAGTGTGCGCGGATCGAGGGTGGAACCAGCTTTGCCAAAGTCTCCAAAGCTGAGGTGGTTCCGGCCGCCGCCGCCGCTCGACGCAAGGATGAAGTTGGCCCGGTTGAAGATATTGAAGGCGCTGGCTTCGAACTTCAGGTTCACCCGTTCGGTAAACTTGAAGATCTTCGACAGCGTCATATCAGCAGCCCAGTTACCGGGGCCGACGAATTGGTTGCGACCCAAGTCGCCGGTGCAACCCAAGCAAGGAGCGCTCAGGACGGGCAGATTCGCCTGATTCGGACCGGTGCATCCGCCGGCAAGTGAGAAGCCGCCACTGCACCATCCGTTCGCCCAGACATTCCGCGAGAAGCTGCCGAAGCCGGGCACGCTGCTATTCGGCCGATCGTTCTTGTCGGAGTTCAAGTTGAAATCACCGCCCAGGTTCTGGCAGTCTCCGATATTCACGTCGTTTGCACTGCAGGGGGCGCCACCGCTGTTTCGCAACTTGGGGCTGCTGGATGTATAGGGCGACCAGTGAGCTCCAGATTGGAAGGTCCAGATGCCGTTCAGGTTCCATCCGCCTGCAACCCAGCCCGCGACGCCGTGGAGCTTCTGTCCCGGCAATTCGAACACATAGTTCACCACCAGGCGATGGCGGATATCGAATACTGAGTTTCCGTAGTCGAGACCCGGAATGGTCTGATCGGTAAGGTAGCCATCGCCGCCCGAAGCGCCGGTGGCTGTAGTCGATCCGCTGTGCCACGTAGAGCCCTGATCAAGCGAATGGCTCCAGGTGTAGGCAACGTTGAACAGGATCCCATGGCTCATCTGCTTCTTCGCAGAAAGCTGCAGGGCGCTGTAGTTGGAGTTGACCGCATTCTCCCAGGTGCGGAGAGTGGCGTAGTTCGCGTTCGGACGGCCCACGAAGTCGATCGGGCTGTTAAGACCAGTCAATGTTCGGCCAAAGTTATCCGTCACTGAAGATCCCGCTGGCAGGAACCCGCCCGCCACCGTGTTGATATCCGATGCGCGGAACAGTTTGTGAGCCGCCGTACCGACGTAGTCTGCTTCTACAACCAGTTTCGGCGCAACCTCGCGCTGAAGACTGAAGAAGAAGTTGTAGACGTAAGGATCACGAATGCCCTGCGGTAACACGATGCCGGTTAACTGAGCCTGGTCGGGGTTAAACGATGCCCAACCGTTGATGTTGCCGACGGCTTGGGCGCCGATGCCCTGTCCCGGGTTTGTGGCAGGACCAAGGAATGTCGGAGCCGCTCCGCTCGGGGCGCAACTCGTCGAGGTACACGTCGTCGGCCCGTACACCACGTAGGAGGTGCTGTTGGGTGAGGCCAGGGAATTGGTGGCGCCGTTGAACGAGTAGTAGGGAGGATTCCAGCGCGAGTTCGACAACGGGTTGTAAAGCGTGCTCTCGTACGACACGCCGAAACCACCGCGCACGGAAGTCTTGCCATCACCGAACACATCCCAGGCGAAGCCCACGCGGGGGCCAAAGTTGTTGTGGTCGCCCGGTCCCAGCGTCTTGGCCGGAGCAAAACCGCCCGGCCCGCAGACTCCAGCAAGAACCTGAGAGTTTGGAACGGCCACCGTGCCCGGGTTGCAGGTGGTTGAACCTAGCGGGTCGAATGGAACGTTAGCGTTTGCCACTTGCTGAGCGAAACCGATGCCCGGTCCAAGTTTGAAGGTTGTGACCAGATTATCCTCTTCTGTGTGGCGAGTGAACAGGTCATAGCGCAGGCCCAGGTTCAAGGTCAGACGCTTGCTGACCTTCCAATCATCCTGGAAGTAAGCGCCAAATTCCAGGTTGCGCCAGTGCCGTACGTTGTCGCCCAGTGCTCCGGGCTGACCGGTGGCAAAACCGGGGTTGACGCCCGCGCTCACCGTGTAAGGCGAGTCAGCGGCAAAGTAGAGAGAATCGAAGAAGTAGTAGGAACCACGGGCGATATCGAATTCGCTGTTTTCGATGTTGCGCTTGACATCGACACCGACCTTGATGTTGTGGTTGCCGTGGCTGATCGACACCATGTCGCCGTAACTGTAATCGTGCTCCTTGAAGAACTGGGGATAGCCGTTATAGGAGCCAAACCCGAGGGTGCCATCATCGAAGCCAACCTGCGGGACGCCCGGCAACGAGACGCTGGTGCCGACGTTGTTTTGCGTATAGCCGAGTTTGACTTCGTTCAGGATAGTCGGCGAGAAGGTGTGGACGTAGCTGAATTGGCCATTCGGGAAGATGCTGCGTGAGGGATTGGAGAAACCTCGATCACAGTTCGGTAAGCACGGGCCGAACTGGTCCGTCGTCTTCAGCCAGTTGAATTGCGCAAACATGCGGTTGCTGGCGTTCCAATTGTAGTCGAGTCGACCGGATCCCTCATTTCCGTTGAACAGGTTCCCCAGCGCCTGCGACTGTGAACCGATGATAGTTGCGCTATTGTTCTGATAGGCGTTTGAGCGGATATTAGGGTAGCCAGCGGTCAGCGGAAGGACAACACCACAACCGGCTGTGGCAGCGTTCGTCACATCCAGAGGGGTTACGCCCAATAGTTGCTGCAGCCGACCTGCGATCACAGCGTTATTGCCGGGGACAGTCGGGCAGAGGTAGGCCGTGTAGTCGCCTCCGGTTACTCCGTCCAGTGTGTTCGCCTGAGTTCCAGCGTGGGCAGACGGGAAGTCCTTGTACAGGAGAGCTGCCACAGAATTCGGCAGCTGCGTTTCAACCGCCTGACGGAATTGTGGAGACTCGACAGTCGTCGGCGTCGCAGGATTGTTGGTGAGGAAGCGATCTCCCTGATAGGAACCAAAGAAGAACAACTTGTCCTTGATGATCGGACCGCCAATGGTCCCACCAAACTGGTTGAAGTGCAATGGCAGCCGCGCGATACCTGCCTGATTGGAGAAATAGTCGTTGGCATCAAAGACGCTATTGCGGGCGTATTCCCAGAGGCTGCCGTGGAAGGCGTTGGTGCCGGCCTTCGAGACCAGGTTGTTGACCGAACCGGCGCTGTTGCCGTACTGGGCCGATACGTTCAACTGCAACTGCTGGAATTCCGCTACCGTGTCCTGAATCGGGGTGTTGTTAACGCCGCCACTCAAGCCCTTGTTGGCCACGCCGTTGATCAGGAAGCCGTTAAAATCTTCGCGCAGGCCGTTGACGACGGTGAAGTGACCGTTCTCCATATCAACGCCCTTAACGTTGACTGCGCCCGGCGCCATCTGCATCAGGTCGTACACGTTATGACCGTTGAGAGGGAGGTTGGCGATCTGCGTCGAAGTGACCGTCGTCGACAGCTTCGAATCTTCCGTGGCGACCGTCGCCTGTTCTCCAGAAACCTCGACGACGTCCGTCACCTGGCCAAGCTGCATCTTGAAGTCGGCGCGCGCGATAACGCCCGCGTTCACCACCAGGTTCGTGTCTGTCTGGGTCTTGAAGCCCGGAGCCTCTACCGAAATCTTGTAGCTGCCCGGGGGAAGTTCCTTCGCGACATAAGCGCCACTCTGGTTTGTCGTGGTTGCGACCGAAAGATTAGTTCCAACGTTGGTGACGGTCACTTTGGCGTTGGGAATGGCGGCGCCGGATGGATCGGTTACGACACCGTTGAACTGTCCGTTCTGGATCTGCGCTACGGCGCCGAGCGCCAGTAGCAGCACGGAGAACAATACGAGGCAGAACTGCAGCTTTTTCATTAGCCTACCCTCTCGCTGTGAGCGATGTTTTCAAAAAGCGTTCGCCAACCGAAGCCTTAGGAATCACAATGTGATGTAAGCGGCATCACTTGCAACTGTGAAGTGCGCAGCATTTTGCGCCCCAAGGCCCCACCTGTCAAGCGTTAGTCCCTAACTTGTCTGGAAGTTCGAGCGTCAGGACTACACGTCACCCCGCGAGTCCAGAAAACGCTTTGGAAGCTCAAGCGCACGTGATACGCCAAAGAGGCATAGTAATTGTTTCAATAAGTTAGAGGGTGTTTTGTTGGTAACTACTATGACGAACGGAAGATCGAGAAAGCTAACTTCCAGAATTTGGTAGACGTCACGAGGCAGTGTGACCGGCGTCTCAAGAGAGTGTGATTGCGGGTCATCGGCGGGAGCCAGTCGCCGACTGGCCTTTATCGCGTGCCGTAACCCCCTTACCTTCTTCGATGACCAATTCCTGATCCGCCGCTTCCGTCCCCACCTGATCGATCTTGCCCGATGGCCAGCGGATCGAGATGGAATCCACCTGGACTGACGAGCCCAGTCCGAAGTGAAGTCGAGGGTCGCTGGCCGATTCGAAGCTGCTGTTGGTTCGCGCCTCCATGCGCTGAGTTAACTTTCCCGCCTTCACTTCGACTTGCGCGCCCAAGCCGTCCCGGTTCGACTTGTTGCCCACCAGTCTGATCCGCAGCCAATGACCATTTGGTTCACTTTGATTGCGCAGTACAACAGCAGATCCGTCGAGCACGGTCATCACCAGATCCTGCCGTCCATCATTCCAGAAATCCGCGCTCGCCGCGCCGCGGCCGACATAGCGGCGACTCATCGCCGGGCCGGCCTTGGTGCCGACTTCCTCGAACTTGCTGTTTTCGAGATTGCGAAACAGCAGCGGCCGCTCCGCATAGGTCACGCCGAAAGAATGCTGATCGACCTGCGGATTGACGTGTCCGTCTGCGATGAAGATATCTTTCCAGCCGTCGTTATCGATATCGAGAAACTTCATCCCGAAGCCGAGGAAAGGAATGCTGATGGGCCCGAGTCCAGCGGGGCCAGCCATGTCGGTGAACTGGCCGTCGTGATCGTTGTGGTAGAGGTTGTTGGTATCGTCGGAAAAGTTGGCCTTGGCGATGTCGGGCCATCCATCATGATCGTAGTCTTCAGAATCAATACCCATGCCGGCTTGCTCACGTCCGTCGGCGCTGTAAGCGACCCCGGCTTCGGCGCCCACCTCCGCAAATCCACCTTTGCAGTTGTTGTGATAAAGCATGCTGGGGGAAGAATCGTCGGCTACGTAAAGATCGAGGCAGCCGTCCTTGTCGTAGTCGAGCCACAACACACCCAGTCCGAAATTGCCGTCGGGATCGATATTCAACTTTTCGGTCACATCGGTGAAGGTGCCGTCGCCGTTGTTGTGATAGAGGCGGTCGCGGGATCCCTTCAAGCCGCGCGGGCCGCAGGACACGGGAATCCCGCGGTACTGGCAGAACGGCCCTTTGCCGAACTCAGGTAGATGATCGAGGTCGATGTCAACGTAGTTGGCGACGTAAAGATCGAGATTGCCGTCGTTGTCGTAATCGCCGAACGCCGTGCTGGTCCCCCAGCGGCCGGGATTGCCAACGCCTGCTTTGGCCGTGACATCGGTGAAGGTTCCGTCGCGATTGTTGTGATAGAGGACGGCGCCGTCGAGATAGGTAACGTAAAGATCTTCCCAGCCATCGTTGTCGTAGTCGCCGGCGGCAACCCCGAATCCCCACCCGCAATGGGTAAATCCGGCTTTCGCCGTCATGTCACGAAATGTGCCATCGTGGTTGTTGCGGTAGAGTTTGCCGGGATGGCATTTTCCGGAGTGCACATCTTCGATGGTCGATCCATCGACGAAGTAGATATCCATCCAGCCATCGTTGTCGTAGTCGAAGACGGCAACTCCGCCGCACATCGAATCCATGATGTAAAGTTTGTCGACCGTGCCGCAGGACAAGTGAAAGTCGATCCCCGCGGCGTGAGTGACATCTGCAAATGAAATCGCTTGCGCGGGGGCCGAGGAGTTCTTCGATTGAGCCAGCAGCAGCCCCGGGGAGATCAATATAGAGAAGAGAAGCACGAACCGAAAGTGGCGCATCACTGGACTCGGCCCGTGGCCATGCCTCCCGTTTGCGGTTGTGCCTTTTTCAATTCCGCGAAGCGCTGCCGTTCCAACTTCGCCTCGTCGACCGCGCCGGTCTTCTCCAGAGCTCTCGCCAACTGGTAATGCGGGCTGGGATCGGTGGGGTTCAGTTCAATGGCCCGCCGAAGCACCGGGATCGCCCCCGCGGCATCGCCTTCCAGCACCATCGCTTTGCCCAGATCGTATGCGGCGTCACCATTCTCCGGAGCGAGTTCCGTAGCTTTCTTCAAATGAACCATCGCCGATTTCCAATCGCCGGTCTCGAGCAAGCAGTGCCCCAGTTCATAGCGGACATTCGGATTCTCGGGAGAGCGCACGATTTCCTTCTCGTACTCCGTAATGGCTTCTGAGTTCCGGCCGACGCTCGCGTAGGCGAATCCCAAATGATAATGACCGAGCGGCAGGTTAGGATCGATGCGCAGCGCGCTTTGAAATTCCTGAATCGACTGCACGGTACGGTTGCTGTTCTGGTAAGCGCGTCCCAGCAACACATGCGCCAGAGCGTTCGAAGGGTTCAGTTTGAGCGCCTTTTCCAGTTCCTCGGCTGCCGGAGAGTATTGCTGGGTCTGGAGCAGTACCAGTGCGGTGTCGAAGTGAATATCAAAATGATTTCCGTCGAGTTTTTCGGAACGTTGCAGCGCTGCAAGTGCCTGATCAGTTCTCCCTGTCTTGAAATACACCAGGCCGAGCCAATGCTGGATCTGCGCATCCTGCGGCCAGCGCGCGGCGGCATTGTTTCCCACGGCTTCCGCCTCGCGCAGGCGTCCGGCTTCCAGGTAGGTCAAGAGCAGCCCCCGGTTTGCTTCGACATTTTCGGGTGCGAGTTGGCGTGCTTTTTCAAACTCAGTCGATGCACGCCCCAGATCTCCGCCGTCGAGCGCAACCTTCCCACTACGCACCAGGCTTTGAACTTCAGTCTCCTGTTGCGACCAGGCAAGCGCTCCTAGCAAGACTAAACACGCGAAGATTGTGCATCGCACCCTCATTCCGTCACTCATTCGATCGTAGCTTCTTGACGATGGCGGCGCAAATCCCGATCGACCTTTGCGAGACCCACCCTTTAGGACTTAAAGTAGTCGCAGGGAAATCCGCCTATGGACACGCAACATCTGCAACGTCTGTTCAACTATGACGAGTGGGCGAATCTCGAGGTCCTTCGGGTGCTGCGGTCGTCGTCAACCGAGAAATCGCAAAAGCTTCTCGCCCATATCCTCTCGGCGGAGCGCTTATGGCTTGAGCGATTGCAGCAGAGGCCGCAGAGCCGCGCCGTCTGGCCGGAGTTAGCTCTCGAGCAATGCGAGAAAGAGATCAAAGATCTTGCTACGGAGTGGAAACACAGGCTGCATAGTGGCTCGGATCTCAACCGCGAGGTGAGCTATAAGAATTCAAAAGGAGAGCCTTGGACAAGCCGTGAGGAAGACATTCTGCTGCACGTGATCACTCACTCCGCATATCACCGTGGACAGATTGCCGCGGATTTGCGGGCCGCTGGCGTTCAACCTGCCTACACCGACTTCATCCACGGTGTTCGCCAAGGCCTGATCGAATGAACAGCTCGGCACCGAAGAAGTTTCTTCCATTTCTGATTGTGCAGTTCGTGCTTTTTCTGGCGGTCTTGTTTTTTATCGTCTTTCTCATGCCCGGTCCCTGGGGCCTACATCGTTCTATTGGCATTGCCGTTATGCTCATCGGCGCGACTTTTCTCTTCACTGCACGTTTCCAGCTGGGTAATTCGTTTGCCGTCACCGCGCAGGCTCGAGAGTTGGTGACGCGGGGGCTCTATTCGAAGATTCGCAATCCCATTTATGTTTTCAGCAGCCTCATTGTCCTTGGTTTGTTCATCATCATCGGGAAGCCGTATCCATTTCTCTTCCTTGTCCTGTTAGTTGCCGTGCAGACGTTCCGCGCGCACAAGGAAGCCCTGGTACTGGAAGCGAAATTCGGCGACCAATACAGGGAGTATCGCAAGCAAACCTGGTTCTAGTTCTCAGGGAACAAAGATGCGAACACACTTGCGCTTTCTCCTCCTCATCCCGCTCGCCGCAGTTCTTCTCTGGGGCGCCAAAACTCCGATGGACTCGTTGCCTCAGCCCGTGTCCAACAATGCCGTGGCCTTGCTGAGGTCAGGCCGCCGCGACTTGTTGTTCTCACTGATGGGAATCGGCCCGAAGAAAACCTGGGATGCGATCACCTCCGCCGGCTACGCGCTCGATACCTCGACCAGCGAGTGGACTGAACTTACGCGTGTTCCCGGCACGGGGCGCATCGCTGCGACTGCTGTCGGCGCGCGCGATCGCGTGTTCCTGTTTGGCGGATACGTGGTCGACGCCCAAGGTAATGAAACCACCGTCCCCGATGTTAACGTTCTCGATTTGAAAAGCGGCCGCTGGTACCGCGGCGCCGACATCCCCGTCCCCGTCGACGATTCAGTGGCCGGAGTTTATGAGGATCGCTACATTTACTTGATCAGCGGCTGGTCGAAGGACGATGCCGTGGCCAACGTGCAGGTCTACGACATCGACAAGGACAAGTGGGAGCAAGCCACGCCCATCGCGGGAAAGCCGGTTTTCGGCCACGCCGGTGCGCTCATTGGCAATACCATTTTGTATGTGGACGGCGCGCGCAAAAATCCCTCCGGCGACAAGCCGAAGTACACCGCTTCCGACGAGTGCTGGATGGGAAAGATCGACTCCCGCGATCGCAACAAGATTACTTGGTCCAAACTTCCGAACCATCCTGGAGGAGCGCGTTATCGCATCGCCGCTGGTGGTTCTGACAAAGACGGTAAAATTTACTTTTCGGGCGGAACCGACAATCCTTACAACTTCAACGGAATCGGTTACGACGGAAAGCCCTCAGAGCCCTCCCCGGTGACCTTTGCTTACGATGTGAAGTCAGGGAAATGGGAGACCCTCAACGAAAACACTCCCGGTCCCAGCATGGATCATCGAGGATTATTGGTGACTGAAAAGGGATTGGTGATTCTTGGGGGGATGGAAAGCGGGCAAAAAGTAACTTCTCGCGTGACCGTCTTGGCCAAGGAAAAACACCAGTAAGAGATTCATACCTCAGCGGCCGACCCGGTCGACCAGGCGCAAAAAGCGGGCCGCCACGGTTATGGCGCGCCCGCTCGGTACTGGCTGGTAATTCAGTGAACTACAGAGCCAGAATTGCTTCGGCCTCTTCTTTATCGATATCGCTGACCAGCGGAATTCCGCTGATGCGAGTCGCTTCTGGAGTTAACGACGCGATGTCGCTGCGGTCGATGTATTTGCAGCCAAACTTGCGCGCCCCGGCCATCAATTGCCGCAAGCCTTGGGCCACGCGTTGGTAGTAGGTGTAGACGCCGACTGCGCCCACCGGCAGTTTGCTGAAGCGATCGCCGTATCGCTCTCGAAGTTCGGTGGAACTGACGAAGATCTCGTCCACCGTCGTGCCGAAACGCTCGATATAAATCGGCAGCGTCTGTGCCTCGATCGACTTGCCAATGGTTTTAGCTACCATCGCGGCTGCCAGCGGGCTGCGGGCCCATGCGATCAGCTTCACGTAGGGCGCGCAGAGTGCGAATCCCTTGAAGATCTGGTCTTCAAACGTGAAGCCGCCTGCCAGCGCGATCGGAGGAACGTACTCGCCCTTGCGGCGGAGCTCATCCAGATACTGGCGTAGCAGCGAGTGCAGTTCGATTCCCGGGATGCCCCATTCATTCATCATGCGCCAGGGGCTCATGCCGGTGCCGCCGCCCGCCGCATCGACTGTAAGGAGATCGAGTTGCGCCAGCGAAGCGAACTTCACCGCCCGCGCCAGATCGACTGGGCGATACGCTCCCGTTTTCAAAGTGATATAACGAGCGCCAGCTGCGCGCAGTTCCTCGACTCGTTTGAGGAACCCATCTTTCGTGACCATGCCGACACGCGAGTGGCGCTCGAACTCGTGGAATGCACCTTTCTTGAAGGCCTCGATCACAACATGGTTGGTGGGGTTCGGCAGCACGACATAGCCGCGGCGGTGCAGTTCCTGCGCCTTGGCCAGGTCTTTGATTTTCACTTCGCCGCCGATGTCTTTTGCACCTTGTCCCCACTTCAGCTCGACGGCCTGCACGCCCAGTTTCTTGATGGCGTATTCCTGCACGCCCAGCATGGTGTCTTCCACGTTGGCCTGGATGAACACTTCTCCGTAGCCTTCCGTCTGCCATTCACGGAAGCACTGGATGCGCCACTCCAGGTCGGAACTGGAAATCACCTTGCCATTGTCGAATTTGGAATCCATATCCATGCCGACGACGTTCTCGCCGACAGCGATACCGGTGCCGGTGATGGCTGCGCCCGCTGCCAGTCCGGGCCAGTTGTTCTTGGCCACGTTGGTCGAGCCCATCGCGGCCACGGTGAACGGCAGTTTGTACTTGATGCCGTGATCGGCACCGATGGCCGTTTCCAGGTCGACGGCCGGGAACAGCGCGCGGTTCGAGTCCTCTTCAATGCCCCAAGCGCCCGCGGCGCGGCCAAGGATGGTGAAATGCGACAGATCAACCGGATAGTCCTTCTGCGACGCGGTGGTGATAATGCCGAAGGGCTGTGGGTAAATCATCTCGGCGCCGCGATATGCGCTTTTGCCGATTTCGCACATGCCGATGCATCCATCGACACAGGTTGTACACATTCCACTAAACGGGCTGACCGCGTCTTCGGTACGGTTCTTGGTCAGCGTGGCGGCGGAGGAATTCAGGCGTGTAAAGGTCATGGCAGTTTCTCCAAACTATTTCTCCACTATGTGGGTGAATTCTTTCGACCGCGGTTTTACCTGGACGTCGGCACGAAATGGTCCGGCGATTTCGCAGGCATGGCACGGTTCGAGAAAGCACATTGCGTTGTCGTAACTCTGGAAACATACGGTCGAAATATTCAGGCAGCCGCTGCACAGCGTGGTTTCGGCCTGCGGCCCCTGGCAGCGTGTTTCGCACACCGGACAGACGTAGAGACAAGCGCCGCACTGCCGGCACTTCTCGCTGGTCATGTCGAAGGGACGCGAAACGCTGCGATTCACTCCCCGGCCTGAGAAGCCGATCGCCCCCGCCATCATCTGCTGTTCGCAGGTGCGCACGCACAGTCCACATTGGATGCAGGTCTCGTCCTTGCGCGCATAGCGGACCTCGCGGACCCCCATGGCGGAAGCCATATCCTGGATGCGCTTGGAACTGGGGCACACCGATACGTACATCTCGACCAGCAACTTGCGCGCCCGCTCTACCCTCGAGGAGTGCGTGAGGATTTTCATCCCCTCTTCGGTGGGCAGGCAGCACGAAGCTTGCAGCGTCCGCTTCCTGCCGCTGGTGACCTCTACCAGGCAGAGACGGCAAGCGCCGTAAGGAGCGAGTCCGTCGTCATGGCAAAGCGTAGGGATCGGAATTCCCAGGAAGCGCGCAGCTTCCAGCACCGTCGTCCCTTTTTCGACTTCAACTTCGATGCCGTTAATCGTCAACGTTGGCACGGCATTCTCCTTATGAAAACTGTCTAAAGTCTTTGACCGCAAAGCTCGCCAGGAATGTGGTCTTCTTAGCGCCTTTGCGAAACCTTGCGTCCTTTGCGGTAAAAAGCTTTCCGCAAATCCGCAAGAAACCTAGTGCACCAACACCGCTTTCGGCCGGCACACTTCCAGGCAAGCCCCGCACTTGATGCACTTCGCCGACTCGATCTCGTGTGCCTTGTCTTTCTCGCCGAGAATCGCGTCCGAGGCGCATACCTTCACGCAAGCGTGGCATCCGTCGCAGATCGTGGCTTCGATTTCGTACACGATCAGCTCGCGGCACACTTTTGCCGGACAATGTTTCTCTCGAATGTGCGCCAGGTACTCATCCTTGAAGTAGCGCAAGGTTGAGAGCACCGGATTCGGAGCCGTCTGTCCCAGGCCGCAGAGCGAGGTCTCCTTAATCATCCAACCCGCATCCTCGAGCAGTTCGAGATCGTCTTCCGTCCCTTTGCCCTGCGAGATGCGCGTCAGAATATCCTTCAAGTGTTGAGTCCCTTCGCGGCAAGGGAAGCATTTCCCGCAAGATTCTTCTTCCAGAAACTCCATGAAGTAGCGGGCGACGTCGACCATGCAGGTGTCTTCGTCCATCACCACCATGCCGCCCGACCCCATCATCGAACCGGCCGTGGTGAGCGCTTCATAGTCGATGGGCAGATCGATCATGCTGGCGGGAATGCATCCACCCGAAGGTCCGCCGATCTGGATGGCCTTCAATTTCTTGCCGTTGGGAATCCCGCCGCCGATCTCGTAAATCATCTCGCGCAGCGTGATGCCCATCGGTACTTCGACCAGTCCGGTGTTATTGATCTTGCCCACCAGCGAAAACACCATGGTGCCTTTGCTGTGCTCGGTGCCGATCGAGGAGTACCACTCCGAGCCTTTGTTGATGATCACCGGCACGCTGGCCCACGTTTTCACGTTATTGATTACGGTGGGCTTTCCCCACAGGCCGCGCTGCACGGGGTACGGAGGCCGCGGATGCGGCTCGCCCACTCTGCCTTCAATCGACGCCAGCAGAGCGGTCTCTTCGCCGCAGACGAAAGCTCCCGCGCCTTGCACCACGTGAATGCGGAAGTTCAGCCCCGAGCCCAGGATGTTGTCGCCCAGCAGTCCGGCTTTCTCCGCTGCCTCGATGGCGATGTTCAGATGCTCGACCGCCAGAGGGTATTCCGCTCGCACGTAAACATAGGCTTCCTGCGCCTCGAGCGCGTAACCGCCGATGATGATGCCCTCGATCACGCTGTGCGGGTTGCCTTCGAGCAAACTGCGATCCATGAATGCGCCCGGATCGCCTTCATCGGCGTTGCACACGATGTAGCGTGGTTTCGTCGGACTCTTGCGCAGCGCTTCCCACTTCATGCCGGTGGGGAATCCTGCGCCACCGCGTCCCCTTAATCCCGCCTGCTTGACTTCTTCAACTACCTGCTCCGGCGACAAGTCGGTCAAGACCTTGCCCAGGGCCGCATAGCCGCCAACCTTGATGTAATCGCGAATATCTTTCGGATCGATCTTGCCATTGTTGCCGAACAGAATCCGCTGCTGCCCCGCATAGAAGGGAACGTCATTTTCGTGCAGCACTCTTTTGCCGGTGACCGGATCCTTATATAGGAGTTTCTCAACTGGCTTGTGCTTGTCGGTGACGCTGTTGACGATGTCTTTCGCATCACTCAGCGATACTCCGTTGTAGAAAACCTTCTCCGGCCACACAATCATCACTGGACCCTTTTCGCAGAATCCGTGACAACCGGTACTCTTGATATCGATGGTGCCCTGCAGTCCGCGCTTTTCCACTTCACGATGGAGAGAAGCGAGCACGTTGTCGGCGCCGGAGGCCTTACAGCCGCTACCGGCACACACCGAAATGCAGGGCCGCGAAGTTTCGCTGGCTTCCAGGCAGAGCTGCAGTTCTTTCACTTCGTGGGGAGACTTAAGCTTTAGCATGGCTTGCCTCGTCCGGCTGGGCTGCGGTGGGCGGCTCAGCCTTGGCCTCGTACTTTTTCAGCACTCCTGCCACCTTGGCCTGCGTCAGATGGGGATGGGTGTTGGCGTTGTCCACGCGCGCCACCGGAGCCAGCCCGCAGCAGCCGATGCAACGCACGGTTTCCACGGTGAACTGCATATCTCCCGTAGTGCCCGGCCCGGCCAGTTTCAGCTCGCGCAACATGCGATCGAGCACCCGCGGCGCCCCACGCACATGACACGCGGTTCCCATGCAGACCTGGATCACATGTTTGCCCCGCGGCACCAGGCTGAAGCAGCGATAGAAGGTCGCGACCTGATACACCTCGGTCAGCGGTACCCGCAGCTTCTGTGCGATCTTGCGCAATACTTCCTGCGGCAAATATCGGTAGGTGTCCTGAACATCCTGCAAAATGGGTATGAGGTTAGTACGGCGGGCTTCGTACTGCTCGAGCAGCGGCTCCACTTTTTCCATTTCGACCTGCGGCATGGTGGCAACCTTCATTCGGGTTGTGCGTTAAGAGTTCAAGACCGTGCTACTCCTTCGGACTTCTGCGCCAGATCGGCATTTGCGGGTTCCAGGTGTGCACGTCCTTCTCGAAATCTGTCGACTCCAGACGTTTCGCACCCACTCCAGCTGGTTCTTCGGTCTGTAGCAACTCCGCCAGGTACTTCTCGATTTTTTCCCGGAGATTTTGGTCCGTTAGCAGTCCGATCAGTTCCGTGCGGCTGACTTGCGAATGGCCCTGGCACAGCGGGCATTTGAGCAGATCGTCATTGGCCATGATGGACTCCAGAGGCTTTCGCAGACAGCAGCCATAACGCATTACAGGCTGTAATGGCAGAATGAGCAGTGACTCTTACCACATCGCATGGTGAGAATTCTCACACGGGCGTGTGCGCCACGGCCCGAGCCTGGAGTTGTTGATGGCAGGGTAGTTACTCCCCGGCTTTCTCATTTCCTTCAAGAGTCAAAAGTCCACATTGACAGACGGGCCAAAAGCACAGTAGTTTTTCCGACAGAAGTGTTGACTTCTATGACTCGCTGGCGCTGGGCGCTCCTCATTTTCGAGCTGTTGCTGATTGCGCTGATCCTGGTGCTTCCGCAGGTGGGTTTACCGGATTACACCTTCCACGGCGGAACCGCTCCAGTGGCGGCCAAAGCGCGAGTCTCGTCGGCTGCTTCAGGTTCCGGCGTCGGTCTGGCCAACCTGAGTTTGAATCTCCCCACTCGCCAGCTTGAGAACCGTCAAGAGAGCGGCGGGGCTGTTGGTTCTTCGAGTGCCGACGTTCTCCTGGCGATGCTCTGTACCTTCCTTTGTTAGGTTGCCGGCTAACACTCTGACTCACCCAATTTCTTGGTTTTTCGTGATTGCTCCGCGCGGGGCGTGCCTGCTAATTGAAGGGGTGCGCGGGGCAACGGGGCAGCCGCACCGGTTGAGGGTGCGCACTGGGAGGCCCAACAGAGGAACCCAGACCCAACTGTTGAGCGGCTGCCTCGATTTAGATTTTGAAGTGGGAAAACTGCGAAAGGACTCTGGGCGTCTTTCTTAGCGTCCTTTGCGCAACCTTTGCCATCTGTGCGTTCAAAGGCTTTGATCTTCGTAACTACCGTGCCCGTGCCAGCACCAGCGTCACATCGTCGGGCTGCTCGTTCGCCCCAATCCAATCGTCCACCGCGGCCGTTACAATCTCGCTGATCCGTGCCAACGGAAGATCGCGATTCTCGCGCAGCAACTCGATCAACCTTTCCTCACCGAACTCACCAAAATCGTTCTCCGGTTCGGTCACGCCGTCGCTGTAAGCGATGAATATGTCCCCCCGCCGCAGCGAAACCGAGGCTTCTTCATAAGCCATATTGTCGAACAGACCGACGACCGTGCCACCAATGTCCAACCGCCGGATCGACCCGTCTTCGCTCATGATGATCGGAGGCAGGTGCCCTCCATTGCTATAGGTCAGGCGGCGCGCTGCACCATCGTAAGTGCCAAGGAACAAGGTCGCGTACTTCTCCGGCGGCGTGCTCTCATACAGTTGGTGATTCAGCAGCGCCAGTAACCCGCCTGGCGAAGCTTCCACCCCGTGCAGGCTCGCCCCCACCAACATTCCCTGGCCTGCAGAGGAGCCTACCGCCACTGATTCCCGCAGCATCGGCATTCCTTCCATGCTGTAAGCGCGGACTGCCGAGTGAATAGTCGCCATAAGTAACGCCGCTGAAATGCCTTTTCCGCTGATATCGCCCACCGCCAGGAGCATGCGATCGGCGCTGGCCGCCAGGAAGTCGTAGTAATCGCCGCTCACGGTGCGCGCGGGACGGCAGAATCCATGCACCTCAAGCGATTCCAGCTCCGAAGTCTGGCGCGGAAATAACTGCGCCTGCACTTCCTGCGCGATGGCCAACTCATTCTCCAGGCGCTGCTTCTGTTTCTGTTCTTCGATCAATTCCTGCAACGACGCGGTCATGGAATTGAACGAAGTCGCGAGCGCGGCCAGCTGGTCGTGCGACTGCACGGGAATGCGGTGGCTCAAGTCTCCGCGATTGATGTGCTCGGTTGCGTCATAAAGCTGTGCCACGGCCTTGGTCACGCTTCGTGACAACCGTGAACCGATATAAAACGCGACCAGCTCGATGATGGCGAAGAAGATCGCGATGAAGAGCAGAATAAATTCCACTCCCTCCACGAAATCGCCCAAGGTCTCAAACAGACGGTCGTAGACCAGCGAGGGGCGCGTGAGCACACCCAGTCCCACTCCGTTGGAGTTCTTTTCGCCATTGCGCCAGTTCGTCACCGGGAGGGGCGTTCCGAACTTGATTTGGCGGTCCGTGAATCCCTTGGCAGCCGGCAGGGAGCCGGCGGTAAACACCGGTCGTAAGGGTTCGTTGCCGCTTTGTACCGTCGCGCCTCCCGGGCCTGCGCGATACGTGAAGTCCGGCGGTTTCGTTTCGCTTCCGGGAACTTTCGAAGTTTGATCGTCCTTAAACGAAGCGGCATACAGCGTGATCTCGCCCAATCCGTTTGCGATTCTTTCTGCCAGGTCCTGATCGAGGGGTTGGCTCGAGACCAAAATCAGTTTGCTGTTGCGCACCGGGATTGTAGTGGCGGCGCGCAAATACAGGTTCGCGCCGTCGCGCACGATCGCGCCATTCTGTGGAACCTCCCACCCCGGCGGGGAGAAGGGAGGGGTTGCGCCGCAAAGGGGCAGGGGCTTGTCCCCTATCCATCCGCAAACCTGGTGATGCACCCAGAAAGGGTCGCTCTTCCTCAGTCCTTCGAGCGCCTTAGAAACCGGAGGTTGCCCTTGCTCGAGTTGTCCCGCAAGTTCGTGGGCAATCGCCGTGTTCGCGGCCGCCATTCTTTGCATCTGGGAATCGAACTGCGAAGTCACCACGAAGTTCGCAAACTGTCCCGAGAACAAGTAGAGGAGAGCCACCGCCATCGCGACGAGGAGAACGACGGGGATGAACCCCATGAAAACATAGGTGACGATCAGCCGGTTGCGCAGCCGCCACAGCAGCCGCTTCTTCAGCCAACGGACGCCTAAAACCAGGAAGAGAATGATGACGACAAACGAGAGGAAGCTGACCCATCCTCCCAGGCTGTCTGTATAAGAACTCTTGAACAACCCAAGTACTTTCTGCACCCCGAACAACAGCAGGTCGAGTCCCAGCAGATACCAGGTCACCAGCGCCAGCTTGCCGGAGGGCAGCAAGCCTTTCTGGCTCAACCAAAAACGTGCATAGCGATACGGGACCGGCATAAGAACTGATTTCGATTATAGATGGCCGAGAGCGGACCTTGGACCTCAGACTTCGGACCTCAGGCGTCGACGCCCATTTAAAATACCTCCATGGCAAACCTCACTCTTGTCTATGGAATGCGCCTTCTGCCGGCCGATGAAGTCCTCGAAGTCGGCGATGCCACCCTCAAACTCAAGAACGGACGCGACGCCCACGTCACCATGCACATCCTGGAAGGCAGTAAGGAAGAGGTAGAGAAACAACTGAAGATGAGCCTGGAGGCCTTCTTCGACATCTATCCGGAAATCTAAAAAGCGGGTGTCGGACCTCAGACCATCGTGCCAACGCTATCTCCCGTCTGTGCATCCTAATCGCCGCTGAAGCAGGGGCTACGGATGCGCAACCCTCATTTTCCGATCGTGACGACCGTCCTTTGTATTCTTCTCCTTCTGCTAATGTCCGCCAGCTGCGGCGGAGGCCCTTCATCCCGCAGTTCGCAGCCTCCATCCATGAATTCATTCCCCCAATTCGGACACCTGTTTCTGGTTGTCGAAGAGAATCACAGCTATTCCGAAGTGATTGGCAGTTCGGCCATGCCGTACCTGAACAGCCTCGCCTCGAAATACGGGCTGGCCGCGCAGTACTACGCCAACACCCATCCTTCGCTCGGCAATTACTTCATGCTGACCACCGGGCAACTCGTCAGCAACGATGACGCGTACACCGGAACAGTCAGCGCCGATAATCTCGTGCGGCAACTGGTCGCGGCCGGGAAGAGCTGGAAATCATATGCCGAAAGCCTGCCGTCCCAGGGGTATACCGGGGGCGACGTCTATCCCTACGTGAAGCATCACAATCCCTTCGCCTATCTCACCGACGTGCTCAACAGCGCGAGCGAGTCGCAGAATCTGGTTTCCTTCTCCCAATTCAGTTCCGACCTGGCAAATAATCAGTTGCCGAATTTTTCTTACATCGTGCCCAACCTGCTCGACGACGCCCACGATGGAACTCTTCAGGCTGCCGATGCCTGGCTGCAGCAGAACATCGCGCCTCTAATCTCCAGCACGACCTTTCAGAGAGACGGACTTCTTATCATCGTGTTCGATGAGTCCGACACCACCGATGTCGCCAGCGGCGGCGGCCATGTCGCGGCGGTGATTATCAGCCCTAAGGCCAAGTTGGGATATCAATCAACCACCCTTTACCAGCACCAAAGCGCGTTGCGCCTGATCCTGCATGGCTTGGGAGTCACCACTTATCCTGGTTCAGCAGCCACAGCGCCGGACATGGGAGAGTTCTTCTAAGCCGAGGTCCGACGTCCGAGGTCTGCCCTCCGATGCTAAAATCCCAGCGTGCTCCGATCCATTCTTCTCATTCAGATTTTCGCCGTCGCGACACTGGCGAACGCGCAGCAACCGGCTCAGCCTACGAACCAACCGCAGGTCAAAGTCAACATGTTGAACGTTTGCTCGCCCTCGCCCGAAGATAAGCAGGAGATCGCTTCCGCCCTATCCAAGGTCCCCAAGCAGCCGCTCTTCGGCACCGATTTCGAGGTTGCTCGCGGACGCTCCAGTCTCGACGCCCAACCCAACTTTCTTCAGGCGGGAGCCAATGCGCAGATCGGCAACAGCTCTGACGTCGCCAGCTGGGTGCGTATGCGCAAGGAGTTTTCGCTGCAGGCGATGTTCTCGACCGTCCAATACTCGTTCAGCGCAGACGCCAAGAACATGATCGAGACGCTGGTGTTTCGCGTGCGCGATCCCAAAGACCTGCTGGAATTGACGATTGAAGACAGCGCTTCTGCTGTGACCACTCCGGCCGCAATGCTTGGAACCAACACACCCGCCAGCCGCATAAAATTAGAGCGCTTCGGCAAATCGTCGGTCGTGCTCGCCCGATGCTATGCCACCGAGGCCGGTCCCGCTCCCGATCAGAGCGCCTACGAACCGCTGTTCCAAAGCGCTTCGGGAATCGTTGCCGCTTACCGCAAGCTGCTCGGCGCGCAGAGCACGGTCCCGGCTGAACTGGCGCGGGTAAAAGTAGCGCCGGCGTCCCGCCGGCCACGATGAGGCAAGCACCCATAAAATCAGTGCAATTTCCGTCGTCTGCATCCAAATTCGAAATCGTTAATCTATACTCTGGACCTCTAAATCTATGGACATTCGCAAAGTCATCATCATGGGCTCCGGCTGCGCGGGACACACCGCCGCCCTTTACTCGGCTCGCGCCAACTTAAAGCCGCTCGTTATCGAAGGCCACGAACCCGGAGGCCAACTCTCGCTCACCACCCTGGTCGAGAATTTTCCCGGCTTTCCCGACGGCATTCAGGGACCCGAACTCATCGAGAATATGCGCAAGCAGGCGTCGCGCTTCGGTGCCGAGTATCACCTTGGCCACGTCTCGAACGTGGATCTGAGCCAGCGTCCTTTTACTTTGCACGTTGGCAAACACCAGTTCCATACCGAGACGCTGATTATCGCCAGCGGAGCTTCGGCTCGCTGGTTGGGCCTTCCCAACGAACAAGCCCTGATCGGACACGGCGTATCGTCCTGCGCGACGTGCGATGGGTTCTTCTTCTCGGGCAAAGAAATTGCCGTCATTGGCGGTGGGGATTCGGCGATGGAAGAAGCTACATTCCTCACCCGCTTTGCCAGCAAAGTCACCCTCATTCACCGCCGCGATCAGTTCCGCGCATCGAAAATCATGCTCGACCGCGCGCAGGCCAATCCGAAAATCGAATTTCTGACCAACACCATCGTCGAAGATGTCCTCGACCATTCGAAAAAAGAAGTGACGGCACTCAAGCTGCGTGACACCAAAACCAACCAAGCCTTCGAGCTTCCGGTGAGCGCCATGTTTCTCGGCATCGGGCACATCCCCAACGCCAAGATGTTTGAAGGCCAACTCGACACCGATCAGGACGGTTATCTCAAGACGAAAGATTATGTCTTCACCCGCGTGCCCGGCGTCTACGCCTGCGGCGACGTGCAGGACCGCCGCTACCGTCAGGCCATTACCGCCTCCGGTTCCGGCTGCATGGCCGCATTAGAGGTTGAAAAGTTTCTCGAAGAGCATGGGCAGTAAGAAGTACCCAGCTCTAGTACCGAGTACCCAGTGAAGTGCAAAACTGAGTCGAGGCCGCGCCGCTGAAAGCTGACGGCTAAGAGCTGAGAGCTATTCATGAACTACCGCACCCTCGGCCAAACCGGTCTCCAGGTCAGCGAAGTCAGCTTCGGAGCCTGGGCTATTGGCGGCACCAGCGAATCGGCTGGGGAGCAGTGGGGATGGGGCGAGACCCCCGAAGCCGACGCTATCGCTGCTGTCCATCGCGCCCGCGATCTGGGCGTCAACTTCTTTGACACGGCCGATGTTTACGGCAACGGCCGCAGCGAAGAGATGCTCGGCAAGGCTCTCGCTTCCGACTGGGACAGAGTTTACGTTGCCTCCAAGGCTGGCAACGTCGTGCGCAACGGCGTCGGCATGAAGGATTGGAGCCGCGACCATCTCGTCCATTCCTGCGAAGCCAGCCTGAAACGCCTGAAGAAAGATGTCATCGACCTCTACCAGCTCCACAACCCCAGCGAGTACGACATTCGCCATGGCGACTGGCCCGAGACCATGGAGCACCTTCAGAAGCAGGGCAAGATCCGCTGGTACGGCGTTTCCATTTTCCTTCCCGAAGAGGGCATCGCCATGCTGGCGCGCGGCAAGGGGCAGGTCATTCAACTCGGCTACAACGCCCTGCGCCTCGAGATGGAAGAGACCGTTCTGCCTCTGGCACAACGAAAGAATGTCGGGATTATCGCGCGCGTGCCCCTCTACTACGGCATTCTCGCTGGGAAGTTCAAGTCCGACCATGTTTTCGCTCATGACGACCACCGCTCGCACACGCTGGCCCCTTCGATGATGAAAGAGTTAGTACCCCGCGCCGAGCGTTTGCGCGAACTCGCCGGCATCGCGCAAGGAGATTCGGAAGCCTTTGGTAAGTGGTCGCTGAAATTTATCCTGGCCAACGCCGCGGTTTCAACAGTCATCCCCGGCGCTCGCAATCCGCAGCAAGCCGAAAAAAATTCCAGTGCCTCCGACGGCCAGCCGCTATCTAAGGAGCAGATCGCCGCCACGCGAAAGTTGTGGCAAGACGATCCCTGGCTCAAAGGCTTGCGCACCGAGCTGTAATCATCGATGGAGGACGGGCGTTCGCGTCCATCCCGAGCAATGTCGACGGATATCGAATAATGAAATCGTAACTATCAGGAGATCGTTATGCCTCAAACTCGCTCCACCTGCCAGCACGTGAAAGAAATTAAAGAGGGTGTCAAACCTAGCGGCCAAGGCTGTAAAGAATGCCTCGAGATGGGAGACACCTGGGTCCACCTGCGCGAGTGCCTCATCTGCGGCCATGTCGGATGCTGCGACTCGTCGAAGAACAAGCACGCCACCAAGCACTTCCACCAGACGAAACATCCCATCATGCAATCGTTCGAACCGGGGGAGAACTGGCGCTGGTGCTACGTTGACGAATCTTTCCTCGTCTGAAATCCGGAACCGGACCTCGGACCTCCGGGTTTGCGCTTCAAGCCTGCGGTCCAACGTCGGCCTTAGCACACGGAAGTATTAGATATGGAGAGTGACCATCGTGATCTTCGAGATGGTGACGATTGACGCTAATCTTTCCTTATTGTGAACGCACGACGAAAAATCACTTTCTCCCTGTTGTTGCTCTCCTGGGCCCTGCTGCTTGCGGCTCCTTCATTTGCGCAGACGGAGCAGACCGAATCCAAGCGCAAGGTCGTCAACAGAGTCATGCCGACCTACCCCGACATCGCCCGCAACATGCGGATCAAGGGCGTGGTGCGTATCGAAGCCGTGGTTGCATCCAACGGTTCGGTGAAGACCACTCATATTGTCGGAGGGCACCCGCTGCTCGCTCAGTCCGCCGATGATGCCGTCCACAAGTGGCGCTGGGAATCGGGTCCCTCGGAAACCAAGGAACTGGTCGAAGTGAAATTCGATCCCGACAACCACTAGCTTCTTCGCTTGTCAGGGTGCATCCGAGTTTGGCGTTACGCGGTCGCCCGCTTCTACCTTCAATCGCGGTCTGGTTTCGGTTGTGATCTCCGTCCTAGCTGCAATCCTCCCGGTTTGTGATACAAATTTCTGTGAACTTCATGTGCCCGTACGTCCTTAATCTTTACATCTTGACTCCCGTGTCAGGTTTCTCGTGCTGAGGGCGCTGTTTATCTCTCTTTCCGAGAGCCGCACTCTGCGCGGAATCGCCGAGCGCTCCGCCATCGGACAGCGCATGTCTGGCCGTTTCGTCGCCGGAACCCAGGTGGAAGATGTGCTCCGCGCCACTCGCTCCGTCAACCAGCTGGGACCCACCGTCTCGATCGACAACCTGGGCGAGAATGTCACCAACGCTGACGAAGCCCGCTCGAGCGCCCAGCTTTATCACCAACTTCTCGATGAAATCGCCGCCCGCCAGCTCAACGCCAATATCAGCCTGAAACTCACGCACATGGGTTTGGATGTCGACGAAAAAATGGCCCGGGATCAGGTCACCGGGTTGGTCGCGAAAGCCGCCGCCATGACGCCTGCGAACTTTGTGCGCGTCGATATGGAAGGCTCGCCGTACACCCAGCGCACCCTCGACTTCGTTCACGAACTGCACCGCATCCCAGGAAACCAGGGATGCGTCGGCGCCGTCATCCAGTCCTATATGCGCCGCTCCGAATCCGATGTCGAGAAACTGCTGAGCGAACGCATCCGTATTCGCCTCTGCAAGGGCGCTTACAAAGAGCCTGAAGATATTGCCTTCCAGAAAAAATCAGAAGTGGACGAGAGTTACGTTCGCCTGATGAAGACTCTGATGAAGAGCGGTGTCTACCACGGCCTTGCCACGCATGACGAGAACGTTATTAAAGAAGCCAAGGCCTTTGCCACCCGCGAGAAGATCGCTCGCGATGCCTTCGAATTTCAAATGCTCTATGGCATCCGCCGTGACCTGCAGCAAAGCCTGGTCAAAGATGGATGGAAGATGCGCGTCTATATCCCCTTCGGCACCGAGTGGTACCCATACCTGATGCGCCGCCTGGCCGAGCGCCCGGCTAACGCACTGTTCATCGCGAAAAATCTCTTCCGCAGCTAACAAGCCGGTGTGGGACGGACGCCCTCGTGAGCCTGCCCTGAACGAAGCGGGAGGGTCGGCCGCGCAGCGGCCCAAGACTAAGGTCTGAAGTCCGAGGTCCGCCCTGCTACTCTTCCGGCCCCTCGCCCTCATGCTCGGCTGGCGCCAGCGGCAACTGCGATGTCCCGCGCAGCAGATCGCGTTCTTGCGGAGTGAACTGGCTCTTGTAGCGTTCTGAGTTGATCAACTGCTCCCGCTGCTCGGGAGGCGTATTGCGCAGCTCCTGAATGGCGCCTTGCACCGCTTGGCGCCGTTCCGGCGGAAGCTGCCGGAACTGCTGGAAGACCTCCCGCGCCTGGCCCTTTTGCTCAGGCGTCAGGTGCTCCCAGGTTTCCATACGGTTCAGAATGCGTTGTTGCTGTTGCGGAGGCAGGCTGCTGAAATGTTGCAGCCGCTGGCGCAACTGCTGTTGACGCTCGGGCGGAAGATTGCGGAACTGGGGGTCGTTCTCCAGCGCTTTTTGCTGCTGCTCGGGAGGAAGATCTTTGTAGCGGCGAAGCCAGTCGCCGGCGTGCGCATGGTTCTGGCGGCGAGCCTCGGCGCGTTGTTGCATGCGCTCGCCGCGGCGTTGCGCCACCCCCGGCGAGGCTAAACCTAATGCCATCGCCAGACAGGCCAGCGCCATCCCCGGATTGAATCTCCGCCCTTTCACCTTCCCGCTCTCCCCGCAGTGCCCGGAGGCGCAGTCGAGCTACGCCTCTACAGTCACCACCTGCGCCACGAATTACGGATTCGCGGTCACGTCCTGCTGTACTTGCAAATCGTCAAGCTCGTCGAAATCGGAATACAGATCGTGATTCTTCTCCAGCGCCTGCAGATCACCCACTGCCGTGCCCGGTTCCGGCATCACGTTCCCGACAATCGTCTTCGGTTTGTCGGGCGAATTCAGCCGCACCACGGTTACGCTTGCCAGCATGATCACAGCAAACGAAATCGCCAGCGCAGGCTTGCGGAACCACTGCATCCAGCCTGCAGGTTTCGCGGCTTCTTCGCGCAAGCGCGCGTTCAGCCGTGTATCGAAGTAAGCAGACGGCTCCGGCACTTGCCACTCATCGAGCAGCGCCATCGTCTGCCGGAACTCTCCCAGCGTGCGCGCACACTCCCCGCAAGTGCGCAGATGTTCCCGGATCTCGGGAGTGGGTGCGTCGATCCCGGCGGCCAGGTCCGGCATCAGTTCGCGAATGTCATCGCATTTCATAACTGCTTCCTTTACACAAACTCTTTTAGCTGTCCTCGTAACGTTTCGTACGCCCGGAACAGCAGTGACTTGGTGGCGGACTCGCTCAGCTTTAACACATCGGCAATTTGGCGGTAATCCATCTGCTGATACTTATGCATGATGACCGCCGTCCTCTGCCTTTCTGGCAGGGCTTGCACGCGCTGGCGAATAGCCGCCATCCTCTCCCGCTTCATGATGGTTTCTTCCGCGGTCGCCGACCCATCGGGTACGTCGACGGTCAGCCCCGTCTCCTCGTCCGGTTCGTCAAGGCTGACCATATTTTCTGGACGTTCGTGGCGCGTATCTCGCGCATGATTCACCGCCAGGTTGGTCGCGATCCGGTAAAGCCAGGTCGTGAACTTGGCGCTCGCCTCATAACTCTCCCGTGAGCGGTATACCCGCAGGAAAACTTCCTGCGCCAGATCTTCCGCCGCGGCCGCGTTGTGCGACATGCGGTACATGAAACTCACCATCGGACGGCGATATTTTTGCACCAGATACGCGAAAGCCGTTTCGTCCCCGGCTCTGACACGTAACATGACCTCGGCATCGTTCGTGCCACCAGAAACCGCAAGCTCGGGCTCCGGCGCGGGTCGCACCCCCGCCGCCATGCCCAGCATGCCGCGATCCATGGCTACACTGCTCACATCTGATGGAACCCCGTCCGGGCCGGAAAGTTGCGCCTCGCCGGCTTCCGCTTGGGGGAGGGAAGTCCCTTCTCCTGAAGGGGCTGCGGGGACCTTGGCGGGTTTGGGATCGGGCGACATGACTGCTCTTTTCCGCACACCTTCGACCCGATCGAAAGCCTGCGGAAACCTAAGCCTACCACGCCCTGGATAAGCTGAAAACTGGTTCGTTTCCTATGATATACAAGGGTTCGGGGATGGCGAAGTACCTCTCTGGCGACCGGGGATGGATCGGAACCCCACGGCCCGGAACTCCGGAGTCTCGCAAGTCTCTCGCGTTTCTCGGTTACGTCCGTAATGGATCGAGCTAACTGGCGATCGCCAGCCGTGCCCGTCTGGTGCAACAAAGGCGATTGATCGCGGCGTTGGGCTGGAGTGGTGGCTTGCATCGGTAGAGTCGGCAGGCTAAGGACCTGAACCGGGATGATGAAACTATTCAAGTACGCGCGCTCTTGTGCTGATGGCCTACGTGCTGCTTCAGGCCCGCAAGCCCTCCAAGTGGGCGGGCAGGTTCTTTCTCCGCGCCATGAACGAAGGCCATTCCCGCCTGACCGACTGGGGACTCGCGCACGTTGTCATGGCAAATGACTTCACCATTCTCGACGTCGGCTGCGGCGGGGGCAGAACCATCAACAAACTGGCCACGATCGCAACCGCCGGAAAGGTCTGCGGCGTCGATTACTCCGAGGGCAGCGTCGCCGCTTCACGCGACCACAACGCCGGATTGATCCAAACCGGCCGCGTCAACATCGAGAAGGCTTCGGTGTCAAAACTGCCGTTCGCCAACGACACTTTCGATCTCGTTACCGCGGTGGAAACGCAATACTACTGGCCTGATCCAGCCGAAGACATGCGCGAGATTTTGCGAGTGCTGAAACCCGGCGGCAAACTGGTCATCATCGCCGAGACTTACAAGGGCGGTAAGTACGACCTATTCAAATGGCCAGTGATGTGGCTATTGCGCTCCTCACACCTCAGCGTGAACGACCATCGCGAACTATTCTCGAGAGCGGGTTATACCAGGGTTGAGATCTTCGAAGAACACAAGAAGGGCTGGCTCTGCGGAGTTGCCGAGAAACCCTTGCAGCCGAAGTCGTGAGTCCGGAAAAGTAATGGCGACGAACCGCAAGGCCTCCGGTGAACATCGCAGCCGTTCCGTTGTCACAGACCGTGCCTGCCTCCCGGCGCTACACTTCACCTGAAAGATGGGATAAGGCGAGTGCCCCGCCTCACCCACTTTCCGCGGCTGTAGCGGCGCGGACACGCCGCACGAGAAGTCGCCCAGCGACGAAATACGTCACCGAGCGCCCGCGCCGCTCAGCAACGCGGCCCCGAATACTGCTGTCCCGACCCGCCCTTGCGGTAGCATGAAACCATGGTGGAAAATGCCGTCGCACGTTCTCATCATCTTCAGCGCGGCATCCTGCTCGAATACCTCACGGTCGGATGGAACATTGTCGAAGGACTGGTAGCTCTGATCTCCGGCGCATCCAGCGGGAGCATTGCGCTGATCGGATTCGGCATCGATTCCTTCATTGAGACCTCTTCCGGCGCGGTCCTGCTGTGGCGGCTGCGGGCCGAGCACGGGCCCCAACGCGTAGAGGAACTGGAACGCAAAGCCCTGAAGCTGGTCGGTGCAGGTTTCCTGTTGCTGGCTGCCTATGTGGCCTTCGACGCCATCAAATCCCTGATCGAGCGGGAAGCGCCTGAGCGAAGCATCGCCGGCATCATCATCGCCGCATTGTCGCTCCTCGTCATGCCCTGGCTGGCCCATCAGAAACGCAAGGCGGCCAGAAATCTCAACAGCGCAGCCCTTCACGCCGATTCCCGCCAGACATCCCTCTGCGCCTATCTCTCCGTAGTCCTGCTCGGCGGACTGCTGCTGAACGCCCTCGTAGGATGGTGGTGGGCGGACTCCGTCGCAGCACTCATCATGGTTCCCATCATTGCCAGCGAAGGACTGGAGGCCATTCGCGGCAAGGCGTGCTCCGACTGCCACACTTTCACCTCTCGTGACAACAATCGCTAGTCGAGGTTGGCAACCCAGATCTAGACTGGTTGCCATGAAAATCGAAATCATCCACTGCCCTACCTGAGGGAACAACCAAGCCAAGGTCGCGAGTCTCGTGGCCCTGATCAAGCAACGTCTTGGAATCGACGCCGCCGTTGTCCCTGGCAAGACCGGACAATTCGAAGTGCTTGCCGACGGCGAGAAGATCGCCGAGCGCGGAGGCAACTGGTTCACGCGCAGTTTCGGCGCGGGCTATCCCGATCTCGATGGCATCGTCTCCCAGATCGAAAAGCGCCGCGCGAAATGACGCAGGTTTGACCAACGACCGCTGACTACCGACCAACGACGACTTTGCTACAATATCCAAACCGCACAGTAGTGGGCGCTTAACTCAGCGGTAGAGTGCCATCTTCACACGGTGGAAGTCATAGGTTCGAATCCTATAGCGCCCACCATCAGGTCCTTCGCTCCGCTCAGGATTTCGCCTGGAGGCTCCCGCTTCGCTCACGCCTCCAAAACGGCTCAAGTTCGAATCCTATAGCGCCCACCATTTCTCATCCCGCAACCCGGTACCAGGCGAGCAGCGCTTCCACCGACAACCAGCGAAACGGTTCATTGGGAACGTAGGGTGGATGATGATTCATAAAGGGCAGATCGCGCCAGCGATCTCCTTCTCCTGCGGCCAGATCGGCGATGATTCTTCCGAACAGAGAAGTCAAATTCACCCCGTGCCCGCAATATCCCATGCCGTAATAAATGTTCTCCCCCATCTTTCCCACGGTAGGAGCGAAGTCGAGCGTCATGTCGACAACCCCGCTCCATGTACTTTCAAATTCAATTCCCGAGAGTTTGGGAAAAATCCTGGCAAGTTCCTCGCGCAATTGCGCATACCCGAGTCTTCCGTGGTTGCCGTCGGCCAGTCCGGCGTTGAACGAGTAGTCTGCGCGGCCTCCGCCAATGTGAATCCGGTTGTCACGCGTGAGCCCGAGGTAGTAGACCAGCGTGCGGCTGTCGTCGAAGGGCAGGCGGCTTTTCCATCCCAGGTCGTTCAACGCTTTCTCATCTAGCGGCGCGGTCATGCCGACATACTGAAAGATTGGAGTAATCCTGTTGCGAAAGAATACCAGCTTTGAAGAATAGGCATTCGTGGCCATCACCAGCGCTCGCGCCCGCACCACGTGCCCACTGGCCACTTCGATCGAATGCGCCTGTCCCGATTGGACCTTTACTACGGGCGTCTCTTCATAAATCGTCGCTCCTGCCGTCTGCGCGGCGGCTTTCCACGCCGCCACGAGTTTCATGGGATGAACCTGTCCCGCACGCGGATCAAGCAGCGCGCCCGCGTACACCTCGGTTCCCAGCGCCTCGCGAACCTGTTCCTTCGTCCACAGTTCAAACGGCATACCGAGGCTGCGCGCTTTTTCCACATAGCGCACCCCCGTCTTCAAATCATCTTCAGTATTGAACACCTGCAAAGCGCCGTTGGTATCGAGTTCGCAATCGATCCCTGTGTCGGCAGTCAGCTGGCGCAAGCGCTCGATATTCTCCACGGTGAGGTCGTAGATTTTCTTGTCCATCGCCGGATCGGAACTGAATTCCATATAGCGATCGGCCGTCAGGTTCAGTACCATCGCCCCGTTTCGCCCCGAGGCTCCATTGCCACAATGCTTTGCTTCGAGCACGGCGACCGTTTTTGCAGGAAATTTCTTGCGCAGGTAGAAAGCAGTCGAGAGTCCGGTGAAGCCTCCGCCCAGAATCGCGAAATCAACTTCGAGGCCTTGCTTGAGCGGAGGATTTATCTCTGTTTGTATTGCAGCCCAATGACTATGGTTCTCGGCAAAGGCCGGTGCCTCCGGCAACAGATGCGGAGAAATCTGGTTCACGCCAAGCGCGGCCGCCCCCGCCAGAGCGGAATTCTTCAAGAACTTGCGCCGATCCATCGCGCTCCCTTTGCGAGACACGTCAGGGTAAACGGCGAGGCATGAATCGGCAATGGCGTAGCCGTCCGCTAAAGCTTTTGCCGCCTCCTGCCGATTTCCACAAAGTGTCTACCTCTGCAGGAACCAAGCCCGTCGCCGAACGCTCCGCCTCCGCCCGTTACGTGGCTCGCCAACCCATACTGACCCGCGAAGAGCAGGTCTTTGGATACGAGTTGCTGTTTCGCGACGGAGTGGAAAACTATTTCAACGGCAAAGACGCCGAAGCCGCCGCGCGCTCCACCGTCGATCACTCCATGTTGATCGGCTTCGACGTGCTCTGCGGGGGCCGCCGCGCCTTCATCAACTGCACCCGCGAAATCCTGCTCAAGGACTACATCACCCTGTTGCCTTCGGGCCAGACCGTGGTCGAAGTACTCGAGTCCGTCGAACCCGACGACCTCGTCATGGATGCCTGCCAACGTCTCAAATCTGCGGGATACCAGATCGCGCTCGATGATTTTGTCGCCGACGATCCCCGGGAAAAAATGACCGACCTCGCCGACATCATCAAGGTCGACCTGAAGCTGACCACTCCCGCCGAGCGCGTCGCCATGGTCAAGAAATACGGCCCCTGGCGCTCGCGCCTGCTGGCCGAAAAAGTCGAGACGCGCGAAGAATTCCTCGAAGCCCGCGACGCCGGCTTCGTCTACTTTCAGGGATACTTCTTCCAGCGCCCCGAAATCCTCACCACGCACGGCATCCCCGAGAACCGTTTCAACTATGTGCGCATGCTGCAAGCCGTGGCCAGGCCCGAACTTGACGAGAAAGAAATTGAAGACGTCATCAAGAGCGAAGCTTCGATCTGTTACCGCCTGCTGCGCTATCTGAATTCCGCGGTCTTCGCCTTCTCCAGCGAAATCCATTCCATTCGCCACGCGCTCTCGATGTTAGGTGAGCGGGAAACCCGCCGCTGGATCCGCCTGGTCGCCACCCTCGGCGCTGGGCAAGGCAAGTCGAGCGAGCTAGTCACCTCCGCCCTGGTGCGCGCCCGCTTCTGTGAACTGCTCTCGCCGCGCGTGCAGCATGGAGACTCCGACCTATTCCTCATGGGTCTGCTCTCATTGATGGACGCCATGCTCGAGATCCCCATGGCCGAGGTGCTCGACAAAGTTCCTCTCGATCACGAAACCAAAGCAGTCTTGCTCGGAGGCGCCAGCCGCCTGCGTCCGCTTTACCAACTCATGCTCGCGCAGGAGTGCGGCGAATGGCAAAGCTCGGGAGAACTCTCCCGCCTGCTGCACCTCAGCGAAAGCGAAGTCGCCGAAGCCTACTGGCAAGCCATGCAATGGGCCAAAGAGGTCAGCGGAGGATAGAGAAATGAGAATGTGGCGCGGGCCTCCGCCCGCGTCTAACCAGAGGCCAGAAACTCGATTCCGTTCAGGAGGTCGAGGGTTTCAATCCACAATCAAAAATCGACAATTGAAAATGTTTCAGAACATCACTCCCGCGTGCCGCCCGCCTTTGTGCCACTCGATCATCGAAGCGTGAAAAGGTTCCCCTCCGGCCAGCGTCGCGCCATAATTCACCCGCTCAAACGTCTGGATCTCGGCATCGGGAACTTGCGCCACAATCTCCTCCGCAAACTCGGGAGAGACCTTCGCCGCAAACTGCACGCAGCGCCGCCACAAAGCGGTCGAAGGCCACACCCCTTTAAACAGCAAGTTCGGATCCGACGAGTCCACATCGCGCGCGTAGAGCTTG
Organism: Terriglobia bacterium; assembly: GCA_963796205.1. Classification (GTDB taxonomy): domain Bacteria; phylum Acidobacteriota; class Terriglobia; order Terriglobales; family Acidobacteriaceae; genus DATFTE01. The sequence goes on from CAWCKR010000004.1 coordinate 872,504, forward strand.
TCCGCCAATTTCATCAGATCCTTGATGCTGTTTCTTGCTTCTTCCATGTCACCGACTTCGATGTAGAAGTTCGGCACCGTGGTCAGCATGCGCGCCTGCACTGCGATATCCTCATCGGTCGCCAGCTTGCGCAGATCGTTCATCGCCTTCCTGGCGATTTCCGGATTCTTCTTGACCCCATCTCTCGCGACCCATTGCAGCGCCTGGACACGCGGCACGAAGGAATCTCCTCCATAGGAGGTCTTTAGCGGCACCTCTAGCGCGTCCTGATAAGCCTGCTCCGGATCTTTTTCCGCTTCGCGCGCAATCTTTTCAAACTGCGCTTCGATCCGCGCCATCTCCTGATCCTGCGCCTGCTCGGCCGCGGCGCCGGCCGGATCTTTGCTCTGCACTACGTCAACGTCCGCAGTACTGTATTCGCCTTCGGGCAGCGGCTTGTCGCCGTACGACCTCGGATCCATCGACTGCGGACCCCGGGGAAATTTGTCGAGAGCGTGGCTGACTTCGGCGTTATCGCGCAGCAAGCTTTCGGCTTTCGCTTTATCCAGATCTTCCAGCACCGGCAGCAGTTGGAATAAACGGAGTTGATAACGCGAATCGAAATATATGCTGCCGCCACCGGCGTTCACACCGGCACGCGCCTTCTCATCTTCATCCTGATCCTTGGCTCGCGCCAGAATCTGGTCGATGGCATCAAGCACGGTTCCCGCAGGCAAATCATGGGAGAAGCGCATCACAATGGTAGCCATATCGCTGCCTTGCGGTGGAGCGTCGTGTTCCTGGCGGAAGTGCGACACCGCCTGATCAAAAAGTGCGAGACGGTCCTCGGCATGAGCATCGCGCACCATCAACTCCTCCGCCGCCCAATAGGGATAGTCCGCCTCATCCCCCAACCGGTCGAGCAGCGCCCGCGCCTTCGCAAACTGATCCTTTTCCGCATACGCCATCACCAGCCGTGCCGTTGTAAATTCCTTCTCTTTGGGATCGAGACCCGACAGTATCTGCTCGATGTCGTCGTAGTGCCCGGTGACTTCGTCCTGCTTCATGAGTTCTTCGAGAAGATGATTCTGCAGGTACCACTTCATGCGGCACACTTCCCAATCGCATCCTTCCGGCGGACTATCGACCACCGACTCCGTAACTTTGAAAGCCTCAAGCAAGATCGCTTTACTCTTCTCCGGCCGTAACTTCGCGTAGCCATGAGACACCTGCCACAAAACGAAGGCCCGCATCTCCGGCTGCAATCCCGCAGCCTCGGCTTCACTGGCTTTGAGCAGACGAAGCCCACGCACTTGCTCTGGAGTGAGTTTGGGCTTGGCAGCAGCCGGTTTTAAAGTCGGAGGATTCTTAGCCGCCGGTTTCGATTGCGCCGAGCAAGCCAGCGAGAGCAGCAGGAGGGCAAGCACGCAACGCGCGGGAGCAGTAGGTGACATAAAACTCTCCCAGGAGGAAGTGGGAATTCGGGATTACCCGGCTCAGTTGGAAATCAACGTCGACTGGCTAGCCACGCAGACCCACAGCCCGTCATGGTACACCCAGGTATCGGTGAAACGCCCGCGCCGCTGGTATGGTTTCCCCTTCCTGATGCCTTTCTCGCGATAAATCCCGGTTACGACGGCGCTGTCCCCAAACACGTGCGCTGTCATCGACTCGTTTACGATCTGCTCGGGATGCAGTTCCGGAGCCTTTACGCTGGCGATGAATTCATCTTTAGTCATCAGCGATCCGTCGTAATCGATGTAGATCAGGTCAGGATGCAGCAAAGTCTCAAGGGCTTTCACATCTTTGTGTTCTTCCGCCTGGTTCCATGCATTCTCGAGCGCCAGGATTTTGCTCTGCTCGGCATCGGGTTTCGCCTGGGAAAACGACAGTGGCATTGCCGCCAGCAGCAGGAGTGCACATAATAAAAGCCTTCATCAGGGACTCCTCTAGACGAAATCTACGCGCCCGCGGGCGGTCGTTACAAGGGCGGAGATTTCTACGGAAGCGCCGGCAAACCGGCTTTGGCTACCAGGGCACGGAAGGCTGATTCGTCGTGCATGCTCCGGAATTGCGTGTTCACCGCCAGCGTGCACAGCTCCAGTTCATGATTCTGATAGGACTTTTCCAGATAGCGGAGCGCTTCCGCTTTCTCACCCGCTGCAGCGTAATCCCCGGCGAGCGCAAGATTATCTCGAAGCCCCTGGTCGTAGAGTCTCTTGCCGGCTTGCAGCCTGGTTTCCAGCAACGCTTCAGGGCCGCCCGAAGCGAACGCCTTGCGCTCCTCGGCAACCCGAAGAAGAGCGGCGTTGTCGTGCTGGAGGCGGGCCATGGCTTCCTCTTCTTCAAGATAGGACGTGTACTCTTTGCGGACGAAATAAAGTTCACTTAGATAGGAATGTGCGGACGGAAAATCGGGTGCGGTCGTCTCTATCTGCTGCAGCAAATTCTTGGCTTCGTCGGTTTGTCCCGCTATGGATAAGATGAGTCCCTTATCGGCCAGAATCGGCGTCGAAGAAGGATCGAGTTTCTGCGCCCGTTCAATTTCCGCAATGGCTTCAGGGAACCGCCCGATCTCGAGCAGATAGGTGGCGTGCCAGTGATGAGCGTGGGCGCTATTCGGATCAAGCGCCAGGGCCCGTCGGAATTCCCGCTCGGCGTCGGCGACGCGGATGAAGCCCCAGAAACTGGCGAACGCCAGGGAAACGTGGGCCTCCGGCGAATTGGGATCCAGTTCCACCGCTTTCTGCGCCGCCGCCAGCGCGCGCGGATAGGCTTCTTTCGCGGGCATGGCGCCGAACTCACGCAGAAGGTTGTAGCAGTCCGCCAGTCCCACATAGGCGGCCGCATATCCCGGATCGCGCACAATCGCCTGCGTGAAGTCATCCACAGCCTTGTTCAGGCTTTCCGGAGTGCGCTGGTTCCAGTCGTAACGGCCCTTGAGATAAAAGTCTTCCGCCTCCGCGGTTGCGGGTCTGCCAGCCAGACTTCCCGCCATCGCCGCAGCATCGACCGCGAAACGAAGATTCTTGCGGTAGACGAAAATTCCCCCGGCCAGCAGCGCTAGCAGCGACACCGCTGCCGCCCATTTCACCATTCCGCGAACCTTGCCGCTGGAGGGAAGAATCGGTGTTACGCGGGGTTCCGCCGCCGGTGTCGTATCCGATGTTGCTGGTGGAGTGCTCAGCCACTGGGTAAGCTCGCTTTCATACGCGAACACCCGTCCCTTGGCTCCTCCGGGAACCCGGCGAACCGGCAAAGCGCTCTCTTTCTCCCACCGTCGGACGGTCCTCTCATCGCGCCCGAAGAAGGCAGCGATCTCTTTCCAGGATTCCAGACGGCGCTCCGAACTGCGTAGCTGCGGCTGTCCCATAGCGCTCAAGCAAGCGGAAAAAACGATGAGATGTCCTGTTATGTCCGGTTGTATCCGGTCATGTCCCTTGTCGGGAGGGGAAGGCGACGGGATTATAGCCGAGTTTCAAACGTGGGAACAGCTGAAAGCCGGATCGGGGCACCGGGCTCCCCAAACCGACCTCCCGGAAGATCGGCCACACCCGACAAGGAGATATCGAATGACTACCAAGCGCAGATTCTCTGGCTGCTCGCGCCAGATTGCCCTAGCTCTAACTCTTTCTCTGGGGATACTGCTGGCCGGAACGCTTCCGGCTTTGGCCCAGTGCACCGACACCTGGACGGGAGCCGGAGGAGATGGCAGCTGGAACACCGCAGCGAACTGGTCAACGGGTGTGGTGCCGGGCAACAACGACAGCGTCTGCATTCAGCTTGGGGGAGCGGCAGTGTCCACGGCCGGCGCCGGGGCAGCCAACCTTACCCTCGGCAGCTCCGACAGCCTGACGATTGCTTCGATAACCAACACTAATACCACCCTCAACATTACGGGCTCGTCTATCGCCAATAGCGGACAGATCATCTTCGCCCCCACAGTGTCTTTTGGCGGAACGGGTATCAGTTTGTCATCCGGCGGGACGGTGACGCTCTCCGGTCCGGGAACGATTACCCTGAACGCCGATAGCTTCGGCAGCGACTCGATCGGAGGCAGCGCGCTGTTGCTGAACCAGTCGACAATCCAGGGCGCCGGCAGTCTCGACATGACGCTCAACAATACTAGCACCGGCGTGATCGATGGCAACTTGCCTGGGTTTCAGCTGGTCGTGGGACGCAACCAGGGCCAGGGCGGCTCGACCAATACAGGCATGATCGAAGCCACCAATGGCGGCCAAGTCGCGATGGGCAGCCTCACGTTAAACAATGTTGGCGGCACGATTCAGGCTGTGGGCACTGGATCCTCGGTGTCCTTTATCAACGAGGGGCAGGGCGGCCAGACCATCACCGGCGGGACGTTCACGACCTCCTCTGGCGGTGTCGTTTACGCGGGCAACTCCACTACCGTTGACGGGACCAATGGCAACACCATCACCAACAAAGGAACGCTGGCCGTGTCGGAACCCCAAGGCGGGTCGAGCTTCCAGGGAACCATCAACAACTCGGGCACCATGCAGATTCTCCCGACGGCCAACGGAGTGGTTCTGACCATTCCCAGCGGTCAGACTCTTACCCTGATGGGCAGCGGCAATCTGACCATGGGCGACGGCACCAGCAATGCCTATAACAACAAGGGCGGATGGGGTGGGGGAACCTTGGTGAATCAGCAGACCATTCAGGGGACGGGCACCATTCTGAACCTGACCGCTTTTACCAACAGCGGCACCATTGACGCGAATGTCCCCCCTGGCACTAATGGCCTATTGCTGCAATTGGGCCGCGCCGGAGCCAGCACCAACACTGGAACGCTCGAAGCCACCAACGGCGGAGTTCTGCAAATCGGCAGCGTTACCATCAACAACGTCGGCGGCACCATCTCTGCCAGTGGCACGAACTCGAATGTCCAATTAGTCGGTTCGCTCGGGGGTTCAGGCTTGACCATCACCGGAGGCACCTACAACGGCTCAGGCGGCGGCATTATCTATGGCCAGGGTGGATCTACACTCGACGGAACCACCAGCATCGTCAATAACACCGGGTCGATGGTCATTAACGGCCAAGCCATTCAGGCGCAAGGAACGCTCAACAACACCGGCACGATTCAAATCCTTCCGGCTCCCAATAGCGAGACCGTCATTGGGATTCCCAACGGGGAAACACTCACGCTGAACGGGAACGGTACGCTGATTATGGGCGACGGGACCGACAACAGCTACAACAACAGTGCTGGGGTCGGCAGCACCAACGGGACGAACGGCACTCTCACTAACAACTCAATCATTACTGGGACTGGTGACGTCGGAGAGTTGACAACAGGAGTCACCAACAACGGCGTAATGAATGCGAATATTCCAGTTGGAACCAGCGGTCTCGAACTTTTCTCGGGCAGAATCGGTGGCGGAGTTTTCCTGAACAATGGCACCATCGAAGCTACCAACGGCGGCAAATTTGGCTTTGATCCCGGTTTCGGACTCGGAGGCACCTTCACCAACGTCGGTACGCTCAATGCGGGAGCCAGCAGCACCATCGATGTCACAAACTCCAGCGGCTTCACCAATCTCGCCAATAACACGCTCACTGGCGGCACTTACGAGGTTACGGGAACTCTGCTGATCCCCGGCAACATCGACACCAATGCCGCCAAGATCACGCTGACGGGCCTGCCCTCGCAGATACTGAATCCGAGTACCAACGCTCTGGCGGGCTTTAACAACAACAGCGCAACCGGGACGTTCACCATCAACGGGGGGCAAATTTTCACCTCGGCCGGAACCTTCACCAACCAGGGAAGTATCGTGGTAGGCCCGAAGAGCACCTTGACGGTCGGAACGGGTGGAAATTACGTGCAGACCGGAGGCAAGACCGTAGTGAGTGGGAAGCTCACCACCTCTGCGACGCTGGACAGATTTGGCGATCCCCAACCCTCTGCCGGGTCGATCATGATCATGAAGGGCTCGCTATTGGGGAGCGGAGGCAACGTAGCCGCCGCCGTAACGTCAATGGGTACGGTGCTTCCCGCCGCCACCGTCAAGACCACCGGCAAGCTGACCATCACCGGAGCTTATACACAGGTCGCTCCCGGCGCGCTCGACGCCAACATCGCCGGAACCAACGCGGGCCAGTTCAATGTGCTTAACGTAAAAGGCACTGCCGCGCTGGGAGGCACGCTGAATATCAAGTTGCTCAACAGCTTCGTACCGTTGATCGGCGCCACCTTCCAGATTCTCACCGCGCAGTCAGTGAGCGGAACCTTCGGCAAAGTGAATGGCACTTCGATCAACAGCAGCGAACACTTTACGGTGACTTACAACTCCAACAACGTGACGCTGACCGTGGTCTCTGGCCCCTAGGTTTATTTTTCCGAGGCGTCACCGGTACTTAAACCCCGCGGCTCTTCGTCTGCGGAGGATTGCGCATATGAATTACCTGGGTTCGCTTGCATGCAAGGCGCTTGTAAGAATTCTGTTTGTTCTGGCGATGACTTTTTTGGTCCTGCTATTGGCGGCGATTCTGTTGCCCCCAAAAGGCGGCCCCGCCAGAGCGCGAGACCGGGGCGGGGAAGCGCCCCGGGTCTCGCAGCGTTGATCTCTAAGGCTCAAGCCTCGACTCCGGATTCGACCGCTGCCCGGGCGTGAACCCGCCTCTCGCCAAGCGTCCTCCTGCCTCCCCGGTTACTTCTGTGCAAAAATACAGTGAGTTAGCACTTGCGTCCCGTCTGTAACCAGCGGTAGCATGAAGATGTTCCCAGTGGCCACGCTCCCTAGCGGGCCCTCCGCGCCAACGGTCTCCAGGCGCCTAACGGACAAAAAGATCATTCACGAGCTGGTTTAGCCGCAACGGGTTTGTTCCGCACCGCAAGGTGCGCGAGGCAGGTGACTACCCGGAGCGCGGCGGCAAGAGAGTAGGCAACACACGCGCCCTTCCGGACGCACAGAACGCAGAACTACATTAAACGAGACAAATTATGAATGTTGGACCCGGTAACCCCTCCGGCGGTGGTGGAGGGAGAAACAGACGGCGGCGTGGACGCCGTCCTCCTAATCGTGGCGGACAGCCTGGTGGCCGCGATCGTCAGCAGCATAGCGGCATCTTTACCGCTCCCATGGATCACAGCTATCGCGCCGCGCAGAATGGCGGCAACGCGGCCCGTCAGGGACGCGGACGCCCCGGCTTCGCGCCGTCGTATTCGCCGGCCGATCCCGAGCCATTGCCGCAACGCGACGACGCGACTTCGCGCATCTTTGCCTTCGTCGACGATTTGTTCTTCGCCGCCAAGATTCAGGAGACCGCGCGCAAGCTCAACGTCAAAGTCGAGTTCGTCAAGACGGAAAAAGATCTGCTCGAGCACATGAAGCAGAATGGCGAAGAGAAGCCTTCGCTCATCATTTTCGACATGAACAATGTCAACGCCAAGCCGTTGACCCTGATTCCGAAGCTCAAGACGAAACTGAAGAAGACCTCGATCATCGGATTTCTGTCGCACGTGCAGGGCGATCTGAAACAGAAAGCCCACGAAGTGGGATGTGACATGGTATTGCCGCGTTCCGCCTTTTCGCAGAACCTGCCGCAGTTGCTGCGCCGCCACGGCGCGCCCGAAGACGAACTGGTGAACTAGAACGAAGCTTGGTTCGGCCTCGTTTCCATGATGGGGAATCGGGGCTGCGTTGCCTCGTTGTTTTCATAGCATAAAGCTATATATCAACGTTACGGCCGCGGCGTGCTCGCGACAGGCGATGTACTCTTGCGGACGATATGCAGGCCCATCATTCACCCAACTGTCGATTCACGGCACCTTAGCGGCCCCGCAAAGGGCATCCTAGACGACGCCCGGACCCCGTTTCCGGCCCCGCTCGTTGATATCTCCAAGTTATTGAAAAATCATGGAAGAGGGCGCTATCCCGGCGGCCAGCCCAGATGACGTCCTCCGATGAGGTGGACGTGAAGATGGAATACCGACTGTCCGGAATTGGGACCGACGTTGAGAACGGTGCGATATCCCTCTTCGATGCCGCGTTCGCGCGCGATCTTTGCCGCCGTGAGATGACAGCGGCCGACGAGTTCGGCTTCTTCCGGCATCGCCTCTTTCAATCCGCGAATGTGTTTCTTGGGAATCACCAGCACATGGGTCGGCCCTTGAGGGTGGATGTCTTCAAAGGCGAAGGTGTGGTCGTCTTCGTAAACTTTCCTGGCAGGAATCTCGCCGCGCACGATGCGACAGAAGAGGCAGTCGGTCATAAAAAGAAGAGTAATCGATTTTTGAAAGCCGCGCAGGCCGGTTGGGCCTCTTGAGACGTATCCCGACCGTGAGAGAAGCGAACGACGAGGGATCCTGCGCGGAGTGGCAAAGGGTTGCGATGCCCACGCCAGATCCTGCGCCCTATCGGGCTCAGGATGACGTCAAAATAAAACCACGACGACGGGCGAGGGCGCCCGCCCCACACGAGGCTTCTAGTGGCAGAATCTTTGGATCTCTGCCGGAGGCGCTGTGGGGATGGCGTCGAACTCGCCGGGCCAGCCGGTGCATCCTCGAGCCGAGACCACGCGCGTGGCGATTTGCTCCAGATCGCGTGCCTTGCGCTTGGCTTCTGTGACACCGTTGGTTCCGAGTGCCGCTTCCAGCGCGGCGAGGTCGGCGCCGGCGGCTTGATTCTTCGCGTCGTAGCTTACCAGCAGCCACACATACGCCTGCAACTTGTCGACCTCGACGCCCTTGCCTTCTTTCAACAGATTCCCTAATTGCTGCTGGGCCAGCGGAATGCCCTGCATCGCGGCCTTGCGGAACATGGCTGCGGCGTTTACGTAGTCGTTGCGTTCAAGCTTTACCATTCCGAGCAGGTACTGGCCGTAAGGATCTCCTTGATTCGCGGCCTTTTTCAGATAGGTTTCCGCGGCATCGAGATCGCGCGGAACCGCGCCGCTGTAATAGAGACGCCCCGCCAGCCAATCGCCCAGGCGGTCATCCTGCTTGGCGGCTTTCTTGTACCAATCGAGGGCGGCAGCAGGGTCGGCGGTGACTTTCGACCCAGTTTCGTAGAAGTATCCCATGACTGTCTGGGCGGGCGCATAGCCCAGGTCGGCGGAGCGGTGGAAGTAGTCGATCGCATTCAAATCACTGGTGGTTACGCCGATGCCCATGAGAGCGTCCATGCCCTGGTCGAAGATACGGGGCGCGTTCGTCCCTAACGACATTTGGGCAAACAGAGAAGGCGAGCAAACAGCCAGAACAAGCGCGAGCAATGCGGGAATCCGACGACCCATAACCATGCACCCCCGGAAACATAGTCAGATGTAAAAGGCCCCGGGGTCAAAGCACGTAGGTGACGGGGCGAGCGGGAATGAACCTTGGTAATCGGGAGCGGACCTCGGACCTCAGCCTTCAGACTGCAGCTTCAGCCTTTGCGCTTTGAAGATTCACATCAACCGACCCTACGAACACGCGGGTTCTGAGGTCCGAGGTCTGAGGTCCGCCTTAATCCAGCCTGACCAGAAAGATCGCTCCCTCGCTGGTCGAGGTCTCTTTGGCGACTTCCTGGGCGCGGGTGCGGTCGTCGTTCTGCACGCGGACGCGAACCCACCAGTCTCCTACGGGACTGCAGAAGTTGGTGACCTTGGCGGTGTGGTAGCGGCGGGTAAGGTGATCGGCGAGATCGGTGGCGGCTTTCTTGTCGAGGGCACCGATTTGCACCGCCCAACGTCCACCTTGATCGAGAGAGGCTGGCGTTTGCAACACTTCCAATTTCACCTTGGCGATTCCCGGCTGATAGACATCGACTTGTTTGGCGGCGGCGAGTGACAGATCGATGATGCGTCCTTCGACGAACGGCCCGCGATCGGTGATGCGCACGACGGCGGAGTGCCCCGTCTTCACGTTGGTCACGCGCACGATTGAGCCCAGCGGCAGAGTCAGGTGCGCGGCGGTGAAGGCGTGCATGTTGTAGACTTCGCCATTTGATCCGCGGCGGTTGTGGTAGGGCGCACCATACCAGCTGGCCGTTCCGGTTTCGACCGACAGGGGCTGGGCGTCGGCGGGAATCCTGATGGCTTCTTTGTCTTCGCCTTCGGGCGGCGTGGTTTCTTCCGGAATTGGAGTGGTTGGAAGGGCAACCGCGGGGGGAGCGGGGACGCTCGATTGCACGGGCTTGTGTCCGCAAGCGGTCAGCAGGAAGACGAGGGCGGCGAGCGGGACTAGCCCTGCTTGTGGTGGTCCATGTAATCGGCGAGTTGCGTGAGTTTCTCGGAGGCGATGCGCAGCGCCTTGGTGGAGTGCTGGCGCGCGGCTGGAACCACCTCGTCGTTCAGATACTTGATCAGTTCCGCTGTCTCGCGTTCCAGACGTTCGGCGGCCTCCTCGACCTTGCGGTTGAAGTCGTTCATGCGCGTCCTTCCAATCTTGCGGTTCGAAAAAAAGCAATCGCTGCTCGCGGAAACCAGGCTCAGTCATTATTTCCTCTCGCGCGCCCAGGGTCAACCATGAGGCATCCGGGCTGACAACTTGGATGGCCCTTCGTCGTTGGTCGTTGGCCAAAACATCCACCACCGAGACACAGAGATACAGAGAAACTAAACAAATAGAAAAATTACCTGATCCCGACATTTCCGTGGGCGCCCGAAGTGTAGTGGTCCAATCAGCTGGTTTTTTATGATTTTGGTTTTCTCTGTGACTCTGTGGTGGAGCTTTTCCGAACTGCTAAAATCGCCGGATGAAAACGCGGGCGATCATATTGGCCGTGTGGTTGATCTCTTTGCCGGGGTGCACGTTGTATGGCGATCGTCCCGTGGTCAATCACTGGGCCGATGCGACCGGCGGCATCGGCTTCGAGCGCAGTTTCTGGGAAGACGTCAAAGGCAAGAATTGGAGCCAGCTCTCGGGGCACATTGCGGGCAATTTCCTGGTGACCAACGCGCAGGGCACGATGGGCCGCGCGGCGGCGTTCGAGCATCTGCAGCACATGGATTTGAAAAGCTATTCGCTCGCGGAAGTGAAAACCGAATTACACGGGGACACATTTATCGTGACTTACCAGTTAACGCTCGAAGGCACGATGGATGAAGAGCCTCTGCCATCGCAACCGCTACATGTGATGACAGTTTGGCAGCATCAGAGTCGGAGTTGGGTGGCAATTGCACGGTCAGAGTTTTAACCGCAGTACCCAGTACCCTGTTGTCAGTACCGAGTACCGAGTACCGAGAGAAGACCTTTCAGGGCCAAATGCCAAGTGCTAAGTGCCAATTGCCGACCCTGAGTGCTTCCGCCAAACGTTCTTTTCGCCGTGATCTGCTCTCCTGGTACGACCGCGAACGTCGCGATTTGCCGTGGCGGCAAGATCACGATCCTTATCGCGTCTGGATTTCCGAGATCATGTTGCAGCAGACGCGGGTGGCGGCCGTCATCGAGCACTATCATGCGTTTCTGAAGAAATTTCCCACGGTCAAGAAATTGGCGGCGGCCCGCGAGGCCTCGGTGCTGGCGGTGTGGAGCGGGTTGGGATACTACCGCCGGGCGCGCATGATGCATCGCGCAGCCAGAGAGATTGTCAGCAAACATGACGGAAAATTTCCCGCGACTGCGGCGGGTTTACGCGAGTTACCCGGGATAGGGCGATACACCGCGGCGGCCATCGCCAGTATTGCCTTTGGCGAGGCGGTCGCCGTGGTCGATGGCAACGTCGAGCGTGTGCTGTCGCGGGTGGTTGGAGAAAACCTGTCCCACGCCGATGTCTGGCCTCTGGCGGAAGAAACCCTCGATGCCAGGCGTCCCGGAGATTTCAACCAGGCGATGATGGAACTGGGCGCGACCGTGTGCCTGCCGCGGCAGCCGAAGTGTCTGATGTGTCCGGTGAGCGGGTTGTGTGGGACGCGTGGAGAGTTGCCGGGGACGGAGAAAGCTAAGCCGCAGCAGAAAAAAGAAGTGCACTACGCGCTCGATTGCCGCGAAGATGCGGTCTTGCTGGTGGAACGGGCTATGAACGAATCCTTGATGCCAGGCATGTGGGAATTGCCGCGGATTGAAGGCAACGGCGTCGATGGATCGTGGTTGCAACTCAAGCACTCGATTACCGTGACCGATTACACGGTGCGGGTGAAGCAGGGACCGTCGGGTGTCGAGGGAAGGTGGATTCCCAGGAATCGCGTTTTGGGGTTGCCATTGACCGGGTTAGCGCGAAAAATCCTCAGGCGAGCGGGAGTCATCTAAAAGCGGTGAGGAGTGGAGTTGTGGAATCCCACCTTTGCAAAGAACGCAAAGGTGGCGCACCCGGCATTCGAGTTGGGATTTTTCGGGGGGAGGGATGATGGCGGCTTTGACCGAAGGGAAGACGGCTCCGGATTTTTCTTTGCCGGCGATGGATGGGTCTACCTTTTCTTTGAAAGACGCGCTGGCCAAGGGGCCTGTGGTTTTGGCTTTCTTTAAGGTTTCCTGTCCGGTGTGCCAGTATGCGTTTCCGTTTATCGAGAGAATTTACAAGGCCTACGGGGGAAAGAACGTCACGGTGGTGGGCGTGTCGCAGAACTCCAGGATAGATACCGAACTGTTCGTGCGCGAGTTCGGGGTGACGTTGCCGGTTTTACTGGATGATACGCATTCCTACCCGGTGTCGAATGCCTATGGATTGACCAACGTCCCCACAACCTTCTGGATCGCACAGGATGGCGAGATCGAAGTTTCGTCCGTGGGGTGGTCGCGGAAAGAGATGGATCTGGTGAACACCAAGGCTGCCCAGGCTTTGGGGGGGAAGGTGAAGCCGCTGTTCGGAGCTGCGGAGCAGGTGGCTGATTTTCGAGCTGGTTGAAGCTCGAAAAATTGATCCCGCGGTCTGCGGGAACGTCAAAAGCTTTTCAACGCAAAGATCGCTAAAGAAAGCGCGCAACAGGGCGCTAAGAAAAGCCGCCTTCGTTCTGCTGCCGTCATCCTGAGATGGCGGATCTAGCGAGCGCTTGCGACTCGCTCGTGCAGGATTTCATTGACTGTGGCTACTGCTTTGTCGATTTCTTCATCGGTGTTGTAGAAGTGCGGAGACATGCGGACTCCGGCCTTCGGGCGCCAGTCCACCAGTACGTCTCTCTTCAATAGCTCGCGGCAGACTTCCTGCGAGTCGGGCATGTCGATGGAGACGGTGCCTCCGCGCTTTTCAGGATCGCGCGGAGTGTTGACGCGCCAGCCATTTTTCTCAGCCAGGGCGATGAGCTTCGCGGTCTGGTGTTTCGACTTCTCGCGGATTCTCTCTACTCCCACTTCCTGAATAATCTTGAGTCCTGGCCGCGCCGCTTCGAGCGCGGGAATGTGCGGCGTACCGTTCATGAAGCGGTATGGCGGATCGGTGTAGTGCGTCGGTCCGGTTTCGAAGGCGAAGGGATTCTGGTGCGCGGTCCATCCAGTGAGTCGAGGCTCGAGCTTCTTTCCCAGATCGGGGCGCACGTAAAGATAGCCGACACCCGGGCCTCCGCAAAGCCATTTCAGCACGCCTCCGCAGGCGAAGTCAGTGTCGAGAGCCTGCACGTCGACCGGAGCCGTACCCAATGACTGAAACGTATCAAGCACCACCAGCGCGCCGACTTTGTGAGCTTTCTCGATGATGGCCTTGGCGTCTTGAATATAGGCGCTGCGGAAGATCACGTGCGAGATGGGCACCAGCAGCGTTTGTTCATCAATGGCATCGAGCAGGCGCTGGGTGGGGACGGTGATTCCGTCATCGGTCTTGACCATGTGGACGCGCGCTCCACTGGCTTGCTGGGCTTCCCAGAAATACATGACCGAGGGGAAGTTCATGTCGCTGTAAACGACCTTGTTGCGCTTGCCTGAGAAATCGAAACATGAGGCAACGATGGCCTGGCACGTAGTGACATTCTGATGAGTTGAGATCGATCCTTTGGGCGCATTCATCAGTCCGCCGATTTCGTCTCCGACTTCGGAGGCCAGCATCCACCAACGCTCTTCCCAGGCGCGGACGCCGCGCGTGGCCCAGGTATCGGCGTATCCCTTCATGGCGTCGTAGACACCGCGGGGCATGGCTCCGAGCGAGTTCGAGATCAGGTAGGTCGAACGCTCGAGGATGGGGAATTCGGAGCGGTAGCGAAGCAGGTCGTCGGTCATGATCAGTATTCTAGAACCTTTTCATCACAGAGGCACAGAGATACAGAGAAAATCAAGATCGGGTAAAAGCCCACGCGGGCGGCGGCCGCATCGCTCGTAACAGGCAGACGGCTCAAGCCATATGGTTTTTTACGTGTTGGTTTTCTCTGTGACTCTGTGTCTCTGTGCTGAATGCTTCAGGGCGTAATACGCGGCGGTTAGCACGACCATGTAAACCGCGCCACTGATGAGCGTCAGGTGGGATTTCAGGCCCGATTCGAGGATGGCGAGGAGGACCATGACGAAGCCGACGATCGATCCCCAGGGGCCGAGCGGGGAGCGAGCGGGTAAGGCGGCGAGTTCTTCGGCGGAGAGCGTCTGGCGGAATTTGACATGTGCGGCAAGTGTCACCAGCCATGACAGCAGCATGCCGACCAGGGCGGCGCCGAGGATGGAGACGAAGGCGTCCTTGGGCGCCCACTTTTCCAACACCAGCGCCACAATGATTCCAAACGACGAGATCAGCAGGGCGAGCCTGGGGGATCCCACGGAATTCAATTTTCCCAGGCGGCGGGGTGCCCATCCCGTTCGCGCCAGCGAGAACAACATGCGGGAAGCGACGTAGAGGGCGGCGTTCGCACCCGAGAGCGCGGCGGTCAGCACCACGAAGTTCATGAAGTGGGTGGCGCCGGGGATGCCGACATCGCGGAAGACGGAGACGAACGGGCTCTCGGTGACTCCAGCGCGGTTCCACGGCATGATTCCGGCGAGCACGATGATGGCGCCGAGATAAACGCTGGTAAGAATCACAAATGTCAAACGAACGGCTTTGGGGATTTCCTCGCGGGATCGCGATTCTCCGGTGGTGATAGCCACCATCTCAACGCCCCCGAAGGTGTAGATGGCGAAGCCCATGGCGAGCAGTGGGCCAAGCGGACCGTTGGGGAGAAATCCGCCGTGGGCGGTGTATTGCGGGGCGACGCGTCCGCTAAAGAGAAGCCCTGCGCCGAGGAGGACGAACGCCACGATAGTCGCGACTTTGATCATGGCGAACCAGTATTCGAAGCGTCCGTAATTGCCCACGCTGCGCAGATTGATCAGAAACAGAAGAAGCGAAAAGGTGATGGCCCAGACCAGTGCCGGGACTTTGGGAAACCAGAACGCCATGTAGGTGGCCGAGGCGATCAATTCTGCGCCTATCGAGATGGCGATTGCGGCCCAGTATCCCGCGCGTGAAATGAATCCGGCCCAGTGATTCAGGTAGAGGTCGGCGTAGACGCCGAACGATCCGGCGGCGGGATGCTGGCTGGCGAGCTCTCCCATGGCGAGGGCGACGGTCCAGTTGATGAGGGCAGCGAAGACGAAGCTGAGGATGACGCCGGGTCCCGCGATTTCGAGGGCGGCGGCGGAGCCCAAAAGCAAGCCGGTACCGATCGATCCGCCGACGGCGACCATGGCCATCTGGCCGGCCGAGAGTTGGTGCCGTAAACCTTGTTCCTGGGAGGCTTCGAGACTTTCGGGCATTCCGGCACGTATACCAGAATCCTCTTCACCGCAAAAGAGTTATTGCTGGGCGTGACCTTCGTAATCGGGGTGTGTCTTACCTCATTGCTGCTGCCAGTAACCAGAAACGATAATGCAGGTGGGTTACTCCCTCCATCGTTCATGGCAGACGCAACCAATCGAGTGGACCGCGCCGAGATCACCAAGCACGTAGAGCGTGCGGAAAAGCTGTTGCAAAAAGGCAAGACCGCCGATGCGCTCGAAGAATATTTGTGGGTGGTGTCGGTCGATCCCGACAACGACACGGTGCGCCAGATGGCGGCTGATTTATGCCTTTCTCTGCAAAGAACTCCAGAAGCGGTGCGGCTGTTGGGAGACCTGTTTGACCGCCAGGTCGAAGGCGGCGACGCCACTCGGGCGAGCCTGACCTATAAGAAGTTAGCGCGCTTCGTGAATCCTACCTGGGATCAGAAAGTCCGCTTTGGCCAGCTCTTAGAAAACAGCAACCGCAAGCTGGCTCTAGAAACCTATGAAAACGCTCTAGAAGAATTGATGAAGCACCAGCGCAAGGCGGATTCGCTGATGGTGCTGAAGCGAATTGTTACGCTGGATGCCAGCGAGCAAAATTTCCTGCGGCTGGGCGAGGTGTGCTCGGAAGTCGGAGACGACAAAGGGGCCGCGGCGGCGTTTCAGCGGCTGGCGGAACTGACGGAAGCTGCGGGAGCGAATGCCGCGCAGTGGTATGAGCGGGCATATCAGGAAGATGCCACGGATCAGAAGATCGCTCTCGGATATGGCAAGAATCTGCTGGGGCAAGGGCAGATGGGAGCGGCGATCTTCGTCCTCGAACCGCATGTGAGTGCGGGGAATCCTTCGGTCGAGCTGCGGGATGTGTATGCGAAGGCGCTGGTAGCCGCGAACCGGCTGATCGAGGCGGAACCGTTTGTCTGGCAGATCATGGAGCAAAATCCGGCGCGGGTGAATGAAGTTGCGAACCTGATCGGATTGCTGATCGACGCGCAACAAGACGCGGATGCGGTCGCATTAGCGCGCAAGCTTGAGGCTTACACGCGGCGCAAGGGCGAGCGCCGCTCGTTCATGGCGATGATGCAGGAGGTGACGGCCGCGCACCGGGCTTCTCCGGACGTCCTGGAGTTCATGAGCGAGCTGTTCAACGGCTCGAACCGCGAGGCCGACTACTGCCAGACCTTGCTGAAACTGTTCGATCTTCATTTCGGGATGGGAAATTTCCCCAAGGCGGCGGAGTGTCTGGACCGGGCGGCGGAAGTCGATGCCTACGAACCCGGACATCAGAAGAGGCTGGAATCGCTGAAGGGGAAGATCGACGAAGCGCGTTACAAGGTGATTTCCTCTCGCCTGACCAACCTGAATAAGTCGGTGACCGAGCCTGCACGCACGGAAGAGCCAACCCTGGGGTCGGCGGCGCTGCAGGACTTGATGCTGCAGGCGGAAATCCTGGTGCAGTACGGCATGCGCTCGAAGGCGATTGAGCGGCTGCAGCGTATTCAGGAATTGTTTCCCCGGGAAGAAGAGCGCAACCAGGATTTGCAACAGCTTTATCTGGCAGCGGGAATGGCGCCACGTTACACCGATTCCGCGGTCCCTTCGCCTGCTTCCGCGCCACAGGCGGCTCCGGCCACGCCTCCGCCAGCGGCTGCGCGCGAGACCGTTTCCGACACAGCGGATGTTTCGAGCTTCACCCGCGTGGCTGAGATTACGCGCAAGCTTTACCGGCAGAGCAACGCAGACGCAGTGATGACGACCGCGGTGAACGAGATTGGATCGCAATGGAAGGCGACCCGCTGCGTGACCGCGATGCGCAAGCCGGGATTGCCTCCGACGGCGCTGAAGGAATTCTGCGGCGCAGGGGTGAAGGCGGGCAACAACAGCGCGCTGGCGAAAGTGGTAGCGGCGGTGCAGGACCTGGCCATCAGCCAGGGGGCGCTTGCGGTGACCGACGCGGCCGCGGCTCCGGAACTGCAGTCGGTGCGCGAAGCGCTGGCGGAATTGAACATTACTTCGCTGCTGGCGATACCCTTGAGCGATGGCGCCGATCACGTGGGCGTGCTGTTCCTCGCGCAGAACCAGACTCAGGGATGGCATGTGAATGACATCGTGGTGCTGAAAACCATCAGCGACCAGATTGTGATTGCCTTGAACAACGCCGGCTTGCGCCGACTGGTGAAGAATCTGTCGGTGACCGACGAGAAGTCGGGACTGCTGAAACGGGCGTCGTATCTCGATCTTCTGATGGCCGAGACCAAGCGCGGCATTCAGCAGGGGACTCCCGTCACCGTGTTGCTGATGCAGTTCGGCAAGAGTGCGGCGATGGTGAAGGAATTCGGCGAGGCGGCGGTGGAAGCGGCCATGCGCGAGGTGGGACAGCTTTTCGCGGCTAACATCCGGCAGAACGATCTGGCCTTCCGCTACGAGATGACGACCATTGCGATCGTGCTCGGCGAGACCGCGGAGAAAGAAGCGCTGATGGCCGTCGAAAAACTGCGCAAGGTCATCGCTACCGTCAAGATGCCTGAGAAAGAGAGCGCGATCACGTTCAGTGCCGGGCTCGCCGAAGCCGTGGTGCGCCAGCAATACGACTCCGTCGATATCGTCACCGAAGTGATCAACCGCGCGGAACTCGCGCTTGATATGGCTGTGGCCCAAGGCCCTGGCAGAGTGGTATCGATGGCGGCCTCCATGGTAACGGCTGCGGTCGCGTAAGGCCATTTCCGATTTTCAATTGCCGATTGCCGATTGAAAATCAACGAGCCTTAAGAGCATTGTCATTCCGGGCGCAGCGAGGGAATCTGCTGTCCTGTCCGCGATCAAACCGCATAACCCCGGCTGCGTTCATGTGACAAAACGCAAGGGGTTTTCAATCGACAATCGGAAATCGACAATCGTCAATTGGCCTCAATCCCGCCTGCGCTGATAAACTAACAAGTTTGGTTGAGTCATTCTTATCCTTTCTGAGTCAGGACCTTTCATGCTGAAACCAGGTGATATCGCAATCGTAAGCGGGGCGCGGACGCCCATGGGGCGCTACTGCGGCAAATTGAAAGACTTCACCGCCATGGAACTGGCGGCGGTCGCGAGCAAAGGCGCGATCGAGCGCTCGGGGATTGATCCCAAGGAATTTGATCACGCGGTGTTCGGCAACGCACAGCAGACTTCCGGCGACGCGCTTTATGGGGCGCGGCACGTGGGACTGCGCTCGGGCTTGCCGATTGAAACTCCCGCGTTGACGGTCAATCGCTTGTGCGGATCGGGCATGCAGGCGATCGTCAATGCAGCGCAGATGATTCAGCTGGGCGAGGCGAACATCGTGCTGGCGGGCGGCATGGAGGCCATGTCGCAGGCGCCGTTTTCCATTCGCGGACGCGATGGATTCACGCTGGCCCCAGGCGGCAAGCTCGAAGATTCGCTGATGGTCGCGCTGCTCGATACCTATTGCGGACTTTACATGGCGAATACTGCCGAGCTTTACGGCGAGCAGCAAGGCATCACGCGGCAGCATCAGGATGAGTTTGCGCTGCGCTCGCAACAGACCGCCGATGCGGCCTACAAAGCGGGGACGTCTGCAGGAAGAGATCGTTCCCGTGCCGTTGAAGGACCGCAAGGGCGAGTTGAGCGGAGAGATGTTCACCGAAGATGACCACCGGCGTCCGCAGACGACGATGGAAGGCTTGGCGAAGCTGAAGCCGGCGTTCGGCAAGAACGGCACGGTGACGGCGGGGAATGCGAGCGGCATTGTGGATGGCGGCGCGGCAGTCGTGGTGATGGCGCTGGAGCAGGCGCAGAAACGAAACTTGAAGCCGCTGGGCAGAATCGTGAGCTGGGGAATTGCCGGCGTCGATCCCAAGTTGATGGGACGCGGCCCGGTGCCGGCCACTAAGATCGCTTTGCAGAAAGCCGGATTGACGCTCGACTACATCGATCTGATCGAAGTGAACGAAGCGTTCGCCGCGCAGTATCTGGCGGTCGAGAAAGAGCTGGGATTGGATCGCGAGAAAGTGAATGTCAACGGCGGAGCGATTGCGCTGGGACATCCGCTGGGCGCGACTGGCACGCGGCTGGTGATCACGCTGCTGCACGAGTTGCGGCGGCGGAAGAAGAAGTACGGGCTGGCGACGGCGTGCATCGGCGGCGGGCAGGGGATCGCGATGATTGTCGAGAGCATGAACTTAGATTTTCGATTGTTGATTTTTGATTGTTGATTTAAAACCCCTGGTTTTGTCATCCCGAGCGGAGCGAGGGATCTGCAGTTCGGATTCGAAGCTCAAAAACCACAAGGACGCAGGTGTGACTCAGCCATTCGAAAAGCGGATTCTCAGACACGGCGAGCCAAAACCAAAAGCTTTTGTCGGCGGCGAGTCGCCGTTCCTGGAGGAAATCGCTGCGCATATCACCTCCCACATCGGAGAACCTCAAATCGTAATTCACGAAGTTGCGTCTGAATACGTGCACGTTGATGTCCACGTGGTTCCTCCCAGGGCAGGGCGCGATTTTTACACCTTGGTCACCTCCGGGATGAGCAACAACCCAATGAATGTGCCAGAGCAGGCCAAAGGTATGGAATTCGCTGAGTTGATGCTTTGCTTACCAAAGACATGGGAATTGAAGAAGTATCAAGTTCTGGGAAGTGACCCCGGGCAGGACTGGCCCGTCAACTGGCTCCGACAATTGGCGCGCTTTCCCGAGGAGTTCGACACCTGGCTAGGATGGGGGCATTCGATTCCGAACGGTAATCCGGCCGCCCCATTGGCCGAAGGAAACGCCTTGTGCGGTTGGGTATTGCTTGAGCCGCGTCTGGTGAGCGACTCGTTCAAGTGTCTCGCTCGACAAGATGGAGCAAAAGTTTTCTTTCATGCGGCGGTGCCGGTCTACAGAGAAGAAATTGCATTTAAGATCGCTGATGGTGCTGAGAAGCTGGAGGCCCTCTTTGGAGAATACAGCGTATACTGAGTTGATCGACCCCAACAGAAAAAATGTTATTCTATCCGGGCGAAGCTTCGCGGCAATAGGGAAGGAGACCTGCAGTGGCGCCGCCGGTTGGGACTGCAGATTCCTCGCTGCGCTCGGAATGACAAGGGTTCTGAATCGAACTTCGGCAATTGAAAATCGGAAATTCTAAAGGACTTCTATGAACATTAAGAAAGTCGGCGTACTGGGTTGTGGCTTGATGGGGTCGGGCATCGCGCAGGTTGCGGCGATGGCTGGATTCGACGTGACCGTGCTCGAAGTCGAGCAGAAGTTTCTGGACAAGGGCTTTGCCGGGATTGAGAAATCGCTGGCGAAGTTTGCCGAGCGTCCGGTGGATAAGGGTGGGATCACGGCACAGCAGAAAGATGCGGCCCGCGCGCGCCTTAAGGGCACGACCAACATGCAGGACCTCGCCGATTGCGACATCATCGTCGAGGCCGTCATCGAGAATGTTGCCGAGAAGAAGAAGATTTATTCGGCGCTCGATGCCATCGCGAAGAAAGACTGCATCTTCGCTTCGAATACTTCTTCGATTTCGATCACCGAGCTGCTGACTTCCACCAAGCGTCCCGAGCGATTTATTGGATTGCACTTTTTCAATCCCGTGCCGCTGATGAAGCTGGTCGAAGTGGTGCGGACGATTGCTACCGCCGATGACGTGTACGAAACCGCCTACGAGTTTGGCAAGAAGCTGGGCAAGGTTCCGGTGCGCACGTCGGACAAGACGGGATTCATCGTCAACCGGCTGCTGGTGCCGTATCTGCTGGATGCGATCCGCGCCTATGAAGAAGGCGTGGGCTCGATTGAAGACATCGACAATGCCATGAAGCTGGGATGCGGGTATCCCATGGGTCCGTTCACATTGCTCGATTTCGTCGGCCTCGATACGACCTACTACATCACCCACGTGATGTACGACGAATTCAAAGAACGGCGCTTTGCTTCGCCTCCGCTGTTGAAGCGGTTGGTCATGGCAGGATGGTACGGGCGCAAGTCGGGCAAGGGCTTTTATGATTATGCGGACCCGGCGAATCCGAAGCCGCAGAAGCTGTAACTTCTAGGCCACGGATTTGCGCGGATGAACGCGGATAAACAATTTAGTCTGTCATCCTGAGCGGAGCGAGAACGTCGCGAAGCGAAGTTCTCGCGGAGTCGAAGGATCCCGGTTAGTTGAGCAGACATTGATGTGGAAAGGCATTCTTACGGCGAAGATTCAGGGAGAATTCCCTGACACTCCGCTGCCGATTTTGGTGTAATAGGGGTCCTTCGACTGCGTGATCGCCCACTTCGTGGACGATCACTTCGCTCAGGATGACATAGGTTTTGGTTCATCCGCAATGATCCGCGTAAATCCGTGGCAAGGAATTTACTTATGACCTTTGAAAATATTCTTCTCGAAAAGAAAAATGCGATTGCTTACGTCACCGTCAACCGTCCCAAGGTTCTGAACGCGCTCAACATGGCGACCATGGAGGATCTGCGTGGGGCGTTCCATGACATCAAGAATGACGACGCGATTCGGGTGGTGATCGTTACCGGATCGGGCGAAAAGGCGTTTATCGCCGGGGCCGACATCGGAGAGCTGTCGAAGAACGATGCGGTCATGGCGAAGGCATACACCCATAAAGGCCAATCAGTGCTCAACCTGATTGAGAACCTGGGCAAGCCGGTGATTGCCTGCATCAACGGGTTCGCGCTCGGCGGCGGATGCGAGATTGCCATGGCTTGCACCATGCGCCTGGCAAGCGACAATGCCAAGTTCGGACAGCCCGAGGTGAAGCTCGGCATTATTCCCAGGCTATGGCGGCACGCAACGCCTGCCGCGCCTGGTGGGCAAGGGAATCGCCATGCAACTGGTGCTGGCGGGAGAGATGATCTCGGCGCAGGAGGCGCATCGCATCGGCCTTGTGAACGAGGTCACAGCCGCAGGTGATCTGATTCCTCGCGCCGAGGCTATCGCACAGAAGATTATTGCCAATGCCCCGCTGGCTGTGCAGTACGCCATGGAAGCGGTGAACAAGGGCATGGAAATGACGCTGGCCGAGGGCCTGTACCTGGAAGCGGTGTTGTTCGCCGTTGCCTGCGCAACGGAAGATAAAAAAGAAGGCACGACTGCGTTCCTGGAAAAGCGGGCGGCGCAGTTCAAGGGAAAGTAAGTACGAAGTACGATTGATGATTGACGATTTGGGTTTTGGTTTTCAATCGGCAATCGAAAATCGACAATCGAAAATTTTGGATGCTCAAATCTCTTCATATCGGACGCTACGCCACCAAGCCTGAGGACTTTCGCCGGCTGGTCGCGTTCTTCGAGGCCATCGGATTCGAGCCTTTGGCCGGGGGCGAGCGGCGGTCCGCGGTGCTGACGGCTCCGGTCGGCATGCTCAGTCTGAACCAGCTTTCTCCGCAGTATCCGAAGGAAGTTCTGGCGCGGCTGAAAGACGTGGCGCAGCTGATCGTGGTCGAAGTCACGAATCCTGACAACGTTTTCGCGATTGCCGAAAAGATGAAGTTGAAGGTGCTGACCGATTCGGCGTCTCCGGCGACGGGCGAGCGCAGTTTTTCGCTGGAGTTGCCGGGAGAGATTATCGTCACCGTTCACGGCAAACCGGAGGAACCGGTTCCGGGCATTGATGGAGAGTTGAACGCCAAGGGGAAACGTTTCGCGCTGGTGGTAGCCCGTTTTAATGCGTTCATCACCGAGCGGTTGCTGCAAGGTGCGCTCGACGCGCTGCGCCGCACCGGAGCGCGGAGCGAAGACATCACCATCATGCGGGTGCCGGGCAGCTTTGAAATTCCTTCGGCGGCTCGCACTCTGGCTGAGACGGGGAATTACGACGCGGTTGTCTGCATCGGTTGTCTGCTGCGCGGAGAAACCGCGCACTACGACGTCATCGTCAATGAAGTGGCGCGCGGCATCGGACAATCGGCGCAGGATACGGGCATCCCGCACAGTTTGGGTGTTCTCACCTGCAACAATCTGGAACAGGCCATTGATCGCGCCGGGCTGAAGATGGGCAACAAGGGCTTCGAAGCGGCGCTGGCGGCGGTAGAGATGGCGAATCTGAAGAAAGCTGTCAGCTCTCAGCCGTCAGCTTTCAGTAAAAACCCAAAGGCCAAACCACGACCGGCTGCCAAAAAACGCAAACACTGATTTCTAGAACTCCTCTCCAACTCCTGTAAACTGAGAGCTGATAGCTGACGGCTGAAAGCTTTTATGGGCACCCGGCGCAAATCACGCGAGATGGTTTTGCAGATGCTTTTTCAGGCCGATATGGGCCGGCAAAAAGCCGATGACGTGCGGCGCACGTTCTGGAACGAGCGCAGCACTGTCGGCGAAGATGTGCGCGGATTCGCGGAAGATCTGTTTCGCGTGGCCAGCGACCGCGGCGCTGAAATCGATCAGATCATCGAACGTCACGCCGAGAACTGGCGTATGGAGCGCATGGCGGCCGTCGATCGCAATGTGCTGCGGGCAGCTGTCGCCGAGTTGCTGGCATTTCCCACCACACCGCGCGCCGTCATCATCAATGAAGCCCTCGAGATCGCGCGCAAATTCTCCAGCCCCGAGTCGGTGCAGTTCATCAATGGCGTCCTCGACAGCGTGGGACGCGATCTGGAAAAAGCGAAAGCCTAGACCTCGGCGGCTAGGATCCCGTCGTCAGCGCCCGAAATGCTGCCAGAACCTCTGCGCCATCCTCCGCCCAGCCCCTACGGCTGTATCCCAATCAGATTCGGGGTGCAGGCAACTGGGGGCGTGTTGGGACAGAGGTAGTCGGGCGTGGTGGGAGTCGTTGGGAAGGGAATTTCAGCCACGTCCCCGCCGGATTGCGTGCTCAGCACGTGAACCATGCGATCGCTGGTGGCTACGTAGAGCAAATTACCGTCGAGCGTGAGGGCGGCGCGCTTCGCGGTAGTGTTTCCATTCAGCGGAATCGAAGACGAAATCTGGTTGATCACATCGAAGACGAGAATGCTGGGCAGGTTGGCGGTGATCACGTAGGCCTTCGTGCCGTCGGGCGCGATCAGCAGTTGCAGGGGAATGAAACTGCCCTGGCCAAGGTTGAACGGTTTCACCGTGTTGCTCACGGTAGGAAAGCAGCCCGTCGGTCCCGGCGGAGGAGTAGTCACGCTGATCACATCAATATTCGGTGGATCGAGCGCAAGCACCTGCGTGGCGTTGGGCAGGGTCTTGATAATGGCGGGCGCAGCGGGAGTGCTCACGCTGCCCAGGATTGCGTTATCGCAGGTTCTCCCCACGGCGACGCCGTTAGGGCTTCCCCCGGCAATGTAGGCAAAGGCGCCTTCCGAGAGAAAAGAGACACCGGTGGCCGGCGTTACCGAACTGAGAGGGATGGTCTGCAGAGCATCCAGAACCGAATACACATACAAAGTGCTGGCCGAGCCATTGTTGGCGACAATGAAGGCTTTGAGGCCGTCGGGAGAGAAGTCTGCGGCGGTGGCTCCCGTAATGGCGAGGTTGATCGAGGTGTGGTTGGTGTTGTCGAAAATATAGACCTGGTTCGGCGTGTCGATGGTGTCCGAGAGAACGGCTTTATCGCCGTTGGGGGAAACCGCCAGCACCTTCCCAATCACGCCGGGATATTGCGCCACCACGGGCGAACCGGAAGCGAGGTTCGCGACCATCAGTCCCCGGCTGCCTTGTTGACTTGAGTCGGTGCCGAGGAAGGCCGTCAGATTTCCGGTGGCGCCCATGCGGAAAACGGCGATCACCAGCGAATTCGGAGTGGCCGGAAGCAGGGTGAGGTTGCCGACTACATTGT
Source organism: Terriglobia bacterium (assembly GCA_963796205.1). Classification (GTDB taxonomy): domain Bacteria; phylum Acidobacteriota; class Terriglobia; order Terriglobales; family Acidobacteriaceae; genus DATFTE01. The sequence continues at coordinate 897,842 of CAWCKR010000004.1, forward strand.
TCGGGCTGGAAATTGGAACTAACGAGGTGACGCAGTTTGTGCCCGCATTGCCCGGAGCGTTGCAATCCGTGGTGGACACCCAGGCAGTTTGCGGCTGCTCGGTAGAACTGGAAGTGGCCGTCCCGGTAATTACGGTTTCCGGATAGATCGGGCCAGTGGGGAACACAGGGTCAGCGGGCGTCAGTCCGATGTTACAGAAAGGCGGAGTGCAGGATGCGACGATGGCGGCGGTCCCGGGGTGAGCGATGGTAATAGTCCCGATGCCGCTCGTGGTGTTGCCGGTCGCGGTTCCGGCTGCGGCGTTGGACGAACTCCAGGTAAGCGGCACTCCGGTAATGCTGTTGTTGTTGGCGTCGATGACGGTGGGGGTAACGGTCTTGGAACCCGAGCCAATCACTGTAAAAGTATTTCCGGCCACACCATTAATGGCCAGGGAGATCGACTTGACCGGGCAGGTGTACACACTGAACGGCGGACTATTGACGTTGGCCACGCTGGTGAAAAGCTGGGTCAATCCCGGGGTTTTGCCCGTAACCTGCACCTGATTCAGCGAAACTCCGTTTACCAGGTTGCCGAGGCCGGAAGCGGTATTGCTGGTGGTCGCTACCAAGGTGCTCTGAGATTGCCAGGTGAACTGGCCTACCGTGGAGGTGATGTCAATCCCTTGGCTGAAGGCGTTGGTCTGGAAGACCGCGGTCGAATCTTTTGATATGCAGTACGGCGGCGGAGGCGGTGGAACGGGAGCGATCTGATTGATAGTGATGTTGTCGACATGCTGGTGAACGTAGATGGTGACCGGAGCGGAAGTGACTCCCCGAGCGGAAGAAAAGATCTGGGCGACGCCGACGCTGCCGGGCGTGCAGACCTGGGCGAAAGCATCCCAGGTTCCGGCGCACGCCACTCCATTACTGGCCACGGTCACGACAGCCGTGTTTGAGGACTGGTAAGAGGGCTGAACCATGATCGTGCGCCCGGTAAAATTGATTGCAGTAGTGGTGAAGGACTGCGTGCCGCCCAGTTCGAGCGAGACCGAGGCCGAGGGATTTATCGTGAGATGAGCGGGTTTTTCAAACGTGGTGCCGTTGACGGCGGCGCTTCCGCAACCTGCGAACCCGAGGGTTAGCGAGACAATAATTAAGATGAGTGCGAGCCGAACGGAAAACGACCTTACCATGCATCCTCCCCGCCGCAGGGTTCTCCCCACGACGAGCACGCTCTGACTGGAAACGGACAGTTTAGAGGCTGCGAATCTTTTCAGCAAGTTGAGTTGGCCGGAGGGTGCGAAGCAGCGCGAAACCCTCAAATCGAGGGCTGCCATTCCGGTCAGTGTTTCACTGACTATCAGATGCGGCACGGAATGGTTGACGATGTGCAAGGTCCATTGTTATATTTGTAAGGTTCCGCGAGCTAAGTCTGGCTAGTCTGTACGCGGAGGTTATCTTCGCGCTCTGCATGTGTGCGCAAAATCGCCTCCTAGGAATGCAGCTCAGCTTTAGTAGTTTTCGTCTTTAGAGAGTTTTCTGAAGGCGCCCTCGCTGAAACGCTCCGCGCTCACCTTTCACCCGTTGAAAGGATATGCGGGGCAAAGCTGGCGAAACGGAGCATCTCCCGCCGCAAACTGCGGCGGTGCCTGATGCCACCGTCGTTAGCGTTAGTCCGAACGGGAAACCAGAATTCTCCTGCCGCCCTTGTGTGCGGTGGGAAGTATGGTGGCGGACCCCGCCATCCAGCCCCTGAAATCAGGGAAAAGTAAGTACGGCGCAGTTCCGCGTCCGCGCCCTTGTGGTGCGGGAGTGGGCAGCCGAAGGAGCAGCCAAGAGTGCCGACCTTTAATCAACTGGTGAAATTTGGCCGCAAGCGGCCCCGGTACAAGACGGCGAGTCCGGCATTGCAGGGATGTCCGCAGAAGCGCGGCGTTTGCACGCGCGTGTATACCCAGACGCCGAAGAAGCCGAACTCGGCTCTGCGCAAGGTCGCGCGTGTGCGCCTGACCAACGGGATCGAAGTCACGACCTATATCCCCGGTGTTGGCCACAACCTGCAGGAGCACTCGATTGTGCTGATCCGCGGGGGCCGTGTGAAAGATCTGCCGGGTGTGCGTTATCACGTGGTGCGCGGAACCCTGGACGCGGTGGGCGTTGCCGGGCGCAAACAAAGCCGCTCGAAATACGGTGCGAAGAGACCGAAAGCATAATTAGTCGTTCGTCGTTGGTCATTGGTCGTTGGCCAAGACCAACCAGGAGCTGAGAGCTAGATGCCTCGAAAAGGACATATCGCAAAGCGTGGAACCGAGCTTGATCCGGTTTACCAATCGGATCTGGTGACGAAGTTTGTCAACTCCATGATGTGGCAGGGCAAGAAGAGCACCGCCGAGGGCATTTTTTATGAAGCCCTGACCCGCCTGCAGCAAAAGGGCGGGGACGAAGCGTTGAAGCTCTTCAAGAAGGCGGTGGAGAACGCCAAGCCTTTGCTCGAAGTGAAGACCCGCCGCGTGGGTGGCGCGAACTATCAGGTTCCGGTGGAAGTGAACGCCGACCGCCGCACCTCGCTGGCAATCCGCTGGCTGATCACCTACTCCCGCGGACGCGGCGAGAAGGGCATGATCGACAAGTTGAGCAACGAATTGCTGGATGCCGCCAACAACCGCGGCGCCGCGATCAAGAAGAAGGAAGACGTTCACCGCATGGCGGAAGCCAATAAGGCCTTCGCGCATTACCGGTGGTAGAGAGATTTGGAAATTTGGTAATCGGGTAATTTTGCAATTTGAATGCCCGGTTCGGCTTGATCTTCAAATTACCAAATTACCCGATCACGAAATTACGAAATTGACCGAGCCCCAGAAAGAAGAGTAGCGAGACCGTGCCCAGAACAGTTCCATTAGAACGTTGCAGGAATATCGGCATCATGGCTCACATCGATGCCGGCAAGACCACTACGACCGAGCGCATCCTGTTCTATACAGGAAAGACGCATCGCATCGGGGAGGTCCATGAAGGCACGGCCACGATGGATTGGATGGAGCAGGAGCAGGAGCGCGGCATCACCATCACATCGGCCGCCACCACCTGCACCTGGCGCGATATCCGCATCAATATTATTGATACGCCCGGCCACGTCGATTTCACGGCTGAGGTGGAGCGATCGCTGCGCGTGCTCGACGGCGCGGTCGCGGTGTTTGACGCCGTTCACGGCGTGCAGCCGCAGTCTGAGAAAGTCTGGCGCCAGGCCGATAAATACGGCGTCCCGCGAATTTGTTTCATTAACAAGATCGACAAGATGGGTGCCGATTTCGAGCATGCCATCGATACCATCCGCAAGCGCCTCAATGCCAAGCCCGTCGCGATTCAGATTCCCATCGGCCAGGAAGACAAGTTCAAAGGCGTCGTTGATCTGATCAACATGAAGGCCATCGTGTGGAAAGACGAGACGATGGGCGCCGAATACCATACCGAGGAAATTCCCGCCGACCTGCAGAAGAAAGCGGAAGCGTTCCGCACCCAGTTGGTGGAAACCATCGCGGAAAATGACGACGATGTTCTGCACAAGTTCCTGGAAGGCGAAGCGATTTCGCCCGATGAACTGCGCGCTTCACTGCGTAAGTCGACCATCGGCTTGAAGTTGTTTCCGGTTGTCCTGGGAACGGCATTCAAGAATAAGGGCATTCAGCCGCTGCTCGATGCGGTGGTGGATTACCTGCCCTCCCCCCTCGATACCAAGGAAGTGCACGGCAAGAATCCCGACAACGGGGAGATTATTACCCGCAAAGCGGACGACAAAGAGCCTTTCGCGGCGCTGGCCTTCAAGATCATGGCCGATCCGTTTGTTGGCCAGTTGACCTTCATTCGCGTTTATTCGGGACAGCTGAAGTCTGGCGAAGGCGTGTTGAACCCGCGCACCACCAAGCACGAGCGCATCGGGCGCTTGCTCAAGATGCACGCCAACAAGCGCGAAGACATCCAGGAAATTCTGGCGGGTGACATCTGCGCCGTGGTGGGCATGAAGAACGTCTCGACCGGCGACACGATTTGCGAAGAGAAGCATCCCATTACGCTCGAGTCGATCGAGTTTGCGGTGCCGGTGATCTCGGTTGCCGTCGAACCCAAGACCAAAGCCGATCAGGAAAAGATGGGCATGGCGCTGGCGAAGCTGGCGCAGGAAGATCCCACCTTCAAGGTGCACACCGATCCTGATAGCGGGCAGACCATCATCAGCGGCATGGGCGAGTTGCATCTGGAAATCATCGTCGACCGCATGATGCGCGAGTACAAGGTTGAGGCGAATGTCGGCAAGCCGCAGGTGGCGTATCGCGAGACCATCCGCAGGAAGTCGGAAGCCGAAGGCAAGTACATCCGTCAGACCGGCGGCCGCGGCCAGTACGGTCACGCGAAGATTCGCCTGGAACCGAACGAGCCCGGCAAAGGCTACGAATTCATCAACGACATCATTGGCGGTTCGGTGCCGAAAGAATTCATCAAGCCGATCGATCAGGGCATTAAAGAAGCGATGGAAGGCGGCGTTCTGGCGGGCTACGAGATGGTTGACGTCAAAGCAACGCTTTACGACGGCAGCTATCACGATGTCGACTCGAACGAAATGGCTTTCAAGATCGCCGGATCGATGGCGTTCAAGGAAGCTGCCCGCAAGGCGTCTCCGGTACTGCTTGAGCCGGTGATGTCGGTCGAAGTAGTGACCCCGGAAGATTATGCCGGAGTCATCATGGGTGACCTGAGTTCGCGCCGCGGACGGATCGAAGGTATGGAGCACCGCGCAGGTTCGCAGGTGATTCACGCCATCGTGCCCCTGGCGGAAATGTTCGGGTACGCGACCCACATGCGTTCTTCAACGCAAGGGCGCGCTGAATACTCGATGCACTTTGCGAGATATGAAGAGGCTCCGCGATCAGTCGCGGAGGAAATCATTGCGCGGGTGCAAGGCACCGCGAAATAAGTTTGTGTAGCGCGGACATTCCTGTCCGCGAAGGTTTGAGTTTAAGAGCTAGGAGCTAGAGGCTGCACTATGGCGAAAGAGAAATTTGAGCGTAATAAGCCGCACTGCAACGTAGGGACGATTGGTCACATTGATCACGGGAAGACCACGTTGACGGCGGCGATCACCAAGGTGTTGTCGAAGCACAACCCCAAGATCCAGTTCCGGTCGTTCGATTCGATCGATAACGCTCCGGAAGAGAAGGCGCGCGGAATCACGATTGCCACGGCGCACGTCGAGTACGAGACGGCGAACCGGCATTACGCGCACGTGGATTGCCCGGGCCACGCCGACTACATCAAGAACATGATTACGGGCGCGGCGCAGATGGATGGCGCGATTCTGGTGGTTGCAGCGACGGACGGTCCCATGCCGCAGACACGCGAGCACGTGCTGCTGGCTCGCCAGGTCGGTGTGCCGTACATCGTGGTGGCGCTGAACAAGTGCGACGCGGTGGATGATCCTGAACTGCTTGATCTGGTTGAGCTCGAAGTGCGTGAGTTGCTGAAGTCGTACCAGTTCCCGGGAGACGATGTTCCGGTGGTTCGCTTGTCGGCGCTGGGCGCGTTGAACGGCGAAGAGAAGTGGGAAAAGCAAGTGGACGCGTTGATGGAAGCGGTCGACAAGAGCGTGCCGCAGCCGGCGCGTGATCTGGATAAGCCCTTCCTGATGCCGATCGAAGATATTTTCTCGATTTCGGGACGCGGCACGGTGGTTACGGGCCGTATCGAGCGCGGCAAGGTGAAGGTTGGCGAAGAAGTGGAAATCGTCGGTTTCCGCGACACCCGCAAGACGGTGGTGACGGGCGTCGAAATGTTCAAGAAGCAGTTGGACGAAGGCATGGCCGGTGACAACGCCGGGTTGCTGTTGCGCGGCATTGCGAAAGAAGATGTGGAGCGCGGCATGGTGCTGGCGAAGACGGGATCGATCACGCCGCACACCAAGTTTAAGGCGGAGGTGTACATCCTGACGAAAGAAGAAGGCGGACGACACACGCCGTTCTTCAAGGGATACCGTCCGCAGTTCTACCTGCGCACGACCGACGTGACGGGAGTAGCGGAGTTGCCGGCGGGGACCGAGATGGTCATGCCCGGTGACAACGTGAGCCTGGTGATCGAGTTGATCACGCCGGTGGCCATGGAAAAGGGATTACGCTTCGCGATTCGTGAAGGCGGCCACACCGTGGGCGCAGGCACGATTGCGGAAATTATTCAGTAAATGCAGATGTGGCGCGGACACTCCTGTCCGCGTTACTTGCATGCAAGGCTAGCGCGGGCAAGAGTATCCGCGCTACATAAAACAAAACGGCTAGCGGCTTGCCGCAAGATCTTTCCTTCCGGAGAGCCGGGAGGGCGAAAGAGTGATGACGTGATTGGAAAAGAAAGAATTCGCATCCGCTTGAAAGCTTACGACTACCGCATCCTGGACCAGTCCACGGGCGAGATTGTCGACACCGCGCGCCGTACGGGTGCGCAGATCGCGGGCCCGATTCCATTGCCCACGATGAAGAACAAGTATTGCGTGCTGCGGTCGCCGCACGTCGACAAGAAGTCGCGGGAGCAGTTTGAGATCCGCACCCACAAGCGTTTGCTCGATATTCTCGAGCCCACGCAGCAGACCGTGGATGCGTTGATGAAGCTTGATCTCCCGGCTGGCGTCGATGTCGAGATCAAGGCATTCGGTAAGGAACATAAGTAGTCGTTGGTTGTTCGTCTTTAACCAAAGACAAACAATCAACCCCAGCCAATAGCCGCGAGCCAAGCTGGGAATGGAGAGGGAAATGGCGAAAGTCGCAGGAATTCTGGGAAAGAAAGTCGGGATGACGCAGCTCTTCGATGACAAGGGCGACGTGCATCCAGCGACCGTGCTGCAGGCGGGCCCATGCGTGGTCACGCAGCACAAGACGCAGACCAAAGACGGCTACGAGTCGGCGCAGATTGGTCTGGTTGAATTCGTGAAAGAGAAGAGCCTGACCAAGCCGGCGAAGGGACACTTGGGCAAGAACAATCTGCCTCCGGTGAAGTTCATGCGCGAAGTGCCGGTGGAAGCCGAAGAGAAGTCCGAAGGCAACGGCGCACTCAAGGCGGGCGAGCGCGTGCTGGTCGATATTTTCGATGGTGAGCGCTTTGTCGATATCGTCGGCATCAGCAAGGGGCGCGGTTTCGCGGGCGTGGTGAAACGTCATCACTTCGCGGGCGGTCCCAAGTCGCACGGTTCGATGTTCCAGATCACAGGTTCGATCGGATCTTCGGCGTTTCCGTCGCGCGTGTTCAAAGGCATGCGGATGTCGGGGCACATGGGCGTGGATCGCGTGACGGTTCGCAATCTGCGCATCCTGGGTGTCGATAAAGATGACAACCTGCTGGTGGTAGAAGGCAGCGTGCCCGGTCCGAATGGCGGGTATCTGGTGATCACCAAGGCGAAGAAGCCACCGCGAGAGCGGCGTGGATTTGCGGGTTCGGCGACGGTCGATCCGTTGAAGGCCGCAAAGCGCGCAGCGAAAAAAGGCTAATAGTTCCGAGTACGTTGTACCGAGTACCGAGAGAAGAAAATGGCAACGATAGATATTCATAATTTGAGCGGAGCCAAGGTCGGAACGCTGGACCTCGCCGATGAAATTTTCGGCGCGGTCAACGAAGACCTGCTCTGGGAAGCGGTGAAGCATTACCGCGCTTCGCAGCGCGCCGGCACGCACGCCACCAAGAACAAGAAGCTGGTGTCGGGCGCCGGCAAGAAGCTGTGGAAGCAGAAGGGAACGGGACGCGCCCGCGTGGGTTCGATCCGCTCTCCTCTGTGGCGCCACGGCGGCACCGTTCACGGACCGCAACCGCACTCCCACGACTACACCTTCCCGCGCAAAAAGCTGCTGGGCGCGCTGCGTTCGGCGCTGGCCGCGAAGTTTGCCGATGGCAAGCTGATCATCGTCAATGCCTTCGACGTAAAAGAGCCCAAGACCAAGCAATTCCGCGAGGCCCTTGACGCTTTGAAGGTCGAGAAGACGGCGCTGCTGGTCGAGGTAGCGAAGCACGAGAACAAGAACCTCGAGCTCAGCTCGCGGAACCTGCATGGCGTTGAGCTGGTGCTTGGCAACGAAGTGCATCCCTATCACCTGCTGCGTTATGACTGCGCGATTTTCTCGCAGCCGGCGATTGAGAAGCTGCAGATTTCGTTGAAAGATTCGGTTTCGAAAAAGCGGCGCCAGCACAACGAAGGTGAGGGGACGGCGAAGAAAGCTTCGCGCTCTCCTCGTAAGCGTACGCGGCACGAAAAAGCGGCGGAGGTGGCCTGATGAAATCCGCATATCAGATTCTTCGCCGTCCGGTGATCACGGAAAAGGGCCTGGCGATCAAGGAAAACCAGAACACGCTGGTCTTCCAGGTAGCGCAGAAGGCGACCAAGACCGAGATCAAGGAAGCGGTGCAGTCGATTTTCAAGGTAAAGGTGCGCTCGGTGCGTACCGCGAACTATCCGGGAAAAGAGCGCCGGCGCGGCAAGTTTGCCGGCTACCGTCCCGATTGGAAGAAAGCGTACGTACGCTTGCGAGCCGGCGAAAAGATGCCGGAGTACGCACAAAATCTCTAAAGCAGCTATCAGCTGTCAGCCGTCAGCTTTCAGTGAAAGTGGCGGCTGATAGAAAGTTTCTGAGAGCTGACAGCTGAAAGCTGAGAGCTTATATGGCAATTAAGACTTATCGACCGACGACGCAGACGTTGCGCTACCGCACGACGATCGTCAATGACGACATCACGACGAAGAATCCGCACAAGCCGTTGCTTGAAACCAAGCAGCGCACCGGCGGACGCCGCAATTCTGGCGATATCACCAGCTGGCATCGCGGTGGCGGACACAAGCGCAAGCTGCGCATCATCGATTTCAAACGTGACAAGACCGGCATCGCCGCCAAGGTGGTTTCGATCGAATACGATCCCAACCGCTCGGCGCGCATTGCGCTGCTGGCTTACGCCGACGGCGAGAAGCGTTACATCCTGCAGCCCGATGGGTTGAAGGTGGGACAGACGATTGTCAGCGGACCCGAAGCCGATATTCTGGTCGGCAACGCGCTGCCGCTGCGCAATATTCCTCCTGGCACGACCATTCACAACGTCGAGCTGCGTCCTGGCAAGGGCGCGCAGATGGTGCGGTCGGCGGGTGGATCGGCGCAGTTAGTCGCGAAAGAAGGCGACTACGCGCTGGTGAAGTTGCCTTCGGGCGAGACCCGCAAGGTCGCGCAGGATTGCATGGCGACGATCGGCCAGGTCGGCAATCTCGATCACGAGAATGTCACCATCGGCAAGGCGGGACGCACGCGTTGGTTGGGGCGGCGTCCGGTGAACCGCGGTGTCTCGATGAACCCGGTCGATCACCCGCACGGTGGCGGTGAAGGCAAAACCTCTGGCGGACGTCACCCAGTGACGCCGTGGGGGCAGCCGACCCGTGGATATAAGACGCGCAACAATAAGCGGACGGATGCGTTCATCGTCAACCGCCGCGGCAAGAAATAGAAGTAGTCGTCAGTCGTCGGTCTTCAGTCGTCAGCGAAGACCTTGGCGCAAACAGATTTTGCTGACGACTGATGACTGAAGACTGAGAGCTAATTTATGGCACGTTCGACAAAAAAAGGCCCGTTTATTGATGGCTTCCTGCAGGCGCGGGTAGAGGGTATGAACTCGCGCAACGAGAAGAAGGTGCTGCGCACCTGGTCGCGGCGCTCGACCATCATTCCTGAGATGGTGGGACACACCATCGCTGTACATAATGGCAAGAAATTCATCCCTGTGTACATCACCGAGAACATGGTGGGTCACAAGCTGGGCGAGTTCAGTTTCACCCGGCAGTTCAAGGGACACTCAATGAAGGCCGCGACGGAAACGGCCGCGAGGCCGGCGGGCATTCCCGGCGGTCCGGGAGCTGCGGCCCCGGCGGCGCCAGCGGCGCCTAAGGCGTAAAGGAGACGCATCATGGAATTTCGAGCACAAGCCCGTTACATGCGCGTCTCGCCGCAAAAGGCACGCCTGGTGCTGGACCTGATCAAGGGCCGCAAGGTGGAAGACGCGCTCAACACGCTGATCTTCACCAAGAAGCGGGTCGCGCCCACGATCGAGAAGCTGCTGCGTTCGGCGCTCGAGAATGCGAATTACCTGAGCGCGGAAAAGAATATCGACGTCGATGTCGACAATCTCTACGTGAAGCGCGCGGTGGCGAATGACGGTCCGCGCATGAAGCGCATTCGTCCCGCGCCAATGGGACGCGCGTTCCGGTATGTGCGTCGCATCTCGCACATCGAGATTGAGCTGGCGGAGCGCGGCAAGAACGGCGAAAGCGTGGCGCATGTCGTTGGAGAAGAGCGCAGCGCAGCGCCCGTGAAAGCAAAAGTTCCGGCCAGGGCTAAAGCCAAAGGCAAGGCTCCGGCAAAGAAGAAACAAGTGGCGAAAGCAAAGAAATAGCAGTACAGGATTGAGGAGCAACGATGGGTCAAAAAGTTCATCCTTACGGGTTCCGCCTGGGATACACCAAGCCGTGGAAGTCGCGCTGGTTTGTCGAGCGGGATTACGACAAGCTGCTGCTCGAAGACGTCAGGCTGAAGAACGAGCTGAAAGACAAGCTCAAGTCGGCGGGCGTGAGCTCGATTGAAATCGAGCGTCCGGGCAACAAGCTGCGCGTGATCATCAAGACCGCGCGTCCCGGCATCATCATCGGCCGCAAGGGCGCTGAGATCGACAAGCTGAAGCAGGATGTGCAGAAGCGCACCTCGCGCGAGGTGTACATCGACATCCAGGAAGTGCACAAGCCGGAGCTCGATGCGCAGCTGGTGTCGGAATCGATCGCGCTGCAACTGGAAAAGCGCGTTGGGTTCCGCCGCGCCATGCGCAAGGCTGTGGATTCGGCGCTGCGTTTCGGATGCAAGGGAATCAAGGTTCGCGTCAGCGGACGCTTGAACGGCAACGAAATCGCGCGCTCCGAATGGTATCTGCAGGGACGTTTGCCGCTGCACACCCTGCGTGCCGATATCGAGTACGGCTTCACCGAAGCGCGAACCACGTACGGCGTGATTGGCGTGAAAGTGTGGATGTACCGCGGTGAGATTCTGCCGGCGGCCAAGAAGCGCGAAGGCGTGCAACCGGCCTCCGCGACGGGTGCGTTTTAGGATTTTTGCTAAGAGCTGATAGCTAAGAGCTGAGAGCTCGATTCTATGTTGATGCCAAAGAAAGTGAAGTACCGCAAGCAGCAGCGCGGGCGCATGACCGGAAAGGCATGGCGCGGCAGCACGCTGGCCTACGGAGATTACGGATTGAAAGTGCTCGAGCCCGGATGGATTACCGACCGGCAGATCGAGGCCAGCCGCGTCGCCATGACGCGTTTCATCAAGCGCGGCGGCAAGATCTGGATCCGCCTGTTCCCCGACAAGCCCGTGACCAAGAAGCCGGCTGAAACCCGTATGGGTAAAGGCAAAGGCGCTCCCGATCACTGGGTCGCGGTGGTTCGTCCCGGCAAGATTTTGTTTGAGATGGAAGGCGTGTGCGTGGCGGACGCGACGGAAGCGATGCGTCTGGCTTCGCACAAACTGCCTCTGCGCACCAGCTTCGTGAAGCGCGCAGGACACTGAGAGTCATTATGAAAGCAGAAAAAGTTCGTAACCTGACCGACGACGAGTTGCGCCACCAGGAGCGCGAGCTCAACGACCAGCTCTTCAAGCTGAAGTTCCAGCTCAACATGGGACAGACGGAGAGCCTGAAGAAGATTCGCGGATTGCGCAAAGACATCGCCCGGGTGAAGACCATCGCCCGCGAGCGAGTCGCTACGGGCGCCCGCGCCACGGAGAAGAAGTAATGGCTGAAACCGCACGGCAGGTCACCACCACAAGGAAGTGGTTGGCGAAGTGGTCTCGAACAAGATGAAGAAGACCATCGTGGTCGAAGTGGTGCGCAAGAAGGCGCATCCCTTCTACGGCCGCGTGATCTCCAAGGGCAAAAAGTTTTATGCCCATGACGAAAACAACGAAGCTCACATCGGCGACGTCGTGCGCCTGGAAGAGACGCGTCCGCTGTCGAAGCTGAAGCGCTGGAAGCTGAAAGAAATTGTCCGCAAGACGGCTCTGGTGCCGGAAGTCGCGACCACCGACGTGGCCAGCTAAGCGCGCGAGTCGAGGAGAACGATTATGGCTGTGATGATGAGAAGCATGCTCGAGGTCGCCGACAACTCCGGCGCCCGCAAGCTGCAGATGATCCTGCCGCTCGGCGGCTCGACGGGCTTGCGTGCCGGTCTGGGAGATGTGATCACGGCGGCCGTGAAAGAAGCTTCGCCCGACGGCCAGGTGAAAAAAGGCGCGGTGGTCAAAGCGGTGATCGTGCGCACCCGCAAGGAATATGGACGGCGCGATGGCACCTACATCCGCTTCGATTCCAATGCGGCGGTGCTGATCAATGAAGGCGGAGAGCCGGTCGGGACCCGCGTGTTCGGGCCCGTAGCCCGCGAGCTGCGCGAGAAGAAGTTTCTGAAGATCGTCTCGCTGGCTCCGGAAGTGCTTTAGGGATTTTGTAATTTGGCAATCGGGGAATTTTGTAATTTGAAACCCGATGGCAAACGTTTTGAAATTGCAAAATTACCCGATTACAAAATTACGAGATTAGAAGGTTTTTATGGGAACAGCGACAACGACGGTACACAAGCGAGTGGATATCCGGCGCAACGACAACGTGAAGGTGATCACGGGCCGTGACAAGGGCAAAGAAGGACGCGTGCTGCGCGTGTTTCCCGACGAGGGCAAGATCCTGGTCGAGCACGTGATGATCATGAAGAAGCACGTGCGTCCCAACCCGCAGCGCAATGTGAAGGGCGGCATCGCCGAGCAGGAGAGCCGCATTTCGCTTTCGAACGTGCAGTTGGTGTGCGGCACCTGCGGTCCGGTACGCATCGGACACGAAGTGCGCGGCGACCGCAAAGTGCGCATTTGCAAGAAGTGCGGAACAACGCTCGATAAGTAGCTGTCAGCTATCAGCTGTCAGTGAAAGCAACCGAGAAATAGAAGGGGCTCACGAACCGAGTTACGATTTTGGCTGAAAGCTGATGGCTGACAGCTAAGAGCTGCACTTCCGAAACCGTGAGAGAAAGTAACGAAGATCATGGCAAAAGAGAAAAAAGAGAAAAAAGGCGAGGCGCAGGCGGAACCGAAGGCTCCGCAGCAGGCGCACCACAGCGCGAAAGAGACTCCGCGCCTGAAGACGCGCTTCCTGAAGGAAGTGGCGCCGGCGTTGATGAAGGAATTCGATCTCAAGAACCCCATGTCGGTGCCGCATCTGAACAAGATCGTGGTCAACATGGGTGTCGGTGAGGCCACCCAGAACTCGAAGATCCTCGATCCGGCCGTGAACGAACTGGGCCAGATCACCGGCCAGAAGCCGGTTGTGACCCGCGCTAAGAAGTCGATTGCGGCTTTCAAGGTTCGCGAGGGCCAGTCGATCGGCGCGATGGTCACGCTGCGCGGCGATCGCATGTACGAGTTCATGGATCGCCTGGTGAACGTGGTCCTGCCCCGCGTGCGCGACTTCCGCGGTGTTTCGACCAAGTCGTTCGATGGACGCGGCAACTACACCTTGGGATTGCACGACCAGTTGATTTTCCCGGAGATCGATTACGCGAAAGTCGACAAGCAGAAGGGCATGAACGTCACCATCGTGACCACGGCGCGCAACGACGATCAATCGCGGGCGCTGCTGCGGCACCTGGGAATGCCGTTCAGAGCTTGAAACATTGATTCATTGAGTCATTGAACGCACAACGTACTGATGGAGAGCTGGCAGCTGAAATTTGACAGCTAAAGGCTAGGAGCTAAGAGCTAAGTGGCTACAACAGCAAAACGAGTCAAAGACGGCACGAATTTTTCGACGAAGCCGGGCAACGTCAAGAAGCCCAAGTTCTCTTCGCGCAAGCACAACCGCTGCCACATTTGCGGACGCCCGCGCGCTTACCTGCGGAAGTTCGGCATCTGCCGTTTGTGCTTCCGCGGGCTGGCGCTCAAGGGAGAGATTCCAGGGGTTTCGAAGTCGTCCTGGTAGAAAACCGGTCGTTCGTCGTCGGTCGTTGGCCAACGAAGAACGGCCCAGTGTAGAGAAGACAGCTGCCGCGGGTTCTCCGGATCTTGCGGAGCGAACGGGTGGCTCGAGGAGAAGCAAACGATGAGGTTGACCGATCCGGTCGCAGACATGCTGACGCGCATTCGTAATTCCATCAATGCGCGCCACCAGAAGGTAGATATTCCCGCTTCCAAACTGAAGCTTGAGATTGCCCGCATTCTCAAGGAAGAGGGCTACATCTCGAACTTCAAAGCCACGGAAGAAGACGGCCACAAGGTGGTGCGCGTCTACCTGAAATATGGCAGCAACAACGAGGCGGCGATCTCGAAGGTCGAGCGCGTCTCCCGTCCCGGATGCCGCGTGTATGTGCGCCGCACCGAGATTCCGCGCGTGCTCGGCGGGTTGGGCATCAACATTCTGACCACGCCTCGCGGCGTGATGACGGGTCGCCAGGCGCGCAAAGAAGGCGTGGGCGGCGAAGTCTTGTGTGAAATTTACTAAGCTTGCAGCATGCTGGCCAAAAGCTAAGGCTGAAATTATGTCGAGAATTGGAAAAAAGCCGATCCCGCTCCCCAAGGGAGTGACGGTCAAGATTGAAGGCAACACGGTTGCCGTGCAGGGTCCCAAGGGCAAGCTGGAAACGCCGCTGCCGGCGGGCATCCGCGTAGAACAGCAGGACGGAAACCTGGTCGCGATTCGCGAAAACGATTCGCAGGCGGCAGTGCATGGTCTGGCTCGCGCACTGGTGAACAACGCCGTCGAAGGCGTCACCAAGGGCTGGACGCGCGAACTGGAAATCGTCGGCATTGGCTATCGCGCCGAACTGAAAGGCAAAGGGACGGTGGTGTTCACGCTGGGATTTTCGCATCCCATCGAATACCCGTTGCCCACCGGCGTCGAAGCCACGGTCGATCCCAAGCAGACCAAGTTGAGTGTCACTGGAATTGATCGGCAAAAGGTCGGACAGGTTGCCGCCGAAATGCGCAGCCTGCGTCCGCCAGATCCGTACAAGAACAAAGGCGTGCGCTACGTCGGCGAGCGTCTGAAGAAGAAGGTCGGAAAGACCGGAGCGAAATAGAAATAGTCGTCAGTCGTCGGTCTTCGGTCATCAGCTTGCGACCTGCGACCAGCGATCTGCGATCGAGGGTTTAAGAAAATGTTTAACACACAATCGAAAAACATTACGCGGCGGCATGTGCATGATCGCATCCGCAAGAAGGTCATGGGAACTCCGGAGCGGCCGCGCCTGAACGTGTACCGTTCGTTGAATCACATCTACGTCCAGGTCATTGACGATCTGAAAGGCGCGACCATCGTGGCCGCCAGTTCCGCCGAAGGCAAGAAGGGCGAGCGCAAGACCGGCGGAAACGTGGCTTCCGCGAAAGATGTGGGCAAGGCCATCGCCCAGCGCGCGAAGGCCAAGGGCATCGACAAGGTCGTGTTCGATCGCGGCGGATACATCTATCACGGCCGCGTCAAAGCGCTGGCCGACGCCGCTCGCGAAGCAGGATTGCAGTTCTAGGAGATTGAGCAATTTTGTAATCGGGCAATTCGGTAATTTTTGAGACGAGGCGTTTCAAATTACAAAATTACAGATTACAAAATTACGAAATACAAATTATGCCAACAGTGATTAAGAAACTCGATGCGGGTTCGTATCAGCTGAAAGATCAGGTGGTCGCCATCAACCGTGTCACCAAGGTAGTCAAGGGCGGCAAGAACCTTTCGTTCGCCGCTTTGGTGGTGGTGGGAGATCCGAGCGCCGCAGTGGTGGGATACGGTTCCGGCAAAGCGAAAGAGGTTCCGCAGGCGATCCGCAAAGGGATTGAATCGGCGAAAAAGAATCTGGTGAAGGTGAATCTCACGCAGACGTCGATTCCGCACCTGGTGCTGGGACGCTACGGCTCCGGCAGAGTGTTGCTGAAGCCGGCACCGGAAGGAACCGGAGTGATTGCAGGCGGCGCAGTGCGGGCGGTCATGACCTCGGCGGGCATTCAGAATGTGCTCACCAAGTCGATCGGCACCACCAATCCGCACAACGTCATCAAGGCCACCTTCGACGCGTTGAAGCGGCTGAAGAATCGCAGCGATGTGGCGGCCATGCGCGGCAAGTCGGCGCAGGAGTTATAGTCCCGGCGTTTGCCGGCAGTGAGGAATTATGGCGAAGCAATCAAAAGCGAGCGCGAACGGAAAGATCCAGCTGAAATGGATTCGCTCCGCGATTTGCGCCCCGGTAAAGCAGAAACTAGTCGTAAAAGGGCTGGGATTTACCCGCCTGAATCAGGTGATTGAGCGTCCCGACACCCCGGCCATTCGTGGCATGGTGGCCAAGGTGCCGCACCTGGTAGAGATTTTGCAGTAGTAGCCATCAGTTTCAGTGAGAACTGAAAGCTGACAGCTGAGAGCTTACTTATGAATCTTTCGAATGTACGAGCACCGAAGAAGGCGAATGCGGGCAAGAAGCGCGTCGGCCGCGGCATGGGGTCCGGCATGGGCAAGACTTCGACCCGTGGCCACAAGGGCCAGCGCTCCCGCAGCGGTTCGCGCATGATGCGCGGATTTGAAGGCGGCCAGATGCCCCTGCACCGCCGCATGCCCAAGCGCGGATTCACCAACATCTTCCGCAAGGAATTCAACATCGTGAACATTGAGAAGCTGGCGGCGCTGGGTGAGACCACCATCAATCCCGATGTGCTGCGCAAAGCCGGTGTCATCTCCACCAAGCATCCCGTGAAGATTCTCGGCGATGGCGAGTTGAAGATCGCGATCACCGTTTACGCCCACAAGTTTTCGAAATCGGCCCAGGAAAAGATCACCAAGGCCGGCGGTAAATTCGAGGTCCTGTAGTAATGTTCGAAAAACTGGCAAACATCTTCCGCGTTCCGGACCTGCGTAAACGCATCATGTTTACGCTCGGGCTTCTGGCGGTGTACCGCTTGGGCGGACACATTCCCACGCCAGGAGTGAACGCCGACAAGCTGCAGCAGTTCTTTGATCAGAACCGCGGCACCCTGTTGGGCTTCGTGGACTTGTTTTCCGGTGGCCAGTTGCGTCGTTTGACCATCTTCGCCCTGGGCATCATGCCCTATATCACCGCGTCGATCATTCTGCAGTTGTTGACCGTGGTCTACGAACCTCTGGCGAAGTTGCAGAAAGAAGGCGAACTGGGGCGCAAGAAAATTACCCAGTGGACGCGCTACTTGACCGTCATTCTCAGCGCGGTGCAGTCGCTCGGTATCGCCATCAGCCTTGAGAAGTCTGGAGACTTCGTCATCAACCCCGGCATCGGTTTCGTTCTGATGACGATGTTGACCTTGACCACGGGCAGCGCCTTCATCATGTGGCTGGGTGAACAGATCACCGAACGCGGCGTCGGCAACGGCATGTCGCTGCTCATCTTCGCCGGCATTGTGGTTGGCTTACCGCGGGGCGTTGCCGACCTGGTGGATAAAGTCCGCACCAGCGCCTGGGGACCGTTCACGCCCTTTGCCATCCTGATCCTGGTCGCGGTGATGATTGTGGTCGTGGGCTTCATCGTTTACGTGGAACGCAGCGAGCGCCGCATTCCCGTGCAGTACGCCAAACGCGTCGTGGGACGTAAGGTCATGGGCGGACAGTCCACCCACCTGCCCCTGCGTGTGAACGCCGGCGGTGTCATGCCGGTTATCTTCGCCTCGTCGATTCTGACTTTGCCGCAGACCGCGCTATACGCCTTCCACAACAACAAAGTTCTTGGTCCCATTCTCGATGCCCTGAAGTGGGGCGAACCGCTTTACACCTTGCTGTATGCCGTCGGTATCGTTTTCTTCGCGTACTTCTACGTCTCCATCGTGTTCAATCCGAGCGAAGTTGCCGACAATATGCGGAAGTACGGTGGATTCATTCCCGGCATCCGCCCCGGCAAGCGCACGGCCGACGCGATCAACGAGATTCTGACGCGCATTACCCTGGTCGGCGCGCTCTACCTGATCATCATCTCCTTCATCCCCGAGTGGATGATCGCCGGCATTCACCTCAACCACCTGCCGGGCGCTTTGGGGGGATTCTTTGAGCGTCTTCCGAGTTGGGTGACGAATGGGTTGGGTGTGAGCTTCTACTTTGGCGGTACATCGCTGCTGATTGTGGTTGGCGTGGCGATGGATACGGTGACGCAGATTGAAGCGCAGTTAATTATGCGGCACTATGACGGATTTACCCCGCGCAGCGGTCGCATTCGCGGGCGCCGTACCTGGTCGTAAAGGCAGAAAGCGGGGCCGTCTCCCGTGAGCGATAGCGGTAAATGGCAATGCTTGGGCAGTTCGATGGCAGAGGACACCTCGCGCAACATCGGACCGATCATACTGCTCGGACCTCCCGGTGCCGGCAAGGGCACACAGGCCAAGCGTATCGCTGGACGCTATGGCATTCCGCAGATCTCTACCGGAGACATTCTGCGGGATAACGTGAAGCACGGCACTGACCTGGGCTTGATGGCTAAGTCGCTCATGGAGCGCGGGGAACTGGTTCCCGACGACCTGGTTTGCGAGATGGTGGCGACCCGGCTGCGCAATGCGGATTGCGAGCGCGGTTTTATTTTGGATGGGTTTCCGCGGACGGCCCGGCAGGCGGGCTGGCTCGATGCCTTTTTCGAGCACGAGTTCCTTGACAACTCACGTGTTCGCAAGTGTTTGCCGATTGTGATCCGGCTCGATGTCGACTATAATAAATTGTTGCTCCGTATCACCGGACGTAGGACTTGTCTCGCCAACGGGCATATCTATAACGTCTACTTCCAGCCGCCCCGCGTCGCCGATGTCTGCGATGTTGATGGTTCCAAGCTGGTTATCCGCAACGATGATCGTGAAGAAGTGATCCGGGAACGTCTGACCTCTTATGAGTTGCAGACTCGCCCGGTCGCCGACTATTACGACATCAAGGGACGCCTGGTTTCCGTCAATGGCGACCTCGCCGCGGATGAAGTCACGGCAGCGGTGTTTCAGGTGTTGGAAGGATTTAGGAGTGCGGCAGTGGACGGCGACTAGAGAATGGCGATTGTTTGTAAATCGGCGAGCGAGATTGAAAAAATGCGGCGCAGCGGCCGCATCGTACGTCAGGTACTCGAACACCTTCGGGGTGTGGTAGCCCCCGGCGCCAGTACCATGGATCTGGAGCGCGCCGCCGAAGAGAAGATCAAGGAACTGGGCGCGAAGCCAGCCTTCAAGGGTTATTACGATTATCCTTGCGTGCTTTGCACCTCGATCAACGAAGAGATTGTGCATGGCATCCCGTCGGCCAAGCGGGTGCTGAAAGCAGGAGACATCGTATCCATCGATTGCGGAGTGGTGCTCGACGGATACTACGGCGACGCAGCCATCACGGTGCCAGTAGGTGACTCCATCGGACCTGAACTGAAGAAGCTGCTCGAGGTAACGGAGGCTTCGCTTTATCGCGGCATCGAAGCTGCGCGGGTAGGGAACTCCGTTGGAGATGTTGGAGCCGCCGTTCAGGAGATTGTCGAAGCCAACGGATTCAGCGTGGTTCGTGAGTTCGTAGGACACGGGATTGGCACGCGCTTGCACGAAGAGCCGCAAGTCCCGAACTTTGGCACACGCGGACACGGAACGCGGTTGCGCGAAGGTATGGTGATTGCGATCGAGCCCATGGTGAACTTCGGCAAAGCCGGAACCCGGGTGCTCGAAGACAAGTGGACCGCAGTGACGGTAGACGGCAGCTTCAGCGCCCACTTCGAACACTGTGTAGCCGTGACCAGAAATGGTCCGGAGATTTTGACGCAATAAGAGCTGTCAGCCATCAGCTGTCAACTTTCAGGAGGGTTTTTTCTGAAAGCTGAGTGCTGACAGCTGAGAGCTGATTTTAAGGAGTCAATGAGCAAAGAGGACGCGATTGAAGTGATGGCAGTGGTGGTCGAACCCCTGCCCAACGCCATGTTTAAGGTGGAACTGGAGAACAAGCACCAGGTACTGGCGCATGTTTCGGGCAAGATGCGCAAGAACTTTATCCGTATTCTGCCGGGAGACAAAGTAGCCGTAGAGCTTTCCCCCTACGACCTGAATCGCGGCCGGATCGTGTACAGATACAAGTAATGCCGTTTGCAGCCGGGTTTTGCTGGCGGCTGAGGTCTGACGGCTGAGGGCTGACTTATGAAAGTACGAGCATCGGTAAAGAAAATCTGCGACAAGTGCAAGGTCATCCACCGCAAGGGTGTAGTGCGGGTGATTTGCGAAAACTCGAAACACAAACAGCGCCAGGGATAAGTAGCGCCGGCGTCCCGCCGGCAAATTAGAGGAGCACTATGGCACGTATTGCAGGCGTCGATCTTCCGCGAAACAAGCACGCGAACATCGCGCTGACCTACATCTACGGTATCGGGAACTCGCGCGCCGCGCGCATCCTCGACGAAGCCAAGGTCGACCCCATGAAGAAGGTCCAGGACCTCGGCGAAGATGAAGTGAACCGCATCCGCCAGGTCATTGAGGCGGAAGGACTGGTCGAAGGCGATCTGCGCAAGGAAGTTTCGATGAACATCAAGCGTCTCATCGAAATCGGCTCCTATCGCGGATACCGCCATCGCCGTAACCTGCCGGTTCGCGGACAGCGCACCCATACCAATGCCCGTACCCGCAAGGGTCCGCGTAAGGGCACCGTGGCGCAAAAGAAGAAGGCAACGGCAAAAACGTAATAACCAGTCGTCAGTCTTCAGTCGTCGGTCGTCAGCTAAATAGACCGAAGGTTGAGGGTTGGCTGACGACTGACGACTGAGGACTGATTCACTATGGCAAAACCAGCAGCAGCGGCAGGCGGCGCAGCGGCGCCAGATAAAAAAGGCAAGAAGAAAACGTTCAAGAAGAAAGAGCGCAAGCATGTGTCCCACGGTGTGGCGCACATCCAGGCGTCTTTCAATAACACGATCGTGACCATTTCCGATCCCGCCGGCAACGTGCTTTCGTGGAAGAGTTCCGGATCACTGGGCTTCCGCGGATCGCGTAAAGGCACGCCATTCGCCGCGCAGCAAGCCGCCAGCAACGCCGCCAATATGGCGCGCGACCACGGCGTGCGCAGCGTGGAAGTCCGTGTCAGCGGACCCGGTTCCGGACGCGAGTCCGCCATCCGAGCCCTGGCAGCGTCAGGCATCGAAGTTCGCAACATTCGCGATACGACGCCGATTCCGCACAACGGCTGCCGTCCGCCGAAGCGCCGTAGAGTATAAGAAGCAAGCTAATAGCCCTTAGCTTTTAGCCAAAAGCTAACGGCTAAGAGCTAAAGGCTGATTCACCGTCCGGGATGAAGGGTGAAGCCAAACCTGTAAACCGGTCATCTAATAAGGAGAAACAACTTGGCACGTTACACTGATCCCGTCTGCCGCCTTTGCCGTCGCGAAGGCATGAAGCTGTTCCTGAAGGGCACGAAATGTTTCAGCGACAAGTGCCCCATCGAAAAGCGCAATTTTGCTCCTGGTCAGCACGGTAAAGACCGCAAAGCCAAGATCGTTGGCTACGGCCTGCAACTGCGCGAAAAGCAGAAGACCAAGCGCATGTATTTCACCCAGGAAAGCCAGTTCCGGAACTACTTCGAGAACGCGGCCAAGTCGAAGGGTGTGACCGGCGAAAAACTGCTGCAGCAACTGGAGCGGCGTCTTGACAACGTCGTCTACCGCCTCGGTTTCGGCATGTCGCGCCGGCAGGCGCGCCAGTTGGTGCGGCACGGACACGTTGCCGTCAATGGCCGGAAGGTGAACATTCCTTCTTATCAGTGCAGCGTTGGCGAAGAAATCACGATTCGCGAGGCGAGCCGCAAGCTGGCAATCCTGGAGCAGTCGAAAGACTTTGCCAGCCACCAGAATGCGCCGACCTGGCTCGAGATTGACCGCGACAACTTCAAAGGACGCGTGCTCTCTCTGCCCAAGCGCGAAGAAATTCAGATGCCGGTCAACGAGCAGTTGATCGTCGAACTTTATAGCAAATAGTCGATGGTCGGTAGTCAGTAGTCGTTGGTCAGTGCTTGGCCAACGACGAACGACCAAAGACCAACGACAGATTTTTCGGTCCATATTCGTGCCAGATCAGCCTCTGCTGACGCCTGACCTGAACCCGGACCGGTTCAGGGAGTCAGCACTGAGCCACATGGCCGAAGGAGAACAACGTAATGCTTTGGAAAGGTTTTCAGAAACCCAAGCGTCTCGCAGTCGACACTTCCACCCTTACCGACAAGTACGGCATCTTCTGGGCGCAGCCCTTTGAACGCGGCTTCGGCACCACCATCGGCAATGCTCTGCGGCGCGTCATGCTTTCCTCGATCGAGGGAGCGGCCGTGACCGCGGTAAAGATTGATGGCGTGTTGCACGAGTTCCAGTCGATCCCCGGTGTGGTCGAAGACGCGACCGACATCATCCTGAACATGAAGCAGATCCCTTTCAAGCTTGCGGGCGATGCGCCGAAAGCGATCTATCTGCGCGCCGATCAGCCGGGAGTCGTAACTTCGGGGATGATCGAAGCCGATGCCGACGTCGAAGTGCTCGACAAAGACGTCTACATTGCTACCGTTAGTGAAGGCGGCAAGCTCGATATGGAAATGCGCCTCAAGCGCGGCCGCGGCTACGTCTCCGCCGATAAGAATTTCGACGAAGATCTCGGCATCGGCTTCATTCCCATCGACTCAGTGCACTCCCCGGTGCGCAAGTGCAATTACACCGTGGAAGCCGCGCGTCTCGGTCAGATTACCGACTATGACAAGCTGACCATCGAAGTGTGGACCAACGGCTCCATCACTCCGGCCGACTCGATCGGGCTGGCGGCAAAGCTGTTGAAAGACCACATGAATATCTTCATCAACTTCGAAGAAGATATCGAGACCTCGACTTCGTCGGAAGAGCGCAAGCCCGAAATCAAGAACGAGAACCTGAACCGCTCGGTCGAAGAGCTGGAACTTTCGGTCCGCAGCTACAACTGCCTGAAGAACGCGAACATTCAGACCATCGGCGAACTGGTGCAGAAGACCGAAGCCGAGATGCTGAAGACCAAGAACTTCGGACGCAAGTCGCTGAACGAGATCAAAGAAATCCTCTCGACCATGGGACTGAGCCTGGGCATGAAGATCGACGAGCACGGCAACGCCGTTCCCGGACCGACTTCCAACCAGGTGCTGCCGGCTTCGGCCTACGGCGATAACGATCTGTAAGAACCAAACGCGGACGCTCCGGCGTCCGCGTTGTTTTTTTATCGACATCTGAGAACTGGAGTTTTTCCATGCGTCATAAAGAATCAGGATGGAAGCTGGGACGGAACACCTCGCACCGCCGCTCTCTGCTGCGCAATCTGGTGACCTCGCTCATTCTTGAAGAGCGGATTGAGACCACGGTGATCAAGGCGAAGGCGATGCGTCCCAACGTCGAGAAGATGATCACGCTGGGCAAGCGCGGAGACCTCTCGGCGCGCCGACAGGCGGCTGCTTATCTGATGACCGGCGCAGCGGTCACCAAGCTGTTCGATACCATCGCTCCGCGCTTTGGCGATCGCAATGGCGGCTACTCGCGCATTGTCCGGTCCACCTGGCGCAAGGGAGATGGCGCCGAAACTGCGTTCATCGAACTTCTCGGCAGCGAAGCGGTTCTTGACGAGAAGCGCCAGAAGCGCGCCGAAGCCCGTGCCAAGCGCGCCGCTGAAACCAAGAAGGCCATGGAAGAGGCGGAAGCACAGCAAGCGCAAGCCGGAGCAGAACCTGAGCCGCCGGCGTCGGGCGGCGACAAAGAGTAGCCCTCACCACTCCATGTACTTTCAAAACGCACCCTTCGCGGGTGCGTTTTCTTTTGCCTAATCCCGACGCATCGCGATAGTCTCTTTGGGCAGAGTTCCACCGAGGTTTCGAATGAAGCGCATCGCATTTTTCCTGATCGTGCTCGTGGGCTCATCTCCGCTTCTGGCGCAAACAGCGGACGACGTAATTGCTAAGGCCGTCGCTGCCCGCGGCGGGATCGACAAACTCAAAGCGATCCAAACCCAGAGACTCACCGGCAGCATTACCATCGGCGATAATCCTCCCGGTCCTTTCATGGTGGAAATGAAGCGCGGCGGAAAGATGCGGCAGGAAATGACCGTCGGAGGGCAGAATGCGATTCGCATGACCGACGGCGTCGCGGGATGGAAGGTCGAAAATAACAATGATCCTGCGCCGTTAGACGCCGGAGAGCTCAAGAATATGGCCGGCGGCGCCGATATCGACGGTCCTCTCGTCGACTACAAAGCCAAAGGCAACCAGGTCGAACTCGTAGGCAAGGAGAAAGTCGACGGCAACGACGCCTATAAATTGAAGATCACGCAGAAAGATGGCCAGGTCCGCTACGATTACATCGACGCCAGTTCTTATCTCGAGGCGAAGTGGCAAGGCGAGATCGAAGCCGGAGGCAAGAAGTTCGTAGCCGAATCCTTCTTCAAAGATTATCGTGCGGTCGATGGTGTGATGTACCACCACCTGATCGAGTCCGATACGGTGGGTACACCCTACAAGCAGAAACTCGTCTTCGACAAGATCGAGGTTAACATCTCCTTAGACGATTCGGTTTTCGGGAAGCCGCTGCCTTCCGCTCCAGCCCCGCAGAAATAAAGGGTTCCACAGTCACAGTTTGTGTCTCGGAACTTCCGTCGCGGCCCACGTGGCCGTTCGTACATGTCCCGCTGCGTCTATCCAGCGTAATCTTGCAACATTTTGCGGCAGGGATACACTGGCGCGAGCACCATGGAATTTAACCGCACACAGATCGGGATCGCGGCGGGCGCAGGAGTTCTGATCCTGATCGCTTTTCTGGGCTACCTGATGTGGCTCAACGGACAGGGTCCGGTGCTGGAACGCTCGGCCGACGTCGATCCGCTCTCGGGAGTGCCCAATGAGATCAAGCTGAATCCGCTGCGTGACCGCTCTTCCGAACGGGTGGCGAACAAGTTCATCCGCGCCATGCGCGATGGAGAGTGCAAAGTCCAATTAGCTGATTGGGAAAAAGATTACCGCAAGAAGTACGCCGCTTTCTTGTGCGACTCAGAAGCGCAGCATCCATTAATCTCGTGGGAAATCGTCGATTGGGAAGACGCGCCTCCGCTTCGCATTCTTCACTACCTGGGCAAACGCCATAACCCTGCCGGCCAGAAGGGCACCTACAAGGAACTCTTCTCCGTGACCATGGAAAACCAGGACGGGGAATGGGTGGTTACCAAGTACGACTCGATGTACTAGAGCAATCGTCGATCTTCCGTCGTCAGTCCTGCCTCGTGATACAACATCCCTGATGCCCGCTGCTTCGTCGCCTGCGACTTCTGAAACCCCTCGCAACGTCTACGTTTTTGGCGCGACTTCCTTCCTCAACGATACCGCCAGCGAGATGGCGTATTGGGTCCTGCCCGCATTTTTAGCATCGATCGGCGCCGGCCCAGAGCAAATGGGAATCATCGAAGGCATCGCGGAAAGCGTCGCTTCGTTTGCGAAGCTTTATTCTGGTTATCTTGCCGACCGTTTTCCCCGGCGAAAGCCCCTGGTGGTTTCCGGCTACATTGTCGCCAACGCGGTGAAGCCCTTGCTGGCGCTGACCACATCATGGTGGCAAATCCTGGGGATACGCTTTGCCGATCGCTTCTCCAAAGGCATTCGTGGGACCGCTCGGGATGTGATGGTGGCCGAGTCGATCGATACGTCACGAATCGGCTCTGCCTATGGATTGATCCAGGCGATGGATTCCGCTGGAGCGATCGCCGGCCCACTCATTGCGCTGCTTCTGTTGTCACGTTATGGATTGCGGGGCGTGTTCTGGGCCGCGAGTGTGCCCGGCCTTCTCTGCGTAATCGTAGCTTGGCTGGGAATTCGCGAGACCCGCGCCCAGCGAGCGACCGCGCAGGTTGCGAAAAGTCCCGCTGCAACCCCTTGGTGGCAAACCCGGTTTTCGGGCAATTTCTACTTCGTCCTGGCGGCAGTCAGCCTGTTTTCGTTGGGCAACTCCAGCGACATGTTCCTGGTGCTTCGCGCCCAGAACATCGGCATTCCGGTTACGCATGCTCCGCTCCTCGGTTTGGTGTTCAATGTGATGTACACAGTTTTTTCCTGGCCTGCGGGGCGCCTGAGCGACCGCTTCTCGCGCCGCATTATGGCCGCGACCGGATACATGGTTTTCGCGTGCGTTTATTTTGTTTTTGCGCTGGCGCCATCGCGGCTGGCGATTTGGATCGTGATGGCTTCCTATGGCCTGTTTTACGCGCTCACCAGCCCCGTGTTGAAGGCGCTGATCGTAGAAAAGGTAGAGCCTGACATCCGTGGGCGCGCGTTGGGAGTTTATTTCTTCGCGACCAGCGTGGCGACTCTGTCGGCCAGCGTAATTACGGGTGCTTTGTGGAAGAGCTTTGGCCCGGCAATTCCGTTCTTCCTGTCGGCCGCGATCGCCGTGGTCTCAGCCGCACTGCTTCTACTCTCGCGGTTCAGTCGCGGCCGTAACGGATAGGAAACTCATTCGACGGCCGAGCTTCTGCCCACCGTCGTCGTCGTCATCCCTGAGCCTCGAAAATAAAGCCACAGGAAAATCAATAGCTGCGCGGCAAACGCGGCGCTGCTGTCGAGCACCACGTCGTGCAGGGTTCCCGTGCGTGAAGGAATGAATGTCTGGTGCCACTCATCCAGACTCGCTACCAGTGCGGTCATGAAGAAGGCAATGCGTGCCCACTCGATCGACCAGCGCGCCGCTTGCACCGGAATGGTGGCTTTCCAGGCGCGAAACAAGAGCAGGCTGAGCGCGAAATATCCCACCACATGTCCGGTCTTGCGGATGTAGTAATTCCACACCATGAATGTCAAGGAATCGACGTTGGTCAACCAGTGCAGCAGGGGATAGAGAAAGCGGCTGGTGTTCGAGGCCGAGAGCCAGTCGGTCGACTCAATCCCGATCAGCGCCAACCACAAGCCAGCGGCCATCCACGTCTTGTAGATTTCTTTGCGGGCTTTGTTCAAGACGGATCTTTCCCCGAAGCCAGAGTCATAATTTTCCGTCAGGAACCGCTCTATTCGATCGCGTAATTCGGTGCTTCGCGCGTGATCATGACGTCGTGCACGTGGCTCTCACGCAATCCGGCAACGCTGATGCGCACAAAGCGAGTCTTCTGCAATAGCTCGGGGATGGTCGAGCAGCCGCAATACCCCATGCCCGATTTCAATCCGCCAACCATCTGATGCACGATCATCGCCACCGATCCGCGGTAGGGAACACGTCCCTCAATGCCTTCGGGAACCAGTTTGGCGGAACGGTTCGACTCTTCCCCCAGCACCGGCATCGCGGTGGACGCGTCATCGGTGCTCTGGAAGTAGCGCTCGCTCGATCCCGCAGCCATGGCTCCGAGCGATCCCATTCCGCGATACGACTTGAACGTCCGCCCCTGGTAAAGAATCATTTCGCCCGGACTCTCGTCGGTTCCAGCGAATAGCGATCCAATCATCACTGCACTCGCGCCGGCGGCCAGCGCTTTGGTGATGTCGCCGGAATACTTGATGCCGCCGTCCGCGATCACCGGGACGTTCGCATCTTTGGTGGCCCGGTAAGCTTCGGCGATCGCCGTGATCTGCGGCACGCCCGCTCCAGTCACAACACGGGTCGTGCAAATTGAGCCGGGGCCAATGCCAACTTTGATCGCGTCCGCTCCCGCCCGCGCCAGTTCGCAAGCGCCATCGAACGTGCCCACGTTTCCGGCAATCAGATCAACCTCCGGGAGTTTGGCCTTGATCTCTTTTATTGCATCGAGAACGCGAGTAGAGTGGCCGTGCGCGCTATCAATCGCCAGCAGATCCACCTTGGTTCTAGCCATCTCCTGCGCGCGTTCCAAATAATCCCCGGTAGCGCCGATGGCAGCGCCAACTCGCAAGCGTCCCTGCGAATCTTTCGCGGCATTGGGATATTTCAACTTCTTCTGAATATCTTTTACCGTGATCAGGCCCTTGAGAGCGTATTGATCATCGACCACCAGCAGTTTCTCCACGCGGTGCTCGTGCAGAATTTTCTCCGCTTCCTCGAGCGTGGTACCCACCGGAACCGTGATCAGATTGTCTTTTGTCATCACCTGGCTGATGGGAATGTCGAAGCGGGTTTCGAAGCGTAGATCGCGATTGGTCAGAATGCCAACCAACCTCTTGTTTTTGGTGATCGGCACTCCGGAAATTTTGTATTTCCGCATGACTTCCAAGGCGTCGGAAACCCTGGCGTCCGGCCCCATCGTGACCGGGTCCACAATCATTCCGCTCTCCGAGCGCTTTACCTTGTCAACTTCGTTGGCCTGCTGCTCGATGCTCATGTTCCGATGAATGATTCCCAGCCCACCCTGCTGCGCCATCGCAATCGCCATGTGCGATTCGGTCACGGTATCCATGGCGGCGCTAATGACGGGCGTGTTCAGCCGGATATTGCGCGTCAGTTGAGTCTGGGTATTGGCCAGAGCGGGAATTACGTCGGAACGGGCGGGCAGCAGCAACACGTCGTCAAAGGTAAGAGCTTCCGGGACCGGGAAATGAATCATATATTTTCTCAGGAGAAAGGGTAATTCTATATTCTAGAGGCGGGTCGGGAATTGAGGCAAGGAAGCGGGCCTCAGACCTCCGCCTTTGGACCTCAGACCTACCAGATCAACAGCCTCAAGGTCCCGAAAACAATGAGCAGAATCCCAGCAGCGAACCAGCGCAACGATATCTGCCGGTTGGGTTTCTTCCAGGCGATGAGCGCGACACCCAGCCCGATCTCCAGAAGAGAGAACCAAACCATGCGAAGAAGTGTACACAACGCGGGACCGAATTCGGATTCGCCCGAAACTGCCGCGGTTGGAATTCCTTGATATATCCCTCGAAAAATACTAACTTTGCACCCATTCTGTAGTAACGGGAGTTCAGTATGCATCATGCTTGGCTTCGTCGCTCGCTGTGCCGGTCTGGTTTGTTCGTCGCAGTGATGTCGGTGGTTGTGTCTTCGCGGGCACAAGCGCCATCTCCTGCGGAGGCGCCGCCTCCTACCATTCGCGTGAGCACCCATCTCGTCCTGGTGGATGTGGTTGTCACTGACAAGCAAGGCAAGCCCGTTACGGGTCTGCGCCCCGAGGATTTCGTAGTCGAGGAGAACGGGAAACAGCAGAAGATATCCTCCCTCCTCACTCCTTCCGAAAACAGTGCAGCGCCACCGGCCTTGCCCCCGGGTGTCTACTCCAATCGACCGGAGTATCGCTCTCCCGGAAGACCAGTTACGGTTCTGCTTCTGGATGCGATCAACACTCCATTCAAAGATCAGGCCTACGCACGCTTGCAGATGTTGAAGTTCGTGCAGCAAAACTTGAAACCCGCGGACCGCGTCGGCATATTTACGCTCACCGGACCCCTGAACGTTCTGCAGGATTTCACCACTGATCCACAGATTCTGTCCACGGCTTTGCAGCATTTCCGCCCCCTGCAGAACCAATACACCCCATCGAACAGCACACCGCTGAGCGGCCCTGCGGGTGGTGTTGATCCCACCATCGCGCCGCCCAGCGATGCCGCAACCGGTAGCGGCGGCGTCGGACCCCGCCTGGCGCCGCTTGTCGCTGCGGCCGAGGCGCAACTGCAAATTTTCTCCGATGTGGCTGGTGCCTACGCCCAGGAGCAGCGCATTGTCCTTACTCTCAACGCACTTAACAGCCTGAGCCGGATTCTCGGAGGTATGCCGGGCCGCAAGAACATCATTTGGGTCACGGGAGATGTGCCGCTTTCGCTGATCCCGGAAGACCGAACTGTGACGGAAGCGGAATTAGGGGAAGATCTTCCCAGCCAAAGGATTCGTGGCGTCGATCAACACGCCGCCGGCAATTACGCGGCCACCGCTCGAACCTTGCACGCGCAAGAAATCCGCGAAACCGCTGCGCGTCTGTCGAGCGCGCAGATCGCCATCTATCCCGTCGACGCCCGCGGTCTCACCCTGTCGAACGATACCGACGCCCAGGAAGCAATGCGGGAGATCGCACGTGAAACCGGCGGCCGCGCCTATGTGAACCAGAACGAAATCAAAATAGGCGTCGATCGAGCCTTCCAGGATCAGTCGGCAACTTACACAGTGGCCTATTATCCCGATAACAAGAAGTATGACGGGAAGTATCGCAACATCAAAGTCAAGGTCAAGCGGGACGGAGTCGAAGTCCAGAACCGGCGCGGATACTTTGCCATCGACGAAACCCAGATCAAAGGCTACAACTCGGAGCAGGAAGTCGCGACGGCCACGACTGACGTGCTGCCTTCTACCCTGGTGGCCTTCACCGCCAGGGTGGTTCCCGCGTCCGCGAACAAAGGCAAAGTCGGATTGGACTTCCTGGTCGATGTCAGGACGCTGGCAGTACAGGATTCGAGTGGTGGAAAACAGTTAAACGTGGCGTTCTACGCTACCACCTTCAGCCCCGACGGCAAAATGGGAGCCAGCCTCAGCAAGAAAGTAGACCAGGCCTTTGATGACAAGACCTATCAGCAGATATTGCAACACGGATTACTGCTGCACATGGATATGGATCCTCCACCGCCCAATAGCAGCGTTCATCTGGCCGTGCAGGACGGGCGTACCGGGCTCGTCGGCACCATCAAGGCGCCCATATCTCAGTAAAAGGCCGGGAAGGGCAGTCGAGGGAGGGCGGGCAATACGCGTTGCCCAAAGCGTGTATGTATCCAGCCGGCAGGACGCCGGCGCTACTTAGTTGACCGTCAGTGGCGCCGACACGCTGCCGATTTTGCCGCTGGGATTGTCACGCACCACGAAGCGCACCGTGTATTGCCCGGGAGGCAGTTCCAGCACATTGCTGTAGGCCAGTCCCTCGGTGCGTAGTTTCGCCAGAGTCTCGGGCTTCGCGGCGCCCTGCAAGGTCTGGCTGATGCTATCGGCCGCGGTTCCGCTCTTCGAAGTTAAAGCGATGATCGCGAACTCGAGATCCATCTCATTGTGTTCGCCTTCAATCGTCATGCCTTCAGGAGCGACGTGCAGTCCGAACTGAACTTTCTTCTTGTCTCCATCTGCGGAGGTTGCTCTCCAGCGCACCGTGAGCGGAATTCCGGTGCTGTCAAAGGGCGAAGTCAGGGCGAACGCCATGTCGCTCTGATGGGAGGTGTTCGGATTCACGGTCGCATTGGTCACAAAAAATCCGCTGCGCGCCCGAACCTCGGTTCCCGGGCGATTCACTTTCACTTTCAGCGTGCGCCATCCCGCCTTTGTGTTCTTGGTGTCGAGATAGTAAGTCAACAGGTAGTAGTGTGTCGCATCGTCCGCCGCGCGTTTGAAGCTGGTGGTCAGGTCGTTGGTGTTGTAAAACGCCCGGCCGCCGGTCATCTCGGCAAAGTCCTTCAGTGTGTCAATCGTCGAAGTCTGCAACCAACTGCGGGCGGTGAGGCTTCGCGTAAACGAGTTGCCAAGTCTTGCACCACGCTGGCTGGCATCGGTGGTCGGCGAGAAATTTACCAGTCCGCGCACGTCTACGGGATAAATCGAGATCTCAGAATCATTGAGCGCCTGCACCGCGCGCTCGTAAAGAATCGACAGATAGCCTCCCGGAACTGCCGAAGGCGTATCCATAAAGAAGGGAAAGCCGCCCGTTGCCCAGATCAAAGACTTCTTGCCGGGCACGCCGCGCACCGACCACGCGACTTCAAGGAAGGCCTTGATCGTCCCTTCAATAGCGCGGTCGCTTTGCATGCGAGCGATGGCCGCATCGCCCCGCCTGACGAAGTCCTCCAGATTGGTGGCGGTGCTGCCGAGAGGTAAACCAAAGGCCGATGAAAGATCCAAATCGGCGCCGGTGGCGGCCGCCGCTTGCGTGTCGATGTCTACTCCCTCCAGCGCGGGAAGCTCGCCGTTCACTTTCTTCAACGCCTGAATCAGTTCCGCGGGGTCGGACGACAGATCGTGAATGACTTTGACCCCTTTGCTGGTGAAAGAAACCAGTCCAATTGCCTGGCCCGGTTGCACGTTCTCGGCAAGATATTTGAGTAACTGCTTTCGTCCGTAAGTCTGGTCGAGATAAGGAGTGTTGATCGCATCGAGAGCGATAATCGTCAGCGCTCTCGGCGCATCTCCCACCGCGCCCGCATTGCTGAATACCCCCGCTTTGACGGCTACCGGAGTCAGAGGTGCGCGACTGGTTTCGATTTCCTCGAAACTGCTGATCTTCTGTTCTTTCCCGCCTTCTAGCAGTTCGAAATCAGTGCGGCTGAGTCCCGGCACAGGGTTGCCGGACTTATCGCTGACGACGACCGGGACTTGAACCAGAATAGTTTCCGACTTGAACTCGACGGCACGTTCATCGCTGGCGTGCTGCACGGTGGGCGAAGTCAAGAAAGGCGTGTACTGGTAGTGCGGGTTGGGCGTCACCCCCGGCCCACCTGGGCTCCTACCGCCGCCTGAACGCGCCCCCCCGGTTCTTTGTGCCCACATAGGGGAAGCCGTAAACAGGAAAAGAGCGACGAACGTGAGCGCACAGCAGAACCGCATTCGAAAGCCTCCAAGCTTGAGCGGATTATAACCTTTGGGAGAGTGCCGCCAATCATTAGTCTCGGAGTCGGCGAAGTCCCTACTTGGCAGCCGGGTGGGCGTTTGTCTTTTCCCTTCCGGCGGCGTATATTGATGACTGGAAACTGTTGTGTAGTACCAGCATTCGGCGAAGCACACCAGTGGGCGCAAGCCCACTTTTTAGTTTCAGCCTGTTTCGCTGCCGCACAATCAATTGTAAGTTGCTGGTTCTATGGCATTTGAGATCGATCGAGTGCGTGAGGTAGTTGAGCGCGTGGCCGCCTCCAGCGGGCTGGAAGTGGTGGAAGTCGAGTTACGCGGCGGAGGCAAGGCACGCATGCTCCGCATTGTGATCGATAAGCCGAGCGGCGTGACGCACGAAGATTGCGCCAAGCTCAGCCGGGAAGTGGGAACCATCCTCGATGTTGAGGACGCGGTGCCCGGCGGTTCGTATCTGTTGGAAGTCTCGTCGCCGGGGTTAGATCGCAAGTTACTTCGCGCGGCCGACTACGAGCGCTTTACCGGCAGTCTAGTGAAGCTGACGACGCGGCAACCGGTGAGCGGCAACCGCCACTTCGAAGGCAGGCTCGAGAGCTTTCGCGAAGGACGCTTGACGCTGGATGTAAGCACGGCAAGAAAGAAATTTCGCCCTGCGGATGGTACGACGCAGAAGTTAGAAATCGAACTGGCGAACGTGGAGCATGCGAATTTAGTGCCAGAAATTTGAAAGTCGGACGTCGGACCTCGGCAAACTCCAAGTTGAGGCTAGCTGAGGTCCGAGGTCTGAAGTCCGAGGTCCGGTTTACTTATGGCAAGCGAGCTTTACAACACTATCGACGCCCTTAGCCGTGAAAAGGGAATTGATCCGCAGATTGTGGTCAGCGCGGTGGAAGACGCGATTGTTGTCGCTACCCGCAAGTACTACAAGACGCAGGAAAACCTGCGCGCCGAATTAAATAAGGAAACCGGCAAGATTCGCGCCTTTGCGGTGAAAACGGTAGTCGAGACTCCGGAGCAGGTCGAAGATCCCACGCTGCAAGTTACGCTCGACGATGCGCGCAAGCTGAACCCCGATATCGAAGTCGGCGGCGAACTGCAGATTCCCAAAGAGACCGAGGGAATTCTGGGGCGCATTGCCGCGCAACTCGCCAAGCAGGTGATCTTCCAGAAAGTGCGAGAAGCGGAACGCGACACCGTCTACAACGAATACATCGGGCGCGTGCAAGAGATTGTGAATGCCACGGTGAAGCGCATCGAAGGTCCGGATGTGATCTTTGATCTCGGTAAGGCCGAGTCGCGCATGCCGCGTAAAGAGCAGTCGCGCCTGGAATCGTTCGCCATCGGCGAGCGTGTGCGCGTCGTGATCGCTCGCGTTGAAAAGGCTTCGAAAGGCCCGCAGGTCGTGGTTTCTCGCGCGGCGCCGGAACTCGTGCAGCATCTGTTCCAGACCGAAGTTCCGGAAATTTACGACGGAACCGTCGTGATCCGCGCCATCGCCCGCGAGGCAGGCGAGCGTACCAAGATCGCCGTCATGTCGAAAGACAAGGACGTCGACGCGGTAGGCGCATGCGTCGGTATGAAGGGCATGCGCGTGCAGTCGATCATCCGCGAACTGCGCGGAGAGAAGATCGACATCATCGAGTACCACGAAGATCCGGTCACGTTTGCCGAGAAGGCCTTGCAACCCGCGAAGGTCAGCCGCGTCAGCGTGCTCGAAGCCGGGGAAAAGCACCTTGAAGTCGTGGTGGACGATACTCAGCTCTCGCTGGCCATCGGCAAGAAGGGACAGAACGTTCGTCTCGCTGCCAAACTTCTCGGCTGGAAAATTGACATCAAGAGCGAGGAAGAGAAGCGGCAGGAAGTCGAACAGCAGATGTCACAGCTGGTTGGAGCTTCCTCAACGCCGCTCGCAGATGTCCCCGGACTGGGCGAAGGATTGGTCGAGAAGCTCAGCGCCGCTGGAGTTACGACCGTCGAAGCGCTGGCCGACATGACGCCCGAGCAACTGGAAGCCATCGAGGGCATCGGTCCCAAAACGGTGGAAAAAATCAGCCTTGCGGTCAATAATTACTTCTCTAGCCTGGAAGGCGGAGAAGCCGTGGCAGCGCCCGCGGAGGGCGAAGCGGTGGAAGTTCCTGCTGAAGAGCCTTCGAGCGAGAGCGGCGAAGAAGTGCAGGCCGCTGCGGAACCTGACTCAGAAGCTGCGGAATCCGATTCCGCAGCTGCGAATCAAACGGAAGAGCCCGCGGGAGCGGACATTCCTTCCGGGGAAAAAGAGTAAGTGCTACGCGCTTCTGCAAACCATGCGGAGTGCGGGAAAGTATGCCGGCACCGTGAGGTTGATATGAAGACTTAGCGGGGACATATCGGAGGAAATAAAGGGCGGATGAGCAAGATTCGAATCAACGATCTGGCTAGGGAGCTGGAAGTCAAAAGCAAAGCGATTCTCGATGTACTGCCGCTGGTCGGCGTGACCGAGAAGAAAACGCATTCCAGTTCCATTGAAGAGCATGAGGCAGTCAAGGTCCGTGCCTATCTTAGAGGCGGTGGCGACACTCAGGGATCTTCTGCCAAAGCCTCGCGTTCGAGCCGTCCCGATGGGGATGAGATTCGAACCAAGATTGACCTGTCGCACATATCCAAGCCTGGAGACGTACTGAACGCCATTCGTGCCAAGCAGCAAACGCCGGCGCCGACTTCGGCTCCCGCGACTCCTCCGCCCCCGTCGTCCCACGATCGTTCCTCCTTCGGTGGAAGCGAAGCCCGCTGCTCCGGCAGCGGCAGCGCCGACCACGACGGCTGCCGCAGGCTC
Source organism: Terriglobia bacterium (assembly GCA_963796205.1). Lineage (GTDB taxonomy): Bacteria > Acidobacteriota > Terriglobia > Terriglobales > Acidobacteriaceae > DATFTE01. Next base: position 933,225 of record CAWCKR010000004.1, read on the forward strand.
CGGCAGCGCCTACGGTTTCTCCGCGCTTGGTAGTTCCGCAGACATCGCCCCGCCCGACATTTACGGTTCCTGCGCCGCCGCCTCCGGTGCAGAAGCCCGCGCCGCCAGCAGCAGTTGCGCCTCCGGCCACAGTGCCGCCGAAGCCCGCGCCGCCGGCCGTGACGCCGCCAGCAGCCCAGGCTGCAGCGCCGCCTGTTACCGCGAGTCCGGCGGCTCCGTCCGCGCCAGCTTCCCAAGTTCCAGCGCCTCCGGCTGCGCGTAAGACCCGGCGCTCCTATTGCGCAGCCGCCGCGTCCCAGGATGATCGTTCCGCAGACCGGGCCGCGTCCCGTGTATCAGGCGCCTCCGCGACCAGCGGCGCCTCCGCCGTCAGCGACGCGGTGCGACTCCGGTCAGGCCCGCTCCAGGACGTCCTGTGCCCGGCCAGCCGATTTTCCAGCGTCCCCGTCCGGGCGGTCCGCCGACGCTCTCGTGCGCCATTACGGCCGGGCGAACGGCGTCCCATGCATCCGACGCGGCAGTCGCCCACGGGCGCGCGTCCGCTGGGCGTAGGCCCTTCGGGACCGCCGCCGGGTCCGAGCCGTCCCGGAAGCCGTCCCGGCGCGCCGTCGCGCAGGCCTGGCCAGCGCTACGTTCCTCGCGGTGTCAAAGAAGGCCCGATGAAGGGCTACACGCCGCCGCCGCGGTTGTCGCTCTCGAACGAGCCCCAGCCGATTACGCGCACCATTACAATTTCCGAAGGCATCAGCGTCAAAGACCTGGCCGAGAAGGTGGGCATTCGCGCCAAAGATCTTATCGGACGATTGCTGGCTCGCGGAGTCTTCGCCACCGTCAATCAGACGCTCGACTCCGAACTCGCCAGCGAGATGGCGCGTTTCTTCGGAGCCGATACCAACGTCATCAGCTTCGAAGAGCAGGCGCAGAAAGAGATCTCCGACGCCGCTGTGGGCCAGGAAGGGTCCAGCATCGAAGCCGTTTCGCGTCCGCCTGTGGTAACCATCATGGGCCACGTCGATCACGGCAAAACCACGCTGCTCGACTCAATCCGTCTGACCAACGTCGCAGGCGGCGAGGCCGGTGGCATCACGCAACACATTGGCGCGTACAAAGTCACGATTATGGACACGCAGTCTCCGGCCTACGGCCGCCAGATTGTGTTCCTCGATACGCCGGGCCACGAAGCCTTCACCCGCATGCGTGCCCGCGGCGCGAAGGCGACGGACATCGTCGTCCTGGTGGTTGCCGCTGATGACGGAGTCATGCCGCAAACCCTCGAAGCCATCGATCACGCTCACGCCGCCGAAGTTCCCATCATCGTGGCGGTGAACAAGATCGATAAGCCCGATGCCTTGCCGGATCGCGTGAAAAAGCAACTCGCCGATCGCGGCCTGATGCCGGAAGACTGGGGCGGCACCACTGTCTTCGTCGACGTTTCGGCGAAGCAGAAAACCAATTTGAACTTGCTGATGGAAATGATCTGCCTGGTGGCCGATCTGCAGGAACTGAAAGCCACGCCAGAGCGCTCGGCGACGGGCGTGGTTCTTGAAGCCAAGCTCGATCGCGGACGCGGCCCCGTGGCTACCGTGCTGGTGCAAGACGGCACGCTGCGCACGGGTGACAACTTCGTAGTCGGCAATGTGTACGGCAGGGTGCGCGCCATGTTTGACGATCGCGGCGCCCAGTTGGAGGTCGCTCCTCCTTCGACTCCAGTCGAGATTCTCGGCATGGAAAGTTTGCCGCAAGCCGGCGATCAGTTTGTCGTAGTTGCCGACCGGGACAAAGCCCGCGGCATTTCCGAATACCGCGAGCAGAAGGCCCGCGAAGCGACTCTGGCAAAGAGTTCGCGCGTTTCGCTGGAAGGCCTGGCCGAGCAACTGAAGACTGCCGGCACCAAGGAATTGAACATCATTCTCAAGGCCGACGTCGGCGGATCGGTCGAAGTACTCAGCGACTTGCTCACCAAGATCTCGAACGACAAGGTGCGTCTCAAGCTGCTGCGTACCGGTGTCGGCGCCATCACCGAAAGCGATGTGCTTCTGGCATCGGCGTCGAACGCCATCATCATCGGCTTCAACGTGCGTCCTGAACGCAAGGCGCAGGAACTCGCCGAACAGGAAAAGGTCGATATCCGCCTGCACTCGATCATTTACGAGTTGCAGGACGAGATCAAGCGCGCCATGACTGGCCTGCTCGAACCGACGATCAAAGAGACCTACCAGGGACGCGCCGAAGTTCGCGAGACCTTCCGCATCCCGAAGGTCGGAACAATCGCCGGATGCCAGGTTATCGATGGCATTATCAAACGCGACTCCGAAGTGCGCCTGCTGCGCGACAACGCAGTCGTCTTCAAGGGCAAAGTCGGATCGTTGCGGCGCTTCAAAGACGATGCCAGCGAAGTGCGTAACGGCATGGAGTGCGGCATCTCCATCGCAAACTATGGCGACATCAAGTCCGGCGACATTATCGAAGCCTTCGTCACCGAGCGCGTCGCCGCGGAAGCAATCGCGTAAAATCAGTTCTCAGTTCCGGTGGTCAGTTAGTCGGTGGGTTTTGCTGACGACCGGCGAACTGACGAACTGACGACCACATGCCCATCGCGTTTCTCACCCTCGACTTGCGCATTGAAGCCGCGCAATCGCTCAAAGACAAGCGCCAGGTGGTGCGCAGCTTGAAAGACCGGCTGCGCGTGCACTTCAACGTGTCGGTCGCGGAGCTCGATGCCAGTAACATCTGGAATCAGGCGACCATCGGGGTGGTCAGCATTTCTGACTCGCGCGACTATCTCGATGGCTTAATGAAGAATGTCGAGCGGCAGGCCACCCGTATCGCCAACAATGCCGGGGCGGATGTCGCCGATTCGCTTCGTGGAGTTTCTGGACTCCCCCTAAATTCCTGTATTTGCAGGATTTCCCTGAATAGGATTTGAGCCGTCACTAGGACGGCGATTTGCTTGCGGACCAGCGGCCCGATTTCTGATATTCTCATCCGTTTTATTTCGAGGTGCAGTTTGGAGAAGCGTGGGCGGAAGTATCACCGGGAGCGGCTGGGAGAAGCGCTGCGCGAGGAAGTCGAAACCATCCTCGAAGGCGAACTCGGCGATCCTCGAATCGGTCTGGTCAACGTGAGCAGCGTGGTGCTGGCTGATGACGGCAAGTCTGCGCGGATTTTCGTGAACTGCGAAGGCGATGACGACGAAGCCGAGCGTTCTCTGCAGGGCCTGATGGCCGCCACCGGATTCATTCGCCGCGAGGTCGCAGAGCGGTTGCACTTGCGCCGCCCGCCCGAATTGTTGTTTCAGATCGATCGCTCGGATCAGTACGGTGCGCGCATCGATGAATTGTTGGGGCGCACCAGAAAGCGGTCCTCCGCCGCAGCTCGGTCTTCGGCAAGACCCGAGAAGTAAGAAGGAGAGGCCACGGGTCGAACGAACATGGTGAAAGAGGTTCTCAAGCAAATCGGCGAGCGCAATCGCTTTCTGCTGACTTCTCATGCGCGTCCTGACGGCGACGCGGTCGGCTCCGCTCTGGCTTGCGGACAGATTCTGCGCCAGATGGGGAAAGAAGCCGAGGTCGTGCTCGCCGATGGCGTGCCTCGAATCTATCAGCCGCTCCCGTTCGCCGAACGCGTGGTGCAGGCGCACAAAATCAACGGCAACTACGAAGCTGCGATCATTCTCGAGTGCGACAGCGTGCAGCGTACTCGCCTCGAAGGCCTCGAGAATCGCTTCCTCATCAGCATCGATCACCACCTCAGCGGACGCCCCTTCGCCAACGTGAACTGGATCGATCCCAAAGCCGTCGCCACAGCGGAGTTGGTCCACCGGCTCGCTCGCGAAGCTGGAGTCACCATCACGCCCGACATTGCCACTTGTTTGTATACGGCCGTGCTCACCGATACCGGTGCCTTCATGTTCGAAGGAACCAACGAGCATACTTTTTCGCTGGCCCGCGAACTGGTCATGGCCGGAGCGGACCCCGCACGCTGCGCCCGCAACATCTATTTTGCGCACTCCACCGCCAAAATGCGGTTACTCGGCGCCGCGCTCTCCAATCTGCATCGCGAGGGACCACTCGCCTGGATCTGGATCACGCGCGAACAAATGGATCGCTGCGAAGCCAAAGAAGAAGATTGTGAGGGCATTGTGAACTACGCGCTCTCGATTCAGGATGTCGAGGTGGCGGCGTTTTTCCGCGAGCTTCCCGACCGGCGTTACCGCGTCAGCTTGCGCAGTAAAGGCCAACTGGATGTCGCCGCCGTAGCCGCGCAATTTGGCGGCGGTGGTCACGAGTGTGCCAGCGGCCTTTCGCTCGACGGGCCACTTTCGGTCGCCGTCGCCCGCGTCATCGCACGACTTCGCATCGGCCCCACCGTACAATAACTTTCATGGAAATTTCGATGGTCCGGCAAATTGCTTCGTTTGTCGGTGCGCTGTTGATTCTTGTCGCTTATGCGGGCCACCAGATGCGCTGGATGCACTCGGGAAAAGTCGCATATAACATCCTCAACGCGGTCGGCTCTTGCATTCTCGCCTACATCGCCTTCCATCCCTTCCAGATCGGCTTTGTGGTTCTCGAAGTGACTTGGACCCTCCTCAGCATTTACGCGCTGCTGCGTCCGCGAGGGCAGGAAAATTGACCGACTCGGGATGGAACGCGCGTCTACGCACTCTGACCGACTGGATCCTGCTCGCGGGCTTCTGCGCGTTTCTTCTTTTTTACGGATTGGGTTCCTTCGGCTTGATTGGCGCTGATGAACCGCGCTACGCGCAAGTCGCCCGCGAAATGCTCGAACGTCACGACTGGATCACGCCCACGCTTGGCGGCGTTCCCTGGCTTGAAAAGCCCGCACTCTATTACTGGGAAGCGATGCTTTCGTATCGCATCTTCGGAGTGAGTGACTGGGCCGCGCGTGTCCCCTCGGCCGTCGACGCGACGTTGATGGTGTTCGCGGTTTATTTCTTTCTGCGCCGCTTCCGTCCCGGATCGCACTTGGATGGAGCGTTGATCGTCGCCTCATCGGCCGGCATCATCGGGTTCGCGCGCGCCGCGTCCATGGACATGCCGCTGACAGCGATGCTCGCGATGGCTCTGCTCGCCTGGTACGCATGGCACGAGAGTCAAAGTACCTTTTATTTGGGCTTGTTCTACGCTTTCCTCGCGTTAGGCACTCTCGCGAAGGGTCCGGTCGCGCCCTTTCTCGCCGTCGTCATCATCGGAATATTCGTTCTGGCGAAAGGCGATCTGCCGTTGGTAAGGCGTACGTTGTGGCTGCCCGGAATCTTACTTTTTTTTCTCATCGCCTCGCCGTGGTACATCGCTGTCCAAGTCAAGAATCCGCAATTCTTTCGGGAATTTATTCTTGAGCACAATTTGGCGCGCTTCGGAACCAATCTCTACCATCACCCTGAGCCTTTCTGGTACTACCTGCCTGTCATGCTGCTGGGGTTGGTGCCGTGGTCAGTGTTGGTAATCGCGGCCACATGGGAAACGAGCCGCGCGTGGCTGGCAGAGAAGCGCGAAATGCTGCGCGGGGAAGACGCCTTCAACGCATTCTTGCTGATCTGGCTAGTGGTGCCGCTGGTCTTCTTTTCATTCTCACAATCCAAGTTGCCTGGCTATATTATTCCCGCCTTGCCCGCGGGTGCGTTGCTGCTGGCGGAGTATGTGCGCCGGCACACGGCCGATAACGAACGTCCCAACGTTCTCTGGATCATCGGCCACGCCATTCTCGCGGGAGCCTTGATCGTCCCTACCTTAATGATTGTGTACATCCTGCAGCAGCGCCACCTGCCGTGGAACCGCGCCACCGAAGTCTCTTGCGTGCTGGCTGCCATCCTTGCCGCAGGCATTGCGATCACGCTTTTGCGCTCGCCGGGTCTGCGCCTGCTGCGCTTTGTGACTCTTAATTCCCGTCGTGCTCAGCGTGGCCGCACTGCTCCGCATCGGCGCTCCGGTGTTGGACGACACGCTCTCGGCTCGCCCACTTCTCGCCGACATCGCTCGCATGGAAGATGTCAACGCACTACCGCCACTCGCAGTTTTTGCGGTGCCTCGCGAGACTGAATACGGGCTAACCTTTTATCGCAATCAGGCGATGCTGCAATATGAGCCCGGGAAACTTCCTCCCCAGACGCATATCGTGGTCGCTCCCCAGGCCGCACGAGATTTAATCCGCAAAGTGCTGCGCAACCGCCGCGTTTCCTACCTCGGCACGTTTCAGCCGCAGAAAATGGACTATTACTGGGTGGCGCAGGCGGGAAGTTATTAACGGCGTGTCTCCATGTTGTCTCCCCATGTTCGCCAGTTTGCCTAGCGCCGCGAGGAAGCACTAAACTCCACTTTCGGATTCGCGCTTTTTGTTGCCGCAGCCTCAGGAGCCCCAGGGTTGGAAATTCTCGATCTCAGACACTTTTCCTCGGTGGACTTGCGTTCCTTGCTGGAAGATGAGAACCGGCTATGGGAGCGGCTTCTCTCCTGGGATTACAGCGGCTCCGCCGACATGATCCTGCGCTATGTCGACGCCAAGATCCTTCCCGGTTACGCCGCCATCGATCGCGGACGCATCTTCGGCTACGCCTTTTTCGTCTATGAAGGCAGCAAGGGAGTGATCGGTGATCTCTTTGTCGCCAATGGCGGACGCCTTCCCGACCCTCACGCCGTCGAGTCACGTCTCCTGATCCATGTGATCGAGACCTTGCAGCAGTCGCCGGGAATTCATCGCATCGAAGCGCAGCTCCTGATCCACGAAACTGGAGTGGTGGCGCGGCCCTTCGTGGAACAAGGATTCTCCCGCCATGGGCGTCTCTTCATGGTTCTTCCGCTGAGCGATCCGGTGAAGGCTGTGAAGCCGCGTGAGCAGCGAGATCGAGATTCGCCGCTGGAGCGAGGCTGATTACCAGCCCGTCGCCGCCGTAATTACCACCGCCTATCGCGGCCACGTCGACGCAGAGATCAACGACCAGTACCGCACGCTCAGCGGCTCGCTGCGCTTCCTGAACAACATCGTCCGTTTCCCGGGCTGCGGCGTCTTCGACTCGGAATCTTCATTCGTCGCCGTCAACAAGCGCAGCCACAGCGTCATCGGAGTCATTCTCTGCTCGCGAGTCCGACACGACGTCGGCCATGTCACGCAGGTGTGCGTGCTTCCGGAATACCGCTCGCATGGCATTGGAGAAACCTTGCTCGCCGCCACCGCCGCCAACCTCCGCGAACGCAAGTTCTCGCTGCTGTCACTGACCGTGACCGAAGCCAACTACCGCGCGGTCGAACTCTATCGTCACCTGGGATTCGATGCCAAGCGGGTGTTTGATGCTTTCGTCTGGGAAGGGTAAAAGCGGACCTCAGACTTCAGGCGTCGGCCTCCAGTTCCACGAAATAATTTCCGAGGTCCGAGGTCCGAAGGCTGAAGTCTGAGGTCCGCTTCTAATGCCGCAGCATCCACATCACCCATCCGGCCAGGAAGACTCCGCCCAGAAACATGGCGAAGCAATAGAGGCCGTATTTCACCTGCTCCATGGCGTCGCTGCGCTGGGTGATGCCGAACACCACCGACGCGAATAGCGCAAAGAAGAATGCGGCGCTGAAGTGTGAGAGTTCCAGGATCACGGTTTCTTTCCAATCGCGATGTGGTAAGCGTCAGCCACGGCGATGAAATTCAGCAGGCCCGCCACAATCAGATATTTCGTTCCGTAATCGGCGGTCGCGTGGGCGATTGCGCCCTGGCCCCAATCCTTGGCCAGCGTAAGGAAATACAGTCCGCCGGCTCCGATATTGCCCACGAATCCGAGGATGTCGAGGATATCTCCGCCATTTGGTTTGTATACGTGCCCTTGCATCAGCAGGCCAAGCACGAACATGGTCACGATCGATGCCATCAGGATCAGGCCGCGAACATAGCGCCTGAGAATCAGGTGTCCGGCGCCGGGAATCAGCCAGCCGACCAGCGAGCGCCAGCACCGCCATGGCGGTGAGCGGTTGCGTCTGCAGCGGTTTCGGCCGCTCTCGGTTTACTCACGGTGGAATTTGCCATTCAGATAATGACTAGCTCGTTTTGAATTTTTCCGGTAACTTCCGCCGCTTTCGGCCGAACCAGAACGTCGACCTCGCTACGCACCCCGAACTCCGGCAGGTAAATGCCAGGCTCGATCGAGAAACAGGAGTTGGGCAGAATCCTGCGCTCGTCGTGAATCTCCAGATCGTCCATGTTGGCGCCGTTGGCGTGCACATCGGTGCCGATGGAGTGTCCGGTACGATGAATAAAGTTTTCGCCGAAACCGGCATTCTTGATGTGCGCGCGCACCGCGTGATCCACTTCCCACCCGGCAATCGGGCGCCCCGCCGCAATCGCTTCCTGCACCGTCTTTACGCCGATATCGCGCCCATCGCGAACGATATTGAATACTTCGCGCATGCGGTCTGACGGAGACTTTCCGACGAAACCGGTCCAGGTAATGTCGTAGAACACAGCCTCGGGCGTGTTCTTCTTCGCCCAAACATCGAGCAGAACGAAATCGCCTTCACGGATTGGCGACGAACTGCCAGGATGCGGTTCATAGTGCGGGTTTCCGCTGTTGCCGTTCACCGCCACAATGGGAGGATCGTCAGTGACCAGATTTTCGCGCGCGAACGCTTCCATGAACCACTGCTGCATGTCGGACTCGGTGGTCCCGCCGTTGCGCACGCGCCGTCCGATTTCTTTAAAGGCCTCGGCTGTGATCGCGTCAATTGCGTCGCGCGCGGCAAAGTGGGTCTTAATCTGTTCGTCGCTCCACACAGCCTCGAACTGCGCCACCAGATCGCCGGAACTGACAACGTTCTTTCCCAGTCCGCGAATCAATTCGAGCGTGCCGCCATCGACCAGCGACACCGTGAACACCAGATTGTTCGGAGAATACTGCATGGCGATGTTGCGATGCGGCGCCAGCACCTGCTTGAGCTTCGCGAAAAGTTCTTCCCATCCCGCGTATTGATGCTTGTTTCCCGGAAGCGTGTCGAGATGTCCCGACTCGATCTTGTGGACGAGCTTGGTAGGTTCGCCATTCGCGGGAATGAGATAGAACCAGCGCCGCGTCACCATCAAACCCTCAGGCAGACCCAACACCCGGTAGGCAATTGGATCGCGGTGATGGTGATCATAGAAAAGCCAGGCGTCAATATTCCGCTCGCGCAACGCGGCTTGGATGGCAGCTAGGTTCATGGACAAACCCCTATTGTAAACAACCTAACGGATTTCCGCGAATACACAGAACTTCTTGTTTTGTTAGTGTGGCCGCGCCGCTATCCACCATCGCCGCAACGCAACCAGCGACCAAATGGCTTCGACGATGCCAAACGGCCACGCTCCCTGCAAGAAATCCGTAAATCGATCCCAGTGCGCACGCTCCTGCGAAGGCCAGGATGAACCACCGGCTGCGGTCCTCGAAGGCGTAGCAGACCAGCATCGCCGTGACCGCGAAAAGGCCGAAGATGGTGAGCTTGCTCACGCGGCGAGAACTCGCTTACGGGTAGCCACTGGCAAGGTCTCGCACGCGCTCCGCAACACCGGGCGAGGCGACTTGGCGCGAATCTTTATCAGGTAGGGAAGTGCGCGCTTCGGATCGGCCTTCGCCGTCTCCCGCAGCAGCCAGCCGAGGCCTTTTTGCACCATATCGTCTTCCTCGGCCAGCAGCAGATTCGAGAGTTTGACGATATCTGAGAAAAACATCTTGCGCCGGGTGCCCTGAATCAGGGCCACGCATGCGGCCCGGCGATGCCACCGGTCCCGCGATCGCGCCCAGCGAAAGACATAGGAAGCGCGAGCGGGCTTGGCCGCAATCATTGGTGCAATCAGATAGTGCACCAGGCCGTCGTGATCGGCCCAACTGTTTAGGCGCGACAGCCACGATTCAAACAGCTTGAACTCTTTGTCTCCGAGGTCCGGGGTGATCTTTTCCAGCAAAAACACCGCAAAGATTTTTTCTTCCATCACCCGGCCGGAAAAAAGCTTGTCGGCAACCTTCACCAGGAAGGGAAGCCCGGCCTGCTTCACAATCGTACGGCGAAAGCGCACCGCAACCTTGCGCAGTTCGGCGGTACGCCACCCTCGCGATTTCACTACTTCTTTAAAGAACCGCTGCACACCCTCGGCGTGGGGAGCAGATCCGCCATCCTTCAACACTCGACGAATGTGCGCGGCAATGTAGGCAGGAGTAAGTTTTCGTCTGGGCATAACCGGCGCGCATCATACCGAAAAACGAACTTCAATGCAGTGACAACTAGTTTTTCGCGACAGGTTCACCCACCCGCACCGTCTTGTCGTAGATCCACAGCAGCGCCGCCGTCGCGACTCCGACGCCTGTCACTGCCCACCAGATATATGTCGGCTGATGCGTGACCTCTCCAAAGTGATGAACCAGTTTTCCACCAAACCATCCGCCGATTAGCGATCCGATTCCGATGGGCAGAAACGCAAAGCCCATGTAGGTACCCTGCTGCCCCGGAGGAGCGAGCCGCGAGATGTATTCGTAGTAGCGTGGAGACTGAATGATTTCGCCTAAAGCAACAATCATCAGCGCCACCACGGCAGTCCAAACAGCCGGATGGGCACCTAGGGCTAGCCATCCCAGCGCGCTAATGAGAGTGCCGAGCATGATTGCTCGGAAAGATGAGATTCGCCGAGTCAATGCGTTTATCGCCACGGTCAACGTGATTACGATGATGGGATCTGCGATCAGAATGAGCGCCGTGTTGGCAGAAGGGTCTACGTAGTCATGGATATAAATCGGAAGGATTAGGTATTGCTGCCAGAACACAACCCAATATCCGGAAAAGATGACAAGAAACAGCACGAACCGCACATTGCAAACGACGGTGAACAGGTTGCGTACGACCTGCCTTAAGGAAACAGACGCTCCATCACCGCTTCGTCGCGGTTCCCGGAAGAAAATCAGAACGCCAAAGAACATGAGGAAAACGCTCAGCGCCGCGAGGCGAAAAACGCCCTCGACACTAACGCGTGAGTGGAGCCACCCAGCGAGGAAGGGCCCTAGAAAACTGCCAATGTTCACCAGAGTGTAGTAAATCGAGTATCCGATGGAACGAACATTCTCCTTCGAAGCTCGCGCCGTAGTTCCCACAACGCTTGGCTTGACCAAGGCCACGCCCAAGGCTGGAAGAAACAAAATTCCCGTTACTAAGACTCCAAGGGGGACAATCGAGCGTATGGGAGCGAGCCATGGCGCGGCGATCGAGCCGACCAGGAAGTAGGAGCAACTCAAAATGAAGTATGCCAACGAAAGAGCTCGGCGGAACCCCATGCGGTCGGCTATAGCACCGCCGAATATTGCCATCACCCAAACGCTCGCACCAAAAAACCCACCCAAACTTGTCGCCTGATCCGACGGGAACTGAAGCGCTTCGTGGAGATAGCGCACGAGCACCGCAAAAACCGCGTAATACGAGAGTCGTTCGAATATCTCGCTGATATTAGCGACCCAGAAGGGACGCTCAAACCCAGTACGAATCTCTTCCAATCGTTCGGAAAAGCTCAATCGCAGCTCCTGTTCCCTACACTCCCAGACGTCGCTGCACGTCCGCAGCCGATAACCCGGTCACTCGAATCACTTTGTTGCGGCTCGTCTGACCGGACGCAATAGTAATCGACGAGCGCGCCACCTTCAAAAAATTTGCGAAAAACTGAATGCAAGCCTCATTCGCCCGCCCTTCGACAGGAGGCGCTGTAAGCGACAATTTGAGCGCACCCCCAACCTCGCCGGTGATCGCATCTTTCTTCGCGCGCGGATGAATCCTTACCGCGAAGGTCACGCCCTCCGAACTGTCTCTGATAGGAATCACACGCTCAGCACTCAGCATTCAGCCATTCTGGACAAGGAGTGACGCTTCCCCGGCTGAATGCTGAGTGCTGACTGCTGAGTGCTCATTTCCTCTCCCCAAAAATCGCCGTCCCCACCCGCACGCAAGTGGATCCTTCTTCAATCGCAACTTCGAAGTCATGCGACATGCCCATTGACAGAACACTCATGCCAATGCCGGGCAAATGGCGCGCAGCAACCTGATCCCGTAATTCGCGCAGCTTGCGAAAATACGGCCGCGCCGCTTCCGGATCGTCGAAATAAGGAGGCACCGTCATCAATCCGCGAAACTCGAGATGCCGCAGACCGCCAGCTCCCGAAAGCAGTTCTTCCAACTCCTGCGACGCAGGATCGACCCCGCTCTTCGCCGCCTCGCCACCGACGTTGACTTCAATCAGGACCTCGATCTTCTTCCCCAGGCTCTTTGCAGCGGCATCCAGTTTCTGCGCCAGCTTCAGCGAATCCACCGAGTCCACCGCACCAAACAGTTCGACGGCCTTCGCCGCTTTATTCGTCTGCAAATGCCCGATCATGTGCCACTGCGCAGCCTGCAGATCGATCAAATTCGTAGCCTTCTCTGCAAACTCCTGCACCCGATTCTCGCCGAACAGGCGAATCCCCACCTCGTAAGCCTCGCGAATCCGCTCTGGAGGATGGGTCTTCGATACCGCCATCAGGGCAATATCGCCCTCATCTCTCCGGCAGCGACGAGCCGCCGCCCGTATCCGCTCCTGCACCGCAGCCAGATTTTCCGCGATCGACATAAAAAGAAAATGCAGAAGCCGCAAACTGCACTTCTGCATTCTAACTTCTCACTTCTGCAATCCAGTTACATGATCGCCGTCGGCGGCGCCGGATCCTCGGGCCGTCCTGCATTCGCCAGCGGGAGTCGGATCATGACCACCGCCAGAATTGCCAGCGCGCCCAGCGCGAGCAGGTACGGCGGCGTCCACTTGAACAGCGTCACATCGTGGTTCGATCCCACCAGTCCTGCGATCACCAGTCCGCACAGCGCTTCTCCGGCGATCAGGCCGGAAGCTGTCAGGACGCCCGCGTTCTCCACCCGAGCCTTCTGCGCATCGTTATAGCCGCGCCGGTCGCGCAGCTTATCGGTGATCCAGCGAATGATGCCGCCTACAAAAATCGAGAAGGTTGTTCCCAGCGGCAAGTACATGCCGACGGCAAACAGCATCACGCTCTTCACTTCGATCATGATCATCCCCAACCCCAGCAGGATGCCCACAATCACCAGCGGCCACGCCATGTCTCCGCCGACAATTCCTTTCGACAGCATGGCCATCAAACCCGCTTGCGGAGCGGGAAGCGCCGCGCTTCCGAAGTGATATGCCTTGGCCAGAATCGCGATGGGGAAGAACAACACCAGCGACGCCACCACGATGCCAAACAGATCGCCGACCTGCATCTTTGCCGGAGTGCCGCCCAGAATGTGTCCCACCTTCAAATCCTGCAACATCTCGCCGGCCACCGCCGACGAAACGCAAACCACGGCCGCCACTCCCAACACCGCCGCAACGCCGCCGGTTCCGGAAACGCCCATTGCCACCATCAGCAACGCGGCAATCACCAGCGTGCACAGGGTCAAACCTGACACGGGATTATTCGACGACCCGATCATCCCCACCAGGTTCCCCGAAACAGCTGCGAAAAAGAATCCGACGATAATCATTACTCCCGCAGCTACTAGTGACCCCGCCAGCACCTGCGAACCGGTCAAGGTTCCCGCCCCACTGATGAAGTAGTGGTACAGCACGATCATGGCGACGAATACAACTCCCACACCTACGAATACTGCCTTGGCGGGAAGGTCGCGTTCCGTGCGATTGGTTGCCGCATGCGCCGCCGCCGACTTTTTCAGGTCAGAAACTGCGCGTCCCATGCCCAGCGCCAACTGCTTACGCATCTTGAAGAGCGTGTACGATGCCCCGACCAGCATGCCACCTACGGCAATCGGTCGCACGATCGAGAAATAGATCGCGCTCGCCAGCAAGGTCCAGGAAATCTCTTGTCCTGCCGGTTGTCCCGCCTGGATATATGGTCCGATCGTGAAGGTTAGTAGCGGAACCAGCAGTCCCCACGCCAGCACGCCACCGGCAAAGTTCAGGGCTGCCAATCGAGGACCAATAATGTAGCCCACACCCAGATACGCAGGGCTGACATCGGGCGCCGTGAATAGCGTCGTGCCCCCTGTCATGGTTGTTGCCACGTTGGGGTTCGTGCTGGTCCTCAATAAGAGCTTCTTGCCCAGATTGCCGATGACTACCGGGAACGTGTTGCTGGGATTGAACACATTCACCGCGCCCAGCAGGTACATGAATCCGCCAAAGCCCATGTTGGCGAAAAGAATCTTCGCCGCCGTCGATCCCTGCTGCCCGGCTTTATGAATCTCCGACGCCGCCACCGACTCGGGGAAGGGAAGATCAGGATCCTCTACCATCACGCGCCGCAGCAGAGTCACAAATAAAATTCCCAGCGTGCCGCCGATCATCATCAGCGCGACCGATTTCCAATATTCGGGCGACCGGAAACTCGGCGTCAGTGCCGGCCACAGGTCCGCCATTACAAACGCCGGAATGGTGAAAATCGCTCCCGCCGCCACCGATTCACCGATCGAGCCCACGGTTCGCGCGATGTTCTCTTCCAGCAGCGATCCTTTCATCAAGCGCAACAGGGCCATGCCGATCACGGCCGCGGGATACGTCGCGGCAATGGTCATGCCCGCCTTCAGGCCCAGGTAGGCGTTCGCTGACCCCAGCAGCGCGGTCAGGAACAGGCCAATCAACACGGCCCGGAAGGTGAATTCCTTCATCTCCATGCTTTCGGGGACGTAGGGCTTATGCTTCTTCGCTTCGGCAGCTTCTTTCACTATGGTTGGAGTGCTCATAAGTTTCGGATCCTCGCAACTGATTGTGCGGCTCCATCTTAGGTGAGACCGCGCACGTTACCACGCGCCCCGCCTGCTTTACAAGGGGATCCCTCACAGCTTTAGGGCCCAGATTATATTAATCCCGTGTTAAATTAAGGAGCGCGACTTTTCTGTCTGACCAGTGTTTGCTACCATACGTTAAGAGCAACCCCACCCTCTGGCCCAGCATCTGAGGATGACCAGCCATGATGTCCAAAACGTTCCAATGTGAAGACTGCGGGAGCGTTGAAGGCTATCGTTCCCGCCCTCGCAACTTTTTAGAGAAGCGCGTTCTGCCGCTGGTCGGTTTGCGGCCCGTACGCTGCGGAGACTGCTTCCGGCGCTATTATCGTCCCAACTTCGTTGAGGTACACGAGCGCACCGAACTGCAGCATCCACCAGCACAACGAGTGGCCGCCTGAACCATCGCTAGCGATTGCACGCCGGTCTATGCCCCCGCTATACTGAAAGGGATTCGTCTGGGTTGGAGCCCCCGTAGCACCGGCCAGACGAGGGAGGCTCGTCTTCAGCAGTAGCGAGTATCCAACTCGGGCCAATGGTTCGAAAGCGGTAACGAAGCAAAGTACATTGCTGGCTTCGCTGGTCTCTTCGGCGAGTGGCATCGCCGAAAGTTTGTTCGCCACCCTGTTCCCCTCCGATTGCCGCATATGCGGCGCGCCCCTGGTCAACATCTCCCGGCTTCCGGTGTGTGATGACTGCCTGTCATCCATTCGTCCCATTGCCGGTGGAGTCTGTTCCGTCTGTGGCGAGCGCATGGTGAGCATCCATGCCTTCTCCGGGCAGGACGAAGAGCCGCTCTGCGGATTGTGCCGCCGCCTCAATCCCCCGTTCGAGAGAGCCGCCGCCTACGGAAGCTATGATGGCGGGCTGCGCGAGTTAATTCATCTGCTGAAGTTCGAGCAGGTGCGTCCCGCCGCTAACGTGTTGGGACGCATGCTCGCAGAGGTCATCGCCGGGCTCGAGATCGGGTTTGCCGGTGACTCCATGCTGGTGGTTCCCGTTCCCCTGCACGCGAGCAAGCTCCGGCAGCGCGGATTCAACCAGTCCGAACTGATTGTGCGCGCCGCCTTGAAGGTCCGCCGCACCAGCCACTATGTTCTGTCAGCGGACGTGCTAGAGCGGCGCCGCGAGACCAAATCGCAGATCGGACTCACCAGCCATCAGCGCCGCGAGAATCTGCGCGGAGCTTTCGCCGTCACTGATCCGCAGGCGATCGCCGGACGCGAGGTTTTATTGGTTGACGACGTCTACACCACGGGAACGACGGCCTCCGAATGCGCGCGAGTCTTACGCCGCGCCGGGGCTTCGAAAGTGTGGGTTGCGACCGTAGCGCGAACTTTGAAATTGAACGCGGCCTTTGCGGAGCCGGTAGAGGAGGACGACGCCAGGCTCTCCATGGCAGCGCACGGCTGACGAAAGAAGACTTTAGAACTTTTATGTCGGGGAAGTGGAACAACTCGATGAGCAGAACGCATCTGCCCCCGCCGATGCTCCTCGGTATGCATCAGGAAGGCGACGGCCACGCCCTGCATGCGCCCGTCCTCGTGCTCAACGCCTCCTACGAGCCGATCAACGTCTGCGCCGCGCGCCGCGCCATCGTGCTCGTCCTCAAGGGCGTCGCCATGACCGAAGAAGAGAACGGACACTTCCTGCACGCCGCCCGCCTCGCCGTCCGCCTGCCCTCGGTGATCCGCCTGCTCGAGTATCGCCGCATCCCGCACCAGACGCGCGCGCTCTCGCGCAAGAACATCCTGCTGCGCGATCGCAACACCTGCCAGTACTGTGCGGAAGTTTTAGCCTCGGGAGAGTTGACCCTCGACCACGTGATCCCGCGCTCGCGCGGAGGCAATTCCACCTGGGAAAATCTCGTCGCCTGCTGCCACGGGTGCAACCGGCGTAAGGGAAACCAGACCCCGCTCGAAGCCAGCATGAAGCTGATGCGCGAGCCCCGCGCCTTCAACCTCCACACCAGCCGCCACATCATGCGCTTCATGGGCCGCTCCGATGACAAGTGGCGGAAGTACTTGTTCTATTGAGCACTCAGCATTCAGCACTCAGCATTCAGCCAAAACACAGTTGACGTCATCCCGAGCGGAGCGAGGGATCTGGCGCGCAGCGAGATATTCTCGCTACACGCCAGATCCTTCGCCCTACCGGGCTCAGGATGACGTCAGGTTTTGTTTGGGCTGAATGCTGAGTGCTGACTGCTGAGTGCTTTATTTCGGCGGATCCTGCGGCTTCTTCTGGTCGCCCTTGTCCTTCTGCACTTCCTGCCCGTCGTAGGTGATCTTCACATCCGACCCGAAGCGCTTGTAGTCTTCGTACTTCACGATCTCGATAATCCGCACGTCTCCGGCTCCGCCCTGGAAATGCAGCACGTCATCGGCTTTCGTGTAGGCAGGAAACCAGTATTTGTTATCGACCTACTGCCGCCAAGTGGTGAACTTCGGAAACAGATTCTCGTTGCCCTTGTGCTTCTTTCGCCGTGATGTCGGGAACGGTCTTGCCATAGGTCTTTACGATCTGAAAATCCTGATTGTCGACCCAGATGCGTCCCTGAAAATACCGCTTCTTGCCCACAATCTCTTTCGGCGCGATGTCAAAGACATAACAGTTCAGTTCATCTTCCTTCTGCTGTCCGACGTAGAGAATCTGGTATTCGGGAATCTCGTCGCTGGTGAGCACAAACGGCAAGCGATGGCGGATATCGTCGAGATCCTCCGGCGACATTTGCAGAATCTGCAGCGAACTCTGCGGAGCGAAAACCACGTTCTCCAGCCGCTTGCCCGAGTCGTCAAACACGACGTCAAACACTTCCTGGTAGGTTCCGCCATCCTGGGGTAGTCTGCACCTTCACCGATTGCCGGTAGGTGTAGTGGTCGCGCGCCTCTTTGAATTCCTTTTCCTTGTTGGAAATCGCGTGATGATTTCTTCCGGAGTAATGCCCTTGGGCTGCGCTTTGTCGAGGTCGCCTTCCTGCGCGAATACGGGTAGAGCCAACAGCAGCACGAAGGCGAGACGTGCGAGGAATTTCATAGGTATTAGTGTAGCGGAAGAAGGATGGTACGCGCTGAACACCGCCGCTCCCTTGCCACCGTACCCTCTCCGCTCAGGGGGCCGGAAGAACAAGGGAGCTGCAGTTCTGCCTACTTCGTTAGACGACGCGAGGGGCAAGAAAGTTGCCGAAAAAAAGCAGTCAGCATTCAGCACTCAGCATTCAGCCAAATCCATCAAAATCCGACGTCATCCTGAAGCGGCGAACGCCGCAGAAGGATCTGGCGAGCAGCGCCACCAAGCTCAACTGGCTGAATGCTGAGTGCTGAATGCTGAGTGCTCCCCGTCACATGCACCCGCCCCCAACTTGCAGTACACTTCTCCGTTCTCCGGAGACACAAACATGCGCCGTCTGTGCGTCCTTCTCTTTACGCTTCTTTACGTTCTTCCGCTGTTCGCGCAGAAACATCCATTCACGTTTGATGACATGATGGCCCTCAAACGCGTTGGTGAACCCGTTCCGTCTCCCGATGGCAAATGGGTGCTCTTCAGCGTCGTGGATGTCAGCCTCGCGGCCAACACCAAGACACCGCACATCTGGGCCGTTCCTCTCGCCGGCGGCAAGGAGCACATGATCATCGCCGCGCAGGACGCCGACCGCCCGCGCTGGTCCCCTGACGGCAAACGCTTCGCTTTCCTCTCCAACAAAGAAGGCGGATCCCAGATTTGGATCGCTGACTTCGACAGCGTGTCAGGAACCGTGACCGGCGTGAACAAGCTGACCTCGGTCGCCACGGAAGCCGGAGGAGAACTCTGGTCACCCGATGGCAAGAACATTCTCTTCACCTCAGATGTCTATCCCGAATGCGACGGCACCCCCGACGCGGAAGCCGCTTGCAACGCCAAGAAGTCTCAAGATCGTGCAGAACTCCAAGGTGAAGGCGCTGATCTTCGATCACCTGCTCTATCGTCACTGGAACGCCTACAAGAAAGGCATGCGAAGTCATATTTTCGTCGCCCCGGTGGGTGGCGGCACGCCCCGTGATCTGACGCCGGGAGACTACGATGCCCCCGAGTTCTCGCTAGGCGGACAGGATGACTACGCCTTCTCGCCCGACAGCAAGGAACTCTGCTACACCTCGAACCACGACAAGGTTGGAGCCACGTCGACCAACAACGATCTCTGGATTGTGCCGGTTACTGGGGGGACCGCCAAGAACATCACCGCCGACAATCCCGCCAGCGACTCGACGCCGCTCTATTCGCCCGATGGCAAGTACATCGCCTACCGCGCCCAGCAGCGGCCAGGATACGAGAGTGACCGGTTTCGGTTGATGCTGTACGACCGGAAGACGGGGGAGAAGAAGAATTTGACGGAGGACTTTGATCGCTGGGTGGGAACGATTGCCTGGGCGCCGGACTCAACACAGTATTTACCTTAGTGGCCGAAGACAAAGGGAACGCGCCAATCTAGACGATTCGTCGACACGGGCAGGTCGGTACCTGATAATGAACAGTGATCGAGTGGCTTCAACGATGATCTGCAGTCGTCGGGAGGGACGGAAAGCATTGTTTTTACACGGATGTCGCTGCAGGATCCGAACCCAGATATATACGGCTACTCTATCAATCAGCGTGAGAACAGACAGCCGAGCGGCGTTCACGAAGCTGAGCCGCTGAAGACCTGCAGCAGCTCACCCACCTCAACGACGCCGTCCTCTCCCAAGTCTCCATGTCCCCGCTCGAACACCTTCTGGTTCGAAGGCGCCAAGGGCGACAGAGGTCGAAGGCTTCCTCGTCAGGCCTCCCAACTTCGACGCCAGCAAGAAATATCCCGTGAAGTTCCTCATCCACGGCGGCCCGCAAGGCGCCTGGGGAGACGACTGGAGCTACCGCTGGAATCCCGAACTCTTCGCCGCCAACGGATACGTGGTCGTCATGATCAACTTCCACGGCTCGACCGGATACGGCCAGAAATTCATCGACGCCATCAACGGCGACTGGGGCGGCGCTCCGTTCGAAGACCTGATGAAAGGCCTCGACTACGCCGAGAAGACGTATCCGTTCATCGACAAAGACCGCGAGTGCGCGCTGGGCGCGAGCTACGGCGGATACGCCATTAACTGGATCCTCGGACATACCGACCGCTTCAAATGCCTGGTGTCGCACGACGGCATGTTCAATGCAACGTCAGTGTGGGGTTCAACGGAAGAGCTTTGGTTCAACGAGTGGGAGTTCAAAGGCACTCCCTACACGAACCGGGCAATGTACGACAAATGGTCTCCGCACATGTACGCTACGAATTTCAAAACGCCAACGCTGGTGGTGCATGGCCAACTCGACTACCGCCTCGACGTCAGCGAAGGCTTCCAACTCTTCACCACGCTGCAACGCGAGGGCGTACCGTCGAAGATGCTCTACTTCCCCGACGAAGGCCACTGGGTCCTGAAGCCCCAGAACTCGCAGCTCTGGTACAAGACAGTCAACGACTGGGTCGATCAGTGGACCAAAAAATAAACCTCTGCTCTTTGAAAGACGTCATCCTGAGCCCGAAAGGGCGAAGGATCTGGCGTGCAGGGTAGGAGCGTCGCCTGCCGCCTGGAACGCCTTATCAAATCTGACGTCATCCCGAAACGAAGCGAGGGATCCGGGATGACGTCAATAAGAGAGGAATCGGACCATTGAAACATGCTCATCTTTTTGAAAGACGTCATCCTGAGCCCGAAAGGGCGAAGGATCCGGCGTGCAGTGGCAGGAACGTGGAGCTTCACGCCAGATTCTCCCGTGGGGATGACGTCAGTACGAGCGGAACGGAATCGTGACTGGTGTTCGGTCGACCGGCTTGTACACGTCTTCCCATTCCGCGGCCAAGTCATGCCAGTGCGGATTCATTGATTCAATCAGAGCAATTTTCTTACTTCTCCGCCACCCCTTAATTTCTTTTTCGCGAGCAATGGCATCCCCGGTACGCAAACATCTGACAGTAAACCAACCGCGTAATGTTGTAATGGCTGGTGAACCCAGGGATCAGCTTATGTTTATGTTGAAAAACTCGCCGCGGGAGATAGCCCGTCATGCCTACGTAGAGTACGTGAGAGCGCGGCCCATTCGTCATGATGTAGACGTAGAAGTGCTTTGGTGTTCGTACGTAAACCCTTTTTAAGAAGACGTCATCCTGAGCCCGAAAGGGCGAAGGATCCGGCGTGCAGTGGCAGGAACGTAGCAGACCACGCCAGATCCCTCGCTTCGCGTCGGGATGACGTCACTATGTGCGGGACAGAATCGTGACAGGCGTCCGGTCGACCGGCTTGTACACGTCTTCCCATTCTGCGGCCAGATCATGCCAGTGTGGATTCATCGATTCAATCAGAGCAATCTTCTTGCTCCTTCGCCAGCCCTTGATTTCTTTCTCACGAGCAATGGCATCTCCGGGATAAGCAAACATTTCGTAGTAAACCAACCGAGTGACGTTGTAACGGCTGGTGAATCCGGGAATCAGTTTGTGCTTGCGCTGAAAAACCCGCCGCGGAAGGAAACCCGTCATGCCCACATAGAGAACGTGAGAACGCGCTCCATTCGTCATGATGTAAACGTAGAAGTGCTTTGGTGACCGCATCGCCGATCCTTCTCCTCGATGACGTCATCCTGAGCCCGAAAGGGCGAAGGATCTGGCGTGCAGCGACAGGAATGTGGCAGCGCACGCCAGATCCCTCGCTCCGCTCGGGATGACGTCAGTGATGAGAGAAATGATGATTCACTGATCCGTCCGCAGCTTCCGACTCCCGCGCGACTTCGCCCGATATCCTCCCGTCCACTTTCCCACCGCCTCCAACTCAAACGGCAGCGTGCTCCCACTCACGCTCGCCATCCCATCAATCTCTGCCGAGAAGGCCAGCGAGTACGACAAACTCGCCAATCCATTCCCCCCCGACACCACCGTGCTCTGCGACGAAGAGAGAATCACCGGCATCGGCCGTGAAGTAATAATCGTTTCCCCCGATTGCTCGCTGGGAGCATCATTGTCCACGCGCATGACCACGGCCTGAAACACCACGCTTGCCCCCAGCACATTGTCTGGCGGCGTCGCCAAATCGGTCACCTGCACCACCACCGGAGTGAATGCCTGTCCCACATTCACCACTTGCACGCTGCCGCTCACCGGCCAAAGTTTCAATTGCGATGTCGGAACCACGGTGCCATAAAAAGTCTGGCAAGGAGCGTCCCCCGGCTCCGCACACGCCGTCACCTGCACCGCATTCACAATCGAGGCAACGTGCAGGCTGGTCGAAGCGTATCCGTTCGTATCGCTCGCCACGGTCGCCGCGGTCAGCGTTCCCGTTCCCGCCACGATCGTGTATTTCACGCTCTTTCCTGGCACTGGCGAGCCATTCGACAACACTCGCACCTGTAGCGGGATATCCACTGTCGCTCCCTGCGCGATGTATTGATAGGGCAAGACCATCGAAAGATCGAGCGTCGACTCCGTTCCCAGAATCGTGGTCTGCACCTGCTGCGGCGTCGAATAAGAAGCCGGAGCCAGTTTCGCAGTAATTGACGTTGCCCCCGTGCTCAAGACCGTCACGAAGGCTGACACATCTCCGCTGTCGTCGGAGAGCGCCGTGCAACTGCTCGCGCCGCCGCAAAGATCAAACCCTGCGGAAGGAATCGCGCTGAACTGTACGCTCGCTCCGCCCACCGGTGTCACCCCATCGGCAGCCAGAACCTTCACGCGAATGGGATTGATTCCTTGTCCTCCTACCGGCGTCGCAGGGTTCGATCCTGCCACTAATTTGATCGTGTCCGTGGGCCCTGCGCCAAACATCAGAGCGCCGGTCAGGATCGAAGTTGCTCCGGTAGCCGGGTCTTTTAGAGTCACATCCTGCACGCCGTCGGCTGCGGCCGGAGCGGTCATCATGATTTGGTTGGGAGCGGTCGCCATGACTGCGGCCGAGGCCGTTCCCACTTGCGCCGTGTTGCCCGGACGGAATCCATAACCCTGCACCATCAGCGCCGTTCCCCCGCGCACACTGGCCCGCGCCGGAACCACGCTGTCGCCGTAGAACAGCCGCGCATGATAGCGATAGTCCGGACGCCCGTCGCCGCGGAAATCAGAAATGCCCACGCGGAACTGCGTGCTCTGCCACAAGTTCACATTCAGCTGTGACATCCCGAAGAGGTTGAACGGATTGATAAACGCCGCCGGTGTTGAAGCAGGCGGCGGCGTTCCCGGAGGATCCACCAGCGACCACATGCCGATCACGGGCAGCGCTTTCACTTCCGAGGCGGCGCCCACCTCATCGACCGCCGTCACTTCCACTGACAGTGACCGGTTGGCTTGCGCGCTGAATTGAAAGTAGTCCGCCTCGCCATACCCGCTCAGCGAGCCGGTCCACTCTCCGGAGGAAGGTACGGGCGCGGGAGCGTCGTACGTCGCAGGATCAAACGTGTCTTGCACGGGAGACGCGCTCCCTTGCATAAGAATGTCCTGCTGCGCATCACCGCCCAGGCTCACCGTCACTGTGATCGGCTGCGCCGCGCCCGAAGGCTGCACTTGCCATGGTCCGTAAGGCTTGATCGCCTGCGACCAGAGCGGGTCCACTGCCTCTACCGTGAGTTGGTACTGCGCACTGTTTGCGCCGTTGGGAATCTGCAATCCCGCTAGATCATAGAAACCCTCCCACGCCGCATCGTCCGCACCAAATTGGTTGTAGGCTTGCCCGGTGTCGTCGTCGCTCCCGTTCACCGGATTCCCCGCGTATCCGTGAAAAAGAAAACCGGAAACTGCCGAGGCACTGTAAGCATGCGACGGCTGTCCGCTCGCAGGGTCGATCCACCGCGCCACCACGTTCACGCCCTGCATCGCCTGCGCCGCCGCTCCACTCGCGCCAACGAAATAAATGCTGCCGCGAATGCGTACGCTGTTCTGCGAGAAAAGCTTCTTGCCTGAAAAATTTCCGATGTTCTGACTGGTCACGGGATACAGCCGCGACAGTGCCGCTTGGTCATCCATCTTCGGCACATCGGCGTTGGGATAGCAGATCGAGATCGGCACGCAATTCGAATGATCAGCCTCGTGCATCACCGGAAACCCTGCCAGATCGTCCGCCGTGGGCAAGGGTTTCCAGGTCACCACATTGATATTTACCTGCGACCAGTCGAGCCCCAGCACCCGGCCCAGGGTTCGTACCAGGCGATACTTCACGTCCGGCAGTTGCGCCGTCGTCTGTACGCAATTGCCGTTGATCACCACTAAGGCGTGAAGAAACTGCGCATTCGTGCCGAGGTTGTCGTCGCCGCCAAACACCGCATTGGTGAAACAGTAAGCAGCCCCGCCCGCGCCCGAGCCCAGCAAGGCGCTGGTCACCGATCCGTCAGCGTCGTAAACAATTCCCAGCGGCTTAGTGGTCGCCGCCGGAAGAATGTCGGCGGGCATGGTGATGCTGCCATCGGGATTCAAAATCACATTGCTGCCGTTCACGTCTTCGGCGAGTTGTCCTCCTGCATTCGCCGCAACCGCGGCGGTCGGAATCAAAGTCCAGCGGCTAAAAGCGTCCGCCACAAAAGCGTCGGCCCCGGCGTGCGGCAGCAGCGGACTCAAATCTCCCGGATCGGTGTAATAAGTAACCACCCCTCCGGGCCAGACCAGCGGCTGCCCTTTTACGGACGGATCGAAATAGCTCGCCCCGGCCACGTAAGCGGGTCCGCCGGCCCGCGCCATGCGCACGAAAAAGATCAGCAGCAACACGATCAGCAGGACGGTGTAAAACACCGGCCAGAACAGCCGCACGGCCTTCGGCGGGCGGTGCGGATCGCGGAACTCCACTACCGTCGGCGAACTGGGTTCGTGCTTGGGCGCTTGATGGAAATGAAAGTGTTCTGCCATGGTCTACTCCCTGGCCGCGCGCCGCAGCACTCGGACGAGGTCACGTCCCGTGACTTGATTTCTGCCCCGCAACCACGGACCCGCCACGGGATCGTGCGCCAGAATCCCGCTTTGCCCCGTCGCGATATCCAGGTTCCCGTCGCCATCGAGCGCGAACTTTCCCATCCCTCCGCCTACGGGACTGGTCAATCCCACCTGGCTTGGCGGATAGAGCATCAGCACCACGCGCTCACCCAGTCGATAGCGCTCACCGGAGGTCCACAGCCCAGCCCACTCGCGAATCGCCAGCGTTTGCCGCGAGCGCACGCCGCGCACCCCTTCCTCGACCCGAAACGTGACCCGAACCGTCTCAACTTCATTGATATGGATGGCTGGCACCCGCTCCACCGCTGCTACGGTTCCGGCAAAGATGTATCCGGCCGATGCCGCCATCTGATGTAAGGAAAGAACCGGTGGCCTCTGCGCGTGAGCGAGAGAAGATAACAGACACAAGATCAGAAAAGATCGGAACCAGGAGAGATGCATGCAAGCCTCGGAGGAGGCCAGCCGCTAACGGGTAGGAAGACATCCTAAGAGCCGACACAGGAAACTAATGTGCTCGACATCACTCAACTGAGTGATGAGCAAAAGTAGCGCCGGCGTCCCGCCGGCCACGGTGGTTTGTGCAAACGTGGGCGGCCCGAAGGTATCTGGGGTGAAAAAACCTAAAACGCCCGCCGCTGCAACTCCGCCGACAAATGTGCCCCGGTAAGCAGCAGCAGTCCCGACAGGAACGCCCAGAACATCAAACTCACCGACAACGCAAATGGACCATACACTTCCTGAAAATTCAGCCTCGGTAGCGCCAGGATGTAGCAATACTTCAACGTTTCCGACAGCAATCCCATGATCACCGCCGTCGGCAACACCGCCCTCGCCGGCACCTTCCCGTTCGGCAACAGCCAATAGATCAGAAAGAAAATGGCAATGCTTGCGGCCACGGCGAAAATCTTCATCACCAGAAATCCCACCAGCCGCACGAAGAAGACTCCGTGTCCCAGCAGCACCGCCGATAGCAGCGCCACGTTTCCCGCCGTCATCGCTATTGACAACAGAGCGAGCGCGCCGCAGGCAAATGCCAATCCCAGCGAGATAAGCTGGTTCCCCAGGTAAGAGCGGTTATTGGGAAAGCGCCAGATCCGGTTCAGAGCCACCTCCAGCGGCATGAACACACCCGTCGACGTCACCAGCAGAATCAGCAGCGACACCAGCTGCGCCCGATGCCTCGCCTGCACCAGTGCATTCAGATTGCGAATGACGAAATCCTGTCCGGCCGGAAGGTAGTCGCGCAACAACTGCACCACCACGTCATACATCACCGGAGCATGAAATACCCTCCGGATCAGCATCATCATCAACAGAACAAAGGGAAAGAACGACAGCAGGGCGTTGGCCGCCACCGAGAAGGCGAAGGTGTGCACCTCCGTCCGCAACAGGTATCGAACTGTGGAAAAAACTAACCCTGAATAAATTTTCGATCGCGCAGCCGCGAGCGGCAGGGCCCACCTCCTCCGCAGTTTCCGCCACGATTGTTGACTTTAAGTCATGCATGGGTTTCTGTCATGTTATCAAAAGGTTGCGGTTAAATCGGTTCAACCACCGTACCGCTCCCCAATCGATAGTCCCTTCCCGCCACTCCGGGAGTAACGCAAACCTATGACTCTAGGAAGCTTGCAGCCTAATTTCTCTACTTGCCAGAATCCTCATAAGTGCATATTATCTGGTGCTCGCCGGAGGATAATTACTTTCGGCGAGTCCAAAAGCAGGTTGATGTTTTGCTGGATGGCAGTCGAAACACGGGTCACGTTGACAGGCTCCTGAGCTTTGCGCCTTTTTTTCTCTAATGCGCACGGCTCAGGAGCCTTTCTCGTTTACGGCACGGTTTCTTCCCCAACCAGAGCGTCCGGCAAGACTTCCGCTCCTCATGAGGGGGATGCACCACTTCCAGGGCTTCGCACGGGGTAGCGGAAGAAGTTCAAATAAGACGTAGCGAAAGGAGTACTTTGTGAGAGAGAAGGGCACAGTAAAGTGGTTTAACGGGGCCAAAGGGTATGGATTTATCCAGCGCTCCACCGGGGAGGATGTCTTCGTGCATTTCTCCGCGATTCAAGAAAACGGGTATCGCACGCTCAACGAAGGCGAAACCGTGGAGTTTGATCTGTTGAAAGGCCCCAAGGGCTTCCAGGCAGGCAACGTGGTCCGCGTCTAAGCTGCCGGATTGCCACATTTTGCCAACCCTCCCAGCTTCCCCTGGGAGGGTTTCTTCTTTCCGGGATAGGTTCCAGGATTGGTTCTAGCCAGATAGGGTTTTCCCCTATACCTCTTTCTCCGACTGCGGATGTAGAATGCGCCCTCCACTTGGGGCCGTCGTTCGAGGAAGTCCTGTCCTGGAGGTTCTTATGCGATTTCGACCGACCCTGAAAACTACTCTCCTGCTGGCCGTTTGTAGTCTTACCCTCACCACACTCGCTGTCGCGCAGCAATATCAAATTCTTCGCGCCGATTACGGGGCCGGCAATCAACGCGTCGATGTCACTCAGAAACTGCAGCAGATCGCCGCCACCAATAGTCAGTTCCGCATGGGCAACAGCACCTTCGGCATCGATCCCGCCCCCGGCCAGGTCAAGACTCTCCGCATCTATGCCCGCGACAACCGCGGTGGCACTCGCACCTTCGAATATCGCGAAGGCAGCACCGTCGACGGCGGGCAATTCTCCGGATGGCGCGGAGGCAACTGGGGAGGCCCCTACCGTCCCGACTTCGGCACTCGCCCCGGCGAGCAGTTTCAAATTCTGCGCGCCGACTATGGTGCCGGCAATCGCCGCGTCGATGTTACCCAGCGCCTGCAGCAGCTGGCCTCGACCAATCAGACCGTCCGCATGGGCAATGACACCTTCGGCGTCGACCCTGCGCCCGGCACGGTGAAGACGCTGCGCATCTACGCTCGCAGCACTCGCGGCCAGAATCGCAGCTTTGAATATCCCGAAAACAGCCTGGTGGACGGCGCGCTTTTCACTGGATGGAATGGCGGTGACTGGGGGCCGGGTCCCTCCGGCCAATACCAGATCACCCGCGCCGACTACGGAGTTGGCAATCAACGCGTCGATGTCACCCAGCGCTTGCAACAACTCGCTGCATCCAACCGTACGTTCCGCATGGGCAATAGCACCTTCGGTGTCGATCCCGCCCCCGGACAAGTGAAGACCCTCCGCATCTTCGCCCGCGATTCCCGCGGCCGCAGTCGCACCTTTGAATATCGCGAGGGCAGTACGGTCGACGGCTCGCAGTTCACCGGCTGGAGCAGCGGCAGCTGGCCGGGAATCATCAAGCCGCCGGGGATGTAGGGCTTCAGTTTCGTTGAGGGACCCCACTTCTTGTTTGGAAGTGGGGTTTTCTACTTGAGCTTCTCGCCTGCAAAAAACTTCCACGCGTCCTTATTCACTTTCTCAGCGACTTCGTAGTAGTTGTGATCGTGACCCACAATTTCGACATAGTGCACGGGAAATCCGTCTTTGTGCAGCAGGTCTCGCGTCTTCCGCACCTGGGCCAGAGGATTGTACTGGTCGCTATCTCCGATATAAATCGCGATCGGGATTTTCCTGTTCGCCTTATTGAGAATCGACACGTAGTCATCGGCGATGTACGACCCATGAATCGCCGCCGCCGCAAAATACTGCGAGTCATACATCGCGGTATCGAATCCCAGGTAGCCGCCCATCGAATGCCCGAAAAGATAAATGCGCTGCGTGTCGATGGCCGTCTGCTTCTTTGCGTCTTCGACCATGCACTCGAACACTGCTGGCGCCACGGACTCAAACTTGATCTCGCGCGGTATCTCAGGCGTGATCAGCACCGCATGTTCGCGGTGCGCCAGATGTGTCCAGGTATCGATGAAGTTGGCCGCGTGATCTCCCGCCCCGTGCAGCAGCAGCACCGCGGGCGCGGGCGCCGTGTGCGGCTCCGCATACAACAGATATTGGTAGTCGGCGTTCTCGCAATGCACGGTTCGTGACACCGGATCCAAAGCAAGACAACAAGCCGCTGAGAAAACGCAGAGAAGCAGGGAAGCGATTCGCACGCGAAGATGTTACAACAAAAACGATCAAACCACGGCCTCAAGAATGCGCAGCTACTCCACTTCCAGCGATACTAGATCCCCGTCCGATTTGCCCCCGGCTTTGTAATTCACCGACACTGGCATGTTCTTCCAGCCGCACGAAAACTGATCTGCACCCACCAGGGTGAGCGATTTGAAATCCTCGGTCCGGAGCTTGAGTGCCCTCTTCGCGGCAGGCGCTACCGTCAGCACCGCGGCCGGCGGGTGCGAGCAGTCCACGCTCACCAGTTTTGCTTTCAGAAAAATCACCCGACGGGTATCCGGCTTCGGTTCCGCAGGAGGCTTCTCTTCTGCATCCTCTGAGGAATCGCCTCCGGAACTTGACACGGTTTGTGCCGGAGCAGGCTGCGCCGGCTTGGGAGTCTCGCTCTGCGGCAGCAGGCCATACTTCTTCAGCGTAGGCAGGTCGTCGAGATCTTTCCGCGCCGCCTTGGCCACCTGCGCGTTCGAACTGCCCTTGAGCTGTTCGAGCATCGCGGTCGCGTCGTCCCACTTCTTGCCCGTGATGTAGATATGCGCCATGTCGAGCAGATATTCGTCATTGCGCGGGCTCAATTGAATTGCCGTGCGCATCGATTCCGTCGCTGAATTCACGCCGCCGCCTTCCATGCGGAACACACCCAGCATGCCGTAAGCCTCGGCGAAGGTAGGATCCCAATCGATGACCGCCCGCAGATCGATCATGGCATTCGCCAGCCCTTGCGTCGGCTGGCCGGTTACTCGCGCGCGACGGTACTTCACCAAAGCCAGGTAATAACGCACCCAGGGATCGTTGCGGTCGAGATCCGATCCCTTCATCAGCTCTTGATTGGCCGCATCGAACTCGTTCTTGTCAAGATGCGCCCAGCCCAGCGCGCGGTGTACCACGGCGCTGTCCCCTTTAGGTTCGTCGATCATCTTTTCCAGATCGTGCAAGGCCTGAGCCCGATGTTCGGGAAGCCGCAGCATCATCTCTGACAGGAGCGCCGGACCTTGCAGATCGGTGACATCGATGCGGCTCACGCCCACTTCATCGCCGCTGACGGGCAAGGGCAGAGAAGTGGTCGCTCCGCCGGCATCGAGCGTTCCTTGCTGCTTCGATTTGTCGAGCGCGAGGAACAGCTGCTCCTGGGCATGAAAGTATTTCTTCACCGCATCATCAAACTGGGCGGGAGTCATGCCATAGGCCTTTTGAATAGCATCGTTCACCGGCATTTTCTGATTCATCACTAGATCGAACAACATGCCGGTCTGCGGCAGGCGATTAGTGTTGAGCAGGAAGTGCATGGTGATCCACGATTGCGCATAAAACAGCGTGCTGTGGGAGCCCTCCTGGTAATTCGCCACGTTGTGCTTGATGGCAAACAGATCGGGCATCGAAAGCCACACCGGACCGCTCAGCAGATCGGTCAACGATTTCGGAAGGTTGCGCTGCTCAAGCTGATTGCCGATCAAATCCTGCTTCCAGGTGAGGCCCAGTTCCGGATCGGACCCAAGCTGCACTTGCTTGCTGTCCATGCGCATGCTGGAAAAATATTCCGCGAAGCCTTCATCGAACCACGCCGGGGTCGGAGGATAGTTGTAGTTCAGCAAGTAATGCGCAAACTGGTGCGCCACTGCCCGCCAGTTCTCGTCTTCAAATACATCGAGAACGATGAAGATGCGATCGTCCCCGGCAATAAAAAATCCGGGCGCGTCAATGGGCTTGCCGTCGCGCAGCGGCGCTACGGCTTCATATTCTTTGTCGGATTTCAGCGCAATGATGTCGATGGGCAACGACATGTTGACTTTGCTTCTCGCCAGAAGCTGGCTGAACACGCCGCGCATCTGCTCAAAACGCACGATAACCTCATGCCCTTTTTTCTCCCCTGCATCGGTAAGTACGGTGAAGTGGCTGGAGTTGACGCGGATCCACTGCGGCTCATTGTCACGAGCCACAGCCAGGGTGGAAAGAAACAAAAGAAGCAGCAGCAGGCGTAGAGAAGCGCGAGACATGGCGCGGGCAAGCTTCACTCAAAGGATGCTACCACGGGGGCCGCGGGCGCCGGGTTTCAGGCGTAGGGAAAAGCCAGACGTATTCCAGTAGATCCCGCCTCCGCTATGGTCATTCCGAGCGAAGCGAGGAAGCTGCATCTGAAGGAAACTGCTTCGTGGGATATTTCGCCAGTTGAATCCCCCGGCCCGAGGAAGGGAATCTATTTCGTTGGCGTCTTGCTCAATAGAAAACCTTGATAGGCCAAGTACACCGCGATGGCGAGCCCTATCCAGCTAATCCAAACCGGCATGACTGCGCCTTCAATGGTGACCTGCCACCCACGAAGAAGGCGGACGGCATGAAGGAGAGCTACCAGAGAGAAGAGCACTGCAGTGACCAGAGAAAAGGTGCGCTGCGTCATTTTCAACCTCCGAAGAGCTTGGGGTCAAACCTCAAGGCGGTGAAGCAGCTCGCGTCGTGATATACGCAGCCAGTTTATCGGTTTCTTGCCGAGAACAGGCCATAGCGCTAAAAACCCCTCAATGAGCGTGTAATAGAGATTTTTCGTCAATCATCGAGCCTTTGGAGGGCAATTCGTCTTGCCAATACCAGATCAGAATGGGGCGTCACAGTCATCTGCACGAGTCACTCGAAAAGAGGATCAGGCACACACGTAACGCAATGCCTTAGTTGAGGTCCAGCAACGTTTCCTGACTGATCACGCGTTTGGGGCCGCTGACTTTATGGCCCGCCTGTACGCTATTCGAAATACCACGCTCCCGATTGCTATCGAGCATATAAGAACGACGGCCATCGCATACAATACGATGGAGCTGCAGAACCACGCCTCAGGCATTCTTTGCCGGATGACCAGTGCAGCACGCGTTACTGGTGAATTGAGGACAAAGCACGAGACTATCACCGCAGCCATTCCTGCTAGAGCGCTCTTGAAGATGACCTTGAATTTCACCTGTGACTCCGTTTGGAACGCCGGTATGAGCAATTTGGGCCTCGGGCAGGCATGATGAGTGTAATCGGGATTTTGCAACAGCTACATCACTTCTGGGTTTGGTAACGGCGGATGATGCGCCCGATCACGGAGTCCTCGCCTTGGAGAAGTTCCTGTGCATCTCCAAATGCAGGTACAGAGCGGTTGAGAGCGTTTGCCCAACGAAGAAGAGTTGTCATCTTCTCCTCGAAATCACCTTCGGACCAAGGACTCGGTTTAGCGGCAAAACGACCCGAGTTGTAGTGTTCGGAGCCCCATAGGCGGTTCTTATCGGAGTCGTAAAGCGACGAGTCGGTTTCGCGGTAAGCAGCGTAGTTAAGGGCTTCGACAATCAGATGGCGGGCTTCATCCACTGTCATACACACAGGTACTCTACCACTCAAAACCTCCGGCGCGGGTCGATGAGTGTTAAGGCGATTTAGCAAAAGCTAACTCTGACCCCGTGCATGTTGTATCAAAGCGGCAAACATCCGCTGCCTTTATCATTGAGACGTGATCATCCGCCCTGAAACGCCGGACCATTATGCAGCCATAACGGCGCTGCACCTGGCTGCATTCGATTCGCCGCTGGAAGGCACGCTGGTTGAACGGTTGCGAGATGATGGTCTGGTCATCGCGTCCTTGCTCGCGATCGATGACACAGGTCAGGTTGTGGGGCACATCTTGTTCAGTCCCGTAACGATTGTTACCGGCACCGGAGATCAAATGCAGGTCGCTTCCCTGGCGCCGATGTCCGTTCTTCCATCACATCAGCGTCGGGGAATAGGCTCCGTGCTGATCGAGCGTGGAATACAGGCGTGCAGACAGGCTCACTCGCGGGCCGTGGTTGTGGTTGGCCACATCAACTACTATCCGCGCTTCGGTTTCTCCCACGCGCTCGTCTCCCGGTTGACAAATCCGTTTGCTGCCGGGGAAGCATTCATGGGGTTGGAACTGGATCGCGGTGCTCTGTCGGGTGTGGATGGTACCGTCGTCTATCCGCAGGCGTTCGAGGTGTTCTCCTAAAAGTGAGCAAGTGATTGGGGGCTGGCCCATCCTTTGATAATTGGTTCTTTCTCGACATGCCACGAACGAGGGCGCTCCCTCCCAACGCGATTTCGCTGGCTGGGAGGCAGTGGGCCATGGGGACTTTGCGAGGTGATTCTTATGGGTTGGCACTTCCTCCCCTCCACAATGCTCATGGGAAAGGTTGATCCACTGATATGCCGGGATGATGAGCGTAATAGAGATTTTTCGCCA
The DNA here is from genome assembly GCA_963796205.1 of Terriglobia bacterium. Lineage (GTDB taxonomy): Bacteria > Acidobacteriota > Terriglobia > Terriglobales > Acidobacteriaceae > DATFTE01. The sequence continues at coordinate 966,252 of CAWCKR010000004.1, forward strand.
AATACGCATTACGCGGGAACCACAGATGCCGGGTACAGTAGAGAGGAAAGGTATGCGCCAACAGAATAGGAGACGGCACGAACCAGCGGAACGGTGAACGAGAAAAAGCTCCTGACGTCCGGCGCACTCAGGACGCTCCCAGAGCCAAAACCGGAGAGCCGACCAAACACGTCGCCGTGCCCAGCCATTGTCAGGTAACCAAACGCAAACCATACTGCTGGCAGAATCCATGTCCACTTCGCCGCAGAATTTCGCCAAGTTCGCCACATTCCGAACCCGATAAAAGCTGCACAGACGATGCTGAAGGTTAATTCTTTCCAGACTATCGCCGCGACCGAATGAGACGAAATCACTCTCCACAACGTGGAATCCAGAATCGCAGTTCCAATTACGGCGACAGCGAGGTTAACCAGCAGCAAGCCAATAAACTTTAGTGCACGCATGACACGGAAATTCTAAACGTTGCGAATCTCTAGTCAACTGTCGAGAACAGGCGATAGCGCTCATTGACCCCGAAGGACTCCGATTCCACCCATAATAAAAAGTGAACCGAATATGAGCATGAACAGACCCATTAACCGAAGGTAAACGGGGTAACTCGGGTGCTGCATCCAGGCAGCGAATGGGTTGACTCGCCCGGCAGAAGTGCCGGATAAGGTTCGTGTCAGGTACTCTTGAATCGTACCGGGACGAAACAGGCAGCCCATGCCTAATGCTGCAATGAGCAGTCCGACAGGAATTAAAAGCAAGTGTTCCAACGGACTTTCAGTCTATCCTTCAAGAGCACTGCCGCTCAACTGGCGCTACCAGGCGTTAGCGCAAGCGTGCGCTTTTTCTTCGCCACAATTGGGGTCGATGAGCGCTATTTCGATTTTTCGCCAGTTAGCCAGTACTGGCTATAATGTGCGTGATGTGGCAACGATTTCACATCCTGAGCCGAACACAGGTTGTCATCGTAGCGTCAGTGTGTGCAGCTGTGATTGCGCTTGCCGTCGCACTTGCCTCGATTCCTGCTGATGGGACTTCGTGGAATCGCTTCCTTGGCCCGTCCCGGCAGCTTGACCCTTTCATCAATTTCGGAGCCGTGTTCGTTTCGATGCTCCCAATCCTTATCGCCTACTACCACTTCGCACGCCTTGGGGCATTGCTAGGCGCGATGGTGTCAGCGGTGACGTTCTATGCCATTCAAGTCTGCGCGGGTTTCATCTTCATATTCCAAGTGGTCGGGCATTCGCAGGTTTTGCAGGAAAGCACATACGTTGCGCTTTGGCTGCTGCTCAGCATTTTCATCTTTTGGGCACACCTGAGAGCGTGCGACTCCCACGCGATCCGGGACGCACAACGGCTGCTTCATCTTTCTGTCTGATCGACTGACGACCCGCCGCAGTGCCCATGAGTGTAATCGCGATTTATCGTCAACAATCGCGTTGCTGCTAGATCATTGGCAGGTGGGTCGCGACAACCCACGCCAACGTAAGCAGCCAACTGATTGCAAGAAGTGTGTCGAGTTTCCATCGGATTCTTGGGTCTTGTCGTCGGAAGAATTGGACGACAACAAGAGCAAGCAGAAGTATTGTGAGAACCAACAATCCTTTAGCGTCAGCCCCTGCTAAATCCATCGCTTTCAGGCGATCTGCCACAATTCGCCAAGAAGACGGGCTTAAGAAGCCGAATAGCAAGTACGAGAAATTGAGCGTTACAATGGCAAAGATCAGCGCGTCTACTCTGTCGGTTCTTAGCATTGGTCAAAGCCACCCATAACCCATGGAAGTTTAGCCACGCACCATCACTGTCGCAACTGGCGATAGCACTCATTGACCCCGCTGGAGTCTTTCGCCCCTACAACGGCCTCGATGGTGTAATCGCGCCCGGGTTGACTTGTTAGAACTTAACTGACTCCAATATGGCACCGTCCCATATAACCGGCTTTAGCCGCTGGGGTTCGCTCCTTGGGTTGACGAGCCAACCCTAGAGGATGGAGCACAATGGAGTAGGCGTCGAAGGCAGGACGAAAAGTCGTGCCCTTCCAATTCTTCTGAAGAAACTTCTCGCGGACCCAGAGCCTCCCTGGCAATCAGACGTCCCCGGCGCCACTGTCATCCCGAGCAATGCGGGGAATCTGCCTTACTGAGAACTGAGAACTGAGAACTGCTATCCTTTCCCGATGCCGCCGCACACCGCAACCAAACATTTCCTCAGCGACAAGGTCGAGCACTTTACCGAATCCGTGATCCGGGAGATGACGCGCCAGGCCATGCTGCATGGCGCTGTCAATCTTTCCCAGGGATTCCCCGACTTTCCCGCGCCTGCGGAAATCAAGCGCGCCGCCCAACAAGCCATCGCCGCTGACGTCAATCAGTACGCCATCACCTGGGGCGCAAAGAATCTGCGCAACGCCATCGCCCGCCGCGCGCACGACTGGCAGGGCCTGACGGTCGATCCTGAAACCAATGTCACGGTCTGCTGCGGATCCACCGAAGCCATGGTCTCGACCCTGATGGCCATCTGTAATCCGGGAGACGAAGTCATCGTTTTCGAGCCCTTCTACGAAAACTACGGGCCTGACTCGATTCTCTCGGGAGCGAAGCCGCGCTTCGTGAAACTTCGTCCACCGACCACCGACGATGGCGACTGGACTTTCGACGAGCGCGAACTTCGCGCCGCGTTTCATCCGCAAACCAAAGCCATTATCGTCAACACGCCGAACAATCCGACCGGCAAGGTTTTCACTCAGCAAGAACTCGAACTCATCCGCGATCTCTGCGTCGAGTTCAACGTCATCGCCATCACCGATGAAATTTACGAACACATCCTCTACGACGGCATGAAACACATTTCTCTCGCCCGCCTTGATGGCATGCAAGACCGCACCGTGACCATCAATGGACTTTCGAAAACCTATAGCGTCACGGGATGGCGCGTGGGATGGACGATCGCTCCTCCCACCATCAGCAACGCCATCCGCAAAGTGCACGACTTCCTTACCGTCGGCGCGCCCGCGCCTCTGCAGGAGGCCGGAGCCGCTGCTCTCGAACTTCCCTCGAGCTACTATCAAAAACTTGCTGACGGATACCGCGCCCGCCGCGACAAACTCATCCCGGTGCTCACCGAAGTCGGCTTCCGCTGCTACCGTCCGCGCGGCGCTTATTACGTCATGACCGACATCTCGAAATTCAAGTATCCCGACGACGTCGCCTTCGCCAAATATCTGGTGAAAGATGTGGGAGTCGCTACCGTCCCCGGATCTTCGTTCTACAAGAACGCGAAAGAGGGCGCTCAGCAGGTTCGCTTCGCCTTCTGCAAGAAAGACGAAACGCTGGATGAGGCCGCGCATCGCTTGCGAACCAGACTCTAGGCCTCGGTTATCGGCGAAAGCTTTTATCGCAAAGGTCGCAAAGAACTGCCGCAAAGGGCGCTAAGAAAGCGGATCGAGGCACGGTTGTTCCTGAAGCCTGATTCCCGACGCCTACCGGGTACTGGGTACTAGGTACTGGGTACTGACTGCGGTATACTCAGCCCAAGATCGAAAATCTCCCAAGGGAAGTGAAGCCCCATGTCTGTCAGATTGGCTGAAGAGGTATCTGCTCAGGTTCCCGCCGACGATTTCCAGGCGCTGGAAGAGAAGGTTTATCGCACTATTGAGCTGTACAAGTCCGCGCGCGACGCCCGGTCAGCCGCCGAGCGCGATACGCAACGCCTGCGCGAACAGCTCGAGGAGCGCGAAGAAGAAGTGGAAACCATGCGCAAGGAGATGATCCAGCTGCGCAAGGAACGCGAAGAGATCCGCGGCCGCGTGGAAAAAATGCTGCAGCAGATCGATTCCATCTCCGCCGAGCAGGCCGCAAGTTGACTTGGACGCATCCTAAGGGGCCAGGAGCATAACCGTTATGGCATCCGCTACCAAGCAAACGCCGATCCGCGACGCCAACAACAACGCCGTCCGCGTGGAGATCTTCGACCAGGCTTACAACCTGCGCGGCTCCGACCCCGATTACATTCTGAAACTTGCCGACTACGTCGACTCCAAGATGCGCGCCGTCGCCGAGCAGACGCACACTGTCGATACCGTTCGCCTCGCGGTGCTCGCCGCGCTTAACATCGCCGACGAATTTCACTTGCTCAAACGCAAGGCCGACACCGGATCTTCCGACTACATCCAGCGCGCCCAGCATCTTTCCAATATCCTCGATGAAGTTCTCGAGGACAAACGGAAAGCTGGGTAAATTTCCATAAGGGTGCCCCGTCCTTGTCACGTCTTTTGCGACGAGGACGGATAGTGCATAAATGCTTGCCCTGTTGATTTTCCACCGCTTACCAAAGTTGCTGGCAAATGGAGTGCCATCTTTTTACCTCTGGCCTCTTGCACTCCGCCGCGCTTTTCCCTAGCATCCATCCTTGTAGCCGGCCTGCGGTGTTGGTGATCGGGGGTAACCGATTTTTGAACCAATGCCGAATGAACGGGGACTCGACTCGATAATTCGATCCTGTGTGCGACGCTCCGCCATGCGGAGATGCCTAATGGGTCTCGGCGGGTTCCCACCGTCTAAGACGGGTTCATTCTCGGCCCTCCAACACGGCACAGTGGGTCGGCTTACTTTTTCCTTCCGCGTTTTCTCCAAAAATAATGTTAGAAGGTTTTGGGAAGGGCACGACTTCAGTCGTGCCGCCTGACCGCCAAGAATATGGGCTTTAGCCCCCGAGGTCTGCTTTTTCCCGAAGGCAATCTCGTATAAAATCAAATTTGTAAAACTCTGCATCTAATCAGACAGTGTTCCCAAGATTGCTTCATATCGGCGCCTTCAACCTTCCGACCTACGGCTTCCTGGTTTCCACCGGCGTTTTGCTTGGCATGTGGATCAGCGTCCGCAACTCCGAGAAGTCGGGCATCGACCCCGAAGACTCGTGGAACCTTGGCATTCTGGTTGTTCTATGCGGCATTCTCGGCGCCAAGATTCTCTACATCATCAATGACTGGAGCACCTACGCCGCCCATCCCGGCGACATTTTCAGCCTCGCTACTCTTCAGGCGGGAGGAGTTTTTTCTGGAGGCCTAATTGGCGCCGGGCTTGCTGCAGTATGGTATTTGCGCCGCCGCCACATGCCTGCGCTCGCCACTTGGGACGCCTTCGCCCCCGGCCTCGCTCTCGGCCACGCCATCGGACGCGTCGGCTGCTTCGCCGCCGGATGCTGCTGGGGCAAGCCCACCACGCATTTCTGGGGCGTGACTTTCACCAATCCGCTCGCCCGCGATCTCGTCGGCACCCCGCTCGGCGTCGCCCTCGAACCCACACAACTCATCGAGTCCGCCGTCGAACTTGGCCAACTTTTTCCTGCTCATGTGGATGTTCAAACGCAAAAAATTCGATGGACAAGTCCTCGCCGCCTACCTGATCCTCTACGGCGTCGCCCGATACTTCATCGAGTTCATCCGCGACGACCCCGGCCGCGGCTCCGTCTTCGGAGGCATCATGAGCGGAACGCAATTAATCTCGATCGGCCTGGTCATCCTCGGAGGCGTGATCTGGTACCTGAAAAGCAACGTTCCGAAGTCGGTCCCAGCCCAAGCCACACGGTAAACCACGACTCTGTCATCTTGAGCGACGGTTTTCCTTCGTGGACCTTCGTGTCCTTGGTGGTGAAAGCTCTTGCTCCGTGCCCTCCGTGATTAAAGCCTTTCTCTATAATCCATCAAGCAATGCCCGACTACCCCCAATTCCTGACAGTGGACGAAAACTCCGCAGGCCAGCGTCTGGACCAATTTCTAGCGGCAAAGCTGGATAACACCTCCCGCGCCCGCATCCAGCAACTCATTGGCGACAAACAGATCCGCATCAATGAAGAAGAAGTCTCCAAGCCCTCCCTCCGCCTCCGGGGAGGAGAGCGCATCTCGATCCTCGGCCCGGTGGTGCTGCCCCCGCTGCGCGCCATGGCCGAAGACATCCCGCTCGATATTGTCTACGAAGACGCCGACCTCGCCATCATCAATAAGCCTGCGGGAATGATGGTGCACGCCGGGGCAGGAGCTACTGAAGACGAGCGCAACCGAGGCACGCTGGTCAACGCGTTGCTTCACCGTTTCGGCAAACTATCGGATGTCGGAGGCGAACTCCGTCCCGGCATCGTTCATCGCCTCGATAAAGAGACCAGCGGCCTGATCGTGGTCGCAAAAAATGACGAAGCCCACCGCCGCCTAGCCGCCCAATTCGCCGAGCGCAAAGTGAAGAAGACTTACATCGCATTAGTTCATGGATGGATGAAAACCGAGAAGGGGACCATCAACACCAGCATCGCCCGCGACGCCGTGCGCCGCATCCGCATGACCACTCGCGGCTCCGGAGGCCGCGACGCCGTCACTCACTACGAAGTCAAACAAAAGATAGAATCGCCCTACGGAAAATTCTCGCTGGCAGAAGTCCGCATCGACACCGGACGCACCCACCAGATCCGCGTCCACCTCTCCTCGCTGGGACATCCGGTGGTAGGAGACACTCTCTACGGCGCGCCGAAAGATTTGAAAGCAAAGAACGCTGCAACCCTCTCCCTCGATCGCAACTTCCTCCACGCCAAGTCGCTCACGCTCACCCACCCACGCACCGGCGAACCACTGTCATTCACGACAGACCTTCCATCTGAACTCACTGCTTTTCTCAATCGTCTATCCGGCGTGTGATTCCTATACTTTTGGTCACCCATCACGCAGTCGAAGGACCCCTACCTTGATCCGTGCTGACCGGGATCCCATCTAAAACAAAAACGGCGCGCATGGCGCCGTTCCATAATAAAAGTCTTGTACCGATCGAAACTCTTGCCGTTGCACGCTAGATCCTTCGCCCTTTCGGGCTCAGGATGACGTCATATTAATGCGGTAAAAAGCTTTTACCCCCGTAAAACTCCCCCCAACCCTTCGAGAGCCCGAATCAATTCCGCAGACCACGTTCCCACTTCTTCTTCCCGCAAAGTCCGCTCTCCAGACTGAAACGTAGCGCGCAGCAAGAGCGAATATTTCCCGGCGGTCACCGCGCCCCCACGGAAAATCTCGACTGGCGCAAACTCGCGCAGTTCTTTCAACCCCAGCGCCATCACCGTGTGATGAATCTTCTCGAACATAACCGAATCGTCGAGCACAAACGAAAAATCCCTCTCCACCGCGGGATACTTCGGCAGCGCTTCATACCGCACTTCACGCAACCCGTGCGCGTAAAGCCGGTCCAGATAAATCTCCGCCAGAAACACATCCTGGCGCAACTTACGCGCCGCCGCGACCTCGGGATGCACCTGTCCGAACTGCGCCACGGTTGATCCATCCATCACCGCGCGCGCCGAGCGTCCGGGATGATAATACTCATCCGATTTCGGGTCGAAGTGCAGCTTCTTGTAGGAGAACATCCCCAGCAGGGTCTCCACATCACCCTTCACATCAAAGAATGACAAGGGCCGCGAGGGTTGGTTCACGCTGGGCACCACCGCGCTCCCCGTGAGCCCCATGCACACGCGCTTCAACTCCGCCGCCTTGGTCCCGGACGCTTCCCAAGTGGCGCCCGCCTCGAATAGCCGGACATCATTCGTGCCACGATTCAGGTTGTAGGCCAGCATGTTCAGCATTCCGGGCGCGAGCGAAGTCCGCATGACTGAAGCTTCATCGCTGAGGGGATTCGCCAACTCCATCGCGATGGCTGCCGAAAACTTCTCCGCATCGGTCTTCGAAATGAAACTCAACGACACCGCTTCGTCGTAGCCCAGCCCCAGCAAGGACGTCCGCAACTTGCGGTCTTTCGCCGCCTCCGGCAACTCCACGACTGCCCCGGCATACGCCGGCAAGGTGTTGCGGAACTTGTCGTAGCCGTACACGCGCGCGATTTCTTCGATCAAATCAATTTCGCGCGAAACATCCAGACGCCAGCTGGGGAATCTGCACCCGGAACTCAGACGCATCCCGCCGCTCCGCCGTCAGCTCAAATCCCAGGTGCTCGAGAATCCGCACGATCTCTTCGGTCGGCAAGCGCTCGCCCAGAATTCGCAACACTTCGGGAAGATTCAGTGCAATGGGTGCCTGATCGACGCGCATGGCAATCACATCCACGGCATCGCCGATGAGTTCGCCGCCGCCCGATTCCAGAATTAATTCCGCCACGCGATCGCAGGACAGAATCGTCGACTCGAAATCGGCTCCGCGCTCGAAGCGATGGGAAGCGTCGGTGTGCAGCGCGTGCCGCCGCGCCATCTTGCGCACGGTGGTGGGATCAAACCATGCCGACTCGATCAGGATGTTCCGCGTCTTGTCGGTAATCATGGTGTCGAAGCCGCCCATCACTCCCGCCAGGCCCACCGGACGCTTGGCATCGGCGATGACCAGATCTTCCGGCGTCAGCTTGCGCTCCACGCCATCGAGCGTCTTGAGCGTCTCGCCCTCTTCCGCCAGGCGAACGATGATCCTGCCGCCTTCGAGCAAATCGAGATCGTAAGCGTGCGTGGGCTTGCCCATCTCGAGCAGGGTGTAGTTCGAAGCATCGACTGCATTGTTAATCGGCCGCGAATCCATCAACGAAATCCGCCGGGCAATTCTCCCCGGGGAAGGCTTGATGTTCACTCCGCGCAAAACCCGCCCCGTAAACCGCGCGCACAACTTTCCCGCCTGGATGTCGATGGGGAAGGGAGCATCTTTGCGCGCCGCTGGCAGCTTGGGATGAATTGGCCGCAGCGGCAAGTCATAGATCGCGGCCGCCTCGCGCGCCACGCCGAAATGATTCATGGCATCAGGACGGTTCGTCCCAATCTCCATCTCGAAGACCGTATTCTCCCCGCTGCCGGAAACCCCTTCGACGGCAATCCCGACCGAAGTCAAATCCTCAGCCAGCCGTGCGTCATCGACGGTCAAGTCAACAAAATCCCGCAACCATTGAGGAGAAAGTTTCATAGCCAGCTTTTAGCTCTTAGCCTTTAGCTCTTAGCGCCAAACAACCATTGTCATCCTGAGCGAAGTGATCGCGCGCGACGCTATCGATCACGCAGTCGAAGGATCCCGGGCCCGTTCGCACGACTACCGGCCTCAAGAGGAATTTCCATTTTGCTACTCGTCGCCAATCTTCTTCGGCCCCAGAAACGGGCTCTGCGTTAACTTTGGTCGCCAATCCACCCGATGCGAATTCCAGTTCGCTTTTGCCTGAGCCTCCGCTTCAATATGCCAATCCAGAGCCTGAAAGAAACTGATCTCGCAGACTGGCGGCGCGTACTCGAAATACACGACAAACTTGCGATCGGGGAACTCCACCTTTAATTTGCTGTCCCATATCTCCCGAACTGTGTTTCCGGCACCACACAAAAGCCTCGGCGACGGCTCGGGTGGCGCCACCTCGAACAGTTCCCAGACCTGGCGACGGTTCACTAGATATTCGACTTTCTGGCGTTCCTCCGGCGATTCCGGATCTTTCTTAGGCAACAGGTCCGTCGGAGCTCCATCAATCAGAATGCAATCATGGTACTCAACGAACTTCGGACTCAAAGCAACTTCCGAAAGCAAGTTCTTAGTGCGGAAATCTTTTCTCATCGACTAAGACGACGTTCCCCGAAGCTTCGGATTTGTCATCTGATATTTCAATGTTTTCACTCGGTACTCGGTACTGGGTACTGCCTCATCTCCACTGCTGCAAAAACCTCTCATCCCCGTTAAAGAACAACTGAATATCATCCACCCCATACTTCAGAATCGCGATGCGGTCCGCGCCCATGCCAAACGCGAATCCGGAAACTTTCTTCGGGTCATACCCGTTGTCCTTCACAAACTCGAACACGTTCGGATCGACCATCCCGCACCCGAGAATTTCAATCCATCCGGTGGTCTTGCAAGGACGGCAAGGCTCCGACCCGCGCCGTCCTTTGCCGCCGCAGATGAAGCACGACACCATCATCTCCGCGCTGGGCTCGGTGAACGGAAAGAACGACGGACGGAAGTGCGTCTTCACGCTCGATCCGAACAAAGCCTTCATGGCGTGATCGAGTGTGCCCTTCAGATCGCCGAAGGTAATGTTGGTATCGACGGCCAAACCCTCGACCTGATGAAACATCGGAGAATGGCTCGCATCGGGAGGATCGTTGCGATGCACCTTCCCGGGAATGACAATGCGCAACGGAGGCTTCATCTTCTCCATGGTGCGAATCTGCACCGGAGAAGTGTGCGTGCGCAGTAAAAGTCGGTCGCGCTGCGCCTTGCCGCCCTGCTTGGCGATGAACAAAGTGTCCTGCATATCCCGCGCAGGATGGTTGGGAGGAAAATTCAGAGCCTCGAAGTTGTAGTAATCCGTCTCGACGACAGGCCCTTCTTCAACGGAATAGCCAAGATCGCGAAAGACGGCAACGATCTCATTCAAAGTCTTGATGACCGGATGCTCAGCCCCGAGAGGACGGCGAATGCCCGGCAGCGTGACATCCACGCGATCGGCAACCAGCTTCGAACCCGCAGACCCGCTCTGGATTCGAACCAACGCGGCTTCAACACCTTCTTCGACCCGCGTCTTCAACTCATTGACGCGCTGGCCCACGTCGCGCTTCGCTTCTTTAGGGGCAGCCTTCAACCACAGATCGTTGACCAGCGTGAGAACGCCGTTCTTGCGAGCCATCCAGCGGTCGCGGAAGATCTTCCAGTCGTTCTCGTTCGCAATGGTCGAAAGCTCAGCCTGGAGCGCAGCCAAAAGCTCGCGCCCGGCAGCATCGAGCGCCGCCGCCGAGAAATCCGTCAGTTTGGGAACGTCGTACGCCACGAAGTTTACTGTCCCCCAAAAAAGCTGTCATCCTGAGCGAAGTCATGGATCGTGAAACGATCCATGACGCAGTCGAAGGACCCCGCGCAAGTTTGCATTGCCGCCGGCCTTACAGGGAATTCTCTCGCAAACGTCGTAGCCAAAATTCCCTGATGTGTCTATCGTTGTTCAATCTAACCGGGATCCTTCGACTGCGTGATCGCACGCTCCGCGCGCGCTCACTCCGCTCAGGATGACAGAAATTTAAATGACTTCTTTCGTCTTGTAACCTCTGTCATCCTGAGCGAAGTCATGGATCGTGAAACGATCCATGACGCAGTCGAAGGACCCCGCGCAAGTTTGCCCTGCCGCCGGCCTTACAGGGAATTCTCCCGCCAACGTCGTAGCCAAAATTCCCTGATGTGTCTATCGTTGTTCAATCTAACCGGGATCCTTCGACTGCGTGATCGCACGCTCCGCGCGCGCTCACTCCGTTCAGGATGACAGAAATTTAAATGACTTCTTTCGTCTTGTAAGCTCTGTCATCCTGAGCGAAGTCATGGATCGTGAAACGATCCATGACGCAGTCGAAGGACCCCGCGCATCTTTGCCCTGCCGCCGGCCTTACAGGGAATTCTCCCGCAAACGTCGTAGCCAAAATTCCCTGATGTGTCTATCGTTGTTCAATCTAACCGGGATCCTTCGACTGCGTGATCGCACGCTCCGCGCGCGCTCACTCCGCTCAGGATGACAGAAAACTAAATGACTTCTTTCGCCTTGTAAGCTCTGTCATCCTGAGCGAAGTCATGGATCGTGAAACGATCCATGACGCAGTCGAAGGACCCCGCGCATCTTTGCCCTGCCGCCGGCCTTACAGGGAATTCTCCCGCCAACGTCGTTATCAAAATTCCCTGATGTGTCTATCGCAGCCCAGGAGTGTCCGGGCTCCTTCGACTCCGGGTCGGCTTCGCCTCCCCTGCGCTCAGGATGACAGTGTAAGAAAGTGATCTCGGCACCGAAGCGGCTAAAAGCTAATTGCTAAGAGCTGTTTTACGCCAGCGCGCTCTTCGCCTGCTCCGCAAGGCTCTTAAACGCAGCCGCATCCTTCACCGCGAGGTCCGCCAGAATCTTGCGGTCCAGTTCAACTCCGGCCTTCTTCAAGCCGTGGATGAACTGGTTGTAGCTCATCCCGTTGAGCTTGGCGGCCGCGCCGATGCGCACGATCCACAGCGAGCGGTACTGGCGCTTCTTCTGCTTGCGGCCCGAGTAGGCGAATTTGAGCCCGCGCTCGACCGCTTCCTTGGCGGAACGGTACAGTTTTGATTTTGTGAGGAAGTATCCACTCGCGCGGTCTAATATCTTTTTCCGCTTGGCGCGGCGCTTGGTTCCACGTTTGACACGAGGCATGTCGTTCTCCTTTTGGTTTCGTTGTAACGGCGGCTGGAGGTAGAAAAACCAGGCAACCTCTTCACTCACCGGACCGCGATCAAGTCGCAGTCAAAGGCGGTCGATGCCGCCAAAATTCCCGCGCTGGCCACCTGCGACCAGCGACCGGAAGTTAGTAGGGAATCATCCGCTTGATCTTCGGTGTATCGGCATCACTCACCAGCACACCCTGACCCAGCTTCTTTTTCCGCTTATGTGGTTTCGAGGTCAGGATATGGCGCAGATGCGAATGCCCGCGCTTCACCTTCCCCGTGGCTGTCTTCTTGAATCGCTTCGCAGCGCCCTTGTGTGTTTTCAGTTTCGGCATAATTCCTCAAATCAGCACTTAGCACTTGGCATTTAGCACTTAGCCTCGAAAGGTTCTCGCAGGCACCCACATCAGCCCGGAAGGGCTAAATGCCAAGTGCCAATTGCTAAGTGCTGTTTTTCCTACGCCTGATTCACTCGCGGCGGCGGTGGTGCAGTCTGTGCCTGTTTCGGCTCCGCGGGTTTATGGGGCTTCTGCTGCACTTCCGTCTTCTTTGGCGCCAGGATGGCGTGCAGCGTATTGCCTTCCTGCCGCGGCCGGAACTCCACGATCGCATGTTCCTGCACGTCTTTGATCAAACGCTCCAGGATTTGCCGGCCCAACCCCGTCCGCGTCATTTCGCGTCCGCGGAAGAAGATCGTTGCCTTGACCTTGTCTCCCTCGTCCAGAAACCGCAAGACGTGGTTCTTCTTGGTGTCGTAATCGTGGTCATCCACGTTAATGCGGAACTTCACTTCCTTAACGGTAATGACCTTCTGATGCTTCTTCGCCTCGCGCTCTTTCTTTTCTTGCTGATAAAGAAACTTCCCGTAGTCCATGATGCGGCAGACTGGAGGGGTAGCGCTGGGCGAAATCTCGACTAAGTCCAGGTTCTTTTCGCGGGCCATTTTGAGCGCTTCGAAGGGGGGCAGAATCCCGATTTGCTGCCCTTCATCGTCAATCACGCGGATTTCCCGCGCCCGAATACGCTCGTTCGTGCGGATAAAACGTTTATCGATACGGGCCTCCGTCCACTCTTCAGATAGAAAAGGGATTGGAAATTATAACATGAGGTTGCGGCGCTTCCCGCCGGGGAGGGCGGTTTTCTCCAGACTATCTTCTCGCGTTGACAAGCGGCGCGCTTCGAAGCACAATCTCGCCACTTTTTTTGACAGCCTTCCCCAGGTCAACCCAGCAGCGAACGAACCCAGGGGGCAGTTCTTTTCACAGGGCCAAGGGAGACCGGGGAACAACCATTCACCGACATCAACCGTGGTTAATGGAGGTTTTTCAATGTCTCACCGGGAGCAGTTGCTCACTACACTTGCTATCACGCTCATCTCACTTTGCCTGATCGCCCCGGCTTCCGCCAACAGTTTCCGGGCGGCGGGCCATTTCAACACAGCAAACCATCCCGTTGCCATTGCGGCCGGGGATTTCAATGGTGACGGCATTTCAGATCTGGCCGTCGTCAACAGCAACCACACGGTCAGCATCCTGCCGGGTGTGGGAGATGGCACGTTCCGTGACCGGGCCGATTACGCGGTTGGCGTCGACGGGCGCTCCATTGTCGTCGCTGACATCAATGGTGACGGCAAGGCCGATATCGCCGTCGGTGACGCCGGAACGAGATCACTCAGCGTTCTGCTGGGCCGCGGCGACGGCACATTCCAGTCGCATTCGGAGAGTAGTGCTTCTCACGGCTCCGGAGCGCTGGTGACGCTGTTGAGCAAGCAGAAGACTTACCAGACGGGGAGACAGTCGGTGTCGGTGGTATTCGGCGATTTTAATCGCGACGGATTGATCGACCAGGCTGTAACCACCTCCGGCGACGACCGCGTCAGCGTACTGCTAGGGACCAAGGAGAGCGCAAGCGCTCAGGCGCCGGGCGCGAACCTGCTGCAGAATGCCGGATTCGAAAGCGGTGCGCTTTCGCCCTGGGCGGTGGGCCGTAACTTCTGTTCCAGTGGGTGCGTGCCGTGGATGGCGGGTATGTATAACCCGTTTGCCGGAACCTATGATGCCGCCGACACCGGTAACATCGAGATGGTGCAGAACTTCACGCCGACCTCGACCAGCAGTTTGACCAAAGTCGGAGTTTGGGATCGCCATCCGGCGGGATCGGAACCGACAGCGGCGGATTTCTTTTACACCGACGGTACCGACGACGAGTTTGTCTTCTTTACCAACGATACCAAGTGGGATCCCATTGACCTGAGCGTCGACCTGGAGTCGGGAAAGATGCTGAGCGGCTTCTCGCTGTTCGGGTTCAGCGCCTTCGGCGGCGGGGTCAATCAAAACACCTTTATCGACAATGTGACGATTCACTAGATAGTCGTTGGTCGTTCGTCGTTGGTCTTTGGCCGGTGGCTTGCGCTGCCGGCCTTTTTTGTTGATGAGTAATGAGTACCGAAAGAAAGCAAAATCCTCGTCACTGCACTCCTTGACGGAATGACAATGAAAATGGGGTCGGGAAGAGGGACGGGCGGGGACGCCCGTCCTTTATCGTTATCGTTTTTTCTACTGGCCGAAGACCGCGAAGGCTCCTAGCTCCTGGGTGCTTTGCTGGAACCATCCATTACCCAGGCTGTTCGAGAACGGGCCTTGCAGGTCTTGGTAGTTGTTATTCCAGACATCCCACGTGCCTTGATTCTTCGGTGAGGTGCGCAGGACGATCCAGTATTGCGTGCCCTGGGTGACGGGAACGCCGTTGATGAGGGTTGCGGTTTGCAGGGTGCAGCAGGTGCCGAAGGTCGGCAGGGCCGTGAAGTCGGTGACGAAGAGAGTCTTGCCGGGCTTGCCTCCGTTATCTTCATTCAGACTGAGGATGACGGAGTTGTTCGCACCCTCGACCCAGGTTACGCCGACCTGAATTTCAGTGACGGTGTGGTTGGCGGTGGGGGTGAATCCGTTGGCGACCCATTCCGGGTAGGGCTGGTTGGGAACGTTCTTGCCGAGGACGCCGGTGCCGGCGGCGCCGTTATAAACATTGGTGCCCGTCCCCAGGTTGCTGTAGATGGTCACCAGGCCAGGCTGCGGCTTGGCCGCGGGGAAGGAACGATCGACGGGTTTGACGTAGACGAAATTGCGTCCGCCGTTGATGGGGACCACGCCGTCTTTGCTTTGGGCCAGGGCGGGCAGAGAGGCAGCAAGAAGAAGACAGAGTACTGGGATTTTCATGGGGAAGCTCCTTGGGTTCGGTGGCAATCAATGAACAGTAGCGGAGGGGCATTGTGGCAGCGGACGGGGCGAGAGTCAAGAAAGATGACAGGGGGAGCGGCGAAAAAAATCGACACTATTCCCCTGTGTTTTGTGAAGGTTCCGCCGGGTTGGGACAGGCGCTAGGGACGCATGCTATGGATCCGCTCAAGTTCGGTGAGAAGAGCTTTGCGGATACGATCAGAGTCGCGATCGCCAGCGGCGACCCGGCTGACATAGGAAGCGTCGATATCGAGTTTGCGGGCTACCCGAGCGTAGACCCCGCGATGCAGAAGATGCCAGGAAAGAAGCGCGTCTCCGTGGGACTTACCATTGTTGGATCCCGATTTCCGTTTCATTCACAACCCCTGTGTACTCAGTTTTTGCCCACCCCATTTAGAGGGCTTTGCGTCTATTGTCAAAGACATGATCCGTGACTTGCAGTGATCTGCGTCACAATTTACCGTGATTTTTCGGTTGCGCAAAGATGCAAATATCGCCGTGGGTGCAAAAAGAGTCCCCAGTACCGAGAACAAGCGGATTCCTTCCTTTGGTCGAATCAGAATGACGGGGAGATGGCTAGAGGGCCGGTGGCGATCAGTGTGCCGTTGGCAACATTCGTGACTTGGGCGGTCAGCCAGCGGTTGGGCGCGTGGTGTCCATCGAGACGGAGTTTCAGATAGTTGTGAGTCAACGCTTCGGTGCGGGGTTCGCTCGCGGGGGAGCCTGCGCCACACTCGTCGTTCTTTAGCGTGATCGCCTCAATCGTCTTTCCCACGAAGGCCTGCATGAATGCCATCTTCTTGGCCGCGGCCAGATCCCGGAGAATGCGGTTGCGCTCGCGGGCGACGCGCCCGGGAACCTGGTTGGGCATGGCGGCGGCCGGCGTGCCCGGACGCGCGGAGTAGGTGAAGACGTGGAGATAAGTGAAGGGGAGATCTTCGACCATGCGCCGGGTTTCTTCGAACTCGCGCTCGGTTTCCCCGGGGAATCCGACCATCACGTCGGCTCCGATGGCGGCATCGGGCATGGCGGCACGAATCTTGGTAATGCGATCGACGTAATGGTTTGGCCGGTACTTTCTGTGCATGCGGCGGAGGACCGTGTCGCTTCCCGATTGCATGGGGACGTGGGCATGCTTGGCGATGCGGGGGGATGTAGCGACGAGTGCGATGAGGTCATCGGTCCAGTCCATGGGCTCGACGGAACTGATGCGAAGCTTGGAGACGGCGGTGTGCTGAAGGATCAAGCGGATTACGTCTTCGAATTTCCGATTGCGCTGGCCGGTCGCTGGCCGCGGGTCGCCGGTCGCTTCTGATTTAAGATCGCGGCCCCAGCGGCCTAGATTGATGCCCGAGAGAACGACTTCCTGATATCCCGCCGCGACCAGCGTGTTCACTTCTTCGAGAATGCGCTCGGTGGTCAGAGAACGGCTCTTTCCTCGTACATACGGGATGACGCAGAAGGAGCAGCGGTTGTTGCATCCGTCTTGAATCTTGAGGTTGGGGCGGGTGCGTTCGTTGGCGGCGTCGAAGACGGGCGCCGCCAGGAGTTCGGTGTGGGCGAAGATGTCGGAAACGAATAGTCGTTGGTCGTTCGTCGTTAGTCGTTGGTCAAAATCCGGTCGCAGGTCGCCGATGGCGGGTCGCTGAAGCACATCCAGAGGAACGAAGCTGTTCTCTTGAATTGGCTGAGTGCTGAGTGCTGAATGCTGAGTGCTTAATTCCGCCAGAATATGCTTATGCGAATTGCCGATGACCTTGGCGACGCCGGGGATGGCGGCGAGTTCTTCGGGGGCGCGTTGGGCGTAGCATCCGGTGACGATGATCTGCGCTCCGGGATTCAGGCGATGGATGCGGCGAATGGCGGCGCGGGCATCGTGATCGGCGGCGGCGGTGACGGTGCAGGTGTTGAGCACGACGAGTTCGGCGCTGTTAGGAGCGGCGGCGCGTTCGAGTCCGCGCTGCTCGAACTGGCGCTCGATAGAGGCGCCATCGGCCTGGGTGGCGCGGCATCCGAAGTTCTCGACGTAGAAAGTTGCCACGGAAGTAGTGTAACGTAGGAACGGCGCAGAGTTGGGAGTGGAGTCGCGCCCGTCCCGCGGTGTTCTTCTCATTTCTGCGCAGTCGCAGAGCCTTTGCGGCTTCGAACACCTTATCCCTCGAGGTGCTCCATGAAGCGGCGCATTCTTCTGGTCGATGATGATATGGCCGTGCTGCTGACGTTGAAGGCGGTGCTGGAGTTGAACAACTTTGATGTGGACACGGCATCGTCAGCCGCGGAAGCGGTGAAAAAACTGGCGGGGGACGTGTATCAGATGGTGATCACGGATTCGCGCATGGAGACGGAAGATGCGGGATTTCATGTGATCCGGGCGGCACGGAAGCAGAAATATAATCCCGCCACGGCGCTGTTGACGGCCTATCCGCCGGAAGATGGCGAGTGGAAGCGCGAAGGCGCGCAATCGCTGCTGGTGAAGCCCTTGGGCACGCAGGATCTGCTGCGGCAGATCGAGGCGCTGCTGGTGAAGCATGAGGATGAGAAGCGCGCGTTTCCCGCCGAGCGTGGGCGCAGAGTTGGGACGTAGTACCCAGTACCCAGTACCCAGAAAAGCCACTTCATAGAAGAATTCCAGCTAACGACAAGTGGTTTAGACATTCCTCGTAGGTGCTTGCCGCAGAAGAGCGCTAGGGTTCTTCGACGGCGTAATCGCGCGCGATTACTTCGCGCAGGATGACCATGGGGAGGATTCAGAGACACTAAGGAGTTGACGGAAGTCTGCTTGGCGGGTGGAGAGCGGGGGCTTCCGCCCAGCTGGGGCCCTTCTTACAAAGTGCGACTCGAAGATCAGTTATTGCAGCTGCCCTTCGCTACGCGGAGGCAGCTTGCCGACGTCCCTGGAAACACTCCCGGCAAAAGACCGGACGGCCCTGGGTCGGCTTGAAGGGCACAGTAGTTTCCTTCCCACATTGCGAGCAAGTGGTGCGGGTTTCCACTTTTGCGTAACCGCCGTTTCCGTTTCCGTTGCCAGGCGCGGGCGCGGCGCCGAGCACAGAGACGCGTTTCGCTTTGCAGGTTTTGCAACGCTTGGGTTCGTTCTTAAACTGCTTGTCGTGGAAAAACAGCTGTTCGCCGGCGGTGAAAATAAAGTCGGCTCCACAGTCGATACACTTGAGTACCTTGTCCTGGAATTCCATTGAGAGTGCTCCCTTCACCCCATCTCCTCTGCGTGGCGCGAGTGCAGAAGAGCCATCACACCCCCCTCAAGATCACCTTGGAAATACCCCTGGATTCGGCCCGGCCCGCTCCGCGCAAAGAGCGGGGAACAACGTAGATCGTGGGTGAGTCGGTTGGCTTTTTCCCAAAACGGGATGAAAATTGATAAACGAATGGGCCGTCACTGGGGAAAGCGACGGCCCAGATGTCCGCTTTTAGTCTTGTTCCTTGCGTGCTTTCTTACGGCTGCGCTTGCGAGCGAGCGCTTCCTTGACACGCTTCTTCTCGCCGGGCTTCAGGTAGAAGGAATGACGTTTTACTTCTTTGATGATGTCTTCCTGTTGTACCTTGCGCTTGAAACGGCGGAGAGCATTTTCGAGGGATTCACCCTCTTGAAGTCGGACTTCAGCCAAACGAACTACACCCCCAAACTCGTCCCACTTGGACGGGATAGTTATTGCAAGGTTCTGAAGCCAAGTCAAGTGGATTGTCAGGAATCTGGACAGGGAAAGTGGGAAATCTGGGGTATTTTGGGGCTCTGCGCGGGCACGGCTGCCGAGGGAAGGCTTGTTATGTTATTGCTTGTGCATGACTTAGGTGAGATATAGCGCGCATAATGCAGCAAATGCGTGTATGGCAGACAATTCGTGCGTCAGCTCTCGCCCGTCACCTTCACGAGGAGGCTTACGCGGCCCTCGTGCTGGCAGGCGGATACGAAGAAGCGGGAGATCACGGACGTTTTCTGGCGAGGCCGGGCGACGTGATCTTCCATGAGCAATTTGAAGCGCACCTCGATCGCTTCCCGCAGCGTGGCGCAGTGCTGTTGAATCTTCCGCTATCCGTTGCGTGCTTTACTCCAGGAATTGCAAGCGTGGTTGATGCTGACTCGGTGGCGCGCGTGGCGGAGCGAAGTTACAAAGACGCTGTGGATTTGCTGTGCTCGATGGTCGTAGCAGAGAAGCCGCGCTCCCCCGACTGGCCCGACGAGTTGGCGGCGGCGCTGATCAAGAACCCATCCCTGCGACTGTCTCGATGGGCAGAAGAAAAGGCAATCGCGCGGTGGGCAGTCTCGCGAGGTTTCTCGTCAGTGTTCGGCATTTCACCAGAGGCTTTCCGTGCGCGCATTCGTTCTCGTCAGGCGTTGAAGTTGATTCGGAATACTCAGGCGCCACTGGTCAGCATTGCCGCCGAATTGGGATTCGCTGATCAATCGCACATGACGCGGAGCGTGAAGCAGCTAACGGGCATGGGGCCCAGGGCATGGCGATGCGCTGCAAATGGATTCAAGACGCCGACCAACTCCGGCGTTTAGAACTGGAGCATGCGCCGGATTGCTTATCTGCTCTCTCTCGTCACCCTTTTTTTCAGCGTGATGGTTCAGGCTGAGACGGGTTCTCTTCACACCAGCACTGACTGGGAACTGAAGCCTTCTCTGAAATACGACACCCTTTGTTTATTGAATGCGCTAGGTGGCGATCCCTACTATCTGCACTACTATCAGGCGGAGTACGACCACTTCCATCCGTTGTTCACGGCCGCAGAGCAGGCCGCGTTCGTTCAACTGAAGCACGTCATCAAGGATGAGGGGCAAGGGATCATCTCGGCGAAGCTGACGCTCTACTACTCCGTGGTCGATGACGAAACGCTGCCCGAGATGATTCGCACCGCGAATGACAGCGCCACGATAGAAGCGGGTCTAAGAAAGACTTCCTACTGGGACGAGGATGGCTGGAAAAACTACGAAAAGGCTCGGCCCTCCCTGGAGGTGGCGCTGAAGGCGATGGATCGGGTTGGATTTCCGGCGTATTGGGCGGCGAATGCCAAGCCGAAGATCGAGAAGCGCATTGCGGAAATTTCTTCTGAGCTTCCGAAGTACAACATTGTTCCCGTCATTGAGAGCTATCTGGGTTTTCCGCTGCCATCGAACACGATCACGGTGTATTTGCTGGCCTATTCAGAGCCGCACGGAATCCGCATCACCGGGCTGCGGTTCCTGACGCATGTGTCTTATCCGTTCACCATCGTTCTGCACAATGCGATTCATGAGCCGATGCATCCGCCCTATCACGCGGATGATCCAAAGGTGCGCGCTGCGATTGCTCTCCTGGGGAAGGACACGCTGGTGATGGATAAGGTACAGCATCATGATCCGTCGTTCGGATACAACACGACGGAGGGCTATATCGAGGAAGATTCGGTGCAGGCGCTGGAGGAGATTATCAGCGAGAAGTTCGGCTTGGCTCGGAACACTTGCGAATATTGGCGGGAGCAGGATGGGGGCATGCACGTGCTTGCGGCAGCGATCTACACCGATTACAGAGAAAGTGGCTGGCCAGCCTTACTCGCAATGGTTTATGCGGGCGGTGCAGGACGGGGAGTTGCGCGGGGAGAAGTTGAAGAAGACAGTGCAGGAGTTCTTCGCGGCTTGTCATATAGTAGTGCCAAGTATCCAGCCCCGAGAAGAAGCAGATTCTTCTTCGCTTTCGCTCCTCGGAATGAAAATACTTAAGAATTGACGATCGTTAAGAAAAAGCCCCGCCCCTGCCGCAACCATCGCGACAAGGGCGGGGGACCCAGTTCTTTTCAGAAGGCGAATTTCAGGGCCAGTTGGATTTGGCGGGGCGCGTAGGCGTCGGTGGCCTTGGTGAAATTGGCTGGAACGCGATACTGCGCCGGGTAATAGTTCACGCCGAGCTTTTGATCGAGGTAGACAAATTTTCCCGCGGTATTCTGGAAACTGTCGTCAGTAATCCGAACGCGGAGGTTATCGCGGTTGAAGAGGTTAAACGATTCGATGATGAAATCGAGTTTCATGCGGTCGCGGCGGAAGAGATGGCGGGTAAGGCGCATGTCGGTGGTGGCGTAATCGGGACCGAGGAAGGCGTTGCGTCCTTCGCCGGGCAGGCGGTCGTTCGAGTCGTTGCCGTCCTGGTTGGGATCGCCGAAGACTTTGGCGTCGACGGGGCGTCCGCTGCCGATAGTCACGACCGATGACAGTTTCCAATCGTTGAAGATTTTCCCTAACAATGGATGCTCGCGGTGGAATGGCCGCGGTTCAGCAATGAAGGAGAAGGCAAAGCGCTGGCGCTGATCGGTCACGCTGGGGCCGCGCTCGGAGTTGGCGCTGTAGGAATTCTGCACGGTGACGGGACGCCCGGCAACGAGGGCGTCCTGGCCGTTGTCGATGGCGTGAGCAAAGGTGTAGGCAAGGCGGAAGTAGAGGCCCTCGGTCATGCGCCGGTTAATCGAAAGCGTGGCCCCGTGATAGACGCTCGAGGCGGCGCTTTCGTACTGGTTGATGGCGCCCAGTTGAGCAATGGGCCGGACCAGCGGATTGATGCAAGGGGGCCAGGGGCAGGTGATGGTGGGGCTCATCTGCATGGTCGAAAAGGATGCGATGTCGTAATAGCCGA
Source organism: Terriglobia bacterium (assembly GCA_963796205.1). Classification (GTDB taxonomy): domain Bacteria; phylum Acidobacteriota; class Terriglobia; order Terriglobales; family Acidobacteriaceae; genus DATFTE01. Next base: position 988,265 of record CAWCKR010000004.1, read on the forward strand.
GCATGTTGGTTCCGCTGTCGTCATAGACGGGGTAGGTGACGTTTGTGGGCGGAGGCAGATTCACATCGCGGGCGCGGATCAGGTTCTCGCCGTGGACGTACATGTAAGAAACGCCCACGTAAAGGCGGTGAGCGACTTCGCGCTCGATGTTGAGGCTGGCCTGCTGCACCCGGGGCGTTTTGAAATTTGGCGCGAACGAGGCGACGTCATTGATGAGAAAGCTGGTGAGGCCGCCGGGGGCGGCGCAACCGGAAGTGCCGGCCGGACAGGGCACCATGACATTCGGATAGGTGGGGAAGATCTGGTGATCGTAATAGTGGGTGTTGTTGAGGATGAGCGTGGTGGAGGCGATGCCATTGTCGGTAGCGAGAGTCGAGGTGTAGATCTGCGGGATGCGGGTGTAGAAGAGGCCGAATCCGGCGCGGATGACGAGGGGACGGTCGTTGCCGATGGAGTAGGCGAGTCCGACGCGCGGCGAGAGGTTGCGGTCGTTGAAAGGAACCTTACCGGAGGCCGGCCAAAGAGGATTCGATACCAGTCCTTGCGCGGAGAAGGTTTGCAGGTCGTAGCGCGCGCCAAGGCTTACGGCAAGGCGGCTGGTGACACGAATCGTGTCTTGGGCGAAGGCGGCGTATTCGTTAGTGTTGGGATGGGTGGTGTAAGAGCCGAAGTTCTGAATGTAGTAGTGCGGGACCTGGTGAGCGTAAGCACGGAGCGGAGTGGTTTCCATGCCTCCGATCATGGGCTCGAAGGTCCAAGGATTGACCTTGATGTCATCGAAGATGTACTCGCCGCCCGACAGCGAGGGGAAGTAGTTCTGAATCCAGGTAAAGAGGCCGTCGCCGCCGAATTTCCAGGAGTGTCGTCCCGATTCGCGGCTGAAGGTTTCGGTGAGATGCAGGCGATGTTCGTTGGTCTGGCGGGGAAGAATCGTGGCTCGTCCGAAGCCGTCGGTGATGCTGGTGATGCGGGTCAGAGGGTCGTTGGTATTGGCGTAGGACTGCTGCAAGTCGCGCGAGAACTGGGCGCGCAGATGGCTGACCGTGCGCTGGGAAATGGAACTGGTCAACGACAGGGAAGTGCTTTCGGTGGCGACATCTTCTTCTCCGTTATCGCTCATCATGTAGGTAGTGATGGGGCTCGCGGGATCGAAGAATACGTTGTTCGATCCGAAGTAGCGCGAAGTGTTCACCCGGGCCGTCAGGTAGTTCCTGGGATTGAGGGTGAGGTCGACCTTCGCGAATCCGGTATTGCCAAGCAGGGCGGAATGGAAATTTCCGGTCATGGTGGATAACTGCGCCGCGGTGGCAAAGACCAGGGCTTTGTCGCTGTCTTCGTAGTCGCCGTGATGCAGAGGTTCCTGGCCCTTCTGGGGAACGAGTACGCTGCTGCCATCGAGGAAGCGGACCAGCGCGGGAACATGGAAGACGTTCTGATCGAATCCGGCGAAAAAGAATGCCTTGTTTGGTTTGATAGGGCCGCCGACGGTGAATCCAAATTGCTGCTGGCGGTCATCGATTTTCGCGCCTCCGGTGTAGGCATGCACGGCATTCAGCGCGTTGTCGCGGAAATAATAGAAGCCGGTGCCGTGGAAGTGATTGGTCCCGGATTTGGTGACCACGTTCACAACGGCGCCGCCGGCGCGTCCCAGTTCGGCACCATAGGTATTCGAGGAGACGCGGAATTCCTGCACGACTTCGTTGGAAAATTGGTAAGGGGCGCGATAGCGTCCGCGAGCCTGGGCGAAGAAGGCGTTATTGTTGTCGGCGCCGTCGACCAGGTAACTGGATTGGTATCCGCGAATGCCGCCGAAAGCGAGATCGCCATTGGAGGTTGAGGTGAGTCCGCGCGGATCTTGGGTGACGCCGGGAGCGAGCAGAGCGAGGTCGGTGTAGCGGCGTCCGTTGAGCGGCAGATCGCTGATGGCGCGCTCATCAAGAAGAGCGCTGATGGCGGCGGGTTGGGTCTCGACCAATTGCGGTCCGGCGGAGACGGTGACGGTTTCTTTGGCTCCGGCGACGGAGAGGGCGAAGTCGAGTTGCAGGAGGCCTCCGACGTCGATGTGGAGATTGGGCGCGATTTCGGGCGACATGCCACGCGACTCGGCGCGGGCGCTGTAGTCGCCGGGAGGAAGCAGGTCGAGGAAGTAGCGTCCTTCGGCATCGGTGATCGAAGAGGATGTAATTCCGGTGGCGGTGTTTACGATGGCGACCGTGGCCTTGGCCATCGGAGTGTGGGTGGAGTCGGTGACCGTGCCGCGGAGGGCGCCGGTGGAGGCGTCCTGTGCCGATGCGACTATCGCCAACAGAAACAATTCACCACAGAGGCACAGAGACACAGAGAAAAACTTTTTGAAGGACGATGGGCGCGACATGGACGTCACCTGCTTGTGGAATGAGGTGAGTCCAGCTGACGGGCGAACTTCTTTGGTATAGCACTTTGCTTGGGTTACGGATGTGAGGGGTGAAAGTCTTTTTGAAATTTATTCCCGAAATGAGAAGCAGTACTCAGTACCCAGTACCCAGAAAAGCAGATTCCTCGTCGCTGCGCTCCTCAGAATGACAATGAGAGAGCGAGCTGAGAACCGGGTACTAGGTACTGGGTACTGCTCTTGTCCACTTTACTTGCTCGACTCGTCCTACCACGAAGACCCACGACAGTGCGCCGGTGAGGGCAACCATGGTGACGATGGCGAAGGCCCAATAGAAGTGCCCGGTGCGGTCGAGGACGAATCCGGTAAGAGCGGGGACGACGACCCCGGCGAGATTGCCGAAGAAATTCTGAAAGCCGGTCCAGCGCCCGGCGGCTTCGGGTCCGGCGAGAGTCTGGGTGATGGCCCAGATATTCGAACTGCTCACGCCGTGAAAGCTGATCCCTATAAAGAGGAAGGGCACGGCAAGAAAGGGACCGCTGAAGGCGGAGAGTCCGAGGAAAATCCCGGCCAGAGCCAGGCCTCCGGCAGCAAATGTTTTTCGCACGCGGGTGGGAGTGCCTCCGGCCATGATCCAGCGATCGGAGAGCCAGCCTGACAGCGTGGAGCAACAACCGGCTGAGAGATAGGCGATGCCTCCGACGCGGGCCATCCGATCCATGGCGAAGTGGCGCTCGCGCACCAGGTAAAACGGCAGCCAGGTGATTAGAAAGTAGTTGAGATAGTTTCCGCAGAAGAGTCCAACGCAGGTGCCCCAAGCCGATCGCAATCTTACGAACTCAAGAAGGCTCGGCGCGCCTGTTTTCAGCACGGGAACTGACTCTCGTGCGCCGGGCATGTACTTGATCCAGGGAATGAGCCAGAGCAGGCTGCCGAGCCCGAGAACAATAAAGAAAGGACGCCAGCCGAAACGCGCCATGAGGAGGCCGCCCGCGAGCATGCCGAAGCCGGGGCCGGAGGCGAGTCCGGCGGCGACGACGGAGTTGGCAAGGCCTCGATGTTCTTCGGGAAAATGCAGCGCGATGATTTTCGAATAAGAAGGATAGGCGACGGACTCGCCCACGCCGACGATGAGGCGCAAGACGAACAAAGCGGCGAAGGCGTGAACCACTCCGGTGACGGCGGTGGCGGCGGACCAGACGAGGAAGCCTCCGGCGATCACCCAGTTGACGTTGATGCGGTCGACGAGCCATCCGGAGACGGGCTGCAGGCAGGCGTAAGTCCAGAAAAAGGCGGAGAGCAGGATGCCCAGTTGCTTGCCCGAGATTCCCAGTTCGTCTTTGAGCATGGGGGCAGCGATGGAGAGATTGCCGCGATCGACGTAATTGATGAAGACGGAGAGGCCGAGGAGAACGAGAACGATGGAGAGAGTGCGCGACAGGGCTTGGCGCTGCGGCGAGGTGGCGGTGGCCATGAACGGTGGCGGCGATTGTCTCGTCTATCCAGAGGTTTTGCAACTGTGAATCAAAAAGCCTTTCAACGCAAAGGTCGCTAAGAAGGGCCGCAAAGGACGCGAAGATATCTCCCCAGTTACGGAGGCTTAGCTTGAACGACGAAAAGATCCTCTGAATTCTTCAGCCGGACGACCTCCCACCGATGTTCGGGAAATTGTGAGGCCATTCGTTTCTTCTCGATGGTTGCACTTGCTCTGCTCCCAATTGTGTAAGCGTGGTGTCTGTCGGTTGTGATTGCAAGCTCAACGCGCCCGATTGCGGGGAACGATGGGCCTAGTGGTTGGCGCAAGTACTTACTTTTCGATTTCACACTGCTATAAAACCTTCCAGCGCGGATTTTTGTTTACGAAACTGCCTGGTATCGAGAGCGACGGTCAAAAGCTCTTATCGCAAAGGTCGCGAAGAAAGGCCGCAAAGGACGCTAAGAGCTGAGGAGAACGCTTGCGGTTCCTTGCTTCGATAGCGTAGGCTGCGATTCTTGTCGGCGGCGTGGGGTCGCCACTTTGGGAGGAAGTCATGAAACAGTTTCGTTCTGTCTTGTTTGGGGTGTTTGTCACGCTTTGCATGGCTTCATCTTTTTCGTATGCCGAGAAACGAGCGATTACTGAGAAAGATCTGTTTCAGTTTCAGTGGATCGGGAATCCGCAGATTTCTCCGGATGGGGCGCAGGTGGCCTTTGTGCGGATCGTGGTGGGAGAGAAGCAGCAGTACGAAACTTCGATCTGGACGGTAGCGACGGCGGGTGGAGAGCCGCGCAAGTTGACCTCGGGCAAGCATGATTCGGGGCCGCGATGGTCTCCGGATGGAAAGTACCTGGCGTTCCAGCGGTCGGTGGAGAAAGATGGGAAGCCGGAGCCGTCGCAGATTTTTATTCTGGCGATGGCGGGCGGCGAGGCGTGGCGGTTGACGGAGATGCCGCAAGGCGCGGCCGGGCCGACCTGGTCTCCCGACGGGAAGACGATTGCGTTCACCAGCGGCGCGAATCCGCAGGACTTGGCGATGGCCGCGTGCGAAAAGGAAAAAGACAAGAGCAAATGCGCGAAGCCGGAGCATGAGCCTGACATCCACGTGGTGACGCGGGCGGTGTTCCGATTGAATGGGGAAGGGTATCTGGATTTTTCGCGGCCCGATCACATCTGGACGATTGGCTTTCCCTCCGATCCGCAGAATTTGCCGAAGCCGAAGCAGTTGACCAGGGGAAATTTTGACGAGGGCGAACTGGTGTGGGCGCCGGATGCGTCGAAAATTTATTTCACGTCCAATCGCAATCTGGAGCCGTACTACGCGGGTCCCTCGAACGTGGTGTATTCGGTCCCGGCCGCGGGGGGAGAGGCTTCTGAAGTCGCGCAGAATCGACGGAGCGGCGTTTGAGATTGCGCTGAGTCCGGACGGACGCAAGCTGGCGTTTATCGGGCAGGACGCCAAGCCGGTGCAGTCCTATAAGAAGGCGGATTTATGGGTAATGGATCTAGGCGGGAAGCCGCGCAAACTCACAGCCGATTATGACTGGGATATTGACGGAGGAATTCTGGGAGACCAGGAGCCTCCCCGTGGTGGTGCGGGGACGCCTCCAGTGTGGAGCGCGGATGGCAAGTCGTTGATGCTGGCGGTGGCGAAGCAAGGGCGAGCCAATATCGATCGGGTCGACGTGGAGAGCGGGAAGATCACGCCGGTGACCAGCGGTGATCAGGCGGTCGAGGCCTTTACTTCCAATGGAACGCAGATGGTGGCGGAGATCTCGACTCCTCTTATGATCAATGACTTGTTCGTGGTCGGGGACGGATCGCAGAAGCGATTGACTGACGTGAACGGGAAGTTGTTCGGCGAACTGAATCTCACCATGCCGGAGGATATCTGGTACACGAGCTTTGACGGGAAGAAGATCGAAGGATGGGTGCAGAAGCCGCCGGATTTTGATCCCAAGAAAAAATACCCGCTGATCCTCAATATCCACGGCGGCCCGCATACGGCTTATGGCTACGTCTTCTTCCACGAGATGCAGTGGATGGCGGCGAAGGGATACGTGGTGCTTTATCCGAACCCGCGGGGAAGTACCTCGTATGGCGAGGCATTTGGGAACATCATTCAGTATCACTATCCCGGAGACGACTTCAAAGATCTGATGGCGGGCGTGGATGAGTTGATCAAGCGCGGCTATGTCGACGACAAGCGCCTGGGCGTCACTGGCGGCAGCGGCGGCGGGTTGCTGACCAATTGGGTGGTCGGGCACACGGACCGTTTCGCGGCGGCGGTGTCGCAGCGCGATATCTCCGATTGGGCGGGATGGTGGTACACGGCAGACTTTACCCTGTTTCAGGAAAACTGGTTCAGGAAGCCTCCATTTCAGGATCCGGACGATTACCGGCAGCGGTCGCCGATTACCTATATTAATAACGTCAAGACCCCACTCATGCTCATCCTGGGGGACGCGGATCTGCGGTCGCCCGCGAGCAGCGGTGGCGATGAGATGTTCCGCGCGTTGAAGTACCGGAAGATTCCGACGGCAGAGGTCCGTTTTCCAGGAGAGTCGCACGAGTTGTCGCGCTCAGGACAACCATGGCATCGCGTGGAGAGGCTGCATCACATCGTGAACTGGTTCGACATCTACCTGAAAGGTCAGAAGTCGAACGAGTATGATCTGGTGCCACCGGTGGAACCGGAATGGGAGAAGAGTAAGTAGTGGAGCTGGTTCAGGAGAAGCGCGAAGTGGCTGCGCTTCCCCTGCCCTTCCGGCTACTGAATCGTTTGTGACAAGCTTGCCTGGCTGGTCACAAAGTTTTTCGATCCCTGATAGACCGCCGTAATGGTGTGGCTGCCGGCGGTCAAGGTCGAGGTGCTGAACCGTGCCTGGCCGCCAGCAAGGACGACGGTAGCGAGCGTGGTGGTGCCGTCCATGAATGTGACGTTGCCGTTGGGCGTAGGCGCCCCGACGACGGTGATGGTCGCCGTGAAGGTGACCGATTGTCCCACGGGCGCCGGGTTCAGCGAAGAAGTGATACCGGTGGTGGTCGGCGCCGGCTCCACGATCTGCGCCCACGTACCCGTGCTTTTCGCGTAGAGGCTACTGCCGCTGTAAACCGCGTTGATGGTGTGCGGACCTGCATTTAGTGTGCTTACCGCAAGCGAGGCCTGCCCACCACTGAGTGTTGCCGTGCCCAGAGAGACCGATCCATTCTTGAAAGTGACGGTTCCGTTGGGCGTGCCTCCGCTCGATGAAACAATTGCGGTGAACGTGACCGTCTGGCCGTAGCTTGAGGGTTCGGCGCTGCTGGAGACTGCGGTGGTGGTGAGTAATCCAGTGATGACTTCCGCCAGCTTGGCCTGGGCTGGGCCGTTGGTGGAATCGCCTCCGTACTGGGCGGCGATATTGTGGGTGCCGACCAGCAGCGCGGGCAAGGTAATCTGTGCCCCGCCCCCGTTCAGGCTCACGTTTCCGTAGACGGTAGCTCCTTCGGCAAAGACTATCGACCCGGTGGGCACGGTTCCGTCGGAGTCGGTAACGGTGGCAGTCAAGGTGACGGCTTGTCCATAGACCGCCGGGTTGAGCGAGGAGGTGAGCACGACCGTGCTGGCGGCGCGGCCTACGTTCTGCTTCACGGTTCCCAGGCTGGTTTGAAAGCTGCTGTCGCCGGAGTAATCGGCTTCGATGCGATGCGTACCCTGCGTCAGGGCGGTGGTGCTCAGCGCGGCCTGATTTCCCGCCAGCCCGGCCGAACCCAGCGGCTGCCCATCGGCAAAGAATTGGACGGTCCCTGTCGGCGTGCCACTGTATTGAGGCGTCACGGTAGCTGTGAAGGTCACGCTCTGACCTAATTTGGAATTCGGCGCGCTGGAGGTGACGACGGTGGTTGTGCCGGCGGCGCTGACGCTCAGCAGAACTCGCTTGGACAAACTTCCGCTGTAGACGCCATCGCCGGTATAGAGAGCCGTATAGCTCACCTGCCCGGCAACCGCAGGAGCATTAAGCGATACTTGCGCCTGGCCCGAACTGAGGGACGTCGTGGTTTGAACGACATCTCCCTGTTTGAAAACCACGGTGCCGGTGGGTGTACCCTGCTTGCTGCCAACGGTTGCGGTGAGGGTGATGGGTTGCCCGGCCACTACCGTGGCAGGCGACTCCGCCAGTGAAGTACTGCTCAGCTGATAGCTGTGGGTGTTGAGCAGAATAGACAGCTGCCCGGCAACCGGGTCAAGAATGGCAAGGTCGGGCGATCCGTTGTTGTCAAAGTCCCCGATTGCCGTGAAGCTGTTGGGATCGTAGGGCAGACTGGTGCCCGAGGCCGCAAAGCTGCCGTCGATTTGCCCGAGGTACACGTCTGCGCCCCCGAAACCGGGGAGCGGCAGGCCCACGACGTCAGGAATCCCATCGCCGTTGAAATCGCCCGCATTCGACGCCAAGGCGCAACAGGGAATGGTGTAAGCCTGCCGGAACGAGCCGTCGCCGTTGCTGAGTTCGATCTCCACCATGTTGTCGGAATAGGCGAAGTCTGACAATCCGTCGCCGTTGAAGTCGGCAACGGTAATGCTGGTCCCAAGCGCGACCGGCGGGAAGGCTTGAAAGTTGCCCTGACCATCCCCCAACAGGGGCGCGTCTCCAGCTACGTTGCTCAGGACGAGCAGATCCATCTTGCCGTCGCCGTTGAAGTCGCCCGAGATGACGCCCTGGGCGGCGCCGCCTGTCTGAGCCGTGCCGCTGAATCCGTTGAGGTTTGTGAAGACAACCGAGTTGACAACGGTATTTGCCTGGGCCCAGATTGCCTCGCTGATGCCGTCGCCGTTCAAATCGGCCGCCGTGATCCCAAAGACGAAATCGGCAGGAGGGAAGACCGCGCCGACGGAAAAAGTGCCGTCCCCGTGTCCCAGGTAGAAGCTTATGAAGCCGGGGGTGGACAGGGAGTTGTTGCAAACGATAGCCAGATCCATTTTGCCGTCGCCGTCAAAATCACCTGCCGCCATGGGACCGAGCGGGCAGGAGTTGAATGGCGCAAGGGCCCTGAATCCTCCCTTGCCGTCAGCAAGAAATACGGTCACGGTGTCGTTCGAGTTTCTTACCGCAAGATCGGGAACGCCGTCGCCGTTGAAATCGCCGCTGGTGAAACCAGGGGAGCCTGTACCCACCGAATAACTTCCCGAGCGGAAACTCCCGTTCCCTTCTCCCAGCAACGCCTGCAGCGTGTTGTCAGAATTGTTGACCACTGCCAGGTCGAGCTTGGCGTCGCCGTTGAGGTCGGCGAGAACCAGATTGGTCGGCTTGTTGCCGACGGAATAGACATTGGCGGCGGTGAATGTGAGGTCGCCGTTTCCCAGCAGAATCGAAACCGTATTATCGGAGTTGTTGGCGACGGCGAGGTCCATTTTCCCGTCGCCGTTCAGGTCGCCGGCCGCCAGCCAGATGGGGTTGTTGCCAACTGCCTGAAAGCCCAGCCCGGTAAACGTGCCGTCGCCGTTCCCTTGGGCAATCAAGAGCGCGTTGCTGTTGTTGACCGCGACGGCGAGGTCGAGGCGCCCATCGTTGTTAAAATCGGCCGCCGCGAGCGAGATGGGAATGGCGCCGGCCGCTCCCACGCCGAAGTTGACGGCTCCCCCGAAACTACCCGAACCGTTATTAAGCAGTACGGAAACCTCACTTTGCGGGTTGGTGAAGCTGCCGAGGGAGTTGCCTACCGCCAGATCGGGTTTGCCATCGCCGTTGAAGTCAGCAACGGCGATCGAGACGGGCGCGAGCTCGACGTTGTAATTGCTTTGAGTTCCGAACGTGCCATTCGCACTCCCCAGCATCACGGTCACATACCCGGGATTGAAAATGAAATTCGGGTTGCCGACCACCACCGCCACATCCTGGTTGCCATCGCCATCGAAATCGGCCATGGCGATCGCGGTTGGGACCAAACCGACACCATAGGTGACGGCTGCGGCAAATGTCCCGTCCCCCTTCCCGAGCAGCACAGAAATGCTTCCGTTAGCGCCGCCGGTGTTGGGATTGCTGTTGACAACCACCAGGTCCGGATGGCCATCGTGGTTGAGATCTCCTGCGACAATCGCCACTGGATCCGCACCCACGGGATAGTTCACCGCCGGTTGAAAACTGCCGCCTGGTGCCCCCATAAGAACTGAAACGACGTTGCTGCCGCTGCTGGTAACGGCGGCGTCGGCAATCCCGTCTCCATTGAAGTCGGCGCTGGCCACAGCCAGGGGCAGCAGAGCCACGGGCGAGGACGAAAACGTGGTGAACAGGGGCTGGCTTTGCCCAAGGGCGACGCAACTCAACGCCAGCAAGACAACGCCAAACCAGCGCACGGAAGAAGCAGGCAGAAACATACAGGCTCCCGGTTCAAAAAATTGGTCCGCCGCGAGCGGCGGATACCCGCCCTGGGGAGGTGGGCGGGCAAGGTGCCGTCGGGCTTGCAGGCGCAATTTCGCGCAATTGGTCGGCGAGGTCAAACAAACTGGGTTTTAATTCTCGCTTAACTGCTAACCCGCCTGTTCGCAGCCGCTTGGAGACTATTCTTAACTTGGGAGAACTGAGATTTGGGGGCACGGGCAGGGCAAACTCCGACCTGACTGGTGGCGCCGCGATTCTCGGGTCACGCCCCGCAGCCCGAGACGATGCTCCGACTCCCGCCGCCTCAGGCCAGTAAGGCCAGGGCACGGCTGTCCAGTTCCTGCCGCAGCCATTTCTTCCTCAGTGCGAGCTTCGGCAGGTCCGCCCCGACTGCTCCGCCGAGGTGTAGTTGAGGTTCGCCGGGGGAGTCGCCAGCCATCTCAGCGCCGCGATGCCATCATGCACGGCCCCGCCCAGCGCGAGCAATTTGGTAATCTTCATAATCTATGCGCATCCCCCTGGTTATATTTCTTTTCGCTGCCCTGATCAGTTCCGTTTCCGCTGAAGACACCAAGCCGCTGGCTGACCGTCTGAAAGCGCAGAATGCTCTGTTTGACGAGCAGTACGAGAGCGATCTGCGTAATTTCCCGCAGCGTGCGACCGCCTTCGGCGACTATCGCTATAACGATAAACTCGGCGAATACTCGCTCGACGCCATTGCGCGGCGGCACCAGACGGATCAGGATTTTCTGGCGCGCCTCGAAGCCATTCCGACAGCTGGATTCTCCGATCAGGACCAGGTGTCGCACGACCTCATGCTGCGCGTGCTCGAGCAGCGCATCGCCGATTACGACCTGAAGGAATACGAGATGCCGATCAACCAGCAGATCGGCATCCATACCAACCTCGCCGACCTGCCGCTGTCTGTGCCATTCGATACGGTGAAGCAGTATGAGGACTACATTGCGCGCCTGCAGCAGATTCCGCGAGTCTTGAGCGAGACGACCGAAGTGTTGCGCGCGGGGATGAAAGACAAGCTGATGCCGGTGCGATTCCTGATCGAAAAGATTCCCGGGCAGTGCCAGGGCATCATCGATTCGGATCCGTTCCTGATGCCGACGAAGAAGTTTCCGGCGACCATTTCCGCGGACGACCAGAAACGGCTGACGCAGCAGATCACCGACGCCATCAACAAGGACGTCATTCCGGCCTACAAGAGTTTTGCGGCGTTTGTGCGCGACGAATATGCGCCGCAGGGACGGACTGCGCTCGCCATTACTTCACTTCCCGATGGCGAGAAACGCTATGCCAACGACATCTATGCCCGCACGACGACGCACATGACCGCGGATGAGATTCATCAGCTGGGCCTGCGCGAGATCGACCGCATTCAGGGGGAGATGCTGGCGATCGCCAAGAAGGAAGGCTTCTCTGATCTCGCCTCGTTCCGCACATCGCTGAAAACGAATCCGAAATACGTTCCGAACTCAGCCGATCAGATTCTCGAGGACTTCCGCCATTACATCGCGCAGATGGAGCCGAAGCTGCCGCAGTTGTTCACACTGCTGCCCAAGTCTCCGGTAACGGTGGAAGCGATTCCGAGTTTTCAGACGACGGCGGCGACACATTATGTGACGGGCACGCCGGATGGCAAGCGTCCGGGACGCGTAGTGGTGGCGACCTCCGATTTTGCGCACCGCTCGTTGATTGATGACGAGGCCACCGCGTATCACGAGGGAATTCCTGGGCATCATATGCAGCAATCGGTGCAGCAACAGCTCACGGGACTGCCGAAGTTCCGGCTGCACAGCTTGGGGTTTAACGCGTATATCGAGGGCTGGGCCTTGTATTCGGAGCAACTGGGCAAGGAAGTCGGGTTCTATCAGGATCCGGTGTCGGACTATGGGAGACTTTCTTCGGAGTTGTTCCGCGCGGTGAGGTTGGTTGTGGACACGGGAATCCATTCCAAGGGATGGAGCCGCGATCAGGTAGTGGAGTTCTTTCGCAAATCAGGAGCGGTGGATGAGCCTACCTTGCAGGCAGAGACTGATCGCTATATTTCCTGGCCGGCGCAGGCGCTCAGTTACAAGCTGGGACAGTTGAAGTTTCGCGAGTTGCGGGAAAAGGCCGAGAAAGAACTAGGGCCGAAGTTTGATATTCGCAAGTTCCATGACGAGATGCTGGATGGCGGGACACTGCCTCTGGATATGCTCGAGGCTCGGACCGATAAATGGATTGCCGAGCAGAAGGGGAAGTGAAGTACCCAGTACCGAGTACCCGGTACCGAGAAAAAGCAGATTCTTCGTCGCTTCGCTCCTCGGAATAACAATTCATGAGGAACCGGCTTCGCCTTTGCTCGCGGGCGGGGCCCTTCGACTACGCTCAGGGCAGGTCTGCGCCACATTGTGATTTCTCATCCCTGACCGATCTGGTCGATTTCTTTTTTGATGGCCAGGCGATCGAGACTGGCCAGCGGAAGATTCAGGAACAGGCTTATGCGGCGCTCGAGCATGAAGAAGGCGTCGCGATAAGCGCGCTGGATCTGGTCGGGCGTTCCGACGACGGCGGCGGGGTCGGGAACTCCCCAATGGGCTGTCATCGGCTGCCCGGGCCAGATGGGGCAGACTTCTTTGGCGGCGTTGTCACAGACCGTAAATACGAAATGAAGTTCAGGGGCGCCGGGTTGGGAAAATTCCTCCCAGCCTTTGCTGCGCAGACCGGTGGTGGAAATGCGCGCGTTGGCGAGTTGGGTCAAAGCTTCGGGACGGACTTTACCTGCGGGATGGCTTCCGGCGCTATAGGCGGTGAAGGTGGGACGTCCGCGCTGGTTCATGATGGCTTCCGCCAGAATGGAGCGGGCGGAGTTTCCGGTGCAGAGGAAGAGGACGTTGTAGTGAGTGGGCATGTTATTCACCTCATGGTCTCGACAGGTTTGCGGGCTGGCAGCAGCCATCGAAAAGCCAAAGTTGCAGCGACCGCGCCCGTAAGTTGAGCGGCAATAAAGCCGGGAGCGTCGATCGGACGAATTCCAGCGAAAGTATCGCTGGCAGCGCGAGCCAGGGTCACTGCGGGGTTGGCGAAAGATGTGGACGCGGTGAACCAGTAAGCGGCGGTGATGTAGGCTCCCACGGCGTAAGGGACGGCGGTGGGGCGTGAGCGCGAGCATCCCCAGATGACCGCGAGCAAACCGAAGGTGGCGATGAACTCGCTCCACAGTTGTGCTGGCCCGCTGCGAACATGGCGCGAAGCGAAGAATAGCGGCAGGCCGAACATCAGGTGGGCGGACGCGACTCCGGCGAATCCGCCGAGTATCTGAGCAATGATAAAGCTGGGGACTTCACGCCAGGGGATTCCTCCCGCAAACGCGTCACTAATCGTGACAGCCGGGTTGAGATGGGCGCCGGAGACGGGTCCGAAGGCCAGAATCAGGGCGACGAGCGCCGCGCCGGTGGCCAACGTGTTCGCGAGCAATGCGATGGCGACATTGCCGCCGGAAAGTCGCTCTCCCATGACGCCGGAGCCGACGACCGCCATGAGAAGGAAGGCAGTGCCCAGGGCCTCACTGGCTGCGCGTCGAATCATCCGGTATTTCCCTTTCGTCGGAGCCGGGTTCTGGACTGGCGCCGCTCTCTCTACCGTGTCATTCAGCTGCGATGGGTCTGGGTAGCCTTGGCGATGGTGATGGCCGCAAATGGTTTCCAGTCGCTCACCGTACACGAGCCGTTTTCAACGGCCTGCTTTAAGCGGCGGGTGTCGGCTTGCAACTGTTCTTCGTCCTTGCAGGCGGCCTGCAGAAGTTCGAAGAGCCGCTTTTTCGGACTCGAGCGGGGTTCAGCAAGACAGTAAAAAATCCGATAGCCGTCGCGGCGGTCGATGACCAACCCTGAGTTCTTCAGGTAAGCGAGATGGCGCGACACATTGGGCTGCGAGGTTTCCAGCACATACTGGATATCGCAGACGCATAGCTCACCATGGAGCAGCAGGTTCAGGATGCGCAGCCGATTCACGTCCGCTAGCGCCTTAAAATATTGTTCCAGCTCCTTCATAGTGCCGACCTCGCATTCATTGGGCTACCGCTGTTTCCAGCAGGTGATGAAGTCCATGGGCGCCGACCGGCGATTCGGACTGCCAGGGGATCAGCGCCACACGCGAAGCAAACTTGTCGCGCACCTCGGTGATGGAATGCAATTCCAGCGTGGCGCGTTGTGACAATACCGGATCGCGAGTTCCAGTCGCACAGAAGGTCTGGTTGATCACCCATGCATAAGGCGTGATGCCGGCGCGTTCGAGATCCTCCTGCAGTCGCGCCGCTTCGTGGACTGGCGTGGGTTCGGCCAAAGCGACGATGAGAATGCTGGTGAAGTTCGGGTCCCGCAGTTGCGGCAGCAAGCGGCGGACGCTGTCGGGAATGTAGGTGAGGTTGCGGGCCACGTCGCGGTGATAAGCCTCGGCAGCGTCGAGCAGCAGCAAGGTGTGCCCGGTAGGAGCGGTGTCGATGACGACGAATCCCTGATTGCCTTCGTCGACGCAACGAGCGAAAGCACGGAACACGGCGATTTCTTCCGTGCAGGGGGAGCGCAGGTCTTCTTCGAGCAGAGCGCGTCCTTTTTCGTCAAGATCGCGGCCGGCGTCGCCCATCACTTCCGCGGTGTAGGCCAAGGTTTCGGCGACGGGATCAATGCGGCTGACCTGCAGTCCGGGAATCTCGTCTAACAAAGCCAGATGCAGGTGAGCGGCCGGGTCGGTGGTCGTGAGGTGAACGCGATGTCCTCTGCTGGCCAGTTCCAAAGCCAGGGCAGCGGCTACAGTAGTCTTGCCGACGCCGCCTTTGCCCATGGTCATGATCACGCCCTTGCCCCGGGCAGAGAGATCAGGCAGCAACGCGGCCAGCGAGGCCGGTAGAGAGTATTCGGGTGCCGCCACTGGACCTCCATTACCGGACTCTTCGAGACCGGTCCCCAGATGACGAAGGGCGCCCACACCAATCAGGGCGCGCGCGACCAGCGGTACTTCGATTCGTGGGAGCTGTTGCAAAGTCATTGGCATGTTTGCCAATGCCTCGCGGCCGCGCTCCTCGAGGGCGATGGCGGTCGGGTCGTTCTTGGCGCGGGCATGAAATATTCCGTTGAGCACCAGCCTTTGGTTGGTGAGGCCGAGTGCCCGCAGTTCTCCATGGGTCCGTGCCGCTTCGGCGAGC
This sequence comes from Terriglobia bacterium, assembly GCA_963796205.1. GTDB lineage: Bacteria > Acidobacteriota > Terriglobia > Terriglobales > Acidobacteriaceae > DATFTE01. The sequence continues at coordinate 1,003,669 of CAWCKR010000004.1, forward strand.
GCGGAGTGTTCCGGACGGCTGACCAGAAAGACAGTGGTTCTGACTGGATCAGATAGGGCGCGCACTGTCTTCTCGTAGAGTTCACGCTGGGCTTGTAGGCCAGCTAAGGGACCGAGACATGAAGTGCCGCCGACGTTGGTGTCGATGAATCCCGTCCAGGCGGCGGGCAATTGCAGCAAGCGAAGGGTGTGCCCGGTAGGAGCCGTATCGAAGATGACATGATCGAAGGCGGCGGTGGCAGTCGGCGTCCGCCAGCAATTTGGCGAATTCGTCGAAGGCAGCGATCTCAACCGTGCACGCGCCTGAGAGCTGTTCTTCAATATTTCTGAATGCTGACTCTGGCAGAAGATCGCGATAGGGTCCCACCACCCGTTCGCGGTACTGGCGCGCCGCTTCTTCGGGATCGACGTTCATGGCGGAAAGACCCGGCACTTTTACGATGGGCGTAGGACGCATGCCCAGTCGGAGTTTCCAGCACTTCATCGAGATTCGAAGCTGGGTCGGTACTGACCAGCAGCACGCGCTGGCCGCTTTCGGCAAGGGTTACGGCCGTGGCACAGGCAATGGAAGTCTTGCCTACGCCGCCTTTACCGGTGTACATCAAGTTGCGCGTGAGACTTTCAAGAAGTTGCACGGCTCACTCCCTACCCGGAGCGGCGATGGAAACCAGCGACGCCGGTTCCTTTATCCTGGTGATGGCCGGGCCGGGTTCGTATTTCACGCCTGCAATTCGGGCGAGCTCTTCTCGGGTCGGATACGCGCCCTGGGCAACGATGACTCCATCGGCCAGCAGCAGCGGCAGACACTTGGTGCCCTCGCGGTTGAGAGTCGATTTCACCACCGCATTCCCCGTGAAAGCGCCGACTTCCTGCGCCAGGTTGTAGCGTTCTACGGCCACCTTCTTGCTCTTCAGCCATTCAAGATCGGCGGCGAAACGGGGCAAAGCGGGATCGACGCTGGGCCCGCATACTCCGGTGGAACAACACATGGCGGGATCAAAAACCTGGAGCTTTAGCATTAAGATGATTCCCTTCTATTAATATATACGCATAAACGTATGAAGTGATAATAGAAACGGGCGGAATGCCTGTCTGTGACCCGGGTCACGTCGGGATGTTTGCCCGCGGGCCAAAAGCAGAGGCCTCCCTTTCCATCGGGACGACAATTGCTTGGGGAGGGAGGCGGTTCGGCGTTGCCGTCGCCTGCGGGCGGGGCATCCGCGCCACAGGGCCAGTTGGCCAATGAAAAACGGGTACCGATTGCCGGTACCCGTTAGCGGAAAACGAACGCTTAGTTGATGGTGACGTTGACCGGGGTGGACGCGATTCCGTTGGCCACGACTTCGAGGCTGCTGGCTCCCGTCTCGATGGTCGAAGGCACGTCGAACTGCGTGTTCACGATCTTCGTTCCCGTGGCCACGCCCATGGTGCTGAAGTTGTGGGTCTTGGCATAGAAGACGTGTCCGGTGGCGGTGTTGGTGATGCGAACCAGCGGGAAGTTGGTGTTCATGCCCGCGTCGTCGCCGTAGGCGGCGCCGTTGGAGAGGCCGTTGAACTGCGTCCCGCTGATCCTATTGTTCACGCTGCCGTGGGTGATGGTGGAGGGAAACGTGGCAATCGTCGGAGCCCAGTTCGGGTTGGGGGAACCGTTAGCCGTGTAGATGGCAGCGAACTTGGTTTGGCCGTCGGAAGGCGCGAATAGAACCTGTCCGGTGGGCAGGACCAGGAGGCGGCCTTCGTAAGAGGTATTGTCGACGCCGATCTTGGCTGGTTTGGGGACGGAGTTGAACTGAGTCCCATCGAACTCGTAAAAGCTGACCGGGGATCCGAAGATGCCGGGGCTGACTTCGCAGAGCACGTTGCCGTCGGGAAGAATGGAAGCGGGCGCGTCGGCCATGTCGTTGCCGTTGGGGAAGTTTGGACCCGCGGCCCAGGTACCGGTACCCATGTGTGTGGTAGGGGGGGTGTAGATGGCGGTGGGTCCTGCAGTATTTCCGCCCATCGCGAAGACCGTGCCATCTGGACGGAGAATCATCGGTCCGATTTCGAGCGATCCGGGATCGGCGAGATTCGTCGGAGTGGTTCCGGCATTGATCCACTTATTCAGGCTGGCCGGCGGGAGATAGCGCTCGGCGTTCTTGGCTTTGCTGGTGTCCACGGTAAGCACGCTGGTGTCAGGCAGCAGCACAAAACCTTCTTCGACGTAGATGTCGGCTTTGCCGGTGCCGGTGACGGTCCACGTCAAAGTCGATTCATTAAACTGGGCGGAGGCCTTGGTCTGGTTCTGGCCCAGAAGCACAGTCGAGTTGGCCAGTACGACAGCCGGCGAATCGCCGATCTCGCTCCAACCCGTGGGTGGATTGACCTTGGTCCAAGTGTTGGCGACCGGGTCGTAGATGGCCCCCATGTTGGTCTCATCCTGAATCAGGTTGTTGTATTCGCCACCTTCGACCAGCACTTTGCCGTCGCGCAGCACGACCGAAGCGAAATAGAGGGGTGCGTAGGTGGACTGCATGGAAGCGAGCTGCGTCCAGGTGCCGTTGAGGTAGCTGCCGGTGTTATCGGGGGTCAGGCGCCACCAGGTGGGACTGTTGTACTGGTGGGTCATGACGGTGCCGTCGGTGAGCAGAACGGATGTGTCAGTAAGGAAAGTCGGTTGGTTCGTGAGTGATGTCCAGGTTTGGGCTTGGGCAAGGCCAGCCCATGTAAGCATGACGAGCCCGATGCCGAGCACGCGCAACATCTTCATGTTTTTCCCCTCTCAGTAATTGAGGCTTTATGGTAGGTAGGATCCGTGACGCCTCATTCAGCTCTGCCCAGCCGGGAAGCGAACACCTGGAGGCGGAGTATTCTACGTGCGCGACGGCCTGTCAATATGCAGATGTTTGCACAGAGAAGTCAGTACCGAGTACCCAGTACCCACTACCGAGCAAAGGCAGATTCCACGTCGCTTCGTTCCTCGGACTGACAATGGGATCGGAGTTGCGACCTGCGGTCTGGGCCATAACCAGTTTGGTCCTGAGAGGCACTCCTTTCTTGATGTTTTCCGCGGTGCGGAGTAGTTTTGCGCCGAGTTCGGCAATGAAGTTGGCTTGAGGGGGATGTATGAACTCCAAATGGTTATTGGCGATAGCAATATGTTTTCTGGCGGTGAGTGCGGCCGCTCAGGATCCTACCAAGGTCGAGCCCAAACATTACAAGCTGGCGTTTGAGAATGAGTACGTGCAGGTGGTGGATGTGCACTACGGTCCGCACGAGAAGTCGGCGCTGCACGACCATCCCGGGGGCGTAGTCGTAGTGCTTACGGCGGGCCATCTGCGCTTCACCGATGAAAAAGGCAAAGTCACCGAAGTATTTTCCAAGCCGGGCGAGTCGCGCTGGTTTCCTCCTTTCAAGCACAAGGTGGAGAATCTGGGAGACACGACCTATAACGCGGTCTACATCGGGGTGAAGACCAAGATGAACGCTTCGAAGAATGCGCAGCCTCCCATGGATGCGGCGACCGAGAAGATGGTGGCGGAATACCTGGCCGGGGCGAAACGCTAGGGGGATGAAACTTTATCTCTGGATGGCGGTTTGCAGTTTCTGATTGACGGTTTCTTCGACGCGGGCCAGGACTTCGTCTTCCGACAGGGCGGTGGAGTCAAGCATGAGCGCGTCCGGGGCGGCGACAAGTGGCGAGGCGGCGCGGGTGCGATCGCGCCGGTCGCGTTCGCGCAGTTCGGCGGCGGTGGTTTCCGCGGCTCTGCCTTGGAGCTGCTGCTGGGCGAGACGGCGCTGCTCACGGACCAGCGGATCGGCGTCGAGAAATACTTTTACATCGGCATGGGGAAAGACCTTGGTGCCGATGTCCCGGCCTTCCATGACTACGCCTCCGCCGGCGCCCATTTCCTGCTGGCGGGCAACCATCCATTCACGAACCCCGGGATGCACCGAGACCCGCGAGGCGGCTTCGGTGACGTCAATTTCGCGAACCCGCGCGGTGACGTCGCGATTGTCGAGCAGAACGCGATTTCCTCCCAGGCTGGGTTCGAGTTGAATGCGCGAGTTGCGGGCTAATTCGACCAGCGCGGGTTCGTCGTCGAACGAAGTGTCCCATTCGATGGCCTTGAGTGCGAGCGCACGGTACATCGCGCCGCTTTCGAGGTTGACGTATCCCAGCTTGCGGGCCAGACGGGAAGCGATGGTGCTCTTGCCGGCTCCGGCGGGACCGTCGATGGCGATGATGAGTTTGCGGGGGTCGGACATCTAGCAGGGATTTTATATTAAACAAGTTTCGAGTACCCAGTACTCGGTACCCAGTACCCAGTAAACGCAAATACCTCTCTCTTCGTTGGGCGGGTATTGGCGGTGAGGCCGGAGTCGTTCAAGTTCTTGCAGGGTACTGGGTACTGAGAACTGGGTACTGGAGCACTCAAGAAGCCGTGCGATTGGCGGCGGGTTTGGCAGGAGTGATCTGAACCAGCGAGCGGTTGCCGACCCGCAGAAAACTGAGTTCGCGGGCGGCGAGCAGGGCGTTGACGGATTCTTTCACCCGCGAGCGCGGAACGAAGTTTCCGAAAAAGGTTTCGAGCTCGGTCTGGTCGGCGGCGATGACGCAGTCGAGATACTTCGAGAGCAATGCGCTCAGAGCTTCTACGATCGAGATGCCTGCACCTTCGGCGACGGCGTCGGGTGCCCAGCGGTAGAGCACGTCCCACGAGGAGCCTTGGGTGGGATCGTAGTCCACCCGCGTAATGCGCAACTTCGACCACAGAGTGCCGAGAGCGTGATCGAGTCCGGCGAGCGAAACCGATCCGCCGAGTTTTTCCTGTAGCTTCGCTTTTGAGATGGGGCCTTCGCGATGAATGACGGCGAAAGCATCGCAGGCAAGTTGCGAGTAAGGAGAGCGCGGTCCTGGCTTGGGCGCGAGTTTGGGGTTGCGCTCTCCGACCAAAGCATAGAAATAAGGAAACACCGATGCCGCGACCAGCAAGCCGTTGTTTTCGTCGAAGAGGTTGCCCTCGTAGGCATCGTGTTCGCGCAGCAGGCGCACCATAAGGTCGCTGGCATCGCGCGCGCGTGGATCGGAGAAGGCGTGCTGCCAGGTGGGAAGCTTCTCGTCCGAGCCTGCCCAGGCGCCGATCAACGTGGGCAGCAGCACCGGCTGCTTCAAGGGATATAAGAGAGAAAAGCCGACAGACTCGATGAACGAGCGGGCGTCGTTGAGGGTGCGGACCGGAGAGCCGTTCAGGTGCCATTTTTCGCGGCGAAGCTGGTCGAGTTCCTGGTCGGTGATAACGTCGGCAGTGGGCACGTAGTTATTAGAACATAGCGTTCAGCATTCAGCACTCAGCTAAGTACGGGATCACCAGCAATCACGACTCTGCCTAACGTAAAATCAACCGGATGCTTACGGTTGGATCGCAAGGTGTCTACGAATGGCTGGTTACGGACCAACCGTTCGATCTGCTGGAGATTTGCCCGGAGATCGCGCTTGGAAAGTACATCGCCATCACCTCTATCGACAGCGGTACATGCGTCCCAACCGAAAAAGAAGTGGCGGCCGGATGGGAGAGTCGAAACAAGATTGCCTATAGTCCCAGGATCGAAAATGTTGAGAGTATTGCGCGTGAGGGATGGGATGAATGGTACATCTTCGATAGCCCTACCGACCTCGGCATAAGCCATCTTGATGAAAATATCTTTGAAGTGCCCCAAGTGCAGGGACACCTAAGCGTGCTTGTGAACTACCGGCTGGCCTTGCATCTGCCCGACATGAAAGTGCTTGCCACTCTGTTCTGGCAACAAATGGAGCGAATTCGTCCGGAGTCCTATGTCGGGGATAACGATTATCTAAACTTCGTGAGCATGAACAAGACTCTATTCGCCAATGTTCGGAAGGCTGTGCAAGCTCTCGGGTAGTCGCTCGGTCTTTTGCGAACGATCACGATCAACTTAGTGAACCGCTCGGCCCGGATTGAGAATAATCACGTGAGAATGGCAGTTACTCTAGAGTTTCAATCTTTTGTGGATAGACAGCCTATGAAGAGACTGAGACTTGTCTTGGCGATCGTTATGGCGGGAACGGCTGTCGCACAAACGGCGTCGCTCAATGGCGGCAGCGTCTGTGTTCTGCCCAATTCGGCTGAACGGCCAACCAGAATCTCACCGGGTGGTGATTACAACCCCGACACACTTACCGTTCGCATTGACAATGGCAAGCCGATCCGGTGGCCTCATAAGGAACCGGTGCTCATCAATGGATTGGACTTGCAAGAGCAGCATCTCGTGGTGTTCACATCCGATGGAAAGCGAGTCCAATCTTTTCGATTCAAATTCTCTGAGGACGATAAGGCAAAGGTCTGCATCTATTTTGACGGATATCAAGGGGTACAGTTAGGCGACAGAAAAAATGCACTCTGGTGCGAGGCGAAAACGAAAGCTTGTTGGCATTAAATTGCTTTCGAAGGTGTATTTTGGAACGCGGGGCAGATATAACGAGAGTTCAAGTAGGGGACAAGTTTCGGTAGCAAATTCCTGATAAGGTGGCGCAATGGCGAAGGCATACAGAACGGATGTGCTCAGCAAGCAGAAGTTTCAGGAAGAAGTTGCGCAGCGCAGGAGCGCTCTGAAGCCGGAGCGGGTGCCTTGTCCGGAACCGGGTTGCGCGTGCACCTATGACATGTACGGCTACAATCCCGCGACTCTCGCTGACAATGTGGCGAAGCTTCAGGAACGGGTAAAGAAGGAGCATCCCAGCCACACCAGCGAGGTGCTGGCAGTGAATGAGTTTCGCCGGCCGCGGTGAGGGGCGTAGCAGGAGCGCCAGGCTCCGAAACAAATCACGACGGCTCGGTGTTCAAATACTTTACGAGTAACACTTCATTGCCGTCTTGGCTGTAAATCAGCTCATCAACCAGTTGCTGAGCGAGCAGGACGCCGAAGCCGCCAGGACGCAAGCCGCGCTCTTCGCGATACTGCTGATGCCGGAGCGGATCTTCAGGTGGATTCGCAATCGCGGCGTGCGGAATTTCATCGATCGTAAACCCGTCACCCGGATCGCTGATCCGGCAGGTGACCATGTGCCGGGCGCGGACATAGGCGATCTCAACGAACTGGTTCGGATCAAGTTTACCGCCGTGCTCAATCGCGTTCAGAAGCATCTCGCGAAATGCCAGAGCCACACTATGCCGTTCGGGGTCTGGCAGTTCCGCAATCTCGTCGAAGAACTGCAGCACGCGGTCAGCTGTGTTCCGGTCGCAACGGGCCAGGAGGCGAATCCATTCGGGCGTGGCTGAGATGATATCGATTCCATCGTCCCAGCAGGGTTCCTCGATGGCCCTCCGGATCATCGCGGCGAGGGCTTCCATTGAAAACGGTTTCGAGAAATAACTGAAGGCGCTTCCCCGCATCGCATCAATCACATCGCGAGGCGTGCTTTGGTCCGTAAGGATGATCAGACGAGTGTGAGGACGGGTGCGCCTGATCCGGCGCAGGAGTTCGACATCTTCTTTGGCCGATGTCTTCTGACTCGTCAAAATTAGTTCGAACGCTTTATTCTGCGCCAGTGCCAAGGCAGCCGCATTGTCCGGTGCACGCTGGATCGCCCAGGCTCCCGGCTCGAAGATCGTGCGCAGCAGCTTATCGATCTTCGGATCGCTGTCTACAATAAGTGCGTTTCTGACGGGGAAGGGGCGCAACTCGATGTTCGGAGCGGTACTCATGTCGCAACTCCGGTATAAAGCTATCACCGTTCCCACACCACTTCCAGTGGGACCCCCGCGATGGACACGCAGGACAGAGGATTCTCGGTCGCGTCGCTCCTCGGAATGACAATGCTTAAAGGGGCTGAATGCTGAGTGCTGAATGCTGGTTTACTGCGAACTGAGAACTGAGAACTGAGAACTGAGAACTGCTAGATCCTCTTGAACGCCTTCTGAATATCTTTCATCGAATAGCGCAGCACTACCGGTCTGCCGTGGGGGCAGGACATGGGGCAGTCGGTCTTCGCCAGTTCCGCCAGCAGCCATTCCATTTTGTTTTGTTCGAGCGGCATGTTGACTTTGATGGCGGCGTGGCAGGCGATGGAGGCGGCGATGCGGGCGCGGACTTTTTCCAGATTGATGGTCTGATCTTCGTGCGAGAGCTGGTCGAGCAGTTCGTGCAGCATGTGCTCGACTTGCGGGGCATCGATTCCCGCGGGTGCAATTTTCACCGCGATGCTGCGCGAGCCAAAGGGTTCGGCTTCGAATCCGTTGAGAGCGAGTTCGTCGGAAATTTCGGCGAAGACGGCTTGCTGGGCGGGCGAGAGTTCGAGCACCAGCGGCATCAGCAGGCGCTGGCTTTCGACTTTTTGCGCGGCGCGCTGCTTCAGAACTTTTTCAAAGAGCACGCGCTCATGGGCGACGTGCTGGTCGATGATCCAGAGGCCTTCGGGATTGACGGCGAGGATGAACGACTCGCGGATCTGCCCGAGCGGCTTCAGCGAAGCCAGTGACGGCGCGAGATCGGAAGTCGGCTCAGGCTCGATGGGAATGGCGGGAGTGCATCCGTCATCACCATTCACCCCGGGGATGACTTCGGGTGCGCGGGCGAGGGCGAGTGCGGCGTTGCCGTCGACTTGAATTCCATCCTGAAAGTAGAAGCGCTCGTTGATTGGCGGCGGAACCGGAGCTTGAAGGGTGAAAGTTTGCGGCCCGGTGTATTGCTCATCGCTGATGGGCCCGGCACTCAATCCCCTGGCGCCTGGAGTGAGCGACGGGCTGGCGGTTGGATGAGCATTGATCTCGACCGCGAACTGCGGGACTGGGCGGGCTTTCATCAGCGCGGCGCGCACCGAGTCGCGGACAAAATCATGCGTGACGCTCGACTGGCGGAAACGGACTTCGGTTTTTGAAGGATGAACGTTGACGTCGACTTCCCCGCTGGGCAGCTCCAGAAACAGCAGCACGACTGGAAAGACCGTCGGCGGAATGATGTTGCGGTAGGCTTCGGTGAGCGCGTGCTGGATGAGGCGGTCGCGGATGAGGCGTCCGTTGACGAAGATGTAGATGGAAGTGCGGTTGAGTTTCTGGATTTCGGGCTTCGAGACGAAGCCGTGGACGCGGAGTTCGCCAAAACCGTGCTCAACTTCTGCCTGATCTCCGGCCGTCTCGCGGACCGGAGTGTCCGCGCTACTTCTTCGCCACGGAGGCGGTTGCGGCAGGCCGATGCGTTCCAGCGGTTGCACTGCGGCAACCGGAATCAGTTGGTCGAGAGTTTCTCTTCCAAAAACCTGGTAGACGCGCTCGCTGTATCCCGCGACAGGGGGAGCGACCAGCATGGCGTTAGTCGCAGAGTGCAGTTCGAAATGCTTATCGGGATGGGCCAGCGCGTAGTGCGTCACCAGCGACGCGATGTGCGAAAGCTCGGTGGACTCGGCTTTCAGAAACTTCTTGCGCGCCGGCGTATTGAAGAAGAGATCGCGTACGGTGATCGAAGTGCCGGCGGGAAGTCCGGCTTCTTCCACTTTAAAAATCTTGCCGCCATTGATTTCGATCACGGTGCCGGAGTCTTCCTCGGGAGCGCGAGTTTCCAGACGAAGGCGGGATACCGAAGCGATGGTGGGCAGCGCTTCTCCGCGGAAGCCGAGAGTGGCGACGCTTAATAGGTCCTCGGCATTCCTGAGTTTCGAAGTCGCATGCCGCTCGAAGGCCAGCATGGCATCGTCGCGCACCATGCCGCAGCCGTTGTCGGTAATCTGGATGAGCTTCTTGCCTCCCGCTTCGACCTGGATCCGGATGCGAGTGGACCCGGCGTCGAGCGAGTTTTCCAGCAGCTCTTTGACGACCGAGGCGGGGCGCTCGACGACTTCTCCGGCGGCGATTTTATTGGCGACGGCTTCGGAGAGGACGTGGATTTTGCCCATGAGCAGAGAGTGCTGGTGGCATTTTACAGGGTCGGAAGTCTGTGCGTGATGAGTGCAAAATAGTGCATCTTGACAGGGGTGGGGAAGGCGCACAGACTTGGTGGCTGCGAATTGCAGAGTCCCCCTCCCTCGCAGGCAAGAGTGTTCCTTTTGCTTCGATTGAAATCTTCGATGGTAAGGTTCGCGGCGCGCCGGCGGACTGCAGATTCCTCGTCGCTTCGCTCCTCGGAATGACAAACGTGGAGAATGAGGTGGCGCAAAGCTGTTAGGGGTCCTTCGACTGCGTGGTCGCTCGCTTCGCGAGCAACCACTTCGCTCAGGATGACAATTTTTTGCAGGGCGTTCGGGTCGAGTCCAGGAGAGTCTTTATGAAGTGGTCGCGGGTTCTGTGGTTGCTGATGATCGCGCAGTTCGGCTTGGCGGCGACGTTGCATCCGGTGCCGCAGGTGTCGGCGCTGGCTCCGGTGAGCGTGGCTCCCGGCAGCGCGGCATTTACGCTGTCGGTGAATGGCGCGAACTTCGCCAAGGGCGCAATGGTGCAGTGGAACGGATCGTCGCGGGTAACGACGTTCGTCTCAGCCACGAAACTGACGGCAAAGATTCTGGCGACCGATGTCGCGGCTGCTGGCACGGCCTCGGTATGGGTCGTGAATGGTTCTCCCGGGCAGCCCATCTCGAACAATACCTACTTCCCAATCGTCACTTCTGTTCCGCAGGTGAACTTTGCCCAGACCAACGTTTTGTCGGTCAGCGGCAATCCTTTTGTGATGACGACCGCGGACTTAAATAAAGATGGCATTCTCGATCTGGTGCTATGCCGCGAGCTGACGGGAAAAGTTTCGGTGCTGCTGGGTACCGGTGGCGGCGGCTTCGGGGCGGCGAAGGACTACCTCATTCAAGGAATGTGCGTCTCACTGGTGGTCGGCGATTTCAACGGCGACAAAAATCTGGATGTGGCCGCGTCGAACACGGCGGTAGTGAGCGTACTTCTGGGCAAAGGCGACGGCACGCTGGTTCAGCCGGTGAATTACAGGGTGGGCATGGATCCCCAGGGCCTGGTCGAGGGTGATTTCAACGGCGACGGCAAGCTGGACCTGGCGACCGCGAACTTCGATTCCAGTTCGGTCTCGGTGCTGATCGGAAACGGGGACGGCACCTTTCAGGGTCACGTCGACTACACGGTAGACGCGGATCCGCAGGGCCTGGTGACCGGGGACTTCAATGGCGACGGCATTCAGGATCTGGTGGTATCGAACAAGACGGAGAACGAAGTTTCGCTGCTGACCGGAGTGGGCGACGGGACGTTTGCGAACCCAGTGCTTTTTCCGGCGGGCGTGAATCCTGCGTGCCTGGCGACGGGAGATTTCAATCGCGACGGCAAACTCGATCTGGTGGTTTCGAACCTGAATCCGATTACCTATCCGATCTCGATTTTGTTGGGGAATGGCGACGGGACATTCCAGCCGCGCAAGGGATATCCCGCGGTTGCGTTGGGAATTCCGCAAGTCGCGGATGTCAATGGCGACGGCTTCCTCGACATCGTGATGGCCAATCAAGCTGGTCCCGAGGTTCTGCTCGGCAAGGGGGATGGAACTTTCCAGGCAGGCGTTTTGTTCTCGACTCAGAGTGCGAACGCGCTGACGATTGCCGATTTCAATGGCGACGGCCGCCTCGATTTCGCCGTGGGAGGCTACTCCAGCGGGAAAGTGCCCATCCTATTGCAAACCACGGTGTCGGTAACTCCGACCAGCATTAACTTCGGGTCGCAAACCGTGGGAACCAGCACGATGATGAGCGCAACACTGTCGAATTTCGGTTCGACCGACGTGACCATCTCGAAGATCGCGCTGAGCGGTCCCAACGCCAAGGACTACAAGTTGAGCAACACCTGCTCGACGACTCTCACTGCGGGGACCAGTTGCACGATCACGGTGACGTTCACGCCCTCAGCAACAGGACAACGCACGGCTACGGTGACGGTAACTGATAGCGTGCCGGGGCCGCAGGTGTTGAGTTTGGCGGGGGTGGGAAAATAAGAAGCACTCAGCATTCAGCACTCGGCACTCAGCCCCGGATGTCCGGAGCCTGACTCCTGAGGTCCGAAGTCCGCTTTTACCCCCTGCTACAATTCCTTGCTTCCCGGCTCAGAACTTCCGCAGTCAAATTGACGTATCTCCTGTGTGCTGTTGAGGCTGGGCGCCTGAGACCGGGATTCCGGGGAGTTGGGGATTGGAAGATACCCAGGTGGTTTCACTGCTGGTCCGTCGCTGCGTAGCCGGCGATGCCGCTGCCTGGGAAGAGATCGTCCAACGCTACAACCGGCGTATCTACAATATCTGCTATAGGTTTGCGGGAACTTCAGACGACGCTCAGGACCTTACCCAGGAAGTTTTCATCAAAATGTACCGTACGCTGAGCAGCTACGACGTCGAGCGTGGCGCTTTCATGACGTGGGTTACGACCATGACCCGCAACCTGCTGGTCGACCACTTCCGCAAAACCAAGCAGGACCGGGTGACCGATTCCCTAGATGGGGCTGCTTCAGAACATGAAGATTCCATGCCCCTTAGCGATCAGATTCAGGATAAAGGCCCGGCTCCGGACTCGAAGGTGCAGAGCCGGGAGACCAGCGAAACCGTGCACCGGGCGCTCGAAAAGCTGTCCCCGGAGCTGCGGGAAGCCGTGATTTTGCGCGACCTTCAGGACTTGGACTACCGGGAAATTGCGACGGTTCTTAAGGTTCCAGAGGGTACCGTAAAGTCGAGAATAAACCGCGGGCGCGCGGAACTTGCACGCCTGCTCCAACGTACATATAAACAGGTGATTTAAATGCCAGGTCAAGGCAAAAACGGTATGCAGTGCGCCGAGTTCGATGCTCTTCTGAGCGACGCTCTGGACGAGGTTTTGACAGGAGCGAAGCTGGAGAGTTTCCGGGCTCATGCCGGGGTGTGTCCGCAGTGCGGACCGCTGCTGGCAGAAGCGGAAGAAGGAAGGCGCTGGCTGAAGGGTCTCACGGAGGTGGAGCCTCCAGCCAACCTGGTGCATAACATTCTGGCCGCGACGAGCGGGGTCGAAAGCGCCCGCTCCTTCGCCAAGCCGAAACTCTCGTGGAAAGAAGCGGTGGCTGGATGGCTGCGCCCGGTGTTCGCTCCGGTGTTCGCCGTGGCGCGCCAGCCGAGATTCGTCATGTCGTTCGGCATGACGTTCTTCTCGCTGTCGGTCGCACTCAGCATGGCTGGGGTCAAGGTGAAAGACCTGCAGCATGCCGATCTGCGCCCCAGCGCCATCAAGCGCACCTACTACGAGACTTCGGGACGAGTGAGAAAGTACTACGACAATATCCGCGTCGTGTACGAGATCGAATCGCGCGTGCAACAGTTCAAGCGGGCGACCACGCCCGAAGAACCACGGCGCGAAGATCAGAATCGCGAGCGGAAAAACAACAACACGAGTGAACAGCCTGATCAGAAACAGGAACGCAACTACAGCCAGGGGGAAAGCCAGTTGGTGGTGGCATCTCTCCTGAATGATCCACCTGTAGTGACGGTGAACACTTACAGGAGGTTGGTATGAACTGCGCGAGCCATCCCGAAAGGGCGACGGTAGCGTATTGCCGCACGTGTGGCAAAGGCCTGTGCCAGGAGTGTGCCCACAACGTGCGGGGCGTGATCTACTGCGAGAACTGTCTCGCAGCGCGTCTGGAGGGCACGCAACCGCCTCCAGCACAGCCACAGGGAACGGTGCCCCCGGCGGCATTTGTGCCTCCGGTGCAGGCAGCTTATGCGACGAGCCCGGCCGGCCCGACTTCGGGACCGAATCCGACCGTCGCGGGAATCCTGGCGGGATTCTTTCCGTTCGGCGTAGGAGCCGTCTACTGCGGCCTCTACGCCAAGGGTCTGGCGCACCTGCTGATTTTCTTCGGACTGGTCTGGGGGCAGGCAAGCACCGACAGCGATGGCGTGCACGTGGCGCTCGGGCTGGCGATGGGATTCTTTTACTTCTACCAGATCTTCGACGCGGTGCGTTCGGCGAAAGCCATTCAGACCGGACAGCCCGCGCCCGATCCGTTCGCGCTGGGGCGTACGTTCAGCGCCGGTGACAAGGTGGACACGAGCAAGGTTCCCGCGGGCGCGATTGTGCTGATCGGCCTTGGCTTCCTGTTCATGCTCGAGACCATGGGCTTCCACTTCTTCAACATCGGCCACCTGTGGCCGCTGATCCTGATTGGAATTGGCGGATGGTTATTCGCCGTGCGCTGGGGCTATGTCGGTGGCGGCAAGATTTATGACTGCGAACGCTGCCGCGCTCGCGGATTGATGGGACCGGCAGTGCTGATCACGTTGGGCACGCTGTTCCTGCTAGAGCAGGTGGATGTGCTGCGTTTTCACAAGACCTGGCCGCTGTTGCTGGTGGTGATCGGTCTGGTGAAGGTTGTCCAGAGCAACGCCTCGACGGAGGGCCACATGTCTGCGCAACTGCCCTCGCCAGGGCCGCCTGCCGGCCAGGTACAGCCGCCGGTGAGTGAGGTGAAAAATGGCTAGCCAAGCGCCAATTCCGCCGCCCCCGCTGCCGCGTGCGCGGCGTTCCATGGCCGGACCGGTGGTGCTGATTATTCTCGGTATCCTGCTGCTGCTGGCCAACATGGGCAAGCTGCCGTGGCAGACCCTGGGCACCTGGTTCGCCCACTACTGGCCGGTGCTGATCATCGTCTGGGGGATCATCAAACTGGTCGAGCACCAACAGGCGCAGAGGCAAGGACTTGCGTCCTCCGGGCATCGGCGCCGGCGGAGTTTTTCTGCTGATCGTGCTGATCGTATTTGGTCTGGCGGCGACGCAGGCGACGCGGGTGAATTGGGGATCGATTCGCGACAACATCGACATCGATGGCGAAGATATTCCGTTCTTCGGCAACACCTACAACTACGACGATCAATTGCAAACCGATTTCCCCGCTGGCGGAAGTCTGCACGTTCTGTGCGACCGCGGCGCGGTGACGGTGAATGCGTCGGAAGACAACCAGGTTCATGTGGTGGTGCACAAGCGGGTGAGCGCCGGAAGTCAGAGCGACGCCGATACCTGGAACGCGAAGACCAAGCCGACCATCAGCACCAGCGACAAGATGGTCACGCTGAATGCGAATACGCAGGCCGCGGGCGATCACTGGATCGCCACCGACCTGACGATTTCGCTGCCGCGGAAAGCAGCGGTGACCGTTTCATCGCGGCGCGGCGACATCAGCGTGTTGGGACGCGATGGCGACATCAACCTGTCGAACCAGCGCGGCGATGTCACGGCCGATGACATCAAGGGGAATGCCACCGTCAGCCTGGAGCATAGTTCGGGCCGGATTTCCAAAGTCTCGGGAGATGTCTCGGTGGAGGGGCGCCCTAATGACGTGACCGTAGAAGATGTCGGCGGAGCTTTGCGGTTGAACGGCGAGTTCGACAGCATCAAGCTTTCTAGAATTACGGGATCGGTCACCTTCAAGTCGCAACGTACCGACATGGAATTTGCCAAGCTGAATGGCGATCTCAGTATGGATTCCGGCGATCTGCGGGCGAGCGATCTGCTGGGCCCGTTCCGGCTCACCACGCGCTCGAAAGATGTTCACCTCGAGGGCGTGAGCGGAGACGTTCGCATTCAAGACGAGAATGGCGACATTTCGCTGCGCGTCGCCAAACTGGGCAGCATCCAGGTCGACAATCGCAAGGGAGACTTGCAGCTTTATCTGCCGGACAAGTCGACGTTCCAGCTCGATGCGCGCTCGCGCGGCGGCGAGTTTGAGACCGACTTTCCGGAGTTGAAGGTCAACAACGGAGACGAACAGGCAAGCGCCAATGGCTCGGTGGGAACCGGCGGTCCGCACATCGTGTTGAACAACGAACACGGGACGATCGAAATTCGCAAGGGAAGCTCGCTGGCGGAAGCGCCCGAGCTGCCTCCGGCTCCGAAGGCGCCGCATGCGCCGGTTGCGCCCAAGGCAAAGCCGCTCGAGCCGACGGAGAATTAGTCAGTACCCGGTACCCAGTAGCCAGTACCCAGCAAATCATTGACGTCATCCTGAGCCCGAAAGGGCGAAGGATCTGGCGTGGAGTGCTTCGACGCTCCACGCCAGATCCCTCGCTTCGCTCGGGATGACGTCTTAGATATTGGGGATAGCGTCGTGCTGATCTCTACACTTCCAGCCCAATCGAACGCATCAGTTCCAGGCCGTTGCTCTTCGTCACTACGCCTTCGCGCAGCTTGTAGTCGAACGTGATCTTCCCGTCCTGGAATTCGTCTTCGAAGTGGACGTTGTGCACGTGGCCCGCACCGACGTCAGTGAGCGCCAGGTCGTGTGTGCTGATCAGCCCGATGGCGCCGCGTTGCAGCAGCGCGCGCACCACGCCCTCAGCCCCGATCTTGCGATCGTGCGAATTCGTGCCCTGCAATAACTCGTCGAGCAATGCGAGCGTGGAAGGACCTTCGGACGCGAGGTCGAAAATGTCCCGCAGGCGCGTGATCTCCGCGTAAAAGCGTGAGCTTCCTTCCTGCAGCGAATCATTCACGCGGATGCTGGCGCCCACATGCAGAGGAGTCAGGCGCAAGCGCTCGGCCCGCACCGGCGCTCCTGCCATCGCGAGAACCGTATTGATGCCGACTGCGCGCAGCAGCGTGCTTTTTCCCGACATGTTCGATCCGCTGATCAGCAGGACGCGAGTTTCTCCGCAGATGCTGACATCGTTGCGCACGCAGCGGGCCGCTGGCAGCAGGGGATGTCCGAGAGCCACCGCTTCAAAGCAGGCGGGACCGGTGGCAAACTCGGGGAAGGGATCGGCGGGACGCTCGTAACTGTAAGCGGCGAGGGAGAGTAGAGCCTCGATTTCGCCGATCACCGTAAGCCACCGCCGGACCGCGCTGCCATGCTCTCGCCGCCAGGCTTCGGTGGCGTACGCGACTTGAACCGAGTAGAGCAGAGGAAGATTAATCAGTTTCACGAACAGGTTGTCGCGCGACAGGATGCAATCGACGATGGTGCGCAGGCGGGCGATGGCACGTGAACCCTCCAGATGATGCGACGACAACTGCTGCATCAACTCCCGAAGGTGAGGAGACTGGAATTTTTCATGCTCGAGGCGGGCCAGCAAACCCGAGAGAAGTTCCAGGTCTTCGAACTGGTGCTCGGTTCCGTGAAAGATTTCTTCCATGTGCTTGCGCACCGGCTGGGCCAGGATGGCCTCGACGATGAGAACGCAAAGCAGCGGAGTGGGGTGACCCAACACTCCCCAAACCACCGCGGCCGCCAAGGCACATAGAGCAAGCAGAGGCGAGACGATTCGCATCCAGCGGCGTTCGAGCCGGTTGGGAGCTTCCGCCCAGGCCATCAGGGCTTCGGGATGCACCCCGACACGCGCATCTTCGCCAGCCACCGCCATGTCCTCGCGCAGATCAAGCAGAGGACGGAGTTCGACAATTGCCTGCTGGCGTTCCCGTATCTGTTCCAGAGGCGAAGGAGCGAGCAGCCAGCGCGCCAGCGTATCTTCTCCCATCCGGGTGCGGGCGAGCGAGAGCAACTGAAACAGTCCGGCGTTGCCGAACAGATCGAGATCGGCGGCATAGACGTGATGGGGATCGTTGAATCGTTCGCCAGTTGAGCCCATGCCCGCCCAGCGGTCCTCGATGCGGGCAAGGCCATGCTGGTAAACCGCGACCGCCCGCTCGGCATGCGCTTTGTCGCGCAAGACTCTTGCGTGATAAACGGCGACGGCGAAGAAGCACGCGAGAGGCGCCACCAGCCACCACAAGGAGAAGGCATGGCGCCAGACCGCGAGCCAGAACATGACTGCCGCGATCAGCGCCAGCGCCAAGCGCATATTTCCCAAACGAATATGGATCTGCTCGTAATGGCGGACACGGGCCTGGCGAACGGCGCGGCGCGCGGCGTATTCTTCGGCAGCGGTTAGCACTTGGCACTTGGCATTTGGCCAACCCTGGTCCGCAGTAGCTAAATGCTAAGAGCTAAGAGCTAAAGGCTAATGTACCAGTTCCCACTATCACCGGCGATTCGCGTCTTCCGCCGTCGTCATGGTATGTTCAATTTCTTCGATACTCATCATGATTCGCTCTTATAAAGGCATTACTCCCACCATTCCGGCATCGTGTTACGTCGACCAGTCGGCGCAGGTCGTTGGCGATGTGGTGCTGGGCGAACACGCCAGCGTCTGGATGAACGCCGTCGTCCGCGGCGATGTGCATGAGATTCGTATCGGCGCGCACTCCAACGTGCAGGACTGCAGCGTGCTGCACGGCATGAAAGAAAAGTACGGTGTCTACCTCGGGGAGTACGTCACCGTGGGGCATTCCGTTACGCTGCACGGCTGCGTGATCGAAGACCGCTGCCTGATCGGGATGGGCTGCATTGTTCTGAATGGCGCGCGCATAGGCGCCGGATCGATTCTCGCGGCGGGCACGCTGATTCCCGAGAACACGATCGTGGAGCCGGGGTCACTGTGGATGGGCTCTCCCGGCAAATTCCGCCGCAAGCTCGAGGAAAAAGATCAGCAGATGATTCTCATGTACGCGAACAATTACTTGGGATATACGGAAGCGTATTTGAAAGAGAAGCAATAAAACTGTCATCCTGAGCGGAGTGATGGATCGCGAAGCGATCAATCACGGAGTCGAAGGATCCCGCGACAGTCGAGAGGGCAGCCGAGGCATCAAGGCATTCTTACGATGCGGCACCGAAAGAATTCCTTGAGGCTTTCGTGGGGCGAGAAAGAGACGCGGGGTCCTTCGACTCCGCCGATTCCCTCGCTCCGCTCGGGAATTGGCTGCGCTCAGGATGACAATTCTTTTTAGGCTTTCGCTTTAGGTTTTGCTGACGACTGACGACCGAAGACTGACGACTGATGATCAAAGCCATCCGAGGAACTCGCGATTTGTTGCCGCCGGATACGGCGCTGTGGAACTTCGTCGAAGCCACGGTGCGCGACGTGATGCGCGCCTACAACTTCCACGAGATTCGCACGCCCATCTTTGAAGAGACGCAGTTGTTTGCGCGCGCGGTCGGCGAGGAAACCGACGTCGTATCGAAAGAGATGTACACGTGGGAGGACCGGGCGCGCGCTGAGAGCGAGAAGGGGCAATCGCTTACGCTTCGTCCCGAGAACACGGCCGGCGTGGTGCGCGCTTACATCGAGCACAAGCTTTGGGATCGAGGCCTTAACAAGCTCTATTACATCGGTCCGCAGTTTCGGCGGGAGCGTCCGCAGAAGGGACGCTATCGCCAGTTCTACCAGATCGGCGCCGAGGTGATTGGGCCGCCGACGGCGGGCAGCGAGTCTCCCGCGCGCGATGCGGAAGTGCTGGAGATGCTTGCGACGTTGCTCGATCGGCTAGGGATCACGGGATGGACGCTGGAGCTAAATTCTGTCGGCTGCACGAACGATCGCACCACTTACAACGAAGCGTTGCGTAGGGCGCTGGAACCGGTCGTGGGACAGATGTGCTCCGATTGCCGGCGGCGAGCCGTGACCAATCCCTTGCGCGTATTTGACTGCAAAGTTCCAGCCGACCAGCCGATCATCGAGAAGCTTCCGCGCATAAGCCAGTATCTGGACGAGCCTTGCCGCAAACATTTCGAGGAAGTGCAGGGAATCCTGACCTCCGTGGGTGTTCCGTTTGTCCTGAACGATCGCCTGGTGCGCGGGCTCGACTACTATTCACGCACGGCGTTTGAGTTCACTCATGGCGCGCTGGGGGCGCAGAATGCGATTCTCGGCGGAGGCCGCTACGACGGACTTTCCGAATCGCTGGGCGGACCGAAGGCTCCGGGCATCGGCTTTGCCATCGGCGAAGACCGTCTGGTGATGTCGCTGAATGAAACCGCCGACGCGGTACAGCGCAAGCCCGACGTTTACATCGCTCCGCTGGGTGCGGGCATGGACCGCGAAGCGGCGCGGTTGGCGCGCGAGTTGCGGCGTCATGACGTGGTGGTTGAACTCGGAGATGAGACGTTCCGTCTGAAGAAATCATTTGAGACGGCGAGTAAGGCAGGCGCGCGCTATATTCTTATTATTGGCGAGAATGAAGTGAAGGCGGACTCGTTTGCGCTGAAGAATCTGGAAAGCGGGGAACAGGTTTCGGTGCCTCGCGCGAAGTTACCGGGGACGATACAGGGCGGATGAACTGCGCGCCAGATCCCTCGCCCTTTCGGGCTCGGGATGACGTCAAATGAGTGGAGGACGCATCAATCAGGATGACGTCTGCAACATGAGTGGAGGACGTATGAAGAAGATCGTGCTGTCGATTGCGGCCGTGTTGCTCGCAAACGTTTGTCTTGCGCAGTCCACAAATCCGCTTCAGCAAACCTTGATCGACGCGCAGCAGAGAGCCGCCAATGCCGAGATCAAGAAAGACGCTGCCTTCTTCGCCCACGCGCTTGCCGACGATTTCACCGAGGTCGATCCCAACGGTGAGACCAGCGACCGCGACGATGTTGTGAAGGGTGTGGCCGATTCCGATATCACCAACATCCTGCTCTACAACTTCAAGCTGGTTCCACTGAACGATGGAGCGGCGGTGCTGACCTATGACCGCGTGCTGCTGCGCACGAAGAGGGACTTCGGCTCGCGGCGCTACCAGCATATGAGTTCGATTTGGGTAATGCAGGGCGGCGAATGGAAGCTGAAATTCCAGCAGGCGACTCCCAATCAGTGGAGCGCCAACGACTTCGATTAGGTCTGGTGCCGCTGCACGCCAGATCCCTCCTCGTTCGCTTCGCTTACGGTCGGGATGACGTCTCTTCTACTTAGATCACAGCCTTGACGCGTCCCTTCCATTTATAATCCTGGATTCGGCCCAGGGCCGCATTCCTGACTGAAGGGCATACCTTGCTCGATTTTTTAGGCGATCTTCGACGGACCCACCAGTGTGGCGCATTGCGCGCCTCCAACGCCGGCCAGCGCGCGGTTCTTATGGGATGGGTGAACCGGCGGCGCGACTTCGGCAACCTCGTCTTCATCGACGTGCGCGACCGCACCGGTATGACCCAGATTGTCTGCGACAAAGAGAATAATCCCGTACTGCATGCCAAGGCCGGAGAACTGCGCAACGAATATGTGATCGCCGTGATAGGCAAGGTGAAGCTGCGCGACGGCAACACCATCAACAAGAATATTCCCACCGGAGAAATCGAGGTCGTCGCCGAAGAACTGCGCTTGCTGAACGAGTCGAAGCAGCCTCCGTTTCTGCCCGGGGATACGGTGCTGCCGAACGAGGAGTTGCGCCTGCAGTACCGCTACATCGATCTGCGGCGCGACGCCATGCAGCGCAACATCGAGTTGCGGCACAAAGTCGCGATTGCGATACGCGATTATCTTTCGGCGCAGGGATTCTTCGAGATCGAGACTCCTTTCATGACGCGCTCGACGCCCGAGGGGGCGCGCGATTATCTGGTTCCCAGCCGGGTGCAGCCCGGATCGTTCTATGCGCTGCCGCAATCGCCGCAACTGTTCAAGCAGATCCTGATGATCTCGGGCTTCGATCGCTACTTCCAGATCGTGCGCTGCTTCCGCGACGAAGATTTGCGCGCCGACCGCCAGCCGGAGTTCACGCAGATTGATCTGGAGATGTCGTATCCCCAACCCGAGACGGTGTGGGGAGTGGTCGAAGGATTTCTGACTGCTGCTTTCAAGGCCGCGGGGCACGAGATCAAAACTCCGTTTCCACGCATGGATTATGACGACGCGATCCGCCAGTTCGGCATCGACAAGCCCGATCTGCGTGTGCCCGCCTTCACCGAAGTGCGCGAGTGCTTTGCGCCCGAGAATCTCGAAACTCTGGGGATCAATGCGAACCTGCCGGTGATTGCTATCCGCACGCCGAAGGTGGGCGAACTCTCGCGCAAAGAACGCGACGAGATTAGGCCCCTGTTCCACTCCAAGGGCGGAGCAAAGCTGTTCGAAGATTTCAAACGGCTGGAGAAAAGCTTTCCTGATGCGGCCGCGAAAATTCGCGCCAAGACCGGCGCTGAAGCGGACGACCTGTTGGTGCTGGTGACCGGATCGTCGCAGTCGGGCGCGCAAGATCATCCTGCAAACCGCCGCAAAGTCGCGCCGCAGGAGTTGGCGATCTACGCTTCCGCAGGTTTGCTGCGAGCGGCGCTGGCGCAGAAATATTCCGAAAAGCACGGCTTGTTCCGCATGGGAGATTTCCGTTTCTTGTGGGTCACAAACTTCCCCATGTTCGAATACGACGAAGAGAGCAAGCGCTTCGTGGCGGCGCACCATCCGTTCACCTCGCCGCATGATGAAGATATGGACAAGCTCGAGACCGACCCGGCGATGGTGCGCGCGCTCGCGTATGACGTGGTGCTGAACGGAACCGAGCTTGGATCGGGCTCGATCCGTATTCATCGCCAGGACATTCAGAAGAAGATCTTCCACGCGTTAGGATTGACCGACGAAGAAGCGAAATCGCGCTTTGGATTCTTCCTGGAAGCCCTGGAATATGGCACGCCTCCGCATGGAGGCATCGCGCTTGGCCTCGATCGCATTGTCATGATTCTTGCCGGAGCCGACAGCCTGAGAGAAGTGATCCCATTCCCCAAGACGGCTCGCGCGGTGGACCTCATGGTCGACGCGCCAACGCCTGTGAGCGATGCACAGTTGCGGGAGTTGGGGATTCAGGTGAAGAAGGGGTAAGCATTCGATTCTGCTTGCCTTTGGGTGGCGCTGCGCTTCAGCGCTGCGATTCGGCCATACAAAGAGCCGGCTTTAGCCGCTGAGGGACCTCATCAAGAATGAAACCAGTGTGGGCTGAGCTATAGAGATAATCTTCGGGTCTCATGACGAGGCCTCTCTTCACCGGATTCTCGCGAATATAGTTTCTGAAAGCATAGTAGTCTTCAATGTCGCGGACGCGGCGGTCGTAGAAGCTCGTCTGCCAAATCTCACCCACATAACCCAGTTCCTTTTTCACTCGAAAAGAAAACCCGCCTTTGATGAGCTGCAGAGATCGTTCGAGAGTGACGACCGGGGAGATCAGCAGATGAAAGTGATCTGGCATGAGCACAAATTCATGCAGCATGTAGTTATTTTGGTTGCGATAGTGAAAGAGAGTATCAAGAAAGAGGTTCGCCATCCTTGCTGATTGAAAAAGACTCTGCCGTTGAAAACTCGAGGCTCTAATGAAATATGTGCTGTTTCCCGTGTTGCCTCGAGGAAGAGACGCCATAAGTACCTCGGCGGCTAAAGCCGAATCGATAAATCGACGTTATCGCAGCGCTGAAGCGCTGCGCCACCCAAAACCTCACTATCGATCATTTGATGTTCCCAATACGAAACCGGCTGAACCCGTCGTCAATCTATAATCCTGCTGCGATGCTACTTCGATCTTTGCTGACTGCGACGCTCTGCACTATTTTCTCCGTCTCGGCCGCGGCCCAAACCACTCCTCTGTGGCGGCCCAAAGTGCGGCCGCCATTTCCATTGACCAAGTTCTACGACTCCGCTAAGCCTCTGCCCGCCGGAAAGCCTGGAGACCTGATTCGCTCGGAGCGCTTTGACGATTACGATCTGCCGTTCGTAACAGCGGTGCGTATTCTCTATCACTCCCGATCGGCGACGGGCGCCGATGTTCCTGTCTCAGGCGTTGTGCTGACGCCCGCCGGGGATCCTCCCGCTGGCGGATGGCCGGTGATTGCCTGGGCGCACGGGTTCAGCGGCGCGGCGCGGCACTGTGCGCCTTCCCTGGCACGCAATCTCGACTACGGCCCGGCGTTCACGATGTGGACTGGGTTACGCTATGCCGTCGTCGCGACCGATTACGCGGGCTTGGGCAGTGATGCGCGCAACGCCGTGATGGACATAAGGTCCAACGCGAATGACGTGGTCAATGCGGTCAAGGCCGCGCACGCGGCGGTGCCGAACCTGGGAGCGAAATGGATCGCGCTGGGAGATTCGGAAGGCGCCGCGGCAGTAATTGCGCTTGATGAAATGCAGGAAGATGCGGGTTACGCAGGCAGCATTGCGTTGTCGGGCGTTGCCGACATGAAAGATGTCTATCAGCGGTTGGAGAAGGGAAATAATCGGGGACGACTCGCGTTACTGGCCTATGCCATCAAAACGGTGAGCCCGGAGTTCGATCCGAAGACCATGCTGACCGCGAAGGGAATGTCGTTTTACGATCAAATCGGCCAGGGTTGCGCGCCCCCCTCGAACTCAACAGACGAAATAACCAAGGCGGGATGGGATGCGAATGCCGCCGTCCAGCAATTCTTCAGCAACAACCGCGTGGGCGAGAAGCCCGCGCCCGCGCCGCTGCTGGTGATCAGCGGCGAGTCGGACAGCATCTTTCCCGCCGAGCTGGTAGCTTCCGCGGTGGCTCGCATGTGCAGGCAGGGCGACCGGGTGCAGTTCAGTCATTATCCGGGACTTGACCGCTTGCGCGTGCCGGGAGAATCGGTAACCGGCCAAACCAGTTGGGTTCGCGACCGCTTCGCCGGGAAAGCCGCACCCAGCAACTGCCCGTGAGTCGGCAAGAGCCAGGAGCCCAACCCACCCCCTGTGCGCCAGATCACAGTCGAATGGCATTCCCCGCGTGCAAGATGACGGTGGTGGAGGAACGAAAATGAAGGGTGATGCCAAGGTACTTAAGCAGCTAAACGACGCGCTGAGTTCGGAACTCACCGCCATCGTGCAATATATGGTGCAGGCCGAAACCTGCCAGAACTGGGGATACACCCGACTTGGAGCCTATCTGAAGCGGCGCGCGATTGAAGAGATGCACCACGCCGAGGGAGTCATCGAGCGGATTGTGTTTCTCGACTCCGTTCCGGCGGTCGATGTGGCGCTGACTCCGCAGCTCGGAGCCGACGTTCAACAGCAACTGGAAGCGGATCTGAAAGATGAAAAAGACGCCGTGCGCTCCTACAACATCGCTGTCAGGGTCTGTGTCGACTCCTCCGACAACGGTTCACGCGATCTGTTCGAAAGCATGATCAAAGACGAGGAAAAGCACGCCGACTTCCTCGAAGCGCAACTGCACTCGATCGACGAGATGGGAATTGGAAACTATCTAGCGCAGCAGCTGCACGCGGAGAAGTAAGCGCTACTCGCTGGTGAAGTAGTCGACCGTGACCGGGTTCTCGAACAGCGAGTAATCGCGCGTGACCACGGTGATGCCGCTCTCGGTGACGAAATAGCGCTGGCGGTCGGCCTCGGTATCGAAGCCGATGCTGGTTCCTTCGGGAATATGGACGTCGCGGTCTACGATCGCCCGGCGGATGCGGCAATGGCGTCCAATGTTCACGTGAGAAAACAGAATGCTGGCATCGACTTCCGTATAAGAGTTCACGCGCACGTCGGGTGAGATCACGCTATTGCGTACGCTGCTTCCTGAGATGATGCAGCCGGAAGAAACGATGGAATCGAGAGCGGTTCCAGTGCGGCCCGCTTCCGCAAAAACGAATTTCGCCGGCGGATACTGCCGCTGGTGGGTACGGATCGGCCAGTCGGAATCGTAAAGATTAAACACCGGCGAAACCGAAACGATATCCATGTTGGCGTCGTAGTAGGCTTCGAGCGTCCCCACGTCGCGCCAGTAGTGCGCTTCCTTCTTGTTCTCATCCACGAAATCGAAGGCGTAAACCCGGTAGTCGTCCACCATGCGCGGCAGAATATCTTTGCCGAAATCGTGCGATGAATCGGGATCTTCCGCATCTTTCAGCAGCACCGGAATCAGCACGTCGGTGTTGAACAGGTAAATGCCCATCGACGCCGCCACTTTCTCGGGATTGATCGGCGACCGCAGCTTCGTTTCCTTTGGCTTCTCCTCAAACCCGGTGACCCGGTTATCGCTGTCGACCTCGACCACGCCAAAGCGGAACACTTCCTCGGGATCGATCTGGATAGTGGCCAGGGTCACATCGGCGCCTGAGTCGTTATGCTGCTGCAGCATGCGTCCGTAGTTCATCTTGTAAATGTGATCGCCTGACAAGATGAGCACGTGCTTTGGCTGCTCCGAGCCGATGGAGTAAATGTTCTGGTAGACCGCGTCGGCGGTGCCCTGGTACCACGATTCGCTCACCCGTTTCATGGGCGGCAGCACTTCGATGAACTCTCCCATTTCGCGGCCCACGATGTTCCAGCCTTCTCGAACGTGGCGGTTCAGAGACAGCGCCTTGTATTGAGTGAGGATGTAAACCCGTCGCAGGTCGGAATTGATGCAATTGGAGAGGGTGACGTCGATGATGCGATAGATGCCGCCGAAGGTGACGGCAGGCTTCGCGCGATCGCGAGTCAGAGGATAGAGGCGTTCACCTGCGCCCCCGGCTAAAAGCACTCCCAGCGTGTCTTTCATGCAAGATCCAGCCTGCTCCGGTTCAGAAATCCTGGAAACGCTGGCGGTCTTCTAAAGGTCTCGACCGCAACGCGAATGACACGAGCCGAAGGAAGATACTAGCACAGCGAAAAAGACGAAGGGTTAGTACCGTAAACGCTTTATACGTGGTATTTCGATGGAGAATCCGGGAACGAGGTTGGATCACGACCCGGGGCCGGCCAGAAGATCCCAGCACCGTGGGACCTGGCAAACGATTACGAGCGCAATGTTTCGCCAGTGATCGGAAGGCGGCGAACCCTTTTCCCGGTTGCGGCGAAAATCGCGTTCGCAACTGCGGGAACGATTGGCGGAACGGCGGTTTCGCCGAAGCCGCCCGGGTTCCGTTCTGAGGGAACGATGTAGGTTTCAATCCGCGGAGCTTCATTCATGCGGATGACTTCAAAATCGGAGTAGTTCTCCTGCACCGCAGCGCCCTTCTTGAAGTCGACGCGTCCGTGCAAAGCCGCGGAGAGGCCCCACAAGATCCCACTCTCGGATTGCCCTTCCAGCCCTTGAGGATTGATCACTAGTCCGCAATCCACGGCGCAAATCACGCGATGCACCTGGATGTCGTAGCCCCGTCTGCCTACGGAAACCTCGGCGACCTGTGCGATATAGCAATCGCTGTCATATACATTGCAAGCGATGCCGCGCCCGCAAAGCCGGTCTTTCGAATGTGGAAGCGAACGTTTCCAGTCCGCCTTCTCGGCAGCCAGCAGGAGGACACGAACCAGACGGGCGCGATCGATCTTGGCATCACCGATGGACAGCACGTCGCCCGGCTGAAGAAGATTGAGACGAAACTGAAGCGGATCTTTCGCGGCGGCGTGCGCCATTTCGTCGATGAACGATTCCCGCGCAAAGACCGTGGGCGGGTACTCTACGGCTCGCCAGGGACCGGTGGGTACCGGCGAATTGAACGGAATGAAGTCCGCCTTCAGATGAGGGAAGTTGTAAGGATTATCGAATGATCCCCAGGGACTGCCGTCGTTGAAATAGTGCCTGGGATTTTTCTTCTCCTCTTCGCTGGGCCCCCCGAACATGGAAAGATCAGAGCCGACCGAGCGTTGAATCCAGGCAACCGGCTTGCCTTTTCCATCAAGACCGCCGCGGATGTGCTCGATGTCGGCAGGATGAAAGAAGCCGAAACGCATATCGTCAGCCCGCGTCCAGAACAGTTGCACAGGCTTGCCGATGGCGCGTGACACCTCGACCGCTTCGGGGACATAGTCGGCAAACAAGCGCCGCCCAAAGCCTCCGCCGAGAAGGGTGACGTGAATCGTGACCGCGCTTTCGGGGATTCCCAATAGTTTTGCGGTCTGCGATAGAGCCACTTCAGGCGCTTGCGTAGGGACCCAAACTTCACATCTACCCGCGCGCACATCGGCCACGCAGTTCATGGTTTCAAGCGGAGCATGTGCCTGGAAAGGGAACTCGTAAACGCCTTCCAGTTGCTGGCTCGCGGTCTCAATCGCTTTGCGCGCGTCGCCATCTCCCCGCACAAAGTAGCCATCCTCCTTTTGACTGAGCTTGTCTTCCATCTGGCGAATAAAGATGTTTGAATCGAATTCCGCGTGGGGGCCGGGCTCCCATTCCACCTGAAGCACATCGCGGCCTTTCATCGCTGCCCAGGTGTGATCGGCAACCACCGCGACGCCCGGCGTGATTCCGGTGCTGACAGGAACAACATGGCGGACACCGGGTACTGCCAGCGCTTTCGAGGAATCGACACGAGTCGCTTGGCCACCAAAATAGGGGCTGCGGGCAACGACGGCTTGAAGCATTTCTGGGAGGCGAACGTCGATGCCGAAGGTGGCGCGTCCGGTGACGATCGCCGCGCCATCGGTGCGTTTGACGCGCGTACCGATCAGGCGAAAGTCTTTCGGGTCTTTGAGTGGAGGGTTCTCGGGGATTTTTTGTTTTGCTGCCGCGTTTGCGAGTTGCCCGTAGGTAAGTTTGCGTCCGCTCGGGTTGTGGACGACGGTGCCTTGCCTGGCGCTGCAAGCCGAAGCGTCCACGCTCCAGCGCTCAGCGGCGGCGGCGATCAACATCTCACGGGCAGTCGCGCCCGCCTTCCGCAATGTTTTGTAAGTGCCAACCGTACTTCCGCTGCCGCTGGTGCGTAGCCGTATTCCCTGAAAGCGTCCGCCAGGCGAGGCCTGCTCGTAGCGGATCTGCGACCAGTCGGCATCGAGTTCCTCGTTCAACAGGATGGGCAGCGTAGTACGAACGCCCTGGCCCATCTCGGAGCGAGTGATCCAGAAACGCACGATGTTATCAGGAGTGATGCTGATGTAAGCATTCGGATCGAATGGGATCTGAGCTTCTCCGTCGGCGCTGGGGAGATGAAATCCAATCACCAGTCCGGCTCCGGCGAGCGCGCCAGCTTTCAGAAAGGAACGTCGTGTGGCGCTCATGTCCGGCTAACCTCGCGCGCGGCCCGATGAATCGCGCGCCGCATCCGCTGGTAGGTTCCGCACCGGCATACATGGTCGGATAGCTCCGCGTCGATTTCCTGGTCCGTAGGATTCGGCTTGCGGAGCAGCAGGGCCGCCGTTTGCATGATCATGCCCGCCTGGCAGTATCCACACTGCGAAACGTCTTCTTCGATCCAGGCCTTCTGACACGGGTGCTCGCCGTTGGCAGAGAGTCCCTCGATGGTCGTGTAGGTCTTGCCGATTGTCGCCGAAAGCGGGATTTGGCAGGAGCGCACGGCGACGCCGTTTTCGTGAACCGTGCATGCGCCGCAAATGCCTAAGCCACACCCGTACTTGGTGCCGGTGAGCTGAAGCAGGTCGCGCAACGCCCACAGCAACGGCATGTCGGGATCAGCATCGATCCGCCGCCGCTCTCCGTTCACCAGTACTGTGAAAGTAGACATAGGGACGAACGGTAGGACGAACCGGGTGTAGAAAAGTTAGCTGGCGAAACTCGCGCCGGGAAAGGTAGGATGGGTGCTGGGCAACTACGCCGCGTCGTTGGTGTCTTCGATCTTGATTCTGAGAGACTTGAGGAACTTCAGATCCTGATCGCTGATTTTGAACTCAGGATTGCTGGTAAGGGTGGTCACCAGGGAAGTCTTGTCGGCGGATTTTTCTCCTGGCTTGCTCACACCGATCGTGGCTTCCAGCACCAGGAAGATGTCGTACCCGCCCTCTTTGATCTTCGACACCACTTCGGCGATCTGATCGGAGTCGGCCAGGGATTCGTTGATGGCTTCGCCCAATTCTTTCATCAACTGCTTCAAATGCTGATCCAAGTGGCCCCCGTTCCCCGGCGTGTGGTGGGCGAGGAATCGCCGCCCTCAAACCTTTGGATGCGGTTACCCGTCACAAAGACTTGTGACGTTTTTCCTCGCGCCAAGGGTATTGTAACGCCGAAGATTGATAAAATCGACGGCGATGGCGAACGTGGAAGCCAAAGCCCGCAAGCTGGGGATGTTGGCGCGCATTGCTGCCCAGCAAGCGGGGCGAAGCCGCGGTTTTGGCGCGTTAAGTCGCGCCTGGCGGGCTACTTCTTCTCACATGGGGCGAGTGCTCGGCCAGCTCTGGCTTGAAGTCACCGGCTTTGTTTTCCTCAGTTTAGCGGGGATCGGAGCTCTGGCCTTCGTGCGCGAGTATCTGCGACACCAGGAAGGCAAGGCGCCTGCGGGCCGGGTCGTGCTCGCGGCCGGTTTCACCTTGTTGTTTGGCTGGTTCGGGCTAAGCTCGTTCTGGCGGGTGCGGAAGAAGAAATAGCTTTTCCAGCGCTCAGGCCCCAGTGAATCGAGGTTCCCTCATGCCCGATAAAGTTCACACCGTTGCTCCTCCTCCTTCCGACGAAAAACAGACTTCTTCCCACATCGTGGTCCGGCCGCTTTATACACCGATCGACCTTGAGGGTTCGAATTACGACGAAAAGATCGGATACCCAGGTACATATCCGTTCACTCGCGGCGTGCAACCCACCATGTACCGCGGACGCCTATGGACCATGCGCCAGTACGCGGGCATGGGCGACGCCGAGGAATCGAACAAGCGCTACAAATACCTGCTGGCGAATGGGACGACAGGACTTTCGGTGGCATTCGATCTGCCGACGCAGATCGGCCTCGATTCCGACAGTCCCTTGGCCATGGGAGAAGTCGGCAAGGTTGGGGTCGCCATCGACTCCATCGAAGACATGCAGCGCCTGTTCGACGGTATCGAGCTGACTAAGATTTCGACTTCGATGACCATCAACGCGACGGCATCGATCCTGCTGGCGCTCTATGTGGCCGTCGCCAAGCGCCAGGGTGCGGACATCCGCAAACTGTCGGGCACGGTGCAGAACGATGTGCTGAAGGAATACATCGCGCGCGGGAACTTATATCTATCCGCCGCACCAGGCGATGAAAGTCATCACCGACATGTTTGCCTGGGCCAACGATCACGTGCCCGACTGGAATACGATTTCGATTTCGGGCTATCACATGCGCGAGGCGGGATCGACCGCCGTCCAGGAAGTCGCATTCACTCTGGGCAACGGCATCGCCTACGTGCAAGCCGCGATCGATGCCGGGCTCGACGTCGATAAATTTGCGCCGCGGTTGTCGTTCTTCTTCAATGCCCACAGCAATTTTCTCGAAGAGGTCGCGAAGTTCCGCGCCGCGCGGCGCATGTGGGCGGCCATCATGCGCGATCACTTCAAAGCCAAAAATCCCAAATCGTGGATGCTGCGCTTCCACACCCAGACCGCTGGATCGACCCTGACTGCGCAGCAGCCGGAGAACAACATCGTCCGCACTGCGATTCAGGCGCTCGCCGCCGTCATGGGAGGAACGCAGTCGCTGCACACGAACTCCTACGACGAGGCGCTGGCCCTTCCCACCGAGCAGTCGGCGCGCATCGCTCTGCGCACGCAGCAGATCATTGCCTTCGAGTCGGGAGCGCCGCAGACCATCGATCCGCTGGCTGGATCGTATTACGTCGAATCGCTTACCAACGAAATTGAGAAACAGGCGCAAGCTTATCTCGAAAAAATCGAAGCTCTCGGAGGAATGCTGAAGGCCATCGAGCGAGGGTTCGTGCAGCAGGAAATTCAGAACGCCGCGTACGAATACCAGCAGCAGGTGGATCGTCTCGAAGCCGTCGTGGTCGGTGTAAACCGCTTTGCTATCGATCAGGAACACGCGGTTCCTATTCAACGCATCGACGAAAATCTGGAACGCAAGCAGGTAGAGCGGCTGCGCGCCATGCGCACGCGCCGCGATCCCGGCCCGTGGAAAGATGCGCTCCGGCAGGTGGAAGAAGCCGCCCGCCAGGGATCGAATGTCATGCCCTACATCGTGCGCGCCGTAGACGCCTACGCCACGGTCGGCGAGATCTCCGACACCATGCGAAAAGTGTTTGGGGAATACAAAGAGGCGGTGGTGATTTAGGAGCGGACCTCGGACCTCGGACCTCAGACCTCGGGCTTCTGCGCGCAATCTATCTGATCAGATAGATGTGCTCTCCGGAATTAACGCTCCGGTTAACGAGAAGAACGCCGCAAACTGCCTTCCATCCAGAAAAATCTTGCACTTAGCATTACCGGCGCTTGGGCGCGCCGCGTGCTTCTCCTTCAGCGACCGCAAAGGAGATTCCCATGAACATCCCTCTCATTCTTGAGAAAGTTTCGTTCCTTAAAGGCTTGCTTGATCCCAACTGGGTGGACGGTGGCCCGGGCCAGCCCGGCCCCATCTTCCGGGTCGCCATGGCCGACTATGCTGTGGCGGAGCTGGTGCGCGGCATAAGTCAGAACGTGTCGCACCAGGAGATCGGTGCGCGTTTGCTCGCTGTAGGGAAAGACCTGGCCGCTCAGTCTTCCGCCAGCATGACGGTCAGTTTCGACGAAGGCGATGACATTTGCCCGCCCTGGTACTGGAATGGTCCGATCCCACATCACCTGGGATCAATCCTCGGCCCTAATCCCGTTCCCTGGCTGGAACACCTCAATCCGGCCATGAGCGACGTCCTGCTGGCCAACGCTCTTCGGCAACTGGCCTCGCTCACCACCAGCGCCAAGGCCAGCGGAGCCATCAAAGAGCTTGGTGAATCGCTGATGAAAGGCGCCAGCAGCCGCTTGTACGACGAATATTGCGGAACCCCGGTCAAGCCAAGAATTCCGTCGCCCAGAGCCACCACCAGGGCGGCGTAGTTGCTCCATCCTCGCTGTGGTTCTTGCCCACGGATAGCGCCGTGGGCGTTTTTTTGGGGATCACCAGGTTACTAACAAGACGTCATCCCGACGCGAAGCGAGGGATCTGGCGCGCACGCAACGTATGCCACTCCACGCCAGATCCTTCGCCCTAGCGGGCTCAGGATGACGTCAATTAAGAATACGGGCGAGTCTAGGCTTCGTCAGAAGCTTTGTAGTCGCAAGCTTCCCGGCATGGCGGGCAGTAATAGAGACCGTCCTGGCATAGGCGAATCTCGATCTGACTCTGACAAAACGCGCAGTACTTTTCGCACTCGCACTTGTCTTCGGGCATCTCGCACTGCATGCAGTAATACTTCTTGACGGCGGTGGCCATGGCTGAAATGTAACGCTGAGGCGGGACGGGGAAAGTGCCGTTGGTAACACTGGCTCAGCTCTCGGCCCTAGGCTTTAGAGGTCTCTATTTGAGGAATCGGAAGGAATTCAGGGCTTGATCGAGTTTTGAGTCGATGTCATGCCGAACTGCTGGGGTCAGCGTCTTGGTCGACGCTGGGTCTTCCATTTCCGCGTTTGAATAACTGGTTCGGACGTCCAACTCATAGCAGGCCTTGTCCGTGCGACCTGCCAGCCGCCAGCCAGCCCCCCGGTTGATGCCTCCGCCGTCACCATGTTAGGGTTAACAGTTTCACGATCCCGGCAGCCCAGCCACTGCTTCCACCGAGGACCCTTTGTCCGCTGTTGAGACCGTCCGCAAGACCGCGCTGAACGCCGTCCATCGCCAGATGGGCGCCAAGATGGTCGACTTCAACGGATGGGATATGCCCGTCGAATATCCCTCGTCGGGCGGCATCATCGCCGAGCACAATGCGGTGCGCACCGGCGTTGGCATCTTTGATGTCAGCCACATGGGCGACATCCGCCTGGCCGGAGCCCGGCGCGCTCGCCGCCGTCCAGCACATCTCGATGAACGATGCCTCGAAGCTGGCGATCGGGCAGGCGCAGTATTCGGCGCTGCTCTATCCGCAAGGGACGTTTGTGGATGACGTAATCGTCCACCGCCTCGGGGAAGAGGAATACCTGCTGGTGATCAACGCCGGCACGCGCGAAAAAGATTTCAACTGGGTGCGCGACAACACGCGCGGCTTCGATTGCAAGGTCGAGAATCTGTCGGACGATTTCACCCAGATTGCCATCCAGGGCCCTAAAGGCGTCAATCTGCTGCAGAAGCTGACCGACGCCGATCTTTCTGCCGTGAAGTTCTACTGGGTGACTCGCGGAACGGTGTGCGGCCTGAAAAATATCCTGATCGCCCGCACCGGATATACCGCCGAAGACGGCTTCGAAATCTATATTCCAGCCGACGAAGCCACCAGCGCGCGTGTCTGGAACGAAGTGCTCGAAGCTGGCAAGGAATTCGGTGTTGTCGCCTGCGGCCTCGGCTCCCGCAATACGCTTCGTCTGGAAGGCAAGCTGCCGCTCTACGGCCACGAAATCTCTGACACCATCAATGTCTGGGAAGCCGGACTCGACCGCTTCTGCAAGATGGACAAGCCGGAGTTCATCGGACGCGAAGCGCTCGAGAAAGCCAAAGCTGGCGGCACTGAAGCGCACTCTGGTCGGTCTCGAGATGGTCGACCGTGGCATCGCCCGTGACGGCTACAAAGTGCAAGACGCCAGTGGACGCGAGATTGGATACGTCACCAGCGGATCCTACAGTCCTTATATCAAGAAGAACATTGCGATGGCCTACGTGCCGCCCGAGTTCGGCAATATCGGGACGGAAGTGAAGGTCGAGATTCGCGGCCAGGGAGTGAAAGCCAAGGTTGTGCCAACGCCGTTTTATAAGCGCCCTAAAAAGAGTTAACGCATAAGTAAAAGCAAGAGCTAGGAGCTAAGCTATCATGTCTTTTCCCGCCGACTACAAGTACACCAAAGAGCACGAGTGGATTAAAGCCGACGGCAAGACTGCCACCGTGGGCATCACCACCTACGCGCAGGATTCTCTCGGCGACATCGTCTTCGTCGAATTACCGAAGGTAGGTTCAGAGATCACTGCGGGCAAGACCTTCGGTACGGTAGAGTCGGTGAAGGCGGTGTCGGATCTGTTCGCGCCCGCCAGCGGCACCGTCACCGAAGTCAACGGAGAACTGGCGACGGCTCCGGAGATGATCAATAAGGACGCCCACAGCGCCTGGCTTTTGAAGATGACGCTGAAAGATCCGAACGAACTGAACGGGCCTGCTCTCCGCCGCCGACTACGAGAAATTCGTCGCGGAAGAGGGCGGCCACTAGGGAAGGACGATTTACGAAGTACGATTGACGAATTTGCGGTACCTCCTCCCTTGTTTTCCTTCGTCAATCGAAAATCGTACTTCGTAAATCGATTTTGTCTTGCTGACATCTAATTAAGGTTCTTATGCGCTATTTACCGAAGTCTCCTGCTGATCGTCAGGCTCTGCTCAAGGCCATTGGGGCGCGCTCGATTGATGATTTGTTCGCGCCCATCCCTGCCGAATACCGTCTGAACCGCGACCTCAAGATTCCGCGCCAGATGGCGGAGTCGGAAATTCTCGACTGGTTCCGCGAGCGCTCGCGCGAAAACGGCGACGGTTACGCGACGTTTCTCGGCGCCGGCGCGTATTCGCATTACCGTCCCGTGATCATCGATTCGCTGATCTCGCGCGGCGAGTTCCTGACCGCTTACACGCCTTACCAGGCCGAGATTTCGCAGGGAACACTGCAATCCATCTTCGAATTCCAGACGATGATCTGCGAACTGACCGGCATGGAAGTGGCCAACGCTTCCATGTACGACGGATCGACCGGCGCCGCCGAAGCCGTGATGATGGCGGCCCGCCTCACTGGACGCCGTTCGGTAGTCATCGCCCGCAGCGTGCACCCGGAGTATCGCGAGGTGCTCGCGACCTACGCCTGGCACCAGGGCATGCCGTTGAGCACGGCTGCCTTCGGGAACAACGGCCGCGTCGATTTGAAAGCGCTCGAACAATCCATTACGCAAGATACGGCGTGCGTGTTGATCCAGTCCCCTAACTTCTTCGGCACGATTGAAGACGTCGATGCCATCGCCGACATCGCCCACAAGCATGGAGCCATGCTGGTGGTCTCGATCGCCGAAGCGGTTTCGCTGGGAATCGTTGAGCCTCCACGCAAAGCCGACATCATCGCCATGGAAGCGCAATCGTTCGGTGTGCCGCTAGGCTTCGGAGGCCCTTATTGTGGAGTGATCGCCACGCGCGAACAGTTCGTCCGCCAGATGCCGGGACGCCTGGTTGGCCAGACGACCGACCGCAACGGCAAACGCGGATTCGTCCTGACGCTCGCCACGCGCGAACAGCACATCCGCCGCGAAAAGGCCACGTCGAATATCTGTACCAACCAGGCCCTCGTCGCACTGATGGTGAACATCTTCATGACCATCTACGGCAAGGTCGGACTGAAAGAGCTGGCGAAGCAGAATCTGGCCAAAGCCGCCTACGCGGAGCAACAGTTCAGCAAGCACGCGAACATTCTGTTCCCGGGCGCGCCCAGGTTCAATGAGTTTGTGGTCGAGACGACGGAAGATCCGTATGCGATCAACAGCCGCATCCTCGGGCACAAAATCGTCGGAGGACTTCCGCTGAAGAAGTTTTATCCCGAACTAGGGAATGCTGCGTTGTGGTGCTGCACAGAATTGACTACGCGCACGGCCATCGACACAGCCGTCGGCTTCGTCGCTGACAGCGAGCGCTCGGTGAAATCCGCCAAAGAAGAAGTGGATGTGCAGGAGGTGGCGCGATGAAGCATCAGACTCGCAAAGCCACTCGCCACGTTAACCAGAACGAAGGCTTGATCTTCGAAAAATCTTCGGCGGGTAAAGCCGCATGGAAGCTGCCTCCGCTCGATGTTCCCGAAGTCGACACGGCTGCGTTGCTTGGCTCCGCCGAACGCAAAGATCTGGGCAATATGCCGGAAGTGAGCGAGATCGAAATCATCCGCCACTTCACGCGCCTTTCCACCTGGAACTACGCCATCGATCTGGGCATGTATCCGCTGGGCTCCTGCACCATGAAGTACAACCCGCGGGTCAACGAAGTGGTCGCGCGGCTCGAAGGGCTGGCCAACGGGCATCCTTATCAGCCGGAGAAAGTTTCGCAGGGCGCGCTGCGCATCATCAAGACCATCAGCGATTGCCTGCTCGAAATCACCGGCATGGATGCCATCACGCTGCAGCCCGCCGCCGGCGCTCATGGAGAACTCACCGGCCTGCTGATGGTTCGCGCCTACCACCAGGCGAAAGGCAATCCGCGCAAGAAAGTCCTGATTCCCGATTCCGCGCATGGCACGAATCCTGCCACCGCCGCGATGGTCGGATATTCCGTCGAGAATCTGAAATCCAACGCGAAGGGCATGGTCGATGTTGCGGCGCTCACCTCGCAGATGAATGAAGACGTCGCCGTGCTGATGCTGACCAATCCCAACACGCTGGGAGTCTTCGAACAGGAGATTCACAAGATCGCGGAAATCATGCACGCCAAGGGTGGCCTGCTTTACATGGACGGCGCCAACATGAACGCTCTGGTCGGCAAGGTGCGCCCCGGCGACTTCGGCGTGGACGTCATGCACCTGAACCTGCACAAGACGTTCTCGACTCCGCATGGCGGCGGAGGCCCGGGTTCCGGTCCGGTTGCAGTGAAGCAGGCTCTCGAACCGTTCCTGCCCAAGCCGGTGGTGATCACCAAGCCCGATGGCACGCTGGGTTTCGAATACGACCGGCCGCTGTCGGTAGGACGCGTGCGCTCGTTCTACGGCAACTTCGGCATGTTCATCCGCGCGCTCGCCTACATCCTTGCGAACGGTCCCGACGGCCTGCGGCAGACCACGGAAGATGCGGTGCTCAACGCCAACTACATTCGCAAGGGCCTCGAAGGCACTTACGATCTGCCCTATTCGACGCCGACCATGCACGAGGTCGTCTTCAGCGACAAGATTCAGGCGAAAAAAGGCGTGAAGACCATGGACCTGGCGAAGCGCCTGATCGATTACGGATTCCATCCCTATACGACTGCCTTCCCGCTGATCGTGCCCGGCGCCATGATGATCGAGCCCACCGAAAGCGAGTCGATCGAAGAGATGGACTTGTTCATCGAGGCCATGAAGTCGATCGCCGAAGAAGTAGAAGAAGATCCGCAGATGGTGCTGGCCGCCCCACACACGACGCGCGTTTCACGCCTCGATGAAACCGCGGCTGCCAGAAAGCCGGTGCTGCGCTGGAAGCCAGGGAATTGATTGCTTTCCTTCGTGATCCTTAGTGTCCTTTGTGGTTAGAAAAACCTTTTAACCACAAAGGACACGAAGGAACACAAAGGTTTCGTCGATTTACGATTATCCAAACTTGCACGGATTTGAAAACCAAGGCGCTGAGCAGAGCATTAGCTTAGAAAACTGCCATGAAAGAAGTTGTCGTCGTTTCTTCCGTCCGCACGCCTGTCGGACGCGCATTTAAAGGGACGCTGGAGACCACGCGTCCCGACGAACTGGCCGCTGTCGCCATCAAAGCCGCGCTCGAGCGCGTGCCGCAACTTGATCCCAAAGAAATCGAAGATGTCATCCTCGGCTGCGCCATGCCCGAAGCCGAGCAGGGCATGAACGTGGCCCGCATTGCCTCGCTGCGCGCCGGGCTTCCGGTCGAAGTCTCTGCCATCACCATCAACCGCTTCTGTTCCTCCGGATTGCAGGCGATCGCCATGGCCGCCGAGCGCATCATGAGCGGCGGCGCCGAAGTCATGATCGCGGGCGGCACCGAATCAATGTCGATGATCCCCATGGGCGGCAACAAAATTTCTCCGAACCCGTGGCTGGTCGATCATTATCCCGACGCGTATCTCTCGATGGGCCTGACCGCCGAGCGTCTGGCCAAGCGCTTCAACATCAGCCGCGAAGAGAGCGATCAGTTCTCGCTGCGCAGCCACCAGAAAGCACTGGCCGCGATTCAAGCTGGAAAATTCGCAGACGAGACTGTCCACGTTCCAGTGAGCTTCACGACTCCGAACGGATCGAAGCCGAAACGGCAGGAAATCAGTTTCAAGATCGACGAAGGCCCCCGCGCCGATACCACGCTCGAAGCTCTGCTCGCGCTCAAGCCTGCGTTCCACGTGAAGGGGACCGTCACCGCGGGGAATTCGTCGCAGATGTCCGACGGCGCCGCGGCGGCAATCGTTATGTCAGCCGATCGTGCCAAGGCTCTCGGCATCAAGCCGCTCGCACGTTACGTCTCCTTCGCCACTGCCGGATACAAGCCGGAAGAAATGGGGCTGGGCCCGGTCTTCGCGATTCCCAAAGCGCTGAAGATCGCGGGACTGAAGCTCTCGGACATCGACGTGTTCGAACTGAACGAAGCCTTCGCCGCCCAGTCGCTGGCAGTAATCAAAGAAGCTGGCATCGATCCTGACAAAGTGAATCCCAACGGAGGAGCGATCGCCCTCGGGCATCCTCTGGGATGCACCGGAGCCAAGCTGACTGCAACCATCATCCGCGAACTGCAAGCGCCGCAAGGCCCGCTACGGCATGGTCACGATGTGCGTCGGCGGAGGCATGGGCGCGGCGGGGATTTTCGAGAACCTGAATTAGTCAGGAATTGCTGACCTTTTTTAGGATTGTCATCCCGAGCGAAGCGAGGGATCTGCATTGTTGCTCGTGACCGCAACTGCAGATTCCTCCTTTGCTCGCTACGCTCGCGCGTCGGAATGACAACGGGGTTGAGCAATCTACTCAAACTCCACCTTCTCAAATCCCATCCCTTGCAAAAGGCTGGTCACGGTAGATTGCGCATTCTTCTGCGCGGTCTGCAAAATCCCATCCGCCAGCGCGGCCGCCTGCAGTTGATGCTCGGCCTCCTGCCGTACCTGCGATTCCAGGTCAGGATCGGTTGGCACCAGCAATCCCGTCTCTCGCGAATAAACTCGGGTCTTGTCGTTATCCAGACGCGTGGTCAGAACCTGCGCCTCGGGAAGCTTCAGACGAACTGTCTTTCCATCCACTTTGACGCCCGATCCTTGCAGCGCCGCGAAATCGATTCCCGCAATCACTTGTCCGTGCACCAGCAGCAGCAGTTTGTCCCCCGCGAGGAAGTCCGGCAAGATCGAGTTCTCGCGCTTGCCCATGACCACTTTGTCCATGGTGTAGACGACGGTCTCGAGCCTTTGCAGTTGCTGAATGCGGTTCACGACCGTGGGTTGGCTCACGTCGATCGTCCGGTTGCGGGTGGTCAGCGCGCTCCACAGACTTCCAGACACGGCTTTCATCGCGACCAGCGACAACACTGCGCCGCCGACCAGCAGTCCCGCGCAAAACACGAGGATCAGAAGCAGCGGGGAACGGCTCTTGCGAGGCGCGTATTCGGCTGCAATTCAGGGAGGGCCATGGGCGAAAAATAGCACAAAAATGGACTCCAGATCGTGGTTCCGGTGCAACTACTTTCGTACTCGCGGCGCTCAGTGGCAAATCGCTGGCGCTGCTTATAAACTTTAGTATTCGGAATCAGAAAGGTTTTCATGGCCACCACTGCAATGCCCAACACCAAGATTTCCGGCGGCAGCTTTCTGCTGGAAGAGCGCCAGACCTCGGAAGTCTTCACTCCCGAAGATTTCACCGAGCAGCACCAGCTCATCGCGCAGACGGCGGAAGAGTTCGCCACCAACGAGATTCTGCCCAACGTCGAGAAGATCGAGCACAAAGACTTCTCCGTGACTCGCGATCTGCTGAAGAAAGCCGGAGAACTCGGCCTCAGCTCGGTTGAAATTCCCGAAGCCTACGGCGGCCTCGAAATGGACAAAGTCACCGCCGCCGTCATCGCCGACCACATCGCGAAATACGCCGGCTTCGCCACCACCTGGGGAGGCCACACCGGCATCGGCACGCTGCCTATCGTTTATTTCGGCACCGAAGAGCAGAAGAAGAAATATCTGCCGCGCCTGGCCGCAGGAGAGATCGTCGGCGCCTACGCTCTCTCCGAAGCTTCTTCCGGATCGGACGCGCTCAACTGCCGCGCCCGCGCCACGCTCTCGCCCGATGGCAAGCACTACATCCTGAACGGCGAAAAGATGTGGATCACCAACGCCGGCTTCGCCGACCTGTTCACCGTGTTCGCGAAAATTGATGGCGAGAAATTCACCGCGTTCCTGGTCGAGAAGACTTTCCCCGGATTTTCCATCGGCGCCGAAGAGCACAAGATGGGCATTCGCGGATCGTCCACCTGCCCCATCATTCTCAATGACTGCAAAGTCCCGGTCGAAAATCTGCTGGGCGAAATCGGCAAGGGACACGTCATCGCCTTCAACATTTTGAACGTCGGCCGCTTCAAGCTTGGCGCCATGTGCGTGGGCGGCGGACGCGTTTCGCTCAACAACGCCATCGGATACGCCAAGCAGCGCAAGGCTTTCAACAAAGTCATTGCCGACTTTGGACTGGTGCGCGAAAAAATCGCCAACATGGCCGTCGGCATTTATACCGGCGAAGCTCTCGTCTATCGCACGGTGGGCATGATGGATGTCGCGCTCGCCGATGTCGACAAAACTTCCGCCGACGCCATGAAAGAAACTCGCAAAGCCATCGAAGAATATGCCGTCGAGTGCTCGATCATCAAAGTCTGGGGCTCGGAGATGGTTGACTACGTCGTCGACGAGACCGTGCAGATTTACGGAGGCTACGGCTTCGTCGAAGAGTATCCCGCCGAGCGCGCTTATCGCGATGCCCGCATCAACCGCATCTTCGAAGGCACCAACGAAATCAATCGCCTGATCATCACCGGCTTTCTGCTTAAGCGCGCCATGTCAGGACAGCTCGCGCTGATGCCGGCGATCAAGAAGTTGATGGACGAAGTCCTCAGCGGCCCCAGCATGGGCGAAGATATCGAAGGCCCGCTGGCCGAGGAACGAAAACTCGTCGCACAGGCGAAAAAGCTAGGCTTGTTCGTGGCCGGATCGGCTACGCAGAAATACATGCAGGCCATTCAAGACCAACAGGAAGTCATGGGCGCTATCGCCGATATGACCATCGAAACGTATGCGATGGAATCCGCCGTCCTGCGCGCACAAAAGATCGCCGAACGCGATGGAGAAAAAGCCGCCGCCCTGCCGATCGCCATGACTCGTGTCTACCTGTCGCAGGCGATGGACAAGATCGAGTCTGCCGCCAAGAAAGTGATTGCCGCAGTAGCCGAAGGAGACATGCTGCGCACTCAGTTAGCCATCCTGCGCCGCCTGGCGAAATACGAACCGTTCAACACCATCGAACTACGCCAGCAAATCGCGCAGACCATGATTGAGAGAGGGAAGTACTCGCTGGCGTAAAAGAGATTGCCGATTTTCGATTGCCAATTGATTACCCACATTTTTCACTCGTAAATCGAAAATCGTCAATTCTTCTTCAGCTCTTCCATCACGCTCTGAATCAATTCCTTCGCGTCGGTCAGATTCTTCATCACGATCTGGATGTCCATTACCGGCTTGCCCGGCCAGCGCTGGCTCTGGCAATAGACGCCGTGCTGCCCGATCAGCGCCATCGCATCGGTGATGGTATCGAGCGTCACCGCCAACCGCCCACGCGGAACGCCCATCATGGTCTCAAAATGTTCCAGTTCTTCCTGCTTTTCGTCGAATACTGGCATGGGGAGATTCTAGCAGTCAGGACCGAGCATTCAGCACTCAGCATTCAGCCAAGGCTGGAGCCGCCGGATTTGCTATCCACAGTCACGATGTTTAGTCTAAGTAGCTAGCCCCAGCATCTCAGGAAATGTCTGTCCATCTTCTCGCAGTGTTATGGCTGAATGCTGAGTGCTGAATGCTGAATGCTGACTGCTCCCAAGGAGAGACTCATGCACAAACGTATCGCTGCTGTTGCCATCCTGCTCTTGACAACTCTGTCGTTTGCCCAGAAGACACCCGCCAGCCCACCGGCCTCCGCCACCTGCAAGTTCGCCGACGGCCATTCGATCAAAGTCGCTTATTCCAGCCCGCGCGCTAAGGGACGCAAGATATATGGAGGCCTCGTTCCCTATGGCGAAGTCTGGCGCACCGGCGCGAATGAAGCGACAACGTTCGTGACCGACACCGGCGTCACTATCGACGGCAAAGACATCCCCGCAGGAAACTACACGATGTTCACCGTTCCCAACGCTGATAAATGGTCGCTCATCATCAACAAGAAGACCGGCGAATGGGGCATCCCCTACAAGTATGAGAGCGACGAACTCGGGCGCATGGACATGAGCGTCAGTAAGACCGCCGCTCCAGTAGAGAACTTCACCATCTCGTTCCACGAAATGGGCGCGGGATGCCATATGTATCTGGATTGGGAGAACACCCGCGCCACGGTAGAGATCACGGAAAAGAAATAACTAAACAACCGCTGTCATCCTGAGCGGAGGCGAGGCGAAGCCGACCCGCAGTCGAAGGACCCCGGGCAGATTGGGCGATAAGGGACGTCGCAGGGAATTCTTACTACGAATTCTCTCTTGCCCGGTGTTTGAGGCGTATGGCGCGAGGCCCTTCGACTGCGTGATCGTTCACCCCGTGAACGATCACTCCGCTCAGGGTGCCAGAATTTATAGTTTCAGCCTGGAAACCGCGGCTTGTGCTTCCCCCGAATCAGGATTGATCCCGAGTGCTTCTTGGTAAGCAGCCAGGGCCTCCGCTCTCCGTCCCGCCTGCTCAAGCGCATGTCCCAACCGCAAATATCCTGATTCGCTTGGCGTGATCGCCACCGACCGCGAATAATTTGCAATCGCGTCATCCAACTTGCCCTCTTTTTCCAGCAACCGCCCCAGCCCCAGATATGCGTTGAACTGGTTGGGATTCAGCCGCAACGCGTGGTTGTAGCTCTCGAGCGCCTTGGCATCGTCCCCGAGATCGCGATACGCTCCGCCAAGGTTCGCGTAAGTCGAGGCCAGCAGCGCAGGTTCGGAAGTCTCTCGAATCGTGGTTTCATACTCATCCACCGCTTGCCGCAGATCTCCGTGCTCCTGCGCATAAGCCCCTAGATTCGAGCGGCTCATGGGATCATGCGGATTGATCTGCGACGCCCGTAGAAAATGCTGGTGCGCTTCGTCCGGGTGGCCCGCAAGCAGCAGCGCTCCACCCATATTGTTTTCGGCAATGAAGTTGTTCTGCGTGATGGCCAGCGTGTGCGACCAGAGGTAAAGATTGTTAGACCAGTATCCCAGTTGACGATTGGTCGCAAAGCCGAGAGCGAGCGAAACGGCTGCGATGACCGCCGCGCGTGGCATGAGGCCGACCTTGCGCGCGCAAGCGAGATCCGCCAGCCCAAAGGCAATCATCACGAAGATGCCAACCAGAGGGACGTAAGCGTAGCGGTCGGCCATCGCCTGGTCGCCCACCTGCACCAGTCCAATCGCCGGCACCAGCGTGCCCAGAAACCAGAGCCAGCCGACAAGCAAGTAGCGTCTCTCGCGGAAGACAAAGACCGTCGCGCTGATGCCTGCCAGGACAATCAACGATACGAGCACTTGCCATGCCGGAATCCCATCGACCGGATATGGATACATAGGTGCCAAGCGTGCCGGCCAGACCGTCTTCCACAAATACATCGCATAGGCTACGATCGCGTTCTCGAGCCGCACGACCAGTGAGAATTGCAGCGCCGACCGCGTTGCTCCTCCCGCCTGCTGCGCGATCATGGTGATGACCGAACTCGCGGTCGACAATGCGAAGAGCGGAATCTTTTCGACTAGCAGTTTCCCAACGGGCTTTTCTTTGAGACGATCCAACGGCCACCAGTCAACCAGCAGTAGCACGAAGGGAAACGTCACCATCATTGGCTTCGCCATCAGGCTCATGGCAAACAAAGTCGCGACCGCCAGATAACGC
The DNA here is from genome assembly GCA_963796205.1 of Terriglobia bacterium. GTDB lineage: Bacteria > Acidobacteriota > Terriglobia > Terriglobales > Acidobacteriaceae > DATFTE01. The sequence continues at coordinate 1,047,960 of CAWCKR010000004.1, forward strand.
TGCACGTTGGGCTTGATCGCGTACCAGCCGTAGGTTCCAAGTGCGAGAAAGAAGAAGAACGTGCTCAGCACATTCTTGCGCTCGGCAATCCACGCCACCGACTCAACGTTGATGGGATGCAGCGCAAACAACAGCGCCACAAATAGGCTCGCCCCCAAACGCTTCGTACCCCACATCAACAGCAGAAACAGCAGCGCTGCGTTCAGCGCATGAATCAGCAAATTGACGAAGTGATGTCCTGCGGGATTCAGGTGAAACAGCGAGGCATCGATCTCATGCGAAATCCAGGTCAGCGGATGCCAGTTTGCCTGCTCCGTGGTCGTGAACGCCCAAACGATCCCGTCCCAACTCAGGCCCTGGCGCACGTGCAAATTGTCGGTCACGTATCCGGGGTCATCGTAGTTGACGAACGGATGCCGGTTCACCGGGTTGTAGAGCAGCAGCGTTGCCACCACGATTAGCAAACACACAATGACGTTGCGCTTCTCCGGGGAAGCGAACAGTCCCTCAGGCTTAGGCGGCGGAAGGGAAGCTTTCTTTTTTGCGGGAGCTGGCAATAGAAGAATTTAAACACACTGTCTGAGGCAGACACAGACGAGAGCAGGGTTCCGCATCTCTTTGGTCACGTACGGGTTCGCTGTGGCCTAGGCAGAGCTAGGTTTTCAAATCAACAATCGAAAATCAACAATCATCAATTTCTCAAAGTTTTCCCGGTCTTCAGCGTGTACTGAATCCGCTCCTGCGTCTTCTTCTCCCCACACAGCGATTTAAACCCCTCGCGCTCCAGATCGAGAATGTACTGCTCGCTCACCGGAGTTCCGGGCGTGACGTTGCCGCCGCAAAGGACCTCGGCGATCTTATTGCCGAGTTTTACCTCGTGATCGGTGATGTAATCCCCTTGCCGCATGAGGTAGACGCCCATCTTCAGCGCAGCAAGAATATTTTCCCCGGGCGCTGGAATATCGTTGCGTGGCTGCGGAGGCTCATATCCTGCGTGCAGCAGTTCGAGCGCACGCGCCTTGCAGTCGGCCAGCACCCGCTCGCGGTTCATGGAGATGTTGTCGGAACCCGAGAGGAATCCCAGCCCGCGCGCTTCGTGCGCCGAGGTCGCGACCTTGGCGGTGGCAATGGTCTCGAAGGCCTTCTTCATGGCTTCCATGGTTTCCACCGACTCGCCCCGCCCGTCCTTGCGGATCGAGGCCGCGCTATCCACTGCGCGCAGCAACATCTCTTTGCACCCGCCGCCCCCGGGAAGCAGCCCCACACCGACTTCGACCAGTCCGGTATACAGCTCGGCGTGCGGCTGGCGCGCGGAGGCATGCAGTGAAATCTCCGTGCCACCGCCCAGGCACAAGCCAAAAGCGCCCACCACTACGGGTTTGGCCGAGAATTTGATAGCCTGCGTCATGTTCTGGAACTGGCGGATGACCATATCCACGTCATCCCACTCTTCTTCCTGCACCGCCATTAGCAGCAGCATCAGGTTCGCGCCGACGGAGAAGTTCGCGGCGTCATTGGTGATGACAAAGGCGTCGAAGTTGTCGCCTGGGCCTCCGGGCTTGAGCGCCTGCGTAATCAGGCTCATGATGTCGGCGCCCAGGGAGTTCATCTTGGAATGAAATTCCAAGCAGCCCACGCCGTCGCCCAGATCGACTAGCGACGCGCCTGAATTCTTCTTCACTACCCCGTTCGACTTTTTCGCGGTCGTGACCGACCACACACCTTGCGGAACCTGCACGGGTTCCCAATTATCAGTGCGCAACTCCCAGTACTTGCGCCCCGAAGCAGCCTTCGCATCATCGCCATACCAGGTCTTCTGGCCCACGCCAAGCATCTTCTCCACGTTGGCGGGAATCTGCTTGCCGTCTTTCTTCATGCGCGCCACGGTCGCTTCCACGCCCGCTGCATCCCATAATTCGAACGGCCCCATCTCCCAGTTGAAGCCCAGCTTCATTGCGCGGTCGATCTCGACGATTGTGTCCGAGATCTCCGGAATGCGGTTGGCGGCATAGATCCACAAATCTGAGAGTGCCTGCCACAAGAATTGTCCTGCCTTGTCGCCCTTCTGCGGAGCGCCGCCATCCATGCCCAGCAGCATGCGCACTCGCGTCCCAGTGTCTTCGACGTTCTTCGCCATTTCCAGGGCAGGGAACTTGGGCTTCTGCCGCGGACGATACTCCAGCGTCTTCCAATCCAGAGCCAGCCGCTCTTCTTGCCCGTCCGCCCCTTTTTTCTTCTTGTAGAAGCCGCCCTTGGTTTTGTCGCCCAGCCACTTGCGCTCGAGCATCTGCCTGTAGAAGTCGGGCAGCTTCAGGTCGCTGCGCTCATCGCGCACGTTCTGCGTCATATTGCCGACGACATGCCCCAGGATGTCGAGCCCCACCAGGTCAATCGTGCGGAATGTCGCCGACTTCGGCCAGCCGACGGCTTGTCCCGTCAGCGCGTCGACGTCCTCGATCGAGAGGTCGATCTCCTGCATCAGCCGCATGACGTTCAGGACCGAAAATGTCCCAATGCGGTTGCCGATGAAATTCGGCGTGTCCTTCGCATACACGATGCCTTTGCCTAGATGCACATCGCCGAAATGAGCGACTGCGTCGAGCGCGGCGCGATCCGTCTCTGAAGTGGGAATCAGTTCGAGCAACCGCATGTAGCGCGGAGGGTTAAAAAAATGCGTGCCAAACCACGAGCGCCGGAAGTCGTCGGGAAAGCCCTCCGCAATTTTTGCGATCGGGAGCCCGCTGGTGTTGGTGGTGATGATCGTACCCGGCTTGCGTACTGCGTCCACCTTCTTCAACAAGGCGCGCTTGATCTCGAGATTCTCCACCACAGCCTCGATGATCCAATCGACGTCGGCGAGCTTCTTCAGGTCGTCGTCGAAATTGCCGACGGTCACCAGGCTTGCCAGTGACGCGTCCATAAACGCCGCGGGCTTTGATTTCTTCGCGGCATCGAGGCCAGCCGCGGAGATCTTGTTGCGAGCCGGGCCGTCTGCGTCTGGAGGCACAATGTCGAACAAAAAGCTGGCGACGCCAGCGTTAGCGAAGTGAGCGGCGATGCGGGCGCCCATGGTTCCAGCGCCCAGGATGGCAACCTTATGAATTCGTTTCATAGAATTTCCGATTTCCAATTGCCAATTCCAGATCGGCCGCCGCGCAATCGGCGCCTTTCAATTCGGCAATTGGCAATTGAAAATTGGAAATCTGGTCTATGGCAGTTTATCTACGGCCCAGTCGTCTTTGCCAGTGCGCACCACGATGATTTCCGAAAAACGAGGGTGAGACTTGCGGTTTTTTCCCGGAATGGATTGCCACAGAGCAACCGGAAAGCGATATCGGCCAGATTGCAGCTTCTTACCGCGGGCGATTTCGAAGCCCGCTGCGGTCGCATCTCCCGCCGAAAAAAAAGCGTCTAGCCGGTCTTCCGTCGAGTGCTGCTTGGCGGCATCGGTCAGCAGCAACACTCCTGTCTCGTGATCCTGCACCTGCCAGGCGTGCAGGAAGCGGTTCGCGGTCGCGAGGGCCGAGACGTAGTCCGGATCAACCGTGGCGGAAGCTGTTTTTGGCTTTGATTTCGCCAAATTGGCACTGGGAAGAAGGAGGAGCAGAATGACTATGCAAACAAAGAGACTCCGCCGGCGGGTTACCAGCGTTACTTTGAAGCTTTCCGCGTGGTTCATGATCGGAGAAATTGCCCCAAAAAACAACCGGGCGCGTGTCGTTTTAGATGTGGGGTGAGGATGGCAACGACACGCGCCCTATTAAGTTGAATTCATCCTAGAATCTCATCCCTACAATGTCAAGCTAAATCTTTTAGATTCAGTATTATGCAATCAGTTTCGCAAGCATAAAAGCGGCCCCTGCCGCAAGTCCACCGATCACCATTGTCTGTGACGCCGAACGAAGCGGCGGAGTGCCCGTAAATCGCCCCTTGATGAAGCCAAAAATCGCCAGCGCCGCCAGCGTCACGATGGCTGACACTTTCAACCCGGTCACGGCATTCGACAACGCCATGTACGGAGCCAGGGGAATGAAGCCGCCCGCAATATACGCCCCTGCAATCGTGGCCGCGCTGGTCAGGGCCCGCTTCGGGTCCGGCTCCTCCAGGCCCAACTCATAACGCATCATGAAATCCACCCACGCCTTCGGGCGCTCACTCAAGGCTTCGACTACGGGACGGCTCTGGGCCTCCGTCAACCCGTAGGCCTGAAACACCCGGCCGACCTCCGCTTTCTCCTCCTCCGGGATCTCGACAATTTCGCGCTCTTCGCGCGCTCTCTCCTGCTCGTAATGCTCCGCGTCGCCGTGCGCGGCCAGATATCCGCCAAGTCCCATGGCGATCGACCCCGCCGCCACTTCCGCCAGGCCTCCTACCACGATCAGCCGTGTATTCTGCACCGCGCCCGAAAGGCCGGCCGCCAGCGCGAAAGGCACAGTCAATCCGTCCGACATGCCAATCACGACGTCGCGCACGAAGTTTCCCGCGGTGAAATGTTTCTCGATATGCGGCCGGGCACTGGGCATGAATTAAACCTCCGGATGAGATTCCACATACTGCTGGGCACGGCGTACCACATCCCGTTCGCCGCGATAAGCGAGCTTCTTAACCGCTTCGTCGAGCGGGATCCAGAGCGCTTGTTTTACTTCCACCCGCATGGCATCGGTGAGGTCATCAATTTCCCCCGACTCGTAGCGCAGCAAGTAAAAGCTGACAATCTTGAAAACCCGCTGCTTGTCTCCCCACGATCGCACGTAGACATACTTGATGTCGGTGAGCTTCGAGACCACGCTGGCCGTCAGACCGGTCTCTTCCCGCACTTCGCGCAGCGCCGTCTGGTCGGGCTTTTCGCCCGGATCGACCAGCCCCTTGGGTAAAGCCAGGGTCACTTTTCGGGCACCTTTTTTGGCACTCTTCCCGGAGTCGGAAGGCTCTTTTTGCGGCTCGATCGCCGCCATTTCCCAGCCTTCGGGAGCCCGTCGCACCACCACTCCACCGGCTGAGATCTCACGGACCATGGCCCCTAACTTATCAGGATTAAGGGAGTTAGTCACGGTTTCAGAGGGTAACCTCTCCCTCGTAACTGGCACGTTCCCCTTAACTGCGAAAACATAATGGGAATCGCTGGCATCTTAGTTGCTGGATGTAGGGTGGCTAGAGCGGGGTGGACGTGGGGTCCCTGTGAAGAGTCTGGGTAAGATTTTGCGGTCGGTCCAGGCGTTCGGACGCGAATTCTCCGGGCGTGCGCGCAACTCCGAAGCTGCGCTGAATCTGCCTCGCATAGGGCTCGCTCTTGGCGGTGGCTTCGCCCGCGGCATCGCCCACGTGGGCGTCCTCAAAGTTCTCGAAGAAGAAAATATCCCCGTCAGCTTTGTTGCCGGCACCAGCGTCGGCGCGCTGGTCGGCGCAGCCTACTGCAGTGGCGTCTCTCCCGCTGAACTCGAGCAGCTCGCCACTCGCGTGCGCTTCAAACACTTTGCCCAGTGGACGCTCTCACGCCTCGGCTTCGCCTCGACCCAGCGCATGATCGGATTCCTCAACAGCGTCTTGAAGGTGAAATCCTTCGAAGAACTCGATATTCCGCTGGCCGTGACTGCGACCGACTTCTCCACTGGAGAAGGCGTGGTCTTTCATTCCGGTCCGCTCGTCGATCCCGTGCGCGCCAGCTGTGCCTATCCCGGGATGTTTCTGCCGGTAAAGATTCGCGGACGCATGCTGGTCGACGGTATGCTCTCCCACGCCGTGCCCTCCATACCTTTGCGGGAGATGGGCGCCGATCGTGTGCTATCAGTCCACCTGAAGGGAACCTGGACGAACAAAGACGGCCCGCGCCATCTGTTCGACGTCATCGGACAATGCTTCGCCATCGCGCAGGAGATGAATTGCGAGGTCTGGAAGCAAGCCTCTGACTTGGTCATCGAGCCCGATGTCAACGGATTTAAATACGACGACTTCGAGCACAGCGCCGCCCTGGTCCGCGCCGGAGAACTGGTCGCCCGCGCCGCCCTTCCGGAAATCAAGAAATGGTTCGAAGCCGAGTCCGCTTCGCGCGCCGCCGCGCCCCGCGTCAACGTACGCCAGCCCGCCGCCATGCCCGCCGACTAAGTAGCGCCCGCGTCCCCTCGGCTGCCCCTAACCTCTTTCCCGTCTCCGCCGATAGAACTATTGGAGCTTCTGCATGGCGGGATTGCACGACCCTGAAATCTTCCAGTACGTTCTCAACAGCTTGCACGCGGGCGTCTACCTGGTCGACCGCGAGGGCAAGATCGTCTTCTGGAACCAGGGCGCAGAGCGCATGACCGGATACATGCGCCACGAAGTGATCGGTCGCCTTTGCCGCGAAGATTTGCTGGCTTATTGCGACGACACGGGAAGCATTCTGCAGGGAGCTAGCTGCCCGCTCATCGCCGTGTTGCAGGAAGGTCGTCCCCGGGAAGCGCACGTCTATCTCCGCCACAAACTGGGACACCGTCTGCCCGTGCGTGTTTGGACATCGCCCATCCGCTCGCAGGAAGGCGTGGTCGTCGGAGCGGTCGAAAGCTTCGATGAGGCCAGTTCGGTGCTCGCCCCCGATCGCCACCAATCTCAGCTTGCCCTGTATGGTTGTCTCGACGTCGCCACCGGGCTGCCTAATCACGGCTTCACGCTCTCGCACCTCCGCGAGAGCCTCGCTTGCCACGTCGAACACCACCTGCCTTTCGGAGTGCTGCGCATCGAGGTCCAGCAACTCCATCACCTGCGGGAAACGCGCGGACGCGAAGCAGTGGAAGCCATCCTCCATGTGGTGGCGCAGACCGTAAAGCACGCCCTGCCTGACGCGTTCCTGGGCCGTTGGCAGGAAGAGCAATTTCTCGCGATCGTCTCGGATTGCAGCCGTGTCGATCTCGAACGCGCGGCCCATGACATCGAGCGCATCGTCGGCTGCTCGGCCATTCAATGGTGGGGCGATTCGCTGTCCGTCGAAGTCCTCGTGGGACGCGCCCTGGTCGAATCAGGCGACACCATCGAGTCCCTGTTGGACCGCGCGCTGCCGGCACAGGAAAACCCCGGGGAATCCGGGCTTGAGCAGAAGAGTTCGCGGGAGAGCTGAGCAGTCATGTTTGCCATTATCGGAATCGTGGTGGTGTTCGGCGCGGTACTCGGCGGCTACCTGATGGAGCACGGCCACCTTAAAGTCCTCATCCAGCCTGCCGAGTTGCTGATCATCGCCGGCGCCGGAGCAGGCACGGTCCTGGTGGCGAACCCGCTGCACATCCTCAAACAAATCGTGGGCGGATTAGTCGGCGTATTCGGCGGATCGAAATACACCAAGCAGCGTTACCTTGAGCTGCTCAAGACCATATACGACCTGCTCAACAAAGCCCGCAAGGAAGGACTGATGTCGCTCGAAACTGACGTCGAGGAACCGGAAAAGAGTCCCATCCTGTCGAAAAACATGGCGCTGGTCAAAGATCATCACGCCATGGCGTTCCTTTGCGATACCCTGCGCATGGCCATCACCGGTGTCGAACCCTTTGATCTCGATCAGCTTCTTGATCTCGATATGGAAGTCCATCATCACGATTCCAGCCCAACCCGTCGCCGCTTTAAGCACCATGGCCGATTCTTTGCCCGGCCTGGGCATCGTGGCCGCCGTCCTCGGCGTCGTCATTACCATGGGCTCCCTGGGCGGCCCTCCAGAGGAGATTGGAGAGAAAGTTGGCGCTGCGCTGGTAGGTACCTTCCTCGGCATCCTTCTCTGTTACGGACTCGTCGGCCCGCTCGCCGCCAACATGGCCAAGATTGCCGATGAAGAAGCCGCGTTCTTGGGCGTGCTGCGCGTGCTGATGGTTTCTTTCCTAAAAGGCACCGCTCCTATCATGGCGGTTGAGTTCGCACGCCGCGCGGTTCCCGGACACGTGCGCCCCTCTTTCAAAGAAGTCGAGCAAACCTGCCGCGGTGGCGGCGCCGCACCGCCTGCCGCGGCCGCTGCAGCTTCGGCCTAGACAGAATTATGGAAGGCAGCCGCCCCATCATCGTCATCAAGAAAAAAGGAGGCCATGGCGGCCACCATGGCGGCGCCTGGAAAGTTGCCTACGCCGATTTCGTTACCGCCATGATGGCCCTGTTCATCGTGCTCTGGTTGATGAATAGCAGCAAACAGATTCAGGTCGCTGTCGGCGGATACTTCAAAGATCCCTCCGGCACGTCCAAACTCGTGGGCACCGATCAGAACGGATCGGGCGAAAGCTTCGCGCTCTCCAAAGAAGACATGCCCAAGCTGAAAGAGGAATTGCAAAAAGCAGTTCGCAAGATGGCGGACTTCGAAAACCTGCAGAATCACCTGGAGATGACAGTCACCGCCGAAGGCCTGCGTATCGAACTTCTCGAATCAGAAAAAGGCCTGTTCTTCGAGTCGGGCAAGCCCAGCCCCACCGTCGATGGCAAAGATCTGCTCATCACTCTGGCGCAGGAACTCGGCAAGCTGCCCAACAAGATTTCCATCGAAGGCCACACCGACTCGAAGCCCTACGCGGGCAAAGGCGATTACAGTAACTGGGAACTCTCCACCGATCGTGCCAACGCCGCCCGCCGCATCATGGAGATCAACGGCCTCGCTCCCAACCAGGTCGTACAGGTCCGCGGGTACGCCGATCAGCGGTTGCGCATAGCCGACAATCCCACCGACGCCTCCAACCGCCGCGTCTCGGTGATCGTGCAATACGTGGAAAAAACCAAGTCCACCTCCGACGAAGCCGCCCCTAAAGAAGCCGAGCCTAAGCAAGAGGCACCGAAGAAGGAGTAGCGGGCGATCAGATTTCTTCCTGGTCTCGCAGTGGCTGCGCCTTGGGGCGCAGTAACCGGTTCAGTTCTTCGATGAACTGGATCGCTTTGACATGATCCCTCTCTTTCTCGATCAGATCGCACAGCTCATACATGCGTTCTCGTTCTTCTGGTTTCATTGCTCATGGGATGCGCCGCCACGGTTAGACTTTCCTGCGGCAAATCCGTAATTTTCGGAGAGAATTCCTTCAGGAGCCCAGGGTAGCGACCCGCAAAATACAGATTCGCCCCTAAGAACAACACCTCGAAATGGCGGTAGCCTCAGAGGTGCACAAGTCGCCGTCGACCGTCCCCAAGTCGGGCGAAGGGTGAGCAATGGAGAGAAAGGGATAGCAATGTAGAGTAGGAGGGCTCCGACCATTGTGCTTTTTGAAGTGTGGAATCTCGCGAAGGAGCCTCAACATGATCACCCGAATCTGGCATGGCGCGACCCCCGCAAACAAAAGCGACGAGTATCTAAAACTGATGCGAACCGTCGCCATCCCCGATTACCGCTCGACTCCCGGCAATCAGGGCGCTTATGCCCTGCGTCGTATCGAGGGTGATACCGCCCACTTCTTGATGGTTACTTTCTGGGAATCCGAGGCGGCGATCCACGCCTTCGCTGGAGACGACCTCAGCGTGGCGAAATACTATGACTTCGACAAGAATTTCCTGCTCGAACTGGAGCCGTGCTCCACACACTACGAGACGTACGACCGGTAGCGGGCTATGTGCGCCTCGCCTTTAGGCATTGTCACTTCAATCCCCATGTTCTCCTCCCGCCGCTGCGAAGGCTGAACCAATCTCCAGGAAGTCGCGCTGCGTAGTTTTATTTTTCTTATCCATTTTGGATTCTGCTCTCCGCAGGAATTGCATAGAAGTTTACACTGCGCCATTCCAGCAGCGAGAAACTGGGATCCGGTGCTCAACCCATCTCGAATCACTGCTACTGCCAGGTCGCCACGCAGGCTATAATGGCGCGCACGGATGGCTCTTACCTCTGGCGAGAAGCTCGGCCCCTACGAGATCCAGTCTCCGCTCGGTGCCGGCGGCATGGGTGAAGTCTACCGCGCGCGCGATACTCGTCTCGACCGCACCGTTGCCCTCAAGGTCCTGCCCGCCGCATTTTCCGCGGACCCCGACCGTCTGCACCGCTTTCAGCACGAAGCTCGCATCCTGAGCACGCTGAATCATCCCAACGTCGTTGCCATCTACGACGTCGGCGAGCAGAACGGCATTCGCTACCTGGTTTCGGAATTCCTCGACGGACAAACTCTGCGCGACAAACTAGCGACAGGAAGCCTGTCGCGGTTCCGCATTTCGGAGTATGCACTCGAGATTGCGAAAGGTCTTGCCGCCGCCCACGAAAAAGGAGTGGTGCATCGCGACTTGAAGCCCGACAACATTTTTGTCACTGGCGATGATCGGGTAAAAGTCCTCGATTTCGGACTGGCCAAGCAGGCTCCAGCGGAAATCGGGCACGAAGGCGACACCATGACCGGAGCCAATCCCACCACTCCGGGCACCGTCATGGGAACGGTCGGATACATGTCGCCGGAACAGGTTCGCGGGCAGCCGCTCGACCACCGCTCCGACATTTTCAGTTTCGGCGCCGTGCTCTACGAAATGGCTTCCGGCAAGCGTGCCTTCCGCGGAGAGTCGAGCGTCGAGACCATGAACGCGATCTTGAAGGAGGACGTTCCGGAACTTTCCGAGAGCGGCCCGCAAGTCTCGCCCGGCCTCGACCGCATCGTCCGGCGATGCCTGGAAAAGAAGCCGGAACGCCGCTTTCAGTCGGCCAGCGATCTGGCCTTCGCGCTCGAAGCGCTGAGTGGCAGTTCCTCGATTGCGCGCGCCGCATCCTCGGCACCATCGGCGCCAGTGCCCGTAGTCAAGACGGACCGCCGCCCTTGGATCATCGCGGCCATCGGAGCCCTGGCCCTAGCGGCCGCAGCCGCAATCTGGTTTTATCCCCGGACAAACTCGTTCGCGGGAACCTTCACGCAGATTACGTTCCGCTCGGCCTACATCCGAACCGCGCGTTTCGCCGCCGGAAAAACTGTCGTCTACGGCGCTTCGGTCTACGGTCAGCCCATGCAAATCATCTCGACTCGAACCGACACCTTCGAGTCGCAGCCGCTGAACCTCCAGGCCGACATGCTGGGCATTTCTCCAAGCAGCGAGATGGCCCTCTCGCTCGATCGCAACTTCGATACTCTGTGGGTTCCCAGCGGCAGGCTGGCGAAGGCTCCTCTCGGCGGTGGCGCGACTCGCGAATTGCTCGACGACGTCACCGATGCAGACTGGAATAAAGACGGATCGGATCTCGCCATCGCCCGTCGCGTCGACGGTCAATTCCGCCTGGAGTATCCCCCGGGGAAGGTTCTCTATCAGACTACGGGCTACATCAGCGACCTGCGCTTCTCTCCCGCAGGCGACCAGATCGCCTTCCTCGATCACCCCTTTTTCGGCGATGACCGCGGCAACGTGTCGGTCATCGATCTCGCTGGGCATCGCAAAGTTCTGGCCGGCGAATACAGCAGCGAGCAGGGACTCGCCTGGTCTTCCAAGGAAAACGAAGTGTGGTTCACCGCCAACGAAAACGGTGAGCCCAGTTCCTTGCGTGCCGTCGATCTGCGCGGTCGGCGCCGCATTATCGTAGCTGCTCCCATTCGCATGCACCTGCAAGATATTGCGCCCGACGGCAAGGTTCTGTTGAGCGCCGAATTGCTGCGTTGGCAGGTCGGCATCGCCGAGAAAGCCGGCACTCAGCATGATCTGACCGCCTTCCAGTGGCCGGAGATCGAGGCTATTTCCGCCGATGGCGGCATGATCCTGCTCAATAGTTTTGATATCAGCCTCGACGCCAACTATCGCCTTTACGTGCAGCGCAGCGACGGATCACCCCCCGTACAAATCGGTGAGGGTGCTGGCGCGAGCCTCTCCGCCGATAAGCAGCGGGTGGCGGCGATTGACCCCACGCACCCGGAAAGATTGCTCATCATTCCCACCGGCGTGGGAGAGGCCCGCACTCTCCATGCACCGGAAGGTCTTCACTACCAAGGCGCCTCGTTGCTGCCGGACGGCAAACAACTGCTTATCTCCATCGTCGGTAACAAAGGGAATTCACAAACCGCACTGCAGGAGATTGAGACGGGCTCGATTCATCCCGTCGGCTCCGCGGACCGCTTCATTCCCACCAGCGTGGGCCTCATGTTCCCCGGCGTTTCGCTGGACGGGAAGTTCTGCATCCTCACCGATGGGAAACATCACTACTGGCTGCAACCTCTCGATGGAAGCGCGCCTCGTGAGATCCATGGCATATCTCCAGGCGAGGTCATCCTGCAGTGGCACGAGGATTCCAACAACGTCTTTGTCTCGCGCCCGGTTGACTCTGACATTGAGGTTTACACCTTGAACCTCGCCAGCGGAGAACGGAAACTCTGGACCCGCTTCACTCCCGCCGACAAAACCGCCCTCGCCGGACACGGCTCAGTCATGATCACTCCCGATGGCGCTCACTACGCATACATGGTCCAGCGAGTCTATTCCACACTCTTCCTCGCCGACCGCCTGCGTTAGTCATTGAAACTTCCTCGAGCACTGTCTAAATGAGCGGATTGCACCGTGCCTCCGAAGCCCAGATGCACCATTCGCATTACTTTCTGCGACTTCTTGCGGTTAGGTTCTTGTTACTTCGTCATCGCCAGGGCTACGGGAAAGCTTCCCACGGCGTAAGGCGATCCGGAGATCTCGGTTAGTACTCCCGTGGTCTTGTCAATCGCGTACGCCGATATATTGTCAGACCGGTAATTCGATACGTATAAGAACTTCCCTTCAGCATCCATCGTCAGCTGCGATGGAAAGGTTCCGGCGCTCACCTCTCCCAGCCACGTGAGCAGCCCGGTCACAGGATCCATTTGAAAACTGGAGACTGTTCCCCGCGACGTATTCGCAGCGAACGCAAATTTGCCGCTGGGCTCCATCATGATGTGGAACGGATCAAACGCCGGCCGATAATACGGCGAGCCTTCTACTTCCTGCAGGGCTCCACTGCTCGAATCGACTGAGAAGGTATGCATGTACATGTATCCGTCCTCTACTGCCAGCAGAAACTTGCCCGAAGGATCAATGGTCATGCCGGTAACCGCACTCATGCTTCCGAATGGCGCGCCACTCATCCGCGAAAGCGCCCCGGTGGTGGCGTTGATGTTAAATGCGTCGATGGTCCCGTAATTGACCGCGTAGAGATATTTGCCACTCGGATCAATCATAGGCGTGGCTTCCTCAGAGAAGCCGAAGGGAGATCCTGGAACCACGCTTATCGCCCCCGTGCTGGCATTCACCTGCACGGCAACAATTCCTCCGGGATGGATGGTCAGATACACAAACTTGCCGGATGGATGAACGGCGACGCCCGTGTGCATTCCGCCAAAATCGGTAAACGGCGAACCGCTTACCTGAGACAACGTTCCTTTTGCGCCGACGCCGAAGACAGAAGTGTTGTATGAGTCCTGATTCTCAACAATGAGATATTTGTCCTGATAAAGCGCGAGTGCGACCGGTGTAAGACCAGGAGCAGTGGCGATCGGCGATCCGGATAAAGGCGTTAGCTGTCCCGAGTTCCGATCCCGCTGGAATCCGGAAATGGTGTCTGACCCGGAATTCGCTACATACAGATAGGAAGGTGAAACGACTGGCGCCGGAGCAGTTCCACTTCCGCAGCCCATCCAGAACAGTATTGCCGGCACGAGCAATGCCACCCATAGAATCGATTTCCGTTGCATGCAGACCTCCGCGCTATGAGTAATTACGCGCTGCGGGTAGTCTGGCAGGATTGCAGGAACACTTCTGTCGTGTGGGTCACACCGCAATGTGACTTATCCTCCAATGCCGCTCCTCAAGGCCGGAACGAGTAGGTGAATTTGACTGCCAGCCGGTTCTCATAGAACTGGGCAGGATTTGCGACCGCGAGGCTGGCAAAGCGCTGGCCGGCGGTGTAGATAACAAAGAAATCGCTATCCGGACGATAATTCCAGCGCAGACGGATATTCCCGCTGGCGCCGTGAGTATTGGCGGTGTTCACCTGCAGGATGGTCGAGAGCGAGAGAAATCGCGAAAAAGCGTAGTCGGTCTCGAGGGCGCCGAAGACAACCGAAAAGTCTCCCCCGGAGATAGGCAAGCGAAAACGGTTCCACTGCGGAGTCAGACTCAACGAAAGCCGCTCGCTGGGCCGATACGCGGCCCGGACCCGGGCCTCATTCAGGTGTCCGTTGTAATAGCTCCCAAAGCGTTCGTGAAGATACCCTGAACGCGATCGGGTGCTAACAAAAGCAGGTTAGACATGATTTGTTGAGGTTTTCCGAAAGGCGGGAGACGTTCATGACAACGATCACGAAAGTGCCCGTAGATCGTTCCGCAGGCGATCAGGTTCGCCATCGCAAAGCAGATCCTCAATTGCGAGTTGTGTACTCTTCCCGGACGTGAGTCCGGGGTAAGCCCGGCAAACAACCGAGTCCGCTTCAGCGGACGCCACTATTACCGCGGCGAGTGCTTATTGACCGCATTCTTGCGACCTTCACCATCAATCCAGACAAGACATCCCCGCTTGATCTAATTCAGCGTCACGTATTCGGCTTTGGCCGCTTTGAGAAGGGGGATGTCTGGGTCTGCCTCTTTCCAGAGAGAAAAAAAGTCCTGGTAAGCGTTTTTGGCCTTGGATGTATCTCCCGTCAAGGTGTAAGCCCGACCTAGTTGCAAGTGTGCCAGCGCCCCGATAGGCTCGCTCCTGACCGCGCCCGGGTGATCGAGAACCTTTTGAAATTCTGCAGCTGCCGCCGCCCCTTGTTTCGCCGCTAGATAGGTTTCGCCGCGCACATAAACGGGATAAAGAATGAAATTCAAGGTCAACAGATTGCCTCCCAGTTCGTAGGGAGTGGCGCCTGCCACGGGGTCTGCGGGCACGTTGCGCAAGTTACCGCTAAGCAGAGCCAGAGCGCGAAGCGTGGGTAAGTAGTTGAACTGCACGATCGTGTCCTCTGGGAAGCGTTTCCCCAAATCGTCGGCCAGCCGGCTGGCTTGTTTGGAGTCGCCCGTCATTCCGAACGCAATCGCGGCCAACGCCTCGACATCCCGTCCGTTTGAAGACGTAAGTGCCTTTTGGGCTTGCTCTGTGGCCAAATCCTGATTGCCAACCAGTGCTTCGCGCACTGCCGCTTGCGCCTCGTAGACCGCCGCCGCTTCTTTGTCATCACCTTTGCGAGCAGCCTCGACGGCACGTCGCGCCAAAACCCGCGCCTTGACCAGCTGTCCGCGATAGAGAGCTGTGTCCGACAGGTAGTTGAGCATCTGATCGCTGTATCCCGGCTTGCTCAAAACGTACTCACCTTCCCGCTCCATACCGGCATTGTCATGCTGAAGGAAGTCAGCCCAATAGAGGTTCACATGAATCTCGGGAGAATCCATCTTCTTTGCTTGCGCTTCCAGCATCGCCGCTTTGGCCTGGTCCAGGCGATCAAGCTGCAAGTATCCATTGATGAGGTTTGCGTACCTGTTGCCGGTGGCGGGACCGATTCTCACCGCCTTTTCGAAGGCGACGATAGCTTTGTCGTAGTCGCCCAGTTGGCTGTAGACGATGCCCAGATTTGTATAAGGAGCTTCGCGTGGGTAGGTCTGCTCCAACAATTCAAACACCTTGCGGGCTGCCTCCAGATTTCCGGTGACGACAAGCTCATAATGCGATGAAATGTAGAGCCTTTCCCGCTCGCTCAAGTGCTCGCGCAATTCATAGGCTCGGCGCACACTTTCCGTCGCGCGCACGGTCTCATAAAGATTGAAGTAGCTCGTTCCCATCCTCGCGTAAGCCATGGCGAAGTTCGGGTCGAGGCTAATCGCTCGCTGGAACAACGGGACCGCCGCCTCATAATCGCTTTTCACGACCATAGCCTGATATCCCAGACTGTAGGCTTTGAGCGCATCAAGCGATGGCGTGGTCACGTTCTCCGAGGGGGCATCATATTTTTGCACCGAAGCCAGTGATTCTCCGAGCTGGTTGCGCATTTCCGACGCCACTTTCCCCATGGCGTCGAGAACATGGTTTTTGTCCGAGGCCTGCGCCTCCGCACTGCCTAGCGATTCCCCGTTCGCGCAGTTGATGGCTTTCAAGGTCAGCAGGTACTGGGTGCCAACTTGCGCGATCGCTCCGTCCAGCACTGCGGCGCTTCCCGTGCGCTGGCACACTTCACGCCCCAATTCGTGCGTCAGGGGCGAGTCTTTGGGGCGAGCCATGAGAGATAGCGTCTGCGCAATTCGGTCGTCGGAGAGCAGATGCAAGAAGGGGGATTGCTCCAGTTGCGCCGAGAGCCCTTGACGCAACGCGCCGTCGAAAACCGGGTCGCCGGTTGAATTGGCGAAGTCGGCTAACACGACTGTGTCTTTGTCAGTGAGCTTGGTTGCTCCCAGAGAGATCAATACCGAAGCCACGATCGCAAGCATGGGTAATCCGGCGACGGCCATCAGCCACCAGCGTCGAGCCTTGGCCGGTGATACTGGTTGAGGCGCAGCTCCGGCCAAGCCGTCTCGCGGCTCAGCCTCCACAGGCCCGGGTGTGCTGCTGCCTTCCTTGACGGGCGCAACAAACCGATATCCCCGCTTGGGTACGGTCTCGATGTATTGCTGCCCGTCAGGGGTTTCGCCTAACACTTTGCGCAGAGCTGAGATGTTGACAGTCAGATTGCTCTCTTCCACAAAGCTGTCAGGCCACGCCAAATTCATGAGCTCGTCCTTGGTGAGCAACCGCCCGTGGCTCTGAAGCAAGACGACGAGGATCTCAAAAGATTTAGGCGCCAGCGAAACGGGCTTGCCCTCGCACAGGAGCAGATGCTCGCGCGGATCGCAACGGAATTTTCCAAATTCGTACAACGCCTTTATTTCCCTGGGTATGACGATCTTCGGAATTTGACTGGAAATTCTTAATGGGCCGCTAAGGACTGTTTCGGTGGATCCCGCCTAGCTTGCACGAGAGCCGGGCGGTCCGACTGCGATTAGGCGAGATTCTAGTAGAAGGTTGGCCTTCTCACAAGAGTCTGCACCGAAACCCGGAAGATCCACGGCTCCAATCTCGACTCTAGATAAGGAGAATTAGCAATGAGCAGTCCAAACTCCCTCGGAAAGTTTCTAACGGTACTTGCCCTTGGCGTAGCTACGCTGACGGCCGTGCCTCTCATGTCCGCCCAATCGGCGGTCGCCCACTTTGACCTCTTTCCTAATCCCAAGTTTGTCAGCTGTCTGGGAGTCCCGGGTGGACCTACGCCGAGAGCACAGGTCACGGTCACCCGCGGCAAACTCAACGATACCTTGGCGATTTCCGCTCAGAACATACGGCCTGGAGTGAATTTCGACATGTTCACCGTGCAGCGCACCAACCTGCTTTCGGACCGCACCGTCGATCCCCTTTTCACCGGAAGTTTCGGGTTTGCCTGGTACCAGTCGGATCTTCAAGCCAGCAGCGAAGGCAAAATCAACGCAACCATCAAAACCATCTTGCTGGACCAGATTTTCGGATTCGATCCCGAGCTCAGCAATCCGAGCCCGGTGAATACCTTCAACCTGGGGTTCTGGTTCAACGACCCCAATGACGCGAATGTCGATGGCTGTGTGTTTGATGTGACTAAACCCACTCCATTCAACGGCGAGCACAACGCCGGACCGCTGGCCATGATCAGCGTACCGGATGCCACCACCAACTTGGGTCCTCTGTGCACGAACCCAAACACCAGCACGACGCCGGCTACCTGCAATCCCTAGTTCGACGGCCGGCAAAACCTGTGATGCGGGCGGGAGCGTATGTCGAAAACACGCCTCCCGCTCGGCACAGTTCTTACTCATTCCAATGGGGGCTCACTCTTGTCGTCAGTTCTAGATAGTGCCGGATAACGGTTGCAACCGCGTCCCGGCAATCAACGGAGGACGTGGTATGTCAACGCTTAAACTCTGGACTCGTCTAGTGATATGCATTGCGTCGTTCACCTCGCTAAGTCGCGCAGTGACTGTCTTTGCCGCAGGGACGAACACCGTCGAAGCCTGCGGCTTTGCAGTGAATCCTGCCGCCCGAATACTCGGCCATCTGCCCTATCCTTCAGACTGGAGAGTCGTGGTGGTCTGCAACGAAAACGCATGGGACCAGTTGATGCGCCAGGACCGAGTCAACTTCGTCTCCAACTACGCTTTTACATTTCAGCCGAATCACGTCACCTTCATCCGCGCCAAAGTGTTCCTCGAGCCTATGCACTACACGCCGGAGCAAATTCTCAGGCACGAATTGGGTCACGTCGTATGCCGCTGCGACGACGAAGAGGCAGCGTGGAGATGGGCCGCAAAGAAACTCACTACTGGCGGGCAGTCTCCTGGTATGCCGTGATCTTGTGCGAACTCCGACAATTGTCTTCTCACGGAGCCCGGGGGGCAGACTCTTTGACGCCGGTCGTATTGTTGCGACGGCTTGAGTCCTAACTGTGATCGGCTTTCAGCGACAGGCGTCGTCACTGACAATTCGGGCGATCGGGCACATCAAGATGTGACGTATTTCACTGACACGACGCGCAGATTTGTGTGACATGAGTGTGTCGCGTTTTTCTGAGGAGCACTCCAGGCGACAGCAGTCGGAAAACCTACCTGCCAAACATCTCTGGAGGCGAGCTCCCTCGGAGTCCCTCTAGCAGTTCTAAAGTCGCTATCCTGCAGAAGCTGTAGACACGAGAGGACGTGACGGAGATGAGCTCATGTTCAAAGCCTTAACCGTATTGTGTCTCGCCTTGACGGTCATCGTAGGTTTCACTCCGGCTGCTTACCCGCAGGCCATGATTGCGTTCGACCCAGATGGTTCAACTCACACCGAAGCTCTAAGCATTAACCCGGCAGGCCAGATCGTGGGGTGGTATGGCGACACTAGCAACGCTACCCACGGCTTCCTGCGAAATACGGACGGTACCATTATTTCGATTGATGTGCCTGGCGCCACATACACTTGCGCGCAAGCCATTAGCCCGACAAGTCAGATCGTGGGCTGGTATCAAGATGCGCCGTTCACCCCGGCCCACGGCTTCCTGCGAAATACCGACGGCACCTTTATCTCGTTTGATCCTGGAATATCCGGCACGTACCCCCGGGCCATCAACTCCGCAGGCGATATCGTGGGGTATTACGATGCCAGTCTGGGTTTCCTGCGGAAGTCTGACGGCACTTTCATTTTGTTTGACGCCGGCGGGTCCCAGGCGCTTCCCCAAGCCATCAATTCGGCAGGCCAGATTTCGGGGTTTTTCTTCGACGCCAACGGGACACACGGCTTCCTGCGAAATACGGACGGCACCATTGTCACGTTTGATGCTGGACAATTTGGTACTTATCCCCACACGATTGACCCGGCCGGTCGAGTCACGGGCTACTACTTCGACGCAAACGCTAACATCCGTGGTTTCCTGCGGACGCGGGACGGCACCATTATCCGGATTGACGTTGGAGCGCAGGGCACAGACCCATGGGCCATTGGTCCAGCGCACGAAGTGGTGGGGCGTTACTTCGACGCGAACCGGGTCGAGCACGGTTTCTTACGGAAGCGGGACGGCACCATCGTTCCGATTGACCCGCTGGGTTCGCTTTCCACCTCGGCCGTGGCCATTAACCGGCAAGGCCAGATAGTGGGGTCGTATTCAGATGGGTACCATAATCACGGATTCTTGCGCAATCCAATAAGAAGGACTAGATAAAGACCAGGCGCCGCGCCGCTTCTACTTCATCACCCGGCGCTGCGCGATCCCGATGTTGTGTCGCGTCTTGTCCTTCACCAGGTACATCATCTCGACTGCCTGGCGAATTACGATACTGCTTTGCTGCTTTTTTCCAAGACCTACCCTTTCACTACAATGACGAAATGGATCTACCCTCGCTCCTGGCCTTAATCCAGGCCGGCAAAGTGGCCGAAGCGATCGCAATCGTGAAAGGGAATCCGAACCCGCTGCAGGCTTCCATCACCTTAGCCGACCTGTCCAGACAAACTTATCGCGACCTGCACGATGTCTCGTCGGTGATCGCCCTCGGCCATGCTGGAACCCAGTTCGCTCTCGCGCAAGCCGCGCTCCCTGAGAACTCCGCCGAAGCCGAGCAATTGAAGAAATCTGCAAAGGTGCTCGCCTTCAATACTGCCGCCAACTGCTGGCCCGGCTGGGACGATGCCGGAATCGAAATAAAAGACGAACATCTACACGCTGGGCTGAAGCTGGCGGAGCTTTGTCGCGACTTGACCGTTGAATTGAATCTTGGCCATAAAGAGCGTGGAACTGCTGACTGGATTATCGGAGCGCTCGATCTCGCTCTGGCTCGTTATGCCGAGGCGCTCGTCGAGTTGCAATGTGCAAAGCAGGAGTTCCGGGCAGGCGGCGATTCGAATCTCATCCTGATGGCCGAAGGATACCTAGCCCTGGTGCACAAGGCGCAACCGCAATCCCGCGTCGCCGGTGTTCACGAATTCGACCGAATCTTACGGTTGCTCGGCGACCAGGATTCCAAAGAGGCAAGATTCTTCGCCAATCAAATCATCACCGCCGATCGGGTGCTTCTTGGCGCCGGCCCAGCCTTCCGAACTCCCTCGGAAATATAGCTGGGGATGCCCCCTTTCGCGATTTTCGAAAGGTGGGCGCGGTGAACCCAACCCCGAGCCTCGCCGAATTCCCATCCTTCGAAAAGCGCGAGGATGGGCAAACACAATTCAACACGCGGCCCGAGAACGGTTTGGCCAACCTCCACCCAGCGAGGTCGGTAAGTGAAATCGCAGTTAACAACACCCACTCAAAACATTTTGAGTTGTATAGCGTCTAATGTCCATATGTCAGCGAGTGAAACTCGTGAATTTAGCGATGAATTTGTGACACCGGAACTGGACCAAGTGCATCCGCAGTATCCGCATATCACTATCTCGTTACGAAAAAGGAGTCAAACGTGCAAATACATAAGTGCCGGGCAGTAACGGTATGGCTGATTCTGGGCCTAATGGCGTCCGGGCTATCTGTCGCTCAGTCCTCTCCGAGTTCGAGAGCAGAGACAGGTCACGCAGAAAGTGCGGTGCCCGGACTGCATGACTTCGATTTCTTATTCGGACACTGGCAAATCCATCATCGAAAGCTGAAGCATCGCCTCGTCAACAGTCACGAGTGGATCGAATTCGAAGGGACATTATTCTGCCAGCCACTGATGGGTGGCTACGCTGATGTCGACGACACCGTGTTCGACGTTCCGGGCGGCACTTACCGCGGCGTAGCTCTCCGATCGTTCGACGCCAAGACGGGGCAGTGGTCGATATGGTGGAAGGACGGCAGGACGCCACTTGGTCCGATGGATCCGCCGGTGAGAGGCAGCTTCCACAATGGCATAGGAACGTTCTATGCGAACGACGATACCGAAGACGGGAAACCAGTCCGCACACGGCTCCTATGGTCCAAGATCACACCCACCTCAGGTCACTGGGAGCAGGCAGAATCAACCGACGGTGGTAAAACCTGGGAAACGGATTGGATAATGGACCTCAAACGAGTGCAATAGTTGGTTGAATAGATATTTGCCTTCGAGGGGGGCTGGACCAGCCTTCCCAACTCCTCCGAATATATAGCCGGGGATGCCCCACCTTTCGCGGTTTTCGAAAGGTGGGCGCGGTGAACTCAACCTCGAACATCACCGAATTCCCATCCTTCGAAAATCTGTAAAGTCCCGGGACATGCTTTACGTTTTGTCCCTAGACATCCTTTACAAGTGGTGGAGAGGAACTGGGCCGGGTGCCCAAGACAATGCGGGTGCCCCAGTCATTCGCGCACTTTGCGAATGACTGGGCGCTTGACTACGGCAAAACTCTCAACCGGACGGCGCTTGATTTCCAGCGCCCACTCCTGAAACTTGACACGAACCGGTCCCGTCTCTCCGTAGAAGTAAGCGCGAAAACTGCTCCACTTCCACTGCTCGGGCCGCTCCACCAAGCCGCGTTTCACCGGATTGCGATGCATGTATCGCAGCTTCTCGACGCGCTTGCGCTCGCTCCACACGTTGAAATCGTAAAAGCGTTTCTGCCAAACCGGCTCCCGCACCTGCTCCCAGAGAACCCTCTGCTCCGCCGCAGGTTGTCTTCGCTGCCGGTGCAGGCGCCGCGAGAAACGCTGTTTAATCACCTTCATCACCACCGACGGGTCGCCCACCTCGGGCTCGCTGATGAGCAGAGGAAAGTGTTCGGGCATGACCACCTATCCGTGGACGACGAAACGATACTTGCGGCGGGCCTCTTCCAGAATTTTCACAAACAGATCGCGTCGCCAGGCCGAACCCAATTCTGGTCCGCGACGGTAGCAACTGCTGGTGATGAAGTGCAGATCGTGCATGCCATAATAGCGATGCAGACGCTTGGTCACGTCGCCAGAATAACCTCTAAGGTCGGAGTGGGACGGTGATCCCGACACGGTGTGGTTGTGACCAAACCCAGTCATTCGCAAAGAGCGCGAATGACTGGGGCACCCGGCTTATATTCGTCCAGTGGGAGCTCAAATTGAGAGTCTTCAGAAGAGAGCTAGATAGGTCCGATTTGGCTTTTGGTTTAGGTACTCTGCTGTATATCTTGTTGCTAGAGAGTAAGCTGATCAGTCGCCCTCTAGTGTTCGTCATTGGCCCGTTTGTTGTATTGGCCTGTTTCTTCCTGCTCTCCCGTTCCGTACCCTCCGGTCGGTGGTGGCGAGCGGTCGCGTTAGCTGTGCTGATTTCGATTCTGGGCTATCTCCTATCCACCTATCTTTTCCCGTACCCCTAACTCTTCGCAGGGATCCCCCGCGAAGGCGGGTGGGAGTTCAGAGAACCGATGGCCGCCACAAGCTGCCTGCGGGCTTCGCCCTCCGGCAACGGCCTTCGGCAGAGCGGAAGAATCTTTTTTGTCGTTTACCCCGGACTTATGTCCGGGGCTAAGGTTTGCCGCCCCTTCGGGCTGGAGTGGGGCGGAATTGAAGTCCCGTGGCTGCTCCACAGAAGAGCGGGGCCCACGTCCGCATCGTACCCAGCTCGTTCCAGATTGTCAGAATCAGTGGCCGGGTGCCCAAGACAATGCGGGTGCCCCAGTCATTCGCGCACTTTGCGAATGACTGGGCGCTTGACTACGGCAAAACTCTCGACCGGACGGCGCTTGATTTCCAGCGCCCACTCCTGAAACTAGGCACCCGCTAGATGCCGTTCTTCCTGGCCCGGTACTCCGATAGGGTTGGTGTGTTGGGAAAAAGCTTTACACCCACGATAAAGTGCAGAATCACTCCGCTTAACAAGACGAGGGGTATCCCGCCCCAACTTACTGCCTGAAGACGATCGATTCGCTGCTTCTCTGCGCGGGTTGTGAAAACTGTCTTTCCATGGTCGGTTAGCGGTTCACTCTGACTCGCCGTCGGGACAGGGGACCCATTGCGAAACGACGTGCCAAAGAAATAGAAAAATGCGACACCGCCAACCCATAACAACATGAACGTAACCGTATATACTCCCCGCACGACTCTCTTCCATCGAATTTCAACGTCCTTAGCTTCCTGTGCTTCCGGTGCTGGCTCGATCTCCCGACCGTATTGGTCGATGGTTCGGCAGTGTGCCAGAAACTCCGCCTCGGACTGGTACACAATTTTCAGATTACTTAAAACTCCAAAGACTCCGATGCCTAGTCCCGCTAGATACCAGGGGAGAAATCGAGAGTCGGAAGGTGGGAACAGAGTCGTCGTTGAAAACAGAAAAAACACGATGCCAGCGACTGTCAAGACCGAAAATAGAATGTCCCGAGGGCTGACTCCTGGCCAACGCCAATGTGTAATCTTTCGGTGCCTGACGGATATCACTGTCAATACAGCCGCCAGCGCGAGAGCGATGGCGATCTCCGCTCGTACCGACAAGCTCCGACCGGTCATGAAAAGAACCATCATGCCGCCGTGGTAGACAAACATCAGCCGAAAATCGACGGACATCTCTCTCCAGGTTTTTGGCCTTCGCTGGTTCGGCATTTCAAACATTGGAAGGAAAAAAGACGCTAGCGTTTCCCGCGAGTCCGACCCGCGACCCTACTTCATCACCCCGCGCTGAGCAATCCCGATGTTATCCCGCGTCGTGTTCTTCACCAGGTACATCATTTCGTCGGCCTGGCGAATCACGTCGTGCGGCGTCTTGGCGTCATGCGGATAGGTCGCCACTCCAATCGAGGCTCTTACATTCAGGTTCAATCCCTCTTCCTGGCAGAAGAGGGTGGTACGCAAAGTGTCACGCAGGCGCCGCGCCACTACCAGCGCCGCGTCTTTCGCCGTCTGCGGCAGCAGGATCACAAACTCGTCGCCGCCATAGCGAAACGCGTAGTCAATCAATCGCAGCTGCGCTTTGATCAGGTATCCGATCTCCGCCAGCAATTTGCTGCCAATCAAGTGTCCGTGCGTGTCGTTCACCTGCTTGAAGTGATCGAGATCGATGAACAGCACCGTGAACTCGTACCCGAAACGCGCCGAACGATAAACTTCGGTCTCGAGCGTCTTATAAAGATGGCGCGCGTTGTAGAGCCCGGTGCAATCGTCGGTGATCGTCAGTTCCTGAATCTTCTCCACCGAGCGCGCATTCTCAATCGCGATGGCCGCGTAATCGCACAGCGATTGCAGGAAGAATTCTTCCCGATCGCTGAAGTTCTGCATGTCAACATTCACCAACTGGATCACGCCCAGCACGCGATGTTTCGACCGCAGCGGCACGCAGATAATCGAGCGCGTCTCCCACTTGGTCATCTCGTCAATGCGCTTGGCAAACCGCGGGTCGTTCATCACATCCGGCACCACCAGCCGCTCGCCGTTTTTCGCCACCCATCCGGCAATGCCTTCGCCCACTTTCAGCCGGACATTTTTCAGCGCCTCGGCCGCGCTGCCCACCGCGATCGCGAAATACAACTCGTCGCGCTCATCATCGACCATCAGCAAAGACCACGTATCCGGGCGGAAGAATTCCGCCATTTTTTCCATGATGGTTTGCAGAATCGAGTCGAGATCCAGCGAAGAAGTCAGGGCCTTAGCCACATCGTGAAAGATAGTGACTTCTTGGTCCTGCCGACGGCGCTCGGCACCGGTAGCCTTGGTCATCTCTGGCGTCCTCGACGAAGGGCGGAAGTGGTCAAATTATAAGGTCGTTTCCAGAACACCGGCAATGAACGATAGTAACCTCGAACCCGCAAAGCCACGTCCTGCAATAGGCTGCGGGCTTCAGGCTTCGGGCGAACTGCCTCCCCGAATGGGATAAGCGGTGCCGCTCCGCCGTGGCGATCTTTGCGAAACCTCAGCGTCCCTTGCGATGAAGGGTTTTCCTCTGCGATCTTCGCGGGACCTTCGCGCCCTCTGCGTTTCAAAGCTTTTAACTTTCCCGGAGCCTAAAGCCCAGAGCCTAAAGCCCAGAAAAGGTTTAAAATTCCCCCGACCACCCCCGGAGCTCAACGTGGAATCCTTCGGCGCCAAACTCAAGCGCGAGCGCGAGAAGAAGGGCATCACTCTCGACGACATCTCCCTGTCTACCAAGATTGGCACGCGCCTGCTGCGCGCCCTCGAAGACGAACACTTCGACCAGCTTCCCGGCGGCATCTTTAATAAAGGATTCGTGCGCGCCTACGCCCGTCATCTCGGCCTCGACGAAGACCAGACCATCGCCGACTATTTGGCCGCCTCCGGAGACGTGCCACCCGCCAAAAATCTCGAGCCGCAAATCGCCGATGCTCTCGAAGCTCGCGCCGACGAAGCGCCGAACGGCGTCGCCCAAATTCCCTGGGGATACCTCGCCGTCGCTCTTCTATTGATCGCCCTCGGTTTCGCGGTCTGGGGATTCAACTCCCGGGAAAAAGAAAGAGAGACTCGCGAGGCCGCAGTCGCTCCAGCCGTTCCCGTAAAACAGGCCTCCCAGCCCATCGCGCCGCCGGCAACGCAGACGCAGGCAGCCCCAAGCGAATCTCAACCCGCGGCGCAAACTCCGCCGCCCGCTGTGGCATCCACGCCCACGGCGACTCCCGCCACGGGAGAATTCATCGTCGTGATGAAAGCTCATGATGAATCATGGGTCTCCATCAAAACCGATGCCGACCCCGCGACCGAAGCTACCCTCGAAGCCGGCATGGAGAAATCCATCCATGCCAAAGACACCATCGCGATTCGTGCAGGCAACGTAGGAGCCGTTGATTTTTATTGGAATGGAAAGCAACTACCGTCCCAGGGAGAGAACGGCGAAGCGAAAACCCTGACTTTCGGTCCCGAAGGCCTGCAACCGCCTAAGCCAACCACTCCGCCACAATGATTAAGTGCGAAGCCCGCAGGCTTTTCTTAGCGGACTTTGCGCACCCTTAGCGCACTTTGCGATTAAAGGCTCTTAGTAGCCCCCGGTGCTAAAGATTTAAGCCGAATCTAAACTGGAAGGGGCCGAATGCTGAATGCTCAGTGCACAGACGGTTTAGGCTGAGGAACCGTCGCCGCACAATCCGCCGCCGCAGCGCACTGCGGACACACGACCTTCTCGTTACGCGCCGCCATCTGATCGAGAAACATCTTGAAGGTCGCTCCGCACTTCGAACAAAACGCATCCACTGTCTCAGGACTCATCGAACACCCCCAACCAAGCCAGTGTAGCCGAAGCGGCAAAAGGGAACCAACCGAAGTCCGAAGGGGCCAAATGCCAACTGCCAAGTGCTAAATGCCACAAGGGCTGAATGCTGAGTGCTGACTGCTGAATGCTCAATTCAACCGCTTAAAGCCTCCCATCCCCCACCCGCAACCCATAGAGTCTCTTGGGCCCCTGGCCGCTCCCGTCCGACCCAAAACGATTGCGCCTAACCCCCTTCTCTGGTAGCTTTTTAAGGATAATCAGGGCGCTTATTTCGCGGCCGTAGTGGGTTGTCCCCGCCAGACGTAACGTCCAAGACCGCCTGAAGGAGAAGCTCTTGTCATCCAAGAACCGAAATCTTTTTACGTCCGAATCCGTAACCGAAGGCCATCCCGATAAAATCGCCGATCAGATTTCCGACGCGATCCTCGACGCCTGCCTCACTGACGATCCCACCAGCCGCGTCGCCTGTGAGACCCTGACCGCGACCGGACTGGTCGTCATCGCCGGAGAAATCACCACCAAAGCCTACGTCGACTTCCAAACGCTGGTGCGCGGCAAGATCTCCGCCATCGGCTACGACAATGCCCTCTACGGATTCGACTCCAACACCTGCGCGGTAATTTCCTCCATCAACAAGCAGTCCGGCGACATCGCCATGGGCGTAGACACCGGCGGCGCCGGCGACCAGGGAATGATGTTTGGCTTCGCGTGCAACGAAACGGCTGAGTTAATGCCGATGCCGATTTCGCTGGCGCATAAGCTGACGATGAAGTTGTCGGAGGTTCGCAAGAATGGTCGGCTGCCTTACCTGCGGCCCGATGGGAAGTCTCAGGTTACCGTCGAATATGATGCGAAGGGGAAGCCGGTTCGGGTTGACGCCGTCGTCATCTCTACGCAGCATGCTGAGACGGTGGGAAATGATGAGCTTCGAGCGGACATTCTGAAGCATGTCATCCAGGCGACCATTCCTGCCAACCTGCTTGATGCCGATACCAAGTACCACATCAATCCTACGGGACGCTTCGTGATTGGCGGGCCTATGGGTGATACCGGGCTCACCGGACGCAAGATTATCGTCGATACTTACGGCGGCATGGGGCGTCACGGCGGCGGGGCTTTCAGCGGAAAAGATCCGACGAAGGTTGACCGCTCGGCGGCTTACATGGCGCGCCATATTGCGAAGAACATTGTTGCGGCGGGACTGGCGGAACGCTGCGAAGTGCAGTTGGCTTATGCGATTGGAGTGGCGGAGCCGGTCAGCGTGCGGGTCGATACGTTTGGCACCGCGAAGGTCGATCCCGAGATCATTCCGGACATCGTGCGTTCGCACTTCAAGCTGACGCCGAAGGGAATTATCGAGTCGCTGAATTTGCGGCGTCCGATTTATTGCAAGACGGCGGCGTATGGACACTTTGGACGGACCGATCCTGACTTCACCTGGGAAGCGACCGACAAGGCGCACAAGCTGGCGAGCGATGCCGGAGTGAAGCACGAACCGGTTCACGCCGTGCGGAAGTAAGTCGCTTGGGGACGGGAGCCTTTTTGGGCGGCAGTGAGTCGCAGCGCTAAGGCACAGCACGACTCAAAGCAAAAGCAAAATCTTAAAACGCAGAGGTCGCAGAGAAAATCCGCGGAATGCGAAGAGGGAACTGCGGATCCCGTACTCAGGGATGGTTAAGCGACAGGCGTTCTGATTCAGGTTTTCAATCAGCAATCTTAGAATTTCGCGTAATCGCGCAACAGGAGAAGCATGTCAACCACGCAAGTCACTTCCGATGTAAAAGGTCTGGAATTCGCGGATCTGGGCAAGAAGCGCATTGACTGGGCGAACCAGTCGATGAAGGTGCTGCAGATCATCCGCAAAGAGTTCATCAAGAACCAGCCGTTGAAGGGCATCCGCGTTTCCGCATGCCTGCACGTGACGGCCGAAACCGCCAACCTCGCCATCTGCCTGCGCGATGGAGGCGCCGACGTCGCACTCTGCGCTTCGAATCCGCTCTCGACGCAAGATGACGTGGCCGCCAGCCTGGTGCGCGATCACGGCATTCCCGTCTTCGCCATCAAGGGTGAGGACAACGACACTTACTACAGCCACATTCTTGCGGCCATCGATCACAAGCCGCAGATCACCATGGATGACGGCGCCGACCTGGTCAGCGTGCTGCACACCAAGCGCACCGACGCGCTCGAAGGCGTGATTGGCGGAACGGAAGAGACGACCACCGGCGTCATCCGCCTGCGCGCGATGGCGAAGGAAGGCGTGCTGCGCTATCCCATCATCGCGGTCAACGATGCCGACACCAAGCACCTGTTCGACAACCGCTACGGCACGGGACAATCGACTCTCGATGGCATCATTCGTGCCACCAACTTCCTGCTTGCGGGATCGAAGTTCGTGGTCGCCGGCTACGGCTGGTGCGGACGCGGGCTGGCCAGCCGCGCTCGCGGCGCCGGCGCGGAAGTCATCGTCACGGAAATCGATCCGACGAAAGCGCTCGAAGCCGTCATGGACGGGTTCCGCGTGATGTCGATGACCGAAGCCGCCAAGATGGGCGACGTGTTCTGCACGGTGACGGGAAACAAGAACGTCCTGGCGAAAGAACACTTCGAACTGATGAAAGACGGCGCGATCATCTCGAACTCGGGACACTTCAACGTGGAAATCGATATCCCGGCGCTGGAGAAGATGTCGTCGTCGAAGCGCACCACGCGCAACTTCGTGGAAGAGTATTCGCTGAAAGACGGGCGCAAGATCAACTTACTCGGCGAAGGCCGCCTGATTAACCTGGCCGCCGCCGAAGGGCATCCGCCGTCGGTGATGGACATGAGCTTCGCCGACCAGGCGCTCTCCTGCGAATACATGGTGAAGAATTACAAGACGCTCGAGAAGAACGTCTTCCGCGTCCCGGAAGAACTCGACAAGCGCGTAGCGAAACTGAAGCTGGAATCGATGGGCATCAAGATCGACCGGCTGACGCCTGAGCAGGAAGAGTATCTGTCGGGGTGGAACGAGGGGACTTAGTAGTCGTCGGTCGTCAGTCTTCAGCGGGGCGGCTTTTGCTGCCCCGTTTGTTTTTAGCACTCAGCAGTCAGTGACGGCACTTGGCATTTGGTACTTTGCATTTAGCCGGGACGGGGCGGCTTCGGTTGCTGCCCGTTTCTTATTTTGTGGTGGGGCTCACAACCGAAATACAGAATGCCTAGTCACAGTGGATGGCATCGGGGGTTCGTTGGCACTTCCACCACGTATCCCGCGTTCTCGATGAACGACCGGCGCTGCGAAACGTGACTCGGAACGTTCGTGCGCCCTCGTAGATCTGAGTTTTAAGGTCGGGCCTTAGCCACGAGATGTTCCATACGTATTCCGTATCGGGGCCGCAGAGCAACAGATCTCCTCTGTTGTCGGGCGGTTGAGTGCTGCGGCTTGCGATCTGACATTCCTTGACTTCGCCGTAGTCCCAGGTACCCTGCCTCATACCGTCAGCGGTATTTCCGCGCATGTACACGACAGGCATGTTTCCACCTTTAGGCGCGCATCCGATATCTAAAAGTAGAACAAGGAAAACCACATGCAGGCGGCGCATCACGACAGTATAGGGGCTTTCTCTTGGAGCTCCTCGTCCCGCCGGGTAAGCGCAACCCGTCAGTAATCTCACTTTCTCGCGGTACGTGACTCCCTAGAAAAATCCTTCCTCGGTACGGCGAATGCGCTGCAAGGTGCGGGCAGCCAGGACCACCCACACCATCAACATCGCGGCGAAGGTACTATTGCTTTGGAACAATGCGATCAAGCCATAAATCAAGGAAATCAGCCCGGCGGTTCCCCATGCTCCAGCCCACATGTTGCCACGATCGTTCCAGACTAGAAGCAACGGGATAAGCAATATCACTGTGTAGTGAGCCAGAGTCCCCGGATAGAGCAGCAGAGCCAGAACCAGGACCAACGCTAAACTCCATTCAGAATCATGCCGCGCGCGATGCACTAGATACCCAGTCACGGCTGTCAAAAGCAGGGCCGGGGCGACAAAGAGCGGTTGAGCCAGTAAGGACTTGTTTCCCACCCCCTGGCCGCTTGTCCGCAGCACGACAGCCGCCAGCGATTGATTGATCCTTTCGGTGTAGACCCAAGCGGGCAAACGGCTGACAGGGTGCGTCGTGAAATAACTGAAGAATGTCGTCGGGCCAAGCACCGCAAGGCTTGCTATAGCGAGAATCAAGCTGCCAATGGCTGTCCATGCCAGCACGCGCCATCGCCGTCGAATGGTGGGGTGGAGCAAGAAAATTACAAAGTACAACTTCACGACCATGCCGAGGGCTAGCCATAGGCCGCCGTGTGGCCGCTGGCGGTCCCGCCAATAGAGGAGCGCGAGTAACAATGCCAGGAAATTCGTTTGTCCGAAACCGATGGTGCTCCAGGTGGCGCGTAAGCCGAAGACCAGCGTGGCAGCCAAGGCTAGTCCCCAGATGCCTGATCCTTCGAGGAAGAGTCTTCTCAATAAATGGAGCGAGCCTATCAGGCAGCATGCTTGAACGCCGTACCAAAACAAATAGGCTGCGTGGATCTGCAAGATTCCCAACGGCAGGAACAGAAGCATAGTCGAAGGTGGGTAAGTAGCACCGACATTCAGAACCGCCTCGACGAATTCCTTACTGGGATGGAAAGCATCCTTAAACCTGTCATATTGTCGGGGGTCATAAACATTCGCTTTACCCGCAGTCAACTGCCCATACATCCAGAAAACACGGAAATCCCATTGTGGAGGTTGTTTGATACTCGCGTGCATGACCTGCAGATTCATTCCGCATAAAACAGTCACGATGACAAAAATGCAACCAAGCAGCGCGATCCGAATTGCAGCCGGAAGGCGTTGCCTAAAATGAAAGGCGATTAGACTGGAAAATACCAATGCTGCCGATAAGCCGACCCGGAGCACTGCCTGGCGGGACAACTCCATCCCCAATGGGCTAACGAAGGAGCCCGCCATTCCCTGGAAGCGTCCGAACACAACCCCTCCCGGAGAAACAATCACTGAGTGTAACAGGAACGTGCCCCGCACCAGACCTCTACGACAGGGTGGTTAGGTTCAGGGCGTGGTGTGCGGTTCAGCTGCGTGGTTAGACGCGGACAGGAGTGTCCGCGCTACACGAGCGGCTATGCTTCCCGAAATGGGAAGTTGGCTTACTTTCTTGGAGTCCTTGGGGATGAGAATTGTTCTGCTTGGTCGATAATAGAGGGGCACAGAGCTGTGCTTGGGACGCGTCCTTTCGAGGGCGCGTTTTTTATTGGTGATTTTGGATTGGGGAAGACTATAGGCCTTGTTCATGACAAAAGACGGGATGAAGATTAAGCACCCCAAGTTGCGGGGGAAATGGGCGGAGCTTTGCTTTATGGTGCGGGCCGCTGAGTTGGGATTGCAGGTGAGCAAGCCGTGGGGTGAGACGGCGCATTACGACTTTGTGGTCGAGGGCGACGGGCAGTTTCTGGGGGTGCAGGTGAAGTCGACGATGTTTGTGGATCGGGGTGGATACTCGTGCTCGGTGCGGGGAGCGAGTGGTCCGTATGAAAAAGACGCGTTTGATTATGCAATAGTTGCCAAAGTTGGGAGCGGTAACACTGTCTCCGGCCTTGACGTTGACGGTCTCGGTGAAAGTGGAGACCGTGGTTTGTCCGTAGGTGCCGTCGAGCGGCGCGGTTTCGAGCCATCCGGTAAGCAGGGTTTCGGTGAGGGTGACGGTGTCGCTGTTATCGGAGTTGGGGAAAGTGGAGACGGAGAAGGAGACGCATCCGGTTTCGTCGGTTTGGGTGTTGACGGTTCCGAGAGGTCCGGTCAAGGTGTCGACCCCAGTAGCATTGATCGGCCAGAAGGGAATCAGAGGCTCGCCGCTGTCCTGAGCGCCGTTCCCGTCGAGGTCGTTAAATTTGCAGACGGTGATGTACGCGGCGTTGGCGTTCTTCACCTTGAAATTGTCGGTTTTGCTGTCGGAATCGCAGAAGCCGAAGCGGATGTTGGAAGCGGTGGAGCACTTCGGATCCGTCGGATCCGGCGAATAGTTGGCGACCGGAGTCAGCCAGGCTTTGTACTCTCCGCCGGGATTGGGCGTGTTATCGCACCAGTTGTTGGCGTCGAAGAGCGGAGATCCGTTGCCGAGATTGTCGGATCGCGCGCTGGGTGTTGCAGGACACAGCTGAACGGGCTGGTCGCCGTTCGAACTATTAAAGGTGCCTAACGGGTGGTAGGCTCCCGCGGGAGTTGTGCCGGTACAAGCGGCGAGGGCAGCTCCGGAGGGATCGGAAACAATTCTTCCGCCGGTGACCACGACCTGGCGGCAGGAGATGTCATCGGCAGAAAGCAGAACGGCTCCGCTGGGGTCGGTGACTTGAAAGTAGTAAGTGCCATCAGGGACGAGACCGGGATCGTGATTAGTTTGCGGTCCGCCGTCGAGGTAGACGTCAGTTTTGGCGCCATAGATGTTGCCGTTGATCGTGGCTCCAGTCGATGTGCTGGTGAAGATGGCGCCATTTACCTGAGCGGAGGCGATGCCGGCGAGAAGAGCTACGGCCAGAAGGACGAGGAAGGCCTTGGCCGACACGTGCAGCGTGTTCACAAGCATGATTACTCCTTGTTTCAGCCCGAGGGCTGGAGATATGAGCTTGGCCGCGGCGCAGGAGTAAACCTGTGGGGGAAGGTGTGACCGCCTGTAACTCGCCGAATGTGTCCGTTGTTACGTTAAGTATCGGGACAAGTGTTTCGAGGGGAAGGGTCCAAGGTTCGAACGGGTGCGAGCCTGCTGTGTGGATGGCCCGATCGAATGCGGGTAAGAACCGGAGGAAGACGTACCACTCTCTTCCTCCGCTTCATTCGATGGAGCGATCGGCCAGTTAAAGTCGGTCGTGCAAATTTTCAGATTCCCAAAGATAGGCAATAAAGAGCGGACCGCCCTCCCCCAGGATCGGCCTGCTCTCAGTCATTTTTGGTGGGCTGACAGGATGAGGGATGGGAAGGGCACGGTCAATCCCGCAAAAGTTGCAAGCTGGTTGTCACTTTAGTTGTAGAAGACGGCTCAGGCCGATCCGGTGGCCAGGATGACGGTGGCGGAGAAGTTGACTTGCTTGCCGTCGTAGGCTCGCTGGAGGTTGTCGATGACCTCTTGGGTGACGACGGGAAGTTTGTCGGGGGGGACGGCGGCGATGACCTTTTTGAAGGGGGCGGCGAGTTCACGCATGCCTTCCCAGGCTTCTTCGGGCGGTCCGGGCCAAGGCCAGGAGATTCGTTGCTTGGCGACGGAGAGGTCGCGCAGCCCGGCAGCGTGGAGAGTGCTCTTGAGTTTCGCGGGATCGGCGAAGCGGAAAATGGTGGGTGCGTCGGGCGATGGCGGAGGCATGTTCACATGCTTCATGAACGGACCCATGGTGGAGGCGAAGAGCGGATTCTCTTCGAGCGGTCCCCAGACGAGGAAAGAGAAACGTCCGCTGGGCTTAAGCACGCGGCGGATTTCTTTGAGCGCCGTCTGAATTTCGGGCACGAACATGATGCCGAAGCGGCAGGTGACGCGATCGAATTCGGCGCTGGAGAAGGGAAGGCGCTCGGCATCGGCAACTTTGGCATCGAGATTCGCGATGCCGTGAGCGCGGGCGTTTTCTTTGGCGGCTTCAACCATTTCGGCGGTCATGTCCGTGGCCATGACTTGTCCCGAGGGGGCGATGGAGCGGGCGATGGTGAGGGCGGGTTGTCCGGTACCGCTGGCGAGGTCGAGGACGCGGAGGCCGGGCGCAAGTTGGGCGCCGTGGACGATGAGATCGGTGGCAGCTTGCGATTGGGCGGCGAGACGGCGGTCCCACTTCTTCCAGTAGGGAGCGGCTGAGGTCCATTCATCGCGCAGGGTCTGGCGAACGTCGGGTGCGGACATGGGGGATAGTATAGCGAGCCTTGAATAGGTCAGAAAACAAAACTAACCACAAAGGACACGAAGGAACACGAAGGAAATCGGCGAAGGAAAGCCTTTAACCGCAAAGCACGCGAACATCACGAAGAAGATTGAGATGGCGAGAAAAGGCCCCGCCCTGTCGCAAAGAGCGCGACAACGACGGGGCACCACGCAGGGTCGTAATTACTCCAGGACGAAAATGTTCTTACGTCCGCACATTTCTTTGAGGATTTTGGGCCATACGGTGACGCTGACCTCGCCAAGGTGCGCTTTGCGAAGCAGCAGCATCAGAGTGCGCGATTGGCCGATACCTCCGCCGATGGAAAGCGGAATCTGATTGTTCAGAATCGCCTGGTGGTAGGGCAGCTTCATGAAGTCGAGTTGGTTCGACAGCTGCAGCTGTTGCTTTAAGGTTTCGGCGGTGACGCGGACGCCCATCGAAGTGAGTTCATGGCGACGCTTGGTCACGTGGTTCCAGACCAGGATGTCGCCGTTCAATCCGTGAGTGTCTTTGCCGGTCTGGTCGCGGGTGTCGGTGACCCAGTCGTCGTAGTCGGCGGCGCGCATTTCGTGGGGATATCCGTCTTTCAGCGGCCAGCCGATGCCGATGATGAAGATGGCGGGATGCTCCTGCAGGATGCGGGTCTCGCGCTGCTTGCGCGGCAGGTCAGGATACATGTCGAGGATTTCTTCGGCGTGGAAGAACTCGAGCTTTTCGGGCAGATCGGGATAGCGGACATCTTTGAGCTGCGGGAACATTGATTGCGCGAAGCGCTCGGCGCCGACGATGACCTTCCAGATCTTCGAGACGACGTCTTTAAGAAGATGGAGGTTGCGCTGCTCGGCAGTAATGACGCGCTCCCAGTCCCACTGATCGACGTAGGCGGAGTGGTCGTGGTCGAGGAAATAATCTTTGCGCACGGCGCGCATGTCGGTGCAGATGCCTTCTCCGATGCGGCAGTCGAATTGTTTCAGGGCGACGCGTTTCCACTTGGTGGCAGCCTGCACGACCTGGGCATCGATGGGGTGCTGGTTGCGGTCGTTAGAAATATGGAACTGGATGGGGGTGCGCGAGCCGTCGCGGTCGAGCATGTCGTTGACGCCGCTTTCGACGTCGACGATGAGCGGGACTTCGACCATCATCAGGTTGAGCTCTTTACATAGATTGTCTTCGATATAGCGCTTGGTCTGGAAGAGAGCCTGCTGGGTTTCTTTGGGGGTTAGTAAGGAACGATAGTCGCGGGGCAGAACTTTTTCGAGTTCGTTGTAATCGCCGATGCCGGGACCGGCGAGGTCGGCTTTTTTATCGAGAAGCACGGTGCTCATGAATTGTCTCCTTCGCAGACGGATTTGCGCCGCCGGCACAAGAATCTCCAACTGGCTATTTGAATCCCGGGACGGGCGGAAGGTCAGTGACCAACGGCACAGGGGAGTGTGCGGAAGCGTATGTCATTCTTTCGCGAGTTGGTTTAGACTCCTTCGACAATGAGGGGGCGCCAGCCTCGGCTGGCGAATCATGAGCTGGAGGCCACATGCGCGCCACGCGAGTGCCTATCATTGTCTTTGCCGCTAGTTTGTTTCTCTTCTGTAACGCTTCTCAAGCACAACAGCAGCAACCTTCACAACAGCCGCCGTTCGGCAGCTTCGAACGGGAGCGCGCGGAGTTGATGCTGGATAACGTCGCTTCCGACGTCAAGAAGCATTATTACGATCCGAAATTTCATGGGCTGGATTGGGATGCGCGGGTGCGCGAGGCCAAGGAGAAAATCGATAAGTCGACTTCGCAGAACGCGGCGCTGTCGCATATCGCCGGAGCGCTGACTGCGCTGGGCGACTCGCATACGTTCTTTCTGCCGCCGTCACGGCCGTATGTACTGGATTACGGACTCGAATTCCAGATGATCGGGGATCACTGTTTTATCACGCGGGTACGTCCGGGAAGCGATGCGGAGAGCAAGGGGATCAAGGCAGGAGACGAAGTGCTGGACGTGGGCGGATTTCAGCCCACGCGAGAGAACCTGTGGCAGATGGAGTATGTGCTGCGTACGCTGCGGCCGCAGCTTTCCCTGCGTCTGAATCTGCGCGATCCCGCGGGAACGACGAGGCAGGTGGAAGCCGCGGCCAAATTCCGCGAGTTGCGCCGCGTCAAGGACCTGACTGCTTCGGGCGGCGGGAATGACATTTGGGATCTTTACCGGGCGGGCGAAGAGGGACGGCATCTGCGGCGCGCGCGGACGCAGGAGTTTGGCGACGATCTGATGATTCTCAAGCTGCCAGTGTTCGGTTTTTCGGAATCAGAGATCGAAGAGCTCACGGGCCGGGCGCGCAAGCACAAGGGGCTGATCATTGACCTGCGCGAAAATCCGGGGGGAGCGATCAATACGCTCAAGTATCTGCTCGAAGGCGTGTTTGAGAATGAGGTCAAGATTCCGGACCGGGTAGCGAGGAAAGATACCAAGCCGCTGATGGAGAAATTTCATCCGCATAATCCGTTCGGCGGAAAGGTTGTGGTGCTGGTCGACAGCAAGTCGGCATCGTGTTCGGAGATGTTTGCGCGCATGATTCAACTTGAAAAGCGTGGCACGATCCTGGGGGACCACTCCTCGGGCAGCGTCATGGAATCGCTGCGCTATTCGTACAACACCGGGATGGAGTCACAGTCTTCTACGGCGCCTCGATTACCGAGGCGGACGTAATTATGTCGGATGGGAAGAGTCTGGAACATGTGGGCGTGATTCCGGATGAGACTTTACTTCCGACGGGGGCGGATATGGCGAGCGGGCGAGATCCGGTGCTGGCGCATGCGGCGGAGACGCTGGGCGTGAAGATGACGCCGGAGCAGGCAGGGAAGTTGTTTCCGTACGAGTGGCCGAAGGAGGAGTAGGGAAGCATTTAGCACCTGGCATTTGACGCTTGACCCTGACACTGCTCCGTTGCTTGTGGGAATCGCGGGGCCGGTCACAAACTGATGTAGCTGCGATCACAGTAGCGGCGGCCATGTCCCGCTAAGGTCTTGTAAGCAGCATGGAGATCAGGAGGTCAGGATGAAGATTGCCGTAGCGACTATCGACGGAAATTCAATATCGCAGCATTTTGGCCAGAGCACGGGCTTTATCATCTTTGAGGTGGAAGGGATGGAGGTGCGGAGCCGCGAGTTGCGAAGCATTTCCCAGACGCCTCATGAACAGGGGCTGTGCGAGCACGGCGGAAGCGAATCGAGAGCGCAGAATGGCTCGAGTATTCCGGAACTCTTACGAAATTGCAAAGTGGTGTTTTGCGGAGGCATGGGCGCAGGGGCGGCGCAAGCGCTGGGACGGCTGGGAATCGAGCCGCTTATCGTAGCCACGTCCTCGGCTGACGATGCGGTCGCCAACTATCTACGAGGGGAACTGACCCGATCATCAGCTTCGCTGTGCCACTGCCAGCACTGAGGTGTAACGGCAGAGCGCAGTAGCCGGAACTGCCTGCTCGGCGGCCCGCGAGCGGTGCTTACTCTTGTGGTAGATTGGAATTTCTGCCATGAAAGAGATCGCTCACTGGGCGTTGGATGTAGCGAAGTTGCGCGGGGCATCGTATGCCGATGCACGCATCGGCGATGACCGCTCGCGCGCGCTGGCCACAAAGAACGGCAAGATTGGGAGCGCGTCGGATTCGGAGTCGCTGGGGATCGGCGTGCGCGTGATTGCCGATGGGGCCTGGGGATATGCGGCCTCGGATCAGTTGACCCGGGCGGCGGTGGAAGCGACTGCGGCGCGCGCGGTCGAGATTGCGAAGGCTTCGGCGCGGGTCAAGCAGAGCGACATCCGGCTGGCTCCGGAGAAAGCGGCGGTCGCGAACTGGACGACGCCTATCAAGATTGATCCTTTCACTACTTCCATTGAAGAAAATTTAGATCTGCTCACTAAGATTGATGCGGAGTTACGCTCGGTCGCAGGCGTGACACTGGCTGAGACGAACATGAACTTCCGGCGCGAGGAACAGTGGTTCTACTCGTCGGAGGGCGCGGACATTCATCAGACGAAATACACGACCGGCGCCGGCTATGCAGCACATGCGTTTGCGGGAAGCGAGATTCAGAAGCGGTCGTATCCCAATTCGTTTGGGGGACAGTGGCAGAACAAGGGGTATGAACTGGTTCATGAACTGAAGCTTTTGGAGAATGCTCGCAGGATCGGCGAAGAAGTTGTGGCCCTCTTGAAGGCTGACCAGGGACCGCAGGGCGTGTTTGACAT
Source organism: Terriglobia bacterium (assembly GCA_963796205.1). GTDB lineage: Bacteria > Acidobacteriota > Terriglobia > Terriglobales > Acidobacteriaceae > DATFTE01. Next base: position 1,086,587 of record CAWCKR010000004.1, read on the forward strand.
CATTCTTGACGGCTCGCAGCTGGGATTGCAGATTCATGAGTCGGTGGGGCATCCCATCGAACTGGACCGGGTGCTGGGGATGGAAGCGAACTTTGCCGGCACGTCGTTCCTGACTCTCGATAAGTTGCGCACCCTGCGCTATGGCAGCGACTTAGTCAACATTGTTGCCGACGCGCGTCAGGAGCATGGACCCGGGCTGGGAACGTTTGCGTTTGATGAAGAGGGTGTCCCGGCGCAGTGCACGCCGATCATCACCAACGGATTGTTTACCGGCTATCTGAGCTCGCGCGAAACGGCGCATACGATCGGCCTGAATCGTTCCGGCGGTACATTGCGAGCCGAGGGCTGGAACCGGCTGCCGATTATCCGCATGACCAATGTAAGTATCTTGCCAGGAAAAGATCCGCTGACTCGCGAGCAGTTGATTGCGTCGACCGATCGCGGCATTTACATGGAGACCAACCGCTCGTGGTCGATTGACGACAAGCGCTACAACTTCCAGTTCGGCACCGAGATCGGCTGGGAGATCAAGGGCGGCAAGCGGGTGCGCATGTTGAAGAACCCGTCGTACTCGGGAATTACGACCGAGTTCTGGAATTCGATGGATGCGATTTGTTCGCGGGATGAGTGGGTGCTGTGGGGAACTCCGCATTGCGGCAAGGGGCAGCCGCAGCAGGTGATGGGGACGGGGCATGGGGCAAGTCCGGCGCGGTTTCGGAAGGTGAAGGTGGGGTCGGCGTACCGTGGGAATTAGCACTCAGCATTCAGCATTCAGCCCTTTCTAGCCGCGGGCACTGAGTAGGGGACTGGACATATTGATGTAACCGTGGTCACTGCGGCGTCCGGAGGCAGGGATATAGGATTCGGCACTTAAGATCGAGAGGTGCCTCGTGAAGGACTTCAGAGATTTGCAGGTTTGGCACAAAGCTCATTTATTGACGTTGGCTTCTTATCGGGCGACGAGCAATTTTCCGAAACAAGAATTGTATGGCATGACGAGCCAGATACGCCGCTGTGCTGCTTCCATCGCGGCAAATATCGCGGAAGGATGTGGCAAACGGGGGTAATGGAGAGTTTCAGCGATTTCTAAACATTGCGACTGGCTCTGCAAGTGAACTGGAGTACCACTTTTTGTTGGCGCGGGACTTGGGATTTATCGAAGACGGAGCCTACGTTCCTCTGAACGGTGCCGTTGTGGAAGTGAAACGAATGCTGGCGGCATTGGCTCGTAAAGTTGATACCGAGCGCCGGGCGGGCTGAGTGCTGAATGCTGAGTGCTGAATGCTAAACAAGAACCAAGCTTCCGATATTTTTGATCGCATCCGGAAATTCTCCACTGCTGACGAAGTGGAGGCGATCTTTTATGGCGGCCACTCCGCTTTGACTCGTTTTGCCAATAACACCATTCATCAGAATGTGGATGAGGATAATGTCGCGGTGTCGGTGCGAACGGTGTTTGGCGGGCGCACGGCGCGGGCTACTACCAACAAATTTGATGAGGAGAGTCTGCGGAGGGTAGTCAAAGCTTCAGAGAGCCTGGCTCGGGTGCAGGAGCCGGATGCGGATTTGCTGCCGATGGAAGACGCGGACAGGAGTGTCCGCGCTACACCCGTGAATCGTTATTTTGAGCAGACGGCTGCGGTGACTCCGGAGTTACGCGCTGACGGGGTCGGCAAGATCGTTGACATCGCGCAAGAAGGGCAATCTGACGACCGCGGGAATCTTTTCTTCGTCGGAAGTCGGTCGAGGGCATCTTCAATTCGCGCGGGCTGGCGCAGTGGCATTCGCAGACGTCGTCGGAGATTTCGATCACCATGCTGGCTGACGATTCGTCGGGATGGCAGAAGGCAAACTCTCCCGATGTGAGCGTTCTGGATGCGGCTCGACTGGCGGAGATTGCGGCGGAGAAGGCGCGGGCGTCGGCGGGTCCGAAAGAAATTCCGGCAGGGAAGTACACGGTGATTCTGGAACCGGCGGCGGTGCTCGACATCGTGGGGTTCATGTTCTTTGACTTTGGCGGGCTGGCGATTCTCGATCAGCGATCTTTCTTGAACGATCGCGTGGGCAAGAAGCTGTTCGGCGAGAACATTGATATCTGGGATGACGTGGCGCATCCGCTGCAGTCGGGGTCTCCGTTTGATGGAGAGGGCGTAGCCGCGGAAGCGGCTGCAGTTGATTGAAGAAGGCGTGGTGAAGCGACTGGTGTATGCGCGGGGGACGGCGGCGCGCATGAAGAAATCGGAATATAAGGATACGGTCGGGCCGATTGAAGTGACAGGACACGGGTTTCCCATCCCCAACGAGATGGGCGAAGCGCCGATGAACATTGTGTTTGCGCCGACGAGCGATCCGAAGACGCTGGATCAGATGGTGGCGTCGACCGAGCGCGGGGTGCTGGTGACGCGGCTTGTGGTACATCCGCGAAGTCGATCCGTACGAAAAGATTCTGACTGGCATGACTCGTGACGGAACGTTTTATGTGGAGGACGGGAAGATCCGGTATGGGGTGCGGAATTTCCGTTTCAATGAGAGTTTGCTGCACATGTTGTCGAATGTGGAGCAGATGGGGACTCCGGTGCGGGCGAGCGGGGAAGAGTCGTTCGATATGGTGGTGCCGGCGATGAAAGTTCGAGAGTTTAATTTTACTGAAGTGACGAAGTTTTAGGAGCATTCAGCATTCAGCACTCAGCATTCAGCCCTTGCGGCAGCCTGGTGCTCCCTTGCCGAGGAGCAGTTAGCATCCTGCTAACCGTCGTGCTGTTTGCAGCTTTAGGTCTTGAGTGCAATAGGGATCTAACGACATTCAAATGACAGGAGCCCTACGGAAGGGGCTGGTCCCATCGGTTCCCGCTCCATAACATCCATCCGAATAGGCAGCCTGATGCTAACCAACCCACCAGTCTAAATACCAGCAAAGGGGCTGGACGAGCGGAGAAGCTCGGTCCTCGAAGGTAGTCATCCGCAACTGACGAGACAAACATCGCGAAGCCCCAACCCAGAGCGCCGAGCAAACAAACATATTGATTGAAGCTCAACCTTCGGAGTGCGCTCGGTCGTTCCCGAAATCTTCCCGGCATCGGTATACCCAAGAGTTTGCAGACGAGCCTGAAGACCACGACCCACAGCAAGCCAGCAAGGATCGAGATGGCAAATGACAGGTGCTGCATCATGTCAGCATGATGCTTTCAAATCTCGCAGAAAGCAACTGATTACGCTGTAGCTGTCGTTAGCAGGCGCTTGCGCTCAAAACCCATCACCAAACGGTCCACCTATTGACTCAAGACGTAATTATCACCAGTCGCGGGCGGATGGATTCCCCGAGGACCCGCCCAATGGCTGAATGCTGAGTGCTGAATGCTGAGTGCTAAAGCGCAAAGCACTCCTAATCCCTCCATTCCCAACGCGTTAAACCCTCGAAGTTCAATGACTTCGGTAACTTTCCCCTGTTGATTCCTGGGTGTAATCTGCGCGTGATGTCGAACCATACGCCGGAAAACGGAAAACCGGGCTTGCCCTGGGGAAAAAAGGACGAGTCTGCAGCGCCGCCGGAGTCCGCTCCGGTGGGAGATGCGTCTGCCAAGAAGACAGGCGGACGTTATGTCGACATGCAGAGCGCGATGCGTTTTCCCATCAAGCTGCCGGTTTCGGTGAAATCGAAATCGGGCGATCGGCATGCGGAGACGGCCAACATTTCCGCCAACGGTGTGCTGTTCCAGGTGGTGGATGCGGAGATGCCGGTGGGTTCGATGGTGGATTTCACGATCTCGCTGCCTGCGGACATCGTGGGGGCGAAGGCCGATGTGCAGCTCGACTGCCGCGGCCGCGTGGTGCGCAGTTTTGAAGAAGGTGGCCGCCGGGGCGTGGGTGTGGTCATCGACGAGTACAAGTTTGAGCGTCGCTGAAGGCGGCGAGAGGACGAATGGAAAGCACTCCAGTCAGTGTCGACGATAGCGTCGGACAGCAGCACGAGAATGAGGGCAACGGCCCGTTCATTCGCGTGATTCTGGCGGACACGCAGGCGATCTTCCGCGCCGGCCTGCGCAAGATTTTCGCGCTGGAAGATGACATCCGCGTAGTGGGGCAGGCGGAGACGCTGGCGCAGACACTGGCGGCGGCGAAGCGATTTTCCGCCGACATTCTGATTTTTGAATCGGCGCTGGCGCCGGAGCCGGCGGAAGCGGTTTCCGACTTGATCCGGCAAAATACGGGATTGAAGCTGGTGGTAGTCACGCCCGATGCCAACGAAGAACTCACCCTGGATTTGTTCCGCCGCGGAGCGCAAGGCATTGTTTCGCGCGAAGTCGAGCCGGAATTGCTGGTGGACTGTCTGCGCAAAGTCGCGCAAGGCGAGTCGTGGCTCGACAGCAAAGGCATTCACTGGGTGATGGAAGCGTACCGCTCGCAAGGGACGCGTCCTCCGACTGCGCGTACGAAAGTGCAGTTGACTCCGAAAGAGTCGCTGATCGTTTCCTGCGTGACGCAGGGAATGAAGAACAAAGAAATCGCGGTGCGCGTGGGCACGACCGAGCAGGTGGTGAAGAACTACTTGCGCAAGGTGTATGACAAGCTCGGCGTGGCCGACCGGTTGGAGCTTGCGCTCTACTGCCTGCACAATCGAGTGCTCGATAGCGGAGTGAAGCCTCCTGAGGCGCCTGCTGCGCCCGCGGTGGAGCAGACTAACGGCCAGGCAGCGGCCGCTGCGGCGGGCGCCGGCGGCTCAACTTCCGACAAGACTTCGTAACGCCTCACGTTCGTAAATCACTGCCTCGTTCGTCCTTCAGTGCTATCCTTTCCGGTTGAAAAATCAGCATGCGGATGTCGTGTGTCGTACTGGGCCATCATTCTTAATGTCCGCGTGTGAGCTCAAGTGCGAGGTGAATTGTGAAGGGTGATGCGAAGGTCATTGCTGTTTTGAATCAGGTATTGAAGGCGGAGCTGACCGCGATCAATCAATATTTTCTGCATGCCGAGATGTGCGAGAACTGGGGATACGAGCGGCTGGCGAAGCACACGCGGAAAGAATCGATCGAAGAGATGACGCATGCGGAGAAGTTGATGGAGCACATCCTTTATCTGGATGGAACTCCGAACATGAGCGACTATTTCAAGATCAACATTGGACAGAACGTGAAGGCGCAGCTGCAGAATGACCTGAATGTAGAATATGACGCGGTCAAGCGCCTGAACGCGGGGATCGAGACCTGCGTGAACGCGGGCGACAATGGATCGCGGGAACTGCTGGAGAAGATTCTGACCGACGAAGAAGAGCACATCGACTGGCTGGAAGGGCAACTGCACGCGATCTCGGAGATGGGGATCGAGAATTACCTGGCGCAGCAGTTGCACGAGAAGAGCGAGTAGACAGTACCGAGTACCCAGAGAACGGCGCCTCGCGGAAGTTGCGAGGGCGAGCGGGACATCATAGAATCGAGTAGGAAGTTTCGGGCGGGTTGATGCCCGCCCGGTTCCTGCCTAGCGAAACCGCTTCCCGAATAGCCGGAGAGATGGCCGAGTGGCTGAAGGCGCACGCTTGGAAAGCGTGTTTAGGGGAAACTCTAACGTGGGTTCGAATCCCACTCTCTCCGCCATATTATTCTCTGCCAGAGCGTCGGATTGTCCTCGCGCCAGGTTCAAATCGGATAAGAAAATAAAAGAGCCCCACTTCTCGCAAACTGCGCGAGAAATGGGGGCACCCGGTCTCTCCGCCCAATTGTCTTGACAACTTGCTTTACGGAACCACCGTTGCCGCAAGTACGGCGACGTCGGCGTCGTTAGGTAAGGTTACGCTTTGCACCGTTTTGCTCGAATTGAGAGCGAAGCGGTAGGCGTAGAGGTTAAACGTGCGCTGGTCCTTGGTGCCGTTGTCGAAATTACGGTAGGCCATAGCAACACCTTCAGACTCGTGAGGATATTTCTGCGGGCGTGAACCAGTCACTGAGGTTTTGCGTGAATTTCGAACTGGTTCCGTCGGTGTAGGTGACGGTGAAGGTTTGCGAGGTTTGATTGCCCTGGATGCCGGTTGCCAAGAGCATCAGGCTCGAGAACTGTCCGGGGGGCAGAGTGACGACCTGGCCGCTGCAGGCGACCGCGTCGGGTTGACTGGCAGGTCCCAAGTCGAAGAGGACGCCGTTGAATACGCGCGAGGTGGTCAGCAGGTTCGAGGAGTAGGAATATCCTGTGCCGTCGAGACCGCCGGTGGTGTAAGTCGAGCCATCCGGGTAGATGCCGTAGAGACTGTATTCCGAAGTGAAGTCCACCGGCGTGCCCTTTCCGCTGGTGCCCACGGCTGCACTTACTGCCAGGGTAAAGGTAAGGGTTTGCGTAATCGTGCCCGAGGTGCCGGTTACTGTAACCGTGGTGAATCCTGTGGTCGCCGTGGGAGAAGCTTTCAGCAGAATTTTCTGTTGGTTGCCGTTCACCTGGATCTTCGATTGAACTCCTTTCGGCAAGGTCGACAGGCTCAGCGTGACCTGGCCGGTGAAGCCTCCGAAGGGAGTGATCGTGATAACCGCATTCGCGCTTGAACTTTGATTCAGGAAGACGTTGCTGGGACCGGAGAGAGTGAAGCCGCTGCTGGCGACGGCGTTGTTGATGGCGGCGGCGTATTGCGCGGCGAGGCCGTTGCCGACGAAGTCGTCATAGAGCCACATGAATCCGCCGGTAATGCCGCATTGCGCATGCCATCCGCTCATGATGGTTTGCACCTGGGCGGGAGTGTCGTTCAGATCCCAGAGACCGGGAAAGACAGGAACGGTGCCGAAGTTCCATCCCACGCAGGGATTGTTTCCGCTGCCGCCGGCGTAGGCCTGAAGGTGAACTCCGTCGGACGTGCCGGGCGCCTGGGCGTTGATCTGCGCCACCACGTTCGTCCAATAGCTGGCGTTGTCGAAGGGGTCGGGCTCGACCTTGTAACCGAGTTGGCCGAGCATGACGCCGAAGGCAATCGTGGTGGGAGAATTGAAACTGTTCTCGTCGTCGAAGTCGATGGCGTCGAGCGCGGGGATGGCGGCTTTCAGAGCGGCGAAATCTTTATAGAGGATGCTGTTCGTGCCTGTCCCTTGAGACTGGACCAGGGCGGTGATGTCTTGCCAGTCTCCGATGTTCGAGGAGCCGACACTGAACGTGACACGCTTGACCGTTCCTTGCTTGAGCAACGCCATGTTGGAAGCAAAATCGGAGTGGGTTTGATCGCCGATGTAAACGCCGCCGGAGGTGAGAGGAAACTCTCCGTTGAAGTTGAGGTCGCCGGCGCTATTAACCTCGACGCTCCAAACGATGGCTTCGGTGAAGCCGGAATGCTCGATTTCGGTGATGTTGGCGGAAGCGTTTTTGTAAAAGGGGCCGCCGCCGAAGATGCCGGTGAACCCAGTAGTCTGCGCGGAGGCAGTTTCGCTCGAGACCGCTGCAATCAGAAGGAAGAGAATAGCGAGAGCCCGGGCGAAAGCTGCCTGGCGGAATGGGCACACGAACCGCATTTTCGTTGAGTGTTTCACATGATCTCCTAATTGGGGCGCTCGCGATCCTGGATGCGGTTCGGCCTGGTCTACTGTGTCATTGAAGTTGACACAGCCTCAGTCCCCTCAAAGTCGCGAGCGATTATACAGTTTGCAGCGCGGATCAGGCTAGGGATGAGCCTTTCGGCTCGGGCCGTTTGGGAGAGAAACTGGTCTGCGCGAGGGCTGATAAGATTTCTTCGATCGATGTCGGAGGGGTTATGAGTATGGTGTTGAACTCCCCGGTGATTGTCTTCGTTTTCTCGCTTATTGCGCTGTGGCTCGCTGCGCGAGCGGGTTCAGCGCTGGGCCGGCGGCGGCAAAAATGGGAGGACGGTGAGCGGGATGATTTCAGAATGATCGTTGCCGCCACGCTAACGCTGCTGGGATTGATTATCGGCTTCACTTTCTCAATGGCGATCAGCCGGTACGACCAGCGCAAGAACTACGAAGAAGCCGAGGCCAACGCAATTGGCACGGAATATGTCAGGGCGGACTTGCTGCCTCCCGCGGATGAGCGCGGGTAAAAGAGTTGCTGAAGAACTACCTTCGACAGCGGATTTCGTATTACGAGACTCGGAATGAGGGGGAGTTACAGACGATTGACGCTGCGACGACGCAATTACAAACTGACTTGTGGACGGCGGTGAGAGGCCCCGCGGCGGCGCAGCCTACACCGATTTCGGCGCTGGTGCTATTGGGGATGAATGATGTATTGAACTCGCAGGGTTACACGCAAGCCGCATGGTGGAATCGCATCCCAGTTTCGGCGTGGGAATTGATGATTATGATGGGGATCTTCTGCAACCTGCTGATTGGCTACGGAGGGCGGCATACGGAATCGCATCGTTTTCCCTTTCTGGTGCTGCCACTGGTGGTGTCGATTTCGTTTTTCCTGATTGCCGATATCGATAGTCCGCGAGGCGGGGTGATTCAGGTTCGTTCGCAGAATCTGGATAGTCTGGCGTAGTCCCTGCATTGAAACATTCACCGCAGAGACACAGAGAAAAGCTTTCTTTGTTTCTCTGTGCCGCTGTGACTTTCTATTCTTTGGGATCAAACTACTTCTTGCTGGGCGTAGCCGCCGTTTTGGCGTCGGCCGCGGCCATTTCTGCGCGGAATCTTGCAGCCTGTTCGGGTTCCTTCAGCGCGTCGTAATCTGCCACTAAATCTTTTCGTGCCGCGCGGACGAAGCTGGTTGCGGGATTCGATTGCTTGACGAGGACGTTGTATCCGGCGAGGGTCGCGGCTTGCGCTTCTTCGTACTTGTTCTGGCGGAGCAGGGCGCGTCCCAGCTTGATTTGCGCGATGCCGGTATTCACGTTGTCGGCGGAGAGGGCTTCGGTGAAGCGGCGGACTACATCGCGGAAGATCGCCTCCGCGCCGGCGAAGTCTTTCTTGTCGGTGTGAATACTGCCGACATTCGACAGCGCAATCGCGACCAGGTAGTGATGGTCGCCGTAGATGGAGCGGTAGATATCGGCGACGCGCTGGAATTGCCCCTCGGCCTCATCAAGGTGGTTGCGCATGGAAGCGTCGTTGCCGAGTTCATTCAGGGTATCGGCGATCGAGGGATGGACCGGTCCGTAAACGCGCTCCTGGATGGCGAGCGCCTGTTGCAGATATTTCTCAGACTCGTCGAATTTGTTTTGATATTCGAGCGAGCGGCCGAGCATGGTGAGTTCGGTCGCAGTCTTAGGATGGTCTCTCCCGTAGTATCCCTCGGTGATGTCGAGGGCCTCGCGGTCGAACTTTTCCGCTTCGCTGTAGAAGCCAAGATCCTGCTGAATGGAGGCGAGGTTGCCGAGATCGTCCGCAACGAGGGGATGTCGCGTCCCGTAAAGATTGCGGTGCATATCGAGCAGGCGGCGGTAGAGCGCGCTCGAGAGGTCGTAGTGTCCGGCGGAATATTGAGCGGCAGCGAGGGCTGAGAGGCTGGCGGCCAAGTCGGTGGGAGCTGCCCCGGGACCGGATTCGAGGCGCACCGCTTCGTTCAGTACCTGGATGGCCTGATCATAGGAGCCACGCTGCGCGAGGACGGTCCCGTAAGCGAGGTTCGCGTTGGCGATGGCGGGATGATCGGGCGGCAGGTTGTGCTTCGCCATCTCCATGCCCTGACGCGTGAGTTGTTCGGCGTCCTGCAAGTGTGCCTGGTCCAAACGCAGCAGGCCGAGGGCAGTCAGGCTTTCCGCAACCTCGGGGTTATTATCGCCGTAGAGATGTTTCCGCTGCTCGAGGGACTGACGCAATAACGAGTCCGCCTGATCGTACTTGCCCAGCTTTTGATAGATGGCTCCGAGATTTTGATAGAGCTCGGCCTGGATTTTCGGATCACTGCTCAGAGATTGGGCCTGTTGCACGCCGCGATCAAGAAGGGTTGCGACCAGCAGGTTGTCGGCGGGTCCGGCGGCTTGATCTCCTCCTTGAAACAAATTGGTCATGAACTGCTGGATGCGCTGGGTCTGCGCGGCTTCGGCGAGGGCCGTGTCACGGGCCTTCGCCAGTCGAAGGGTAAAGAAAGTAATCAGTCCGATGAGCACCGCGAGGACCAGGGCGGTGCTGATGACGGCGCGCTGATTCCTTCGAACGAACTTTGCGGTGCGATAGCGCAGGCTGTCGGGGCGAGCCTCCAACGGTTCGCCAGCCAGGTAGTGATCGATATCGCGGATCAAGGCTTCCGCCGAACGGTAGCGGCGCTGGGGATCCTTGTGCATGGCGGTGAGGCAGAGCACATCAAGATCGGCCCACGCGTTCTGACCGATTTCCGAGCGCTGCGGTTCTTCGGCGGCGGAAGAAGGCTTGCCGGGTTCGTGCTCGGCGACGATGCTGGCGGCCTCGCCCGGGGTGAGATTGGTGAGGTCGAAGGGCAGGCGATTGGTTAACAACTGGAAGAGAATGACGCCGAGCGAATAGACATCCGTGTGGACGCCGAGATTCTCGCCGCGAATCTGTTCGGGGGCGGCGTAGGCGGGCGTCATCAGGCGCATGATGGTGAGCGTCTGATTCACAGGAGTGTCGAGGCTCTCGAGCTGTTTGGCGATACCGAAATCGAGCAGGCGGACGCTGCTGTCGGGCTTCACGAAGATATTGGAAGGCTTCAAGTCACGATGAATGACAGCGTGCGCATGTGCGTACTGCACGGCTTCGCAGACCTGGCGGAAGAGTTGCAGGCGGCGGGTAACGGAACATTTGTGCTGCTGGCAATAGTCGGTGAGAGGAAGTCCTTCCACATACTCCATGACAAACCAGGGAGTGCCGTCGGGAAGAGTATCGGCGTCGTAAAGGCGGGCGATGGAAGGATGGTTGAGTTGCGCCAGCAGGCGCTGCTCACTGGCGAAGCGCTCGCGACGGGCGGGGGACAACCAGGCATCGCGGAGAATTTTGATAGCGACCTGGTTGCCGAGGTCTTTGCGTTCGGCGAGATAGACGACCCCCATGCCGCCCTCGCCGAGAATCCCTTTGAGCGTGTAAGGGCCAAATTCTTTGCCGCCAGAAGCGGGGTCGGCGCCGGCAAGCATTTGGTGGGCGACCTGGGCCATGTCGCGGTCGAGCAGCGATCCGCCCTGGCCATCGGCGTCGAGCATGGCGGTGACTTCCGCGATGAGGTTGCGATCGTCTCCGCAGGCGGCTTGCAGGAACGGCTCCCGCTCAAGAGGAGGGAGATCGGCGGCTTCGTGGAAGAGCGTTTGGATCCGCTGCCAGCGCGTGGTGTCCATCGGAGTGGTCATTTTGCGTGACGGAGGGCTTGCGCCAGCCAGGCCTTGGCGGCGCGCCAATCGCGCAGGATGGTGGCTTCAGAAACGCCGAGCAGGGCAGCGGTCTCGGTGACGTCGAGTCCACCAAAGAAACGGCTTTCCACCATTAGCGCCTGGCGCGGTTCGATGCGCGCCAACTCGTCGAGTGCGGCGTCGAGCGCCAGCAGTTCATTCCCACACGTGGTGACCGGAAGCATCGATTCGTCATAGGTGATGACAGTGACATCGTCTTCGCCGCCGCGCTTGCTGGAATGGCGGCGGCGCGCAGCCTCGATCAGTAACTGGCGCATGGCGCGGGCGGCGATGCGTTTAAAGTGCAAGGCGGGAAGCGGAGCCAAGCTCCGGGTGACTTGGAGAGCTTCATCCAAGCTTCGTTGACCAGAACGGTAGGGGTCAAGGTGGCGCTGGGGTCGCCGCGGCGCACCGACGAAGCCAGGCGGCGCAGTTCCTCGTAAGTCAGGCTGAACAGTTCGTCGAGCGCCCGGCGCTGTTCGGGCGTTCCCATTTCCGGCGTGGCGGCTCCATCCCCTGAGCTCGGCCTCTCAGAATTCTCCAACGGCATGACGGTTTTTCCTGAGCACTTGCGCAATGCGGGGTGGAGGGCTAGTAACGGGGCCGGTCTCGGAAAGCAACCCGAGAACGGGGGAATGCTAACACTCCGGGTGGCGGGGCACAACAAGAACCGTTGGCAAACTTAGCAGGGATTAAGAGGACAAGAAGATGACAAAACGAGGAAAGGTATTGCGCGATCCGTATGCCGGGCCGGGGTTGCTGATGGTGGAAGGGCAGCAGTATCCCTTCGGTCTTGAGGTGGTATGGAAGTCGGAGGCTCCGGCGAAGCCCGGGTTGGCGGTGGATGTGGAGTTTGACGCGACCGGAAAGATTGCCGGGATAACGGCGGTCCCTGATGCGCAGCTTGCCAGGGAGCAGGCGGCGCTGGCACTGGATGCGGCCAAGAACAAGGGTGGAGAACTCTTTGGGCGGATTGTGGCCAAGGTGGGGATGCCGAACCTGGTGGCGGGCGCGGTGCTGTTCCTGTCATGGGTTTGGCTGACGGCGGCCTCGATTCAGCTTCCCTTCGGGAGGATGGATTTCAGTTTCTGGCAGGTTCTGGGGTTCCTGAACACGAACAACGTGATGGAGGCGATGGAGCGCAATGGACATCCGAGCGCCGGAATTTATGGCTTCTTCGCGCTGATCGCGATTGCGGGACCATTCGTCCATTTTTTCTGGAAAGACAAGCGGGCGGTGCTGGGTGGCCTGTTGCCGCTGGCGTTCATGGTGATGGTGGGAATCATGGCGCGCAGCAGCCTGACGAGCGCGATGGGCGGTCCGGCGAGCGGGGCTTATGGCGACCTGCAAAACCAGATGCAGGAAGAAATGATGAAAGCAACCTCGCTGGGCATGGGCACGTATCTGGGATTACTGGCAAGCCTCTATTTCGCGGGCATCGCGGCGAAGGGGTATCTCGCAGCGAAAGCAACGGTGGAAACGGCCGTAGCACAAAAATTGGCGGCATAACTGGATCGGCGACGGAGCGAGTTTCATAAGGGACAGCCAAGGCGGCTGTCCCTACGTGTTTTTGGTCTCCCGCAACCACAATCCCAAGAAAGTAAAACGACGATCAGGCGCGGAATCTCTCGGCGGCGCGAGCCTTGGCCTTGGCGGCCTCTTCCTCGCGGTTCTTAGGGAGTGCGGTTGTCTCAAGAGACCGAAGGAGGCGGGTCGAGGCGGCGGCCACCTCGTCGATGGCGGCGTGGAAGGCAGCTTCGTTGGCCTTCGAGGGTTTCTGGAAGCCGCTGATTTTCCTCACAAACTGCAGCGAAGCCGCGCGAATCTCGTCGTCGGTGACCGGCGGATCGAAGTTGAAAAGAATTTTGATGTTCCTGCACATGGTAAAGGCCTTGCCAATATTCTAAATCGAACCAGGAATTATGATTGCCGGAGAATCGATATGGGGGCGACGATCCTCTATATAGAAAGACTGACTTGAGAGGGGCGTGGTCAACATGAAGATTGCGAAAGATGTAACGGAGCTGATTGGAAATACTCCGCTGGTAAGGCTCAATAAGGTGACAGAGGGGTGCGTCGCCGAAGTTGTCGGCAAGATGGAAAGCCGCAACCCGCTGGCCAGCGTGAAAGACCGCATCGGCGTGAGCATGATTGCCGAGGCGGAGCGTGCGGGCAAGATTCAGCCGGGAAAGACCGTGCTGATCGAGCCTACGAGCGGCAATACGGGGATTGGGCTGGCGTTCGTGGCGGCGGTGAAGGGATACAAGCTCATCCTTACCATGCCCGAAACCATGAGCCTGGAGCGGCGAGTGCTGTTGTTGGCGCTCGGTGCCGAGATTGTTTTGACGCCGGGTCCCAAGGGGATGAAGGCGGCGATCGCAAAGGCGGAAGAACTGGTGGCGACGACTCCGAATGCGTACATGCTGCAGCAATTCGACAATCCCGCGAATCCCAAGATTCACTTCGAAACCACGGGCCCGGAGATCTGGAATGATACCGACGGGCGTGTTGATTTTCTGATTGCCGGCGTAGGGACCGGCGGAACCATCAGCGGCGTTTGCGAATACATCAAGCCGAAGAAGCCGTCGTTCAAGGCGGTTGCGGTAGAGCCGGCGGATAGTGCGGTGTTATCGGGAGGGAAGCCTTCGCCGCATAAGATTCAGGGAATCGGGGCGGGCTTTGTGCCGTCGATTCTGCGGAGAGACTACATCGATGAAGTGCTTACCGTTACCAATGATGACGCGATCAACATGGCGCGGCGGCTTCCGCTCGAAGAGGGATTGCTGGTAGGCATTTCCTCGGGCGCAGCTGTGGTGGCGGCTTTGCAGGTGGCGCGGCGGCCGGAGAATGCGGGGAAATTGGTGGTAGTCATTCTGCCGTCGTTCGGCGAGCGCTACCTCAGTAGTATTCTTTTCGAAGAGTTGCGCAACCGGGCAACCCAGATTCCTACAGTAGATGTAGCCCTCTGATTCATGGCGCACTTGATCGCTTCAATTCGCGAAGACGTTTCGACGGTGATGGAGCGCGACCCGGCGGCGAAATCGCGTGCCGAAGTGTTGCTGTGTTATTCCGGCCTGCACGCGGTGTGGATGTACCGCATCAATCATTGGCTGTGGAATCACGGTTTTTTTCTGCTGGGACGCTGGTTCTCGCAGGTAGCGCGCTGGCTGACCGGGATTGAGATTCATCCCGGGGCGAAGATTGGCAGGCGGTTGTTTATCGATCACGGAATGGGCGTGGTGATCGGCGAGACCGCAGATGTCGGCGATGACGTGACTCTTTATCAAGGCGTGACGCTGGGAGGGACAGGCAAAGAGCATGGGAAGCGGCATCCGACGATCGAGGATAACGTCGTGATCGGAGGGGGCGCCAAGGTGTTGGGCAATATCACGGTCGGGAAGGACTGCCGCATTGGCGCGGGTTCGGTGGTGTTGCGCAATGTCCCCGATCATTCGACGGTCGTGGGCGTCCCCGGGCACATCGTCTTTCGCAACGGGGAGCGGGTGGTGATTACCGATCCGAAGCAGATCAACGATCCATTGTCAGAGGCGCTGGCAGCGGTGGCTGCCGAGGTGAATCGTTTGCGCGAACGAGTGCAGAAGTTGGAGGGCGCGGAACACGAAGCGCCTTCGGCATCGCTGCAACGCATCATGGACGATGTGGACTACCAGATTTAACCTGCTGGCACCTTATAATTGCCGCGCTGATGGATTGGACCTCGGTATCGCCCGCGCGCTGGCTATTTGATGACGCAGCCAGGGATCGCCTGATCCCACGCTGGTTATTTCTGCGGGCTTTGGGCCTGATTTATTTCTCCGCTTTCGCCTCCCTGGTGTTTCAGATTCGCGGGCTCATCGGTCCCGATGGGATTCTGCCTGCGAATCAATATCTGCAATCGGTGGCTCAATCGCTGGGTTCTTCGCGTTTCTGGTTTGCTCCCACCTTGCTTTGGTTTTCATCGGGTTCGCACGCATTGCTGACGCTATGCTGGGCGGGCATGCTGGCGTCTCTACTGGTCTTCCTGAACCTCTGGCCGCGTGGAACTTTACTCATTTGTTTTCTCTGCTTTCTTTCGTTCGTGAGCGCCGCGCAAGATTTTTCGGGGTACCAGTCAGACGGCATGCTGTTGGAGGCCGGGTTCATCGCGCTGTTCTTCGCGCCGCGCGGATTCCGTCCGGGATGGGGAGAAGCGAATTCCCCATCGCGCGCGAGTTTGTTCCTGCTGCAGTGGGAATGGTTCCGCATCTACTTCGAATCGGGGATGGTGAAGCTGGCGAGCGGCGATCCGGAATGGCGTCATTTCACCGCGATGGATGAGTACTACCAGAACGGGCCGTTGCCGACCTGGATCGGGTGGTATGTGCAGCATCTGCCGCACTGGTTTCACGCGGGCACGGTCTATGCCACGCTGGCGCTGGAGTTGGGATTGGTGTGGATGCTGTTTCTGCCGCGACGCTGGCGGATCCTTTGCTTCCTGATCGTCACGCCCTGGCAGATTGGCGTGATTCTCACCGCCAACTATACCTTCCTGAATTATCTGGTACTGGTATTGGGTGTGTTGCTGTTGGATGACCGCTGCCTCCGCTGGGTGTTGCCCGCGAAATGTACGCCGCTGTTGCCTGAAGGCAGAGTTCTCGCAGAGAAGCCACAGGCGGACGACGACATCCCGTCATTGGCGCATACGTTGAAGATTTCCCTTACTGGCGTCATGCTGACATGGGTCTTTTATGTGACGACGGCCGAGATGCTCTGGATCGTATGGCCTTCGCTGCCGCTGCCCAAAACGCCAGTGGCTTTGCTGGGGCCTTTTCGCATCGCGAACCAATATGGCTTGTTCGCGGTGATGACGCGGGGGCGGTATGAGATCGAATTTCAGGGATCGAACGATGGGCAAAATTGGGTGGCGTATCCTTTTCGCTTCAAGCCACAGGATCTCAGATAAGCCGCCGGGCCTTTATGCGCCGCATCAGCCGAGATTCGATTGGAATTTATGGTTTGCGTCGCTGGGATCGTGGCGCGAGTATTCCATTGTCCCCGCGACGGAAGAGCGGCTGTTGACGAACGGCCAGGATGTGCTGGCATTGTTCGCGGGGAATCCGTTCCCGCAGGCTCCGCCCAAGATGATCCGCGTGGTGTTGTGGCAGTACTGGTTCACGAGCATGCAGGAGAAACGAGAGCAGCATGTCTGGTGGCGGCGCGAATTCCTGGGCCTGTATGCGCCCACGTTGACGATCGGGCCGGATGGCCGGATCGGGGTAGTCGAGTGGCCGACGATCGGGTCGCGCGAATAATTTCTTTGTCTGGCAAAAGGTTGTGCTTCGCCTGGCGCCGTGATCCCTATACAGCCGCCGGGGAGCGGGACTCGACCAGGCGGGAGCAGATGTAATCCGCGAATTCTGCCATACCGTTACCGGTCTTAGAGGAGACTTCAAAGACTCTCATCCCCGGGCGTACTGCCTGAATATTGCGCAAAGCAGCGGTCTCATCGAACTCGACGGCTGCCGCGAGATCCATCTTGGTAATCACAGCGAGATCAGAGCTGTTATAGATGGTTGGGTATTTGAGGGGCTTATCTTCTCCTTCGGTAACCGAACTCAAAACGAGGCGGAGATTTTCGCCCAGGTCGTAGGACGAGGGGCAGACCAGGTTTCCAACGTTTTCGACGAACAGGAAATCGAGTTCGCGCAGGTCCCATCCGGCAAGCGAAGTCTGCACCATGGCTGCTTCCAGATGACAGAGGGTGCC
The DNA here is from genome assembly GCA_963796205.1 of Terriglobia bacterium. Lineage (GTDB taxonomy): Bacteria > Acidobacteriota > Terriglobia > Terriglobales > Acidobacteriaceae > DATFTE01. Next base: position 1,103,592 of record CAWCKR010000004.1, read on the forward strand.
CGTGGTGATTTGGCGAACCGGGGCGCCACTGCGCGACAAGCGCATAGCGTCGTTTTCGGTGGCGAGATCACCGACCAGCGCGGCCACCCGGTACTGAGGCATCAGTTGCCGGAGGAGACGCTCGAGGAACGCGGTCTTGCCTGAGCCCGGGCTCGAGACCAGGCTGGTGACGAAGACGCCGGCACCCTGGAACTGCTGGCGCAGGGCGCGAGCGATCAAATCGTTTTGCTTGAAGACGTTCTTTCGCACTTCGACCAGACGTGGATCGGAGTTCATGCTGCCACCTCCAGAGCGACGACCTCCAACTCTTTTCCCCGAACGACTTCCGGTGTGGGCGTACCGCACTCGCTGCAACAGAAGAGTTGCATGGAATGGAGCGGACGTTCAGCTTTGCAGTTTGGGCAGAAAACCACGATGGGGATTTCTTCGATGACCAATTGCGATCCTTCGAGCGGAGTGTCGTAACAGGCCATTTCATAAGACGAAAGCAGAGCTTCCTTGACCACGCCCGACAGACGGCCGAGCTTGAGATGGACGGCGGAAATCTGAATGCCGCGTTGCTGCGCTTCTTCCTGCGCCATGTCGACAATGCTCATCGCGATGGAGAGTTCATGCATAGGGTCTAGACCGCTGTCTCGTTAAATCGGCCAAAGGCAGCCAGAGCCGCCTGTCCCAGGCTGATTCCGCCGTCGTTCGGGGGAACTCCGGAGTTGGTCCAGAGTTGAAGCGAAGAGTCTGCCAGGAGCGACTGCAAATCCTCGAGAAGAAGCGCGTTCTGGAAGACTCCGCCGGAGAGCACTACCGCGTCTACGTGATGGGTGCGTGCCAGTTCGATGGTGGCACCGGCCAGACCTTGCGCGATGCCATGCTGGAAAGCGCGCGCGATTTCATTTGGTGCTCGGCCGCGGACGCGATCGGCGACTACCGCCTGTAACAGCGGACGAAAATCCAGTTCCTCCCCGGTAAAAGGGAAAGGATATGGCTCGGTGGGGCCTGAGGTGCGGGCCAACTGCTCAAGCCACATGGCGGCTTGCCCTTCAAAGGTAATTTCGCGGGTGAAGCCGACCAGAGCGGCAGCCGCGTCGAAGAGCCTTCCCGTGGAAGTGGTGGGGAAGGTTCGCACGCGTTTTTGCACCAGCTCTAATGCGAGTCCGTACCGCGCGGGAAATTCGAATGGGAAGTCGTTCAACGAAGGCAGATTCTCAAGTTGACTGAGAAATCCGGCGGCCGCTTGAACAGGAAATTGCGCGGCGGCGTCACCCCCGGGAAGTAGAGCCTGTCGCAGATGGGCGATTCGTTCGAAGCCTTCTCTCACGTTGCCGAGAAAGATCTCCCCGCCCCAGATGGAGCCATCGTCCCCGAAACCGGTCCCGTCAAGGCTGATGCCGAGGACTCGATGTTCCCATTCGCAACGTTCCGCCAACACAGAGGCGATGTGAGCCCGATGATGCTGCACCGCATGATGCTCGGCCGAGGGCAGAGACGCCGCAAGAGAGGTCGAGACATATTGCGGATGGCAATCGTGGACCACGAGGATCTCGTCCCATTTCACTTCATACATGGAGACCAGGTCGTTGACGGTTTCCTTGAAAGCGCGGAACGACTGGAAGTGTTCGAGGTCGCCAATGTGCTGGCTGACGAAAGCTTGTCCGTCAACCACGAGCGTGATGGTGTTCTTTAAGTCAGCGCCAACTGCCAGGATGGGGCGTTTTACCGGAAGGGAAGCGGCGGCGCCGGGAGCGTATCCGCGGGCACGGCGCAGAATAGTGGGACCGAAGACGCCAACGCGAGCGACGGAATCATCGACCCGGCGCGCGATGGGACGCTCGCCAATCAGGAATCCATCAGCAATGGATGAGAGTTGTTGCAAGGCGTCATCGTCTTCGTAAGCGATGGGTTCGTTGGAGCGGTTGGCACTGGTCATGACCAGCGCGCCGGGAGCGCCGGCGGCAAACAGCAAGTAGTGCAAAGGAGTGTAGGGCAGCATGACGCCCAATTCCTCATTGTCCGGAGCCACGCCGGGAAGCTCTTTTCTGGCGCGGGCGAGCACAATGGGTCTGGCTTGAGAGGTCAGAAAAGTTTCGGACTGCGGTGAGAGTTCGACAAGTCGATGCGCGACTTGGAGGTCCCCGGCCATGACCGCGAAGGGTTTTTCTTTGCGGTATTTCCGCGCGCGTAGGGCAGCGACCGCCGCACTGTTCCAGGCGTCACAAGCGAGATGGTACCCGCCCAATCCTTTGACCGCGAGAATCTTGCCTTCACTCAGCAGAACCGCCGCCCGGCGCACAGACTCCAGGTCGCCGTAGATGGTTTCCTTCCCGTGATGCAGGGAGTAGTTGGGTCCGCATTCCGGGCAAGCGATGGGTTGGGCATGAAAGCGCCGGTCGGCGGGATCGTGATATTCGTGATCGCAGCGCTCGTCCAGCGGCCAAGATTTCATGGTCGTATTCGGCCGGTCGTAGGGCAGAGCCAGGATCACGGTGTAACGCGGGCCGCAATTGGTGCAATTGATGTAGGGATAACCGTAACGGCGATCGTAGGGGTCGGACATCTCCGCGAGGCAGGCATCGCAAACGGGAAGGTCGGGAGAGACGCGGGTGGTGCGGCGTTCGCCGTGTCCGCTCTCGCGGATGGTGAAGTCTTCAATGCCCAGGTGAGCGGCCGGTTGAATTTCAATCTCAGAAATGGCGGCAGCCGAAGGAGGTTGCGATTTCAGATCGCGAACAAAGTTTTGCAGGCTCTGTTCGGCGCCTTCAAGGTGAATCTCGACGCCCTGTTCATCGTTCAGCACCCATCCGAACAATGTATTGGCCTGCGCCAGGCGGTAGACAAAGGGCCGGAAGCCAACTCCCTGAACCACCCCGCGCACTCGAATGGAGCAGGCACTCGGCATAGTTATTCTGCATCGACGATGCAACCACGGCCCTGCCAACCGACCTGAACGATTTTACCGTCCTCCACCAGAAGGGGCACAGTGCGCTCCGCACCGGCTAGTGTGCGCATGCGCACGCGGGCTGCGGGGTCGGCTTCGACGTCGTACTCGTCGAAGTCGCAGCGGCGCCACTCGAGCCAGTCCCGCATTTCCTGCGTGTAGGGGCAGCGGGCGGCGCCAAAGAGTTCAAGCCTGGCCACGTTCCAAAACCTCCAGGAGTTCCCGAATCACATGGTAGATCGAAGCCTGAATCTCTTGAATGCGGGGGATATAGTCGCTGCGAACGACGATAGGGAAGTCGGCAAGGCCGCGGCGCAGAACTTCTCCGCCGTCGTAACCCAGCAGCGCCGCGGTGAGCATGCCTCTTTTCCGGGCTTCTTCAAGGGCCACGATGATGTTACGCGAGCCGCCGCTGGTCGAGATGCCGATGGCCACATCTTCCGGCCTCGCCTGGGCGATCAGTTGCCGCAGAAAGATAACTTCCACGCCCACATCATTGGCGACGGCGGTCAAGTTTGCGGGTTCCATTGCGAGCGACACGGCGGGAACGGGTTTGTATCCTGCGGGAGGCAGGACACAGTCCAAGGCCCAGTCGTTGGCGTCGGTGGCTGAGCCACCGTTGCCGAAGATGATCAGTTTGCCGCCCTTGCGGAGCCGCTCATGAATGGCAGTAGCCATCGCTCCGATGCTCTCCGATTGCTCCTGCGCGACTTGTGCGCGCAGGCGGGAGTCGTCCTGAGCTTTCATCAGAATCGACGAGGCGACTTCATCGACGAGGACCGTGGTTGGCTGTTTTTCCTGACCCAAGAATGGATAGAGAAAGCCCGCGTCCCCAACTTCGTAGCCCAACTCGCGATGTTCGAAGAAGACGTGAACCGTCTCCCAGAGCGTGTGGTAAAGGATCTCGATGACTTCCTGATGGATGAAGGGATCGTCGGTGCACGCGTTGATCGCGTACGATCCCTCTTTTCCGGGGAGGGCGAAGGTCAGGGCCTTACGTTTGCGAGCCATTGCGAGCGCAGCCTGGATGTCGCCATCTCCTTCGGGTGGACCGAATCCCATGACGATGTCTTCGGGCTGAAGGATGGCTTCGAGCCACGGCTGGAAGAGGATGGAAAGGTCAAGGGCAGGGAGCGCGCGCTTGCCCACGATTACCGGATGAACGAATTCGACGGAGACGTGCTGAGCGTCGGTGGCGTAGGGGCCTTTTCCGAACGCGAGCAAGCGGCCGCCCGCGAGAAAGCGCTCTGACATGGCGAGGCACACTTCCGCGAGGCGGCGGGCTTCAGTCGAGAAGAAGTTCTCTACAATCTGATTTCGCGCGAGCAGCCGCTGCTCTATCTGCGCAGCGAGCCCGCAAACGGTTGCCATGTCATCATCCCTAACAGATCCTCGGCAATGGATCGCCGACCAGCATATCGACGATGCGGCTGCCGCCGTAGCGCGTGGTCACCAGCACGGCGGTAGCCGGCTGCTGCCGTACTTCTCCGATCACCTGAGCTTCTTGACCACCGGGAGCCATGCTCAATGCGTTGCATGCGGCATCCGCATATTCGGGAGCCACGACTGCGAGGAATTGTCCTTCATTCGCGATGTGGAGCGGGTCGAGTCCGAGAAGCTCGCAGGCTCCGCGCACCGCATCCCGCACCGGAACTGCTTCTTCCATTACGACGATGCCGAGGCCGCAATCTCGAGCCAATTCGTTGAGCGAAGTCGCGACGCCGCCACGGGTGGGGTCGCGCATCCAGCGGATGCCGGGACCGGCCTCGCGCGCCATCGCCTGCACTAGCGGCAGCACAGAGCGAGTGTCGGAGCGCAAGTCGGCTTCAAGATCGAGCTCGCCGCGTGCCAGCAGAATCGTAATCCCATGATCTCCGATTGGTCCGGAAAGAAGAATCTTGTCGCCCGGGCATACGGCTCGAGGGTCAATCTTCACCCCATGCAGGGGAGCGCCCACCCCAGTGGTGGTGATGTACATGGAGTCGGCCTTGCCGTGTTCGACGACCTTGGTGTCTCCGGCGGCTATGGAGACTCCGGCCGCCTGCGCGGCCTTCGCCATGGCGCGAATTTCGGCTTCAAGAACGGGAGTTGGCAAGCCGGCCTCGAGCACGAAGGTTACGGCGAGCGCCTGCGCCTGAGCGCCGGAGACGGCCAAGTCATTGACCGTGCCATTGACAGCCAGTTCGCCGATCGAGCCACCGGGGAAGCTGAGAGGCTTCACCACAAAACTGTCGGTGGTCATGGCGATGCGGGCGCCGTTGACTTCGAAGTGGGCGGCATCTCCCAGCGGCTCGGCTGCGGACGAACTAAGAAGCGGGATAAACAGGCCTTCGACGAGGCGGCGGCTGGCTTTGCCTCCGGCACCGTGCGCCATCTCAATCTGCGGTTCGCGGAAACGGACCGTCGGCTGGGCGGCCGGTTCGGCGGGCTTTACGCTACCGACGCTATGCTGGTCACCATTGCCGTCTTGCGATGTTCGTAGTTGAAGTAAGCTGCGCATGATCCCTCGGATGACACCATGAGCGCTCCGACTGGATGTTCCGGAGTACATTCTTTGCCGAACAATTTGCACTGAGCGGGCTTCAGCACGCCTTTCAACACTTCCCCGCATTGCGCCGCCTTGGGGTCGGTGACGCGTACGCCGGGCACCTGGAAGCGCGCTTCCGTGTCCCACTCGGCGTAGGTGTCGCGGATGCGCAAGGCGGATTGCGTGATGAATCCCAAGCCGCGCCATTCGAAGTACGGCCGCAGTTGGAAGACCTCAGCTATGGCGCGAAGGGCGGCGCGATTGCCTTCCCACGGCACCACCCGCTTGTATTGGTTTTCGATGCGAGCTTCTCCGGCCTTCAGTTGCCTTAGCACCATGACAATCGACTGAAGCATGTCGAGTGGTTCAAAGCCCGAGACGGCGACCGGTTTGCCTTCGTCGCTGGCGATCCATTCATAAGGACGGCAGCCAATGACGGTGGAGACGTGTCCCGGTCCGATGAAAGCGTCGAGACGCATGTCAGGAGAGTCGAGAATGGCACGGATCGCGGGGATGATCGTTACATGATTGCAGAAGACCGAGAAGTTGTGGACGCCCTTCGCCTTCGCCCGCATCAGCGTCAACGCGGTGGAGGGGGCTGTGGTCTCGAAGCCGATGGCAAAGAACATGACATGTTTATCAGGATTCAGTTCTGCGAGTTTCAGGGCGTCGGTTGGCGAGTAAACGATGCGTACATCCATGCCGCGGGCTTTGTGCTCAAGCGGGCTGCCGTGGGTTCCGGGGACGCGCATCATGTCGCCGAAGGCGGCGAAGATGACATTGGGGTCGGCGGCGATCGCGAGGCCGTCGTCAATTCTTCCCATGGGAAGAACACATACCGGGCAGCCGGGTCCGTGAATCAATTCAAGATTTGGGGGAAGCAGATCTTTCAGGCCGAAGCGGTAGATGGCGTGAGTATGTCCGCCACACACTTCCATGATGCGGTAATGGCGGTTGGGATCGGCAAGGCGGCGAATTTCTTCCGCGGTCTTACCGATGATCTCGGGGTCGCGAAATTCATCGACAAACTTCATGACTCTTCTTCCACGCCGTAGCCACGGACTTCTTCCATAGCCAACTCGTCTTCACCCATCATGCGTAATGTTCGCATTTGATCGAGCGCGTCGGCTTCGCTGATCTTGCTCATGGCAAAGCCGACATGAATGAGCACCCAGTCGCCGGCCACGGGAGGGCTATCGGAAAGCAGTCCCAAGTCGACTCTTCGGCGAACTCCGACGACGTCGACCATGGCGGTCGAAGGAATGCCAGGGTAGAGTTCCACCACTTTTCCCGGGATAGCTAAGCACATGGCGATTCCTTCCCCTCAGAGACTACTCTTGTTTACGAGCTACGAGATCGAAGGTGAATTTCAACTCGTCTTTTACTTTTAAAGTTCCGCCTGCCACCGAAACCAGTTGAATCTCGTAATCGGTTTGCAGCAGCGAGAAGTTCCCCTGAGCGCGGAGCGTATCTCCATTGATGCTGACATTGGCCGAGACGGTTTGCCCGCGGGTGACGCCGTGCAGCGTGAGATCGCCGTTCATGCTCACCCAGTATTGACCGTTAGCGTTCAAGCTGTGGGTGAACTGCGAGCATTCGAAAATGATCTCTGAGTACGACGAACTCTCAAGCACATTCTGTTGCATCGTGCGCTCAATTTCTTTACGGTCTTTTTCGCTCACATCGCTGGCAACCTCGAGTGACGTCGCAGGGATTTTGATCAGCAACGATGCGGGCTCAATGGTTTCAGGGGTAATCTTCGCTTCCCCCGTGAAGCTTGTGATGGCGATGACCGGATTGTGGCCAAAGGATGAAAACAAGCCTGTAGCGAAGGCCTGCACGGTAAATCGGCTTACCTTAGGATCAAGAGCGTAGCGAACCGTGGCTTCCTCCGGTGATGATTGACTCATGTTGGCCGAATAGTGCAAGGGAACTTCCTTCGCTACGTTCTTACTGCTTTCGGGCGCTACATCTGTCTCAATTTCAAGTACCGGTCGAGATCCGGGATTGCTCCCTGGGCCAGGTTTCCGATACCGATCTGGCCGAGATATTTGCGTACCATCGGATTAGAAAGAATCAATCCTGCTCCGAAGACCATCAGGGCAACGCCGCTCAACATGAACAAGGTGTCCTTATCAGGTGCTAACTGGTCCAAACCATTTGTTGATTCCATGGCCACGGTAGTCTCCTCTTCTTCAAGGTTGTGAAGTGATTGCTTCTCCGTTGATGATCTTGTGGATGAGCGATTCGACCACCTTGACCGCATCAGCCACTGCCGCCTCGACGGTTTCGCTCAACCCCATTTGCCCTTCTTCCGGCCCCAAGGTTTCCGGCTCGCATCCTACGAGCAGAACCTGTTTCAGCGGCCCTCCCATCGAAGTCGCCAAACGCATAACGTTCAGCGGGTTCATGCTGTGGGCCGCAACCGCCAACGCCTTTTCTTCAGGATCTCCCAGATCCACAAGCTCCGGCTCGATGACGTAGAGCGTTCCGGGAGCTTCTCCGCGCGGGCAGGCGTCCAACAGGATGGTCGTGTCATAACCATCGAGCAGGGCATAGGCGAGATCGAAGCCGCGAATGCCGAAATCGGTTACGCGGACGCCGTCAGGCAATCTCTTTTGCCATAGACGACGAGCCACTTCGACGCCGAAGGCGTCATCGCCCAGGAAGATGTTGCCAATTCCTGCGACCAGGATTTTCTTCGTGACCGGAGCAGCTTCTGCCTCGCCGAGAGGCTCGACTTCTTCAGCATCGAAGAAGAAACGGTGGCCGGGCTGCCGCATGAGACCGATGTCGCGGCCGGGATCGTCGTCGACCACGACGCAGACATGAAGCTTGCCTTCGTAGTCTTGCTCGATCGATTCGATCACGGCGGTCTTGCCCGTGAGTGCGATGTCCATCACGTCGCCGCCAGCTCTCGGGCGCAGGCGCACGCGGCTTCCTGCATAAACCTCCGCGCCGCCGATGGCCAGGCTCTCCACTAACTTCTTATCTTCGAGGAGTTGCCATTCCCATTCGTTCATGAGGCCTCCTCTTTCAGAGCGCGCAAGTCGCGCATCGTGCCGTGAAGTTTCATGAGGTGTTCCATGGGAAGCGCTTCTGTGCGCTCCAGCATCTTGCGGGCGCGTTCATCGGTCCGGCGCGCTTCCTGTTTTTCTTCGTCGGTCATGGTCAGGATGCGGAGGGTCAGAATCTCGTCGATTTCCGCGCCGTCGAACAGGTCTCCGGGACTCTCAGGCGCGATCTGCGGGTAGTCGTAAAGAATGATGGGAGAAGAAATCATGGTATCGCGATCGCCGGACTCGCCCACCAGCACCGGCCATGTGCCATGGTTCTCGCACTGCGCGGTAAATTCTTTTAGTTCTTCTGGCGGCTCAAGCAGCGAGACGAACTGTCCGTCGATGACTCCCAGCAAAGTATGGGCCGCTACCAGGGAGCGGAGCAGAACTCGATCGCGAATAATCTCGGCGGGATTCTCGTTGAGTTCCACGAGATTCTTGACGCTTACTTGAATCTTGAAAAGAGCCTCTTGCAGCCGCTTACCGCTGATTTCGACTACGCCGCGAACTGACTCCCGGGTGCGCACGACGTTCTTGCCGGAATCGTCTGGACCGGCCTGTTGGTTGGCCTCGAAGCTGAAGTCCCACTCCAGCGGCGATTGGCAGAGCGCGTCGAGATTACAAAACGGAACAGTAATCGTGCGCTCCACAGCCTCAAGCCATGCGGGTGGGATCGGAGATGAGGTCTGCGAATCGGAACGAGAGACCAGATGCAGGAACCGAACGCGGATATCAATCGCGGTGAGGGAGCATCCCTGGACCAGGAATTCCGTCTGCATGATCCAGGCATCGGATCCGGACTGGGCTTCGCTATAGGATCGGGGATAGAGCACGCCGAAGTTGAAGCGCTGCCGATTTTTCGCGGACGAAGGACGGTAGGGATACAGCATGTATCCCTCGTAGAGCACGGCGTTCGCGATGGCGTCGAGCATTCTGCTGTTCATCGCCTGGACACTTCTTCGAGCGCAGGCAGAAGCCTTTCGAGGGCTTGTTCCCAGGTGGGAATCCCGTTCTGCACCTTGAATTGATACAAGCGCTCGAAAATATCGCGGCGCAAACACAGCCACGCAGTATTCGGGTAGTAGATGTCCATCATGTCGTTCCACGACTTGATGGGCAGGCGGAAGCGCGCCTCTTTGTCCCATGGAATGGGAATGACTTGCAGCGCGCCCGTCGAATCAGCGTAGAAGATGGTGCCGCTGAAGAGAAACGAAAGAGGAACATCACCGTCGCCCAGACCGTGGAAGTATTTCGTCGCGGCCACATTGAAGTCGAAGGTGCAGGGCACGGGCAGATCCACCACGATGGTGTCTTCGAAGGCAGGAGCGACTACGCTGGCATGCGTCCAGAGCAAGCTGCGAAGAGTCTGGGTCCAGCGGGCGCGCTCGCCAAATAAATCCGCCAGTTGCTTTTCTTCTTCCGTGTCGTAGGCGCGGCGGGTTACGTCGATCTGAATCTGGCAGCGCAGGGCGACGGAGTGGATCACGTCGCCGGGCGTAGCATTGGTCAGGCGCAGCTTGAACATCAACGTGGGCGCGACCGCGAAGCGCTGGGCTTCGGCTTTCTCGACCTGGAAATTCAAATCAGGCAATCGCGTCCTCCCGCACCATAGTGGCTCGCGCTTTCAGGCTGTCAAAGAAGGCGCCAATTTCGTGCCAGACTTCGGTTCCACCGGACAGGCCGCGCCAGTGGGCGCGGATTAAGCCGACCAGTTTGTAACATTCGTCGATCGGCAGAATGAAATACTCGGGATTCGAGTTGCCGGTCCCAAGCGGAATGCGATTTACCAGCAGCGCCTCAACGTCGGGCTCCATCTTCTTCAATGTCGGATTCGCATCTTCGATGTCATTCCAAGTTGCGAGAGAAAGGAGTGATTCGGTGGCTCCCGCAGGACTGGGGTAGAAGGCCGCGACCCGCTCATCGGGAGTGCTGTGGAAGAAGAAGGCCATGCCGATAGGGACGCGCAGGCTATCCCATTGCCCGTCAGAGAGTCGAAAGCCGGCGAGCAACTGGATGCGTCGCGGCACGCGTTTGTACTTGGTACCCGAGCCGCTGAACAGAATGGCGCAAGCCTCGCAAGCGCAGAAGAGTTTTTTCTTTCCGGGTTCAATCAGGTGGGGGTGCTCGCCGCGCAGTTCGACGCTACACAATTCGCAGCGTTCGAGCTTGCGGTCGCGCCGGACGAACTGGCGCAACGTTCCGAACGCGTTTTCGTATCCCGGTAACGATCTCACGTTCATCGGCAGTTCACTGACTTCCGGGCGCACCCAATGGCCCTAAGGTTGTTCACTGGCAACGACGCTCACTGTGCCAATCCGGTCGAGCGGCACAAAGCCCGACGAGCTGGTTTTCTCTTCCAGTCCTTCCAGCATCAGGCCGGTCATATCGGGTGCGTCTTCATAGATGGCATCTTCGACGAGGGTTCGAAGGGTGGCCGCGGTGGAGCCGCACCCGTGTCCAGACAACTGGAGGTGCACGCGGACCGCACCGTCGTTGACGCTGAACGATTGAATCTCTCCCCCGTGCTTGAAAACTTTGGGGCGAACCTTTTCGACCGCTCGACCGACGCGGCTCTCCAGATCCAGGGGATGCAAGCCATAAAGAACGAGAAGGCTGCTCACCAGCGGATCTGCGCCGAAGTTGTCGATGATCGGCTGCCCGTGTTCATGATCCTGGGCGACAATGTCGAGCATGCGATCAATGCCCTGAGCGTGCAGGTCTAACAGCAGTTGCATGAGTTCGCGAGCGCTGGCCCGCGCCGCCGGATCGGAGATGCTCTCCAGTTCGTGAACCAGGCCACTGATCCGCCGTACTTTTTGCTCGAACTCTTTATCGTTTTCCATGCTTTCGTTGGCTACGCTCTTGCGAAAAATTGGGAGTGGAGGCTAGGCACCGATCCTTCACTCCCATTCCAGGGCAAATCGTTACGGTTGCAGGCCGAACATCGGGGAGTGATGCGTCTTCAGAACCTTGCCATTGCCGAGGTACATGTGAACTCCACAGGGCAGGCAGGGGTCAAAGCTGCGCACCGCTCGCATGATGTCGATGCCTTTGAATTTGTCAGGGCCGTTCTCTTCGAAGATGGGCGTATTCTGCACCGCGTCTTCATAGGGTCCGGGCGTGCCGTAAACGTCGCGCGGATTCGCGTTCCACGGCGTGGGCGGATAAGGATGGTAGTTGGCGATCTTTCCCTTGCGAATCACGACGTGGTGGGAAAGAACTCCGCGTACCGCCTCGTGAAAGCCGCAGGCAATGGCTTCCTCCGGAACCTTGAAGTCGGTCCAGGTCTTGGTCTTGCCGCCGTGCACTTCCGCCAAGGCCTTCTCGGCGAAGTGCAGAGCCGCTGCCGCCGCATAGGCCTGAAAGTAAGTGCGAGCGCGATCACGTTCGATTGCATTGCTCCACTTCGGAATCTTCCATTCGAATTCGACTTCAGGCAGCGAAACCGTCTTGGGCAAGTAGATCTTGACGCTCTTGCCGGTAGCTTTGATGTAGCCGATGTCCACCAGTCCGGCGAGTGCCGTCGCCCAGAGGCGAGCGATGGGCCCGCCGCCGGTATCCAGCGCAAGATGATCGCCGGTACGTTTGTCGAACCAGCGCGGCGACATCACCCATGTGTACTTGCTGCCAAAGTCGCGCTTCTGCGGACGCGGGATGGTGGTCTGGTTCCAGGGATGATGCTGATCCACAGGATTGCCCAGAGGATCGGTCTTGACGAACTTTTCGGAATTCTGCCAGTCGTCGTAGTACGAACTGCCCAGCAGGATGCGAATGTTCAAGTTGATGTCGACCAGATCGGTGGTGACCAACTTGCCATCGACGACGACGCCGGGGGTCACAAACATCGCGCGGCCCCAGTCCGTCATGCGCCTGTAGCTGTAGTCGCAGACATCAGGATCGTTGAACGATCCCCAGCAACCCAGCAGAATGCGCCGTTGCCCGACTTGCTCGTAACCAGGCAGCGCTTCATAGAAGAAATCGAACAGATCGTCATGCAGAGGCAGAACCTTCTTCATGAATTCGACGTACTTCATCAGACGGACGATGTAATCGGTGAAGAGTTGAACCGTGGGGACCGTGCCCACGCCGCCGGGATAGAGGGTTGAGGGATGGACGTGACGGCCTTCCATCAGGCAGAACATTTCGCGGGTCATGCGACTCATCTGCAGAGCTTCGAGGTAGAACGAGCCGGTGAAGGGGTTGAGGGCGCGCATGATGTCGGCGATGGTGCGGAAGCCATGCAGGTTGGCGTGGGGTGCAGGGGTGGTTTCCGCTTTCGCCAGGACCTTGGGGTTGGTCTCTTTGACCATCTGTTCGCAGAAGTCGACACCGACCAGGTTGTCCTGGAAGATGTTGTGGTCAAACATGTACTCGGCAGCTTCGCCGAGGTTGATGATCCATTCTGCGAGCGGTGGAGGCTTCACTCCAAATGCCATGTTCTGTGCGTAGGTGGCGCAGGTGGCGTGGTTGTCGCCGCAAATACCGCAGATGCGGCTGGTGATGAAGTGCGCGTCCCGCGGGTCCTTCCCTTTCATGAAAATGCTGTATCCACGAAAGATGGAAGAGGTGCTGTGGCACTCGGCCACCTGGCGGTTCTCGAAATCGATCTTGGTGAAGATACCGAGACTGCCCACGATGCGCGTGATCGGATCCCAATTCATCTCGACCAGGTTTCGTCCCTTCTTGGACGGTTCTTTTGTCGGTGCAGTAACCGTGCTCATAGCGATCGCTCCTTAATAGCGTCTCAGTAAGATCTCGGGTGGTAGCCGGTGGTGAGTTCAGGCCGCGAGTGCCGCCACTTGGGCTCCTTGTTCAGCGTGTTCTGCGTGATGGTGCGCAGGGAACTGACGGCACGCCCGTACATGCCGACGGCGCCGCTGGAAACTTTCGCTCCAGGAGGTTCATCCATGAACGGCATGAACTTGTCAGGGAAGCCCGGCATGGTGCAGCCGATACAAATGCCGCCCACGTTCGGACAACCGCCGATGCCGGCCATCCATCCACGTTTCGGAACGTTGCAGTTGACGACGGGACCCCAGCATCCCAGCTTCACAATGCACTTGGGCGAGCCGTATGCAGTGGCGAAGTCGCCCTGTTCGTAGTATCCGGCGCGATCGCAGCCTTCGTGAACGGTCTTGCCGAAGAGCCAGGTGGGACGGAGTTCATCATCGAGAGGAATCATCGGCGCCAGACCCGCGACCTGATAGAGGAGATAGAGCACCGTCTCCATGAAGTTGTCGGGCTGTACCGGGCAGCCGGGCACGTTGACTACGGGCAGACCTGCCTTGGAACGCCAGTCCCATCCGAGGTAGTCAGCCAATCCCATGCAGCCGGTGGGATTACCTTCCATCGCGTGGATGCCGCCGTAAGTGGCGCAGGTACCGATAGCGATCACCGCCAGGGCTTTCGGCGTCAAGCGATCAAGCCACTCGTTGGTGGTGATGGGTTGACCGGTTTTGGAATCGGTGCCCAGAGCCGCCCAGTAGCCTTCCTTCTTAATCTTTTCGTTCGGGATCGAACCTTCTACCACCAGCACGAACGGATCAAGCTTGCCCTCTTCTGCGTCGTAGAAGAACTTCATGAAGTCATCGCCGACTTCGTAGGCTAGAACCGGATTGTGAAGGTGTACCTTGGGGAGGCCGGGGATCGCGCCCAGAACCACATCTTCCACGCTGGGTTGGGTGGCCGCGGTGATAGACACTGAATCGCCGTCGCAGCCGAGGCCGGCAGTGATCCAGAGTATGTGGACCTCTTTCACCGCGGGAGGTTTCTGCGTACTCCGACCATACGGAACCGCTTCTGTTCCCATAGCTGGACTCCTTCCAGAACAAATATTTCGGGCAGACCGGAGGTCCGCCGCAGAGTCTTTCCTTAAAGGACCAAGCTTGCCCTTAAACGGATGTTTGCTGATTCGTTAGCTCGGAACTTATTAAAAAATAAGTTGTAACTTCCCCACGTGTCTGATGGCAGAGAGCCCCACAGCTGTCTGCAAGCTGCTTACAGAATGTTCCCGCACAATGGTTTTCACAATTGGGAGTCCCCGGTTTTATTTCTCAAAGCAAGTACCTGGGTGGGGATAGGGGTTTCCCTGAGGAAATCGTCTAAGGTTTGGACGCCTGCACTGGTTTTCGAAAGGGAATCGAGACTAGGCAGTCTTCTCTTCCATGGTCCATTGAATCGCGTGTTGCACCAGTTCGCGCGCGCTCCGCAGCGAGAGCTTCTCCTTGATATGTGCCTGGTACGATTCGACGGTCTTCACGCTGAGATGGAGCTCCTCAGCAATCTGGCGGGTGCCATGGCCTTCACCGATAAGGCGGAAGACTTCGAGTTCGCGGTCGGTAAGTTCGGAAATGGGAGAGTGGGCGGATACGTTGGCTCCGCGAAGGTAGTGCTGCAACATGCTCTTGGCGATGCGGTCGCTGACGTAGGTTTCTCCGCTCAAAATGCGGCGCAGGGCTACGAGCACACGTTCTGTCGCTTCCTGTTTCATGATGTAGCCATTGGCTCCCGCCCGCAGGGCGCGCTCGGCGTAAATCTGCTCGTCGTGCATTGACAGAATCAGTACGGGCAAAGCGGGACACTTGAGGCGCACGTGTTTGAGGAGTTCGAGGCCGTCAGGACCATTGAGAGAAATGTCGACGATGACGACATCGGGCCGGGCCGCGGGGACGGATTGCAAAGCGGAGTGCATGTCTTCGGCTTCGCCGCACACTGTCAGATCGGCTTCCTGATTGATGAGGAGCGCGAGACCCTGCCGCACAATGGGATGATCATCCACCACGAACACCCGTTTTTTCCCGGGCAGGAAGGTCGTCCCGTTCGATTTAGTCATCATGCTCGATCTCCTCTAGGACCGCGAATCGTTTTAGCGGAAACTGGCAGATCACGCTGGTACCCCGCAAACCCGTTTTTTGCACTTGCAGGGAGCCGCCAATCATCCTGGCGCGATAATTCATGATTTGCATGCCCATGCCGGGGTTGTTCGCGGGGATCTCAGAGATTCCCGGACCATCATCCTCGATGCGCAAGGTACCGTGCGAGTTGTTCCTGGAAAGGCCGACCACGATGTTCGTGGCATCGCCGTGCTTGATCGCATTGTTCACCGCCTCCTGCGCGATACGGTAAAGGTGCGTTGCCATATCCGCGTCGTGAATCAGCACCGGCTCGTCGCAATCGAAGCGGCAGGAGATCTTGAAGAGGTCTTCCACTTCGGCCATCCAGCGGCGCAGCGCCGACATCAATCCTTGAGCATCGGAGAAAACCGGGAGCAGGCCATGCGCCAGCTCGCGAGTGCGATTAATCGCTTCGTTGACCAGGCGGACGATGCGGGCGGCATCGGCGGCTTCGGGCAGGCCCTTGTCGGCCAGTTTCTGTTCCTGCACCTTACTCATGAAAGCGATGCCGGTGAGATGTTGGCCTAGTCCGTCATGCAGATCCTGACCGATGCGGCGCTGTTCCTCGGCGCTGATCTCGTGTACGGCCTGTTCCAGGCGCTTACGCTCGGTGATATCCATGCCAGTGACGATCAGGCTTGCGGGACCACCATGTTCCGCCGGCAGGGTAGTGCTTGACCAGGCAATCAAGTGGTGCGCGCCGTCTCTGGCAGAGATCGGATTCTCGTGATCCCTGGTGCTCTTTCCCTGCAGCCATTCCTCCACCACCGCACGGAAGCGCTCGGTATCTTCTACAGTGGCGCACAGCTCCCAGAGATACCTTCCTTCCATATCGGCAAACGAATAACCGCAGACGACTTCACAAGCCCGGTTGAAGCGGCGAATCTTTCCCTGCGCGTCGAGCACAACTACCAGCGCACCCACGGTGTGCAGAATCGCGGACACCACGTTGCGCTCTTCCTGAAGCGCCTGCTCCGCTTGTTTCAGTTCAGTGATATCGAAGGCGATGCCGTGGATGAACCAGGGACGTCCATCCTTGCGGCGAATCATCTTGGCCTCGCAGTGAAACCAGACTACCCTGCCGTCACGGGTGATGACACGGTAAGCGGAGCGCAGCGAGGTTCCCGTCAGGAACATCTGCGCGGCTTCGACGCTCCAACGCTGCTTGTCATCAGGATGAATCTGCTGGTACCAGCGGATGGGATCTTCCAGCCACTCTTCCTGCGAGTATCCGAGGGTGGCCTCGATCTGCGGGCTGACGTAGGCTTCGCCGATACCGCGATCCAGGTGGGCCATGAAAACTACCGCGGGAATCTGTTCCACGAGTGCGCGATAGACCGCGTTGACGTCGGGGAGTTCTTCAAAAACGTCGGGAGCCGCGGAGCTGGCAGGCGGAGAGGTGCCGGCGGAACCGCTCAGAAACGTAGCGGCCAGATCGACAAGAAGACCTTCCGCCTGTGTCGGACTGAGTTCTTCAGTTTCGCTGTGGCCGGCTGCGATCGCCTCTTCAGCGAAGGGCACACTAATCCGGGAACCCATGCGAGTACCTCAAAAACCCCGTTCGCGCCGCTCGAGTCCCCACGCGCGCGGCGCAATCAAAATTCTATACCTTCGGCTGGCGGTTCCGGCGCCGCCAACTCGGTTCCTTATTCAGCGACGACTGGGTGAAGCGGCGCAATGCCTGGATCGCTTTTCCGTAAGTGGCGACCGCATGGGAGGATAGCAACGAACCCGGCGGCTGGTTCATGAACGGCATGAATTTATCGGGAAAGCCCGGCATGGTGCAGCCGATACAAATCCCTCCAATATTCGGACAGCCCCCGATGCCGCTCATCCACCCACGCTTGCCGACGTTACATTGCACCACCGGACCCCAACAACCAAGCTTGACGATGCACAGCGGGGAGCCGTATTGCTCGGCGAATTCAGCCTGCTCATAATATCCGCCGCGGTCGCATCCTTCATGCACGGTGGAACCGAACAGCCAGGTCGGCCGCAAAGCATCGTCGAGCGGAATCATCGGGGCTTTCCCTGCTGCCATATAAAGCAGGTAGAGCAAAGTCTCCATGAAGTTGTCCGGCTGTACCGGGCATCCGGGGACGCAGACGATGGGGATGTCGGCCCGTGATTTCCACTTCCATCCCAAATAGTCCGGTAGGCCCATGCAGCCGGTGGGATTTCCCTCCATGGCATGAATGCCGCCATAAGTGGAGCAGGTGCCGGCCGCAATCACCGCCCAGGCTTTGGGCGCGAGTTGATCGATCCATTCACAAGTCGTAATCGGCTGGCCGGTTTTGGGATCGGTTCCCATTGTCGCCCAATATCCCTCTTCTTTATTGGTCTCGTCGGGAATGGAGCCCTCCACCACAAGAATGAAAGGCTGCAGCTTGCCTTCGGCCGCTCGGCGAAAGGGAGCGAGAAATTCTTCTCCGTTCTCGTAGGCGAGGAACGGATTGTGGAAATGAACTTTGGGAATCCACGGCATGGCGCCGCGAACGATGTCTTCGATGGAGGGTTGGGTGGCGGCGGTCATCGCGATGGTATCTCCATCGCAGCCTAAGCCTGCGGTGATCCAGAGGACATCGATCTCGGGGATGGGTTGGGTAGCAGCATTCTCGCGAACTGGATGATCTTGCTCCACGCGACGGTCGCTCCCATCTCCGGGCAGATTCGAATGCGCTCGGTGTTGGTACCGCCGGGCATTTTATACGATCTGGGTGGAACCGAGGTATTTTCCGAAAAATTGTTAAATCCCGGATTTGTTAGCGCCCTTTGATGGAGGTGATAAGGCTCCCGGCACTTGATTCCAAACGGCGGCCATCGGCGTTGCAGCGCCCGCAATATTCGGGTTGATTAACCGGATATTTACGGGAAATTCATCAGTTGTTAACAAACCCTCCATAGCATCGACGATTCAACAGCAATCTTTCGAAGTCACCGGTTTTAGCACGTGGTTGCGGTCCATTCTTCAAATTGATCGGGGAGGAACAATGAAGCAGTGTTTGGCACTGGTGTTGGTGTTCGCGTTTACGACGAGCGCCTTAGCGGCACCGGCTCCGCAAAGCACGTCCGGGAGCACCGCGAAGAAGAAGAAGGCGAGCACATCGACCTCGAGCATCGCGGCGCAACTGGACCGCATGCAGCAGTCGATCGACGCACAACAAAAACAAATCGAAGAGCTGCGGCAGCAGTTGCAGAACAAAGATCAGGCCGTGCAACAAATGCAGCAGAAACTCGATCAGAGCCAGTCTGCGGCTACTGAAGCGCAAGGCAAGGCGGACGCCGCCGCCGCGCAAACTGCGCAGCAGGCGCAAGCCGTCAGCAAGTTGAGCAGTGACGTCAGCGACATCAAAGAGAATTCGGCCAACACCGCGTTAACCTTGCAGGAAACCCAGAAGAGCGTCAGCGAAATGGGTAGTCCCCTGGCCATTCACTACAAGGGTGTCACCATTACGCCCGGCGGCTTCCTGGCGGCTGAAACGGTGTGGCGGCAGCGCGCCACCGGCGGCGACATCAACACCCCGTTCAACGCAATCCCGTTCGGCGGCGCGAACCAGAGCAACCTCTCGGAATTCTTCGCCTCCGGCCGTCAGTCGCGCGTTTCCATGCTGGTGGAAGGCAAGCTGAAGAGCGCCAAAGTTTCCGGATATGTGGAAGCGGATTTTCTGTCAGCCGGCACTACCTCCAACAACAACGAGAGCAACAGCTACACCCTGCGGCAGCGGCAAGTCTGGGGCCAAGCGGCTCTGAACAGCGGTTGGACCTTTACCGGCGGCCAGCAGTGGAGCCTGGTGACGGAAACCAAGAAGGGTATGGACAACCGCACTGAAGCTCTACCGATGACCATCGACCCGCAGTACAACGTGGGTTTCAGCTGGGCGCGGCAATATGGCTTCCGTGTCGTCAAAAACTGGGAGAACAAATACTGGGCCGGTTTCTCGGTAGAGAATCCCCAGACCACCTTGACCCAACACGGCGCCGCTGGGAACTTCCTTGTGGGAACGGCCGGCAATGGCGGTGGCCTCTACAATCCTCTGGCGAATTACTCCTTTAACTCCGCTCCCGATCTGATTTTTAAGGCGGCGGCAGAACCCGGTTTTGGACACTACGAAGTCTTCGGCATCCTCAGCCAGTTCCGCGATCGAGTATTTCCTTGCGAGACCACTGCAACCACCGCGACCTGCGGCGGACTTACCGGTCCAACCGCAGCCTTGGCGCATAATGATTCGCGCACGGGCGGCGGCATCGGTGCCAACGCACGCTGGTCGGTCGATAAAAAACACGTCGACATCGGCATCCACGCGCTGGCGGGTGACGGCGTTGGCCGTTACGGAAGCTCGGGTTTACCCGACGTGACGGTCCGTCCTGACGGCACCCTGGCTTTGATTCGCAGCTACCAGTCCCTGGGAACTTTGGAGTGGCATTCGCCCAAGCTGGATTTGTATGGCAACGCAGGAGGCGAGTACGGCGCCCGTACTTGGTACCTCAACTCTAGCGGCAAGGACGTTGGTTATGGCGCGCCCGGCTTCTCGAACGCCGGATGTGCTACCGAGCCGATTCCGGGTTCCGGAGGGTTTACCCCAGGCTCCCTCTCCAATTGCACCGGTGACACCAAGCGCCTGCTGGAAGGCACGCTCGGTTTCTGGTATCGCGTCTATAGCGGTTCCAAGGGTAAAGTGCAGTTTGGGGCCGCAATACTCCTACTTTGACAAGGTGGCGTGGTCGGGAACGCCCGGCGAACCCCACGCTGTCGACAACATCATTCTTACTTCGTTCCGTTATTACCTGCCGTAACCCCCTCCTCGGCTCCGGCGCGGAAATCTCTACGCCGGAGCCGAGTTTCTTTTTGTTATCCTCATCTGCAAATGATCCGCTTGCGCTTGGTGTGTGCTCTCTTTTTCTTGAGTTCTCTCGCCGTTGGACAGCAGCCGTTTCTTTCCTCCAAGCAATGGGTTGCATTGCGCGAGGAAGCGAGCGGCGCCGCGCCCTACGAAAATCTGCGATATTTGACTCGCCTGCATCGCGTTTCCGCCACATCGGAGTTCGAAGAAGCAGCCCGGTTCGTCGAGCAGCGTGCGCGCGAATATGGACTCGCGAATGTGCAGAGCGAACAATTTCCCATCGATGGGACGACCTCCTACGGCCTCATGCGTTCGTACCTCGCTTGGAACGTGGAGGAGGGGCGCCTTTGGGAAATCAGCTCGCAGCATTTGTTGGTTGCCGATTGGGCCACTGACCCGATTCGTCTCGCCGACTACAGCCGCAGCGCCGACGTGCAGACTAATCTCGTGGATGTCGGCAACGGAGGTCGCGACGCCGACTATAGCGGCAAGGATATTCGCGGCAAGATCGTTTTAGCGGATGGCGTGCTGGCGCGAGTGCAAGCTCTGGCAGTGGGGAAATATGGCGCGGCTGGCATTGTCAGTGACATGCCCAATCAAACCACCGCCTGGTCAGGCTTAGATAAGATGCTGGTTCGCTGGGGACATCTCGATGCCCGCCAGCCTGCCGGCTTCGCCTTCATGGTATCGCGCGAAACGGCGGAAGCATTTCGCGCCCGGTTGCAGGCGGGAGAGAACATCGTCCTGAGCGCGAAGGTGAAAGCAACCGTCGGCCCGGGACATTGGACCGTGGTAAGCGCAACCATCCCCGGATCGGACGGCAATGCCGGCGAGGTTGTTTATAGTTGCCACCTCGATCACGAGCGCCCGGGCGCCAACGACAACGGCAGCGGATGCGTCACCATTCTCGAGTCGGCGCGCATACTCGCTCACCTGATTGAAACTGGGGCCTTGCCCCGTCCCAAGCGCACACTGCGTTTCGTTTGGGGCCCTGAAGTCGAAGGCACGATGGCATATCTCGCTCGGCATCCGGAAATCCGCAAGCAGTTGCGCGCCGACATTCACATGGACATGGTCGGCGGAGATTTCTTCAAGAACAAATCTGTTTTTCATCTGAGCGCGACACCCTGGTCGCTTCCCAGTTTCGTCACTGACGTAGGCGCCAACTTTCTGGATGCGATTCGCACCGGCGCGGCCAACTACGCGGAGAGCGGATCAGACCCCGATGCCGCGGTTGTCGAAACCCGTCTGGGGGACCTTGGTACGCGCAACCAGTTTGTGGCCAACGTGACGCCTTATGCTGCGGGCAGCGACCACGACGATTACGATTCCTCGACGATTGCCGTTCCATCGCTCTATCTGCGCGACTGGCCCGACATTTACATTCATACCGATCACGACACGCTGCAGCAGATCGATGCCACGAAGCTGCGGCGGGTGGCGTTATTAGGAGCGGCTTCCGGATACGTGTACGCCAACCTCGACGCTTCTCAGTTGCCCACGCTGTTGCCTTACGTCACGGCGCAGAGCAAGATCCGTCTGGAGCAGCGGTTTGCCCAGGCGCAGGAGTGGATGGATCTTCCGGGGGATCCCGTGCACGCTTGGTATGAGGCTCGCAACCTGATTACGCAGGTGCTGAAGCGTGAAATTGGGGTGCTGCATTCTCTGGTGGCATCGGCAGGCGGTGCGTCGGGAGCGGACGCCGACGCGGTAAAGGAGTTGACCCAGGACGCATCGGATCTCTATTCCGCGCTTACCGTCGCTGCGCGCGCGAAGGGCATCCGGTTCGTGGCGCCGGCCGCACCTTGGGCCTCTGAAGCTTCGGCGAATCGCGTCCCCGTCCGGATCGGCGAATTCGGTCCGCTGACCTATCAGAACGACGATGTGTTGCGGGCCCGTCTCGGAGCCGAGCGGGTTGCCAGGATAAAACTGCTGAACAGCGAAGCCACTCCGCTGCTGAATGTGCAAGATCAGTCGGAGCTCTACGCGTACGAGATTGTTAATTTTGTGGATGGCAAACGGACCGTGGGCGAAATTCGCGACGCGGTTTCGGCGGAATACGGTCCGCTGCCTCTCGATCTGGTCGCCGACTACCTGATGGCCTGTGCGGAGGCCAAGATCGTCGAATGGAAATAAGATCCGATCAGGCTGCGGTGGGCGCTTTCATACGATCCAATTCCGCGATGCGGTGCTTCACATAGCCGTCTTCAGTCAGGTGAGCGGCGGCGGTATCGCCCATCGTTTCCTGCACTCGCCGATCGACCGGTTTGCGACTGTCGAACTGGGGATCGAAACTCTTGCAGAACTGGCAATCGCGCCCGATCTTTGGATCGTAGGCTGGCGTCTTGCGATGGAGAGGTTCCACGGTGGTTGCTCCTGTCCAAACTTAGCTTAAATTATGAGATTGGGTTCCCGACTGGTATACCACGCCGCCCCGGGGTATAGCTAGCGACATGAATCCCTTAGATTTAGGCCCCAAATTCCTAAGTGTGCAACAGTTTTCATACCGGAAACCCTGAACTGGACACCTGCGGCGGTTCGTTATACATTCTGGGGTGGTGAGGAGACCGGCTATGGAATGGACAAAACCCCAGTTTGAGGAAGTCTGCCTGAACTGCGAAATCAATACTTACGCGAGCGCTGAGCTTTAATCGGCAGGGATGCATATTGAAATACTGGGCTCCGCTGCGGGTGGCGGATTTCCGCAGTGGAATTGCGCTTGCTCGAATTGCCGCGCTCTGCGCTCGGGAACATTTGCCGGTAAGGCGCGCACCCAGACTCAAGTAGCAATCAGTGGCGACGAAGCTTCGTGGTTTTTGCTGAACGCCTCTCCTGATGTACGCCTCCAGATTGAAGCCACCCCGGTTCTTCATCCCGCACATGACACCAGAAGTTCCCCGATCGCTGGCGTAGTTATGACCAGTGCAGACCTTGATCAGACGATCGGTTTGCTCTCCCTGCGGGAATTACAACCCCTTCGCATCTACAGCACGCATGCCCTGCGCCGGATTTTGCAGGAAGACAATTCGGCTTTCTCCATGTTGAATCGGGTTCCGCAGCAGGCTGAGTGGACGACCATTCAACTCAATGCCCCCTTCGCACTGACGACCGTCGAAGGGCGCGATTCCGGGCTCAGTTGTGAGGCCTTTTCGATCGGCACGCGCTATCCTTTCTATGTGAAAGTCGAACCGGATCGCTACCCTGGGGAACAGGCGTCGATGGGTCTGAAGATTACGTCCCGGAGCGGCCGGAAGTTGGTCTATTTGCCGGCGGTTAGTGAAGTAACCCAGCATCTGCGGGAACAGATGGAAAGCGCGGATCTGCTCTTGTTTGACGGGACGTTCTGGACCGATGACGAATTGATCAAGCTGCAGGGAAGTGGTTCGACGGCGCGCCAGATGGGGCATTTGCCGGTGTCGTCTGAAGACGGGAGTCTGAAAAAGCTGGCGGGTTTGCGGACGCCGCGCAAAGTTTTTGTGCATGTGAACAACACCAATCCCATGTTGAACGAATCGGGCGACGAATATCGTGCGGTGCGCGCCGCGGGCTGGGAGATTGCCGAGGACGGATGGAGCATCAATCTATAGACTCGCCGCAAGCGTCAGTCCTGCTGACCCATGAGCAGTTGCGCATGCGCCTGCGCGCTGTGGGAGAGGAGCGTTACCACCATCAGCATCCGTTTCATCTGATGATGCATGAAGGGCAACTGACCCGAGGGCAACTGCAGGCTTGGGCCCTGAACCGTTATTACTACCAGAGCCGCATTCCCATCAAAGATGCGATTATCCTTTCCCGCAGCGAGGATCCCGCGTTTCGCCGGGACATGGCGCAAACGGGTTGTCGACCATGACGGAGACGGTACCCACGAAGGCGGTATTGAGCGCTGGATCCGGCTGGCCGAAGCGACTGGCCTGGATCGCGAGCGAGTGATGCGGGGAGATGAGATTCTGCCCGGCGTGCGTTATGCGGTCGACGCCTATTTGAACCTGGTAAAGAACCGCACATTTCTCGAAGCGGTGGCATCGTCGCTGACGGAGCTTTTTTCGCGCGATTTGATCTCGCTTCGCATGGATCGCCTTCGCCAGCATTATCCCTGGCTTTCCGGCGGTCTCGACTATTTCACGGCGCGCCTCGACCAGGCTCCCGAGGATGCGCGTTTCGCGCTTGAGTGGGTCACAGAACACGCCAATACGCGGGAGCAGCAGGAATCGGCCATTGCCGCCCTGAAGACAAAATGCGACATCTTATGGGCGCAGCTGGATGCGATCCACTTCGCGTATGTGGAACCGGGATGGCCGCCGCCGGGCGCCTTCCGTCCGCAGGGGGCATGAACCATGACTGCGCCTCTGGATGCGAGCCGTCCTCGTTTGGCTGCGGGTTGCCGCTGGGGATCCCATGGCGAGGAGCCCGTCATTCTGTATCCGGAAGGGATGATTCGCCTGCAGGCCACGGGACGCAGCATCCTTGAACTCTGCGACGGCAAACGCAGCGTAGACGAGATCGTCGCCTCGCTGGCCCTGCGCTACGCTAAGGCCGATTCCGCGAAGATTCGCGCTGACGTCCAGGCTTTCCTCGAAAGCCTGCAACAGAAACGCATCGTGGATTACTAATGCCGTCGAATCCTCTAGCGCTGATTGCCGAACTGACTCACCGTTGCCCCCTGCATTGTGTCTACTGTTCGAATCCGCTGGAGATGATTGCGGCGAACTCGGAACTCTGCACTGAAGAATGGACGCGCGTTTTCGGCGAAGCCGCAAAGTTGGGAATGGTGCACGCGCACCTGACTGGCGGAGAACCGCTCGCCCGCCAGGATTTGACGGAACTGGTGGCGACCGCTCATACCGCCGGCTTGTACACGAACTTGATCACATCGGGCATAGGCCTGTCTGAGGATCGACTCGCCGGCCTGGTCGACGCGGGCCTCGACCATATCCAACTCAGCTTTCAGGACGCTCGCGAGCAGGAAGCGAACTGGATCGCCGGAACCAAAGCCCACGCGCTCAAAGTTGCGCTCAGCCAGACGATTCACAAATTCCCCATCGCATTCACTGTCAATCTGGTGGTGCATCGCCAGAATCTCGATCACCTCGAAGAGATGGTGAGGTTCATCGAGCAATTGGGACCAGGACGAATTGAGATCGCGCACGCGCAATACTACGGATGGGCGCTCAAGAATCGCGAGTTCCTGATGCCCACGCGCGAACAAGTGGATGAGGCAGTAAGCATCGTGGCGGATGCACAAAAGCGCCTCGCGGGGAAAGTGCGGATCGATTCCGTGGTCCCCGATTACTACGCCCGCTATCCGAAAGCGTGCATGGGAGGTTGGGGACAGCGCTTGCTATTGATTGATCCTTCGGGGCAAGTGCTGCCTTGTCACGCGGCCGGTGTCATCCCGGACATGCGGTTCGAGAACGTGCGCGAGCACCCGCTTGAATGGATATGGCGGGAATCGGCGGCGTTCCAGCGTTTTCGCGGCGAAGCATGGATGCAAGAGCCCTGCCGAAGCTGTGATCGTCGCACCGAAGATTTTGGCGGCTGCCGCTGCCAGGCTTTTCTGCTTGCCGGCGATGCCTGTGCAACCGATCCCGTCTGCTCGCTCGCCCCGACTCACAATCTGGTAGAAATTGCGCGCAATGCACAAGACACTCCCGGTACGTGGGCTTACCGTCCCAATCCCTGACCGCCCGATAAACCTGAAAAAGTGATCTCCGCGTGTCCCAGGTGACGCGATGTCTACGCCTTGTCTGGCAGTTGTAAAAAGATTGTCAACACTAGGGTTCATCGATACTTAGACGCCATCGGTGATAGTAAGCTGGAGCCTGTTTACGGGATGAGTGAAATGCCAGGAGCATTGCGGAGGACCGTATGATTAGAGTAGAAGGAAACCGAGGTTCAGCTTCTGCCCAACCCCCGGGGACCCTGAGCACAGGACTCGCCCCCGATCCAAGAGCGTTCACTATGGAACGAATTCTGGTAGTGGAAGATGACCGCGCAGTACAGAAGGCGCTTCGCCGCCTTTTTGAGGCGGAAGGCTTTGCGGTGGAAATCAGCGCCGATGGCAAGTCGGCGCTCGAGGCATTCCGCAACACCGCGCCTGCCGCCATCGTACTCGACCTGCGTCTGCCCGCGATGTCGGGCCGCGACGTTTGCCGCGAGATCAAGAGCCAGTCGCCGACGCTTCCCATCATCGTCCTGAGCGCGGCCAGCGACGTTTCCGACAAAGTGCTTCTTTTGGAATTGGGCGCCGACGACTACGTCACCAAGCCCTTCAGCCCGCGGGAATTGCTGGCCCGTGTGCGCGCCGCCCTGCGCCGGACCACCCGCACCCCCAGCGGCGAGATGATCGCCTTCGACGGCATCTCGGTCGACTTCTCGAAAATGGAAGTCATTCGCGACGGGCAGCCGGTGGGCCTGACCGCGCAGGAATTCAAGACGCTCAAGTTCCTGATGCAGAACGCCGAGCGTGTCATCTCCCGTGACGAGTTACTCAACGAAGTGTGGGGCTACCAGAACTATCCCTCGACCCGCACCGTCGACAATCACATTCTGAAGCTGCGGCAGAAATTGGAGAGGGATCCGGCCAATCCGATTCATTTCCGGACCGTGCACGGGATGGGATACAAGTTTGTGCGTTGAGAACGGGAACGATTTCGTGGAACCCAGGGGGCAGGCATGTTGAAACTTCGGATGCGCACCAAGTTTCTGCTTTCCATGCTGCTCATCTCCGCCGGCCTGACCTGCATGAGCCTTCTGCTGGTGCGCAGCAGTGTTCAGAAGCAAATTAAGAAAGGTATTTTTGCCGACCTGCAGAATTCTGTGACCACCTTCCAGAATTTTCAGCGGGACCGCGAATTAACCCTGACCCATTCCGCCGAACTCCTCGCCGATCTGCCGAATCTGCGGGCGTTAATGACGACCGAGCACGAAGCGACGATCCAGGATGCCTCGAAGGATCTGTGGCGTTTGGCGGGCAGCGACATCTTCGTTCTAGCGGATCGAACCGGTCGCGTGGTCGCTCTGCACACCGCCTCTCCTGGCCTGCAACGCGAGATGGCCCAGGAAGCTCTGGCCGCCTCACTCACCCAGGAGGGCCCCGAACACTGGTGGTTCGGCGGTCAGCATCTCTACGAAGTATTTCTTAAGCCCATCTATTTCGGTCCGGCCGCGGAAAATCGATCTCTGGGCTTCCTGGTGATCGGATATGAAATTGACGACGGCGTAGCGTCGCAGGTCAGCCGGATCGCGGCGAGCCAGGTGGCTTTCTACTATGGCGACACGATCGTGCGCAGCACGCTGCCGCCCGCGCAAGAAGCCGAATTGGCCCGCCAGGGCGCTTTGCGCCATTCGCAAGCAAGTTCCGAAACCGAGGAGGTGCAACTCGGCGACGAGCGTTTTCTGGGAACCTCTCTCGAACTCGCCCAGGGAAAGATGCCCTCGGTTCGGCTCAGCGTTTTAAAGTCCTACGATCAGGCCACGGCTTTCCTCGATAGCCTGAACCATCTGTTGCTGGCGCTGGGCCTGGTGGCGGTATTAGGTGGAAGCGCCCTGGTCTATTTCATCTCGCATACCTTTACCCGTCCGCTGGGAAGTCTGGTCGAAGGGGTTCGCGCCCTTGAAAAAGGAGACTTCAACTATCCTCTCGATCCGCGTGGAGGAGACGAAGTTGCCGAACTGACCGGCGCGTTCAGCCGCATGCGCGACAGCCTGTTGAAGACGCAACAAGAGTTGTTGGAGGCTGAGCGGTTGGCGACGATCGGACGCATGGCGAGTTCCATCTCCCATGATCTGCGTCATTCGTTGGCGGCCATCGTGGCCAACGCGGAATTTCTCTGTGAGAGCCGTTTGACTTCCGATCAACGCGAAGACCTGTACCAGGAAGTGCGGACAGCCGTGAATTCAATGACCGATCTCATCGACTCGCTGCTGGAGTTCTCGCGCACCCGGGAGTCGTTGCGTCCCAGTTATGGCAACGTAAAAGAAACGGTGGACCGGGTAGTGCAGTCGATTCGAACCCATCCTGATTTTCACGGAGCGCAGATTTCTGTAACCCAAACCGGCAACAGCGTCGGCTGGTTCGACTCGCGAAAATTAGAGCGGGTTCTCTACAATCTCTTGCTGAATGCCTGTGAAGCCGTACCACCGCAAAGCGGGCGAATTGAAGTCTCGTTGCGCGAAGTGGCGAACGCAGTCGAAATTCGCGTCAGTGACAATGGGCGCGGGATCCCTGAGTCGATCCGTACCCAGCTGTTCGAGCCGTTTGTGAGTTATGGCAAAGAGAACGGGACCGGGTTGGGCTTGACCGTGGTACAGAAGATTATCCAGGACCACGGCGGTGACGTAAATGTGGAGAAGACGTCTGAAAATGGTACCGTGTTCCGGGTCGTGTTGCCGCTCGCATCCAATTCCGACGGAGGACGCGAAATTCGCGGCGACGGAATGCCAGCGCCGCCACGACTGGCTCCTACGAGAAAAACGCCATCGGAGTAGCCTCTGTCGGAGGCCGATGAGAGTCAGACGCCAACCGTCTCGCCAGGTTCACTGTTTCTTCCAAGAGTCTTTCTGCGGGAGGCGAATGTGAAGCAGGGGAATGATTTTTTCAGGCGGATTCGGACAGCCGCCAGAGCGTTGTTGTTTCTGGTGACGGCAAGTATGGCGGTTTGGGCGCAACAAGCTCAGCCCGGCAACTCTTCCGCTACAACCGACGCGACCGCCGCCGCCGTACGCGATTTGCAGGAACAGGTGCAGCAACTGCGCGATGCGGTTTCTGAGATTCGCGCCGAAGCCGCGCAATACCGGGCGGAAACGGCAGAACTGCGCCGCGAGTTGGAGCAAAACCGCAACCAGCCCGTGGTCGCAGCCGCAGCCGCTCCGCCGGGCGCCGCCCCTTCAGCCGAGCAGCAATCGTCATCGTCGCAACCTGCGTCGCTCGATGACCGCGTGGCTGCTCTTGAAGACAGCACTCACTTGCTCTCCTCCAAGGTCGACGATCAATACCAGACGAAGGTCGAGAGCGCCTCGAAGTACCGTCTGCGTTTGTCGGGTATTGTGCTGATGAACCTATTCAGCAACCGCGGCGTTACCGACAATCAGGATGTGCCCAACTGGGCAACCGGAGCTAGTCCTTCCGATCCCCAGGGAAACTTCGGGGCGACCCTGCGCCAGTCGGAAATCGGATTGGAGGCCTTTGGCCCCAGCGTGGCCGGAGCGCGTACCAGCGCTGATCTGCAACTCGACTTTTCCGGAGGATTTCCCCAGACCTACAATGGCGTGAACTCTGGACTGGTGCGCTTGCGCATCGCCAGTCTTCGCCTCGATTGGGATCACACTTCGATCGTAGCCGGGCAGGACAATCTTTTCATCTCGCCGCTCACCCCCACTTCTTTCGCTTCACTTTCCACGCCTACCTTTGGCTATGCTGGAAATCTCTGGGGATGGATCCCGCAAGTTCGCGCGGAGCATCGCTTCGAGGTGGGTGATGGACAGACCATTACGGTGCAGGGGGGAATCGTCGATAATCTGACCGGCGATCTACCTGCTTATCCTTACGAACGCGCGCCGCAGGCGGGCGAGGCTTCCAGTCAGCCCGCGTTTGCCACTCGCGTCGCCTGGTCTCGCAATCTGTTCGGACAGCCGTTGTCGTTCGGAGCGGGGGGATACTACAGCCGGCAGAACTGGGGTTTTGGCCATCATGTCGACGGATGGGCGGGAATGGCAGATCTGCAGGTTCCCCTGGGACGCAGATTCGGTCTGACCGGCGAAGTTTACCGCGGCAGAGCCATTGGCGGTCTTGGCGGCGGAATCGGACAGACCGTTCTTTCGAGCGGAGCTCCCAACTACGCCATTGCCGGGCTCGACTCCGTGGGTGGTTGGTCGCAGTTGAAGTTCCGGGCCACTTCGAAGTTGGAATTCAACGGAGCTTTTGGGCAGGATAATCCGTTTGCCAGCGATGTACGGGCATTTTCGAACACGGCTGGCTACTCGCCGTTTACGCTGGTCCGCAACCGCGGCTCGCTCGTGAACTTCATCTACCGGCCGCGTTCGAACTTGTTATTCTCGGCCGAGTACCGTCACTTGCGCACGTTCGACATCAGCAATGAGAATTGGACTGCGGATCAAGTGAATCTGATGATGGGAATTCTGTTCTGAGATGAAAAGAGCGCTGCTCTATCTCGCTGGGTTCTCCGTTCTACTGGTGTGCGGCCGGGTGCGCGCACAACAGGTGACGGTGACTGCGCGAGTTTCGGTGACCGGCGGCAGCTCCAAGGCGAAGCGCGAGTCGAAAGCCGGAGACGTCGTGCTCTGGCTGACGCCGCTGGAAGGATCGATCCCCCTGCCCGCTTCATTCACTCAGCAGCCGCCGCGTCTGGTGCAGCTGAACAAAAGCTTCCAGCCGCACATTCTGGTCGTACCCGTGGGATCGGTTGTGGAGTTTCCCAATCACGATCCCTTTTTTCATAACGTGTTTTCACTATTCGAGGGAAAGCGCTTTGACCTCGGACTCTATGAAGCCGGAACCACCCGCGACGTGCGCTTCGATAAGGTTGGAATTTCCTATATCTTCTGCAACATTCATCCGCAGATGAGCGCCGTGATTCTGGCGCTAGGCACGCCATTCTATGGAATCTCCGATCGCCGGGGAGAAGTGGTGATTCCCAACGTGCCGCCGGGCCGCTACACGCTGCATATTTTCTACGAAGCCGCTCTCCCCGAGACCCTGAAGACGTTGAGCCGGGAAGTTGCCATCTCATCGAACAACTCCACTTTAGGCGTCCTGCGCTTAACTGCCGACAACGTTTCGGAAACCCACAAGAACAAGTATGGCCGCGACTACGACGCCCCTACGCCTGCGCAAAATCCCGCATACGATCAGCCATAGATCCCAATTGACAAGAAAATGACACCTGCTTGACAACGCTCGCGTGCCAAAACGATAGATTGTTTCTAATTAAGAGCGGGTACCGCTGCTGGCCCGCTCTGGACAATTAGTCCCGGGACTTGATCTTTGCGGTTACATCCTCGTTCAACGTTGTTTTCCTGGAGTATCTCTCCCCGGGTCGGCCTTGCGCCGGCCCATTTTTTGGCGAGAGAGGCTGGAGAGGGTCATTCGGGGGAATGACCCTTTCTTTTTTGACTACTTTTTGGCCGCGACCGGGTTGTCGTGTCCGTAATACTCGTAGGCGGACATCGGCTTCTCGCCGCCCTTCTTCCACATTCTCTGATCGTCGGGGAGCTTTCCTAGCGCCCGAGCCATTTCGCGCACGTGGATTGCCACCGAACCGCAGCACGATCCGATGTAGTTGATCCCGATGTCACGAGCCGTAACCGCGTACTCTCCCATTTCTTTCCTCGTGAGTTGCAAAGGATCGAGTGCATAAGGGAACGCAGGCAAGCTGGTGAAATCAGGCTTGTCTTTCGGAGTGTGGTATCCGACAGGCTGGCACGCGAGATAGCCAGAGACCGCGCGCCGCATCTCCTCCATCGGGCCCATCATGTGCTCCGGCGGCCGCAGGCAATTCATGCCAACGATGTCGGCGCCGGCATCGAATAGTGTTTTCGCCGACTCGGCGGCCGATTTGCCGTCGGCGGTTTCGTCCTTGTTCTCGAAACAAATCGTCACCATTACCGGCAAGCCAGTTTTCTTGCCGCGCTCAACGGCGATTAGCGCTTCGCCCAGCCAAGAGAAAGTTTCTCCGATGATGAAGTCGACGCCTTCGTTGACTTGTACCGCAAGTTGCTCGTCAAAGGTCTTTCGGACTCGATCGGCAGCCGAGGGACTACCGGGTTCGTACATCCACGTGAGGCTCAGATTCCCGGCGACCAGGCACTTTTCGCCAGCCACCTCGCGAGCGATGCGAACCGCGGCGCGATTCAGATCCTCGAGACGATTTTCCAGGCCAACCGTCGCAAGCTTGTCGCGGCTGGCGTAGAAGGTGAGCGCCTGCAGGACGTCGGCTCCCGCTTCACGAAACTCAACGTGCAACTCGCGCAGAGCATCGGGGTAGGTCAAAGCAACCTCGGGAGTGAACGGACCCGCGCGCACCCATCCCCGCTTTTCCAGTTCCAGCAGATAGCCGCCGTCGCCGAGGACCGGTCCTTCTTTCAGTCGCTCGAGAATGCCTTTCTTCTTCATACGTTCTCCTTGTAGCCAGAGAGACGCAACTGAGTTGCGTCTCTACAGAAACGGTTAATCGTCGACATACTCAAATTCAGCTTTGATGGAAGCACCCTCGGTAAACCGGCCGGGACGGAAGGAACTGATGTCGACGGTCTTTCCTGCTCCGTCCAACAACAGTTCGGTCATCACCAGCCCGATCGCCGGAGAGATTTTGAAGCCCATGCCGGAAAATCCAGCGCACACGTACAAGCCTTGCGTGCCGGGGAGTTCTCCCAGAATCGGCCGCGAGTCTGGAGTCATGTCGTAAACCCCAGTCACGCCGCGCATCACTTCTGCGTTCTCTAACTTCGGCACCCGCTTCGCGGCCCGCTCAATGATTTCTTCGAGCGATTCGTCGGAAGCGCGCTGCGGAAAATTGTCGGGATCGACTGGCCGCTTTCCGTAGAAATCCCCGACCAGGAACTTATCGTGCGCGTCGGATCGAAAGTAGGTTGCCGTGACCGAATCGATGCACGCACAGCCTCCGCCCTTCATTCCGGGAGCATTCTTCAGAATCGCCACCTGATGAAACTCTGGTTCGATGGGCAGATCGCATCCGGCTTGTTGAAGCAGGGGGCGCGTCCACGGTCCAGTCGCAGCAATGACCAGCGGAGCCGAAATATCCCCTTGATTCGTTGCCACCCCGCGAATCGTTCCATTCTCCACGCGCAGGGCAGTCGCTTCGCACCGCGGCGAGTAGACCACGCCCAGATCGCGGGCGCGGCTCAGGAAGTCGTTGGCCACACCCGCGCCGTCTCCATAGCCGGAGTCGGGCTCGTAGGCGGCGAGTTCAACTTCGTCAACATTCCAATCCGGTTCCAACTCCTTTAGTTGCTGGCGGTCGATCAAGTCGACCTTGACTCCCAGAGTTCGCTGCATCTCAACGTTCTGCTTCAGCCGTTCCGTTTCGTTGGGATGGACGATGCGTACGAAACCAGTCTTCCGGAAATCGCCCGACTCTCCGACGATCTCGCGCCAGTGCTGAAAAATATGCAGACTGGTTACCGCCAGCTGAACTTCAGGCGGATAGCTATAGTGCATCCGCACCAGCGCAGAGGAGCGCCCGCTGCCGCCGCGGCCCACGTGATCTTTGTCGAGCACCGCAATCGTTCCAGCTTTTCGCCTGGCCAGATGAAATGCGATCGACGCTCCCATCACGCCGGCGCCGAGAATCACAATGTCGGCGGTCTTGGTCAGGGGTGCGTGTCCGTTGCTCATGCCGCCGCCCCTTTGAACCGGCCTTTCTTCCAATCGCCCAATACCTGCTGCGCCGCGTTGTGGCCGGGAGCTCCTGTCACTCCGCCACCCGGATGCGCCCCCGCCCCGCACAAATAGAGGCCTGCCACCGGAGTGCGATACTGTGACCATCCCGCTACTGGACGCATAAAGAACAACTGCTCGAGCGTAAGGTCGCCGTGGAAAATGTTGCCTTCGGTTAACCCGTAGGTCCGTTCGAGATCAAGCGGCGTCAGTACCTGTCGCGCCAGAATCGTGCTGGGAACATTCGGAGCGTGCTCCGCAATCTTCTTTACCACGCGGTCTCCCAAAAGCTCGCGCTTCTCATCCCATGTCCCTTCACGCAACTTGTAGGGCACGTACTGCACGAAACAGGTGAGGATGTGTTTGCCCTCGGGAGCGAGCGACGAATCGGCGTTCGATGAAACCACACAATCCACCCACAGTTCCTCGGGAATCTCTCCGAACTTGGAAATGTCGTAGCAACGCTCAGCAAATTCAAGCGAGGGAACGAGTGTGTAGAATGTGCGTTCGAGAGGGGTGGCCTGCGAGGGCGTGCCGCGGAAGCGCGGTTCTTCCGCCAGAACGAAATTGACCTTCGCGCAGGGTCCATCCATCTTGATGCCGCGCACTGAATCCAGGAAATCTTCCGGCAGGTCGCTCGCCGGCAACATGCGAAGGAAGGTTCGCTTAGGATCGCAATTCGATAGCACAATGCGGCTGCGAATCTCCGTGCCATCTTCCAAAGCCACTCCGCTGGCTTGACCGGCGCGGGTCATGATCTGTGCCACTGGAGCCGAGGTACGGATCTCCACACCAAGTTTCTTGCCTGCCGCGGCCAGCGCCTGCGTGATGGCTCCCATGCCGCCCATTACGTGGCCATAGAAGCCTTGCAACTCGTGCTCGCCGCCACTCAGCAGGTGGAACAACAATCCAATCGCGGTTCCCGGCTGATACGGTCCGCCGTGTTTTCCGTAAACATTGTTGGCGAGAAACAGAGTCTTGATCGTGTCGGACTCGTAATTGCGATCCAGAAACTCGCCCAGGCTTCCGGTGAGGAACGAGATCAGTTGCGAGATTTCGCTGCTCGAAATTCCACGAAAGCGCTTGCCTACGCGGAACAGATCCGACCAGCCATGCATGCTCGCCGTGTCGACTTCCGGCGGAGGCTCCATGAAGAAAGGTTGCAGGTAGCGCGCAAGTTTCTTCAGGCGGTCATCAACGCGGACAAACGTCTCGGCGTCCTTCGCAGAATATTTGCGAAACTCCGCGACGGCGCGATTGCGATCCGCCCACCAGGGAGCGACCCTTCCGTCGGGGAAGGCTACTTGAATCGCGGGATCGCAGGGCACCATGCGCAGGCCGTGCTCGGCCAGATTAAGGTCTTTGATCACTTCAGGCCGAAGCATGCTGGCGATATACGACGTGGTCGAAACGCGGCAACCGGGGGCAATTTCTTCGGTCACGCAGCATCCACCCACAATTTCGCGGCGCTCTAGAACGAGCGTGGTCAGCCCCGCGCGCGCGAGGTAAGCTGCCGCGGTGAGTCCGTTATGGCCTGCACCGATTACAATGACGTCATAAATCTGTTGCGATCTGGGCGGCACTTTCTTGCCTGACTTGCAGTCACTCCACGCTGGTTGCGGGGCATTCACATTACCGCAAGACCGCGAAAAATAGAATTGAAATCCGCTTTCAATTTAGGTACAGTTTCCTGACTTGAGGTCAACATATGAGTGGGATTGGTAGCAGCCTGGTTTCACCTCCGCGTTACCGCCATATGCCGCCACGGCCTCGTTCCGAAGGCAAGCGGACCCGCATTATTGACGCCGCTATGCGCCATTTTGCCGAGCAGGGATACCATGCCGCCCGTGTCGGTGATATCGCCGCCGCCCTCGGCATCGCCAAGGGTTCCATCTTCCAACATTTCGGCAGCAAAGACGGCCTGTTCTTCGAGGTCTACAAGAAAGCCGTGCGTTCGTTTCCTCGCTATCTTGATGCTCCGGCTGAAGTGCGTGAACGGGGCTTCTTCGATGTCCTGCGCTACTGGCTGGCGAGCACCGAACACCTGCTCCACGAAGACTGGATTCCTTACCGAGTCTCGCTGCTGGGGAACTACGGCACCGATCTGACCCTGAAGAGGGAGATCAATCGCTTTCTGCTTGCCGAAGATCCTTACGGCACGGTTCCCTTTGTCCGCTTCGGCCAGCAGCGCGGTGAGCTGCGCAAGGATCTCGATCAGGACATGATGGTTTCGATTCTCGATTGGACCATGGAGCGCTTTCAGGACGCGCTCCTCACCGAAGAACTGGATCCCGGACTGTTTCGGCGACACGGCGATCCCGTGGAAAAGAAGGAAGCGCGCATCACCCAATTCCTCGACATTCTGCAGCGCGCCATCGGCGAACGGAAATGTTAGTTCCAGCACTGAGCTGAATCATGATGACCCAGGCTTCCGTACAGGAAATTCTCGCCAGCTACGACGACCGCGCGTCACTCGCCGACGCCTCCACCATTCCTGCTCCCTGGTACGTGGATGAGCGCATCGCGGAACTGGAGAACAAAACTGTATTCAGCCGCACCTGGCAGTTGGTGGGCCGCGTTGAACAGGTAGAAAAGCCCGGACAGTTTGTCACCGCCGTGGTAGCCGGTGAGCCTATCGTCGTGGTTCGAGGAAACGATGGCATCCTGCGCGGTTTCTTCAACGTCTGCCGCCACCATGCCGCCGCGGTAGTCACCGAACCTTGCGGCCAGGCGCAACTGCTGCATTGTCCTTATCACGGTTGGAATTACGGCCTCGATGGATCATTGAAAGGCATGCCCGAATTCGATGGCGTAAAGAACTTCGAGCGCCAGCAGAACGGA
Organism: Terriglobia bacterium; assembly: GCA_963796205.1. GTDB lineage: Bacteria > Acidobacteriota > Terriglobia > Terriglobales > Acidobacteriaceae > DATFTE01. Next base: position 1,140,099 of record CAWCKR010000004.1, read on the forward strand.
TTACTGCCGGTTCGCGCCGAAATTTGGGAAAAGTTCGTTTTCATCAATCTCGATCCCAATGCAGAATCGCTCGAAAGTTTTCTGGGCGGACTGGTGAAGCGTGTCGCGCCGCTCGGCGTGAGCAAGCTTCACTACTTCGACAGCCGGACTTACGACATCCACTGCAACTGGAAGGTCTTCATCGACAACTACCTCGATGGCGGATATCACGTCCCACACCTCCATAAGGGATTGAGCTCGGTGCTCGATTACAAGGAGTACACCATCGAGAACGAAGACCGTTACTGCCTGCAATCGAGCCCCATGGTGTCTTCCAGTGAAGACGCGGCGACTGGAGCCACTCGTAAAGGCGATCGCGCGTGGTACTTCTGGCAGTATCCCAACCTGATGATCAACTGCTACGAAGGCTACATGGACACGAACTTCGTCATCCCCATTGACGTCGATCACTGCCGCGTCATTTTCGACTTTTATTTTGGGGACATCAGCGAGAAGAGCCTCGAGTACAACCAGCAGAGCGTCGCTGTAGGAGCGCGCGTGCAGGATGAAGATCTCGGCATTTGCGAAGCCGTGCAGCGCGGCTTGAAATCGCGCGCCTATGGAGCGGGACGCCTTTCTTTGCGTCGAGAGGCCGGCGAACATTTATTCCATCGCTTGCTCGCAGCCGATCTCAAGGCGGGATTAAAAGGCACCGCGGCTGCCGCCGACTAGACTTCCGAAGTTTCCGAAAAGAGGTGGGCCTTGAAGAGAACTCTTGCTTTGCTGCTGGGGTTGGGGATTTCGTGTGCCTGCGTGGCGCAGGTGACGGCCATCAAGGCCGGTCATCTGGTCGATCCGGACGCCGGCGCTGTACTGGCTGACCAGATCATTCTCATCCAAAACAACACAGTTCAGGCGGTCGGGAAAGCCCTGCCAATACCAAACGGAGCGCAAGTCATCGACCTTTCCAGCATGACCGTGCTTCCGGGGCTCATCGATTGCCACACCCACCTCGCCGATGGCAACGCCATCGAGAACGGCGAACCCCTCAACATTCTCAGAAAAACATCCGCGGCAGTCGCTTACGAATCCATTCCCAACGCACGTGTTATGTTGCAATCGGGATTCACCACCGTGCGAGACGTGGGTGTGTATCGTGCCCTCAATGATGTGGCCCTGCGCGATGCCATCGCCGCTGGCTACGTAGAAGGCCCGCGCATGTACGTTGCCGGTGCTTACATCACGATCACAGGCGGCGCGGGGGCTATGACCGGACTTGCCCCCGACATTCCGCTGCCCTGGGACTTGCACTTCGGCGAAGCCAACAGTCCATGGGAAGTGCGCCAGAAAGTTCGCTTGCTGTATCACAGCGGCGCCGATCACATCAAAATTCTCACCAGCGGCGCTGTGTTAACGCACGGCAGCAATCCCAAGACGCAGGAATTCACTCCAGAAGAAATCCGCGCAGCGGTGGATGAAGCCAGCCAGTTCGGTCTTCGCGTCGAAGCGCATGCCCACTCGCCACAGGGCATCAAGAACGCGATCGTTGCCGGCGTCGCGTCGGTCGAGCATGCGACCATGATCGATGATGAGGGCCTGGCGCTCGCCAAGCAGCACGGCACCTATCTCGACATGGATATCTATGATGAGGAATGCATTCAAGAGGCAGGCCGTCTGGGGAACGAGCCGAAAGATTTCCTGCAGCACGATGCGGAGTTGGGCGAACTTCATCGCCAGAACTTTCGCAAAGCAGTGAAGGCAGGAATAAAAATGTCGTTCGGCACCGACGCCGGCGTCTGTCCTTATGAAAAGAGCATCAACCAGTTTGCCTTCATGGTGAAGTACGGCATGACACCCATGCAGGCGATCCAGGCCGCCACCAGCAATGCCGCCGACCTGCTCGGCCACAGTGACGTGATCGGTTCCATCAAGCCCGGCAAGTACGCCGATATTGTTGCCGTGGCTGGCGATCCCCTGCAAAATATTAGTCTTCTGGAACATGTGCAGTTCGTCATGAAGGACGGCAAGGTCTACAAACACCCATAACATCACACTCACAAGTGACTGGAATCACAGGACAAGTGGCCGGGGTCACAGAAAATAGGCAGAGCTCACGAGATGATCTAAAGTAGTACTGGAGGGAGCATGTCGACTGCCTGGACGTCCCGCTATGCGCAACGCACCAAGGGCCTCAAAAGTTCGGCGATTCGCGAACTGCTGAAGGTCGCGCAGCGCCCGGAGATTATATCCTTTGCCGGCGGCTTGCCCGCTCCCGATGTTTTTCCCGTCGCCCGCTTTCAGGAAGCCTGCCGCAAGGTGCTCGAGGAGAACGCTTCACAGGCCCTGCAATATGGCGCTTCCGAAGGCTACGAGCCTTTGCGCGAAATGATTGCCCGCCACATCGAACGCTACGGGATTAAAGCCAAAGCCGAGAACGTTCTCATCACCTCTGGCTCGCAGCAGGCGCTCGACCTGATCGGCAAGCTGCTCATTAACTCTGGAGATCGCGTACTCGTCGAAGCCCCTACTTATCTCGGAGCATTGCAGGCCTTTAATGTTTACGGCGCAGAATACGTCAGCGTTCCCAGCGACGACGATGGCTTGCGCACCGACCTTCTCGAAGAGCCTCTGCGCTCCGGCCCCAAATTCATGTACGTGTTGCCGAACTTCCAGAACCCGGGAGGAACGACTCTCGCCGAGGGCCGCCGCGAACAACTCGTACTGCTTGCCGATCGCTACGGAATTCCCATCGTTGAAGACGATCCTTACGGCCAGCTGCGCTACGAAGGTGAGCATCTCACTCCGCTGGTGGTGCTCGATCGTGTCAACTTGCGGCGTGACAACGGATATTCAATCGGCAACGTCATTTATCTCAGCACGTTCTCGAAAACACTCGCGCCCGGACTTCGCCTGGGATGGATTGTCGCGCCCACCGATGTGATCTCGAAGATCGTCCAACTGAAGCAAGGCGCCGATCTCCACACCTCGACTTTCACGCAGACCGTGGCCTACGAAGTTGCGAAAGACGGATTTCTGGACGAGCACGTAAAGCTGATTCGCAAGGTCTATCGCGAACGTCGCGATGTCATGCTGGCGTCGCTGAAAGAATTTTTCCCTCCCGAGGTGACTTGGACATATCCCAAAGGAGGCCTCTTCCTGTGGGTGACTCTGCCGAACGGGATGGATAGCCAAAAACTTTTCCAGGTAGCGTTGAAAGAGAATGTTGCCTTTGTTCCCGGCGACTCTTTCTACGCCGGAAACGGATTCGCCGCGGAGGGATGCCGCCACTTCCGTCTCAACTTCTCTTACGGAAAGCCCGATCAGATCCGCGAAGGAGTGCGCCGTCTCTCCAAGGCGTTGAAGCAGCAACTGGGCGAATTGCTTCCGGAGAGCGCATTGAGCCACAAGTAAGCTTCAGAGCATGACATTTTGTGCTGTGCAAAGTTTTGCCGCTCGGCAAACTTGCATTGGCAACGCGACTTTCTGCACCAGAGCGGGTTTACGCATCTAACGAACATCGGCCGTAGTGTCGGCCCAGACTCGTCGCTTCCGTACCACTACATATCCCAAGTTTGAGGTTCCCCGGCATGAGGCTCGCCGTCTTTGGTTTCCTTGGGTTGCTGATTCTCTCGCTGTTCCTGATCGCCTGCGGCGGCGGTAGAAGCCAGCAACGCGTGACTGTTCCTCCTCCGGTTGCTCCCAACCAGTTGGGAACCGCAACCGCCGCACCCGCCACGTGTCCCGACAGGAACCGTGGCCGGTTCCTGTATGTCACTGACTGTGACTTGCCCGAATGTGCCCAACTACAGCGGCGCAATCATCAAGATCACGCAGCCCTCGGGCACTTCAAAGGGCACTGTCATTTTCACCACCGGCGGCGCGGGGAACGATCTTTATGAAACTCATTTTGTCTACGGATCGACCGCGGTGAACAACGTAGTGACGGCCGGCCTCACGGCAGTACAAACCGCCTTCGTTGGGGGATCCACCGGATGGCTTACCGGACCCGCTGCCAACGGCCCGCTGACTTTGAGTTGCCGCTGGGCGACGGTAGCGCAGTGGGTGCACGACAACGTTCGGGCCGCAAACACAGCTTTTTGCGCAACCGGTAACAGCGCCGGAGCCGGTGCCATCGCTTATGCCTTGGCTCGCTACGGAGAAGATTCGATTTTCAACTATGTCGTTCCTACGGGAGGCCCACCGTTCAGCCGCATCGATGAAGGCTGCATCTGCAAAGGCGCGACGATCAGTACCAGTTGTGCTGGACCGATCGATCCCTGTTACGGACTTAACGCGAACATGTTCCTCGATCCTGCCTATGGCAACGGCCATTGCTCCAACGGAGACAATTCCGATGTTCCCCTATGGCAGGCGGACAGCATCCTGTCGTCCGACGGGAAATCGGTCTTAAATTACAGCACGCGCGTGCACTTTATATTCGGTAGTCTCGACACCTCGCCCGGTCCCGCCAATGCGGCGCTTATGGCAAGGTGCGATCACGTCTACTAATGACGCTCAATGTGTCGCCGACGCTCCCCACGAAATCGCCGACGTTCAGGACGGAGCCACGACTGTCGCCAACGCGCTGATTCAGAACTGCCACTAGCCTGGTGTGCGGAGCTGCGAAACCATCTGGCGGATCGCGTCGATGATGATGTCTGGCCTCTCCACGGGAATGGAGTGGCCACTACCTTCCGCTGTCACGTGGGTAGTTCGGCTCGACAGCCCCACCAGTCTCTGCTGAAGATTGGCCCAGTGCTGCTCATGTTGTGGTGAAACGGTGCCGTCCGCGCTGGAATTGCGATTCGAGTCACGCGAGATGACAGTGAGTGGTACTTCACCCAATGGGCCCCAGCCGCCGCACCTCGTCCGCGCTTTCAGGAAAGGCCTCCCACTGCGCGTAATGCGTGGCGTACACCTGAGAACGGCAACCGATGGCGCGCTTCATTCCTGCAATCTCACCCGGGCCCGATCCGCACCATCCCCGCCATCGCGGCAGGCCGAACGGCATAGTGATCTGCATCATGCGCAGCCAAAGCTTCTTCTGGAAGTAGAAGGGAAGCAGTTCGTCGGGATGCGCTCCATCCACCAGTACCACTCCCGCTACTTCCTGCGGATAGCGATGCGCATACATCAGGACATCGAAACTTCCCAGCGAATGGCCGACGAGAATGTAAGGCGGCTTCTCTCCCGCGTTCGCAAGCAGGGTGTGCAACTCCTCGCTCATCACGCTGGGAATTCGCGGACGCGGGCTGGGATCGCTCCACCCATATCCAGCACGGTCGTAAGAGCACACGCGCGTGAACCGCGCGACCTGCGGTTGCACCTTGTACCAGTCGAGGTAGGAACCGTCGAGCCCGAACTCCAGCACTACCGTGGGCCCGCCTTCGCCGGTGCAATACAGATGAAGACGGTAGCCGCCCACATCGATCAATTTTCCCGGCGGATGAAACGCCTCCCGATCGTGCCTCCGGTTCGCGGCCTCGTAGATGGCTCCGATCCCGGCGACTGCGACAACCAGAAGCAACTCCGCTGCGAGCACATATTTCAAGGCGCGCAATAACGTTCGTGACGAGTCACTCGCACCGGCGAGCCACGCGATGACGCCCAGAGCAATCGGCAATCCGACCAGCAAAGTCAGCGCCCAGCGAACCGGGTGGAATGAGGTTTCCGTGATTCCCTCCTTACGCCCCGCCGAAAGGATCTTCCAGCGATAGAGTTTGCGGCGTGAACAGTTCCGCCCCGTTTTCCAGGATGTGCATATCGTCCTCGAGCCGCACGCCGAACTCACCGCGGATATAAATTCCTGGCTCGTCGCTGAACGTCATATTCGGTTCGAGCTTGGTCGTGTTTCCGCGTACCAGATAGGGCCACTCGTGGCCGTCCATGCCCATGCCATGTCCGACGCGATGCGTGAAATATTTGTAGTCCGGGCCGTATCCCGCATCAGTGATGACCTTGCGCGCCGCGGCATCCACCGCCTGGCATTCCAGTCCGGGTCTCGCCGTTTTCAGAGCGGCCGTCTGCGCGGCATGAACAATGTCAAACACCTTCTTCATTTTGTCTGTGGCTTTGCCCAGCACGAATGTCCGCGTGATATCGGACGAATAGCCCTCAACCTTGCATCCTCCGTCGACCAGCACCAGCGAGTTTTCATGGATCACCTGCGGCTCGACCGACCCATGCGGGAATGCGGAATACTCGTCGACCTCGACCAGGGCTCCGCCTTCAAAACCAAGTTTGTCGTGCGCGGCTTCCACCAGGTGCAGGAAGTCCGCCTGTGTCATTCCCGGCTTCAGCGCCTGATAAGCCGCGATGTATGCCGCCAGCGTGACCTTGGCTGCCAATCGCATGAGTGCAATCTCGTGCTCGCTCTTAATGCGCCGGCAGCCGGCGGTCACTGGAGTCGCGCTCGCCAGTTTGATCTGCGGGGCCGCTTTCATGACGCCTTCGCTGAAAACAAAGCGCACCGTTTCTTCGATACCCACAGTCCCGGTCGTAATGCCGCGATCCTTCAATCCCTGCGCGATGCGCTGGTAAGGACTGTCATCCTCCTGCCAGATGCGCACATCCGCGTTCCCGCTGTCAGGAGACTTCGAGATCTGCTCGCGCGCCCGTCCCTCCTCGAACCCGGGACACACGTAGAAAGCCGCGCCCTTCGCCGGCAGCACCATGGCGAAGGTTCGCTCTCCACCCCACCAGTGAATCCCGCTGAAGTAGACCAGCGAAGTTCCTTCCATCAGAAGAATGGCGTCCAGATGGTTGGCGGCCATCAACTCGCGGGCCTTATTCTGCCGCTCGCGCCGTTCGTCGTTGCTGATAGGCTTCGCCTGGTCCTTCATCGATTTCAGTGCTTCAATGGACGCGGGCAGCGGAGCGCAGTTCTCCGCCTGTGCTGGGATGGGAAGTGCCATCCCGATTCCTGTGCCGACAGCGACCGTTCCCGCTTGCAGAAAATGGCGTCGAGAAATCATGCAGCCTCCAGGTTTGCAATAAGTCCGCCATTATAGTGGGGTTTGCCCGGGTGCGCGATTCTGACCGCAGAACTTGCTCCTTGCAGGGCGGCGCATTGTCTTTCCCATATCGGGAAAAATCTTCTATCGCGGAGAGGCTTCTGACGCGAAATGTCGAAACAAATCTTGTGTTTCAGAGTTTCTTCTAACAGAGGCGTCCAGAGAACGGGTACGGACGACTGCCATAAGTTTCGGGAGGAACTCATGAATTCACGCAAATTGTTTTTAGTCGGCGTTGCCGCTCTGGTTATCGCTACGGTCATATTCGGGATGGCGCAGGGACCCGGCACCGGCATGCCGAACTACGATCCAAAGACCGAGACCACGATCTCCGGAATCGTGGATGATGTGCAGCAGCATGCAGGGCATCATGGGTGGACCGGCATTCACCTGATGGTAAAAACCGACACCGGTACGGTGGAAGTGCACGTTGGTCCGAGCGCCTATATATCCCAACAAAAATTCTCCTTCGCCAAGGGGGATCAGGTTCAGGTGTTGGGCTCGTTGGTCAAGTTGAACAACGCAGATGCGCTTTTGGCTCGCGAGATCACAAAAGATGGGAAGACGCTGACGCTGCGGAATGCGCAGGGTATACCGCAGTGGTCGGGAGGACGCGGCCCCCGTTCGTAATTCGCATTTCCGACAATGCGGGGAGGGTGCTCCCCGCATCGCTTGCGTTGCCGAAAGCGGCTGTGGCTGACGTTTGTGGCAAACTCTTACAGAGTGAACGACGGCTTTCAATGCGCAGGCTGCGGAGAATGGAACTCCACGTCGGTGGACGAAGCCGCCGGCCGTCGCCAGTCTTATATTGAAGACTGCCAGGTCTGCTGCAAGCCGAATCTTCTCGACGTCCGCTACGATCCCCAGCAAGACGAGTTTGTGATTACTGCCGAGTTGGAATAATCTTCGCTCAGAGGATCCGCAAATGGCGATGAGCTACGCGCAGCCCGGCAGAATGGTCGCCCACAACATGGTGACCACGCAGTTTGAGCTGGATGGCTTCAAGGTAGTTCGCACTCTGGGAGTCGTTCGCGGCATCGTGGTTCGCTCGCGCTCCATCTTCGGCACGATCGGCGCAGGATTGCAAACCATACTCGGAGGCAACATCACTCTGCTGACGAATCTCTGCGAGAAGACTCGCTCTGAAGCTTTCGATCTGATGCTGCAGCACGCGGCCGAGTTGGGCGGAAATGCCGTAGTCGGCGCCCGCTACGACGCCACGGAAGTCATGCAAGGTGTCACCGAAGTCCTGGCCTATGGCACCGCAGTCTATGTAGAACCGACAAAGTAGGTGCGGACGCCCGCGCGAGCCTGCCCTGAGCGAAGCCGAAGGGTCCGGGCCGCGATGGTTTTGTCGCGGCTACTTCTCTAACTCCCAACAATTTCTCCAACGCTTGTTGCCGATACTCAAACGTCTTCTCAAACTTGCGCATCACAAAGAACCTCTGCGCCAACTCCCCAATAAATCCAAAGCCAACTTCGTACTCGATCACATCGCGCACCACGGTTCCCGGAATCCCATTCCGTTCCTCGGCCACCAACTCGTGCCGATGATGAAAGCTCTTGAATGGACCTTTCTCCTGGACATCCTCGAAGTATTGATTCCACTCAAAAGCTACGATGCGCGCGATCCACTTTGCCCGAAACGGCAGGAAGGGAAGAATGCGAAACGAAGTAACGATCTCCGAACCAGCCCCGGCCAGCGGCGGCTGGTCTGTCACAGTGGCCTGAGCTGGAGACACTCCCGGTGGCGGCACTAGCGCCACGCGCAGAAGCTCGGTTCCGCTCTCCGGCGGCATGATGCGCGGCAGGTTTCCAGGGTTCGCGAAGAACAGGAACACGCGTTCCACGGGCACCGGTATCCACTGCGCGAACTGGGCGCGATGAAGCATTAATTGCGAGCGATTGTAATTCAGCCGGAGCGTTCCGGTCTGCTACATTGCATCTGAATGCTTCCTTCGTTATCCGCCGCCCGCGAAGCGCAAGAGGTGCTCAAGCGCTACCTGCCAGTCACGCGGTTGATCGCGGCGGCCTCGCTCTCGCAACATTGCAACGTCTACCTGAAACTCGAAAGCGAACTTCCCACAGGATCATTCAAACCGCGCGGCGCGATCTTTGGATTGTCGCGGGAAATGTCTCGCCGTCCGGTGAAGGAGGTCGTCGCTTCGAGCACTGGAAATCACGGCGCGGCAGTCGCCTATGCCGCCAAACTGCTCGGAGTTGCTGCCACCATCTTTCTGCCAGAGAATCCGAACCCAGTGAAGCGAGCGAGAATCGCCGCTCTCGGCGCGAACATCCTCGAGGTCGGACGCGACCTGAGCGATGCCGGCGAGGAAGTCGTCGCCTACGCGCAGACCCGCGGAGCTTATTTTCTCAACGACGCCGGCGATTCCGACCTTCCGGCCGGGCCCGCGACCATCGCGCTCGAAATCCTGGATCAGCTGCCCGCAACCGACACTCTCTACGTTCCGATGGGCGACACCGCATTGATCCGGGGCGTCGGCGCGGTGGTTAAACAAGTTCGTCCCGAGGTGAAGGTAATTGGAGTTCAAGCCGAACGAGCGCCGTCTTACTTCTTATCGTGGAAGCAGGGAACCGCCGTGCCGACGGAAACCTGCGAAACGATCGCCGACGGTCTCGCCACCCGGATTCCGGACCCCGAAAACGTCCAGTCAATCCGCGAAGTGGTCGACGAAGTCCGCCTGGTCAGCGACGAGCAGATGCTCTCCGCCGTCCGTCATCTGCTTTTAGAGGAGCGCCTGGTCGCCGAGCCCGCCGGCGCCGCCGCGACCGCAGCCTTTCTCGCCAACCAGCACGTCGCGGCGGAGAACGTTGTCCTGCTGGTAACAGGCAGTAATATTATTCCGGAAGTTTTGCGTCAGTCGATATGCGGATAAGAAGTAGACCCGCCGGTTCAACTCGCGATAAAGTGTCACCCCGAATGGCTTATACGAATGCACGCAACGCGGTAATCCTGCTCTTCATCGTGATGTTCTTTTCCAGAGAGTCTCTGGGCAGCTCTTACCACTACATCCGCCTCGGACACACTGAAGACGCCGCGACCAACACCACCGCCGGCATCGCCATGATGGGTGGAGGCAATGACATTGATGAGGCTTTTCGGTGGCTGTGCCAGAAAGGGGGTGGCGGAGACTTCCTGGTTCTTCGTGCCCGGGGCGACGACGATTACAACGCCTATGTGAATGGATTGTGCAAGACGAATTCAGTTTCGACGCTGATCATTCCCGACCGCGAGTCGGCGGAGGATCCTGCGGTTGCCGTCATTATTCGACACGCCGAAGCCATCTTTATTGCCGGCGGAGATCAGGCTCGCTACATAAATTTCTGGAAAGGGACACCGGTCGAGACGGCTATCAATGACCAGATCGCGGCAGCCCGGCCGATTGGGGGGACCAGCGCAGGGCTTGCGATTCTCGGCCAATTTGCCTACGGTGCGCAGAATGACAAGGAAGATGATAAGGATCTCTCCTCCCAACAGGTCTTGCAGAATCCTTTTTTTGATCGCGTCACGTTAGTGCGTGACTTTCTGAAGATTCCCCTCCTGCAAAATACGATGACCGATAGCCACTTCACCAAGCGAGACCGCATGGGACGCACCCTGGGATTTCTCGCTCGCCTTATGCAAGACGGATGGTCGCACGACCCACAGGATGTTGCCATTGACGAGAAATCTGCGGTGCTCGTGGAAGCGGACGGGAAGGCGACGATTGTCGGCGCAGGCCGCGGCGCGTACTTCATTCATCCCACGCAGGCGCCGAAGCTGTGCCGGGCTGGTGCTCCGCTTACATTTGAGGCGATTGATGTTTTTCACGCGCCCAGCCATGGGCATTTCGATCTTGCCCGGTGGGTGGGACAAGGCGGCGACAGTTATTCTTTGACGGTGAGTCAGGGTACGATCCGATCCTCAAAAGCCGGCAACGCGATTTACTAATTCCCTGGCGCGAGCGAGATTCGCTTTGACCTCCTTCCGGTTCCTTGACACACTCCGCCTCGTTCCCTTCGCACTGCTCGGGGGCGTGCAGGCCAAACGGCTAAATTCTGTGCGTGTATCCTCCCTGGAAACAATCTGGAGCAGCTTATCCATCTTGTAAACGCTGGAAAACTCGAATCCGGATTGTGATCTCCGTCCTTGTTTTAATGCTGCGATTCCTATACCCCGATACCTAACAGCCCGTCTCGGCGGTCTGCTGCGTGGCTTGGCGCCACAAGAAAAGAGAAAGGACTCTATGCGACATCATTTCATTCTTGCGGTGGTCACGGCACTTCTTGCCGTCGGCGCCCTCTCCGCGCAAACTCAGCAGGGCCGCATTATTGGGCGTGTCACGGATTCCACCGGAGCCGTGGTGTCTGATGCGCACGTCACCGTACAAAACATTGACAACGGCGAAAGACGGATTTTGACAAGCAATAGCGTGGGAGAATATGCCGCACCCAACCTTTCCCCAGGCAATTACCAGATAACGGTCGAAGCACCTAACTTCAAGACGGTGCAGCGCCAGAACATTCGTTTGGAAGTGGCCACCGACGTCCGTATCGATGTGACCCTCAATCCTGGCGCCACGTCGGAAGTAATGCAAGTAACGGCCGACCAGCCCCTGGTCGAAACCTTGAACGATACACTCGGCGGTACCATTACCAACAAGGCCATCAACGAATTGCCGCTTCAGGGCAGGGATTTTCAGAATTTATTGGAACTTCGTCCCGGCATTCAGCGCACGCCCGGAGGGGGTTTTCACTCCACCACCTCCAACGGCAACCGCACTGACGACAACAATTACATTGTCGATGGGACCGACGATAACGACTCTTACTACGGCGAGACCGTTCTCAACAACGCGGGAGTCCAGGGCACGCCGGCCAGCCATCTGCCCCTCGACGCCATCCAGGAATTCAATACCCAGGAGAATCAGGGATCGGACTACGGTTGGAAGCCCGGCGCTGTGGTTAATTTGGGACTGAAGAGCGGTACCAATGACATTCACGGGACTGCGTACTACTTTCACCGCAACAGCGCTTTCGATGCTCGCAACTACTTCAATCCCGCTCCGGATCCGATTGCGGCGCTCCTGCTTCATCAATTTGGAGCCTCCATCGGCGGTCCCATTATCAAAAACAAACTGTTTTACTTCGGAACCTACGAAGGCGTTCGCGACCGCGTGGGCAATCCTTTCAACGTAAGCAGTCCCGTAACCACCTCCATCGGCGATCCGAATTCGAGCATCCCCGACGCCATTGCGTACGGCAGCGATCCCAGCAATCCTACCCCCTACACTCCTAATCCTCTGAGCTTGCAGGTCGCCAAATTCTTTCTGCCCAACCCCGGGTTCACCGCTTCGAACTCCGATCCCACGCTGATCAATTTCAACTTCAATAACCAGAATCGCGAAGACAATGCGCTTTTCAAAATCGACTATCAAGCTAACGAGCACAACACTATCAGCGGCAGATATGTCTACGCGAACAGCTTGCAAACAGAAGAAGACACGTTCGCGTTGCGTCCTGATTTCCTTTCCCAGGCCGACACCAAGCTCGGCGTGATGGGAGTCAATTGGACCTACGCTCCGAATTCACGTTGGATCAACGAAGCTCGCTTCGGCTTCAATCGCAACTGGCAGAAGCTGTATCCTGTCGATCACACGCAAAATCCTTTAACGGCGTACGGAATCAACACCGGAATCACCGATCCCAATCTGTTGGGCTTCCCCCGAATCAACATCAGCCCGTTCAACTATCTCGGCGGGAATTCAAGCTGGCCTCTGTACACCGCTCCCGATACCACTTACCAATTCCTCGACAACGTGACCTACACGCGAGGCAGGCACAGCCTAAGGTTTGGCGGAGAATTTCGCCGCGGAGGCTCGGACTATTTGCGCGCTTCCTACGGCAGAGGACGAGTCCGCTTTAGCAGCCTGGAAGACTTCATCGCTGGCACGGTGCGGCAGAACTCCTTTGGGGGCGGCAACCTTCTGGTTGGCGATGCGCACCGCAATTTGTCGCTCAGCGCCATTGGGGGCTTTGTTCAAGACGACTGGCGCATCAGTCCTCGCGTCACTGTGAATCTAGGACTGCGCTATGACCTCTCCTTCCCCATCCAGGAGCAGAATGATCTGCTGGCTAATTTCATTCCCGGCCGCGGCATCATTCAAGTCGGTCACGGAATTAACAGCATATATCCGCTGGACAAGAACAACCTCTCTCCAAGAATCGGCATAGCCTGGGACGTTTTCGGCACCGGCAAGACCGTACTGCGTTTCGGCGGAGCCATCATCTACGAACAACCCAGCATTCGTGACTTCATCAATAGCGGCGGAGTGAACCTCAATCCCACCAGTCCAACATCTGGAACGACTCCGGGCAACGGCACCATCAACACTTTTTCACTTTCACTCGATTCCTCGCAGATCAACTGGACCGCCAGCGCGCTCGCAGGAGCGTCGCCGAGCGCTCCCATCTTCAATACGAAACTCGCGGGCGATTGCAGCCCAACCTTTCCCTGCACCATCGCCGGCATCGACCCGAATCTGGTAACGCCCTATGTCGCGTCCTTTAACTTCAACATTCAACAACAGCTCACCAACACCACGGTGGTGCAAGTTGGATACGTGGGCAATCACGGCATCAAGCTCTACAGCAATCGCGACATCAACCAAGTAAATCCCGCAATCGATTTCGGAACCGAGCAGTTCGGTCGGCCCTTTAACTATCCGTGTCCGCCGCCGATCGGTAACGGAGGCCCAGGTCTTTGCTATCCCTACATCGGGTTCACGCAATACCAGCAGAACGCCTCTTCTTCTCAGTACAACGGACTGCAGGCAACGTTAACCCAGAAGGCATGGAAGGGACTGAACATCCTGGCGGGCTACACCTGGGCGCACGTCATCGACACTGCAACCAGCAATCTCGCCGGCGTTCCCCAGAACAGTTTTAACTACGCCGCCGAGCGTGGTAACGGAGACTATGACATCCGTCACCGCTTTACGCTTTCCGCGATTTACGATGCGCCGTCCTTCAAAGCCCCGTTGCAAATGGGCAAAGGATGGCAGATCACCAGCATCCTGAATTTCCAAACCGGAATGCCATACACGCTCTACGACAGCTCCGATGACATCAGCCTTACCGGAGAGGGCGCCGATCGCTGGAACTTCGCCGGCAATCCCAACGACATTCGCTGGTCTCCGAAGAATCCCATCCCATTCTTCGTCGACGGAACCACCAATCCCGCGTGTGTCGCCCAGGCAACCACGCCCGGCTTGCTGGCAAATCTCGCGTATTACGGATGCTTTCAGCAGGGCAGCGCCGTGATTACTCCTCCCGCCGACGGAACCTTCGGTAACCTCGGGCGCAATACGTTCCGCGGACCAGCCTTCGCGAATTGGGATATGTCGGTCACCAAGCGCTGGGCATTGTCCGAGCGGGTGAACCTGCAACTGCGCGGTGAGTTCTTCAACATCCTCAACCATGCCAACTTTGCCGGAGTTGTGACCGACGTCTCGGATGCGGTCTTTGGAACCAATGACGTCGGACTGGCCACCGCTACGCCAGATGTGAATGCCTCGAACCCGGTAATCGGTTCGGGAGGATCTCGCCACATCCAGTTGGGAGTCAAGCTGATCTGGTGAGCAAAAACAACGGAACTGCTTCAGAGCCTCGGGGCTTCGGCCGGGGCTTTTTTCTGCCCAAGCGGCTGAGCTCAGAGTTTTCCACAACATTCTTCAGGACTTAGGGGCGAACAGATAGCAAAAGACTCAAGGGCCTAACTCCCACCGATTGTAGTCACCGATTTGGTTCGCCCCAAGATGTTGTGTTTTTCCTGCGAGAGCCACGCCCCTTCCGCATACCCCCAACTTTGTTGTTGACAATAAACCAGTTAGGCATAAGATGTGGGAAAAAGTGGCACAGAGTGGTAGAAGCAATAAAGGTCGTGGGTAAGAGTGAAGCGGCAAGAGGAGCCAGTGGATTTTAAGACTGACACCCCAGAAACCGGCCCTAACCAACCCAAAGCGACCGACATTTATGCCCTTTTTACCTCCCTCTCCCTGGCAGCGTTAGCTGCTTTGCATTACCGGGCCCCCAAAACGGGCATTGACCATGTTTCGCGGAAATCACCCAACTCGGGTCGACGACAAGGGACGCCTCAAGGTTCCCGCGGAATTCAAACGCGTACTCGACGAAAAATACGGCCAGCAATTTTACATAACCAGCTTGGACGGCAAGAGTGCCCAAGTGTATCCCTTCGAGGAATGGGAGCGGATCGAGCAGAAGTTGGCAGGGCTCTCCACCTTCAATCCCACGAAGAAGAAATTTCTGGACCGGGTGAATTACTACGGGCAGACGGTCGAGATGGATGGCCAGGGACGGTTGCTGATCCCGCAACTGCTGCGCGATTCGGCGCAGATCAAGGGCGAGGTCGCGGTCCTGGGGAACTTGACCTATCTCGTGGTTCGCAACCTGGAGATGTTCCGTAAGGAAATCGAGGAGACGGCGTTCACTCCCGACGATGAGAACACGCTCAACGAGTTGGGTATCTAGTGGGCGAGGGTTCAGCAGACACCCCTCAGGGGGTTGGGCATGGCAGTGGTCATGTTCCGGTTCTTTTAAAAGAAGCGATCGATTTTCTAGACATCAAGCGCGGTGGGAAGTATATCGACGCCACGGTGGGCTTGGGCGGGCACAGTTACGAAATCGCAAAACGCCTCGGCGCACCGGGACATTTGATTGGGCTCGATAAGGATCCTAAAGCGCTCGAATTAGCGGGCGTCAGACTTCGGACGTCAGACCTCAGCGAATCCGAGCGGTTACAGGCGGATTGGCCGATGGTCGAGCTGAGGCACGGATCGTTTGCGGGTTTGGCTGAGGTCCGAGGTCTGAGGGCCGACGGCCTGCTTGCCGACATCGGCGTTAGCAGTCTGCAACTTAACGATCCGGCGCGAGGCTTTAGTTTTCAGGCGGGAGGACCGCTCGACATGCGAATGAATCCGCAAGCCGAGCTGACCGCCGAACAAGTGGTAAACCAGTTCGACGAGCGCGAGCTTGCCGACCTGATTTACGAATTCGGTGAGGAAAGGAGGTCGCGGAGAATCGCCAGAGCCATTGTCCGGTCGCGGCCGATACGAACTACCGTGCAACTTGCGGATGTCGTCTCAGCCGCGGCCCGGCCAATGAATCAGGCAGAACGTAGGATTCATCCGGCGACCAGAACTTTTCAAGCTCTCCGAATCTTCGTAAACCATGAACTGGATGATCTGCGGGAGTTGCTGAAAGCGGCCCCGCAGTTGCTGAAACCGGCAGGACGGCTGGTGATCATCAGCTTCCACTCGCTGGAGGACCGCATCGTAAAAGATGCCTTCCGCGAAGGAGTGAAGCAAGGTCACTACAAGCTGCTGACCAAAAAGCCGGTGACAGCGAGCGAAGAAGAGATCGATCGCAACCCGCGATCCCGCAGCGCGAAATTACGCGCCGCGGAAAAAGTTTAACCCCGGAAAACCTGCCGGGGCCCCGGCGCAGACTTAATGAAGCCGCGCCGGGAAAAGGTTTCCAGAGGCTCTGTGGTAGGAGCCTAAAAACTGGAGGATGCGATGTACTCAGGAAATTTGATTGACCAATTGATGGCGACTGTCGAACGCGCGGAAGCCCGCGCGGCCGAACAGAGCGAAACCGCCAAACTCGAATATTGGTACGCCGTCTCGGCCCAGGAACTCGCTCAGCTCGATCACGATTTGCTTGGAGTTGCCTAAATGTCAGCAGCCGCCGCCATTCGCGTTCCGGCCCCGTCCACCCGGCGCAAGCCCTGCTGGGCGGGCACGCCAGAAATTTACTTCGCTAAGCCCATCGACAATTCGCGCCTGGTGAAGGTGGAAGATCCCACGCGCGGCCGCGAAATGCGCCAATTCTCCATCGCGCTCGGCTGCCTGTTTCTGTTGGTCATGACCTTCGCCTGGCAGCACTACAAAGCTATCGAATACGGGTACAAGATCGAAGCGCTGAAAATTCAGAAGGACGGCTTGACCGAAATCAATCGCGCGCTGCGCCTGGAAAATGCCTCGCTCCGCGACCCCGCGAGAATCGACAACT
Source organism: Terriglobia bacterium (assembly GCA_963796205.1). Classification (GTDB taxonomy): domain Bacteria; phylum Acidobacteriota; class Terriglobia; order Terriglobales; family Acidobacteriaceae; genus DATFTE01. Next base: position 1,157,183 of record CAWCKR010000004.1, read on the forward strand.
GGGCGCGCCAGCATGGCATGCAACCGCCGCAGGCAGGCCAGATCATTCGCATGGATTCGGCGGGTGCTGAGTCCGGCGCTCCGGTCATGGCCAGCGTTTCGCCGATTCGCGTGATTTCGGCGCAATAGACCGAATTCGCCTGAGCGATGGCTCAGTGGGACAGTTCTGTGGGCGGCTCCTCGCGATGAGTGGGCCGCCACTGTTGTCTGAGGATCAAAGTCGTGGGCGCCTCCAACAAATCTCGCACCAACCTTCGGCTCTACCTGCTCGCGGGCGTGCTCGTGTTCTGGTGTCTGGTCATCTGCGCGCGCCTCGTCTATTTGCAGATCTTCGCTTACGGCTCGTTTCAGCATCGCGCTCAACACCAGCAACAGCGCACCGAAGAAGTCGCCGCCCGTCGTGGCATTATTTATGACCGCGCGGGACGCGAGTTGGCCATGTCGGTGGCCGTTGATTCCGCCTTCGCGGTTCCCACCGAGATGCCGGACCTTGCCAGTTCGCTCTCTCTGATCGCTCGTATCACCAAAGCGGACCCTCGCGAACTGCTGGCGAAGTGCAAGGCCGGGCGCACCTTCTGCTGGGTTGCCCGCAAAGCCGATCAGGAGACTGCTGATCGCATCCGCTCGCTCAATCTGCGCGGTATCTATTTCCAGAAAGAATCCAAGCGCTACTATCCCAAGCGCGACCTCGCCGCCCAGGTGCTGGGATACGTAGGCATTGACGATGAAGGCTTGAGCGGCATTGAGCGCGAATACGACGAAAAGCTTCGCGGCCGGCCCGGCCGCATGTTGATCTCGGTCGATGCCCACAAGAAATGGTTTGGCAGCGTCGAGAAGCAGCCCGATCCCGGCGAGAACGTCGTCCTCACCATCGACCAACAAATCCAATACATCGCCGAGCGCGAGCTCCAGACGGCGATGGATCAAACGCACGCCGAGGCCGGCACCGTCATCGTCGAGAATCCGCACACCGGCGAAATCCTCGCGCTGGCGAATCGTCCCACCTTTAATCCGAACGTCGCCCGCGAAATCACTTCCGAACGCCTGAAAGATCACGCCGTCAGCGACATCTACGAGCCGGGCTCGACCTTTAAGCTGGTGACCCTCTCCGCCGCGCTCGACGAGCACCTCACCCGCCCCGACGAAGTCTTCGACTGCCAGATGGGATCGATCGTCATCAACGGCCGCCGCATCCACGACTGGAAGCCCTTCGGCATGTTGAGCGTTGCCGACATCCTCGCGCACTCCAGTGACGTGGGAGCGATCAAAGTCGCTCTTCGCCTCGGCGATGAGCGCCTCTACAAATACATTCGCGCCTACGGATTCGGTCAGCAAACCGGAATCGAACTTCCCGGCGAGACGCGCGGAATGGCCAAGCCGCTCAGCAAGTGGTCGAAGGTTTCGATTGGCGCAATCTCTATGGGCCAGGAAATCGGCGTCTCGCCGCTTCAACTTGCCGCCATGGTCTCGACCATCGCCAATGATGGCGTCTGGGTTCCAACCCGTATCGTGGCCGCAACCACAGCTCCGCAAGCGGCGCCGCAGATGATTGCCTTCCATCCCGGAGACGGCCGCCAGGTCATCGCGCCCATGACTGCAGCCCAGATGAAGCAGATGATGCAGGGCGTCGTTCTCCACGGAACCGGCAAAAAAGCGATCCTCGAGGGCTACAGTTCCGGCGGGAAAACCGGGACCGCGCAGAAGATCGATCCCCAGACTCATACCTATTCGCGCACCAAATACATCGCTTCTTTCGCTGGATTCGCTCCCGTGAACAGCCCGTCTATCACGATTGCGGTCATTCTCGACTCGCCCGTTGGAGGGCACCACGGCGGCGAGGTCGGAGCCCCGGTCTTCCAGCGCATCGCGCAACAGACTCTGGAATACCTGCACACACCCCACGATGTCGATCTGCCGGCCAATCGCCAGCTTCTCATGGCCGCGAAACGGGCGAAGCCGCAGGATCTGGAAGAAGGCTCTCCTGACCGCTTAGGAGACACTTTGGAAGTTGCGGACAGCGGCGACCCTCTGGCCGCGCCACCCGCTCCAGCTGCGAAGCCCACTCCTGAAGTGGCGTCGTCGTCGGGAGTGGTGGCCGCCGCGATGCGTGAGCGAGAAATCGTGCCCGCACCCCTGCCCGAGCAAAAATCCGCAACCGCACCGCAACCGCAACCGCTACGGATCATTCCTCCGGAACCGTCGTCCTCGACGCCGAACAGGGCGGCATCGTAGTACCGTCATTCCTCGGGAAAACCGTCCGTGGCGCCATCGAAATCGCAGAAGAGAACAGCCTCGATCTCGAGGCGATCGGCAGCGGCCTTGCACAAGACCAGTCTCCTGCCGCCGGGGCCCACGTCCCCGCCGGATCGCACATTACCGTCAGGTTCGGACGCTAGCCATGATCGAAGCGCAGCCCCGCGTGCCCTATAATTCACTGCAATGACCTTCCAAGACCTCCTGCTGGGCGCGGAGATCCTCGCGCAGAGTGGCAATCCGTCCGTCCGCGGACTGGAATACGACTCGCGCCGCATTAAGCCCGGCGATGTCTTCCTCGCAATGAGGGGAGAGTCCAGCGACGGCAATCAGTTCATCGACAAAGCCATCGCCGCGGGAGCGGTCGCCGTTGTCTCAGATTCCTCGACCGAGAAGCCTCGCGACGGCGTGGCTTGGGCCCAGGTGCCCCATGGTCGCCGTGCATTCGCTCGATTAAGCGCGAACTTCTACCATCGTCCCGCTGAAAAGCTCGCCATCAGCGGAATTACTGGGACCAACGGCAAGAGCACAACCACATTCTTAGTGGAATCGATTCTGACGGCCGCCGGTCGCAAGAGCGCGTTGATCGGGACGATCGAATACCATGTCGCCGGGAAAGTTCTCGCCGCGCCCCACACCACTCCGGAATCTCTCGAACTCAATCGCATGCTCGCCGATGCCCTCGCTAACGGCTCGACTGAGGCGGTGATGGAGGCCTCGTCCCACGCCCTCGCGCAACAGCGTGTCTTCGGCATTCCCTTCGATGTCGCGGTCTTCAGCAACCTCACGCGCGACCATCTCGACTACCACCACACCATGGAGGAGTATTTCGCTTCCAAGCAGATTCTTTTCGAAGGCTGTGGAACCGAACCGCCGCGCGCTGCCGTCATCAACATCGACGACGAGTACGGACAGAAACTGCTTGCGATCAGCCGGAAGCGCGGCTCCCAGGTTCTGACCTACGGCCTCACCAAGGGCGATCTGCACGCCGAGAAGGTAGAAATGACGCCCCGAGGCACACGCTTCGATCTCATCATGCCCGGTGACAAACTGGCGCTCTTCTCGCCCTTGATCGGCAGAGTCAATGTGTACAACATCCTGGCCGCCGCAGGAGCAGCGTTCGCGCGCGGTTGCTCCCACGACGCGATAGTGAAGGGAATTGAGACGCTGGTCCGCGTCCCCGGCCGCTTCGAGCGCGTCGACTGCCTCCAGCCTTTTACGCGTTGTCGTTGACTATGCTCACACCGACGATGCCCTGCGCAACCTCACCAGTCTTGCGCGTGAGTTTGTCCAGCCCAGCAAAGGCCGCGTGATTACTCTCTTTGGTTGCGGAGGAGACCGCGACCGCGCCAAGCGTCCCTTGATGGGCGATGCCGCCGGACGCGGCAGCGATTTCGTCGTCCTCACCTCCGACAATCCCCGCAGCGAAGATCCGCTGGCCATCATCAACGACGCCATGGTCGGACTGCAGCGCTGCGGCACGAAATACAAGGTTGAGCCCGACCGCCGCAAGGCCATTGCGCTTGCGATCGCGGAAGCCGCTCCCGGCGATATCGTGCTGATTGCCGGCAAGGGACACGAAAAAGTCCAGGTCAGCCGCGAAGGGTCGGCGCCGTTCGATGACGTCGAAGTCTGCCGCGAAATGTTGCAGCAGGCCGGTTACAGTTGCGAAGCGGCGCAGGCGGGCGCCGGCAAATGAAACTCCCTCTGTCACGAGTTGCCGAGTTCCTCCACGCTAGCGGTGGATTCGATCCGCAGGCGGTCGCTCAGGCCTATTCCATCGACTCGCGAAACGTCCGGCAAGGCGACCTCTTCTTTGCCGTGAAGGGCGAACGTCTCGATGGACACGATTTCGTCTCCGAAGCCCTCGCCAAGGGCGCGGTCGCGGCGGTCGTCCGCAAAGATCAGGCCACCCGTTATCCCGCCGCCGCGCCGCTATTGATCGTCGACGATACCCTGCTGGCATTGCAGACTCTCGCCACCGCGGTCCGCCGTCTCTGGGCGAAGCCCGTGGTTGGCATCACCGGTTCGGCCGGCAAGACCACTACCAAAGAAGCCATCGCCCACGTGCTGGCCTCGCGCTTCCACGTGCTCAAATCGGAAGGAAACTTCAATAATCATTTCGGCCTGCCGCTCATGTTACTCAAGCTCGAGCCCGAGCATGAAATCGCCGTCATCGAGATGGGCATGTCGCATGCCGGAGAAATCACCGCTCTCGCCAGCATTGCCCAGCCCAATCTCGGAGTGGTGACCAACGTCGCTCCGGTTCACCTGGAGTTTTTCAAGTCCATCGCCGACATCGCCCGCGCGAAATATGAACTGATCGCCTCTCTGGCCGCAGGCTCAACAGCCGTTCTCAACGCGGACGATGAATACGTTTCGCAATTCGGCCGCGACTTCAAAGGCAAAGTCGTGATGTATGGACTCAAGTCGACCGCCGATGTCCGCGCCGAGAACATCGAGGCGAGCGGGCGAGCGGGATCCACCTTCGACGTGGTGATCGATGGCTGCCGCGAGCCAGCCACATTGCCGCTGGTCGGAACGCACAACATCTATAACGGCCTGGCGGCCGTTGCCGTCGGGCTGCAGCGCGGACTCACTCCGTCAGAAGCAGTCGCCGCTTTGGCCACTCTTCGCCCCTCCGAAAAGCGTGGAGAGGTTCTCCAACTGGGTAACATCACCGTAGTCAACGATTGCTACAATTCCAATCCGAAAGCACTCGACGCCATGGTCGACGCACTGTCAACAATGCCCGGCTCGCGCCGGATCGTGGTTGCCGGAGAGATGCTGGAACTCGGCCCGTTGGGCGATGAAATGCACCGTGCATCCGGACGGCACATGGCGGAAAAGAAAATCGACATCCTGCTCGGCGTACGAGGTCGCGCCCAGCAGATGGTAGAAGCCGCCAAGGAAGCTGGCATGCGCGCGGAATTTGTCGCCACGCCAGAAGAAGCAGGCGACTGGCTGAAGCGCGAAGCGCGAGATGGCGATGTAGTGCTGCTAAAGGCGTCGCGAGGCGTGAAACTGGAAAAAGCGTTGGAAAAGTGGAAGGCCAACGACCAACGACGAACGACCAACGACTAGAAAAGCTGACGACTGAAGACTGACGACCGACGACTGATTATGGAGGCGGATTGCTCTATTGGCTGCTGTACCTGAAGCTGTTTCATTATTTTCCGCCATTCCGCATCTTCCGCTACCTCACGTTCCGTACTGCGTTCGCCAGCCTTACCGCGCTTTTTACCGGACTCATCGTCGGCCCGTTGGTCATCAATCGCCTGCGCGAATTTCAAATCGGACAATACATCCGCGAAGAAGGCCCGAAAGCCCACCAGAAAAAAGCCGGCACTCCGACCATGGGAGGCCTGCTGATTGCCATCTCGATCGTCGTTCCCACCCTGCTCTGGGCTGACCTGAGCAATCGCTTCGTCTGGATCGCCGTCTTTGCCACTTGTGCCTTTGCCGCCATCGGCTTCGCCGACGACTATATAAAGGTAGTGCACCGCCGCAATCTCGGCCTCACCAGCAAAGCCAAGCTTGGCCTGCAAATTCTTGTCAGCGTCGTCATCGCCATCGCGCTTATCGCCATGCAGAACGGCGGGCATGTACTCCACCAAGCTGATGGTGCCGTTCTTCAAACAGTTCCGACCTGACCTGGTGGTCGAAAGCCTGGTCAGAAATCCGCATCTCTGGCCGCTGGCGTTCGTGCCTTTCATCGCCTTCGTGGCCCTCGTAATTGTCGGATCCAGTAACGCTGTGAATCTCACCGACGGCCTCGATGGCCTCGCCATCGGTTGCACGGTCATCGCCGCGGGCGCGCTTGCAGTCCTCACCTACGTCAGCGGCCACGCCGCCTTCGCTGCGTATCTTGAATTGCAGCGCATGCCGCAAATCGGCGAGCTCACCATCTTCTGCGGAGCCATGGTCGGCTCCTCCATCGGCTTCCTCTGGTACAACGCGCATCCGGCGGAAGTCTTCATGGGAGACGTAGGCTCGCTCGCACTCGGCGGCGCCATCGGCACGGTCGCGGTAATGATCAAGCAGGAGCTGCTGCTACCGTTCATCGGCGGAATATTCGTGATCGAAGCGCTCTCGGTGATCCTGCAGGTGGCTTCCTACAAGCTGCGCAAGAAGCGTATCTTCAAGATGGCGCCGCTGCATCATCACTTTGAACTGCTGGGCTGGTCGGAATCGAAAATCATCGTGCGCTTCTGGATCGCCAGCCTGGTGTTTGCGCTGTTCGCGCTGACAACGTTGAAACTCAGATAGACACGCACGGAAGCAAAGGGAAGGGCACGACTTTAGTCGTGCCAATTGAAGCAAAAGGATCGCGCTTTAGCGCCTGAGGTTGGCTCGCGGCAATTGCCTCTGTGGTGAAATAGATCAGTGGACCTGACCAACAAACGCGCGCTCGTCGTGGGCCTGGGAAAATCCGGCGTGGCCTCAGCTCTTTTCTTGAAGTCCCACGGCGCCCGCGTCACCGTCTCTGACGCCAAGCCCGAAGCCGAACTCGGCGAAGATATCCCAACGCTTCTCGATCAGGGCATCGCCGTCGAAACCGGAGGCCACGGGGAGCGCACTTTCCGCGGTCAAGATCTGATCGTCGTCAGCCCCGGCGTTCCGGTCGATGCGCCGCCCCTTATCCAGGCCCGGGCCTTAGGCGAAACCGTCATCGGAGAGATCGAACTGGCCGCCCAATTCCTGCGCGGACCGCTCGTCGCCATCACCGGATCGAACGGCAAGACCACCACCACCACGCTCGCCGGAGAAATCATCGCCGCCGGCGGCTATCCCACGGTCGTGGGCGGCAACATCGGCACGCCGGCGATTTCCCTGGTCGAACAAGCCACTCCCGACACCATCACCGTTCTCGAAGTCTCCAGCTTCCAACTCGAGACCATCCAGACTTTCCGTCCGAAAGTTGCAGTCATCCTTAATATCACGCCCGATCACCTCGACCGCCATCGCACCTTCGCCGCCTACGCCGACGCCAAGGCTCGCATTTTCGAGAATCAGACTGCCCAGGATTTCACAGTTCTGAATGCTGACGATCCCACTTGCGTCGAACTCGCTGCTAGAACCAAAGGAACCGTGTACTGGTTCAGCCGCAAAAGAGAAGTCGAGCAAGGCGCCTACGCCAAAGAAGGCAAGATCCTTTTTCGCGATACAGATAGCCAGCGCGAAATCTTGCAGGTCTCAGAAATCCCGCTCAAAGGCAATCACAACGTGGAGAACGTCCTGGCGGGTGTCTGCGTGGGCATGCTGATGCATTGCGCCCCGGAGAAGATTGCCAAAGCCGTCCGCGATTTCAAAGCCGTCGAGCATCGCCTGGAATACGTTGCCACCGTGCGCGGAGTCGAATATTTCAACGACTCGAAAGCCACCAACGTCGACGCCACCATCAAAGCCCTGGAGTCTTTCCCGGCGAACATTCACCTGATCCTGGGCGGAAAAGACAAAGGCAGCGACTACACCGTGCTCAACGACCTGCTGCGCGCCAGAGTGAAGCGCGTCTACACCATCGGAGCCGCCGCTGCGAAAATCGAATCTCAGATCAAAGCGGAAATCGTCCAGGCCGAAACCCTGGAAAATGCCGTCAAGCGAGCCGCCGCTTCTGCCCAAGCCGGAGACATCGTCCTGCTCGCGCCCGCCTGCGCCAGCTTCGACCAATTCAAGAGCTACGAACACCGCGGCCGGACATTCAAAGAGGTCGTTCGCTCCCTCCAGAACGCCGAATAATAGTGTTTTTTCCTTTGTGTCCCTTCGTGTCCTTTTGTGGTTTATGCTTTCGATTTCTCGAGACGCGAACCAACTCAGTCACTCCCCACACCAAATCCACAAGCGGAAACTCTCCGTGCCTCTGTCTCTCCGTGATCAAATAAACTCCGATGGCGAAGCGTGTCAGTGTCGATCGCTGGATGTTTGTCGTAACTCTGGTCCTGGTTTTTGTAGGGCTGGTCATGGTCTTCAGCGCTTCGGCGGTCATGGCCAAAGAGCGTTACGGGTCGGGCTACACCTTCCTGTTGCGCCAGCTAGCGTGGGCCGTCGCTGGCATCGTCGCCATGGCAGTGGGTATGAAGCTGGATTACCGCCGCCTGAAGCATCCTGCGATTGTTTTCTCGCTGCTCGGCATGACCTCACTGATGCTGATCTCGGTCTTCTTCCTTGACCGCGCGCACAACACCCATCGCTGGATTCACTGGGGAGGCTTCTCCTTCCAGCCTTCCGAGATGGCCAAGCCCGCGCTCATCTTATTTCTAGCTTTCTTCCTCGAGAACCGCACCAAGTCAATGGATGACTGGCGCAACACGCTGCTTCCCGCCGTGCTGCCAACGCTCGTCTTTATCGGACTGATTGTCTTCCAGCCCGATCTCGGCACCGCCATCGCCTGTGCCGCCATCACAGGATGCGTCCTCTTCGTCGCCGGTCTCGATATGCGTTACCTGGGCTATGCCTTCGCGGCATCGCTTCTGCCGCTCTACTTTCTCATCTTCCACGTCGCTTACCGCCGCGACCGCATTCTCGCGTTTCTGAATCCCTATTCTGATCCGCAAGGCCGCGGCTTCCATATCATTCAATCTCTGATCGCGGTCAGCACCGGCGGGATCACCGGCGTAGGTTTGATGGAAGGGAAGCAGAAGCTGTTCTATCTGCCCGAGCCGCACACCGACTTCATCTTCGCCGTGACCGCCGAAGAACTCGGCCTGCTGGGATCGCTGATCATCGTGGCCCTGTTCGCCATCTTCCTCTGGCGCGGCATCCGCACCGCCATCCACGTCGACGACATGTTCGGACGCTTCCTCGCCGTCGGCATCACCAGCATGGTGGTGGTGCAGGCTTTCATCAACATCAGCGTGGTGCTCGGGCCTCATGCCGACCAAAGGCATTCCCGCTCCCGTTCGTCTCCTACGGAGGCTCGTCTCTCTTTATTACGCTAGCTTGTGTGGGAGTGCTGCTGAACGTTTCGAGGCAGGCGGACTAGCTTATCGAATACGGGTAGGGCACGAGTTCACTCGTGCCGTTAAGCCAGAAAAGATAATGCGCTTTAGCGCCTGAGGAATCGCTAATTCCCCACCCGCGTATCGAACACTCCGGTCTCCACTCGCCCGCCGCGCTTCACTTGCACAAACAACCTGTAATCTCCGGCCGCAGGGAATCCATAGGGAAACGAAACCTCCGGCGCCATCGTCATCGCCATGTCATGTTTCATGCCAGAATCACCCTGCGCCACTGCTAGAGCCGCCATCGGCACCGATCCCGCGGGATGGATATGCGCGAACACGTTTTCATCCGAGCGCACAAACACAGCGTGCCCAGCCATTCCCATGTAAGGCTGAAGGTCGCTCACGGGCTTTCCATCTTTATCTTCAACTTTGAAGCGGAACCATGTCAGCTTTCCAATTGCCGCCGGCGCGGAATCGCGTTCCCACACCATGCGCCCGCCACCGGCCAAAGGTGAAACTTGGGCTGCATTCGAATCGTTAAACGCCGGAGCACTGACGTCCGAGTCATCTCCTGCCAGCGGCTGGCCCGTGATCTGCGGAAGATCAATTTCGCTGACCATGGTGTCAGGAAATCCCGTCTCCCGCACCACGTCGGCAAAAATCTTGTAATGTCCGGCCTCCATCGAAGGCAGGTCCAGCGCAAAGCCTCCATCCTGCGCCTGCTCAGGATGGAGATGATAAAACCGGTCCATCGCCGGCACTCTTAGCAGAAACAGATGCATGATGTGCCCGTGGTCGGGAATCAGTTTCATCGACCAGGCATCCTTGCGGCGCTCGTGCCAGTACGATGACCCCATTTGCAATACGAGGTGATCGCCATTCGTGAGCGAAGCTTTAAGGGGAGGCGCCTTATACAGCATGTCCTGTTTCTGCGTGCTGGCCTCCGAATCCCACCACGTATTTCCCAGAAACAGCATGCCGAGCACCAGCACCGTGGCGACGATCAGCGCGATGCGTCCCTTCCGCATGTTGGAACGTTCGGGGGCGACGCCCGGCGCCAGCGATCCCTCTCTAGCTGCTGCCCACGCGATCGAAACAATCCCCACTGCCAGGAAAATCATCAGCGCAAACAACAGTGCTCCGAGCGCTTTCTGCATGGGCAGCGTGCGCCGCGCAAACGCCGCTACCGGCACCGCCAGGTTCGCCGCGCCTTGTGTCCCTTCGACTTCGGCGCGGACCTCCCACGTACCTGACGCCATGAGCCAGACCTTCCCAGTGAACGATTGCGGATCGCCCGGAACCGCCTGCATCACGTCCGGCGCCGGCGGATATCCCTGGTCCTTTCCGGTCACATACACCGGCACAATCTGAATACCGTTCACATTACCCGAAGTCGAGCGCACCTCAACCTGCGCAACCCCCGGAATCATCGCCGGCGGACGCACCGTAACCAGCAGGTGATATGGGCCCGCGTCGCCTTCGTAATAAACGTCGGGACTCCCCACGTGCGCCAGCGCGGCCGTCGCCCAAACTAACAACAACGCCATTGTGCCGATCAGATTTTTCATGAGAAGGCCTATCTCTTTACGCGCTGCACCCAATCGCCCCAGACCATGCCGATCCTGGTGATGAGGATGGTCGCAACCAGCGCAATCGCCATTCCCATCCAGAATTCCGAACGGGTTTTTTCATAGGAAGCGAACTCCCACGCCAGGTGATACTCCGAGGGACGCATGAAGTATCCAAAATAATTCATGCCGAAAATCCAATTCCTCGCGGCAGGCTTCATCAGGAAATTTGCCCACGGCCAGTTCACGGCGACGCCTATGACGAAAAATCCAGTTCCCGCCGCGATCGCCTGTACGAATTTTCTCTGACCTTTGAATCGTTCAAGCAAAAGATCGAGCACGATCGCGCCGGGAAGCAGCAGCACCGGGAATCCCAGCGGGAGCATGTGCGTCACCTTGGTGAACACCGGTCCCAGCTTCGCTTCCGCCGGAAATAGAGGGAACACCCAGAGCGCCACGAGCCACGAGGCGGTGAAGATGGAAGCAACAATCGTCGCCGCCCACCTGTGTCCCGAGGCGCGCGCGATTCCCACCAGCACCAGCGGTCCTACCATCCCCAATACGCGATAGAAGATTGCGCTGTGCATCAGCGTCTGATCGCCCAGATATTCGTAAGCCAACATCGCTAATAGCGATAGCAACAGCGACCCGACATAAAGCAACAGGCGATTCAGCCGCGTTTCCGTCTCTCCCGAAGAAAGATTCTTGCGACCGGCAATCAGCACCAGCCCGCCGAAGCCCATAAAGAAGATGCCAATCACCAGAACCACGTGCGGAGGACTGAGAATTTTCACGTCCAATCCGAACGAATCGTGCCACCAGTTGTCGAAAGGAGCCGAGGTGAGCATGGCGAATCCGCCCCACGCCGCGATGAATGCTCCCAGCGGCCCGCGAAATCCCCAGATGTTCACCGATGCCGCTTTATCCTCGGCGCGGCCCGCGAACGTGGTATGAAGAATCAAGTACGCGCAGGAAATTCCCGTGAGCACCGCGCCAAATTGAATCGCCATGTGCGCCGGTGTCCAGAATGTGTCGCGGCCGATTCCCATGTGCCACGAGATGTCCCAGTAAAGCCCGAAGGTTGTGGAAGTAACCGCAAGGACCGCGGACCAGATGTACCAGGGAACTGTCGTCACTCGCGCCGGTGACCACTCGCGCGAGGCAGCGGCCGGCATAGCAATACGCGCGCTATCAGCCATCACTCACCTCTTGGCCGCAAGTCTAGCAAAGCCCCCGCCAACGCTCAATGCGCCCATCTCGCCAACCCGGATTATTTCTGCATTCATTTATATTCACTGTATGCGAGCCATTCTGGCGGGCGGAGGCACCGGCGGACACGTGATCCCCGCCCTCGCCATCGCCCAGGAACTCAAGAACAATTACAACGCCGAAGTGTTATTCATCGGCACCGCACGCGGAATTGAGAACCGCCTCGTACCCGCCGCCGGATTCCCGCTGAAGCTGGTGCAAGTCGGAGCGCTAAAAAACGTTAGTCTCGCCACCCGCTTCAAGACGATGTTCGACCTCCCCCGCGCCGTGCTTGCCGCGGGCAAAATGCTTTCGGACTTCAAAGCCGACATCGTGATCGGCGTCGGCGGATACGCTTCTGGCCCCGCGATGCTCGCCGCCGTGTTAAAACGCATCCCGACGCTGGCCTTCGAACCCAACGTCGTCCCCGGCTTCGCCAATCGCGTGGTCGCCAAGGTGGTCTCGGGAGCGGCTGTCCACTTCCAACAAACTGCGAAGTATTTTCGTCACGCCACGGTTACAGGCGTTCCCGTCCGTCAGGCTTTCTTCGAAATTGCTCTCCAACCGCATCCGAATCCGACATTGCTGGTCTTTGGCGGCAGCCAGGGCGCCCACGCGATCAATCAGGCCGTGATGGAATCCGCGGCCGAGTTACAGTCTCGCATTCCGGGTCTCCACATCGTTCACCAGACCGGGGAGCGCGACTATGACGATGCGGTCGCTGCCTATAAAAACTTTGCTGGATCCGTCGAAGTCTTCAAGTTCATCGACAACATGCCCAGGTTTTTCGCCGAGGCCGATTTGTTGCTCTGCCGCTCTGGCGCCAGCACAGTCGCGGAAATCACCGCGGCAGGGAAGCCCGCCATCTTCGTTCCATTCCCCCGCGCAGCCGACGATCATCAGAAGCGCAATGCCGAAGCGCTCGAACGCGCCGGAGCCGCTGTCATGCTGGAAGAATCGAATCTCAGCAGCCAATCTTTGATCGATGCGGTCGCGAAACTCCTGAATGACCCAAAGCGGCTACAATCAATGTCCGATGCCGCGCGTCGTTTGTCGCATCCCGACGCCGCCCGCGACATCGCAAGAATGGCAGCGACGTTAGTGGAAAAGGCGGATTTACGCTGATCCTCATGGATCTTTCTAATGTCTTGTTTGCATCCGTGAAGATCAGCGCAAATCAGTGGCCAGAAGTTCTCGAAACCTGAAACTCGAAACTGCTTTCAAATGTTCGCCAAAATTCAGCGCATTCATTTCGTAGGCATCGGCGGCATCGGCATGAGCGGCATCGCCGAAGTGCTGCTGAACCTCGGCTACAAAGTTTCCGGATCCGATCTCAAAACCTCGGCGGTCACCGAGCGTCTCGCCAGCCTGGGCGCGACCACGTTTGAAGGACATCGCGCGGAGAACGTCGCGGGCGCGGAAGTCGTCGTCGCCAGCTCCGCTATCGCCAAAGACAATCCCGAGATCGCCGAGGCCCGCAACCTGCACATCCCGGTCATCCAACGTGCCGAGATGCTGGCCGAACTCATGCGTCTGAAGTACGGCATCGCCATCGCGGGAATGCACGGCAAGACCACAACTACTTCGATGGTTGCCGCCGTTCTCGCCGCCGGAGGCCTCGACCCCACCGTCGTCGTCGGCGGACGCGTCGACGCTATGGGCTCCAACGCCCGTCTGGGCAAGTCTCACTACCTGGTCGCCGAAGCCGACGAGAGCGATCGCTCGTTCCTCAAGCTCTCGCCCATCTTGTCAGTGGTCACGAATATTGACCGCGAGCATATGGACTGCTACCGCAACATGCGCGACGTCAAATCCGCCTTCCTCGACTTCATGGATCGCGTACCCTTCTACGGCATGGTCGTCGCCTGCAACGACGATCCTCTGCTGCGCCGCTTGCTGCCTCAAGTCCAACGCCGGGTCGTCACTTACGGCACTCGCCGCGGATCCGACTTCCACATCCGCGCTCACGAAAACGAACGCACCTCCGGGGCCAATGCCCACGTCAACAGCTTCCATGTCTCCTACCGTGGAGACAATCTCGGCGACTTCCGCCTGCACGTTCCCGGCATGCACAACGTTCTCAACGCCACCGCGGCCATCGCCGTCGGCGTCGGACTCGACATCAAAGCAGATGACATTCGCGGCGCGCTCGAGAATTTCCGCGGTGTCGATCGCCGCTTCCAGTTGAAGGGAACTGCCGCAGGCGTAGCTGTCATCGACGACTACGGACACCATCCTACGGAAATCCGCGCCACACTCGCCGCGGCAAAACAGTGTGGATACAAAAAGATTCACGTGATCTTCCAGCCCCACCGCTACACCCGAACCCGCGATCTGAAAGCAGAATTCGCCCAGGCATTTCATGATGCCGACACGCTGTTTGTGCTCGATATCTACGCGGCCAGCGAACCACCAATTGAGGGCGTCACCGCGGAGGCGCTCGCCGAAGAAATCCACACCGCCGGAGAACAATACGCCCGCTACGTTCCCTCCTTCGCGGAAGGAGTGAATGCCGTTTGCGAAGTGGCGCAGCCAGGCGACATGATTCTCACGCTGGGCGCAGGCAGCGTCTCGCAACTGGGACCAATGATCTTGGAAAAGCTACAAGCGAGGACGGAAGCCTCAGCGCAAGCGGGCTAACTTTGTGTTTGAAAGGGCGCAGCTTTAAGCCGCGCCGCTAGGCTGGACGGAAACTACCGCAACATCTCCGCCGCCGTAAGCGCATAAACTTCCGCGCACTGCGCAATATTGTGGATGGGAACGAACTCCTTCGGTCCGTGAGACACGGTCAGCAATCCCGGTCCGTAGGCGAATGCGGGAATGCCTCTGGCCGCATAGAATCGTGTCTCCAGCAATCCGGGACACATCTCGAACGCGGCCTCTCTCCCAGTCATGCCCGCGATGTGATGCGAAAGGATGACTCCCAGCGGATCTTCCGCCGGAGTTGCCGCTGCGGGTTCCTCCTGCAGCCTCTCGATTTCAAACCCTTCGAGCGCCTCGTGCAGTCGCCGTTTTTCTTCTGGGAGGTTTTCTTCAGGATTGATGCGGCGGTCAATGGTGAAGGAACAGAAATCGGGCGTCACGTTGAAATTCGTGCCCGCCTCCGCCCGTCCGCCAAGCATCAGAATGGATCTTCGCGCGGCCGCCGGAGCGATGTTGTATTTCGTCTCGCGCAGCTCCACTTCTTTCTTGATCTCAAGAAGCCGCGCCATGGCCGGCAGCGAGCGTTCGAAAGCGTTCACCCCTTCGAACTGCCGTCCAACATGCGCCGGTTTTCCCCGCATGGTAGCGCGCAGCGTGATCGCTCCGCGGTTGGCGTTCCAAACCACGCCCCCGGTCGGCTCCGGAGTAAGCATGCCGACCGCATCTCTCCCCAGCAGCCCTCGCGCCTCCAGGTCGCGAGACCCCAGGGGCCCGGCAGTCTCTTCATCGGGGACCAGCACGATGCCAATGCGGCCGTTTTTCAGCAGCCCCTCATCGCGTACCGCGGCCGCCGCATGAATCATCGCCGCCAATCCGCTCTTCATGTCTGAGGAGCCGCGGCCAAACAGGTTTCCGCCTTCGACGCGCGGTTCAAACTGGTCGCGGCTCTGCGCCGGAACCACATCGAAGTGACCACTGAAATAAAGCGTTCGCGGACCAGCGCCAGCCGACGCAACCACGCACGCTCCTTCCCGTCTCGCATCGTCGAAGCCGAGCCTTTTCAGTTCGTCGAGCAGAATCCGGGCGCAATCCTCATAATGATTCCCGGGAGGATTCTCCGATGGAATCGCCACCAGCCGCTTGGTAAGATCGAGCATCGCCGGTTCGGAAAGCCGCTCGCGCAATCGGGAAGAGAACTGTTCCTTACTCAGGGTCGCCACTCGCTAGTTCCTTTCGCATCCTTCGCAGACAATCATGCCACAGGCTGACCTCACTCGCAGGAGGTATGCATTGAGTTCGTCGGGGGGGGAATTCAATATCGGGGTATTCACCATGCGAAAAACCTGGCAGACTTCTGCTTCACAGCCAGTTCTCGCAAACGATGGCACTTTCGGGGGGAAGAGGTGTCGATTGCCCTCTGCCCAGCGTTTCCCCGGCGCCGCCCCGATCGCCGTCCCTGCCATTCCTGTCTTTACTGCCTGCAAAACCGTGGCACCGTTGAGTTTGTGGAGCATTCTCACCTTTTACAAGATTTAACAAAAACACTCCTAACGATTCCCAGGGTGCCGCGTCTATTTGGCATAAGCGATTCTGGTGAGGAGCAACTTTATGGCATCCGAAAAAGCGTTATACACGGTGGCAGTAGTGGTTCTGGCTCTCGGACTCGGCAACTCGCTGGCCGACAGCAATCCCGACTGGCTGCGGAACCTTTCCGACCGCTCCGTCGCCACCGCTGAGCACCTCTCCGGACGCGCAGAGCAATACCTCGCCATGGCCCAGATCGTGGTTGGCCGCGGCGAGTCGAACGTGGGCACCACCCAGGCCGCCCTCGGACACGTGCAGGCCCGGCTCGGCGAAGTGCAGGCGAACCTCGCTCGCCACCAGGCCGAAATGGTTCGTGTTCAAGCCCAAGTTCAAGCTCAAGTTCAAGCCGAAGACATGCGAGTACTGGCCCTCCAACAAGTGCGGCAAGTCCGCATCGCCTGCCCCCGAGTGGTCGTGCAGGTCGCTTCACGATAGGCGTCAGGCTTCAGGGGTAGAATTTCTCAGCGAGCTCCGCGGCAGTTCTCTCCGCACACAGCGTTGTAAGGGTTCCCCGAAACCTGACGCCGCTTTTCTCTTTCTCATTTCGCGAAAAGCAGCTATAGTAATTTCGCTCAGCGATTCACTGACGACAACTGACCTGTTCTGATGGCGCGGAAGTCTCCTACCATCTCGCAGGACGAGTTGTATTCACAACCAGACGAGCCCGTGCGCGAAGAAATGGACGACCCGCGCGCTCTCGACCTGGATGTGGAACAGGAATCGCCCTTCTTACGCGGACAAAAGCGCGTCTCCGTCCGCCGCGGATCGCTCCCCAAAAAAACCGCTACTCGCATCACTTGGGCTGTCATTGTGGCTGCCGTGCTCCTGCTGGGCTCGGTCGCTACCGCCGCCGCCTATCACTACGGAGAGCACTCCTGGCGCTTCCGGGTCGAATCGAGCGACGATATAGAAGTGACCGGGCTCGACAGCGTCAGCAAATCCCAGGTCATGGAAGTCATGGGCGGCGACATCGGACGCAACATCTTTTTTATTCCCTTGGCCGAGCGCCAGGCGCAGCTCGAGCAAATCCCCTGGGTCGAATCCGCCAGCGTCATGCGCTTCGTGCCCAACCGCATCCAGGTGGAAATTCACGAGCGCACCCCGATCGCCTTTGCCCGCGTCGGATCGCGTATCGAACTGGTCGACAGAGCCGGGACCGTGATGGATCTGCCCTCTCCCGGCAAAAAGAAATTCTCTTTCCCGGTAATTCTGGGAATGAACGCCGGCGAACCGCTCTCCACCCGCCGCCCGCGGATGAAAATCTACAACGACCTGGTAAGCCAGCTCGATTCCAGCGGTGCGCACTACTCGCAGGAGTTGAGCGAGGTCGATCTCTCTGATCCGGACGATGTCAAAGTTCTCGCCAACGATCCCACTGGCGCGGTGCTCGTCCATCTCGGTTCGGCGAACTATCTCGACCGCTACAAGATTTACAAAACCCATTTGCAGGAATGGCGCCAGCAGTTCGACAAGCTGGAATCCGTCGACCTGCGCTACGACCGCCAGATCATCGTTAACCCCGATTCCCGCAGTGTCGCCAAACCACCAGCTCTTTCGCCGAAGCTCGCTAAGGCCGCGCTCTCCGCGGGAGTGAAGCCGGCCGCGCTGGTCGCGCGCGAACCGGTTGCACCGAAGACGCCGCCAGCGAAAGTGATCGCGACCAGGAAGCCGGCCAAGCCGGCTCACAAAAAAGTAGTCGCCAGGAAGAAGACTGTCACCCATCCGGCTGCAGCGAAAGCCAGTGTCGTGAAGACGAATAAACCGAGTCCCGAAATTACCAGGAATCAGGAACCCCAATAAGCATGGCGAACCAGTATCAACATCTGCTGACGGCGATCGATGTAGGCAGCGCCAAGACTTGCGCGCTGGTGGCGGAAATCACCGACAACGGCCTGCGCTATCGCGGACACGGCATCGCCGAATCGCGCGGCTCGCGCAAGGGCATCATCGTTGATCTCGACAAGGCCGTCAGCTCGATTCAGAAAGCCGTCGAGCAAGCCGAAGACGCCGTCGGCGCTCCCGTTGAACATGCTCTGCTGGGAGTTTCCGGCGCCCACATCCGAGGGATGAACACCCACGGCGGCATCAGTTTCGGCAACCGCTCCCGCGAGATCACGCGCGAAGAAATCCGTCTCGCCGTCGACAAGGCTCGCGCCATCCCGCTGCCCCCCGACCGCGAGATTCTCCATCTCCTCCCCCAGGAATTCATTCTCGACGACCAGGCTGGCGTGCACGATCCGCTGGGCATGGTTGCTTCGCGCCTCGAAGTGCGGGTCCACATGATTACCGCCGCGGCCAGCGCCACGCAGAACGTGGTCACGGCGGTGAACCGCGCCGGCATTCATGTCGACGATACCGTTTACGAACCGCTCGCCTGCGCCGACTCGGTTCTGCGCCCCGACGAACGTGAACTGGGCATCTGCCTGGTCGACATCGGAGCCGGTTCCACCAGCATCATCGTTTTTCAGGACAGCGCGGTGGCCCACACTGCCGTGATTCCCATTGGCGGAGACCACTTCACCAGCGATCTCGCCGTCGGCCTCTGCACCCCAGTCGCCGAAGCGGAAAAGATCAAGAAGCTCTACGGACACGCCATCGTCACGCTGATTCCCGAGGGCAACGAAGTCGAAGTCCCCTCGGTCGGCGATCGCCCGTCGCGCCTGATTTCCCAGCGCATGGTAGGAGAGATTCTCGAGCCCCGCGCCCACGAGCTGTTTGTCATGCTGCGTGACAACCTGCGCCACGCCGGTATGCTCGAACTCTGCGTCGCGGGACTGGTTCTGAGCGGAGGCGCCACCCGCCTGCCCGGCATTCTCGACATCGCTGACTCGGTGCTGCGCCGTCCCCTGAGGCTTTCCTGGCCCTCTGCGCTGGCCAAGATGCCCTCAACCCTGGCCGAACCCGAGTTTGCCACGGTTCTAGGCATGGTGTTTTACGGACACCGGGCTCGCGTAGCCCGCGGCTTTCAGGACGCCCGCTGGAGCTCCCGCCTGAAAGCCATGCTGGTCGGCAAGGGAGCGTAGGAGCGATCTTGATGGAGCGTATCGAAGCTTGGCGTTAGCCGCGAAGCGGCGCAAGAATGCAGCCCACGGCGCAAGCCGTGGGTACGAGAAGCAGCAAATGGCCAGCCGCGTAGCGGCGAAAGAAACGAAACGGCACGAGCACGAAAAATAAATTCAGGCGGCGAACATGAAAAAAAACGAAGACACCGACATTCGCATCAGCTTTAACGAAGAAGCCCGCAACGACGCCAAAATCAAGGTCATCGGCGTGGGCGGCGGCGGAGGCAACGCCGTCAACCGTATGATTGACGCCGGCATGGAAGGCATCGAGTTCATCGCCGCCAACACCGACCTGCAGGCGCTGCGCATGTCGCGCGCCCCCATGAAAATCCAGCTCGGCGTCAAGCTCACTAACGGGCTCGGCGCAGGCGCCAATCCCGAAGTCGGCCGCAAAGCCGCTCTCGAAGACTCCGACAAGATCATCGAAGCCCTCGAAGGCGCCGACATGGTCTTCGTCACCACCGGTCTCGGCGGTGGCACCGGCACCGGAGCCGCTCCCATCATCGCTTCGCTCGCCAGCGAAATGGGCGCGCTCACCGTCGCTGTCGTCACCAAGCCCTTCGCCTTCGAAGGCAAACGCCGCATGCACCAGGCCGATCGCGGCATCGCCGAACTGATGGACTCGGTCGACACCACCATCGTTATCCCCAACGAAAAGCTGCTCGCCGTCGCGCAAGACGCCGGATTCTTCGAGTCCTTCCGCATCGCCGACGACATCCTGCGCCAAGGCGTGCAGGGCATCTCCGACATCATCACCATCCCCGGGATCATCAACCGCGACTTCGCCGACGTGAAGGCCATCATGGCCGGCATGGGCTATGCCGTCATGGGCACGGCCAGCGCCGCCGGCGCGCGCCGCACCACTGAAGCGGCGCAGAAAGCCATCGCCTCGCCGCTGCTCGAGGCCGGAGCCATCGACGGCGCCCGCGGCATCCTCATCAACATCACTGGCTCGGCCTCGCTCAAACTCGCCGAGGTGCAGGAAGCCTGCTCCATCATCCAAAGCGCCGCCCACGAAGACGCCAACATCATCTTCGGCGCCGTGCTCGATGAAAAGTGCAAAGATTCAGTGAAGATCACCGTCATCGCCACCGGATTCAAAGACTCCGACATTCGCCGCCGTCAGGCCGAAGCGCGAAGCGCCACCTTCACGGTCACGCGTGATGACGACTTTCGCCGCCCCGAGCCCGACCCCGACTTCGACCCGCTTCCGCCCCCGCGCGTGATGCAGGAAGAAACTCCGTCGGCAGGCCTTGCGCAAGTCTCGAATGACACGCCAGTCGACGTCATGCGCAACGCCATGATTGCCAACTTCGAGCAGGAAGACCTGGACGTCCCAGCCTTCCTCCGCAAGCGCACCGACCCCATGTAGTAAGAAGAAGATGATGTAGTAAAAAGAAACTTGAGGTGCCCCACCTTCACGTCGCGCCTTTTGCGGCGTTAAGGTGGGGATTCTGATTTTTAAGGGATAGATTCGATGCTTCTACAACCCAGACAGCATGATGAGCCTCTCACCACTCGATCAAGAATCAAGCTCGGAGGAAGCATGGCGTTTCGTTCCCGTGCGCTCGCCTGTAGCGCCATTCTTTGCTGCCTTCTGTCGCATCTCTGTTATGCGCAGCGCCCCGCAGCGACGCCCAAACATTTCGACCACGTGCTCGTCGTCGTCCTCGAAAACCAAAACTATGAATCCGCCATGCAAAACGATCTGTTGAAAAGCCTGGCCCAGAAGGGGGTCGTCTTCAGCAATTTCGGCAACCTTTACCACTACTCCTATCCGAATTATCTGGCGATGATCGCAGGCAGTGACTTTGGAACCCATAGCCCGCAACTCCTCAGCGATAGTCAGAGGAATTTCAAGAATGACCCGGAACACCGCACCATCGCCGACTTATTGAACTGGAAAAATTACGCGGAAGATTACCCCGCTGCTCCCGACGCGCGGAAACCATTCCTTGGCGACCATAATGGACGGTACGTTCGCCGCCACACGCCCTTCCTGAGTTTCCAGGCGATCCAGACGAAGAGCTTTCACCAGGTCGTCAGAGTCGATACCCACGACGACAACAACGCCTTCGTGACCGACATCGGCAACTTCGTCGCCGACCCCCAGAGGAATCCACTTCCCGAATACATGTTTTACACGCCCAATCTCGACGATGACGGCCATGATCCCAAGTCGAAGCCGCAAGTCGGACTCAAGAATTCCGCCGACTGGCTGCGCAAATTCCTTACCACCTGGCTGCACTTCGACGACAAGACCTGGCTGCCGAAAGACGAAGCCTTGAAGCGCACGCTTGTGATCGTGACCTTTGACGAGTCAGAAGGGAATATCAAGCCGGAACGAATCTATACCGTTTTTCTGGGAGCCATGGTGAAGCCGCAGGAAGTCACCGCGGCGTACAACCACTACAGTGTTCTACGAACCATCGAAGATAACTTCGACCTCGAGCCCATTCATCCCGGACTCCGGAGATGGCGCCGCCAAGGTTATTACTGGAATTTGGAAATAGAAGGGTGCCCCTTTTCCCGCGTACTTTGCGAGAAGTGGGCCTTGTACACTCACCGCCCCACCTTGATCTCAAACAATTTCGGCCACAACTTCCCGGTCACAAACAACCGATCCCCCGCTGCGTCATAAGCAATCCCATTCAAAACTGCGTCCCCACCCAGCTGCGACTTATCGATGATCCCACTCAGATCAATCCATCCCAGCACCTTCCCGGTCCGCGGAGAAATACGCGCAATCCTATCTGTCTGCCAGACGTTGGCAAAAATTTCCCCACGCACGTATTCGAGTTCATTCAACTTTTCCACCGGACGCCCTTCATCCGTCACCCGAATCCGTCCCGTCTCGCGAAATGTTTTCGGATCAAGAAACCGCAAGTACGCCGACCCGTCGCTCATGATCAACTGCTTGGCATTGTGAGTCAGCCCCCACCCCTCACCCTCGTAAGGAAAAGTCTTGAGCAGAGTGAACCTTTCGCGGTCGTAGACGAAGCCTTTTTGCGCCTGCCACGTCAACTGCACCAGCGTGCCGCCCCAGTCGGTAAGCCCTTCGCCGAAATATTCCTGCGGTACGTCGTAGTTTTTCAAAATCTGCCCCGTCGCCAGGTCCACCATCCGCACCGACGACTTGCCGTTCAACCCAGTGCTCTCGTAAAGATGCCCATCCACGAAAATCAAACCCTGCGTGAACGCCTGAGGGTCATGCGGATACACACGCACCACTTGATAATCTGCGGTCGGCGCAGTCGCCGAAAAAGATAAAACCGCGAAGAAGAGAAGAAAGAGAAGAAGATGCGCGCGGGAAGACATGCCACGTCAGCTTAAGGCAAATCGCTTGCCAGCGTAAACCCCTCTACCTCGTGCTACCATGCCACGATGTTCAACTTTGGCAAACCAAAAACCGCAGGCGATTGGATCGTCCACATCGCCGGTGCCATCGTCGCCCTATTTCTCATCTGGTGGATGCTGCGGGTCTACGTGCTCTAGTCCACTCATGCCGCGAAACCGGGAAGGGCACGAGTTCTTTCGTGCCGCCAAACCATTGAGATAGGTTCGCGCTCTTTAGTGCCTGAGGTTCGCTTTCCCGATTCAATTAGTGAAGAGCGCATCTCTGTTGTTCAGCGAGCATCGGCTGTCGGCTCCCGAGTTCGATTCAGGCATGCGTTGGCTGCGCGCCGATTTCCACCAGTCCAGCAGAGGCTTCACCTGCGACTGATAAGGCTTCAGACTCTTCTTGGTCAGGAATTCCATATTCTGAAATCCCTTCTGCCGCGCCACGCTGATCGCATAGGGATGCAAATCCTCGCCCACTAAATTGTCCGTGGATCGTGGCACATTCAGTTCGCGGAAGGCTTTGCCATCGAGAATTGCCGTCAAAGCATTCCAGTCGGTATCCGAAAGAGTGCCTTGATAAACCTTGCGATCCTGGTCTTTTCCGTGTGTGCGATACGCTTTTTCAGCGTGGAAATTGTGGTCGTCAAAGACCAGCATGCAATACTGCTCACTGCTCAAGGCCCCGGGTTGAATCTCAGAGAGCACCAGACGCAGCGCCGGCTTGCTGGCCTTTTCGTTCGAGCCGGCATTGGCTACCAGGCTGATCGCCAGCAGAACCGAAAGAATTGTGAGCAAAGGCTTCATCACGCCAAACCGTTTGCTCATTGGCAGTACTGCGGTTTCGAGTCCTGAAACTTATTCTTCTTGCTCAACTCGTCAAACCACTTCATGAGCGGCGCAACGGTTTTCTTGTACGGCGCTCCGTTATCGAGGAAAACGTCCATTCCGGTCAGGCTGCTTGCCGCATTTCCGGCTTTTCCCGGGCCGGTCGAGATTCGTTCCTTCATGAACGTGAATTGCTGTAAGGCGGTTTCGCGATGCACTTGCACGTCCACGCGCTCTGCTTCTTTCAGCCCCGTCGCGTCGTCGGGCAGCACCAGGTCTTTGGGCATCGTGATCTTCTTGATTTCGTCCTCGTCGAGCACAGCCTTGAACTGCTGCAACTCATCTGCCGACAACACGCCCGAAGCGGACTTCACCTTGGGTTTCCCCGGCGTGCGCTCGTCTTTCTTTTCGACGAAATACTTGCCATCGGGATAAACGACAAGACAGGTATTGGTGTTGGGGTATTGCTGTACGTTCATCTGCTGCGAGCCGTTGAACCCTGCTTCGTACGAGTTCCGTCCGTTCGACATCGCAGTCGATTGGCTATCCAGCTCTGCCTTCATCCGTTCGATCTTCACCAGAGGTTTGGAATCCTGGGCGCTGGCGAATGCTGCGAGCACTAAGAATCCCAGTAGCAAACACAAAGGACGCTTATGGTCTCTTCTAGACTTAAACATAGGATGGTTCTCGCAAGGCTTGAATTGTTCGAGGGAGGCGTTAGTGCAAACCATTGTTTATTCTTGCTCTAACGAGTGCTAATCATACATCGCAACCAACCGCTTGCCAATCTCCATTCCAGCGTTCCAGCCACGTTGCAGTCGCTTTACAGGTTCTCTTGGATAAACCGCGGGCTGAGATGCACGTCGAGTTGCACCAGCGGCGAATCGCCCACTGCCTTAAAGCTGTGAACCTCGCCGGCCTTGATCACAAAAATGTCTCCAGCGCTGCCCTCGAAAGTCTTGCCGTTCACCGTCCACAGCCCTCGGCCTTCACGGATGAACTGGATCTCATCATAAGGATGCCGGTGCGGACCCGGCCCCGACCCCGGCTTCCCCCGGAACAAGAACACCGAAACCGCAGTGCCGCCCTGCTCAGCCCCAACAAACTCATGCGAACTACCGATAAAAGGCAGATTCTCCTGGCGCACGTGATACATGGTTGGTCATCCTCCTGGTTAGCATTGGATGGCTGTGGCCGCGCTTTGGATCCGTAAATACCAAGCCGTCGGCCTCAGCAGGAGTTTGAGTTATTCGGGGACCGGTGACGCAACAGCCGTTCGAATGGCCATACACTTTCTTGAAGCTATTCGGGGTTTTCCATTCCCCATGCCTCAAACTGTCGCGCGAATATCCGCTGAGCGACCAGCAATGCGCTCCGCTGCGAAGCTAAGCCTTGCATATTTCGGGGATCGTCCAGTTCGTGAGATGCGGATGCTCCCTTCCCCGTTGGCGAACGCGCTCTAACTCAAGGATCGGATGCCAGGGTTTGGGGAGAGATTGTGAAGGCGCAGAAACTGCCGAAGGCTGCCGGCAACGGTTTCGCGTGTCACCGACCATGTAATCGTGTAATCGGAGTTACTGCCGCATCCTGCGGGCGAATTGGAACCCGGATAGCGGACACTCTTTCGATACTCATTCGCTCCCCCGCTGTCGATCGCCTGGTTCCATTGCTGAGTCGTGTTTCCGATCGAGTCGATCGCTACAAAGCCGTCACAATCGGGAAACAAAAAATCGGCCAGCCCAAGATAGGCGAGCGCGGTCAGCCAACCGACATTTTCAGAGCCCGGTTCGTTCCACGGATCCCCACCGCCGGGTCCGGAGCCGTAGTCAGGTGGGCCGCTCACTCCCGGTGACGGATCGAGGATGTCATCGAGCGCCTGCCCGGAAACTTGATCGGTGAGGGCCGTCAGCGTTTGCGGCAGTGTCCCGGCGTTTCCGTTGTAGATTGCATACCCCAGCCCTAGCGATGCTGACGGATCCGCGATCAGTGTTGTTAGTTTCAGGCTGATGGCGTAATCCCCACTATTTACATCGCCCAATGAATGTGTGGCTGACCTCGTTGCCCCGTCATTGCTCGCTAGGCTTGCGGCGACCGTGTCGGTATCGTCATGCCTTGAGCGGGTGTTCGCAATATGGATGTTCTCGATCGCGAAGGTGTAGAGGTTCATCGGGTTACCCCCAGGAAATATACACCGCTCCCTTGACTCCCTGCTTGACCATTCGCCGCCCCTGACGTAAATTCGTGCCACTAACTGCCCCCCTAGGTTGAAAAAACCGCAAGGAGCTTTGCAATGTCTGACCCGATCAAGCCAAGCCCGGAAGCCACGCTGATGTTGCCATCCGCCACAAAAAACCTCCAGCAGGAAATTCAAACCGCCGTGAAGACTTACCCTCCGGTTCGTGGCTGGAGCACGACCGCCGGCGCGGCCGTTTCCGGTAATAACACTTCCAATGGCAGCGGCGTCTACGGCGGAAGCGCGGCCGGCGATGGTGTTCACGGAGAAAGCAAGGGCGCGGGAATGTCCGGAGTCGCTGGAATCCACAACAACGGCGGCAATGGAGTCTACGGCAGGAGTTCGGGCAACGCCGGATATTTTGATGGTAACGTGATGGTCGTCGGCACCATCACCGCAACTGGCGACATTCTCCTTCCAGGAGCCGACTGCGCCGAACAGTTCGAGTGCGCCGGTGGGTTCGACATCGGCGCTGGTTCGGTGGTCATCGTCGGCGAAAACGGCACCGTTCGCGAAAGCGCAGAGCCCTACGACCGGCGCGTCGCCGGAGTCGTGGCCGGGGGCGGCACATTTCGCCCGGGCATCGTTCTCGATCAGCAGACTTCCTTGCAGCCCCGCGCCGCTGTCTCTCTGATCGGCAAGGCGTACTGCAAGGTAGATGCGGAGTACGCCGCCATCGAAGTCGGTGATCTCCTCACTTCTTCGCCCAGGGCCGGCCATGCCATGAAGGCGAGCGATCGCGAGCGCGCGTTCGGAGCTGTCATCGGTAAGGCGCTTCAGCCTTGGCGTTCAGGCACGGGAATGATTCCCATTCTTTTGGCGTTGCAGTAGGCTTCGGCGGCTGGCCCATGCCTGCTTTGGAGAATTGAACGGTGGATGCCCTACCTTTCGCGGTTTTCCAAAGGTGGGCACGCTGAACTCAACTCATCGGATCTTCGAAAGTTGCCGTCCAGAAGGACGCGGCTCACCGGCACGATTTAGGCCAAAGAGAACCCACACACCGGCGGCACGAATTCCCATCCGTCGAAAACCGTGAAGGATGGGGGTAACCACCGTATAAGTTGGGCCAAAACAAAGGCGGGACGGCACCGTCAATGGGTGAAATCGCGATTTATCAACAACTGACCGCTGGCCTAGTGTCGCTGTCCCATACTCCGATCCCTGCCGAGCCACCTCTTTTTCATTGGGACGCTTTGCCTTGATGGCGACGCTGTTCGCTTTGTTCTACACGCACTTCACTTCGCGCCTACCGCCTTACCCGCCTTCTCCGCCACCAGCAGATACCCCTTCGCCCGGCTATCTTTCTCTAACTGCCTAAGTCGCGCCTTACCGGCCTCTATCTTTCCTGATTTCATCTCAATCTCGCCCGTCGCCAGCCGCGCCTCAAAATCATAGGGCACGTATCCGTACTTTACCGCCTCCGTGCGGACGCTCTCCAAGGTCTTCAGAGCGGCCGCCGGACTGCCCGATGCCGCCTGCACCTTGGCGCTGGCAATCGTCGCATCGAACCGAGGCGGCTTATATCCCGTCTGCTGCGCCAGGCTCATCGCGCGGCTCGCCGACTTCTGCGCCTCGGCCAGCTTGTTCTGCGCCAACTGCGATAGGGCCAGCACTCCATATGCGCTCGCGCCGTTGTCCGCGACCTTTTCTTTGTCGAACTCCTCCGCCGCGGCCCGGGCCAGCGCTTCCGCCTCCGCCGCCTTTCCTTCTTCCAGCGCCAGGTTCGCCAGTTGCACATTGCTTCCCGCGATGTTCCCCGCCTCGTTCATCCCTTTCCGTATCGCCGCTGATTTTTCCGCGTACTTGCGAGCCTCGGCCAGTTGTCCTTGTGCCGTGAGCACGTCGCTCATGCCATACATCGAGTAGCCTGCACCGCGCTGATATCCGCTCTCGGTGTGCAACCGGATGGCCTCCTGGTATTTCGCCTTCGCCCCTTCCAGGTCGCCCATCTCTGCCAGAAGGTTTCCAAAATTTCCCAGCGTCGCTGCCGTGCCTCGTTTGTCCCCGACTTCCTCAAATGCCGCCAGTCCCTCCTGCTGCATCTTGAGCGCACCCTTCAGGTCACCCATGCTGTCGAGAACATTGGCCAGGTTCCCGAGTCCACCCGCGATCCCCGCCTTGTCTCCTATTTCCCGAAACACATCGAGGCTCTGCTGGTAGTACTCACGCGCGTGTGTCAAATCTCCGTGCTCGTAGTACACATTGCCAATGTTGTTCAGCGCATTTGAGGCCCGCAGTTGTGCTCCCACTTCACGAAAGACAGCCAGCGATTCCTCGTAGCCTTTGCGTGCTCCCGCGAAATCTCCCTGGTCATACAGCACGTTGGCGCTGGTGCTGATCGCCGATGCCGCGCCCACTTTGTCTCCGGCTGCGGTAAACAAAGACTGCGCTTCCGCGAAGGCAGCCGACGCCTCGTTGGCCTTGCCCAACCGCTCCAGTGCCCGGCCCTCCGCTGCTCGCGCCTGCGCCACCACCAGCTTCGAATCCTGCGCATGCCCCTTGCTCGCCGCGCTCGCCGCCGATTGTTGCGCCCGCTTGAAGTCTCCCAGCGCGTTCGACGCCTTCGCATCGGCAAGATCAATGGCCGCCTCGCTCATCCCGGCTCGCCGCAGCCCGTCGAGAGTGTCCAATGCATCTTTCGGGTTTCCTGCCGACACCTGCGCCGAGGCCAGCCGCAACCCGTAATCCAGGTTGTCGGGGAAAAATCCTGCCAGCGTGCGGTAGATCTCTACCGCTTTGCCCCACTCGTGAGTCGCTTCCCGATAGCGTCCCTCCACCGACAAGCGGTCCTCTCGCGACAGCCCGCCCGACAAGTCGAAAGCCTGCTTCGCTTCTGCCTGCGACTTCGCGTCATAGCCCAGCGCGGACCACGCCGCCGCCAGCGCCGAATGCGTCAGCGCATGCTTGGGCTCGATCGTCACCGATCGTGACAACAAGTCCCGTGCCGCCCGGGCGTCGAAGACCCGCAATTTGTCCAACCCTTCTGAGTAAAGCCGCGCCGCCTCCGGATTCGATGGCAGCGCCGCGCGTACCACCGTCTCTTCGGCCGTGGAAACCCCCGCGATTCCCATCTTCTGCCGCAGATCGGCACCCGTACGTGAAACCAGTTCAATCAACTCATCCTCGGTCGCTGTTTCTGAAAAGGTCGCGACCGTCTCCCCCGCCACCGCGTCTTGCAAGCGGAAATCGAGGCGCACTTTGCCGCCGGCATTCTTGCCCAATGCCAGGTACGATCCCAGCACTACCAGGTCGCTCCCCAGATTCTTGTGAATCTTCTCCAGCGTATCGGCGGCGAAGCTGTCCGCATCCGAGAGCGACAAATCCATCTTCATGCGGGCCACGTTTTCGCCCGGCACCGTGCGCACCTGTTCGCCCGCCGCCAGCTCCGTCGTCAGCATCTCTGCCAGCGCCGTCGAAATCCACGCCTCCTCTGGCTTCCCCGAAAGATTCTTGAATCCCAGCACCGCGACCGACTTGCGCGACTTCACATTGCTCGCCGGAGCCGTCGCCGTCTGCGCCTTGTGGCGCCATCCCCCCACGCTGAAGGCCGCAATCAACGCGATCACCAGCGCCGCCACAACCGAACCAATGAGTCTCCATCGTGGCCGCCTTCTGGCGGCGATCGGCGCGATCCCGCTGTTCAGCCGTTCTAAATCGATCTTCAATTCGCGCGCCGACTGGTAGCGCCGCTCCGGGTCCTTGTCCAGAGCCTTCAGAACCATGCTTTCAAGCGCCGGAGAAATGTTGCGATTGCCGTCCGTCGGACGCGACGGCGGCTGCTCCAGAATCGCGCCCACCAGCTGCGGCCCCGAAACTCCCGGAAACGGCCTCTTGCCCGTCGCCATTTCGTAGAGCACCGCGCCGCAAGCATAGATGTCCGTCCGGGCATCCGCCTTGTATCCGCGCAACTGCTCGGGCGCCATGTAGGGTAGCGTCCCGCTCATCTCGCCGTCGTTTCGCGTCAGCGTCGCCGTCACCGCCGATGCATCTTCCGGCTCTTCCCACTGCGCCAAGCCGAAGTCGAGAATCTTCAACCGTCCATCGGAAGTCAGCCGCAAATTCCCCGGCTTCAAATCACGATGGATCACCCCCTGGGCATGCGCCGCATCCAACCCGTCCGCCAGTTGCGCCCCCAGCCTTAGAACCTCTTTTTCAGGAAGGGGCCCTCCAGTCAGCTTGGCATCGAGCGTGACCCCAGATACCAGTTCCATCACCAGGAAATCGACGCCGCCCGCGCTGCCAAACTCATACACGGCCCCAACATTGGGATGATTCAACCGCGCCAGCGCCAGCGCCTCACGCCGGAAACGCAGCCTGGCTTTTTCATCGGAAAGCGCACCTGGAGGCAGAACTTTGAGCGCCACGTCCCGATCCAACTGGTCATCGTGGGCACGATAGACCACGCCCATCCCGCCCGCACCAATCTGCTCGCGCACGGAATAGTGAGACAACTTCTGCGGAATCATGAACTCTCGTCCCAGGATGGAGGAATGCTAACTGCCCCACCCGGCAAGGTCAACGCAACCAGGCAAGGAGGGCCGGCGTCTCGCCGGCCAACCGAGTCACAGAATCGGCCGCTTCGCAATCGCTGAGGCGGCGGCCCAGACGAAAACCAGGGAAAAACTTTTCCACAATCCCATTATCTTTCCAGTAATCCCACGCCTCGTTACCAAAGGGATGTGCCCACCTAGGAACCGACCACTAACCTTAACAAACAAATGCCTTTACCTTCGATTTGCCGAGTTTGAGAAGATGTTACTTTTCCGTTGCGCCCACAATCCAAAGCTCTTACTATTCGAGTAGATGCAGTGGCTTAGCCGGAAACCATGATTTTTGGCAGGCTCCGTGCATCAAATCAGGTGTGAACTCCGGGGACCGGTACAGGGAAGTGACATCCAAACAGGGCTCGTCGTCCGTCGCTCGTTTCGTCGCCGCTTTTGCGGTTTTCGCGCTGCTTGTCGGCAGCGCCATCGCGGCCACCGTCAACACTCATTCGCTTCCTTCTTCCAAGTCCAAATCCCCCAACGTGAATGAGTCGCAGCACGCGCGCAAACACATGCGCCGTCTCGCGCGCAGCCGCGTGCCCGGTTCGCGGGTCTCGACCACCCGCGCCACCCGCCGCCGCCGTCATCGTTATTATGAGCGCTTCACCGCCAGCAGCTTTGCCACTGACGTCACCGAAGGTGACGCCACTGCCGGCGAAGATCCCATCGTCCGCCAGGCCGCCATCGACGCTCTCGGCAACATGAACGGCACCGTGGTCGCCATCGAGCCCACCAGCGGACGCATCCTCGCCATGGTGAACCAGCGCCTCGCCCTCTCAAGCGGCGCGCAGCCCTGCTCGACCATTAAGCTCTCCGTCGCCCTCGCCGCCTTAAGCGAAGGCCTCATCACCAAGCAAACCGAAATCCGTCTCGGCGGCCGCAGCCGCATGAATCTCACCACCGCGCTCGCCCACTCGAACAACGCTTACTTCGAAGCCGTCGGCCGCCAGTTGGGATTCGAAAAAGTCAGCTTCTACGCCCACCAGTTCGGACTCGGTGAGCTCGCCGGATACAACATCCCCGCCGAGCAGTTAGGCACTTATCCCGAAGCCGAAATTCCTTCTACACTCGGCGGCGTCGGCAAAATGTGCTCTTTCGGCGAAGGCATCTCCATGACGCCCCTGCAACTCGGCGCGCTGGTATCTGCGATCGCCAACGGCGGAACGCTCTATTACCTGCAGCATCCCAATTCCCCCGACGAAGTCGCCAACTTCCAGCCCCGCGTCAAGCGTCATCTCGATATCAATGACATCATTCCCGAACTCTCGGATGGCATGGCCGGAGCCGTCAATTACGGCACCGCCCGCAGCGTGCGCCTCAACTTCAACGAAGAAGAAATTCTCGGCAAAACCGGCACCTGCTCGAAAGCCGGCACCCGCTTCGGATGGTTTGCCTCCTACGCCAACACCGACGTCGGCCGCATCGTGACCGTCGTCTTCCTCGAAGGCGGACGCCCCACCTTCGGCCCCAAAGCCGCCGAGATCGCCGGACGCATGTACCGCGGCCTCTACGATCATCAGTTCTTCCTGGCTCGTCCGGTCTCAATGCCCGTGCACGCGACTGACACCAAGACCGAAGCCCAGCAATAAACACTTTCAGCTTCGAACTTTCCTTAGAGACGCAGCTCCGCGCTGCGTCTCTTGCCCTTTAGGGCATGCTCTCGCCTCAAAACGCTCAAGCCTCGCGCCTAAATCTCCGATGACTCCAGTGTGACGATCCTCGAGCAGGCCAAAACCAACGATCTTCCCCTCGCCTTTGTCGAGCTTCCCCCGTTTCCTGCGGTCGCCATCAAAGCTCTGCGCGTGATGTCCCGCCACGATTCGCGCCTGCGCGAACTGCACGACCTCATTCGCGCCGACCAGGCCTTCTCCGCCGAAATCCTCCGCCTCGTGAACTCGCCTTTATTTCCTTTTCCCACCGCCATCACCAACACCCTGCAAGCCGCCATGCTCCTGGGCTTCGAACGCGTGCAAGCGCTCGCCGTCACCATCGGCATCCGCGCCTTCCTGCGCGATTCGCTCGAGATCCCCGCCCTGTGCGCTTGCTGGCGTCATAGCCTCGCTTGCGCCATCGTTGCCGAGCAGCTTTCCCGTGCCATCCTGGCTGACAAAGACACGCTCTACACCGCCGGCATCATGCATGACATAGGACGCCTCGCCCTCGCCGTCTGCCGCCGCCAGGACTACGCGGAATTCCTGCGTGATACCGCCCGCGAACCCTGCGATGTCCTTGCCCGCGAGCGCCAGCTTTTCGGCGTGGATCATTGTGAAGCCGGAAAGATCGTGGTCGCCGCCTGGAATCTTCCCGCGGATTTCAGCCTGATCGCCGCCCGCCACCACCAGCCTCTCCAGGAAAACTTCAACGCTCTCTCGGTCATTCACTTATCCTGCGCCCTCGCCGACGTTCTCGGTTATCCAGTGGCTCACTCGGTCGATTCTCACAGTTACGCAGACCTTCGCCTGCAGTTACCCGAGCTTCATCGCCACCTTCTTCCCGAGGACCCCACCGAACTTACCCTCCGCATCCGCTCGCAAGTGCAAGTCCTTGAGCATCCGTGACGCCCGAAGCCTGACGCCGGAAGCCCGCCTTCCCAAAGAAAAAAGCCGCAGTCTTTCGCCGCGGCTTAGTCCTGAACTTCGAGTGTCAATGCACTTCGGCTGAGGTCCGAAGTCCGAGGTCGGACTTACTTATTTTTGTCGTGAGCAATGCGCTTGCTCATGTGGTTGGCTTCATGGTTCAGCTGGCGCTGATCCTGCTTGGTCAAGTGTCCGCCATCGGCCGCCATGTCTTTCTTTTCGTTGTTCTGAAGAAGCTGTTCGCCGCGCTCCAGACGCGCCGTTTGTCCCGGTGTCAGCTTGCCGTTCTTTACGCCGTTGGCGATGCGGTCCTGCTGGTTTTCTTCGCGCCGGTTGACCTGGTTCACTCGCGGATGTCCGGGATCGGCTACGCCTGCGCCAGCGCCCGAGTTGTTGCTGTTGGAGGTTTGAGCAGCAGCAGTGCCAAGCATCAGACCGCCCACTGCCAGGACTAAGAGCGACTTCGTGATTGTGTTTTTTATAACTGAGTCAAACCCTCGCCGCAAAGCTTAGTTCTGATTTCTGTACGAAGGCGAGTTACTGACGTACAACGACGAATGAGTACCCAGTACCTAGTACCCAGTACCGAGTTAAAAACTCAAAGCTTCACAATCTGATTGGAGTCTGCGTCAAAGCGGTTTTGCCTTATCTGGGTACTGGGTACTGGGTACTGGGTACTGGGTACTGGGACCGGGCACTGGGCACTGAGTACTGGACACCGTCCCGCTCTCATGCCATCCTCTCTCCCCAGATGGACGACCGCAAGCGCGCCACGTTTATTCGCGGCTTACTCCTGGCCTGGGTGCCGTGTGTCTTCTTTCTCTTTCGCCGCTGGATTCCCGACGGACTGCCCGGCATTGATACGGCCGCTGGAAGCCGTGCTCTGTTCGCCATCCCCATCCTTCCTTGTGAGGTGGCGGCGCTATTCTTCCTGCTGCGATCGTTTTCCCGCCGCCACCCCCTGCGTTCCGTCTTCACCGGTGTCACTGCCCTCTGGAGCGTCGGCCTCATCACGGTAATGATGGCGGCAGTCTTCTCCGCCATCTCCGCGGCTTTCTGATGCTCTTCAGCAAGTGCCAAGCCTCCTTGAACTGTTCATAACGATGTCCTGGCACCGAGGGTGACAGAATCAGGATATTCATCTTTCTCTTCATCACCACACTTGCGAGAAAGATGTACCGGATGCCCCTTCACGGCCTATTGCCATTCGACTGAGCGAAGCGAAGAGAGGGATCTGCAGCTGTTTTTCGCCTATCCCACACAGGCGAGGGATGCCCCATCTTTGCCGCGCCCTTTGCGGCAAAGGTGGGAGCCAACGAACCGAACAAATGTTCATCTGAATTACTTCTTCCCACTCACCCTGCGCCCAAGGCCGATTACAAAAACAACCAAACCCAGCGACCGAAGGACACAGGGACCATATCCATAGAGAAGCCTTTCCCAAACGGTGTCTGGGCCGGCAGGCCAGCTTGTGGCAGGCAGAAAAACCAGGGGCGACGTAGAACGCCAGCAGCAAAAACAGCCTCAACCACTGATCACTTTCAACGGTGATGAACATCACAGCCAAACAGCCGGGCGAGGGCCGATAGTCGCATTAGTGTATACGAGTATACGAATAGACGATGAGAAAACGCCGGCGCGCCTGGCTCACCTGCTGGAGGCGGTTGCCGAGCCGACTCGCCTGCGGATTCTGAATGTGCTTCAGGCGGGAGGATTTTGCGTTTGCGACCTGCAAGCTGCCTTGGGACTCTCGGAGCCGATGGTCTCGCGCCACCTCGCTCGCCTGCGCGTCGCGAATTTAGTAACCGCCGATAGAGAGCGGTGCCCGCATGGTGTACCACCTGGCCCCGGCTGATTCCCGCACGACGGAAATTCTTCAGCGATTCCTGGCCGAAATAAGCGTTGAAGAACCAGCCTTGCTGCAGGATTGGGAAAGACTGCGCGTCCTGCGGAGAACAACACCTCAAAGGAACAAAATGATGCACGGCCATTCTGCCGCGGTGAAGGAGACTGCTCGATAGGCGCATGTGAGCGTTCTCAGAAAGTGCCGGACGACGTTACGAGGAGAGAAATTATGAAAGTGAAAATTCTGATGTGTAACTGCAAAGGCCTCTGCAATTCGTTCAAGGACTGCGATATGAACACGCTTCCCTTTCAGATCGAGAGCGAACTTGAGGTGCAATACGTAGCTTTGCATCCGCAGACTTGTGGGCAAGGCGGGAATGCGATTCTGACTGAGATCCTGCGCGAGTCGGCAGGCGACCCCGACACCTATGTAATCTCGGCCGCCTGTGCTCCAGAGGCACAGGTGAAGCTGTTTAAGAAAGTTTTACGCAACACTGGTTTCGATGAAAAGCGGTTCATTACTGTGGATATCCGGGGAGCCAACAATGAAGGCATATTGGCTCGGATCAAGGAGAAAGTGGAGGGACTGGTGAAGGCGCAGGAGGGAGCGCCAGCCTGATCCTCGCGACAGGCAATGGATTATTGGAGGCAGTCATGGGCACAAACATACCGCGAGACAAGATCACCTGGTTCCCGACTATCAACTTTGACACCTGCATAGGGGACCGGGTCTGTTCTGACTTCTGCAAGAATGACGTCTTCTCATGGGACGAAGAAAACCAGCGCCCGATTGTCCAGAATCCCCTGAACTGCGTAGTGGGTTGCGAAAGCTGTGCGCAGCTATGTCCCGTGGAGGCGATTACGTTCCCGAACAAAGACGAGTTGCGTGCGACCCTCAGACGCCTGCGGGACGAGATGAAGAAGCAGCAAGAGGCCGCTCAGCCAGTCGCGACCGCGAACGCTCAGCCGGAAATGACTGAAGAGCGATGAACCCAAGTCTTTCGAACGCAGAAGGCAAGGAAAGGCCAGCCATGCAAGCAGGCAACCGTTTTGGTTTCGCCAAGCCGGAAGAGGCGGGACTTGATCGGGAGGAAGCTTTGGTGAAGGGCTTTCCGCCCGGCCCTTGCTGTGCGAACCACGAGCGCCTTGCCGAGAATTCGCAAAAGACATCCATGAAGCTCGACAAAAGGATCATACAAGTCATCCTGCTACTCTTCGTCATTATCAGTGTTGTTTATCTCATGGTTGGAGAATTTCGAAAGCCAACCTCATCGTCTCAACAAGGCATGATGGGCATCGCTGCAACCGAGCCAGCCAAGGTTGTCGGCTATTACTTCCATGGAAATTTCCGGTGTGTTTCCTGTCGCAGGCTGGAAGCGGTGTCGCGCGAAGCTGTGAGCGTTGGTTTTCCCGAGGAACTCAAGCGAGGCGACCTTCAATGGCGAGCGGTCAACGTCGAGCAGCCGGAGAATAAGCATTTCTCGTCCGATTACCGCTTGTTCTCACGTTCCCTTGTGCTGGTGAGATTCAAGGACGGCAAGCAGGTTGAATATAAGACCTTGATAAAAGCGTGGGAACTAGTCAACGATGATGCGGCACTCAAGAAGTACGTCCAATCGGAAGTGCGATCCTACCTAGAGGAGAGCTGAGATGGACGCCTTCTGGATTGGACTAAGCTCGGCAGTTTGGCTGGGATTGCTGACTTCGATCAGTCCCTGCCCGTTGGCCACCAACATCGCAGCCATTTCTTATATCGGAAAACAAGCGGATCGTCCCGCTGCCGTCCTCCTCACGGGAAGCCTATACACCCTCGGCCGTGCTCTCACCTACGTGATTCTCGGTGTAGTGTTAGTGGGCAGCCTTCTGTCGGTTCCGGAATTGTCGAATTTTCTGCAGCATTACATGAACGAAGTCCTGGGGCCTGTGCTGATTTTGGCCGGCATGCTCCTGCTCGACTTACTGCGTCTGCCCAGGCTGGGCAGCTCAGGTGTATCCCGTCTGGCAAAGCGATTTGGCGGATCTGGGGCGATGGGCGCCCTCGGTTTAGGAATGCTGTTCGCAATGTCTTTCTGCCCGACGTCGGCGGCATTGTTCTTCGGAAGCCTGATTCCGTTGTCCATAAAGTGGGAATCTGCGGTCACTTTGCCGTCGCTCTACGGCGTAGGGACAGCACTGCCGGTGTTCGTGTTTGCCTTGCTGATTGCGTTTGGAGCCAAGTCGGTGGCCTCCGTCTTTCAGAAGCTCGCCGCCGTGGAGATGTGGGCGCGAAGGCTTACCGGTCTGGTTTTCATCGCGGTCGGGATCTATTTCTGCGTGACGTACATTTTTAAGTTGTACTAGCGGAGTGCCGTATGCGGTATCGCGTTGCAGAGGGAACGATCTTGCCTTTGGCCTCTAAGGCTGCGTCGAGTGCATATCCGACTATTGTGCGACACGTGGTTCGAAGAAGCACCGAACAACTGGCGAGGTACGCCGGTATGCTCTCAGCTATGGGGTCTAAACCACGATTACGCATCATGCAATTGCTCCTATCGGCTGATCGCGAGGGCCTCGTCATCGGTGACATTCGAGAACGGCTAAAGAATTCCGGATTCGACTCTCTCTCACCATCTCGAAAAACTCAAGAACCAGGAACTGGTGCACATCCATCGCGAGAGCACATTTCTGAGATGTACCGTCAATACCGACGCCCTTCGCGATCTATTGAGCTTTCTCTATGCGGAATGCTGCGTAGCCAGCCCCCTCCTAAAGCTTACAGGGAGAGTTCTGATCCGAAAAGAGCGATGAGGGGATGATCCGGGCGGTTGGCCGATACTGCTTGTCCCGCAGCAAGAATTTCGGGCTCCCCTCCATTGCATCGGGGATGGACGAGGCGTCCGTAGAAAATGCTCCAGTGAAAAACAAAAAACGCGGGCGCTTTCGCCCGCGTCACATAGATTTTGCTAAGGTCCGACGTCTGAGGTCTGAGGTCCGCCCTATCTTCGCTTCGTATTCATTTCATCGCGCGCAATCACACCGTCCTTAATGTGAATCACGCGTTGCGCGTATTCGGCGATGTCGTGCTCGTGGGTGACCAGGACGATCGTGTTTCCTCCCGCGTGCAGCCGGTCGAATAGCGCCATGATTTCGCTGCCGGTCTGCGAGTCGAGGTTGCCGGTGGGTTCGTCCGCCAAGATGATGGAAGGACGGTTCACCAGCGCGCGCGCGATTGCGACTCTCTGCCGCTGTCCGCCCGAGAGTTCGTTGGGCTTGTGCATCATGCGCGACTCCATCCCGACCGAGGTGAGCGCGCCTTTCGCACGCTCGCTGCGCTCGTCCGACGGCACCCCGCATAGATCAACGGCAACTCGACGTTGTGCAGCGCCGTGGCGCGCGCGAGCAGGTTAAATGTCTGGAAGACGAATCCAATTTCTTTATTGCGGATGCGCGCCAGTTCGTCGTCATCGAGCTCGCTGACCAGTTGCGCATTGAGCCAGTATTGGCCCTGGGTCGGAGTGTCGAGGCAGCCGATCAGGTTCATCAGCGTTGATTTGCCCGATCCCGACGGCCCCATGATGGCGACATATTCGTTGCGCTGAATGCGCAGGTTCACCCCGCGCAGGGCATGGACCTGCTGTTCTGAGTCCATGTCATAGGTCTTCCACAGGTCAACCGTGGAAATCATGCACGACTCGGGAGGAGCCGACACTTCGGGCTGCGTGAAACTGAGTACTTCTGCCGTTGCCATCCTCTTCTCCTGGTCTTCTTCCAAACCCACCGCTCCAAATCCAAAACGGCTTATCGTTGGACGGCCCACCCGGCCGTTCGTTAGTGGCTTTTCAGTTCTTAGTTCTCGGTTCTCAGTTCCCACGAAAACCCAGGTTCTAGACTTAGCACTGGGTACTGGGAACTGGCTACTGGGTACTGTCATCTTCTTCTTTCTTCACCACCGCGTTATCCACTTTTACGCTGGCGCCCGGCTTCATGGTGCGCAGAACCTTGTAGCTGCCGGTAACGATCTCGTCACCCTCTTTGATACCGTTCTTCACTTCAATGTCGGTGGTCCCGGCAATCCCCGTTTCCACGGCGACGAACTGCGCTTTCTTGTCCCGGATCACGAATACGCCCTGCACTTCTTTCTTCGATGCCTCGCTCTGCGGCGAGGCGGCCTGCACCGAGCCCTTCTCGTTTTTCGCCGCATCCAGGTCGGCCTGGCTTCTTACGGTCAGCGCCTGGATCGGAATCGTCAACACGTTCGACCGCGTCGCCGTAGTGATCTTCGCCGTCGAGGAAAGCCCGGGCCGCAGATCTTGCGGCGGATCCTGCAACGTAACCACGACTTTAAAGTCTTTCGCTTCCTGGCTGGCCGCCGTGGTTTGCGAAGTCGCCACTCCGGTCGAGCGTACAATGGCGTTGTTGCCGATCTCGGTCACCACGGCCTTGAACACCTTCTTCGGGATGGCATCAATCGTGACTTCCGCCGGCTGGCCGAGCGCCACGTTCACGATGTCGGTCTCATCCACGCGAACCTCGGAAGTGATCACCGACATATCCGCCAGCGTCATCAGCGTGCTTCCCGGGGAGTTCTGGATACCGATCACCACCGTTTCGCCTTCGCGTACCGGCAGGTTCGTAATGACGCCATCGAACGGAGCCGGGTAACTCGCTTTCTGTAATACGTCCGAGACGCGGGTAAGGTTCGCCTGATTTTGAGAGATGCGCCGGTCGGCGGAATCTTTCTGCGCTTTGGCTTGGGCCAGGCGGGCCTTGGCCTGCGCCAATCCGGAGTCGGCGGTTTCCCATGCATTCTTGCGGCTGTCGAACTCCGACTTTGCGATCAGCTGGTCTTTGTACAAGCCCTGGGCGCGCTCCCAGTCGAGCTTCATGCGCTCCCAGTCGGCCTTGGCGCGGTCCAGATCGGCGGCGGCTGTGTTGACGGCGGCTTCGGCTGCCATGGCATCGGTCTGTGCGCTGGCCACGGCTGCGCGGGTCGCATTCACATCGGCCGACGATTGCACGTTCTCGAGCTGCGCCAGCATCTGTCCCCGCTTCACCCGGTCGCCTTCCTTCACATAGAGCTTGGTGATCTTGCCGAAGGCGTTGGCCCCGATGTTCACGTAGGTCTTCGGCTTGATTTCGCCGGAGGCGCTGACCACGGCGGCCAGGTCCATTTTCGCGGCCTTGCCGGTCTGCACCGTGACGACGCCTTTGTGAATCTCGTAGTTGGCAACCGCCCCACCGATTGCTAACAGAACGATCCCGCTCGCCCCAATTGCGACTTTTTTCCAGGTCTTCATGTCCCAGTCCGGCTAGGGTCTTTTGGAAGCTTTCCCCTACCTTAGAACCGTCTCCTTCAAAACCCATGGCCGGGACGGACTTCAGGCACACCCTATGATACGGGGGCAGCGACGCAAAAGTTCCCAGCCTAACCTGTTGATTATAGCCCGTCAGCGGGTGGCCCCGGGGTCCCGCGGGCAACGGAAATCCCGATTTGAACCACAAAGGGAAGGATCTGAATTTTCAATCAACCATCAACAATCACAAATCAACAATTCAAAACCGGCAAATTCCGTTGTCCCGGAGGAGACTGCTGGGAGGGAGAGCCGGTCCGCTTCCGTCCATCCAAATATCTTTAGATCGCGACAGTTAGCCTTGCTTTGGGGTAGGGAAAGACATAAAATGAGCCAATCGTACGTGCAGTCTGAGGAGTGCCCCACTATGTCCCGGGTAGGCTTACGCTATCGCTCAGCTTTTGTTCTCCTGCTCGTTTCCGTATTCGGGCTTACCGCTGTCGCGGAAGACAAGAAGGCAGATGCCGCCGCGACCACGGCTTCGGCCACCGAAGGGCAGACTGCGCCGCCGCAGGCCGACCCGCTCAAGCGACCCATTTCGGAGAAGCAAAGAAAAGCAAATGCGAAATCTCTAAAGGTTGAGCTCAGCAAAACCTACAAGAAGTGGCTCGACGAAGACGTGCGCTGGATCATTACCGACGAAGAGCGCTCGGCTTTTAAGCAGCTCTCGAACGACGAAGAGCGCGATGCCTTCATCGAAGCCTTCTGGCAACGCCGCGACCCCACTCCCGATACCGCCGAAAACGAGTTCAAAGAAGAGCACTACCAGCGCATGGCGTACGCCAACGAGCACTTCGCCGCCGGCATCCCCGGCTGGAAGACCGATCGCGGCCGAATTTATATTATGTACGGGAAGCCGGATGAGATTGATGCGCATCCTTCGGGTGGGACGTACGAGCGGCCGATTGACGAAGGTGGGGGCGAGACCTCGACCTTTCCGTTTGAAGATTGGCGCTACCGCTACATTGAGGGGATCGGGCAGGAGATCATCATCGAGTTTGTGGACAACTGCATGTGCGGGGACTACCACATGACGATGGATCGGTCGGAGAAAGATGCTTTGAAATACACTCCGAACGGCGGGTTGACGCTCTACGAATCGTTGGGGATGGCGAACAAGACGGACCGGTTCACGCACGGCGGATTCGAGCAATTGGGCAATAGCCCGCTTACCAACGACCAGAGTGCCAAAGAGTTCGACCGGTTGGATCAGTTTGCGAAGTTGAGCAAGCCTCCGACGGTGAAGTTTAAAGACCTGGAAGAAGTGGTCAGCCACAAGATCAACATCAATCTGATGCCGTTCGATGTGCGCGCCGACTTTGTGAAGATCACCAGCGACACGGTTCTGGTTCCAGTCACGATACAGGTGAAGAATCGCGACGTGACCTTCCAGAACAAGGATGGCGTGCAGCGCGGGACCGTGAACATCTTCGGGCGTGTGACCACACTGGGTGGAAAGATCGCGCAGACGTTCGAAGACACCGTGCAGGTGGATGTTCCGGCCGAACTGTTGCCCAAGGTGACGGAGAACTCGTCGGTGTACTGGAAGGCGCTGCCGTTGCGCCCGGGCATGTATCGCTTCGATGTGGTTGTGAAAGACGTGAACGGGGACCGGGTGGGAACCTGGAGCAAGGGCATTAAGGTTCCCGATTTCGCCGACGATAAACTAGAGAATTCTTCGTTGATTCTGGCGGATCAGATGGAGCCGGTGGCGGCGAAGAATGTGGGTACGGGCAGCTTCGTGATCGGTACGACGAAGGTCCGTCCGCGGGTACCCTCGGCAGATGGCAAGCCGGTGGTATTTAAGAAGAACCAGAAGCTGAATTTCTGGATGCAGGTGTACAACCTGACGGTGGATGACAAGACGCACAAGCCGTCAGCCACGGTCGAGTACAACGTGGTGAATGCGGCCACGAATAAAGCGGTGGTTCATACCATCGAGAGCACGGATACGATGGGGAACATCGGCGACCAAGTGACTTTGGAAAAGACGCTGTCCGCTGCGAACCTGGAGGCAGGCGTTTACCGTCTGCAGATCAAGGTCAATGACAATCTCTCGAAGCAAACGGTGGATCCTTCGGTCACGTTTGCCGTCGAATAAGGCCCGTAAGGTGCGGTCTCCCATGAGGGGTGGTGGACTGATGCTGAGAAATCTCGGGTTCTTGGTTTTATCGCTGGGGCTGGCCCTACCGGCGATAGCTGCGAGCCGGTCAGGGTCGATCTCTGGATACGTGCGAAGCGCGGGCGGTGTGCCGCAAATGGGTGCAGCGGTCGAAGTCGCTGGAGCTGCAGTCCGGAGCCTCAAAGTCTTTACGGATGAGAATGGTTTCTTTTCGGCGGGCGGCCTGCTGCCGGGCATCTACGATGTGAAAGTTTCCGCTCCTTCGTTCCTTCCTTCTTTCAAAGAGCGGGTAG
Organism: Terriglobia bacterium; assembly: GCA_963796205.1. GTDB lineage: Bacteria > Acidobacteriota > Terriglobia > Terriglobales > Acidobacteriaceae > DATFTE01. The sequence goes on from CAWCKR010000004.1 coordinate 1,199,594, forward strand.
GCCTGCGCGCAGGGAGCGCGGCCGTGGTGAACGTCACGCTCAACACCTTATTTGAAACGCTGCAGCTGGTGCCGGCGCGGCTGCCTGCGGACCAGGAGGACTGGAAGTGGGTGCTGCGTTCGTCGGAGAATCGACCAATTCTGCGGATTCTGCAGGATGACCCGGCACTGGCAGCGTCGAGAAATGGCGATGGAGGCCAAGGCCGAGAATCTCGCGAGTTGAAGGGGACGGTGTCGTTCCTGGCGGGTTCGCAATCCAACGGTTTCGGCAGCACCTCAGACATGATGACGGGCTTCTCGGTAGAGAAGTCGATGCTGACGTCGGGAACGTTAGCCTTGCTGGGTAATGTAGGGTACAACAGCGGCTCACCGAACGCCGCGCTGCGGGCGTCTTATTCGCATCATTTCGACAACGGTTCGGAACCGCAATTTGCGCTCACCATGCAGCGGCTGGCGGCTCCCGATTATTATTCGCGCGGAGACGTGCTGCAGGCCGTATCTCTGTCCAGTTCCGACAACATCACTTTTGCCGATGTGGTGGAACTGCATTTCGGATCGGAGTTGCAGACGATCCAGTTCATGGGGCGGGCGACGGCGTTCCGTCCTTTTGGCACGGCGGATGTGCATGTGTCGAAGAACACATTGCTGGAATACCGCTTTACGACATCGCGTCCCGATGGGCGTGTGGAAAAAGGATTCGAGTCGGCGCCGTCAAATTTGAGCGAGTCTGGTCCGCGGGTGAGTGTGGCGAACTATGCGTCGTCGATTGAGAAGGCCGCGCATCAAGAGATATCGCTGGCGCAACGCATGGGAAAGACGACGCTGGAAGTGGCGGCGTTCAGCGACCGCATGAGCAATCCCGCGCTGACGGGCGTAGGGTTCGCGACCGACGAGAACGGGCAAGTATTGCCGGATCTGGATTCGGGGACCTTTACCTACCAGGGAAGCGGGTTGGACACGGGCGGGATGCGAGTGGTGCTGCAGAGGAAGGTTAATGACGATCTGACGGCCACGCTTGATTACGGATATGGCGGCGTGCTGGCGCTGGATGGATCGGACGTCAGCCTGCAGGATGCGCGCGGGGAACTGGGCGTGCACGACCGGCACAGCCTGGCGGGAAAGATGTCGGGCACCATACCGAAGACGCACACACAGTGGATGGCTTCGTACCGGTGGACCAGCGGCGCGGCACTGACTTCGGTGGATGCGTTTAATGTGTCGCCGGGGCAGACGGATCCTTATTTAGGGTTCTATATCCGGCAGCCAATTCCGGGGACGAGTTTCATGCCTTGCCACATGGAGGCGATTATTGATGTAAGGAATCTGCTGGCGCAGGGATATGTGCCGCTGCTGGGGCAGGATGGGCGGACAGTGTATCTGGTGCAGTCGGCGCGGGCGATTCGCGGGGGAGTGGCGTTTACTTTTTAGCATTCAGCATTCAGCACTCAGCATTCAGCCAACGCACTTAGCACTTGGCATTTAGCATTTGGCCATAATGGGGCGGCTTCGGTCGCCCCTTTGCTTTTGGGTGTTCTTCACGAATTCGATGTTGGCTCCGGGCATTCCGGCGGCGAAGGGAGTGCGGCCGAATCGGTCTTAAAAAGCGATGACCAGGGGACTGTCCTGCCGTATGTCGAACTAGCGGACCAAGTTTTTCCTGCGTCCCCGATGTTCTAAACGGAGCTATCACTCATAGCGCGGGTGCGAGAAGGGCGTTTTGAGCGTGATGGCGATGTTACGCCAACTGACCAACTGAAGCAGGCGAGGACAATGGGCACCCCATAGCCCACTAGGCACAATTCAGGCGATTACACTCGTCTACCTACTTTCTTCTCCTATTCCACATTTGCGGGAAACCTGTATCATGTCCCTCCACGGGGAAAGGTGATACGTGAGAAGCTTGCGATTCTCGCGTAGAATGCCTCCACCATCGGCTCAAACGGGGAATCCAGAGTTCTTAGTCAGGCATTTAAGGGTCTCATCAGGAGGTCCACGTGACGCTTCCTCGGCTTACCCAATTCTCTAGGTGGATTCGAAAGTCCCACACCCTCCGGTTACCCCAACTTCGGGTCTTCCGAGCCTTCCCCGCCACCGGCGTGGTCATGGTCCTGCTCACAACGTCTGCGCTGGCCAAGCCCAGTTTTTGGGTTAGTCCCACCTTTGGTCCCCCGACAACGAAGGTTTCCGCCTCCGGCTCTGGGCTGCCTCCCTCCATGACATTGAACTTTTACTTCGACAGCACGCAAATCGGGCAAGTGAGCACTGATGCACAGGGAAGTTTTTCTCATGTGCGAATCCAAGTCCCGACCGTGGCCTTACCCGGAGATCACCGAATTCGTGTCGAAGCTCCCGCGGTGCTTAGTCTCGTCGTTCCATTTCTGGTCCGCACCGACTGGGACGAGTTTGGCTTCTCACCGCCTGGCGGACGATACAATCCGTTCGAGAACGTGCTGAACGCTGGCAATGTGGGCCAGGTCAGCCAATTATTCTCGACCAATCAGGGATCCTATGGCGGTTCGTCACCCGTCGTAAGCGGCGGCAGCATCTATTTTGGGTCCGATGACCACTATCTCAATGCCATCGACGCCGCCACGGGCAAGTTGCGCTGGAGATATCAGACCGTAGAAATTGTCGGCTCCATGGCGGTGGCAAACGGTGTCGTTTATACCAGTTCTGACGGCGACTACATCTACGCCGTGCGGGCAAGCGATGGCAGTTTGAAGTGGAGAGTGCCAGCGGCGGTTCCTGGAACGTCTTCTCCGGTCGTCATTAACGGAGTTCTCTACGTGGGATGGGCGAATTTAATGTCCGCTCTCGATGCCGAAACCGGGGCTCTACTTTGGCAGTACGCCGCGACGTATGACGTCTATGACGCACCAGCGGTCGCGAACGGAATTGTCTATTTCCAGGCATACGGTGTGAACGGCTGTTGTACCGATACCGATTTCTACGCGGTGAATGCTGCTGACGGAACTTTGGTCTGGACCTATCACACGGGCCTCTACGGCAATGCGTTTGGAGCACCAGCGGTGAGCGATGGCGTGGTTTATTTGGCAGCCATCGATTATGTCTATGCCTTTGATGCTGCCAATGGGACCGTCCTGTGGCAGTATTCGCCCGCACTTTCGCTTGCATCGGTAGCAGTTGCTAATGGAATGGTGTACGTGAACGGAAGTCTAGGCATTTCTGCTCTCGACGCGAAAACCGGGAGCGCGGTCTGGATGAATCCAGCGATCATCGAAGTATCGAATTCAATAGCCGTGGCGAATGGCGTGTTGTACGTCGGTTCAACCACCGATAATACGTTCTATGCCTTGGACGCAACCAACGGCGCTGTCCTCTGGAGTGATGCCAACCCGCGCAACGGCCTTACTTCAATGGCGGTAGCGAACGGGAACATCTACGCTGGCAACGGGAATGGCATCTCCGCTTTTGGCTTGAAGGGTTCTGGGCATTGAAAACACGCTGCTCTCAATTGTCGCCCTCCTAAACGTCGCTCTCGTTCATTTCACCTTCTGCTTCTAACCGAGCAGGAAACTGTCGGGAACCGATAGCTCCCCGAAAATGGGGTAATTGCACTCGGATTCCCGGCTCCCGGCATGATGAGTGTAATGACGATTTTTCGCCAGTCACAGACGGCACACGAGATAGACTCGATTTGCTCTGCGTTGCACTGCAAATACGGCAACGTCCTTCGCGATAGCTTTTGCCGAGCACCTTTCACTCTCTTCAAAATCCGCAATCGTTCGAGGAAAGCTGAGCGTTTCCGAGACCGCACCATGCGAATAGCGACGAAGGAGAATACTCATGGAGCAGAGTCTCGCCGAAGTATGGCTTTGCGGCAAGGTTAACTGTTGCGAACACGATTGCGCTCATCGATCCTGCCGTTCGCGGTCGGCACGGGCGCCTCCAAAGGCGTGGATCGTTCGAGTACATTTTTGAGCAATCCGGCAGTTAAGAACAAGTGATCCCAGCTTCTCTTTGGCGGACGACCCGCTCCGAACTAGGTGCCGGCTTCACCTCTGACCACGTCCACGCCTGCCAGACGATGACTGAGGTGCATACAGTTTCGATCGTCGCGAAGAACAAGTACTCAGGAAGAGCGGGCGGCCTGCCCCATCCGGCCAGAGGCGGAACGAAGGTCAGGAAACCGTTTACAAGGGTCTCGATTGCAGCCGCGATGATATTCGCCAGCCGGTTCGCTCTAAACGGAAGTAGCCGAGACGCCACAATCATGGCGATGGGTATTTCCATCAAGACCGCTGAACCTGCCATAGCCCATGGTGGGAGATGTGGGGCGTCGGCTAGATTTGGCGAGCCAACAATAGCCCACAGGGCAAGCACGTCCGCATACAGGTAGTTCAATAACGCGAAGATCCAAAACAGAGACAACCGCTCCTTTGTGTCATGCATGTCAATCTCCTATGGAAGAGCAATGCAGGATCTGAGTTGCGCTCCTGCGCTCTGCACTGTGCATTTGGGCACTTTGGGAATACGGGCGAGAACATCAAAAGGATGCAAGGTACGAGGGAGCCTCCGAAAATTTCTGTGATTGGGATAAACTCAAGCGAGGTTCGGCCAACCAACTGTTGTAACGCGATTGCACACGTATTCGCCTTTCGTTCGCGTTGGAGCGGGATGATAAGTGTTAAGTTTGATGTTTCGCCAATCATCGTTGTCTTCCCATATCCTTCAGTAGACTGTTCTCATACCTGGCAACACCAATCTAGCAACTGCATCTTTTGCGTCTTTTTTGGGCACTCATCCGTATTACGAGTATGGTGGGGGCGACCGCACTATCGCTGGAGGGGCTTGTGGCCGTGGATGCGGATGTGGCCCGGCTTCGCCGAGGCGACCTGAACGCTCTCTCGGAACTGATTACCCGGTACCAGAATCGGCTGTATCGGTACCTGCTGCGCATCGTGCGCCAGCCCGCCGAGGCGGAAGACCTGTTCCAGCAAACATGGTTGAGAGTGGTCGAGAAGATTCGTTCCTTTGATGCCAACCGCAATTTCGACGCCTGGCTGTTCACGCTGGCGCGCAACCTGGCGATCGATCATTTGCGCCGGATTCGTCCGCAGAGCTTGGACGAGCCGCTCGCAAACAGCGGGCGTAGCGAAACCGTGGCAGACCGGATTTCAAGTAAAGACCACACGCCGCTCGATCACGCGCTCGCGGCCGAGCGCCGAACGGAGATCAGCGAAGCGATGGCGGCGCTCCCGCTGACGTATCGCGAAGTCCTCACACTGCGGTTTGAGGATGAGATGAAGATTGAGGAAATCGCGCAGGTTACAGCGGTTCCGGTATCAACGGTGAAGTCGCGGCTGCGACGTTCGCTGGAACAATTGCGTTACGCGCTCGAAGCGCGCTATCCCGGAGCGTACATGGCAATGAGCGAGCACGACAAGATTCGAGAACTGCTGGCGCTGGCCGCAGCCGACGCGCTGACGAGCGCGGAAGAAAAGCAGGTTGCGGAGCATGTTCGCTCTTGCATCGCCTGCTCAAACGAATTGGAGGCTTGGCGGCCGATTGCCAGCGAACTCCGCCGATTGCCGACGCCGCAGCCCTCTTCGTGGCTGGTGCAGGCCACGCTGGCGCGTGCGGAGGCCAAGCTCACCGAACAGGCCGAGCACGATTGGAACCGTCGCGTAATGATTTTTGTTCGTGGCTTTTGCGTGGCTGCTGACGATTGCGAGCTGGCCGGCTTTCCATTTTGTGAGCGAACGTTTCGGGAGCTTGCTCGGGCCGCAGTTCAGCCATACGTGGATCAGTTTTGCCGCGTTCACCGCGCTAGGGTGGCTCGCGGGAGGGGTGGCCGCAGTGATGCTGGCAATCCGGCAACGCGGCGAAAGGAGGCTGGCATGAGCCGCTTCACAAAGGAATTGCGCGTGATTCCAAAGGCAGCGTGGATCGTTGCATGGTTCGCCTATGCGTGCTTCACCGTGCTGGTTGTTCTTCTTCGTTGCACCAAAGGATCCGGAGATGGCCAAATTGCCGCGCTGGGGACAAGCGCTGCTGGTTTACGGATTTTTCCTGCTCATGGTGGCTTGGGTTGCGCTGATCGGATACATCTATGGCGATGCGAAGCGGCGGCAGATGCGATACGTACTGTGGACGCTGCTGGCGATCTTAGTTCCCTATGCGATCGGGATGATCTTGTACTTCATTCTCCGCGACCCTCTGCCGAAGCCGTGCCCCGGCTGCGGGCATGTCGAAAAGGCAAAATTCCCATTCTGTCCGCGCTGCGGCACTTTGCTGCAGCCAACGTGCCCGAAATGTGATAAGCCCGTTGAGCCCACTTGGGCGAATTGCGCGCATTGCGGACAGCAACTGCCCGGGCCGGCAGCCGCGAGCTGACGAGCAGGGCACACTCGACGTAGGGTAAAAACTGGTATCCCTCGCGCAATCCAAGGTCAGGGCCTTCAGTGTAACAAGGAGAAGATCCAATGAAACCCAACGTTATGTTAACCATCGCGTCTCTGCTTTCGATCCTCTTCTGTACGTTTCACCTGACGGACGACATCGTTCGCGGGATGGAGCCAGGAACGCTCTCCAACCTCATTGCGGTTCCTATCCTGGTCATTTGGCTGTACGGAACGCTGGTGCTCGCCGAAAGGCGATCGGGGTACGTGATCATCCTCCTCGCGTCGCTCCTTGGGCTGCTCGTCCCTGTCATCCACATGAAGGGGGTGGGAGTCGGCGGCGCGATCGCCAAGTCCAGCGGGGCCTTCTTCTTTATCTGGACACTCCTCGCGGTCGGCGTTACCGCGCTCTTCTCCGTCATCCTCTCGGCGCGCGGATTGTGGGAGGAACTGACACGGCGGACCGCCGAGCAGCACAAACAAGGCGCATGAGGCGCTGCTCGCTGAGTTATTCCTATGAGAGATTTGCCAAGGTCCAATCCGCGATGGTGGTCGGAGGACGGACAATTCGGAAGTAACTGTGAAACCAGCGATTACACTCATTGACCGCTTGGAAGGGAGCGGGCGGACAATCCCCGGAATGCTTCGAGAGCAGCGTTTTCTTCGCTGTGGATATCGAACAGATTGTTTATCCTGGTCCTCTCAAGAAGGGCTTGCACCCTCGCGTTGACATGGACAAGTTTCATGTCGCCGCCCGCTTGCCTGACGCTGCAAAAGCACCGGGTCAGTTCGCCCAAGCCGTTGCTGTCAACGAAATCCACGCCCTCGAGATTAATCAGGAACTTCTTGTGGCCGCTGCTGGTAAAGACATGAACCAGGTCGCGCAGTTGAGTGCGACTGTCCGTCAACGTGAGTCTTCCCACCACATCGACCACAATGATGCGATCACGCTCTCTGGCTGCGACTTGAAAACCCATATTTGTTTTGCGCGCTGGCTTTTCTTGCCGGAATCATATGCTTGGTTGAGCCTGCCTTCAAGGCTGGGGGTGCATATTCCGTCGAGTCACGCACTCATCGACCCGAATTGGAATGGCACTCCTCAATGAGTGATATGGGGATATAACGCCAGTCAAAGGATACGGGCACTACGGAAGGGGTTGATCCGGTCGGCTCCCGCTCCATAACATCCATCCAAACACGCAGCCTGATGCTAACCACCCCATTAGTCTAAACGCGACCCAAAGGCTGCCCAGCGGCACGCTCGACCCTCGAAGGTGATCATCTACCATTGAAGAGACGAACATCGCGAAGCCCCAACCCAGAGCGCCGAGCAAACAAACATATTGATTGAAGGTTAGCCTTCGGAGCGCGCCTGGTCGTTCTCGAAACCTTCCAGGCATCGGTATACCCAAGAGTTTGCAAAGGAAGTTGAAGACCACGATCCACAGCACGCCAGCTAGGATCAGATGGCAAATGACAGGCGTTCCATGATTTCAGCATGATGCTTTCAAATCTACGCAAAAAGCAACCGATTGCCGCAGTAGGTGTTGCAATCAGGCGATTACACGTTTTGACGATTGGTCAATGAGCGATATCGAGATGTTACAACCACTAGCCTGATTCTGTTTCTCATCGCCGTGTGCCATCGAAGCCGTAGGCTAATTCTGGGTCTTTGTGAGCGTAGGCGATTTTTTAGCGGTACGGCCGCCTTGCTTCGCCATCTGCGCCTGCCCCGCCTTGGTCCTCAAGCGCGATTGTTCGTACATCTCGATCCACTTCTCGCTCGAAATCGCCGAGATCAGCTTGCCAATCGCTTCGAGCGGCAAATCGTCCGGCGACTTGAAATGAACGCAACACTTCCCCATGTCGAGCTTCTTCCCCGCCGTCTTGAACGCCGCCTTCAGTTGCTCGAGCTGACTCGCACTCCAGAACGCGCCCATCAGGTAGAGCGAGCAGTAGTTCTTCTGCGACGAGAGCGCGACGTAGCAGATCGGCTGCTGGTTGTAAGTGTCTGGATATCGAGACAGAGGGATCGTCCAGCCGATCGTGCCCCACACGAGGCACTCATCGTAGCCGCGCGGAATGTGCTGGTTCACGAAGGCGCGCACCGTCGCGATCGTCTTCGCACGATCGGCGGGGAGTGAGGCGATGTATTGCGCTGGCGTCTTGACGTTCGATGGTGGTTTCATGGATTCATCGTCGTTGCGAACGAAGTGTATCACCGAAGGTTTGAAAACCAGCCAGCGGCAGGGGCTATGAGTATTGCGTAAGTCCTAGCCGTGCGCAAGCACGGCGTCTTTTGTCCGTTCTTAAAGTCATCACCTGGCGCTACCTGAAGAGGGAGTTTTGAAACGCACCCTTACAGTCCTTCTCTCCCTACTGCGGCAATGAGTGAAATGGCTATCAACAACCATCCTGAGAATGCGCCTGTGTTACCGAACTCCAGGAGCGCATCCGAGGCACTTTCTGGTTAATATGGTGCATAGGCAGACGGTACCGCCTACAAGAACAAGGGAGAGACTCATGACGCGGATTCTGTTGTTGGGTTACGATCCGGAGACTGTGGATTTTTCTGACCCTGCTTTGCCGCCAGGTATGACCGCTGAGAAGGTTCACGCCGGCATCGCGGTTGCGATGAAGGGGTTCACTGAACGCGGATGGGAGGCTGACCTTTGTTTCATCCGGCCTGATGAAACCGCTGGGCCGACCGTGGAGCGTCAGTTAGCTTCGACGAGCTACGATTGTGTGGTCATCGGAGCTGGCGTGCGCCTGCCGCCCAAGCGCGTTGCAATATTCGAAGCCGTTATCAACGCTATTCATAAGGCCGCCCCGGGCGCGACGATTGCCTTCAACACCCTGCCCGAAAACAGTGCCGATGCTGCAGCCCGATGGTTGCGTGAGTGACGTTTTTCAAGCGATAGCGCAAGCGGCGCGCTTTTCCTTCACCACAATCGGGGTCGGTGAGCGCTATGGGGATGTTTCGCCAATTGACAGTTCTGGCAGAATTACAGCCGACTCTTAAGCTATGAACTATCAGCTAGTGTTGCAGTTTGCGGCGGACTCAATGGCGGATTTTGACCGCCTCGTTTCGCTCGAAACGAAACTCACGGCAGAACTGGGCGAGGGTGGGATCGTTGATGGACACGATTTCGGGCAGGGCAAGTTCAACATTTTCGTTCTCACGAACGAGCCTGCCATCACGTTCACGCAAGCCCGTCAGGTTATTCTCGACGACTGCATCCCTAACGAGCTGCGATCTGCTTACCGTGAAGCGAGTGGCGAGAACTGCGTCATTCTCTGGCCTTCAGTGCTCACGGAATTCAGCGTTTTCTAGAGGCCCCGTGAGCGTAATGGGGATGTTTCACCAATTGACACGATTGCCTACCCGTCGGCGTCTCGGATTACTTCCTGTTTGCCGACGATACATCCAGATTATCGTTTGACAAGCGAATAGGCCGAGGAACGAAGCGTGGATGCAGAGCAGCGGAAAGCTGCTTCTTGGCGCAAGCGCAGCTTCAGGCTATTGCATGCAACTTACAGCTACGGGATTCAGACGGGGCCATGCTGGATCGTCCGATCTCGGCTGCGCGATGCCACGCCAGAATTTAGCTTCAAAGTTCTGGCCGTAGAAGACTTCTTCTGCGGGGGTCATCACCTTCTGGTAACCACTACTGAGGCATTGACAGTAGCCTTCGGGATCGGACGGGGCGTACCTGGAGGTCCTCGGGGCCTTCATAAAGGCATTACAGCCGTCTGCGAATGGACTCTTGCGCGCCTGTGCTGCGGTGTACTTGGCGTAAGCGTTCTTCTCGTAGGCAGAGATGATGCGCTGGCTGGGTAAGCGGCAGCTATCCGGCGCGTCGGAGAAGTAGAGGCAGTCGGGCACTCCATCTTTGAAGGACACAGTGAGCCGTCCGGTTTGCCTGCCGTTTGGGCCGGAGAAGTTATAGCGAGCCATGATGCGGGTCGGCGAGCCGGCGGGATCATGGGAGACGATGGGATCGGATATGCTGCCGGGCTGGTAGCGATTCATCATCCATCCGCGAGAGTTGTCGGCGACGAGGTCATCGAGGAGGCGAGTGAAGTCTGCATCTCTGATGCCAGGCAGGACAGCGACGGGGGCTGAGACGACCGCCCCCGCGTACTTCACGGGAGCTTCGCCGTTGGCGAATCGGATGAGGTTGGACTGGAAGTTCTTTAGGCCGGGGCTGCCGCAGCCGTTGACCTCGATGAGAGCTTTGGTTTCGCCCTGCAGAGCGACGATCTGGTCCGTGAGCTGCCCGGGATTAGTGAGTGGATTGGCTATACGGCCCCCCTTTCCCCCGCCCATGCCCAGCACGCTCTGGAGGAGGCCTACCTGGGCTTTTGCGGAGATATCGTTGACGGCGTTGTAGAGGTTCGGGTCGGCGTAAATGCCGGTGCCTTCGGTGTGATATCCGGAGCAGCCGGTCCTCTGGATGGGATTGCCATTTACATCGCGGTCGCTGTAGGGGTTATATATCGGCGTGGAGGGTGCGTCGTTGCAGACTTGTACCGTGATCTCGACCTTATTGGGCGGAAGGTACTGCTTGCAGTCTCTGCCAAAGTCCTCCATGTAACCGGAGATGATCATCATGAACTGAGTGCCGCCGCGATCGAGCTTGATGGATTGGAAGTCGCCGGTGTAGATGCGGACGAGGTCGTCCTCGTCGTTGAGTCCGGCGGCGGTGAAGTGGGCAGCGGCGGCGGAGGATGGCTTGGCAGAGACGGGCGCTGTGGCCGAAGTGGCGGCCGATCTGGGGGCAGGCCGGGCAGCGGGTCTTGGGGTTTGCGCTGCCGCTGAGGCGGCCAGAGGTGCGATAAGGCAAAGGGCAAGCACTCGCATGGTGTAGCTCCCCAGTTGCGGAGGTGGAGCAAGAGCGGGGCCGGGTGGCATCCGGGATTATACACCGAGACAGAATCATCCCCGTTGAAGTCGGAAGGAGTCGGAAGGAGTCGATGAGTGTAATGGCGATGTTACGTCAGCTACCCAAACGAACTACACCAGCCAGATGACATAATTGAATGCCATTACTCCGATTCCCCAAAGCGACGCCGAGGACCTGCTTCAAAAGGTTGCAGACCTGCTGGAGAGCGCGAATTCCTGCCAGAGACACGAACGTGCTGCAGATGCAGACGTGCTTGTAGCCAAAGCGAAGCAATTGGCTGCAGGAAATCAAAATGCTTCCGCAATGGTTGCTTTCTTTTGTGCGACCACTTTCTTGGAGCAAGGAAATCAAGAACAAGGGCTACAGGCGTTGGCGTCGATGCTCACTGAATACGGTGAGTGGCTGGCAACTGACGAGGGCCGAGACATGTACGAATTTATTCAGGTGCAGCGGGCATTCTCTCTGATGCATCTGGGCAAGACATTGGAAGCGCGGCCACTTCTAGAGCAGGCAACGCAATTTAAACTGAATCCTGAAACCATAACTGGGGAAGCTCGGAGTGACGTTCATTGCCATCTCGGTAGTTGCTACCACGAACTCTGCCTCTACGGCCTAGCGAGGGAACAATTCGAGCGGGCCGATGCGCTCGGTGTCAGTGAAGAATGGCTACCCGAATTTCACTACTACTTCGGCCACACCTTATATGAGCTGAAGGAATTTCCACGTGCAAAGCGTGAATTCATCCTTTGGCTCCAATCGGGCCGATCCGTCCCATCTGATCCAGAACACGCCTTGCAGTATTCATGGCTTGCGGCTACATGTCGTAAACTGGGTGAACATTCTGAAGCCAGAGCCTACGAAGAGCGTGCGAGGTCGCTGAAATCATAGCTGTCGAAACCAGGCGTTAGCACAAGCTTGCGCTTTTGTTTCGCCTTTTCGAAGGTCAGCGAGTGCACTCGCGATTTTGGGCCAACTATTGTGCTTTGCTTCTCGGAAGGAGAATCTTAAAAACTAGAATTTCGGAAGTTGCCCTCGCTTCGGGGATCCTTCGACGGGCTCGGGCAGGCTCGCGAGGCGTCTGTCGCCCCGTCGGTTTAGGCGGAGCGTTTCCACCATTTTTTGGCGGGCTTTTCGGAACGGGGACGGACCGTCGGGGTGAACTGGACCGGCTTGGGCGGAGGCGCGGGGAGTTCGGTTTTCGGGGTGACGTGGGCTAAGAGAACGCGTCCCGGAGTTTCGGACGGAAGAACAATGAGGCTGGATTGGCCTGCTGTCAGCGCCGAGTCGACGGCAGTGTTGCCGGGATGGATTTCAGCGGCGCCACGGCGGAAGCGGCTGACTACGGCCTCAGCGGTCTCGTCGTCGAAGGCAATCCAGCGAACCATAGCGGAGATCATTCTAGCGCATTGGGCGGGGGATTGGGAGTTGTACAGCGGTATGCGGAGACGAAGGGCTCTAGCCTGAATGAAAACCGCCGGGGACGCTGAGGACGCCGGGTTTTTAGGGGATTGAAACTAGTTGCACGCGGTTGGTTTTCTGTTGCCGCTTCGCGGCTGGGGGGCGAGGGCGCCCGCCCCACAACCTTCGCCGCACAGGACCATTTCGGGTCCAGGTGACGAATGTGGGTGGGTTTGTGAGTCCACCCGCTTGACCGTCAGGGTTATAATCGCCCATCAAAAAAACTCAGGGTCGATTCTTGTCCCGATTGAGACACCCACATAGGTGTCCGAAGGAGACGATTATGAAGGTGAGGACAGTCCTCGCTTTTGTTGTTTTCGCGTCGAGCATCCTGGTAGGACAAACCTTTCGCGGAACCATTCTCGGAACCGTGACGGACACTTCGGGCGCGGTGGTTTCGGGCGCCAAAGTTGTTATCAAGAACCCGTCGACCGGGTTGGAGCGGACCACCCAAACCAGCGGTGACGGCAGTTACGCGTTGCCCGAGTTACCGCTTGGCACGTACACAGTCACGATTTCTCAAGCGGGATTCCAGACTTCGGTGGCGACGAACGTGGTGGTGGATGTCGCGACTGAGCGGCGGGTCGACGCGACTTTGAGGACGGGACAAGTCGAGCAACAGGTGCAGGTTTCTGGCGAGGAACTGCCCCAGGTGGAAACCACTTCGGCCGAGCTGGGCGGAACGCTTACGGAGCAGACCATTCAGAATCTGCCGGTGAATGGACGCGACTACACCAAGCTGATTTATCTGAATCCGGGGGTGGCGGGATCGCCGGATCAGATTTCAGATTCTCCGGGATCGTTTGGAACGTTTTCGATGAACGGGTCGCGCGGGCGGGCGAACAACTTCCTGCTGGACGGAACCGACATGAACGACGGGTTCCGGAACGATCCGGCGATCAACGAGGCGGGCGTGTTCGGTGATCCGGCGACGATTCTGCCGATTGATGCGGTGGCGGAACTGCGCGTGATCTCGAATACCGAGGCGGAGTATGGCCGAAACTCGGGAGCGATCGTCAACATTGTGACCAAGAGCGGAACGAACCAGTTGCACGGATCGCTGCTCGAGTACAACCGCACGAGTTCGGTGGGCGGAGCGAGAAACTTCTTTAATGTGGCGGGGCAGCAGGATCCGTTTCACAACAATCAATTTGGCGGATCGCTGGGCGGGCCGATAAAGAAGGACAAGACATTTTTCTATCTGGATTATGAAGGGCAGAGAGAGTCGGGGGCGCAGGCGGGGCAGAGTTGCGTGCCCGATGCGACCGCGATTGCGGCAGCAGAAGCAGATATTGCAAGCAGGGGGGAGTCTCTCAATCCGGTAACTCAAGCGTTGTTGGCGCGAAATCCTTGGCCAGCGGCGAACATTCCTGGAGTTTTCAGCGATGGTACGGGCTGCACTTCGGGCAACAATCTGGCGATCTCTACCAGGTTCAAGAACCGTGTGGACAGCATGATTGCGAAGATTGACCACAACTTCAACGCCAGTAACCTTCTGACGGGACGTTACTATTTCGGCGACAGCGACCAGAGTTTTCCATTTGCGCAACTGGCGGGCGGATTATTGCCCGGCTTTAATACCACAACGCCGACAAGAGTGCAGTTGGTTGCACTTTCGTATGTGAAGGTAATCAACGCGAATCAAATTAATGAGGCACGGTTGGGCTGGAATCGCTTCGCGGAGGGATTTTTCCCTGAGGACAGCAGTTTCAATCCTTCCACGGTCGGTCTGAATACTGGGGTGACTTCGCCGTTTGATTTTGGTCTGCCCAAAATCTCCGTCGGCAACTACTCGGTGATTGGGGCGACGAACTCGGTGCCGCGGTCGCGCATCGACTCCAACTGGCACTTTATTGACAACTACTCGTGGAAGTCGAACAAGCATGACATTAAATTTGGCTATGAATTCCGGCGGACGACGATTCAGCTGATTCAGGACAATACGTTTCGCGGAAAACTTAGCTTTGGACAGACAGCTGATCCCTTCAATTCGGCTAACGCGGACTATACCCCCCTAGAAGCATTTCTGGTGGGCATCCCTTCGAGCGGCAAACAGATCGAAGGCAACACGCGCCGACATACCTTCGAGAATAGCCACGGCTTTTACATTCAAGACAGCTACCGGATGAGTTCGCGACTGACGATGAATTTCGGGTTGCGTTGGGATTATTTCGGTGTGGTTGGCGAGAAAGACGGGTTATTTAACACGCTGAGTGTAACTTCGGCGACGAACTATTCTCCGACCAATCAGCTTTACGGCAAGGACTACAACAATTTCGCGCCGCGTTTCGGTTTTGCTTACGATCTTCTGGGAAAGGGGAAGACGGTTCTGCGCGGCGGGTGGGGTTTGGCCTATGATGCGTTCGCGCAGGATATTTTCACGGGGCATGTCCCGTACAACTGCGCGTATTGCCCGGGGCCGGCACTGGTTGGGAGCGGAAGGGCGCCAATAGGCTCGGCCGGGCTCAATGGCGGGCTGACCAATGGAGTCATTGATCCGACGCAGCCGTTGTATTCCGGATTCTCTCCTTTGGGTGATTTTTTTGGTGCGGATCCGCATCTGCGCACGCCTTACACGCAGAACTTCAATCTGAACGTTCAGCAGCAGATCAGCACCAAGGCCGTGTTCCAGGTGGGTTATGTGGGAGCGCGGGGAACCAAGCTATTCCGGTTCCGCGATATCAACCAGCCGACTCAGGCGCAGATCACTGCATACGACTCGGGACCGTCGTGCACGAACGCCGTGCCTCCGGCAACTTTTCCGAACTGCCCGATCGCTGGATTCGACGGTCCGGACGGCGTGAATTTTAACGTGCCTCGGACGGCTTATCCTGCGTTGTTCTACGTGAATCAAGAGGAGTCAACGGCAAGTTCCACCTATCACGCCTTGCAGACTAGCTTGCGAGTAAACAATCTTCACGGCTTAACGTCGGCGGTGAACTTCGCGTGGTCACACTCGATCGACAACGCGAGCGACAGTGAGGATTTCATTCCGAATGCGGCCCAGCCAAACAATAGTTTTGCTCCGAACCTGGAGCGGGGAAATTCAAACTTCGATATCCGGCGGCGCTTTACCTGGAACTTCGGGTACGAGTTTCCGAAAATGGGGGGCAGTTGGAGCAAGTTGAAGAACGGCTGGGGAATGGATGGCGTGTTGAATTTGCAGGATGGTCAGCCATATCAATTGAACTACAACTTTGAAGGCGATTATTCGGGATCGGGCGAGGGATTTGATCGTCCAGATGTAGTGGGCCCGATCCGGTATGGGAGCGGTCCGAATGGCGTTGATCTGTCGTCATTCCAGGTGCCATGCACGTTGGGAAACACCTACATACTGACCACTCTCGGAACGACGGGCGATAGCGGTTGTCTCTCGGGGAGCCGGCATTTCGGCAACCTGGGACGCAACTCGTTGCGCGGGCCGGCGTTCAAGGAACTGAACTTCTCGGTGTCGAAAAATACTCCGATCACCGAGAGGGTTAATTTGCTACTGCGGGCAGAGTTCTTCAACATTCTGAATCATCCGAACTTTGCTAATCCGAATTTACCGAACTTCATTACCGATCCTGCGAATAATGGATTGGACCCGACGGGACGAGGGGTTGGGTTCTTGCCTCTTACGGCAACGGGGGACGTGGGGATTGGGAATCCGTTCCTGGGGGGAGGTGGACCGCGCGGAGTGCAGTTTGCCGCGAAGGTCACTTTCTAGGGTGAGTTGAGTTTTGCAGCCCCTCCTGCGGGAGGGGCTTTTTTATTGGATGATTGTCGATTGGAAAGGCAAAAGCTTAAAACGCAGAGGACGCGGAGGATTCGCAGAGGGCGCAGGGGAACGGCAGATCCCTCGTCGCTTCGCTTCTCCCAGTGACGTGGTGGGGGAGCGGCGATGCTTGCCGGCGGGACCCTTCGACTGGCGCTCAGGGCAGGCTCTGGCGCTACTCTGACGGGCAAGGGCGTCGGTAACTTTCTGGGGTGGTTACTGGGTGGTAGGCTGCGGCGAGAAGTCGAACTCTCGTTCGGGAAAGATCTCATGCGCCGCTTGCTGCTGGTCACGGTTTGTGTCTGCGGGTTGGTATCCCTCTCGTTTGGTCATCATGTTAAAGCTGCTTCGGGAAAGACGATGGAGGTGACTTCGTCGTCGGTGAAGGCGCGCGATTTGTATGAGCGGGCGATGGAGGACTACGAGAACTATTACCTGGAGCGGGCGAATATCGGGTGGAGGGCGGCGATCGAAGCGGATCCGAATCTGGCGCTGGCGCAGGCGTGGTTGTCCTTTAATAGTGATCATCCGGCGGAGGCGGCGGGAGCGCGGGAGAAGGCAAAGGCGCTGGAAGGGAAGGTGACGCCGGGCGAGAAGTTGATGATCGAGTGGATCGTCAATGTGGAGCAGAACAATTTTCTCGCGGGCATTTCGGCGATGAATGATTTGCTGGAGATGTATCCCAAGGATAAGCGGGTGCAGTATCTGGCGGGCAACTGGATGATGGGCGAGCAGGAGTATGACCGCGCGTCGCGCCAGTTCGAGAAAGCGCTGGCCATCGATAAGAATTATGCTCCTGCGTTAAATGATTTGGGATACGCGTACGCGCATCAGCGGGAGTTCGATAAAGCGTTCGCGACCATGGAGCGGCAGATTGCGGTGAAGCCGGGGCAACCGAATCCGCAGGATTCGTATGCGGAGATATTAAGGATGGCGGGGAATTTTCAGGGGGCGCTGGAGCATTATCAGGCGTCGCTGGCAATTGATCCGCAATTTTCGTTTTCGCTGTTGGGGATTGCCGACACCTACGCGCTGATGGGAGATGAAACGCGGGCTCGGGTGGAGTATGACAAGGCGATAGCCGGGGCAAAGAACGACTCCGAGCGCATGCAGTTCAGTTTGCAGAAGGCGCAGAGCTGGGTGCGGGAAGGGAATTTTGCCGAGGCAGATAAGGCTTTTGCGGCGGCGGCGGATCGGGCGCATGAACTGGGGATGGATTTAATGGAGGCGCAGGCGCATCGCATGATGGCGATGTATCAGACGGATGATGCGGCGGCGTTGAAGGATCTGGGGGCGGCAGAAGATGCCTTGTCGCATCGGGCAGAGATTGCCGAGAGCGAGAAGGAAGAAGAGCGGGCGAAGATTCTGCGCTACCGGGCGGTGCGAGCGGCGCACGCGGGGAATCAGGAATTGGCGCAGAAGACCTTGACGCAGTTGGAGACGATGGCGAACAGCGGGCATAGTTCGATCATCCAGGCGCAGTATCACGGGGCGGCGGGAACGCTGCTGGCGGAAAAAGAAAAGTATGCGGAGGCGATTCCGCATTTAGAGGAAGATCGGAATAATCCGTATTCGTTGGAGTGGTTGTCGAAGGCTTGCGAAGAGGCGGGGACCGCGGATCAGATGCACGATGTGGATAGCCAGCTGCGCGCGATGAATGCGCCGACGATCGAGCAGGCTCTAGTGGTGCCCGTGGTGCGGGCGAAGCCTCCGATGAATTAGTGGTCTTCTTTCCTGTCCAATCTAAGGTCAACGTCAAAGGCCGCGGGCGAGGGCGCCCGCGCCACAGGGGCGGAATATCGCCCTCTTCACTTGAAGTTTTGTGATAGTCTCGGCAGTCTTATGTCCCAGAGTCATTCGGAGCGGCGAGCGGGAAAGCGGATATCGGCGCAAGTGCCGGTCAAGATTACGGCGAAGGCCGGGGTTGCGGAGACGGGACAGACACGCGATTTAAGCAGCAACGGAGTGTTCCTCTACACGGATGCCCATTTCAGCGAGGGCAGCGAGTTGGAGATCATTCTGGTGCTGCCTCCCGAGCTGACCAATGGAGAGAAGCGCTGGGCGTGCTGTCAGGCGTCGGTAGTGCGGGTAGAACCTGCCGGACGGGACGGTAATTTTGGCATGGCGGCGAGCATACGGCGCTTTGAACTCATGCCAGAGATTCCTTAGACCGGACGTCAGACCTCGGACATCGGACTTAGACTTCAACAAACAGCGGGATGGAGTCTGAGGTCTGAAGTCAGAGGTCCGTTTTTTGTTTGCCAACGCATCGGCTGCAGTGCAATAATGCGTGGCCCTTGAATTGCTCTGGTTCAAGGTTACATACTGCATTGTTGAGGCGGTCGGGTTATGTGGATGGAAAAGCTCGCCATCGGTGTGCTGCGAGTGCAGACGCCGCTCGGTCCCCGGTATATCGCTCCTACCTTCTGGCAGCGGGTTCAACTGCTGTGGATCTTCCGCAATTTCGAAGTTTTGCCATTGCAGGTTTTGAAGCCGCGGCAGCAGAGATTGATTGACGAGTTGTGTGCCGAGCAGCGCTTCGTGTCACTGTCGACGCCGACGATGATGGAAGACGCTCCGGTTCTGGGAACGGTAGAGCGGCGGCCTCCTGTGGAAGTGGAGCGACTGCCGGAGCGCAAGCCTGCCACGGGTGACGTGGCGACGCCGTTCGCGGCCGATGTACGGCAGAGAAGTTGAAAAGAGCGAACCTCAGAGGCGAAGCCCGCCTTGTTTGATTCTTTTTTGGCACGACCGAACGTCGTGTCCTTCCCGATCTGATCCTGTGAGCTGAAGCGCTGGACTGAACCTGGTTGCCCCTTCGTGGCTATTCCTTAACCTTTGCGACTGGGCGGGAGGGGACACTCTGTCGCTCGTGGGCTGGGCCGGGTCGGGGGCTCTCTGGTTTTGGAGTTTATCTTTACCTGGTGGGACGCGGGCGGGGCGCCCGCGCCACATGGTTTTGCAGACGAATTCCTTATTGTTGCTGGGATGGGGGCTCGCTTTGGGGTTGGGGCCTCGTTCCGTTGCGGGAACCATTTCCGGCAGTCATCTCGCCACAGCCGCCTTCACCGCCACCGCGATGCGGCCCGCCTCCACCGCCGCGCTGTTCGCCATGTTGTTCACCACGTTGCTCACGGCAAGCTTTTAGCGCTTCTTGCTGTTGTGGGCTGACGAGGTTCTGCATTTCTTTCTGAGCCTGTTCGCGGATCTGGCGAACCTGCGCCTGTTTCTGCTGGGGGCTCAACGAAGAGTTGGAGCAAACGGACTGCACCTGGGAATGCGTGTTTTCTTCGATCTGATGGTGCTGCTGAAAGGTAGCCTGTGAGATTCCCGCGACCTGCCAACATGGTTGTTGCCGTTGGCCACGGCGGCTGGCGGGGGCGTTCGAGCCGGGAGCATCGGAGCCGGGCGAACTGGCGGGGGGCGCTGAGCTTCCGGGGACTCCTGCGGCGGATTGCGAGAAAGCAGGCAGGGCCGTAAGGACTAGGAGAGCGAGAGCCAGACAGTGGGGCCGGGGATGCGTCATGAGAAACCTCCGGTTAGGCGAAACCCTTTTGCTCGGAAAAAGTTGCACTTCAGAATATCACTGCGGTGACGGAAGGGAAGTAAAGGGTTGCCATTCGGTCAGGGGTTGGTCGCATGACGAAGGGGTGTGGTACTATTCCTGTCGGCAGTTCTGGAGCGGAGAGAGTTTTCGCGGCCGGGACAAAGCAGCTTCCCAAGCTGCGGCATGAGCCTAATTTGCCTGTAGCCCGCGGAGGATCGGCGGGCGATCCCAGGAAGAACAAGCTCACCGGAAAAGGGCGCGTAGCTCAATTGGCAGAGCAACTGACTCTTAATCAGTAGGTTGTAGGTTCGATTCCTACCGCGCTCACCATCTCTGAAGCCAGTAAATATGCCGATTTCCAGCGACGCCCGGTAAAAGTCAGCATGGTGTCAATTCCAGAAAGGCTCTCGGCCCAGTCCCCGCCTCGACGCATCTGCGGTCTGAACGTGTCCAAGGTTCGACCTTTGCCCAGAGTCACGTGACCCGTGCCGCAGTTGTTTGTTTCAGCACCAAGTGTCAAAGGGGCGCTGCTATTTCTTCCGTACTACCGAGGCCGCATCCACACTGGCCTGCTTGTTCCACCCGTGGAAACGCGAGAAGTCACCCGCACTCCATGCCTGGCGGAGTCCAGGGGCGCTCAGATCCCAGTCTGGACGGATTTCACTCGTCACGGCGCGCAGATCGTGCCAAAGATCGACGACCGATGGACGGCCCCAGAACCAGTAGCCGTTATAGATGCTGTAGATCACGAGACCCGGCTTGAGCACGAGCGTATGTGGGATCATCGGATTGTGCTCGGGGTCGGTGTACTCCTGTATGTCGAGATCCTTCTGAACGGTTCGGTCAGGATCTGAAAGAAAGGGCCACTGGGCTCCGACGGACGCGCGGAATTCCTGAAGTGTGTGGTGATCGTCGGTAGCGATCGTCGCGATCTGCGTGTACGCCACTGCGATCTTCGGGTAGAAGGCGGCGAGTTCCAAATGCTGCTGGTGCTCCTTAGGGCAATAGTGGCCGCGCGCAAGCGTAAGGATGAGCGGATCGTCGCCCTGTAGCTCGCTGAGCTTGGTCAGTTTGTCGGTGTGGTCGGGCAGTTCGTAGTCGGGGAAAATGCCGCCGGGCACAATATCAGAACGCATGATAGGACTCCTCCCGTTTCTCTCAAAGATCCAGAGTGACAGCCGCGTTTGGCTGAGAACAGCACACAAGCACGTTGCCGGGAGCGGGCCTCTCCAGCGGATCAGGGTTATAGGCGATCGATCCGCCAATCAAACCGGTCATGCAGGTATGGCAGACTCCGGTGCGGCACGACCATCTGACGGGAACGTCGCACGCTTCCGCTAGTTCGAGCAGGCTGGCAAACTTACGATCCCATGCGACCGTGATCCCGCTGCGCGCGAATGAGACTGGGGGGCCAGAACCCGGAGGCCCTTGTGGCAAGTGCGGAGTGTGACCAACCTGCGCCATACCGGGTGTAATAGCGTCGAGAGAACCGAAGATTTCGGTGTGAACATTCTCGGCGAGCACACCCCAGTTTCGCAGCCCATCGCGCATAGTCTGCAAGAATGAAGATGGGCCACACAGATAGAAGTCACTATCCTGTGACACGCCAATTTTCTCCAGCAAAGCGGTGTCGATGTGCCCGGGAGCATCGAAGTCCGTTCCGACTTCGTCGCCTGCAGAGGGCCTGCTGTACACGATGTATCCTCGTCCGCGAGAGAGCTGCTTCAGTAATGAACGCGATTCCTCTGCGAATGGATGGTCGACGCGATTGCGCGCTCCATAGATCCACCAGACTTCTTGTTGCGATCTTTCGGCGGCGAGAGCGTGCAGCATCGACATCACGGGCGTTGCGCCGACTCCAGCGCTCAGCAGAACCACAGGACTCTGGCCGGGACGGAGAGTAAAGCTTCCGCGCGGCGCACTAACCTCCAGTAGATCGCCTTTTTGCGTACGGTTGCACAGAAATGAACTTCCAATCCCATTCACTTCGCTCTTGACGCTGATGCGGAAATGGTCGGCTACGGGCAGATCAGACAACGAGTAGCTGCGAAGAACCGGCGGTTTGTCCGAGTCGAGATGCAAGCGCAAGACAACAAATTGACCCGCCTGGAAGATAGGAAGAGGCGGCCCATCGATTGGTTCCAGAATGAAGGAAGTTACGCTATCGCTTTCCTTATTGATATTGGCAACTCGCATCTGGCGAAAGCCGGGCCATGCCGGCGCTTGTTCTTCATTTGCGAGCCCCGGATTCCCCGCTGCAGTTTTGGAGCTCAAGTCCTGTTGGAGCATTGCCTGGAAGGAACTCTGCCATCCCTGGCTGAGCGCAGGAATCCGCAGGGCGCGTTGCAGTTGCTCGCTGGATTGTCCTGGCAAATACAGGAGGGCATCGACCTCGGCCACACTCATTCGCTCTGGGCCGCCATTAGTTTTTACGATCTCATCGCCGGCACCAACTTCTCCTTCCTGCAACACGCGGAAATAGAAACCTGGTCTGTGATGTGCCACAAGAAGCGCCGGCATGCGAGTTTCATTCATACGGATGCCGACGCGGTAGCAGGTTACGCGCGGCTGTGTCACTTCGAATATCGCATCACCAATGCGGTAGCGATCGCCGATGCAGACCTCGCTATCAGGAAGTCCTTCGACGGTGAAGTTTTCTCCGAACTGGCCAAAAGTAAAATCGTTGCGGCCGAAAAAGCGCTCCCAGTAATGGTAAGAATCCATCTGGTAGACGAATACGGCGCGGTGCTCCCCTCCATGCCCTTCCAGATCGGCTTGCGCATCACCCTCGATATTGAGTCTGCGCACCATCCGCCGTCCATCCATCGGAGATTTCCAGACTGACGTTCGGACAGTTCTGCCGTTCCATGTCACGTCGCGCGGCAGACCGACATTTACTGAGAGTAATCGGGGCATGCGTACCTCGTCGAAGTACAGCGTGTGGTTAGCATCTTATTTCGACGCAGCGGGACACCTTCTGCGTAGCCAGCCTGGTCTACGAAAAGCGGCCGATCCGCGAGCAGCGCGGCTCCAGCGGAGCACCCAGTCAATGATCAAAACATCACCCGATAGATTGCGGTCACACCACAGTTTATCTCTGAAGAGGCTTGATCTCCACGGCTCTCTTTAACCCTGACGTCATGAAGGTGACACATTCCGGACAGAACCATGAATCGTCTTGCGGTTACCAACGACGAGCGGAGCGGCCCATCCGCGTGGAGTATCTCTCCGGTCCCATGACCTGCCTGTGCCAGGTAAAGAACAGCACCGACGGAGACATTTCCGCAAAGGGAACCGCCCTAGCTCATGTACCAACCGCCGTTGACCGAAACCGTCTGACCCGTCATGTAATCGTTCGTCGCCAGCATCACCGCCACGGACGCAACATCGTCCACGGAGCCGAAATGCCCCATGGGAATGAGATCAGGCTTCGCGTTGGGGTTGCTGGTCACCATTTCGGTTCCAATCAGCGCAGGTGCGATGGCGTTCACGGTAACGCCGTCTCGAATGAACAACGACGCGCAGGAGTGCGTCAGTCCTATGATGCCCGCTTTTGAAGCCGCGTAGTGAGGGCCGACAGCACCACCCGTCTGAGCGGCCACCGACGACAGGTTGATGATGCGTCCCCATCGTCGTTGCCGCATGCCGCCAATCACGGCCTGAGTCACCAGGAAGACCGACTTTAGATTGACAGTGAGCACCTCGTCCCACTCTGCTTCGGTAATCTCTTCAAGTTTTCGGGGACGGGCTATCCCCGCGTTGTTGACGAGGATGTCGATGACGCCAAGGCCGGATTCGATTTCGGCAACCATTCGTTTCACATCGGCGGCAACTGAAACGTCTGCCTGAATCACCATTGCTTTTCGTCCAAGGTCGATGATTCGATCACGGACTGCATTCGCGGCATCGGCTCGATCCCTGTAGTTCACAGCGAGGTCGGCGCCAGCCTTAGCCAACGCAATGGCGACTGCGGCTCCGATTCCGCGACTGCCGCCAGTAACCAGAGCAACGCGGCCCTTGAGGTCTCTCATCTCGTCATTGTAAGCGCGTTGGGTAACCGTTTTGCGGGCGATGGCGGTGGGAGTCGGACCTCATCCGGTGCGGCACGGGGGCGCCATTACGACGAGGCGAACCTGTATTCCCTGACCATGTTTAGAATTGACCAGCTTCCGATGACATCAACCGTTACTCTATTCCAGTCCGGAGTTCTTCTTTCTCGAATAGACGTGATCATGGGTTAGGGTTGGAACCCAACGTTCGGACCCTCACGACCGCGTTAATTATCCTGTAAGGTTCAGGCCGGGCTCACCCGAGTTCGACCTTTTTCGTTCGTGCCGCAAAGCTCAGTCTGAGCTTTTGTGAACAGACCTCCAGCCATCGCAAGTGAGAAATTGTTGAACAGAATGCGCCTGCAAATCAGGGCCCTGGCGGCAGAGCACAGACGAGGGATGACCCAGGCAAGAGGCAGCGTTCTGCGGGTTGGGGAAGATAAGCAAGAGTAAATAGGAGGCATAAATAGATCGCTGTGGCCTTCGCCCTGTGCGAGACGGACCCACGTGCTTTTCGAGGACCAATGTAGTTGTATCCCCCGTCGCCTCTTTTTACGGCGCGATGAGCAGTCTTGCTCAGAAGAATGCCGGGCGGAGCGTTAATGTGGATGTGTGCTTCCAGTTGAATCGCCGAGGAACTGGAAATCCGCTGGCCGCGGCACAGGACTGAGCTATGGTGAGTCTAATTACACCGAGCCGGGTTGCTTCGTTTCTTCTGTTGGTAGCCTGCGGTGCGTTTTGCCAGAGCGAACAGCTGTCTACCGACTCTCTTCAGTGTGAAGGTTCAGACTCCCGGGAAGAGCGGTGTCAGGATCTACATGGGGCGAGATCTCTTCCCGATGCTCCGTCGGCGCGGACTTCAATACAGGCTGAACCGTTTCGACCATTCTTCGACCGAGCGCGCTTGCCTTCGACACCTGGCGTAGTGGGCGTGAAGGCGGGCGTGGCGCGTGAGCCACAGGTAGCTCACATGGCTTCCAGAGCGCAGGGAAATCTTACCGCAACCTATGAAGCGGGCCTCACTCAACAAGTGTCGAATTCCTTTTTCGAGAAGTATCTGTATCCGTCGTTGCTCAAGCCGAATCGGCGGTATCACCAATCGATCAAGAGTAGTTTTTTGGGTCGGGCCACGGATGCAGCGTCTGGCATTTTTATCATTCGGGACGATGCGGGACGCAAGAGGCTGAACGCCACGTATATCCTCGGAGTGCTCACTTCAGTCGCTGTGCACACTGCTCATCGTCCGTATGGGACGCGATCCGCGTCGGAACCCTTCAACAATTTTGGTTCGACGATTGGCAGCGATGCCGGGGTCAACCTCTTCCACGAATTCGAGCCATGGATCCGACAAGTCGTCAAAGGTCATGCGCCGAAGGTCGTCTCCAGGATCGAAGATCGCATCACGAGCGGCGGATTTCCATCGCACACACGGTAATGCGTTTTGTTGAGTCCAACAGTCCTTCAAAACCCGTCACGGGCTGACATGACACGATAGTCTGTTTTATGCGAAGTGGATGCTCGGCGAGAGCCATTGCTTTGGCACGGACTGGAAGATCAGTTCACCTTGAGCAACCGTAAACGCGATTCCGCAACGAGAACAGGTAAATCTCCAATCCTCGGGGTGGCCGGGTCTAACGCTACCTGCTGACCTGTACTCAATGACGAGGGAACTGCAATCGGGCATGGGGCAACTGGAAGCGGCTGCTACTATGTCATCCCGCCGTTCCCAATCGTGTAGCATTTCGTGCTCTTCTCCAAGATTACCGGTGTGCTTTCCCGTTGCTCTTGTCCTGCCCGGAGCCATTGCTGTTACCGTACGGCGCCTGCGCAATATATTCGTGCGTCCTGATGCGACTTATGTGTTCATAGATGTATTGTCGAAAGTCGGCCACATCGAGCACCCGGCTCCCGTTGTTGAGGTGTGCATAGGTCAGGTCTTCTCTAAGCATTTCAAGCGTAGATATGGCAATTTGCCTTTCGTTTGCATTCATAACAAACTCCACTGCGAGCAACCTTGCGAAAACGGTTTCCCTCGTCGGGATCACGAGATGAACCGGAACACGGCGAGTCAGGGCGCTCGGTTAAGCATCTTGATTCTCGATCCTTAGGCCGCCACAAAGCGCTCCAGCGCCGCCTTGTTGCGGATAGTCAAAGTAGACCCTTTGAGTTCGACCAGATCTCTTCTTCTAAATTCTGCCAGGGTGCGGGTTATGGATTCCCGGCTGGTTCCAATGAGTTGGGAAATTTCTTCATGGGTTAAGGCAAGTTTTGTTTGGACTACTCCATTGGCGACCTGTCCTTCTGTTGAAGACTCCAAGAGGAATTTGGCGAGCCGCTCCGAAATCGAGTGCGACAACCCGACCGAGCGGATGACAGCGCAGACATCCTGATAATCACGACTGATGTGCCGGGCGGCTTGAAGACAGGCATCGCCGTGCCCCTTGAGGAATCTGAGTAAGTCTTCACGACTCACGAAATTAAGTTGGCTCGGCTGCATCGTCTCCAGCGTCAACTCATACGGCCTGCCGGTAACAGCTGCGTGCAATCCCAGAATTTCTCCGGGCTTTGCAATTCGCAGGATAAAGGTTTTACCGTCAGGGGAAGCGGTGGACAGTTTGGCTTGTCCCTGGCAAAGCATGAAGATTCCACGCGGGGATTGTCCTTCGAGAAAGATGATTGCGCCCTCTGGGAAAACTGCCGCATGTTTTATTTGGTCGAAAGCCTTGAGAGATTCGGGGGAAAGCGCACAGAAGAAGTTGTCGGAACGCAAATGACAGGTGAGACAGTTGTCAACGCAACGTAGACCATACGGGGAGTTCATAGCTACTCCTCTTCTGCCAAGGGTTGATACAGGTTCTTGTAGCTTTAATGACAACCTCGAGAGACACGGGCACTAAGGGACCCCACCACTAGCGTTCATGGTGAAGCTGGCGACCACGGTCTGACTGCTCACTATTGCTCACTTTTTGCAAATTAATACGGACGTAAGCAATGCTCGGCAGCGCCACGCCGCGTTCACCGCACAGGCACTAACTCCGGGCTACACCGGGTATTCTGAATGGATTTGGCAGCGTCTTCGGCTGTGAACTTTCCCATAGACAGCGCCAGATTACGGTGGGAAGTCATTTGGATCGGAGTTCGATCAATCCTCTTCACGTATTCAGCGGGGCGAGTCTCGCCATGGCTCACTTTGACAAGAAATCTGATACTTTTCATGATTTTTCCTGCCTGGCCGCGGGGGACCAGCGAAATGGGCAAACAAGAGTGACAGCAGTCGAAAATCGCTCTGTTCGTCGCGGCAGCTACACGTCCTTGTAAGGCTCATAAGGCGGACACGGCGGCTCTAGTTTCTTTGCATAGGGTTTATAAGGAAGTCCAGGTTGCGATGGCATTTCGGCGTATGGCTTATACGGAGGTTCAGGAAGCGGTGGCGTCTGGGCGCGATCCGGGTCGGGGGTTACCCCGAGGTATCCCTGCGGTTCTAGAGGTGCCGTCGGGCGAGTCGAGCGTGTCACCATAATATGTCTCCGAGAATATGTGAAGCGTTACGCGAGGACCGTGCCGAGCCTGATCGTCTGCGAAACCTTCCAGCCAAGACCGTTACCGATCTATAGAGATAGTGCGCCTTGCGGACGAGTGCGCGATGTTCACAATTGCTCGGTTTTGCGTAAGGAACTGCGGTACTGTGTGGCTAGACCATTACTGGTTGACTTTTATGAGGTTAAGCCTATGACGCTGGCAAATGTCGTCGAGGTCGCAATGCTGGTCGTGATCGCCGTTGTGGCAGTTCGCTTCTTCACGAAGCGTGCTTGAGAATGAGGGCGATGGCGCAGTGCTGCGCTTGCAAATAGGCTCTCCTTCCGAACACCGTACCCCCTTTGCGGGTTGCCGGGGGCTCCGTTTTCTCAGGCGCTGCGTTTGTGCTCAACCCTGGCGCGCTCCAGGTAGCGCAGGGTGTTCACCTCGACACGCACCACTTCTTCGGGTCCGATGAAGAGTGGCACACGAATGCGCAGACCATTTTCCAGTGTCGCCTCTTTCCATGCGCTGTCTTGCTGGGAATGTGTCGCGGGCATGGTGTTTGTAACGCGAGCCTCCATCACATCGGGGAATGCCACGCTGATGGGCTGGCCCTCAAAAAATTCTACAGGGAAGTCCATACCGGATTGCAGAAAGGGAGCGGCGGGCCCGAGTAGTGTGTTCGGCACCTCGATCTGCTCAAAGTTCTCGGGGTTCATGAATGTGCATTGCTCCCCTTCGGAAAAAAGGAACTCCATGCGGTGCTGGTCCAGTTCGATGTCTTCGAGACGTTCCTCGGTTCGGAAATGTGGCTCCCAGATTCGCCGGCTGCTGACATTGCGCAGCTTGGTCTTGACCACTCCTCCGAGTTTGGCGGTACCGGCCTTGCACTCTGCTTCCAATACCTTGTAGATCTTTCCCTCGATGCGGATAACCGCTCCGGCTTTCAGTTCAGACGCGATAATCATGGCGCACGTCCTGAGCACTCAATTCCCGACTCCTATAGCTAAAGCGCAGGGAGTTTGCAATGCCGTGACCAGTGTCACTGATGGAAGTTAGTTCGTCCCCGCGAGATCTTTTTCAGGAGGCCAGCGAATCACATGAAGGTGTGCCGGCTGCACTTTCTTTCATGCCCTGTAGGTGGACAATTGAAACTGGAAAAGTGTCGAAAGCCAATCTGTTCGACATCGGAAAGGACTCTCCCATGTCGCTTAATCAACTGAAGGATTTTCTCGACCGCAACAATGTCAGGTACATAACCATTTCTCATTCGGTGGCCTACACCGCGCAGGGGGTCGCTGCACTGGCGCACATCTCGGGGAAGGAATTGGCCAAGACCGTGATTGTGAAGCTGGACGGGAAGCTGGCGATGGCCGTGGTTCCTGCTTCGGTTCACGTCGATCTCTCCCGCTTGAAGTCGGCCACGGGCGCGAGCCGTGCGGAAATTGCCGGCGAAGACGAATTTCGGGACAAGTTTCCCAACTGTGAAACCGGTGCCATGCCGCCTTTCGGGAATCTCTATGGCATGGAGGTATTCGCTGACCGAAGTTTGTCCCGAGACAAAGAAATCGCATTTAACGCCGGCTCGCATCGCGAGTTGGTCCGCTTATCCTGGGGGGACTTTGTTGAGCTGGTCAAGCCCAAGATTGTGCACCTGGCGACGGGGAAGGCTTCGGAAGCGGCCTAAAACGGCAGGCGGGTGATTGTCTCTGCGATTGTGATGCTCTGGGCAAGAATCGTAAACGAGCCCAGAGCAGATCCATCGGACTGCGAGGAACCCATGCAGCGACATTTTTCAAATCGGGGTGAGCGGCTGGCGGAAGCGACAGCCGCCAGAATGCTGGCGGGCCGAAAGTCAACAAAGTCAGACATGATGCGCGAGGGACAGGGACGGCGATCGACAACGGAGCAGTGGTTTTCCCACCCAACGGAGGTGCTCTCCCGTCCCAAGAAAAAGCCGCCGAAGGGAATCACCGACGACACAGCGTTTCTCTAGAATGATTGGATTATGCCTGGCTCAGGCACATCTTCCGGCACATGCTGCGCACTCGTAAGGTCATTTGCGCGATTTCAGGACTCCGTTATCACAGAAATTCGCTGCCTGGTTGTGGTAAATCAAACTTAGGCCGGGTGTCTTCCGAAAGGCCACACTCAACCTCAGCGGTCCAAGCGGGCGCGAGCGCGGAACCGCCCGGCATCAGCCTGGCGCAAGCGTCTGCCCGGTTTATCACATCTCTCCGTGATGTGGCGACAAGCCTCAGTGATTTCACTCAGCTTCCGGTACTACCCGAGCCGTCATTCAACAGGATCAGCCCATCATCCGCTTCCGCCAGCACCAGGTGGGGATGGACGGCCGAGCACTGATTCGACCATGGGCCGCCTTCACGCCCAAAGCGCACAAACTTTAAAAACGTACTGATAAGTTTCGAAACTGTTGCATTTTGCAACGATCTGTTTGTTTGAAAATGCTGCCCACCTGTAAGTAACTATTACATTGCAATGAATGTGGAAAAGTGTGAAAGCCAAGCTGGACAAGGCTTTGCGGCTGGCAGGGGAGATGCCTTGTAGTCCGGGTCCCGACTTAAATTCCATTCAATCCAGCGTGCTTGGGCGCTTGTCCCAGTGGACTGCGTCTTCGGTTACGTTGTGCGCGATGCGGCCGGTTGGAAGAATGGATAAGGAAGAACGTGGACGAAATCCGCGAGCCGATAAGGATGTCGAGAATGGGCCCCAGTAGCAAATTCCCCAAAGTTTGTAGAGATCTACTGCAAGTGTGGATGACGGTCGTCCTGGTTCTTCTGGCGATGTTTACCGTGGCCTGTGGCGCAGCGAAGGTAAGCAGCAGCGCGGGATCTCCGCAGGCTGTGCTTGCGCCGAGCACAGCGAGCGTATCGTTCGGCAACGTTCCGGTGGGCAGCACGAAGACAGTGCCGCTTTCGCTGACGAACCAGGGAACGCAGGACGCCACGATTCAGGTGTCGCAGGTCTCCGTTTCAGGGAAGGGATTTAATGCGGCGGGAGCGAATCCACCGATCACTTTGGCGGCGGGACAACAGATCACGCTGAATGTGACGTTCATGCCATCTTCGAGCGGGACGGCGAATGGAAGCGTATCGATCGTCAGCACGGCGTCGAATCCGACCACGACGGTGACGCTCACTGGCACGGGAATTGTGTCGGGGCAATTGGGAGTCAGTCCGGGATCGCTCAGCTTCGGCAGCGTCCAGGTGGGGAGCGGAAAGACTCTTCCGTTGACGTTGATGAATCCCGCGGGACAGGGAGCGACGATTCAAGTGTCGCAGATCAGCGCGTCGGGCTCGGGATTCAGCGTGAGCGGGGCGAGCTTGCCGTTGACGTTGACGGCGGGCCAGAGTTTCACGGTGAATGTGGGCTTCAATCCGACGGCGAATGGCGCCGATTCCGGCAGCGTGAAGATTGTGAGTGACGCCAGCAATCCGAACGTGGCGGTGCCGCTCTCCGGGACGGGGACGAGCCCCGGGCAGTTGACCGTAAGTCCAGCGACGTTGAATTTTGGGAACGTTACAGTCGGCGGGAGTCAAAGCCTGGCGGGAAGTTTGAGCGCGGGCTCCGGAGGGATTACGGTTTCGAGCGCGAGCTGGAATGGGGCAGGCTTCGCCCTCAGCGGAGTTTCATTTCCTTTTACGCTGGCGGCCGGGCAGAGTATGCCCTTCACGGTTACCTTCGCACCGCAGACGGCGGGCAGCGTAGCAGGGACGGTGACGTTTATCAGTAACGGTACGAACTCTCCCTCAACGGAACAGCTGACGGGGACGGGCACACAGCCGGTGCAGCATTCAGTGGATCTCAGCTGGAATGCCAGCACTTCTTCAGTACAGGGATATTACGTGTATCGAGGGACGCAGAATGGGGGACCGTACGCAAAGATTTCCCCGCTGGATGGAGTGCTAACGTATACGGATACGAGTGTAGTGAGCGGGCAGACCTACTACTACGTAGTGACGGCGCTGGGAACGGACAACGTGGAGAGCATATGGTCGAACCAGGTGGCTGCGCTGATCCCGTAAGACAAGATTCGCCTTAAAGTCTCAAGGGTCTTCAACGGGCTCTACAGCCCGCAATAACGTCTATCCGTGCCAGGCAATTCTAGTTCTTCGTCATCGTGGGCTCTATGCGTGTCGAAGCCATTCTTCACAAACGACGAGGCTAAATAGGATCTTATGGTTATCGTCCCGGCCTGAGCTGTGCTGTTCGACAAGTTTGCGCACCGCATCTGGCCGCAGGTATTGATAGATTAGCGAGTCGCCGTCCAGAAGACTCTCCTTCATTTTGTTTTCTATAGCGCTGCGAAACCAGTCATCCGTGACATTGCCGGCAAAGCCACGTTTGGGCCTTTTCATGATGGCATTGGGCAAATAGCTTCGACAGACCTGGCGGTGTAACCATTTTCTGGAGCCATTCCGCACTTTAAAGTTTGCCGGTAATCTTTGGACATATTCGACAACCTCTTTGTCCAGATAAGGGACACGAAGTTCGAGACCATGTGCCATGGAGAGTTTGTCCGAGTACATGAGCAGTTCGTCCGGAAGAGTGGATCGCAGCTCCAAGAGCTGCAGCCCGCCAAGTTCGTCGGTCGGGGCCAAAAGATCGACCAGATCTGACCAGCATTCCAGGATAGTATCGCCTGCACCGGGGCAGAGAAGTCCCTCACGGAACAACTCGTCGACTCTGGTCCCCGGGAGAATTGACAACACATGCTGATACCTCTGTAATCGGTCGGGTATCGCCAGCGAGTGGATTCCACGTTTCAGAGTCTCATTTCTCGGCAGGGCAGTAATGATCGAGGAGATTGGGGTGCGCATTAAACGGGGCAGTCCTGCCCAAAGTGCACCGTAGCGGACGCCGAGATGGCGAAGATATCCACCAAACAATTCATCGGGCCCCTGCCCGATCAAAGCCACTTTCACGTCCTGGCGGGCCCGTTGGCAGACGAAATACATGGGAACGATCGAAGAAGACGCAATCGGCTCTTCCAGGAATGTGACAATCTTTGGCAGCATCTGCTCGAACATCGTGTTCGATATCGTGACGTCGGTGTGTTCCGACGACAAGAGCCGAGCAGTCTGGCTGGCATCTGCCAATTCGTCATCGGCGAAAGTCGAACCGTATCCCACGGTGTAAGTTGGCCAATGATTCCGATTTAGATTCATTAAGGCCAACAGCAGACCGGAGTCGATGCCCCCGCTCAACAGCAAGCCAACCGGAACGTCGCTGATAAGCTGACGCCGCACCGCCTGTTTGTACAGGGCCAGCAACTCCTCACCAGCTTCGTCGGCCGACTTGGTTGGCGAAAAAGGAATAGGTTTGAAGCTGTACCACCGGCTCAATTCAGATGAGCCGTTTTGGATTGTGAGTTTGGTCCCCGGGGCGAGCTTGCGAATGCCCTTGACTATCGTGTAAGGGGAAGGTGTGTAGCGATGGCGCAGGAAGAGATTCAGGGATGTAGGGTCAATCTCCGCCTTCTCCGTCATGGTCGCGCGAACTGCGCGAATCTCGGAGCCGAAATACAACCGATTCCTGTGGATACGGTAGTAGAGGAGCTTGATGCCGAAGGGGTCTCTGGCAAGAACCAGTCGCCTTCGCCGCGTATCCCAGATGGCCAAAGCGAACATGCCATTAAGCCGGTTGAGAACCTCATCGCCCCACTGTTTGTATCCATGGACGATGACTTCCGTATCCGATTTGGTGCGGAAAATGTGTCCGTAGCTTTCCAGTTCTTGCCTTAGCTCCTGGAAGTTATAGATCTCACCATTGAAGACGACCCAAACCGATTCTTCACGATCGGACATGGGCTGATGACCGCCTTCGATGTCGATAATCGAGAGCCTGCGAAAACCCAGCCCAAGGGCTCCCGCGATGTAACACCCCTCATCATCCGGACCTCGATGGACGAGCGACTTGGTCATCGCTTCGATGTCGCGAAGCTCAACCGGCGCCGAGTCCCCAAAATTGTATTGTCCGCAGATGCCGCACATCGGGAAGCTCTACTTAACGTGTGACTCTCTAATTCGACTGTTGAAATGCATCGCGGTTAAATCCTCTCACCGCGTTTAAAGTGTTGGGATGATAGAAGTGTTACCTCCTATAGTATCCCTTCCCGTTCGCCAGTTAAAGCGACACACGACCTACGACAAAAAAGCCCGCCACGCCGTGTGGTGTCCGGGATGATATGACAGGATGGTCGCGAACAAGCCATACTTCATCCAGTGATCCGCCGGGTGCAGGCCTGAAAGTTGAGACTTCTTAATCTAATAGGATTACGAAAAGTGGCGAACGCGTGAGTCCTCCTCTGTCTCCAACCCTACTTGAGAAAGCACACTCATGTTCGCGCAACCGGAAGCGTCCACTCTACGGCTGCGGTGAAAGAATAATCGCCGCATTGGGACTGAAGGCAGGTTAGCGTATGAATCCCGAACGGCAGCGGGGGAGGGCGAACTCAGCACTGCGTTGTGATAGAAGGAAGTACAAATTGAGAACGAGTGTAGAGATTCCGAGGAACTCCCGGCCAGTCGTTCTCTTGGCTAGGGCAAAGGGCCACCACCGCTGAGGAAACCGCCCGGTGGAACGGAATGCATGACAGCGTTGGTGACTCCAATGCTCAGCCGACGGATCTTCGTTGCCTTCTGTTGAGTAAGACGCCCCCGAAACACACTAGGCCCGCAAACGGGGGGGTAAGGTCTCCGCGTTCCGGGACCGGGACGGTAGTGTTGGTGGCAGCATATCCGGTGCTTATGCTGCTGCCGTTCGGGATCACGTGTGCAGCGAAGTCCCAACCTTTGCCGTTCAACCCCACGAGTTGGTACACCGTTGTAAATCCTCCCATCTGACTCACGGTGAATCCAAGAACGCCAGGGGCGTTCCCGCGAGGGGGTGGACCGTTGATGTCAACTGCGAATTGCCCGAAGCCATCCAGATTACCCGCACCACTTTGAGAAAAACGGCTGGTAATACTGGTGATGGCGATCGCACCGACGCCACTGCCCGGGTTAAAACCGAACGCGGCACCTCCACCGGCAATCCCGTAGCCGGGCGCCATCGTCACCAGGAACGTGATTGTGCCATCTGCATTCAAGGTTAGATTGACGGTACCGTACGAAGCGGCCGATGGAGTGATGTCCCCGTTCGAGACGTTGAGGTCAAAAGTCACCGAGTCCGCAAACGCGGTGACCGAAGAGAACGCCAATAATGCAAAAACAATTGGCGCCCAAACATAGCGAACGACTTTCATGAAGTAGCTCCTATGGTTGTCGAATGGTAAAGATGCCGATGCGAGAACAGACTTTTCGGCAACTCAACCTTCGGGTAGTCGCTGCTTGCAATGGTTAAATGGCAAGGGCTCCGGGGCATGCTGAGCCGGCTCAAAAGAGTCCTCGTCTTTCTGGATAGATATTGTTTGCAGTTGGGGTTTGTATTCGTTACAGACCGCCGTCACCGGGTTTGCGGGGATCTATAACTTCTTGACGATTGGGGAAAACTCGAGTTCATCAGGGCCCGGCGACGATTTCCCGAGGGAGATTGCTGTTGCCGTGGAGCCCTCTAGTCGACGCAGCCACGCAATCAATGCGACCACAACAGCAAGCGCCATGGCGAAGAACAGAATGCCGCCACTGCGATGCAATCTGCCTTCCAGCCAGCTTGGATCGACGTAGATGGCAAGCGAGGAAAGCACAAAAACTCGCAGCCCGTTCTTGAAGATGGCAAGCGGAACGACCGAGACGACAACAAGTACGTAGCTCCATCCCGACTTGAGATACAAGCGCGACAGGGCAAGGCTTGTGACCAGCAGAGCCATGCTGGAGCGGATACCGCTGCACTGCTCGGCGACTTCAATGTTCATGCCGGGCAGGAACAATACGAATCCACTCTGCCTCACGGGAACTCCGAACAACCGGAACAGTGAATATGCGACGTCCGTAGAGCCACATTGCAGAAGGTAGACAATCTTATCCAGCAGAGCGGCCGGCAGCGGCACCATCAAGAAGAGAAAGAGCAAAGGAAAATGCAGCGCTTTGAAGGCTTCTGCCCCAAAGCACAATAGAAAAGTCCCCATGCAGAACGTTACTAGCGCAAGCATAGTCACCGACAGATGGTTGCTCGTGCTAAAGCCGGACGAGTGCACGGCGCCCCACCACCCTATGGCAATGGCACAGAACTGAAGGGCCCCTCCCGAGCGCCAAGAACTCCGGAGCGGCATAGTCGGTTTATGCTCGAGAAAGAGTATGCCGACGCTCACAGGCAGAATTATCAGCACGTAAGAGGATTGCTCATCGCGCCAAGCTGCCTGAGATAGAAGTGCAATCGAACGCCAGCAGATCAGTACTGAGGCGCAAATCATCCCCAGAAAGGCCGCAGCCCTGCCATGACTTGCGATCCACACCTTTCCCGTTGACCCTGCGGCGTGCAGGTTCGCGCTCGAGCTCCCTATTCGGATTGATGCGAGGGAAGGAACAGCCATGACGAGTGCTCGACCGTGAACGGTTTACTCCAAAGGACACGCCAGCACCGGCGGCATGCCGAGGTAGTAAGCCGACTTACGTTTCGATTCGATCATGTCGTACACGCGTGTTACCTGCTCTGCCGTCATGCCGAGCGATGGCGCCAGATCGGCCGCCACAATCCGATGATCCTTGCCGTAAAGACAGAGGTCCATCTTCGCCAGAGGTATCGAGAAGTAGAACTCCTCTTGAGACTGCTCTAACGAGTAAGTGTCTGTAGTGGAAGGACGGCGCTGAATCTCTTCCGGCACTCCAAGATATGCCGCCAACTGGTATACCTGGGTTTTATAAAGGTGTGCGATGGGTTTAAAATCGGCGGCCCCATCTCCGTTTTTAACAAAGAAGCCCTGGTCGTACTCCAAGCGGTTGGGTGTGCCGGCGACGGCATAGTGAAACCGGTCGGCGTAATGGTATTCCATCATCTTGCGCGCACGCTGCTTGAAATTGGTGGCGGCCAGGATGCCCAAATAAGCGTCGAGGGAAAGGCGTACCTTCTTCGTCTCTCCGGCCGGTGATTGCACGACCAGCGAGAAAATCGGGTAACGGTCAGCATCCACCAGATTCGGCAAGACAATCTTACTTTTGTATCCGTCGCCATACTCCGGCACGACGCTGCGGATGGCGTCATCGCGTCGCCGATAGCATCCCGCAGCCTCAAGCATGGGAGTGATGTTTTCGCAGAAACTGCGGATCCCAAGTGTCTGTACAAGCAACTGCCCAAGACGCAAACTTTCCGCCGAAGAATCGGCCTCAGGGAGAAACAGGGCAATCACCTTCTCGGGACCCAGCGCGCGCACGCAAAGCGCCGCGACTACGCTGCTGTCGATGCCACCGGATACCGCTACTACCGCTCCTTTTCGGCGGAATTGCGAGAGAACGATTTCGCGTATGGCGATGCCGATGCGATCTGTCTCGGCGGCAGCGTCAATTCGCAGCAGATCAGTGCTTGGTGCGGATAGGACGGACATTGCGGGTTCCTCCAAATGGGCCTGTGCTTCAGAATTTACTGGTTGGCAAGCGTGATGAGCATCTTCTTTGCGGCCGCCTGACGCCCGGCTGCATTGAGATGGCCTCCATCATCGGTGTACTCGGGGGCGAGCGTGTAGATCGGTTCGCCTCCGGCGACGGTATAGGAACGTGATCCGTCGGCATGGGTGGATTCGACTTCCGCCAGATCAAAAATGGAATTTGCCGGATAGGTTTGCCTGAGAAGCTGGTTGTATGTGTTGCGGTTGACGCTGACATCGGTCGCCAGGGGAACCGTGATGTGAACGATCTTCAGCGCCGCGTATTTGGCTTTCAGCGTGTCGACCACGCTGCGGTAGTCAGCGAACATCTGGTTCACGTTGGTGGAGTCGCTGATATCTACCCAGCAATACTTGTACATTGCGATTCCGCCCTGAGCGCCAAAGCCATTGTTGATAATGGCGGCGAAGGCAGCATTCTTCGAGGCCGGGTCGCCGTTCTGACCGATAGCATATTCGATGAAAGCGGGACCGGTTACCGAGGCTGGGTTCCCCGAGTTGACCATGTTGAGTGTCAGGCGGGGGTCCGCGGCCCTCAGGTCGTAGATGCCTTGCAGGATGTTGCCGCCTACAGACTGATGCCCGAAGAATGTCCTTTGAGAGACAAGCGTTGCAACCTGCGCGTCAGTGAGTGGCCATGTGTTGTTGGATACAGGCGGCTGCGGGGGATTCGGAGAGGCTGCTTGCACAGTTCCGCCACCGCAGCTCATCGTAACTACGGTTAGGAGTAACAAGACTCCCCGACGCAGATTTTCATGCCACACTCTGTTCAGGCTAGAGCGCTGTACGCTCGGACCAGTCGGACAGTGGAGCGAAGGGGCAGTTGTCATCATTTGGTTCCTCATGGCGGTCTCTGATCGCCTGCGGTTATAACGTGGAAAGGGTACTGAGCAATCGTTGCGCCGCCACCCGCCGCCCGATCTGGTTCAAATGACCTCCGTCGACGGTGTATTCGGGGGCGAGCGTGTAGACGTTCTGCCCGCCTTCCACGAAATACTCGCGCGACCCATCGGGGTGTGTGGATTCAACCTGAGCTAAGTCGAAGATGTCCCTTGATTCGTAGGTTTCTCTGAGAAACTGGTTAAATTGGTTGCGCTTCAGGTTGTCTTCCCGCGCAGTGGTCTTTCCCAGGATGCGTTTCATCCACGCCTTCCCAGCTGGCTCTACCGTGGTAAGCGGCACTGTGACGTGGACAATTTTCAGAGCCGGGTACTTCGCTGTCAGCTGCGAGACTAACTCTGCGTACTCTCTGAACATGCGTGTGACGTCGGTGCCGGGCCCGATATCGACATAGCAATACTTCATGATGGCGATGCCGCCCCGTGCGCCCAGTCCTTTGTCAACGACGGCCCGAAATGCGGTGTTCTTGGAATTGGGGCGGGTATTCTCGCCGATATGGGCTTCGAGAAACGCAGGTCCCTTAATTCCGTCTGGATCGGCGGAGTTGATGAGGTTCAGGTCGAGACGCGGGTCTTCAGCCATCAAGTCACGAACGCCCTGCACAATGTTGTCACCGACGGACTGATGCCCAAAGAAGACAGTCTGCGTGGCCAGATGACTGGCCTGCTCATCACTCAATTCAACGCTACCCATGGTCATTGTGGATGACACGGAAGGTCTCCCGCATGCTGAAAATAGAATCAAGAATAAAGGTGCTACGAATCGCGCCGCATGTTTCCCATTGTTGGGTTGTCGTTTCACGATACGACTGCCTGAGTTTTGAGGAGAGGCTTGAGTACTTTGCCGGAACTGTTCTTAGGCAGCGACTTCAAGACCACGAAGCGTTTGGGAACGAACGGCAACGGAAGACGCTGACGGCAATAGGCATTTAGCTGTTCGGCGCTGGGCTGCTGCTTTTGGTCGCGGGGAACAACATAGGCGATTGCCGCTTCGCCCAGAATGTCGTCGGGCACGCCCACGACTGCCGCTTCCAAAAGCTCGTGATGCTCCAGCAGAACATTTTCCAACTGGCGGCAACTGACGCGTTTGCCGCCGCATTTCAGGAAATCTTTGGCACGATCGACGATGAAGATAAAACCATCGTCGTCCACTGTGGCCAGGTCCCCGGTGTACAGCTTGCCGTCGCGGAAGCAGCGGGTAGTCTCCTCGTCATCGTGCCAGTAACCGAGAGCGACATTGGCTCCCTCGGCCACGATCTCGCCGCTCTCGCCGGGACGCACAGCAACCCCTGCCTCGTTAAGCACCGATAGCGTCACGCCGGGAATTCCTTTTCCGACGGAACCGAGCTTCGCAGGCAGCAGATCAGGCGGGAGACAGGAGAGGCGTGCAGTGGCCTCGGTCTGGCCGTACATCACGAAGACTTGTTTATCCGGCAACGCCTCCTGCAACTCTCGAATGAAGTTCGGCGCCAAAGGTCCACCGGCCTGCTGCAGGTAGCGCAAACGCGGGAATATCGTGCGGGCAAAATTGGACTTGCGCAGCAGAATCTGAAAATGGCTGGGAACTCCAGCGAATCCTGTGCAGGATGTTTCCTGCATCCGCTGAAGGACTTTTTCCGGATACATGAAACGAGGATCAACGACAATGCTGCCTCCCACGCGCAGATGGGTGTGCAGCAGCGATGTACCGAAGCAGTAGTGAAAAGGCAGCACCGCCATAATTCGGTCTTGTGCCGTCAGCGAAAGATACTCAATGATCGAATCGGTGTTGGCGATGATGTTGCCATGCGAAATCATGACTCCGCGCGGTTTGCCGGTAGAGCCGGAGGTGAACATCAGGGCGGCGAGATCATCGGGAGCAGCCCCGCACGGCCCAGCCTCGGAGTCTGCGTCCCCGTGTGGTGCCAGCTGTTCATCCGTGATGGTGGGGAGCTGGCGCAACGCTTCCGGAATGCGAGGTCGGTGCCGGGCCTCGATGAAGAGAAATGCCGGCTCGGTTACGCGGTAGATGTAGTCCAGATCTTCTGCCGCGATTCTGGAGGGCAGCGGGACACACACTAATCCAGCTCGCAGAATACCCAGGTAGGCAGCGGCCCAGAACTCTCCGCTCTCCGCAAGCAGCAGGGCTCTGTCGCCTTTCTTTCCTCCGCGTGCGAGCAAATGACTGGTAGCCTCCAGGGCGGCCGCTCGCAACATTCCGTAGGTGTACTCACCCTGCAAGGTGAGCAGCGCGGGGTCAGAAGAAGGCTTTCCCTCGAGCAAGTAATCAAAAACGTTCATAATGATCTTGTTGAGAAAATCGGGACTAGACGAAGGCCTGTTGCGAAGGAACGCCATGGATGCGGTCGGATTGGTGGCTCAGTTTCCTCGAGAGATAGGCTGCGATCCGGTTGACGGAGTCCAGGTTTTCGGGGACCAACTCTTCCTCGGTAATCTCGATCTCGTAGGTCTCCTCCAGGTGCGAGACGAGTTCGAGAATTCCAGTTGAGTCGATGATGCCTTCCTCAAGAAATGAAGCATCATCTTTTAGAGCGCCTTCCTGGCCAAGAAGGAAATTTATAACGATGAAGTTGCGCACGTCAGTGGCGATAGTGGCTTGCATACGAAGCACCCTCTTTCGTGAATGAATTGGTGGAGCAGAAGTTGGGTGGACAAGATGCCAATCAGCGCCATATTGTCTCGCTCGCTGGTGGCTCGTCCATTTGCGAACTTCTGCAGCAGTGCGGCGACGGACGCTGGTTGAAACACTCCGTCTTTCTTCAATTGCTCTTCGCACAACATCTCTTGCACATATTCGGGGGAGGGTGTGAAGAAACTTTTGCCGTCGGGAGCACGGTACGGTTGTTTGTGGCGGTTCTGTATGGAGGCCGGGATCATGCCATTCGCGGCTCGCTTCAGCAAATGTTTCTGATCCAATACCTTCATCTTCAGGGTGGGAGGAAGTTGGGCGGCAAAGCTGACCACGCGGTGATCGAGGAACGGATACCGGCCCTCGACCGAGTGTGCCATGGCCATGCGGTCGCCTTGAGAAGAGAGGATGTATCCGGGAAGCAGGTACATGGCCTCGAGATATTCGGCTTGATTGAAACTGTCCCAAGCGGCAAAGGAACTGGGCAACGTGTTCTCGAAATCGGCGAAACCGGGACGCATCTCGTCGCGGAATTCGGGCGTGAACAGCATTTTCAATTTGGCTGTCAACTCCCAGCGCGGCAGGTGGGAGAAGAAGGGGCTGTGGAGATCGTCTTCACCGACATGGAAAAAGTGCTTCAAATACGCGGCTGGCTGACGCTGGATCCCATCCATATAAGGATAGAGCCGCTTCAGCAGCAAAGGACGCCATGTCGATTCTGGATGCTGGCCCATAAATCGACGGATTTTTGCTTCTTTGAAAATGTCGTAACCGCCGAGAATTTCGTCGGCGCCTTCGCCAGTCAGGACCACTTTGTATCCACTCTCACGCACCAGCTTGGACA
The DNA here is from genome assembly GCA_963796205.1 of Terriglobia bacterium. GTDB lineage: Bacteria > Acidobacteriota > Terriglobia > Terriglobales > Acidobacteriaceae > DATFTE01. The sequence continues at coordinate 1,241,123 of CAWCKR010000004.1, forward strand.
GCAGAAACAGGGGGGAGGGTGCGGTGCGGAGGATGGGCTGCTCGGTGTGCCAGATTACCTGCGGGAAACTTTCCGCGATGTCGGTGTAGGAACAGCACACATCGCTATGCCGCGTATGAAGAAACTTGCTGGCTTCCCGCTGGTAGATGCTCTCGTCAAATGCCGCGTCTTCGAAGCTCACGGAAAATGTCCTGAGCCGATCGCCGACCAGCAGGTGGGTGAGTGCGGAGATCACGGTGGAGTCGAGGCCGCCGCTGAGGTAGGCGCCGACGGGAACATCAGAGCGCAAGCGGATGCGAGTCGCGTCAAGTAAGAGTTCAAGCAGATCCTGCGCAAGCTTCTGCTCAGTGGCGCCAGAAGCCTGTTCCGAACCGTATTCCAAACTCCAATAGCACCAACTGCGCACCTGGCCATCTTCCACGACTAGCGAGTGTCCGGGAGGAAGCTGCCAGATGTCTTTGAAGGCCGTGCGTGGCGGCACCGTGACCCAGAACGTGAAGATCTGGTCGAGCGCGCGCATATCCAACTCGGCTCTGACTTCCGGACACGCAAGTAACGCCTTGATCTCGGAAGCGAACAGAAAACAGTCGGGGGTTTGGGTATAGAAGAGAGGACGAACTCCCATCCGGTCGCGCGAAAGAAACAATCTACGCCGCGGCGCATCCCATATGGCGAAGGCCCACTGACCGTTCATTCGCTGTACGCAATCTTCCCCATATTCCTGGTACAGGTGCAGGATTACTTCGGTATCGGACCGCGTCTTGAAGATGTGCCCTTTACTGATCAGTTGTTCGCGAAGCTCGATGTAGTTGAATATCTCGCCATTGAAGGTGATCCAAAGCGTGCCATTGGCAATGGACATCGGCTGCGCGCCACCCTCCAGATCGATGATGCTAAGGCGCGAGTGTGCGAGACCGACGGCGCCCGAGCAGTAAACGGCATGGGCGTCGGGGCCGCGATGGGCAAGGGTGGAGATCATCGCGAAAAGCTGGTCGGAGTCTGCCAAGCCGCCGCGTAATTTAAGGGTTCCTGAGATTCCGCACATGGGGCTACCTATCTCAACAGTCAGGCGGTATCAGTGCTTGATGGCTAGTTCCTGAATGATCCAATTGCCAATGGTGGGGCAGGCGGCGGACTCGCTACCGGGGGACGCGGCCGCAGTGCGGTATTCGACTGTCGGGAAAACGGTGATGGACGCAAAGCCGTCTCCGGTTTCGCTGGTGGCATTATCAGTGACGGCACAGAATGCGTAGATCAGATCACTGCCCTGAGAGGTAACAGCGCTCGTCGTCGCGGTCGAGGGAGCGTTTCCGGTGGCATGACTGACTGCGTCGATGGGGTTGGACCCATTCTGATTGGCGAATTCGAAGGCTTCAAGGCTGTATTGGGACCAGCAACTGCCGCCGCCACCGTTAGCGGAGATCACATGCGTGCCGCGATGTACGACATTGGAAATATGCCAAGTAGCCAAGCCAAGCATGCCGTAAATCGTGGTGGCACTGTCATTCTGACGATCGACGACGATCGATTCGCCAGTGTTATCGGAGATGGAGCAGGCATCGGTTGGAGTGCTATGCCAGACACTGCTGACTACAATCATATCGCCGGGAACGACATTGTTCAGCGTGCAGGCACCGCCATTCTGCACGCAGAAGTTGCCGGTGAAGGTGGGCGTGCCTGGAACGGGGGGCGTGCTGCCGGAGGGCCGAATGGCGAGCGCCTGAATGCCCACACTGTTTCCTACATAGTCGAGCGGTTGAATGGCGACGGTCTGAACACCCGGAGTGGCGGCCACTGCAAACTCCATGGTGGGGGAAGTGCGGATTGCGGTGAATCCCGTGCCGGACTGGCTGCCGCCGGGCGCACTGCGTCCGAAACCAAATAAGAGATCGTTCGCGCTTTGAGTGGTGATTTGAACGATATCGGTGGAAGAACTTTTGAAGAAGTTCTGGTTAATTGCTTCGATCGGGTTCCCGCTGGCGACGCCGGAGAATTCTGCAACATACATATCGCCGTTGCCGAAGCCCGTCACGGTGATGGTATGAGCACCGGCGTGAATGACTGGAGAGATATGCCAGGTTTGCAGTCCCGCGCCAAGATTTATGGCGTCGAAAACCGAGGGCTCTCCCTGACTGTCGGAAATGGTTTGCGGCGAAGTGAGGTCATAGGGCGGGAACGCCTGGTGACTGCCAATGATCAGCAGGTCGCCCGCAGCCACATTGGAGAGTGTGCAACCGGTCGCTCCGGTGCAGTAGTTGCCGGTGAAGGTGGGAGCGGATCCACCGCCGCCACCTCCGCCGCTGGTTACTGTCACTGTTGCCGATGCATAAACTGAGGGATAGGCCGTGCTAGCGGCAGTGACGGTGACCATCCCGGGCGCAGCCGGGGCCGTGAACAATCCCGCATTGCTGACGCTTCCGGCTGTGGCGGACCACGCAATTCCCTGGTTGCCGGTGCCGGTGAGAGTCGCGGTGAATTGAACCTGGCCGCCGGTCTGAACGCTGGCGGAAGTGGGATAGATGGAGACGGTCACCGGAGACATAGGCACCACTGTCGAGGTGGTGCAAACCAGGTTCGACGACCCATCTACATTGTAAGTCACGACACATGACCCGTTCATGGGCACGGTTGTCTGGGAAAGCGCAGCCAGCGTCAACACAAGCACTGCAGCGCCGGAGCTAAGCAGCTTGGACATAAACTCTCACTTTTTTGCGGGACGTCAGTGTTTGCTGGCGGTTTGCGAGACCGCGGGACGGCAGCGTGACCCAAAACGTGAAGATCTGATCGAGCCGGCGGATATCTCCACAGCTAAGATTCGCAGGCATTCGCGTCCTGACCACAACTTATCCAACCCGCTTTCTCGATCGTGTCAATCAGTTCGATGTTGAGGTTATTGCCTGCAAAGAGGAAGGCTATCTCCCGATTGTTGAAGGCTTCACCCGGTTCCGGCGGCACAATGAGTCTTGCTCCACTCTGCTGCAAGAGGGGAATCTCGACTTTCAGGTCCTCGCAGCGGAAGCAAATATGGTGCAAGCCCCCTCCCCGCCCAGCAAGTGCCGCTACCGGCGAATCAGCCTCCAACGGCTCTAACAGCTTGACCGTCACCGAGCCCCGCTTTGAGAGGAATACCACCCGTACCTTCTGTCTAGTGTTGTTGACAATGTCGGAACTCTTGCAGTAGCCAAACATGTTGGCCCACTGCTTTATTCCCTTCTCAAGGGAGCGGACGACGATCCCAATATGATCGATGACCATGGCTTCACACTAACTGGCTGACAGTCTCGGTATCCTCGGCCTGCTTCACGGCAGCAACGTTAGCCGCCCGGGCCGATCCCAACACCCACACCTTCTTGATCGGATCAAACTGCTTGACCACCCTGGCGGGATTGCCCGAAATGACCGAGTAAGCAGGGAAGCTCCTGGTGACCAACGAATTCGCGCCCACGACACAATTGCGACCAAGCGTAAGTTCACCCTGGACACACACAATTGCCGCTCCATGTCCAATCCAGCAGCCTTGCCCGATCCGGATTCTGCCACCCTCGGTGATGCCCTGATCCCTGATCGGCTGAGTGACATCTTCATACGCATGGCTATGATCCATAATCAGCGCCGACGGCCCAAATAACACGTCGGGTTCGAAATGAATGGAATTCTTCGCGGAGATAATTGATCCGCGTTCGATCATGCATCGATCATCAATAACGATGCTTGGTTCGCGTTCGCCTTGCAGCGGGGAGGAAACGTTAAGCAGTACGTTTTTGTGGATCTTCACGAAACTTCCAAGTTTGATTCGATGCGACAGTTGCCTCCGCAATTCGCACGTGTAATGAATCGCCAGATGTCGCCCTCGTGAGGCAAATGGGTAGGTGAGACTCACCCACCACCCATAAAGCGCGTTAAGAGTCAAAGGGACAATCGTCAGAGGGTCGTCGAAGTGGACGTCAGACCTACGATTAAACAAAAGCATGCTCGCTGCGGTACGGAGAAACGCCTTGTGATCGAATAGGGGCATTGCGTTGCCTTTCGTCAGCGGGACATATGTGCTAGAGACCAGCCTGCCCTGCAAGTTCTTTCTCAGCTATCGTTACGGCGCGGTTCAGGACGCAAGGGGCAATGGACTGTTCTTTCGGAGCTGCCGGCTCCCTCGAATCTATGCCTGGCAGGGATGTCGTACGCCTGAGAAGAGTCATGCCTACGATTCCATACGCCAGCAGCAAACCAGAGATGGCAACCAAGATGGTGGCAATGGGACCATCCAGCAGGTGAGATGCACGGCCGGCAATGCAGACCACAACAACAGCCATGGAAGCCCCGGCGGAAAGGAAGACAAAGCGAGCATAGTGCCACATGTCGAGACCGGTGAGTTCGTGCAGACGCTTAAGCTGAAACCAGCAGCCGACACTCATCGAAATCAGACAGGCGAACTGCCCGCCGACAAGTCCGAAACGTTTTGCCAGAGGATAAGTAATCAGGATCATCAGAATTGCCATGGTGGCGACGCAGCGGCGATGCAACTGCGGATGGCCATTCGCGTAGAACACGCCGGTAGCCTGGCTGTTCACCAAGTTGATTAGGGCAACACAACTGGCAAAGAAAAATGGCGCGGCGGCTGCCGCGTAGCGCTGTCCATAGATAATGGAAAGGAGAGGGCTTCCGGCAAAAAATATGAAGGCAACGGTAGGCATTCCGAACAAAATGATTCCGCGCGCCAGTGTGATCACGGCCTGGTTGGTTCTCTTATTGTCGCCTTGCATCCTTGAAAACGCCGGAACCATAAGATTGCCCAGCAACATCAACGCGAAGCCTGTGGGCACCTGAGCCAGGTAAATACCCATCGTATAAATACCTACCTGAGCGGCAGAGAACAGCTTCGCCAGCACGAAGATGTCAGCTCGCAGATAAATGAGGTTCAGGAACGAAAGCCCGAATTGCCCTCTTGAGAATTTGAGCAGATCCCGAAGCGCTTCCTTGTCCCATTTTGCCGGAGGGACAAAAGGGCACACGATGTATGACAGGATGCAGCGAGCCGCTCCTTCTGCGCACGCGCCAAGCACCAGCGCCCAGACGTTGCGAAAAAACACACTGAGGATGATCGTGGTCGCAATGCCACAGATCGCTCCGCCATTGTTAAGGATCGCCCACTTCCTGAATTTCATTTGCTTCAGAGCCAGGTAGGCCTTAGCGCTCATGGCGCCTTCAAAGAGCGCCGTCAGCACTGCCACGCGCAAGAGGGGCGTGAGCTCCGCGTTGCCATAGAACTTTGCGGCGAATGGAGCAATCAAAAAAATGAAACAATAGATCGACACAGCCCGACCGAAAGCCATCCACCACGCAGCCCCTACGTATTCAGGTTTATCCCCCTTTGGATTCTGGATGAGTGCATCTCTGACGCCTATGTCGGAGAGCGTTTGAAGCAGGGAACTCGCAGACAAGACGACAGCCATCGTCCCGAAGGCCTCCGGTGCAAGCAGGCGAACGAGGATCAGGTTCCGAGCGAAGCGGGCGCTCTGTTCCGCTACGCTTCCGGTCGCCAGCCACGCCCCACCTCGCAACACCATTGCCTTTAGACCGTTGCCGAGGAGCGCGCCTGAGATTTGCGTTTTGAGTCGTTGGTACATTGGGTGGTTTACTCGCGAAGATAAATCTCGCTTGCTATGGTTGGCCGATCAATCCTTCAAACACATGCCTCGCATCCTGGGCTCGGGTTGCGGCCAGTTCCTCGCGCAGAATGTAACGCACATAGGTCTCACGCAATCTTTTCAGGTATATCGGCATATTGAATTGCGTGATCCGTATGCAGGTCGTCTGGATGGGCAGGCGATGTCTCCATCTGCGTTTCAAGTGGCGGCAACATTCGTAAAATTCCTTGGGAAGCACCAGATTAAGATCGGTGTTATGAACGCAGAATGCCGAGATCCCATAGCTTCTCTTACCTAGCTCCGCAGCTCGCAGGCATATGTCAGCACCATAAAGATGGAAGTGGGGGAGGGTTTCGTCGAACCGCAAGCCGGAAGACTTCCTGAAGATAAGCACGATCTCGTCCAGCGTTTGAATGGGAACCGGCTTCAGGGATCTCTCGCCAATCACCCCTAGACCAGAGGAATACACATGTCCCCACATATGCTGGTCGACGGTGATGCCGCTGCAGCCCAGCACTCCCCACGACGGATCGTCAGACTCGAGATGATCGAGCGCGCGCTGTACTTGCGAAAGCCAGGCTTGCGGCAGGAATACGTCCTGATGGCAGAAAATCATCAGGTCATTCGGGCTCTTCTCGATCGCATCATTGTAGGCCTTGGCCGCAGATGGGAAATTTTCCTGCAGCAGAAGATGATGTTGATGCGGAACCTGGAAGCACGGGGACGCGAGAAGATTATTGCGCAGTATTTCGTAATTGTTTACTGCCACCACGAACGTGACCTGGTTAGTGTCTACCATGTCCTTATGTCCCTGGACGATTTCGGGGATTGGTTGGCTCGACTAAACATGGCAGCCAGCTTGGTCTTCTGTTCGCTGCGCAAGAATGCGATGAATTCGGCGGGAACGGGTCTGTCTTCCCGGCACATCGAGGACCAGGCAAAGCCTGCCAGCCGAGTGGCGCCGCCGATCAGAAACGGCTCTTCCGGAACACGGAGCAGGCATTTGAAGATTTCAAATACGGGATAGCTGCCGAAGGAATAGTCGAGCCTGCCCAGGCGGAAGCGGTCTCGCAGCATGTAATCGCCGGCGCCAGTACGGCGGTGATGCAGGATGTGCAGATCGGGGAACGCTTGAGCTTCCCATCCCATCATGCGCACGGAGGTCTGCGCGTGCCAGTCTTCGCCTCCGTACTTCAGCACCGCATATCCTCCGATGGCTTCATAGCACTTCCGCCGCATCAGTTGCGCCGCATGCGCAACCGAGTCCAGGCGATTGCTGCGGCGAACGGAAAAGTGTCCATTCGACTGTTCGCAAACGAAACCGGCGGCCAAACCGAGTTTCGGATTCTGCTCGAAATGGCCGATCAGGTCGGCAAAGTACGCCGGACCGAGCGACACGTCAGCATCGACGTTTCCAATGAACTCGCCGCTGCCGCCTTCCAGCAGTCTGCCACCCGCCCGCAGTGCGATCACCTTGGAACGGAAACTGCGCCCCGGGGGCCGGCTGACTCGAAGAAAACATATCAGTGGACACTGTCGCGCATAGTTCGCGATGATTTCGTCTGTGCGGTCGCTGGAGGCGTCGCTGACAATCACCCAACGTTGCGGCAGGACGCTTTGCGAAATAACGCTCTCTATGGTTCGCGCAATGTGGGCCTCTTCGTTGTAAGCCGCTGTCATCAACACGTATCCCCGGCCGTTCCCGCGATCCGTGGAAGCCGTTAGATTTTGTTCGCTCATAGAGGAAGAGGCTCTCGCCCGTGATTCTGGCGTCGCGGCTAGCGAGCCATGTTTCGGAACGGATTCGCCAGGTCGAAGGCAGCCGGCAGAAGCTCGTCTTGGAACGTAGGAACCTCCTGGGGTAGTTCCTGCAGCCGAGCTCTTTTTCTATGGGGGAGAACCGCCGTGGCGGAAATCATGGCCAGCAGCGCATACCACATGACGATGGTCTGATCGAAGTAGGAAATTCCGAAGAAAGCAACCGCGTTCGCGAACAGGGCCGCGCCTACCGCCCAGATAAAGAGCTGCGTGGGCTTACTTGTACCCGCGGCCCGCCTTGCCCGTCCCAGGTACTTGAATCCGTACACCAGGATCGCCAGGAAGCAGAGAAACGGCAGCAGGCCTGAGGTTTGGCCGACCGCGACATACTGGTTGGCGGTGTCCCACATGTCCCAGCCCCAGTCGGCGTTCGACTTGGTGCCCACCAGCCACCAATCGCTGAAGTGCTGGATGAAGCCATCCACCAGCATGAAGCGGTGGTAAGACGATGACCCGCCCGTCAAGTCAATGCGCGAGATCAAGTGCCATACCGGCGCCTTCATCACCATGTGCAGAGAGACCAGGGTGACAACGATGCCCCAGCGGATCAGCCGCATGGAATTGCGTAGCGGCCACATGCACAGTGCCAGCACTCCGCCGATGAGACCGAACAGCGGCGTGCTGGAATTACAGGCCAGGGTCATGGCGGACGCGCCCACGATTCCGACGATCGCCATAACGCGCTGGCGACGGTCTTTCAGCCATAGGCCGATGAAGAGTGGAATCAAGACCGACCCGAAGGTTCCCGCCAGGATGGGATGAGCGAAACTGCCCATGGCGCGAAAGCGGCCATCGCGCTCCATGACGGTGGCGTAAATGGAGGAGCGGGCGCCGCCGAGCAGGGCGTAAGGATTCCAGCCGACAGCCTGTTCGTACACCATGATGGCTCCGACCACCGCCACGATGCAGGCGAAGGTGCGAATGGTCACGATCATGTCCTGCTGGTCACGGATCAGAAAACGCAGGAAGAAATAGGATCCAAATACGGTGTAGACATCGCCCAATTGTGCAATCAGGGCCTGAGACTCTTGCCAGAGCAGCAGGGAACTGACGGCGGCAAGTACGGAAAGCAGGATGACGGTTAGATCAAGGCGGTTGAAACCGCCGCTGAAAATGGTAAGGCGCTGATTGAACTTGCCCTTGGCCATGACGACAGCGGCGAACAGAATCAGAACGCGGATCATAGGGAAATGCAGTCCGCCGATCAACACGACCTGATCGGAAGGAATGAGGAGGGCTGCCAGCAAAAAAGGTACGACGGCCTTTTTGCGGGGCAACACCAGCATCAGGATACCGGCGATCAAGATCAACACGGCGACGACCGGGTTGAGGACGGTCGTGGTCAGGCCACCGCCGAATCTGAGGTTTTCCGGAATCATGTTGAAGTGCTTGTGTGGCGGAAAGTTTTGGGGACGGGTCTATCCGCGCCTGGTTATTGCGAAAGTACGGCGACTTGTTCTTGATTCGCCGCTTGGGACGATGGCGCTCAGGGGCTGCCGGCTTTCTCCACAGAACAGCTATATCTACCGTCGTGAGTTCTTCGATTGAGTAGTCGAGCAGTTCGCCTTGTGCATGCAGCGACCCTGCAGCCTTTACCGCAGACTCGTCGCCCCGCGTGGTGATGTATTGAGCATCCGGAAGCTTCGCGTCAAAGAGCGCTCGCCATTCATGAAGGCGCAACTTGTTCAGGTAAACGTTCTGGTTGTCCAGAGTATTTTGCAGCTGCGGTCGGAGGTGCGGCCATCCCAGAACTTCGTTGCGGCGATCGGTATACACGCGGGGGTCGAGACATCCAGTTTCGCTGGTATAGAGATGCAGCAGGATGTAGGCGCAGCCGCCGGGCCTCAGCACTCGCACGATACCGTCCAGCGCGGCGCCGGGGTCCGGGAGGTGGTGAAACACCGACCGCGCATAAACGAAATCAAAGGAGTTGTCGGGAACGACATCTGACAGGCATCCATCTGGCGTACGTCCAATTTGGGCGAACGCGTACTTCTCATCTGCCGCTGCAATTCAACCGCGAACCTCCTGTCGATACCGATTAGTTTGCGGATGATCGTCTTCGCCGTACGGGCGAAACCATTGCATCGCAGCATCATTAGGTAGGGCAGAGGATTTATGCCCTCGGCGATCACTTCCAGATCGATTCCAACCATCCGGTTGGACAATGCAAAATACCGCATCTGGCTCAAGAACTGACCGGGGCCAATTTCAAGAATGTCGAGATTGTGAAGGTTAACGCTGAGACGCCGCGCGATCATTGTCTCAACCCGCAGAGCATCGTCCATGAGATCCTGCGCTCGTTGAGGAATATTTGCGCCGTATGACCGATACAACTGCCAACTCTCCCGAAGCAGGGCAATCAGCGATAGGCGTTTAGAGCTGTATGAGTTGGTAGAAGACATTGGATTTAGACCGCGTGTGGAGCCAATTAAGCAGCCCTTGACCACTCACTGCGAGAGTTCCTGGCATGTTCGAAGTTCCCAAACCCTCCCACAACGATCCATGACTTGATGAGGCCACAAAACCGTTCAGGAAGGATCTCAGCGCCGGGAAACATGCGCTGGAGTTCAACGCGACGCAACAGGCGAATTTCTTCGACTAGCTTTCGGGCTCCATCTGGGTCGGGGCAAGGGCCTCGCCATCCGCAGGCCCAGCGGCGAATGATCGCTATGCGTAAATTCGTTGGCAACCATTGCCACCCTGGCACGTGAAAGTGGGGCTCGATTGGGAACCAGAAGTTAGGGGTTTGCACCCAGAAAGCCTTGCCGACACGTTGAATCTCGCGAGCCATGCGGCTTTGGTTTTCCAGGCTGAAGAGGTGCTCGATCACCGAATTGCTGAATGCAACGTCAAAGCTTTGATCGTCAAACTGACGCAGATCCGTTGCGTCGCCTGTTATCGGATGAATATTACTGTGTCGTTTCGGCTCGGCATCAAGGTTCACAGTTGCTATCTCAGCATCCTGACGGCCCGCCCAGCCACGGTTTTCCCAAAAGGCGTTTGTTCCGCCGACGTCCAAAATCCTTAGTGGGCGGGGCAGAGCCGCGACTAAGCATTCAAAATGCTTGAAGCGCCTATCGCGAAGCCTATTGGCGAATGACTTGGAGTCTTTGCTGTCGGCGAGATGCCTCAGCAAAGCTAAAAGAGAGCTGCATTGGGATGCCTGCTATCCAGTGTGAGGAACACCGTCAGAATAGAGAGTGATGCGTGCCCGCCCGTGGCCAAAAGGCCTCAGGCGGGCACCGAATACGAGTGGTTTAGTGAACCGTATCGACGAGTCCGGTCGGAGGGTTCACCTGAGTTGATCCGCCAGAAAATTCATACGCGCCGACATCCCACGAGCCAGAGGCGGGACGGGCGGGAGGTGTTGCCGGAATGATTACGGCATGGTTAACCGCGTCATAGCTGACTGCGCCTGTGCCACCGAGTAAACAGGCTGCCCGCACTGTAGTGTCGGCAATGGCGTTGCACACTGCGGTTGCATTTGCACCACCGTCAATGGTCGAGCCGCCAGTGGCCGGGGCATACGCGTTGCTCGCCGTGTAGCCCTGTCCGTTTGCAGTGGCTTCTGATTGGTAAAGCTCTCCACCACCGTCTATGACGGTGACTCCTGTAGCGCCGGCTATGAATGCGGACAACTGTTGCGGAAAGTAGGCGATGAACTGATTGTTTTCGAGCGTCACGGTTCCTTGGTAGGGTGCGGGCGCTCCCCCCTGACTCAGACGGGTGACACAGGTTGTCGAGTCAAAGCTGTTCGTGTTGTCGAAGGTGTTGTTGAGAATGTATGTACTGTTGGTTAGCCCACTTGTGGGAGCAGCCAACGCAAGGCAATTCGCGCCATTTCCGATGTCGTATAGGATGTTATTAAAGAAGTAATACAGTCCAGAGATGTTGGGGTTCAGGAGAATCCCAAGGTCATTGTGTCGAAACACGTTGTTGTAAACATACTGCGGAGTATTCGCCAACGCACCGTAACCCTCCATCGCCGCCCCGTGATTGAAGGGTGTGTCCCAGCTCTGGATCATGTGCTCAAACAAATTATCGTGGGCATAAGCGTGATTGTTGGGAGAGTTCAATCCCACCGAAACGTAGCGCACCACGTTGTGATGGAAATTATACCCATCCTGGTATGTCACCCAGCCGTTTGGCTGGTTGGGAGCACCTGACCCATCAGAGTTATCGAAGACGTTGTAGGCCACCTCGTTATAGGTTGCTGCCCCTCCAGTACCAGTCACGAAATAAATCCCGTCGTGTTGAACGGTTTGCGGTATGGAAGTCCCATGAAAATAGTTGTTCGTGATCTGCTGATGGGTGCCTCCATGATTCAAGTAAGTGGCCTCCGGCCAACTCGACATGGCTGTCCAAGCACACAATCCTCGGAACTCAAAATTATCGAATGTAACGTAATTGGCATTCAGGCTGACGAAGGCCACGTTGTACTGGTCGTGAGGGCAAGCACTTGAAAGAAAGGAGGTGGTCAGCGGATTGTCACCATCTAGCGCCGGACGAATCCACGACGTACCCGTGTACCAAGTTTTATCAACGCCAATGTAAATCTGATTGGTACTATTTCCAGTCCAACTCCCACCCCATGCCCAGGGAATACCGCCTGGTGTCCCAAACGCGTGCCATGTATCCCCGCCCCTTAAGATGAACTGATCTCCCGCCTTAGGTGCAGCCGAGGCGCAAGTTGCTGTGCATCCGGTCATGCCGGGGGCGTGCAGCCACGGAGTGGTTTTCGACGTTCCACTGTTGGAATCGACGCCGTTGGCGGCGATGTAGTAGGTGGTAGCGGATGCGTTCACGGTAAGGCAAACCAGCAAGGTCAACAAGGAGAGGTAGACTGTGCGACCCATTACTTCCCTCGATAAATCGGATTCGGCCCTCCTGCACGAGGCAGGTGTAATCACAGCCTATCTCCCCTTCTCAAACCCGCCAAGACACAGAAGGACAACGGCCTTTCCAGCCAGAATTGTCCGAGAGACCAGTGGGGGTACTGTTGCGAAATTCAACATTTTTGTAAGGCTCATTGACCGTTTAAAACCAGAGCCTTGAGGCAGGCGAGGCTGCGTTGCATGCGTTGCTCATCGCGGCCGGCCTGGCCGGGGCGCAAGCGACGCGAAAGCACGCCAAAGCCGTATCGAATGGCATGTCCCAGCAAAAGGATGCCGCGAATGGCGAGCCGGCCCAGGGATCCATGATGCTTCGTCCAGTACTGCAGCAGGGCGCGCTGTTGCTCGACGGCGAAGCGGGCAGGCGCGTTGGCGGAACTGGCGCCGCCATAGTGAATGGCCTCAACCTCAGGGACGAAGATGACCTGCCATCCGGCATTCCAGCAACGGCGGCACCAATCGACATCCTCGGAGTACATGAAGAAATTCTCGTCAAGGCTGCCAACGTCGTTCCATGTCTCGCGGCGCAACATCCAGAAGCATCCCGACAGAGCGTCGACCGAGGCGGCGTGATCCTCGGAGATGAAGGCGGTCTCTTCGGTTGGAAACAGACGGGATCGCGACCAGATCCGATGCAATCCGGAAGCCTGGCAGAAGTTATTCCACAACGAGGGAAAGTTGCGGCAGGAATTTTGCCGGGTAAGGTCGCGGTTCAGAATCTTGGGGCCACAGAGTCCCACTTGGGGATTGTGGTCGAGGTAGTTTGCGAGCGCGTCGAGGCAGTTGCCCAGGATTTTGACATCTGAGTTGATCAGACTGATATAGCGGCCAGAACTCGCGCGGATTCCCAGGTTGTTAGCTTTGGCAAAGCCGAGGTTCTCGCGATTGCGGATCAGCGTCACCGTGGGGAACGAAGTTTCCACCATCTCGGCGGAACCGTCGGAGGAGGCGTTATCGACGACGATGATTTCCAGAGTGCGCTGCGAAGGCGCAGCTCAGGAGGCTGTCGAGGCACTGCTCGAGGAAGGTGCGGGCATTCCAGCTGACGATGATGACGGAGATGTCCATGTTACGCGGCGATCCTATGGGCCCAGGCGTAGAGAAGCCACCCCAACTCATAGGGACGGCACTCAAAGCGGACGTTGAGATCGTGAGGCGCATGCTCACTTCCGCTGGCGGCTCGATTGAAAATGGTGTCCCAGTGCCGCTTCATGGAGGTGCGCTCGATCGAGCGCCAGATGACTGAGTAATCTCGCATGTCGAAGTTCAGTTCGTTGCGTCCGTCGATCCACTGGAGTCCCTTGTTGATCCATGGGGTGAAATCCTGCTGAAAAGCTTCGCCCGCTTCCAGCAACACCATGGGAGCCATGCCGTGCTGGTGCACGGAGAATACCGGGTAGGCATCGACGACCTCGACCTTGCCTCCGTTGGAGGCGTCGTAATGCCACCACCATTGTCCGCGAGGGCCCTGCGCCTGGCAGATGGCGCGCGGCGGTCTCGAGGGCATCCCGTTGCGCTCCGGGATTCGGCCAGGCTTGGGCAAACTTGGTCAAAGCGTAGATTGGGTAGACCTGGTCGGCAAAGCTTCCCATCCACCAGCGCAGACGCCCGGCCAACGTTCCTCCCCGGGCCATGTGGGCCCACACCCGGCAAGGCGCGAGGTTGTGATGAAGGGCTCGGTAGGCCGAGAAGGCGAGATCCTGCAGTGCCGCGCGCTGCTGGGGAAGAGCGAGCGCCCAGTGTGACAATCCGGTCAGGAACCATGCCAACTCCATGGTTCGTCCCTGACGAGCACCGTCGTAGCGCTCCAGTGCGCTGTCCACTTGCAAGCGTCCAGCAAGTTCCCGGAGCCGGTGCGGAGCGGTCAAAGCGCATAGCCACAAAAGCAAGCCCAGGTCGCCGAGATTGTCGATCCATGCGGTTTCGGCGAGCAGACGCTCCAGGACAGGTTGTGTAGGGATAGGCGAGGTACGACCAGACTGCTCCAGCCGATGCAGTCCCATCAGGGTGATGAGAGTGTAGCGATGCGAGATGCCTTCTCGAACCAGCCCATTCCCGGTTTTCACCATGCGATAGCAAAACAACTGCCGATCGGGATCGAACATTTGCGGCAAACCGGCGGTGGCGAGGTCGACGAGTTGATCCACGGTTGCGTGAGCCGTCTCGAGTTCGGGAACGTCTATTTGTGCGATGTTCGTCATTTTTCTGTTCTTCAATGTGCTGGGGATGCGGTTGAGGGCAGCCGCTCGATCATCCGACGTGCTTGTAGAGAAAGTCGCCGAGGAGATCCAACGCGCTGAGCGGCAGGAGTGCCATTACTTGCTTGGCGGTTCTCGACCTCCATCCCGGAGTCGGAAGGTCCAGGAAATGGGTGGAATCGCCGGATACAGCGTACCTTGAATACTTCAATAAGGATTGTGCGGCACCCCAGCGTCGCTTAAACGTGATCAAGCCCAGCTGATTGATGTCGGCGCGTCCGAAGTCGAAGACGCGTAATCCGCGGCTCTTGGCTTCTTCAATGGATTTCCAGAACAGCAGGTGCGTGCCTCCAAACCTGTGTTGGAGAGCGTCTGAACAGCCATATTTGTAGACCATGGTGTCTTTGAACTGCAGCGTGATCATAGCCGCAACCGCCCGACCATCTTTGCGAGCCACTCGAATCTTCAAGGCTTTTCCAAAACAGTTCATCAGGTTGCTGAACCACTCCCGCGGCTGGGCTGGAACGTTGTGACGGAAACGGGTCATGCGAAACAGTGGATAGAAGCTGTCGAGCAGGAACTCGCTAGCCCCCTCCTCATACGTCAGGGCTTCACGCTGGGCGCGCCGGATCTTTCTCTGGGTTGAGCTCTTGTGGAGCTTGTCAAACAGATCGCGAAGGGAAGGGGTGAGATCCAGCTGATGAAAAGCATAGGTCACCGAAGAGCACGGACGAGAGAGCCGAGGATTCATAGGCTCCAAGGGCCGAGTCTCGACATATTTGCAATCAGCACGCGCAGCTTCTCTCAGCGCCGCGTTCAGCAGGAGTTGCAACTCCAATGGATTGTCCACCAGCGGTTCGCAGTGGTCGGAAAACGGCAACGAAACCCAACGCCGTCCGGTCAGCCAGCTTTCGACGCGGCAGAACAACAACGCATTTTCCAGATCGCCGCTCGGCGGGGAGGTAGTAAAAGCTTCCGCCTCGTATCCGTAGGTGCGAGAGAGAGCCTCGAGCCACGGGCGGGAATGAAATACCGATGCCTGATGGTGACGTTGAACCAGTTCATCCCATCGTGGATCGTTCAACGGCTTTACGCGATACCAGTCGGTTTGGCCTGTGGCAAAGACTTTGTTCAACGGATTCAAGGTCTCCGAACAGAGCGCCGGTAACATATCCGCCTGAACGCTCACTTGGCACATCCAACCGGACTGGCCAACGTGGGTCCGACTTGCACACAGGCGCTGCGCATCCGGGTCTCCCAGGCAATGGCCCGGATGATACGTTTCCCGGCCCTCCCGTCCCACTTATCCGGCGTACGAGATGGGACTTGGCGGTTCGCACTTATCTGATTTTGGACCGCAATTCTTATCCGCGCTGGGTTGGTCCCGGCAATCACATTGGTTCCGCAAGTCACGGTCACCGGACGCTCAGTATTTTCTCGAACCGTCACACACGGCACTCCAAGACAGGTTGTCTCTTCTTGAATTCCTCCTGAATCGGTAACGACCAGTGCTGCATGTTTCATCAGGCAGAGAAAGTCGAGATAACCGAGAGGGGAAAGCAAGTGGATGCCGCTCCGAGGACACTCTTGATCTAGATCATTCTGCGATCGGCTTCGGAGTCCGGCGGCGAAGAAATGCTCGAGACCGAAATCCCGAATGCGTTTGCCGGTCCTGGGGTGAGTAGAAAACAAAATGGGACAAGCATTCGACAGCTCTTGCAGGCCTTGCAAAATATTCAGAAACGTCGCATGGTGATCAACGTTCGAGGGACGATGTAGTGTCAAAACCGCGTAACGACTGATGCCGTTTCCCGAGCCATTTCCGTGTGAGTGCCGTAGAAGACTCAACTCCTGCAGAATCGTCGATTTCGAGGCTTTTTCTTTCGAAGCCAGCAGCGAGTCGATCATGGTATTGCCGACGAAATGGATCTTTTCCTTAGCGATACCTTCGCGTAGCAAGTTTCGAATTCCGCTTTCTTCGGTTACAAACAGCAGATCCGAGAGGTGATCCGTCACAATGCGGTTGATTTCTTCTGGCATATCTCGATCAAACGAACGCAGGCCGGCTTCGACATGTGCGACTAAGGGCCGTTTTTCGTCAGGTCCAATCTTGATCTTGGCTGCTACCAGTGCGCAGGCCACGGTCGAATTTACATCTCCCACTACCACCACCGCGTCGGGTTGCTCCCGCAGCAAGACTTCTTCAAACCGCCGCATTATCTCTGCTGTCTGAACCGCATGTGACGCCGAGCCGACCGCCAAATGAATGTCCGGTGAGGGAAGATCAAGATCGGCGAAGAACGATCCCGACATCGTCTCGTCGTAATGTTGTCCGGTATGGACCAGGCAACATCTCAGCGTCTCGGAACGTACTGCGGTGTGCGTCACAGTGGCTAGATTTGTACGGTCGTTATTTTCCTGGATCGCCTTGATCAGAGGCGCCGCTTTCATGAAATTGGGTCTGGCCCCAACGACAATGAGAATCTTCATCAAAGTGTCCTTATCATGAAGGGAGGGCAGGTGCAGGTGAAGGTTTAGTGGGTGACTGCTTCAGATTGCATGGAAGTGACGGGATATCCAGCCTGCAGAATACCGGTGATCGTGCGCACAATAGACTGGAGAGCGGGACGGTTGTCGCAATCGGGCCGGGATGGCCGGTTCCAGCGAATCAGCTTGATCTTGGTCTCGATCTCTTGCGCATTCTCAATGAGGGTTAATCGACCGTGATCGGCCAAATATCGGTCGACCGCGCCAATTTTTCCTCGGAAGATGCTGTAAACCGGCGCGCCCAGGGCTGCGGCTTCACGATTCATGGTGCCGCCGCCACTAATGATGAGGTCAGAGAACCAGATCAGGTTGAGTCCGTTCACGGCTGCGTCGGGAATGATCATTCGGCCGGACGCAATCAGTTCCGGCCAATCGTGACGGAGCTGTTGACTCTGCTTTCCGCTGCGAGGCAGGGTTACTACTCTCACGTCCGGCTTGTCCGCAAGGAAATGGAGAGTAGCCGAGAACAGTTTATCGCTCTCTGGATTATGGTAATGCGCCTCATTGGCGGGAGGGCGAAGCGTGACTACCAGTTCCTGGCGGGAGATCCCCAGTTGGCGCAGGATGGAAGCATCCGGCTTGAAGCTGGGGACGTAGACATCTTCTTTGAGCCCGGGGTACTTCAACACTCGCTCGGTTTTTTTGCTCATCACGCTTGCCGGAATCACATCCGGCATCAAGGTCCACTCCGGCTCGATAAATCCCGTTTTAGTGGTGAATTCGTAGTCATGCATCATGACGGTTGGTATCCCCAGCGGCTTGCAAAGTAAGACTTGGGCTCGGGATCCGTGCGAAATTGCGAGATCTGGACGGTGCGCCAAGACCAGTGGAGCTAGCTGAAGTACACGGAGACAATTGCCGGCCACTTTCAGCAGTTTGTGCTTACCGTAGTGACGACCCACCACGCTGCAATGCAAGTCGAAGAACTCCAGCAGTTCGCAGACCTGGTATGTATTTCGAGCCGTCAAAAGAATTTCAACGCCCTGTGCCTTCAGTTGTTCGATGATCGGCAAGAAGAACGGCACATGGGGCGAATTATCGAGGTCAATCCAGACCCTCTTCTTAGGCCATTCGCCCTTAGGTATCGAAGAACGATAGGGACGAAGTGGTTCGCGGCTCGGGACCGGTTTTTCAATCAAACTTACCGGATCTTCGACAGCGGTATTGTTGCCGTCGGCCTTTCTAATCAACATAGGATTCTCCCCTTCGCCTGGAACATTGGAAGAAATGGACACTGGAAGTCGGACGGTGTCCGAAAGAGCTGGTGCTCTTTAGAGAAGAAAGGGGGGAGGGCGGGCAGTTTCTTGAACTCGACCAATAATCAAACACGTGGGCGCGGAGTGGCTTAGAAGGCGTCATCACCGAGTAACACGGCGCGCGGGGTCTGCATCAGAATCTGCATGTCGAGCCACAGAGACCATGCGCTGCCATACTGAAGATCAAGACGGACCATATCGTCGAAGCGCACCCGGCTGCGCCCCCTGACTTGCCACAGACCGGTAATTCCGGGCTTGGACTCAATCACCCTTCGGCGCTGCCAGATGTCATATTGAAGATATTCATAGGCAAGAGGCGGCCTGGGTCCGACGAGGGACATGTCACCTTTGAGAACGTTGATGAACTGGGGAAATTCATCCAGGCTAGTCCGGCGAAGAAAGCGTCCGATGCGGGTCACTCGCGGGTCGTTGGTCATCTTGTAAACCGGCTTGCAGCCATTGCCCGAATTGCCGTCGTATTCTCCCTTAATCACATGTTTCATGAATTCTTGATGGATCTTCGGATCGTTGTTCGCAAGCATAGTGCGGAACTTCAGGCAGTTAAACGTATTGCCAAACTGGCCAAGGCGTTCCTGGTTGAAGATGACGGGCCCTTCCGAGCCCAGCTTGACGAGCGCTGCGATGATTGCGAAGAGTGGAGAAAAAAACAGCAGCGCCACGATGCTAACGACGATGTCCATCATCCTCTTTGTGATCCGGACAAGCTTATTGGCCTTATCGCGCTTCAGCACGTCCGGGTACAGTTCCGTGTCAGATGGAATTCCGGAATCGTCGCCCGGAGTTTCCGGGAAAACGTGCCACGAGATGGCGATCCGCGAGGCTTTCGCGGGCGGCAAATGAGAATTGAGTGCGGGAACCACCTTTGCCAGTATGGGATTGACGAGCAAGTTCGGATCAGAGACTGCACTCATCTCTGTAAAAAGAACGCCAATGACGGCATCGGTCTCGTACCAGCCAACCAAGTCGGTCTCGCGCGTCAGTGGCGAGATGGCAGCCATGATCTGGCGGGCAGTCTGGTCCCGGTCGCCATTCACTAATCGCAATCGTTCGATGTTTAAGAGTACGAGCAGAAAGGGAATCTTCGAGCGTTCCGTGCGTTTGCGCTCGAGGCTAAGCATCCTTGTGAACAACGGCTCCATCAACAGTGAGCTGTGTCCATAAGTACATTCGGCCGGGCATCCCGGGGATTGGATTCCGGCTGGACAGGAACGGGCAGTATCGTGATCGGGTATTTTCCTGGACATGATGACACTTGACCTTCAAAGCCGCGACCAACGGCTTCGATGAGAATCAGAGGGGTGTTATGGAAGAGTCTTTGCTATGGCTGTAGTAATGGCTGTAGTAGGTGCTGTCAGGGGCTTGAACATCGTTGAAAACAACTCCGAGCAAGCGGGGATTGTCCATTGCTTCCAATCCTTTTTGCAGAAGCTTGCGGGGAGCCTTTCCATTTCGCACGACCAAGAGCAATCCGTCCGATTGCCGTGCCCAGAAATTCGTGTCAGCCAGGGGGGATAAGGGCGGAGCATCGATCAGCACCCAGTCGAACAGTTCACTGAGTTGGCGCAATATTTCAAGAAAGCGCGGTGACTGGAGGATGGTGAGAGGGTGCTCGTGGGCGACTCCTGCGCATAAGAGCCACAGCTGGGCATCTTCCAGTTTATAGAGAAAGCGATGGATGGGCTGGTTCGTAGACCACCATTCAGAGATCCCGCTGGCTCCCGCCAGTCCGAAGCGCTCGGCCACGGCCGGCTTGTGGAGGTCCCCATCCAGAAGCAATACGCGTTGGGATGTGTTTTTAGCCAGGCTGATGGCCAAGTTCGTCGCCACGAGGGTCTTGCCTTCCTCGGGCACGGCGCTAGTGATCACCACTCGTTTGATACGCGTGCGGTCTTGCAGGTGGCGCAAGCGCGCGCGCAGCAGGCGAAATTTATCGGGCCCCAGCCCGTTATGTCCGTTCAAGGCGACCAGGCGATCCCGTTGCGGAGAGGCGTGAAAAACGGGGATTTTCCCCCACTCCAGCGTGGTAGACGGAACCGGCACAACTTCGGGGACCAAGGCATCCGGATCCAAGAGTGTGTTGGGAAGCCCCTGTTCTGCTTGCGACCGGCAAAGTGCGTCGTAGACCCGGCTCATTGAAACCTCTTGATGCGCATTTCTGTCGCCGTGGGATCTATCTCGACTCCACGCAGTGTCTTTTCCAGAGACTCGATGAGCAGCAGCAGCGACTTGGCGACGGCTTGCTGGGCATTCGGGGTCAGAGTTGGCGTATTGGTGGGCGGTAGCAGCGTGATGTTGATGTGCAGATCGTCGGCGACTTCTTCAATGACGCGGGCACTCACCGTCGAACACTTGTCGGCATAGGCGGAAATCAGGGCGTTCTCGCAGATCGTGTTGATGAGGCGGGGGATCCCCCGGGAGAAACGGTAGATGGCCGCCAGCGATTCGCCGGAGAAGATCGCTCCCGCTGGCGAGTTCGCGGCTGCGCGGTCCAACCGCCGCAGAATGTATCCTTTGGTCTCGCTTTCATCCAGCGGTTCCAAGCGGCAACGCAACGCGATTCGTTGCTTCAGCTGACGCAGATTAGGGGAATCGAGCTTCTGCTCCAGTTCCGGCTGCCCCACCAGCACGATCTGAAGCAATTTCTGCTGCGTGGTCTCGAGATTGGTCAGCAGGCGGATTTCCTCCAAAACCTCGGATTCCAGGTGCTGCGCTTCGTCCACTACCAGAACTGTGGTGAGACCCGCGTGATAGCGGGAGATCAGGAAGTTGTTCAGTGCGAAAAGCAGCCCGGCTTTGCTGGTGTCAGTGGTTGTAAGACCGAGATCAAAAGCGATATAGCGGAGGAATTCCACTGGCGACAGCCCAGGGTTGAACACATTGGCAAAGGCTACGTTCGATTTCCGCAAGAGTTCGAGCAAGCAGCGTACTAAGAGCGTCTTGCCGGTGCCGACTTCTCCCGTGATCACCACGAATCCCTTGTGACGCAATACGCCGTGAGAAATTGAGGCCAGCGCCTCTTTGTGCCGGGCCGTCGGAAACAGAAAATAAGGATCCGGCGAGATCTCGAACGGATTCCGGGTGAGGCCAAAGAATTTTTTGTACATCGCTTATCCGAAAACGTAGGTTGACGCGAAACCCGCCGCAGTGATCAATGCCATGAACACCATGGCGATCCGCTGCAGCCAGATTTCCCGTTTGCGCTGTTGTTCTTCGCTTCCGGTGAGGAGAGGAGGAATCTCGACCAGCAGTGGGGCGGCGACGATATCTGCAAAATCTTCCTGCGAGTAAACCCGGTCATCGATCGCTTCTGCCGTAACTGTCAGTCCAATAGCCACGACAACCCCGGCGACCAGTCCGATCAAGCTGAGTTTGAGCCGGTTGGGAGAATAGGGCTTTTGCGGTACGTTGGGCGGATCCAGCACACGGAACTGCTCTCCCTCTTGCCGTTTCTCCAGGTTCGTTGCCATCTCTGACTGGTCCCGCTTGGCCAACAGTTGTTCGTAGTTCCTTCTCGATTGCTCGTAATCGCGGGTTAGTCCTGCAAGTTGCTGCTCCCGCACCGGGGTAGTGTTGAGGCGGCCCTGGTACTGCTCGTTCTGTTGTTTCAGTTGATCGATGCTGTGCTGCCGGTTCTGAATCTCGAGGCGGTTGGCTTTGAGCTGACTTTCGAGCTGCATCCGTGGAGACATGGCCTGAAGATCCGCATAGTTGCTGGGACGGGGGCTGCTGTCTGCCGTCGCCCCTGTTTTGGTGCTTGCCGCGACTTGAGCCTCCGTCCGTTGCTTCAGACGCTCGGTCTTGGCGATCTGTGCCTTTAGTTTTCGAATGTCGGGATGCTTTTCGGTGTAATGCGAGCTCAAATCAGCCAACTGGGCGCGGAGCCGCTCGAGTTCCTGATCGAGGGAGGGTGGAGTCTGGCCATTCGCACTTCCCATGGTGATGTCCGACTCCAGCGAATGCCACTGATTCAAGAGTGACTCAAGGTAGACTCCCTGCTGTTTCGCCTGACTGAGGGCATCTGTCTCCTGCTGCAAGCGGGCCTGCAGGCCAGAGAGAATTTGCACGTTGCTCTGCACCTGCTCCGGCAGTTCCCCCAGGTACTGGCTCTTGAATTCCTTGACCCGGCTTTCCTGGCTGTCGAGATTGGTTCGCGCATCCTCTAACTGGCTATCCAAAAATTGCGTGGTTTGTTCGGACTGTTGCTGGCGTGCCTTAAGGTTTTCTGCGATGAACAGAGATTCCAGTTGCTCGGTCACTTGCTGGGCCAGATCCGGATTGTTGGACAGGTAAGCAATCTTGAAAGCGGTCAGCTCGCGAGGGCTGTTCGGAGCCTGCACCAACTCGATCTGAATGTCCTTGCGCATGCGGTCGACGAGTTCGTCGGTGGTTAGCCGCGAGCGAAGCTTGGGATAGAGTTTGAACTCATCCATGATTTTCAGCAGCCGAGTGCGACTCAGAATCTGCTGGGTCATGCTCTGCAGGCGCTCCTGCAAGTCGGAAGCAACGTTGGAGACGACGTATTGCTCTGGCACCCTCTGCTGTTCCACCAGGATCAATGTTTCGGAACGGTACTGTACCGGTAGAAACCAACTGGTAAGCCACACCAGCATCCAGACGGCGAAAGCCGGCAAGGCCAGCCACCAGCGCCGGCGGCAGACGAGTTGCCAGTGCTTCGTCCAGTCCGGATGTTCCGAGGAGTTGTTTTCAAGATCGGTGGACATACTCACCTGCCAAGTGGGCGCGAAAACGAATATCCGAAAGAAATCAGAACGAGGTTACGATTGGTCGGAGAGAGGGACGGAATGGTCTTTGTATACAGGTGTTCCCGGTCGTAGCGGAGCCGCATCATCCAGCGGTCGGTGAAGGCATATTCGAATCCGCCGCCGCCGCTCCATGTCTGATAAGGGGAGATCCCGGAGGTAGCGTGAAGGGGGTCGTCCAAGCTGCGGGCCAAATCTGCGGTCAAGGTCCACCGCGTGGTCAAGCGCCGGTGGACTTCCCCTCGAAACTCCTGGAGCACTACGGCCTCGGCCAGTCCACCGCCATCGGTGGTTTGCTGTACATATCCAGCCCGGAAAGTGGTCCGTGCGCCTTCCCAGGAAAAATCGGCTCCTCCCGCACCTCCCCAGCGGGACCGGGAAGTCCGACGCACCTGGCGTGCTCGACAGTACCGCTTGGGGAGTGATCGAATATTCCGGCCCAGCCCACACCGACAGCATGGTGTGAGTGCCGATCGAGACGGCATAAAACAGAGGCATCCGCTGCACATTGGTACGGTTCCCCGGCTGAAACTGCAAGCGTTGAAAGTTGTACATCAGCCCCGCCCAGTGGCGGTTCGCGAAGCGGTGGGCGTAGAAACCATCCGCGCCGAGCGAATTGGAATCGACCAGCCCCGTTGTGCCGCTGGCGTCGTGGTTGTAATTCGTTAGGTAGTAGTTGCCGCTTGCTCCAACCACGCTATTGGCGCCGAACTGGTAAGTGAGATCCAGTGCGCTGGTATTGCTGGTCCGGTCGGCAAGGGGAGTCACAGCGGAAAAGTTGGGAGTTTGTCCGGGGACAGTCCCGGGAGCCTGCGAACCTTGGACAGACCCAGAAAACGCGTTGTTGGTTTTTTCGAATGCCTTCCCGCAGCCTCAAGCCGACGTGGGCCGTAAGGCGATAATCGAAGACGAAGCTTAAGCCTTGCGCGAATTCGTTGCGCTCACTCACCTGTTGGTTGACGGTGAATCCGGGCCGATAGGCGAGATCCCAACGGAGCCGCGACCGGCTCTGTCCAATCTCAATGCTCGGCAGAAGGATGTAACTCATGTTGCTGGTGCGGTCGCTCGAGGTCAAGAGCGCATTGTCATCAAATGCGGTTCCGACTTCGATTCCCATCCTCATGAAGTTGTCCGGCGGAGTCTCAGTCGAAAACGCAAGCGGCATTCGCTCGCTTACCGGCATAGGTGGTGCGAGTACTTCGGTGTAAGGGAGTTCCGCGCCTAGAGCCGGAGCCGGCGCGACCCTCGAATCCTGGCCCGAAGACGAGGATGCCAGGAACAACGAAAAGAGCAGTATCAGTAGGGATGTCTTTTTCACCGGTACCTCAGGGAACGATCACAGTATCGTTCGACTCCAGCTCAAGGTTCTGGCCGTGGCTCTGCCCCTTCACCACATTCTTGTAGTTGAAGGGGAGACGAGACTGTTTGCCAGCGCGCGTCACGGCGGAGCACATAGATGTCTTTCTGTTTGGCGAAATCGCGGAATCCCCCGGCTATGGCGATGGCGTCGATCACCGTCATCGGCTTGGTGAGGGTGTAGGAACCCGGCCGCATGACCATGCCCAGCACGTTGAATTTCTGGCTGCGAATCTCCTGCACAATCACGGTTACTTCCGGTTCGGAGACGTAGTCTTTCAGTTTTTCCGCGATCTCCGATTCCAGTTGCTTCGTGGTGCGGCCGCTGGCCTGGACTTCGCCGATCAACGGGAGAGAGAACCTGCCATCGGGACGCACCGGCACGACCCGGGAGATCTCAGTTTCTTTCCACACGTTGATTGCCAGCACGTCGCCTGTGCCGATGACGAACTCCTCGTCGGCGAGAGGTGCGTTGCTCTGGGCAGTCAGATTTGCAGGAGCAGCAATACCCGACGGGCTCTGGGTTTGACCGAGGGCCACCAGTGGCAGCGAAAAAAGTGCGATTAGAAGAAAGAATGGGTAAGAGTTTTTCATGGAACTACCTTCCCGACGCGGCGATTCGCTCATGTTCCTGATGGCGAGGACCGTGAACCGGAACGATGTTGGAAGCTTCGACCTCGACCACGACCGAGCGCATGATCAAGTCGATGGAAAGCACCACGCGGCACTTGCCCTGGCGACGCAAGAGAATTCCTCGCACTCCTTGCAGGGGGCCGCTGAGGATTTCGACGCGAGAACCGGTCGTGAGATACGGATAGGGTTCGGCCACCACTCCAGCAATCAGCGCATCGCGCATGGCGTCGATTTCTGCTTCGGGGAGCGGATAAGGCAGGCCGTTGAAGCCGACCAGGCGCACGAAGCCAGGGATCTGAAGTACGCGCAACCGTTCCTGCAATGCGATGCGTACGAAAACATAGCTGGGGAAGAGCGGCATCTGGATACGGTGACGCCCATTATTCCAACGGCGCACGGTTTCGTATAAAGGAAGAAAGTGTTCAATCTCCCGTAGCTGAAGTTGTTGCGCCACTTTCTTTTCATGTCGTGCGGAGGTGTAACCGGCATACCACGAAGTCTCCGAAGCCAGCTGCTGGGGAACAGCGGAAGGTACGCCGACCACGCTACCCATCTCACTCATGTTCTTCCTCCAGATACAGCTTCGCCCCGTCACTTCGAAAGAGTTTCCGGCCTAACTTACTGCAAACGCAGTGCGTACTTGCTCTTTGGACCCGATCCCGAAACCGCTTGTGCGTCGCTGCTTTCAGCGGTTGCGTGTTCTTCTTTGGGGGAGGTTCGACGGCGCGTGTGTTTCTCGGCCTGCATGCGGAAGGCGACGTCGGCGCTAACCGCGAACCCTTCCCCT
Organism: Terriglobia bacterium; assembly: GCA_963796205.1. Taxonomy (GTDB): domain Bacteria; phylum Acidobacteriota; class Terriglobia; order Terriglobales; family Acidobacteriaceae; genus DATFTE01. The sequence goes on from CAWCKR010000004.1 coordinate 1,267,036, forward strand.
TCGATTCGTACGACGTGACCGTGGCTCCGTAACTTAGTTCCGGGAGCTTCAGGAAGGGGGAGAATCACTTCAAGGAGCACCGCAGTGTCGAGCGGTGGTGCCACCGGAGCGAGGATGAAAATCCCGGATTTACTGATATCTCGCGCCAGACCTTTGCCCTCTTGGATATCACCATTCGCGTATTCACAAGTGAAACTAACCTGTGCCGTCAATTGATAGCGATGGTTTTGTCGTAGCTCCACTGGAACTCCGCGCCACGGTGAATCTTGCTCAAAGTTAAAGCGAAGGGCGAAAGGTCACAAGACCAACAAAGTGCCTCCCAAATTAAGTGTCGCTTACTTTGAGGGTGCTTCTTTCGTGGACGGTCTATGTGGGGGGCGAAGGCAGGAGTCGACTCCAAGAAAGTGGATGCGGCCACGTCCTGAAAGTGGACACTGCCATCGCGAGGTCTTTCCGAGAATGATGTCTTATCGACGTGAGGTTTTCAGGAAACAGTCCGCAAATCAAGCGGTTACGGAGTCAAGTGGGCGATAGACGAGGGATTTGTCGGCCATCTAAAGCGCTTGCGGATAGGGATTAGAAACTGGGAACTCTAGGGGTGTATTCCCAAGTCGGGAAAAGAATTCGGGGAGATGATCACGATTGATTACGTTTGGACGTTCCCTAGCCCTACAATCGATTCAGCCCTACCCCAGACTTGCTCGGAGGAAGCCTAATGAATGTTCCCTCGGAAGCGAGTCGCGACGCAATCTGTGTCTTACTGGCCGACTCGAATCAAACTCAATGTGAGGTAATGGGCAGTGCCCTTCGTCGACACCCAGCTTTTCGAGTGGCGTGTTGTCGTGCCGAGATGTCCGAATGTTTGCGGGCTTTGGAAGCCGATCCCGCGCAGGTGGTTTTGCTCGGGGGCAGAGGAAACGCCCACCGCGACATTGTAGCCATGGTTCGTGGGTTGCACACCGCTTATCCCAAGTCTGGCCTGATTCTCTTGCTGGATAGTTACGATCGTGACCTGGTAGTGGACGCTATGCGATGCGGCGCTCGCGGGTTATTCAGTCTCGCCGAGCAGTCATTTAAGGCGCTGTGCCGCTGTATCTCTAGTGTGCACCTGGGACAGATCTGGGCGAGTACAGAACAGTTGACGTATCTGATCGACGCCTTGTCAGTGAATCCGTCGATGCACGTGGTCGATGCAAAGGGCGTCGGGCTGCTCACGCCGCGCGAAGAGGAAGTGGTGGCCCTGGTTGCCGAAGGGATCAGCAACCGTGAGATCGCACAGAAACTGGCGATCAAGGAAAATACGGTGAAGAAAGCCTTGCTCAGAATCTACGACAGGCTTGGGGTTTCGAATCGTGTTGAACTTGTGTTATACGCGCTTACTCACCGGGAAAATACCAAGCGAGTGGTTCAGATAACGACGTCTCCTTCTGCAGCCCCGTGCCGCTTGGTGCCGCCCAACGGTCATGCCGTCGATGCGCCACCCGCAGAACTAGTGGAAGAGAGCGTATAGGGCTGTTCAGAACCCTTAGCCTCTCCAAGACCCGTTTCCGGTGATCTCGCGGCCCACGGCGCGAGACTCGGCAACTGGAGAGGCCTGCGCAGCGTGTTCCGCGAGTGGGTAGGATTTGATGGAAACTCTTTATCGGCGGATCTTTCCGCCCAATACTCCTCTTCGATCCAAGCGATCACCGCCTAGACAACGTTTCTGGATTCGCGAGCTGCCGCAAATCCTCGAGCTTCGACGGCAATAAAACGCGGGCGATCCGAATGCGCTCAGCAACCACTATGCGGCTTCAGGAACTGGACCGTTCCGTACGGATCAATTTGATGTGCGCGTTGGCGACTCGTCGTCCGACAAGCTGGACTCTCTGTCGGGCGATTCTGTCTTCGGAGCGGCAGGAGGATCGGGCTTCGGTACCAATGATTTTGCCGGGACCTTAGCATGGCCAGGATTTTTGCGTTATCGTTACAGCCTATGAACGGCGAGATGCAAGAATTCCGGCCTGCCATCCCCTTGCGAAGCCGGCGGAGCATCCCCGTGCGCCTGCTAGGCGTCGCGTTCATCGCCGTCATTTCCTCCTCATGCTGGGGGCAGTCACAATCGGGGCGGCTCCCGCAGAATGAGAACCTGAAAGAGATTCTTTCCTACATTCACACGGGATGGGATTCTCTGACGCGGTCGACCGAGGATTGCCGCTCGGTGGCCGATCCCAAACTCTCCGCTCGGGCTGTGGTCTATCTTCCCGCCGGTTATGAGCAGCCGAAGGAACTGGGGCAGATGGAACACGAGTGCAAGGTGAGCGTCGCACACCTAGAGCAGGTGATTCACCAACTGGGAAGCACCAACGCAGACGCGGTTCAGCCGCCAGGGCTGCTTTACCTGAAAAACAAGTACGTCGTGCCGGGCGGGCGTTTCAATGAAATGTACGGATGGGACAGCTACTTCATTATTCGCGGCTTGTTGCGGGATGGGCGCGTAGAACTCGCGCGCGGGATGGTGGAGAATTTTTTCTTCGAAATCGAGAACTACGGCGCGGTGTTGAACGCAAATCGCACCTATTATTTGACGCGCTCGCAACCTCCGTTTCTGAGTTCGATGGTGATCGCAGTCCACGAAGCGCAAAAGGCCGCGGGGCAAGATGACCGCGCGTGGATGGAGAAGGCGTATTCCTACGTGAAACGCGATCACGCGATGTGGACGCACGCGCCGCACCTTGCCGGAGACACGGGGTTGTCGCGTTACTACGACTTCGGGGAAGGGCCGGCGCTCGAAGCGTTGCAGGACGAAAATGATATTTACCGGCAGGTGGCAACCTATTTTCTTTTTCATCCCGTGATTCCTTCGTACGAGGAAGAGGCAGCGGACGTTCGCTCCGGTAGAGATTCGGGTGCGGCGTATTCGGTGCGGGTATGCAGTACTGGGCAATCTCCGTCGTGCGAATCGGATCACTTGATCAAGCTGAAGCCCGACTACTACAAAGGCGACCGGTCAATGCGCGAGTCGGGCTTTGACATTTCATTTCGGTTTGGACCCTATGGCGCCGCGACTCACCACTATGCCCCCGTATGCCTGAATAGCCTGCTCTTCAAAACCGAGAAGGACCTGGAAGCGATCAGCAGCATGCTGGGGAAGAGTTCCGAAACGGCCGAGTGGCGGAAGCAGGCTGAGGCGCGCCGGGACGCCATACAGAAATATCTGTGGGATGAGAAACAAGGACTGTTCTTCGATTACAACTTCGGGAATGGCCAGCGATCGACGTATCGCTACGCGACTACGTTTTATCCCCTGTGGGCGGGTTTGGCTACGGATGCACAGGGGGCGGCCGTAGTCAGAAACTTAAACCTGTTTGAACGGGCAGGCGGCATCGCAATGAGCGAGCACGAAACCCAGGGGCAATGGGATTATCCTTTTGGCTGGGCGCCGATCCAACTGCTGGCGGTCGAGGGGATGCGACGCTACGGGCACAATGCCGAGGCGGATCGCGTCTCCACCGAGTTTCTGTCGACGGTGCTGGAGAATTTTGAGCGCGACAAAACTATTCGCGAAAAGTACAACGTTGTGACGCGCTCTTCGGAAACCAATGTGACGGTCGGATACGCTGCGAACGTGATCGGGTTCGGCTGGACCAATGCCACTTTCCTTGAATTGCTGCATGCGCTTCCCCCAGAGAAGGTCAGCCGCATAGGGTTCGGCTCAGCTTCGGGCGCAGTTTTTCCCGGCCCCGCCTACGTCGAGAAGCAGTAACGCTCTGCTGCTGATGTCTTTTTCTGTACAGGAATCAATGTATATCTAGAGTCCATCCGTCCCGCTACCATAGAGCGGCTGTGACGGTGCTTTTTGCTTATGTGGCCGCCGTCAAGCGTGGCTGGGGCAAGCGGGAATTTCGCAGAGGATCACCAGAAAGATGGCCGGTCGCATCCTGATCGTCGATGATCACCAATCTGTCCGAAATGGTCTTCGTTCTCTGCTCGCGGCCCGTCCTGAATGGGAGATTTGCGGCGAAGCGGAAGACGGAATTGATGCTGTCGAAAAAGCCAAGCAACTGAGGCCAAGTGTCGTGGTGATGGACGTGTCCATGCCACGCATGGATGGGCTGGAGGCGACGCGCATCATTCGGCGGGAATTGCCGGAGTCCCAGGTGGTAATCGTCAGTCAGAACGATCCTTCCGTCGTTCGTCATCAAGCCAAAGAAGTGCAAGCGATTGCATTTGTCTCCAAGAGCGCCCTCGCGCAAAAACTCCTTCCGACCCTCGATAAGGTATTTTCCGAACTGGGCACAAGCGAGGCGGCAGAGGCGCCGGTAGGTGGCCCGCAATGGCTGGCTGGCAGCACGGTGTTGGGGCAGTTGATTTGCGAACATGATTGGTCGAGGACTCCGCTGGGCCCGATCGAGGAATGGCCCCAGAGCCTGAAAACATCGGTCAATCTCATTCTGAATTCGCAGCACCCGATGTGGATCGGATGGGGACCTGAGATCGCCTTTCTTTATAACGACGCTTACATTCAGGTTTTGAGTCTCTCTAAACATCCGTGGGCCTTGGGGAAGCCAGCGAAGGAGGTGTGGGCAGAGATTTGGGACATCTGCGGTCCGCTCGCTGACAAGGTCTTCGAAAAGGGTGAAGCATCGTTTGTGGATGAAGTTCGTCTACTGATGAAGCGTGCCGATTTCGTCGAGGAGACGTACTACTCTTTCTCTTATAGCCCGATTCGCGACGAGGCTGGGGCGGTTGCGGGCCTGTTTTGCCCCTCGACCGAAGTGACGCCGAAAGTCATTAACGCGAGAAGGCTGCGCACGTTGTCGGAACTCTCTTCGAACGCTTTGCTGCAAAAGACCGAGGAAGCCGCGTGTAACTCGGTATCGGCGACCTTGACGAAGAATCCGGAAGATATTCCTTTTTTCGTTCTTTACCTGATTGATTCTGAACGCAAGCAGGCGCGATTACAGCAAGTCTGCGGGCTTCCCGATGGAATTTCGGATCTGACACCGCATTCGGTTGATCTCGACCGGGAAAGCGGAACTCGTCCTTTGTGGCCATTGGCGCAAGTGGTAGGGGAAGCTCGATCGCAGGTAGTGTCGGTCAAGCATGTGGAGGGACTTCCTCTGGGAGTTGGTCAGCAGCAGGTTTGCCAGGCAATGGTGCTGCCCGTGAGTTCGCGCGGCGAGGGCGGGACAATGGGAGTTCTGATCGCAGGCGTAAATCCCGCGCGCAAACTCGATGCAGAATATCGCACCTTTTATGAATTGGTGGCGGGACAGATGGCGACGGCCATCCAGAATGCGCGCGCCGCCGAACAAGAGCGGAGCCGCCTGGAGGCATTGGCGGAGATTGATCGCGCCAAGACCGCGTTCTTCAGCAATGTCAGTCACGAATTTCGCACCCCGCTGACCTTGATGCTGGGCCCGGTCGAAGATCTGCTGGCCAAGAGCCATGTTGGGCTTTCTCCGGCCGCCAAGAGCCAGCTCGAGCTGGTGAATCGCAATGGCTCTCGTTTGCTGCGCCTGGTGAATACGCTGCTCGATTTTTCGCGCATTGAAGCCGGGCGGATGCAGGCCATTTATCTGGCGACTGACCTCGCGGCATTCACCATCGATCTGGCAAGCGTATTTCGGTCGGCCACCGAAAGAGCAGGGTTGAAGCTTGCGTTAGATTGTCCGGAGCTCGGCGAACCGGTCTTTGTCGATCGCGGCATGTGGGAGAAGATCGTGCTCAACCTGATCTCGAACGCCTTCAAGTTCACCTTCGAAGGCGCTATCACGGTTTCGCTGGCCCAGGTGGGAGATCAGGTTGAACTGCGGGTTCGTGATACAGGCGTGGGCATTCCGGAAACGGAATTGCCGCGGTTGTTCGATCGCTTCCATCGCGTAGAGAACACCCGCAGCCGTACTCACGAAGGAAGCGGAATCGGGTTGGCGCTGGTACAGGAACTGGTGAAGCTTCACGGCGGCTCGGTGCGCGCAGAAAGTAAAGTTGGGAAAGGCACCACTTTCATTGTGAGCGTGCCGCTCGGAACTTCGCACCTGCCCGCGGAACGAATTGGAGGTACTCGCACGCTGGCCTCTACCGCGGTCGGCGCGGCTCCATACGTGGAGGAAGCTCTTCGCTGGCTGCCGGATTTGGAATACCGCGAGGCCGCGGAGGAAATTGTTCCGAAAGACGAACTCATTCCTGTGCCGTGTCCTCCGCTGTCGCTGAATGATGCTGACGAAAAGCGCCCGCGCATTCTGGTAGCCGACGATAACGCCGACATGCGCCAGTATCTCGCGCGCTTATTGTCGGAGCGATATGTGGTGAGGACGTTCCCCGACGGACGCGCAGCATTGGATGCGGTGAAAATGCGTTCTCCCGACCTGATTCTGAGCGACGTGATGATGCCGCATCTCGATGGCTTCGAACTCTTGCACGAGTTACGGTCGGATCCCGAAACCCGGACGATTCCCGTGATATTGCTTTCGGCGCGCGCGGGCGAGGAGTCCCGAGTCGAAGGGATGGAGCACGGCGCCGACGATTATCTGATCAAGCCATTCAGCGCGCGGGAGTTGCTCGCCCGGGTGCAGACGCATTTGGAGATGGCTCGCATCCGCAAGCTGGCGGAAGAACGGGAGCGGCGGATGAAGGAGGAGGCGATCGCTGCCACGGCAAAATTCCGCGCTGTGTTCGAGCAGACTCCGGTCTTCGCCGGGATCGTAGCCCTGGACGGCACCGTGATGGACGCAAATCAACTGAGCCTGGAGGCTTGCGGATACCGCGCTGAAGATGTTCTAGGACGTCCATTCTGGGAGACCGGTTGGTGGCGACACTCGCAGGAGACGCGGGGCAAAATTCGGGACGCAACCATCCAAGCTGCCAAGGGCGCCGCCTACCGCGAGACCTTGACCTACCATTGGGCGGACGACACCGAGCGACTGGTGGATTTTGCGATTCACCCGATACGCGACGAAAAGGGTGAAATTCTTTTCCTTCATCCGACTGGAGTGGATATCACCGATCTGAAACGTGCCGAGGAGGACTATCGTAAGCTGGCAGAAACCCTGGATGTCGAAGTGCGTGCCCGAACCAGCGAACTGGAGCAGCGCAATAACGAAGTTCTGCGGCAATCGGAGCAGCTCCGAACCCTATCGCGGCGTCTGTTGCAGGCGCAGGATGAAGAGCGGCGAAGAATCGCGCGCGAGCTTCACGACAGTGCGGGTCAGATTCTTACCCAGCTCGGCATGAATCTTGCCCGCGTCGCACAAGACGCGCGACAAGGGGCGGCCGAACTCGTGAAAGACGCCGAGGACAGCGAGCGGCTGGTTCAGCAATTGAGCCAGGAGATTCGCACCATGTCTTACTTGTTACATCCGCCTTTGTTGGACGAAATCGGATTGTCGGGGACGCTTCGTTGGTATACCGAGGGTCTAATGGAGCGTAGCGGTATGGATATCCAATTCAGTGTGGCGGATGATTTCGGAAGGCTTCCCAGCGACATGGAGTTGGTCATGTTTCGCCTGGTGCAGGAGTGCCTGACGAATATCCACCGGCATAGCGGGAGTCGCAGCGCCGCCATCGAGCTTGCACGAGACGAAAGGAACGTTTTTCTCAGCGTGAAAGACCAGGGCAAGGGAATGTCTAGTGATGAGTTGGCCGAGGTGCGATCAGGCGGAGCGGGGGTCGGCATCAGAGGGATGCGGGAACGCGTTCGCCAGCTCGACGGCCAGATGGATATAGAGTCCGATTCGCGGGGCACCGAAATCTCATTCAAAATTCCGTTAAAACAATCCGCGGAGAAACACATCACGACTGCTCAGCCGATGCGCGCGGTTGGATAAGAATTTGCGAAAAGGGATGGGAATCACTTGAGAGATGAGCATCCCGGCTTGCAAAGAAGGCGAAGGTGGGGCAGCCTCGGGTTTCTTAGCCTACGCCGAGGCGGTGGACTATAGTTTGGAAGCGTGGTTCGGAGCGAATCCAGTCGTATTGCGGATCAACGTTGATGAACAGCATCCAGTAATCGTGGTGTTGGTAGGATTTTTCCAGCCAGTCGAGCGTAACCGCGCGGTCTCCCTTCAAATTTGCGAATAATGCGACGTCGTAGGGGCGATGTGCGCCGGTCTTGGTTTCCTCTAAGACCTTATTAAAGACACGATCGATCTCGTCCGGGTGTCCGTACGCCAGGGCGTGCAAGAACTCTCCCTGGGGATATTTCGCGTCAGCGGCCTTCCAATCATCCCACCGGCGTTCCAAATAATAACCCGTGGTGAGCATGCTATAGCCGAGATGGTAGTTGGGGTCGCGATCGAGGATGCTTTTTGAAACGGCGATGACGCCATCGTAATTGCGCTGGAACTTGCGCAGCAGAGCGAGATCGACGTCGACGATGAGCGCAAGGGGATCGAGACGGCGGGCGATATCGAGCTGCTTCTCGGCTTCGGCAAAGCGGCTGTGCGCCATCAGGCCCAGGGCGTAATACTGGTGTGCGCTGGCATAGTTGGGATTCAACTCAAACGCTTTCTTATATTCGCGCTCTGCGGTGGGCCAATCGTAGTCGTAATGGCAGGCAACCATCCCCAGCGCTGCGTGGGGCTCGGCAAGGGATGGGTCGAGTTGAATTGCCTTCATGGCGGCGTCACGGGCGCGAGGAAGATAGGCGGCTGGGTCCACATCTTCCACATCACCGATCGCAATCAGCGAATCAGCCAGGCCGGCCCATGCCAGCGCGTAGTTGGGATCGCGCGCAATCGCCTGCTGCATCAGATCCACACTCTTGAGTTCCGAGGGGAAGTTCCGCTGGTTCCATTGATAACGGGCTTCAAGATACAAGGCATGGGCTTCGGGATCGATGGCAGCCGGAGTGTTTCTGGGGGAAATCTTGCGTGCGAGTGCCTGTGCAATCGAGCCGGCGATCTGCGACTCGATCTGCATCCAATCGTTGGTGGTGCCGTCGAAGGTCTGGCTCCAAATCGTAAAGCCGTCGCGGGTGCGGTTCAGTTCGACGGTGACGTGGGTACGATCGGCGGCGCGCTGCACACTCCCTTCCACCACAGCCTCGACATTCAAGCGCGAACCGATGTCGCGAAGATCGTCGTGTTTGCCTTTGAATACGTAGGCGGAGCGGCGCCCGGCCACGCGAACGCCATCGAGATGGGACATGGTAGCGGCGATTTCATCGGTCAATCCGTCGCTGAAAGCGTCGTCAAAAGCGGGAGAGCTGAGATTGTCGAAGGGAAGCACGGCAATAGACGAAATCGGAGCGGGGCGCCGCCACTGCCGCCATAGGAAGAGTCCTGACAAGAGAATTACGGGAACCAGTGCCGCCACAAGCCAGAGAGGAAGTCGCGACCGCCGCTCCGGTGAGGGTGGCGCGGATCCATTTCCGTTTTCCGGGGCAGTCTCACGGTTCTCCGGTTCTGCCGCGGCCGCAGTTGACTCTTGCACTACCGATTCCAGGGCTTGGCTAAGGATGGGCCCAATCCAGCGATAGCCTCGTCGTTCGATGGTCTGAATAAAGATGGGATTGTCAGCCGAATCTCGCAGCGCGTCCCGCAGGCGCATGACGGCGGTGCTGATGCCTTGCTCGAAGTCCACAAAAACGTCAGAGGGCCAGAGCGCCTGACGGAACTCATCGCGAGTGATGACTTCCCCAGGCCGGCTTAGCAAGAGAGCGAGCGCGCGAAAGGGCAAATCCTGAAGACGGACCTTGACCCCGTTTCGGCGAAGTTCGCCAGCGCGAAGGTCAGCTTCAAACACACCAAACCGGATAAGAGGCGGAGGCGCCTGCGCAGAAGACATAGGGAGTAGCCGTGGGGGAGGCAGCAAGTCTACCATTTATCGGAAAGCAGTCAAACTACACGTCGCCGCGGGCCATTTTCTCAAGCAATAGGCTGCTCTAAATCCCTGAAAATAAATTTGTTATTGGGTCAGACAAGGACTAACCACGCGCTATTGCCCGTCCATTGACCAAAATCCGTTCTCAATCCAAAGTCGCCGGCGGACGTGGAATACCACTCCCTCAAATCAAGACAAAAAAGTAGTCCACTCTCAGGAGACAAAAGATGCAATCGAATCGCTCGCAAGGGAATTGCCTGGGCACAATCGCTCTCGCAATCCGGATGCTCTTCGCTGTGGTGATGCTCGCCGGTTTGCTGGTTCCGGCGCAGGCGCAAACCTTCCCTTTGGCTTTTCCCACTCCTACAACCTTCGCGACCGGCCCCTGTTGCCCATCAACCGTGTCGGTCGTCGACCGGGGACTTCAACGGCGACGGCAAGCATGGACGTGGCGAACATTGACTACTGGGTCGAATCTCAATGTGATGCTGGGCAAAGGGGACGGCACATTTCAGGTGCCGATCACCCAGAACCTCGCTACGAGCAACATCTTCTACGAAGCCATCACTGCCGGCGACTTTAATGGCGACCATGTGCTCGACATTGCCATATGGACGCATAAATGCAACCACGGCTTTGACCGAAGTGCATATTTACCTGGGCACAGGCACGGGCAGCTTTACGACAGGCGGAGTTTTTAGCGCCCCGAACAGCAGCAGTTTCAATCCTGGCCCGAGCAGCATTGTTGCCGCCGACGTGAACGGAGATACGAAACTCGACCTGGTCGCACTGACTCCGTATAGCGGCGTGTTCATTTTCCTGGGCAACGGGGATGGCACTTTCCAGACGCCGGTGGCCAACACCACAGTTTGCACCGGAACTATTGGGAACTGCGGCGGAGTGGCTGTGGGCGATCTGAACGGCGATGGCAAGCTCGATCTCGCTCTTGAATCAAACGATACAACCGGCGGCGGAATAAGCGTTCTGCTCAACAATGGCAATGGCACGTTTGGAACCGGCACCTACTACCCAGTCGCGATTTCAGGCGTTATTGCCGCTAACGGCATCGCCATCGGTGATCTGAACGGCGACAAAATGCCAGACGTGGTCATCACCGGCAGCTCGGTGACTGCCATCGTCTATCTGAACCAGGGCAGCGGTACCTTCAAGGTCAACGGCACAGTGGGCACCGTGCCGACCGGCGCCACCAACAATATTGTGCTTGCCGACATCAACGGCGACAAGAAGCTCGACATCATTGTTCCCGACGGTTTCGGGGATGTGTTCACTTACCTGGGCAAGGGCACTGGCCTGTTCAGCAACGGACCCGCGTACCCGCTACAGGCCGCTACTTTCGGCGGAAACTACCTCATCGCGCTCGTCGATTTCAACAAAGATGGATTTCTCGACTTGCTCGATACCGCCGGATTCGACAACAACACGGTGTCGCTGGGCCGGGGCGACGGATCGTTCCAGACCAACCAACTCTATGCCTACAGCCCAACTCTTGTGACCAACAACATCGCGACTGCCGATTTCAACGGCGACGGATTCCCTGATACAGCCCAGGCGCTAAGCGGTGGCGCCAATGGAATGATCGGGATCAACTTGGGCAGCTCACATGGTGTGCTGGGGACAGCATCGTTGGTGACTGCCAGCACCTGCCTTAACAATCTGGTGGAGTGGGTGGCCGCAGGCGATGTCAACGGTGACGGCAAAGCCGATCTGGTTGCCACCATGCAAGACGCTTCTTTCGCTGGCTGCCAGAACAATACCGTCGCGGTGATGCTTGGCCTGGGGACTGGAAAGTTCAAAGCTGCCTCTTACTATGCCACTGGCTCGACGGTGCAGGAAGGGGTCGTCTACCTGGTAGATCTGAACGGCGATGGAAAACTCGATATCGTTACCGAAAATGCCGATGGCAGCATCAGCGTGTTGCTAAACAAGGGCAATGGCACTTACAACCCGGGAACGCTAATTACCAGCATCTCCGCGATCAACCCGCTCGGTTTGTATCTGGCTTTTGCCGACTTTAACGGTGACGGCAAGATGGACATCGCGGCCGCAACTAATGCAAACCAGCCCGACATCTACGTGCTGCCGGGTAATGGCAACGGCACATTTGGCAGTGTAGTCACGACTTCGCTGGCCTACTATCCGATTTCGCTGGCCGCAGGGGACATCGATAAAGATGGCAAACAGGACTTGTTCGTCGCAACCGCGGTCAACGGCTGCACCAACTCGTCCTCTGGCTACGCGTTCCTGAAAGGTAATGGCAACGGCACGTTTAGCGGCGGCTCACTGAACTGTTTGGGGAACCAGGGACCGCGAGTTCCACTCGTGACCGATCTCAACGGGGATGGAAATCTCGACGCGGTGATTCCGTTCAATGCGGGCTCTGATCCCACAACTGGCCCGGTGATCCTACAAGGCAAAGGCGATGGCACCTTCATCACTTCACCGTCTTACTACGCGGGCGAGTATGCGATTAGCGCAGTATCGGCCGACTTCAACGGCGATGGCCAGCCGGATGTTGCGCTCGTCAACGCGACGCTCTTCCGGCCCAGTTTCATCACCGTGATGTTCAACAGTTCGCAACCAGTGAGCATTTCTCCGCTCACGGTTAACTACGGCGCGGTCACAGTAGCCACGAAAAAGTCGGCGACGGTTGTTCTCACCAACAATCAGAAGAAGTCGCTGACTATCACCAGCATCACCGTGGGCGGCACAGATCCGGGAGACTTCACGGAGACAAACAACTGCAGCACGGGCCGCAAGGCAGGAGGAACGTGCACCATCACGGTGACCTTCGATCCGACTGTCACGGGCGCGCGAACGGCGACTTTGAGCGTCGCTGACGCCGTGGGCACGCAAACCGTACAACTCAACGGAACAGGCAAGTAGAAGCGCTCGTTCCGCGAGCGGCGTGGCTCGTCCTCTGGGAGAAGGGGGCGGGCCACGCCGATTCCTATCCCACCGCCTTCACCGCGACTGGTCTCCTGGCTGCGGTGCCCGGAGCGCGGCGAGGTGTCTGCGCTCCGGTTTCTACCCGTTTGAGACTTGCTGCAAACGGCGCCTCAGAAAGCTCTGCTCCACTTCATTCGTGGCGAGATCGATGGCTTTGCGATAGGCATCGGCTGCTTCCTGGTTGCGGCCGAGACGTCGCAAAAGGTCGGCACGGGCTGCGTGAAACAGGTAGTAATCCGAAAGATCTCCCGCTCGCGCGAGATCGTCGATTGCGGTCAAGCCCCGCTCCCATCCCTCGCTCATAGCAATGGCGACAGCACGATTTAAAGCGACTACGGGCGTCGGCGAGATGGCGGCCAGTTCGAGGTAAAGTGCGGCGATCTCTGGCCAATCGGTGGCCTGGCTCGAAGGTGCGTTGGCGTGGACGGCGGCGATAGCGGCTTGCAGTTGGTAAGGGCCGACGCGATGGCGACGCAGCGCATCTTCAACCAGTCGCGTCCCTTCTTCGATTTCTACTCGATCCCAACGGGAGCGGTCCTGCTCTTCCAGGGTCATCAAATCGCCCGCGGCATTGACCCGGGTTTCACGGCGCGAGTCCTGCAGAAGCATCAAGGCGAGAAGGCCGGACGCTTCGCTTTCTTCGGGCATGAGTTGTGACAGGATTCTGCCGAGCCGGATAGCTTCCCGGCAAAGGTCGCGACGAATGAGCGCGGCGCCGGAGGTGGCAGAGTATCCCTCATTGAAGATGAGATAGATGACAGCCATGACGGCGGTCAATCGTTCTGCGAGACGGTCAGGCGAAGGAACCTCGTAGGGGATGCGGGCTGTCTGGATTTTCTTTTTGGCGCGTACCAGGCGCTGGGCGACCGTCGGTTCGGGGATAAGAAAAGCGCGGGCGATCTCAGGCGTGGCGAGTCCACCGAGCGTGCGCAGAGTGAGCGCGACTTGAGCTTCGAGGTTCAGCGCGGGATGGCAGCAGGTAAAGATCAGGCGCAGGCGGTCGTCGGGATATTCCATGGCTACGTCATCGCGCGCGTCGGGTGAGATGGCCTGAGAGTTGGAAACTTCATAAGCGATGGAGTCCTGCTTTTCGAGGCGCGTAGTCTCACGACGAACGGCATCGATCAGCTTGCGATGGGCGACGGCGGTGATCCACGCACCCGGATTCTGCGGAATGCCTCTCTGCGGCCAGTGAATCAGCGCCGAGGCGAAGGCCTCTTGCATGGCTTCTTCGGCGCGGTCGAAGGAGCCCGAGAGCCGGATCAACGTAGCGATGATCCGGCCGGACTCTTCGCGAAACACCGACTCAACCGACGTGCGAGCGTCAGCCATTTACCTGGGTCGCGTACTGTTTGCTGTCTCGTGCTTGTTCGCGAACCGGCAAGGGGCGGATAGGGCGAATCTCAATCGACTCCTGGCCGTCGTCCGACAGCAGAGGCAGCTTCCCGGCCCAACTGATGGCTTCGTCGAGATTGTTGCAGTCGAGGATGTAATATCCGGCGAGTTGCTCTTTGGTTTCGGCAAAGGGGCCGTCGAGAGTGACAACCTTGCCGTCTTGCCTGCGAATGGTGGTGGCGGTAGAAGTAGGTTCCAGCGGCTCAGCGCCGCGGAAGATGCCGAGCTTCTTGGTTTCGTCCATCACCGCCCAATGGCCGTCGCGCATCCGCTGAGCCTGGTCGGGGGATGGCGGTCCCAGTTTCTCGTTCCGGTAAATCAGTAACATATAGCGCATATTGGTCTCCTGAGTATTGGTCACGGTTCGTGACTATTTTGTGGCAAAGGCGGCCATGCGTTCTTCGATTTCCGCGGGCGAAACTTCTTCGACCCGCGAGGCGAGCAGCCAGCGATGTCCGAAGGGATCGGTCAGCTTGCCGAAGCGGTCTCCCCAGAACATGTTTTGCAATGGCTGAGTCTCGTTTGCCCCGGCCTTCAGCGCCTGTTTGAAGGCAGCGTCCACGTCTTCGACATATAAGAAGAGAGCGGAGGCGGTTCCTTTCAACGTCTGCGGAGATTTGATTTCGTTGGCGCTGGATTCGTCGGTCAGCATGATGTGGGAATCGCCAATGGTGATTTCCGCATGCATGATTTTGCCATCGGGGGCGGGCATCCGGCAAAGTTCCTTGGCGCCAAAGGCATGCTTATAGAAATCGATGGCGGCGGAAGCGTCTTTTACGGTGAGATAGGGAGTGGTGGTGTGGTATCCGTCGGGAACGGGGCTAACTTTCCTAGACATTGCAGTCTCCTTTGATTTCGTCTTTCACCGGTACGACGGGCGGGAGTTCGGAAATCGACAAAGGCGGGAAGATTTTCTAAGTGATGACAGCACAAGAGTTAGCGTGGTGGCGAGGATTCAGTCGTCCCTCCGGGACTCCTCCCGGCGGGCTACATTCCCGGCGCTGAAGCGCAGGGCTATTGGCAGTCGCTCCTCCGGAGCTCATCCCTCAGAAACTCTCCTTGGGAGCTATCCACCAATCGAAAGCGAGCTAAGAATCTTAAATCCGAAAAAACTTTGGGTGGTTGTCGATTTTCCCAAGCTCGCGCGTCGTTCTGGTGAAGCGCGAAGAGAGGTCAGCTTCCGCGCACAAGGAGACTTTATGAAGATGCGTCTGGCTCTGCCTGCTTTGTTGTTGCTTACCATGCCTGCGCTGGCGGCTGATTCCGGAATGGCTGCGAGTCCTGCAGCAGTGGCTTTCGAACGGTTGAAGACGCTGGTGGGTCAGTGGGATGGCGAGACTTCGATGGGAAAGTTTCATCTCAGTTATGAATTGCTTTCTGGCGGCCACGTTCTTCTCGAGAAAGAGAATTCTGATTCGATGCACGGGACCATGGTGACCACATATTATCTAAACGGCAACCAACTGGAATTGAGGCATCACTGCGAACTGGGCAACGTGCCGCGCATGGTGGCGCGGAAGATCGATCTTCAAAGTGGGGAAATCGGCTTTGAGTTCGCCGACGCTGCCAATCTTGCGAGCGATCAGAGCGCGCACATGCACGCGGCAACGATCCGGATTGTGGATGCCGATCATCTAACCAGTTCGTGGACGATGTTCGAAAATGCCAAGCCCAAATACACGGTCGCCGCGCAATACCAACGCGTGCGATAAATTAATTAGCAGATAAGGAGCGAGCATGGCGCAATTCATACTGTTGCTTTACGCCGATAACAAACCGTGGATGACCATGAACCGGGTAGAACAGCAGAAGTGGTTCGACAAGTACATGGCGTGGGGGAAAAAGGCCAGCGAAGGCGGGTACCTCGTCGGCGGCCAGAAACTGGTGGACGACGACGGGCAAGGTGATTCGTGGGCCGAAGTTGCTGGCTACGGATGGTCCGTTCGTTGAAACCAAGGAAGTGCTGGGCGGCTACTACATCATCGAAGCGGCGGACTACGACGAGGCGGTTCGCCGGTGCGAAGGACATCCGCAACTCGAGTTCGGCGGTGTGATCGAACTGCGGCAGATTGAGATCATGACCCCGCAGGGTAAGTGAATTTCACGGCCGGTGATTCCCGGGTTTGACGGGGGCCGGCCGTTTTGTCTCTCCGCGACGTTGGACCACCTTGCGTTATACTTTTCGTTCTGTAGATCCCAATCAATCCTGTACTTCGTGGAGATTACCAATGCGTTGTGGGCGTCTGCTCTCGTGGGCCGCGGTCCTGATTCTTTCTTCGGTCGCAATGGCCGACACCATCGTGCTGCGTGATGGCACCAGCTATTCGGGGCAGTACACTGGCCGGAAACCAGGTCAATTTCGCCGACAAGATGGGAATCAAGTACCAGTTCCCGTTGAAGGATGTGCAGACTCTGGTGTTCACGAATTCGGCAGATACGATCACGCTGCGCGATGGGAAGGTCTACAGCGGCCAATACGGAGGGGATAGCGCGCTAAGTTTTGTGGATGGGCAGGGAGTGCACTATCAGTTTCCGCTGACAGACGTGGAGTCGCTGATTCTCACGGGACCTCCACCGGCGGCGCCTCCCACGCCGGCCGCCGAAGCAAAGGTGATTTCGATTGGCACGCCAATTTCGGTGCGCACCAACGAGAAGATTGATTCGAAAGACGCGAGCTCTGGCCAGGTGTATTCCGCAGAGATCACCGAGGACGTGCCTGACACAGTGGGTGGAATTGCGATTCCGCGAGGATCGGCGGCGCAGTTGCTGATCCGGAATTCCAGTGGCGGCGGGGCGGTGCACAGTCCAGAACTGGTGCTCGATCTGGACTCCGTGATGGTGGGAGGCAAGCGCTACCGCGTGGTGACTTCCGATGTGGACGAGAGCAACAAAAAAGGAGTGGGAGCCAACCGGAGGACCGCGGAGATGGTTGGCGGCGGAACCGGGCTAGGAGCGCTGATGGGCGCGATTTTTGGCGGAGGGAAGGGAGCCGGAGTTGGCGCGCTCGCCGGTGCCGGAGGTGGCCTCGCGACGCAACTTTTCACGCGGGGTAAAGAAGTAAAAGTTCCGGCGGAGACATTGATGGTGTTTCGCCTGGAAAGAACCTTGGTGCTGCATCCGCCGCGATAGAACAGGAGATCCTGGCTCCTGGGTACGCGCGGGGCCCTGGACCACGCTCAAGGCGGGTTCGCGCCCCCTCTGTTATTTCTTACCCTTATGGTTTCTTGGGCGTGAGACCGCAGGCTTTGGAGACCATTGAGGTGTCCAGATCGGCGGGAGAGAATTCCGCGATTTGCACTCCCTGGGCTGTGGGCAACTCAATGCGAAACAGATTGGCGCCGAGCAGTTCGCGGGTAGTGCCTTTGTCCATCGCGAGAAATTCTCCTTTTACCCAGTTCCATCCGTGGTTGCTGTGCGAGTCATTGACCCGGACGCTTACTTCCACCTGCGGCTGCGACCAAAAGCCGGGGCGGTTCGGGGGCGCGATGCGGACGTTGGGGCGGAAGTCTCCCAGGTCAAATTTGCCGTTGGTACAAAAGATGACCACTCGGGGTTTGTGGTCGGCCCCGCGCAGATAATTGTCACCTTCGAGTTCGAAACGAACCTTGCGGGCGGCGGTCATCTTATCTTCGGTTTGGTACATCTTCCAGTTTCCGCCGGCGCTCTGGCCGGCCTCCTGGGCGAAAACCGCGACCCAGGATAGGGACAAAACAGCGCTGGCGATTGCCTTGCGAAAATTAAGACTAGACTTCATCTTGCAATAATCCCCTTCATTCATTATCAGCGGGTTCACGGCCCGAGTGTTCCAAGCCACCCCAATATAAACCCGCGCAGGCCCCAAAAAGTCGCGCCGGGACAGAAAGGGCAGCTCAAAGAGCGGTCGCTAAGCGCTGAAAATAGCGATAGTTAGGGCTAGTACTTTGGTTACGCGGGAAGTTTCTGAAATGCCGATTAGGATGTCGAGAGGATGGTTACGCCGCGCAAAACTGCTGTCCGCCCTGCAACCAAGCCCGCTCCCCAGGACCCCTGGAAAGAGCTGGCAATGGTTGTACTGCAGAGCGTTGGGTTTGGCATGATGGCGGTAGTCCTTTTGTTGGCGGCGGTGCTGGTTATGGTGGGAATTTATGTTCAGGTGATCTGGCCTCTAACCGATTGGGATCTGGTGAACGTGAGTCTCGAGCCCTACAACTCTGCCATCACTGCGGTGCTGACCGGTGTTTTTATCGGAGGCTTTGCGGCCGGCTACTGGTGCATCAGCGGCAACGCATGGAAGCGCCTACCTGGTCCCACGGGCGTTCTGCCACGGACGGTCGTTCGAGCCCGCCGGTAAGATCCTCTCGCTGAAGTATTCTCCCGAAAAATCCAGCGTTTTTCCACTGCACAATTGTCGGTGAATCCCGCCCTGTGCGCTTAGAATAGGCCGATGACCGGAAGGGGCAGTGCAGCGGTAATGAAGCAAGAATGGAAGCAATGGGAAGGCCGGACCCTGAGCGGCCGTTTTCCTTTAAGACAATTTCTGGGCGCGTCGGAACATGGCGCGGTATTTCTCACCGAGCGCGAAGGCGGAGGCAAGGCGGCGGTCAAGGTGATCTCCGCCAATCCCGCGGACGCCCAGCGCCGCCTTGCGCAGTGGGAGTTAGCCGCGGTTCTGAGTCATCCTCATTTAATTCAGCTTTACGATATGGGCCGCGACAAGGTCGAGGGTGCTGAAGTCCTGTTCGTGGTGATGGAGTATGCCGAAGAAGATCTCTCGCAAATTCTGCCGCAGCGTGCACTGACTCCCGCAGAGGCCAAGGAGATGTTGGGGCCAGTCGTGGAGGCGCTCGGCTATCTCCACGGCAATGGATTTGTTCACGGCCATCTGAAGCCATCGAACATTCTGGCGGCCGGCGATCAAGTCAAGCTTTCGAGCGACCGTGTGGGAAAGATTGGAGAACGGTTCGCCGATGCGGGAGCGCCTGACGTCTACGATCCTCCGGAGAAGAGTCGTGGGAAAAACTCGGCCGCCGCGGACGTGTGGTCGTTGGGTGTAACTCTGTGCGAGGTTCTCACGCGGCAAGCACCGCAGATCAATGGTAAGGATCATGGCGAATTGAAGCTGCCCGAAGGGTTGAGTTCTCCTTTTCTCGACATCGCGAGAAATTGTTTGTGGCGTGATCCGGAGCAGCGCTGGTCAATTGGGGAAATCGCTTCGCGTTTGGGAGGCGCACCAGGGCAGCAGGTGCAGAAACTGGCAGCAGTTCAAACGGTTCCCACTCAAGCGGTCGCGGCTCCCGGGGCGGTCGGAAAGAAAACACTGCCAAATACTGACGACACGGGGAAGCCAAAGTCCAACCGTATTTGGATTGCAATCGGGTTGGTGATTGCAGCGATTCTCGGCGGATTCCTGGCGACCCGTCACGGATCGTCGAGCGCCCCGGAGGCTACTGCGCCGACGACCCAAACAGCGGAAACGAAGACGCCGGTGACTCCGCCACCGGTTGCCCAGAAGCCAGTGGAGGCGCCCGCTCCCGCAGCGAAAACGGTAACTGGAGGGGAGATCGTCGAGCGCACCGTCCCCAATATTCCAAAAAGTGCTCGCGACACCATCACGGGCAAAGTGAAAGTGCGGGTGCGCGTGGATGTGGACAGCTCGGGAAAAGTTATTGGCAGCAAATTCGAAACGCGAGGACCGAGCGAGTATTTCGCGCGCCAGGCGAGGCAGGCGGCCGAGCACTGGAAGTTCGCTCCGGCATCAGGCGAGCAGCGGCGTTGGGATCTGCTGTTTGAGTTTGGCAGAGGTGGAACACAGGTGATTCCGTCGCTCGTGCGGGGACGCTAACGGCCTTCATCCCCGCATACCGGGATACCTTCCCAGGTAGATGAGTAGGAAATCCAGAGTGTCTGAGAACGCATGTGCGATCACCGGAACGGCAAGGTTACGTCCGCACGCTAAATACATGAGCCCGAGCAGCAAGCCGTCCCAGATGTTTGCGATCATCCCAGTCTTACCTTGATCAAGATGTGCGCATCCGAACACTACGCTAACCGCTACCAGGCTCATAATCCAGATTGTTTTCGAATCGCGAAATAGCCCGGCCACCCGGTTCATCAGATAGCCGCGATAGACCAGTTCCTCTCCGAGCGCCCCCAGCGTCCAGACCAAGAAAAGGTAGAGCAGCAATAAGCGGAGATTCCCAACCATGTTGCTGAAGTCGGACAGGTCGGGACTCTTTCCCAGCCATCGGGTCAGAAGGGGTTGACTGACAAACAGCTCAAAGACTTCCATCGCAATGCCTGCCGCTATCCCGATTAAGAAGGCCTTCCCCCAGCGCTGGGGTCGCGCGAATCCAACGTCTTTCCATCTCAATCCGCGCAAGCGCAGCGAAAACCATCCCAGCAGAAACAGATAAGGAGTCTTGCTGAAGAAGATGTGATGGTGGATATCGGCGACGAAGAGCGCCGCCACCATGGCAAACTCCGCCATCACAAGCCACTTGCTTTGAGGCCAGGAAGGCGTAGAGAGAGCGGCGGTATTCACGATCGCGCCCTCAGCGAAAGACTTCGCCGGAACTTGCCGAGGCTCCATTGGTCGACGCGGAGCGTGGCGAAGAATAGGCCCACGCCTAAGAATCCGATGGGGATGATCCACCATCCCAGGACTTCATGGGCCCCGGGCGGCGCCGCTGCGAATCCCAAGTGAAGACTCAGTTCGGTATCTCCACCGGGCTGCGGGATCACCCACAGGCCGGCAGTTTGCGGATGGAGGGGTTTGAGAACGGCAGCCCAGGCGAGAACAAAGCCCACGAAATAGCTGATCAGCGAGCCCATCAGAATGAAGAATCCGCCAACGCTAAGACTGGCCCAGCGAAACAGGCTGCGGAGAATGAGCAGCAGGGAACCGCTGGTCTGGGCGCGCGCTAGCAGGTCATCGGTCATGTATTGGCCCGCCAGTTCCTCTGGGCTACCGAGGGCGTCGAGTGCCGCGTCGATAGCTGCGGGAGTGACGATTCCTCCAGCCATGGCTTTGTCGAGAATATGGCTGCGCAACTCCGCGACGATCTCGCGGGCGTCTTCGTCGCGCAAGCCATACAGGCGTTTGCGAACCGTCGCCAGGTAGGCGTCGATCTTGCGCTGTGAGTCTTCGGAAATGGTCATTTTATTTCTCCCTTTCGAGCGGGGCGAGCAGTTTGCCGATGCTGGACGAGAATCGCGTCCACACTCGAAACATTTCTTGCGCTCGTTGTCTCCCGGCTGGGGTGAGGGAGTAATACTTGCGCGGGTGCCCGGCATCGGACTCGACCCATTCCGACTCAACCAAGCCCATCGCCTTGAGGCGGTTGAGCAGGGGATAGACGGTTCCCTCGGAAACGATCAAGTCGGAATCGCTCTCGAGCCGGCGCAGGATCTCGAGCCCATAAAGCCGCCCGGTCCACAGCGAGGCGAGGATGGCCAATTCGAGGCCTCCCTTGCGTAATTGGACCTCCCATTTGTCTGGAGCATCGGGGCCGAACTGCGTCATGCAATATACTATGTAATACAAGATATAAGAATGTCAAGGGTGAAGAATTGGCAAAAGCAGAAGCTTCCTGGAAAGGATAACTTGTTTATTTGCAATAGGATTTCGGCGATTGTCTTTATCTTGACAAGCCTTCCTGCCGAGACTAGGGTCATAGTTGGGCGATCTTACCTTCCCTCTTTCAGATGATCTGAGCTAAGTCAGTCTGTCTGGAGCTTTCCCCTCTTAGTTTGATCTGCGTTTCTCGCGAATTCCGGCGACGGCATTCTGGCGACGACAGAAAATAAGGAACAATGAATATCTACGTTGGCAATCTGCCGCACAACACTACTGAACCGCAATTACGTACACTCTTTGAGGAGCATGGCACGGTCGATCGCGTGAACATCATCATGGACCGCGAAACCGGGCGTCCCAAGGGCTTTGCATTCGTGGAAATGACCAACAAAGAACAGGCCGACAAAGCCTGTCTGGCGCTCGGCGGAAGCGACCTGGGCGGCCGTGCCCTGCGCGTAAACGAGGCCAAGAATAAATCGCTGTAGTTTTTGATTGCAGGAAGAAGCAGAGGTGAACACATGCACGGAACGGACCCTTACATTGCCGCGGTTGTGGCGCTGTTGTTCGTCGCAGGACTGGCCGTGATCTTTTGGGCGTTGCGGGAGCGGTTCACCAATCACCGCAACTGGGATGGCGGACTGGTTGGCGCTCGCGGGGGAGAAAACCCTGGCAGGTCTGCGCGGGACAAACGAAGTTAGTTCCAGGGGCTCAGGAGAGCAACTATCGCGGCCATCGGCTCTATCAGTCTTCCTTGTGAAGTGTGCGGACGAAGCTGGTTCGTGAAGAGCAAGGAAGAATCGCGGCTTTGTCCGGAATGCAAACTGTCGAATTCCGACCGTCCCACGCGCAAGCAATTGACGACGGCGATCGCGGCCGCGTTCGAACCCTCCGCCGTCAGGGGCTTGCTGACTTCGCTGGCGTCGCGCAACGCGCGCATTCGCGTGATCGCCGAAGCTGGCCCGGAACTGGACCGGCACATCCTTCCTAAAGAGAACGGGCCAACCGAGAATTCCTTTCTCGAACTATTCGACAATCTCGATGACATTGCGCGCTACGCGGTCTTCGATTTCTACGTTGACCAGATTGACTCGGTGGATCGCAGACTAAAAAAGGAATTTGCCCGCGTATTCCGGCAGTAGCCTCTACTGAGACCCTAACGATTGCAAGGACCGCCGCGCGGATTCGAGGCTGGGATCTAACCCCAGCGCTCTACCGTAGTACTCGCGCGCACCGGGGTAGTCGCCGACACGCACCGAGAGCGCTCCCAGTGCCTGGTATGCCTGAGCGGTAATCTTTGGATCGCGAATCATGGGAAGGGCGATTTTGTACTGCTCGATGGCTTCCTGATTGCGCCCAAAGCTGGCATAGCTGGCGCCCATGTTGAGGTGCGTGCCGGGATCCTTGGGATTGATGCGCGCGGCGTTCTCGAAGTGAGGCAGGGCCAGGTCGGCGCGTCCGGCTTGCAACAGCGTGGCTCCGAGATTGATCTCGGCGTAGACATTGTTTCCCGTAGCTTCGACGGTATGCGCCCAGAGCGCCTGGTTGCTGCGCCAATAACCGATCTGCCGCCACGAGAACACGATCAAAATGATCAGGCAGACGCAGCTCACGGCTGCTCGGGGGCGTGTACTGACCTCTAGCGAGTCGGCGAGGTCGGCCAGTCCCCAAACCACCATCAGGAAAATTCCCAGCAGCGGGACATAAGCGTAACGATCGGCCATGGCTTGATCGCCGACCTGGACCAATCCAATCACCGGGACGAGGGTACCGAGATACCAGAACCATCCGATAACAAGATAGCGGCGCGAACGGAAATGCCACACTAGAGCGCTGACCGCGATCAAGAACAAAGAGGCTAGCGTCAGTTGCAAGCGAGTCAGTGAGTAGGCGGGGTGAGGATAGAAAACCGCCAGCCGCGCCGGCCACAAGGCATTCCAGATGTATTTTGCATAGGCGTAGACGGCATTTTCGAGGCGCACGCCGAAAGGTAGAAAGAGATGAATCGCCCCGCCCTTACGTTGCGCGAGCATGGTGAGCAGGGCGTCTCCGGCAGAGAGCGCGAGGAGCGGCAACTTTTCCAGAGCCAGACGCGCGAAGCTTAGCTGCGGAATTTCCTCAGATTCCGGCGTCCACCCAGAGACGCGATTCAGCGGCCAGAAGTCGAGCAGCAAAAGCGCGCATGGCAAGCGTTACCACCATCGGCTTTGCCATCAGCGCAAGCGCAAACAGGGCAGCCACAGCGGCGTAACGTTGGACGCTTGGCTTCCGGGCATACCAGCCATACGCTCCGATAGTGAGAAGCAGGAAGAAGGTGCTCAGTACGTTCTTGCGCTCGGCGATCCACGCGACGGACTCAACATTGATGGGATGAACGGCGAAGAGCGCGGCTACCAGCAAACTCCGTCCAGTGAGTCCGGTGGCCCACTGCAGAAGGAGGAATATCAGCATGACGTTTACGGCATGGATGAGCACATTGGCGACGTGCATGGCGCCGGGATGTACGCCGAACAGATCGCAATCGAGCGCGTGCGATAACCAAGTTAGCGGATGCCAATTGTCGTGCTCGGTCGAGGTGATCGCCCAGGCAATCGTTTCTCCGCTAAGGCCAGACTGGACATGGGCATTCTCAGTGACATAACCGTCGTCGTCATAATTGACGAAAGGATGACCGCGGACAGGACTGTATAGAAGGCAAGTGAATACGGCGAGGGCCGCGCAGATGAGCAGCTTTTTCCGCAGGCCGGAATCGTTTGATGCTTCGCTAGTGCGTGCCTGGCGGCGCTGCTGTCGTGATCGAACGCGGGAAGGCATGATTAGGCGATGGCCGTCATTTTATACGGTCACAGATCCTCAGGATGTTTTCAGCCAGATGCTGGCGGGGAAGTGCCCGGGGGCGTTCGCGGTCAGGGCGAGGCCCTCGCTATTCGGGGCGGGCCGGTAGTCTGTCAGCAGCTTTTGCATTTGCTGCGGGTAGTCGTAATGCAGTGCTGAGAGGCAGGTGAGGACCGAGAGTTTGGGATTGTTCACGAGCAGGGTCATCAGCAATGCGGTTTCCTGCCACCAGAAAGGCTTGGTGAAGACGTCCCGCGGGTAGGCGTAGGGCAGGTAGATGTCGTGAATGTGCAGGAAAATTCCCGGCGGGAGATGGGGAATGATTTCCAGGTAAATACGCATCACATCGGAGCCGACTTTTACCGCGTGCGTCGAATCGATAAAGAGAACGTCGCCGGGAGTCAGACGATGGAAAAGCGAGAGCGGTATCTGTTGGCAGAATTGCGGGATCAGTTCGACTTCTTTACGCTTGCGCAGGCTGTCGCTGGGAAATGGCTCGACACAGGTGATCTTGGGAACGCGTTTCCCGTCGCGCTGGTTCAGGGCGGACGCATCGAGCATGCACATGGTGGAAACGCCGCTTCCGATTTCGATGATGTTGGCAGGCGCATAGCGCCGGACAAAACAGTGCAAAACCTGAGACTCGATTTCCCCGTAGCCCAGGCCCGAGCCGTTTTGCGTGTACGAATAGTAAGACTTCAGTCCGGCTACCTCACCGTAGTAGGGCTCGCAACAATCTTTCAGCCAGGCAAACTGAGCCGCGAGATCCCAGGAAATTCCCTTCAGAGAAGATCGTCCAGTCCAAAGCGTTTTGTTTTGTTCGAGCCAGGTGCAGTCGGGCACCGGAGTGTAGTAGTGCTTGGGCATGACATGCAGGCCGGCACGGTCGAGCATCGAAAACGTTTTGAACAACAGCCCATTGGCTCGCATAGTTCCTCACCGATCCCGCAAAGATTCGCAGGTTACGTCGACTCTAAGGGGATTGGCAAATCTGAAGTACCGCCGAAATCGCATGCCCAAGATGGAGGGGAAATCGAGATGCGCGATGCTTTCCAGGCCCTGGCCCCAGCTCAGAGTTTGCCATCCAACACGGCGAATCCGAGCAAGTGAGAGTATAGCAGGGGACCAGCCGTCTGGCCCCCTGGGTGGTGCACCTCAGCGCTTAAAGCAAGGTAAAGAGCTGCCTCAGTGAGGGGTCAGTTCCCAGGTGTCGCCGAGGAAACTGGCGCCCGACTGGCCTCCGAAGATGACAGTGTGGCCGATCACGGGATCCCAGACCATGCCATAGCCCTCTCGCGGAGGGGGCGATTGACCAGGGCTTAGTTGGACCCAGTTGCCGGCAGTGGTCCAAGCCCAGGTATCGGTGAGGACATCGACGCCGCCTTCTCCGCC
Source organism: Terriglobia bacterium (assembly GCA_963796205.1). Lineage (GTDB taxonomy): Bacteria > Acidobacteriota > Terriglobia > Terriglobales > Acidobacteriaceae > DATFTE01. The sequence continues at coordinate 1,292,981 of CAWCKR010000004.1, forward strand.
GCCGAAGGTAAGCACCGCCTTGTACGCAGGATCGTAGACTCCCGGCGCGCCGTAACGGCTGGGCGGCAGAGTCGTCGGAGATTGCATGGTCCAGGTGGTGCCGTCGAAGGTCCAGGTGTTGTAGGGGTTCAGATCGCCGAGCCCGTCGAAGAGGACAGTGGTTTTCGTAGCGGTGTCGGTGGCGACAACGGCGATGGAGCGGGCATAAGCACTTGTGGGCGGATTCAGATTCACCCAGTTGGTGCCGCTCCATTGATAAGTGGTGGCTTGATAGAACATACCGTCAAAGCCGCCGTAGACGTCAGCGTGTCCGTTAACAGGATCGGGGAAGAGCATGGGGCCGGTGACGGCCTTGGGCGCGGTCGCAGGGTTGGCGTTGGTCCAGGTGGAGGTCGAGCCATCCCACGTCCAGGTATCGCCCAGGTAGTTCGAGCCGTTATAGCCGCCGAACATGATTAGCTTTCGCGAACCCCTATCGAACGTCATGGAAGCGTTGGTGCGGACCGGCGGAGCACTCGAGGTGTTGACTTTGGTCCAGGTGGTGCCATCGAAGGTCCAAGTGTCGTTGAGGTAGCCTTTGGCGCTGAAACCGCCGAAGAGAACGACCTTCTTGCTTACGGGATCGAAGGCCATCGAGGGATAAGCGCGCGCGCTGGGAGAAGTGGCCGGAGTTAACTGGGTCCAGCTAACGTTGGGGGCCGCGATCGCGCATGGGGGAACGGCGATGATCGCGATTACAAAGAGCCAGGCGAAAACCGCCGCAAGAATGCAGGAACGATTTGACATCAGGGGGAACCTCCGGGAAATTGGACATATTTTGTGACAAAACGTGCGCAGTCTAGCACACAAAATCTTGTGGGGAACAGAGTCCTGAGCATGGGAGTCGAAGGCCTTGGGGAACAAAACAAACGCGTCATGTTTTGCCAGAACCCGGCTTCCTGAACCTATTTTGAGTCGGCGAAGGCAACGTACGCGCCGAGACCAATGAGCGTGAGGCCGGTGGCTGCTCTTTGACGTTTGCGCAACTTTGCAGATGAACGCAGGCGCGTTCCGATGGGCGCCGCCATGAGTGTTACGAATAAATCGCAGGATGTATTGAGCGTAACCGAAATCGCGCCGAGCAACAGAAATTGCCAGACCAGCGGGCCGTGATCGCGAGTTACGAACTGTGGGATGAACGCGAGGAAGAATAAGGCCGTCTTGGGATTCAGTACCTCCGTGGCAATGCCTTGCCAGAAGGGATTGCGCCGTACCGGTCGAACAGGTATTTCGAGGTGGACGTCGTTGTCCGATCTCGCGCTCACGATCATGCGGATGCCGAGGTAGACCAGATAGGCCGCGCCGGCATATTTGACGATCGCGAATGCGGTCGCCGAGGTGGCGAGAACGAGCGATAGTCCGGTCGCAGCGGCGACCACGTGGACCAGTCCTCCGAAGAAAGTTCCCAATGACGAGAGCACGCCTTCGCGGCGGCCTCCCGCAAGCGTGCGTGCCAGGACGTAAAGCATGCCGGGACCGGGAGCGATTGCCAGCAGCGTAGCTGCCCCCAGGAAAATGAGAAACCGGTGCGAATCGATCATTCGAAGATAGTATCGCAGGCGTGATCGTTTAGCATGAGGCGTGACCACGCGGCAAACATCGCGCCGAATTGGCCTGGCAAGAGCACTCTCGAAGCTAGGATTTTGTTCGCGGTCGGCGGCGTCCGGGTTGATTCGTGCGGGCCGTGTTTCGCTAAATGGGCGGGTGGTTCGTAATCCCGAGGCGCCAGCCCACCTGGGCAAAGACCGGGTTGCGGTTGATGGAAAGCCGGTCGTTGCGGAAGCGCGAATCTACCTGATGCTGAACAAGCCGCGCGGTGTGGTGACCACCGCATCGGACGAAAAAGATCGCGAGACGGTGTACGCCTTCCTGGACGACAAATTTCCCTTCGTAGGCCCGGTCGGCCGGCTCGATAAAGCCAGCGAAGGTTTGCTGCTGCTGACGAATGATTCGGAGTGGTCCGCCCGCGTGCTCGCGCCAGAAACGCATCTCGACAAGATGTATCACGTGCAAATCGCGCGGGTCGCGGACGAGTCAATCGTTCGCAAGCTTGAATACGGAGTGAAAACGGATTCTGGCGAGGTTCTCAAGGCGAAGCGTGCTCAGGTTCTGAGAGTTGGCGAAAAGAACTGCTGGCTGGAAATCGTGCTGGATGAAGGCAGGAACCGGCAGATCCGCAGAATGCTCGAGGCTTTAGAGATTGAGGTGTTGCGCCTGGTCAGGGTTGCGATGGGACCCCTGAAGCTGGGCGAGCTCGCGAAGGGAAAAACTCGTGAACTTAGCTCAGAGGAGAAGCGAGCAATCGACGCAGCGATGGGGAAAAGTCAGGGGTGAAGAAATGAGGCCGTCGAGGCAATTTTCGCCCCTTTTTCCAGATTCTTAAGATCGTCGAGAGTGAAGTCGGCGCCGGCGAGATTGATGTCCAAGCCTTTGCGCGAAACCTGAAGCACGCCGATGACTCTGCCCTCGGACGAGAGCACGGGAGCCGAAATAAGTTTCTGAATGGGAGCGGATTCCGAAGCGTCGGCTGGCTCCCCCTTCCCCAGTTTGACGGTTTCAAAAATGCTGGCGTGCTTCACCTTGGTAAATGAGTTGAAAAGCTCTACTTTCTTAGTTACGGCGGTGTGGGCCGCAACGGCGGTAGCGCTGGAAACAGGGATGGAGCCGGCGGTCCTCAGTGCTTCGGGAAACAGAAAGCGGAGCAAGCCCTTTTCCAGTTGCAAGAGCGCGACTTCCGTCTGACGAACGCGAAAGACCTTAGCGAGCACGCTACAGAAGGCGCTAGCATCGGCGCATTCGCGCAAAGCTGCGTCCCATGCCTTGGGCTCGATGGCCGCAGACGCGGCTGCGCCAGACCCTTGTCCGGATTGTTCCTTTCCCTCTTGCATACACTGCCGTAACTCTCATGCTGGGCTAAAGAGGGGTGGGTGGCAAGTTACTGCGGTACTCCCGCTAGCCCTTGGTGAGAAGAAAGCCTTTTTCCCGCCAAACGCGGATGCCGCCATCCATGGAAATGACGTTGGTGTATCCCATTTTCTGGAGGTTATCGGCGGCTAGGGCGGAGCGGTAGCCGCCTCCACAATAAAGGACGAGCGGAGCCGCGGTGTCGGGCACGCGTTCTTCGATGTCACGCTCGATGACACCCTTGCCCAGATGAATTGCGTTCGGCAGGTGATCTTTGGCAAATTCG
>CAWCKR010000005.1:0-491104 GCA_963796205.1 Terriglobia bacterium
TGTGAAGACGTCATTCCGTCTCTAACGACGTAGCTACTGTCAAGGCCTTTTAGGCAACACTGCTGCATAGGCGCGAACAAGTGCGCCATTTCGCTCTAGCGGAAGGCTTTTGACTTTTCCAGACCAAGGTCGTGTTCTTTTGAATCTCACAGCGGTGCGCTCAGGCTCCCGCCATCCATCTCTTCGGGACTTGCCCCCATGATTGCTGCTTCGAACTCCCCGCCTCGTGTGGGGAGGCAGGCTGCCTACTCAACCGCTCGGCCGCTTACTGGCCGGCCACGGAATGACTCGGGCTCGCCTGCACGACTGCCTTACACAGTTGCGCGTACGTCCAGTCCTCGCGCAACATCAGGTACAACCTGACTGCCAGCTTGCGCGCCACCGCCACTTTGGCCAGCGCGCGATGTTTGCGCGCCGCCAAGCGGCGATAGAAACGCCCCAACTCGGCATCTCTGCGAGTCGCCGACTGGCCCGCTTCCACCAGCAAAAAGCGCAGAAACGAACTGCCCTGCTTGCTGATGTGTCCCAGTTTCTGCCGTCCCCCGCTCGACCACTCGCTGGGAATCAGCCCGAAGTAGCTGGCCACTTGTTTGCCCGAGTGGAAGCGCGTGGCCGGGCCCAGCGTCAGCACCATGGCCAAGGCCGTCACCGGACCCACTCCCGGATGTGTCATCAATCGTGACACCGCCGGACGTTGTCTGGCTTCTTCTTCCACCCGCCGGTCCAGCGCCGCGATCTCAGCGTCCAGCTGATCGAGCGCCGTCAGCAAATGCTGCCGCCTCTGGGCCGCGTACGGCAGCAGCGGCAACTGCTCCAGTTCCGCTCGCCCTGCCGCCGTCCACAGCTTCCGTTTCTTCTGCACGCCATGACTCAGCGCCATGGCCTGCAGCTGGTTCTTGGTGCGCGTCCGCGCCTGCACCTGCTTGTGCCGATGCACCAGCAACTGCCGCGCGTCGCGCTCCTCCAGACTCGGCACCCAGATCGCGGGGAACTGCCCGGTCAGCAGCAGATCCAGAATGCGCGCCGCGTCCCGCCGGTCGGTCTTCTGCTTGCGCACTTCCGAGGCGCGAATCCTGGCCGCATCGCCCAACTGCAACTCGCACCCCAGCTCTGCCAGCAAACGCTCGAACCAGGGATAGTGCCCGCAAGCCTCCATCCCCAGCAACACCTGCTCACCCGACAGTGAGCGGTAGAACCCTTCTGCCTCTTCGCGGTGGGCCAGCCGTTTTTCCTCTATCTCTCCCGTTCGGTTGTCAAAGATCGCGACCTGCTGAAACCCGGGATGAAAATCACATCCTATAATCAGCATGACGTTGGCTCCTTCTCTCGAGCCTTGGTCTGTTACGCAACTACCAATCTACTCGTTGCGTTCGAGCCAACGTCGTTATGCAATCAACCCTGAGCGAAGCGAAGGGGGAGGGATCTGGCGCGCACGGCGTAGGGCCTCCCCACGCCAGATCCTTCGACCTGCCGGTCTCAGGATGACGTCGGTGTAAATTTGATTGGGGTGTTTCTCAGCGTTCTCTGCGGTTTAAGATTTTCTGTGTTTAAATCCCGTCCATGCCCACCATCAAAAGCGGTGACGCGGAAATTTACTACGAAGTAGACGGCGACGGCCCTCCGGTAGTCCTGCTGCATCCCTTTCCCGCCAGCCATGAACTGTGGAGTCCGGCGGCGCAAGCTCTCACTTCGCGTTATCGCGTCATTCTTCCCGACCTTCGTGGCCACGGCGAATCCGAATCCGGAGACGGCGCCGCGACCATGGAAAAGCACGCCTCCGACTTGGCTCGCATTCTCGATGATGCCAACGTCGGCCGCGCCGCCTTCGCCGGAGTATCGATCGGGGGCTATATCCTCTTCGAGTTCTGGCGCCGCAATCGCGGACGAGTCGCCAGCCTCGCCTTCATCGATACCAAAGCCCAACCCGACAACGACCAGGCCCGCGCCACCCGCCTGCAAGCCGCCGCAGATGTACTTGAAAAAGGCGTGGAGCCATTTCGTCGATAGCATGCTGCCCAAGCTCTTCGGAGAAACCACACAGCGCACGCGCCCCGACCTGATGAACTCCGCGCGGAAACTCATGATGAAGATGTCGCCGCAAGACATCAATCTGGTGCAACGAGGCATGGCCGCTCGGCCGGACTCCGTTCCCACGCTCAAAACGATCAACGTTCCGACGCTGGTCGTGGTGGGAGACGAAGACACGCTCTCCACCCCCGCCGACGCCGAACTCATGCGCACAAATATCCCCAACGCCCAGATGAAAGTGATTCCCCGCGCGGGCCATTACTCCATATGGGAGCAACCCGAAGACGTTGGGAAAGTGCTGAGGCAGTTTTTGGACGCCGCGCGATAAGCGCTCAACTGAGAACCGGGAACTGAGAACTACTTTTGCTACAATTCATCCGTTATGATTGATACCTTCCTCGTCCCGCAGAAAACCACGGTTCATGCCAAGGGAGACGGTCCCTCGGTTGATATCAGTTCCGCGACGAATCGCGTCTTTCTTTTGACGCTCGATATCACCGACATCGTCGAGCAGGAATCCCTCGATGTCAGCATTCACGGCTCCGCGGACGGGACTACGTGGGAGCCGAAGGCAATAGCGTCATTTCCGCAGAAGTTTTATCGCGGAGAGCATCCTATCCTTCTCGATCTCACTGGCCACGCTGCCATCAAGTTCGTGCGCGCGCACTGGGAGACTGCTCGCTGGGGACGCGGTACCGAAGTCCCGATGTTCGAATTCAGCCTGGCGATCAAAGAGGTGCCGGCCGACATACTCAAAGAAGCCACGGCCGAGGCGAAGGCACTCGCCTAGGGATTGTCGATTGTTGATTTTTGATTGTTGATTGCAAAACCTTGCGCGAGGGTTTGCGTGTTTTTCAATCAAAAATCAACAATCAAAAATCAACAATGTCTTCCTACCGTGTCCACCCAGCCCGAACCATCCAGGGTTCGCTAAGCCTTCCGGGCGACAAATCGATTTCACACCGCTACGCGATGCTTGCCGCCATTGCAACGGGAACCACGCGTCTCGAGAATTTTTCCACGGGAGCCGATTGCGCCAGCACTCTGGGATGCCTGCGCGGCCTCGGAGTGAAGTGGGAACAAAGAGAAAATCAAATCACGATCCAAGGTCGTGGCTCGAATCTTACCGCGCCGACCTCGGCACTCGACTGCGGAAACTCCGGATCGAGCATGCGGATGCTGAGCGGCATCCTTGCGGGTCAGCCATTCGCTAGCGAACTCAAAGGCGACGAATCTCTTTCCCGGCGTCCCATGGCCCGCATCATCAAGCCGCTGGAACTCATGGGAGCAAGGATCACATCTTCAGAAGGGAATCGTCCTCCACTCAAGATCACTGGTGGATCGCTCAAAGCCATCGACTACGCCATGCCCGTAGCCTCGGCGCAGCTAAAGTCTGCACTTCTTTTCGCCGGGTTGTTCGCGAAAGGCGAGACGCGCGTCGAAGAGCCTGCCCGCACGCGCGACCACGGAGAGCAGGCATTGCGCGCTTTCGGCGCAGAACTCCATCACCGCGGCACCGAGACCCGCATCCGGGGAGGCCGGACTCTACACGCGATCGAAGCTCACATTCCGGGCGACATTTCGAGCGCAGCTTTCTTTCTTTGCGCAGCAGCGTTGTTCCCGAATTCCCAACTGACCCTTACCAACCTGCTGATGAATCCGACACGCGCCCGCTTGCTCGACATCCTCATCGCAATGGGCGCACGAATCTCCGTGACTCAACTCGAAGAGCATCACGGAGAACTGGTGGGCACGGTTCAGGTCGAAGGTCACATGCTGAAGGGAACTACGATCGCGGGAGCGGACACTGTTTCTCTGATCGATGAAATCCCCGTGCTAGCGGCAATCGCGCCCTACACCACGACCGGCGTCGAGATTCGCGACGCGCGCGAGCTACGTGTAAAAGAATCAGACCGCATCGCGGCCATGGCGAAAAATCTGCGCGCGATGAATGCGGACGTAGAAGAACTGGAAGATGGATTAAGAATCCCCGGCGGGCAAAAACTTCGGGGCGCAGAAATTGATTCGCTCGGCGACCACCGCATCGCCATGGCCTTCGCCATCGCCGCTCTGCGAGCGGAAGGCGAAACCGTCATTCACGGCGCCGATGCCGCCGTGATCTCGTACCCTGAGTTTTTCCAGGCGCTTGAAAGGGTGGCGCAAAGATAGCGGTCGCCGGCGCGTATCGCGACCGGAGACCTGCGACCTGCGACCGCGACTTCTAGTTCATCTTCTCGCTCTTCCCGTCATACTTCACATTGCCCGTCGACTGGTTGAAGCGGTCGATGTCGGCGTTGGTATAAGTCCGCGAAGCCTTCTTCACGGGAGCCGCACTCGCCATTAACTGCTTGACGCTGTGCGAACTCTGCCAAGAAGCCACGCCCACTTCGACGTGCCGCATGTGTTCTTCGCGCATTCCCTCGTGCTCGTGCATGCCGCCGTGCATCTCCATCTCGATTTCCCGGTGCATTTCCATGGCGGCGCCATGATGTTCTCCCGGCTTCGGTCCGTACCAGACCGGCACCGTGTAAACCCCAACCGGAGGCGGCGTCACGATTTCCAGTGTCGCATTCCGCGCTCCCGCCACGTTGCCGAAGGTTGCATTGCTGGCCCCAACCGGGGAAGGAGATACCGTTTCGAGAGAGACCGAAGGCGTTACCACCAGCGGAACGAACGGTGCCGCATAGACCCCGTACGGGGGCGCCCAATTGCTGGCCGTCCCGCCAATCACCGTGGCCTGTCCCAGCGCTAATCCTGAAAGCAGAAGAACCAGAGAGAGAGACTTCAGTGGACCCATACTTCCTCCTAGAACCTTCAAGTAAAACTTGAAAGTCGAGGGCCTTGGCGCAGGACGTCCTCCGAAATCAAGAGCCAAAAACGGGATCGGAAAGAGAGAGCCCTGGAGAGCTGGCCGCGCGACTAACGAGGTCATCTTACACCCGGAATGCCTTGTCTGGCGCGGGTTTTCTAGCTTCCCACGTAGCGGGCGTAGAGACTTCTGGCCACCGCCGTGTCAGTGGTCCCCTTAATAATGGCCCGCCCGTCGGGAAAGAGGGTCATCTCATAGGGATCGTGCCAGAATTTGAGCACGAAGTCGTTGTGCCGCACCTGACCCAGCGGCTTCAGCCGGGCGCTCATTTCCGCGAAATCGAGGGGGCGCTGCCGTTCATGGATCTGTACCGAGTTCCGTCCACATAGCGTGATATGCGGACGCCCCTCGCCAGCCAGGTGGATAAAATCCCGTTCCCCGCAGGCCCGGCAACCCGCCCGGGGACGGTCTGCCGCTACCTCGGCCCGGTCGTTCCGCCACACATCAAACGAAAGCAGGGTACGGCGCAGACGATCTTCGGCGCCGACCAGCAGCTTCAAGGCCTCGGTCGCCGCCACCGAGGCGGCGAGATTAACCGCGGAATTCAGAATGCCCGAGGTCTCGCAGGTCTCCACCGCCCCGCGAGGCGCATCGGGAAAGAGGCACGCCAGGCAGGCCGTCCGGCCTGGCAGAACATTCAGCGTCACCCCGTAGCTTCCCACTGCTGCCGTGTAAATCCAGGGGAGGGAATTCTTCATCGCAAAATCATTGATCAGATACCGCGTCTCGAAGTTGTCGGTACCGTCGAGCACCAGTTCCATTCCCGACAGCAGCGCCTCGATATTTCCCGGGGTAACGTCGGCGACCCGAGGCTCCACGACGATCTGCGAATTGAACAGGGAGATCTTCTTCGCCGCTGCAATTGCCTTGGGCAGAGATTCCGCGGCGTCCGCCTCATCGAACAGCGATTGCCGCTGCAGATTGCTGGGCTCGACATAATCGCGATCAATAATTCGCAGCGTCCCCACGCCGGCTCGCGATAATAAAGACACGATCGCTGATCCGGTGGCTCCGCAGCCTACAACGGCGACCCGGGCCGCCGCCAACTTCTGCTGTCCCTCGGGGCCGATCCCCGGAAATAACACTTGCCGCGAATATCGTTCTTCCAAAGAGGTCACCACTTATGCTCCGAGCCTTTATTATAGGTGCGGCCCGATTTGTCCGGTGAACCGCGCGGGCACCGGAACGGCAATCGGTCCCACAAGACAACAATTGCCCTACCATACTTCATCGAAACAGATAAGCGACCGCCTACGCCTTGAGGGAGCCTGTTTGCGAGTCCGGGGAGCCGTGTTGATTGCCGTGGCGACGCTGGCATTTCCCTGCATGCTCGCGGCCCAAAACGCCCCCGGCAAGTCCGCAGCCGAATCACTGCCGTCCGTAATGGGAGTCTCTTCCTATCAAGACCTTACCGTTCGCGAAATCCGTTTCCCCGGTCTTTCCGATCCCGATCAAGAGCTCATGCGGAAGCTGATCCCGCAAAAATCCGGCCAGCCTTTCGACCGCGATTTGCTCAGGCAGAGCATGCAGGTGCTGCATGCCACGGGACGCTTCGCCGATCTTCGCGCAGAAGCCGAACGCACCTTCGAAGGGGAAGTCACTCTTACCTTTGTAAGCGAGCCAAACTATTTCATCGGCGATATCCGGGCGGTTGGAAACCCTTCCCGCCCGACCGCCAACCAGATCCTGAACGCCTCGAAACTGCAATTGGGCGATCCCTTCAGCAAAGACATGATCGCTCGCGCCCACACCAATATTCAGCGGCTCATGCAAGAGAACGGGTACTATAAGTCCACAATCGAGGACGAGGAAAAGCAAAACCCCGAGACCCAGCAGACGTCGATCCTGTTTCGCGTAAAGCCCGGTCCTCAAGCCCGAATTGGACGCGTCAGTGTCACCGGAAATCCCGTTTATTCCGAAGGCCAGGTCCAGGACATCGCCAAGATGCACCCCGGCGACACGGTCTCTGCCCAGCGCGTCAGCAACGCACTAGACCGGCTTCGCAAGAAGTTTCAAAAGAAGAATCGCTTGCTGGCGCAGGTGTCTATTACCAATCGGACCTACCATCCTGACACCAATGCGGTCGATTACACCCTCGACGTGCAGCCCGGTCCCACCGTCGATATCGTTGCCGAGGGCTACAAGATCAGCCGCGGCCAGCTAAAGAAGAGCGTTCCGGTCTACGAAGAGAATGCCCTCGACGATGACTTGCTCAATGAAGGCCGGCGCAATCTGCTCAACTACCTGCAAACTCGCGGCTACTTCGGAGCCAGAGTCGGATATAAGAAGCACAATGATCCCCAGAATAATGAGCTTCGAGTCATCTACATCATCGATGAAGGAGACCGCCACAAACTGGTAAAGGTACAGATCAGGGGCAACAAGTATTTTGCCAGCGACTTTCTACTCCCACGCCTGCAAGTGCAACCTGCCAGCCGATTATTTTCCCAGGGACGATTCAACCAAAGCTTGCTGAACAACGACCTTCGCGGTCTTGAGAATCTGTACCGCACCAACGGTTTCCAGCAGGTGAAGGTCAACGGCAACGTGCTTGATAACTATGGGGGCCAGCAGAACACCATCGCCGTAGAAATTGCCATCGATGAAGGTCCTCAGAGCTTGGTGGGAGCCTTGCACATCGAGGGAAACAAGCAGGTTCCCCAAGATCAGTTCCCCCCCTTGAATACTTCACCGGGCCAGCCGTTTTCCGAATCCAACATCGCCTCCGATCGCGACATTCTCTTGAATTACTACTTCAATAATGGATTTCCCGACGCCACCTTCGAAGCCGCCGCCAAGGCCTCTGCTGACAAGCCAAATCACATGGATGTCTCCTACACCATCCACGAAGGGGAACAGGTTTCCGTCGGCAACGTGTTTATTTCCGGCCTGCATTACACCAAGCCCTTTGTGATTGAGCGCGAAGTGAAAGTGAAGGCCGGCGATCCACTCAGTCAGTTCAAGCTGCTAAAGACCCAACAGAGCCTTTACGACCTCGGCATTTTCAGCCAGGTAGATACCGCGGTGCAGAATCCGAATGGCGTCGAGCCACGGAAAAACGTGCTGGTCGATGTGCAGGAAGCCAAGCGCTACACCTTCAACTACGGCTTGGGATTGGAATTCCAGACCGGGACCCCCGCCGTCGGTACCAACCAACCCCAGGGCGCCATGGGAGTGAGTCCTCGCGTTTCACTCGACGTGACTCGCCTTAATTTCCGCGGCAGAGATCACACCGTTACCTTCAAAGGGCACGTGGGCCGCCTGCAACAGCGTGCCTTGATCAGTTACGACGCGCCGCGATGGTTCAACAACCCTGACTGGCGTCTGACCCTGACGACCTTCTATGACAACACGCTCGACGTGACCACGTTCACCTCGCAACGCCTCGAAGGTTCGGTGCAGGCCGAAGAAACCATCAGCAAAGCCAGCACCATGTTCTATCGCTTCACCTACCGCCGGGTGCAGGCCAGCAACATCGAGGTCACGCAAGACCTTATTCCTTTGTTCTCCTTGCCCACGCGCGTCGGCATGCCTGGCTTCAGCTACATTCGCGACAAGCGCGACAACCCGCTCGAATCTACCAAGGGGAACTACACAACCTTCGATGGCGGCCTGGCCTCGGGATACTTCGGCTCGGAAGCCGATTTCAGCCGCGCCCTGTTTCAGAACACCACTTATCATGCGTTTGGCAAAAACCGGCCGCTGGAAAAGAAGTTCGTTTTCGCCCGCTCTGTCCGTATCGGCGTGGAGAATAATCTCAACCACACCTACATCCTTGATCCCGGCGAGGCCTGTCCGCACGGCTTGACCAGTTGCGCGGTCATCCCTCTTCCCGAACGGTTCTTTTCAGGTGGCGGAAACACTCACCGCGGCTTCGGATTGAACCAGGCCGGCCCTCGCGACCCCACCACCGGTTTCCCCCTCGGCGGTGCCGCCGTTTTCGTGAATAATCTCGAACTGCGTTTTCCCCCGGCGAACCTGCCTTACTTCCAGGACAATCTGAGCTTTGCCGTCTTCGAAGATGCTGGCAACGTCTTTACTGCGGGTCACAATATGATCAACAGCCTGTTGCGCTGGAATCAGTCGGCCCCTTCGTTGTGCCGCCAAGCCAGCACGCGAAACGAGTGCGACTACAACTACATCTCCCATGCCGTCGGAGTGGGGGTGCGTTATAAGACACCCATTGGTCCGGTCCGCTTCGATTTCGGGTACAATCTGAATCCGCCGTATTTTCCCAGTTGCCAATCGACCGCTCCGGCGAGCAGCTCGCAGCCAACATCATCATGTCCTGCGAGCACTCCGTACTTTAACGGGCAGCGCGTGGGCCATTTCAACGTGTACTTTAGTATTGGACAGACTTTTTGATGCTGAGCAAACGCACGATACTTCCGATTGTGACCCTTCTGCTGGTGTCGCTTTTGTCGCACGCCGGCGAAATTATCGACCGTATCCTCGCTACCGTGAACGGTCACATCATCCTGCAAAGTGATTGGGAGGACGCCCTCTGCTACGAGGCCTTCGCAGCCGGGCACCCTCTTGACCAGATCACCGCCGACGACCGCAAAGCGGCGCTCGACCGCCTGATCGATCAGGAATTACTGCGCGAACAGATGGCGTCCTCCGATTTTCACCATGCCACCCCGCAGGAAGTCGACGATCGCATCGCTCAGGTCCGCAACCAGTATCCCGGGGCCGGAACCGATCCCTCCTCGCAGGCCCTCCTGTTCCACTACGGCATGACGGAAAACGAACTGCGAAGCCGCGTCGCGCTCGAGCTTGATGTCCTCCGTCTGGTCGATGCCCGGTTACGCCCTTCGGTGCAGATCGATTCCCACAGCATCGAAAGCTATTACAACCAGGAATTGCTTCCCCAGCTCCGCCAAAAGGGCGCGCGCGAAGTCCCTCTTTCCGAAGTCACTCCCAAGATCCGCGAGCTCCTGACTCAACAGAGAATGAACCAGCTGCTCACCACTTGGCTGCAAAATCTTCGCGCCAGTAGTGAGATTCGCACTGAGGCTCCCTGGCCCGCGTCTAGCAACCAGACCCGATGACGGAACCCGGCGACAAGCCGAAGCGCCCGAGATGGTGGCGTTATCTCCTGATCGTCACCGGGCTCGGATGGCTGCTCGTCGGATTTGTCGCCTGGTACGTGACTACCGATTCCTTCCAGCAGATGGTACGCAAGCGCCTGGTGGTGGAACTCGAACGCATTACTGGCGGGCGAGTGGATTTGGGCAGCATTCATACCGTCCCCCTTCAGCTTCGCGTGGAGGTCCGCGATCTGACCGTGCACGGCACTGAAGGACCGAACCAGGTGCCTTACGCGCACATAGACCGTCTCCACGCGAAAATGAAGGTGATCTCCGTCCTGGGTACAGAGTTTGGTTTCGATTCGCTCGTGCTTGAGAGCCCTGTCATTCACATCATCCTGTATCCCGATGGCACCACCAATCAGCCCGAGCCTAAAGAGAAGTCGGCGACTAAGGAAAATCCCGTCGAGCGTCTGTTTGATATCTCTATCAATCGCCTGGAAGTTCGCCATGGCGCGTTTTTGTGGAATGACCAGAAGATGCCGATGGACTTCGTGGTAAACGACGTGTCGGCAGACATGACCTATTCTTTTATTCGCCGCCACTACGAGACCAATATTTTGCTGGGAAAGGCTGACACCTGGCTGCCTGAGTACCGTCCGATTTCTTGGACCGCCGAGGCGCATTTCATCCTCAGCAAAAATAGCGTGGAGGTCACGTCCCTCAAAGCAACCTCTGGGCGCTCACATCTCGTTCTCAGCGGACGAGTCGATGATTTTCGTCAACCAAGAATCGATGCTAACTACGACGCCACCATCGACCTCATGGAAGGCGGTGCGATCCTCCGTCAGCCCGATCTTCGGCGAGGCACCCTGCAGACCACGGGACACGGTACGTGGTCTTTCGACACCTTCGCCTCTGCTGGAAGGTTGTTGCTGAGAGAGTTTGATTGGAAAAATGAACCGGTCGACCTTCGAAATGCGGGCGTCTCGACCGAGTACTCCATCACTCCCCAACGCCTCACTCTTACCAAGATCGATGCCCGCCTGCTCGGCGGTTCGGCGACTGGGGACGCCGACATCCTCAACTGGATGAGCCCTGCGAAGGAAGCGAAACCTTCCAAGGGAAAGCAAGGGGAAGAGCAACAAGGCTCAGTTCGACTGCGACTGAAGAACATCTCCGCGCGAGAACTGGCCGCGACCCTTTCTACCCGGGAGCATCCTCTGCGGCGACTCAACCTCGCCGGCAGTGCGTCGGGTACTCTCGATGCGCGCTGGCGCGGGTCGCCGCTCAACTCCGAAACCGCTTTCAATGTTGAGCTCGCGTCGCCCACCATCGTTGGCCCCTCCGATCTGCCCGTGAAAGCCCATGCCCGCGGGGTTTACCGCGCGCTGCCTGGAGAACTCGAACTCGCCGAATTCATCGCCAATACCCGCGCTACCCATGTCCAGGCAAGCGGAACGCTTTCTTCGCGCGCCGCCCTCAAATTCTCCGTGGACACCACCGATCTCGCTGAATGGCAGCCGATTCTCGCCGCACTGGGCAGCGATGTCCGTATTCCCATCGCTCTGCACGGACGCGCTGCTTTTAACGGAAGTGCCACCGGAAAACTGACAGATGCCACCATCGCCGGCGAATTGCAAGCGGAAGACTTTGACTCAACTCTTCCCGCCACGGCGCACAGCCCGCAAAAGACAGTTCATTGGGACTTCGTCAAAGCCGACCTGGTCGTCTCTCAGCGGTCAATTTCAGCTCGCAACGGTTTGCTCCACCATGACGACACCTACGTGCGCTTTGACGGTAGCGCGAATCTGCAAAAAGCAGTCTTTACCGATACCAGCTCTTTCACCGCTCGCCTCAACATGCATAAAGTGGATGTGGGCGAAGTCCTGACCATTGCCGGCTATGACTATCCCATAACCGGGACCATGAATCTTACCTTGCTAGCGGGAGGAACTCGCCTCCAACCTCATGCCGAGGGCCACCTCCAGCTGACCGACGCCGTGATCTACGGCGAACCCGTCTCGCACTTCGATTCTGACCTGCATTACAACAGTGGCGAAGCGCAACTCAACAACATTCAACTGGTTCACTATGACGCGCACGTATCCGGAGGCGCCACCTACAACCCGTCCACTCGGGCATTTCGCTTTAATCTGACGGGCACAAATTTCGCCCTCACTCGCATTCCTCGTCTTGAGTCGACTCGTGTCGCGATCGAAGGGCGTGCAGACTTCACCGCCAATGGCTCCGGAACCATCGATGAACCCGCGGTGAATGCAGCCATCCACATTCGCGACCTGACCCTCGACCATGAGCGCGCCGGCGATCTGAAAATTCAGGCGGCCACCCAGGGCGCAGACCTGACGCTTAAAGGACAGTCTGAATTCGAACATGCCGAGTTGCGCATGGACGGCACCATCCATCTCCGCGACGATTTTCCCTCCACCATCGCCCTGCACTTCGACCATCTCGATGTTGACCCGTTCTTGCGCACCTACCTGCACAGCCGTGTCGTCGGACACTCTGCCACCGCCGGCGACCTCGATCTGCGCGGACCTTTGCGCAAGATCAACGACCTTACCGTGACCGGCAACGTCGTCGATCTCTACGCCGACATCGATAACATCAAGATTCGCAACCAGGGGCCGGCCCGATTTTCCGTCAACGCTCACCGCTTCCAACTCGATCAGTTCCACCTGGTCGGGGAGGGAACCGACATTTCCGCCAACGGTTCAGTGGAACTGGTGGGAGAACGCCACCTCGATCTGCACGCCCAGGGAAAGCTCAATTTGAACCTGATCGAGACCTTCAATCCCGACTTCACCTCGTCGGGGGTCGTCACCGTCGACGCCAGCATCGGCGGTACTTTCGCTCGCCCGCTAACCCAGGGCAAGGTTCAGATAGACAACGGCTCCGTTGCTTACATCGATCTTCCCAGCGCGTTGAGCGGAATCAATGGCTCGCTGCTTTTCAATCAGAACCGCCTCGAGGTTCAGACTCTCACCGCGCATACCGGCGGAGGCCTCGTGACCTTCGGCGGCTATGCCACCTCCTTCAACGGCCTGCTGAATTTCGACCTGACCGTCTCAGGCCAGGGGGTTCGTCTCCGCTATCCGCCTGGGGTGAGCTCCACCGCCGATGCCGACCTCCACTTCGTGGGCAGCAACCAGGCCTCAACCCTCTCTGGCGATATCACCGTCAACAAGCTGGCGATCACCCCTGGTTTTGACTTCGGCTCCGCGTTAGAGAGCAGCGCGCAGTCGTCCGTGCTCCCGCAAACCAATCCGCTGCTCAACCGCATCAAGCTTGACGTCCACATCCTCACCGCTCCCGAACTGCAAATGCAGACCGCCGTTGTTCGACTCTCGGGCGACGCAGATCTCCGTCTGCGTGGGACCGCCGCGAAACCTGTTGTACTGGGACGCGCCGACATCCTCGAAGGCGAAGCCTACTTCAACGGATCGAAGTACCGCCTCGAACGTGGTGACGTGACCTTCTCCAGTCCCGTTTCCACCACGCCAATCGTCGACCTGCAGGCCTCCACGCGCATTCGCGACTACGACGTCACGCTTTCCATCAATGGCGATCCCACCAAGCCGAATGCCCTTCACGTGACCTACCGCTCCGAACCTCCGCTGCCCGAAGCTGACATCATTACGCTGCTGGCGCTCGGCCGCACCCAGGAAGAAGCCGCTGCGCTTCAGCAATCCGGCCAATCTTCCCTCGGTCAAGACGCGTCCAGCGCCATCATCGCGGAAGCCCTCAACGCGAGTGTGAGCAATCGTGTGCAGCGCTTGTTCGGCGTCAGCCGCATTAAGATCGATCCCCAGGGACTGAGCACCACGGAAACCAACCTGGCCCGCGGACCCCAAGTCACCATCGAACAACAAGTGACGAACAATCTCACCCTTACCTACAGCACCAGCGTCTCGCAGACGACACAGCAGATCATTCAGGCTGAATACAACGTGACCCGCAACGTATCGATTGTCGCTATCCGTGATCAGAACGGCGTCGTCAGCATCGATGTCCGTCTGCGCACCCGCCGTAAGTAGCGTTCTCGCCGGCAAAAGAGGCGTATCCTGATCTCGGATGGTCGCGCTTCCACAATCCGATCCCTTCGCCTCAGCGCGCCTCGAGATGATCGAAACTCAGCTGCGAGCCCGCAGCGTTCTCGATCCCCGGGTGCTCGACGCGATGGCTCGAGTTCCACGTCATGAATTTGTGCCGGCGGCCCGGCACGCCGAGGCCTATGAAGACCACCCCATCCCCATCGGAGAAGGTCAAACCATCTCCCAGCCTCTGATCGTCGCGGTCGCACTGCAATATCTCTCCCTTGCACCCACCGATCGCGTCCTCGAAGTCGGCACCGGCTCGGGATACCAGACCGCTCTCCTGGCAGATCTCAGTCAGCACGTTTACTCCGTGGAGCGCCATGCCTCGCTGGCTGAGGCTGCGCAGCAGACCCTGTTCCGCTTGGGGTACAAAAACGTCACCATCACGATCGGGGATGGCAGTCGTGGTTTGGCTGACCACGCTCCCTACGACGCCATCATGGTCTCGGCCGCCGCGCCCCACATCCCAGCTCCACTCTTTGATCAACTAAAGGAAGCAGGACGCATGGTGATTCCCGTGGGTCCCGAGGAAACGCAGCAATTGCAGCTTGTGGAAAAGAAGAACGGCGCTCCCGTCATCACCGTGCTCGAACCATGCCGCTTCGTCCCCCTCATCGGCCAGGAAGCCTATCCAAAGTAGCGCAAGGTGAAGTAGCGCCGGCGTCCCGCCGGCCACGCCGAAGCCTGACCCTGATTTACAATTCCGATGTGCCCCTGCTCCACAATCTGCGCACCACGCTTGAGATGATCAAGTGGGAGCACTCCATCTTCGCCCTTCCATTTGCCCTTTGTGGAGCCATGCTCGCCGCCAACGGATGGCCCACCGCTCCTCAACTTATCTGGATCGTCGTCGCCATGGTCGCAGCCCGCTCCGCCGCTATGGCCTTCAACCGCCTCGCTGACGCGTCCATCGATGCCGCCAATCCACGCACCGCCACTCGCGCTCTTCCCGCGGGCACGCTGACTCCGGGATTCGTCACCACGTTTGTGCTCGTCTCCTGCGGAATCTTCGTGCTCGCCGCATCGCAACTGAACCGCTTGACGTTCTGGCTCTCTCCGGTTGCGCTCGCCGTTCTTCTGCTCTACTCCTACACCAAGCGCTTTACCCGCTGGTCGCATCTGGTTCTCGGATTCGCCCTCGGCATCGCCCCTTCTGCCGCCTGGATCGCGGTTCGCGGTTCCTATGATCCGCGCATGTTGCTCCTGACTGCCGCAGTCACCTTTTGGGTCGGAGGCTTCGACGTTCTCTACGCCTGTCAGGATCACGAATTCGACAAAGAGGCCGGCCTGCATTCCATCCCGAGGTACGTCGGAATTCGCAACGCGCTCTGGATTGCCCGCGGCTTTCATCTGCTGATGTTGTTTCTGCTGGTAAGCCTGGTGTTCGCGTTCGGTTTGGGAAAACTAGCGATGGCAGGAGTTGCAGCCGTAGCGTTACTACTCGCTTACGAACACTCGCTGGTCAAGCACGACGATCTCTCGAAACTCAACGCCGCCTTCTTCACCATGAACGGTGTCATCTCCGTAGTATTTTTCGCATTCGTCGCCGCCGATGTACTCATTCGAAGATAATGGGGTCTTCTTGGCGTCCTTTGCGCAATCCTTAGCGACCTTCGCGTTCAAAAGCTTTTTCTCAGTGCACCCGATACTCCTTATACAAATCCAACCGGTTCACCACGCCCTTAATGATGTGGCTATAAGCAAAATATTCCCCGAATACTTCATCCGAAATGCCGGTGATCGCCCTCCGCCGTGCCTCGCGAATCGCCGGTAGATCTGCTTCCGTCAAATTCGCAATGGCACTCTCAATGAACCGGTCCGCCCCCGACACCCCAAAGAACGGAGGACTCTCTTGTACTTTCTTGTTGACCGCCGCTTCCAATTCCTGATCGCTGAGCTTCTCTTTTACATTGAACTCAGGATGTTGCTTCTCGTATGCTTCCTGCCGCTGCATCGCCGCGCGAAACTCTTTTTCGTTATGCGGCAACTGCGCGATATACGCCAGCACTTCCTCGCGGCTGAATTTCGCCGGGGCCGCAGGCGCCTTGTAAGCTTCATAAGTCCGATAGGACTGCACGACTTTCCGTGAATCGTCCGGCAACTCCGCCAATTCGGAGAAAGTGCTCAGAGCCTTAAGACTTGCTTCCGTCATGTTCAATGCCAATAGGAGCGCGGCCGTCGATCGCGCGTAAGCCTGTTTGTCAGCCAGCGCCGCAATCAGGTACGAATCCTCCTGCTCCGGTGCCATGCTTCCATAGAGCAAAAGCCCACCCATATCCCGATCGAGATCCATCGCATGCTGCGGAATGAACGCTTTTACCATCGGATACTGCAGGTACCGCGAGGCCAGCGGACCAATATCCATGCCATTGTTCGACAAGCGCAAAAGCAGCCGCAAATATCCTGCCGGTTCGACCTCCGCCATCTCCGCCCGCTGCAGGCTTGCCACCACGATTTTGGCCGACTCCGGCGATTGATCGAGGCTGGAGAGCAGGGAAGCCCCGTCAAACAAGAAGAATCCATCTTGCTTTTCGGCGCTTAACAATCCGCGCAGGCATTGTGCCCCCGTCGGTTTGTCCGCCTCGGCCAGATGCCAGAAGGAATCCATCTGCAACGACTTCGCCTGCCGCTCTTTCGCTGTCAACTTGCTGGGACGAAATCCGTAGGTCTTCGCCTTCGCCGCATCGAGCGCGGCACACGGATCCGGCTTTTGCGCGAATACAGGAAAGCAGACGAGCAGCGAAAGCAACAGAAAGGCATTCTTCAAGCGATCCTCCGGGAAAAAATTAATTCTACCCGCCTTCTTCGCGGTCTTTGCGCAACCTTAGCGCCCTTTGCGGTTCAAAGCTTTTGCCCCTACCCCGGCGACATGGCCTGCGATATCATCAACTAGATGGCAACCCACCCGTTCCAGACCGACGACGCACGCCTCCAACCGATCGCCGAGAAAGTCGCAAAGGGTACGCGCCTTGACGCCAACGACGCCCTCGCTCTCTATCGCACGGGAGACATCCTCGCCGTCGGTTGGCTAGCCAATTCCGTGCGCGAACGCATGCACGGCGACAAGGCCTATTTCAACGTCAATCGTCACATCAATCCCACCAACGTTTGCGTTGCCGCTTGCCGGCTCTGCGCCTTCGGACGAAAGAAAGATGCGCCCGGCTCTTACACCATGGCGCTCGAAGAAGCCTTCGAAACCGCCGCTTCCGGATACACGGAGGCCGTCACCGAGTTCCACATCGTCGGAGGCCTTCATCCTGACTTGCCATTCCAGTATTTTCTCGATCTCTGCTCCGGCCTGAAGCAGCGTTTCCCGCAAGTGCATCTCAAAGCCTTCACCATGGTTGAGGTTGCTTACTTATCCAAGCGCGCCAAGCTCTCGATCAAGGAAACGCTTGAGCAATTGAAAGCCGCAGGCGTCGACTCTCTTCCCGGCGGAGGTGCAGAAATTTTCGCCGACCGTATCCGCCACATCATCTGCGACCACAAAATTGACGGCGACCAGTGGCTCGAGACCGCGAAACTCGCGCACCAGATCGGCCTGAAGTCGAATGCCACCATGCTCTACGGACACGTCGAAAACGACGAAGACCGCGTCGACCACTTGCTCAAACTGCGCGCGCTCCAAGACGAAACTCACGGCTTCCAGACTTTCATCCCGCTGGCGTTCCATCCCGACAATACCGCGCTTGAGCATCTGCCGAAAACCACTGGCATGCTCGATATCAAGCAGATCGCCGTCAGCCGCCTGGTGCTCGATAATTTTCCCCACATCAAAGCCTACTGGCAGATGATGAGCGCGAAAATTGCCCAGATCGCTCTGCGCTTCGGAGCCGACGACATCGATGGCACGGTGATCGAAGAAAAGATCTACCACGATGCCGGAGCTACCACGCCGCAAGGCATGCGCCGCCAGGAACTTGTCCGCCTCATCACCGAAGCCGGACGCGAGCCTATCGAGCGCGACACCCTCTACCGCCCGGTTACCCGCACAGAAACATCCGTGACAGTTGCTGTGTAGCGCCGGCGTCCCGCCGGCCACGGCGGTTCAATTCCATAAGCTTGTCATCTTGAGCGGAGGAGCCGCGAGCGCCGCGAGCGACTCCGCAGTCGAAAGACCCCCACCCGTACCAGCTGCGTTATAGCCCTTGTCATTCCGAGGAGCAAGCGACCAGGAATCTGCAGTTCCGAAGCCTGACGCCACTTTTTTACAACTTCTCCTGCTCACCCTTTCCCCCCAGCCCTTGTCCAAGTAACATGGTTAGGAGACTCATGCGCGGATTTCTTGATCTTCTAGCCCAGATCTTTCGCAATCTTTGGGCGCACAAAATGCGCTCTTTTCTCACCATGTTCGGTATCGCATGGGGAGTGGGCTCTCTTCTTCTCTTAGTAGGGCTCGGCGAAGGCTTCCGCGCCGGAAACAAGCGCAACCTTTCTCAGTACGGCGAGAACATCATGTTCATCTTCCCCGGCCGCGCCCCCGCGGTGCAGGGAAATATGAGTTCCGCCCGTACCTATCGCCTGAAATATAAGGACTATGCCGACATCGCGACCGACGCTCCTCACGTGAAGGATGCCACGCCCGTCTTAGTCAAAGACGACACGCACGCGGTTAGCGAGTTCGCTACTGCCAATGGCCAGGTCACGGGAGCGCAACCGCAATACCGGGGCATTCGCTACCTTCCGTTGCGCGAAGGCCGCTGGCTCGACTGGCTCGACGAAACTCAGGAGCATCACGTCATCGTCCTCGGCGATGAGATGCGCCGCAATCTTTTTCCCGGACGTCCGGCGGTGGGCGCCTTTATCCTGGTGAACGGTATTCGCTTCCAGGTAGTTGGCACCCTCGAGCGCGTGGGACGCGGCGACGACAACTCCACAAACGCCCGCTGTTATATCCCCTTCTCCGTCATGCGCGATTATTTCCCACTGGCCGGGGAAGAATCCGAAGACGCCATCTCGTTCATCAACTACCAACCTCGCGCGGCCGGCGAACACCTGACCGCACAGGATGAAGTTCGCAAGATCATTGCCCGCAACCATGGCTTCGATTACCGCGACACCGACGCATTCGAAGGTTGGGACACCGTGCAGCAGGCGCAAATGATGAGTTCGATCTTCGATGCCATGAACACCTTCTTGGGGACCGTAGGCATGGTCACTCTCGCTCTCGGCGCAATCGGGGTCATCAACATCATGCTGGTCGCAGTCAGTGACCGCACGCGCGAGATCGGTCTGCGCAAAGCGCTCGGCGCCACCAATCGCAGCATCCTTCTCCAGTTTTTCCTCGAGGGAATTTCCATCACATTATTAAGTGGGTTGCTGGGCATGGCCTTCGCCGGCGGTCTCATGGCTTTCCTCGGACGGTTTCAGGGCCCCGGCGGATTTGATCCGCCTAAGCTCGTTCCCGCCACCGCGATCCTGGCGATCGCCAGCCTCGCTATCGCCGGCGTTGTTGCCGGACTTTATCCCGCGCGCAAGGCGGCCATGCTCGAACCGGTCGAAGCCTTGCGACAGGAGTAGCCGTGTTTAAAGATCTGCTGCGCGAAGCCTACAGCGCCATGCGCCACAACTGGCGCCGCACCATGCTCACCATGTTCGGCATGGCTTGGGGCATCGCCACGGTCGTCATGCTCCTGTCCTATGGGAATGGATTCGGAGTGGCTTGCGCCAACATCTTCGCCAACTTCGGCACCAAGCTCATGATCCTCGCACCCGGCCGCAGTTCCATGCAGGCTGGAGGACAAAAGGCGGGAGCGCCGATTCGGTTCACCCTCGACGACGTCGAAACCTTGACCAACAACCTGCCTCAGATCACCCACATCACCCCCGAGTGCGGCAAGCAGTGCAACATCCAGTACGACACCCGTACCTATCCGATTTATACCAGCGGAAATTATCCCAACGTCGAGTCGATCCGCGCTCTTTCCGTTGCCCAGGGACGCTTCTATAACGCAGAAGACGAGATGCAGCACGCGCGCGTCGCCGTCATTGGCTCTGACACCAAAGATAAACTCTTTTCCGGACGTAACGCCCTCGGCGAACGTATTCGCATCGACGGCATCAGCTTCGAGGTCATCGGCGTTCTCGCTCCCAAAATGCAGGCCGGCGACGACAACGTGAACCGCATTATCTATGTTCCTTTCACCACCGTATCCGATCTGAAAGACATTCACTACCTCGACTCCATCTGGTTCAACTACGAGACCAATGAATACGCGCGGCTCGAACAGTCGGTTCGCTACCTCATGGCCCCGCTGCACCAGTTCAATCCTGCCGACCGCCGCGCACTTTATGTCTTCAATCTGATGGATCAGGTCCACCAGTTCGAACTAATTACTCTCGGCTTAAAGATTCTCCTCGGCTTCATCGGCACGCTCACCCTCGGTATCGGCGGAGTCGGCCTGATGAACATCATGCTGGTTTCGGTCACCCAGCGTACCCGTGAAATCGGACTTGAGAAGTCTCTGGGTGCACGCGCCCATGACATCTTTCTACAATTCCTCGCGGAGGCCCTCACGATTACGTTTCTCGGCGGCGCGTTGGGTGTGATCCTTGCCTACACCGTAGCTCTCTCCGTCGGCCGCCTCACGCTCTACAGCGCCATCGCCAAGAACGCTGAAGCGGGAGACGTCCGCCTGATCATCGATCCCACAACGCTAATTGTCGCCACCATCATCCTCACCATCGTCGGTCTGCTGAGCGGCATGATCCCCGCCCTCCGCGCCTCGCGCTTAGATCCCATCGAAGCCCTCCGCTACGAGTAGTGTCAGGTAGCGCCGGAGTCCCGCCGGCCGCGACGACCCAGCAGTCTTGCTCCTGCCCCAAATTCTTGTCATTCCACCTGAAGAGGAGGAATGCATTAGTCCTTCGCCCGTTTTGCAGTTGAACCAACTCGCGGCCTCGCCGCTCTCAGGCAACTCCATGTCAAGGACGTACATCACGTCACGAGATTCCACGCATATTCCTTGACTCCCTCCCTCCCGCCCGGGTGTAGAATCGTCTTGTAGCGAAAGAAAGCTTCACGGGATCCGCTCCCCGTATCCGAGGCGTGCATGAACGTCCACATCAGCTACAAAATCTCCAAAACTCCCGATATCGAAAAAGAAATAGCCCATCATCTTGAGAAGCTGCGCAAGCGTCTCCAGGTCTTTCGCCCGGAACTCATTCATCTCAAAGGTGTCATCGAACAAAACTCGCCGCGCGAAGGCTTTGTCGTTTCCTTGAACTTGCGCCTGCCTTCCGGGCAGATGGCTGTACAAGAGTCGGCTTCGACCGCGAACGCCGCGTTGAAGTCAGGATTTGAGGATCTGCTCCAGCAGCTAAATAAACACAAAGCCCAGCTCCGCAATACCCACAAGTGGCCGCGCTGGCGCCGCGTCGAAAACGAGCGCCTCGAACCCCAGGTCCCCTTCGAGAAAACATTAGCGGCAATTCAGCCCGACACCATTTCCGGCGACGATGTCCGGGGCTACGTGAACGCGAACCTCGCGCGCCTGGAGCGCTTTGTCGAGCGCGAACTCGCTTATCGCGAGGCTACCGATCAGATCGCCCCAGACGCCGTCACCAAGGAAGAAGTCGTCGACGAGGCCATTGCTCGCGCCCTGGGCGAAGCAGGCGAAAAGCCCGAGCGTCTAGCCCTCGAGCCCTGGCTCTATCGTCTCGCTCTCCACGCCATCGGAGACCTGGCCGCCGGCAATTGCGACGAAATTCCCGCCGTGCATCTCGAAGATTCCGCTCGCCGTCAGAACGTGCGTGCCAGCGACGAGCCCGTCCTGCAATTTCATCAACCCGATGAAACCCTCACCGGGGAAAGCATCATCCCAGATCGTGGGTCGGCAACGCCCGAGGATCTCGCCGACAATGATGAAATGGTCTCACTCGTTCAGTACGCTCTGGAAGGACTCGATCGCCACGACCGCGAAGTCTTCCTCTTGCACGGCATCGAAGGCTTCACGGTGGAAGAAATTTCCGTCATCACCGATCGCAAGCCGGCAGAGGTCGAGTCTTCTATCTCTATCGCTCGCGACCATCTCCGTCGCTCCGCCCCCATTGCCAGTCGTTTCAAAGACCGGGCATTTCACGCATCTGTACCCAAGTAAAACCAATACAGCAAGCAGGAGAATTCGATGATTACCCGCGAAGACATCCGTGAGCTGGCGCAATTCCAGTTTGATGACAAAGAAAGCTGTGCTCTGAGTTTTTATTTCCAGCCTCGTCCTCCTCAGAACAAATCCCATCGCGAGGAAGCCATTCTCGCCAAAGATCTGGTGCGCAATGCCATGCGCGAAGCGGAGAAAAATGGAAAGAATGGATGTGCCCGGGCCGACCTCCTGCGCATGCTGAGCGTCGCCGAAACTCTTCACGGACATCAGAACCGCGCCAAGGTCATCTTTGCCTGTGGCGCCAAAAATCTCTGGCGTGAATTCGACCTCCCCCCCGAGCTCCCTGGAAGCCAGCTCGTCGTGAACAGCCGCTTCCACCTCAAGCCCCTCGCCCTGCTGCTCGGCGCCCAGCGTCGCGTGTGTGTGGCCCTCGTCAACCGCCAGCGTGCGCGCTTGTTCGATTTTCGCCTGGATGAACTGAAGGAAAGGGAAGGACTCTACCACGCCGTGCCCCGCCGCACTCGCAGCGACGGCTATGCGGGATACGACGCCGGGCACCACCAGCGCCACGTCGCCGAAGAAGCTCTTCACCACTACAAAGATGTCGCCACCCGCCTCAAAGACGAGGCCGAAAAAGGCGCGTGGGAGAAACTCATCATCGGTTGCCAGGACAACCAGTGGCCCGAATTCGAACCGCAATTGCATCCCTACGTGATGCAGCGCCTCTTAGGGCGCTTCTCCACTGACGTCGCCACAGCCGCTAACGATGAAATCCACGAGCATGCCTCGCGCATCCTTACCGAATCTCGCGACAATCGCCGCAAGAGTCTCGTCCGCGAAGCCCTCAACCAGGCCAAAAGCAACAACCGCGGTGTAACTGGACTGCGCCGCGTGCTGCGTTCTCTGGAATTAGGCGAGGTACAGACCCTGCTGATGGGCGAAAACTACAGCGCTCACGCCGTCGAATGCGCCAATTGCGGACACCTCGACGCCCACATCGTCCGCCATTGCCCGGTCTGCGGACACGTTACCCGCGAACTCGACGACGTGGGTGATGCCATCATCCCCGCCGCCATTCGCCGCGATATCGAATTGTTCTACGTGAAAGATGACCAGGAGTTCGACCGCGCCGGCAACATCGCCGCCCTGCTTCGCTTCCGCGCCGACCAATCGCGCGGAGCGGGGCTGGCGGTTGCCTCATAAATGGCAGCGCCGGCGTCCCGCCGGCCACAGCGAAATCGAACGGGAGGAATCCGCTTTCCTCCCGTTCGCAAACTTTACTTCTTCGCCTTCGCCGGATCGTCCTCCGGATTGACATAATTGATGACAAATGGCCCCTGCCCGTGCAACTGCAAAATCGTCTGCCCGCTGGCCTTCGCGAAGTGATGCATATTCTTCGGCATCAGAACATAGGACCCCGGCGGTAAATCCTGCAGCCCCGCGTCATCAAACTTGTCGCCCATACCCGCCGAAAAGCCGCCCCGCAACACCGTCACATTCTCGTCCTCCGGATGCCAGTGCGGAGCAATCTTCGTCCCATCTGCCAGCCGCAAACGTATCGTGTACGGCCCCGCCTTCGTCGGATCTCCGGACAGCACCGCCAGCTCAATCCCCGGCAAAAACGGATCCCACTTCATCGTTCCTGCCTTCACAATCGTCGGACTCAGCCCACTCTGCGCGCCCGCCATCACTCCAGCCATCACCAACAGAACCCCAGCAATCCATTGCCTCATCTCAGCCTCCTGAAAGAAATGTCCCGGCGAACACTATCGGGAACCCGCGCCCCGGGTCAAGCCCACTCGCCCCATGAATCTTCTTCCTAAACCACAAATGCTGCTATGCCGATCAAAGGTAGAATCTGCGCATCTCCCAAAATTCCTGTCGTTCCGACCGAAGGGAGGAACCTGCATTTCTCGCTGCTCGGTACCAGATACTGGCAACGTGATATTCTTCTCGCCGTTTCCACCAAACTGTTCGGAGACCGTCTATGTCCTTCTCCCGTCGCGATTTTCTGGCCACTACTGCTCTTGGCTCTCTTTCCCTCGCCCTCCAAGCTCAGACCACGCCTGCCGCTCCCGGCAAGCGCCCCATCATCATCTCCGCCTTCAACGGATACAACTACATCGACGAAGGCTTCGAAATGCTCCGCAAGGGGGCTGACACGCTCGATGCCGCCCTCCGCGTGGTGCGCGGCCCCGAAGACGATCCCAACGACGACTCCGTCGGCCTCGGAGGCCTTCCCAACGAAGAAGGCGTCGTCGAACTCGATGCCTGCTGCATGCATGGGCCCACGCGCCGCGCCGGATCTGTCGGCGGCGTTCGCAACATCAAGAACGTCTCTCTAGTCACCAAAGCTGTCATGGAGCGCACCGGGCACGTCATGCTCGTCGGCGAAGGCGCCGAGCGCTTCGCCGTGGCTCAGGGCTTCGCCCGCGAGAACCTCCTCACCGAACACTCCCGTAAGCTCTGGCTGCTCTACAAGGAAACTCACTCCGACTGGTGGGGACCTGGGCTCTCCGATCCCAACTGGAAAAAGCGCCTACCCGACTCCAAACCGCAAGCCAGCCAGCTCATTGAGCATATGCAGCAAGTCGCGGCCGACGTCGGCATCCCTGAGGCCGAGCGCATGGATGCTATCCGCAAGATTCTTCGCCCGCCCACCGGAACCATCCACTGCTCCGCGCTCAACGACAAAGGAGAAATTTCCGGCTGCACCACCACCAGCGGTCTCGCCTGGAAAATTCCCGGACGCGTCGGCGACTCCGCCATCATCGGTGCGGGATGCTACACCGATCAGGACGTGGGTTCCGCTGGAGCCACCGGCAGCGGGGAAGAGAACATCAAAGTCGCCGGAGCCCACACTATTGTCGAAAACATGAGAAAGGGAATGACGCCCGAAGAAGCCGGATTCGATGCTCTGAAACGCATCGTCCGCAATTACAACGGAGAAAAAGATCGCCTCCGCTTTATGGACATGACCTATTACATCCTGCGCAAAGACGGGGCCTACGCCGGCGTCTCTCTCTGGGAAGGCTACGGTGATTCCGATAAACCCCACCAGATAGCTGTCCACGACGGCACCAAACGCACCGAGAAAACCAGGTTTCTATTTCAGGGCGTCTCGCAGGAATGGCCCCCGCGCCCCGGCGCGCTGGTCTAAAGAAAGTAGTGACAGTGGATCGTCGCACTAACGTCCGCCGATCAAATCCTTCGTGCCCCTTCGTGTCCTTTGTGGTTCAAAGGGTTTTGGTCGCGTCCTATGTCGGTTAGTGTTTCTCTGAGAACTGAGAACTGAGAACTGAGAACTGAGAACTGAGAACTGACTACTGATACAACTCTTCCAACACCGCGTACGCCCTCCGCAAATGCGGAATCACAATGCTTCCGCCCACCACCAGCGCCACGTTCAACGCCTCCTCCTGCTCCGCTCGCGATGCCCCCAACCGGTACGACTGGATGATGTGATAATTGATGCAGTCATCACAGCGTAATCCCGCCGAAACGACCAATCCCATCATCTCTTTGTACTTCGCTGGAATTGCGCCCTCGAGATACGTGTTGTGATCGATGTTGTAAAAGCGCTTGACCAGAAAGTTGTCGGCCTTATCGACGTTCTCATTTAACCGCGAGCGCGTCTCCAGAAACCGCCGCGCCAACTCGCTCTTCTCCGCGGCCTGTTTCTCCGTAAACAAATAAATTGGCTCTTTTCGTTCGTTGCTCATGAGAAAAGACTACCAGAGTAGCGCCGGCGTCCCGCCGGCCACATTGAACAATCGAGGACGAACCCGCATGGGACGCCGTCGCCCGCCAGTCACGAAGCGACGGCAGAGCCGTCCCCACAAAAAGGCCTCCCGCCAGGGAGGCCTGAAATAGTTTTGACCAACGACCAACGACCAAGGACTAAGAAAATCTGATCTTCACATCCGGCCCCTTCTCCAAATGAATACTGTCAATGAACCTCACCTTGCCAGTCTGCAAAGTCATAATTACCGACTGTGTTCGCGTGCCTTCGCCGAAGAACCGAACACCGCGCATCAAGGCGCCATCTGTAACTCCCGTCGCGGCGAAGATCATCTGCTTGCCCGGGGCCAGATCCTCGGCTTCGTAAATTCTGTTTTTGTCTTTGATCCCCATGCGCCCAATGCGCTCTTCCAATTCCGGCGTGTCGATCACCAGCCGTCCCAGCATGTATCCGTTCAAGCACCGAATCGCCGCCGCCGTAATTACCCCTTCCGGGGCGCCACCCGAACCCATGACCGCATGAACGCCAGTGCCGATCACGGCCGCCGCAATGCCCGCCGACAAGTCGCCATCCCCGATCAGCCGGATCCGCGCTCCCGCCGCCCGAATGTCCGCAATCAACTTCTCGTGCCGCGGACGGTCGAGAACGATGACGACCAGATCCTCCACGTCGCGGTCCAGCCGCTTGGCAATATTCTTCAGGTTGTCGGCCACCGGAGCGTCCATCTCTACCGCATCCTTGCACGACGGGCCCACCACAATCTTCTCCATGTAGCAGTCGGGCGCGTTCAACAAACCGCCGCGTTCCGAGGCTGCCAGCACGGTAATCGAGCCCGGCGCTCCGGTCGCGCACAAATTCGTCCCTTCCAGCGGATCAACTGCGATGTCCACCTGCGGTACATCTTTTCCATCGGGAAATTTGGCACCCACTTTTTCGCCGATATACAGCATGGGCGCCTCATCCCGTTCGCCCTCGCCGATGACGATGGTCCCATCCATCGGCACTGTGTCCATCGTATGCCGCATGGCTTCCGTTGCCACGTGGTCGGAAAGCTTGCGCTCCCCTTGTCCCATGGTGCGCGCTGAAGCGATCGCCGCATTCTCGACGACCCGTATAAATTCCAGCGCCAGGTCGCTTTCCAGGTTCTCACCGAAACACTTTGCAATGGTTCCGTTTTTGGTTTGTGTGCTCATAAGGGGCTCCGGGCAAACGCAAGAGAATATACGCCCAAACCGAAATTGAGTGAAGGACGACCGTCACAACCACGCCGGAATTGGGCTAAGACCCGCATTTTCCGCGGTCCCCCTTGCACGGTCGGGCCCCCACGGTAAGAAGGTAATCGCTAACCTTGGGATTGTCTGGGGACGGACGCCCTCGTCCGCGCCGCCCCGCAGCGGCGAGAGGCTTCACTCGGTACTCGGCACCCGGTACTAATAACTCGAACAATATTGAAAGTGCATCGCATCCCGGCCAGTCCCGCTCCACTGGCCGCCCCATGTAAAACCCGCATCCCGAAAAACCTTCACTACCCCTGGATCCATATTCCCCGTCATCCCCAATCCATTCGTCTCCGGGTTCAGATCAATCGCAATCCCCCAACTATGCGTCGAAAGCTTCGCCCCGGTCCGCTGCGGACGATACATAAAACACCCACCAAAACTCCGGACCTTCGATGCCAAACCTGCTGCCACGATATGCCCGAAGACATCAGAAAATATTCCCGTTAACCGCCGGTGGCAGCGAAACGAAGAAACCGCCTTCGAGTGATCCCATGCCAGCAGCAACGGGAAAGGCAGAGAAATCGACCCCAGTCGCTCTGCCTCCCATCGCGGACCCAGCCCGCCATCGGCCCGCACAAACTCCCGAACATCCCCAAATTCCCGCACGATTCCCGCCAACCCCACCGGCGGTTGCAGGCTCAACTCCGGAATTTCTAAACCAGCCTTCTGCTCCGTAATCATCATTCCCTCCAAAAAGAAAGGCAGCCCAAAGGCTGCCGTATAAGTAGCGCCGGCGTCCCGCCGGCTACGATGAATATTGCTTAAGAATAAGAACTGTCATTCCGACCAGGGCGTAGTCGAAGGGAGGAATCTGCATTTGCCCCATTCCACGCCGAAGCCCAAGGCGGAACGCCGATCTCACTGGGTACCAGGTACTGGGTACCAGTTCCTCCTCTCCACAATCGTCGGCGGCTCATAAGTCACACCCCGTGCCAACCGCCGTTCCTCTCGCCGCGTAGTCCAAAGCAATACCGGACCCAGCACGCTCGAAACGATCCGCGCCATCGTGCCACATTCGCGCTCCACCTCGTGCCGCACCTCTCCGATCCGGTCGCTCACCTCGCTATTCACCTTGCGAAACTCCCGTTCCATTGCCCATAGCGCTGCGTTGTACGCGGTTCCCACTTTCTTCATCTCCCGCGCGAACCGCTCCCGGACCCGCGCATCGGGATAATCCTTGTAGCGCTTCCATCCCTGCAGCATGGTCTGGCAAATTCGGTATAAGCTCGGACCATTCCTTTCGAAATCTCTAAAGAATGCCCAGTCCAGAAAGCGCTTCGAATCATCCCGCGAAATCGCCGCATGCTGAAAGTTGAACTTGAATTGCCCGTGGATATCTGCCGGATCGATCCCCTCCAGCATCCGTCCTTCCTTCGACATCTGCGCGTAGAGTGGAGTCCCCGGCACTGGCGTGTACAGCATGAACTGGTGAAAATCGGTGTCGTGCTCGACCGCGTGTTCGATCTCGCTGCGAATGTTGTCAGGCGTGTGATGCTCCAGGCCAATGATGGTCGACCCCTGCACTCGTATCCCATGCTCCCGTAATTGCCGCGTCAACTCCCGCGTGTCGGTCCCTTGCAACTTCGCGTAGCTCGCCTGCGGGGATTCCAACCCCATCCATAGCCACGACACCCCCAGTTCCACTAACTCCTCCATGGTGTATTTGCGGATCGCGTTGGCCGAAGCGAAGACCGACAACTCCCAGCTCTTACCCGCTGCCTTCATCAAACTTAACAATTCCATCGCCCGTTGTTTGTGCAAGAGAAAGTTCTCATCCATCACAAAGAACGATTGCACTTTAAGCTGTTTTTCCATCTGGCACATCACGTTGAACAGTTGCTCGCCCGAGTCATAAAAGTTGACAAACTTTCCCTTGCCGCCAAAAAACGCCGACGTGGTGCAGAAGTTGCATCCCATCGGACATCCCACCGAGGGAATAATCGTGGCCGCCGTCGCACCCTTGCGCTCCGGCAATCTCACCCCCATAATCCGCGCCTTCAAACCCGAAACGATCGGGGGATGCACGATCGCCCGCCCCACATCTTCGCCCAAATACTGGCGCATCCACGAGATGCCTTCGCCTTTGACGATGTGATCGGCATCAACCAGGCCTTCAATCCCCGGAATCGCCGCCACGTGCCCGCCCACCACAATGACCGAATGCGGCGAAAGCTCGCGCACCATGCGGCACATCTCCCGCACCTTTCCCAGGTTGACGATGATCGACGAGATCCCAACCACGTCGTACTGGTTCTTCCCCAACTCCCGCGCAAACTTCTTCCGCGTGGGGAAATCAAGCACCGTGCAAGGCGCGGTAATGTTTGCCTGGATCATTAAGATCCCCCACGACCGGTGAAACATGCGCAGTGAAAACGCCCCCTGCGCCCGCGTCACCTGATTGTGATAGAGTTCGACGGGGTTGATGCGGCGGCTGCCGAACTCGTCGTCTTGCGCATAGGGTCCGAAAACCGAAGTTAACAACACGCGTGCCTGAATGCCTTTCGGATGTGTCTGCATATCTCGATCGTAAGAAGTTCATCTCCCGCGCGATGTGACGTGGCGCATACATTACAAAGAAATTACAAAGAGTCGTGGGTTCAAGCTTTTGACGCTCGAAGCTCTATAATCTTCATTTCCCTGGAGGATGCTTGGCCTACGACGATCTACGCGACTGGATTGCCGCGCTCGACCGCGCCGGCGAACTGAAAAAGATTCGTACCGAAGTCGATCCTATTCTTGAAATCACGGAGATCACCGACCGCGTCTCGAAGTCGGGGTTCTCGGGCGAGGGCGGCCGCGCCACACCGGGCGGGAAAGCTCTCCTGTTTCAAAACATCAAAGGTCATCGTGGATCGCAAGTGCTGATCAACCAGTTCGGCTCTGCGCGCCGCATGAATCTTGCGCTTGAAGTCGATAAGCTTGACGAAGTCGCCGACCGCATTCGCGCTTTCATGGACGTGAAGTCTCCGCAAGGTTTTCTCGATAAAGTAAAAATGCTGCCCATGCTGGCCGAGATGGGCAAGTTCTTTCCCAAGACGGTTACCAGCGCTCCCTGCAAAGAAGTCATCAAGCGCGACGGCTTCTCGCTGCTCGACTTTCCCATCCTGCAGTGCTGGCCGAAAGATGCGGGACGCTTCATCACGCTCCCCTGCGTCGTCACGCGCGATCCCAACACGGGCAAGCGCAACGTAGGGATGTATCGAATGCAAGTCTACGACGCGAAAACCGCGGGCATGCACTGGCAGCGCCAGAAAGTCGCCGCAGAACATTACCGTGAGGCGCTGAGAGCCGCGAGTTCAAGCACTTCCGTGGATCTGATGGCCCGCACCTCGGGCGGTTCGCAACTTACCAGCGACCTGCCGGGAGGGAAGATGGAAGTCGCTGTTGCGATTGGCACTGACCCCGCCTTGACCTTTTCCGCCATCGTTCCCGCGCCTCCGGATGTCGAGGAATATTTGATTGCTGGGTTTCTAAGGCAAAAGCCCGTCGAACTAGTGAAGTGCGAGACCGTTGACCTCGAAGTTCCCGCCAACGCCGAGATCATTCTCGAAGGCCACGTGCATCTCGATGAACTTCGTACCGAAGGGCCCTTTGGCGATCACACTGGCTTCTACTCACTCGAAGATCTCTATCCCGTGTTTCATGTTTCGTGCATCACTCACCGCAAAGATCCCATCTATGCGACCACCATTGTCGGCAAGCCTCCCATGGAAGACGGGTGGATGGGCAAGGCCGTCGAACGTATCTTCCTGCCGCTGATGAAGTTGACCATCCCTGAACTGGTCGACATCAACCTGCCGCTCGAAGGCGTGTTTCACAACCTGATGATCGTTTCCATCAAGAAGTCGTATCCGGGACAGGCACGCAAAGTGATGAACGCCATCTGGTCGCTGGGCCAGGCGATGTTCACCAAGTGCATCATCGTGGTCGATGAAGACGTCAACGTGCAGGACATCGGCGACGTGACGCTGAAAGCGCTCAACCACATAGATCCCGAACGCGATATCCAGTTCACGCTCGGTCCCGTTGATTCGCTCGATCACGCATCGCGCCTGCCCAACTTCGGATCGAAGATGGGCATCGACGCCACCCGCAAGTGGTTAAGCGAAGGATTCAACCGTCCCTGGCCCGACGAGATTCTTATGGACAAGAAAACCAAAGAGCTTGTCGACAAGAAGTGGAAAGAGCTGGGGATCGATTGATGATTGTTGATTGAAGACCCTCGAGTGCCAATTTCCAATCGACGATTTTAAAGCCGGTCGTTTTCGCAGATCCGGCCCGATGCCGATGGCCGAATGGGCAGCCTCTCGTTTCCTGGCGCCGGGGCTGGATGGGAAGATTGTCGAAGCAGCCTTCGCGGCCGCAGGCGTCGCGGCCGCTTCACGATTGTTGCCGCCGGCGATTCTTCGATGGTTTTAGACACAAAAAAGCGCAGCTTCCATCCCTGCGCGCCCCTTTCCCGAATTGGCCCTAAATACAAGAGGCGCTGGCATGGGAGCCAACGCCTTTCTCTACTCTATAAGTCCAGTATAGCATATTGCTAAGGTGAAACCGGACAAGTTTGCAAAAATATATTTGGGTTGTAATCAGAATGTTAGAGGAAAAGAGGGCGTTTTAGGGGCTTGACAAGAAATTCGGACATCGGACCTCGGACCTCAGACCTCAGACCTGAATTCCCATTTGGGCACACTATTGGGTCCACTCGGGAGGGAACTCCCTCGGACGGGCGAGGGCGCCCGTTCCTAGGTGGGGTTGTGCTCACCCTCGCTTTCTTGCCCAGCCCAATCCTTCTTCAGTTCTTCTTCCCGTAGTGGTCGCCGAAGAAATCGCCTTTATTCCAGGTGGGTCGCTCGGTGTCCTGGCTGATGAAGTAGCCCGTCAAGAACGTGAATCTCGCGAACTGGGCTGCGGTCTCGAAATCCAGGCCCGGTTGCTGCATGTCGTCTTGCGGTTGGTGGTAGCGGGTTCGCTCCCAATTTTCGAAGATTTCGCCGGGACTGAGTTTGGGGTCGCTCGATTTTACTCCCGGTGTCGGCATGACCGCGGGAATGCCTTGCTTCACGAACGAATACTGATCGCTACGAATAAAGACGACCTGCTCAGGGACCGGGTCGGGACTTTGAGTGAAATGCATGCGCTCGCAGGCGCGATGGATAGCGCTTTCGATCGAGGAATGCTCGGCGCCGAAGGCGACGATATCAGCGATGGGCCAGAACATGGGATCCTCGTCGGTGTTGACATCAGCGGCGATGGAGCTCTTGCGAACCGTGGGATAGTGAGCGAAATAATCGGAGCCAAGGAGTCCCGCTTCTTCGGCAGTAACGGCCACAAACAGCATGGACCGCCGAGGGTGCATTTTCATGGTACTAAAGGCGCGAGCCATCTCGATGAGAATCGCGGAACCGGAGGCGTTATCGAGCGCGCCGTTATAGATGCTGTCTCCGTTGACGGGCGCGCCGATGCCAAGGTGATCGAGGTGCGCCGTGTAGACAACGTATTCAGACTTCAATACGGGATCGCTGCCTTCGAGCTTGGCGACGACGTTGGGGCTTTTCACGTCGTCGAGTTTGGTGACGTTGTGAATCTTCGCGGTGACGGGAAGATCGAATGACATCGGTTTGCCTGTCTTTAGCGCTGCGTAGACTTCTTCGGCAGTGTGAGGACTGCCAGCGAAGATCTGTGCGGTCACGCGCATGCTCAACGTCGCATTGCCCTTCAACTCCGGGAAATAGCCATCGGGAGTTCCTTGTTTGTCGATCCAGCGAAATTGGGGTAGCGCAAGGTCCCTCACTTGCTCGCTGAACGAATACAACTGTTCCATCCGGGGGCTATCGAGGGTGATGATGCCGACAGCGCCATGGGCGGCCGCGTTCGACAGTTTTCCCAGCGATGAGGAGTAGTGCGCCTTGATGGACGATTCGAAATCAGGCGCACCCGACATCAGCGCGACGATCTTTCCTTTCACCTCAATCCCCTTGTAATCGTCATAGCCCTGTTCCGGGGCGGTGACGCCGAAGCCGACGAAGACGACGGGCGCTTCCACGGAGGTTTCAGGTCGCACGGGGTCGCCACGGGTGATGTAGTCTTCGCGGTAAGTCAGGGTCTCTTCTTTGCCGTCGCGCAGGAGGGTAAGCGTGGTCTGAGTCTGATCGGGGTGCATGGCGCGAAAGGGGACATCCTGAAAGTAAGTTCCGTTGTCGCCGGCTGGCTGGAGTCCCAGGGAAGCAAACTGCGCGGCCATGAATTTCGCCGCGATGAGATATCCGCGAGTCCCGGTGCCGCGGCCTTCCAGGGCATCGTCGGCGAGGAAGCCCATGTTGGCGCGGATGGATTCGGGGCGGATGCTGGCCATTGCCTCATCCATGGCATTGTTCCCGGCGGAAGCAGTGGTGAAGAGGGCAAGAGCCACGAGAGTTACAGAAAGCGTCCGGAGTGTCGTCATTGAATTCCCAGGTGGGTCACGAGAGATGCCAGCATTAGGGGTGTGTCCATCTTACGGGCGAGGCACGGTTGGGTCAACGAACGGGATGCGAAAAATGGGGAGCAGTCCGGGTGAAGGCCTGCTCCCGTGGGGTAGGGTGCCTCCGTGAAGGCTAGATCTGAGCCCTAGGGAGGTCGTGAAACGTGGAGCAAAGTTAGCGGGAATGGGGAGGGAAGGGCAATACTGCGAAAATACTAGAAAGGTAAGTTTCGGAGCTCAACTCCACTTGTTGGAGAAGGCACTCCACTAGCGCATTAGCGCCGGGAGTCGGGTGGGCCAGGTTGTTCGCGCGGTAGACTCATCTGCTTGACGCGTCAGTTGGCTGCGCCATAATTCCGCGGTTACTGAGCGGGTACCAGTTGGGTTGAAGGAGGACTTCATGTGTCGAACCCCGCAGCGATAACCCCGTGTTTTTCGGGGAGTCCATCGTGCATCTAAAACCCGGATAGTGCCGTGATTCCCCTTGCTTCCACGCACTCGTACGCGCGCCCGGCCGCGAGGCTTTTGTATTCTTCCGATCGTCCGCTGGGCCATTCGATCAGCGCGCGGTCTGCGTGGTCCAGTTTTCCTAATCCGAATGTAAGCGGCAATTCAGATTGCGATAAGTAACTCGATCCGCCTTTCACCAGGCGCGATTGAGTGACTCCTCCGCATGTGAGGTGGACCCTCGCGCCGATGGCATCGCGGTTTGACTTGGTGCCTACAAGGCGAATGCGGATGCTGCGATTGCCGGCGATCTGGTCGTTACGGTAGAGATACGCGGGGCCGTTGTTGGTGGTGATGAGCAGGTCGAGGTCTCCGTCGCGATCGAAGTCGGCGTAGGCGAGGCCTCTTCCGACCTTGGGGTCGGCAAATCCTCCTCCGGCTTGAGCGGCGACTTCGTGGAATTTTCCGTGACCGTCGTTGAGAAAGAACTGCGGCGATTGTGCGTAGCCGACGTTGCGGACGTTGCGCACGGTGTCGTCGATGTGTCCGTTGACGATGGCAAGGTCGAGCGATCCGGTGAGGCCGGCGTCGAGAAAGACACATCCGAAGCCCAGTTTGTCTTTGGAGGCGATGCCCACGCCACTGGCAGCGGCAATGTCGGTGTAGGTCCCGTTGGCCGAGGAGCGGTAGAGCCCGACCATTTCGTTGTCGAAGTTAGTGATGGCGACTCCGGTTGCGCCGGAGTTGTCGAAGTCGGCGGCATCAACGCCCATGCCGGCGCGGGCTTTGCCTTCGGCGCTGAAGGCGATTCCAGCTTCGACGGCGACGTCTTTGAAAGTGCCGTTGCGCTGGTTGCGGTAGAGCTTGTTGGGCTGGGTATCGTTGGCGACGAGAAGATCGGGCCATCCGTCGCGGGCGTAGTCGAGCATGGTCACGCCTAATGACTTCGAACTGCTGTCGAAAATCCCGCTGGTGGCGGTGACGTCTTCGAAGGTGCCGTCGCCGCGATTGTGGAAGAGCCAGCAGGTTTCTCCGTGATAGGCCTCGGGGGTGCAATAGGACTTGTGCTTGCCATCGAGGCTGCAGAAGACGTCGTGCTCGGCGGACCACTTGACGTAGTTGCAGACGAAGAGATCGAGGAAGCCGTCGCGATCAAAATCGAACCATAGCGCCGATGTACTGAGCCCCTGGCGGCCTCCCAGTCCACTCGACTGGGTTGCGTCTATAAACGTGCCTTTGCCGGTATTGCGGAAGAGACGGTTCTGACCTACGCAGGTGATGAGGATGTCAGGGAAACCGTCGTTGTTGTAGTCGCCGACGGCGACGCCCATGCCGTACATTTCAAGATCGAGTCCGGCAGCTTTCGTGACATCGGTGAAAGTCCCGTTGCGATTGTTGCGATAGAGACGAAGCGTGCTGTGGGCGCGCTTGTGGCCGGGCCAGTCCATTCCATTGATGAGGAGGATGTCTTGCCATCCATCGGCGTCGTAATCGAGAAAGGCGCAGCCGGAGCCGAGAGTTTCGGGAAGAAGTTTGCCTCCGTACGCGCCGCTGTTGTGATGGAAATCGATTCCAGCAGAATGCGTGACGTCGCCGAAGCGGAAAGGAAGAGCGGTCGTGACATCGAACCGGGCGAAGGCCGACGCGGAAAGCAATCCAGTCATACCTGCGAGAAACGAACGGCGATTCACGGGAGATTCACCAGCCCGTTGCGGATGGCGTAGACGACGAGTTCGGCGGTTTTGTGAATGCCGAGCGCGTTCATGATGTTGGCGCGGTGCACGGCGACCGTATTGGCGCTGAGATTCAACACAGCGGCAATTTCCTTGTTGGACTTGCCATCAACAATCATCTGCAGGATTTCGAGTTCGCGGGGAGTGAGAGCGGCGTCCTGCTCGCCTTTCAGCGTGGCGGGACGATTGACCTGGGAATCGAGAACGGTTTCTCCGGCAGCCACCCGGCGGACGGACGCACCCAGTTCGAGGTCGACAGCGTTTTTCAGGATGTAGCCCCGAGCACCGGCGTCGAGTGCCTGGCGGACCCAGGTTTCTTCGTTGTGCATGCTGAGCATCAAGACCTGGGTTTCGGGATAGGACGCGAGAATCTTCCGCGTGGCGTCGAGACCATTCATGCCGGGCAGAGCACAATCCATGACAACGACTTTCGGTTGAAGCTGCGCGGCAAGTTTCAGTGCTTCCTCGCCGTCACTGGCTTCGCCGACAACCGCGATGTCAGGCTCATCTTCGAGAATGCGGCGGAAGCCCCGGCGCACCAGGCTGTGATCGTCTACCAGCAATACGGAAATCTTATTCGGCATGAGCTGCTACTTTATCGCGTGGAACCATCAGCCGCACCAGCGTTCCTCCGGCATCAGGAGAAACGAGTTCGAGATCGCCCCCGAGAAGTTCTGCGCGCTCGCGCATGGCAACTAATCCGATTCCCAGCTTCTTCGCATCTGAGGAAAACCCTTTGCCGTGATCTTCCACTTCGAGTTCCAGCCGCGCAGGCAAAAAGCGCAGGCGCACCCATGCTTCTTTCGCTCCCGAATGCCGGGCGACGTTATTCAACGCTTCCTGTAACACGCGATAAACCTGGATGCCGGCATTTCCGTCCACAGAATACGGTTTCCCTAGTTTCTCATAATGGATTTTGGTTCCCGTTTGCTTTTCGACGACAGGGAGATACCAGTCGAAAGTGCTTTCCAGTCCGGCTTCGTCGAGCATGACGGGATGCAGAGCTTGCGAGAGAGTGCGGACTTTGTCGAGGCTGGTTTGGGCGATCTCAGAAATCTCGCGGAGGTCGGCGCGGAGCGGGGATCCCTCGGGAGCGTGGTTGCCGGCGCGGCTCAACATGGAGCCCATGGCCGTGAGAATTTGTCCGAACTCGTCATGCAGCTCGCGAGAGATATAACGCAGAGTGGATTCCTGGGTGGAGATCAGTTTCTGCGCCAGCTCGCTGCGCTGCTGGGAAAGTTCGGCGAGATGGGCGAAGAGACGGCGGTTGGAGCGGATCAGATAAAGACTGGTGAAGAGAATCGCGACTAAGGTGGCGGTCAGGAAGAAATAGACCTGACGCTGGACCCGGTCATAGATCTGCGTGATCTGCTGGGCGGCTTGCTCTTCGCTCTCGTTGTTCTGGACGAGCAGGCGTGATACGGCGGTGCTGAGCGCGGCTTGCCGAGCTTGCAGAGAGAGACGGATCTGATCCTCGGCTTCTTTTTGCTGACCGTTTCCCGCAAGGGCGAAGGTGCGGTCGACGGCATCCCAGAATTGGCGGACCGAGTCTCCCAGATATTGTCGTTGTTCGGCGGTGCGGCCGGTGGCGGCGACTTCGCTTTCAAGGCGCAGGGCGTCATCGAGGTCCGCGCGAATGCGTTGAAATTGGGAGGACCAAGCGGTCAGGGGATAGGGCTCGGCGTTGTCGAGCATGTCGCGCATGGCCAGCGCGAGGGAGTTGAGATCGTTCTGGATGCGGATGAGTTGCAGCGAGTCTTTGCGGTTGCGATCGACCAGCGAGTGTTGCAGTTCGCGCAGGCCGGAAATTTGGCGCGTGATATAGAGGGAATAGAGGACCACTGCGGCAAGAGTGATGATGAGGCCGAGGAAGAGTTTGGATGTCGGAGAGTTTCCAGACACGCTGACGAGGATATAACGCGGGGCGGTGGAGAACCAAAAGCAGGCCCTCGCTTCAGGGACGGACGGCGGCGTCCGTCCCTGAGCCTTACCACTGCGCGCGGATGTCGCTCGACGTGCCTCCGGCGGCAGGGATGTAGCACTTCAGCGTGTAGTCCATCACCATGCGGTCGGCGTTGAAGCGCCAGCCCAGGGTGCGGATGGTGCGCTTCATGCGCTTGATCCAGCCGCGCGGAAGGCCGTCGCGGTCACGCTGGTAGAAGAGAGGAATGACCTCGTCGCGAAGGGCTCGGTGAAGATCTTCAGCGTCGCGGGTGTCGTGTACGCTCATGTTGGAGTGGGTGCGGCCCTTGCCTATGGCGAATCCGTTCATGCCGTCGTAGGCTTCGGCCCACCATCCATCGAGCACCGAGAGATTCAATCCTCCGTTCAGCACCACCTTCTGGCCGCTGGTGCCGGAAGCCTCCATGGGACGACGCGGGTTGTTGAGCCAGACATCGACGCCCTGTACAAAGTGGCGTCCGACGTTGATGTCGTAATCTTCGACAAAAACAAAACGGTCAGAAAACTCCGAATCGCGCATCAGTTGTGCGATCCGCTGCAGCATCTGCTTGCCGGGTTCGTCGTGCGGATGGGCTTTTCCGGCAAAGATAAACTGCACGGGACGCTTGGGATCGTTGACCATCGCAGCCAGATTCTGAATATCGTTTAGAACCAGGTTCGCGCGCTTGTAGGTGGCGAAGCGACGGGCGAAGCCGATGGTGAGCGCGTCAGGATTTAACGCTCCTTCGAGTTTTCCGAGAATATCGCGCGGTTCGCCGCGGCGCGAGGCTTGTTCGACGAGGCGGCGTCGAACAAATTCGATGAGGCGCGACTTAAGACTCAGGTGCGTTTCCCACAACTCGCCGTCGTCAACGTCATCGATGCCTTCCCACATTTTTGCCTCGCTCGAATGCTCGCGCCATTCGGAACCCAGATGGCGTTCATAGAGACGCGACATCTGCGGAGCAAGCCACGAGGGAACATGCACGCCGTTGGTAATGTGTCCGATAGGAACCTCGTCTTCGGGCTTACCGGGAGAGATGCCAGTCCACATGGCGCGGGAAACTTCGCCGTGAAGCGCGGAGACGGCGTTGGCGCGGCGCGACAGGCGAAGCGCAAGCACGGTCATGCAGAAAGTTTCCTGCGCGTTGTTGGGATCCTGCCGTCCCAGCCCCATCAGGTTTTCCGACGAGAGTCCCAGAGACTCGCGAATAACCCCCGCATGTTCTTCCACGAGATCAGCTGGGAAGCGATCATGTCCCGCGGGTAGAGGGGTATGGGTGGTGAAGACGACTTCGCGAGAAACCCGCGGAGCGGCCCCGTCGAAGCCGATGCCTTCTTCTTCCATACGGGTGCGAATGGCTTCAAGGATCGCGAAGCCGCTATGTCCCTCATTGAGGTGGAGGACGCCGGGCGTGATTCCCATGGCTTTCAGGGCGCGGAAGCCGCCGATGCCGAGCAGCAACTCCTGGCGAATGCGAGTGCGCGCGTCGCCGCCATAGAGGCGTGAAGTGAGTTCGCGATCGTCGGGAGCGTTGCCTTCGACGTCGGAGTCGAGAAGCAGCAGGTCGCAGCGTCCTACGCTGACGCGCCAGACTTTGGCGAGGATGGTGCCGGTGCGGGTCTCGATCTGCACCGCGACCGGACGACCGTCGGTGCCAATGGCCGGCTCCATCGGAAGTTGGTTGACGTCGGTCTCGAGATATTCCTCCTGTTGCCATCCGTTGATATCGAGGCGCTGGCGGAAGTATCCCTGGCCGTAGAACAGGCCGATGCCGATGAGAGGAATATCGAGATCTGAAGCGCTCTTGATGTGATCTCCGGCAAGCACGCCAAGGCCGCCGGAGTAAATCGGCAGCGATTCATGCACCCCAAACTCAGCGGAGAAATAAGCCACTGGGCGGGGACGAAGCACGCCGGCGCGGCGGCCTCCCCAGGTGCGTGCCGCTTCCAGGTATTCGCGTAAGCGGCGGTAGTCGTAGTTAATGCGGCTATGCAGCACCAGTTCGCGGGCGCGATGCTCTAGTTTCTCGAGCGGGAATTCGTTCAGCAACGAGATGGGATTTTGATTGAATTGGCGCCAGCGCACCGGATCAAGATCGAGGAATAGATTGGACGAGTCCTGATCCCAGCTCCACCAGAGATTGCGGGCGAGGGCCCAGAGTCGTTCCTGGACCGGCGCAATGAAGCGATCGAGATTGCGGGCCTCGCTCACCACAGGAGCAACCTGGGCGGCGGCCTGGCTCAACATGCGGATTTCGTCGTCTGTGAATACGCGAGGCTCGACGGTTTGGATTACCAGCACGCCTTGCAGGACTCCGCGGTCAATTAACGGGACGCCGAGGAACGATTGGTAATCGTCCTCTCCGGCCTCTTCGAAATATTTGAAGCGAGGATGATTGCGGGCTTCTTCCACGGCGACGGGCCGTACTTGCTCGGCGACCAGACCGACCAGGCCCTCCTGTACCCCCATACGCAGATGGCCGACGGACTCGCGGCGAAGCCCGAGAGTGGCTGCGAGGACTAGATTCGCGCGGTCGGGTTCCAGCAAGTAGGCGGAGCAGACATCAGTGCCAAAACGCTTGGCAATCAAAGCCACCAGGTTCGTGAGGATCTCGGCCGCTTTGCCGCCTTCGGGCGCCAGGCTGTCGACTTCCTCAAAACTCAAAACATTTTTGGAATCGCGTGTGGAAGATGCTTGCATGTCTTGATCGCTCTTATTCAAATCGAGGCCCTGGGCCGCCATTCATTTTCACCGTTTCCTGGAGAAGAATCGTGGATCTAGTTAATGAACTATACGCAGCCCATGGCCTATATCGTCAACTTGACATTTTGAATCGGTACGTTTCGTTGCCGGCGCAGCACAAACGACGCTCCA
This sequence comes from Terriglobia bacterium, assembly GCA_963796205.1. Classification (GTDB taxonomy): domain Bacteria; phylum Acidobacteriota; class Terriglobia; order Terriglobales; family Acidobacteriaceae; genus DATFTE01. Next base: position 40,629 of record CAWCKR010000005.1, read on the forward strand.
TCAGAAACGTTCAGTAATGATTCTCTCTTGGACCGGCAGCGACAGACGGCAGCGCCTCGACGAAAAATGCTGATCGGGTGCATCGAAAAAAACGCGCGACATTGTCCGTCTCGTCACCCACTTAAGATGCAGGGGTATCGCAGTCGTTTGTATCCACTCGCGACAGAGCATAAATCTCTAGACGGATCAGAGCCAACCCTTGGTGCGGGCGATGCGGGCGGCTTCCACGCGATTGGCTGCGCCGAGTTTGCTGATGGCTTCGGAGAGATAATTGCGAACTGTCCCTTCAGAAAGGTTCAGTTTGGTCGCGATCTCGCTGCTGGCTGCGCCATCGCCGGCGAGCCGCAGCACCTGACGCTCCCGGTCGGTGAGCGGATCCGGTTCCCCCCAGGATTCGGCGGCGAGCTCGGGATCCACCACTCGCAATCCCTGCTGCACGCGGCGCACGGCCTCGGCGAGTTCCTGGGCGCGCATGTCTTTCAACAGATATCCCAGGGCTCCGGCATCGAGAGCGCGGCGAAGGTAGCCGCTGCGCGCGAAGGTTGTCAGGATGATGACGCGAGTTCCGGTCTTTCTACGCTGCAGTTCCGCAGCCACGTCGAGGCCGGTCATCTCGGGCATTTCGATGTCGGTGATCAAGACATCGGGCTTCTGGCTCAGAACTTCGTTGAGAGCTTCTTTGCCGTTGCGCGCCTGAAAGATGACCGAGATGTCACCTTCAATTTCAAGCAGGGCGGCGAGCGCACCGAGCACCATGCCCTGATCTTCGGCGATGCCGACGCGAATGGTCTTGCGGCTGGTTTTAGGCGAGGGATTCAATGAGAGCCATTCTCCGGAGATCCAGCCAGCGGGAAGCGGATCGTGAGTTTGGTGCCTGCCGTGGTCTCGCGCTCCAGAGTGCCGCCGAGGGCTTCGATTCGTTCGCGCATGCCACGCAGTCCGTTGCCTTCCGGTTGACAGGCGCCGCGGCCGTCATCCTGAATCTCAAGCACGCACGTGCCGTTCTGCGGGGCCAGGCGCAGTTCACAGTTTCGCGCCTGCGCGTGCCGGACCACGTTGGTGACGGCTTCGCGCACCACCATAGCGACCACGCTCTCCTGCGCGGGACTGAGTCCAACGGCCGCGGATTCCGATCTCACGGTTACACCGGCGGTTTCCAGCGTGGCCTTGGCGCGTTTCATCTCTTCTTCCAGGCCCTGCTGCCGGTAGCCGCGAATGGTGCTGCGTACTTCCGCCAGCGCCTCGCGCGAGGTTTGCTCGACATCGCGAATCTCGGCTTTGGCGCGTTCTGGATCGCAGTCGATGAGCTTCGAGGCAAGTTCTGACTTCAGGATGATGACCGAAAGCGTATGTCCCAGGACGTCGTGCAGATCGCGGGCGATGCGTTCCCGCTCGGCGACTTTCGCGAGGTGTTCGATCTCGTCTTGCGCTGAACGTAGTTTTTTGTACATGCGCGTGCGCTGAGCAAAATAGATATTGCCGGCGCAGATCACCCCAGACATGCCCACGGCGTAAACCAGAAACCATCCTGAGAGATGGAAGAACCACCACGTACCAACGGCCGCGGTGAAGATCAGGCCGAGTAATTGCAACGCCTGAATTTCGCGTTCGACGACAAACGGAAGCAGGGCCGCCGCATAAATGAAGAAACAGGTGGCGCCGCCATTCCAGGGCGCGAATCCAACTCCCAGCATGAGCATCACCCCAAGGTCGATGAGGTCCCAGGGGCGGCGCAGCCAGAAGATGGCGAAGTACAGCGCCAGGAAAGCGATGGTGCCGACCGCAGTCGCGAGCCACAATTTCCATCCGGCGTGGTTCAGAATCGGGTCGAGAAAGAAGAACCCGAAGTAGGCAAGCCAGATGAACGGCGCCCATCCATGGTCACGATTGCCAGGTAGAAGTCTCATTGCACGGGTTCGACGTGGCCTCTTTTGCGATTCGCCCGGGCCGTGCAGCGCATCATCCAGAGCCCCAAGCCCACCAGACTGAGGGGGAACACCACTATGAACAGGTCCAGTCTGCCAGACAGGGTCAGAAGAACCAAGCCCAATACGATCAGGCACCATCCAGCTGTTTTCTGGTTAACCATACATTTTCCCTTCGTCCCGCTGAAATCCGAAGCGGGCGATGCCGAGACAAATCACAGTGAAGCCGATCAGCACCTCCCAGTGTTTCCAGGGGGATTCGTGTTGTCCCGCGCCGACTGTACCCAGGGCGAGTTGTGAGAGGTGGTAAGAGGGCAGAAATTCCGCGATCTGCCGCATGAGCCTGGGTAAGAACATCAGCGGTACCCACAAGCCCGAACAGAAAGACATGGGCAGGTAGATCATGTTGATCGTGGGCGGAGCCGAGTTCGGACCGATGAAATATCCAAGGGCGAGTCCCATGGCGCAGAAGGGAACTGACCCAGCCAGAAGAACTCCAAGAAGCTTAAGCGCATCTCCGACAGGCATGCGTACGCCGCCAAATGTGATTCCCAACAACATGAGCAACAGGACCACTTCGCCACTGAAGATCATGCTCATGATGACCTTCGCGGCGAAGTATACCGACGAAGGCATGGGACTGGCGCGCTTGACTTGCAACCATCCGAGGCCGCGCTCAGCCGAAAGACCTGCGGCAGTTCCAAAAAGCGAAGCTCCCATGACCCCGAAGGTGCCGTACGTCGCCATCAAGTAGGAAGCCATGTTGATGGGGCCGGACCCATGTCTTCCCAACACCAGGCCGAAAAGGACATAAAACATGACAGGAAAGAAGACGACCGCCACCGAATACATGCGCAGGCGGAGGTTCTTCAGGAATTCGTACTTCACTTCCTTCAGCAGGATGCGAAGCGTCTGGTGGAAGGGCCGATCAGTGTTCTCGAGTGCTATGGATGCTGTCGCCATCGTAGGACCTTTCAGCAGGTGCGCTTACTTGATGTTGTTCGTGAGCGCCAGGAAGGCATCTTCCAGCCCGGCGCTGGTAACTTCGAGCTGAGAAATGCCCGGATCGAGCGTCAGCAATTCGCGCAGCACCGGTTCGGGTGCAGAGGTACGAATCTCCAAGGCTTCGCGGTCGTGGCGCACTTCGAGAACCCCGGGAATCCGGCTGATGAGATCGGCATCGAGCCGGCTCACACAGCGGATGCGGCGTCCTGCCGACTGCGCTTTAATTTCTGCGGGTGTGCCTTCGGCGATGACTTTGCCGCGATTGAGCACGACGACACGGTTGGCGAGAGCGTCGGCCTCTTCCAGGTAGTGAGTGGTGAGCAGCACCGTTTTGCCGCGCGCGACCAGTTTTCGGATCTGCTGCCATAGGGCGCGGCGAGCCTCCACATCCATGCCGACGGTAGGCTCATCCAGAAAAAGAAGGTCGGGATCGCCGCACAAAGCGAGAGCGAATAACACGCGTTGCCGCTCGCCTCCGGAAAGTTCTCCAAACAATCGGTTTTGCACTTGGTTCAAACCGGCCAGGGACAACAGTTCCTTCGCTGGAAGCGGCCGCAGGTAGTAACTCGAGAACAGGTCAATGTGTTCGCGGACGCGCAGCGTCTCGGGCACGCGCGCTACCTGCAGCATGGCGCCGGTGCGCAAGCGCGATGCGGGCAGAACAGGATTGCCGCCGAAAACGCTGGCTCGTCCTGCGTTGGGTTTGGCCAGTCCGAGAAGCAATTTGACCGCAGTGGTTTTTCCCGCTCCGTTCGGGCCGAGCAACGCCAGAAGCTCGCCCGCGCGCAGGGTGAGGTCGAGATGATCGAGCGCAGTAACCTTCCCATAAGTCTTGGTCACATTTTCCAGCCGGGCAATAGCCACCTGACTTTGACGCTGCAACCGCTGCGCATCGAGGCTTTGGTCGAGAGTAGCTATCATGAGGTTCGCTCCGTGGCCGAGTACGTTTTCTGGCGCTGAAGGGATGATGCTCCGTGGAGGGGTGGCGCCGTCAGTGGAGATCATCACCAAGTTGTGATGACAAATGTCATTGGGCGCGGGAGGCGTGGCGGGGCAAGGCTCCGGTATAATCGCAGTCGCATTTTGTGGTGCGGCGATTTCGGTTCGGCGACTTAAGAGCATCCGTTGCGATTTTGATCCCCCAAACCGTTAGGGGAAGCTTCCCGCGCCGGGGCGGTTGCTGACTGGGAAGCGAGCCTTCTTTCCGCACAATTAGAGGCGAACGAGGTCAAATGCAGATTCGGCCGGGGATAGAACTGGCGGCGCTTACCGACTTGGGCTGCCAGCGTGAGAACAATGAAGACCGCTATTCCTACTGGGAGCCGGATTCTGACCAACAGTTCGCGGCCAAGGGCAGGCTGATTAGCGTCGCCGATGGAATGGGGGGGTACGAAGGCGGCCAGGAGGCCAGCCGGATCGCCATTGAGTCGGTCGAGGAGGCTTACGCCCGAGACCTCGGGAGCGATGTTCAGTCGGCTTTGCTCGCGGGATTTCGGGCGGCGCACCAGAAGATCCAAAACTATGCCGTGAGCCATCCCGCCCTCGAGGGCATGGGTACAACCTGCACGACTGTGGCCCTACTGGGACGCATGCTTTATTTCGCACACGTCGGAGACAGCCGGTTGTATCTGGTGCGCGAAGGGGCCATCACGCGGCTGACGCAGGATCATTCTTATGTCAGCCGGCTGGTAGCGCATGGGGTCATCAGTTCCGAAGAAGCCGAGTTTCACCCCCAACGGCACATCCTGACAGCGGCGTTGGGTGCGGGAAGCGAGGTTGAGCCCGATGTTCCCGCCGTGCCGGTGGAGTTGCGTCCCGGAGACCGGTTGGTGCTTTGCACCGACGGCTTGTGGGGCGTGGTCGGCGATGATCAGATCAAGAAAGCCATATCCAGCGAATCTCCGGCAGCCGCCTGCAGGGATCTGGTGCAGATGGCGCGTGACCGTGGCGGGCCCGACAACATTACTCTGCAAGTGGCGCAGATCGACTGAGAACCCCGCCCGTTTCCAGACAGCCGCGATCAAAAACTGCTTACAGGTGGAAAACCGCTGCACATAGTCTCCCCATGCGCGCGGGTCTGCCGTCCGGAAATTATTGAAAAGGCTGAAAACTGATCTCCGTCATCGACCCGCGGGACTGGCATCAGGATTGCTATCTCCTCTATGTCCATAATGTCGATTAAAGTGATGGACATAATGGGGTCGCGGAGCTAAGATGCGAATTTCAGAGGGCCTTGTGCAGGCGAGACGAGGATCAAGGATGCGTAAACTCCCGCTGTTTCTGCTCGGTCTCCTGATGGTGCTTCCAACCTCGGTTTTCGGGCAGGACATGGTCATTCGCGTCGGAGCCTTTCCTAATATCACTCATCCACAGGCCATGGTAGGGAAAAGCAACGGCTGGTTTGGGAAGGCGATGGGGCCCAACGTAAAGATCGAATGGAAGACCTTCAACGCCGGTCCTTCGGCGATCGAAGCCCTCTTCGCGGGCGCCATCGACATGACTTATATCGGCCCCAACCCAACCATCAATGGATATGTTCGCTCGAATGGGGAGGCGTTGCGGGTGGTTGCGGGTGCGGCCAGTGGTGGGGCAGGCTTGGTCGTCCGCAACGATTCTGGCATTCGTAAGCCGGAAGATTTTCACGGCAAGCGTGTGGCGTCACCGCAGCTGGGGAATACGCAGGATGTTGCCCTGCGCGCATGGTTGCTGGCTCACGGCATGAAATCGCTCGATAAGGGCGGTGATGTGCAAGTGATGCCAATGGCGAATCCCGATCAGCTCACGCTCTTTCTCAAGAAACAATTGGATGCGGCATGGGCGCCCGAGCCCTGGGCGACGCGGTTGATTCGTGAGGGCAACGGCCGCTTGTTTCTCGACGAACGCGATCTCTGGCCGAATCGTCAATTCGTTATCAGCAACCTCATCGTCAGCACGAAATTTCTGAACTGAGCATCCGGACCTGGTGAAGAACTGGATTCGCGCCAACGTCGACCTCACCGTCTGGATCAATGGGCACCTTCCCGAGGCCAGGAAAATCCTGAACCAGCAGATCCAAGCCGAGACCGGGAAGGCTCTTCCTCCCGATGTGTTGGACGAGGCATTCATGCGGATTGAAGTCACTTACGATCCTCTGCGTAACACGCTGATGACGTTCGGCGAAATCGGCTTACGACGCCGGCTTCCTGGGAAGGCAGATGCCCGACCTGTCGCGTCTCTACGATTTGACTCTGCTGAACCAGGTTCTGGCGGAGAAAGGGAAAAAGGCGATCCAATGACAGCCGCTCCGCAGACTTCTTTCACGGGTTTCAGGAGTCCGGCGCAGCGCGCGCGAGGAGCGGCCAGTTCCTCGATGCTTTCGCTTCGCTGTCCGCAAGTCGGAGGAACACCAAAGGTTTCTCTGAACGACATCTCTCTTAGTTACGAGACCAGCGATGGAAAACGCTTGCTAGCGCTCGACCGGATCAGCCTCAAGGTGAACCCGGGAGAGTTCCTCTGCGTCGTTGGGCCTTCGGGCTGCGGAAAGTCGACCTTGCTGCATTTAATTGCCGGGCTGCACCAGCAGACTTCCGGGAACGTGCTGGTGGACGGCAAGACCGTGGAAGGGCCCGGAACCGATCGCATCCTGATCTTCCAGGAATTGGGATTGTTCCCCTGGCTCACCGTGGCCGGCAACGTCGAGTTCGGCATGAAGATGAAGGGCGTCTCCAAAGACGAGCGCAAGGAACGCATCGACTATTACCTGCGCCTGGTGCACTTGTCGCAATTCAAGAATAGCTATACGCATCAACTTTCCGGCGGGATGCGGCAGCGGGTGGCGCTGGCTCGAGCGTTAGCGACAGAGCCGGACGTTCTTCTGATGGACGAACCGTTCGCTGCGCTCGACGCACAAACCCGCGATTTGCTGCACGACGAGTTGGAACGTATCTGGGCGGAAACCGGCCGCACCATCATCTTCGTCACACACAATGTGCGCGAGGCGATCCGGTTGGGAGATCGAGTAGTTCTGTTCACGTTTCGTCCGGGAAGAATCAAGCGTGAATACCAGGTTGATCTTCCGCGCCCCAGACAGCTCGAGGACATCTCGGTTGCGAAAAATGCCCGCGAGATTCTTGATGACTTGCGCGAAGAGATCAACAAGTCATTAGAGGAGCAATACGGCCATGAAGCAGCTCTTTAGACAAGCGATTTTCTACAGCGTCCTGGTCGCCGTCTGGGTCATTCTGGCGAAGGCGAAGGTTTGGCCTCCGTATATATTTCCGACTCCGACGGGCGTGTATGAGTCGCTGCGCGCAGGCTTTGCCGACCACAGTTTCTGGATTGCCATCGCGGTGAGCATGAAGCGCATGCTGATTGGCTATGGCTTGTCGGTCGTCCTGGGAATGTTTCTCGGTCTGGGCGTTGCCAGCAACAAGTTTCTGGAGGAAACCGTGGGTGGATTGCTGGTGAGTTTGCAGAGTTTGCCAAGCATCTGCTGGCTGCCTCTCGCGGTGCTGTGGTTCGGACTCACCGAGAAGGCGATTTTGTTTGTCGTGGTCATGGGTTCGCTGCTGTCGGTAACCATCGCGATGGAAGCCGGTCGCCACCAGATGCCGAAAATTTACGGCATGGCAGGACGCAACCTGGGCGCCAAAGGTTTCAAGTTGTTCTGGTACGTCCTTCTCCCGGCGAGTTTGCCCTTCATCTTGTCAGGCCTCAAGCAGGGATGGGCCTTCGCCTGGCGCTCGCTGATTTCCGGCGAAATGATTTTTGTCAGCCTCGGCCTGGGCCAGTTGCTGATGATGGGACGCGATCTGAACGACATGAGCCAGGTGATCGCGGTCATGTTGCTGATCATCGCCATTGGCTACGTCGTCGATGGCCTGGTCTTCAAAACGATTGAGCGCCGGTTGCAGCGCAGATGGGGATTGTCGCCGGCCAAATAGTAAGTAGGACGGTTCGCCCTCCCCGGTCTCCGGTCATCAATTTGCATGTGAGGATGAAGGGAAATCCCGGTTCGGAATGGCTGTCGTTGCAAGAGGGTTACGGCGATATTCAAGAAAAGTGGTCAGTGTTGCAAAACACTAAAGGAGACCCAGAAGGCAATGCAATCCAGTCGCAGTTCAGTAATGGCCGTGTTGCTGCTGTTGATTGCGGCCGCGGCTCTTCAGGCCCAATCCGCTCCGGCGTCAGCGCCGAAAGGGAAAAAGGCTTCCACGAAACCACCAGCCGTTACCGCCCAGGACTTTCAGGAACTTAGAGACGCTTTAGCTGCGCAGCAGCGGCAGATTCAAGAGTTGCGCGATGAAATGCGGGGACGGGAAGCCGCTCTGCTGCAGGCGCAACAGCAACTGCAGCAGGCGCAAGCGGCAGCCAGTGAGGCGCAGCAGAAAGCTGCGGACGCCGAGAACGCCAGCCATGCGCAGCAAGCTGCGGTCACCCAGCTGAGCGGCGATCTGACCGACGTAAAGAATGTGCTGAGCAATTCAGCACTGGCTTCCAAGGACGAGCAAAGGCGCGTTTCCGCATTGGAGAGCTTTGCGTCCAGATTCCGGTTTAACGGCGACATTCGTGTGCGCGGCGAGAGCTACATGCAAGACAACGCGCTGGATCGCAATCGTGCCCGCGTTCGCGTGCGCTTTGGATTTGACGGAAAGCTGAACGAAGACTTCATCGCGGGGGTTCAAATCGCGACGGGAACCTTGGGGGATCCCACGACCACCAATGAGACTTTTACGGGCTTTTTCGATCGCAAGAGCATCGGCCTCGATAAAGGGTTCATTACTTACAATCCCGTGACCCACCGCTGGCTGTCTGCGACCGGAGGTAAGTTCGCTTATCAGTGGCAGCGGACCTCGGTTACCGGCGATCCGGATTTGAATCCGGAAGGCTTCGACCTCAAGGCATCTTTTGATCGCGAAGGGCGATTGGTGAAGAATGTGACCGTTCAGGCGATCAACTACTTGTTCAACGAAGTGACCTCTGGAACCGACTCCTACGCCCTCGGAGGTCAGGGGCAAGCCAGGCTGCAACTGGGGCCATGGACAGCCACACCGTCGTTCCTTGCGGTCAAGTGGCAGGGCACGAGCGCGCTTCTTCAGGCCAGCGCTTTTCATGTCCAGGCAAACACGACGGGCAGCAGCGGAACGAGTCCCGCTGGTCCGTTCCCCGCGCCGGGAGAAGGTCCGGGTTGCGCTAAGGGTTCCGCAGGAGGCACTGCACTGCCTGGCTACGCACCATGTGCATTTGCGGCGAACGGCATGACCAACGCCGTCTACACCGATGCCACCGGCAAACCGCGCTTCTGGTCGGGGTTCTTCTACGCCGATTTCATCTTGAACAATCAGTTCAGGACCGGACTGCAACGTTTCCCCCTGAACGTGCTGCTGGAATTCGAAGACAACCTCGATGCGGCCAGCCATCCGCTCGATACCAAAGGCAACGTGCTTACAAATTTGGGGCCGCAGAACAAGTCGTATGGGGTCGACATCAGCCTGGGCCAGGTGCGGAACAGAAACGATGTCCAGTTCGGATACGCGTGGCTACGGCAGGAACAGGACTCTGTTCTGGCATCTTTCGCAGAGAGCGATCAGCGCGCGCCTACGAATATCCTGCAGAACCGCTTCTATGCTTTGTGGAGGCTGCGGAGCAACACCCTGGCCAGTTTCACCTTGTGGCATGGACGCACGTTGAACACCGCACTTGAGAACAATGCCGCCCTCGCGGCCAAGACCATCACCACGGCAGGTCAGAAGGAACCAAGTTTGAACCGCTTTCAGTTCGACCTGATCTACACGTTCTAAACCATGAGGGGGTAAACTCGATTGCCGGCGGGTCAGGATGGGTCTTGTTCCGGCCCGTAATCTGAGGTGCTGGTCTTGCGTTCCGCTACCCCGCCATCTCGAGGACGGCGCCATTTTTCGTAACTAGTTCTTCAGTCGTGCCGTTTACTCGGAGCACGATGCGCGCTCCCGACAGACTGTTATTGGCAACGTCAAATGTGCCTGAGCAATCGGTCTTGAGATAGGGCAGGCGGTGAAGCGATTCACCGGTGCCGTCGCCATTCACCTCGATTTCGTTCCCGCTTGTATCGGATGCAGTGAATATCCAACGCAGCTCCTGCGGGTCGCGCACTTTCTCCTCGAATTTTCGAAACGTGTACCAACGTCCTCGATGCCATAGCACGGCTTTGCGAAAACGCAGGCCGAGAGGCATTTCGTAAATCAAAGCCTCGAAGCTGCTCACGCTGCCCTCATTCTGAGGAAAACAGGCGTGCGTCCAAGTCCACTGATTACGATGGCGGTAGCCGCAATTGTGCCCCTGAAGTCCGTAGCCAAGCGGTTCGCCGGTGAATCTCTTTCCGTCGAAATCGATTTCGCCCGAGAAGACCGCATCCGAGTGCGGGGTTCGCGAGAAGCCGATCCATCCCTTATCGCTCAGCGTGACGTGCGCGCTTGAACGGTAGCGCAAATTCCACCCAATGCGGTGGCCATCTACTTCCATTCGTCCCGCACAAGAGTCTTCGTCAATTCTGTTCTCGCCAATCCGGAAATGGAATGGCGAGCGGCCGCATGCGCTCAACTGGAGTCCGTCCGAGGCAAATCCCTGAATGAAACTCTGGGGCTTACCGTTGCGAGGGAACCACGTGGCCCACACCTGCACTGGCATCCCGTTAGGATTTCCTGTGCATCCCGAGCGGCCGGGGTTCATCAGCAAATAGCGGAACCACCAGGCGCCGGCGTTCTCCGCCAATCCGAGGCGGAGAAACCAGACTTCGTAGCGGCGGCGGACGCTCGGCTTGGAGAAGACCGCATTCAAGTTTTTCACAGCCCTCTCAGGATATACGTCACATCGCCAGAAACCGGTGATTGTTACGCTCAAATCCGGAGGCCGCTTTGGTTGTCCTGGTGGTGGGAGGCGCGGGTTACATCGGAAGCCACACTGCTCATGCGCTGAGGGGCAGGGGGCACGAAGTCATCATCTACGACAACCTGTCTACCGGGCACCCCAGTCTTGCGGCAGGTTTCGAGTTGATCGTGGGCGACGCTGCCGATTCGTCCACGCTGCGAAGGATTCTTCCGCGAGTAGATGCGGTGATGCACTTTGCCGCCTGCGCGTATGTGGGAGAGTCTATGACTCATCCCCGGAAATATTTCGAGAACAATGTTCGCAGCGGCCTGGCGCTGCTGCATGCCGTGCTGGACTCTCCCGTGCGGAAATTTGTGTTCTCGTCCAGTTGCGCGGTGTATGGGATCCCCGCAGGCTTGCCCATCACTGAGCGCAGCTCGCGTCTTCCGGTGAATCCCTACGGAGTGTCGAAGCTGGCGCTCGAACACGCGCTCGAAGCTTACGATCGTGCCTATGGACTCCGGTTCGTTGCGTTCCGCTATTTCAATGCAGCTGGGGCGGATGAAGAGGGAAGAGTGGGAGAGATGCATTTTCCCGAGACGCACTTGATCCCTTGCGCTTTTGAAACCCTCACCGGGGACCGCGACGCCGTGGAGATTTATGGGAACGACTATCCCACGGACGATGGAACTTGCGTGCGCGACTACGTTCATGTGAGCGACCTGGCCGAGGCGCACGTGCTCGGGTTGGAATATTTGGAACGGGGGGAGTCGTTGGAATTGAATCTCGGTACGGGCCACGGCTATTCCGTCAAAGAAGTGATCGCGGCGATAGAGGGCGTCACTGGGCGCGCGGTGCCGACACAATTGGGAGCGAGACGCTCTGGAGATCCGGCGGAATTGGTCGCGGATCCCCAATTAGCGGAAGAAATGCTGCACTGGAGAGCGAGACGTTCTCTCGGCGAAATCGTTTCTACAGCGTGGCGATGGCGGCAGAAGTCCGCTTCCGCCGTTCGAAGACTTTCTGAGCAGGACCGAATCCCAGCCTAGTCGTCGTCTCCGCCATCGCTGGCGATGGCTTCGAGGTCGTTGAGCAGCGGACTGTCCTTCGAGAGAAATTCCACATGGCCGCACTTGGGGCAGACCAGCATCGCATGGGCGCGGCTTATCCCGTAGGGTAAGAATGTGAAACGAGTGGGCCGGTACTCCGTCAGTTCAGTATTGCAACGCAGGCACGAGATGGTGGGTTTCTCTCGCAACGAGAAAATGCCCGAGGATACATTCTCCGGGCTGGTTGGCTGGGGTTTCATAAGCGATTCCTTGGTCTTCGAGGGTATAGCCGCAATCGGACTCTATTCACACGGCAATTGTTCTGCCATGTGAACACCATCTGATGCGAGTTCGCAACCCCTGATCAAACAAAACATATCGGCTGTACCTTGGGAATGGCGTTGGAGGTTCTAGCGTCAGACGAGTGCATGTTGGTCGAGAAGGGCGAACAGCTTAAATGTGTAGCCAACTGTCAAAGTTGTGCAAATGAATGCAATAGAGGGTGTTGAAAGCTGCGGCGCATGCGCTTTCTTAGCGGAAAACAAGCGGGATCTGTTTGCCGCAAAATGGCAGATAGCGTGCACGCATTTTCTCGGACTTTTATCGCGATCGGTGGGGAACATCGCGAAAGTTTAACCCAGGTTCGTTTCGAATTGAGTCCAGTAGAGCAGACTTCCAGGGCGTGGGTGTGAGATGGAGAGGGGATCGAACCCCTCCCTTCAACTCAAGACTTCACACAATAAAGGGGGCAGCATGAAGCAGCTTGCGCGAGGAGTGGTAAAGCTGTGGCATTTGTGGGTGGCAATGACAGCGGTGCTGGTGCTGGGGGCGGGTTCGGCTGTCGCCGTACAGGGACAGACCAACGCCGTTTATCTGAACGCCAACATCGGAACCGTGTCCAACGCGAACGTCGTTCTCGGATACAGCAACGACGGATCTGGAAATCTGACGCCGTTGCCGGGATCTCCGTATTTGACCGGGGGAACGGGATCGGCTCCAGCGCCGGGAACATCGCTAGGATTGCAAACGGATGATGACCAGCAGGTGATCATCAACCAAGCTGGTTCGCTTTTGTTCACGGTCAACGGTTTCAGCAATACCGTCGCGGCGTTCACCATCAATTCCGACGCCAGCCTTACGCCGATCACGGGTTCGCCGTACACCTCAGGCGGTCCGCAACCAGCCAGCCTGGGATTGTTCGATGGAATCCTGAGCAACGGAAACAGCTTCCTGGTAGTCGTCAACAAAGAGAGCGATCCCAATCAGATCAATCCGAAACAGCCGAACTTCCAGACTTTCACGGTCGCTACCAACGGAACGCTGACGCACAACATCGGGTCCCAAGTGACGCTTCCCTACGGGGCCACACCCTCGCAGGCCGCGATCGGCAAACAGCACCTCGTGTTCGGCATGCAATTCGCTGGCGGAGGAGTGGTAGGCGTGCCGTCCCAGATCTATTCCTATCGTATTAAATCGAATGGGACGTTGAAGCTGAACAACACCGTACAGACGCCCACCGGAAATGTGTTCCTCGGCGAAGTAGTGCACCCGACGCAAACCATTCTCTATGCGGCATTGCCCGTCGACAGCCAGGTGGCGGTCTATCAATACAGTGCGGCGACCGGGATCCTTACCTACCAGACCAGCGTGGCGAACCCAGGCGGACTGCCTTGCTGGCTAGCCATAAACGCCGCTGGGACCCGTTTGTACTCGGGCGAGAGCGCAACCAACTCGATCACGGTTTATGACTTGACCAATCCGCTGCTACCGGTCCAGTTGCAACACCTTACGGTGACTCCCACCACCACGGGAAGTGCAGTGACCGTGATGCGATTCGATCCGACCGGGCAGTTCCTGTATGCGATTTCAAACTCGCCCACCACCTCGTCGTTGCATGTGATGAATGTGGCGAGCGATGGAACCATGACTGAGACTCTGACGCCGTTGACGTTGCCTGTGCCGAGCGGAAATTTCCCGATCGGATTGGCCACGTTAGTGAAGTAGAAGTTATTCTAGGGATGCGAGCCGTTTGCGGTTCCCCTGTACGGGGAGCCGCAGACGGCCCTATAATTGGCATTCTCGGCAGACCGCATGGAGCTATTACTTAATCTAATCTGGGTTTTATTAGCGGTCCCGGCCTTCTGGCTGTGGCGGCGCGAGGCTCTGCCCGCGGCTCACCGCAGCCGTTATTTGAACCCGGTTCGATGTGTCCTGGCTCTGGGATTTGTCCTGCTTCTGTTGTTCCCGGTCATCTCGGCGACAGACGACCTTCGCGCCATGCAACCGGAGACAGAAGAGTGCCCCTCCGGGCGGCGCGCGTGCCGCAACGCCGAGAACGAAAAAGATCATGTGCCCCACATGGGGACGGCACCGGCGCTGGTCGCAATGTTTACGACCTTTGCTCCGGCCGACGAGTTTCACGGTCTGGTCTCAAGTTTCAGCGGTCAGCAGCCAGTTGCAATCCTACGCAGCGCGGCGACTGGACGCGCCCCTCCTAGCTCCTTCCATAGCTAATCCTTGAATTCCTCGCGTTAAGCACGGGGAGTCCCTTTTTTCTCAAAGAAGCCGCTCCATGCGAGTGGCGAGCATGTTCATTTTTGAACTCAGGCGCCCGCAAGGTCGGGCGTAGCGGAGCTTTTCATGCGGAAGTCAGTGCAGCGCTGTTTCCTTGTGGCGCTGATCCATGGCTGCGTGGCCCTTGCCGCGGCTCAACAACCTTTGACCTGGGAGCAGGTCCGGGCCCGCTTCGAGCAACAGAACCCGACCCTCAAAGCGGATCAACTCAACATCGAGGAATCCAAGGCCGAAGAGATCACTGCCTATTTGCGTCCTAACCCGGACCTCACCCTTTCGTTAGATGGAACGCAGATCGCACCAGCCAATGGGATTTGGCAACCGCTCGCGGGAACATTCGAATCGCCGGCGATCAGTTATCTCCACGAACGTCGGCACAAGCGCGAACTGCGCCTGGAGAGCGCAAAGCAGGGAACCCTGATTGCCGAGTCAACCCATGCCGATGTCGAGCGAACTTTGCTCTTCGACCTGCGCAACGCTTTCGTCTCGACCCTGCAGGCCAATGCGGTGGTGCGGTTGGCCAAGGATAATCTCTCCTACTACGACCACGTCCTTGACGTGAGCCGAGAGCGTTTCAAAGCCGGAGACATCGCTCAAGTCGATCTCGATCGCCTGGAGTTGCAACGGGTGCAATACGAGTCGGATCTGCAGACGGCGATGGTGAACCTGCGCACCGCGAAGATTCAACTGCTCGCCTTGCTGAATGACCACTCTCCGGTGGAACAGTTCGAGGTCACCGGACCGTTCGATTTCACCGACCAACTCATGCCGCAGGACCAATTCCGCAAGACGGCGCTGGAGACTCGTCCCGATCTGAAATCTGCGCTCCAGGCCGTCGATAAGGCCCAGACCGATCACAAGCTGGCCGTCGCCAATGGCTCGACCGATCCGACCATCGCTGGCTGGTACACGCATAACGGATCGTTCAACAATCCTGCTGCGCTCAACACCCTGGGCGTCAGCGTGAATTTTCCGCTCCGCATCTTCGATCGCAATCAGGGAGAGAAGCTGCGCACGCAGCTCGACATTACCCGCACCCAGAAATTGCTGGATGCCACGCAGACGCAGGTTTTCAGCGACGTCGATTCAGCATACGCAACCATCGACAGCAGCCTGGTGCTGCTGCGTCCGTACAAAGCCAAATATCTACAACAAGCGGTGAGAGTGCGCGATACGGTTTCGTTCGCCTACCAGCACGGCGGCGCGTCGCTGCTCGATTTTCTCAACGCACAGAATGACTACCGAAGCATTCAACTGAATTATCTGAATCTGGTTGGGTCTTACTTGACCGCCGCGGCTCAGTTGAATCTTGCAGTGGGTCGGGAGGTAATCCAATGAACCGGCATTCCAAACATTTCTCGAGTTCAAGGGCGAACGCCAAAGCGGCCTCCGGCTGTTGCCCTTGGAAAGGCACGGCAGAGACACGCCCCTCTGCCGTGCTGACTTCAAAATCAGCCAGGCGCCTGGTTCCTCTTGCTTTGTTATTGCTGCTCGGCCTCACGCTGATTGCCTCCGGTTGCTCGCGTGATACCGAGGCCATGGCCACCAAGCAGGAAATCACCCGCGAGCCCGGAGTGTTTGATGTCGATCATCCAGAGCTGTTCAAGCTTGCGAAAGTCGAGACTCGCGATCTGCCTACGGAAGTCACCGCGAATGGAACTGTAAGCCCCGACGTGAATCGCACCATCCACGTGACCTCGATGGGTTCAGGCCGGGTCACGGAGTTGAAGGTCCGGCTTGGAGATCAAGTGAAAAAGGGACAGCTCCTGATGACGGTCTCAAGCCCTGACCTCGCGGGAGCGGTTTCCGAGTATCAAAAGGCTCGCGCGGATGAAGATCTGGCGCGGCGCGCACTCGATCGCGCGCAGTTGCTCTACGACCGCGGCGCACTGGCGGCCAAGGATCTGGAAGCTGCACAGAATGCCGAGAGCAAAGCCAGAGTTGACGTGGCCACCACCGAAGAGCATATCCGCATTCTGGGCGGAGATCCCAAGAGCGCCGGCGGCCTCATTCCGCTTGCGCGCCCCGGTCTCAGGCACAATCGTCGAGCAAAACGTCGCCGGCTTCGAAAGCGTGAAGAGCCTCGACAATACTCCCAACCTGTTCACCATCGCCGATCTCAGCCAGGTCTGGGTGGTCTGCGATGTATTCGAAAACGACTTAGGCCAGGTGCACATCGGTGATCCCGCGGAAGTCCGCCTCAACGCCTTCTCAGACCGCGTTTTCCAAGGCAAGGTTGCTGACATTTCCCGCGTGCTCGATCCCTCTACGCGTTCTGCGAAAGTGCGCATCGTCCTGCCGAATGGCGACGGAGCTTTGCGTCCAGGCATGTTTGCCGTCGCCACGTTCCGCTCACGCAAAACTCAGCCGCGAGTCGTCGTTCCCACGACCGCGGTCATGCGCCTGCACGACAAAGACTGGATTTTTGAAAAAGATGGATCGAACCGCTTCCGCCGGATGGAAGTTCATGCCATGGGTACCGCGGCCGAAGGCTTCACCCAACTTCAGGATGGAGTGCAGCCCGGGCAGGAAATCGTCGCCCACGCACTGGAGTTTTCCACCGCGGTCGCGGAACAGGGCAAATGATCCGGTCGCTAATCGATTCTGCTCTGCGGAATCGAATTATGGTATTAAGTCCGGCTGTTTTGTTGGCGTAACCCGGTTCTTGGGTTTCTGATCAAGCGGCCGTCATGACCTCGACCAGAGCCTGGAGAATCAGGCGAAGACACGTGGATTAAGCGCTCACGCATCCGGAATGAGTAAAAAAGATGGAGTAGATCATCCTGTTAATTATTATGAAATAGAGTCGAATGACTCAGTATGTTTATCTCACACGCGTAAAGCCGAAATTTAAATTCTCGATAGAGATGCTGGCCGAGCCATCCATCTCAAGTTGGTTTCGCGTACGTGCTTCAGCAGGAACTGTTGCGAAATTGCTGTTCTCGGAATGCACAAGGAAGGACAGATTGTGCATCAATCTGCACAACAGGGACGAAAGAGTTCGAAAAGATGTTGTTTCTTCATAGAGCTCATTTGGCCCCCAACCTGCACCGAGGCAGACAGAGGTGCTGTGCCTGATCGAACCCCCTTACCTGTCTTTCTATCCGAAGGCAGGCCCGGTCGGGACCACAAACATTCAATCAATGCCAGCGGGGCAGGTGGCAAGGCTCCCGATGGCGAAAAGGTTACAGAGGCGGGCATCCGCTATGTTGCCGGCGCTTGCAGTTGAAGAATTCCAATAGGAGGATGAGCAAGTCATGAGCATGTCACACCCAGGCCGCAAACTCTCGCGGTTCCGCCCAGGTCTTCTGCTGACCGCTATCTTGATGGCAGGCACGGCCGCCGTCGCCCAAGTCAATGCCGTGTACGTCGAGAGCAATATCGGCCAGTTACCCGGCAAGAACTCGATCTTTGCCTTTAAGAATGATGGGACCGGAAGGCTGGCCCCGATCACCGGTTCTCCGTTCAAAACCGGCGGTACCGGCGTTTTCGAAATGAACTCGGTCTTCTCTCCCGGCTTCCAGGCCGACCAGGAGATTCAGACCAACGCAGCGGGCAACCTCTTGTTCGCGGTGAATGGCAATTCCAACACCATTACCAGCTTTGCCATCAATTCCGATGGCTCGCTGACCAATCTGGCAACGGTCGGCTCGGGCGGACAGGATCCGGTCAGCATCGGCGTGGACGACATCAGCCCGGCCGGACCGCAGATCACGGTCGTCAACCAGGCCGACGATCCGCTCCAGACTGGCGGAATCCCGAACATTACCAGCTTCAACTTTGACGAGACCACTGGCGTGCTGACGCCGGTAGCCAACTCGACGGTGAACTATCCCACTGGCTCTCTGCCGGCTCAGGCGCTGGTCAGCCCCAGCGGAAAGTTCAACTTCGTGGTTCAGTTCATGGATGGCGGCTTGCTGACCTCTTACAACGTTGGCGCGGGTGGATTACTCACCGTGAACAACAGCATGTTGCCGGTTCGCGGACCGGTGTTCCTGGGCGCCACCGCTCATCCGAAACAACGGGTCGTCTACATTGGTATGCCCGCTGTGAACCAGATGGGCGTCTACACCTATAACACCGCAGGGCAGCTGGCTCTAGGCAAAGTAATCGTGAATCAGGGATCGCTGATCTGCTGGCTCACCACCGACGCCGCTGGCAACCACCTGTACACCGTGGAGTCCGGTACCCGGACGATTACCGTGTACGACATCAGCGGCTCGAACTACCTGAAGCCCATCCAGACGCAGCACCTGACCTTGAAGGCTGGCACGGACGAGCCGACCAACGTGAAGGTCGATCCGACCGGACAGTTCCTTTATGTGTTGGGTCTTCAACCAAACGGTCAGACCGTAGGGAACTTCCTGCATGTCCTGAACGTTAGCAGCGTTGACGGAACCCTGACGGAGACTTTGAATCCGCTCAAGATTCCGGTTCACACGGGCGAAGTACCGATGGGGCTCGCGGTGGCGATGAAGTAGATTTGCAAGCTGTTGGCTGTGAAGGGACGGGAGCAATCCCGTCCCTTTCTTTTTAGGGGGTGGTCAAAGCGGAAATCTTCGACGCCGTGCGCTTCAACCCTTCTTCAAGATCGCGCAAATGGCGTTCTTCGGTCAGATAACTGATCACCATCATCCGCAATGCACTGCTGCCTCTGACGAGTGTGTCCGAGATCCAGAGCCGTCCGTCGCGCGTCATCTCTTCCACGATTTCAGTATGAATGTCACGCAACTCCCGCGAACCCAGATGGGATGTCTTCCACTGGAAAGTCACGATCGGCAGCGTCGGAGAAACCACGAGTTCGTAGTGCGCTGACGCACGAATCCAATCGGCAAACGTGTGCGCTAACCCGAGCTGGCGGTCGATCAGTTCTTCATAGGCCTTGCGGCCGTGCACCCGCAAGGTGAGCCACAGCTTCAGCGAGTTCATGCGGCGCGTCCATTGGGTGCTGATGCGGGCATTATCGGGAAGCTTCGCACCACCGGCTTTCGGCATGTAAGGCGCAGCGACCGAAAAGGCGCGTTCCATGGCCTCGGGATGCTTGGTGAGGATAACTCCCGCCGCGAAGGGCACTGCCAGCCATTTGTGAGGATCCAGCGTAATCGAATCGGCCAGCTCGATGCCGCGCACCAAGTCGCGGTGAGCATCGGAGAAGATCACCGACGCGCCATAAGCGCCGTCCACGTGCAGCCAGAGATCGTGTTCGCGGCAGACCGCAGAAATCGCCACAAGGTCATCCACCATGCCCGAGTTCGTCGTCCCCGCCGTCGCAATTACACAGAACGGTTTCCTGCCCGCCGAAAGGTCCTCGACAATTGCTCGCTTCAGCAGTTCCACATCGAGCTGCAAACTGTGGTTGACGGGAATGCGCCGCAGAGACTTCCGTCCGATACCGAGCAATCCTGCTGACTTGTCGAGCGAGTGATGCGACTCTTCGGAGGCATAAGCCACCGGCTGCGCGCCAATCGAGGCAATGCCGTCTTCGATCGCCTGGGGAAATTTTTGTGCCAGCGCCAGCGCCAAGCCGCTGAAGTTCGCTTCATTGCCGCCGCTGGTGAAGGTTCCGCCGAACCCATCGCCCCAACCCACTCGCGACCCAATCCACTGGATGGTCTGCAGTTCGATCTTTGAAGCCAGCTGCGACCGCGCTAGAGTGGCAAGCTGCGGGTTCAGCGCGGCCACCAGAGTCTCGCCCAGCACTCCCATATAGGTCGGCGTTGGATTCATCAGCCCAAAGTAATGCGCGCTGGGCACATGAAAACCCTTATCCACCATAGCGCCCCAAACCTGGGCGAGGACGTCTTCGGGATCTTCGCCTACCTCTGGCAGGGTGCCATCGAGGGGCCCGTACGTCCGCTGCTCCGCCGGCAATTGCACCGGGCGGTCGGGCAGGGAAGAAAAGAAAGCGTCAATCTGATCGATGAGCTGGTAGCCCAAACGGCGGCGGGTGGTGGAATCGAATTCGAAGCTCATGGCGTATTCGATTCCAGTCTGCAGCGAAAGAAGCCAAAGTTCTATGCGGAAATTGCGGTCAAAGCAAATTTCTTTACGGCTTGGATGCCTCCGCTTGATCCTCGGCAGGCTTTTCCGGCCTTAGCAATGGGAACAGGATGACGTCGCGGATGCTCGGCGAGTTCGTAAACAGCATGATCAGACGATCGATTCCCACTCCCACGCCTCCGGCTGGCGGCATTCCGTACGACAGCGCGCGAATATAATCTTCGTCCATCTGATGGGCCTCGTCGTCGCCGCGCTCGCGTTCTTTCAGTTGCTGATCGAAGCGGCTTCGCTGATCGACTGGATCATTCAATTCGCTGAAGCCGTTGGAGATCTCCATCTGTCCGGCATAGATTTCAAAACGCTCGGTCCAATCGGGCTCGTCGGCCTTCTGTTTGGAAAGCGGCGAAACGGCGGTGGGGAATTCATAGATGACCGTCGGCTGAATCAAGTGATCTTCGGATGTAGCCTCGAACAGATTGGCAATGGTTTTGCCTACCGGCTCCTTGGGATCGTAGGCAACATGGGCGTGAGCGGCATTGAAACGCTCGACCAGAGATTTCACTCCATCGTGCGATGCAAAATCCGACATTTCTGGTTTCACTCCGGCGTTCTCCGGCCAGAAATGGATGATGGCTTCCCGCATGGTCATCTTCTGCCACTTCGCCCAGTCGATGGTGTGCTCTCCCCACTGGAGTGGTCGTGCCGCCGTTGACGTCTTTCGCGGCCTGCTCGATCAGCTGCTGCGTCAGTTCCATCACTACCCGGTAATCGGCGTAGGCCTGGTAGAACTCAAGCATGGTGAACTCGGGATTATGGCGCGTGGAGATACCCTCGTTGCGGAAGTTGCGATTGATCTCGTACACGCGGTCCAAGCCGCCGACCGTTAGCCTCTTCAGATAGAGCTCAGGGGCGATGCGAAGATAAAGATCAATATCCAGCGTGTTGTGATGGGTTACAAAGGGCTTGGCTACGGCTCCACCGGCGATGGGGTGCATCATCGGCGTCTCGACTTCAATGAATCCTCGGGCATCGAGCGACCGGCGCAGCGATTGCACCAGCTTGCTGCGCTTAATAAACACTTCCCGCACTTCGGGATTCACGAACAGATCGACATATCGCTGCCGGTACCGTTGCTCGACATCGGTAAGTCCGTGCCACTTTTCCGGCAAGGGCAGAAGATCTTTGGAGAGAAATGTGATGTCTTCCACGTGAATCGACAGCTCCCCGGTACGCGTACGGAAGAGATACCCGCTGACACCGATGTGATCGCCCAGATCGAGCAACTTGTAGAGTTCGAATGCGTTGTCGCCGACGGCATCTTTCTTGACGTAAATCTGCAACCGCTCGCCATTCTGCTGCAGGTGGGCAAAGCCGGCTTTTCCCATCAGGCGGATCGCCATGATCCGGCCGGCGACACGAACCGTGACTCGCGAAGCTTCCAGTTCCTCCCCGGTTTTCGCGGTGTATTCGCCCAAAATCTGCGGAATCGTGTGGGTAAAGTCGTAGCCGCGAGGATAGGACTCTTGGCCAAGAGCCTCAATCTTCTTCAGTTTGTCGCGCCGCAACTGGTAAATTTCGTCGTCGAGTGCCAAGGAGTCCCTTCGGGAGCGAGAGGTAAACAGTGATTATAAACAAACGCGATTTCGTCGCTCTCGCGGGTAGTCCTTGAAGACAAATGCGGTCCGCAGTACTATTGCCAGCTCGCATTTTTTTGTAGCTTGAGGAGCGGATGCCCCAAAACTACGTTCCTATTTTCCTGTTTGTCGCTGTAGTGGGAGTTCTGCTTCCTGTCACCTTATTGGCGGCGAAGCTGGTGCGGCCCGAAAATCCCGGCAAGACTAAACTCATGCCGTACGAGTGCGGCATCGATCCCGTGGATAATGCCCGCGGACGTTACACTGTCCGCTTCTATATTGTGGCCATCCTTTTCGTGGTCTTCGATGTGGAGACCATCTTCCTGTTTCCCTGGGCCGTCATGTCGAAGGCTTTTGGCATCTTCGGCCTCGTCGAAATACTCATCTTTCTCCTGATTCTGGTGGTGGGATACATCTGGATCTGGAAGAAGGGCGCGCTGGAATGGGTGTAGGGCGCGCAATCCGTTGACAGCGTAGTAGCAAGCTGTTAGAAGTTAACGTTCTTCAGAAGAGCCTTGCGTCGCCGGAGGTGTGTAGCTTCGTAGCTATGCCCGAGGAAACCAAATCGCCTACACCGCAGCCGCCGGGCGGTGAGCAGAAACCGGCGGCGGAGAAGACTTCCCCCGCTCAGTCCTCAGCACCCGCTATTCCACCCAAAGCCCCGGCCGCTGAAAAGCCCGCCGCGCCCGCGAAGCCAGCCGGCCCGGTTCCCATGCCGTGGGATTCTCCGTTGACCGCCCGCCTCAAGGGGCAATACGGCTCCGGCATCGCCGAGGCCAACACCTATCTCGGCCAGAATTATTTCGTCGTGGATTCCTCGCTGATCCCTGAGTTGTTGCAGGTCCTGCGCGATCAAGAGCAGTTCGACTACTGCGTCGATCTGACGGCGGCCCATTACCCCAATCGCGAGAAACAGTTCGACGTGGTCTGGATCCTCTATTCCTTCGCCAAGAACGAGCGCATCCGCGTGACCGCAAGAATCGCTGATGGCGCCTCGGTCCCGAGTTCGACTTCGATCTGGCCGACCACGAATTGGCTGGAGAGGGAAGTCTTCGACATGTTCGGCATTCGTTTCGATGGACATCCCGACCTGAAGCGCATCCTTCTGCCCGATGGCTGGAAGGGCCATCCCCTGCGCAAAGAGTACGGCATCATCCAGCAGGATCAGGAGTGGGTGCAGATCAATCTCGGTATCGAGAGCGGCCAATGACGGACCCGACGACCTACATCTCGCATCTCGAACTCGGCGAGCCCGACCAGACCTATCTTGATTCGAACGAACTCATCATCAATATGGGTCCACAGCATCCCGCCACTCACGGCGTCCTGCGCGTGATTCTGAAACTCGATGGGGAAAAAGTTTTAGGCACGGAATGCGTCATCGGGTACCTGCATCGCGGGGTAGAGAAGATTGCCGAACATCGCACCTATACGATGTTCAATCCTTACGTTGACCGCATGGATTATGTCGCCGCGGTCTCGAATGGTTTGGGCTATTGTGAAGCCGTCGAGAAGTTGATGAACATCGAGGCTCCGCCGCGGGCAAACTACATCCGCGTCATCCTCACGGAACTGAACCGTCTTGCCAGCCACCAGCTTTGGCTGGGTACCCATGCGCTTGATATTGGCGCGATTACGCCGCTTTTCTACTTGTTCCGCGACCGCGAAGAGATTCTCAAGATCTTCGAGAAATATTGCGGCGCTCGCCTGACGACGCACGCCTTCCGCATTGGCGGGTGCCAGTACGAGACTTACGAAGGCTTCGAGCGCGACGTGGAGAAGTTCATCGCCTTCGCCAAACCGAAGATCGACGAATACGAAACGCTGCTGACCACGAACCGCATCTGGCTCGAGCGCACCAAGGGTGTCGGCATGATCACCGCTGATCAGTGCAAAGCCCTGGGAGTGACTGGACCGGTGCTGCGCGCCAGCGGCGTCAAGTGGGACCTGCGCAAGGCGCAACCCTACGCGGCCTATCGCGACGTTGATTTTGAAATTCCGATTGGCACCAACGGTGACACCTACGACCGGTACCTGGTGCGCATGGAAGAGATGCGGCAGTCGCTGCGCATCCTGGAGCAGGCGGTCGCCAAGATTCCCGAAGGCCCGATCATGGCCAAGGTTCCTAAAGTGATCAAGCCGCCGGTCGGCGAGATCTATCACTCGATCGAGGCACCGAAGGGCGAGTTGGGCTACTTCATCGTCAGCGATGGCTCAACCCAGCCCTATCGCGTGCGGGTGCGGCCTCCGTCGTTCGTGAACCTGCAGGCGCTCGACATGATGGTGCGGGGCGCGCTGGTCGCCGACGTGATCGCTGTCATCGGCACGCTCGATATCGTTCTCGGCGAGGTGGACCGGTAATGCTCGATTACATCACCTCATATTTGAAAAGCACGCAGACGCCGGGACAGGCCGGGAACGTGCTGTGGGCCTTGGTCTACATCCTTCTAATATTTGGTGGGCTCTCGGTTGCTGTCATCGCCATGAACTGGCTGGAGCGCAAGATTCTCGCGCATATGCAGATTCGCCTTGGCCCCATGCGCGTAGGTCCCCACGGCCTGCTTCAGCCGATCGCCGATGCCATCAAGTTATTGCTGAAAGAAGACATCATTCCATCGGAAGCTGACCGCTTCGTCTTCTGGATCGCGCCCTTCATGGTGGTTCTTACCGCGTTTACGGTCTTCATCGTGGTGCCTTTCGGGCCGACTCATGCCGTGACCGACATGAATATCGGCATCCTCTTTATGCTAGGTGTTTCATCCCTTGGCGTGCTGGGCATCGTGATGGCGGGATGGGCCTCGAACTCGCACTACCCGTTGATCGGCGCACTGCGCTCAAGCGCGCAGATGGTCTCTTACGAAATCGCCATGGGGCTGGCCGTAATCTCAGCCGTCGTGATGACCAGCCTGAACACCGACGGCATCGGCACGCTCAGCATGATCGGCATCGTGCAAGCCCAACAGGCGCAGCACACCTGGTTCATCTTCAAGTTCTTCCCGCTGGGATTGATTGCGTTCGTCGTCTTTGCCATCGCCATGGTGGCGGAAACCAATCGCGCCCCGTTCGATCTTCCCGAAGCGGAATCGGAGTTGACCGCCGGATTTCACACCGAGTACAGCGGCTTTCGCTGGTCGTTGTTTTTCCTGGCTGAATATTCGGCCATGATCGCCGTCTCTTCGATCGCGGTAACGCTGTGGCTGGGCGGATGGATGCGTCCGTTCCCGACGTGGTTCAGCGGAGACACATGGGATCTCGCCTTCTCGTTGATCCCAGGATTGTCATTCCTGTTTCTCGCTGCGATGGCGTTCTACAGCACGTCGCGCATGCCGAAGCATCCATACTTCCGCATTCAGACCATCGGCCTGGCTGGCTTCGCTGCCGTGCTCGGACTGATCGGAATCGTGCTGTTTATCCCGCCGGTGCGCGACCGCATTCAAGACATCTTCTGGTTTTCGGCGAAAGTCGCGGGGTTCATGTATCTCTACATCTGGTATCGCGGCACCTTCCCGCGTTACCGCTTCGATCAGTTGATGAAGGTGGGATGGAAAGTGCTTCTACCCGTTGGACTGGGAGTATTGGTGCTGACGGCAATTGCGGGGGTGTTCTCCTAAAATATGCAGCCAGTAGCCACAACATTTTTCTTCTACCTGTTGTCGGGACTCGCCGTGCTCGGCGGGATACTGGTAGTCACGCGCAAGAATCCCGTGCACTCGGCGTTGGCATTGATCCTGACCCTGCTGGCGCTCGCAGGTCTGTACCTGATGCTCTACGCGCCCTTCGTTGCTGGCGTGCAGATCATTCTTTATGCGGGCGGCATCATGGTGTTGTTCCTGTTCGTCATCATGCTGGTGAACATCGACCGCTCGATGAAGGAAGAGCAATTCAATAAACAATGGATCGCCGGCCTCGTCGCCGCAGCCGCTCTGTTCGGATTATTCTGCGCGGTGTTCTTGAAAGCGAAAGCCATCTTTCCAGACCGGTTGGCCCAGATGCCCGAAGAATCGAACACCCAGCAAATTGGTCAGCTTTTGTACAGCAATTACATGTTCGCATTTGAAATCGCGTCGTTGCTGCTGCTGGTAGCCATCATCGGCGCGGTAGTGATGGCAAAAAAGAGAATCTAGTTTTTGACTGAGAACTGAGAACTGAGAACTGTTTCATGGCCCCCATAGGAACCATTCATTATTTGATCGTCGCCGCCGCCCTGTTCATCCTGGGCGTAGTCGGCGTATTGACCCGGCGCAACGTGGTCATCGTTCTGATGTCGATTGAATTGATTTTGAATGCGGTGAACCTGAACCTGGTGGCCTTCTCGCGTATCTATGGATTGCACGGACAGGTCTTCGCGATTTTTGTCATTACCGACGCCGCCGCCGAAGCCGCGGTCGGCCTGGGAATTCTGATCGCCTTCTTCCGCAACAAAGAAACGGTGAATGTGGACGAAGTCGATTTGTTGAAGTGGTAAAGAAGCTGTCAGCATTCAGCACTCAGCATTCAGCCCTGGGAGCGAATCGCTGACGGAGGGTTCGTGGATTGCGCAGGAGATGGTCGCGAAGGGTTTTTGGCTGAGTGCTGAATGCTGAGTGCTGACTGCTTGTTTTCAGAGTGCTGAATGCTATTTCTCTCCAACATCTGGCTGATTCCACTGTTGCCCGCCGCCGGCGCGGCGCTCATGTTGCTCTTCGGCAAAAAGATGCCGAAGTCGTCCGTCAACATCATCTGCGTCGGCGCCGTGGTTCTGGCCTTTGTGATGGCCTGCGGCGCGGCCTGGCAGTACTCCGACTACGCCAATGGCGCGCCCGGCAAGCCTTACGAAAAGATCCTCTACACCTGGCTCGGCACCGACGCTGGACATCTGAACTACGCCACTCAAGATGGGAATCATGCCCAGTTCAAGGCCGACGCGGGATTCCTGCTCGATCCGCTTTCCACCATCTGGCTGATCTTCGTCACTGGCGTGGGTATGCTGATCCATATCTACTCCATCGGATACATGGCCCACGAGGGCGGCTACTACCGCTTCTTCGGATACCTCAACCTCTTCATGTTCTCGATGCTCACGCTGATTCTGGCGAACAACTATGTTTTGATGTTCGTGGGATGGGAAGGCGTGGGCCTGTGTTCGTACCTCCTGATCGGTTTCTACTTCCACCGCAAATCGGCCAGCAACGCCGCGAACAAAGCGTTCATCGTGAACCGCATCGGCGACGCGGGCTTCCTGCTGGGCATGTTTACGATTGCCTGGTATTTCGGATCACTGCGTTACGTTGACGTGAACGCGCTGGCGCACAGCGGACATTTTCTGATTGGCGACCCCATCATCACCGCGGCGACGCTGCTTCTGTTTGTCGGCGCTTGCGGCAAGTCGGCGCAGCTACCTCTTTATATCTGGCTGCCCGATGCGATGGAGGGCCCCACCCCGGTTTCCGCCCTGATCCATGCGGCAACCATGGTGACTGCCGGCGTCTATATGGTGGCGCGCTCGAACGCGTTGTTCGTACTGGCGCCGACCTCGATGAAGACGGTCGCCATCGTCGGTGCATTGACCGCGATCTTCGCCGCCTCGATTGGCCTGGTGCAGAACGACATCAAGCGTGTGCTCGCGTACTCGACGGTTTCTCAATTGGGATACATGTTCCTCGCCCTCGGCGTCGGAGCCTTCGCCGCGGGCGTTTTCCACGTCTTCACGCACGCGTTCTTCAAGGCGCTTCTGTTCCTCGGCTCCGGCTCGGTGATTCACGCCATGAGCGGCGAACAGGACATGCGCAACATGGGAGATCTGCGCGAACGCACGCCCATCACATTCTGGACGATGTTCATCGGCACCCTCGCGATTGCGGGCATCCCGGGATTTCGCCGGATTCTTTTCGAAGGACGAAATTCTGTGGCAGTCGTGGTCTTCAGAAGGCGGAGCATATCGGTTGCTGTGGTTCATCGGCTTCATCACGGCTCTCATGACCGCTTTCTACATGGGCCGCTTGATCGTGCTGACCTTCTTCAGCAAGCCGCGTATGAGCCACGAAGTTGAGCATCATATTCACGAGTCGCCGCGGTCCATGACCGTGCCGCTCGTGATCCTGGCATTCTTCTCGGTCGTGGCCGGATGGTTTGGACTACCGCATAGTCTGGGAGGCTCCGATCGCTTCGGCAAATTCCTCGAGCCGGTTTTCGCGCGCGACGTGAGGGCGTTCCAGGAAGAGAAGCCGAAACAACTGGCTGCAGGCGAGAAAGAAGAAGAGCACACCGACCCGATGGAATACGGCTTGATGGGCCTGTCGGTCGCGGCTGCCTTTGTGGGACTTGGTTTCGCGTGGAAGGCCTATAGCAACGCCGGCAAAGACTATAAAGAGCCCATCGATGCGGTGGCGCCGCCTGTCTACAACGTCCTGCTAAACAAGTATTACGTAGATGAAGGATACGACTATGTCTTCACCGGCCGCCGCAAGATCGATGGCTTCCGTCTCGGCGTGTTTGGTCTCGGCGACGCTTCCGCATGGTTCGATACCCACGTGATCGATGGCATCGTGAACGGCGCCGGACGCTTGACGCGGCTCTCAGGCACCATCTCCAGTTGGTGGGACAAGTGGATCATCGACGGAGTTTTGGTGAATGGGCCAGCGATCTTGGCGCGCGTATTTTCGTATCCCTTGCGCATGCTGCAGTGGGGACTGGTGCAGTGGTACGCGCTAGTAATGACGGTGGGATTAGTCGGCTTCATGGCGTATTACGTTTGGCATTAATTAGGCTTTGATCCTGGTTCACTGAGAACCGGGAACTGACAACTGAGAACTGCTTTCTATGCAAAGTCACATTCTCTCGATCATTCTTCTGACGCCGCTGGTCGGCGCGTTTCTCCTGCTGTTTATTCCCAAGGAGAACAAGGAAGCCATTCGCTGGGTCGCGAATCTCTTCGCCCTGTTGGGCTTTCTGGTTTCGCTGCCGCTGGTCCCGTGGTTCTGGGCGCAGCGTTTCCAGCCCGGCTTCAAGTTCATCGAGGGCATGCCCAACAACTGGATCCCCTCGATCGGCGCCGGTTATTACCTCGGCATCGACGGCATTTCTTTCCTGCTGATCATGCTCACCACGCTGCTGGGATCGATCTCCATCCTCTCGTCGTGGACCGCGATTGAGAATCGCGTGAAGGAATATTACGTCTGGTTCCTGATTCTGCAGACCGGCATGCTGGGCGTCTTCATGTCGCTCGACTTCTTCCTGTTCTTCATGTTCTGGGAAGCGATGCTGGTCCCCATGTACCTGCTGATCGGCATCTGGGGTGGCCCACGCAAGCTTTATGCGGCCATCAAGTTCTTCCTCTATACGCTGTTCGGTTCAGTGCTGATGCTGCTGGCAGTGTTGTTCCTCTACTTCCATCATCACCAGGTTGCGGGAAACTTCACCTTCGCGATTCCGGAGCTCTATAAGACCGCTCCAATGATTCCGTTCCACTACGCCATCTGGCTCTTCCTGGCATTCTTTCTGGGCTTCGCCATCAAGGTGCCGATGTTCCCGTTCCATACCTGGCTGCCGGATGCGCACGTGGAAGCGCCCACAGCGGGTTCAGTCATCCTGGCCGGCGTCCTGCTGAAGATGGGAACGTATGGATTCGTCCGCTTCGCGCTGCCATTCTTCCCGGGCGTGGTGATGCATCCCACGGTTCGTCTCTGGATGATCACGCTCTCGATCATTGGCATCATCTACGGCGCGCTTGTTTCTCTCATGCAGAAAGACATGAAGAAGCTGGTGGCGTACTCTTCGGTCAGCCACCTCGGCTTCTGCACGCTGGGAATCTTTGCCCTGAGTCCACTGGGTCTGAGCGGATCGGTCTTACAGCAGATCAACCACGGAATCTCGACTGGCGCGCTCTTCTTGATCGTCGGCATTCTCTACGAGCGGCGGCACACGCGCGAAATTTCCGAATACGGCGGCATCGCCAACGTCATGCCGGTCTACGCAACCATTACCATGATCATGTTCCTCTCATCGATGGGACTGCCGCTGCTGAATGGCTTCGTCGGCGAGTTCACCATCCTGCAGGGCACCTTCATGGAGAACTGGAAGTGGGCGGCTTGGGCGGTCCCCGGCGTCATTCTTGCCGCGGCTTATCTGCTCTGGCTCTACCAGCGCGTATTCTTTGGGACGGTCACGAATCCGAAGAACGAGAAGTTACACGACCTGACTCCCCGTGAGATTCTGACCTTCGCGCCCCTGCTGGTGATGGCTTTCTGGATCGGGCTCTATCCCAAACCGTTCTTCGAGATTCTTGAGCAGCCGGTCAATCAACTCGTCTACGACATACGGCCCAAGGATTATCCGGATTTAAAGGGCGTGGTGAACGCCTCAGGGCAGCCCGTGGCCCCTCAGAATGTAGCGCTCGTTCCTGCAAATTCGGCCGCCGTCAAGGAGAGCAAATAAGTGCCGGGCAGCCTGGGACAATACTTCACCCAATCGGACTATCTGCTGTCGATGCCCATTATTCTGCTCACGATGTTCGCACTGAGCATCCTCGTCTTCGACTCGATGTGGCCCAAGGAATCGAAGTCACTGAACCCGTGGATTGCCTTTGCGGGAATCGTGTTTGCGACCGTCGGTGTTGCGGAGATTCAATTGCGGTTTGCGCACGATCATATTCCCGGCCAGTCCGCGTTTTTGAACACCATGGTGGTCGACCACTTCTCGCTCTATTTCTGGTATCTGTTCCTGGCAGCGACAGCGATCTCCATCCTGATGTCGGTGAAATACCTCGAGATTGAGCACGAACATCACGGCGAGTTCTATGCGCTGATGTTGTTCGCGGTTATTGGCATGATGTGCATGGCGGCCGGGTTCGATGTTGTGCTGATCTTCATCGGACTCGAGTTGATGGCGATCTCCACCTACATCCTGGTGGGCTTCCTGCGCACCGACCGCCGTTCCAATGAAGCCGCGCTGAAATATCTGCTGCTGGGCGCATTCTCCTCGGGAATCTTCGCCTATGGGCTCTCGCTTTTCTACGGACTGACGGGGAGCACCAATCTTGTCGCGATTCGCGGACGCCTGGGCCAGTTGCTTCTGCAAAATCACGACATAAAGCCGGTGGCTGTGCTGGCGCTTTTGATGACCGCCACCGGGCTGCTCTTCAAGATTGCCGCGGTGCCGTTCCATCAATGGGCGCCGGACGCGTACGAAGGCGCGCCGACCAGCGTAACCGGATTCATGTCGGTCGCGGTGAAGGCAGCTGCGTGGGCGATGTTAATGCGGATCCTGTTTTGGGGACTCTTCCCGCTGCATGACGTTTACGTACCGTTCCTGATCTTTGTTTCCATCGCCACCATGACGGTGGCCAATCTGGCCGCGCTCACGCAAACCAACATGAAGCGCTTGCTGGCGTACTCTTCGATCGCTCACGTGGGGTACATCCTGCTCGGCGTGATCGCCGTAGGCTCCGCCATTCAACCGGCAGAAGCAGACGGACTGAAGGGCATTCTTCTTTACCTCATGGTTTACACCTTCATGAATCTGGGAGCCTTTGCGGTGATCACCTCATTGCGCCAACGCGATGTGATTGGCGACGAGATCGATGACATCGCCGGCCTCTACTACCGCGCCCCCATCGAAGCCGTGCTGATGTTGATCTTCCTGCTGTCGCTGGCGGGCATTCCGCCGCTGGCCGGCTTCTACGGGAAATATTTCATCTTCCTCAGCCTGATCGAGAGCGGCCATTATGTGCTGGCATCGCTGGCGGTCCTCTACGCGCTGTTCGGCTTTTATTACTATATGAAGATTGGCAATGCCATGTTCATGCGCGAGGCCATGGATAAGACCCGCCTCCGGATCAGTCCCGCCATGTGGACGGCGCTCGGAGTGACGGCTTTGGCGACCGTGGTCATTGGAATTCTGCCCGAATATTTCATTCGCGCCGTTACCTGGTCCCTGCCCCGATAAGCCCTGCCAGACAGGATGTGATCGAGGGGGAACCGCTGCCGGATCAAGAGTTTGCACACCCCCCATGGCATCCAAATTGCTCCTTTCCTCGGCAACCGGTGGGGTTTCCAGCACCGTAAGTTCACTCCCCCAACGTCTTACAGCGCCAAACTGGGCGTGATCTAACCAAAGCTTTGCCTCTAAGAGGAAAGACTTTGCATTGCCCGGTTCGGCGCCGTTTCGAGCCTTGCGCCAGCATTCCCAGGGGCTCGGTAAAGAAGTTGGGACGGTTCCAGAACTCAAGCTGCGAGAGGACTGCATGACATTCGTGACGCCAAAACTTCAGCGTAATGCCGGTATTGCCTGCCTCCTGTTGGTGGCCGTGATTTGCCTGGGCGTGATGCCCGCTGCCGGCCAGTCCGCCGAACAATCCTCTGCCATTTTGGACAGAGTGAGCAAGATCCCGGGGCTAAGCAATATCAAGCACGTGGTCTTTATCGTGCGAGAGAACCGTTCCTTCGACAACATGTTTGGCCACCAGTTTCCCGGAGCCAACGGCGCCAGCCAAGGCTTAGCCTCCACCGGACAGGTGATCCAACTGCAACATCTGCCGGACGCCATGGAACACGACATCTGTCACGGCTGGGGATGTTTTCTTCAGGCCATCGACCACGGCAAGATGGACGGCTTTGACCTGATCAACGTAGGCGCGCCCTGCAACATGAACGGCGACTACGAATGCTACGGCCAGCAGTGGCAGTCGGATATTCCCAATTACTGGACCTACGCCACGGATTTTTCTCTCGCGGACAATTACTTCACTTCCAATTTGGCCTCTACCTCGCCCAACCACCTGTACACGGTGGCGGCGCAATCCGCCGGAATGATCACCAACGCGCCCGATGGTTGCGACTCTCCGCCCAACGACGAGATCGCCGTACTCGATCCCAACGGCAATCTCACGACGATGTTCCCCTGCCTCGATATGCCCACCATGATGGATGAGTTGCAAGCGGCGGGAGTGAGCTGGAGGTATTACGCAGACACCAAGATCCCGTTCAACTCGATGGAGTTGATCAGCCATTTGCGCTTCGGACCGCTATGGGTCAATAACGTTACTGACAACACCTTCCTCCAGGACGTACAGAACGGTAATCTGCAACAGGTCAGCTGGCTGATGGCCACCGGGGAAGCCACCGACCATCCCCCTTACAGCATTTGTTTTGGGGAAAACTATACCGTCAATGCCGTCAACGCGATCATGAATAGCCAGTACTGGAGCCAAGACCCTACGGCCATCATCATCGTGTGGGATGACCCCGCCGGCCTCTACGATCACGTGGCGCCGCCACGTGCTCGACCAGTATGGGTTGGACATGCGCGCGCCTATGATCGTGATCTCGCCATACACGCCTCAAGCGTCCGCGGGAAATAGCGTGACCCATGTTCAGTACGAGCATTCCTCGGTACTGACCTTCATCGAAGACCTGTTTAGTTTGCCTGCGCTGACCAATCGGGATAAGGACTCCAATCACATGGCGAGCGATCCTGTCCTGTTCGACTTCAACCAGAGTCTGCGAGCGTCCTGAGCCGCTGACGCTGCGCCAGTGCCGGCCAAGCTCTACGACCTCCCTGACTTTCTACCAGCCGCAAGCGGTGGGCACGCCGAGTCCGGTGAACACCGTGACCATGCGCAATTTCACCAGTACCAAGCTCACATTTTCCACCATCCAGATCACAGGTTCCTCCGAATTCACCCAGACCAACACCTGCGCCAACGGCGTGGCCCCGTTGCAGAACGAAAGCCCGTTTAACTGCACCATCAATGTCACCTTCACACCGAGCGGCACGGGAACTCGCACGGCGACTTTGACCATCAATGACAGCGACCCGTCGAGTCCCCAGACCGTCACTCTCACCGGCGTCGGCACGAATGTGAGTGTGAATCCCACCTTGCTGAACTTCGGCACCCAACAGGTGTTCATGATGGGCGGGGCACAGACTGCCATGCTCACCAATGGAGGCAGCTCTCCCATCACGATATCGAGCGTCCAGGCCAGTGGCGATTTCACTCAGACCAACACTTGCGGCTCAACTCTGAATCGGTGGCTCAAGCTGCGCCATTACGGCCGTCTTCACGCCCACGGCCAGCGGAACGCGTTTTGGCACGGTCACGGTAACTGACAGCGACGGCGGCAGCCCGCACGTTCTTCAGCTCACCGGCACGGGAACGCAGGTATCTCTGACTCCGCCTACTCTGACCTTCACCAGCCAGGCCATCGGCACGGTCAGCGCACCTCAAACCGTCACCCTCACCAACATGGGATCGACCGCGCTGACGCTCGCCAATCCCAATCCCGGCATGCCTGCCGATCTGGCTGACCGGCAACAACGGCGGCCAGGGCGAAACCAACACCCTTGATTTCCAGCAGACCAACAATTGTCCCAGCAGTCTAGCCCCGGGCGCGAACTGCACCATCAACATAACCTTCACTCCGATTGTGCAAGGTGCGCTCGTGGCGCAATTGTTCACCTGGGATAGCGAAGGGGACAGCCCGCAGGTGGTCAACATCACCGGCACCGGCTCCGCTTCCACCAACAACCCCGCGCCACTACTGGCGCAATCGCTCTCACCGCGCAGCGCGGCTCCGGGCAGCGGCAGCGTTGCCATGACCGTGAACGGCGCCAACTTCGGCACCAAGTCGGTCGTGAACTGGAACGGCGCACCGCTGGCCACAACCTTCGTCAGCGGACATCAGCTGACCGCAACGATTCCTGCCGGCGATTTGGCTACGGCTGGACACCGGAACCATTACGGTGACCACCGGAACCCCGGGAGGCGGTATCTCGGGACAGCAGTTCTTCCAGGTCGCCACCTCCACCACCGGCGGTCAGCTACAACCGAAACGATCTCACCGTCGGCAAGGGACCGAAAGATGTCATCGCGGCTGACTTCAACAAAGACGGCAAGCAGGATCTCGTCGTCCTGAACAACACCGACAGCACCGCTTCCATCTTCATGGGCAACGGAGACGGAACGTTCGCTCTGGTAGGCACCATGTGCACGGGCGGTTCGACCAACTCCGTCTGCAACGCCATGGGCCCAGTCGCGGCCGCCGTGGGTGACATCAACGGTGACGGCGATCTCGACCTGGTCGTCGCCAATAACTCGGGGAACAATCTGAGCATCCTGCTCGGAAACGGCGCACTGTCGTTTACGCAGGGCGCTCTGGTCACGGCGATCTGGCCTACCGATGTGCAGACGGCCGACTTCAACCGCGATGGAATCCTCGACCTGGTCTATCCCTATAGCGTCGGTCCGGCGATTGGCGTCCTGCTGGGCGCAGGCGATGGCACCTTCATCCCGACTACAACTCCGCCAAACACCGGCGCGGGACCGGTCGCCATCGCTCTGGGTGACTTCAACCTCGACAATAAGGTGGATCTGGCGATCGTCGATACCACCGACAACAACCTGACCATCCTCACGGGTGTGGGGGACGGAACGTTCAAGGTAGCCGGAGCCAAGCCGAATACGGGCCAGACTCCTGTAGCGATTGCTTCCGGAGACTTCAACGGCGACGGCAAAGTCGACCTCGTGGTCGCGAATCAGAGTGACGGCACCCTGACTGTGCTGCTGAGCGCAGGCAACGGCACCTTCACTGTGGGAGGTACTTTCGCAACTGGAAGCTTGCCTGACTCGGTGGTGTTGGGAGATTTCAACGCTGACGGCAAACTCGACGTAGCGGTTGGGAACTCCGGCACCTCTACGATTTCGGTTCTGTTGGGCAACGGCAACGGTACGCTGCAGGCCCATCAGGATACGAACGTGGGATCGGCTCCGGCGGGCATCGCCGCAGGCGATTTCAACCGCGATGGAACCCTTGACCTGGCGGTCGCGAATTTCTCCTCCGTCAGCGCCTCGGTCCTCTTAGGTAACGGAGGTACAACCGGCGGCGCCATGGTCACAGTCACCCCGCCAAGTCTCGCATTTGGCGTGATACCAATCGGCGTGGTGAGCGCTCCGCAAACAGTCACCGTGAAAAACACGGGCACCCTTACGGTCACGTTCACCAACGTTTCAACTACGGGTCCTTTCCAACGAACGAACCAATGTACGGCGACTCTCGCTCCGGGAGCGAGTTGCACCATCATGGTGTTCTTCAAGCCGAAGAACATCGGACCGGTCACCGGAACGTTGTCGATCACCGACAATGCTGTGGGCTCTCCGCAAACGGTCTCGCTGAGCGGAACGGGAACCGCGCTGGGATTGTCTCCGTCGAGTCTGAACTTCGGCAATCAAGCCGTTGGGACGACGAGCCAACCGAGGAACATGACGGTGAAGAACGTGGCGCCGTCGGGCAATCTGAAGATCACCAATGTCGCCATTACTGGAACCAACGCCACCAACTTCGCGGTGTTCTCCAATAATTGCCCGGCGTCGTTGGCTCCGGGAGCTACCTGCACAGTGATGGTGACGTTCACGCCGAGCGCCACCGGAACCCGCACCGGGAACGTGCAGTTCACTGACAACGGTGGAGGCAGTCCGCAACTTGCACCGCTCACGGGCAACGGGACGTAGAATCTATCCATGCTGCGTGGCGTTGCACGAGTACTGTTGTTGATATTGCCGGTGCTGTGGGCCGGTTCCGCGTGGGGAGTCGATCCCTACATTACGGAACCGCCCCCAGCACTGGCCTTCTCTGAGCTGCCCAGGGATCTCTCCGACGCGCTCGACCCCCAGGGACTGCGCCTGAGCAGCACCACAAACAACACCCGAACCGCTGTCTGCGACATCTGGTGGGCGAAGCAGATCAGCGCACAGAAGGCTGCTACCGACGCTCCTGACGTCCTATACGGCGGTCTGAAGCCCGGGACGTTCCTCGGAGTCATCAGCCTGTTGGGCTACCGCGAAGACTTCCAGCATCACATGCTGAAGCCCGGCCTCTACACCATGCGCTACGCCCAGCTGCAGCAGGATGGCGACGACCACGCCGTCAGCCCCTACCGCGATTTTGTGGTTCTCAGTCCCGGCTGGGCCGACAAGGACCCCGGGGCCACTGTCTCCCTCGACGAGCTGAATAAACGAGGCATGCTGGCCTCTCACCGCGACGAACCGGCCGTGTTGAGCCTGGTCCCAGTAAATCCCGCCTATAAGACCTTCCCCTGGCCTGTCGCGGACGATCGTGGCTTTTGCACCCTGCAGGTTCGCGTGCGTCAGCAACTCGATGGGAAGACCAGCGAGATGCCTCTCGCCATCATCGTAGTTCGTCCTATGTGGGAGAACGAAGGCTCGTAGCACCTGTTGATCCGCAAGCCTGAGTGGGAGCAGACTTTCGCTAAGCCCGCCCGGAACTCCCTCGTGCGCTCAGTTTTGTGCTGCCCGCGCACTCCGACCCTCTCGATGAAGTCATCGGCGCTGACAACAATTACCTCTATGTATTGGAGGGAACCTATGGCGGCGTTGTGGGACTGCGAATTCAGCCAAACGGGAGTCTCGTCGAGGTGGCCAGCGTCACGGGGACGCCTTCGACCTCATACGGGATGGCGGGGTATTGAGGGGAATCAGGCGCGAGCAAGCCACCCGCACGCTTGCCCGCGCCGAGTGCTCTTACTGCGGTGTCAGCGTCGTGGTGATGAGTTGTCCGTTAATCAGCCCGCCGTTGCTCCATGAACCGTGCGCGATGCCGGTTGTCGGCTCCACGGTAATGCCGAAGAAATCTCCGATGAAGGTGGTGTTGCCGTTGATCGTGGTCGGAGTCACTCGGGCATTGGGAGCGAACGTCGCCGCCAGATTTTTTGAGTAGGTGGCATAAACATCGTACTGCGAAGTATCGGTCGGAGAGTTCCGGGTATCGAGCCACAGCGTGTGCAGCGTGCCGTTGCCGTCAACCGCGGCGGCGGCGTACTCGCGTTGCCCGGCACTGGAGTCATTGATTGTGACGGGCGTGGTGAAACCGCCATTACCCTTGGTCTGGCGTGACCGTGCCACCGCGATCGCAGAGGTCGATCCTATCTGTTCGGCATACACGTCGTACACGTAGTCGGCTCCGGCCACCGGGCTGACCACAACGTTGGGAGCGCTGTTCTTGCGGTAGGGGCAATTGAACACGACGTTGGTAAAGATTGGACTCATCGCCACCGGAGTGTTGAAGGTCACGCCACCGTCGCTGGAGACGGCAAGAAAGTGCTGCCGCTCGTTGTTGGTCATGATGTAGTTCTGGTAGGCCACGTATACCGTGCCATCGTTTCCCACCGTGACCATCGACCAGTCTACGGTGGCCTGGCTGGCGAGATTGATCTGCGTCAGCGGGGACCAAGTCACGCCGTGATCGGTGGAGCGTGAAAACGCGATGAACTTCGCCTGGCAAGTGGTCTTCGTGCACCCCGTGTAGTGCGTCCACACCACGTACACATTGCCCGCATAGGGAGAATTGCTGCCCGCGTCAACCGCCATCCAATCGCGATCCACGGAGGTCGTGTTTCCCTTGGCGCCCGTGTAGGTAAAGACCGGATTACAGTTGGCGTTTGTCATCGTAATGTTAGGAAGTTGGCCCGCGCAAACATAAACGCCGCCCGGGTACGTCTGCCGCGAGATCAAGTTGCTAGTCAACCCGCTGGTCAACCCGCCGGTTGGCTGGCTGGCCTGCGAGGGCGCCAGCTTCAGATACAGGCCGGAGAAATAAACGTAGCCGGAACGGTCGATGCCGATGCCCGGATCGCGATCGACCAGCCAGCTGACGCCGTCGCTAGTCTGGCCATAAGCATTGCTGTGCAACGGGACGAACTGATCGGTCCATGTCATGCCACCATCATTCGAGATGGTGTATTTGCTGACTCCGTTGACCTGATCGTTGCCGGGACGCAGCGAGTAGTCGGTGATAATGCCTACCAGGTTTGAGGGATTGACGGGATTAACCGCGATGTTGGTCTCCGCCTGGGGCAGACTCGTCGTTGTAGTGACGGGCGAGCCCACGAGGTAAGGATTCCCTCCAAATCTGGCGGGAAGCGACCTGCTGCTGACCGACGGCACGGACGTTGTCGAGACGCGTTGCGGCGCCAGCTGTATTTCGTCGTCCCCATTCTCGATCGGATCGGGATCATAGAACGGGCGCCAGCCCCACAAATTCAGAGCCGCGAGAAGAAACAAGACGGACACCGAAAGCAGAATTTTTCCAGTACGCGCGCGTCGCATGACCACTCCTGAGGAGAATTAAAGGAACCCACGTCCCACAAAGGCTTTACCAGCAATCATGGAACCAAACCCAACCCTGGCGACCAGGGGAAGACCAGCAGGAAAGCAGGCTTCTATCGTAGCCCGGCCACAACCGTTGTCAATAGCCTCATGTGGGGTGATGCAATACATTGCACACCTCCAGACTCATGCTGCAAAGTCTTGCGCTCTCCGTCAGTTGACGGTTTGCGTCAGTACCGGAGACGTGCTCGTCTTAAAGTTCGTATCGCCCTTATAGACCGCCGTCATGGAGTGGCTCCCGACCGACAACGACGAAGTTGTGAACATCGCTTGCCCGCTGCCGTTGAGCGTCCCCGACCCAAGCACTTTCGTCCCGTCTTTGAATGTCACAGTGCCGGTCGGAGTGCCCGTGGTCGACGACTTCACGGCTGCAGTGAACGTGACCGGCTGCCCGAAGGTCGAAGGATTCTGCGACGAACTCACGGTGCTCGTCGTGCTCGCTTTGTTGACCGTCTGCTTTACCACCGACGAGGTGTTCGGGTTGTAAAAGCTATCGCCGCTATAAACAGCAGTCAGATTGTGGGTGCCGGTCGCCAGGGTAGAGGTTGTGAACGTAGCTTTGCTGTTGGTCAGCGTAACCGTGCTCAGAAGCGTGGTCCCATCGAGGAACATGATGGTTCCGGTTGGCGCTGGACGTCCGCTGATGGTTCCAGTCGCAGTCACGGTCGCTGACATCGTGACCGTCTGCCCAAACGATGACGGATTCGGTTTACTCGTAAGCGTTAAGCGGTTCCCGCCCGTGTTGTTGAAGATCTCAAATACGTTCGTGTTCAGCCCGGTCTGCTGGTAGGCGACGAGGATGTCTTTCGCTCCGTCGCGGTTGAAGTCAGAGGTCACCAGCGGCGATCCCGATCCGGTGTACGCAGATCCTCCCGCCGGGTAGCTGATGAACGTGTTAAAGGTTCCGTCACCTTTGCCGAGCAGAACATCCACTGCAGGACTTGCTCCCATGGCGAGATCGAGGATGCCATCGCCGTTAAAGTCGTCAGTCACGACCGAGTCAGACGACGCATCTGCGGCGAAGAACTTAGCCGCCTGGAAGGTTCCATTGCCATTGCCGAGGTAGATGTTGACGCCTTGACCCTGGGAAACTGCGAGATCAAAATTTCCGTCTTTGTTGAAGTCGGCGGCCACCAGGCTCTCGGCTCCCGTCGAGGCCGTGCTCGCGCCGGGTTGGAAAGTGCCGTCGCCATTTCCCAACAGCAGCGCGAACGCGTTCGGCTCAATCACGGCGACATCCGTCACTCCGTCTTTGTTGAAGTCGGCGGCCACGAACATGCCGTTTCCGCAAGCTGGCAGGGAAGTGCTCAGCGCGGACTGGAAAGTTCCATTCCCGTTTCCCAGCAGGACCTTCACCGTGCAATCACCGGCGGCGCTGATAGCGAGATCTAGGTTGCCGTCTTTATTGAAGTCAGCGCTTACAATCCAGACGGGGTTTCCGCCGCCTGTGCTCAGGTCGGCGGGATTCTGGAAGGTCGCATTTCCATTTCCCAGGAAGACGCTGATGGAGCCTGCTGATGCGTCACAGTTCGTATTCGGCGTGCACTGGTTGGCGACGGCAACGTCCATCTTTCCGTCTTTATTGAAATCAGCGACCGCCAACGAACCGGGGTTCAGCCCAGTGACAGGGAAATCAAGATGCGCCTGAAACGTAGAGTCGCCATTGCCCAGCAGGAGATTGAGTACGTTGTCCTGCTGGTTGGCGGCCACCAGGTCCAGAAATCCATCGCCGTTAAAATCGGCGGTCGCAATCGAGGGCGTGGTGCAGTTGGCCGCGCAAGTGCCTGGTCCCACCGGAAAAGCGCGCGCACCTTGAAAGAACCCGTTTCCTACCCCGAGAATGATTGTGACCGAGCCCACGCCGCCCGCAACATCGCCGACCGAGTTCACGACCGCCATGTCGAGCTTCTTGTCTCCGTTCACATCGACCAGGACCATCGCGGTTGGCGTGACGGAAGAACCGTAGTAGACCGGGCCAGTCAGCAGGTTGGTGCCGTTGCCCATGTAGTCGACAATTCCGTTGGTGGAGGGGCCGACTCCGGCGACGTCCGCAATGCCATCGGCATTGAAATCGCCGGTCGATACGGAGGTGACCGTAGCGGCGTCAATCGCCGATCCACCCCCGACTTGAAAAGTGCCATCGCCGTTTCCAATTAGAGTGGTGATCCCGGCAAAATTTCCATTGCCCACGGCGAGGTCAAGCTTGCCATCTTTGTTGAAATCCCCGGCTGCCACCGACACCGGATCGCCCTGCGCAGGCGTATTCAACGCCGCCTGAAAAGTTCCGTCGCCGTTTCCGAGCAGAACCGAGATCGCCGAATTCTGCGCCCCACTGGGAACCATCAGGTCGAGTTTGTTGTCTTTATTAAGGTCAGCAGCGGCGATGGGAAAGGACGCTCCCACCGCTGAAATCTTCGCTGATTGGAAAGTCCCGTCGCCGTTGCTCAGGAAGATGGTGATGCCCGCAGTGCATCCCACCGCGACGTCACTCTTCGTGTCACCGTTGAAGTCGCCGACCAGCAGGGAAGTGCATCCCCCGGAAGCCGTCAGCGTGGTGGGAATCCCGAAAGTGCCGTTGCCTTTGCCTAGCAAGATGTCGACCGTGCTTCCATTGTTTTGCACGGTGACGAGATCGAGTTTTCCGTCATTGTTAAAATCGGCTAGGCCGACGCCGACAGGACTGGGCAAAGTCCCTGTGTTCTTCTTCGCCTGAAAGGTTCCGTCGCCGTTGCCTAACAGCACGCTCACGCTATTGCTGCCCAGGTTCGCCACAGCCAGATCCTGCTTCCCATCTCCATTGACATCGCCAAATGCAATAGCCGCGGGACTCACGCCGACGGCGAATTGCTTGCCCGTTTGAAATTCCCCGGGACCCATGGGGACAGGCGGCTTCGCTCCAAAGGCGAGGCCAACAAAAAGTGCGAGTGAGAAAACAGAGCTCAGAAAAGATCCCAACTTCGGCATGGCTCTCCTCGTGGGCAAGCAGGCGACGAACTGGCTCGATGATTGCGCTCGAAGCGCGGACGAACCAATACCCCAGCCGCTTGCTACCGGTCGATCAGAGATTGTTTGCGCGCAACACAGGGGAGGCGCCCCAAAACAGGCATTGGTGGCGGATTATCGGGGACTCCTGCCGCACTGTCAAGCTGCAACAATGTGCACACCCGGCAGGAGTCTTTTGGCTTCTTGGACTTCCTTCTACTGGTTCTGCAGCAGAATCGGTTTTGATCCCACCGGCACCGAGGCGTTGCTGATCGTATGCGTGCCGCCGGCGATGTCTTTGTAGTGGATATATTGCGAACCCACCTTCATGGATTTCGTTGTACACGATCCGTTGGAGCAGGATTGTGATGTGTCCCAGATCGTCTCGGCCTGATATCCGCCGGACTTCGTATAGTTGCAGGTCCAGATGGTCCCGTTTTGCACGCACTTTCCTGTGGGCGTCAATCCCACTAGCCAGTTCTCCACCTGTTGATAGGCGGTGCCGGCCTTGGCAATTCCGGTCGACGCGCTCCACAGTCCATCATCGGAATTGTCCCAGGCGAACCAGTAATAGCGCACCACTCCTTCGCTCTCCTGAAGAATGTAATGCCGCGCGAGAAAAGCTGCACGCAGGTCGGGATCGGTGAATCCGTTTCCGCTGGTGTCTCCCCAGCTGCCCTCGGTGCACCACAAAGGCTTGTTGTTCTGGCCGTAGAGGACCAACTGCCCTCTAAGATTTTCTACGAGCGGAACGATGTCCTCCGGCTGCGGCCACACGCCCCAGGTCAGGCTCCAGCTATACCCGTGGAAGCTGATGATGTCGGCATACTTGCCTCCGCCCAGCGCCAGGTACGGCCCCATCCAGTTGGCGACTCCATGAATGCCGGTGGAAGGCGAGGGAGTCGTGACCACCGCGTGAGGGTTGATGGCCTTGATGATTCCGTATGCGTCCATCGCCATCCGCAGCATCTGCGCGTTGTTGCCTTGCCAATATCCCGGGAC
Source organism: Terriglobia bacterium (assembly GCA_963796205.1). Classification (GTDB taxonomy): domain Bacteria; phylum Acidobacteriota; class Terriglobia; order Terriglobales; family Acidobacteriaceae; genus DATFTE01. The sequence goes on from CAWCKR010000005.1 coordinate 83,779, forward strand.
GGTCGGTTCGTTCCACATCTCCCAGTATTTAATCTGACCGGCGACATGGGTCACGATCGCCGTCACAAAATCTTTGAAGTGCTGATCGGTTCCTCCACCAGTCGCGGTAACGTCGTTCGGAGGAGCGCAAGAGCCGTCAGGGGCGCCGGAGTGGCCGCACACCAGACTGGGGTTCGAGGATGCCCACGAAGGTACTTCGCCAAAGGTGAAGATGAGATCAACCTTGTTCGCTTGCGCGGATGCGATCCACTGATCAAGCGTGGTGAAATCGTAGACGCCCTGGCTGGGGTTCATCATTTGCCAGTAAGTGCCGGTGTCCCATAAACGCAAGCCGGCCACGGTCACAGTGGGCCAATCCACTCGGCCATGCGTGGTCATCGAAAAAAGAGTGGCCGGAACCGGAACATAACCGGGTCTGCTGCTGTTTTGAAAGGTCGTCTGGGAATCGGATCGACTCGATTGTTCTTGGGCGCCGGCGTGGTTAGGGATTGCAATCAGGCAGCTCAACCATGCTGCAGTGGCGAAGAACCAGAGGGTTTTGCTATGAAAGCGCAATGAGACACTCCTGCATCAGATTGGCCAGAGGAGCGAAGCAGAACACACGTGCGCACCGGCGCGTCCCGAAGGGGTCGCACAAAATCCGCTGCTTTTTGAGGAGGAACCTGGCGGAAAGATAGAAGGGATAAAGATGAAGAGCAATAGGTGGAAAGCCTTAACGATTGTGGAAAACCGTTAAGGCGATCGTCACAACCGATTTGTCAGAGACGCCGGTTACTGGGGCGTCAATGTCGTAGTCTGCAGCTGCCCGTTGATAAGCCCTCCGTTCGACCAGACTGGATGAGCAATGCCGGTGGCAGGTTCGACGGTGAGGCCAAAAAAGTCTCCGATGAAACTGGTATTGCCGTTGATGAGCGCCGGAGTTACGCGGGCGTTGGGAGCGAAAGTCGCTCCACCGTCGAGAGAGTAGGTCCCATAAACGTCATATTGCGAATCGTCTTGCGGGGAGTTGCGAGTGTCGAGCCAGATTGTGTTCAGCGTTCCGTTCCCGTCCACGGCTGCCGCCGCATATTCCCGCTGGCCCGCCGTGGAGTCATTGATAATGACAGGATTGGTGAATCCCCCGGCCCCTTTGGGTTGGTTCGAGCGCACCATCGCGATGCTTGATCCCTGTCCATTCTGTTCGGCATACACGTCATAGACGTATTCCGCTCCGGCAACAGAACTCACAACAATGTTCGGCGCACTGTTCTTCCGGTAAGGACACAGGAAAGAAACCTGCGGGAACAAAGGGGTCATGGCGATTGGCGTGCCAAAAGTTACGCCACCGTCGGTAGAGGTTGCCACGTAATGCATCCGCTGGTCGCCCGTCGTGAAGTACAGTTCGTACGCAACGTAGACGGTGCCATCGGCGCCCACTGTGACCATCGACCAATCCACGATCGTGTGAGTAACACTATTGATCTGAATCGGCGTTGACCAGGTTACGCCGTGATCGGTCGATCGCGACAGGGCAATGTACTTCGTGGCGCACTGTCCTGCAGCGCAGCCCGTGTAGTACGTCCAAGTCACATACACGTTTCCGGAGTAGGCAGAACTGCTGTTGTCGGTGGCGATCCAATCCCGGTCCACCGAAGTCGTCGGATTCTGCGAGGTGTCGGTCACGATGGGACGGCAACTAGCCGAAGTCATCTTAGGTACCGGTAAAGTCGCAGCACAAACATAAACCCCACCTGGCGTGGTTTGCCGCGCGATCGAAGGACTCGAAGAACTGCTCGCCTGTCCCGAAGCCAGCTTCAGATACAGTCCTGAAAAATAAATGTTGCCCACCGGATCGATGGCAACGCCCGGGTCGCGGTCGACCAGCCACTTGACGCCGTCGCTGGTGATCGGATATTTCGACGATACCGGAACGTATGCCTGGCCCCAGGTCACGCCCCCGTCGCTGGAGATCGCGTACTTGCTCACGCCGTTTGTGGAATTATTGCCTGACCGCAACGAATAATCGGTGATGATGCCAACCAGGTTCAGAGGATTCGAAGGGTTGATGGTGATGTTGGTTTCCGCTTCCGGCAGCGTCTTGGTGGTCGTCACTACGCTCCCCACGGCGTAAGGAGTTCCCCCAAACGCCGCAACCGAGCCCAGATTCATCTTGGCCGTGGGCATTACCACCACGCGCTGCGGCGCCAGTCGTACCTCTTCTTCTCCGTTTTCTACCTCTGGAGCATTGGCGAAGGGATGCCAGCTCCACATGCGAAGCGCGGTCAGCAAGAGCAGAAGAGCGCATAAAACGAAGGTGCGGCGAAGCACAGAGGGGCGCATAAAACTCCTTGTTCAATTGTGCAAAACGGCGGGAACCTGGAGACAACCCGGCCGATCGCTTTTGGGGGAAGAAGTTGGAACTCGCCAGACAGGGTGCGAGGGAAAGCCGGCACCGACCCCGTCCAGCATGAGGCAAAGTTTTATCTCACTGCGCGAGTCTCTGTCAATGTGAAGAACCTTGCAACATCGGGCGGGGGCCGCTCACTGGCGCTCACCCTTATCTCCATGCAATATGCAGGAGCTAATAAATAGCCGGTCGAGGTTACCAACAGGCAGCCTGCCTATTGGCCTTTAGCCTCCATCTCTTTAATCCAGCGCGAGTTACCTGCGCTCCTTTCGTGACCTTGGTTACAGGCATCCGCCGGCTTACTGTCGTCCTCAGCGCCCACTTTATCGAAACATCGGTTCGCATGAGGAGGAACGCCCGTGACCCCCAGACGGAAGGCAGCTTTCAGGCTGTCATGCATGCTCATCATTTTGACCACCCTGGCCTTGCCCGGCACAGGATCGGCTCAAACCAAATTCCTTACACCTGAAGCGGTGACCAGGCCGGTAAGCCCAAGGACTTCAACGGGAGGCCGCTACACCCTGGTCTCCATGCAGGTTTCTCCGGCCAGCCTCTCTATCAAAGCGGGAAGCACCTCCCAACTGACGGCTACTGGACTCGGCAGCGACAATCAACAGCACACGGTCACAGCCCACATAACCTGGACCTCGTCCGCCACCAAGGTGGCCACGGTAAGCAGTTCCGGAGTCATAACCGCAGTCGGTTCCGGCACAGCGGTGATTACCGCGAGCCGCGGTGTCAGCGCCGCAGTGAACGTCACCGTCACCAATCAGGCGACCGGAATCCCCGTGCCTGCCAGCCTTTTCTCCATGACCAGCCACAGCCACTTCGATATGCCGACTGTACCGGTCGTGGGAATGCGCCTGTGGGGTACGGGCACCTACTGGGACATGATGAATACCGCGCCGGGCGTGTATGATTTCACCGCGCTTGATCAATGGACCTCGACGGCACAGGCCAACAACGTTGATCTGGTCTACACCTTCGGCATGGTGCCCACGTTTGCTTCTTCCAATCCCACTCTGGTGTGCGGAAACTCCGGAGCCCCGGTGGGCTCGTGCGCGCCGCCCAGCGATGTGAACGCCGACGGCACCGGTACCGACCAGTACTTCAAGGATTACGTGACCGCAATCGTGACCCACGCCGCGGGTCAGATCAAGTACTGGGAAATGTGGAACGAGCCTACAGTTCCCGGATACTGGCAGGGCAATAACGCGCAGATGCTCCGCATGGCTCAGGACGCCTACGGAATCATCAAATCCATCGACCCCACCGCGCTGGTGACCACGCCTTCCCCTTCCACCGGCATTCACGGCGTTGCCAACTGGATGGGCCCATACCTCGCGTTGGGCGGAGGCAAGTACGCCGACATCATGAGCTTCCATGGCTACAACTGGAGCAGCACCTGGGGCGTCTGGCCGCAACCGGAAGATATCGTCCCGCTCGTCGAGAACTTGAAAGCACAGCTAGTGCTCTACAACCAGACCAGTAAGCCGATGTGGTGCACCGAGGGCAGCTGGGGAGATACCAGCGGAAACGGTTTCACCGATCCCGATCTGCACGCAGCCTATCTGTCTCGCCACTACCTGCTCCAGGAGAGCGAAGGAGTGGTTCGCTATTACTGGTTCGCGTGGGATAACGCGGGCGGTGACGGCCTATGGAATTCTTCCACGGGCATGAGCAAGGCGGGAACTGCCTATCAGCAGGTCGAAAGCTGGATTGTCGGCGCCACCCCCACCGGCCAGTGCGTGCAGAACGGCACCATCTGGACCTGCAACTACACCAAGTCCGGCGGATTCGCTGCCGAAGCGATCTGGGACACGTCGCAGAGCTGTTCCAACGGCAACTGCACCACCTCGAACCAGAGCGTAGGAACCCAATATACGCACTATCTCGATGTTGCCGGAGGGAACTATCCCATCACCAACGGAACCGTTCCAGTCGGAGCTAAGCCCATCTTCCTCGAGAACCAATAGACGTTTGGCGTTGATCCTCCCGAAAAAGGCCCCAGCCATGGGGCCTTTTTTTGCATGAAAAAAGCCCTCGCTCACGAGGGCCTCACCGGAAAACATTCGCTGGAAGGACAGACGTCTCCGCCCGTCTACGCAGTATTCGTTACGCGCGTGACCATCGGCAGATGATTTACCGCTGACTTCGACAAGACGAAATTGTCGATGATCAACGCGTCGACGCCGGAGCAGAAATAACTGCGCATGGCGTCTCTGGGTTTTACCACCAAAGGCTCGCCGAAAAGATTAAACGACGTATTCACCAGGATCGGCGCCGGCGCAGACTCTCCGAAGCGCTTCAAGAGCTTCCAGAATGCGGGATTCGCATCCCGGCTCACCACGTGCAACCGGACCCGATTCCCCGGTAACAGAAATCCCTCCGGCAGCCGGTCCTGGGCCGGCTTGGCCGTGGCCAGCGAGTTCATGTAGCGGCACGAGGGCGACGCTTCGAACCAGCGCTCGCAATCTTCTTCTGGAACTGCCAGGGCGAACGGCCGGAACCACTCGCGGTGCTTGATGTAGTCGTTTAGATTTTCTTTGACGTAGTCGGCCCAGGGAGAAGCCAGCACACTGCGGTTGCCAAGTGCGCGAGGGCCAAACTCCGTGGCTCCCTGGTACCAGCCTACGATCTTTCCCGCGTGCAGAAGTTGGACGGCCATATCCAATTTGCGGTCTTCGGTGATCTGCAGCGAGTAGCGCGCTTTCGAGTTATCGAGAGTGTCCTTAATCTCGGTGCGGTTGAACGACGGTCCCCAGTATGGGCCCCCCAATTTCGCGGTGCGCCGCGGCTTCGCCATGTTCGAGTGCCAGACCAGCAACGCCGCTCCCACCGCCGAGCCTGCATTTCCTGGTGCGGGAGGAACATAGACGTGCTCCGGACCAAACTTCTGCTCGACGTCAGAAACCAGCAGCGAGTTCAAAAACAACCCGCCGCCAAGACAAACGTTCTCCACCTTCTCTCGCTCGCGAAAGTACTGCACCAGATCGTTCACCGCTTCTGCACACGCCTGCTGTACGCTCGCCGCCAGCGCGCGGCGCACCTCGTCGGTGAGCTTCACCGGTCGAGGGATGTCCAGTTCGGAATAGAAACGGTCGGAGAAGGCCAGACGGCCTACCAGGCCGCGGTTAAAGTAGGCGGGATTGAGATGGGGGAAGGGGGATCCGGGGCGGCGCAAAAGCTTGAGGAAGAAATCCTTGTACAGCGGTTCGCCTTCCAGGCTCAACCACTGCGTCTTGTGCTCGTCTTTCCGAGGAGCGAAACCGAGAAGCTCCGTGACTTGCGAATACACCCAGGCGAGGGAATTCGGAAAAGAAATTTTACGCAGAGCGCGAATCTTGGCGCCTTCGCCGATCGCCACCAGGCCCGATGTGCCATCGCCTTCGTGGTCGAGCGTCAGAATCAGCGCCCGGTCGTAGCTGGATTGATAGAACGCGCTGGCTGCATGGCAAAGATGATGGTTCAGGTTAAGAACCTTTGCCTCCTTCCCGTGCAGCTGACGAAGAACTCGCCGGTGGTTGAGTTCCCGTGCCAGGCGCCCAAGTTCGTTTACTTCGTAATAAACGCTAGCCCGCGCCGACAGAGGCGAGAGCCGCGCCCGCAGCAGTGAGCGCCGCCAGAATCCTTCCACTGGCCCCGAGGCCACTGCCACGGCGTCCAGATCGCTCCAGTTCGCTCCCACTTTGTCGAGACAGAACCGGATCGCTTCCTGGGGCAACCCGCGCATTCCCGAGCGGATCAGCTTATCGTTCTCAATCGCGGCCACCACCTCTCCATCCCGCAAGAGGGCGGCTGCGATGTCGTGGTCTAGCGACGAAAGGCCCAGGATCAGCATGGATTCCACCCTGACTAGGATTCGGGGGATGTCGATTGGTTAAAGAAACGCGGACCCACAAACCAAGGGACCGCGTTTCGAACGATCGTTTTCTACTTCCCGCTCCCGCAACTCAGGAACGGGTTGGCGCTTCGGCGTTTTCATCCACCACATTGCCGACGGCTACGGTGGAGTGCGACGGAGACACCGGTTCTTTGTCGACGATGAAGCTGCCCATCACCAGGCTGTCCATTTCGCTCTTCGAATAAGTACTGAAAGCGTTGGCCGGACTGGTCACGACGGGCTCGCCGCGCAGGTTGAACGATGTATTCAGGATGACCGGTACACCGGTTGCCTGTCCGAACCGCTCGATCAAACCGTAGTAGCGCGGGCTCTGTTCCTTGAACACCGTCTGCAAACGTCCCGTGCCATCCACGTGCGTAATGGCCGGAAGCGTGGCTTGCGCTGCTTCCTTCACCGGCACAACGTAAAGCATGTAGCGCGCCGGATAGTGGTCCATCATGTTGGGCAGTTCGAAGTAGCGGTCCGCGTATTCCGCCAGCACTGACGGAGCGAACGGCCGGTACGGCTCGCGGAATTTGATCTTGGCATTCACGATTTCCTTCATCTCGTGATTGCGCGGATCGGCGATGATGCTGCGGTTGCCGAGAGCTCGCGGACCCCATTCGAAGCGTCCCTGATACCAACCAATCACTTTTGCGTTGGTCAGCCGCTCCACCGTGCGATCGAGCAGTTCGTCTTCGTTCTTCGCCTGGCGATAAGGAATATTGTTGGACTTCAGGAAGTCGGCGATCTGCCCTTCCGTGAATTCCTTGCCCCAGTAGGCATGATTCATGACGAAGCTGCGTGGCTTGCCCAGTAGCGTGTTATAGGCCCACAGAGCCGCGCCCAGCGCCCCGCCGCCGTCGCCGGCAGCCGGTTGAATGTAGAGTCGCTCGAACGGCGTCTCATGCAGAATGCGCGTGTTGGCCACGCTGTTCAGGCCGACGCCACCCGCGATGCACAGGTTCTTCATCCCCGTGACCTGGTGCAGGTTCCGGGCCATGCCGACCAGCACTTCTTCGGTCACCTTCTGAATACTGGCCGCGATGTCGGCGTAATGCTGGTTCAGTTTGCATAGCTCGAGATAATTTCCCGGCGGATCTCCGAAGTACTTCGGGAATCCCGTCTCCTCGGTAAAGAACTGCAGCTTCGTCGGACGCGGCGTCCCGAACAGTTGTGCAAACTTGTCGTTGTAGGTTTTCGAAGTCGAGTGCTGGAAGCTGAAATAGCTCATGTCCAGTTGGAACGAGCCATCAGCATTCTGATGAATCACCTTCCAGACTTTATCCGCGTAGATGGGCTTGCCATACGGCGCCATGCCCATGACCTTGTACTCGCCTTCGTTTACTTCGAAGCCGAGGAAGGCCGTAAACGCGCTATAGAGAAGTCCCAGCGAGTGCGGGAACTCCATCTGCTTAAGGATCTTGATGTCGCTGCCCTTGCCCACGCCGTAGGTCCCGGTCACCCACTCGCCGACGCCATCCACGGTGAGAATGGCAGCTTCGTCGAAAGGTGAGCACAGGAACGTGCTGGCTGCGTGCGACAAGTGGTGCTCAGAGAAGAGCACTCGCTCCTTAGGAATGCCGATTTCTGCCTGCAAGGTGCTGGCGACCCACAGCTTGTCGAGCACCCAGGTGATCATCGACTCGCGGAACACCTTCCACGATTTCGGATAGGTCTGCAGTACCGTGGCCAGGATGCGGTCAAGCTTGCGGAAGGGTTTCTCGAAGAACACGACGTAATCGAGATCTTTCCCGGTAATGCCCGCCGTCTCCAGGCAATACTGGATGGCGTTCTTGGGGAAGTCGTAGTCGTGCTTCTTGCGCGTGAAGCGCTCTTCTTCGGCAGCAGCGACCAGTTGTCCGTCATGCAGCAGTACGGCTGCCGCATCGTGGTAGTAACAGGAGATTCCCAGAATGTACACAGTTCAGTTCCTTTTATCGGCTCCCACGCCTGCACCCGAGCAGCGCCCGGCGTGGAACACACGGATTGGCCCAACCTGCATCTAGAACAAGGTGTAAATGAACGGTGCGATCACCGAACTTTGCGCCAGAATCAAGACCACGCCCAGCAGCAGCACGACAAAGATCATCGGCAGCATCCACCAGCGTTTGTTGCGGGCAAAAAATGAGATCAGTTCTCCGGCAATACCGAACCGGCGCTGCGCTACTTGGATAAAGCCCATCTTGCATTTCCTCCAGGAACGAGATTTGCGGATACAACCCCGTTTCTCATATTCACCGATGTGCCACCTTGACGCTGGTGACGGTTGTCACGAACCGCCCGGTCGAATCGCCTCGAACATCTTGTGAGCAATCAGTTCGTTCCCCGTCATGGTGATGTGGCACCAGTCCAGAAACAACGTGCGATTGCTTTGATCGAAAGTGTTCGTCAGATCGTAAAAGTGCGGCCTCTGCTGCCTGTGCACCAGTTCATAAACCATCGGAGTCCAGGTCGCCAGATTCGCCAGTTTCTTGGACTCCTTGATCTGCGTCTCGTCGCCGACCAATGCTTTGTGGCTGGTGTAGATGACCGGTTGCCAGAAGAACGCGTAATCGAATCCGTATTGATGGGCGAGACCCTGCACCGTGTCCATGTTCGCGAAGTAGTTATCCACAGATGCCTTCGCCAAGCCCTCAAGATTGCTGTTGGGAACCGGCCGGTCCCCTTTATGGGCCGCTGATTTCGCGACCAGCGAAAACATCAGTTGCACAGTGTTGGTCTGCAATAGATAGCCGAAGCCGCCATCGCGCAACGCTCGCTGTCCCGCAAACTGGTTCTTGATGGTGTCGTAGTTCATATGCACGTCCGCCTCACCCGATTGATAGGGGACGTACGTGTCATTGGCGCCGTCGTAGAAGATAACCATGTTCGGCTTGCGGGCTTCGCTTTTCAAAGCCAGCATCAGCTGCGTGACCTCCTGCGTGCTGACCCAGGCGCCTTCGCCGAAGTTGCGCACGCAAGCCGGCTGGCCCGACTTCTCAAACAAGGCCGCAAGTTGGGAGGGAATCGTTCCCCAATCTGGAGAACCGTTGCCCCGCATGGTTGATCCGCCAAACATCCAGATCGTGAACTGGTTCGCATCGCAATGAGAATGGTCGGTCTGGCGCATTCCGTTCTCATCGATGTTCAAAGTCTGGCCGTGAAACGGATGGCTGCGCCACACGATATACGGCTTGTAGTCGTAAACCTGCCGTGAAGCTTTCTCCTCGCGAGCCAGCGCCGGCGCCCAGCTTTGTCCCTGATAAGCCGCCAGGATCCGTTTTCCCGGCGTCTCCTCGAAAACCGAGGACCGCAAGGCTCGCAGGCCCACGAACGAAAGCAACTCCAACACAATCAGAAGAAACACCGTCACTGCAATCACCGCGAAAAAATTGGTGACCGAACTTGGAGTCTTCGCGGACCCGGATTCTGCAGTTGGCATTTCCTTGCGATCGTCACTAACGACTGGCATGAACCCTCGGGAACCTCGGCTGGGGGAGTTGAAGCAAGAAAGCGTACAACGCTACTGCCGGTGCGCCCACTCCATGTCCATCTTTTCTTCGGCGTGATCCAGCCACTTGTCGGGTGGCGTCTTCATGCGCAGCGGATCGCCAAACAACCTTACCGCTATCCCAAACGGCAGGACCAGTACCGCGTACATGATGGTTAACAGCACGCGAGCCTGAAAGTTGCCGATGATGTGCGCAACCTTCGTCCAGCCTGCCCAAAAACGTTTTAATGCATTCCAGATCGTCTTAAACACAGGTTTCTCCGGGTGAATTTGTTTTCAACCACAGGGTTGCACGCTGACTTTTCCTCAGTCAGCGGCAACCGATACAGGCTTGCGTGATACACCCAGCTCGCTAGCGATCCACTCGTAGGTGATCTTCAATCCTTCCTGCAGTTTGATCGAAGGTTCCCAACCTAATACTTTATTGAGGCGGGTGTTGTCGCTGTTGCGGCCGCGCACGCCTTGCGGTCCGCTCAGGTTGTGCGCTTTGACCACGCGTTTGCCGGCGATTCCGGCCACCATGTCAACCAGTCCATTGATCGTGACCAGTTCGTCGGTGCCCAGGTTCAGCGGTTCGGTGTAGTCGGAAGCCATCAAGCGCACCAGACCTTCGCAGCAATCATCGACATACATGAATGTACGAGTTTGCTCGCCGTCGCCCCAAACTTCGATCGTGCCGCCGTCTTCAACCAGAGCTACTTTGCGGGAGATCGCGGCCGGCGCTTTCTCTTTGCCGCCGTCATAAGTTCCCAACGGACCGTACACATTGTGGAAACGCACGATGCGAGTCGGGAATTTGAAATCTTGATAGTAATAACGGCAGAGCTCTTCGGCGAACAGCTTCTCCCAGCCATAACCAGGCTCGGGATCGGCCGGATACGCATCTTCTTCACGCAGCGGCGTGACGTCGGGGTTTTTCTGCTTGCCCTGTGCATAAACGCAGGCCGAGGACGAGAACAGGAAGCGGCCTACTCCGTTCTGCTTGCTGGCGTCGAGCATCTGCGCGTTAATCAGAATATTGTTGCGGGAAATGTCGGCGTGCGACGCGGTGATGTAACCGATGCCGCCCATATCGGCAGCCAGGTTGTATACCTCGTCGATACCTCCGCGCGTTGCCATCAGGCAGGCGTCGGATCGCCGCAGGTCGAGAACTTCAAACTCATCGCCTGCGCTCGGTTCATACTGCGGTTCCTTGATATCCACCCCGCGTACCCAATGGCCGTCGCCCTTGAGACGCTTTACCAGATGATGTCCGATGAACCCACCTGCACCCGTAACCAGGACTCGCTTCTGTGTTTTCATTGAGTTTCCCCGAAAAATGTTCTTACCAGATTTTCAACCTGTGCACTTTACTGTCCAAAATGGGATCCAACTGCATTTGGAGGAGTTTTTGAAGGGCTTCGCTAACTTATTGATATTGCTTGAGTTTTAGCATCTCAAGCGAAACGTTCCAGGCAAACTTCGGACCGAGCACCAAATACCGCCGCCATAAACGTCGCGGTTCCATCACTAGACGGAAAAACCATTCCATTCCGTGCTCCCGCATCCACGCCGGAGCCTGGGTCAGCCGCCCGGTATTCAGGTCAAAAGCTGCCCCCACCCCCATCAGCACTGGTACCTTGAGCTTCTCCCGGTGCTCATACATCCACTTCTCTTGCTTGGGGGTGCTTAGCCCAACCCACAGAATGTCCGCTCCCGAGTTATTAATCTTCTCGACAATATCCCGGTCTTCCTCAGGGGTCAGCGGGCGGAAGGGAGGGGAATAGCACCCGGCCACCTGAAACCCCGGGAAGCGGTTGCTCAGGGTTTCGGCAAGATGCTCAGGAACGCCCTCAGCGCCTCCATAGAAATAATGCCGGTAGCCTCTGCCTGCCGTTTCTTCGCAGAAAGCCATCATCAACTCGGGACCGTACACGCGCCGCTTCATCGACTCGTATCCGCGCTGGCGCCCAGCCCAGACTAGCGGCATGCCGTCGCTTACTACCAGATCCGCAGTGTTCAGAATCTGCTTGAAACGGGAAGTCCTGCTGCGCTTCCATCACCCCGTGCATTCCGGTGACGGCCACGTAATGGCAGCCTTGTTTTTCCTCGATCCAGCGTTCCATCTCGGCGACGGCATCGGGAATCTGTACCGCGTGCACCCGTACGCCCAACAATTTGAAGGACGCTACCGGATTCACTGCCAGCGTGCTCATGCCGTCACCTCTTGCGGTTGGGCGATCACGCTTTTGTAGATATTCATCAGCATCGAATAATTCTTTTCGGCGGTATATCGATTCTCAAACTCGCGTCGCGCTTCTTTGCCCATCTCGCGCAGCCGCTCGGGATGCGACCACGCCCACTCTACTTTTTCCGCTAGTTCCTGGGGGGATCCGGGAGTGAAATGCAATCCTGTTCGTCCGTCGTCTACTAATTCTTGCAACGCGCCTAGCCGGGACGCAATCACCGGTACGCCACAGGCAAACGCTTCCACCATGCCCATGGGGAAATTCTCGTAACACTCGCTGGGCAGGACCATGAAACTCGATCCCTTCACCATTTCCTGCGCCTCGCTTCGCGGCAATCTTCCGCGAAAATCAATGCTGGTGATTCCTTTTTCCTGAGCCAGCTTCTTAAGGGTCGGACCTACCGGACCATCGCCCACCATCACCAGCGGAACCCGATTTCCCAACCAAGCCCATGCCCCAACCAGCGTCTCAAGGCCTTTTTCTTCGGAGAGCCGTCCGACGAACACCGCGTATCCGCCGCCTTGGGTGCGCTCACCCGGGATCAGGCTCAACGAAATTCGGCTTCACTTCGATCCGCTCTCCCGGCAACCCGCCAGCGACAAACTTGCTGCGCGCAAAGTTACTGAGAGCGATGAAGCGGTCGATCGATTTCGTGTACGTATGCTGTTGCCGGTGTACGGTTAGCATCGCCGCAACAGTTGCGGTGGCTACCCGCGATCCGCGGTAGCATCCGTACCGCACGCCGCGCCAGACGCCGTGCTCTTCGCACTCTTCGCAAACATGTCCGTCGCGAAAAAAATTCGCCGCCGGACAAAGCAACCGGTAGTTATGCAGCGTCTGTACGACCGGAACGCCCGCTTCCCGGCACGCCGAATAAATGCTCGGCGAAATCATCATGAAGGTGTTGTGGATGTGAACCAGTTCCGGTTCTTCCCGCTGCAACACCTCTAGAACCTGTCGCCGGCTGTCGTCCGAAGAGATCGTATTCTTGATCAGCGTCAGCCGCCGCAATCCCGAGTATTGATTGATCTCGTCGTTCGTCCGGCAGTACACCGCGACTTTGTGTCCCGCGCTCTCGAGCAACTTCCGTTCCTGCTCGAAGACGACGTCTTCACCGCCCGGCTGTTGATACCTGTTGTGGACGAGCAGTATCTTCACGTGTCTGCGACCTCTCCCGAATGGCGTCAATGCCGGGTTGCAGCATGGCCAACGCTTGGCCGTTGGTCAGGTACGCAACCTCGTCGCGGCCGCCGACGTAGTCCATCAGTTCTGCCAAGCCATCCCATAGACCGTGAGCCTCAATCTCCCACGAATGTCCGTACAGGTGCCAGACGCCGCCGTCGCGCAGCACCCGGTCAAAGGTGCGTTTTCCCAATTCTATCCATCCATGACGGCCGCCCATGACGTAGTTGTAAAGACGGGCGGGCCGGCGGGCTTTAAGCGTGTTTTTCAGGTACGTGAACCCGCTATGCGGATACGCCTGCACCGTGGTCGGCATTTCAAAGCGGCCGAAGCTCGAGCGCGTGGCCAGCATGCGCGTGGTGCGTGCGCCGAAGTATCCGGTGTCCGCGAGACAACGCACGGTCGTGGGAGTGTAGTGCCCGCCGGGATAGCAGAACATGCGCACCGGTTGCCCTACCGTGCTCTCCAGCCGGTTCTTACACTCCCGCACCACCGACAAGGTCTGCTCCCGGGTGAGACTCGGCATGTGCTCGTGATCTACGCCGTGAGCGCCGATCTCGAAGCCCGCATCCGACAGCATGCGCAACTCGCTTCGGGTGAGCGCCGGGTGGCCTTGAAATGGTTCGATCGGGACATATAAAGTGCCCGTCACTCCTCGTGCATGGAGCAAGTCGGCCAACATTAAATCGGCGCGATCGCCGTCGTCCCAGCTTGTCGTGACAACTACCTTATTATGTGACATGGATTTGGAGTCCTAGAACGACAAACAGGGGGTCCGGGGCTCTAGCGCTCCTTCATCATTTTTTCGAATTCGCTTTGTGTGGTGCGGTCGTTATTCCACTGGAAAGCCTTGGCATTCGAATCGCCCAGCTTCACCGTATTGTTCACGAACCGGTTGTTCCAGCGCCCGAAGACGTCATCGCTTACGTGAGGCGCTGGTTTCAGAATACCGAGCGCAACTCCCTGGTCTTGTGTCACCACATTGTCGTGCACGTAGAGATTATGAATCTCGTACGGCTCCGGCATGTGATACATCTGTGCGTCCTGGGTGCGGTTCAGTTGTCGTCCTAGAATGCCCGCGCGGCAGTTGGTCACAGTGTTTCCGTAAACTTCGACATCCCGCGATTCCGCTACCAGGATGCCCGCATCTCCGTCGTGATGGCCGTAAGTATTGTTGCCGTCATTCCAGATCGTGTTGTTGCGAATGATCGCCTTGAAGCTGATTTCGTGGAAGATGCCTTCCGTATTGTTGGTCAGCCGGTTGCCCTCGTACAGCACGTTCTTATTATTAATATCGGTCCACAAGCCAGGGCCAATATTATCGTGCGAAAAGTTGTTGCGCACGACCAGATTTTCCGTCAGAACGAACTTGGCGCCGCCCGCTTCCCAACCCGGCCAGTAACCGGCGTAGTTGTTCTTGTAGGTCTCATTGCCCTCGACCAGAATATCTTTTCCGCTGCCGCCCATCCCGCAATCGCCGTTATGATGAGTCTTGTTGTTGAGGATCTTCCAGCCGTTTCCGGCTCGAATGCCAACCGCGTGATTCCAGCGAATCTCGTTCTGATCGACCACCCAATTGTCGGCGTTCTTGCCGTCGATGGCTGCTTCGCCCGCTGGTTGGGCATATTTCTCGATGATCAGACCGCGAATGGTGACGTCCCGCGCATCGCCCGAGAATGCCTTGCGGGTCGCGCCTAGCTCTATTTTCTTTCCTGTCGGATCGTCGGCGATGTAAATCTCGGTATTCGCTGAATCCGACCACCAGCGTCCCGGCCCTAGCTCTTCCTGATGCTGCACTCGCACGATCGGCAGATCATCTACAAAGACATCTTCCGGAAAAATGCAGAGAGGATATTCCGGCTGGCAGCGTCCGCGATATTCCTTCTGTGCTCCACCTTGGCCACCGCCACCGCCGCCAGCGCGACGTCCACCTCCGCCTCCGCCTCCCGGGAAAGCCAAACGGGCCCCGTCCGCCAAAGCCGCCGAACCCGCCGCGCCCTCCACCTTGTCCCTGGCCGCGCGGGCCGCCTTGTCCCATTTGTCCGCCAGGACCGCCGCCGGGAATCTGTACCGGCAGGCCCTGCCGCATCACCGCTTCTTCGTCAGGATTGGTGTATCCGGAAGCCACCCAATATTGCCCGCGCCGCTGAAATTTCAAAACTTGCGACCCGTTCAAAATGGCTCCGGGGTCGCCTTGAAAAACGTCGCGGTCTTTCGGAGTGATCGAAACTCCGCGGTATAACCCGGCTTTGAAATGAAACGTCGTACCTGCCGGATTGCTATTCACCAGCGCCCGAACGTCATCGCCCGGCTGCACTACCACTTCTTTGTTGGAAGCGGCACCGACCAGAACGCTGCTGAAAACAAGCAGCAAAAATGATTCTCCAACGGCTGTCATCCATCGCGAACTCAGAGTCATTACCAAACCACCATGCGTCTTTCTCAGGGTGAGGGGAGTGTTTCGGAAATCAGTGTGCCGACGCCGTTGTTTGTGCGGCGATCGCCGGGGACGAAAGCAGACCCGGGCAGGGAATCGGTCAACATGTCAGCGACCTTCTGCGTCCCCGGCGGCTTCATGTGCGAAGGATCCTGAAAATAAGGACGCAGATTCGCATCCGGGCTTTCGCCCTTCAGCAACGCTTCTTTGCTGCGGAAAATCGGCACGCCATTTTTGTGCGCGTAGTCGCTGAACAATTTCTGGAAGGGACCGGAATCGTCGTAGTTGCCGATGCGGCTGTCATATCCGCAAAACAGCAGGAAGACCGGCTTCACGTTGTGCGCCTGTAAATCCTTGACGAAGTCGTCCAGTTGCCTGGTGTAGAGAACGTTCACGTCCTCCTGCGAGAGGGTGGTGAAGTTCGTCCCCGGCACCATGTACTTCTTCATCTTGTCGTAATCGCGGCGCGCCCAGTTTTCGACGATCAGGTTATAGAGCGCCAGGCTGCGCAAAGCATTTTTCATGCGCACGCGCGCGGCAAACTGATCTTTGGTCTTGGCGTCGCTCGAGACCAGATGTCCCAGTCCGCCTTCGTTAAAGCTGTAACCCACGATGACGATGTCGGGATGCACGCCCTTCTGCCACAGGTAAAGAAACTTCTGGTGCTCGAAGCTGACCGGATACGCATCCACACCGCCATTCAGCACCAGGTATTGGCCGGGATACTTGCTGTCGAAATCCGCCTGCAGCCGCGCCGGATAGGTGTGCTCATCATCCACGCCGTATCCGTAGGTGATCGAATCGCCAAGCGCCAGGATCTTCTTGGTGTTTCCGCTCAAATCCACGGGACCGCCGCGCAAGCCAAGGTCGTCGATCTTGGAATTGGTCAGCGAAACTTTCTCGGTGTACTCCTGGTTCGGTACGGGCGTGAACAGCAGATCGCCTTGCCGCTCGTAGAGCAGGGCCCGGTGGTAGCTCATCATGCGTAGGCCAAACTCGGCCGTGATCACGACGAAAAGAATCAACACCAGCGAGCGGAATTGCGGCGAGACCAGGAAAGTCCCGAACGGCTTATCCGGCCTGCCTTCAGCGTCAAGCCGTTTGCGGATGAACGGAACACTTCCGAGCGTCTTGGCGAGCGCGATGACGCTGTAACACAAATACAGCATCGCGAGCAGCGGGATGAAGTTCAGCCAGTCGTAATGAATTGTCGGAGCGATGCGGCGGTTGAAGATGACCGCGAGCAGCGCCACGATGAACAGTGCGAACCTGACGGGCGACGACTCCGTCCGCGCCGGTGCAACCGTAGCCGCCGGCTCTGGCTCCGCGTAAGCTTTTCTCTCGGTAGGCAACTGAAGGAACTCCCTGGGATCGTCCCCGGACTAGAACAAGGTGTAAATGAACGGTGCGATGACCGAGCTCTGCGCCAGGATCAGCAGCACGCCGAGCAGCAGAACGACGAAGATCATCGGCAGCATCCACCAGCGCTTGTTGCGCGCGAAAAAGGAAATCAATTCGCCCGCAATGCCAAAACGCCGCTGCGCTACTTGAATGAATCCCATAACCTCTCCTGATTTAGAGATGTGGCAAACTCAAAATGGTAAATGCTCGCGTGGGGACGGGCGCCTCACCCATCCGGCTACCGCGTTTTTGCGGCGGCTATCTACTTCACTATCCGATCGACCCAGCGCGTTCAAGTCTCGGATACGGCGCATACCGCAGCCGCACCGCGTAACGGCGGCGCATGAACTCTGCGTATCCCAAGGGCACCCAGAACTGCAAGGGTGCGTGCCAGGTTAAGTCGGTGCTGAATACGGTACGGAGGGTTGCGATCATCAGCACCGCGATCGCCTCCAAAGCTAATTGTCGTTCCAGCGGAGATCGCGCTGGATCGATGACAAATCGTAAGAGATACCACCACGCGACACCTAGCGTGAGCAAAAGCGGTCCCAGGCCCCAAAAGCCGCAACCCACAAGAGTTTCCACCCAATCGCTGTGCATGCTGGCGATGTTGTTTCCGATCGCGCCCATGACCAGGAAGCGGCCGGCAGCGTAGGCTCCAAATCCGGTGAAGGGAGCGTCCTGATATTTCTTCCACGCCAGCGCCCACCACTGCAGGCGTCCCGTGAGGCCTTCCATTTCCTGCGCAGACTGGCCACGTCGCATGTAGTCGATCAGCACGCCGCCCGAACCGGTCACCAGTATCAGCACCACGCCGAGCAATACGATCGCGACGCCATGTTTAAAGCGGCCCGAGAGCCAGAAGATCAGGACCAGGGCGATTAGAAACCCGCCGGTCGCCGAGCGCGTCTGCGCGAACACCATGGTGATGAAGGCAGCCAGGAAAACCCACGTGTACCAGGTCGAGAAGACTCTCTTGAATCCCTTTACCGGCAGAAGTCTCACCAACGCCACCGCCGCGATGATGGCCGCATATTCTCCCACGCGGTTTGCCGATACGTCAGGAAACACGCCGCTCAACTGAACCGCAATCGGACCGGTCGCCGAACCGCCGGTTTCCAGGTTATGGCTGAGCGCGATATCGGGCCACAGAAACGCTCCCAGCCAGCACATGCCTAACAGAACGCCAATCCAACTCCACGTCCAGTCGAACAGGCTCTTGAATTCTTCCGGACTGTGGATCGCCGCAATCACTGCCGCCAGCAAGGCCACGTCCACCGCGTATTCGCATCCTTTATAGAGCGTCCACTGCCAGTAGATCGACCAGGTCGTCGAAGTCAGCACGGCGAGCACGAACAACATCAGCAGCCCGGGGATGCCGCGAATCCAGGAGCTCAGAAACTCTGTGCGGCGCGTGAACAGCCGAAACAATAGGATGCAACCTACGACAGTAACCAGGATCAATCGAACGGCGGCGAAAGTGTCGACCGGAGCCGCTTTAATTTCGCTGATGTCGCGCTTGCGCCAGGTCTGCATGCTCAGGAAGATCAGCAGCCATAGCCAGTGGTACCAGTAAAGATTCTTCACCAGTACGATGCCACCTTGCAGGGCTTGCTTGAACGATTTTCCGAAGTAGAAGACGATCGGCGGAACAACCACAAACATCGCGAACACGGCGTAGGCCCAGTAGCGGTGACTGTGCTTTTGGGCGATCGAGACAATCATCATCAAGACCGTGCCGCCGGCCAATCCGAGCAAGGCGAAACCCAGCATCGGCAAAGCCGAATCCCAAATGCCGTTGTTGGCGCGCGTTCCGTAATTGTTGTTTTGGTATGCCACTACGATGAACTCCTTCTGGGGCCCAAAAACCTAATCGGCACTGGCGGCGTTCGGCGCCAGGCTGAGATCCTCGATGCCGGACTCAAAATTCAAGCGAGCCAGCATTGTACCTGTCTTCTGCTCGATTCTTTGTAACTGCTCGAAGGTCAGTTGATCTCTCCAACCGCCTACCGCGCCCTTGCGCACAAAGCGTTTCTCCCCTTCGGCCGATTTCCCCAGTTGCGGGTTCTTGTCTTCCTTCACCCGCATTTTCTGGAATTCATTGTTCTGCACCGCCCTCGCAATCATCTGGCGATCGACATTGACGCCGAGGAAGTTCACGATACGCTGCAGGTGGGTCTCAGTGTCCTTGCGCAAATCGCGGTAGCGCACCACCAGCAGGTTCCCATTGCTCGCCAGGGGAGAGTCGATCCATCCCCGCACATGTTCCTGCCACGAGCCATAGCCGGTCGCGGTGCCATTTAAAAGGTCGGTGAGGTAGTCATCAAAGGTGCCACCGATCCGGCCCAGCGCCTCCTGGTAGGCATACTCAGAAAGCACTACATCGCGAACGTCGCGTACCACATACACAGCCCGCTTATAGGCGGGACGGAACGGTTCGTGTGTCTTGATCAGCCGGCCCTGGTTAGGCAAAAGGGGAGTCGCGTCCGCATGCATGCCCACATCGGGGAGCATGCGGTTCACATTGTCGAACCCTGCGTCGTTCCGGGTGAGCGTTTCAAATAGCAGGAACCGCAGCCATGTGCTTCCCGAACGCGGGTAGGACGCGACGAACACATCCTGATCTTTCAAGCCGCGGTGCCGTGCCCAAACCAGCGGCACGCGCAGGCTGCTTTTCGAAAGCTGGTAACGAAGTCGCTTGAGCATCGCTTGATTTCCTGAACCTTAGGATTCCTAGTACCGGTACCAACTCACCAGGTAAGCCACCCAGCCGCCGACTTTGCGGCGCATGCGCCGCCACGAGGAGCGCGCCATCGGGGTTTGTCGTATCGTCTGTGCCATGACATCCTCCGCTTAGGCGGTCGCGAATTCTCCTACGTTGACTTCCGGCGGAAACGCCAGCGGGTAGCCCATTCTCTGCAGCACCGCTCCGGCCTGCTGATCCACCAACCGCAGCTGCTCTTCGCTGAACTTTTCGCGCCAGCCCGCTACCGCTCCCTTGCGCACGAAGCGGCCTTCTTCGCCTTTGCTCTTCACCAGGGTTTTCGAGGCCTTTTCTTTCGCCTGCATCCTCTCCACCGAGTTATTGGCGATCGCTTCTCGAACGCGATCGATATTCACCGGAACTCCGAGGAAGTCGACAATCTTCGCGATCGCCGGCTCGGGATTCTTGCGCATCTCTTCGAACTTGACGATGAGCATGTTTCCGTTCCGCGCCAGAGGAGAATCGAGCCATGACGGTAGATGCTCCTGCCACGCTCCGAATCCGCTCAGGCGGCCCTCGAGGTAAGCCGCAACATATTCATCGAAGTTCGTCTGATACAGGCCCAACTCGCGTTCGCGTGCATACTGCGACAAAACCACGTCGCGGAAGTCGCGGATTAAGTACACCGCGCGCCTGTACTCCTTGCGATACGGTTCGTGCGTTTTGATGAGCCGGCCGCCGCCCGGCAACTCCAGTGTCGCCCGCGCCTGGATGCCCATCTCGGGGATCACGAAATTGATGTTGTCGAAGCTGGCCGACTCTTTCGCCAGCACCTCGGTCAGCAGGAAACGCGTCCACGTGTTTCCCGACCTGGGGTAAGAGGCGAGAAACACATCGCTCTCGTCGAGCCCGCGATGCCGCAGCCAAATCAGCGGCCCGCGGACTTTGGTTCGCATGATCTTGTGCCGAATCCGCCGGAATCTTGACACCATAGTTTTCGTCCCCAGCCATTCTGAAAACACGAACCGATCAACCACTCACACCCGTACCACTCAGGAGCCCGAAGGAATTTCTAGGGGGATACTTCGGGGCGCGCGGCCAATCAATCCAAAACAGGTCGCGGCGGGGACAATCACTTCGTCGGGGGCAAGACGAATGAGTTCAGGATCGTGTCGCCGGCGCAAACTCTACGCCGCTCCCGATCCTTTTAGAACCGCCGGAATCGTCCGGTAAAGAATCTTCACATCCAGCCAAAGCGACCACTTATCGATGTATTGCATGTCCAACTCCATCCATTGTTCGAAGGGGATGGAACTGCGGCCATTAATCTGCCACAAACATGTAATGCCGGGACGCACGCTGAAACGCCGCCGCTGCCAGTCTTTATCGAAACCTTCGTAGTCGCGTACCGGAAGCGGACGCGGACCGACGAGACTCATTTCGCCACTCAGAACGTTGAGCAGTTGCGGAAGTTCGTCGATGCTGGTCTTGCGCAGAAACTTTCCGATGGGCGTGATGCGCGGATCGTTCTTGATCTTGAACACCGGACCCTCAGCCTCGTTGAGCTTCTCCAGTTCCTTCAGCTTTTGCTCGGCGTCGATCACCATCGTACGGAATTTGTAGATCTCAAAGATGCGCTTGTTTGTTCCCAGACGCCGCTGCCGGAAAAAGACGGGTCCCGGCGAAGTCAGCTTGATCATCAGGGCCGTTACCAGCAGCAGGGGAGAGAGCCCGATCAGCAGGCTGGCTGACAAAACAAAGTCCATGGCGCGTTTCACCACCGCCGGCCAGTCTTCGTGCGCGCCAGTCGACGACATGGTGATGACGGAATCGCCCGCGAAATCCTCAGCCTTGGTGCGTGCCAGCTTGAGATCGAAAATACTCGATGGGAAACGTACGATAATGCCCTGTTCTTCGCACATCGCGGTAATCCGCGCCGCCTGGAAGTAGCACGACTTTACCGGCAATCCCATAACAAGTTCGTCGACCACGCTCTGGCGCAGCAAATTCGGCAGGGCTTCAAACCCTCCGGCGAGCGGATAGCCAGTCTTGCGGAATTCTTCGGTCCCGGCCCACTCTTCGTCAACGAAGCCGACGATGCGATAGCCCAATTCCGGCTTGGCTTCAAGCTTCCGCGCGAAGGCCACAGCCCGCGGGTTCGTGCCCGCAATCAGGATGCAACGCAGATTGCGATGGTGCGTGCGCAGACGTCCAAGGAACAATCGCAGCAGAAGGCGGCTTAGAATTCCCGGTCCCGTCACTAACACCCAGAAGACCAGCAGGAACAGACTGTTAACCATGTCGATGTGGAACAGCACTGCCATGGTTCCCAGAACGATGGTTCCGGTCGTATTGGCCTTCACTACATCGAAAAGCTCGGAGGCACGCGACGCTAACCGCTTCGAATGATAAAGACCGAAAGCCGAAAAAATGACGTGCCAGATAACCAGAAACGCCAGAAATAACGCCAGGTTCGCGACCTTCACCCGTATCGACAGAAACTGCGTGAACGACATGCCGCTGTGTTCCCGCAACACCGGCAGGGTGGCGAGCGCGAACGCGCACACCATCAACGCCAGGTCGAAGAACTTAAACAAATTGAGGAGGATCCGTCGACGAATCGTGCCCACAGGAGATCACCTCTTTGGTGAGTACTTCCGACTGAACAACAGATTGCATTTCTGACAATTTGCTTAACGCGCCGCGGCAATCGCGGCAGTACGCCGCCGCGTCGCGCTGGGCGCTGGCGGAATGGCTTGCACATGGGGTTCGCTGCTTCGGCGCCCCATGCTGATGTACTCCAGTCCCGCTCTGTGCACGGCTTCCGGCCGGTAGATGTTGCGGCCATCGATCACGATCGGCATCGCCATGGCCTCGCGCATCTTCTTTAAGTCGAGCTTGCGGAACTCATCCCACTCGGTCAGCACCAGCACCGCATGAGCTCCGCGTGCCGCTTCGTAGGCTGACTTGCAGTAGGTGACGCGCCCGGCTTCCTCGGGAAGTTCGCGTTGCGTATTGGCCATCGCCTCGGGATCATAAAGCCGCAGAGACGCGCCCTCCCGCAGCAGGGCGTCAATTACTTTGAGGCTGGGCGCCTCGCGAATGTCATCGGTCTTGGGCTTAAACGCCAGACCCAGTACAGCGATGGTCTTACCTGAGGTGATCCAAAGTGCTTTCCGCACCTTGTTCAAGAAGATATCGATGCGGTCATGATTGATGCGCTCGACTTCACGCAGCAGGGAAGTGTCGGCGCCGTGTTCCTCGCCCAGATGCAGGAACGCGCGTAGATCTTTCGGGAAGCAATAGCCGCCAAATCCAATGCCCGCGGAGAGGAACTGCGTGCCGATGCGCGGATCGAGGCCAATTCCCTGGGCCACGCTGTCCACATCCGCGCCCACTGCTTCGCAAATGTCCGACACCATATTAATAAAGGAGATTTTCGTCGACAGGAAGGCATTCGCGGCGTGTTTGATCAGTTCCGCAGTCGTGGGGTTGGTTACCACGATCGGACATTGCAGGGGGCCGTAGATGGTCTCGAGAAGCTTGCGGGCGCGGGCGGAATCGACGCCGATCACGATGCGGTCGGGATGGAAGAAGTTCTCGATCGCCCGGCCTTCCTGCAGAAATTCGGGATTAGAAGCGACGTCGAATTCCGGTAACGCGCCCAGTGTTGCCGGTTTCTTCTTTCCGCTCCCATTCGCTTGACCGCCGGAGTGGGCGCGGGCGTGACGAACCACCGTGCGCTTGATCCACTGCGCCGTGATCGCCGGCACAGTGCTCTTTTCAACGATCAACTTGTAGCCATTCAGGTTCGCGGCCACCGTGCGCGCAATCGCTTCCACCTGGCTGAGATCGGCTTTGCCGCTCTCTCCTTGCGGAGTTCCCACGCAGACGAAAAGCACGGTCGCGTCCGCCACCGCTTTGCCTACATCGCTGGTTACCTGAAATCCTTTTCCCAGGTGCTTGGTAAGCAGGGGCTGCATTTCTGGTTCGTAGAAAGTGACTTTGCCGTCCTGCAGCACTTTCACTTTGCTGGCGTCGTCGTCGGCGCCGATCACCTGCCAACCCAATTCAGCCAGACCTAACGCAGTCGGTAACCCCACGTGGCCCATTCCCAAGACCGCAATCTTGATTGCTTTTTTCGTGCTCGCCATTTTCACCTGGGACCCTCAGAACCTGGGACTTAGTTTGCTAATGCAGACTAGAATTACGCAGCTTCTACTTCGTATCCGGAAACCCTGATCGCCACTGCCCGCTGAATCAAATCGACGGAAACCACCAGGCTCAGATCGGGGTTCACGCCTACTAGAACTCCTTCCACGCCATCCAGCGACCCGCCGCGAATGCGAACTTTCTGATTCACGCTTAAGAAAGGATGCGCCGTCATCGGCACCCTCTGGTTCACTAAGGCCTGCACGCCCTCAATCTGCTTGTCCGGGATCGGCGTTCCCTTGCCGTTGTTCCCTACGAAATTCGTTACTCCGGAAGTCCGCAGAATTGAAACCCGAACTTCTGGTGCCGTCAGCGCATTGACAAAGATGTACCCGGGGAACAGCGGAACCTCGACTTCTTTATCGCGATCACTCCAGTGATGGATTTGTGTCGCCAGCGGCAGGAAACAATAAATGCCCTTCTCCCGAAGTTCGGCCGCGGCTTTCTTTTCGTGCCGCGAGCGCGTTTGCACCGCGTACCACAGCGGACGCTCAAAGCTTAGCGGTTGGCTTTGATTGTTTGCGATGCACTCAGTCAGCACAGCTCCGCCCTCTCAGTCCCATTTAGGTCCTGCGTTAGTCCCTTGACGACCAGCTTTACCGGCTGGTCTTGATGGGGGGTCCGAAGTTACCGCTACAAACGGTCGTACAAATTTTGAGGAATAGGGAAGGTGCGCTTGTTCAACACCGCACCCAGCAAATTCACATTCGCGTTGCGAATGCCCGAGATGACGGTGCGCGCAGTTTCCCGCCTTGTGGCGTTGGATTGCAATACCAGCAACATTCCGTCGACCAAGCGTCCCAACAGCAGGGCATCGGATGAGCGATTCAGCGCCGGAGAATCGACCAGCACGTGGTCGAAGGCCTGATTCAGTTCAGCCATTCTCGCGCGCATCGCATCGGAACCAAGCTGACCTTGGGCGTTGGCAATTCCCGACCCGCTGGTCACTACCCACAGGTTGGTGCCGGAGATATGCTGGGCGAAATTGTGCACCGGACCGGGCTGAACCAGAGCTTCCGCCAGTCCAGCGCTGTTCCCGATTTCAAAATAGCGGTGAAGCGAAGGGTTGCGCAGATTTGCGTCCACCACGCATACCGACCCCGGCGCCGTAGACGCCAGGTTCTCGGCGGTCGCGGCGCACACCGAAGTGCATCCGTCGCCCGGATCGATGCCCGCGAAGAGAACCGATCGCGGCGCATCCGGTACCCGAAATACACGCTGAATCAGCCGCGTGATTTCTTCCTGGCCAATAACGCTGGGACGAACCCGGTTTACGGGCACGGGACCCACGCCGGTCCCGCGCTCCATTTCAACATTTTGCAGTAATTCGAAAGCCTTACTCAACGTGTCCTCCCCCTGGTGCTCGTCGTGGTACTGATCAGTGTCCGTTCTTCGGCGTGCCCGCGGCCACTTCATGACCGTTGGCGGGAATCGAAGCGAACACAGGAATATCGAGGTAGTCTTTGACTTCGTCTGGAGTCCGGAACGACGGATCCAGATAATCGACCGTCAACCCGCTTCCAATGCTGAGGAATGCTGCCAGCACGAAACTGAGGGTTACCAGAAGCAGCGGCGAGAAAGCGGGAATCGCCGGCCACGTCGGGCTTTCATCGAAGGTCACGTTCTGAATGCGGCGGTTGTCGAGCATGTCTGAGATACGGGCCTGCTCGCGCTTCGCCAGGTAAAGCAGGTAGTTGCCCTCTTCGGCCTTTACTTCGCGCGTCAGATCGTCTTGCGTCACGCTCTTCTTGTTATAGGCCTGCGCTTCATCGTGGTACGCCTTCACCGAGGCGGCGATCGCCTTGGCTTCGGCCTGCAAGCTGGGCAGTGTCGTATGCGATTGCGTCAACTGCGCGACCACCCACTGGTAGGTCGGGTTATTGTCAGTCGTCCACTCTCGCGTGGGCGCGTTCGCCTGCGCTGCAATCATGTCGTTGGTTTGCTGAATCTGCTTTTCGACGTCCTGTACCAGGCGGTAGTTGGGATCGTACCGGAACAGATAATCGGCCTTGGTGTTCTGCAACGTGTTCAACGTGTTCTTCAGGTTCGATAGCAGATTAATGTTCTCGGCTGCTTTGTCGGCAGTTTCAATTCTCGCCGGCACCGCCCCTTGCTGCGCTTCCAACGATGCGATCTGTTCTTTGGTCTGCTTGATCTGCTGTTCGGTGTTACGCAGCGAAGCCAGAAACTGGCTGCCTTGGGTAACCGCGATCTGGGCCTGTGTTCCCGCCATCACCGCATCCTGCTGGCTGGCGAAATCGAGCAATTTCTGCTCCGCTGCCATCAGGCGCTTGCGATAGTTTTCCGTCTGCTGCGCGAAGAAGTCGTAGAGCTTCGGGGGACGGTTCACGTCGTTCCGCTTACTCATGTAAACGTCCGCCAGGCTGGCCATGACGCAACCGGACTTCACCGGATCGTTCGAGGTGTACGTCACCGTGATGTTGTTCGCGTCCTTCACCGCCGTCACTTCCAGTTTCGCCGCCAGCTTTTTCACCGCGTCGGGAAACTTGGTTTCTTCGTAGCCAGGGATCAGCGAAGTCACTTTGCGCGCCATCCGCGAGGGCAGGGAATTGCCTTCAACCAGCATGGGGCAGCGGTGCACCACTTCGCGCAGCACGTCCTGGCTCATCAGCAACTCGACTTCGCTGTTGATCGCCATGGTCAGATCGTTGGAGGTCGTCCGGTCGTTGGTATCCGGAGTGACCGCGGCTTCGACCATGTCGCTGCGGACCAGAATTTCCATGTCAGACTCGTAAATCACCCCGAAGAAGAACACTGCGATCAGTGTTCCCAGAGCGGTCCACAAGAAGACCTTCCGCATCAGGTCGCGGCGGCGGAACATGATCGCCACGAAATCTTTCACAATGGTCGACGGCGGTTTCGCTCCATTGAAACCATTTCCGTTGCCATGGCCGTTGCCGTTGTGGCCGTTCCCGTTTCCGTTATGACCGTTGCTGTGCTGCTCTTCCATCATGTTTTTCTCCGCTGCGCTGTCTTACTTCAGAGGAATATTGCCGAAGAAGCCGACCTTCACGAAGTCTGATTCCGGTACCAGCCAGGTCTGCACCTTCGAGATCACGTTCTTGGGAACGTAAATCATGTCGCCCGGCTCCAGGTGAATGTCTTCCGACAGGTTCGCCGAATTCAACATGTGTTTCAGGTCTACCCGCCGGCCTTCAACCCACTCGTTGTTCATGCGGCGGAACAAGATCACCTGAGAGTGCTTGGCGTAGGATGTGAATCCCCCGGCCAGCATGATCGCCTGAGAAATGGTGGTGTCGCCCTGGAACGTGTAGCGCCCGGGACTGTGCACTTCGCCGCCAGCGATGAAGTAAGCGGGAACCACATTGGTGGGCAGCACCGTGATTACCGGCTCATGCAGGGTCTTGCCGTACGACTGCTGCAAGGCTTCGGTGAACTCAGGAAGCGTCATCCCCTCGGCGTGAATCTGCTGAACGCCGCGCGGAATCACGTAGCCGTCGGGCTGCACCTGCAGGTTCTGGTCGTACTCCGGAGTGAAAAGAAAATTGACACTGAGCACGTCGGTCTTGTTAATGCGGTAGCGTGGATCGCGGGTCTGCAGCTGCGGCACCGAGCCCTGCTGACCGTTGCTGTTCATCGCCTGGTTTGCTGCGGGAGCGGCGGGCGTTGAAGCCGGGTTCGAACTGCTCATGGCACTGTCGGCGGCATTCTGCGCCGGGCTCTGCGGGTTGGCCGCCGCCGCGCCCATCGCCGCCAGCAACAAAAACGACATCCCGCCGCGGAATAAACTGCTGACTCTCATCGGTCTTTTCTCCTGAGATTTCTTCTAAACCGGCAAACTGAAAAAAGCACGATCAGGCAAGCAATGCCCGCCACTACTTTCCTTCAGTTGTAGTTGTTTCGCCACCCAATTTCCTTCCTGAGTCCCCATCTCCTCAAGAAGTAACTCAACATCCATTCAACTGCTATTGCTGACCGAGTATGCCAACGCCGACGGCGGCACCTTCACTCTGCCAGACTTGAGATCGCGCCTCTAAAACGGCTTCTACCACGTGGACTTACGACCGGCCACTCCCGGGATGGAGCAAGCAGGCTGCCATTGCCGGAGCCTGCCCCACTCTCAGAACCACCGTGCAAGCTGTTGTAAAGTAAACCGCTTGCGAGGACTCGCTGCTCCTGTGTGAATCCCCTGCTGCAACTCACCGCAACTTTTTGCATAAACTATAAACAGGGCATGGTGCTGTCAGTCACAGAGGAACCGCCTCGTCAGAAGCAGTTGGGATAATGCACCCAATTGCGCGTCAGCGCGAGCGGTCGGATGACCCGGAGTAAGACTTCTCTATTCGGCCACCAGCGTCCAAATCCCTTGCTGGACGGGCCAACGGCGCCCCTGACACGCAGCCACTCAGGAGCACGCTCTCCATCCCCACGCCTGAAAGACCCAATGATTAGGTAGAATCGCACAGAATCGCGTTCATTAGGATAAGCTCCAAGTTTGGTTTGTTGATTCCTGGGACAACATTCGCCCCATAATCGTGTTCATAGGAAGGGACGTTTACAAAGCGGAGAGGTGTATTCCCCCATGGTAAAAGATCGATCCGTAGCCCGCGCCCGCTTGCTGCGTGCCGGGTTTGTGCTGGTTTTCGCGGTCCTGCTGAGCGCTGCGGCACTGTTGGTGGCTTGCGGAGGGTCTTCAGGAAACACGTCCACGCCTCCCCAGTCGGGCACCCCTAATCAATTGGGCACCGCGAACGCCGTCCCCGCGACTTGTCCAATGTCGAGCGTTGGGGTCGTCGGTTCGGCCTGCTACGCCGTGACCATCTCCTGCCCCAGCGTTCAAAACTATACCGCCGACATCAAAATCACGAATCCTTCGGGCGCATCGGCGGGAACGGTGATTTACACCACCGGCGGCGGCGGCAATCAGCTCTACGAGGATCAGTTCGTGTATGGAAACGTTGCCATCAACACCATCGTTCAAGCCGGCTTCACCGCCGTGCAGACCGATTTCGCCGACACCAGCATAGGAAATACCGGCTGGCTCGATGGCCCCGGCGGCCCGCTGCTGCTCTCCTGCCGCTGGGCGACCCTGGCGAAATGGGTCCACGACAACGCCACGATCCACCCCGCGAATACCGCCTTTTGCGCCACCGGCAACAGCGGAGGCGCCGGCGTCATAGCTTATGCCCTGGCACGCTTCGGCGAAGATTCCATCTTTAACTTTGTCCTGCCCACCAGCGGGCCCGCCATTCACCAATATCGCCGACGGATGCCGCTGCAGCCAGCAAACCATGCAAACCACCAAGTGCGCGGGAGTACAGGGCACCTGTTATGGCACCGACGCCAACATGTTTCTTGATCCCGCGTACGGTAATACCAATTGCTCCACTCCCAGCGCCCCTCCGCAAACTTCCACGTGGATGGCCGACAGTATTCTTTCCTCTGACGGCAAGTCGGTGTTGAATTACACGACTCCGGTGGAATTCATCTTTGGCGCTCAGGACTTCGGATCGGGTTCGGCGCTAGCCGTCCTTTGGGAGAACGCCATCACCTCTTCGAACTCGTTCCAGTGCGTCGCCGACGGCCCTCACAAAGTTGCCGACGTGCTCGACGGCGCGCAACTTATTGCATCTGAGTTGATCAAGAACTGCCACTAGTGATCCCCCAGCGGCGCGCTTAGACACATCCCGCGCGCCGCTGTGCTCAAGTTTTTTCAAATCGATTTCCGCTTTCTTCGCCAAACCCCGCGCTGGATGTCAGTTTCGGAGATATGCAATTTCTTTCATCTTGACACGCCTGCATGGGAAGTACACACTCGTTAACCCAGAGCCGTTGTCGATGGTCTGCCTGAGCCGTCCCTCCCCTTCTGACGACGCCGTGCGCATAACCATGAGGAGTTTTCAATGAAGCCCAGAACTGGTGTCTCCACTGCACTACTAGCAGCCATAGTCTTCGCTTCCTTTCTCATTCCACAGGCCGCATCTGCCCAAGCGAATCTGGTCACGCTGACGTTTTATATGTTGACCGCGCCGCACGCGGCCCTCGGCGTTCCCATGCAATATCAGATTACGTTGACGAACACCGGACCAACTGCGATCACGATCAGTGACAAAGTCAGTCTGATCGATCCCAGCGGCACTACTTGTACGTTGCTTTCCAGCAGCCCGACTCTGCAGCCGGGTCAGGTACTAGGCACACCGGGTTCGTTCACCACCACCTCTTGCAGCAGCGCCACCGGCAACTTCAGCCTGCAGGCCGTGACCATCGATAGCACCGGCCACATCGTCATGACGAAGACCCTGCCTCTTACCGTGGCCGCGGTTCCCGCCAACGGCATTTACGGAAGCATCGGCGGCCGCGGTCCCGACACCGGGCAAGTCGGTTACACCTACGATTTCGAAACTGTTGTGGCCAACCTCGGCGCTTCCGCCATCAGCCTGCAAACCCAGACCGTGCTCACTCTCACCGACGGTGTCACCACTGAAATCATCAAGCCAGGTGGATTGACGAATTTCAATTCCGGTTCTAACGTGATCACGCCGCTGACTGTCACTACGAGCCAGTTCTCCGCCAAGGCTGGAACCTACACCATCACGGTGAATGTGTTGGACAGCACCGGCACTGTGCTTTCAACCGATAGTCACAGCTTCAGCCGCGTTACTCTGCCCTCGGGATTTCTGGCAACTTTCAAAGACAAAACGCAATCCGGCATCGATCAGCCGCGTACACCGCCAACGCTGCCTCCCGGTTGCGGCTCGTTCCCTGACTTCAATGCCGGCAACTCGGGCGCCGCGATCGCCGACTACGACGGCGACGGATTCGAAGACATCTTCGTCGCCGGAGAAGCGGGCGATAGCCATCTCTGGCACAACAATCACAACGCCACTTACACCGACATGGCAGCCACCGCCGGAATTCCGCTGACTGCTGCCGCCTCGGTAAGCGGCGCGACTTTCGCCGATATAGACAACGATGGACATCCCGACCTGTTATTGCTCGGCGGTCCCCAGGCATCCAACATCCTGCTGCATAACAACGGCAACGGAACCTTCACCGATATCTCCGCGCCTTCCGGACTCCAGGGGCGCATCCCGGTCAATAACTTCAGCGCCAGCTGGGGCGACTACGACAATGACGGATTTCTCGACGTCGTCATCGTTGACCACGCTGACTGCTCTGGGCTGAACGCCGGCGTGCATCTCTATCACAACAACCAGAACCTGACCTTCACCGACGTCACCAGTTTCCTCGGGACCACCAAGATCAGCGGCCGTGGCTTGACCGCGCTCTTCATGGATTTCAACCAGGACGGCCGCGTCGATCTTTTCGTCGGCAACGATCAAGGCACCAACTACGGCTCCAACGTGCTGTGGCGCAATGACGGCTCCAACGGCAGCGGCGGTTGGACTTTCACTGACGTCTCGGCTTCCAGCGGATTCGGCATCGGCATGGCAGCGATGGGTCTGGCGGTCGGCGACTTCAATCGTGATGGCCAGTTTGATGTCTATGCCAGTAACTTCTCCGCCGCGCCCAATCCCGCGAATAACGTTCTCTTCGCCGGATCCTCTTCCGGAGTCTTCCTGCAGTCGCAGGGAAATCAGCAGGGCGGAGCGCACGCCAAGCGGGCCACCGTTCCTTGCATCAGTCCTCCGGGAGGACAGGCCTCTTCGGTGACTTGGGGCACCGGCTTCTACGATTTCAATAACGACGGCTGGGAAGACATCTGGATGGCCGGATCAGGCGCCGGAGCCAACGGCTGCACCGAGATTCAGGACAACACCACCGTGCTCATGAACTTCAAGGGCATCTTCCTCGATCTCGGCGGCGAAGCCGGAATCAGCGGACGCAACACGGCCGGCATGTCGCCGACAGCGGTCTTCACCGACTTCAATAACGACGGATTCATGGACGTCTTCCAGGCTCCGTCAAACGGCCTCGAGCACCTGTATGCCAACCAGATTCCGCCGGCGAATAAAAATCACTGGTTGCAGATCAAACTCGTCGGAACTGTCAGCAATCGCGATGCGATCGGCGCGCGGCTGGTCGCCAGCGTGGCTGGCGTCAACCTGTACCGCACCGTCATCGATGGCGGTACTTACCAGGGCAACAGCACCTTGATCCAGCAATTCGGACTAGGCACTGCAACCCAGGCCGATACGCTTACCATCTACTGGCCCAGCGGAATGATTCAGACGCTCACCAACGTCGCCGGCAACCAGCGGATGACGATTACCGAACCGTAAGCACCAAGGCGGGTTCCCCCGGGCCCGCCCAGCTTTCCTTTGTTGAAGGAGCCCCTATGAAGAGCCGAAACGCTTCGCTGATGAGGAGCGCGGGTTTGATTGCAGTGTTAGTTGCCACTGCGGCAACCCTGCTCACGACGTCGAGCCAACTTCCGCCCTCGAACGTGAAAGCGCAAACTACGCTCGGAGGGCCCATCGTCGGACTTACCAGCGGACAGATGACCCACTTCACCATTGGACAAACCCAGTTCAATTTTCCCTGGGACCCCGTCCACGGTCTTGGTGTCGTCTATACCGAGTTCGGCTGCAACATCTGCCACATCAAGACCAATAACGCGGGACCTATTTCCGGAGGCTTCAACAACAACACCGCGTTCTTCAACACTTTCTTCGGCAAGATCAATAGCGACGGCACCTTCAACTATCTGACCAACGAAGGCGGCCCGCTGTTGCAGAAACTCAGTGTGAATAAGTTCATCCCCGGCTGCCCCCTGCCCGGCGAGATCGTTCCTGTCGATGCAACCGTTGTGGCCCGGCGCATGCCCCCCGCCTTGTTCGGCGACGGTTTGATCGATGCTATCGATGACGCCACCATCCTCGCGAACTCGGGTCCCAAAGGTTTTGGGATCGACGGCGTGCCCAACATGGTCACCGACTTCAAGGGAAACCTTCGAGTGGGCCACTTCGGTTACAAGGCCCAGGAAGCTTCGCTCATGCAGATTGTCGGTGACGCCTTCGGCCACGATCTCGGAGTCACCAATCCTGTCCAGCCCATCGAAGACCTGCCGCAAGGCAAATCAATTCCCCTGGCTTGCGTGAGGCGCTCCGTGCCCAACGATCCGCAAGGTGCGGAGACGGTGCAGATCTACGACTTCCTCACCTACCTCGCGCCCGTGACCCCGGGCGCCGGCAATTCGAATGGACAAACTCAGTTTGCAAATGTCGGATGCTCGCTCTGCCACACCCCCAGCTATCCGACGAACCCGGCCGCGATGATTTATTCCGATTTGGCGGGACACTTCAACGGCCCCATCACCGCCCTCAGCAATCAGACCGTGAATCTCTACTCTGATCTGCTGCTGCACGATATGGGACCCGGCCTCGCCGATAAGATTCCGTTCGGACAGGCGAGCGGAAGCCAGTGGCGCACCACGCCGCTCTGGGGGCTTTCGCAGCGCACGCTATTCCTGCACGACGGTCGCGCCAAAGATCTGAATACCGCGATCCAGGATCACGGCGGAGAAGCCACCCAGGTGCTGGCCAACTTCAACGCTCTGTCACCCCAAGATCAGGCCGACCTGATCACGTTCATCAGTTCGCTGTAGGACTTTGAAGAGTTTGTGTAGCGCGGACATTCCTGTCCGCGCTTTTTCTTGCGCGGTTGGGTGGCCGCCCCATCTCGAGCGACGCGAGGGATCTGCAATTCGCCGACGACTGCAGACTGACGACTGAAGATCGGCGCAAAGAGCAACCCCTTTGCCACCCGAGTGACAATTCTCTTCATCCCCCCGCCTTCTCCCCTCGATTAAGCCCCAAAAAATCAGCCATTTACCCGCCTCCACTTGGGCCGCTCGCTTGCTCTGCTGTTAAACTTGTCCCCGACTTTCGGGCCGGGGGCGTCCCATCATGTTCGAGAATCTGCGCGCAGACATTGCCAGGGCCAAATGGGATCGGGTGGGAACGCTTGGGCAGGGGGCCTATAAGCGTTCAGAGCTCCTACAAACCATCCGCATATTGATGGCGCAGAACACCTGGTCGGTTATCGCCTATCGCTTCTCCCACTGGGCCACCAAGATTCGCGTGCCCGTGGTCAAGCAGTTGGTGCTGCTGGTGGCGATCATCTTTGGGCGATGGGTGGAGCTGTGGAACGGCGTCTTCATCAGCCGTGAGGCCGAGATCGGCCCCGGCTTGATCGTCCACACTCCGTATGGCATTTGTATTGGCCCCACACGCATCGGAGCGAATTGCACGGTTGGTACGGGAGTCTTGATCGCCGGGGGCAGCCGCGGCGTCGGCGACAACGTTTATTTTGGACCGGGCGCGAAACTGATTGGCGACGCAAAAATCGGCAACAACGTCGTCATCCTTGCCAACAGTACGGTGATCACTGACGTCGGCGACAACCTGACCGTGATGGGAGTGCCGGCGCGCATCAAGATTCCCGGCGGCAAGTTGCGTCGTTTCCCCCGCCAGCCCGTGCAGAAAAGTTGATGTCCGAAATTAGCTCGGCACGTAAGAGTCTGCGTGAGAATTAGTCTTCAGGCGTGTAGTGAAATAAAACTCACGGTTCCTGAAGCTCCGTAGGAGCCAATAGCCCGGCGCTTCAGCGCCGGGAAGAGTGGAACCTTCGATCAAGTCCCAGCGGGACGATTGAGGTTCTCACCCAGGCTCGTAAGTGCCGGAAAGAAGTACGAAAGAAATAGAGTCCGCTCAGCGGACGGCACCAGCACCACATCTCATACCCAAGGACGAACCTTTGGACTTTGCATGGAGTGACGAGCAACAGGACTTCCGGAAAGAAGTCATCCGCTTCGCCAAAACCGAACTCGCGGACGACATGATTCAGCGCGACAAGGACGAAGCCTTCTCCCGCGATCTTTGGGATAAGTGCGCCAAGTTCGGCATTCACGGATTGCCCATTCCCCAGGAATACGGCGGCGGCGGAGCTGACATTCTCACCACCGTCTGCGGCCTCGAGGCCCTCGGCTACGGCTGCAAAGATAACGGCCTGCTCTTCACCATCAACGCCCACATGTGGAGCTCGGAAATCCCCATCCTCTCTTTCGGCACCGAAAAGCAGAAGCAGCACTACCTGCCGAAACTGGTCAGCGGAGAATGGGTGGGCGTGCACGCCATGACCGAGCCCACTTCCGGCTCCGACGCCTATGCCATGCGCAGCCGCGCCGAGCGCAATGGCGATCGTTACATCATCAACGGCAGCAAAACTTTCATTACCAACGCGCCCATGGCCGACATGGTCATCGTCTTCGCCAACCTCGATCCCTCGAAAGGGAAGGCGGGCGTCACCGGATTCATCGTCGACAAAGGCACACCGGGATTCACCATCAGCAAGAAGCTCCACAAGATGGGGCTGCGCACGTCCCCCATGGCGGAGCTCGCGCTGGTCGACGTGGAAGTCCCGGTGGAAAACCTGCTTGGCAAAGAAGGCGGAGGCTCCGCCATCTTCACCGCTTCCATGGAATGGGAGCGCATCTGCATCATGTCGGCTAAGCTTGGAGCTATGCAGCGCTTGCTCGAAACCAGCACGAAATACGCGCAAGAGCGTCACCAGTTCGGACAAGCCATCGGCAAATTTCCCAACATCGCCCACAAGATCGCCCAAATGGACATGCGACTCGAAGCCTCGCGCCTGCTGCTTTATCGCGCGGCGTGGCTCAAAAGCCAGGGACGTCATCCCCTGCGCGAAGCCTCGATCGCGAAGCTCTACATCGCCGATGCCTATGTTCAGACCGCGCTCGACGCCATCCAGATTCACGGCGGTTACGGATACATGACCGAATATCAGATCGAGCGCGAATTGCGCGACGCGATCTCAGGCAAAATTTACTCCGGCACCTCCGAAATTCAGGAAATGAT
The DNA here is from genome assembly GCA_963796205.1 of Terriglobia bacterium. GTDB lineage: Bacteria > Acidobacteriota > Terriglobia > Terriglobales > Acidobacteriaceae > DATFTE01. The sequence goes on from CAWCKR010000005.1 coordinate 119,527, forward strand.
CATCGCCGGATTTCACGGAATAAGCTGAAGAAGGTTTCTTAGCGTCCTTTGCGGCAGTTCTTTGCGACCTTTGCGTTGATAAGCTTTTGACCACCAGCAGAAACAGACCGAGTCAAGGGTAGAAAACATGCCATACGTTCTGCAACAACTACTGAGCCAGAGCGCGAAGCTTCATCCCGACAAGCTCGCCATCTCGGCCCGCGGCAAAGGCCTGACCTACCGCGAACTCGAAGAGCGCTCGAACCAGCTCGCGCATTTCTTGCGCTCGCGCGGAATCAAAAAAGGCGACCGCATCGGCCTCTACTCGCCCAAGCGCGCCGAACTCGTTGCCGGCATGCTCGGCGTGGTCAAAGCCGGGGCGGTCTACGTCCCACTCGACCCACAAGCCCCAGTCGATCGCATCAGCTATATCATCGGCAACTGCGGTATCCGCGGGCTGATCACCAACGCCGATAAACTGCGCGGCCTCGCTCCTGAAACGATTCCATCGGTCGAGTTCGCAATTCTCGTCGATAATCAGAAACAGAATCCCGACCACCTGAACTTCGACGAACTCGCCCAATTCGACGGATCGAAGCCTCCCGCGCTCGACGCCACCACCACCGACCTCGCGTACATTCTCTACACCTCCGGTTCCACCGGACGTCCCAAAGGCGTAATGCTCACGCATCAGAACGCACTGACCTTTATCGAGTGGTGCGCGGAAACATTCAACGTCACCAGCGATGACGTGCTTTCCAATCACGCCCCGCTGCACTTCGATCTTTCTGTCTTCGATATCTACAACGGCATCAAAGCCGGAGCCACCGTCTACATGGTTCCCGAAGAAGTCGCCATGTTCCCCGCCAGCCTGGGGAAGTTTTTTGAAACCAACAAGATCTCGATTTCCTACGCGGTGCCGTCCGCGCTGATCTTGTTGCTACAGCATGCGAATCTCACTCCCGAGCGCATTCCCCATCTGCGCACCATCCTTTTTGCCGGAGAAGTCTTTCCCATCAAGTATCTGCGCCAGCTCGCAGATCTGTTTCCCAAGATCGATCTCTACAATCTCTACGGACCCACCGAAACCAACGTCTGCACCTACTATCAAGTCAACCGCGAGCGTCTGAAAACACAAGAGAAGCTGCCCATCGGCAAAGCCTGCGCCAACACCGAAGTCTTCGGCGTGGACGAGCACGACAAGTTCATTGGCAAAGGCGAAGTGGGAGAGCTCTACGTGCGCGGGCCGTGCGTAACTCCCGGCTACTGGGCTGATCCCGAGAAGACGGCGAAGATGTGCGTGCCCAACCGTTTCCAGCCGAATTTCGAAGAGAAGATGTACCGCACGGGAGACCTGGTCACGCCCGATGACGAAGGCGGATACCTCTTCCTCGGCCGCCGCGACAGCCAGATCAAGAGCCGCGGCTACCGCATCGAACTCGGCGAGATCGAAGCCGCGCTGCTCAGCCACGACCACGTGAAAGAAGCCGCCGCGATCGCCATTCCCGACGAAGAAATCGGCAACCGCATCAAGGCCTTCGTCTCGTTAAACGAAGGCGCCAACGGCCTCACCGTAGTGCAGTTGCAGCAGCACTGCTCCACGCGCATTCCCAAGTACATGATTCCGGAGTTCATTGAACTGCGCGATGTATTGCCGAAGACGTCGACAGGAAAAATCGACCGCGTGACTTTGGCGAACAAAGCCCCGGCAGCCTAGCATCATTACGGACGAAGAAGAGCTCCGTTAGGAGCGGCTGCCAATAGCCCGGCGCTTGAGCGCCGGGGAAGAGTGAAACATTCCGTGAAGTCCCGGAGGGACGACTGAAGTTGCCGCACCGTGGCCTGCGCTCTGGGACGGATCGAATGACGAAACAAACACCAAGCAGCGTTTTGCACTGACCTGCTGCACAAGGTACTCTGAATCTTTTGGGGGAATAATGGCCGACGTGAAAGAGCAAGTCCGCGAGTTCGTTCTGGAAAGCGCCCGCAGCAAAGGCATCAATCAGGTCACCGACGACCAATCGCTGATGGAAGCCGGCATCATCGATTCACTGGGAATCTTCCGCCTGGTTTCCTTCCTCGAAGACAACTTCCGTCTCCGCATTTCTGACGACGAGATCGTTCTCGAGAACTTCCAGTCCATCAACGAGATCGACGCCTTCGTTGCCGCCAAGCTAGCTAAGAAGGGCGAGGCCGCCACCCGCTAAGAGGCTCATGGGAAGAGGACGGGCGCCCGCCCGTCCACCCCGTCTCCATTGACACTCAACCTCTCTGCCCATACGATTTCCGGACGGTCTCTCATGATTGGGCAAACGGTCGCGCACTACAAGATTCTCGGCAAGCTCGGTTCCGGCGGTATGGGCGTGGTCTACGAGGCGGAAGACCTCAAGCTGGGCCGCCATGTCGCTTTGAAGTTCCTTCCCAAGGATTTGGAGAACGACGCGCAGGCCCTTGACCGCCTGCAACGCGAAGCGCGCTCCGCCTCCGCCTTGAACCACCCCAACATCTGCACCATTTACGAGATCAACGAATTCGAGGGGCAGCACTTTATCGCTATGGAGCTGCTGGAAGGCGCGCCGCTCGATCAGAAAATCGGCGGCAAGCCGCTCGCCGTGAATCAACTGCTCGATCTCGCCATTCAGATCAGCGACGCGCTCGACGCAGCCCACACAAAACATATTCTGCACCGCGATATCAAGCCGGGAAACATCTTCGTCACCAATCGCGGACAGGCAAAAATTCTCGATTTCGGTTTGGCCAAGCTGGCCCCCAGCCACAGGGCCCTCGAGACCAACGACGCAACCGCCGCCACCCTCGCCACCCACCTCACCAGTCCCGGCATGGCCGTCGGCACCATCGCCTATATGTCCCCCGAACAGGCGCTGGGAGAAGAACTCGATCCGCGCTCCGATCTGTTTTCCTTCGGCACAGTGCTTTACGAAATGGCCTCCGGGGTTCAGCCGTTTAAGGGAGCCACTTCCGCCGCCATGTTCGACGGCATCCTGCATCGCGTGCCCGTCCCTCCCGTGCGCTTGAACCCAGGCCTCCCCGCCGAACTCGAGCGCGTCGTCTCCAAGCTGCTCGAGAAAGATCGCGATCTCCGCTACCAGAGCGCCGCCGAATTGCGCAGCGATCTGAAGCGGCTCAAGCGCGATACCGAATCCGCCCGCGTGCCGGTCGCCACCCCACAACCCGATTCGCTTCCCACTCCAGTCGCCCGCCCGGCTTCCTCACCCGTCACGAAGATTTCCCAAGCTCCGGGGCAGCACAAAGCCGGCGTTGGCGTAGTTGCCCTGGTTGCGGTTCTGCTGCTGGCTGCCGCTGGCTACGGCGTCTACGCTTTTCTTCATCGTTCCCGGCCTGCGCCGTTCCAGAGCATGAACATCAGCAAACTCACCGATACGGGCAAGGCCTTTATGGCGTCGATTTCTCCCGACGGCAAGTATGTCGTCCATGTCGCTCAAGACCACGGCCAGCAGAGCCTCTGGATTCGCCACATTGCCACCGGAAGCAACGCCCAGATTGTTCCCGCAGCCGACGTTGATTACACCGGAGTGACCTTTTCACCCGATGGAAGCTACGTCTATTTCGTTCGCGTCGAGAAAGACACCCCCTCCTTGGGCCAGCTCTACCAGCTACCGGTTCTCGGAGGCACTCCGAAGAAACTCATCACTGATGTCGACTCCCATATCAGCTTTTCGCCCGACGGACGCCGCTTTGCGTTTCGCCGCGATCAATCCACCAACGGTGCCAGCACGATTCTGATCGCCAACGCTGACGGCACCGGCGAACAGAAGCTGGCTTCGGTAACCCAGCCGACGCTGTTCCAGGGAGCGCCCTCCTGGTCTCCTGACGGAAAGAAGATTGCGATGATGCGGGTCCTGGGAAAGGAAGGCCTGGGATCGATAGTCGCCGTGGATGCTTCCAACGGCTCCATCAGCGAGATCGCGCCCGCCTCTCAAGTCGGCCTTGTCACCGATGCTGCCTGGCTTCCCGGTAGCGACGGACTGCTTGTCTCTTACGCAAACCAAAGCACCCGCTGGGATCGCCAGATCGGCTACTTGCCTTATCCCTCCGGCCAGCTCCGCCGCGTGACCAACGACCTCAATCACTACTCCACTTCATTCAGTGCCACTCGCGACGCCCGCTCTCTGGTAACCGTGGCCAGCGAATCTACCAATAACATCTGGGTCATGCCTGCCAGCTCCACTGCGGCCCAGGCCACGCAAGTGACCACGGGGGAAGCCGAGGCCTTCGAACTCGGCTGGACACCCGATGGCCACCTCGTGAGTCAACCGCACAGCGACGGCCTGGAATTCAATTCCTATAACGCCGACGGCAGCGGCAAAGCTACGGTGTTTAAGGATGAGTGGCCGGGACAGAGTCTCTCCGTCTGTGGCGACGGCGCGCATATCATCTTCATGTCGTTGCACGCAGGAAATTCTGTCAATATCTGGCGCATTGATGCCAACGGCGGCAACCTCATCCAGCTTACCCAGGGATCGCTCGACCAGTCCGCCGCCTGCTCTGCCGACGGCAAATGGTTCGTCTACTCCTCAAGCGACGGAGGCAAGTTCACCATCTGGCGCGCCAATATCGATGGACGCGGGGCGCAACAACTCACCGACGTCAGCAGTTACACGCCGACGATTTCCCCCGATGGAAAACTCGTTGCTTATCTTTACGGCGAAGGAAACGCTTCTGCTTTTAAACTGAGAGTCGCCGTCATTCCCGCCATCGGCGGAGCGCCAGTCCATCAGTTCGACATTCCTCCGGGAAAAGACGGCAACCTGCGCTTTACGCCCGACGGACACGGCATCGCCTACGCGGTCACCGACGATCACGGCGTCGGCAACCTGTGGGTCCAACCTCTTGCTGGAGGAGCGCCAAAACCAATTACCGATTTCAAAGCCGACCGCATCTTTGACTTCGCCTGGTCGCGCGACGGTAAGCAGCTCGCCGTCTCGCGCGGCCGCGTCAATCGCGACGTCGTCCTCCTCACCGACACCGGAAAGTAGCCTCTCATGTGGCGCGGACGCCTCGTCCGCGAGCGACGGCGCAAGCCGAGCCGGTCATGCAGCTTCTTCCTCCAACATCTACCCGATGCCCCCGATTCAGTTCCTCCCCAAACCGTCATACCTTTAAATCGGGTGTGAATAATTAGGAGGAAACATGGCTGGAAAAAATACCGCAGTATTCGGCATTTATAAGCATCGCTCCGATCTCGACAACGCGCTGCTCTCCCTCAACGATCAAGGCTTCCGCAACGAAGATGTCTCGGTTCTTCTGCCCGAGAATCTTGGCTCTAAAGAGCTCGCCACGGTGAAGGCCACTAAGGCGCCTGAAGGCACGGCCACGGGTCTCGCCTCCGGCGCAGTCGTCGGCGGAGCCTTGGGCTGGCTCGCAGGGATCGGCGCTCTCGCCATTCCCGGTATCGGCCCGTTCCTGGCCGCAGGCCCAATCGTTGCCGCCTTGGCCGGCGTCGGCGCAGGCAGCGTGGTCGGCGGACTGACGGGCGCGCTCGTTGGCATGGGAATCCCCGAGTACGAAGCCAAGCGCTACGAAGGACGCATCAAAGATGGCGGCAGCTTGCTCTCTGTCCATTGCGATGATTCCAATTGGGTCAAGAAGGCCAAGACGACTCTCGAAACCACCGGCGCGGAAGATGTTTCTTCCACCGGAGAGGCCAGCGCCGATTTCGCTAAGAGCGATCGCCCCCTCCCCCGCACCGGCACCTACTGAAAATAAAACGAACCATGGAGGACGGGCGTCCACGCCCGTCCTTTTCGCACCATCACAAGCTTCTCAAGGAATCCTGTGGCCGGACGCCTCGTCCCTCTCCGAAGCGAAGCGGGCGAACTCCAAGACCCGAAGAAAGGGAAGGGCACGATTTCAATCGTGCCAAACCATGCCGCTATTTGACGGCTTTACCGGCTGAGAAGTGTCGCTACGCCGCTCCAACGGCTGTTTTATCTGCTTGAACTGAATCGACGCGAACCCCTTGCCTCGAGCGGCTTTCGGCGTGTTCAAGACCGGAGAATGCGAAGGACGGCTCGTCCCGGAACGCTCCTCGAGGAAGCTAAGCGACAGCGAGCCTTCCAGTCGAGTCGATTGCCGTCCGCTCTACTAGCGGCGCATAGCGCCTGATCTCGGCAGGATCCTGGCGAGTCTGCGAAGATAGCGCGGCGACGCCGAGAGCAGTTTCCGAACGGCTCTCGGTTAACAGAACGCGCTTCGCTTCCTCCTTCTTATACAGTGCCGGTACACTTCGAGGAGTGTCGGAGCCCGGAATGGCTGACCGCCGTCGACGCCCCCAGACAGGTAGAGCCTTTCGGCCCTCGGACGGATGATGAGTGAAATCGCGATTTTTCGCCAAATTAATGACGCGGACGTTCTCGCGCTCATTGCCTACCCGCAGAGCAGCAATCCTTCGGTATTGCCCGAGCTTCCTCGTGAGCAGCCCGGGCTGTGGAGTTCACTCTTTGGGCGTAGAGACGAAATCCTCAATTGACAGCGGGAGTGTCGTGATAGAGAATTCGCCGCCGCCCACGTAGAGCAAGGTCGGCGTCACTTCCCAATGGGTGGTTGGAAGGAGATGTTATGAGGCCTCTGCGCTATTCGCTCGTTGTCTGGATGTCTATTCTGCCGTCGTTCCTCCTCGGCCAATCAGTCGATAAACCACCCGCGTTGACGAACGTGATCGCTGTTGTGGATGGGAAGGGTTCACCCGGATTTACTTCGCTGAAACTCGACAGCGCCGGTAACCCGGTGATCAGTTACAGCACGGAAGCTGCGACTGGGTTGTTCTTGAGAGTTGCACACTGCGGGAATCCGACCTGTACTCTGGGCAACGTCATTACCACGGGCGACCGAAGACATGTGGAGACAAATACCACTCTCGCTTTGAACGCTACCGGCAACCCCGTGGTCGCATACTACTTTGGTGACGCTGGCGTTGGCATCAGCAAGCTCAAGATGTTGTTCTGCCAAGACCCGAACTGCGCCTCGAATACGACAATAGTGGCAGATTCGCTGGGTCAGACTGGAATTGAACCATCAGTAGCGATCGACGGCTCGGGAAATCCAGTGGTCAGCTACGACGCAGTCGGAGCAGGCCTGAAAGTGCTGCACTGTGGCGATCCGACTTGTTCAACCAATAACGTCGATACCGTTGTGGGCGGGGGGGCCCCCAATACCGGCGGACTGGTGCTGGATGCCAGCGGAAATCCGGTAATCGTGATCGTGGGCGGGGGAGAGTTGGGCCTTGAGCATTGTGGAAACCCAAACTGTTCGAGTGGGAACTCACTGGTATCCAACCTGGCGAACTTGGGACTGTTGGGTGTGTTTGGGCAGTCTTCTCTTGCCCTCGATGAGGCGGGAAATCCGGTAATCACTTACATTTATCAGGGTAACAGCAACGTGAGCAACCTGCATTTGCTGCATTGTGGTAGTCCCGATTGCGGGTCCGGAAACGTGGACACGGATGTGGACGATAACGCTGGAAACCAGACCGTCACCTCCCTCGTGCTAGATGCAAAAGGCGATCCCGTTATCAGTTACAGCACTTTCAATCTGGAACTTGGGGTACTGCATTGTGGCGACGCGAATTGTACCAGTGGGAACACGTTCGCGACCCCTGACGGGAATGGCTTGTGGAGTTCGATTGCGCTGGATGCGCAGGGACGTCCAGTCGTTAGCTACGCAACGTTGACGACCCCGAACCAGTTGCGAGTCCTGCACTGCGCAACCAGTACTTGCCAGTGATGGACCCTGGTTGACGAAAACAGTTTACACGTTTTGACCGTTGGTCAATGAGCGAAATGGCGATTTTTCGCCAATCATCAGGCAGGTGTTCGCGTGGTTTTCAGCAGGGAAAGAAAGCCGATTCCGGTACACACCACCACAATCATGTAGATCGTGAACCCTACGTAGTTTTCAGTGAAGGTTGTGACTCTCACTAGTCCAAGTTTTCCGGCGTAATACATCGACGCTAATCCGACCAACAGACCATACAAACCCATTAGGATGAAACCCGCTCGCAAGTCTCCAGTCCGCCGATACCGTTTTCGAGCCGGATACATGCCGATGTAGCACGCAATTTGAAGCGTAGCTAGAACCGCTATTGGGATTACGAGTTTGGCGATTGGCAACTTGAAACTCAGGCGAACGACCAATCCGACGAGAATCGCACCTCCGAGTTGCAAGGAGGCACCCCGCCGCATCCATCGTGAGAACGTGTCGGAATCATTAGAGTTCACGATTACAATTATCGATGAGCCGCGATGTTGAACGCAGGTAACTGTCGTAACCAGGCGTTAGCACTCTTTGACCCGTTGGAGCAGAGAAATCGCATCACCGACCATCGTCCTCGTGCCGGTCTTCTGGAGGCAACGATATTCCCCAAATGTTCTGTGGTATCGCTAACGCGATTCCGCAGTCCATGGGCTTCTCTGGATCTACGTAGACAACTTCGGCGTTGGCCTGTTTGCCCGTCAGGTCGACATGAATCTCGATCTTCATCCCCACGCTTAGTGTTTCGATGTTGAGATCAATGCTCCATGAAGGTTGACGATAATTGTCTCGCCTTCGCAAAGCAGACCCTCTTTAATGCCTTGGGTCTTGATCAAGGCCTTTCAGAGACACGGGTGCTTCTTCTGGATTCACTAGCCCTCGTCCTTGAGGAAAGCATGCCTGTCAGAACGGAGCAGGCGCAGTCACTGTCACATTCTGATTGACATCGCCATTTCCCGGGTTATAGCTCAACGTGTAACTACCAGGGGTTGGCACTACGAACCAGGCAGTCCCGCTCCCATCCGCCGCAACCTCTACTCCCACCGGATTACCGGTTCCATCAAGCGAAGTCAGGAATGCGGTGGCCGCTCCGGAAGGGATACCGGATGCCTGGTAGTCCCCGGATGTGGGACTTGTGTTGAGTAAAGGCAACCCGGTGTAGGTTTGGAACAGGCTGGCAAATTGTGCGTTGAGTTGTGCCGCGGTAAACGTTCGCGCAATCCAGTTAGGCAGAGAAGCACTGGATAATGGCCGGTTTCCTTTCCCGCTGATGCTGAACCAGGAAACCGGGAAGGGCTTAGGGTTGAACAAATTCAGGCGCCCAAGGTGGAAGCCTACCGCACCGCCTGAACCGCTGCCGTAGCTCAGGCCGTAAAAGGTATTGAAAAAGCTGGGGAGACAGGAAAGGTTGAGGGCCCCACTAACTTCTTTGGTGAACAGGGGTATGGAGTCATTGGCGAGCCGGAAGGCAAATTTCGATCCATCGTCGCATTTATTGGCACCCCAATTTTCGTCCCACCAGTCCACATCGCTGCCATCGGCGATCGGGCGACCGGCGGGATCGGCGGCGCGTACAGCGGCCGCGAATGTCGACCAGGCGGTCTGAGGGATCTTTGGCGGGAGCAGATCGGTTGGCCGCCACATTACGATCGAAGGATGATTCCTGACTGCCAGCACCCATTCCGACATGGTGGATGTCATCCAGTTTGTCCATCCATTCACATCATCCACCTGTACTTGCGATTCCGCCTCAGGGCCGCTGCAATAGACCGAGCTCACCACAAGAATACCCATCTCATCGGCAAGGTCCAACATCGCACTGTCCAGGTCATCCCAATGTCCACTGAAGGATGTGAATCCAGCTTGCTCGACAATATGCAGGAAAAATGCTGCGGGACGCCGGTCATTGACGTAAACCACGGGGCTGATCGTACTGGGATATTCGCCGACTGCCCACAGTCGAACGCCATTGAGCAGCACGTCTTTGCCGCTCACCCAAACCTCGCGGAAGCCAAAACGGTCGAACCGAGTGTCCAGAATATTTCCGCTGCCGTCGAGCAAGTCGGTGCGCAAGGTATAGAGTTTTGGCTGTCCGTAGGGCGGTTGTCCCCAGAGCACCGGGTTTGTCCATGAGGACGAAAGTGTAGCCCCTCCGTTGGTGAGCGACTGTGCGGGGATCGCCAGTACAGTGCTTGACCCGTCCAGAACGGTTCCTTTAACCATCGTTGCTGTGCCAGTGCCGCTCACCGACACGGGAATCGTGATTGTCAAATTCCGCACCGATGTAGTCGGGAAAACGGCGGCGATATATTGCGCCGATCGCCAGGAGAACGTCAGGTCTCCAACCAGACCGACCCAGTTTCTCGCCAGCGGGCCCTGCAACGCATGACTGCGATAGGAACTCCCTATACAGTCCGGGACGCTTGCAGGGCAACTGCTTTGATCGATCGTAACTCCTGCGCGCACGTACTTGGTATCCGCTTTGTGAACGTAGATATCGATGACGTTTTTTCCCGCGACGAGGTTTGTAATCTCGACTTCAAAAGGACTGAATTGGCCGAAGTGCTCACCCATGAGCACACCATTCCAATAGACGGCTGCATAGTGCCCGGCCTTTCCTACTTGCACGAAATATCTGCGACCCGGCTGTATCCATGTAGCGGGAACATTCAGATTTTTCTGGTACCAGACCGAGGAAGTGCCGTCCTCAATCGGCAGCTCGGGTACGCGCCTTGTCTGCCATCCCGACGTGGGGATCTGGTCTTGCGTCTGATTCAGTACATAGCTCCAATTGTTATTCAGATTGAGTTCGGCTCGAACGGCAGTTCCGACTGCATCCTGCGCCACGCAGCTGCAGGCACAAAAGCCGACAAGAAAAGCAACCACGGTTAGAAGTCGCATTGTCCTCCTAGATCTATGCCAGGCGATCATTGACTGCAACTGCCGTGGCCACATCCGACGCTGTAATGGCCCGCCTGCACTTGGGTCGAACTGACAAACGTCGCGGGTTCGCGTGCCATTCCACTTTACAGAGACGTTTCATCGCTCGTGGTTCCTAACGGTTTTGGCAGCAAACCGTGTAACCGGCGATTTCGTAGTACTTGCAGATGGCGCTCCAACCGATCGTTGCGGGAGCGCAGGTATGACCACGTGAGATGCACAAGTCAATGTGCAGAAATTTGCAATGCAGAAATTTGAGGCTGAAGCGCACTCAACGCACACGATTACTGCAACCAGGCGATTACACGTTTTGACCCCGCTGGAGTCTTTCGCCCCTAGCCCGGGCCCTCCATCATTGTAATTGCGCAGTCCGCGATAACTCCTACAGGCGTACTCACTCCACACTCGGGCGCGGATCCTCGACTTCGCGCTGGAAGGCCTGTATGACAAGGCGGAACGCGACCGTCGGCTGCGAGCCGTCGATGACGATCTCGAAGCGAACCGGAAGGCCCTCGGCGAACTCGTCGAGACTCCGATGCCGACCTGACGCGGAGTGGCAGCGCATCTTCCGACCGTTCGCCAGGGGCTTCGCGGGCCTGCCGGTCGACGAGAAGCGCCGACTGATCGCAGAACGATTCCAGGAGATCAAGGTGACGGACTACCAGGTCGTATCCCTCTATCTGCTGACCGGCGAGCAAGCTGCGATGCCGCAGGCGGAATCGCGAGCGTAGCGCAAGGCCGGAGTACCGACGAGCGGCCACACCTGCGGGTCTACGCTCAAAGCGGATGATCTTGCCTACAACAACGAGTGCGAAGTCGACGGGAGTTTTCGATTCTGCCGACGCTGTCTGGATTCGACTCCGAAGGAGAGAGCCGCGCGGCACGGTTCTTACGCCTATAGTCGAGCTGTTAGCGACACTAGTCTTCGGCTTTAGCCGCTGCGGTTTGCCCGGTGCTCTCGATCAGATTCCCTCCCCCATGCTCACTCTCCCCTCATCTTCTTCGGACACGGCAGCCCCACGAAAGGTCATCCGCTCCAACGACTTCGTAAAAGTTCGCAGGGAAATCCTCCGAAATCGTCAATGGTGCGCGGCCATTCTCTGCACCTTAGTAACTGGAGCCCATCGCCGCCAGGCGCGAAAATAGAAGCTCCATGAACCAGGAGAGCATAGCCGCACTCCGCGAGAAGGCGGCGCTCGTCTATCAGAAGGCACGCCCTTGGGCCGCCAAAGTGCCGCTTACCGGTTGGGTCGTCGCCGGCTTCTTCTGTTTCGCTGCGCTCCTTATGGCCCTCCACACCGCCATGAGCGCGAAAGATGCCACTCTCCGCCTGAAAGTTCAGCACGGATTCCGCAGTGCTCAGCTCCAGGTCTGGATCGACGATGACCTGGCCTACTCTGGCAAGCTCACCGGATCTGCCAGAAAGAAACTCGGCTTCATTCCAGACGCGGTGCAGGGAACTCTCTCCGAGACTCTCGAAGTTCCCTCCGGCACTCACAAAGTGAAAGTGCGAGTGACCTCCGATGATGGGGACGTTCAGGAAGACACGACTAACGCCGACTTTACGCGCAACACCCAGCGTATTCTGTCAGTGAACGCCCACCGCAGCGATGTCGCATTGAATTGGCAGGGAAGTACGGACAGCACACCCGATCCCCCGCCCGCAAGCTCAGGATGGTTCTCGCGCTACGCCAGCACTCTCCTGTTGACCGCCGTCGGTTCCATTATCTCCGCCCTCACCGGCTACGCCATTCGCGAGATCCCCGGCCACATCCGCGCCCGCCAAAGCGCCCAAAAGTAGCGCCGGCATCCAAACCTTAGCCGCCCGCTTTTGCGATAATACCCTCGGAGCTTTCGCTTGCCTCGATTTCTCTCGCTAATCCCCATCGCATTTCTCGGCGTTTTCCTCTACCAGACTCCACGCGCAGCCACGCCCACGTTCTACAAAGACGTTCTGCCCATCCTGCAGCAGCATTGCCAGGCGTGCCACCGCCCCCACGAGATCGCGCCGCTGCCGTTCGTGAACTACAAGGAAACCAGAGATTGGGCCGATCAGATTCGCGACGCAGTGCGCTCGAAGAAAATGCCGCCCTGGTTCGCCGACTCCTGCTGCGGACACTTCGCCAACGATCCTTCGCTAAGCCAGGAAGAAATCTCAACCCTCGTTGCCTGGGCCAACGCCAAAGCTCCCGAGGGCAATCCGCAGGACGCCCCGCCCTCGCCTCACTGGACCGACGGCTGGAATATCTCTCCCCCCGATCTCGTCCTCGCCATGCCCAAGCCGGTTGCCATTCCCGCGCACGGAGACATCGAGTACACCTACGAGATCGTCCCTACCAATTTCTCGGAAGATAAATGGATCCAGATGTCCGAGATCCGTCCTTCCAGCCGCTCGCATGTGCATCACGCCGTTGTCTACATTCGGCCGCCTGACTCGCCCTGGCTGCGCGGAGCCCCCATCGGCGCGCCCTTCACCGCTTCCACCCTGGGAGATGAGCATCTCCGTCACGATGCCCACTCCACCACCAGCGACATGCTGCTCGTCTACGCGCCCGGCAGTTCGCCCGACCACTGGCCTGACGGCATGGCCAAGTTCGTGCCCGCGCATTCCGATCTGGTCTTCCAGATGCACTACACCGCAAACGGCAAAGCGGCCACCGATCAAACCAGCGTAGGCATGGTCTTTGCCAAAGCCAAGCCGCAACAGCGCGTGGTCACTCTGCAGCTGGCCAATGACCATAACGCCATCCCGATTCCGCCCAACACCGACGACTACCGGGTTGAGGTTCACGGCACCATCCCCAACGATGCCGTCCTCCTTAGTTTCTTTCCTCACATGCATCTGCGCGGCAAGAAGTTCGAATACGACATCGTGCATCCCGACAAAACCATCGAACCGCTACTGAAGGTGAACTACGATTTCTACTGGCAACTCAGTTACCGTCTCGCCGAACCCCGCCTCCTCAAAGCCGGAACCGACCTGCGCGCCGTCGCCTGGTACGACAACTCTCGCAACAATCCCCACAATCCCAACCCTAACGACCCCGTCCAATGGGGAGACCAGACCTACAACGAAATGATGGTAGGATTTTTCGACCTGGCCATACCGGCCAACGTAGATAAGTGGCAGTACTTCGTGCGCCACTAAGTCGGGCCCGCTGCTACTCCTGCAGTGCGCGGAAGAATTGTGGATTCTCGTAAACCGCCCGCACCAGAAACGCGAGCAATACCACAACGCCGGAAAACAATCCGAAGCCAATGCCGACGCACAATTCAATCACTCGCGCCTTCCTCTTTTCCGGGCATAGATGTTCGTACACCTTTGACTCGCTGTGAAAATAATCTCGCAGATGTGGCATGCAAAACCTCCTGTGGCCTCGCCGCTAGAAACTTAGCCGGGCAACTGACTCCGGACCCGCGGCGGGGCCGGACCCCCTCGAGAAGACCCGCTTAACGATACCGGACGTCAGTTGCCCCTCGCCCACGCCCGACCCATGACGAGCCGGCGGAGCGAACCCGTTGCTTTTCAGTTCTGCAAATCGCAGGATCTCAAAGGAAGATCGCGAAAACCGAGTAACGCGATTCTTCGCTCCGTCACCTCCAACATGGCCATCCACGCATCCAGCGCATCCTTGAACCCGAACGCCGTGACCGCCTGGTGCACCAGTCCGCAGAACTGCTCGTCCGTCAAATCGTTCGATGCCGCCTCGACTTCTTGCAGCAACAGGTACAGCTGTTCTGCTCGCTCTTCTAACGTCTGATCTTCGAAACTCTCTTCGATCTCCTCATATCGGTTGCTTATCATCATGGCCCCAATCCCCTTGTGCGTTGTGCTGCGCTGCTCACGGAACAGCCTGCTTGTAAGTAACTCGCCGCAATCCCATGCAGTGTCGAGGCACGAGTAAGTGCTCGCACGACCAAAAAATGAGTGACTTGCAAACGAGAAATAGTTTTTGAAGGGGGATTAGCGGGAAGCGCAACAGGAAGAACGGATATCAATCGAGTCGAGGCCGTCGTTGGGACACACCTTCCGAGCACGGCCCTGGGTTTTCTGCGTGTGCCGTCAGTGCCGGACGTCGTGGCGGCGTCAACCTCACCGCCCTTGTACAGGACGGCGTATGCGGGTGCGTTTTAGACAGAATGGCCACACTTGTGCCGCCCTCGCCGTCAAATAGGTCCCCTTGCGGAGCCATCTGCACTGCAAAGATCAGCAACAACGCAAGTGTAAGCAGGAAATAACGTCTCATGAAACGCCCCAAAGCTTCTTCGTACTCTAATCAATGCCACCGGGACCCGTCAACCGGAACCTTTCAGGGACATATCTGACGGCTTGCCAACACACCCACTTGCTGTAAAGGCCATGCCACGGCATCCTTCACGTAGTCGACACGGTCCTTCTGCCACGACGGGCGTCCTCGCCCGTCCTTTTACAGAATCGCCCTAACCACTCCACCATCCGCCCGCAACGCCGCTCCATTCGTCGCCGATGACAGCGGACTGCACACAAACGCCACCAACGCCGCCACCTCTTCCGGAGTGGCAAACCTTTTCAGCAGCGAACTCGGACGCACGCTGGTAAAGAACTCCCTCTCGATCGTGGCTTTATCCGTCTGCTCCTTGGCCGCCATCTGATCGAGAAATCCTGTCACGCCTTCCGACGCCGTCGGCCCCGGTAACACGGTGTTCACCGTCACATTGGTCCCACTCGTCGTTTCTGCAAGTCCCCTCGCCACCGCCACCTGCGCAGTCTTGGTCATGCCGTAATGGATCATCTCCGAAGGAATCTGGACCGCGCTCTCGCTGGAAATAAATACGATGCGCCCCCAGTTGCGCCGCTTCATCCCCGGCAGATAGTGCCGGCTCAACCGCACCCCACTCAAGACATTCACTTCGAAAAACCGCATCCAATCTTGATCGGTGATGTCCTGAAAAGGCTTGGCCTCGAAGATTCCCAGGTTGTTCACCAGGATGTCGACTTCGGGAAAACGTTCAATCGCTTCTAGCACGCCTGCCGCGGTTCCCAGGTCGGCCGCCAGTCCTGCCACCTTCTGCCCATCCTTAAATTTCTTCAACGCCTCATCGACTCGCTCCTGGGTGCGCCCGTTCACCACCACCGATGCGCCTTCTCGCGCGAGAACTTCCGCAATCGCAAATCCGATTCCCCCCGTCGACCCCGTCACCAACGCACATTTGTTTTCCAGTTGTAAGTTCATGGACATTCGATGCAATGCACGAAAGAGGTTTCGGCGCAAATCACGAGGGCAAATCCAGGGTAACAGGGAAGAGCACGTTTCCATCGTGCCCTGAAACGAATCGGCCGTCTGACGGTTTTAGCCGCTGAGATTCGCCCCGCTCGACTCTGGAGTAAAATTCCCTCACCCCCATGCCCACGCTCCCCGCCATCTTTTTCGGACACGGCAACCCCATGAACGCCATCCGCCGTAATGTCTACACCGATCGCTGGACCGAAATCGGCGCTGCCACTCCGCGTCCCAAGGCGATTCTCTGCGTCTCTGCTCATTGGTACGTCCCCGGCGCAGCGGTGACCATTAACACCTCGCCGCGCACCATTCACGATTTCGGAGGATTTCCCCGCGAACTTTATGAAGTCAGCTATCCTGCGCCCGGAGATCCCGAACTCGCCCGCCGCGTCCAGAAACTTCTCAGCCCGCTTTCGGTAAATCTCGAAGAGCGCTGGGGACTCGATCACGGCACCTGGTCGGTCCTGTGTCACGTTTATCCCCACGCCGATGTGCCTATCGTCCAACTCAGCATCGACGAGACCAAGCCCGCTTCCTTCCATTACGAGATCGGACAGCGCCTCGCCCCTCTGCGCGACGAAGGCGTTCTCATCGTCGGCAGCGGCAATCTCGTTCACAACCTCCACACCTACGCTTGGGGCGCCCATGCCGTGGAACCCTACGACTGGGCCGTCCGCTTCGAAACCGAAGTCCGCGAATTACTGCTCGGCAACCAGCATCGCCCGCTGCTGCACTACGAAACCCTCGGCCGGGATGCGCTGCTCTCCATCCCTACTCCTGACCACTATTTGCCCTTGCTGTATGTCTTGGGAACCGGGAAACCTTCTGAAGCAATCACCTTCCCGGTAGAAGGCGTCGACGGCGGCTCCATCTCGATGTTAGCCGTCCAAGTGGGGTGAGCACCAGAGTAGCGCCGGCGTCCCGCCGGCCACGATGCGCTGGCCAGATGCTATTGCATCCCCAGCAAAATCCGGTACAACAACAACCACCGCTGCACATTCGTCGTCATCAGAAAATTCTCTTTCACGTGCTCTCGCCCGTTCTTTCCCAACTTCAAAGCAAACTCCGGATGCGTCAGTAAATACCGGATCTGATACGCGCATCCCTCCACCGAATGCACCAGCATTCCGGTCAACTTGTGAATGATCTGGCTGGGGATCCCGCCGACTGCTCCTGCAATGGTCGGCTTGCCCTTCCACAATGCCTCGGTCACGGTGAGCCCGAAACCTTCTTTCAGAGACTTCTGCACCACGATCGTCGAAGCGCGCTGCAACGCATTGATCTCCAGCGCGCACCACGGCGGCAGATTCAGTACGATGATGTCGGGGTCGTCGCCCACTTCCTGCATCACTTCCTGCAGCACGATCGCGCCCTCCGGATCGTCGCTCGCGCCGCCGCCCGCCAGCACCAATTGGAAGTCGACATACTTCTTCGCCAGCTTGTAAGCCTGTACCACTCCAACCGGATCCTTCAAGCGGTCGAAACGCGAAATCTGCGTGACGATCGGCCGCGTGCGGTCCACTCCGAAGTCGTCGCAAACCTTCTGGATGAAACTCTCTTCCAGATCCTTGTTCTTTTCCGACAGCGGATCGATGCACGGATAGAAAAGATACTGCGGAATCCCCAGCCTCCGCGCGAACGCCGGCGACGAGAAAATCGCCGCATCAAAACGATCGACCATCGGACGCAGAAATCCCCACACATCCGAATTCGGATTCGACAAATCGATGTGGCACCGCCAGATCCATCGTTGGCTACCGCTTGCCGGCTTCGAATTGATCAAATCCAGCGGCTGCGGATCGTGAATCACCACCACATCTTCGTCGAACTTCATGCGCAAACGGTTCTGCTCGCCATACGCCAGAAACACCTTCTGCGCGTCCCGCGTCAGCGTATATCCATCTCCATGCAGTGCATTATGAAAGGCTTTGGTTACCTCGAAGAAATCGTTCCCGCCGGTGATCACGTCCCAGCGGGTATTGACCTCAACTTCGCTCAGCAGCGGTACCAGTCGGTTCAACATCTCCGCCACCCCGCCGCCCACGGCGGTCGAATTCACCATCTTCACCGTCTTGCCCTTCAGCGGTGCCGCCAGCAGTCGCAGTTCCTCGAGTTGTGGACGTCCGATGATGGGCTCATAGTCGTCCAGCTTCGGAGGCGGAGGCGGAACCGGCGGCATCTCTGAGATTCGCGGCTTCCGGCGCGCGTCGCGTCGCGGCGTTGCACTGTTGGAAACCGGCGCTCCTGTTCCTTCCCCCCTGGTTTTGAAACTTTCGATGTCGCGTATCTCTGCCATGGCTCCTCGGTCAGCTTAGTTGACGGCGCGTTGAATGATGCGGACGATCTGCTGGCGCACCCCTTCCAGGGTGGATGTGTAGATGTCGATATGATCCAGTTCGGCCGCCACCGGAGCCATGCCCATCTCCCGGTTCAGCCACACGGAAAAATCATTGGACTCCAGCTTCAGCCGCAGCCGCGCTTCGATGAAGTGATAGTGAATCGAATGCAGCCCAACTTGCTCGAGCGCGCTCAAAAAGTCGCGAAGGTTGTTGGCGACGAAGGTCGTCGGCGCCACCACTGTTTCAGACGCGCAAAAATAAAACGGCTGCCGCGCGCGTTCGCCCTCCCGCCAGCGGGTTCTGCTGTAGATATCCTTCCAGAATTTGAACAATACGTTCGCGCAACCTCGAAATCGATGTGAACCCCCTCACGTCCAGGCTCGCCAGTTGCTCCGCCAGCCCCACCTCATTGCAATCCACGTAGGTCCAGTGCGCGAAATCGTTGGAAAAACCCTGTTGAATGAAGTGATGTTCCTGCAACGTCCGGAAAGTGTGCTGAAAAATCGACTCGTCCGGGCAACTTCGCACCGCCTCCAGCAACTCATTAAGGTTCACCGCGCGCTCGCGCCCGATTCTCAAAAGATGGGCGGCTGAGTTAAAGTGAAATGGGGTGTGCGCCTGCCTGAGGACGCCTGTGGGATTGGTGTGCGTCGTCATCGCGATCGCTCCTCCTTGTAAGAGTCGTTTGTCTTACCGTAGATGTCAGGGGGACCAACAGGTTGAGACTGATCGCCATTGCCACCGATTTCGACGCCACTCTGGCCACTGACGGCCGAGTCTTTCCCGAAACTCTGGCCGCCTTAGAGCAGGCCCAGGCCAGTGGACGCACCCTGATCCTGATTACCGGACGCGAACTGCCGAGCCTGCAAGCTGTTTTTTCGGCGCTCGACCTCTTCGACATCGTGGTCGCTGAAAATGGCGCTCTCCTCTTCCAGCCCGCCACCAAGCGCGAACGCCTGCTCTGCAAATCCACTCCCAACGGCCTGCTTACCGAACTGCGGCGTCGCGGTGTCAAGCCGCTTTCCGCCGGTCGCTGCATCCTTGCTACCACCGTTCCTCACGAAACCACTGTCGAGACCACCCTTCGCGATCTCAAACTTCCCTGGGACATCATTATGAATCGTGAGTCCGTCATGGTGTTGCCTCACGGCATCAACAAAGGCACAGGTCTCGCTGCCGCCCTTGCAGATTTGGGTCTCTCCCCGGGATCAGTGATGGGGATCGGCGACGCCGAAAACGATCACGCTTTCCTCAGGATGTGCGGCCTCTCCGTCGCCGTCGCCAACGCCCTTCCCGAGTTGAAGAAAGAGGTTCAGTTAGTGACAAAAGCGGAACGAGGAGCAGGAGTTGAAGAGGCCATCCAGCACCTGCTCTCCACCGATCGCTAACGCAATGGAGGATCGAAAGGGTGCCCCACCTTTGCGTCTTTTGCAAAGGTGGGTCTCAACTCCCGCGAAAGGCTTGTGCACGTCACGCCACCGAAGCCCGGCTCGCAGCCGTCTCCGCCGGTACATCCAACCGCACCGCGCACAAGTCAGCAATCAAATTTCCCGCCCAACGGTAGATGTTGTACTCCTTCACTACCCGCCGCATCCGCCGCATGCGTTCCGCCCTCTCCTCCGTCGGCATCTCCAACGCAAACCGGATCGCCTCCGCCGTCTGCTCGATGTCGTACGGATTCACCAGCACCGCGTCCGGCAACTCCCGCGCCGCGCCCGTGAAACGGCTTAGCACCAGAACCCCTTGCTCGTCATGCCGCGCCGCTACAAATTCCTTCGCGACCAGGTTCATTCCATCGTGCAGGGAAGTCACCATGCACAAGATCGGCGGTGCGGTAATACCGCTGAATCTCCTTATGGCTGTGCTGCCGCTTCAACAGCACAATCGGTTTCCATTTGCTCGTCTGGAACCGCCGGTTGATCCGTTCTGCCTCTACTTCCACCTCCACCTGCAAATCGTGATACCGCTTGATCGTCGACCGGCTCGGCGCTCCGATCTGCACAAACACAAACTTCCCCTGGTACTGCGTATGTTTCTCCAGCAACCGCTCAATCCCCAGAAATCGTTCCAGAATTCCCTTGGTGTAATCGACGCGGTCCACTCCCACCCCGAGGTAAGTTGCTTCCACTCCCAGTTCCTGCAAGATCTCCCCACGCGCGGCGTAAGGAGACTCTTCTGACTCCTTATCCGCCTCAACAAAATCCACGCTGATGGGGAACGGCTTCACCACCGTCCGGTGATCCTCGCGGTTCACCGCAAAGTGCTCCCAGTCGATCCGCGATTCCAGCGTCCGGTCCACCGTCTGCAGAAAATTCGTGCAGTGCGCCTGGATGTGGAATCCAATCAGGTCCGCGCCCAGCAACCCATCCAGCAATTCCTTCTGCCACGGACAAATTGCAAACGCCTCCGGATTCGGCCAGGGAATGTGCCAGAAGATCGCGATCCTCGCATCCGGGCGCGCCTTTTTCACCAGCCGCGGCAGCAACGCAAAGTGATAGTCCTGCGCCAGCAGCACCGGCTCTTCTGTCCCTTGCATTTCTTCGAGCACGGCCGCCGCAAACTTCTCGTTCACCTCGCGGTAGTACTCCCAATCCGACGAGCGGAAGATCGGCCGCGTATGCGCAATGTGACACAGCGGCCACAACCCTTCATTCGCGAAGCCATAGTAGTAGCCGTCTTCTTCTTCCTTCGACAGCCATACCCGCCGCAACGTGTACTTCCCGTCATCCGGAGGCACCCGCAGTCGGTCATAGCGATCCACTGTTTCGCGGTCCGCGTCGCCGCTGCCATGAGCCACCCATGTCCCATCGGAGGCGCGCAGCACTGGCTCCAGTGCCGTCACCAGTCCGCTCGCCGGAACCATCACTTCAATCGACTTCCCCTGATGGATGTGGCTATAGGGCTCGCGATTCGACACCACAAACAACCGGCTGCCGTTGAGCTTGCTGCGGATGTGCACCGACAGCCGGTCCGCTGTCCAGATCGATTCCGCCGCCTCTCGCAGCTCCGCCTCTTTCTCCGCCGCCGAGCGCGCCGCGTGCAGGCTTTCCGCGAACGTCACCATCTCCTTCGCCAGCGGCTTCAGCAGGTCGATATCCGGCAAGGCCGCGCGGGACGAGGCTCCCACTCGTCCCGTGCGCAGGGCGCGCATCCATTGGGCCGCGCGTGCGATCGGCCCCGTCAGGCTCCATCTCACAATCAGCAAGGTGAATAGCGCGATAATCAATACCTGGATCAGCACCCGCAGGAAGCTGACCCGCCAGATGTGCCGCACCTGCACGTCGATGTAGTGGGCGTCATGAACGATGACTAAGGCCCCATCGACGTCGGTCCTGTCTTTGCCGTGCAGCGGCAGGGAATAGATGTGCAGCGAGGCCCCGTCCTGATGCACGAACTGGCTCTGAGGATTGTTGCTTACGATCGCCTGCGCCACCGCCGGAGGCCGCGCGCTCAACGACCGCGGCAGTCCCGCCGACACCGCCAGCGGTTCGCCCTTCTCGTTGTAGATACCGACCCCGATCAGGTGCTCGCGATGCGAGAAGCGGTCGACGATCTTCAGCAGATCGCGCGTCGACGGCTTCACCACATAGGGCTCCACGTTAGCCGCCAGGCTTTCGCCGAGCACTACCGCGCGCCGCTCCTGCTCCTGCCGCAACCCGCGCTTCTCCGAGCGCACCTCGTTGTACGACGACAACAGAGATACCAACGTCACCCCGAGGATCAGCGACACAATCAGCCGTACGCTTAAAAGTCGCATTTCACCTCCACATGCAGGTGCGAAAACCCGGATTGCCGAGGGCCGCTCACGCTTTCCGTGCCTCCAAACTTTACTCTTCTGTTGCGGATACCAGACCTGGGACCGCTTTTAGATGCTATCAGCGTGGCGCGCTTTGTATGGTTGGTAGGTTGAAATGTGCAAGTGCAGTGCCGTTTGGGATCTTAAAAATGCGCTTTGCTTTCAATGGTTTAGAAGCTGCCTGTGAATGTCACGGATCCGTGATTGGGAAAGAACTACGCGCTCCGCAAGCGGGCTTAACCGCGAGCCCGCCGGTCGCTCCAGCGCACCAGCAGCGAGATCGTGAGCCCGATGCAAAACAGAAGCGGCAACAGCGCATTGAATCGCGTCCAGAGCGTCAGCGGATGCCGCGGCGGTGG
This sequence comes from Terriglobia bacterium, assembly GCA_963796205.1. Lineage (GTDB taxonomy): Bacteria > Acidobacteriota > Terriglobia > Terriglobales > Acidobacteriaceae > DATFTE01. The sequence goes on from CAWCKR010000005.1 coordinate 141,992, forward strand.
CACATGCGTCAAGGGCAGCACCAGGTAGGTCATCACCAGGTAAACCAGCACGCCAAACAGAAGCCCCGAAATCACCGGACGCTCGCCCAGCACCGCGATCCTCCGGCTGGCGAGATAGAAAATCGCCGTCCAGGTCAACGCGATGCAAAAATGAATCACCACGCCCAGCGCGACCGACTTGTTTCCCATCTGAAACGACGGCATCCCAATCAACCCGCTGGCGATGTACTGGAAAATCATCTTGGGCGTGACCGCGCGAAAGTGGTTGTAGATGATGTTCTCGCTGATATCGAGTATGCCCGCAATTAACCCGATCCAGAGCCAGGTAAAGAGCGAGAAGGGAAGTGCGCGGTCACGATTGATGTCAGCCATGCGGGGATCGATTGTACTCGACCCCGCAAGCCTCTTGGCCAGTCAAATCTTTCCAACACCTGCACAACAGAATGGATGCCTGTTTTGTTATGCGCCCCTCACGGCTTACGCCGCCGCCCCTTTGCTGTGCTCGACGTCTCGTAGTCCGGGCAGCTTCCCTTGTGCGAAGCGGCCCCCTGCGCCAGCGCTTGCAGCGTCCCGGCCATTACCGGGTTATACAACGGTGCCCGCCGTCTGTCCGGTCATGATCGCCATGTTCGGAGTATTTTCGAAAGCGTAGCCCATCAGCGTGGCGCCGACGAGTAAGTTCCGCTTAGTGGCCGAGGCGCTTACCGAGAACTCAGCCCATCCGTAGTGCACCTGCCCGCCAATTTCGAACTTCAATCCCAGATACGCCTGCTTGGCGTTGCGCCAATTCCCCCGTAATCCAACATAGGTGTAGTAATAAATCGACTTGAAAGCCGACGCCATAATCTGTTCTTTCTTATAGGCGTTGACGAAGCTGCGGCTCGATCCCACGATAGAGCCGGCGGGCAGCGCCAGCGGGCCGCTGGCATTTACCATAGCGCTGGCGTACTGGCTGCCATTCAGTTCCAGTTCGCGCGCGCTACCATAAAAGTTCTGACCCTCAAGACGGTCCGCGATCCAGAAAGCGTTGCGCGGGCCACAGTCAAAGTTCAGGAAATACTCCCCGTCGGAAATCTTGATGGTGGCCGGCGTGTAGAAAACCTGCGCCTGCGCGGGAACCGCCAGAAACGCCGCACCCGCCGCCAGCGCGTAAGCGGCGAGACGCCCTTCCAGGGCGTGAGCAAGAGAAACCATAGGGCGAGAGTTGGACGTCATCCTGCCTCCTGAAACACTTTGAATTTGGACTTGCGGGGCCGGATTTCGAGGGAAGTGAGTTACTCGAGCGCGAGGGAGTATAGCTCTGTTTCCCCGCGCCGCCTAGTGAGAAGAAATGCTCTTAGTGCAGACCTCGGACCTCAGGCGTCGGACCTCGGAGTCTGTCATCCTGAGTTTAGTAACGGGTTCGCCGGGTGCCCCATTTCTCGCGCCTTTTGCGAGAAGTGGGGCTTCGTCGCCTAAGGAAGAATCCGGGTCGCTTTTCGAGGCCCGTGTCGTCGCTACGCGACTTGGCGGGCAAGAATGCCCGCCCTACACAATCGCTATCGCCGCTTCATTCTCTCGAAGCATCCCATCATGCGGCTCCGCAGCAGATCGTGATCGAAGCCCACGGCCGGAGCGATTTCCACCGCCCCGCGCAGTAAGGCAATCTCTCCGGGTTCGGCGTCCGGGTCGGCGACCGACGGCGGCACGCTGATCTCATTCTCAGGCGAAGCAGGCTCAGGCGAAGCAGGCGGAGCGGATTCATCCTTCTTGGCTACCGCTTCGTCTAGCAAGTGCCACGCCTCTTTGTAGGGAGCATACCTGTGATCCTTGCAGTTGGGCGACAGTTGTATCCGAGTATGACAGGCCGACCACAATTTCGGCTGGCAGAATGTACCAGATGTCCTCGGGAACGATGTAAGCCGCGAAGAAATCCACTTGTTCGCTGGTATAGCGTCGACGTGCGGACTTCTGGGGGGTTGGATGGCGCACGTATATCCCCTCCCCGAGCGGGAGCGGTACACGGTGGACTTGACCTGTATGCGCAGGAAGCGTCCGTTGGCCTCGACGGCGAAATCATAGCGCGAGGATTCTCCCCAGGGCTTCGACACCCGGAATCCGTGTTCGGCAGCCCGCGCCATAAAACGCATTTCCGCCCATTCGCCACGCTCTTTGATGGTGTCGAAGGGTTCTTCAGCAGATTTCATAAGATAAGCACCAATAAAAAAGGCGGCCCGGAGGCCGCCGTTCCTTTCTTGACTCTATAATTCAATTATAGCATAAAGTAATTGGTAAGTCGGACAGCATAGCTAACAATATTGTCGCTTTAGATACAGAGAGATGAGTGCGATCGTGTAAGTTCTACCTATTGACAAGATTCCGATGCCAAAAAGGGAATCGCTGTGACGGGGGTGCGGTGATGGGATGCTGTGATGGGATGCTGTGATGGGGGTGCCCCATTTCTCGCGTCTTTTGCGAGAAGTGGGGCCTTTCAAGTTGAACTGGGCCGCGCGCCATCCATCCACATAAATCTGTCATCTTGAGCGGAGTCGCGAATCGCGGTTTTTACCTCTGTCATCCTGAGCGAAGCAGAGGCGCAGCCGATGCGCAGTCGAAGGACCCCTACCTCAAGAATGCGTTGTGATTAAAAATGCATTGTCATTCCGACCGGAGGGAGGAATCTGCATTTCGCCGCCAGCGGCAAGAAAAAGGGTATCCCGTTTATGTCGCGCCTTCGAGGCCACAGGACGCAACCAACCCGCATCTCTACACGGCCTCCGTCATCCCGAGCCCGATAGGGCGAGGGTTCTGGCGTGCAGCGGTAAGACTCCCTACTGCCGTCATCTTGATGCGGGGCAGAGAGGACAAGAAGCCTATCCTGTCGGCGGCAGTGGCACCCGCCCCTTCGACCAGCTCAGGGCAGGCTCTTCGCAAATCACGCGAAGGACGGGCACCCGCAGCAGTAATTCTGTCGGCGGTCGAAAAGCCGGGCCACCCGCCCACCCGCCAGTTTAGTCGCGTAAGCCCCGTATCTCGATATCGAAGATCTCGACTAGAGACAACGGGATCGTCTCAAGACTATCCCGCGAGAACTCAATGTACTCATAATCACCTTGAATTCCTCCGATGCTACCGACTCCAGCCTCCTTGAAGATAATTAGTTTCTTGCCCTTACTGCTGGCGTAAGCCTTCTCGTCGATGACCCAAGGGCTGGTGGTCCACTCCTTCTTCCCATGTATCCTATCTCTGCGGGTGAAGAGAGCAACAAAGATATATTGGGCGTCAATTCGTGTTTTCACCTTCTCGGAGATCCGGTCAGCTTTCGGCTTTTCGCCGGTGACCACCCGTACGCCAAGGGCTTCCAGGCTACGCCGGGCACACTCGTTGACATCACGGTCACTGTCGGCAAAGGACTGGCCTACGAAAGCGGTGCTCTGAAAGGGAACTTCGGCTGTCGCTCTCCAGACGACGACGGGTGCAGGTCCGTGCCGAAGGCGTTTCAACGGAATTACCAAATCTGCTGTGAAATCCTTCAGGATTAAATTTATCTCGGCGTGATAACGAGATCGCTTGGAAGAGTGCTCGGAGAATGTAAGGAGGCGCTGAAAGTGAACACTCAGATCGGCACGGTAATCGGAAGCAACATTCTGCGTGATCTCAGGTCGTTGAGAGATTTCGACAATCCAAGTTTCCGCGAGTCGGGCCGCTTCTTTCTTGATACCTTCGTTGGTGACTTGCCGTCCTGCATCCGCGTAGTGGTTACGCAGTGAGGTCTTTAGTTCGGCGAGATCGTCCCGAAGTCTTTCAACGGCGAGGATCAAGTAATCATCTACCATAGTGTAACCCTCAAGTGTAACCCTCAGAGCAGAATGCTTATTTTGTCGCAGAGGGTGTGCGGGAGGATCTCTGGCGATTTTTGCGAGGGTGATTACTTTTCGACCCGGCTTCGCTAAACGCCGATTCCACGGCTTCTAGCCCCTTTGAGGTTATGTAACTTTCTTCGCCATCCTCGTGAATCCAACCCTTCAAAACAGTATTGTTGAAGTCTCGGTCATAATTTTTTGGCGGATTCTCCCTCGCCTTGGCGAAATATTTCTCCAGGTCGCCGCGCGAAAACCTACTTGTGCCCTCATATTTCTCCCTGTAGTACGCGAAGAGCGCAATCCTTTCCATATTTGTGCCAGGGTTCTTATCCTGCATTAGCTCTCGAATTGAGAAGGGCCTAGACGACGTTGTTCTCGTCTCCGCCGGGGCGTGGTGCAGACTTGCCGCCTGCGTGGACCCGATCGGAGTCGGGGGCACAGCTGAACCCGGTATCTCAAGCAGGGCGGACACACTCGCCAGGACTTTCCTGCGAACCTCAGGGGCGAGGTCCTTTAGAGCAGCATGTACTCCTTGAAACGCTTCGAGCTCTTTGTCGTCGTGTACGGCCTTTTTGGGTGCCATCCTCTTCCTCCTAGTTGCTGATGATTGATCGATCAGTATCTCAAGGATATCCACGAAACCAACTGACGAACCTAGACCAAGGATAATCAAACCTTTCCAACGCCCAACGAAAAAAGGTCACGAGTATGCCTCGTGACCCCCTCAGTCAATGAGTATTCTCACATACTCAGAGACTCAGTACTAGGCCACTTTCGTGCTACAGAGATGTAGCCTTCAAGATCCATGGCACAGTGTACGTCGTAGTAGAATGCTGCTCGCTGAACTGCGTCGAGGTTTCATCTGGATAGGAGGAATCGAGATGACCGTCAAAAAGTCTGCTACAGAATCCGAGTTGGAGATTGAACTTGATCGGTTGTACCGCGAAGGCGGCCGCCTTGGATATTGGGCGAATAGGTTTTATCAACTCTTCACGCCGGGATGTAAGCACTATAAAGGCGGGGTCGAGGCAGTACGGCGCATTGTTGCAAAAGGGCGAAGTTCGGGTTTCGAGTTCGCCGTGAAGCACGATCGTATGGATCTTTTGTTGGAGCATGTTGTTCTGAGTCCCAAATGGCAGCACCTTTTTGAACCCTCGCTTCAAGAGCGGGCTCGACAAAATCTGGCAACGCTTGAGAAGTAACGCGATAGGCGGGTGGCCCGTTCATCCGCGTTCTTTGCGGATGAGTGGGCGCTAAAATGCGAGCAGCGAGATTCTTACTGTGATGCAGGCAGTATCGTAACCCCACACACTCGCCCAGAACGCCGAATGTGTGGGCCACCGGCCCCACCCGCCTTTTATAATGTGTAAGAGAAGTGCTTCTGTAGCTTGTGATCGTATAACGAGGTCGTGTCTCGGCTCACGTCGCCCGAGTAGTGTCCTCGCGAACCGTAGTCGAATCCTTCGAAATGCGTCCCGGTTATCGTCAAATCGACGTGGTGGCGGTCTCCATAATGAAATAACGAGAAGGACGTGCCGTTTCCAGTACCGCCGAAGTGACAGTGACAATGGGCCTTGTAGTCAAAGACATCAATAGTATTGGCCATCACCTGTCCGTCTATGCTGCGAAACGCGCTCTCCGAATAATCGTAGATGGCTGAAGAGGTTTTCCCTGTCACTAAACGTCCAACGACGTAGGCGATCACCGCCCGTACGTGAGCTTCCATTCTCCCTCCGGTGTCTCTCGGATTGCTAATTCCGAACGTTTCTTTTTTTCAGGAGCTCAACCAGTTTCCGCGACTTGTGAGCTTTCTTGCTCTGTTCCCTATACATCCGCTTCATATCGTCCGCCATCCTTCGTGTAACGACGATCGGATGAAATTTATCCGCGTAAAAGCACGTTCCTCTGTCTTCGTCGGTGAACGTTTTCCCAACTCTTAACGAGAAGTGAACGCCCGGAACATTGAAGAGAAAGTTGTGCTGTCCCTTCCCGCTCCCTCGATATGGGTCAAGGAATTGTATGAACCTCACTTCAGGGGGCACAATCCCGACGTTCAGAATCATGTGCTGCGGGAATCCAGTCTCGTTCCGCAGAAATCGACGAACGGCCTCAGCATAAGGTCCAAGCTCTATGCGGGGCTCTTTGACCCCTCCGAGCCATGAATAAACCGATGCCTTCCAGAAAATCCCCATCGCAAAATGGGTTATCGCGTGCACGTTGATGTCGGGGTGACGAACTGCCGCATACCCTCGCACATCATTGTCCACAACGTCCGGTTGGATCTGCTGCAGCATTTCATAAAGCGGGAAGCCCTTGTCCCAGGTCGCCAGCTTGGGCAGCACCCAATTCTCGCCCCCCCGATTCAAAAGCCCCTCACAAGGACTACAGAGCAAATAGTCTTTCGTCTGCCTGGACGTCGGCATTATGACTTTCGATGTCACTCGAATCGGATCGAAACCACCTGCCCGGCAAATGTCGTAGAGCGCCGCGGGCATCAGATGGCTTTGGACGAGTTTCTTATGCTCTAAGCAAAGCTTGCAAATACCTTCGGGCATTCAGTGGCCTTTGAGCATCTGGATGCCACACATGACCGCGAGGACGATCGGCGGGTGGCCCAGCTTTCAGTGGTTTCCTTATCCTGTTCCGGAACTGTGGGTGCCCCCGTCCTTGCGGTTTTTGCAAGGGCGGGTGCCGATGGTGCCTGCACCATTTTGCTTGGAATGCGGGGCGGCCTGCAATCGTACGTACGGCGCGCACCACCCTGTATCAGTCGTCAGCAACTTCAAAATCTTGAACCACTGAGGACACGAAGGGTCACAGAGGAACTGCAGATCCCTCGTCGCTTCGCTTCTCGGGATGACAATCCGTCGGAGGTTGGGGCGGCCCCACTTCTCGCAAAAACGCGAGAAATGGGGCACCCCGGCCGAATCAAAGGAGCGACGGAAAGAAGTAACCCAGGACGGCACCTACGAGGACAACCACAACGAAGAATAGAAAGAGTCCTAGCAGTCCCCACCCGATGGCTCCCCATCCGCTCAAAGGCTCCACGCCGGGGTTCGCGGTCTGCCATTGCTCGAATTCTTTTTGTTGTAATCCGGAATACACCTTATAGAAGACGAATTCCGCGACGAGGCCGAGAATGCGAGCGAATGGGTCTGGAGTCACGACGATGACCGCGGCCAGGAGAATCGTGGCGAGCAGGGTCCATTGCAGGACTCGAGTGGCCTTGAGCGGATATCCATAGCGCCGCAGGTTGATGACGGAGACCAGAGCTCCCGCCACAGGACCGAAGAAGAAAGCAATCGTCCCAACCGCCTTGGGGCGGTAGGGTCTCTTTACCATTTCCGCCGGCAGAACCGGGCCGATTGCGAGTGAATCTTTACCGGGTTCGATGGCGCCGGAGTCCATAGGAGCCTCTTGAAGTGCTGGCAACCATAGCATTGACGGAATGGGGCGACAAGCGTGGGCGCGTGGCCCACATCTTAACTATCAAATACCGGGGTGCCCCATTTCTCGCGTTCTTTGCGAGAAGTGGGGCTTTCAGTCAACCTCCGAGTTCATCCCGCTCGAATCTTCATCTTCAAGACGTCCCAGTTATTGATAACCACCGGGCCGCGCTCAACACAAAAATATTGACGAAAACTGCTCCACGCCCATTGCTCCGGCTCTTTCACTAACCCCCGCTTCACCGGATTCTCGTGCATGTAATTGATCTTCTCGACGCGCTTGTTTTCCGTCCACACATTGAAATCGTAAAATCGGCGCTGCCAGATATGTCTCGGCCCGGACCCTTCAACCGTCGGTAATCTCTGCACAAAGCCGAGTTTCACAGCCTGGATGACCGTCGATGGAGTAACCTCCTGCGGTTCGCTGATCAGCAAATGAAAATGCTCGGGCATCACCACGTAGCCGACTACGACAAAACTGTATCGCTGCCGCATCTGTTCAAGCACGGTGAGGAACAGGTCACGCCGGCTGGCCGATCCCAGAAGGGGCTCGCGGTGATAACAACTGCTGGTGATGAAGTGCAGGTCTCCTGCGCCGTAGTATCGCTTCAGACCCCAGGGCATGAAGCGATGCTAGGTTGTGCATCTGGAAGTAGTCTGTGACGGTTGACCTTCGAGTCAAAGGCCCCACTTCTCGCAAAAGACGCGAGAAATGGGGCACCCGGCGTTGCGGGCCGGGTAGGGGTGCTTCGACTCCGCTCGGCTTGCGCCTCGCTGCGCTCAGCATGACAGGGTTAGTAGTCGTCAGTCTTCAGTCGTCGGTCGTCAGCCGAGAACCAGTCGTCGGTCGTCAGTCGTCCGCCAAGATAACAAAAAAGCCCCGCTCTTGCGAGCGGGGCTTGGTGCCCAGAGCCCCGAGCCGAAAGCCCAGTACTGGCCGCCAGCCGTCATCTATACGATACCGCGCCTGCTTGACATTCCCCACGACTGCATTACGATTGGTCCTGATGAACATCGAAATCCACGATGCGGCTCTCGAGGACCGGATTCGCAAACAACTCGAAGCCAGCGGTTCCACGAGTGTGGAAGAGGTTTTGGTTCGGCTGCTCGAAACCCAGGAAGAGCAGGACCGCTGGCTGCTCGAAAACCGCAACGCAATCAACTCCAAGATTCAGCGCGGACTAGCGGAACTCGACCGGGGTGACGGCATTTCCGACGACCGCCTTGATGCCCACCTGAAGGAATTGAAAGCCAAGTCAAAATGAAGCCTCACTACGTGCTTGCGCCCGAGGCGGCACGTGACTTGGTTGAAATCTGGATTCATCTCAAAGAACAAGCGGGCTTGGAAACAGCAAACCGTATCGAGCTTGCCATTCGCGGCCGGATCTTGTTTTTATGTACGAACCCAGGAGCCGGGCATTGGCGGCGGGATCTCACCGACCACGATGTGAAGTTTTTCTCGGTGTATTCCTACTTGGTGGTATACCGGCCGGAGACACAGCCTTTACAAATTGTCTCGATCCTTCATGGCCGACGCGACCTGGAGGAAATACTCAAGCGGCGGCCGTCATAACTCGCGTCGTGCAAAGGCACACGCGCACAACAAAAAAGCCCCGCTCTCGCGAGCGGGGCTTGGTGTTACTGAAAGCTGACAGCTGAGAGCTGACAGCTTCTTTAGTACATGCCTTCCATGCCGCCGCCGTGTCCGCCGGGCATGGGGGCGCTCTTCTTGTCTTCCGGAATGTCGGCCACCAGTGCTTCGGTGGTGAGCATCAGGGAAGCGATCGATCCGGCATTCTGCAACGCGGTGCGCACGACCTTCGTGGGATCGAGCACGCCGGCCTTGACCAGATCTTCGTACTCTCCGGTCAGGGCGTTGTAGCCGAAGTTGTTGTCCTTCGAGTCATTGATCTTGCCCAGAACGATGGCGCCTTCTTCTCCGGCGTTCTCGGCGATCTGACGCAGAGGCTCCTGGATGGCGCGACGCACGATGTTGACACCGATCTGCTCGTCGCCTTCCAGCTTCAGCTTGTCGAGTGCAGGGACGCAACGCGCCAGCGCCACGCCGCCGCCCGGGACAATGCCTTCTTCGACAGCCGCGCGCGTCGCATGCATCGCATCTTCCACGCGGGCTTTCTTCTCTTTCATTTCGGTCTCGGTCGCGGCGCCAACTTTAATGACGGCCACGCCGCCCACCAGCTTCGCCAACCGCTCCTGCAACTTCTCGCGGTCGTAGTCGCTCGTGGTCTTGTCGATCTGGCTGCGAATCTCTTTTACGCGGCCTTCGATCTCAGAGTGCTTGCCCTTGCCTTCGACCACGGTCGTGTTGTCTTTGTCGACAGTGATTTTCTTGGCTTGTCCGAGATCGGCCATCTGCACGTTCTCGAGCTTAATGCCGAGATCTTCGGTGATGGCTTTGCCACCGGTGAGGATGGCGATGTCCTGCAACATGGCCTTGCGGCGGTCGCCGAAGCCCGGAGCCTTGACGGCGCAGACTTGCAGCGTGCCACGCAGCTTGTTGACCACCAGAGTCGCGAGCGCCTCGCCTTCCACGTCTTCGGCGATGATCAGCAGCGGCTTGCCGCTCTTGGCGATCTGCTCGAGCAGGGGAAGCAGGTCCTTCATCGAGCTGACTTTCTTTTCGTGGATCAGGATGTAGGCGTTCTCCTGGATGGCTTCCATGCGCTCCGGATCGGTAACGAAGTACGGAGAGAGGTAGCCGCGATCGAACTGCATGCCTTCGACGACATCCAGCTGAGTTTCGAGGGTCTTGGCTTCTTCCACGGTGATGACGCCGTCTTTGCCGACCTTCTTCATGGCCTCGGCAATGATCTTGCCGATGGTCTCGTCGTTGTTGGCCGAGATGGTGCCGACCTGGGCGATCATGGCGTCATTGTTGACGGGCTTCGAGAACTTGTCGATTTCGCCCTTGATGCGGTTGCCTTCTTTGTCGAGGCTGCCGCAAATGGCGGTGACGGCCTTCTCGATGCCGCGCTTCATGGCCATCGGATTGGCTCCGGCAGCAACGGTCTTCACGCCTTCGCGGTAGATCGCCTGGGCCAGAACGGTAGCGGTGGTGGTGCCATCGCCGGCAACGTCGCTGGTTTTCGAAGCAACTTCGCGGACCATCTGGGCGCCCATGTTCTCAAGCGGGTCCTTCAGGTCGATTTCTTTGGCGACGGTGACGCCGTCTTTGGTGATGGTCGGGGATCCGAATTTCTTTTCAATAACAACGTTGCGGCCTTTGGGGCCGAGGGTCACCTTCACTGCGTCAGCAAGAAGGTTGACGCCGCGGAGGATGGCCTGGCGGGACTCTTCTCCGTGAACAATCTGTTTTGGCATTGTGCTTATCTCCTGTTTCTAAATTGGGTGCAGGCTCGGCCTGCGGGAACTTGGTGGTCCGCGCGAGATCCTTCGTCGGGCTTTGCCCTCCTCAGGATGACGTCAGCAAAGTTACTTTCTGCTGCCCGCGGTCTCTTTCTTCGCGGCGGCGCCGGTGATGATGCCGAGGACTTCTTCTTCTTTCATGATGATGAAGTCTTCGCCATCCAGCTTGATTTCCGTGCCGGCGTACTTGCCGAACAGGATGCGGTCGCCCTCTTTTACAGCCAGAGGGAAGGTCTTGCCTTCTTCGTTCGTGCGGCCTTTGCCGGCGGAGATGACTTCTCCCTCCTGCGGCTTGTCTTTTGCGCTGTCGGGGATGATGATGCCGCCCGCGGGTGGTAGAGGCCTCTTCCACGCGACGGACCAAAATGCGGTCATGCAGCGGGGTAAATTTCGCCATAGATTACAAACTCCTTTCGTTCATGTTTCCAGTTTGGAATGGGGTAATTGCCTGGTTATAAGACTCGACTGCTAGCACTCAAGTGCCACGAGTGCTAATTATAGGAATGTGAGCGGGTGGTTGTCAAGGCGAGAGCTTTCCGGGGACCGAGTTAAGCTCTATTGGGGTCAAGCAGTTACGAGGCTCGAGAGTTGGGATGAGAAATGAAAATGGGCCGGTTCGAGGGAACCGACCCATGCGGTTGCGGACTCTTTCTTCTCTACTTTTGCTTGGTAGAGGTATTCACGATCACGGGCTTTCCGGATTGCGGCTCGGCGTTGGCGGCGGAAGGGTAGAGGGTGGAGACCTTGTCGCGCCAGATGATGATGCTGTCCTGGGCGGCCTGCGTGTCAGGGGCGTTCGGGACCAGTTGCAGATATTCCCTCATGTGCTGGATGGCCATTTCGTAGTATTTGCGTTCGCCGGCAATGGTCGCGAGATTGAACTGACCCTCAGGCCAAGTGGGGAAGATGTCGAGAGCGGCTTTGTATTCGGCGATGGCCTTGTCGGTGTTTTTTTCCTTGAAAGCGTACTCCGCCAGGACCTGGTGCTCGTGGGCGGCTTCGGGCATGGTGGGTTTAACCGCGGCATTGCGCCAATCGGCAGCCTGGGCCTGGAACTTCTGCCACTCGGCGTCATATTGCGCTTTGGCCTGCTGGCGCGAGGCTGAGGAGAGAAATTCGAGGGCGCCCTCAAAGCGCTCGGCCTGCTTCGTCTTTCTGTAACTCCAGCAAATGCTCTCCGGCGCTTCGTGGGCGTAGTCCTGCCAGTAGACGCAATTGTTCAATGGATATTGCCGGGTGTCGTTGAAGCGAATGCCGCTGACGCGAGCGATGGCAATGCCGAAATTATTCTGCCCGTCGGAATAGATCATGTACTGATCGTTGACGGTAGAAGTCTTGAAACTTCCCAGAGCTTCTTCGGCCCATTTGATGGCTTCCGCCTGGTCCTGAGGGACGGACTCCTTGGGGCCGCGGCGGGCGAAGGCCGGTTGCGGCAGTAGACAGAGCAGACCGAATGCAAGGGTCAATCCAGCGGTAAGCAAGCGCGCGCTACGGTGCATGTTCTCCTCGTCGGTTTTCGAAGGAATAGCGGAAGCTTAGGAAAGTGAGGGAGTCAGGACAATAAGAAAACGATCTCGACGCTATCTTTAGTAACAACGCCGGTGGGAGAAGTGACCTCCGAGGGTGAAGAAACCGGTAGTTATCTTGCGCATCAGCGGTCCCTAGCCACATTCTGCGAGTCTCCACGAGAAGAACATCGAGAGGTGTGAAGCGGGATGAAGCATCGCACAAAGGTTCGCAGGTTGCGGCGGAGCTCGGGCTGGGCTTTGACGGGAGTGAGCGTCCTGGTGATCTGTCTGGGGGGAGCGTTGACGGCCTGGGCGGATACCTGTTCGTACAACTATCACTGCGGCAGTTCGGGCTGCGCCGAGTTGATGGGAGGCTGGAGCGGAACCCGCAGCCAGTCGGGTATAACCAAAGCTCAATGCGAAGACGCGCGGATGCAGGCGATTCCCACCGGTTCGTCACCCTGCACTTGCACCTCGGATGACTCGGGGAGTACCGCCAATCCGGCCAGCGACGTGCATATCGCCACAGGGCACAACCTGCAGCAGAACATGGTGAGCCTGGGAGCGAATGCGATGATCATGAATATCAAGAATCCCTACATGAGCACGTTCATGTCGCATGCCACCAACTCTTTTTTGCAGACCATGTTCGATAACCAACAACAAGCGGACCAGCAACGGCAGATCATGGAACAGCAGTTGGCGGAACAGCGACGGCAGGACGAGGAACGGCGCCGGCGGGAGCAGCAGGAGCGGCTGGATGCGATGTTTGCCCGCCTGAACCGCGAGTTGAAGCTCGAAGGGGTGCCTTTCGGGCTGTCGTTGAAGACGATGACGCTGGACACGGATCTGGAATTGAAAGATATGAACTCCGCGGACCCGAGCGCGCTGAAGCTGAAGATGAGCAGCAGCACTCCGACGAGTTATGGGTTGAAAGGGCTGCCGGGAATCTATGTAGGCGGACCTGCGGGCGGAGATGGGCAAGACAGTCCGGCGGGTGGAGGGAACCCGAACCTGGCGTCAGGACCGGGGACAGGGACGACGGGCCCGGGAATTCCGGGGCTGCCGGGGATTTATCTGGACAACGTGCAGCCCAGCCAGGCGCCTCAACTGGCGCAGGCAGCGGAGAAACTTTCGGGTCCGGAGCGCGACCTGGCGCAGGACGCGGCCTTGCAGGCGGCGCAGCAAAATCCCGTGCTCACGGCAACTTCGCAGGATCCGGCGGTACAGGGCTTCCAGCAAAACTTGCAGACTTATAACCAGGCCGCCGCCGACAGCAAGAATGCGCAACAGCAGGCGAGCGATGCGCAAGGGCGAGTGGACACCGACCATTCGGTGTTGGACATGGCGCGCGGCAAACTGGATACGGCGAACGCAACCCCGGCGCAGCAGGCGGCATACGGCCAGATGGTTGCTGCGGCAAAGACCGATGAGGACGCGGCGGTGGCGGCGCAGAAGATTTTCGATAACGCCAATGCGACGCTTTCGATCAGCCGTGGGAACGCGGCCACGTCACTGGCGGCATTGACGCCGGCGTCCACGGGTTCCTCCAGCGTCGTGGATTTGAGCCACGCGCGGTCGACGCCGGTGAATCTGAAGACGGCGACCATGAACCCGGTTCCGGTGCGAACCATGCCAGTGGCGATGCGGGTGGTCCCGGTTGCCCCGCAGATGATCAAACCCGCGCCTCTGAGCCTGCACGCGTGCCTGGCGGATGCCGCCGGACATCCGCTGCCGGAAAACGCAGCCCTGCCGACTCCGGCGGAGTTGCGCAAGCAAGTGCAGGATGCGCAAGAAGCGATCCGGAAACTGGTGGAGAGCCACGAGAAGGAAGACGCGCTGAGAGAGGAAGCGGACGAGCAGGTCAAAGACGCCGTGCACGACGCCAAGAAACAGGCTTTCGATCTCACCATGGATTACGTGCTGCACCAGGCGCAAGTCGGCACGAGGCTGGGAGTCTGGAAATCGGGCGGAGAACTCGAGGACCTGGGGAAGGTGGCTGCAGGAGAGAAAGATGCCGCGCGGCTGGCGCAGTTGCACGCGCGAATGGATCAGGTGGCGGCGCGGCAGGAGAACTTCAAGCAGGCGCTGGACGTCCTGAAAACGACGCAGGACCGGGTCGAGGAACAGGAGCGCCTGCGCGACTTTGGGGAATGGGCAAATACGGATCCCAAGGAATTGCAGCAAGCCTCAGGCTACCTGGAAGGCGTGAAGCAGCTGGTGCAGGCGGCGCTGGCCGAAGACAAGGTCAAGGCGGCGCTGCACTTTACGCCCTTCATCGACAGCGGCGTGAAGTGGGGGAGTTCGCTGATCGACACCAGCTATGACCTGCTGGAGGAATACGTCAGCTCGCGGCAACTGGATCAGTTGAACAACAATTCCACGCAATATCTGAAAGCGCTGGGCGCATTGAACCAGCGGGTAAAGGTCAGCGTCGAACAGCTGAACTGCTACAAGGGCGGAGCGGCAAACTAAATCTTCGCCTCCGAGAACAAGCTCAAACACAAAGAGCACCTAGGAACACAAGGGTCTGGGAGACTCCCCGCCCTGTCGCAAAGAACGCGACAAGGACGGGGCGCCCGGCTTAAAATCGATGGCCATGAGGAAGATTCTGGTCGCGGTGCTTTTCGCGCTTTTTTTGGGCTTGGCTTGGGGACAGTTGAATGAAGGCCCAGAGGCCAAACTCGATTTCCTGGTGATCAAGGACGACAGCGGGAAACCGGTGCGCAATGCCGGCGTGGTGATGCATCCGGTAAGTAAGGGAAAGCAATCACGCGGCGGCTACGAATTGAAGACCGATTCCGAGGGGAAGGCGAGTTTCGACGGCGTGCCTTATGGTCCTCTGCGGATACAGGTGCTGGCGCCCGGTTTTCAGACCTTCGGCGATGACTACCAGGTGGATAAGCCGCAGATGACGATCACGGTGAAATTGAAGCGTCCGCAGAAACAGTATTCGATTTACGACGACCATTCGGGGGACAAGAAGCCGGACCAGAAACCGCAGTAGGATTTACGATTTTCGATTGCCGATTTACGATTTGAAAACCCAAGCTGCGATTCTTACCTCGTACTTCGTAAATCGTACTTCGTACTTTTGGATGTCGAGAACTTTATGGACTACTTATTGAAGACCGAGCCTTCGGTCTATTCGTTCACGGATTTCGAGCGCGAGAAGACAACCATTTGGGACGGGGTTTCGAATCCCGTGGCGTTGAAGCATCTGCGCGAGATGAAGGCCGGGGACCGGGTGATCATTTATCACACTGGCGATGAGAAGAGCGCGGTGGGGACGGGAACCGTGGTGTCGGTTGAGGTGAACGATCCGAAGAATCCCGAGGTCAAACTAAAAGCTGGGGAGGCGATTGGGAAGCCGAAGACCCTGGCGGAGATCAAGGCCAGCAAGGCTTTTGCGGAATCTCCGCTGGTGCGGCAGGGAAGGCTGAGCGTGGTGCCGCTGAATAAAGAGCAGTGGAAGTTTTTGGCGGGATAAAGCCTTTCACCGCGTAGATCATCCGCGGAGAGGACCGAGGAAAGCCTTTACCGCAAAGAGCGCAAAGGAATCGCCAAGAGCGCGAAGGGTCTCACAAAGGCGATCGCAAATGGCGACCCCGGAGGGAGTCGAACCCCCAACCCTCAGATCCGAAGTCTGATGCTCTATCCAGTTGAGCTACGGGGCCAGCCGATTAAAACTTTAGCATGTTTTCCGTTTAGAACTGTGAGGAGGGGCTAGCGCATTTCCTCCGACCTCAGAGCAGGGGCGGCATCACTCCGAGTAGCCGTCATCTTTCGTGCCATCGTCTTCGAAGTCGTCATCTTCCGCGTCGTCCTCGAATCCGTCGTCTTCCTCGTCAGTATCTTCTTCGTCGTCTTCTTCTCGTAGGGTGGTTCTGAACGAAGGTTGAAGGCGAGAGCGGCGCTCGCGCACCCGGATTCCGTGTTCCACAGTATTTTGTCCATGGATGGATGGTACGCCGAGTGCGCGAATTGCATTTTAACTTAATTAAGGAGCAGACGAAGTGGCTGGCGAAGGAGTTAGTTTGGAGCTGCGGTTGAGGGATCGCTCAGGGCGATGAGCTTGCCCAGCGGATAGTCTTCCTGTTCGATCGGAGCCGCGGGATCGGCGTTGATAACGAGCACTTCTCCCGTACGCTCACCGCGGATGACCAGGTGCTGGCTATCGACGGCGACGACTCGATATTGTTCGTCGAAGATTTCCATTCTCGTGTCTTCCATACTACTTGGATGCCGCCGCGCACGAACGGGATTCCTTTAGCGGCGCACCAGTGTAATCACGTCTCTGGGCTGGTGCCCGGCATACCTATCTTCTTGTAGTTAACCCGGAATAAGCCGGGAAGTTGCTGACACTTAATTTCACGCTTCGCTTAACCCTTTGTAAAGGACTCTGGACAATCGGGTTCGGGGCAGGCGTAGCGGACGAGGTTGCGCTGGCGGTCGAGGCTGACGATGAAGAGGGGGCGTCCGTGCATTTCACAGCGCGGCTGGCCGGGAGTGAGCACGGGAGGCTCATTGCGCTTGGGATTGACGTAGCCGACGCGCTCGCCGAAGCAGCGTCCGCAGAATTTGTCGGTGCAACGGAAGTAGTCGATGGAATAGTCGGCGCTGAAAGGGGCGATGCAGGACTCCATGGTACGGAAATGCTTGTCGCAGAGTGGGAGAAGGTCGGCCCGCATGGAAAGAGAGAGGATAGCACCGAGCGATTGCAGAAGTCAGATTTAAGATTCGCGGCCTTACGCGGCGGTGATTCTTCGGGTCGGAGGCATAAGTGTGATCAGGGCGATGCCGATGATGGCTAATGCCAGCGATCCGATCAGCAGGTGCATGCGCTCGCCAAGGTCGTGCCGGGATTGCACGGTCATGACGGCGGCGTGAGCCAGGCTCGACCATGCGGCGAAGGCGATGAGACTGCGGTGGGCTGAGGGATTGCGGGCTGCGATGAGAAGAAAGATTCCCAAGGTCACATAGAGGCTCATCATCATTTCCAGAGCTTCCTCTAGATGCATGCTCAGCAATGGGTAGGCGGTGGCCATAAAGATGAGCCCTACGATCACCAGCACCGCTTTGAGCGTCCGTTCGCGAATCATCGCGGTCTCCTTCATGATGCGCACGCTGCCGGAGGTTCAGCCGGCGTTCTCACTATGCCGCATGATCGCGGCGAATGAGAGCGGAGTCAAGAAAGAATCCCAGGCCAACGGCGAGGGGGATGGCACCGAAAGCTGCGGCGGTCCAGGCATCGTATTCGACGCGGGCAATCAGGGCAAAGGTGACGATGTAGCCGATGGATCCGGCGGTAAGCAGGATGCCGGCGCGGCGCGAGCGGGCGGCTTCAGAAAGCTCAGCCTGCATAGGGACGCTGACCCCGCGGGCGATGGCGGCGAGGCGCTCTTCGGTGCGCAGTTTACGCACGCGGTAGTAGGTGTACATGGCGGCAATGGGGATGCCGAGAGACATAACGACTGCTGCGAGTCCGACGAGATCTCCGTCCATGGTGGTCTCCTTATTGGTGGCGTTTGCGCTTACAAAAGAGGATACGGAGCGGAGAACAGGAAAGTTCCCGGGGACGTTGCCAGCCACTCACGGTTCATCCTGGCCGGCGGATGCCGGCGCTACTGGAAGGCTTTTCTTAGTTCCCGGCGGAGGATTTTGCCGGAGGCGGTGCGGGGGAGGGAGTCGACGAACTGAACTTCGCGCGGTTGTTTATAGCGCGTCAGGCGGTCGGCGACGAAGGCGCAGAGTTCTTCTTTCTGCTTGTCGCAGGGCACGTGGCCTTCGCGGAGGACGATAAAGGCCACGGGGATTTCTCCCGCGGCGGGGTCGGGGCGGCCGATGACGCCGCAATCGCGTACGGCGGGATGCTCAAGCAACAGAGCTTCGACTTCGGCGGGGGCGACCGGGAAGCCTTTGTACTTGATCATTTCTTTGCGGCGGTCGAGGACGTAGAAGAAATCATTTTCGTCGCGCTTGACCACGTCGCCCGACCAGTACCATCCATCGCGCAGGGCGGCGGCGGTGGCTTGCGGTTCTTTCCAGTATCCCAGCATGAACTGGGGTCCGCGCATCACGAGTTCTCCTGCTTCTCCTGGAGCGACTTCGTTGCCGTACTCGTCGAGGACGCGGCATTCGGTTTCGGCGACGGGTTGTCCGATGGAGTCAGGGCGATAGAGTTCGGGATCGAGGTAGCCCAGGTGGGTGACGGGGGAGGCTTCGGTCATGCCGTATCCCTGGGCGACGAGGGCGCCGGTGAGTTCGGTGAAGCGGCGTGCGAGCTCGGGGGCGAGGGGAGCGGCTCCGCATTTCACCCAGCGCAGAGTGTGATTTTGCGGGAAGAGTCCGGCCTCGGCGGCTTGATTGATGGCGTTCATGGCCGGAGGGACGATGGGCATCATCGTGACCGACTCGGCGGCGATCAGCGACATCAGTTGTGGTGCGTTGAAGCGAGGCATTAGAACCAGCGTGGCGCCGAGGGTAAGCGCGGGGTTGAGAGCGACATTGAGTCCGTAGATGTGGTAGAGCGGGAGAAAGCAGAGCATGACGTCGTCGGGTTTAAGGTCGACGGCGCGCGGTCCGAGAATTTGAAATACGTTGGCGACGAGATTGAAGTGCGAGAGCATGACGCCCTTAGGCAATCCCGTGGTGCCGCTTGAGTAGGGAAGCGCGGCGAGGGTTTGGTGTGATGAGTTGTCTGGCGCGGGAAGGGCGCTGCTCACGGGCCGCAACAAATCGGTGAAGGGTTCGGTGCCCGCCTTTGGGTTGCGCGTGGTATAGACCCGGCGCAGGTTGGGCAAGCCGCCGAGGTTGACGTCGGCGAGCAACAGGCCATCGCTGATGAGGATGGCGGCGCCGGAGTTTTCCAGTTGATAGTGAATCTCGCGCTCCCGGTAAGCGGGATTCAAGAGCGTCGGGATCCCGGCGGCTAGAGTGATGGCGTGATAGGCGACGCAGAATTCCCACGAGTTGGGCGAGTGGATGGCGACGACTTCGCCGGGTTTGAGTCCGGCGGAAATCAGGCCGCGGGCCACGGAGCAGACGATGTCTCCATATTCGCCGTAGGTGATGCGGCGATCGGAGGAGGTGTCGATGATGGCCGTTTTCGCGCCGATAGCGCTGGCAGGAATCGAAGATGAGGTCGTGGAGAAAGCGGTTCTCGGGATCGGCGTAGAGACGGGTGCGCAGCATTTTGATTGGCCGGTATTGGGGTACCGAGCGAAAAACCTTTACCACCAAGGACACTAAGGTACACGAAGGGAGAAGAATCTGAAAACGGACGGGGACATCGTGACGGCGCGACGGCCAGGGAGAAGCTTGCGCATGCGGGCCTCGGGAGCGGCGAGATTACATATCGGATCGCCCGCCGCGACTGCCTGGAACCATGTGTCGAAATCACCAATCCAAGTGACGGCCGTCACAGGCAGTATGTGAGGAAAGGAAGGATCATGGCGGCGTTTGCGGAGCGTCTCATGATTACTGTCTCGTTCGCGATTTCGGCCGCCATCTTCGCTCTCTACCTGCTCGCCGATTTTGTGGTTACCCATGGGGATTGCGGCAAGCCCTGTCGCTCCTGCCCGCACTGGGAGCGCTGTCTCAGCCGTCGAGTCTGCCGTGTACAACCCTGCAAAGATCCAGAGTTGTGCATCCTTCGTTGGAACTAGGATTTTGCGGCGACCGGTGGCCTGCCGCCTAATCCACGTGCTCGCCTTCGGAGGCGAACGAAGTCTCCGGGGGCGGTAGCTTGTCATCCCCTCGCGCCCAGAACACGTACAAAGCCGGCAGCAGGATGACGCTGATGAATAGCTCGACAATCAATCCACCTACCACCACAATCGCAAACGGACGCTGCGAGTCGGACCCGATATCGTGAGACATGGCGGCAGGCAGCAGGCCCAACGTCGCCACCAGCATGGTCATCATGATGGGACGCAGCCTGAGCGATGCGCCTTCCTTCACTGCCTCGCGCACTTCCATGCCGCGGGTGCGCAGTTGATTGATGTACTCGAGCATGATGACGCCGATTTCGACCGATACTCCAATCAGCGCCAGAAACCCCAAGCCGGAAGACACCGAGAAGTGGGTGCCCGTCGCCAGCAGGCTCAAGAATCCGCCCAGCGGAGATAAAGCCACCACGGCAAGGATGAGCCCCACCCACTTCCATGATCCGAAGGCCGAGTAAAGGATGAATGACATCAGAAGCAGCGTGATGGGAACGATGAATGCCAGGCGGCGATTGGCGCGTTGCTGGCTTTCGTATTCGCCGGTCCAGTCGAGGTGGTAGCGCTCGGGCAGCTTCACCTTCTGATTCACTTCTTCGATCGCCTGGCGCACCGTGCTGCCCAGGTCGCGTCCGCGGACACTGTACTTGATGGCAATGTATCGCGAATTACCTTCGCGATAGATCGTTGAGGCTCCATCATCGAGACTGATCTTGCAAAGCTGTCCCAACGAAACGCGCTCGCCTGACGGAGCCACCAGCCTGATGTTTGAGATGTCATCAATGGTGCGCCGGAAGGGCTCCTGATAGCGGAGGGTCAGATCGTAACGTTGTTCGCCGATCAAAACTTGGCTTACGGCTTTGCCGCCAACCGCGGTCTCGATCGCATCCTGAATGTCGGCGACGTTGATGCCGTAACGGTTTGCCGCCGTGCGGTTGATCACCAGGTTCACGTTCGGCTGGCCGCGCACCTGGAACGTTCCCAGATCGGCGACGCCGGGAATCTTCGACATCACGTCCTGAATCTCGTCGGCTTTGGCCTCGAGCGTCTTCAGATCGGTGCCGAAAAGTTTGACCGCGAGTTCACCTTTGACGCCGCTAACCGCTTCTTCGACGTTGTCGGAGATGGGTTGAGAGAAATTCCAATAGACGCCGGGGAACTTGTTCAGCTCCGTATCCATGGCAGCGATCAGGTCGTCTTTGCTATTGAACTGCTTGCGCCACTTCGCGCGGGGAAGCAGATCGACAAAGAATTCGGTGTTGTAAAAGCCGCTGGCATCGCTGCCGTCGTCGGGACGCCCGACCTGACTCACAACTTGCTTGACTTCGGGAAACTGTGCCAGGGCGCGCCGCGCTTCGTTCGCCAATCGAATGCCAGACGTCGGTCCGGTGCTCGGGGCTAGCGTCCCGCGCACCCAGATCGCGCCTTCATCGAGATGTGGCAAGAATTCCGAGCCGATGATACCGCTCAGCGCCAGAAACAACATGAGGGCAAGCGCCCCCAGGCCCAGACCGAGCGTCATCTTCAGATGATCGAAGCACCACTCCAGCGTGTCCGCGTAGCGTTCCTGGAGGAAATGCAGAACCGGGTTTCTCCACTCTTTTACGCCCCCCTGGAACAGCAAACTGCACAGCACCGGAGCAATCAATAGCGCGAACAACAGGGCGCCCAACAGCGCGAAGGCAACGGTCCATGCCATGGGACTGAAGAGACGTCCTTCGACTCGTTGCAGGGTGAAGATCGGAAGGTAGGCAACGATGATGATGATGCGGGCAAAGAACACCGGCTTCTGCACTTCATGGGCGGCGATGGCGATCGTCTCCATGAAGGACTTCTTCTTGTCGGCAAACTCGGTGTGGCGAAGAATGTTTTCCACCATCACCACCGAGCCGTCGACCACCATGCCGAAGTCCAGTGCGCCCAGCGAAAGCAGGTTGGCCGGAATGTGGCGCAGGTCGAGCAGAATCGCCGCAAACAAGCAGCGAGAAGGGAATGGTGATGGTGACCACCAGCGCGCTGCGGACATTGCCCAGGAACAGGAAAAGAATCAGTGTGACCAGCAATACGCCGTCGGTCAGGTTGCGCAGCACGGTGTGGGTCGTGTAATGGACGAGGTCGCTGCGGTCGAGGTGGGGAACGAGTTGCACGCCCGCGGGCAGGCCATGATCGTTCAACTCCCGCACTTTCTGGTGCAGCGCGTCGAGCGTAGTGTCGGCCTCCGCGCCTTTGCGCAGCAGAACGATGCCTTCGACGACGTCATCGTCGTTGATGATCGTGCCATCTTCTTTGCGGATGGCTTTTCCCAACTGTCCAAGCCGCACCTTCGGCGCTTGCACTACCACGCCGATGTCGGCGACTCGGACGGGCGTTCCGTTTTGCACTTTGATGACCGTGTTGGCGATGTCTTCGGTACCTTGCATTAATCCGACGGCGCGAACATTGAGCGCCTGTTCGCCGCGCTCGACGAATCCGCCACCCGCATTTGTATTGTTCGCCGCAATCGCCTGCTCCACTTGCGCGAGTGTCAGCCCGTACGACACCAGTTTTCCGGGATCGATCTGCACCTGGTATTCGCGCGTCGGCCCGCCAAACGGATTTACCTCCACCACATTCGGCACCGACTTCAACTGGTTGCGCACATACCAGTCATTGAGCGTCTTCAATTCCATCACGTCGTACTGCGGATTGTGACTCTCGAGCGTGTAGAACATGATCTGCCCGGTGGGACTTGAATCGGGGCCCACGTTGGGAGCCACCGCATTTGGCAAGCTGACCTGCTGCAACCGGTCGAGCACTTCCTGGCGCGCAAAGAACGTCGTCGTATCGTCGTCATAAATGATGGTGATCACCGATAATCCCGCCAGCGAAGTCGAGCGCAGATGCGTCATATGCGCCACGCCGTTCAAGGTGACCTCGAGCGGGATGGTGATCTGCTGCTCGACTTCTTCGGCCGCGTGACCCGGCCATTGCGTGATGATCTGCACATAGGTGTCGGCGACATCGGGATAGGCTTCAATCGGCAAGCGGTGGAAAGAGATGATGCCCCAGATGAAGAGGAAGAAGGCGAGGGCCAGAATCAGGATGCGATTACGCAGCGAGAAGTCGATCAGATATCGAATCATGTTTTAAAGGCTTGCCCGGGGAACACAGCTCTGCGCACCACTGCAAACCGAGCCTTTCGCTGTGCGTTCGAGACACGCAGGCAGACGCAGGCCGTAAGGAGATCCGCGCAGAGAAATTGCTTTGGGTTTTGTGAGGGCTACGTCCTGAGCGCGAGGCGGCACGACGCGATACTCTGCAAATCAGCAGAATCGCGCTCAAAAACCGGAGCCGTCACGCCCGACGACATACGAGCATGTTGTCATTCAAGAGGGATTAGAGTCAACCGGATTCTTCTTCCCGAACTTCGCGAAAACCTTAGCGCCCTTTGCGCTCAAGAGTTTTTCCGCGCAGCGGTCACAATTTTTGCGGTAATCACCGCCTGACCGACATGCCGCTGCGTGTGGTCGGCGACATGGACCAGCAAGCCTCCCACGGTGGTAGGCAAGGCTTTCTTCCCGACCGATCGCTTTTCTTCCAAGGTGGATACGTCGATGGCACGAATGCGTGAAGTGCTTCGTGAGAACGCTGCCGCTAATTCCGCAAACAGTTCCTCACGCGATGCGGGGGCTTCCAGTTCGGTCTTTAACGCAGCTAACTGTTCTGCCGTGAGTTCCCGCCCCTCAGCATAAGTCAGCAGGCGATCCAAACTCCGGGCAATATGCCGCAAATGAAACGCGACTGGAGCCAGACCGGACGGCCGCGCATGAAGTTCGCTTTCACTCAATCCGCCGCACCACTTGTCCAGATCTTCTTGAGCTAGCTCGAGCGCATGCAGCACCGCCCGCGGGACCGCCGGAATATCCGTCAGCGTTCCTCGCAACCACGGTTCAGGATTGGGGTTCATCATTCCTGGTAACTATAAATCACGTTTGCTGGTATTACAGTTGGTCCAAAGCTGCGGAGAAGCCTGGGTGGTCTCGCGAGGCCACGAGCTCACCTCAGCGGCTAAAGCCCTCTCAATCTAAGGCATGACCGGCACGACTGAAGGTCGTGCCCTTCCCGATTTTTGCCAAGTGCGAAATGCGCGGAAACAAAACAGGGACAAGATTCGCTCAAGTGATAGCTTTACCTCCCGATCCAAAACGCGCCTCGCTTGACAGCCGCCCTCTCCCACGACAGACTGAGCAGGTTCCTTCCCCTATCCTTCACACAGGATTGGTGTCTAAGGAATAAGGGTACGGCTCCGTATGTGGATGCGCAGGTCACTTTCGTCTGTGGGGATATTGGTCGCTTTCTGCGCTTTCCTAACCTCCACACTGCAAGCCCAGTCTGATCCGCAGAGCGATGCCGCGCCCGCCCCTGAAAGCTCCGCCGGTCAGTACAAGCTCAGCGGTTCGGTCGTCAATGCGGTCACCGGAGAACCCATCCGCCGCGCCCTGGTGCAACTGGAAGGCGAGTCTGAACGTTCGGCGCTGACCGATTCCAACGGACACTTCGAATTCGCAGGGCTTCCTGCAGGCCAGGTCAATGTGACCGCCCGCAAGCCCGGCTTCTTCGCGCAGGAAGAGTTGGAAGGCGGCTCGCCGGAGGTGAGATCGATTCTGGTTGGGGCCGACACGCCGTCGATCGCGGTAAAACTTACTCCCGAGAGCATCATCTACGGGCGGGTCGAAGCTCCCGATGGCGAGCCGATTGAAGAGATTCCCATCCGCGTGATCTCATCGCAGATTGTCGATGGGCGCAAGCGCTGGGAGCCGCGCGCCAACAGCATGACCAACGAAGATGGAGAGTTTCGTGTCGCCAACCTTCCGCCCGGCGTCTACTACGTAGAAGCCGGACCCGGCGCCAGTTTCCGGATGCGCCGCGCGCGCCGTCTGCAGGTCGGCGAAGAGGGATACACCACCGCCTTTTACCCCGGCGCGACCGATCCGACCGGGGCTTCGCCCATCGTACTCACGCCCGGCCAGCAGCAGGAGGTACATTTCGCTCTCAAGCCGCAGCCAGTCTTCAAAATCTCGGGGATCATGCGGGGTTATGTGGCGAACATGGGCGTCGATCTGCAAGTTGTCGACAAGCTGGGCGAGCAGTTGACGGTTCCGATCCAGCTCAACCCGGAAGCCGGGACATTCGATACCAGGGTTCCCGCCGGAGACTACACCCTGCGTGTGCGCGCGCAGGATGCGAAACAATCGGCGGCCGCCGATGTCCCGGTCAGCGTCACGGGCAACGTCAGCGGAGTGCAAATCATTCTTGGTCCGGCGACATCCATTGCGGTGAATATTCGCAGAGAGGTGAGTGATACCGATAACGTGAGCCTGCGCACGGGAGAGCCGGTCGCGGTTCATCTCAGTTCCAGCGGGTCTCCGTTCAGCTCGCTTGATTTCTGGTCGGCGCCGGACCAGCAGAAAGATCATCCGCTGGCGGTTCGCAACGTCGATCCGGGAAAATATTCCATCGATATCGTCACTGGGGGAACGTGGTACGTGCAGTCGGCCAGTTGTGGGAGCACCGATCTGTTGCGGGATGAACTCGCGGTGCCCGCCGGAAGCCAGTTGCCGCCGATCGAAGTCACGTTGCGCAATGACGGCGCAACGCTGACCGGATCCGTTCAATCCGACGGCAGCCCGGAAAAGGGAACCGTGGTGCTGGTGCCGGAACGTGGTTCAGCGGCGCAAGCCAAGGTCGCCTCAGCCGCGCAGGCTGGAGAATTCCGCTTCGATCACCTCGCGCCCGGGGACTACCGGGTGATGGCTTTCGATCGCGTCAACGATCTCGAATACCGCGATCCCGAAGTAATGAATGCCTATTTGTCGCGTGGCACTCACGTCAGTTTGCAGGCCAACGGACAATCGAGCACGAACGTTGAATTGATCAGGGTAGAGAAGTGAAGCGCAGAATCCATTGCGGACTGATCGTTGCGCTAATGGCGATCACGGCCGCCGCGCAGCCAGCTCCGAAACACGCGGCCCCGGCGAGTCCGCGCTACCGCATCTCCGGCACAGTGGTGAACGCCATCGGAGGGCAGCCGCTCTCGCAGGTCACGGTCTTCATCGCCGTTCCGGCAACTCCTAACGACACCGAGCAGGTCACGACCGGAGAGGACGGCCGCTTCGCCTTCGAGAACGTTGCGCCCGGAAAATACGCCATGAGCGCGCAGCGCCGCGGATTTACCCGCCAGTCGTACCAGCAACACGAGCTCTATTCCACGGCCGTCGCGGTGGGACCGGGAAAGATCTCTGAGCATCTGGTGTTTGAGCTGAACCCGGATGCTTCCATCTCCGGCACTGTGACTGACGAGGAGAATGAAGCTGTCCGCAACGGGCGCGTCATTCTCTTCAAAAGCGGGCTGCAGGATGGTACGCAGTCGGTCCGCTTCGCCAATCAGGTGCAACTTGACGACGCCGGACACTACCGCTTCGATCACGTTGATCCGGGCAAGTATTACGTGGCGATTTTGGCTCGTCCCTGGTTCGCGCAATATGTGCAGCGTTCGGGTACGCGGGAGCAGTTCACCAACGGTGAGGTTACACCAGCTCCGACCTCGCAGCCGCTGCGTCCCGAACTTGATGTTGCTTACCCGACGACGTTTTATCCGCAATCGACCGACCCGAATGGCGCGAGTCTGATCGCCGTCGGTCCGGGAGATCGCTTCGTCGCCGACGTGGCGCTCACCGCGGTGCCGGCGTTGCATGTGCGGGTTGTGAATTTGAACGACGCCGGCAACGTCATTCTGTTTCAACCCACCTTCGACGGCGGCAAGATGCCGCTCTTCGCCGATACAGACGAAGTCGCTCCCGGCGCGATTGAAATTAACGGCATCGCCCCCGGGCACTACATCCTCAACCTGATGTCGCGCGGCGAAGGTGTAGCCGAGCGTCAGGATCGCGAAGTCGATCTCGCGGGCGATCAGGAAATCGACGCCAGCCGCCGTCCTGCTTCAGTGGTGACCATCACTGGCAAGATTCACCTGGAGAATAATCAAAGACTCGCGACGCAAGTATGCTCTGCGCTTTCGCAATGTCGATACCGGAGACAATTTCGGCGAGCCTGTCTCAGACAAAGGTCAATTTGAATTCCAGCACGATCTGGGAAGGCCGGGAACCTATGAAGTCGGCCTGGTCAATCAAGACGGCACCATCGCCGTCCGCAGCATCACCGCCACCGGAACGAAAGCTGTCGGACACAACATCGCACTCACCGGAGGCAACTCGGTTCATCTCGACATTCTGGCGTCGAAAGGATTGGCGCGTGTCGATGGCATGGTCCTGCGTGACGGCAAACCTTCGTCTCAAGCCATGGTCGTATTAGTGCCGCAAGATCCCGCGAATAACCGCGTCCTGTTCCGCCGCGATCAAAGCGACAGCGACGGAACTTTCTCGCTGCAAAACGTCGTTCCCGGAAGATATACAGTGATTGCCCTGCAGAATGGATGGGACCTCGAGTGGTCGAATCCGGCCGTGCTCGCCCCATATGTGAAAGACGGCCAATCGATACTGGTAGACACGCCGCGGACTTACGAAGTCAAAGTAATCGCAAAGTAGCGCCGGCGTCGCGGCGGCCACGAAAATCTTTCTTCCATCCTGAACCCGTAAGGGAGAACGATATGGGGTGGGGTGATTCGTGGATTGTGCGCGCCAGATCCCTCGCTTCGCTTCGGGATGACGTCGGTGTGGGGATATTCGTCCCGCACGGGGTTCTGCCGATGGCTAGACGCGGGCGAGGGCGCCCTCGCCACATCCTGGAATTCTTCCTTTTCATTTTGACGTCATCCTGAGCCCGAAACGGCGAAGGATCTGGCGTGGGTTGGCCGCCGACGGGGTGCACGCCAGATCCCTCCCTGTTCGCTTCGCTCACAGTCGGGATGACGTCGTCAAAGGAGTGTTTGTCGTGCAGAGCGGTCGAGATTGTCACGTTCCTATCCCCGGGCCGCTACACGCGGCGGCGAGCACACCGAATCAAACCACCGGCTGATGTACACCTGAGCGTGGGCTTCGCCGCAGAAATGGCGCGCCTGCGCCCCGTTCGCTCGTTCCAGATTCCATTTGTGGACTTCGAGAGTCTGGTCCCCGCACTCGATCACAAACCAGTGAATCGGGCTGCTCTCCACAATGCCGCAAATCTCACATTGAAACTCTTTCAGTGTGCTCATAGTCCGGAAGATGATCCTTTCCCACGTACAGAAATTATAGCCGCTCGCGGGGTTCAGTTTTTTTACCCACGTGCAGCAGAACTTTCTCATAAATGTGTTGGGGCTTTCGAGAGAGCGGACCTCAGGGGCTAAAGCCCAAGTTTATATTGAGCCTGAGCGGCACGGCTGAAGCCGTGCCCTTCCCAAAACCCTATTTCGAGACATTACTAATTCACAATTGCAAAGTGCACGCTTTCGGAGTAAAAATCTAGCCCATCCCGTCCCATTCGGAGGCTGCCGGTGAAGGACCTCTACGCGGTATTGCTGGAAAAGGAACAGGAAGTGAAGCGTCTGCGAAAGGAAGTCGAAGCGTTGCGCAACGTCCTCCCGCTGTTAGCGGAAGATTCGACGGAGCCGCACAAGCCTGACCCGGCCTCGAACAAATGGCCGATCGAAATCACGGGAGCGCGCTAGTTCCACCGCACTTTCTTGCATCTTGACTCTCCCTGCTCGGCGGGGGAGAATCCTCCCGGCCCGCTGGTACGCCCCCCGCGCGGAGTCCTCAATCCAGGAGAATCCACTATGCGCGTAGTGCGTCCGAATACCCTTGTCCGATCTGGCCTTGCTCTCGTGCTTCTTTGTGGAGCCCTTGCTTTTGCTCAAACCACAGGCGCCATTTACGTCAACACCAACCAGACCGCCAACGAAGTGTGGTCGTACACCCGCGCCACCGATGGCACGCTCAGTTTCGCTGGAAGCTTCCCAACCCAAGGCGCTGGATCGAACAGCGGCAACCTCAGTTCGCAGAACGCGATCATCCTCAGCCCCAACGGCAAACTGCTGTTCGTGGTGAATGCCGGCAGCAACGAGATCACCAGCTTCTCGGTGAAGCCCGGAGGCCAACTGGCCTTCGTTGCCAAAGTTCCCTCGGGTGGAACGTTTCCAGTCAGCCTCACCCTTCATGGCAGCTTTCTCTACGCCCTGAATGCAGGAGGTACCGCCGCGCGAATCAGCGGCTTCAAAATCAATTCCGCCGGCGCCATGAAAGCCATCGCCAACTCGGCGCGCAAATTGAGCACCGCCCTGCCGATACCCACCCAGATCGGATTCAACGCCGCGGGCACCCTACTCGTTGTGACTGAGAAGAGCACCAACAAGATCGATACTTATACCGTCTCTCTGACCACGGGCCTTGCCACAGGGCCGACCGTCCAGAACTCCAATGGCCCGGGCCCGTTCGGCTTCGCGTTCGACAGACTCGGACACCTCATCGTCTCGGAAGTGATGCAGAGCGCCGCCTCGTCGTACTCCGTATCTTCTTCCGGAGCCCTTACGGTGATTACTGGGTCGCTGGTCGACTTTGGCAAAGCGGCCTGCTGGACGGTCAACACCAATAATAAGAAATATCCCACCCAGTACTCCTACATCACCAACACCGCCGACGCTACCATCTCGGGCTTCAGCATAGCCGCCAACGGCGCCATCTCGCTGCTGAATGCGGATGGCAGAACGTTCGTTTTGCCCACGGGAGGCGATCCGCTTGACGAAGCGTTGAGCTCCGACAGCAGCTATCTCTATGCTTTGGAAGGCAGCTATGGGGGGATCGTCGGCTTCCAGATCCAGACCGACGGCAGCCTGGTGCAAGTGACGAATCCGCTGGGGACGCCAACATCGTCCTACGGGATAGCAGGGAATTAGTCGTGCCGGCGGGGCGAGTATCTGGCGTGGAGTGGTTTGCTGGTGGTGCGCGCCAGATCCCTCGCTTCGCGTCGGGATGACGTCTCTATGGTGTATTCGGCACTCCTGAGGTTGTTGCCGATGGCTAGATGGGAGCGTGGGCCCTTCGGTCTCGCTCAGGGCAGGTCCGCGCCACATCCGACCGGGTCCGAAAACGTCGCAGAAAAAACAGATAATCTTTTGACATCTTTCCCGCCGGAAGCATCCTATAATCGCGCTACTCAAGGGGCGTTGTATGAAGTGCTTCATTCTGGGCTCGTGCCTGCTTGTCCTGTTCAGCGCGTCCAGCCTTGCGCAGCGACGAGGCCCTTCCCGCGGCAGCATTCCCACGGTTCCTCCTCCGGGCCTCAACACCAACTCGAGCGGCAGCCTGTTTCTCAGCGGCAGAGTGGTGATCGCGGATGGAGGCGAACTCACCGAACCTGCCGCCATCCAAAGCAACTGCCGCGGTCAGAAACACACCGAGGCCTACACCGACTCGCACGGCAACTTCAGTTTCGAAATCGGACATGCGAATGGCGCCAACTCCGCCGGACTCGCTGACGCCGACACCGCCTGGAGCAGCACCAACATCCGAAGCCGTGACCTGCAGGATTGCGATTTGCAGGCGTCGCTCGCCGGCTTCAGTTCCGATGTCATCCCGCTTGCCTCCAAGGTCGCCATGGGGCAAAGCAACGATGTCGGACGCATCGTGCTTCACCGCATGGACAAAGTCGATGGCTTGACTATCAGCGCGACCAGCGCCGCCGCTCCCGGCCCCGCGCGCAAGGCTTACGAGAAGGGGCGCAAAGAGGAGGAAAAGAAGAACTGGGATCAAGCCCAACAAGCTTTCGAGAAAGCCGTCGCCATTTATCCCCGGTACGCCGTCGCCTGGTGCGAGCTAGGACGCGTGCAGCAGGAGAAGAACGATCCCACCTCCGCTCGCCACTCTTTCACCCAATCCATTTCCGTCGATCCCCAGTACGTGAATCCCTATCGCGGCCTGGCCCAGATCGCCGCCATGGGACGGGAGTGGCCAGAACTGGTGACCATCACGACCAAGCTACTTGCCCTCAATCCGGTGAACTTTCCCGACGCCTGGTTTTTCAACGCACTCGGCTATTACAACCAGCACATTCTTGAGCCGGCGGAAAAAAGCGCGCGCCAGGGTATACACGTCGATGCTGAGCACCGCCTGCCGAAACTCCAGTTGCTTCTCGGAGCCGTGCTGGTACGCCGCCAGAAATACAACGATGCCGCCGACCACTTGCGCCAATACTTGCAACTACAACCGACCGGTCCCGAAAGCGACCTCGCCAGAAGACAGCTGGCGGAGGTCATGCAGTTGGCTGCCGCCAACCCATGATATTCGTTGAGCGTTAAGAATCCTGCTGCGCCATGAATCTCTCCTATTAGGGGAATTCGCGATTATCCACAGGCCTTTTATGTGCAAACCTCTTCACAGTCTGCTAACATTCCCCACCCTATAGGCTAAACATCTCTAGCAGTATCGCCAGTTTAGAGGCGGAAGTCTGGAAGGATAACTGCACTGGGATGGTGTTCCTCTCCCCCGTTACATTGCCTTCCCAGGCAAAGGTTCTGTCGTAGGAGAGTATTGTGGGCTATGTGGTAAGACGACCCCATAGGGGTCGGTCCAGCCGATCGCGTCGGCGTCGCAGGGGTTTCGTAGTTTTCATTGTGGTTGCGCTGCTGGCGGTTGCCGGCTTCGGCGCATTTCGTATCGCTTCCACCAGCGAAGATTCCGCCGATCTGGAACACCCCTCCCAATGGACCCGAGGCAGCGCCAGCAACCGCCTCGCGGGACTCGCCGCCGTCGACCGCCTTCGGCACCACGCCGCAAATACAGACGAAACGCGCGGTCTATCCCTACTCGGTCGTTCCTGGGGGCGTCCAGTCTCCTGAAGATCTTGAGCAAGCCGCGGCGCACGACAAAGTCGTTGCCATGCACTATGCCGGGTTCGATTTCAAGCGCGCCCGCGTCATCGAGTTGAAGCAAGCTCAACTCATGTATCTGTCGTATCGCATGCACGACAAGATTTACTGGACATCGAAGCGCATCAGGCTGCACGCGGGAGAGAAAGTCATCTCTGACGGGAAGATGACCGCACGCACCCGCTGCGCCAACCAGGTTTCGGAATCGGCGAAGAACGCGGTCTCTCCGGAAGAGCCCCCCGCCGAGAAATTCGATCAGCCTTTCATCGCTGATGGCGGCACCGCGATGCGGTCGCCGTTTCCAGGTACTTTTGAGTCTGCCCAGCACACGCTGCCGGCATTCGATGGAGCCGGAGGCACCGCCCCCCTGACCAGCAGCTATCTGTTCGGTCCCGGCGGCGGCGGAGGCTATCCGCCAGTATTTCCGCCACCGCTTCCCGGCGGAGCGAGTGCTTGCAATACGATCTTTCCCAGTCCCGGCCCCGGTGATCCCACAGTGCAACGAAACTGTCCGAAGAAGCCCGGCACCGGCAGCGGACCGCCTCCACCCCCAGTAGTCCCCGAACCGGGCACGATTGTTCTATTCACCTCCGGCGTAGTCGGAATCTACATGCGCTACCGCAAGGGAAAGACGTAGCCCTTGCTTTTCTGAGCGACCGCAGCGTCCTTTGCGCTTAAAAGCTTTTGCCTCGTGTGAAGTTCAGGGCGGGCGACTCCGCAAAGCTCTTGAACGCAAAGTACGCAAAGATATCGCAAAGGTCGCAAAGAAAGTTCTTGGCGGCAATTGCGGATTTTCTTCGCGATCTTTGCGTTTAAAGGCTTTTGCCTTTTGAGAGGTGCGAAAGCAGAGGAACGTGACTGAAGTTTCTCTGAAATCCCTCGCGGCGCTGCTAGAATTCAATCACGCCGTTGTCATGAAGAAGGTCCCCAGCCTCGTTGGTGTTCTGCTTCTGGCATTGGTGTTTTCCGCCCAAGCCAAAAACACTATCATCCGCAGAGTCAATGTGCTTGCGGGAGCCAACGGCACCGAACTCGAAATCTCAACCGACGATCCCGTCACGCCCAGCATTCAAGTCGTCACCGGACCCGATCGCCTGGTCATCGATTTTCCCAACAGCACTCCCGCCAGCAGTTTGCGCAACCTCGCGCTGGCGCGCGGCGAAGTCACCGGAGTTCGCGTTGCGCTTTTCTCCTCGGCTCCTCCGGTCACGCGGGTGGTCGTGGATTTGAAAATGCCGCAGAGCTATCAAATGTTTCCGTCGCACAAAAGCGTGATTGTGAAGCTGGGCCCGCCGGAAACCGAATTCGAAGTGGTGAACGTGCCTCCACCCGCAACCCGTGGTTCCGCAAGGGCCGCGCGTGCGGGTGTCGTTCAGCAATGGATTATTAAAAGTCTGGGCAGAGAAAGCGACGCTCGCCGAAGTGCTAAACGAAATCCATCATCAGACGGGAGCCGACATCGCGATCCCCTCCGGCGCCGAGCAGGATCAAGTGATCGCCAACTACGGCCCCGGCCCCGCGGAGCAAGTAATCGCAGCGCTATTGAATGGCTCGCGCTTTAATTTTGTGACGGTGGGAGCGCCAGACAACCCGGCAAAGATCAGCAGCGTGATCCTGATCCCGCGCACCGGAGGGGTCACGCCCGGCGTCCCTGCCCCGTACCAGCAGCAACAACGTCTGCCCCAACCGCCGCCGCAACCAGTAGAAGCCGACGCGCCCGACCCGCAGTGAGGTCCACCCCAGCTGCTAAAGCCGTCGTGGTCTGAGGCGTATCGGCGCGACTGAAGTCGTGCCCTTCCCGATTCGCCTGCGAAACGCGCAGAATCACGAGAGAACTGGGAAGGGCATGAGTTCACTCGTGCCATACAGAGCTTATCGATCTTCGGCTTTAGCCGCTGAGGTTTGCTGTACCTACGGCGCTTGAATCAACCGCACCGGGACTGATGTGGCCGCGCCTTGAACCGCACTGGTTGGCGGTCCCGGAGAACTCCCGCAGCCCGAGACGTTCAGTACCGTGACGTTGAAGTTCCCCGTGGCGATATCTACGCTATTGATGAACAATTGAAGATACCCAATGATCGTCACCGATGAGCCCGGGGGGGGTGCAACGGCCGTGCTGTTATAGATGGGAACGGAGATGACCGAATCGCTGGTCATGATGATGTCGTTGGCTTGCACCGACGTGCCCACAAAAGGATTATTCGATCCGGCGGTGAATATAGCGGGAAACTCCTGGATGAGCGTGTCCTGCCCGTTTCCCGGATTCTGGTGAATCATGCACTGTCCGCCCGTCGCGGCTTCCTGGCCAGCGCCATTTGGATTTACTGAATAGTCGACGGTGACCTGCAGGCCGCAGGCGATCGCCGAAGCGTTGCAACACTCCACATCCTGCTGAAATCCACCGGAGGAGCTCGAGCAGGATGGACAAAGATGAAGCGCGGTCGTGGAGAGCCCGAGAGGATAATAGAAAGCCTGGTTAGGCGGCGGAGGCGTAGGATTCACCATTGGTATGCCAGGAGCACATGCCGGGCTTCCCGTGCAATTGGCGCTGAGATTGAAAGTTTTTCCAATCACGCCACCTGCTCCGGGATTGGTGATCGTGCCGGTGGTGGCATCGATGAACGTGGCTGCCCCCGCGCAATTTGAAGTCCCTGAGTGATTCGGGTCGCAATTCGGCAGCAGCATCGGCTTCGGGCATCTGGGTGCGATGGGAATCACGGAGCCCGATAAATTCAAGCCTCCCGAGCCCGACGGATTGTATGCCTCCGCCGTTGCCGTCGCGCTGACCGATCCCAAGCGCCGCGCCCCAGATGCGCGAGAAAAACGTCGGCAGCCCCGTTCGTTGCAGGTTAACGGTCACCTGCGGATTGATGCCAAACGCTCCCGGACACGTGCCGATGGACGATTGATTCGGGAAGGTGGGGGTAACGATTTGCGCCGGCGCTCCCGCGATATTGTTTTTCTGGGCGACAGCCTGGGCCTGAGCGGTTGCCAACGGGATCGCTGCATTCGCCAGACCCGCGTTACATGGATCGGCGGTGACTCCTAGTGTCACGAGCATCTGCGCGCCTGCGAGCGCGCCAGCATCGGCGGCGCGCTGCGCCTCCGCGCGCGCCACATAAAGCGTGACCACGTCGATGGCCAGCGCCGACAAGCCTAAGATGGCTACCAGCGAAACCGCCACCAGCAGGATGGTTTGTCCCTGTTCTTGGCTTCGCGATGTCGTTCTGTTCATCTTCGTCAATCCAGATTAGGCGCGAGCGCGTCGGTAGGAATCTGGGTCACACCGGCGTAGCTCGCTCCCGGCACCAGCAACTGAATCACACTATTGAAGTGCCACATGAAGGGATAAGAAATCGTGACCTGGGTGCAGATCACGTCCACCTGGTTGGCATTGATCGTGGTCTTGAACGAGTAGGCGCGGTTCACGGTGAGCGTCATTTGCCCGGGACAGCCTCCGTTACCTTGGCCGCCCGCAGGACTATAGGTCCAGGTCAGAGTTCCGGTGAGTGTTCCGGGATATGTGTTCAGTCCGCAATCGTTCAACCCTGACGACACCAGGTAAGCGTCTACCACGTAGCGCACGGCGTCGATGGTTCCGCCCGCCTGCAGCGGGTTTCCCGTGAGATCGCTGGTGGGAAGGCCCGCGCCCAGCCGCGCTCCTTCGCGCACCGCGCCGTTCAATTTCAACTTAATGTTGAAGGCTTGTCCGAAGTCAAAGATTCCCACCACGAAGACCACCAGCAACGGCAACGCTACGGCGAACTCGACCAGTTGAGATCCGTCACTGCGATGGAGAGGCAGTCGCATCATTGCTCCGACTTCGCCTGCACTTGAGTGGGAAGATAGATCTGTTGCAGGTTCAGCGAGGTGAACGGCAGATAAGCTTGATAGGGATAACGGAATGCCACCGACACGCCGCAGGAGCCTGGAGTCGTGGCCAAAGGATTCAGTTGCACGTTGAATTGCACGCACACTCGCGGCTGTCCGGCGGAAACCGGAGCGCACTGCACCTGGGTTGCGCAACTCAAGTTGCCACAGGTGCAAAAAGTAGGGGTCACCACACTTACCTGCTTGGGATCGAGCTTTGACGCCTGCAGGGCGTTGGCCACCACGGTTGCGATGGGGTCGGCATTCAGGGAATAGTCCACGTTTCCGCAGAGAGCGCAACTACTAGTGGCGGCCTGGCGCGCCGCTTCGCGCGCCGCGTGATTGATGGTGGCGTAAATATTGAAGGCGCGTCCGAACCAGAAGATCCCAAGGAACAGCAGAAACACGATGGGCATGACCAGCGCGGCCTCGGCGATCTGCGAGCCGCCGCTTCCGAAAATAATCTTGCGCGCCAGTTTCACAGCACTCCCCAGAATTGACGGACAGAAAACAACACGACTGCTGCTGCCACTGCTACTCCGAACGGTATCTTTAACGACTCCTTGCTGTCGAGTGACACCTCAGGACCCGGCAAGTGGAAGCTGAAGAACGCTCCCATAATGTGGAGGATATTCCGCATCGTCTGCCTGGCCCTGCCTTTCCAAACAATTAACGCGAGTGCCATCAGGCCCGCCATGAGGATTGTCACCAGCAGCACGTCCAATAGGTTGCCGGGGCCAAGGAATGCACCCAACGCTCCCACCAGTTTCCAGTCCCCCGCTCCCAGGCTGCGAATGAGCACAAACGGCAAAAGCAAGAGCAATCCCAATCCCGCGCCCAGAAGGGAAGCTTTGGCTCCACTCCAGCCGGAGACTGCGGTATTCGCGATGATGCCGATGAACAACCCGGGCACCGTCAACCAGTTGGGAATGCGCCGCGAGCGCCAATCCATGACGCCGGCGACGATGGCCAAGGCGACGGTAAGTCCAATTATGCCCGGTTTCATCGAGCGAGGGAACAGCGTTGAGTGTCGAGGACGATGGGCGGATTCTCACATAGGTGCGGGTGAGGCGTCAACGGAGGGTACGCAGTACCCAGTACCGAGTACCCAGTGAAAAACTGTCGCCGCTGCGCGGCTGGCCCTTCGCTTCGCTCAGGGCCGGGATGACATTATCAAGGGGGGATCTCTCGACGCGGTCATCGATGACTTTCTCTTGGCGTCATCCTGAACCCGGTAGGGTGAGGGATCTGGCGTGGGTCCGGTGCGAACTGGATGCGCGCCAGATCCCTCCCCCTTCGCTCCGCTCAGAGACGGGATGACGTCATCAAGAAAATATAGGACCAATAGAAAAGGCCCGGTTGCCCGGGCCTTGGTGGAAAGATTAACTGGTTGATTTAGCGGGGCATGTCGTGAACCTGGGCGCGCTCGGCGACGATTTTGCGCGCGTTCTCGGCCAGCGCCTTCGCCTGCGGCATCAGTTCAAGTCCTTTCAGGACTTCAGGATCGGTCTCGGCCTTTACCTGCATTCCCAGTTCCTGGCCGAAAGCGTCGACAAAGATCTCGCTCTTGACGTTCGAGCGCAGCCAGTCGTTGTTTTCCAGCAGATCGGCTTCGGTGTAGGGAATTTTCTCGCTGTCGAGGAATTTGCGGAAGTCCTGCATGGTTGCATCATCCACTTCGAAAGTCTTGGTGGGATGATGGTTGATCATGTAGTGCTTGGCGAAGTTGAAAAAAGCGTAGTGCTGCAACAGCGAATCCTGGAAGTGGTTGCTCTTGATCGGAGGAATCTTGACGTCGGGCGTAATGCCGCCGCCGCCGTACATGGTGCGTCCGCTATCGGTGAGCTTTACGTCCTTATTGTTGGCGTTGTCTTCGTTGTTGTCGCGATTGAAATAGTAGTCGTAGAGCGAAACGTTCGAATAGTCACGCTGAATCAGACGTCCGCTAGGGGTGTAGTACTTGGCGGTGGTCAGCGCGAGTCCCGTGTTCTCAGACAGCGGATACACGGTCTGCACCAGACCTTTTCCGAACGTGACTTCGCCGACGATCAATCCGCGATCGTGATCTTGAATTGCTCCAGCAACGATTTCCGCTGCCGAGGCCGTGCCGCGGTTGACCAGCACAACCAACGGATATTCTTTGCCGCCATTGCCACGGGTTGCGACATAGCGTTTCTCAGGTGAAGAGCGGCCGTGATGCGAAACGATCAACTGTCCTTTGCGCAGGAACTTGTCAGCGGTGCCGACGCCTTCGCTGAGCAATCCGCCGGGGTTCTGGCGCAGATCGAGGACCAAGCCTTTGAGATCTCCCATTTCATCCAGCGCCTGTCCGACTTCGTGCTCGGTGGTCTCGTTGAATCCGGAGATATGCATATAACCGATTCCCGGACGGATCATGAAATGCAGATCGACGCTGTAGCGGGGAATCTCGTCGCGAACGACGGCGAAATCAATCGGCTTATCGCTGCCTTCGCGAAGAACCGTGATGTGAACCGTGGTGCCTTTGGGACCTTTGAGCAAGTCAGCGACATCCGAGGTGCTCATGTTGTCGGTATTCTTGCCATCGACCGCGATGATGATGTCGCCCGGGCGAATGCCGGCGCGGTATGCGGGCGTTCCCGCAAAGGGCGCAATGACAATGACTTTGTTGTTGCGCGGACCAACGGTCATGCCCACGCCGTAGTATTTGCCGCGCTGATCTTCGCGCAAGAGCGCGTACGACTTGGGATCAAAGAAGTTGGAGTGCGGATCGAGCACGTGCAGCATGCCCGGAATCGCGCCATTGTAGATGGCTTTATCGGGATTCACGGGTTCGGCGTAGTTCTGCTCGATGGTGTCGTAAACCTGGGTGAACTGTTTGAGGCTGTCGCGAACATCAGAGTCGCCACTGGGGGCCGCGGCGGGGTTCAAGCGCTGGCCAAAGACCATGCCCAGAAAGCCACAGGTGACAAGAATGACAACAACCAGGAATAGAGAACGACGAGAACTACCAACCATCTTTGATTTCCTTCGGCTGGGCGTAGAAGATCCCTGCCGACTGCGTTTGAGCGCAGTATAGCACGCACCCAAGTGGTCTGGAACCGCCCGAAAGGTACCCGGAAGTAACCATCAGAACGAGCAGATTCCAGTATTTAGGATGCGTCCACCGGGCGCGAGGGTTCGGGGTTTTTAAGAGCGTGGCGCCGGCTTTGTGGAATCCCACCCTTCGACTACGCTCAGGGCAGGCTCTTTGCCACAAAAGGTGCGGCAAAGACGGGGCACCCGGAGTCTCCGTCACAACCTGCTGATGTTTGTTGAACGATTACCTTCGGATTGGCTGTGCGCGGGTTCCCCTAGTATCATGGCGGTATGAATCTCGGTCTCCCGGAGATGATTTTCATTTTCTTGCTGGCCCTTATCATCTTTGGGCCCAAGAAGCTGCCGGAGATCGGGCGCCAGATCGGCAAGGCGCTGAACGAATTCAAGCGCGCCAGCAACGAGTTTAAAGCGCAGATTGAAAACGAGATATCGAGCATCGACATGCAGAATGCGCGGGCCGAGATCGAGAAGGCCAAACAACACATTATGGCGCCGCTGGAGTCTCCGGCAGGTACCGTGGCCAGTGCCGCGACCATTGAGCACGAACTTCCACCTCCTCCGGTAGCGGAAAGCCCTGAAGTAAATCCGGTCGCCAAGGCTCCTGATGCCTGAAATTGCTGCGGAAATGCCACCCGGCGGGGACGCGCGAGACGCCATGCCGGCCATGAGCTTCCTCGATCACCTCGAGGAGCTGCGGAAGAGGCTCGTCTACTCGATTATCGCGGTTGCGGGCGGATTCTTCCTCTGTTGGGGATACGCGGAAAACATCTTCGGCCTGATGCAAAGGCCGATTATGGATGCGCTGCACCGCAACGGCATGCCGGAGAAGCTGGTCTATCTGAATCCGACCGAGCCCTTCAATTTGTATCTGAAGATCGGATTCATGGCGGGGCTGTTCGTGGCTTCGCCGGTAGTGCTTTACCAGCTGTGGCTGTTCATCTCGCCCGGCCTTTATCGCAACGAGAAGAAGTATGTGCTGCCGTTCATGTTCTCGACCGTCAGCCTGTTTCTGGCGGGAGGCATGTTCGGCTACAAGATGGTGTATCCGGCCGCCCTCGATTTCCTGATCGGATACGGCAAACAGTTTCAGCCGATGATCACCATCGGCGAGTACACCGATCTTTTTCTGACGATCATTATCGGATTGGGCGCGATCTTCGAGATGCCCATCCTGGTGTTCTTCCTGGCGTTGATGGGGATTGTGACACCGGGTTGGATGTGGCGCAACATGCGCTACTCGATTCTGGTGATTTTTGTGATCGCGGCGGTGCTGACGCCGACCACCGATATCATGAACATGTGTTTGTTCGCGCTGCCCATGGTGGTGTTGTACCTGCTGAGTATCGGCGTGGCGTGGCTGGTGCATCCCAAGCAGCGGAGGGCCCGGCGGGAGAAAGATGCGGGCGGGGCGTAGAGTGGGGTTTCCAGGACTGGTGATGAGTGTTCGGGCAAGAGTCGGCGGAGCTGCACTGTTTTTGATTACGCTGGTTGCGTGCAATGCCGCCAAGCCTGCTGAAACTCCTAAAGAAACCAAAGCGTCGATGACGCTGCCCAACCTGGCGGAGGCCAGTACGCCTCCGGCAAGTATGGGTCCGCCGCCGTCGATCGATGGGGCTCGAGCTTTGCAGTACACCAAAGAGGCGGCGGCGTTCGGGCCGCGTCCCATCGGCAGCGCCAATCACAAGAAGCTGGAAGACTATATCTACGCCCACCTGAAGGGTGATCAAGTAGAGGACGAGTACTTCATGGCCGACACGCCGGCGGGGAAGTTGCCGGTGCGGAATATCCTCGCCAAGTTTTCCGGGACACGCGCAGGGGTGATCGTGATTGCCGGGCATTATGACACGAATTATCCGCTGAAGGATTCTGGGTATGTGGGCGCGAATGACGGCGGGTCGTCTACCGGACTTTTGCTGGAACTCGCCAACCAGTTGCGCGGCAAAAAGCGCGATGGATACGGCGTCTGGCTGCTGTGGACCGATGGCGAAGAAGCCGTGAAAGAGTGGAGCGGCAACGATAACACGTACGGTGCCCGGAGCCTGGCCGAGAAATGGGAGAAAGACGGGACGCTGAAGCAGATCAAAGCGTTTCTGCTGGTGGACATGATTGGTGACGCCGATCTCAACGTGGAGCACGACTCTTATTCGACGCCGTGGCTCGAAGATTACGTCTACAAAGCCGCGGAAGTTATGGGGTACCAGTCGCACTTCTTCGGGCGAACAATTGCGGTAGGAGATGATCATCTCCCATTTGTGCAGCGCGGGGTGCCTTCCGCCGATCTGATCGATTTCGATTACGGGTACAACAACGTCTTCTGGCACACCCCGCAGGACACAGTCGATAAGTTGAGTGCGAAGAGCCTGCAGATTGTCGGGGACGTGGTGTTGGGGACGGTGCAGTTGCTGGATCGGGGAGCGGGTGCCGAACACTAGATTCCCGCAACGCAAGGTCCCTCGACTCCGCATGCAGATCGCTTCGCGATCTGTATGCTCCGCTCG
The DNA here is from genome assembly GCA_963796205.1 of Terriglobia bacterium. Classification (GTDB taxonomy): domain Bacteria; phylum Acidobacteriota; class Terriglobia; order Terriglobales; family Acidobacteriaceae; genus DATFTE01. Next base: position 183,184 of record CAWCKR010000005.1, read on the forward strand.
GGATGACAAATTCTTTCTTGTTCCAGAGCCTGACGCCCAAAGCTGGAACCCCGAGGAATGAGGTCTGAGGTCCGGCTCCCGCTTCTCTTTTCCTGTCTTTTCATTTCTAATTCAAGCCGTATGCGAACTCTGCGGGTGGCCTTGGTCGGTGCGATTTCCCTGGTCCTCTCTTCTTCTGGTTTTTCGGAATCCCATGCGGATGTTTTGATTCGCGAGGCGATGAAGCCTTCTGCTATCGGTCAGAATCTGGAGCGGTTGACGGACGGGATTGGCGGGCGGGTGACCGGCAGTCCTGCAATGGATCGCGCGGTGGAGTGGGGTGTCGAGGCGTTCAAGGCAGCGGGCGCCGACAGCGTGCATACCGAGAGTTTCAACATTCCCACGTTCTGGACCGAGGGCGCGACCGAGATGAGCGTCGTGGATCCGGAAGCGTTTCCGGTGCGAGCGGTTTCGATTGCCTGGGGACCGGCGCTAGCGGCACAGCATCACGTGCGCGTGGTGGATATCGGCGAAGGCAAGATGGAAGACTTCATGCGGGCCGGGAACATCGAGGGAACGATACTATTGGTGCCGCAAGGGGAGTTGAAGACTTGGGAGGATCTGGACAACGAGTACGACCATGCGCGCGAAGTGATGGTAAGGGCCAGGCGCGCGAAGGTGCTGGCGATCGCGTTTCAGTCGACGCGCCCTTACGAGTTGCTTTACCGGCACACCCACAGCGAGCACGGTGAGATTGAAGACATCCCGATGGTGATTGTGGGGCGCGAAGATGCGGGTCGCATGTCGCGGTTGCTGGCATCCAGGCAGACGCTGTACGCCGATTTGGCGATTCCCAATCACATTGGCGGTCCGGGAAGCAGTGCGAACGTGATTGCAGAGTTGAAGGGCAGCGAGAGGCCAGACGAAGTAGTGGTGCTGGGTGCTCACTTGGACTCGTGGGATCTGGGCACGGGCGCGCTCGACAACGGCTGCGGGTCGGCGCAGGTGATCGATACGCTGCGCACGATCAAGGCATCGGGACTGCGTCCCAAACGCACGATTCGCTTCATTTTGTTTTCCGGCGAAGAGGAAGGACTGCTGGGCTCGCGTGCCTATGTGAGCGCGCATCGCGCGGAGATGGATAACATCGTAGCCATGATTGCCTTCGATGATGGCAACGGACGCATGACAGGATTTTCGCTGGGAGGAAGGAAAGACATTGCCGGCGCAGTAAGGAATTTGATCGCGCCGCTTAAGGGGTACGACGCGACCAAGCTGACTTTCGATGTCAGCGCCGATACCGATCATTTCGATTTCCTGCTCGAAGGCGTCCCGACGCTGTATGCGAACCAGGTAGAGGCGAATTACTTGATCAATTATCACGCGATGTCGGATACGTTCGATAGGGTTGATATTCCCGAGCTGAAGAAGTTGGTGGCAGAGTCGGCGGTGGCGACGTTTGCGATTGCGGATGCGCCGGAGCGAATGGGCCCGCGGTTGCATCGAACTGAAGTCGAAAAGCTGCTGCACGAGTCGCACATGGACGAGAGCATGAAGGCTTCTGGCGCCTGGAAGGCTTGGGAGAGCGGAGAAAGAGGGAGAAGAAATTAAATTGTCGATTGTTGATTGTTGATTTTTGATTGTTGAATTGAAAACTTGGCCTGATGTGGGGCGCAAATCAACAATCAACAGTCAAAAATCAACAATCTTTTCCTGGGGCGTCTTTGATCATTTTCTGGATTCTCTTCAACTTATTTGTCGCGACGATGCTGGCCTTGGATCTGGGCGTGTTTCATCGTCGCGGACACGCCATCAAGTTTCGCGAGGCGGTGGGCTGGAGCGTGATGTGGATCGCCCTGGCTGCCATTTTCGCGGTCATTGTTTTCTTCTGGCACGGGCGCACGCAGTCGCTGGAGTTCGTCACCGGCTACATCATCGAGTTGTCGCTCAGCGTCGATAATCTTTTTATCTTTCTCCTGATCTTCCGCTATTTCAAGGTTCCTTCCACCGATCAGCATACGGTCTTGTTCTGGGGGATTCTGGGCGCGCTGGTGATGCGGGCGATCTTCATTCTGGTGGGAGTGTCGCTGATCTCGCGCTTCCACTGGATCATTTATGTGTTCGGAGCATTCCTGGTGTACAGCGGGATCAAGCTGATTTTCCAGGATGACGAAGACGTGCATCCCGAGAGAAATCCCGTCCTGCGTCTGTTCCGGCGGGTGATGCCGGTAACCGAGACCTATGAAAAAGGCAAGTTTCTAGTGCGGAATCCGGGGTTGATGGCAACGCCGCTGCTGGTAGTGCTGGTGGTGGTGGAGACAACCGACCTGATTTTCGCCACCGATTCAATTCCGGCGGTGCTGGCCATTACGTTGAACAGCTTTATCGTTTACACCTCGAACGTGTTCGCGATTATGGGGCTTCGGTCGATGTACTTTGCCCTCGCCGGAATGATGGAAGTGTTCCATTACCTGCATTACGGCTTGTCGGCAGTGCTGATCTTTATCGGCGCGAAGATGCTGGTGTCGCACTACTACCAGATTCCGACGGCGATCGCACTGGGGGTGGTGGGGGGAGTGCTGACAATTTCCGTGGCGGCTTCGCTCGCGTTTCCGAAGAAAGTGCCCGGTACCCGGTAGCGAGTGGACCGTACACGAGAGATGTACATCGGTTTCCGCCCGGCCGTGGTGAGCGCGTATTAGCGGGCGCGGCGGTTGTTGTCCGACGCGCGCCACTCGGCATCGACCACGCCCTGGCGACTGAGTCGGTGCAGTGCCTGGTACAGGGCGGCGTCTTCGCCGCGCCGAGGTCGCGCCCGCCTGAGGATCAAATTGGCCGCCCGGCCCAAGGACGCCGCCCTCGAACGCCTCGTCGTGGGCGTCATCCTTGCGATGATGCTGATTTTGTCATTTGCGGTAGGAAACTGCGGTCCGAGACACGCGCGCGGGAGCGAGTGCGTGACGCTTGGAGCAAAGACCGGGGATGGGTAGGCCCGGTGAAGCCTTACGGATAGTCCTGCAGTTCGATGCCAGTGCGCATTTGGGTTCTGAACAGCAGCTGAATGAGCCCAAGACGGTTCGCGGCGTTGATGATCGCGTTTCGCAGCCACAGCCCGTAAGCACTCCTGGGGACGAAGCTCGCAGCGAAATCGCGCGCCCCCTTCTGCTTGCGCTCCACATAGGGCCGCAGGCGCTGTTCATAGATTTCGAATGCGGACGCGTGGCCTCCCTGCGCGACAACCAATTCCCCAGCGAGCGTGTAGGCTTCGGCCATCGCCATCGCTGACCCTTCGCCGGCGAGCAGGCTCGGACACGCGCACGCGTCGCCGATCAGGGCGACGCGGCCCTTGGTCCAACTCGGCATGACGATCTGACTGACCCGGTCGAAATAGAGATCGGTGCTTGCCTGAAGCGCGTGGAGCATCTCGTCGGTTTCCCAGCCACCGCCAGCGTAGAGGCGGGTCAGGACGTCTTTCTGACGCGAGGCATCGTGGACGGGAGCTGCGTGGGAATCGGATTCGGCGAACACCAGCATGAAGACCGTCGTGTCCTCGTCGACAGTGATTCGCCAAATCTGCCGGCCAGGTTCGCCGTAAGTCACGTATGCGTCCGGATCACGGAACCGGTAGCCTTGGGCGGTGAACGCAGCAACGTAGTATCCGAGAAAGTGTTCGAATCGCGTTTCTTCACCAAAGCAGAGTCGTCGCACGGCGGAGTGGAGGCCGTCGGCACCGATGACCAGATCGAACGTCTGAGCCTCACCTTCGCGAAGCGTCACCTCCACGCCGCGCGGGCTGTCTTCGAGGCTGGTCACGCTGTTCCCGAACCGCACGTCGACTCGGTCCTTGACCGCTTCGTAGAGCGCAGAAGCCAGCGCCGAACGCGGAAGGCTCATGCCCCGGCCCTTGATGAGCTTTTGCACCGCGCCCTGGTTGAAGCCGCTGATCCGCCGGCCGGCGCGATCGACGATCCGGAATTCCTGAACCTTGAGGTCATGCCGGCGGAGTTCGTCCAGCACGCCCATCTTTTCGGCCACGTCGTAGCCGAGGCCCCAAAAGTCGATGACGTAGCCGCCGGTGCGCGGTTCGGGCGCCTGTTCCACCAGGGTCACCGCATATCCGTATCGATCGAGCCACCAAGCCAGACAAGAGCCTGCCACCCCAGCCCCTGACACCAGAACGCTCCCAGGCATCCGACATTCTCCTATGGACCGCTTCTCTGATCGGGAATTCAACCCGGCGATTGAGAAACGAGAACAAGTACTCCAGTGTAACAATCCCCAGCACGTACTAGGCATAGTGGGGCCGGGGATCCGGTAGGGGCAGCAGATCGGTGAGCATCAAGGTGGGCAGTGTGCCGCGATCGTCCGGGGCCATGTTCTTGGCCTTGGCGTGATAGCAACGGCGCCGACGCCTTTCCAACAAGGGCCAGTACTAAACGGTGTGACTGCTGAGCTTCAGCGCCGCCGCCAGCGTCCGCGTGCTCCACTGCGTGGCGGCGTTCGCCGGCGGTTTCCGGGTCCAGGCCAAGATGCGGGCTTCCAAGGTCGGTGTCAGCACGGTCGGCGTGTTCCCGCGGTACCCGCCCGGCCAAGCCGGCCACGCGTCCCTCGAGAAACCGTTGCTTCCACTTGGCGATCGTGCGCGAACTTTCGCCGAGGCGAATCAAATCCGCATAGGAAGCGCCGTCTGCCAAGCGCACGATGATGCGCGCCCGTTTCGCCAGGTCGGCACGGCCGCGTCCTGCGCGCATGATCGCGGCCAACGCCTCGCGTTCCTCGGGCGTCAACTCAATCGTCACCGTCGAGTGTGGCATGCGCCACACTATCATTTACAAGTGTCTAGTACACGCCACTCGTACCCAGAAGAAGACAGGTTTGAAAATAGGGATTGAATTTGCAATTGGAAATTGTTATTCGGCTTCAAACTTGATCTTTTCGTTCTGCACGATCGAGTGTTTGAGGAACTTGGCGTCGTTGTGCGCGGGGTAGTCGGTGCGGTAGTGGGCTCCGCGGCTTTCTTCGCGGGCGAGGGCGGAGCGGGCGACCAGCGATCCGGCGAGCCGGATATTCTGGGCTTCGTAGGCGCGCCGGGTATGGGGGTGAGCGACGCGCGGAGCGAGTTGTTCGAGGTGGTCGATAGCGCGTTTGAGGCCCGCTTTGTCACGAACAATGCCAACATCCTTCCACATCAGGTCCTGCATTTCCCCAATCAATGTTTCCAATCCGGCGTCGACCGGGCCGTTCGAATAGCTGGCGTGCTTAGGTTCGGCGGGTTTCTTCGACGCGTGCTTAAGTTCGTCGCGCATGATGCGCCCGGCGCGGGCTCCGAAGACCAGGCCTTCGAGCAAGGAATTGCTGGCCAGGCGATTGGCGCCGTGCACGCCGGTGGCGGCGGCTTCTCCTGCGGCGAAGAGGCCGGGAACGGAGGCGCGTCCTTCGAGATCGGTGCGCACTCCGCCCATGGCGTAGTGCGCGGCCGGGCGGATCGGAATCAGTTCGGTGGTGATGTCGATGTTGTATTCCATGCAGGTGGAATAGATGCGCGGGAAGCGCTTCTTCACATGCTCGGCATCAAGATGGGTGAGGTCGAGGTAGACGACCGGATCTTTCGCCTTCGTGGTTTCGAGTTCGTGAACGATAGCGCGGGCCACAACGTCGCGAGGGGCGAGCTCGCCGAGTGCGTGGTACTTGGGCATGAAGCGATGGAGATCCAGGTTGCGCAGGTAGGCTCCCTCGCCGCGCAGGGCTTCCGAGAGCAGGAAGCGCGGAGCTTTTGTGAGATAGAGCGCGGTGGGATGGAACTGCACAAACTCCATGTCGCTGACTTCGGCTCCGGCGCGGTAAGCCATGGCGACTCCGTCTCCGGTGGCGACGGAGGGATTGGTCGTGTTGCGATAGAGCTGGCCCAGGCCTCCGGTGGCCAGAAGCACCGAAGAGGCGAGCATGGTTTCGTGCGTGCCCTTGTCGCCGATCAGGTCGATGCCGGAGACGCGTCCGTTTTCGAGGCGGAGCTCGGTGGAGAATTCAAATTCGCAGACGGAAATATTCTTGAGCGTTTTGGCTTTGGCGTAGAGCGCGCGGAGAATTTCGCGGCCAGTGGAATCTCCGTGAGCGTGCAGAATGCGATCGCGGCTGTGGGCACCTTCGCGGGTGAAGGCGAGTTTGGTGCCGTCGCGATCGAATTCCGTGCCCCATTGCAGCAGTTCTTCGATGCGTTCAGGGCCTTCTTCGACCAGGACCTTGGCGGCGGCAACGTTGCAAAGACCGTCTCCGGCGACCAGCGTGTCCTGCAGGTGGATGCTGATTTCGTCTTCGTCGCTGAGGGCGACGGCGATGCCTCCCTGGGCATAGTGAGTGGCGGAGTCGGTAACCTCGCGCTTGGCGAGAACCACCACGCGCCCCGCAGGCGCGAGTTCAATCGCAGCGCGCAGGCCCGCGACTCCGGCACCGACGACCAGAAAATCGGTCTCTGGCGGAGCACATTTCATAGGCAGAAAAATGGTATCACGCTACGCGGATCGGAGTATGGCGCACGGGCTACGTTATGATGAAGGCTCATGATCCGAGTGAAGATTGCGGTCGAGCCGCGTCCGTATGAAGCGGTGATCGAGAGCGGCTTGCTGGCGCAGGCAGGTCCGCGGTTGCGCGAACTGCTCGATGGACGCGAACGGGTCTTCGTGGTCACTGTGCCTCCAGTGCGGCGTAAATGGGGCAAGACGTTGATGTCGTCGCTCAAGGCTGCCGGGATTGAAGCCAAGATCGTGGAGATGGCCGACGGCGAGCCTGCGAAGAAGCTTGCGACAGTCGAGATGCTGGCATCGAAACTGGCGGCGCAGGGTGCGGACCGGAATGCGGTTGTGCTGGCCTTCGGCGGCGGCGTGGTGGGAGATACGGCGGGGTTGCTGGCATCGCTCTACATGCGCGGCATCAGCGTGGTGCAGATTCCGACGACGGTACTGGCGCAGGTGGACGCGTCGATTGGCGGGAAGACTGGCGTCAATCTGAAGGCGGGCAAGAATCTGCTGGGAACGTTTCATCAGCCGCGGGCGGTGTTGATTGATCCCGCAGTGCTGGCCTCGTTACCGGAACGCGAGTTCCGCGCGGGGTTGTATGAAGCGCTGAAGTGCGGAGTCATTGGGAGTCTGGAATTGTTCCGGCGATTCGAGAATGAGAATGACAAGATCCTCAAGCGGGATGCGGCGACGCTCGAGTGGGTGATTGCCGAATCGGTGAGACAGAAAGCCGCAGTGGTGGCGGCGGATGAAAAAGAGTCGGGGCTGCGGCAGGTATTGAACTTCGGGCATACGATCGGCCATGCGCTTGAGGCCGAAACCGGGTATCGCGGATTTCTGCACGGAGAAGCGGTCGCGTGGGGCATGGTCGCTGCGACTAACATTGCGCTGGCGATGGGAAAACTGGGCAGTGTGAATGCCGGACGAATCGCAGATGCGGTGCTGGGATTAGGCGAGTTGCCGCCCGTCAAGGTAAAGGCCGCGAATGTGTTGAAACGCCTGCAGGCGGACAAGAAGACGAGAGATGGAGTGGTGCACTTCGTGCTTCCACGGGAGATTGGGCAAATGGAGATTGTGAAGGGAGTGCCGGAGAGCGTGGTGATGGAGGCAGTGGCGGAGTTGAAGAGATTGTCCGGTAGGAATGATTGAGCCAAGCAAATCCGCGGTGATTGGTGCGTCTCCTGAGGGGGCGCGCGATCGGGATGCGGCGGCGCGGGCGATTCGCGAGATGTTTACCTCGATCGCGCCGCGGTATGACCTGCTGAATCATGTGCTGTCATTCAACGTCGACCGCCTGTGGTGGGCGCGGGCAGCGCGGACTTTCTCCCAGACATTGCGGCGTCCCGATGCGCGGGTGCTGGATCTTTGCTGCGGTACCGGGGATATGACCTTCGCGCTACGGCGTCGGGCCGGTCCGTCGGCACAAATTGTCGGCGGGGACTTTTCGCATGCCATGTTGCAACGTGCGAATCTCAAGGGCCGGGGGACGTCTTTGCGTTGGGTGGAAGCGGATGCGTTGCATCTGCCTTTCGGCGCGGAGAAGTTTGACTTGGTGACCTCGGCGTTCGGGTTCCGCAACCTGGCCGACTATGATGCGGGACTACGCGAGACTCTGCGCGTGCTGAAGCCTGGGGGCGAGTGCGGCATTCTCGATTTTGGCGAACCCAACGGCGTGATGGGGAAGTTGTATCGTGTTTACTTCAAGCGTGTGCTTCCGGCGGTGGGGTCGATGATTTCGGGGGTGAAGGGACCTTACGCATATCTGCCCGCGTCGGTGGAGCGGTTTCCCGAACCCGGGGAGATGCTGGATCGAATGCGGCGGGCGGGGTTTCGGGAGGCGTTGTGGACTCCGTATACCTTTGGCATTGCCGGGTTGTATCGGGGGAAGAAGTAGATGGAAGTCGGGTCATCTTGCGCAACTGGTGCGCGGCCAAGACAAGGAAAAGCTTTTAACCGCAAAGATCGCAAAGGAAGAGCCGCAAAGAAACACAGAGAGGGCCTACGATCTCTCTGCCGCTTTCAGCAGCTCTGACAGTTTGCCGATATCGTCTGGACTGGTATCTCCGATGACAAAGTAACGAAGACCGGATTCGCTCCAGGTTTCGAGATTGAAGGACTGGTCTTTGCGGGAGCCGGAATTGGCATCCAATCCGCGATCGAGGGCGCGTTCCTGAAAAATGAATACCGAGATCTGGTGCTTGCGCACCTGGAAGATCAGGTGTGCGCCGGGGGTCTGTTCGAGATAGGTAACGCGTCCGCCAATGAGTGTGAAATCCGTGTTCTGCAGTTCGGGCAGGTTGAAGGTGAAGGGAAGTTTTCCCTGGAACCACGGCTTAACCGTGTGGCGGTCTGTCGAAACGACATCTACAGGATTCGCGCTGGCCAGGGTCGCGACGTGCAGATCGGCAATTTCGCTATAGGTCTGATGCCTTGCTGTGCGTAGTTCGCGGTATTGATTTGTCAGCATCCCGGCGAGCAGCAGGGTTGCCAGCACGGCGGCGGCGATCGACCAGACTCTCCAGGACGAACGCTTCGGCTTGGCGGCAATTTGCCGGCGGATGCGCTGACGAAATTCCGGACGCGGCTGGAAGCGCTGTCCCGCGGTTTTCACGGCGCGCTTCAGTTGCACGCGATGCAGTACCTCGGCGGCGCAATCGGTGCAGGTCTTCAGATGTGCGTCGAGGTCGAGCATCTCCTGCGACGAGAGTTCTCCGTCCAAGTAGGTATCGAGTTTTGCGGCCCAGGAATCGGTCATTTTCGTTTCAGCTTCTGTTGCAGGATCTGGCGCAACGCTTTGCGGGCGCGGGATAGCCGGGACATCACGGTTCCCATGGGTATCGAAAGCGTCTCGGCAATTTCCTGATACGACATCTCTTCTACTTCACTCAGCAGAATGATCTCGCGATAAGGCAACGCCAAATCTTCCATCGCGCTTTGCAAAAGCTGCTCGTGCGCCCGCTCGATCAAGATCGTCTCGGGCGTGCCCGCCGCTACCGGCATGGTCGTGTCGTCCTCTTCATCCAATGGAACGGTGGCGCTTGCCGCAAGACCGGTGCGTGAAGTGAGGAATGTGTTGCGCAGGATGCGATACATCCACGCCCGGAAATTACTTCCCGGCTGGAACGACGCAAAGCCCCGGAGCGCCTTGGTATAGGTTTCCTGCACCAAATCCTCGGCTTCTGACGGGTTGCGCGTCAGCCAGTGGGCGAAGCTGTAGAGCTGGTCGAAGAGCGGCATGGCCAGTTCTTCGAACGTCGCGGCGGTCAAGCGCTCTTTCCCCACCTCCATAGAGTAAACGGACGAAGGCCGACTTTATTCCCGGTTACCAAAAAAATAAATCGCGGAATAAGCGTGGGCTATTGCGGTTATCCACGGTGAGGAGAAGCGAATGAAACCTTCCGTAGATCGCAGATCGTTTCTGAAAATGACGGGTACGGCCCTGGGCATTGGGGTGCTTTACCAGGCAATGCCGGCCTCTGCCGCCGGAGGAGCGGTGGGAGAGATGTTCGACCACATGGGAAAGCAGAATGGCGAGCGAGTCACGCCGTTTTCGTTTGTTCAATTGAGCGATGCGCACGTTGGATTCAACGGGCCTCCGGACCCGCTGGGGACCAAAGCATTCGAGCGGGCGGTGGAGATGGTGAATGCGTTGCCGCAGCGCCCTGACCTGGTGTTGTTCACCGGAGACCTGACGCACGACACCGAAGAGAAAGATGTGCACGCGCAGCGCATGAAGCAGTTTCAGGAAATTTCCAAACGCCTGAACGTGCCGCTGGTCAAGTGCGTTCCCGGCGAGCACGACGCGGGTCTGGATGCGGGAGCGATGTATCGCGAGTTTTTTGGCGAGAGTCATTACTCGTTCGACCATCGCGGGGTGCACTTTATCGCGCTGGACAACGTCTCGCGCGCGAAACCAGAAGTCGGCAAAGAGCAACTCGCTTGGCTGCAGCAGGATGTGGCGCGCTTTCCGAAATCCGCACCCATTGTCGTCTTCACCCATCGTCCGCTATTTGACCTGAAGCCCGACTGGGAGTGGTTCACCAGCGATGGCGACGATGTGATGAACGTGCTGGCCGCGTACGAAAACGTGACTGTGTTGTACGGCCACATTCATCGCGACGACGCGCACGAGATCGGGCACGTGCACCACTACGCGGCGAAGTCGTTGATCTTCGCCTTTCCTGACCCAGAGAAGGTTGCGGACAAGAAGCCGATGCCGTTCGACAAGGAACATCCGTTCAAGAACCTGGGGATTCGGTTGGTGCACGAGAATCTGTCAGGGCAGCCGCTGGTCAATTCCGCAACGATCGAGGACGTCGAACTGACGGCGCGGGAATTTTCCGGGATCAATGGGATGCAGCAGTTGTTGAAGGGATGGAGCGTGTAGGGAAGAGGTGTGGCTTCGACAGGAACTACAGATTCCTCGTCGCTTCGCTCCTCGGAATGACAAGAGTTAAAGGTAGACAAACTTGAAAAGGAGAAGGTTCATGAAGCGGAACTTGGCAATCTTGGCTGCAATGACAGCATTGGTGGCGGGACTCACCGGAGTTCCCGCGGTGCGGGCGGATCAGCCGCGGGTGATTCAGATCACGGCGAAGCGGTTTCAGTTCAATCCCGATCAGATCACGCTGAAGAAGGGCGAGACGGTCAAAATCCGCCTGGTCAGCGAGGATGTGACGCATGGATTCTTTCTTCGTCCGCTGAAGATTGACGAAGAAGTGGACCCGGGACAGCCAACCGAGATCACAGTGACTCCAGATAAGGCGGGGACATTCACCACCATTTGCGATCACTTCTGCGGTGCCAATCACGGCAACATGAAGATGACCATCGTGGTGACAGAATGAAACGGATTCGGCAGGCAACATGGGGAGCGACCGCCCTTCTGCTCGCCGGCCTGCTTGCCGGATGCAGTGTGCGGGAAACGGGTTCGATCGAGACGGCGGTGATGACGCGGGTGAAGCGCGACGTCACTGTCGGCGGACGGAGCGATGCGAATCCGTTTCCCGCCACTGCGGAAAACATACACGCCGGACAGATCAACTTTTCGCACTACTGCATGGTGTGCCACGGGTTGGATGGGCAAAAGACCGGCGTGCCCTTTGCCGATCGCATGTCACCGCCGGTGCCAGATCTGGCTTCGAAGCAGGTGCAGGACTACAGCGATGGTCAGCTGAAGTGGATCATTGATCACGGAATCTTTCCTTCGGGGATGCCAGCTTCGAGCGGCGTCTTGAACGATGATGAGATCTGGGAGATTGTGGTGTTCCTGCGGCATCTGCCGGCGAAGGAAAGTCTGGGGGAGCCGGGAGTGTATGGAGGACGGGGATGACACCCTTTCTTGTTTCTTCTGTCACCCTGAGCGAAGGGATCGTCCAGGAAGTGGACGATCACGTAGTCGAAGGGCCCCGGGCAAGTCTGCACTGCCACCGGCCTCAAAAGGAATTCTCTCGTGAGCCGCGTGATCAAAATTCCCTGACGCGTTCATCGTCGTTCGATCTTTCCGGGCTCCTTCGACTGCGGGTCGGCTTCGCCTCGCCTGCGCTCAGGATGACAGCTTTTTTTGTTGTGAAAATCAGTCTGCGGCGGAGCCTTGCGCCATCGAGTGGGGCTGATGAGCGAAGCTGTCGGCGAAGGCATCAGCCATCGAATAGCGGATGACCCTCTCATAATCCGGTCCAAGGAATTTCTTCAGGCGCTCGGTGTTCATGATGTATTCGCCGGTCATGTAGGGTAGCGCTTCCGGAGGAATGGCCGAGACACCAGACTTCCAGAGAAACTGCAATACCATGCGCATCGCAGATTTTCCGGGGACGCGCACCAGCTTTGCTTGAGCCATTTCAATGCAGCGGCCGATGGTGAGCGAATCGCCGCGTCCAGCGACGTTTAAGATGGTCAGCCGCTGGGATTCAGGCTCGGGCTTGCGCAGGAGGTGTGCCATCAGTCGGGCTACGTCGTCGACGTGGACGAATTGAATTTTGTGATCCAGATACTTCTTGCCGTACGGCAGCATGCAGGAGAGGCGGCGGCCTTCGTTGCGCATTTTTTCCGCGCGCTTCGAGCGGCCGTTGGGCGTGCCGCGAAAAGCCCCGAGCAGATAATTCTCTACGCTGGCCCCGCCAAAGATGTGGGGACGAAGCATGTAGACACTGCAGCCACGCAATGCGGGAGCGCGTTGCTGCACGACTCGGTCACACTCCATCTTGTGCATGGCGTAGGGAAGGGTGTGGGCGCCCAGGGGGAAATCTTCCGAGACCGGACCGGGAAGGTCGGAACCATAAGCCGAGACGCTGCTGGGAAAGACGAACCGTTGTACCCGAGAGGTGTCGCGGTTGGCTTCGGTAATGGCTTCGAGCACACGCGCGGTTCCGGCGACGTTGATCTGCCACATGCGATCGACGTCGAGAACGCCGGAGCGCACCGAGTCGATGACGAAGGCGAGGTGGACCAGACCCACGGCTCCCGATTCTTTCAGGAGCAGGGTAAGGTCCCGGCAAGATGCCTCCTCGCCGAAATCCATGGAGACGAATTGTCCCGCAAAGTCGCCGGTTGGCGGTTTCAAGTCCACACCGATGACTTGAAAATCCGCCAACTGCGGCAACAAACGCTGGCCGAGATTGCCGGCGACGCCGGTGACCACGACCCTGGGCTTTGTACCCGACATTTACTTAGGCTCAGTAGGTGGAGTCGCGTTCGGGACCTTGCCGCCGGGCATGGGGTGCCGCATAGGCGGCTTCATGCCAGGATTGGGCTGCTCGGGGCCAAAGTAGTCTTCGTTCAATGCAGGCTGGGCAGCCTGTTGCATGGCCCCCATGGAATCCTGCATACGCTGGGCACGCAGAGTGCTGTGAATCTCTTCCTTCGCCTTATCGAGAGGAACCGTGTCTCGTTCGCCCATCTTGTATACGAAGAAACCGGAGCCATCGGTGATCAGGCTGGAAACCTGGCCGGTTTTGAGATCGAAAGCGGCCGCGTGAGCAGGAGGCAATGCGGTGCGCCGAATCTTGCCCATGTCGGTGTTCGGAGCCTTGGCTTTGAGGCCGGCGGCTTCGAAAGCTTCGCCTTGCAGTTTATCGAAGTCCTCGCCCGCAGCGGCGCGCGCCTGCAGTTTCGTGGCAACCGCCTTCATGGAAGCTTCAGCGGCATCCTGCCGGGCTTTCATGGCTTCGTCGCTCAGCTTTTCCTTGGGCGGTTCCATCTGCTTGTTTTTGGGAATGAACAATCGGTGCAGGTTGGCTTCTTCGAACTGCGCCTGGTCCTTGTTGTAATAATCTTCGATATCTTTGTCAGGGACCTGATCGGCCTTCTCCTGCATGGAGCGCTGCAGTTCCTGCGCCAGCACCTGGATGCGGCTGATCTTCATCATCTCGTCATAGGTGGGGGTCTTGTCGAGTCCCATCTGCTCGGCCTCGTGAGCCATCATGAGACCGCTGGCATAACGGCCCGCAAGCTGACGGCGCCCAGCAGCCGGCATGGTGGGGGCAACGGCGTTGATGAGTTTTTCAAATTCAGCCTTGGTCACGGTGGTTTTGCAATCCGCGGAAGCGCTCTTGTCAGCCGGCGCTTTATCGCACATGCCGGGAATGGTAATGACGACGGTGTCAGGAGAGACTTTGGATGGATCTGCTTTAGCCGTCATATCTTCGGTCATCTGAGCGGCGGCCGGCGGTGCGGGTTCTGTTGGCTTCGCTGCCTGTCCCCAGGCCGAGGCCCCGAGCAAAAGCAGACATACCAACCCACGATGGGTCATAATTGGAATTCCTCCAGAAGAGTTCGAAGTAACTGAAAATCCTAGCACAGAGCGGCGGCGGCTCCCGTCACAGCCCGTCCGCAAGGGGAGAGACTTGGCGGACAAAGTATTGAACGGCGATAATGCGCTCATGCCAGCGTCGCCAGCGGTCTACAGCTCCGAGTCCATGCGTGCGGAGAAGCGAGCCGTGGCGGGCAACTCCGTGCTGGCGGCGATCGCCATAACCGCACTCAAGATTGTCGTCGGTGTGACTACCGGCAGCCTGGGCATTCTTTCGGAAGCGGCCCACTCCGGGCTGGATCTAATCGCCGCTATTATAACCTTCTTTTCCGTCCGTGTATCCGACAAACCCGCCGATGTGGATCACCAATATGGTCACGGAAAAGTAGAAAATTTTTCCGCGTTTATCGAGACCGGCCTGTTGCTGCTGACCTGCATCTGGATTGTGTATGAGGCAGGCAAGCGCCTCTTTTACCAGCATGTGGAGATCGAGCCCAGCGCGGCCGCATTCGTGGTGATGTTCATCTCGATCGCTGTGGATTGGTGGCGCTCGCGGGCCTTGGGTCGGATCGCCAGCAAGTACGATAGCCAGGCGCTCGAAGCCGACGCCCTGCATTTTTCCACCGATATCTGGTCAAGCGGCGTGGTGATTCTGGGACTGCTGCTGGTCTTGTCGGGTCGGATTTTTGGGATTGCCTGGCTGCGCGATGCGGACCCGATGGCGGCACTTTGCGTGGCCGGAGTCGTGACCTGGGTAAGTTGGAGGCTGGCGCGCAAGACCATTGACGCGTTGCTGGATGCGGCTCCCTCGGGCGTGCGCAACAAGATCATCACCGCGCTTTCGGGAGTGGACGGCCTGCTGGAAGTGGACCGGGTCCGCATACGGCGGGCCGGGAACCGCTACTTTGCCGATCTGTCGATCGGGCTGGCCAGAAACGTGACCTTCCAGCGGTCTGAGCAGGTGGTGGCTGCGGTGACCGGTGCGGTTCACGAGGTTCTGCCCGATGCCGACGTGGTGGTGCATCCCATTCCTCGCGCCGTCAATACGGAAAATATTTTCGACCGCATCCGCGCGGTTGCGACCCGGAATAACTTCAACGTTCACGATGTCAGCGTGCAGGATCTCGGCGGGCAGCTTCACGTGGAGCAGCATCTGGAACTCGATGAGCGCCTGAGCCTGAAAGAGGCGCATGACCGCGTGACCGTGCTGGAATCGGAGATGAAGAGCGACGTGCCCGAGATTTCCTCGATCCTCACGCACATTGAGAGCGAACCCGCGACCATTGAGACCGGTGACGAAATTGTGCGCGACGCGGCGCTCGAAAAAAGGCTGAAGAGGATTGCCGAGGAATTCCCCGAGGTGCTCGACATGCACGATTTCCAATTCAAGCGAGTGCGCGGCAGGCTCTACGTTTCCTGCCATTGCACGATGTCGGATGACCTGCCGCTCACTCGGGTGCACGACATTCAGACCGATCTTGAAATCCGCTTCAAGCAGGAGGCGCCGGAGCTGTTTCGAGTGCTCATTCATCCGGAACCGAGCACGGATAATCGGCGGTAGGAGTGATGCGCGTGACAGCGATCACTGAGGATTTCCAATTTTCAATTTCCAATTGTCAATTGGAGAACTCACATGGGTGACAAAGCTATCGAATTGCAAAAGCGAAGCACTGCTTTTGCACTACGGATTCTGCGACTGTTTCGATCATTGCCAAGTTGTGCCGAATCCCGAATCATCGGACACCAGTTGCTTCGTTCGGCGACATCGGTGGCCGCTAATTATCGCGCTGTGTGTCGGGCTCGCTCGCGGCCCGACTTCCTGCATAAATTGGGGATTGTGGAGGAAGAATCGGATGAGACCTTGTTCTGGCTGGAGTTTCTCGCTGACGCCGGATTGATTCGTCGCGAGCGGTTGAATGACCTGATTTCGGAGGCGAAACAGTTAACTGCGATCTTCGTAAGCTCTCGCAGGACGGCGAAGGAAAAGAATCGGCAATCGGCAATTGCAAATCGAAAATCTTAAATCGTAAATCGTACTTCGTAAATTCGTCTCCCAAATCCAATCTCCTGGATGGTGTCAAATGACTGAAGCCAAAGCTCTCTGGACCGCGGGTCAGCAATTTGTTGGAGAGGCCACGAGCGGGCACGCCGTGGTCATGGACGGCGATAAGAAATCGGCGGCCAGCCCGATGGAACTGGTGCTGATCGGGCTGTGCGGGTGTACGGGATACGACGTCGTCAGCATTCTGCGCAAGAAGCGCGAGGCCGTTTACCAGCCTCGAAGTGAGCGCGAAGGCCGAGAAGGCGGCTGAGTCGCCTAACGTTTACACTGAAATCCATCTGGTCTATCGCGTGGGCGGAAAAGTATCTCGTAAGGCGATGGAAGATGCTGTTAAGCTCTCCGAGGACAAGTACTGCTCGGTGGCGGCCATGCTGCGGAAGACGGCGAAGATCAGCTACGAGATCGAATATGTAGAATAGGTCGCTGGTCGCAGGTGGCCGGGATCGTTTTCGTAGAGACAACGCTGAGCTTCGTCTATAGAGGGACCAATGGATTCCAACAAAAAGATCATCGTCTTCACCCAGCCGGGTTGACCGCCCTGCCAGGTTGCCACGGCCTACCTCTCGGGGAGAGGAATTGCATTCGAGGAGCGCGACATCCGCCGCGATCCCTCCGCGATTCAAGATCTGGTTTATAAATATGGCAGCCGTTCCACGCCCACCCTGGTGATTGGTGAGGAGATCATGGTGGGATTCGATCCCGAACGGCTCGACCAAATCCTTGGCTCATAGAGCGCATCCCGCCCGCGGATATTTCTACATCGCCGCCGCCACTTTCCTGTGGGGGGTGTCGGCGACTCTGGGCCGCGCCGCCTTTACCGGGCGGCTGCTTTCCGGCGCTTCGTTGCGGCCGATCGATCCGCTGATTCTTTCGCAGAGCCGCACCACGCTTTCGTTTTTCGTGTTGCTGCCGGTGTTATTTCTGACGCCGCGGACCACGGCGACTGCGCCTGCCCAACGCCGACATCGGCCGGCTCATGCTTCTGGGTGTCTTCGGAGTGGCGGCTTCGAATTACTTTTATTATCTGGCGATTCAGAGAACCAACGTCGCGATTGCCATCATCGTGCAATACACCGCTCCCGTGTGGGTGCTGTTGTACATGGTGATGCGCGGATTGCAGCGAGCTACGGCGCAACGCGTGATTGCCGTGGCCCTGGCATTGACTGGAATCGTTCTGGTGATTGGCATCGTAGGATCGGGCAGCGTACGTCTCGATACCATCGGCGTGATCGCCGCGATGCTGGCGGCGTTTTCGTTCGCGTTTTACAACGTCGCCGGGACACAGCCTCCTGGAACGCTACGATCGCTGGACGGTGCTGCTTTACGTTACGGGAAGCACGGCGATGTTCTGGATCATCGTGAATCCTCCGTGGAAGATTGCGGCGGCGCACTATTCCAGCGCTGAATGGATTTTTCTGATGGTGTTTTCTTTGGTGTCGGTGCTGGCGCCATTTTCCTTTTACTTCGCGGGATTGCAGCATCTGGAGCCGACGCGCGCGATTGTGGTGAGCTGTCTGGAACCGGTGTTCTCGATCGTTCTCGCGGCAATTGCGCTGGGAGAAGTGATGCGTCCATTGCAGACGGTGGGAATCGTACTGGTGCTGGCGGCGACGCTGGTAGTGCAGATGCCGGATGGCAAGTCGCCGGTGACGGTGGTCGAGCCGATCGAGTAAGCAAATTCGAAACGATGGAGGACGCCGACGCCCGGCCCGTCGGCTGCCGGCGGTGTTGGTGATTTGCGACAGCCGTGACGTGGGGACCGGGGTGTTCCCGCGAGCTAAGGACGGGTTAGATCGTGGCGGCCAAAAGATCGGGTCAATGAGTGTAATGGCTGATAACGACAGGTCCGCCCGAGGGCATGATGCCGATACGACGTGAGCATGAGCAAGCGCTGAACTTTCCACGAGAATCAGCGTTGCCGGAAGCACGGAAAAGAATGAGTCCAATACGGGCAAACAGCCGTTCCGCAGTGCTACTGGCGTTCCTCGTTTTCACAAATCAAGAAAAAGCCGCCGGGTTGAGCCGACGGCTGAAGTTTTTGAATCAACCTGCCTGGTGATGCTTGTTTACCCCAGAGCGGGCTTACGGGTTTCGCAGGAAGCCGTAATGCACATTGTTTGGGTCAATATACTGTCCGGTGATCGCCCCAAACAGATTTGGGGTCGCAGGAAGGGTGCCCTGGCCAGAGTCCGTTCCCGCCCCCGGAGCGTCGAAGGTGGTGATGGCGCCCAACGGACTTCGCACGAAGCCGTGATTTACGCCGCTCGAGTCGATGTACTGTCCGGTAACCTCGCCCGACAGGTCGATGCCTTCGGGTACGGTGCCTTGGCCGGAACCTGTGCCTGCAGCCGCAACGTCGAAGGTGGTGATAGCGCCGTACGGACGGCGCACAAATCCGTGATTCACGCCGCTCGAATCAATATAGTTTCCCGCGATCGCTCCCAGGTCGCTAATGCTTGCAGCGGCTTAGTGCCCTGGCCGGAGGCCTTGCCGGCGCCCGCGACATCGTATTCGGTGATAGTGCCGTTCGCAGAGCGCACGTAGCCGTGAAGCACGCCGCTCGAATCAAAGTAGTCTCCCTCGAATGCTCCCTCCAGGTTGAGGGCGCTTGCCACTGCGACAAGCGTAAATACGGAGCCAGTGGGATCGAATGAGGTGAAGGTGCGGTAAGGCGGAGCGGTGACGAAGCCGTGAGATACACCGCTTGCGTCGGTGTAGTTTCCGGCGATCTCCCCTCTCAGGTTGACGTTGCCCGCGAAAGTGCCTTGACCGGAGCCTTGCCCGGCGTCCGGATCAGTCAACGTGACGAAGGTCTTAAACGGAGCAGCAGTCACGAAGCCGTGAGCCACGTTATTTGCGTCAACGTAGTAACCTGCGAATCACTCCGAACAGGTTGATGCTGAAAGTGATAGTGCCCTGGCCAGAGGCTGTTCCCGCGCCCGGAGCATCAAATGTGGTGAAAGTGTTGAGCGAAGCACAGCCCGAAACGCATTGGAAGCCGTGAAACACATTGTTCGAGTCAAGGTAGGATCCCACAACAGTCCCCTGCGGGTTAATGCCAAAGCCCCCGGTGCCTTGGCCGGCGCCTGTACCCGCGCCCGGAGCAGCTGAATGTGGTGATTTAAGAGGATGAAGATATGGTCTGAGCGCTTGCTAAGCCACATGCAAGAAGCACGACACTTACTATTTTCCAAAGCTGCAGTCGATGCATAGCTACGCCGTGAGTTTGATTCGGAATGAGCGGTCATGTTGGAACTCCTTAGAACCAGTGGATGGTGTTCTGTGATTGCCTTGGAGAGGGAAGGCATTGCTGCCTGCCAGCTCCGCTTCCTTCGCGACACCGCTGAGTCTCTTCCGCCGTGGCATTCCAGCCAGGCAGGAGAGGTTTGTTGTACTAAGCCAGAGCTGTTCACACTAGATTCGTCTCTTCCTCTGTGAAACCGACCAGTCGGGGTCCGTCTCAAACGAAAAGTTCAAGGTCCGTAGGCTGTCGAGGCAGCTGTACGCGCCGATGCGCGATGTCGGCGATTCACCGCCTGCCCGCTCGGCGCAGCCTGATCGTTCATGTGCAACGCGGTTTAGAAACGTGTGCTGTTGCGTTGGCGGCGTGTACGAAAGCATTTGAACTGCCATCAACTCGGTTGCAGTGCGCTCAACCTCAGCCTTGGTTACGGCACGAGCGAACGCAGGGATAAACCATGCGCGGGTAGTGCGATTTCACGAATCCGGGATTTGAGATCACATCCATTTCGCAGACTCGATTGCGGAAAGTCGGACATACATCTACAAAAAACTGGACCTTAACAAGGCCGGTTCTATGGGAAAGAATATAGTGATTGCATATTACAACTGGTTGTGTATAACAACTATGTGCATTGCCCCTCCCCTCGAGTGGCTAGGGGCTGGCGAGCAGGCTGGCGGCCTCCAGGCGGTGGCGGCGACGGGCCTCTAAAAAGGTAGTTGGCGGGAAATGGCGACGACCCTACTTGCCAGCCACACAAGCAGTTCCCGTTTGCAACCGGTTGTACAATCAAGCGAGCATCGCCCAACCGGGAGTGGAGGCATTGTGCGTAAGGATCACAGGTCAGGGTGCGTTATGAACTTAATGGTCGAGATGTTTGGTGACCAGTGGAGTTTGCTCATCATCCGCGACATGATGCTCATGAAGCGAAGACATTTTCGCGAGCTCCTTATTGAGTCTCAAGAGGGGATCGCGTCGAATATTCTGGCCGATCGCCTGCAAAGGCTCGTCAAGCACGGGATCATCGTCAAGTCTGATGATCCCAGCCATAAGCAGAAAGCCATTTACAGTCTTACGGAAAAAGGCATCGACTTGCTTCCTCTCCTGATGGAGATGAGTGCATGGGGGCAAAAGCACGTGCCGGGCTCCGGGCTGAGGGGTCTGGCTCAGGAACTGCAAGAGGGAGGACCGAAGCGGAGGGCAGATTTTATGGCTGAACTTCGCGAATCGCACCGTACGAAGTCAATCGCCAAGAAAAAGGCCCGGCGCCGGACGTGATCCGCGCGTATTTTGGCAAGGTAGAGGATTCAGGCGGCATGCAGCGAGGAGCTGGTATGAGGAAATTGTTGCTGTTACTGGTTTGTCTCATTTCACCTGCAGTTGCCCAGACCATTCCAGAGGGAGTTGGACAGGGCTACGATGGCGAGTTAAAGCACGTAACCAGTCAACTGCTGGCCTTGGCGGAGGCCACGCCCACAGATAAGTTCGCGTGGCGGCCATCGCCCGGTGTGCGCTCTACGAGTGAAGTGTACATGCACATCGTCACCGCCAATTTTTACTATCTGAGCGTTGTCGGAAAACAGACAATGCCAACTGAGATCAAACCGGGATTTGAGAAATCGGTGACGGCTAAGGCCGACGTGATCTCATGGCTGAAGCGTTCCTTAGATGCCGCGCGCGACGCACGGGCTAAGGAAGCCCCCAAAGAGCTGGAGCGAAAGGTTGAGTTTCTGAAGCGAAGCACTACGGCCGACGCCGTCTATCTTCGCCTGATCATTCACTGCGACGAGCACATGGGGCAGCTTGTCGCTTATGCGCGCATGACAGGCGTAACCCCGCCGTGGTCGAAAGAATAGGGCAACCTTAGCCAGCAATCTGGTGGGCGCCCCGTAACAATGGTTCAGTGACGTCTTCTACACCTTGTTGCCATACTTTTTGGTTCATGCCGAGGAAACCTCCACTGCTTTCGTGAGTTGGCGATAAGTGTGTTTACACTGGCTATCTTGGGAGTCTGATGAGCGATGCCGTCTTCTCTCGTCGGCTGCTGGCGGCACAATCATCTGTCGCCCCGCCGGGGCCGAGGGCATGGAGGTCCGTCAGCCATTACTTCAATTCTTTTCCCTTAGTTTCCGGCAACTGTGTTGCGCACAGCGCCGCCAGCAGAAAGCCTCCTGCACAGAGAAAGAAAGCCCAACTCAATCCCTTGGTCTGCCCGACACGCCCGATGACAAACGGCGCGACCGAACTCATGGCGCGCGCTCCGTTGTAAGTGAAGCCCAAAGCCCGGGCGCGCACGCTGGTGGGAAAGATTTCACTGCCGATCAGGCCCGAACCAGAAAAATACCCGGTGCCGAAGAAAGCCAACACGGTCCCCACGACAAGCAGCGCCCATGGATGCCGCGCCATGGCGTAAAGAGGCACCAGAGCCGCGGCGATCAGCGTATAGGCAACGAAAGCCTTGCGGCGTCCCAGGAAGTCGGCGACCCATCCGAAGCTGAGATAGCCGGGCAGCATACCAACGAGATTCAGGACGAGCAGGAGGGAGGTTGTCTGCATGATGCCGAAGCCGCGGCCGCCTTGCTCAACCGGAAGCGATAGATACGGCGGAATCCAGGTGAACAGCCCCCACCACGCGAACAGGCAAAAGAAATTCAAGAAGAGCAAAGCAAAAGTAGACTTGGTATACGGCGCGACGGAAGATCTGACTGAAGGGCGCTTGCGCTACCGCTTCCTGATCTTTCCACATCCCCGATTCCGGAACGTCTTTTTGAATCCACAACGTGACTAGCGCCGGGAGAATGCCGATGAAGAACACCACTCGCCAGTTCGAGAACTGCAGCACCACTCCGGCAACCAGCGCTGCAAGCGCATATCCGATCGCCCACGAGCTCTGCACAATCGAGATGGCTTTCGCGCGCAATTCCGTCGGCCACGTCTCGGCCACCAGCGTTGCCCCTGTATTCCATTCACCGCCCATGCCCAGCCCCAGAATGAAGCGGAAAGCTGCCAGCATAAGAATCGAAGTCGAGAGGCCGGAGGCGAACGAGCAGACGGAGTAAGTCACGATGCTCAGCATCAACGCACGCTTGCGTCCGATGCGGTCGGCCAGAAAGCCGAACGAAACGCCTCCGATGCCCGAGGCCAGCAGGGTCAGCGTGTTGAGCAGGCCGCCGGTGGACTTCGACATCCCCAGATCGCGCATGATGTGCGTCAGCACCAGCGCGTACAGCATGGTGTCGAACGCATCGAGCATCCATCCCAGCGAAGCCGCAAGCAGGGTACGGCGTTGCGCGGGAGTGGCGTCAGAGAGGCGAAGCATCTGGGGGATTGTCAATAACCGATGGCTGAATAGCAATTAGAAAAGGCGGCGGCAGGGTTGTCCGAGTGAAGGTACGAATCGAACCAGCGTGGTAACCGGATCAGGAAGCTTTTAAGAGCCGGGCGAAGTCTTCTTCGTCAATGGGCAGTCCGTGATACTCAACCCCAACCGCGAGCCATTCCATCCGTACCTGCGCGAACGCTTTGAAAAGGGCTTCAGAGGGCTCATCGTTGTTGATGGAGTCTGCTAGTTGGGGTTGCGCGGAACGCACCAGCAGCGCCAACATGTTCGCGCGGTATGCCACCGCTTTTACCTCTGCGCCGACGCTACACACTTGCTCGAGGACGCGAATACCGATCCCTACGTGTTGTCCCTCGTGTCCTCTCTGCACCTCGCGGCCCTTCTTCCAGACTGCCTTCAGGTCGGCTATGTCTACTTGGGGAACAGGCGTTCCGGGTTCGCCCCAGAGTTTTGCCATCGAAGCCCGTGCTGTGTCGTCCATGGCGTAACTCATTGTCGCCTCAAACGAGTTGAAAATCCTCGAGCCACGCGATCCCGCATCGATGCTCCAAGCCCCGCCTTAGAGGCAAATTCAGTCCAACTCTCCATGGCGGAATGCACTTCAGACAGAATCTCGCGCGGCTTGCGCACGCTGAATCGATCGCCGTCCTCGAGCAAGTCTTTACGAGTGATGTCTTCGAATTTTCCGTTCACGCTCATCAGGTGCTGGTAGGTCCATTCGCCTCGAGGATTATAGGCGTGGGTGATGTCATAGGCTGGAGCCAGCTCCCACGATCCGCCCTGTTTTAAGAGGAAGGCGAAATTCTTGGTGTGATCGTCGCAGTTGCGAGCCATCACATTGAAGGCCATGCGCCGGAATGCCTGCGTCATGGCCTCATCGCCAAGATCAAGCTTCGCCATGGTTAAAAACAGTTGGGCATAGGCGTGACTCCCACGCTGCCTGAAGTCGAGGTCATTGATGGCGCAGAGCGTCTGCAGATGATGTTTTCGTGTTTGGCCATCGCGCGTGACTTCGCGATCGAAGCGCCGGGTCATAAAGTGCGCGCGGTCGTTTTCTTCCAGAAGGCGGCAAGGGGACATGACAATTCCCGCCGCCTTTGCCATCAGCGAATAGGCATATTCGATACGTCCGTAGCCTTCGCCGGTTCCTAGCTCCTTGTCTTTTCCGACGCCATCGAATTTAAGCAGCCAATGCTCGAAGCCGGGCGCGGCATCGAACTGTCCGCTGCGCACTTCGTTGGTTTTTGGATTCCAGAGGATGACTGCTTTGGCGCGTGCGCCGCCCGCGGAGGTGCCCACCTTGATGATGTTGGCGAGCGCGGCTTTAGCTTCGTTCGCAAGCGAAAAGTTTCCCTGAACCAGGCGGCGCGCTTCCTCGACGAGTTGCTTCAGCGCGATCGGAGTAGCGCTTTCTTTGTGGGATCCGCGCTCCGGCCGGAACTCAAGTGCGCCCATACCGCGCTGCCCCATATAGGCCAGGCGATCTAAAGCCGTGATGGAGCTCTTATCGATGCCCCTGTTTGCCATCCAGGCATCGATCAGGGCATTGCCGAAATCATCGGGGAGGGCGTCGGCAAGCATCGCAGGTAGGCGTAGATACGTGGCTTTTGGAAGCTCAGGGAATACAAAAACGTCACGACGATCGGCGAGAGGCATGGTCAGCGGCGCCACTTCGATATTCTCGCGCTTCCATGAGGGATCGTAGGCGAAGGCGTAGCAGTCCAGGTTGGGATCGGGCGCGACGGCGCCGACCCGGCGCCCCCACATCCGAACCTCGATTACGGGAACCGGTTTCATCCGTTTTGCTTCGGAACCGCGCGAGGATGGCGCACCCGTTGGCGCACTTTTGTGCTGCGCAGAAGAGCGAGCGGATTGACGGAGGGCTTGGGCGCAAGCATCTCAAGGCCCTGCAGAGAGTCAAGCGCTTTGAGGACCCGAAGCAGCGATTCCACGGTGGAGCCGCGTCCAGCTTCAAGATTGCGCAAGGCTTTTTCAGAGATGCCGGCCTTTTCGGAGGTGGTGCGTTGATCGAGGTTTTTCGAAATGCGAAGGGTCTGCAGCTGTTGTCCGAGACTAGCCTGGAGCTCCCGGATGGAGTGGAATACAATCTTATCCATACAGGTATAATATTACCGTTTAACAGGATATGCAACAATAAACGGTATTATTATGCCTTTTATATCTTGTATTTATGAATGTGGTGGAGGCGGCGGGAGTCGAACCCGCGTCCGAAAATGTTACTGGTCAAGAGACTACATGCTTATTCGCGTTCATGCCCCAGGCATTACCCTGGGACGTTCGCGGCCTCCGCTCAGAACGGACAAGAAACGGGTGCCGCTAGCCTGTGATCTTAACCTCCCGCCCCAGACGTAGACGGGAAGAGCAGCCCCCTGTGTGACGCTCGCTCACCGCCCGAGGGCGAAGCGGTGGAGAGCGGCTGCCTAACTAATTAGGCTGCGTATGCCATTTGTTGATTGGCAATTATCATTTTGCTCACGATTACGGGTGTGTGCACCCCGGCATGCCTCTTGGCCGCAAGCATCTCCGTCGAAGCCGTGACGCCCCCACTGGTGGGATTGGCCTATAAAGATCCACTTCCAATCTAGGGCTCACCTGATGGGAAGTCAAACTGTCTATTGGATGCGAAAGGGGGTACGGAAGTACCACGAAACCGGGCTTTAGGCTCTGGCTTTAGGCTCAGTTAACCTTCAGCTCACTAGAGGCGCTGCCGACTCTTCCGCTCAGAGCGTCGAGTACCACGAAGCGGACGGTGTAGTTTCCAGAAGGCAGTTTCAAGGCGTTGTGATAGGTCATCCCGTTACCGCGGATTTGCTCCAGGCCTTTGGCGTCGAGATGGACGTCGACCGTCTGCCCTATGCGTACGGGATTCGCGCCCTCCATCTTGGCCTCGACCACAAACTCCACTTTCATGTGATTGCCGTCTTCTTCCGCGATTTCAGCGAAACCCGCGGGAAGCACGAGTTCGAATGCGGCTTTCTTCTTAGCTCCGTCGGCAGACACGTCCGTCCACCTGCCCTGCATTGGAATTGCAGTGAAGTCGACCGGAGACTGCAGGGCGGCTCCCATGTCCTCGCGTTCGACGCCGCTGCTGAGGGCGCCGTTGGTCAGAAAAAAGGTATTACGGGCGCGAACCACCGTGCCTTTCTGATTGATCTTCACTTGTAGTTTGTGCCAGCCGGTTTTCTTTCCCTGACGGTTTAAGTAGTAGCCGAGCATGTAGTAGTCGGAATTGTCGTCGACGGCTTCGCGGAACCCGCGTTGCAGGTCGTTCGAGTCGAAGAAAGCGCGGCCGCCGGTGGCATCGGCGAAATTCTGCAGCGTGGTTAGAATTTCCTGTTGCTCTTTGTCATCGCGCAGCAGGATGTCGGTGTAAGGGTCGTCTCCCGTGGGTTCCCAGGGCAGGTGCTTGGTTCCCGGTTCGTCGACACCATGAAACTTGGGGTTGGTGAGAGAGCGCACGTCGATGGGATAAACCGCGACCTGTGCCTGATTCAGCATGTTCCAGGTGCGCTGGTAGGAATCGATGACTGAGCCCAGCGCCGGGGCGGTGTCAGTTTGCGAGACGGAGAAGGGAAACCCCGAGCTTACCCAGAGCAGGGCTTTGCGGCCGGGAATGCCGGCAACCGAAGCGGCGATGTGTTGAAAGGCGGCTAGGGTCGCCAGGATCGCCGCATGGCGGTCGAAGGCTTCCATTCGCGCTTTGTCTTCGTTCTCCATGTGGGCAAGCATGCGGAGCGTGCCGGCGAGAGCATCGCCGGGTGGCGGTCCTTGCGAGGCGGCTTGGGTTTCTGCCAGGGAAGGGCTGGACCCGGTCAGCCGTCGCAGTGCTTCCGCCAGCACTGCGGGGTCGCCTGTGAAGTCGTGCAAAACGGTCAGCCCGTTGCGCCCGATCATCACCAGTTCGGTGGGTTCGCCGGGGTCGAGGGATTGGGCCAGAAATTTCAGCAACTCCATCCTGGCGCTCGACTGCAGCAAAATCGGGGTGTTGACCACGTCGAGCGCAACGATGACCAGGCGCTTGGGATGGGCATCTGTTTCCAATACATTGCTGAAGTGTCCAGGCGACAGCGCCGTGCGCTGCACCCGGGTTGCGGATGTCTTGAGTTCTTCAAAGACGGATACCTTCTGCGGTTTGCCGTCTTCGAGAACGACGAAATCGTCCTTCGTCAGGTTGGAGATATGCTTCCCTGACTTGTCGGTCACAACCGCGGGCACCAGGACGAGTTCAGAACGCGAGCTGAATTTCGGGGCTTCGCTTTGGGAAAACAAGGCGCACGCGCTAAAAAGCAGCAGAGTCGCACAACCAATACCGCGCCCCAGCCCGCGAAGAGTCATGGCAGGATTGTATCCCGAGGCGTTAAGCCTGCATCGGAGGCCGGTGCGATGACGGCTCTAATTAACCTTTAGCGACGAGGACGTGCTCCCCACTCGTCCACTGAGAGCATCGAGAACAACGAAGCGAACGTTATAGGTGCCGGCGGGCAGATTCAGCGAGCTGCGGAAAGTGAGTCCGTGTTGCTGGACTTGTTCGAGGCCTTTCGGGTCGAGGTGTACGTCTACAGTGCGGGTCGAAATTCCTGAAGAACTCTTGCCATCCGATGCGGCCTTCACCAGGAATTCCACGTGCATATGATTATTTTGAGCGCTGTCGATGTCGGCGAAACCGCTGGGCAGGACTATTTCGAAACCCACTTTCTTGTTCTTCGCCTCACCCGCGGATACACCAGTCCAGGCGCCCTGAATGGTGATCGCGGTGAAATCCACTGGAGACTGCAAGGCACTCCGCATGACGGCACGCCGGTCCTCGACGGAACTTCCTTTCGGATCGGTAAGCAGAAATGTATTCCGAGCGCGAACCTCGAAGCCGTGGCGCGAAACCTCCACTTTCAGCTTGTGCCATCCCAGTTTCTTACCCTGGCGATTAAGTTGATAGCCAAGCATGTAATAGCTCGCACTGTCTTCCGAGGCCTCCCGCATGCCGCGTTGCAGGTCGTTACTGTTGTAGTAGGCGCGGCCCCCAGTGTGTTCCGCAAATGTACGAAAGGTGCTCAGAGTCTCGTCGTTCTCCCAATTGCGGTGTTCCATCTCCATCGTGTAGGGATTGTCTCTTGGATTGTGCGGCGCGGAGAAATAGACTCCGGGCTCGTCTGCGCCCTGGAAAGCAGGATAGTTGAGATAACGAACGTCCACCGGATACACCGCTAATTGCGCCTGATTCAGCAGTTGCCAGGTGTGCCGGTACAGGTCCGATACGGCGCTGCCGTCGACCAGAGCACTGGCCGGTTCGGCCAAGCTATCGCTCAACTTCGTGACGGAAGCGGGGAAGCCGGCGCTTACCCAGATCAATGCCTTGCGGCCGGGCACTCCTGCGACCTCGCCGGCGATCTGTTGCAGCGCCTGCATGGTGGTGATGATGGCCGATCGCCGTTCGAAGGTCTGGACTTGCAGTTTGCTTTCGTTCTCTTCCTGCGCCAGCCGCGCGAGTACGCCTGATAACGCGTCCGTATTCGGCGGAACGGGCGAAAGCGATTCCTTTTCCGCCAAGTCGTTGCGGGTTCCGGTCAAGCGCTGCAGGGCCGCTGCCAGCACGCGGGGGTCTCCGTTAAAGTCGTGGATCACGTGCAGGCCGCCGCGGGTGATCAGCACAAACTCCGTTGGATTTGCCGGGTCAATCGATTTCGAGAGGAACTTCAATACTTCATTCTTCGCATTGGCCTGGAGTAGCGAAGGAGTGTTGATCATGTCGAGGGCGACAATCAGCAGGCGCGGGGAGCGCCCCTGAGACTCCAGAGAATTGCCGAATTGACCGGCGGCGTTGGGAATTCTTTGGATTGCGCCTGAGTTGGCCTTGATCTCTTCGAAGACTGAAATCGCTTGCGGCTTGCCATCTTCCAGGACGACGAAATCTTCCTTGGTAAGTCCGGACACGTGAGTACCGGATTTGTCAGTTACCACTGCCGGAACGAGTACCAGTTCTGAATGCGAGGTGAAGGTCGGCTGGGGATCTTCGGAGGCAGCGACTCCTGAAAGAGCGAGGATCGCCAATGTGGCGATAGCCACGAGCCCCCGGCCAGAGGAACCCAGTTTCATGACCTCGGATTGTAAGCTAAAACAACGCCAAAGAGCTTACCAACCGCTAGGATCAGAGGTTTTGGCCGCTCGTTTTGGGTTTCGGGCCGGTAACTTTGCATCCACACTCATCGTCTAACATCTCATCTTACGTGCCTGTAGAATACGAAGCGGGATGGCAGCATGATTTGGACGCTCGGGACCTGTCGGGGGTGTTGCCGGTGAAGACGAAGTGTCTTCCGTTCAGCCAGATCCCGCACACCACCAAGCTGTTTTCTGACTTCATTTCCAATTCTTCGAAAGTTCAGCCCTTCTACCCCCGATCGTCGAATTTCAACGAATGGCTGAAGGATGAGGCCGGCAAGATTTACTACGACTCGAGGCGCCGCGAGCAGGTTGCTGCGATTCTCGAGCGACAGAACCGGTCGTGGGGAGCATCGCCAAAGACGCTCGAGAGCATTGCCCGCTTCCGCGCCGGGGCTTCCGTTGTCGTAACCGGTCAGCAGGTGGTGCTGTTCGGCGGGCCGGCGTTTTCGATTTACAAGGCCCTCACCGCCGTAAAGCTCGCCGAGCAGGCGACACAGGCGGGCGTCGACGCAGTGCCCGTGTTCTGGCTCGCGACCGAAGATCACGACCTCGCCGAAGCCAACCAGGTTTCGATCCCGGGAACGAATGCGGCACTCCAGACCATCAGCGTTTCCACTCATGGGATCGCCGATGCTCCCGTGGGACAGATTGCGTTTGGGCCGGAGATCGAGGACGCTGTTTCAGAAGCTGCTGCCTTGCTCGGGGAGACCGAGGTAGGGACATTTCTGCGCGAGTCCTATCGCCCGGGAGAGACCTTCGGAGACGCTTTCGCAAAACTGTTTTCGCGCCTGTTTGCCGATTGGGGCGTGGTGCTGCTCGATCCCATGGATCCGGAGTTTCACCAGATCGCGAAGCCCATTTTTCAAGCCGCAATCGAGCGCGCCGAAGAACTCGACGACGCTCTGCTGCAGCGGGGAAAAGCGCTAGAGCATACCGGATATCACCAGCAGGTCAAAGTCACGCCCTCGTCGACGTTGCTGTTTGCGATTCGCAACGGGGTGCGCACGCCTATCCATCGCAAAGTCAACGGCGCCGACGCGGTCTTTTTGGTTGGGGAAGAGAAGCTTCCGCAGGCAGAGTTGCTGCAGCAGATCGATGCCGCGCCAGAGAGCTTCAGCGCCAATGTTCTGCTCCGCCCGATCATGCAAGATTGCCTTCTGCCCACTCTGGCCTACACAGGCGGGGCCGCAGAGGTTGCATATTTCGCTCAAGGGGCTGTCGTTTACCAGGCGTTGCTGGGGCGGGTGACACCCGTGCTGCCGAGGTTCAGCGCTACAGTGATAGAGGCAAAACCTCAGAAATTACTTGAGCGTTACGATCTGGCGCTGCCCGAACTATTTCGCGGGACCTGAACACCTTCGGGAACGCCTTGCCGCCAAGGTGCTGCCGCAAGAAATTCAGAGTGGGTTCGAGCACGCAGACGGGGCGCTCGCGAACTCTCTTTCGGCGATTCGCGAATCGCTGGCGCGTCTGGATCCGACTCTGGTGGAATCGGCGACGCGCGCCGGTTCGAAAATCCAATATCAGCTCAACAAGTTGCGCTTTAGAACTGGCCGCGCCGAGTTGCGGCGGAATGAAGTTCTATCGCGGCACGCTGAATTGCTGGGCAATGCTTTGTATCCCAACAAGAGCTTGCAGGAGCGCGAAGTTGCGGGGATTTATTTTGTGGCAGCACATGGATTGGAATTTCTGCACATAGTTTACGAAACTATCCACGCGGACTGCCTTGATCATCAAGTGATCTCACTTTAGCTCGCCGTGGCCGGCGGGACGCCGGCGCTACTGTAATTTCTCTTCCAATTCCTTCAACGACTCCACGCGGGCGTGGCCGGTGTCGCGATAGGCTCCGGAAACATCCATGAGCATGGCTTGCATACCGGCATTCGTGGCTCCCAGGTAGTCGACGCTATAGCCGTCGCCCACATAGAGGCTTTCTTCCGCATGCGTATTCAAACCGCGCAGCGCGGCCTCGAAAATAGCGGGGTGCGGCTTCTCGTACCCGACGAGGCCAGAGTCGGTGATGGTTCGGAAGCAGTCGGCAATGCCGCAAGTCGCGAGCACGTCTTCGATTTTGCCGTCGGCATTGGAGATCACGGCAATCTGGTAGCGCCGCCCCAGACGTTCGAGGATTTCGCGTGTTCCCGGCGGGATAATGCACCAGTTGGCGGAAACGCGCGTGGTGTCGGTGAGCTTTTTGTGCAAAGCGTCGTCGTGGATGCCAACTTCAACCAGCAGATGGGAATAAAAGAGATGCCAGAAGCCGTGATCGACGGTTCCCGTACTCATTTGCGAGTCGAATTCTTTCTTGGTCTTGCGCTCGATAGCGTGCCACTGCGCAAGGTCCGGTTCGATTCCGCGGTCGCGCAAAGGTTTTAGAATAACGTCGCGATTCGGAAACAGCAGCGTATTGCCAACATCGAAGAAAATTGCCTTCGGCTTGCGGGTCATACGAACATTGTAAGAGGAGTGTGCACTCTTGCGGAGGTGTGGTCCGCAACTGCAGCTCTCCATGATCAGAACCATCCGAAAAATTAAAGTTCGACGTCATCCTGAGCCCGAAAGGGCGAAGGATCTTGCGTGCAGTGGTTTTGTCGCTCTCACGCCAGGTCCCTCGCTACGCTCGGGATGACGCCTAGTTTGATGATGGAATGGCAGTTCCCGCCGCCGGCAAGACCACGGGTTCATGGATTTGGCAGTTCAAGGTTCCAGCGCAAGGCGGTCGGTGGTTACTTTTTCCACCGCTCCTCGCGAGTATGACAGCGGGAAATATCGTCCCTGATCCCAGAGAGGCAGCAGGTCGGAATAGTGCTTGCTGCCCGGTTCGCCGCTTTGGCCCGGAGTGTTGACCGCGAGCGACTGATCCCAGTCAGAAGTATCGAGAATCTCGCGATAGCTGGCGCCTGAAACTTGTTCGAAGGAATCGTCGAAATATTCTGTGGCATTCACTGCGTATTCATCCCCGGGACGCGGCACGGGGCCAGGATCAAAGGTTGCGCCTGACTCAGGCGAGCGATCGAGCGGATGGCGGAAGCGCACCACGTGCAATCGTCCCCAGCTCCACTTGGAAGAATCCGCGCCCTCCAACTGGGTGAGTTTCGCGGTAGCGTTTTTGAGGCTGTCGAGCAGAACCTGGTCGCGATCGGCCGCAGTCATTCCAAAAATCTGCGGATTCGAGAGCGCTCGCAGCAGGGTCGCCGGCGTCCATTCGGAATCGAGCAGACTCCACAAGCTCTTTGGAGCCGCCCTATGAATGACCGCCCGGGTCGTCTCGCCTAGCCAGATTTCATAGAGAGCGGCAGCGGCGGACTCGCGGGTTACGACATCATCCCATTGCAGAAGCAGTTGCGCGGAAGAGTCTGGTGTAGTCCCAACGGCCTTGCGGAGCAGTTCCACGAGTTGCCGGGCGGGAAGCGAGACGACGTCGTTTTGCAGTTGGCCCATGTCTTGGGAATCCAGCTTTTGGCCCTGGTCGCGGGCAGCGGCGAGAACGCTGGTGATGCGCTGAATGCGGAATGCTGGCGCCCATTGGTAGCCAACTTTGTAGGGATACCCGTCGGGGATCATTTTGTGATTCGCGCTGGCAATGAATCCCGCCTTCGGGTTGAAGGAGTGCGGCAACTCAGGAGTTGGAACAAATCCCGACCATTCGAAACTTCCGGTGCCTGGCACCGGGACAAGTCCGGTCCAATTCTTGCGCAACGGCGCGAGGCCGATCGAGTGCTCTCCGATGTTGCCGTCGTTATCGGCGTACACGATGTTCTCTGACGGTACCTTCCAGCGCGGCATGGCCGCTTCAAAGTCTTGCCAGTTCTGAGCGCGGTCGACGGCGAGTGATCCCAAGTATCCGGCGGTGCCGGGCTCCGCCCCCACCCAGCGCAACGCGAGGGCACGCTTGCCATCGGTCCAGAGCACCGGCCCGTGACCAGTAAACTTCAGATCGACGGTGACGTCGGGTCCGCCGCGAATGGCAAATGTTGCTTTCTCAACCCGCATCTTTTCCCATCCGTGACCAGTCTTGTATTGCGTGGGATCGGACGGGTTCAATTCCTCGAGGTAGAGATCCTGCTGATCGAGACCGAAGATGGTGAAGCCCCATGCGATGTGCTGGTTATGACCCAGAGCCACTCCGGGAAGGCCCGGTTCGCCGGCGCCAATGACGTCCCATCCGGGGGCCACCAGATGCACGATGTAGCGGAGTGAAGGCTCAGCGATTACACGGTGCGGGTCGTTGGCCAACAGAGGTTTGCCGCTCTTGGTCAAGGAACCGGAAACCGTCCAGTTGTTGCTTCCTTCGAGCAGGTAGGTTGGAAATTCGATGCGGGTATCGCTGCCGACGAGGTTGCGCAGCAAGGCGGGAGACAGCCCAGCAAGGTTCGTGCCCGGGGCTGGATCGAGCGTAACAGCGGGATCGAAGTCGAACAGTGGGGAGGCTTTTTCTGTGCCCACGGCAGCAATCGCTTGCGCGTGCTCTAGTTCATCCCAGGAGTTGCCGGTCATGGAAAATGCGGCCATGCGGTTCAGGCAGTCTTCCGGCTTCCATGGCTCCGGCTTGAACCCGGCGATCTGGAACTCGACCGGCAGATTGTCGGCACGGCTGGCTATATACGCATTAATGCCATCGGTGAAGGCCTCGAGAATCTCTTTTGTGTCAGGCGCGTAGCTCTCGTACTCAGCTTTCATGTCGCCGCGATATTGGAGGAGCCGGGCGTTGATGTCGCGAAAAAGGGCCGAAGGCCCGAGGACTTCCGCCAGCCGTCCCTGACCCGAGCGTTTCCACAACTCCATCTGAAACAGGCGATCCTCTGAAGCTACAAAGCCCTGGGCGAAAAACAGGTCATGCTGGTTCTTGGCGTAGATGTGAGCTACGCCCCATTGATCGCGCAGAACCTCGACCGGTTCGTTCAAGCCCGGAGCCTTCAAGGTTCCGTTAATAATCGCAACCGACGGGGATGTTTGCTGGGCACCGGAAAAAGTCGCCGCAGCGGCAAGCAGGAGAAGGATCAACGATTTCATGGGTGCGTCATTCTACTCCTTCAAAATGCCCTTCATGGTCAGGCACTAGGTCCTTCGGAGTTAACCCCTTGCGCTGACTTCGTTTAAGGAAAAAGGTAATATCGAAGGACTTTTGGGCAACTCTTTGGACCCCCGTGAGTCCAAGGGAAAGATGGCGCTACCGGCAAAACCGATGGTCATTTGCGGCAACCTGCTCGCGCTGTGGATGCTTCGCCTCATCGGCTTCGAAGCCGCGTGGCTCTCGGAGTACTGGGACAAGAAGGGTAGCGCGTACAGCGTCCTCTGGATCGCCGTCTTCGGCTTCGCTACCTTGAACATTCTGGCGCTAGTGGGACGGCGTTTCGAGCCCAGCCGCAACCGCCTCAGCTTCGGAGAGACCCTCGCGATTATGGTGGTGATCATGTCGATCACGCTGCTGGCGTGGGAGATGCTCTACGTTTTCCACGTGTTGCCCATCCAGTTGGCTCCGCGCTGATTGTTTGGAGTATCATTCGGCCATGGGGAAGAATGCTCCAGCCTTCGAAGTGACGTGCCCATGCTGCAGCGCGGTGCTGAAGGTCGACCCCACAAATCAGGCGATAATCGCACATACTGCGGCAGTAAAACCGAAGACCTTCAACGACATTGAAGAAGCAGCCCGCGCGATGAAGGAGCAGGACAGCCGCCGCGATTCGATCTTCCGGCAATCGATCGAGGCGCAGAAGAACGCGTCAGACCTGCTCGAGAAGAAGTTCCAGGAAGCCGTCAAAAAGGCTAAAGAGACTCCCGATACCGGGCGCCCGCTCCGGGAAATCGATCTCGATTAATTGCACCTGAAGAAAATCATTTTCAATCTGGCATGCGCAAATTGCGGTCGCGTACTTTTCATGTTGCGCCGGTGCGCAAGCGACGTAAAATAAGGCGCAAAATGTCAGCGCCACCCCTCCTCCTCGGCCACAGAGGTACTCGTGCACTCCGAGCCGCCCCGGAAAATTCTTTTGCCGCGTTCGACGCCGCGCTAGCCCAAGGATGCGATGGGTTTGAATTCGATGTGCGCGCCACCGCGGACGGGGCCCTGGTGACCGTACACGATCCGAAATATCGAGGCGTCACGGTCGCCAAGGCGAAGCAATCACGCTTGGCGAAGCTTCCGCAATTGGCGGAGGTCCTGCAGAGCTATGGCGCCCGCGGCTTCCTCGACATCGAGCTTAAAGTCGAAGGCATGGGTGCGGCGGTACTTCAGCTACTGCGGGATCACCAACCCATACGAGGATATGTGGTTTCCTCTTTTCTGCCGAGCGTCGTGCTCGAACTGCGCGCACGGCGCAGCGGTATTCCTTTGGGAATCATCTGCGAAAAGGCTTCGCAGTTGCGACGAGGTCTGGAACTGCCTGTCGACTACATGATCCTCGCGGAATCGCTGGTTGCGGGAAGAGGTGGTAGAGAAGGTCCACGAGGGGGGAAGACGCCTGTTGGTCTGGACGGTCAACAAGCCCGAGGTCATGCGCCGCCTTGCCGCCTGGGGGGTCGACGGAATCATTTCCGATGATCCCGGATTGCTGGCTCGCACCCTATCGGGGCGACCAAACACGTCTGACATGCCCCCGGCGAAACGCGTGAAGCGGGCTTCGGTAAAGACGCAGAAAGATTCGCGAAAGAACGGCCGGGACTAGTCCGCGGCAGCCTCGAGAAATTCTCCGCCCCGCGAGGGTTTGCGCAAGAAGGCCGCGCGTTCATTCTCGAATCCTTCGAGTTCAGCCGCTGTTTGTTCCTCGTTCCATCCCATCACGGTAGCAATCCGCAATGCGGCATCGCGGCTGCAGGCTTGCGACCAGCAACTGCCCAAGGCGACCGGCACGCGGCGTAATAGCACATCCGCGAGGGTTGCGGCGCATTCGCTGTTAAAAGCGTCGGCGGCCTCGGCGACGATGTGCTCGCTGTGGGGGCACAGAGGCGCGCGCATCTCAGCGCTGCTGAGGGCCATGCGTGCGATGTTCAGAGAACGTTTCCCGTGCCATTCGACTACCGATCGAGCGGAACTCTCGCTGATTCCTCCGGCCTGCGCGATTTGCAGCACCCATTGATCGAGCATGGGATCCAGATCTTCGCTGGCGCCCATCGCCAGGGTCGCAGAGACCGCAGCCTCAATTCCGAGATGGACCGCGCATTGCCGCGCCAGTTCCGCCGCTGTCGTCAGCTTGCCCCCGATAATCGACACCATGTTGGCAGCACCGTCATGCTTGTGGTCGTGAATAAAGTGTTTGCGGCTCACGGAGGACAGGTCTGCCTTCGGCGAGTAGGGAAGTGGACGCACTCCCGCGAATGAGTAGCGAATATCTTGCGCGGAAATTTTTACCTTGGGAAACAGGTGCAGGAACGACCGCAACAGGTATTCAATCTCTTCGGCCGATGGCTGCGTCTTGCCGGGATCGCCGGCATCAGGCACCTCCGTACTTCCCACCAGCACCTGATCGTTCCAGGGAATGACGAAGACGGGGCGCCCGTCAGTGGCCTCTGCATAGACTGCGGCATCGGGCGCGCCAGCGAATCGGGGAAGCACGATATGGGAACCGCGCACGCCGCCCACCATGGGATTCTTGGTCTCAACCCGCGAGCGCTGGCAGAGCCGGTCGGCCCAGGGTCCGGTGGCGTTGACAATCCAAGTGCCTTCTACCCGCTCTTCTTTCCCGCAGAGCAAGTCGCGCAGCAGCACCCCGGTGGCGCGTCCATGGCGGACATCGACGGCGAGCACTTGGGTGTGATTGCGGGCAACCGCTCCCGCTTCGATGGCTTCGGTGAGCCACTCGGCGACCAGGCGCTCGGGAAATTCGCACTGCGCGTCTTCGAAGCTGAAAGTTGACCACTTCCGGCCCGAGTCGAGTAACCGCTCGAGCTTCACTTGATCCATCTGGTTGTGCTCCGCGCCGAGATGTGTGCCGCCCATGCGTCCGTAGAGCCAGAGGCCGGCGCGGATGCTCATCGCGCTGCGCTTGCTGTGCTTATCGAGGGCGAGAAGAAAATGTACGGGATGAGTCAGATGCGGGCGTTCCCGCAGCAGACGTTGTCGCTCGCGCAAAGCTTCGCGCACCAGCCCGATTTCCCCATGTTCCAGGTAGCGCAGTCCGCCGTGAATAATTCGTGTGGAGCGACTGGTCGTGCCTGCCGCGAAATCGTGCTGCTCCAGCAGCAGCGTGCGCTTCCCGGCGCGGGCGCACTGGCGCGCGATGGCAACGCCATTGATGCCGCCTCCGATCACGATGACCTGAAAGCGTTCGCCTTCCAGCCATCGCCGGGTTGGGCCGGGGAAGTTCATGTGCTGTTGGATGCGAGCGCCAAAGACACGATTCCTGCCGCTCGCCTCCCTTCAAGAGTCGCTCCTGACAAGGGATTGCGAAAGGTCACGAGAGTGCAAGGGGATAACCGTCCAGATTCAGGTAATGTTACCGGCAGTGGGTATTGATAGTCTTTTAATCTGACTGTCTAAATTTCAGAACGCCGCGTTGCCCCGCCTTGCACCCGTCATTTACAGTGTTTGCATCCAATGTCAACGACCGGAGAGCGTTTCGAACGGGCGGTTTCGATCATGGCGCGGCTACGCGGGCCGGGCGGATGTCCCTGGGACCGCGAGCAGACCTTTGATTCGATCAAGCCCTACACCCTGGAAGAAACCTACGAAGTCCTCGAAGCCATCGACAATCGCGACTGGTCGGAGCTGCCCGGGGAACTGGGCGATCTGCTTTTGCAGGTGCTCTTCTATTCCCAGATGGCGCAGGAGGAGAAAACGTTCTCCATTGATGATGTGCTTGACCGGCTGTCCAAGAAACTGGTCGATCGCCATCCTCACGTCTTTGGCGATGTAAAGGCCGAAACTTCTTCTGACGTGTTGCGCAACTGGGAAGCGCTCAAAGCGGAAGAAAAGAAGAAGCGCCTGGCGGCCGGAGGCGGGAAGCAAGCGAAAGATGAGGGCAAGCCGGAGTCAGCCTTAGCAGGAGTCTCCACCGCCATGCCGGCTTTGCTTGAGGCTCACAAATTGAGCTCGCGGGCAGCTCATGTCGGATTCGATTGGCCCGACATGGATGGCCTCTTCGACAAATTGCACGAAGAAACCGAAGAGCTTTTCGAGTTGCTCAAAAAATTCCCCGAGCCCGGCCCGCAGCCGCAGCATCGCGGAGTCGCGGGGTCGGGAAGGCCATCTCTCCCGGAAGATTTGCGAGAAAAACTCGAAGGCGAAGTCGGAGACATATTTTTCGTGATCGTCAACATCGCGCGCTATCTCGCCATCGATCCCGAGTCGGCTCTGAAGAAGACCAATCGCAAGTTCAAACGTCGCTTTCAATGGATGGAAGAGCAACTCCGCGCCTCGAACCGCACTCCGCAGCAGGCCTCGATGGAAGAACTCGAGTCGCTCTGGCAGCGGGCCAAACAGCAAGAGGCCGAAGCCCGGTGAAGCCCGATTCGCTGGTCCTGCGGAAGTGCGAGGGCCTCGACGAATTGCGGGCCTGCCTGCTTTTACAAAAAGAAGTCTGGAACTTCACAGATATCGAACTGGTGCCGCTGCGCATCTTCGTCGTCGCCCAGAAGGTGGGCGGACAGGTGATGGGCGCCTTCGAGGGCAAAGATCTGATCGGCTTCGCCATGGCGATTCCGGGATACCGCAATGGCCATGCTTATCTTTATTCGCACATGCTCGCGGTTCGGAAAGAGTATCGCAACGCCGGCGTGGGACGCCGTCTGAAATTGCTGCAGCGCGAAGACGGCCTCGCCCGCGGATTCGAATTGATGGAGTGGACGTTCGATCCGCTGGAAATCAAGAACGCGTACTTGAACGTTGAAAAGCTGGGCGCGATCACCCGCCGGTATAACGAGAATCAATACGGCATCACCTCGTCTCCGCTGCAAGGTGGATTGCCGACCGATCGCCTGGTTGCGGAATGGTGGTTCAAGTCGAAGCGGGTCGAGAATGTGATCCAGGGGGACGCCAAGCCGGTTTTCACAACGCTCGAAAGCATCCCCGTCCCCGCGCAGATTTACGAGTGGAAGGCGTCACCGGCCACTCGCGATCACGCCCGCGAGGTGCAAACAAGCAACCGAGAAGCCTTCCTGAAAGCGTTCTCCTCTGGACTTGCCGTGCTCGGTTATGAACACGATCAAGCCGGCAACGGCAAGTTCTTGCTGGGACGCTGGGATGAGAAGTGGGAGTACTGAGCTTGGGTAATATTCAGCAGAGCGATGTACTCTATGGCTGAGCGGGCATCTCCATCCTGACGTCATGCTGAGCGAAAGCGAAGCATCTGGCGCGCAGCCAAACCACATTCGCTCCACGCCAGATCCCTCGCTCCGCTCGGGATGACGTCTTGATAAGCGTCACCAACGGTTCAGGCCGGCCGAAACAACTTGAGCTACGAACCAATGAAAATCGAAGCCATCACTCTCCGCGAAATTCAGATGCCGCTCGTCCACTTTTTCGAGACGAGCTTCAGCCGCCTTTACCATCGCCGCATCCTGCTGGTCACCGCGCATTGTGAGGGCGTTGACGGATGGGGCGAATGCGTCACCGGCGAAGATCCTTACTACAGCAGCGAATGGATCGAGAGCACCTGGCCGACGCTCAAGCACTATCTCGCGCCGGCTGTCATGGGAAAGACCATCTCCGCTGGACGCGACAGCGCCGCGCTGATGGCCAGAGTCCGCGGTCATCGCATGGCCAAAGCCTCAATCGAGAATGCTCTATGGGACGCCGAGGCGCGCCAGAAGCAAGTGCCTCTGTGGAAGTTGCTGGGAGGCACGCGGCGCGAAATTCAGTGCGGCGTCTCCATCGGCATTCAAGACACGGTCGAGCAGCTTCTCGACAAGATTCAAACCGAACTGGCCGCCGGATACCGCCGCATCAAAGTCAAAGTCAAGCCGGGTTGGGACGTGAACGTCCTGGAAAAGATCCGCTCGCGCTGGGCTGATATCGTGCTGAGCTGCGACGCCAACTCCGCCTACACGCTCGATGAAGTCGAGCATCTGCGCAAGTTCGATCAATTCAATCTGCTGATGATCGAGCAGCCGCTGTGGAACGACGACATCTTCTACCACGCCCGCCTGCAAAAAGAGCTGCGCACCGCGCTCTGTCTCGACGAGTCGATCGAGAGTGCGCGCGATGCCGCCGCCGCCATCGAAAGCGGCGCCTGCCGCATCATCAACATCAAAGTCGGACGCCTCGGAGGCTTCACCGAAGCCCTGAAAGTTCACGACGTCTGCAAGGCGAACAATATCCCGGTCTGGTGCGGAGGCATGCTCGAATCCGGCATCGGCCGCGCCCACAACATCGCACTCTCAACGCTAGAGAATTTCCGCCTGCCGGGAGACGTGTCAGCGTCGAAGCGCTATTGGAAAGAAGACATCATCGAACCCGAGGTGGAAGTCTCGCCGCAGGGAATGATCCCGATCAGCGACGCGCCGGGGACGGGATACAAGATCAGGGAAGATTTGATTGAGAGGCTGACGGTAAGGAAAGAGACGATCAAGTGAAGAGGGCCGGGTCGCGACGCTCTTGAGTGTTCTGAGTGTAACCGCTGGTTTCGACAGCCGAGTTAGAGAAGCACTACTCACCGTTCCAACCGCTTGCTGCGCCGACTGTTCCACCACCAGAGCAACCTCCACTTGAGCGAACTCGTGACGGCGGACGTAGCGAACCTCTCTACTCGACATGTGAGCTTGAGACCGCGTCCCATCAAATAACGCTGCGCGTCCATATCATCCTCGGGAACAAAGACGGACGCGAAAGTTTCCGTTTCTGTGGCGCAAATCGCTTCCAGTTCGACGCCGAAATTACGCTCAAGCCCCACGGAATATTGCAGCGTGGCATACCTGGCCGCTCTGGTCCGCGCTTCCTTACCCAGAGGTGACGGTTGCCTGTCTGCCACAACATCGCCCGGCATCAACCAGCAAATCGTCGTGGGGTAGTTATTGGTTTGCAAGAAACGTCCTGAACTTTTCTTCGGCAGCCGACAGGGTTGGGGGTGGGCCAGCATTTGGGTCAATCACTCTCGAATTATCCACGACTCTTGTCAGCTGTTGCAAAATCGCCATTACGCTCAGAACCCTCCCATTGAGCGAGAAGCCCCTACCCCTTCAGCAAGCTGGTGAGAACGCATGGTTACAAAAGGCAACCAACTCTGCGTGGGGTGAAGGCACCCGTTTTCCGTCCAAATACCTGGCATTTTCGACAAGAAAGCTGGGTAGTGGCCGACTTTCATCCCGAACGTGCTCTTGCAAATGCTTCTGTAAGGGTGATGACATCACTTTCGTCGTTGTAAGGGGCGAGCGAGATCCGAATGCGTCCGCCACGTATACCGCACACAATATTGTTACTACGAAGTTCTTCCACAATTGCTTGTACGCTTTCGCGCGCGTGGCCCAGCGAAATGATGTGTGGAGAAGCGGCAGGATCGCCAACACTACGAAACGCTTGCCAACCATACTTGCTGGCATTGCGAACCAACATTGCTGCCAAACTCCGCGCATGTTCCTCAATTCGAGCTTCACCCAAGGACAACAACTGCTCAACTGCTACCACCAGACCAGCCATAGAGGCATACGACATGGTTGATTGCGTGTAGCGCCGCGCATCATTAGCCAGGGACAGAGAGGTCGCATCAAATCCGAAGGGGTCCGACGCGCCCATCCAACCCGGTAAAGGGGGGATTTGCTCAAGCAAGACTGGCGACATGATTGCCAGTGCAACACCTCCGTGCCCACCAAGCCATTTGTAGCCGCTGGCAACAACGCAATCAGCATCCCACGCCGCTGCGTCCACCCGCACTGCGCCTGCCGCTTGCGTAGCGTCTACAATCAAACGTGCACCAACCTGGCTAGTGCTTTTCCTTAGCCGCGAAATATCCACTGCCGTACCCGTAGCGTATTGCACACAGCTCACCGCAACCACAGAAGTACTCTCATCAATTGCCTCAATGAGTGTATCGGTCAAATCGCACGCAGGCAGGTCATCAACAAAGCGCACCGTATGATCTTTTAGAGCAGCCAGACGAAGCCATGGCCGAGTTATCGCAGGAAAATCTGATGAAACGGCCAGAATTGTGCTCTTTAGTCTGGGCTGAAGCAACATCGGAAGTTGCCCCAATATCTCACTGGCGCTCGCGACAATTGCGACTTGCGTGGTGTCGCAATGAAGCAATCGCGATGCGCGTTCGCGGAGCGTCTCGCAGTATGCCACCTCATCCCGATCGGACATGTGGAGGTTGCCATGCCTGGCAACATTGTCTATGAAGTTGTGCATTGCGGTTACTGCTGGTTGACCGATCAATCCCAGGGATGCCTGATTCAAGTACACACTTTGACGGAGGCTGGGGTAGTCCAATCGATCAAAAGGAGAG
This sequence comes from Terriglobia bacterium, assembly GCA_963796205.1. Lineage (GTDB taxonomy): Bacteria > Acidobacteriota > Terriglobia > Terriglobales > Acidobacteriaceae > DATFTE01. The sequence continues at coordinate 225,618 of CAWCKR010000005.1, forward strand.
GAGATCATTGCCGATGACGACCTGCTTGTGAGCGAGTAGATACTAGACTTTCCTGCTTCAGTTGGAAATGGGGAATTGTCAGGATGTACTGTGCTGCAACCGTCTGGCCGGCCAGCGTCTAACCGCCGGTATCCGCGCCCCTCGTTCAAGAGTAGACTTCTCCCAGGAGCACACTATGCGAGCATTCTTCCTCACGGTCATCCTGTTCTCGTCCTATCTATCTCAAGCCCAGCTCGACGACATCCTCAAAAAAGCCGGAGACACTCTCAGTTCGCACAGCACCGCCGGGCTCAGCAATGACAAGATCGTTGCCGGACTCAAAGAAGCCCTGCAGGTGAGTACCGGCAAAGCCGTCGCGCTGACGGGCAGGCCGGACGGCTTTCTGAAGAATCAGGCCATCAAGATTCTGCTTCCTCCCAAATTACAAACCGTTGGCAAGGGCATGCGAATGCTGGGCATGGGCGCGTCCGTGGACGAACTGGAAGTTGGCATGAACCGTGCCGCCGAGCAGGCCACTCCCGAAGCGAAGGCGATTTTCATCGCGGCGGTCAAGAAGATGAGCTTCGATGACGCCCGCAAGATTCTTTCCGGCAGCGACACGGCGGCCACGGATTACTTCAAGCGCACCAGTTCCCAGGATCTTACGACGGCGTTCTCTCCCATCGTGCAGCGTTCCATGGAGCACGTCGGAGTCGTGCAGCAATACGATCACGTGTTGGCAACGGCACCGGGAGGCAGCGCCCTGGCCGGGCAGTTCGACCTGAACAAATACGTGGTCGGGAAAACGCTCGACGGGCTGTTCCTGATGCTGGGAGAGGAAGAAAAGAAAATTCGCAAAGATCCGGCGGCGCAAACCACCGCATTGCTGAAGGAAGTGTTTGGCAAGAAGTAGTATCGGCAGTTAGAACACGCGCCGCTTTCATCGCCGTTTCTTGCTGTCACTCTGCGCGACCCGCGCCTTCACCATCTTCCTGATGAGTGCGGTCGGCAGCGGCTTGTCGTTGGAGAAGTGGATCGTCCCCTTGGAGGTCGAATAACTTTTCAGTTTGTCCTTAAACTCAGCAATAACCCTCGCGGTGGGAAACAGGCTGCAATGTTTGGAAAATGCGCCGAACCAGACAAGTATCCCATTGTGTCGAATTGCGGGTATCTTGTAGCTGATTGTCTCAGTCGCCTCGCGCGGTACCGCTGAGCGGATGGTCGCGCGAAGCTTAGTGAAGTTGGCAAGAGCCGATGCGGGGATTCTGGCGAGATAATCGTCAACATTTGTGGGCGCGGCGGCGTCTTTCGCCGCGGATCTGCGATTACCAGTTTTCGGCTTTTTCATGCGGCGATACTAGCATCGCCTCCACTTTTGTACATGGGGCACAATGCCCGCTTGCTTATGCCGCGCGCCTTACCTCTAACCCTGCCACCGTGCGCGCACAAATCTCATCCGGCGATCCGGCAGCCGCAACCGTCAGCAGCAACCCCAGCTTCTCGTAGAACGAGATCAACGGAGCCGTGCTGCGCTCATAAGCTTCCAGCCGTACCTTGATCGATTCCGGACGATCGTCTTCCCGCTGAAATAGCTTTCCCGCACATCGGTCGCACACGTCGGCGGTCTTTGAGGGACGATCCGTCACATGGAACACGGCTTTGCATACTTCGCAGGTGCGGCGTCCGCTCAAACGGGCGACGACTTCGGCTTGGGGAAGGTGATAGTTCACAACAGCCGTGAGCGATAGGCCTTCGTCCTGCATCAGTTGCTTCAGCGATTCGGCCTGCGCCAGCGTGCGCGGGAAGCCGTCAAGGATGAATCCTCCGCCACAATGCAGGCAACCGCTGCGCTCGCGCACCATTTCCCACACTGTCGAATCCGGCACCAGGTCGCCGCGCCGCATGTATTCCGTGGCGGCCTTCATCGCCGGGCTTAGTTCGCACTGGCTCTTGCTGGCCGCGCGGAAGACGTCGCCAGTCGAAAGATGACACGCTCTCAGGTGTTGGTGCAGCAGTTCCGCCTGCGTGCCTTTGCCAACGCCGGGAGCGCCGAGTAAAACGAGCCGGTAAGGATTCTGAATGCTTCGCACGGGCCCGCATTCGGCGGACGGACCCTGTATCCAGCGGGCGCGACCGTTGGCGGTGGTCATGAATGGAATTTAGGCGATCGAAGAGAAGATGGCGGTGACGATTGTCACATAGGACGGGCTCACGGTAGCTGACGCCGGACGAGAATGTCGTCCCTCCGGGACTCGATGAAACGTTCCACCTGCCCCGGCGCTGAAGCGCCGGGCTATTGGCAGCCGCTCCTACGGAGCTTACCGATCATGGGTCCTGTCCCACGCCGGTTGTGAAATGCAGGCTCTCACGCAGGGTCTGATGTGCCGGGCTCACATCTGGCATCGCTCGGGACTCGCAGAGAGGAATCGATGGAATTGTGAAAGTTGGTTTTTCTCGGCACTGGGTACTCGGTACCAGGTGCTGGGTACTATTTCTGGGCGATTTCGGCTTCTTGCTTTTTTAGCAGATCGACGCCCTGGGCGAAGGTCAGGTTCGACGGCGCGGGCCGGAAGTCGCTGTAGGTCTCCGTCGATTTAATGTTCAGGCTCTTGAAAAACAGGATCTTGCCGGTGAATGCCAGGTCCATGCGCGAGATTTCCCAGTGATCGTCGCCGACGTCGACCTGTTGCACCACGAAGCGTCCGCCCTTGTCGAGGTGACCCAGGATGCCCCATCCAAAGCCGACTTCTTTCATCAGCGTGCCATCGATCTTGGCGATGCGGTCGTGGTTAGCGTCGATCAGAAGGTATCCGGTCATGCCCGTGAGAACCTGCTCGGTGTGGGTGGGCGGATTGTAGTCCGGGTTAGGACGGAACTTCAGGCGAACCAGTTCGTCTCCTGGACGGCCGATTTCCTCCGAACCGGGTTCAGTTCCGTTGGGCTCATAAAGAAATGCGTCCGGCAGAGCCTTCATGATCCGGGTCACGTGATCGGCGTCTTCTTTTTCCTGTTTCTGTTTCCTGCGCAATTCCGCGGGACTTTGAACAAAGCGGTCGATGCGGGCGATCTCGTCCTGACGCTGTTGCGGCGACAGCGGTTTTCCGTTGATCGCAATCAGAAGCCCGGCGGTCGCATCCTTGGTTTCCACGAGCAGCTTGGTCTGGGAGCCATTTGGGGTCTGCTTGAAATCCTTGAACATGTACAGGACGTGGACATCGACGCCGTTAGCTTTGAGTTCGTTGTTCACGGTGCGGCGGACGAGCTGTACGGGGGGGATTTGTGTCTGATCGGCGGCGGCGCAGGGAAGGACCCAAAAAATTGCCAGGATCGCGCAAAACGAGTTCCGTAGCTTGGAGAGGTTTCTCATCACACCCAAGTTGATTTTAGACGAGTATTGGCAATCCGCTGTTGTATATCCCACGAGAATTTCGGGTTATGTCCTGCGCGAATCCCGCGGATGATTTAGAATCGCTTATTCCGCTTGCGCCCCGCGATTACTGGCCCAAGGAGGCTTCATGGAAACGCCCAAGACGGGGGAGTTTGCCCACATCGGTAAGTCAGTGATTATCAAGGGAGAACTCTCCGGCAGTGAAGACCTCTACATTGATGGACAGGTGGAGGGCAACATCGAATTGGCCGGAAATCAACTGATCATCGGTCCTAATGGCCAAGTGCGGGCCAACGTCAACGCCAAGGGCGTGGTCGTAAAGGGGAAACTCGACGGCAATATCCGGGCTAGCGATCGTGTGGAGTTGCAAAAATCGGCGATCGCCGTGGGAGACGTAGTCTCCAAGCGCATTTCGATTGAAGATGGCGCCTACCTGAAAGGGAAGGTCGACATTCAACGGGACGGGGTGAAGGCTGAATCCGCAGCGGCGAGCGCGGCCGGGGCGGGCAAAACTCCGGTAACGTAGCTTGGCAGGATTTGAGCGGGTTCTGAAACGTCAGCACGATATAGTAAATTGCGGTGTTCCTAATCGGACGCCTGGAAGTGGAAATGGCATCCGTTACTAATGGGTTCATGAAATTCTTTCGTGGTTCCACACCTGGCCCTGGAGGCTTGTCTGCGGAATCGGCAAATAAACGGCTCTCACGCCGCTCCAGCGGCTTAGGCGAACTGGCCCGCACCCTGGCGTCAGACGAGTCGCTTTGCGTTTTGGACATCGGCTCGACCTCGCCGACCAATATCCGCTACCTCACCGAGCGTGGTCACAAGATTTACAGCGAAGATTTACTGATTGCCTCGACCGACCCGTCGCTTATCGCCAAAGATGAGCACGGGAACGCGACTCTCGACAGCAAGAAGTTTCTTTCTGAAAACCTGGTTTTCCAGGCGGCGCAGTTCGACGTTGTGCTGTGCTGGAATCTCGCCGACTATCTGGACGAGAGCCTGGTCAAACCCACGGTGGGAAGGTTGTGGTCGGTGCTGAAGCCGGGCGGCATGTTGCTGGCGTTTTTTCATACCAAAGAAGCCGGGCCGGATGCTCCTTGCTACCGGTTTCATATCACGGGCAACGATCTTCTCGATATGCAGCCCATCGGCGGCCGTCGCGAAGTGCGCCGCGGACCCACGGGTGCGGTGCATACTTCGGTTGGCGGGGGATTCCGCCTGCAGCGTGTGTTCAACAACCGCCACATCGAAACCCTCTTCCGCGATTTCGCGTCGATCAAGTTCTTTCTGGCGCGGGATAACGTCAGGGAAGTGCTGGTCGTTCGTTAGTCTCGTGGTAGAGACACAGCTTCGCTGTGTTGCCTCCAGTCCGCAAATTTCTGCCGCTCCTGGGACGCTGCCTCTCTCCAGCAAAGGCCGGCGTGCGCGATTATTCCGGAGGCGTACGCAGAATCCGGTGTTCCTGATCGGCGAACTTGCGCGGGCCGTGATCGGAATGCGCTCCGGGTACCGGCAGTTCGCCCGCAGACATGCGGATGGCCGCACCTTGCTCGGCCGCAAACCCACTCGTGTTGGCAAAGATGGGTTCATCAAAGAGCATGCCGGCGTTCGAGCCGGCCAGGGCGAATACCGAGAACGCCTTGCCGCCTGAGTAAGTGGTCGAACTGTAATCGCCCACCATCAGCCCAGCGAAGGTGTCGGGCAGCCACGTCGGTGTCATCGGGCCGGCCAGCGTAGTTGGAGCCGTCCAGGTCGCTCCGCCGTCGAGCGAAGAAATAAATCCGACATTCAGGGCGCAGCTGGACGCCGTGCAGTTCGCATTCGAATAGTAGTAATACGTCAGGCCCAGATGCGCTCCGCTGCCGCTGGTCGCGGGATCCACGGCGAGTCCGGGGATGAAGTAATCCGCGGTGCTGTTGACCGCGTCGATCGGCACCCGTGTCGGCGTAGTCCAGATCGTGCCGTTCGTGGAGGTACTGAGAATCAGATCGTTCGAAGCGCAGGCGGTGCGAAAGCGGCAATCCTGCCACACCACGTAGACGGTTCCGCCCGCGTCGCCCGCCGCCGCGGGCAAGGGAGAGGTCCGCAGATTTCCGGCGACAAAGTGATCGGAAATGGAAGAAACGGTGACCGGCGCTCCCCAGCTATTACCCCCGTCTGTCGACATGAACGAAATGATTGAGGTGCCGTTGAAGTCTTCGATGGGAACCACGACATTGCCGTTCGGTTGCACCACCGGCTGTCCGCCGATGCCGGAAGCCAGACTCAAAGTCGTGTGTGCGGTTCCCCACGTCTGTCCGCCATCGCTGGAGGTGCTCATCCAAATGATTCCGTTGTTGCTTGGGTCATCCCACTCGACGTAGCAGTGCCCGTAAAATGGGCTGCTGGCGTTGCTGTCGCAGGCAATCCAGTTCTTGTCGGAGTCAGGTGTGGTGCTGACGATAACGGGATTGCCCCAGTTCAACCCGTCGCTCGAAAGGCTGACTGCGACCTTGTCGGTTGATGAATTGATCGGCAGGGTCGAAATCATCCATACCGCATGGGCAGCGTCATAGGCGACTGCGGGATCACTGGCGGCCGAGAAACTTCCGCCGTCGAAAGTGGTAATCCCAGGCAGGGAACCGCGGGTCCAAGTTGTGCCCCCGTCGGTAGAGGTGGAGAATCCGATATCCGCACCCCCGCCGCTGAAGATCCGCGCTACTTGAAAAGCGCTGACGATGGTCGGCCCATTCGACCAGGCGTGCGCTTCCACTTCGGTCTGGTGCTGGCTGGTGGAGTTAGTGAACATGTCGCTGCTTAACTGCGTGAGCGGTACAAGCGCGGGAGGAGGAGTAGTAACCGAGGGTGGGGGATGAGATCCGGAACCGCCGCCGCAGCCTATGGCGACCGAGAGAAGAAAACCAATGGCTGGAACAGCTACAACCCTAACGGCAAAAGCAACGGATCGCTGGGAATGTGGCAACACGCTTACTCTCCAAACATGGGAACCTGTCGAACGTCTTCCGCCGCACCGCGCCGCCGCCGCGCCGCTCCAATCACCGCTAGCACGGTGAGCGATTCAAGAGCCGTGCGCGGCACAAAGATGCGCTGGGTGTTCGAGCGCAGGTCCGGAGGATTGATCAGAAAGCCTTCAGCCGTGGTCAGGCTGAGGTCGTTGGGCATCATGCCTTCGACGACTTCGTTGTCCTTGAATTTCAGCCGCACCCACAGCCCCTCGGTCCGGGGACGGCTGGTAAAAGTCTTGCGGGGGGACTCAACCTCCCCAAACTCACGGACGAAATAAACGCCCTTGATGTCTTTCAGTTCAATGCCAACCACGTTGCCCGAAGTATTCAGTAACTCGAGCTTGCCTTCGTGCACAAAGTTCGACGGCGACACGTACCCGTTGATCGTGTCGCGGTCCATCTTGCGCACGATAACCTTTTTTGTTGTGGAAGGCATGCTTGGGCTAAGGGCCTGTCGGACGCGGGTTTCGGCCCGATGGCTCAAGGGGATTCTCGCACTTTTCCAGAGAAACCGCTGGTAGCTCGTCCTTCCCTGTAGCCAAAAGGTTAACTATGTGATATTTTGTGATGCTTGCCATAGGCGATCAAAACAGGTATAAGTCTATTCTGTAGAATCATTTACATGGAGCCGACCGGGGGTTGCGCAAGGTTCGGTCTGCGCCCTGTGGAAAATGTCGCCGACGTCGGCAAGCAGAGAGTTCCGGTGCCTAGCAAGTAAAGCATGGCTGATTACATTTACACCATGGAAATCCGGTTGACGCCGGACCAGCAGCGTGGCGTCGCCGTAGTCCAAGATATCGCTCGCGCCGCCGGGATGAATATTTACCTCACCGGTGGGGCGATCCGCGACATTATCAGCGGCTTTACCATTCGCGATCTCGACTTTACCGTTCAGGGCAATCCCCTTAAGCTGCAAAAAGAATTAGAGCGTGCCGGGGCGACCATCTCCGCCGCCGAAGATGACACCAAAACTCTGTACCTGGTGCTTGCTGGGGGAGTGCGTACCGAAATCAGCATGGCGCGCACCGAGCACTACGAGAAGACTGGGAAGCCTCCGGTGGTTACCCCGGCCACCATCATCGAGGATCTGCGCCGCCGCGACTTTACTGTCAACGCCATGGCGCTTTCGCTGAATCCAGGGTCGCGCGGTCTCTTGATGGATCCGTTCAACGGCGCCGCCGACATCGAAGCGAAACTGATTCGGGTTCTGCACAATTACGCATTCGTCGAAGATCCGTCACGCCTGATTCGTGCCCTCCGCTTCGCAGCGCGTTTTCACTGGCCGCTCGAAGAGCGGACACAAGCGCGCTTCGAATCAGCGAAAGAAAACAAATATATCGAGCACATCAGCGACAAGGCCATCGGGCAGGAGATCGAGCAACTGGCGTACGAAGACGACCCGTTGCACATCGTGAAGGTTCTTGAAAAAGAAGACTGGCTAAAGGTGCTAAATCCGCACTGGAACAGCAGCAAGATCGACACGAACGGCCTGGCGCAGTTGCTGAAAACTCGGCAGCAGATGAATGAACTGGGCTACACGCCCGATCCTGCGCCTGCGGTGCTCTACTTCCTTACCAGCCGCCTTGCAGACAAAGATATCGCGGACATGCGCAAGCTGATTCCTCGCAAAGATCTGGTTGAGTCCTGGCGAGACCTCGAGGACAACGCGAAGAATCTGGCGAAGCGCCTGAGCGGAAAAGAAGCTGCAACGCCTTCGCGCACCTGGAAGTTGTTGTCGGAGGCGCGTCCGGAGATGACGCTCTTCCTCGCGGTGACCGCCAAGCAGCAAGCGGTTGCGCAGAAGATCAAGAACTTCTTCACTAAGTGGCGTCAAGTGCAGCAGAAAGTCCCGCTCGTGGAAATGACGGAGTTGCACATCACTCCGCAGATGCCTGAGTATCCCAAGATTGCCAACGACGTCTTCATGCTGCTGCTGGACGGCAAGCTGCGTTCGCGAACTGAGATTCTGAAGTTTCTGAAGCCGCTGGCTCCTCCACCGCCGCCTCCGCCGCCACCTCCTCCGAAGCGAGGAAGGGCCGCGAAAGGCGCCGCCGCTCAGGCGGTTGCAGCCCCGGCACCGGTTCCTGCTGCGGGCAAGAAGAAGGGCAAAGCAATAGCTCCAGTTGCTGTGGCTCCTGCTCCTGTTGCCAAGGTAGAGGCGCCTGCACCGCCGGCGAAGGGTAAGCCTGCGCCGCCCGCGAAGCACAAGGCCGTAAAGCCGGCTCCGGCGAAGAAAGCCACAAAGCCCGTGAAGAAGCCAGCCAAAAAGCGCCGCTAAAACGTGGACTCACTGCATTGCTCACGTGGAGGCGGACCGCCTCGTCTGCCGCATCGGGCAAGCCCGGCCGCTACCGCTCGAGCGTTTCGATCACACCAGAACCCAGCGCCGAAAGAGGCGTCTGAGCTACGGGATCTCTTCAAATACCGCGCCCAATAAGGCATTTGGGGCTATAATTTGCTTATGCGTCGCCTGTGGAGCCTCGCAGCGTTGACGGTGGTTCTGGCGGTTCCGTGTGCATTGGCGCAGCGCCGCGGCGGTTCGATCGGTGGCGGCGGCGCGCATATGGGATCCTTCTCCCGCGGCGCTCCCATGATGAGCCATGGCGGTAGTTTTGCCGGTGCTCCTCGCAGCAACGGCGTCACCTTCACGACTTCCTACCGCAATCCTTACCACTATGGTCACGGCGGCGACGGTCATCACCATCACCACTACTTCGGGTACGGGTATGGCGGATACGGCTATGGAGGCTACGGCTATGGCTACGGCTATCCCGCCTACGGGTACGGATACGATCCGCTGCTGTGGGACTCGGGGCCTTCCTACGATTCCACGAATGAAGATGCTTATACGGAGCAGAACCAGCAACTGTCGCAGCAGGTGAACGAACTCAGCAACGAAGTGGCGCGCTTGCGCGACGAACAAGAAATCCGCGCCTACACCCCGCTTCCCACCCAACGACAGGCTCCGCCCGATTCCGCCAAGGCCAACATCTCGGATCCGACAGTGCTCGTCTTTCGCGACCAACATCGCGAAGAGATTCGCAACTATGCCGTCGTGGGACGCACGCTCTGGGTCTTCAATCAGGATCGCGCCAGGAAGATCCCCCTGGCGAGTCTCGATGTTCCCGCTACCATCAAGGTCAACGACGACCGCGGCGTCGACTTCAACGTCCCGCGCTAATCCATCTCTTTGAAATTCCCGCCTTAGTGCAGATGATGCATCAGCGCGCAACTGAGGTGACCGAGCACGAACCAGAAAACTGCCGTAAGTACTGTCTTGGTGGTCTGCGTCATATCCGCAGAGATTAACCCGGCCGGTCGTTTCTGTTAAGAGAAAGTTTATGTGTTTTTGCTACACTTCCTGTTCGCATTTCAACCGAGGACACAGACGATGACTGATCGCGGATGGAAGACTCTGCTGGCCGCAACCTGCACGGCAGCTGTGTTGATGATAGCGATGACGATGCACGCGCAAGCTCCGCAGGCACCCAAGACCACCGAGCAGGCCTTCAAAAACATTCGGGTCTTGAAGGGCCGTCCCGCCGATCAACTCATTCCCACTATGCAGTTCATCAGCGCCGCGCTGGGCGTCGAGTGCGAGTTCTGCCATGTGGCTGGAGCGTTCGACAAAGACGACAAGAAGCCCAAGCAGACCGCGCGCGTGATGATGGAAATGATGATCAGCATTAACTCCGATGACTTTGACGGTCATCGCGAGGTCACCTGCAACACTTGCCATCGCGGATCGCCGCACCCGGTAGCGACGCCGGTAATCGCGAGCGGTGATCCCGCGATAGAGATCGCCTCGATGCACGATGAGGGTGGGGAAGAAGCGCAAGCCTCCGCCGGTCCTGCCGCCGACCAGGTAATCGAGAAATATATTCAGGCGCTTGGCGGCGTTGCGGCCATCCAAAAAGTTTCAACTCGCGTGGAAAACGGAAACGCTGAAGTGATGGGCCAGAAGATGGCCATTACGGTCTATGCGAAAGCTCCCGACAAACGTGCGTCATACCTGAGCACGCCGAAGGGCGACAGCATCACCGCTTACAACGGCAGCGCCGGAGGATGGTTGGGCAACCCTGGACGCCCGATTCACGACATGAGTCCGGCGGAAGCGGCCGCCGCCACTCTCGATGCCGATCTTCATTTCGCTACCGATCTCAAGACGATCTTCACCGAACTCAAGCCTGCTCCAGCGGCAAAAATTGGCGATCGCGAAGCCAATGTTCTCATCGGTGCGCGAACCAACCAGCCACCGGTGAAACTCTACTTCGATCGGCAATCGGGACTACTGGTTCGCATGGTCCGCTTTTCCGACACGATCCTGGGGCTTAACCCCACGCAAATTGACTATGCTGACTACCGCGACGTCAACGGGGTGAAGACTCCTTTCCGCTGGACGCTGGCTCGTCCTTCCGGAGCCTTCACCATCCAGATCGACAACGTGCAGCAAAATATCTCCATTGACGACGCCAAGTTTGTCCGGCCGCCTGATCCCCCTGCGGCACCAGAGAAAACAAGCGGAAAATAATCCGCTGCGTAATTTTCGTTTCTAAATTAAGATGCCGATCCGCTTGGCGGATCGCACGAGGAGTCAGAAACGGTTGACAGGCAAGTAGTGAGAGGTTGACACCAGCCGGGCAGGGCTGGGACACTGCCCGCAGAAACTTAGCTCGCCGGAGGATGATCTTGAAGGCTAGCATCCACCTCTTCGTTCTGGTGCTCTTCGCGGTCCTGGTAGCGCACATTCCTGCAGCTGCCGCCGACGAAAGCAAGCTTATCGCTTTGGAAAATGCCTGGAATCAGGCTCAACTTCATCACGACGCAAAGGCACTCGATACTCTGGTGGGTGACAAGTTCATTTACACCGATATCGATGGGTCAGTGATGGACAAAGCGAAATTTCTCTCCGACATCAAAGATCCGTCTTACAAAGCAACGTTAATCGCCAACGAGGATGCGAGGGTGGACCTGTATCCCAACGCGGCGGTCGTGACCGGGATCTACCACACCAAGGGGACCGACAAGGGCAAGCCCTTCGAGCACTACGGACGCTTTACCGATACCTGGATATTTCAGGACGACCAATGGCGCTGCGTCGCCAGCCATACCACCCTGCTGCACAAATAGCCATTGAAATCGGGTGAGGGGGACGGGATTGCGCTAAAGCGCTGTGGATAACTCTCCGCTTCTCCACAGGCGCGCTTCCGCATACAATCCCCGACAACGTAAAATGCCTAAAGAGCCCAATGTCTGACTTCGTCCACCTGCATCTCCATACCGACTACTCCATGCTCGACGGCGCCTGCGACGTGGAGAAGCTCTGCGCCCGCGTCAAAGAGCTCGGCATGCCCGCGGTGGCTATGACCGACCACGGCAACATTTTCGGCGCGGTGCATTTCGTCAACGCCGCGCACAAAGAGGGCGTCAAGCCCATCGTCGGATGCGAGCTCTACATCTGCAAAAAGGACGACCACCGCATCGAGCGCACCCCTCCCGACGGCGATACCTACAATCACCTGCTGGTGCTCGCCGAGAATGAAGAGGGATACCGCAACCTCGCCAAGATCACCTCAGAGGCGTCACTTCACGGTTTTTATTACAAGCCCCGCGTGAGCAAGAAGTTTCTCGCCGAGCACTCCAAGGGATTGATCGGGCTTTCAGGATGTTTGAAAGGCGAAGTCGCCGAACTCCTGATGGACGATAAGTACGACGCAGCACGTGGCGCGGCCGCCACCTATCGCGATATTTTCGGCAAAGACAATTTTTTTCTCGAAATTCAGGATCAGGGGCTGGAACTCGAGCACCGCATCCATCCGCACCTGTACCGCATGGAGAAAGATCTTGGGCTCCCGCTCGTCGCTACCAACGACAGCCACTATCTCTGCGAAGACGATGCCCACGCGCAAGACGTCATGCTCTGCATTCAAACCGGCAAGTCGATTCAGGACGTGAACCGGCTGAAGTTTCAAGGCACGGACTTCTACGTAAAGAGCCACGCCGAGATGTCGATGGTGTTCAAGGACTCGCCGGATGTGCTGACGCGCACGCTGGGGATTGCTGAGCGCTGCAATCTGCGCCTTGAGAAAGTCAGCAATCCGTTCCCGCATTTTGATGTCGCTCCGGGCTACACGCTTGACAGCTACTTCGAACATGTCAGCCGTGAGGGGTTTGCCCGCCGTCTCGAACTGCTGCGCCCCCTCGAACAGCAGGGAAGGCTCAAGCACAGCATCGCCGACTACGAGCAGCGTCTGGCGCGGGAAATCGCGATCATCCAGCAGATGCAGTTTTCGGGATACTTCTTGATCGTGTGGGATTTCATCCGCTACGCCAAGGATCATGACATCCCGGTCGGTCCGGGCCGCGGCTCTGCCGCCGGATCACTGGTCTCGTTCGCGCTTGGCATCACCGACATCGATCCCCTGCAGCACGAGCTTCTCTTCGAGCGCTTTCTCAATCCCGAACGTATCTCGATGCCGGATATCGATATCGACTTCTGCATGAACCGGCGCGGGGAAGTCATCGATTACGTCACGCGGAAATACGGCCGCGAGAACGTCGCGCAGATCATCACCTTCGGAACAATGGCGGCGAAAGCTGCGATCAAAGACGTAGGTCGCGCCATGGACGTGCCCTACGCGGACGTGGACCGCATCGCCAAGATGGTGCCTACCACGCTGAACATCAAGCTGGAACAGGCCATCAAAGATTCTCCGGCCCTGCAACAGGCTTACGAGAGTGACGCCCAAGTCCGGCAGTTGATCGATACCGCGCGCAAGCTCGAAGGGCTCGTGCGCAACGCCGGGGTTCACGCCGCAGGCGTAGTGATTTCGCCGCGTCCGCTCAACGAACTCGTTCCACTCTTTAAGACCAAGAACGACGAAATTGTCACCGCCTTCGACATGGTCGCGATCGAAAAGCTCGGCCTGTTGAAGATGGACTTCCTCGGGCTCACCACGCTGACCATTCTCGACGATGCGCTGAAGCTCATCGTGCAGACTCGGGGCGAGAAGATCCAGCTGCATGAAATCCCGCTCGACAATCAGGAGACCTACGCAAAGGTATTCCACAAGGGATTGACCTCAGGCGTCTTCCAGTTTGAATCGCACGGCATGCGCGACGTGTTGCGCCGCTACCAACCCAACTCCATCGAAGACCTCACTGCTCTGAATGCTCTTTACCGGCCCGGCCCCATCCAGGGTGGCATGATCGATGATTTCATCGAGCGCAAGCATGGCCGCCGCAAGATCGAGTATGAACTGCCGGAACTGAAAGAGGTCCTGGCCGAAACTCTCGGAGTTATCGTTTACCAGGAACAGGTGATGCAGATCGCCAACCGGCTCGCGGGATACTCCCTCGGCGAAGCCGATCTGCTACGGCGCGCCATGGGCAAGAAGAAAGCTGAGGAGATGGCGCAGCAGCGCGATCGCTTCGTGAAGGGTGCCGCGCAACGCAACTATCCAGCAAAAAAGATCGAGAAGATTTTCGACCTGATGGCGCAGTTCGCGGGATACGGCTTCAACAAATCGCACTCCGCAGCCTACGCACTGCTCGCGTACCACACGGCTTATCTCAAGACGCATTACCCGGTCGAGTTCATGGCGGCACTTCTGACCTCAGTCACCGGATCGACCGACGACGTGGTGAAGTACATCAACGAGTGCCGGGAGATGGGAATCGCCGTCGAGCCGCCGGATATCAACGTCAGCGACGCCAACTTCACTCCGCATGGTGCTGCCATTCGTTTCGGGCTGGCGGCCGTGAAGAATGTCGGACACAACGCCATCGAGTCGATCGTAGCCGGAAGGAAAGAGGGCCCCTACACTTCTATTTACGAATTCTGCGAAAAAGTCGATCTCCGCATGCTGAACAAGCGCGTGCTCGAATCGCTGATCAAGAGCGGCGCCATGGATTCCCTGGGCCGCCGCGCGCAAGTGATGGCGGTTCTCGACAAAGCCATAGACCGCGCCCAGAAAACCCAGCGCGACGCCGAATCGGGTCAGCACGGGTTGTTTGGCGTCTTTGCGGAAGAAGAAACTCATAACCACAACGATCGCCTCCCCGATACTCCCGACTGGGACGAACACCAGCGCCTGGCTTACGAAAAAGAAATTCTGGGCTTCTTCATCACCGGACATCCGCTGGAGAAATATCGGGACAAGCTCGAGGACTTGCGGGCGCTGAGCACGCCCGAACTGATGGCGATGACCAAGTCCACCGGGAAAGACGAGAGCATCACCACCGCCGGCATCATCACCAATATTCGCGTGGTTAAGTCGAAGAAGGGAGATTTCTACGCCCAGGGCGCTCTGGAAGACATGGAGGGTTCTGTGGAGATGATCGTCTTCCCCGAGGCATACCGCAAACTGCAGGAAAAAGTGAAACTCGAAGTGCCGGTTCTGATCCGCGCCGGGCTGCGCGTGGAAGAAGGCTCGAATCCCAAGATCACGGTCAACGACATCACGCCGCTCGAAGAGGCCAAGGTGCCGTTGCCGCGCGCGCTGCGTATCCGCATCCCCCTCGAGGCCTCTACCGACTCCACCGTCGATGCTCTCCACACCCTGTTCGTGGAGCGCAAAGGGCAAGCGAAAGTGCTGTTCGATGTGGAACGCCAGGGCGATTTCATGGTGGTCATGGAAGCGGAGGGCTATAATGTGCTTCCAGACCGCAACTTCATCGCCCGCGTAGAAGAGCTGTGCGGGCGTGGCGCGGTCCGGGTTATCGATTGAGCGCTCGGTGAATGAGGAATCCCATTTCCAGAAAAATCAGTCCGAAGGCGAGCGTGCCCGATGCGACGGATGCTCCTCTCGCCATGCACGGCGCGGACTTTCTCCTTTCCATGGTCGAGGCCCGCTGGGCCGGAAAGAACGGTGACGGCAACAAGATGGATGCGGGAAGCAAGGGCGAGAGAGAGCTACAGAAGATCGAACAGCAAGTGGCCCGGCTGGAGTCGGTCGCCGGCGAGAACGAAGACACCCGCCAGCAGATTCGCCAGCTGAATGAACGGGTGCAGGCCTTGCGCGAGCAAGTGGCTTCGCCCCATACCGCCGCCTGGGAGAAAACCGAACTCGCCCGCCATCCCCAGCGCCCTTACACGCTCGATTACGTGGAGCGGCTGTTCACCGACTGGAGCGAGATCCACGGGGACCGCAGCTTCGCTGACGATCCTGCTATCGTCTGCGGCATGGCCCGCTTCCATGGCGAAGAAGTCATCGTCATCGGGCATCAGAAAGCTCGCGATACCAAGCAGAAGGTCTATCGCAATTTCGGCATGCCGCATCCCGAGGGATACCGAAAGGCGTTGCGGGTGATGCACATCGCCGAAAAGTTTGGACGTCCTATTTTCACCTTCGTCGATACCGATGGCGCTTATCCCGGCCTCGGCGCCGAAGAGCGTGGACAAGGCGAAGCCATCGCTCATAATCTGCGCGAAATGGCGCGCCTGAAGGTTCCGATCGTCACAACCGTCATTGGTGTCGGCGGCAGCGGTGGTGCCTTGGCCATTGCCGTGGCGGACCGCGTCTTGATGATGGAAAACGCAGTTTACTCAGTCATCTCGCCGGAAGGTTGCGCTTCGATCATGTGGCGCGATCCCTCGAAAAAAGAAATCGCGGCGCAAGCCATGAAAATTACCGCCAATGACCTGGCGGAACTCGGCTGCATCGATGACATCGTTCCCGAACCGCCGGGCGGCGCCCATACCGACCACGAGGCCGCCGCCGCTTTTCTGGACGGAGCCCTGGTTAAACATCTGGCCGCCATCCGCCCGCTGCCCGCTGCGGAATTGGTCGCATCACGATATAATAAATTCCGCAATATGGCGCAGTTCTTCCGCGTAGAAGCCTAGTAAACAATCAGTTACCGGGAACGTGCGCCCTACCTTTAGGTGCCGTATAATAAAAAGTTCCGCTTCTCACGTTTTCAACCCACGCGGGAGTGTCCAAATCCCGCCACTGTCAAAGGAAGGGACTGGAATGGCCACTACGGATGTAGCGCTCCACGAAGCCTCAGGAGGCGTGGAGCCCAAGCGCGTCGTCAACAACATGAGCATTCAGGTTGCGACGGTGAACGGCAGCGGTTCGCAGAGTTCCAACACCGTGCTGCTGCGCAGCATTTTCCAGATGGGAATCCCGGTCTCGGGCAAGAACCTGTTTCCCTCGAACATCGCCGGACTGCCCACCTGGTACACCATTCGCGCCAACAAAGACGGATACATCGCGCGCAAGAAGGAAATCGATTTCCTGGTGGCCATGAATCCGGAGACCGCGCAGGAAGACGTCAAGTCGCTCGCCGCTGGCGCCGCAGTACTTTACGACGAGCCTCTCGGCCTCGACAAGCTGCGTGACGATCTCGATCTTCTACGCCGTTCCCTACGACAAGCTCGTCGCCCCGGTGTGTCCCGAGGCGAAGCTGCGCAAACTCGTGCGCAACATGATTTATGTCGGTGTCGTGGCCAAGTTGCTCGACATCGACATGGCGGAAGTGGAGAAGGCGATTCGCAAGCAATTCGCAACCAAAGCGAAGGCCGCCAATCTCAACCTGGCAGCTGTCCAAGCCGGGTACGATTACGCCGCCGCCAGCCTCACCAAGCGCGATCCGTACTTCGTCCAACGCATGGACAAGACCAAGGGCAAGATCATCATCGACGGCAACTCGGCCGCCGCCCTGGGGTGCATGTTTGCCGGGGTCACGGTGGTGGCCTGGTATCCGATTACGCCATCATCCTCGCTTCCGGAAGCGCTGATTGACTACATGAAGGAACACCGTATCGGTCCCGACGGCAAGGCGACCTTCGCCATCGTTCAGGCGGAGGACGAATTGGCCGCTGTCGGTATGGTGGTTGGCGCGGGGTGGGCGGGCGCTCGTGCTATGACCGCTACCGCCGGCCCCGGAATCTCGCTGATGGCCGAGTTCGCAGGACTCGCCTACTACGCCGAAGTTCCCGGCGTGATCTGGGATATCCAGCGGGTCGGTCCTTCGACCGGTCTGCCTACGCGCACTTCGCAAGGCGATATTCTTTCGACCGCGTTTCTCTCCCACGGTGACACCAAGAACATCCTGCTGATCCCATGTTCTGTGGAAGAGTGCTTCACGATGGCCGGGGATGCTTTTGATCTCGCGGAAAAATTCCAGACGCTGGTGTTCGTCATGTCCGATCTCGACCTGGGCATGAACAACTGGATGGCCGACCCGTTCAAATATCCCGAAAAACCGATCGAACGCGGCAAAGTCTTGAGCAAAGAAGATCTTGGACCGCCTCGGTGGTTTTGCCCGCTACAAAGATGTCGATGGCGACGGTATCGGCTACCGCACGCTGCCGGGCACCGAGCATCCCGCCGCGGCCTACTTCGCGCGCGGCAGCGGACACAACGAGAAGGCTCAATACAGCGAGCGGCCTGACGACTTCGAGAACAACATGGAGCGCCTGAACCGCAAGTTTGAAACTGCGCGTTCGTTCGTTCCTCGTCCCGAAGTCGAAACCGGCAAGTCGAAGATCGGCATCATCGGTTACGGCACATCGCACTGGGGATTGATCGAGGCTCGCGATCAGATGCGCAACGAATACGGCGTCGAAACCGATTACCTGCGAATTCGCGCCTATCCCTTCACCCGCGAGATTCACGACTTCATCGAGCAGCACGAGCGCGTTTACGTTGTCGAGCAAAACCGCGACGCGCAGATGCTCGAGCTGCTGAAGATGGATATCAAGCCTGCGCTGGTGACAAGGCTGCGCAGCATCGCTCACATCCACGGCCTGCCGCTCGACGCGCGCTCCGTGACCGACGAACTCATGACCATGGAGGGCAAGTAAATGGCGACCACACCCACCGCGCCACCACCGGCTCCGAAGATCAACCGCATCGGCCTCTCCGTTCTGGAATACAAGGGCGGCAAAACCACGCTGTGCGCTGGATGCGGCCACAACGCCATCTCGGAACGCATCATCGACGCCATGTACGAAATGGGCATCTCGCCCGAGCGCGTCATTAAGCCCAGCGGCATCGGCTGCTCTTCGAAGAGTCCGGCGTACTTCATGAGCCGCTCGCACAGCTTCAACACTGTTCATGGACGCATGCCCTCGGTCTCCACCGGCGCCATGCTCGCCAACCGCAACTTGATCGCTCTGGGCGTCAGCGGCGACGGCGACACTGCTTCCATCGGCATCGGCCAGTTCGTCCACCTGATGCGGCGCAATCTGCCGATCATCTACATCATCGAAGACAACGGCGTCTACGGACTCACCAAGGGCCAGTTCTCGGCCACCGCCGACCTGGGATCGAAACTGAAGACCGGAGTGATCAACGACCTGCCGCCGATCGATACCTGCGCGCTGGCGATCACATTGGGTGCGACCTTCGTGGGACGATCCTTCTCTGGCGACAAGAAGCAACTGCACGCCATGTTGAAAGCCGCCATCGCCCACAAGGGCACGGTCATGCTCGATGTCGTGTCACCATGCGTGACCTTCAACGACCACGAGGGCTCCACCAAGTCCTACAAGTACATGAAAGATCACGAGGAACCGCTGCAGGAAGTCAGCTTCGTGCCGTCGTTCGAGGAGATCAACGTCGAGTACGATCCCGGTACCACGGTCGAAGTCACCATGCATGACGGATCGCGCCTCCGCCTGCGTAAGCTCGAAGAGGAATACGACGCCACCAATCGCCTTGAGGCCATCCATCGCCTGAACGAATCGCACGAGAAAGGCGAAGTGCTCACCGGAGTCTTCTACGTCAATCCCAAGGCTCCCAGCTTCATCGATCTGCTGAACATGACCGACCAACCGCTGGCGACGCTGCCGGAATCGGCGGTGCGCCCCGGCAGGGAAGTGTTGGAGCAGGTGATGGAGGAACTGAGATAAGAGCGGTCGCCGGTCGCAGTTGGCCGGTCGCTGGCAATCAAAAAAAGCCCTCTTCGGAGGGCTTTTCATTTTCGTCCCAACAGTGTGGTCTTAGTGACCAGCAACCAGCGAGCCGGGATCGCCTACGCGACCTCGTCTAACTTCTTCTTATCATTCTCTCCACTATGCTCGGGACTCTCTCCGGGTTCCGGGAAATCCGAATCGGCCTCTTTCAACATCGGATCCTGATCGCGATGCCCCAATTGGCCTTGCATGGAAGTGTTGCCCCGCTGGTCGCGGTCTTCCTGCTCCACCGCGCCCTTCATTCGGTCTTGGTCTTTGTGATCATTCATGAGATAAATGCCTCTACGCAGGCGTAGGAACCTGGTATCGTCTGCAGGCCCAGCGTATCGCGAAACTTTTGTTCAAGGAAGAGGTTAACTACCCAGTTAGCCGGAATTTTCCCTGTAGGAAGTGCAGAAGTGGGTCGCCATGGCGACCCAGAAATCGGAAAGGGAGTATCCATGAAGCGCCTGATTCTTGCCGTCTTTGCAGTTCTGCTATTCACGACTACCCCGTGGGCCCAAACGGCAGTGCGGCATGGAGCCCGCTTCGTCCGCGTCGACAAGCGCACCACCAAGCATCATGCCCACGCCCACCGCCGCCGCACCAGTCGCCATCGCAGCCGACGCCGTCACGCTGCGTAGCGAATCATCAATCCCGGTACATTCCCTTTCGATTGTTTGCGCCAACCGCGCCCAGCCTAGAATGCTTTTAGCATGACCGCGCCCACCACTCTCTTCCGTCCCTACGACAAGTTGGTCAAAATCACGCTCATGGGCAGGGAAGTCGAGGTCCCGGAGAACAACACGCTCCTCCGCTGCCTGCAATACCTTGCCCCGGAGGGCGTCTCCTACGGACGCTTTTGCTGGAACGAAGACTGCCAGTACTGCCGGGTAAGTTATGACTTGGGCGAGGGCACTCCAACCCGCGCCGCTTTGGCCTGCAAGCTTCTAGTTGAAGAAGGGATGCGGGTGAAGGAAGTGACCACCGAGATCAGATACTGTTTGAGGGGACTGAAGGGGTGATCGTCGAAGTACGATTTACGAAGTACGATTGAAAACAGTCCGTACTTCGGCAATCGTACTTCGTAGAATGTCTCTATTCTTTTGCTGTCAACGGCAACCCCAGTTTCCGCAGCCGTTCCTTCGCCTGCGTCGCTTCAGCCGACCGCGGCCAGCGCTGAATGACGTGGCGTAACTCGGCCGCGCCGTCATCTTTCTGGCCCAACTCGATCAGAGAAAAACCCTTTTTTAGCTGCGCCGACGGAGCCTTGTTTCCGGAAGGGAAGTTCTGTACGACCTGATCGTAATCTTTCGCGGCCTTCTGATAATTGCCCTGCCGGAACTCGATGTCGGCGAGGTAGAAGTACGAATTTCCCGCGAGGTCGGTGTTGGGATAGAACTTGATGTAGTCCGAGAACTCCTGCGAAGCCAGATCGTTCTTGCCGGCGTTGTAATCGCGAAGCGCGTTGTTATAAAGCACGTCGGGCGGAGGCGCCTGGGCTAAGGCCTGTTGCTGGGCTTGCTGCTGTGCCTGCTGCGCCTGCAAACTCTGCTGCGCCGACTGCATGTCTTCCAGTTGTTTGCTGACGCGATTCAACCGCGCCTTCACTTCGTCGAGGCTGTCGTTCAACGACTGGATCTGTCCCGAGAGCTGGTCGGTATGTGCGCCGCTGTCGCTTTGTTGCTTCGACAAAGTAGTCTGCAACGTGTTGACCGACGTCGAGACCTTGTTGACGTTGTCCGTGCTCTGTTCGATCAGATGCTGCAGCACTCCCATTTGCTGGTCAAACGACTGTTTCATCTGCGTCATCTGATCCTGCAGTTGCTGCACCTGGGTCTGCAACTGGATGATTTCCTTGCTCGCGCCCCAGGAGGGAAGGGACGCCACGCACGCCAGAATTACTACGCCCAACCATCGGTTTCTCATAGTCGATTCCATTAGATGCCGGAAATCCGCCCTGTGCAGCGAAGCATACCTCGATCCGGACAGGGTTGTCTTGTCTTGATTTTCCATAGTCTTACGGCGAGACGCAGGGGTCCGCTTGCCTGTACCGGAAGCGAATCGGGGCGAACGTTGTCCGCCCCGTATCCTTTACTGCTACTTCGAATAGACCAAGTGCCCGCGCCGGTTCGATTGCCAGCACTGCTCGTTCTCTTCCGTGCAGAACGGCTTTTCTTTACCGTAGCTGATGGTCTTTACGCTCGACGCGTTCACGCCGCCCTGTACCAGGGCGTTCTTCACCGCGTTGGCGCGGCTGTCGCCCAAGGCCAGGTTGTATTCGGTCGAGCCGCGATCGTCGCAGTGTCCTTCCACCGTAAATGCAATATTCGGATGCGACTTAAGGAAGTCGATATCTCCCTGCATCGCCGCTTGCTGGTCAGGCCGAATGTCAGACTTGTCGTAATCGAAATAAATGTCCTTCACATTCTGCGAGAACAGCTCTTCTTCCGTAGCGGAAGGCTGCGGAGGAGGCGGTGGTGGCGGAGCGTTGACCGTGACACGTGCCGTGGCTTCTTGCGTTCCACCCGCGCCCTTGGCCACCAGGTGATAGGTGGTCGACTCGGCCGGGTTCACGCTCTGCGAGCCGTTGGGTTGCACGGCGCCAATGCCGTCGATGCTGACATCGGTGGCGTTGGTCGTCTGCCAGGTCAGGGTCGTCGACGCGCCTTTATCAATCGTGTCAGGGCTCGCACTCAGCGACGCCGTAGGCGCGGTCGGCGCCGGTGGCGGCGGAGGTGGCGGCGGCGCCACTTTCTTTTTGCAGGCGCCCAGCATCATGACGGCACCCACCATGAACACAATCGCGATCGACTTCAGTCTCTGCTGCTTCACTTCGTCCTCCCTACGCTAGCGCGCACTCTCTCAAGAGCGCACGGATCGAGTCCAGGCAGGGCGGGTTGACTTCTCCGCCGCTCCCCGGTCTGTATGAAATAAGAATTCAGGCATTGGCCCTACTTGAAACTCCAATTCGGCTGCGTGTTGCTTCCGGCCGTCGTCAACTGTTTCTGATTGGTGCCGTCGGCCAGCATCGTCCAAAGCTGTTCACCGCCCGCGCGGCTCGACTGGAAAATAATGTGGCGCCCATCGGGAGACCACGACGGAAAATCGTTGCGCCCGCCGTCGTGGGTCAACTGCACCCACTGCTTGCTGGCGATATCCATGATGTATATATCTTGCGCCCCCGGAGCTCCCGGGCCATAGTGGCGAATCCAGGCAAACGCCAGAAATTGCCCATTTGGGGACCAGGCCGGAGATACCGCGTATCCCTGATCGGTCATCTTCTGCACGTTGGTTCCGTCCGCATCCATCGTGTAAATCTGCGGCAACCCGGTGCGCCCGCTCACAAACGCGATCTGCGCGCCGGTCTTGCGATTCCATGATGGAGAAGACTCGGGTCCGCGCGACGACGTGATCTGCTTGACACCAGCGCCGCTGGCATCGCAGGTGTAGATCTCGGTGGTGCCCCCGCGCGACGAGGCAAAGGCCAACTTCGTGCCGTCAGGGGCCCACGACGGCGAATAGTTGCCGCCTCCGAATCGGGGAAACGAAACCAGCCGTCCCAGATCGATCGAGTACATCAGAATCTCCCAGTTGGTTTTGGTAATCGAGCTAAAGGCCAACCGCGAACCGTCGGGAGAAATGCGCGGTGACAGGGAAATCGATCCCTGATGCGTCACCTGACGCTGGTTGTTGCCGTCGTAATCCATTGCCCAGACTTCTTTGCGTCCGCCGCGGCTGCTGATGAAATAAATCGAACTCTCCGCGATGCCCGCAATACCACCGCCCAGACGGAAGATGATTTCATCGGCGAACTTGTGCGCGATACGACGTGCTCCGTCGGGTGTGGATGCGTCGGTATACTGCTTTCCCAACACCTGCGGGGACTGCACGTTCTTCACATCAAACAGCCAGCCTTGGACGGTCAGCGTGTTGCCGGCCGCGCCCATATTGCCGAAGGCCAGCATCGAAGCATTCACGGGAGCAGCACTGAATAGGTCAAACTTCACTTCCGCGGGATTTCCCGGCGCTGAGGGCGGCAGGAAACTTTTCGACACCATGTCGAAAATGCCCGCGTTGTCGAGGTCGTTCCAGAGCGTCTCGTTGAACACTTTCTGCAGGTTGCCGTTGTTAGGGTCTTGGGTAGAAGCCTTGAAGTCGGTAGCCGCCAACCGCACTTTCTCGACGCCCAACCCGGTGCCAGTCTTGATCCAATCCTGCGCAAACGCAGAAGTGCATAGAGCCAGAATCACAAACGTAAGAGCAAAATATGATTTCGAATTGTGTCACTCGACCTCGCTGCATACCCAATCCCATTCCGCAAGAGCCTCAAGCTAAAGGCTAAGAGCTAATAGCTTAAGAGCTCTCCTATCTTTTGTAATCGAACCAGAACTCCACTGAAACCTTATTTCCCGAATAATCGGGAGGCAATGGACCAAAAGTATCAATGCGCTGGATGGCCCGCATCGCCGACTGATCGAGCGAAGGGACACCGCTCGACTGTTCTACTTGCACGTTTGCGGGGTGGCCGTCGCGCATGACGTCAAAGGTTACGTATACTCGCCGCGCATCGCTGATCCGCGGATCGACTTCGTACTTCAGCCAATTTTCGGACACCTTCTGCTGTACCACCTTCACATACCAGGAGTAGCGCGACCCGAAGTCGCCCCCGCCGCCCGTAAATCCGAATCCGCCTTTGGCTCCTCCCGCGCTGAAAGCCCCATAAGGGCCGCTCACGGGACCGCCCTGTCCGTAGGGAACGACGTTGTTGGCTTCCTCTACCGGTTGCGGCTTCTTCTGGCTCGAACTTGTTTCCTTCTGCGGCTTCTTCTTCGCATTTTTATCTGCGATCGGAATCGCATCCGGCTCTTTCACTTCCTCCTTGGGCTTCGACTGCGTCAGTCCCTTGGAATCGTTCGCCAGCACGTTCTGCGTCTCCCTGGGCTGCGACGGCAAGGGGATGGTGCTTACCAGCGTGACGCCCATCGCGTCTCCGCCGCCCCCCGCGCCCCATCCGGAACCAGTGTGGCTCGGGGCGAACACTGCGTAGCCTGTGATCAGCAAGACCACCGCGACGTGCAGTCCCGCCGACCAGGCCAGGTTCCGGCCCCACTGGTCGTGCTCAAAGAATATTTCAGCGTTTGCTAGCATGACTGTCGAGGGGCTGCGTCACAATGCTGACGTTCGAGATTCCCGATTGCTTCACCGCGTCCATTACGGTAGCGAAAGCGCCGAAGGGTACATCTTCATCGGCGCGAATGAAAATCGATTGATGCTGCGGGTCGCGAATCTTCTGCCGGATCTGTGTCGCGATGTCGTTGATGTTGATCGCGTCGTTGCCGAGGAACACGCGCTGCTTCTTGTCGATGCTGATCACCAGCCGCTCTTCAGTAATCTCCTTTACGGTACGCGTCTTAGGCACAGCCACTTCAATGCCCGACTGCAGCACCGGCGCGGTCACCATGAAAATGATGAGGAGCACAAGAACAACGTCCACCAGAGGCGTGATGTTGATATCGGAGAGGGAGGTTTGAGTGCGTCCGTTCGAAGCCGTAAAGGCCATTACCGCCGCACCTCCGCTGCTGCCGCCTGCGCCTGTTGTGGACGTTCGACCGCATTCAGCATTTCGAGCGCAAAGTCGTCCCCGCGCGCCGCGAATTCGCGAATGGAAGCGCCAATCAGATTGTAGGCAATGACCGCCGGAATTGCGGCCGCCAGTCCCGCCGCGGTGGTAATCAAGGCTTCCGAGATACCGGGAGCCACGGCGCGCAACGTCGCCGCGCCCGCCGTGCCCAGTCCGTGGAATGCGTCGATAATGCCCCACACCGTCCCAAACAGTCCCACGAACGGCGTAACCGCACCAGTGATCGCCAGCCACGGCAAGTTACGCTCAAAGCGTGTCAACTCTTCGGAATTCGCAATCTGCATTGCTCGCTGAATGGCCACGGGGTTCCGCACCATTCCGCTCGAAACCGCGCCCTGTCGCCGGTATTCCTCAAATCCGCCTTCAAAGACTCCTACCAGCGGACTAGGACGAAACTGCTCGGCCACGGCGCCGACGTCCGCAAGTCGTTGCGCCTTGCGGAAGGCACGCACGAAGCGTCCACTCTGCACTCGCGCCCGCCGCAAGAGGCTCCACTTGGAAAGAATGATTGCCCAGGAAATAACGCTGAAAATCAGAAGCAAAAGGAGGACCACTTTAGCGACAGGACCGGTTTCGCCGACCAGGTCCACGATCTCGCCGCCAACAAACACTGCCAGCCATGGAAGAAAATGCATTGTTTTTTTAGGAAAATCCTGCTTTCGATTATAGACCACCCGATAGCGGTTGCCCTCAGGATGAATCCCATGCATTACCCCTAGAAAGTGCATGTGCCAAGCGCAATTGGGATGGCGAAAGCGGGCCTTGGGTGACCGCGAGAGGTTGCGAAACGAGCCTATTCGAGCCAGAAGCCGGAAGCCGGTGCCTGTTTCCATGCTATTCTCGCAACAAATTCAGCCCCTAGGATCTCCCGTGCTCGTCGAACTGCGCCTGGAAAACTACGCGGTAGTCGATAACCTGGCAGTCGAATTCGCCCCTGGCCTCAATCTTCTGACCGGCGAAACTGGAGCGGGCAAGTCCATCCTGATCGACGCGCTCGCCCTGTTGCTCGGAGATAAAGCTTCGAGCGATGTGATCCGATCCGGCGCAGACAAGGCCATCATCTCAGCAGTCTTCGAAGTTGAAGGCGGCGCCGAGAAGCGCGTTGCTGAAACGCTTGAAGCTAACGGCATCGATTCTGACGAAGACGCCATCATCCTGCGCCGCGAAATCGCCGCTGGAGGCAAAGGACGCGTCTTCGTCAACAACCAGCCCGCCACGGTCGCGGTCCTGCGCCAACTTGCGCCGGATCTGGCGACCATCCATGCGCAGAACGAATCGATTCTAGCCTTCGATGGGCCCACGCGCCTGGCGCTGCTCGATGGATACGCGGGCACCCATCTGGACGCCACGATCCGAGTCCTTCGCCCGCTGGAAAGAAATCGCCGCTCGCATCGAAGAGTTGCAGCGCGATGAACAGGACCGGTTGCGCCTGCTCGATCTATGGACCTTCCAGAAACGAGAGATCGAAGAAGCCAAGCTGCAAGCGGGAGAAGACGAGCGCCTCGAAGGCGAGAAGTTGGTTCTTGCCAACGCCGAGAAAATCTACTCGGCTGCGATGAACGCGTTCGACTTGCTCTACGAAGGCAGCACCTCGACAGCGTCATCGCTGCGCGCCGCCCAAAAACACATCGAAGAACTGGCTCGCTTCGAGCCGAAATTCCGCGAAGCTGTCACGCAACTTGACTCGGCCCGCATCAGCGTGGAAGACGTCGGCGCGACCCTGCGGGATTACGCGGGAGGCATCCATGCCTCGCCCGAGCATCTCGCCGAGGTCGAAGATCGTCTCGCCGCCATCGATCGCCTGAAGCGAAAGTACGGCCCCACTCTCGACGACGTCATCCACTTTGGAGGTGACGTCGGCGCCAAGCTTGCTGCCATGGAAAACAAAGACGAGACGCTGCGGCGCTTGAGAGCCGAACTCGATCAGGCTGCCGACGCATACCTGAGAGCCGCACGCGCGATCTCGAAGAAGCGCTACGAAGCTGCTCGCAAGCTCGAAAAACTGGTGGAAGCGGAAATCAACGACCTCGCCATGAAGACCCACTTCCACATCGAAGTCAGCGGTACGGATGAAGAAGGTAATTGGACGTCGTCCGGCTTCGATCAGGTGGTGTATCTGATCTCGACGAATCCAGGCGAGCCACTGCGCCGCCTGGAACACATCGCCTCTGGAGGAGAGTTGTCGCGCGTCATGCTGGCATTGAAAGCCAGTGTGGCGCGGACGCCCTCGTCCGCGGGGAGCGCTCGAAAAGCCCAGCGCACATTAGTCTTCGACGAAATCGACACCGGTATCGGCGGTCGCGCCGCCGAAGCCGTCGGGAAAAAGTTGAAGACACTCTCGCGATCGAATCAGGTTCTCTGCGTTACGCACCTACCGCAAATCGCGACCTTTGCCGACCACCATTACTTGCTGCAGAAAAAAGATTCCGCGAATCGTACCCGTACCACGATCCATCTCATCACTGGAAACGAGCGCACCGAAGAAGTGGCCCGCATGCTGTCAGGCGCGAAGCTCACCGACACTTCGCGCAAACACGCCGAGCAGATGATCAAAGCGAACGGGTAGGACCACTGGATGTCTAATCCCTGGACGTCATCCCGAAGCGAATCGAGGGATCTGGCGCGCGCTAGATCCTTCGCCCTATCGGGCTCAGGATGACGTCGCCCCGTGCTCGAGCCGCCGGCGGCGAAGACCTACTTCGATTTCCCCTTGCGCTTCGATCCTTTTGTCTTCGCATTCTTCTCCACTCTTAGCTTCCATGCTGTGCGCAATGCCCCCGCTAGCACGTCCTCGCTCGCCTTCTCCAGGCGGATGTGGGTGGCTCCCATCCTTCCCCATCCACCGGGAATGGGCAGGAAAACGTCCGGTAGTTCGCGCACGAAATCGGATTGCTGCTCAGGTGTGAGCATGAGGTTGCCATAACCCTGCTTATGGGAAGCGAGAGTCGCAAAAATTCGCCCACCCACGCGGAAGTCCGCTGCGCCCATGTGCGAGCCTTCCTCCGCTCCTTCCAGACCTAGGGCAATTCGGCGGAAATCAGATGCTTTCATCGCGCCTCCAGTGGAATCCTGCTGCCCATTATTGCCTTCACGCCCGGCACGGCCATCTTTTGGAACCTTTCGTGAACTTCGAGTGGCGACAGGCGCGGGTGATGGTCCAGCCATTCCGCCATGACTCCGTACAGTGATGTCGCGAGAAACGCGATCAACAGGTCGAGCGTGACCTTGCCCTCTGTACCCTTGGACGCGAAGGGAGCCAACTCCTGCCGGGCAAGGCTGGCGAACATTTTCTGAAACTCGCGGTGCACCATGGCGCCGCTCTGCCGTCCTGCAAT
The DNA here is from genome assembly GCA_963796205.1 of Terriglobia bacterium. GTDB lineage: Bacteria > Acidobacteriota > Terriglobia > Terriglobales > Acidobacteriaceae > DATFTE01. The sequence goes on from CAWCKR010000005.1 coordinate 253,876, forward strand.
CATCTTGTGCAGGGCGCGGTGCGAATGCACGTGTTCGAACAACGGCAAGGTGAAAGCTAGCGAGCTTTCCATTCCGTGTCCTCGCGAGCGGGCTTTGGCCTGCACCTCTGCCAGCGCCGCGCGCAGAACGTCCAGACCGCTGACCAGCAGCTCATCCATATCGCGGAAGTGAGTGTAGAAGGTTGAACGCCCCACATTGGCGCGGTCGAGGATGTCCTGCACCGTCAGCGCCTCGTATCCACGCTCTATCATCAGGGCCACCAACGCCTCGCGCAGCGACTGCCGGGTGCGCTGGACGCGACGGTCTTCCCGTGAGTTCCTGCTCCTGATTCCGGACATCGTCAGCCTTTCCGTTCAGAAACGAACATGCAGAGTGCCGCTGTTCTTGGCTTTCACAATACGGAACAGTATGTTCAGTATCGGACGAAATGTCCAGCACAGAAAATGACTGGAGGAGTGATGGAAACCAAGACGCACCCCCATACCCACGCCTGGGTCGCGGGATTGGCTTCGGCCCTCGTAGGGCTCACGTTGATGCACGTCTTTCCCGCGATGAAAGGAATCTCGAAAATCTTTGCGCTGGTTTCGCTCTTTCACCTGGTGGGGGCGACGCTGGTGATCGGTGCGACTCTGGCTTTCGGTCCACAGCCATTGCGCCGGGCGGTTTCCCGTCTGCTCGGTCGCAGCCATGATCCGCGCGAATTCGATTTCGGCTGGTCTTCAGGATGGATGAACATCCTCTGGCTGATGGGTCTGGCGTTGGCCGGCGTTGCCCTGGGATTGCAGTTGTCGTATCCAAGGTATTGGCCGGCCTGGTTTCTGCTCGCGCTGCTCGCCGTGACGTTCTTTATCGGCAACGGCCTGCTGCGCGCGTCCATGCGCCTCGATTGCGCGAACCTGCCGATGGTCGATCTGTTCTCGTCGGATCACGGCCGCCTCCTCGATGTAGGCTCGGGCGCGGGGCGAACCATCATCGCACTGCGGCGCGTGCTGAAAAATCAAACGGTCACCGCCTTTGACCGTTTCAACGCCGATTACATTGATGGCGGTGGACGCAATTTGCTGCAGCGCAACCTCGCCATTGCCGGATTGTCCGACCGCGTCCAAATCGAATCGGGGGATATCACCCGCATGCCTTTTCCTGAAGCGTCCTTCGACAGCGCCATCAGCACCCACGTGATGGATCATCTGGGAAGGGGGAAGCAGCAAGGTCTGGCGGAAGTCTACCGGGTGCTCAAGTCCGGAGGACGCTTTCTGATGGTGGTATGGGTTCCGGGATGGACGAGTTTCGCCATTGGCAACGTGTTCTCGTTTCTTTTTACGAGCAAAAACCAATGGCGCAAGATGGCCCGCGCCGTGGGTTTCGAGATACAGGATGAAGGCATGTTTAACGGATATTGGTTCATACTGCTGCGCAAGTGAAACGACTTACTCGCGCTGACGCGCTTGCTGGCGAAGATACTGTTCAATTTCGGTCCTCCCCGCATGCTGCGCCCAGTCCGCTGCGGTTCCTTGCCAGAGAATGTCTTTCATGTCGAGTCTTGCACCCCGTTCCACCAGCAGGCGCACCACAGCGAAATGTCCCGCGCCAGCGGCTTGATGCAAGGGCGTGGTATGAGAGTGTCCCCCAACCGGATTGTAGCGATCGGGATCTTCACCGGCGTCGAGCAGCGTGCGTACGATTTCGACGTGACCGTTGTCGGCGGCAAGGCTCAGCGCGAGGTGACGGTCTTCGGGACTGGCACTTGGCAGTAAACGGCGGGCGTCGTCCGAGCGCCCCAGCATGGCTGCGACCGCTAGGTCGGTGGCCGCACCGCGCTCGAGCAAAGCCTTTACCGAGTCCACCTCGCCGTGTAGCGCAGCGGCGTGGAGGGCAGTCCCGGGATCGGCTCCGTAATCACAAAGCAAGTCAATCAGCGGACGTTGCATGCGGCACTCGCGCGGCACGCTTCCAGTCGCCACCAGCATCAAAGTTTCGTTCCGCGCTTCCTGCGACGGCATGGCATCGAGAATGACTTTCGCTACTTCCACAATATTGTTCGGCAGTTTTCCGTTTCGCACCGGATTCTCGGCGATGAACTCCAGCAGCGTTGGACGGCAGAAGTAATTGCCGCCTTCGAAGTCAATGTGCTGATGAACCAGTTTCGGATGTTGCTGCAAGAAAGCGCGCAAGCCTGTCGCGTCGCCGGCGTCGAGAAGCGCAACGGCTTGGCGAAAAGTGGCGTCTTCGATGCGCTCGTGGTGCGGACGATCAAGGCGATCGGCAACTGTCGGTTTTTCGATGTGCCGTTTGAGCCGGGTCCAACTGGGGAATCCGTATTCGCGGGCAATCGCGAGTTGGGCGTCGCTGAGCCGTAGTGGGGCAGGGAAGATTTCGTCGTCTGATTTGCCCCTGAATCGCGGATGAAATTCCCGCAACCGCTGCGCGGCTCGGAGATCGCGAGCCGCATGGTCTTTCAGAAGATCTTTGGCTTGATGTTTGAGATGTTCGAGGTTAGGGCTGGACGGGAGACGATTGACCGGCATAACGAACTTCCTTTCGTGAGCCCGAGGTCCGCATGTTGACGGGCAGAAAGTCAGTTCGTGAAATGAATTGTGAGCGACAAGGTGGACTTCTGTCCTTACCGCGGACCGGATGCGCCCTTAGCGCGAAAAGAATTTTAACATGCTTCGAACACCTCGTGACCCCCGCGCCGCGAAGGGGCCGTCAGGAGCAGCCCGGGGTTTTGGACGAAACACGCGGCAAAGACACTACCAGAGCAAACCCTGGGGTATAATCCCTGCCATTCCGGGCCTAGACCACCGCGTGGAATCTGCCTTGGAGGGGAATCTGCAATGAGAATTGCCCATCGGAGTGGCGTGGCCGGTACGTTCGCTCTGATCTGTTTAATGGCGGCGGTGTGTGTTGCGGGTACACAGGAAGACGCGAAATTGCGCAAGCGGTTCTCGAACCAGGACGTCATTGAGATGGCTAAGTTGGGCCTCTCCGATGATGTCATCATTACGAAGATTCGGCAGGCGTACGAGGCTGGGCCCGACGCGGTCAGTTTCGATACCAGCGTTGATGGGTTGAAGGCGCTGAAGGGCGCAAACGTTCCCGACTCGGTCATCAAAGTCATGATCAACCCCGCTCCTCCGCCCGCGACCGTGGTGGCGGGCACGAGTCCGATCTCGGTCGACCCGAATCTTCCTCCGCCCGAGGTGGGCGTGTACTGGCGCGACGAACGCAAGTTTATTTTGATTCAGGGCCAGGCGGTGACAAACACAAAGACTGGCGGTAAGGCTGGCAGTTTTCTCACGGACGGGCTAAGGAATCAGCACTGGGACGCGACCATCGAAGGCAACACGTCGAAAAATGTTGTGCGGGACCGGCAGCCGGTGTTCTACCTGTATGTTCCCGACGGAGACGACTCGTCCGATTACGTATTGGTCAAGCTCAACAAGAAAGGCGATCACAGGGAATTCCAGATCGGGTCTTTCGGAGGGATTAGGGGCGGCAAGTCTGGTGTGCAGAAGGATAAGGTAGTCCCGTTCAGCGCCGAACACGTTGGGATCAGGGTGTACAAGATCAAGTTGGACGAAGGCTTGAAGCCGGGGGAATATGCTTTCTTCATGGGCACGGGCCAGAGCAATACCATGTCCGGCGCATACGGAGGGAATCGATCTGGAGGATCGGCCTCCGGGAGAGTTTGGGATTTCTCGATTCCGGAGTGAAGTGAGTAATGAGCCGCTTCTCACAAACGGTTTGAAAGGGCGCGGCTTCCAGCCGCGCCGGGCTATCTTGAATCCTTGGTTGTGTTCGAGTTCTTCGCTGGAGCCGGATACCCCTCGTTGCACATTCCGTCGATGATCTGGTCGAAGTACGCGGCTGCGGCTGGCGAGGCATCGCGATACTCGGCAAACTGCCCGAAGCCTCCGGACCAGCGCCACAAGCCGCCTGACTTCATGAAGCCCTGGACATCCTCGCCCTCGCCACCCTGCCCGTTTTCGAAGGTGATCGATCGCTCTTGATAACTCGCTGCGTCGAGAAAATCGCCCGGGGCCGGATGTCCCAATGAGACGGTCCCTCCTTCCCAAAGTGCAAGCCACTCCTTTTTTCTCTCGTGCGGATATCGGACCCATCGAATCGAGTAATCGTCGTCGTTGGTGACTTTGATCGTCGCGTCCATAGGGATCGTGTACCTCAAATGCAGCCCGCGGGATCCGGAAATTTTGTCTGCACAATTTGGCAGGGCCCATGCTTTGCCGGCGCTGCCTGCCATCGTTACGTTGCGTTCGGGCTGATCGTTTGCGAGCACCTCAGTGACCGGCTCATACCCCGAAAGCCGAAAGAAATAAACCCGTTGGGTTCTCCTGATTCTGAACGCGCCGTGGGAATCGGTTGTGGTTAACCCTTTCCTGTCGTCAAATACGGCAACCCCAGACAAAGGCTTCCCATCGCTCGATTTCACGGTGCCAGTCAGATAGTCTTGCGCAAAGGCGGCACTTGCTAGGATCAAAACCACCGCCGCGATTTGCAAGGTACGTTTCAATCTCCCACCGCACCTAATTATCGCTGCGGCGCTTCAAGTTGGCGAGCGTTTCTTGCGCGCGAACCTCAGCGGAAGTGGACTTCGGGATGTTACGCCAATGGCCGCTCTTTATCCCTAGCACAGGAACTAACCGCGGAATGACCCCGTCAAAGCTGTGCAAAGAACTGCAGCTTGACCCAAACTCATCCGAGGGACATAATCCCGCTCGCGATGAATAAGAACTCACACCTCGGGATTTTTCTTCTCCTCTCAATCGTTGCGGTTACGGGCACTTGCTGGAGCCAGCCCACCGAACAAATTATCTACACCTTCCGCAATCGGCTCGACGGGGGTTACCCCAGTTCCGGCCTCACGATGGACGCCGCTCGCAATCTTTATGGCGCTGCCGAGACGGGTGGGATAACTGGTCATGGAACGGTATTCGAGTTGACTCCAAACGGCGTCGGTGGATGGACGGAAACTGTGCTTTACAACTTCGGCGTCAACGTTACTGATGGGACTCAACCCGTCGGAGGCGTAGTTTTCGACTCCAAAGGAAACCTCTACGGCACCACTCTGTATGGCGGCAACATGGGTTCGTGCTCGAGCAGCGGTTGCGGAGCCATTTACAAGCTGAGCCCCAGCGCCAACGGCTGGACGGAAACCGGGCTCTATCCGTTTAATGGTACTAACGGCGAAAGCCCTATCGCGACGCTTGCCATTGATTCGGCTGACAACGTCTATGGCACGACCGCTAATGGTGGACCCCATGGGCAAGGCGTTGTATTTGAGCTCGTGGGTTCAACCATTCTTGTACTTCATGGATTTTCAGGCGGAAATGATGGCGGAGAGCCGCGCTCGACACTGGTTATCGACAGCGCCGGACGTCTCTATGGAGTAGCTACGATTGGGGGCACGGATGGCCTTGGAGTCATTTTCCAACTGACTTTAGTCAACGGCAGTTGGAGAGAAGACGTCCTCTACAGTTTCGTGAAGGGAGTGGGAATTGGAGGTTTTCCGGTGGGAGGGCTAACTCTCGACGCAGAGCAAAACCTTTATGGTACGACCACCGAATACGGCGCCACCGTGACCACAGGGGGCGTTTTCAAATTGACTCGAACTTCCTCGCGGAAGTGGGCTTTTTCTGTTTTGTACACGTTCAATGGCATCACCGACGGTAGCATCCCGGGCAGCTCCCTTGGTATTTGACGCGGCGGGAAATCTATACTGCACGACTCAACAAGGTGGTAATCGACGGCTGGGAACAGTGTTCGAGTTATCGCCGACTACGTCGGGCCAATGGCAGGAAGCGCTTCTTTATAGCTTCCAGGGAGGCAAAGACGGTGCAACCCCACTCTTCACGGCTTTGGTGCTCGATGCTTTAGGAAACATCTATGGCACGACAACTTATGGCGGAACTGCTCAGGTTGGAACCATTTTCGAGATAACCCCATAATCGTCCGGAGCGCGAGGATTGATGCCAATTCGCAGCGCTAACTCACCATAGCTGTCGAGGACAGGTTTACCACATTGAACCGCGAGCGAGATTGAATGCCTTCAAGCCCCGCCACTCACCCTCCCCATTCACCCGCCAAAATTCCCCAACCGCTGCTAATCCTATCCATTTCTAGGGCTTACGTTGACCAAATGGGTACTTTCCGGTAGTTTAGAAGCATCCATCCGCTGGGATACGTGTAGGCTAGGAGCAGGCATATTACTGTGCGTGAGGATCAGAAAACTCTTCTACTATTGAAGCCCCGGGGCTTTTGCGCCGGTGTGGTTCGGGCCATTGATATCGTGCGTATTGCGCTCGAGGCGTTTGGTCCCCCGATCTACGTCCGCAAAGAGATCGTCCACAATCGTTTTGTGGTGGAAGAGCTTCAAGGCAAAGGAGCCATCTTCGTCGATAGCGTCGAGGAAGTGCCCAACGGCGAGCGCGTGATTTACAGCGCACACGGAGTCTCTCCCGAAGTGCGCGAAGCCAGCGCCCATCGTAAGTTGCGCGTGATTGACGCGACCTGTCCGCTGGTCACCAAGGTTCACGTGGAAGCGGTGAAGTTCGCGAAAGAGGGCTATTCGCTGATTCTGATCGGACACCGCGATCACGACGAAGTCATCGGCACCTTGGGCGAAGCGCCGATGGTGACGCAGGTAGTGGGGAATCCCGAGCAGGTGCAATCGCTTACCGTCGCCGATCCCGATCGCGTTGCCTATCTTACGCAGACCACGCTCAGTCTTGACGAGACCAAAGACATTATTGCCGCGTTACGCAAGAAGTTCCCCAACATCAAGGGGCCAGCGGCACAAGATATCTGCTATGCCACCGAGAACCGGCAAGTTGCAGTGAAACAGGTGGCTTCTGAAGCCGATCTGTTGCTGGTGGTTGGCTCCGATAACAGCTCTAATTCCAACCGTTTAGTCGAGGTTGCGCGCAATCTCGGCCGCAACTCGCATCTAATCGACAGCTTCCGCAACATCAAACCCGAGTGGTTGGACGGGGTGAAGACGATCGCGTTAACCGCGGGCGCCTCGGCTCCGGAGTGCCTGGTCGAGGAAGTCGTGAAGTTCCTGTCGACCAAGGGCTTCGAGAACGTACAAGAAGTTGAGGTCATGCCCGAAAACGTTCGCTTTGGTCTGCCGCCGGAGATTGTGGAAGCCATTGCCAGTGCTCCCACACCGGTGAATGCGGAGTAAATGTCGAATATGGAAGAAGCCTCCTCCACAACTTCCAGGAAATCCTCAGCTACGCTTCGGGAAAATAGACGATCTTGCCAGCCGCGCCGCCGCGGCAATCGATGGTGCGCGCAAGTTCCTGTTCTCCCAGCAACATGAGCAGGGATACTGGTGCGGTGAATTGGAAGCCGACACCACTCTCGAATCCGATTACCTGGTGCTGCACACACTCTTAGGCACGGGCAATCAGGAACGTTTCGAGAAGGCTGGACGATACATCCTCGAACATCAAAACGAAGACGGCGCATGGAGCGTTTATCCCGGCGGCCCTTCGAACCTCAGTGCCTCGGTCAAGTCTTATTTCGGATTGAAGCTGGCGGGATACGACAAAGATCATCCTGCACTCCAGCGCGCGCGGAAAAAAATTCTCGAGATGGGCGGCGTCACCGAAGTCAACACGTTTACCAAGATCTACCTGTGTTTCTTCGGGCAGTACGATTACGACGCGGTTCCGGCTATCCCGCCCGAGATCGTTCTCTTTCCCAACTGGTTCTGGTTTAACATTTACGAGATTTCTTCCTGGTCGCGCGCGATTCTGGTGCCGTTGTCGATTGCCTACGCTAAGAAGCCCTTTAAGAAGATTCCCGATGAGATGGGGGTCGAAGAGCTTTTTGTCGGCGGACGTGACAAATCGCGCATGCATCTGCACTGGTCGAAGAAGCTGGTCTCGTGGCGAAACTTCTTTCTGGTGCTTGACCGCATGGCTCACTGGGCAGAGCGGGTGCATATCAGGCCCTTGCGTTCCATTGCGCTGAAAAAGGCCGAGAAGTGGATGGTCGACCGCTTCGAAATGAGCGACGGCCTCTGTGGCATCTTTCCTTCGATCATGAATTCTGTGATCGCGATGCGCTGCCTCGGATATTCGACCGATGATCCGCAGGTAATTCGCGCGCTCGATGAGTTCGAAAAGCTGGGGATTGAAGAAGGCGACACCTTCCGTATGCAGCCTTGCGTTTCTCCGGTGTGGGACACGGCATATGCGCTCTATGCGTTGGGCGAGAGTGGAGTGCCCGCGAACGATGCGCGCATGGTGAAGTGCGCCGATTGGATTCTGCAGAAACAGGTGCGTAATCCAGGCGACTGGAAGGTCAAAAACCCCAAGGGACAGCCAGGCGGCTGGTACTTCGAGTTCAACAACGAGTTCTATCCCGATGTGGACGACACCGCGATGGTGTGCCTGGCGCTGAACCAGGTGGAGCATCCTAACGGGCGCTACCAGCGCGAATCGGTGCAACGCGCGATCGACTGGGTCTTCTCCATGCAGTGCAAGAACGGCGGATGGGCGTCTTTCGACAAAGACAACGATCGCATGGTTTTCCAGCACATTCCGTTTGCCGATCACAACGCCATGCTCGATCCGGCGACGGTCGACATTACGGGACGCATTCTCGAGATGCTGGCGGCGTACGGATACGACAAGAAGCATCCTGCGGTAAAGAAGGCGATTCAGTTCCTGCGTGATGAACAGGAGTCCGACGGCGCGTGGTTCGGGCGCTGGGGCGTGAATTACATCTACGGCACCATGCTCGCGCTGCGCGGATTGGAAGCGATCGGCGTCGATCATCACGAACCCTATGTGCAACAGGCAGCGGAATGGTTGCGCATGGTACAGAACGCCGACGGCGGATGGGGCGAGAGTTGCGGGTCCTATGACGATGCCAATTTGAAGGGCGTTGGCGAGAGCACGCCTTCGCAGACAGCCTGGGCCATTATGGGGTTGCTTGCCGCCAACGATACGCGCAGCGATTGCGTGGCGCGCGGCATTGCATACCTGCTGCGGACGCAGAAAAAAGACGGGTCATGGGATGAGCCGCACTACACCGGCACCGGATTCCCGCGGGTGTTCTACCTGATGTACCACATGTACCGGCAGTACTTCCCGTTGATCGCGTTGACAACCTACAAGAAAGTGTTAGCGGCGAAAGAAACCAGCATTTAGCACTTGGCATTTGGCACTTAGTCACCCCTGGAGGGGCTAAATGCTAAGTGCCAAGCGCTAATTGCTCATGAAGGCTTTCGTTACAGGCGCGACGGGATTTGTTGGAAGCCACGTGGCCCGGGTGCTCGAGGAACAGGGTGCCGAGTTGCGCCTGCTGGTGCGTGCGACCAGCGACCCGCGAAATATTCGTGATCTGAAGGCGGAGCGCGTGGTTGGGGATTTGCGCGATCCGGCATCGCTGGAAAAAGCAATGTCGGGTTGCGATGCGGTGTTTCATGTAGCCGCGGATTACCGGCTCTGGGTGACGGATCCAGAGCAGATGTACCGCGCCAACGTCGACGGAACCCGCGCGATTCTGCAGGCGGCGCGCAACTCTCATGTGCGGCGCGTGGTTTATACGTCCAGCGTCGCGACCATTGGCTTCGGAAACTCTCACTTCTCGCAAAAAGGGCGAGAAGCAGGGCACGCTCACGAGTCAGTTGCGAACGAGGATTCGCCGGTTTCCTTGACCGACATGATCGGGCATTACAAACGTTCGAAATTCATGGCGGAAGAGATCGCCATCAAGGCCGGGCAAGGCGGGATGGACGTGGTCGTGGTCAATCCCAGCACGCCGGTGGGTGAGCAGGACATCAAGCCCACGCCAACCGGACGCATCGTGGTGGACTTTCTGAAGAAGAAATTTCCCGCGTATGTGGATACGGGATTGAACCTGGTGGATGTTCGGACCTGTGCTCTGGGACACATTGCGGCGCTGGAGCGCGGACGAAGCGGGCAGCGCTACATTCTCGGCGGAGAGAATCTGACGCTGAAACAGATTCTCGATAAGCTGGCGGCGATTACGGGGCTGCCGTCGCCGAAGATTCGCTTGCCGTATGCGGTGGCGCTGGCCAGCGGCGTGGTCGACACGTTCTTCACGGGACTTCTGTTGCGCAAGGAGCCTCGGGTGACACTCGATGCCGTGCGCATGGGCCGCAAGAAGATGTTTGTGACCTCGGCCAAAGCCGAGCGCGAGTTGGGATGGAAGACCGGATCAGTGGACGACGCGTTGCGGCGGGCGGTCGATTGGTTTCAGGCGAATGGTTATGCCTAGTTTTTCAGAAGAAACAGCCGAGGCGGCTGTCCCCACGCGAGTGGGTTCGCGAGTCGCGATTGTGGCCGCTCTGGAGCGCGAGATATCGCCGTTCGTGAAAAATTGGCCGCAGACCACGCGCCAGTGGGATGGGCGCAGCTTTCGTTTTTGGGAAAAGGAAGGAAACGCTGTAATTTGCGGCGGCGTGGGATCGGAAGCGGCGCGGCGGGCGGCCGAGGCGGCAATCAACTTGTACCATCCGAGTTTGCTGATCTCGGCGGGATTTGCGGGGGCTCTGGATCCTGCGCTCTCGGTGGGCGACACCTTGACTCCGAGCCACGTGATTGATGCAGGCTCAGGCAGTCGCATGAAGGCTGAGCACGGCGAGGGAATTTTGATCACGTTCAATACGGTCGCTGATGTCGAGCAGAAAGCGCGTTTTGCGACGGCGTTTGGAGCGCATGCCATCGACATGGAAGCGGCGGCAGTCGGCCAGGCGGCCGAGGCGCATGGGATCAAGTTTTTGGCGTGCAAGGTAATTTCAGATTCGAGTGACACGTCGTTGCCTTCGTTGACGAACTTTATCGGGCCCGATGGTCGCTTTCAGACGTTGAAATTTGTAGCTCACATTGCGGTGCGTCCGTGGAGATGGGCGGCGATAAGACGGTTGGCGCGGGATAGCGCCAAGGCGGCACGTGCGCTGGGGGTGTCGCTGCAGAGTTCCGTAAAGGGCTAAAGGCGTCGGGTGTTGTTGTGAGACTGGACGGACGAAGGCATCGGGCCCTGCGCGAGCACAGCTGGAAATTATGGCGATTGGTGGAACCATTGCGTTGGAGAGCAAGGCCGCGATTCCTACGACCATGCAGGCGGCCGTGTATCGCGGCAAAGACGATGTTCGACTGGAGACCGTGCCGGTGCCGGCGATCGGACGAGGCGAGATTCTGGTGCGCGTGCACACCTGCGGCATTTGCGGCACGGATTTGAAGAAGATTTCCAGCGGATCGCATTCGGCACCGCGCATCTTTGGGCACGAGACTTCGGGAATGGTCGCCGCGGTCGGCGAGGAAGTGGAGAAGTACCGCGTCGGAGATCGGGTGATGGTGTTTCATCACATCCCCTGCGGCGCTTGTTATTACTGCCGGCACAAGACGTTTGCGCAGTGCGAGACCTACAAGAAAGTCGGCTGCACGGCGGGATTCGAGCCGAGCGGCGGAGGCTTCGCCGAATACGTTCGGGTGATGGACTGGATCGTCGATCGCGGAACGGTGCGTATTCCTGACGGCGTCTCCTACGAGCAGGCGTGCTTTGTCGAGCCGGTCAATACCTGCATGAAAGGGATCGACACGCTGCGCCTGGGCGCGCAGGAGACAATTCTCGTCATCGGACAGGGCCCGATCGGCATCTTATTGAGTGTATTGGCCAAACGGACAGGGGCTAGGGTAATTACTTCCGATTTGTATCCGCAGAGGCTTACAATATCTAAAAGCTTCAGCTTGGGGAACGCGATAGACGCTTCGCGCACCGATGCGGTGAAAGCGGTGCGGAAGCAGACCGAGGGTCGAGGCGCCGATGCCGCGATACTGGCGGTGGGCGGCAATGGCCTGATCCGGACTGCGATGGATGCAGTGCGGCCAGGAGGCCGAGTGTTGTTATTTGCGCAGACGGTACGCGGCGAGGCGACGATCGATCCGGCCGCGGTTTGCGTAGACGAGAAAACACTGTTGGGGTCATATAGCGCTTCCGTTGAGCTGCAAGAGGAATCGGTCCGCTTCGTCATGGAGCAGGAGATGGATCTGGCGCGCCTGATCAGCCATCGTTTTCCTCTTACGAGCAGCGTGGAAGCATTGAATCTGGCTGCTCACCCCCAACCGGACTCTATGAAAATCGTGATTCAACCGGGCAGCTCGTGGGAAGGAACAGTAGCGTGAATGGAAAGATGACAGCGGCGGTCCTCTACGGCAAAGAGGACGTAAAGATTGAGAAAGTCCCAATTCCTCGGGTTGGCGAAGGGGAAGTGCTGGTGAAGGTGCAGGTGGCTTTGACCTGCGGCACCGACCTGAAGGTCTATCAGCGTGGCTACCATGCCCGCATGATCGTCCCTCCAGCGTTGTTTGGGCACGAACTGGCCGGCGTCATTGAAGAAATCGGGCCTGGGGTACGCGGCTTCAAGAAGGGCATGCGGGTGGTGGCGCTGAACTCCGCGCCCTGCCAGATGTGCTTCTATTGCTCGAAGCACCAGGAAAATCTTTGCGAAGACCTTCTGTTCAATAACGGGGCTTACGCTGAATACATCCGCATTCCGCGGCGCATTGTCGAAACCAACATGCTGGCCGTGCCTCCGGATGTGACCTACGAAGAGGCGGCAATGGTTGAGCCGCTGGCCTGCGTTCTGCGCGGGTTGCACGAAACCGGCGTCGAAATCGGAGACACTGTCACCGTGATCGGCGGCGGTCCCATCGGATTGATGTTCGTCCAGGTGGCCAAGGCTACCGGATGCAACGTGATTTCCGTGGTGAAGCGCGACTCCCAGGTGGAAGCGGCGAAACGTATGGGCGCACATGAGACCGTGCAGATCACCAAGGTCAAAGATCCGATCGAGGCCGTGCGCATGCTGACCCCCGAAAAGCGCGGCAGCGATGTGGTGATTGAAGCGGTGGGACGTCCGGACGCATGGGAGCAGTCGATCGACATGGTGCGCAAGGGCGGCACCGTCAATTTCTTTGGCGGATGCGCCAGCGGCACCAAGGTGACGCTCGACACCAACCGGTTGCACTATTCCGAGATCACGTTGAAGGCGACCTTCCATCACACCCCTGAGACGGTGCGGCGGGCCTTTGCGCTGATCGCGGAAAAGAAAGTGCGCTCGACCGATTACATTACCGGAGAGGCGCCGTTGTCGCGCTTGCAACAGGTGCTGCGGCACATGCTGAACCGGAACGGCGATATCAAGACGGCGATTATTCCGGGGCACTGAAACCAGAACTTAACCACAAAGGACACGAAGGGGCACGAAGGTTTGGAGCGGCTACTGGAATTCCTTCGTGATGCTTCGTGTCCTTTGTGGTTTTTGAATTCCCTATGAGCCAAGCGGTGATCACTGACGCGACCGGGTGGAATCGGCTTCCGCGGGAGTACGCAATCCCGGAGCAGGCTCCGTCACTGGCGGAGGCGCAGGAGTACTGCCGACGCCTCGCGCGCTCGCATTACGAGAATTTCTCGGTCGCCAGCTGGTTTCTGCCGGAACGCCTGCGGCAGCATTTTTTCAATGTCTATGCCTATTGCCGGATCTCAGATGATCTAGGCGACGAGGTTGGCGATCCTGCGGCGTCGTTGCGCTTGCTCGACCAATGGGAGACGGAATTAAACGCTTGCTACGCCGGGTCGCCGCGACATCCCGTGTTTGTGGCTCTGGCTGAGACGGTGCGGGCGTGCGACATTCCCAGGCAGCCGTTCGCCGATTTGTTGACTGCGTTTCGTCAGGATCAGACGGTGACGCGTTACCAGACATTCGAAGACTTGCTGGGATATTGCAAGAACTCGGCAAATCCGGTCGGACACCTGGTTCTATATTTGTGTGGCTATCGCGATGCCGAGCGGCAGAGCCTTTCCGATTTCACCTGCACTGCATTGCAGCTCGCGAACTTCTGGCAGGATGTGACCGTCGATTACAAGAAGGGGCGTATTTATCTTCCTGTTGAGAGCCTTCGGCGTTTTGGCGTCGGGGAAGAGGATATCGCTGCGGACCGGAATACTCCCGCGTTCCGCGAGATGATGCGCTTCGAAGTGGGGCGTGCCCGCGAGTGGTTTGAGCGCGGATTGGCGCTGCCGGGAAGAGTCGACAAAGAGCTGGCCATCGATCTGGAACTGTTCAGCCGCGGCGGTCAGGAAATTCTAAATGCCATCGAGAAACAGGGCTATGCAGTGCTGGGGCGACGTCCCGCCATCTCTAAATCGCGCAAGCTCGCGCTGGTAGCGCGCGCTGCGATGGGAAAGCTGTTATGAGCGCCGCCGTGCAGCCCGCTCCCGCACAATTCGGACCGACTGAGTCGCAGCTGGCGGTGGCGTATTCGGTATGCCGCAGTATCACCCGGGCTTCGGCCAAGAATTTCTACTACGCCTTCCTGGTATTGCCGAAGCCCAAGCGTCAGGCTCTATGTGCGGTCTACGCATTCATGCGGCGCTGCGATGACATCACCGACGACACAAGCCTGGGGTTAAGAGATCGCCGCCAGAAGCTGGAAACATGGCTCAACGATTTTCATCGGGTACTGGCGGGACAACCGACCGACGAGCCTGTGTTGCTAGCCCTCGCCGACACCCAGCGCAAATATCGTATTGCGGTGGAATTGCTGGACCAATTGGCATATGGCACCGGGATGGATGTGCAGGAAGGTGGCTCCGGCGAACTGACCGTCGAGTACAAGTCATTCGATGATTTGTATGTGTACTGCTACCGGGTTGCCTCGGTGGTCGGATTGGTGTGCATTCGCGTGTTTGGCTATCGCGATCCCGGCGCGGAACCGCTCGCGGAGCGGTTGGGACTGGCGTTCCAGTTGACCAACATCATCCGTGATGTGAAGGAAGATGCGGAGATGGGGCGGGTGTACATCCCGCAAGAAGATTTGGCCAATTACGGAATCTCGCCGTTGGAGTTGCGATCGGCCACCGATGCGTCGCGCTTCCGCACTTTGCTGGCGATGGAAGCAGATCGCGCGCGCGAATACTACACTTCCGCAGACGAATTGATTCCTCTGATCGACGAAGACAGCCAGCCCGCGCTATGGGTGCTGGCGACGATTTACCGGCGGCTCCTCGACAAGATTGCGGCGCAGCAGTATGACGTATTTCACGGCAGAACCAGTCTGACCGTGCGAGAGAAGCTCACCATCCTGGGAAAGGGCTTCTTTAAGCGGTTGATGTGATGATCCAGCGCTTTACACAAACTCCCAGAATTGCAGTGGTAGGGGGCGGTCTCGCCGGACTGGCGGCGGGATGCGCGCTGGCGGATAGCGGCTTTGCGGTCACTCTGTTTGAGCGCCGGCCCTATCTCGGCGGGCGCGCTTCCTCCTATCAGCATCCCGGAACTGGCGAGGTGGTCGACAACTGCCAGCATGTGCTGCTGGGGTGCTGCACCAACCTGGTGGATTTCTACCGGCGGCTTGGCGTCGAAGACAAGATTCGCTGGTACGAGCGGCTGACATTTCTGGAGCCAGGCGGACGCGCCTCCATAATTGAGCCGTCGCGCTTGCCTGCGCCTTTGCATACGGCCCCGGCATTTCTGCGAGCGGACTGCCTGGGTCTATCGGACAAGCTGGCGATTGCCGGGGCGATGGCGGCCCTGGCTCCAGCGACCCCGCGGGATACGGGTGAATCGTTTCTGAAGTGGCTGCGTCGCCATGGGCAGACCGAGCGCGCAATCGAGCGCTTCTGGAAGACCGTCCTGGTCAGTGCGCTGAATGAAGACATCGATCTGGTGTCAGTGCCTTATGCGGCACAAGTGGTAAGGGAATCTTTTCTGAAATCGGCGGCCGCGGGACGCATGGGCGTGCCCACGGTTCCGTTAAGCGACCTCTACAGCGTTGCGGGTAATTACATCGCGGCAAGGGGAGGAGAAGTTCGCCTGCGCGCGACTGTGGATTCCTTCCGCGCGGAACTGGCGAATGTGAAATTGTCTTGGCCGTCAGCCGAAGAATCGTTCGACTTCCTGGTATCGGCGGTACCGTTCGATGTGCTGGAACGCATGCTGCCGCAAACCACAGCCGCCGATCCATTGCGCCAGACGTTGCGGCAGTTCGAGACTTCTCCGATTACCGGCATTCATCTTTGGTTTGACCGGCAGATTACCGATCTCGAGCACGCGGTGTTGCTCGATCGCACCATTCAGTGGATGTTCCACAAGTCGAAGCTGCTGGGGCGGCAAGCGAATTCGCCAGACCGGGTGGCGGCGCGGCGGATATCCTACAGCAGCGAAGACACGGGTGCGGGCGGCACCGCAACCATGGAAGAAGACGGCCTGGACCAGGACGGCAGTTATCTCGAATTGGTGGTCAGTTCGTCGAAGAGCCTGGTGGAAAAATCGAAACAGGAGATCATTGACCTGGCGCTGCAGGAGTTGCAGGAATTCTTTCCGGAAGCGCGAAATGCGGAGCTTCTGAAGTCAACCGTGATCAAGGAAGTGCATGCGACGTATTCACCGCGGCCGGGCGTGGATCAACACCGTCCGCAACCGGAAACCGTTTGGCCGAGGGTATTTCTGGCGGGCGATTGGACCGCTACCGGCTGGCCCGCGACCATGGAAGGAGCCGTACGCAGCGGCTACATTGCGGCGCAATGCGTGGCCAGAGCCGCGGGTACGAGGAATGCGGCGTTCCTGGTGCCCGATCTCCCGGCTGCGGGATTCATGCGGCTGTTCAGTTGAGCCACAGAGACGCGGTTTGCGTCTCCGCCCTCGACGATACGAAGCAGAAAGCCCCACTTCCCGCGCAAGACGCGAGGAGTGGGGCTTTTTTGTTAGAACTACAACCCGCGGATGAAGTGAGCAACTTTCTTGCCCGCATCTTCGGTGTAGTGGACCGTAACTTTTTCGCCTTCCTTGGCGTAGTCGGCGCCCTTCATCAGGCCGTGTCCGCTGTCGACGGTTGCATCCTTGGCGACGTGATAGGTCGCTTCTGAGCCGTCCTCGGTCTTCACGGTGACGGTGCGGGCAGCTTTATCGACTTTGGTGACGGTCCCGTCACTGACCTTCACGGTATCCTTGCCCATGTCGCGGAAAGCGACTGCTGATTTATCGGCGCCCTCTCCGGTGTAGTGGACGAGGACCATGGTGCCTTCCTTGCCTTTCATGTACGCGTCTACGGCGCCGGCTTTGGCCACGTGGCCGGTGTCTTTGACGCCGCGCATGGTTGTCTTTTCGGTATATTTGAAAGCGTGCTCGGTCCCGTCAGCTGTCTTAACAAAGACGGTTTTGCCGGTGAGATCAACCTTGGTGACGACTCCCTCCACCGCATGGACCACATCATCGGCGACAGCAAGTTGGGCGACCGCCGCGACCATCAAAGCCGCGAGGAAAAGTTTGGCAACAGAGCGTAAATGCATGAAATCCCCTTTCGATTCTAAGCAATTGGTAAAGTTTATTTCTTGACCTGGTCAAGCGCGAGCAATTGGTTATCAACACTGAACACACCCGAGACCTGGTTCGCACGCAGTCCGGCGAGGTTCTTATCGCCTTGATTATTCACAACACCGTAGAGCGTGACGTGTCCGTTCTCAACCACGATGCGAATGGGTTTTTGCGGATCGATCGTGTATTTCTGCAGGATCGGATCGCCATAGATGGCGCGGTAAAGTCGCAGGCGCAGGTCGTCATCGAAGCCGGACGTGGGGGCGACTTCAATGTTGTTGATCACGTCTTTAACGCCGGGCGTCGTCTCCGCAATGGCGATGGCGGAGTCGCGACTGGGATAGTCGTGCACATTTCCGCCCAGCGTTGCTACGCCATTTTCCACTGACATGGTAATGGCGTTGAAGGCGATGCCAAAACCGACACGATCGTATCGAAGTTTGTCGGCCAGGGTGTGCCGCAGTTGATCGTCGGGTACGTTGCTCTGCACCTGGAGATGATTCCGAACGGCCTCCACGTTCTTCATCTTCTCGATTTTCCGCTCGAGATTCACCTTGTCGATGTAGAGATTCATGTTGCCCGTGATGGTCACGATCTGGTCTTCCGTCGTTGCGGTGACGCCTTGGTACTGCGGCTTGCTGCGAAGGAGTTTTTCCACATCCTGCTGAATCTGGGCGTCAAAACGCGATCCCGACGCCGGACTCTGCGCGAAAACGAAGGCGGTCAACAAGAACGCAACGGTCCAGGGCAAGCAGACTCGGTGCAACGATGGCATGAACTTACTCCTCAAGAAGTGGATTTAGTTGAGGGGCCCTTTTTCGAGGACAAAAGAATAGCGAAAAGGCTGCCAACCGGCAACGTCATCCCGCGAGCAAGAACACTCCGCCAGCAACCATGAGGGCCGCCATCCAACGGCGATGGTCGACGCGTTCGTGCAGGAAAAACTTTGCTGCGATCGCGTTCGCGACAAAAGTGAGCGATGCAGATGCGGGCGCGATTAGACTCACGTCTCCCCAGGAAAGTCCGAAGAGCAGGGAATAGAACGCCACGGTCATGGCCAGAACGCCCAGCAAAAAGCTCGGAGTGCTTGCGATGCGCGAGATGACCTTAAATAATCCAGCCGCATGGTACAGCGCGCCAACATCGCCCACGTGCTTCATCGCGCGCGACAGCAGTACATCGCCTGTGGTCGAAGCCAGAACGATGGCCAGGATTGCGCCCCATTCGTAGACAAACTTCATGACGTCACCCTGGTTGAGACCGATTCTTTCTTGGGTGGATGATGGGTCAACTCGGGTCCTTGAGTGACAAAGCCCACCCCGCCCGAAATCAGCAGGATACCCAGCCAGCGCATGGGGGTAACGTCTTCGTGTAGCGCGTACTTGGCGATGATCGCGAGCAATACGTATCCCAGCGACGTTGCCGGCAGGACGTAAGTCAGATCCGCCCAGGAGAGAGCGGTCATGTAAGACGCAAAAAAGCCCAGCAGGAAAAGAATTCCCACAGCCACCCAGGGGTTGGTGATGGCAAGGATAAGGTCGGAGGGGTGCCGTAGAGAAATACTGCCCACGTCCTTCATGCCGCGGGACAGGAATGAGTCGCCGGTAGCCGCACATA
Organism: Terriglobia bacterium; assembly: GCA_963796205.1. GTDB lineage: Bacteria > Acidobacteriota > Terriglobia > Terriglobales > Acidobacteriaceae > DATFTE01. Next base: position 272,868 of record CAWCKR010000005.1, read on the forward strand.
GCGTCACACCGGCCAGCACCAGATATTTGCGAAAGGTCAAACCTAAGCCTTTACGGGTTCGACGGCCGCGTTCGACTCGTCCTTTGCGCGCTTGTCCTGCACCCACTTGTGGCGCATGGCGCGAGTTTTCAGGAAGCCCCTGGCTTCTTTGTAGAGGCGCTTGCGGTCGCTGCTATTGAAGGCGGCTTTCCGCAAGATGCGATAGACGGCTTTCGGGCGGAAGTAATACTCATCGTAGAAACGATGCACGGCGTCGAGAATGTCGTCGGCCGGCAATCCGGGATATTGGATGTGCGCGAGCTGATGTCCGCCTTCGTCGACCATCTTGTTGTCGCCCACCATGAACCCGTTCTTCACCGCGTAGTCGTAGAGTTCGGTGCCGGGATAGGCGTGAGCCACCGAGACCTGAATAGTCTCGACGTCGAGCTCCTTGGCGAAAGCGATGGTGGTGTTGATGGTTTCGTGAGTCTCGCCGGGCAGGCCAAGAATAAAGTCGCCGTGGATGACCAGCCCGAGCTTGTGGCAATCCTTGGTGAACTGGCGCGCGCGTTCTACCGTCGCGCCTTTCTTGATGTTCTTAAGGATCTGGGGATCGCCTGATTCGTAGCCCACGATCAGCAGGCGACATCCCGCTTCCTTCATCGCTTTCAGGGTTTCGTAGTCAGTGGTGACGCGCGACGTGCAAGACCAAGTGAGGCCGAGAGGCTTCAGTTTCTCGCAGAGTTCGATGGTGCGCGCTTTCTGAATGTTGAAGGTATCGTCGTCAAAGAAAAATTCTCTCACCGCAGGCCAGTACGCTTTCACCTTTGACATTTCCGCGGCGACGTCGTCGGTGGAGCGCTTGCGCCACGGGTGTCCGCTCAGAGTCTGCGGCCACAGGCAGAAGGTGCACTGTGCCGGGCAGCCGCGCGTGGTGTACAGCGAAACGTAAGGGTACAGCAGGAACGGCACATTGTAGCGCGTCACATCGAGATCGCGTTTGTAGACATCGGTGACGTGCGGCAGAGCATCCAGTTCGCTGATCTGCGGCGCATCGGGATTGTGGACGATCTTTCCGTCCTTCAGAAACGAAACGCCGGGAATCTCCTCGAGCGGCTTGCCCTTGGCGTAATCCACGACCGCATAGTCGAATTCCTTGCGGCAGATGAAATCAATAGCCGGACAGTCGCGCAGCGACTTCTCAGGGAGCACGCTGACGTGCGGTCCCACAAACGCAATTTTAATGTTGGGGTTGGCTTCCTTGATCTTCTGGGAGAGCCGGATATCGCCGGGGAAGCCGGGGGTACTGGTAAACAGCACCATGAACTCGTAGTCGCGGGCGATATTGATGGTCTCTTCCGCCGAGACTTTGTGGGGAGGCGCGTCGAGCAGTCGAGCCCCCTCAAGCATGCCCGTGGGGTACGCCAGCCAAACCGGGTACCAGTACGACTCGATTTCGCGGGTAGCGGGCCAGCGGGAACCAGCCCCGCCGTCAAAGTTCTCAAAAGATGGCGGATTCAGAAACAGTGTTTTTAAAGGCATATGTGTCAATTACTTATCCTAACATTTTTCCGCAGATTTTCGGTTTCTGGCCCCGTATCCAGCGAGGTTACAGGCCATTCCCCCAAACCCTAGCGAGCAGAATATTCCCCAAGTATGTGACTTCAGTCTAACCCATCCGGACCCCTGCCCAAACGAATTGCGGCGAATGGTAGTTGGATGCACCGAAGGGCGAAAATGACCCCTGAGGAGCAAGGCGAAAAACAGGCGAAGCTCCCTTACTTTCCAACGCCCAACCCAATTCTCCAGGTCCCCGGTGGCGCGAAGCAGTGCGATACGGGCTTTCTCCAGTTCGAAACTTGTATCCTGAAGGCCGTTGAATCGCTCGTTGACCTGGTCGTTGGCGTCCTGCATGTCCTGCAAGGTGGCGCTGCCGGCGTCAACCCGAATTTTAAGAGCCGAGAGATTGGCTTGCGCGATTTGGTAGCCCAGATCGGCGACCTCCTGTGCTGCCGCAAGTTGCTCGACCGTGCGCTGTAATTTCAGGGTTTGTTCGGAAACCTGATTCCTGGTGGCTTGGGCGTCTTGCTTGGCGTGAACGGCATCGGCCTTTGCTCCTTGCGCTTTGGCGCGCTGCGCTTCGTTAAGGAACGGGAAACGCAGCACCACCCCTACGGTGGCATTGTTGTGCTGGAAGCTGCCGGGCACGAAGAATTGCTGGTAATTGGCGAGGGAGGTTGATAGCAGCGCGTACTGAGCAGCGAAGTCGGCAGTAGGCCACAGCGAGCGATGTTCCCCTCGGGCGCGGAAGGATTGCGCATTCGCGTGAATATCAGCAGCCTGCACCGCGGGATTGTTCTGTACGGCTCGCGAGGGAAGGTCGTCTTCCTGCTTGATCTCCGGCAGAGCGGGCAACGAATCAGGGTCGGCTTCGATGGACGCCGCAGGCAGTCCGGTGAGGTGCGCCAGTTTCTCCTTTAGCACATCGATAGCTCCCAGAGCCTGAGCCAACCGCAGACGGATGCGCGCGGAAGTGAGGCGCGCCTTGTTGCGCGTGAGTTCGCTGTCAACGCCAGCCTGGATACGCTGTTCGACAACTTGTTCCGACTTTAACGCATCTTCTTTCTCCTGCTGCAAATGATCGATGGACGATTGCCACTTGCCAAGTTCGGCATAGGTCACCACGGTGTCTTGAATGACCTGCTCGCGTTGATCCTTGCTCTGAAAACCCGTGGCCTGCATATCGATCTTGGCGGCGCGAATGAACTCGCGCAGCGCGGGATTGATAAGCGCCGACTGCGTAGTCAAGTTGAAGATAGACGGCGCCGAGCCCTCGAGGCTAAGCGGATAGCCCCAGGCTTGTCCCAGCCCTGATCCCACGACGACTTGCGGGATGTACTGGTTGCGAACCTCGTGATACGCCGCCAGCGCGCGCTGTACATCAGCGTCGGCGGCGACGGCCACCGTGCTGTGTTTCAGCGCTAATTCGACGGCCCGCTTGAGCGGCAGCGGTTCCGAGCCGTGAGCACAAAGGGAAGCGAAGATAATCGCGGGAATCAGTAAAAGACGAGAGCATCCCAGAATTTGCGAAGAGGGTTTCATTTCTTCACCATATTGTCGGAGTGACGAGTACCGGGTACCGAGAAGTAACCCCGTGCCTGCGGAAACTCTAGGAAGACCGGCGCGCCTGATTTGATGAAGCCTCTGGGGTTCCCCTCGGTACTGGGTACTCGCTACTAATTACCGATTCAGCCGGTTCAAAGCGTCCTGGGCAGCGGAGAAGCTCTTGGCCAGGGCAAGCGCCTCGCGATATTCCTGCGCGGCTGCCTGCGTGTCTCCCTGTCTTTCCAGAAGCGTGCCCAGCAGGTAGTGCGCTTTGAAGGCGGGCGCAGCCTCCACGGTGGAACTGGAGGAAAGATAGCGGCGCAGCAAGTCGATAGCCGATGGAAAGTTACGTCCCGTGCGGTTGAGCGTTTCAGCGGCATCGACAAGAACTTCGCTGTGTCCGGTCTGCGTGGCGCTGGCATGGCGGATGGCGTCCTCCATCTCGTCCAGGCGATTGTGACTGCGGAAAAACAACGCCAGGTTGAGCCAGGAAAGCGCGCTACCGTGGCTGACCTCAATTGCGGCGCGATATTCCTTCTCGGCGGTTGCGAGTTCCTTGTTCTTTTCTGCAATGCGCCCGCGAACCCAGTGGGCCTTGGCGGGATCAAGTTTCTCGAGAGCGTTGGCCTGCGCCTCCGCCTTGTCGCGACCGCCTCCGACGATTCCCGGAGCTTCAAGATAGAACTCCGCAAGGTCAGTGCGCGCATCGACGTTATCCGCATTCAACCTCACGGCCGCCTCAAATTGGTCACGCACTTTTCCCGCCAGGCTGGCGGCGGTAAACCAAGTGGCGCGGTCGGCCTTTTCTCCGTAGATACGGCCCAGCCACAGGTGATAGCGGCTGTTGTCGGGCGCGAGCTTCACCGATTTCTCGCAGTAGGGAATGCCGCGATCCCAGTTTCCCAGGGCAAAGTAAGCCCGGCACATCAAGTTGTAAGACTCGGCGTCGTCGGGTGCAGCGGTCAACTTGGTTTGCAGCGAATGGATGGCGTCATCGATGCGTCCTTCGGCAAGCAAAGTCGGAACATCAGCGGCCACGGCCGTGGCTGCGAGAAATAACAGGCCGGCAGCAAGGAATTTTCTCAGAGACATCATTATTGCGGAACCACCTTTACAGCAATGCCATTTTTGAGCGGCTTGGAATTGGTCGAACTCAGGGCTACCAGCACATTTTCAGAGATGCCGCCTGTCACCTCGACACTCGTAAGATCGGAAATCGAGGTCTTAATCTCGCGCTTCACCAGTTCGTCGTTGCTGACCTCGTATACATAAGGTTGATCGTTACTGAGCCGCAGAGCTTCGCGGGGCACGGTGAGTACGTCATGGTGCTCGGCTGAGACGATGGTCACGCCAACATTGACGTTGGGCAACAAGCGGAAGTCGGAGTTATCGACGACACACGTAGTCTCTCCCACGGTGCGCGTATTGCGCAGCTTCATGGTGGCCGGAAGCGAGTTGATCGCGGCGTTCCAGATTCGGCCCGGAAGGCCGTCCCAGGTAACCTCGACCTTGTCTCCAATCGCCAGCCGCCCTACGTCGGGCTCATCGACAAAGGCGCGGACTAAGACTTTCGAGAGATCGGCTTCCTGCAAAATCAGGTCTCCAGGATTCACGTACGCCCCTCGCTTTGCGGGGAGGTGATAGACGACTCCGTCGAAAGGAGCGCGAATATCGAGCTGGGAAAGAACGTCTTGTGCGGCGCGGTAGCTTGCCTGCGCAGCTTCCTTCTGCGAACCGACGCGGGCTACTTCGGGCTTGGAATAACGGTCGTGCTGTTTCTGCTCCAGCAGTTTTACATCAGCTTCGGCTCGGGCCAGTTGATCTTGCGCGTTGCGGACTTCTCCCGGAGAAGCTGCTCCTTGCTGCAGCAGCCGCTGCAGGGCATCGAGGGTATGTTGTGCGGCCTCGCGTTCGGTTCTGGCTTTCGCCAGATCCGCATCAACGGTGAGAACCTCTTCCTGGGTCCCACCGTTTTTCACTGCGTTGAAGTCAGCGTCCGCGGCGCTGATTTGCGAAACTGCCCGCGCCGCTTGTTCACGCGCTTCGGCGTCGTTCAACTGCACCAACAGTTGGCCTTTTCTAACGTGGTCGCCCTCTTTGACCAGAACTTTCTTAACGGTTGTTCCGATCGGTGCATGCGCCTCGAAATTCTGCACGGGCTCGATTTTTCCGTTGGTAGAAATCACACTACGGATGCTGCCGCGCTGCACTTTGGCGGCGCGCACGGGCAGGGCATCGTCTCGCGACATGAACGACGCGAGCACCACGACGCCCACCGCGAGAGCCGCCGTCCACAAAAGCCAGCGGCGGCGCGCAAACAAGCCTTCCTGGTTGTTTCCTGGTGCCATGAGCAATGTTTGAACAGCTTAATGTATCACTTAGAGCGATGACCGAAGCCCGAGAACGCTTAACCTCTTAGATGCGCCGCGTCGGGAAAAATGCCAGAAAATTCCGTCCCCGGAACGCTTTCGCAGCACGCCGTCGTTACAATATGGGAATGTCAAAGTCGCCGCGTTACACCTCGGCCCATGCGGAAGCGGGCCTCGACCACAAATTTCCCGAGATTGAAACCTGGCCTAATCAGTTTCCGGGATACGAAATTGTCGTGGATGATCCCGAGTTCACTTCGGTTTGTCCCAAGACGGGCTTGCCAGACTTCGGGACCATCACCATCCGCTACACGCCCCACAAACACTGCCTGGAACTGAAATCGTTGAAGGAATACCTGCAGTCGTACCGAAACCTGGGGATCTTTCAGGAAAACATTGTGAATCAGGTGCTTGAGGATGTAGTGCGCTGGGCAAAACCCGTTTGGGCGGAAGTCAAGGGGGATTTCCGGCCGCGAGGCGGCATTTCGACCGTTGTGTTGGCGCGCTGGCCACGACCGAAGAAAGGGAAGTAGCGTACCTCCGGCGTACTTTGCCGTGATTGGTCCTCCTGCTATATTCCCAGCCTGAGTGGCCCCGACCAAACTCTATCCCCGGACCGCACTCTTTCTGCTCACCGCACTAAACCTGCTCAACTACATCGATCGCTCGGTCTTGTATGCCGTGCAGGAGATGGTCAAGCAGGAATTTCACCGCAGTGATGCGGCCTTCGGCTTTCTCACCAGCGTCTTCTTCATTTTTTACATGTGCGCCGCTCCCTTCATGGGGCCCTTGTCGGTACGGTTCTCGCGCAAGTCGGTCATTATCGCGGGAGCGTTGATCTGGAGCGCGGCCACGCTGATGACGGCAATCACAAAAAACTTCGATGAGTTGCTGATTCGTCACACGCTGGTCGGTATTGGAGAGGCCAGTTTCGTCATTCTCTCTCCGACCTTTGTGGCTGACATGTTCCCTGAGGAGAAGCGGGGCCGGGTGATGGGTGTCTTCTACCTGGCGATTCCCGTCGGCACCGCGCTCGGCTATTTCCTCGGCGGCTACATGGGGCCGAAGTACGGTTGGCGGACACCTTTCTACGTGGGCGCTGCTCCAGGAGTTCTTCTTGCCTTCCTGTTGTTCTTCGTCCCCGAGCCGCCCCTGGGTCAATTCGACGGAAAGGAAGACAAACCAGAGCGCACTACCGTGAAAGGGCTGCTGCACAATCGCGCGTTCCTCACCGCGACTTTGGGTATGGCGATGATGACCTTCGCGCTGGGCGGACTGCAGGTGTGGATGCCGACCTTCCTGCAGCGTGTGCACAACTACAGTGTCCTCGAGTCGAACGTAATCTTCGCGGTAAGCACGGTATTGAATGGGATTGTGGCATCCCTTCTCGGAGGCTGGTTGTCCGATCGCCTGTTGCGAAGAACAGCGGCGGCGCATTACCTGGTGTCTGCCGTGAGCCTGGGGCTGGGCATCCCGGCCATGTATCTTGCGTTATTTGCAAGCGGCAAGGTCATGATCGCCAGCATTTTTATCGCGGAGTTCTTCCTGCTTCTCAATACCGGGCCTCTCAACGCAGCGGTAATCAACTCAGTAGGACCACAGATTCGGGCCATGGCGCTGGCCGTCAATATTTTCATCTTCCACTTGTTGGGGGATGTTCCGTCAGCATGGCTGATCGGATATGTATCGGACAAATACTCGTTGCAGGCGGCTGTCATAGCTCCTGTCATCGCGATTGCCCTCTCTTCTGCGATACTGTTCTACGGAATGAGATTTGCCCCACCTCTGCATCACTTGAATTCCGGCGGCGCTACAGGAGCGCACCAAGGATGACCTATTTCCACTGGATCGCCGGCAGCCTTCTGGCGCTGGCCTGGTTCTCGCGGGTTGTCGGCGCGGCGATTGGCATGCCTAAAGTAACCGACATCGCTCTTCCGGAGTGGGACCGGAATCCCGTGACATCACAAGGAAATCCCAGCGTCAGCATTGTTGTCCCTGCTTGCAACGAAGAAGAGACCATTGAGCAGGGACTGACCCAACTGCTCGCGCTTGATTACGACAACTACGAAATCATCGCGGTCGACGACCGCTCCACCGATCGCACTGGCGAGATTATGGATCGCGTCGCCGCAGGCTCTGTCGCCCATGGCCGCCTGCGGGTGATTCATATCGATACTCTGCCCACGGGATGGCTGGGAAAGACTCACGCCATGTGGACGGCGGCGAAGCAAGCCTCCAGCGATTGGCTGCTCTTTACCGACGCCGACGTTTTGTTTAAGCCCGATGCGTTGCGCAGGGCATTGACCTACGCCGAGTCGGAGCAAGCCGATCACGTGGTGCTGTTTCCTCGCATGATCATGAAACGCCCGGGCGAGAAGATGATGATCGCGTTTTTCCAGACGCTGTTTGTGTTCGGACATCGCCCCTGGAAAGTGGCTGAACCCGACACCAAGGATCACATGGGGGTGGGCGCCTTCAACATGATCCGGCGCAGCGTGTATGAAGCCATCGGTACCTACCAGGCGCTTCGCTTCGAAGTGCTCGACGACATGAAACTGGGGAAAGTCGTCAAGACCGCGGGATACGCGCAACGCAACGTGTTCGGCGAGGACCTGATCTCCATCCGCTGGGCGAAAGGCGCGCTCGGCGTGGTACGCAACCTGACCAAGAATTTCTTCGCTGTGATGTCATTCCAATGGTTGCGAGCGCTGGTTTCCTGCTTTGCACTCGCTTTTCTGAACCTGATGCCGTTCCTGGGAGTCTGGCTGGCGCACGGATGGGCGAAGGCGCCTTATGCGATCGCTCTACTGTCGATGTATCTCATCTACTTCGGCATGTCGAGCATGTCGTCGGTGCCTTCTTACTATTTCTTTCTGCATCCGCTGAGCACGCTGCTGTTCGTCTACACCATGCTGCGCTCGATGATGGTCACGCTGTGGCATGGGGGCGTCACCTGGCGGGGCACGAAGTATCCGCTGGAAGAGTTGAAACGGGGATTGGTGTAATCGCGTAGCGGCTTTCAATCCTCGACAGCCATGGGATCCACTGGTTGCTCCGTCGGAATCGGGGCAGTCTGGCGCTTCTTGGCAGGTTTGCGCGCGGTGCTGGCGTGGACGCTTCCGGCGCTGAAGTGGCCCTTCTTCTCCACATCGTAGTCTTTAGGTAAGGGAGGAATACGCGCCGCCTCTCCGCTTAGTTGTTTGTATCGCTGCAGAATGATCTCCGCGCGGCCGTCATAGATTTTGATCGGACCGTGAATCTCGATATCTTTGCCCTCAAGCTGGCGCACATCGCCGATATCCCGCAGATTGCTCGCGAAAATCACCACGGTGAAAGTGCACTGTTTGTAGTCGAGACAGAAATCCAGATAGGTCGTTCCGCCGTTCCCCTGCTCCACGTGGAGAACCTTCCCTTTCACGCAGCGATTCTCGCCCACATGCTGCAAAGCTTCCGCAAAAGGAATGCACTGGGCGAAGCCAGGGAGGCGGCCCGACAGAACCCATAAAAGTGAAACCACGATCGCCGCCCGCTTCATGAGTTAAGTGTCGCCCAAGCGCTGGCGATCAGAATGTGACATCTGGGTGACGGCGCGTGTGACGGGGCTACGATTCAATCCGTCCGGTGACTGGAGGCTACCCGTGCAGACTTGGCGCGCCCCTGCGCCAGCCTTTACACTGAACAGGTGAAGATTGCGCTGGGACAGATCAATCCCACCGTGGGGGATTTTCAAGGCAACGCTGACAAAATGATCGACTTCGCGCACCGCGCGCAAGCCGCGGGCGCAGGGCTCATTTTGTTTCCTGAACTTTCCGTCTGCGGTTATCCGCCTCGCGACCTGGTGGAACGCCCGTCGTTCGTCTCTCGTAATCGCGAGTCGGTGGAACGCATCGCTGGCGAAACCCAGGGCATCGCCGTCATCTGCGGCCTCGTAACCCCCGCGCAGGCGGAAACCGGCAAGTCGGTGATGAACTCAGCCGCCCTGCTGAAAGATGGCCGCGTCGCGTTCTTGCAGTCGAAAATGTTGCTGCCCACCTACGATGTCTTCGACGAAATGCGCAATTTCGCTCCCGCCCGCAGCCAGGTTTTGTTTCCGTTCTGCGGCAAGCAGATGGCCCTCACCATTTGTGAAGACGCCTGGAACGACAAGCATTACTGGAACAAGCGGCTCTACACCTTCGATCCCGTGGAATCTCTGGTTCACGCCGGTGGCAACTTCCTGCTGAATATTTCGGCGTCTCCGTTCTGGCTGGGAAAGCGCGATGTGCGCCGCAACATGCTGGCCAGCATCGCGCGCAACTACGGAGTGCCCGTAGCCATGGTGAACCAGGTCGGAGGAAATGACAGCCTGATCTTCGATGGCTCCAGCCTGGTGCTGAATCCTGCCGGGGAAGTCATCGCGAGAGGGAAGTCGTTTGAAGAAGATCTTACCTACTTCGATTCCGACAAATTGACGGGAGAGGTTCACGAGCAAGTCGAAGGCGAAGAGGCCACGGTGTACGCCGCTCTGGTGCTGGGAACGCGCGACTATGTGCGCAAATGTGGATTCAAGCAGGTCATTATCGGTCTCAGCGGCGGCATTGATTCTGCGCTGACGGCCGCGATTGCCGTCGACGCACTTGGTGCTGAAAATGTTATCGGCGTAGGGATGCCTGGGCCTTATTCCTCGCAAGGCTCCATCGACGACGCCCGCACACTGGCGAAAAACCTGGGCATTCGTTTCGAACTGCTCTGCATCACTGAGCCCTTCGAAAGCTACCGCAAGACCTTGAAAAACGTCTTCGCGGGATACAAAGAAGACACCACCGAAGAAAATATCCAATCGCGCATTCGCGGCGGCCTGCTGATGGCGATGTCCAATAAGTTCGGCGCCATCGTGCTCAGTACCGGCAACAAGAGCGAGCTCGGCGTGGGATACTGCACTCTCTACGGCGACATGGCGGGTGGACTGGCAGTCATCTCTGATGTCCCCAAAACGCTGGTTTACCGTTTGAGCCATTACGTGAATTCACGGCGTCCGGTAATTCCTAAGGCGACTATTGAGAAGCCTCCGTCGGCGGAACTGCGTCCTGGCCAGAAGGATAGCGACAGCTTGCCGCCTTATGCCGTGCTCGATGCCATTCTCGAAGACTACGTGGAAGATTCCCATCCAGCGGAGCAAATCGCCGAGGAGCGCGGCTTCGATCTCGAACTGGTGCGCCGGGTGATTCGCATGGTGGAACGGGCCGAATACAAGCGCCAGCAAGCCGCCCCAGGACTGAAGATTACCGCCAAGGCGTTTGGATACGGGCGCCGTTTTCCGATCGCCAAGGCCGATATCTAAAAATCATACAGCATTACTTGAAAGGACCGCATGCAACGTCAACTCGTTCCGATTGTTCTTCTCTTAACTACGTTCGCCATGACGCAACAGAGGCCCGCCGCCGCAGCCAAGCCTGCAGCGGCCGCAAAGCCCGCGTCAACCTCCGGGCTGCCTTCTGAGGAAGCCGTGAATGGCTTCATGCATCAAACGTTCGGCTACGAGCCTCAAGTCACCTGGAAGATCATCAGCATCAAGCCCACGCCGGCCCTAGGATTGTCGGAGGTACAGTTGATTCTCACCGGACCGCAAGGCACGCAGAGCGCCCGGTTCTACGTGACCGCCGACGGCAAGCACGCCGTGGCCGGCGAGTTAATGCCCTTCGGCGTGAAACCGTTCGTGTCTACAGAGCGCGAATTGGAAAAGACCGTGAACGGACCATCGCGCGGACCGACCGACGCTCCCGTGACTTTGGTTGAATTCAGCGACCTGCAGTGCCCGCACTGCAAAGATACGCAGCCTGTCCTCGACAAACTGGTCACTGAGAACAAGAACGTGCGCGTGATTTTTCAGAACTTCCCGCTGCCCAATCATGATTGGTCGTCGAAGGCCGCAGCCTATGCGGATTGCATCGGCCGGAGTTCAAGCGATACCTTCTTCAAATTTGTCGACAGCGTCTTCGAGACTCAAGCCGATATCAACGCCGGAAACGCAGATGAGAAACTGACCGCCCTGGCTGACAAAGTGGGAGTCAAAGGATCGGATATCGCCGCCTGCGCCGCCAAGCCGGAGACGATGACTCGGGTGGAAAAATCGGAAGCGCTCGGCAAATCATTGGACGTGAACGCAACCCCTACCATGTTCATTAACGGACGCAAAGTCGGCGGCGGCCTCGACTACGACACGTTGAAGAAGATCGTGGATTTTGCGGCGAAGGAGAAGTGAAAAGTCTCAGTTCTCGGTTCCCAGAAAGGCACATGCTTGAAACTTCCGCGTATTTCAGAGTCTGGTTAACTGAGAACTGAGAACTACTTTCCAATCCAAATGCGAGCATCCTGGGGGTGCTCGGGGTTGGCGATCACATGGGGCGTGATCACCACCAGCAGTTCGTCTTCGTCATCTTCCGTGGTATTGGTTGACATCACCTGGTTGAGTCCCGGAACCTGTCCCAGGCCCGGAATTCCTGACAAGCTCCGCATCTCCGTGCTGCTAACCGTGCCTGCAATGACGGCGGGTTCTCCGTTCAGCAGGATAATTCCGCCCTTGTACTCGCGGTTGGAAATGACGGGAACACCGTTCATGCTCTGCGTGCCGAGAGAGCGTATCTGCATTTCAAGTTGCAAGCTCACGTCGTCGTTGGCGCTGATCGCCGGCTTGGCTTTGATGGTCAGCCCGATGTCCTCATAATTGAACGACGGAAAGGGGGTCTGGAAAGTATTGTTCTGAATGGTCTGGGCGATCGCGGGCGTGTTGAAAATGGGGGCGAAACTGGCGTTCAGAATCGGATAACGGGAACCGAGCTTGTAGGAAGCCTCATTTCCCTGTGCGGCGCGCAGAGTCGCATGCTCCAGATGCCGCACCGAACTCTCGTTAATCCCAAGCTGCGCCATGGCGGTATCGAGGCTCAAACCGAACAGCGTCAGGCCGCCGCCGAAGGTCGCCAGCGGATTCGCGAACAGCGAGTTCTGCCCGCCCATCAGCATCGCTAAAAGCGCCGACAGGGAACTGGATCCTGCCTGATTGATGCCGCCGCCGGCGATCAACTGGTTGATTAACTGCTGAATATTCTGTCCGCCCAGCGCTCCCAGCGCCGCGGCGGGAATGTTGATCAGATTAAACTGGTTGGGGATGTGGATGCCGAAATTCCGCATCACGGTGTGACTTACTTCAAAGATATTCACATCCAATAGAACCTGCGGCCGCGAGTCGGCCAGGCTCTCCACAAAACGCGTCGCCGCTTCGATGGTCTGCTGCGGAGCGCGCACCGTGATGGTATTCGACTGCGGATGCTGGTTAATGAATTTGATATCGAACACCGAGCGCAGGGCGTTGACCACATCGGTGAGGTCGGTGGGCGTAGTGGCGCTGGAAATCCAGAATGTGCGTAAGCCCATGCGGTCGAATTGGCGGTGCCCTTCGATCGTGTCAGGCGCAATGATGATCTGCTTCTCTCCGAGCGGAGCCCAGAACGTTTTCGTCACTACGCCCGCGGCGCGCATGGCTGCGTAGAAGTCAACATTGGTGACGTCGAAGCGCACGGAGTGAGAGGCTACTGATTCATCGATGGTGGGGGTCAGTCCGAAAGCAGTGGCGATTTGGGTCAGCAACGTCTTGGCATCGCCTTGGTAATGAAAGTCCGCGCGCACCGCATCGGGAATAGCATCAAGTTCGGCAGCAGACTCAACCACCACGGGCCGTGGCGGCTCTTTCGGAGCCCACTCGCCCAGGACCTCTTGCAGGCGCTGCTGCGCAAACTGATTTTGTGGGTCGACTTTTAGTGCGGAACTGAACTCGGCCAATGCTTCCACCTGCCGCCCGTGGAGCATCTCCTGGTTGCCTTTTTGCAGATGCTGCGAAACCAGGTCCTGGCGCCCTAATTCCCGGGCGGTCACGTAGTCGACGTTTTTGGGAGCTAATTTTGAGGCGGTTTCAAACTGGGCGACAGCCTCGTCGAGATAATGCCCCTTCGCCAGTTTGAGCCCTCGCCGGTAGGCACTCTTCGCGTCCTTCAAATCCTGTTTGGAAGGAACACAATTGGGACCGTTGGCGGCGCCTTGGCCACAGGGCAAGATGGGAACGCCCGCCGGCGGGGAGTCGGCCGCCCAGCCGGAGACGGCGAACAGGACAACCGCCAGAATAAGAGCGAAGTGGCGCATGCTCGACGATTGTAACCGCGGACTACGCCCGCGCCGAGAGCTTTCCGCACGGCCATGTACCTTTAGGTTCACCAACGGAAGAACGCGGCGCAAGGCAGAACTTGCCCTTGAACTCGCCGTGGACGGGCGCAACCCTGCTGAACGGCGCCGCCTCTAACTACGGGGGAGCGTCCATTCTGTTCAGTAACGTCTTAGTGTGACGGCGGTCACTGGGCGCGGGTTGGAAAGTCAGTAAATTTGGCGTATAAAAGTGAGTTGCGACCGCACGACGCTTTTCCTTCCGTGCAGCCACAACGCAAATCATCCAGGAAGCGCGAGCGAGGTCCCATGTCCAGCCTCACCACCAATGCTCCGAAAGGGCTCGAGGGAGTGGTTGCCACCACCTCCAGCATCTGCTATATCGACGGAGATCATGGCGTTTTAGCCTACCGCGGCATTGATATTCATGAGCTAGCCGACAATTCTACCTTCGAAGAAACCTGCTACCTGCTCTGGTACGGCAAGCTGCCGACCCGCGAAGAGTTGCGCGATCTGCACGAGCGGCTGGCAGAGGAGCGCAAGCTCGATGCGTCGATCATCTATCGCCTGCAACTGGCGCCGAAGCACGCGCTCCCCATGGATGTGCTGCGGACCATCGTATCCGCGCTGTCGTTTTACGATCCCGAAGAGAAGAACAATGACCGCGATGCCAACTTCCATAAAGCGATCCGGCTGACCTCGCAGATCGCCATGGTCGTGGCCGCGTATGACCGCATTCGCAAAGGCAAACCGGTCGTCGAGCCTGATCGCTCGCTCTCGCACGCAGCAAACTTCCTGCTGATGTTGAATGGCACACATCCTTCCAAAACGGCGGAGCGCGCGCTCGACATCGCTCTGATCCTGCACGCCGATCACGAACTGAACGCCTCGACCTTCGCTGCGCGCGTAACCGCTGCGACTCTTTCGGATATGCATTCGGCGGTAACCTCGGCGATTGGGGCCTTAAAAGGCCCGTTGCACGGCGGAGCCAACGAAGCTGTCTTCCGCATTCTCGAAGCCATCGATGCCTCGGGCGCCGACCCGGTGGAATACATCAAGGGCATGCTCGCGCAGAAGAAGAAAGTGCCCGGCTTCGGCCATCGCGTCTACCACACCGAAGATCCGCGGGCTACGCATCTGCGCACCATGTCTCGGGATCTGGGCACGTCCAGCGGACAGCCCAAGTGGTTCCAGTTCTCCCATGCAATCGAAGAATTCGTGAAGAACGACAAGAAGCTCAACGCCAACGTCGACTTCTACTCGGCTTCCACGTATCACACGCTGGGCATCGATGTGGATCTGTTCACCCCGGTCTTCGCCGTCTCCCGCATCAGCGGATGGACCGCCCACGTGATCGAGCAACTCGATGACAACCGCCTCATCCGCCCACGCGCCGATTACATCGGACCGGCGTATCCGCAGAAGTACGTGGAATTAGACCGGCGGTAGGGAAGTAGCGCTTCTTACAGAAAAGGCTCCGCGACTCGTGCGCGGAGCCTTCTTTCCGTCGGACCAAGGCGAGATCCAAAACGGCCTCTAGTGCAGCGTGTTGATCAACGTTCCCGCCGAGTTGTAGACGTTGATCGTGTTAAGCCCGAACGCGATATAGATATTCCCCTGCGCCTCGACCGCGATGCCTTCGTCCTGTCCGTAGTCGGCATACTTTATCGTCAGCAAAATGTTGTTGACCGGACTGTATTTCAACGCGGTGCCCGTATAGAAATAGTCGATATAGACATTCCCGGCCGAGTCGAAAGCTATTCCAGTGGGGCCTTCATCGAAGGTGTCGAAATATGTCACAACTTCTTTCGCGTGCCCGGTTAAGAACACGTCAAAGTTGTAACTGTTGGTATGTAGTATAAAATCGCGCCATGCGGCCTTCGCGCGTTCTATTTGGAGCCCTCTGGATATGGACTTCGCTGGCACTCTTCGTCCAGATACCAACTCGTACATTTGCTCAAGCGACGCCGTCCCGCAAAGTCCTTCCCGCGCAACCTTTTCGCCTGGCATTTGTTCGGATACGAACTCATGCCACCTACACGCTGGAAACTCGCAGTTGGATTTTCACCATGGATTCCGAAGGCAAGAATATCCGCGATCTCAAATTGGAAGGTTCGAACCCCTCATGGTCGCCCGACGGCAAAAAAATTGTCTTTGCATCCACCAGAGACGAGACCCATACCGAACTTTACGTCAGCGATGCCGATGGTTCCCGCATGCAGCGGCTGACTCACAAGAAGGGCGGCACGGGCGCCAGCAGACCGGTATGGTCACCTGACGCCAGGCAGATAGCGTTCTTCGCCTTCGTCGGACGTCTACCTGAGGTTTTTGTGGTGAGTAGCGATGGCGGCGAACCTAAGCAGGTATCATCCGGGGGCGGAATTTATCCCACATGGTCCCCCGACGGAGCCAAACTTGCCTTCGCTTCCGCTCGCAACGGATCGATTCAACTCTACTCCTCCAACCCAGACGGGAGCAGCCTCATTCAACTCACCAACGTGAAGCCAGGCGCTTCGGAACCGGCATGGTCTCCCACCGGGAATGAAATTCTCTTTACCGTGGTCGGAAGTGAAGGGGATGCGACCATCGACATTGTGGACGCAGTTTCATTGAAGACAACCCGCTTCGCTTACTCTGACAAATTCAATTTCTTTTCTCCGTCTTGGTCGCCCGACGGAAAAACCGCGCTGTTCGAATTAAGCGGAAAGGGTGGCTTCCTTCTCTGGACGACCGATCCGTACATTCCACCTTCGGAAAAGGTTATCGGTTGGAAACACCAAATCCTCGCGGTCAGCTTAGACGGGTCAGTGTCGCGCCAGTTGACGAAGGCAGACGACGGAGGCTCAGAACCAGCAGCCGGCAGAGTGCCGTAAAGAAGAGATCTGGGGCGCGCCGCCTTCGGGCTTCCTTCTGCGACTAAGGCGGAACTCCGCACGCCTAACGCTTCTTCAACTCGCGCTGTACCCGGTTGGCCTCGTGGTCCATCGCTAGAAAGAGCGTGTCTGAGACGCTGGCGGAAGGTCTTTCCAGGATGTAGGTATCCAACACCGGCTTGAATCGTCCGATGCGAAACAGCGCGATCGCGACTTCCAGATTGTCGCGGTACACCGGGCCGTGCGATCCCGAGTCGCTGGCGTCCACGCTTGGAACCCGGCCGCCAATCGAGATCTGCGGCGGTTGCGGTTCATACGGATGTTGCCGCGGATCGCAAATCTGCGAGAGCACGACGTAGTCGCATTCCTTCTGTTTCGCCTCGTCGCCATTTTCGGTGCTTAGCTCCAGCGGATATTTGTCCGTCGTCCGCGAGTCCATGGCGACCGCATCGACTTTATTCTGCTTCAGGCTTTTGGTGAGACGCTCGGTCATCCGCTCGACGAACGCCGAAGTTGTGCTGGCATTGCCTACGATGGCAACACAAGTCTTGGCGCCGGTCTTCGGTTGAGGAGGGAGATCTTGCGCTGCCAGGGAGAGCGCGATTGCCAGAACCGCCAGTAGACACAAACAGGGAAGGCGCATAAAACCTCCGTGCGCACCGCCAGTATAGCAAGGCTATCGCGGCGTGGCGGATTCAAGCGTAGCGCCTTAAGCAATTCGTGAGCGACATGAGCGAACTGCTGGACGCTGCCAGAACCGAAAATAACCCCATCGCCTTTTAGGCCACCGGATCGAAGAATCGCTCGTCTGACTTCCCGATCGCGGGCTCGATCGGATTCACACCGCACGGCTTTTCTCCAGCCAGAGTGCGTATGCCGGCGTAGCGGTCTCAACACTTACACGTACAGCATGTTCCGTTAGTCACGAATCATGCCAACATCGCTGCGCCTCTCGCCAACTTTTCCTCAACTGAACCTTGCATCGAACGGCTGTTTGCACCATTCTAGACAGCGCAATGATCGCTGCTCTCGCGAGATCACGCTCGGGCGGCCCGGAGGAAATATTCGATGAGGTTTATGACGAACCTGCTTGCCATTACTTTTCTGTTTACCGCAGTTGCTGCTGCTCAGACCTTCCAGGTGGCTTATACCTTTAGCGGATCCGATGGCAGCTTCCCCAACGGAGATTTAATCCGTGACTCCGCGGGCAATTTCTACGGGACCACGCAATTCGGCGGCGCATTGAATCAAGGCGAAGTCTTTAAGCTGGACTCCAGCGGCCAACTGACCATTCTTTACAGCTTCACCGGCGGAACCGACGGGGGCATACCCATTGGCCGGGTGCTCGCCTCCGGGGGCAGTTTCTACGGAATTACCGCTTCGGGCGGAGACGCCACCTGCGCTTGCGGCACCGTCTACAAACTCGACTCGAGCGGCAAACTCACCGTGCTTCACGCTTTCACTGGAGGCACGGACGGTTTGCAAAACCAGGGACAGCCGGAGCTGGGATTGGTCTCGATCAACGGCGACTTTTATGGCGCGGCCAGCTTTGGCGGCGTTCTCGGTTGTGACGGCAGCCTGGGCTGCGGAGCGATCTTCAAAGTCACGCCCACCGCCACGGAGTCGGTGCTTTATCGCTTTACCGCGCAAGCTGACGGAGGCTTTCCCCAGGACCTGATTCGCGATCCTGCCGGCAACCTTTATGGCGCGACGGGTGGCAGCTACATGGCGGGGAACTCCGGAACCCTCTTCAAGATTGACACGGCCGGAAACCTGACGACGCTCTACACATTTCCCGGCGGCGCCAACGGAATTTCTCCGCGCTGGCGTTTGAGTCGTACCGCCAATGGCGTCTTCCACGGAGTGACTCAGTTCGGCGGCAACACTACCACCTGTTCTCTTGGCACCATCGGCTGCGGCGTAGTGTTCCGAGTGGACGCGACCGGTAAAGAAACGGTCCTTCACACTTTCGGCAAGAAGGCGACCGACGGGGATGAGCCATCCGGCGGCCTCGTCAATGTGGCGGGCAGCTACTACGGCGCGACCTTTTACGGAGGAACGACGAACTCGACTTGCACCTTCGGTTGCGGAGTGGTCTACCGAGTCACCGACAGCGGCCAGTATGCGGTTGTGTACCGCTTCACCGGCGCGTCCGACGGATGGCTGCCCACCGGAGGCTTGACCTCCGACGGCGCCGGCCACCTGTACGGAGCGACCCAACTCGGCGGCAACGGGCTGGGCGTAATCTTCAAGGTCACTCCGTAAATAGAGGCGGGCACGAGGTCGATCGGTGCAGCGCCCCGACAAACGCTCGCACGGCCATCAAATGCCCACTCTCGCTTGACAATCGATAAAAATCGGGGCAAAATTCCGTTCGCCTGCGAGGCGCAGCCCAATTCCTTGCTGCGGCCACTTCCTCAAGGCAACCGGGCCCAAATTCCCAAGGGTACGACCGCAAGCTCCGAAACGTTTCGACGAAAGATGGGCAAAAGAAATCCCTCATTCTCAATTGAGGGACGCCGCCCATAAAGGAGAATGCATATGCAGCTCAGCCACCCGTTATCGCGAACTTCGCTGGCCGGGCTTTCTGCCGCAAAAGCGATGTTGTCTCCACCTCATCCCGGCGCGCACGCCCATTTCTGGTCACGCGCCTTCTCCCGGCGAAATTTCATCGCCGGCGCCGTTGGAGCCGCTGGTTTGGCGATCGCGCCGAACCTCGCGTTTCCCATTCCGGCCGAAGCTGAAGGAACTGGCCCCGGCCTGTTCTGCAGTCCCTCGCCTTCGCCGATCGTCGGCGGCATGGAACTGCTGGGACCGGGCACAGAACTGTTTCACATTTTTTTGCCCGCGCCCGGAAGTGAAGTTTCGACCGTCGGCAATTTCAAAGGAAGCGTCGGGCTCGCCTCCGGACATGGTACCGGCACCATCAACGGCGACACTCCCGTGACCTTTGCCAACGACACCCGGTTCATGGCCGGAACCTACGTGGGACAGGATGGCAAGCAACGCAAGGGCACCTTCGCCTTTGTTTGACTTGA
Source organism: Terriglobia bacterium (assembly GCA_963796205.1). Taxonomy (GTDB): domain Bacteria; phylum Acidobacteriota; class Terriglobia; order Terriglobales; family Acidobacteriaceae; genus DATFTE01. The sequence continues at coordinate 292,422 of CAWCKR010000005.1, forward strand.
CCTTTTCTCGAGCCTGGATGGCTCGCAAATCAACGACTTCCAGTATGGGATCTCGGCCTCGGGATTGTTTTGGACAGCCTTCATTCCGGGGGACGCGGTCACCGTGAACATGGGACAAGGCACGGCCCGCCTGTGCCTCACGGACTCGTTCGTCATCGACGCACACGATGTGGTCAGCGGCCTGACCCGCCAGCCGGCGGATCAGGCCAGTGTTTCGCTCGTGGTGCACTGGGAAGACCCCGGCGATGGCGGTCATGTTCGCGACGAAACCAACCTCTTCGATCTGACTTACGTGAACACGTCATCGAGGATCGAGTGGAGCGCCACCAAGCAAGGCTTCACGTTCGTGTCCGATTCCTCGGACACTTCCGTGAGTGACCTCTCCGTGTTGGGCACGGAACTTAACGGCGTGTTCTTTTAAGAACAGGCTCAGCGATGATCCCTACCCTGTCGCACAAGCACGCGGCGAGGTGGGGATCTGTTTTGAACGCCGCATACCTACGCCGTCTGGTGAAGTCCTGATGCTCCCTTTGTAACTGGTGACACGCCACGGCGTGCGCTCATTGGCTCGGATCAGGGCGCAATTTCGCAATGAATTCATAGAACATAGCGAGAGGATTTCAACTCGGGCAAGCCCCTTCAGGTGACCGCCAAGCTCGAACCGGAATCTCAGGCGACGAAGCTCACCATTCCCCACGATCAGCGGGAGGAAGGCGATCCCCCTTGCGCATTCCGCGCATCCTCTCCCGCTTGAAAACACGACCGGAAACCGGGAATACCGTCAAGCCGCAATGATCAAGCTCGAGGTATCTGTTCAAATTTGCTTCAGCCATCCCGCGCCCCAATTAGTGCATAATGTACGGCGTCGCTTTGCCCGACCAGCAAGGCTTTGCGACGATCAAGGAGATTCTTGAATGTCCCAGCGTGAAGCCGTTTTGTCACCGTACCTGACCGTGGTTCCTCTCGCTCTGATCGTCATCTTCCTATTTCTTGCCAGCGTATCTCAACCGGCCCAGTCGCAAACCTACAGCGTCATATACAACTTCACCGGCAAAGGCAGCGATGGTGCGACTCCTTACGGAGGACCCATCCTTGATCACCTGGGAAATCTTTACGGCACCACGTATCTCGGTGGCAGCTTCGGCGCCGGCAGTGTCTACCGGCTCGCACCCAACGGTTCCTCTTGGACCTACACTTCGTTGTACAGCTTCAAAGCCGAGCCAGACGGCTCCGGCCCAGCTTTCGGTTCTCTGGCGATGGCCCCGAACGGAGCTCTGTTTGGAACCACCGAGGGAGGTGGATTCTTCGGCACCGCGTTCGAGGTTTGCGCCTGTCTTGCGGGAAGGGAAACGGTCATCCACAGCTTTGGCACCGGAACCGACGGAGCTCAGCCCATCGGCGGCGCCGTGCTGGATGCAGCGGGAAACGTTTACGGCACCACCAGTCTGGGCGGGACCAATGGCAACGGCACGGTCTTTGAAGTCAAGCGTTCGGGACAAACCTGGAGCGAAAGCGTGCTCTACAACTTCACCACTGGCACCGATGCCATCAATCCAGCAGCCGGCGTGACCCTTGACGCTCATGGCAACATCTTCGGTACCGCTTCTCTGGGCGGCGCCAACGGCGGCGGCGCGGTCTACGAACTTTCGCCCTCAGGTTCGGGATGGAAAGAGACCGTCATCTACAACTTTCAAGGTCTGAACGACGGGCAAAATCCGGTTGGCGGCGTGATCCTCGACCAGGCCGGCAATCTCTACGGCACGACTTTCGATGGCGGGATCAACGGCGGCGGCACGGTCTATGAATTGTCGCCTTCCGCGGGAGGCTGGACATTCACCGTACTCTACAGCTTCACCGGCGGCTACGGAGGACCGTATAACAAGCTCACGCTCGCCAAGGGAAGCCTCTACGGCTTTACCAACGCCGAGGGCGCGAATGGCCTCGGCTCGGTGTTCAAGCTAACCAAAGCTAATGGCAATTGGACGTTCACCGATCTTTATGATTTCCCCGGAGGCAACAACGGCTCATTGCCATACGGCAGCGTGGCCGTCGACAGCAAGGGAGACGTCTTCGGCACCACTGCGGTTGGCGGAACTCAGAACCAGGGCCTGATATTTGAGATCACGCCGTAGGAGTGTGCGGGGACGGACCGACGTGGTTCTAGCTGTTGTACCAACGCAGCACTCGCAGCGCGCGCAGTGTGTTCCAGCGGCTTGCGCTGCCCACCTCGGTCTCCATCTTCAAGGGAATAAATTCGGGATGAACCAGGTTCAATGGCCAGCGCCCGTTCTGGTGGCGGCGCTTGATCACGATTTCGATGGCGTCATCGACCCGTCGGTCGGGTTTGATTCCTGCATTGCGTAGATAATCGAGCCCACGCAAGACGTCGTAGTGCCAGAATGTCGGGAACGAGAAGCGCAGCCAGCGTTTGTTGATGACTTCGCCGCTGCGCAGTGAGCGGAACATGCCGCGCTCGAGCAGATAATTTTCGCCCCGCTTGCGCGCTTTAGTCACGCCAGCTGATCGACCTCTTGCTCGTTCGTATTCGAGCAATCCCTCGAGCACGCAGATGGTGGTATGGAACGAAGAGCGCCGGCTTTTAGGCGCTTCGCAGTTCCAACCCCCATCTTCCAGTTGCTCGCCCAGAAGTCGATCGGCCAATGCGTCATTCGGCTTCTTGAAATACGCTCCGATGGCTAGGATTCTGCCGTTGATGCACGGCTCCGTTTCGCCGTGAAGGTAAGGCCGGCTATCGAGCCATGGAAACACCGCTCGCTTGTCGATACGGTCGATCATTCGGCGAGCCTCTTTGCTCGCGGGGTCGACACCGAGGTCCATCAAAACAGCGAGACTGTAAAGCGTGATGAGTAAGTCCCGGTGCGTCTTCGGCAAATCGTCTCGCCACCGGCTCGGGGCCCCGCTCCAGTTGCCCGGAGAAGACTGGCGGGCGAGAAGTCGGGCTCCCCAGCCTTCCGTCGCGACGCGCGCTCGCTCGACGGCGATGGCGTCGGGGTCTTCTCCGGTGAGGTCCCTCATCACCTGCCAACGGATCGCCGGGTCAGAATCGAGGAGCCATTTGAGGTGCGCAGGCCGGGGCTCGTAATAGTGAAGGTGCATTCGTACGTTATAGCAAGTGGTGAGTAAGTTTTCACCCGCGGGTCCGCCTGCACCGCAGGAGGTAACGCAGGCCGGGCCTCGTGGTATCGGACCAGATTGGGAATTCGTAGCTCAGGTCCTTTCAAGCGTCGGCAAGCATCACCGTGATGCGAATCACAGACAATCTTGTTCATGATGTGAGAGGAAGAGAGTGAGTTGGTGCGTCCGCAAAGTAGGTGCTTCTGTGAGTACGCAACCGTCGGGCACGGTTGTTGCGGATTCCAGGATCGCGCAGGTCGCCTCAGCCGCTGGTTGGGCCCTGGTCGCTCTAGGCGCGATTGTGCTCACTGGATGGGCTCTTGGTGTGCAAGCCCTCATCGCCGTTTATCCGGGCCTCGCCACCATGAAGTCCAACACCGCGACTGCCTTTCTGCTCGTGGGCGTGGCTCTTCTTCGACGCAAACGCCGGGATCTGCCTTTCTATGGGGCGGCCGTCTCGGCCATCGGCATGGCTACGCTGGCTGAGTACTCGTTACACTTCGACTTTGGCCTCGACCAGTTCCTGTTTCGCGATCCCTACTCCACCATTGATCCCGGACGTATGTCCCAAATCACGAGCGTTGGATTTACCTTGCTCGGACCGGCGTTGCTTCTGATGAAAGCGCCGACGGCGCTGGGACGTCGTCTCTCGCGCAGTTTGGGGTTGTTGGCGGGGAGTCTCGGATTTGTAGCCCTGCTCGGCTATAGCTACGACACGCAAGCCCTCTATCGAGTGCAGCCCTACACCAGCACCGCTTTGCACACCAGTTTTGCGTTGGTGATCGCAGCGATCGGCCTGCAGTGCGCCAATCCAGGGGAGGGAATCGCGCGCCGCATTCATTCTGACAGCGCCGGAGGCGTAATGCTGCGGCAGTTGTTGCCGGCCGCATTGCTGGTTCCGTTCCTACTGGGATTCATGAGCTGGTTGGGCCATAAGCACGCTCAGTGGGGTGTGGGATTTTGCATGGCCGTGGTAGTCGCCGGAACAACCGTCTGCCTGGTCACCATCATGCTGCGCAATGCCCGGCATCTAGAGGAGAAGGACCTGGTGCTACACGAAACCAACCGTACGCTCGAAGTTCGGGTGCAGAAGCGCACCGCCGAACTCGCTGCCCAGATACGTGAGCGTGAGCAGATGGCGGCAGTACTGGACGCGCAACGGGCGCAAATGATCGCAAGCGCCAAGCTCACTTCCCTGGGCGAAATGGCGGGCGGCCTTGCCCACGAGATCAACAGCCCACTTAACATCATTCAAGCTCGAGCCGCGGACTTGCAGGAAGTCGCGGAAACCACCGACCGCTTGGAGTCGGCGGTCGTGCTCAAGGCGACCGAGAGCATCTTGCGCACCTCGCAGCGGATCATGGGAGTGGTTCGCGGTCTTCGTGTTTTTGCTCGCGACGGTCGTACCGATCCGTTCGAGACGATTTCGGTACAAACAATCCTCGAAGACACCCTGGCCTTGTGCCGGGAAAGGTTTGCCGCCCATGGCATCCCGCTCACCGTTTCCGCTGCGGCGGGTGATCTGACGGTGGAATGTCAACGCGTGCAGATCTCGCAAGTGCTGCTCAATCTGCTGAACAACGCTTTCGATGCTGTGCAGTTGCTCCCGCAGAAGTGGGTGCGTATTGAGGTATCCGGGGAAGGAGAAAACATCCAGATCAGCATCACCGACAGTGGCCGCGGCATACCCGCCGAGATTGCCGAGAAAGCCATGCGGCCTTTCTTCACTACCAAACCCGTGGGCAAGGGAACAGGATTGGGCCTGAGTATCTCCAGGGGAATCGCGGAAGCCCATCGCGGGCAACTGCGGATTAACTCTCGCGGGCCCAATACGCAGATCATTCTTTCAATTCCGAAGCGGCATTCTCCAGCCGAAAGAGGCGACCATGAACGCTCCCAGGAGCAAGACCCTGTTGTTCGCTGAAGACGAACCGGAACTACTCGAGATCTATAGTGAGTGGTTCAAGCGTCTGGGTTACGAGGTGCTTTCCGCCAGCAACGGCGTTGAAGCGCTGTCGTTATGCCAGCACAGACACGTGGACCTGGTCATCTCCGACGTCCGCATGGCCGGAGGAGACGGCATCGAGCTCGCACATCGGCTGAAGACAACCCTGGACGCCAGTCCCCTCTTTGTCTTTCTGACCGGCTTTGCAGATATTTCCGATGAGGAAGCCTACGACCTGGGGGCATGCACGATTCTCAACAAACCCATTGAGCGTAAAGAATTGGAGAAGGCCGTGGAGCGGTTTCTCAAACCACCCGAGGAGCTCTGGGCCGCCGGACTTGGTTTCCAGCCGAAGTCGTCGGTGCAAAAACACTACGATTCTCTCGAAGCAGCTCTGGAGAAGCGCGAACTGAGCATTGGGCGAGGCGGAATGTTTGTCCGTGACGCCGAATTGGTGCCTGAGGACAGCCAACTCGGTTTTCAGTTTGAGTTCGCCGGAGGCACTCCGCCGCAAATGGACGGCTGCGGAGTGTTGCGCTGGCGGCGTGCGTCACCAGAACATGGCCTGCCCGCTGGACTTGGAATTGAGATCACCCACCTGGCGTCGCAAGCCCTGGATCCCGTCATCGAATGGATTTCCCGCGCCCGGCCCCGGGCATTTATTCCGAAAGTGTGAGTGGTTGGCCCCCTGTCGGCCCAATGCAGGGGAGGCCAGCCATCTGTTCCTGCATTGCTTGCACAGGTAAGAAGGGGAGTACTTGCAGTGTGAAGATAGCGGAACGTGCTCCGCCAGTCGAAGGGCCCTATCATCCCGTCACACCCTCCGGCCTCGCAAGCAATTCTCTCCACCACAATTGGAGGTAGTGATTGAAGCAGAGTGCTGAACTTCACTTGCTGCCGATGTACCAGCCGACCCCAAAGGCAAGCAAGCCGAACAAGCGGAACCACAGATTATTTAAGAGTAAGGTAACATCGAGAGCTACTTCACCGGGATGTCCACTTCGGGAGTTCACACTCCAGCAATACACGACAGTGAAGACGGCGATCGCCAGCACCGCGCTGCCTGTTCCAGCTAGGAACCCTTTGACGTAGGTCATGGCTGTCAGCTCCGCACGAACAGTATGTTGCGTCTCTTCCTTCGGATTACTTGGTGCTGATGTAATAACCGCTAGCGAAGGCTGCCAAGGTAAAGAGCCAGAACAGAGGGTTCATTAGGATTACCGTGACACTAACAAAAGCCCCACCACCATGTGCCCGGTTCACGTTCCAGATGAACGCCACAGAGAAAACAATCATTGCCAGGAATGCACTGCCTGTTCCGGCTAGGAACCCTTTGAGGTAAGTCATGGTGCAACAGTTGACTCGCACGGCATCGCTTTGTCAAACAGTTTCATCGTTGGGCTGGAGTGTCTGCGCTCGGTCAATGCTTTCTTGACCTGATCTACTATCTCTATGGGCACAGTCTTGTGTGTCCCCGCAATCGCACAGAACGCGATGTGGACGCCACCCGCTTGCCGATGAACGCGTTGTCGACGAAATACCTACCCATTGTCACCATCGTCCCACTCGTAACCGCATGACCTGCAGGTACAGATGTTCATGCGGATACGAACAGGCTCGCGTAGCCATGCGCCGGGCGGCGTTACGAATTTGTCCACTTCGCGGCGTGTGATGTCAGCCGAATAGCACTTTATGCAACGCAGCGATGGTTCTTGTACCTCGCCGTCGGGGACTTGCACGGTCGTATTTTCTGTATCCAGCTCAGTGGATCTGCTTTCTGGTTTGTGGGGCGTTCCATTGCCGACGGACGGTGAAAGACTTCCGAGCCCTAATTGCTCAACCTCGTCTTCATCATGGCCAAGCCAGTGCGCAACCTCATGCCAAACGACCTTCTTCACTTCGGCTCGCAAATCTCCTCTGGAGCAGCGCTGAATGGGCCCGCGAAAAACAAATATCAAATTAGGCGCTGTCATCACATCATCGTGGCGTTGTTGAGTCCTATGGATGCCGCTGAAGAGTCCTAATGTCTCCGTTCCCGGAACCCTATTTCTCCTGGTCACGGCCTCAGGCGGCTCGTCCAATACTTGAATACCGGGAAAGTCCCGCAAGACCCTGATCTCCCGCGGCAGGGTGCTGTACGCCCACTCTACAAGCTCATCGAAACTCTCTGATTTCGTCCTTTCAACCATAGGATGAATCGGGGCCGGCCCACCCTTTCTCCGCCAAATGTTACAACATCGCGGGGGTATGAAAGAGCGTGCAGCGAAGTTCATGCGGTGGTGTGGGCAGCATCGCTCCCCACACATCCGCAAAAAGCGCGAATGTGTGGGCCACCGGCCGTTATATAATTTGGCACCCGTCTGTTTGAACCAGGGCCAGTCGGTACGGCCTTCTCGCAACACACTTGCCGCCACGAGCATTCTCAAACCAAGAATGAAATAACAAGGAGGAACTTTTCATGCCCACTATTAAGACGAAAGACGGTACTGAGATTTTCTACAAAGATTGGGGCACGGGGCAGCCGCTCTTCTTCCACCATGGCTGGCCTCTTTCCGCTGACGATTGGGACGCCCAGATGATGTTCTTTCTGGGGCACGGTTACCGGGTGATTGCCCATGATCGACGCGGGCACGGGCGTTCGACGCAGACGGCAAACGGCAACGACATGGACACCTACGCTGCCGACGTTGCCGAACTCACGAAAACCCTGGATCTCAAGAACGCGATCCATATCGGCCACTCCACTGGGGGCGGGGAAGTGACACGCTATGTCGCGCGGCACGGCAAGGGCCGGGTCGCCAAAGCGGTACTCATCAGTTCCGTTCCTCCGCTGTTGGTGAAGTCAGAAAAGAATCCCGACGGCCTTCCGATGGCCGTGTTCGACCAGCTTCGCGACGGGACGGCATTCCATCGCTCGCAGTTCTATCAGGACATAACCATCCCCTTCTATGGCTTCAACCGCCCCGGGGCAGCCATCTCGCAGGGCATTCGAGATAACTGGTGGCGGCAGGGAATGATGGGAGGGATCAAGGCTCAGTATGACTGCGTCAAGGCCCTGTCTGAAACCGACTTCTTCGACGACCTGAAGAATATCGATGTCCCGGTGCTGGTGATGCATGGCCTGGACGATCAAATCTGCCCCTTCGAAGCGAGTGGAGCAAAGACTGTGAAGCTTGTGAAAGACGGCAGCCTCAAAACCTATCCTGGCTTTCCCCATGGGATGCCGACCACCCACGCGGACCAGATCAACGCCGACTTGCTGATGTTCTTCAGGGCCACTGCTGCTGTGGCCGCTTGAAACTATCCCCGGCCTTCGCAACTGGCGAAGGCCGGGATCGCCTATTTTTCGCGAGAACTGGATTCGCAGAGGAACCCGTCTGAGGGCGGTCCGTGCCAAAGACAATGTGGGTGCCCGGGTTCTTCGGGCTCTTCGCCGGATGGCCCATACATCCGCGTTCTTTGTGGGGCTCCCCGGCGAGGGACCATCACCCGTCTGTAAGACCCAGAGAGAGCTAGTCAACGAATCTATCCCATCCCCTAATTTTGGTGTCGACATAGACCCCGACACAGCGAGAACGATCTCAATTCGCTCTTTCTGGGCGTCTCCGATTCTTATGCCGCTGAATCCAACTTCTTCTTGTCGAGTGCCGGTAGAAGAAGTTTCAGAAGCGCTTGATCAGAGAATGGGTTCTGACCTGAGATCAGCTCGCGATCTTGAACGACATAGCTCGTCCATGGAGCGAGCACACTTACGTCACCGCCCGCCGTGCTCAAGGCGAAGTCCGGATAGAAGAGAACCTTGCCACCAATCTCAAGCGGCTCCCGCTGCTGCTCTTCCGCTGTCGAAAAGATAGTCATCTTATATCCAGAATAGATCCAGCCTTGAGCCTTTGCGTGCGCTCCGGCGGCATCGCCCGCCGCCAGCGCGGCGACCACCTCCGTCGAATTCGGAAGAGCCGAGAGAAGTGAAATCGGGCCATGGCAGAGCACTGCCGTAGGCTTGGATGTTTATGAAAGTGTCTCATCACGGTGCCAGCGTCGGGATCATCGAGAAGATCCATCATCGGGCCATGGCCGCCGGGGACGAAAACAGCGTCATATTGATCCAGGCCCGATGCGATGACATCCGAGATACGAGTTGGATTTTTGAGCCCGGTCAGGGTGTCGCGGAATTTTAGATAGTCCTGAAGCTTAGCCTCGTCCCCACCGAAGAAGTCGGCTACAGCTGAATGGACATCCATTTGCGGCGTGTTGCCTTTGGGGTTGGCGAAAGTGATTTCGTAGCCCTCGTTCATCAGGGCGCGAACCGGAACCGTCAGCTCGTTGAGATAGTAGCCAGCGCCGGTATAAACCTTGCCATCTTTCAAGGGCAAGCCATGACCGCTCGAGACCAGCACCAAGACTTTTCCTTTTGTTGTCATTGTTGTTCTCCTCTTCTGAAATCGATCGAAATGCTGCGCCGCTCGCCTAGGCGACAATCCGTCCCGGACTGTGGGAATTATTTTTCGGCGCCGAGCTGCTAACCGTACTTGAGGGTCGGTGCTCTGTCCGACCTCGATAATGTAGCCGTCAGGATCGCGGATGTAGCAGCGAATCTCGCCGTACTTGGGTATCGGCGGCGTGATGAACTCGGCTCCTCGACTTTTCCATAATTCATAGCACGCTTGAATATCCGCAACCCGGAAATTCATAAAGCTGTTGATGTGATTCGGGTCAGGGACGCTGAGCGTTACCGTCGGCTTATCCGGGGTCGGCCCGCCCCCAACGTTCAGAATCATCCAGATATTCGCAAGCTGAAGGTACGGAGGCGCGTTGCCGTCACCCATGGTCAGAATGCGAGCGCCGAAGACCTTTTCGTAGTAGCGAGCCGATCGCTCGACGTCGGCGACGGTGAGAAAATGCGCGATGCTGATCCCCTCCCGCGGGGGCATCTCATAGCTCTTTTGTTCGATTTGTACGGCGTCATTGACGACTCCTTTCAATTACCGATACACAGTACAAATAGAGTGTTCGCAAGCCCGCTCCCGAGCGCACAATTTTAGCCCAGATGGCACCACCATTGAGCCAGAAGAAAATAGGACGCGCAATTGGACGATGGTATTGCCCATACTTTCTGGGTTGTCCGCGGGAAGGGCATGAGTTTACCCATGCCGTTAGACCTTTGTGAATAAAAGGCTTTAGCCGCTGAGGATCGCTCGCAGGGTTATCGCCGCTTCAGCATTCTCTCGAAGCAACCGGCCATACGGCTGCGCACCAGATCAGGATCGAAGCCCACGGCCGGAGCCGATTCCACCGCCCCGCGCAGTAAGGGAATCTCCCCGGGCTCGGCGTCCGGATCGGCGACGGGCTCCGGCACGTTCATCTCATCCTCAAGCGAAGCCGGCGGGACGGATCCATCCTTCTTTGCGACGGCCTCGTGCAGCAGGTGCCAAGCCTCTTTGTAAGAGGCATATCTTTGTTTCGCGTTTTTAGGCGACAGTTGCAATTGGCCGTTCACCGCCCCGGCAATTTCCGTCGGCAGGATGTACCACACATCCTCAGGGATCACATAAGCGGCAAAGAAATCAACTTGCTCCGCGGTGTAACGCTGGCCGCCACCCGGGCCGGCGCGCTGGATGCTGCACGCGTATCCGCTACCGGAACGGAAAATCGTTGACTTCACCTGGATGCGCAGAAACCGCCCATTTTCCTCCACCGCAAAGTCATAGCGCGCGGAGTCTCCCCATGGTTTCGATACCCGGAATCCCTCTTCGGCCGCCCGCGCCATAAAACGCATTTCCGCCCATTCCCCGCGATTTTTCGGATTGGGAAACTGTTCTTTCGGAGATCTCATAAGATAAGCACCAATAAAAAAGACGGCCCGGAGGCCGCCGTTCCTTTCTGACTCTATAATTTCATTATATCACAAAGCAATAGTAAAGTCGGACAGCATAGCTAAAAATATTTTCGCTTTATATACAGAGAGATGAGTGCGATCGTGTAAGTTCTACCTATTGACAAGATGTCAGTGCCAAAAAGGGAATCGCTGTGACGGGGTCCTGTGATGGGGGTGCCCATTTCTCGCGTCTTTTGCGAGAAGTGGGGCTTTTCTAATTGAAGTGGCGACGCGCCGTCCATCTGTATAAATCTGTCATCTTGAGCGGAGTCGTTGCCAGCGAAGCGCGCGACGACGCAGTCGAAAAGCCTGCCCTGAGCGAAGTCGAAGGGACCCCGGGTTCGCCGGCAGCGGCAAGAAAAAGGATGCCCCATCTTTGTCGCGCTTTTTGCGACAAAGGTGGGACGCACAACTCTCAATTCATCCCGACCCCGAGCGAAGCGAGGGCGGAGGGGGCCCGCACGACCGCCAGCACCACCACTGCGGTAAAAAGACATTTCCACGAGGACGAGTATGCGTGGTTTTGAAGGGACGCGGCTTTAAGCCGCGCCACTCGCGGCGACGGGACGCAAGCAGCCCGCAGGTCTACCACGGCTTCCGTCATCCCGAGCCCGACAGGGCGAGGGATCTGGTGTGCAGGGCGATGCCCCGTTCATCTAAATAAATCTGTCATCTTGAGCGGAGTCGTCGCAAGCGAAGCGCGCGACGACGCAGTCGAAAGACACCGTGTTCGCGCGCAGCACCACCGGCCTGAAAGGGAATTCTCCCGACGCAGGTTTTGGTCTGCTCGCCGGCAGCGGCAAGAAAAAAGGCTTCCAGCTTTCTCGCGCCTTCGAGGCCACAGGACGCAACCAGCCCGCATCTCTACCACGGCTTCCGTCATCCCGAGCCCGATAGGGCGAGGGATCTGGCGTGCAGCGGTAACAACTCCCAACTGCGGTCATCTTGATACGGGCATCAGAGGACAAGAAGCCTATCCTGTCGGCGGTAGTGGTACTCGCCCCTTCGACAAGCTCAGGGCAGGCCCTTCGCAACTACAGGCACAAGCAAATACGGACGTGCACCCCAAAACTGAGACAGAGATAATGGTGACAGTTCTCGATAAGGAGAACACATGTCACAGAGGAAAGCGAAGCAGCTGGAGTACGGAGCGGAGTTGAAGTTGGCGGCGGTGCGTCGGGTGCTGGCTGGAGAAAGCGTAAGTGCGGTGGCTGAGGAGATGGGCATTCGACGCAAGCGGCTGTACGTGTGGAAGGACCGATATGCAGAGTTGGGAGAAGCGGGCCTGATGCATCGGCGAGGGGGAAGGCCGCGGAAGGTAGCGCTCGGAAGCGGAGACGGAGCGGGGGCGATGGCGGGACGAGGGGAGTTGCTGGCGGCGCGGAGGCGGATCGCGGAGCTGGAACGCAAAGTGGGGCAGCAGGAACTGGAACTGGATTTTTTCGGCGAAGCCTTGCGGCGCATAAAAGTGGACGGGAAGCGATCTGCACGTTGATCGCGGAGCGGGCCGGGCAAGGCGGCCTCAGCGTGGAACGAATGTGCGAGTTGAGCGGGGTGAGCCGGGCGGGATTTTACCGGCATTGGGAAGCGTCGGCGCCGCGGCAGGCGGATACGGCGATGCGGGATGCCATCCAGCAGGTGATCGTGGAGAAGCGGTTTTACGGTTATCGACGGGTGCAGCGGGAACTGCGGCACCGCGGGCAGTGCGTCAATGCCAAACGAGTGCTGCGCTTGATGCGCGAAGACAATCTGCTCTGCCTGCGCACACGGCGATTTGTGCCCGCGACCACCGATTCGCAACATGGGTGGCGAGTGTGGCCGAACCTGGCGCGCGGTCTGGTGACGCGAAACATCAATGAACTCTGGGTAGCCGATATCACTTACGTGCGCTTGCAAGAGGAGTTTGTTTACGTGGCGGTGGTGCTGGATGCACACTCCCGCCGGGTGATCGGCTGGGCGGTGGCGCAGCATCTGGGCGCCAGTGTGGCGGTGGAAGCTTTGCGTATGGCGCTGCTGGAACGGCAACCTGCGTCGGGCTTGATTCACCACTCCGACGCGGCATTCAGTACGCTTGCGCCGACTATCTCACGCTGCTGGCCGATCATGGAGTGCAACCGAGCATGAGTCGAGTGGGCAACCCTTACGACAACGCCAAGGCCGAGTCTTTCATGAAGACTCTGAAGCAGGAGCAGGTGCGCGGCAACGACTGGCGCGATCTGGAGGCACTGCGCGCAGACTTGACGACGTTCTTAGAAATCACTTACAACCACCGGCGGCTGCATTCGGCGCTGGGCTACCAAACGCCCGGCAGCTTTCGAGCAACACTCGCTGTGCGCGCAGAACCCCGAAGCTTCTACAGAGCTGACTGGGGCGAGGGAGCTAACCGCCCCCTCGCCCCAGACCCCACTCCCCGGTTTACAATCTTTAGCGCAAGCAAACTGTCCCTAGTTTCTTTGTCTCACGTGAGGGGTGCAGACGGGACGTTCCTCAATTCTTCGGACTAAAGCTGCGCTGCCTTTGATGGGTAGGGCGCTTGGTGGGCTACTTTGCCGCTTTCCTCCTACCAACTCGACGACGCCCCGATCGCGTACCGGTCTTTCCTGGTGAAATAGAACCTGCATTTCTCGAACCAGGGAAGGCAGCTCATTTCTGCTCAACGGATCGGTACTGACGATTGTCTGCCGTCCGTCCGAATCCCACCGCAGGCTCATCTTGCAAATCAACACACCGCCCGGCTTCAACGCGGAGATCATCCTGGGGAAAAGATTGCGATCGAGGTGATAGAACAACACGATCAAATCAAAGCGCGTGGGCTGAAATTCATACTCGGCAGCGTCTCTCACAAGAGCGTCGAGTTTGACATGAAGGTCACGAGCGGTCTGAACGAGTTTTCCAATCGCCACATCGGAAAGGTCTACGACAGTAACTTGCCAGCGCCTGTTTGCCAGCCATAAGGCATGTCGTCCGAGTCCGCCTGCTAAATCCAATGCCACACCTGCGTCCGGGAACGATGGGTCCACAAATGTCTCGTAGGCCGAGATAAAAAACGGATCCGGTTCCGTCAGGGAAGTCAGGCCTTGTTCGTATTTGAGATCCCAATGCGCCCTTTGCTTTTCACTATCCACTTTGCGAGTCCGTTTATTGGCGGGTGGCTCCGGGCGGTCGCTTACCGCGACCCTGCTGACACTGACTTCTTGGGGATGTTTTCGGCTTGCGTGGCGATCTGCATCAGGTCTTTGGCTACGCGGTCGGTGGCGTGGCGGGCTACCATTCCCGATTCCAGATAGTCTCCTAGCACCGGGCAGACGCCGAGCTCCTCGATGGCATCCAGGTCGGCGACGATTTGCGAAGCTGCTTCCAGAGCATATTTCGCTTTCAGTTCATCGGGAGCCGGCGCCCGATTGATCAGCGCGTAATCAAAAATGCGCTTCACCTGGGCGTGACGATTCAGGGCGCGGATATGGTCGGCGGCCGTGAGTCCCAGGCTTTCATTGGCCTGTGTCATCAGGTTGCAGACGTAAACTTTCGCCGCGCTCGATTCGACAATGGCCTTGGCGATCCCGCGAACCAGCAGATTCGGAATCAGGCTGGTGAAGAGCGAACCGGGGCCCATCGTGATCAGGTCGGCGTTGGCGATGGCGGCGAGGGTCTGCGGCAGCGGCTCGACATCGGCGGGAACGAGGAAGAGTTCCTTGATGCGTCCTTTGCTGGCGGTAATTTTCGTTTCCCCGAAAACCCGGGTGCCATCTTCCATCAAGGCTTCGAGTTCGACGTTCGAAGTGGTGGCGGGAAAGATGTGTCCGCGGGTAACCAGAATCTCCGACGAAAGCCGCACGGCTTCGCTGAAGTCGCTGGTAATGGAAGTCAGCGCCGCCAGAAACAGATTGCCGAAGCTGTGTCCCTCGAGGCCTGAGCCTTTTACGAAGCGATGCTGAAAGAGTTTCGAGAGCAGGGCTTCGTCTTCAGAGAGAGCGACGATGCAGTTACGGATGTCGCCCGGCGGCAGCATGTTGAGCTCTTTGCGCAGGCGTCCGCTGGAGCCGCCGTCGTCACTGACCGTGACCACCGCGCAAAGCTCGGAGATGTTGACAGGCGAGCCGGCCCGCGGAGGATGGACGTAGGCTTTCAGTCCCTTCAGCAGGGTAGAGAGGCCGGTGCCGCCGCCAATGGCCACCACGCGCAAGCCGGGTCCGCTGGAGACTTGTTCCCGCGGACCTTCGGGATGCTCGGATGGCGCCGGCATGGCGAGTTTACAGATTCTCCTCGGAGTCGTCGGAGCCGGAACTCAGATCAGCGCCGGGATCGGGATAGAGCAGTTCGGTGAAGCGCGGATCTTCCGCCAGATGCTGGAAGTCGGAATCGTTGCGCGCCTGGAAGCGCAGCGCCGGGATTAATGCGGATCGCCTCGTCAAGATTGCGCAGTGCGTCTTCGACGTGGCCGGTGAGGCAATCAGTGCGGCCATGCCGTAGGAGACATAGTCGGCCTTGGGCAATCTGTTTCGACAGTTTGTCGAGATGCTCGCGCGCGCTCACGTAATCGCCCAGGTTGATGAGCGAAACCGCATAATCGTAATGCTCTTCAGGAGTCTTGAACTGTGTGGCGGGCTTCTCCAAATGCTGGTTGCATGCATTCAGGTGAACCGATGCGCGATCGGCTAAGTTCGCGCGCCGGGCCGCCGGAAATACCTTCTGAAAAAAGCCCTTGGCCTTGTCGAACTTGCGCTCTTGCATGGCGCGCAAGCCGGATTCATAGCTCTGCACTGCCTGCGTATAGTGAGGATCTTCAGCGACTGCCTTCTTCGGGGTTGCTTTCTGGGCCATCTGCAAAACTCTTCCTGTACTCTTCGTAAGTACTCCTTGTTTGTTGGGCATAGAAACCAAACTTAACGTATGAGAGTGAACTGTCGTGCTGTTGCGAGCAGGTTATACGCCGAGCCGCCAACCTGCGTCAACTAATTGAGTGACGCCATCTTATCGAGATCGACCTGCTTCCACTCGCCCGCAATAATGCCTTTGCGGATCTGCGTGGCCGTCTTACCTTTCTTGTGCATGTCGTAAGCGAAGTAGAGCTCTTTCAAGCAGGTGGCGCACAAGGCGCCGTGAGTGCCTTCGAAGCAGCTATGCAGGCTGTTGTGTCCCATGCGGTCGCAGTAGCAGTAACAAGGCTGCTGATGAATGACCGTAGGAATCTTGGCCGCGAGTTCGTACGCATGTGTCTGATACGGATACTGCGAGGCTTGTCCCCAGAGTTGGTCTTTGCCGAGGATGGGGGGGAGCTTGGTCCCCTTGGGGGGCGGCCCAGCGTTATAAGCGGGGATGCCGCTACCTTCCTCTTCCTGGGAGCTGGCCCAGGGAGCGGAGACCGCAAAAACGATCAGAAACAGAGACGCCAAAATCAGCCCGCGTTTCGCCATAGGTCCGGTTTTCCTTCGGTTGGAGCGTTTCCTCCGCTTATTGTAACCCGAATCCGGGAGTTGGCAGTAGTGCGAGTGGTTCTGGCGATTTGGATGGGCAAGGCAACCCCCGGCGGGGTAAAGTCGATCGGTATAATTAAGAGAACATGCCGGAACCCGAAATTTCCCAATCGCCCAACCCATCTCCCACGGTTCCGGCCCCTGCGGCTCCGAAGATTCTGCCTGTGCTGTCGGTGTGGCTGCGCGATCTTGTCATCTCTCTTGCCATCTCGGCGTTCATCATCGTGTTTCTTTACCAGCCGGTGAAAGTCGAAGGCACGAGCATGATGCCCTCGCTCGACGACCAGGAGCGCATCTTCGTCAATAAGTTCGTCTACCGGCTGGAGCCGATCGAGCGGGGAGACATCGTGGTCTTTCGCTATCCGCGTGATCCCTCAAAAAGCTTCATCAAGCGGGTGATCGGATTGGCAGGTGACCATATCCAGATCGACGATGGGCGTGTGTTCGTGAACGGCAAGCTGCTGGAAGAGGACTACGTGCCGCGGATTTATGCGGACGAGCGATCGTATCCGGAGCTGGTGGTCCCGCCGAACAGCTATTTCGTGCTGGGCGATCACCGGACGATGTCGAACGACAGCCGCGACTTCGGCCCCGTGGATGCAGGGTTCATCTACGGCAAGGCAGTTTTCGGGTATTGGCCCATGGAGAAGCTTGGGCGTTTGCGCTAAAAGCGCAAGAGTTTGCAGAGGCCTGCATTTTTTCTGGTTTTCCTCAGCAATCCACTCTTGGCCGAATTCGGCTTGGCTGTTAGAATCTGTAAAATCCACTCCCCCGGAGAGAGAATGCAAGCCATTCTTGCGCTGGAAGACGGCAAGGTCTTCCGAGGCAAAGGCTACGGAGCAAAGGGCGAATGTCGCGGGGAAGTAGTTTTTAATACTTCCATCACCGGTTATCAGGAAATTTTCACCGATCCTTCCTACACCGGACAAATTGTCGTTCTCACCAATCCCGAGATCGGGAATTACGGCACCAACACTGAAGACCAGGAATCGACCCGTCCTTATATAGAAGGACTGATCGTGCGCGAGTTCTCGCGCGTGAGCTCGAACTGGCGCTCGCAGCAGGTGGCCGAGGAATATCTCGAGCAGTTCAAGATTCCGGTGCTGGGCGATATTGATACGCGCGCCTTGGTGCGGCATCTGCGCGATCACGGCGTGATGCGCGGCGTGATCTCGACGCTCGAGACCGATGCACAGAAATTGGTCGAGAAGGCAAGATCGTTCCCCAAGATGGATGGCACGGATCTTGCCAAGGTGGTCAGCACCAAGAGCACCTATGTCTGGGAGACCGGCGAGCGCTCACATCTGCCGGATGAAGTGGTCGGCGTGAAAGACCAGCCGCCGCGATTTCACGTGGTCGCCTACGACTACGGGATCAAACACAACATCCTGCGCAAGCTGCGCGGAGAAGGCTGTAAAGTCACGGTCGTTCCCGCGGAGACCAAAGCCGAAGACGTGCTCGCGCTGAAACCCGACGGAGTGTTTCTTTCGAACGGGCCGGGCGATCCTGAGCCTTGCACGTACGCGGTCGACAACATTCGCCGGCTTGATGGGACGTCAGCCGATCTTCGGGATATGCCTGGGCCATCAACTCACGGGCATTGCGCTAGGCGGGAAGACTTACAAGCTGAAGTTCGGACACCACGGCGGGAATCATCCGGTGAAGCAGTTGCAGTCGGGGAAGATCGAGATCACGGCGCACAACCATAATTTCGCAGTCGATCCTGACTCGCTGCCGCAGAGTGAAGTCGAACTGACGCACATCAATCTGAACGACCAGACGCTCGAAGGTTTGCGGCATAGGAATCTGCCGCTGTTCAGCGTGCAATATCATCCGGAAGCGGCGCCGGGTCCGCATGATTCGCATTATCTGTTCAAGGATTTTGTGAAGATGATGGAGGAGTTTAAAAGATAGTACCTAGTACCGAGTACCCGGAACCGAGTCTCGGGCGATCGGATGAGCTTTGAAAGGGCGCGCCTTGAGGCGCGCCGCGAGGGTTATGCAACATGGAATGCACAAGGCGATCTTAGTTGCGAGTGCCGCCATGTGTATTTGAGTCTGGAAGTCCCAAAGCGCGTGCCTGCACAACTTTTTACCCGGAGATTACGGTCGGTCAGGATTTTCGTGTGCAGGTTCTCGATCGTGGATCACGCGGTAGAGGGGCTGACGGTAACAATGGCCCCGTCGTTCCTTCCTGTGGGCCCAACGTTGCGAGGCATAACCGATTCAAATGGGATCGCAAGTTTTGTAGACCTGGCCATTGGAAAATATTTTCTGAGTGCTGATCACGATGGTGGTATTCCAGACGGTTACGACGTTCTGGTACGGCGAGAGAGTAAAGGCCGACCAACTAGTTAAACTGAAGTGGCCCAACCCCAAACCCTTGGAGGTTAAATCAGCGAGGGGACGTGTCGCCATCCCTGAATCTGGGCCGAAGCGGACGCTCGAGAAACCGATTTCCCTGGCCTTGGTAGATGCCATTTCGAATACCGTGATCGCGGTGACTGAGACAGAAAACAGGGGATACTTTTTCTTCCCTACGCCAAACCGTGGGCTCTACTTTATCCGTCTCAATCACACCCGGATAAAGACATGGTCTGGCGAAGAGATGACAGGCGACATCCCCATCGAAATTGCGCCGGATGCAATATCTGAAGGGGTCGATCTAGATTTGGGATGGAGTTCATGCGGCCTTTATTACTCCGACATGAAACAGTGTCAACAGCCCGAAGTCACAGTGAGCAATATGTGTGGAGAGGTTTTTGATCCGGTAGGTGCGATCATCGCAAAAGCAGATGTTTACTTGTTTAGGGATGAACACGACGAAGTGCCGGTCGCGGAAGCGACTAGCGATGCTAGGGGGCGATTTTCGATGACTGAGGTCACGCCTGGGGGTTTACGAGCTCTACGTGAAGGCCACTGGCTTTCAATCCGCTCATTCAAAGATCAAGGTTTCGGGAAACCGCGACACGTCCTCTTGCATATACCCTCTGCCAATTACTTTAGGAGTATTCGGGTCTTGCAGCAGGATTGGTAGCCAGGAGAAACCATAGTTGCCTAGACGCACTGACATCGAGAAGATTCTGATTATCGGCTCTGGCCCTATCATTATTGGCCAGTCGGCGGAGTTTGATTACTCCGGGACGCAGGCTTGCAAGGCGCTCAAGGCCGAGGGCTTCGAGGTGGTGCTGGCCAATTCGAATCCGGCGACCATCATGACCGACCCGGATTTGGCCGACCGTACCTACATCGAGCCTTTGACCCGCGACTATCTGGAGGAGATTCTTCGCGTGGAGCGCGAGATCTCTCCCACTGCAGGCTTTGCCGTGCTGCCCACCGTCGGCGGACAGACCGCGCTCAATCTCGCCATCGAACTTTCCGACAGCGGCATTCTCGAGAAGTACAACGTCCAGCTCATCGGTGCGCAGATCAGCGCCATCAAGAAAGCCGAAGACCGCCTCTTCTTTAAAGACGCGATGCAGAAGATTGGCCTCGACGTGCCGAAATCGGCGCTGGTCGCCAATCTGAAAGATGGTCTCGAGTTCGCCGGGAAGATCGGATTTCCGGTGATCATCCGTCCGTCATTCACGCTTGGGCGGATCGGGCGGCGGCATCGCCTACAACCGCGAAGAGCTGATGGAATTGCTGGCTCGCGGACTGGATTTCTCTCCCGTGCACGAAGCGCTGATCGAAGAATCGGTTCTGGGATGGAAAGAGTTCGAGCTTGAGGTGATGCGCGACACGAAAGACAACGTCATCATCATCTGCTCGATCGAGAACTTCGATCCCATGGGCGTGCACACCGGAGACTCGATCACGGTCGCTCCGGCGCAGACGCTCACCGATCGTGAATATCAGTTGATGCGCGACGCGGCGATCGCCGTGATTCGCGAGATTGGCGTCGAAACCGGCGGATCGAACATTCAATTCGGAGTCGATCCGCAGACCGGACGCATGGTGGTGATCGAGATGAATCCGCGCGTGTCGCGGTCATCGGCGCTGGCTTCGAAAGCGACGGGATTCCCGATTGCCAAGATTGCAGCCAAGCTGGCGGTCGGTTACACGCTCGACGAAATTCCCAACGACATCACGCGCAAGACTCCGGCGTGTTTTGAGCCGACGCTCGATTACGTGGTCGTCAAGATTCCCAAGTGGCAATTCGAGAAGTTTCCCGGCGCCGACGAAAATCTTGGCCCGCAGATGAAGTCAGTCGGCGAAGTGATGGCGATCGGCCGCACCTTCAAAGAAGCGCTGCTGAAAGGCGTGCGCGCGCTTGATACCGGAAAGAAAGTCGGATCGGAAAAGATCGAGCCCAAGATTCTCACGCAGCGCCTGGTGACCCCGCATCCCGAGCGGTTGTCGTATGTCCGCTATGCCCTTCGCCAGGGACACACAGTCAAGCAACTGGCGACTATGACTTCGATGGACCCGTGGTTCCTCTACCAGCTCAAAGAGATTAACGATATGCAGCTCGAGCTGGAGAAGCATCCGATGGAATCGATTCCCACCGAGGTGCTGCGCGAGGCCAAGCGCTATGGCATCTCTGACGGACGTCTCGCCGGTGTGTGGCGTCTCGACGGTAAAGGCGCGCTCGAAAAAGTCCGGCACCTGCGCAAGAAGCACGGGCTCGACGCCGGTGTATAAGCGGGTTGACACTTGCGCGGCGGAGTTCGTCAGCCACACACCGTATCTTTACTCGACTTACGAAGAAGAAGACGAGGCGACGCCGACCGAGAAAAAGAAAGTCATGATTCTGGGCAGCGGGCCCAACCGCATCGGGCAGGGAATTGAGTTCGATTACTGCTGCTGCCATGCGGCTTTCGCGCTGCGCGACGATGGTTACGAGACCATCATGGTCAACTGCAATCCGGAGACGGTTTCGACGGATTACGACACCAGCGATCGGCTGTACTTCGAGCCGCTTACCCTCGAGGATGTGTTTGAGGTGTACCAGCACGAAACCTCGGGCGGCGCGGACGTCGGGGTCATCGTGCAATTCGGTGGACAGACGCCGCTGAATCTCTCGCTGCCGTTGAAGGGTTCGGGCGTGAAGATCATCGGCACGACGCCGGAGTCGATCGACCTGGCGGAAGACCGCAAGCGCTTCAACAAACTGCTCGAAGATCTGGATATTCCGCAGGCGCCAGGCGTCATGGTCGCTTCCGTCGAAGAAGCGATTGAAGGCGCGAAGCGCGTTGAATATCCCGTGCTGGTGCGCCCCTCCTACGTGCTCGGCGGACGCGCCATGGTCATCGCCTACGACGAAGAGACCGTAGTCCGTTACATGAAAGAAGCGGTCGAGTACTCGCAGGATCGTCCGGTGCTGATCGACCACTTCCTCGAGGACGCTATCGAAGTTGACGTGGACGCGCTTTCCGACGGCGAAGATGTGGTGATCGGCGGCATCATGCAGCATATCGAAGAAGCTGGCATCCACTCGGGCGATTCTTCCTGCGTGTTGCCCGCAGTGGATATTCCGCCGCAGCAGATGGAGCGCATGCGCGAATACACCTTCAAGCTGGCGCGTGCACTGAAAGTCATCGGACTGATGAATATCCAGTTCGCCATCCCGCGCAGCAACGGCGCCAAGGGAAATGGTGACAAGATCTACGTGCTGGAAGTGAACCCGCGCGCGTCACGCACCGTGCCATATGTCTCGAAGGCCACCGGGGTTCCGATGGCGAAGATCGCGTCACGGTTGATGACCGGGCGCAAGCTGCGGGAATTCCTGCCGGAGTTCATCGACAGCCGTAAGGACCTCGATACCGGCCGCGGATACTACGTCAAGTCTCCAGTGTTTCCGTGGAATAAGTTTCCGGGCGTGGACACCGTGCTCGGTCCCGAGATGAAGTCCACCGGCGAAGTTATGGGTGTGGGCGATACCTTCGGCGAGGCCTTTGCCAAGGCACAGATCGCGGCGGGGCAGAAGCTGCCGACCCAGGGGACGGTGTTCATCAGTGTCACTGATCATGACAAAGCGTACGTCGCCGACCTGGCGCGGCGCTTCGTCGACATGGGATTCAAGCTGGTGGCTACGGCCGGTACCGCCGACATCCTGGAAAATAAGGGCATGGCGGTGGAGCGTGTTTACAAAGTAAAAGAGGGGCGTCCCAACGTGGTCGACCTGATCAAGGGCGAGCGAATCCAGCTCATCATCAACACGCCCACGGGGCTCGAGCCCTGGTTCGATGAGAAGGCCATTCGGCGCGCCGCGGTGAACGCGCGCATCCCCACGATCACCACTCTTTCGGCGGCTCGCGCAGCCGCTGAAGGCATTGCCGCACTACAACGTGGAGAGATCAAAGTGCAGGCTTTGCAGCATCTGCATGCCGAGCGGGCGGCGAAAACGCGCCGCTAGCCTCTGTAACCGGCGGTCACGGCAAAATTGACCTCCGTCCCCTCGCAGTGTAAAGTGCGCAGTCGCGGCTTTCCGCGCGGGTTTTGAACTCCCAGGCAGGTTGGAGAAATCATGAAAACCAGATTTGGCTTCGCTGCATTCCTGTTGTGCATCGCGCTCACCTCCGCAGCTTGGGGTCAGTGGTCGTCCGATCCTTCAGTAAATCTTCCCATCGCCAACAAAGGCAATGGCAACGATCAGGTCCAGCCCAAGCTGAAGCCGCTGCCCAACAACGGATGGTACGTGAGCTGGTTCGATTCCGATCCGACCAGCCCTCCGCCGATCGGTTACGACGTGCGTCTGCAACGTCTGAACGCAAGCGGCGTAGAGCAGTGGCCGCACAATGGTCTGCTGGTTGCCGACCTGACCAATAGCTCCACTCAGGATTACGGTCTGGATATCGATACCACGAACAACGCGCTGCTGGCCTTCCTGGATACGCGCGAAGGCTCAAACCAGCAGATCACTGCGGCCAAGATCTCTCCCGCGGGAAAGCCCCTGTGGGGCAACCGAGGCATCCAACTCACCAGCGATTCCAATTTTCACGCCGACCCGAAGATCACGGGAACCAGTGATGGCGGCGTAGTCGTCGGTTGGACCAGCAATAGCAACGTGGTGTTGCAGAAGCTCGACGCGAACGGCATTCCTCAGTGGGGCACGGGCATCGTCTTTACCGAGTCGGGCTTTAACTACACCTTGGCCGATCTGCACGCCGCCGACAACGGATCGGTGATTCTCTCGTGGGTGCGTGATTCCGGCTTCAGCAGCAATCACCAGCTGCGAGCCAATAAACTCTCGAGCACCGGGGCCGTGATGTGGGGGACGGGCAACGTCGATCTCTTCGATACCGGGTCGCTGCAGTTCGGCAATTTTCCCTACTTCATTTATGACGGCAACGGTGGCGCGATCTTCGACTGGTATACCAGCAGTCCGGCGTTGCAATGCTACGCGCAGCACATCCTTGCCGATGGCACCGAAGGTTTCCCGCACAACGGCTCGGCGGTCTCGACCAACGTAGTGAACGTCAGAGTCTCTCCGTCCGCTTCCTACCGCGCCAGCACCAACGAAACTTTCGTGTTCTGGACCGAAGAAGATTCCAACCAGTTCACCAACGGAGTGTCGGGTCAGAAGTTCGACGGCTCGGGCAACCGGAAGTGGGGAACGACTGGAGTCACGATTATTCCATTGGGCGCCGACTCGCAGATCTTTGTGGAGAACGTGCAGGAAGGAACCGGCGCGCTGGTGTACTGGGTGGATCAGGCGAGCTTCACTTCCTCGACGATTCAGGCCACCCGCTTGAACGGAAATGGCAAGGTGATGTGTCCGGAATTTTCGGTGTCGACGACCCCGGTGCAACCGTTCGGACTTGTCGCGAACATTGCTTCCTCCGGCCTCTCGGCGTTGACCTGGGCGGATAGCCGCATCGGCAACAATTCGATTTACGCTCAGAACGTGAATAAGAATTGCACGCTGGGGAAGTAGGAGTTCAGTCTAATTTCTAAAATTGCTTGGAGCCCGGCAGAAGCAATGGCGGAACCTCGGTTTTTGGACGAATGGCCGCCCTACGTAAGCTTTTCTAAGAAGAAGCAATTCTGGCAAAAGTATTACCGACCGTTGGCCCTGGGACCATTTGCGGTCGCCATCTTTATCGGCGTTCGCTTTCTCGATGATTCCCATTATCAATTAGCGATCGATCTGGTTTTTGCATCTCTCGCATGGGCGGGCTTCGTACTGATCTATTCGCTGAGCTTTCTAATAAGAGCACTGACGATGAAGTGTCCGTGCTGTGGATGGCGATACGGCCTCGCTGATCAGTGCGGGTCCTGCGGTCTCCCAAGACATGCTCCCTCAGTCCGATCGGAAATTGAAGGTGATATCCTGAACCTTAGCAGCTGAGGGCTTCCATCATGCTTCTTCAAGGCATCTTCCCCCCCGTCACCACGCCGTTCTATCCCGACGGCAACGTCTATTACAAAAAGCTTGAAGCCAATGTCGAGCGCTATTCGAAGACTCCGGTAGCAGGAATTGTCGCGTTGGGATCGACCGGCGAAGCCATCCTGCTCTCTGACGAAGAGCGACGTGAGGTGCTGAAGGCCACCCGCGATGCGGCGGCGAATCATAAGGTCCTGATTGCAGGCACCGGCATCGAGTCGGCGAGCGAGACGCTGCGCTTGACGGAATACGCGGCGTCGATCGGCTATGACGTCGCCATGGTGCGCACTCCGCACTACTACAAAGGACAGATGAAGCCGGCCAACATGCTGGCGTTTTATCGTTTCGTCTGTGATCGTTCGCCCTTGCCAGTGATCATCTACAACTTCCCGCAAGCCACCGGGTACGATATTCCAGCTGAGATTGTCATTGAACTTGCCGACCATCCCAATCTCGTGGGCATCAAGGAATCGAGCGGCGACGTGGAGAAAGTTCGCAAGATGGTGTCCGGGACGCGCCATGTGAAGCGTACGGCGACCGTGACGGAAACCTTCGATGCAGTGACGCCGCGCATGTTGAAGGCCGAGAGCAACGGACAGGGCGGGGAACTGGTCACCATTGGCGGGGCGAAGGCATCTTCTTCGGGCGTGAGCGTGGTTGGCGGAATGAAGACGCGTCAGAAGGAAGTTGGATTCCAAGTGCTGGTGGGCGCGGCGCAAAAACTTGAGCCCTCGTTACAGGCGGGCGCCGTGGGAGCCATTCTCGCCTTTGCCGATCCCGCTCCGACCGCCTGCTACGAAATCTACGCCGCCTGGAAAGAGGGCGACGCCGACCTGGCACGCCTCAAGCAGGAGCGCATCGCCAAAGCTGCCGAACGGATTGTCGGCGGATTGAGTATCCCCGGCGTCAAATATGCGATGGACTTCAACGGGTATTTCGGGGGTTCGGTGCGCCTGCCGCTTCTGCCGCTCACGGCCGATGCCAAGGCGGAGATCGAGAAAATGATGGAGAGCATTCGCAACTAAGTCCCCGTATTCCGTGGTAGAAACACCGGGCCTATCACACCCCCTTGTGATCTGCGTCACTCCGGGCTATAATTCGAACGAACGTTCGAACAATGGCTACGCCTTCCCCAGCTTCGGCCCAGTCCGCTTCCCGCCGCCGCACAGCTTTGCCTGCAGCAGAAACCCGGTTTGACCGGCGGCTGGCGAAGATTTTGGCGCACGCGACCGACGTCTTCTACCAAAAAGGATATGAAGGTGCTTCCATGCGCGATCTTTCGCGCGCCAGCGGCGTGTCGCTCTCCGGCCTGTACTATTACTTCGATTCGAAGGAAAAGCTGCTCTACCTGATCCAGAAGGACACGTTTACCACGATCGTAGAGCGCTTGCGCGAGCGACTGAAGGACGTCTCTGATCCCGAGTTGCGGGTGCGCGTGTTTATCCTGAATCACCTCGAGTATTTCCTCGCCAATCAAAAAGCCATGAAAGTCCTGTCGCATGAGGACGACGTGCTGAAGAACGGCTATGGCAGCGAGATTGCGGCGATCAAGCGGGAGTACTACCGCATCTGCGTCGGCCTGCTCGACGATCTTAAGAAGGTAAAAGGACTAGAATTTTCCAGCCGGCTGGCGGTGCTGAGTTTGTTCGGAATGATGAACTGGATTTACACCTGGCATAATCCGCGCATCGACGCGGACGCCGGGGAACTAGCGGCCCAGATGGGCGACATTTTTCTGAAAGGCGTGGCCGCGGCCAGGAACAAGAATGGCAAGCGGGCGAACTGATCTTTAGATTTTCAACTATTGCTGAAAAGGAGTTTTACCATGGCGACAACTGTGCAGCCGGCTAGCGGCGAAACCACCAAGACCCTTGTCAACTACCGCACCGACGCCGGTGTGGCGGTGATCGAGATGTTTGATCCGCCGGCGAATACTTACACCTACGAAATGAACCGTCAGTTGGACGAAGCCATCCTCAAGGCGCGCATGGATAACAGCGTCTATGTGATTGTGCTCACCGGTTCTGGCGACAAATTCTTCTCGGCCGGCGCCAACATCAAAATGCTGGCCAGTGTGGATCCGACATTCAAATACTACTTTTGCCTGCATGCCAACGAGATGCTGCTGCGCCTGGAGCATACGCCCAAGCTGGTGATTGCCGCGCTGAACGGCCACACCGTAGGCGGCGGATTGGAAATCGCGATGGCGGCCGACATCCGCATTGCGCGCAAGGACGCGGGCAAGATCGGATTACCGGAAGTGAACCTGGGCGTGCTGCCGGGAACCGGCGGAACCCAGCGCCTGTCGCGCATGGTGGGCAAAAGCCGCGCCATTGAGCTCATGGTGACCGGAAATACTTTCTCGTTCGAAGAAGCCAAGGAGATGGGCATCATCAATGACATCTTCGAGCGCGACAACTTCATGGAGAACATCATGGAATATGCGCGCCAGTTCTGCCCGCCGAACAAAGCTGCCAAGGCTGTGGGACGCATCAAGCGCGCGGTGCAGACCGGTTGGGAGATCCCGATGGAATCGGCGCTGGCTGTGGAACGCGAGAACCAGCAAATCCTGTTCCAGAGCGACGACGCGAAGGAAGGCCTGGCGGCATACGTCGAGAAGCGGCCGGCGAACTTCACCGCGAAATAGCAACGAGAGAGAGACCGAAACCACTAAGGACACGAAGGTGCAACGAGTATTTCCTTCGTGATCCTTTGTGTCCTCTGTGGTTAAAGGTTTTGTTTGGGAAGGAATCATGCCTACAGCGACCAGAGTAAAGATTGAACCGGGACGCCTGTTGATTGACGGGCAGTGGGTGGAAGGCACGAAGAAGTTCGACACCATCAATCCGGCGACGGAAGAAGTGTTGACGCAGATTGTGGAAGCGTCGGTTGCCGACGTGGACCGCGCGGTGGCGGCGGCCCGCAAGGCTTTCGAAGATCGTAGCGGGCCCTGGCGCAAGATGTCAGCCAGTGAGCGCGGGCGCCTGATCTGGCGACTGGCGGATCTGGTTGAGAAGAATCTGGAAGAACTGGCGGAACTCGAGACCCTCGACAACGGCAAGCCCATCTTCGAGTCTCGTTACGTTGACATCCCCATGGTGGTCGACGTTCTGCGTTATTACGCGGGATGGGCGACCAAGATTCACGGCGAGACCGTCAACAGCTTCGAGAACGTATTCACCTACACGCTGCGCGAGCCAGTGGGCGTGGTGGGAATGATCATTCCCTGGAATTTCCCGCTACTGCTTGCCTCGTGGAAACTTGGTCCGGCGCTGGCGTGCGGCAACACGATTGTCATGAAACCTGCCGAGCAGACGCCGCTCACCGCGTTGCGTTTCGGGGAATTGGTGATGGAGGCGGGAATTCCGGCGGGCGTGATCAACATTCTCACCGGGGGAGCCGAGGTCGGCAAAGCCATGGTTCGGCATCCCGGCATCGACAAGATTGCTTTTACCGGATCGACTTCAGTGGGCAAGGAAATCATGCGCGGGACCGCGGATACGTTGAAGCGCGTGACGCTTGAGTTGGGTGGCAAATCTCCCAACATCGTGTTCGCCGATGCCGATCTCGACAATGCCGTCAAGGGCGCGATCACGGGAATCTTCTATGGCAAAGGCGAGTGCTGCAATGCGGGGTCGCGGCTCTTCGTCGAGCGCAAAGTGCAAGACGAATTCGTGGAAAAATTGATCGCCCGCGCCAACAAATTGAAGCCCGCCGATCCCCTGGATCCCAAGACCCGTTTGGGTGCGATCGCCAGCCAGGAACAGATGGAGCGCGTGCTGGGCTACATCGAAACCGGGAAAAAAGAAGGCGCGAAGCTGATCTCGGGCGGGAACCGGGTGCCGGTGGGCGGTGACAAAGGCTTCTTCATCGAGCCCACGATTTTCGGCGGCGTGACCAACGACATGAAGATTGCCCAGGAAGAAATCTTCGGGCCGGTGCTCTCGGTCATTGGCTTTGACGAAGTCGATCAGGCGATCGAACAGGCCAACGCGAATCCCTATGGCTTGGCGGCGGCGGTTTGGACGCGCGATGTAGGCAAGGCGCATCGTGTCTCGCGCCAACTTCGCGCGGGATTGATCTGGATCAACACTTACGGACTGATGGACGCTGCGGTCCCCTTCGGCGGTTTCAAGAATTCGGGTTTCGGCCGCGAACTGGGCATGCACGCCATCGAACATTACACCGAACTTAAAAGCGTTTGGATGAACTTATAAGAGGAATTTATGCCAGGAAAAGTAGCGAAAATTGGCACGTTCAGTGACTGGGTCGGCCTGTTCGACGATTGGCGCAAGGAGATTGGCGTCAACACCGACGAAATCGCCAGCTTCAAGTTCGACACGCTCTTCGGCGCCATCGAAACCGAAGAAATTCAATTCGGATCGTTCAAGGGGCGCAAGAAGTGGGAAAACCTGCGCCAGGTGCCGACGCAACAGATGCGCGACGCGTTGATCAACCTGATCGTTTACCAGGGCGACACCGAATTCGCCAGCGTCGAACAACAGAGGCATCTTTTTGAAATGGCCCCCACGGACTGGGATCGCAAAGCGCTGACGCGGGTCATGATCGAAGAGATGCGCCACGGTTGGCAGATGTGCGCCCTGCTGGTGGATCACTTCGGATACTCCGGCAAGGTCGAAGCGCAGAAGATGCTCGAGCGCCGTGCCTTTGAAAATAAGCGCCTGCTCGGTGCGTTCAACGTTGATGTCGACAACTGGATGGACTTCTTCACCTACACGGATTTTGTCGATCGCGACGGCAAATTTCAGCTGCAGATGTTGAAGTACTCTGCTTTTGCTCCGCTCGGGCGATCCATGTCGTACATGCTGCGCGAAGAGGCATTTCACATGGGCACGGGCAATGACGGCCTGCGCCGCATCGTGCAAGCCGGTGTCATTCCCGCATGGCTGATCCAGCGGTATCTGAACAAGTGGATCTCGAGCTCCTACGATTTGTTTGGCACCGATCATTCGTCCTCAGCGCATTGGGCGTACGTGTGGGGAATCAAGGGCCGCTACGATGAGCCGCAAAATACGGAACAAGCGAATCTGGATGAATTGAACGATTACAACCGCCAACTCTATCGTGACGAAGTCGCAGGCCTGGTGGAGAGGTTGAACAGCTTTCTGAAGGCGGGCGAGCCACGGTTGTACGCGCCAAATATCAAGTTCAATCGCAACATCGGCCGTTGGGCGGGGCAGAGGTTCCACGCGCAGACTGGCGAGGAACTTGATGACAAGGGCTACGAGCAGCATCTGAAAGAATTCATGCCGACGGCGGCAGACAAGACGCTGCTGCTCGACATCATCAAGAACGAAAAGAAGTGGATTGTCGAAAAAGAGGGCGCGCGCGATCCGCTCTCGACGATCGGCGAGCCGCGCAAGTCGGCAATCAACATTTGAGCTATTAGCTTTTGGCTTTTAGCCCTTAGCTTAACCGGCTCGGTTAAAGGCTCGTTCTGAGCATGACAACGATAGCAACTACAGTCTCGGTTGAACGCGGCTACACGCTTGGCGAGTTGATGGTCGCCAGCGCCGCGCGCGAAATCCGTGATGGCGACATTGTATTTGTCGGCATGCGTCTACCGCTGATTGCGTTTGTGGTGGCCAAGAAAACGCATGCTCCGTCTGCGGTCGGCCTGTTTGAGAATGGCGTGATTCGTTCTACGCCGGCGCCTGAACTGATTTACACCATGGCTGATCCCCCGAATATCGTGGGGGCTACGCAATGTCTCGACATGCTCGGAGTGATGAGCCTGCTGCAGTCTGGGCGCGTGCATCTGGGATTTCTCGGAGCGGCCGAGGTTGATCGCTTCGGCAATCTGAATTCGAGCGAAGTGCATGGACCCAAGGGAATGACACGTCTTCCCGGTTCCGGCGGCGCTTGCGACATTGCTTCTCTGGCTCAGCGCTTCGTCGCTCTGCTCGATCACAGCAAGCAGCGTTTGCCGGAACGGGTTTCCTTTCTCACCAGCCCCGGGAATGGCGAGGGAAAGGGCTGGCGTCAAAGAGTTGGTCTGCCGCGAGGCGGTCCTGCGGCAGTGATCACAACGAAAGCAGTCTTGCGATTCGGAGAGGACGGCGAAGCATTTCTGGCCTCCGTTCATCCCGGCATTGAAATCGACGATGTGCTTGCGAACACCGGGTGGAAGCTGCGCGTCGCCGACAATATGATCACCACACAGGAACCGAATGCTGAGGAGTTGAAAGCGATCCGCGAGTACGACAAGGAGGGCTTTTGGACAACTTAGGCTTTCGTACGGTGCGTGCGATGACGCCCGTTGCCGACAAGACGAAAGAAGCCAAAGAAACTTCGGCTGCGACGTCCCGGATCGCGGTAACAGTCGAGGCCCCTGTCGCGCGGCTGGTACTGCAAAATCCTTCGCTCAATGTCATCGATCTCGCGATGATGGACGAGTTGTCGCAAGTCCTGACGGATCTCGAAGCCCGGCCTGAGATCTCCGTTGTGATTCTAAGCGGCTCAGAGAAAGCATTTTCAGCGGGAGTCGACGTAGCGGCTCACACTGCGGACAAGATCGACGAAATGTTGACCAAGTTTCATGGGGCGATTCTGAAGCTGGTTGGCCTGAAGAAAGTCACGATTGCCGCGGTGCGCGGTCATTGTCTTGGCGGGGGCGCCGAACTAGCGATGGTGTGTGACATGGTTTACACGACCGAGTCCGCTACTTGGGGGTTCCCTGAGATTAAGCTGGGTTGTTATCCGCCAGTGGCAGCGACGGCCCTTGCTGCATTGATCGGACAGAAGAACGCGACGGATCTGATACTGACAGGGCGCAGCATTACGGGACAGCAGGCGGCGGAAATGGGTCTGGCGAATCGTGCCGTGCCGGAAGAGAGCCTCGATGCGGCTGTACAAGAGACACTCGATCATTTGACCAAGCTAAGTTCGGCGGCGCTGGCAGTCACAAAAAAAGCGATCTACGCGTGGGATTCGATTCACTTCGATAAAGGATTGGCGCGGGCGGAAAAGGTCTACGTTGAAGATCTGATGAAGACCGAAGACGCGCAAGAGGGAATCAAGGCATTTATGGAAAAGCGCGAGCCGAAGTGGAAGGGGCAATAGGCAGTGTCGAAGCTGCGCACCATGCATGACGCGATTGCCGAGTTCGTGCCTGATGGCGCGAGCGTGGCTCTCGGTTTGCAGATGGAGCAGATGATTCCGTTCGCCGCGGGACAGGAAATCATCCGCCAGAAAAAGCGCGGGTTGACGCTGATCGGACCCATCTCAGACATTCTCTTTGACCAGATGATCGGTGGAGGCTGCGTGGAGCAGGTGATCGCGGCCTGGGTGGGCAACGTGATGATGGGATCGGCCTACAACTTTCGCCGGGCGGTTGAGCAAGACGGGATGAAGGTCTTCAACATGACCAACTTCACCGTTGCGCTGGCTCTGCAGGCGGGTGCGATGGGAATTCCGTTTCTGCCGACACGCAGTGCGCTGGGCAGCGATATCCCCAAAGGCAATCATTTCTTCTACCAGATATTTTCTCCCTTCGAGCCGAAAGAAACGCTGTGGGCGGTGAGGGCGCTGAATCCGGATGTCACGATTGTTCATGTGCAGCGGGCCGACCGCGAGGGGAATGCGCACTGCTGGGGGAATTTCGGGGTGATGATCGAAGGCGTGCGGGCGGCCAAACGCGTGATCCTGGTGGCTGAAGAAGTCGTTGAACCAGAAGTCATTACCAGCGATCCCAACCGCACCGTGATTCCGGGATTTCTGGTGAATGCAGTCGTCGAATGCGCCTACGGTGCGCATCCGTCGCCGGTCCAGGGATATTACAAGCGCGACGACGCCTTCTTCCGCCAGTATCACGAGCAGACGAAAACGAAGGCCGACAGCGACGCTTGGCGGGAGCGGTGGGTGCACACACTTGCGGACCGCCGTGCCTACATGAATCAATTGGGCGCATGCCGAGTGGACGACCTGGGCGTGGAGCAACATGCGTACGCAGCGCAGGCAGATTTTGGATATTGAAAGGCAACTCTTAGCCGTTGGCTTTTGGCGAAACAAAGCGGGTGTGGCTAAGAGCTAATGGCTAAGCGCTAAGAGCTGAATCTATGGACTTCGAAATCAGCGCCGCGCAAGTGAAAGCCATGCAGAAGCGTGGGGAGAAGTTCGTTCTGCTGGATGTCCGCGAGCCGTGGGAGTGCGAAAAAGCCAGTATCGAAGGCAGCAAACAAATTCCCATGGGTGATATTCCGACGCGCGGGCATCAGGAACTCGATCCCGAAGAGCACATCATTGTGCTTTGCCATCACGGCGTGCGGTCATTAAGCGTGACCAATTGGCTGCGGCAACAGGGATTCGAGAAAGTGCAATCAGTGCGAGGTGGAATCGATGGCTGGGCCCGCACCGTGGATCCGAAGATACCGTTGTACTGAACAGCTCTTAGCCATTAGCTCTTAGCTTCCGCGATCCAAGCTAAGAGCTAACAGCTAGAAGCTGTCTTATGAAAAAAGAACTCCTCGAATTACGCGTGAATGGCCGCTCGCATGAGCTGGCCATCGAGCCCAGCAAACTTCTGCTCGATGTCTTGCGGGAAGACTTGCAATTTACCGGCTCGAAACGCGGCTGCGACGATTCTTCCTGCGGCGCTTGCACCGTGCTGGTCGACGGCACACCCATGATGTCGTGCACTCTGCTTGCTGCCAGTTGTGAAGGGCAGGAAATCACTACGGTCGAAGGTGTCAGCGAACACGGCAGCCTGGCAGCCATTCAGAAAGCCTATGGCGACTGGGGCGGAGCGCAGTGCGGATACTGCACTCCGGGTTTCATGATGACCGTGAAACACCTGCTGTCGGAGAACGCCAACCCCACGGAAGAAGAGATTCGCAGCGCGCTCAGCGGAAATCTCTGCCGCTGCACGGGCTATAGCCAGATGTACCAGGCGATCAAGGCCGCCATAGAAGCAGAGCTAAAAGCAGTACCCAGTACCTAGTACCCAGACCAACGAAAATGACTGAATTCTCTGTAATCGGCAAAGCGACAGCGATGGTGGACGCGGCGGGCAAGACCACGGGCGCGGGCAAATACGCGGACGATCTCAGCCTTCCCGGCATGCTGATTGGACGCATTCTGCATTCTCCTTACCCTCACGCCCGCATTAAGAGCATTGATACCAGCCGCGCCGAAAAACTCGAAGGCGTGATTGCAGTAGTGACCGGGAAAGACGCGCCCAACCCGTACGGCATTCTGCCTGTCGGCCACGACGAGCATGCCATGGCGACCGACAAGGTTCGTTATGTGGGAGACAACGTCGCATGCGTGATTGCCGTTGACGAGGCCACGGCCGACAAGGGCCTTGAACTGATCGACGTCGATTACGAAGTCCTGCCCGCGTATTTCGATCCCGAAGAATCGATGAAGGCGCAGAGCGACTTCATTCACGACAACAAGCCGCACAATATTGAGAAAGACTATCACCACGTCTTCGGAGATCCCGAGAAGGCCTTTACCGAAGCCGCTCACGTAGCGGAGGCGCGCTTCATCGCCAACGAAGTCACGCATGCCGCGATGGAGCCGCATTCCACGCTGGCTGCGTTTGAAATTGATCCGCACACCGGAAAGCCCGGCCGCCTAACCGTCTGGTCCTCGACGCAGGTTCCTTACTACTTGCAGCACAAACTTTCACTTGTGCTTGAAATGCCGATGTCGCAGATCCGGGTGATCAAACCGCTGGTCGGCGGAGGTTTCGGCGGCAAGAGTGAAGTGATCCCGCTGGAAATTACTGCTGCGGTTGCTGCGCGTGCTGCCAAGGCTCCGGTGAAAATCACCTACACGCGCGAAGAAGTGTTCTGGGCGCATCGCGGACGGCCGCGTACCATCATCGATTTGAAAACCGGCGTGGACAAAGATGGACACATCATTGGCGTCAAGGCCCGCGTCGTGCAGGATGGCGGCGGGTATTGCTCCTACGGTGTTGTGACAATTCTTTATTCCGGCGCGCTCCTGGGTGCTCTCTACGACATCCCCAATATTCAATATGACGGTTATCGCGTGCTCACCAACAAGCCGGTTTGCGGCGCGATGCGCGGACACGGTACGGTCAACGTCCGCTTCGCCTTCGAGTCGCAGTTGGATGAACTGGCGTTAAAGCTCAACATGGATCCCGCCGAAATTCGGCGCCGCAATCTGCTTAAGCCGCCATGCATCACGGTGAATGGACTGCGCGTGCAAAGCTACGGATTGCCGGAGTGCATCGATAAAGTCGTCGACCGGTCGCGATGGGTTGAACGAAAAGGGAAACTAGAGAAGGGACGAGGGCTCGGGATCGCTTGCAGCCATTACGTCAGCGGCGCGGCTAATTCCATCATTCGTTCCGACATGCCGCACTCCACCGTCAACATCAAGATTGATCGCGACGGAGGAGTGGTTGTCTACACCGGAGCCTCCGACATCGGCCAGGGTTCTGACACCATGGTCGCGCAGATTTCGAGCGAAGTGCTGGGATGCTCGATGGCTCGGGTGAAAGTCATCGCCGCTGATACCGATCTCACCCCCATCGATATTGGCTCTTACTCCAGTCGCGTCACCTTCATGAACGGCAATGCCACACTCCGCGCAGCCCAGGATGTGAAGAAGCAGATCGCCTCGGCCGCCGCGCGCAAGATGAATTGCACGCCTGAAGCGCTTGTATTTCGCGAGGATGTTGTCTTCAAGCAGGGAAGCAACCCTCCAGTGGTCAGCAATGAATCCGAGGAAGTCACTGAGGCAGGAGCAACCGTCTCCGGTCGCGTGGAAGGGCAGATTCTGCGCGGCTCTTTGCAGCAGAAGCGCAAAGAAGAAGGCCCGAAAGACTGGATGACTTTCGAAGAAGCGGTGGTCGCGGCCATTGATTTCCACGGCGCTCTAAGCGGCACGGGTTCTTACGCTCCGCCGCCCGACGCACGCGGCGGCAAGCACAAAGGCGCTGGTGTTGGACCTTCTCCGGCATACTCCTATTCGGCCCAGGTTGCGGAAGTCAGCGTCGACGAAGAAACCGGAGAAGTGACCGTCCACAAAGTCTGGGCGTCGCATGACTGCGGTCGCGCGCTCAATCCCGTCTCCGTCGAAGGACAGATCATCGGCTCGGTCTGGATGGGTATGGGACAGGCGTTGACCGAGGAGATGGTCTGGAAAGACGGCATGCTGATGAACCCGGGCCTGCTCGAATATCGCAGCCCCTCGTCGGTCGAGTCGCCTGAGATTGAGCCCATCATCGTTGAGAGCATCGATCCTGAAGGACCGTTCGGCGCCAAAGAATGCAGCGAGGGCTCGCTGGCGGCGACCATTCCCGCGATTTCGAACGCGATCTACGATGCAGTCGGAGTTCGATTGCACGAGTCACCATTTACGCCGGAGCGCGTGCTCTCCGCACTGCGGGCCAAGCGATCGCAGAAGAAAATCGATCTTACCGAAGGCATCGATCCGACCGCGCCCGCGCGCTTCCGCGAACACGGGGGATCGCTCTGGTTCCGCGGTAAAGGCCCGGAGAGGCATCCGCTTGATCCTTCGCGGCGCGAGAGTCCGGCGGCCGCTGGGGGTGACGATTGAGTCTGCCTCAATTCAAACTCCTGCGACCGCGCTCTCTGCAGGAAACCATCGAATTTCTTGGGAAATACAAGAACCTGCGGGTGCTGGCGGGAGGAACCGATCTGATTCCATCCATGCGGCAAAAGCTCTTCGATCCGGAGTTCGTTCTCGATATCCGGCACATCGCAGAGTTGAAGGGCATCCGTCCGCAGCCAGGCTTTGGCGTCGAAATTGGAGCGTTGACTCCGCTCTCCACAATCGAACGGTCGGCTTTCCTGCGTCAACACTATTCGGTTTTGACGGAGGCGGCAGCCACCGTCGCATCTCCCGTCCTGCGAAATATGGGGACAGTGGGCGGCAACATCTGCCTCGACACCCGTTGCCTCTGGTACAACCAGTCGCTCACCTGGCGCAAGGGATGCGGTTTCTGCATCAAGAAAGATGGAGACCTTTGTCACGTCGCGCCCGGAGGCACTAAGTGCTGGGCTGCGTTCTCGGGCGACACTCCCCCGGCGCTGCTGTGCTTAAACGCTGAGGTTGAGATCGCCGGCCCTTCGGGGACGCGACGAATCCCATTGCAGGAGTTCTACACCGGTATTGGCGATAACTACCGCAAGCTGGCGCCGAACGAACTGCTGACGCGCGTATTTCTTCCCGAGACCACCGCGGACTACCGTGGCCTCTACCGCAAGCTGCGCATACGGGGATCGATTGATTACCCTCTTGCCGGGGTTGCGGTGGTCATGAAGCGGGCCAATGGACATGTGAGTCATGCTCAGGTTGCCATCACCGCCGTGAATCCGGCGCCACTCCTGGTGCCGAAAGCTGGGGCGCTGCTGGAAGGCAAGGTCATTAACGAAGCGCTGGCGGAAGCGGTTGGCGAACTCGCGGCAAAAGTCGCCAAGCCGCTCACCACATCGGCTTTGACGCCCGAGTACCGCAGGGAAATGATCCGCGTCTTCACCAAGCGTGCAGTGTTAGCAGCGGCGGCATCCGCGTGAAGCGGGTTTGACCAACGACGAACGACTAATGACCAAAAGTGATTACTGACTGCCACATCCATATTCAGCCGATCGAGATGTTCAAGCCCCATGCGCTTGAACTGATGAAGAAGAAGCGCGCCAACTTCGATCAGATTGCCGAGTTCTGCCGATCTCCGAAAGCATTCCTCAAACATCTCGACGCGGCCGGCATTGATCGGGCAGTGCTCATCAACTACGTCGCTCCAGAGGTAATCGGCTTCACTTCAGGCGTGAACCAGTTCATCGCTGAATACACCAGGGAGAATCCCAAACGCTTGCTGTCCTGTGGCAGCCTGCATCCCCGGCACACCGCTAACGTTCTCGCCGATATCGAGCAGTTGCTCAAGCTGGGAATTCGGATGATCAAGATCCATCCCCCGCATCAACTCCTGTTTCCCAACGATTACATCACTGGAGTTAAGGAACTCGAGATCATCTACCGCGCCGCGGAGGCCAACGGTATTCCGGTGATGTTCCATACCGGCACGTCGATTTTTCCCGGGGCGCGCAACAAGTACGGCGACCCCATTTACATTGACGATGTGGCGGTGGACTTCCCCAAACTGAAGATCTTGCTCGCGCACGGAGGGCGTCCGCTCTGGATGAACACGGCGTTCTTCCTGCTGCGCCGCCATCCCAATGTCTACCTCGACATCAGCGGCATCCCGCCCAAAACTTTGCTGAAATATTTCCCCCGCCTGGAAGAAATCGCGCACAAGACGCTGTTTGGCACCGATTGGCCGGGCCCGGGCGTACCGGACATCCAGCAGAACCTCGACGACTTTCGCGCGCTGGGTTTAAAACCAGAATTGCAGGATCAAATCCTCAGCAAAACGGCCTTGGCGATTTGGCCGGCTTAGACGAGAGGGGCCCGTCGGGCTGCTGTCTCCGCGTGGTGGTCTTTATTTCTCCGAAAACAAATGCCCCATCTTTTCCTTCTTGGTTTTTAAATAGTCCTCGGCATAGCTGCTGGGGGTTACTTCGCAGGGAACCCGCTCCACGACTTCCACGCAGGCGTTCTCAAGCGCGGCGACTTTATCGGGATTGTTGGAAAGCAAGCGAACCCGATCGAGCTCAAGTGCTTTTAAGACCAGCGCGGGCAGCGCATACTCCCGGTGATCCGCCTTGAATCCGAGCCGCTCGTTGGCTTCCACCGTATCGAGTCCGGCATCTTGAAGTTCATAAGCCTGGAGCTTGGCCATCAACCCGATGCCGCGTCCTTCCTGCTGTTCGTAGACCAGGACGCCGGCGCCGCTTTTTGAAATCATCGACAGCGCCATCTCCAATTGCTGCCGGCAGTCGCAGCGCAGGGAACCGAACACGTCTCCGGTGAGGCATTGCGAATGAATACGAACCAGGGGAGGAGCGGAGTGGATGTCTCCCATGACCAGGGCGACGGCAGTTTCGAGACGGCGCTCGTCGCCGATTTCCCGCTCGAAACCCAAAATGCGGAATTTGCCCCACCTGGTGGGGAATTCGGCGGAGGCTACTTGTCGAACCGAATCGGAACTCACCTTGACATTATAGCGGGTAGCGGCGGCCGTTCGTTTTCCACGGCGGAATGACAAGCACAAGACATGGCTGCTAAAATTACCAAGTACCTCGAAGATTCCGCCACGTATGTGGGGCTATAGCTCAGCTGGGAGAGCGCATCGTTCGCAACGATGAGGTCGTCGGTTCGATCCCGACTAGCTCCACCAAATTCTGGCTCAATGTTTTCAATGGTTTCAACAGAGCCGCATTTGGTTTGTACAATTTTTGTACAACCGAGCAAACTCAGGAATCGCAGCATCTCTCCTAAAGGGAGCAAAAAAGATGCTGACGGTTTACACCCGCCACTCGCAAAAATGCCCGCACCGCGACGACATCGCATGGCGTCGTTGCCGCTGCCCCAAGTGGATTCAAGGCACTCCCAGCGAAGATCACGAATTCCTTCGCACCAGCGCAGCGACGCGCACCTGGGAGCAGGCAGAAGAAAAAGCTCGAAAGCTTGAAGAAGAGGCGCGGCCCGGTGCGCGCAAGACCGCACCTGCGATCACGATTGAGGAGGCGGTTGCAGCCTATCGCGCCGACGAAGCCGCCCGCTGCCTGTCGAAGTCCACCACGAACCAGAGCAAGACCCTCTTTCAATTTCATCTGCTGGCATGGGCGAAGGACGTGGGCCTCTCTCTGCTGAGAGAACTCACCACTCCGAATCTCGTCAAGTTTCGCGCAACGTGGGGCAATGGCCCCAATACGACCCGCCGCAAGCATGAACGCCTGATCGGCTTTTTCGAGTTCTGCATCGGCAACGATTGGCTCGACAAGAATCCTGCCCTCAAGATGAAGAAGGCGGAAGAGAAGCGCGTTCCGACCGACTATTTCACCCGCGAGGAATTTCAGCGCATCGAGGATGCGACCTTCGCTTACGCAGATTGGCGCGGAGGCCGCGACTTCCGCTATCGCCCCGAACGAATGCGTGCCCTGATTCTCTTGATGCGTTGGTCTGGGCTTGCGATCCGGGACGCCGTATCACTCGAAAAGGACAAGCTAAGCGCGGACGGAAAGCTCTTCTTGTACAGGGCCAAAACCGGAGTTCCGGTTCGCGTCCCGCTTCCACCCAAGCTCGCAGAACTCTTGCGCTCACTGCCAACGGCGAATCCGAACTATTTCTTCTGGAGTGGCAACGGCGACCCCGAAACCGCCAAGAAGGGATGGCAACGCGCACTTCGCCGGCTATTCAAGCGAGCGAAGATCAAGAAGCCAGACGGCACGCCGAAACGTTGCCACCCTCACATGTTCCGCGACACGTTCGCCGTGGAATTGCTGCTCTCAGGAGTTCCGATTGACCAGGTGTCGCTCTTGTTGGGACACAGCAGCGTGAAGGTCACGGAAAAGCACTACTCACCATTTGTGAAGGCGCGGCAGGAGCAGCTAGAAAATAGCGTGAAGACTAAGCTGGCAAGTACACGGCGATTGGCTCACGCAAACGGCGGGAACGAATCAACACATCAATTGACAAGCGGCGGACGAGAACGTTCGCCGCCTCGAAAATCGGGTCTACCGTATGTTGACGAGGAATCCGCCGACCGTGCGCCCACCGAAGGGGGCTTACACACCGGAAGGCGTGGTAGTGAAATTGGGGAGCATTTACGCTGGGAAAAGCTTTCATCCATTCCAGTCGGCGCCCTGAGAGAGGCAGGAGAATGTGGAAACACGTGCGGCAAACGCGATAGATCAATCTACAAAACGACGCGTTTGCTCCTGAGTAGATCGTGTAAGAGAAGGCTCCATGGAAGATGTCGCCGGCTCCGAGTGTATCAACAGCATGAACGCGTTCGACGGGGATTTCACCTTGGTCGGTGCCTTCGATGTAGCAGATTTTGGCGACTCGCCGCGCGTGATGGCAGCTCGCGATATCCCCTCTCCGGTTAGGAAACGTAGCACATCCAGTTCACTGTGGCATCCGGGTGGACTCGAAATTCTTGCCTGAGCACAGTGCAATGTCCACATTGGGTAGCAATTCTTTCATTCCCGGTTTCCAACTTCCACCATCGAAGACGACGCGAATTCTCTGCGCACGAGCTTTGCAGCAGCATCAGCACAGAGTGGCATGTAGTGTCCATCAACCAGCACGATCGAGACCGTAGTAAACCAGTCCATCTCGCACTGATACAGAACTCGACCGATGAAAACGCTCCCGAGTTGGCAGACCGACTGTACGGGCATTCCATCGGTTGGGATGACGAGAACCGATGACACAGGCGGGGGGTCGCCTAGCGCCCTGGCCAAGTCGTGGCACGATATCCCAAAGTTGTCGAGGTCGTGCCGTATGACAGCACCAAGGGGATGTTTGCCTATCGCCGTGACAGATAGAGCGCTGCTACCTCCGAGATAAGCGAAAGGTGACCGCTGCAATTGGTTCGCCGGTCCACCTGCTCCGATTTGCTGCCCCGAAAGAGAGAGCTTCTCATTAAGGGGCAGGACTGTGATTCGACCTTGTAGATGATATCGACAGTCGAAAGACCGACAAACAAGCCCCGAGGTTTAGCATTGACTGAAGAATTCACGGTATCCCTGACATCAGAAAGGATAACCTAACATGCTCCGCAAACGTGCACGAACGAGGATTCGATTGAAAGCCCGTTTGACCGAGGTTGGACCTTTCGCTATCGTTAACCTCTTGGTTCTTTTCCGCTTTTCAGGCCAAGAAAGCAACAAGTCGGCTCTTGGCTGATCGTCAGGCAAGGAGGTTGAAAGAGCGTGACAAAGCAAGGTTCCACGCCGTCATGGGCCCCTCACGGCTGCAAAGTGTTTGTCATAGGCCCCATCGGTAGGCGGGGGTCTTCCACGCGCAAGCGCTCAGACGACATCCTTGAATTGCTGATAAAGCCTGCCGCAAAAGCCTGCAAATTGGGAGATGTTCGTCGCGCTGACGAACTTGCTGAGCCAGGCTCTATCCCGGACCAGGTTATCCAGCATCTTATCGAGGACGACCTAGTTATTGCGGACCTGCATGAACACAATCCCAACGTGTTTTATGAGCTTGCGGTCAGACACACGACCGGCAAGCCATGTGTACTGATAGCCGAACTCGGCGATGAGTTGCCCTTCGATGTACATGGCATTCGCACAATCTTCCTTAAACACAAGAGTGTGCGGGTGTGGGAGGAGGCAAAGAAAAACCTTATCGACCAGATCCGATTCATCCAAACTCCTTCAGTCCTCCAGATACGATGGTAACTGACCGCGTTTGAACTTCTGAAGTTGCGGAAATACCAGGGACTTCTGGATGTTTTTGGCATGATGGAGAAAACTAGGCCCGCCAGGAAGCTCATTCGGGAGGCAAGGT
Source organism: Terriglobia bacterium (assembly GCA_963796205.1). Classification (GTDB taxonomy): domain Bacteria; phylum Acidobacteriota; class Terriglobia; order Terriglobales; family Acidobacteriaceae; genus DATFTE01. Next base: position 334,565 of record CAWCKR010000005.1, read on the forward strand.
CGCAGGGCCGAACTTGGCGTGATCTGAACGAGGCAGAACTGGCGGCTGTCGATGATCTGTGTCGGAGTTTCGACCTTTTGGGTGTGTATGACCGGTTGGGTATCGTCAATTCCATGCACGTCGATCTCATGTATTCTGTCCCATTCGTCGACTTGTACAACACCTTCCTAACCGACTACATTGCACACCTTCAAAAGCCTGAGCAGCGGGGCAAGACACACTTCTGGGAACTCGTGCAGTTTTATGAGCGAGTAAAAAATGTCCCCCGCAATCACCCCGCTAAACAGGAGACTCGGACTGGCCCCGCAATCCGCGTGCAAGAGTGTGACGAGCCGGGTGGTCAACTTGCCTTTCGAAGGCGGCGATGAACGCGAAGCAAAACGCTTTCGGGGATTCTGAGCGTGAGGTACCGGCGCTTCTTCAGGCTGCCCGTATTGCCATGCTGGAGAGAATCGCCAATTCGCGGACGTTTGTGAGCTTGGTTCTTGCCGGCATGACCGGACTGATGCTGTTCACTATGTATCCATTTCCCCAGGGCAACCTGTACCTGCAATACGTGGCCCTCAGAGACCCGCTCGTTTACTCGGTTCTCGCGGGGAGCTACACGCTGTTCTTGTTCACCACGCCGTTCTTCATTTACTCCGCTGCCTTCTCGGGGATTTACGTATTGAGTTTTGCTCGGAAGCGGAAACAGAAGCGGAATCCCCTTCCGCTGTATCCCGACCCAAAATTCAGGGACGATCTGTTCCTTGTCGTCGGAGAGATTCATCACCCGACAAGAATCACTCCCGCCAGCGACCCGCAATGGCTGACGATTCCAGAAAAAGGATTGTTTACCGGCATCGGAGTGTTCGGGGCAGTTGGAACGGGAAAGACAACATGCTGTATGCGTCCATTTGCCGAGCAGCTCATCGCATTCAAAGCTGATGAGCCGGCCAAACGGATTGGCGGGCTCGTGCTGGAGGTCAAAGGAGATTTCTGCCACCAGATTCGGGAGATTGCCCGACAGCATGACCGCGAGGACGACTACGTGGAAATCGCCTTGGATTCCGACTACCGCTACAACCCTCTCCACAACGACCTGGATTCATCAGCTTTGGCCTATAGCGTCGCTTCACTGCTAAACAATTTGTACGGACATGGCAAAGAACCATTCTGGCAGCAGGCATACACGAATATGCTTCAGCACATCATTCTGCTGCATAAGGTGCTCTACGACTACGTGACGTTCTTTGATGTTTACGAGTGCGCGATCTCACCCCCGAAGCTTGAAAAACGAATCGAGGAGGGCAAAGCCAGATTCGAGACTCGCGAGTACGTCTGCGTAACCCCCGAGGTCATATGGAAACGAAAAGTTCGCCAGCACGTTTGCGGAATTCGCCTTTGCATATGACGAGGCCAAAGGGATGTACAAGGCCCCGGTATCGGCCAGGTTGGAAGAACTGCTCAGCAAGCAAGGAACTGCTCTCGAATACCAGAGATTCACCGTCGAGGCTTCCTCTGACCTGGACGACATCAAGCGGCAGCAATTGGAAGCCGTAAAGCGCTGGTATTTCGACGACTGGATGGGACTGGAAAAGAAGCTACGCAGCTCGATTGTCGAAGGCGTTTCCATTTTCCTCTCGCTCTTCGACATCAATCCGGCAGTGAAGCGGGTTTTCTGCCCGCCCAAGCAAACCTACGATCCAGCAGTCAATGTGCCCGATGAGAACGGGTCCTTCCCCTATGGGAAGCCCTTTCCGTCATTCAATTGGCTGATCGAGCACGGAAAGATATGCGCCCTCAACTTCCCGATTTCGTTGAATGCCAGTCTCGCCAGAATTCTCGGAACGATGCTCAAGTTGGATTTTCAGCGGGCAGTTCTGGGCCGCATACCAGAGATGGAACGCGATCGGGAAAGGTATTTCCGGCAAGTCTTCTTGATGTGCGATGAATACCAGAGTTTTGCCACGGTCGGCGAGAGTGATCCAATCGGCGACGAAAAGTTCTTCAGTTTGTCACGGCAATCGAAATGTATCCCCATTGTCGCAACACAGAGCATCAGTTCGTTGAAGTCAACGCTCTCCGGCGACAGCTACAGGACGCTTCTCCAAACCTTCCGCACAAAGATATTCCTGGCCCTTGCCGACGATTTCTCAACCAGACTCGCCAGCGAATTGTGTGGCCGTGAGGACAGGCCGTTCGTGACCTACAACATCTCCGAATCCGGGCAGGATTCAAAACTGAGCCTACTGACGGGAAAGACCGTTTCAGATCGAGGCAGCATCAGCGCTTCCAAAAGTTACAGCGTGAGGCTCGATTACAGATTCAGCCAGAAGTTTCTCGCAGAACTCGCCAACGCTCAGGCAGTCGTACTCCCGTATGACGGTCTGAATCCAATGGAGGCCACGCTCTGCTATTTGAAGCCGTATTACCTCGACCCGAATGTTTCCTATTTTGACCAGATCGCCCGTGGGCTGTTGTGAGGGAAGCCATGCAGTTTGAAACGATACTTCCGTTTCTGAGGCCGATAGAACACCTCATTCTGGACCCGGACATCTCCGAAATCATGGTGAACGCGGGATCGCAGATCTTCATTGAAAAGCGTGGGCAGCTCACCCAGGTTCCAGGCATCATGATTGTGATTGACGAGAGCACCATTTCAGTAAAGATCTACTCTTGACGAGGAAGCTGTGCAGGAAACATTCGCGGCTTTCTTGAGAGGCAAAAGGCTGGCCCGCCTCGATCCGCTGATGAGCGTTGCCGAGGGCCTAAACATCGCCGTCGATGAATTGTTGAAGGGGCTGCATGAGGTTGCGAGGAAGGAGTAGGCAGCGAGCCTACGTTGCACCAAGGGTTGGACTAGCACGCAAAAACCTCACAGCCGCCACGTTGGGTGTAACCAGATCTCCTTGCATTTCCTCGTCGTCGAACCTGATCATTCGACTCCGAGGAGAACGCCGTCTAGCTTATTCCCGCTGCTAAAAGTCACGTTCCCCTTGCGAATGAATTTCGGGTCCATGTTCTTCGGATACTTGGATTGATCCGTCGTCGTCATATCCACGAAGTCGATCTTTGGAATCGTGTCGATTTTTAGTCGAGGGAGATCGGGAGACGCGTGGCCGCAGTGCTCAACCGACCGTGCATAGGCATTGACGCTGGGCGTTAAATACTTTGTGGTGCACTTCTTTGCTGCCATCTCGGTACATGACTTCGGCAGCTCTATCATCATGTTGGGCAGGGGCCGAAGCCGAAGTCATAACTCCAGAAAACACACCTTGGTTTTGGGTTTGTGTGAGGGTGTAGGAATCACCCTCAGGGCCATACAGCGTTTCGGTGCACATGAGAAAACCTCTTCGCTATGGTATCTGACGTTCGATGATGGCCTAGCGGAATCGACACCAATTGCACTGTAGTTAATTACGTTGGTGGCGTCTGATTCCTCTATCAGAGCGATCTCAGCGGCGCTGTAATCCTTGAAATCATTCTCTTGATCTGATTCGCCGATATGATGGGCATACCTTGAAATCTGATGTCTCAGCAGATATCGAGCATTCGTGGAAGAGTCGCGAGAAGCTAAAGCCGCGTTTTTCTGACAAACGTCCTATTGCTGACGCGACGTATGACCGTGTTGCCACCGCAAGACTCGCATTCTCCTGGTATGAACAGGAGTGCGCTGCGAAAGAGCAAATCAGAGTGCGGGTTTGCTGCCGAGAACAGAGGATTGGCTCAGCTATTCCGTGCAGCGTCCGCACAAGAAGGCGGTAGTTGAATGGAAACGTTTCCCCATGCTGGAGACAGATATAATCGTGGCGCGAGGTGCGTGGGGGTGAAGCGATTGAGTCGCCTTTTCGCAAGATGGCGATGAACTTACAGTGGTTACGCCGGGCGTACACTGCACGCGGAATCACGTCTCCTTCTGTAAGCTACGCCTCCACCGCCGTCACTACGATTCGCGGATTGCGTCTTGCATGGGGAGCGGACGATCGCACAAAGTCACTCGCGCGGGGTGATCGTGGCATGAATGACGGCAGTTGATCCCCAACTTAGACCACGGTCGTGAGTTACATTTACAGCGTGTCTCAGGGAGACGCAGCGAGATCACGCAGCCAGGTTGTGTGCTCATCGTCATCCAGGAGTAGGAAATGAAGGGACTGCGAGCGCTCATGCACCGCATTATAAGGCAAGTTAAAGCTGAGAGATGTTGCAAAACGTCATTAGATGTGATTAAGTAATGACGTATTGAGACATGCGCTATGGCCAAGCCTTTTCAGAAGATTATGCAGTACATCGGCCAACACGGGATCGTTAGGCCCCGCGACATCGAGGCCATCGGCCTTCCGCGGGAGTACCTCGTTCGCCTCCACCGGCAAGGCAAGCTCAATCGGCCTGGACGTGGAATCTACACATTGCCAGACGCCAACGTGACGGAACGCCACTCTTACGCCGAAGTAGCGAAGCGTGTCCCTGAGGCTGTTATTTGCCTGCTTTCGGCACTTACCTTTCACGAGATCACCACTCAGAGTCCTGCTTCGGTTTGGATCGCTCTCGGCAAAGGGGCAAGAACGCCTGCCCTCGCTTCGCCTTCACTCAGGATCGTCCGCCTGTCCGGCCCGTCGCTGACTGAAGGAATCGAAAACCATCAGGTCGAGGGCGTTCCCGTCCGCGTCTATTCAGCCGCAAAGACCGTCGCCGACTGCTTTAAGTTCAGGAACAAAATCGGGCTCGATGTCGCAATCGAAGCCCTAAAGGATTGCCTTCGCCAAAAGAAGGCTAACGTCAACGAAATCTACCGCTACGCCAAAGTCTGCCGGGTTAGCAATGTCATTCGCCCCTACATGGAGGCGCTGTGACCCGCGAGGAAGGCTGATTCTATGTCAAGTTTTATTGCTAAAAAACTTGACATAAATCACCAAAAACCTCATATTTAGAGCATGGCACCAGCGCCCAAGACCCCGACCAGATCCCATCGTGTCATGGGAATGGTTCGCCAGCGCATCAACCGAGCGGGCGAGCGGCTATGGCGATACGAAGACTTCCGAGACCTCCCTTTCTCAGCAGTCGCCCAGGCTCTTTCTCGCTTGACGCGAGAAGGAACTATCGAGCGACTCAGCAAAGGCGTCTACTATCGCAACCGCGAAACCACATTCGGCAAGAGCAGACCAAACCCATCTGCCATCCGCAACCTGGCATCACGGCGAAACACATTATTTCCGGCGGGCATGGCTGCCGCCAATCTTTTGGGCTTCACAACCCAAATGCCGAAGCAAGGCGAGATTTCTACCAATGCACTCAGCCTCCCCAGGAAATTGGTCGGGAGCGACACTCTCATTCACACCCGACGACCTGAGGCGTGGACTAATCTCTCCGAAACAGACGCTGCGATCCTCGATTTCTTAAGGCATGGAGCCAAATTCAGCGAGCTAAGCCAGCAAGACACCATTAGCAAACTGTTGGCTCTTCTGTCGGAGCAAGGGCACTTCAATCGGCTTATCAAAGTTGCGGATTCTGAACCACCCCGCGTTCGGGCGATGCTTGGAGCCCTTGGAGAGCAGCTTGGCACCAACCCTAAGACCTTGCAGGTCTTGCGGGATTCTCTGAATCCGTTTTCGCGATTCGATTTTGGAATGCTCACAGCATTGCCAAACGCGAGCGCTTGGCAGGCGAAGGAGAAACGGTAGCTTGAGACTCTTTGAACATCCCGATTTTGAGCAGGCAATCCTGCGGGCCGCAGAACACTTTCGAGAGCGGAATCTGCGACCAGCGATCATCGAGAAGGATTATTACGTTACGGAGGCTCTTCGGGTCATAGCCAACACCAGTGGCGACAAAATCATTTTCAAAGGCGGAACCAGCCTCTCGAAAGGATGGAATCTCATCCAGCGATTCTCAGAAGATATCGACATCTTTCTTGATCCGGCAGCGTTTCAGCCGGCGTTGGGAAAGAATGCGATTGATCGAGAACTGAAAAAACTCCGGGATGCTGTCGAACAGCATCCCGCATTGTCGTTTGTCGAAGCGTGAAAGCCAAACCATCGGCGGATTTGGCCGTAACGACCGCTTTTCCTACGTTCAGCGCTTCGGCGGGATCGGCGAGGTTGCAAACCGCGTACTCCTTGAAGCCGGGACTGCCAGCGGGCGTGAACCATCCGTCACTCGTGGAATTGCGTTCATACCTAGCCCAATACCTTCAAGAGCAAGAACAATCTCTTGGCGCAGAAGATGAAGGACAATTTCCTTTTCGCCTGCTTCATTTTCGAAGGACCTTCGTCGAGAAGATGTTCGCCATTCACAGCAAAGTCGAACTGTTTAAACGGGACAAAAAGGCTCTCGGCAGCTACGCACGGCATTACTACGACCTCTTTCCAACTATCAGGACATCCTGAAATCGAGGCACATGCTCCGTTTCAGCCGAATACGCAGCGATCAAGGCCGATTACGACGGGGTTAGTCCGCGCTCACTTTCCCCGAGCTACTTCTTCCCGGAAGGAATGACTTTTAAGCTAGCAGCGATGTCGCTTTTTCCACCCCCAGAACTCGCAGCGGCTATCGGGACCAGAGTACGAAGATCAATGCAGAATCCTTTGTTTCACGGCTCATCCCACATGGGCCGTCGTACAGGCGCAGTTTCTGGAACTGCGAGATGTTCTCTGACACTCCCTCCCGCGCGACTCTCACATCCGACCGCTTGATTCATCGATAACAGATCGGTTGGTCGTGTCTCTGAATTCTCGCATACAGCGTTGAGTTTCAGCTAGTTCTCGAATCTCGCCTGATGTGTTTTCGAGGAGGCTGCCTAGCACAGACACTGTGCTCCGCCAGCTGACCGGTAGTAAACTATTCCCCATCTATCAACATATGGCCAAACAGCGCACTAATTCCACGAAGTCCTCAAACGGAGCGAATCTCGGATTCGAGCAAAAGTTATGGGCCGCCGCAGACAAGCTGCGCGGCCACATGGACGCTTCCGAGTACAAACACGTCGTCCTTGGGCTGATCTTTCTCAAGTACATTTCTGACGCCTTTGAAGAACGCCACGCTGAGTTGCAGAAGGAGAAACACGCCGATCCCGAAGACCGCGACGAGTACGCCGGAGCTAACGTCTTCTGGGTGCCCAAGAAGGCCCGCTGGCCGCATCTTCAGGCCAATGCCAAACAGGCTGAAATTGGCAAGATCATTGATGAGGCCATGGTAGCGATTGAGAAAGACAACCCACAGCTCAAGGGTGTGCTTTCCAAGGACTACGCCCGTCCCGCGCTGGACAAGCAGCGTCTCGGTGAGCTGATTGACCTCGTTGGAACCATCGGTCTCGGCGACAAAGAGAATCGTTCCAAAGACATTCTTGGCCGCGTCTATGAATATTTCCTCGGCCAGTTTGCCAGCGCCGAAGGCAAGAAGGGCGGCGAGTTTTATACGCCGCGCTGCGTCGTCCGGCTGCTGGTAGAGATGATTGAGCCGTACAAGGGGCGCGTTTACGATCCATGCTGCGGGTCGTCGGGCATGTTCGTTCAGAGCGAGGAATTCATTGAGAAGCACGGCGGGCGGATCGGCGATCTTTCCATCTACGGGCAAGAATCAAATCCCACTACTTGGAAGCTGGCCAAGATGAATCTGGCATTGCGAGGGATACCATCTGGCAATCTCGCTCGCTCTACAATTGTTCTTTAGCAGCTTGCCAACTCCCCGGGTTCCTCGTTCCTAAACCCTCGACCAGCCAGTGTACTTCCCCCAAAGGCTGGTACAACGTGCAGAGGACCCTGATGATCCGTCCTTTAAGGACGAAGATGTGGAAGCTGTACGAAAAGCCTTCAACGTTCTGAGGGCAGCCGTGGAGGAAAGCAAGAATCAGTTACAAGTGATCGTCCTTGACCATGCCTCAGAAGTGGTCTGGTCGGGTATTTCAAATATTCATTACGTCGAGGAATGGCGAGGTGATCGGAAATTGGTGCCGGTTGAGTGGCTTCAGCCTTCAAAGTAACGGTAGCGAGGATATTCCGGCGGAAGAGGATTTCGTGCAAGAAAAGGGCGATACCTAAGGTTAGATTAATGCAAGTTCTCAAGGTGCCCGGCTCAAGCCGGGCATTTTCATTGCCCCAAACATTTTCGAGGGGTGCTCTGGCCGCGGCCCCTCGTGCTCCCCTGGCCCATCCCTCTTGCTATAGCATGTGTTATAGCACTTGCACTCCGTCGCATTTTCGCGGTATAAAGATCAATATGATGATGTTGGATTCAAAATCGATGGCGTCGGTTCGTACCCGTCTGGGGCTGACACAGGAACAGATGGCTCATCTGCTCGGCGTGTCCTTTGCAAGCGTAAACCGATGGGAAGCAGGGCATTCAAGTCCAACCGGCCCCACCCTGGACCTGTATCAGGCCTTGGCCGCTGCAATTCGCGCCGGCCATCCTCCCGCTGCTATTCGTCAAGCCGCCAATGCTCAACGGAGCGCTTTTCTGCTCACGCTTTTTCAAATGGCATACGCCAAAACTAGGAGACCACGATGAGTAATCAAATTGAAGCCATCAATCTTCGGCCTTATGGTTCGGGAGGCCGAGCCGATGTCTTCTTGGGCAATCTGCGCAACAATGGAATCCCGGTAATCGTGAAATTTGCCCGCGATGCCCATTTGCCGCAAGTCCGGCGAGCGTTTCTCCGCGAAATCGACATCATGAGCAAGCAGATTGATGGCATGGTCAGATTCATTGCAGCCAACAAAATCGCGCAACGACCGTTTTACATAATGGAGTTTCTTCCGGGAGGAACACTCGCGGGGTACGCGAGTCGGCTCCAGGAGCCTCAGCTTCGAGCTGTGGCTATCTGGCTCGCGAAGACCCTAAGTGGATTTCATTTCAAGGCTGGAGCTCATGGAGATCTGAAGCCCCTGAATATCCTGGTTACTCAGGAAGGTAATCTCAAACTTGGGGATCCACTTGGAAACGGCTTTGGGTTAGACGTACTCTTCTCGCCTGACAAAGGAGGAACAGAAGGATATCGCGCTCCTGAGGTGGTAATGGGAGCTACTCCTTCGGTCCGTTCCGACACATATTCATTTGCCGCGACCTTCTTCCATCTTGTTACTGGACGCCTACCAGTTGATGGGCAAAACCTCGATCCGAGCGTGCACGGGTTCGCGTGTCCCGATTGGCTCCGCCAGCTGATTGTTTTATGCTCGCAACCTGACCCTGATTCCGACCTTCAATGAATGAGATTTTGAGAGCGCTGCAAGGGGAGAGCTGGACCAGTATTTACGCTCAGAGACAGAAAGACACAGCCCTAGCCGGCATCTTTGTGCTCGGCTTGGCGACTTTGGGACTAGCGGCGTTATTCTCAAAATCAGCTTCCGCGTAAGAGCTGTTGGAAAGGGAAGACATGCTTTACGGTAAACAGTCGAATTTGGGTGCAAAGTGTCGGTTAAGAGTGAATAGTCGGTTGGCGTGTTTCTTCTTGCAAGTTTCCGGCATTTTCGTAGACTCATGTACAACCGACTCGGAATCGTGGAGTGAGTGACGCGTGAGAATAGGCAGTAATGTCGGGCAGTTTTCTCTTGAATCGCGCGAATATTTTTGTACAATTTTTGTACAACCGACCGGTTATTGTGCCCTATTTAGGCATTGTGGCCGAACGTCAGTTTCAATAACTTACGTAGTATCAACATGGGGATGTGCTGCGATCCCGACTAGCTCCACCAAATCTCAGACCCGCATAAACACTGGCGATTCGCGAATCTTAGAAAATATTGCCAAGGGCTCGCCCAGAGCCGGAGGTATAGATTCGGTTTCCCGACCTTGGACCGACTCTTCTTCCAAAACCATCTCCCCGGTGCCGTTTGTTGCAGTTGAGCCACAGCCTGTCTCGTGCTCGCCCTCTTCCAGGGCGAGGACAGATTTCGGTTGACACTGCTCCGGACCGTTTTATAATCATTCTTATTCAATAATCATGCGTTTCACCCATGAACAGTTCCGTGAGCTGGCCGCGAAGCACGGGTTGGCGGTCACGCACCAGCGCCAGGTAGTCTATGAGGCGGTCATCGCTGCCCACGGACACCATTCCCCAGAAGAGATTTATGCCGCGGTCCGACGTCGTATTCCATCCATTTCTCTTGCAACCGTCTACAACAATTTGCGGCTTTTCATTGAGTGTGGGTTGCTGCGCGAGGTCACACCTCACGCGTCCACGTTGCGCGTGGACGGCAATCTCAAGCCGCATCATCACCTGGTCTGCTCGCGCTGCAAATCGGTGCAGGACATCGAAGGGAACTTCATCGATTTGAAACGCTTATCTCCCCATGTTCCTTATGGATTTGATCTGACGCAGCCCGTGGTTGAGGTCTTCGGCCTCTGCCGCCAGTGCAGCGCCAAAAAGTAGCTTTTCACCTAATACATAACTAGAGACTCGAAGGAAAATTAATTATGGAAAATACACTCGCCTCCTCATCCGGGACTGTTGCTCCTGAAATGAAAGAAAACGCCTCAACCGAATCCAAATGCCCGGTGGCGCACGGGGCTCGCAAATCGCCGCGGAATGCCGACTGGTGGCCGAATCAGGTGGACGTGCAGGTTCTGCATCAGCACTCTTCGCTATCCGATCCGATGGGCAAGGAATTCAATTACGCGAAAGAGTTCAAGAGCCTCGACCTGAATGCCGTGGTCAAGGACCTGCAAGCCTTGATGACGGATTCGCAACCCTGGTGGCCGGCCGACTTCGGCCATTACGGTCCACTTTTCATCCGCATGGCGTGGCACAGCGCGGGGACGTATCGCATCGGCGATGGCCGCGGCGGGGCCGGAGCCGGGCAGCAGCGCTTCGCACCGCTCAATAGCTGGCCCGACAACGTGAACCTCGATAAGGCGCGCCGGCTGCTGTGGCCGATCAAGCAGAAGTATGGGCGGAAAATCTCCTGGGCCGATCTCATGGTTCTCGCAGGTAACGTCGCCCTCGAGTCAATGGGCTTCAAGACCTTCGGTTTCGGGGGAGGGCGCGCGGACGTGTGGGAGCCCGAACAGGACATCTATTGGGGACCGGAAGGCAAGTGGCTGGCGGACGAGCGCTACAGCGGCGACCGTGATCTCGATAATCCCCTCGGCGCGGTCCAGATGGGCTTGATTTACGTGAATCCCGAAGGGCCGAATGGCAAACCTGACCCGCTGGCCGCGGCGCGCGATATCCGGGAGACGTTCGCCCGCATGGCGATGAATGACGAAGAAACTGTTGCACTCATTGCCGGCGGGCATACGTTCGGCAAAACCCATGGAGCTGCTGTGCCCACTCAATATGTAGGCGCCGAACCGGAAGGTGCCGGCATCGAGGATCAAGGCCTGGGATGGAAGAATAAATTTGGCAAAGGTTTTGGCGCCGACACTATCGGCAGCGGTCTGGAAGTCACCTGGACCACTACGCCGACCAAGTGGAGCAACAATTTCTTTGAGAATTTATTCAAGTATGACTGGGAGCTGACGAAGAGTCCGGCGGGTGCGCATCAGTGGACGCCGAAAAACGGCGCAGGCAACGGAACGGTACCAGACGCGCATGATCCTTCAAGGCATCACGCGCCGTCCATGCTGACCACGGACCTTTCCTTGCGCTTCGACCCAGCGTACGAAAAGATTTCACGCCGTTTCTACGAGCATCCCGATCAGTTCGCGGACGCATTCGCCAAGGCGTGGTTCAAGCTGACGCACCGCGACATGGGGCCGATCGCGCGGTACCTCGGCCCGCTCGTTCCGAAAGAGCCCCAGCTGTGGCAAGACCCTGTTCCCGCAGTCGATCATAAATTGATCGGGGAGCAGGACGTTGCTGCTCTGAAGGCGAAGATCCTCAAATCCGGGCTGTCAATCTCCCAATTGGTTGCCACTGCCTGGGCATCGGCAGCGTCGTTCCGCGGCTCCGACAAGCGCGGTGGGGCGAACGGGGCGCGCATTCGCCTGGCGCCGCAGAAGGATTGGGAAGTAAACCAGCCCGCCGAACTGGCGAAGGTTCTGCAGAAGCTGGAGGCGATCCAGAAAGAGTTCAACAACTCGCAGTCTGGTGGGAAGAAGGTCTCGCTGGCTGACCTGATCGTGCTGGGGGGCGATGCAGCCGTCGAGGAAGCTGCGAAAAAGGCGGGACACGAGATCAAGATTCCATTCTCGCCCGGACGCACAGATGCATCGCAGGAGCGGACCGACGTGCACTCATTCGCTGTGATGGAGCCGATTGCGGATGGGTTCCGCAACTACTTCCGGAACGGAAAGGGCCTGTCGGCCGAGGAGTCGCTGGTGGATCGGGCGCAGTTACTGAGACTGAGTGCCCCCGAGATGACGGTTCTCGTCGGCGGCATGCGCGTCCTGAACGCGAACTACGGGCATGCTAAACACGGCGTGTTCACCAAGCGGCCAGAGACGCTGACGAATGATTTCTTCGTCAACCTGCTCGACATGAATACGCAGTGGCAGCCGTCGGCTGAATCCAATGGCGCAGGACCGGTGTATGACGGACGCGATCGTGCGAGCGGCCAAGTCAAGTGGACTGCCACGCGAGTCGATCTGCTGTTCGGTTCGCACTCGCAGCTCCGGGCGCTCGCGGAAGTCTACGGATCTAACGACTCGAAAGAGGCGTTTGTGAAAGACTTCGCGGCCGCGTGGAGCAAGGTCATGAATCTCGACCGCTACGACGTGGCCTGAGGTTGGTGGCCTGGTTAATTTGTGATCGTTACTAATGACGGTCTTCGTGACTAGACGCGGGCAGGAATACCCGCGCCATACTTGAAAGTTAGGGCGAAAGCTGTTTTGCTTTCGCCTTGTTTTTTTGCTTGGTTAGTTCTGGCTGATACGGAAGACGGTCTTCGTGGCTAGACGCGGGCAGGAATGCCCGCGCCACACAAGCGAGGCCCCTACTTCATTCTGGCATGACATTCGGCGCAGGTGTCCTGATAGGTGTGACAGGCGAAGCAACTGCGCTTATCGATCATGGCGAGTTTGGCGTGGCCTCCGTTCTTGAACTGGGGCAGAGGAATATGGGTACGCGGAAGCTCGTTGTGGCAGCGGCTGCAGAAATCGGTGACGTGGCAGGTGGAGCAGGTCTCGCGATCGATAGCCGCGTACTTGCCGTGGGTATCGTCTCTCCAACGCCCGGTGTGCGAGATGGGGATCATGACCTGGTGACAGGACTGGCACTGCTGAACCGCGCCTGCCTGAGGCGAGACGTTAGCGTGACAGACAAAACACTTTGCTCCGGGAGCCGAGGCTTGCGTGGCGTGGTGCTGTCGAAAGCTTTCGGTGTGGAAGTCGGGCTTGATGTATTGCGTGTGACTCGCCGGGGCCGGACCGGACTCGTGATCGATGTGGCAGGTCTGGCAGTTCGACATGCGATAGGACGCAGGGATCGTTTTCGAGGTCTCATGGCATCCCACGCAGTCGATCATCTTCGGCAGGTTCATGCTACCGAGGCTGGTGCTGGCGGTTATGTCGTCGTGACAGGTGGTGCAACCGAGGTTGTATTGATCGCGGAACTTGAAGTGGGCGGTGTGCGAGAACTTAATGTTTTCCCACTGGCCAGAAATCTGTTGGACCGCGAGTGTGGGGCGCTCTTTAGCATAGTTGGGCTTTTCAGTCTCTTCCGGTGTATGGCATCCGCGGCAGTCGGCGGTCACCGAGTTGGGACTGAGCAGTGGCTTCATTCCAGCTTTGGAGTGACAGGCAGCGCACTGCGGATGCGTCGGAAACGTAGCGAACGCGCCTTCGGAATCGAGTTGGTGGCAGAACGAGCAGTCGGCGCGCGAATGAGTCTTGGGATCGATGCGTCCCTGAGGATCAATGTGCCGGGCGTGCGAGAACTCAAAGACGATGGGGCGTTCTTTCTTATACAGCGGGTAGGGAATCAGGTCACTGTTGTTTTTCGGAGGGAAGGTCGAGTGGCAGGGGGCGCACATCGAGGCTTTTGGCTTGTCGAAATCGTCCTGGTGACAGACGGTGCACTCGTCGTGCCCGGGGCGCTTGAGGACGACGGAACCGTCTTTTTCGGCGACGTGGCAGCCATCGCAAGTCAGTTTCGCTTTCTTGTGGACCGCGTGCATCAGAAAGGTCTGATCCGAAGGAGTCGCGGTCGGCGTGGGCATCTGTTGAGCGCGTAGGGCGGAAAGGCTCGACAGCCACAACAATGCGGCGAGGAAACTGCGAAGATGGCGGCGAAGTGGGCTCATTAGTATTTCCAGGCCATTCCTACCCGAAGGGTCTGGGTGTTCTGAATATCCGGACGATAGATGGGAAAGTCGGTATCGAGATCGTACTCGATAAACATGCGGGTGCGCTTATCAAGTTTTACCGTCGCGCTTCCCAGCACTCCTTTTTCGTTGGCACGATTGATGACGAAAAAACTGTCCTGGTAGTTGAGCAGGCGATAGAAGCCTCCCGCCTTGAGGCTCACGCGGCCTTCGGCGAAGCTGCGGCCGAGTTCGAGGCTCATGTCCTGCACTTTGGTTTCACCCACTGCGGAGATGTCATCGAATGTGACGGGGCTGCGGGGGCTCACGCGATCGGAGTCGCGCTGATGGTAGTCGAGAAACACGGTGAACTTCCTACCAGGAAAGTATTGGGCGTTGGCCCGGTAGTCCTGGAACGAAGTGTCGAAGGCGCCCTGGTCGCTCGAGGTATTGAGGCGGCGAACCCAGACACTGCCGCCGAGGCGGAGGCGCTTATTAATGGCACGGCGAGCATCGAGGACCACCTGGCTGTGGGGAGAGAAGACTCCGAGATTCAAGCGTACCAGGGGATTCTGAGGATTGAGGTTGCGGGCGACGTCGGTGTAGTCGAAGACGTAATCGTTGTTGGTAATTTGCTGGTCGAAGGAGAGCCGGATGGTGGTCTTGCCATCAGACGGGGTCCAGAGTCCGCTCACGGAGGCGTCGGTGGGAGAGCCGCCAAACATGCGGAAGGCGGCGCTCAAAAGCCACCCGTGAGGGAATTGCTGGTGATAGCTCAAGGTCTGGCTGGGCCGGACGTAGAGCAAAGCGTCGTATTCGATGGTCGCGCCGCCTACGCGGAAGATGAAATTTCCTCCGCCAATGCCGCGCTGCGCCGGATCAGAGTAGTAGGTGAAGCGGCGTCCGCCATAGAGCGTGTAAGAAAAGTTCTGGTGGTTTTGAGTGAAAGAGAGGCCGTCGAAGTCAGCCAACTCGGCGCCGTAAACGTCCTGACGCCCCACGCGGAGAGTGGAATTGGAGAAGAAGCCGTCAGTGGGCTTGCCGGAGATATCGACGTATCCGGATAAGAGTTGGAACTGCCGATTCCCGTAAAACGTGTTCAAGACGTCAAGGCTCGGAGAGGCGGAATCGACAGGCGTGATGTCTTGCTGGTAGCGGAAAGCGAAGTCAGTGTTGATGCGATCGGAGAGCCAGCCGCGCGTGCCCCAGTTGAGGAAGCTGTACATGCTGTTGGTGCTGGGTTGAAAGGCGCCAGGGTAAGGGACTCCGTTGGGGTTAATGATCTGGCCGGGCTGCGCGTCAATGACGTCGGTGATGGTTGGCTGCCCGGAAAAAAAGGTTTGGGTGCGCTGGTATTCGGTGCGCATCTCGAAGAAGGCATGGTTCAGGAAATCGTCAGCGGTGAAGGTCTCGACGGCGGTCTGGGGAACATTCAAGCGAGGATCGTTGGTGGGAGGAGCGGTCGGATTCTCGAGGACGCTGGACCAGGCCGAGGCGATGTTCTCGCCCGGCGCAGACGGCAGCTTCGCCGCGGGCGCGGGCTGTTGCGCTTTGGCGGCGACCGCGGCCAGCAGCAGAGCGCAGACGTTCACCAGCTGTTTTGAGAATCTAGAGAACGTTTGCACGCTTCCCCTGTGGTTGTCCCTTTTGGATCTTAGGATCCAGAATGATTTTGCGACTGCAAGGTCTTGATCAAGTTATTCGCCAACTGAATCCGCCAGGGATAAACATCGCTATGCCATTGCGTTGCCTGCAAATACAGCTGCAGTTCGCTGATGGCGCTGTTCACCTGTCCCATGTGTCTGGTAGATCTCCGCGAGAGCCCAATGGACGTGCGCATTGTTGGCCTGGTCTCCCGTGAGCGCGATGGTGACCGACGTCACCGGCGATAACGCCAGCTCCGCCTGGTAGGCCTGGATGGCGTTGGTGTAGGCCTGTTGCTGCGCCGTCGGGTCTGTAGTCTGTTGCGCTTCGACCACGTAGGTTTCGGCAATCAGGGTGTTGACGCCGAGCCTGAGAGGATCAATCTTCAGGACTTCCTGAAAGAGAGAGATGGCCTGCGTGGGATTCGACTGTTGCACCAGGTATCCCAGTCGCAGCCGGAGCGTGAAGATGCACGGCGCGGGAGTGAGAGTTGCGGGGAGCGCGCCGTTCACCAGGGTCGCCGCGGTGACGATCTGGCAGGTGTTGTTCTGCAGGCTGTTGAAGGTCAGCGCCGTCTCGTAATCGGCGATGGCGCTCTGGGTGTCGTCGAGGTCATCCTGATAGTGGATGCCGCGCTCCATATATTCCCACGCATTCGTAGGCTGGCTGATGCCGAGCAGGTTCCAATCGATTCTGCCTTCGAAGTAGAACGGGTTCGGAAGCAGGTAATTAGGGTTCGTCGTTTGGAACTGGCCCGGAGTGTACACGCCGCCGGTCTGGGCGACGGCCACGCCCATGAGCAGCCAAGACAAAATCAACATCTGTAGTTTTGATCTCATAAAAGTTCTCACGGTAACAGGTCGACAGTGGTGTCGGCTGAACTGACGCTTTGAATGTTTTTGAGCTGAGAGTCGATCAACTGCTCATCGACCAATCCGAGATTATTTCCCGTCGGACCGGCGGCTCCGTTGGTCTGCGCCAGGTAACGCAGGAACACGGGCGGGAAATGTTCGAAGTTCACTTGCGCGTGCACCTGCAGCGGTCCCTTGAGGGTTACGCCCAGCGCCTGGAGTTCCGCTGCCGTCGGCAACTGAATCTCGTAGGTGAAGGTGCGAGGGGTCAGCGGCTGCAAGGAGCGATAGTTATCGACGGAGTTCGCCAGGGCCGCGTTGAAGGTTTCTTCGAAGTGCGCGGTCTGGGCATGAATCTGATTGCCTTGCGCGTCAGTGCGTCCAACCAGATCGGTGGTGCAAGGAGGATTCGTCACAGTCGCCGGGCAGGGCAGGAAGATGTGAGTGAGTTCGTTGCGGAACAGCACCAGGCCTTCAGGGATGCCTGCGAAGACGCGCGACTCGGGGCCGTCGTCGGGACCGGCTTCGAAGACGATGTTATTGCCGCCGTTGGTCGCGGTTCCGGGCGTGTAGTTTCCCGAAGCGTAATGGCCCGGATCGACGACCGCATGGACGTGTTCGATATCTTCGTCATCCATGTTGCCGTCGGGAGAGGTCTCGCCGGTGTTCGGATGCGGCTTGTCGACCACATAACCTGACTGGTAAAGCAGGAAGCCGTTAGCGTCGGTCACGCTCAACTGGACGTACGCGGTACGTTCCTGCGAAAAGCCCGAGGGGAAGCGATGTCCGGTGAGAGAGATGGCTTCGACTTTCACCTGGAACGACTGGCCCGCTACAACGCTGGGGTCAGCTCTTCGCCAAGCTGACACGAGTCGCGGCTTCAACAGATCTTGACGCCGGACCGCCAGAGCAACCGGAAGGCCGTGGGTGTCGATGGAATTCTGATAAGGATCAGGATAGGTACTTCCCAGGCGGGCTTGCAATTCGCTTGCCGGCAGCAGCGGGACATCGACGCCGGTGAAGAAGTGGGTGACCACCGGACGCTTCTGCAGCGGGGCATTCTGGTCCGTCGAGACACCGGGTACAGCGGCGTAATCGGTGGGGAAGACGGCGGGAGTCGGACTGGTGATGGAGAGGTCTCCAACCTGGTAGCTGGTGTTGCCGGCGTAGGGGAACATGGACATGTGGCAATCCTGACAGCGAACCACTTTGCCAAAAGGATTGTTGGTGCTGTTGTAAGCGCCGATCTGCCACTCGGTGCTCAGGTTCTCGAGGCGGAAGACGTGTACGTTCGATCCTCCCTGGTTGATGTTCACTTCCTGCGAGGTCAGATTGTTATTGGGCAGGCGGACGTCGTGACAGCTGTTGCAGAAGGCTCCCGCGCGAAGGAAAGCGATCTTGTTGGTGTTGTTGC
This sequence comes from Terriglobia bacterium, assembly GCA_963796205.1. Lineage (GTDB taxonomy): Bacteria > Acidobacteriota > Terriglobia > Terriglobales > Acidobacteriaceae > DATFTE01. Next base: position 352,627 of record CAWCKR010000005.1, read on the forward strand.
TGGCGACGTGGAAGTTGCCCTTGACTCCTACGGGATTCAGGAAGGGCCCGACCTTCTCTTTGCTCTGATTCAGGTAGAGGCTGGTGTTGCCGAAACCGTCGTGCTGGAAGCTGCGCTCCAGATTCGGGCCATTCTGATCGTGGCAGATAATCGCAGGTGATGCCCGCGGCGCCAAGCGAAGGTTGAGCGCCGGAAGGGGGATATCCACCGATGGTCGCTGGAAGCATCTGGTTGCCGCCGCTGTCGACCATGGCGTAGTCACGCAGTGGACGGAAGATGGTGGGGTCGAACATCGAGCCCAAACCCGGCAAGCCGGCACTTCTCGCGTGGCTGGATTTTCGCCCAGTCATCTCTATATCCGCGTTGTGGCAGGTGACGCAGAACCCGGCCTGGACCTGCCGAGTCTCGGTCAACACCATCGAACTGAACATATTGGTGTTCAGCAGCGTGCCGTCGGGAAGAACGATGGTGCTGTCGCTGTAGACCGGACGCAGCAGTCCGCCGTTGATCAGGTTCCCGGCCGATTCGAGGCCGTTGAATAGCGGGCTCACGTTGCGATAGCCAGCTTTGACCGCCTGGCGAAGTTCATTGAATTGCCGCTGGTGGCAAGGCAGACAGCTTTCCGGACGCTGGAAGGCTTGAGGCTGAAACTGCACCGGATTGGTCACGCCGGTGACCGGCGTTTGCATGGCGCCGCACCCGAGTTCAATAGCACAGCCACCCGCCAGGAGGAGAATCGCAAGATAGGATCGAACCGGCATAGCGCGTTCCGCCTTCTTCAGCGAAGTGAACTGTCTACGGCTTCTTCAAGGTACGTACAAAGGTGATGACATTATCCATGTCGGTCTCGCTGACATTCTTCGGCGGCTTCATCTTGCCGATTCCCTCGGTAAACATCTTCTTGAACTCAGCGTCGGTTTTTTTCTGAACCGCCTCCGACCACAGCGGCTTTTGTTCGGCATTCAGTTTCTTGGCGACATCGGGATTGCCTTCTCCGTTGTCACCGTGGCAAATCTTGCACTTCTTTTCGTAAACGACCCTGCCCGCGGCCAAGTCTCCCGCGAAGCACAAGCTGGCCCCTAATATCACGAGTGCAATAATTCCCACGCCCTGTCTTCCCATTTTCCATACTCTCCAAATTTCCTGCGATTAGAGGGCGCGGGTTCTCGCCCGTGGATTAATTCTGTTAAGTGCAATGTTTTCCCGCGCGGCGGGCATAACGACAATCATGGTGAGAAAGCTTCTCTTACGAATCACTCCGACGCGGGTCTGCGTAGCGGCGCGCATGGTTGTAGTACGAGGAGACGGGCTGATGAGTGCTTTTTCGCCGAAATATTCGCCTTCCGAGAGCTTGGCGAGCACGAACTCGCAGCCATTCTCGTGATGGATCATCTCGACCTCACCACTGTGGATGAAGTAGGCGCAATCTCCCAATTCGCCCTGGCGGAAAATGATCTGTCCGGTATCGTAAATTTCGAAAGCCGACACTCCATGACGGCCGCGAAACTCGCGGATCGCGACTCCAATCAGGGTCAACACCGCAAGGCCGACCAGGACCGGAGCAACCAGCGAGAACAGGACCAGGGTTCCAGCAGTGGTCTTGACCAGGAAGGCCATACCCATGGCGTAGACCAACAATGCCAATATCTGAGCCACGACCAGTAGCCACTTAGTGAACCGCGCTCCGGACTTCGGCAGGGTCGTGTCGTGATCTTCGGTCATTGGGGCAACTGGTTCGTCCACTGCCGGCGAGATGGTCAGGTTCTGGTTCATGGCCCTAGAGGTTCCCCACATTGTGTGCAGGGTTGTCGTCGTCGTGACACTGCCCGCAACTCACTTCGTCCGCGAACATGGCTTCGCGGTCTTTCTTATGGGAAGCCAGAAATTTGGCGGAGGCTCCGTGGCACTTCAGACAGTCGTTGTTCGAGTAAGGATGGCGCATCTTCACCGGCACACTGAAAGTGTGGGTGTAGTACTTGAAGACGTCGATGATGCCTTCCTTTTTTGCCTGCAAGGTGCCGAACATGCCATAGGAGGTGTGGCAGACGTAGCATTGGTTGTCGGGAATGTAGCGGTTGTTGTAGTGGAGTGCGGCGAGACTCTTGCTTTTGGGGTCCTTCATGTCATCGACGTAAGGCTTCATGGTCAGATGGCAGGAATTGCACAAACCCACGCGCTGAGACTTCTCGATGACCAAGACGCCGCCAGCGCTGGAGACAAATACGGGAAGGAGGCCTGCGCCCAAGGCTAGAATTCCCCAGGAGATGGGACCGGTGGTATTCCCGCGGTAGCGGAGCAGGCTGTAAAGCACCAATACGAACCCGAGGACGATGAGGCCCGCGAGCAAACGCGATCCGTAGTGATCGACCGGGTCGAACTTCGACACATCCTGGGCAAGAGCCGCCACCGGAAGCATGATCAAAACGCCAAACACCCCCAGGCCCATTTTTCCCAACCCCGCGCACTGGCGGTTCGGGGCCGGCCTGTCAAGGGACCTTTCTTGCTGTTTTTCGAGCTTAACCGTCAGTGAGGACACGCCCGCTACAGGCGCGTTGCGGGGGGTCCTTAACATGTGCGCTTGCTCCTCGAGAGGAGATGACTACACCTAATTGTGCAGTCATCATCGCACACGAAACGCCAGAAACGGGGTAGGTGGGGTGATTTTTCGAGGTACAGCTAAATCACTGAAAGGATGCCGGTTAGGCCTTCAAAAGGGAATGTTATGTTGAGGCGGAGGCAGTGGAAAACTGGCTAGAACGCACACGAATGCACGCATTGTGCAAGAAATTGCTCAATGGGCACACTACTACCCGGAATACGAGGTGAGATTTCCGAGTTGTGAAAAAGTTTCAAGCCATTCGCAATTTGTCATTTATCGTGCCAAGACAGTCAGGAAGGTCTCCTATGGTCTCGCTTCGCCTCGGTCGATTTGCCCTCACTTTTTCTGCTTTGTTCTGCTCCCTGGCACTCGCCCAGAGCGCGCCGCGCTTTACCTCGCCCCTGCCGACCGGGGTGCGGCTTGATGCGGCCGGAGAAGCCATTGATCTCGGCAGCCTGCCGATCAACCTCGTACTCGCACCGGAAAAGGACAAAGCCGTGGTCGTGCTCAGCGGTTGGCGCGAGCAGGGCCTTCAGGTCGTCGATCTCAAGACCCGCAAGGTCACGCAGACGCTGCTCCAGGATGGGGCATTCTATGGGGCCGCCTTCTCGCCCGACGGCCGTGAGCTCTGCGTCTCCGGCGGCAACACGGACCAGCTCTTCGTCTATGCCTGGAAAGACGGAGCGGCCAGTCTTGAGAACAAGTTCGAACTGGCGAAGGCAAAAACAGCGGATGGCACAGGGACCAGCTATCCGGCTGGACTGGCGTTCTCGCCAAATGGAAAATTCATTTACGCCGTGGAAGATGTTGGTGATCGGCTCGCGGTGATGAACGCCGCGACCGGCCAGATCGTGCAACGGTTTCCTACCGATCACTATCCTTATGGAGTCGCGCTCACGGCGAACGGCCGTGTGTTCGTCTCCGCCTGGGGCGGCAGCACCGTATCGCAGTTTCGCGTCCTGGCGGACGGAACCCTCGCCTATCTCGGCCGGATCGAGGTCGGACGGCACCCGTCGGCGCTGGCCGTGCAGGGAACCAGCCTGTACGTCACGCTCGCGGGCAGCGACCGGGTGGCGATCGTCGACACGAAACTGGGCAAGGTCGCGCGCTATGTGCACGACGCCGCCCCCGGTGCCCCGCCCGAGGGCAGTACACCCAATGCAGTCGCGCTAAATTCTGATGGCAAGCGTCTGCTGGTGGCGGAAGCCGACAACAATGCCATCGCCGTCTTCGATGTGGCGACCGGCAAGCTGCTTGGGCGCATTCCCACCGACTGGTATCCCACTGCGATCGCCGAAATGGGTGATCAACTCCTGACTCTCTCTGGAAAAGGACACGGCACTCACGCCAATCCCGACGGACCGGTGCCGCTCACCAACTGGCCAAACGGGAATCCCACGGCGTACGCGCTCGGACAGTTGAATGGCACACTGCGCGTACTCCCGGCATCGCTGCCACCGTCCCAGTTGGCCGGCTTCACCGAGCGGGTCGCCGTCGCAAACAATTGGCAGCACAAGACTGCCGCGCGACACTATCCGCCGTTCCGCCATGTGGTGTACATCATCAAAGAGAATCGCACCTACGATCAGGTGCTTGGAGACATGAAAGAAGGGGATGGCGATCCCAGCCTCGTCTACTTTCCCGACATCAGCGTAACGCCAAACCATCACCAGTTGGCGCGGCGTTTCGGACTGTTCGATCGCTTCTTCGTGAATGCCGAGGTCAGTTCCCAGGGACACATCTGGTCCACCGCCGCCTACGTCACCAACTACGGAGAGAAGGTTGTGCCCTCCGGTTATGCAGGCAAGCGCGGCGAAATCGACGGCGAAGAAAGCGACGAGCCGGAGCGCGGTTTCCTATGGACGCTGGCGAGCCGGGAGGGCGTCACGTTTCGTGACTACGGCGAAATGGTCGAACCCGGATGGCCAGTCACGCAACATGACTTGGGCCCCGATATCAGCCCTGATTACGTCCCCATGGATTTCGTTACGCAGGATCAGAAGCGCGCGGATGTGTGGACTGCCGAACTCCAGCGCTTTGTGCGCGACGGCAACCTGCCACAACTGGAAATCGTGTGGCTGCCGATGGACCACCTTGCCGCCGGGCGTCCGGGCAAGTGCACGCCGCGCGCGTGCATGGCCGACAACGACCTCGCCCTGGGACGCATGGTGCAGGCGCTCTCGCATAGCCCGTACTGGAAAGACACGGTGTTCTTCGTGGTGGAAGACGACGCGCAAGCCGGTCCCGACCACACCGATTCGCACCGTGCGCCGTTCTACGCCATGTCGGCCTATAACCGGCCGGGCACCGTGCATCGCTTCATCAACACGACCGATGTGATCGCGGCGATCGAAGACATCCTCGGCATGGGGAGGCTCTCCAAGTTCGATTATTTCAGCCGGTCGCTCGCGGACATCTTTGCGGCAACTCCGGACCTGACGCCTTACGACCCGATCATCCCCACGCAAGACTTGAACGAGAAGAATCCGCAGAACACGGCCGCCGCTCGCTTGTCGGAGGGCTTGGATTTCAGCGCACCCGATCGTGCGGATGATCAGCTGTATAACCGTATTCTGTGGATGATGCTGAAAGGCGATGCTCCACCACCGGCGGCACAAAACCACGCCGCCTTGCATGCGCTGCAATCGAGCAAATGATGACGAAGGAACCCGACAAAAACCCTGTCACATCCTCCTTCCCCCCCCACACGCTACGTCCATTCGTAAGTCGGCAAGAGGTTTTGGACGGCATATCCTTCGTTAAGTAGCCTTCGGTTGGGACGACGACAGCGGAGCGGCGACGGGAGAATCGCATGACGTACGATTTATCTCCGCAGGAGCAGATGGTTTCAGTGAAGTTCGGGAAACGGCTTTCCGTCTGCGACGTGGAACGCTACGTCACTAATCTGCTTGCGGATCCCTTGTTCAAGTCGGGCTTCTCGGAGATCGTCGATCTCAGCGACGTCGAGGAACTCGATCTGAGTTCCGAACACGCTCTTGATCTGGCGGATATGGTAGATCCGTTCTCGAGTCACGCGAAACGCGCCTTCATTGCGCGAACCAGGGTGCAGATCCATGCCGCACGCCTTCACCAGGTTCTAAGAAATGACGAGGAAAATATTCGTATATTCTCTTCGCTCTCCGAAGCTCGGCAGTGGTTGCAAGGGACAGTTTCAAACTCTCCCCTCGATCTCAAATCCTGACAGCTCCCCCTGAAGCGGCGAGATTTTACCTCTCCGTAACCCTTCTGTAACGGCAACCCAACGCATTGCGCCTACGCTAAGAGCGAGTTGCCAAGGTCGCGTGGAGCGTCATGACAACCAGGCGGGCCCTGCCGTTCTTGCCTTCTCGATTCTTAGCCTGATTACGGTGCTGGGCGAAACGGTCTCTGCCGTCAGCCATTACCCGCTCAAATAAGCCGGAGCCTGTTCGGGCCTCGGGCCTTCCGTCGTGATCACCGACAAGTGTGATTTAGATCACAGCACGAAGTGACGACCGCCCCGAACATGTGGGCATGCTTTCGGGGGAAAAGCAGGTCCGTCTGGTCATCCAATCAGTCCCCGCACGGGGAAAGGCCTCGCCGCAATATCGCGTGGTGGTGTATCCCGAGCGGAAAGACTTCCATGGGCCTCTCATCTTTTCTTCGCGCGAGGAATTGCTGGGCCGCCTCTTGGCGGCGATTCCCCAATTTGACGTCACGCAGGTGCGTCAACCCGAGGGCGCGGCTCGGATATTGTTTGTGGGAACAGTGGATCTGACCGATTCTCAGATCGCCAAACTTTATGGAGGGTGACAGGGCAAAAAGGAAGCCCCGGCTTTTGCTGGAGGCAGTGTCTCGCCGGGGCCTCAGTGTGCAGGCAAGAAAACCTAAAACTAGCTGGCGATGAGTTTCTTCCGAACCACTCCCGCCAGTCCGATCAAACCTGTGCCGAGCAGGCTCAGGGTGCCGGGCTCTGGAGTCACAACGGTTGCGCTCCCGCTACTGATCCCGATGGTGCCGTGGAAGGGTTGCATCGACGAGACCGAGATGGTGAGCAGCTGTCCGGAAACGGTTTGCCCGTTGCTGAAGGTTCCGCTGATGGTGCCGGAGACGGTGTAGTAGTAAAGACCGCCGCTGGTGATCCCCTGGGTCAAGGTACTGGTGGAGGTGAAAGTGCCGGTGAACAGAACCCCTGCGGGCAGGCCGCCGGTTCCATTCGCGGTAATCACAATCGATCCACCCGCGGCGAAGGTAGCGTTGCCCATTCCACCGGAGATGCGATCGCCGGTGGTGAAGGTGATCGTCCCCAGGTTGCTCCCGGTGATGATCCCCCCGCCGTTGTAGCCGCTAACCGAGGTCAGCGTGCTTCCGATTGGACCTGTGGTGATGTAACTGTTGGTGGGCGTGCTCAGCATTCCGCCGGAGTACCCGAAATCCACTGTGCTATTGGCGAAGGCGGCCAAGGGCAAGCAGAGCATCAGGGCGGCAAAGAGCAGCACTTTTGATGTGGACATGTCTGCGGATCTCCCTTCCTAAAGTTTTCCTGGAGTAGCCCTTCATCGCCCCGGGGAGGAGAGACTAATGCTGCAGGGTACCCGTGTAGCACTTCGGTAACAGCATTTAAGTTTCCATTGAATTACTACTTGTAACATATTGAAACTAATGCTGATGAATGACTGCCCGATGCTTTTGAGAGGAATGCCATGCGCAAACACTTGCATTTTTTTAGGGTCCAATAGAGTAAGAAGCAAGTCCCAGGCCTACTCACACTTACTTCCCTTACGGCCACGCACTTCGAACCGGAGGGCTTAGGTCTCCGTACCATCTTGCATGTCTATGCCGACGACGTTGGGCCATGGCGCGTTCTTCGGAGAATCCGTTTGCCAGCGGGAAGTGCCCGGATTCTGTCTTTCCGCGATGACTCCCGTCTTGCCTCCGGAACAAATACAGACGCACACCCACGAGACCGCGCACTTCGTCCTGGTCCTCGCAGGCCAATATGTATCGACGGCGCGCTATGCTCCGGCAATTGCAGAGAGCCCATTTTTGGTCTACAACCCACCGGGAACCACGCATCGCGACCGCTTCCACCGTTTGGGAGGGCGTTTTCTGACGATCTCGATCACGCCCGAACGGTTGCGAAATGTCAGCGAACATATTCCTCTGGTCGGGGAAGCTGTCGTTTTACGCGGGAATCGCGCGCGAACTCTCGCGCAACGCCTTGCGGCGGAACTTAGGGGCTGGCGTCCTGCTTCAGGCCTGGTCGCAGAAGGCCTGAGTCTGGAACTCATGGCCGAGGTTACCGCCCGGGCCACGCGCCTAGACGGGTGTCCGCCTCCGTGGCTGCGACAGGCACGCGAACTGCTGCGCGAACAATGCGCCTTAAGCGCAAGCATCGCCGAGATCGCTGCGACCGTGCAGGTGCATCCCGTGCATCTGACGCGCACTTTCCGCCGGTTCTTCCGCTGCACTCCGGGAGAATACTTACGCGCCTGCCGTCTGGAGAGAGCAGCGGCCCTGCTCGTCCAAACTCGAAAGTCTTTATCGGAAATCGCCTTCGAAAGCGGATTTGCCGATCAAAGTCATTTCTCCAAGGCATTCGCCCGGGATTTCCGGATGTCTCCGCGTCACTACCGGCGGCATTTCGGGTCGCAGCGGTTTGATCTTGACCAGAAAGTTTGATGCCTACAAGACTGGCGTTCCATCTAGCTGCAACAATGCCTTGTCTGAAGTTCCCGGAACGAGGTTAGACACACATGTCGCGCTTATTTACGATCAGTTGTCTGCTTCTTTTTTCAGTTTTTTCTTTTGGTCAGAATAATGACGGCTGGATTCGCCAGTCCTCCACTGACGCCGGCCTCTCGCAGCCGCGCCTTGATCAGATGGAAGCGTCCATTCGCAAAGGCGATTTCAAGAGCATCACCAGCGTCCTCATCGCCCGGCATGGAAAACTGGCGTACGAAGCGTACTTCGATAATGACGGTGCCGAAGCCTTGCGGAACACGCGCTCGGCGACGAAGACCGTGACCAGCATGCTGGTAGGCATCGCGATCCAGAAGCATCTTTTATCCGGCGTGGATGCGCGGGTCTTTTCCTTCTTTCCCGAGAAGCATCCGGTCGAGAATCCCGACCCTCGCAAAGAGCAGATCACCGTGGAGGACTTCATGACCATGAGCTCGATTCTCGAATGCGACGACGAGAACGAGTTCTCTCGCGGCAACGAAGAGCGCATGTATCTGATCGAAGACTGGATCAAGTTCACCATGGACCTGCCGGTACGCGGTTTTCCCGCGTGGGTTCCGAAGCCAAAAGATTCTCCCTATGGCCGCAGCTTCAGTTATTGCACTGCAGGCGCCAGTACCCTCGGCGGCGTACTCGAGAAAGCGACCAAGCAGAAAGTCGCTGACTTTGCTGCCGCAAATTTGTTTGCCCCGCTGGGTATTGAGAAAACGGAATGGCAGTACTCTCCGTTAGGCATCGCGCAAACTGGAGGCGGTCTGGGCTTGCGCAGCCGCGACTATCTCAAGCTCGGACAGCTCTACGCCAACGGGGGCAAATGGAATGGCAGGGAAGTGATCTCCCCCGACTGGGTGAAGCGCTCCATTGCCCCACACGCGCAGGTCGATGACAGCACAAAATACGGATATTTCTGGTGGCTGAAAAGCTTCTCAACAGCTACGGGGAAATTCCCCGCCTACTTGATGCAAGGCTCTGGTGGAAATAAAGTAGGTATCTTTCCCGAACAAGACATGGTCGTGGTGATTACGACCACGAATTATCACGAGCGCGGCGCGCACCAACTCACGGACCGACTGCTGACGGAGTACATCCTCACAGCGGTGATGTAGGAATCGGAATCCCATTTCTCAAGTGCCGTCATCCCGAAAGCCGGCAATGTTCAGCCGGGTGATCTCCCGTGCACCGCCCGGGCGCTTGCCGGCTCACGCCAGATCCTTCGGCCTATCGGCGACAGGAAGACTTCGGACCAGGCGAGGGCCGAAACTCGCTTTCTACGGCGCGCCCTTCTAGCTGTTTGCTCGGCTCGGCCTCGCCTGTAGACGGAATGACCACCCCGGATGATTGTTGCCGCGTGCGTGTGTTTGAATAGCGATATGGCGAATGATTCGATTTTGAGTTTGGCTCCTCCTCCGGCGGATGTGCGGCTGGCGTATGGGAGCGATCCCAACCAGTTTGGGGATTTGCGACTTCCGAAAAGCGGCGGGCCGTTTCCTGTGGTCATGATGATTCATGGCGGATTCTGGCGGGCGAAATACGATCTGGCGCATGCGGGGAATTTGTGCGCGGCGCTGACTGCAAGAGGATTGGCTACCTGGAATATCGAGTACCGGCGCGTGGGCAACGCGGGCGGAGGATGGCCCGGGACGTTGCAGGATACGGGGATGGCATTCCGGTTTGTCCCACAGATCGCCAAACGTTACAACCTCGACTCGTCACGCGTGGTGGTGATGGGACACTCTGCTGGCGGACAGCTTGCCATAGCTCTGGCTGCGCATGAGCCGGCGGTGAAACATGTGGTCTCGCTGGCGGGAGTGCTCGATCTGCAAGCGGCGTACGAGCAGCACTTGAGTGACGATGCCGTCGTAGCGTTTCTGGGAGGCACTCCGAAAGCAGCTGACGGATCACTATCGCGATGCCGATCCCATGGAGCTATCGGTGCCGAAGGGAACGGTGCAATGGATTATTGCGGGAGCGGGAGATGACGTGGTGCCTCCGGACTTCAGCCATCGCTACGTGCAGACGAAGAAGGCGCGGGGAGAAGATGTGCACCTGCTGGAGATCTCCGAGGCGGGACACTACGAGTTAATCGATCCGCGGTCGGCGGCTTGGGGGAAGGTGGAGGGGGTCGGTGAGGCACGAGGCGGGTTAGTTGATGGAGTGCACCGTGTCGGGAGTGTAAAGAACCAGGCTGCAGCCGGTGATCTGGAAGCAGGAGAGAATCCCGCGGCGCAGCAGGTAGGCGGAGCTGCCATCCGGAAACTGCGGTTTGAACTCGGCGGGAGAAAAAAGCGTTTTCGTCGGTTTGATTTTGTCGGAGCCGCTGAGGAAATACACGTCTTGGATCTTGTCGCGGGAGACTAGAACGAAAATCTCGGAGCTACCGGTTGCGGTGGTAAAGTGCGGCATCTTAATCTGGCGCAGGACAAAAAGGTCATTCGCGGGAAGCACCAGATGACTGGCAGAACCCGCTCGCACTTTGTCTAAATGCTCCTTCGCTTCGGTTAGCTTGGGATTTGCTGCAAGAGCCAGCTGATACATGTGCACCGCGGCAGAGAGTTTGTGCTGCTTCTCATAGACTTGCCCGAGATGGTCGGCTGCAACCGCGTCGAGAGAAAGCGTCCATGCCGCGCTCAGATAGCTTTCCGCCTGTTGCAGATTATCCATCTTGTAATAAATCCAGCCTAGCGTGTCCCAGTAAGCACCGAGTTCCTGCGTTGGTTTCAAGTCGTCGGTTTTGAGGATGGCGATGTCAATCTTTCGGGAATTTGCCTCCACTGCGCTGACGGCTTTTTGCGCGTACTCCAATGCGAGCGGAAGCTGCTTTTCGATTCGGCCAATTCATAGGCGACGTTATTTTTGCTGTCGGGGCTGGTATCAAGCTCAATGGCTTTGTTGAAGGCAGCCGTGGCGGCATTTCGTGTCGCCGGCGCGAAGATAGGCGATGCCCAGATTCGATTCTCGAGTGGGAGTCGGTTGCCGAGAGTTTGATTGCCGATTCGTAAGCCGCCGCAGATTCGTTGTAGCGTTTGAGATTGAAAAAGAGATGAGGCCAGATTGGCGGGGCCGTTGCCGTCGTTGGGAGCGAGCCTTAATCAATTGCTGCCATGCTTGCGGCAGCCTCCTCGTATTTGAGTTGGAGCCATAAGGTGGAAGCCGAGCAATTTGTACGGTAGGCGCTGAGTAGGGTCCGCAGCGATCGCATTGCGATAGGCCTCCGATCGCTTTGTCTGCTTTCCGATACCTGCGTAGCTAATGCCAAGGAGAACCCAGTCGCGAAGAAATTTCGGGTCGGAGGCGACGGCGCTTTTCCAAAGCCGCTAATGCGCTCCAGCGGAGTCGTTCTGCTCGTCTCGGCGTCCCGAGATTCGTTTTCGTACTTTACAGCGTTAGGATCTTGTACTATCGGGCAGTTGCCATATGGCTCCGCATAACATCTGTCTCCGGTCGTCCTCGGCAGGGAAGAGGAGTGGAAGAAAGTTGGATGTACTGATCGCGATCGTCTTCCATCCATTTCGAAAGCCTTGTATCTCATCGTAATTCGGCGACGGGAACTTCTCGAGCTTTCGTAGTCACCAGGCTCATCTTGTTAATCAAGACGCCATTTCGGAAAGAGTAATTGCCGAATGGTATTCCGCGAAATCGCGCGTAACATCGATATTCTGGGAAGCTGGCAAGGAAGGGAACAACCCTTTGGGTAGTTCGATCCGCGATTCACTGACAATCTCGTGGCGCGCGCCCAGCCAGATTGGGTCTTTGGGCGTCTCGTCTTCGTTCTTCGGTCCCGGCAGCAGAATCATCGGAATCGGGGGCGTAATGCGGTGATTCTCCCAATCGCCACCGTAGTCTTTGCGAGTTATAGCTGTAGGACATATGGAAAGGATTTTCGATGTCGGTGGGCGAGCTTGCGGTTACGTCACTGACCGTCCCACCAAATCCCGAGGCGTACGAGATACCTTGGGCGAGATCTTTCCACTGAGTTTCAGGAACCTTGCGAAACACAGCGCGGAAGAGGACTTCGGCGTCGCCGCGCTCGGTGCGGTCGAAGCGTGCATCGAGGACATCGGTATCGCTGAGCTTGCCGACAATCTTGATGTTTTCAGACTGGGGAAAAGGGGTGTCGGCTGGCGTCGTGACGAGTGTGGCGGGCTTGTTATCAGCGATCAGCAGCGCGGACTTGTCGCGGAGTGGACCGACCAGATAGCCGAGAGGCGAAACTTCCGGTGTTGAGTCGAGCCAGAGGAGCTTGTCTCCCTGCGGAACGACGCCGATGACGTGATCGAACTGCCCGGGGGACGGAACATCGGGGTCAATTTCATGGGAGGAGTTGATCAGTGCCGGGTAGGCCTTGATGCCATCGGCGGCAAGCAGAGCAGCCAGCAGCGTGTGCTTGTCTTTGCAGTCGCCGTATTGGTTGGCCAGGACTTCGGCAGCGGTATGAGGCTGGTAACGGCCGATGCCGAAGGCGATTCCAATATAGCGGAATTCGGTGGAGACGTATTTGTAGATCGCGGCGGTCTTCGCCTCGTCGGTGGCGTCGCCCTTGGAGAGTTCCGCGGCTTTGGCCTGGACTTCGGGACTGGGTTTTACGCGGTCCGTTTGCAGGCCTCCATACCATTTGCCGACTTCGTCCCAGGATTGAAAGCTGCTGAACAGAATGTCGGGTGCGGGGAAACGCCCGCGCGCCTGCTGGTTGGCTAACCGGTTGTCATCTTTGGCTTCGATTTTTAGATTGGAAGAGTTCCAGGTATAGACGCGATATTTGTCATGTTCGGCGACCGTGGGAGGAACTATGACGCTCTTGAGTTTGACCGCGCGGTCGCGAGGCACGTCGATTTCGAGTTGTTCGGTGAGCACGATGCTGTCGCGAGTAAACGCGTAGGAACCCCAGAATTGACCGGGCGCCAGCGGTTTCTGCAAGCGGGAGGTGTGCTGGTATTCGATCACGTCTCCGACGCCCAGTCCCTTGACCGCTACGTGCTTCTCGCGCACGTCACTGTAGAAAGGCGCCTCGCGGGTGACGTCGGCGGCCATATCCTGAAAAGTGTCGGAAGGGGTCGGAACGACGGTGCCGTCCGCCTTGCGCACGCGGACGTAGGCAATGTCGAGGGTTTCGACCGAGGACTGGTAAGAAAAGCGAAGCAAACCCCAGTGCTGGACCCCAGCGTCAGACTGGACGCGCACACGAACACTGGTATCACGGGTGGCCGTACCGTCATTTTCGTACACGAGCTTGCTGGTGATCTGCTCGTAGACGAAGGCCTCTTTGGAGTAATCGGGCTTGGTGGGAGTAGCGGGAGATTGCTGGGCCGGAGCCGGGAAAGAACAAAGCAGGGCCAGGACAAAGGTTGGGGCGCACCTAAACTTCAACATAGTTGACAGTTGTTTATCGTTTGGCGAAGGAAAAGGCAAGAAAATCTCGTTCAACAGGTTGCGGACAAACTCGATTTCGCGACGGCGGACACTGAAGGAGCAACCGAGAATGAACAACTTACGGCACCGAGCCTGCTATGGCGATCGAGGAGAGTAACTTGACGTTACCCGGATGGCAGCGGCTATTTTGCAGAGGAGCTCGTCCAGGAATCGATGCGGGAGCGGGCCTCAGCCAGTTGCCGTGGCGACAATTTCTGCTCAAGTGCCTTGAGTTTTTTACTGCTGCCCTTGTATCCGCTTCGCTGGGCAATTCCGTACCACGTGTAAGCCTCGACGGGGTCTCCGGGAGCGTTTCCCAAGGAATAGAGGTCTCCCATGAGGAATTGCGCTTGCGGGTACCCTTGTTTGGCGGCCCTTAACAGCAATTGCGTGCCGCGCTGGGTATCTTTTGGAACATCTTCCCCCTCGAAGTACTTCTTAGCTAATTCAAATTCTGCTTTAGAATCGCCAGAGTCAGCCTGCTGTTTGAGTTTGTCAATCCTTGGATCGGGGTACGCTTGTGGCTGAAGCCTAAACCAAACTTCAACGTTTACTGGGACCGCCACTGGCTTGCCGTCCTTTCGCGCCGGCTCGAAAGTCCACCGCTGGACGGCTTCGATCGCTTTTTCGTCCAAGCCCTTGCCTAGAGTGCGCGCGACCTTAATGTCGCGCGGGTGCCCGTCAGTGCCAACAATCAACCACAACACGCAGGATCCCTCCAGCCCTGCATACCTTGCTTCCTCCGAGTATTGCGGGTCGGGATGGTGAATAAGTTTGGCAGGGCTGAAACCATTGTCCACTTTTGCTAGAGTCGGCTGCTCGCCGTTCGCGGCAGGTGCAGGCGCCGTTTGAGCCGGCGATGAGATGCAGGCAAGGAGGACAAAGGTTAGTAAGAAGCGGCGCAATCCGGCGAACATTGGAAGGGAATTGTATCAGCTCGTGAGGCAGTGGCCAGGCTGGATTCATACTCCGTTGTGCTAGTAGTTTAGAGATACAAAAAGCTCGGGCTTCCAATCGGGTAGGGGTCCTTCGACTTCGTAAGCGCTCGCTTCGCGAGCGCTTACTTCGCTCAGGGTGACAAAGAGTGATTCGGTCAGAAGGCGTCAATGCCGGTGATTTGGGCTCCGATAATCAGCGTGTGGATGTCTTGCGTGCCTTCGTAGGTCTTCACTGACTCCAGATTCATCATGTGGCGCATGATGGGGTAGTCGTCGGCTACGCCGTTGGCTCCGAGGATGTCGCGGGCCATGCGGGCGCATTCGAGAGCCATCCAGACGTTGTTTCGTTTCGCCATTGAGATGTGGTAGTGCTCGGCTTTGTTCTGATCTTTTAAGCGTCCTACTTGTAAGACGAGTAACTGGGCCTTGGTGATTTCGGTGATCATCCAAGCGAGTTTTTCCTGTACTAACTGGTGGCTGGCGATGGGTTGGTCGCGGAATTGTTTTCTGAGTTGCGCATATTGCAGGGCGCAGTCGTAGCACGCCATGGCGGCACCGACGCCTCCCCAGGCGATGCCGTAGCGCGCTTGATTCAGGCACATCAGCGGAGACTTGAGACCGCCAGTGCCTGGAAGAAGATTCGATTCGGGGATGTGGACGTCTTGCAGCGACAGGCCTGAAGTGACCGACGCGCGCAGCGACCATTTGCCGTGGATGTCTTCGGCTTTGAATCCGGGGCGATTGGTTTCGACCAGGAATCCGCGGACCTTGTCGTTCTCGTTTTCGACTTTCGCCCAGATGATGGCGACATCGGCGATGGAGCCGGAGGTGATCCACATCTTCTCGCCATTCAGGACATATTCGTTGCCGACTTTGCGGGCGCGGGTGCGCATGCCTCCGGGGTTGGAGCCGAAGTCGGGCTCGGTGAGTCCGAAGCATCCGAGCTTTTCGCCTTTCTGCATCCCGGGGAGCCATGCTTGCTTTTGCTCTTCACTGCCGAAGGCGTAGATGGGATACATGCACAGGGCGGACTGCACGCTGACGAACGAGCGGACGCCGGAGTCTCCGCGCTCGAGTTCCTGCATGACCAGGCCATATTCCACATTCGACATGCCCGCGCAGCCGTAGCCTTTGAGGCTGGCGCCATAGAAACCGAGGTCGCCCATGGGGCGGACCAGTTCGCGGGGGAAGCGTCCAGCGCGGTTGCATTCTTCGATGATGGGGACGAGGTTCTCTTCGATGAACTTGCGGGCGGTGTCGCGGACCAGGCGCTCGTCATCAGAGAGCAGCGAGTCGAATTGCAGGTAGTCCACGCCCTTAAACTTGATAGCCATGTGCGGTCTCGTTTCTGGTGCGGAAATCGGGCTGAAGCAAACCTCTCAGGCTAGCAATGTTGCGAGTAGAGGTCAAACCGTGCATGCCAGTACCCGCTGCCCGGTACCCAGTACCCAGAAAAGCCTGGTTAGGATCCGCGCACATCCGCGGCCGCCTTTTAAGTTCCCAGCAAGCCAACCCAAACCGCAGAGACGGAGAGGACGCAGGGGTTTAGATAAAAAGGCCCCTGTGTCCTCTGCATCCCCTGCGGTGTTCATTCGATGCTTCGCGCTCATTCACTGGAAATTCACTGGGCTTTAACGTGGTTGTAACAATTTGACCGTAAAAACGGATGTTGCCACAAATCTAAAGGAGGAACACTGGTGATACGTCGAATTGCGCTATTGTGCGTCGCTCTGGCGATACCCGCGGTGGGGCAGACCACGTTGAATGGGGCGGGCGCAACGTTTCCTTACCCTATGTATTCCAAGTGGTTCAGCGAATACCACAAGGCTCATCCGGAGATAGAGATCAACTATCAATCGATCGGCAGCGGCGGCGGGATCCGGCAAGTGCTGGCGGGAACCGTCGATTTCGGGGCCAGCGACGGTCCGATGACCGACGAGCAGATTGCACAATATAAGAATGGAAAGCTGTTTCACATTCCCACCGTGATGGGCGCCGTGGTTCCGGCCTACAACGTGCCGGGAGTTACCGGCGAATTGAAGTTCACGCCGGATGCGCTGGCGGGGATTTTCCTGGGGAAGATTACGACGTGGAGCGATCCGGCGATCGCGAAAGAGAATCCTGGAGTGAAGTTGCCGTCGGATCCAATCATCGTGCTGCACCGGTCGGATGGCAGCGGAACCACCTACATCTTTACGGACTACCTGTCGAAGGTGAGTTCCGACTGGGCGAGTTCGGTGGGCAAGAACACATCGGTGAAGTGGCCGGTGGGACTGGGTGGCAAGGGGAATGAAGGTGTGGCGGGCATGATCCGCCAGATGAAGGGCGGGATCGGTTACATCGAACTGATTTACGCGGTGCAGAACAATATCCCGTATGGAATTGTGCGGAACGCTGCGGGAAATTACGTCAAGGCGAGCCTGGAGAGCGTCACGGCGGCGGCGGCCTCAGAGCCTAAGATGCCGGCGGACTTCCGGGTCTCGATCACGAATGCGCCTGGAAAAGATGCTTATCCGATTTCAAGCTTTACCTGGCTGCTGATCCCCCAGCAGTCGAAGGACGCCGCGAAAGGGAAGATCCTGAACGGGTTCCTCAACTGGATGCTGGATGACGGCGAGAAAATGACGGCGGATTTGACCTACGCGCCGCTGCCAGAGAGTGTGATTGCCAAGGTCCGGGAAACAGTTAAGCAGGTGCACTGAGCGTGAATGATCGTAAAGAATAGGGCGCCGGCATAACGCTGGCGCCTTTTTGTTTACCGGAACACTGGGAGGCGCGGGCGAGATTCGAAGGGATGTTTTATACTGAGTGACAGGCTATGACGCGGTCGATCACGATGCTGCTGCTGGCGGTAGGACTGGCGGCAGTTGCGCAAGCCGTCGAAAAGCCTTACCAGACGGGCAAAATCGTGGATGTGCAACGGAAAGTTGAGACTCGCGTTCTTTACTACCTCGTTAACACTCCCGTCACCCAGGACGATCCGTATTACGAAGTCAGTGTCCGGTTAGGAACCACGGTTTACCAGCGGCGTATATAAACCCAGGCATGAAGACGAAACCTTGCCGGAGGAGTGGAAGGCCGGAGGCGGAGGTTCAGGTTAAAGTTGATGGGCGTCATCTTAATGTGAAGCGCCCCAATGGACTGGAAGTGGAGTTCGCGATCGCCAAGCGCACGGCGCTGCCAGCGCCAGTAGCGAAATGAAACGATTTTTCCCATACGATTGTTAACCTTCGTTCGTAAAGCATTTCCTCTTCAGACTGAACTATGGCGCGTCCATCGCTTGATCAATTCCGCGTATTACTTGAACCGGGAAGCCTCGTGGCTGGCCTTCAACCGGCGAGTGCTGGAAGAGGCACAAGATGAAAGCAACCCTCTGCTGGAACGCCTGAAGTTTCTCTCGATTACGGCCAGCAATCTCGACGAGTTTTTCGAAGTCCGCGTTGCCGGGCTGGTGCAGCTGCTGGAAGACGGCAACACGGCGGCTGGGCCGGACGGGCTCACCATGCTGGAAGAGCGCGATCTGGTGGCGAAGGTGACGCGCGAGTTTGTCGAAGAACAATATGCGTGCTGGAACGAGCAATTGCGTCCGGCGATGATGGCGCATGGCATTCGCGTGCTGGAGTTGCACGAGCTGGACGCGCGAGCGCGGAGTTTTGTTGAAGATTACTGCGAGAGGGAATTGGATCTGCTGTTGACGCCGGTCACGGTGGATCCGGCGCATCCTTTTCCGCGGGTGATCAACAAGGCGCTGTGCGTGGCCTTTCTTCTGCGTCGCCGCCGTCGTTCCTCGACGACCTATACGGGAGTGGTGACGGTGCCGCGGGCGCTGCCGCGGTTGGTGCGCTTGCCTTCAGAAGGCACAGTGGACTTCATCTTTCTCGCGGACCTGGTCGCCTTCCACGCCTCGCGCATGTATCACGGGTACGACATTGTCTCGTCGGCGGCATTTCGCGTGACACGGAACAGCAATCTGTATCTCGCCGAAGAGGAGAGCCGCAGCCTGTTGGAGTCAGTCAGGACGGAACTGCACAACCGGCGCAAGGGAGACGCGGTCCGGCTGGAGATTGAATCGGACGCGGACCCGGAGATTGTCGAACGGCTGCGGACGAATTTCGAACTGCAGCCGTGGCAAGTGTTGCCCGTGAACGGTCCCGTAAACCTGTCGCGGTTATTCAATATTTATGAGCAGACCGAGTATCCGGAGCTGAAGTACAAACCGTTTGCGCCGCGCGAGTTGAGGCTTACGGCGAAGTCACAGGACCTGTTCGAAGAACTGCGGCGGCACGACGTTTTGCTGCACCATCCTTTTGATTCCTACGACGCGGTGGTGTCGTTCATCGAGTCGGCAGCGGAAGATCCGCGGGTGCTCTCAATCAAGCAAACGCTCTACCGGACAAGTGAGCACTCTCTGATTGTGCCGGCGTTGATGGTGGCGGCGGCGAAAAAAGAAGTTACGGCTGTGGTGGAGTTGAAGGCACGCTTCGACGAGGCGTCGAATATCCGTTGGGCGCGAGATCTCGAAGATGCGGGCGTGCAGGTGTTTCATGGACTGGTCGGCCTGAAGACGCACTGCAAGTTGTCGCTGCTGGTGCGAAAAGATGCGGATGGGGTCACGCGGCGCTACGCTCACCTGGGGACGGGAAATTACAACACGACGACGGCGCGGATTTATACCGACCTGAGTTTGCTGACAGCCGATCCCGAGATCACGGGAGCGGTGCACGACGTTTTCAGTTTCTTAACGGCGTATGCCGAGCATCCCAACTATGAGCCTTTGCTGGTAGCGCCGCTGGACCTCGCGGAAAACACCCTGGCGCTGATTGCGCGAGAGGCGGAGCACGCGCGGCAGGGACAACCGGCGCGCATTATCGCAAAGATGAATGCGCTGCTCGATAAGAACGTGATTGCCGCGCTCTACAGCGCGTCGCAGGCGGGCGTAAATATCGACCTGATTGTGCGTGGGATGTGCGCGCTGCGGCCGGGCGTGCGGGGCGTGAGCGACCGCATCCGGGTGCGCAGTATCGTGGGCAGGTTCCTGGAACACAGCCGGATCTACTATTTCGCGAACGGCGGACAGGAAGAAGTTTACCTGGGTAGCGCGGACTGGATGCCGCGCAATCTGTACGACCGGGTCGAAGTGATCTTCCCGGTGAAGGACGAGTTGCTGCGCGAGCGCGTGCGTCACGAAATTCTGGATTCCTATCTTGCGGACAACGTGAAATCTCGAATCCTGCAAAGCAGTGGGAATTACATTCGCGCGTGGCAGGCGCAGGGAAAACGGAAGCGTCCCGTAGGAAGGGCCGCGTTCAGTGCGCAGGATTTCCTGATCGGATTGGCGGAGGGAAAGCTCGGGGTCGACGCGATTCCGGAAGTCCCCGAGCCGCGGACGCGAAGGATCTTGGTGGGAAAGGAACGGTAACGGGACATGGTGATCTACTTCCTGCGGCACGCGAGCGCGGGCGAGAGCTTGAGCAATCCGAAAAAAGATGAGAAGCGCGCCCTGGACAAGACCGGAATCGAGCAATGCGGGGAAGTGGGCCGCGCGCTGACGGCGTTGGATGTTCAGGTGGACGCGATCGTATCGAGCCCGCTGAAGCGCGCGGCGCAAACCGCCTCGCTGGTGGGGAACGAATTGGGCTACGAAGGCAAATTGGTATTTGAGGATGCGCTGCGCCCGGCGGCGACGTTTGCCGATTTCCGCAAGATGCTCGACAAATACTCGAAGCTGGACAACATCATGGTCGTGGGGCACAATCCCAATTTAAGCGAGTTCCTGGGGCGTTCGATCAGCGCCAGCGGGTGTGAAGCCAGCATCGAACTGAAAAAAGGCGCGGTGGCGCGAGTGGAGATGAACCGGAATTCGGGATCGATGCTGTGGTGTTTAACTCCTAAAGTGTTGCGTTCGGTTTACGCCGCGGCTGCCGACAACTCTCGTCCAAAGACTTCGCGAAAGTAGTTTTTCTCTTTTTCAACCGCCCAGAGTTCCAGATCCACGCTGGAACGCGGCTTCGCCGACAAAGTCAATTGCACACTCCCGTTGCGGATGCGGGCGGTCGTATTTCGGACGGCGCCGCTGCGCCCCAGGTTCAAAGCTCTAGCCAGGCGAAGCAATAGTGCAGACTTGCGGACGTCTTCGCGTTCCGCGGGTGGCAACACTTTCATCGGAGTGTCTCCAGGGGTCGGGACGGACTTTCCCAGATAGCGTGCGATGGCGGCGATGCGGCGCCGCTGCTCGGGGGTGTATCCGAGAATCTCGGAGTTAGCGATGATGTAGTAGGTGTGGCGATGGCGTCCGAAACGGTTCACGTAGTCGCCAACTTCATAAAGCATGGCTGCGGCCGAAAGCCATTCGCGATATTCGAGCGGAAGGCGATGAATCGACTTGAGCGCAGTGAAGAGATACAAAGCGGAATCCCGGACCTGGGTGGCGTGATCGGGGTCGACGTGATAGTGCTCGACGGCGGCGCGGATTGAATCGGCTCGCTCGGATTCGATCTGTTTCCCCGAGCGGGTGCTGCGATCGTATTCAGCCGCCATTTGCGCGAGCAGTCCGTCGCGAAGGCCGAGGGGCGAATAGCGGAAACCGCGAAGTTGGCAGCGATCGAGGATTTCGGCATAGACCATGGCGCCGGCGGGAATAATCTCAGCGCGACGCGGCCCCACACCGGGAAGCTTTCTGCGCCCGTCGAGCGGCAGGCGGGATAGGGTTTTGGCAATTCTCCGCATCTGCGTTTGCGAGACGGCGGAGGCACGCGAGCCTTTGGTCTTATAGATACCACGGCAGACAGCAGCTAGAGCTGCAGCGGTGCCCGAGGTGGCCAGAACAATGCCAGGGCGTGCGCGCTGAATGCGGGAGGAGATGCGTCCGATTTCGCGGCCGGCGAAGCTTTGCAGGCGCTTGAGTTCCGATTTGCGCGGCGGATCATGCTGCAGGAATTCGTTGGTCAGACGCACCGCGCCCAAGGGAAGGCTGACGGTCTCGCGGATGTGGCCCTTAGCCGAAATGGTAAGTTCGCAACTGCCGCCGCCTAAATCCATCATGAGGACGTTCGAGGAACTCACTCGAAGGGAAGAGACAAGGCCGAGGTGAATGAGGCGCGCTTCTTCAAGTCCCGAGATGATTTCAAGATTCCAACCGGTGGCGGAGCGCACCCACTCGAGAAACGCTTGAGAATTACGGGCGTCGCGCAGGGCGCTGGTACCGACGACGCGAACCTGGTCGGTGCCCGAGGACTGCACGGCACGGTGGAAGCGCCGCAGTACCTTGATGGTGTTCGCCATCGCGTCGGGATCGAGCAGATTGGAACGGAAAACGGAATCACCGAGCCGAGTGACTTCGCGATCCTCGTGAATCTCGCGCAGGCGGCCGCGAGTGAGGCGCGCAATTTTCAGGCGGACGGAGTTGGATCCAATATCGACAGCGGCAAAGGTCGGCATGGGGGAGCGAGATAGTGTACAGCGGCGTTGGGAGAGGTCTCAATGATTTCTGTTCGTGATAAAGGTCTGTTCACGCTGATACAGCTGGAGTTGCATCGGTACGGATCCGAGCCAGAGATACGACGGATCCTACAGGCTTTGCCTGAGAAAGTGAGATTCGAGTCTCAGCCAGAATGTCTAAGGATTTGCGGAACTTGGTTCGCGTCACGCTACGGAGCGCGGCGACCAGCACGGAATCGGTCGCGCCTCCAAAAAGCTCTTCTGCTCTCTGGGTTAACTTCAACCAGTCGTGCCAGTCTCCAAGGGCGTCCTGCATCCGTTTGAGCAGTTCGACTACGCGGACGGCTGCGGGAGCGTTCCCTGCCACCTCGGCGAGATAGCGGGCACGCTTGCCTACGATGCGATAGCGGTGGAGAGTTTTTTCCGTCAAGGGAGCACGATCGCGGGCAAGGACCTCGAGTTGACGCAAGGCAATAGCGAGAGGATCGGTCGTCGAGGAGATTTCGTCCGCGGCCGCGCGTTTGAGACGGCGGCGGAGATCGCGCAGAGTTTCCTGGTCAAAGGCACGGGCAAGTTTCTTCTCGCGTTCACGGCGATCTTCCACCAGCGTCTTAATCAATTCTGATTTCTGCGCCGCTTCCTGTGGGACCTTGAGGCTCCTGAGGGAGGAGATTTGCACGTCAAGGTCGCGAACGCGTCCGGCTTTCTTGCGCAGCCGAGCCAGCAGCCTGAGGAGTTTCCGGTCGTTGCGGTTGGGATGGGCGACCAGCGCGTCGAGCAGGGCCTCAATGCGGCGTCCGTAAGTGCGGAACTTGTGCACGTTCTCGGGCGCAGGCCTGGCTGACAGCTTACTCAGCTGGCGATTGAGTTTTTGAAATGCGAGATGGCTGCGTTTCTGATCGACAGACATAAGAATTCGAGAATCTGAAAACGTTTTCCAACGAAGCCCAGAGCTTCGTCCACGACGACGTGGAACACGAAGCGTTTAACCGGGGAAACGGCGCAGGCATTTTAACACTGCTGTAACACGATTCTGCTACCGTCTAGGGGATGGCGAATCATGCCCTAGGAGCGCCTCGCCTGACTGGACCGCAACCCGTTCCCAAAAAAGAGGTTACGGATGAATCGGCGCAGGCCGCGTCGCTTCTGGAACCCGTCGGAAGCGAAATCGCGGACCGACTGTTTTCGTGGGCGATGCTGGCTTGCGGATTGTGCGTGCTCGCACTGGTCGGGCTGATCATCTACGAACTGGTCACCAAGTCACAGCTCTCGTGGCATGCGTTCGGCTGGAAATTTTTCTTTCAAAGCGAGTGGGATCCGGTCAACGATCAGTTTGGCGCATGGCCGTTTGTATACGGCACGCTGGTGTCGTCTCTACTCGCACTGATTCTCGCAGTACCTCTTGCAGTGGGGGTGGCAGTTTTCATCACCGAGATGTCGCCGCGATGGTTGCGCGCTCCTCTGGCTTTCACCACCGAGTTGCTGGCCGCGATTCCCAGCGTGATTTACGGACTGTGGGCGATCTTCGTGCTGGTCCCCTTGCTGCGCGAATACGTAGAGCCATGGCTCGCGAAGTATCTCGGTTGGACCGGGCTGTTCGAAGGCGCGCCTTACGGAATCGGCATGCTTGCCGCGGGAATCATTCTGGCGATTATGGTAGTGCCGATCGTTTCCTCGATTACGCGGGAAGTGATGGTCGCAGTGCCGCAACAACAGCGCGAAGCGGTGCTGGCATTGGGCGCCACCCGCTGGGAGATGATTCGCACCGGAGTGTTGCGCAATGCGCGGGCCGGAATTTTGGGCGGCGTGATTCTGGGCTTGGGCCGCGCGCTGGGCGAGACCATGGCGGTCACCATGGTGATCGGGAACCGTCCCGAGATTGCGAAGTCGCTGTTCGCCCCGGGTTACACCATGGCTAGCGTGATTGCGAATGAGTTCAGCGAAGCCACGGGCGACACCTACCTAAGTGCGTTGGTGGAAGTCGGGCTGGCGTTGTTCATCCTCACGATCATTGTGAACATCCTGGCGCAGATTCTGGTGTGGACAGTGACGCGCGGACAACCGGCGAGGGCCAACTAGTGTCCACCTCAGGTATCACGGCGAGGATGGAGACATTCGGCGCGGCGCCGATCAGTTTGTATCGACGCGCTGTAGATCAACTGATGACCCTGGCGGCCGCGGGCGCTGTGGTTCTGGTTTTAAGTCCTCTGCTCGCGATCTTCGGATACCTGATCTACCGGGGCATCGGTTCGATCAACTGGGCGTTCCTGACGCAGACTCCAAAGCCGGTGGGAGAAGCAGGCGGCGGAATGGCAAACGCCATCGCGGGATCCGGACTGATTCTCGGAATTGCCAGTTTGATCGGCGTTCCCATCGGGATTGGCGCGGGCATCTATCTTGCCGAGTACGGGCGCAATCAACTGGGCAACCTGATCCGATTTACCGCCGATGTACTGAATGGCGTGCCGTCAATCATCGTAGGCATTGTGGCGTACGGGTTGGTGGTGCTGACCCAGAGCCACTTCTCGGCGCTGGCGGGAGGCGTGGCATTGGGCATCATGATGATTCCGACGATCACGCGCACCACCGAAGAGATGTTGTTGCTGGTTCCCAATGCGGTACGCGAAGCGGCGTACGGATTGGGGGTACCGCGATGGCGAACCACTCTGTCGATCACGTTGCGCACGGCAACTTCGGGAGTGATTACGGGAGTGATGCTGGCGTTTGCGCGCGTTGCCGGAGAGACGGCGCCATTGCTGTTCACCGCCTTCGGCAATAATTATTGGAACTGGAACGTTAATCAACCGACTGCCGCGTTGTCGCTGCAGATTTTTACCTATGCGATTTCGCCGTTTGATGAATGGCACCGTCAAGCCTGGGCGGGTGCGTTGATTCTGATCATCCTGATTGTGCTGGCGGTGAGCGCGGTTCGCTTTGCGGCCAGCCGGGGAACGCTCAAGGGAGCGAACTGACTATGGGCGTAGGCATTCAAGTCGATAATCTGAACGCCTGGTTTGGCAAGACGCAGGCACTGCACGATATCAACATCAAGATCGCGGCGAATCGCGCGACTGCGGTGATTGGTCCGTCGGGTTGCGGCAAGTCCACGTTCGTTCGTTGCTTGAATCGCATGCACGAGACGATTCCTGATGCGCGGGCAACGGGAAAAGTACAGATCGGCGATCTCGATGTCTATAACGGGACCTCCGCGGTGCAGATAAGGCGGCGCATCGGGATGGTGTTTCAAAAACCCAATCCGTTTCCCACGATGTCGATTTATGACAATGTGGCGGCGGGCTTAAAGCTGAACGGATTTAGGGACAGGAAGCGCTTGGATGAAATCGTAGAGCGGTCGCTGAAGGTCTCGGCGTTGTGGGATGAGGTGAAGGACACAATAAAGAAAAAATCCGGAGCCAGTCTATCGGGCGGCCAGCAGCAACGACTTTGCATTGCGCGGGCGTTGGCGGTAGAACCCCAGGTTTTGCTGATGGACGAGCCGTGCTCGGCTCTGGATCCGATTTCGACGGGCAAGATTGAAGAATTGATTTTCGAACTTAAAGAACGGTTTACTATTGTGATTGTCACGCACAACATGCAGCAGGCGTCGCGCGTGGCGGAGTTTACCGGCTTCTTTCTGTTGGGCAAGCTGATCGAGTTCGACAAGACCGAAAAGATTTTCACGACTCCTTCCGATAAACGGACGGAAGACTACATCACAGGCAGGTTCGGATAATGCGTACCCGCTTTCAGCAGGGATTGGACGACCTTCGCGAACGATTGCTTCGCATGGGAGGTCTGGCCGAGCAGGCGGTCGATCGCGCCTGCCAGGCTTATATTGACCGCGATCTTGCGCGTTGCCATCTGGTGCTCGAGGGAGAATCCCTCATCAATGCCGCCGAGCGCGAGATCGACGAAGTGGCCTTCGATCTTCTCGCCATGCAGCAGCCCATGGCTGTAGATCTGCGATTCATTCTGGCGGTGACGAAGATTAACTCCGATCTGGAGCGCGTTGGCGATCAGGCGGTGAATATCGCCGAACGCGTGATGGACATGGTCGAGCTGCCGAAAGTGGATCTTCCGGTCGATATTCCTCGGATGGCGGCGGCCGTGGCGGCCATGGTGCGGCGCGCGCTGGAATCTTTTATCGAAGGCAAAGCCGAGCTGGCCCAAGCCGTGCTCGAGATGGATAACGTCGTGGACCGTATGCGCGACGAGGCGTTCATCATGCTGGTGAAGGCCATGAACGAACGTCCCGAGGTTACGCGGCAAGCTTTGGATGCATTGCTGGTTGCTCGGAACCTGGAGCGCGTGGCGGATCACGCCACCAACATCGCGGAAGACGTCATCTTCTGGGTGCGAGGCGCGGACGTGCGGCACAATGCCGGGCAGATGGAAGTGCCAACGCAAGAGGCAACTACGGACACTCATTAAGGTGATGCATGAATATAAAAGCCGGTCACCCTGTGACCGGCTTTTGTTGTTGCTGGGATACCATCAGTGGTCGGGGTGCAACACATGCAGCGTTTCAGGAAGCACATGTTCCCGGATACGGAGGAATGCTTGAGGCGATCTTCTTACTGGTTTCTTTTACTGATTCTCTGCAGCCTCGATCTATTCGCGCAAGGTCCTCAGAAACGGCGAGAGATCTCACTCCCTTCCTCAAAAACGCTGAGTGCGCCCTCTCCCGGGAGGCTAGGCACAACGAATAGCTTTCCGGTGACGATTGCGGTAAGTCCGGATGGAAAGTATGCCGCGCTCTTGAATTTCGGCTACGGTACACAGGAAGCGCTGGCGCACCAATCGATTGCCGTCCTGAATTTGTCGACGAATCAACTTACGGATTTTCCCGACGAGCGTCTGGCTGAGTCCGCCCGCCAGAGCTACTTCCTTGGATTGACATTCAGTTCCGACGGCAAACATTTGTACGCGTCAATCGGTTCCATCACCGACCCGACCGGTCAGAGACCAAGAGATACAGGCAACGGAATTGCGGTCTACAGTTTTGACCAGGGCAAGGTTGCGCCGGAGCGATTTCTAAAACTGGGTCTGCAGAAATTAGGCGACGGTCACAAGGCGGCATACGGCTTGCGCAAAGTGGCCGCAGGTATGGCGATTCCGTATCCTGCGGGGATCGCGATGGTGCGGCGCGACGGGAAAGATCGGTTATTGATTGCCAACAATCTTTCGGACAATGTTGTACTGCTGGATCCTGCGGAAGGCACTGTGCTCCACTCGTTTGATCTGAGCACCCACCAAATTGTGCCTTCGTCTTTTCCTTATACGGTCGTCGCCAGCAAAGATGGGCGACGAGCCTGGTGCAGCCTGTGGAATCGCTCGCGCGTGGCGGAACTGGATCTGGAGAAGGGCACGGTCACGCGTTGGATTTCGCTGCTGGAGCCGAAAGATCCCGTTGCGCCGGGATCGCATCCCACCGCTTTGTTGTTAAGTCCGGACGAAAAGCAGCTGTATGTGGCGCTTTCGAATGCGGACGGCGTCGCCGTGGTTTCGACTGAAAACGGGGCGGTGGAAAGCATTCTGGATACGACCGCACCGGGACAGACCTACGGGGGAAGCTATCCCAGCGCCCTGGCGGCTTCGGCGGATGGGAAACGCCTGTTTGTGGCGGACGCTTCGCTGAATGCGGTGGCTGTTTTCGATCGAGACTCGAGTGCGAAGCAGGCAGCGGGTTTTATTCCCACCGACTGGTATCCCAGCGCGCTGGCAGTCATCGGCGATGACTTGCTGATCAGCACAGCGAAGGGCGAAGGCGCAGGCCCGAACAACGGAATGAGCCAGCTGAAGGATGAAAGACGCCATCGTGAGCATCCTTACATTCCGACATTGCTGTACGGCTCACTGGCGCGATTGAACTTTCGCGCAGCCGAAAAGCAGCTTCCGGAGTTGACGCGCAAGGTGGAAGACAGCAACCTGTTGCGCTCCGACCCGGGAAAGATTCGCTTCCAGGGCGGAGGAAATCCGATCAAGCATGTGATCTACATCCTCAAAGAAAATCGCACTTACGATCAGGTGTTCGGCGATCTGAAGGTGGGGAACGGCGATTCTTCGCTGACGATGTATGGCGCCGACATTACTCCCAACCAGCACAAACTGGCGTTGCAGTTCGGCGTGCTCGACAACTTTTATGACAGCGGAGAAGTTTCGGGCGACGGGCACGAGTGGTCGAATGCGGCCATCACCAGCGATTACAACGAAAAGACCTGGCAGATCGGCTATCGCGGGAAAGAACGCACGTACGACTTTCAGGGAACGGTGGCCGATGAGTTTCCGCTGGAGAACGGCGAGCCGGATGTAGACGCGCCGGAGACGGGATATATCTGGGACAACCTTGCAAAGCATGGAGTCACCTATCGTGACTACGGGGAATTCGTGCTGGCGGTGTGGTGCAAGCCGACCGCCGATGCGGAGTCGTTACCCACGGAAGGAACTATTTCGAAGTTGAACGCCGAATGTCCGCGGCGGGAGATCAAGAAAGGCGATCCCTTACCCGAAAACGTCGGCGATCCGCATGGATCGGCAAGCCCGTGGCCCTGGAGTATCCCAGCATTGCGTCACATGCGGCCGACAAAGGCGAATTTGCGGGACCATTACGATCCTCTGTTTCCGGATTTCAACACGGAGTATCCCGACCAATTGCGAGCCGATGAATTCCTGGACGAATTTGCCGGATTCGTGCAGGCCCGCAAGGCGGGCAAGGGAAGCGAGTTGCCCCAGTTTGTACTTCTCTACCTGCCTGACGACCACACCAGCGGCACCCGGGTGGGGAAGCCGACCCCTTCGGCTTCGGTCGCGGATAACGATCTCGCGGTGGGACGCGTCGTAGATGCGGTTTCGCACAGCCCTTACTGGGATGATACCGCCATCTTTGTCATCGAAGATGACGCCCAGGACGGCGCCGACCATGTAGATGCGCATCGCTCGATCGCGCTAGTCATCAGCAAGTATTCACCAGGTTCTGCCGCGAAGCCTTTCGTGGACAGCCGTTTTTACACGACGGTCAATATGATGCACACGATGGAGTCGCTGCTGGGGTTGCCGCCAATGAATCAGAACGACGGGTTTGCTCCGGTCATGGCACCGCTGTTTTCCGGGCCGGGAAATCAGCCGCGCATTCAACGTCGATGCCAGTAATCGCGAGAACGGATTGATCTACAAGATAAACGCGCCGCGTACGCAGGGCGCGCAAGGAATCAGAGAAGATGGACTTCTCGCGTCCGGACGCAGTGAATACGCGGGTGTTGAATGCAATCCTATGGCGCGATCGCAAGGGGAATACGCTGATGCCGGCGCCGAAGCATACGGTCGTGCCGCAGAAGGACGGAGACTAGGGGTACCTCAGGCGCTAAAGCGCGTCATGACCGGGTCCGAGTGGCACGCGTAAACTCGTGCCCTTCCCAGACCTTGCAGAGCCTCAATTGATGCTCGAGGTTTGTTCGTTTGTTTCCGCACTGCTGTCGGCGAAGGAGAAGTCGTTCGAGACGTTGGGATACTCTTTTCCATCTACTTCGACGTAGGGATAGACAAAATAATTCAGCGGCGCGCCTTCCTGCTTCGGATTTAATTCAAGGTCACGTCCCCTGGAGAACTGCACCCGATTCGCATCATGGGCGCCGAAGTAATAATCTTTCTTCTCCGGATGCTTCCAGGCTTCAGAGATGTCGACGGGGATCCATCCATCTTTGGGTTCGAAGAACTCGGCCCAGCAATGGTAGCCGGAAATTTCGCCAGCGTGCTTGTCGGCGGGAAGGGGAAAGCCGATTTCAAAGCGTGAAGGGATGCCTTGCGAGCGGGCCATGGCGATGAATAGAGAATGGAAGTCGGTGCAGTTGCCCTTCTTGGCGTTGCAAGCGTACAGCACATCGCCGTGGCCCCAGCCCGTCCCAGTCTTGTCGTACTTCATGGTGGCGAAAACGTAGTCGTAGATGGCGCGCGCCTTGTTCAGCGGGCCATGTTGCCCTTCACTGACATTCTTGGCGAGATCGGCGGGCAGGCCGGTAATGGGGACGAGGGCATCGGGCGCCAGATCAATTTTCTTCTCGCGGTCGGTGATCTTGACGTCGGCCAGGTGCGGAGTCGAGACACCAAGCGTGACGCGCTCACGGCGAATGACGTCGTAAACAATCTCGAAGTGATAGTCGGACTGCTTGGCCTTCGAGATTTCGGCGTAATAAATCTCGTTGCCGTACTTCGAGTCACGGGTCTTTTTCAAGGGCAGGTCGCCGTTCTCGGTGAGGGCGCGCGCATCCTGAAACGCGTCGGAATGAGCGGCGGGAAACCAGATGCGTAATTTTTGTCCCGCCGGGACGTTCTTCACAGTGAAAGAGTAATGGAAGGTAAAATCGCGCGATTCCTGCGCGGAGGCGAAAAGAGCCGTAAGCAACAACAAAACAGGGACGAAGCGTAGGCGGAGCATGATCGAGATTCCTTTCACAGCAGATGCGCAGCTCGAATGAAAACGACACACGGCGTTTCTACGTGTCTCATCAAGTAAAGCCAGGTCTTCCCGTTGGCATGGGAGAGTGCTCCGCGGTCCCACGTCCGCAGGCGGTTTCAAATAAGTTAAACCGAGGGCAAGAACTTTGCAATCGGGGACGGTTCCGAGAAGCGCCATCTCACGTTAGAATCCCATGATGCCTGCCGTCATCGAATGCCGCGATTTGCGCAAGACCTACGAAGGCAAGGTCGAGGCCGTGCGCGGACTGAACCTTCGGATCGAGGCCGGAGAATGCTTCGGCCTGCTCGGTCCCAACGGCGCGGGGAAGACTACCACCATCGAAATTCTCGAAGGATTGCTTGCGCCGACTTCAGGCGAGGTCACGATTCTGGGGCAGAGCTGGCTGAGTCATGCGCGCGAGCTTCGCGAGCAACTGGGTATTTCGCTGCAAGAGACGCGGCTCTCTGAGAAGCTCACGGTGCGGGAGACGATTGAACTGTTTGCCAGCTTCTACCGGCAACCGCGTTCGCCCACCGAAGTGCTAGAGGAATTGCAACTCAACGAAAAGGCCGATGCCTGGGTGGGGAAGCTCTCGGGTGGACAGAAACAGCGGCTGGCGGTGGCGACGGCTTTGGTGGGGAATCCGAAGATTCTGTTTCTCGATGAACCGACAACCGGGCTCGATCCGCAGAGCCGCCGCCAGCTTTGGGATCTGGTGCGCGGCTTTCAACGGAGCGGCGGCACGGTTCTGCTGACCACGCATTACATGGATGAGGCTGAGCGCCTGTGCGACCGGCTGGCGATTGTCGATCACGGACAGATCATTGCCGAGGGATCTCCCGCGGAATTGATTGAGCGATTGGGCGGACACCACGTGGTGGAATTCTCAGTGAGCGGGAATGGCACGGCTCATGACGCCTGGAGGGCGTTGCCGGGAGTGGAAGGCGTTCGCGACGACGACAACGTGGTTTCGCTGACAGTGAAGGAACCGCACTTGACGATTCCCGCGCTGCTCGATGCTGTCGAGCATCAGCAGAAGGAACTTCTTCACCTGACCACGCGCCAGGCCAGTCTCGAAGACGTGTTCGTCCGCCTGACTGGGCGGCATTTGAGGGAGGCTTAGTGGCGGTTTCAGAACAACCGGTGCGTGTTTTGGAAACCGGCGGATCGCCGCGCAAAGTGCGGCGCAACGGGCGCTGGTCCGGCTACGCGCACTTGCTGGTGGCTCGTCTGCTGGAAATGAAGCGCGAGCCGGAAGTTATCTTTTGGGTATTTGGGTTTCCCATTCTGCTGGCCCTCGGACTTGGGATCGCATTCCGCAATAAGCCGGCTGACATTACGTCGGTCGCCATCGTTGCCGGATCAGGAGCGCAAGAGACCGCGGCCATGGTGCAGGCGAAGAATCCGTCCATTCATGTGCAGGTCGCGGACCGCGATGCCGCTGCTCAGGGTCTGCGCCTGGGAAAATACGATCTTGTCATGGAAGCTGACGGGAAAGGCGGATTCACTTACCGCTACGATCCGTCGCGGCCAGAAAGCGTGTTGTCGCATTCCGAGGTCGATGACGCATTACAGAGTGCATCGGGACGAAAGGATCCGGTAGCGACGTCGACCGTCGCTGCAAGCGAGCCGGGATCCCGGTACATCGACTTTCTGATCCCGGGATTGCTGGGGATGAACTTGATGAATGCGGCTATGTGGGGACTGGGATTCGGCATCGTCGATATGCGACAGCGAAAGTTGCTGAAGCGATTTGTGGCCACTCCCATGCGGCGCAGCGATTTTTTGTTGGCGCTGATGAGCAGCCGCTTGATCCTGATGCTGGTCGAAGTCGGATTGCTGCTGGGCTTCGGCGTCCTGGCGTTTCACATGCGCGTGCTGGGATCGTTGTGGACCATCGTTTTGGTGGGCATGATCGGCGCGCTCTCGTTCGGCGGGTTGGGATTGCTGACCGCCTGCCGCGCGCAGAAGATCGAAAGCATCAGCGGCCTGATCAATGTGGTCATGATGCCGATGTGGATATTCTCGGGCGTTTTCTTTTCTTACGAGAGATTTCCTGCCGTAGTGCAACCGCTGATCAAGGCGCTGCCGCTGACAGCGATGAACGACGCGTTGCGTGCGACCATCCTGCAAGGAGAACCACTGCGTGCGCAAGCAGGAAGGTTACTGGTGCTGGGGCTATGGGGTGGCATTTCCTTTCTGTTGGCGGTGAAGTGGTTCCGCTGGACCTAACGGCTGTTTTGGGGATAACGTCTCAGCTATGAGCCGTGAGCATGGAATCGTGCTGCAGAGCACCCTGAGCGTGGATCAATGCCTGGAGCGCTTGCGAAGCAACACCGACGAGCAGCGGCGAACACTCTTTTCTTTCTCCGGTTATCGCGGCAAGAATCCGGTCCTCAGCCGCATTCAAGGCGACAAGATTCAGTTGCAAAAGCGCCGCTACTATCGCAATGACTTTGCGCCCAATTTCTATGGCAGCATTCAACCCTGGGGAAGCGCAGCACGGATCGCAGGCTATTTCGGTCCGCCCCGCTGGACCGTCATCTTTCTGCGAGTCTGGCTGGGAGCGGCGATGCTGTTCACGCTGCCGGTTGCCTGGGTCTCTCTTCGGCGGATGCTCAACGGGGGCTTCGATCCCAGCGTTACCATGGGTGTAGGGATGCCACTGTTCTTCCTTGCGTTCGCGTTCTTGCTCCCGCGCTTCGGAGACTGGCTCGGCCGCAATGAGAAGACGTTCTTGCTGGAATTCCTGGAGACGACGCTTGCTGCCAAGCGGGAAGACCTTCCATCGGGCAGTGAGACGGGCGCAATGATCTCTGGCTGAATCGATGCGGTTGTAAGCGAAATCAACGCGGTGGTACTCTAAACCCCTACCGATGTGGCGAGCGGGAGTAGCTCAATGGTAGAGTAGCGGCTTCCCAAGCCGTTGGTTGCGGGTTCGATCCCCGTCTCCCGCTCCAATTTTCCAAACATTACGGCTTAGGCGAGAAGACCAGGAAGTAGTCCATCTTGTCGCCTTTCACAAAATCTTCTTTTTGCACCAGGCGATAGCCAGCCTGTTCGGCTTCGCGGATGACCACGTCGCGATTCACTCCGTGATCTTCTCCGTTGCCGTTGCGGTCGATGACTCCCACCTTTGCGCCGGGCTTCAGATAGGCTCGCAGGTTGGTCAGCAAAGTCACGGGCTGTGACACTTCGTGATAGGTCTTCAGCAACAGAACGGCGTCGATGGAGTGCGCAGGCAACATGGGGTCTTCGGGCTTGCTGAGCACGGCCTTTATGTTATGCAGGTTCTCTTTCTTTGCGCGGTCAGTGATGAAGCGAATGGCTTCGGGGTTGATGTCGACGGCGTATACGATCCCGCTGTCGGCTACGCGCCGGGCGGCGCGGACAGTAAACCATCCCGAACCGGCGCCGATGTCGGCTACGGTCGTACCGGCGTGGATGTTCAAGATGTCCATCACGCGGTTAATTTGCAGACGCTCGTCGCGGCCGGGTGAGTCGAAGATCGAGAGATCGCCGGTGTAGGGAGTGCTGGTCTTGCGGCTTTCGGCAGGAGGCGCAGCGGTTTGCGAGCGAATCGGACCGGTAAAAGCGACGAGGAGAACGAAAGCGAGCAGGGGAATCCGAAGTTTGATCATGAAGTTGCCCGGACTCTAGGAAGAGCCTCTATTGCAAGGATAGACGAAATCCGCGAAAGATTGGTAAGCAGAGGAAGTGGCAAATCGCTGTGATTTCACTCGCTCCCAGCGGTAACGTACACGGGGAGGAGCCGTAACTTGCGTCTACCAGCCAAGCCATTTAATCTGCCCAGTTCCTGCTGAAATAAGAGTTTTGGGCAGGGAACGAGGGTTATGAACTGCAATATTTGCGATCAGCTTGCGGCGGAGATGGGAGAACTGCTGCTCAGGCAAAAGAAAGCCGGCGGCGTTTTGGAGCAGGAAACCGCATCGCCGGAAGAGACGGAAAAGATCGCCACGGCGTTGCGGACTGCCCGGCAGAAGTTGATCGATCACCTACGTTTGATTCACGGCTCTGCCTAATTCTCGCCGCTTCCATTTTCGAATACTAGATTCCAGGCGTCGCTGGCGGTGAAGTAAACACAGGGTCTCTCGACTCCGCATGCAGATTCGCGTCGCGAATCTGCATGCTTCGCTCGAGATGACAGTTGGACGGTTAATCCGTTTCGCGGAATCTGGCCAGCGACCCTCCAGTGGAAGAGCCTCCGCCTGCGTGTTGTTTCTGCCACTCTTCTTCTTTGGGTACTTGGATCGGTTCCAGCTTCTTCTTCTGTAGTGCTGGATTGATGGCAGGCATCTCTTTCGCGGTGAAGTTCTGGAAGTCGTGGATCACGTCTTCCAGTTCGTGGCCGAGGGAGTCAGCACGTTTGACCTGGTAATCGCTGGGCCGTCCCTCATAGTTATTGACGTCTCCGTAGAGCTGTCCGACATGTTCGCGGATGCGCTCTTCGCCGGTGATCATGCCGCCTTCTTTCGTCGCAACAATTCTGCCGCGCAGGCTGTCACACTCTTCCACGACTTTCTGCAAGCGCGCCCGCAAGGGATCTTTCTCCGGCAGCTTGGCCGCACGGGCGGCAGCCGAGTCGTGCACGCTTTCGATGGCGGCGCTTCCGTAGCTCATGTGCCCGAGCAGCTTGTAGAGCTTCATCGCGAGGTCGAACTGAGCCTTGCGATCTTCCGTCGTGTATTTGGCCCTGGGATCGAGTACGACCTTCAGCGGTTCGGTGTAGGTCTTGTCGCCTTTGGTTAATTTCACAGTGTAGGTTCCGGGCAGGACGCGCGGACCTTGCGACGCTTCAAACAGGGCGCTAGCTGCCGGTGGAACCGTCGGAGCCTTGAGCCTCATGGACCAGGTTGCGCGATTCAGGCCGCGGCGCTTGCTGCCGGCGACGGTATCGAGAAGCTTGCCATCCTGATCGAAGATCTCAATCTTCAGATCGCCAAAGATGTGGCGGCTCTTCTGGTAATAGGTGATCGAAGCATCGCCGGGACGGCTGAGACCGACGAAAGCTTCGTCCCCTTGGGGCCAGCTGGCGTCGGCATTCACATATTGCACCGCGGGCCGTCCTTCAATGAGCGTTGCTTCCTTGCCCATGATGTCGGGTGTGAGCGCGCGCAGGGGAGAGATGTCATCGATGATCCAGATGCCACGTCCATGAGTGGCCATGACCAGATCGGACTCGCGAGGCTGGATGACGATGTCGCGCACCGCCACGTTGGGGAAGTTGCTGCCCTTGTATTGCGCCCAGCGCTGGCCGCCATCCACGGAGATCCAGAGGCCGAACTCAGTGCCGACAAAGAGCAAATTGGCATCCACCGTGTCTTCGGTAATGACGTGCGCGTAGCCGCGAACGCCGCTGGCTTCGAGAGGAAGGGCAGTCCATGTCTTGCCGTAGTCGGTCGTTTTGTACGCGTACGGTTTTAGGTCGCCATAATGTGTGGCGATCAAATGTCGCGTACGCCGTGCCTTCGTCGAAACGGCTGGCGGCGATGGTCGAGACCCACGAGTTTTTCGCAAGCCCCGAAATGTTGCCGACAACATTCGTCCACGTCTTCGCGCCGTCGCGGGTAACCTGCACGTTGCCGTCATCGGTTCCGACCCAGATCAACTGTCCGTTCTTCGGAGACTCCGAGATGGAATAGATCGAGGTGTGCATTTCCGCGGCTGAGTTGTCGACGGTAACGCCGCCGGACTCTTCCTGCTTCTGCTTCTCCGGATCGTTGGTGGTGAGGTCGGGCGAAATGCGCTCCCACGATTGCCCGTGATCGCGCGAGCGGAACAGGAACTGTGCGCCGATGTAGATGGTCCCTTTTTCGTTGGGGCTCATGTGAATCGGCGTATTCCAGTTGAAGCGCAGTTTCTTCTCGTTATATTCGGGGAGGGGCTGAATCGAGCGCGTTTCGTGCGTGTAGCGATTGACGCGGCCGATAGTGCCGCCCTGCGCCTCTGCATAAATGTAAGCCGGATCGGAAGGATCTTCGAACATCCAGAAGCCGTCCCCGCCGTACATATTTTCCCACTGGGCGTTGCTGACGCCGCCGGGATAGGAGGAATCGCCCACCCAGGCGCTGTTGTCCTGCAATCCGCCGTAGACATGGTAGGGATCGGCGCTGTCGGTGCTCACATGGTAGAACTGCGAGACCGGCAGATTCATCTGGTGTTTCCAGCGTGTGCCGCCATCTTCGCTGCGCCACACACCGCCGTCATCGGTTGCGTAAACGATATTGGGATCGGCGGGATTGATCCAGATATCGTGAAAATCGCCGTGGGCGCCGCCGGAGACGAAGCTGAAGCTCTGGCCTCCATTGACGCTTAGAAGCAGCGGGCCATCCGGTTTGAAGATCTTATGCTCGTCTTTGGGATCGACGATCAGGTTGCCGAAATAAAAAGGCCGCCAGACCATGAAGCGGCTGGAATCAAGACGCGTCCAATTCGCGCCGCCGTCATCAGAGCGGAAAAGAGCGCTGCTTTTTGATTCGATGTTGGCGTAGACCACGTCGGGCTTGCCGGGAGCAACCGTGACCGCGACGCGTCCCCAAGGCTTTGCCGGCAGGCCCTTGGCGTTGGAGTCGGTGAGTTCGGTCCAGTGGTCGCCGTTATCGGTGGATTTATAGAGGCCGCTGCCGGGGCCGCCGGAGCGGAACGTCCATCCCTGGCGGCGGAAATCCCACAGGGAAGCGAAAATAGTGCCAGGCTGTTGCGGGCTGCTCGACATCAGGCCGCATCCGGTGGATCCGTTAGTACCCGCGAGGACCTTCTTCCAGCTTTTGCCGCCATCGGTGGTCTTGAAGACGCCGCGCTCGTCGTTGTCGTCCCACAGGTGCCCAGTTGCGCAGACGAGGACGGTGTTGCCGTCTCTCGGATCGACGATGATCTTGGCGATGTGCTCGGTGTCTTTCAGGCCGACGTTGGTCCAATTCTCTCCGCCGTCGGTTGACTTGTAGATTCCATCGCCGACAGAAACGCTGTTCCGCACCCAGGCTTCGCCGGAGCCGACCCAGACAATGCTGGGATTGGCTTTGTCGATGGCAACGGCGCCGATCGACTGTACAGGCTCGCGGTCAAATACCGGCAGGAACGTAGTGCCGCCATTGATGGATTTCCAGACGCCCCCGCTGGCGGCGCCGATGAAGACCGTGGTGCGTCCATCTTTCTCGATAGCGTCAATGGCGGCGACGCGGCCGCTCATGGTAGCGGAGCCGATGTTCCTGGCGGGAAGGCCGGAGACGGTGGCGGCATCGAATTTCACGGGCTGCTGCGCGAATGCAGCCAGCGTCAGAGTGAAGAACAGGATTGATTGGAGGCGAGCACGAGCGATCATCGTTAGAAGTCCTTTGTGCAATCCAAAAGTTCAGTAAGCGGTTGAGTCTTATTTCTTGCTCGAATCTTTCAGGGACGCAGGCACGGCGAAGTCGGCCGGGCTGAGCGGCACGTTGACTTCAATCTTCTCGACCGTAATGGTCTGCCAGGAACTGGGGTCGTTCTTTGGGCCCGAGGCAATCGAGAAGGGATACATCACTCCGTTGACCGGCTTATAGGAGCCAAGCTCGATTGCATTTTCTTTCATGGAGCCACGGATGAATTCCTGGGTTTCTTTCCGGATCTCGAGATAGGTGTCGGGATCGAGATAGTCATAAATGATGTCGCCGTTCTTCAGAGTGACCTTGAGTCGCAGGGCATCGTCGCCGTCGATGGTGTCGTGGCCCAGGAATTCGATCTTGATGCCTTTCGCCTGGTAGTTGACCAGAGGGCCGTCGAAATCGGAGTCGATCAAGAGGTCGCGCAGGTCGTCCTCACCCATCAGTTGGGGATCTTTGCGGCCGCCGAAAGGCTGCACCGCCCAACCGGCGTTGCCATCATAGGCCTGGATGGCCGTCATCCCTTGTAAAGAAAAGGTCTCGCGAACGAGATTGGGACGCTGGTTTTCCTGTCCGAAGGTGGCATTGATGCCGCCCTGAGTCAACTTTCCAGTGATGCGAATGCTCTTAATCGCCTGGATTTTGTCGAGGCCGCCGCGGGCTTCGATGTTCTTCTGAACCAGTTCGTCGGCGGTTTGAGAAAAAGCACAAATGCTGATGAAGAGAAACGCAAAAACGCTGACCACGCGATGCCGCATGTAAGAGGCTCCTACGCTGAAAGACAGAAATTTCCCAGGAAATCGTACGATACGCTGGAATGGACGGGCGAGCCAGCGCTTTGTGAGCAGGGAAGCGCAAATAATTGCTCGATGAATCGTTTCAAGAAACACTTTCTACCTGTTCAGATTCCACAAGGGCGTTTATCCTAAACGGTCGTTTTATGTCCGCGAACTCCGCCAATGAGCTTTCTGAAACGCTGGAAGATCCGGCTGCTGCTGTTTTTTGCCGTCGTAGGGCCGGGAATCATTACCGCGAATGTCGACAACGATGCCGGCGGCATCTGGACCTACTCGTCCGCCGGGGCGCAGTTCGGGCACATGCTGCTTTGGACCATGATTCCCACCACGCTGGCGCTGATCGTGGTGCAGGAAATGTCGGCCCGCATGGGCGCGGCTACCGGCAAGGGCTTGAGCGACCTGATCCGCGAGGAATTCGGTCTGCGGATCACGTTTTTCATGATGATCGGCATTCTGATTACGAATTTCGGCAACGTGGTCGCCGAGTTTGCCGGCATCGCCAGCAGCCTTGAGCTCTTCGGGCTCCACCGCTACTACACGGTTCCCGTTTGCGCCGTCATCGTGTGGCTGATCGTGGTGAAGGGCCAGTACAAAAGCGTGGAGAAGATCTTCCTGGCCGCGTCTTTCTTCTACATAACTTATATCGTGGCCGGAGTGCTGGCTCATCCCGCGTGGGAGGATGCACTGGTTGCTACCGTGAGGCTTCCGAAGCTCGAGGAGTTCCGGCACGAGACCTACCTGTACATGGTGATCGGCGTGGTCGGAACCACGATCGCTCCCTGGATGCAGTTCTACCTACAATCCTCGATCGTGGAAAAAGGAGTTACGCGACGTCAGTACAAAGCGTCGAAGATTGACGTCATTGCGGGATGCATTTTTACGGATGTCGTGGCGTGGTTCATCATTGTTGCCTGCGCCGCCACGCTTTATGTGCATGGGCACCGGGATGTCCGCGATGCCGCCGATGCGGCCGCGGCGCTGAAGCCTTTGGCGGGCAAGTACGCTTACATGCTTTTTGCGGTAGGGCTGTTCAATGCGTCGCTGTTCGCGGCCTCGATTCTGCCGCTGTCGACTGCCTATACCGTCTGCGAGGGACTGGGTTTTGAATCCGGAGTAGGGAAGGGCTTCAGCGAAGCTCCGGTATTCTACTGGCTTTATACGATTCTCATCGCGGCAGGCGCGGGGGTAATTTTGACGCCAAACCTGCCGCTGATAAAGATCTCGGTGCTATCGCAGGTCGTCAATGGAACAGTCTTGCCGTTTGTGCTCATCTTCATGCTCTTGCTGATCAACAAGAAAGAATTGATGGGCGAGTACGTGAATTCGCGGTTGTTCAATGTAATCGCCTGGGGATCGACGGCGATCATGATCGGGCT
This sequence comes from Terriglobia bacterium, assembly GCA_963796205.1. Lineage (GTDB taxonomy): Bacteria > Acidobacteriota > Terriglobia > Terriglobales > Acidobacteriaceae > DATFTE01. The sequence continues at coordinate 392,732 of CAWCKR010000005.1, forward strand.
GACGGCAGCTCTTGTGTACTGGACGCTGCGGGGAGCAGCCGGCTAAAGGATTCGTCAGGACAAGGGCAATTTCTTCTGCGCCGCCTTCCGCAAAAGCCACTATAATCGTGGACAGGATCCGGGTGGTGGGTTATGCGATGTGCTCTCGCGATTCTCGCCGGAATCTCTCTGATTTCCGTGTTCCCCTGTTCTGCGCAAACTCCTTCTGACAGATCCGTAAAGGCCTATCACGATGGCAGCATTCGTGACATCGACGCCGTAGGCAATCGCAATGTTGGCTGCGGACGCGGGGTCGGCAACTGGTTCAGCATCGAAAAACAGATCGCCATGGGAAGGGGCTACTCCCAGGAGGTAGAGGCGAGCAGCAACATGGTGACGGACCCGGTGATCACGGAATATATCAACCGTGTGGGGCAGAACATCGTCCGCAACTCGGACTCCGAGGTGCCATTCACCATTAAGGTCGTCGATAGCGACGCGGTCAACGCCTTTGCCTTACCCGGCGGATTCTTCTACGTGGATTCGGGGCTGGTTCTCGCCGCAGATAACGAAGCCGAACTGGTGGGAGTGATGTCGCATGAGATCGCACACGTCGCAGCCTGCCATGCGGCGCGGGAAAATACCCGGAGTCAGTTGATGAACCTGGCGTCGATCCCTCTAATCTTCGTCGGCGGGGGGATTGGCTACGCCCTGCAAGAGGCTGCGGGGCTGGCGCTGCCGGTGGGGTATCTGAAGTTTTCACGCGGATTTGAGACCGAGGCCGATTATCTCGGCGTGCAATATATGTACAAAGCGGGATACGATCCACAGGCGTTTACGGCCTTCTTCGAGAAAGTGCAGGAGATGGAGAAAGAGAAGCCGGGAACACTGGCGAAGGCTTTCAGCACGCATCCGCAGACGCCCGACCGGATTCGCAAATCGCAGGACGAGATCAACACTCTGCTGCCCGAACGCAATGAGTACAAAGTGGACACCTCAGAGTTCGAGGATGTGAAGGCACGCCTGGCGGCACTGGAGAACCGGCACAAGTTAAATGGCGGGAAAGAGGCTCAACTGCCAACGCTGCGCAGGCGAGGCAGCAACGACACCGGATCCGAGGGGAAGAACGACGATGGAAAAGATGATGGGCATCCGACCCTGACCCGCCGGACGACTACGGACCAGCAATAAAAACTGCAGATTCCTCGTCCCTTCGCTCCTCGAAATGACAAAGGGTGGTTGGGGTAAGAATGTCTACAGCAGCTTGCCGCTTACCAGATCTTTGATCAGCTCCAGGTCGGCTTCGAGGAAATCGAAGGTCGGTAGTTCCGGTCGATCGGCCCAGCGGATTTCTTTAAAGATCTTGTTTTCGAGCGTTCCCTGATAGTGGCGCACGGCGAAGAAGTAGAGTTCTACGGAGCCGCCGTTTTTGTAGTCGTGGCGGATGCGTGAAACTTCTTCGTCAATGCGGGCGTCGATGCCCAGTTCTTCTTCCAGTTCGCGGCGCATGGCCTCGCGGGGTTGTTCTCCATTTTCGATCTTGCCTCCGGGAAACTCCCACTTCAGCGGCATCGTCTGGTGCCGGGTTCGCTGGCAAACCAACAGTTTGTTTTCTTTGAGGATGAGTGCGGCCACAACGCGTTTCATGAGGGGACCACGCTGGCGGCCAACGCACTACGTACGGGATCCACGCAACTCGTGAAAGTAAACGCAAAGACGGCGAGTCCGGCGGGACAGCGAAGTTCGAGCAAGTGATCTCCGAAATCGTTGTTGTCGACCAGGGCATACATGCGCGGATTCTGCGCCGTGACGTAGCTTTCTTGGCGTCCATTCGCTTGCCGGAAACTGATGTCTCGTGTGCCTTGGTCATGCGATAGTGGCTTGCCGTCTTGTAAGACAATAACGTCGACAGCCGGACCGCGAGGAGACGCCATCACCAGGTTCACCCCTCCCGCAGAATATTTGAGCACGATGCGATGCTCGCCCTCACCCACCGCCTCGAAATACTCTGCTGTGGAAGCCCACTGGCCGCTGGCATAAAAACAATTTTCCTGCAGGTCACCGGAGAAGGAATACTCGGCGATGGAATCCTCGCGGAAACCGCCATCGTTGCCGATGCGCCCGCGACGGTGTCCCAGATAAAGCTCGGGGCTGGCGGGATAGCAGACGGCGCCGGTGCGGTCCTCTTCTTTCAGCGGGCTCATGATTGGGGGCAATGCGATGGCCGGATCGATTTCCCGGAGAAGTTCCTGGATAGCCTGCTCCATCTCTACGTATTCACCCTCGCCAAACTTCGCAAAGCGCAGGTAGCCCTCGTGATCGAGAAGGTACTTTGTCGGCCAGCAGCGGTTGGCGAAGGCTTTCCAGAGCTCGTAGTCATTGTCGATGACGATGGGATAGGTGAGATGAAACTCGCGAATCGCGCGCTCGATGTTCGATTCGTACTGCGCGAAGGTGAATTCGGGAGTATGGACCCCGATCACCGTCAACCCCTTGTCGTGATAGCGCTCATGCCAGGCCTGCACGTAGGGAAGGGTGCGGATGCAGTTGAGGCAGGTGTAATCCCAGAAATCGATGAGCACGACGCGCCCGCGCAACTGCCGCAGGCTTAACGGATACGAATTGAGCCAGACGCGCCCGATTTCCGGAGCCCGGACTTTTCCTTTTTCTACGCGCATGAAGAGATGCTAACGGGAACTCTCGATACATCTTAGACCCTGCGGCGGTTGTGGAAAACGCTCGGGATGGATGGCGGCGGCTAACGCGCGCAGTCCCGAGAGCAAGGTCGGCGCCGGAGTATTAAGGAATTCGTCATTGATGCAATAGACGCGATTGGCTTTTACCGCGCTCATTTCATTCCATCCGCGCTCGCGCGTGATCTGTTCCAGAGGAACGCGGTCGCCGGCGCCGCACCAGGCTGCGATCACGATGTCAGGATTGAATTCGAGAACGCTTGCAAAACTCTGTTGCACACCCGCCTTGCCGAGAAATTCACCACCTGCCGCTTCAACAAGCTCCGCGACCCACGGCTGCGATGCGATCAGCGGCTTGCCCCACTCTTCGCAGAATACGCGCGGACGCCTTGTACCAGTGACTGCTGCTCGAACCTTTTCGATCTCCCGCTGCATGTTCGCGATGACTTCTTCGCCGCGTTGCGATTCGCCTACCACTCCCGCGATGGTGGCAATGTCGGTGTAGATATCGGCGAGAGTTTTGGGAGCCAGTCCGAGAAAGCGCGCTCCGGACTTGAGGATCTCGGTCACCGCTTTCTCTTGATAGGGAACTGCAGCGATCACCAGGTCGGGGCGAGCGGCTAGAATTTCATCGGTCTTGGCAGTCCAGGAATCGGCAACAATCGCACGGCTAGAAGCCTTTACCTCGGGACACACGTCCGCACAATATTTCGTGCAAGCCACGACACGGTCGAGACAGCCCACGGCAGAGAGAATGACCGTGGCGCTGGGCTGCAGGCTTACGATGCGCTGCGGAGTGTGCTTGGACATTGCGCATGTCCATCTTATAACGCGAGGTCTCAGGTATTGGACGGGTACGCGGGCGAGGGCCCCGCCCCACATGGTCACACGATAGAATTGGTTGAATGTACTCTCCTGAACTTCTCGATCATTTCGAACATCCGCGAAATGCAGGCGAGGTTTCTGAACCTGACGCCTCGGTGGAACTGTCCAATCCCGCTTGTGGCGATGTTCTCAAGCTGACTTTGCGAGTTCGTGAAGGAAAGGTCGAAGAGATCCGCTTTCTGGCGAAGGGTTGCGTTCCCGCGATGGCGTGCGCCTCGGCTTTGACCGAGTTGGTGCAAGGCCGAACCATCATCGACGCAGCACAACTAGACAGAGAAGAGGTTGTAAAAGCCGTCGGCGGATTGCCAGAAGCCTCAGGCCACGCCAGTCATTTGGCTATCGACGCGCTGAGGGCAGCTCTAAAGCAGATCAGTATGCGGTGAGATTTACCTGATCGAGCCAAACGTTATACGGCTGCTGCATGTAATTTCCATCCATCTGGAAGGCGACATCGATTTCCTCAAGCGTCCAATTGGGCTGGTTGGGATAGTAAGTGTCGACGTTGTAAACCTGATTGCCGACTGTAAGGCTGATGTAGTGCACTTGATTACCGACGCGCTCGACATTCCAGACCAGATGGATCCAGGTGTTCGCGGGAAACGGCGTACAAGGAAATGGTGTCGGTTGCCAGCCTGTCAGGTCATTCCAGATGTCCCACTTGCCCGAGCCGTTGAAGTTGCACTCCGATCCCCAGACCCAGCGATTGCCTCCGAAGGTCTGATTGATATCGAATTCGAGCGCCTGCGACGCGTCCGGTTGATCAATGTAAAAGTAGAGATCGTAGGTAAAGTGACTGACGTTGTTGCCTCCGGCCACCGGATTGAAATACAGGATGTTGGAATAGGGCGTCGGCCCACCCATGGTGAACTGGGCGGACTTGCCGTCCATGGCAGGAGAAGATTGATTTTCGGTCATCGTCGACTGGGCGGTGCCCAGACCCGCCGCGCAGATTTGTCCATCACGCCCGGAGCCGGGAGGAAATACAGCAGAGCACGATTGCCATCCGGGCATGTCCTGAATGCTGCCGATGGTGTACTGCGATTGGGTAGTGACCGTGACTTGGATAGGCGTGGCTGAGATGAAGCCCTGATTATCTTCCGCCATCACTTCAATGGTGTGCTGTCCGGGCCCGACGAAAATCTGCGTATTGATCGAGCTGTTAAAGGTGTAGTAGACGGAAAGCTGGTCCACGTAAACGCGCATGAAGAAGATGGGATTCTTCGGCGTGGCTGAGGCAACGACGTTTAACGGCGATGTTACCGTCGATCCATCCGTTGGATTGGAAACGCTGAGCGGAAAATCGTTGGATGGCGCCGGCGGAGGCACCTGCGCAGCCGGAGCGGGCAGGGTACTGGTGCCGGGCGTCCAAGTAATCGGAACCGCTGGCGCGAACGGATAGTTTGGTTGCGGTGGAGCGGGTGTGGTGCTGGCATTGCTTGAGCCGCATCCGGTGGAAAAATTGACCACCGCGAGTAACGAGAGAACTAAGAAAGCGCCGGATGCCTTACGGACTTGTTTCGGTTCACAAACAGCCAAAGCTGCGCCACGCATTTTTGCTCCCGTATGCTGGATTCTTCTCGTAGGGACGTCAGCATTCGAAAGCTACCGCTGGTCCTACAATCCACCCAGGGTCAGTTATCAGCGATGCGAGGCGAGAGAGGCAATACGCTTGGAACCGTAAGAGCGCGAGTGAATTCCCTCAAAGATCGGGGAGAACGTCACGGCATAACGATTTCTAAGGTGCAGAGGGGGCCGCAACCGGCTTCGGAAGGTAAACCGGCCAGCCCGATTGGTTCGCGAGTTGCAAAAGATCTGGATTCGGATTGATAGCGAAACCATGTTTCGCCATGCGCAACATCTCCGCATCCCAGCGGGAATTGCCGAAGGCGGCGTCAGGATCCTTGCCCGCCATCGCACGAATGAATTTGGGCTTGCCTTCGCCCGAGGGGACGCGCAGAAGGCGGTCGGTGACGCGTCCATTTTCGACTTCGACGTGCGCGGCGATGATGCGGTCTTCGGGAATATCGAAATGGCGCATGGCAGCGCGAATCACCCAGTGGTTGGTCGAGGAGACCGCCCAGATGTCACAGCCCGTCTGTTGCAAGCGTCCCACCAGGGCGCGCATCTCGGGGAAAATATGCTCGTGCATGTGGACATCGAAGTACTCGATCGCCGCTCGGCGCAAATCGGTTTCGTACATGCCGCGATGCATGGTGACCATTTCGCCGCACATGTCATCTTCGCTGACTTTTCCGGCGAGATAATCGTCATAGCGCGGCCGTGCCCAGCGGGCGATCTCATCAGAAACCAGAGCGCGATCCAGTTCCCAGTAAAAGAAGCCTGCGCCAGAATCTCCCGCCCACAGTGTGCCATCGCAGTCGAAGACAGCGAGTTTGGGTTCGAGGCGAAGAACGGCGTCGGTCAGTTCCGTGGCAGTGAGGGGAAGCGCAGTATTCACAGGGGTCTCGTGCTCAATCTCAAGGAATTTGGAGTTTAGAGAGTGCCGCGTATTGTTCGGGTGTGTCAACATTCAAAGCGATAAAAGGATCATTGATAGCAACGTACTCGATGAACGGCTGATGTTGGTGCTCAACGTCGCGCGCGGTAGAAGCGGGATCGGCCCGGAGAAAGGCTTCAATCATCTCCCGTCCGATCAGGTAAGGGTGTCCGTGCTTGCCTTGATATTCGGGGACCACCGCCCACTTCTCCTGAGTGACGGCAGTTTCGAACGCGTCGATGAAGCGTTTTTAGCGTTGAAATAGCCACCGGAGGACGATCGACCGGCGTGATCGTAGCCGCGTCGCGCCCCTGGTTGAGCACCTCCTGCAACCCGGTCTGCAGGGAACTGAACTGGCCGCGCTCGGGCGCGGGGTTGCGCACCAGCGACGCTCCGCTTGCATAAACGATGGGAGCCAGATTCGTCTCGTTCTTGCCGACCACGACAATCACCATATCGTTGAAAGAACTCAAGGTGCGGATGGCGGCGGAAAGGAATGTCTCGGCAGTGTACTCGGTGCCCGGCGTGATGGGCGGCCAGGGCAGCAGCGCCTTGTCGCGGCCCATGCGCGTGGACTCTCCGGCGGCAAGAATGACGGCGCAGAGGCTGGGAGCGCGGCTCATGAGCAATTGTCCGATTGTCGATTTTCGATTGCTCGATTGCATGCCGGTGTGGGCATCACAGGCTCGGGTCGTCTTTCATGGCTTCGGGAGCGAGCATCTTCGGCCGGCGTCGCATCCAACCGCTTTCCTTGAAACCAGCTCATATGTGGCAATGGGCGCTCTACGTTGCGCCGCACCGCAATCAATTCAGCGGTGATGGCAACCGCAATTTCTTCAGGAGTAATGGCGCCGAGATCGAGACCGATGGGTGCGTGAACTCGGTCGAACAGTTTCGGATCAAGGCCCTGGCTCGTGAGTTCGCGGAAGATTGCGATGGTCTTGCGCTTGGATCCGATCATGCCGATATAGCGCGCCGGCGTCTGCACCGCCCAGCGCAAAATGCGCATGTCGTCGCGGTGCCCGCGAGTGATGATCACGATGTAAGATGATTCGCTTGGTGTAACGCGAGCCATGGCGCGTTCGAAGTCATCGGCGATGACTTCATTGGCGTCGGGAAAACGCTCGCGGCTGGCATAAGCTTCGCGGTCGTCAATCACGGTGACGTCGAATCCGACGCGGCTGACCGTCTTCGCAAGGCTAAGAGAAACGTGGCCTGCGCCAAAAAGATAAAGCGTTGCGGCCGGCAAGATGGGTTCGATGAAGATATCAAGCGTGCCGCCGCAGACCAGGCCGGTGTCATAGTTGGGATCCTGATTGAGATTGAAGGTCATGGTGCGCGGTTTTTCGCTTTCCATGACTTCGCGGGCGGCTTGCCAGACCTCGGCCTCGACGCAGCCCCCGCCGATGGTGCCGACGATCGAACCGTCGTCGCGCACCAGCATTTTTGCGGTCTTGAACGAAGGGATCGAGCCGCGCACATTCACGATGGTCGCGACGGCTCCGCGGCGTCCGCCACGGCGCAGGGCTACGATCTCCTCATAGATGTCCATCCAGTTGATTGTCAGACAGGGGGCGGGAGAAGTCAAAAGAGGGCAGAGGCTACTTTGGTTTGAGTGACTTGAATGTGCTGTAAAAGCCAAGCGGCAGCATCTCGCCTCCCGAATGTGCTACGTTGATGAGTTTTCCGAGTTTAGCGATTTCATCCAGCAAGGAGTGTCCTCATGAAAGCCCTCGTGATGCACGAATACGGCGGCCCAGAAGTTTTGCGCTACGAAGATGTTCCCGACCCCAAGCCGCGTCAAGATCAAGTACTGGTGCGGGTGAAGGCGTGCGCGCTGAACCATCTCGATATCTGGGTGCGGAAGGGAACCACCAAGTCTCCGCTGCCGCATATTCCTGGAAGCGATGTGGCCGGAGAGATCGTGGAAGTCGGAGAGTGGGTTACAGGATTCAAGCCCGGCCAGCGGGTGCTGCTCGCGCCGATGACGTTCTGCAATCACTGTGAGGCGTGCACCGCGGGGCGGCAGAACGAATGCGCGGAATATAGCGTCCTCGGCAATCGCGTCGACGGTGGCGATTGCGAATTGATCGCGGTACCTCCCGTCAACGTCATTCCGATCCCCGACAACCTGGGCTTCAACGAAGCCGCCAGCGTGCCTCTGGTGTTCGTTACCGCATGGCACATGCTGGTTGGGCGGGCGAACATTCGTCCAGGACAAACAGTTCTGGTGCTGGGCGCGAACTCGGGAGTGGGCATCGCCGGAATTCAGTTGGCAAAGCTGTTCAACGCGACCGTAATCGCAACGGCGGGAGATGATCGCAAAGCCGAGGGGGCTCGCAAGCTCGGCGCCGACTATGTCATCAATCACTACACGCAGAAGATCTCGGACGAAGTCAGAAAGATCACCAACAAGCGCGGCGTGGATATTGTCATGGAACATGTGGGCAAAGCGACCTGGGATGAGAGCGTGAAATCGCTGAAGAATGCCGGAACCCTGGTCAGCTGCGGAGCGACCACAGGGCCTGAGGTCGGAATCGACTTGCGCTTTGTTTACTCGCGGCAACTCTCGATTCTCGGTTCATATATGGGGACTATGGGGGAGTTGAATCAAGTCCTAAAACTTGTGTTTGACGGCAAACTGAAGCCGGTTGTCGACCGGGCGTTCCCTCTAAAAGACGCCAGGTCCGCTCACGGGTATCTGGAAAAGAGCCAGATGTTTGGTAAAGTCGTCTTGAATCCCTGAGGGATTTCCCCAGAGACTTATGGCTGCCACTGCTCTTCTCGTCGTAGATGTTCAACGTGGAATTCTCGACCTGCCGAACCTCGCCCGCAAGAAAGAAACCGCGCGAGCGTTCGACGAAACCGTGACACGCATTGCTGGCCTGATCGAGCGTGCGCGCGAAGTACCGGCGCCGGTAATTTATGTCCAGCATGATGGAGGGCCGGGGCATCGGCTCGAGCCTGAGACGTCAGGGTGGCCAATTCGAGCAGAAATCGCCCCAAGATCAGGAGATCTGGTCATTCATAAGCGCGCCTGCGACGCGTTCTTCGAGACTAACCTGGACGCTGAATTGAGAGCTCGAGCGATCCGCCAGTTGATCGTGTGTGGATGCATGACTCAGTTCTGCATTGATACGACGGTTCGACGCGCCGTGAGTTTGGGCTACGACGTTATCCTGGCCGCAGACGGCCATATGACCGCCGACACGCATACGCTCCGCTTCGAGCAGATCATCGCCCACCACAACTCGCTTCTTGACGGCTTCGACGCGGGCGAGCGCGAAGTTCGCGTCTGTCCGGCTTCAGAGATTCGCCTGATGGTTTAAAATACCTACATGGCTCGTGAGCTCAATTTTGGCCCCTACGTCGATGTCGAAGACGGCAAGAAAACGGTAAAGGATCTCACCTACGGTAATCCCACGCCTGAAGGTGTGGTGCTCACGACCCTCGATTCCGCCGTCAACTGGATGCGCAAGAATTCCATCTGGCCGATGACCTTCGGCTTGGCTTGCTGCGCGATCGAGATGATGTCGATGGGAGCCTCGCGCTTCGATATCGCGCGCTTCGGCGCAGAAGTTTTCCGCCCTTCGCCGCGGCAATCGGATCTGATCATTATCGCGGGGCGCGTGTCGAACAAGATGGCGCCCGTCATTCGCCAGCTCTGGGAGCAGATGCCCGAGCCCAAGTGGGTAATCTCGATGGGAGCCTGCGCGACTTCGGGCGGAGTATTCCAGAATTATGCGCTGGTGCAGAGTGTGAATCAGGTCATCCCGGTGGACGTATACGTTCCCGGATGTCCTCCGCGTCCCGAGCAGTTGATTTATGCGATCACACTGCTGCAGGAGAAAATCCAAAAAGAGCGCGGGACCATCAAGCGGGCGTTGAACCTCACCTAGGCCCGCTCTTGTAAGCAAGGCTTTACGGAGCCTGGAAGCTGACCGTAATCTGCTTCTGCATCTTCACCGGTTTCCCATCCAACAGAAATGGCGTATAGCGCCATTGGCGTACAGCATCAATCGCTGCCGCCGTCAGCAGGGGTGGGCCACTGATGATTTTCACGTCATCCACTTTCCCCTTTTCCCCGATGGTGGCTTGAAGAATGACAGTGCCCGACAGCCGCATGGGCAGAGCTTGCAACGGGTAAATGGGCTGGACCCTATGCTGCAGAACTCCTCCACTGATGCCCTGAGAGACCGGAGACCCGAACGCAGGCATCTCGACCGGAACCGAGGCTAGCGCGGGAAGCGACTTGCCGGGAGCCAAAACCGCCATTGCAGGAGGTCCCTCGGTTGATGCTGAATCTGGTGCGAGAACCGGGGCGGGAGTTGCGTCGGCGGTTTCAACGGCGCGTGAATCAGTCCGCGGAGGCGACACCGCGTTCAGTTGTTCGATCTCCCGTTTTGCTGCGGCTTGAATTCCTGGGTTGCCCCCAGTTTGTGCGGGCGAAACGTGGACGGGGCTGGGTTTCCAAACCAGATCAGCAGCGGCCGGTGCAGGCGTGTCCGTTGCCGCCTCCACTTTGCTCGGTGTTTGCTTCGCCGACGACGGAGTTCCGCGCCAGGAGTTCCAACCTGTGAATCCCAGAACGAACAGCAACCCGGCGGTAAGTCCGGCCAGCGTCAGCCGCAGCTTTCTCGACTCGAACCAGACGTGAAGCTTTGGGATCAACGAGGCCTTTGCTGAGGCCAGAAGCCGAGCGGTCGCAGCGCTAATCGAGACACGCTTCTTTGGCTGCGGTAGTGAAGGACGCAAATCCTCAGTGGACTCGACCACGCCCGATTCCCGCAGGCGCGCATTCTCCGCCAACTCTGCCAAGCGGATGAGATATTGCATGTGCTCTTCGGCGAAGGCGTAGGGACGCGTCGAAAAAGCTTCCAGCACACCCATGGTGCCGCGACGGCCGCGCAATGGCACAACCGCGATGGAGCGCAGGCCCAGACGCCGGCAGACTTCGGGATCGGCCCGGTAGTCTTTTTCCGTGTCGTCGCAACGCAGTACCTTGCCGGTGCGCAGGCACTCTCCCGAGATTCCGGAATCGACGCTGAGCCGCGAGCCTACCTCGGGCGCCATGTCGCCGCTGCGAGCGCGGCAAATCACCAGGCCATCCTGACGTATGGCCAGGGCGGCGGACGTCGCTCCTGTCAGCGCGTGGGCTGATTCCGCGATCGCGCCCAGCACGACCGTGGCGTCGTAACGCTCTGCTGCAATCGCCGCACGCAGCGTCGCGAAGATGGTCATGGGATCGGATTCAGGTCGAGGCGAAGTTTGTCGGTCTTCCCGGGAGGACGCGGCGGTGGGTATTCCCGGCACCCCGGGGGAGGGTGAAGGCGAAAACGGGGTAGAGGCCATAAGGTCGCTTACCCAAATCGGCCAGAGTTGGGATCGATATGGCGGCTGGAAACCTTTACTGTAGCGTGTTGCGCCCGAGTGTGAGGCAAACAGGACCGCTTGTCAATGACAGAGATTGCAACTTTTCTGTTGGGACCAGAATTGTCAGCTCTCGTGAAGGCGGATGTAGAATCGGGCCGCCATGGATTCGTTGCATATCTCCTCAGATCAGTTTCGCGAGCTCGTCGAGCGGGTTACGGGCCTTGCTTCCGATTACCTCGACGATCTCGCTTCTCGCCGCACCTTGCCGCCTGCCAACGCCTCGCAGACGGAGAGCCTATTTCACACCGCCCTTCCTGAAACCGGATTGGGGATGGCTGCTTGCGACGACCTCGAGGAAGTGATTCGATACTCGCGGGTTCAGAACGGGCGGTTCTTCGGCTATGTTTTGGGCTCTGGCGAGCCGGTTGCGGCTGCTGCGGATTTACTGACCAGCGTGCTCAACCAGAATGTAACCGCGTGGCGATCGGGTCCGGCGGCTGCCACCATCGAGCGCACGGTCGTGGAATGGATCGCCGGCGCTATCGGGTGCCGTGGGTTCCGGGGAAGTCTCACCGGGGGAGGATCGTCGGCTAATCTGATGGGGCTAGCTATGGCGCGCGAGGCGAGGATGCCAGTCAATGAATCTGGTTTCGCCACGGGGGATGCTGCCGTCTATGCCTCGGAACAGATTCACATGTCCATTCCCAAGGCCATCGCTCTGCTGGGAATCGGCCGGCATAATTTACGACTGATTCCTACCGACGAGAGTTATCGCATGGATCCCTCGCAGCTAGACGAGGCGATTCGGCGCGATTTGAGCGAGAATCGCAAGCCCCTCGCCGTGGTTGCGTCGGCGGGAACGGTGAATACGGGAGCCATCGATCCTCTGGCGGAAATCGCCGCCATTGCGAAGAAGCACGGACTATGGCTGCACATCGACGGCGCCTACGGCGCATTGGCGGCCATCGCGCAGCCTGACAGGTTTTCCGGAATGGCCTTGGCTGATTCCATTTCGCTCGACCCGCACAAATGGCTCTACCAGCCGCTGGACTGCGGATGTCTCCTGTATCGCGATGAGCGCGCCGCCCGGACCACGTTCTCTCACACCGGGGACTACGCCAAAGCCCTTTCCAATGACCCGATTGAAGGGTTTGCCTTTTTTGAAGAATCGATGGAATTGTCTCGGCGGTTCCGCGCTTTGAAGCTCTGGCTTTCGCTGCGCTTTCACGGGCTGGGCGCATTCCGCGCGGCGATCCAGAAAGATCTGGAGTTTGCCGGGCGGCTGGCGGAGGGCATCAAAAACACAGCCTCGCTGCAGCTGCTCGCCCCGGTCGAACTAAGTGCGGTCTGCTTTCGTTGCCAGGGAACAGGAGCGGACCTGAACGCCTACAACGCTTCCGTGCTCAAGCGAATTCTACAAAGAGGGCATATTTATCTTTCGAATGCAACGTTACGCGGAGAGTTCGCATTGCGAGCGTGTCTGGTGAACCATCGCACCACCGAAGCCGATGTCGACAGCGTTATTCCTGAGGTTCTGGCGGCTGCAAAAGAAGTGACTTCCCAGGGCCAGTGAGCGTTTGCGCGTGATACAAACAGGGCCATGCTGAGCAAGGCTACCGATTCAAGCGGTCCTTCGATCGTGGCGCAGGCCCCGTGCCGGGCCGATCTCGCTGGAGGAACCATCGACCTCTGGCCTCTGTACTTGTTTCATAATGAAGCCCTGACCCTGAATTTCGCCCTGAACATTCAAACTACGTGCAAGGTCACGCCTTTGAAGGGGAAACGCATTCAGTTGCGCTCGCTCGATACCAAGAAGGCCGAGCAGTTTCGCGACTTCGACGAATTGTCGGGCACGCGCAAGTTCAAGCTCCCGCTTGCGGCCCGGCTGCTTCAGTTCTTCGCCCCAAAGGAGGGACTGCTGATCGAGACCGATTCGGAATCTCCCGCAGGAGCAGGGATTTCCGGATCGTCCGCCTTGATGATCGCGGCCACGGCGGCCTTGGCCCGGTTCACCAATCGTCACCTGACACTGGAGCAAATGCGGGTGATTGCTCAGAACGTGGAAGCCCAGATCATCCAGGTGCCCACCGGCTGCCAGGATTACTATCCGGCGCTCTACGGAGGCGTGAGCGCGATCCATCTCGATGCCGATGGCATTCACCGTGAAGCGGTAGCCGTGGAACTGGAGGGGATGGAATCCCGTTTTGTTCTGGCCTACACGGGAGCGCCCCGGCAGTCGGGCATCAACAATTGGGAGGTCTTCAAGGCCCACATCAACGGGGATAAGCGGGTCTTCCGAAACTTCGAAAAGATTTGTGGAATTGCCCGAGCCATGCATGCCGCACTGGGGAAGTCGGACTGGAAGGAAGTCGCCCGTCTGCTACGCGAAGAGTGGAAACTGCGACGGACCAACGTTCCGGGAATTACGACCCCTCTCATCGACAGACTAATCTCGGTCGCGGGAAAAAACGGTGGTATCGCCGCCAAGGTATGTGGTGCTGGCGGCGGGGGTTGCGTGATTTTCATGGTGGAAGAGGGCGCCGCCAGTCGGGTGGCAACAGCCGTTGGGGGCGAGGGGGGGAGAGTGTTACCGCTGCAAATTGCCCGTTCCGGGGTAAGGGTCTTCTGATTCGAAAATGCGGAAAAGCCGGGGTTGAATTTCCAGAAACGGAGCTATAATCGCGGGTAGCCCGCTTCGGGGTGTTGCCATGAAGCCTAGGTGTCTACCGGCCCTGTTCGTCGTCCTCATAACCCTCGTCACGTTCGCCTATTCCAGCGATCCAAAGAATACGGTTCCTCCGATGTCGAAGGAAACGCGCATGGATTTGGTTCGCGCGTTTAATTCCGAACTGGTGTACATCCGTTCTCCTTTCCCCATGGGCAAGAAGGGCTTAACCCTACACGACGGCCAAGTGACACCCAGCGGCCAGGAGTTGCAGCAAATGATCGCCATGTGGGGTCCAGCGGTGAAGCCTGGGGATCAGGCGCGGATCAGCGATATCGTCATCAAAGACAACCGCATTCATTTTGAGATCAACGGCGGCCCGGTGCGCCGGCAGAAGTGGTACCAGCACATCACCATCGTCGGAGCCAGCAGCGAGGTGCCGCTTGCTCCATCTGACGCGGAGGCCAATCCGCGCGGATCGTACGTCGATCTGGTTTTCGATCACTATGTCCCTGACCTGGGTCCGAGGCAGCTGAAAGATATGCTGCGTCCGGTCTTCGATTTCGACTCGAAATCGCCGGTTGACGCCTATCTGGAAACGGTTCCTCCGAAGGTCAAAGATGCGATCAAGAATCACCATGTTCTGGTCGGTATGAATCGCGAAATGGTGATTTACTCCAAGGGACGCCCGCCGAAGAAGGAACGAGAAAAGAACGGAGACACGGAGTACGAAGAATGGATTTACGGCGAGCCTCCGCAGGACGTCGACTTCGTTCGCTTTGTGGGCGATGAAGTTGTGCGTGTGGAAACCATGAAAGTAGGCGGCGAAAAGATGGTCCGCACGGAAAAAGAGGTGGATCTGCAGCCGCAACCTTCTCTTGCGAAGGCGCCCGATCAGGGCGGAAGCCGCCCGCTGAACGCCCCCAGCCTGCGCAGGCCGGGCGAACCGGTTGACGATACTTCTCCAACGACCGTCCGACCGGCGCAACCGCCAGTTCCGCTTGACGCGCCGCCGACACCACCATCGGGCGGTGGGCCGCCGAACTAAGCTTCTTGCAGGCTGGAGAGGGCACGACGTTCGTCTTGCCGCTGTTTGCCTTGATTCTTGATATGCGCCTGCTGGAAATCCAAACCCTCAGCCACTAATGGCCGCGCATTACGAGCAGAAGCCAGGGAATTTCGTTGGATTGGGATGAGGTACTGCCCACGCCAGATCCTTCGCCCTCATCGGCGTTCAGGATGAGGTAAGAATGAAGCGAAATACGTTTAGCGCGGCAGAGTGGGCTCAGGCCGGACTCTCTGCCCGGCCCGCCATGAAGTAGTGACCAACGACGAATGACCACTGACCAACGACTATTTTACTGCGAAAGCTTTTACCGCCGCCGCTTCATCGTCTTTCACGTCGAAGACGGTGTAGAGCTTGGTGATCTGCAGCAGGTCGTGGACTTTCTTGGTAAGGTTCAGCAGTTTCAGTTCGCCGCCCTGGTTGCGCACGGTGGTGAAGGCGCTCACCAGTTCACCGATGCCTGAGCTATCGATGTAGTTGACGTCTCCGAGGTTCAGCAGAATCTTCTTCTGCCCCTTGGAAAGCAGGTCGCGAACGCTGTCGCGCAGAATCACGCTGCCCTCTCCCAGCGTGATACGGCCGCTGCAATCCACAATGGTCACACCATCGACCTGACGAGTACTGGTCTTCATGCTCACTGGGAAGCCTCCTTGCCCTCGGCTGAGCCGTGGACGTGTTTGATCAATTTAATTTCGGTGCCCGTCTGGGAGGGGTTGATCTCCACCTCGTCCATGAACGAGCGGATAAGAAAAATGCCTCGTCCCGAGGTCTTCATCAGATTCTCGGGAGCCAACGGATCGGGAATTTTGTTCGGGTCCAGTCCTTTTCCCTGGTCGCGGATCGTGATGACCAAGTCCTGGCTGGTCCTGACGAAATCGAACTTCACCTTCTTGCCGGGATCGTAGGCGTTCCCATGGAGCACGGCGTTCACTGCCGCCTCCCGCACCGCCATGGAGATCCGCATGACCTCTTCTTCATCAAAGCCGGCCTCCACCGCCATGCGGTTGGCTGCTTGCTCGGCGCTGTCGACAGTCTCCAGCGTCGAATCCATGGTGTAGGAGACCCGGTTTTCGGTCATGGCAAAAGTTAGAAGTGCAGACCCTCGCTCGACGGAGCAGTCGGAACTGGAGTGCGAAAAGAACCGTCCGTGTGAGCGAATCCGATAGTGTGCATTTCCCATGTGGAAAAGTCAACGCGAGACCAGCGGTCACAGTTTTGCCACGACGTTTTCCGCGCCTGTTCTATTTAGACACCGGAGGTCACCAAAACATACAAACCGTGGTGGATTCCGGCATCACAGTTGGGTATTCTCAGGATGCGATGGCGATGGTCGCCCTTACCGAATTGCTTGGCTCTCCGGTGTTTGACGCCGCGGGACGCTGCGGACGGGTGCGCGAAGTGGTTCTGGTGCCGCAGGAAGACCGCGCGCGCATTGCCATGTTCGTGGTCCGCACCGGGCAGGGGGACCGCATGCTACCTTCCTCCGCGGTCAACTCCATCAACGGGGGGATTCGTACCACCTCGTCCGCTGCTGACTGGGCGACCAAGGAACCCTCGGAGGGCCTGTTCTTTCTCGAAAGGGATCTGCTGGACCAGCAGGTAATCGATGTTTTCGGGCGAAAAGTGGTGCGCGTGAACGATGTCGACCTCCACCAGGACACCAGCAACAGCCGGCCCGTACTTCGTGTCGGCTCGGTCGACGTTGGAGCGCGAGGCGCAGTGCGCCGGTTGCTCAAGGGCGTTGTACCCCTGGTGGCTCTGCAGGCCTTGCTGCGTAAGATTCCGCCACGAACCATCCCCTGGGACTTCGTCGATCTGATCGAAACCGATCCGGCGCGTCGGGTGAAGCTCAAGATCTCGCACGAGCGCCTGGCGCGGCTGCATCCGGCAGACATCGCCGACATCGTCGAAGAACTTGCGCCCGATGAGCGCGAGGCCGTATTTGAGACTCTCGACGAGGAGGTTGCGGCCGAGGCTCTCGAAGAAGTCGAACCCAAGGTGCAGAAGGCCATTATCGACTCACTCGATTCCGAGCGCATAGCGGAAATCGTCGAGGAGATGCAGCCCGACGCCGCCGCCGATATGCTGGCCGACTTGCCCGAAGAGCGCACCAGCGAAATCTTGCAAGAGATGGCGCCCGCGGAGCGCGATGAAGTCGTCGAACTGCTGGAGTTCAAAGAAGACACGGCGGCCGGACGCATGAATACGGCCTACATCGCCCTGCCAGTGTCGGCGACAGCGGAGGATGCCATCGAAGCTCTGCGACATTTTGAAGGTGGCGTTGAAACCGTGAGCACCGTTTATCTGGTCGACTCGCACGGAACCCTCGCCGGTGCGGTGCCGTTGGCCAAACTGGTGCTTGCGGAATCGAACACTCCGCTGCTGGCGCTCGGGATGGATCCGCTCATCTCGACCCACGCTGGCGTCGACGAAAAGGAAGTCGCGGAACTCTTCGACAAATACAACCTGATGGCCCTGCCAGTGGTCGATGACAACCACAAGTTGACCGGCGTGATTACCTCCGACGACATCATTAGCCTGCTAAGGGCGAAACTGTAGATTTTTGGTGCGCCGGCGACGCAGTGAGCCTACGTCTTCAAGAAAAGAGGGATTGGAACCGGGGCCGGCGTCTCTCGCTTTAGATAAACATCTCGTCTTGCGGGACGGTGGAATTATTGTTGTTGTGGCGGCGGCGCTTGGCGCCGAGGAAGTATTCGAGCCCGACACTCAGTCCCTGAACCACTCCAGCCAACTGGCGTACGGGAGAGACCACCGTGCGGTGCACCATTTCCGTGGTCTCTTCCACTTTATCCATAGTGCTGTTAAGCAGTTCGTCTGCGCGGATCACCTGCAAGCGCGTGCGGTCGAGAATGTCGTTGACGGTGGCATCGACACGTCCGAGTTGCGCTTTCACCAGGGTGCTCGATTCGCTGGTATTGCCTACGATGGTTTCGATTTTCGGACGCAGATCGACCAGCATGGATTGCACGGTGTCGGCGGTCGGTAAGACCTTCGTCTTGATTTCAGCCGCGAGCGATTCTACCTTCTCACCCGTCTTACGCACGGCCAGATACATCCCAATCAGGATGCCAGCTTGAATCACGACCGCAGCGGATGTGACGGCGGTGAAGGCAACCAACCAAGTGTTGATATTGTCCATGTCTTTGCCCCGTTAGAGAGCCGTGCCCCTGAACGGCGGAGAGCGTTACAGGTTCTTGGCGTCAGGCTCACCGGTTGTGGTTTCCTGATACGCCTGCCGGCCCGCTTCGTAGGCCGAACGGAACTGCTCTTTCTGCTGGTTCAGCACTTCGCGTCCCTTATCGACCCAGTCATTGGCTTGTTCCCGCGCCTTGCGCGCGCGGTGCCGGACATACTCTTTGCCTTCATCGGCGCGGGCACGAATCACTTCACGGGTCTCATCTCCGGAACGCGGCGCGTAGAGGACGCCAGCCAGCGCACCAATGCCCAAACCCGCAACAAACCAAAGGAAACTATTGCCATCACGGTCCGACATACCAACCTCCAAGAAACATTGAGCTTATTCGGATGGTAGCACCCGTATTGGCGAAATACAATTCTGGGACGACGTAGTTTGGGGAAGTAGATGCTGTATTTGGTCATTGGTCGTTCGTCGTTGGTCATTGGCCAAATCCCTAGCGCCAGCGCTCCCGCTGGCCTTGGCGTGGTGAGTTTCGTCGGTTGGTTTGTTCGTCGCTCCGCGACTGACGGGCGAGGGCGCCCACCGCGCATGGGTCCATCGTTCATCGTGGCCAGCGGGACGCCGGCACTACGGTTTGTCAACCGGGGCGTTCCGAGAGACAATGGCGGCACTTGGAGGGCGTGTGTCAGACAGAAAATATCGTCAACGCGGATATCAGGACAGCGGCGGAGACAAGAAACAATTCGAGAGATCCGATGGCGATCGTCCTGCGAAAAAAGACACCTTTGGGCCGCGGGCGATTCAGATGCCGGGTACGCGCAACGTGTCCCGCTGCTCGCAATGCGGAACCGTGCTGCAAAATCTGAGCGAGCCGCTGGGTGCGTGTCCCAAGTGCGGATTTGAATTGCACTCGTGCAAGCAGTGCACATATTTCGACCCGTCGAGCCGGTTCGAGTGTATGCAGCCGGTGAAAGAACGCGTGGCGAGGAAAGATGTGCGGAATGAATGCCCATCGTATGCGATTCGCGTGATGGTCGAGAAGGAAACGTCGACGCCGGCGGCGTTGAAGCCACAGGATGCGCGGGCGGCGTTCGATAATCTATTCAAGAAATGATCTGGTCGTTGGTCAAGCTCCGCTCCGACGACATAATCGTTTAACGGCGTGCCTGAAGGCGTGCCCTGAAACGAGTTCCGCGCTTCGCGCTTTTTTCTCGTGCCACTACGCGGTTGGGTTCTCTCTGGCCGGCGGGACGCCGGCGCTACTTCTGGCGGGCGAGGGCGCCCGCGCCACATGGGCGGTTGACTAACGACCATCGACCAACGACCGTCTTATGGTTTTTGCGTCGGCCTCAGCAGGACTTCGCTAACGAAGGATTGCGGGGCTTGGGTTACCAGCATGGATACCACGTGAGCGACGTCTTCCGGTTGCAGCATTTTGCTGTGATCCTTTCCGGCGTGCGGGCTCAGGTCAGTGTCGACCGAACCGGGGCAGACGACCGAGGCGCGGATGTTGTATCCGCGCAGCTCTTCGGCGAGGGAGTAGGTCAGGCCGTTGAGTCCCCATTTGGAGGCGGCGTAGGCGGCGCCGTTCGGCAACGCGTTCTTTCCGGCGAGGGAAGAGACATTCACGATATGCCCCGAGCGGGCACGGATCATCATGGGAACGAATGCGCGGATCATGTAATAGACGCCGCGCAGGTTGGTGTTCAGGATTTGATCCCAGGAATCGGGCGGCAATTCATGCAGGGGACTGTTGAAGCCTCCGATGCCCGCGTTATTTACCAGAATATCGAGGCGAGCGTACATTTTTTCGACCTGAGCGGCGGCGGCCTCGACCGCGTGGAGATCGGTGACATCGCAGGGAAGCACCTCCGCCTTGCCACCTTGTTTCGCGATGGAGTCGGCAGTCGATTGCAAAGGAGCCCGGTTACGGCCAAAGAGAAGCGCAGTGGCGCCGAGGCTAGCAAGCCGAACAGCGATGGCGGCGCCGATACCACGACCGGCGCCGGTGATCAGAGCTATTTGTTGCGAAAGAAGAGTGTCTTGTCCCATTTTGAAAATCAACTCCGCATGCGAGGAATCCAGCTGATTTGGATGACTTGAGAGCGTGCGCGGAACCATCCCGGCGAGAGAATTGTGCATCTCACTTTGACGGGATGCGTGCGCTCAAGAACGCGAAGCTTGCCTTCGACACAGTACATACTTATAATCCGGCACACCGGAATCCTACTCTGGCTGCCTTGCCGTTTGCCAAGGCGCCGGGTTTGCCGGACCCAACGCATGAGCGGAAAGCTCATGGTCTGATCCACCTGGATGGGCTGGCGTCGAGCCCGGGTAAAGTTTGTCGTCGCCGATTTCCTGAACAAGTATCAAGGAGCGTTGAATGAAGAAGACCCTGTTATCTATTGTGTTGACGTTTGCAGGAGCCTATACCGTCGTGGCCCAAACGCCAGCCCAACCTGCGCAGCCCTCGTCGCAAGCCGCGCCCGCACCGCAGCCGCAGAAGAAAGAAATCAAAGATCCGGCAGAGTACAACGCCTACGTGGGCGCAGTGCAGCAACAGGACGCCAACGCGAAGATCAGCGGCCTGGAAGCGTTTCTGACGCAATATCCCAACAGCGTGATGAAGGAAGATGCGCTGGAACTGCTGATGGGTTCCTACCAACAGACGGGCAACGTGGCCAAGATGGCCGATGCGGCCAAGCGGCTGCTAACGGCGAATCCGAACAATGTGCGCGCGCTGGCGCTGCTCTGCTACACCGACCGCACGCAGGCCCAGGCGAACCAGAATCCGCAACAGAACCTGGCGGATGCGAAGACGTACTGCTCGAAGGGTATAGACGCGCTGCAGACATTCGCCAAGCCCGACGGCATGTCAGAGGCCGATTTTCAGAAACTGAAAGATCAGATGTCGACCATCTTCCACTCAGGCGTGGGCATTGCGGCTCTGCAGGATAAGGATTATCCAACCGCTACCAAGAGTCTGAAGGTCGCCGCCGATGGCAGCCCGACCGATTTCAGCCTGGTATATCCCGCAGCCCTGGCCTTCCTGCAATCCACTCCTCCCGATTACATCAACGGAATCTGGTACGCCGCGAGGGCTTCGGTGATTGCGCCCTCTCCACAGTACCAGCAGTCGATCGAGAAATACGCGAAGTCACAGTATGTGAAATATCACGCTGGAGAAGATGGATGGCCCGACGTGCTGGCAGCGGCCAAGGCCAGCCCGACTCCGCCCGCGGGATTCACCATCAAGCCGGCTCCGACGCCGGCTGAGCAAGCGGCTGCGCTGGTAAAGGATAAGACACCCGATCAGATCAAGGCGCTGAGCTTTGCAGAATGGCAACTGGTTCTGTCGAAGGGCAGCCCCGAGGACGCGGCCAAGGTTTGGGACGCGATCAAGGGCGTCTCGTTGCAGATGGAAGGCTTGGTCATCGGCGCCACCGCCGATCAAATCATGATTGCGGAGAGCTCGGACGACATCGAAGCGAAGAAGGCTGACATCACGCTGACGATGAACGGGCCGATTCCGGCGAAGCTGATGCCGAAAGAAGGCGCGACGCTCGATTTCGAGGGCACGCCGGCATCGTACACGCCGAACCCCTTCATGATCACGATGGAGAAGGGGCAGTTGCTGACGAAGGCAGCGCCGGCACCGGCCAAGAAGCCTCCGGTGCGCCGCAAGCCTGCGCCGTAAATCATCCTTGGTCCTTAAGGCCCGCGGCGAACGCTGCGGGCTTTATTTTTTGTGGGGACTATACATTCGGGCTGTCGCCGCGCGAGCGACAAGACGACCACATCCCGAAGCGAAGCGAGGGATCTGGCGAGCAGCACCGGCACTTCGCGCGAGATCCTTCGGCCTTTCGGCCTCAGGATGACGTCAGGAAAGGTTGAGGTTTAGCGGATGGCTTTTTTGTCGTAGCTTGCCGGACGGGCGCTGCGCGGGGGACGCTTGACGCCGTCGCGAAGTTGCCGGACATCGATCTTCAGTTCCGTAATGGTGCGGCTGAGGGTGTTGCGGTGCATGCCGAGCTCGCGGGCAGCGCGGCACTGGTTGCCCTTGTTTTCTTCCAGTACGGTCAGAATGAATCGCTTTTTGAATTCGCGAACTGCTTCGGAATAAAGAATATTGCTTTTGTACATCTGCATGATGAGGGCTTCGAGCTGGTCTCTCACAGGATCTCTCTTTCTCGGTACGAGCGGCTCCGAAGGCGGGTCGCCATTATGAAAAGCGTTATGAAATCTGTGTCCTATTTTCCGGTTGCGCCCGGCGGTTCATTCGTTCGCCGTTGACGCAGCAGGTCCAGCCCCTGGTAGAAGCGTCCTCGCAACTCTGAAGGCGCCACCCAAATTGCGGCTCGACCCAGGACCTGAAAATAGGGAGCGAACTGCGAGCCCTCCAACCACTTCGAGGTAGGCGTGAACGCGGTCATTCCCATCAGCACCACGGCCACAATCAGCGCACCTCGAACCAAGCCCAGTGCAGCTCCTAAAACACGATCAACAATGCTGAGCCCGGCTTCCTTTACCGCCCAACGGGCAATCTTTCCGGCGATGCCCGCCAGTACCAGCACAGCCAGAAAAATAATCAGGAAGCCCGCAATGTCTCCCAACCAGGGTGATTTCAAGTTGGGGGAAAACCAAGCCGACAAACGGTGATACTGCCAGGCGGCTAGCAGATAGGCGAGGACGAGCCCAGCCATGCTGAATACCGCGTGAAAAAAGCCTTCGGCGGCCGCCTGAGCAACCGAGATCAGGATGACCGCCAGGATGATCCAGTCCGCACCGCTCATGAGAACCCCTCACGTGCGGCTACAAAGCTACACATCCAACTCACGACCGGTGAGCTTGGTGTACGCCTCGATGTACTTTTCGCCAGTCTTGCGCGCCACTTCGGGGGGAAGAGCGGGGGCGGGCGGCTGCTTGTTCCAGCGAATTTCTTCGAGGTAATCGCGAACATACTGCTTGTCGAACGAATCTTGCGCCTTGCCCGGCTGGTAGGTGGCGGCCGGCCAGAAGCGCGAAGAATCGGGGGTAAGTACTTCATCGGCCAGCGTAATTCCGGCTGGGGTGAGTCCGAACTCGAACTTGGTGTCGGCGATGATGATGCCCTTGGTGCGGGCGTAATCCGACGCTTTCGTGTAGAGCTTCAGACTGATGTCGCGCAACTGGCGGCTCTGCTCGGGATCAACGAGTTTGCACATCTCTTCGAACGAGATGTTGATGTCGTGACCGGTGGTCGCTTTGGTCGCGGGCGTAAAGATGGGCTCGGGCAGCTGATCGGACTCGTTGAGTCCCGCAGGGAGCTGGATACCGCAGACCTTGCCGCTAGCTTTGTATTCCTTCCAGCCAGAGCCGGAGAGGTAGCCGCGGACGACGCACTCGACGGGGAACATGTCGCCGCGCGTGACGAGCATGGAGCGTCCACGAAGCTGGTCAGCGTACTTGCGCACTGCTGCGGGATATTTGTCGACGTCGGCAGTGATGAAGTGGTTGGGCACGATGTCTTTGAGGAAATCGAACCAGAACAAAGAGATCTGCGTGAGCACACGTCCTTTATGCGGGATGCCGGTGGCGAGCACGTAGTCAAAGGCCGAGATGCGATCGGTGGCGACGAACAGAAGACGCTCGTTGTCGAGACGGTACACGTCACGCACTTTGCCGCTGGCGTGAAGCTCGAGATCTGGGAAGTCGGTGTGCAGGAGAACGGAGTCGAGAAGTTGAGAAGTCATGTTGGAATTTTACAGGGTGGAAACGTCGCGTATTCTAGCGTGCCATAAATTTTTGTCAACGACTTCCGTCACCCAGCTTTAGTGACGGCGCAGCATTTTCGAGGGAAAAAGGTTGACAGCGGTGCGAGTCGGTGGATTCGCTTATCCGGCAATGGTTTCGGGGGAATCGATTTGTGGAAATGCTGAGGATGGCGGAGGATAAAAAGTCGGACGTCAAAAATTAACCGCGTGTCCACTTCCTGAATATGCGGTTGACTTCCTTCCGAGTCGCGAAGTCTTTACGATCTGCCTCCGCTAAGCCCTTCTTGATTTCCTCGGTTTGCCATGCGTCGAGAATCGGGTCAGCAGATAGGTTCTGACGCTTTGACAAAGGGCTGTTGGACGTCTTTTGTGGACCGCGGTCGGATCGCTTCATCGCGATAGCTCCCAGCCCTTAAAGGGGACCAGTATATGACTTGCGACGGCACCGCTGAAGCGGTGCCCTGATACGAATCAATTTAGGAGCCAACAGTGTGGTGGGCCACACGGAACGTACTCTCCCGAGATCCTTGACACTGCGCGTCAGATCCTTCGCCCTTTCGGGCTCAGGATGACGCCTTCCTGAATGGTGAGGAAAGCTGCTCTTATGCGGTCGCTCCGAATCGGACTGACACCAGCTTTGAGACGCCCGGCTCCTGCATGGTTACGCCGTAAAGCACCGGGGCGATACTCATCGTCTTCTTGCTGTGAGTGATGAGGACGAATTGTGTCTGCACGCTCATCTCTTTGACCAGCTCGGTGAAGCGACCGATGTTGGCTTCGTCGAGCGGGGCGTCCACTTCGTCGAGGATACAGAAGGGGCTCGGCTGATATTGGAAGATGCCGACTAGCAACGAGAGTGCGGTGAGGGCTTTCTCTCCGCCGGAGAGCAGCAGCACGTTTTGCAGCTTCTTGCCGGGAGGGGAAGCGACCACGTCGATGCCGCTTTCGGCGCTGTTTTCTTCGTCGGTAAGACGCATGAAGGCGTGTCCGCCGCCGAAGAGCTTCTTGAAGGTCGCTTGGAAGTTGTCGTTGATCTTATGGAAGGCCTCTTCAAACTTCTGGCGCGAGAAGACGTCGATCTCTTTGATCGTAGCCTGGGTATTCTCGATCGAGTCGAGCAGGTCCTTGCGCTGAGTTTCGAGGAACGCGTGGCGTTCGGCGGTCTCTTTATATTCTTCGAGCGCCATCATGTTGACCGGACCCATGGCGTCGAGGCGGGTGCGCATCTCGCGATAGACCTGGTCTTCGGCGAAAAGTTCATCGCCACCCAATATCTGGATCGTGGTGTCGGCCATCAGTTCGGGGCGCTGTACTCCCAGATCGTTGAGGCAGGTTTCTGACATGTACTGGACGTCAGACTGGAGTTTGGCGAGCGCGGCAGAAAGTTCGGCGCGGCGGTCGCGGGCCTGATCGAGCAGCGCACGGGTCTGGCGGAGAGCTTCGTCGATCTCGGCCAAGCGGGCCCGGACTTGTTCGGACTCGGCCTGCAGCGCAGCGTCACGGGATTCGCTGGTGGTGCGTTCGCTTTCGAGCGCGACCAGTTGTTCGGCAAGTTTCTGGTTTTCTTCTTCGCGCTGAAGTTTCTCGGCCGCGGAGTTTTCGATCTGCAAGCGCAGGGCGGTGACGCGTTCGCCCATCTCCGTGACGAGGGTTTCGATGCGTTGCAGGACACCGGCAGCGGCGCGGTGACGTTCTTCGAGGGCGGCGACGCGGGCGAGATGTTGTGAGGCGCTCTCGGCGGCGGCATCGCGGGCGATGCGTTGCGCGGCCAGTTGCTCCTGAGCGCTGGCGGTGGCTTGCTCCAGTTCCAGGCGCTGCGCGTCGAGCGCGCTGATCTCCGTGTGACGCGCGGTGATCAGGCTTTCCTGCTCAGAGCGCTCGAGGGCAAGGCGCTGCAATTCCTGGCGGCAGACAGTCACACGCTCGCTGACGCGGGTCATCTCCGATTCAAGTTGTTGCAGCAGGTGGCCGGAGGTCATGGCCTGCTTCTCGGCTTCGCGCTTCTCTTCTTCCAGGCGATCAAGCAGGGAAGTGAGCTCCTTGATTTCGCGGCCCAGGGTGAGCACGCGCATTTCTTCGTTGCGCAAGGCGGCTTCGACATCGGCCATCAAGCGTAAGACATCGCGCAGTTCGCGCTTCATCGACAGCGGCCCCTCGGCGCGTTGCTTCCCTCCGGTGACCGTCACGTTGTGGAAGCACTCGCCGGATTGCGAGAGGAAGAAGGCGTCGGGATTCGACAGCGCCAGATCGCGAGCGAAGGCGGGATCGGGAACGATGTATCCATCGCGCAGCTTGGGCAGAATCACTTCGAGCGATTTGCCGAATCCGTCGAGCACGCGAATGGTGTTCTTCAGCGGAACGATGGAATGATTGGGCGGAGCCGGGTGCGCGTTCTCGTCGACAACGAAAGAGAACTTGGCTTGCGCGTCTTCGGGATGGACGAGGAAGGTGGCGCGTCCATCGACGTCGGTGCGCAGCAGGCGCAGACCTTCGTCGGCAGCGTCCCATGATTTGACGACGATGTAGTTGAGTTCGTCGCGCAGGAAGTCTTCGACCACGCCTTCGTAGCGTCCTTCGACTTCGAGGAAGTCAGCGAGCACGCCCACGGGAGCGAGGCCTCCGTTCATCACGCCGGATTGAAAGAGGCGGCGTACAGACTCGGTGGAGTAGCCGTGCTCGGCGATGACAGCTTCGAGCGAACCTTTTTTCCCGAGCGCAGAGGCGTATTCGGCGCGCAGTCCGTCAAGATGATGCTTGACCTCGGACTCTTCGCGGCGTTTGGCTTCGAGCGCCTGGCGCGTGTAAACGATTTCGTCGGTTAGCCCGCGGACGCGTTGGGAAACGGTTTCAAATTCGAGGGCGATTTGGCCGCGCTGCCCCCCAAAGGCTTCGACTTGTAAATTGCCGGTCGAGAGTTCGGATTGCAGGCGCTGTCCTTCGCGATCGACGGCGGCCATGCGTTCTTCCGCTTGCGTCAGTTGATTCTTCAGCGCGGCGATGGAAGCGACCGTCTGCATGATGGCGATGCGCGAGGATTCCTGCTGGCGCTCAAGCTCAGCGAGCGTCGAGGCGGCGGCAGTTGCTTCCTGCTGGCAGTGGACAAGCTCTTGCTGTGCGGCGGCGACATCGGCTGCAGCGGATTGAAGAATCTGAAGATTCGAATCGCGCTCTGCTTCCAGCGTGGAGAGGCGAGCCTGCGCTTGGGAAAGTTCAGCCTCGGACGCGGCAGCGCGGACCAGCAACTCTTCGCAGCGTTCTTCGTTGTGGCGTCGCTGGGCGACGGCGCGATCGGTTTCGAGCTTGATCTGGCTCAGGCGCTCGCGGTTTTCGCGGAGTTCGTTCTCGATGGCGTATCCACGCTGCGTGCGGTCGGTGTTCTCAGACTCGAGTTGCTGCACGACTTCGGTCTGCAGGCGCATCTCTTCCGAAAGGGAAGCGATGTTGGCTTCGAGTTCGGCGTTCTCCAGATCGAGTTGGGCGAACTTGCTCGCCAGCACGACGCGCAGCTTGGCACGCATTTCGTCGCGCAGCCGGGCATAACGCTCGGCCTTCGAGGCCTGGCGCTTTAGCGAATTCATCTGGCGCGTGACTTCTTCAAAGATGTCGTTCACGCGGTTCAGGTTCTGCTTGGCGTCTTCGAGGCGAGCTTCGGCGAGGCGCTTCTTGGTCTTGAACTTGGTGATGCCGGCCGCCTCTTCAATAATGTTGCGGCGGTCAGTGGGACGGCTGCTGAGAATCTGGCCAATGCGTCCTTGCTCGATGAGCGCGTAAGACTCGGGGCCGAGGCCGGTGCCCATGAACAGTTCCTGAATG
Organism: Terriglobia bacterium; assembly: GCA_963796205.1. Classification (GTDB taxonomy): domain Bacteria; phylum Acidobacteriota; class Terriglobia; order Terriglobales; family Acidobacteriaceae; genus DATFTE01. The sequence goes on from CAWCKR010000005.1 coordinate 420,616, forward strand.
TCGCGCAGACGGCAAAGCTTGCCGTTCAGAAGGTATTCACTATCTCCCGAGCGGAAGAGGCGGCGGGTGACGGCAATCTCGCCTTTATGGAACTGCTGCTGGTTGAACTTGCGGCGACGGATCTTAAGCACTACTTGAGGTCCAGCGGCTTCAGCCTGCACGACTTCTGGTGCAGCCTCTCCGTCAGTTTCTTCCGTCTTGCCGGGCTGCGCTTCCTCAGTGAGACGCTCGGTCTCTTCGGCGGCCTGGGCGCGGATCGAAGCTTCGTCCCAGTCGCCGGAAGGCATCTCGTCCTGCACTTCGATTTCGGTAGGCAGGTTGGCGTCGGCGCCGTCGTACTGCTCAGGATCGATCAGCGTGAGCGACACTTCGGCCATGCCGGTGGGCTTGCGGTCGCGCGTGCCAGCAAAGATGACGTCTTCCATGCGCGATCCGCGCAGAGTCTTGGCCGACTGCTCGCCCAGCACCCAGGAGATGGCGTCGGCGATATTCGACTTGCCGCATCCGTTGGGACCGATGATGGCCGCGACGCCGTCGCCGTGGAACTTGAGCTCGGTGCGGTCGCAAAAGGACTTGAACCCGAGAATCTGCAGCTTTTTCAGTTTGAGCAACTTCGACTCCTTAGACCGCGGGCCACGGTGTTTACCAGACGGATTCCCCGGCTGCTAAAAACGATGCATGACGCGAGCGCTACTGTCCCCAGGCTGGATGAGGCGGGCACAGATTGAAGCTACTGTACCGACGAAATCCTGCCGGGGTCAAGCATGAAAACACTATATATAGGGTGCCCTTTTGCACAAACCACCTATATTGCACAGGCTATGTAGCAAGTGCGCGGGGAATGGGTGAGGGAAGGAGGTCGGAGGGATGGATCGCGAGAGCGGGATAAGCCTACTGCCGGAGGGATGGGGAAAGCAATGGGAAAGGGCGGAGGAACCTCGACATTTGCGTAAAGTCGCGGTGGTCGAGAGACGCAGCCGGGCTGCGTCTCTGCGGAAACAGGAAAGCAGTGGGTCCGCTATCCGTGCTTGATCGCCATGCCAAACAGGTACCAGCGGGAGGTGTTGGTGCCCGCGCTGTCGGTGGCCGTGACGGGGAACGTGCCCGTAGACACTGCAGCATCGATGTCTGACTGCTGCAGTAGTCGCACTTCGAGCATGAAATAGCCATTCTGACCGACTTGTGCGGTAAGATTTTGTCCGGGCTGCCAGGAGCCAACCAGTTTATCCGCTGCATTGCCGGCGATGGCGACGGCGTAGATCAAGTCGCCCGCCGCAAGCCCTGCGATCGAAAATGGCACAAGCGGGGCCGGGGCCGTTCCGATTCCACGATTCATGGCAGGTCCAACCGGGGTTGGGTCGGCATGATCGTACGCTGAAATCAGGATATCGAAGTCCTGCGTGGAGGCAGTGTTGAGAGTCGCCGTAACGGTGATGCCAGAGGTCAAATCCGCGACCGCATAGAACGTCGCCACAAACTCCAGGCCCAGGGGGTCGGTGGTCCCGATTTGGCTAAACGTAACTCCGGGTGCCGTTAGGCTCTTCAGGGTGTTTCCCCCGCTAATTCCCCAGACCACAGTCACAACCACGAGCTTGTTGCCGGGAAGTGGCGGCAGCGACGCAGACTGCGTCTTGACGTTCGTCGCCGGGATGGTGAGCACCTGGCCGACCGGTGTTACCGGGTCATAGAAAGTGAACCCGTACGATATTAAGTCCCGCAAGTTGTCATCATATTCGTCGGTGTAGGTCAGTATGACGTCAACGGCCCCCGCTGCATGCGCCGGGGTTTGCGCCGTGACCGAGAGACTCGGAGCTGTGCCCACGATCGTGGTGGGAACGGGTGTATCACTCGCAGACTCGCCGAACGTGACCATGGCATTGCTGGGGATGTTGGCATATTGTCCAGTGACGGTTACGGTCGTGCCACCCGAACTCACTCCTGACGTGGGTGAGATGGAGATCGGTCCGGCGTCCACGCTCGGGTGAAAGCCGCAACCCGCGAAACCGAGCAAGGCCACCACGCCCAGCAAAAGAATTGGTGTAAGCAGAACAAATAAATCAATCATTGGAAGCTCCTCGCGACGCAGGTCTTCAATTTCGTGATTGGGTGCCGGACTTTGTCACCGGAGACGCCGCTGGCGCATTGGGGCTGCGGCCATATCGGATGCCTGTGATTACTCCCGCCGGATTGACTGTGACAATCGTGGGCCACGAGCTCACGCCGTAGCCCAGACTGATCTCGCGCTTCGGGTCCGTCACCAGAATTGCCGTCAATCCATTTTCGGCAGCCACGGCTCTGGCCGTAGCGGGATCGTCCCCGTCATTCACTGCCATCACCACGGTTTTGCTCTTGGCTGCGGAGTTCTGCGCATCACGGACCGCCTGGATGCTAGGCTTCACCGCACTCCGCCAGAAGACCAGCACTCTGGGCTGCCCAGAGAGCTTGCTGAGGGGCATCTCGCGGCCGGAGGTGTATTCGAAGAGAAAGTTGGGGGCGAGTTGCCCGATGCGGACATTCAAGCTGGGCAAGCTGACTCTTACCGGGGGGCGTTTCACGAGAATCTTGCTCAAGGCGGCCGCCAGGTTTTCCAAATGCAACGGGCCCTCGCTCTGCCACGAGAGGCTTCCCCGTGGACTGACGATTAAAGTAAGCGGGCGCTTTGCCGTCTTGACTCCAAAAAACTTTTGCCAGCTTTCATCAGTGTCCTCGGCGTACACGACGCCAGGAGTGAACTTGGCTTTCGCCAGATGCTCTGGCGCGAGGATGGCGATCACGCCCGTCGGAGAATCCTTGCGGTGGCTGCGAGCAACCGCCTTGGTCAAGGTTTCCAGTTGAGAGGAGGAATTGGAATCGGCAAAATGAACCAGCAGATTGGGCGCGGCGAGGCCGGTTGTATCCACGTCAGCCGCGACGTGGCTGGAAACGACGACTTCCCCATGGACGCCTGCATGGGTGACCGCCAGGGTAGGCGGAGTCAACGCGCTCCCGCTTGAAACCAATCCACCCACGGAAATAACCGGAAAGCTGGTGAACGCGCAGATGCTTGCGGTGACTTGCTGATAGTTCGCCGGAGAGCCGTAGTTGGAAATCCTGGTGCCAGTGATGGTCAGGCAAAGGGCTGAATACGCCAGGGATGCGGCTTCAATCTTCGCGGCCGCAGCAGTGGCTACAGGGTTGGAAGAGAGCAGCACGAAGCGGTTAGCATCTACATCGAAGGGCGGCTGTCCGCTCATATGCCATTGGTATTCGCCAACCGTACCGCCGGGAATCCAGGTTTTCAGCGCGGAGTAGTCGGTGCCACTGGACACAACCGTTTGCTGGATATTCGTGTTAGGAGGGATGGGTTCAAACTCGACGTAGGGCTCGGGCCAATCAAAGAGCAGGAGCGAGCCGTGGAGAACGACGCCGGCGGGCTGAATGTCGACGGAGGTGTAAACCAGAAAGAGTTGCTGCGCCTGATTCAAACTTCCTGTCGGCGGATTGAGCTGGGTGTTAAGAAAATTGCCCAGGTTGCTATTGGCGTCGAACATATTACTGACGGTATTGCCGGCGCCGGTGTTGGCAATCGCCGTAGAAATGGCGCTCCTCACCGAGTTGGTAACGTCGCCGGTGAAGAAATCGACGATCCCAGCCAGCGAGCTGTCGCTGCTGACCGACACATTTCCCACGAGCAGTTCGACGCTCGGACCCGACGTCGCCAGCGAAAACTCCACCGTCACAGTGAAGTTGAAACTGCTGGGCGGATGTCCGTGGGGTTCAGGACCGGCGTGACCGTTGATGGTCAGAACAATCTTTCCGGTCTGCAGGTCGAAACTCGCGCTGTTCAGCTTGATGGGATAGGAATAATGCAAGACCGTGCCGACGCCCCAGATGGTGAGGTCCACCGTGAACGTGACCGGAGGAAATGTCTGGCTGAGAATGTTGTCGCTGATCATCCCCAGAACATTCAGCAGATAGTCCCGACCGACGGCGAAGGCGAAATCGTCGTCGGAAGCAAGAAACACGTTGGTCACACTGCCCGCAGTTGACGGGTGATCGGTTAGATCAAGCATCAGCGCAAGGGCTCCGGGAAGGGTCTTCAGTTGGATGTCAGCGATGGTATTGGGCAGGGTGACGCTGGAAGGCATGAAACTGGTGCGTAATCCGTTTTGTATGCAGAGATTGATTCCCACCAGGTCTTCGATCGTCAGCGGAGTGCTGGAGTAAGAGGGCGTGAAGTTGATGGCCGCCTGATCGGCTCTGAAATCGATATCGAGGACGTTGACGCTTCCGGAGACGATCTTGTTGATGGGAGCAGTGATCTGGAGATCGCCGCGAACAAACTCCGCCAGCGGAGCGGTACCCTTGTCGGGAAAGAAGCGCGATATCAGATTCATGCGAATCGTAAGGTTTGTGCCGGAGGCATCCGGAACCGCAATCGTCGGCGGGAATAACTGCAGTTGCGCGACTCCGGAAATGTGACTCGGAGCGATGATGACGTCTCCGGCCACCAGTTCGTCGGCATTCAGCAAAGTCAGAGCGGCGGCACTGGTCGCGGCTGAGGCTCCGGGGGACGGATTTGTAATTCCGATGCGGCGCTGGTTGACGACCGCAGCGCCGAAGGCATCGACGGTTCCAACAATTACCGGCGAGTTGGGTCTGTTCGGCCGAGGGTTGTCGTCCACACGAACGGAGATGGAATGCAGAAACCTGCCGGTTTGGTGCATTCCCGCCAAAAGCCGGTCTACCGCAAGAATTGCAAACTCCGCCACCACATCGAAATCACCCGTCAGATTGTTTGCCATGAAATGACCGCCTTTGCAGAAGAACGAAAAATTTAGAAACGGGATCCAGAACTCCAGAGGGTTCGGCCGAGGGTCGATTACTTACGCCAGTAAATGGTCAGCGTAGATACCGCGAGTAAAACGATGGTCAGAGAAATGACGTGGGCAATGTTCAATCCAGCGGCTTTTTGCGGCCGCTCGCGCACCCCCTCCATTAGCAACCGGCCGATGGCGTAACCGAGACAGACCAAGAGAAACAGCGCACCCGGAAAGGGCGTCGATCGACGCAGCGTGAGGGCGATCAGGAACAGGAGCACAGCCCATAAAGATTCCAGCAATTGGGTTGGGATGCGCCTTTCCCATGTACCTCGGAGATTAGGCAGATACAGAGCGAACCAGGATTGAGAACGGCGGCCGCCACAACAACCGTTTAACAGGCAGCCGATGCGAGTGAATGCCATTCCAACCAGAATGGTGAGAATGGCGACGTCCCAAAAAGCCGCAAAGCCAAGATGAAGGACGCGCAGCAGGGGTACCGAACAAATCAGGGCCAGCGGCAAACCGCCGTACATGATATAGCCGCCAACATTGCGGTCCCAGATCGTGGAGAGGTCATCGCGGTAGAGGGGCCACTCCGCGAACACGTAGAGAAGACGTGCCCCAGCCAGCGCGGGGACGATGAGAATCATGGTGGCGATGTAGACTCGCAAAGCGTCGAGTCCTGCCGCATGGGCGGCCATGTTGCCGACGACCACACCGGACAGCAATCCGATGTAGAGCATGGCGGGATAGCTCCACACGGTGATACTTCGCCATTTAAACAATACCGGACGCATACACCACTCGCTGCTTAAGGCCAGAAGGCTAAGAGCAATCCCGCAACAATGCCGACGTCTGCGAAGTTAAAAGCTGGCCACCAGCCGAAGTCGATAAAGTCCACGACCGATTGGCGACGCCAGATATCGAGCAGATTTCCAGCGGCCCCACCCAACGCCAATCCCAAACCGATCTGGGACACTTGTCCCTGAAACCAGGGGCCCATGTGATTCAGTGCTACTGCGGACACCACGGCCCAACACCAAACCAACACCATCGCAATGCGAATGGACCTGCTTTTGTAGATTCGATTGACGTTAGCGACAAAGTGAATACGTACGAAGTAGGCGAAGGAACAGCTTCGATCGGGAGGAATGAGCCGCGCCGCCTTCTTACTTGCCTGGTCCAGTAGTAGAAGCGCCGCGGCGGATAAGAGAATATAGAGCACTTACTCGCCCCGAGCGAAAAGTGTGACCGTGATACACGATTTGCCGAACCATGTCAAGGAAGATCAACAGCGCTCTGTAAAGACCCGGCTGCGACTGCGACTAAATAGCCGGAGCCATGTGCGCCAGGGGCTCTCGGATCAGTGCGGGCTGAACAGAGCGAGACCGGGTAGTTAGGCCCAGCATCCGACCTTACCTGCTGCCAAAAACGGCGGAGGGCTTGACCCTTGTGTTCATGCATCTTAACTGGATTGCTTTGCCGCCTTCACCGACTTCGTCCATCCGCACTCGTAACTAATCGAGCTTTCGACGCATTCAATTACCGATCTTCAAGATAGTGGAATCCCACCCTAACCTCGCAGACAACGCTTGGCCAGGGTGGGTGCCCGCCTATTTCTTCAACTGCGCTTTTGGTCGGGCCAATATGTTGTGGGACTTCTTTCCGTAATAATATTGCTGCGATTCGATTGGCCCGAGGAGTCGCCCGCGACATCGGTGCCGTCCATGTCTACCAGACGCAAGGCACGAGAGTTGACCATGTAGTAGATGACGGTTGTGGCAAAGCTGGTGCCCGGGATGGAGGTGGTGATGGTACCGCGCCCGTAGCCGTCGGGTGCGGACATGGTTCCGCTGAAAACATTCATGGTGCTGACAGTGGTCTAGGTTTCATGCGGCAGTGCGCTGGCAAGCAGAAGAACGGTGCCGCCGAACATCAGGGTATCGAAGAAATAATTCAGGCCCTCGAGATTCGAGCGCTCCACGACCGCGATGGGGACGTAGACGACCAAGATTCCGAGAAGAATGACCGCGCCCGTCCAGGTTGCCGCCGCGCGAGTCTTCTTTCCCACCAGCAACAGGGTGCCCGTGACTGCGTAAACCGCGGCCGTCAGGTAAGTCCAGACGGCGTGTCCGAAGACGAATCCAGGTGTCACCATTTCCAGCGGAATGCCGGGGACGTGGTCGGCGTGCAGGAATTGCTCGAAGCTGTAATAGAGCACGGCGATGGCAATGATGTATCGGGCAATCGTTGTAAGGATGTGCCGCCCCTTGCTGCTAAGGCTGGCGGCCAGCGCCAGAGGACCGGCGCCGAAGGATAGTTCCCGCAGCAGGAGCGCGAGGGCGATGCGATTCCCGGGATTGCGCGCCCAACCCGGGGCATCCATCAGTGAGACGAACAGAAAAAACGTCAAGGCAAGCAGACTGGCCGCGAGACGATTCTGAATCTTGGTCACCAGGCTCAGCCCGGCTGCGATGAAGCATGCGCCGATGAAATAGGCCCAAAACACATGCCACGGAACCACCTTGGGCACCATCGACGCGATGATCCTGTTAATGGTGAAGTGTTCCGTGCCGAAAGCGGCGATGGGTGCCGCGTAGAAGAGCGGTCCGAAGAGAATCAGCTTGTCGAGCCCTTGGGCCTTTTGCCAATCGCCGCGAAGGAACATGGTGACCAGGCCGATGGCAAACACCGTTCCACCGACAAGATACGACCAGCGGACCTCGCTGGGGATGGCGATGAGAGCCATGAGTGCCGAGGGATTCACGAAGCTAACGCTCATACTGATTCCTTTCCGCCCCGGTGTTGACGTCAGGTCGGTTAGACGTATTCGAGAGGCAAAAAGGTATCAGTCTTAGGATTCGACCGGAGTGAAGGTTTCGCCTGAAAAATGACTGCAAGCCGTGACTATGGGCGCGTTCTCAAAGCTGAGAGAATGTCCCTAAACCTAGCGAGGAGTCGGCTATGGCTCGCATTTTCCTGCTCATGATCGCGCTCTTGGTGTTTGCTCCGCATCAAGAGTTGCTGGCGCAAACCGCCGCGAAATCGGCTCCCGCAACCAAATCAGCGGCCGCAAGGCCGAAGAAGAAAATCGATTCCAACGGGCAGCCTTTGGCTCTGGCGGTGGTCGAAACCACCAATCTGCCTAATGTCGATGCCGAGTTCTTGAGCGGGCCGCGATGCGATGCGGATGGGAACTTGTATCTGCGGAATGACAGGACGTTTCAGTCCCCGGTCCACAAACTCAACCTGAAGGGCGAGAAAATCGCTGACTTTCTAGCAAGTTCGTCGAGCGATTTGCCGAATTTGCCGCCGCAATTAGCCCACTCAGGAGAGTTCTCGGTGGCTGAAAATGGAGACCTCTACCTCGAGATTATGGCTTCGATGACCGAGCACGATCTGCTGGTGTTTGGCAAAGACGGAACTTACAAGTCGAAGGTGGTGCTGGATATCGGATCGGTCTGGCAGGTGAACAAGCTGGCTGTGTTTTCTTCCGGGGAATTTCTCATTGCCGGGGAGAAATGGCAGAAGCCCGAACAGAACTACGCTCCGTTCACGGGGATCTTTTCGTCGAACGGAACATTTCTGAAGGAGCTGTCGCTGGAGGATGACGCCAAGATCTATAAGTTCACCGTGGACGGCGATTCCGCCATGGTTCCGCATCCAGGGAACAATCGCGCTATCTTTCAGGGCGCGATCGCGACCGCCGCGGATGGAAACATTTACTTAATGCGCTGGTTATCTCCCGCAGTGATTTACGCGATCTCGCCCGGTGGCGAGGTGGTCCGGCGAATGACGGTGGACCCTGGAGATCAGGGCGCAATGCCGGAGAACATGCGAATTGCAGGCGACAGCATCGCGATTGAGTTCAGGAACAAAGATACCAAGAAGAAGCTGTTCAAAGTTATCGATCTGCAGGGAAAAACGAGAGCCACGTACAGGTGGCCTGAGGTCGAAGGTAAGCCGGTGTGGTTGTCACTGTGCTATATGCAGAATCCGGAGCGGTTCGTGTTTCTCGACCTGGCGAAAGACGATGTGCCGGTGTTGCGAGTGGCTGAGCCGCGATAGGATTCAGGTTCGCGAGTACTCAAACACCGAAAGGCGATTGGTTGTCTGGCGCCGCTCTGCGGTCCTCGCCCTCCCCTACACGGCTACAGCCGCCCGGCCCGCGGCTATAGGGTGGAAGGTCCGTATGAAGGCTTCCCGGAAATGCGGTACAATCCCCGCCGCTGGGAAAGGGGAGAGTCTATGGGGTTTCGCAATCGCGCAATCAAAGATCTGATCTTCACGGTAGCTGTCTTCGCACTTGCGGTGGCACAGCCGGTTTCGCTATCACGCCGCTACCTGGCAGAAACTGTCTCCGTCCACCTCACCTTCGGCGCGCTCTTATTACTCCATGGCGTACGACCCAGTCAGCAAGAAGGTCGTTCTTTTCGGCGGGCAAGGCTCATCCGGAAATCTGAATGACACCTGGACCTTCGACGGTACAACGTGGACTCAGGTCACCACAGCATCGGCGCCTCCGGTGCGCAACGGGGCGGCCATGGGATATGACCGTCCCACGAAGAAGCTGATCCTGTTCGGCGGATTCAATGGCAATCAATACCTTCAGGACACGTGGATTTGGGACGGTGCCGCCTCTACCTGGACGCAGGCGAGCATGCCGTCGCCGCCACCCAACGCGACCGGGGCGATGGTGTTTTCGGATCCGGTGTCAGGCAAAGCCACGATGTACGGCGGCTACAACGCCACGAAGATCATCCCGGTTTCCAGCTTCACCTGGGCGTGGACGGGGACAGCGTGGAAAAAGCTGAAGCCGTCGACGATCCCCATTCCTAGAGGGTGGGGAATTGCCGCGCTCGATCCGCTGCACCACAACGTGGTTCTGACGGGAGGAACAGGCGACACCATTCGCACCGACAACACCTGGACGTGGGACGGGACGAACTGGACGTCGGTTACTCCCGCGACTCAGATCGAGGCTCTGATCGGTGCGGGATACGTGTTCGATCCGGCCGTACAGGAAGTGGTGGTCTTTGGCGGGGTGGCTGAGACGTGGACATGGAATGGCACCAGCTGGACGCTGCTGGCTCCAACCACTTCGCCATCGGCGCGGTCGGGTGTGAGCTTGGCTTACGATCCCGCGACGAAACAGGCGATTCTTTTCGGCGGCCAATTGGCGAACGGGCCGATGACGAATGAGACTTGGGAGTTCGTCGGACCTTAGAATTTTGCGGATTAACTCTCATTCTTAAGAGACGTCATCCCAAAGCGGAGCGAGGGATCTGGCGCGGGTGGTTATTCCGCTAGGACTCTGAGGCCCGACCCTGTTTAGCCAATACGGAACCAAAATGGGTGACTCGGTGTCTCTTCTACTCAGCGTCTTTCTGAACGCGAAACTTTCATGAACGAAGTTTGCCTGTATCCGTGGGATCCCTATAGCTGTGAATGGAGTGCCGAGTATCTGTGGAGGTACATGGATTGGATCGTGCGCCTCGATATCATGCTGCTCGGCTTCCTATTATTTTATGTAATTGTCATCGCCGCTCTGGGCTGTTATCGCTACCTGAGGATTCGTTATCAACTACGACTGTTTCTGCGTGACAGAAGAAGGCTTGGACTGAGCCCCTCGTACCTTGCACTAGGGATTAAGAATCTGCAATCGATCATTACGAGCGCCCCCTTCCTCGGGCTAATTGGAGCCTGCTTCGGAATCCTAGGAGGGTTTGGGGGAGGCGGTATGCAGAAGGACGCTTTCTTCAGGATGGTAACGTTGCGCATAGCGACTTCTTTGGTTCCGACTGCAGCCGGGTTGGTGGTGGTGACGCTTGCGACCTGGGCATACAACCATCTATGCCTGTCAAGAGAACGAGCCGAGTTGCAGGTGTGGGTCGCGGCGTGCGACCTAGAGCGGCGCAGTGAACGACCGGGAAGTCTGAGCGGCAAGGACCAATGGCCAGAAATTGCTGGAAACTGGCGAAGGGGGCGTCGCCCTCGCGTCAACTACCGCCACGCCGTACTGCCGAATTTCGGTTTGATGGCGGTGCCCCTACTCGTTTGCGGCATGTTCGGTTTCATGATCTTCCCATCCAAACGGCCGATGGGTTTGGGAGTCAGGCTAGGGTCCGGGCTGCCGGTTAAGGGGTTCCACGTGTCGCGCGTAGCCGTGAAAATTGCTCCAGACTCGAAAGTGATAGTGCAGTTAGACTCTCGAAAAATCGGTGTTGATGAGCTTGAGGGCGGCTTGGAGAGCAAACTTAAAGGTCAAATAGGTTCAACGGTCTGTGTAGATGCGGACCCCCAGGTCGCATGGTCGACTGTCGCAGGGGTGATTGATGCGGCGCATGGAGCAGTCGATTACGTTCTCTTGCCTCAGGCGTGTCCGTAGTTCCGTCAGCCGCAGCGAGGGCCCGTGCGTGCTTATCATCGCCGCCGGCAAGAACACGCAAGGTCCTTCGACTGCGCGGGGCATCGTTGACGATGCCCCGCTTCGCTCAGGATGACAATTATTGAGAATTACTTTCCCAACTTCTCGAAGAACAGGCAGATCGACTCAATCCCGCGGTGGAAGTTCGGGATGTGGAACTTCTCGTTGGGTGCGTGCAGGTTGTCGTCGGGGAGGCCGAAGCCCATCATGACGCTGGGAATCTTCAGCACGTCCTGAAAATCGGTGACGATGGGAATCGATCCGCCGGAGCGGATGAAGACCGTGTCTTTCTTGAAGATGTCGTGCATGGCTTCGGTCGAGGCTTTTACATATTTGTTGTCGGTGCCAACGACGCAGGCCGGGCCTTTGCTCCAGACTTTAATTTTGGTGTCGATACCCTTCGGCGTGAGCTTCTTCACGTAAGCGGTGTAGCGCTTGAGGATGTCGTCGGGGTCTTGATTCGGCACCAGGCGCATGGAGACTTTCGCTGCAGCCTTCGCCGGAATCACGGTTTTCGCGCCGGGGGCAGTGAAGCCTCCGGGCATGCCGTGGACTTCGAGCGTTGGGCGCGCCCAAGTGCGGTAGAGCACTGAGAAGCCGGGCTCTCCCGTAAGAACTTTCGATCCGACTTCGGCTTTGCGATATTTCTCTTCGCTGAAGGGAAGCTTCTTCCAGGCTTTGAGTTCGTCTTTGCTGGGAGCTTTTACTTTCGAATAAAAGCCAGGTATCAGAACTTTGCCCTTCGAATCTTTCAGCTTGCTGATGATTTCGATCAGCGCGAAGAACGGGTTGGGGGCCGCGCCTCCGTACATGCCGGAGTGCAGATCGGTCTTGGCTCCGTAGGCTTCGATTTCGGTGTAGACCAGGCCGCGCAACCCGACGCACAGAGTCGGAAGATTGGGCGCGAAGAGTTCCGTGTCACAAACCAGAGCGAAGTCAGCTTTCAGTTTCTGCTTTTCTTTGCGGACGTACTCGGAGATCGATTCGCCTCCCACTTCTTCTTCGCCCTCAAAGATGATCTTCACATTGATGGGCAGCTTGCCGTCGTGGGCTTTCATCAACGATTCGAGGGCTTTTACTTCCATCCAGAGCTGGCCTTTGTCGTCAACCGCGCCACGCGAATAAATGTTCTGGTTGCGCTCGGACGGTTCGGTCCAGTTCTTCTTTGCTTCTTCCACGCCCTTACCGGTATATGCGTCTTTGTCAACAAAAGGCGGAGACTTCCATTCATCGAGTGGATCGGGCGGCTGCACGTCGAAGTGCGCATACATCAGAACGGTCGGCTTGCCGGGCGCATTGAGCCAGTCGGCGTAGAGCAGCGGATGTCCCTTAGTGGGGATGGTCTCGACATGTTCCATGCCGATGCGTCGCAGTTCGCTAGCGACGAATTCGCACGCCTTCTGTACGTCGGACTTATGTTCTTCGAGAGTACTGATGCTAGGAATGCGGAGAAGATCTTTCAGTTCGTTGAGGAAGCGTTGCTGGTTATCGCGTGCATAGCTGACTGCAGGGGAAGCCATAGGTGTGTCCCTTTCTCGCGTGTGAAGCGGTCGCAAAGACTCTAGAGGGTGATTGCAGAAAACGCTTCAGTATACTCCGCGCGGCGCTCAGGCATAAGCGAGCTTGCGGCGGCGACCGACGAAAGCGGCTGTCAAACAAAACAAAGTTAACAACAGAAAGCCCAGCGGCTGGCTGCTTTGTAGGGTGGTCCCCATGAAATCGACGCCCGGGACGTGGTGCATGGGCCCGATGTACCACCAGACAGTGTAGAGGGCCTCGAAGGCTTTGCCGCTGCCACTCCAGACTCCGAGGGCGAGGGCAAGGCTTGGGATGAATAGTGCCCCGGCTAACCACGCGAACAGGCCCATGCGATCGCCGGCGAGGAGCAGGCGAATGCCCAGGCCTCCGCCGGTAATAAGGGCGACGATCACTCCCGCAGTCCAGGAGGCTGGGAGTTGGCGCAACAAGGCATGGTCGGAGGAGAAGATCAACGACTCGGTCGCATATCTGGCCTCGCGGGTGCCCATTTGTGACCAGAGCAGGATGGGCCAGATCCAGGCGGCGACGATAATGCCTTGGCGCGTAGCGTCAAGCGGAGAGGCGAGACAGGCAATGACAAATCCGGCGGCAACGATGTACCACCACCAAGACTGTCCTTTGAGCATAAGACGGAGTTCGGAGGCGACGAGGTGGGCGAACCGGTTATGCGATCCGGTTCGCGCCAGGGGAGTGAGATGAGCCGCAACCGGAGCGGGCCCAGTGACGGATTCGGAAGCTCCGTTGGTTGCTGCGGGCAGATTCTTTCTCGCTTTCGGCAAGAGTTCGCGCGCGGGGTCGAAGCGGTGAAAGAAGAGCGAGGCAATCAGCGCCGCCAAGACCGCGCAGAGACACCACGAGAGGCGAGCGAGGATTTGAATCGAGTTCCACTGTACGCCGTTCCAGACGAATCGTTTGGTTGGGGCTGACTCACCGATGTTGAGGGCAGAACCACCTTTGTACGCGGGATCAATTGCGCGGACTCCCGCTTGCATCTGGCTCATGAGCGAGGTGACGCCGCAAAAGTCGCGGAAATAAAGCGAGTCGTGATGCGGAGTTCCCATTTCGAGTTCAGAGATTCCGCCTCCGGCGAGGAGCGCGGTCCAAAGAAAGAAGTAAATGACGTTACCCACGCCGCCGCGAAGCACGGGAAGAGTTTCGAAGAGGACCGCCAGGGCAGCGGTGAAGGCCATCGCCGGCAGTGCGAAAAGTATTAATGGAGAGAACAGCGCCCAGAGATTGATGTGGGGATCTTCGGCGCGCAGCAATTGCATGCAGAGCGCGGCCAGGCCCATCACCATAACCATGGCCGCGAGCACTGCGAAGTTGCTGATCGTTTTCGCCACCGTATAGAAGGGCTTGCTCATTGGCGTGGTGGCGAGAATCTGTCCCACGCGGGTCTGCTGGTCGCGCTGAATGGAATTCTTGACCACATAGAACCCGACAAGGCTGAGGAAGCAACTGGCGACGATGCCCATCAATCCGCCGAGCCAGGCGGAGTTGTAGATGCCGCGATAGTCGTCGAGGCGGAGCATGATCTTGCCGGTGTAGGCTGCGTATCCGAGATAGACCGCGAAAGCGAGTGTGAGCAGGAAGCTGTAGCGGCGCACGCGCTCGAGGAAGTCGGCTTTCACCAGGTGATACAGAATTCGTCCGCGGTTCACGCGGCCGCTCCGGCGCGATGGGTGGAGAGGGAGAATAGATAAGCGTCTTCGAGCGTGGGGAGTACCGGCTGGGCTCCCTGCGGTGGTTCCGAGCCGAGAATGCGGACGTGGACCCCATCGCTTCGGCGCATGGTGTTACTGACCAGATGACGCTGTTTGACTGTATTTAGCTCCGTGCTCCCCACCACCCATTCCCAGACTTTCCCCTCGACGCCTCGCAGAAGTTCTTCCGGAGTCGCATGCGCCACCAGCTTTCCTTGCGAAATAAGCGCGATGTCGGTGGCCGTGGCTTCAACGTCTGACACGATGTGGGTGGAGAGAATCACGATGCGCTCCCCGGAAAGATCGGAAAGCAGGTTGCGAAAGCGGACGCGTTCTTCGGGATCGAGGCCCGCGGTGGGTTCGTCCACGATCAGCAGCTGCGGGTCGTTGAGCAGAGCCTGGGCGATGCCGACGCGCTGCTTCATGCCTCCGGAGAAGCCCCCTAAGGCGCGCTTGCGGACATCGTTGAGATTAACGAGGTTCAAAAGTTCATCGATGCGACGGCGCGCAGGTGGCGGCATCGAGGCCCTTAACCGCGGCGAGGTATTCGAGAAATTCGACGGCGTTCAGGTTCGGGTAGACGCCGAAATCCTGGGGAAGATATCCCAACACCGAGCGCAGCATGTTGGGATTGGAGGCGATGTCGACGCCGTTCCAGAGCACTCGCCCTTCGGTGGCGCGAGTGATGGTGGCGAGGATGCTCATCGAGGTCGTCTTGCCCGCCCCGTTCGGACCGAGCAGCCCGAGAACGCCCGGAGAGAGTTCGAGGCTGAAGTTGCGCAGAGCCCAGAGGTTTCCCCTATAGCGCTTGCCGACGTTTTCGATGGTGAGTTTCATCGTTCTTCTGCTTATAACGAATAACAGTGGACAGAAGTTCCAGGAAAATCGCGGGTCGGTACACGACGAGAAAGCGCAACTCTTAGCTCGCCGTTGCCGGAGGGACGCCGGCGCTACTCGCGAAGCGGGTGCTGGAGAACCGAGTTAGGTCTTGATCTGGCTCGATGCCCGTGATCACTTGCGCCATGACGTGCGCGGTGATGGGAGCGAGGAGGATACCATCGCGGAAGTGGCCTGTCGCTACGAAGTATCCCGGGATGTTCGTCGGGCCCAGGATCGGCAAGTCATCGGGCGTGCCGGGACGGAGTCCCGCCCACGACTCGAGGACGCGGGCTTCCGCGAGCGCCGGAATCAGCGCAATGGCCGCGCGATGCATGCGCTGAATGGCATCGGCGGTCGTGCGTTTGTTATATCCAGCTTCTTCGACCGTGGCGCCGATCAGAAGGCGTCCGTCGCTGCGCGGAACCAGGTAGACCTCTGGCGAGCGAATCACCTGGCGGAGCTTGGCGACTTCACCAACGACCGAAAGCATCTGGCCTTTCACGGGGCGGGTCGGAAAATTGTAGGGCGGAATTTGTCCTGACCATGCCCCCGCGCAGTTCACAACCACTGGAGCGTGATAGCTGGTTCTCTCGGTGAGAACCGTTGATACGCGACCCTCGCTCGTAAGCACCTCCAGGACAGTCGTGCCGGAGGCGACATCCACTTCGCGATGCTTCGCCGCCTGGAGAGCAGCCGCGACCAACGCTCTCGGATCGACGCTGCGCTCTTTCAGGTGGAAGGCGGGGCGGGTAGGATCGGCGAGGCTGGCCTCCAACTCGACCAGAGGTGCAGGATCCAGGCCTGCAAAGTGCCGCAAATGCTCGTGAGCAGGGAACACCAGCGTGCCCTGATCGCGCAGATCGCAGTTCACGCCTGACTCATCCTGCAATTGGTGGACAAACTCGGGATACATGCTGGCGCTGGCGGTCGCGAGCGACTGCAGTGCGGCGGGCGTCTCGAGCATGAAATCCGTCAGCATTCCCGCAGCGGCGTGAGAGGCTTCGCGGCCGGGTTCACCGCGTTCGACGACCAGGACGCCTGCACCACGCTTACGCAGAGAGATGGCGAGCGAGAGCCCGATAATGCCGCCGCCGATAATAATGACGTCCCAGGTCTTCACTCTTGGATTGTAAAAGACCGCGGCTGCTTCCGGTCGAGCCCTTTCAGTTGCGCGAGTTCAGGTATTTACCGATTCGCCGGTGAAGATGCCGGCGCAACCTCTTAAGCACTTTTACAACTTTGTCAGGAAGTCGATCACTTCTGGCTGGTTCCAATCCACGGCGCCGATGAATTTGCGCCGCAGAACTCCGTTGCGGTCGATGATATAAGTTTCCGGATACTTGAATGTGCCGTAGAGGTCGCTGCTCTTCATTGCAGGATCGCGGACGGTAATCACGTTCACGCCGTGATCTTTCAGGAACTTGTGGTAAGCGCTTTCGTCCTCGTCCAGGCTTACCGCCAGCACCACTATCCCTTTATCTTTCATTCTCTGCTGCATCTGCAGCAGGGAAGGCATCTCTTCCACACAGGGCGGACACCAGGTGGCCCAGAAGTTCAGCACCACAATCTTTCCGTGATAGTCGCTGAGGGTTAGTTTCCGGTCGGCATCCTGAACCGTGAAATCAGGGGCGGCGGTGCCGATGCGGGGCGGACGGGTTCCGCTATAACACCCAGCCAGCATGAGGGTTGCCAAGGCTATGAGAAGAGCGCGGGGTCGCACCTAGATATAATACCTAATTCAGCCTATGACGGCGGCAAATCCAGTTTCGGGCCCGGTGGTATCGGTGATTGTGCCGGCGCGCAACGAAGAAGCCTCGCTGGGGACGTGCCTGGAATCCCTGATCGGCCAGACTGGCATCTTATTCGAGATCATCGTGGTCGACGACGGCTCGACCGACCGCACGCGCGAGATCGCTGGGTCGTTCGCATCGGTGAAGGTGATTGAGGCTCCGCCGTTGCCGCCGGGTTGGAGCGGGAAGAATAACGCCGTCACTGCGGGTGCAAGGGTTGCCCGCGGACGCTGGCTGTTGTTTACCGATGCCGATACCGTGCATCTGCCGGCATCGTTGTCACGAAGCGTGACGGAGGCCGAGCAGAATCGGATGGCTCTGGTTTCCTATTCGCCCGAGCAGGAAGTCCACAGCGTGCTGGAAAAGGCAGTTATGCCGGTGATTTTCGCGGAGCTGGCCGCGACCTATCGCCCGTCACAGGTGAGCGATCCGAGGTCTTCCGCCGCTGCTGCGAATGGCCAGTACCTGCTGGTGTCGCGGGAAGCATACGACGCGGTCGGCGGACACGCGGCGATTGCCGGTAGTCTGCTCGAAGACGTGGCGCTGGCCAAGAAGGTAAAACAGTCGCGCCGCAAGATTCTCTTCCGCTACGGCGGCGACGCCGTGCGCACTCGCATGTATCGCAGTTTTGCTCAACTTTGCGAAGGTTGGACCAAGAATCTGGCGCGGCTGTTCGCCGCGCCGCTGCAGATCGCCGGGTTGCGTCTGCTGGAGTTTATCTTGATTGTGGGGAGCGCCGTGCTCTCAGTCATTGCAGTTGCAGGCGGCAGAGCGCGAGTGGGCGTGGTACTTGGTGTGTTGGCAGTCGTTTTATACGGATTTCTTCTGAAGCGAATCCGGCAGGCGCATTTTCCCTGGGACGCAAACGCTTTATCGCTTTTTGGCTTGCCTATTTTTTCTTACCTTCTGCTGCGTTCGGTGATCTCTTATAAAAGAGGGCAGGTGAGTTGGAAGGGAAGGCAGTACGGGACGGATGGCACGGCGGACCGAAAGGTTCCGCTCGCTCCGAAAGCCGGCGAGACGCCCGCGCTACGTTAGGACGATCATGGTTTATTTGACGCGCAAAGCCGAGTTTTCTGCTTCGCACTATTACCACAATCCGGAATTCACGGCCGAAGAGAACCGGCGCATCTTTGGCAAGTGCAACAACCCCAACGGCCACGGCCACAACTACACGCTTGAAGTGACGGTGAAGGGTGAGGTGGATCCGCGCTCGGGTTTCGTGGTCGATCTGAAGGAATTGAAAGAGATTCTAAACCGCGAAGTGCTCGACGCCATGGATCACCGTTTCCTGAACAAGGAAGTGCCCGAATTTTTCACGCGCATTCCCACGACCGAGAACCTGGCCATCGCCGTATGGCAACGCATCGCTCCTAAACTGAAAGCGGCGAAACTGCACCGGGTGCGCGTTTACGAGACGCCAGATCTGTTCGTCGATTTCTATGGAGAAGCATGAAGGCCTATCTGACGCGGCGATATCGATTCTCGGCTTCCCACCGCTTGCACAGCGATGCCATGTCGGACGCGGAGAACGTCGCGACCTATGGCAAGTGCAACAATCCGCACGGGCATGGGCATAACTATGCCCTCGAAGTCACGGTCAGCGGCCCGGTTGAGGAGAGTACCGGCATGGTCTGCAACCTGGTGGATCTCGACGAGGCGGTGCGCCGCGAAGTGCTCGAGCGCTTCGACTTGCAGAATTTGAACCTGACGAAAGAATTCGGCGGAAACATTCCTACCACGGAAAACTTGTGCGAAACCATCTACGATTTTTTGCAGCGCAGCTTCCACCACGCACATCTGGAAAAGGTGAGGATTGAAGAGACGATGCTGAATTCATTCGAATACGAGGGAAAAGAAGAGAATTCCGTAAATTGGTAATCGGGCAATTTTGTAAATCAAAACACTCGTTTCAAATTGCCAAATTACCCGATTACAAAATTACCAAATTTAAGCAGGTCCTATGACACAGTCTGTTGCGACGCCGACATTGACCAGTGCGAGCTTTGAAGAATTAGTGCGCGAGATGATTGTGCGTTTGGGCGAAGACCCGGCGCGCGAAGGCTTGACGCGTACCCCCGAGCGCGTGCACCGCGCCTACGAACACCTCACCAAGGGCTACAAAGAAGATCCGCAGGCGATGCTGAAAGACGCGCTGTTCACGGTGAATTATGACGAGATGGTCATCGTGAAAGATGTGGAGATGTTCAGCCTGTGCGAGCATCACATGTTGCCGTTCTTCGGCAAGGTTCACGTGGCCTACATTCCCAACGGCAAGGTGATCGGACTAAGCAAAATTCCGCGGCTGATCGAGATCTTCTCGCGGCGCCTTCAGATTCAGGAACGACTAACCACGCAGATTGCCGAAACCATTCAGGCAGCCATTCAGCCTCAAGGAGTTGGGGTGGTGATCGAGGCGCGCCATCTGTGCATGATGATGCGAGGGGTGGAGAAGCAACATTCCGCAGCGGTGACTTCTTCCATGCTGGGTTGCTTCCGTGAGGAGCAGGAGACGCGGTCGGAATTTCTATCGTTGATTCGGGCGCGCGCGAACGGGATGTAGGTGCCTTGGGCCACAAGCTTGGCAAAATCCTCTACATCCCGTCTGAAAGATAAAGTGGCGCTGGTGACTGGAGCCAATCGCGGGATTGGGTTGGCGATTGCGCGCGCTTTGGCGCATGAGAAATGCAACCTGATTCTTACGGCTCGCGATCCGGCGGAGCTCAGCCGTGTGAGAAGGGAACTGAAGGGTTACAGCAAAGACGTAGTGGCTATTCCCTGTGACGTGCGCGATCCCGAGGACGTGCGCCGGCTTTTTGTGGACACGAAGAAGCATTTCCGGCGCATCGACATCCTGGTGAACAATGCGGGCGTCGGTCACCCCAACCGCTGCGTCGACCAACTCTCTTACAACGCTTGGCGGGACGTCATCGATACCAACCTGAACGGCATGTTCCTGATCACTCACTTTGCATTGCCGCAGATAAAGCGCGGCGGGGCGATCGTAAACAATCTTTCCATCGCGGCAAAGAGAGTGTTTGCGGGTTCGTCTGCCTACAACGCCTCGAAGCACGGAGCTCTGGGGTTCACCGATACTTTGCGCGAAGAACTGCGTCCCAAGGGAATTCGCGTCGTCGCCCTCTTGCCCGGAGCAACGGATACTGCGATCTGGAAGACGCTCTGGCCGGAGGCTCCACGCAAGAAGATGATGTCAACGGAGACCGTGGCCAGAGCGGTCGTTGATGCGTTGTGCCTGCCGCCAGGCAGCACGCTGGAAGAACTGGTGCTTCTGCCCTCTGCAGGAACCCTCTGAAACGCCTCTGACTAGACACAGCCACGCGGTGCATTGCCGATTGCCTCGGCTAATAGGCTCCGTAACGCGAGCGGTGGGGCCGTTGCGGCATCAACTTGATCAGCACGATTCCGGCAAGAAACCCTCCCACATGCGCCCAGAAGGCGATTCCCCCCGCGCTCGAACTCGTGGTCGCAATCGACGTGGCGGTACCGCTCAGGAATTCGAGCACGAACCAGTATCCGAGAAAAATCCAGGCAGGCAGCCACCAGAACGTGAAGAAGATAATTAAGGGAACCAGCGTGAGCACGCGCGCCTTCGGATAAAGGATGAGATAGGCGCCCATCACGCCCGCGATCGCACCGCTGGCGCCGACGCTTGGAACACGAGAGGTAGGGCTCAGGGCGATTTGCAGGAAAGACGCGGCGATTCCACTGACCAGGTAGAAGACGAGATAGGGAAAGTGTCCGAGATAGTCTTCGATGTTGTCGCCGAAGATCCACAGAAACCACATGTTGCCGATCACGTGCAGCCACGAGCCATGCAGAAACATGCAGGTGAAAAGTGGAAGCAAGGCACTGAGCGGGTCGACATGGGGAGTTCCGCTCAGAAGGGCGGTGACGTGGCGAGGCACCACTCCGAATTCAAAGATGAGCGCATTCAGATCGGCCCGGCTTTGCAGGCCGACGTACCATTCAAACAGAAAGATCACCGTGTTCAGGGCAATCAGAAAATACGTGACGTAAGGGGTGCTGAAGCGGGGCGTGTCGTCACGAATGGGAATCATGGAAGATTAGTAAATCGGCAACCGGGAAATTTGGTACTTTAAGAGAGCGGCCACGGGACCGCTCTCAAATCCCCCGAATAGGTAAATTACCAAATCCTCATGAATGGCGTTTTGATTGTCGACAAGCCCGCGGGGCTGACTTCGCACGATGTAGTAAACCGGGTACGCCGCAGCCTGCAACAGCGCGCGGTGGGACATCTGGGCACACTGGACCCGATGGCCACCGGCGTTCTTCCCCTGGTGACCGGCAACCTGACGCGACTGGCCCAGTTCTATACCGCTTCCGAGAAGACCTACGAAGGAACCATCCGCTTCGGATTTGCAACCGACACCTACGACGCCGAGGGAACTCCCACCCAGCCGCTGCAGACAGTTCAAGTATCACTTGAAGTCGCGAGGGAGTTGGCCGCCGGGTTTTGCGGCGTGATTGAGCAGATGCCGCCACCGTTTTCTGCCAAGAAAGTACAGGGAGTCCCGGCCTACAAACTGGCGCGAAAGAAACAAGAGGTTGTGCTGAAGCCGGTCGCGGTAGAGATCAAGGAGTTCGAAATCCTTTCGGCCGAGGGCGACCGTGTCCAGTTCCGGGCGCGCGTGGCGTCGGGGACGTACATGCGTTCCGTGGCCCACGATCTGGGGCAGAAGCTGGGCTGCGGAGCGCACTTGGAGTCGCTACGGCGCACGTGCGTGGCGGAATTCGATATCGCTTGTGCTCACACTCTGGAAGAAGTGGATTCAGCAGGACGGCAGGGAACTGTTGAAAAACTGTTTTTGCATCCCCGGCAGATCTTGCCTGAGTTCCCTTGCGTGACCGCTAGCGATGAAACCGCCGCGAGAATTCGCAGTGGACGTACCGTGAATTTGCCGGAGCTCTCGCGCAAGAGATATGTAAAAGTGTTTTACGGCCAGGCCGAACTGATCGCGATCGCCGTTCGGGTGGCCGGCAGCTTGTTCCATCCGAAGATCGTGTTGTCCTCAGCGCCCGCTCCGCAGCCGGCCGGGGCTGGGGTCAGAGACTGATATCATCTGGAGCTGTCATGCCTACTCAAAGCTTCGCCATCGATCGCCCTCAAGCAGATGAGCACAACCCCTACTATTCGCGCTACATCGATCTGGTTCCGAACGCCGACATTCTGGGCACGCTGAAACAGCAGATCGAAAAGACGTTGGCGATGCTGAAAGGCGTCAACGAAGAAAAAAGCAATTACCGCTACGCTCCCGACAAGTGGACGGTCAAAGAGGTAATTGGCCACATGATCGACACCGAGCGAGTCTTTGGCTATCGCGCCATGCGGGTTGCTCGTAACGATCAGACGCCCTTGCCGGGCTTCGAGCAGGATGACTACGTGCGCTTCGGACCGTTCGCAAAGAGTCGATTATCTGACCTGGCTGACGAATTCTCGGCAGTACGTCAATCCAATGTTCTGTTGCTGAGTCAACTGGACGAGGAAGCCTGGAAACGCCGCGGCACGGCGAACAACTCTCCCATCTCGGTGCGCGCGTTAGCCTATATCATCGCCGGCCACGAACTGCATCATCGCAGCATTCTCAGGGAGAAGTACGGCCTGTAGTCCACCTCCCTCGACTATCCGATCGGATATTCGACTATCCGATCGGGTCCGATTCCTTCCGTCGCCCGTCGCCCTCTCACACTAAGCCGACCCCCGCCTGTTCCCGGTTTCTTCCGGATATTTACCGCTCGGAAGGGTTTGGGAAGAAACGGCCGACAGATTGCTATGTACGGAAGCGTACGCAACCGTGATGGCAGCGGTGGGAGGAGTGGAGTGAGTTCTGGGAATCCAGCATTGCTTCCCAAGCAGGCCTTACGGGGAGATCTGCATACCACGGTGAGCGGGAAACTTGAGGATGGCTCGGCCAGGATACAGATTTACTGGTGCGAAGAATCGGGCGACGGAACTTCGGGGAACCACGCGCGGTGGATCCCATTCCAGCTTGGCGCCAATCAACAGCAGTGCGAGTAACCGTCGGCGGCGACACCTCGATCGTGGGAACTCACGCCTCCGGGGAATGGACCCCCAAGCGTGGAATTCCAGGGTTGAGCGCTAAGGCGTTTGGGAGACGCAGGTGTGCCGCCGGTGGATATGCAACGTCCGATAACAGGTATTATGTAAAGTTCACGCGACGCCAGCACCCGGGCGCCGTTTCGTAGACCTTCCAAATTAATCCTGCTTCGTGATGGCCGGCGGGACGCCGGCGCCACTCTCTCCGATTACATCTTGTATCGTCCCGTGTCTTCGTCGCTCAGGCCTTCGAGCCATTTGCGCAGCTCTTCACTGGTGACACGGTCAGAGACATTGGCGGCTTGCTTGGAGTTCTTCAAGACTTCATCTTCTACGTAGATTGGGCAATCCACGCGTAACGCTAACGCGAGCGCATCAGAAGGACGCGAGTCGATGCTGATGACCCGGCCTTCGCGCTCCAGCCAGATCACGGCAAAGAACGTATCTTCGCGCAGTTCGGTCACGACCACTTTGTGGACGTTGGCATCGAGGCCGACCAGAACGTTCTTGATCAAATCGTGGGTCATGGGCCGCGGAGTTGTGACTTTCTCGATTTCCAGGGCGATGGCGTTAGCCTCGTAGATCCCCACCCAGATCGGCAGGACGGTATCCGTGCCCACATCCTTCAGGATTACGATGGGCATATTAGTGACCGGATCCATCATCAAGCCCCGAATTTTCATCTCAACTTCCATCACGACCCCCGGGAACATTTACGAAGTACGATTTTCGAGTGCCAGAAATCGTCCTTGCTTGGCTCCTTATATCACCATTTGGCCTAAAAGGCTGTTTGGAAAACACTCGGTGGTAATCACCGGAACGTAGCTTCCAATCGCCGGTCTGATGTGGTCCGGCGTTGTGAAATTCAGCACTTTGTTCTGCGAGGTTCGACCGTTCCATTGCCGCCGGGCATCGTTTCGACCCTCAACCATCACTTCAACTAGTTGTCCCAGATGGCGTTGATAACGCCGCCTTTGAATTTCGCGCTGTTTATCGTTCAAAATTGCCAACCGGCGAACCTTCTCTTCCTCCGGGATCGCGTCTTCCAACTTCAACGCGGGAGTATTGGGCCGGGGGGAGTATTTGAAGCCGAAGATCGCGTCGTATTCGACGGCGTCGAGTAAGGCGAGTGTCGCTTCGAAATCCGCCTCAGTTTCGCCGGGAAAGCCGACGATCATATCGCTCGTCAGACTGATTTCCCTCTTCGCAGCCTTCATCCAGGCGACTCGCTCCATGTATTGCTCAGGCGTATAGAGGCGCTGCATGGCATCGAGGATGCGCGCGGAGCCGCTCTGCACCGGCAGATGCACGTGATCGCAAAGAGTGGGAGAGGCCTCAATCGCTTCGACAATATCCTTTCCGAAGTCGCGCGGGTGCGAGGTGGTGAAGCGCACGCGCCTTATCCCACAAACCTCGCCGACAGCGGTCAGCAATTCGGCGAAGGTCTTTTTGCCCGAGGGGTCCTTGTAGGAATTCACATTCTGTCCGAGCAGTTGAATCTCGGTGTATCCCAAATCAGCCATCTGGCGGGCTTCCATGAGAACCGACTCGGAGGTCCGGCTGCGTTCTTTGCCTCGGGTAAAGGGAACCACGCAGTAGGCACAGAACTTGTCGCAGCCTTCGATGATGGTGATATATCCGCGGTGTGGATTGGTGCGCGAAGTGAACTCGGTTTCAAAGCACTCGTCGGTCTGGCGGTCGTCAAGACCAGTCACCTGGCGGTTCCCTGCCTCGATCTGCACCAGCATTTCAGGCAGGTTTCGATAGGATGCGGAGCCGCATACCATCGAAACATACGGAGCACGCTCGAAAATCTTCTTGCCTTCCTGTTGCGCAACACAACCTAGCACTCCGAAACGCTTGCCCTGCTTGAAATATTTCTTGTAATCGTCGAGGCGGTGGAAGACTTTCTGCTCGGCTTTGTCGCGGATGGAACAGGTGTTGTAGAGGACGAGACCGGCTTCTTCGACCGTCGCAACCTGGCGATACCCCTCGGAAACGAGCGTTCCGATGACCTTTTCCGAGTCATGGGCATTCATCTGGCAGCCGAAGGTTTCGAGGTAGAACGTTTTGTCCTGATTCTCAGCCATCCTGACTCAAGTATAACGCACGCCTGAGCGCGGAATTCGGCGTCAGCCGGACCGGAAATGTCTGGGCGTGCCCTGTTCTTGCTAGCCGAACGCCCTTAGGATACGTCTATCCATTCGCAGTTCGCCTAAGGAGGCATCTTCCCGATGAAATCCATCATTGCTGTGGCCGTTGTACTGTGCGCATTCTGTGCCGCATCACCCGCCCAGGATAAAACTGCGAAGCCGCCAGCCACCCTGCGCAGCATCCTGCTCGAGCAGTTAAAAACCACACATAACGCGAAAGACTGGTTTGTGGATGCGAACACAGCCGTATCGGGACTGACCCCGGAACAAGCCAGTTGGACCGATGGCAAAGGAAATCATTCCGTCGGCCAGCTTGCCTATCACCTGGTTTTCTGGAATCAGCAAGTGTTGGCTAAGCTTCGCGGCGAGACGCCCGCCAAGTTTGATGGAAATAACGACCTGACATTCACAAACTTCGACAGCAAGAAATGGGCTGATTTACAGCAACAGCTCGATCAGGTGATGAAAGATCTGGAGAAGTGGGTGGAGACGGCGGACGACGCTAAGATTCAGAAGGCCGCTTCCACTCTGGCGCACGTCGGGACGCACAATGCCTATCACGTTGGAGAGATCGTCATGGTGCGCAAAGAGCAGGGCTCGTGGGATCCGGAAAAGGGCGTGAAGTGACTTCTTAGCGCGGATCCACCGTTATGGCATCGAAGACATGGGGCGAGTATCCCTGCGCTCGCCCTTCTCGCCAAAACCGTAGTAAACTTCCGTCCCTC
Organism: Terriglobia bacterium; assembly: GCA_963796205.1. Taxonomy (GTDB): domain Bacteria; phylum Acidobacteriota; class Terriglobia; order Terriglobales; family Acidobacteriaceae; genus DATFTE01. The sequence continues at coordinate 446,731 of CAWCKR010000005.1, forward strand.
AGGAGGAGACTTTTATGGCCAAAGAACTACGTTGCGGCGATGTGGTTCCGGGATGCGATTTCGTGGCGCGCGGGGATTCTGAGCAGGAGATCCTGGAGCGAGCGGCTGCGCACGCCAGCGAAGCCCACGGCGTGAGCGAGATCACGCCAGAGCTGGCGGAGAAAGTGCGCGGGGCGATCCGCGACGAAGCAGCCTAGTGGTTTCCGTTGCGCACTAAATCCAGAAATGCCTGGTGGATTCGTGTGTCCGCTGACAGCTCCGGATGGAATGTCGCGGCCATAGCCCTTCCCTGCCTAACGGCCACGGGATCTTTCCCTTCCGTGGCGATGACTTCCACGTTCGGACCCACCCGCTCGATCTTGGGGGCGCGAATGAAAACCATTTCGATGGGAGCGTCTCCCAGCTTGCCTTGGCGGATGGAGCTGTCGACCTGACGACCGTAGGCGTTGCGGCGAATGACGATGTCGAGCGCGCCCAGCCCGGCCTGCTTCGGGTTCTCGACTTCGTTCGCCAGGAGAATCGCGCCGGCGCAGGTACCGAAAGTGGGTTTCAGGCGGACGAACTGCTTCAGCTTTTCGAATCCCTCTGCGCCGAGCAGTTTGAGGAATGTGCCCGACTCGCCGCCGGGAATGACGAGTCCGTCAATCTGATCGAGTTGTTCCGGCTTCTTGACCAGCACCACCTCCGCGCCGAGTTCTTCGAGCCGGCGGCGGTGCGCGTCGAAATCGCCTTGCAGGGCTAGGACACCGATCGGCATCTGTTTTATCCGTTGCGGCGTGTTAGAATGTGTTCATGGCGAACACACCCAGTGCCACCCTCAGTATTCGTCTGAAGCCTGAGATCAAGAAGCGTCTGGCCCGGCTGGCCAAGGCTTCGGGCCGCAGCTCGAATTTCCTGATTTCCGATGCTGTCGAATCCTATGTGGAGGACCAGGAAAGGATGCTGGCCGAGGTTCGTCAAGCCGACCGTCAGGTGAAAGCGGGTCACTATGTTGACCGCGAAGCGATGAAAGCCTGGCTGCTCTCCTGGGGTACCGCACACGAACTGCCTCCTCCGAAATGCGCTTGCGGCAAGACCCACGACGCTGAGGATCTGTGCCGATAGAGATTGTCTGGTCACCGCTGGCTCTCGCGAGACTGAAAGAGATTCGCGCATACGTCGCCAAGGACAAACCGGAAGCCGCCGCTCGGCTTGCCACCCGCATTGTTGCGGTCGTTGAAGCACTTCGAGAACATCCTTACCTTGGCCGCATCGGTCCCGAGCCCGGCATTCGCGAGTTAGTAATCGGCGGCACGCCATATATTGCGCTCTACCAGATACGGATCGGCCGCGTCATCGTCAGCACGATCTGGCACGGGAAGCAGCGGATGTGAGAACCTACTTCGCGGCAAACTTCACGATCGCAAACGCCGCGCTGATTATTACTCCAAGACCCCCAATTTATGGACCTCCACAATTTCGCTGTGCTGGCCATCGACGCGGCTGGTCAATTGGTCCAGTTGTTGACGGAGTTCGTCAAGAGCTCGATTCGTCTCCAACTTGGACTTGAGCCCGGTGGAACTAGCCACTGAGCTAGAGACCAAAAGTCGAACTTCGGCGCGAGATTCCGGGTTGCCATAGGACTCTTCGATTTCACGAAGCCGCGCTCGCACTGTCCGTAAATAGCGCACCCTCGCCGGATTCTCGGCAAAGATCGCTATTGACGCTGCAAGGGCCGTTGCTCCCGAGACGGCACCCAAGACCAGATTCCAGTCGTAACCATGGGGCGGGCGATCCTGGAACCACATCACCAGCGCCTCAGGAACGAATTTTGCAAGGTGGGCGTCCATGCCGGGGAGGCCTTTACCAGCCCCTTGTTTGCATCATGTGCGCTTCGTCAATGCCCGCTACCGCCAGACCCTTCATGGCGCCTTGCAGGTCTTCGCTGACTTCAAGTAACACTTTAGGATCGTTGAAGTGCGTGGCGGCTTTCACGATGGCGCGTGCACGCTTCTCGGCTTCGACCGGATCGGCGAATTCGGTGGAGTTCTTCATGAAGATGCCAGAGCCAACGAATACGGCTTCGGCGCCCAGTTGCATGACCAGCGAAGCGTCGGCCGGGGTCGCAATGCCGCCCGCGGAGAAGTTCGGCACCGGCAACTTCCCTGCTTTGGCGACGATGCGAATCAGTTCGTACGGCGCGCCGTGCTCTTTGGCTTTGGCGTAGAGCTCTTCTTCGCTGAGCACGGTGAGAATCTTCATCTCCTGGACGATCTGCCGAATGTGCTTCACTGCGTGAACCACGTCTCCGGTGCCGGCTTCGCCCTTGGTGCGAATCATGGCCGCGCCCTCGGCAATGCGGCGGAGAGCTTCGCCCAAGTTGCGCGCTCCGCAAACAAAAGGAACTTTGAAGGCGTGCTTGTCGACGTGGTGGGCTTCGTCGGCGGGGGTAAGAACCTCGGATTCGTCAACGTAGTCGACGCCCAGTTCTTGAAGAATCTGCGCTTCGGCGAAGTGTCCGATGCGGCACTTGGCCATCACGGGAATGGACACAGTCGCCATGATCTCGCGAATCTTCTTGGGAGAGGCCATGCGGGCCACGCCGCCCTCAGCGCGGATCTGCGAGGGCACGCGCTCGAGCGCCATGACGGCCACCGCACCCGCCTTCTCGGCGATTTCGGCTTGCTTGGCGTCGGTGACATCCATGATGACGCCGCCCTTGAGCATCTCGGCCAGCCCGGTTTTCAGACGCAGGCTGGTGGAGCTTCCATTATTTTGTGACATAAGTCCTCTTTTCGCTGGAAAACTGTATCTAGGGTACTGGAGCAGTGGCTAGCCTGAAATGTCCATTTAGTCTATTCTAACCATACCATTTATGGCGAAGCAGCCCAGCACGCTGCCACTGAACCTGCAGCAACCGCCCGCGGGCACGCCGCTGTACCGCTGGTTTTACGAGGAATTGCGGGCTGCAATTCTTGCTGGGCGCCTGCCTTCGGGCGCACGCCTGCCCGCCACGCGCGATCTCGCCAGACAGTACGGCTTATCGCGTCCGACGATCGTGACCGCGTTCGAGCAGTTACGCTCCGAAGGATACGTCGAAGGCAGAGTGGGATCGGGAACGTACGTCAGCAAGACGCTACCAGATGCCCTGCTGCAGGCGCCCCGGGCGAAACCAGCTTCGCGCGCACGGGTTCGTAAGACGCGCTTCTCGGAATATGCGCGCCGCTTGCCGCGATTCGTGCGGGCGGCCTCCCGTCCGGTTCGCGCATTTCGCGCCAGCTATCCGGCGCTTGATGCTTTCCCTACCGGCCTCTGGGCGCAGGTCGCGGCGCGCCGTCTGCGCCGGGCCTCGGTACAGCTATTAGGCGGCGGAGAGGCGCTCGGCTATCGTCCCTTGCGCGAAGCCGTGGCCGAGTACCTGAACACCTCCCGCGGAGTGAAGTGCTCGCCGGAACAGGTGCTGATTATTTCCGGTGTGCAACAGGCACTCGATCGCGCAGCGCACTTGCTGCTGAACGCGGGCGATCCCGTGTGGATGGAAGAGCCGGGTTATCCGGGTGCCGCGCAGGCATTCGAAGCCATTGGCGCACGCGTCTGCCCCGTGCCGGTCGATAAAGAGGGATTGAACCTCGAAGAAGGACTGCGGCGATGGCCCGCGCCGCGGCTGGTGTACGTCACCCCAGCGCATCAGTTTCCCATGGGCATGACCATGAGTCTGGCGCGCAGGCTCTCGCTATTGGGCTGGGCACGTCGCTCGGGCACCGTCATCTTCGAAGACGACTACGACTCGGAATATCGCTATTCGGGTCGTCCGATTCCAGCGCTGCAGGGACTCGACAATGCCGGCGTCGTGATCTTTGCCGGGAGCTTCAGCGATGTGCTATTTCCGGGACTGCGACTCGGGTACATGGTCGTGCCTCCCGCGATGGTCGACATTTTCGCCGCGGCGGAGTCGGTGAGTACGCATCATCCCCCGTTGATCGATCAGGCGATTCTCAGCGATTTCATCAGCGAAGGACACTTTGCGCGCCATGTGCGGCGCATGCGCGAGTTGTATGCGGAACGGCTGGGCGTGTTGCTGAAATGCGCGCGCGAAGATTTGACCGGACTCCTGGAGATACCTCCCGTCGAGGCGGGATTGCGCACCGTGGCATGGCTGAAAGGAGGAGTCTCCGCGGAGAAAGCGGCACGGTCCGCCGCCGAGCATGACGTCGATGTTCTTCCCTTGAGCCGCTATGCGTGGGGCCGGACAAATTCGAAAGGGCTGGTCTTGGGATTTGCGGCGATGGGAACCAAAGAGATCCAGCGGGGAGTGGAGCAGTTAGCGCGGGCGTGGAGGAAGTAGTAGCGCCGTCTCGCTGGTTCGATCGCTATAGATGAGAGGAACCTCGCGGAAGGCCACAGTGATAACACTTATTTCGATAGGGCGTCACGTAATCAAAGTCGCCATGGTTAAAAGGTTTGCCACATCTGGGACATTGCCAGAGATGTACAAATACGCCCGCCGCAACGCCGACTGTCAACCACAACACGACGAAACCGATCCCCACTGCCGTTCCGAGACGAGGATTCACCAGCCAAAATAGCGGGCCCATAAGAAGAAGCCACAGCAATAAGGAAACCTGGGCGAACGTGAGCTGTCTCCAACGGCTCGCTGATGTGTCCAATAAGAAACCTCTCAACGGAAGAGAACTATTTCTCCACGAACTTCGTGAACATCTTCTTGGGATCGATGGCGATGAACAGTCCTTTGCTGCGGGCCAGCACCTCGCCCTTCTGATTCAGGATTTCCGCCATATTGATATGACGGCGTCCGGTGACTTCCACCTCCCGCGATTCGACGCGTAGCGGCTTATTAAGCGGCACCGGCTTCAGGTAGTCAACCGTGATCTGCGACGTGAGGGCGATCACATGCCTAAGCTTGTTGACCTTGCCCATAGCCTCGTCGAGCAGAGTTGCGATGATGCCGCCGTGGCAGTGTCCCGGTGGTCCGGTGAAACGTTTGCCCAGGCGGAAGCGGCAGACGAAGCAGTCGCGCTCTTCGTCGTAGGTGAATTTCAGGCGCATGCCCTCGGGATTGTTCTTGCCGCAGCCGAAACAGAAATTCTTCTGCAGGCGGACATAGCGGGTATCGTGACCGGAAGTTTTCTTTTTGGTCATTGGCATCATAATTCTACCGTGCCATAGCGCCCTCGTTTCGCTTCGGGAACGGCCGAGGCGGCTATTGCTACGCGATTCGAGGTTCGTCCTTCTCTGCGGGCCTCAAATCCTGTATAAACATCGGTTCCGCACGGAACTGCTTACCGACGACGGTTTTCTTCGTCGAACCTCGTGCGTCACCAGGTTCCCACGCGTTTAATTTTCTTATAGAGGGAGCTCTACCTTGAACCGATTCAGCCGCCTCGCGCTTATCGTTTGCTTGTTGTTCAGCGTCTCATTGATTGTGCTTGCGCAAACCGCCCCGGCCGCTTCTCCGCAGAAAGAAAGCAAGAAGCAGGAGCCTCCGGTGGCCAAAGGCAAGAAAAAAGAGAAGCCGGCGCAGGAGACGGCAAAGCCGACCGTCGAAGAGAAGAAGGGTGGCATGAATGCTGACACCTTCAGCGGGCTGCAATTTCGCTCGATCGGCCCGTCGGTGGCGTCTGGCCGCGTGATCTCGTTCGCGGTAAATCCCAAGAATAAGTCCGAATATTACGTCGGCGTCGCATCTGGCGGAGTGTGGAAGACCGTGAACGACGGCACCACATGGACTCCGGTGTTCGACAGTGAAGGCTCGTACTCGATCGGATGGATCACCCTCGACCCCAACGATCCTTCGATCGTCTGGGTTGGCAGTGGAGAGAGCAACAGCCAGCGCAGCGTGGGATATGGCGACGGCGTTTACCGTTCCGACGATGGCGGCAAGAGCTGGAAGAATATGGGTCTGAAGAAGTCCGAACACATCGGGCGCATCGTGGTCGATCCGCGCGACAGCAAGGTTGTGTATGTCGCGGCGGAAGGGCCGCTCTGGGGTTCTGGCGGAGATCGCGGCCTCTATAAGACGACCGACGGTGGCAAGACCTGGAAAGACGTTCTGACCATCAGCGAGAACACGGGCGTGGTCGATGTCGCCATTGATCCCTCCAATCCTGACACGGTTTATGCCGCCGCGTACCAGCGCCGCCGCCATGTTTTCACGCTCATTGACGGTGGCCCCGAGAGCGCGATCTACAAATCCACGGACGCGGGAGCCACTTGGAATAAAGTGAAGTCTGGTCTGCCGTCAGAGGATATGGGACGCATCGGCCTTGCCGTTTCGCCTGTCGACCCCAATGTGCTCTACGCTACCGTCGAAGCGGCGAATAAAAAGGGCGGTATCTTCCGCTCCACCGATAAAGGCGCGACCTGGGAAAAGCGTAACGACTTTGACTTGGGTGCGATGTACTACGGGCAGGTCATTCCTGATCCCAAGAGTGTTGATCGCATCTACGTGATGAACGTTTCGCTGCGGGTCTCCGACGACGGCGGCAAGACCTTACACAAGATCAACGAAGTCAACCACCACGGCGACAATCACGCCATCTGGGTCGATCCAGACAATACGAAGCATCTGCTACTGGGCAGCGATGGCGGAGTGTACGAGAGCTTCGATGGCTTCGCCAGTTGGCAGTTCAAGGCGAATCTGCCGACGGTGCAGTTCTATGACGTCGCCGTCGACAACGCGACTCCCTTCTATAACGTCTGCGGCGGGACGCAGGATAACTTCTCCTGGTGCGGTCCTTCGCGCTCGAAAAATATCAACGGCATCATGAACTCCGACTGGTTCGTCATCACCGGCGGAGACGGTTTCCACGCCGCGGTCGATCCCGAAGATCCCAATACGATTTACGGCGAATCGCAGTATGGCGTGCTGGTGCGCTTCGACAAGCGCACGGGCGAGCAGATTCTGATTCAACCGGCCGAGGGAAAGGGAGAGGCACCCCTGCGCTGGAATTGGGATTCGCCCATTCTCATCAGCCCGTTCTCGCACACCCGCGTTTATTTCGCCGCCAACCGGCTGTATCGCAGCGACGATCGGGGAGATACGTGGAGGCCGATCAGTCCCGATTTGTCGCGGCAGATCGATCGCAACCAGCTTCAAGTGATGGGCAAGGTCTGGGGACCGGACGCAGTGGCCAAGAATCAATCCACATCTTTCTATGGAAACATCGTGGCGCTGACGGAATCACCAAAGGCGGAGAATCTGCTCTATATCGGCACCGACGACGGGCTGATTCAAATGACCGCTGACTCCGGCGGGTCGTGGGTGAAGTATGACAAGTTTCCCGGAGTGCCGGAGAAAAGCTACGTGAGCCGTCTCGCGGCTTCGCACTTCGATGCCAACACCGTCTACGCGACCTTCGACAACCATAAGAATTCCGACTTCAAACCGTACGTGCTGAAGTCAAGCGATCGCGGCAAGAGTTGGACTTCGATCACCGCGAACCTGCCCGAAAACGGCCCGGTGCTGGCTTTCGCGGAAGATCCGGTGAATCCCAACCTGCTGTTCGCTGGTACAGAATTCGGCATGTTCTTTACTGTGGACGGCGGACAGAAATGGATTCAGCTCAAAGGCGGGCTGCCGACAATCGCCATTCGCGACATTGTCGTGCAGGCGCGCGAGAGCGATGTGGTCGTCGCGACCTTCGGCCGCGGCTTCTATGTGCTAGACAACATCACGCCTCTGCGTCAGGCGAAGCCGGAACTGATGGAACAGAACGCAACGCTCTTTCCCGTCAAAGACCCGTTGCTCTACGTCGAGCGCCTGCCGCTCGGGCTTCCAAAGCATGGCTTTGAGGGAGACGCCCTTTATACCGCTGAAAATCCACCATTCGGCGCCACCTTCACTTATTACTTGAAGGAGAAGTTGAAGACCAAAAAAGAGCAGCGCCAGGAAGCCGAGAAAGAGGCGGCGAAGAAAAATGAGACGCTTCCCTACCCGACGAACGATCAACTGCGGGCGGAGGGAGAGGCACCCGCGCCGGAAGTTTACTTTGTCGTCTACGACGAGTCGGGCACCCCAATTCGCCGGATCGAAGGCAATGTGGGCGAGGGCTTCCATCGCGTGAACTGGAACCTGCGCTATTTCGCTCCGTCGCTCGCCGAAGGCGGCGCTGGAGAAGAAGATGAGGACTTCCCCAGCGCGGGAACGATGGGACCGTTAGTGCTGCCGGGAAAATATTCGGTGAAGTTGTTCAAGAAAGTCGATGGCACGGTGAGCGAGATGGGCTCGGCTCAGTCATTCACGGTCGTCGCCGACGGAACCTCGGGAATCAGCCCAGCCGATCGCGCTGCGCAGGAAGACTTCAATCGCAAAGTCTCGCGCTTGTACCGTGCGTTCTCGGGTGCGCTCAGTTCTTCGAACGAGTTGGAGGGGCGCTTGAAGAGCATGAAGAAAGCGCTGCAGGATACCCCCAATTCCGATGCCCTGCTGGCACAGGCCGACTCCATCGAGAAGCAGAACAATGAAATTCTGCGCGCTTTGCGGGGCGACATCGTGATCGCGGCCCGTAGCGAAAACGTGCCGACTTCGATCAACGATCGCCTGCAAGGCATCATGGAAGGTGAGCGCTTCTCGATAGCCAAGCCGACGCAAACTCATATCGACGCTTACAACATTGCGTCGGATGAGTTCACTCAGCAATTGTCCAAGTTGCACACCCTGCTTCAGGTCGATGTGATGAACCTGGAGAAAGCCATGGAAGCCGCTGGAGCGCCGTGGACTCCGGGACGCATTCCAGAGTGGCAGGAGAAGTAATAAAGGCATGAGCCGCCGGGGACCACAGTGTCCCCGGTGGCTATTCCGGGTTTCTTCCCACGAACTCGGCCACGCCGCGGTCGCGCACTGTCTCGTGATAGTGCAGTACGGTCAATCCTGAAAATGATCGCAATAGTTCGTTCTGTTCCAGCAAGTGCATGGGATGGGCGGGACCGCGTCCAAACTTGGGATGTAACCGCGTGTAGGTTTTGTAGACTAAGAGTCCGCCGGGCTTCAGGGCTTTCACCAGCTCCGGGAAAATCTCGCGTTGCAGGTAGAAGAAGACAACGATCAAGTCGTATTGCTGCTTGCCGGCTTCGAAGTTCGAGACGTCTTGCACCTGAAATTCGATTTTCGTCGCGAACGAGTCTGCGTTCTCGCGCGCTTTGGCGATTCCGACTTCCGAAATATCCGTCAACGTGACGCGCCACCCGCGTTGCGCCAGCCAGATGGCATGCCTGCCCACCCCGCCGGCAAGATCGAGCGCCGTCCCGCCCTTGGGAAATAGAGGCTGGATGAACTCTTGGTACGATTCTGGCAGAAACGAATCGGGATCGAGGGACCCGTGCGAGCCTTCGCGGTAGCGACAATCCCATGCAGTGCGCTCGTCTTGCATCAATATCATCTTACGACCAGCACGCGAGGCCTGCGAATTCGCAAGGTTTTTTAACGGGCGTTGTGTTTTTCTACACGCGCGAATTTGAAATCACAACAACCTGTTGCACCGATCACATAAAGCTGTGATAGACTTCCGGGCCATCCGCAGTTTCTTCGATGGGGTTACCACCGGACTGCGGCATTGTGGGGGAAGAACCGACGACGAGCCTGGGAGGGTTCGTACATGGGCCTTGCTCTTCTGGCGGTTATCTGGCTGATCACGTTCGTCAGCACTTACTTTTTCATTGCTAAAACCTGGTGGTTCCCCGTGGGGGTAGCCGCGGCGGCGCCCGCCATCGACCGCCAATTCACGGTCACCTTCATTGCCATGGGAGTCATTTTCGTGCTGGCGCAGTGTTCTCTCGGCTACCTGGCATGGCGCTACCGAGACCGCGGCGCGGCTTCCGAGAAGGTCAAGTACTCGCACGGGAACGTGAAACTCGAGATCCTATGGACCACTCTGACCGCGATCCTGTTCATCGGCCTAAACCTGATGGGCAGCAATATCTGGGCAGCGGAGCGCTTCGCACCCGCCGGTCCCAACGCGGTGCCCGTGGAAGTCACCGGCATGCAATTCGCCTGGTACTTCCGCTATCCCGGCGCGGACGGAAAATTTGGCGCGACCAGCCCCAAGCTTATCGATCCTTCCTCCGGTAACGAATCCGCGATCGGCCTTGATACCAACGATCCCGCTTCGAAAGACGACGTGGTCACCGGAACGATGTTCTTGCCGGTGAACCGGCAAGTGGATCTCACTTTGCGGGCGATCGACGTCATCCATAGCTTCTTTGTTCCCAGCTTCCGGTTCAAGCAGGACGCGGTTCCGGGCCTGGCGATTCACATGCACTTCACGCCCACGCAAATCGGCGACTACGAAATCGCTTGCGCCGAACTGTGCGGCCTGGGTCATTACAAAATGCACGGCATGGTGAAAGTGGTGAGTCAGGAAGACTTCGACAAATGGATAGCGACGCGGGAGGCGGAGAAACAGTAAATGGCGACCACGGTACCCATTCATGCGCACGCGGCTCCTCAGGGCTTCATCCGGAAATACATCTTCAGTCTGGACCATAAGGTCATTGGGATTCAGTACTACTTCCTGGCGCTCACGGCAGTGTTCGTGGGGATGTTCCTCTCGCTGCTGATGCGCATTCACTTAATCTGGCCCACGGCGTCGTTGCCGTTCATGGGCGAGATCAAGCCGGAGACCTATCTCAGCCTGCTCACCATGCACGGCACCATCATGGTGTTCTTCGTGCTGACTACGGCGCCGCAGGGTGGCTTCGGAAATTACTTTTTGCCCATCCAGATTGGCGCGCCCGACATGGCCTTCCCGGTCCTGAACATGCTTTCGTTCTGGACGACGTTCGTCGGCTTCGTGGTCATCATCGCCGCATTCTTCGTGACCGGCGGCGCCCCACTGCACGGTTGGACGGGTTACGCCCCGCTGAGCGCGTTGACGAATTCAGGGCCAGGTGAGCAACTGGGCGCGGACCTCTGGGTCACCAGCATTGCGATCTTCTGCATTGCGTCGCTGATGGGCGCTCTGAATTTTATTACCACCGTTCTCGATCTCCGCTGCAAAGGCATGACCATGATGCGCATGCCGCTGACTGTCTGGTCGTGGTTCATCACCGCGATTCTCGGATTGCTGGCGTTCGGCGTGCTGCTCTCGGCTGGAATTCTGCTGCTGATGGATCGCAATCTCGGCACCAGCTTCTACGTCCCTCTGGTCGTCGTCAACGGGCAGGTCATGGGACACAAGGGCGGCTCGCCACTGCTGTGGCAGCACCTGTTCTGGTTCTTCGGACATCCTGAGGTCTACATCGCCATCCTGCCCGGCATGGGCGTGGCATCGCAGGTTCTCTCGACCTTCGCCCGCAAACCAATCTTCGGATACAAGGCGATGGTCTATGCCATCATGGCCATAGGCTTCCTGGGATTCATGGTTTGGGGCCATCACATGTTCATGAGCGGCATGAGTCCTTATTCGGCTTTTGCCTTTTCGCTGATGACCATGTGCATCGGGGTTCCCTCGGCCATTAAGACATTCAATTGGCTGGGAACTCTCTACAAAGCGCGGATACGCTTCCAGACCCCGATGCTTTACGCCATCGGCTTTGTGTCACTGTTCGTCTCTGGCGGACTGAGCGGTCCGTTCCTGGCGCAGCCAATCCTCGACATCCCCCTGCACGACACGTATTTCGTACCTGCGCACTTCCACCTGATCATGGGTGTCGCGGCCATCTTCGGTATCTTTGCGGCCACCTATTATTGGTTCCCCAAGATGTTCGGGCGCATGATGAGCGAAAGCCTGGGACGCATCCATTTCTGGATAACCCTGGTCGGCACCTACGCCATCTTTATGCCTATGCACTACCTGGGCCTGGCCGGACATCCCCGGCGTTATTCGCAGCTTACGGAAGTCGCCTACCTCCACAATCTGCTGCCGCTGCAAACGTTCATCACCTACGCGGCGTTCATCACGATTGCGGCGCAGTTCATCTTCCTGATCAACCTGTTCTGGAGCATGTTCAAGGGGCCGAAGGCCAGCGACAATCCGTGGGAAGCGACGACGCTCGAATGGGTGACTGCGACTCCCCCTCCGCACGACAATTTTGGCGGGAACGTTCCGGTGGTCTATCACGGTCCGTACGAGTACAGCGTGCCCGGGGCGCCGCGTGATTTCACCATGCAGACCGATCCGGCAACTGTGCCGTCGCACTAGAAATCAGGTATGGCGACCTTGTCTCCCACAGTTACGCTAAAGGATTTGAAGACCGGCCACGGCGGCCGCGGTGCCGAACCGCCCGTTCGCGGCGGCGGCGGCGGCGATGGCAACAGCAATCCTTCCCCTAACTATGGGGAGCGTCTGCGCCGCGTCCGGCTGGGTGTGATCATCGCATTGACCTCGATCACGATGATCTTTGTTTCGCTGACCAGTGCTTTGGTAGTGCGTCGCGGATTGCCGACCTTTGACGAGCGCACCAGCAGTTACGTCCGCGATTGGATTACGGTCAACCTGCCCATGACCTTGTTGCTGATCAACACTCTGATTCTGCTGATCAGCAGCGTGACTATGGAATTCGCGCGGCGGCAGATTGCCCGGCAAGCGGCACTAGCGCCGGTGCGAACCATCCCCGGCGTATCGATCGGCGAGGAACGCGCCTTCCCCTGGTTGGGAATTACCGTCGTGTTGGGGATTGCCTTCCTGACTGGCCAGTGGATGGCTTGGCGGGAGCTTGCCAACCGCGGCTTCAACCTCGCTACCAGCGCCAGCAGTTCTTTCGTGTACTTGCTTACCGGAGTGCATGCCGTGCATTTGATCGGCGGCATTGTGGCGTTGCTGTATGCGGCCGCCGCGACCATGTTGTTTCACAAACCCATCGAGGCGCGCGGCATTGTCGTCGATGCCACCGCTTGGTACTGGCATTTCATGGCGTTTTTATGGATCTACATCTTTGCTCTGCTGGTGATTGCCCGATAACTCACACAGGAGACCGAACTCATGTCTGATGTCGTGGTGCAACACGGAATGGCTACTGACGCTTACGAGCCATCGTTGTTTGGCACCTATTCCAAGAAGATCGGGATGTGGCTGTTCCTGCTCTCCGATTCGCTGACCTTCGGAGCCTTGCTCTACGCCTACAGCTACGGCCGAGTTTCGAATCCGAATTGGCCGACGCCATTCCATTCGTCCAGCATCATCAATGCCACCATTATGACGGCCTTCCTGCTGACCAGTTCCTTGACCATGGTGCTGGCGGTGCGAGCTTCGGTGGATGGCAAAAAGAAAGAGCAGTTGTGGTATCTGCTGGCGACCATGGCGTGCGGCGTAGGATTCATCATTCTCCACGGACGCGAATGGAGCCACCTGATTTCTGAAGGTCTCACGCTGCCGGTGTTTCCCGCCGTGCCGGGCGCGGAAGCCAATCCAGAATTCGTGAACGTATCGAAGGATGTGCCGCAATTTGCTGCGACCTTCTTCGGGTTGACCGGAATGCACATGCTGCACGTCACGCTGGGTGTGGTTTACCTGGGTGTGATCGCGCTGCGGAAGAAGTTCATCCCGATTCTGCTCGGTTTATGGCTGATTGCGTGGCTGGGAACTCCGGTTTACAGCCCATTTCACTATGGCGCGCACATACTGCTGATCTCGGCGATTGTGTGCAGCATCATTCTTTTCCTGAAGCCCAAGGTTTACGATTCAGGGGATGTCGAAGTCGCGGGGCTCTACTGGCACTTTGTCGATTTGGTGTGGATGTTCATCTTCCCGTTGGTGTACCTGATGTCCACCAAGATTCTTTAGGAGCCGAGAACATGGACGCAACGCAAGACGCACTGGTCGCGCAGGTTGCCGAACAGCATCGCCACCATCCCAAGTCGATTTTCTTCAAGGTGTGGGGCGCGTTGCTGGTGATCACCGGCATCGAAGTCTATCTCGGTTACCAGAACATGGAACCGGTCCGGATGCTCAGCATTCTGATGGGGCTGTCGATCATCAAGGCGGCGCTTATCATCGCTTACTTCATGCACATGAAGTTCGAGGTCAGCCGGATGCGCTGGTTGACCATGGCCTCACTGGTATTCTGCCTCGTGATGATGTGCGTGTTTTTCCCTGACGCTTACCGCATCGTCCAGCTTGGAGTGCGATGAAGCTGCGACTGGTTATTCTCGGCCTGCTCCTTGCTCTCTGGACTGCGCCGGCCTTCGCGCAGGGTTGCGCCATGTGCTATAGCACCGTCGCCGGAGCCGCCAAGGAAGGCCAGTTGGCCATCAGTCGCGCAGTATTGGTTCTGCTGCTACCTCCGGTGGGAATTATGGTTGGCGGCATCACGTTAGCCTTCCGCTACGGCAAGAAGCGCGATCTCGAGAACAATTCCTAGCTCCAAGCGCAATCCTGAATTTCCCTTATAATAGAAAGATTCTGCAGCCTCGTTCGGGCCATCCGAGGGCCCTGGGGATGGCTGCAAGGGTCCTTTCTACTGATGTCGACGGAAAACATTGTTGTTCGCGGGGCGCGGGTTCACAACCTCAAGAATATTGATTTTGAAATCCCGCATAACGAACTGACGGTCGTTACCGGGGTCTCCGGCTCGGGCAAGTCTTCCCTCGCCTTCGATACGATCTACGCCGAAGGGCAGCGCCGCTATGTGGAGTCGCTGTCTGCTTACGCGCGGCAATTTCTGGAACGCATTGAGAAGCCCGATGCCGATGTGATCGATGGCATCGCTCCGGCAGTCGCGATCCGCCAGAAAAATACCACTCGCAACCCGCGCTCGACGGTTGCTACCGCTACCGAAATCTACGACTATCTCCGCCTGCTCTTCGCCCGCGTGGGACGCACCTATTGCCTGCAATGCGGGAATGAAGTCAAGAAAGACACGGTGGATGAAGTCACGGAGCGCCTGCTCGCCCTGGGCGAAGGCACGCGCCTGAACGTTTTCTTCCCGCTGCAGGGAGCCAAGGCGACCGTTACGCCCTCCAAGAAGAAGAATAAAAAAAGTAGCGCCGGCGTCCCGCCGGCCACGAAGCGCTCAAAGTCGAGAGGGATCGAGAATGCCGATGACGTGCTAAAGGCACGCCTGCTCGACCTGCGAACTCGCGGCTTCAACCGGCTTTATCAGAACGGACAAATCTTCGAGTTCTCAACCCCGGAATCGTTGCTGGATGTGAACTTCGCCGAACCAGTCTTTTTGCTGGTCGACCGCCTGGTTGTTTCGCCAGACGCCCGCCCTCGCATGGTGGATGCCGTCGAGATCGGATACCGCGAGTCCGGCGAAGTGATTTTCGAGACCCTTCCGCGGGATGATCAGCCTCCGCAGCGCTATCGTTTCTCGCAGCGCTTCGAATGCAAGCATTGTGGCATTCGCTACGAAGAACCCGAGCCGCATCTTTTTTCTTTCAACAATCCCTACGGAGCCTGCCCACGCTGCCAGGGGTTTGGCAACACCATCGACTTCGATCTTGACCTGGTGATTCCCGACAAGTCGAAGACTTTGAATCAAGGCGCCATAGAACCCTGGACCAAGCCTAAATACCGGCCTCTCTTTACCGAACTCAAGCGCTTCGCGCGGCAGGCTGACGTCCCACTGGATGTTCCCTGGGCAGAACTCGATCCCGAACAGCAGCGGTTGGTGATCGAGGGCGAGAGCGGCTTCGGCGGCATTCGCGGATTTTTCAACCATCTGGAGCGCAAGAAATACAAGCTGCACGTACGCGTTTTTCTCAGCCGTTACCGCGGATATTCCGTCTGTTCCACGTGCGGCGGGGCAAGGCTTCGTCCCGAAGCGCAGACAGTCCGGATCGATGGGGAAAATATTTGCGAAATCGGCCACATGACGGTCGAAGAAGCGTTGCGATTCTTCGAGAACGTGAAGCTGACCCAGCAGCAGGCCGAGATTGCCGACAAGTTACTCGTGGAAATCCAGGAGCGGCTGCGCTTCCTGAACGAAGTCGGGCTCGAATATCTCACTCTCGACCGGCTTTCTTCTACGTTGTCGGGAGGCGAAGCGCAACGGATTCAACTTGCAACCTCGCTAGGATCGCGGCTGGTGGGAACTCTCTACGTTCTCGACGAGCCATCGATTGGACTGCACAGCCGTGACACCCACCGGCTAATCAAGATTCTTCATGACTTGCGAGACCTGGGAAACACGATCCTGGTGGTCGAGCACGATCCCGACGTTATGCGCGCCTCGAATCACATTCTGGATCTGGGCCCTGGCGCGGGAGAGAACGGTGGCAAGGTCATTGCTACAGGCACGTACGAGGAGATCAAGCACAATCCTGCGTCACTGACTGGACGGTATCTTTCCGACGAGTTGCGCATCCAGCTCCCGACGACGCGCCGTCCACCGGGGAAGCAACAGATCAGGATCACCGGCGCGCGAGCCCACAATCTGAAGAATGTCGATCTCTCGATCCCATTGGGGATGATTGTGGCGATCACGGGCGTCTCTGGATCCGGAAAATCGTCGTTGATGCACGACGTGATTTATCAGGCGGTGAGTGCGGCGAAGCGCCAGACGAACGCCACAGCGCTGCCTGCACTCTACTGGGACGACATTGAAGGAGAAGACTATATCGACGATGTCGTGCTGGTCGATCAGTCTCCGATCGGCCGGACCCCGCGCTCCAATCCCGTCACCTACATCAAGGCCTTCGACGGCATTCGCGACCTGTTCGCTTCCCTTCCCGAGGCCCAAAAGCGCGGCTTCGGCGCGGGACACTTCTCCTTCAACATCCCCGGTGGACGTTGCGAAACCTGCCAGGGCGATGGCACGGTCACGGTCGAAATGCAGTTCCTGGCCGACGTCGAGTTGATCTGCGAAGAATGCAAGGGGACGCGCTACAAGCCACAGGTTCTTGAAGTCCGCTATCACGGCAAGAATATTCATGAAGTCTTGAACCTTACGGTGAAAGAAGCGCTGCACTTTTTCTCAGGCGTGCCGAAAATAGTCGACAAGCTGCGCGTGCTTGAGGAAGTCGGCCTCGGTTATCTCCGGTTAGGGCAATCGGCGACGACACTCTCCGGAGGCGAGGCGCAGCGCATGAAGCTGGCGGCTCACTTGCAGCCTGCGGCGCGCGATATCGGACGTCCTGTGAATGGCTCTGAGCCTCGCCGCCGCATTCGGACGCTTTACATCTTCGATGAGCCCACCACTGGACTACATTTCGACGATGTCAGCAAGCTGCTCTCCGCATTCCGCCGCTTGATCGATGCCGGCGGATCGATTCTGGTCATCGAACACAACCTGGAAGTGATCAAAACCGCGGATTGGGTGATCGATCTCGGCCCCGAAGGCGGCGAGAAGGGTGGATACGTGGTTGGCGCCGGGCCTCCCGAAGAAATTGCCGAGCTGCCCAACTCGTATACGGGAAAATTTCTGGCGCGTATTCTGAACGGGAACGGATCCTCGCGCAGCCATGGACGCAAGTAAATATCTTCTTGCTATCGTGATGCTGGCATTTGGCTGGACCCCCAGCCCGGCCCAGAATTCCGGACAAACCGTTCGCCATCACAAGGTCGCGGTCGAAGACTCCACCCAACCTCCCGAACTGATCCAGGCCGAATCTTCGATCGAAAAGAAGGACTACGCCGCAGCCGAGCCGCTACTGAAAACAGTCACCGGCCAGGATCCCTCGAACTACACGGCGTGGTTCGACCTCGGCTTTGTCTACAACGCTCTTGGCCGCTCTGACGATTCCATTGCTGCCTACCGCAAGGCGGTGGCGGCCAAGCCCGACATCTTCGAATCGAATTTGAATCTTGGCCTGATGCTGGCAAAGGCCGGGCAGCCTGACGCGGAAGAATTTTTGCGTGCCGCAACCAAACTGACTCCCACAGCGAATGTCAAAGAAGGCCAGGCGCGTGCCTGGCTCTCATTGGCACATTTGCTCGCGCCCAAACATCCGGACGAGGCCGTTCAAGCCTACCGCCAGGCGGCAACTCTTCAGCCCTCCGATCCCGAGTCCCACATCGCCGCCGGACTATTGTTCCAGGAACAGAACCAGTTCGCCGATGCCACGGACGAATTCAAGCAGGCATTGGCCATCGATCCGGCGTCGATTGCTGCCTTGACTGGTTTAGCCAACATCTACATGCGCGCGCAGAATTTCCGCGAAGCCGAAGAAGTCCTGCGCAGGCTGGTCGCCTTGCATCCCGAAGATGCCGGTGCTCACATGCAATTGGGACGCATGCTGGCGGCGGCAGGCAAGAATGACGACGCTATCTCCGAGTTACAAACGGCGGTCAAACTGGCTCCCGGAGATAAAGAGGCCGTGCGCGACCTGGCGGATCTCTATGCGACAGCCGGAAAGTTCGATCTCGCCCAGGCCCAGTACCGTACTCTGCTCACCAGCGACCCTAACAACGCCTTGCTTCATCAAGGCCTGGGCGATGCTTATCTGAAACAGCGAAAGTTTCCCGAAGCCCAGCAGGAGTTCTGGATCGCTGTCCATCTCAAACCGGATCTCGGTGTGGCCTGGGGACAGTTGGCCATTGCGGCCGATGAGAACAAGAATTATCCCCTCGCGATCCAGGCGCTGGACACACGCGCGAAGTACTTACCCGAGATGCCGGTCGGTTACTTTCTGCGGGCAACCGCATATGACCACTTGCGCGATTACCAGAAAGCATCGGAGAATTATCATCGGTTTCTGGATGTGGCGAATGGGCAGTTTCCCGATCAGGAGTGGCAGGCACGGCACCGTCTGATTGCAATCGAGCCCAAGAAGAAGTGAACCCCCGATGCGCCTGACGGCCATCTTACTCACCCTCGCGACCCTGGCGCTGCCGACTCTGTCGTCCGCCAAAGATGAAACCATTCCGCAGTTAATCAGTCGCGCGGAAGCCGCCCGCCTCGAAGATCGCCCACAGATTTATGCGGAGATCGCCGAACTGCAATTGCGCAACGCCGACCAGCTTTACAACGACGGCAAATCCGACCAGGCCGAAGCCGCAGTCAAGGATGTGGTCATCTACTCCGACAAAGCGGCTGATGCGGCGGTCAAGAGCGGCAAGAAGCTGAAGAATACGGAAATTGCCATGCGCAAGATGGCCGAGAAACTGCGAGATATCAAGCGCAGTTTGTCGTTCGACGATCAGGCTCCAGTCCAAAGCGCCATCGAACATTTGGAGGCATTGCGCACCGACTTGCTCAATCGCATGTTCGGCAAAGGAGCGAAATGAAGACGATCCTTGCCACCATTGTCCTTTCCGCATTGTTTGTTGTGCCTGGCTTTGCTCAGCGGCGGCACGACCCCTTGACCCCGCTCGAGATCGACCAACTGCGCGACGCCGCCCGAGACGCCGATACCCGGCTCAAGCTCTACGTCACCTTTGCCCGCGCCCGTCTGGATGCCCTCGACAAGGCGCGTGCCGAAGCCAAGCCCGCAACTCGAGGCGAGGTTACTCACGGCCGCTTGCAGGACTTTCTCGACGTTTACGACGAGTTGGACGACAACATCGATACCTTCGTCGACCGGAAAGCCGACTTGCGGAAAGTCCTGAAAGTCATCCTCGATGCCGACAACGAATTTCAGGCCAAGCTTCGCGCCCTCAAACAGTCGGCCACGGCCTCTCCCGACGAGATCAAGCAGTACGATTTTCTCCTCGCCAACGCGCTTGAGACGCTCGACAGCAGTGCCCAGGACCACCGCCAGCTCTTGAGTGAACAAGAAGAGGCATTCAAGCACAAGAAGCCCGCTAAATCTTGAGCCGCTTCCGTGTTACTCTTTCTTTGACGTGAGCGAGCGGCTTCTACAAGTCTTCCACGAAACCTACCGCGAACTGCGCCCGCGCGCGCCTGTCCCCGAACTCACCGTCGAATTCTTCGCCTTCGCCAACGTGAACAACACGATCCGCCTGCGCGAAGGGCGGCTGTTGGTACGCCTTTCGGACTTGCTCGAAGGCGCGCCTGAGCCGGTATTGCGGGCCATTGCCCACATCCTGCTGGCGAAGATGTATCGCAAGCCCATCGAGCGGACGCACTCGACTCGTTACCGGCGCTATGTTTCCAGCCACGAAATCGTGCAGAAGGCGCACCTGGTTCGGCAGATGCGCGGGCGCAAGCGCATCGACTCCGCCCAAGGACGCGTCTACGACCTCGATGCCCTCTTTGAACAGTTAAACACCCGGTTCTTTCACCGACTGCTGGCCCGTCCGCAGATGACCTGGAGTCGCGATCATGCCCGCAACAGCCTGGGACACTACGATCCCGCACACAATGCCATCGTAGTCAGCCGCGTCTTCGATCATCCGCGGGTTCCCCGCTGTGCCGTGGAGTACATCGTCTATCACGAGATGCTGCACCTCAAGCATCCGGTGAAGCTCAGGGGCAGCCGGCGCTGCGTGCACTCCCGGGAGTTTCAGGAAGAGGAAAAACAGTTCCCCGAACTGGAGCAGGCCAAACACTTTCTGCGGCAACTCTGACCTGGATCTTCAGCGGTTCAACCCCGCCAATACGCCGTGTGATGTAAATCACGCGCTGCTGTGACTTCGCGCGTTGACGCTGCCAGCGGCGGAAGACTATCCTATATAATTGAAATTGAAATTCATTTTCAAAATGGATAGAGGGCTCTTTCCGTCATGTTACAGGCATTCATCATTACCTTGCGCGAGGGCGTTGAAGCAGCGCTGATCGTAGGCATTACCCTTGCCTACCTGGCCAAAATCAATCGTCCCGACCTCAAGAAGTCGGTCTATTCTGCTTTAATCTCCGCCTTTCTGGGAAGCATCGGCATCGCCGTCCTGATGTCCCGAACTCATTGGAATCAGGACATTTTTGAAGGATGGATCATGCTGGCTGCCGCCTTCTTCGTCATCACCATGATCGTCTTCATGATGAAGACCGGACGAAAGCTAAAAGGCCAGATTGAAGGGAAAATCGGGTTGCTCGCCGGCGAAGACGCATGGTTCGGACTCTTCCTGTTCGTCTTCCTCATGGTGCTCCGCGAAGGCGTAGAGACGGTTCTGATTCTCGGCGCCGTCTCCTTGAACTCGACCGAACTGCTCAGCTTCATGGGCACGCTTCTGGGAGTGCTGGTTGCGATCTTGTTTGGGGTGATGTTCGTCAAGGGCAGCGTCCGCATCAACCTGCAAAAATTCTTCCGCGTCACCACAGTGATCCTGTTCTTCGTTGCTGCCCAACTGATCATCTCGGGTCTGCATGAGCTTTCCGAAAACGGAGTGCTTCCCTCCTCCAAGCGTGAGATGGCGATCATCGGACCGATCGTGCGCAACGATATGTTCTTCTTTGTCACCATCCTGGCCCTCGCAGCGCTGATGGTGTTGTTTGAAGTGAAGCGCCGGCAACCGGTTGCCATGCCCGATTCTCCGGCGGAACGCCGCAAGGCGTTGTGGACTGCGCGCCGCGAGCGCCTGTGGATGGCCTCGGTCTATGCCAGTTCTTTCGTTTTCATTCTCATGGTGACCGCGGAATTCGTGTACGCCAAGAAGGCCAGCGAACTCTCTCCTGCCACCGAGGTTACTCTCGACAACGGACAAGTCACCATTCCACTGAGTCAGGTTTCTGATGGCGATCTTCACCGGTACCAGATCAACGAGAACGGCGCTGAAGTTCGCTTCTGGATGTACCGCAAACCCGACGGCAAGATTGCCTCCGTGTTCGACGCCTGCGAAATCTGCGGGGCCGTGGGCTTCTACAAGGGACCGGAGGGCATCGTCTGCAAGAACTGTGCGGCGCCGATCAACGGACAGTCGGTGGGTATGCCCGGGGGATGCAACCCAGTGCCCCTGAAAGCGGACATCACCTCAGACTCGATCATCATCAAGGAGGCGGACATCGCGGCGCACGCCAAAATGTTCCAGCAATAGTCCATGTTTGTCCGCCTCGTCTATGAATCCTTCCGCCGCCAGAAGCGCCGGAAGCTTTTAGCCGGAGTCGCCATCACGCTGGGAGTCGGCGTGGCTACGGCCATGATCGCCGTCGCTACCGACATCGGCGATAAGATCAGCCGCGAATTGCGCAGCTACGGCGCGAACCTGGTCGTCACTCCGCAGGAAGACACCCTCGATCTGCAGATCGGCGGAGTTGATCTGAAGCCGCCCAGCGACGGCGCTTACCTCAACGAAGCGGATCTTCCCAAAATTAAAGGAACGTTCTGGCGGCACAATATCGTCGGTTTTTCTCCCATGCTGCCGGTGAACGTTTCTGTCGGGACGACGTCAGAATGTCGGCTTGTTGGGAACTTATTTTTCGAAGCCACTGCGTTTCGGTACCGACGACTTCACGACCGGCGTGCGCGTTACCCATCCCTGGTGGAAGGTGCAGGGTGAGTGGCCGAAAGACGATTCTTCCGATGTTCTGCTGGGCGAACGTCTGGCGGCGCGGCTAAATCTAAAAGCCGGAGACCGGATTGATATTTCCGGACAGCCACACAGCGTTGCGGGCATCCTTTTAACCGGCGGAGCCGAGGACGAACAGATTGTCGCGCCTCTTTCTCTCGCACAGCAGATCCTGGGCAAACCCGGCGCCGTACGCCGGATCTACGTCAGTGCGTTAACCAAGCCCGAGGATGCTCTCGGGCGTCGCGATCCCAAGAGCATGAATCCGGAGTTATTCGACCGCTGGTATTGCTCGCCTTACGTGCAATCGATTGCCTACCAGTTGCAGGAGGCGATTCCCCACTCGCACGCCGAGCAAATTCGCCAGGTTGCGCAAAACGAAGGCGCAGTGCTGGGGCGCATCAAAGGCCTGATGCTGTTGATCACCTTTGCGGCGCTGCTGGCTTCGGCATTGGCGGTATCGGCTGCCATGGCGACTGCGATCTTCGAGCGCCGGACGGAAGTGGGATTGATGAAAGCCCTGGGAGCCGGAAGCGCCTCGGTGGCCGCATTGTTCTTCACGGAAGCTGTGCTTTTGGCTCTAATGGGGGGAGTGGTCGGATTCGCCGCCGGCGCCTTGCTTGCCCGCCAGATCGGACGCTCCATCTTCAACTCGCAGATCACCATCGATCCGGTGCTCTTCCCGATCATTTTGGCGATTGCGGTGATCGTGACTTTTGCTGGCAGCGCCGCGGCCATCCGTCGCGCGGTCAAGTTTGATCCCGTCTACGCGCTCAAGGGGGAGGGATGAGTTCACGTCCATCCCAGCTCGCGCAAGAAGTTGCTGGCCGCCGCGCCCAGGCGCCGCATACTTCGATGTTCGTCCGCATGCTGATGCGTGCCGCAGTATTACGGCGCGGGCGGGCAGCATCTGCGCTGTTAGCGATGGTGGTAGCCGCCGCGGTTGCGACGGCGATGCTCAACCTGTACGTCGACGTACAAGCAAAGCTACGCAAGGAGTTCCGCAACTACGGCGCGAACGTGGTCGTTGTCGCCAAAGACGGCCAGTCGCTTCCGACAAATGCTTTGCAGACGGTGCAGTCGACGCTGGCGGGCCGTGGCCTGGCCGTGCCTTTTGCTTATGTCGTGGCCCGCACTTCTGACGGGCAATCGGTGGTTGTTGCGGGCACGGACTTCGATCAGGTCCGCAAGCTCGATAGCTGGTGGGCAGTGAGCGATTGGCCGACAGCGCCTCAAGAGGCACTCATCGGAGCTCGCGCCGCTTCCCTGGTCAGTCCTCAGGGACAGCCCTTTGATTTGAGTTTTCAGGGACACACCATCCACCTGACTCCCAAAGGAACGCTGCACACCGGCGCCGCCGAAGACAGCCGGGTCTATCTTTCGCTCACCGATTTCGAGACTTGGACCGGAGTGCAGCCTTCGACCATCGAGATCGCCGCCTCTGGCGCGCCCGAGGAAGTGGACGCGACTATGAAGCAACTGGCGGCGGCATTGCCTGAAACCGAAGTCCGTCCCGTCCGGCAGATTATGGAAGGCGAGGCCCGCGTGCTGGGCAAAACGCGCGCGACGCTTCTGGCGGCCGCCTCGCTCATCATCCTCACTTCCGCGTTGTGCGTGCTCTCGACGCTGATGGGCTGGGTGTTTGATCGTCGGCGCGATTTCGCCATCATGAAGGCCCTGGGAGCGTCGTCAAAACTAATTAACGGATTCTTCGCCGCCGAAGCCGCCGCTCTCGGCATAGTCGGCGCGATTCTGGGATTTCTGATTGGCATAGGAGTCGCAGCCTGGATCGGACGGGTCAATTTTGATGCGCCCGTGGTGCCGCGCTTCAGCATCCTGCCGGTGATCGTGTTGGGCAGCGTGACCGTGGCGCTGATCGCGTCGATCATTCCAATTTCGCTGCTGCGGCGCGTTGAACCCGCTATGATTCTGAGGGGAGAATGAGGAAGTCCGGGGAACCGCAATGATCAAGCTTAAGGACGTCAGCCGCCTTTATCCCGCACAGGCCGAAAACGGCGGCGCCATTCGTGCGCTCGACAAGTTCACGCTCACCGTCGACCCCGGCGAGTGGGTTGCGATCATGGGGCCCTCCGGCTCTGGCAAGTCCACGCTGGTGAATCTTATCGGATGCCTCGACCGTCCCAGTTCCGGCGAGATCTGGCTCGACAACCAGAATGTCGCCAACATCTCCCCTGCGGACCTCAATCGGGTGCGCGCCGAAAAAATTGGATTCGTCTTCCAGCAGTTCCATCTGATTCCTTACCTCACCGCGGTTGAGAACGTCATGCTGGCGCAATATTTTCACAGCATGACCGACGAGCGGGAAGCCCTCGAAGCGCTGGAATGCGTCGGCCTGAAAGCTCGCGCTCACCATCTGCCCTCGCAGCTTTCCGGAGGGGAACAACAGCGAGTCTGCATCGCCCGCGCCCTCATCAACGATCCCAAGATCGTTCTCGCTGACGAACCCACCGGCAACCTCGATGCCGTCAACGAAGAGATCGTCCTGCGCCTGCTGCGCACCCTTCACCAGCAGGGACGCACCATCGTGATGGTCACGCATGACCCCGTGGTCGCGCGACTCGCGGACCGGCGCATCGAATTGCATCATGGCAAGATCGCGGCCCAGGAAGTCTTCGCCATGGCCGACGAAGAGCAGTTCGACGAAGTTCTCGAAGAGTTATGGGCGCTGGCGGAACACGGCCAGCCTGCCGAGATCGCCTTGATGGAAGTGCACGGCGCGCTTCCCGTGAGTATCGCCGTCGAAAAGATGGCAGAGCTAGGACTGGTCGCGACCTCCGAACATCCACCCGAAGCCCACGAGCACAAACCATTCGTGAATCCATGTCACGACGCTCTGAAGCCCGCGGGAGTATCAGTGGGCGATGGCAGCATGATTGTGGAATTGACCGATCGTGGACGCCAGCGCGCCGCCGACATCATCCGCCGCCACCGTCTGGCGGAACGCCTGTTCACCGACAGCCTCGCGCTCGACAGCGAGTCGGAGATCGAACAGCAGGCGTGCAAGTTCGAGCACATCCTCTCGCACGAAGCTACCGACAAGATTTGTGCGTTCCTGGGCCATCCGAAGACTTGCCCGCACGGCGCCGCGATTCCGCCAGGACCGTGCTGCGCGAAGACACGAGAACTTGCCGGAGTCTCCAGCACAAAATCCGAGCGCTCTGTCTAAGGGTGCAGCAGGCATCCGGGTGATCACGCGTATTTTCTTCCCTGCCCGGTAGAATCAAACAACATGGCAACTCGTCGACCCACCATCGGCGTTTTCGACTCCGGCTTCGGCGGACTCACGGTTCTTAAGGAACTGGTCGCGCTCATCCC
Organism: Terriglobia bacterium; assembly: GCA_963796205.1. GTDB lineage: Bacteria > Acidobacteriota > Terriglobia > Terriglobales > Acidobacteriaceae > DATFTE01. The sequence continues at coordinate 472,287 of CAWCKR010000005.1, forward strand.
TAACGCCGACTATCTGTATTTCGGTGACACGGCTCGCCTCCCCTACGGCTCGAAGTCTGGCGAGACCGTCGCGCGCTACGCGCTCGGCGCCACTCAATATTTACAAAGCCACGGAGCCGAAATGTTGGTTATCGCCTGCAATACAGCGACCGCGCTGGCCCTGCCGCAGATTCGCGAGGCCAGCACGGTTCCGGTTGAAGGTGTGGTTGAACCTGGCGCTGAGCGGGCTGCTGCAACGACTCAGCAGAAGAAAGTTGTCGTGATTGGCACAGAAGCCACCGTGAGTAGCCATGCCTACCGCAAGGCTTTGGAATCTCGCGGAGTCGAGACCCACGAGAAAGCCTGCCCTTTGCTGGTTCCGCTCGTCGAAGAAGGTTGGATCGACCATCCCGTAACCGAGCAGGTTTCCCGCATTTATCTGCAGGAAGCCTTCGCCGACAGTTTCGCTTCCGCCGACGTGCTGGTGCTGGGATGCACCCACTATCCTCTGATCAAGCGGGTCCTGCGTCACACTGCGCCCGCGCACGTGAAGATCGTGGACTCTGCGGAGTCCACCGCCCATGTGGTTCGCACGCGCTTGGCGATTGAGCCTTTACAGACGGGGCCAGGCGAAGAGCACCGCCAAACTCCGCGCATGAGATTTTTCGCAACGGACTCGGTGGAGAAGTTTCGCCGGCTTGGCAGCCGCTTTCTCGGGCACGCCATTGATGACGTCGAGCACGTCGATTTGAAGGAATAAAAAAGGCCGCGAGAGTCGCGGCCTTAGTGAGCAATTCGAAATGTCAGTACAGGCGGAAGCTCACTTCCACGTTGATCTGCACCGCCACGGGCTTTCCGTCTTTCAGCGCCGGCTCAAACTTCCAGTTCTTCACCGCCTCGATGGCTTTCTCGTCCAAGCCTAATCCGAGGGTGCGAGCTACGCGAATATCACGCGGCCTGCCATCGGGACCGACCACCAGCCACAACACGCAGACGCCCTGAAACTTCGCTTTGCGCGCTTCTTCCGAATACTCAGGGTCGGGTGCGTATACCGCGCGAGGCGCGGAGACTCCGCCACCCACGCGGAAAGCACCGCCACCGATACCGCCGCCGTGGCCGGGACCTACGCCCGGACCTTCGCCGGAACCGACTCCGCCGCCGTTGCCCGATCCAATGCCACCGCCCGAACCCGTGCCGTTGGAAGGCGGACCGGAAGGCAGGTGCGACATGGGGTCGCCCAGCGTCGGAATATTTGCCTGTGCCAGCTTGATGTCTGGAGGCACCACTACGGTTGGTTCCACTGCCAGCTTAGGATTGGGATTTCGCACGACCACTGCCGGAGGCGTGATCTGCTCCATGGAGAACTTGGGTAGCTTTCCCTTCGGCGCTTCTAATTTGTCTCGATCACCGCCACCGCCACCACCGCCCGCCACTGTCTTTGAAGGCGGTAATGCAGGGATGTCGTCAGGAGCCACCAGCGTTACGGTATCTGACGGCTTAATCACCTGCTTCACTACGCGTCCGGCGAGAATCGTACCGCCGATGATGGCAGCCAGAGCCACCATGTGGACGACGGTCGAACCCAGCACACCGTTTTTCTTGTAATTGTAGAAGCCCCAGATATCCTTCACCGGGATCGGCTTCGACGTCAGTACCAGCGGCGCTTGTTTTTTGGGAAAGAAAAAATCGTCGAGATTCTGAAAGAGAGACTTCCACAGAGGTTCTTCGAAAGTGCTCTTCGAGAGCAGCAGATCAAGTTCAGGCTCAGCCTGAGCCCCTGAATTCATGCTGGGATTGATGTTGCCAGTTGCCATATTAACCCGATTACTTCATTTCTTCAGGCGCTCCCACCTGACATGCTTCGTGCCCACTTGATTGGATCAGCAAACGTTGCGCCAAGACGCAAACTTCTCTGTCAGCCGACCGGTCGCCCCTCGCCCATCCCATTTCAGGCCACGGGATCGAGTTCAGCCAATAGACTCTTCACATTAGATGCGTCTACCCAGCAAATGTCTCTGAAGAAAATTGTACACGCTTTCCACAAATTTCTGACAGTGCTTTTCGCGTTGCTCCCCGCTCCGGCTTCTGATCGGGCCGGTCCCATGGACGTTCCCCTTCCTCGTCCCTATAATGAAAGAAATCAACCATTTGGGAGAATCTACCCGCGTGCCGCTCGAGCTGAAATCTACTGTCAATCTGCCTAAAACCGACTTTCCCATGAAGGCCAACCTGCCTCAGAACGAACCAAAGGTATTGGCCCGTTGGGAAGATATGCGAATTTATGAGCGGATTCGCCAGGCCCGTGCCGGGGCGCCGGTTTACGTGCTCCACGACGGCCCCCCCTACGCCAATGGCCCCCTGCACCTCGGGCACGCCCTGAACAAGAGCCTGAAGGACTTTATCGTCAAGTCAAAGACCATGATGGGAAAGGACGCCCCCTACGTCCCGGGATGGGACTGCCACGGTCTGCCCATCGAGATCAAGGTCGACCAGCAGCTCGGTGGCAAGAAGCTGCAGATGAAGCCGCTCGACGTTCGCAGGGAGTGCCGCAAGTATGCGGAGAAGTACCTCGACCTGCAGCGCGAGCAGTTCAAACGCATGGGCGTTTTCGGACGCTGGGAGAAGCCTTACTCGACCATGGAGCCTCCCTATGAGGCCGTGGTCCTGAAGACTTTTTATGCGTTTTTTGAGAAGAACTTTGTCTACAAGGGGCTGCGCTCGGTGTACTGGTGCATCCACGACCGTACCGCCCTTGCCGAAGCCGAAGTCGAGTACGAGAACCACACCAGTCCGACGATCTGGGTCAAATATGCGTTAACCGACGACCCGTCAAAGCTCGACCCGGCTCTTGCGGGAAAGAAAGTCTTCACCGTGATCTGGACCACAACCCCATGGACGCTGCCAGCTTCCATGGCGGTGGCCTTCCATCCCCATGAAGACTACGTGGCGCTCGAGTCTGAGGGAGAGGTCTACATCGTCGCCGAAAAACTGGCGAAGGTATTCGCCGAGAAAGTCGGTCTCACGGCTCCGCGAACCCTCGCAAACTTCCCCGGCCAGAAGCTCGAATACGCGAAGTTCGCTCATCCTTTCCTTGATCGCATGATTGTCGGCGTGCTCGCCGATTACGTCACCATGGATCAAGGCACGGGCGTGGTCCACACCGCTCCTGCTCACGGCGCCGACGACTTTAATACCGGCGTGAAATATAAGATCGAGCTCACCTGCAACGTGGACGCGGCGGGACGCCTGCGTAACGGCTTGCCTGAATACGACGGCCTGAAAGTGTTCGAGGCCAACGCGCCCATCATCGAACTACTGAAGAGCCGTGGCGTGCTGATGCACCAGGAAAAAGTCGAGCATTCTTACCCGCACTGCTGGCGCTGCCATAATCCGATCATCTTCCGCGCCACCGAGCAGTGGTTCATCTCGATGGAGACGCCGATGGAAGGCGGCGGCACGCTGCGCAGCCGCACGCTCGATGAGATCAAGAAAGTAAAGTGGGATCCGGCCTGGGGCGAAGAGCGCATCTCGAACATGATCGCCACCCGTCCTGACTGGTGTATCTCGCGGCAACGCGTCTGGGGCGTGCCCATCGCGGTGTTTCTGTGCGAAGGCTGCGGCAAGCCGCTGAACGATCCCGCCATCAGCAAAAAAGTTGTCGAACTGTTCGGCAGATTGGGCGCCGACGCGTGGTACACGCCGGAGGCCGATACCATTCTGCCGCCGGGAACCAAATGTCCCGGTTGCGGCGGTTCCACTTTCAAGAAAGAAACTGACATCATCGATGTCTGGTTCGAATCCGGATCGAGCTATCTCGCGGTGCAGGCGGAGGAAGGTTATCCCTGGCCGTCCGATCTTTACCTCGAAGGCGGAGATCAGTACCGCGGATGGTTCCATTCTTCCCTGCTCTGCGCCATGGGCGCGCGCGGCAGCGCTCCTTACGCGATGGTGTCCACGAACGGTTGGACCCTCGACGAACAGGGCCGCGCCATGTCGAAGTCGCTCGGGAACACCGTCGATCCCGTGGACATCGCCAAGCGCATGGGTGGAGAGATTGTTCGCTTGTGGGTAGCCTCGGTGGATTTCCGCGAAGATGTCGCCTGCTCCGAACACCTGATGCAGCGCGTCGCCGAGAACTACCGGAAGATCCGAAATACGTTCCGCTATATTCTCGGGAACCTCTACGATTTCGATCCCGTGCGCGACGCCGTGCCCTTCGACCAAATGCAGGGACTGGACCAGTACATGCTCCGGCAAACCGCTGCAATGGTGGCCGAAGTCATCCGCTGGTATGACGAGCTCGCTTTTCACAAGATTTACCATCGCGTGAATCACTTCTGCGTGGTCGAGTTGAGCGCGTTTTATTTCGATGTGCTGAAAGACCGGCTCTACACCTCGGCTCCGAAGTCGCTCGCTCGCCGCGCGGCGCAGACCGCCGTCTGGCAGATCGGAGAGGCTCTCGCTCGATTGCTGGCACCCATCATGAGCTTCACCTGCGAAGAGTTCTGGCCCTACCTTCCGAAGGTGGCTGGCCGCCTCGACAGTGTTCACTTGGCAGAGTTTCCCTCGGCGGCGGAGATCCTGGGCACCCAGGGGATCGCCGACGATCCCAGGCAAATCGAAGAATGGACCGCGCTGCGCGCCATTCGCGACGAAGTATTGAAAGCCCTTGAAGAAGCGCGCAACAAGAAACTGATCGGCGGCGGTTTGGAAGCGCAGGTCAAGGTGACCGCCGGAGAGCCGTCATCCTCCGTTCTCGCCCGCTATGCGGATCAGCTTCGCTATGTCTTCATCGTTTCTTCCGTGATCCTCGAAAAGGGAGCTTCGGGAAACGGAAGCAGCGGTATCAGTGTTGAAGTCGGCAGGGCTCCGGGTCAGAAGTGCGAACGCTGCTACAACTACTCTACCCACGTCGGAGAAGACTCGAACTATCCGACAGTGTGCGAGCGTTGTAGCGCGGTTTTGCGGGAACTCGAGAAGCGGCAACGCTGGTTAACCTGAAGCACCCTGGGCGCCGGTATTCGAATCTAACAGCCATCTGGAATGATTGATTTTCACGGAATGCGTAAGTTTCACTTTCTGATCGCGCTCTTCGTCCTGCTGCTCGACCGGGCGACGAAGTGGGTGATCGCGAAGCATCTCGCCTTGCACAGCAGCATTCAGGTGATCCCCAATTTCTTTCGCATCACCCATGTAGAGAACCGGGGCGCGGCGTTTGGCCTGTTCGCCGACTCTCCTTCGCAGTGGAAGATCGGGATGCTGGTGCTGTTCTCGGTAGTGGCGCTGGTGATCGTCTCAACCCTGCTATGGCGCAACAGTCACACCATGTCGACCACCGGGGTAGGCCTGTCGCTGATTCTAGGCGGCGCACTGGGAAATCTATGGGACCGCCTGCTGAGCGGGAAAGTCGTTGATTTTTTGCTCTTCTACATCGGCCAATATCAGTGGCCCGCATTTAACGTGGCCGACAGCGCGATCGTGATCGGCGCGGGGTTATTGGTGTTCGAGATTCTCTTCAGCAAATCGCCGCAGGAGACTTCCGCCTAGGGCTTTCCCTTGTTCTCATCCTCCTCGGCTTTCGCGCGGAAAATCCTCTCCACCGGTGTATAGAACTTGCACCAGGTGGTTAACACCGAGTTCTTATAGCGCTGCGGAAGTTCGAGGATGCGGTCTCGCGCCGCCTCCCGGACCTGCGCCACGGTGCTCTTGGCAGCCGCTTTCTTAGTGTCAGGAAAATCATAAAAGTTCTGCAGGGCCAGCAGCATCATCAGGCAAGACATGACATTGGTGCCGAGACAATCCATGGCTTGTGCGAAATTCTTGTCCTTGGCCTTGTTCTGCACGAAGAACAGTGTGCCAACGTCGAAATAGGTAATGGCAAATCCGGCTTGCGCCATGCGTGTGTAGAGAAAACCGCTCTTCGCCTGAGGGTTGGTTTCGGGCGCGACAATTTTCGCCGGAGGCACCGTCTCGCCCAGCAGAATTTCATGAAATGCAGCTTTCACCGCCGCTTGCATCGGGGGATCGCCATCGTAGCGCGGCCGGTAGTAGGAAATGTCGCCGTCGAATTGTGAAAGTGAAATCACAAACTGACGGTCCACGCGGCGCAGATCGGTCGCACCCAGCCCTTTCTTGAAAACGGCTTTCTTGATCTCTTCACCATAGCGCTTGAAAACCCCGGATAGGCCAATACCCTTCTTGTCGATGGAGAAAGGTTTATCGGCCGCGGAGCGCAGAGTCTGCATAAAGTCGCGCAGCTCGGCAGCAGTGATCTTGCTCCCCTGCAACGACATTTCGATGGTGGTAGCCCAGCCGAACGGAAAGAGATAGATGGCGGGCCTGGCAAAAGCGCGAACGCCTTTCCTGAGGTTCGAGATCTCCAACCTGAGGGTGGTCGGCTCGCACACAAACGGCACCAGCATGGCCCATGGGTCAAACTGCCCAAAGGCGCCAGCATAGTATTTCCAGAAGTGGTGGTAAGTGCGCGTTTTCTTGCGCAAGGGGCGGACGCGGAACGCTCCCGCCGTAATTGGTTTGGCATCGAACTGCTGATTGTATTTCGCCGGAGCCGACAGGAATTCCACGGGCGCCTGCAGCGATGCCGGCGCGACCAGCGGATCGAGGGCCAAATGGAAGTCAAAGACCTTAATGTCAATTCGGCGGAATTCGTATGCCATAGAAAAGGTTGACGCGTGGAATTATTGGTCCGATACTAGTATCATTAAACGTGCATACGTGCACAAAACCGGCCTTAAAAGGGCTGATCTTCCGGGCTACGGCCACGGATCTCTTAAAGCATCGTCAGTGGCTCCGTATGTGAGTTCACCGTGACGGTGGGCGTGCCTCTCACATCTTTGTTCTCCCATTGCATACGCGTTACGGTTGTCTGCGCAGTTCCTCCGTCCGCAGCCGACTGATAGAGGAAATCTTGCGTGTCTGGCTCGAAAGCGTATTTCTTTGCCAGTTCGGCAGCCCGTAGAAAGTCGTGATTCGTAATCGCCCCCGCAATCTCCTTGCTTTGGGCTTGGCGGCTATTGTCGCGATGAAAGCCATACCAGCCCACCAGGAATGTGTGCGTTGGCCCCCGGGCTCCGATCGAGCCCTCAAAGATTTGGCCGCTGTTTAGAGTGACTCGCGTCTTGGGTTGATTCTTGCCCATGTTCAGCCGAAGCAATTTGATGAGCAAGGTCAGGTCGTCGTCCGTCGGTTGTAAGGCATCGCGAGTCCTGATATGCCGAATCCAGCGATCCGTCCCTCCGATGACCATTCCTGCCACCGCGCCCAGCAGAACCAGGTACTCCAGCTTCCTCATGCTCAGGCCCTGAGTAATATCGAGGTCTTTTTTCAGGCAGGGCCACCACGAAAACTCCCAGCATGGCCACCACGAAGCCACGGCGATCAGCAGCAACGACACCAAAATGCTGTAGACCGTCTTGTCCCCCAAAGTAGGCCCTTCGATTCGCCACGGCGTCTTCCACCAATCTAGTGCCAGCCAGAACAGCAGGCCGGGTACGATGAATCCCACCAAGGCTAACGGGACTCCCGCCAGCGAATCGGTGCCCAGGAAGGCGGTCTTGATGACTTTCTCGCTGCTGAGCACTCCGTGGGCAAGACCTTGTTTCGCGGGCCAGTCATAGCGCAACGTAAACAGCAGGTTATAGTCGCCATTCATGACCGCCGCGCTGGTCAGGCAAAGATCGACGGCATCGATCGATCCGGTATCGGATTGCGCAGGCAGGCTTCCGATGGCAACCTGGCTTGCCTTCTGATACTTCGTGGGGTCGGCAGTAACCTCGCCACAGGAGGCGGCATACATGACAACCTCGCCGGGTAAATCGTTCCACCTGAGGTTGACGTTGCTCAATGCCTTGTCCGAGGGATTGGAGAGCACTACACGGATGGGAAGGTGATCGTTCTCGCGCAGTGTTCCGCGCTCAAGAGAGATCGTCCATTGGGGCGTAGGAGCTTTCTCTGGTTCCGGAGGGGGAGGAGTTTCAGCCTTGAATGCTGAAGTGGTGGCGTAGAGCAGAATGAGAGCCCCCGCGACGCTCGCGTGGTATGCATTCTTCATGACGCACTACTCCCCGACTAAGTAATCTGCAGTCGCCACGATACTCTTTTTCAGGAATGCGTCAAGAGCTTAGAGCCACTTAGGGACAAGTTACGCACTACGGTGTTCCATAGAGCTGCTTATAGACGTTGGCGTTGCGCACGATAGCCTGGACGTACTCGCGGGTTTCGGTGAACGGAATCGATTCGACGAACTCCGGCACGTCGCGATATTTGCCTTGCCCCATCCAATCCTGCACACGGTCTGAACCTGCGTTGTAGGCGGCCAAAGCGTACTCAAAGGCGCCGAACTTATCCACCATCGAGCGGAAATACTTGGTGCCGAGCTGCATGTTTACCGATGGGGTGAAGAGTTGCTGCGCGGAGAAATGTTTCAGTCTCTCCTGCTTGGCGACCCCTTTCCCTACTTTCGGCAGCAGCTGCATCAGCCCGACTGCGTCTTTGCGCGACACCGCGTTGGGATTGAATTCCGACTCTTGCCGGATGAGCGATGCGACTAAATAAGGATCGAGTGCATTGTCAGAAGAAAAGCGTTTCAGATCGTTCCAGTAGGGCTTGGGGAAGAGCCCTTCCCAGTAAGGCCTCGGCAAGCTCGCGAGATCGATGGCAAAATAGTTGGGCACCGCCCGCTTGAGAGTCTCGACAGCCACGTCATAACGTCCAACGTCCTGGTACATGCGCGCGATTTCCGGAGCGAGCCAGTTACCTTTGTCTTCGGCTGCGGCGGCTTGCAACTCTTTCACCGCAAAGTCGAGGAGCGCGCCATTCTCCAGCAGTTCCGCTTTTTGCACGCGTAAGTCATCGCTGGGCACTACGTCTTGCACGATTTTCCCGCTTGTGGTGAGCGGCGGAATTCGGTCGAGCAGCGCCAGGTGGGGAGGCTCCGCGTCACTTTTGATCTTGCTCAATCGCTGGCGCGCCAGCTCGCCATAATAGTAATTACGGAAGCGCGCCGAGATCTTCGTGTAATAGGCCTGCGCCGTCGGAAGATCGTTGTCTTCTTCGGCCAGCCGTCCTCGCCAATATAGCGCCGCGGGAATCTCTCCTGACTCAGGATAAAGCGCGATCTGCTTCTCAAATCCCGCCTTCGCCTCTTCGTTCCTTCCCTGCCGCAGGCTCAGCCAGGTCGCTTTCCAATGGGCGTAGGAAGCCTTCGCCCCGTTGGGAAAGCGCGCCTGCAGTTCGCGGAAAGAATCGATGGCCTTGTCGTAGTCGTGCCGCAGCAGATAAATATTTCCGGCTGAGAGCAGCGCTTGCTCCAGCCACGGCGACGTCGGAGAAGCTTGCCGAAGCTGATCGAGATACTGCAAGAAGCTGTTGTCGTCGTCTGCGGAACGCGCGATCTCTCCCAGATTAAACAGGCGCTCGGCGTTGATCTCGGGCGTCGGGTTCGAGATCGACTCCAGCATTTTCTTCGCTTCTCTCCCCTGCCCGGCTCGCCGCAGGTTCGTCGCAATCGCCAACTGGATCGACGGCTTGTCGGCTGGACTCACTTCATCGAGCAGATCTCGGTACTCATTCGCCGCGTCCACATAGCGCTTGCCTTTGGCCAGCAGATCGGCGCGCGTCCGCCGGTCCGCAAGCGTCGGAGGAGTCAGCGTGCCGGCAGCGCCCAGCTTTCTGAGTTCAGTGTCGGCCGTAGTCGATTCGCCGCTCAGGGGAAAATTGAAATATAGATTGCGAAAGATGGTGACGGCTTTTCCGTTTTGGCCCGCAGCCTCATAAGCGCGCCCCATCGCGAGTTCGAGATCGACGCGGGTGGGCTGCCTCTCTTTTGCCAGAACATCGATAGCCTCTTGCGAACGTCCATCGGTCAACAGTGCGTTCGCGTAGAGCACATGGGCATCGCGAATCAGCAGCGACTCGGGATATGTCTTGTCGAACTCTCCAAGAGTTGCGATCGCCTCCGCCGTTCGCCCCGTCTGGAAATAGGCGTTGCCCAGGTAGTAATTCACATAGTCGCCGATGTCGCCGGCGTGCAGCTTGGCGCGATTCAGGGGATCGATGGCCTTGGCAAAGTCGCGATCGAGCGTGTGCGCGTATCCCAGCACCAGCCACGCGAGGGAACCCGCATCTTCTTTGGCGTGGCGGTTGGCGTAAGACTCAACGCCGCTGTATCCCGCCGGGGTGCGGTCCTGCAGGAGTTGCCGTGCCATCGGCTTTAAGCTGGCGGAGGCCACGAAAGCCTGCCGCATGCGCTGCAACCGCGGGGATGATCTTTTCTTCTTTCGCGTGGTGCTGGTTTTTTTCTTAGCGGCCGATTTTTTGGGAACCGCTCGGCTACCACTCGCGGAGGCGGGAGCCGCTGAGGTTTGCGCCAGCAGTGCGCAATCGCTCCATAGCAGCGTCAGAATCAAAACGGAGATCAGTTGCCGACGAAGTAGTACCACTCTGCTCTAATTATCGCCGAAAATTGGCGCCCATGATGGAAAAGTCGTCTTCCGCAAGGCTGCGGACGAGTTCGCTGCTGAAATAGTCGGCGCTGGCCGCCGCCGTGTTGCCATATCGCTTGCTGTAGGTGGAGCGGCTCTTCTCGATGTCTTCCTTCAAACGATCGTACAAATCTTTGTTCTTGCGGCCTTCAGAGACCTTTACCTGGTTGTAGAGCTTGATCTCATCCACCAGCAGCCGCGCGAAGCGCTGGGCTTTGCGATGGGTGTCGGCATCTTCCGGCGAGAGATGCGCGAAGCTGTCTTTCGCCACGGCTGGTGCGGCTGCCGCAGCCGCGACGGCGACTGGCTCCGGTTCTGCTTCCGGTGGCGGCTGCTCCACCACGGGCGCCTTGGCGGCGTGCATGGGAGCATGTCCGGCAAAGGGATCGGAGAAAGATGAAACTGCCTGCACGGGTGGAGCAGCTGTTTCCGTCCGCTCGACGGCCGCTTCGGTGCTGCCTTCTTTGTGCGCCTGCTTGCGCAGGGAAATGACCTCGAGCCATGCGCTGGTCGAAGTGACGAGCACTTCGAGAGCTGCATCGTCGGTGGAGTTATCGGAGTTGCCCGAGTCAGCATAAATCAACGCGGCAACTTTATCTTTCAACAGCAGCGGAAGAACGATGTTGCGATCGTGGGATGGCGCACCCACCCGTCCGATGAACTCCTGGTCCATGTCGTCGGTGGTCCCGGTATAGGTCAGACGCGATTGCAAGGTACGAGCCGCCACTCCCTTGACCACGTCGAGAGCAAAATTCTTAACCGCATCGTTATTTGCAAAACCGCGTCCTTCCCAGCCGGTCGCCGCTCCACCTTTGACCACGAACAGGGCAGCCCGACCGCAATATTGCGTTGTGCCGTCCAGAAGTCCGCGCAGAATTTCTTTTTGATTGCTGCCCGCATGGATGGCAGAGATCGCCTTGAGCAGATCGGCCGGAGCGTTATTCGCAGCACCGGGAGCCTCGGCGGCCGCCGTCAACTGCGGCCCGATTTCCTGCAGAACCCGTCCCACCAGATCTTCGCGAATCCCGGGAAGATGCTTTCCTAGCACCTCAGAAACCGCCGATTCGACCATCTGCTTGAGCCGGTTCTTGTCAGCCATTGCCACCCGTCCCTATGAAGCGTGGGCGCGAAAGCGTCCCACTGCGATCTTGGTCCTAAACTTTGATTATATGGTACTTAAATCCACGCGTCGCTGGCCGTTGGTCGTAGGACTAAAGGTATCAGGATGGGCACCCGGCTCCGACACCGCCGTATTTATAGCAAACCGGAAGCGGGAGGAAACGTCAAAACAGTTACGCCAAAGGGCGGTTACCAAGTAGAATACTGGTTCCGTCTGCGCCGCGACAGGGAAAATTGTTGCATCGGAAGAACAATGAGTGCCATCCAACCAAAAGTAGGTGAGCCCGTCAGTGATGAACTGGCGCTGGTTCAGGCAGCCAAAGGCGGCGACGTCGGAGCCTTCGAAGAGTTGGTCCGGCGTTACGATCGGAACGTATTCCGCATCGCGCAGCACATCACGCAGAACCGTGAAGACGCTGAAGATGTAGTGCAAGACGCGTTCCTGAAAGCTTACGGCAATCTGCATCAGTTCCAGGGCCAGTCAAAGTTCTATACCTGGCTGGTGCGCATCGCGGTGAACGAAGCGCTGATGAAGTTACGGCGCCGTCGCCCCGAGCGCACGGTTTCACTGGATGAAGATGTCAAGACCGAGGACGATTCCCTTCCGCGCGAAGTGGCGGATTGGAGTCCCAACCCGGAGCAGCAGTATAGCCAAGCCGAGTTGCGGGACATCTTGACTCGCACGATTCAAGGCCTTCCCCCGAGTTTTCGGACAGTATTTGTCCTGAGGGATGTGGAAGGTCTCTCGACCGAAGAAACGGCGGATGCTCTCGACTTGAGCATTCCCGCGGTCAAATCGAGGCTGCTGCGGGCTCGGCTGCAGCTTCGAGAGCGGCTCAGCCGTTACTTCCAGAAACGTGAGAGCGGAGATGCGAAACAGTGAAATGCTCTGAATTCTTGCAAGAGCTAACCAATTATCTGGACGGCGCCATCGACGCCCGCACCAAGGCCGAACTTGAAGATCACTTGGCGTGGTGCCACAACTGCTACGTCGTCTGCGATACCACCAAGAAGACCATTGAGATCTACCGCGACTCGCAACTCTACGAACTGCCCGACGATCTCCGCACCCGCTTGCGCTCCGCCATCATGTCGAAGTGTCAAGGTCGCAAGAAGGCAGGGCCTGAGACCGTCTAGCTCTCGCTGCATCCTGATCTCCCATTGATCTCTCTGGTTCAGCGAGGAGCTTTTCGCCTCTACTCATCGATGTTCTGATGGAGTAACACTAGTGTCCTCAATGAGTTGCTGCAGACGCCAATCCACCAGCGCTTGCGGCCGCGTAGGTGATTGTCGAACCTTTCAAGCGGGAACCGAATCTAAGTAATTGAGTTCTGGAAGTTCCTGGGAAGCAGGCGGGAGTTTCGGCCTGGCTGTTGGGAGGGATTATGATCGCGAAGCTGTTGAATACGTTCTTTGGTTGCTGGCACAGCAATTACAGCTTTCCTATTACGGTTCGCAAAGGGGCCCGCCGCACCAAGGCAGCTTCCCTTACCGGCACTTACGTTGTCTGCCTCGACTGCGGCAAAGAGTTTCCCTACGACTGGCAGGAGATGAAGGTGGTCGATTCCACCACCCAGGCTGGAGGGCGCGTCGCCTCTCTGGCTACCAAAGAAGCGGCGTAAAAAAGTAGACCACAACTTCGAAGGCCACGAGTACGACTCGTGGCTTTTCTTTTTTTTCGAAACGCCCTACTCGGAGGTGGTCGGATCGATCACGGCCTTGATCTCTGAGATACGGTTTGCCGGAAAGCCTCCCTGCTTGGCGTGTTCCCGGATCGATGCCTCGCTATCGGCGATGTACACGCAATATATCTTGTCGCCCGTTACATAGCTGTGCAGCCATTGAATCTTCGGTCCCAACGCTCGCAGAACCGAGCAGGATTTCTGGGAAATCCCCTGCAATTGATCTGGACTTAACGACCCCGCATTCGGAATCTCCCGTTCGATCAAAAACTTCGGCATTGAGTTGTCTCCTGATCGGATGAGTTTGTGCCTTGAAGAAAATACCCCTCGGCCTTTGTTTCCGTCAAAATAAAACCGGCAGCCCCGTGGCCGCCGGCATTTGAATCGAACTCCAATTCCTAGTTATTGTTGTCGTCCGGACGCCGCTTCAGCGTCGGATGATCATCGCCCGAGGTGGATTGTCCGTCCTGGCTGGTCTTGTCGGTCGTCGAGGTACGCCGCAGGCTGGGCTTGTTGTTATCTTTCTGCTCCAGCACCTTGTGGCGGTTCTCAATCGCCGCCAGCCGCGACTTCACATCATCGAACTCCGAGGTGGTTACGATGTACTGCGGACGCGCCGGCAGGATCTGCGAAATCTCTTCCTGCGACTTCTCAATACGGTCCGGAGTTTGCGGGTGCGTCGAGAAAGCCTTGGATAGCGTCCCCGGCTTCTTCTTCTCCTGCGCCTGCACCTTCTCAAAGAAGCTGATGAAGGCCTGCGGATCGTATCCCGACTTATACATGTATTGCAGCCCGAGGTAGTCGGCTTCTGATTCGAAGTTGCGCGAGAACTTGAGGAAGGTCATCGGCAGAGCCAGGCCAGCCGCCTCGTATCCCGCATAACCGATGCCGCCGCCCACGAAGATCAGCGGGATCGAAGCCATGTTCATGATGTTGCCGCGGGTATTTTCGCGAGCCGCGTGGCAAGCCGCCACGTGTGCGATCTCATGCGACATCACGCCGGCGAGTTCTGCTTCCTCGTCTGCTGCCAGAATCAACCCCGAGTTTACGTAGAAGAATCCACCGGGAAGGGCGAACGCATTGATCTCATCCGAATCGATCACCTTGATCGTGAAAGGTACTTGCGCGTCGGAATTACGCACCAGGTTCTGACCCAACCGGTTGACATATTCCGTGACAACAGGATCCTGCACCAGCTTGGCGCTCGATTCCACCTGCTGCGAATAAGCCTTGCCCATCGCAATCTGCTTCTCGACGCTGTACCAGTTCCCAATTCCGCGATTGCAGCCCACATTGCGGTTCCCGACTGCTTCTACGTCGTCTTTCCCCCCATCGTGTTTCACTTTATCGGGATCGGCGGGCTGAACGCTTTGGGGCTGCGACTGGGCACTGTCAGCGGGTTGGCTTTTCGACTTATTGTCAGCCGAAAAACTGAAAGGCGCTGCGAACAGGATCAGCGCGACCGCTACCGCTGTGATTCGGAACTTCATGACGCTCCCTTTCCCGTCCTACTGGCGGGCCTAATCGGATTATAGCTCCGCTGAAGACACCTTCCCCGCGATTTCTCCTCAGTTGGACGCCAAATTGCCCTGCCGGGTTACCCCTGCGCGTATATCTTTAATTAAGTTTTCGCGCGTCGGACTCGAGCTTCGCAGCGATACCCGTTCCCATTTGAGTTCTCCGACCCCTAAGCTGTTTCGCCTGAACCACATCGCGGGTGTACCATGAGCTGTTTCTGCCAACCCGGAGGTGTTCCTTGCTCGATCGCCGCGGTTTCCTCGCCAGTTCTACAGCGCTGGCGGCGGGTATTGCGTTTCGCAACCCGCTCTTCGCGCAGATAGAAAAAGCCCCTGCCTCCCTTCCCGACGCCAAACTGTTTGACCAGAACCATGACGCCTATTGGGACGAACTGCGAAAACAGTTCCTCATCCCCGAAGACGAGGTTTACCTCAACAACGGTACCGTGGGATCAAGCCCCGCGCCGGTTTTGCGCGCGATCTTCGATTCCTACAACCAAACCGAGAAAATGGACCAGCAGGATCCCGAAGACTACCCCATCTGGGGATATGCGGCATGGAACGAATTTCGTGATCCCCTCGCGTCCTTCGTGGGCTGTAACCGCGACGAGATCGCCCTGGTGCGTAATGCCACTGAAGGCAATAGCTACATCGCCAACGGCATCGATATGAAGGCCGGCGACGAAGTCTTGATGACCGACCAGGAGCATCCCGGCGGCGAGCAACCCTGGCAACTCAAAGCCAAGCGCTATGGAATCGTCGTCAAGAAAGTCATTCTGCCGAAACCCGTGGAGAATCCGGGTCAGGTGCTGAATCTCTTCGATCAGGCCATCACTCCGCGCACCCGCGTGATTTTCTTCAGCCACATCTCCACCGTCACCGGAGTCGTGCTGCCCGCGAAAGACCTTTGCGATCTGGCCCGGTCTAAGGGCATTCTCTCCGCCGTCGACGGCGCCCACGTTCCCGGCATGATGCAACTCGATCTTTCCGCCCTGCATTGCGATCTCTATTCGGCGAGTCCGCATAAGTGGTTACAGGCTCCTAAAGGCTCGGGTTTCCTCTACGTGAGGAACGAAGTCATCGATCGTCTATGGAACACCATCGCTACCGAAGGCTGGGACGAGCCTCAGCTTCGCGCCGAGCGCTTCCAGCGCATTGGCTCGTCGAACGTTCCCTGCCTCGCCGGCTTGCGCGCGGCCATTGCCCTGGCTAACCAGATCGGCATGCCGCGGATCGAGCAACGCCACCGCGAGCTCGGCAATTACATGCTGGCGGAGATGACCAGGCGCGGCGCCGAGTCCTGGACTTCACCCGACCCCAAAATGCGCTGTGCCATCATCACGGTCAATGTGCCGCCCATTAAGCGCACGGACCTGGAAAACTGGATGTGGAAGACGCACAAGATCCGCATTCGCGGCGGGGAACCCTCGAAGCTCCGCCTCTCGACTCCCTACTACCTGCGAAAGAAAGATATTGATCGCTTTCTGGAAAAGTTCGATGATTACAAGAAGCTCAACAAGCTAAGCTGAGAAAGGCGAAAATGACCTTCGTCTGGCATCAGCGTTTTAGTAGCGACGCTCTTTTACAGTTATCACGCTGTACACACTTTGCATTGGGAGAATAACCATGCGGTGGCCGATCGTGTGCACACTTTTATTTTCCAGCCTAGTCCTTCCGAATCTGGTCCTTGCGCAACAGACTGACGCGACGGCGAACGCAAGCACTGCGGTTTGCACTTTTGCCGACGAGAAGCAAATGAGCGTTCGCTACAACCCCGCCAAGGTGGGAAAGGACGAAGCTCCCAACGGCAAGATCTGGGTACCGGGGAACTCTCCGATGGATCTCTTCACCGAAACTCCTCTCACCTTGAACAACGTCGACATTCCCACCGGCGCCTATCGCCTGTATTTCATCCCCGCAAAAGAATCCTGGACTCTCATCGTCAGCAAAAATGTTGGCGCCAGCAGCGCCTATGACGATAAACAGGACCTGGTCCGCGCTCCCATGCAAAGCGGGAAACTCCCGCAGCCCGAAGCGGAAGTCTCCGTCTACTTCGGACACATCGCTCCTAAAACCTGCGATATGCGCGTGGACGTAGGCAAGATGAGGGTGTGGCTGGATTTCGGGGAGAAGTGAAACCGGATCTCCGTCGTAAAGACGCAGCTTCGCTGAGTCTGAGGGTTGCATGGACTCATACCTAATACACTGACGTCATCCTATAATCAGCATGACGTTGGCTCCTTCTCTCGAGCCTTGGTCTGTTCATCGCAACCAATCTACTCGCTGCGACGAGCCAACCTCGTTATGCAATCAAGCGGAAGCGAGGGATCTGGCGTGGAGGAAGATACGGATGGCGCACGCCAGATCCTTCGCCCTGCCGGACTCAGGATGACATCGGTGTGATTAGCCGTGGGTCCTGACGCAGAGCAGTGGAGTTGCGTCTCTACAGAATCAATTGAATCACACCTTCAGTCGTAGTACTCCAACCCCAAGTGCGTGATCAATTCCTCGCCCTTCAAATGCCGCAGCGTGTTCTTCAACTTCATCGATTGAATGAACAGATCGTGCTCCGGATACAGTCCCGGCGCCACCATCGGCGACTTGAAGTAGAAGCTCAACCACTCTTGAATGCCAATACCTCGCAGCTCGGAAGTGCGCTGTGCCAGATCGAGGAACAGCACCAGATCCAGCACAATCGGTGCCGCAAGTATCGAATCGCGGCACAGGAAGTCGACCTTGATCTGCATCGGATAACCCAGCCATCCGAAGATGTCGATGTTATCCCAACCTTCTTTGTTATCACCGCGCGGCGGGTAATAGTTGATGCGGACCTTGTGCGTGAAATTGCCGTAAAGTTCGGGATAAAGCTCGGGTTGCAGAATGTGTTCGAGCACCGACAGTTTCGACTCTTCCTTGGTCTTGAACGAGCCCGGATCGTCAAGCACTTCCCCGTCACGATTGCCCAGGATGTTGGTCGAGAACCATCCGTTCAATCCCAGCATGCGGGCCTTGAAGCCGGGTGCGAGGATGGTCTTGATCAACGTCTGTCCGGTCTTGAAATCCTTTCCACAAACCGGCGCCTCATTCTGCCGCGACAGCTCAAGCATCGCCGGAATGTCGACGGTCAGGTTCGGCGCTCCATTGGCGAACGGCACGCCCTCCATCAACGAGGCGTAGGCATAAATCATCGACGGCGCAATGTTTTCGTCGTTTTGCGTCAGCGCCTTCTCGAAGGACTTCACCGTCTGGTGCGCGGCGGTCGGCGTGATGAATGACTCGGTGGATCCGCACCAGATGGTGATCAGCCGGCTGGCGCCTGAGGTCGTCTTGAATTTGCGAATGTCGTCGCGGACCTGTTCCGCCAGGTCCATCTTGTTCTTGCCCTTCTTGACGTTGGGTCCGTCGATCTTCTTCACATAATTGTGATCGAAGACGGCCTTCTGGGGCTTGATGGTGCTCAAAAACGGCTTCACTTGATCGAGCAGTTCCTTTTCGAGCACTCCGGCCTTGCGGGCAGCGGTGTACATGTCATCTTCGAAGATGTCCCATCCGGTAAAGACGAGGTCATTCAGCCCGGCAAGCGGCACGAATTCTTTGATCATGGGCGAGCGGGCATCGGTGCGGCGGCCCAGGCGGACGGTGCCCATCTGGGTGAGCGATCCGATCGGCTTCGCCAGCCCCTTGCGCACGGCTTCCACGCCGGCCACGAAGGTCGTAGCCACCGCCCCCATGCCGGGGATCATCACGCCGAGCTTGCCTTTGGGTTTTTGCAGTTCGTTGTCAGTCTGGGGTTTGCTGTCAGATTTCACACTTTGCCGCTTGGCCATTTTAGTTAGGCTGCTTCCTTATGAGTTTTCTGGGATGTGTGCAAACAGTTATGTTCTCGTACCGCGCAACGATTTGCAACTCATAGAAGCCAAACGCGCAAGATGGAACGTCAATGGCGTCTATGGAGCATTGGTTGGAAACGGTCCCTCCGCCGGCTGCAGGACGCGGGCGTTCGGGATGACGTCATCGTA
>CAWCKR010000006.1:0-1076303 GCA_963796205.1 Terriglobia bacterium
GTTATTCTTGGCGCTTTTGCAAGGGCAGGGAACGAGTTGTATGACGTTGGAAACATTGTATCGGACATCCGAAATACCAACTCCATCCAACCCCATCTAAACCGGTACCCGCTACAGTATCCGCTACAGTCGGTGAATGCGGCCTACTCGTCTCCGTGCCTTTCGCACGATTCGGAACAGGTTCTTGGGTGGCATCCTCCCGCCTACACCTGTGCTCGACGAACTGAACTCTGAGGCCGTCCTGGGCGTCGCCGACCCTCGCTAGCGAGACAAGGAAAGCCTTGAACTGTCGGTCGCAAGAAGTACAGACTCAAACGGCGGGAATCGTGCCGATCCATTTTACGACCCGATTTCACACGACCCCGATATTGCGGCTATTTAAGTTTTGCCGAGCGCCTCAAGTAAACGCTGAGCTAGCATTGTCAGCTTGCTCTCATTCGTCTCTACGGCTATGTTCTCGGCAATCTCGGTGACCCTGTCCCAGTCGCAAACCGTGTTAGAACTAGGAACGACCTTCGACCTGTGCGACTCCGTTTTTACCTGAGCCATATCTACCCTCCGGTTCAGAGCGCACCGTTTCCAAAGCACACAACATGCCATCGTCCGTAACTGACTGAAAGCGAATGATGGCCACCGGACGAGGCAGGAACCTTTTGGCTATTCATTGGTAGAAAATGCACACGCCTCTCCTGCCTCTGTCGATTTTGGGCGACAGTTTGGAATGCTCATCCCGGCAATTGCCCAATCGGTTGTGAGCAATTCCGCCTTGCGGCGAAGTTTTGGCTAAGCCCTGGCGGGGTGGCCTGTTCCGAGTAGGAGTCCCATTCGAGTGGCGACCGATTAAAAATCAGAAATTTTCGCAAGATATTGATTCTAGGAGAGTCGTAGTGAGTAGCGCAGGCAAAGCAAATCGACTGGGGTGTCAATGAGCATAAACTCTTGATTGCAGCAGCTATGATTGCATTGGAGAGAGAGTATGAACTGGTTTGAAGTACTGCTCACATCAGGTCTTACGACTGTTCTGACAGGAGCACTGGGTTTTCTTTTGAAGGAATGGATTTCCACCCGTCTCAAGGAAAGTATTGGTGCCGAGTACAAAAAGGCTCTTGAGCTTTTTAAGCAACAGATAGCTTGGGAAGAAAGAAGGAAGCAGCAGGCCGGTGAGTTAGCAGAATTGTTCTCGCTTTGGATGCGAGCGAATTACGACAAAACGACTAATCCAAATCTTCAGCTATATGAACTTCAAAAGAAGTACTGGGGACTGGTTCTTTGGCTTGATGCGCCAATTCTTCGAGCGATTCACGACGCCTTCCGCTCGGCCTCCGATCCCGGTCTGACCCACAAGAAAGCATTGATCGCAGTACGCCAAATGTATGTCGGGTTGGATGACCCGGTTTTACCAGACGAACTGTATCATTGGAACCCCGTCCCACCACCTGCGAATCAGGCATAGTGGGTCAATGAATGGTCGCGAGGCATCTGGACGTTGGTTGGAATTTAATCCTATTGCGCTCAACACCAAAACTGCGTTTCTGATCGCTTGCTTCTCGGCATCAGCCACAAAACCCCTTCCGTCTCCCACGACGGGTCGCGCCATTCCGCCACGAGCGGAAGTTTTGGCTACGGTTCGGAAGAGGGGGGAAAATGCAAGGGCGTGGAGATTATTTTTTCAAATTGATGAGACACCGTTCGCTCGGGGATTGTCCTGTGGGGCATTGCATCGTTCTAGTGCGCGGCGGCGACAGGCTTCTTTCTCACAGCCTTCTTCTCTTCCTCCGGCGGGGATTGGGTGCGCCGATGTTCTTCAAACCGGTCTTTAATGAAGGCCAAGTCGTATTCGGCAGAAACGAGCGGTGGATAGAATGTTTGTCCGCATTCGCAGTGTCCCCGCATTATGTGCCCATCGGGGTCTTTCATGAAGGTGAGCGTGAACGGTGCTGTGTGTTCGGTCATACAGGCGCGATTGTCTCACGAAAAAGGCCGCGTTTTGGCAGGAGTGTAAGCTTTCGGTGCGCCTGAGATTTGTGCGGGCTTCGCATCGCGATAGACAGTTGATCTCTCAGGGTCGGCATCCCGCCGAGCCGCGAATGCTTTGAACCTCATACCTTCTCAACTGACAGAGTGCTGAAAATTAGGTGCATTATTCAGAACTTCCAGTGTGACGACTTGCCGAGGAGTCAGAGGACCCCATCCACCACCGCTTGGAAAGATGAAAGTGTTTCGGCGGCGGCCGAGTCTGGAAAACATGTCCTTCTGGAAATGAATAATTACGGCACGCACACTTCTCGAACACAAAGCTGCAAAATTCATCGGAGCTACAAACCAACTCTCGTGCGGACTCAGCGTGCGCTTTCCACAATGCTCGTTTGAATCAATAACCGATTGCATTGGGCCTATTCTGCCAAATCGTCGCACGCGAAACAGTGACAGCCGTCACCACATCGCAATTGCCCGACGCCTAAACTTCAGCTTAGGAACGTAAAGTCGATGAAACGGGAAGTGAAGACCACACTCGCGATCTTGCCTTTAGCGATTGTCTTGGCTAGTCTCACCTTCGTGTCATGGAAGCATCCGAATAGGCCTACGCTAGAGGCTGTTCAAGCCAAGAACGAAACGGTGACGGCGCAAGTGACGGGCAGGGAACTTAACGTAAGCACCGACGCCATGGACGGCAGGAAGAAATTCACTCTCATCGTCCTCGGCGATGAAGAAGGTCACGTTAACCTGGCATTCTGGTGTTCCTCTTCGCGAGACTTGATGGCTGTTGTCTCCTCCGACGATGTTGTCGATCAAGGGTCAGTTCGTGTTAAGTTCGATAACAATTCGCCGCTGACTCAAACTTGGCGGGAATCTTCAAATAACGCAGCTTTGTTCGCGCCAAATCCGAAACACTTGATGAATCAACTAGGGATATCTAACAGGTTCATGTTCGAGTATTCGAGATTTCGTGAAGGAAAACGGATCGTCACTTTCGACGTGTCTGGACTCCATGAAGGCATTCCGAAACTCAATGCTGCCTGCCGTCTATGAGACCTTGGGTACAAACGCTTTAGCGGAAAAGGAGATTGTAATGCCCATTCAAGACGCTGTGGGGCTGAACGTTGTTGCAAACACGGATGTCCTGATTAAGGATCGCGCCAGCCAACTTGTGGGTGCGGCGAACATCGCAGCGATAACGTCATGGACTTCCTTTTCTAAGCAGTTACCTCGCGTCAAGAACATTGCTCCTGAGCAGTGGGACTTCTTCGTCACAGTCGCAGGTGTTTTCATCGCTGTCCGCCGCCTGCACCAATCGGATATCAGCGAGTCGTCGTTGGATTCAGCCGCCGAAATCATTATCGACAAGCTAACAGCCTGGAGGCCAGATGCTCGCGCTGCGTTTGAGGACTGCCATGCGTTCTACGACCGCACCTATGATGGTCTGAGTGGACCCGACGGATATGAGGGCGCAAATCGGGCCTTTATCGCATCCGACTCCGTTGGCGCATGGATCGTATGGAACTTGCTAGGTCGCGCCCCTGACGGCGGTGATGAGCGGCAGTTGGTTCGCGGTGTTGGCGTATGTGTAGTTCACTCCTTCTTTAGTTGGTGGGAGCCATAGAGCACCCTAAGACTTCTTCGCCCTCCACTTCGCCCAACGTGCCTTCTGAGCAGCCGCAATGCGTCTGCGGGCGGATGCTGACCTCCAAGATGTTAGCTTGTCGATAATGATTTCGGCGGCTGAATCCAACGACGACTCGAGTGACATTAGTATTTCTAAACGATACGTTCACCCATCGGAAGATGCCGTTCTCTTGGCGCTTTCGAAGCTGAATGTGCAACCCAATGAACGTGACACGCAAGAAGCCATTCGTTCAGGCGAAAAGAGCGAGAATCGACAGCTACCCGCTACAATTTCCGCTACACCAGGGTTTTGAGCGTTTTTAGAATCGGTGTAAACCGCTGAAATTTCTGGTGCGCCCGGAGAGATTCGAACTCCCGACCTATTGCTCCGGAGGCAATCGCTCTATCCATCTGAGCTACGGGCGCAAACCGGTCCTTCAAGTCTACATGTGGAAGTAAGAGGGATCAATCGGAGGGAACAGAAAGGCTGCTCGCGACTCCGAGCAGCCTGAGATTGTAAGCCAGGAAGCCTGGGAGCACAGGCCGGTATCGCTTGACCGGACTTGCGTCCGTAGGCTCAAAGTGAAATGCAAATCAAGAGATAGAACGACTACCAGCGGTTCCTGCCGCCGCCACCGCCGCCGCGTCCACCGCGATCGCGGCCACCACCACCACCGCCACCGCCGCTGCGCTCCGTCTTGGGACGCGCTTCGTTCACATTCAGAGTGCGTCCACCGAGTTGCGTGCCGTTCAAGGCGGCGATAGCTTTTTCTCCGTCTTCCGCGTTCGTCATCTCGACAAACCCGAAACCGCGCGAGCGGCCCGTCTCCCGGTCTGTCATGATGCTGACGCGATCCACTTGTCCATACGCTTCAAATGCCTGTCGCAATTCTTCCTCGGACGTGTTGAAGTCGAGGTTTCCAACGAAAATGTTCTTCAAGCGATTGGCCTCTCGATGAGCTATCTGAGTTTGCTCACTTCGGCGGGGGAGCAGAGGCTGGTTGGCCGTGCTTTAGCGAGCCAAAGTTGGCGAACTGTCAAATGCGGGAGAAGTATAGCAGGATTGCCAAATTTGCAAAGCGACTTGCAACCATCGCTTTAAGCCAATACAGACGCAGTTGTCAGCATTCCTCCACTTTCCAGAACCGCTCTCGCTGATACCCCAAACGCAGCAAGCGGTTGCGGGGATCGTGGCGTTTTCCGCATTTGGGACACACCAAAAAGCGATTCCAGCCACCGCCCGCTTGATCATCACCTTTCGCAACTGCGAAAGTCCTACCGCAACTGCAGGGAACCATCAGCACTTGGAAAGGCTCAGACACTGGTTTGTTGCCGGGGCGAGCCATGGTTCATCCTTCTTCCACCGCTGCCATCGCGCTCTTCTTTCGCCGGTTGGATTGCAGCACCTTCTTCCGCAGGCGCAGCGACTTGGGGGTCACCTCCACGAACTCGTCTTCGGCGATAAATTCGATGGCCTGCTCCAGATTGAGCTGGCGGAAGGGCACCAGGCGGATCGCTTCATCGGCGGTCGACGCGCGCATATTGGTGAGCTTCTTCTCCCGCACCACGTTCACGTCGAGATCGTTGTCTTTGGCGTTCTCGCCGATGATCATGCCTTCGTAGACTTCCACGCCGGGACCGACAAAGAGTTCGCCGCGCTCCTGCAATCCCCACAACGCGTAGGATGTGGAGACGCCGCCGCGGTCAGCGATCAAGGCTCCGGTGGGACGATGCGGAATGTCGCCCTGCCATTCGAGATATCCATCGAACAGCGAATTCATGACGATGGTGCCGCGCGTGTCGGTAAGCAACTGGCTGCGCAGACCGATCAATCCGCGGCTGGGAACTCTGAATTCGATGCGCACCCGTCCATATCCATGGTTGTGCATGTTCAGAACTTCGCCTTTGCGGGTTCCCAGTTGCTCCATGACGACGCCAACGAAAGCGTCGGGAACGTCGACCATGAGCCGCTCGACTGGTTCCATCAGGCGGCCGTCAACCCGCTTGGTGACGATCTCCGGCTTGCCGACCTGGAGTTCGTAGCCCTCGCGGCGCATCATCTCGATCAGAATCGAAAGCTGCAGTTCGCCGCGGCCCATGACCTTGAAGGAATCGGTCGTGCCGGTCTCTTCCACCCTTAAGGAAACGTTGGTCAGCAATTCTTTGTCGAGACGTTCGCGCAGATTGCGCGAGGTGACGTAGGTGCCCTCTTTTCCGGCGAAGGGAGAGTTGTTCACCGTGAACAGGATCGCGATGGTGGGCTCGTCAATGGCGATATGCGGCAAGGGCGCGGGATTCTCGGCATCGGTAATGGTTTCGCCAATGGTGATGCCTTCAACACCCGCCACCGCGACAATATCCCCAAGCGTGGTTTCCGTGATGTCGGTCCGCTTGAGACCGCTGAACGAGAACAGCTTGGTGATCTTGGTCTTGTGCATCGTGCCATCGAGCTTGGCAATGGCGACGTCTTCTCCGGTGAACATCGTGCCGTTGAAGACGCGGGCGATGGCGAGGCGTCCGAGATAGTCGCTGTAGTCGAGGTTCGCGACCAGAATCTGCAACGGGCCCTTGGGATCGCCTTTGGGCTCGGGAATCGTCTTGATAATCGCATCGAACAGCGGGCGCAGATCTTCGCCTCCGCCTTTGATGTCGCGGGAGGCCGTGCCCGCTTTGGCGTTGGTGTAGAGCACAGGGAAGTCGAGTTGATCCTCTTTGGCGTCGAGATCGATAAAGAGGTCGTAGACTTCATTCAGCACTTCCTGCGGACGCGCGTCGGATCGATCAATCTTGTTGATGACCAGAATGGGAGGAAGATGGGCTTCAAGCGCCTTACTCAGCACATATCGCGTTTGCGGCAACGGGCCTTCGCTCGCGTCCACCAGCAGCATGACGCCATCCACCATTTTGAGGGCGCGTTCCACTTCTCCGCCAAAATCGCTGTGGCCCGGCGTATCAACGATGTTGATCTTGACGTGGTGATAAAAGATGGCGGTATTTTTGGCCAGAATGGTGATGCCGCGTTCCCGCTCCAACTCATTCGAATCCATGACGCGTTCGATGATGTGCTCGTTGGAGCGAAACGTGCCGCTCTGCTGCAACATGGCGTCGACCAGCGTGGTCTTGCCGTGGTCAACGTGAGCAATAATGGCGATATTGCGAATAGCTGAACTCAAGAGAGTACTTTCCTTCCTCTGAATCAAACCCTGGGCAGGCCGGGCTGGAAACTGCTAATACCACTTTACTATGTTTCGGCGATCATGTAGCCCGGACGCCTCGTCCGGGCAAACGGATGCGCTTGCGCGGGGATGACGAGCAAGGCGGCGAGGAAGCTATCCGGGAAGCGCAGCCTTCTTGGGAAGCGGTTGCCCTGCCAACCTGGCCTCCGCCTCTTTCACGGCTCGTTGAGCTGCGGCGATGCCCGACGACGTCGTAGATACCGGGCCTTCGGAATCGGTATTGGCAAAAAAGACTCGATCCATCGGCTGGCGGGCCAGGGGCAATATTTCCGTGAACAGCTTCGGGGTGGACATATAAAGAGGATGTCCCCGTCGATAGATGTGCACTTCGAGCGGGTCGACACTCATGCCCGCTTGCAGTTTCTGAAAATCGTGCAGCACGCTCTCGGCAACTTTACGGGCCCCGGTCTCGGTCAGAAGCGACGAGCGCTCATCTTCCAATAGCGGCGTATAGCAACTCAGGATGTTGTACTTCTGTTTGTATCCCGGCTGGTTGCGTACCACCCAGTCAGCAACGATGACATCGGTGAACTTGTTGCCCGCACACCAGGTGTCGTATCCCTTGTTGAAGACGGGCTTGTCGAAGATGAGATTCACGACAGCATACGGAATGTAGCGGATCTGCCGTATGGCATCATCTTGCGCTTGCGGCAATCCTTGCACGATGCGGCGCGTGATGAATTTTGGGCTCGCCATGATCACGGCCTTCGCCGCGACCGTTTTCAACTCCGTTCCCTGCATGTAGGTCACTTGCACCTCGTTCTTGTTGGGAACGACTGAGACGATCGTGGAACCGGTCTGCATGCGGTCGGTCAAGCGCGGCTGCAGCGTTTCAGCCAGCTTCTTGCTGATCGCTCCGAGCCCGCCGGGCCAGGTATGGCGTTCATCCTTCCTTTTTGGTCCGCTAATGGCTTGAATTTCGTAGATTCCAATCGCGGCTGCGGTATCGTCGGTCGCCGCTCCCCAGTTGGAGGGCCCATAGTTATCCCACCATTGCTTGACTTCATCGGGATAGCCCTTCAGGAAACTGGAGAAGGGAACGGCAAAGAGTTCCTTCTGGCGTTTCTCGCAGATCGATCGCCAGCATGTCGCTCTTGAACTTCTTGAAGCCATCTCGAACTTGCGGCGAGTAGGGCAGCTTGTCGAGACCGTCGCCCCAGGTATCGGGAACGAATTCGCCATTGATGATGCTCCCATCCCAATTGCTGATGGGAAGCGGCTCTAACCCGATTTCCTGTGCGAAGTGGTAGGCGTACTCGCTCTTATCGAGGAAGGCCGAACCGGTGGCATAAGCAACGCCATCGTATTCCATGATGTAGGCGTTGCCGCCCCAGTGCGGCTCTTTCTCAAGCAGAAGAACGTCGCGATGCTGCAGCAGGTAGGCTGCGCTGAGCCCGCTGACTCCTCCGCCAACAATCACAATGTCGTGGCGCGCCGAAACTGGAGGCGGCGTGAAAACCTTGCCGTCGCGCACCTGGTGGCAGATGCGATTTTCTTCGCCTTCGACGTGCGGCTTGTTGTCAGTCTCTGCGGCCAGCAGCGAGGGATCGATCGGACATCCCGCGGCTACACTTCCTGCCACCACAAACTTGATAAAGTCTCTGCGATTGGTTCCCATGATGCTCCTAGCATTCATTGCCGGCGGGACGCCGGCGCTACTCTAATAATTCGGCTGCAATTTCAAGCTTGCCTTCCGCTTGAATGCGAAGGCGATACCAGACCATGATGGCAATCAGTGAAAACAGAAAGATGACGGTCGAGATAGCGTTGATCTCGGGAGTGATGCCGCGGCGCAAACGTCCCCAGATCTCGAGCGGAAGCGTGTTGTCGCGCCCGATGAGAAAGAAGCTGACCGCGATCTCATCCATCGAGAGGGTGAAAATCAGCAGCGCCGCGCCGATAATCGAAAGCCGCAGATTGGGGATCGTGATTCGCCAAAAGGTCTGCCAGTAATTCGCACCCAGATCGAGAGATGCTTCTTCCTGCGCACGATCGAGTTTCTGTAAACCGGCGAAAACTTCTGTGGTCGCGACTGAAATCAGTGCCGTCCCGTGTCCAAGAACGATGGTCAGCAAACTCAGCTTGACGTTGGCCTCGCGGAACAGCATGAGCAGCGACAGGCCCGTAATGATCCCCGGCAAAATCAATGGCAGAAGAACCAGCCGGCGGAAGATGGCCTTGCCGGGAAAATTGGCGCGATCTAAAGCGAGTGCAGCGGGAATTCCGAAAGCGAGCGCGATCGCGACCGCGGCCACTGCAACTAGGAGGCTGTTGAGCACCGAGTCCCAAATGGCCTCGTCGGCAAACAGCATGCGATACCAGTCGAGGGTGAGGTTGCGCGGTGGAAATCCGCCCACGCCCTGTCCGTTGAACGAGTAGACGATGAGCGTCACGATCGGCAGGTAAAGAAATGCAAACACTGCAATCGCATGCCACGACAGCCATCCTGCACGCTCGCGGCTCATCGGAAGCTCCATTTCTTTTCGAGGTTCTCCGAGAGAAATAGGAGCGCGACTACCAGGAGCAGCATGCAGAGCGATATCGCGGCGCCGAGCGGCCAGTTGTAGGCAGCGCCGAACAGGCTGACGACGATGTTCGAAATCATGATGCCGCTCGGCCCGCCCAGCAGCAGCGGCGCGAGAAAGTCTCCCAGGCTGAGGACGAAGGCGAAGGTCGCGCCGGCGAGCACACCCGGAATCGACAAGGGCAAAATCACGCGCCAGAAGGTCTGGAAGCGGAGAAGCGCCGAGATCATGCGAGGCCTCTACCAGATTGCGCGGGATGTGCTCTAGCGAAGCGTAGATCGGCAGGATCGCGAAAGGCGTATAGATGTGCGTGAGCGTCAGCACCACGGCAAACGGACTGTAGAGCAGGAACTCCAGCGGATGTTTCGTCAGGTGTGCATACTGCAGCAGCGTGTTCAGCACGCCATCGCTGCCGAGAATAGTTTTCCACGCGTAGGCCCGAACCAGGTAACTCACCCAGAGCGGGATGATCACCAGTTGATAGAAGCACATCCTTCCGCTTCCCCGCGTGAAACGACAGGAAGTATGCCAGCGGATATCCCAGCAACAGCGAGAACAGCATGACCCGCGCGGCGATCCACATGGAGCGGAACAGAGTCTGAAAATAAACGTTCACGCGCAGCAGTTCGCGGTAGTTGTCGAGCGTCCACGAGTGCAGGATCGTCTGATTCGGAGACACCGACCAGAAGCTGTAGCAGAGCAGCAGCGTGTAAGGAACGAGCAGGAACACCGCGACCCATAGCAACGGTGGAAGCGTGATAGCGGTCTTGTATGCGCGGGAAAACATCAGTGCCGCTCCGGTGATTCACGAACCGCGATCGCGTCTGCCGGTGAAAATTCCAATTCCACATCGCCCTGCCAGCTTTC
Organism: Terriglobia bacterium; assembly: GCA_963796205.1. Taxonomy (GTDB): domain Bacteria; phylum Acidobacteriota; class Terriglobia; order Terriglobales; family Acidobacteriaceae; genus DATFTE01. Next base: position 10,232 of record CAWCKR010000006.1, read on the forward strand.
GTGGGCAGCCGTCCTCATCGAGAGCGCGAGACCATCGGTACACTCGATCTGCAGCAACTCGGTCGCGCCATGAAACGCTTGACGTTGCATGCGTCCGCGAAAGCGCACGGCTTCAGGGGTAGAGCCCGCGAGACGGATATTTTCGGGACGCAACGAAAAAAGCGTCGGGCCGTCGGGAAAGGTAGTACGCCAGCGCAAGGAGCCGCACTGTGCCTCCCCGTTTTTAACGGTTCCCCGCAATAGATTGGTGTGCCCGATGAATTGCGCCGTGTACGCCGTTGCAGGGCGGCTGTAAATTTCTCGCGGCGACGCGACCTGCTCCAACTCACCCATGCGCAGCAGCGCGATCCGGTCGGACATCACCATGGCTTCTTCCTGATCGTGCGTCACGAACACAAAAGCGATGCCAACTTCCCTCTGCAATGACTTCAATTCCACTTGCATCTGGCGGCGCAGGTTGGCGTCAAGAGCTGATAGCGGCTCATCGAGCAACAACATCCGGGGACGATTCACCAAGGCACGCGCCAGCGCGATACGCTGCTGCTGTCCACCGCTGATCTTGGAGGGCTTCGAGGCAGCGTAGGCAGTCATCTTCACCATCGCCAGCGCCTGCTCCACGCGCGTCGCAATTTCTCCCTTAGAGACATTGGCAACCTGCAAGCCGTAGCCAACGTTCTGCGCAACGCTCAAGTGAGGGAATAGAGCATAGTGCTGAAAGACAGTGTTTACGCGGCGCCGGTAAGGAGGCCGGGAATCGAGTCGTTCCCCGGCCATCCACAACTCGCCCGCACTTCGCGCTCTCGAATCCCGCAATGATGCGCAGCAGGGTGGTCTTGCCCGATCCGCTCTCGCCGAGGACGGTGAGGAACTCGCCCTCCGCGATTTGGAGCGAGATGTCGCGCAGCACGGGATTCTTGCCGAAGGACTTGGCAACACTGCGGATATCGAGAAGCGTTGTGACGGGCTGAGACGTAGATGGGGCGCCAGTAGCCATGCGTATAGGTTTTGACCAACGACCAAAGACGAACGACCAACGACGGGCTTATTGCGCTGCCTTTACTTCGTTCCAAATCTCGTTGTACTTCGCGCGCCGCGGAACGTTTTGCCAGAAATAAATATGCTTCTGGTAGTTGTCCACATCATCGAGGTGCAGGCCCTTCACTTCTTCCGGTGTCATGAACTTCGCCGCCTGCGGATTCGCCGGCGTGTATCCCGTGACATCCGTCACTTTTTTCTGGGTCTGCGCTTCGATCATGTATTCCAGAAACTTGTAGGCGAGATCTTTGTTTTCGCTGCCGGCGGTGATCATCAGGTGATCGATCCAGCCGGTGGTGTTCTCTTTGGGGATGGTTTCTCCCACGGGAAAGTTGACCTTACGCAATTGATTGGTCATGAGCGGCCAGCCCATCGCGGCGACGACTTCATGGTTCTGGAAAAGATTAGTCAGCTCTCCTCCGGTCGACCACATCTTGCGAACGTTCGGCTTGAGTTCGAGCAGCTTTTTCTTCACCGCATCGAGCTGTTCATCGGTCAAATTGTAGAGTTGCCCGGGATCCGGTTTGTCGTAGCCCAGAATCTGCGCCGCCATATACACAGTCGAGAGATCGTCCCAAACCGAAATCTTGCCTTTGTACTTCGGGTCCCAGAACACGTTCCAACTATCCGGCGGCTGCGCAAACACCGTGGTGTCGTAAATCATGGGGTCGGGACCCCACATGAAAGGGACCCCGTAGACTTTGCCATTAACCTTAACCAGGGGAAGCGAAGTGAGCTGAGCGGAAAGTTGCGAGTAACTCGGGAGCTTCGACAGATCGAGCGGTTCGGCCAATCCGGTGGTGGCGATCATCGTAGCCACGTCGCTCGACGGCGAGATCACGTCGTAGTTTCCGGCGCTGCCGCCGCGCAGCTTGGCCACCAATTCGTCGCTCGATCCCATGTACGACGCGGAAACCTTGCAGTGATTCGCCTCTTCGAATGCCTTCACGAACGACGGGTCGGCGTAGCCCTCCCACACCAGAAGATTGAGTGTCGGCGCCTTCTTGCTGCAGGAGGAGAGCAACAGCACCGAGGAAAATAAGAGACCTACCACGAGGCGACGAATCACTTCGCCTCCGTTTGCAATGGCTTGGAAGAAGTCCATTCCGGCGATTGGTACACCACTCTTCCTCCCACCACGGTCAACAGGACTTGTGTTTTCGCGATTTCGCTGGGCTCGATCTTGAAAAGGTCCCGATCAATGACGATCAGATCGGCTAACTTTCCCGGCTCCAGGGACCCCTCGGTCTTCTCCCGACGTCCAGCGAATGCCGCGCCCAGGGTGTAGGCCTTGATCGTATCTTCGAGACTGATGCGCTCAGTAGGCACGAATCCTTCCGGCGGATTTCCCTCGACCGTCTGCCGCGTGAGCGCATTCTGAACCCCAGGCCATGGGTTCAGGGTCACGACCGGCCAATCGCTGCCGAAGGCCAGCACGCCGCCCGAATTCTCAATGCTTTTCCACACCCATGCCCGCTTCACCCTCTCGGGACCCACATTGCGAGCCCACACCAGGAGCGTGTCGTCATCAGGATAGGCGTGTAGCGGTTGCATACTGGCAATCACACCTTGCTTGCCAAATCGCGGAATGTCGCTTGCCGCAATGGTCTCAATGTGTTCTATGCGGGGCCGGCCGTCGTGTGTATGGTTCGTGTCCGCTGCCTGTTGGTACGCATCGAGGGCCAGGCGCACACCTTTATCTCCAATCGCGTGGGTGAAAATTTGCAGGCCGCGCCGGTCGAGTTCCGTGACCGCGGCTTTGTACTTCGCGGGGTCCCAGAACAATTTCCCGATCTGCGATGGATCGTCCGAGTAAGGCTCGAGCATAGCCGCGGTGTGTGACTCGATCACGCCGTCCACCATGGTTTTCACGACACCGCCTGAAATCCAGTCATCGTGATACGTCTTGCGCGCCTGCTCGATCAGTTCCAGTTCCTTGGTGGTGAGTTCGGGCGGATCGAGAAAATAAGCAACGTAGAAGCGAACCGTAAGCTCATCTTTCTCGCGCAGTTGGTTATATAGATCGAGGTACTCAAAGTCTCCTCCGGCGCTGTGCCCGCGCACCAACCCATGTTTGTTGGCCTCGCGCAGGCCCAATCGCAAAGCCTGCAGACGTTCTTCCCGGGTGGGCTTGGGGATGAACTTCGAGACTAGACCTCCGGCCGACTCTTTCAGAGCCCCGGTCGCATCCCCGTTCTGGTCACGGACGATTTTTCCGTTCGGAGGGTCTGGCGTTTCTCGCGTGATGCCCGCCAGCGCCAGTGCCTTGCTATTAGCCCATGAGGTATGACCGTCATAGGCCTCAAGCCAAACGGGACGATCGGGAACTACATCGTCGAGTATTTTCTTATTCGGCAAAGCGGAGGGTCCAAAGGTGGGATACACCCATCCCATGCCAGTGATCCACGGCAGGCTCGGATGCGCGACGGCATATTCCTTCACCCGTTTCTGGATCTCGGCTACGGTTTTTGCGCCATCCAGAAGCACGTGGGTCAGCCCCAACGATCCTTCCATGAAGTGGATGTGACAATCGGTGAATCCGGGAAGGATCAAGTGTCCCTTGGCGTCGATCACCTTGCTTGCTGGCCCGCGATACGCCTCAATCTCTTTCGCACTGCCAACGGCAATAAGCTTATCGCCACGAATCGCCAGCGCTTCCGCCCACGGCTGTTGCGAATTGACCGTATAAATTCGTGCGTTCACTACCAGTAAGTCAGCAGGGGGTGTTGCCTGGCACACGGCAATTGACGCAACCAAGATGAGGCAGGCGAAGCAACAGATCCCGAACACCATCGCGCGCTTACGCAAAGGTTTGTCTCCTTATAGTTCGTATCTCCGCTAGAACGTTGGCGGAGTATTGACCCACAACACGAACGTTTCGCTGCGTCCGGGGTTCTTCCAGTGATGCGGCGTTGCGCTCTCAAAATAAAAACTGTCGCCCGGCTTCAACCGATACTCCTCATCCTGCAGCGAAATATGCAGCTCGCCGCGCAAGACATACAAAAACTCTTCTCCCTCGTGAGTGTAGGACTCGCCGCTACCGGAGTTTGGCGCGATGCGGAACAGATGCGGCTCCATGACCGTGTTGCCCCACGCCAGCAGTTCCATGCGGACGCCCGGTCCAGCTTCGAGAACCTTGCGCCGCTCCGGCGTCACCAATCGGCTGCTCGATTCGGTGGGATCAAAAAACTCAAGGATATTGGTCTTATAAAAGCGCGCCAGCTTGCGCAGGGTACCGACAGATGCGCTCATCTGCGAACGCTCAATAGCGCTGAGGAATCCTACGGAGACGCCGACCGTCTTTGCCACCTGAGCCAGCGAAAGCCCGCGCCGCACCCGCAATTGCCGCAGCCGGCTGCCGATGGCGTGAGAGCCGGAGTGCGAGTTGTCCTGCACCTTGCCCTCGCGTTTCAACATCTGGACGATGGCGGGCGCGTTCAATCCCCGCACCCGGCGCAGGAAGCGCGCCCGCTTCAGCAGTTTCACGTCTTCCTGGGTGTAAAGCCGGTACTTGCTGGCGGTACGCCGGGGACGGGCCAAGCCCAGGCTCTCCCACGAGCGGATTACCGAGGCTGAGACGCCTACCAGGCGCGCTACATCTCCGATTTTCAAGTAAGGTTTGCTGTCCGTCGGCGCCATGACCTTGAGCCAGTTCCCGATCCGGATTTCTCGTGGAGCGGAGAAGTATTTTTCGCTTGACAGTAAGCGGAGTATCCCTCTAACCTTGCGCGATTATAGCAAGGTTTGGGTTACACGCAAGGCTTTCCAGTTTTCAAATTTAGGAACTTCCACCCCGAATTCCGGAGGTCTGCATGCCGTCGTCAACCGCTCGTTGCGCGACTCGCTGGATCGTCGTATTGGTGTGCTTGCTGAGTTCGACTGTGCTATTCGCCCAGAGCACAGGCGGGAGAATTATCGGAAGAGTGGCCGACTCAACCGGAGCGGTGCTGGCTAACGTAACGATCCGCCTTACCAACCAGGCCACTGGGGTGGTTCGTGATACGAAGACGAACGACAGCGGCGACTATGTCTTTGTCGAAGTTACGCCAGGTCCTTACGACCTGGAGTTCGATCTCTCTGGATTCAAGAAAAATATCCAGAAAAACATCACTGTTGACGTCAACCAGGTAGTCACGCTGAATTCTGCGATGCAGGTCGGCGCCCAGCAAGAAACCGTGGAAGTGACGTCTGCCGCGCCTCTGGTCGACACCACCAGCACTCAACTCGGAGCCGTGGTCAACAATCGATCGGTCAATGAACTTCCGCTAAACGCCCGTGACACGTATCAATTCCTGCAATTGCAGCCGGGCGTGCAGTCACAATTAGGAAGCAGCGGCAGCACGTTCTATGGCAGCGACAAGGCCGGTTCAGTCTCCGTGAACGGCGGCCGGGGACGGGCGAACAACTTCAGCGTGAATGGCGGAGATGCGAACGACCAATTCGTAAACGCAGCCGCTGTCCAGCCCACTCCCGATGCTATTGAGGAGTTCCGGGTCATCACTAACACTTTTGATGCGGAATACGGACGCAACTCCGGCGCGGTGGTGAACGTCGTAACGAAATCCGGTACCAACCAACTGCATGGGAATGTCTACGAATATTTCCGCAACACCGTTTTGAACGCACAGGGCTATTTCAACACGGTTAAGCCTCAACTGAACCAGAACCAGTTCGGCGGAACGCTGGGCGGACCGATTAAGAAAGACCGGACATTCCTATTCGGGACCTACGAAGGGCGGCGGGTGCGGCAGGGAGTTTCCGGCCCTCTCGTTCCTGTGCCGTCGACCCAGGAACTGAATGGAGACTTCAGTGCAAACGGCGGGTTTCTCGCCACTAATCCTTCGACCGGACTGCCTTATGCGATCAACGATCAGTTTACGGCCGACGCACTGAATGGCCGGCCCGGCTGCACGGGCGCAATTCTAGCGGTTCCGGGCGCGGTCGCTCCGGCAGCAGGCGTGCCGTGGAATTCCATTTTTCCAACCAATGTAATTCCTGCTGCTTGCCAGGATCCTGTGGCTGCCAATTTGTTGCACGCATACATCCCGGGCTCCAACATTCCGGGCGGCGCCTTCCAGGGAGTACCAGTCGGCACCGACAACCAGGATCAGTTTACTTTCCGCTTCGATCACCGGATTACCGACAAGCAAAACTTCACCGCCTATTATTACTTCACCGACGGCGGCAACATTCAGCCCTTCGACAATTTCCAGGCAGCTGGAGCGAATGTGCCGGGTTTCGGCGGCGTCGTTAATCAACGGTTCCAGCAGTGGAATCTCAGTCACGCCTGGACGCTGACCAATGCGGTTGTGAACGAAGCGCACTTTACCTACCTGCGCGAGGGCCAGAAGGCTTTCCAGCATCCTCAGAGCACGGGTTCGCTCAGCAGCTTTTGCACTTCGTCCGCCGCTCAGCCGTTCTGCTTCAACGGGAACTCGGATTCGACCGGCCCCAACGGCATCGTTTCACAGCTCGGAACCAATCCCCAATATGGGATTACGACGGGCCTGCCGTCCATTCACACCGGCTTACCGTTTATCACGATCTCGGGGGGCGCGGTCTTTGGCAACAACTTTGAAGGAGAGTTGCCCCAGGTCGGCAATAGCTTCCAGTGGTCCGACAGTTTGAGCTGGGTGAAGGGGAGTCACACCATGAAATTCGGCGCCGATGTGCGCCGCTCTCGCTTTGATCAGACTCTGTACTATAACGTCAACGGTTCTTACACCTTCGACAGTTCCACTTCCAACGCCATCGGATACGCCGACAACTATCCGGGATTCTTGCTCGGTTTGGCCGATAGCTACTCGCAGGGATCGGCTCAACGTGAAAATGTCCGCAGTACCGGTGTGTATTTGTTTGCCCAGGACAGCTGGAAGATCAGGCCAAACGTGACTTTGAACTACGGGCTGCGTTGGGAACTCGATTCGCCGCTTACCGATGTTCTGCATCACGTCCAGGCTTTCCGTCCGGGACAGAATACGACCAAATTTCCCTGTCAGCTGAACGCCAATAGCATCGCCAACTTTCAGGCATTGGGGGTTGCCAATCCAGATTGCAATAACACCGGAACCCTCCCCACCGGGCTAGTCGTGCCTGGCGATTCGGGGGTACCTGCCGGTTTGACCTCTACTTACTATAAAGCTTTTGCGCCGCGTATCGGTCTTGCCTACAGTCCTAACTTCACGGACGGATTCCTCGGCAAAGTTTTCGGGAGCAATGGAAAGACCAGCATTCGCACCGGATTCGGCCTTTTCTACAATCCCATTGAGCAATTGGTTCTCGAACAGTTCGGTGCCGAGCCTCCATTCGGTGGCAGCAACTTTCTGACTGGAACTTTCTTCAACACGCCGTTTATCAGCCAAAGCGGCACTGTGAACCCCAACCCCTTCAACGGGATTCTTAGCCCGGCCCCTGGAACTCCGGTTGATTGGTCAACCTTCCGGCCGATTCTGCTCTTCGGAGATTTTCAGCCACACCTGCGCACGCAGTACACCGCACAATATAACTTCAGCATTCAACGCGAACTGGCCAAGGACCTGGTGTGGCAGATCAACTACGTTGGGGCGCAGGGGCATCGTTTGCTGGCAACCCACGACATTAACCCCGGGAACCCGCAAACTTGTTTAGATCTAAACAACATTTCTAACCTTACCGGAGATGGGAATCTCTCCTGTGGTCCATTTTTTGCGGACAGCCCATTCAGCATCGCGGCCAATGAAATTCCTGCAGGTGTAACCTTGCATCTGCCTTACGGTCCCCAGTCTTCGATAACAGGACCGAATCCTACTCCCATTAACCTGGTCGGTTTACGACCTTACTCGTCGCCCAATTGCAATCCCTTCACGGGTGCTGGCTGCCCCGTCGATGGCGTCCCAGTGTTTGCCAATATTTTCTCCGAAGACACGGTCGCAAACTCCGCCTACAACTCTCTTCAAACGATGCTCGAAAAGCGGTTCTCGCACGGTTTGCAGTTGCAGGCGGCCTATACCTTCAGCAAATCGTTGGATCAAGCGTCCAGCTTTGAAGAAACGCTTAATCCCTTCAATCCTCGCGCCAGTCGAGCCCTTTCGTTGTTCAACTCGGCACAGCGCTTCGTGATCAACTACTACTGGGAGCTTCCCATCCCCAAACATGAAGGGTTCGTGGGAAAGGTAATCAATGATTGGGCGATCTCCGGTATCACGCAGTTCCAGAGCGGATTCCCCATTCGCCTGCAGACGCAAAACGATAACGAGCTGATCAGCAGCCTTTTCTTCATCGGCACCGGAGCCCCGCAGTTGAATGGGCCATTACAGGTTCTGAACCCTAAGCACCAACAAACCATCAATGGAATTACCGCTCCGTACTATTTCAACGCGGCCCAGTTCAGCGACCCGCCGGTAGGCCAATTTTCGACGACCCCGCGCTCGATCTGCTGCGGTCCTGGCCTCAATCAGTGGGACATCACTTTCTCTAAGAGGATTGCGATCAGCGAGGCGAAGTATTTTCAGTTCCGCACCGACATCTTCAACTTGTTCAATCGCACCTCCTTCTATAACCCGGACGGCAACTTCTCAAATGCCACCTTCGGCCAGGTGCTACAGGCTCGCGATCCGCGCCTGGTGCAATTTGCTCTAAAATATTACTTCTAGCCCGAAAGCCCGGACGGCCGCGCCGTCCGGGCCAATCTAATGGCCGCCTGCGGCGGCTTGAGTCTTCTGGAGAATCCCGATGTACGCAGATCTGCAACGCGAGCTCGATACCTTCGAGCGCCGCACGCCGAAGTCCGCCGAAGCCCACAAGCGCAATTTGAAGCGCATTCCCCTCGGTGTGGCCAGCAACTATCGCGCTTACGATCCCTATCCCATCTTCGTCAAAGAGGGCCGGGGCTCGCATTTCCGCGACCTCGATGGCAACGACTACATCGACCACAACCTCTGCTTCGGCGCATTGATGGCCGGACACTGCCATCCTGCAGTGATGAAAGCCGTCGGCGAGCGTCTCACCACCGGCACCATGTTTGGCATGCCTCATGACATGGAATGGCAACTCGCAGACGAAATCTGCGAGCGCTTTCCCGTGGAGATGGTTCGTTTCGGCAACAGCGGAACCGAAGCCACGATGCACGCCGTCCGTCTTGCCCGCGCCGCCACCGGTCGCGACAAGATCATCAAGTTCGAAGGTGGATATCACGGTTTGCACGATGCCGCGCTGGTCAGCGTGAAGCCGCACGCACCTGACTACGGCGATATCCATGCTCCTACTTCGGTTACCGGCGGGCTGGGTGTTCCCAAAGCCAGCCTGGCGAATGTTGCCATTGCGACATTCAACGATCTGGCAACGGTCGAGCTTCGCTTCAAACAGAATCCCGGAGAGATTGCCGCAATCATCCTGGAACCGATCATGATGAACGTCGGCCTATGCCTGCCGCAGCCAGGCTTTCTGCAGGGCTTGCGCGACCTCTGCGACAAGAACGGCGCACTGCTGATTTTCGACGAGGTGAAAACCGGCGCGAAACTCGGCTGGGGAGGCGCGTCAGAATACTTCGGCGTCACACCTGACATGATCTGTCTCGCCAAGTCGATCGGTGGAGGTTTGCCGCTCGCCGCTTTTCTGGCGCACAAGTCCGTCATGGATCTGATCTCGGAACACAAGGTCTTCCACGGCGGCACTTACAACACCAATCCGGTTTCGATGGCCGCCGGACTGGCCACCTTCCACGAAGTTCTGACGCGCGAGAACTACGCGCACGTCGACAAACTCAGCAAGAAACTCACCGAGGGCTATCGCAAGATTGTCGGCAAGGTCGGCTTGCAGGCTTACATTGCCAGCGCCGGCGCCAATGGCGCGCTGATGCTCTATCCCAGGGAGATTCGCACCTACCGCGATTGGGAAGCGATCGACGTCGATCTCTGGCGCCACTATTGGTTCGGCATGGTCAACCGTGGCGTGATGGCGCAACCCTACTGGTGGGATGAACAATGGACGATTTCGGTGCAACACACCGAGGCCGACATTGATAAACATCTTGCCGCCTTCGAAGACGTTGCTCCCGCTCTGGCGAAAGCTCAGCAGGAGCGCGAAGCCCCGGCTGTCGCTGTGCACTAACGCTTGCGTAGGGGCAGGGGGTCCTCACCTGCCCTTTTTTAATTCCTTCAGGAGTTTCCTTGGCAGAGAATGACCCCAACCAGCCGCACCTCAAGCGCGTCCTTGGACGCTTCGACTTGGTGTTGCTGTTTGTGGTGGCCGTCTTCAACTTGAATGTGGTGCCGTCAATTGCCGCCAATGGCGGTGTGACCGTCTGGCTCTGGCTGATTTCGCTGCTGCTTTTCTTCTGGCCGCAAGGCATCGCGGTCATCGAACTGGCCCACCGCTATCCCGGCGAAGGCGGCGTCTATCTCTGGGCTAAAGAAGTCTTCGGCGACTTCCACGGATTTCTCTCCGGCTGGTGCTACTGGACCAACAACATGCTCTACGTGCCGACAGTGATGCTGTACTTCGTCGGCGTCTCGGTGTTCGCGCTGGGCCCGAGCCATCAGGCGCTGGCCGACAACAAGACCTTCGCGCTGGTGACGTCTGTACTGCTGCTGGCGGTACTCACCATCCTGAACATCGTTGGTCTCGGAGTAGGGAAGTGGCTTAACAATGTTGGGGCGATCGGCACCGGCATCGCCGCGGCGGTGTTGATCGGACTCGGCATCGTCATCTTTTCGCGCTTCGGAACGACGATCACCGCCGCCGACTTCCGCATTCCCGCTGAACCGCGCTTCGTGCTGAATTCGTTCGGTGTCATTTGCTTTGGTCTGGTCGGTCTTGAACTCGCCTCTGTCATGGGCGACGAGATTCAAGATCCGCAGCGCACTCTGCCCGGCGCGGTTGCCTGGGGAGGTGTGCTGTCGGGTTTGCTCTACATCGGCGCGACACTCACCTTACTGGTTTCCATTGGGAAGAACGACATCAGCGTGCTGCAGGGAATTGTGCAGGCAGTGAGCCACATGGCGGGCCGCGTCGGCGTCGGCTGGATCATCGTGCCTTTCGCCGTGATGCTGAGTCTATCGATCGCAGGCATCGGTTCGGCCTGGATGGGCGGCTCGGCGCGAATCCCGTTTGTTGCCGGGCTCGACTCCTACATGCCCTCGTGGCTGGGAAAGGTTCATCCCAAATATGCGACGCCGCATGCCGCATTGATCGTGCAGGCCGTTGTTTCGCTGATACTGATCGTCATCAGCTTTGTCGCCTCCGGTGGTGTGCAGGAAGCTTTTCAAAAAATGCTATCCGCTGCAGTGGTCTTGCAGTTGATCCCATTTCTGTACGTATTCGCTGCGCTGCTGAAGTTTGCTTTTCGAGAGCGAGAAAGACGAGGCCGCTACGGTAAAGGCCTGCTGATTTTCGCAGGCGCCAGCGGACTGGTCACCACCATCCTCGGGATTGCGCTGGCCTTTTTCCCGGCGAAGCAGATCACATCCATCTGGAAATACGAAGCCGGGATGTTCGGAATTACTTTGGGGTTCATCGCATTGGCGGTGTTTTTCTTCTTCGTCTACGGACGCTTGAAAGAACCACAACCAACGTCGTTGTCTCCAGATCCGTTAGAAACGACAAGATGAGTGAATCACTATTTTTGACGTCATCCTGAGCTGAAGGCGAAGGACCTGGCGCGCAGCGGCAAATTTTCGCGGTGCCGGGAAGGGCGCGACTCCAGTCGTGCCGCTGAGATCGAAGAGAGGTTGGCCTTTAGGCCCTGAAGCACAGCAGGAGGTCCCCAAATGCCAGGCGGAGTGAAGACCGACGTGAAAACTTATCAGATGTACATCAACGGCGAATGGGTCGACAGCGGTTCGAACAAGACGTTTCCTGTTTACGATCCCGCTACGGAAGAAGTCATCGCCCAGGTTCCAGATGCGAACGCCGACGACGTGAACCGCGCGGTCGCCGCTGCCCGCGCTGCGTTCGACGAAGGTCCATGGGCTACGACCACAGCACAGGAGCGTGGACGTGTTCTCTTCCGCCTCGCAGACAAGCTTCGCCAGAACTCCGCCATGCTCGCCGAACTCGAGGCCCGCAATTGCGGCAAGCCCATCGTCGAAGCCGAGTATGACATCGCCGACACCGCCACCTGCTTCGAATACTACGGCGGGCTCGCAACCAAAATTCTGGGCTACGTGAATCCCGTTCCCGATAACGCGATGAGCCTGACATTGAAAGAGCCCATCGGGGTTGCCGGACAAATCATTCCCTGGAACTATCCATTGCTGATGGCCGCGTGGAAACTGGCTCCGGCGCTGGCCGCGGGTTGCACCTGCATCCTGAAACCTGCTGAGCAGACTCCGCTCACCGCTCTCGAGATGGCGAACTGGCTGAGCGATGTCGGCCTGCCTCCCGGCGTCGTCAACATCATCACCGGCTTCGGAGAAACCTGCGGCGCTCCGCTCGTCCAGCATCCCGACGTTAACAAGATCGCGTTCACCGGAAGTGCCGCGGTTGGGAAGATCATCGTCAAGCAGGCAGCCGATACGGTGAAGCGGGTCACGCTGGAACTGGGCGGCAAGTCTCCTAACATCTTTTTTGCCGACGCCGATTTCGAAGCGGCGATCGACGGCGCGCTCTTCGGCGTCTTCATCAATCAGGGCGAAGTCTGCTCTGCGGGCAGTCGCATTCTCGTTGAAAAATCCATCTACAAGAAGTTTGTCGACGCCATGACCGAGAAGGCCAAGAAAATCAAGCTGGGTGCGCCTCTCGATCGCGACACTAAGATGGGACCGCTGGTCAGCAAAGATCAATACGACCGCGTGCGCTCCTACCAGGAAGTGGGTAAGAAAGAAGCGAAAGTCGCTTTCGGCGGAGGGCGCGCCGAACAGTTTGCCAAGGGATACTATGTTGAGCCGACCATTTTCTACGACGTTGACAACAGCGCTCGCATAGCCCGCGAAGAAATTTTCGGACCGGTTGCGACCGTGATTCCCTTCGAAGACGAAAAAGATGCCGTAAAAATTGCTAACGATTCTCCCTATGGCCTCGCCGCTGCGGTCTGGACGCGCGATATTTTCAAGGCGTTTCGCGCGGTGAAAGCGATTCGCGCCGGAATTGTGTGGGTCAACCATATGCAGCCCACTTACGTCGAAGCGCCCTGGGGAGGCTACAAGCAATCCGGCTTTGGCCGTGAGTTGGGACCCTGGGGCATCGAAGAGTATTTGGAAACGAAACAAGTTCACATCAATCTGAACGAAGCGCCCATTGGCTGGTACTGAGTAGCGCCGGCGTCCCGCCGGCAAAGGAGAATGTGCGGCACGATTTCAGCCGCGCCGCAACGAACCAAAAACTGCTCTGCTTAGGAAGTGAGAATTTCATGGCCACGATTCAATTAAAAACTGCGGTCCCGGGGCCGAAATCGAGAGCCCTCTCCGCACGCCGCGAAGCTGCGGTCCCGCGCGGTCTTTCGCACAGCACGCCAATTTACGTGGCGCGGGCCGAAAACGCCTGGATCGAAGATGTTGACGGTAACCGCTACATTGATTTCGCCGGTGGCATCGGTTGCATCAATGTTGGCCATCGCCGCGAGCCGGTCGTAGCCGCCGTCCGTGAGCAACTCGATCGCTACATGCACACCTGCGTGCAGGTCACGCCCTACGAAGGCTACGTTCGTCTTGCCGAGCGCATGAACAAAGTCACGCCCGGCAATTTCCTGAAAAAGACGCTTTTCGTCAACAGCGGCGCCGAGGCGGTCGAGAACGCAGTAAAGATCGCCCGCGCGCACACCGGCCGGTCTGGCATTATTGCTTTCGAAGACGCGTTCCACGGCCGCACCATGATGACGCTGGCATTGACCAGCAAGACCCATCCTTATAAAGCGGGATTCGCGCCCTTTCCCAGCGATGTTTACCGCGTGCCTTTCGCCTACTGCTATCGCTGCTCTTATTCGCTGAAGTATCCCTCGTGCGATCTCTTCTGCGCACGCCATCTGGAAGATACCTTCAAACGTGTCGTAGCTTCGGAAGATGTGGCGGCGGTGATCGCCGAACCAGTACTGGGCGAAGGCGGATTCGTCGTTCCCCCGCTCGACTATTTCAAGGTTCTCGTCGAAGTTTGCCACAAACACGGAATTCTTTTCATCGCCGATGAAGTCCAGAGCGGCTTTGGACGCACCGGGAAGCTATTTGCCAGCGAGCATTATGGCGTCGAGCCTGACCTGATCGTCACCGCGAAATCGCTTGGCGGAGGCCTTCCGCTCGCCGCGGTTACGGGGCGCGCCGAGATCATGGACGCTCCCGGCCCCGGCGGTCTCGGCGGAACCTTTGCCGGCAATCCGCTCTCCTGCGCAGCAGCTCTGGCTGTGCTCGATCTTTTTGAGCAGGAAAACCTGCTGGCCCGGGCCAATGAGCTGGGAGAGCGCTTCCAGAAGCGCGCTCGCGGATGGCAAAAACGCTGGCCTCTGATCGGTGACGTCCGCGGCCTCGGCGGCATGCAGGCGATCGAACTGGTCAAGAACAATGACACGCGCGAGCCGGCCAAAGAAGAAACCCACAAAATTACACAATACTGTTACGAGCACGGGCTGATCACCATTTCCGCGGGTTCCTATGGGAATGTGATCCGCGTCCTCGTTCCGCTCGTCATCAACGATGACCAGATGGACGAAGGCCTCGACGTGCTCGAAGCCGCGCTGGCCCAGGTCAACGACAAGAAAGGCGCGTTGGCCACCCAACTCACGTAAGAGATTCTTCACGATGGCTGAGGCAACCATTTCATGAGCACCGCTGTAGTAACCGCAACCAAGGTTCCGAATTACATTAATGGCGAGTGGGTCGAGTCGACCGCCAAAACCTGGTCAGACGTAGTCAATCCGGCGACCGGCGAAGTCATCGCCATGTCCCCGTCGTCTGATGATGCCGAAGTCGCACGTGCGGTGGAAGCCGCCGCCGCCGCGTATCCCTCGTGGCGTCGCACTCCGCCGGAAGATCGCATCCAGCCGCTCTTCAAGTTGAAGATGTTGCTGGAAGAGCACATCGACGAACTGGCTCGGATCATCACCCATGAAAACGGCAAGACTTTCGCTGAAGGTAAGGCGGAGCTGCGACGCGCCATCGAGAATGTCGAGGTTGCCTGCGGCATTCCCATGATGATGCAGGGATACAACCTCGAAGATGTCGCCCGCGGCATCGACGAGACCATGATCCGACAGCCGTTGGGCGTCGTCGCGGCCATCACTCCCTTCAATTTTCCGGGGATGATCCCGTTCTGGTTTCTGCCCTACGCTATCGCCTGCGGAAATACTTTCATCCTGAAGCCCTCGGAGCGCGTGCCGCTTACCATGAAGCGCGCCTATGAACTGCTCGAGCAGACCGGACTTCCCAAAGGCGTCGCCAACCTCGTTAACGGTGGAAAAGCCGCAGTGGACGCGCTGCTCGATCATCCCAAAGTTCGCGCCATCAGCTTTGTCGGCTCCACGCCGATCGCGAAATATGTCTATGCCCGTGCGGGTCAGAACGGAAAGCGCGCCCAGTGCCAGGGTGGCGCGAAGAATCACGTCATCGTTCTTCCGGACGCTGACATGCAGATGGCCACGCAGATCATCAGCGATAGCGCCTTCGGATGCGCGGGCCAGCGTTGCCTCGCGGTTTCCGTCGCTGTCACGGTTGGTGACGCGCAAAAAACTTTCCGCGATTCCATCACTGAGGCCGCTGCCAATCTTCGTGTGGGGAATGGGCTCGAGGAAGGCGTGCAGATGGGGCCGGTCATTACTCCGCAAAGCAAAGCGCGAGTGGAGTCGCTGATCGGAGTGGGCGAGAAGCAGGGTGCGAAAATCCTGCTCGATGGACGCAACTCAAAAATTCCCAAGTACGATGCCGGAAACTTCGTGAAGCCGACCGTGCTCGACAACGTCCCCGGCACCAGCGAAATCACCGACACTGAAATCTTTGGGCCTGTCCTTAGCTTGGTCCACGCCAACGATCTGGACGACGCCCTCGCCTTTCTCGAGCGCAGCGCCTACGGAAATCAGGCGTCGCTATTTACCTCGAGCGGTTCGGCGGCTCGCAGGTTCCGCTATGAAGCGCCAGCAGGGAACATCGGCATCAACATCGGCGTCGCTGCTCCCATGGCCTACTTTCCCTTCAGCGGATGGAAAGACAGCTTCTTCGGCATCATGCACGGCCAGGGACGCGATGCCATCGAGTTCTATACCGAAAAGAAAGTAGTGATCGAACGCTGGGCGAAAGAGCATTCAAGAAAGTTTTGAAAAGCTTGTGAGCGCAAAGTTCGCAAAGGAATCGCAAAGATCGCGAAAGAGAGATCAATGCTTTTCTTAGCGACCTTTGCGATTCAAAGCTTCTGAGGAGAAACATGTCTGACACCATCCAGAAATACAAAGACTACGTGATGACCGGCTTCATGAAGCAGGTGATCCCCCTGGTGGTCGACCACGCCAGCGGCGCTGTCATCACCGATGTCAACGGCCGCGAATATCTCGACTGCTTCGCCGG
The DNA here is from genome assembly GCA_963796205.1 of Terriglobia bacterium. Taxonomy (GTDB): domain Bacteria; phylum Acidobacteriota; class Terriglobia; order Terriglobales; family Acidobacteriaceae; genus DATFTE01. The sequence goes on from CAWCKR010000006.1 coordinate 26,725, forward strand.
AATTTCCGTGGTGAATGCCGGACACTGCAATCCCGAAGTCATCGCCGCCGCCAAGAAGCAGATGGACAAACTGGTCCACTGCGCCTCGTACATCTATCATTCGCAGCCCACCGCCGACCTGGCCGAGAAAATTGCGCACATCGCACCGCCCGGCCTGACGAAGACCTTTTTTGGCAACGGAGGCGCCGAAGCTATTGAAGGCGCGCTCAAACTCGCACGTCTCTATACCGGCAAGCACGAGTTCATTTCCCTCCACGCCAGTTTTCACGGACGCAGCTGGGGCACGCTCAGCATTACCGGTAATCAAGGACGCAAAAAGCGCGGCGGCCCTTATGCCTCGGGCATCGCGTTTGCACCCGCACCCTACGCCTACCGCTCGCTCTGGCCCAACGATCCCGAAGAATGTGGACGCCAATGCGCCAATGCGCTCGACGATGCCATCCGCTTCTCAACCTCGGGCGACGTGGCTGCATTCATCGCTGAGCCGGTCATGGGCGAAGGCGGCATCATCGTTCCCCCCGCGAACTACTTCAAAGAGATCAAGAAGGTGCTCGATCAGCATGGCATCCTTTATATCGCCGATGAAGTTCAATCCGGATTCGCCCGTACCGGCAAGATGTTCGCCTTTGAGCACTACGGCGTCGATCCTGACATTCTGGTGACTGCGAAAGGCATTGCCGATGGCTTTCCGCTGAGCGCTTTTACCACGCGACCTGAAATCGCCGCCGCCTACAAACCCGGCGACCACCTCTCGACTTTCGGAGGTAATCCCGTCTCCTGCGCCGCCGCGCTGGCCAACATCGAATTCATGGAACGCGAAAATCTTCCCGCCAGGGCTACTGAAACCGGTGACTATGTGATGGGGAAGTTGCGCAATCTGCAAAAACACAATTCTTTGATCGGCGAGATCCGAGGCTTGGGCCTAATGATCGGCGTCGAACTCGTCAAGGACGCAAAAAAGACTCCCGCGACCGCCGAAGCTGACGCCATCCGCGAATCGCTTTTCCGTCACGGCGTCCTGGTTGGCGTTGGCGGCGTTTACGGTAACGTCATCCGCTTCCAGCCTCCCCTGGTTATCACCCGGGCCCAAATTGACCGGGCTCTCGATTCCTTTGCCGCAGCCCTGCAGGAGGTCGCCCAGCCCGCCCCAGCGTAATCGGGGTACATTACCCTGCACAAATTCAACCAAAAGTGCGTGTCCCTGATTACCAAGGTGATACCGTTCCCGCATTTCCCGTTAAAGAAAGATCAGATGCCTGTCTTAGACTTGGAAAATTGCGCAGGTGTGTCTGCGGGGAGTCTGGAATGTTTGCAAAACATTACGCGTCACTTTCGTTTTTCTTGGTCGTCGGCTTGGCATTCGCCAATGCTCAACAGAAGCCGGCTGCATGGCAGTCACAGCACGTTGGCCACGTGCGCGACTGGACGTCGCACCACATTCTGGTGAGCGGCGGACTCACACCTGAGAATTTGCGTATGGCCGAAGCCGAGCCGCGCGTCCTTCTTGAACTGGGACCGCGCACCATCGATCCGTCGAATCCTACTCCCGTCTGGCCCCATCGTCCCACGAGCGGGGTCATGATCGATGGCAGCAGCTCCCGGCGTGGTGGCAAAATCGATTGGGCTGTCTCCCTGGGCAGCGGACACGTCTCCGCCAACATGTTCCCGGCAAAGTACCGGTTTGATACCGGCGGAACTCCCAGTTGCACCGCCGACTACGTGGCTTACGCACTGAATGTCGCCGGTGCAACCAAGGGGCAGGCGAACATCATCGGAATCGACAATTTATACAGCGGCAATCCCTCGGGTCTGTGCGGTGCCAACCCAGCGGTGAAATGGGGGTTCAATGGCAGTACCGCGGGCGGCGGAATTCTGACCTCTCCGGTTCTTTCTCTCGATGGTACGAAAATCGCCTACGTTGAGAGTGCCGCCGGCTCTGCCGTATTTCACATTCTGACCTGGGGCCCGACGCAGGGTACGGTGGGCAAGTCGGTCGCCCCCAATACCGGGGCCAAATGCACGTCTTCGACCAGCTGCTTGCAGTCGGTGACCTTTTCCACGACGTCGACCACGACCTTCGCCTCGCCCTGGGTCGACTACGGATCCGACAAGGCGTTCGTAGCCTCTGACGATGGAAAGATTTACCGCATCAGTTGCGTGTTCACCTGCGCCCTGGGTGTGAATCCCACGGTTGACTGGACGTACACTCTCCCGGTGGCCGGTACGGGAGGCGCTTTGCCGAAACCAAATGGCCCCATCTATAACACTCCCTACGGATACCTGTTCGTCGGCGATCAACTCGGCGAAATGTGGGTGATTAACGCCTCTGGCTCGACTCCCACGCTGTTTGCGGGTCCCGTGATGATTGGCGGCGGCGGTTGCACCACCACCAACCCGCCCGGACGGACCGGTACGCCCAGCCCCTGTACGGCAACCGGCACGGCTTACGGCATTCCTGACTCCGCCATTCTCGATGCCAGCGGCGGCAGTGAAAAGCTATTTGTGTTTTCCGGCAATGACGGCGCTGGCGCAGTCGTGAAACAGATGAACCAGGATTTGACCGGACTGGTGCGGGTTTCAATCGGTCAAGGCGGAGTCGACGTCCATACCGGGACTTTCGACAACAATTATTGGGGAGCTACGCCCACCAGCGGTGAGCTGTTCGTCTGCGGCACCGGGCCGACCGACAACATTCCCTATCACTATTGGATTGGTTTCACCAACTATCCCGTGATTAACAGTGCTCCCACCAGCAGTCTCGTTCGCCTAGCCGGCGCCAATGGCGTTGCCTGCGCTCCATACACTGAGTTTTACAACCCGAATCTGAACCTGGGGAATGGAGATCACGACCTCCTGGTCAGCGGCCTGGTCGATCCCACTAACGGCTATGTCATTACCAATGACATCAGTACGGGGGCGATCACCAAGTCGTTGGCGTACGTCAACTACCCAGGGGGAATCAGTGGCGTCATCATCGACAATGACAGCACTGCCACCCAAGCCTCCAGCGTTTACTTCAGCACTTTGGGTTCGGTCAATGTAGGCACCTGCGCGAATCATATTTGTGCGGTGAAGCTGACGCAGAACGGATTGAAGTAACGACGGCTGGTTCTTAAAGAATGCATCGGAGACGGGCTTCGGCCGTCTCCGATTTTTATTTTGCCAGCCGGTTGTACTTTTTCAGCACTTCCCGCAGTTGATCGTGCGGCAAAGCAATCACGGTGCGCCCGTTCACTCCCGTCATGGTTTCGGCAGCGACCATGGCGTTGATGACGGCTTCTTCGGTCGCCTGCACGGTCGCCAGAAAGATAGGGTCGATTTGATCGTTCGGCAGCATTGTCAACTGCCGCAAGCCCTTTGACTGGGCCGCGCCCGAATTTGCGGTAGAGAATGCAATAAAAATATCTCCGGACCCGTCCCCCGAAAAGCTCCCGTCTCTACCCAGTCCCAGTGAGACTTTTCGCGCCACCCTTTTCAGTTGCGTGGGAATCAGCGGCGCGTCGGTCGCGACTACCACGATGATTGATCCGACATCCTCGCCCCTTACTTTGCGATCCGGAATTTCCTTGCCCACGGGAACGCCGGCAATCCGCAACTGGTCGCGCTGGCCGTAGTTGCACTGCACCAGCACCCCAACCGTGTAGCCGCCGTATTTCGAGTCGAGCACCCGCGATGCGGTTCCAGTCCCGCCTTTGAATTCGTTACAGATCATGCCCGTCCCGCCGCCCACGTTACCTTCCGGAACCGGACCGCCCTGCGCACTATCGAGGGCGTGGAACGCGTCCTCGGGCTTCACATGAAATCCGTTGATATCGTTCAGATACCCGTCCCAGGTCTCGGCCACCACCGGCAGCGACCACCAGTATCCATCCTCATCGGGAGGCGCGTGCTTCACCCGCCACGCGATCACCGCGTCCCGCACCACGCCGACACTGTGCGTGTTGGTGATCATGACGGGGCCATCGAGGAAGCCCGAGTCTTCTACCCAGGTTGTGCCCGTCATCTCCCCGTTGCCATTGAGCGTGAACCATCCGGCAAAGACCGGATCGAGAAGATTCTTCCCCCGCGGCAGGACCGCCGTCACCCCCGTCCGCACCGGTCCGACTCCCACTTGCAGTTTTCCTTCGCCGGAAATCAGAGTGGTCTCGCCGACCTCTACGCCTTTTACGTCAGTGATCGCATTCAGAGTCCCCGGTGTGCCGTCGAAGGGAACGCCCAAATCCCTCGCCCGCGCCTTGGTCTGCGCTGCCGCCGGGAACACGCAAAGGCTGGTAAATAAAATCGCTGCCCAGAACCGTTTCTGCATCCAATTCCTCCACATGGCCATGGGAAGTATACGGAATCTTGCCGAGTGGTTTTACAATGTGAACGGGAGACTGCGCAATGAAAGATTGGAAACGCGTCTTGGTGGCGGGAACCGCCGGAACCAGCGTCATCCTGCTTCTGAAAGGTAAAACCGCAGCGGGCTTGCTGGTGGCGGGAGTGGGGATCGCGACACTAGCCTCTGAATATCCGGAAAAATTCGCCGATGTTCGCGACCATCTTCCCGACTATGCCGAACGCGGAACCAAATATCTGGATCTCATCGCCGGAGTCATGCAGCGCCTCACGCAAAACTCCGGACGCAACTGGTTCGACGCTCTTCTGCATGATTAAACTTGTTTGCTGATGGAGGACGGACGTCCCCGGCCGTCTTTACTCGATCCCCAATTGTTTCCGCGCGTCCGGACTCAACCGCTCCGGTGTCCACGCCGGTTCCCATACCACGTTGACGTTGGCATTGCGGACTCCCGGCATCTGCTCGATTCTCGACTTCACCTGCTGGCTGATCTCTACGTGGGAAGGACACCCCGGTGCGGTCAGCGTCATATCCACCGTGACGTCCTGCTGATCTTCCGCCACTGCGTCGAAACGCACGCCGTAGATCAGCCCCAAGTCCACAATATTTACCGGAATCTCCGGGTCGTAGCACTGCTTTAACGCGCTCAAAACATCGTCCTGGTTTAACGCTGTCGGCATCCCTATCTCCTGAAAATCGGGCAGGCCGTATGCCTGACCCCACACTTCAGTTTACCCCATTAGCAACTGACAAGCGGAGGTCGTACGCCCGGCGACCCGTAGCCCGCGACCTGCGAGCTGCCGTTCTGGTAAATTCTCCATGAACCCATGAGTCCCGAACTGAAGCAGCGAATTCAACTGGTTCTGGCGTTCGCCATTCTGATGGCCGGGGGCCGCGCCGCTTACATTTTCGTTACGCGCCGCTCCAGCAAACCCCAGGAAGAGAACAAATCAGCGCCACCTCTGAATGCCGACTACTACGTCATTCCCAAGAAGCTCTACCCCTACGATCTCAAATCCGCGAAGCAGCTCACCCGGCAAGCCGGTCTGGGTCAAAGAAGGATACCGCTACACTTACTATCCCTACGATCCCGCCACGCATCATGCCGACTTCGCGCACGAAGCCGGGCTGCTGCTTCCCATCGAGCGCCTCGAGATCAAAGATGTCACGACCGATATTTCACCGGGATCCTCCAACCAGCGCCAGGTGGTCGCCATATTTGAGAAAGCCGGTAAAAGCTACGCTTTCCCGATTGGTTCCGTCCAGGCAGGAAACTACCAGATCTATTCCGACGAAATGCTCTTCATCCAGGACCCGCACGAACTCTACAAACACTGGCCTGCGAAGACTTGGGACGCCATCGAGAAGCATGAAGTCAAACCGGGGATGAACGAATTCCAGGTCGCCTTCGCCGTAGGCATGGGTATCCCGGAGAGCTCCAGCGATCCCTCAGTGAAGACCGTGAACTATCCGAATGGAGGCCGCCCGGTCGCCGTTACCTACCGCAACGGCCAGGCCGCCGAAATCAAGTAGCGCCGGCGTCCCGCCGGCAAAGATGAATCATGTAGAAACGATGCTCACGTAAGCTTGCCCTGAGCGAAGTCGAAGGGCTGGGTCGCGACGCGCGGACAGAAAGGGAAGGGCACGACGTTCAGTCGTGCCGCTCGACCGCAACTGAAGAGGGGCTTTAGCCTCTGAGGTTCGCTTTGGCTCTCAAGAGCAAACCGCAGTGGCTGAAGCCGCAACTAATTTTCCGATTGCGGCACGAGTGAAGCTCGTGCCCTTCCCGGTCGAAAGAGTCACGGTTGGGAAAAAATCGATCTTCGAAACGCCACGGGCCCGCGCCCCGCTACTTCACCTTGGGCGAACTCTCGCTGGCCGCCTTCTCCTCATCCGCGTGAATAATGCCATCATCGGTCGCATAGAACGACCGGTGTTCGGCGTCCATTTGCTTCGGCGTCATCGCCAGCTCGAATCCATCCTTGTGTGACTTGAACGTGGCGGTGTAATCCCCGCGGTCGGTGCCGGTCATGCGCTTGGTGAACGATCCCGTATGCACCAGGTCGTTCAGCGTCTTGGCGAACTCGTTGTGCTTTTTCTTGTATTCCTTCTGCGCCCGCAGCACGGTTCGCATGTAGCCGAGCGCCGCCGCCTCGGAATCCGAGCGCGCCGGGTCCCCGGGGAACTTCGGCTGATACGGGGTTTGTGCACTTGTGAGTATCGCTGCCATCAGGAAAACCGCGACGCCAGCGATATACTTTTTGCAGCCTGATTTCATAGATTTATGCCCCACCAGAATGACATGCACCTATGTTACCCCCGTAATCGTGAATCATTACCAACTCTTTGCAACCCGGGCCAATCCGTCTATCCTAACCGCAGTCTGACCTAGGAAAGCTATGAAATCAGCAACGGCCCCGGCCAAGAAACCCGTCATCCGCATCGCCGTAGTGGAGAGCGATCCCCTGCGTTTCGTGGGATTCCGCGCACTGTTCGATTCCGAAACCGACTTCGAATTGGTCTCCGCGTCGCTCCCGGATCTCACGGTTCTCCAAAACATCGACCTCATCCTGCTGGGCAACCGCAGCGGTCAAAACCTGTTCGATCTGATGGCCAGCCTCAAGGCCACCCGACCGGACCTGCGCATCATCGTGACCGGCTCCGGCATGGACGAAGAGACCATCCTGAAAGCCATCGCCTCGGGCGCCAAGGGATACGTCGACGAAGCCGCTTCGCCCGCGGAATTCGTGCAGGCCATTCGCGTCGTCAACCAGGGCTCGGTATGGGCTCCCCGCCGCGTACTTTCCATGTTCATCGAGCGCGTCAGTTCGTCCCCCGGACGCATCTTCCCCGCAGGCCGCGTCAGCTTCACCGACCGCGAAAAAGAAGTACTGGAGATGCTGGTTGCGGGACGCTCTAACAAAGAAATCGGCGCTGCCCTGGGCATCGAAGAGCGCACGGTAAAAGCCCACGTCGCCAAGCTCATGCGCAAAGTGGGAGTGCAGAACCGCATCGCGCTCTCCGTCCACGCCATCACCCATTCGCTGGTCACCGCGAAATAACGATTTGGGAAAGCAAGGTGCCCCATTTCTCGCGTTTTTTGCGAGAAGTGGGGCTTTTTTCGTAGCGCCGGCCGGCGGCCCATCCAAGGCGGCAACAACCGGGCCACCCGGGCGTGTAGTTCCATGGAGATCCTTCGCTTCGCTCAGGATTTCAGCTGCGGGCTCCCGGCGCCGTTTCGCTCCGCTCAACGTCGGCCTCACGCCCGCAAGACGCCGAAAGTTACCTCCGGACAGTGACCCTCGTAATCTTGTCGCTTTCCACCCCCTGCCGCATACTCGCTTCACCTACCACAGAACCTGGGAGACGGGGTTGGGAGGGGAGACTTCGGTCGCCGCTGCCAACCCCGCATTTTTTTGCCTCCGCCCCATCCCCGAATTCCCAACTCAGCACCTTCTTCCCCGAATCCATTAGAATCACAACACCGGTTCCCAAAGCACATTTTTTCTCAGGAAGACGAGGACACATGAAGAAACTGCTGGTTCTGTGGGTTGTGGTTTGCCTTTCTGCGGCGACATTTGCCGCTGACGAAAGCACGAAAGCTGACAAGGCGACGGATCGCGTCAAAGCTGCCGCGGATGTGCTCGACCAGATTCAAAGCGCCCCTGACAACGGAATTCCCGAGGAAGTCCTGGGTTCTGCTGAATGCGTGGCCGTGGTGCCAACCATGCTCAACGGCGGATTCGTCGTAGGCGCACGCTATGGAAAAGGGGTTGCCAGTTGCCGGACTCCCAAGGGATGGAGCGCCCCGGCGTTCTTCTCCGTAAAAGGCGGAAGTTTCGGTTTGCAGATCGGCGGCCAGGCCATTGACCTGGTCATGCTCATCATGAACCAGGAGGGGATGCGCAATCTCCTCTCCAGCCAGTTCAAGCTGGGTGCTGACGCCAGCGTAGCCGCCGGCCCCGTCGGACGCCATGCCTCCGCCGACACTGACTGGAAACTGCGGGCCCAGGTGTTGAGCTACTCCCGCGCTCGCGGCCTGTTCGCGGGCCTCGCACTGAGCGGTGCGGCCGTCAGTCAGGACAAAGACAGCACTCGCGAGTTCTACGGACGCATGGTGCCCTTCAAGACTTCGCTCACCGGCGAAATCGAAGCCCCCGCAGGAGCCTATCCGTTCCTGAATACGCTTTCGAAGTGGGCCAAGACCGCCGCGAAGTAAGAAAGTTCGTGTGGGGCGGGCGTCCTCGCCCGCCTAGTCGCTTAGCGACGGCAGAGACAGCAAGTTTTCAGTTGATGTTTTCGATTTCTGGAACGACGTCATCCTGAGCCCGCGAGGGCGAAGGATCTGGCGCGTAGTGTCAAGGCGCTGCCCCTCGGGATGACGTCGGGGATGGGAAAGTTTTAACTCCAAATTTTGCGCCAAAAGCTTGAATACGCCCCCGTCTGGCTGATCGTCAAAACCATCGGCGCGCTGCCCCGCTGGCTGGCCCGAGCCATCGGCATTTCCATCGCCTGGGCGGTCTACTTCCTCCATGTACGCCTGCGCCACGTTGGCATGCGCAACCTGGCAATGGCTTTCCCCAAAAAGAGCCGCCGCGAACGCGCCCACATCCTGCGCGGAGAATTTACTTCTCTCGGCCGCCAGCTCGCCGAAGTCTGTCTGTTTCCCACCTACACGCTCGAAAACGTCGACAAGGTCGTGGTCTACGACGGATTCGAAAACTTCGAGCGCGCCCTCGCCCGCGGCAAAGGCGTCTTGTTTCTCACCGGACATGTCGGCGGATGGGAAGTCTCTTCCTTCATGCACTCGCTTCACGGACATCCGCTGCACATCGTGATGCGCTCGCTCGACAACGTCTACCTCGACCGCTTCATGCGCCACTACCGCACCATGCACGGCAACTCCACTGTCGACAAGGATGACTTCGTGCGCGGCCTGCTCTCAGCCATGAAGAAAGGCGAAACCGTTGGCATCCTCATGGACACCAACATGACTCCGCCGCAAGGTGTGTTCGTGGATTTCTTCGGAATTCCCGCCTGCACCGCCAGTGGCATGGCTCGCATTGCTCTCCGTACTGATGCTGCGGTCCTGCCCGGGTTCACCGTCTGGGATTCCAAGCTAAGAAAATATCGCCTGCGCTTCGATCCCGCCGTGCAATTGATCCGCACTGGAGACGACGATGCCGACGCCATCGCTAACACCGCGCTGTTTACGAAAGTGATTGAAGATTACGTCCGCCGCTATCCCGACCAATGGCTCTGGGTCCACCGCCGCTGGAAAACCCGCCCCGAAGGCCAACCGCCGCTGTACTGATGCCCTTTGTCCTCGGGATGATGAGCGCTTTGGGGATTTTACGCCAGTCTCCTCCCAGCAAGCTGTCGGGCCTTGCTCCGAATTCTATTTCTTGCGGAAGAGATAGTCGTGTCTGGTCGCCGAAGCATGCGGCTGCTGGCGTTGATCCAAGGTCTGATGGGGAAAGTGATGCTCGATCCGCAGACCCGCTTCTTCGGCCATTTTGATAAAGGCTTCCGGTGGCGCAAAAAAGACCGCAGCGTACTTGTTTACAAGAACTGGGCCGCGCTGTGCTCCGATCAGGAGTTTGCGGCACATCCCCAGAAAACTTCTTATGCCCCGCTTTCGGAGTAGCCACCACAGCATTTGCGGGACATGCTCATGTCGGGGAACAGTTGTAGTTTCCTCGACATAAGGTATCTCGCCGAGCCATATGCGGGCGTTCGGCTCTGAGATTCTTGCAATTTCGCGCAGACTGCTTGCCATCTTGCTTTCGGGAACCAGCAACAATACGCTGTTGCAAACAACCACCGACGCACACCCATCGGGTAGGGGAACGGAGTCAGTAAGACCTTGTCTGACATCAAGCCCCAGCGCACGCAGGGGACTGACTTCTTCTTCGGTAGCGTTCAGCCCGATTGCCGTTCGAACCCCGCTTTCAATCGCCAACTGGAGCAGCAATCCGTGGCCGCATCCTATGTCCACAAAGCGATCTTCTGGGCGAAGTCCGAGTTCGTTGAATATGTTTCGATTGACAAACTCGGTGGTCGCCCGAAACGGACCTCGTCCCGCAAGAATGTGAAGGTCGTCCCGCATTTTCTTGAGCATTCGAGTATAAATTGTGCGCCAGTGCGGAGTTTAGCCCATTCTGGCAATAGCACAGGTATTCTTGACTATCGTAACCAGGCGATTACACGTTTTGACATTTTCTTCCATGTTCATCGCCGGGGCCTCATCCTTATCGCGCCCTTTGCGATAGGAGCCTGCCCTGAGCTTGCCGAAGGGGTGGGATTCCGCGAACCCATCCCTCACGTGGTTTAGCTGAAGGCTGATGACTGAAGACTGACGACTATCTAAAACCAATCGCTCCGATACGCGATCCACCAACTGGCATACAAAATCGGAATCGTCGCGCCTATGGCCCACCAAAACGGCAACAAAAAGTCCGCCACTAGACCCAGCACGGTGAAGCTCATCCAGAAGACCTTGCGCTCCATCCCCCAATTCTAGTCCCGTTGGCTTTTCTCTCCGTATACTAAAGTCACCATGGCCCGCTCCCTGCAAGAGGTAGCCGACTTTGTTCGCGCCCGCGTCGTCGGAGACGCGAATCTCAAAATCACCGGAGTCGCCAGCCTCGCCACGGCATCTTCCGGAGACCTCGTCTTCGTCGAAGACGAGAAGCACTTTCCCGCGGCGCTCGCGTCGAAAGCCGCCGCCATCATCGTCGGAAGCATCGCCGGAGGTCATCAATCCACGAAGCCTCTCCTGATCTCCGACCAGCCCCGCCTGGCCTTCGCCCGCGCCGCTGAACTGCTGCTCGCGAAACCACTTCTCAATAACGGAGTTCACGCTACCGCGGTCGTCCATCCCTCTACGAAACTCGGAACTAACGTCGTCATCGCCGAGCGCGTGGTCATCGGAGAACACGTCGAGATTGGGAAGGGAACTAGCATCGCGGCCGGATGCGTCATCGGGGCCAACGTCAGCATCGGACGCGATTGCCAACTCTATCCTAATGTCACCATCTATCCCTTCACCCGTTTAGGCGACCGTGTCATCCTTCATGCCGGAGTGGTACTGGGCAGCGACGGCTTCGGATACGTCCGCGACAAAGCCACCGGGAAATATCACAAGTTCCCGCAGATCGGACGCCTGGAAATCGAAGACGATGTTGAAATCGGATCGAACTCCACTGTCGATCGCGGAGCCCTCGAAGCCACCCGCATTGCCCGCGGCACGAAAATTGACAATCTCGTCCACGTAGGCCACAACGTGCAGATCGGAGAAGACGTTGTCATCGCCGCTCAAACCGGCCTGTCCGGCAGCGCAGTCGTCGAAAACGCCGTGATCATCGGAGGCCAGGTCGGCATTGCCGATCACGTCCGCATCGAGTCGGGTGCGATTCTCGGCGCCCAGAGCGGCATCCCCAGTAAGAAAGTGATCCGCGGCAAGGGCGTTGTTTTCTGGGGAACTCCGGCGCGGCCGATCAAGGATTATTTGAAGGAACTCGCAGTCCTCGCGCGCCTGGCAAAGAAAAAGTAATGGCCATCGTCGTCATCGGCGGACACTCGCGCAACGTCGGCAAGACCAGCGTGGTCGCCGGCCTGATCGCCGCTCTTCCTGAATATCACTGGACTGCACTCAAGATCACGCAATACGGGCATGGCGTCTGCAGCGCCAACGGCGAAGCTTGCGACTGCGCCACCGACGATCACACCTGGGCCATCAATGAGGAGAGAGATCGCTCGGGAGAATCCGATACTTCGCGCTTCCTGGTTGCTGGAGCTGAAAGAGTCTGGTGGGTCCGCACTCAGCAAGGCCGTCTGGCCGAAGCCATGCCCGCGTTACGCCGCCGCCTCGCAGAATCGGAAAACGTCATCCTCGAATCCAACAGCATCCTGAAATTTATCAAGCCGGATCTTTACCTGACCGTCCTCGATCCCGCCACGCCCGACTTCAAAAAATCAGCGCAGGAATTTCTCGACCGTGCCGATGCTGTCATCCTGCACGCCAGCGGCAGCAACCCCGCGTGGGATCAAGTCTCGCTCAAGCCGGTGGCGGATCGTCCGATTTTCGAAATCCAGCCGCCGCCCTACGTCACTGCGAAGATCGTCGAGTTCGTAAAAACCCGCCTGAGCACCAGTCGCTTTCAAAAATAAACACACGAGGGTGCGCCGTCCAAGCTCCGCTTGGGCGGGGTTGTTCGTTCGCAAATATTTCTTTGGTCCTGCGGGCGAAGGCAGCACCAGAAGGGTCCAGCAGCGAAGCGGCGCGACGTAATTCTGAAGAAGGGAAGGGCACGGCTTCAGCCGTGCCGTGAAGGCCATGCAATGATCGGGCTTTAGCCCCTGAGGTTCGCTTCTCTACTTCGCCGCGCCCCGCGCCAGCTCGCCCAGGGTACCGCTATTGCGCGGAGGGCGCGGCCCCATGTTGTCCCCGGCGCCGATGGGCATATTAGGCGTGGATTCGTACGCGTAGCCGGAGAGATAGACATTGATCATCGACTGGCCGCCTTTTGCGAACGTGTAGGCGGCATTGATGCGGGCCCATCCGAAGTGAGTTTCGCCGTTGAACGTGAATTTGAAGCCCAGGTACTTGTTCTTGACCATCTTAAACTGGCCGATCTTGAACGTCAGGCAGTTGTTTGAGGTCACGCAGCGATATCCGATCGAAGCCATGCGTCCGCGGGCATTGTAGACCGACTGAAAGACACGCCCCGAGCTAATGATGGAACTACTCGCCATGGCCTTAGCGCCACCGTTGCTTTTTACCACGGCGTTGCCCGCCGCGCCTTTCACGCCCAGCATGCGATTGGAGTAAAGATTGAACTTTTTCTCCTGATCGACCAACGTGAAGTCGGTGATGCCATCATTGTTCAGGTCGATATCGACCGTGCCGTTCAGCAGCGTGATCTTCGTAGGCGTATAGACGATCTGCGCGTTGGCCTCCGTGGCTGAGCCGAGCAAGCCTGCTCCGGCCGCAGCCATCAAGGCATAAGACTTCAAATGTTTCTCAAGATTCGCGGAAACGGCGCTGCTCGCTCTTGCTGTAGAACGCTTGCCGATCTTGCCGGTGCTGTCTTTAACTTCCATGGATCCCTCCGCCCCTGCGGGCCCATCAAGTCAAGTACGGTCGTCGAGACCGTTCGTCGTGCCCGTGAGTATCATTCACCTTTCTTCGCGAGTCAATGTGCAATGATTTTCATCCCCGGACGACTACAGAAGAGAGACTCCATGCGTAAAAGCCGTGCCCAGCCCCGCTTTTGAAGCCGTGGAAGACGCGACTTCCTCGAACCTAACTGCAGAAGCTCCCGCCGTCGCCCAATCCCTGCAACACCATCCCCCGCGGAAGTAACCTCCCTCCCCTTACTGAGGACTCGATCGCAAGGGCAAGTCCCCTCGTGCCTAAAGGTTTTCCCGCCGATGAACAAGCAGATGGACAGAACTGTCGCCCATTCCACTTTCGAGGTGCGCATGCATTTCCGAAGGGCTGCTGTGTTGGCTGCTGGCCTGGTGTTGTGTACGGCGTTGTCTTTTTCCCAAACTCCGCTGAATCCCCTCTCCGTCCGGCCCATTGACCGTCTCCTGCAAAAAATTGACGACACCCAGCGAGTCACGCTCCTCCGTTCCCGCCACCCGCTCGCCAGGCCGGAGTACGCCCGGGGTGAGGTTTCCCAGGATCAAAGCATGTCGCGCATGGTGCTGGTCCTGCGCCCCGATCCCGCGCAAGATGCCGCCCTCGAAGAATTGCTCCGCGCCCAGCAGGATCCCGCGTCTCCTTATTATCATCAGTGGCTCACTCCCCAGGCTTTCGGACAGCGTTTCGGCGTCTCGCAGAACGATCTGTCACGCATCGTGACCTGGCTTCAGTCTCACAGCCTGCGAGTGGACGAGATTCCTGCTTCCCGCCGGGGCCTGGTCTTCAGCGGATCTGCGGCACAGGTTCAGTCCGCTTTCCATACATCGATCCAGAACTATTCCGTTCAAGGAGAATCGCACTTCGCCAACGCCTCCGACGTGCAAATTCCGCGAGCGCTTGCGTCCATCGTCCACGGCGTAGTCTCGCTGCACGATTTTCGCAGTGCTGCGCAAATCCTTACCCCTGCGCCCAACTTCACCGCCGCCAATGGCGTTCACTTCCTCTCGCCGCAAGATTGGGATGTCATCTACGATGTCAACCCGCTCTTCCGCCAGGGACTCGACGGCACGGGACAAAGCATCGCGGTCCTCGGCCGCGTCGACTTGGCTCTTTCCGACGTGCGCACTTTTCGCAGCAACGCCGGGCTTCCCGCCAACGATCCGCAGATGATCGTCAACGGTCCCGATCCCGGATTTCCCAACTCCAGTGATGAAGCTGAATCGGCGCTCGATGTCGAGTGGGCAGGCGCGATCGCCCGCGACGCCACCGTCAAGTTTGTAACTTCGAAATCGGGCGCCACCGACGGCATCAATCTTTCTGCTCAGTATGCGGTCAACAACAATGTGGCGCCGATCGTGACCCTCAGCTACGGGTTGTGCGAGGCCGCCTACGGTCGCCGCCGGAAACGCCTTCTGGAACAGCCTCTGGCAACAGGCCGCCGCGCAGGGTATGTCGGTCTTCGTTTCTTCGGGAGACAGCGGCGCCGCCGGATGCGATTCCATGGACGTCTCTACCGCCGCCCACGGACGCGGCGTCAACGCGCTCTGCTCCAGCCCCTACAGCACTTGCGTCGGGGGCACGCAATTCAACGACACCTATAACTCCGGACAATATTGGACGGCAACTAACGGCACCGATCAGAGTTCCGTGATCAGTCACATCCCAGAAGTCGCGTGGAACGAAAGTGGATGGAGCAACGCTCTCTTCGCCAGCAGCGGGGGCGTCAGCAGCGTTTATCCGAAGCCCGCATGGCAATCCGGTCCCGGGGTTCCCGCTGACGGCATGCGGGACGTCCCCGATATCGCTATGACCGCCGCCATTCACGACGCTTACATCATCCAGGTTCAGGGGAGAATGTTCTACGCTGCTGGAACTTCCGCCGCGACTCCATCGCTCGCCAGCGTCATGGCGCTGGTGCTCGAGAGCGCTGGAGCCCGCCAGGGTAACGCGAATCCCACGCTCTATGCGCTCGCCAACCAGCAACTGACAGCCAACGGCGCCAAGATTTTCCACGACATTACCAGCGGGAATAACAGCGTGCCGGGAGTTACGGGCTTCAACGCCGGCGCCGGATATGACTTAGTAACTGGACTCGGTTCTGTTGACGCCAGCCTCCTGGTGAACCACTGGGCCGACCGGGCGAGCGCGAACTTCACCCTTTCCCCAAGTCCGGCCAGCGTGACCGTGGCAGCCGGCGCCTCGCAATCCATCACATTGACTGTAACAACGCAGAATGGATTCGCTTCGCCAGTCGCACTTTCCGCCGGAGCGCCCGGAGGCGTGTCTGTCAGCTTTTCACCCTCCACGCTCGCCACTTCGGGATCTTCCACAATAACGATTGTGGCAGCCTCCAATGCGCTTCCGGGGACATACACGGTCGCTGTTAACGGAACCGCCGGAGGCCTTACCCGCACCACGTCAATCACGCTCGTGATCGCTGCCAGTCCGAGCTTCAACCTTCAGGCCAATGCTTCCACGCTGAAAGCGTCCACCGGGAGCACCAGTACCCTTACCCTTGTCACCAATGCACTCGGCGGATTCCGATCGGCGATTGCATTTTCAGTAAGCGGCATTCCCAAGGGAGTTGCGGCAACGTTCTCACCTGCAAGCATCGCTTCGCCCGGCAATGGTGCGAGCATGTTAAGGCTCACGGTTACCACCAGCGCCGTCGCCGGCTCTTACCTCCTGACAGTCAGCGCTCGCGGATCTTCGCTCACCAGGACGATTCCTGTGACTCTTACTATCGTTGTGCCGACCTTTACCGTGGCCGCCACAGCCACAAGCGCCAGCCTGCGCCCGGCAGCGTCCGCGAAAATTATCCTGACCACTTCCGTCAGCAACGGGTTCAAGGCCCCGATCGCTTTTGCCGTATTCGGCCTTCCCAAGCGAGTCACCGCCGCCTTCTCACCCGCCACCATCGCCTCGCCCGGCAATGGCATCAGCACTCTGACCGTGACGTCTGCAACTGGAGCAGCCATTGGCACTTACAACTTGACCGTAGCGGCCTCCGGGGGAGGCTTAATCCGCATTCAAAAACTAACCCTGACGTTGACCCGCTGATCCGCGCGACCGCGAGTTAGTTGGCGCACACAAGATCCCGGTCGTGGTCGTGTCGATATTTGTGACAAACGGGGATTCTACGTCGATGGCACTACACTGCGGTCGCACTCGGCAGAGGCACTGCTGCTTTGCCGCGGCTCGAACCAGCGTCTCTACCGACGAGGAGAACGCCGATCGTAGCTCGGTCGCATAATTGTCGGTAACCGCTCGAGAGATCAAGAGCGTAGCCGTGCCGTGGATGAGAGCCCACAGCGCCAGTACCAGGGCGGAGTGGTCTTCGGCCGAACCGCCCAGCCATTCCGCGGCTCGTCGTTTCATGAATTCTACGTTGGGTCTGGGCCCGCCTACCTTTGCGAACAGCCCAGAGGTCACCAGTTCATAATCGTGAACGTTCGCCAGGGCGAACTTCAGCAGGGCCGCCGCGGCTTCCTTGAACGACGTGCAGGGTTCCAGTACCGCGAACAGCTCCCTCTGGGCTCGTTCGACAATCGCCCGCAAAATGTCTTTTTTGTTGCGGAAACGCCGATAAATGGCGGGCGTATTGGTGCGGGCGGCCCGGGCCACGGCCCGCATCGAGAGAGAGTCATATCCCCCTTTGGTCCACAGCTTCCGCGCCGCGTGGATCACCCGTTCCTCCACCGCCGGATCGACATGTCTCGGCATTGCACCCTCCCGCGCAAACAGTAATTATTATATTGACACTGTTAACGTAACACTGTATACATAATAAAACAATTCAGGCCCCCTTCCCGGTTTTCTTGGAATCCAGATTCAGGAGCTTTCGAAATGCCCTGCAGTAATGACTCGGAGGATCGGGTCGCGATCGTCCAAATGAATGCCGAGTTGCGCCATGCTCAGCTGGAGTTGCTGAGCGCGCAATGTGCCACCGATCGCGTGCGCCTCCGCTTTTCCATCGAACAGATTGCCCGCCATGCCCACGCCGAGACCTTGCGCAAGGTGCTGGGAACGGTGACTTCGCTGCACCAATATTATTCGTCTATCGAGAAACAGCGCGCCAATGAGCCTCTTCCGTCTGGCGACCATGAGGCTCCCAGCGAGGAACTCATTCGCGACGCCCACACCCGCGTTTCCAGCTACCTTCAACACCAGCGCAATCATTTTTTCCCCCAGGCCAAGCCGCTCGCGCGCACCGATCGCCTCACCATGGAGCGATTCTTTTCCCACCGCCTGCTGGCCGACATCCGCACCCTCGAATTAGCCGGCCGGCGTATTCCCAATCCGCCTTTTTACGCCGAAGCCAAAGCTCTGGGTCTGGGAAACCTACCGGAGATGACGCACATGCCGTCTCTGACCTTTCTTGACGTAGTGGTTTTTAACGAGCGGATCACCGAGCGCAGCCTGTTTCACGCGTTGGTGCATGCGGTCCAGTTTCAAGTGCTGGGGCTGGAGCGGTACACCGAAATCTTCGTCCGCGCCTTCCTGCGCAGGCGAGCTCATTTCAATGTCCCCCTGGAAGCGCAGGCCATTGCCCTCGAGGCCAAGTTCGCCACCGACCCCGGCGGCAGCTTCAGCGTGGAAGAACAAGTCTGGCTCTGGCTGAACCAGGGACGCTACTCGCTCCCCTAGATCAAGGAACGGCTCGTGTAGGGAAGGGCGAGGGCGCCCTCAATCATCAACCTAGGGGTAAGAAAATCCCCGCCCAAGCGAAGCTTGGACGGGCCCCTAAGGCCCAGAGCCTACAGCCTAGAGCCAAAGACCCCTGTTATTCTTTTCCCGTGCGCCGCATTCATAAATCCGCCTGGCTGCTGATGCTGCTGTCGGCCGTGCTGCAGATCCTGATCTTCCCGCTGCCCAACTTGTTCTTCCTGGGCTGGATCGCCATCGCCCCACTGCTCATCGCTCTGCTGCGTACCCGCGTGCCTGACACGCTCCAGCTTCCGGAATCGCCCAAGCTGCTGCCCGCTACGCCGTGGCAAGGCTTCCTGCTGGGATACCTCTGCGGCATCATTTGGTACGCCGGCAGTTGCTACTGGATTTTCAGCGTCATGCATCAGTACGGAGGCGTCGACAATTTTTCCGCCACCGGCATCCTGATTCTGTTCTGTCTTTATCTCGCGCTCTATCACGGGGCGTTCGGGCTTTTGATCAGCTTGCTCGCCGGGGACACCCCTTTCAACCGTCGCGCGCTGGTGCTGGCGCCGGTGGTCTGGGTCGCGGTCGAACTGGCGCGCACGCGTATCACCGGATTTCCCTGGGACCTTCTTGGCATCTCGCAAGTTGACAACATTCCGCTGTCGCGCATCGCGACCATCACCGGCGTTTACGGATTGTCGTTTGAAATCATGGTGGTGAACGTCGCTTTTGCAGCCGCGTTTCTGTTGCGGCGCAGGAATCGCAAGCAGTTGCTGTTCGCCGCTTTTGGGGCAGCCATTGTTCTGCAAATCGGAATCCTCGTTCCCGGTCCCGCGTCAAACTCCGATCACACTGCGTTTCTGGTCCAAGCTAACGTCCCCATCCTCGAAGGCTCCGACTGGACGAAAGAATATTTCGACAACACCCTGCATGACCTCACGATTAGCAGCCTCAAACCGCAGCAAGCTTCCGGACAACATCCTGATTTGATCGCGTGGCCGGAATCGCCCGCGCCTTTTTACACCGGCGATCCGGTTTTCCGGCAGGCTGTAACCGATTTGGCGCGGCAGTCGCAAGCCTGGGTGGTCGCGGGAAGCATTGGCGTCAAGAACGCAACTCCCGGCCAACCCACGAAAATCTACAACTCCGCTGCGCTGATAAGTCCTGCTGGAGATTGGGTCGGGCGCTACGACAAGATGCACCTCGTCCCTTTTGGTGAATACGTTCCTTTTGAGAAGCTTTTCTCGTTTGCCAGTGGTCTGACGAAAGAAGTGGGCCAGTTCACTCCCGGCGCCTACCGCGAACCGCTCGATGCGGGCGGGACGAAGCTCGGAACGTTTATCTGTTACGAATCCATCTTCCCCGATGAAATCCGTCAGCTTGCCGCGAACGGCGCGCAAGTCTTCGTAAACGTCTCGAACGACGGATGGTACGGCGACAGCGGCGCCTACGCGCAGCACCTCAAACAAGCCCGCATGCGCGCGGTCGAGAACGATCGCTGGCTCTTAAGAGATACAAACACGGGAGTCACCGCGTCGATTGATCCCTATGGACGCGTGGTCGCCAGCATCCCGCGCAAGATTCGCGAAACCCTGGTTGCGCCTTACGCGCTCAACAGCGTAACCACTTTCTACACACGCCACGGAGACTGGTTCGCCTATCTGTGTGCGATAATTTCTGTAGTGGCGCTCGCCATGCGTTTCCTATATCACCCGGAGACACAGAAATAGTTATGGTTGAAGAACTTGAGCAGGAATACACGAAGCTGAAAGACAAAGTTCGCGACCTTCGGGAGTACCTTTGACGCCGGTACGCTGCGTCAACAGTTAGCCGAAATCGATAAGCAAGCGGCTGATCCCAGTCTCTGGTCGAATCAACAGAAATCTCAAGTCGTCATGCGCGAAAAAAAGCGCCTGGAACACGTGTTGGCCACCGAGGCCGACCTGGTGCGGCGCGGCGACGACATCAATGCCTACTTCGAACTGGCGAAAGAAGGCGAGAACGTTGAAGCCGACTTGCGCCGCGACATCGATGCATTGCGTGAAATGGTCGATCGTCTGGAAACCGAAAGCTTGCTCTCAGGCCAGAACGACGCTCTGAACGCGATTGTCACCATTCACCCGGGCGCGGGAGGTACCGAATCGCAGGACTGGGCCGACATGCTGCTGCGCATGTACTTACGCTGGGCCGAGCGCCAGGGATTCCAAACCGTTCTTTATGATTATCAAGCGGGTGAAGAAGCGGGACTGAAGTCGGCGACATTCGCCGTGAATGGCGAATATGCTTTCGGAATGTTGCAAGGAGAAATTGGTGTCCACCGGTTGGTGCGCATCTCGCCGTTTGATCAGGCCAAGCGGCGGCATACTTCGTTTGCCAGCGTCTATGTTTCTCCGGAAATCGATGACAGCATCGAAGTTGTGATCAAGCCGGAAGACCTGCGCGTGGATACCTACCGCTCCAGCGGCAAAGGTGGACAGCACGTCAACACTACCGACTCGGCGGTGCGCATCACTCACATTCCTACCGGCTTGGTCGCGAGTTGCCAGAATGAGCGCTCGCAGCACAAGAACCGCGAGCGCGCCATGAGCATGCTGCGCTCGAAGCTTTACGAGTTCGAGATGGAGAAGAAGCGCGAAGCCACGAAAAAGATCGAAGACTCGAAACTCGATATCGATTTCGGTTCGCAGATTCGCTCCTACGTCCTGCAACCGTATCGCATGGTGAAAGATCATCGGACCAAAACCGAGGTTGGAGACGTCGATCGCGTGATTGATGGGGACTTGCAGCCGTTCATCGGGGCGTACTTGCGGATGCGAAGGGACCAGAAGTAGTTCTCAGTCCCCGGCTCCCAGTTGAAAGAAGCAGCGCCGAGGCAGAGAACCTGAGCATTAGCTTTTAGCGTATTGTTATCCAAGGATCGACTTAAGGCGACTCCGGTGCGCTGGATGACCTTTGGGGTCCGCCGGGACGCCGCGATCGATTCCTGGGGCCTTAGCGCCGCGGCAAATGGCATTGCAGGCGATGGCCGGGCCCGGTTTCCGGGCGCTACCGCCCCGAGGACTGCATGGATATTCAATAACTTTTAGCTATGTATATGAATCCAAATTGCTTCTTGTCTTTCCGGGGAGGATTCAGTGCTGTCCCAAGCGATCTGATGCTCAAAACGGACCTCCCAAGCTCGGCCGTCGATTCGAACAGGCCTTGCTCTTTGCCAAGCGCAAACATGCCGGGCAAAAGCGCAAAGCTACGAACATCCCGTACATCGGACATCTGCTTGGCGTCACCAGCCTGGTGCTTGAAGCGGGAGGCGATGAGGATCTCGCCATCGCCGCGCTGCTGCACGACGTCGTCGAAGATTGTGGCGGCATGCCGATGCTGGAAGAGGTGCGTAAGCGTTTCGGCACACGCGTGGCGCATATCGTGGATGGGTGCACCGACGCGTATAAAGAGCCGAAGCCTCCCTGGAAAACGCGCAAAGGCAAGTATTTGAAGCGGCTGCGCACGGAAGATGACGAGGTGAGACTGGTATCTTGCGCGGATAAGTTGCACAACTGCGGCACGATTCTTCGCGACTATCGCGAGGTCGGGGAATCTATCTGGAAACGTTTTCGGGGAAAGCGGGATGGTACGCTTTGGTATTACCGCGCGCTGGCCGACGAATTCGCTCGCGGCCAGCCGAACCGGCTGGTGAACGAACTGGAGCGGACGGTTCGCGAGTTAGAGAAAGAAGCTGATGTCGGTAGAAAGCGCAAGAAATGAAATTATTGTTCCCGCGGGGAGAGCAACTGCAGATCCCTCGCTACGCTCGGGATGACAAATACGAATGAATTGTTTGAGTAAGAGGTCAGTAAGGGGCTTCGTCCGATGCCACGCATGATCGATCTGATACGCGCCTCAGCCGTGCCGGCTACGCTGGTGCAGGCTGCGTCGAAGGGCGCGCTCTCCGTGCCCCCTGCGGAGATGATTGAAATTCTGGTGCATCTTGCGGTTCACAACAAAATCTTCGGCCAGCATGCCCGCATGACACTGGCGGGATGGGACGAGAAGGCTTCAAAGCAAGCCGCTGCCGACCCCAATACGCCGAAAGAAGTGCTGGATTATCTGATTGCTGCGGAGAACCTGCGTCCGGTGTTGCTGCATGCTTTGCTGGAAAATCCGTCGGTGAGCGAAGAATCGCTGACTCTGCTGGCAGCCTCTGGCTCGAAGGAAGTGGTGGAGGCGATGGGCGAGAGCGCGCGCGTGCTAGCGTCGCCGAATGTTCTGAACGCCCTGCGCTCGAATCCCAATACGACTGTGCACCAGGCGCCGCCTCCGTCTTTGGAAGTCGAAACCTTTGCTCCGCAAGACACGGACGTGCCTGATCCCGAACTCGAAGCGGGTCTGATGGCCTATCTCAACGAGCACGCGCAGGAGATTTCGACTGAAGCGGCGAAACCATTTCAGCCGATTGGCGGAGTGTATGAAGAAACCCCAGCCCGGGAAGTAGCGGCGGAAGCGGCGGCCACGGCTGCTCCCACGGCTGCCGCGACACCGGCACCCGCAAAAACCGCAGCCAAGAAAAAAGTGCACGCGGGGGAGGAAGAGCGGGGAAGCGCGCTGCAGAAGATCAACAAGCTCGACATTAAAGGCCGCATCCAGCTGGCGATGAAGGGAAACAAGGAAGAGCGCTCGCTGTTGGTTCGCGATGGAACCAAAGTAGTGGCGCTGGCCGTGCTCGAGTCTCCGAAGATCTCGGATGCGGAAGTGGAGAAGTTCGCCAGCCAGAAGAACGTGTTGGAAGCGGTGTTGCGGCAGATCCCCTTGAAGCGGCGCTTTATGAAGCACTACGGGATTGTGCGCAACCTGGTGTTCAATCCGCGCACGCCGTTGGACATTTCTCTTGGTTTGATGAAGAACCTGCTGGTGCACGATTTGCGCAATCTCTCTGGGAATAAAGAGGTTTCGGAGACAGTGCGTAAGTTGGCGACCAAGATGTTTAAGCAGAAGCTGGATGTGAACAAGAAGAGCATGGATTAGAAGCACTTAGCACCTGGCATTTAGCATTTGGTCAATCCAGCGACGGCAGATTGTTCGCTTCGCGCAGAATGACAAAAACAAAAATCAGGCTGATCCGCGGCTGGGCAGGTCTTATTTCTGCATTCGAACCAGGCTGAACAGGTAGGAGAGCAGAACGACGACGCTGATGGCGCTCGCTTTGTATGGGTTCGGGGCGAACGCATAGGCAAAGTAACTGAGAACGCACCGTCCCACCGCGTGCTGCAAGCCGACGGGATCGTCGGCAGCCCAGCCATAGGGGATCCAGATAATCCCCATGAGAATCGCGCCTCCCAGAACGATTAAGTAGGGATCATGCGCCAGACGCGCGGCAATGATCACCAAAGGCCAGAGCAGCACGACGAGCACCAAGGATTGCATGAAGAGCTGCGTCACAGGATTCGCCGTGCTTGCCACCTTCAGCTTGCGGCCAGTGACGCGGTCGATCAGGACGCCCAAAGGGAAGATCAACCCGCTGCCGAAGAGCACCATATAGCTGAGCGGAAGAGGCGGAACATAGAGTGCAGAGATTGCGATGATCGTCCAGAAAATCATGCCGGCGATCGGCATGGAGCGTGTACTGGTGGCAAGAAAATCTGCCCTGAGATCGTCGAGTCTCGAAGTAGAGTCCATTGGCAAACCCTTTCACGGCGTATTGAGGCTGCTTGACAGTTACTTTAGCGCACGCCGAGGTTCGCCCCACGGGTGGCAATTTTATCGCTGCTCCGCGGCTGGGGGGCGAGGGCGCCCGCCCCACCGGTTGACCTTCGCGCTACAATAGGCGCGCATGGCTACTCTTGCCCAACGGGACCCCATTGCTGAGATCTTGAAGCACGCGCGGAATATCGCAGTCGTCGGACTCTCCAATAGTCCTTTGCGCCCCAGCCATGGGGTTGCCGCATACATGCAGACGCAGGGTTATCACATCATTCCCGTCAATCCGCAGATTGAAGAGGCACTGGGGGAGCAGGCGTATCCGTCGCTCATGAAGGTGCCGGAGAAGATTGACATTGTCGACATCTTCCGGCGATCGGACGCGGTAGCCGAGATTGTCGATCAGGCGATCGCGCTCAAAGTTCCGGCGATCTGGATGCAGGAAGGCGTGATCGACGAGAAGGCTGCGGAGAAGGCGCGCGCGGCGGGGATTTTCGTGGTGATGGACCGGTGCATTCTGGTGGAGCACCGGGCGAGGTTCCGGTAGCGGGCTAGAAGTTGTCTTCTGTAGAGACGCAGCTTGGCTGCGTCTTTTTTATTGTGGGAGTGGGTTTGCACACGCCAGATCCTTCACCCTGGCGGGCTCAGGTTGACGTCAGTTTCCACGAGGCTTCCCCAATGAGACGCCGAGTTGCGTCTCATTGGGAGGTTCCGGAACGTGGCGCTCGCTTTACGTGATTCTATTTTCCGTCGTAGGCCTGTTGCAGCTTCGCGATTTCAATCTTTGACATCTGCAGCATGGCCTCCATAACCCGTTTGGCTTTGACAGGATCGGGGTCTCCCAGCATTTTTCCCAGAGAGCTGGGGATGATCTGCCATGACAAGCCGTATTTGTCTTTCAGCCAGCCACAGCGGCTTTCTTTTCCTCCATTCGCGATGAACTTGTTCCACAGTTCGTCGACTTCCTGCTGGGTCTCGCAGTTCACAAACAGCGAGATGGCTTCGGTGAAGTGGAAGACCGGGCCTCCGTTAAGGGCGTAAAACTCCTGGCCCTCGAGTTGGAAGGTGAGGGTCATCACCGAACCTTTGGGGCCGGGGCCGGAGTCGCCATAGCGGCGGACGGTGAGGATCTTGGAATTTTTGAAAATGGAGACATAGAAGTTCGCGGCCTCTTCGGCCTGATTGTCGAACCAAAGGAATGGCGTGATTTTCTGCATGACTTCTCCTCGCTACTCATGAATTGGCACTGCAGTAAAACGTTAGAGTGTCGCCAACAGATCGTCGAGCCGGTTGTATCCCGCGGCGACGCCTTGCTCCATGGGGGACTTGAGGACGGATTCCAGAGCTTCAGGAGTCTCGTAGAGAACCGTTTGGGTAAGCATCGTCTTACCGTCGTGCTCAACCAGGACAATGGTGCCCACGGCTTCTCCGGGATACCAGGCCTCGTCGAACTTCTCGGTCGAGACGATGCGCTCGGGCTTCACGATTTCACGGTAGACTCCGCCCATTCCCATCTGATTTCCGCTGGCGTGACGCCAGACGTAACGGTAGCTGCCGCCCACGCGCAAGTCGATCTCGCAGACCGGCATCGACCAGCCTTCTGGCCCCAATAACCATCGCCTGACCAACTCAGGTTTTGTGAACGCATCGAAGACCAGGTGACGCGGCGCATCGAAGGTACGCGTCATGACCAGCTCGCGTTCACCGCGCGCGGCGATTTGCAATCCTCCTAAATTCTTCATCGGCGATCTCCTCTTTTGTTTTTAGCGGTTCCCGGGCCGTGCGTGCGCCCGTGTTTCTTGTCGTTGGCCGTCATTTCATCGAGCAGGAGATCCAGACGCTGAAAGCTGGCCTCCAAAGTCTGGCGGTAGCGTTCGAGCCAGTCGCCGGCGGCGGCCAGGGGCGCGGGTTCCAGGCGGCGGGGACGGCGTTGCGCCTCTTTGCCGCGGGAGATCAGACCCGCGCGCTCGAGAACTTTCAGATGCTTCGAAATGGCCGGCTGGCTCATGGCGAAGGGCGCGGCCAGTTCGTTGACGGAGGCGTCGCCCTCGGCCAGGCGGGCGAGGATGGCGCGGCGCGTGGGATCGGCGAGGGCGGCGAAGGTGGCGTCGAGATTCGGTTGTGCATAACCGATCGGTTGCATAACCGATAAGTTATATTAAGAATCCTGGTGACGTCAAGGGAATTTCGTGGGGAGCCGAGAACTGCGGAGTCCTCCTCCTCGACTACGCTCAGGGACGAATCACAAAGTGAGGGTGTGAAATCCCACCTTTGCTCAGGCCAAAGGTGGGACACCCTGAGTTTCAGTTCTGGTCTCCCGCGCCGTGCTTCTGCTTGCAAAGCTTGCAATAGGTGGGCGGCAAGCTATTGTCGACGCGGTGGTGCACGGGCGCGAGCGTTTTCAAGTAAGAGAAGATGGCCTTCAGATCGTCGTCGGTGAGGTTCTTGAATTCGCCGAAGGGCATGATGGAGTTGAGTTTTCGCGCGCCCACGTATCCGGTGCGCAGGGTGGTGATGAAGCTGGCTTCGCTGTAGTAGCTGATGCCGGATGCATCGGGAGTGATATTCGCGCTGGTCGCTTCACCCCATGGGCCGTTGAGAACTTCTCCTCCGGCGTAAGGCAGATTGCTCTTGGCGTCATGGCAGCCGCAACCGAGAGTGACCAGGTATTTTCCTCGCGCCACAGCGTTGGTGGGATCAGGACCTGGCACCGGGCCGGTGACCGGCTCAGGAACGCCGCGGACCAGCAGGTTCACTGGGAACTTAATGTGGGAGCCGGGAAGTGGATTGCGTACCGGAGGCAGAGAACGAATGAATACGATGACCGAAGCCAAGTCTTCGTCCGAGAGCTTTCGGTAGTTGGAGTAAGGCATCATGGGGAAGATGGTGGAGTCGTCATGCTTGATGCCTTCGCGGATGGCGCGGGCGATCTGATCGTCGGTCCACGCGCCGCTGCCGGTCTCAGAATCGGGAGTGAGGTTCGGAGCGGTGACCGATCCGGGAAAATCGGGCATGTGAAGCTCTTGTCCGGCAAGCTCCATGCCGGCGACAGGCGGCGCGCCATGCTGGCTCCAGTCTCTTGGAGTGTGGCAGAATTCACAGCCCAGTAGACCTTGGGTGAGGTAGCGACCACGGGCGAGCCGCTCCGCCGTGGGTTCGAAGTGGCGATTGGTCAGAGCGCGCTTGCGCGGTCCAAGAAATGGCCGCCAGCCGACGGTGAATTGGATGACGACGACGAGAACCAGACAGAGCGCAGCCAAGGACAGTAGCAGACGTTTGTGGCGTTTCTGCATCCGAAAGTGCTCCTGATTTTGTGGTAAAGACCCTAACCAGACTCCGCACATAATACGGACGCGAGAGGGCACTGGGCAAGTAAGACGAGCAGTACCTCAGACAGACTCGCGGACGGCGCTACTTGCAGGTTGGACGGGCGGGGACGCCCGTCCTCCATCATGCTTACGCTTTGATCAGGATGGCGGTGGCATCGTCGTCAAGGCCTTTGCTGCTGGCATGGTGGCGAACGATGTTGATCAAGTTTTCAGGGCAGGCATCGGCCGCCTGGGCAGCGGCGCGCAAGCGGTCGGCGCCAAATTCTTCGCCATGCGGATCTGCGGCTTCGGTGAGTCCGTCGCTGTAGAAGAGCAGGCGCGAATCGGGGGCGAGTAGAATCTGGCGCTCGGAATACTCACCGTAGGCGAGTCCGAGGGGCAAGCCTTTTTCGCTGTCGAGATAACGCGCGTCGGGACCGTCGACGAGCAGCGGCGGCAGATGTCCCGCGCTGGCGAAAGTGAGCGAGCGAGTCGCGGGATCGAGCACCGCGTAAATCATGGTGACGAAGCGTCCGGTGGGAAAGTCGTCGACCAGCAGACGGTTCAGCTTGGTGAGCACGTTGGCGGGACCGCAGCAGTCGGCGAGCGAACGCACCATGCCGCGCGTGGCGGACATCAGTAATGCCGCCGCCGTGCCTTTTCCGGAGACGTCGGCGAGGACCAATCCCCAGCGTCCGTCGTCGAGGGGGATGAAGTCGTACCAGTCGCCGCCGACTGCCCCGGCGGGCACGGAGACACCTGCGACCACCATGCCGGGGATGAACGGTGAGCTGCGCGGCAGAAGCGATTGCTGAATCTGGCGGGCCTCGTCGGCTTCGCGATCCGTTTTTTCGCGATGACGGCGTTCTTTTTGAAACTGGCGGGCGTTGTGAACGGCGACGGCGACGTGTCCGCAAAGAGCCTGTAGCAGGCGAAGTTGCTCGGAGGGGAAGGCGTCGAGTTCGGGATGCGATGCGGTAAAAACCCCGACGAGGTGATTGTCGACAAGCAGCGGAATTGCCACCTCGGAACGGATCGAGGGCTCGCAGGCGATGAAATATGGGTCTTTCGAAACGTCGGGCGCGTAACGCATCTGGCGGGTGCTGGCCACGTATCCGACCATGCCTTCCTTGCCAATCTTCAGGCTGAAGCCCTTGTGGTTGACGGTGCAGCCACAGACACCGGCGATAACCATCTCAGAACGCGCTTCATCGTGCAGGTAGATGTTGGCTTCGAGACATCCGAAAGAGCCCGCGACGTCATGAACCACCTTGTCGATCAACTCGTCGAGATCGAGGATGGAAGTGATTTTCTGGGCGGCGCGCTGCAGCTTGAGGAAGTCCTGCACCTGCTCGTGGGGGAAGCGGGCCAATTGGGGCTCGACAGCTCTGAAGGTCGGAGTGGTAGACATGGTTGGCTCCGTTCAAGCCTTTAACCGCAAAGAACGCCAAGTGCACAAAGAAATGCTAAGTAAGAATTAGATGTTTGCCAGTGACGTCACGACTCCTTTTTCTCGCGTCCGGGGAGGCGCTGCGAGACTTGGGAGCGGCGGCGTTTGAGGTCTTCCAGGCGCTCGCGAATGCGTTTCTCGACGCCTTCACTGGTGGGTTCGTAGTAGACGCGATCGCGAAGATTGTCGGGCAGGCATTGCATGTCGGCGACTTTTTCCTCGAGGTCGTGGGCGTATTGATAATCGCGCCCGTAGCCGAGGCCTTTCATCAATCCCGTAGGCGCGTTGCGGAGATGAAGGGGAACGGGTTCGGCGGCGGTGCGTTCAACGTCCGACTGGACCGTGCTGTAGGCGGCGTAGAGCGCGTTCGATTTCGGAGCGACCGCCAGATAGACGACGGCTTGCGCGAGCGCGAGATTGCCTTCGGGCATGCCGATGAAATCGACGGCATCGCGAGCGGCCATGCAGAGCGAGAGCGCGTTGGGATCGGCGAGTCCGATATCTTCGACCGCCATGCGGACTACGCGGCGAGCGACGTAGAGGGGATCTTCTCCGGCCTCGAGCATGCGGCCGAGCCAGTATAGAGCGGCGTCGGGATCGCTGTTGCGCACGGACTTGTGCAGGGCGGAGATGAGGTTGTAGTGCTCTTCTCCCGTCTTGTCGTAGAGCAGGACGCGCTTCTGCAAGGCGTCTTGCACGATGTCATCGGTGATGACTTTGCTGTCGCGCGCGAGCGTGGCGGCGACCTCGAGAACGTTGTAAGCGCTGCGTCCATCGCCACTCGAGTAGGCGGCAATTTTTTTCAGGACATCGTCGGAGGCTTGGAGTACGAAGTTTCCCAAGCCGCGCTCTTTGTCTTCGAGGGCGCGACGCAGGAGCGTGACGATCTGTTCTTCGGTCAGAGGCTTGAGGACGTAGACGCGGCTGCGGGAGAGCAGAGCCGAGATGATTTCGAACGAAGGATTCTCGGTCGTGGCGCCGATGAGACGGATGCTTCCTTTTTCCACGTAAGGAAGAAAGGCGTCTTGCTGGGCTTTGTTGAAGCGGTGAATTTCGTCGATGAAAACGATGGTGCGCGTTCCGTACTGGCGGGCGCGGTCAGCATCGGCCATGACTTGCTTGATCTCTTTGATCCCGGTAAGTACAGCCGAGAACTCGATGAACTCGGCCTTAGTTATGCGGGCGATGATCTGCGCCAGGGTGGTTTTGCCGGTGCCGGGAGGTCCCCAGAAAATCAAAGAGCCAATATCGTCCCGTTCGATTTGCGCACGCAAGGGCTTGCCGGGGGCGATGAGATGCTCCTGCCCGACAAACTCGTCGAGCGCGCGCGGACGCATGCGGTCGGCAAGGGGGCGGGTCGCGTCACCGGCATTAGGCAGGGTCTGAAAAAGGGACATTAACCCTTATTTCACCACAGAGACGCAGAGACACAGAGAAAACCTCAAAAATAGAAAAATCACGTAGCTTCGGCGGATTGCGCAGATTGGGGTTTGCGATCCTTCCGCCGCTATGTCCTCTCAGCCGCACTCGTCTTCTCTATGACTCGGTGTCTCTGGGTTGTGTCTATAGGACTCTACGTACGATGCCCTGTGTCAATAGCGGGACATTGAAATTGATCAGCAGGCCCACCCTCTTGTTCGTAAGCGCAGATAGGTGAGGAGTTGGGCTTCGTGGATGGGCAGCAGTCTTTCGATGGCTTTGAGTTCGACGACCACTTCGTCTTCGACGATGAGATCAATCTTGTAGCCGCAGTTCAGCAGCAGTCCTTTGTACAGAACGGGAAGATCGACCTGGCGTTGGAACTGCAATTCGCGAAGACGAAGTTCGTGGCAAAGGCACTCCTCGTAAGCTGATTCGAGCAATCCCGGTCCCAACTGGCGATGAACTCCGATGGCTGCGCCGATGATGGGACTGGTGCGAGGGTCTTTCCCGTCGTCGCTCGGTGCGTGCTTCCGGACGTCGAGTAGCAGACTGCTCATTTCATTATCGTTGTGCTGTCGCTACGATCGAAGCAAGGTCAGATATCACAGCCGATAGTTCAACAGCCTTCACCACAGAGACACAGAGGCGCAGAGAAACCGATAAAGATAGTAAAACCAGAACTGGGTGGACTGTCGTGCGCGATAGGCAACAGCGTCTTTACCACAGAGTCACCGAGAAACCAAAAGATAGTAAAAACTCAACGTGGCCAAACAATCGCTTGCGATTGGCCAACTGCCGTGGCCATGCGATTTTTTGGTACTGGCTCAGTTTGAGCCACTACCGGATTTTTCTAGTTCTTGTTTTCTCTGTGACTCTGTGTCTCTGTGGTAAGCGCTTTTGAGATTTCGTACAGCACGATGCTGGCAGCTACTCCGGCGTTTAGCGATTCAACTTTGGCGGAATGAGGGATGGCCAGGGTTTCGTCCATTTGGGCTAGCAGGTCTTTGGGGACACCGGCGCCTTCGCTGCCGATAAAGAGCACGAGCGGAGGAGCGAGGTTGGCACCATGGAGTGGCGTGCCTTTATGCGAGGATGTGGCCAGCAGGCGCAGGCCCGCCGCGCGCATGGGTTCTAAAGTCTGGGCGAGATTTTTGCGCGCGAAGGCGAGGCGGAAGACCGATCCCGCGGAGGCGCGAACGACTTTCGGATTGAACGGGCTGACGGTGCCTTCGCCGAGCAACACGCCAGCAGCCCCGAAGGCTTCCGCGGAGCGCAGCATGGTTCCGAGATTGCCGGGGTCTTGTACTCCTGCAACCGCGAGCAGCGGTCCCGCGTGCGACTTCGCCAGCAGTTCTTCCAACGAACTTTCTTTGATCTTGACCAGGGCCGCAACGCCTTGCGGCGTTTCGCTGGGGACACAACTCGCGAAGAGTTTATTCGGCAGCAGTAGAGTTTCGACGTGGGCGGCGAGTTGGGGAAGCAGGCGCTCAGCTCTATTTTCGGCAGCCTGGTTGAAAAAGACGGCGCGAAATTTCAGTCCGCTGCGAATGGCCTCTTCGATGATGCGGACGCCTTCGATGGCGCAATGGCCGTCATCTGTCAATTCTCCGTGGGCAAAGGCGCGGCGCAGGTCTTTGACGAGGGAGTTGTGGCGTCCTTCGATCAGGCGCAGGCGGCTGAGGTCGGCTTCGTGAGTTTTTTTCACCGTGTCGGGAACAGCCTATCATCCGGGACGCAGTGATTGCGCCGGGAGTCCCAGGTTCGCGCTCAAACCGGGCGTGAACCTGGGCACCTGCATATCTGTGAATTCAGCGGCGGCCGCGACGTCCTTGGGGTCCACCGGTCAGGTCGGGAACGTCTTCGCCGAGAGCGGTGGCTAGGTCAATCTGGTGATCCTGTTCCTGCATCAGGATCTGGCGAATCTGTTCCGCCATCGCATATTCACCCAGAGCTTCACATTGCCGGATGCGATCGCGATAATTGCGAATAGTTTCGTTTTCGTTGTCGAGGTCGAAGCGGAGCATGTCTTTCGCATTCTTCGAAGTGCGCACCGGCTTGGGTGTGACCACCGGCATCTTGCCGAGGTAGTCGATTTGCCGTGAGAGGGTCAGGGCATGATCGAGCTCCTGCTTGGCGTGAATTTCTAGCTGGGCGGCGATGCCCATGTATTCAGCGCCGCTCAGCACCTGGGAATAGACAACGTAGGCGATGATGGCTTGATATTCGCGGGCCAGATCTTCGTTCAGAAGCTCGGCCAGACGTTCGCGGGAAATTTCGTTTCCATCGGCGGCGGGTTTGGGGTCGGGCATGGTAATTCCTCCTCACAGTGAATTAAGTCCAGACATTGGATTCCTGATTTGAAGCGAATGACATATTAAAACAATAATTTTCTGCAGGTTTGACCCTGCTTGGTCCCCGGGTTAAAATCGGTCCTCCCCACTTGAGCCACCCCGGCTCCAGCCCATTCTCCATGCCAATTCTTTCGGGATCTGCCGAGCCGCCCGTCTCTGCGAAGGGTCATCTGCTGCGTATTCTGGGCGTAGGTTTTGGAATTGCGGTCATCATTGGAAACACGGTTGGCGTCGGCATTCTACGCACGCCCGGCGAGATTGCGGCGCGACTGCAAAGCTCATGGCTGGTGATTGTGCTGTGGGTAATCGGCGGCCTCTACGCTTTTTTCTGCACCCTGTCGGTCACGGAACTGGGCACTATGCTTCCCCAGGCAGGGGGGTGGTACGTCTACTCGCGCCGCGCCTTCGGCGAGTATGGTGGGTTTCTCGTTGGCTGCTGCGATTGGATTGTGCAGTCGACTTCGGTGGCGTACCTGGCGATCGCCTTCGGCGAATTCATGGGGGAACTGCATCCGGCATTTCGGGGAAATGTGAAATTGGTCGCGGTCACCACCCTTGGCTTGCTGACGTTGCTGAACTGGGTGGGACTGCGCGCCGGCAGCCGGGCGCAGGAGTTGACCAGCCTTGCCAAGGTGTTGGGCCTGGTGGGCCTGGTGGTGGCATGTTTCGTGACGTCTCCAGCGAGCCAGCCCGCCCCGGCGGCATTCTTGCTGCCCCGCGGAGGACTTCTGCTGGCGGCCCTGCTGGCGATGCAATCGATCGTCGTGACTTACGACGGCTGGTACGGAGCCATTTACTTCACGGAAGAGGATGAGGATCCGGCAAAGAATCTGCCGCGCTCATCGATCCTGGGGGTGGTAGCCTGCATCGCCATCTACCTGCTGGTGAATTTTGCCTTGCTGCACGCTTTGACCATTACGCATCTGGCGGCCTCGCAGATGCCGGCGGTGGATGCGGCGATGGCGATCTTCGGCGGTCGCGGGAAACAGGTCATTCTGGCGATGTCGTTGGTGTCAGCGGTGAGCACGATCAACGCCTTGCTGCTGGTAACGCCGCGCATTCTTTACGGCATGAGCCGCGACGGCTTGCTTCCGCGCGCCGTGGCTTCCGTGAATCAAGGAGGCACTCCCACGAACGCGCTCCTGCTGGAAGCGGTCGCCGGGACCGCGCTCATTCTGAGCGGCAACTTTGACAAACTGGTGGCGATGGCATCGTTCCTGTTTGTCGCGGTGTACCTGTCGGGGTTCTGCGCGCTGTTTGTACTGCGAGTGCGCGAGCCGAACCTGCCGCGTCCGTTCAGGGCCTCGGGATGGGCCAATGGGGTGGTATTGGTGGCATCGGCGGCATTTCTGGTGGGCTCGATTGTGGGGGACCTCAAAGATGCGCTGTTCACCCTGGCGCTGGTGGGGCTGAGTTATCCGGTGTATTGGGGGATGACGTGGAGGAGGCGGATTGTGGTCGGAGGCGCGGAGGTGGTGGTGTCGGAAGATTGATGGGGAGATTAAGAGGTGGTGCCCCCAGGTTCGCGCCCGGGGTTCGGGCGCTAATCACGGCGGAAGATCACACGGCTCGCATCCTCCCTTATCACCGCTTGCGAGCCTGCTTCGTGTTATGTTAGTTTTCGCCGTTTCAGCACACCTTCGGAAGGATACTAGTGCGCGCGGAAATCGTTAAGATCAGCAGTGAGAGGCCGGAGACTTCGCTCATCCGGTATGCAGCCGATCAGATTCGGGCTGGAGAAGTGTTGGGCATGCCGACGGATACGTTTTATGGACTGGCGGCCGATCCCTTTAACCTGCGGGCCGTGGACCGCGTGTATGAGATCAAGACGCGCTCGCGCCACAAGCCGCTTTCACTCTTGATTGAGAGCGTCGAACAAGCCGAGGAACTGGCGCTTTCGCTACCCGAGGAATTCGACCAGCTGGCGCGGAAGTTCTGGCCCGGGCCGTTGACCGTCATCATTCGTGCGGGATCGCGCCTGCCCTTGAAAGTCACGGCCAACACCGGCAATGTGGCCCTGCGCATTCCGCAATCGAAGATCGCTTTGGCGGTGGTGCAGGCCGCGGGCATTCCCATCACCGCAACCTCGGCGAACTTGAGTGGCGCGGCGGAGTGTACGACGGCCGAAGCGGTGCGCGATCAGTTGCAGGACCGGATTGCGATTATTGTGGATGGCGGGACTTCTCCTCGCGAAGTCGCCTCGACCATCGTGGACCTCACCGACAGCGAGGCCCGCTGGCGCATCCTACGGGAGGGAGCGATTCCCGCAACCGAGATCTCCCAGTTCTTCGCGCAAGGATGAGGGAAACAACAGGCAACTGGCGCTGGTTGCGGTGGCTGGTCGTTGCCGCAGCCGCGCTGCTGGCCTATTTCATCGTGGTCTGCCTGGGGATTGTGCGGGCTTCGACTGCGCAGGAACTGCGTCCCTCCGATGCCATCGTGGTTTTCGGCGCGGCGGAATATTCCGGGCATCCTTCTCCCGTATTGAAGTTGCGGCTCGATCACGCCTTCGATTTATTTCAACAACATCTGGCGCCGGTGGTGATTACGACCGGAGGCTCTGGCGAGGATCCCAAATTCAGCGAAGGCGGCGTGGGACACGACTACCTGATGCATCGCGGGATCCCTGATTCCAACCTGATTGCCGAGACCCAGGGCTCGGACACGTCGCAATCGGCAGAGCGCGTGGCCGTGATCATGCGCACGAATCACATGAAGACCTGCATCGCGGTGAGCGATGCCTATCATGTGTTTCGCATCCGGCGGTTGCTGGAGCACGAAGGAGTTCAGGTGTACGTGGCGCCACGTCCAGACTCCTTGCCGCGGACGCAGCGGCAGCGTTTTGTGGCGGTAGCGCGGGAAGCGGCGAGTTACGTGTTGTGGCGGGTGGGGTTGGGGTGAAAAACCGGACCTCAGACCTCGGACCTCTCTATAGAAGACGTCATCCCGAGCGGAGCGAGGGATCTGGTGTGCAGCATCGACGCTCCACGCCAGATCCTTCGCCCTCTCGGGCTCAGGATGACGTCGGGGAGAAGTCTGGTCCGGGGCTTCTCGACGGGCTGGGCCGCCGTGCTTCGTCAAGATGTCCGTCTTTGGGCTGAGGTCCGAGGTCTGACGTCTGAGGTCCGC
Organism: Terriglobia bacterium; assembly: GCA_963796205.1. GTDB lineage: Bacteria > Acidobacteriota > Terriglobia > Terriglobales > Acidobacteriaceae > DATFTE01. Next base: position 62,216 of record CAWCKR010000006.1, read on the forward strand.
CCTACCATCCCATTCTCTTCCGCAGTTCCGTGATGTGGGCTACGTGGTGTTTTCCGTGCCAGGCGTAGAGAGCGACGTTCTTTTCCAGCGACACTTCTCCTAATTCCGGATGGCGGAAAGTTCGCTTCCATTCTTCTGGCTTGATCAGGCGAAGCATGCGGACCCAGCGGTCATGCAGGTTGTCGAGCAAGGCGAGCGAAACCTCCGGCGGCGTCGCCTGCACATCGGCAAGTTCGGCCCAGCGATCTTCCATATAGGGCTTGATCGTCGGCTTGTCTTCCGTGAGCGCGAGCTTGAAGCGGATGTAGGCGTTCATGTGGCTCTCGGGCACGTGGTGCACGACCTGGCGGATGGTCCATCCACCGTCACGATAAGGCGTTTCCCATTGCGTGGGCGAGAGCCCTTGCACCGACGCGCGCAGGTATTTCGGGGTGCGCTGAATATCAGTGATCAGTATCTCGCGTTCAGATTCAGTGGGTGGATTGTTGTAGGTAAATTTTCCGACAGGATAACGTGGATCGGTCATGGGATCTCCCCGAGAATTGTGTCATGAAGATGGATGTAGCAGAGTCGCGCGGCGCAGGCTGCACAAGACCAAGGCATGTTTAGCATCTTAGCAGGATGGCAATTTCGCGCGTCTGTCATTGGCTAGGATGGCTAAATGCTAAGTGGCTTCACAGATGCTGCGGTTTTAGCGCACCAGCGCGAAGATGCGGACGGGGGCCTGCTCGCGGGCTTCGAGCTTCATGGGAGCGACGACCACTACTGCGCCATTGGTGGGAGTGCGATCAAGATTGGCGACGTTTTCCAGGTGATAGACACTGTGTGCGAGTGTGTATCGTTCCACCGGAAGCGTGCGCGACGAGCCGTAGTCGACGCCCGGGGTATCAATGCCGAGTCCCATGACGTCGCGGGCTTCGACCAGGAATTTCGCAGCGTCTTCCGAGTAGCCGGGGAAGTGCATCACGCCTTTTGCGTCGGCGTTGCGGTAGGTTCTGGGAGACGACCAGCGGGCATCCCAGCCGGTTCGGGCCATGACAATGGCGCCGAGAGGAATCTGTCCATTGGCTTGTTCCCACTTCACGATGTCTTCGACCCTTACCTGATAGTCCGCGTTGTCGGCGACCGAGCTGCGCACGTCGAGCACGACTAAAGGTGCAATCAGGCGCTCTGGAGGAATTTGGTCGGCGCTCCACATAGCGCGATTCAGGTGCGCGGGTGCGTCGATATGGGTATCGAGAGGGCTGGCGCCTCTTCAGTGATCCGCTAGTGTGCGTGAGATCAAGAACTCCGTGAAAACCGATCTGCTGCTGCGCGTCCGGATGGCGCTGCGCGAATAAAAAGAGGGCTACGGCGAATACGACCCCGATGACAAACGTATGAATCCGCATTCCTTCGGCTGCTTTCCTCTATAATCAGATGCTTGGTGCGGGCGATCGATCTTCATTTTCGCGTAGGGGGGATGTACCAGCAAGGACCATCCGGCCATGAACTTTTGTGTAGGCTACTGAAAATAAAGGGAAAGAGTGAAAGCAAGTGCGGCCGCGAAGACGGTGCTGAGGAAGTTTACGGCGTCGTTATTGAGCAGGTGGCGGCGTTCGAGAAGGGCTCCTAGCAGGCTGTCGAAGAGCATGCCAGCGACGGCTGCGAGCACGCGACAGCCCAAACCAGCTCGCTGGAATGACGGCCGTGAAGACGCAGACCCCGGTGACCACGGCGGCGGCTAGGGTTCCTGCCAGCGTTCCGGCGAGGGTGATGCCTCCGTCGGTTCCGGCGGGGACGAGTTCTCCAGGTGGTGATGAGGCGGGCTTGCTGCTGGCAGGCTTGTCCGAACTCGCTGGAGACGGTATCGGCGGCGGCTTCTGCGAGGGCGGCGCACGGCGGCGAGCAGGAATGCTGGATTTGTGGCAGAGAGCCGAAAAGCACGGCGCAGATAGCAGCGGTGCCGAGGTTGGCGAGAACTTGGGAGGCAGTGCGACCTTCACGCTTCTCGGCGGTGCCGAGCTTCTGCTTTTGCGTGTAGCCGAAGCGGGTGGTGATCCAGGCGAGGACGAAGACCGACACCAGGGCGGCAAAGGCGCCAGGGCCGGCGATGGCGTAAAGAAGAAAACAGACGACGGCTCCCGCGATCGCGCCGGAGGTGGTGACGCCGCGGATGGCGCGAGCGAGGACCGTGAAGACAAGCGTGACCAGGGCGGCGGTGAGAAGGCGACTCAAGGGGCTATTTCATCATGGAAATGGCTAAGGAGGACATTGAAGTCCGGCAACTGGAAGGCCACCTGTTACTGAGCGCAATACTCCATATTCGGCCAGGGCGATTAATGGGTTCTTCGCTACCAGTTACAAGGAAGGGCCTGCGAATTTCCGGGTGCCCACAGGCTCAATGAGCGCTAACGCCTGGTTACACCAGCTTGGCCCTCATTTTGGCGAACAAACGGCGCAAGTCACTTCTGCTATCGCCTGGTTGCGACAGTTATCCTCTACAGTTATCCTCTTCAAACGATGGTGTAGAATATTCTGCGCTTTTGTTGATCGAGTGCGCCGGGACCTAACTTTCTGCACATGGAGGCCCGCTTTGGACCGTGGTCTTCTCCTTTGTCTGTCTTACTTGTTCGTCTTGTTTTCTCTGTTGTCTCAGCCCGCCCAAGCGATCGGTTTCAAGACCTCTGTTTATTTCGCAGGACTTGAACCCAACTCGATCGTGCCGGTGATTTCAATGGGGATGGCAAACTCGATCTTGCGGTCGCCGATGGCTGTCAAACCCGTCTTTGCGAAACGTTCGGCGTAGTGACCGTGCTGTTGGGTAAAGGAGACGGCACCTTCATGGGTCGCAAGAAATTCCCTGCCGGCCCCTCGGGCACATCCGCCGTGTTTGTCACCGCAGGTGACTTTAACCAGGATGGCAAACTCGATCTGCTCGTACTCAACGAGAGCCTCAACATCACCGGCAATGCCGCCACTTTGTTGGGGAATGGAGATGGTACGTTCCAGGCGCGGTCCTCTATGATGTCGCAGCCGGATTCAGTTTGGATCGGGGTTGCCGACTCCAATGACGACGGCGACCTGGACCTCGTTATCTCCGACGCCGCCGCCAACTCGGTTGCCATTCTGCAAGGCAACGGCGATGGGACCTTATATTCCCGTGACCTATCCGGTTGGAAGCACACCCCACGGCTTGGCCATTTCCGATCTGAACCGCGACGGCAAACTCGACCTCGCCGTGGTGAATCAGTCTGCACTGTCTCCATTCTTCTCGGCAATGGAGACGGAACGTTTAGGTTGCGCGCTAATCCGCTTGTCGGAATTTTCCCGCTCAATGTCGCCGTCGCTAATTTCAATGGTGACGGCCACCGCGATCTGGTCATCACTCTTCCGTGCGGCACTGATGGAACCTGCGAGACCAACGGCGGTGTCGCCATCTTGCTGGGAAACGGGGATGGGACCTTTCAGCCTCCCGCTGTTTACATTGGCACCGGCGAAAATACCAATGGGGTAGCTGTTGGCGATTTCGATGGCGATCACCGTGCCGACGTCGTCGCGCTCGACTTTGCAACCAACGACATCACTATCTTCCTGGGCAACGGCGACGGAACTCTGCAAACCGGACTGTTCTTCGCCATCGCCGGAACGCCCACGGGAGTCGTAGTTGCGGATTTTAATCGCGACAAAAGGATTGATTTGGTAGTCTCCTCCGACCTCAATGACAATGCTAACGTCCTGCTGAACACTGGCCGGTGATGCTCGAAGCAACTCGAGGCAAGCGAGTGGCCGGATGGCTGGCGAAACATCGCCATTACACTCATTGACCCACCTTGTCGGAATCATGCTGGCAGCGGCAAGCAAGGGCTTGCACTCCGCGTTTACCTCGCCAACAACTGTCTAGTGAAAAAATCGGGGTATGGGGTGGCACAAAGCTTACCAACGTCCCAGCTCTCCATCTCAACTACCACCAATTGTGTGGTGTGGGTCGACTCCCCACTCCATCGTGCTTTGACTTTCGGTTACCGTTCCCTCTGGCAAACGTCAAACCATTCTTTGTAGTCTAAACTCAGTACCTTGGCGGAGTTCTGCGCCAATTCCTGACGGAGTGAACTATGGCTGCTTCGGTTTGGTCGGGTTATCTTACCTTCGGATTGATTTCCATGCCCGTACGTCTTTTTTCGGGCGCGCGCAGTTCGGGCATTTCCTTCAACATGTTGCACCGCGACGACCTGACGCGGGTGAAGCAGCAATACTACTGTCCCACCGACAACCGCGTGGTCAGCCGTGACGAGATCGTCAAGGGATATGAGTACCGCAAGGACGAGTACGTCGTCATTGAGCCGGACGAGATCAAGAAGATCGAGCCCAAGACCGCGAAGACCATGGAGATCCTGGAGTTCGTGAAGGGAAGCGAAGTCGATCCCGTGTACTTCGATGCGTCTTATTACATGCTGCCAGAAGAGGCAGGACGGCGTCCGTATGCGCTGCTGACCAAGGCGATGGAAGAGAGCGACTACGTCGCGATCGCGAAGCTCACCATGCACAACCGCGAGTACACGGTGTTTCTGCGTCCGCACGAAGGCGGAATGATGCTGCACACGATGTACTACGCCGAGGAAGTGAAGAAGGTCGAGGGATTTGGCGCCCCTGACGTGGAGTTGAAAGAGTCGGAAGTGAAAGTTGCCAACCAGTTGATCGAGGCGCTGGCGGATGAGTGGGATCCGGAGAAGTATCACGATAACTTCCAAGACAACTTGAAGAACCTGATCCAGACCAAGCTCGAAGGCGGAAAGATCGTCGAAGTCGAAAAGCCCAAGAAGTTGGCACCGGTGGTCGATCTGATGGCGGCCTTGAAACAAAGCCTGGCCGAGATGGAAGGCAAGAAGAAGCCGGCGGCGCGGGAAGCGACTTCGGGAAAGAAAGCGAGAAAAAGCAGCTCGTAGCTTTTAGCCCTTAGCTGTTAGCCTTTAGCTTCATATGAATTCCACACTAGCTAATTACAAGCGACTCACGGGGCGGATCCGGCGCGGGGTTCACGCCGTGGGGAAAAGCATGAGCTACCTGCTTCAGAGTTTTTCCCACAGGCCCGCTGGTGGCGTTGCCTCGCAGTCCTTAGCCGAGTTTCAAGAGCTTTCGCGTAAAGGCGACTCGCGCGGTTGGCGCTTTGATCGTAACCATATCCATGCGCGTCGCTGAATCAATTAAGCTAAAGTGGCCTTCCCAATAATCCATCCTTACGACTTGCTTCCTTGACACCTCTGTTCAAGACCAGCAGCATGAAGCTGACTAAAAGAGGAGGTGTGCTTTGGCGACGGGAAATGATCCGATTCTGAGTAGTCTGGGGATGGCTCACCTGGGCAGCCCGAAGGCGCTGCTGGGGAAATCGGGCGGCATGATGGGCGAGTTTCGCGACTTTGCCTTGCGCGGCAACATGCTCGATATGGCCGTGGGCATCATCATTGGCGCGGCCTTCGGCCGAGTGGTGAGTTCTTTTGTGTCCGACATTCTGATGCCGCCGATTGGACTGTTCACCGGGCACTCAGACTTCTCCAACAAATTCATCAATCTTTCGGGACATGCCTACGCCACGCTGGCGGAGGCGAAGGCTGCGGGGGCAGCCACGATCAACTATGGGGTCTTCGCAAACGCATTGTTCGACTTTCTGATCGTGGCGTTTGCGGTGTTTATGCTGATTCGGCAGGTGAACCGTTTGAAGCGAGAGCAACCGGCGGCGGCCGCCAGCACCCGGGAGTGCCCGTTCTGTGTGTCGGCGATTCCGATCAAGGCGACGCGCTGTCCGCAATGCACCTCGGCGATCGCGGCATAGGTCGATGAGCCGGGTAGCGGCTAGCCTCCAATCCGTCAGAAGAACGGGTTCGTGGAATCCCACCCTTTGTCGCAAAGTGGGTGACAAGGACGGCCCCCGGCATGAAGCCTGATGGCTGAGGCCTGAAGCCTGACGCCCGGCTAGCGCAGAATGTCGCGAGCCATTAGAATGAATGGATTCTTTCCAGGGACAGTATGAATCCATGGGTTCTCGTGTCGGGGTGTCGATGAAGTTGTCACGTCCGGGCCGCTTGGCGGCCCTCTTCGTCCTCATCATCATTGAGATGAGTTGCGGCGATGTGTATCGCCCAGTGGCCATACCTTTGCCTCCGTCTCCTCCGAATCCCGGCGCTCCTCACTACATGCTGGTCATCGCGGGCAATGGCCCCATTAATCCCGGAACGGCTCTGCGCCTCGATGAATCGGGAGACACAGCGGTGGCCCAGGCCCAGACAGGGCTCGGTCCGGTGCATCTGGCGCTGTTGCCGAATGGAAACCGGACTTACATCGCCAACAGCATGGACAATACGGTGTCATCGTTCGCCTCGTCCACACCGACTTCGGTGGTCACCACGGTGATACCGAAGGTGGCCAGTCCGAGCAATCCGACACTGCTCTACAATCCCGTGCCCATCTTCGTGCAGACCGGGGATAACAGTTCGCTTTACGTGGTGAACAACGTTTATCCAACTCCGCCGGCGGCACCTATCCCTGGAACCGTTGACGTAATTACGGTTGCGACCAACGTAGTGACCACCGTCATTCCCGTGGGCATAAACCCCGTGGCTCTCCTTGAGACTGCGGACACGAATCACGTCTACGCGGTGAATCAGGGGAATGCGACGACCGCGGGCTCAGTGACCAGCATCGACCCCGTGTCGAAGACGGTGAAGGCAACCATCAGCAACGGATTTGCTCTGGGCAGCTATCCGTCGTGGATCGTGCAGCGGTCCGATAACCAGAAGGTTTACGTGCTCAACACGGGCAGTGGTACGGTGACGTCGATCGATACGTTTTCGGATACGGTGACCTGTGGGGTCTCGGGTTTGCCGGCCTGTCCCGTGGTCGGCGCGGGCGCGAATTACATGGTCTACAACAGGTTTCTGAACCGGCTTTATGTCACGAATCCTGTCAGCAATAATGTGATTACGCTGAATGCGGCCGTCGATCCTCCGACGGTGATGTTCACCACTGCTGTCGCCGCGAGCCCGGTGTCGGTGACGGCGCTGTCGGATGGGAGCCGGGTTTACGTGGGAAGCCTGAAGCAGGGGCCTCCCTGCACTTCCAACCCCAGCGATACGCGGCCATGCGTGCAGTCGCAAGTCACGGTGATGAATGCGAACAATATGAGTTTGCGCAGCGTGATTCCGCTGCAAGCTTCGGTCAGCATTACCGCAGCAACGGAAGACCCAGCCGGACAAAACACGACCTACACGTATTCGTCCGCATCCGGTCCGCCCTTGCAGGCGGGAATGACCGTGGTGATCACGGGTATGGCTGACGCGGGAAACAACGGAGCGTTCCTGGTCGGCTCGATTGCCGGAAACAGCTTTACGGTTGCGAACACGCTGGGAGTGACCAACAGTGGACAAAGCGGGACTGCGGCAAGCGTGATTGAAGTGGACACGAGCGATGCCACGGGCTGCTCCGTGAACGGGCTGGGAATCCCAGGCGGAGTGCTTGGCGGAGCGCGTTTTCGGCTGTTCGTGGCGACCGGGGCGAGCGATCAGCGCGTTTATGCGGGAAGTTGCGATGCGGGCAGTACGACCATTATTCGCACGGTCAGCGAGACTTCCGCCGGAACGGTGTATCCGCCGGACTCGATCGTAGTGAACATTTTTTCCGCGCCCAGCGCGTTTCCGCCACCAGTGCCGGGACTGCAACCGCCACCTCAGAATCCGCTATTTGTGTTTGCCAGTCCGTAGAAGGCCTAACTCTCTAACGACGTCATCCCGAGCGTAGCGAGGGATCTCGCGTGGAGTGGCTGAGCACTGTGACTGCGCGCCAGATCCTTCGCCCTTTCGGGCTCAGGATGACAGCCTCACTCTTCGGGAAGATGCGACTTATTCGCCGGCGGCTGCGGCGCGTTCTCCCTGGCGGCGGCGGTTGTAACGCAGGGCGATATTCATGAAGACATTTCCGCTGCTGGTTTCGAAACAGATAACGAGCGCTTCGGTGTCTTCGCTGCCGCTGGGGCCGTGGTCGGCAGTGTGCATGACTGGAGGATGCACGCGGAAATGGAATCCCTGATCGTTCAAGGAAGTGATGGCGTTGCCGATAGTCTGGTTGGCCATCTCGCAGATGGCTTCACGGACCAACGAATCGGATTCAGGAAGCTCGGCGCCGGCGAGACGGCTGGCAATGCGCACCGCAGTCTGGGGCTCGAGATCGAAGATAATGCGGCCTTCGATGTCGCCCGTGACCCACACGAGTGCGGCGACGCCTTTGCGGCGGTAGGCTTCCTCTTCCATGCTGAGGCTGCCGATGGACGTAGGAGATTGCAGTCCCTGCGCCAACACGGCATCGGCCGCGTTGATAAACGGCTGGATCAACTCCATCTTCATAACTAGGCCCCCGCGCCCGCGGCTTGCGCCACGGAGCCGTCTTCTCCTAATACGTACTTGATGACTTCGTAGAGAACTTCCGGCTTCACCGGCTTCTGCACGAAATGACGGGCGCCCCGCTGCAACGCGGCCACGATGTTTTCCTGGTAACCGACGGAAGACACCATGACGATGCGCGCTTCAGGATGCGATCGCACGATTTTCTCGGCGGCTTCAATGCCTTCCATCTGCGGCATGGTGATATCCATGAGCACGATGTCGGGATTGGTGCGCTCGTATTCGGTGATGGCGGTCATGCCGTCGCCCGCTTCCCCTGCCAGTTGCCCGCCGAACGTTTCGATCATGCGAGCCAGGTTCTTGCGTGCGAAGACCGAGTCGTCCACCACAAGGTAGCGAACCGGTTGGCCGTCTTTACTGCGTTTTACTGGCGCGAACTGCTCCATAACAACCTCCTCCAGCTGATTCCAAAATCTGTGAGCCTCAGGGGCTAAAGCCCGCATTCTTTTGCCGTCTAGTGGCACGGCTAAAGCCGTGCCCTTCCCAAAACCGCTAACCCAGCGGCACGCTTAAAGAGCCGTGCCCTTCCCAAAGCAATCCATCAAGCCGGTTTTAGAACTTGCTCGCCAGCTCTGGTGCTCGCTAACTCTAATGTCGTCCCGCTCCCATGGCCTTCCCGAAGTCCTGGCCATCGTCTTCAGGCGCGCATTGCGCCTGCAGCGTGTTGGCCATGGCGTCGAGTCCTACCACGCGAACCGCATAACCGCGTTCGATCGCAGCTTTGGGCATGCCGTACACCACGCACGATTCTTCGTTCTGTGCGATGGTCATGCCTCCGGCTGCCTTTACCACTCCCATTCCTTGAGCGCCGTCCTCGCCCATGCCCGTCATCAGGACGGCAACGCCCTGGCGTCCGAATTCTTCCGCAACGCTTTTGAACAGCACATCGGCGGAGGGTCGATGTCCGTTGACTCGCGGTTCATCGCTTAGCACGGCGACATCGCCGAGGGGTAGACGCTTCACTTTAAGGTGGCGGCTGCCGGGACAGACAAGTGCGCGTCCCGCGAGCAACATGTCTCCTGATTGCGCTTCTTTCACGGAGATGGCGCAGATTTCGTCGAGGCGCTTGGCAAACATCTCGGTGAAGCCTTCAGGCATGTGCTGCACGATGACCAGCGTGCCGGGGAAATCTGCCGGCAACTGCGAGAGTGCGAACTGCAACGAGTTGGGGCCTCCGGTCGAAATGCCGATGGCAACCACGCGGCTGGGTTTCCGGTGCTGGCTGGGCGTCGCCTTTTGCGAAGGGCGTACGGCTTCCGCTACCGGTTTTGCCTGGTATCCGCGAATCTGAGCGGCGGCTTTGATCTTGTTAATCAACTCCAGTCCGATCTCGGGCATGCGCGAGGAAACGTCGACGGGCTTGGCCACGAAGTCGAAAGCGCCGAGCGACAAGGCTTTCATGGTGACGGAAGCGCCTTCCGTGCTATGCGAGCTGACAACAATGACCGGCAAGCGATGGCGGCGCATGATCTGCTTGAGCATGTCGATTCCGCCCATGCCGGGCATTTCCAGATCGAGCGTGATCACCTGCGGCTTCAGTTCCTCGATTTTCTTCAAGCCGAAGTTGCCGTCCATGGCAGTGCCGACGACCTGAATGGAGTCGTCCTGCTGCAGGATCTGGGGAATCATTTTGCGCATCAGCGCGGAATCGTCGACCACCAGAACGCGGACCGGAGCGCTCATTGCCGTACCTCCGCCGCCACAAAGTTTCGCGGGAGCAGCAGACCTGAGGCGACTGCACCATCGCCGGGACGAATCTTCGAATAGCGTTCCACCACCGCCGCCAGGTTCAACACCAACACCACGCGTCCATCTCCCAGGATCGATGCGCCACTGACCAAGTCGGTAGCGATCGTCTGGTCGTCCAGAGCCTTGATCACCAGTTCCTCCTCACCTTCGAGCGAGTCGACGATCAACCCCAGCTTCCTTTCGCTTACGTGGATGACGAGTACAAAGACCTTGCCAGTGCGCGGCCCCTCGAGGTTTTGCGGCGGGCGTCCCAGGCGGAGTAGAGGTAAAACCTGGTTGCGCATTTGCAGGACTTCGTAGCTATCCACCTGATGTAAGTCGGATTCGTGTGCGCGCGCGATCTCCGCGACGGTATTCAGCGGGATGGCGTAGAGCCGTTGCTCCACGCGGAACAACAGAGCCTTGATGATGGCCAGCGTCAGCGGCAGCTTCAGGCGGAAGGTGGTGCCCTGTCCGGCTCGAGTTTCGATGCTGACCGTGCCCTTCAGGCGATGCAGCACGCTTTGTACAACGTCGAGGCCCACGCCGCGTCCGGCGACTTCGGTGATTTCGTCGGCGGTGCTGAAGCCGGGACGGAAGACCAGGTTCATGATCTCGGCTTCGGTCATGCGCGTGAGTTCGTCAGCGGTCGCAATCTGTTGCTCGACGGCTTTCGTCTTTATTTTCTGGATATCAATGCCGCGGCCGTCATCGCGTGACTTCGACGATCACCTGGTTGCCGTGGTGATAGGCGTCGAGGCGAACGGTGCCTGTGCCGGCTTGCCGGCTTTCTGCCGATCTTCGGCGCTTTCGATGCCGTGGCCTACAGCATTGCGAACGAGGTGAGTCAGCGGCTCGGCGATGGCGTCGAGGATGCTCTTGTCGAGATCGGTATCTTCTCCGCTGATCACCAGGTTTACCTGGCGATTGCACTGCTTGGCGACGTCGCGCACCATGCGCGGAAAGCGGCGGAACAAGCTGCTCGACCGGGACCATGCGGATCTTCATCACCGAGCGCTGCAGGTCGTTCAGTACGCGCGCCTGGAAAGACATGGCGTCGGCGAATTTTCCCCGGATGGCTTCCTTGGGATAGATGCGGGCGAATTCATTGAGCGCCTGTTGCAGCATCGACTTGCCAATGATCAACTCGCCCACCAGGTTCAGAACGTTGTCGATGCGCTCGGCGTCGACCCGGAGAATGTTTTCCGCCGAAGTAAGAGAAGCCTGTGGCCGAACATCCTGTTCCGGCTCTTCTACCGCGACTGCGGTGGTGGAAACCGGGGCTTGCTGGGTGAGTTCTTCGACGGCCACTTCGGAAAGCACTTCCTGTGAGGCGGCTTTTTTGCGGGCAACTTTTCCCTTGAGCGCTTCTACCTTGACATGAGCGATGACCGTCGGAATCTTGCACTTGGCGGCGATGGTTTCGACGGATTTCTCGCTGGCCAGCAGAAATTCGAGGCGCTGAGTGCTCTCTGCGGAGCCGCTTTCGGGACGCGAGGCGAGGATCTCACCGGCGGAGGTGAGTCCGTTGAGCACCAGTTGGCGCGCGGCGATAGGCATGGCGCAGTGCGAGTCGACCTGCGCGGCGATATGAAAGACGCGCTTGCCGCGGCTGAAGGCGTTCTGCACCGCCAGCTTTTCGTATTCGCTCCAAACGGCGGCGGAAACCGGAGTCTGCGCTTTCTTTTTGCGGCCCTTTCCCGCTACGGGCGATGCCGCGAGCTCGCGGATCATCTTGTGCAGCGGTTCGACCGACGGCAGTTTGTGCTTCTTGCGATAGGCGGTCAGCATTGCGCTGAAGGTATCAGCGGCGGCGAAAGCCACATCGGCAAGCGAGCCGTGAGCAGATGCAGTTTCAAGACCCAGGACGTCTTCGAGTTCGTGAGCCAGTTCCGAGAGTTCGCGATAGCCGCAGGCGGCGGCGTCCCCTTTCAGGGTATGCACGGCGCGACGAATGCTGCGCACCGTCTCGGTATCGCCGGGGCGCTTTTCGAGCTTGAGCGCTTCTTCGTTGAGCGCTTGCAGCAATTCCTGCGCGCTTTCAAAGAATAGCTCCCGCAACTCCGCGCCGCGTTCGTCGGAATGCTGCGTCACTCGGTCACCTCGACTCGCTGGTAGGCGGTGCCGCTGTTGCGGTGCACCATAGCGAATTTCTCGGTAAGTCCCAGCAGACTCTCGGCGTGCCCCACGAACAGGTAGCCGTCTGAATTCAGGCAGCGGGCGAACTTGTTGACCAGGCGTTTCTGTTCGGCTTCATCGAAATACATCATGACGTTGCGGCAGAAGATGATGTCGTTGCGCTGTGGCAGGTATTCGGTTTTCAAGTTATGAAAGTCGAAGTGAACCAGTTCCTTGACGGCTTTCTTCACCGCGTAGCGTTCTCCCAGCTTGTCGAAATAACGCAGACGGTATCCGTAGTCGACCGAGGCCATCTGGTTTTCGGTGTAGATTCCCTCTTGTCCTGCGCGCAACACCGAGTAGCTGATGTCGCTAGCGAGGATTTCCACCTTCCACGGCGGCGGAATCAGCGGCTTCGGCGTGGGCATATCGAACGGCAGCGGGTTACGCATGTAGTAATAAGCCAGGCCATCGGCCATAAGCATGGCCAGGGTATAGGCTTCCTGCCCCGTGGAACATCCCGCGCTCCAGATGCGAACGGAATAATCGCGGCGCTCCTGCTTGCGGCGCAGCAGGTCTTCGAAGATGTATTTCTGGAAAAGTTCGAGTTGCGCCTTGTTGCGGAAGAAACTGGTTTCGTTGACGGTAAGGTTCTCAAGCAGCTGCGCTAGTTCCTGCTTACCCTGATCGCTGATCAGCAGGCGATAGTAGCTGTAGAAGGAATCCAGTTGACATTCGCGCAGGCGGCGCTGCAGGCGGTCCTGCAGGAAGTGCGCGCGGCGCTCGTCGAAGTGCATGCCGCACTCCTGGTAGACGAGCGCCTGCAGAAGTTTGAGCTCGGCATCGGTAAGCTGGGCGTTGAGGCCAGTTGTGCTCATGAGTGTTATGTTCTTGCTGCTAGCGTTGACTGCTACTTACCCGCCGCGGCGCCGCGTGTTTCCGGTGCTGCCGGCTTCTGCGTTCCAACTTCACTCGGGGAACCGGACTGGCGCAAGCCGCTGTATTCGAGCAGCCTGCCCATATCGAGCAGAACGATCAGCCTTCCCTGATACTTTCCCAGTCCCGTGACGCAATTCAAGCCCCCATCCTGAAATGTGGCCGGAGGCGGTTCGACATCGGTGGAGGAGATCTTCAGAACTTCAGACGCGGAATCGACGATCAGCCCAGCCAGGCGTCCGTTGTGTTCGACCACGAGAATGCGATTCTGCCGGGAGGAGCTGATTTTCTTCTCTGCGAAGCGCTTGCGCAGGTCGATGACTGAAACAATTTTCCCGCGCAGATTGATGACGCCTTCCATGTACGTGGGAGCGTCGGGCACGGCGGTGATCTCCGGTACGCGTACGATCTCGTGCAGCGAAGTGATAGGGACGCCGTAGGTCTCGCGTCCTACCTGGAAGCCGACAATGTGATATTCGCGGTTCATGTGCGGTCCCCGGGTTAGCCGCGAGCTCCGGCGGCAGCGTGGCGAGCGTTGCCTCTGTTGCCCGGCCGTTCCTCTTGCCGCGACATGGCACGTTCCAATTGTTCGAGGACGAAGCGGTCCATCGATTCCAGCAGGTCGCGTGACATCTTCGACATCTGCTCGGCGGAAGCCGCAAGTTCGGTAGAGCCGGAAGTGGTCTGCTGCACCAGTTCGCGCATACGTTCCATGGCCTTGACCACGGCTTGGGCTCCGGAGGCTTGCTCTTCCACCGCGGAATTGATTTCGTGGGTGATTTCGTTCAGCCGGGTGGTTGCACGCGCGATCTGCGACGAGCCATGCGACTGTTCGTTGGTGGCGGCGCCGATCTCCTGGGCGAACTTGTAAACCTCAGTGACCACGTTCGAGATCTTGCGTAGCGCGCCGTTGAGTTCCGCCCCGAGTCCGAGGCCTTCGTTCACGATGCCAGTGCTGCGCTCCATATTCTCGACCGCCTTGCGGGCTTCCTTCTGAATGCTCTGGATGAGTTCGGAAATTTCTTTGGTGGACTGCGCCGATTTTTCTGCCAGCTTGCGGACTTCGTCAGCGACCACGGCGAATCCGAGACCGTGTTCTCCGGCGCGGGCCGCTTCGATGGCCGCGTTCAAGGCCAGCAGGTTGGTCTGTTCTGCAAGATCGTCGATGACTTCGATAATCTTGCCGATATCGTCGGCGCGCTGACCGAGGACATCGATGATCTCTCCCGAGGCGCGAATGGTGTTGTTGATCTTGTTCAGGCCGTCGGTAGCCTTGTCCATGGTGGTGATGCCGCTATGGACTTCCTCGCGCGAGCGGTTCGAGATGTCGAGCAAAACCTTGGCGGTATCGGCGACGCGCTGAATCGAAGCGACCATCTGGTCGATCGACGCGGAAGTTTCGCTGACGCTCGAGGCTTGGGTCTGCGTGCTCTTCACCATGTTCTGCACGTTGACACTCATCTCGTGCATGGTGCTGGTGACTTCATCGATGGCGGAGGAAGTCTGCAGGCTGATTTTGGCGGATTCGTCGGAGGCTCCAGCAACTTGGGACGAGGCGCTCGCGACCTGTGAGGAAGCATCACGAACATTGCGCACCAGGTTGCGCAGGCCGTCGATCATGCGAGTGAAAGCATGGCCCAGAGTGTCGTTCTTCGAACGCGGCTGAACCTCTACGGTCAGATTTCCACCGGCGATGGCTTCGGAAACCGACGCCATCTCTTTCAGATAAGTGACCATGCCGGCGAAAGTGCGCGCCAGTTGTCCGATTTCGTCGCTGCGGTTGATATCGATCTGGTGATCGAGGTCTCCGGCATCGCCGATCTGCTGGGCCACACCGATCAGGCTGTTAAGGGCGCCGGTGATCGACTTTGCGGTGGTGTAGGCGATGAAGGTTCCAAGGGCGAGAGCGAGAATGGTACTTAAGAGCGCAATGACGATGGTCGCAGTGGCGGCGGTTTCATCCGACTTGCGGCGTTGCTCCAAAACGCGCCTGCTCTCCTGATCGGCGCTGTCGAGATATTCGGTCGAGGTCTTGACCCACGAAGAAGCGTCTTTCTGCAAGTAGAAGATCTGCAGTTCGGCGACAGTGGCGTTGCCTTCGTCGACTTCCTTGCGTTTCTCCACCAGGGGGGCGGCGAACTCCTTGGCCCAGCTTTCTTCAGTTTGCAGAACCTTATCGAGAGAGGTGCGCTGCTGATCGGAGTTGGCGAGATTCTCGGCGGCCTGCAGTTTTTCGGTCAGGGTGCGGACGCCTTCGTTCATGCGGTCGACTTCGCGGCTGTCGCCACTGAGCAGGTAGTTGCTCAAGTAGAGCCGGTTTTGCATCATCTGAAATTTGACACGGTCGGTGGCGTCGGCCAGTTCCAGGGCTTGCGAGGCGGAGGCCTTGGCGCTGTGTTCCCGTTGCACGGCGACGTAGGTCACGAGAAACAGCACTACGACCATCGCAAGGACGGCTCCAAAGTTCACATAGAGTTTCTTGCCAATCGTCATTTGCAGTTCCTCCCTGACTCGTGCGCGTGCGGCGGCTTCATGGCCGCCAAGATTTCACTTACTCCTGAGGCTCGAACTTGAACTCCACGACTCCACTGCTTTCTTCCGGGGCCGATTCAAACTTCCATTTCTTCAGGGCGTCCAGGGCGGCGGTGACCAGCAAAGGGTGGCCGCCGACAACCTTGGTGGTTTTAAGACTGCCGTTCGGCGCCACTACGACCGCGATCTTTACAATCCCGCCAATGTTCATGCGCCGCGCGACATCGGGATAAGTCGGAGCGGCTTTGAACTTCACCTTGCGCGTCAGTTCATCCTGCTGCTGCGCCCTTGCGGGGGTGGAAATCAAAGTTGTTGCGGCCACAACGGCAGCGACCGCCAGCACACCGGTTGTGAGCCATCGCCCTCTCAATCGCCAGGACACAATTCCTCCAGAGGAAAATCGGTACTGATGCTCAAAGCAATGTCTATGCCAGCTTTGGGGGGAGGGGAGGTACGATGGTTTGGGGCATGTTAATCAACACAAAATAAATAGGTTATGTAATTTACGGCACTCCGGGGAGGCGTCCTTAGAGGGGAGAATTTCGTCTCACAGGCCGCTGAAACTCTCAGCTTGAGACGGGAGTGAGGGCGACGTGGGACATTCTCAAGTAACTACGGGGAGTCTTATTCCCTTGACTCAAAATGAGATCGCAAGCTACTTTTCCCTTATATTCAACTACTTGGCATTTTGAGACAGGTGGCAGGCGGTGCGGCTCTGAGCATGGAACCGGGAGAAACGACCGTGCTTGAAGGATCAAGCTCGCGGTCGGAGGACGCATTCCAGCGTCTGCTGCTGAAGTTTTCGGCGGCGGCAGCGCAAGGGATGGACGCGCCCTCGCTCATCCACTTATTCTGCACCGCTACCCGCGAGTTCTTTCAGGTCGACGGGGTTTACTTCTGGCAAGTCGTCTCAAAAGATGAACTGGTCGGGGCCGAAGCGGACGGCCTGATGGCCGACGGTTTCCGTGGGACGCCTCTGAAAGCAAACCAAAGCGCGGTTGCCGCCGAAGCTACGCGGGGCCGCAAGACGGTTTTCGTGAACGAGGTCGACTCTTCCCGCTACACACTGGCCGCGGAATATCACGCCAAGTCACTGATGTCAGCGCCTTTGATCGTATCGAACGAAGTAGTGGGCGCGGCCGTGTTTCTCCATATCACCGAAGCGACTTTCAACGAAGATGATGCCGCCAAAGCCACGATCCTTGCAGGGCAGCTGGGCAGTTTGCTGGAGGCGAACCGCTTAACCCAGGTCTCGCGCGAGGAGCACCGCCGGGCCGAGATTCTGGCGGAAGTGGCGCAAGCCCTTCATGCTGTGCCGGATGCCACCGCGGTGGTGGAAGCGGTCGCAGACCGGTTGCGAGTGCTGCTGCGCACCAGACTGGTTTGTATATTGTTGCGCGAAGGCGAAGTTTACGATCTTTCCGCAGTCTCCGCGGAGTCCCCGCAAATGGCGAATTCGGTGCGTGCGCGCCACGATCGCAAAGGTCTCCTATTCGCCAGTCACTTAGCCGCACGGGCGGTAGCGGCCGGCGAGCCGATCCTGGTGTCGATCGACCCTGCGAGCCATGCTTTGGGAGATCTGGTTCCGGCAGGGGCATTGATTGCGGCTCCCTTTCGCACCTCAAGGACGCAAGGTGCGGTGTTGGTCTATCCCCGGCACGAGGGAGTGTTTAGCGCGGAGGAAAAGTCGCTGGTTTCGTCGGTGGCGGGGTTCGGTGCCGTGGCCATCGCCAACGCTGAACTTTATTCGACGGCGCGCGAGCAAGCGCAAGAGCTGCATCAACTTCTCGAGATTTCCTCCGAGCTCGGTTCAATCGCCGATCTCGATAAATTCCTGCAAAGATTTTCGCTGCGTGCCTGCGACTTCCTGGGCTTTGGTCGAGCCTTTATCGGGCTTGTCGAGGAGGACGGCGCATTCCATGTGCACTGGGGGGCGGACGAGGGAAAGACGGTCATGGTGGACCTGATTTTTCCTTCCGGCGCAGCGAGTAAGGCGCTGTTGAGCGGGGAAGTGTTTTGGTCGGACGATCCCGCAAAACTTCCCGGCGCCAACCTGGACATCCTCAAGCAGTTTTCGATCAGGCAGATTCTGGCCGTACCGCTACTGGGCGGAGACCGGCAAGTCTTTGGGATGTTTGGGGTGCTCGACCGCAGAGATGGGGTGGGCATTTCGCGAGAGGACGTTCGCCGGGCTAAAGCACTGGCGACGCAGATCTCGGTGGCGTTGCAGGTGACGCGCAACCTGCATCTGTCGGAACAGCATCGCCGCCGGGCGGGATCGCTGATGGCTCTGGTGCTCGATCTGAACGCGCAGGTCCGGCTTCCGGAATTTGCCAAGAGCTTCGTAAGTCGGGCCGCCGACATGATGGGGGCCCGCGCCGCCGCGCTGGCGATGTTTCGCGATGCGGAACTGGAAATCATCACTCTGCAAGAGGGAGCGGCGCCATCGAACCGCGAACGTTCTCAATGCCTCCAATTAGCGCGGGCTTTCGGCAAGACTCTGGAAAGCAATTCGCAGCCAACCATTTCCGCTGATGCGAGCGAGTTGCTCGGAGCCGATGTCGCCACGGCATTCGGATGGAAAGATTGCACGCTGGTGCGGTTGCTGGGTGGCACGGGGGAATTGCTGGGAGTGCTTTGCCTGGCGGACCGCGGCAAGCCGCTGGCGCGCGAAGATCAGCAGTTGCTGCAGGCGATCGCCGGACACGCTTCCGTGGCTCTGGAGAATGCGCGTTTCTTCACGCGCATGGACCGGGCGAACCGCCACTGGATGGAGATTTTCGACGCCATCAGCGACTTCATCATCGTGCACGATGAAGCTGGAAACGTTCTGCGGGTGAACCGTTCGCTGGCGGACTTCATCGGCATTTCTCCCCAGGAACTGATTGGCGTCAACATGTGTGCGCTGTTGGCGATTGGGGACGCGCTGCCGCTGCACTCGTGCCCGTTCTGCCGCGCGAGCGGCGCCGACGCTGACGAGTTCGTGCACCCGGCGTTGCAGCGTTCGTATCTGGTGTCGACCTCCCGCGTGCATGGGGCGAGCAGCGAGGGTCTGCAGACCATCCACGTACTGAAAGACATTACCGACCGCCGGGAAGCGGAGCGCCGCTACCGCGAACTGTTCGACAACATCCAGGAAGGCATTTTCTTCTCCACCGAAGACGGGCGCTTCATCGAAGTGAACGACGCGATGGTGCGCATGCTGGGCTACGACAGCCGCGAAGAACTGCTGAAGGTGGATATCACCGCCGACCTCTATTTTTCGCCGGACGACCGGACTCGTTCTGCGCGGATGATCGAAGAGCACGGGCTGATCCGCAACTACGAGGCGACCTTGCGGCGGAAAGACGGTTCTCCGGTGCACGTGCTGATCAACGCCTTCGCGGTGCGCGATCCCAGCGGACATACCTTGCAATTCCGCGGGCTGATGCTCGATATCAGCGGGATCCGCAGCTTCCAGGCGGAACTGCAGCGCGAGCGCGACTTCAGCAGCAAGATTCTGAACAACACGCAGAGCCTGATTCTGGTGGCCGACACCGCGGGCCTGGTCAGCTACGCCAATCGGCGCTGGCAGGAAATGGGCTACGAGCAACGGCAGATTCTAGGACAGCAACTGGAGAATCTGGTAGCGGCTCCGCGAAGGAATGTTCTGAGTGAAGCCTATGCGCAGACTCTGGCAGGGCAGCAGGTCGACAACCTGGAGTTGCAGATTCTGCGGGGCGATGGCCGGGTGGGGCAGTTCTCGGTGAACTTGAGCCCCATGCGCGATGAACAGGGCAATGTAACCAGCATCGTGGTGGTGATGAGCGACATCACCGACTCGGCGAGTTTGCAGGCGAAATTGGTGCACGCCGAAAAGCTCGCTGCGGTTGGCCAACTGGTGTCTGGAGTGGCGCACGAAGTAAATAATCCGCTGACCGCGATTCTGGGATTCGCCGACCTGCTGATGGAAAACACCGAAGTGCCTGAGAGTGCGCGCAAGGATTTGCGCGTGATCTTGCAGGAGGCGCAGCGCACCAAGCAGATCGTCCAGAATCTGCTAAGTTTCGCGCGGCAGATGCCGCCGCAACGCAAGCCGGTGCAGCTCAATCTGATCCTGCGCAAGACAGTGCAGTTGCGCGCCTATGACTTCCACAGTCACGGCGTGGAAGTGGTCGAGCAACTCGATCAGCAACTGCCGCAAGTGGTGGGCGACTCCCACCAGTTGCAGCAGGTGTTCCTGAACATCTTGAACAACGCTTATGATGCCGTGAGAGAGACGGGTCGTCCGGCGCGGATCGCCATCATGACCGCGCGGTTGGGCGGATTTGTCGAAGTATCCTTCCGCGATAACGGCGAAGGCGTTTCCTTCCCCGACCGTATTTTTGATCCTTTTTTCACCACCAAGGAAGTGGGAAAGGGAACGGGCCTGGGATTAAGCATCTGCTATGGCATCGTCCGCGAACACGGGGGCGAGATTCTTTGCCACAACAATACAGACGGGGAGGGAGCGACGTTCATCGTTCGCCTTCCCGCAATCTCAGAGACGACCTCGATAGGGGTCGCTGCTGGAGTACCACAACGATGACCCTGCCTGCTGCCAAGCCCGACGTATTGCCGGTACTGCTCATTGAGGATGAGCCTGCCGTCATGGCCTATGTGCGCGCCGCTCTGGAACGAAGCGGCTATTCCGTCGTGTGTACCGAGTCCGGCGCCGACGGACTTCAACTTCTGCAGTCCGGCGAATTCCTCGGCGTGATTTCCGATATGCGGACCCCCGGCGGAGTGGATGGCGCCGACGTGCATGCCTGGGTCGCGAAGCATCGTCCGGAACTGGCAACTCGCATCGTGTTTATTACCGGCGACATCGCCAACGAAGAAACGGTCGCGACCTTGCGGCAAACCGGAGCTCCCTGCGTGGAGAAGCCGTTCCGCGTGCAGCAATTTATTTCTGTCGTAGAGAAAACCATGGGGAAAGCATTGTGAACGACGATCTGCGAATTCGCTTGCTCATTGTGGATGACGAGCAGAGCATACGGAAATTGTGCATGACGGTGGGTGAGGCCCTGGGTTTCGCATGTCTCGAGGCCGACAGCGGAGAATCGGCGTTGGCGCTGCTCGAAGAGCAGCCGGCGCACGTGATCCTGACCGATCTTGTCATGCCCAGCATGTCGGGGCTCGAATTCCTGGAAAAAGTGAAGAAGATGTTGCCGCGCAGCGAGGTCGCGGTGATGACGGGCCACGGCTCGGTGGAGACGGCAGTGCAGGCGATGAAACTCGGCGCGTACGACTACATCAGTAAACCATTCTCCCCTTTGGAAGAGCTGCGTTTATTCTTGCGGCGCATGGCGGAGAAGATTCGCCTGGTCGAGGAAAATCAGTTCCTCAAAGAGCGCATGGACACGGAAACCGAACTGCACGGCATCGTGGGCGCCTCAGCCAAGATTCAGGATGTACTGCGCATGATTTCCCGGTTGAAAGACACGCGCACGCCGGTGCTGATCACGGGCGAGAGTGGAACGGGAAAAGAGCTGGTGGCGCGTGCGATTCACTTTCGCGGAACCTTCGCGAGTCGTCCTTTTGTCGCGGTCGATTGCGGATCGCTCGTGCCCACGCTGATCGAAAGCGAATTGTTCGGCTACGAGAAGGGCGCGTTCACCGGGGCGATTCGCTCGAAGACGGGACTTTTCCAGTCCGCCAACGGGGGCACGATCTTCCTCGATGAAATTGGAGAGTTGCCGCTCGAACTGCAGGCGAAATTGTTGCGCGTGTTACAGGAGAAAGAAGTGCGTCCCGTAGGCAGTAACCAAAAAGTGAAAGTCGACGTACGCGTGATTGCCGCGACCAATCGCGATCTGGAATCGGAATACCGCAAAGGGACCTTCCGTAAAGACCTCTACTTCCGCCTGAACGTGGTGACCGTGCACTTGCCGTCTTTACGAGAACGGCGGTCGGATATTCCGATGCTGGCGCATTGGTTCCTGGACCGCTACGCTCCGGGAGATTCGGTGCAGATCACAAGTTCGGCGATGAAAACCCTGTTGCAGTACGACTGGCCGGGCAACGTGCGCGAACTGGAAAACTGTATCGAGCGTGCAGTGGCCCTGGGCGACCGCAGGATGATTGACCTGGGGGATCTGCCTCCGGCGCTCTCGTCCACTCCACCGGCGGTCGAGGCGAACGGCGAGGCAGAGATGTCGGGGATTTCGACCACCGATCTGGAAGACATCGAGCGAGCCACCATTCAACGCGTCTTTGAGCAGGTCAAGGGAGACAAAGTCCTGGCGGGAAAGATGTTGGGTATCAGTCGGGCCACGCTTTATCGGAAATTGAAGCGTTACAACATCGGCGGCATCCGAACCGCCTCTTCTCAGAGTGCGGCAACTTTGCAATAGGGCAGCTTTGGCGGGAGAACGGCCGAGAGGCTCAATCGTTTTCTTTGGCGCTTGAATTCGAGGGCGCGAAGTAACCCTTGCGGGCAAACACCCGCAATTTGTGGCCGGACTTCTTCGCTATGACATCGATGGTTCGGTACCTCCCATCACTTTTAAAGTTAGCGGGCTTGTACGAAATCAGATAGCGGCTGCGGATCACTTCCTGGAGCTGCCCGAGACTCAGGGCGAGGTGTTCGACCGAGCCCGGGAAGAACGCAGCGCCGCCAGTGCGCTGGGCTAGAAGCTTGAGGGCGCGATCGCCGGCGGAGACGGTTGTAACTTCACGAGTTTCTTCCCGCGTACTCACGGCGTAGACCGCTACGCCGCCCTGTTCAGCGGCTTTGATGGCATTGCGTAGACTGGTCTTGCTGCAGTTATCCTCTCCATCGCTGATCACGACCAGCATTCTGGCTACCGGCTGGGTTTCCGGGAAGCTCGCGAGTTTTTGCGCAGCGAAGGAAATCGCATCCCATGCGGCGGTTCCTCCTGCGGGGGCAAGTTGGTCAATGCGGCGGGAAATCTGCTTTTGATCGGCGGTAAAGTCTTGGACCAGCAGGGCTGAGTTCGCGAAGCCAAGCACGAAGGCCAGATCACTCTCATGAGTCATGACCTGTTTTAGAAAGTTCGCGGCAGCATCCTGCTCGAACCCGAACCGGCTCTTAATGGAACCGCTGGTATCGATGACCAGCCCGAGACGCAAGGGTAACTGAGATTCCCGGCGAAACCCGGAAATGAAGGCTGGAGGTTTTCCATCATCGCGGATGCTGACGTTCGCGGGGACCAGGTCGCTGACGGATCTCCCCTGATCGGTGGCGGCGAAGAACAAGTCAACCTCGTCGACCGAACTGCGCAGAGTCCATCCTTCACGCTCGAAGTCTGAGATTGCAGAACGGGTTGCCAAATTCCTCTGATTCTCGGTCCTGATCGCGGCCACCAGCGGCGGTGACTGAGGTTGAGGGGTGGGAATGTCTCGCGCGGAAAGCTTTCCGTCGGAGGACGTTCCATACGCAAGTCCCACCAAAGGCGCTTGCGCGGGGCTTCCCGCATCGGCTGCCTTTGCCAGCATTCCGCGAGCCAGCTCAGCGGCTGGCGATTTGGGGTCTTCTTCGAGCAGGGCTTGGAACTCGCTGCGGGACTCGTCCGCGTTGTTTTGAGCTTGCCATGCGGCTGCGCCGAAGTAGTGTACGATGGCGGCCCCGTCGTGTTGACGGCCGTGCACTTGTTGCACCGTATCGATCACAGCATCGTAATGGTGGTTTAGAAGTTGGGTGTAGGCCAAGGCGGTGAGGAGATGGAGATCGAGAGGCGCGATCGACGAAGCCTTCTGGATGGATTCCTCCGCGGCGGAATAATTCCTAAGAGCCAGCTCTGCGCGGCCCAGATTCATATAGGAGTACGGCAAATGGTCATCTAGCGAGACGGCTTGGGCGAACTCGGCGCGGGCCAGTTCGTTCTGACCGAGGTCCAGATAAGCGGAGCCCAGGGCCGTGTGCGCCGCTACGAACTTGGGATACAGGGAGATCGACTGAGTCAGATGCTGTACGCCTTCTTGCAGACGGTTTTGCATGAGAAATAGCAGTCCCCTGTCATACTCTTGTCGCGCTTCCTTGGGCGCGACCAGATCCAGCTGAGAAACCGAATCGGTAGAACTGCTTAGTTCTTCACGCCGCTTGCGGCCGTCGACACGGGTCATCCATTGGTCAATCGAGGGCGATTCGAGAGTTCGGGATGGGGCAGAGGATGAGAAGCGCATCTCTCCCGCGGGAGGGACTTGGCCCCAGGCACTCGCCGCCCACAGGATGACCAACAAAACCGCGAAATGAGTCCGATCAAGCACAGATTGGAACCTGGGGGAGAACTGAGGACGATGTTTCTGGACGGCGATTATAACGCAGGAGGAGCCTTTGGATGAGACATCGTTTCATCTTGAGACGAGTGGTTGGCTGGGGCGCGATGTGTCGCTTGCGATTCCCATTCTGATACTCGTTTTTTCAGTTACTTAGCCGGACCATCCCGAATTGCACTTTGGCCTCGCTCGTGCAATCTCTCCGAGTGGTGCGGTCCGGGTACCCCAAGCCATTGCTAACCGGCAGGCTCGGGGACCCAGGCCGTGTCGACCCCCGGAAATGAGGATCGATCGTGTCCACTCAGGCCACAGCCAGAGCACGCGTGCAAAAAGAGACTCCCACCGCGAAGCTCGCCAAGTTTTTCCCCAATGCCACCGCGGTACGGATTCCGGTTCGCTTGACGCGAATGGTGGCGAGTGACTCTTCGGCGAGCGAGAGCACGGTGATCGAATTCGGGACGTCCACGGAGGTACTGTTCTCCTCAAGTCTGCCCCTGGAATTTGCCGATCAAGTACGGTTACAGAACTCCGACGGATCGCTGGACGCGAAAGCCTCGGTGGTCGCGGTGCAGTATCAGAGAGGCCGGACCGCTGTAGCGGCACGCTTCACCCACGCGGTCACAAACTGGATCGTAAAACCATGACAGCCCCTTCGCAATTGAATCAACTGCCGGCGGAATGGCGCACAGCGCGCCGGCTCTATCCGCTGTATGCCGCTTTGGCTCGTGAGTTTGTGATCGATTCGCCGTCGTGTGCCGACCTGGAAGCCGGAGTGGATGCTCCGCCGGCGGAATCGGTAGAACTGGCCAAGCAGTGGTTTGCGGGAATGGATGAGCGTATCCAGGTTCACCAGTTGCGGCAGTTCCTGCAGACAACGACCATGGCCGGCGATGATTCGCTGCGATTACTGCTGCTTCACCACCTGCGGAAAGCTCAGCGCTCGGACGCGGACCGGGACAAACTTGATTTCCTGCTGGTGCAGTTCTTCTCTCACGTTGCCCCTTCGCGGACGGAAGAGGCAGACCTTGATATGGAGTTCGTGGCCCAGACCCTGCAAGAGGTGTTGGGAGATGTGTCGTTGACGATCCCTGCATGGCTGGCGCCGCTGGAAGATGTGGTGAATGCGGCAACGCGCAGCCGCACACTCAACGAGTTGCTGTCGGGCGGTGTTCTGGAAAAAGGAAGAAAGCTTAAAATCTCGGCCGGACAGAATTACTTTCAGCCGGTGGCGATGATCGCCTTCACCCGCTTCAACTTTTTGATGAGGCGAGTGTTCTTCCGGCTGATGCACCAGGATCTGAATGCGATTCTCGACGGTTTGCGTGACCTGGAGCAGCGCGGAGTGAGTTCGCTCGATTGCCGCCGGGCGCAGTTTTCGGCAGACGAACCCACAGTCCGTTTGCGCATGATCTGCCAGTCGTGGAAAGTCATGTTTCATGCCGAATATTCCTCGGGACAACCGCTGCGGATGCTGGTAGACATGCGCGCGGTGGTGGATGCGGCCCTGGCCCGTTCGGCGAAAGCCGGGAAGCCGGCTGCGAAGGCGCATGCTGCGGCCGCCGGAGCGAAGCCATTCGCGGCGAGCGATGTGCCAGAGTTTGAAGTGATGAGCCAGGCCCCCGAGACGGGTGAGGACGGGAAAGCCTAGAAGCAGGCCACACAAAGCGGAGAAGAGAAGAGTGGATCAGGCGACCGTACTAATCATTTCCGATGACGCGGAGCTTTCGCGATCGTTGACCGGCTTTTGGCAAACCCAGCCGGAGACTCCTGCCTTCACCCTGATGAGCGGAGACCTGTGCCGCAACCTCGATGCCGACCAGTTCGATCTGGCGGTGGTGGCGGCGGTGCAGCCGAAATTTGTGGTTTCGGTGCTGCAAGCCCTGGAACTAACGGGAAATCCCGTGCTGCTCATCCATGAACGAGACAGTTTTGCCGCGTGCGAGCCGCAACCCGGCGTGGTGGTGATCCGTCAGCATGAGGGCTGGATGGAATCCCTGGTGCTGGTCGCCAAGGTAGCCTTGGGGCACAAGCAGGCATTGATGCGGGCGCACCGGGCGGAGATCTCCAATGCTGCCCTGCAACGGCAGGCGACCCTGGGACGGTACATGCTCGAAATGCGGCACTCGCTGAATAACGCGCTCACCTCGGTTTTGGGCAACTCGGAACTGCTGCTGCTCGAGCCTGGATCGCTGCCGGGAAGCGCGGCTTCGCAGATCGAGACCATCCGCAATATGTCGTTGCGCATGCACGAAATCCTGCAGCGTTTTTCCTCGCTCGAGAAAGAATTGAGTGTGCTCGAGAAACAAGCGGAGCAGGACAAACGGACGAAATCGCAAGTAGCTGTAGCTGGTATGTAGCCGATGACTCCCCCTGGCCGGCGCCTGCCTGGAGCAGGCAGCGGCGCAAGTCGTTTGCGGGATGGAGTGTGAGTCATGCAGAAAATTTCAGCGCGAGTAACGGTGCTCGAAGCGGAACTCTCGGAGATTCGCCTGCTGTTGGAGCGTCAAACCGGCGTCCTCGTCGATACTCCCTCAGACAAGCTGTGTGAAGCGGTCTCTGCCTATGTAGAGAAACGGCGCTTGTCGTCCACCCAGGAGATGCTGGAAGTTCTGCGCTCTTCCGACGAGCACTCAGACGGCCTGGCCGAGCAATTGCTCGACGGGGAGACTGGATTCTTCCGCTATCCGGAAGCCTTTGAATTTCTAGCGCAGGTAGCGTTGCCCGAGATGCAGTCGCGCAAGCCGGGTGAGAACCCATTGAACCTGCGGATTTGGAGCGCAGGGTGTTCGACAGGAGAAGAAGCATACTCAATCGCCATGACGGTTTGCGAAGCTCTGAATGGCGCCGGCAGCTGGAACATTCATGTGGTTGGAAGCGATGTCAGGCGGGGAGCGCTCGAGACGGCGGAACGAGGCCTCTATCCGCAGAGCGAACTGGAACATCTACCGCGGGCGCTGGTGCAGAAATATTTCGCCAAAGTGGGAGAGCATTTTCTGGTCAAGCCGCGCATTCGCAACCTCGTGACTTTTGCCCCCACCAATCTGGCCAGGCCGCATTACATTGGCCGCTTCGACTGCATCTTCTGTAGGAAAGTACTGTCCCAGTTTTCCGCTTCGCAGCGTGCGGCTCTGGTGCACCGCCTGCATCTTTATTTGCAGCCGGGAGGATATTTATTCCTGGGGCAAGGCGAGAAGCTGCCGGCTACGGACGCAAACTTCCAAATTCAATCGACGCCGGAGTACACCGTATATCGCAAGCCCATGGCAGCGGCGGCGGGAGCGGGCAGTTAAGGCGGCGAGCTCGCGGTTTCACGACACCGATTCCGGACCTCGCAGGAAGGGATTCACGATTTCGATCCCATCCAACTGTTGTCCCGCCGGCAAAGCTTCCGTCAGCAGATATCGGCAAGAGGCAGCCTTTGCTGCAGCTACAATCATCGCATCCCAAGAGGAGAGCCGGTAGCGGTCCTGGATTCTCCATCCGAGCTCCAAGACCTCAGCGTCAGTGACCACCGGGTTCCAGGCCAGCAGATCGCGCACTTCTGCTCGGATCGCTTCGCGCGCGGCAGGCAGTGCGCGAATCGCATTGACGTAGAATTCATCGAGAACCTGAAAACTCACACGTCCGCGGCGACCCCTCCATAGCTCGGCTCGCCAAATTCGAGCGGCCTCCTGTTTCACGAGGTCAGAGCGGTCGAGCGCGTAGAGCAGCACGTTGGAATCAACGAAGACGGGAGCGGTCATGAGTCTCCTCGCGGGTGAGGTAGGGGCCCTTACTCCGGAGGAAAGGTTTGCGCCCAAGGGCACGGCGCATAGCCTGTTCGTAGCCTTGCAGCGAGGCCATGCGATCCTTGAGAATTTCACCAAGCAAGCGGGAAACGCTGGTATCCCTGCGCGCGGCTTCCATCCGAGCCCACTGCGCGACCTCTTCCTCAAGTGTCACGGTGATATTGCGGAGGCGATTGGATGCGGACACGAAAACAGTGTAACACGGGATCAGTGTAATCAGCGGATGCTCTCAAGCGAACAGGAATTCCTTGGTTCGCAATTCCTTGACCCGGTCCCGCAGCTTCGCCGCCTTCTCAAATTCGAAGCGTTTCGCGGCTTCGCGCATATCGCTCTCCAACTTCACGATGTACGAATCCAACTCTTCCTGCGATTTGAAGTCGGGCATGCCTTCCGCTTCGGCCGTCAGGTCGGCGTAATCGGCTTCGAGGATGCGGGCCAGCGACATTTCGAGCGGTCGCACAATGGACTCAGGCGTAATTCCATTGGCCTCGTTGTAGGCCACCTGGATGGCGCGGCGGCGGTCGGTCTCATCCATGGCCTTCTTCATGGAATCGGTCATGACATCGGCATAGAGGATTGCTCGTCCATTGAGATTGCGGGCGCAGCGTCCCACGGTCTGGATGAGCGATCCGCTCGAGCGCAGGAAGCCCTCCTTATCAGCGTCGAGAATCGCCACTAGCGAGACTTCGGGAAGGTCGAGCCCTTCACGCAGCAGGTTGATGCCGATCAGCACGTCGAACTCACCCTTGCGCAGATCACGGAGAATCTTGACTCGTTCCAGGGTTTCGATCTCGGAGTGCATGTAGCGGCACTTCACACCGACTTCACTGTAGTATTCGGCGAGATCTTCGGCCATGCGCTTGGTGAGGGTCGTAACCAGCACGCGCTCGCCGCGGCCGACACGGTCACGAATCTCGTGGAGAAGATCGTCGATCTGTCCTTTCACCGGACGAACTTCGACCGGAGGATCGACCAGGCCCGTCGGACGAATGATCTGCTCGATTACGACGCCAGCAGATTTTGTCAGTTCGTAGGGTCCGGGCGTTGCGGAGACATAGACCATCTGGTTCATGCGGTGCTCGAACTCTTCAAATGTCAGGGGACGGTTGTCGAGCGCCGAGGGTAGGCGAAAACCGTAGGAAACCAGCGTTTCTTTGCGCGAACGGTCGCCATGATACATGCCGTGCAACTGCGGCACCGTCTGATGCGACTCATCGATAAACATTAGAAAGTCGCGAGGGAAGTAGTCGAGCAATGTAGGAGGAGGCTCGCCGGGCAATCGTCCGGTGAAGTGACGTGAGTAGTTCTCGATGCCGTGGCAATAGCCCATGGCCTTGATCATCTCAAGGTCGTACATGGTACGTTGATGAACGCGCTGCGCTTCAACCAGGCGTCCTTGTTTCTCCAGTTCCGCCTCCCACCATGTGAGCTCTTCCTTGATCGACTGAACAGCGTTCGACTTGGTTTCAGGTTTCATCACGTAGTGCGTCTTGGGGTAGATCGGCAGGCGCACATATTTTTGTTTGACCGTGCCGAACAACGGATCGATCTGCGACAGCGATTCGATCTCGTCTCCGAAGAGCTCCACGCGATACGCCATGTCGTCATAGGTAGGGAAGATTTCGATGACGTCGCCCCGCACGCGGAACGTGCCGCGGCGGAAGTCTCCCTCGGTGCGCTCGTAGAGAATTTCGACCAGCTTGCGGGTGATCTCTTCGCGCTTAATTTTCTGTCCGCGCTCGAGGAAGAGCAACATGCCGTAGTAGGCTTCGGGAGAGCCGAGGCCGTAGATACAGCTCACCGAGGAAACGATCAGCACGTCGCGCCGCTCGAACAGAGACCGCGTAGCTGAAAGCCGCAACTTGTCGAGTTCGTCGTTGATGGTGGCTTCTTTTTCGATGTAGAGATCGGCCGCGGGGACGTATGCCTCCGGCTGGTAATAGTCGTAGTACGAAACGAAGTATTCGACGGCGTTGTGAGGGAAGAAGCTCTTGAACTCGTGATAGAGCTGGGCCGCAAGGGTCTTGTTGTGCGCCATAACGATCGAGGGACGGTTGGCGGCCTCGATGACTTTGGCCACGGTGTAAGTCTTGCCTGATCCCGTGACGCCCAGTAAAACCTGGTGTTGCTCCCGATCGAAGATGCCTCGGGTGAGAGACTCGATGGCCCGGCCCTGGTCGCCCTGGGGCTTGTAATCGCTGACTAATTTGAAGTCCATAAAAAGAGTGTGCCCTTACAGATGCGAATTTCGGGCTGTGGGCATCCCTTTATTATAACGGGGTTGGAGAAGAGCGGTTTAAGCGCAAAAAGCAAAGCGCGGAGGAGTTCTCCGCGCTTTCCAGCCTGCACCTGGTTTTTCTTTAGGGTAGTTTGAAGGTAATGCTGATCTGGGTCTGAATCTCGACCGGTTCGCCATTCAACAAGTATGGGTTGTAGGTCCATTGCTTGACTGCGTCCACGGCCGCCTTGGCCAGGATGCTCTCTCCTTTGAGTACTTTCACGTTGGAGATCCTGCCATCCTTAGCGATGTTGGCCTGGAGCAATACGGTGCCTTCCAGACGCATCTGCAGGGCTTGGGGAGGGTAGATGGGTTGAACGCGCTTGACCAGAAGTCCCTGCGATACGCCCTGCGAAACTTTCAGGGTCGAGGCCACAGGTTTGGCGACCGAGGCAACCGGCACAGCCGCAATGCTGGCGAGCGCTTTGTCGTCAGAAGGCGCGGTCACGACCGGGGGTGCGACATCCGGTTCCGTGACTTTCGCTGATTTGGCGGGTGCATTATGTTTCACGACAACGGTCTCGGGCGCAGGCGCTTGGGCGCTCACCTCCGAACTGGTCGATGGAGTACTGCTCCTTGTGTCAGGGAACCTGGTGACGGTCACGTCCGAGAACGGCTTCTTCGACTGAGGCTCTTGCGCCTTCGGAATTGCCAGAACGATCTCTTGCGCCGCAGGTTCCGCATTCGTCGGAGCCGGAGCGGGTGAAGTTGTGGTCGGAGTCTGTGCTTGAGGGGCCTGCGTCGTCTGTTGCGGAGTTGGGTGCGCGACGACAGGGGCCGTCGAGTCGTGCGTTTTCAGGTAAAGGGTGTAAGCGGTGAAAATCACCGCGACCACGACCAAAGCAATAATGATGTAGGCTTTCTTGCCGCCCTCTTGTGCCGCTTCGTCGTCTTCCTCGTGATCCTTTACAGCTAACGCTGCGAACGTGGGAGGTTCGAGACGGGGAGCCCTGGTCGGAAGTTCTTCGACCGGTGCGGGCTTTTCTTCCGGAGCCGAGACCACGCTCTCTTCGAATTTGATGGCTTGCGCCGCGATTTTCAAATCGTGTTTCGCGGGCGCAGGTGCGGTGGCGGCCGCTTGATTACTGCCTTGTGAGGGAGACGCCAGACCGACGGCTTGAGTTTCGGTGACGACATGCCTCGGGGATCCCCAGTCGGGCACTTCAGTTTCTGCCGTGCTCCCGGAGGGCTTCGCAGCAGCCTCAGCAGCAACGCGCAGAGCGGATGCCATCGGCTCTGCCAGCTTCGAGACTGGTTGCCAGGGATATTCTTTCGGAGTTGTCGAGGAGAGCGTTTTCGCTTCAGGAACCACGTCAGACATCGATTCGAGCAGGGCTGCTTCCGTAGGCTCCGGCTTCGGCCCAGGATCGGCTTCGCGCTCAAAGCCGGTCTCGCTCGATGCTGCCGGAGCGGGAGGAGCCGTTGGAGGCAACGGGGCCTTAAATGCGGCTACCAGAGGCTTGGTCGGAGCGGGCGGATGCGACGGCTCGAATGCCGGCGACATCGGAGGCTTTGCTTCGGCCACAGGAGTTCCTGCAGGCTTGCCCGAGTCTGCTTTTCGCAGCAGGCCGCGAGCGACGCGCAGTGTTCCCTTGGATTGTTCGACGTTGATCGGCTTAGTCAGCACCAGATTGGCGCCGATACGAAATGCTTTCGCAACCCCGGCCTGGCCTTCGACCACGGCGACGGCAAGCGAACTCTGATTCGAGCCGGAATTGCGCGCGCTCTTGAACAGCAGAGCAGCGTTCTGCTCGTTGTCGCAATCGACGACGATGGCATCGAAATGCTGCGCCATCAACTTCTTGACGGCTGCAAAGGGCTCGTTGCAAGGCTCAACCGTGAAGTCGAGCTCGGTCAAAACTTGGGTGACCACGCGGGCCATTTTGTCGTCCGGGCAGAAGAGTAACGCTTGGTAACTCATAATGGTAATCGTAGGTACAGCGGTGAGCCCCAGCAAGTTACGACAGTAATTGTCTAAGAGGCGGGAAAGCCGCTCAGAGAGCCGCTTTCGGAGAGATTGAGAGGAAGCTTATCGCTGTGCCGGTTGCGGGAAGTGCACCGTCACTTGCGTCTGGAATTCCGAGGGCTGTCCGTTGTGGTAGTAAGCCTGGTAGCGCCACTGTTTTACCGCAGCCACCGCCGCGTTTGCCAGTAGTGCGTTGCCGCTTACAACTTCCAATCCTGAGACGTTTCCTTCTTTGTCAATGCTGGCGTTCAAAACGACGCTGCCCTTCACTCCCTTTTTGCGGGCAGTCTCGGGATAAGTGGGTTGCACGCGGTACGAGACATTGCTGTCCGCGACATCTTCGGCCACGATGAGAGGTTCGCTCTCGACAGCGGGTTTCTGGGCGGTTGTAGCCGAAGTCGAGAGAATTACCGGAGCGGACTTCTGTTGAGCTGGGCTCGACGCAAACCCTTGAGACGGAGCGGTCTGAGTGGGCGGCGCGAAGCCGTCGGCTGGCTGGTTCTTCGCAGCCTCTGTGGTCTCCACATCAGTGGCCGGCGCCGCCTGAGCCGCAGGCACTTCCGGTTTTGGCGGGGCCGCGGGTTGCGGGGTTTGCGCGACTCTGTGCGGCTTGGGAGCAAGTCCAACCATGGATTCCAGGTTCGCGAATTGCGACGTTAGCAGGCTTCGAAAACCAGGGTTGACCATCGAATATCCATATACTCCCGCGGCGATCAGCGCGAAGGCCACTGCGCCGAGCACAAACGGACTCACCTTGCGGGCTGACTTTTCTTTCTCGGCGGACGTGCCAAACGTGGGCAGAGCGGGATGCTTGCTCGCCGAACTCAATCCGAGATCGTCGCTCACCAGAGACAGGCTCTTAGCCTTTGGCGTCTTCGTCTGCAGAGATCCATCCCCTCCGGCGCGCAGGCTTTCCGTCAACATTGGCTTGGGGGCTGGCAACGTACTCTTCGGGGGTTCAGCAATTTTAGGTATTGGCGTCGTCGACATGCTGGCGTGGCTGGGTTCCGCCGCTGGTTTTGCGGGTGCGGGCTTGGATACAGGCGCGGAGACCGGGGTTGTCACCGGAGGTGTAACCGTGGGTGCGGAGACTGCCGGGTTTGGCGCGTGGGCGATGGGAGCGCTCTTCGCCGCTTCTGGCGAGGATTTGCGGACCATCGCGAGAGCATTGCGCAAGGTTCCGCGCGCCTGTTCCATGGAAATCGGTTTCGACAGCACTAGACTTGCACCCAGACGGAAGGCGTTGGCCACGCCGTTCTTTCCCTCGACGACAGCCACCGAAATCGTGCTCTGATTGATACTGGAATTCCTCGCGCTGGCGAAGATCTGCGTCGCACCCTGCTCGTTGTCGCAGTCCACCAGGAGCATGTCGAAGTGATGGGCGGCGATCCGCTTCTGGGCAAAAGACGATTCCTGGACGAGCTCGAAGGAAACGTCAAGATCGCTCAGCACCTGGCTTATAGCGTCAAGGGCCTTTTCATCTTTAGACAGAAAAAGTGCGCGCGTGGGCATGCCATATGCTAGGAGCGGGGTTCACGGGGAGACAAGTTACGGTAGTAAGGGGAAGTGACCTTCTCCCTTGGCTGGATAGCTGGGGCGGCTGTCCCGGGTAATTTGTCTAGTCTTTGGTGACGCGCTTGGCGACGGCGGAATCGGGCTCGGGATAGGGTAGTGTGCCCTGGAATTCCGCGATGTCCGCGGTGGCAAAATCCGGGAAGGGAATCTGGTTTTCTTTCCGCCATTCTTCCACTTGTTTGAGCGCCGTTTCGGTTTTGTGCTGATCAAGCCCGGGGTCTCGGGTCATGTAGACGGTTTGCGAGGGGAAAGCGAATCCCGTGCCGGCCTGTTCTACGATTTGCATGATGCGGAAAAGCACGTCTTCGCGGATGGCATTGAAGTCGGCGGCATCTCGCGTGAGGATGTAGCAGAAAAGCTCGACCCCCAGAGCGCTATCCTGGAACTCCACAAAGCGGACGCGCGCGTCCTGCGATTCGATCTTGGGATGCTCGTAGAGCAAGCGGCGCACTTCGGCGAGCACATAGCGGAGCTGATCGGCGGAGGTTTCACAGCGCAGGCCGAACTTGTCTTGAACAGCATTTTGTCACGGCGGCTGAGGTTCTCTACATTCATGGTAGCGAGAGCGCCGTTGGGAATCGACAACTCGGTTCGCTCCACGGTGCGAATGCGGGTAGAGCGCAGGCTGATGTCTTCGATGCGTCCGACGCGATCGCCGAACTGGCATTGATCTCCGACACGGATGACTTCATCGCCAAGAACCGAGATGCCTCCGAATAGATTTTCCAGCGTCTTCTGGGCGGCGAAGGCAATGGCGATTCCGCCGATTCCGACACCGGCGAGCGCCGTATTCATGTTGAACCCAACACTGCGAAGGATGGCGAAGATTGCGAACACGACCACCAGAGCCTTGAGAATGCGTTCGCCGAGCAAAAGGATGGAGACCGCGCCGCGTCGTCCCGAGGTGGCGTTGCGTTCGCGCAAGCGCCGCATCAGGCGCGCCGAGAGGTGGAGAAGAAGCCAGGTGACAGCAATGATGAGAACAACCGATACCACCAGAAAGTAATAATGACGGTGTAAGAGCGGAATCCCGATTAATCGGGTTAGAACAACATCAATCAGGGTGGAGGCGATCAGCCACACTGGGTGGGATACGCCGTTGCGCTCCGCCTCGATCGTCTGTTTGCGATACTGCGACCACACCAGTTTGGGCAAGAGAAAGCTTTTTGTGAGCAGCCATCCGAGAAGCGCAGAAATGGGGATGGCGAGGATCAGGGCCAGCCAATGCCAGCCAATGCCAGGGTGGCATTCCCAGAAATTCTTTTCCACCAGGAGCTGCGGAAGATGGGTCTCAACCCGGTTGACTTGCACCTCGCCGTAAAGGTCGGGAACCTTGGCGAGGGTTTCCGAGGAAATCAGCCAGATGCGGCCCTCGGCGGGATCGAGGATACGAGCGAGGAGCAAATCGGCTTCTACGTCTCCGATGGCAAGAGTGCCGACTCTTCCGCGATCCAGTGGCAACCCTTCTTGCGGCGTGCCGTCGGGATTTGTGCTGATCCGTTTGAGATTGCCCACGAAGCCGTGGTCCATGACGATTTTCAACTGCTCAGCGAGCTCTTCTCCGTGCGCGCGTCGCTGGGTCACCGACAACTGCAGATACTGAGCCGCAGTCTTGTAGTTGCCGGACTGCGCGGCCTGGAGATATCCAAAAATGCAGCCATTGGGCGTTTCGCGGCCCAGAGGATCGCCAGGAGTCTTTTCAGCGGCAGGGGGCTGTACCGCAGTCGCCGCCTTAAGCGGTTCGAGCAGGCTCTGCGCGGCAAGCGGCAGACACGCCGAGAGAGAGAAGAGAATAAGAGCGGCTCGTTTGAGGATGAAATGCGTGGTTCCTGCTCCAGCGATAGCGGCGGAGACGAATGTTATTCCACCTGCGGAGCGAGCAACATTGTACTGGAGCGCTTACTTTTTGGGACGATAGATGTCGGTGGCGCGCCCGTAAAATACTTCGGCAGCTTCCATGATGGTTTCAGAAAGCGTGGGGTGCGGGTGAATCGTCAGCTCGAGATCGCCCGCCAGCGCGGCCATTTCCACCGCAAGCACGCCCTCGGAGATCAGTTCGCCGGCGCCCACGCCCACAATGCCAACACCCAGTACGC
Organism: Terriglobia bacterium; assembly: GCA_963796205.1. Taxonomy (GTDB): domain Bacteria; phylum Acidobacteriota; class Terriglobia; order Terriglobales; family Acidobacteriaceae; genus DATFTE01. The sequence continues at coordinate 97,921 of CAWCKR010000006.1, forward strand.
GTTCGCTCTCGGGATCGATTAGCAGCTTGGTCATGCCTTCGGTGCGGTCGAGCGTCAGGGCGCGGCCCGAGGCTGCCCAGGGAAACTTCGCGACTTTGATAGTGCGATTGTCTTTTTGCGCTTGAGTCTCGGTAAGGCCGCACCATGCGATCTCCGGATCGGTAAAAACCACGGCGGGAATTGCATTCGGCTCGAAGGCAACTTTATGTCCGGCAATGGCTTCGACCGCGGTGCGGCCTTCATGCGAAGCCTTGTGCGCCAGCATCGGCTCGCCCACGACATCGCCGATCGCATAGATCGCAGGATCGTCGGTCTGGAGTTGCTTGTTCACTTGAATGAATCCGCGCGGGCTTACCTGGACTTTGGTCTTATCGAGACCGATGATTTCCGAATTCGGCTTGCGTCCTACAGAGACCAGGACTTTATCGAAAACGCGTTCGCTTGCCGGGCCTTGCTGACTATCGAACGTCACGCGAATTCCGTTGGGTTCTTCTTTCATCCCGGAAACGGTAGTGTTCAAAAGGATTGCTTCAAAGCTTTTCTCCAGGCGCTTGTGCAGAGGCAGCACCAGGTCGCGATCGGCCCCGGGCAACAGGCCGGCAGTCATTTCCACCACCGAGACCTTCGATCCCAAAGCGGCATACACACTGCCGAGTTCAAGGCCGATGTAGCCTCCGCCGATGACGAGGAGGCTTGCAGGGACGTCGCTGACATTCAGCGCGCTGGTCGAGTCCATCACGCGGGCGCTCTCGAGTTTCAGGCTCGGGATAATGGCCGGACGCGAACCGGTGGCGATCATAATGCGATCAAAACTCAGGGTCTCATCGGCGCCGCCAGGTTTTGAAATCCGCAATGCGTTCGAACTCTCGAAGGCTGCGGTGCCCTGGATAAAGCGGACAGAACGCTGCTTCGCGAGCTGGCCGAGGCCGCCGGTAAGTTTGTTAATGACGCTGTCTTTCCACGAGCGGAGGCGGGCGATGTCGATTTTCGGATCGGCATACTCAATCCCCCAGTTCTTGGCATGGCGCGACTCGTCAATGAGCTTAGCGACGTGAAGCAAGGCCTTGGAGGGGATGCATCCGCGATAGAGGCAGACACCGCCGGGGTTCGCTTCCGGATCGATGAGTGTGACCTTCATGCCGAGATCGGCGGCCAGGAAAGCAGCGGCGTACCCACCGGGTCCGCCGCCAATAACGGCGATGTGCAGATTCGAAGGATCAGTCATATTTTTTAAGGCCTTCTACCACAAAGGACACAAAGGTCCACAAAGTAAGTTCTTTTCCCTTGTGCTCCTTCGTGTCCTTTGTGGTTTATGGTACTCAGCCCTGTACCGACAATAGGAACGGCTGCTCGAACGCCTCCGCGATCCAACGCAGGAAGCGGGCAGCGTCCGCGCCGTCAATCAAGCGATGGTCATAGGAGAGTGACACCGGCAGCACCAGGCGCGGCTCGAATTTTCCGTTGAGCCATACCGGTTCCATGCTTGATCGCGACATCCCCAGAATCGCTACTTCGGGATGGTTGACGATCGGGGAAAAGCCCGTACCGCCAATACCTCCGAGGTTGGTGATGGTGAACGTACCCCCGGACATTTCTTCGGGCGTCAGCTTCTTGTCGCGCGCTTTCTTCGAAAGTTGAGTAAGTTCGGCGGCCAGTTCGACAATGTTTTTCTTGTCGACATCAGCGGATGACCGGCACCAGCAGCCCGCGATCAGTGTCGACGGCCACGCCGATGTTGATGTACTGCTTGTAAATGATCTCTTCCTTGCCGAGATCGATGCTGGCGTTGAACTGGGGGAACACCTTCAATGCCGACGCCACCACCTTCAGAGCGATGGCAGTCACCGTCATTTTGCCGCCGGCTTCTTCGGCTTTGGGAGCGAAACGCGCGCGCAATTGTTCCAGTTCCGTGATATCGGCCTTGTCATTTTGCGTGACATGGGGGATGGTGGTCCATGCTTGCCAGAGGTGTTCGGCAGTTTTGCGCCGGACGCCGCGCATGGAGACGCGCTCGATCTTCCCCCACTTGGAAAAATCGGGAAGCGGCGGCTCGACGAAAGCCTTGCCGGCGCCTTGCGTCGCGGTGCTCGACAACAGCAGTTCCTTCGAGAACGCTTTCACGTCGTCTTCGCTGATGCGCCCGCCGGGACCGCTGCCCTTAACTTGATGGATGTCGATGCCGAGTTCGCGCGCCAGACGGCGGACGCTCGGCGCGGCGGGAACGGGTTCCCCATGATGCATGCCCGCTACTTTTCCCAGTTGTACCGGCATGGTGAACGCCGGTGGCGACGCTTGCGGCTGATCCGGGGGCAGGGCTTGCTCTTCCGTTTTCCCTTCAGCGTGAATCGCGGCCTGGAATGCGAGGCGAGCCGCCTGCTGTCCTGAGACGTGTTCCACCGGCGCCGACTTGGGACGCTGCGGTGGTGCCGGCGCGCCGCCCTCAAGCGTAAAAATCACATCTCCGACTTTGACTTTCTGTCCTTCTTTGACGCGGACGTCTTTCACTACCCCGGCCACAGACGAGGGCACCTCAACGACAGCCTTGTCGGTTTCCAACTCCATGACCGGTTGACCTTCGGAAACTTTCGCGCCAGGAGCAATCATCAAGCGGACCAGATCGCCTTGATCGATATTTTCACCGAGTTCGGGAAGCCGAAATTCTGTGGCTCCCGCAGAGGGAGAGGCGGCCGCGGCAACGGGCGTCGGTGGCGGCGGATTTTTCTCCAAAGGGACTGGGGCGCTGGCTGCAACCGGCTTGGTCGCGGGAGTCGGCTTCGCTTCCCTGGCTAGCGCAGGTGCGCTGCCGGCGCCGTTTTCCACGGTGAAGATTACTTGCCCAACCTTGATCTTCTCGCCTTCTTTTACGCGGATATCTTTCACGGTCCCGGTTACAGACGACGGCACTTCGACAACCGCCTTGTCGGTCTCCAGTTCCATCACGGGCTGGCCTTCGCTGATGCTGGAGCCCGGCGAAATCATCAATCGTACTAAGTCTCCCTGATCGATGTTCTCGCCCAGTTCCGGAAGCTTGAATTCAGTCACGTACCTTTTTCTCCCTTTAGCTAATCGTTGGATTCGGCTTGTTGGGGTTGATGCCGAGATCTTTCACGGCTTGCCGAACGACGTCCAGTGGAAGCTGCTTGTCGCGCGCCAAGGCGTGCAGCGTGGCCAGGACGATATGTTTGGCATCGACTTCGAAGAAGTCGCGCAAAGCGGCGCGTCCCTCGCTGCGGCCGAAGCCGTCGGTGCCGAGAGCCACCAGCGGACGCGGCATCCATTGCGATATGGATTCGGGCAGCACCTTCATATAATCCGATGCCGCTACCAGCACGCCGGGTGCATCTTTCAGACTCTCCGAGACAAACGGTACTCGCGGTGTGTCGCCCGGATGCAGCATGTTCCAGCGATCGCAGTCGTTGCCTTCGCGATAGAGTTGCTTGTAGCTGGTGACGCTCCATACATCCGCAGCGACTTTGTACTTCTCTTCGAGAATCTTCTGAGCTTTCAGCACTTCAAACATGATAGTGCCGCTGCCGAACAGTTGCGCGCGCAGCTTGGCATCTTTCTTGTCAGAAGTCTTGAAGCGGTACATGCCTTTCAGAATGCCCTCGCGAATGCCCTGGCCTTCGGGCATCTCCGGCATGGGAAGTGGCTCGTTGGTTACCGTCAGGTAGTAGAAAATCGATTCCTGGTCGGTGTACATGCGCTTGATGCCGTCACGAATGATGACGGCGATCTCGTAAGCGAACGCAGGATCGTAAGCCATCAGGTTCGGCACGCTCAGCGCCAGCACATGGCTGTGTCCATCCTGGTGCTGCAAGCCTTCCCCGGCAAGCGTCGTTCGTCCCGAAGTGCCGCCCAGCAGGAATCCGCGGCAACGCATGTCGGCGGCTGCCCAGATTAAGTCGCCGATCCGCTGGAAGCCGAACATGGAGTAATAAATGAAGAAGGGAATCGTGTTGATGCCGTGGTTGGCGTACGCGGTGCCGGCAGCGATGAACGACGAAATCGATCCCGCCTCGGTGATGCCTTCTTCAAGAATCTGTCCGTTCTTGGCTTCCTTGTAATAGAGCAGCGTATCCATATCGACCGGCTCGTAGAGCTGGCCGACGCTTGAGTAAATCCCAACCTGGCGGAATAGCGCTTCCATGCCGAAGGTGCGAGCTTCATCGGGAATGATGGGCACGATCAGCTTGCCAATCTCAGGATCGCGCAGCAGTTTCGCCAGCAAGCGCACGAACACCATCGTAGTCGAGGCTTCGCGGCCCTCGGTCCCCTTGTAGAACTCTTCGAAATGGGCCTCGGAAACCAGAGGCAGCGGTGTGGCTCGAACTTTGCGCTCAGGCAGGTATCCGCCCAGCTGTTTGCGCTGCCCCTGCATGTAGCGGATTTCGGCGCTGTCATCCGGCGGACGATAGAACGGCGCATTGTGGAGTTCGTCATCCGGAATCGGAATGCCGAAGCGCGAGCGGAACATGCTCAGCTCTTCGTCGTTCAGCTTCTTCTGCTGGTGGGTAATGTTCTTGCCTTCGCCGGCTTCACCGAGTCCGTAGCCTTTGATGGTTTTGGCGAGAACGATAGTTGGCGATCCCTGATGGTCGACGGCCGCGCGGAAAGCTGCATGAACCTTGATGGGATCGTGTCCACCTAAACGCATGCGCGCCAGTTGCTCATCCGAGAGATGCTCAACCATTTTCAGCAAGCGCGGATCAGTCCCGAAGAAGTTCTGACGGAAGTAGGCTCCGCTCTCCACGAAATATTTCTGGTACTGGCCGTCGGTGATTTCGCCCATGCGCCTCACCAGCAGGCCGTCGCGGTCGTTCTGGATCAGGTGATCCCAGTCGCTGCCCCAGATGACTTTGATGACATTCCACCCGGCGCCGCGGAAGATGGCTTCCAGTTCCTGAATGATTTTGCCGTTGCCGCGCACGGGACCGTCGAGCCGCTGCAGGTTGCAGTTCACGACGAAGATCAGATTGTCGAGGCGTTCGCGCGAGGCCAGCGTGATCGAGCCCAGCGATTCCGGTTCGTCCATCTCGCCGTCGCCGAGGAAGGCCCAGACCTTGCCGCCGGTAGTTTGCTTGAGGCCGCGATTCTCCAGGTACTTGATGAAGCGCGCGTGATAGATCGCCTGGATTGGGCCCAGGCCCATGGAGACGGTGGGGAACTCCCAGAACTCGGGCATCAGCCAGGGATGCGGGTAGGACGACAATCCTCCGCCGGCTTTCAATTCACGGCGAAAGTTTTCCAGCTTCTGCAGCGCGATGCGTCCTTCAAGGAAGGCGCGGGAATAAATTCCGGGAGCAGCGTGCCCCTGAAAATAGACGATGTCGCGATCGCCAGTTTCGGTGCGCGCCCGCAGAAAATGATTGAACGCGACTTCGTAGAGAGTGGCGGCGGAGGCGAAGGTTGAGATATGTCCGCCAATGCCTTCCTGCAATTTATTGGCGCGGACCACCATGGCGAGAGCGTTCCAGCGCACCAGGCTCTTGATGCGCCGCTCCATTTCCTGACTGCCGGGGAAGGGAGCCTGTTGACGCGCGGGGATGGTGTTCTGGTAAGGAGTGGTCGCGGTGAAAGGTAGATTGACCCCGGCCTGCCGCCTGGCATGCAAGGAAAGCTGTTGCAATAATCGCCCGGCGCGCTCCGGTCCGCCTTTGGACAACACGTAATCCAGTGAATCGAGCCATTCCCGGGTTTCCAGGACCTCTATGCCATTGGTCTGCGTCTCAGCCACGTATGATCTCTCCGCCTGTTTAAGGTGTAATCTTCAATCATAGCCAATTGTCGGAATTTATGCTGACCGAAAGGTCCAAATATCCCAGTTAGACATCTGCTTCGTCGGAATCGGAATCCAAGCGGCCAGGGAAATCATCAGACAACATGAGCGGCGAGTGGATTCCCGTCACGCTCTCATCAAACTCAATCGGATCAAGCATAGGCTCCCAGCGGTTCAAAACGTCACGTGGAAACAGGAGATCTTTTATGGCAAAGAAAACAGCTACCGGCAATCACCGTCCGGTGAGCGCGCAACCACGCTTCGGACAGCACGCGCGAGAGATTCAGCAGTACGGCACCGTGAATCACGCTCTTCCCCTGGAACTGGAAGAACCCGTTCGTCTGGAAATGACCGAGAGATTGAATCAATTACTCGCTGACACTATGACCCTGCGCGATCTTTACAAGAAATCGCATTGGCAGGTGGCGGGCCCCACCTTCTACCAGCTTCATCTATTGTTTGATAAGCACTACGGCGAGCAGGTGGAACTGGTCGATACAATCGCCGAGCGCATCCAGCTCCTCGGCGGCGTGAGTCTTGCCATGGCCGCTGACATCGCCGAGACCACGCAGATCGAGCGTCCCCCGCGAGGACGGGAAGAGGTGCCGGTTCAGATTTCACGCCTGCTCGACGCGCACAAGATCATCATCGGCCAATGCCGCGAGCTGGCAAAGACAGCATCGGAGCTCGGAGATGACGGCACCAACGACCTGGCAGTGAGCGATGTGCTGCGCACCAACGAATTGCAGGTTTGGTTCATCAGCGAGCATCTGGTGAACATGCCACTGGTCGAAGCGGAAGAGTAGTTCGCCTCGGCGTCAGAAACCAGAGGCCGGCCCCGGGCCGGCCTTGGTTTCTGCCAGATTCAAACCATCAGCTTCCGCCCGTTGCGGATCTGGGCGCGCAGCATGTTGCGGATGAGCAGGCATGCGCTCTTGACCTCAGGCATGGCCAGTCCGCAAAAAACTTGTTTGCCCTCGCGACGGGTGATCACAACTCCCGCGGCCTTGAGCACGGCAAGGTGTTGCGACAGATTTGGTTTTGAAACCCCAAGTTCTTCCTGCAATTTGCTGACGGGCCACTCCCGGCTTCCGAGCAGATCCAGCATCACCAAACGCGTGGAGTTGGCAAATGCCTTACAAATTCGGACTTGCCGCTCCAGTATTTCTGCATCCCCGTTTGTCGCCTTACCTCGCTTTTTCATCGTCAGTATTCACGGTTCCCCTCTACTTCATTGCCGATCGATGCCCTTTCGGCTATTTTAAGCCTGTTTTCGCCCGGTTGCACTGTTCATGAACCGTGACAAAAAAGGGACGGCAATGGCTTGCCGTCCCTGGAAGCACATCGGACCTCAGTTTTACCCCCCGTTTGGTCCGTTGTGGCAGTCATAACAACTGAACTGGTGGCCAGCGGTAAAGGTTTTGGTACCGCCATCGTCAATCGTGAAAGTCCGCGCCACCTTCGATTGCGATAGCGCCAGGCCCTTGTAATTCGCCCCGTGGCAATACGCGCAGGCCTGGTATCCGTGGCTGTCGACGTAGTTGGGATGCCCGTTGACCCAGGTCTGCCCAACGTTGTGCAGACCGTGAGGCCCGCCATTTCCAGTCACCGCCAGTTGGCTGGTGTGGCAAACGGTGCATTCCGTGATCTTCGCAGCGTAGCCCTGCAACTTGGTCGGGTATACGTTGTCGTTCGCCTGCAGGGTGGGAAATTCCGCGTGCGGTGATCCGTGACATGCCGAGCAGAAAACGGTTCCATGGCCGGTGCTGTAGCGGTAGAGGTTGGCACCGGTGATGGGAACGTTATTGTTGGTGGCGAAGGTGGTGTCAGTGGTTTGACGCCACTTGCCGGTGCTATCAAAGGTTGTCGTATAGCGCTGGCTGGAGTTGTGGCACATCTGACAAGCGGGTTCGATGAACCACGGTTGACGCGATGCCGTTCCCACGTAGCTGACGTTTCCATGGCAACTGGAGCAAAGCTGGGTATTCATCGCCCCGCGCTTGCACTGGGTGACTGGTCCGGGATGACAGAGATAGCAGGAATTCAAATCGCTGGTGGCGCTGTTCTGATCTAACGTCTGGTTGTTGGAGAGCAGAACCTGCGGTCCGTGCAGCGTGTGCATGTCACTGGCTTCGGCTCCGATGCCCGGCAGTCCGGGAAGGCTCAGGGCATTGTCGCTGTGGCATGCGGCGCAAAGCACGGGCGTTCCAGAAACCGCCGTCTGGTACAAGCTCGATTGGTAGGTGTAGCCGTTGGTTTGCAGTTGGCTGAGGTACTGCGAAATCGGCCATTTGTCATCGTGCTTCTTCAAAATATTCAGCTTTGCGTCTTTCGAGGGATCGGGGTTGTTAACCCAACCGGTTGCGGGCTTCGCGGCCGCGTCGGTATTCGATCCGTGACAGGTGTTGCAAGTGATCTCGTCGCTCACCGAGAGCACGATGCTGGCGCTGGCCAATATTTTCCCCGTGGAATCTTTCGCAACTAATTTCGCCATGGGGAAAGGTTTGAACGCGGACTTGTCATCATAAGGAACGGTGGGAATGCCTACTCCTTCCCAATAGCCTTCCGTCATGTTGTAGGTCATGGGTTGGGGCGTCTTGCTCTGGGTTTTGTAACCCGCGAGGCCGGTCTCAGGCGGAACGCTGTTCAAGAACAAGGTGCGGACGTAAGTCCAGAAATTGGTTTTGCTGGCGCTGGATGTGTTCGCCGAACCGGTTGAGTCAGGCGTGGCCTGATAAGTGATGGTAACGCCGCTGGTGATCTGGGTCGGAGGCTCACCCTTTTTGATCAGTTGCGCATGGACGATGTTGTACGGCGGCAGGATGGAAAAGATCGAGTAGTCTTTCCCGTCAATGCAATGCATTCCCAGTTCGCTCCACGCCACCAGGGAATAAGGAGCGCTGGCAGCCGAGCCAGAGGCGGAGTCGAGTGCGCCTCCTGCAGTGGTTGCCGGCGGCCCCCCCGCGCCGCAGGAAAGAGCGACCAGGGAAATCATGGCCGCAATGCTAAGCAGTCGTTTCATGTCCGGCTCCCTAACTTGAAATTGACGAGTGGCGGTTCGAGATGGCGACAAACATCAGTTGCGAAAGTGTGCAAATAATATGATAGGCGTAACCGGGAAAGCGGTGACGGGCGTCACCACTGTCTGTGACAACTTAAGTGCGGTTAAGAAATTTGAACAGCCAACGGTTGGATCAGTCGCCGGCGGTGCCTGCGGGCTCAAGAACCGGTTCAGGGACATTCGTTTCTGACAAGGGAAGACGTATTTCTATGATCAGTCCGCCCCCGGCGCGATTGGCGGCGCGCACAGAGCCGCCATGCAAGCGCACGGCGCGCTCGGTGATCGCAAGGCCAAGGCCAACTCCACCGGTTTCGCGGCCGCGGGCATCGTCGATGCGGTAGAAGGGGCGAAAGAGTTTGTCCAGGGCATCGGGCGGGACGCCGGGACCCGAGTCCGCGACTTGCACCACAGCAGCCGGACCGAGGGCTGCGCGTCCTCGTTCCAGGCGGACTTCCACGGCAGTTCCGGGACGCGTGTAGCGGGTGGCATTGCGAATGACATTTTCGAGCGCGCTGTGAAGCAGGGAAGGATCTCCCATCACCAGGCAATCGTTCACGATGATGGTTTCCACGCGGCAGCCGCGGGCTTGTGCTTCAAAGTCGGCGTCCTGCGCGACCTCTTCGATAAGCTCGTCGAGGGCCACGGGAAATTTGTGCATCGCCTCTTCTCCGCCTTCCAGGCGGGCGATGGTCAGCAGGCGGCCGATCAGTTCGTTTAGACGCGCCGCTTCAAGGTCGATGCGTTCCAGGGCACCTTGCGCTTCAGGACCCGTACGCTGCCTCGCCAGTCCCAGCGCTACGTTGAGACGCGCCAGGGGAGAGCGCAGTTCGTGCGAGATGTCGTTCAACAGGTGGCCTTGCGCGTTTACCAGGTTCTCCAGGCGCTCAGCCATGGTGTCGAAATCTCGGACCAGTTCCGCGAGTTCGTCCTTGCGGCGGGTACCAGCTCCGCCGGCACGCGCGCTCAAGTCGCCGGCGGCCAGCTGCCGGGTGGCCGCACGCAAGCGCACCAGCGGCGCGGTCAGAGACCGAGCGAGCATGAAGCTCACCAGTCCTGAACACAAAATGGCGAGTAAAAATCCCAGGCCCGGAATTCCGTGGGGACCGAAGAAGACGCGGGGCCCGCGCGGCAAGGCAACCAGCAACGTGTAGCGATGCCCATCGGCAAAGTTAGCCGTCTGGCGAACGAATCGCTTGGGCATGATGTGCCCCCAAAAACCATCGGCCCGGCTTTCTCCATCATGCAAGATGTATTGCGCCCACTCGCGGGGGGCGCGCCGCGAAACCTCTTCTCCCTTGGAATCGTAAAGGAAAGCTTGAATCTGCTGCGACTGTTCCAATCCCTCGAGATATTGCTGCACCTCGGGCTGGCCGCCATGATCATAGGCTTGCACGGCCTCGGTCAAAGTCTTGGCATAGATTGCGCCCCACACAGAAGTATCGCGCTGCGGCCGCATAGTCATGATGACCACAATGGCCAGCAACATGAACAAGGCCTGGGCAATCCAGTAAGAAACGAAGATGCGGACGAACAGGCTCCTCATGGAGTGGTGGTCCTCGCACTCTCCCGCGGCCGGGTAAAGATGTAGCCTACCCCGCGCACCGTCTTGATGTGCTCGGTGCCGGTTTCCGAGTCGCCGAGTTTCTTGCGCACCTTGCTCACGTGCATGTCGATGCTGCGGTCGAAAGGAGAAAACTTCCTGCTGAGCACAGCGTATACCAGGCGCTCTCGGGTGACTACCCGGCCTGCTTCGCGCAAAAGAACTTCCAGCAGATTGAATTCTACCGAGGTCAGTTCCACGGGTTGACCATGGTGACGCACGCTGCGAGTCGCGGGATCGAGTTCGATATCTCCCACGCGCACCATGTCGGGACCGCGATCGCGGGCCGCATCGTCGGGGCGCTCGCTGCGCCGCAGGATCGCGCGAATGCGAGCCACGAGTTCACGTGGATTAAATGGCTTCGGCAAGTAATCGTCGGCGCCGATTTCAAGTCCGACGATACGATCGACGTCTTCTCCACGCGCCGTCAGCAGCAGAACCGGAATGCGTGAACTGCTGCGGATTCTGCGCAGAACTTCAAAACCATTCAGTCCGGGAAGCATGACATCGAGGATGACGAGAACGTAAGTCCCGCCCAACGCGCGGTCCAGGCCGCGCTCGCCGTCATAAGCCGCTTCCACTTGAAAGCCCTCGGCTTGCAGATACTCCGAGACCAATCCGCAGAGCTCGATGTCGTCGTCAATAATGAGTACGTTTTCCACGGCCCTCTGTACTCTGACAGAAACCTCAGGTTGATCGTAGTAAAGAATTGTCAATCTGGCTAATCTTCCTTATTTACAAAACTTTACCTGGGTTGACCGGCGGCGAGAAGCGCGGGAAACGCTTTACCTCTTAGGCACTCCCCCTGCAATCGCGGCTTAGCATTGCGGGATAGTTGCGGCAGAATGCAGGAATGAAAAGAGTTTCCCTCTGCTGTCTCGCCGTGTTTTTTCTTCTTTCTCCCGGGATCGCGCAACCCTGTCCGAAAGTCAGCTACACCACCGCGACCGCCACCATGCGTAAGCTGATTGCGACGGTCAATTGCCTGGTCGCCAGTGGCGGAGAAAAGACTCAGCCCGCGATGGCGGAAGGCGGGTCCGGCGTGCAGGTCGATACCATTAAGATCATCGGCCCGCAGCATCGTGGACCGTATCACAAGATTACGGTTGTGATTCTATCCGTGCCCTCGGGAGATACGCTGAAGACGGTGCTGGCTACGCCTGATAGTCCGGAGGCCAATGCCACGGCGACGGCAGGAGCCACCTGCAAGGCCAAGATCAATCCCGACAATAGCGTCGACGGGCAGTGCAACCTGACCGGAGGCACTATGTACGTCGTGTATCACAACTAAGCCCCCCTCTCCAGGCCAGCCTACGCCGGCCGCGCGTCAGGAGTAGTTCGACTCCTGGGTATTTAGGACTCTTGTCCAGAGGCTTTTCTGCCGCTACGCTTTTTCGGCTTCGCTTTCGTGTCGAAAGGGATCCGCGGTGAAAGGCGCCACCTCCACCGCCCACAAGGAATCTCGAACTCCCAGGGGGATCAGTCGTATGACTATTGCAGATGCATGCCGGTGGATCGCTTCGCGATCACTCGTGTTGACTTTGTTTCTGGGCCTCTCGGCCCTTGCCCAAAACAACATGGTGTACGTGGAGAGCAACGTCGGCCAGACCACCAATGAGAATTCGGTCTATGCCTTCGTCAACAGCGGCGGCAAGTTGACTCAGCTGAAAGGATCCCCGTATCTCACCTTGGGCACGGGCGTTTACAGCTCCAATCCGGTGTTCGCCCCCGGATTTCAAGCCGACCAGGAGATCGTCAGCAACGCGGCCGGAACGTTATTGTTCGCCGTGAATGGGCACTCCGACACCATCAGCACCTTCAACATCAACTCTGACGGAAGCCTGACCCTGGCCAATACCTCGGCGTCGAACGGCGCCGATCCGGTGAGCCTGGGGCTCGATGAGATCCGTCCTGCGGGCACCTTGATGGCAGTGATCAACCAGAACGCTGATCCGGGACAGACCGGAGGCAGCCCGAACTCCACGACATTCTCTGTCACCCCGGCGGGAGATCTGACTCCGGTGACGAATTCGACCATCACCTACCCGGCAAGCTCGCTGCCTGCGCAGGCGCTGGTGAGCCCCAGCGGACGCTTCATGTTCGTGGTGCAGTTCATGGGCGGCGGAGCGCTGACCTCCTATGACGTAGGCGCCGGCGGAAGGCTGGTGCTGAATAACTCGCTGACCCCGAGTAAAGGAACGGTCTTCCTCGGCGCCGCAGCCAATGCGAAGCAACGTGCGATCTACGTAGGATTGCCCGACGTGAACATGGTGGGAACTTACACCTACAGCTCGGCGGGCGTGATCGCGTTTAGCCATCTGACCACAAATCCCGGGCTGCAGGTTTGCTGGATGACCAGCAATAAGCTGGGAACGCGTCTCTACACCACGGAAACCAACTCGAACAGCATCACGGTCTATGACATCACTGGCGCGAACTTCACCAAGCCGAAAGAATTGCAGCATCTCCCGCTCTTGCCCGGCGGACTGGCCACCAACGTCAAGATCGATCCGACGGGATCGTATCTCTACGTGCTGGGACTCAACGATCCTCCCGGCGGCGTAGGGAACTATCTGCACGTGCTCAACATCAGCAGCGCCGATGGAAGCGTCACCGAGACAGTTTCTCCGACAGCGATTCCGGTGCCGAGCGGAGAGATACCGCAGGGACTTGCGGTCGCTCTGAAGTAGCTTGCCGCACCGCAGAAAAGGCCCGCTGCTCAGGAGCGGGCCTTTTTTCAAAACATTGCATCCGAGTGAACAAAACCAATCTGTCATCCCGAGCGCAGCATGCGGATGAGCGAAGCGAGTCCGCATGCGCAGTCGAGGGACCTTGTGCTGGAATGTGCTAGCGGTCGACCTAGGGAAGAACCTGGAAGTCTACGTTGCTGTTTAACGTTGCGCCGGGGATTCGCACTTGCACCACGCCGCTGGTGGCGCCCGGGGGCACGGTCGCGGTGATGAAGGTATCGGAAACGATATTGAAGACCGCAGGTGTGCCTTCGAAGGCTACATCCAAGGCTCCGCTGAACCCGCTGCCCAGGATTCCGATCTGCTGACCGACCGTTCCCGACGTCTCCACGGTTTTAATAAAAGGACCGGCTCCGACATCGACGGTATAGACCGTTCCGTGGTTCGTCAGTCCACCGAAGGTGGTCGTGCCGTATAACAATCCGTTGGTATGCTGAACCAGTCCGCCTTCGGGGCCTTCCCCGTGGAAGCGGTCGAATCTTTGCAGGACCGAAAAATCTCCCTGGGGAGTGATGGAAAAGATCACGCCATAATTTCCAAACGAACCGCTGTCAGTGGTGCCGTAAAGTTTGCCGTCGGTGGCTTGCACCAGCCCGGCATAAGGAGAAGCACCGTCGAAAACATCGAAGTTGTGCAACGTGGTCAGCTTTCCGGAAGGCGTCATGCGGAAGATGGTGCCGTATTTGCCGGAGCCGCCCGAGTAAGTGGTCCCATAAAAATTGCCGTCATTCGCCAGCAGCAATGTGCCTAATGGAATGCAGCCATCGATCCAGCCGAAGCTGTGGACGGTGCTTACGAACCCTGCCGGAGACATGCGGAAGATGGTTCCGCAGCCAAAGGCTCCATCGGAAGTGGTGCCGTAGAGAGCTCCGTCCGTACCTTGAATCAGACCGGAAACGGGGTTGGCTCCATCGGCCTTGCGGCTGAAGGCATGCAATAACTTCAACTGGCCCGTCGAAGTGACTTCGTACACCGACCCCGGGGTGATGCTTCCCCCTTTGCCTGGGCTGGTTCCGTAGTAATTCCCATCCGCTCCCTGCACCAGAGATGCTGACGGATTGGCAAACCTGTCATCCAGCAAGGCAAGCAAGTTGAAGGCGCCGTCGCTGGCGATGCTGAAAATCGTTCCGTCATCGGGTTGATACGTTCCCCGCGAACGCGTATTGCCGTAAAAAAGGCCATCGCTTCCCAGGACCAGTCCGGCCACAGGATGCCACCCGTCGAAGCCGTCGAACACGTGCAGCGTGGTCAGATTGCCGGCGGGAGTCATCTGGAAGACCGTGCCCCCTTGCTTGGCCAGCGAACCGGTCACGGCGGTGCCATAGAGATTGCCATCTTCGCCTTGCACCAGAGTCTCAAGGCTGGGGCCAGCGCCGTCGTTGCCATTAAAGACGTGGATGGTAGTCACTTTTACAGGGATAGCCTGTCCGGTCGCCGCGGGAACAAGAAGGGAAACGCTCAGAAACACCGCTGCGAGCATGGGAACGACGTGGCCTATTTTCGTGTTCAGCTGGATCCCCCGGGCGATCATCAAGACTACTAAAAATGCTAGCACTAAATGATGCAATGCCGACAGTAGACGGAAGACTCAATCGGGCGTTTGTTCGAAACGGACTCGAGGTTTCTGAAAGCAACCTGAGGGGGATGCAGAAGCAGCTGATACTATGCGTCGCACAGTATAGGTGTAGACTCAAGCCGCAGATTCCGACACCCGGTTCTTAATGCCCGAATGGATAGGCGCTCCGAAGTCCGCTTTGCGAGCCAGATAGTCCCGCAGTCGCAGCAGTAGGTTGCTCCACCGACGTAGAAACGAACAGGCAGGCGAAGGCCATGGCGAGGCGGCGAGGCTAACGCGTAGCCCCAACGGAATGCTTGATCCATTTGACGTCAGAAACAGCTCTTGCCATCAAATAAAGTCCGTAGCTGATTTTGCCCAGCCACTGCAGATCGGCTGCCAATTCAGTGCGCGATAGAGGGACTCTGAATCGAGCATAGACAGACGACCCCGGCGATGGAAAAATGTTGTAGGGCCGTCAGCCCAAAGAGCATGAAAAGACTTCGCGTCGCGCTAGTCGCAGGAAAATCCCAGAGGCGGACCAAGGATCATCGGTGGCGATCATCGCAAACGCCAATTGTAGCCGACTAATTCTTGGGAGGCGGGCGCAAAAATCGCTTCGAGCAGGCATCCAGAGCGCGCCTAGCCGAGTCGGCGAATACGGGCAAACTTCCCACGAGCCCATGACGTCTGTCGAAACCGCGCAAAGACGAACGGCACGGAACACAGGCGTTGCCTATGAAGAACACACAGCAGAATCGTCAGCGGCGTGACGTCGCAAAATTTTTTACTGCGAAAGGCCACAGCAGATAGAAGTGTTCTTCCATGCTCAGCGACCACAGATTCCGAAATTCCACGGCCGCGAAAGATCCATATTCGCGAGTAGATAAACGACAAGCCGCAGAAATGCGATACCAGCGCATCTGCGATGACCAGTACAACGGGATCACGACCGCCAGAAAAACGAACGCGGCGGGAAAAATGCGGAAGGCGCGACGAATGTAGAACTCGCGCAAGCTGATCGTGGAGGTCCGCTCATACTCGCGCAGCAGAAGGTTGGTAATCAGGTATCCAGATAGAACAAAGAAGATGTTGACGCCCAACTGGCCGTAGGTCTCAGCACGGGCCAGCGAGACATGCTTCCACTTCACCAGGTGACTCAATAGAACCAGCGTGATGGAGATGGCCCGAAGGCCGTCAAGCGATGGTATGCGTTTCAAAGTCCCCGTCTAGCCGGAAGGATTACGATGAAGAAATTGGAGGCGCGGGTCGGAATCGAACCGACGCATAAAGGTTTTGCAGACCTCTCCCTTACCACTTGGGTACCGCGCCCGGTACCTCTAAATTAGAACGAGGATTAAGAAAAGTCCAGCTACGGCTGCATCGCTCATTTGCCGGTCGCAGCGTTCTTCGCCGGTTGGCGGGTCACGATCGGAAGCGCAACTTCTTTTCCGGAAACGTCTTTCAAATAGACCCGGTGCTTGTGCGGACCAACCCGCCCCTCCACCGTCTTTCCAGCTACCCAGTTGCTGGGCACGTAATCGGTCGCATGTTTGTAGCGGCAGACATAAATCATGTCGCCGATCTGGACTTTGATGTCGTAACGCGCCTGCTCCGTGGGAGGAGCCGCGTCAGTGGCCTTGTGAACGTTGCCCTGGGCGTCATTCTGTTGAATGTCGAGGATGGTTGCCGGTTGATAGGTGGGGGTTTCGGCTAGCGCAAAACTGATAAGCAGCAGAGTGGAGGCGATCAAACCGAGAAAGCGCATGGTGTTCTCCTGTCGCCCGCGCAACATAAAAGCCCCTGATCAGGGGCTGATGAAATCTTTGGAGCGGGAGACGGGATTTGAACCCGCGACTTCGACCTTGGCAAGGTCGCACTCTACCACTGAGTTACTCCCGCCCTGCGTAAGCGATTATAAACAACCCAAATGTTCGCGGCAAACTGACTTCAGTACTTCGAGGCGTTTCCGGTCTTTTGCTGCATGGCCTCGTTGGCTTTGGCGGTGATCTGGTTGCGGACGTCCCAAAGCTCTTTATAGAAGAGGTGCTCCATGCGCTGGTGCAGCACCTCCACCGGAGTTCCCATGGTGCCCACTACGCCGCCGCCGATAATGCGCTGCGCCAGCTTCAGATGATGGAAGCGGAAAAGGTGCACGCGCTCATCGAAGTCGAGCAGGCGCTCGGCAACATCGTGCAGTCCGAAGAATTCTTCGTGGCGGCGGTAGATGTCGTCCACGGTGAGGTTGGCTTTCTTCAGCTGCTCGTAGAACGCATCGCGAAGGCGCGGGCCGATGTGCAGCAAGCCGAGGAAGCCGGGAGAGTCGAGACCGCTGCCGTGTCCGAGTCCGGCGCGGATGATGTGATAGTCGTAAGGGGTGATGGTCTCGAGCACATGCAGCAGGGAAATGGGATACTCGAGCATCTGGTTCGAGCGCCGCAGCAAGCGGGCGGCGTTGGCGAAATCGCCTTCGGTAATGTAGACACGTGCGCGCTCCAGATCGAAAGTCGCGCCCTTCAGCAGCAACTCCGAACTCTGGTGGACGACCAGAAAGGTCATCTCGTCTGGATGCAGAAGGTCTTGCGTTGATTTCTGCAGAGAGAGGAGTTCGTCGGTATGCAGGTAACGTTCGTAGTCCGAGGCGCCTTTGCCCGGAAGAATCGGTTTGCGCAAGTCATCCATGCTGCTCATCCTGTGGAGTGATCGACGGTCTTGATCGTGGATTGAATTCGCGGTAACTCATCTGTGCTCATGCGGTGCCCACTGCGGATCCTGGTCCGGCTGGACAATTTCGCCATCCCGCATGTGAATAATGCGATCGCCGTAGCTGGCGGCCTCGGGGTTGTGCGTGATCATCAGCACGGTTTGTCCCAGTTCGCGATTGGAATGCCGCAACATGCCGAGCACGATATCGGAATTCTTGGTGTCGAGATTACCGGTCGGCTCGTCGGCCAGTACGATTGCGGGTTTGTTGATCAGCGCTCGCGCCAGGGCCACGCGCTGCTGCTCTCCGCCGGATAATTCCGAAGGGCGATGCGGCAGGCGCTTCTCGAGTCCGAGAAGATGAACGATCTTGTCGAAGTAGGCGGCATCGCGGTTGCCGTTTTCTCCGGCAATATCGCGAGCGATGTCGATATTTGACCGGGCGTCGAGCGTCGGCAACAAGTTGAACTTCTGGAAGACGAAGCCGATCTTGCGCTTGCGCATCCGGGTGCGCTCGGCATCCGACAAGGCGGCAAAATCGTCTCCATCAACTACGACGTGGCCGGAATCAGCGCGCGTCAGGCCGCCCAAAAGATAGAAAAGAGTCGACTTGCCGCTGCCGGAGGGACCGACGATGCTGACAAACTCGCCCTTCTGCACGCTAAACGAAATACCGCGCAGCGCGGGCACATCAATCTTGCCCACACGGTAGGTTTTTCGCAGTTCGACGGCTTCAATAAATGCGCCCATGCAAAGATTTGATCTTACACGAATTGATGTCGGGAACGGGCAGCAGGCCGTCAGGCGGCGGAGATTCGTCCCACGGCACGCTCGATGCGCGACTGCGCGCGCTTCGGTCCGCGCTTGCGAATCAGCAGAACGCGCACGCGCTCGAGCAATTCGGCGGGCGCGTACATCCCCTTGGGAAGAAAAACGTCGGCGCGCGTGTCACGATCGTAGATGCGGACTTTGCCGGAGAGAAGAATGGCGGGAGTCTGCGGTGACAACTTTTTCACTTCGTCGATGAGTTTAGTGCCGTCGAGACCCGGCATGATGAGATCGGTGAGCACCAGGTCGATGCCCCCGTTGCGGAAACGTTCCAGGGCTTCTTCGCCGGTGGTGCAGGCCAGCACCCGGTAGCCCCTGGTTTCCAACATGACTTTGCGGATGGAAAGCGCTTGCTCGTTGTCGTCGACACACAGAATGGTTCGCTTGGGCTTCATTCGTCTTTCCAAAAATGGCAATGGGACCAGACCGCGCGGGGCCGGATTCCTGACAGATGTTTTAGCGATTAAAGAGAATTCAGAGCGACGTGAATCCTAAAAGGAGAATGGCTTTCTGTAAAGTGCCGCCGATGCTAATGGGAAATTGGTCTCATTGAATTTTCCCGGCGCTTGTGCATCTCGCGTTTTCTCTGCGCAATCACGCGAATTGTTAGAGACAAACCTCTCCCCGCAAAATTTCGACGACGTTGCCTCCGACGCACACGTTAACCACTCGGTCATCTTGCCGCGACGCGCGCACAAAAATTCGACTGGGGCGCAGCATTTCCATCCCTTGCTCAATCAAGACGCGTTCATCGGGTTTTGCCACGCCGTGCTTTACCATCCAGGCCGCGGTGCAGCCTGCAGCCGATCCGGTGGCTGGGTCCTCGCCGTTATAGAAAAGCATGCGCGCGTGCAGCCTTGCTGACTTCTCGACCGTCTCCCGCGTCACGAAATAAAAAAACTTGCCGCCGGCCCGTTCCAGATATTCCGCCGAGGCTTTCAGGTCCACATGCAGCTGCTGCGCGATCTCCAGACCACGCAGGGGAACGACGGTGAAGGGAACTCCGGTCGAAACCGTTTGAATAGGCAGGGAAGGATCGATGTCGCCGTCGCGCAAACCCGCGGCGCGCACCACCGCCTCGCGATCATGAATCGGACCGAAGGTGGGGTCCATCTGCGTCATCTCGCCGAAGACCGGCTGGCCTGAAGATTCCTCGAAACGCACCGGAACCGTGCCGACGTTGAGGTGTAAGCGAACCTCCGCCACGCCACTATTTCCCCGGAGAACAAAGGCCGTGCCCAGTGTCGGATGCCCGGCGAAGGGGAGTTCTTCGCTGACGGTGAAAATGCGCACGCGTACGCCCTGTTCGTTCTTGCTTTCGCCCGGCAGGATAAAAGTGGTTTCGGAGAGATTCATCTCCTTGGCGAGCGCCTGCATCTCGGCGTCGCTCAGCCCGCGAGCGTCGGTGAAGACTGCCAGCTGGTTTCCTTCCAAAGGAGTGGCGGTGAAAACGTCGAGTTGGATGAAAGGGAACTTCCTGGGTTCCTTGATCATGCGGCCTCCAGTCTAGCGTGTCTGCTGTCGTTGAGTGGGGGGAGGCTTATTCTCCCGAGGCGTCTGCCGCTTTCCCGATGGCGTGAGCCAGTTGATCGGTGTATTCGACCGGAACAGAGATGGAGAATTCGTTGGAGGCGGGGCGCTCTGGCAACGTGATGGTGAAATAAAAGCGTCCAGCGCCGCCTTGCTGGACCTGCAATTTTACGTTGCCCTTTGCGGTGGGAAATTCGATGACGCGCTCATATCGCTGCATGTCGCTGATGAATCCTTTGGACGGCGGAATGGCAAGCGTTTATTTTTTCGGGCTTGCGGGGGTCTCGATCGGTTCGTGCTTCACGATCTTCGATTTCATCTCTTTGCCGTCAAGGGTTTTGATGACCAGTTTGTTCCCTTCGATGCGGGCGGAAATGAAATCCCCCGGATTGAAGTCGGTGACCCTGAGGTGTTTGTTCACGGGATAGACGGCGGTATAGCTGGTTTTGTCGATGGCAACGGCGATGCGGCAACGCGACAGCACTGCGGGAACGAATCCAGGCGCGCCGGTCAGTCCCTCGGAACTATCGGCTACGGTGTTGGCGCCCACTTCGCTGGCATCCCGAATCTCCAGCACCTTAGCGGGCTTGAAATCAGCAGCTTGGCAAAGCGCACTCAGGGTCAAGAACAGAACGAAAATACCTTTACGATTCATCGTGCACCATACTAACCCCGGCTTAGCGGGAGGCTGGTAAAGTTATGTAAATTCTATTGCTTCCCGGGTCCAAGCGAGGCAAAATTCCGATACTTCATTCGATTGACCCTAACCCGAGGCTCGAGTTAGATCGTCTCCAAACTCGAGCCTCATAAATTCCTGAAATCATGGCGGGCGACACCTTAAGCTCAGCTTAAGGTTGTGCCGAGCAGACTGTGTTTCTCCGCGCTTTGCGCCCCGAGCGCTCAACGTGGAGAGGCTCCTTCAAGCCCGCCGGGTCGCGCAACTCGGCGGGCCGCCTTAACCCGAACAGCCCTTCCCCACCCGCCGCGGAATCGGCGGGTTTCGTTTTTTCGAAACAAATGGCTGCGGCGGTGTGGAGAGCCGACTTGTCCGGAAAGGCTGGGCAGCTTAGGATAAAACGCTCAAGCGCAGGGCTTTGATTTCATCTTCCAAACGACTTTTCATGGAAGCGCATGGGGTCCGGTGATCCTCCCGGTCTTCAAAACCGGCGGGCGGCGGGTTTTCCCGTCGCCGGTGCGTTCGACTCGCACACGCTTCCGCCATTTGTTTCAATTGCTTGCACGGTATCGAACGACCCTCCCACGCTCACGGGAAAGTGCCGGATAGGCCTCTGTTGTGATGAATTTGTGATTGTTGATGTACCCGAGACTGACGGCGATTCTTGAAGGACATTCTGCTTGGTGAACTCATTGAGGGTCGATGAGTGAAATAATTCCATAACAATGTCGGCTCCCAGGCCCGAGTAAACTTTGGAGGCGCAAACCAACCAAAGGGCTCGGAGGAAAGGAGCCGAACATGTTCATTATAGGATGTGACTGTCATCCGAGCTTCCAGCAAATTGCATTCGTGGATACGGAAAGTGGTGAACTCGGCGAACGACGCCTGGCTCCTCGCGAAGAAGCCGAACAGTTCTATCGCCAACTGAAAGAGCAAGACGTGGTGCGGGTAGGGGTGGAGGCCAGCGGGCACTCGCGCCGGTTCGAGCGTTTGCTACGCCGACAACACCGGCTCGCCCGGCCACACTTAGTCGAACGGAAGCCAGGAAACCGGCGACGGCATACGCGTAGATGAAAAGGCGTTCCGTTGAGGGACTTTTTCAACAGACACTCCCGATTTCACTCACAACCACCTCTGATGGCGAGAATGGGCGGTAGACTGGCTAGTCTTTATCTACTGAAGCGAAGCGAGAGTGCGACGCCCCCGCCAAGCAGCAGTGCTCCGAGCAGGAACCATTTCACTATCGGGATGCCGACCACTCCCACAACGACGAAGCCGATAGCGACAATAAATCCGGCAAGGTCTGCATCTGTCGGAATTGCTGCTTTAGCGCCCGTTGCAAGAGGCGTCAGTCGCGCGTTTCATAGACCCACAGCTCAGCCCCGCGGTTAGAGCGTCCTGGCACCGCGAGATAAAGGCTATTGTGTTTTCCTACCTGACCGTAATAGGCGCTGGTGCGAGCGCCGATAGTACTCGGCACTTTTGCCGGCAGAGAATAATGGTCGGCATCGTTTTGCTGGTACACGTAGATCAAGCCCTCTCCGCCCGGGACGTAGATGCGGCGGCGAGTTGCGTCATACCACATGTCATCGGAATCCGCCGCGCCTGGGAGGCGTGCTATTTCATGACCGGTATCCATATCTAGCACTAACAAAAGGGCGGGACGCCTTGCGGCGACGAACAGACGACGATGTTTCTCATCGAGCGCCATGGGGAAGTTGGTGCCGGCATTGGTAAGCGTCCACTTTGTAATTTTGCGCGTACTGCGATCGATGACAGCGATCTGATTTTGCGAAGCCAGGTTCACGAAAATCCGAGGACCAGATTCTTCCAATTGGAACGACTCGGGATGCGCCCCAAGTTCGAAGCTTTCGCCAACAATTTTGTTGGTCTGAGCGTCAATCGTTCCAATTGCTCCGTCGCCGTATCCTACGTAGATCAAATGCCGTGATGCGTCGTAACGAAGTTGATCTGCGTCGTCTGCGAATTTGACGGAAGCAATCGGATCGTAAGTGGTGCCGTCGAAGATCTTGCAGGAACCGTCGCCGCTGTTAGTGACCACAATCCGATTCAAGTCGGGGATGAAAGCGACGCCTTGCGGCTCGTCTAATCCTCCACTGATGGTATGAATTTCCCGGCTGCGGTGAACGTCTAACACGGCGACCGTGTCATTACCGTAGACGGAAGAGAAGACGCGTCCCGTCTTTGCATCTACCGCCATGTGATCGAAGCGGCCGTCAGCTCCGGGGACGGCGATGATTCGGTCGAGGATTAGTGGTTGGTCGGTGGATGGGGGTTCCTGTGCGAGCGCGCGCCCTGTGACGATTAGGCAGACGAATAAAACGAACTGTTTGAGGCGGATCATTTCGAAATCTTTCCATCGGCTGTATTGGCAAGGTCGAGCCGTTTCGGCATATCGAGGAAGCACCGCAGCACATGCCAGAATTGTTGGCGATTGGTTCCGAGCGCAAGGGAGTGAGAGGCTCCGGGAAGGATGACGATCTCGCGATCGGGAACCGGAAGCTTTTTGAAAAAATTCAGCAGATCATCTTCGGTAGCGATCCCGTCGAATTCGCCGCGGGCAATCATCACTGGCATTTTCAATTTCGTGGGATCGACCAGCGGCAACTTTGTGGTCATGTCCAGATAGCTACCGGTGGGAACAGAGTCGCCGAATTTCAACTCCGCATCGGCCATGGCGTCGGCGACGGCCGGGTCGGAGGTGCCCGGTTTATCGCGAGTAAAGATGCTGTGGATCATATCGCGGCCGCGAGGGCGGCGGTTGTGAGTGCGGTAGTAGTCGTCGTTTTCGGCTCGTTTCGTCAGCGTGGGAGAACCTTGGCCGGTCCAGGTAAATGCGGCTAACGCGAGGCGCTCTACGCGATCCGGTTCGTTCATGGCGAAGACTCCGGCACGCAGGGCGCCGCTGGATTCCCCGTATAAATGGAAGCGCGGTTGTCCGGTTTCGCGAAGAACAACCTCTGACGCCGCCTTGAGATCTTTCGCGCCGGTTGCGATGTCGGAATTGCCTGGACTGGGTGAGGAGCGTCCATAGCCTTCGAAATCCATGGTCCAAACGTCGAATCCGTATTCGGCGAACTTGTTCATCAACGAGTATTCGCCGTGGCCGGGGACGGTGAGGTCAAAGGTCGGTCTTGAGGAAACCGAAGAACCATGCGCGAGGAAGAGCACGGGTCGAGGAACAGAGTCGGTTGCGGGATCTCCCATTCGCTTGCGAAAGAGATAGAGAGAGAGCCCATCCTTCTTCGCCCAATATTCCTTGCTCCAGATTTGGGTGTCGGTCGCGCTTTGTGCCATGACAATCGGGCGGGCAACGACGCCGCCGATGACACACGCTGCGGTGCGCGTGAGGAGCGCACGGCGTGATAGTGCAGAAGTTCTGATCATGAGTTGCTCTCAATTCCTTCCAGATACAAAATACGAGTCAACTGGACAGCGATTCGGCGAGGTTCCGCTCGAGCGTCGCGCCATCGAGTTCATGCTCCCATCGCGCCACCACCAGGGTGGCGACGCCGTTTCCGATCATGTTAACAAGTGCACGGAACATGCTCATGAACCGGTCAATGCCAAGAATTAAAGCCATGCCAGCGACCGGGATTGTCGGGATCACCATGAGTGTTCCCACCAGAGCGATGAAGGCTGCGCCCTGCACTCCGCTGGCTCCCTTAGAGGTCAAAATCGCGACTCCGAAGATGATCAACTGCTGCTCGAGTTGGAGATGCGTGTTCGTGGCCTGAGCTACGAACAGGGCAGCCAGAGTCATATAGATGCTGGTGCCGTCAGTGTTGAAGGTGTAGCCCGTGGGAACAACCAAGCCGACTAAAGACTGGGAGCATCCCAGTTTCTCTAACTTTTCCATCAGAGTGGGGAGGGCAGTTTCGGACGAACTGGTTGCGAGCACCAAAAGAATCTCTTCTTTGATGTAAAGCAGAAAACGAACGATGCGGAAGCCTGCGATCCGGGCGATACCTCCCATCACCAAGAGCACGAAGAGCGCACTGGTCAGGTAAAACGTCGCAATCAACTTCGCCAGTGGTCCGAGAGAGGCGATGCCGTACTTTCCCACCGTGAAGGCCATCGCGCCAAACGCGCCGATGGGAGCGAAACGCATGATAACGTTAACCACTCCGAACACAGCCTGCATGAGGGCTTCGATCAGATTGATGAGCGGCTTGCAGCGCTGCCGCGCTGCTGACATCGCGAAGCCAAATAAGATCGCAATCAGCAGCACCTCCAGGATGTCGCCTTTGGCAAAGGCATCGACCACGGTGTTGGGAATGATATGCATCAGGAAATCGGTCAGGCTTTGCGCCTTCGCCTGTCCGGCATAGGCCGCAACCTCGTGAGCATCAAGGGTCGCTGGATTGGCATTGAAACCGTCTCCGGTTTTAACGACGTTGCCGACAACCAGGCCGATCAGCAGGGCGAGCGTCGATACGATTTCGAAATAGAGAATCGCTTTTCCGCCCACGCGGCCGACCTTCCGCATGTTTTCCATGCCGGCGATTCCGGTCACCACAGTGCAGAAGATCACCAGGGTGATCACCATGGTGATCAGGCGGATAAAAGCGTCGCCAAAGGGTTTCATCTCGACAGCTTTCGCCGGACTGACGTAGCCGAGGACTACGGCCACGACCATCGCGATCAGGACTTGCACCCAGAGTGCAGGAAGAGAAGATTTCTTTGGAGGAGGATCCGGAGCACGCGCCGGAGCCGAAACCACGGGGGTTGAGGCTTCGGTGCTCAAGCGACTCCTTCCAGAAGGTTGCGAAGGGGGGCGGTTTTTACGTGCAACCTTTGCATGCTATGGGAGTTGGGAAATAGTTGAGCACGTGCGAATTGGCGGAGCGAAGACGGCGTATTTCCGATGCTGTGGAACAAGATCTGCGTCTGCCTGAATTGATCACCTAGTTCCATCCCTGGGGTCCGTATCTTGCACTATTTAGAACTGCCCTTTTCTGCGCCCCGGGCGCGAAGCACAACCTGACCGTTTTGAAGGGTTGACTCGGCTCGGAGCAACTGAGCTATAATCGCAGCCTTTTAAGAAGGGGCTACCTTCCAAGCAGATGCGAGGATGCTAGCGATTCGAAGGCAAAGCGTCCTGTGGGAATGGCAAAAGAAATCTTAAGAATTTCTTTTTTCAATCACAATGGCAACTCCCGTCAATGTTTTGTATGAGTTCGGGCCTTTCCAGTTAGATCCCCCAGAGCGACTGTTACTGTGCGACGGCCAACCCGTTTCGCTCACTCCGAAAGCGTTCGATCTCTTGCTGGTCCTGGTTGACCGGTCGGGCCATCTGGTCGAAAAAGAGGAGTTGTTGAGAATAGTATGGCCGGGTTCTTTCATCGAAGAAGGCAACCTTGCGGTAACTATTTCGTTACTGCGCAAGGCACTGAACGATGATCGCGGGCATCACCGCTACATCGAGACCGTTTCAAAAAAGGGATATCGCTTCGTCGCCGAAGTAAAGCGGCTGGACGACAGCGCACTGGTGATAGCGAGTACCAGTAAGCCCGAAGCGCTGCCAAACCAAGAGCTCCGAGCGGAATTGACTGTTTCGCGAGCAGGTTCCGAATCGCGTGTGCGTGTCAAAGGAAAGCTGTTTAGATTCTTGGTGTTCGGTGGAGTGGTGCTTAGCCTGTTAATACTGATCGGGCTGGGACTTGCACATCGCAAAGATCTCGCCAGACAGACCTCGCCGACTCCGGTCATTAATTCGCTCGCGGTTCTGCCATTCCAAACCCTGGGGACCAACAGTCCCGACAAATTTCTGGAGTTGGGAATGGCCGACGCGGTGATCACCAGGTTGGGGAATACTGGGAGAATTACCGTCCGGCCGACCAGCGCGATTCAGCAGTATGCAGGAACTCAGCTGAGCCCGCAGGCGGTCGGCCGCGAGCAAGGAGTGGACGCGGTCCTCGACGGCAGAATCCAGCGTGATGCCGACCGGGTGCGGGTCACCGTGCAGTTAATTCGGGTGCAGGATGGCGTGCAGCTGTGGGCCGACACCTTCGAACGCAAGTTCACTGATGTCTTTGCTTTGGAAGACGCTCTTGCCGACATGGCAGCGCAATCGATTCGTTTGAAACTCACAGGAGCAGAGACGCTTAAATTCACCAAGCGCTCTACCGAGAATCCTGCTGCCTACGAAGCCTATATGAAGGGACGCTATTTCTGGAACAAGCGCACCGACAGTGGGCTGAAAAAAGGTCTCGACTATTTTCAGGAGGCGATCAAGCTAGACCCAGGTTTTGCGGAAGCCTACGTAGGAGTCGCCGATTCATACGCGATGCTGGGCCTGTACGCGGTGATTCCACCCACGGAGGCGTTCCCAGCCGCCAAAGATGCCGCAACCCGGGCACTGCAGATGGACAACAGCCTGGCGACGGCGCATGCGACCCTGGGATTCATCAATTTCTACTACGACTGGAATGTTTCAGTTGCAGACACCGAATTCCAGCGTGCTCTGCAAGAGAATTCACATTATGCGATGGCGCATTCCTGGTACGGAGAAAGTCTGGCTGCGAAGGGTGAATATCCGGAGGCGGTGTTAGAAGCACAACGAGCGCTGCAGGATGATCCTCTCTCGATGATCGTAAGCAGCAACGCGGGATGGACGTTTGCTCTCGCCGGGCAGTACGACCGGTCAATAGAAACCCTGAAGAAGGCTATTGACGTCGATCCCACCTTTCCACGCACGCACTTCCGTCTGGCGGAAGTTTACGAACAGCGGGGACAATACGCGCTGGCGATACCAGAGTTCGAACAAGCGGTGTTGCTCTCCGGCGGCGATCCCTATTACGAGGGATCCCTTGGCCACGCCTACGGAGCATCGGGAGCTCCCGATAAGGCGCGAGGAGTGTTACGAAACTTGCGGTCGCGTCCCGGTAACCAGTATGTGCCGCCCTACGCCGTCGCTCTGGTGTATGCAGGTCTCGGAGAGAACGATCAGGCTTTCCGGTGGCTGCAGAAGGCGGTGGAAGAACGATCTACGCCCATGGTATTTTTCCGGTCAGACCCGGAGTTGGCTGGGGTCCGGTCCGATGCCCGATTTGCGCCGCTTGCGCAGCTAGTAACTTTCTAGCGCGCATTTTTATCCAGCCACTTCATGAAGTATTTCGCGATGTCAGCGCTGTTCCTTTCCGACATCAACTGGTGGCCATTACCAGGAAGTCCCACGTCTTCCAATCTGACATACTCTGTCTTGACACCAGCTTGATTGAGCCACTTGGCGACGCAGCGAGCGTAGGGCCGGTGATAGCTGGCTTCAGGAGACGCATTCAGGACAGGAATTCCGATGAGGTTGATGAGCTTATGCGCCGGTTCTTTCTGCAGCCAGCAAGGAACGAGGCCGGGGCCATCAGCTTTTTCTTCTTGCACCGTTTGTAACTCAGAAGCCTCTTTGATCGGAGGGTCGTAGTGCATCGGGAAATTAGTGAGACCCCAGATGTGTCCCGGACCGCGCGCGTCTAGCTCCGCGTTTTGAATAGGTGGGCCCCACGGGTCAGTGGCAATGATGGCTTTGATGAGTTTCGGCCGAGCATCGGCAAGCAGCCATCCCGAAGTTGCCAGACGGGAGTGCAGCAGCAGGACGACGGGCTTCCCGATCAGGTCGACGAGTTGCTCAAGATCTTCCGCGGCCAGAGGTTCCATGTCGTCGCCGGAGGGAAAATTGAGTTCGGTCTTGGCGAAGTAATCGAATACCGGATCGCCGATCTGGCCCTTGTTGGCAGCATCGCTCGGCCACTGGGTGTATTTGCTGGACTGCGGCCAACTGCGCGCCGGGGTTGGCGGAGGTGCGCCACCGCTCCAAACCTGCTCCATCAATTCTCCGGTGCGGGGTGGGATGACATCGCCATCCAGAGCGGGGATGAAGGCGGAACGGCCGCGGGCGGGAAAATCCATCATGTAGATGGTGTAGCCTGCGTTCACAAAATTGTACGCCCAGCCGGGACGGCCGTCGGGCGTTTGCAAAAGCGCGATGTTGGTTTGCCCACCTCCAGCCTGAACAAACAAGATCGGATACGGGTGGCGGATCTTTTTCGGGACCCACACTTCGACGTACATGGCGCCGCGCATCCGCTGTTTTCCAGGTTCTCCCACCCACTTTCCGCCGACGTAGAAATGCCCTTGGCGTCCGATGTTTGCAGTTGAAAATGTCGGAACTGTCTTTAAGGGGACGGAATAAGACTCTTGGTCTGCGCTCATCCCTGATTGGCTGGTTAGAAGAACAAATGTTAACGCCGAACAAAGCAAGTTCCAGAGCCGCATATTTCCTTCTTCAGGTTCCCTTCAGATTTCAGTGCTAGAATCCCCCGAACTAGAGGTTTCTTCTTGCCCACATCTTGCGCCTTATATAAGCCGAACCATTCCGCTGTCAACTGAGGAGCCGAGAAATGTCGTCGGTCGCGGGCCTAAAACCTTTGCCATTCCTGATTGGAGGGAAATGGATTCAGGAAACGTCATCTCATATCACTCATGTAAACCCTGCTACTGGCGAGGTGAACTACGGAGTCTGCGCGGGGACTGAAGAACACATTGATGCGGCGGTGAAGGCGGCTCACAAAGCCGCAAGCAATCCCGCGTGGCGTGACATGTTGCCGCACGTGCGGGCACAACTGCTGAACAAAATTGCTGATCTGATGTTGGAGCGCTCTGACTTACTGGCCCGCTGCCAGATGCTTGAAAACGGCAAAGTGTGGAAGGAGTGCAAGAACCAAGTCATCAATGGTGCCGCAACCTTCCGCTATTGCGCTGCCGCGATCGAAACGCTGGGATCGGAAATTACTCCTCCTCGCGGGAATTACCTGAGCATGACGGTTTACGAACCGTGGGGAGTGGTCGCGGCGATCACACCCTGGAACTCGCCCATTACCCTGGCATCTAACAAAATTGCAGCTGCGTTGGCTGCCGGGAACGCGGTTGTGCTCAAACCCTCCCCTTACACTCCCACGTCTGGGATCGAGTTAGGGCGAGTTGCGCTTGACGCTGGAGTTCCGCCGGGCATTCTAAATGTCGTAACTGCCGCGGGAGGGGAGATTGGGGATGCTCTTGTAAATCACCCCTTGGTGCGCATGGTTTCGTTTACCGGGGGCACAAAAGTTGGCCGAACCATCTCCGAGCGAGCCGGCAAGAGGCTGATTCCGGCAGTGTTGGAACTTGGAGGAAAGTCGCCGCACATCGTTTTCGCCGATGCCAACCTCAAAGCAGCCGCCGACGCGGTCACCGTCGCCATCTTCGAAGGCACAGGACAATCTTGCACTGCGGGATCGCGCCTGTTTGTCGAGCGCAAAGTGTACGACGAGGTGATCTCTTCGATCATCGAGCGGGCGCGCGCACTGCGTGTGGATCTTCCAGATTCGCCGGGCGCCCAACTGGGACCGAGCGCAAGTTTTGCGCAGCGCGAGTTCGTCGAGAAGATGGTCGATGGTGCGCGGCAGGAAGGTGGGGAGATTTTAATCGGAGGCACTCGCCCCTCGGAGCCGCGTTTGGCAAAGGGCGCGTTCTATCTACCCACAATTGTTGCCGGCGTTAGCAATAAATCGAAAATTGCGCAAGAGGAAATCTTTGGGCCGGTGCTGTGCGCCATGCCTTTCGACAACGAAGATGACCTCATGCAGCAGGCGAACGATGTTCCGTATGGCTTGGCTTCAGGAATCTGGACCGCGGACTACAAGAAGGCGTGGCGCGTGGGTCGCGCTCTTGAAGCTGGGATGGTCTGGATTAACACCTACAAACAGTTCTCGACGGCGGCTCCGTTTGGCGGATTCAAAGACAGCGGGATTGGCCGCGAAAAGGGACTGCAGGGCGTCCGAGCCTATCAGCAGGTGAAGACGATGTTCTGGAGCATGTCCGATACCTTCGATGGCGGTTTCAGCATAGCGAAATAGGGGGAGATCCATGGCACATAGCGAAGTGCAGTCGGCACAGCTGAAGCCAGCATCGAAGGGGGCCGAGTACATCGCGGACTTCCTGATTCAGCAAAAAGTGCCGTACATCTTCGGAGTATGCGGTCACGGCATACTCGGTTTGCTCGACGGGTTGTTCGACCGGCAAGCTGAGATTAAGGCGATCTCGGTACATCACGAGTCCGCTGCCGGGTTCATGGCAGAAGCGTATTTCCGCATTACGCAAAAGCCTGCTGCGACCTACACCTCATGCGGGCCAGGCTCGGCGAATCTGATTCTCGCCATTGCGGCGGCGTTCGCGGATTCATCGGCGATGCTGAACATCACGGGAAATGTCGCCACGCAACAATGGAATCGCGGTCCGTTCCAGGAGACAGGAAGATATTTCCAGGGCGACTTTGTGAACGTTCTCCGGCCCTACGTCAAACGCAGCTTCCAGCCGACGAGAGCTGACATGCTGCCACTGGCGCTCCGGCAAGCCTTTGCTTTGATGACCAATGGGCGGCCGGGTCCGGTGAATATTGATATTCCGCTGAATGTGTTCGTCGAGCTCGTCGACGAAACTTCGGCGCAGCGCGATAACCAGTGGCCGGTGGCGGAATATACAAGACCGGCCGCCGATCCCGCTGCCGTGGATGAAGCATTGCGGTTGCTGCAGAACGCAAAGCGCCCGGTAATCGTGGCCGGGCATGGAGTCGAATTGAGCGGAGCAGAACCGGAACTCCTTATGCTCGCCGAAGCATTGCAAATCCCGGTGGCGACTACTCCATTCGGCAAAGGCGTGATTGATCCGCGAAATTCTTTGAGCCTGGGGTCGACGGGGCGGAATGGTTCCTATCCTGCGAATGCGGCTTGCCGCAACGCTGACGTGATCCTCGCGCTCGGTACTCGGTTCGATGATCGGGCGACCAGCGCATGGCTCCCCGGATTTACTTACAATATTCCGCCGACCAAGTTGGTCCATGTTGACATCGACTCAACCGAGATTGGACGGAACTTCCGTCCCGAGATCGGCGTGATCGCGGATGCCAAGCTGTTTCTGCAGCAGTTGCTTGCCGCGCCGCGTTCGCCTGCGAATGGCCGGGACGCATGGCTCGAACGCATTGCGGGATGGCGAAGGCGGTGGGAGGAGGCGACATTACCTCCACGCAGCTCTGACGCAATGCCGATTCGTCCCGAGCGCGCGATAGCCGACTTGCGCAGAGTGGTCCCGATGGATGGCATCGTGCTCTCCGATGTCGGCATTCATCACAACTGGCTGGTCGCTGAATTCGAAGCCTTGAAGCCGCGCACGTTTCTCCAAACCTGGGGTTTCGCCTCGATGGGCTTCGCCGTGTCCGGTTCTATCGGTGCGAAACTGGCCGCACCCGACCGGCCTGTGGTTGCGGTGGCAGGCGACGGCTCGTTCATGATGAACTCGAGCGCGGTGCTGACCGCGGTCGAATACAACATTCCGGTGGTTTGGCTGGTATGGAACAATTTCGGATACTGCTCCATCCGCGATCAGCAACGCGGCTACTTCGGCAAAGACCGGGAATTGGCCGTGAGTTTCACCGACGCGAAAGGGAATCTGTTCTCCGCCGACTACGCGATGATGGCGAGATCGATGGGCGCGGTTGGACACACAGTTGAAAAGCCTGCAGACCTCGCGCCACAGCTCGAAGCGGCGATCGCGTCGGGAAAGCCCACCGTGCTCGATGTCAGAATCGACCGTGAGGTGCGTCCGCTGGCGACGGGCAGCTGGGATCTGCCGCCAATTCAGCATCCCATGCCGAATTTTGGATGGGGCGAAGACGAATGATGGGGAGTCCTGAAAGATTGATTTGACGCCATGACAACCGGGCCCAACGTCAGCGTTGCGACTTCTGTAAGCGAGTCACCTGCGAGCGCTGACGTTGGTTCGCTCTGGTCCGGGAAACGCCTTTATATCGCCGGACTATTGTTCCTGAATCTCTTCATCAACTTCATGCACCGTATTAACCTGTCGGTTGCGGCGCCCGCCATCGCCAAAGAATTCCGATGGGACGCGGGCAAGATGGGACTATTGTTTTCTTCCTACCAGTGGACGTACTGCATTTTTCTGCTGCTCTGGGGATGGATGACCGACCGCATGAGCACGCGCTTGGTCAACGGCTTATCGGTCACAATCTGGTCGATCGCGGGAATGCTAACGGGCGTCGCCACCACATTTGGCGGAATGCTGACAACGCGTTTGGCTCTGGGGGCGGGTGAAGCGGCTTCTTTTCCTACCGCGGGGAAAGTCGTGAGGCAGTGGTTTCCGGCGAGTGAACGTGGGCTTGCGACTGCCATCTTTAACGCCGGCACCTTCGCGGGGCCCGCGTTCTCGGCTCCGATGGTCGCGTGGTTGTTGTCCAGAACAGGCTGGCGTTTTTCCTTTACGTTGACCGGATCGCTGGGCTTTGTCTGGGTGCTGCTCTGGGCGAAATTTTTCCGGGTGCCGTCGGAATGTTCCTGGTTGCCACGGCCTGAGCGGGATTACATTCTGTCTCAATCCGACTCGCGAGCGAACTCCGTCGCGCCCAAGGGCACATTGCTTCGTCTCGTGGCCCGCAAGACCATGTGGGGTTTATTTCTTACCCAGGGTTGCTGCGCCTACACCATGTTGCTGTTTCTATTTTGGCTGCCTTCCTACCTGGTGCAAGTGCGCCACATGTCGTTGGTGAAAGCCGGATGGTTCACCTCGGTGCCGTACATCTTCGCCATGGTGTTGGGGTTGCTTGTGGGAAAGTTGAGCGATAGCCTGCTCAACCATGAGGCGGTACGGCAGGGAAAGCGCCGCAGTTTGCTGATCGTGTTCATCTTGCTGTCGGGCGCGGTTCTGTTGACCAACATGGTCGCAAACCAATATTTATTGCTGGCGCTTCTTTCCTTTTGTCTGGTTTGCATTTCGAGCGCTTTGTCTCTGAACATTGCGCTTACCAGCGACCTGGTGTGGAATCCGGAGATGCTCGGAACAACGATGGGTTTTCTGATCCTGGGAGGAAATATCTTTGGATCGCTGGTGCCGATTGCCACCGGCTACATCGTGAAATGGACCGGCAGCTTCGACCTCGCCTTCTACCTGGCTGGTTTTCTGCTGCTGGTGGCGGCTGTGGTTTGCTTCACCATGACGCAAAAGCCGCTGAGTTTCCAGGAAGAAGCGGCGTGATGTTGTTTTAGAAAGGGAAACTGCACAGATGAACACTCAAGCCAGGGATTCGTGGTTTTTACGGATGGTGGCGCCTCTCGAGCCGGGAATCGTCTGCATCGACATTGACCGCATGTTTGATTTCTATACCGGAGTTCTGGGTCTCCGATTCGCCACCGACGCCGAGGCGGCTCCGGAGATGAGTACAAAATTCGGAACAGGACCCAACGGCTTTCGCATCATCCGTTTGCAAACCCCTTACGGCGAAAGAATCAAACTGATCCAGCCCAAGAAGACGGTCCTGACACAACGGGAGAATCCTGACTGGGTCTTCGAGCGGCAGGGCATCGCCTACATCACGTTTGTCATCGCGGATGTCCATGAGGTCTACTCTCACTTAAAAAAGCATAGTGTGGAATTGGTAAGCGAAGCTCCAGTTCCGATTCGCGAGGGCATCACCGCCATCTTTGTCAAAGATCCGGAAGGCAATTTCCTGGAATTCGTAGAGTACGCAGACTTGGCGTCGTACCGGGCCGATCTGTTCAAGTGGCGTCAGTTCTTCTGAGCTCGGGTAGACGAACCCGTAACCCCGCTCGTGCCCCTGTGGCGAACTTTTTGGGCGCCTGAGCGCGCGCCCCGGGGAGTCACAAAATCATCGCAAGTGCTTGGCGGTACTCCCTTTACTATCGAAAAAAGAAATTCTTAAGATTTCTTTTGCAGATTCCACAAGACTTGGGGTAGAGAACCCCATAGAGTTCCACGACGAAAACCATGAACACCTCGATCTGCGAGCCAGCGGAAACGTGGGTGAGATTTCCGCCATCTCGCCGGGGCTCTCTCTGGGGACGGATTCGCGCACCTAGAGCCGAAAGCACTAGCGTTCAGGTCGATGGGAAACCGAAGGGGGCTATCGTGCGTACTCGAATTGGGGAGAGTCGTTCCAAGGTATTGCTGGTATTCCTGTCAGTTGTAGTTTTGCTGTCCCTTAATGGCCACGCTCAAGTGGTCGGCGCAACCCTGACCGGTACCGTCACCGATTCCTCGGGCGCGGTTATACCCAATGTGCAAGTGGTGATCAAGAACGAGGCCACCGGCGAAGTCCGTACCGTCACGGTCGGTTCGGCGGGCGTTTATACGGCGCCCAACCTTTTGCCCGGGACTTATGACGTTTCGGTTAAGGCTCCGGGATTTCAGACTACGGAACAGAAGGGCATTGTCTTAACCGTCGGCGGTCAGCAATTGTTCAACGTCAAGTTGCAGGTTGGCCAGGTAACCCAAACCGTGGAAGTGACCGACGAGGCGCCCGCCGTGCAGTTGGCGAACTCCACAATTGGCGGTGTAGTGAACAATCGAACCGTCCAAGAATTGCCTTTGAACGGCCGCGATTGGACGTCACTCGCTACCCTTCAACCCGGAGTGGATTCGATGGGGTCCATTCAAGCCGACACCGGCACTCCCGACCGCGCCCGCCGCGGCTACGGACTGCAACTGAGCATCTCCGGCACTCGTCCCACCCAGAACAACTATCGAATCGACGGCATCAGCGTGAACGATTACACCAACGGCGGTCCAGGAAGCGTTAGCGGCGCTACGCTAGGTGTGGACGCAGTCCAGGAGTTTTCCGTGTTGACCAGCAACTATTCGGCGGAGTACGGACGCACTTCCGGGGG
The DNA here is from genome assembly GCA_963796205.1 of Terriglobia bacterium. Classification (GTDB taxonomy): domain Bacteria; phylum Acidobacteriota; class Terriglobia; order Terriglobales; family Acidobacteriaceae; genus DATFTE01. The sequence goes on from CAWCKR010000006.1 coordinate 133,150, forward strand.
CGTCATCAACACGCTCACCAAGTCCGGTACGAATCAGTTGCACGGGTCCGGCTACGAATTTTTCCGGAATAGCGCGCTGGATGCCAAGAATTTCTTCGACCTTCCCGGGCCCATCCCTTTGCTGCATCGCAATCAATTCGGAGGCTCTTTCGGCGGCCCGATCGTCAAGGACCGCACATTTTTCTTCGTGGATTACGAAGGCCTGCGCAACAACATGGGTTTCACCACCATAAGTCCGGTTCCGTCGGCTGCGGCGCGCCAGGGGATTCTGTGTTCGATTCCACAAGCGGGGGTTTGCATGACGCACCAGGTCACTGGTGCCTTCAATCCTGATCCCGCAACCGGAATCGACAAGGCCGTTTTGCCGTACCTGCCCTTGTGGGGCCCAGCCAACCCCGCCCTGGGTTTCAGCAATAACGGGGACATCGGCTTCTATGGCTTCGCCGCACCCCACATTACGACAGAAAACTTCGGGGTTGGACGACTGGATCACAAGATTTCCGCAAGCGACAGCTTCTTTGCCAGTTATCAGTACGACGGGGCAACCCTTACGCAACCTGATCAAGCCAACGATGTGCTCACCGGGAATACAACCGGCAGAGCCTATGTTGCGTTGGAAGAAACTCACATCTTCAACTCCCAGATCGTCAATTCCGCTCGCTTTGGACTCAATCGATCCATTCATACGTCGGCGGGGATCAGTGCGATTAATCCCGGGGCCGGCGACCCTGGGTTAGGCGAAAGTCCAGGGGCAGATAACCCTCAGATCGATGTCCCGGGTTATATATCCATCCAGCCCGGCCTGAATCAGATTGAGCGCCTCGACTTCTTTGAGAACTCGTATCAGGGTTATGACGACCTGTTCATCACCAAGGGCAAACACAGCCTGAAGTTGGGTTTCGCGATCGAGCGCATTCAACTCAACGCCTTTGACCCAGCACCCGCGGGAGAAATTGCATTTGGCACCCTCGCCGATCCCAATAACAACGGATTCCTGACCAACAACCCTATCGTTCTCTTCGCCCCGCTGCCGAGCGCACCCTTTCAGAAGTTTCATTTCCGCTCCACCATTATCGGCGGCTATATACAAGACGATGTACGCCTGCGTCCAACGCTGACGTTGAACTTGGGACTGCGCTACGAGATGTCGACGGTTCCTTCTGAAACCAACGGGAAGTTATCGGCGCTCCACAGTCCTTATGGGCAGACATTCCAGGACACGGTCGTCGGATCCACTGTCTTCAGCAATCCGACGCGACGAAACTTCGAGCCGCGCGTAGGATTCGCCTGGGATCCCTTTGGCAATGGGAAAACCTCAGTTCGTGGCGGCTTTGGCCTCTTCGACGTCCTCCCCCTGCCTTATCTGTTAGGACAGTTTGCGACTAACACCGCTCCCTTTACCGAGAATGGCACGGCCAACAACCTGCCTGCGGGCTCGTTTCCGACGCAGGCATTTCAGATTCTGGCCAGCCAGGCGGCCAATAATCTGGGTCTGCGCATTCCCTACATTCAGCCCGACCCCAAGCGTAATTACGTAATGCAATGGAACCTGAACATTCAGCGCGAGCTGGCGCCGAATTTGACCGCGTTGGTCGCCTACATCGGATCGCGCGGCGTGCACATGATCTTCCGTGCAGATGACATTAATACGTCGCTGCCCGTGAACGGCTCAAGGCCTCCCTATTTGTGGCCAGCGGCGACCAGTCCAGTGATCAGCCCCTCGATTGGCCGCATGGATACGCTGCAATGGAATAACGACTCTTACTTCGACGGCCTCGAGGCCCAGGTTGAGAAACGATTGAGCCATGGATTCCAGGTGCAGGGCAGTTATACCTGGAGCAGAGCCATCGACGGAGGAGACGGCTCGATCGCGAGCGATTCCTTCATGACGTCGATTCCGTCGCTCTTTTTCTTCCTGCCACGATATCGCCGCGCTCCGTCAGACTTCAATATCACCCACAACTTGGCCATCAACTACCTGTGGAACATTCCCTCGCGCAACTCCTTGCAAGGTCCCATCGGGTGGGTTGCGAAGGGGTGGCAAGTAGGCGGGATCATACAAATCAACAGCGGGCTGCCGTTTACTCCATTGATTGGTGGTGACCCGCTTGGCCTGGGTAACTCGTCGCCGTTTGCCTATCCCAACCGGCTGACCGGACCCGGCTGTTCTTCTCCCGTCAATCCGCAGAATGCTTTTGGTGGTTACCTCAAAGCCAACTGTTTCTCTCTACCAACCCTGCCGGCTTCCCAGTCAGCCTTATGTACTCCAGGGTCGTTCGCTAACGCTTTGAATCCAGCGCCGACCGGCCAGGTGTATTGCCAGAACCTGCTCGGCAATGGGGGAAGAAACGAAGTCTACGGTCCGGGGCTGGTGGATTTTGATTTTTCTCTGGTGAAAGACACGCATATTACGGAAAGGGTCGACGTCCAGTTGCGTGCCGAGATCTTCAACCTCTTTAACCGTCCCAACTTCAATCCCCCGGTCACCAACAGCGCGTTGTTCAATCAGGATGGAAGTTCAAACATTACCTCGAGCGGGAATTTCAGCCCGCTCGACGTGACGGCAACCACCAGTCGCCAGATTCAGTTGGGATTAAAGATTATTTTCTGATCCAGGGGGCCTCCCGCAAACGGCACGATAGCCAAGGCGCAAGCTCTGGCTATCGCTAGCCGGGAACGTGGAGCAATCTTTTACTTGGCCAACTGCCCAGTATGGATGCCCTCGCCGAGAACAAATGTTGATCCCACGGTTCCGACTACCGCTGAGGAGCGAGGTAGAGCCAGCCTTTCTCGAATGCGGTAGACGGCTTCGATGCCAGTGCAGTGCGCCCCCACTAGGTTGGCCACTTTGAAGTCCTTCAACTTGTCGGCCGTCCAATCGAGTTGTTGATCGGTTGCGGGAAACAGATGGAGTCCGCCGATGACGGCTTCGACCGGCTCGTGGGGAAATTGCTCCCGCGCAAAAGTTAGGATGTTGACGATGCCCGCGTGACCGCAGCCGGTAATCACGACCAGTCCTTCGGGTGTATTGAGCACCAGGGACTGATCTTCGGGAATATTGTCTTCTACCAGACCTGCGGGGGTCTGCACTTTGCCGGTGCTGCTCCAGTTGTGTTCAGGGAATTTGCGGGGCACGGGCCCCGTCAGCCATGCGCCCGGAAAGATTTCCGTCGCGTTTTCAAGTTCGACGAACTTCCCTCCCGTGGCCTCGTATTCTTTTTTCAGGGCAATCATCTGGTTGTGTTCGCCTTGCGGAGAAGGGCGGCTATAGAAAATTCCCTGGGCCACATACACTTTGGACAAGGCCAGCGGATTTTTCTTCATCATCTCTTTACGCAGAGTGATTAGCCCGCTGACATGATCCCAATGATTGTGGGTAAGAATTACGTCTTGAACGTCAGACAAGTCGAGCTTCAGATCGCGCGCGTTTTCAAGGACAGTATTCGGATGAGCCCCCGTATCGAGCAGAACGCGGTGTCCATCCGCCTCAACCAGCGCCGAGAACCCCCACTCGCCGATCCCGGTAGGATCGCCGACCAGCATGGTCGAAAGCAGCGTCACTTTGAGGGTGTGAATCTCCGCCGGCGTCGTGGTGGCGGCGCCGGCAGCGCTCGCCTGGACTGTGGAAGGGACACTCGTAAGCATGAGAAACACATAGACGATTGTGGTGAGAAAATCTGTCCGTCGAGTGTGCAGAAAGGAGTGCATTTTAGGTCTCCAGGATTTGCTAAGGCTCACGCCGCAGCCATGATTAGGACAAATCTACGATTAAGGCAACGTTAATCGCCAGCAAAAACCAACGGGTTTGGTTTGACGATTTCGCAGCCAGACTTGTGATGGTTGGAACCATGAGTTGCTTTCGAACAGCGGAACTCGATAGTGGACTCCATTTCCAATCAGCGACCGGATGGAGAGTTGCGAGGCGGACGATTCCCGCAAAGCTGATGGGCAATCCATATCGAAACACCGAAAAAGGACGAGCCTGTCTCAGGGGCGGTCTGATGAGAGCGACACACTGCGACGTGCTTATGAATTGTTTGAGATTCGCGGCTGTGAACATGAACAGGACTGGGAAGACTGGTTTCGAGCGGAGCTGGTTCCCTTCGGCTTTCTTTTTAGAGCATTAGCAGCACTCCGCCACGGGCCTCACCGTGACGGCAGTCACTGATCAAAGCCGCTTGAGGGGGCAATATGTTGCAATATGTTAATGATGCGCACATCATGTTTGCCGGAGCCTGCCTTTGTGAAACACATTGCGGAGAAATTGCGGCCGTCGATTTTGCTACTCCTTCTGACTGCTGTTTTGTTCATATCCGGTTGTAGCAGCAAAGATCAAGTTCAGGCGGCAGGCAGTTCAGGGGGCCGGCCGCCTGCACCGGTGGTCGTGGTCCGTGTCGAACAGCGAGACATCCCCGTCCAGATCAGAGCCATCGGCAACGTTGAGGCGTACCAGACTGTACAGGTCAGGTCTCAAGTTAATGGTCAAATCCAGAAGATCTTCTTTAAAGAGGGAGAAGATGTGCGCGAGGGCCAACCGCTGTTTCAGTTGGACAAACGGCCCTTCCAGGCAGACCTTGAAAAATCTATCGGTCAAATGAAGCGCGATCAGGCGCAGGCGGAGAATTCACGGATTCAAGCAGAGCGCTACTCCGCCCTGGAGAAAGAAGGCGTCGCTTCTCATGAACAGGCCGAACAGTTGCGTGCGCAGGCGAAAGCCGATGCGTCCGCAGTGGAGGCAGACAAGGCCACCGTCGAGGCTTCCCGCGTACAACTGCAGTACACCGATATCCTTGCTCCCATTAACGCGCGCACTGGAGCACTGATGATTAATTTGGGCAATCTGGTGAAGGCGAACGATACGCCCTATCTGGTGCAGTTGAACCAGGTCACTCCGATCTACGTCACGTTTTCTGTGCCGGAAGCGAACTTGGATCGGGTGCGACACCGTTTCTCCTCTGGACAGCTCAAAATTCTGGCTTATCCCAAGGGACAGTCCGACAGTCCGGCGGAAGGCCGGTTGACGTTCATTGACAACGGAGTCGACATGACGACCGGCATGTTCAGGCTAAAAGGCACGTTCCAGAACAGGGACCGGCATCTGTGGCCGGGAGAGTTTGTCGATGTTGCGTTGGTGCTCTCGACACAAAAGGACGTCCTTGTGGTTCCGACCAAGGCGATTCAAACCGGACAGCAAGGCGAATACGTGTATGTCGTAAGGACGGACAGCACGGCTGAATCGCGGCCCGTGAAAACGGCGGGGGTCTATCAGAATCTGACAGTGATTTCAGACGGCTTGAAGACTGGTGAACTCGTAATTGTAAACGGACAGTTGCGCGTTGCCCCGAATGCAAAAGTGATTGTGCAGAGCGCCTTGCCCTTGCCCGGAACTCAGACAGGTGCGGCGGCTGCCAGCGGGCCTGCCGGAGGCGGACTGTGAGTCTTTCCCAACCCTTCATCAACCGGCCCATCATGACCACGCTGGTCATGGCGGCCATTCTGATCTTTGGCATTTTCGCTTATCAATTGCTTCCAGTCAGCGATTTGCCCAATGTGGACTTTCCCACGATTCTGGTTAGCGCATCTCTGCCTGGCGCGAGTCCGGACACGATGGCTTCTTCCGTTGCCACTCCGTTGGAAAAACAATTCTCGACGATCGCCGGCATCGACTCGATGACGTCCACCAACTCTCTGGGGCAAACGAGCATCACGATTCAGTTCAATCTCAGCCGGAACCTCGACGGCGCTGCACTCGACGTGCAGGCCGCCATCACTACTGCAGGCGGCCAATTGCCTCCGGGTATGCCGACGCCGCCAACCTTCCAAAAAGTGAACCCCGCCGATTCGCCCATCCTCTATCTAGCACTGAGTTCGCCGACCATGAAGCTGTCCGATGTCGACGAGGCAGCGGAGACCACGATTGCCCAGAACGTTTCCATGGTAAGCGGTGTGGCACAGGTGCAAGTGTATGGCGCGCAGAAATACGCCATGCGGGCACAGCTCGATCCCAGCGCTCTGGCCTCACGCCAGATTGGGATCGACGAAGTCAGTGCAGCGCTGCAGTCGGGAAACACCAACCTTCCCACCGGCACGCTCTACGGTCAGAACCGCACATTCACGATTCTGTCCAACGGGCAGCGAATGAATGCTCAACAGTTCGGGCCCATGGCGGTTGCCTATCGGAATGGCGCGCCGGTCCGCCTGAATGAACTCGGCCGCGTGCTGGACAGTGTGCAGAATGACAAGACTGCAAGCTGGTTTAACGGAGTGCGGGCGATCGTGCTGGCGATCCAGAAGCAGCCGGGGACGAATACCGTTGCGGTGGTAGATAACATCAGGAAACTGCTGCCCAGGCTGCAGGAGCATATCCCTGCTGCGGTCCGAATCGACACCCTGTATGACCGCTCGGTCTCTATTCGTGCCTCAGTAAACGACGTGAAGTTCACTTTGGTGCTGGCCCTCGGCCTCGTCGTCATGGTGATCTTCATCTTCCTGCGCAATGTCTCCGCCACCATCATCCCGTCGCTGGCTTTGCCGCTGTCGATCATTGGGACGTTTTCAGTGATGTACCTGCTGGGCTACAGCGTCGACAATCTGTCGTTGATGGCACTGACATTATCGGTCGGATTCGTAGTCGACGACGCCATCGTAATGTTGGAGAACATCGTCCGCCACATGGAGATGGGGAAAACACCGGAACAAGCGGCCCGGGATGGCGCCAGCCAGATCGGCTTCACCATTCTTTCGATGACGCTGTCGCTTGCCGCAGTATTTATTCCGCTATTGTTTATGGGTGGAATCATCGGACGTTTGCTTCATGAATTCGCGGTGACCATCGGCGCTGCGATCCTGGTTTCGGGATTCGTATCACTCACCCTTACCCCGATGCTCTGCAGCCGATTTCTTCGTCACCAGGAGCGGTCCCACCACGGGCGGCTGTTCAATTACGGCGAGCGGGTCTTCGATGCCTGGCTGCATGGCTATGACCGCAGCCTGAAGGTAGTCCTGCGGCACAAGTTTGCAACCCTGATGGTGTCTTTCGTTGTGATCGGACTGACTTTTTATCTGTACGCGGTCGCGAAAACCGGATTCATTCCGGATGAAGATCAAGGGCTGGTCTTCGCGTTCACTGAAGCGCAACAAGGAATTGCCTTTGAGGACATGATGCAGCTGCAGCAAAAAGTGGCGGCTGTCGTGGGCTCCGACCCCAACGTCATGAACCTCATGTCGTCGATCGGAAATCCTATCAATCAAGGTCGTATGTTCTTTCGCCTGAAGGACAAGGAAGATCGTCTCGACCACATGAGTGCGACGCAGGTCATCCAGGAACTTCGTCCGAAGGTGTCGCAGATTCCAGGCCTGAATGTGTTCATGCAGATTCCGCCGACCATTCGTATCGGGGGATCGCTGACCAAGTCGCAATACCAGTACACGCTGCAATCGCCCGACACAACCCAGCTTTACCGGGATGCGCCCAAGCTGGAAAGTGCTCTGCGCGTCCTACCGCAATTGCAGGACGTTACCAGTGACCTGCAGGTGATGAACCCGCAGCTCACTGTGGAAGTCGACCACGACAAAGCTTACGCACTGGGATTGACCCCGGCTCAGGTTTCCGATGCTCTCTATTCCTCGTACGGCACCCGCCAGATCAGCACAATATACGCGCCCAACAATGAATACTATGTGATCTTGGAATTGTTGCCGGAATTCCAGGACAATCCTGACAAGCTGTCCCTTCTCTACGTCCGTTCCAGCGCAGGCAAACTGGTTCCGCTCGACGCCGTCGCGAAGCTGGTGCCGTCGGTGGGTCCCCTGATGGTGAATCACCTGGGCCAGTTGCCGGCGGCGACCATCAGCTTCAACCTGAAGCCGGGAACGGCGCTGGGTGACGCGACCAAACTGGTCGAGCGCGAGGCCATTCGAGTGCTTCCCGCAGACATCCAGGGCACGTTCCAGGGAACTGCTCAAGCCTTCCAAAACTCATTCACCGGGATGGGACTATTACTGCTGGCGGCGATTCTGGTGATCTACATCATTCTTGGAATTCTGTATGAGAGCTTCATTCATCCCCTGACCATTCTCTCCGGTCTGCCTTCCGCCGGTGTGGGCGCGCTTGTAACCCTCAGCCTTTTCCATCAGGAACTGAATCTCTACTCATTCGTGGGGATCATTATGCTGATCGGCATCGTGAAGAAGAATGCCATCATGATGATTGATTTCGCCCTGGAAGCGGAGCGGACAGAAGGCAAGAGTCCGGAAGAATCCATCTATGAGGGCGCGCTAGTCCGCTTCCGCCCCATCATGATGACCACCATGGCGGCCATGGTGGGAACGTTGCCCATCGCGATTGGCTTTGGCGCCGGCGCAGACTCACGGCGAGGTTTGGGCTTGGCGGTAGTGGGAGGTCTGCTCTTTTCGCAGGTCATAACGCTCTACATCACGCCGGTTTACTACGTGTACCTCGACAAGCTACAGGCAAAGTTCCGGAGACGGCCGGGTGGACGAAAATCTGAAGCGCGCCCAGAGGACACGTTCAACCAGGTTGTGTTGGTGGAATACAACGACTGAGGGTTCGGTCCTCATTCTCCAACCGGGAAAAACAGTGATACCGCGCACCGTCGCCCGCGTCATCTGTCGGTTGGGTAAACGATCGGAACGCAGAGAACACCTCCGCGATGCGCGCCGATGAGGCATCCCTTGTACACCGAAGTTCATTGCTCGATAGCCTCTGAATCACTCGAAAATGGACAGGGCAATGACGGCCACCTTGCGGCCTTTTTTCGAACCCGCAGACCTCGCGCAAGGCGAGTACCGATGCCCTATGAGTTTGGCCAGTTGACGTACCAAAAAGTAACGAAGGAACATGAGCGACGGACCTGCCGACCGCCGAATTGGCCGCGCGCAAGCTTACTCTGCTGAAACTGTCCAGAAGCCCCGTTTGCTCGTCACATGGCAATATGACGTAGATCACTGAAGCGATGTTCATAATGGCCATAATGGTGGGCACGAGCGGGTGTGCGGTGGCTGAACGGGCACGCCGCCCAGGCCTACAAGATGGACAACCTGCCGCACGAGCGACGCTGGTTTTGGGCGACGCTCATCCTGTCCAGCACCACCATCATCTGCCTTGTCTTTGCTTTTTGGGAACTGATCGAGAACCGCTTCTTCCGTGATTTGGATTACGTTTCCCTCCACTATCTCTATATCAGTCGCGGTATCACGGCATCGATCCTGCTTGCGACCTGGGCGGGCTGGTTGGTGACCCGGCAGCGGCGTCTTTCCGAGCAACAACTGAAGAAATCCCATGAACGTTACCGCGGGTTGCTGGAAGCTTCTCCCGGAGCCGTAGTTCTCTTCGACCGCAACTTTACCGTTCTCGAGTGGAACGCTTCGGCAGAACGTCTTTATGGCTGGGGTCGTGCGGACGTGGTGGGGCAGCGGCTGCCTACGATTCCCGAGGACCGCGAAGCGGAACTCCGGGAATGCCTGGACCAGGTGACGCAACAGGAAACGGTGTTCGACCGGGAGACCGCGCGAAAAAACCGGCAGGGTGAGGCGATCGATGTCCAACTCAGCTTGTTGCCGTTTCCTGAACTGGATCACTTGTATTTCCTCGAGGTGACTGCTGACATTCGCGAACGCGTACGACTTCGGCAGCGCCTGATCGAATTGGAAAAGCTCACCAGCATGGGCCAAATGGCGGCCGGCACCGCTCATCATTTGAATACCCCGCTTGCGTCCATGTTGCTCCGGGTGCAGATGATGCGGGAACGCGCCGATACTCAGGACGGTGGGCACGAGGACTTGCGGCGCCTGGAGCAAACGATTGGCTTTTGCCAGCAGTTCGTGCGCCGGCTGCTGGATTTTTCCCGGAGGCCTTCGTTTACTCCGGAACCCGAGGCAATCGCTCCGATTGTGCATGCGGTGTTGGGCTTCCTGTCGCCACCGTTTCTGGCGAAAAAAGCGAGAGTTGTGTTCGACAACGCGGGCATGGGAGAACTCAGAGTCCTGGTTGATCGCAACAACCTGGAGACTCTGCTCCTCATCCTGCTGAGCAATGCTTTGGATGCGATCGCCGACGGGGGCAGCATCGGCGTGCGATTAGCGAATACTGCCGAAGGAAAGATCGATATTGTCATTGCCGACAACGGGAGCGGCATTGCGGAATCAGACCAGAAGCGAATATTCGAGCCGTTCTTTACGACCAAGCCTATCGGCAAGGGCACAGGGTTGGGTCTTGCGATCGCCAAGAACATTGTGACCGAGTATGGGGGCAGCATCCGCCTGGAGAGCGCTCCCGGCGCAGGGACCACGGCGGTGGTTACGCTTCCAATTTGCCGCGCGCCCGAACCGGCGAGTACCACCGAGGTGATGGCATGACGATGGGCATAGGACACGAAGTCGACATCCTGGTACTCGACGACGACCGTGAGCTGGCGGAAACATTGCAGGACTTTCTGATCGGCGAGGGCTACACGGTTGTGACTGCGAACTCGGCCGCAGCCGCTCTTGAGTTTGACAAGACGAATCCCCAACTTGCCCTGGCCCTGCTGGACCTGGTGATGCCCGAGAGCAGCGGCCTCACCGTGATGGAAGAGTTGCATCGTAGAAATCCGGATCTGCCCGTCGTAATTATGACGGGGTTTGGAACCATCGAGACCGCAGTCGAAGCCATTAAGCGTGGCGCGGAAGACTACATTACCAAGCCCTTCGATCGTGAGGCCGTGCGCAAGAAGGTCGGCAGAATTATGGAGGTGCACCGGCTCCGCCGCCGGGTAGCCAAGCTGGAATCAGACCTGAAGTCCGGGGATCCTTTCGAGCAGTTGATTTTTGTGTCGAGCGCCATGCAGAAGATCGTGGAACGGGCCCGCACGGTTGCCGCTTCTGACGCAGCGGTGCTGCTGGTGGGCGAAACTGGAACCGGCAAAGAACGGCTCGCCCGCGCCATTCATGGTGCCAGCCACCGATCGCACGCCGAATTCGTTGCGGTGAATTGCGGTGCGCTCCCGCGAGAATTGATCGAGAGCGAATTGTTCGGGGTTCGCCGCGGCGCCTATACGGGTGCGTACTCCGACGCGCCAGGCATATTCATGGTGGCGAACAAGGGCACGGTCTTTCTTGACGAGATTGGCGAAATGCCGAAGGAAGCGCAGGTGAAACTCCTGCGAGTGCTGCAGGAGAAAGAGCTAAGGCCGGTGGGAGGCGCCCACGCGTGCCGGGTCGACACCCGCGTGATCGCCGCCACGAATCGCCCACTGCCTGCCTTGCGCACCGAATTTTTACGCGAGGACCTTTATTTCCGCCTGGCTACCGTGGTCATCGAAGTTCCTCCACTGAGAGATCGCCGCGAGGACATCCTTGTGCTTTCGCAGTTTTTTGTGGCGCGGCTGTCGGAGAAATACGGACGGCATCTGACGATCAGCCGGTCAGGCCTGGAGGCTTTGCTGGGGTATTCCTTTCCGGGGAATGTTCGCGAACTCGAGAATGTGTTAGAGAGCATGTGCGCGCTGTCCACGGATGACCCGCAGGCTATCACGGATAGAGAGGTCCGGGCGGCGCTGATGCAAGCACCCACGGCGCGGCGCGACGACGTGCCCCTGGCTCTGGATGACATGGAGAAGATGGCCATCGAGCGGGCCGTCAGATTGTGTCAGGGGAATCGTACGCGGGCGGCGGCGCTGCTGGGCATCTCTCGTGACACGCTCTACCGGAAGATTCGCGAATTCAGGATCGTCGGAGATCCGCACGCGTGAAGATTCCACGCCAACTCGCGATCTGGGGAACAACCGCTCTGGTTTCGCTAGTGGGCCTGGGACTGGCCATGCGCCGCCAGAACCATGAGATTCGGAGTCGGATCGCGGTGCAAGTCGCGACGAAACCGGTAATGGGGAGTGCCGTGTTCCGCGACAAGGGCTGCCCGAATTGCCATGGGGTGTCAGGCGCTGGGACGGAGTTTGGTCCCTCCTTGCGAAATAGCAGATCGCTCACCAGCCTTCCCCGGCTGGTCATCGCGATGTGGAACCACGCTCCTCACATGTGGCAGGAAATGGAAGCGAAACACTTGCCTTATCCCGCGCTCTCCTATGGAGAAACCTCGCAGCTCATGACCTATCTTTATATATCTGGCTATGTCGACGAGGGCGGTGATCTGGAGCGTGGCGAACGCTTGTTTGCAGAACGAAAATGTGCCGCGTGTCACAAACCGCAGCCTGACCTGCAGGCAAATGCTCCTTCGCTAACAGACATATCCGATGCCGAGGATCCGCTCTCGTGGACGCAGGCGTTGTGGAACCACGCTTCTCGAATGCAGTTCAAAATGCAAAATAGCGCAATGCCGTGGCTGAAGTTCGAGGGCAGCGACATGCGAGACCTGTTTGCCTACGTTCGTCATGTTCGCAATTTGCCCGACGATGATCCGCCTGACGTGAGCGGCGATCCTGATCACGGATGGATGTTGTTCCAGCAGAAAGGCTGCATTCGTTGCCATTCCTTATCGTCGGAAGCGGGTGGTCTTGGCCCTGCTCTGGGCGCCGATCATTCTCTGCCGCCTACGTTCTCACAATTTGGCGCCGCCCTGCTGAACCATATACCCAACATGGAAACTGCAATGGAGTCGCAGAGGCTCCCTTTCCCTCGATTCGAAAATCACGACGTCGCCGATATCGCTGTCTTCTTATATAGCTTGCAGTACCTTGAGCCGGCAGGTTCTCCGCAGGTGGGGAAGAGTCTGTTTGCCTGGCGGGGATGCGGCCACTGCCACGGCGATGACGGGGAGGGAACCTCTTCGGGTCCAGCGCTGCGCGGACGCGGCCACGCGTATACTGCTGTGCGTCTCGCCACTGCTTTGTGGGGTCACGGCGGAAGAATGTATGAGTCCGCCCGGAAGCAAGATCAGCCATGGCCCACTCTTCAGGATTCCGATATCGGACACTTGCTGACCTTCCTGAACACTTCTCCCGAGTAGTAACCGTCCGATTCTCTGACAATCGCCCGATTCTCGTACAGCCGCTTTAAGACAACGGCGCGTGCACCGGTGGCAAGCCGGTTGTAAGTCTGTGTGAATACGACGTTCAAGCTAGCGTCTTGCGGTGAAGCGTATGGCGCCCTGCGTGCGAAGAGGAATTTGTACGGTAGGGAAGGGCTCCTCGGACTAGACCTCTCTGAGGATGCGCACCGACCCTACCGGGAGATTCAAGGAGTTGGCCATGCGCCGTTATAGCATGCTGATCGCTGGGTTACTCATGGTCGGGGCTGGCGCGTACCTGATTTTCTCGAACCCGCAAGCCCTTCCGCTCTGGTTCATCTGGCTGGCCGGACCCTTCCTCTGGTACGTCGGAATCGCCGTAAGCATTATCGGCCTTGCTGTCACGTTGTTTTCTCCGCTTCCTTCTCACCAGGAGCAGGCGCTGGCGAAAAAGCAAAAGCCACAGATCGAAGTTCCTGTGCTGCATCTCCACAAATTTGCTACAGGGGGATCGCCCGCCGGATTGGTTCGTGAGATCCCGTCCATGGGTGGTTTCATCATGTAGTTGACCTTTTTGGGCGCGGGTGGAGACTGTCTCGGGTTGGTTGTAAGAGGAGCTACCGAAACCATGAAAACCGGCGAAGCGGTTTCCATTGCAGTTGCCGAGAAAGTCTCCGCCCCTAATTCAAGGCGCACGATTCTGAAATCGTTCCTGGGCGGCGGCATCCTGGCGTCACTCGCCGCTTGTCTCTATCCAGTAATGAGGTACCTGGTCCCGCCAGTTGAAGCCGACCTGGGCGTCGACTCAGTGGTTGCGGCCACTGCCAATGAATTAAAGCCAAATAGCGCCAAGATTTTTCGCTTTGGCAGTCGCCCCGCCTTGCTGATCCGTACCGCGGAAGGCGAATATCGCGCCATGTCGGCCACCTGCACGCACCTCAGTTGCACCGTGCAGTACCGCAAAGACGTGCAGCAGATCTGGTGCGCATGCCACAACGGAATGTACGACCTCAACGGACGAAACGTTTCCGGTCCGCCGCCGAGACCCCTGGAGCAGTATCAGGTCCACAAACAGGGTGACGAGATTCACGTGATCCGCACTTGAGGAACTCCCTATGAGTCCAGCAGCACGAGTTCAGCACTGGCTTGACGAGCGCTTCGGATGGGCTGAACTGATCGCGCCCCTGAAGAAAAAGGTAGTTCCTCACCATCGCCTTTCTTACTGGTATTTCCTCGGCGGCATGACGCTGTTTCTCTTCATGGTGCAGGTGACTACGGGCATCCTGCTGCTGCTCTATTACCGGCCGAGCGCGAGTGAGGCTTTTGAAAGCGTCCAGTACATAAGCACGCAAGTGCGTTTTGGATGGCTGGTGCGATCGATTCACTCCTGGTCGGCGAACCTGATGATCTTTGCCGCGTTTGCTCACATGTTCAGCGTGCTGTTTCTGCACTCCTATCGAAAGCCCAGGGAACTGACGTGGGTGACTGGCGCATTGCTGTTGTTTCTAGCGCTCGGATTTGGTTTCAGCGGGTACCTTCTGCCTTGGAACACGCTTGCCTTCTTCGCCACGAAGGTTGGCACGGAGGTCGCTGGCCAGGTCCCGTTCGTCGGATTGTGGATCATGGCTTTCCTGCGCGGAGGCTCTGACGTCACTGGCGCCACGCTTACTCGTTTTTTTGGTTTCCACGTAGCCGTTCTGCCGGGAATTACCACCGTGCTACTGGCTCTGCATATCGCCCTGGTGCAACGCTTCGGCATTAGCGTGCCACCTTCGGTGGAGAGAGAGTGGGACTCAATTCCGGAGCAGCGCCGGGAAATGAAATTTTTCCCCAACTTCGCTCTGCGCGAGTTGATGGCCTGGTACGTAGCGCTGGGAGTTCTCGGTGTGCTGGCAGCGCTGTTTCCGTGGGGGCTGGGAACCAAAGCCGATCCCTTTGCCTCGGCTCCCGCCGGTATTAAGCCCGAGTGGTATTTCCTGTTCGCATTTCAGACCCTGAAATTGATACCGGCCAAGGTGGCGCACATCGATGGGGAGATATTGGGCGTGCTGGTCTTCAGCGCTGCCGGACTCCTCTGGTTGCTGTTGCCGTTCATCGAGCCCAAGCGTCGTGCCGGAGGATATCGGGCTGTGTTGGTGTTCGGAATCGTCGCCATTGCCTACATCGGGTCAATGACCGTCTACGGATACGTGAGCAAATGACCATCCTAACCATCCCGTTCGTGAGCCTGCAGAGGACGATGCGAATGCGGCACACATTTTTCGTCGGCTTGGCGTCTATTGGTTTCTTGGTCTTGCTGGCGAGTGCCTCAGCGGAGACTCCTAACACATGCCTCGATTGCCATTCGGCTCTCGATGCTTCACTGCATATCGACGCCCATGCGTACGCCGCGAACATCCATATGCAGAAAGGACTCACCTGCGCGAGTTGCCATGGTGGCGACCCTACCAATGCTGACAATGCGATGAGCGTGAAGGCCGGCTTCAAAGGCAAGATCACTCGCCAACAGATTCCTGACCTCTGTGGCAAGTGCCACGCCGATTCCGCCTACATGCGGCAATACAACCCGTCGTTAAGAACCGATCAGTTGGCGCAATACCACACCAGCGTTCACGGCAAGAGACTGGTTGCAGGAGACACGAAGGTTGCGGTGTGCACCGACTGTCACAGTGTTCACGAAATTCGCCCGGCCAGCGACGTTCGCTCCACGGTCAACCCGCTGAACATCGCGGCCACATGCAGCCACTGTCACGCCAATGCCGACTACATGAAACCGTATGGCATCAAGACCACACAGTTTTCCGAATACAGCAAGAGCGTACACCACGAGGCGATGACGGAGCGGGGTGACCTGAGCGCACCCACCTGCACTACCTGTCATGGAAATCACGGCGCGGCGCCTCCGGGTGTAGCCAGTGTGAAAAACGTCTGCTCCACGTGCCATGTTTTTCAGTCGCAATTGTTCGAAGAAAGTCCGCACAAGGCCGCATTCGAATCCGCCGGCCTGCCAGGTTGCGCAACCTGCCACAGCAATCACAACATCGAGCATCCGTCGGATGCGATGTTGACAGCGGGCGCGAGCTCGATCTGCGCCACGTGTCATACGGAAGGCGATCCCGGGCTGAAGGCGGCCGCCGAGATTCATAGTCGAGTTAGCGGATTTGCAGGGACGCATTGCCAGTTCCAACGAGATCCTTGACCGTGCAGCACAGTCCGGCATGGAAGTCAGCCAGGCACAAATGGATCTCATCCAGGCAGCGGATTCCCTCACCAAGGCCCGGGTAGCGGTCCACAGTCTGCGCGCGGCCGAAGTCGCGCAGGACGTCTCATCGGGCAAGGCCGTATGCGCGAAGACCTACCAGGCTGGCGTGCAGGCCCTGCGGGAGCGCAATTACCGCCGGCTCGGGCTAAGCGTCTCGCTCTTGATAATCGGCGCGACATTGATCGGCCTTCGCGCCTGGATTCGGGAAATTGAGCGCTGATCACGAAACCGGCAGCAATTCCATATCGTCATTTTATTGACATCAAGGTTTCAAGCCTTAACGCCTGAACTGTCGGTCGGGACTGGTTCACGCCCAGATCCAGTGATGCCGCGCACGATCTCGCCGACCTCCGCCAGAGTCAATACTCTGCTGGACTGTTTTGCTGCCTGCATCACGCCCTGTACGACTGCGGGGGAGCTAGGCAGCCCATGACCGCTCAGGTAGAAGAGGACATTCGAATTACCTGACATGGGGCCAATCTCGATTTCCTGCCGGCGCGCTAACCATGTTGCCGGGACGCCGGAATAGATTCGATCGGCCAACCAGTGGTCTCCCTTCTTCTGAGCTTTAATCACCGCCGCGGCGTGCACTCCGGTCGCCGTGCGAAACGCGTCGCGGCCCACAATCGGCGCGTTCACGGGGATGGGAAGGCCCGTGGCTCGCGAAGTCAAGTCCACGTATTCGGGCAAGCACCGCAGGTCGTCATCACGCATCCCCAGCAGTTTCAGGTTAACCAGCAACTGCTCGATGGGGGTATTGCCCACGCGTTCGCCGATCCCCAGAGCGGTGCCATGAACGCGGGTTGCACCCGCTTCGATAGCAGCCAGGCTGTTGCCCATATCCAGGCCACGGTCACCATGTCCATGCCAGTCGATGCCGATGTCTGCTCTGAACTCTTTGAGCAGGGACTTGACCCACGAAACCAGGTTCCAGACACCATCGGGAGTTGCGGCGCCACAGGTGTCACACAAACAGAGTCTCTTGGCGCCAGCTTCGATCGCGGCCGCGAACAGAATCTTCAAATGGTCGGGCGACGACCGCACCGTGTCTTCGGTCACGTACATCACCTGCAGTCCTTCTCGGACTGCAAACCCTATAGCCTCGCGGGTGTGGCGCAGAATATCCTGCAGACTCCAGTCCTCCGCGTATTGGCGAATCGGACTGCTGCCAATGAACAGGCAGGCTTCGATGGGGACGCCGGTTGCCTGCGCGATTTCTGCGATCGGCTGGATATCGACCATCATGGTGCGGGCTGCACAATTGGGCCGGATGCGCATGCGTTCGCGGTCAATCTCGCGGCAAAGGGTGGACACAGCTTCACGTTGTTGAGGGCCCGCTCCAGGAAGTCCCACGTCGGCGGTCTCGATTCCCAGGTTCTCCATGAGGTGGAGAAGGGCTAGCTTGGTTTCGAGCGAGGGATCACGAACCGACGGGCTTTGCAGGCCGTCGCGTAGAGTCTCATCATCGATCATCACGTGGGCAGGCCACTGCGCTCGCCTTGGACCTTGAATAGCCCAATCGAAAATCAGATCGTTTTCTTCGGCGGAGTTCATAGCGTTTTCCTTGCGCACGCTCCCAAGGAAAAACTAACGGGCCGCAGTCTGCGCATGACCGAACTGACGCGCACGGCGGAGGAGTTCGTTGGCTCCGGTTTCGTCGTTCTGCGCGCGGCGGATCATCGCCAGGTGGTAGAGGCTGCTCACTTCTCCAATGCTCTCTTCGCAGCTGCGTTCGAATTCGAGCGCCGCTTTTTCCATGTCGCCCTGACGCTCGTAAATTACACCCAGGTGGTAATGGGCCATCAGGTAATCGGGAGTGAGGACCAGCGACTGTTCGAAGTGCTCGCGCGCTTCCGCAAGCATGCCAGAGTGAAAAAGCGCAATCGCCAAGCGGTAGTGAGCTGCTTTGTAGTCGGGATTGATTTCCAGACAGCGCTGGAAGGCATGCGCAGCCTCCAGCATATTGCCGCGGTGATACCAGGCTACACCGAGGTCGTAGTGACCTAAAACGAAAGAGGGGGCAGCGCCCAACGCCCGCTCATAATGTTGGATTGCCAACTCCAGCGTACCTTGGTGAAAATAGAAGGTGCCTAGAAGGTGGTTGGCCAACACGTTATCGGGTTCAGCTTGCAATAGCCTCTGCAATTCATAACGAGCTTCTTCACTGTGGCCTTGGCGTTCGAACTCCAGGGCAAGCAACAGTCGTTGATCGATGTGGGCATCGCGCAGGAAGAGTCCACATTCGGCGCAGAACTTGTCAGTTTCGGCGGCGACACGGCCGCACCTTGTACAACGGTGATCTGGAGCTTTCGCTTTGTCAGTCATTTTTCTAACCTCCGGATGGCAGCAATGCACTAATAGGATCCGAGATATTGGCCACCATCCACGCGCAGTATCTGTCCCGTGACGCGGCGGGCGCCTGGGCCGCACAAGAAGAGGACCGCTGCCGCAACGTCGGATGGATCCAGCAACTGGCCGATCGGGCTCTCGGACACGGCAGCTTCACGAATCTCTTTGGGCAAGGCCTCGGTGAGTGGAGTACGAACCCAACCGGGCTCGACCACATTCACGAGAATTCCGAATCTGCCGGTTTCGCGCGCAACACTCTTCGCCAGCCCGAGCAGGCCCGCTTTGCTGGCGGAGTACGCGGACGTCCCAAATTTTCCGCGCGATCCGTTAATCGAGCCGATCAATACGATTCGCCCACCTTGGCTCCGCCGCATGACCGGAATGCTGTGCCGCAGCAGCAAGAACGCTCCGCGGAGATTGACGCCCTGAATGAAGTCCCAATCCTCCACCGTGAGTTTCCAGACAACACTTTCGCGTGATACTCCGGCTCCGTGTATCACCAGATCAATGCGCTGATGTTCCTTTGCGACTTCAGCGACAGCCGCAGCGACAGAAGCATCATCCCGGACATCGCATTTGATCCAGGCAGTCTCTTTCTTCTGTGGTGGGCTAATGTCCAGGGACACGGCGCGCGCGCCCGCGTCGCCCAGAGCGCCGATGATCGCGGTTCCGATGCCGCCGGATCCCCCGGTTACGATGGCGACCTGGCCGTGAAGTTGTCCTTCTGCTATTGCCATAGCTATCCAACAAACCGTGCGGCGCCCCAATGCGGTTGCCGCTTATCCAGAAACGCGTGAATGCCTTCGATTGCGTCGGGCTCTTTCATCAAATCGTCGAGATACATTCTTTCTAAAACTGGTAGCTCTTCTTCCAAAGCTCGCAGTAAGGGCTGCCGGATCGCGTGGGCCGCGTGGCGCAGCGCGGCGGCGGAACGGGGAAGAAAATCAGCCTCCAGCCACTCTTCCAGATCGCAATCGAGCCCTTCCACTGCTGTCACGCGAGATACCAGGCCGCATTGTGCGGCAGTGGTTCCGGACCAACTTGCGCCCGTAAGCACCATGCTCGACGCCCAGCCCAGTCCGACCTTTACCGGAAGCAACGCCGAGGCTGCCGGCGGAAAGACGCCTAGCTTGATCTCAGGACAGCCAAACTGTGCGTTGACTTCGGCCATGACTAGATCGCACGCGAGCACGAGTTCAAAGCCACCGCCCAGACATTGGCCGCGGACGGCGGCGATGGTTGGAGCCGGCGCTCTGGCTGCGGCAAGGAGCAACGAGTGCAACTGTTCGAGAGTTGCCGCGATCTGATCTGGCAGATGCTCAGGCACACTTGCGCCGTAGCTGAAACTGGGTCCCTCCCCGGCAACCACGATGGCTTTCAGATCGCGGCGAGAAGTCAATTCTTCAAAGATCGCTTGCAGATCCGACATCATGACCCGGTCAAGAATGTTCGCCTTTGGTGCGGCTAGCGTGATCCTGGCAACCTGGCCATCATGCGCGAATTCAAGTCTGGCCCTGGTCATCTTCATTTCCCCACCTTTGCCTCTTCACTGACCCAGGGAGCAATCTCCTGGATAAGCTCTTCATTCCACCTCGCACCCTCCGCTATCCGCTGCCGCAGCAGAATGAAATTAGCCTCGCGCTCATTCTTGGTGCCGTAATGAAAAGCGCGGAAACCGGCGTTGGCTTCGGTCATCATGTTCAGAGCGAGCCAGGCGCGGTTCGATTCACGATTACGATCCCAATGCTCCAGCTTGTGCTTGCGCAAGCTTTCCAGCGTTTTGGTCAGGCAATCGGGCATGGTGTAGAGGATTCGTGTGCACAATTTTTCAACGGCTTCGTCGAGCATGCTGAAATCGATGGCAGCCTTCGCTGTGAGAGCCTTGCTCTCTTGTTCTGCTGCGCCGGTCTTCCATTCACCCAACACCGCCCGGCCGTACTCGTCGAGCACGCGGTCGGTGATCACCCGGGGATTGGCTATCCATTTGCCATCCAGCTTGAGCACCGGCACAATCTCGGTGAGTCCGCCCAACCAGTAGAAACGGTGCGCGCTCCACAGTTGACAGAGCGTGCCGCTGTACATCGCGCGTTCAATTCCTACGAAGAGCGGTAGAAAATCGGTGCTTCCACCGTCCGGCGCCGAACCGTGCTTGGGACCGGCCTGGCTGAAGATGGCGAGATCACTGGCGATCGAGAAGTCGCAAGCCATTCCGATTTCCTGTCCTCCGCCCACCCGCATACCATTGACTCGGCATACGACTGGTTTGTCACACTGCAGCACTGCCGTGACCATGTCGTTAAACAGGCGCATGTATTGGCGATACTCTCCCGGGGCGCCCGCATAGATTTCCGCGTACTCACGAGTGTTACCGCCAGAACAGAACGCGCGATTGCCTGCGCCTGTCAGAACCACTGCCACTGCTGCCCGGTCGTTGCTGGCATCGCGCAGCGCGAGGATGATTTCCTTGCTCATGGTGGTGGTATAAGCGTTCATCTCGGCCGGATTGTTCAGAGTGATCCAGACGTTGTGCAGTCCCTCGACCGGTCTGCCTTGCTGGTCCAGGGCTGGACGGTGTTCCACCATGATTTCCTGGGGATTGAAGTCTTCGACAAGGTTGTGGTTTTTCATGGTTCTCCTCAATGAGTCGGTATCAGAATGGCGCGACGACGCAGGGCATGAGCGCGTACTGCTTCCAGCACCTGGGGAGCTTCGTCAAGCGAATGTTTTTCTATAAAGGGATCGAGCACGACTTTGCCATCCAGAACCAGCGACAAAGCTGCCGGATACTGTTCTGGCGGGCATCCCCAGTTCCCTCGTGCGGTGGCATCAAACGCCATCAGGTTCGAGAGCCGAATCTCCACCGGCTTGGGCGAATAGCCAACCACCGCGAGGTAGCCTCCGTGATCGAGCAGTCCGAACGCGGTTGCCTGGCCCGCGTGGGTTCCGCTGGTTTCGAAAATCTTGAGTCCGATTCCGCTGCGTCCGCTCTGCTTTACAAAAGATCGAACTGAAGTTTTCAGATCCTTATCGCTCATCTGGCTGGCATCGAGGGTGATGGAAGCGCCGTGCTGCGCTGCCAGATCAAGTCGCTCGCGATCGATGTCAATGGCTACGACAGCCGCTCCGAGTCCGGATGCGATCTGGACCCCGAAGCCTCCAATGCCACCCACGCCAGTGAAAACAGCTACATCGCCGGGGCCAAGTTGTGATCTGCGGATCGCCTCAAACGGAGTTGTAACGGCATCCGCGACCACAGAGAGCGCAGCCAAGTCAATTCCGTCAGGCCGTTGATCGGGCACAAGACAAAGGCCCCGGCCCGGGACGACCACATGCGTCGCAAAGCCACCGTCGCCATCGTTTCCCGGCATGAATTGCTTCCGGCAGATGGTGGCCCGTCCGGCTTTACAGGCAGCACATTCGCCGCAGGGAATCACAGCAGGAACGATGACTGTCTTCCCCAGCCAGTGGACCATCTGCTCACCCACGGCACAAACGCGCCCGACAATTTCATGTCCGAGTACGAGGGGGAGAGGATGTCGAGTCGGTACGCCATCATAGGCATAGCCGATGTCGGTGTGGCAGACTCCGCATCCCGCAACCTGTACAACGACCTGGTTGGGCCCAGGATTGAGTGCGGGCAATTCGTGGAGTTCCAAGCGCTGGCCCACGCGGTTGAGCCGAAATCCGTATGCGCCATGGATGGGCCCATAAGATGTTTCTCTGCTTTTAAGCGTCGCGTCTGTTGCGGATGACATAAAGCCTCACGAAACCGTTTGCAGGCCGGCCATCTGTTCTTTCTTTGCCAGCCGTTTCTGCCCTAACAGAGCCGCGCCCAGGGCGCACACATAATCACAGTCGGGTGGGACATTTACCTTGGTGCCCAGTTTTTCTTCCAGGGCTTTGACCATGCCGGACTGAAGGGCCACGCCTCCGATGAAGGCAACTTCGCCGTGCATGCCGGTGCGCTTGAGCATGCCCACCGCCCGGTCTGCCAGCGAATCGTGAATGCCGCGAAGGATATTCTCCACCGTCACCCCGGCACTCACATGGTTGATAATTTCGCTCTCCGCCAGGACGGCACAAACGCTGCTGATAGGCTGCGGGTTGGTGGCATGCAGCGACAGAGTGCCGACGTCCTCAACCGCGATCTCCAGATACTTGGCAGCCCGCACGATGAACATTCCTGACCCTGCCGCGCACTTGTCATTGGTCTTAAAGGTGCGGACCTTGCCCGACGCGTCCATGGTGATCGCCCGCGTCGATTGGCCACCGATGTCCAGCACGCAACGGGAACTGGGAAAAAGATATTGAGCGCCACGCGCCCCGCTGGTGATTTCCGTGATTTGAATGTCGCGGAATCCCACGCTATACCGGCCGAATCCGGTGGTGGCTACATAGTGAACCTGGTCTGTGCGGACGCCCGCGTCGTTGAACGCCGCCTCGAGCGCGGCGTGTGCGGCCTCTTCCATGTTGATGCCGCTTTTAGCCCGGCCCTTGCCCAGGATGGAGGAGTGGGCCGAACTGTCCTGTCTGACCAGGACGGCCTTGGTAAAGCTGCTGCCGCAATCAATGCCCGCTACCAGTCGCATGTTCGGGACTCCAGGTGGCAAATTCAAAACTCTGGTCCATCTTCTCCAGCGCAAACACAGCGGCGCCGATGGCGCCCATGTAGTGCGCGTCCGGACTGACTTGCATGCTGGCGCCAAGCACCTCTTCGAGAGCCCGCACCATTCCGATGTTGAGCGCCACGCCGCCGGTCATGGTGATGTCTGGCTCGAGCGGAACTCTTCGCGCCAGCGACAGAGTTCTTTTGGCAATCGCAAGGTGTACCCCAGACATGATGTCCTCGGCCTTCTTGCCTTGCGCAAGGTAGGAAAGAATGTCGGACTCGACGAATACCGTGCACACCGTGGCAATACGGACGGGGCGGGTGGCGCGCTGCGAAAGTGGCCCAATCTGGTCGAGTCCAATTCCCATCACGTCCGCCGCGTTGGCCAGAAACCGACCGGTGCCCGCGGCACACTTGTCGTTCATCACGAAGTCCATTACCTGGCCGTCGCTTCCGACGCTGATGGCCTTGGCATCCTGTCCGCCCATGTCGATCACGGTGCGCGTGCTGGGACAGACGAAGTGGGCGCCGCGCGCGTGGCAACTGATTTCGGTCAACTGCGCGTTGCCGAAGGAAATGTTGTAGCGGCCGTATCCCGTACCCACCACGAATCCCACGGAGGTGGGGGAAATCGCGGCGTTGTGGCAAGCCAGCAGGAACGCAGTCTCCGCGGCTTTGCGCACGTTTGCTCCCGTGTCCACCAGGGCTCGCGACAAAATGGATCGGCCTCCGTTGTCGCTCATGACCACTGCCTTGGTCTGAGTGGACCCTACGTCAACTCCGGCGGCGATTCTCATGGGTGATCCCTCGATCTGGCTAGACCGCCTTTGCGGTCAGCTTGGCGTGTTCGAGCGCCTCGAAAAATGCGTCAATCCGGTTGCGGGTTTGTGCTTCGGCAAAATAGCGCGGATCTTCCAGGTCAGACTCGATATAGAGCGTGGGGATTCCCAGCGTCTTGGTGACGTAATCGCGCATGTCCCCTTGGCCGGCTGAAAATAAACGGCAGCTCTTGACGAAGTGAATGATCAGTCCATCCGCGTTCCAGTCCTCGAGATAGCGGCGTATCTGCTCATAACGCTGCAGGTAATTACGGTTGGTGACGTTCTGTGCGAGCATGTGCATGGCTACAGATTCAAAAGGATGATCAGGATCGTGGCGGGCTCCAAACTCCCATAACCCTCCAACCGTCGAGTAAGTGGATGCGACGGTGCACGCCTTCCATTTTGCGAACATGTCACGGAAGGTGCGGAAGTAGGGATAAGGCGGGGGGCCTTCGATTACGAGGCGGAACTTCTCCTGGTCGTACACGCCCTGGTGGCTGTCGACCTTGGCCTGAATCTCTTCCAACGCGGCGCGGAAGAAATCCACGCCCTCCTGGGTCGCGCGATAGACATACAGCGGACCCATCAGGGTGATGGCGTCGAAGTAGGCATCGAACGGCGAAGGAGAACGCCGTGCGAGGTGCTTGATCTGCGACCAGAGATCTTCCACTTGCGCAGAGCAACGCACCGCTTCGACAAATCGATCGTAGTCGAACTTCTTGCCGGTGATCTGCTCCAACAAGGCGACGAGTTCCTGGAGCTGGCGAACCACATAGTTGATGTCGGCTTGGCTCGGTTCCTCTTCGCGCAAGAAAGGGACGTCGAGCACATAAAGCTTGGAACCAGTGAGCACCGCGGTGTGCTCGAACCACTTGACGTAGGTATTGCAGCCGACGAAGTTGCAAAGCACCAGATCTGGCTTGGGTAACTTGCCTCCGGTGGGGGTGATGCCCTTCAGGTAACAGCCGATGTCGGCTTTCACGTAGGCGCAGTTGTCGGGCGCATAGCCGATCTCTTCCGCGGCCAGGATTGGCTCCAACGACTGGTGCCGGATGGCCAGTTGCAGCGCATTCACTTCGGGGTAGATGGGAACCACTCCGAAGGCCTCCAGCAATTCGACACAGTTTCCCGAAATCATCAGCGAGGCAGTAGGCGGTGTGCCCGCCTCGGCGGACTGGTCCAAGCGCTCGTACCACTTCATCATCAGGTCTTTTTGCCGTTGATGAATGCTGCCGCGGTATTCGGTCAATTTCACTTCAGCCATGTCTTCACCATTCTTTGCTGTTGCCAGGCTGGGGGAACCAGTCCTGCCAGCTAGTCGAACACCAGCGATTCGACGAACGTCTCTACTTCCGTTCTTACCCGATCAAAGGTGAACTGCTTTTCTTCGAATTCCAGCAGGAGATGCGGCACGCTGAGTTCTTCCAGTTTTTTCTTGAACAGCACATAGTCGAAGTAGGCGGGCTCGCAAAACTTGGCGATCAGGAAAAGGACGGCGTCGGCCCGTGAGCGCTTCACTTTTTCAGCCAGGCCCTCCCATCGGGGCGCACGAAAATCGTGGCGTACCGAGGAGTAGACCGCACGATTGACATAACTCTCGGCCAGGGCGCGCACGGGATCGGCGTCAATTGGGATGTCTTCTGTAAACCAGCTTCGGCCGATGGAAAAGTCATCGTCCACCAGGTAGCAGCCCGCGTCTTCCACCAACTTGATCAAGTCCAGAGGCGGCTGTTCGCAGAAGGCGCCTTCCACCACCACGCGGATGGAATCTCGCGGTTTACCCGGCCGCTGAGCGAGTTGCTTGAGAGAATCTTCGAGCAGCGCGTTGTGCTCCTCCACCGGCATGAAGTTGCCGGCGCGAACCAGCACATACGATTCCCAGGCGCGCAGCACATGCGGTTTCTGCGCGCGCAGCGTGTACAGTTGACGGATCAATCGTCGATTGTGGTTATAGAGAGCAATGGCGGTACTCAAGGCGGTCTGGGCCACGGCGTGACCGCCGATGCGCTCCAGTTCCTTGATGAGTCGCTGATATTCGCTCGTCAGGAAGTCCACGGTGGCGGCAGAACTCGGGTTGTGCGGCAAATGGAGAAAGTCGACGTAAAGATCAGGGAAATTGCGCTTCATCACGAAGCAGAGATTACGGGCGGAATCGCAGATGGAGCTGAAGAGCATGCCATCGAACAGCTTGAGATTTTCCTGCAGTCCCATCTCGAGCGTGGTCTTAATGATGGAACAGATGAAGGATCCGAAGCGCGCGTCCGCATACTGAATGTCGAGGCGGTCGCCTGCCCCATTCAGTCCCACCGGCAGCATACCCGCCGCGTGGACAATCTCCGCCGGGACATAGACGGGGAAGTAGCCGATTACGCGGGAGTCCGGGTGTTGTTCTTTCCAGCGACGCACACCCGAAAAACTGAGGTCCGTAACCAGATCCTGAGATTGTTCGAACGTTCGTTCGAGACTCGGCATAGCGGCTACTATGCTCGCAACTAGCTCACAGCCGGTCTGTGACCAGAGTCACCATTCCGTGTGATCCCCAACGGACGGGATTGCCCGGGATCAGCCAGTTCCCGGCGAGACCCACCCCCGCAGCCATCGTTATCGATTCCGCCAAGCGGTTCGATGGATTGTCACATGGGAATGAGGCCACGCTTCCATGCCTGTTGAACTGGACTCCCCCATGAAGTGGCTGGCTTCAAAGCTAGGGAATAGTCGCTTGGACTACGCCCGATTTGATGCTTTCCTTCCCGTAAATGTCGACCGCAGTTGCCGCGTAATAGTAGGTGCTGCCATTGGAGACTGTGGAGTCGGCATAGAGGGTCGATCCCACCAGGCTGGTGTTGATTTTCTTCCACGACTTCCCGTCCGGACTGCGATAGACGTTATAGCCAGCGACGTCTTTCGTGCTCGAAGCATTCCAGCTCAGGTCCACGACATGATTGGCGGTCGACTGGATCACGACCTTGTAGGCAACTTCCGAACTAACGCCACCGCACCCGGTAACCTTCGCGCTGAAGGAGCTGGTGCCTGCCTTGGTCGGTGTTCCAGTGAGGTTCAGAGAGGTCGTCGAACTCGACGCTTTCGAAGTGACACCCTGCGGCAGTGCTCCGGAGGCGATCACCCACTTATACGGAGTGCAGCCGCCACTGGCGTTCACGACCCCGGTATAGGCGGCGCCGAGGGTGCCGTTGGGGAGTGTGGTGGTGGTAATTTTCACGTTGCCGAAACATGGCGCGGCCAGCAACATCAGGAATAGGGAAATTGGCCAATTCTTCACCGCCCCATGTTGCCGGGACGTCAACGTTTCCGATAGTCACAAAGGTTCCAAAACCACTCATTGGTACATTCGAACGCCGTCAGGATTGCGGTCCCGATCGGGGACACTTTCGGCCTGGAGAATCTCCCTATGGCAACAAACCGTAAACCAGCAAGCTTTGGGTCGTGCCCACGTAGACTTTGCCATTAGCCACCGAGGGGATCACGAAGTGGGTCGTGGCGGGCAGTCTCGGCGATGTGTAGAGATGGGTCAGGCTGCTTGCGTCGAAGGCTTCAAGAACACCGCCGGTGATAATCCACAGGACGCCATTGCTCGTCCCATTCGCCGATATCGAAGGGATTCCGCCGGGCATCGTGGCCGTGTTCACAGGTGTGCCTAACATCCCTCCACTGAGCGGATACCCATAGATCGGCGAGGCGTATCCAGCAAAGTAGACCGTGTTATTGAAATAGGCTGGAGACCCGAACATCGCACCCGCGCCCATGGGCAATTCCTGGACGATCTGATCGGTGGTCATGTTGAACTGCCCCATATTGTCGCGATCAATCAGGTAAATCGTGCCCTGCTTTCCGGAGGCTACCAGTTCATGGGGATGCGGCCCGGTCTGATCCGGCAATGCCAGCACTCCACAGGAACTCAGGTCGAGATCATTCATCGAGATAAACGACCAGTTCGAGGGCGTGAAGTAGTCGGTTACATTCAAGCTGGTCCCCTGAGTCAGCTTCACGATGCTGGAGCCGTAGTCTTGTCCGCCGCTATTCGCGTCGAACTGTACCTCGGCAGTAGAAAAGTAGATATTCCCGCCGCTGTCCCCGGCCGGCCCTTGCCCGGATTGCCAGATGCCTGCCAGTCCTGCGTCGGGGGCAGCATCAAAAACCCCGATCTGTTGCAGCGTGCCGGCATCATAGGTCAGAACCCAGCCTTGCGAAGAGTCATCGCAGCCGTTGGTGCCAAATGTCAAATAGACAGCGCCATTCAGCAGAAGCAGCGCCGGACGGTTCATCTCCCAGAGATTGCTGAACTGCGTGACCTTGCCGTCATTGGCCGTGAAGGAAGCATTGATGGATACCGGCCCGCCAAACTTCTCCTGCCCGGTCGCTACATCGAGGGCATGCAGCCGATGAACGAAAACTCCGTTCTCATCGGTCTTAGCGACCAGGTAAAGCGTATTGGTATTGGGATCGATCACCGGCGTCGATTCGATGCCAATCTCGGTGAAGCCCGTCACACCGCTGCATTTTTGGACCGTTCCTGGGACGGTTGTGATGCCGGCATTAGGATCAATAAAGCTCACCTGCCACAAAGGCGACGCATTCGTCCCGGAATTGTTGTCGGCATCGAAGGCATAGATCGAGTCGTGCTGGGTGGCAACGTAGACCACATTGTGAATCCCCAGATTGGGTATGTTTACGCCACGTGAGGTAAAGAGGCTGTCCCACGATGATGCCGTCGACGGGCTGCGAAAACAGTTGCCCGAACTGGGTGGAATTGACAACCGATGGCGTCAGTATGGTCTCGTTACTATTCAGGCCGGTTCGCAGACTGTCATTGTGATAAGTCAGAACCTGGATGGGAGCAGCCGTGGTAATGGTTAATGTCGCCGAAGAACTGGTCACAGCTCCGAAAGCGTTGCTGATCACTACGCTGAACTGGGAGCCATTGTCAGACGAAGCAGTCGGGGGGGTCGTGTAGCTCGCTCCAGTTGCGCCAGTAAGAACCGTCCCGTTTTCCTTCCACTGGTAGCCGAGCGGAAGCGTACCTGTCGCCACTACGGTGAAGGTCGCCATCTGGCCTGCAGCCACCGTCTGATTCGCCGGTTGAGTCGTGATGGCAGGTGCTGCGTTCACGGTCAAAGTGGCGGCGGTGCTGGTGGCGCTGCCTGTGGAATTGCTGACGATGACGACAAATTGCGCGCCATTGTCCGCTAACGTCGTGGCCGATGTCGTGTAACTCGCCCCAGTCGCGCCACTGATGGCCGCGCCGTTTTTCTGCCACTGGTAGCTAAGTGGAGGCGTACCCGTCGCCACTACGGTGAAGGTCGCTGTCTGGCCTGCGGCTACTGTCTGGTTTGTGGGTTGAGTCGTGATCGTGGGTGCTGCGTTCACGGTCAGAGTGGCGGCATTGCTGGTGGCACTGCCTGTGGAATTGCTGACCACAACAATAAACTGCGAGCCGTTGTCCGCTAATGTCGTCGCCGGGGTCGTGTAGCTCGCCCCAGTCGCGCCACTGATAGCCCCACCGTTTTTCTGCCACTGGTAGCTCAGTGGAGGCGTACCCGTCGCCGTGATGGAAAAGGTTGCGGCCTGGCCTGCAGCCACGGTCTGATTTGCTGGTTGACTGGCGATCACCGGCGCCTTGGGGCCAGTGCCGGTGGGAGTCGAACCTCCGCCACCGCAGCCCACTAAGGTCACTGCCGCAATCAAGCTCAAAACAGGTGCAACGGAGGTTCGCAACGCCATCGAGGTGCCCCCTCTCGGAGTCAAACAGACGCCTTCCACACCAGCTCCAAGTCTGGGGTCGTGTCCCCTTGCAAGATAAACGTGCGATATCCTACACCGGATGTCAATGGCACGAGGACGCTATTCGAGGCGAGCTAGAACCAACCGTAACCTAGTCCGGATGGCAGCTAAGCCTGTGATTCCGCCATAGCGCTCAAGACCCTGCGCTGGGTTGGTTCGGGTCAACTTACTGCTATCGCCTGATTTAGTCACTTGCGGATCACCTTGGAGTTTGGAACTTCAAATGCGCGTCTCCGGTTTTTCGTAGTGCGGTGCGCCAGGCCGATCCCGCCGTTGATCGTCGGCAACATAGTACCTTCGTAATCCCCCCCTCGCGAATTAACTACGTACGCGCATTTACCCAGCAAATACTTGCAGGATGATGAGGAACGTTGCCATCTCCGCCGCGCTCCTGCTCTGCGGCTTCGCTGCCTTCTCGTGCGCGCAAGATCGCGTTTTCGACTGGACTCCCGCCAACAGCGAGACGATCCCCATGGAGCCCGCCGGCTTGGACGCTGGTCGCGTCTACCATCCCGCAGCCGGAGGTGGCAACATGCACGTCGGTATCGAAGCAAGATATCCCGTCACCGTCGGCATGGCCTGGGCCGACGAATGGAACAACGCGATGCAGCATCCCGAGGCTCCCGCGAATTTCAGCGTCTTCTGCGTGAAGCAGCATGTCACCAGCGTGATTTACGAGTGCCATCTTCCCTCCGAGCGTCCCATGATTCTCACTTTCCGAGACGAGCGTAAGCCCGAGAAACCGGTTGTCGCCACCATAGGCGCCATCCTCGGGCCCGGTGCCCGGCAATTCATGTCCCCCAACGATCTCCACGTCCAGTATTACAGCTGGACTTGTGTGGACAATTGCCTCGAGCCCGAGTTCCGCTGGCGCCGCATCGTGAAGGAAAAATACGATGTAACGGCGGCGCCCAAGGTCTACAGTCTGATGACTCCCGACCACGATGCGCAGGAACTCAGCGTCAAGATCAAGTCGCCCGTTCCCCTGACGGTCGCCATACTCCCATCGCACCTTGCCGACCAGGTTTACGACAAAACCGTGACCCTGACCGATGTCCTCGACAAAACCGGCTGCAAGGAACGCGGCGTTCAGTCCCTCAGCTTCAATTGCACCTTTAACCTCGCGGATGGATCGCAGACAATCATGATTCTTCCTGATATCAGCTTCTCCGGCCACAAGAAAGCCGACCTCGAGATCGAGACGGTGATGTGCGTCGAACACTGCGAACTCCTGAATCCTCCTCCGCCGAATCCGTAGAGGGCGTGCGTGTTGAGCTGATGAAATATCACCCGCAGCGGGGAGATAGTCACACGCGGTAATCTTCCCAAGACTCTGCGCCGTGATCGCGATTCTGAGTTTCAAGGTGTACCCGGCGTCACAGAAATTCGGGTTCAGTTTCTGGAGGAGATGCGCCTCATGTCATGGCACGGCAACGCAGTCGTGCTTACCCCCGATGGCCAGGCCTTGCTCAGGTTCCGCTTTGTCACGGACGCGATGGTAGAAGCGTGAAACGAGGGGAGTCCGCTCCTCAAGCTCAAGGCCTCGTTAATTTTCGCAGAGGCGGCCTGCCCAGAACCTTTCCTTTGGCTTGGGCATTTGCCAGTCCCGATTTCACCCGTTCGCCGGCGAGGGCAAATAGCCACTCGACTAACCGATCATTTTGCGTTGATCGCCGATGCGGCGCTGGCGCTCATTTGCGAATCGCTCCACGCCGGCGAAAATCGAATCGGGGTCGAGATGTGCTTCCGCGATTACTTCCAGTTCGAGGCCTCCGCTTCTCCATGAATTGTCGAAGTCGGAGGTGAGTGAATACTCATCCGTCAACGGACCGAGGTTGCGCAGCGGCCACATGCGTCGCGTGCCCGTGGACACCACCATCAAATCGTAACGAGCCTCGGGCGGCAGCACGGAATCGCGATACGCTTGCGGCTGGCGATCAAACAAATCTTCGCTGATGGCCGCGATCACCTTCACATTCACCCCGGCCTCTTCGAGTTTCGGCAGCACTTTCACCAGATTTACAGTGGAACTCGATCCTTGCGCGATCACGTAACCATGGCGCGGTTTGTTGGGCGCGAAATCGCGGATCACGTATAGGCCTTTCGCCGCAGCGCGCAAGTCGGAGTCGGCAAAATGGCTGCGGTCCGCGACTGCGAAGTCGGGGCGCGCCACTTCCAACGTGATAATGCCCACGTGCGGATCGCGGGCGGCGATTTCCGCCGCCGCGAAATAGCCCGGCGCGACATCGTTGTAATCCCAAAAGCTGAGATTGATCGCTTGACCGCGCGGGAACAGCTTCCACACTTGCGGCGCGAAGATGCCGAAGTGGGTGCGCGCGTCGGCCGCGGTTTCAGGGCCGGAGTGCGCGGTGAGAATATGCAGCACGCCCATGCGGAATTTGCTGTCCTGATTCTGTTGGCTCCAGACACGCGCGGGAGTGTACATCAATGGCGTGAACGCTCCGTAGGTGCCGCTGAGAGCCCAGACGCCGGCGAATTGTTGAGGGTCGACGGAAGCGCTTTGGCTCACCAAGCCTATCGCGGTGGAAACATTGCCCGCTTCCTGGATGGGCGCTTTCAGGCGTGTGCCCAGCGGATTGTCCTTGGGATTGTAGTGTCCCCACAAAGCGCCGTGCTCTACGTTGATGGACTCCGAAAGGTCTGCCGCCACCGTGAAGAATCGTCCGTCGGTGACGTAATTCGTCCATTTAATGATTTCGGAAATCGCGCGCCGCGCTCCGGCCGTCTCGCCCGGCTTCTTGAAGAGCGAAATGCCGACTTGCTTCTCCGCGCCGGAAATCGCATTGCGAATCGAGACCTTCTGCGGCTCTTCCGGCAGCGCCGAGACCCGCAGGCGGTCGTCGAGGAACGGATCGTGCGAGGCTGAGATGCGCAACTTCACGTCGTCGCGCACAGTGTCGCCGATTTCCACGAGGCGATCGGCGAGGCGATCGCCCAATCCGTTGCGGTCGAGCAGCGACATCACCAGGTCGATGTTCGTCTTGAACTGGATCAAGCGCTCGCGATTGTTGGTGACGGGACCCTTGCGAATGCCTTCGAACTCCACGCCGTAATGTTTCTCGAACGTCTGGGCCAGCGCGAGAAAATACTCGGAGTTCATCTTCAGCGCATAGGGATGGCTGGCATAACTCACCAATTGATCGCAGCCGGCGATTTTTCCCTCGGCCGCGGTGGGCCAGTAGCCCTTGATGGTTTTGCCGATTGCGGCGACCGGGCGGCGATCCTGCGGGTCGACTGCGTCCATCGCTTTCAGCACTGCGGCCACCTGGCCATAGTCGTTACCATTGGCCAAAGTGAAGACGTTCCACCCATAGGACGTCCATTGACTCACCAGATCGTAGCCGTCAAAGCCCGCGGCGATCACGCCGCCAATCTTGCCACCGATCAGGCAGTCGTCGATGCCCGCGTTGTTGTCGGAGATCATCACGCGCAAACGCTTTCCCACCTGCAGCGCGAGCGCCTGCGTCTTGAACTCTTGCGCGTGCCCCTCGGTGAGCGCGAATTCGCCTTCCAGCGCGATCACTTTGGGCGAGGCTGGCGCCCCCACCACATCCCAAAACGCCGCTTTGCCCGCGGCCGTAGCAATGCCGATGCCCGAGGGTCCGCCGTTCACGTCGTTGGTGACGTCGGTGCTTTCGGCATGTCCGGAGAGGGCACGAATGCCGCGGGCTTTGGCTTGCGCGAACAGCGGGTGGTCTTCCAAACCCGTTTCGTGCAGCAGCGTTTTCAGCGCGCCCGCGCCGCGCCGGAATCCCAGTGCGTCGATCGGCAGCATCGCGACCTGCGGATCGACGTAATAACGCCGATCACCGGTCTGCTGGTACTTGCGATCGAGCGCCTGGCCCATGATCATCCACAGGGCATAGCAGGTGGGGATCGAGTGGCCCGCCGCGAGCATGAATTTGTCGCAGTAGGGATGCTTGGGCCGACGGTAATCGTAACGGAGTCCGCCATTTTCAGGACCGACCAGATGCGCCGCAACATTGTAGGGCGTGTAGGCGAGCGGTCCGCCGAGATGCCCGGTCTGCGCGTAATTGCCGAGCAGCACCAGGGTCATGCAGGTCATGAATCCGATGTCGTCGAGCAGCGGGTCGTATGCCAGAGCTTGTTGCTGGGAGGAGGCAGGGATTTCGTAGATGGACGATGTCATAGATGGTCTCAAAGCAGATATCTTACTTTAATATCAATGAAGTCTGAAATCGCGGTCAGCTAGCGGTCCCGCGGCAATCGCATTCGGACTTGTAACCATGAAGGGCAGCGCTCTGAATTCACGGTTCGATTCCTCCGCAGTTCCAGGACAGGTCGGGAACCGTACTCGTTCCTCGAAACCCGCTTTCTCAGGCACAACCAGGCTCCAACAGCCGCTTCGACGGCGAAGTGACCGGACTTGGCCGAATCAAGCAGCGTATCTCGTGGCCTAGCACTGACGGCAAACCCTCTCGCATCTTCTGCAACACCGCCGCCCGATGTCAAGGCGCGGAACTCCCGCAGACATTTCAGATCACGCCAGTTAAATACAGAGCGGGCTGGCAGTTCTTGAGGGGATAGCCAGACAATCTTTGCCCAGCATAAGGATGGAATCAATCTGCAATCAGTTAAGGTGAACTACGATTGCTTTTCCTGCACTTCGGTTGCCGTCTGCGCGCTGTAAGCGCTCGTTTAGGTTTGCTGTCGTCGACTTGCACACGATTCCGCCGAGTTTTTCAATGAAATAAATCTCATGCGGGTCGCACTATCGAAAACCTCACGCCACGGCAGAGCGGCGAAGGTGCACGATCTGCCGGGCGCAAGAATTTAGGCTAGCCTTGCGAGTTTGTTGGACCGACTTCAGAAATTTCAGCAGGTCGGTGTTGACTTCATCCTGGTGTGTGGCGGTGAGGCCGTGCGGCCTGCCCGGATAATAAATTTCCTTCGCTCCCTTAATCAGCCTGGCCGATTTCTTCGCTGAATCTTTGATAGGCACGACCTGGTCGTCCTCACCATGCATGACCAGCGTGGGCGCGTCGAACTTCTTGAGGTCCTCGGTGAAGTCGGTTTCGGAAAATGCCTTGATGCTGTCGTAGCTATTCTTAAGACCGGCCTGCATGCTCCACAGCCAGAACTGGTCCAGCATCCCTTGCGAGACCTTCGCACCTGCCCGATTGGCGCCATAGAACATTACGGCAAAGTCTTTGTAGAACTGCGAACGATCTTTAGCGAGACCACTGCGCAATCCATCAAACACTTCGATCGGGATCCCTTCCGGGTTGGAAGCGGACTTCACCAGGATCGGTGGCACGGCTGCGATCAGAACGGCTGCGGCAACCCGCTTTGTGCCGTGGCGTCCGATATAACGTGCAACTTCGCCTCCGCCCGTGGAGTGACCCACCAGAGTGACATCCTTGAGGTCAAGCGCCTCAATCACCGCTGCCAGATCGTCGGCGTACCCGTTCATGTCGTTCCCGGACGAAGCCTGGCTCGACCGGCCATGACCACGCCGGTCGTGCGCAACCGCGCGAAAACCATTCTGCGCGAGGAAAAGCATTTGTCCGTCCCATGCATCGGCATTGAGCGGCCATCCGTGTGAAAACGTGACGACCGGGCCCTTGCCCCAGTCTTTGTAGTAGATTGTCGTGCCATCTTTCACAGTAATCGTGCTCATATGAATTTTCTCCTTAGTTGTGCGAGCAGAAGTGCTCGCGGTTTCAGGTTTTACTTGGCGGGCACCAGTACCGGAGCGCCTTTGTCCTTCACGAAGAACACGACGAATTTCGCCGGTTTGGTTTTGCTTGCGTTCCGCCCAACGACGTGGACATCATCCGGACCTTCGTAGAAAGTCTGGCCAGGTGTCAGAGTCACTTCCTTTCCGCCCCTCACCTGCATCACGATCGAGCCTTCCAGCACATAGATAAACCCATAGGCATTGTGACGATGGACGGGATCTGAACTGCCCGGCGGATATTCCACGGTGACCATCAGACCTTCTTTGCCAGGAAGGGTTGTCAGGTCTTTCGACACGAGTTCCGTTACCTTAGCCTGCTGTGCTACCAGCGTGCCCGACATGAGACATGCCAGCGCCAAAATTAGTTTTGTGGACGTCATGAATTAACCTTTCCCCCTGAGCGACGCCTGTTCTGTGCGTCGTGTGTATCGACCGGGACTTCGCCCTGACGCGTTAGTGCCGCACGAGTTGATATCAGCTGGCTTTTTTATGAATCTCTTTCTCATTGGCCGCCACTGCGGCGCCTGTAGGCTGAGGCTGCGCACTCGGAATTTGTGCCGCGGGCTGAGTCAGCCAAACTTCGAAACGGGTCTCGCCGAGTCGTGCGTTGTTGCCCGGGAGCAGGGTTTTCTCGCTGAGTTTCGCTCCCGAGTAAAGCGCGTTGGGATCCGCGATGACTTCGCGGGGATCTTTGAGCGCGGCCAAGCGTCGACGAACCAAGTCATCCACGCGAAACTGTTCCGGCCCTGCAATTTCGACGATGCCGTTTACCCGTTGGCCTACTGCGACCCTGCCTACAGCACTCGCGACATCGTCGGCCGCCATGGGCTGGAAGAGAACAGGAGGCAAATGCACTTTGTCGCCGACCATGGAAATGTCGGCTAGGCCCTTAAGGAACTCGAAGAACTGCGTCGCATGCACGATGGAATAGGGGATTGAAGATTCTCTGATCAATTTTTCCTGAGCAATCTTGGCCCGGAAATAACCGCTTTCGGCCAACCGGTCGGTTCCCACCACTGATAACGCAACGTGATGTCTTATCCCTGCGGACGCTCCATAGGTAAGCAGGTTTCGAGTCGATGTTTCGAAGAACTTCATCACAGCAGCGTCTTCCCAGTCCGGAGAGTTCGATACATCCACGACGACCGAGGCGCCTTTCAGCACTTCAGCCAGCCCTTCGCCGGTAAGCGTGTTGACCCCAGTGTTGGGTGCTGCCGCTACCGCTTCGTGTCCGTGCTCACGAAGCTTGTTAACAAGCTTTGATCCGATGAGTCCAGTACCGCCGATCACTACGATTTTCATTGTTCTCCTTTCATCAGTGCCCCAGGCATTTCACAGCCATCAGCTTCTACACTCGCTATGACAAAACTGAGGGAGATTTTGTGACACCTTGGGTCGTTCGCGGGGTGGAAAACGAACCATTCACTCACCACCAGTTGCGATTGGTGGATGTCGAGCGTCACTTTTCCCAGTGGCTAATTGCGGAATGGCTCGAAATTAAGACGTTTTTCGATACGCCGGTCCGGAATCAGCCAGATCAGCGCAGCGATCACCAGAACCGCCTGGGCGATCCACGGGGAACGCAGGGCGGTGACAATGGCTACGATGTACAGCACCGGTGATAGCTTGCCCTTCCAATCGCGCCCGATCGCTTTTTTCAGGATTGAGTCCTGCCCTTGTGCGCGGACGATCGACCTGCTGGAGCAGCAGATATGCAATCGCGGCCATCAACAGAACCACGCCATAGAGCGCCGTGGGCGTGGCGGTGAAATGGTTTTCTCCCATCCACCCGGTGGCGAAGGGAAACAACGATAGCCAGAACAATAAATGCAAATTGGCCCAGAGCATTGCACCTGTCACCGCAGTGCAGGTATGCAGCATGTGATGGTGGTTGTTCCAGTAGATGCCGACATAGACGAAACTCAGGACGTAACTGAGAAACACCGGGAGTAGAGGCGCCAAATCTTTTAGATCTCCGCCATGCGGCACCTTCATCTCAAGCACCATGATGGTGATGATGATCGCGATCACACCATCGCTGAACGCCTCTAATCGGCCCTTGCTCATCTGTCTTCAGTCGCTCGCCAGATTTCCGAATACCGCCGGGAGTCGGCGTATGCACTCGGCCGCGTGGATGCAGCGTTGCGCATTGTAGCTGATATCGATGGCATCATTGCCGTAGCGAACACGGCATCGCTGGTTTCCCTCAGTTTTCCTTCTCCACGCTTCCGATTTCCCCTTTGCAGATCACCCGGTAGGTTTTGATTGGCTCCGTGGCCGGGCCTCGCAGCACCGCGCCTGTGCATACGTTGAACTGAGCTCCGTGCCATGGGCACGTCACTGTTGATCCCTCGAGTTTGCCTTCGTTCAACGGACCTCCCCGATGAGTGCATTGAGCCTGCGTCGCACAGAAGCTGCCCGCGACGTTAAACACCGCCGCGTCACCGACCGATAACGCCGAACCGGGTGGCACCGCGTCTATACGAAATTGATTGTCTTTCAGGATCTCGGATTTCTGAGGAGAATCCGCATCGTTCGGCTTCGCATTGGTCTGCATAATGCGCCTTTCACTTCGTGATGGAGCGTTCGATGCCGCCATTCGTATTGCAGCAGGATTGTAACAATACATCTGGTGACGCGACTTGGCCGTGCGTATGAGGCGGGGATGACACCAAGCGAACTCACCTCGTCATCTTCTATGACAGGGCAACCCCACTAAATGTGACAAAAGACAGGTGTTTCGGTAAGAATCCTTGCCGGACTGTCACGAATCGGAGCCGTTGTTGGTCTCTAGTGCATCGGTTGCGATGGATCATTGCAATGAATTGAGAACTATTGAGAGGGGAAATAAACCATGTCGATCAACATGGACAACGACAGGAACATTCCGGCTGATGCAGAGGCCAACTGTGAGACAGTTGCCAGTCAGGAGGAAATATATCTAGAGGAGACAGAAGAAGAAGTACGCGCGATTTTGATTTCCTACGATCCGCCTCCCCCACAAAACAACAGTTCAACGTTTGAGGAGAATTGTGAGGTGCGGGAACTTGATTGGGAGGTAGAGAGTTCGATGACCGACGAAAACAACAATCCCCGGATAGCCGAGAATCTCGACGAACAGCTGAACCACGCAGCCGAGGAACTGATCACCGGCGATTCGGATGATCCTCCACTCAGCGAAGAGGCAATCGAGGAGACGCTTAGAATGACTTCAAATGCTCGCAGGCTCTGACCGATAGGATCTTCGAGCTACGGTACGGCTAACCGTTAACCGTTTGCAGTCCCGGAAAAGTCACCTGGTGCTCTGCCCGGGCGAATCCCTCGCC
Organism: Terriglobia bacterium; assembly: GCA_963796205.1. Lineage (GTDB taxonomy): Bacteria > Acidobacteriota > Terriglobia > Terriglobales > Acidobacteriaceae > DATFTE01. The sequence goes on from CAWCKR010000006.1 coordinate 171,999, forward strand.
CGCTGGCGCCCCTCCGTTTCTGCTTTCCTACAGTTTTAACCCTATTGCCAGCATCGTCGGCTGATGGCTAAAGTTGGTAGCTCATCCGAGCGGAATTTTCCGAGGTTTTTGGCACGTGGGGGCTATAAATATCTGGGGTTATCGCTCGGCTTAGCAGCTTCTGGTGATCTCATCCAGGCTCCCAGAACAGGTTGCTCTTCGGTCGCGGCTCAGCATATTGGGCTCGGAACGCAGTTCTACGGGCCAATCTCGATCCATTCCCCGCCAATTTCTTCATGGATGTCATCTTAATTTCGAGGCTCGATCTGCCAAGTGCGGTGTCTGTTCTGTGTTTGTCCGGGAAGAATATCAAGACTCGAACTGTTGCTACCTGCACACACATGTGGACGACCTACCCTGGCGATGAATGGCCGCCAGCGATATCCAACACCATCAGTAACATCGATGCGATCGTCTAATTGTTTAGCCTCCACCATCCTGTTGTGACCACTTCCGCGGAAAGGAGTCGGATTTATGGCAACTGTAGGAAAACCTCACCCTCCAACCGCTTCATCCCTTCGCTTTGACGTAGAGACCGGCGGACACGACGACGGCCTTTCAGCGTTTGTCCCCGTGCGCCCGCGTCTGTTTGGCATCGCATACCGCATGCTCGGAAGTGCGGCGGAAGCCGAGGATATCGTGCAAGACGTCTGGGTGCGATGGCAGTCTACGAATCGGCGCACGGTTGAAAACCCACCCGCATTTCTGGCGACGACAACCACGCGACTGTGTATCAATCTTGCCCAGTCGGCCCACTCGCGCCGCGAAACCTATATCGGGACTTGGCTTCCCGAACCAGTCGACACCAGCGGCGACCCCGGATTGGGCGTGGAGCGCGGCGAGGCATTGAGGCTGGCGGTCCTGCTGCTCCTTGAGAAACTGTCTCGCACAGAGCGTGCGGCATACGTTCTACGTGAAGCGTTCGATTACTCGTACCGCCAGATCGCCGGCATTCTACAAATGGAGGAAGCAAACGCCCGCCAACTCGTCTCCCGTGCCCGTAAACATATCGAAGATGGCCGGCGTACGACTGTCAGTTCTGACGAGCAAAGGCGTTTTCTGGCGGCCTTTATCGATGCTGCTCAAAAAGGAGACTTGGCTGGACTGGAAGGTCTCTTTGCAGAGGATGTTGTTTCTTACTCGGATGGTGGTGGGACCGTGCGGACGGCGCGGTTCCCAGTTTCTGGCCGCAAGCGTGTCGCGACGTTCATTGCCGCCGTCGCTGCACATTTCTGGAAGGGCCTGACACCTGCACGGATCGAGACAAATGAGCCGGCGGCCGTTCTCATGTCGCGCCATGGACTTCCCGTCGCGCTTGCGACGATTGAGGCCTCCTCCTCCTGCAACCGGTGATCGCATCTGAGGAGCAGCTGCGCGAATGTTCGTGTTACCGGTCAAAATTGACCAGCTTGCGGCCCGGCAAGAACTCAATATGTAGCTATGAAAGTCACCGAGAAACAGGCGCTGTCGGTTCGATGCCCTACCTGTGGTGCTAAGGTCGGGGAGAAATGTGAGCTTAGTACCGGCCAACCCCGCACCGAGCCGCATCGAGATCGGCGTTTGATCGCTGCCGACAAGTAGCCTTTCGCACGCCGGAGCTCCGCCGAGATCAGCGAGGGCCCTCCTCATCAGTTCAATTTTGCGGTCGGGGTTGGGCGATTATCGATTCGATGCATACGTAGGCGTTGCGCAGCGACGCTGCCGCGGTTGCGGTCTCTTCTTCTGTGGGAGAGGCGATCTGCAGTAATCCTTGGCGCCCCAGGTTTACCGGGAGAATGAATGCGGATTGGTGTTGCATTACTGACTCTAAAATCTGAGCCAAGCCCTCAGAATGGTATCCGTTTTCGAAGTGGATGCCGCCGTCGTGAAACGTGGATGCCGTCATCCAGTACCCACAGGCCAGGAGCCAGTGGCCACGAGAGATCGATGACCAAAGCTTGAGGTAATCCAATGTGTCGCCCACGGCAAAGCCGTATTCAATGTGAATCACGCCGGTTTGGGCGCCGCGCATAAGGTCCGTCCAAGATACGACCGTTGCCGACTCCAGCACTTGATCGAGGCTCTGCTGTTTGTCAGGTTCCATGACGGGTTCCTCCTTGTGCTGTAGTGATCAGACTCTTGCACGTGCCCGAACCCCGTCCAGCAGGGGATTCTGCTGAATGTGGCGTGAGTGTGCGGATACGAAGCCGTAGGGGATGCCCAGGAAGCTCCTGGAAACGATACCAGTCACTTCGAGACTGTTGAAGTTCTGGTGGCGGACTTTCGCCAGAATTCTTCGCAAGGCGCCTTGAATCTTTTCCGCCCCCAGGGAGCCCAGGAACATCACCCTGACTTCGGCCGCGATGAAGAAGAAGTTCCATCCTGCGGCGTGGATCTGGCGATCGAGGGTGAAACCGTTGAAGGCTCTCACGATCCCCCAGTTCTCCGAGTAGGTATCGCTCTCGAGCGCAAGAACCGCGGCGAGGGGTGGCCGTTCCTTAATGAGAATCGTGCCGACTTTAGCGGTCTGTATCATTGGTCCTTTGCAAAAACGTCCGCGTCGGCGCCAGCGCCGCGCGGACTGAAGGGTAGAGAAAAAGAAATTCGCTGCTAGGCGGACTTCATCTTGCGCCGAACAATGGCGGCGATTCCAAACAAGCCCGCTCCCATAAGGCTGAGCGTGCCCGGTTCAGGAACTACGGTGGTGAAGTTGGTATCCCCGCTGGAAATCGAAGTCTGGCCGTTGAAGAATCCCTTGCCAGTATTGATGGTCAGCTGAACGGTGGCTCCGCTGATGGTTCCTCCGGTGTACCAGGTCCCGACCAAAGAGCCCGTCAATGTGTAGTTGTGGGTTCCGTTGGCCAGAGTGACCAGGCTCCAAGTCACGGGACCGGCAAAGGAACCGTTGAAGATCACCCCGTTGGGGACCCCGTTTGTGCCGTTTCCACTGATGCTGAACGTGCCACCGGCGGCAAAGGTGCCGCCCATTTGCAAACTGCCGCTGCTGAGGCTGCCGGTACTGAAAGTCAATGTCCCCAGATTGTTTCCGGTAATCAATCCGCCGCCGAGGCCGTTGACGGCAATCAGCGTCGACCCGGTCAGAGAAAAGCCGCTGTTCGTGCCGGTGAGAGTACCGCCGCTGTTGGTGAAATCAATGTTGCTGCCAGCAAACGCTACCAGTGGAAGAGCTAGAACGAAAAGCGCGATTAAAGCCGTTTTCTTGAACATTTGAATCTTTAAGTTCTCCTGAGGTTCGCGAGGCTTTTGGGGGAAGCACTCGCGCCGTGCCGCGAACCGACTGGATGGGTGGTGACGGACAAGTTTGTTCGCGATAACCACGATGGGGCAAATGACTTATAAAAGCTGGTCAAAAGTGACCACCCTGGCGGAATCGCCTCGCAGTCTTGACAGGAGCAGTCCTTGAAGGGTCCCGTCATCTCACTTTGAAAGTGAGCAAAATGGCTCACTTTCGCCACCTGCCGAAGGACTAAAATAGATGTTGATGGTTGTAGCTGCAGCAGCGAAGAGGAAGGGTGCGTTTGATCCCGGTACGTTCCTCGCCACCATTGGCGACGGCCGGAAGAGTGTGGCTGTTGCCAAGAAACAAGGAATCTTCACGCAGGGCGACCCGGCCGACGCGATCTTCTTTATCCAGAAGGGCAAAATCCGGCTTACCGTGGTCTCCAAGACCGGCAAGGAAGCAACCATCGGTATTTTGAGCGAGGGGGACTTCTTCGGCGAGGGAGCACTGGCGGGACAAAGCCTGCGGATGGGATCAGCCGCTGCGATAACTGACTGTCAGCTCTTGCGAATCGCCAAAACGTCAATGATGGAGGCTCTTCATCGCGAACACGCTCTTTCCGACATGTTTGTCGGATATTTGCTGGCTCGCAATATCCGCTACGAAGAGGACCTGGTCGACCAGTTGTTTAATTCCAGCGAAAAGAGACTGGCGCGCGTCCTCCTGATGCTGGCTCATTTCGGTAAGGAAGGCGTGCCGGAAACCGTGGTTCCTAAGATCAGTCAGGAAACCCTGGCAGAAATGGTCGGTACGACGCGGTCCCGTGTCAGCTTTTTTATGAACCGCTTCCGAAAGCTGGGCTTCATTGATTACGCTGCCGGGGTCGAAGGCGGGCTACAGGTCCATAGTTCGCTGCTGAATGTTGTTCTGCACGATTAAAGTATCCACGTCTTGCTAAAGAACCGTGATCCGACTTGGGTCGGCGGCGGTGGTCAATTGTGACCAGCGATCTCGGCCACGCTTGTGATAACAAGGTTGAATATGGCGAAACGAACGTGCCTCGCATGCGGCGGTGAACTGGTAATGGCATTTCGGCCTAGTGACGTCGGTCGTTCCCCCGGTCCTGGAAACCTGGCGAGTTCGAACGCAAAATGGCGATGTGGTACTTGCGGACAGCTTTTTAGCGCAGAGCAACTGCGCGCGGACAAAAAGACGCGGGCGGTCGCGCAGGCGTAGCCGGTCCGTAGATCATCCAATTACCGCTGCTTCCAATTGGACTCTGGCCTTGGCCTCTGTCGCAACCCCGATTGGTTGCCAATCCACTGGCGGGAATTGTCGGATCCCGCTTCCTGCGCTTGCGCTAGTCTGCCGGCTGCCGCAAGACAAGCAGACCGCCCCTACCCACCTGAGGTCAGTTTCTTTGGAAATCTCGTTCTCACGGACCCCAAGCGTTCCGTTAACGAGCGGCCCGGCACACTTATCGCACGAATAGACGGAGAGATGAAGGTATTGTCTTTTCATTTGTGTCCTCTCAACAGGCGATCATTCCCGTGTGATTCTAACCGTTCCCGAAGCAGACGAATGATCACAATTGCTCGGATCCCTCCCGGCACTTAGCGCTAGGTTTCTCGGTTGGTCAAAAGAAGACAGTTAATTCCTGTTGCACCATCTAGCCTGAAACCGAGGCAATACTCATGAAAAGCTTTAGAGTCATCGGCGCAGTCGTGCTGTTTGTACTTCTTGGGACCGCTGCGCTTGCATACCAACAGCAAGATCAGCAGGACGAGAAGCAGAAAACACCTGAACAGCAAGCGCCGTCGGAAAAGCAAAAACCGCAGCAGGAGCAGAACAAGCAACAGCAGCAACGCGCCCAGCAACAGCAGGACCAGAACAAGCAGCAGCAACAACAGCGCGTGCAGGAACAGAATCAGCAGGAGCAGGACAAACAGCAACAGCAACGCGCCCAGCAACAGCAGGAGCAGAACAAGCAGCAGCAGCAACAGCGCGTGCAGGAACAGAATCAGCAGGAGCAGAACAAGCAGCAACAGCAACGCGCCCAGCAACAGCAGGAGCAGAACAAGCAGCAGCAACAGCGCGTGCAGGAACAGCAACAGCAGGAGCAGAACAAGCAACAACAGCAACGCGCCCAACAACAGCAGGACCAGAACAAGCAGCAGCAGCAGCGCGTGCAGGAACAGAATCAGCAGGAGCAGAACAAGCAACAACAGCAACGCGCCCAGCAACAGCAGGACCAGAACAAGCAGCAGCAACAGCGCGTGCAGGAACAGAATCAGCAGGAGCAGAACAAGCAACAACAGCAACGCGCCCAACAACAGCAGGACCAGAACAAGCAGCAGCAGCAGCGCGTGCAACAGCAGCAAGAGCGGCTCTCACAACAGCGCCAGCAGCAACTCATTGAGCAGCAAAAGCAGAGTTTGACGCAGTACCGCCGTCAATTCGATCAGGACCAACGCGCCGCGCAACAGCAGACCGCGCAACTGCAGCAACAAAATCGCCTGTCGCAGTATCGTTTCCAGCAAGATTATTTAGAGCGCGAACGTCAACAGCAAATACGCTTTCGCAACGAGCGCGAGCACGATTACGATCGCGATCCTTACTACTACACGGCGCCGATCTATCGCTACCATCGTGGCGGCAGCTACTACGAAGTTAATCAATACGGAGCGGACCTGCTTCGGCAGGCGATTAACAACGGCTACCAGGAAGGTTTCCGTGCGGGAGAGGCAGACCGCCAGGATCGCTGGCATTCTGACTACCGCGGCTCCTATGCCTACCGGGATGCGAACTACGGTTACAGCGGGTATTACATCGCCCAGGACGACTACAACTACTATTTCCGCGAGGGCTTCCAGCGTGGCTATGAAGACGGCTTCGACAGCCGCTATCAGTATGGCCGGTACTCTGAGGGCCGGTATAGCGTACTCGACGTGATCTTGTCGCAAATCCTCGGCTTCCAGTCGCTTCGCTAAAGACACAAACGACGGCGTCCCTGTTCCATCGGCCCGAAAATCCGGGCCTGATGGAAGGGAAGCCGCTTCGCCTTCCCTCGAGGGCCGCTGCATTGTGTGCAATTTTGGTCAGAACATGCGGCACATCTGGGATATACCGATCAGCATGGCTACCCCCGGAACCCTGCTATGCATACACCAGGATCCGGGCCAGTTGAGTCCGTTGCGGGAACACGGATACAACCTGGTCACGGCGACGAATGGCCATGAGGGTCTGCGGCTGTTCATGACCCAGTCCGTGGACGCGATCGTGCTCGATTACCACCTCGGCCTGCTGGATGGCGCCGTCATCGCGGCAGAGATCAAGCAGGTCCGGCCGACGGTCCCCATCGTTCTGCTGGCCGACCACCTGGAACTGCCCGATGGCGCGCTAAAGTCTGTAGATGCGCTGGTCGCCAAGGCAGACGGCCCTCACTTTCTGTTGGCCGCCATCCACTTTGTGCTGCACGTGAAACCGAAACAGCTCCGTGAAGGAGCGATCAGGAGCCAGACACCATCGCCCTTCGTTCGCAACGGCCGCTCGGAAAGAGCGCGCAAGACCGTTCAATCCACGCCTGCTGAGATAGAGGAATCTTTTCCCCCGGCAGTGTGGAAAGATATCCGAAGCGGGAAGATTCAACTCTGATTGGACAACTTGGAAGATGTGGACCTTATGCTGCCTTGACAGACTTGCCGCATTCCAGGCAGGAAGCTCGGTGGCGGGGCGTGATCAGGCCGCAAAACGGACATATCCTTTGCGATAGAATCTGCTGCTTCTCGGGTAGAAGTGTCGCTCGCACTTTGCGAAGCCAATCGGTCAACAAAGCGAGCCGCCTGCGAAGCAGACGAACGGATTCCATCGAAGCCACCGCCGGTCTTTCTATTTAGGACAACGGAATCATGGCAGCAAAGAGGTCATGATTCTGAGCAAGATTGCTCACGTTGCGGAGGAGCATATCCGGTTCGCCTTGCCAGGAACAGGAGTGAGCAATTCAGACCAGCTATTTCCCGCGATATCAGCCATTATCGAAGGTAGAGACGAGCATTTCTTCTCTCTCTTTCAGGTCATCTGAGCTAAGTCAGCTCACCTGAGGCTTTCTCCTCTTAGTTCGGAAACTCCGATAAAGGAAAATTCTTTTGAAAAAGACAATGGCTGTGTTGTTGATGAGCTTCGTGGGCTTGGTGGGAACTTCGGCGTGGGCAGGATCCGGTCGCGAAGACACGGTGGACCGCATGCAGAAGTCTGTCGACGTCCTCCATGCGATCATGGCGACTCCCGACAAAGGCATTCCGGAAGAAGTACTGAGCAACGCAAAGTGTATCCTCGTGATCCCAGACCTGATTAAAGGCGGCTTCATTGTCGGCGGCAAACACGGACGCGGCGTGGCCTCTTGCCGCACCTCAGGCGCGTGGAGCGCGCCGGCATTTGTTTCCGTCGGCGGCGGCAGTTGGGGATTGCAGATTGGCGTCGAAGGCGTAGACCTGGTGATGTTGGTAATGAACGATCAGGGCTTCCAGCATCTCCTCTCCAGCAAATTCGAACTGACGGGTGAAGGATCAGTGGCCGCAGGCCCGGTTGGGCGCCATGCTTCCGCGGGAACCGACTGGAAGATGAACACCCAAGTATTGACCTATTCACGATCGAAGGGCGTGTTTGCCGGCTTAACCCTCGAAGGCGCAGTGGTTCAGCAGGATGACGACTCGACGCTCGCGATTTATGGCAAGCATATGTTATTCCGCAGCATCCTTTCGGGAAAGGTCTCGACCCCGAAGAGCGCGATCGCTTTCGTGAAGGCCGTTTCCGATGCCGGCCAACAGGCTCGCGTCGCCGAAGTCAACGAAGACAAGAAGTAGTCGCTGCCCTGTCGCTGATCGGAGCCTGCAATCGGGTCCGGTCAGCATTTTTTCGACCGCTTGAAAGGTACGGAAATGAAACTCCATTTACGGAAATGTCTTTGGATTCCAATAACGTGTCTAACTTTTTTGCCGGTTCTGACCTTTGCCCAGACGCCTGAGCTTGCCCGGAACCTGGACGCTTGCAAAGCCGGCCGTGTGAGTTGCGATCCTTCGAAGCTGAGCTCCTCGCAGTCTGACGAGGTCGCTCTGGCAAGCCACGACCGCAATGTCGCGGATTGCAGAAACGGCTACAAGTCTTGTGACCACTCGAAGCTTACCGAACCCGAAGCAGTCGCGCTAGCAGTGGCCGATCATAAGCAGAATGTGTCGAACTGCAACGACGGGATGAGTTCCTGCGACAAGAGCAAACTGACCTTGTCGGAAGCGCAGCAGGCGAATATTTCCGAGCACCAGCGCAATCTCTCCGACTGCAAAGACGGCATAGGCGATTGCGACCTCTCCAAACTGACATCAGCCGAGACCAGCGCGGTCGATACCGCGAGGCGCGAGCTCAACGTTTCCGATTGTAAGAATGGTGGCGGGCGCTGCGATCACTCCAAGCTCACTCCCGCGGAAATCGCACAAGTGACCGTGGCCGAAAATCAGCGCAACGCGCAGAGTTGCGCAAACGGATGGAGCGAGTGCGATCGCTCGAAACTCACCGCTCCGGAAGCCGCGCAGATAGCCTACTCAGATCACCAGCGCAACCTGTCGGCTTGCAAGGACGGTCAGGAAACCTGCGACTTCGCAAGTCTGACTGCACCTGAAAGCAAGATGCTGGCAGACAACGAACACAAACGGAACTACGCGGCCTGCTCGAGCGGAGCTGGATATTGCGATCTGTCGCGTCTCACGGCCGCAGAGGCCGCGGCGATTCAAAACCACCGCAAGACAGTGGTCCGGTAGTTAAAGAAACGTCAGGATTGGAAAAGGAGAACAGCAATGGCAACGACGGAACTAAGCAAGTGCGGGCATATTCCATGCCGCTGCGCGGTGACCGGCAACGACAAATACTGCGGCCCGGCCTGTCAGGAAGCGGGCGGCAAAGAGATCGAGATCGCATGCCAGTGCGATCATGAGCCGTGTCCCTTGACGGTATAGGCTAGCCGAATGAATCATCCCATGAAGACTTTGCTGTACGAGTTTTTTGTTGAGCCCGTTGTGCGGGTATGGCAATGGGTATGGACCTTCGTCGCTTAAGTTACCGCGGAGGACGGGTTCTAACGGTCGAGCAGGACTCCCATGTCGTCATCATCGCCCCAAGCCTTGACGAATAGCGCCTTACCGATGCTTCCCGGGCCGTTGGGACCCATTTCGTAGTAAACCTTCGCGTCTGGCGGAAACTGCTTTAGAGCTTCCACTAAGTCCTTCACAGTCCATTGTTGCTCTGGCATGGATACACCTCATTGCGTTTCATTTTCTGTGGTGACGGCGGGCAGATCTGACCGTATGAAACTCTCGGCCTTTTCCCATACGGTGGGATCGCATTCAATTTGAGTGTGAGCTTTTACGAAGATACGGTCATACCAGGGATACTCGTTGCATTGGTAAGCATTGGCTTTGTAGTCAAAACGAAAGTTGCCGAGGATCGTCGTCCGCGTAGGATCGGCCGCACGAATCTCGGCCTGGCCGTGCAGAAGGCCGTTCGGCTGATAGAAATTGACGGCGCGGGTGACATTGGCCGGGATGACGGCATCGTTGTGGTGAAGTTTTGCGACGCTATCCACTTGAATCGTGAGCAGGACGGGAACGCGATCTCGATCGAGCTCTCGCGCTAGCGTGACCGCTTCAGAACCGCCCCAACTGTGTCCGTAAATGATGATCCGTGCATTTCGCTTCTCGGCAGGGGTCAAACTGCCGTCGCCGTTTGTGTCCAGCAAGACGAGAATCCTTCTGCGGGCTTCCGCGCCGTGATAGCTCTCAAAGGTCTCCACATCCACTCCCGACGGATAAGCTTTGCGCAGGCGCGCTGCGAGCTGCACTTCGCTATGGACGGGGTTGTCGTGCTTGATGAAGCCGCCTAAGAAACCAATGATGATAACCGGGGAAGCCGGCGCCGGGTTCTCGGCGATCACATTCGGAGTCCTTAACTTCAACTGATCAAGCGAAATCAGAACACTTTGCCATCGAGTCTCGTTCTTCTTCGTGGCGATTGGCGCTGACAGGTCGGAATAGAATTGCAGGATATTCTCGCGTAGCTCCGGCGATGTACGATCGAATTTTCTCTCTGCCAGCCTGTCAAGCAGCTTCTCGTAGGAGTCGTCGGTGAGCGAGTACTCCGCTGCAGTCGTTGCCAGGCCACTATCGAAATCGCGGTTGGGAAGCACGATGGTATTGGTTCCTACCCCGTCAAGAAATGCCTTGTATTGATCGACGGTCTGGTTGATGCTCTTGATGTACAGATCCTCGGTGTGCGGGGTCGGGTTGTTGAACGCCAATCCTTTGAACGGACCAATTTTGGGCATGTATCGCAGCAGGGTTGACAGCACCCGCGTACCGAAACCAGGCTTGACGTAATCTTTTCCCCATTCCTTCTCGTAGTCGGAGCGCGAGAGGCGATACAGGAATTTTCGTTTGGCAAAGTTAGGCGTTTCTCGCATCAGATCTTTCTTATGCGTCTGCAACGCGACTTGCGTCATTTGCGGAATCAGCCGGCCGACAGAAAAACGATACGAACCCACCGCGAGATCTTCATGCGGCAGCACGTCATTCAACTCCACCCCGTAGACCACCGGGAAAACACGCTCTAATAAAGATTTCGAGACTTGGAAGCCGATGAAGTCGTGATACTGCTGCGAGGCGTAGCGATTCTTCGCGACCTGTACCGTGTCGAAGCCGAACTCGGTTTTCAGATGCGCTGTCTTATCTTGCGCGTAGCGCACGGATGCACCAAACTTAGCTCTCAGCTTTGGATACTCAATGGCGACTGCCTGGTTGACCGCCGGGTGCCCGGCTATGTCGGCCGCGTAGTGGGATAGCGCGCCCAGGGCAAAGGCGTACTCATTGACGTTCTGGCTCTCGATCAACAGTTCACGAACGAAGTCTCCACTGCGAACATAGTGCACCATGTCGCTGAACTCTCTGCTGCCGAAGGGATAGTAGCCCAGATCCTGGATGACGGCACCGCCATAGGCATAGGCATGCGCCTGCTGGATCTGGTCTTCGGATAGCCCGGGATATCGCTTGAGCAGAAGTGGACGGATCTCATCAGTCCAGAGCAAGTCGACGATCTCTTCGTGGGTAAGAACAGAGTACGCGAACGCGCCGCCGCTGTAGATGAGCACAACGAGAACAAGGGCCACGGCACGAAAAAATACCAGGCGCCCATGCTTAGCCATGGCGCCTGGTGATCTTGGTGAGTAGCACATGGTTCAGATCCTGCCGAGCACCAGCAGAACGACCACGATCAAGAGGATGAGCCCTACTCCCCCGGTTGGGTAATAGCCCCAGTCTTTGCTGTGCGTCCAGCGCGGTAGTGCACCCAGGAGTGCCAAGATCAAAACGATAATCAGTACAGTTCCAAGCATTTCGTTCTTCCTCCACATTGAGGAATGCAGCCTTGTCCGAGGCTGCATCCCAGTGTTGTTTAGCGCAAGCTGCCGGTCGTGACGTTTGCCGCGTTGCCAATGGCGTCACCGGAGACGAGAAGTTCCACCCTGCGGTTCTGCTGCCTACCTGCCGAGTTCTCGTTCGAGGCCACCGGCAAAGTGTTGCCGAACCCTCTGGACGTCACCGAATTAGTCGCGACCCCTTGCTGTACCAGATAGTCGCGCACCGAACTGGCGCGGTTTTCAGAGAGTTGCTGATTCATGGAATCGCCGCCGACGTTATCGGTGTAGCCGCCGACTTCGATGTTGAGACCCGGATAGGCCAGCAAGATTCCAGCAACCTTCGCCAGCTTCTCGCGGGCACCCGGCTTCAACGAGTATTTCCCAGTATCAAAGAGGACATCCGACATGCTGACGATCAGTCCACGTGCGCTGTCTCTGGTCTGCAGAATGGAGTTCAACTGCTCAGACAATCGCATGCGCATGGCGGCTTTGTCGTTTTCCGCCTGTTGCTGACCCTGCTGCGCTTCGAGCGTAGCCATGCGTGAGCGGTCGGCATCAGCCTGGGCGGCGTTAAGCGCAGTCGCGGATGCAGCCTGGCTATCGGCCATATCGGATTGGGCCTTCGCGGTTGCGGATTGTGCATTTGCAGTATCAATGCGTGCTCTGGCTGCGTCGGACTCGGCTTGATTTCTCGCCAGTTCGGCTCGGGCTTGATCTGACTGGGCCTGATCCTTCTGACGGATTGCATCCTCAGCTTGCCCCTGCGATTTGGCTTGGGCATCGGCGGAGGCTTCGCGTTCTTCGGCCAAGCGCACTTCCTCGCCCTTCTTCACAGCAATCGCGCGGGCATCTTCGGCGGTCTGCACAGTTTCTCGCGCCGACGCAACCAGCGCCTTCTTGTCGAGATGCTTGTTGGTCGCGTACTCGTCAGTGTTGTTCATCAACTGGACCGCATGCTGATAGGTATCCCCGCCGTAGGCCTCAGCGCCTTCCGATTGGGCGATGCGCAAAGCGTTGCGCGCTTCGAAGAATTCCAAGGGCAGGTTAGTGTTTAGAACCACCGGATCGAATTTGTAGCCGGTGGGGATATAGCCGCCGCGCTCCATGAGTTCATACTTCGCGCTGACTGCTTCGGTGCTGCCCTTGGTGTCTTCGCGAACCACATTCTCGATCACTACAACATTGCTGGGCTGGCGCACCGCATAATAAGGTTCGGCGGTCACGACCAGGGCGAATGCCTGAAGATCGGTAGTGACATCGAGCTTGCTCCGATGATTGTCACCTACTAAAATTTCCCCCAGGTTCACGGCCCGTCCTTCGGGCGATATTGCCCAGAGGATGTATGTCAGATACTCGTTGCCGAAAGTTGTGGGTTTCTGCAGGTTGCCAAATTCCACTTCGATTTCGGTATAGCCCTTCTTGCTCTCCACCTTGGCCTGGCCGTTCGCTCGGGGCATCAAGTCGGTGCCCGCGAAGTCGAGCTTGCTGGCTCCGCTACGGTGCTTGTAGTTCACGGCCTGCACACTTCGGCTCACCACCGTAACTCGGAACGTGGGCGTTTGAGCCATAGGCTCGAGTTCCATGCTGGGTCGCGAATTGGTTTGAGCAAGAGCGCTTAAACTAAGAGTAAGTCCCACAGCTAACAAAAGCTTATTCTTCAAAATATCTCCTTGAACGCAGATGGTGCGGTATTGCGTTGTAATCGAATTGCAGGGTGGAATCCTCAGTAGGTGCTGGGTTGGGCGTTATTCTCTCTAACCGCCAACGCGGATGTTCGAAAGAGAGTGAAACAGCCCGAATATATTCATGATCCACAGAACCACGGCGATCACCACGACGCCGTTCAAAATGGATTTGATGGTTCCCTGCATGGGGATGAAGCGGTTCACCAGCCACAGGAGAACTCCCACCACAATCAGAACTTCGAGCAGTTGAATTAAAGGCATGATATTTACCCTTCCTTGGTTTCGTGGGTCGACGCCTCTCATTCGCCCGGAGGTGCGCCCTCATTTGAATTTTCAAGAACCTTGTAGAGTCGAATCGTGTGACGCCAGCCTTCGCCGCGAGCACACAGATGAAGAATGCCGAATGGCTGCGTGTGGTCGCCTCGATGTCACACGATCAGGGTTTGCCCCCACGGCGGCCTTGGGAATCAGAGCTGCGAATCAGCATTCGCGGCTCCATCTACACACTCAGTGGATTGATACTGACAGGATTGGAGGGTGGTGTCTGAGCAAGATAGCTCACATGAGGAATCAAGTCAGTACCGGCGCACCAGGCTGGCGGCGGGAACTCCAGGCAAGTCGAATTCCCGCCCACAGTCGAAGCAGATGCGGTAGGTGCGGTGCTTGATGGTGAAGACCCGGCTCACGTGATGGTGCCTGCATCCGAAGACGAATTGAAAGATCCAAAGGAAGGGGTTCATCAGCCCTGATCCCGTCTGCGATCGAATGTGCCATTTGCGTCGAGCCAGGTCAGCAACGAACGGACGCTGCCACGAGCCAGCGCAATGGAACAGTCGGCCGCGCCGTAGTAGAGGTTAATCGTGTCGCCGTCCTCATCCATGGTGTAGCCGCAAGGAAATACGACATCATTGACGTCGCCATTGCGCTCGTAGTCGGCCTCGGGCCCAAAAATCCACGAGTCCCCGCGCAACAGGCATTTTTCCGGATTTTCAAGGTCAAACAGAGCCACGCCTAGACGGTACAGACATCCGGAAGGCGTGTGCCGCACGCCGTGATAAAGCACCAGCCACCCTCTGGAGGTCTCGATGGGCGGCGGTGACAAGCCAATCTTGTTGGCATCCCACCAAGCTCCGCGGCGGGCTTCGAGCATGAGTCTATGTCGGCCCCAGTGACGCAGATCTGGAGAATAGGAAATCCACATATGGGAGCCGAGTGGCGTCATAGGCCGATGAATTAGCGCCCAGTAGCCACCGATCTTCCGCGGGAAAAGCGCCGAGTCTTTGTCATCGGGCGGCATGATCACGCCGTAGCGCTCGAAGCTGCGGAAGTCTTTGGTCAATGCGAGAGATACTCCCGGGCCGCCGCGTGAGTACGAAGTGTACGTAACCACGTATTGTTGCAGCTCAGGCACAAAGGTGATTCGTGGATCCTCGATGCCCCAGATTTCTTCCGGATAATCTTTAGGGCTCGACATGAGCGTGGGCTCGGGATCAATCTGCCAGCCGTCCGCGCCGTTTTTGGAGCGCGCGGCACAAAGATGCGACAGGCCGCGACGGTCTTCCACGCGGCAAAGCAGCAAGGTTGAGCCATCGGCGAGGCGTATCGCACCCGCGTTGAACACGCTGTTAATCGGGTAGGGCCAGTCCTTCCCGGACAGAATAGGATTGGCGGGATGGCGAAGAAGCAGCGGTTCGTAACGAGTGACAGTGGCAACGCTCATAGGGATTCCACGGGAACAGGTTTAGCAGGGACCTGACTGCTTTCGCGGTGAGTATCGAACAGGTGGCCGCTTGATTGCCGGCCGTCTACTTCTCCCAGCAACCGCATTTCAACTTGGGCCAACAGGAAGGCGAGGGTCGACTCGGCTCCCTGGTTTTCATTCACGCGTTCGGGATGCAAACCATCCCGGCAACCGCCAGTGGCGGGATCGTACAGCGCTATCTGCAAATCGTTGTCACCGAGAAACCAGTTGAAGGCAGACCATGCCTGCGTGCGCCAACGCTCGTCGCCGGTGGCACGATATGCTTCGAGACACGCGGACACGGCGCCGCCTGCTTCCACCGGTTGCTGATCGAAGCGCGCTCTTTCGCCGCCCTTGCGGAAGAAGCCTTGCGAGCCGATAGGCACAAAATGATCCTGGCCGCAGCGGTGCACTTCGCTCAGCCAACTCAGCGCTCCGAGGCTGACAGCGATCATTCGCTGATCGGAGCTGCGACTGCCGGCGATCAAGACCGCTTGCGCCAACTTCGCGTTCGAGTAGGCCAGAACGTCCTCAAACCAGTCCCAGTCCGGCGAGAGGTTGGCAGCGTGAAGCTCCATCAGGCGAAGCGCGAGAATCGAGCTCAACTTCTGAGCGTCACGATCCCCAGGAAAGCTAGTGAGATACTCTTGAATCCCGAGCAGTGCAAAGGCCCATGCCCGAGGACTGGTGAAGGTGACCACCGCCGGAGCCGCAATCTCGAACAGATGACCAGCCGCGCCCCGCAGTGATTGATCTTTGGAACGTCCCAAAACTGTTCCGAGAGCCCATAAAGCGCGTCCGTGAGAGTCCTCAGAGCCTTGCGCTTCGTTCCAGCTTCGCGCATAGCTCAGAAAGTTTCTGAATCTCCCGTTTGCCGGATTCAGCGCATGCCCCAGGAAAGCCAGATATCGCGAGGCCAGATTGCCGGTTTCAAGCGGTTTCTCAAGTTGCTCCAACAGGATGGTGAAGATAAGCGCTCTTGCGTTATCGTCGGTCGTGTATCCCTCGGAGTAGTTGGGAACGCCGAAAGTCGCGTGCTGCAGGATGCCCGTGTCATCGGTCAGCCTGCGCAAGTGATCAAGCTTCAGCGGCGGTAGTTCGTTGAGGTGCTTGGCCTGGGTTTCGTCGGTAAACGTGACGCGCGGCTCCCGCATGCGGTCAATGCGGGCCTGCCCAAAACTTGTCATATAACCCTGGGCCACTCTTTTCCAGACCATTCCCCTGGCGAACTGATAAGCGCGAATGCGCATGCCGTGACGGATCGCAGGAGTATCAAGAAGTTCGACTGTCTTGCGCGCGATTGCGTCCGGATCTTGAAAGGGAACCAGAGCACCGCGCCGGTCGTCCAATAACTCGATCGCGTGCCAGTATGGAGTCGAAATAATCGCCTTGCCTGCTCCCAACGCATAGGCAAGCGTGCCCGAAACTACCTGCTCCTCGTGGCGGTAAGGCGTCACGTAAATGTCGGCTGCGCCAATGAACTCAACCATCTCCTCGGGGCTGACAAAGCGGTTGTGGAAGATCACTTTCGACTCCACTCCGATTTCCTTCGCCATGGCCTGCAGACGTTCCCGATAATGATCACCTTCACGCCGAAGAATATGAGGGTGGGTCGCACCTGCCACTATGTACACGACATTCTTGTGCCTGGCCAAAATCTGGGGCATTGCTTGAATTACGTTTTCGATGCCTTTGTTCGGGGAGAGCAACCCAAAGGTCAGCAGCACCGCTTTGCCCTCGACTCCAAAACGCCCCTTGAAGAAGTTGGGATCGAGGAAGGGCAAATCGGGCACGCCATGGGGAACCATATCGATCTTGTGGCCCGGCACCTTGAAAATTTCCTGCAGGAACTGCGACGACAACTCGCTCATCACGATGAGACGGTCCGACCGCGCTGCGATCTCCTCCATGACCCGGCGTTGATCAGGGTTCGGCTCGCGAAGCACGGTGTGCAAGGTGGTGATCACGGGCATCTTGAGGCGGCGTAGCAAAGTGAGAATGTGACTGCCGGCCGGACCGCCAAAAATTCCATACTCATGCTGCAGACACACCAAATCGAAATTGGTGAAATTCAGAAACGCAGCCGCTTGCTCGTAAGACGACAAATCGTCTTGGGCAAGCGCGAGCCTCACTCGTGCCGGATAGGCATAACCGGATTCCGTGTCGTTGACAGGTACCGCGAACAGCTTAGCCCCTCCGCACTCTTCGGAAATGGCTCCGCACAAATCGGTGGTGAACGTAGCAATCCCACACTGCCGCGGCAGGTAGTTGCCCACGACAGCAACCCGGCTCGGGAGTCCCGCCTTCGCCGGGGGCCGCTCGGGCAGACGCAGGTCGGCGACCACCGGGCGTCTCCTAACAAGTTCGAGCGTTCGAATCAAAGGTGTCTCTATGATGGACATCAAAGTCCTGGTTGTTAAAAACGAGCGAGGAGATGATCTTCCGGGGTTATTGCCCGCTCTCGGCCTCGAACCTGAAACGGGCACAGGAGAGTGAGTTCTCTAGTGCGAGAAGAGTCCCAATTATCGCCCGGAGGCTCGGGAAGCACTGGTCAAAATTGACCAGATTGCATCTGCGAAATGATCTAACATGTTAGAAAGTCTGCGTTTGCGAGGAGTGGCCCCATGATGGCACCAGAGCAAGGTCCCAATCGCCTGAACATGAAATTCACAGATTCTGGGCGAAAAGTCGTCATCCACCTCGTACGCGGTCTACCGCCAAAAATAAGCAGGGATGGAAAGACCATCACGATTACGTTCTCAGAAAAACGACCGGCTCGCATTAAAAGCGCCAAATCCCAAGCTCCAGAAAGAGGCGATTTCAGCGGAGGTCTGGGTGACAGTGCTCGTTAAGGAAGTCTGGTTCATAAGCTCTTCGAAGACCTCTGACCGTTTACACCATCCAAACTGAAACTCCAGGGTGACTCGCAAAAGTACGAAAAGGGACATTCATCCAAAGGCTTCGCAAGCTCCTCTGCATATCCTGCCCCCTCACCGATTTCCTGAACCTAAGCTGGCCCCCATTTGGTTCTCACACGAAGCTAAAGCATCAAGAATGGTAAGCGAATTCCGATATAAGAAGTAATAGTTGCAGAAGGCAATCAGCCGCGACACCCGTGCGTTTGCGATGTCGGCTGGATGGTTCGATAATGGCTCGACCAACAGCTCTCTTAACCGATGAAGAGGATTCCGCAAAAAGGCAGGAGCCGTAAGGACGCCAAAGATCGAGCCTCGTCCGCTGAGGATCGCCGCCGGCCTCGTTTTTCACGTGAGCTTTCCGTGCTTTACGAGGACGACGCTGTGATCGTCCTCGACAAACCAGCCGGACTTCTGGCGGTGCCGATCAAAGGTTCCGATATTGTGTCGGCTTCGTCCTTGCTTGCGGCAAGACTCAAGCCAAAGAGACAACGAGCGCTGATCGTGCATCGCATCGACCGCTTTACTTCCGGAGCGCTGGTGTTCGCGAAAACCGGTTCCGACCGGCACGCGCTGGTGAAACAGTTTCTCGCGCACACCCCCGTAAGGCGCTATCTTGCGGTGGTGCGCGGCGGTCTTGCGGAAGATACCGGGACGCTCGTGCACTATTTCAGGCGGGAGGGAATGTTTCAACAGATGCGGACTGCGAAAGATCCTAAGGCAGCCCGCGCCGAACTCCGTTATGTCGTGGAACGCCGCTTCGCGAAGGCGACGCTTGTCCGCGTCGAGCTGGTTACGGGCTTACAGAATCAGATTCGGGCGCAGTTCTCCGCGGCGGGCCATCCTCTTATCGGCGACAGGAAATACCATCCGCCGGAATCTTTAGAACCCCTGATTGCTCGCGTTGCGCTGCATGCTGCGCACTTGCAGTTTTTGCACCCGCGCTCGGGAGAGAAGGTTTCGATTGACTGCAAACCGCCGGCTGATTTTCAGTACCTGGTTCGAGAATTGTCACGATCAAGTCGGGCTTGATGTTGCCGGTTTGGCGCATTGGTGTCCATTTTTCTGAACGATTGTCCAGTTATTTTTGTTCAGCAATTTGTACAGATAAATCTTGTTCTGAAGCACGAATCCCATACTTGTTGAGCTTGTAGGCGAGAGCGCTGCGCGAAAGTCCCATGCGGCGGGCGGCTTCGGCCTGCGCGCCCTGGGTGGCCGTCAGCGTCTTGACGATCAACTGCTTCTCGGTGCGCTCGAGCAGGGCAGTGAGGTCGAATGAGTCAGGCACTGAACGGACGACCGCATCGGGCAAGGTGCCATGGCCGTTTCCCGAAGCGGTTGCACTGGCAACCGCAGGAAGTTCCTGCAGGATGGGGAAATCTTCCACCCGGATCTCGTCATGGCGACAGAGAATGTAGGCCCGCTCGATCAGATTCTTGAGTTCGCGCAGGTTTCCGGGAAAATCGTAAACCAGCAAGCTCTGGATTGCCGCCGGGCTGATCTTGCGCGGAGGCAGCTTGAGTTCGGTGGAAATCTGCCGCGAAAACATCTCGCAGAGGCCGGCAATGTCCTCGCGTCGTTGACGCAAAGGGGGAAGCGCAATGGGAACCACCGCCAGGCGATAGTAGAGATCTTCCCGGAAGAGCCCTTGCTGCACACGTTGCGTCAGATTGCGGTGGGTGGCGACCAGGACCCGCACGTCGACGGTGCGAGGGCGAGTGGAGCCGACGCGAAGCACTTGGCCGTCCATGAGTACTCGCAGAAGCTTGGCCTGCGCCGCCAGCGACATCTCACCCGCTTCGTCGAGGAACAGGGTGCCTTCGTGGGCGGCTTCGAACAGCCCCTGGCGAGCGCGGTCGGCGCCTGTGAATGAGCCTTTTTCGTGTCCAAAGAGTTCGCTTTCGAGCAGCGTCTCGGTGAAAGCGGCGCAGTTCACCGCGACAAACGGCTTTGCACTTCGTGGGCTATGGCGATGAATCGCGCGCGCAACCAGTTCCTTGCCGGTGCCGGTTTCGCCGGTGATCAACACCGTCGCGCTGGTGGGAGCGACGCGGACGATCTTGTCACGTACCTCGCGAATCGCAGCGCTGTCACCGAAGATGTCGAACGCACCTTCCAGGCGGACCACCGCATCTTTAAGCAGTTCGTTTTCGCGAAGCAGGCGGGTGCGTTCACAGGCGCGCCGGACCGTGGCGCGAACCACTTCAGGCTCGAACGGCTTGGTAAGAAAATCGAAAGCCCCATGACGCATGCTCTCGACGGCCAGTTCAATGCTGGCGACAGCGGTGAGGAAAATGACGGAGAGAGCAGGATCGGCTTCCCGAGCCGCAGCCAGCACCGCCAGACCTTCGCCGTCGGGCATCTTCTGGTCGGTGAAGACAACATCGTAGTCGTTATCGGCCAATGCGCGGCGCGCTTCGGCCACTCCGCCAGCTTCCCAGATTTCGTGCTTTTCCTGTCGCAGATTAGAGGCGAGGATGCGCCGCATGTGCGGTTCGTCATCCACGATCAGAATTCTTGCCATCGATTTTCCCTATCCCTCATGCCTTTTGCTCGAATGGCCGTTCGGCACTGGAAGAGTCAACGAGAAGCGGACTCGTTCGGGTCCGTTCACTTCGACGACCAGATCGCCCCCATGAGCGCGTGCAATGTTACGTGCAATTGGGAGACCAAGTCCGCTGCCTTGGGGCTTGGTGGTGAAAAACGGTTCGAAGATGCGCACGACTTCTTCTTGCGGGATGGGCTGGCCCGAGTTTTCGACTTCGATGCAGATGCGGTGATCGTGGGCGTGGGATCGCAAGAATACGGTACCGCCGGTGGGAGATGCATCGACGGCGTTGATAATCAGGTTGAGCAATGCCTGGTGCACCTGGCCGGAATCCATCTCGGCGGCGAGGTCGGGTAGTGTTGCTACTTCAAAATGCACTCCCCTTTGACTGGCATGAGCGCGCGCGGCGTCAGCCACGTAGGCGACCGCGTCGGCGACGGATGTGGATGTGAGTTTCGGAGGGCGCGGTCGAGCGTAAGCCAGGAAGTCGGTGGTAAGTGTGACCAATCGATTGGCTTCATCGGAGGCGATCTCGAACATTTCTTCCCGTTCTGGTCCGGAGAGCCGCTTGGCGGTAGCGATGGAACTGGAAATCATCGCCACCGGATTGCGAATCTCATGCGCGATGGCGCTGGAGAGACGCCCGACGGCGGCGAGCTTCTCTTCCTGCAATAACTTCTCTCTGGCCCGGTCGAGCTCGGCTAAGTTCTGAGCCAGGCGCTTCTCCTGATTCCGCAAGTCGTTCACCAGTCGCCAGACGAGAACCCCAACAATTAGAAAGATCAGACCCGTGATGCCGGTTTCAAAATACTCGCCGATGTCGATGGGCGGATGGCGCTGAAAGAATCTCCAAACCCAAATGAAGTTGTAAAAGCTGGCAATGGAAACGACGCCGAGCACGGTGACCAGATGGAAGCGGAAGGCCGCTTCCAGGATGGGAATCACGGTGAGAACAAAATAGGGACTGTCTTCGTGATCAGTCAGACGGGCAAGCAATACGGCCAGGGTCAGATTGAGCAGGATGGAAGCCCAAGTCAGCAGCACCAGGGCGGTAGGAGCCGGGGTTCTCTTGAGACCCTGCAGCCAGATCAATTCTGCCCCTCTGAGCGCAAAGCCGGCCCCCAAAATCGCGATTTGCAGTCTCGTGGGGGCTCCCCAGTAGGAGGAGAAGAATCCGTGGAGCGACGCCAGACCAGCCAGTAAGACCAGATTCAGGACGACAAAGGTCGATTCCTGGCGCTTGAATGCGGCCAGATCGGACCCGAGCAGGGACGAATCCGGATAGAGTTGCTTCAGCACGCTTTGCCCTCCTGCGCCGACCCGGGGGCGCAGTACCTTTGCCCAAAGTCTATTCCAACCTTAGTCGCAGCCGAAATGAGAAGGGCAAGCTCACTGTTATCGGTGATGTGGATCACGGAAGAATGGTTGCCGACTTGCTGGATTGCGGAATCATGCGTTTCCCAAATTGAACCAACGGACAGGTGACGAGTGTACCTTCGGTCGCAGAGACCGCAGCGCTTTGCCCTAGAATCAGGCGTTCACTCTATCAACCAGCTTCCGGGCATGAAACAGGTCCAGAGTCTTTTGCACAGCGAACCAGCATTCGGCGGCGGTCTGTCTGTGTTCCAGGTGGCGGCTAGGTCTGCGCCCCGGTTCGCGCCGATGTTCTTGGGCTTGTGCCTGGCTGCGTGCTTGCTTCTATGTGCCGCTCCGGTTGCGGCGCAAATATCGCCCGGCCCACTTTCGCGCGCGCATGAATCGCTGAATGGCTCCACCAATTGCACCAGTTGTCATAAGCTCGGAGCGTCAGCGACTCTGAAATGCTTGGACTGTCACGGCGAGATCGCGTCCCGTATCGCTTCGCATCAAGGATTGCATTCGACGTATCACATCGATCCCGGCTCGAGCCAGGAGTGCGCGCGCTGCCACTCGGAGCACAATGGGGCAGATTTCCCGCTGGTCAAGTGGGATATCAAGACTTTCGATCACAAACAGACTGGGTATACCCTCGAAGGCAAGCACGCCGGGTTGGCCTGTAATCGGTGCCATATGGCGGACCACATCGCGCCCTCCGAGCGCACGAAAATCAAGGTTAAGGATCTGAGTAAGACTTTCCTCGGCATTCCTACGACCTGTACTACCTGCCATCAAGATCAGCACCAGGGAAGACTCGGCGCCAACTGCCTGCAGTGCCATAACTTCAACGACTGGAAAACGGTAGCAGTTGGGGTGGGGCAGTTCGATCACGCAAAGACCAGGTACCCGCTGACCGGATTGCACGCGCAAGTAGCCTGTGCCAAGTGCCACACGCCGGGAGCGGATAACAAACCGCGATACGCGGGAATTCCATTTGGCAAGTGTTCGGACTGTCATAGCGATCCTCACCGTGGGAGCTTTGCACAGACCTGCCAGACCTGCCATAACACGGGCGGATGGAAGAAGGTTTCAACCCAGGCGGTCAACGAGCGCTTCGACCATTCGAAAACCAAGTATCCGCTTTTGGGGAAACATCAGACAGTGGAGTGCGGAGCCTGCCATAAGGGCGGAGATTTCAAAAAGCCTCTGCCGTTCCAGAAGTGCATGGATTGTCACCAGCCCGATCCGCACAACGGTCAATTCGCCAGGCGGCCCGATGGAGGCGAATGCTCTTCCTGCCACAACGTTCAGGGTTTCAAGCCGTCCACTTTTGGGTTGAAAGAGCACGCCGGAACTGCTTACCCATTACAGGGGAAGCACGCCGACCTGCAATGCGCCCAGTGTCATATCCCGAAAGGGAAGGACACGCTGTTCAAGATCAGGTTTCAGCAATGTACGGATTGTCACAGCGATAAGCACAACGGACAGTTCGCGGCAGCGCCTTACTTCAACGGCTGCGAAAAATGCCACAATTTGCAGGGATACCGGCCTTCCACATTTTCTCTAGCTCGCCACAAGGAAACCAAGTTCGTGCTTACCGGGGGACATGTGGCGGTGCCTTGCGGGGATTGCCACAAAGAGCCTCTAGAGGGAGCGCCCAAGACTCCTGTTCTCTATCACTGGGACAATCTCTCGTGCACGACCTGCCATATGGATCCCCACAAGGATCAGTTTAAAGAGCGCATGGCGCAGAAGGGGCCGGGGGGTAAGCCCATGGGCTGCGAGGCTTGCCACACCACGAAATCGTGGCGCGAGCTTACGGGCTTCGATCACGCCAAAACCTCATTCCCGTTGCTGGGGGCCCATCGGGCGACGGCTTGCATCGACTGCCACAAGCCTCCCAACCTTGAGACCAGGCTGATAAATGCGGACTTCAAGGCGGCTCCGACGAAATGCGAGGAGTGCCATGAGGATCCTCATGGCAAACAATTTATCTCAAACGGGATCACCGCTTGCGCCGACTGCCACAACCCGGCAAAGTGGAAGCCATCGCTTTTCGATCACGAACGCCGCACGTCGTTCTCACTCAAAGGGGCTCACCAGAACGTGCGCTGCGAAGCTTGCCACAAAGAAGTGAGATTGGTTGAGAGCAAGAGTGTGCTCTTCTACAAGCCCACGCCGAAAGACTGCGCTGCCTGCCACGGACCGGAAATCACCGCCCAACCTGGACGCAAGAAGAACTGAATCGGGTTCCAAGCGGCTTGCGGGACAGCTGTTTCCGGCTGCTCATCTGCCAAAGTAACTGCAAGTAACCTGGTCAAAGTTTTGTACGCCGAAAAGAGATTACGGAAGAACTCCCGCACCTTGTAAATTCTGCAACTACTTCGCAGAAGTTACATGAACTCGGAAGTACATGGGAGACTGTCAGAATTTTGTACGGTAACGTGCATTGGCCTCTTGAACACATACTTGCGTAACTTTGTTTGACTCCTACAACCATCTAGTCTGACTGGGCGTCGAATTGCTTAATTGCAGTCATTCCTTCTCCACGTTTTCGTAATTCTGCAACTGTTGTGAAGGGCATCATCTGCTGTCGAATCGAGTGCTCTCTGAGGATGGGGCTACGTGCTTTCGACGATTGTGGTGAATCTCGTCTTTGCGGTTATGTTTCTGCCGACGAGTGGACAGGCGCAGAGTGGGGGTGTGACTCATAGCCCACACGGAAGTCTGAACACTCCGTGCCAAAACTGTCACACGGCGGCGGGATGGAAACCGATTCGCCCAATCCCCGAATTCGATCACAATCAAACTAAGTTCCCGTTGCGCGGGATGCACCAGGGCGTCAATTGCACGCAATGCCACGTGAAGCCCGTCTTCACGAATGTGGGCCAGAGATGCGCGGACTGCCATGCGGACATCCACAAACGGCAGTTGGGCGCCAACTGCGAGCAGTGCCATACCGTGAAGGGCTGGACGGTCGGGGTGCAGCAGATTAACCAGCATCAAAACCGTTTCCCGCTGCTCGGCGCACACGCCTCCCTCGAGTGCGATTCCTGTCATACGGGAGCAGCCACGGGTCAGTTTCAGGGACTCTCGACGCAGTGCTATTCGTGTCATACCAAGGACTATCAACAGGCCACGAACCCAAATCACGTGGCGGGAAAGTTCTCGACAAGTTGCGAGAACTGCCACGCCTTCGATAACTGGCTGAACGCGAAGTTTGACCACTCTTCGGTGGGCTTCCCCTTGTCGGGAGCGCATGCCGTGCCTCCGCGGCAGTGTGCGGATTGCCACGTCAACAACAACTACAATCTGACCAGCACGACCTGCATCACCTGCCACCTGAAAGATTTTCAGGGAGCGAGCAATCCGAACCACGTCTCGGCCAACTTCCCCCAGACTTGTCAGCAGTGTCACACCACGGTGGCCTGGCAGCCCGCGACGTTCGATCACTCGCTGGTGAACTTCCCGCTGACGGGAGCTCACACGGTACCGCCGCGGCAGTGCACCGATTGCCACGTCAATAACAACTACAACCTCACCAGCACTACCTGTGTCACGTGTCACCTGAAAGATTTCCAGGGTACGAGCAATCCCAATCACGTGCAGGCGGGGTTTGCGCAGACTTGCGAGATCTGCCACAGCACCACGGCTTGGCAGCCGGCCACGTTCGACCACTCAAAGTCATCGTTCCCGCTGACCGGAATGCATACGGTGCCGCCGCGACAGTGCACCGACTGCCACGTCAACAACAATTACAACATCACCACGACCGCCTGCGTGTCGTGTCACTTGAAGGATTATCAGGGCACGACCAATCCTAATCACGTTACGTCGAACTTTCCCCAGACTTGCGAGCAGTGCCACGACACCACTTCGTGGCTCAATGCGACCTTTAACCATGCCAGCACCGGATTTACATTGACCGGCGCACATACGGTACCGCCGCGGCAGTGCAGCGATTGCCACGTCAACAACAACTACAACCTGACGACGGCAACTTGCGTGAGCTGTCATTTGAAGGATTACCAGGGAACGACGAATCCGAATCACGTGACGGCTGGCTTCCCCCAGACTTGCGAGCAGTGTCACGACACCATCTTGTGGACCGACGCGGTCTTTAATCATGCGACGACGGGATTCGCGTTGACGGGATCGCACACGGTTCCGCCGCGGCAGTGCGCGGACTGCCATATCAACGGCAATTACAACATCACGACCACGGCGTGCGCGAGCTGCCACTTGAAGGACTATCAAGGGGCGACCAATCCGAACCACGTGCAGGCCGGGTTCCCGCAGACCTGCGAGCAGTGTCATGACACGGTGCTGTGGACCGACGCCGTCTTCAATCATTCCACCACCGGCTTCGCGCTGACGGGATCGCACACCGTGCCGCCGCGGCAGTGCGCCGACTGCCATATCAATGGCAACTACAACATCACCACGACGACCTGCGTGAGTTGCCACCAGACGGATTACAACAATGCGATCACGCCGGTGAACCACATCTCTGCGGGCTTCCCCACCACCTGCGAACTGTGTCATGACACGGTGTTGTGGACCGATGGAGTCTTCAATCACAACAACACGCCCTTCCCGCTGACCGGCATGCATACGGTGCCGCCGCGGGTGTGCGTCGACTGTCATGTGAACAACAACTACACGACGCTGCCGACGACTTGTATCGGCTGCCATCAGACGGATTACAACAATACTTCGAATCCGGGACACGCGGCGCAGCCGCAGTTTTTCCCGACGACTTGCCAGACCTGCCACACGACGTCGAGCTGGCTGAACGCTACTTTCAATCATGCGCAATACACGCAGTTCCCCATCAATCACGGCAACGCGAATGGTGTGTGCGCGACCTGCCATATCAATTCGAATGATTATTCCGTCTTCCAGTGCACGAACTGCCACGCCAAGAGTCAGACTGACCAGAATCACCAGGGCATCAGCGGATACGTATACAACAGCGTGAACTGCTACCAGTGCCATCGCAACGGTGGCGGCGGATAGAAAAACGAGAACGGCCCGGCAAATGCTGAAGCAAAGTAAGGACAAGATTCAGGCGTGACGCGGAGCGCCAGCGAGTGAAGATTTCAGATGACGGTGGTACAGAAACAAATCGCAGCTCTCCTGCTATTGGTGTCGCTTGCGGGAGCGCAAAGCGCAGGGCCCGCCCGCTTGCAAGACGTGCAGGTCACGCACGCCGGAAAAGATGTACGCGTCGAGATCACTCTGGATGCTGTAGTCAAAGCGGCGGTGATCACGGCGGTCCATCCCGACCGCCTGGTGCTGGAATTCCCCAACACCACTCTTAGTGAGCAACAACGCATCCCGGTTTATTTCGACGGCGTGCGCGTGGTGCGCTATGCGCTGCACCAGGTGAGTCCCGCGGTGACGCGCCTTGTCGTGGAACTGGACCAGCCCCAGCCCTACTCCCTTGAAACAAACGGCACGCACATTGTCTTGAAGGTGAGTCCTGCATTGGACGCACGCGCCAACTCCCATCGCAATGGGGCGCCGGCAGCGGCGGCATCGGGCGGATTCATCGGAGTGTTCCGGCGTAAACAAGATTCAGTTCCCCAGGCTCCAGCCGACGAAAATGCTCAGATTCCGGCCGCACCGCCTTCCGGGCCTCCGCTGAAATTCCCGTCCGATCAAAGCGCGAACGGATCTTCTTCGAGCAGCGCCAGCAATTCGCAACCATCGGCTGCGCATCCGAGCCTGGGAAGTCTGCAGCAGGGAACCGTATTCCCAGGGACCGGAACTCCGGGTGCGGGTACAGTTCCGCCGGTGACGGGAGGCGCTCCGGGAAGTTTTGATGCTGCGACCGCGGCTCAGGCCGCTGCCAGGAAAGCCGTGCCGGGCGGTCCTGCATTTCCTGTGACGGTTGCTGCGAATCCGTCTCAGTCGTCGGTTCCAACTCCATCCCTTCCTCAGGATTCTTCCCGCTCCATTGCTGGAAATCAGCCGGGAAGTACCGCAGCCTCCATCCCGCCGAGCCCTCCTAACCTCCATCCCCTCGGCTCGGCGGGACAGGCAGCGGTCGTGAAGGGTCCAGATGCTGCCGTCCCACCTCCAGCGCAAATGCAGGCAGCGAGTGTCACGCCGCCGGCGCCAAGTTCGCCGCTGTCTGTCGCCCCGGCCTCTTCTCCATCAGTTGAGGGCAATCCGGGGAGCGTCACAGCTTCTGCCTCGCAGGTCCCACCACCCACTCCTCCTGAGCCTGCGGGGCAGACTGTGGCCACTTACGCCGCAGCGGTTGCCAACCTGAAGCCGGTGCCCGTGGAAACCGCCGAGCCAAGCGTTGCGGACGTAAAGACGGAAGCCACGTCCGAGCCGTCGGGCCAGACCGTAGCCACTTACGACGCTGCCATCGCGGATCTGAAACCGGTTCCCCTACATCCGGAAACCCCAGAGCCGAGCGCGGCCGATCTGGAGATGGAAGCGTTGCGCGCCGCGAATCCGAATCTGCGCACAGTCTTCAAGGTGAAGTACGTCGCCGATGGCGTTGCCTATCTCGATGGCGGGCGCAGTGATGGATTAACAGAAGGCATGAAGCTCGAAATTAAAGACGGCGATCTGTCGCCACGCCCGGGCCAGGTCGTCGATCCTGCAGATCCCCGCGTCGTCGCCGAGCTGGTCGTGAACGGTCTCGCGGACACTTCCTCGGTGACCGACATCCACACGCCCAAGCGAGCCGTGAAGCCGGGCGACTTGGCCTATCTGTCGATGGCTGACGCTCAGGCGCTGGTGAACCAGCAAACTTTGAGCGCGACCAGAAAATATCCGGCAGTGGTCACTTTCACAGAAGGAGATCCGCTGGAGGAAGAGGCGCGCGCGGAAGTTCCGAAGCCGCCTCCGCCATCCATGAATCGCGCTCGCGGCCGAATCGGTCTCGATTACTTCAGCACAGTCAGTCACGGATCTTCGAGCATTACGAGTTCCGATCTCGGCATGGTGGTGCGTACCGACATCACCCGGCTGAACGGCACTTATTGGAACATCAGCGGCTACTGGCGCGGCAGTTTCACTGCGACGACCGCTTCCCAGCCGCAGACGCTGCAGAGTCTGATCAACCGTACCTACCACCTCAGCATGACTTACGATAACCCCAATTCATCGTTCGTTGCCGGCTTCGGACGTCTTTACCTGCCGTACGCTCCGAGCCTTGACACGATCGACGGAGGCTATGTCGGCTATCGCGTAGGTCACGGCGCAACCATGGGCGTGTTCGCGGGTTCGACGCCCGATCCGTCCTCCTACAGTTACAACCCGGACCAGCAGATCGCGGGAACCTTCATCAATTTTGAAGGGGGAAGCTACGACGCCTGGAAGTACAGCAGCACCTCCGGCGTCGGCATAAGCGCCATCAATTTTGCGGTGCAGAACCCATTTATCTTTTTCGAGAATGGCATCTTCTACAAGAGGTTTTTCTCGATCTACGACTCGCTGCAGGCGGACAATCCGGTCGGGAATGCGGCAACACCTTCTCCCGGACCTGGCATTGGCCGCAACTTCCTTACCGTACGCATTCAACCGCACCCGCGATTGGAGCTGGATTTCAACGAAAACTATTTCCGTGATCTGCCCACGTTTGATCCGACGTTGATCGGAACCGGGTTGCTCGATAAATACCTGTTCCAAGGATTCAGCGCGGGCGGCCGGGTAGAGGTTCTGAAAGGGATATTCGTTTATACGAACCTGGGAAGCAGCGGTCGCAGCGGAGACACCAAGAGTTCCTTGAATGAAGCCTACGGAGTTACGTTCAACCATCTGCCGAAACTCGGAGTGCGCACGGATTTCCACTATTCACGTTTCAGCAGTTCATTCGGCAGCGGATCTTACGAATCGGTCTCGGTCTCGCGAAACTTGAGCGAAGCTCTCCAGTTGGAGGTGCTGGCAGGGCAACAGAACTTTACCAGCACCCTGACCAGCGTCGGACGCAGTCGCTTCATCAATGCCAACCTGGAGACGACGCTGGGAAGGCATTACTTCCTTCAGGGAGGCCTCGGCTTCAACCGTGGCGACCTGAGTTACGACCAGTGGCACTTCACGTTGGGTTACCGGTTCGATACGAAAACGGGCGGCAAATGAAAAGGCTAATTTATCTCGCTGGTTTGTTCCTGGTGCTGTTTGTAATTGCCGCGCCTGCTTCGGGTGAGGAACTGGACGACCTTCTGGCGCGCACTAGCAAACAGGTGGAGGGCTTTCTTGACCAATTCTCGGCCGTGAAGTGCTCGGAACACGTCGAGCAAGACAAGTTGAACAAAGACGGTAAGGTGGAACTTAAACAAGAATCCACCTACGACTATCTGGTTATCCTGACCAACCCGGGCGGAGAACTGACGCTCGACGAATCCAGACTCGAAATCAAGCAGGCCAAGACAGATAAGAAGAACCGGGCCATGCTGGTGAGCAACGGCTTCGCCACTTTGTTCCTGATATTCCATCCCTATTATTCTGGCGGCTTTCAGTTTACGGCTTTGGAGGACGAGGTCGTCGACGGCAGGCGTCTAAAGAAGGTGGCCTTCCGGCATGTTCACGGATCCCGCACGCCTGCGGCACTATCTCTCCGGGGCAAGGAGTACCCGCTGGAGCTGTCTGGCACGGCGGTGATTGATCCGCAGACGGGCGTCATTACTCACATTGAGGCGGGCATTGAAAACACGATGGAGGACGTGGGACTCGAACGTGCTTCATACGGAAGTGCAGTACGCGCCGGTGCCGTTCAAGGGAGCCAAAGAGACTTACTGGTTTCCTCTTGAGGCGAGCGTAGAGGTCGAGACGCCGCGGCAGCACTGGCGCAACATTCATCGATTTAGTGATTACAAGCAGTTCTCAGTCAGCACTGAGGAGCAAGTGGCAAACAAATGAGCGCAAACGCAACTGTCGCAACTGCAGCAGTCATCTCGTCCCGTGATTCCGAGCGCGGACACCGTATCCGCGTTTTTGTCCTATATCTTCTCGCGATCTCTCTGATCGTCGGACTATCGGTCTACGGGTTTAGCTATTACACGCTGAGTTCCGCCGAGCGTCCGTTTTCCCCGAAGCACGTTTTGCTGCGGCCGAGCGGAAGCATTGGGCTGAAGCTGGGCTTTTTGGGATTCGCGATTTTCCTGGGAATCTTTCTTTATCCCCTGCGCAAAGCGTGGCCATGGTTAGGACAACAGGGAAGCGCGCGGCACTGGCTCGACATTCATGTAATGCTCGGCATCACGGCTCCCTTTATCATCGCGTTTCATTCGTCTTTCAAATTTCGCGGATTTGCCGGCATTGCTTTCTGGATCATGGTGGCGGTTTCGTTGAGCGGCGTGATTGGGCGTTACCTCTATTCCCAGATTCCACGCAGCTTGAATGCGGCTGAACTCTCCATGAGGGAACTGCAAGAACTGCAGGAGAAACTTGCACAGCAGCTTGACCAGCAAAATCTCTTGCCCCAATCGGATATCCGCTCGTTGCTCAAACTACCCAGCCAGGAACAAGTGGACCGCATGTTCGCCCCAATTTCGCTGGTTTACATGATGATTCTGGATCTGGTGCGGGCATTCCAGATCGCGAAGTTGCGCCGGCACGCGCTGAGCTTTGGCGAGCAAGCTGTCTACCTTCGGCGGATTCCTGAAGACCAAGAACCGCGATCTGGAAAGAGCAATCTCGATGGCGCGCGAAGAAGCGGCGACTGCCAAGCGTGTGTTGTTTTTGAAGCGCTCGCAGCAGGTGTTCCACCTGTGGCACGTGGTGCACAAGCCATTCAGCTATACCTTCGCGCTTCTGGCCATCATTCACATCGCGGTAGTCATGATGATGGGGTACTTCTAGAGTCATGGATACGCTCATAGCACTGATCGTTGCGGCGGTGATCGGCAGTTTCTTTCTGCGCGGCTATCTCAAAGGACTGAAGAAGCGCGATGAGAAGGCGCGCGAATCGGCCGAGAAGGGAAAACTGTTTTCCGGAGGACCGAAAGCTCAGCATCCGCATATCGACACGACCTACTGCATCGGCTGCCAGACCTGCACCAGCGTCTGTCCCGAGGGCGACGTTCTCGCCATGCTGGGAGGCAAGGCGGTCATTGTGAACGGATACAAGTGCATCGGACACGGGCTTTGTGCCGAGGCGTGTCCGGTCGGGGCGATCACGATGGTTACGGCAACGCCAGGCATGAGTGCCGACATGCCTTACCTGAGCCCCGAATTCGAGACCAGTATTCCGAACCTCTTCATCGTCGGGGAACTCGGCGGATTGGCGTTGATCAAGAACGCGGTGAATCAAGGACGCGATTGCGTCGATACCATCGTCGAAGCGCATGGCAGCCGAACCGCAGCAGCCTCAAAGGATATCTACGACGTACTCATCGTCGGCGCCGGCCCGGCCGGCATCAGCGCATCACTGCGGGCCATCGAACACAAACTGAATTACATCACCCTGGAGCGCGACGAAATCGGTGGAACCGTGGCGAAGTATCCGCGCCAGAAGTTGGTCATGACCAGTCCCGTGGAATTTCCCATGTACGGGAAGTTCAAGAAGATGCAGCTTTCCAAGGAAAACCTGCTGGCGTTTTGGGACATGATTCTGAATCGCTCGGACTTCAATGTGGTGACCGGTGAAAAAGTGGAGGACATCCGCAAAAGTGAGGATGGCATTTTCACAGTGCATTCAGCGCACAATCACTACCGTGCGCGGGCCGTGGTGCTTGCTCTTGGTCGTGCGGGCGAGCCCCGCAAACTCGGCGCCAAGGGAGAAGAGTTGCCCAAGGTCATGTACCGCCTGATCGAGGCCGATCACTACGTCAACAAAAAGATACTGGTGGTCGGCGGCGGAGACAGCGCCGTGGAAGCCGCCATGGGTCTGGCGCATCAAGTCGGCAACGAAGTTACGCTTTCCTATCGGCAAGAACGCTTCAGCCGCATCAAAGAGCGCAACGTGAAGCGGTTGGATGACTGCATCAAGTCGGGCAAAGTCAAAGTGCTGTTTAATTCGAATCCGGTTGAGTTTACCGCTGAGAGCGTCATCCTCGAGGTGGGCGAAAGCCGTCGCGAACTGCCCAACGATTTTGTGTGGATCTTCGCCGGCGGCACACCTCCCAATGATTTCTTGAAGAAAATCGGAGTGCGGTTCGGGACGAAGGATATGACGCTTGAAGCCAGCCGCGAAGCCAAACAGCAGAGTACGGAATCCAAGCTTGTCGCACAGGCGCAGGCCGGGGCAAGGTAAGACTGGTCCAACCACTCGACTGGTTCCCGCAACGGTTGCTACCTGGGAACCCGGAACGGTAATTCCTGTTGCCCCTTTGCGCGTCTGCCTCTATCCTTCCTGACTGCGCACCCCTGCCGCACCCTGTACGCCGGTATGAACGTTAAACTCGAAACTTTCTTCTCCTCGCTCTGGTCGCGTCCAGATCCGGTTCTCGCCGAGGCTGGCTTGGCAGGGGAATTGTTGGTGGCAAAAATCCGGCTATGGCTGGCGACCATCATCCTGCTAATACCGGTGATCGACTCGCTGTTTTTTGACATGGATCGCAAGGAAGGCCTGGTTGGCCTGAGCCTGACGGCAGGAACCTTTCTTCTTTCGCTGGTCGTGTTTTTTCTGATCTCGCGAGAGTTCAATCCCTCGTGGATGAGTTTTGCCAGCAGCAGCTTTGACGTAAGTCTGGTGAGCGGAGCGCTGGTCCTGTTTCTGTTGATGAACCATCCGCATACGGCGGTGAATAGCAAGGTTGTGTTTGAAGGCTACTTCCTCGCCATTGGTAGTACCAGCTTGCGCTATGACAAGCGGGTCTGCGTCACGGCGGGGTTGCTGGCATTCTTCGAATATTTTGCGGTCGTCTACTTCACGGCGCACCACTGGAATCTCAACGACCCGTCTTATGCACCCTACCCTTACGGTCAATTCGACTGGTCGGCACAAATCTCACGATTAATTCTGATGCTGACGGCATCAGCGCTCAGCCTGGCCTTGGTTGTGCGAAGCCAGAAACTGCTGCAGCTTGCCACCAGCGATGCTTTGACGGGCCTGTTCAACCGCGGCTACGTGGACGACCGCTTCGCTCTGGAACTCAGCCGGGCGCGCCGCTATGGCAAGCGGTTGACCCTGGCGGTGATTGATGCTGACCGATTCAAATCTCTAAACGATACCCATGGCCATCCCGCGGGAGATGTGGTCTTGCGAAAGATTGGAGCCATCCTTCGCGAATCGTTCCGCCAAAGCGATACCGTTGGCCGTTATGGAGGCGAAGAATTTGTGGTGATCCTGCCGGAAACCGACATTGGAGTAGCCGCACGAAAACTGGAAGCATTGCGGGAATTGGTGGCCAACACACCGATTTCGCTCAGCACCCGGGCGGAGCCGCTCTACATCACCGTCAGCGCCGGATTGGCCAGCTATCCGACCGACGGAGAGGACGCGGCGGAGTTGTTCGCCTTGGCTGACGACCGCATGTTCCAAGCCAAGCGGGAAGGCCGGAATCGAGTGGTCGCGAGTCCTCTTGCCACGATCTCGTAGATTCCTGCCTTCAGCCCTTCTGGGGAAACGCTCAGTGTCCGAAGGAATAGCCGATTGACATTCCATATCGGAGAGCGCGACCGGTGTTGAACTCAACATTGTTATTGATCAGGTAAAGCCGGGCCTCCGGCCGAACAAAGACACTGTGCCAGACGTACAGGCGTATGCCGCCGCCTACGTCTCCCATAAAGTGATTGCTACTGAAGTAATTGGTGCACGAATAGTAGTTGCAGTTGGGGTTGGGCGTATAGAAGCGAAGGCTTTCGGCCCCGATTCCTGCGAGAAGCTCGGCGGTGATTCTTTTCGTGATCGGTGGTGCCCAGATGGCGTTGAAATCGTAGAAGAGCGGACGGTAAGGCAGGTACCCGCCGTAATCGCCCTGCGAGGCTTTCCAGAAGAGCTCGCCTTCGACTCCGAAATGGTGGGTGATCAGGACGTCACCGCTGAACCCCAGATAGGTTCCACCGCCCAAGCTGGGGAAGTAGACTCCGGAAGAATTGTGGCTCGTACCCGGAGCCTGAAGCCCGTTGACGCCGAGAGCGAAGTCAATCTGTTGTCCACTGGCGGTGCCGATGATCAACAGCGTGAGCAGAGTGCCAAGCAGAAAAATTCTCTTCATAGAAATCCTCCGAAAGATTTAGCCAAACCTGAAACACCTTCCGCGGGGCGTACCGCGAAACATGCGCGCCTGTCTTATCCTGCTTACCGGCAAGTGACCTCTTGCGATGGCGGGTGAAATGACACTACGCAGGCTGTTAAGACAAGTGCGGCAATCGAGAACGCCAGGGAAACGCAATCCCGCTCCAACACGAGTTCAAAGAGCGAGACTGACGGAATGACAAGAAACAAAACGCGCTTCATGCGATGCCTCCGTGGACGAGACGCGCCTTAGGCGAAAACATCCCTCCTGAACTTTTGCAATCTGGGGCTTTTGTGGGCGATGAATCTCTAGCGGGAGGGAGGAGGCCGGTTGTACAAATTCTCGACGGGGATCAGGCTGGCGATGTGCGATTCTGGAAGAGGAACGTACAATGTGATTGGGGAAGGCTGAAGCCCAAGCAAATGCCGCATCGGGGCGACCCATTGGGTCGCAGTGCGGTCCAAATGTTGGTGCATTGGATGTGGAGAATTCGAACTAGCTGTGGCTCCGTAGCAGACCTTGATATGAAAAGTACGGGTTGCGAGGCTTCCGGTCAGTGCAGCGATACACACTAAGATCAGAAGAACGAACACTGGCCGCGCGGCCACTGGCGAGCTTTGGCTGGGTGCCGTCTCCACAAATTCACTATAGCAGAAGCGCGATTTCGCATCCCGGTCTCTGTGGGCTGCAAACCATCAAAAAAGTCGCGCCGCAGGCCAACCCCGATCATCCGATTCGCCATCACCTTGGATGAGAGTGTGAGTGGCAAGGCATGCAGATTGAGGAATCATTTCCATGAAGCGCATCTGGGTACTCTGCTTCCTGACATTTTCGATTCCCTTGCTGGCGCAAGTGCCGATTCCGCCGGGCACGATACTTCCCGTCGCGCTGGAGTTGTCTTTGAATTCGAACAAACTCAAAGCGGGGCAGGCAATCAGAGTGCGAGTCATGCAAGATGTTCCCTTGCCGTCCCGGGGGAAAATTCCTGCAGGTTCAAAGGTGTTAGGCAGGGTGACGGAACTGAAACCGCAAAACGGTTCCGGTGGCGCAACCCTATCGCTTCGCTTCGACACCCTCGTTGTCCTCAAGCAAAGGATCGCGATCACGACTAGTGTGAGAGCGATGGCCTCCATGACGAGCGTGGAACAAGCACAACTGCCTGAGAGCGGCCCTGATCGTGGGACTTCGGACAATGCGTGGACCACCGAACAGATCGGAGGAGAGGTGGTCTATCGCGGCGGCGGACCTGTCTCAAATGGGCTTCAGTCGGTGGGCAGGCCCGTTGGCGGCGGCGTTCTGGTGAAGGTCTCTGCCAGGCCGGGTAGTCCGTGCCGTAGCGAAATCGAAGGCAATAGCAGTCCTCAGGCACTGTGGGTGTTCTCTTCCGATGCCTGCGGAACGTATGATTTGCCGGATGTGAACATCGTCCACGCGGGAAGAACCGCTCCGGTTGGGGAAATCGTTCTGAGCTCAGAACATGGTGCCCTGAACGTCAGGGCCGGGGGCGGAATGCTGTTGCGCGTGAATTCCGTGCCCGGATCGTAAAACTTAGTCAGGTCGACTTCTTTAGAGACAAATCATTGTCAGGTTACGTGACCTTCGTAATCGCAAATTCCCATTCTTCCTAGTTCGGACAAACGCTGTTTTGTTATGTTTTCGCAACGTGTGCATCCAACTGCACGTGTAAGGGACGTTTTATGTGGAAATGGCTTCTACCCTGCCTCCTCTTATTTTGGAGCGCTGGCGCGTTCGCGCAGGTCTCTACACCCGGAGACGATTCTCAATCCACTAAGCTGGTTACCCTGGAACATATGTGGAACGAAGCCCAGGTAAACCGGGATTCCCGTGCGTTGCAGGCTTTGATCGCCGACCGCTTCGTGAACACTGAGTACGATGGCGAAGTCAGCGATCGAGAGCAGTTTCTGGCCGACATCCGCGACCCGCAATTCAAGCCCGCGTTTGTGAACATCCAGGATCTGAAGGTTAGCTTTTACCGCGACACAGCGATCGTCACCGGCGTTTACCACACCAAGGGCGAGTACAACGGCAGGCCCTACGATCACGTAGGACGCTTCACCGATACCTGGGTACACGACAGCGGCAAATGGCTGTGCGTCGCCAGCCATACAAGCTTGCTGGCTAAGAAGTAGTCCTCCTCAGCTCTACTAGCGAATAGCTCGAAAGCGCAGTAGGATGGTCAGACTCGCGACAAGTCTGGCTCGCCTCGCCGAGCAGGGGGATTCTATGAGTTCTGAAAAGCCATTCCTGCCTTTCTCGCGCCGTTCATTTCTGCACCTTTCTGCCGCGGCTTCGGCGGCAGCGGCATTTCGCATTGTGACCGAACCCATGCTGGCCCATGCGGGTCGCACCATCGTTCCCAACGATGCGGTAGCGATTGATTCGAACGAGAATCCTCTCGGCCCGTCCGCTGCCGCGCGTGAAGCGATCGCCGCGATTACTCCCAACGCCGGACGCTATTCCTTCCACCTGACCGAGGAACTGGGCGCGATGTTTGCCGAAATGGAAGGCCTGAAAGCGGAGAACGTACTGGTCTATCCGGGCTCCAGCGAACCGCTGCATCACGCGGTGATGGCTTTTACGTCTCGTACCAGAAGTTATGTCGCTGCTGATCCCGGATATGAGGCTGGCATGTTTGCCGCAAATCAATCCGGCGCCAAGGTGGTGAACGTACCGCTAACGGCAAGTCATGCGCACGACGTGAAGGCGATGATCTCTGCCGCTCCCGATGCTGGGCTGTTTTATATCTGCACCCCCAATAATCCAACCGGCACGCTCACTAGCCACAGTGACATTGAATACCTACTGCAAAATAAACCTGCGGGATCGATCGTGATGGTTGATGAGGCGTACATCCACTTCGCCGGCGCATCCTCCGCAATTGATCTGGTGCAGGCGAGCAAAGACGTGATTGTTCTGCGCACTTTTTCGAAGATTTATGGGATGGCCGGCCTGCGTTGCGGATTTGCCATCGGACGTCCCGATTTGCTCGACAAGATTCAGAACTATGGCGGATGGAATGCCATGCCGGTGACCGGCGTCGTGGCCGCCAGTGCAAGCCTGAAAGATGCGCAACTGGTTCCCGAGCGGCGGCGCATCAATACGACGATTCGTCAGGCGACCTTCGATTGGCTTAACCGTCAGGGCTATACCTATATTCCTTCCGAGACGAATTTCTTTATGCTCGACACCAAGCGTCCGGGCAAGCAAGCGATTGATGCAATGGAGAAACAGAACGTTTTCGTTGGGCGCGTTTGGCCGGTGATGCCGACCTGGGTGCGCGTAACCGTGGGAACGCAACCTGAGATGGAGCGTTTTCAGGCAGCTTTCAAGCGGGTCATGGACGGCACTGCCGTGGGCGCAGCCACTCCCGCTCGCCCTAGAGGTAAGCGGCGGCTGGACGGCTTCACCATCCCCGCTTAAGTCCATAGCCTGGTGTGGGCATCAGGCCTTGCCCGCCCGTAATCTCTTCTTTCTCACCCGTTCAGGATAGGCTTTGAGATGGTAGCCCTCCCAGCATGTTCGCGGGAGTGTCTTCATGACCGTCTGGAAAGTTGCGATCCTGATCGCCGGCCTCTTGGTCGCGGAAAGTGTCGCCCAGTCGCTGGGCGATGTTGCAAGAGAACAGCGGGACAAAGCCAAGATCACTACCACCCCCAGCACCTCCAAAAAAGTCATTACCAACGAAGACATTCCTGAGCATTCCGACGAGTCAGATGATCCCATCCGCGGTGACGATTATGTCCCGCCCGCGACAAACAACCGGCACTCTGCGGCACAATGGAAGTCGGCGATTTTGCAACAGAAGACCGCGATCGCCGCGCTGCAAAAGAATGTCGATCAGATGAAGGGGTCGATCCATTTCATCGAGGCCAACGCGTTTCGCAATGGCGTGCAATACAACCAGCGCCAGATGCACAAGCAACAGGACGCGGAACAAATGCAGAAACAGTTGGACGCGATGAAAAGAGGTTTAGAAGAAATGCAAGACGGCGCGCGCCGGGCTGGCTTCGGCAACGCGGTTTACGATCCGTAGGTTCTTAGCGCAGCCACTTCTCTGGTTCGCGCATAGCTTCGACCAAATCATTCATGAACAGTGCCGCTCTCGCGCCATCGATCACGCGATGATCTGAGGAGAGCGTCATCGAGACCATCGGCCGGACTGCCGGCTTCCCATCCACCGCAACCACGCGATCGGCAATGCGGCCTACCGCCAATATCGCGGCTTGGGGTGGGGTGATGATCGCGCTGAACGCGTCCACTTGATACATGCCCAGATTGCTGATCGTGAACGTCCCATTGGAGATATCGGCAGGACGCAACTTGCCTGAGCGGGCGCGCTCAGTCAGTTCTTTTCGCTGAACGGCAATCTCTTCGAGTCCGATCGTCGCAGTGTTGGGGATAACCGCGGCGACTACGCCATCGTCGACCGCCATCGCAATCGCGACATTGACGTCGGGATTGAGGCGAATGCCGTTGCCCGCCCAACTTCCGTTCACTCGAGGGTGCTTCGCGAGAACGCGGGCCACGAGGGCGACGATCAGATCCGTGTGCGTGAGCTTTACTTTGCTGGTGTGCTCGACGCCTGGGCCGAGTTTCTCTCGCGCTTCTGTGAGGAAGGTTGCGTCTGCGTCTCTCGTAACGAAGAAGTGAGGGACAGTCGTCCAACTCTGCGCCGTGCGCTCGGCCATCAGACGGCCAATCGGACCCGGAATCTCGATAGCGCCCGCCGCAGGTTGCGCTCCTGCTGCCGCTAAGACGTCTTCCGCGAGTATTTCGCCGTCGGGACCAGAGCCGCGAAGGCTTGACAGGTCGACACCTTTTTCCTGCGCCAGGCGGCGTGCCTTGGGGGAAATTCGCGCGCCTCCGCCTGTGGACTTCGCAGGCACATCCGCGACAGCAGCTGATCGAACCGTTTCAGTGGTGGTTTTCCGGCCAGAAATAGATGGCGCGCTCTCAACCGGAGGAACTTCACCCGGAGCCACCAACCACGCGATGGTCTGACCGACCGGGACTACGGCGCCTTCTTGGACTTTAATACCCGCAAGAATGCCGTCTCCCGGAGCTTCGATCTCCATAACCGCCTTGTCGGTTTCAATCTCCAGAAGGATGTCACCTTTGGTGACACGCTCGCCTTCCTTCTTTCGCCAGGACACCAGCTTGCCGGTTTCCTGCGCCATCTCGAGAGCGGGCATGACTACGCTGATTGCCATGATTGTTCTTTTCGGTCTTAAGGGATCCGAACTTTTAGATGAATGACGTCATCCCGACCCTGAGCCAAGCGAAGGGGGGGATCCGGCGTGGACCGTTCTGACCCCGCCAGATCCTTCGCCCTTCCGGGCTCAGGATGACGTCGATGGGTCAGTCGCCTACTTCCACGCGCTCGGTTTTCGAACTCGCCGCAACCATCTCGCGTACCCTCCGGCTGGGTTCGGCTTCCGATTCACGTGTCGTCGGCAGTGGTCCGTTCACGGTGTAATAGTGCGCGCCTGCGACCAGCAATTCTTCGGCAGGGAATCGCGTAATCACTTCGTGTCCGGTTTCAGTAACGACAATTTCTTCTTCGATTCGCGCCGCACTCCAGCCATCGGTCGAAGGCCAAAAAGTTTCGAGCGCGAACACCATGCCAGGTTTGATTTCATGCGGGTGATCGAACGACACCAGTCGGCTGATGACCGGCTTTTCCCAGATGGCGAGGCCGATGCCGTGCCCGTATTGCAACGCGAACGCGGCTTCCTCGTTGGGGAAGCCAAAGTCTGTCGCCTTCGGCCATACCGAAGCGATCTCGGCGGTGGTGCGTCCGGGACGAACTAAGTCGATGGCTGCATCGAGATAATCGCGGCAGCGCTTATAGGCGTCGACCATCGCGTGCGAGGCGTATCCGATGGTGAAGCAGCGGTAATAGCAGGTGCGATATCCCATGTAGGAATGCAGAATGTCGTAGTAAACGGGATCACCCGGGCGCAATACACGATCCGAGAAAACGTGCGGATGAGGGTTGCAGCGCTCGCCGGAAATCGCATTCACCGCTTCCACATATTCCGAGCCGAGATCGTACAGAACCTTGCTTACCAGGCCCACCGCTTCGTTTTCGCGAAGGCCGGGTTTCATTGCGCGATACAGCTCGTCATAGGCGGCGTCGACCATCATCGCCGACATATTGAGCAAAGAGATTTCGTCCTGCGTCTTGATCACGCGGGCGTCCGACATAAGCTGCTGTCCGTCGACCACGGTGATGCCTTCCTTCTGCAGCGCGAACAGAACCGGCGGCTCAATAATGTCGATGCCGACAGGCTCTTTGTGCAGGCCGCGCATTTCGAGTTCAAGCTTGATTTTCTTGGCGACATCTTCGGCGCGACCCATCTCCGGCGACATCGCGCCGCGCAGCATGGAAATGCCGGGACGCGAGCGCTCACCGAGCCACGGACAATGCAATTGATGATGTCGCGCCGCAGAGCCGAAGTCCCACAGGATCGGCTCATCATTCTGCGGAAGAAGGGTGAAGCGGTTGGCTTTGTCCTGCGCCCACGAACCGATGTGCGTGGCCGTCAGGTAGCGCACGTTGTTCATGTCGAAGCAGAGCAGGGAGCCCATTTCGGACTTCTCCAGCAGCGCTTTGGCGCGCGCCAGCCGTTCCTTGCGCAGGCGGTCGAAGTCAATCCGATTTTCCCAATCCACCGCCATCGTGCCGCTAGTGGGGAGTGCCATGATGTGTCTCCAATCTTGCCTCACGCTCGCTTGCAGAGCGCCCGGGCTGCGTCGAATACGGATTGCTCCGTGGGAACCGTGACATCTTCCAGCGGCGGCGAGAACGGGATCGGTACGTGCATCGCGCCCATGCGCTTCACTGGAGCGTCCAGATGGTAGAACGCGCCTTCCGCGATCACCGAGGCGATTTCCGCCGTGACGCCGTAGCGTCCGTAGCCCTCGTCGATCACGATGGCGCGCGAAGTCTTCTTGGCCGACTCGATCAGCGTCTTCTCATCGAGCGGCCAGGTGGTGCGCGGATCGATTACTTCTGCGCTGATTCCGATTTCTTCCAGCAAGGCGGCCGCGCCCAGCGCTACCTGCACCATGCTGCTGGTGCCCACGAGCGTGATATCCGTTCCCACGTGTTTCACATCCGCCACGCCAAGCGGAATCGTGTAGTCTCCCTCGGGCACCGGACCTTTCAGTTTGTACATCATCTTGTCTTCAAAGAAGACACAGGGATTCTCATCCCGAATCGCGGTTTTCAGCAAGCCCTTGGCATCGTACGGGGTCGATGGCAGGATCACCTTCAGGCCGGGAACATGACTGAACCAGGCGTGCAGTGACTGCGAGTGCTGCGCGGCGGAGCGGCGTGTCGCGCCCAAGGTCGTGCGCATCACCATGGGAACCTTCCAGGTTCCGCCAGACATGTAGTGAATTTTGGCGGCCTGGTTCACCATCTGGTCCATGGTGAGCGTGATGAAGTCGCCAAACATGATGTCAACCACGGGACGCAATCCAGTCATCGCGGCGCCCACTGCGAGGCCCGTGAATCCTGCTTCCGAGATCGGGGTATCGAGCACGCGTTCTTTACCAAACTGTTCCACCAGCCCTGACAGAACTTTGAAAGGAGTGCCGGCCTCGGCCACATCTTCGCCGAAGATGCAGACACGGGAGTCGCGCGTCATCTCTTCCGATAGAGCTTCGTTCACGGCTTGTGCGAACGTCAGTTCGCGGGTGGTTTCAGGCATAGACATCCTGGTCTACTTCCTCTGGGTTCGGATACGGCGCGTCCACTGCGAACTTCACCGCTTTCTCCATCTCGGCTTTCGCTTCGTCGTGAATGCGCACAAAAACGTCCGGCTCAACCAGCTTTTGCTCGACCAGCCACAAGGTCAGCAGCTTGATGGGATCGCGCCCCGTCTTCCACTCCTGCTCTTCCTGCTTCGAGCGGTAGTACTCGCGGTTGATGTCGCCGACGTGATGGCCGTGATAACGGTAGGTGTTGCACACCAGGAACGCCGGACCTTCGCCACGCCGTGCGCGCTCGACGAGTCGAGTCGTTGCGGCATTCACAGCGCGCACGTCCTGTCCGTCAACGCTTTCGGAGTGAACTCCAAACGCGGTGCCGCGGGTGAGAATGTCTCCCGCCGTCGTTTCCGAGTAGTGCGTGTACTCGTTGTACAGGTTGTTCTCGCAGACGTAGATCACGGGCAGCTTCCAGAGTTGCGCGAGATTCATTTCTTCGTAGAGGACACCCTGTCCCAGCGCGCCTTCGCCGAAGAAGCAGACTGCGACGCCCCCGGTTCTGAGGGTTTTGGCCGAGAATGCCGCGCCGGTCGCGATACCCATGCTTCCGCCCACGATGGCATTGGCTCCAAGATTTCCCGTGGCCGGATCGGCAATGTGCATCGATCCGCCTTTGCCTTTGCAGTAGCCCGCTTTCTTGCCTAGCAGCTCGGCAAACATGCGGTCGGGAGAAGCTCCCTTTGCCAGGCAATGTCCGTGACCACGGTGCGTGCTGGTGATGTAATCAGTGGGACGCAGAGCCTCGCAAATGCCCACTGCCACCGCTTCTTCACCGATGTAAAGGTGCGCCAGTCCCGGCATCAGCGCGCGCGTATAGAGGTCGTTGACCTGCTCTTCAAACAAGCGGATGCGGATCATCTGCCGGTACATCCGAATCCACTTCTCGGCAGAGACAGCGGTCATCGTGGAACTTTCCGTTGCCGTCGTCATTGCTTGACTCCCGACATGCTGGCGAGCACATCGAACACCACCGCGAAATCGAGTTTTTCCCAACCCATGCCGCGGGCGGCAGTCAGAAACTCGTTGCTGATCGCGGTGCTGGGCAGGGGAACGTTGAGCTGGCGTCCCATCTCGAGCGCCAGCAGCATGTCTTTCTGCATCATGTTGACGTCGAACCACGCTTCTTCGGGCTGTTGCAGGACGAAGGGTCCGCGATACTGAATCATGGGGGAAGCCACGGCGCTGTGGGTGAGGACGTCGACCGCGGTTTCGCTGCGCGATACCGCTTTTCTCCGCCAGCAACACGCCTTCGGAGAACGCCAGCATCTGCACCGCAAGGCTGAGATTGGTGGCGATCTTCATCGACAACGCGAGCCCGTTGTCGCCGACGTAAGTAACCTTGGGGCCGATGTCGAGTAATAAGGGCCTGAGCCGATCGAACGTGTCACGCCGTCCCGCCGACCATGACTGACAACTTGCCTTCTTGCAGGGTGATCACGCTGCCGGATACGGGAGCGTCAACCATGTCGGCGTCTTTCGCTCGCACCTTGGCGGCGAGTGCGCGACTGACGGCGGGACTCACCGTGCTCATGTCGACAAACAATTTGCCGGAGCCCATGGCCGCGAGCAGACCGTCAGGCCCTTCGGCGACCGCTTCCAATGCCGCAGCATTCGTGACCATGGCAAAGGTAA
Organism: Terriglobia bacterium; assembly: GCA_963796205.1. Lineage (GTDB taxonomy): Bacteria > Acidobacteriota > Terriglobia > Terriglobales > Acidobacteriaceae > DATFTE01. The sequence continues at coordinate 216,532 of CAWCKR010000006.1, forward strand.
TGTCCGCCGCTGCGGCTACTTCGCGTGGAGAATTCGCCCACTTCATGCCCTTGTCGATCAGCCACTGGGCTTTCTTTTTTGTGCGGTTGAAGCCGGTCACGGTGTGTCCCTTGTCAATCAGGCGGCTCACCATGTTGCCGCCCATCACACCCAAACCGATAAATCCGAGATTAGCCATCTGTTTACCTTCCGTGACCCATTAAAGGTTCCTCACGTTTGCGGATATCTCCGACCATCACCGGAATAACGTTTCCTGCTGGATGGCTTACAAAGGTCCCGCTTCCGGACCGCGTTTCCACCAGACCCCTGCCTTCCAGCAACTGCATCGCCCGGCGAAGCGTCATGCGGCTGACTCCGAACTGTTTCGCCAAGGCTCGTTCAGACGGCAATCGCTGGCCTACAGTCAGCGCCCCAGCACAGATAGTTTGCTCAATTTGCTGAACAATCTGCTCGCACGCTTGAGCTGCCTTCACCGATGTAAACAATCCAAACTCCAATTAATTGGTCATACCGCTATACCACCTTTGGGCGGTCCAGGTCAATATCTTCATTTAGTGGAGTTGGGTCAAGATATTGAAAATACTATAATTAGATTACATCAATAGATCCCCTCGTCCCTCCGCCTGGAATTCGGAAAGGCGCATCAGTTCTTGACTTGTGCCCTCGGCGATGGTAGAGCTGTCAGACCATTTATTTTCCCTCTCCATAGGTTGCTGGGGAACAAGGACTCAGAAAATGAGCCGCCAATACGATACGTTTGCATGATCCCGCTCGCCCTCATATTCGCTTCGCACCCTTCGGAACGGCCTCGGCCCAGGAACGGCGCGAACGCACTCTCGATGAGATCAAGACGGAAGCCATTCATCGCGCCGAGAACGGCATGTACCCGCTGATTGGGCTCGATCCCGGCGACGTGCGCGAAGCGTTTGAAAAGATCAAGACCACCGACAAAGACGAATGGGCCGCCGCATTTCATCTCCGTAGGCGATCGCTACATGGCCGAGGCCAAGTCGCTGGAGAAGTCTGATCCGGCGAAAGCTAACGCGGACTACATTCGCGCCTGGCGAGTTTACTCTTTCGGACGCTGGCCGGTGCCCATCTTCTCCCGGTAAGAAGCAGGCTTACGCGAAAGCTCTGGAAGCGTTTCAAGCGCACACGAAATTCCTCGATCCTCCGCTCGAGGTGGTGCACATTCCGTTCGAAGGATCTGAAATTGTCGGCTACCTGCGTCTTCCCAAAAATGCCAAGGGACCCGTTCCACTCGTGATTGCGGTCAATGGACTCGATAGCCGCAAGGAAGATCTCTCGGAAAGTTTCGCGGCGATTCTGCCCTATGGCGTCGGATTTCCTGGCGGTCGACGGCCCCGGGACGGGGCAGGCACCCATCAAAGTCAGTGTCCATGCCGACCGAATGTTGTCGAAGGTCATCGATTACGCGCAGAGCCGTCCGGAGATCGACAAGACCCGACTCGCGGTTCACGGCGTGAGTTGGGGCGCTTATTGGGCGACCAAACTCGCCATCGTGGAGCACGATCGTTTGCGCGGTACCAGCGCGCAGTCGCCGCCAGTCGATACGTTCTTCACGGAAGACTTTCTGCGCAACTCGCTGCTTGGCAATAAGGAATACCTGTTTGATCAGGTTCCCGCGCTGATGTCGATTCTCGAGGGAGTCGAACACTATCGACGAGATGGCGAAGTTCTTTCCGCAGATGTCGCTGGTCAAGCAAGGACTCCTCGGCAAACCGATGGCTCCGATGCTTGTCATTGGCGGCGCACTCGATACGCAGGTTCCCATCTCCGATATTTTTCTTTTATTGAGTAAGGGAGACACGCCGAAAACCGCGTGGATTAACCCGCAGGGCGGACATCTTGGCCGGCAAGTTCACGTTTATCCCGATCCGGTGATTTTCAAACAGGTCATTATTCCGTGGCTGACGCGCACGCTGGATGTCGCGCCAGCTGAGAGCCATTAATCAGAATCGCTTTCTGAAGAGGAGACGCATGGCTATCTTCGACGCCGCTCCAGTGACCAGCGCGGCGCCCCGCGATTCAAAGCAACTGCCTTTTTACAGGACTTTGTGGGTGCAGGTTTTGTTGGCGATGGCAGTTGCCGTGGTGCTCGGCTACTTCTGGCCTGAGACCGGCATTGCCATGAAGCCCTTTGGCGATGCTTTTATTCGCCTGATCACGATGATCATTACCCTGATCATCTTCTGCACCGTGGTCTCGGGCATCGCCGGCATGCAGGACATGAAAAAGGTCGGCCGCGTTGGCGGCAAAGCCCTGCTCTATTTCGAGGTGGTTTCCACTCTGGCCTTGCTGATTGGACTCGTGGTGGGCAACGTGGTGCGTCCGGGCGACGGATTCAACGTCAACCCTTCAAGCCTCGACGCCAAGGCGGTCTCCGATTATGCGGGACAGGCCAAGGCACAGACCGTGACTGATTTCCTGCTGCACATTATTCCGACCACATTCGTCGATGCCTTCGCGAAAGGCGACATTCTTCAGGTGGTGCTGGTCGCGGTTCTGTTTGGATTTGCACTCTCCGCCGCGGGGCCGCGCTGCAAGCCGCTGCTCGATATGCTGGACGCCTTTACCCGGGTGGTGTTCGGCGTGGTCAACATCGTGATGAAGTTCGCTCCTATCGGGGCGTTTGGCGCAATGGCCTTTACGGTAGGCAAGTACGGGATTGCTTCGCTGGGACCGCTGGCCAAGCTGATTGGCACGTTCTACATCGCGTCGACTTTCTTTGTGCTGATTGTGCTGGGGACGATCGCGTGGGCGGCGGGATTCAGCATCCTGAAGTTCCTGCTCTACATCAAGGAAGAAATTCTGCTGGTGCTGGCCACGAGTTCATCGGAAACCGCGATTCCTACGTTGATGGAGAAGTTGGAAATGCTGGGCTGTTCGAAACCGCTGGTTGGTCTGGTGGTTCCCACGGGCTACACCTTCAACACCGACGGCAGCAGCCTCTACATGACCCTGGCCGCGCTATTCGTGGCGCAGGCGACCAACACTCCGCTCACTCTTCTGCAGCAATTCACCATTCTCGGCGTCGCCGTTTTGACCTCGAAAGGCGCCAGCGGTGTGCAAGGAGCTTCGTTCATCGCCTTGGTGGGAACCTTGATGGTCATCCCCACGATACCTGTAGCGGGAATGGCATTGATCCTCGGTATCGATCGCTTCATGAGCATGTTCCGGGCGCTGATCAACATGATTGGCAACGGAGTGGCTACGCTTGTGGTTGCCCGGTGGGAAAAGGAACTCGACCGACCCACTCTGCAAGCGAATCTGGCGATTCCTTACGTCGAGTAGTCGGCGTTGATGTGCACGTACTCGGCGGTTAGATCGGTCGTGTAGAAGCGCACCTGCGCACGCCCGCGTCCCAATTGCACGCGCACATCGCAACCCGGTTGCGATAGATAGTTGTGAGCGGCAGTTTCGTCGAAAGCAAACGCCTGGCCCGCCTTGCATACCTGCTGGTCTCCGATGAAGATGTTGATGCGTTTGGCGTCAATCGCCGCGCCGGAATAACCTGCAGCCGCGAGAATACGTCCCCAGTTGGGATCGGCGCCCGCCCATGCGGTCTTTACCAGCGCGGAGTGAGCGATCGCACGCGCGACCTGCAGTGCCTCTTTGCGGTTCTTCGCCTGCTCCACAAAAAGACGAATCACGTGCTTTACCCCTTCGCCGTCGCTGACGACCTGCTCAGCCAGCGACTCGCAGACTTCCTTCAGCGCATTCGTGAAAGACTTGGCCACCCCCGAGTTTTTGAGGCGGACCCCACTCTGGCCGCTGGCCAATAGAAGGACCGTGTCGTTCGTAGAGGTGTCGCCGTCGACCGACATGCAGTTAAGAGTGTCGGCTACCGCGTGGTTCAACAGCTTCTTTAGTTGCCGCGGCGTCGCCATGAGGTCGGTAAACAAATAAACCAACATCGTCGCCAATTGCGGGTGAATCATCCCTGATCCCTTGGCGATGCCGAGCAGTGTGATCTTGCCCTTGCGCATGGGAATGCTGACGGAAGCCAGCTTGGATCGAGTGTCGGTGGTGAGAATCGCTTCCGCGAACTGCCGGACACCAAGCTCAGTGGTGCTGGCCTGAGCGACCAGTTCCGGCAACCTGGCAAGAATTTTGTCGGTAGGGAAGGGCACGCCAATGATTCCCGTGGAGGCGGGAAAAACTTCTTCTGTCCTGGCTCCTGCGAGCCGTGCAGCTTCTTTGCAGACGCGCTGGCACCCTTTGATACCCGCGTCTCCGGTGGCGCAATTGGCGTTGCCGGAGTTCACGATGACCGCGCGCACGTGTCCCTTGGCGGCCTTCAGCGAGACCTTCGCCACCTGCAACGGCGCGGCAATCACGCGATTCCTGGTGAATGCTGCGGCCGCAGTTGTTCCCGGGCATGCTTGCACCGTCGCCAGGTCGGGGCGCCCGCTGATCTTGATGCCGGCGCGCACCGCGGAAAAAGCAAATCCACCAGGAAGGAAAATTTTGTCGTCAGTTCCGAACGAGGATTTCATGCTTCTAACTTTACTAGCATCGAGAAAGAGCGCGGTTCCGGCGGAAGTTCCGGCAGGCTCCCGCGCACCATGGCGACTTCATCGCAACACAGCAGCTTGGGACAACTACAGCAGTCCTTGTACAGTTTGTCGGGAATGGCTTCTCGCGCGCTGACGGAAAAGCCCATGTGCGAGAAGAACTCGGGAATACGCGTAAAAAGACATACTCCGGTAACCTGGTGTCTCTCGGATTGCTCGAGCAGAGCCTCAATCAGCACCCGTCCTGCACCTCGTCCTTGCCATGAGGGAAGCACTGCGATGGAGCGGATCTCCGCCAGATGCGGGCCGTAAAGATGCAGGGCTCCGCAGCCAATGATTTCGCCGCGCTCCTCGACGACGATGAAATCGCGCACGTTTTCGCAGATCTCGGGCAGGCTGCGCGGCAAAAGCACGCCCTGTTCGCAATAAGAACGAATCAGTTCGTAGATAGGTTCCGCGTCAGGCAGCAGCGCGTTACGCGTGCGCAAAAGCCACCTCGGCGGTTTCAAAATTCTTTTCCTTGGTCTCTTGCTTGTTAGCTTGCACAAACTTTGGAGCCAGCGCGGTAAACGCTTCGTCCAATGCGTGAATGGCCTGGTCTACGTGTTTTTTCTCGAGGATGTACGGCGGCAGGAAGCGAAGCACGGTGTCGTGCGTGCGATTGATGATGATGCCCTCGTCCATCAAGCGCTTCACGATCGCTTTCGCCAGATCTGCCGAATCCAGTTCCACAGCCAGCATTAGCCCCAGACCTCGCACCTCAACAATCGCCGGATGGGCCTTCTTCAATTCGACCAGTTGCTCCTGAAAATAGGCTCCGACTTTCTGCACTTGCGGCAGCCGCACTTTGAGCTGCTTGAGGAACTCGATGGCTACCGCGCACGCGAGCGGGCCTCCGCCAAAGGTGGTGCCGTGGAGGCCGGGATGGATCGAAGCGGCAACTCTATCGGTGGTCAACAGCGCGCCCAGAGGCAATCCCGCCGCCAGCGGTTTCGCGACCGTCACCACATCCGGCATTACGTCGTAATGTTGATAAGCGAAGTAACGTCCCGTGCGTCCCAGGCCGCTCTGAATCTCATCCACCAGCAGCAGCGCATCGTTCTTCTTTGTCAACTCGCGCGCCATCCTCAGAAACTCTGGGCTGACGGGACGAATTCCCCCTTCGCCCTGCACCGTCTCCAGGCAGATCGCGCACACGCTGGAATCGAATTTCCACTTCAAGTCGTCGAGATCGTTTAAGCCAACGAAGCTTACACCGGGCAACATAGGCGCGAAGGGCTCGCGATACTTCGCTTGACCCGTAGTAGCCAGCGATCCGAAGGTGCGTCCGTGAAACGAATTTTCTAACGCCAGAATGCGCCACTTCGAATTGTTCCCGTTACCATTGTGCGCATGCGCGTAGGCCCGGGCTAGCTTTAGTGCTCCTTCCCATGCTTCCGTGCCGCTATTGCAGAAGAAGGCACGATCGAGGCCCGATATCTTCGTGAGCTCTTTTGCCAGCTCTGCCTGGAACTCGTGGAAGAACAGATTCGAAGTGTGAATCAAGCGCTTAGCCTGCTTCGCGAGGACAGCCTGGATAGCGGGATGCGCGTGTCCCAGTGCATTCACGCCGATTCCGCTGAGCAGATCGAGATATTTCTTACCCTTGGAATCCCAGAGGTGAACACCGCGTCCGCGAGTGAACATCACGGGATGACGATCATAGGTAGGCAGAAGCAGTTCCGCTTCCGCGCGCTGCACTGTCGATAAACTCATGCGACCAACACCTCCGTCCCGCAATCGAGCTTGGCAGAATAAAAATCGGAGAGCATATGTCCCTGAGCAGCCGGGAGAATGCGAACCCGTCCGACACCGTGGCTTAAGGCGTGGCTGCAGGCCTCGAGCTTGGGAAGCATGCCGCCGGCGATCACCGCACTTTGAATGAGCGTGGAAACCTGTTTCAGATTGAGCCAGCGGATCACCAGGCCGTCGGCGTCTTTCACGCCGGGCACATCGGTGAGGAAGATCAGCAAATTCGCCCGGCAGGCGACCGCACAAGCCGACGCCATCTGATCGGCATTCACGTTGTAATACTCGCCATCATTGCCAAGCGCCAGGCTGGAGATCACCGGAATGCCGCCTTGTTGCCAGATCGCTTCGAGCCAGCGCGATTCGACCGAAACGATTTCGCCGACGAAGCCGAGATCGTGTCCGTTAGCAGCCTTCTTCCGTGCACGGAAGGCCAAGCCGTCGCCACCGCAGAACCCGACGGCCGGAATTCCCGCCGCGCCGATCGCCGCCACCAGGCGCTTATTCACCATACCTGCGAGCACCATGAGCGCGACATCGCGAGTTTCGGCATCGGTCACGCGCAATCCATTGATGAACTCGCTCTCTTTCCCCAGCATCTTCAAGGTGCGAGTCAGCGCGCTTCCGCCGCCATGCACAACGGCTACCTGATGACCGTCGTGCGCCAGTTCCACGACAGCGCGCGCGCACTGCTGCAGCACGAGTCTTGTCTTCGAGCGCCGCTCCGCCGATTTTGATGACAACTTTCAATTCAGCCCTTCCTCTTCCTGCCATCCGTACATGAGATTCATGTTCTGCACCGCTTGCCCTGCCGCGCCTTTGAGCAGGTTATCAACGCAGGAAACCAGCACCAATCGCCGCCGATCATCGGCCAGGCAAAAGCCGATGTCGCAATAGTTTGTATGCAGCGAGAACTGGATCTGCGGCAGTTGCGGAGAAGGGAAGACCCTCACCCAGGGAGAACCCGCATAAAACTCGCGGAAGCACGCCTCTATTTCCGTTGGAGTCATCGTGCGTGACAAACGCACATAAATCGTAGAAAGAATACCGCGGGGAATCGGCAGCAGGTGCGGTGTGAAAATCAGTTCCTGCGTTTTCAGGTCCAGTGTCTCCAGGATTTCCCCGGTGTGGCGGTGTCCAAATACCGAATAGGCAGAAAGATTGTCGGCAACGGAGATGAAGTGGGTGCGCGAGGTGGGCTCTTTGCCCGCGCCTGAAACCCCGGATTTTGAATCGGAAATAATCCCATGCTCGCGATCGACCACGCCCGCCCGTACCAGCGGAGCCAAGGCCAGAATCACCGAGGTGGCGTAGCAACCCGGGTTCGCGACCAATGGCGCATCCGCCAGTTGCTCGCGATTGAGTTCGGGCAAGCCGTAAACGGCCTTGTCGGCCAGTGCGGTGCTCGCCGAATCCGTCTCGTCAAAGCCATAGACTGCCCGGTTCTGCCCTTGCTTTAAGCGCCACGCCCCGCTCAAGTCGATAACGCGCAACCCTCGCGAAATCGCTTCGGGAACCAGCCCACGGGAAACATCATGAGGCGTAGCCAGGTACAGCAGCTTCACGCCAGATTCATCGACGCGGTCGAAGGAAAAGGGCAGCAGCGGGTATCCGCCATTGCCGGAGAGAGCAGGAAATGTTTGGGCGAGATCCTGGGAGCCAGTGGCGTCTTTGCCGCGGCGAAACAATACTGGAGCCGCGAGCCTGGGATGATGGGCGAGCAGCCGCGTCAATTCCAGGCCGGCATAGCCGGTCGCGCCCAACACCGCAGTTTTCAGTTTTACCGCCACCCCACCCCTGTTCTTGGATAATTATGCATCTATATGAATGAATATGCATTTAAGGGCGGCCCGGTGTCAAGTTGGAAATCAGGGGCTGGGACAAGAGTGGATCGTCAATCCTGGACGGTGTAAATCCAGACCTCGGCGCCATGGTCGGCGCGCGCCGGAACGGCCAGGAAAAAGCGGTCGAAGCCTTTCTTCCCCAGCTTGCCGAAGTATGCCGATGTGCGCGCCCCCAGAGTGGTGGGAACTTTCGTTAACAGTTCATAGTGATCGACGTCTTTCTGCTCGAAGACCGCGATGAAGCCTTCGCCGCCGGAGGCGTAGATGCGTTTGCGAGCGGAGTCGTAGTACAGATCGTCGCAATCCTCAACGCTGGGCAGGCTGGCGACGGTTTTCCCAGAGTTGGTGTCGACCACCAGAAGCTTGGCTGGTCCGCGCGTATTCACAAAGACGCGATGATCGGCTTCATCGAGGGCCATCGGGAAGTTGCCTTCGGCGGTCAGACTCCAACGCGTAACCGCCCCCGTTTTGCGGTTCACCGCGGCCATCTGCTTAAGGTCGGGCAGGTTGACATAAATGTTCGGTCCGGAAGATTCCAACTGGAAGGATTCCGGATGCGCTCCCAACTTGAACTCCTGCTCGAGGCGCTTGTTGGTGGTGGCGTCCACCATAGCGATGGCGGCAGCCTCATCGTCCCCGTAACCCACGTAGACGCGCTTGACCGCCGGGTCGTAGCGAAGATTGTCCACGTCCCCGTGAAAGTCGATCGAGGTGAGCAGCGCGTACGAACTTCCGTCGTAGATATAGAGTTTGCCCTTGGTGCTGCCGACAAAAAGCTTGTTGGTATCAGGCGAGAAAACCACCCCTTGCGGCGTGGGAATCCCCGAAATGCTGTGAACGAGATTCTGCCCTCCAATGTCGAGAACCTCTTCCGAGTTGCTCCCCAGCGCCGAAAGAAAAAGATGACCCTGCTGGTCGGTTCCGAAGTGGTCGATGCGTCCGGAGATGCCAGGTAAGGGAATGGCTCCCGTTAGCACCAGGGGACGAGTCTGGGTGTCTTGCGCGAGAGCCAGAGCCGGGATCGTCATCAGGAACAGCAGGACAGCGCGTAAATGCCTCATCTTTCCCCTCGAACCACAATTGTTCTTGATCATCTATATTCCTCTTCAACGATTCGTAACCGATTGACCTGTCACTGATTACCCACGCCCATACCTTCGACTTACCATACTTCAGCATCTTAACCTTTGGTTCGTGATCTGTGGTGATATGCGCGGCCATTGGTGATTCTGCTATGGTCTAGGCGGCAGTGGACTGCGACGTTTCTCTCCCACCTTGTCGCCACGCCGGTTCGAAAACAGTTCATGTGAGTCTCGTGCACGAAATGGAAAAAGAACGGCCTGGATTTCAGGAGATCCTCGACAAGCCGATCCGCGATCTGGGGTTGAAGATCGAGGGCTCGTCCCTCGATCGCATGGTGCAGCAGTTATATCGCGAGATGGAGCAGAAGGGGCTCGCCAAGTTTCATCCGGCGGTCTATCTCACGGACGAGTGGGGATGTCCTTCAGGCGAACCGGTGATCGGTATTCCGTTTTATCTGGCTCATCCCGAACTTTCGGCCCTCGAGAAAGAAATGAATGACCTCGAAGACCCGCGCGAGGTCATGATGTATTTGCGCCACGAGGCAGGACACGCATTCAACTACGCCTACAAACTTTATCGCACGCCCGAGTGGAAACAGTTGTTCGGTTCCTTCCGCCGGCGTTATCACGATAATTATCGTCCGGTTCCGTTCTCGCGAAAGTATGTCCGCCATCTTGCGGGATGGTACGCGCAGAAACATCCCGATGAAGATTTTGCCGAAACCTTCGCTGTATGGTTGACGCCGCGCTCGCCGTGGCGCAAACGCTACCGCGGCTGGGGAGCGATGGCCAAGCTCAAATACATGGATCGCGTTGCCCGTACCTTGGGCAAGACCGATCCCGTGCGCCGTCGCGGCCGCCCCGACATCAGCGTCGAAGAGATGGAAGCGACCGTGGGCGAGTTCTACCGGCAAACAGGCGTCGACGAAATTCCCATCGAAGATCTGAAACTCGACACCGATCTGGTGGACATCTTCAACGTCTCCAAGCGCCGCAACGGAGTGTGCTCTGCACAAGAATTCGTCCATAAGCACCGCAAAGCCATCGTCGACAAAATCGCTTACTGGAGCGGCGTGCAGCGTCCGCTGATTCGCAAACTGCTGGAAGTGATCGAAAAAAGAATTGGGGAGCTGGGCTTGCGCGCCGACCCCCGCCGCGAGTCCGAGCACCTAACGGAAATCACCGTTTATGCTTCCGCTTTGGTCATGAACTACATGACCCGGGGCAAATTCATTCAGCCATGACGATGATTTTAGGACCATACGGGACGATAATGGGAGTAGACCATGAGTGACAAACTTAAAGTCGCGATCCTTTACGACGTTTGGGAAGACGACGTTCCAGCTGCTGAGCCGCCGGAGGAGAAGCCTTCTCCGCGCAAGCGCAAGCCGCGCAGCAAGAAGCGCGTGGAGAAAGAAGATCGCGAGGAGATCTTCGAAGCGCTCGAAAAGCTTGGCCACGAGCCGTTTTACCAGGTACTCGACGGACGCACGCAGTCGCTGCACGCGCTCGCCAAGTGCGGCTCAGATCTCATCTTCAACCTTACCGAGTCCTACGCCGGCGACGACACCAAAGAAATGCACGTCGCGGCTTACCTCGATCTGCTGGGCCTTCGCTACACCGGCGCCGGGCCGCACGCCAGTTTTCTCGCGCAAGATAAATCCATCGCCAAGAAGATGTTCGCCTTCCATGGCATCAAGACTCCCTTCTTCGCGACCTCGTACCGCGGACATATCGATCACGCTCACGACATCGCTTTTCCTCTGATTGTGAAGCCACTGTCGGAAGACGGTTCTATCGGCATTAACGCCGACGCCGTGGTCGAAAGCGTCAAAGAGTTGATGGAGCGCGTGCAATACATTCAGGACGAATTCGATTCTCCGGCCCTGATCGAAGAGTACATTGAAGGCCGCGAAATCTACGCCGGCATTCTGGGTAGCTACGAGAGTGCTCAGGTGCTGCCGCTGGTCGAACTCGATCTTTCAAAGTTGCCCAAAGGCACTCCCAAGATCGCCAGCCGCGACGTGAAATTCGAAAAAGATACGGAAGCTTTCAAAGTCACGAAATCCGCAGTCGTCGAAGACCTGGACGAAGAAACCACCAAGCGTCTCTCCGATACCGCGCTCGCGGCTTATCAGGCCGTCAAGCTTCGTGACTACGGACGCATCGACATGCGCCTCTCCCCGAAGGGCGAAGTCTACGTGATCGAGGCCAACCCCAATCCCTGGCTCTCAAGCAAGCAGGAATTTGCCATGGCCGCGAAAGCTTCGGGGAAGTCCTACACCCAATTGATCGGGGAAATTGTCGACTTGGCTCTGGCGCGCTATCCCGCAGAGGCCAAGGCCCAAGGCAGTTCATAAACGCAAAGGGGAAGGTCAAGCATTCTCCGCCGGGCTTTTTCCGGGCCCTGTGCGATTAAAAGCTTTTGCCCCCTTTGGAACTCTTCCGGAGGTTTTGGCGTATATACTCCCAGCCGAGCCTTGCCTCAAGGAATCCAAATGAAATTGATTGGCTTGTCTCTTTTCTTTTTGGTACTCGTCTCTACTCTAGCCGTAGCCCAGGACGCGAAGGGCAACCTCGCCGACTCCACGATGCCGTCGGTGATCACGGTTCCTCCCGCGGCCGAGCCCTCGCCCAATTTCAATGTTGACGCGGCCACCAACGCTTATCTGGCGGAAATTCCTGCCAGTGCCAAAACCCGTTCCGACGCCTATTTCGAAGGCGGCTACTGGATGATCCTCTGGGATTTCCTTTACGGTGTCGTGATCGCGCTATTGCTGCTGAACCTGCGCTGGTCCGCCGCCATGCGCAATTTCGCCGAGCGCATCACCCGCTTCAAGCCCATCCAGACGGCGATCTACTGGATTGAATATCTGCTGCTCACCACGGTTCTGTTCTTTCCCTTGAGCGTCTACGAAGACTATTTCCGCGAGCACCAGTACGGGCTGGCCACGCAAACTTTCGGTCCCTGGATGAACGATGAGTTCAAAAACCTGCTGGTGAATCTGGTTTTGGGAATCATTCTCACCACTCTGCTGTTCGGGGTAGTTCGCCGCGTGCCGCGTACCTGGTGGATATGGGGTTCAGTGGTTACGCTGGCCTTCATGATCGTCGTGGTTCTGATCGCCCCCGTTTACCTGGTTCCCATCTTCAATAAAGTCACCAAACTTGACGATCCCAAAGTGACTCAACCGATTCTGAGTATGGCTCGCGCCAATGGCATCCCGGCCAAAGACGTCTACGAAATCGACGCCTCGAAACAAACCACCCGCATGAGTGCCAACGTGAGCGGCTTTGCCAGCACCATGCGCATCACCCTCAACGACAACCTGCTGCGGCGCGGCTCTCCGGAAGAGATTCAGTCGGTCATGGGACACGAGATGGGCCATTACGTCCTGAATCACGTTTACAAGGGAATGATGTTCTTCTTCATCGTGATCGTCGCGGGCTTTGTGTTCTTGCGCTGGTCGCTCGCTTGGTTGCTGGCGCGTTGGGGAGAGAAGTGGCAGATTCGCGGTGTCGGTGACACTGCCGTGTTGCCCCTGGTGGTGCTGCTGGTTTCGATTTTCTTCTTCGTCCTCACTCCGGTCATGAACACTTTCATTCGCACCCAGGAATACGAAGCAGATATGTACGGACTCAACACCAGTCGCCAGCCCGACGGCTTCGCGCAAGGCGCCATACACCTCGGCGAGTATAGAAAGATGAGCCCCGGCCCGCTCGAAGAGTTCATTTTTTTCGACCATCCCAGCGGCCGCGCCCGCATCTACGCCGCCATGCGCTGGAAAGCCGAGAACCTGGAGCTGTTCAATCAACCGCAACCCTGATGTGCTTTTCTTTCTTGACGTCATCCTGAGCCCGCGAGGGCGAAGGATCCGGCGTGCAGATGCGACGCTTCCGCCACGCCAGATCCCTCAGGCGGCGGAAACCTGCCGCCTTGCGGGATGAGGTCATTCGAAAACTTATCGATGGTGGGGCGAACCTGCGAATCCACAGCTTTCCCCACTCGCAGCGTGTAAAATTCCCGCTGGGTCATTCTCGAAAGAAGCAGGCGATGATCGGCCGAAGGATCTCGCATTACGAAATAATCGCGGCCCTGGGCTCTGGGGGTATGGGCGTAGTGTATCGCGCCCACGACGTCACGCTCGATCGCGACGTGGCCATCAAAGTGTTGCCCGGAGACCGTCCGCGCACCGAGAACGCGCGCCGCCGCTTCCGCCGCGAGGCCATGGCGGCTTCCGCTCTCAGCCATCCCAACATCATCACCATTTATGAGATCAGTGCCGACGGCGATACTGACTTTATTGCCATGGAGTACGTTCGCGGCACAACCTTGACTGCGCTTCTCAAGAGCCGCGCCCTGAGCCTGGAAGAAGCTCTGCAGTACGCGGTGCAGATTTCCGACGCGCTCGCCAAGGCCCACGCTGCCGGAGTCATCCACCGTGACATGAAGCCGGGCAACATCATGATCACCGACGACGGGTTGGTGAAGATTCTCGATTTCGGCCTGGCCAAGTTCAATCCCGACATGACCGAGACCGACGACGGATCGAATCTCGAACGCACGAAAGAAGTCACCCTCACCCAGCCCGGCATGGTAACGGGCACTGTCTTCTACATGTCGCCCGAGCAGGCCCGCGGCGAGCGCGTGGACGCCCGCTCCGACATCTTTTCCTTCGGCAGCGTGCTGTTCGAAATGATCACCGGCAAGTTGCCCTTCACCGGCGCCAACTCGATGGCCGTGCTGCACAACCTGCACTTCAGTCCGCCGCGCGACCTCAGCCAGTTGCGGCCGGACCTTCCGCCCGCGTTGGTGAGTCTGCTTGAGCGCATGTTGGAAAAGAATGTCGACAAGCGCATACAGACCATGGCCGAAGTGGGATACGAACTGCGTAAGGCCGCCGGGATGAGCGTGGAACCGGCAACGTGGCAGCGCAGTGCCAGCTGGCTTCCACCGACGACGTCCCGCTCCGCGTATGCTCCGAGAGCCGCCTGGAAACAACGGATGTGGATGGGCGCGGCCGCGATTGTGGTCGTGATTGCACTCGGTGGCTGGTTTTGGAAGAAAAGTTTCTACCCGCGCCCGACAGCGGGCCAAGGGGCTGAAGCTCCGGTCGACGACAACGCTTACGCGCTCTACCAGCGCGCCCGCCAGGATCTGGACTATTGGGACCGCGAAGGAAACGTCGATAAGTCGATTAAACTCCTCGAGCGCGCGGTGCAGCTTGATCCGCAATCGGCGGCGAGTTACGCCAGTCTAGCCGAAGCCTACTTCCTTAAGAATCGTGCCAACGCGGATCCGCAGTGGCAGAAGTTGACCGCGAGCAACGCGGATAAGGCGATTAGCCTGGACAGTTACTTAGCTTCGGCTCACATCGCGCAAGGTTTAGCCAAGATGCAATCCGGAGATGCTGCGGAAGCGGAAAAAGAATTCAAGAGAGCGGAAGAGTTGGATCCGAAGAGTCCAGCCCCACACATATGGTTGGGAGGCTTCTACAAGACAAACAACAAACTCGCGGATGCTAAACAGGAGCTCGATCACGCAAGATCTTTAGCCCCGAATGACTGGCGCGTTTACTTGAATCTGGGAGGGCTCGCTTATCAGACGGCTGATTACAAACAGGCAGTGTCCGCCTTTGAGGAAGGCCTGAAACTGGAACCGAATAGTGTCATCATCCTGGAAGACCTGGGCGCGATCTATCACCAACTCGGACAAGACGACGATGCCGCAGCGGCCTTACAGCACGCCTTGGAGGTGAAACCGGCGGCCGACGTCTATACAAATCTTGGATACATCCGTTTTTACCAAGGCCATTATCAGGAGGCAGTTCCGGCGTTCGAAAAGGCCGTCCAGTTGGACGCGAACAATTTCGACAACTGGGGAAACCTGGGCGATGCCTATCGCTGGAGTCCGGGCGGTGAATCAAAGGCAAAGGGTGCCTATCAGACCGCGATTCGCCTGGTAAAAGAAGAGATCGCAAAGCATGCGGACCAGTTGGATTTGCGCGCAGATCTGGCGATGTATTTGGCGAAGAGCGGAGATAGCCGGGCGGCATTGCAGGAATTGAAGCCGGTTGAGCAATCACATTCACAAGACCAGGCTCTGCTCTATCTTTCCGCTCTGGTTTACGAGCTTTCCGGCAATCGTGACAAGGCGTTGACCGCGCTTGCCGCGTCCGTGAAAGCCGGAAAAAGCCTGGACGACATCAAGAATGAACCAGAACTGGTCCACCTTAGGGCCGACCCCCGATACCAGCTTGAAGTAGTGAACTCGGCCCCCACTGTAAAGCCATAGCGTATTGGCCGGGGTTTCCGCTTGACTTTGCTTCCTCGGGAGGATTACTTTCGAGTTCCCCCATCTTCCCCGTTCGGGGCCAGGTTTTTCCATCGCAAGAAAAGGAGATGCCTCTATGGCTGTTTACCTCTACAACTTGGGTTTTTCTCTGGCCAATGCCGCTTACGGTAACTTTCTGCCTGCCTTGGGCGGTCAGTCGGGGTTGGGATTGTCGGACACGTGGTTTCAATATAACGGCACAGGTCTTCCGACCGGAGTCTCCGACAATCTCGTTGCACTCGCCGCGCTGAACCCAGCGAACTGGACCGCCTTGAGTAGCGCCCCGAGCTTAAAGGCGGGAACGGATTACATGCTGGTGCGCATCTTTAACACCGACACGTTCGCTCCGCCTGCCCCTACCTTCCTGTTGCGGCTGACAGCAGTCATGGGTCACGGCACGAGTTCCACAGTGCCCGCCTCCACGCCACTGCAGGCGCCATTCCAGGTAGGTTCCAAAGCGCGGCCGGTGATCGACACCGACAACGCGACGAATCCTCCCAACTGGCCTGCTCCAACCGGTACGGATGGTGCGTGGACATACTGCTTTGGCATGATTCACGGTCTTGACAATGACTACACTTGCAACATTGGCGTGACCGCATATCTTTCTTCAAGCCAATACGCAGGTTTCAGTGCCTTCGGACACGATCCGCAGTTGCATGTGGTAACCATGGTGCCCGCGGTGTGCGATGACGAAAACGACGAATCGGCGGCCTAGTCCGCCAACGATATTAGGTTTCCCTCGGGCTGGCGATCATGCCGGCCCTTTGTTTTTCTAGTCTCGCCGCTCCGGATCCACCGCCTGGTCCAGATAAATCCACATCACCCGCGACAGCAGCGTGATCGTCGGAGCCAGCGGCAGGAACAGCACCACCGCCCAGATGGCAGTTCTCTGAATCGACCAGCGGAAGAAATACCAAAGCACTGCCGCCAATCCCAGAATCGTGATCAGCGCCAGCAGGTAGCTGATGTACATCGCGCCCAGAAAATATCCTTCTTCGCGCTCAAACTTCAGCCCACACTCGGGACAGACTTCATACATCTTGGGGAAGCCTCTGAAGATCGACCCGCGAAACATCTTGCCCGCGCGGCATCGTGGACAGAGCTGGTGCAGAATACCCGAGACAGCCGATATTTCCCGGCGCGGCGTCATCGCCAAAGATGCTAACAGTTCCCGCCCCCTCCCCAGAAAACCGCCCTTCGGCCAGAAAGCTTTGACTAACGACCAAGTGTTCCCTTTCGAGCAACAGAAGACTCCTCAAGCGATGGTAGCCTTTGCGGGACCAGGCAGTTGCCGTTGAGTGCCGTGGGGGAACGGGATGAACCACAAACTCCGCTTTCTGTCGTGGATCATTTGTCTTCTTGGGATAACGGCAGTCGCCGCCCACCTCCGGGCGCAAGAGACGATCGTTCTCGTCGGCTCCGGATCGAGCGTGCCTGCTCCGCTCTACAGCCGCTTGGCGCAGGAGTTCAACAAGCGCAGCTCAACCACCCAATTCAAATACCTGCCGACGGGAACCAAAGAGGGCATCACCGACATCTCACATGGCAGCGGCGACTTCGGCGCGGGCGAGGTACCTCTTACTTCCGTCGAGCGCTCTGAAGGCAATCTGATCGAGGTGCCGGTAGCGCTCATCGGCATCGTTCCGGTTTACAACGTGCCCGGTGTCCCGACCAGCCTGCGCTTTTCGGGAGAGGTGCTGGCGCAGATCTTTCTGGGAGAGATCAAGAACTGGAATGCCGCAGCCATCGCGCGTCTCAATCCCGACGTCAAGCTGCCGAACTCCCCCATCCAAGTGGTGTACCGGCCGGCGGGCAAGGGATCGAATTACATCTTCACCGAGTTTCTTTCCAAGTCGAGTGCCACTTTCCGCGCTCGCATCGGCACCACGGCTTCGCCGAAGTGGCCCGTGGGAGAGTCGGCCGAGCGCAGTTCGGACATGGCCGACAAGGTGAGGCATAGTCCGGGAGCCATCGGATACGTCGAGCTTGCCTACGCGGTGAAGAGCGGCCTCGCTCAGGCCGAAGTGTTAAATCCTGCAGGAAAATTCGTGAAAGCGACCGAGGCCAGTATCACGGACGCCTGCCAGCAGGTGGAAGAGCCGCGCTGGGAAAAGTTGACCGCTTCGCTGACCAGCGCGCCCGGAGAAAATTCGTTTCCTATCGCAAGCTTTACCTGGGCCTATCTGCGGACATCAGAGAGTGACACATCGCGCGCTCGTTCCACCGCAGACTTCTTCAATTGGGTCCTCTCTGACGGACAAACGTTTGCGGCGCAGGAAGGCTACCCCAAGCTTCCCGCCCCGCTGGTCGCAACCATCAAGGCAAAAATGAAAGCGTCGCACTGAGACAGGGAACCGGCAACTTCGGTTGCGCGCTATAGGGTGCGAAGTCCGAGGGCCGAGGCCTGTAGTTCGAGGTCCGCTCTTACCCCCCGATGTGCACCATTGTCCTCGAGGCGGGAACGAAGTCGGGTTCTCCAATGTGATGGCGGGCTTCTTTTCTCTCAACCACTCCTCGGATGAAAGTGACGAGCTCTTCGTCGCTCGCGCCGCGCCGCATCAGTTCGTGCAGGTCATGATCCCACACAGAAAACAGGCAGGTGCGGATTTTGCCGTCGCTGGTGATGCGGATGCGGGAGCAGTGTCCGCAGAACGGGTGTGAGACCGGAGCGATGATACCGATTTCGCCGATTCCATCGTCAAAGCGGTAGCGCCGCGCGGTTTCGGAATGGGCGTGCGGGATCTCGCTCAGCGGGCGAAAATTCGCCATTTCCCCGAGAATGTCATCAAGCGTGACTACGGTCTCGGGCGTCCACTTGCGATCTTCCTCGAGCGGCATGAATTCGATGAACCGGACGATGACGTCTTCGTCGCGGGCGAATTTACCGAAGGGGATGATCTGATCTTCGTTGAATCCGCGCATGAGCACGCAATTGACTTTGACCGGACCCAGCCCGGCTTCGCGGGCGGCGCGAATGCCGCGCGACCACGTTGTCGTATCCGTTGGGCACGCGGGTGATACGGGCGAATTTCTCGGGATCGACGGCGTCCATGGAAACGGTGACGCGGCGCAACCCGGCGTCTTTCAGCGGCTGGGCCATCTCCGCGAGCAGGTGTCCGTTAGTGGTGATGGCGAGATCGAGAGGTTCACCATGCACAGTCCGCAACTGCGCCAGATCGCGCACAAAGTCGATAACACCTTTGCGAAGAAGCGGCTCGCCCCCGGTGATGCGTATCTTTTCGATGCCCAGTTCCGTCAGGACCCGTGCCATGCGGAAGTAGTCCGCGAACGGCAGGTCGGCATACATCGCGCCATCGTTTCCGGTGCGGCAGTAGACACACTTGTAGTTGCAGTGGTCGGTAATCGAGATCCGCAGATCGGTGATGGGGCGGCCGAATTTGTCCTGAAGTAGCATTCAGCACTCAGCACTCAGCATTCAGCACTCAGCTCACGTGG
Organism: Terriglobia bacterium; assembly: GCA_963796205.1. Classification (GTDB taxonomy): domain Bacteria; phylum Acidobacteriota; class Terriglobia; order Terriglobales; family Acidobacteriaceae; genus DATFTE01. Next base: position 235,577 of record CAWCKR010000006.1, read on the forward strand.
TTCGTGTCAGTTCTCGGCAAGGGCCTCGATTGGCTGAATGCTGAGTGCTGATTGCTGAATGCTTTGTGGAAAGGAAATAGGCAGGCGGGAACATCCCGGCGGCCGCTTCCTTTCCAATGCGCTCCTTACGGAGCGCGGGAGGCGCGGGCGTTTCCACCCGAACCCTCGGAACCGTAGCGTCGCCATCTTGGCGGCCAGCTACTGTTCCTCGCCGCCCCAGCCTGGGTATCCCCGAAGGCTGGGCGGTCGGAAACTTGTCACCATTATAGACGGTGGGAGGGGGCGGGAGGTTTCAATGTTTCAGAGCCCTTTGGATGGCGGCCTCGGCCAGCGGGGCCATGATTTTGTATCCGGCGGAATTGGGGTGAAGGCCGTCCTCGGCAAGATCGCGCTTCAACAGACCCTTATCGTCGACCATGGCGCTGAAATAGTCGAGGTAGACGCACCCTTTCGACGCGCAATAATTCTTGAGCCAGCGATTGAGTTCGAGGATCTTGGACGGCGGGCGTTGCGCGAATTCTTCTTGCGACTGGGGCGTGTAATTGTGCACGGGAAGCACAGACGAGAAGACCACGGCGATGTGATTGGCGCGGGCGATCTCCATCATCGAGGCGTAGTTTGCCTCGATATCTTCGACCCGCTCGGGACCGGTATTGCCGGCGATATCGTTGGTGCCGGCAAGAATCACGACGACTTTGGGTTGCAGGTTGACCACGTCCTGGCGGAAGCGGATGAGCATTTGTGGAGTGGTTTGTCCAGCGATACCGCGATTGACATAAGGCTTTCCGGGAAAAGATTCCTCGAGCTTCCAGAAGTCGGTGATCGAGTCTCCGAAAAAGACGACGCGGTTCTCGCCGGCGGCAGGAGGCTTGATTGCAGCATTGGCATCGCGGTAACGGGCCAGGCCTCCGAAGTCGTCGCCCGGGATGCGGGCTTGAGCGAGAGCGGGTCGCCGGGCGAGAGCAGAGAGGGCGAGGAGACAAGCAAGCAACGACACGTTCCATGGATTACGTGAGGCTAGAAGAAGCACTTTTGTTCACCAATTCTGGAAGCTTTGTATTTGAGAGTTTTGTCTGAATCGATCGTCGGAATTCTTCGAGTTCTGTGGCAGATAAAGCTCGCTTGGGAACAACTTGGATGAGCCGTTTGCCAAGATAGAGGAGGATTAGGTTCTGTGTTTCTTGATAGCCACAGTAGGCGTTCCACCGGGTATCGCTCTGTTCGATCTCGCTCTTCCAATGGAGACCGTCGTCGTCGATGCGGAGAGTTTGCTCACGCTGAAAATTCGGATGGGCCTGAAGGTCCTTTTTTATCCAACGAGGACGGACAATCGAGATACCCAGGGCAAGGGTCAAGAAGAAGATTATGAGAAAGAGACTGGCGATTCCTTGGCGAACGCCCAAATTCACTGCGATGACTTCAGCCACGAAAAAAAGAGCAAAGCCAGATGCCACGATGATCTTTGTCCTCTTAATCGAGCGCTGCGCCTTCAAGGCTTCATCGTAATCCAACAAGTTGCACTGAAAATGAAGCTCCATTCCGACGCCTCGATGTCAGCACAAGCATAGCAAACTGTTTCGGTAAGGAAAGATGGATTCTCCCGCCTCGCGCCTCGCTTTCCTCGACCGTCGAAAGGACAATTTCCTAAGACGTGATCCTGAGAATCCACGTCGATCCGTGGCCAAGGTGTCCCGGCGTCAACATTGCTACCGGGAGTGCTATGCTTATTCGAGGAAGCCATGAGCACGAGCAAACACGATGTCGAGATGCTGCTGAACAAGCTGCCGGACAACTGTTCGGTTGAGGATATCCAATACCACCTGTACGTGCTCGACAAAGTGCGACGTGGCTTGGAAGACGCGCGCGGCAATGGCACCTTGTCCAGCGAAGAAGTCGAAACCCGCCTGCGAAAATGGCTCACCGAATAGTTTGGTCAGGGCGCGCTGTTCAAGACGTCGAAGCCATTGCCGACTACATTTCTGCCGATTCCCCCGCCTTTGCCGGCATTGTCGTCCGGAAAATTCTTAACCAAGCAAATCTGCTAGTGGGCTTTCCCCAGGCTGGCCGCAAAGTCCCTGAGTTCGACGACGAGAACATCCGTGAGGTCATAGTCTACAGCTACCGCATTATCTACTAACTGAACGGAGACGAAATTGTGATCGCAGCCATCATTCATGGGAAACGTATCCTGCAGTGAGGGATTGCGACAAATTCCTTCGCTCCCATCAAGATCTGTGAGAATCCGCGTTCATCCGTGGCCCAGCGTTTCGCGGGCGAGGGCGCCCGCGCCACACAAACGCGGTCACATGCCGTCGTAATTCGGCCCGCCGCCGCCTTCGGGCGGGACCCAGGTGATGATCTGGTACGGATCGGCGATGTCGCAGGTTTTGCAGTGCACGCAATTCGATGGGTTCAGGCTGATGCGCTTGCCGTTGGGCTGGGTCGAGTCCTCCACCATTTCGTAAACGTTTGCCGGACAGAAATTCTGGCAAGGGCTGCCGAATTCCTTCACGCAGCGCGTGTTGCAGATGTTGGTGTCGTCGATAACCAGGTGCGCGGGCTGATCTTCTTCGTGCTTGGTTCCGGAGTGATAGAGGTCAGTGAGCTTATCGAAGGTGAGCTTCCCATCGCCTTTGGCGGGGCCGAGCAGGTGCGCTTCGTTGCCTCCATCGGCGGGAAGGTCCGCAAGCTTCTTCATGTGCTTATAGCCCGGGGTCGCCGGATAGCGATTGTAGAGGCCGCGTCCGCCTGTGATCATTTGCAGGCCCGTGTGGAACATGCCCGCGTACATGCCGTGCTCGAATCCCTGGTGCATGTTGCGGACTTTCCAGAGCTCTTCTTTGATCCAACTTGCTTCGACTTTGTTTTGGTACTGGCCGAGGGAAGCGGCGGATGAATCGTCCTTCTTCAGCGCTTCGAAAGCAGTCTCGGCGGCCAGCATGCCGCTCTTGATCGCCAGGTGAATGCCTTTGAGGCGCGCGGAGTTGAGGAAGCCCGCGCTATCGCCGAGGATCATCCAACCGTCTCCAGCGACGGGGGGTATCGCCCACCAGCCGCCGTAGGGCATCGACTTCGCGCCATACCGAATCATCTTGCCGCCTTCGAGCAACTTCGCCACGAAGGGATGCTGCTTGAAATCTTGCAGAACTTTCTGCGGATCGAGACGCGGGTCGGGATAGTCAAGTCCCGTGACAAAGCCGAGAGAAACGACGTTATCTTTCGAGCCGTAAATCCAGGCGCCGCCGTATTCTTTCGTGGTGAGCGGCCAGCCCAGCGTGTAGATGACTTCGCCTTTCGCAATGCGGCCAGAAGGAACTTCCCAAAGCTCTTTCACGCCCTGTCCGTAGGTTTGCGGATTGCGGTCTTTGGCGAGATCGAACTTTTTGACGAGTTGCTTGGTGAGCGATCCGCGCGAGCCTTCAGCGAGAACCACGACTTTCGCTTGCAGGTCGTAGCCCGGTTCGAAGTTCGATTTTTGCTGTCCTTCTTTGTCGACGCCCTTGTCGTCGGTGCGCACGCCAGTGACGCGGTTGCCATCGTAAAGAAGTTCCGAACCGGCGAATCCGGTGAAGATGGTGATCCCAGTTTCCTCAACTTTGCTGCCCAACCACTTCACGAATTTGTTGATCGAAATGACGTAGTTTCCATGATCGCGCAACGGTGGCGGGGTGATGGGCAACTTGAACTTACCCTTCTCGGTCAAGAAGTAGACGGACTCTTTCGTGACCTCGGCGTCGAGCGGCGCTTCTTTTTCGAAACCGGGAAGCAATTCGCGCATGGAGCGCGGATCAAGCAGGGCACCGGAGAGACAATGCTGCCCGACCTCGCGGGCTTTCTCGAGGACGTAAATGTTTTCTTTGGATAAAGGCGCGTCGGGATGAGTGGCGTTGTGCCCGTCGATGAGTTGCGATAACCGCAGCGCGCAGGCCATACCTGCCGGGCCGCCCCCTACGATCACCACATCGGCCGGCATGACCGGCCGTTCAACGCCTTCGATTGGTTTGCGAAAGACAAGCATAGTTTCGAGTTTCAGGTTTCGAGTTTCTAGAATCTCATCAGGCGCTCGCCGCCTTGCCCTTCATGTGCAGCGATTCGATCAATCCGTTTAGCAACCGCCGCACTTCTGCCATTTCTTGTTCTAGTTTTTTGAACTGCGCAACACCCACGTAGCCGAGATCGGCCGCAATCTCCAATTGGGTTTCAAGTTCGAGTAGCGATCCTCGGGAGTGTCCCAGAAACTGTTGAAACTCGCCCTTGGTCATCCGCCCTTGTCCTTCAGCAATATTCGAAACCACAGAAATCGCTGCTCGCCGCATCTGGGACGTAAGTCCGTAAATCTCGCACTTTGGCATCGATTCAGTGGTCCTGTAAACATCCTTAGCCAGAACCTTCGATCTTTGCCAAACGATAAGGTCTCTAAAGCTGTGGCTCATGCGAGAGCCTCTTTTCTTACCCCACACACTCGAAACTTGAAACCCGAAACTCGAAACTAGCCGCCGGCCTTCGCCTTCTTCACTTCCTCAATCAACGGCGGCACGATATCAAACAAATTCCCAACGATGGCGTAATCGGCGATCTCGAAGATGGGTGCTTCCGAGTCTTTGTTCACCGCGATGATCGTGCGCGCGCCCTTCATACCGACAATGTGCTGAATGGCTCCGCTGATGCCCAGCGCGAGATACAACTTCGGAGCGACGGTCTGGCCGGAAGATCCGATCTGTCGGTCCATGGGCAACCATCCTGAGTCGCAAATCGGTCGCGAGGCCGCGAGTTCGGCGCCCAGCGCCTCTGCAAGGTTCTTGGCGATTTCGATGTTCTTCTGCTCTTTGATTCCGCGTCCGACGGCGACAATCACCTCGGCCTGCGTCAGATCCACCGCCTGCTTGGCTTCTTTGAACACTTCCTGCGGCTTGTTGCGGACGACGCCATCGGCAATCTCGACATTCACGGTCTCGACCGGAGCGGCGCTAGCTCCAGCTTCCACCTTGTCTCCGCGATAAGCCCCATTCTGGAAGGTGGCGAACCACGGCGCGTCAGAGGCGAAGCTGACGTCAGCAGCAAGCTTGCCTTGAAACATCTGGCGCGTGAAGACAAGCTTGTCGCCTTCTTTCTTGTAGCCGATGCAGTCAGTGATGGCAGCGCGCCCCATCGCCGTCGCAAGTTTGGGGACGAAGTCGCGCACCTGGTAGGTATGGGGCATCAACACCAGCTTGGCTGGATGAGAACTCAGGAACTGCTTCAGCGCGGCCACGAAAGCATCGGGAGTGTATGGCTCAAGCTTCGGCGACTCAACGGCGTAGACCTTCGCCACCTTCTTGCCAGCGACTTCATTGGCGAAATTCGCGACGCCTGAGCCGATGACCGCAGCTTCCAGGGTCCAGCCGGTTTCCGCAGCCAGAGCCTGGCCAGCGGTCAGCGTCTCCCAGGAGACACGGTTGAGTTTGCCTTCGCGTTGTTCGACTACCACCAGAATTGTGTCAGACATAAGTTCTCAGTTCTCGGTTCTCAGTTCTCAGCGGATGCGCCCTCGCTTCGCGTGGGGACGGACGAGCCGTCCGTCGCTACGTGGGTCGTTACAGCACCCGCAGCTCGTTGCGCAACTTATCCACCAGCTTTTTGGCGATTTCGCCCGGCGGGCCTTCGATGTGTTCGGTTTTCTTCGTCTTTTGTGGAATGTAGAGGCGCTCAATCTTTTGCAGGTTGTTCCCAATCGCCGACTGCACGTCCGCCATCGTGACTTTGCGCAGCGGCTTATTTTTCGCCTGCTTAATGCCGATCAGCGTGGCGTAACGCAGCTTGTTGATGCCCGACTGAATCGTCAGCACCGCGGGTAGGGGCATGTCGACGTACTGGAAGTATCCGGCTTCGAGTTCGCGCTTTACCCGAATGCCAGTATCGTTCTTCTCGATCTGCATGATGATGGTGGCGTGCGGCCAACCAAGAAGCTCGGCGAGCACGACGCCGGTTTGGGCGTAGCCGTAGTCGTCGGATTGCAGTCCGGTGAAGATCAGATCGAACTGCTCGTCTTTGATCGCGGCCGCGAAGGCCTTCGCCGTGTTGAAAGCATCAAGTCCGACGAAAGCGTTGTCTTCAAGATGAATGGCGCGGTCGGCGCCTTTGGCCAGAGCCTCGCGCAACACCTGCTGTGCGCGCGCAGGGCCCGAAGTAATGACGACGACCTCGCCGCCGTGTTTCTCTTTTTGGCGCAGCGCCTCTTCGAGCGCATAAGCGTCGGGCTCATTGACTTCGTAGGAAACGTCTTCGCGAATCCAGGTGCCGGACTCATTGAGTTTCAGCGGCGCGTCCTTCTGCGGCACCTGTTTCATGCAAACCAGGATCTTCAAGAGAGACTCCTTCAATTGCGCGGACCGGCGGGTCGACTAGCCGGTCCGACACCTGCTGGAAAACCACTTAGTATAAATGAGGAGCGGGATGGGCAGGAAATGGCAAGAAGAATCTCGTTCGCTCAATTCCCTAAATGGTGTGGGCCTATTCCGTGAAGACCACCGACTGCACGCCGGAAATATCGAATCTTTTGCGGCAGCGCATGTTCTTGCACATCATCACGTCATCTTTCCGCAGCATGTAGGAGCGAGCCTTGGCGAAGCGGGCGCGGTCGCGTTCGTCGGCGCGTCCGCCCAGTTGACGCTTTTTAGTGCGCACCAGCCACATGACTTCGTATTCCGCTGACTGGTGACAATGCGGACAGTTCAGGGTGGCGGGTTTCTTGTCGGTCTTCTCGTCGAAAAAGTCGCGTTCTTCCATTTGATCGTTGGCCGTTGGTCTCCGGTGGTTGGCCAAAACAAGATATTACACCCTTGTGAAGGATGAGCTGTGGCAAGATGGTGCTTTATGGCGAGAAAAAAGAAGATCAAGCGCTTTCGCGCCGTTCAGGCAGTGAAGGAATTAGCCCGCGAGCGCATCGGTACGGTCCCCGTAGCCCAGATCGTGCCCGACCGGAAGAAAAAGAAAACTCGAAAGCACAAAGAAACCTTGCAAGAGTTGTTGGCGGAAGAATAAGTAATATAGCCTGTCGAGATCAGTCGCGTGTCCGCGATTGAAGATTCTAGTTGAAGGTGGCGTCAATGATTGAAGATTCTAGTTGAAGGTGGCGTCAATCGTGACGTTGGTGTCGAGCACCACCGTGCACTGATTTCCCGACGGCGTGCACCCTGAACTCCAATTCGAGAACGTAGCGCCGGTACTCGGAGTTGCCGTCAGGATCACGGTTTGGCCTTCGGGGAACGTGGCGCTGCACGCGGTGTTGGCGGTGCACTGGATTCCCGCCGGGTTGCTCATGACGGTTCCGTTACCCGTGATCTGCACCGTCAAAGTCGCATTGACGCCGAACCCCGGACATCCCGGTACCGCGGGATTGTTGACCGTCACCGCAGCAAATGCGAATACAGTATTGCCGCCGGGCCCGGTCCCCTGATCGTAACTGGCGGAGATGTTGGAGCCTCCGCAGGTAAGGGTATTTGCCGGTGAAACGATGCCAGCGCTGGTAACGGTTGCCACCTGCTCAATGCTCGACTTCCAGGTCACCACATTCGTGATGTCCTTGGTTGCTGGTGGATGGATGTACGTACCGATCGCCGTAAATTGCGCTTGTGCCGTGGGGTCAGGCTGCAGGAACGTGAAAGAGGACGGCGTTATCGTCATCGATACCAGTTGCTGGTCGTGAGCGCAACTGGAGAAGCTCAGCAAAAGACAGGCGGTAATCAACAGACCGACGGCGCTCAACCACTTCCAGTTCATGGAAACTCCACCATTTGCAACTGAGCTCAGGGAAGGTCAACAATCTAGTCAAAGGCAGGGCAAAAAGCAAGAAATGCCGCATGCCTCTGTTTCTTTTACACGGTTTCGGCTACGAACTTTGCGAATTGGCGGATGTCTTCTTCGGTCGTATCGAACGAGCACATCCAGCGCACCACCGATTCTTCTTCACTCCAAACGTAGAAGAAGTAGCGTTCCTGCAGTTTCGCGATCGCGTCGTGCGGGACTTGCGCGAACACTCCGTTGGCTTCCACCGAATAAACCACTTTCACCTTAGGAATTGCTTTGACTGCGCTCTCCAGCAGTCGCGCCATACGGTTGGCATGCTGCGCGCTTTTCTGCCACAGATCATTCGACAATAAGGCTTCGAACTGGACCGAGATAAAACGCATCTTGGAGGCCAGTTGCATCCCTTGCTTGCGCAGAAACTGGAAGTTTCGCGCCAGCTTTTTATCGAAGAAGACCACAGCTTCCGCGCCCATCAGGCCGTTCTTCGTGCCTCCGAAAGAGAGCACGTCCACGCCCAGGTCGCGCGTCGCCTGACGCAAGGTCTTGCCCTGGCTCACGGCGGCGTTGGCGATGCGGGCTCCATCCATGTGCAGTAACATCTCGCGATCATGTGCAAACTTTGCGAGAGCCTGAACTTCCTCGGCTTGGTAAACCGTGCCCATCTCGGTCGATTGCGTAATCGAGATGATGCGCGGTTGCACGTGGTGCTGGTCGCCGATGCCATGGTACGCGTGACTCACTGACTCGACGGTAAGCTTGCCATTCTGGTTGGGAATGGGAATCAGTTTGCATCCCGTAAAGCGTTCCGGCGCTCCGCATTCGTCGCAGTAGATATGCGCGAAGTCGCTGCAGATCACTGCATGATACGACTCGGTAAGCGCTTTCAGGCTGAGGACATTTGCGGCCGTTCCGTTGAACACGAAGAAAACTTCGATGTCGGAACCGAAGTACTCCTGAAATTTCCCGACCGCGGCCTCGGTATAAACATCGTCGCCGTAGCCGACGGTGTGTCCCACATTCGCTGCGGAAAGGGCTTGCAGAACCTCGGGATGTACCCCTGCGTTGTTGTCACTGGCGAAGCTGCGGACAGGTTTCATGTTGAAAATAATGTAGCAGAGGCTGCGCTTTTCTTTTCTGCTATCCCCCGCACATGTCCTCTGTCTAACCGTGGGGCGCGGCGTCATTGGCCGCCGGGTAGTTCGCATGTTAGGGTAGCTGGCACGAGGGTCTGACTTGTCTGCATGTTCACGAGCCACTACATTTCGCGCTCGAAGGCTGGGATCGTGTCCCCGCTCTTCGGCGTCGCTCTGGCTCTGACCATGGCCGGGTGCAGCAGCGGAGCCGCCAAAAGCGAGCAGCCCCAAGGGCCGCCCGCGATGCCTGTGAAGATTGAAATCGCGCATGAATTACCCGTGCGCGACACCACCGATTACGTGGCTACGTTGAAATCCCGCGACTCGGCGGTGATCAATCCGCAAGTCGAAGGCTACATCACCAAGATCTTCGTGCATTCCGGAGACCACGTTTCTCCCGGTGCACCCCTCATGCAGATCGATCCCACCAAGCAGGAAGCTACCGTCCGCAGCCAGGAGAATGCGCACGCGGCCCAACAGGCGAATTTGAAATATGCGCAGGAACAATACGATCGCGTGAGCCAGTTGTACGCGGCGGGTGTCGACAGTAAGCAGGATTACGATCAAGCCAAGTCCGCTCTCGACTCGGCCAAGGCGCAACTTGCATCCCTCGACGCGCAAGTCGGAGAGCAGCGCGTGGAACTGCATTACTACCGAGTGGTTTCGCCCAGTAACGGCATTGTGGGAGATATTCCGGTTCGCGTCGGCGACCGCGTCACTACCACCACGCTATTGACCACCGTCGATAAGCCCGGCAGCCTCGAAGTCTACGTTTACGTCCCCATCGAGCGTGCCTCTGGACTCAAGATGGGACTTCCCGTGCAATTACTCGACGGCGCGGGCAACGTGATCGCAGACAGCCGCGTAAGTTTCCTTTCGCCGGAAGTTGATAACACCACGCAGACGATTCTCGTGAAAGCCAAGGTAGCCAACAATCAAGACAAGCTGCGCCACGCTCAGTTTGTACGCGCCCGCGTGGTCTGGGGGACGCGCAACAGTTCCGTGGTCCCGATTCTCGCCGTCTCGCGCATTGGCGGACAGTACTTCGCGTTCGTCGCCGAAGCCGAGAACGGAAAGATGGTCGCGCGTCAGAAGCCGCTAAAAATTGGAGACACCGTTGGCAACGACTATGTGGTGCTTGACGGAATCAAGCCGGGCGACAAAGTCATCGTCTCCGGAACCCAAGTGCTGATCGACGGCACCCCGGTGGAAGCGCAACAGGCTTCGGGCTCCGGGATATAGGCCGAGTAATCCACGATTTCCTGAAGCCTTAACGCCTGGAACCCGCTTTTCATGTTCGTTGACTTCTTCATAAAACGGCCAGTATTCGCGACAGTCTGCGCCCTGCTGATCATTCTGGCCGGCGCGGTCGTCATCCCTACGCTGCCGATTTCGCAGTTTCCCAACCTGGCTCCTCCGCAGATTTCCGTCAGCAGCGCTTATATCGGCGCCAGCGCCCAGACCGTCGAAAGCGCTGTTACCACGCCGCTTGAGCAGCAGATCAACGGCGCCGAGGGGATGAAGTACATCACCTCCGACAGCAGCAACGACGGTACTAGTTCCATTATTGCCACCTTCGATCTCAATCGTGATCCCGACCTTGCCTCGGTTGACATCCAGAACCGCGTCAATACGGCTCAGGGGCGATTACCCAATGCCGTGAAGGCCACCGGCATCACCATCGTCAAGTCGTCCAGCAACTTCGTCTTCGGCGCGGCAGTCTACTCGCCTGACGGCCGCTACGATCCGCTGTTCATGAGCAACTATCTGGATGTCTACGTCAAAGACCCGCTCAAGCGCATCCCCGGAGTGGCTGATGTCCAGATCTTTGGCGAACGCAAATACTCCATGCGCCTGTGGCTTGATCCGGTGCGCATGGCCAGCCGCAGCCTTGACTGCGGGAGACGTCGTATCAGCCCTGCAAGAACAGAACGTCGAGGTGGCTGCGGGACAAGTGGGGCAGCCTCCCTCGCCGCAGAATCAGGAATTTCAGATCAGCGTCCGCGCCATCGGACGCCTGTCGGAGGCTTCGCAGTTCGACAACATCATTCTCAAGACCAACACCGATGGCACGCTGGTGCGCGTGAAAGATGTGGGACGCTCGGAACTCGGCGCCGAAGATTACAACTCGGAACTGCAATACAAAGGACACGACGCCGTCGGCCTGGGCATCACCCAGTTGTCCAATGCCAACGCACTCGAGGTAGATCGCAAAGCCATTGCCGAACTGGAGCGCCTGTCGAAACGCTTTCCTCCGGGGATGACCTACAACCTCGCGTTCGACACCACCGATGCCGTCGGTGAATCGATTCGCGATGTTCTTACGACGCTAATCTCGGCCATCGTGCTGGTCATCCTGGTCATCTTCATTTTCCTGCAGGACTGGCGCACGACGATTATTCCGTCGGTCACGATTCCGGTCTCGTTGATTGGCACCTTCGCCTTCGTCAAGATTCTGGGATTCTCAGTTAACACGCTCACGCTTTTCGGCATCACCCTGGCCACCGGGTTGGTAGTTGACGATGCCATCGTCGTCATCGAGAACATCGAACGCCACGTGCAAGAAGGCGAGAAGAACACGCATAAAGCCGCGTCGGACGCCATGGGCGAAGTCGCGGGAGCCGTCATCGCCACTTCGCTCGTACTGGTCGCGGTCTTCGTCCCTGTCGCATTTTTTCCCGGCACCACCGGAATTCTCTTTCGCCAATTCGCTTTGACGATCGCGTTCTCGATTTCCATTTCGGCCTTCAACGCTTTGACGCTGACTCCCGCGCTTAGCGCCATCCTGCTGGGCCGCGAGCATAAAAAGAAGAATTGGTTTTTCGATCACGTCGATCGCGTGCTCAACGCCACCACCGAGGGATACCGCCGCATCCTTCGCAGCGTTTTGAAGTACCGCTGGGTCGCGGTGGTCATCTTCTTGTCCGGACTGGCGCTCACCTATTACGCCTTCGTCAAAATCCCCAAGGGCTTCGTTCCCAACGAAGATCAGGAATACTTCATCGTTGCCGTGCAGTGTCCGGCAGGCGCGTCGCTCTCTTATACGAAGGGGATCGGCAAACAGGTCTCGGACATCCTCGACAAAATTCCCGAAGTCGATGGAACCTTCGTGGTCGACGGCTTCAGCTTCAGCGGAAGCGCCCCGAACCGCGCCATCATCTTCGTCCCATTAAAGCCTTACGCTCAGCGCAAGGGCGAAGCGCACAACGCTGACTCGGTTCTTAATCGGGTACGCGCGCCTCTCTCCGGAATCTCCGGCGCGATCGTCATTCCATTCGCCCCTCCGGCGGTGAACGGTCTCGGTAACTTTGGCGGATTCCAGTTTGAAGTCCAGGATCAGGGCGGACACTCCCTCGCGGATCTGGAAAAAGTCACGCAGCAGGTGGTCCAGGAAGGGAACAAGCGCAAAGATCTTGCCGGACTCTTCACCACCTACAGCGCCAGCGATCCGCAATTCCTGGTCACCATCGATCGCGAGAAGGCCAAGAGCCTGCACATACCCTTGCAGCAGATCACCGACACCTTGGGCGTCTACATGGGTTCGTCTTACGTCAATGATTTCGACTTCAACAATCGCTCCTACCGCGTCTACGTGCAGGCCGATAAGCAATTCCGCGCGCAAGCCAAAGACATCAAACAGTTCTACGTGCGCACCGACGGCGGCGCGATGGTTCCGCTGGAAAATCTGGTCAGCATCGCGCAGACCACGAGCCCCCAGGTCATCAGCCATTACAACCTGTTCCGTTCAGCGGAAATCGATGGCTCGGCAGGCGCAAACGCCAGCTCCGGTCAGGCTATTGGGGCAATGGAAGAAGTCAGCAAGAAAGTCATGCCGCAAGGTTTCGCCTATGAGTGGACCGGCCTCTCGCTCGAAGAACTGCAATCGGGCGGCACCGCCCTGATTCTCTTCGGACTGGGAACGCTGGTCGTCTATCTCACTCTCTCGGCCCAATACGAAAGCTTCGTGCTGCCGTTCATCGTTCTGCTGGCGGTGCCCATGGCCTTGCTGGGAGCGCTTGGCGCGCAATGGCTGCGCGGCTTGCAGAATGATGTCTACTGCCAGATCGGACTGGTCATGCTGGTCGGCCTGTCGAGCAAGAACGCCATCCTGATCGTGGAATTCGCTGAGCAGTTGCGCCAGCGCGGCATGCCGCTGATGGAAGCCGCCGTGGAATCAGCGAGAATTCGCCTTCGGCCGATCCTGATGACTTCGCTGGCATTCATTCTCGGCGTTGTCCCGCTGGTGCTGGCCAGCGGCGCCGGAGAAAAAGGACGTCACTCTGTAGGCACAACCGTTTTCGGCGGAATGATCATGTCCACCTTCCTGAACCTGATCTTCATTCCGGTGCTTTATCTGATTATCGAAGGCTGGCGCGAACGCCGCGCCGAAGGCCGAGAGCCGGTCCCAGCGCCGCACCCGGCGGACTAAAAGACCTGCGTCACGGATCTTCGCGGATTCACACGGATAGAGAAAACAATTAGAAAAATCCGTGTAGATCAGCGCAAATCCGTGGCGAAAGGTTTTACTTCTGCACGCGCTCCAAAGCCGCCCCGACCACTTTACCCGGCCCCGGCTCCTGCAGAAACGCAATCACCCGCAGATTTCCGGGATCGTCCTTCGCGTTCAGTTTTACGTGCACATCCTCCGCGAAGTTCTTGCCTTTCGACAGCGATCCGACTTTCGTCATACTCTGCACCACCGACACGTGGGAGAGCTTGCGTCCGCCATTCTCTCCGGCTTTCACCTGCGATTCGGCGTGATCGAGCGCAACCACGACATACAAATCCGCTTTCTTCACCGAATCCGGCAGAGCATCGGCCTCCACATGCGCGTGCAGCGTGCCGCCATCCAGAGTGATGGAGGAGATGCGCACCGGAATCTTCTGCTCGGCGAGCGCCTTCTGGCACTCCTGCTTCGCGCGGTTCCAATCGTTACCGCTGGCTTCCGCCTCGCCGTTCACCACCATCTGCGGCGTGTACACACTGCGCAGTCCGAAGTGATCGGAGTAGGAGTTTTGCCGCTCGCTGAAGAAAGCCGAAGACCACGGATCCTGCCAGCCCAGCGAATTCCAGTAATCCACGTGCTCGCTAAGCACGATCAAGTCCGCGCCGGTCACGGGTTGCGTCCGGTCCAGATCCATCAGCAACCGGTCCGCAGGCGGACAACTGGAGCATCCCTCGGAAGTGAACAGCTCAACCAGCACCGGAGATCCAGTGTTTGGCGAATCCGCGGCGCTTGCCAAAAGCGGTGCCAGAAGCAATAAAAGCGAGAACATTCCGATCCATTTGGTCATCGGTCCACCCACATTTCTTAGATAAGTTTACCCCTCTAAGGGATGTGCCGCACCCTTCAAAGTTACAGCGGTCGTTCCTGCTTGGGGTCTCGCGAAGCGCCTGTTAAAGTGTCAGCGCCGTCGAATCAGGAGGTTGCACACATGCTCGCCCATTCCAGACGCCTGGCGATCGTTATTGTTATTTGCGCTCTCTCCGCCGCCGCTCAAACGGCCTCGGACAACGATACCTGGCATTTTGCCGTCTCCGGCGATTCGCGCAACTGTGGCGATGTCATCATGCGGGGGATTCAGGCAGGGGTGAAGCGCGATCAGGCAGCTTTTTACTGGCACCTCGGCGATCTGCGCGCCATTTTCGAGGTCGATGAAGACGTGCAGCGCATGGTCGAAGTAAACAAGCCTCCCCACTTCTATATCTCTGACTACGAAGGCGCGGCCTGGGACGACTTCATCAAGAATCAGGTCGCTCCCTTCGGCGATTTGCCCTTTTACCTCGGCATCGGAAATCACGAAATGATTTCCCCAAAAATCGCGACCAGTTCATCGAGCAATTCGCCGACTGGCTCGACACTCCGCAACTGCGCGACCAGCGCCTCGCCGATAACCGTGCCGACCACCGCCTGCGAACCTATTATCACTGGACTCAGGGCGGCATCGATTTCATCAATCTCGACAATGCTTCCGTCGACCAGTTCGACGGCGATCAATTGAAATGGTTCAACGCAGTCATCGACCGTGACTCCGCCAATCCTGCGATTCGTACCGTCGTCGTGGGCATGCATAAAGCGCTGCCTTTCAGCATTTCCTGCGATCACAGCATGAATGAATCCGGAGAGGGCGAGCGCAGCGGCCTCGCTGTCTATCACCGCCTGCTCGATCTGCAAAATGTCTCGCAAAAACATGTTTACCTTCTCGCCAGTCACTCGCATTTCTTCATGGACGGCACCTACAACACCAACTACTGGGTGAAGAATGGAGGAGTTCTGCCCGGCTGGATCATCGGCACCGCCGGGGCGCAACACTACCGCCTGCCCAGGAACAGCACCGACGCCAAAGCTTCCGCCGAGAACGTCTACGGATACCTTTTAGCCACCGTGCATCCCGACAACACCATCGATTTCGTCTTTAAAGAAGTCAAGGAAGATGATATTCCCGAGGATGTCCGTAAAACTTACTCGAAAGACTGGATTCACAAAGCCTGCTACGTAGAGAACGGGCGGAAGGACGTTCCGGAAGAAAAAGGCTACTGTGCAGCCGTCGCCGAGCCAGTCGCACCGAATTCGCACTAGGGTCGCCACGGATCTGCGGATCAATACAGTTTTAAAAAACTTCTTTCTTGATCCGTGTGAATCCGCGAAAATCCGCGGCCAATTTTGAAGTCAAAGTGCCCTATAATCGCCCCAGCCCCGCACCATGCGCACAACCCTCTTCCTCAGTCTGCTATCGACGATCGCACTGGCGCAGTCTGCGCCAGTCCGAAAGCCGCCCGACACGCCGCTGCCTCGCTTCGAAGACATGACCCAGCAGGCGGGCCTTACGGTCACGCACATCTCCACGCCCGACAAGAAATATATTGTCGAATCGATGAGCGGCGGCGCCGGACTCATCGACTGCGACAACGACGGCAAACTCGACATCCTCACCGTTAACGGATCGACCATCGAACGTTATCGCAAGGGCGGCGATCCCATGATCACGCTCTACCATCAAGACGCCGACCTGAAGTTCACTGATATCAGCAAGTCCGCCGGGCTCACGCGCAAAGGCTGGGGCATGGGTGTCGCCGTCGCCGACTATGACAACGACGGCCTGCCCGACATCTACGTGACCGGATACGGCGGCAATGCGCTCTACCACAATCTCGGCAACTGCAAGTTCGAAGACGTCACCGACAAAGCCGGAGTCGCGGGCGGCGGCTTCAGCACCGGCGCAGCCTGGGCCGATTACGATCGCGACGGATACGTCGACCTCTTCGTCTCGCGCTACGTTCACTTCGACATGAATAAGCTGCCCGACTTCGGCAGCGATGAGAAGAACTGCCGCTTCAAGGGAATCCTGGTGCAATGCGGTCCCTGGGGCATGATCGGCGAATCCGATTTTCTCTATCACAATCGCGGCGACGGCACTTTCGAGGAAGCCTCCAAAAAAGCGGGAGTCGACGATCCCGCTCACTACTACGGCCTGGGCTCGGTCTGGGGAGACTACGATAACGACGGCTGGCCTGATCTCTACGTCGCCAACGACACCGGACCCAATTACCTCTACCACAACAAGCACGACGGGACTTTTGAAGAACTCGGCATGCTCTCGGGAATCGGCATGAGCGGCGAAGGCCTGCAACAAGGCTCGATGGGTGTCGACTGGGGTGACTATCTGCACGACGGACGCCTGGGAATGTTCGTGACCAACTTCACCGAGCAGGACGACAACCTCTACCGCAATCTGGGGAAGAATGGTTTCTCCGACGAGAGTGGCCCCAGCAAAGTAGGGAAGCCAACCTACCCCTATGTGGGATGGGGCACGGCATTTTTTGACATGGATAATGACGGCTGGCTCGACATTTTTGTGGCCAACGGCCATGTTTATCCGCAAGTCGATTCCGTGCCCGGCGTTCCCCCTTACCGTCAGCCCCTGCAACTATTCCGTAACCATCACGATGGCACCTTTGATGACGTGTCGAATATTCTGGCTGGCGTTCGTCCAGCATCGCGGCGCGGCGCAGCTTTCGGCGACATCAACAATGACGGAAACATCGACGTAGTGTTGATGAGTGTCGGAGAACTTCCCACCCTGCTGATCAACCAGGGCGGAAACCACAACCACCGCGTGCTCCTCAAACTCATAGGTGCGGGGAAGAGCAACCGTTCCGCGATCGGCGCACGCGCCACCATTAGAGCCGGAAAGCTGACGCAGATCGCAGAAGTCCGCGCCGGAGGCAGCTACATTTCGCAGAACGATCCCCGTCTGCATTTTGGCTTAGGAGCAGAACCCAAAATCAATGAACTGGAAATCCGTTGGCCCAGCGGGAAAGTCGAGACTTTGCGAGATGTGGCCTCCGATTTTGTCTACACCATCATCGAAGGAGAGGGGATCCAGGGCAAGATTCCTCTGCCACCACCCCACTGAGATCTATAATTTTTTTCGCCGCTGTTAGGTTTTTGCGAAACTCCAAGAAACGCGAAAAAACGCTTCCATTGTGCCTCAAATCACTTGCAAACCGGACTTCCTGGGCTAGAATGAGGGCGGAATCGGCGGCAATCCCCCGGTTGTCCTTTCCTGCCGATCGATTAAAGCTTGGTCCGAGTTCTGCTTTCCTTTGCATGCGTTCAAGTCCGAGGGGGTGGGTTATGGTTGTTCAACGCAACCATGGGTTCGCTGTTTTCGCTTGCGTGCTGTTCTCGTTTCTTTACATCGCTTCCGCGGTCGCTCAAGAGCCCGCCGCCTTGCGGCAGTATGACGTCCCGCCGTCAACGGCAAGCGAATTCACCGGTCTCACCATCACCAAGCGGGTTGACGTAGTCAACGTGGTTTTCACGGTGACCGATCATAAAGGACGCTTCATCACTAATCTGCCCCAGTCCAGCTTCCAGGTGCTCGACAATCACCAGGCGCCGCAAACCGTCGAGTATTTCCAGCAGCAGAGCAATCTTCCGCTGCATGTCGCCCTCCTCGTCGATCTGAGCGACTCCATCCGCGGACGCTTTCAGTTCGAGCAGGACGCCGCCAGCGCCTTCCTGAAAAAGATTCTTCGTCCCGGCAAGGACCAGGCCTTTGTCATCGGATTTGACCAGCACGTTCACGTCATCCAGGACAACACCGGCGACGTCGGCAAACTTTCCGGCGCTATCCACCACATGAACCCGGGCGGAAACACCGCGCTCTACGACGCTGTCATCCGCGCCAGCAACAAACTCCGCAGCAGCAGTGGCGGGATCACGCGCAAAGTGATCATCCTGGTGAGCGACGGCATGGACACGGCCAGCAAATCCACGTTGGACGACGCTATCCAGGCAGCCGAACGAGCCGAAGCCATCGTCTACGTCCTCAGCACCAACGATCTCCGCGAGTCCAAACATCCCAAGGGCGATATCATCCTGGAATCGATTGCCAATCCCACTGGAGGCCGCATTCTCCCGGCGCGGGAAAAAGGAGACTTGAAATACGGTTTCTCGGAAATCGATAAAGCCCTGCGCAGCCAGTACGCCATGGGATACCATCCCGCCGACTTCAAGTCGGATGGCGGCTTCCGCGCCATCGAAATCGTTCCCGACAAGCCGGCCTTCAAAGTGCAATGCCGCCGCGGATACTTCGCTCCGCACGAACTGGTAGCCCATTTCTTCTACTAGTCGGGAGTAGTGCAAGTTCTACTCGTGTCTGACGCCCGAGTTGCTGCGAGCTCCCACCCCGGTAGCAGTTGCCTTCGCCCCGCCCCCAGTGCACAATAATCCCAGGGTACTCAGGTCACCACCGGCTGTGACGGACGGTCGAAAAAAAGCGACCCTTTCCCGGCCTCTGAGCATCCAAATATTTGAGAGAAAGTACCAGCGGCAACAACATCCCCGCGGGTTGGGCCCGAAAGGGCAGTGAATCCGCTGTCAGCCGCTAAAGCAGGCTTTCAACATCCCCGTTCCAGCGTCGAGCGGAGTGCGCGTTGAGCGTGCTGCTCGTGCCTGGAGCTGAAAGCAGGACACGATGGCTACGGCTACGGAACTTTGCAGTCTGGAAAATTATCTGGTCCTTCCGGACCACACCATGGACGCGCGCATCGCCGCTGCCCGCGAAGCTTTGGGCCGCGAGTGCGTCGTTCTCGGACACCACTACCAGCGCGATGAAGTCATCCGCTTCGCCGATTTTCGCGGAGACTCCTACAAACTTGCCCAGGAAGCCGCCAGGGCCGGCGGCAAGTACATCGTCTTCTGCGGCGTGCACTTCATGGCCGAAAGCGCCGACGTGCTCAGCCGGCCCGGCCAGGTCACCATTCTTCCCGACCTCAACGCCGGATGCTCCATGGCCGACATGGCCGACATCACCCAGGTCGAAGACTGCTGGGATCAATTGGTCCGCGCTGGCCTGACCACAGACGAAGGCCAAGGCATCACGCCTATCACCTACATGAATTCGACCGCCGCCATCAAAGCTTTCTGCGGCGAGCGCGGAGGCGTAGTCTGCACCTCGTCGAATGCCGGAGCGTCCTTCAACTGGGGCTTCGCGAAAAACGAAAAAATTCTCTTCCTCCCCGATCAACACCTCGGCCGCAACTCCGGATTCGCCATGGGCATCCCGCTGAACGAAATGGTCGTCTGGGACCCTTACCTGATCAACGGCGGCGTCACTCCCGATCGCCTGAAGAAAGCCAAAATCATTCTCTGGAAGGGCCACTGCTCGGTGCATCAACGCTTCCTGCCTGAGCACGTCGATGACGTCCGCGCGAAATATCCCGGGATTCAAGTCATCGTCCATCCCGAATGCCGGCTTGAAGTTTGTCAGAAAGCCGACGGCATCGGATCCACCGAAGGCCTGCTGAAGATGATCCGCCAGGCGCCCGTCGGGAACCATGTTCGCGGTCGGCACCGAAATTCACTTGGTCAATCGCATGGGAAAAGAGTTCGCGAAAGAGGGAAAGCGCGTCATCACCCTCAACGACTCGGGATGCCTCTGCACCACCATGTTCCGCATCTCTCCCCAACACTTATGCTGGGCGCTCGAGAACCTGGCCGAAGGCAACATAGTCAATCAAATCAAAGTAAGAGACGACGTAAAACACTGGGCGAAGGTAGCGCTGGACCGCATGCTGGAAATCTCGTAAGACCCGTCGTTGGCCGTTCGTCGTTGGTCGTTGGCCAAAACCTGACCACTGTCATCCCGAGCGGAGTCGAGGGACCTTGCGTTCCGATCGTACTACCGCCGCCTCTCACCGAAATTCTCCGAGGTTTCTTCGCGACCTTTGCGTTCTTTGCGGTTGAAGGCTTTGCTCGTCTCTCAGCGTTCTCAGCGCCTCCTTCGCGTTCTCCGCGTTTTAAGATTTTCCGAGAACGAGCAGGCGCCGTCGGTCACCACTTAAAGCGTTACCCTCGGTTGCCAACGACCAACGACGAACGACCAACGACTAGTTTAAAATTCCCCTATGGCTGATCGCACGTTTACCTTGCCGGAAGCGCAGACCCTTTTACCCACGCTCGAGTCCCTGCTGCGCACCGCCATCGACGGCAAGAAGCTCATCGAATCCGTCGACAGCGAACTGCAAGACCTCGCCCACCGCGTCTTCCTCAGCGGAGGCCTGTTCATCAACATCGTCGACCTTGCCCGCCGCAAAGCCGAGCGCGAAAAGGCCATCCAGAAAGTCAAAGACGCCGTCGCCGAAATCGACGCCATCGGCGTGCAGGTGAAAGATTTGGATATTGGTTTGCTGGATTTTCCCTGCGAGGTTGAAGGACGCACCGTCCTCCTCTGCTGGAAGCTCGGCGAAAAGGGCATCACCCACTGGCACAACGTCAGCGAAGGCTTCGCTGGACGAAAACCCATAGACGACCGCATCGCGAGAGCCAAAAGAAGCCATTAGTCGTTGGTCGGTCGTCGTTGGTCGTGGGCCAAAGTCAAACCCAATCACGTCTCTGTCATCTTGAGCGCAGTCGTCGCAAGCGAAGCGCGCGACGACGCAGTCGAAAGACCCCGGGCTCGCGCGTAGCACCACCGGTCCCCGAAAGAATCCGGCTCTCTAAGTTTGTCATTCCGAGCGCAGCGAGGAATCCGCGTTTCTACCGGCGCCAGCAAAACTGCAGATTCCTCGCGTTGCTCGGAATGACAAAGGGTCTTGCTGAGGTCCTCAGGTCCGACGTCCGAGGTCAGGGTTTTGCCAACGACCAACGACCGACGACTAGGGCCGTCCCCCTTTCACCCACTCCGGCACAAATGCCGAATTCACCAGCCATTCCACCGGACCCAGCAACGACCCGATCGCCTGGTCCATGTGCCTGAAGTCCAGATGCGCAACGTCATCCCCCGGCTGGTGATAATCCGCATGCAGCCCGTAACTGGAAATCGTCTGCGCCACCACGCCCTTCAGCGCCAGTTCATAATTATCTGAGCGCATAAAAAACTGCTCCTTCGGATGTGGATCCCCCACCAGCTTCGCTCCATGCATGGCCAGCGTCGGACCCAGGTTCGACCGCTCCCACCCCGTAAGCCACAACTGATCGGGCTTCACCGCGGCATCCGGACGCCCAATCATTTCGAACTCCAGGTTCGCCGCAATCTCCGTCAGCGGCACAGGCGGATGCTCGCGACAATACTGCGATCCCAGTCCACCCAGCTCCTCGCTGCCAAACAGCGCGAATAACACCGTCCGCTTCGGACGCGTCCCTGACCCCAACACCCGCGCCAGTTCCAGCACCGCCGTCACACCTGACGCATCGTCATCTGCCCCGTTGTATATGCTGTCGCCATTCACCGCAGCGCCCACGCCCAGATGATCCAGATGCGCCGAGAACAGCACCGCCTTCTTCTGCAACTGAGGATCGCTCCCCCGAATCACTCCCAGCACATTCCACGTGGAAATCTTTTCAGCCTCAGCCATCGGCGCGCTCAAATGCAGCACTGTCCCATCCGCCACCTTTGCCAACTGCGCCAACGCGTCGTCGCTCAAGATCAGGATCGGTGTCGCGCCACCTTCCATCGCGCTCGCCTCGCCGGGCAGAGAAATGCTTCCATCAAAGAGCCGCTTGCCGATCGCATCCCAGTGCGCCCGGTAGCGCGCCGTGGCCGGAGCCAGAATCGCTGCCGCTCCGCCCGCAGTGGCCTTCTTGATCTCTTCCTCACTCAGACGCGCGCCGCCATTCGAGAGCAATATAAACGCGCCCTTCTCGATCGCCGCTCCACTCTGCAATTTCTGTAAAGGCCCGCTCGTCTCGGTCTTTTCGTTCTCACGGACCAGAAACTCCGAGCCATGCTTCCACGTCACCGCCGCGCCATCTGCCGAAGTAAAGCTCAACTCCGGAGCCGAAGCCGGCTTCTTCTTTTCCAGCGTAACCTTCTGGAGATATCCGCCCTCGTCCGCCAAAGGTGCCACGCCGTACTGCTCAAGCTCTGACGCAATATAAGTCGCAGCGACCAATTCATCGTGCGTGGCACTGCCGCGCCCGTTCAAAGCATCCGAAGCCAGAAACTCTTCATGCGCCCGAATGCAATTGGCGCAAACGCCCGGCACAGCCATTCGCGGATGATGCACCACCCCAGTGCGCGCCGCCGGCGCCTGCGCAAGAAGAAGGGAGGAAGAGAAAAAGATCGGAGAGAAGCAAAACCAAAGACGGAAGGTTTTTGTATGCATGCGTGTAGGACGGTCTGAAAATAGAGTAACGCAAGAGCAGCTCTTGGCTCTTAGCCGTTAGCCTTTAGCCAACAAAACCCACCCCTGTCACCCCGAAGCGAGGGACGAGTTCAGCCGAACCACTGAGGTGTCGAGGGCAATCGCGAAGGCTGTAGCTGGAGGGTCTAGCTAAAGGCCAAGAGCTAAGAGCTAAAAGCTAAAAGCTTCTCCAAAAACTTTACACGCAAGCCTCGCGCCCGCCAGACGTTCTCACGTTGGCGCTGGTAGCAACCGGTAGTACATCCGGGGATACGTCCCTCTTGAAGGCGATTTTTCTCTGCTACAATTTAAGCGCGCCGCAAACGGGCTTCGCGGCCCGTCCGGGGTCTTACACTGATGCCAAGCACCAAGCGCAAATTTCAACTCCTGGCAGGATTGACCGTCCTCTTGACGCTGGCCCTGGGAATTGGCTGCACAGGTTTCTTCCAGAATCCGGTGTTAACCGGCCTCACCATCGGCCCTCAGAGCCCCAACATCCAGCAAGGAACCACCCTGCAGATGAGCGCCATCGGGACCTACGACGATGGCAGCACCAAAACCTTGACCAGCGGGGTCTTCTGGTCGAGCGACGACGAGAACGTTGCGCCCATTACCTCGGGCGGAAGAGTAACCGGGGCAAGCTCTGGCACCGCTACGATTACGGCGTCGGCCGGAGCCCAAAGTGGCACCAGCACGGTGACGGTCACTCTGAACAATGTGACTGCCATAACAATCATGCCGCCCAGCTTGACGATTGCGCGCGGAAACACGGGGACGCTCACTGTTTTTGCGACGGCGGGAGGAACTCAAGTGGACGTCACCGCCACGGTCACGTGGACGATCACGGATAGCAGTGGCAATCAAGCGACCACTCATCAGCATCACGACCCAAACGAGTCCGGCGGCGATTACGGTTCAAAGCACCGCCCCGACCGGACAATACACGGTGACTGCCACTTATTCCGGAAACACCACCTTTACCAAATCGATCACACTGACAGTCAATTAAAATTCGGTTTTCGCTTACACCCAAGGGGCGCCCAGCGCCCCTTTCATTTCCCCCTACGACCACCCGTGATGTTCCTGTGTCCGCCGTCACAGGCTATTCTCAACTCACGCGCTATCCTGAATGATGAACCGGGTGCCCCATTTCTCGCGCACGTTGCGAGAAGTGGGGCTTCGGCGAGGACGAACCCATCCTCCTGCGACGTCATCCTGAGCCCGAAAGGGCGAAGGATCTGGCGCGTAGTGGCATCGCTCTGGATTCGCGCCAGATTCCTCAGCCGGCTGAAAACCGCCGGCCTTCGGAATAGACGTCATCTGAGAAGAGCTGATCATGTCCAACACTAAATGCATCGGCATCTGTACCGGAGGCGGCGACGCTCCCGGCCTCAACGCGGTCATCCGCGCCGCCGTCAAATCCGCCATCCTCAAATACCAATGGAAAGTCATCGGCATCGTCGACGGATTCGACGGCCTGATCTGGCCCGAACGCTCGCGCGAGCTTACTTTCAAAGATGTCAGCGGCATCCTGCCTCGCGGTGGCACCATCCTCGGTACCACCAACCGCGGCAATCCCTTCTGCTACAAGACCACCGAGAATGGCAAAGACACGATTCGTGACATTTCTTCCGACGTGATCGCCAACGCCGCCAAACTCGGCATCGACGCCGTCATCTCCATCGGCGGCGACGGCTCGCAGAAAATTGCTCTCGAACTTTTCCGCAAAGGCATGAACATCGTGGGCGTGCCCAAGACCATCGACAACGATCTTTGCGCCACCGAACTCACCTTCGGATTCGATACCGCCGTTCACACCGCCACCGACGCGGTCGACAAAATCCACACCACTGCCGAATCGCATCACCGCATCATGGTCGTCGAAGTCATGGGACGTGACGCAGGATGGATCGCCCTCCACGCCGGCATCGCCGGAGGCGCGCACGTCATCCTCATTCCCGAAATCGAATTCACCGTCGACAAGATCTGCAACTACGTTCACCAGCGCGAAGGCTATGGCAAACGCTTCACCATCGTCGTAGTCGCCGAAGGCATCAAGCTTCCGCCCGAACTCAAGCAACTCTCCCGCGGAGGCAGTGTCGGCAACCTGATCGGCGACGCCATCGCCCTCACCGCTCACAAAGAGGTCCGTGTCAGCGTACTCGGCCACATCCAGCGCGGAGGCTCGCCTTCGCCCTTCGATCGCGTCCTCGCCACCCGCTTCGGGGTCGCCGCTGTCGATCTCATCGCCGAAGGAAAATTCGGCAGGATGGTTTGCCTGCAACAGGAGAAGATCACCTCGGTCGACATCGCCGACGCCGTCGGCCAGATGAAATCGGTCGATCCCAATGGAGAACTGGTCCGCGCCGCCCGCGCCATAGGAATCACCTTCGGCGATTAGAATATTGAAACTTGATGGAGGACGGGCCTCCCCGGCTGTCCAGCGATGCAAGCGCTCCACGCCATGTAAGGGACTGTCGACTCAACGAATACCTCTAAGCGGGACGTTATCCTGAGGCCGAGAGGCCGAAGGATCCGGCGTGGAAAACCGGTGCTGGTCGCAGATCCCTCGCTTCGGGACGACGTCAACTTTGTGATGCTTGCGTAGGGATGGACACCTCTCGTCCGCGTCCAGCCGCAAAGCGGCGCAAGAGATGCTGCTGGAAGAAGGCTGTTCCCAATTCGATACTCTCCGGTTCTCTTCCAGCTAAGTTGTTGAAAGCTGGCAAGAGGAACTCTGGGGCCCGAAATCGCCGTAGCAATGTCGACCAGAATGCCAATTGCGGAGCTTCTAGGGCCTGTACAGGGCGCTGTTGGGTCTCCGGGCTCCCTCTTGGCTTGCCGGGCCATCCCGGACGTCGCAGAACGCTTCTTGGCGCAAAGTATCTAAAAGCTATAGCGGTTGTACGTACATCTGCAAGGATGGTCGAGCCACCAGAGCGCTCATCCTCTCCAAAGTCTTCTCATTTCGACCGAAGGGAGACCCGACTGTCCGCAGCGAAAGACCAACGACGAACGACTAACGACCAACGACTGGTTTATATTGTTCCTACCTCTGTGAAACGCTTCGCCATCCTGCTCGCGCTTCTGCTCTGCATCCTCCCTGCCTGCAACCGCGGACACCGCGGGCCTAAGGAATACGCTTACGTCTCCGCTCCGCAGTCGATCCTGCGCGATCAGGTGGCCGCGGTGTACAACAAGACCGGCGTGGTGAAGAACGGGGACCGCGTGCAGGTACTCGACCGCGACCGCCGGTTCGTGCGCGTGCGCACCGACGCCAACATCGAAGGCTGGATCGAACAACGCAACCTGGTTTCGCAACAGGTTTTCGATCAGTTACAGACGCTTGCGCAGCAGAACCAGAACACGCCGGTGCAGGGAACCGGAACCACAAGAAACGACACCAACATCCATGACGAACCGGGGCGCGACACCGATCACCTCTACCTGCTCAGTTCCGGCAGCAAGGTGTCTTTGCTCAAGCGCGCCACTGCGGAAAGGAACCTCCCCGGCGCCGCCCCCGCCAAATCAGACAAGGACAAAGAAGCCGCGAAGCCGCTCGAAGACTGGTGGCTGATCCGCGATGCGCAAAATCGCGTGGGATGGGTGCTCGGCCGCCTCATCGATGTCGACGTACCGCTCGAAATTGCGCAGTACGCCGAAGGCCAGCGCATCATCGCCTTCTTCGTGCTCGATGAAGTCACGGATGCGGACAAAAAAATCTCGCAATACCTGGTGTTGCTCAACGAAAACAAAGACGGCATGCCCTATCGACTTCAACCAGATCCGCGTCTTCACCTGGAACGTGCGCAAGCACCGCTACGAAACCGCTTACCGCGAGCACGATTTAAATGGCGTGCTGCCGGTGACCTTGTCGCAGGAGAATTTCGACAAAGAAGGCACGCTTGCCGGTATTCGTGATTCGGGTCAAAGATGACAACGGCAATACGTTGGAGAGGAAATACAAACTCAATACCCCCATCGTGAAACGCGTGCTCGCGCCGGGAGAGCAACCGGTGAAAGCGGTGAGGAAGAAGCGGAAGTAGAAGTAGCATTCAGCATTCAGCACTCAGCACTCAGCCCTTGAACACCATCTACAAACTCGACGTCATCCTGAACCGGCGAAGCCGGTGAAGGATCTGGCGTGCAGCATGGGAAGCCGCTGAATGCTGAGTGCTGAGTGCTGAGTGCTGAGTGCCTACGAATAAAACTCC
Organism: Terriglobia bacterium; assembly: GCA_963796205.1. Taxonomy (GTDB): domain Bacteria; phylum Acidobacteriota; class Terriglobia; order Terriglobales; family Acidobacteriaceae; genus DATFTE01. The sequence goes on from CAWCKR010000006.1 coordinate 262,341, forward strand.
GCAATACTCTGCACCACCCACCTCTGTTCCTCTTCCGTCAGCTCCGGAAACATCGGCAGGGCCAGCACATCGCGCGCGGCGCGTTCGGATTCCGGGAGGTCGCCTTCGCGATAGCCCGAGATAGGCGAAAACAGGTTGCAGGTGCAGCGGAATCGGATAGTAAATCTCCGTCCCGATCTTCAAATCTGTCAGGAACTTGCGCAGATCGTCGCGGCGCTCGACGCGAATCACGTACTGATGAAATACGTGGTGCGCTCCCGCAGTGATCTCTAACAAACGAATGGGTGACTTGCCTTTCAGGGAAAGCAGTCCCGCCTCGGCGAGCAGCAGGTTGTAACGCGCGGCGTGCTCGCGCCGCGCACGATTCCATTCTTCGAGGTGCGGCAGCTTCACTCGCAACACTGCCGCCTGGATGGCATCCATGCGTGCGTTCCAGCCGAATTCCTCATGCAGATAGCGTTGCGGGCTGCCGTGATTGCGCAAGCGGCGCATGTGTTCGGCGATTTCTGGGTCGCGCGTGGTGACCAGCCCCGCATCTCCATAAGCGCTTAAGTTCTTGGTCGGGTAGAAGCTGAAGGCGGCGGCAATTCCCATGGATCCGGCTTTGCGGTCATGCCACGTCGCGCCAATGGCTTGCGCGGCGTCTTCGATGACAAGCAATTTGTATTCCTTCGCGAGTCGATCGAGTGCGTCCATGTTGGCGCACTGGCCGTAGAGATGCACCGGCAGAATCGCCTTCACTTTGTGGGACGAAGAGCGCAAATGCGCTTCGACGCTGGCAGCATCGAGATTCAGTGTGCCCGGTTCAATGTCGGCGAATACGGGGCGAGCGCCCGCGCGGACAATCGCGCTGGCCGAGGCAAAGAAACTAAACGCCGTGGTGATGACGGCATCGCCGGATTGCACTCCCGCCGCGGCGAGGGCCAGCCAGAGCGCGTCGGTTCCAGAGGCGCAACCCACCGCGGCGGCGGATCCGGTGAATGCAGCCACTTCGCGCTCAAGGGCCTCGACTTCTGCCCCGAGAATGAAATGCTGCGAAGCGCAGACGCGTTCGATCGCGGCCAGCACTTCTTCGCGAATCTGGGCATATTGCCGCTGCAAATCGAGCAGGGGCACCGCGGCAATTTTGCTAGAGATCAGGGACACTGGCGACGATTTTAGCAGTTGGTCGCTCACTTCAAAATCGGCCACGGATTTGCGCGGATCTTCACGGATTCAAAATCCCTGGAAATTAAGAACCTCTGATTAGGTTTTGGCTGACGACCGACGACTGACGACCGACGTCTGCACTCTGATCTGGAAATGTGGGGGCGCTGGCCCATTTTCGGAGAGGGCTTTGCTCCATCGATGTAGCGACCGGCGCAGCATGAGCAGGTCGACTCCGCCGAACTTGTCTGGATACGGTTCCAGGTTGCGGGTGGCGCGGGCCAGCAGGGAGCGGGCGCCAACCAGGTTTCCCCGGCTGTGATGATGAAGCGCGACCGCGACCTGAATCAGCGACTGCAGGAACTTCCGGTCAGGATTGCGCGCGTCCCGCCAAACGTCTTCTAGCACTTCGTGGGCCTCAAAGAACTTAGCCCCGTTGAATAACTTGATTCCTTCGAGATAAAGGTGTGGGGGCATCTCTCCCATTTTGGCACGCGGACTACAGGTTTTTCAGGGTGTTTCTACAGGATTTCATAGGGGCCTGACCCGATAGCTCCACTTTTCAATAACATAAACAAAACCAGTTTTCAACTTATTGAAAACAATGACTGTTATGTCGAGGTGTTTTGGTACGCGGCTTGCATTTGCTAGACGCTCGCCGTGTAGCGTCGCGAGATGAACTAGAGCAGTAAAGCCGTTTAACTCATCCTGAAATAGGATTTAACTACTTAGGAGACAGTCAATGGAATACGAATTTCGTAACACCATGACTCGGTTCTTGCTGGTGATCACAGTGTTGGGGCTGCTGGCCGGCACGCTGTGGGCACAGGGCGGAACGGGCCAGTTGACAGGTCTGGTGACAGACCCATCTGGCGCGGTGGTCGCGAATGCTCAGATTAGTCTGACCAATACCGCGACCGGCGAGAAGCGCACCACGGTTACAACCGCAGCTGGAACTTATACGTTCCCGGCGCTGCCGATCGTTGGTACCTACACCTTGGAAACAGCTCCCAAGGGCTTCAAGGGCGCGAAGGTCGCGAACATCGTGGTCAGCGTCGGCACGATCGTGTCGCAAGACGTGCACCTCGAACTCGGATCGAGTTCCGAAGAAGTAACCGTCGAAGCGGGCGTCCAGCAAGTGCAGACGCAGGAATCTTCGATCTCTGACCTGGTCGATCGCCGGGTGTGGCAGCAGATGCCGCTGGAAACGCGCGATCAGAACAACTTTATTAACCTGCTGGCAGGCGCGGCGCAGGGCAACATCGCGCTGGGTATGAACGGCGGCACCGATCGCGGCGCGGCCGTCAACGGAACGCGTAGCGGCGCCGGCAACTACATGGTCGAAGGATTCGACAACAACGATCAGGGTCTGGGCGGCGGCGGCTCCATTGGAGCTTCGACCGGCGGCGCCAACACCACGATCTCGCCTGACGCTATTCAGGAATACCGCGTCATTTCGCACAACTTCTCCGCAGAATACGGATACGCCGGCGGGTTCGTGACCGACACGGTGTTGAAGGGCGGAACCAACCAGTGGCACGGTTCGTTGTTTGAATACAACCGCGTGCAAGCACTGGCGGCCAACAGCTTCTTCTCGAACCGCGCTGGCATTCAGGACTCGCTGGTGCGCAACCAGTTCGGCGGATCGATCGGCGGTCCGATTGTGAAAGACAAGACGTTCTTCTACTTCACGACGGAATTCCGGCGTGACCGGTCGAACAATCCTCTCGCCGGAAATTCCCTGACTCCCGATTTCATCAACTTCGTCAACAGCGGCCAGTTTCAACAGTTCATGGAAGCTTCCGGTGCCTACGCCGGTGTGAATACGTTGGCGTATCCTGGATCGCCTGTTTGTGGAACCGCTGGCTGCCCGGGCGCTTTCTCGGCGGAAAGCACACTTGGGCCAATTGCAGCGAACTTTTTGGCGACCCAACCCCTCCCTCTTTGCGTGCCGGGAGCGCGCAACTGCAACCTCTTGACCAACCAGGCCAGCGGACTCTACAGCGGTGGAAATACTTTCTTTACAAGTACGCCCTTTAGTTGGGTGACGCCAGGTGGCGCGGCGATCAACGAATTCGGAAACGTCACCGTGGGCCAGGCGAACTCGCTGAACCAAGCGCGCTATTCCGTGAAACTGGACCACAAACTCAGCAACAATGATCAGTTAAGCGGTTCCTACCTGTACGATAACGGGGATACCAACACCCAATGGGCGGGCGGCTCCAGCACTTTCGGTCCCGATCTTCCCAACCATGCTCGGGCGCAAAACGCCGGCCTCACCTGGTCGCACACTTTCAGCCCGACCGTTCTGAACCAGGCGCGCATCTCCTATACCCGCCACACGGCGAACTTCCCGGGATCGGCCTCGCAAAACGCGGCTGGGATTCCGGCGATCGCGACGGCATTCGACGCTTTTAACGGGTCGTTTGGCAACGCCAGCAACCTGCCGCAGTTCTTCACTGAGAACCGTTTCGAATATAGCGACTCTCTCTCGGTGACCCACGGCAAGCACAACTTCAAGGTTGGAGCCGATTACAGCCGTACTCGTAACGGATCGAGCTTCGATGCCGATTTCAATGGACTGTTCCTGCCTTACGGCGTTGAAGATCTTCTCACCGATAACTCGTTCAGTGGTTCGATCGACAACCAGATTCTCGGTTATCAATATTACGGCAGCCTGTTCTACGCACAGGCGTCCATCAACCCCACGGTTCATCCGGCAACGCGCCCCGTTTACTACAGAGGCTTCCGAGCCAACGAGTTCGGTGCATACTTCCAGGACGACTGGCGGATTCATCCGCGGTTGACCTTGAACCTGGGCGTGCGCTGGGATTACTTTGGACCTCCGCACAACTACATCAGCGGCCTCGACTCGAACTTTTACGCGGGGTCGCCGGTCGAACCTTCGTGCAGCACGACCGACCCGAATCCCCCGAACACCACGGTAACCGGACCCTGCAACATTAGGAACCAGTTCTATCCGGTGGGGAACCCGGTACTGCAATCGTTTGCCAACGGCAACTCTCAGGTTCGGAACAACGAAATCTGGAACAAAGACACCAACAACTTTGCTCCCAGACTCGGTTTCTCGTACGACGTCACTGGAAAGCAAAAGCTGGTGATGCGCGGCGGCTTTGGCATCGCGTACGACCGCATGTACAACAACATTTTCGAAAACCTGCGGTTTAACCCGCCGTTCTTCTCTTTCGCTACCGTAGGCACTTTCATCAACGGCGTGCCGGTCGGAGCGCAAGCGAGTCCGGGACTTTACACGGTTCCGTTCAGCAGCTTCGGGCTCTTCAACAGCACGACGCTGTTCCCCAGAGGCCAGCCCCTACCCTCGCCGCGCGCCATTGACCAGAACCTGGTCACGGCGTACTACGAGCAAGCCAACTACGGCTTCCAGTATGAAATCGCGAAAGACCTCATCTGGGAAACCAACTACGTGGGAACCTTCGGTCGCAAGCTGGTTGGTATCAAGAACCTGAATACCTATCCTGGACGAACCGGAGGCGGCTTCAACCCCGACAACCCGTTTGGGCTCAACAATTCCGGGACACGCGACGAATCCCACGGTAGGCAACATCAACCTGCGCACCAACGGGTTCAGTTCCAACTACAACGCCGTACAAACCAGCTTGCGCAAGCGCTTCACCAATGGCCTGTCGTTTGACGCGAACTACACTTACTCGAAGGCGCTGGATCAGATCAGCGACGCGTTCACCACGCGTACGATCGGTGGCAACTTCGTTCCACAGGACAGCTTGAATCCTGGACTGGATTATGGCCCGGCTGACTTCAACATCAAGCACCGCTTCGTGGTCAGCTACAGCTACGATCTGCCTTTCTTCAAGGCGAATCGCTGGATCGGTGGCTGGTCGGTGTCGGGAATCGTGACCGCGCAAAGCGGCGTTCCGTTCTCCTTCCTGGATGGCGGCTTCGACGCGAACAAGAACGGCACCTTCAACGACCGCATCGCTTACACGGGGCCTGGAAGCCAGACCAGCGCGTACGCCAGCAGCAGTCCGGCTAACGGATACGTGAAGCTGGGTACACCCAGCGCACCCTTCTTTTCCGACGTAACCTGCCCAGCCGAGCATTAACGGCGGACTGTGGTGCCAGGGAGCGGCGGTCAACCAACTCGCGCGCGGCGCGTTCATCGGCCCCAAATACGTGGATGTCGATATGAGCGTGGCCAAGCGGTTCAAAATCACAGAGAGCGCTGGGCTGACTTTCCAGGCCAGCTTCTTCAACCTGTTCAACCATCCAAACTTCGCGCTGCCAGATACGAACCTGGCGGACCTCGGAGTGAATCCCATCACGAACACCTTCGTGGGGACATTCGGAAGTTCGACTTCGACGGCGCTGCCCGGACAAGGCGGAGCGCGCGTAACCCAGTTGGCGCTGCGGTTTGATTTCTAACTAAAGCGACAATTGAAAAACCTTCAGGCCGGCCGAAAGGCTGGCCTGATTTTTTTGAAGCGGACCGCGGACATCAGAGCTCAGACCTCCGCGAAATCTTCGTGCTACACTTTTTCTATTCCTATGTGGGTGCTGCGGCGGCTTCTTGCGGTTTGGTTCCTGGTGGTTTGTGCGGGTGCCGTGAATCCACCCCGCAAGACCTCTGCCAAGCCAATCCCTTCTGCGCAGCCTGCTCCTGACATTATTCTGATAACGCTGGATACCACGCGCGCCGACCGCATGGGATTTCTGGGTTCCACTCGCGGGCTGACACCGAACCTGGATGAATTGGCGAAGCAGGGCGTGGTGTTTACGCGGGCGTATTCGCACGTGCCGCTGACGCCTCCCTCGCACGCTACGATTTTGACCGGCACGTATCCTCAATTCAATCATGTCGACGATTTTGGGGCGCGTCTTCCAGCCGATGTGCCCTACCTTCCCGAAATTCTGCGCAAGCGGGGATATCACACGGCGGCATTCGTCTCTTCGGTGATTCTGGATCCGGTGCAGGGCAGCGGGCAGGGATTTGACCGCGGCTTCGATCTCTTCGACGCCGGTTTTCACCGGCGCCGTCCCGGAGAAGACCGCTATCAGAGCGTGGAGCGACGAGGGGAAGAGGTCGTCGCGCGGGCGGAGGCCTGGCTCGACAAGCGTCCGAAGGGACCGTTCTTTCTGTGGCTGCACTTTTATGATGCGCACGATCCCTATGACCCGCCGGAGCCCTTCAAGACCAAATATGCGAACGCCCCCTATGACGGAGAGATCGCGTATGTGGACGCCCAGGTGGGGAAGTTCCTGGCGAAATTACGCGCCCAGGGCCGCTATGACAAAGCGATGATCGCGGTGATGGCCGATCACGGCGAGGCACTGGGAGAACATGGAGAAACGGCGCATGGAGTGTTCCTCTATGACGAGACCATCCATGTGCCGCTGCTGTTCAAGATGCCGGCGCAGAGTGCGGCAGGAAAGCGGGTGGAGCGGCGGGCAGTGCTGGTCGATGTGACCCCAACCATTCTGCAAACCGTGGGCGTGGCGATCCCCAAGCAGATGCAAGGCGAGTCACTCGTACCGGTGATCAAAGGGCAGACTCTGCCCGATCAGCAGGCGTTCGCAGAGACAGATTATCCCAGAAAGGCGTTCGGCTGGAGTTCACTGCGCGCATGGCGGACGGGAAAATATTTGTTTGTGGAGGCGCCGCGCAAAGAGTTGTATGACCAGTCGGTGGATCCGGGTGCGACGAACGATCTGGCAGCCTCATCGACAGCGGTAACGGATACGTTGACCAGCCAGATCGATGCGTTTCGCGCGAAGACGGCCAGCACTGAGGCGTCGCCGAAAGGGCCGGTGGATCCTGACGCGCAGGAAAAGTTGGCGGCCTTGGGATATGTCGCTTCCGATAACGACATCAAGGTCGACAAAGGCGTCGCCGATACCCACGCCGATCCCAAGGACAAAGTGAAAATCGTGAATCTGTTGCACGATGCGATTCTCGACGTGGAAGAAACCCGCTACGAGCAGGCGATTCCGCTATTGCAGAAAGTGCTGGCCGAGGAGCCGCGGCATTCCGGTGGCCTACATGCAGTTGGGCGAGGCGTACACGTGGCTGAAGGAATATAACCAGGCTATTCCGGTGCTGCGGCGGGCGGTGGAGTTGCGTCCTGATCAAACCATGACGCAGTACTTTCTGGGATTGTCGCTGTCCGAAACCGGGGATTGGGAAGGAGCGCTGCCCAGTTTTAAAGCCGCGAGCGAACGGGCTCCCAAGTGGGCGGCGCTGCATTTTTCACTGGCCTCGGCCTATGCGCGGTTGAATCGTCCAGCGGACGCGCGGAAGGAGTTGGAGACAACCGTAACCCTCGATCCGGACAACTTTCGTGCCAACCTGGTGCTGGGGCGGATGCTGACCTTGCAAGGGAAGCCGGCCGAGGGCCTGCCGAATTTGAAGAAGGCGGTCAAGTTACAGCCGAACTCTCCGGATGCGCACGGGTTTCTGGCGGATGCGTACGGGCGCATGGGGCAGATGGCGATGGCGAGGAAAGAGGCGGCGGAGGCGGAGAGGCTGAAAGGGCGGACCTCAGACGTCAGACCTTAGACGTCGGACGATCCGCTTAGCGGATTTGTGCGGCGCGGACCCGTTCTTTTTTGGCGTCTTCAGGGCGGTTGAGGTGATCGTAGCTTTCAGCTAATAATTTGTGAGCCTCGGCGGATTGCGGCAAGCGGGTGGCTGCGATTTCCAGGTGCACGGCCGCGGTTTTGAAGTCTCCTGTCTTCAGTAACGCGCTTCCCATGTAGAAGTGAGCCCAGGCAGAATCCGGTTGCAGTTCGATCGCCTTGTGCAGGTGCTCGACAGCTTGCGGATATTTCTGCTGGAGGGCGAGAGCGACTCCGAGAACGTACTGCGGCAAGTATGCACTGGGCTGAGATGTCGCAACCGGTTGCGCCAAAGAAACGGCTTTTTCGGCCGAGCCAGCCGTGAGCGCTGTCAGCGCCTCTTGAGCCTTGTTGGCAGAGGCGATTTGATCTTTGGGGTCGGTTCCGGCGGCGGCGGTGTTGGTACTGGTGGATTTCTGCAGGCCGACGTATCCCAGCGACGCCAGTTTCTGCATTTCGCTCGAAGTTAATTCTGCCGTCTTTCCTCCCTGCGTGAAATGGTGATCGAACGAGTCGAGTTGTGCGGCGATGGTTTCCAGCGTGGCCTTGGAACTTGCTGCGAGGTTCTTGGTCGCGCCCGGGTCGGCGGACAGATCGTAAAGCTCGGGCTTCGGGGCGCGGATGTAGAGATATTTTCCCGCGCGCCAGGATTCGAGGAAACTCCATCCGAAGGCGCGTTGCGGGAAATCGCTGCGGGCGTAGACCGGCTGATCGGGAGCAGAGGTAGCTTTGGCAATGCGGAGCAGGGATTGTCCCTGCATCTGCGAGGGAACCGGGACTCCGGCGACTTCAAGCATAGTTGGGGCAACATCGACAAGGCCGACGCGCGCCGTGACGCGCTTCACCATCTGCGCTTTGGGCAGTTTCATGACCAGCGGCACATGAATGGTTTCGTCGTAGAGAAAGATGCCGTGAGTGTCTTCACCGTGAGCGCCGAGGCTTTGGCCGTGGTCGGCAGCTACGACGATGAGGGCGTCGTCGTAGAGTTTTTTAGCTTTGAGGGCGCCGATCAGTTTGGCGACGGCGGCGTCGGTGGAGGCGAGAGCGCTGTCATACGACGATGGTGATGCCGTCTGCGGATCGACGAGATGTACCCATAGGAAGACTGGCATCTGGCCCGGCTTGCTCAGCCACGCCGTGGCACGGGCGATGACTTGATCGGCGCGACGAATTGTTGAGGTGGCTCCAGCCACGCCGGGTTGAGGCGGATGGAATCCCGCGTCGTAGAAAGCGAATCCGCGCTCGAAGCCGGGGGCGAGGCCGTTCTTAGGATCGAGGTCGATGGAGCCGACGAACGCGGCGGCGCGGTATCCCTGGACGCGAAGCAGATCGGGCAAGTACGGAAGTGACGCGGCGAGCGGAGCTCCGAACTCGGTGACCTGGTGAGTTTGCGGATACGTTCCCGTGAGCAGAGTGGCATGCGAGACGACCGTCAGCGGAGCCTGCGCGTAGGCGCGTTCGAAGACCAGGCTGTCTTTGGCGAGAGCGTCGAGGGTGGGAGTCTTGGCGTGTCCGCCGAGAAAGCCCACGCGATCGGCGCGAGTGGAGTCGAGAGTGATCAGGATGATGTTGGGCTTGGTGGCGGCGTACGCGGGAATGAGGGCCAGAAATAAGAAAAAAACTCGGCGGAACATGAGTAGCAGTGTAATGGGTGCGGGGAAAATTCGGAAAGGTAGCAGATTTTTCTGGGCCGGCGACGTGTCCTCAAGTGGTGGCAGGCTCAGATTTCATCGGGCCTGGAAAACAGTTCGCGCGTTTCCCGTCGTCTCGAGGCCCCACCCATGTGAAATTGACTTGCCGTGAAGCGCCTCCTACCAGTGTTGCCTTTCTTGACATCCATCCCCCCTCACGAAACAATGAATCCCTGCCTACGTTCGGGGGCACATCACTTCAGCTTGAGATGAATTTCCCGCTGCCTGCCCGGGGAAGCGCGAAGCCGCCTGCGACGAGCATGAGACTCGAAGGGAGTACGGTTTGAAGAAGTTTGCCTGGATTCTGGCCACCGCGCTGGCTTGCGCCGGAGTTGTCTCTCTTCTTTCCTGCACGCGGGCGCACGGCGAGGGGCAGCGCGACAAGAAGCTCATCGTGCTCGGCGTGGACGGCCTGGACCCGGACCTCCTGACCAAATTCATGGCCGAAGGCAAGATGCCGAACTTCGCCAAGCTGGCGCAGGAAGGGTCGTTCAAGAAGCTCACTACCAGCATCCCTCCGCAGAGTCCGGTGGCGTGGTCGAACGTGATTACCGGGATGAACGCCGGCGGACACGGCATCTTCGATTTCATCCATCGCGATCCCAAAACGATGGAGTTGTATTTTTCCGCGTCCCGTGTTCAGGCGCCAAAGCATGCGCTCCACCTCGGCAGTTGGGTGATTCCTCTCGGCAGCGGCAGCGCGGAGCAACTGCGACAGGGAAAAGCCTTCTGGCAGTATCTCGACGACCATCACATTCCGAATTCGGTGTATCGCATGCCGTCGAATTTCCCGCCGGTTCCGGCGAAGGGTGAGACGCTATCGGGCATGGGAACGCCCGACCTGCGCGGGAACCTATGGGACGTTCACTTATTACACCGATGATCCCATGGCGGTGGCTGGAGCCGAGGAGGGCGGGCAGGTGGTTCCGGTGCAGGTGGTGAATTCGCAGGTGACCTCGCAGTTGATAGGGCCGGACAATACCTTTCGCCAGAATTCACCTCCGGCAACGGAGAACTTTACGGTTTCGGTCGATCCGCTGGAACCGGTGGCCAAGATCGCGTTTCAGGATCAGAAATTCGTCTTGCGCGAAGGGGAGTGGAGCGGATGGGTTCCGGTGCAGTTCCAGCTGATTCCGTTTTTCGGCAACGTGCAGGGCATTTGCCGCTTTTATCTGAAGCAGGCGCATCCGCGCTTTGAGTTGTACGTTTCGCCGATCAATATTGATCCCGCGAATCCTGCGTTGCCGATCTCGACGCCTTCGAGTTACTCGAAAGATCTGGCTGGGAAGATTGGTGAATTTCATACGCAAGGAATTGCCGAGGATACGAAGGCGTTGTCGGATGGCGTGCTCGATGACAAGGAATTTCTCGAGCAATCGCACACCGTGCTGGCGGAGCACCGGCGGGTATTCGATTTGCAGTTCCCCAAGTTCAAGAGTGGGATGTTCTTCTTTTATTTCTCGAGCCTCGATCTGAATGCGCACATGGAGTGGCGGCAGACGGATCCGGAGAATCCCGACCTACGATGCTGCGCTGGCGGCGCAGTACGGCACGGCGCTCGAGGAGTTTTACCAGCAGATCGACCAGGTGCTGGGAGAAATTCTGCCCACGCTGGATGAGCATACGACGCTGATTGTGCTGTCGGATCATGGCTTCGCGCCTTACCGGCGGTCGTTCAACCTGAATACCTGGCTGCTGGACAATGGCTACATTGTCATGAAGAGTGACAGCGCGCCCGCGCCGGACGATAACACTCCTTTTGTCGGTGTGGATTGGAGCGAAGACCCGGGCCTATGGGATTGGATTGAACGGGCTGTACGCGAACGTGCGCGGGCGGGAGCGCGAGGGCATTGTCGATCCCGCGCAGGCCGACGCGTTGATGCGCGAGATTCGCGAGAAACTGGTGGCAATGCGCGATCCCAAAGAACAATCGCCGGTCATTACGCGCGTCGATCTGGCGAGCGAGGCGTATCAGGGTCCGTACACGCATGCTGGTCCGGATGCGCTGGTCGGCTATAACCGCGGATATCGCGCCGGATGGAAGACGATTCTCGGTGCGTTTCCCGCGGATGTGCTCGAAGACAACATGAATCCGTGGAGCGGCGATCATTGCATGGATTACACGCTGGTGCCGGGAGTGTTGTTGAGCAACCGCAAGATTGCGATGGATAGTCCGGCGTTGACGGATATTGCGCCGACGATTCTTGGGCGAATTTGGAATTGCCAAGGGCGACGGTATGATGGGGCAGTCGGTGTTTGAGGGGAAATAGCTGGAGGGGCTTTGGGAAGGGCACGGATTCATCCGTGCCGCGTCCCGCAAATGACGTCATCCCGAAAGGCGGCGCTTTTTGCCGACTGAGGGATCTGGCGTGCGCTGGAGCGAATCTATGAGCACCGGCGCTCCACGCCAGATCCTTCGCCCTTTCGGGCTCAGGATGACGTCAATAACTAAAGCGGAAACTCGGCTAACGGAGACATCCATGTTTGGTTCGCACAAAGTCAAGATCGAAGGCGAGTTGCTGGAGAAGGCGCAGAAGTGCGCGGAGGCCGCGGGATACGAGTCGGTGGACGAGTTCGTCATCCACATGCTGGAAAAAGAAACCAAGAAGATTCTGGGATCAGACGGCGGACAGGCGCCCTCGGCCGAGACCGTGAAGAAGCGGCTGCAGGGGTTGGGGTACATCGAGTAGACTTTCGTCCACGCATGCCACTTCCATCCCAATCTTCTGGCCCTCGCGCTTTGGGGAATCAACAGCCCGCTGATTCTCGTGATCATTGTGTCGATGGTGGTGGGGTTGATCATGGTGGTGCTGTTCGGCTACACCTCCGATCAGAAAAAGATTCACGTCGCCAAAGATCAGCTGAAGGCGCACCTGCTGGCGGTGCGCTTGTTTCAAGACCAGTTGCCGGTGGTGATGAGGACGTACGGGCGAATCGTGCTGGGCACGGGGCGCTATTTGCGGCTGGCGTTCATGCCGCTGCTGTACGTGATCATTCCCATCACGCTGCTGATGGTGCAGATGGACCGATATCTGGGACTCGATCCCGCGCAAACTTCGCAGGCGTTTCTGGTCTCCGTGAAAGCTGCTCCGGATGTGTTGAACGATGTGAAGCTCGACTTGCCGCCGGAGTTGGCGACGTCGGCCCCGGCCGTGCACATTCCCGCAGACAACGAAGTGGTCTGGCGCGTGGTGGCTGCGAAAGATGGGACATACAATATTAATGTGGGGGCGGGTGGGCAGACGTTTTCCAAGCAGGTGGTGGTTTCTCCAGACATGGCGCGGCTTTCGCCGGTGCGGTTGCGCGATCATTGGATTGGACCGCATGTTCATCTCGGGAGAAGCAGGCGCTGCCTGCGAACAGTCCGATCGAGTCGATCGATGTGAGTTATCCGCCTCGCGAAATTAATTTTGCCTGGATCGACTGGAACTGGATTGTGCTGTTCTTCGTGTTGTCGATGATTGCCGGGTTCGCATTCAAAGAGTTGTTGGGGATTGAAATATGAAGTGGTCTGATAGGTTGTGTGGGGCGGGCACTCTTGCCCGCCGACGGCACGCGGACAGGAGTGTCCGCGCCACATGGAGCCGTCGCGGCCTGGGCGTTGCTGGTTCTCTTCGTTGTTGTGCTTCATCCTCTGCCCAGCCATGCCTACGCCGGTCCGGGCGCGGGCTTTGCGGTTCTGTCATCTTTCTGGACGCTCTTCGTCGCTTTTCTTTACTCGCTCTACGCGCTGTTCACCTGGCCATTCCGCCACTTGATGCGGCTTGGCGCGGCGGCGCAATGCTTACGGGAAAGCGAAGTTCAAGCGGGCGGTGATTCTGGGATTCGATGGCATGGATCCGGAGTTGACCGAGCGCTTCATCGGCGAAGGCCGCTTGCCGAACCTGAAGAAGCTGCGCGACAAGGGAACGTTCAACAAGCTGCGCACGACGTATCCGGCGATTTCTCCCGTGGCCTGGTCAACTTTCATGACCGGAGTGAATCCCGGGAAGCACAACATCTACGATTTTCTGGCGTGCGATAAAGACAACTATCTGCCGTTTCTTTCGTCGGCTGAGATCAAAGGTCCCAAGCGGCAGTGGAAGATCGGCAAATACACGATTCCCATTCGGCAAGACTTCAATCAAAGGCGATGCGGAAGGGAACTCCGTTCTGGCACTGGCTGGGCGATGCGGGCATCTTCTGTTCGGTGATTCGCGTGCCGGTGACGTTTCCTCCGGAGAAGTTTCAAGGCGTGCTGCTGTCGGGCATGTGCGTGCCTGATCTGAAGGGCAGCCAGGGGACGTTCTGCTTCTGCACCACGCGCATGTCGAGCGACAAGTTTCGCGAGGGCGGAGTGCGCATTCCGGTGGAGCGCAATGGACGCGGTCTGCCGCTCGTATGTGCCCGGGCCGGACGATCCGCTGGGAACCGGCAAAGAACTGCGCGTTCCTTTCGAAGTGCGTCCCAATGGCAAAGCGGCGCGCATTGACGTCGAGGGACAGAATTTTACGTTGAAGGTCGGCGAATATTCCGAGTGGATTCCGGTGAAGTTCAGCGCGGGCTTCGGCATGGGCGCTCACGGCATTTGCCGCTTTTATTTGAAGGAAGTTTCGCCGGAGGTCGAGGTTTACGTTACGCCGGTGAACATTGATCCGGGGCAGCCCGACCTGCCGATTTCGCATCCGGTGACCTATTCGATTTATCTGTCGAAGCTGTTTGGCCCTTACGCGACGCTGGGACTTGCCGAAGATACGTGGGCGCTGAACGAGCATGTGCTCGACGACGATGCGTTTCTCGCGCAGGCGTACGGCAATCACGATGACCGCGAGCGCATGTTGTTTGACGCGCTGGAAAAAACGAAGCAGGGGCTGTGCGCGTGCGTCTTCGATACCACCGACCGCGTGCAGCACATGTTCTGGCGCTATCTGGAAGAAGATCATCCGGCGGCGCGCGAGATGCCGCGCGAGCCAGCGTCCGCAGGTGATTCAGGGACTCTACGAGAAGATGGATGGCCTGATTGGCCGCGTCATGGAGCAGATTGATGACGACACGCTGCTGCTGATCATCTCCGATCACGGCTTCAAGTCGTTCCAGCGCTGCATGAATCTGAATGCCTGGCTGCATCAGAACGGATACCTCGCGCTCAAAGACGGCAAGACCGAGAGCGGAGACTGGTTCCAGGATGTCGACTGGTCGCGCACGCGCGCTTACACCATGGGCTTGAACGGGCTCTATCTGAATATCAAGGGCCGCGAGCGCGAGGGAATTGTCGATCCATCCGAGGCCGAGGCGTTGAAAGACGAGTTGCGGCAGAAGCTGAATGGATTGGTCGATCCCGCGTCGGGCAAAGTTGGCATCACCGGTGTCTTCGATTGCGATGCGGTGTATCGCGGGGCCGTATATTGAAAATTCTCCTGACCTGATTGTTGGCTACGCGGGCGGGTATCGGGCGTCGTGGGATTCGGTGATGGGCAAAGTCACCAGCGCCGATTTTCGAAGACAATATGAAGGCGTGGAGCGGAGATCACTGCATCGATCCGCGGCTGGTGCCGGGCGTGTTGTTCTCGAATCAGAAGATTCGTGACCGAGAAGCCGGCGATTGTGGATGTGGCGCCGACGGTGCTGAAGTTGTTTGGGTTGGCATTGCCCGCGCACTTTGATGGGAAGGCTTGGAGCTTGGCGGAAGGGGCCTGAGCTGTCATCTGACGGCTGAGGTCTTGAGTAGTGAGCGTCAGTAATAACGACTGAGCATGTCTGATATGCATCCCAGCAAAGCGATCTTCCGAACCGCAAGGACCCGGAAGTTTAGGACCACTCCGCTGTCCGAAGAGGACGATCGCACAATCAGTCATGTCGAGGAATTTGGCTGCTCCATCGTGAACGTTGCGCGTACGGAATACAGCCTTGGCTGGTCCTATACGGTCGGAGTTTTCGATACGTGCGGCAAACCCGAAATCATCACTGTCGGGCTGTTGCCAGAAACTGCCCAATTTACGCTGAATGAAGCCGTGAAGCGGCTGAGAGCTGGGGTGGACCTCCACCGAGGCCGGCACCGTGATCTAATCGGGCAGGTGGATTGTGAGTTCCGTCCCGTTGGCCTGAAGTGGGTCGCACATCTTATGGGGTGGGCACAGTGGTACTACGATGGTGACGATTTCCCGGTACTTCAGGCTGTGTATCCTGATCTGCAAAATCGGTTCCCGGAGGGACGAAGGATTTGACAAGGCGTTTGAGCAGCCACTGATGCAGCCCGATGCCCCCATGACGAAAGTCGAAAATGATTTTTGGGCCTCAGCTGACCCGAAGAGCAGCTTATTCAATTGGAAGTTTCCGAATGATCCCCACGCACGAGTCTTTCTGTCCAAGACAGTGCACGACGGTACCGAGCCTGCCACATACGTCTCACATGACGCAGAAGACGGCGCATGGCAGTTTTTGGGTGACAGTATGTCGTCCGGCGGAGGTCCCGTCATCTCTTGCTTGCACCACCCAATCGACCGCGACCCCAGCCTAGCTGAATTGGCTGACTTACCCTTGGGTTGGTACGCCAGGCGCGATAGTGTTGGGAAACCGTGGACTCGAAAAGAACACTCGAAAGACGAGGAGCCAGAGTAGTCCACCGTCGGTCTCTTGTCTCCCCATGAGACCCCGTCAAAATCCTAACACCCAGATCCGCCCACGCTCGAATGACATTCGTGGAGGGAACTCCTGAACGCGCAGGTGCCACTACCGGTCAACACAAGGTCCTTCGACTGCGTGGTCGCTCGCTTCGCTCGCGACCACTTCGCTCAGGAAGACAGTTTTGAGTGAGCGCAGGCAATCAGTGCTATCCCCATTCGCTGCTAACATCCTGCATTTCAATGGCTTTCCTGCCCGACTCCTGATGGAAACTGGCGCTTCCCTTGGCCATCCGCTATCATCTAAAGACTATTCCACTGGGGTTTTCAGGAGAGAAGCGCTTAGCGATGGGTGTTCCTATTTCACAGATGTGGACGGTGGCTTCTTACGTCGTCAGCCAGAAGCTGAAGGGACGGAAGCAATACCCCGTGGTGTTGATGCTTGAGCCGCTGATGCGCTGCAACCTGGCGTGCGCGGGTTGCGGGAAGATTCAGTATCCCGGACACGTGTTGAAGACCGACCTCACGCCCGAGCAGTGCTTCAAGGCGGTCGATGAGTGCGGCGCGCCCATGGTGTCGATCCCCGGCGGCGAGCCCTTGATGCATCCGCAGATTGCCGAGATTGTCGAAGGAATCGTGGCGCGCGGGAAGTATGTTTACCTCTGCACCAACGGCCTGCTGCTGAAAGAAAAGATCGACCAGTTCAAGCCCAGCAAATATTTTTCGTTTGTCGTCCACATGGACGGGTTGCGCGAGCACCACGATTTCGCGGTGTGCCGCGAGGGAACCTACGACAAGGCGGTCGAGGGAATTGAAGAGGCCTTGCGGCGCGGCTTCCGCGTGACCACCAATACGACTTTGTTTGACGGCGCCGATCCGCAAAGCGTGCGCGAGTTCTTCAGCGAGATGATGGACCTGGGCGTCGAAGGCATGATGCTTTCGCCCGGATACACCTACGACAAGGCTCCTGACCAGGAGCATTTCCTGTCGAAGAAAAAGACGCGGCGGCTGTTCCGCGAGATTCTGAGCAATCGCGAAGACAAGTGGCGCTTCAACATGAGCCCGCTGTTCCTCGAATATCTGATGGGACGCCGCGAGTACAAATGCACTCCGTGGGGCATGCCGACCTACAACATTTTTGGCTGGCAGAAACCGTGCTACCTGATGCAGGACGGATACGCCGATACGTTCCAGGAATTGATTCAAGAGACGGATTGGGAGCGCTACGGCACCGAGAGCGGCAATCCCAAGTGCGCGAATTGCATGGTGCACAGCGGATACGAAGCCAGCGCGGTGAACGATACGTTCGGTTCGCTGCGTGGATTGCTGGCGACGGCGCGCGCGACTCTGTTCAACAAATACAAAGATCCCGATGTGGGCGGCGGTGCGCCCGCCAGTCCCAGCCGCAGTGGTCCGCTGGTGCAGATCACTCCCAAAGCATAATGTCATCGTTGATGTCTACTTCTCCTGAATCCGAAGAGCAGCTGGGTTTTGTCCACGAGAATCTTGAGGGATGGGTGCCTGCGCTGGCTTCCGAGGCCGAGATTCGCGAGGCGTTGGAGAAAGCCTTCGATTATCGCGGCGATCTCACTATCACTTTGAAGAACGGGCAGAAGATCGAAGGCTACGTCTTCGACCGGCGCTCGAATGGCGCGACGTTGGCCGATTGTTTTGTGCGCGTCATGGTCAAGGGTGAGAAGAGCAAGATTGCCTATTCGGAGATCGCGGCGCTGGCCTTCACCGGGAAAGATACGGCGGCGGGGAAGAGCTTCGAGGCCTGGGTGAAGAAGTACAACGAGAAGAAAGCGGCGGGCGAAAAGAATATTGGGATTGAGCCCGAGCCGCTGGATTAGGCCTAGCCTTAGTCGTCCTATAGGCGTTTGTCATCCTGAGCGATACGCGAGGGATCTGAATTTTCCTTCCACCATGCAAACTGCAGATCCCTCGCGTTGCTCGGGATGACAATTTTGTTTAATGTAAGCCTGAGAGTTTGGCCTCCAGTATCCAATACGACAATCATGCGCGTGGTGATGGTCGAGCCACGGAATCCCTCTGAACATGGGCGCGGCGGCGCGCGCCATGAGCAACTTCGGATTTCTGCATCTGCGCGTGGTGAATCCCTTCAACATTGCGTTTCGCGATGCCCGCTCTGCGGTGGGTGCCACAGCGGTCCTGAAAAAAGCAAAAGAATTCGCAGCGTCGCCGAGGCCGTGGCGGATTGCGAACTGGTGATCGGAACCACGGCGGTGCGCGATCGAGCCTTGCACCAGCCATTGCGAGGGTTGGAAGCCGGCGCGAAGTTGATTCGCAAACATCTCACCAGCGGGAAAAGTCGCGCTGATGTTTGGCACCGAGAAATATGGACTCTCGAATCTGGATCTGAGCCACTGCCACTGGCTCATGCGCATTCCCACGCGCGATGAACACATCTCGATGAACCTGGGCCATGCGGTGGCGGTTTGCTTATACGAACTCAGCCGCGGAACTCGAACCGTACCGAAGCCCGAGAAAAACGAGATGGCCAAGGCGAAAGAAATCGAGCGCATCACCCGGCTGATGTTCGACGTGCTGTGGGAAAGCGGCTACATCAAGCCGCGCGCGGCCTCGGCCGAGGAAAAGCTGCGCCGCCTGGTGCGGCGGTTGAATCTCAATATGCGCGATGCCGCGGTGTTGTCGGGCATGCTGCGGCAGATCGATTGGAAGCTGCGATCGGCAAGCCGCTGCGAAAGAAGTAATATTCACCATGGCCGGCGGGACGCCGGCGCTACTTTAACTGTTCCGAACATCGGGTAGTGGCTGGCTGCGCCCATCAGGAAGAGCAGCGGGATCGACAGGTAAGCGTTGGCGCGCGAACAGAGAAACGCCATACGGGCCATGGCTTTCGCCTTTTCAGGCATCGGCGTGCCGTTGGTCGCGTTGTCTTTGGTCCATTGAATCAGGCGCTTTCTGGATTCGCCAGATCACTCCCCATACGTTCAGCATCATCACCCAGCCGAATCCTCCGCCGATGCCGATGGCGAGCAGGCGATTGCTTTCCCAGCCGCGGCTATTCCAGTCGAGGAACGCCCAGCAGGCGACAACGATGATGATCGTGTAGAGAATGGCCAACACCGGACCTTTATTGAGGATGCCTTTGCCGGGAATGAGCAAGGCATACATCAGTCCCCAGACGATGGTCCAGATCAGAAAGAAGCTGCCGAAGACTCCGGCGCCTGAGGCCCCGGCATTGGCGGCGTCGGCTTTCACGATTTCCGACCAATAAGCCAGACCAAATAGAACAGTGACGATCGCTGCCATGCGGAACCACCAAAGCGCGCGCGACATCAGCGCGGGGAAGACTTTTCCCTTGGTGGGGGCATCGAGTTCCTTCATTAGACCTACGTTCACCAGGTTGAAGAAATAGAGCAGGCCGATCCAGGTGATTCCGGCGAGGAAGTGAATCCAACGAAACATCATCAGCCTGTTGGTGAGGCCGTCCTCCGGCACGTGAATGTTGATATTCGCGAACATTGCCAGGAGAGCGGGAGCTGACATGTTTCGATTCCTCCACTGGCTGGAAAGCGAGGATTGTACATCAACGGCTCCAGAGGAGAGGCTCGGCGGCCGCCTCCTATGTACAAAATAATGACGAGGGCAACGAGTGGTTGAAAAGTCGGGGGTTAGGCCGTATTGTACGGGAGTACCAGCGGCACTTCTCCCGTCCGTAGCCCATTTTTGACGCGGTGGGAGAATGCCGGGAGCTATCCCCCCTGCTCTTGACGGCGATGGGGACCGGTCGCCAGGAGCAAGACCACTTGCAGTCGAGAAAGCAAGGAGATCGGCGATGGAAAATAAGCCGGCACAGAACATCCAGGATTCCTTCCTCAACACGGCCCGCAAAGAAAAGACCAACATTACGATTTACTCTACTAAGCGGGGTCAAACTCACTGGCCGCATTCGTTCCTTTGACAAATACTCGGTGGTGCTCGAGACCAATAATCAGGAGCAGCTGATCTTCAAGCACGCGATCTCGACGGTGGCCATGGGGCGCACGTCGCACGGCCATCCGGATCGGCCGACACCGGTCCCGGCGAGTCCCGCGAGTGTGGACTCGGGCCCGGCGTCCGGTACTGAAGGGTAAGGCGTTTCGGAATTGGCGGGTTCAGAATTAAAAGCTTCCCGGAAGAAGAACAAATCCCACGGCCCGGTGGCCACCAGCACCGGAGCTGCGCAGGAACGTGCTTTCCTGGTTGGGGTCGAATACCGCACACGCAATCGCAACCCCGCTAAGACCAGCCTGACGGCCGGGGCGCAAGCGGCCCGCGACGGCGCGGTTGCGTCGACGGTCTCCAAGGCGCCGACCATTCCCGAGTTCAGCGCGGAAGAATCGCTGGACGAATTGCGAACCTTGGCTACCAGTGCTGGCGCCGAGATCGCGGGGGAGTTCCTGCAACACCGCGACCGGCCTGATCCTGCTACTCTGATCGGCAAAGGGAAGCTGGAAGAAATTGCCGGAGCGGCGGCCTCTGTTTCCGCCGACCTGATTCTTTTCGATCACGATCTGACGGCTTCACAGCAACGTAACATCGAGCGCGTTCTCAACACGCGCGTGATTGATCGCACGCAACTCATCCTCGACATCTTCGCCAAGCACGCCCGAACCCGTGAGGGCCAGTTGCAGGTTGAACTGGCGCAACTCGAGTATTTGTTGCCTCGGCTAGCCGGGCGCGGCATCGAGATGTCGCAGTTGGGAGGCGGCATCGGCACCCGTGGTCCTGGCGAAACGCAGCTCGAAACCGATCGCCGGAAGATCTACCGCCGCATCCGGCATGTAAAAGAGCAAATTGAAAACGTGCGTCGCATTCGCGCGCAGCAGCGGCAGCGCCGCGAGTCGGTTCCCGTGGCAACCGTGGCTCTGGTGGGTTATACCAACGCGGGCAAATCGACGCTATTTAATGCGCTCACCAAGGCGGATGTGCTGGCCTCGTCGAGAATGTTTGCGACCCTTGATCCCACGATCCGAGCGGTCGAGTTGCCGTCGAAGAGAAACGTTCTGTTGTCGGACACCGTGGGTTTTATCCGCAATCTGCCGCATACCTTGGTGACGGCTTTTCGCGCCACCTTGGAAGAGGTGCAGAGGGCGGCGCTGATTCTGCAGGTTTCCGATGCGAGCAGCCCTCTCTCCGCCGAGCAGGATGCGCAGGTGGAAAAGGTTCTCAAAGAACTGGAGTCGGAGAAGAAGCCCCGGTTGCGGGTGATGAACAAGCTTGATCTGTTGTCGGCCGTGCAGCAGGAGTCGCTACGGGATGACGCAACTTCGATCCATGTTTCGGCAGCGAAGGGCATCGGCATCAGCACGCTGCTGGACCGCATCGATCATGTGCTGGAGGAAGACCGTCCCAGCCGCGTGCACTTGCAGGTGCCGCAAAAGGAAGGGAAGACGCTGGCGATGCTGGAAGCAAAGTCGCGGATCTATTCGCGAGCTTATAAGGATGGGCTGGTGGTGTTGGAATTGGAGGCGCCGGAGTCGGTGCTGCGAAAGATAAGAGAGTGGGTGGTGAAGTAGGGTGCCATCGCTGACGCGACCCCGCGATTTTCCTGGGGGTCTAGGTTCTGAAGTCTGACGGCAAAAATTAAATGGGCCGGCAACCAAGAAGCGGTGACTTTCCTTGGCTATCGGCCCATTCGATCCTGAATTGGATCGGAGGTGATATCTCCATGCTAGCCCCCTTTGCCCAGATGTCAAGGGTTGTTTCAAAAGTCTTTTTTCATGAATGGCTTGACAATCCCCGGGGATTTGGTTCCAGTACGGAAAGAGCGCATTTGAGCCGCCCTCCGATGTCGTTGACACCCTCTTTGTAGGATGTTAGTTTTAAGGGTTTTAAACCCTCTTTCGCTCGAGTTCTTATCAATACAGTATGGACGCAATCATCGTAAAGCTAGGCGAATTACTGCTCGGGTCGGTTCCCACAGCGATCTTTTTGATCCTGCTGTACGGCGTCTACACGGTGGTTGTCCATAATCCGCTCACCAAGGTTCTCGCCGAGCGGCGCAGCAAAACCGAGGGTGCGATTGAGAAAGCCCGGGCCGATATTGCCGCGGCGGAGGCCCGGACCGCCGAGTACGAACAGCGCATGCGCGAGGCCCGCCTGACGGTTTTCAAAGCGCAGGAGGCTCGCCGGCAGGCGGCCCTGCAGGTCCGCACTGCGGCAGTGGCCGAGGCGCGCGGCCGGGCCCATGCCGAAATTGAGCAGGCGAAGGCTGGAATCGAAGAAGATAAACAGAAGGCGCAGGCAGGGTTGCAAGGCAGAAGCAGGCCAATTAGCGCAGGAGATCATTCGCACGGTGTTAGAGCCCGCACGAGTCCCGGCAGGTGGCCAATGACGAGTAGGTCGCGAATGCAACGGACGTTGGTGGCGCCTTGTGTTTTGTGGCTCCTGCTGGCTGTCGCGCCGGTGCACGCCCAGAGCGAACCCCGGGCGCAAAGTCCTTCAAGCGCGCAATCGTCGCAGCAACAATCCTTCAGCCCAGGGCAGGAGATCGTAAAAGAATCGCGCGAGGCTGCGGGTGAAGAAGACGACACTGCGAAGTTCAAGCGGTCCGCCGCAGTTCGCTATGTGGCCAGGGTCACCGGGAGTGTGG
This sequence comes from Terriglobia bacterium, assembly GCA_963796205.1. Taxonomy (GTDB): domain Bacteria; phylum Acidobacteriota; class Terriglobia; order Terriglobales; family Acidobacteriaceae; genus DATFTE01. The sequence goes on from CAWCKR010000006.1 coordinate 285,011, forward strand.
AATCGGCTTATTGGGTTTGCCTCCTGTTTAATTTTGCGGTGATCGCCGCGTTGATTCTTTGGTTCTCGCGCAAAAGCCTGCCCGGCATGTTCCGTGACCGGACCGCTTCCATCCGCAAAGCCATGGAAGAAGCTCGGCAAGCCAGCGCCGAGGCGAATGAACGGTTGGGCAGCATCGAGAAACGGCTGTCGCGATTGGATGACGAGATCGGCGCGATGCGCGCCGCAGCAGAAAAAGAAGCGGCTGCCGAAGAAGAGCGCATCAAAGCGGCGACTGCCGAAGAAGCGCGAAAAATCGCCGACGCCGCCGGCCAGGAAATCGCTGCTGCCGCTAAAACTGCGCGACGCGAATTAACGGCATACGCGGCTGACTTGGCTGTATCACTTGCCACTAAGCAGATTCACGTTGACACCGCGACGGACCAGGGACTGGTGCGACGATTTGCCGATCAGTTGGCCAATGGAGACTCGGGGAAGGGCAAGCAATAGAACATGGCTTCGGTGACCAACACTTACGCGCGCGCCTTCGCCGATGTGGTCTTTGACGGGCGCCTCGACGTCGATCGCACCCTGCGTGAAGCGCAATCGCTGGCGGAGTTGGTAGCCAGCAGCAAAGTGCTGCGCGAAGTCTGGGAAACGCCTTCGATCGCTGCGGAACAGAAGCGTGCGGTACTCGACGCGATTGTGGCGCGCGAAGGGAATCTCGCGTACAGTACGAAACTTTATTGCCGTGCTCATCGATCACCGGAGGGTGGCGTTCCTCGGTCCTATCGTCAAGCAGTTCGAGCAGGAACTCTACTCGCGCATGGGATTTGCCGAGGCCGAAATCACCAGCGCTCGCGCGCTCGGGGATACGGAGCGACAGGGGATTGAAACGCAAATAGAAAAACTTATCGGCAAGAAAGTGCGAGCACGGTACGCGCAAGATCCATCCGTCTTGGGCGGCGCCATCGTGAAGGTCGGCAGCACCATCTACGATGGATCGGTGAAGGGGCAGTTGGAGAAAATTCGGGAAGCGATAAGCTCTTAGCCTTTAGCTGGGCTAAAAGCTGATAGCTGAAGGCTGAGAGCTGAATTTCATATGGCACAAATCAAAGCAGACGAGATCACACAACTGATCCGGCAACAGATCGAGAACTACGAGTCCAAGATCGCCGTGGACGAAGTGGGTACGATCCTTACCCTGGGCGACGGTATCGCCCGCGTCCATGGGCTCGACAAGGTCATGGCAGGAGAGTTGCTCTCTTTCCCGCACGGCGTGGCCGGCATCGCTTTGAACCTGGAAGAAGACCAGGTCGGCGTGGTGCTGCTCGGCGAATACACCGAGTTGAAGGAAGGTGACGAGGTCAAGCGCACGGGGCGCATCATGAGCGTGCCGGTGGGCGATGCCATGATCGGCCGTGTCGTGAACTCACTCGGCCAGCCGATTGACGATAAAGGCCCGATTGCCACCGACCAGTTCATTGCGCTCGAGCGCCTGGCGCCTGGCGTCATCGATCGCCAACCGGTGCGCGAGCCCATGGCCACTGGACTCAAGGCGATCGACAGCATGATTCCCGTCGGCCGCGGCCAGCGCGAGTTGATCATTGGCGACCGCCAGACCGGAAAGACCGCGGTCGCGATCGATACCATCATCAACAACAAGGGCAACGACCTTATCTGCATATACAACGCGATTGGACAGAAGCGCTCTTCGATTGCGCAGGTCGTCCAGATTCTGACCGACTACGGCGCCATGGATTACACCATCGTGGTTGCGGCATCGGCATCGGAACCGGCGCCAATGCAATATATTTCTCCCTATTCGGCGTGCGCCATCGGCGAGTATTTCCGTGACACTAAGCGGCACGCGCTAGTCATCTACGATGACTTGTCGAAGCACGCGGCTTCTTACCGCGAGATCTCGCTGCTGCTGCGGCGGCCGCCGGGACGCGAAGCCTACCCCGGAGACGTGTTTTATCTCCACTCGCGGCTGCTGGAACGCGCCGCGAAGTTGAGCGACAAGAATGGCGGCGGATCGCTCACCGCTCTGCCGGTGATCGAAACGCAAGCGGGAGACGTTTCCGCGTACATTCCGACCAACGTGATTTCGATTACCGACGGCCAGATTTATCTGGAAACGGATTTGTTCAACCAGGGCGTGCGTCCGGCGGTAAACGTGGGACTCTCGGTAAGCCGTGTCGGCGGTAGCGCGCAGATCAAGGCCATGCGTCAGGTCGCCGGAAGTCTGAAACTTGAACTCGCGCAATACCGCGAGTTGGCCGCTTTCGCGCAGTTTGGCAGCGACCTCGATAAAGCCACGCAAGCGCAGTTGAATCGCGGCCAGCGGCTGGTTGAAGTGCTGAAGCAAAAGCAGTTTTCACCGCTGCCCTTCTCGAAGCAGATTTTGATCATCTACGCCGGAACCAGCGGAGCCTTCGACGATATGCCGGTTGAGCAGGTGCGCGAATTTGAAGCCGAGTTGTATAAGTTTGTCGACGCAACCAATCCCGGCCTGCTGCGCACCATCATGGAAAAGAAAGTTCTCGACGATAGCCTGAAAGCCGAGATGTCGAAGGTGATCAAGCAGTGCAAAGAGAACTTCGTGGCGGAGAGACAAGCGGTAGCGAAGTAGCGAGAAGTTCTCAGTTCTCGGTTCCCAGTTCTCAGTAAGAATCGTGGGCCGAGGGTTTACTGAGAACTGAGAACTAGCTTCCATGCCTAACATTCTCGATATCCGGCGCCGTATCCGCAGCGTGACCAATACGCGGCAGATCACCAAGGCCATGAAGATGGTCTCGGCAGCGAAGCTGCGTCGCGCACAAGAGCGGGCCTTGTCGGCGCGCCCTTATGCGCAGATGTTGACCAACGTGTTGAAATCGCTGGTGTCGCGCGCCGAGATTTACGATCCCGAGACGGGTGAGCCGCGGCATCCGCTGTTGGCGCAGCGTCCCGAGCAGAATGTTTTGCTGATTGTCGTTACCGGGGATAAGGGACTGGCGGGCGCTTTCAATACCAACATTTTGAAAGCAGCCTCGCGGTTCCTGGAAAGCAAAGCCGGGAAGAACATCGAAATCGAGGCGGTGGGACGCAAGGGCCGAGACTTCCTGAAACGCCGTTATCCCGCGGCTGAGCCTCGCAACGGTGAATCGCAGGAAGCGCCGCGGACGACCATCATCGGCGAGCACGTTGGCGTGCTGAATAAAGTGGAATACGCCATGGCTTCCGAGATGGCGGGACGCGTAATCGAGCGCTATAGCCAGGGCGAACTGGATTCCGTCTACATCGTCTACAACGAATTCAAGTCAGTCATCGCGCAGCGGTTGGTGGTTGAGCAGGTGCTTCCGATCGGCGAGATTGGCGAAGCTTCCGTCGCTCAGGCGGAAGAGATGACGCAAAAAGAAAAAGAAAAGGCGCTCGAAGCGGCAAAGGGTGCTGGCGTCGGCTTGCGTCCCGCGGACACCCACGCTGTTGACGAAGCCGCATCTAAGTTTGCCACCGCGCAAGTGGATTACATCTACGAGCAGCCGCCAGCAGAGTTGTTCAATTCGCTTCTGCCGAAATATGTGGGGATACAGATTTTCCACTCGTTGCTGGAATCGGTAGCCGCGGAACACGCCGCCCGCATGACGGCGATGGAGTCGGCCACCAGCAACGCGACCGATATGATCGATTCGCTGACGCTGGCCATGAACCGTGCCCGCCAGGCGAAGATCACGAAAGAGATTATCGAGATCGTGAGCGGTGCGGCCGCAGCAGGATAAACCAGCTTCTAGCTCTTAGCCGTTAGCCCTTGGCTTGAATCCGTGGGACCAGCGGCGAGCTAAAGGCTAAAAGCTAAGGGCTAAAAGCTAGCCATTGAGAACTGATTTCTATGCCAGAAAATATCGGACATGTCATTCAAGTCGCGGGACCGGCGGTGGACGTGCAGTTTGAAGAAGCCACCATGCCTCCCATTTACGAAGCCCTGAAGGTCGTCAGCGACGGCTTCACGGTACCCTCGCCCATCAATGTGATTCTCGAAGTGCAGCAGCACCTCGGCGAAGGCCGCGTGCGCTGCATCGCCATGGAAGCCACCGATGGCATGGTGCGCGGCATGAAAGTCATCGATCAGGGTGGACCGATTTCCGTGCCCGTGGGCCGTGGCACGCTGGGCCGCGTGATGAACGTGATTGGCGAGCCGGTCGATCAACTGGGGCCGATCCAGCACACGCAGACCATGCCGATTCATCGTCCCGCGCCGCTGTTCGATGAGCAGGCGACGACGGCCGAGATGTTCGAGACGGGCGTGAAGGTCATCGACCTCATCCAGCCGTTCTTGAAGGGCGGCAAGATCGGACTGTTCGGTGGTGCCGGTGTCGGCAAGACCGTCGTCATCATGGAGTTGATCAACAACGTTGCCAAGCAGCACGGCGGATTCTCGGTGTTCGCGGGCGTGGGCGAGCGCACCCGCGAGGGCAACGATCTTTGGCTGGAAATGACCGAGTCGGGCGTCATCAAGCCGGGCGATCCCGAGCACTCGAAAGCCGCGTTGATCTACGGCCAGATGACCGAGCCGCCCGGAGCCCGGCTGCGCGTGGCGCTGACGGGGCTCACCGTCGCTGAATTTTTCCGCGATGTCGAGGGCGCCGACACTCTGCTCTTCATTGATAACATTTTCCGTTTCACGCAGGCAGGATCGGAGGTATCCGCGCTTCTGGGCCGCATGCCCAGCGCCGTGGGTTACCAGCCGAACCTGGCAACCGAAATGGGCGAACTGCAGGAGCGCATTACGTCCACGAAGAAAGGGTCTGTCACTTCGGTGCAGGCGATTTACGTGCCCGCCGACGATCTTACCGATCCGGCTCCGGCGACCACCTTCGCTCACCTCGATGCGACTACGGTGTTGTCACGTGCGCTGACAGAAATCGGAATTTATCCGGCAGTTGATCCGCTGGCTTCGACCTCGCGCATTCTCGATCCGCGCATTGTCGGACAGGATCATTACGATGTCGCGCAGATGGTGAAGAAAACTTTGCAGACTTATAAGGATCTGCAGGACATCATCGCTATTCTGGGTATCGACGAGTTGAGCGAAGACCAGAAGCTGATGGTGGCGCGTGCCCGCAAAATCCAGAAATTCCTTTCGCAGCCGTTCCACGTGGCCGAGCAGTTTACCGGTGCTCCGGGACGCTATGTGAAAGTCGCCGACACCGTAAGAAGCTTCCGCGGAATTGTCGAAGGCAAGTACGATGACATCCCCGAGCAGGCTTTCTACATGAAGGGCACGATCGACGAAGTGCTCGAAGCCGCGGAGAAATTGAAGGCAGCAGCGTAAAGGCAGACGTCAGACGTCAGACCTCGGACCTCAGGCGTCAGGAATCGCGTGGGATTGCTGAGGTCTGAAGTCCGAGGTCTGAGGTCGGAAGTTCAATGGCTGATTCTTTCCAACTCGAAATCGTCACACCTGAAAAGATGGTGGTGAAGGATGTGGCGGAAGAACTGCAAATGCCCGGGAAGAACGGGTATCTTGGCATCCTGCCGGGGCACGCGCCGCTCATCACTGAACTGGCGGTTGGCGAGATTACCTATCGCAACGGTTCCGACGTGCATCATCTTTCCGTCGCCTGGGGCTTTGCCGAGGTTCTGCCGGACAAAGTCACGATTCTTGCGGAGACCTGCGAAAAGCCCGACGAAATCGACATTGCGCGAGCGAAGGAAGCCAAGCAGCGGGCCGAAGAACGATTGAAGAGCGCGAATCCCGAAGTCGACTTTGATCGCGCCGAAGATGCCTTACACCGCGCCGAGTCGCGTATTGAGGTAGCGGAAAAGAAGTAGCGCCGGCGACGGTAAACCTGATGGCGAGGCCCGAGGCCTGCCTCACTGTTCTTCCCCTGCCGGCAGAATCCTGGTATCTGTCCTGAACTTCTTATAGTCGCGATACGTGACAATTTCCTGCACATTCACGTTCGCCAGCAGAGCCAGGCGGGCGTCGAGTGTCAGCGAGACGTGCTTGGGTAGCCAGACTTCTTCATTCACCCGGGTCTGATCGATTTCAATGTGCGATCCCTTGTGGATGCGCGCCAGAAACCAGCCGAAGGATACAGTGTCGATGCAATCGGCATCGAGCTTGACCCACTCGCTATCGGCCTTGTCGATCCATACGCGAAAGCGGAACTTGGGGAGAATTTTGGCCTCCTTGCGACGCGGTTCGAAGCCGGGGCGCGGTTCCGCATCAATGACCCAGGCGTCGCGGCCGTCCAGATTCTCGATTCCCGCTAAGTGGAAGTTGTAAGCGTCGTTGACTTCGCTAACGAACTGGCGGTCATCCTCGCGTGCTTTTTCTTCTTTCTCCAGGCGTTTCTTGCGCTCACTCTCAGATTCATTTTTGCGTTTGTCGACAATCTTCTGAATACGTTCGTCCTCTTTGGCGGCATCTTTCTCCGAGAGCGGCTTGTCGTCTTTGGCAATGAGGCGCTCGACCGGTTCGTGGTAGAGCACCATGACTTCATGAGTCTTCGACTCGACCGACTTGGTCGCGCCCTTGCCGTCCAATTTGTGCTCTTCTTCGCGCTCGATGTAGGTGTAATCGCGTTGCCGTTTGTCATTCTCAATGTCACGGCTGGCCGCCTGCCGGATGAGATCGCGGATTTGATCCTGCGACAGCGTCGTTGTTGCTTCCCGAATCTGTCCGAATGCGGAGCAACTTGCGACAAGCAGCAGGCTGAGGGCTAATGGACGCATGAGGATATTACGTGATTAGAATCGCAAGAGTTCCCGAAGGATGCATGCAAAAGCCTTTACCGTAAACGGCGCAAAGAGAACCGCAACCATCGCCAATAAAACACCGCTCATTTCAACTCCAGTACGACCAGGCGTGCTGGCTCGGTGGCGTCGTTTACGAGTTTCGCTTTGCGTCCCGCCGGAATCCACAGTGGTTCGACCTTATCTTTACGAATGCGCTCCCCAGCTTTTTTCAGTTCGATGTCAGTGAGGGGAATCAGCAGTTCATCCACGTCTTTTTCCGGCTCCTGGTAAGCATCGTCAGGCAGAAGTTGTACATCCCTGACTTTCGCCTCGCCAAGATCCATGACATCGGTAAACGCCTTCTGCGGATCCTTGGGCGGAAGCATGGCGCTGCTCCCATATTCCCACTTGCCGGCCTTGGGTTCGTAGCCAAAGGTAGTCACCTTGGGATTAAGGAACTCGATGGTCAAGTTGTGATAAGCGTTGGGGGTGTCATTACGCAGGGCGCGGGCCGGGCCACCGAAGAAGAAGCGAATATCGTTCTGATCGTAGCGATAGGTGATCACCCCCGCCTGGCCCTCGGCCCAGGATGCGATTTCGCTGTCGGCCAACGTGATCACGAGATAGTTGTGATCATGACGCGTGAGCGGGGCGGACTCGTGGGCGCCCAGATCGACCGCGAAAACGCGTACCTTTTCGTTCTCCAGCAGCAGATGATGGTGACTCTCGTCCTCCATGGCGGTTGCGGTGTCAGACTGTCCCGCCAATGGATATGCAAGGGCGACAGCAAGCAGCAGTCCTGCCGTCATTTGCTTCACAAGAAAGCTCGCCATTTGAATTTTCCTGTCGTGCATATTGCGGTCTTTCTTTTTACCAATTTTTAACAATACGCCAAACGCTTTGTACTATCGTTTAGGGGCAATTGGGTCTCCGAGTCTCGGAATCGGGCTAATCGAAACGGAGCCATCAGTATGAAAGAGAAGCCTGTTCGTGTGTTGTGCGTCGACTCTTCGGATCGGCGGCGCGAAAAATTGACTTTCGCCCTGGAAAACATGGGAGTTGAAGTCTGGGCGGCGCGTGATCTGCGCGATGCATTGGCCATGGTCGCCAGGCTCACGCCAGATGCCTTGATCGTGGACGAGGCCTCGACCCACCGTCGCCAGATGGAGTGGGAGATGTTGACCTCCCTGGATCTGCGAGTGCCAGCGCTGGTGCATTCCTCGCCTGCCAACGCTACCGCTTGGCCGTCTCTAGCAGGAGATTTTGGAGTGATTCGCACCCAGGATCCAGAAGTCATCGTGGCCATTCTTTCTCTCTTGCTCGGGTCCAGAGGCCAAATCATTCCCTCGCCGACGCCCAAGCAAGCAGCGTGATTCCATTTGCATGGCTCGAGCTGCGCTGAGATTTTCTCGGCGGATTTCTTATGCTCACGTTCTGGCTGGCTTCTCCGCCCTGCCCAAACAGCCGGCGCGGAAGGAACGGTCGTCCAACCGGTGCAGGCGCTTCGCCATAGCGGGAGTCAGCAAACGGTAGTGATGCACGTCGAACAAGTACTCCGCGATAAACCAGAGCGGCTTTTCCGTGGTCATCCAGTGGCGACGGTCGAAGCGTGACAAGTTTACCGGTCGTGAGAAGGTGCGCAACGAGCGCTCGCGCCGCAGATTGAAGTAAACCTCGAAGTAGCTCATGGCCAGCTCACGCAGAGAGCGATAGACCGGCTCGCGGTAGCGGCAGCCCGTGTAATTCGACTTGGCGATGGCTCCCCAATGACCGCGCATCCGGTAGATGGCGATCACGTGATCGGTATCGTTTTCCGCCTCCAGGTCAAAGATCAACGGAGGATAGCCGTTGGCCCTCAGGGCCGCTGCGGCGAACAACGCTCCTTCCAGGCAGTGAGAGGTATTCTCGTGCAATACGACCCGCGGCGACCACGCCGTATCAGCGAGGTGGTAAGGCATGTCGTCGATGAAGCGCTGAATGCCGTGAGGAGTTTTCAAGCTGCGCAATTTGCGCAACTCCGCGGCAGTGAAGCTTTGTCTGGGATGGGACATTCGTATGAGCAGTTTACAAGAAGGAGGAGGAAAGAACGTTAACCACCGAGGAAACGAAGCCAATCAGTTCGCGGCAAAGAGCTGTTTAAGCTCAAGCGGGGTGTCGACCAACACATCGGGAGGAGCCAGGGCGAGGGTGTGAGGAGCGAAGCCGTAGGTCACGCCGCAAGTCCACATGCCCGCGTTGCGTCCGGTGAGTACATCGTTCGAAGAATCGCCAACAATCATCGCTTCTTCCGGGCGAGTTTTCGTCTGTTCCAACAAGGTGCGCGCTCCCTGCGGATCGGGTTTTTTCGTTGGGAAACTGTTGCCGCCGTAGACATGCACAAAAAATTCGGCGAGACCAAGCGCTTCCACGATCGCACGCGACGGATTCACCGGTTTATTGGAGAGCACAGCCATTTGCCGGTGCAGGCCATTCGAATGGCGCAGGGATACCAGGGTTTCTTTCACCCCGTCGTAAACATGGGTGTAATCGAGTTTGTGGACGCGGTAGTAGCCTAGAAAATACTCAAGCGCTTCCTTTACGAAACTGTCGTCTTTGGGATCGCCGAGTGCCCGCCGCACTAGCATGGGAGCGCCGTCGCCTACGTAGGAGGCTACGACATCGTCGGGGAGTTCCGCACGCTTGAAATGCCGCAGCATTGCGTTTACGGAGTGAACCAGATCGAGGCGCGAATCGATCAGCGTGCCGTCGAGGTCGAAGATCAGCAGTTTGATCTTTTGAGCATTAAAGGGACGGTGGATTTTGATCATTGCTTCTTTCAGGATAAACGATCAGAAGAGGAACGGTCGTTTTCCCAAAAGAAAAGGGGGGCGAACCGAGTTCGCCCCTGGTTGAGGTTTACAAAGCAAATCAGCTCTTACTCGAGGTTACGGCATAAAATCGCGTCGGCTCTTGCTCCACCTCGGTGCTGCCGCAATGCGGACATTGGACCGTATGCTCGTGTTCCGTCAGTGTGAGCACTACTTCGAACTCTTTCTTACAGGCTTTGCAGAGGTAATCGTAGACGGGCATGGGCGCCTCCTTCAGCGCTCTTGGGCTTTTAACGCAGAATGAGGTCGTCGCTGGGCTCTCGACAGGACTCCTCTATCAGTGCAGTCAACCTGGCGATCGTCGAATCGAGCAGCGCCTCCTTCTGCTTCAGTGCGACCCTGAAGTCGCGGTGTTGTGCACGGGAAATATCGCGAAATAATTCTGTATGGCGATCCACCAGGATTTCGCGAATCAATTCTGCTTCCTCTGGACTGAGTCTCAATTGCATAAACCCTCCTCTCGTTGAGGAGACAATCGGCCATCGCCAGCCGCTTTCAACAAAGGTCTAGTATTGCGTTAGCATTAGCTTGCCCTGCGCGTCGCGGAAGATGAACGTTTCATTATTTCGCTCAAGCTCTCGTGCGATCAGGTCTTGTTTGCCCAGCATTCGCGCCTGCGATCCCACGACCACTAACTGGTCACCCGGAGCGAAGCTGAGTTTTTGCCCGCGCATGATCCGTGCCGGCGCCAGGTGCACCTGCATGACTCCCGTTGCAGTCTGCAGTTTCAGGTGTGTCCCGATTTCGCCTTCACTCACCGGGCAAGCGAAATCGTTAACCTCGGTAACCACACCTCTGACGATGGTCTCAGTTGCGGGACTGTAAAGAGCGGCCCCGCTCTGCGCCAGCGGACGCTGAAAATGCACGCCCATGATTAGCAGCAAAACCACCGCAACCACCAGGGCAAAGCCCAGGCCCGAAAGTATGCATGATAATTTCATGGTTCCTCCTAACGCCCTCGTTAGGCCGCGGGAGTTTGGGTTCCTTCTTTGGCCAACTTTGGCAAGTCAAAGCGCAGCACGCCAGTTCGCAAGCTCACGCGCGAGCGCTCTGGCACGATTTCCACGGGCAGTTCCACAACCCGCAAGATCTCAGATGGATAAGCGTCAGCCAGTTGATTTCCCAAGTTCCCCAGGATCGTGAGGCGAACCGGTTCGACCGCGACTTGAAGATCTTCCGGCTCGAAACCAAGAACGTTGGCGCAAAGGGTGAACATGTCCCGCGATTCGGATGTCACCACGGGGACCGGTCGCAGCAATTCCAATTCTGCCTGGAACCAGTCTTCCCAATCGTGGCCATGCTCGCCTCCGCGTGCCTCGAACAGTTCATAGGCGCGCCGCGCAATGGCGAGTTGCAATGGCTGCATCTGCCAGCGCAGTTTCTCTGGGGACGACGGACTTAAGACTACCGACGATGGTTCGCTACGTAGCTCTTGCCTTGAGGATCTCATCACTTCTCCTTTCCGATGGGAAGGAGTGCCTGGCAGCGGCGGCCTATCTGAACGCCCACTCGGCCGGGCTACAGTGGTTTGTAGTCTGTCGAAGAGGACACGATCACAGATTAAGTTTTGACCTTTGCCGGTCGTCGCGCAGTGACCCGGGTCACCTCTCGCGGTGCGCCCGGACGTCCCGTTCGCAACCGTGTCCCAGGCCTTTTATTTTCAGCGAGCTAGATCAATTGCCGGGCCTGGGGCCAATCCGGTATACCGGAACTCCCGGTCAGGATTTACAATGCTTGAGCTGGAATCATTCCCTCATATCAGGAAACCGGATGGCATCGAAAACAGTTTCCAAACCTTCGGCGGTCGCCGACAGCGAAATTAAAAAGGCGGCTAAGACTTACGAAGGTCTCAGCCGCCAGCAACTCATCGATTTTTACCGCTTAATGTATCTCTCCCGGAAGGTGGACGACCGGGAGATTCTTTTGAAACGTCAGCAGAAGATCTTCTTCCAGATCTCCGGCGCCGGGCATGAGGCGGTGGGCGTGGCTGCGGGTATGACCATGAAGCCCGCCTACGACTGGTTCTTCCCTTACTATCGCGACCGCGCTCTGTGCCTGACTTTAGGCGCTACTCCCTACGACATGCTGCTGCAGGGCGTAGGCGCGGCGGACGATCCTCAATCCGGCGGCCGGCAGATGCCTTCGCACTGGAGCTTCCCCAAGCTCAATGTGGTGACCCAGTCATCGCCGACAGGTTCCCAGATTCTCCAGGCTGTAGGTTGCGCCGAGGCTGGGCGTTATTTCTCCGTGCACCCCGAGTCCGCGGAAAAAGCGGCTGGAGACTACCGCGAATTCAAAGATGTCCAATTTCAAGGCGATGAAGTGACTTACGTTTCGCTGGGCGACGGCACCACCAGCGAAGGTGAGTTTTGGGAGGCGCTGAACACCGCCGCGAACAAAAAGCTTCCGGTCGTATTTGTGGTGCAGGACAACGAGTACGCGATTTCGGTCCCGGTCGAGGTGCAGACTGCGGGCGGCAATATCTCGCGCCTGGTGTCCGGATTCCCCAACTTCCACTTTGAAGAGATTGACGGTACCGATCCAGTAGCGACGTACGCCGCCTTTAACCGGTCGGTTGCGTATTGCCGCGCCGGCGAAGGCCCGTCTTTCGTTCACGCTCACGTGATCCGTCCCTATTCGCACTCACTATCGGACGACGAGCGCCTTTACCGTCCTGATGCTGAGCGCCAGCGCGATGCGGCCCGGGATCCCATCACGCGCACGCAGATGTTCCTGATCCGCGAAGGCATTCTCGACGAAAAGGGAATCAACCGCCTCGAGAAGCAGGTCGAGGACGAACTGCAGCTTGCGGTGGATCGCGCCCTCGAGGCTGCGCCGCCAACGCCCGATACCGTGGAACTCTACGTCTATTCTCCTCATCTTGATCCCACATCCTCTAAGTTCCAAACCGAGCCTGTGGTTTCCGGCGACGCGAAAAAGGCTGCGCCGAAAACTATGGCCGATCTGATCAATGCGACTCTGCACGATGAGATGGCCCGCGATCCGCGCATCGTGATGTTCGGCGAAGATGTAGCTGATTGCAGCCGCGAACAATATCTGCAGCAGAAGATGATCAAGGGCAAAGGCGGCGTCTTTAAGTTAACTGCCGGATTGCAGTGCGACTTCGGCTCCGACCGGGTGTTCAACTCGCCCCTGGCGGAAGCGAACATCGTGGGGCGCGCTGTAGGCATGGCCACTCGTGGGTTGAAGCCCGTCGTGGAGATTCAATTCTTCGACTATATCTGGCCGGCGATGATGCAGCTTCGCGACGAACTGCCCCTGATTCGCTGGCGCTCGAACAATGGATTCTCCTCGCCCGCCGTAGTGCGGGTTGCAATCGGTGGATACCTTACCGGCGGCGCGATTTATCACTCGCAGTGCGGGGAAAGCATCTTTACGCATATTCCGGGGCTTCGCGTAGTGTTCCCATCAAACGCACTTGATGCAGCGGGCCTGCTGCGCACCGCGATCCGTTGCGACGATCCCGTGCTTTTCCTCGAGCACAAGCGCTTGTATCGCGAAACCTTCGGACGCGCTCCCAACCCGGGGCCGGACTACATGATCCCGTTTGGCAAAGCGAAAATCGTGCAGCCCGGAACCGACTTGACCATGATCACTTACGGCGCAGTGGTGCCCCGCGCTCTACAGGCTGCGCAGAGACTGGAGCGTGAGCATGGAGTCAGAGTCGAGTTGATCGATCTCCGCTGCCTGAACCCGTTCGATTGGGATGCCATCGCCGAATCGGTTACTAAAACAAATCGCGCAATCGTGGCTTACGAAGACTCCTTGAGCTGGGGGTATGGCGCGGAAATCGCCGCACGCATCGCCGATAAGCTCTTCGAGCATCTCGATGCCCCGGTACGGCGTGTCGCTGCGAAAGACACCTTCGTGGCCTACCAGCCGATCCTGGAAGATGCCATTCTTCCGCAGTCGGAAGATCTGTTCCGGGCGATGAAAGAGTTGGCTGAGTTCTAGCGCGAAAGACTCCATCATTTCTTCTCAGTATCATTTGTAAAACCTGCTTGATCTGGATGGGACAGGCGCTTCCGCCGTCCCACTGGTGCTATAGTTCCTTCCTGCCGTCGCTGCATAATCCCTGTAATGGAGAATCGTAATGGGGCGCAAATCTGGTGTGCTCGGAATTTTGGCTGTGCTCTTGATAGCGGCGCATGCCGCTTGGGCCGCGAATACGACAACCGTACTTTACAGCTTCAGCGGAAGCAATGACGGCGGCGATCCCGCGTCAGCCTTGGTGTTCGACTCTGCCGGAAATGCTTACGGCACTTCGGTCATCGGCGGAGCGTTTGGCTACGGCACTGTCTTTGAATTGAGTCCGAACGGGAGCAACTGGACTGAGACCGTTCTCTACAGTTTTGCCGGATCTCCTGACGGCAAGAATCCCTATGGGGGCGTGACTCTCGACAGCGCGGGCAATCTCTATGGCACGACCGTGGCCGGCGGAAACAGCTTCTGCAGTGGAGACGGTTGCGGTGTCGTTTTCAAGCTTACCAACTCTGGAGGTCATTGGAGTGAGAGCGTCCTCTACAACTTTCAGGGCGGAAAAGATGGGGCGGGTCCCGGCAGCGCCTTGATTTTCGACACCGCCGGCAATCTTTATGGCACGACTCCTGACGGTGGTGCTCACGCTATTGGCACGGTCTACCAGTTAACCCCCGGTCAGAACGGCCAATGGACCGAGAAAGTCATCCACAGCTTTACCGGCGGCAACGATGGCGGTGTGGGCTCGCTTGGTTCGCTGCTGATCGACAGCGCCGGCAGCCTGTACGGCGTCACCGAAGTGGGCGGCGCTAACAGCGCAGGCACGGTCTACAAATTGACACCCGGTTCGAACGGAACCTGGAAGGGAACTACGCTGTACGCCTTCAAGGGCCAACCCGATGCGGGATTTCCCTACGGCGGCCTGGTCTTCGACAAGTCCGGCAATCTTTACGGGACCACGTATTACGGCGGCGCGAACGGCGTGGGTGCGGTCTACGAATTGCACAAGGTATCAGGATCGTGGAAAGAGAAGGTTCTTTACAGCTTTCAAAGTGGAAGTGATGGCAATTCTTCCACCACGACTTTAGTGTTCGATGCGGCGGGAAATCTCTACGGAACCGCTTCGGCTGGAGGCGGTCAGAGTTGCGATTGCGGCGCGATCTTTAAACTCGCCCGCCAGGGAAGCGCTTGGACCGAAAGTGTAGTCCACAGCTTTGCGGGGGATCCGGACGGAGCATTCCCCTACTACGGTTTGTTCCAGGATGCCGCAGGAAATCTCTATGGCACAACCGTGCAAGGTGGAAACGCCAATCAGGGCGCGATCTTTCAGTTCACCCCGTAGAACCAAAGGCCGGGCCTTTTGCCTGGCCTTTTTGCTTAACCTTTGGATTTTTTGGGACTGCCTCCACCGCCGCCCCGCCGAACGCTATCCAGCGCCATCGGGCCGCCTCCAAAGAAAATCAGCGCGAAGGCAATCGCCGCTACTGAAAGAGGGAACTGGTAACCCTTGTCCCCCAGCAGTCCAGCTCTCCAATGCACCTTCCAGATCGCCACGCTTAGGTCAATCAAGATGGCCAGTGACGCGCAGCGGGTAAACAGTCCAAGCAGAACCAGAATGCCACCAAGAAATTCCGCCGCTGCTGAGAGATACGCTAGCCAGCCGGGTAACCCGAGCCCGCTAATCATCGAATGGAAATGGGAAAAGCCCGTGACCTTGGGATAGCCATGGGCGATCATGACGACACCCACAACCAACCGCAAAACCAGCAACGCCAGGGGTTGAAGACGATCCAGGGTACGCACGCTTCCTCCGGAAGAAAACAGGGTAACGCAGCGCGCGGAATCGCAAAAGTGCCCGGGCGGGAACCATTACCAATCCAAAGCTATTGCAGCGCGTAATCAATCTTGATGCCGCGCTTGGTCATTTCGTCAAGAAACATGTCAGCTGGAACGTCGCGCTCTTGCAGCACCGCGCCGCGCTTGGTGATCGCACCCGATGCCAGCATCTGAACCACGATCGAGGCAGGGAACGCCGTGGTCCGCATCATGGCGCTCATGTCAGTCTTCGCGTCGTAGTGGTCGACGAGAGTGAAAGAGGCCACCCGGCCCTTCAGCTTCCCGCCAAGCAATCCACGGACGCCGGGCGAGCGCACCGATTCGTGGGCTTCGAGCCGCATGATGCAGACGTCGGGTCCCTTGCTGGCGAACTTGCCTTCAAAGATCTTCGACATCACGGCGCGAGGCGCGATCTCTGTTTTGCCAATTCGCATTTTCTCGCTCGAAAACAATCCCAGTTCCTTCAATTCGCAAAGCAGATCGTAGTGTCCGGGATAGCGCAGCGTTTTTTCGAAACACTCCCCCACTTTCCCCGCAAGACTCTCGGGCAAAGTAGAGGTTCCGCCAGAAGTATGAAAAGCCACCAGGGGAGCAAAACCCGTCATGTGGAATGCCTCTGGCTCGGTGAGCGGTTCGATGGTGACCAGCTTGCCCTTGCGCAGAATGCGGGCGGGCTCGACATATTCGTTGATCAACCCCTCGACGGAAAAGACCAGTTGGTAGTGGAAGGGAGGTACAGGCCGTTCGGGCAAGCCGCCGACGTAGAGCCGGAGCGCGTCTGCTCCTCCGCCCAGGCGGCGTACAAGTTCCCCTCCAAGGATCGAGGCCATTCCCGGGGAGAGCCCGCAGTCAGGGGCGATGGCGACGCCGTGTTTCTCGGCTTTTTGGGCGAGGGCGAGTTCCTGACGGACGACCGTATTGTTTCCCCCCAGATCAGCGAAGTGGCAGCGAGCTTCGATGGCGGCTTTCGCCAATCCCAGATTGAGGAAGTAAGGCACCGCCGACAGGGCGGCATCGTGGCCGCGCATCAGCTTGGAGGCAGCTTTTTCCTGGGAAGCGTCAAGGTTAGCCACGCGGATTTTCTTGCTACCGGTGATGCGGTTTACCCGTGACGCGACCGCCTGTGCCCGCTTGGCATCGCTATCTGCCAGGGTTACCGCTTCCACGTCGGCCTGTCGCGCCATGTCATAGGCAGCGGCCGAGCCCATCATTCCTGAGCCAATTACCAGAAGTCTCACTGCGTACCTCGCAGAACGGGCGCAGCCGTTCCCAGCAAGACTAAGGGAGAAATCGGAAGATAAAAGTGACGCAGCGCACAATTTGAGGAATGGTCTGGCGATCTCAACTTTTCCCGGTTGCCGTCGCATTCGCTTTCTCCGGCTGCAGTTCGCTGATCTCCGCCTGCGGCACACGTACCATGACTGTCGAGCCAATCGCCCGCCGCTCCCAGAAGTTCCTGAGCCGGACCAGCAACGCGTAAGTGACCTGCTGCCCTCTGGCCACGATCAGCAGGCCGTTATTGGTGCGCACGTCCTCTTGCAGAATCATGCCGCAGTCGAGATCGCAGACGCGGCAACTCTTGACTTCAAGGTGCAGGGGTTCGACTTCAATGTCCGCGAGGGCGTCGACGATCGAGCGCTCCAGTTGACCCGTTCTCATGAGCATCTGCTGCATCGCCGCGTCATGATTTTTACCAGCGCTCAGCAGTTGGTCGTAAGCCAGAGCGACCTTAAGAATTTGTGCGCCCAGTTTGACCACGTCGAAGTGCTCCTGCCCGGCAACGTGTTGCGAGGGCAGAACGGACTCTTGCTGCGCAATCATGCGAGCCACGGGTTCCATGCGCGGGATGTTCGACAGCAGGTCGGCGGCGACCGACGGGTGCGCATCCAGACGCGCTTGCTCATCCGGTGACAGCTTTCTGCCGGCGTACACTGCTTCTATGGTGTCAGTGTCGAGGGTCACACAGCCCAGTTGCGACATCATCGCGGCCACTTCGAAACGCCATCCGGCTTCCAGGTGCAGCTTGCGGACGATGTGCTGAACATAGCGGCTCATGCGCACGGCGCGGCCAAAGGCCGCGGGGTTCACCAGGCTCAGAACTTCGGTAAGCACTTTCACGCTGCCGCTCAGCGTCTTTTCCAGAAGCTCTTTTTCCGCGATCACCAGACGGTATTGCAGCAGCGCCGAGGTGAGCGCTTTCGCCAGCACGTCCTTCTGGCAGGGCTTGTTGAGAAAACGGAAGATCGATCCTTCGTTAACGCAGTCGGCGGCCGTCTGCATGTCGGCTTGTCCGGTAAGCGCGATGCGCACGGTGTCGGGCGAGATCAGTCTCACCCGAGAAAGGAATTGGACGCCATCCATCCCGGGCATACGCATGTCAGAAACCACCACCGCGAAAGGCTCAGCTTTCGCCGCGGAAATCAGTTCCAGCCCTGGCTCCCCGCCCACCGCGGTCTGCAGTGAGAATTCTTTGTGTAGCGACCGGCGGAAGCCGTCCAGCACTGCAGGTTCGTCATCCACGAACAGGATCTTGTCGCTCATGTTCTGCTCCTTGCTGCTCCTCGCCTTCGAGAACTTTTCTCCACATCGGCTCATGGTCCTTGCAGCCGATGCGGGATAAGAAGTCGTAATCAATCGCGGTCATGTCTTTCATCCAATGCTGCGCCTTTTCCTCGTGGTAGATGCTGGCCACGTGCACGGCCGCCACCGCGGAAAATGATCCTTGCAGACTCGATCCCGGTTGGTGATGCCATGCCACCGCTTCAATGATCGACGGCGGCAGATTCCACAATCCGAAAAGGTAGGCTCCGATTTCCGCGTGGCCGCAGCCGAAAATTTCCCGCTCGGCATCGGCCATGCCGCGGCCTTCCTTCCTGATCAGGTCCAGCACTTTCCCGTACCGTTCGTGAAGAGCGTAAGCCATGATCAGCTTGCCCGCGTCGTGCAAAAGTGCAGCGGTAAAGCACTCGTCCACGAGATATTGGTTGCATTTTTCGAGCACTGCGATCCGTTTTGCATAGCTTGCCGAGGCCATGCTGTGCTCCCAGAGGTGCTGCACGTCCGCCGCGCTCAGCAACTCAGTTTCAAACTTCGAAAAGACGTGGGTGGAGAGCACCAGCGCCCGCACCACATCTGTGCCCAGCAATTCCACCGCGTGGTAAGCCTTAGAGACCTCGCAGCGCAAACCGAAGAAGGCTGAATTGACCAGTTGCAGGACCTTCGCGGTCATCGCGATATCCGCCGAAATCAACTTCGCGACTTTCGCCAGCGAAGGCTCCGGACGCTGCAACTCCTCTGTCAGCTGAAAGTACAATGCCGGCAGGCTCGGCAGCGAGTCGAGCTTCGAGACCAAACCTTTGACCTCCGGATTTTCCAGCAGATCCTTGAGCGCGAAAGCGCGCATCAGGCGCCCTTTGAGTTCCTCGCCCTCACACGGCTTGGACAGATATTGGTGAGTGGGGTTGACCGATCGCAGAATAGTTTCGCGATCCGACTGTCCCGAAAGGATCATGCGCAGAGACTGGGGCGAGCGCTTCTTCACTTCTTCCAGCAGTTGCGCGCCATCCATGCCCGGCATACGCATATCGGTGACGACGATGTCGAAATTCTCGTCATTCATCGCCTCCAAAGCTGCCTGCCCGCTGGTGACAAAGACCATCTGCCAGTCTTTGCGCATGCCGTGCAGGCTACGTTCCAGACCCGAAAGGACCAGCGGTTCATCGTCAACAAACAAGATTCTCTTCGCCATTAGGTTTCCGTACTGGCTGCCGACAACGGCAGCCGAATAAAAAATGTTGTGCCCTGCCCTACCTCGGTATCGAACCAGATCTTCCCTCCGTGGCGACGGGCCACCACATTGTGGGCCAGCGCCAGGCCTTGACCCGTCCCCTCACCCACGGGTTTCGTGGTGAAGAACGGTTCGAAGATTCGCGAGCGGACAGCCTCGGGAATCCCCGCACCCGTGTCTCGAACGAGGATCTCCACCCAATCGCCGTCGCGGCGTGTGGTTACGGCGATGGCACCTTTTTTCTGCGAACCGTCTCCCACCACCTGCCGGATGGCATGCGCCGCATTGACCAGCAGATTCAGAATGACCTGATTGAATTCACCGGCGTGACATGGCACCAAGGGCAGATCCTCTTGCAGATGGGTTACAACCTCGGACACGTATTTCCATTCGTTGCGCGCTACCGTGATCGTGGTTTCGATGGCTTTGTTCAAGTCGAGCGGCCGTTTCTCTTCCGAACCCGGGTGGGAGAATTCCTTCATGGCGCGCACGATCTTGGCGACCCGCTGAATGCCATCCAGCGATTGCTCGAGCGCCCGCGGAATTTCGGTCTCCAGGTATAGGAGATCGGCGGCTTCCCAAAGCAAGTCGAATTGGGCCAGCGTTGCTTCGTTCAGGGGCCCCTTGCTGACCTCCGCTCTCAATTGCCGCATGGCGGAAAGCACGGGCGCGATTGCAGTCCACGACTCTTTCAGGAAGTTGGTGTTATCTCCGACATATTGGGTGGGAGTATTGATTTCGTGGGCAATCCCGGCGGCCAGTTGCCCGATCGCTTCCAGTTTCTGGGCCTGGCGCAACTGGATCTCCAGGCTCTTCCGCTCCGTAACGTCGGAGCCAATGATCAACAACTCGCCGGTTTTTCTCTCTGGCGAATGGATCCAGTCGATGGTGAGACCCAGGGCGTGTTTCTCACCATCCTTTTCGAATATCAGGTGATCGCAGCGTCGGCTCGCCTGGTCGGCGCACCAGCCCGAAACTTCAGCGGCCATATCCTGATTTAGCCAGCGCACGCCGCAATCAGCCAGCGGCTTCCCCAGCATTTCTTCCGTCGAGAGCCCGAAGGTCGCGGCGGCGGTGAGGTTCCAGCGCAGGATGCGGCCATCGAGATCGATCGAGATGAGGATCGATGGAACTGAGTTGATGAACAGCTCTGACGATTCGTGCGCGGCCCGCAGCGCCTGCTCGCCTGCTTTGCGTCCGCTGATATCCACGAAAGTGATGACGCATCCGCTAATCTGGCCGTCCCGGTGGATAGGATAGCTCCAGTACTCGGCGGGAAAGTAAAGGCCATCTGCACGCCATACGACCTCGTCATCCATGTGAGTGCCACTGCCGTTGCAGAAGGCCTGATACATACGGCACTCCTCTTCGGGATAAGGAGTGCCATCCACATGAGTGTGGTGAATGAGGCTGTGAACATTCTTTCCCAAGAGCTGGCTTACATCCACATATCCCAGCAAACGCAAGCAGGCGCGGTTGCAAAATGTGCAATTCCCATCTAGATCGATGCCGTAGATAGCTTCGGCCGTGGAGTCCAGCAGCAGTTGCAGCAGTTCCTCGCGGTCTCTGAGTTCTTGCTGCGCCCGGATTCGTTCATCCATCAACCGGGAAATCACCAGGAACCCGACGAGTTCCCCTACACTGTTGCGCACCGCGCAACCGTGCGATTCCACCTGGTGCCAGAGACCCGCCTTGTCGCGCACCCGCAACGGCAGAATGCTGCCCTTGCTGCAGTTACGGATTGTCTCCGCGATTTCACTGGACACCCGCGCCCGGTCATCGGGGTGGATGATCTCCATCGCGTTGCCCAGTTCCGATGGCGAATAGCCAAGCACCGACTCGTAGGTGGGGCTGGCGTATCGGGTGGACAAGCCGGGGAAGTCCAAAAGGAGAATAAGATCGCCCGCGTTCTCGCCGATGGTGCGGAACAGAGCCTCGCTGCTGCGCAGCGCTTCTTCCATTTCCCGGCGTTGACTGATGTCTTGAATCTGCCCGGCAATGAAAGGCGGTTTGCCATCGGGATTCTCAATCCGCGAGACGGTCAACAGGACCCAGATCGTCCGCCCCCCTTTGTGCAGATAACGCTTTTCGTACTGATAGCTGGCGATCTCGCCCGAGACCACTTGCTGGAAGTGGCGGCCACTTTCCTGGCGGTCCTCCGGATGGGTGATGCTCTGAAAGTTCAACGCCAGCAGTTCGTCTTTTTGGTATCCCAGAAAATCGCAGAGCGATTGATTGACCCGCAGCCAACGCCCGTTCAGATCCACAATCGCCATTCCCACCGCGGCTCGCTCAAAGATGGCTTCCAGATCAACGCTGCAGACCTGTGGGGAGCTGTCTTCTACTACGCTCTCCCGCGGGGTGAATTCGCTGGTGGCCATGGTGAAGTCCAAAGCAGATGAAGTCATGGGCGCGGCTACGAGGGGACGAACCGCCCCATCTGTCATGGACATCGGCAGAAACGAGAGTTGGATTAACCGCTGGCGCGATTTATCGTCTAAAAGACATGCCAGCACAGCCCACCGCGGATTCTCTTCCATGACCAGACCCACCATGGGGTTCGCCCCCTGGATTCTTGTCCTCGTGCTCTCAAGGCTGGCATGGACGCAGCCGCCGCCTCCCCTTCCGCCGGGTGCCGTCATCGACCACGTCGCCTGCCAAGCCGATCCCTCGGAGAGCTACGCTTTGTACCTGCCTTCCCGGTACACTCCTGCCAGGCGCTGGCCCATCATTTATGCCTTCGATCCCTTCGCCCGCGGGAAGGTGCCCGTGAGGCTCTACCAGGAGGCAGCAGAGAAATACGGTTACATCGTGGCCGGCTCCAACAATTCGCGGAATTTCTCACTGGAGGCCGCCTCCAAGGCTGCCAATGCTGTTTGGCAAGATACCCACAATGGCCTTGCCCTCGATGATCGCCAGATCTACACCACAGGACTGTCTGGCGGGGCACGCGTCGCGGGGCTTTTGGCTCTCAGTTGTGCCCCGTGCAAAATCGCCGGCGTGATCGCGCAAGCCGCCGGCTATCCAGCCACCGACGCGCCTACGGGGAAAGACCATCTCAATTACTTTTTCTCCGTCGGGGATGAGGATTTCAATTGGCCGGAGATCGTCCAGATACGTCGCCAACGCGAAGAGCTGGGTTCTGCTTACCGCGTCCGCGTCTTCTCGGGACCTCACGGATGGGCGCCGAAAGAGGTCGTCAACGAGGCTGTCGCCTGGATTCACTTGAAAGCACAACAGGCCGGGATTCAGCCCAAGGATTCCAACTTCGTGGACCAATTCTTTGTGACGATCAAAGCGGAAGCGGTGGCAGCCGAGAAACGAGCTGATCCGATCGCGGAATTGTCTGCATATCGCACCCTGGTCTCGGACTTCGCCGGTCTGGAAAACGTGGCAGAGTTCGAGAACAAACTGACCGCTCTCAAGCAATCTTCTGCTCTCCAAAAAGCTCTGAAACAGGAGCAGCGCCAAATCACGGATCAGGGCTCGCTCACAGCCGATCTGTCTTCAAAGCTGGCAGCTTTCGATCAATCAGCTCCTGATCAAAAGATGGGTCTCCGTGCGGAACTCGTGGACGGTGTACGCCAGCTGACGTCCCAGGCTGAGCATTCGAAGTCACCGCAGCGGCTGGTGTTGTTAAGAGCTTTTAACGATCTTTGGGCGCAAGGTATCGAAGCTGGACAGATTCAGTTGGAACGCAGGCGCTTCGACAGCGCCGAGACTTATTTTCTGCTTATGAGCGAGATCACTCCCGACGAGCCGCGGCCCATACTGCTCTTGGCCGACACTCACGCCGCGATGGGAAACAAGAAGCAGGCGATCAAGGATATCCGCGAAGCCGTCCGCCGCGGATTCAAGAATCCCGATTTCCTCGAGCACGACTCCGACCTGGAGACTCTGCGCGGCGACCCCGAATTCCTGAATCTGATCGCCGAACTGAAAGCCAAATAGCCTCGCAAGAAGTTGCATCTACAGCGGGTTCGGAGTGACCGCCACGCTGGCGCTTTTATTCAACGACGGAATCGCGGCTCCACGTGAAAACGGCTCCATCCTGACCACAAAGGGGATGGGTATGCGTCCTTTCGGATTGCTTACCAGAAAGGTTGTCGTGCCGCTGGGCGAGAAGTTACGGTTGCTGCTGCTGCCGCACTCCAGATAATCACTGGCCCCGGTCACCACCAGGTTGTTATTGCATTCGAACTCAAGGTGGACGTAGTCCACGCCCTGCGTGCTCCAGTTGACCGTCACCTCGAGCGAATGATCCGCGCGCCGCGACGTAGCCGTGAACGCCGTGACTGCCGGCTTTAGGGTGCGGGTTCTCTGAGAGGGCATCGGCAAGGTGGGATGAAAGAACGAAACCCGCGACAGAAATGAATCCAGTAAATCTTCCTTGTTCCGGCTGGAAATCAGATGAATCGAACAGGGAAGGTCGTAGGCGCCGGGGTTCACCGCTGCGAATTCGAGTTTGATTTCGTAGCAGAGATTGTTCTGAAAGGCATGCAGATAGGAGTACTGATAAGCCGTCCCCGCCGCGCCTTCGCCTTCGCTTGCCTGTGAATACTTCACCCCGCGGATTGCTTTCGAGGATGCAGACGCAGGATCGGCATATCGGAACTGGGCGCAAGCCTGGGCGTTCGCGATGTTGGGATTCACTCCTACGGTGAAATAGCCACCACGAAAATTCGATCCGGGATATATCTCGTCCGGAATTTCCACACTCAGTAAACTCACCGCGCCATTGGAATTGGCAAAGTTCAACTCCTTTCGCAGCTCAGACTCTTCCAGCAGATTGAACGTCGCCGGATACTGCAAACTGAAGCCATACGTTTTGTTGTTCGAAGTTTTCCAATCGGTGGCGTTAAAATTCGCGACCGGCGCTGCAGGATCGAGCACATCTTTGATCTCGGTCACTGTGATCGTCGGCTCCGCGGCGGACACCGTAGCGGTGCCGCCGATACTAACCTCATGCCCTACGTAGGGCTCAAGGCCGTGGTCTCCCGGAAGACGGTAGAGAGTGCCCGAGGCATCCGTGAGCGTGAATTCGCCCGACTGGTTGTTCAGACATCCGAGCAGGCTCGTTTCTTTGACGTCGTCCGCCTCGGTGGCTGGCGCAGGCGTCTGGGGAGTGTCATTTTGTTCGGTTTGCTGCGCCGAGACACAGTGTGAGGCGAACAACAGGACGACGAGCACCAGCGCTTTCTGCATTTTGTCTCCGTTAGGACCGAGGCGCGTGGACCCGCTCCGCGATCTCAGGAACTCCTGGTTTAGTTTCCCTTATTTGCCGGGAATTCGTCCTGCATTCTGCTTGAACTTTTCCACATTCGTCTTGAAAACAGGGGTGTTTGCCGCCCGTCCTAAGACCTTCGTACCGTCTCTAGTACTTTGGTTACGGTTCCCGCAGAAACCATCGTGCCCACCCCTCGTTACTTCTACATATAGTAGTCAAACCAGCACAAACCACAACCTATTGATCTAGACGGCAATCGCTTCTGAATTCAAATCCAGAAAACCGGCATAAAACCCAGTAAAACCAGGTGATTTACTTGGGCCAGGGCAATTTACCGGTTGATATATGCTCGGCTCACTGAAACACAGCAAGGCAGGATTCTGTGGAAAGGAACTCGAACTATGGCCGACTCGCGAGAAGTGATGAATATCCGCCAGGCGTCGCAATACCTGGGAGTCAGTGCGGACACACTTTACAAGTACGTCGGCGAACAGAGCATTCCTGCTTTCAAACTGGGCAATCGCTGGCGCTTCAAGAAATCGAAGCTGGATCAGTGGATGGAAGAGAAGTCGAACCAGATGGAAGCCAAGAGCAGCAAGAAACCCAAGGCAGCCGCTAAGGCTGCCGGAGAGTAAAGGCGGGCACATGTTTGGATTCGGAGCGAAGACGATTGTTGGTCTGGATGTGGGCTCTTCCAGCATCAAGGCAGTGGAACTGAAACGGACGCGGGCCGGCATTGAAGTCGCGCACCTCGGCCTGGAACCGCTGGCTCCGGATATCGTGGTCGACTCCATGATCGTGGACTCGGGCACGGTGTCGAGCGCGATTTCAAAATTATTCACCGACAACGAGATTAAATCCAAAAACGTCGCCACCGCCGTCAGTGGTCACTCGGTGATCGTGAAAAAGATTTCGCTGCCCTCGATGAGCGACCAGGAACTGGCCGAGACCATCCAGAAGGAAGCGGCGCAGCATATTCCCTTCGATCTGGCTGACGTCAATCTCGACTACCAGATTCTTTCCGAAGACGCCGGCAGTCCGCAGATGGACGTGCTGCTCGTTGCCGTCAAAAAGGACAAGATTCTCAACTACACCAACGTACTCTCGATGGCGGGCAAAAGTCCGGCTATTGTGGACATCGATGCTCTGGCCCTGCAGAACTGCTACGAGTTCAACTACGAGCCGGCTCCTGGCCAGGTGGTGGCGCTTTTGAACCTCGGCGCCAGCGTGATGAACATCAACATCGTGAAGGGTACGACGCCGCTGTTCCCGCGCGACGTCAGCGTGGGCGGGCACCAGTACACCGATTCGCTGCAGAAAGAACTGGATTTGAGCTTCGATGACGCCGAGTCGCTGAAGCTGGGCCACAAGGTCGGCACCGTGAGCGAAGACGCCAAGACGCCGATCCTGCAGCAGGTGACCGAAATCATCGTGCTCGAGATTCAGAAGACGTTTGACTTCTTCCGCGCCAGCGCGGCGGGCGAGCACATCGAGAAGATTTATCTGGCGGGGGGATCGTCGAAAGTTCCGGGACTGGTGGAAGCCCTGCGCCAGGAGTTCTCTTTACCGGTCGAGATCTTCAACCCGTTTCAGAAGATCGCGCCTCCGGCTGAAGGGATGGGGGCGGAGCTGATCGAGCAGAACGCCGGCCAACTGGCAGTTGCGGTGGGTTTGGCTTTAAGGAGTTTTGAAGACCTATGATCCGAATCAATCTGCTGGGAGCACCGAAACCGAAGAGCAAACGCGGTGGTGGCAGCGCGGCGGTATCCGCAGTCTCCTCCATCGAAGTCGGCGATGTCGGCTCACCGATGTTGAAGGTGGCGGTCGTGCTGCTGCTCTGCGCCGGATTCAACTTTTACCGCTGGCACCAGCTTGATAGCGAGGCGAAACAAATCGCAGTCAAGACCCAGCAGGCCGAGCAGAAGAACCGCGAGCTGGCGGACGTGAAAGCCCGTTATCTCGAGCGGCAACGCCAGGCCGACAGCTACAAGCGCCGCGTCGATGTCATTGATCAGCTGCGCGCCGCGCAGGCGGGTCCCGTCAATCTGCTGAACACGATTGGTGACACGGTGAACGGCACCGAGGCGGTGTGGCTCAACAATCTGAAGGATTCCGGCAGCAGTGTCGACATCGAAGGCACGGCGCTTAGCACCGACGCGGTGGCGAATCTGATGCAGAACCTGCAGAAGACCGGCTACTTCCGCAACATCGAGATCAAAGAGACTTATCAGGACGACCAGGTCAAAGACATGCAGGCGTTCCAGTTCACACTGACCTGCGAAAAGGCGAAGTCCTAAGAGGCGGGGGATATGGCGAACTTTAGCGATTTATCGGGTCTCAAGCAATGGGCGGCGCTGCTGCTGGCGGGGGCGGTCGTGACGGTGGCTCTCCACTTCACGATGTTCAAGTCGCAGCGGGAAGCCAATGCGGTCGCGCAGCAGAATCTTGACGCCAAGCTGCACGAGAACGCGGAGCTGGAAGCCTACCGGCCGAAACTGGCCGAGATCGAGCGCCAGTTGGCCAGCCTCAAACAGCAGCTTGAGATCGAACGCCGCATCGTGCCGGACGAGAAGGAAATCGACGGCTTCATGAAGATGATGGATGCGGAGGCGCTCAAGGCGGGAGTGGAGCTTCGCCGTTACACCTCGCGTCCTACCACCACCAAGGATTTCTACACCGAGCTGCCATTCGAGATGGAACTCGACGGGCCCTATTACTCGATGCTGAACTTCTTTGATCACGTGGGCAAACTGGAGCGCATCGTCAACGTATCCGGCCTGCTGGTGGCCAACACCAAGAAGGCGAGTGAAGCCAAGGTGAAACACACTTACCAGTACGCTCCCAACGAAAGCGTAGTGGCTACTTGCCTGGCGACAACATTTTTCAGCCACGATACCGAGCCGCCTGCGGCCGTGCCGGGCAAGCCCGGCCGGGTCCCGGTGAAAAGGTAGGAATCCCTTATGAAGCTGACCACGGCAATTCTTGTATTGGGCATGGCCACCGGATCTGCGCTCGCGCAGAACCCGGATGTCATCGAGAACACAAGGAACACCATGAAGGCGCTCGAGCAGAAGAAAGCCATCGACTCGAACGCCGCACTGGCCGCGACGCAACATCCCAGTGGAAGCCTCGCCATCTCGGCGAGTCCCGCTCCGAAGGCTGCGGCGACCAAACCGGCACCGGCCACCACCGCCAGCAAGCCCGTGGTGAAGGCGCAGCATGCCGCCCCGGTGAAGGTGACCGCGGTGAAGGCTGCCGCCAAGCCGGCTGCGAAAAAGAAAACCCTGGCCAAGACCAAGACCAAGCCCGCGCCCTCGCCCTCGCAGGGCGAAGTAGCAGTGCAGGACGCCAAGAGCGGCGATCCCAAGGATGCCAAAAACGATGCATCCAAGCCGATCAATCTGACTGGCCGTCGCGATCCGTTCGTCAGTCCGGTGGTGGCGCACAGCATGACGGGTTCGGGTTGCAGCACCGGCAAACGCTGCCTGGCGATCGACCAGATCGCTCTCAAAGGCGTGGTGCGCTCCGACGTCGGCATGATTGCGGTGGTGGTGAACGCCGTGAACAAGGCTTATTTCTTGCGCGAGAACGACCCCGTGTTCAACGGGTACGTGGTGAAGATTACAGGCGACTCGATCATTTTCAAGGAAACGATCCAGGACAAGGTGGGCAAGCCGTTCGAGCGCGAAGTTACGAAGAAGATTACTACGCCCGCCGTCTAGTACGGCAGGTGGTAACGAATTTTTGGGGAGAAGAGTTCACGAGCTTGCCGAGGCAGACTCGTGGGGAGAAGCGAAATGCGAAAGCAACTGCTGGGTGTTTTCCTACCGCTGCTGGCACTGGTGCTGATTGCAGCGGCTGAGACGCAGAGCACGGGCACAGAGCCGACCGGGCATGCCGCGCTGCAGAAAGTCAACGTGGTGCGCGGCGGCGATGGGATCCAGTTGGAGATCATCGCTCGGGGGGCAGTGACGCCCAAGCTGAGCACGCTGGAATCGCCAGCGCGCCTGGTGCTCGATCTGCCGAACACGGCCATGGCGTCGGAGCAAAGCCACATTAATGTGGGCAGCGACGGCGTGAAGGGCGTGCGTCTGGGCACGAATGGCATGACGCCTCCGACCACTCGCGTCGTGGTGGATCTCGACAAAGCTTGCCGCTATGAACTGGTTCCCGGCAGCGACAACAAGATTGTGCTGAAGCTCTACACCGCCGTGACGGCTGCCAAGTCTGCCGCCAAGCCGGCAGCGGTTTCGGCGCCGAAGACCATGGCGGCGGCAACTCCGGTTGCTCACGTGGTGACGCCCGTTGCCATGAGCCAGCCGGCTCCGGCGACGACGTCGACCGCTTCCAGCAAGCCGGCCGATGACTATGTCTTCGTCGAGCCCTCTTATAAGCCCAAGGACGCGAGCGCGGAACTGAAGCCCGCGGTTGCCGATCCTTCGGAGCGCGCCACGGTCGCCGCTGCCAAGTTCGTCGAGCGGCCCGAAGGCAACCTGTTGCCGGCTCCCAGCGCCGCCATGCAGGCCGCCGCAGGCGCTCCTCAGCCCGCCGTCAATATGGCTGCCGAGCAGAAGATGCAGATGCAACAGCATCCCGCCGCGGGTGGCCCCAAGTACACCGGAGAGCCGATTTCGGTGAACTTGAAAGACGTCGACCTGAAAGATTTCTTTCGTCTGATTCACGAAATCAGCGGACTCAACGTCGTGCTCGATCCTAACGTCAAAGGCACGTTGACCATCGTGCTCGATGATGTGCCGTGGGATCAGGCCCTCGACATCGTGCTCAAGAATAACGAACTGGCGCGGCAGCTCGAAGGCAACGTGCTCCGTATCGCCACCGTCGAAACCCTGCGCAAAGAAGCTGAAGGGCGTCGCGCCCAGCAGGAAGCCGAAGCCCTGGCGGTTGACAAGGTCTCGGTGACCCGCTTCCTCAGCTACGCGCACTCGAAAGACGTTGTTCCGACCGTGAAGAAGTTCCTCACCCAGCGCGGCGATGTGATCTCTGACGATCGCACCAACGCTCTGATCATCTCTGACATCCCGTCGGTCATGCCTGGCATCGACCGCTTGCTGACCCAGCTTGACCGCAAGACGCAGGAAGTCGAAATCGAAGCCCGCGTCGTAGCTGCCACCCGCAGCTTCGCGCGTGACATCGGTACTCAGCTTGGCTTTGGCTGGGGCAACGGCCACACCGCAGTCGGTGGCGCCGCTGCTGCCGGTTCTTCGCCGACCAACGTCAACGGTCTTACTCCTGGCTACATCACGGTGGGTGGCTCCGGATCCGCGGCTGGAACCCAGATTCCTCTGTTCTCGAACCTGGCCACCACTGCGGCCACCAGCGGCTTAACCTTCGTGAACGCCAGCAACAATGTCCGCATCGATGCAGTGCTGACCATGGCTGAATCGCGCGGCTTGTTGAAGATTCTCTCTCGTCCGCGCGTGGTCACGCAGAACAACATTCAAGCTCTGGTTCGCCAGGGCGTGCGCGTACCGATCGTGACCCAGGCCCAGCTTGGTGGACCGCCCACGGTTACCTACGTCGATGCGTTCCTCCGCTTGACGGTGGTTCCGCAGATCACGTCGGAAGGCACCATCTTCCTGAACGTCGACGTCGAGAACACGACGCCTGACTTCGGACACACGATTCAAGGTAACCCGGAACTGATCACGCAGCAGGCGACCACGCAAGTCCTGGTCACCGATGGCGGCACGGTGGTGATCGGCGGCGTCATTCAGACGCAGAACTCGATCAACATCGACCAGGTTCCGCTCCTGGGCAGCCTGCCGTACCTGGGCAACCTGTTCAAGCACACCACGGTCAGCACCTCCAACCAGGAGCTGATCTTCTTCATCACTCCGCGCATCATCCAGACATAGTTCTCAGTCTGGTTCAGAACCCGCCGCCGGCTGCCTTCACGGAGCCGGCGGTTTTGTTTTTTACCCGGGTTGAGCGCTTCGCTACTCCTCACTACAATGACGATTCCACTGGTGAGGAGAGAAGCATGAAATTCGGCTTTGCCCTTGGCAACATCGGACCCATCGGAACCGCGGATTCCGTGAAGCAGATTGCTCAGCGTGCCGAAGCGTTGGGCTACGACAGCCTTTGGACGGTTGAGAGGATCCTCTGGCCACTAAATCCTCAAACGCCTTATCCCGTGACTCCGGACGGTCGTCTCCCCGAGGAATACAAGCACGTGCTCGAACCTCTCGATTCGCTGACCTTCGCTGCCGCCCACACCCGCAAGATTGCCTTGGGCAGCAGTGTCCTCGATATGCCTTTCTACAACCCGGTCATGCTGGCCCGTCGCCTGACCACGATTGACGTCCTTTCGAACGGACGCTTGAAAGTTGGCCTGGGCCTTGGCTGGTCGAAGGATGAAATGGATGCGGCCGGAGCCGAACTAAAGCACCGCGGTGCCCGCGCCGACGAATTCCTGCAAGTCCTCAAAGCCATCTGGACCACGGATCCCGTCGAATATCAGGGCACCTACTACAAGGTTCCGAAGTCTCACATCCTTCCCAAGCCCGTGCAGAGGCCGCACCCTCCGATTTACCTGGCGGCGTTTGCGCCTCCCGCGCTGAAACGGCTGGCGACGATGGCGGACGGGTGGAATCCTGTCGCCGTTCCTCCCGCCGGCATGGCCCAGATGTTCGGGGGAATTCAGCAGATGGCGAAAGAAGCTGGACGCGATCCGAACTCGCTCAAAATGGTCGTGCGCGCCAACCTGTTGCTAAGCGATAAGCCCCTGGGGAAGGACCGCGCGGTTTTCTCTGGCACCTTCGATCAGGTGAAAGAAGACGTTTCCGCTTGCACGGAAGTCGGGGCCCACGAACTGTTTTTCGATCCGACTTTTACAGCCGGAGCCCAGGACTTAACCAGGTGGCTGGCACTGATGGAGCAGGTCCGCAAACTGATATAGCGTCTACCCGCACCACTTGGCGACGAACGCCTCATCCGTCGCCGAAGTGAGCAACCGCTGTCGAAGATTTGTGTGAGACTCTAAACAATGAATCACAAAGACCGCATAAAACGTCTGCAGCAGGCGCTAGTCGTCCATAAGCTCGATTCTCTGCTGGTCACTCACGCTCCAAACGTCCGCTATCTTTGCGGATTTACCGGCAGTGCTGGAGCTCTGTTGATCTCTTCGCACAAGTCCATCTTCTTCACCGACGGACGCTACATTGCTCAGGCAAAGGACGAAGTGCAAGGGGCCCGCGTTGTCATCGCGAACAAGCCTCCCCTGGCGGCCGCGGCCGAGTCGCTCGCAAAATCCCGGGGTCCAACGACCTTGGGAATCGAGGGGGATCACCTTACAGTCGCAGAGCGAGCGCGGCTCTCTCGCTTTCTGCCGAAAGGCTTTCGTTTGAAGTCAGCTCCCGCTCTGGTTGAGCGAGAAAGACTGGTGAAGGATAACGACGAAATCGAACTGGTGCGTTCTGCGGTGTTGCTCGGCAGCGGCCTGTTTGACGTCGCATTGAAGTCCATTCGCCCCGGGGTGCGCGAAATCGAGGTTGCGGCCGAAATGGAGTATGCCGCCCGGCGCGCCGGAGCCGATGCCATGTCATTTGAAACCATCATCGCTTCGGGAGAACGCTCCTCGCTGCCTCACGGACGCGCCTCTGAAGCTAAGATCCCGGCCAGCGGATTCGTGGTGTGCGACTTCGGTGTTATACTCACTGGCTATTGTTCCGACATGACCCGCACCGTATATGTCGGGCGTCCTTCCGAGGAAGCTCGCCGGTTATACGATGCCGTCAAGTCAGCGCAGCAGGCTGCAGTCGGGGCGGTACAGTCCGGCATAAGCGTTGGAGAAGTGGACGAGGCAGCCCGTAAGGTGCTGCAAAAAGAAGGGTTAGGACGTTACTTTACCCATTCGACGGGCCACGGAGTGGGTCTTGAGATCCACGAGGCTCCGCGAGTAGCGGCCGGACAGAAGGATCTTCTGCAACCCGGCATGGTTATTACTATCGAGCCTGGAGCTTACATCCCGGGCCGCTGGGGCGTACGCATCGAAGACATGGTCGTGGTCACCGAAACCGGGTGCGAAGTATTGACACCGACCAGTAAGGAATTCATCGCCATTTGAAATCAGGCGCTTTGTGGGAAGCGGTAGCTGAGAGTTTGCTTTAGTACCTACCTCTACGATGAATCAAAAAGAGCTCAAAGAACTCATAGAGTTTTTAATTGAGAAGGATATCGCCGAGTTTGAGTTGGAACGCGGCGATGTCAAGGTGCGCATCAAGCGAGCGGGCGAAACAGTGCCGGCGGCGCCGGATGCCCGTTTCTACGCCGTGCAGGCCCCGACGCTGGTGGCGCCCGAGACATTGACTGCGCCGCCTGTCACTGCGGCACCGCCGGCGAAAGAGGCTGCGCCACCTCCACCCGAGGAGAAGTTGCATGCTGTGCACTCTCCAATTGTGGGCACATTCTACGAATCGCCTTCTCCCGGATCTCCACCTTTTGTCAAACCTGGCGACCACGTCACCGTAGGACAGGTCCTGTGCATCGTGGAAGCCATGAAGTTGATGAACGAAATTGAGTCCGACGTCTCCGGCGAAGTCGTAAAAAAGCTGGTGGCCAACGGACAGCCTATCGAATATGGGCAGGAGTTGTTCGCCATCCGGCCTAAGTCCTAGAAGATTGGGCAAGCCAGCGGCGTGCAATAGCGCGCCTTTTTTCTGTCTGCGAGGTTATGTTCAAGAAGATCCTGATCGCGAATCGCGGGGAGATTGCCCTGCGAATTATTTGTGCCTGCAAGGAACTGGGCATTCGTACGGTCGCCATTTATAGCGAAGCGGACCGCAATTCTTTGCCCGTGCGTTTCGCCGACGAGGCCATCTGTATCGGTCCTCCTCAGCTCGCGCAGAGCTATCTGAATATTCCCGCCGTGATCAGCGCGGCCGAGATCGCGAATGTGGACGCGATTCATCCCGGCTACGGCTTGCTGGCTGAAAATGCGAACTTCGCCGAAGTCGCTGAAACCTGCAACATCAAGTTTATCGGGCCTCCGCCCGAGATCACGCGCCTGATGGGGGAAAAAGAAAAAGCTCGTGCCGCGATGAAGAAAGCGGGAGTGCCGATTCTCCCCGGTTCAGAAGGCATTCTGGCCAGCGATGGAGAGGCACTGGAATGGGCCCGCCAGGTCGGTTTCCCCGTCATCATCAAGGCCTCCGCCGGCGGCGGTGGACGCGGCATGCGCATCGTCCGCAGCGAAGAAGAATTGCCCGCCTTGTTCAAAGCCGCCTCTTCCGAAGCCGCGGCTGCCTTCGGCAACGGCGATCTCTACATGGAGAAGTTCATCGAACGCCCGCGCCACATCGAGTTTCAGATCCTTGCCGACCAGTACGGCAACGTCGTCAGCCTGGGCGAGCGCGAGTGTTCCATTCAGCGGCGCCACCAGAAGCTGCTGGAAGAGTCGCCCTCGACCCAGGTCACCCCGGAACTGCGAGCGCAAATCGGCGGGATTCTCTCCAAGACCCTCTCCGATATCGGCTACGTTAATGCCGGGACCATCGAGTTCCTGATGGACGAAGACCGGCGTCTCTACTTCATCGAGATGAACACCCGCATCCAGGTCGAGCATCCCGTCACGGAAATGGTCACGGACGTTGACTTGGTAAAGAGCCAGATTCTGCTGGCTGCCGGCGAGCGTATGGAGACCGTTCTGCACGGGCCGATCGTGCACCGCGGACACGCCATCGAATGCCGCATCAACGCCGAGCATCCGGAAAAATTCACGCCCTCCGCGGGCAAGATCACAGCCTTTCATCCGCCCGGAGGCACGGGCGTGCGCATCGACACCGCTGCCTATGCCGAGGGCACTATTCCTCCTTATTACGACTCGCTG
The DNA here is from genome assembly GCA_963796205.1 of Terriglobia bacterium. Classification (GTDB taxonomy): domain Bacteria; phylum Acidobacteriota; class Terriglobia; order Terriglobales; family Acidobacteriaceae; genus DATFTE01. Next base: position 319,278 of record CAWCKR010000006.1, read on the forward strand.
ATTGCCAAGCTGGTGGTGCGCGGAAAAGATCGCGAAGAAGCCATCTCTCGCATGCTGCGCGCGCTCGAGATGTTTATCGTCGAGGGGATCTATACGACGATCCCGCTGCACCGGCGCATTCTCGCCGATCCCGACTTCCGCGCGGGCAACATCGACACCACCTTCATCGAGCGTTTGCTGCATCCCAAAGGACAAGCCGCGCACTAAATCACAATGATTTCGTTGCCGCGCCTCTACGCTATTCTCGATCGCGCATGCTTTCCCGATCAGGAATCCTTGCTCGGCTGCGCCAGGGAGTTAATTGCAGCGCGGCGTGACGCTCCTCCAGTACCGCAATAAAAGCGACAATCCCCGCGAGATTCTGGAAGACGCGCTGGCCTTGAAGGGCGTCGTCCGTTCACCCGTCAAACTCATCATGAACGACCGCGCCGATCTTTGCCTGGCGGCGAAGTTCGATGGCGTGCACGTCGGCCAGGATGACTTGTCACCTGAGGGCGCGAGGAAGGTGATCGGACGGAGCCTGTGGCTGGGAGTCTCCACGCACAATCCCGAGCAGGTTCGCGAGGCTGATCAGACTTCCGCGGACTACCTCGCCATCGGGCCGGTATTTGCCACCTCCAGCAAGACGAATCCGGACCCGGTCATCGGGCTCGAAGGCGTGCGCCGGGCCAGGGCCTTGACCGCTAAGCCGCTGGTCGCCATTGGAGGAATCACACGGGCAAACTGCCGCTCGGTGATCGAAGCGGGAGCCGATTCGGTGGCTGTGATCTCTGACTTATTAAAGGAACCCCGGAAATCAGCAGAGGAATTTTTCCGCATCTTAGGATAAAGTAGCCGCCAAACGGCAAAGCGTCCGTGTCACATCCAGGAGCCTCTTGAGCACTGACATCAAGCCACCAGCACCGGTGACCGATCGCGACTGGGACATCCATACCCATCAGGATCAGGAACTCGTCAAAGGCCTCGGTCTGACCAGCGCCACCATGCTGGTCATGGGCTCGATGATCGGATCGGGCATTTTCATTGTCTCGGCCGAGATTGCCCGCGAGGTCGAATTCTCCAGCACTCTTGATCGGCGCCTGGCTGGTGACAGGTTTCATGACCATCGTCGGCGCGCTCAGCTACGGCGAACTCGCCGCCATGATGCCCCGCGCCGGAGGCCAATACGTTTACCTCCGCGAATCGCTTGGACCCCTCTGGGGATTTCTCTACGGATGGACCTTATTTCTCGTCATTCAGACCGGCACCATCGCAGCCGTTGGCGTCGCGTTCGGCAAGTTTCTCGGCATCTTCTTTCCCGCGATTTCTTCTTCCCATTGGATTTTGCATTTCTGGAAAGTGCCCGCCCATCCCGATCGGCCCCATGGTCCTCGGCAACATGGATGTCGGACTGAATACCCAGAATCTGGTCGCGATCATCATCGTGGTCCTTCTGTCGGTAATCAACATCTTCGGCATCAAGACCGGAGCCTTCATCCAGAACGTCTTCACGATCGCCAAGGCTTCGGCCCTGTTTGGTCTGGTGGTCCTCGGCATCGCGGTCGGACGCAATGCCCATGCACTCGCCGCGAACTTCGGCGCCAATTTCTGGCGGAACGCCGGCCTTGAGTGCGCTGCACCCGGTTCAGGTCGGAATCGGCGGGCCTACGGTTTTGGTCGGAACCCTGACTATCCTCGCCGTCGCGCAGGTGGGATCGCTGTTCTCCGCCGATGCCTGGAACAATGTGACGTTTACCGCCGGGGAAGTGAAGAACCCCAGCCGCAACCTGCCGCTCTCGCTGGCTTTGGGAACCGGCGTGGTGATCTTTCTCTACATCGCCTGCAATTTCATTTATCTGAATGTTCTGCCGCTCGACGGCACCGCCAGCGCCGCGTACCATCTTTGAACGCGGCATCAAATATGCCGCCGAAGATCGGGTGGGAACCGCGGTCATGACGCAAATGCTGGGGCCCATCGGCGGTGTGCTGATGGCGGCGGCCATCCTGCTTTCCAGCTTCGGATGCGACAATGGCCTCATTCTCGCGGGCGCGCGCGTCTACTACGCCATGGCCAAAGACGGCCTCTTTTTTCGCAGCGTCGCCAAACTGCATCCGACGTACAGAACCCCGGCAGTTTCGCTGATGGTGCAGATGGTCTGGACCTGTGTCCTCTGCGTCTCCGGCAGCTACGGGCAACTGCTCGACTACATCATCTTTGCCGTGCTGGTGTTTTACATCCTGACAATTGTTGGGTTGTTTGTCTTGCGCCGCACGCGGCCAGATGCGCCGCGCCCTTACCGGGCCATCGGCTACCCGGTACTGCCCGCGATTTATATTGTGATGGCTTTGTTTATCGATGTCGTACTATTGCGCTACAAACCGCAGTACACGTGGCCGGGACTGATCATCGTGCTGTTCGGCATCCCGGTGTATTTTCGTGGTCGCGAAGCTCGCGCCGCGGTCGTCTGCGGAGTAGCTTCAAGGAGAAACCAAATCGGATGGCAAATCTGCTGGCAACCAAGCCGATTGAACATGCTCTATCGGAAGAAGCCCGCGAGACGGGCGAGCACAGCCTTAAGCGTACGCTCGGCGTATTTCAACTCACCGCACTAGGCGTGGGCGCGATCATCGGCGCCGGCATTTTCGTGTCATGGTGCGGACTGGGCGCCCAGTACGCCGGCCCCGGCACTCAGCTCTCCTTTGTCTTGTCGGGCGTTGGGATGCGCCTTCGCCGGGCTCTGCTATGCGGAATTCGCTGCGATGATTCCGCTCGCCGGAAGCGCCTATACCTATGCCTATGCGACGCTGGGCGAGATCTTCGCCTGGATTATCGGCTGGGACCTGACGCTCGAATACGCCATGGGCGCCAGCACGGTGTCTTCGGGATGGTCGAATCACTTCATCGAGTTGCTGAATATTTTCCACATCAAGATGCCGCTTTGGCTGGCTTACGATCACTGGACCGCGCTGAAGACCGCTGAGAACATCGTCGCGCGACAGATGGCTCTGGCGTCCGATCCGTCGCTGGTGCCTGGAACCCAGGCTTTTCTCGATAAGGTCATGCTCTCACAAGTTCGCCTTCCGCCGAATTGCTGCAGCGTGCCCACGATCTGTTGGGTGCTCCGCACCTGTTCGGCATGGAAATTGGCTTGAACCTGCCGGCTTTCATCATCGCGCTGGTCATCACGGCCATCCTGGTGATCGGAATCAAAGAAAGCGCGCGCTTCAATGCCGCCATCGTGATCGTTAAAGTCGCGGTCGTTCTCGTTCGTGATCGCCTTGGGATTCCCGGTACATTAACACCGCGAATTGGGGCACAGACTGGAGTTCGTTCCGCGCCGCATCGGCTTCGCTGGGAATTGGTGCGTGGAGCCGCGTACATATTCTTCGCCTACATCGGATTCGATGCGGTTTCCACAACCGCGCAGGAAGCCAAGAATCCGCAGCGCGACTTGCCTATCGGCATGATCGCCTCGCTGGCGATTTGTACCGTTCTCTATATCGCTGGTCGCTGGCGTTCTCACCGGCATGGTGCACTGGCAGCGATCAATATCGAAGCGCCGGTGGCCCGCGCATTCCTGGACCGCGGCCTCACCACCGCGTCGCACATCATTACGCTCGGCGCGCTGGCCGGACTGACCAGCGTGATGCTGGTCATGCTGCTGGGCCAGACGCGAGTGCTCTACTCCATGGCCAACGACGGCCTGTTGCCGAAGAAATTCTTCGCCGATGTCCACCCGAAATTCCGCACGCCTTGGAAGAATACGATCCTGGTGGGCCTGATCGCGGCGATCGTCGGCAGCGTGACCCCGATCGACGACATCGGGAAGATGGTCAACATCGGCACGCTTCTGGCTTTCGTCATCGTTTCGCATTTCCGTCCTGGTCTTGCGCCGCACCAACCCCAATCAGCCGCGTCCCTTCCGGACGCCGTGGGTGCCATTAGTCCCGATCCTCGGCGTCATCTTCGAACGGCTACATGATGTACAAGCTGGGATGGGTGAACTGGGCGCGGTTGATCATCTGGCTCGTCATCGGCTGGTCGTGTATTTCACCTACGGACAGAAACACAGCCGGGTGCAAGCGCTGGTCGCCGGCAAGACACCCGAAAGGTGACGATCAAGGAGCAGAATTTCTCGGGCCTTCCGCACATACGCGGAGGGCCTTTTTGTTTTATAGTCGGTGGTTCTTGGTCGTTGTCGTAGTCGTTGGCCGACGACTGAAGACTAACGACCGACTCCATGAAAGCTCTCCGCAATCTTCGCCTAGTGGGCCTCGCGCTGGCCGGCGTCGTGCTTGCCGGTACAGCCGCCTTCCACTTGATCCTCAAGTGGGATTGGCTCGACAGCTTTTACATGGTGGTTACGACTCTCACCACCATCGGATATCAGGAAGTTCATCCGCTCTCCGATACCGGACGCATCCTCAACCTCGTCATCATCATTTTCGGCGTCGCGCTGGTGTTTCTCGCCATCGGGGCGCTCACTCAGGCTTTGCTAGAATTCGAGCTGCAGAGCTTTTTCGGAAGGCGGAGAATGGAACGCGATATCAGCCGGCTCTCCGATCATTACATTCTTTGCGGTGCAGGCCGCGTCGGCCGCAGCGTAGCCCGCGAATTGGCCGGCAGGCCCGCCCCTTTCGTGGTCATCGAATCGAACGAAGCCAAGGCGACCCGCTATGGCGGAGATTGGCTGGTCATGATCGGTGACGCCACTCAGGAACAGACTCTTCGCGACGCCCACATCGAGCGCGCCCGCGGATTAGTCGCAGCCACTACCACTGATGCTACGAATCTCTACATCGTGCTCACGGCGCGAAGCCTGAATCCGAAGCTGAAAATCATTGCCCGTGCCAGCGAGGAAGACGCCGAGAAGCACTTGCTCACCGCTGGCGCCGACTCCGTCGTTTCTCCTTATTTGTTTGCCGGACACCGCATCGCGCAATCGTTCCTGCGTCCCCACGTCGTAAGTTTTCTCGACCAAGCCACCACCCATCTTGGAATCGATTTGGAGATCGGCGAGATTTGCGTCGGCAGTGGCTCCTCCTTCGCCGGCAAAGACGCTCGAAACTTCGCGCATCCGCCAGGATCAGGGAGTCATCATTCTTGCCATCAAGCGTGAAAAAGGCATGCGTTTCAACCCTTCCTCGGAAGATCGCATCGAACCCGGCGACTACCTGATCGCCATGGGAGAACCTTCTCAGCTTCGCCAACTCGAACAGATGGCCCGCTCATGAAGATTGTCAGTGCGGCGGAAATGCGCGAGATCGACCGCATTACCAGCGAGCGTTTCGGCGTGCCTTCGCTCACCTTGATGGAGAACGCCGGCACCGCGGTTGCCGACTTTGTGATTTCCCACTATCCCGCGGCAAATCGGATCTCCGTCATTTGCGGCAAAGGCAATAACGGCGGAGACGGATTCGTCGCCGCCCGCAAACTCCAAGATCGGGGCAGGGAAGTGAAGCTCGTGCTGCTTGCCGAACCATCGGAGCTGCGCGGCGATGCAGCCGAGATGTTTCGCAAACTGTCGTTCTCGCCGATTCTGGCGCGCTCCGAGAACGATCTGAAAGCCCATCTTGATGCTGACGTTCTTGTCGATGCGATTCTCGGCACAGGATTTCGTCCCCCGGTAAGCGGTCTCTACGCGGTGGCGATCGCGGCGGTCAATGCCAAAAACCGCTCCAGTTGTTGCCGTCGACATTCCTTCGGGCGCCGACGCCGATGTGATGGGCGAGCAGGTGGGAGCAGTCTGTCGCGCGGATGGCATCGTTACTTTCACGGCACCGCGTCCAGCGCATATATTCGGAAGGTTGACTGAGGGACCGACCGTTGTCGCACCAATCGGATCTCCCGACGAGGCCATCGCCTCGCAGCTGAACCTCAACCTGATCGCCTCTCGTGACGTCGCTCCGCTAATCGCGCCCCGTCCTGCTGAGTCCAACAAAGGAAGCTTCGGCCACGTTCTGGTGATCGGCGGTTCGGTCGGCAAGGCGGGAGCCGCCGCCATGGCGGGAATGTCAGTGCTACGCGCGGGCGCGGGACTCTCCACGGTAGCCACTGCCAAGTCGGCGCTCGCTACCGTTGCCGGATTTCATCCCGAAGTCATGACCGAGCCGCTGGAAGAAACCGAAGCCGGCACCATCTCCATGCGGGCGCTCGAATACGGACGCATCGAGGCGCTCTCGCAAGGGAAAACCGTGCTCGCCATCGGACCCGGAATTTCCCGTCATCCCGAAACTTCGGAGTTCGTGCGCAATATCGTGCAGAAAGCGAGTGCAGCGATCGTCCTCGATGCCGATGGCCTGAATGCCTTTGAAGCCGGATCGACGAACTCAATGGCCGCGGACGCAGCTTTGTGATCACGCCCCATCCCGGAGAGATGGCCCGGCTGGTCGGGTCAACCGTGGCTGCGGTGCAGCGTGACCGCATCAACATCGCCCGTTCTTTTGCCCACGACCATCAGATGATCGTCGTCCTCAAAGGTCATCGCACACTGATCGCACATCCCGATGGAGCGGTCTGGGTCAATACGACCGGCAACCCGGGCATGGCCACAGGCGGTACCGGCGACATTCTCACCGGCATGACCGCCGGATTGATCGCGCAGAATCCGCAACGCGTCTTCGAAGCGACCGTCGCCGCCGTTTACCTGCACGGGCTTGCAGGAGACGTTGCACGCGAGGCCATGGGAGAAGCAATCGCTGGTCGCCACAGACCTTATCCGGGCCTTGCCGGAGGCCATGCGGCGCGTTCGCCAGAGCATGCTGGATGCCCGTAGTCACGGTTCGTGTCTGATTCGGCACCCTCCGCGGCCGTTCTCGGCGGCCTCTGGGTTTTAAGATTTTCTGAAATTCTCTTGAATAATTGTGAAACCGACCGAATCCGGTCCCCTGTCCCAGCGGTACATTGCCGAATCAGGTAACATAGCCAACTCCTTCCAAATCGCCCATTTGGCGCGGGTTTTCGGGTAAAGCGAAATTCGAATTCGGACAACTGCTTCGGTAACTATCCCGCATGGCACCCTCGTGCCATATTGATCTTGCTATGACACACTTTCCCCAACCGCACCCACAGCGGCGCGCGCCGCGCGTCCATCTTGGCGGTTCCGTCGCAGCACTGGTTCAGATGGAAGACGGCCAACGCGCCAAGGGCAGACTGCAAACCATTTCCGTGACCGGCGGACTCCTGCGCATCGCCAAAGCCCTGAAACAGGGCGACTTCGTCGAGATCGCCTTTCAGACCCAAGGCGGCCCTGTGCATGGTATGGCCGAGATGCTCAACGCCACACGCGCGACCGACGGCGTTCTTCAGCCCTTCCGCTTCATCGCCATGGGGGATGACGACCATCGCGCTCTTCGCGTGGTCGTGGATTCCGCATCCGATCGCAGCTTTATCGGGATGCGCTCCAGCCAGTGGTCTGCGCATAAACCCAGCTGACGGCTTAGATCGCGCCTGCGCGCGGTGAACTCTCGCTATACTGGTTTCTCGTCCCGTATGGCCATGAAGGAGTTCACCACGCGATCGGCGGAAGAGACTATTGCTCTCGGACGCACGCTGGCTGCTCTGCTTGTCGCCGCCCAAGCTCGTGCTTCTGCGCGGGAACCTCGGCGCGGGCAAAACCACTTTGGTGAAGGGCATTGCCGAAGCCTTTCGGCGCCGCGTCGGCCGACGACGTCACCAGCCCCACGTTTACCTTGATCCACGAATACCGCGGACCCCAGGCCGCCTCTTTCATATCGATCTCTATCGCGTTGACACTCTCCGCGAACTCGAGACGCTGGGTCTGGATGACTTGATTTCCGAGAACAGTATTCTGCTGATTGAGTGGGGAGAAAAATTCCCGCGTTTCGAACGCGAGCGCGACGTCGAGATTGTGATGGAGTCAATTGGCGAAGATCAGCGTCGCATCCGCCTAATCACAGACAAAGCTTAGTGCGGCTTCGCCGTCGTCGTCGCTTCCCAGAGCGGTAGCGGGCAGGCGGGCGGAACGTCCCATTCCCGCGTCATGGAAAACAAAATGGCGGCTGCGAAGACTGCTAGCCAGAACGTTCGTTTTCGCGTCGGTGTCATCATCGCTGTCGTGATCGGTAATGATCGCCCATTACCAAGAACCCTAAGGTATGTACCGTATCGAACATTCTTGCTGCTCTCTGGCACACTGGTCTCGGTTTTTCAGTGCTTTGGTCCACCCCCATGGCCAGGCGTCGCAGGTTGGAAGACCGAATTCGAGAGCTTTGCGCCAGGGCCATCGTGACTCCGGAATCCGCCGAGCTGGATGAAATCTTTCATCAACTCCGTGCCGCCCTTCGGGAGCACACCGAACGGCTCAGGCACCTGGCGGTCAGCACTCCTGTGCGGCCAGATCGTCGCGCGGTGAAAACCCCGCCCAACTAGAAACCCATGATGTTATAGCCGCAGTCTACGTAAATCACTTCGCCAGTAATGCCCGAGCTCGCGTCCGAAGCCAGAAACACTCCCGTATCGCCAACTTCCTTCACATCGACATTGCGCTGCAGGGGAGCCCTCTCGGCATGAGACCTGAGCATATCTCCCAGGCCCGAGATGCCGCGCGCGGCCAGGGTTTTGATCGGCCCTGCGGAAATGGCGTTCACTCGGATCTTTCGCTTGCCCAGATCGTACGCCAGGTAACGTACCGTGCATTCGAGCGCCGCCTTCGCCACCGCCATGACGTTGTAGTGCGGCACGACTTTCTCGGCGCCATAGTATGTCATCGTCAGGATGCTGCCGCCATCTTCCATCAATGGGGCGGCGGCGCGCGACACCGCAATCAGGGAATAGACGCTTACATCGTGCGCAACCCGGAAGCCCTCGCGCGTGGTATTGATGAATTCGCCTTTTAACTCGTCGGCGGGAGCGAAGGCAACGCTGTGCACCAGCGCATGCAGCTTGCCGTAGCGCTCCTTGAGTTGAGCAAACAGCGAAGCGATTTCTTCGTCGCGCGAGACGTCGCACTGGAATGCCTCGGCGCCGGGAAGCGAGAGAATCAGATCTTTCGCTTCCTGCTCGAGACGCTCATTCTGGTAGGTGACCGCAAGTTTCATTCCCGCGTTATGCAGTCCCTGCGCGATCGACCAGGCGATACTGCGCTTGTTGGCAACGCCAAACACCACTCCAATCCGACCTTCCAGGCTGGATGACATGCGTAGCTCCTGTGAATTTGAGTCAAAAGGATAACAGCCAGAACCCATTTACGATTGCTGATTTTCGATTTTGAAAACGTCAGCACTTGCAGCTTTTTACTTCGTAAATCGACAATCGTAAATCGTCAATTCATTCGGCTGCAGTCGCCGTGCTTACCTTTGCCTCCCCGATCGGCCAGACCGCGCTCACGAAGGCCGCCGCGTACACCAGGCCGATGATGGAAAATCCCGCTACCAGATTCGCCTGCGCCACTGCTCCCACTAAAAATCCGAGAATGATCTGCAGGCAGGTCCCGGCAAAATAAAATGTGTTCTGCACCCTCCCCATCAGATGCTGCGGCACTTGCTCCATGATCGTCGTGTTCATGGCTACACTACTGATGCCACGCGCGGAACCCATCAAGCTGTACGCCAGCACTGCCACCGCGAGCACGGGAGACAGAGGAGACATCGTCATGAAGATCGCCAGCGCCCCCATGGAAATGGCAATCGAACGGCGACTACCGACGGACGCAATCACACCCGGCGCATACATCGCGCTGATAAAGGCGCCTACGCCCCAACCTGCATTCAGCCAGCCGTAACCCTTGGCCCCCGCGTGGAAGACGAGATCGCTCAGTGGCGCCGTGACCACCACGCCTGTCATCATCGCGCCCAGAAAAAGCGCCCAGCTAATGCCCAGGAAAACCACCTGCCGGTTGCCGCGAAGGAACTGAATGCCCTCGCGCATCTCTCGCCCGAACCGGTCCAGCGCCGTCTCCGCGGCTACCAGATCCGCCTTCAATTCCGCGGGACGCGGCACCACGTGCTTTCCCTTGCGCACCGCGAAGTAACACAGGAACGACACCAGGTAGGTCGAGAAATCAATCAGCAGCACGCCGCCCAGCCCGATGTGGTTGTAGACGAACCCCACAATCGCGCCCGCAATCAGCCATCCGCCTTGAATTCCCGCCAGCAGGAAGGTGTTGGCGTGAATGAACTCCTCCCCGGGCGTGAGTTCCTGGATCAGCGCTGTGATGGTGGGCCAGAACATCCAGAAGCCGGCCGCCACCAGCGTGTTCATCAGGTAGAGCTCCCACACCGTGGTCTTATGCTGAAACGCGAGGATGGAAACGGCAAGAATGACAACCGCCCGCGCCGCGTCCAGCATCATGACCAGCCGCCGGCGGTCCTCGCGGTCAATGATGACGCCGGTGAAGGGAAGCATCAGCATGGCCGGCAGCGTTTGCAGCACGGCAAACGTGCCCAAAGCCATTTCGGAATGCGTCGCCTGCAGGATGTACCAGGCCACGGCGGCGGAGTTCATGCCGCTGCCCAGCATCGAGATCACGTTCGCCGCAAAGACGTAACGCAATGCCCGCTTCTGCAGGATGGATCGCATACTCCAATGTAAATGATGCGATGTGCCGTTGAAATGCCACGCTGAGGAAAACTTGTGTGCCAACAATGGAGAATCGGCGTCCCCGACCCTTGCAGTCAGCGAGGCCAGCGAATCTGCATACGCCGGGCCTCCCCCAGCAGGTATACCGTTAGCAAAATCATCGCAGCTTCAATCGGGTGCTTATAGCGAGGAAAGGGATTCACAAGGTAGTAGGGAAGCGGATAAACCAGCAAGTAATTGGCGAGGAGAAAGCTGCCGTGTTTCTTGTTTCGAAAGCTCAACCACAAACCGCCAAACGCGAGCAGCGTCATGATCAGAAATCCCATGTGCCTTGCCACAATCAAATCATAGCCATCGACGATGGTGGCTTGCGGCGTGCCAATCCAGAAATATACGGCGCGCTCGACGGTGAACTTTGCAAAATCGAGAGGGTGCTCGCGCACGAACCGGCGGAACTCCTGCTGCTTCTCTTCCATGAAGCCGAGTTCGCCCACTTCCTGAAACCGCCGCATGGCCACAGGGTCGTTTCCGGGATGCTCGTTCCGCGTCCACAAGCCCGTGAAGCGGTCATTGTTCGCCATGTGCATCTCCAGCGCGAGATTGTCCCGTACAAACACAAACTTGCCGAAGACTTCATAGTTCCGCACCAGCCATGGACTCACCACCAGCGCTGCCACCGCTCCGCAGAGAATCATTCCTCGAATCTGCCGCGCCGGTTCCGGTAGCCGGTAGAGCAGCCACAGCAAGCTCAAAGGAAGCACTGCTAGCAACGCCGTGTTGGTGAGAATGATTACGCCCCACAACACCCCGTAAAGGATCCATCTTCGTCGTGGTGGGGTTGCTTCCCCCATCTCGAGCGTCCAAAGCAACCCTAGGCTGAGCAGAAATGTGCTCAGGCTCGTCTCCCACACCACTCGGACGGGCCAATAGATAGCGTAGGGAAACAGCGCCCACGTCCACGCGGTCGCGCGCGCTACGCTTTCCCCATACAGCCTTTGTCCGATGCGATAAAGCGTCAGGCAAGTCAGTGCGCCGAAAACGCTGTTGAAGGCAAGAATCATCCACCCGGAGAGCGCGCTATAGATTCCAAACAGCCGGAACACGCCCGCCAGAATGTAAGGGTAGAGCGGCGGCGCCCACGCGCTTGGCCCGCTCGGCAGGTCGGTCGGAGAACTGAACCCTTGTCCCGTCGCGATGGAGCGCGCAAGTCTTCCCATCTCCCAGCCAAACTGAAAATGATCGCGGCGCGGAGTGATGCGGTAGGTGTGGCCCACAGTGATGACCGCGAGCCTAAGCAGTAAAGCGACTAGAACAATGAACCAGATGGAGCGGCCCCGGAACACAGATGAAACTTGAAAATCGTCTTCTTTCGCGCCGCCGTCCGTCATCGAGGCGAGCATAGCATAGGCGGCGGAAGCCCTGGGATGTGATCAGCATACTTGCGCTCTCCACCAATCGGAGCTACGATTCGCGCGATCAAACGCGGAGGTTGCGTATGAAGCGGAGTCTCCGGCTCATCATCGTCGTGCTGACGGTTCTTTGTTTTTCGCTTCTTCTTCACGCCCAGCTGGACAAAATCGTCATCGCCGCCGGCACGCCCGAAGATCAGGCGCTGCAGGCTATCTCGAACGAGCAAGACGGGCAGAAGAAGTTGGCGATGTACCAGGATTTCCTCGAAAAGTTCGCTTCGAATCCGGCTGCAGTCGCCTATGGAAATTGGCAGATCTCGCAGCATTACCAGAGCGCAGGAGACCTGCCGAAGGCTCTCGAGTTCGGCGACAAAGCGTTGGCTGGTTCACCGCGCAATCTCGACATCCTGGTTTCGCAGACGAACATTGCCCAGCAGATGAAGAATGATCCTAAGGTCCTCGAGTACGCGGTGCGCGGCGGAGAGGCCTACAACTCCATCGCCAGGGAAGCGAAGCCGGAAGGACTCAGCGATCAGGATTTCGCCTCCCGCCTCGATCAGGAAAAGGCTTCCGCAAAAAGCTCCTACGAATTCCTCGAAGCTGCCGGCTACAACGCGATTGTCAACGAAACTGACGCCAAGGCTCGCATGGCCGAGATCGACCGCTTCACCCCGGCCTTCCCCAACTCACGTTTCGACGAGCAGATTACGCAGTACGCGATGATGTCGCTGACCGAACTCAAAGACATGGACCGCCTCGTGGCCTACGGCGAGAAAACACTGGCAGCAAATCCCAGCAGCCTGGGCACCCTCACCCTTCTCGCGAATGCCTACGCCGACGATCCCAAGCCCGGCAGCCTGGCCAAGTCCGCAAGCTACGCGCAAAAGACCATCGAAGTCGCCAAAGCCGACGCGCCCGACGCCGATCGCTCTCGCAAACTTGCCGCAGGCGTGGCCCATTCCACTCTGGGCTACGTTTACATGAAAGAAGACAAAACCGCCGCCGCGATTCCGGAGCTGAAGTCCGCTTCTGCTCTGCTCAAGGGACAGGATGACCAGTCCTACGCGCTCGCGATGTATCGCCTCGGATTTGCCTATGGAAAGTTAAACAAGGTTACCGAAGCACGCGAGGTTCTGACAGAAGCGGTAAAGATCAGCGGCCCCGTGCAACAACCGGCACAAGAGTTGCTGGCAAAGGTAAACGCCGCCCGCGCCAAGGGGAAATGAGCGGCTCAGAGCCCAAAAACCTAGTGCTTCACCAGATCATCCGACAACAAGTGCGCTTTGAACGCCAGGTTCCGTCCGCGATCCAGGTCGCCTTCATCGATCGCCTTCCGCGCCTGATCCATATACAGATGAATCTGCTTCACCGTCTCTTGCTGTGTCGCATTGAGCGTACGCCCGGAGATTTGCTTTAGATTCGATTCGGTGCCTGCTAACAAGTCATCCGTATTTTTCAGCTGGTTCGAACTCTGCTTCGGGCTCATCGGCCGAGATAGCTTTACGTCGGGTTCCGACGTGCTTCCATCCCGGACCACCACTTTCTCCGGCGGGTCGCTTGGCGGCGCTGATTTTTTCTTGTGAGTGTGGTGCTTGGACTTGGGAGTAGCTTTCGGCTGTGGCGCCGCTTCCGGCTTTTGGCCGGATGTATCCGGCTGAGCGGGGGTGGTCTGAGGCTCTGACTGGTTTGGACTAGGACTTTCCTGCGTCTGGGTGGCCGCTTGCCATTCGATCGCATGCCGCGAGGCGGAGCTCTCCCCCGTACCCAACCCCGGGAATAGCAATCCCCACAGCCCGACGATGACGGCCAGTGTCATGTCTGTTCAAGGTCAAACGCATACGAAGCGGCGGACAGTTTGTATTCTAAACCTCTCGGCTGCGGGGCGCACTCGCGACGGGCGGTGCGACCCTGCGCTAAGTCTGCGTCGAAGCGTCGGGTGCCGACATCACGGCTTGCCCGTTCCCGCCACTGGAAGGTCGCTCGCGCGTTTCGCTCGCGGGCAACCGCAAGCGGAAGGTAGTGCCTTTGCCATCCAGCGACTCGAAGTCCACTGAGCCGTAGTGCCACTGGAGAACCTGGTATGTCTGCGCCAAGCCTATCCCACTTCCGCCTTTCTTCGTGGTGAAGTACAACTCGAAGATCTTGTCGTGCAGTTCATGCGGAATGCCCGCGCCCTGGTCCCGGATCTCGGTCACCACCATGTCATCCTCCCGGTGCGCAGATATTTCGAGATTTCCTCCCTCCGGCATCGCCTGCACCCCATTCAGTACAACGTTGAGGATCGCCTGCTTCATAAAATCGCTGTCCACCCTCACCGGCAGCGGGCCTGGGGGGATCTGCGACAGGATTTTCACTCCGTGCTGTTCTGCATCGGGGGTCGCAAGGCTGATTACATCCTCGAGCAACAACCGCAAATCCATCTCTTCCAAGTGCAGGTCTCGCGGACGTGTGAAGTCCACCAGAATCTGCACCACGCGGTCGAGCCGGTGGATTTCACTGTCAATGATTTCCATGTGCCGCCGCGTGTCGGGATCAATCTCGTGCAGCTTGTTTTGCAGCAACTGCAGATGCAGGACAATCGCGTTGATCGGGTTCTTCACTTCGTGCGCCACCCCGCGCGTGAGGCGCCCACTGGCCGACATCCGCCGCGACATCTCAATCTCGTCTTCAATTCGCCGCACCGACTCGGCATCTCTCATGGTCAGCAGAGCGCCGATCTGGCCGCCGCGCTCCTGAATAAAGTCGAGAGAAATTTCCACCCGCTTTCCATTGGCCGATTCCACTTCCTGTTGCGCGATCGCGCGGCGGAATTGGAAACCATCCAGCAGAAGCGATCCCAGCGCCGATTCACGCGAGAAGATCTCGTTCACGGTGCGCCCCAGGAGCTCTCTTCGCGGCCTCCCCAGGAATCGCTCTACCGAGGCGCTGACCAGCACCACCCGCGACTCGCGCGTGAACAGCATCAGGCCATCCTGCAGGTTGCCCATGATCTGATCGACATTGTCTTTCAGAGCAGAGAAGATCTCCTTGGCGTCGCGAACTTGCCTTCCCAGGTGCGCAATCTTCAGCGTCACCAGACCGTATTCGTCCCGGCTTGCATCTTCCTCGCCGACCGCGTCTTCTTCACCCGAGGTCACGCTGTCGAGGGTGCGGCTGATCCGCTCCAAGGGGCCTAACGCCAAGTGCGACAGTCCCGCCGCGAGAATCAGGGAAAGAAAAACCGCCGCGCTCGAAAAGATCACGGCATGCTGCAGTGGCGGCGTGAGCTCGTTTTTCAAAAACACGGTGGAAACGCCCACCCGAATCGAACCGAACGGCGCTCCGTCGAGCGTCAGAGGAATGCGGACGTCATAGACACTCGCCGGGTTATACACCAGCCGCAATTGCTGGCGGAACTTCGCCGATTGCACGGTCTGGAAACTCGGCCTGTCGGGAATGATTTTGTTGATCAGGTCAGGATTGGTGTGCAGGATGGCTTTCCCGTCGGTGTCGACGATGGCTGCGTCATAAACTTCCGGCCAGGTGCCGACAATCGATTCCAGGAAATTGTTCAGGACACGGTCCGTGCCAATGTAGTACGCAATCGCCTTGCGCACCGCTTGGGGATTATTCGTATCGACCCGCGTGCTGCTCAGATCCGGAGCCTCGTTGGTCGCGAGGAACGCGAGATTGATCGTCAAGTGCTGGGCGCTCTCGAGGGCGCTGTTGATGCGCTGGCGCAGTAATTCGGAAATATAGATATACGAGAAGACAGACACCAGCACCGCCACCATGAAGGTGATGGCGAGCACGATTTTGGTTCTTAGACGCATGCTCCTACGTAGTCGGGTTTCCCCCGAGCGCAGTCCGGACTATCGCAGCTCTACTGTTCCTCTTTCGCCAAAGCCGCGTCCGCGCCTGCATTGCCGTATTCCTTCAGCTTGTTGTGCAGCGTCTTCAGACTGATCCCGAGAATCTCCGCGGCTCTGGTCTTGTTGTTGCTGGTCGCTTCGAGCGTCTTCAGAATCAGCAATCTTTCTGCTTCTTCCACGGTCGTTCCCACGCCCAGACGTACCGCATCGGGATCGTCCGCCGACGTGCGCAGCGTGGTCTGCCCGAAACCAGGAGGCAAGTGCTTGGTTTCAACCACCGACCCATCGCAGACAATCACCGCGCGTTCCAATGTATTCCGCAACTCACGAACATTGCCCGGCCACGAGTAATTGTGGAAGGCATTCAAAACGGCTTCGCTGACCGCCGCCACCTTGCGGCCGTGTTTCGAACTCATGTCGGTCAAAAGCGATTGCACCAGGTCGGGCACGTCCTCTTTGTGTTCGCGCAACGGCGGCATATGGATATTGAACACGTTTAACCGGTAGTAGAGATCGTTCCTCAACTCGCCCCTCGCTACCGCTTCTTCCGGGACTTTGTTGGTGGCCGCTAGCACTCGCACGTCCACCGTGGTTTCCGATTTGCTTCCCAATCGCCGCAACTTGCGGTCTTCCAGCACCCGCAAAAGCTTGGCTTGCGTGTTTACGGGCATCTCGCCGATTTCATCCAGCAAAAGCGTACCGCCTTCCGCCAACTCGAAGCAGCCCGTGCGACGTTCCAGTGCGCCGGTGAACGCTCCTTTTTCGTGGCCGAAAATTTCGCTCTCAATCAGCGTTTCGGGAATCGCCGCGCAGTTAATCGGAACGAAAGGCTTGGTCCGTCGCGGGCTCAACTCATGAATGGTTCGCGCCACCATTTCCTTGCCCGTTCCGCTCGCACCGGTGATCAGTACCGACGCCGTGCTAGGTGCCACCATCTCAATCAGATGGAAGATCTCCTGCATTTTCTTGGAAGCGCCCACCAGGCTTCCCAGCGATCCGCTATCACGCAGTTTGCGCCGGGTGACTTCCAATTCAACTCGTGTTCCCAACAATGCCGAAGCGTTTTGCAAAATAGTCCGCAGCCGGCTGGTGTCGATGGGCTTGGTGACGTAATCGTAGGCACCCATGCGCATGGCCTTCACCGCGCTGTCGATAGTGCCTTGCGCGGTCACCACGATGACAGCGATGGTTTGAGCATCCGAAGCGATCTTCTCCAGTAGCTCCAAGCCCCCCATCCGCGGCATCTTCATATCGGTGACGACGATTGCGGGCGACCATGACGCAACTTTCTCCAATCCTTCCGCGCCATCCCGCGCGGTTTCTGCGCGATAGCCCCAGGACGATACCAGTTCCGCCAGACCGCTACGTTCGTTCTCTTCGTCTTCAACGATCAGTATTTTTTCCTGGCTCATGTCGAACGAAATACCCCCAGCCCATTATTGAGGTGGATTGCCTCCGCCGCAAGTTTGGGCGGGCTTTCTGATTCTGGCCCCAATCCACGTGATCGCCCAGACTACAGGTATCAATCTGAGACATCAACTGTAGGAAAAATCTACCCTAACACTTGTCGTTTCACACACTTCGAAGTATCATGTTTGGTCTGCCGCAGTTGGTGTCTGGCAGGATTGCCAGTAGAATTCTCATCTGCAAGAATTTAGATTCTTATCTCCATGCGGGGCCCCGTCACATCAACAGCATGGATGCAAGGTAAGCTGATCGTTTTCCGGAGGATTTACATGTCACTTTGTTACCGCTCTATCTCTGGGCGTGTATGGAAGAAATGTCTTTTTCTAATGCTCGCTATGGGACTTTTGTCTGTCGCCGCAATGGCACAGGACGATTCCTATCCCAAGGCCGAGCTATTCGTCGGCTATCAGTGGCTCAATCCCGGCGGGACGATTCCCGCGGCCGGCCATAGTTTCTTTGCTCCCGTGCCCAACAAGCTGCACGACATCCCTCAGGGTGCCGGCACCAGCTTGACTTGGAACTTCACCAAGCTTCTCGGCTTGGAAGGAGATTACGGCGGGAACTGGAACAAGTATGGCAACGAGTCAACCGGTTCCATTGGACCCAAGTTGACTTGGCGCGGCGATGGAGTCAATTTCTTCGCCCACACGCTCTTAAGCTATAACCGCTTTACCACCAATGGTCTCAATCCGAGTAACGGGATTGGCGCCATCCTGGGCGGTGGCATCGATCTCAAAGCGACGAAGCGGCTTTCGTTGCGCCTGATCGAAGCCGACTACGTCTATGCGCGTCACAGTTTTTCGGACTACGCTTCGCAGGCGTTTCCGGATCTGCGCCACCCCGCATTCGACGGCGTGCGTCTGCGCACTGGTCTGATCTTTAACTTCGGTTTGCCGCAGCTGACGGCTCCGACCGCCGCCTGCGCTGTGCAGCCTTCCGAAGTCATGCAGGGAGAGCCCGTCACGGTTACCGCGACCGGCAGCAACTTCAATCCCAAGCACACCGAAACCTATAGCTGGATGACCAATGGCGGCAAGCTCACCAACAAAGACAACACCGCCACCATCGACACCACCGGCGTCGCCGGTGGCAGCTACACGGTCACTGCTCATGTCACCGATCCCAAGATGAAGAAGAACGGCGATGCGAGCTGCACTGCGAACTTCACGGTGAAAGAACCGCCCAAGAATCCGCCGACCATGTCTTGCTCGGCTAATCCGGCGACTGTACAAACCGGTTCACCTTCCACCATCACTTGCACTTGCACTAGCCCTGACAACGTTCCTGTCACTGTGAGCAGCTGGACCTCCAGCGGCGGCAGCGTGACCGGCAACGGCAACAGCGCGAGCCTGACCACCACTGGCGCTTCCGCAGGTCCGGTAACCGTCAGCGCGACTTGTACCGATTCGCGGGGTCTTACTGCCAATGCTT
This sequence comes from Terriglobia bacterium, assembly GCA_963796205.1. Lineage (GTDB taxonomy): Bacteria > Acidobacteriota > Terriglobia > Terriglobales > Acidobacteriaceae > DATFTE01. The sequence goes on from CAWCKR010000006.1 coordinate 337,955, forward strand.
CGACGCAGGTGAATGTGGAGAATCCGCCTCCGCCTCCGCCGCAAGCCAGCAAACTGAGCTCCTGCGATTATCCGAATCCCAAGAAGCCGTGGCGCGTCGACAACACTTGCAAAGCTGTGCTCGATGACGTAGCCCAGCGCCTGCAGCATGACGCCGACGCCAAGTTGGTGATCGTGGGCAACTCGGATCCGACTGAGAAACGCAAGAACCTCGCGGCCGAACGCGCCGTCGATGCCAAGGCGTATCTCTCCGGCGGTGAAGCCAAGCAGGGAATTGATGCCAGCCGCATCGAGACCCGCACCGGAACCGGCGGCACCAAGACCGCTGACTTCTGGATCGTTCCCGCGGGCGCGACCTTCGCTGGTGAAGGCACGACCCCGGTCGACGAGAACGCGGTGAAGGCGATTCCTGACCATCCCAAACCGGTGGCCAAGAAGAAGGCCGCCAAAAAGGCTATGTAGCTTCAAATACTTAGCAAAACCAAAGGGCCGGTCGAGCATCTACTCGACCGGCCCTTTTTTGCCTTCCCTTCGGTAACTTGAAGGACCCGTGTTACGCTGTCAGTCTGACCCGAGAAGCGAATCTCCGTTCGCAGAGGGGCAATGTCACCTATGATTTCCAGAGTGATGCGAGTAATATCTCGCAAATCTATGATTCTAATGGCCGTCGCGCTGTTTTGTGCCACGACCGTTTGGGCCGGTCAATGGACCGTGCTGGGGCCGGATGGCGGCGATGTTCGCAGCCTGGCCTACGATCCTCACAATCCTGACCATCTCTTCCTGGGCACCAACACAGGAACCATGTTCGTTTCGACCGATGGCGGCCACTCTTGGGCACGCGCTGCGCACTTCGGCAGCGGCGATGACTACGTCCTCGACCACATCGCGATCGATGCTAAAAATCCCAACAAAATGTATGTCGCGGCTTGGAGCGTAGAGAACCAGCAGGCGGGTGATCTGTTCCGTTCCAAAGACGGCGGCAAGAATTGGGAAGCTCTCTCCGGCATGCATGGCAAATCGATTCGCGCCATGGCGATTGCCGCTTCCGATTCCAGCGTCCTGGTGGCCGGCGCCCTCGATGGCGTCTACCGCAGCAATGACGGTGGCAACAGCTGGAGCCGCATCTCCTCCAGTTCCACCGAGATCAAGAACATCGAATCGATCGCTGTCGATCCCAAGAATCCCAACACGGTCTATGCCGGAACCTGGCACCTCGCGTGGAAGACTCCCGATGGTGGCGCGACCTGGCAGCACATCAACAAAGGCATGATCGATGACTCCGACGTTTTCTCGGTCATCGTCGATTCCACCAATCCTTCGATCGTTTTCGCCAGCGCCTGCTCGGGCATTTACAAGAGCGAGACCGGTGGCGACCTGTTCAAGAAGATTCAGGGCATTCCCTTCTCGGCTCGCCGCACCCGCGTGCTGAAGATGGATCCCAGCAACCCGAAGATCGTTTACGCCGGAACCACCGAAGGTCTGTGGAAGACGACTGACGAAGGCACCACCTGGAAGCGCGTCACCAATCCCGAAGTCGTCGTGAACGACGTCATGGTTGATCCGCGCAACTCTTCGCGCGTCCTGCTGGCCACCGATCGCAGCGGCATTCTGGCCAGCGACAACGGAGCAGAAACCTTCACCGCTTCGAATCACGGTTACACCCACCGTTATGTGTCCTCCATCCTTGCCGATAACCACGATGCCGCCACCATCTACGTCGGCGTCGTGAATGACAAGGAGCAGGGCGGCGTCTTCTTCTCACATGATGGCGGACAACACTGGATGCAGAAAGCCAATGGCCTCGGCGGACGCGATGTTTTCAGTCTGCAGCAGGCCGGCAACGGGGCTCTGATCGCCGGCACTAATCGCGGCATGTTCATGCTCGATCACAATGCCAGCGAGTGGCATCCCATCAACAACATCGTCAACGAGACGGTTTCTTACCGCACCGTGAAAAAGGGGACGAAGAAGGTTTCCGTCGCCAGCAAGACGGCGAAGCGCGCGGTGCTCGAAGCCAAGGTCAACGATGTCGACGTTTCCTCCAAGCGCTGGATCGCAGCGACTTCCGCAGGACTCTTTAGCAGCACTAACGAAGGCAAAAGCTGGACGGGTGGTGCAGTGATGGGCAAGAACGACTTCGTCTCCGTGGGAGCGAACGGCGAACTGGTGGCCGCCGCGACCCGCACGAATGTCATCTTCTCCACCGACGGTGGCGGCGCCTGGCAACAGGCGGCTCTGCCGAATTACCTGACTTCCATCCGCAGTGTTACCGTCACGCCCGATGGCCAGATGTTGATGGCGTCGCGTGAAGGCGCTTTCCGCAGTTCCGACTCCGGCGCGACCTGGGAACATATGATGAACGGCTTGCCGGATAAGAACGTCAGTTCCATCAACTACGACGGCAAAGGCAAGCGTCTGCTGGCTACCAGCATGGCGACCGGCGTGGTCTTCGAAAGCCACGACGGCGGACGCAGTTGGAGCCGCGGTCCTGACTCCGGCTACCCGCTACGCGGCGTCAGCGTAGTACAGGGACGCTTCCTGGCAGCGACTCCGTTCGACGGCGTCATCGCCCAACCCGGCGACTCACCCGAGAGCGCAGCAGCCGCCACCGGAAGCTCCAACTAACATTCACCAGACCACGAACCAAGAGACGCGCCGCAAGGCGCGTCTTTTTATTGCTACCGCCGGCGTCCCGCCGGCCACGATGAGTGTTGGGGCAAGATGGACGGGTGGGCCCGGACGGCTCAGAACTCCCCGCAGAATTGAAAAAGTGGGTGGGGCAACCGTGTTTTCCGATGATCGCGGAAGCGGTGGGCCAGCCCGCCGGATTTGATCTCCCGGTGTCTAAACCTAGCAGCAAGAGTTGGACTGGAACATCTTATGAGAAACCTCTTGATAGCCGCCTGCATGCTCACGCTCTGTTTCCCCGGCGACTTGATCGGTTCCGGCAAAGACCAACCCGTTAAGAGCATGACGCCTCTGAGTGGGGACGAAATCGCGGTCTACAAGGCTGTCCTTCAGCAGTACGCGTCCGAAGGCTCCGGAATGCTCAACGTCTCTGTCAGAACCTTCCCCCTCGACCCCTCGCCATGGGCGACGAGCTTCGACAATTCCGATTGTTTGAAAGGCATTCAGTTGGAAAACCTTTCGGTAACGGCTCACTCGTTTCACGAACTGGTCAACGAAATTTTGCCGCGAAAGAACATGAGGCTGGTTGATCCTGCCAAGCAGTCCAAAGTCGTCCACGCTAACGATCCGAGCAGAACAATTGGTAATGGAAAATCGATCGGGAAAGCAGTCAAAGACGCCTTCGATACGGGACTCTTTTCGATGTCGGAGATTGCCTTCGACAACGGTCACCACTATGCGGCTGTGAAGTACAGCTTTTGTTGCGGTTCCCTTTGCGGAAATGGCATGACGCTGATCTTCGAGAAGGTGGGGGACACCTGGAGGAAAGCAGACCGTAGTTGCGGTGGTTGGGTGTCGTAGCTAGATAAGTGGAATTTGTGGACAGAAAGGTGGGGCAGACGGAACGTTCAGATATTTTTTCTTGGAGCGGACGCGGGCGAAACAGGAGAATGTTCGGCGCGCATTTCTCCTCGCCAGTTACTCTGTAACGGCAAGTCCTATGACCAATGGCTGCGATTCCTGACGAGAAAAAACTACACGCCTCTAGCATCCTCCGCGCCGCATAACCCTTTCCCTTTGAATTCTTTGGATATTGGCACGCTTCGTGCCTCTTATCTACCACGCAGGCAGCGGAGGTACCCTGAGATGGTCTCATGGAAAACCATAGCGCTTGCCGTCGTTTTCTCGCTGGGGATGACTGCCTGCTCCAGGCAGCCCGCAGTCGAGACAATGGACAATTCCACTCCCGACGAACAACAGCTCCCCTTCGAGCGCGCTCCCAATCGCAACGGACTTCCCCCCACATCCTCGGTCGCAGAGATGCCTGCTGGCACCCCGATCAGGGTGATCCTGCAGACGCCTCTGTCCAGCGCCACAGCACGCGATGGAGAAGCCTTCGAAGCCCTGCTCGATGAACCCATCGTGGTTCGCGGCAAGATCATCGCCCGCCGCGGAACCATGGTCACGGGACGCGTGGTTGCTGCGAAGCCTTCCGACCGCGACCAAACCTCCGGATACCTGCGTCTCACCTTGTCTGCGATCGCCCTGAACGGAAGGTCGCAGCCCATCCAGACGTCGAGCATCTTTGCCAAGGGAGGGACGCAAGAAGTCCTTCCCACTACCCAGGAAACGGGATCCCCCAATCCCGGAGCACAGGACGTACAGCTCTCCCCCAACCACCGCTTCACTTTCCGGCTGGAAGAGACGGTCCCCGGCCAGCCTTAGCCTTGGTTTTCATCACAGTAGGCTGTGACGGCTGTACTTAATTCCAGAATGGGACGGCCCTACACTTCCCAAATAGGGAGCGTGCATTCGTAGGTCGCCTTCCAGGTGCCTGATTTCCCGTCTTGGGATGCGGGACCTTCGACCTCCCTTCAGACTTACGAATTGCATGGATCCGTCTGCTTCCCCCGTGAACGGTTCCCGCATTGAATTGTGGGTTGAGCAGGAACCATGAGCGCGGCCGCCACATTTCCCGCAGTTGCCGAAGTCCACAACGACAAGCGCTACCGCGCCATCTTTGACGCCGCCGCCATCGGCATTCTGCAGTGCTCGCTCGACGGACGGGTGCTCGACAGCAATCCTGCACTACAACGCATGCTCGGCTACAGCCGCGAGAAACTCCGTGGCATGCACTTTCGTGATTTCACTCATGCCGACGATCTGGCTGCCGATTCTTCCCTCTTCGACGAGATGGTTGCGGGTAAGCGCAGCTACTACCAGATTGAGCTTCGCTACCAGGGAAGCAACCACAACACTGGATGGGTGCGCCTTACCGTCTCTCTGGTACGCGATGGCAACGGTCTGCCCGAGTCCGTGATCGGCATGGTAGAGGACATCACCGAGCAGAAGCGGACCGAAGACCAACTACGAGAGGCGCAAAAAATGGAAGTCATCGGACGCCTCGTCGGCGGCGTCGCTCATGACTTCAACAACCTGCTCACAGGCATCATGCTCTACTGCGACCTGATTCATGATGGGCTCGAACCACGCAGCCGCCTGCGCCATCATGCCCACGAGATCAATCTCGCTGCTCAACAAGGCGCTGCCCTGGTGCAACAACTTCTCTCCGTAGCGCGTCAGCAACCCTCGGAAACGCAAGTGCTTTCCCTGAACGAAATCGTAAGCGGAATGCGCAATTTGCTTCGCCGGTTGATCAGCGAAAATGTGCAACTAACCATCGTTCTCGCCCCCGATCTTTGGCCGGTAAAGATGGACCCCGCCCATGTCCAACAAATCCTCTTGAACCTGGCACTCAACGCCCGCGACGCCCTCCCCGAGGGTGGGCGCATTCGCCTTGAGACTCGCAATGCGCCTTCGAACGGCTCGGGAGAGATGGTCGAACTCATCGTCTCCGATAATGGCTGCGGCATCAGCCCTGAAGTTCGTGCCCGTTTGTTCGAGCCATTCTTCACCACGAAGGCCCCCGGGCAGGGAAACGGGCTGGGCCTTTCCACCGTTCAGGGCATTGTAGGGAACTGCTGCGGATCAATCGCCATCGATAGCGAACCGGGCAGCGGCACGCGGGTGATCGTTCGCCTCCCGCGGGTCGGGGCCGAAAATAAAATCCAGGCTGCAACCACCCCGCCGCTTGATTCCGCGCACTCCGGCGCCACCATTCTGCTGGTCGAGGACAATTCGGTGGTCCGTCATTCCGCTCTGCGCGTCCTTCAAGAAGCGGGCTACACCGTGCTCGAAGCCTGCAACGGACCGCAGGCTCTGCAACTCTGCGAGCGGCATTCGCAGAATATCGATCTACTCCTCGTGGATCTGACCATGCCCGGCATGAGTGGCCGTCAAGTCGCTCAGCAACTTAGTACTCGCTATCCCAACCTCCGCTTGCTTTACATGTCCGGTTACATGCCCTCTGCCACCTTAGATAATCGGGACCTCGTGGTTTTATTCCGCAAGCCATTCAGTAGCGATGCGTTGCTCCAGAAAGTTCGCGAAACCCTCAATCAACCTCCAGCCTCCACCGTAAAGAGAGGAACCCAATGACCACCGCCGAAGCCACTACGTCTCACCAGCCCCAGATTGAAGGAGCGAATTTTCTGAACCTCTTAGTCGTCGACGACGAACGCTCCATTCGAGAAGCCTGCAGAGAGGTGGCGCAATCTCTAGGCTTCAACACTTCCGTGGCCGATTCCGCCGAGCACGCTTATCGTCTGCTCGACGCCCAGAGCATCGACGTGGTTCTGCTCGACCTCAAATTACCGGGCGCGGGAGGCCTCGAAGCTCTTCGGCAAATTAAGGCCCGCCGTCCCGACGCGGTAGTCATCGTGGTGACGGGTTATGCCACAGTGCAGTCTGCGGTGCAGGCCATGAAGAATGGCGCCTATGACTTCGTCACCAAGCCCTTCAGCATGGACGAACTGAAGATGCTGCTCGACCGCGTCTCCAGCCACTTGAAACTCAGGACCGAGAACCGCATGTTGCGCGAGAAAATCAAATCCAAGCAGGGATTCGGCAGCATCATCGGCCGCGCGCCCGACATGGAGAAGCTCTACCGCATCATCGCCAAAGCCGCCCATAGCAGCCACCCGGTACTCATCCTCGGCGAAAGCGGAACCGGCAAAGAACTGGTCGCCCGCTCCATCCACTTCTCCGGTCCTTATCGCGACAAACCCTTCATCCCCGTCGACTGCGGATCGCTGGTGCCGACTCTCATCGAGAGTGAACTCTTTGGCTATGTGAAGGGAGCCTTCACCGGAGCCGTGCAATCGAAAGAGGGATTGCTCGCGATCGCCGAAGGGGGAACCGTATTTCTCGACGAGGTAGGAGAACTTCCCATCGATCTGCAGGCTAAACTGCTGCGCGCGATTCAGGAGAAAGAGATACGTCCGGTGGGCAGCACCAGGCAGATTCCCATTAACGTGCGGATTCTCGCTGCGACCAATCGCGACCTTGAACAAGCCGTCGCCCAGGGAACCTTCCGTCGCGACCTCTACTTCCGCTTGAATGTGCTCAGCCTGCGCATCCCACCGCTGCGCGAACGCCGCCAGGATATCCCCCTGCTGACTTCGCATTTCCTCGAACGGCAGGAGCGCAGTTCGGGTCAGCAGCGCACTTTAACCGACGAGGCGCTGAAAGTGCTGCTGGCTTACGACTGGCCCGGCAACGTGCGCGAGTTGGAGAATTGCCTGGAGCGTGCTTGCGCTTTCACCACCGGGCCCTTGATTAATGTCCGCGATCTTCCCACCGACATTCACAGTGCGCCGGGAACTTCCCTGGTCGCGCCGGGCGGCGCACCAAAGATCATCCCCATGGTCGAACTCGAGAAGCAGACCATTCTCAGTGCCATTACTCAACTCAATGGAGATAAGTTGATGGCTGCTCGTCTTCTGGGCATTGGAAAGACAACGCTCTATCGCAAGTTGAAAGAATACGCGTCCCAGGAATGAAGCCCGATTCTCGTTTTGGGTTCCCACTGTGGAACCCGTCCGCTGAAATGCGAAATTAAGTGGCGCATTTTCAATGCAGGAGTTTATGGTCAGAGATGTGCTGGTAGGTGGGCCATGATTCTATTGATTACACCTTCTGCGCGAGCGCAGGAATGCGCGCAAGCGATTCAACAGGCCACAACTGAGACTGTGCAAATCGCCTCTACCCTGCAACAAGCGACAACCCAACTGCGCAGCTCCGAATACGCTGCCGTCGTGATCGATCAGTTTCTGGTGGAAGCTGGGCCCGACGAAACTGAGTTAGTGATGCAGCATTTGGGCACCGCAGTCGCTCTGCAGGTCAACTTTGCCATCAGCGGGGTTGAGCGCGTGATTCGGGAAACCCGCGCAGCATTGAATCGGCGCAAGCGCGAAACGCTTGCGGCTCGGCGTGAAGCTGAACAGGTCCTTCGCAGCGAACTCAAGGGCACCGTCACGGCTCTGCTGCTTTCCTGTGAGATGGCGCTCGGGGTCCCGAACCTCCCCCAGACGGCCGAGAATAAGCTGCGCACGGTTTACGATCTCGCCCGTGAAATGCGCTCCAAAATCGGCCTGATTCAATAGTGCCTCAACCGTTTTCGTGAAAGAAAACCGAGGGGGCCCCTTGTTTGCAGCGACTTTTGCGTCAGGTTAGGAACCGATAGCCCACTTCCGGGAAACCGCACTAGCTATGCAATCTTTTGCACCCTGCCACCGCCCAAAGAATTGTTTCAAAACTCATCAATCCACACTAGAATAACCGGGCGGCAAGCGCCGGACGCCCGTTCCTGTCTGGCGTTTTCTTCGACCCCGGGGATCTTTCATGCATGTCCTTGTGACTGCGGACACAATGAGCGGAGTGTGGACTTACACCCGCGAACTCGTCACAGGACTTGTCACTCGCGGCGTTCGCGTCACTCTCGTCAGCCTGGGCGAGATCCCTCTTCCTCAGCAGACTTCCTGGATGGAGAGCCTGCACGGCCTCGATTACCGTCCCACCGGCTTCCGCCTCGATTGGATGCAGGAAGGTCAATTCGACCTTGAGGAATCCTCTGCCTATTTGGTGAACCTGGCCGCGGAATTGAAGCCCGACGTCTTGCATTTCAACCAACTCGTGTTACGGCAACCTGCCCGTGAACGTGCCTCGAGTCGTGGTCGCGCACGGCGACATGATCAGTTGGTGGAACGCGGTCCACGGTCACGAACCCAAGCCTTCGCAGTGGTTGCGCTGGTATCGCGAAGTGGTGAGCCGCGGACTCGCCAAAGCCAGTGCCGTCGTTGCTCCCACCCGCTGGATGCTTGACACGATTCGCACTTGCTATGCGTGGCCCAAGCGCGACGCGGTCATCTACAACGGCCGCAATCCCATCTTCTTCAATCCCTACACCAGCAAAGATGATTCCGTGCTGGCCGTAGGACGCCTCTACGACGCCGGTAAGCAAGTGAATCTGCTCACCCAGCATACGCATCCTTTGCCGGTGTGCATTGTTGGCGCGGAAGCTCCGGTTGCCAGCATGAAGATTCCGATTCGAGCGGACGTGAAGCTGGCTACCGAGCAAGTTTGCGTCGCCCTGAAAGGACCCCAAACCGAAGCCCAACTCCGCGCCCTCTATAGCCGCGCAGCAATTTATGCTGCCACTTCGCGCTACGAACCCTTCGGCATGGCCGCTCTTGAAGCCGCGCTCTCGCGCTGCGCCATCATCGCCAACGACATTCCCACCTACCGCGAGATCTGGGGAGACGCCGCCTTGTACTTCGCGGCCAATGATGCCACCAGCCTCGCTTCGCTGATCCGCCGCATGAGCGATGATCGCGACCTCTGTCGCACCTATGCCAACCGTGCGTACCAGCGTGCCCGTGAACGCTTTACCGCCAAGCGCATGATCGATGATTACCTTGATCTCTACGGCGACCTCCTCTCCACCGCATCCGCCGCAGCATAGTTGGCATCCCCCGAGAGCTTACGACGAAGGGCGGATAGCTAGAACGGGTGCCCCGGAAGCTGATATCTTTATCTTCATGGCAAACGTGAAAATTACGATTCGACCCAATGGGCCTTATCGCGTAGAAGCTCCCGAAGGTTCCATCGAGTTGGTGGATGTCAATGGGAACAAGTACGACCTTACCGGCAAGCCCGCGTTTTCGCTCTGCCGCTGCGGAGGCTCCATCAACAAGCCCTTCTGCGACGGTACCCACAGCAAAATCGGATTCCAGGGCGCGGAGTTGGCGGTGAAAAAGGCCGAGGGTTCGGGAAACTCCTAAGCTGTAAAAGCCTGCTCAGTACCAAAACACTCGGCCGCTTGCGGTTGAAGGAGGACTTGCGTGCGCAATCCGCGCGATAAAGAACTCGGCATGAGCCGTGACATCACTCGCCGCGACTTCCTCAATGGAGTCGCCCTGACCGTCGGAGCCGCCATCCTCCCGTCTCCGCTGTTTGCCCACGACAAAGAAGACGACTACCCGCCCGCTCGCACCGGCCTGCGCGGAAGCCATGTCGGCTCCTTCGAGGTGATGCATAGCGTGCGCGACGGCAACTTCTGGGATACAGCTGGAAAGCCCGTCGACACCAAAGAGACTTACGATCTGGTCATCGTCGGTGGCGGCATCAGCGGTCTCTCCGCAGCATATTTCTTCCAGAAGATCGCCGGACCCAACGCCCGCATTCTCATCATCGAGAACCACGACGATTTCGGCGGACACGCCAAGCGCAACGAATTTCGCGCCAACGGCCGCTTCCTACTCGGCTACGGAGGAACTTATTCGATCGAGAGCCCCGCGCCTTATAGCCCGGTTGCGCAGTCGGTGATCAACGAACTTGGAATCGACGTTGCGTCTTATCCCAAATACGTTTCCAAAGATCTCTACCGTTCCATGGGGCTGGTTCCCAACATCTTCTTCGATAAAGAAACTTTCGGCGCCGACAAGCTGCTTGCGAACCCCGCTCCGCTCGCAGGCAGTGAAAACGGCGATTCCGACGGCCCTGATTCCAAGTTGTGGAAGCAATTCCTCGCCGACGCGCCCATCTCCGATCAGGGCAAGAAAGACTACGAGCGCCTCTACCACGAATCCAAAGACTATCTGCCAGGCTTAAGCTCCGACGAAAAGAAGGGCAAGCTCGCTCGCATGAGCTACGCGAAATTCCTTACCGATCTTGTCGGCGTGAATGAAGAGGTCATCAAGGTGCTCCAGGCGGGCCCACAGCCGCTCTTCGGTCTCGGCATCGATGCTATCGCCGCCCAGGACGCGTGGGGTCTGAATTTCCCCGGCTTCAAAGGCATGAACCTCGACCCCAAGCCCGGGCAAGGCATGAATCGTGACGCGATTCCCAACGAAGAGGCTGAAAAATACTTCTTCCACTTTCCCGATGGGAACGCCTCCATCGCCCGCATGTTAGTGCGCAAGCTGATGCCCTCAGCGATCCCCGGCAGTTCCGCCACCGACATTGTCACGGCTCGTGCCGACTATTCCAAGCTCGACCGCAACTCTTCGCCGGTTCGAATCCGCCTGAACAGCACCGCCGTCCGCGTGAAACACATGGGGGATCCAGCGACTGCGGAGCAAGTTGAAGTGACTTACGCGACCGGCGGAAAAGTCTATACCGTGCGCGGCGCTCGCTGCGTGTTGGCCTGCTGGCACGTTGTCATCCCGTACATCTGCGACGAACTTCCTGACAAACAGAAAGACGCGCTTGCCTCCGCCGCCAAAGTTCCCCTGCTCTACACCAACGTCGCCATCCGCAACTGGAAGTCGTTTCAAAAACTGGGAGCGAGTTCCGTCTACGCACCCGGCGGATACCACTCGCGCTTCAACCTCGATCTGCCTGTCAGCATCGGCGAGTATGAGTGCTCGCAGAAGCCCGGCGAACCGATCGTCGTCCACATGATGAAGACGCCCTGCAGGCCGGGACGACCGGCCCGTGAACAACATCGCCTCGGCCGTATGGAACTCTTCACCACAACTTTCGAGACCATGGAGCGCAACATCCGCGATCAGATGGAGCGCACGCTGGGCCCCGGCGGCTTCGATCCTGCCCGCGATATCGACGCCATCACCGTCAATCGCTGGCCGCACGGGTACGCCTACGAATACAACTCGCTCTGGGATAAGTTCTGGCTGGAAGGTGGCGAGACTCCATGCGAAGTTGCGCGCAAACCGTATGGACGCATCGCCATTGCCAACGCCGATGCCGGAGCCTATGCCTATACCGACTGCGCCATCGACCAAGCTTACCGCGCCATCATGGAAGTCACGAAGGATTGAAGAGTTGTTCCACGACGATTCACGTGGCTACGGGCGCCTCGCCCATCCCCAGAAGTGAAGCGCGGGAAGGATCTCACATGGCGAGAGCCGCCTCGGCTGTCCTCGAGCGAAGCGAGGGTCGCATTGGGAAGGGCACGACTTCAGTCGTGCCGTAAAGATCGAAAACCATTCGCGCTTTAGCGCCTGAGGTTTGCCCGGAGCCGGCCACTAATGAATCGTCTTCGTCTTCCGCGACATGTAATCCATCAATAAATATTGCCCGAGCGTGTAAGGCGTCGTGAAGTACGCTTTCCCGCGGCACATCTCCGTCACCTTCTGCACAAACTGAACCAGCCCATAATCCGACGCCAGCATAAAGGTATTGATCAATACTCCCGCCCGCTTGCACTTCGAAACTTCTTCCAACGTCTGGCTCACGACGAGGGGATCGAGTCCAAATGCATTCTTGTAAATCCGTCCATCCTCAAGGGTCAGGGCCGACGGCTTGCCGTCAGTAATCATGACAATCTGCTTCATGTCTTTGCGCTGCCGTTGCAGAATTCGTTGCGCCAAACGCAGCCCCTCGCGAGTATTCGTGTAATACGGCCCGACCTTCACTCGCGCCAGTTGCGACAAAGGAACTTCTTCCGCCGAGTCATGAAACAGAATCAGCGATAGCGAATCCCCCGGATACTGCGTGCGAATCAGGTGCGACAGAGCCATCGCCACCTTCTTTGCGGGAGTAAACCGATCCTCCCCGTACAGAATCATCGAGTGCGAACAATCGAGCATCAGCACCGTCGCGCACGACGACTGGTACTCGCACTGATGCACCTGCAAATCGGAATACTCCATGTTTAAGCGGAAGATTCAGTCCCTCGCGCTTGATCGCACTCGAAAGCGTGGCGGTGATGTCCAGATTCAACGTGTCGCCGAACTCGTAAGGCCGCGAAGCTCCGCTGGTTTCGATGCCCGTCGCCAGGTCGCGCGTGTCATGCCGGCCGAAACTCGATTTCCCCAGCGATCCCAACAAATCGCGCAGCGTCTTGAAACCCAGAAAGTCCAGGCTCTTGTCGGTGATCTCGAACTTGGCCTGATTCTGCGCCTCGCCCACTTGTCCGCCAACGCTCGACCGCTTCGACGGATCATGCGGATCATCAATGCTGATGTAATCTTCCTGCTGCATTCGCTCGATCAGTTGCTCGATCAGTTCTTCCAGTTTTCCGTCAGCCTGCATCTGCTGCAGTTGTTGCCGCATCTCCTCGTCCAACAGATCGCTGTCCAGAAGCGCCTGTTCAAGCGCCCGCCGCAAGTCGTCGAGCGTCTGCTCGCCGTCTCCAAAATCATCGTAGAGATAATTCTGGAAGCCGCTCTGCAACAGAAAGTCCGACAGCGCGCTGAGCAAATCTTCCATGCTCATCTCACCCGCCGGATCCGGCACGTACTTGCTGTAACGAATGCGTTTCATAGAATCGGTCGATGGTCGTTAGTCGATGGTCGTTGGTCAAAACCTGAAGCCCGACGGCTAGTTATAAGGTCGCCTTCCCGCGAAACGGCTCTTCCCGTTCCATCGCTTGTTTCTCCGGGTGCTTCGGAGGCTTCTCGCCCGCGCGGAACACCCGTTCTTCGTTGCGCCCGATGCGCTTGTGCGCATGCAAACCTTCAAGCACGAACTCAGCCGCCGACACCTGCGTCTCCGTGGCGTCTTTCGGTCCGACGCCCACTTTGCCCAACTTATCCATCAGTCCTTGAATTGTGCGCAGCGATTCAAGTGCCTCCGCCGCGCCAGCGGAATCTGCCAGTTGAATTTCACCGCCCAGATCGAACCACTGCACCACCTGCTGCATGTTCACGCCGTTGAAATAGTCGTCGTAGGTCTTGGCGATCGCGGTCCGAATCAGTTCGCGTCCCACGTGATCCGCTCCCTTCATCTCGCCTTCGTACTCGAGTTCCAGCTTTCCGGTGATGGCCGGCATCGCGGCAAAGATATCGCTGATGCGCGGCACCACGGTCTTCTCGTCGTTCTGAATCGCGCGCCGCTCGGCATTCGAAATCACATTCTCGGTGCATGAAATCGGCAGCCGCTGGCTCACTCCCGAACGCTTGTCGATCTTTTTGTCTTCCCGTGCCGAGAATGCGATTCGCTCAATCACCTGCTGCACATATTTCGGTAGGTGAAGCTGGTACCCATCGCGCTTGATCCACGCTTCCTGCGCGGTGATCTCAATGCCTTCTTCAACCGACGCCGGATAGTGCGTCCGAATCTCCGACCCAATACGGTCTTTCAGCGGCGTGATGATCTTTCCGCGCGCTGTGTAGTCCTCCGGGTTCGCGCTGAACACCATCGCCACATCCAGCGGCAGCCGGATCGGATAGCCCTTAATCTGCACGTCGCCTTCCTGCATGATGTTGAACAATCCGACTTGAATCTTCCCCGCCAGATCGGGCAATTCGTTGATCGCGAAGATGCCGCGATTCGCCCGCGGAAGCAATCCGTAATGCACCGTCATCTCGCTCGCGAGCTCGTGACCTCCTCGCGCCGCCTTGATGGGATCGATATCGCCGATCAAGTCAGCAATCGTCACATCGGGCGTCGCCAGCTTCTCGACGTAGCGCTCCTCCGCGCTCAGATAAGCAATCGCAGTCGTATCGCCTTGCTTCGCGATCTCATCGCGGCATCGCCGGCAGATCGGAGCGTAAGGATTGTCGTGAATTTCGCAGCCCGCAATATATGGCATCGCCTCGTCCAGCAACGGTCGTCAACGCCCGCAGGATGCGGCTTTTGGCCTGTCCCCGCAAACCCAGCAGAATGAAATTGTGCCGCGACAGAATCGCATTCACGATCTGCGGCACCACCGTATCGTCGTATCCAACGATGCCGGGAAAAATCGGCCCACCCTCGCGAATCTTGCTGACAAGGTTGTCGCGCAGTTCGTCTTTTACATGTCGCGACCGGAGACGTGCTTCAGAGAAGGGACTGTGGCGTAATTCGCCCAGCGTCCGCGGGAAACTCATGACGGAAAAACCCCCAGGGGAAACCACGTTCTTCGCTGATTATACCCCCGGTGTCATCACAAGCCCTTGTGACGTTTAACCAACAAGAAATAATTAGAGTGCAGAGCGTTTACTATCTCAGTTTTTTCTTTGGGTCTCAGTGACTCTGTGGTGAATTTCAACTGGCATGCCCGTTCCCGCCGGCCTTCCGCCGCACGTGCATCGTCCGTCGCAAATTCGGCAACAGCGCCTCAAAGTACGAACTGATCCCCCGTAGCCGCTCCGCCTCCGACTTCATCCCCAGCAAAGTCTGCTTGAAATCAAGATCAAGCGGAAGCGCCCCCGCCAGACGAAACGACAACTGCGGATCTTCCCCGGCCGATGCTGGCTCCGGTTCCGCGCCTGCCAGCGCGAGAATCTCGTTGTGCAGCCGCAGCGCCTCCGCGACCTCTTCGCCCGACGCAGCCCCCGGGTCGTCCTGGAAATAAAGAACCTCCGCTCTGCAGAAACGAGCGTTCCTGGTTAATCTCCATCACTTCAAACCGCTCCCGGCCCTGGGTGACGATATCCATCTTGCCGTCAGGATATTCCTTGGTCACCGTAATAATTTCCGCCGTGCAACCGATCTCCGCTACCCCTTCCTCTTCCTTCGCCCGCACCACGCCGAAAGGCCGCTTTTGCTCCAGGCATTCGCTGATCATTTCCTTGTACCGCGGCTCGAAGATATGCAAAGGCAGGGGAACTCCGGGAAGTAAAACCAGGTCAAGAGGGAACAGGGGCAGCAGCGCACTCACCAAAAAGCCTCCGCTTCAGGGTCGCGCCCGCCGGGCGCGTCGTTCGATTGTACGCCGTCCTTGACTTGCCTTTGCCGGAAGACTAAAAGCTCGGCATGGGCCTTCCCGCAGATCTTTCCGGCAAAGTTGTGGTGGTTACCGGCGCGTCCATGGGTATTGGCGAAGCCATCGCCAAAATTTTCGCCGACCATGGCGCCAATCTGGTTCTGCTCTCCCGCGATTCCGGACGCGCCGAAGCCGCCCGCGGCCGCATCGGACACACCGATCACACGCTGGCTCTCGCCTGCGACGTCCGCCATCGCGAAGAAATCGACCGCGTCCTCAGCCTCACCTTGCATCACTTCGATCGCTGCGACGTCTGGGTCAACAACGCAGGCCATGGCCTTCTCGATTCCGTCGAACAACTCGAAATGTCCGCCTGCCGAGACACCTTCGATACCAATTTCTTCGGGACCGTTGCTTCCATGCAGGCCGTGATCCCCATCATGAAGCAACAAGGCTCCGGCGCGATCATCAACATCTCGAGTGTCGCGGGGCACATCCCGCTGCCATTCCATGCCGTTTACAGCGCCACCAAGTTCGCCATGAATGCGTTTGGAAAAGCCGCCCGCATCGAGCTCAAGCCTCTGGGCATCCACGTGATGACTGTCTGCCCCGGCTACGTCCGCACCGAT
This sequence comes from Terriglobia bacterium, assembly GCA_963796205.1. Classification (GTDB taxonomy): domain Bacteria; phylum Acidobacteriota; class Terriglobia; order Terriglobales; family Acidobacteriaceae; genus DATFTE01. Next base: position 354,202 of record CAWCKR010000006.1, read on the forward strand.
TTCGGAGTCAACGCCCGGCGAGGAAGGGAAGTGAAGGTCGTGCGGCCAGATTCCGTGCGCGGAATCTCGGCCGAGCGCGTCGCCCGCGCCACGTTTCACGGATATCTAAAAAACAAGCGCGAAGTCATCGTCCCCTGGACGATGCACCCGGTCGTGAAACTCTATCAACTATTTCCAGCGCTCGTGGAATGGGGCATGGGAAGAACGGTCCACCGCCCCACGTGATTTCAACTCAACCATCAAAAATTATCCCAGCTCTCCCAACATCCCTTCCATCTCCGACTGGGCGTGCGCATTCCCCGTGCGCTTCGCCGATGCAATTCCATCCCCCAGCATTTTCTTCGCCTCATCCACCCGATTCGCCGTCGCCAGCGTCTGGGCCGCCATGAAATACCCGGGCGTGTAATCAGGGTGAGTTGCCAGCAGCTTGCCAAACTCCGCCATCGCGTCTTCCACACGGCCGCTCTTCGAATACTCCATGGCCAAACCATAACGCGCGAACGCGTCGCTGGGATTTTGCTCCAGGATCTCATTCAACATCGCTAATCGATCCATCATGCGTCCACTCTCCATTCACCAATCTACAATCCCGCGTGTCTCAGGTTCCAGTGGCGACTCCTGCCCGTCCTGAGTACAATGGCCGACATCCGGTTCAGGAGATTGGCTTTGGCTTGTCCGTTTTTCGTCCCGACCGAGAAAATGGAGGACGGTCTGTGGCTCCATCCTTCGCGCCTGCCGTTAGGCGCGGGATGGCGCGGGCGCTGTTCAGCCTCCGGCCACGAGAACATCGAGCTTAGCGACCGCGAACTTTCCGACGGTTGCAATCTCGGGTACGCTTCGCGCTGCCCCCGACTGCCGCAAGATCGATCTTGCGATGCCGTCCGTTTCTCCGTCGCTCGCGATCGCGGAGCCTACATTGCCTTATGGTTCGTCCGCGAAGCGGCCCATCATCCCATTGAGCACGGCATCCTGGAATATGAACTCGCTGGGCATCGCTGGACCTCCGTCCATGCCGACTCCCGCATCCAGAAAATGGCTGAATGTTTCCTGGAATCCTATTTGCTGCGTCGAATCCCGCCTGCTCTGGCAGGTGCTAATCCGAGCGCCCACTCATGAAAGAAACCGCAGATATCAAGATGCCGCGTCCGGTGCGCGATTCACAATCGGAGATGGCTGAAATCGTCCTTCCCAACGACACCAACCCTCTTGGCGCCCTTCTCGGAGGCCGCCTCATGCACTGGATCGACCTCGCCGGAGCCATGGCCGCACATCGCCACTCCCGCAACTACGTGGTCACCGCCGCCATCGATCACCTCGATTTCTGGGTACCGGTGCATGTCGGAGACCTGGTCATCCTTCGTTCCTCCGTCAATCGCGTGTTTCACTCTTCGATGGAAGTTGGCGTCAAAGTCTGGGTAGAGAACTACCTGTTGGACAACTGCCAGCATGTCAGTTCGGCCTACCTCACCTTCGTCGCCGTCGACGCCGGGGGCCGCCATTTGCCCGTGCCCGCCGTCGTTCCCGAAAGTGAAGAACAACAGCGCCGTTACAACGATGCCGGACGCCGTCGCGAGATCCGCCGCGCCGAACTCGAGCGCCGTCGTAACGCCCTGCGCTAGCCCACGGTGTGACCTGCATCACATCGCGAGGGTGGCGCGCTTAGAGATAATTTCTCTTCAACTTTCGTGCAATTATGGATAGCGCACTCCTGATTCATCGCCTGCACTTCGCTTTCACCGCGACTTTCCACTACCTGTTCCCCCAACTCACCATGGGCCTCGCTCCGCTCATCGTGATCCTGAAAACCCTCGCCCTGCGCCGCAATGACGAGGTTTATAACCAGGCTGCCCGCTTCTGGGCGCGCATCTTCGGCATTAACTTTGTCATCGGAGTTGTCACTGGAATCCCCATGGAATTCCAGTTCGGCACCAACTGGTCCATCTTTTCGCGCTTCGCCGGAGGCGTGATCGGACAGACCCTCGCCATGGAAGGTATGTTTGCTTTCTTCCTCGAATCCGCTTTCCTGGGATTGTTTCTTTATGGCGAGAAGCGTCTCAGTCCTAAGGCCCACTGGTGGTCGGCCGTAGCCGTATTTCTGGGGTCCTGGCTCTCGGGCTTCTTCATCATCGCTACCGATGCTTGGATGCAACATCCTGTCGGCTACGAAAAGGGCGCGGATGGTTCCGTTCAACTCGCCAGCTTCTGGGACCTCGTCCTGAATCCCTGGGCCTGGTGGCAGTACGCCCACAACATGAGCGGAGCCGCCATTACCGGAGCCTTCGTCATGGCGGCGGTCGGCGCGTTCTATCTGCTTGGACGCAAGTTTGTCGAGCACGGCAAGATCTTCGTCAAGGTCGGAGTGGCTGCGGGATGCATCTTTAGCATCCTGCAACTGTTCCCCACAGGCGACGGTCAAGGACGCATGATCGCTCTCAATCAACCAGTCACTCTGGCCGCGATGGAAGCTTTATTCGATAGTCAACCGGGCGCGCCTCTCGTCATCATCGGCCAGCCCAATGTCGACGAAAAGAAGATCGACAATCCCATCGTTGTCCCCAAGATGCTCAGCTTCCTCACCTACCGCGCCTGGAACGCGCATGTGCAGGGACTCGACGCCTTCACTCCTGATTCCTGGCCGCAGAACATCCCGCTGCTCTATTACAGCTATCACATTATGGTGGGACTCGGGACCATCTTCATCGCCGTCATGGTGATCTCCGTCTTCCTGCTTTGGTTGGGGAAGCTTTTCGACGCGCGTTGGATGCTGTGGATCCTGCTGCTGAGCTTTCCGCTTCCTTATATAGCGAACACCGCGGGCTGGCTCACCGCCGAACTCGGACGCCAACCCTGGCTGGTCTACGGTCTCATGTTGACCGCGGACGGCTACTCGAAAAATGTCTCCGCCGGAAACGGAATGTTTACGCTGCTCGGTTTCATGGGAATGTACCTGATGCTCGGCCTGCTCTTTGTCTTCCTGGTCCGCCGCGAAATCGAAAATGGACCAGTCGCCGAGCCCGCTGCAGCGCATTAGAAGATTCGCAAGCGGCATGGATTCGTATCAGGGTATGGCTTCAGCCATATCGCCATCGCGACAGGATTTTGGGAAGGGCACGGCTTCAGCCGTGCCGCAAAGAAGTGGAACCAAGAGGGGCTTTAGCCCCTGAGGGACTTAGCGTCTTGAGGTCTTATGGGAACTATTTGGTTCATGATCGTTGCCGTCATGCTGGCAGCTTACGTCGTCCTCGACGGGTTCGATCTTGGCGCAGGAGTTGTTTATCTCATCATCGCCAGGACTAGCGAAGAACGCAGGATGGTCCTGCGCTCCATCGGTCCGGTCTGGGACGGCAACGAAGTCTGGCTCTTGGCCGCCGGCGGAACGCTCTACTTTGCCTTTCCCCAGCTCTACGCCTCCGCCTTCAGTGGCTTCTACCTTCCCCTGATGATCGTTCTCTGGCTGCTCATGCTGCGCGCCATCGGAATCGAGTTTCGCGCCCACATCAACAATCCCGTGTGGCAGGGTCTATTTGACGCCATCTTCTCTCTCGCCAGCATTCTCCTCATCATTTTCTACGGAGCCGCTTTAGGCAACGTGATTCGCGGCGTGCCCCTCGGCGCTGACGGCTATTTCTTCGAACCGCTGTGGACCAATTTCCGCCTCGGCCCTCACCCCGGCATCCTCGACTGGTACACCATCATGGCGGGAGTCGTTGCCCTGGTGACCCTCACCGTCCACGGAGCCCTCTATGTCGCCGTCAAAACCGAAGGCGATCTCAGCAAGCGCGCTCGCGGAATGGCGGTCGTGCTCTGGCCCGTGCAATTCTTTCTGACTTGCTTCAGCCTCGTGATGACCTACTTCGCCCGCCCTCACGTCATGAACAACTACGAGGCGTACCCGATCGGCATGCTGATTCCTATCGCGGTCTTCGGCGGCCTCGCCCTGATGATTTGGACAGCACCCAAAGGCGCCGACAAGCTCGCTTTCGTGGGATCAAGCCTCTACATCGTTGGAATGCTGGTGGGCGCGGTCTTCGCGCTCTATCCGGTCGTCCTTCCCGCGAGCACCGATCCCTCCTTCGATCTCACCATCGCGAACTCCATGGCTGGACACCACGGCCTCGTCGTCGGCCTCACCTGGTGGAGTCTTGGGATGGTGCTGGCACTTGGCTACTTCGTCTTCGTCTACCGCATGTTCCGAGGCAAAGTCCGCCTGGAAGGCCAGGGCTACTGATTAAAATTTTGAGTGGTTTTCTAAGATTGTCATCCCGAGCGAAGTAGATGCGCTGCGAAGCAGAGCATCTGCGAAGTCGAGGGACCCCGTGTCCGCTTGCACCACCAAAGGCCCGGCAGGGAGTTCTCGCGTAAGCCCCGTCTCAAGAGTTTCATCGTAAAATGCATCTACCCATGTCCCGTTTATTCAACAAAACCGCCATCGTCACCGGTGCCGGCACCGGCATCGGACGCGCCTGCGCCATCGCTCTCGCCCAAGCCGGAGCCAAAGTCATCTCTCGTCGGACGCCGCCGCGCCCCACTCGAAGAAACCGCGGCTACCATCGGCAGAGAATGCCTTCATCCTCGAAGCCGACGTCACCCAGACCGCAGACATCGATCGTGTCGTCCGCGAAACCATCCACCGCTTTGGCTCGCTGAACGTCCTAATGAACAACGCAGGAGTGCTGCACATCGGCACCGCCGAGCAAATCACCGAAGCCCAATGGGACCAGACTTTCAACGTGAACGTCCGCAGCGTCTGGCTCTTCTCCCGCGCTGTACTTCCCGCAATGCGCGCCGCCGGAGGCGGATCCATCATCAACATCGCTTCTACCCTCGGCATCAACGGCGCCCGCAATCGCGCCGCCTACGCCCCCTCGAAAGGCGCCGTCGTCCTGCTCACCAAATCCATGGCTCTCGATCACGGGCCCGAAAACATTCGCGTCAACGCCATTTGCCCTTCGTTTATCGAAACCGAGCTGACTGCGAAGGTCATCAACGACGCCCCTGATCCCGCAGCCGTCCGTCGCGATCGCATCGCCGCCCATCCCATCGGACGCCTGGGCAAGCCCGAAGACGTCGCCGCCATGGCCGTCTATCTCGCCAGCGACGAATCTTCCTGGGTCACCGGCGCGGCGTTCCCTGTGGACGGCGGATATCTGGCGGTATAAACAAACAACCGTCGATCGTTCTGCTCAATTTTCTTGCACGTGCCCATGGTGAGCGGGCTAGCATGGGGAATGCGTCCGCCCGAACTCTGCGAATTTGACCAGATTGTCTTCGACCACGGATCCGTCTGCATCGGTGCGTTTCGTTGCCATCCCAGCCACCCCTCGTTTCAAGATTCGGGAGCGGCCCGGACTTTCTGTTTCGTCTTCCCGAGGACTGCTGTCCAGATTCAGCACGAGCACGAGGCGGCCTTCGTCGCAAATTCCAACGTCGTGACTTTCTACAACAGAGGGCAAGCCTATCTCAGACAAACTGTCAGCCCAGAGGGAGACCGCTGCGATTGGTTCGGCGTTGAGAGTGATCTGGTTCGCGACGTCGTACGCACTTTCGATCGCAGCGTCGACAACTGCCCGGAGATGCCGTTCCGATTCACCCGCGCCTGGTCCGACACCAGCACCTATCTGTTGCAGAGGACGATCTTCGAACGAGTCGTGAAGGACAACACTAGCGAACCGCTCGCCGTGGAAGAGGCGGTTGTGGGATTGTTGGAGGCGGTCGTCCGTGCCGCCTATCGAAACACCCCGTCGCGAAGCCCGCGAGAGATCAGCCGCAAGCAACTCGATGTCGTTCGACATATCGAAATGATTCTCAGTTCGGGCTTGGATCAGCGCTTGACCCTGCGCGACCTCGCCGCAAAAGCGGAAATCTCCGTTTACCACCTTTGCAGACTCTTCCATCAGGCGACCGGAAAGACTCTGCATCAGTACCGTCAGAACCTTCGCTTGCGTTGGGCCCTTGAGAACCTGGTTGATCCCGGTAAACCTTTGGTGGACATCGCCCTCGACGCCGGGTTTTCTAGCCACAGCCACTTTACCAGCATCTTTCGTCGAGAGTTTTCCCACTCTCCCTCTGAGCTACGCGCCCGTATCGAAGGCCAAAGAGCAATATTCTGATAGCGATTTTCCGGGCATTCGGCTAAAAGTCAGAACCATGCCGATTGCCTCCCTGCGATCTCATTCTTGGTTTTTCTCGATCATTATCCTGGCGAGCCTTCTCGCCTCTTCTCAGACCCAGCCTCAGCCATCGCTGGCTGCCGGCGTTGCTCGCCTTCGTGCCGGTGACAATGCGGCCGCCGCGAAAATCCTGGAAGCAGTGACCACCCAGGAACCGCAGAACGGTCGGGCCTGGCGCAACCTCGCCTTGGCCTATCAAAATCTCAAGGACTTCGATCACGCGATTGCCGCCGACCAGCGAGCCCTCGCCGTCGATCCCTCCGTTCCCACTCCTCTCTTCCATCTCGGAGTGGTCTATGCAATCAAGGGAGACAAAGATCAGGCATTCGCCTGGCTGGCTAAGGCGAAAGCAACTCACAAGATCGACATGACGCAAATTGACGCCACACCTGAGTTGGCCACTCTCAAGGATGATCCGCGATTCGCAGCTTTGCGTCCGCTGCGCGCCGACTTCGATGACCCCTTCGTCGAGTCAGTGAAAATCGTTCGTGAATGGGATGGCGAATCCGCCAACGATCAGTTCGGATGGATCGCTCGCAATATCGGCGACGTGGATGGCGACGGCATCCCCGACGTCGTGACCTCCGCCCCCACCAGTGGCGCCCATGGTGCAAACGCTGGCCGCATCTATGTCTATTCGACGAAGACAGGGAAATTGCTGTGGACCGCCGACGGCGCGGCCGGCGATCAGTTGGGCACGGGAGTGGAGGCAGCCGGCGACACCAACGGTGACCATATTCCCGACGTCATCGCCAGCGCGCCGGGTGGCGGCTACGCCAAGGTCTACTCGGGCCGCAACGGCAAAGTTCTGTTGACCATGAAGGCCGAAACTCCCAATGACGATTTCGGACGCCATTCCTCAGGCGTCGGCGACGTTAATCACGACGGCTTCGCCGACGTCATCGTCGGCGCTCCCAACAATGGAACCGGAGGCGAAAAGGCCGGACGCGCCTATGTGTACTCCGGCAAGGACGGCAGCATCCTCCTGACCTTGACCGGCGAGCGAACCGGAGATGCCTTTGGCAGTGCCGTTGCCGGTTTCGCCGACAAGAATCGCACTCTGCTCATCGTGGGAGCGCCCGGTGCCGGGCCCAAACAGACCGGGCGAACTTATGTCTACGATGGCCTTTCCATAAAACCAAAATTCGTCCTCGACTCCGATGAAACCGGCGCCGCTTTTGGGGCAATGTTTCTGGCCGTTCCGGGAGACGTTGACGGTGACGGCGCACCCGACGTCTACGTTTCTGACTGGTCGAACTCGGCCAACGGTCCCATGACTGGTCGCGTTTACGTTTATTCGGGAAGAGATGGTCATCCTATCCTGGCCCTGACTGGAGAAGCCGCCGGAGAAGGCTTTGGAACGAGTCCGTCAGTCGCCGGAGACGTGGATGGTGATGGTCATGCCGACCTCATCGTGGGCGCGTGGCAGTACAGCGGAGCGGCCATAAGCGGCGGTCGCGCCTACTTGTATTCCGGCAAAGACGGCCGCCTTATGAAAACCTTTACCTGCAAAACTCCGGGCGATACTTTCGGATTCGATGCCGTCAACCTGGGAGATGTCGACGGCGACGGCACCATCGACTTCTTGATTACCTCGGGATGGAGCGGAGTGCACGGCTTCCATTCCGGGCGTGTGTTCATCATCTCCAGCGGAATTCAACCGAAGAAATAGAGAACCAGACACAGAGGGTGACATCGCTCCAGATAGATGCTTGGAGGCGCGGCCGCATCACACGCCTCTGTGACTTCTCGTATAATCGACTCTGGAAGGTGACCCCGTGAATTCTCCCATGCCCCCGCGTCCCGGACAGCAACCCCAAGGCCCACAACCCCTGCCTGGCGTCGATGCCATCATCGCCGTCGGCTCCGGCAAAGGTGGAGTAGGGAAAACCACGCTTTCGGTAAATCTTGCCATCGCCCTGGCCAGGATGGGTCACAAAGTCGGACTGCTCGATGCCGACGTCTACGGCCCCAATGTCCCGCTCATGCTGGGCACCAGCGATCAGCCTCGCGTCGCGGGCGACAACCGTATCGAACCCCTCGAAGCCCACGGTTTGAAGGTCATCTCCGTGGGATTTTTGAATCCCGGCGACAAGCCGCTGATCTGGCGCGGCCCCATGCTGCATTCGATCATTAAACAATTCCTCGGTTCGGTCGAGTGGGGACACCTCGACTACCTCGTGATTGATCTGCCTCCCGGCACCGGTGATGTCGCACTCTCACTGATTCAGACCGTCCCGCTGACTGGCGCGATTATCGTGTCAACGCCGTCCGACGTGTCTTTGCAGGACGCCCGCAAAGCCATCGAGATGTTCCGCCAGATGAAGGTGGACATCGTGGGCATGGTCGAAAACATGAGCTACTTCGTCTGCCCCAATTGTAGTCACCAAACCGACATCTTCTCGCGTGGGGGCGCTGAAAAGACCGCGAAACAATTCGGAGTGGCGTACCTCGGTGAGGTCCAACTTGATCCGAAAATCCGCGAAGCTGGGGACAGCGGCGCGCCCGCCATATTGAACGACCCGAATTCTCCCTCGGTGAAATCCCTCTTCGACTTCGCGGGAAAAGTCATCGCCCGCGTCAACGAAATCAAGTCCAACGCCCCCGAAAGCGTGATCCAGATCCAATAATGATTTGATCAATGGAGAACGGGCGTCCCCACCCGTCGAGCCGCCGCGGCGTCAGCGGCCTTGCTCCGGCGGCGCTACTTGCGCCTTCTTGTCCCTGAGGTCCAACCCGAACGAAGGACTCTCGTACGTCCCCGAGATTCGTACCGGCAGAATCTCCCCCTTCTTTTTCTTTTTGAAGAACGGGTCCATCATCTTCAGCAGCAGCGCTTTCGCGCCGCTGGTGGTATTCGAAATTTTCGAATCCACCTGCATCTGCCCGCGCAAATCAATCTTGTGGTCGACCACGTTGTAAATTCCGTGCATCCGCGCCGCCGCTCCCGGCACTCCGAACGAAAGGTCGGAAAACCGAGCTACGCCATTTTGCAGGACCACTTGTCCTCTCAGGTCCGTAACCACAGTCTCAGGGTTTTCAGATTCCTTCTCTCCGCGCGCTCCCGCACTTAATTTGTCTACTCCCTCCTGCGTGGATGGAGCGGAAAATTCTCCCCCATTGATCCCGAATCTTCCTTTCAAGATAACTTTCTTCAGGAAAGGCTCATCTCCGGGGGGAATTTCTACCGACGCTTTTAAACTGACAGCTCCCGACATCGGCGCCCGCTCTTTCTTTACGAACAATCCCAGGAGGTCTTCAATGCGGCCGCTGTTTGTGCCCAACTCAATCCTTGCCGTCTTTCCCCGATCCTTTTCCAATTTCGCCACGCTGCCTTTTGCCACAACATGCGTCTTTCGGAAGCGGGCGTCCACGCGATTGAGAAACGTATCCCCGCGAGTTGCATCAACATACGCTCTGAATTCCGTTGTCAGGTGGACCGGATGTCCTCCCATCGTGACTTCGAAATTGGGAGTATCCGTTGTTCCCGAGATATCGATGTGGCCCAGATTGCCCCCGAATTCGCCCGTGGACGAAAGCGTCCCCGCGATCCCGCGATACACGCTCAGGTCCGCTTGCTCGAAGGTGAACTTACCCGATACCGGTGTCTGCCCCGCGTCGCTCTGATCCCACACGCCAAACTTTCCCTCGGCGCTGATCTCCCCCGGCGGATCGGGATTATGAAGTTTCACCCTATAGTTCAGCGGATCTTTCCATCCCACGTCGCTAAAAGATGCTTGATGAAATTCAAAACGCAGAGGCTGTTTGTCCGCGTTCTTCGAAGCCACCTCAATCGTGGCTCCGTCGGCAATGATTTCCCCGATCGTGAGCTTTGACCGCGTGGTGTGGAATGGCTTGCCGGTGCCGAACGCGGGAATAAACACCCGCAACCCTTCGGCGGTGATCCGGGTGACGTGACCTGCAAGTATCCCCGTATAACTTCCCCGAATCGTCAATCTGTCGATGGTGATCAGCGGACGCGCCTCCGCTCCGTGAACGAACACCACCCCATCGAGGACGCATCCTGGCGAAGGAAAGTAAAAGCGGTGGAAAGCGCGAGCGTGCACCTGGCTGTCGCTCGCTTCTTGCAGATTTTCGATGACGGTTGCTCGCTCAAAGGGCCACCAGCGGCTCCACATCAGCGCCCCTGCAAGAAGGCAAGCTACCAATACGACTAGCGCAAGTGCGATTTGTTTTCGCCTTCGCGGACTCCCCGCCACTCTGGGTTCAGAAGGTGGCCTTGTGACCGCGGAAGGCATGAGGCTTCGACTCCGATCCGTCTCCCGAGGTTGCTCAGGCCGGAGAATCCGAAACGTTCGCCTATAGCGTTGCGCTCAAGATTTTTCCAGCAACCATCTCGCCCAGCGCGGGCCCATGCTTGAATCCATGCCCCGATCCTCCGCCCACAATCCAAACATTCTCCGCCGCGGGGTGCTGCTCAACGATGAAGTTTCCATCCGGACTCTGTTCGTATTGACACACCCGCGTCTCCACCAGCGGAGCATCCTTCATCCCGGGAAAGCGATGCTCCATATATCTGCGGACCGTTTTCAATCCCTCAGGGCTCACCACCCGCTCACCCGTCGTCGCATCAAACTCCGGCCCGCGCGTGTCATCTGCGATCTTGAACCCGCGCCCGTCATTCCCGGGAATTCCGTACATGAACGGCGCACGATGATCTCCCCAAACCGGCAGCCGCGCTTCCGAAAAACGATCATCCCCTGCCGGAGCGCCAAAAAAAAACATGTCTTGCTTGGTCGCTTTCACGCGAGCCCCAATCGTTTGCGGAAACAGTTTCCCCAGCCACGGCCCGCACGCAAACACATAGGCGTCCGCCGCTAACTTCGATCCGTCGGATAAATGCACCACATCCCACTTCGATCGTTCCAAATCCCCTGCGACCGACGCCAGGCGAAACTCTCCGCCTTCGGCGACAAATCCTTCCACCACCGCCTGGCACGCCACGCGCGCCGTCAGAAATCCACCCTCTGGTTCGAAGATTCCCCACGGCACATCTTCCAGATAAATCTGCGGCCAGCGCTTCCTCATCTCCGCCTGCGACAGTTCCTCATAACGGATCCCCGCATCGCGCAGCTCGACAATCGATCCCCGCTCGAACTGATCGTCCCCCTCCGCCGCCATCCACAAAACGCCTATGCGGTGCATCAGCCGCCGCTTCCATTTCTTCTCGTGCTCGCTCCACAACTCCGTCGCCCGCGCGGCCATCTTTGTATAGGGCTGGTCCGGCCCATAGGTCCCCCGAATCACCCGCGTCTCCCCGCCCGAAGATGCCCGCGAATTCCCCGGCCCCCATGCGTCCACCAAGGTCACATGCGCCCCGCCTCGAAGAAGATAGAGCGCCGTCCACCCTCCAAACGCTCCTGCCCCCACCACGACCACATGCGGTTTAGTCATCCCCGCCAAACTACAAGGCATCCTAATGTCCGGTCAACGATTAGCATTCCCCACGCGAGAGTGCTAACCCTTGACAGGAAGGGTTGAGCTTCCTAGAATCAATGTGGGGAAGTTTAGCTTGATACCGTCTAAGCTCCTGTATCTACTGTAGTTAATGGAATCGAGCAGTTTAAGTATGCCTCCACAGCAGTCCATCGGCGAACGGGAACGCGAGATCCTCACCGCCATCGTTGAGACCTTTATCGCCACCGGCGAGCCCGTCGGCTCGCGCACCCTGGCCCGCGCCAACCGCGAAGGACTGAGTCCGGCCACCATTCGTAACGTCATGGCGGACCTCTCCGATGCCGGATTGCTCGAGCAGCCGCACACCTCCGCCGGACGTGTGCCCACTCCCGAGGCCTATCGCTACTACGTCGAGCAACTCACCGGCACCGCACACTTATCTCAGACCGACGAGAGCATCATTACCGACTCCCTTCACGGAGTCGCCGACGTGCAGGAGTTCATGGAGCGCACCTCGCACGTGCTGTCACTGATCTCGCGCAACGTCGGTGTCGCCGTCGCCATCGACGGGCCAAAGAATGCCCTCGAGCACGTGTACTTCTCGCGTCTCGGCGATCAAAAAGTTCTGGCAGTCGTGATCACGCGCTCTGGCCTCGTCCGCGATCGGGTGCTGCGCCTCGATCTTCCGCAAGCAGATCTCGATGCCGCCGCCCGCTTCATCAACGAAAATTTTCGCGGCTGGACCATGGACGCCATGCGCAGCGAACTCGGTCGCCGCCTGGAGCAGGAACGCAGCGAGTACGACCGCCTCATGAGTTCGCTCGATCAGCTCTACCGCCAGGGTGCCCTGGCCGCCGACGAATCCAAGCAGTCGGTCTACGTGGAAGGCGCCGCCAATCTGGTTACCGGCGAGCAGGACAAACAACGCCTGCAAGAGCTGCTGAAAACGCTGGAGGAGAAACAAAAAGTCGTCGAACTGCTCAGCGCGTATCTCGATGTGAAGCAGGAAGCGGTGCGGGTCGTGATCGGACTCGATCAGGCCCTGCCGTCCATGCGCAATCTGGTGCTGATCGGCGCCCCCGCCCGTGTCGGCGGAGAAGTCATGGGATCGCTCGCCGTAATCGGCCCCACGCGCATGGACTACCAGCACACCATGAACGCCGTCTCCTACATCGCGCGCCTCTTCGACAAGTTATTGAACGAAACCGACCAGTAGCGCCGGCGTCCCGCCGGCCACGATGAAGTAGAAGTGGGGCAGATCAAGGGAACCAAGAACGATCCCAGCCGCGACGCGGCGAAAGAATAAAGCCCACGGCGCAAGCCGTGGGTAGGAAGTGAAACGAAGACAAGCCCCAAAGGGGCGAAAGAAATTGGCCCGGCACGAAGGAGCTGAAAAAACTTCAGCGGACGGCAGCGGAAAGCATTTATGCCACGTACTAACGGAAAATCAGAACTCGATCCCCAACAACTCGACACCGAACACGAACTCCCCGCGTCCGACGACACCGAGGAGATTCCTGTCCGTAGCGCCGAACCAGCGGAAAGCCGCGACTCGGAACTGCTCAAGCTCACGGCCGAGCGTGACAGTCTCGTCGACCGCCTGGCTCGTCTTCAAGCGGAATTCGAGAACGCCCGCAAACGCGCCGCCCGCGAACAGCAGGACTTCCGCGAATACGCCGTCGCCGATGCCATCAAGCCGCTGCTCCCGGTCCTCGACAGCTTTGAGCGCGCTCTGCAATCCGCGCCGGAAAAATCCGAGTTCCGCGGAGGCGTTGAGCTCATCTATAAACAGTTTCAGGACGCGCTGGCGAAGCTGGGACTGCAGCCCGTCCCGGCCAAAGGACAGCAGTTCGACCCGCATGTCCACGAAGCCATTGAGATGGTAGATACCAACAAAGCCAAAGACCATGAAGTGCTGGAGGAGTTGCAGCGCGGCTACAAACTGAAAGACCGCCTCCTCCGCCCAGCCATGGTGAAGGTGGCAAGAAACAATCACTAGTCGGTAGTCAGTGGTCGCTGGTCGGTAGTCAAAAACGGAACCCACCAATGCCGCAGTGACTAACGACGAACGACCAAAGACCAACGACCAAGGACCAATTTATTCCCGCTAACGTGAAACGCGACTACTACGAAGTGCTGGGCATCACCCGCACTGCCACCGAGCAGGAGGTCAAGAGCGCCTATCGCAAGCTGGCGCTCCAGTACCATCCCGATCGCAACCCCAATAATCCCGACGCGGAAGAAAAATTCAAGGAATGCACCGAGGCCTACGCCGTCCTCTGCGACGCCGATAAGCGCTCCGCTTACGACCGCTTCGGGCACGCCGGAGTCAACGGCGGCATGGGCGGATTCGATCCCGCCGCCGGCGTCGACCTCAACGAAATCCTCAACGACTTCCTCGGCTTCGGTTTCGGAGAAATGTTCGGAGGCCGCTCCTCCGGCAACCGCCGCACTCGCGCTCAACGCGGCGCCGACCTGCGCGAGGACCTGACCATTGACTTCGAAGACGCCTACTTCGGCACCGAAACCAAGGTCAATGTTCGGCGCCATGAAACTTGCGAAGACTGCCACGGTTCCGGCGCGGCGAGCGGAAAAGCTCCCGCGACCTGCAAATCCTGTGCGGGACGCGGACAGGTTCGCTACCAGCAAGGTTTCTTCAGCATCGCCCGCACCTGTCCCACCTGCCAGGGCAGCGGCAGTGTCATCACCGATCCCTGCACCAAGTGCAAAGGCGAAGGCCGCGTGCTGCGGCAGCGAGTAGTCGAAACCAAGATTCCCGCCGGTGTCGAAGACGGCACCCGCATCCGCTTCTCCGGATATGGCGAAGCCGGACCCTTCGGCGGACCTCCGGGAGACCTTTACGTTGTCCTCAACGTCAAAGAGCACTCGTTCTTCGAGCGCGAAGGCAATAACTTGCACTGCGTGATGCCGATCTCATTTACCCAGGCCGCTCTCGGTGCGGAAATCAACGTCCCTACGCTGGAAGGGAATCACACGCTTAAGATTCCCGAGGGCACGCAATCGGGAACTACGCTGCGCGTCCGCAACAAAGGCGTACCCGTTCTGAACAGCCACGGCAAAGGAGATCTGTTCGTCGAAATCCGCCTCCAGACTCCGCAAAAACTCACCAAGCGCCAGCGCGAACTCATGCAGGAACTCGAAGGCATCACCCACGTAGAAAACAAGCCCCAGCGCCGCACTCTGCTAGGCAAAGTCAAAGACATCTTCGGCTAGAATTGTTGATCTGTCATCCCGAGCGGAGCATGGCGATGAGCGAAGCGATTCGCCATGCGGAGTCGAGGGACCTTGCGTTTTCGCGCACTTTGCGAAGGACGCGGCACTTCCATCCGCTAAACTACTCGCGATGACCCGCCGCCGCTTCATCGCCGACGAAGTCTCCGAAACCCGTGCCGCGCTCATCGGAGACCACGCCGCCCACCTCGCTCGCGTCCTCCGCGCCCGCGTCGGACAGGAATTCGACATCACCACTCCCACCGCCGTCCGTCACGCGCGCATCACCTCCCTCACCAACGATAGGGTCGAATTCGAACTCGGCGAAGAAATCCCGGCCGTGCAGCCGGTCAACATCACTCTCGCCCTCTCGATTTTCAAGTTCGACCGCATGGAGTGGGCCATCGAAAAATGCACGGAACTCGGCGCGGCCCGCATCATCCCGGTCATCGCGCAGCGCACCGAGGCCCATCTAGCGGCGGCAGCCCCCAAGCGCCGTGAACGCTGGGAGCGCCTCGCCCTGCAAGCCTCCGAACAATCGCGCCGCGCAACTCCACCGGAAATCTCTGAGCCCATCAAACTGAAGGCCGCCGTCGCCCTCGCCGCCTCCTCTCGCATCGTCCTCTCTGAAACCGAGACCATGACCATGCTGCGAGACGTTGTCCCCTCGAACGATTCCGAGCTGCTGCTCGCCATAGGCCCCGAAGGCGGATGGACCGAGGCCGAACAAAACCAATTCAAAGCCGCCGGATGGACCTCCGCCTCCCTCGGCCCGACCATCCTCCGCGCCGAAACCGCCGCCATCGCCGCCTTGGCGATCGCCCTTTCAACCCAATAGCCCCAAGATGAATTCCGACTGTCGACGCGAACTCCTGAACCGCGATCCAGCCAAACCGTTCCCCCTCTGCTATCCTCACCTCAATGCCCGCGAAGCCTCCTTTCACCCCTGACGAGCGCCAGCGCCAGGCCATCGAACACGTCCATGGACCCATGCTCGTCGTCGCTGGCGCCGGCACCGGCAAAACCACCGTCCTCATCAAGCGCATCGCGCGCCTCATCAAGGAAGAAGGCGTCCGCCCCGACGAAATCCTCGCGGTCACTTACACCGAGAACTCCGCTCGCGAGATGGCCGAGCGCGTCCGCGCCGAGCTTCGCGGCACCGATGTTTCCAAACTGAAGACCAAGACTTTCCACGCCTATTGCAACGAGCTCCTGATTGGCCGCGGCAAAGGCTTCGACCTTCTCGAAGACGCCGATCTCTGGATCCTCCTGCGCCGCCGCATTCGCGAGCTCAAGCTCGATTACTTCGTGCGCGCCGCCAACGTCAGCCAGTTCCTCAGTGATCTGCTGGAATTCATGCGCCGCTGCCAGGACGAGCTGGTCACTCCCGAAAAATACGCGGAGTACGTTCGCCGCGTCGGTTGCGGCGAAGTGCCTGTGCCTCGGGTCAGCAAGTCGAAAGACGCAGTCAATCTCACCCCCGACGAGGCTCACGGACGCTGCCAGGAAATCTCGCACGTCTTCTCCACCGCCGACCGCATTCTGCGCGAGCTCAACCTCGGCACCTTCGGCCAGATGATCACTCGAACCTATGATCTTTTCGAGAGTGATCCCCAAATCCTCGAGCAGGAACGCCGCGGCGCCCGCTTCATTCTCTTCGACGAATTTCAGGACGCCAACTTCGCGCAAGTAAAGATCGTGCAGCGCCTCGCCGGGGAAGAGCGCAACGTCTTCGCCGTCGGAGATCCCGACCAGGCCATCTATCGCTTTCGCGGCGCATCGAGCGCTGCCTTCGCGCTCTTTCAGCATCATTTCCCCAATGCCGGCCTCGTCGTCCTCGAGAAGAATCGCCGTTCGACGACTCCCATCCTGCAATCCGCCTTCGGCCTGATCGCCAAGAATCCGGAAGTCTTTTCCACTGCGAAGAACGTCCTCGCTTACCGCCGTTCGCCTCTCGTCTCAGCTCGTGAAGAGCAAGCCCAGGCGGAAGGGAAGCCGCTTCCCGCTGTTCCCGTGGACATGGCTTTCGCCGACAAAGAGGTTGAAAGCGCTGACCTGGTTGCCACCATCCTCGAAAGGAAAAAACAGCTCCGCGCTTCATGGCGGGATTTCGCGGTGCTCTACCGCTCCCATTCGCATAACGATGAAGTGGCCCGGCTGTTGGCGGAAGAGGGAATTCCGTTCTCCATTGAGAACCTGAACGCGGCCGACACTCCGGAAGTCCGCGACTTGCTCGCCTGCGCCGGCGCCATCGTTTCCCTCCGCGATAGCTCGAGCCTCTTCCGCGTCGCTGCCCTCCCGCAATTCACCGTTAAACCTGAGGAGCTTCGCGCCGGCATTCGCGCACTTCCGCGCGACGATCCAGGTCCCGGCGTCGCCTCGGTCCTCGAGAAAATCCCGGGCGGTCCCGCGGTTCTCGAATCCATCAAAGACGCAAAAGCGGAAATCGACTCGCGCTCTGCTGACGCTCGCGCGGCGCTCGAAATCATCCTCCGCCGTTTCAATCTTCGCCGCGAGACGCCTCCGGTGCTGGCGCTGCTCGATTTCAGCTCCCGATGGGAAGACAAGCCCATCACCGAAACCCGCAAGCTCAGCGAGTTTCTTGAGTACCTCGACGACTTCCGCGACGCCATGGGCAGCATCGCCGTGCCTTCGCCGGATGAAGATGCCGTCACCTTGCTCACCGCCCATGCCGCCAAGGGCCTGGAGTTTGATCACGTCTTCGTTCTTCGCGCCCGATCCAATTCGTTCCCTTCGAGTTTCAAAGAGCCTCTGTTCGAGTTCCCGCAGGGCTTGCGCGATCCCGACTCCGCCGGGCAGGGAGACGATAAGACCCTCCATGAGCAGGAAGAGCGTCGCCTCTTCTACGTCGCCATGACGCGTGCCCGCGACTCGCTCACTCTCTACGGAAAGAAGGGAACGGGAAAGACCGATCCTTCGCCGCCTGGATATCTGCGAGAGCTTTCAAAAGATCGCAAGCTCGCTTCAGCCGTGCGCGTGCGCCAGCCGCGCGACTTCCAAACCGACATCTTTGCTGTCGCCGCCGTCCCCCTCACGCGCACTGAGGCGTGGCTTGCCCTGCCTCCATCGTCCAATCTCGCTGCCCGCCTTAGCGCCAGTGCGGTCGCGGCCTACGAGAAGTGTCCTCTGCAGTTCAAGCTTGAGCGCGAATGGCGCCTGCCTACCGAACCACCCGGGCCTCTGCAATACGGCGCCTCCATGCACCGCGTGCTCAAGGCGTATTACGATTCGGTCCGCGCCAACCGTCCCATGGAGGAAAGCGCTCTCGTCGACCTCTTCCGCGCCGACCTGGCTTCCGCAGGCTTTCAGGATCCCTACCAGTTCGAGCTCTACGAGAGGCAGGGAATCGAGCAGTTGAAAGACTTCATCGCCGCCAATCTGCGCGACGGCTTCCCCAGCGTGCTGCACACCGAGGAAGGATTTGAAATGAAGCTGGGCGCCACCACGGTCGTGGGGCGCATGGATCGCGTGGATGATCTAGGGAATGGCTCTGTGGCCATCACCGACTACAAGACGGGAAAGCCGCAGACCCAGGACGATGCCGACGGAAGCCTTCAGCTTTCCATCTACGCCCTCGCGGCGAAAGCCAAGTGGGGATACCGCGTCGACCGCCTGGTGCTCTATAACCTCGCCGACAACAACTCAGTGGCATCCGTTCGCGATGGCCTGGAATTGCAAAAGGCCCAGGCCCGCGTGGAAGAAGTGGCCCACGACATCGCCGACGAAAAATTCCACCCGACCCCCGGCTTCCACTGCACATGGTGTCCCTACCGCAACCTCTGCCCCGAAACCGAAAAGCGCCTCTACTCCATCAGGTAGCGTCTTCAAGTAGCGCCGGCGCCTCGCCGGCTAAAGTGAACTCAACCCCTCGCATTCCGACCGAGCGAAGTGCAGGCAGGAGTCTGCTTCCCGTGCGCAAAAACTAAGGGGACGCTTTCGCGTCCCCTCGGTTCCTTGCTTTGCCTGGGCGATTAGTGCTTCTTCTTGCCGCCCTTTTTTGCTGCTTTCTTCTTGGTTGCCATTGATCTATTCTCCCTTTCCATTTTTCATGGACTATGCAACGGTCTTCTGTTGCAACTGTTTGATTGTATAGAGTCAACAAAATGTGATGTCAAGAGAAAAATGACATCGCGCAGGCATGCGACCGATACACCAAAGTCACCAGAGGCACTCTGCGCAACAAAAATTCCTCCTTCATCTCCACTATCGCACTCTCTTCATCGAAGAAAATCGCGGCTCTCCTCTTCCGCAGTCGCGGATTCACGAAATCTCCGCGCCTCCCACCCGCTCAGCGAATTTCAACGTTTCCCGTGCTCCCGACATCTATAATGTTGAGTCGCGAAATCATCGAGGAGTCATTTATGTCCGCATCTGATCAGGTTGTCATCATCTCCGGCTGCCGCACGCCGGTAGGAAAATTTCAGGGAAGTCTCTCCGATTTCACCGCGCCGCAACTCGGCGCCATCGTCGTTCGTGAGGCCGTGAACCGTGCGCACATCGATCCCAAGCAGGTCGACGAGTGCATTATGGGCAACGTCCTCTCCGCTGGACTCGGTCAAAATCCCGCGCGCCAAGCCGCCATCTTCGGAGGTTTGGCCCCTGAAGTAGGTGCCATGACTATAAACAAGGTTTGCGGCTCCGGACTCAAAGCCGTCGCTCTCGCTGCGCAAGCCATCCAGACCGGCAACAGCTCCATCGTCGTCGCCGGTGGCATGGAATCGATGACCAACGCCCCGTATCTCCTCATGCAAGCGCGCAAGGGATACCGCCTCGGCAACCAGCAACTCATCGACTCCATGGTTCACGACGGACTCTGGGATATCTACAACGACTACCACATGGGCATCACCGGAGAGAACGTCGCCGAGAAATACAGCATCACCCGCGAAGATCAGGACGACTTCGCCGTCAACTCTCACCGCAAAGCGATCGCAGCCCAGAAAGAATGCCGCCTCAAAGCTCAAATCGTTCCCGTCGAGATTCCCGCCAAGAAGAAGGGCGCCCCTGCAGTGATCTTCGACAAAGACGAATCGCCGCGCGAAGACACCACTATCGAGGTGCTGCGCTCCCTGAAGCCCGCCTTCAAAAAAGATGGCACCGTCACTGCCGGCAATGCCCCCGGTGTGAACGATGGAGCGGCCGCCGTCGTTGTCACCAGCGCAGCCCGCGCCAAAGAACTCGGCGCTCAGCCCATGGTCCGCATCGTTGCCCAGGCTACCAGCGGCGTCGAACCCAAGTGGGTCATGATGGCCCCCGTTGGCGCGGTTCGTAAGCATTTGGGAAAAAACTGGCTGGAAGAATGAAGACGTCGATCTCTACGAACTCAACGAAGCCTTCTCGGTGCAGGCGCTGGGCGTTATGCGCGAACTAAAACTTGATCCCAACAAAGTCAACGTCAACGGAGGCGCGGTTGCCATCGGACATCCCATCGGCGCCAGCGGAGCCCGCGTCCTCGTCAGCCTGATCTATGAAATGATCCGCCGCGACGTCCACCGCGGCATCGCCGCCCTCTGCCTGGGCGGAGGCAACGCCGTAGCCATGGCAGTAGAAAGATAATCCCGCGGGCCTTCCTGTCTGTACAAAAAGTAACGAGGGTTGCCCCATCCTAACGTCGCGCCTTTTGCGACGTTAGGGTGGGAATCGATGCGCCATCCCTCTTGGCATTCATGGATTCTCGACCCAACGAATAACCTCTAAGTTGACGTCATCCTGAGGCCGCAAGGCCGAAGGATCTGGCGTGAATCACCGATGCGCCACGCCAGATCCCTCGCTTCGCGTCGGGATGACGTCGTCGAGTAGCGCCGGCGTCCCGCCGGCCAAATTGACTGAAGGATCAATCCAGACGAGTTGGTGCGCGGGGCGTCCAAAGCAACAGAAGAAAAAGGCCGGTCAAATAGAAAAGGGATGCCTGCCAAAACGTGCCGCCAACAGCCATTCGTATCACCAGACCCCACCATGCAACACCTGCTGCGATAAGAAGGCTGAGAACCTGAAATACTCTCCAGCTCCTGAGAGTCTTCGGATCTGAAGGGTTCTTGACCAAGGCTTCATTAAGCCTGCGCACCCTTTGACGGAGGCGCAAGCCGCCTGAGATCGACCAGAGACTAAGCCCTATCAATAACCAATACTTCCAAGTCCAACCGTCTCTCCCATGATCCCTATCGAACTCCGCCACCCACGCAAGGATCAGTATCGTCGCAACGAATGCGAACTGGATAACGCGTGCGTTTCTCAGCTCTCTTTCTAGTTCGGTCATACCTGGTTTAGAGTGGTGCGTTTCCCAACGGCAGGCTCACCGTAAACACCGCCCCACCCTCCGCACCCGATGCCGCCTCCACATTCCCGCCGTGCTCCCGCAAGATCGCCTTCGAGATGCTCAACCCCAATCCCGTCCCCCGCCCCGGTCTCTTCGTCGTATAAAAGGGATCGAAAATGTTCGGTAGGATGTCGGCCGCAATCCCCGGACCATCATCTTCGAAAACCACCTGCGCCGTGTCGCCCACCCGGGCCATGCGTATCCGCAGGATCCCGCGATCATGCACCTCGCGCATTGCCTGCTCGGCATTCAAAATCAGGTTCAGAAAAACCTGCATCAACTGGTGCGGATCCCCACTCACCATCGGGATGGTCGCATCTGGCAAAAAATCTACCGTGATGTTGTTCTTCCGCAGAGAATAAGCGTGCAGATGCAGCGTTCTCTGTACTACTTCGCTCAGCTGAATCGAACTTTTTCCCGGCGCCGGAGGCCGCGAGAAATACGTCAGGTTGTGCACAATCTCCGCCGCCCGCCGCCCCTGCTGCTGCAGCATGGTCAATTGCTTTTGCGACGGCATGTCTTTCTGATCTTCCAGCAGCAACTCCGTTAAACCCAGAATGCTGGTCAACGGATTATTCAATTCGTGCGCAAAGCCCCCAATCATCTGTCCCATCGCCGCCAGTCGCTCGCTCTGAATCACCTGCTGCTCCAACTTCTTTTCAATCGTGATATCCCGCACTGACGCGATCACCCCGCTCGGCCGGTTTTCCGCGTCATACAGCGGGCTCGCCGTGGCTCGCATCGTCCTCCAGCTTCCGTCCCGATGCTGCGCCCCGAATTCGCAGAAACCGAATTTCTTCTTTCCCGCGTTTACCTCCCGGCACAGCGTCACAAATTCAGGGGAATGTCCCGCTTTCTCATTCAGCGTCGTTCCCAGCAGATCCGAAGGTCTGAATCCCAGCAGATCGCGAATCCTAGCACTTACAAAGCTGTACCGCTCCTCCAGATCAATGACCAGGATCAGATCCGGGAAACTCTCCAGCAGATAACGCTGAAACTCCTCCTGCCGCCGCAGCGTCCGCTCCATCTCCCGCCGCCCGGTGACATCGACCAGCGTCCCCTGATATCGGATCACCGTTCCCGCTGCATCCCAAACTGCGCGCGATGAATCGAGAAACACCCCGGTGCTCCCATCCTTGCGCCGCAGCGATACCTCTCGGGTCCGCACTCCGCCACGATCATCCGCGCCTCGTCCCAGTACCGGGGTCTGTCCTGTGTCCGAGTTCAGCCCCGTGGCCTCCAGCGCAATCAATTCTTCTTTGCTCCCGTAGCCCAGCATCTGCACCAGTGCCGCGTTCGCATCCAGCAACCGGCCCTCGGGAGTACTGAAATACACCCCTTCCTGAAGAGTCTCGAACAGCTCGGTGAAGCGCCGCTCCTTTTCGCGCTCCTCGGTGACGTCGCGCGCCAGAATGCTGACACCCACGACTTCATCCCCTTTGACGATCGCGTTCAGCACGCAGTCGAAATACCGCACCCGCGGACTCGCCTTGATCTTCGCCGTCACCAATCCCGACCAGCGCCTTTGCTCTAGGAAGCGCGACAGTCCCCGTTCCACATCAGCCCGCGCAGGCTCCTCCAGAAACTCATCGAGCTTGTGATTGACGATGTCTCCGTAAGCGATTCCCATCAACTCGGTGACCCGCTTGTTGACAGTTCTCACCGTCCCGTCGAGCGACATGGCAAACGCCCCATCGTCGATCGAATCGATCAGTTCCTTGAAGCTGCGCTGCGAGCGCGCGATCACCTGTCCTAACTGATCCAGCTGCGCTTCCGTGGGCGTGGCGCGCTCTTGCAACCCCTGCACCAGCGTCTTCAGTTCCGCAACCCGCTTCCGTCGTCCATAGCTGAACGCCGCAAATGCGATGGCTACACAGAACAACGCTATCGGAAGCAACCCCAGGTGATAGGGAAGGTTGTGCAACCGCTCCCACGACTCTGCGGCCAGCGCTGCCGCGAGCAGCACCAGGAACAGCAAAGCAATCCGCCATAGCCACGCTTCTTCTTTTTCAAATTGACTGGGTGCCCGCGAGTGGGAGGGATCCTGTTGGTTGTCCGGCATAAAAAGCGCGTGAGGGTATTAAATCGAATCCTAGAGCACCCCTCCCACCCGCACAACCACAAACTGTTAGACATCTTGATACGTAGTAGCGCCGGCGTCCCGCCGGCCAATATGAAGCAGGGCCACTAGTGTCTCCTTAGCACCCTCTGCGGCAGTTCTCAGCGACCTCAGCGATTTAAGGTTTGGCCATTCTTAGCGACCTTTGCGGCATTTCTTACCGATCTTTGCGTTTAGAAGCTTTCGCTGACGACCGACGACCGAAGACTGACGACTACCATCACCCCAACCAGTGACCGCTATCACCGTGCTTAGGGAAGCACCCGGCCTATCCTCAACTGTCGGTCGTCTGGCTTGCTCCCGTCCCCACGCGTCCGCATCGCGGACCCATGCTCTACAAAACTCTCAGCGCTGCCGTTTACGGCATCGACGCCAATATCATCGAGGTCGAGGTCGACTGCTCGGGCATCAAGATGACCGAGGACCACTTCCACACCGTGGGCCTCCCCGACACCGCCGTCCGCGAAAGCCGCGACCGCGTCCGCGCCGCCCTGAAAAACTGCGGTTACGACATACCGCCCACGCAGATCACGGTGAACCTCGCCCCGGCCGACATCCGCAAAGAAGGTTCGGGATTCGATTTGCCCATGGCTCTAGGCATCCTCGGCGCCTACGGAGGCCTCAACAAGAAGGAGATCTCCGACTGCCTGTTCGTAGGCGAACTCTCTCTCGACGGCGGCGTTCGCGGCGTCCGCGGCGCTTTGCCCATTGCCATCGAAGCTCGCGGCAAGAAAATCACTCGCCTCGTCGTTCCCGAACTCAACGCCCGCGAAGCCGCCATGGTCGGAGGCGTCGACGTCTACCCTGTCCGCTCGCTGCTCGACGTCATCCGCTTCGTGAATACCGGCAACGGCATTGTGCCCTTGAAAGTCGATACCGAAACCCTGCTCAGCGACTCCCAGCATTACATCGTCGACTTCAAAGATGTTCGCGGACAGCAGACCGCCAAGCGCGCCCTCGAAGTCGCCTGCGCCGGCGGCCACAACATCCTCATGATTGGCCCTCCCGGCTCCGGCAAAACCATGCTCGCGAAACGCATGCCGACGATTCTTCCGCCCTTCACCTTTGAAGAAGCCCTTGAGACCACCAAGATTCACAGCGTCGCCGGAGTCCTCGACCCGGGCGCAGGATTAGTCGGCGTCCGCCCCTTTCGCGCCCCGCACCACACCATCTCCGACGCAGGCCTGATCGGCGGAGGCGCAATTCCTCGTCCCGGCGAAGTCTCGCTCGCCCACAACGGCGTCTTGTTTCTCGACGAACTGCCGGAGTTTCCCAGAAACGTCTTAGAAGTGATGCGCCAGCCTCTGGAAGATGGCACCGTCTGCATCGCCCGCGCCGCCATGTCGCTGACCTTCCCCGCGCGCTTTATGCTGGCCGCCGCCATGAATCCCTGTCCCTGCGGATACTTCAACGACCGCAGCCGCGAGTGCCACTGCACACCGCCGCTCATCCAGCGCTACATGTCGAAAATTTCCGGACCGCTGCTCGACCGCATCGACATCCACATCGATGTCCCCGCCGTGAACTACAAAGAAATGCGCGCCGCCCATGAACCCGAAAGTTCCGCCAAGATTCGCGAACGAGTCATGCGTGCCCGCGATTCCCAACTCGCCCGCTTCGCCTCCACCAACACGCGCGAGAGACTCTATTGCAACGCCCAGATGGCCCCGCGCCACATTCGCGCCTTCTGTGACCTCTCCGCCGACTGCGAACGCCTGCTCGAACGCGCCATGACCCAGCAAGGCCTGACCGCCCGCGCCCACGACCGCATCCTCAAAGTAGCCCGCACCATCGCCGACCTCGAAGCCGCCCCCGCCATCCAACCCAAACACATCGCCGAAGCCATCCAATACCGCACCCTAGACCGCACCTTCTGGGCGTGACCGCGGCCCACCGCGCAGCGCGCATGCCTGCACCAACACAAACGAGGGATGCCCCCACCCTAAGGTCGCGCTTTTTGGCGACGTAAGGGGGAGGCAATACATGCTTCCCACATTGCGAATCTTTGGAGACAAAGGGCGGAGCAACAGCTCAGTCCCGGAGGGACACCTGCCAATAGTCCGGCGTTTCAACGCCGGGTGAGCGACCTTAAATAGGTGAGTCCCGGCGGGACGACTGGAGTCCAACGAGGCATTAGAAGGGAAATGCTAACTCTTCAACCACACCACGCCCACCCCATGCCCCAACTTCCGGAAATCCGAGTCGCTGGTCACCAAGGTGGCCTTGTGCTCAAGCGCCAGGGCCGCCGCGAAGCTGTCGGCGTAGTCGAGCCGATGAGCGACTTTGGTCTCAGCCGCCCGTATCGCACCCTCGGGCGTAGCGTCTACCAATTCCACCGGCAGCGTCGCCACCACACTTCGTGCCCGCGCCGCCTCCACCGCTCCTCCATCGTGTAACACCCGTCCGTAGACTTCGCCGTAGTTCACGGCCGACATCAGAATACGTATACGCAGCTTGGCTGCCTCTTTGAACAGTTCGCTGACCTTCGGGCCTCCGGCAGTGTGCTGCAGGAACGCAAATAGCGCGCTGGCGTCAAAGACGTACGTTTTCACTTGTCGCGCTCGCCTTCCTCGCGATGCTCTTTCATCCAGTTCGCCAGGTAATCCGGACCGCCGGAAAGACAGCCCATCATTCCATCAATGGCCTCATCGGTCAGAGGCTGCAACACAATCCTTCCCAGTTCGTCTTCCAGGAACACGACTTCGGTGCCCACCTTAATGCCATGCTTCCGCCGCAATTCCGCCGGTATCACCAGTTGCCCTTTAGAGGTGAACTTCCCACGCTGTGCCATAGTGTCTTACATTTTATCATAAGTAAGACAGAATCGACTATCGTCTACCCAGCCCTGGGGTGCCCCATTTCTCGCGCACTTTGCGAGAAGTGGGGCCTTGCGCTTCTATTAGACAAATCCCGCTCTTTCCGGTGTGGTAAAGGTGTACGCGCATGGCGGACACGCTGCGAAATACGATCGAGCAGATCTATCAGCAGTACGGTCCAGCCCTGCTCGCCTACGCGACCACAATTCTCGAAAGCCGCTCCGCTGCTCAAGACGTCCTCCACCAGGTATTCCTGAAGCTGCTGAGCGAGAAAGTACGAATGCCCGACCAGCCCAGACCGTACCTGTTTCGCGCCGTCCGCAACGCGGCCTTGAATCAACGCCGTTCTGGATTGCGCGAAGCCACATTCGATGAGGCGACAGTCATCTTCACAGCTTCCCCAGAACGAGCTGGCGCGGCCAGAGACCTCAGCCAAGCTGTCTCTGAGCTGCCTGCCGATCAGCGCCAAATCGTGATCTTGAAGGTCTGGGGCGAACTGACTTTTCAGGAAGCCGCGGAGCTGCTCGAAATCTCTCCCAACACCGCCGCTTCCCGCTATCGCTATGCGGTCGACAAACACCCGTGCGGCTGCCGCTTTCCAATCACCTGCCCCCCAAGCCCGGCAGAGACTTCTGGAAATTCAGCAAAACCTCAACACCGCGACCCCGTTTGTACAGAAATCCGTCCCCCACCTTGCCCGCATTAACGACACTCGCGCCCAACTCGAGGCGGATCGCTCAGCGCTGATCGTCAAAATCTCCCGGAAGCGGAGCGGCTCTTAAAAGCCTTCCTGTGCTCCCATTCCCATAGGCGCTCCCCCGTGCGCCTGTGGGACTCAGGTAAGTGCATTGCATGCTTACAGATACAGCTTTACCTTGCAACACCAAGAAACCCTTGACGTCCCCTCAATTTCCCGGTAGGGTAGTCGGTTCCAGGGGAATGTTGGACCAGTCAGCACCCGATGTACCTCCGCTGACAATGGACTGAATCCAGAAACACTGAGAAACTTTCCAGTCCTGCGGAGCATCTATTAGTGTAGTCAGAGCTTTCCCGTATATCCCATCTGAATTGAGGCAGTTGGACCTTCTGGCGCGGGAACCCGCGACCGGACCACAAGATGGGGGGCCGCGGCTGACTGGTGTAATAAAGGAAGAGAGGAATCATGCGTTCTGATCGCGTTTTCGACGCTTTGCATACTTTGCGGAACCGTTATATGCTCTGCCAGCTTGCGTCCAAGGCTACCCGTAAGTTTCATAAGCCCAATACCAGGATCCAGGAAACCATGAACGAGGTTCTGGACAAGATCGCAAGCTCGGAGCGCACTTCGGTTCTGAGTGAACCCGAACATTTTGCCGAGGCTCAAAGGCGGGCTGCTTAGTCCGCCCGCCTTACTCCTCGCGAGTACCTGTCTTTCCTTTTTGCTGCACCCCCCTTTGAAAATCTCCTCGCAGGTGAATAATGACCATCGCTGAACTCAAAGAAAAAAACATTACGGAGCTGACCAAGATCGCCCGATCTCTGGATCTCCCCGGCGCCAGCGGTCTGCGCAAACAAGACCTGATCTTCAAGATCCTCCAGGCGCAAAGCGAAAAAGAAGGCCACATCTTCGCCGAAGGCGTTCTTGAAATCCTTCCCGACGGCTACGGCTTCCTTCGCTCTCCCGATTACAACTATCTCCCTGGCCCCGACGACATTTACGTCTCGCCCTCCCAGATCCGCAAATTCGATCTCAAGACCGGAGACACCATCAGCGGCCAGGTCCGTCCTCCCCACGAGGGCGAAAAATATTTCGCGCTGGTGAAGATCGAAGCCGTCAACTTCGAATCTCCCGACGAAGCGCGCAACAAGATCCTGTTCGATAACCTGACGCCGCTCTACCCGCAGGAGCGTCTCAAACTCGAGACTGCCCGCGAAAATATCAGCGCCCGCGTCATGGATCTGTTGACCCCGCTCGGCAAGGGCCAGCGCGGTCTCATCGTTTCTCCACCGCGCGCCGGCAAAACCATGCTGCTGCAGAACGTGGCCAACTCGATTACTACCAACCATCCCGAAGTTGTCTTGATGGTTCTGCTGATCGACGAGCGCCCGGAAGAAGTCACCGACATGCAGCGCTCGGTCAAAGGCGAAGTCATCTCCTCGACCTTCGACGAGCCCGCCGCCCGTCACGTGCAAGTCGCGGAAATGGTGATTGAAAAAGCCAAGCGCCTGGTCGAGCACAAGCGCGATGTCGTCATCCTGCTTGACTCCATCACCCGCCTCGCCCGCGCCTACAACACCATCGTTCCGCCCTAGCGGCAAAGTGCTGTCAGGCGGCGTTGATTCGAACGCCCTGCAGCGTCCCAAGCGTTTCTTCGGATCCGCCCGCAACATCGAAGAAGGCGGCTCTCTGACGATCATTGCGACCGCGCTGATCGACACCGGTTCCCGCATGGACGACGTGATCTTTGAAGAATTCAAAGGCACGGGCAACAGCGAAATCATCCTCGAGCGCAAACTGGTCGACAAGCGCACCTTCCCGGCCATCGACATTCAACGCTCCGGCACGCGAAAAGAAGAACTGCTCATTCCGAAAGAAGACCTGCAGCGCATCTGGGTTCTAAGAAAAGTCCTGAACCCGCTGTCGCCGGTCGAAGCCATGGAACTGCTGATCGAGCGCCTCGCCAAGACGACAACGAACGGCGAATTCCTGGCAAAGATGAGCTCGCTGTAACAATCAATAATCTCGAGGGTGCCCCGTCCTTGTCGCGTTCTTTGCGACAGGGCGGGGCTTTTCGTTTGCACCGGTTTTTGTTTGCACCAAAACCACCGAGGGGTGCCCCATCTTTGCCGCGCCTTTTGCGGCAAAGGTGGGAGGCAATGAACTCGTCCTTACTCCGAATAGGTTTTTCAGTCCCGAAGGGACGCCCGCCAATAGCCCGGCGTTTCAACGCCGGGTCTCTAGTCCACATGATCAAGTCCCGTAGGGACGACTGATACTTTCTTGGCCAGACGACAAGAATTAGTAACTCGAGGTGACCGACTGAGTTACGAAGGCCACGACTTCACTCCCTCTCAAAAACCTCCCAATCTCCCTCCAATGCTTCCGCACAATAAAATCCGTACTCAAATGCCCCCCGCGCTTGAACAACTTCAACTTCACCCCGGTCGAATCCGCAAACCGCTTCACCGACCGCCACGGCACAAACGGATCATCCTGCGCATGAAACATCATCACCTTCGACGCCGTAATCTCCCTGGCATAAAACGCGGGATTAAAAAACTTCCCGCCACGCAACTTCGCCCAATTCCGCACTGACAACCGGTACCCATTCCCCCAAGCCTCGCGAATGTAAGCCGCATAACTCGGATTGGAAGTCTCCGCCTTCTCCGACGAAGAAAGAATCCCCCAATCCACCACGGGACAATTCGCCACCACCCGCTTCACCCGCGGATCCAAAGAGCAGAGAAGCGCCGCCGCCCCGCCAAAACTCCCTCCCATCACAAACACTTCGTCCGCGGAAACCTGAAACCTCTGACCGAACGCTACTTCGCGAAACTCCCGCCGCAACCCGCCAATCACATCCAAAATGTCTTCATGCGGAGACCTCTCCAGAAACTCCCCGCCACTCTCCCAAGCCCCGCGATACCGCGGATAAAACACCCAATACCCCTTCCCGGCCAGAAACTCCGCCAGCGATTGCTTGCGCGGGATCGAAGGCATCCCATCGCACAACACAATCACCCTCTGCCGTGTCACCTTTCGTGACGGAGGCAAAAACTCACACACAATCTCCCGCGCAAATCGTGTCCTGAACATATTCATAAAAAGGTTTTACTTTGCACAAAGGACGCCGCGGGGTGCCCCATCTTTGCCGCGCTTTTGCGGCAAAGGTGGAGGCAGAACACCTTCCCAATCCCAGAATAGGTTTGAAGCTTTTGCATTACCACGACAAAGGGTAGGAGGTCCGAACCTCGACTCAAGTTCTTTCCCAGTCTTCCTCTGTGACTCTGTGTCTCTGTGGTGAACCTCAGGAAGCCGTCACCCCCGCATCCGCCACATACACCCTTCCCGGTGCCCCCGCCGGAATCTTCTCCGCTAAAAATCGATCCTTGATCCGCCTCCGCAACTCCCGGCTCACCCCCCACTGCTTATTGGGACGAGTCTTGATCAGCATCAGATACTCCGCCTCGCCATTGCCCACGCGGTCAATTCCCGGCACCTGTATGTCACCAACTATGTCGGCCGCAAACGCGGGATCATGCCTCACGTCCTCCCCGATCTGCTGCAGCAACCCAACAATCTTGTCGCTCGGCTCGCTGTAAGCCACAGTCACGCGCAAGGTGAACTGCGCCCAGTCCCGCGTCATGTTCGACAGAATCGTAATCTGGCTGTTCGGCACCATGTGCAGCGTGCCATCGTCGTCGCGCAGCACCGTCCGCCGCAGGCTCATCTCCTCCACCACGCCCTTCACCCCTGCCATGCGCACCGTATCGCCAATATTGAACTGATCCTCCACCAGCACAAAGAACCCGTTGATCCAGTCTTTCACCAGCGTCTGCGCGCCAAAGCCGATCGCCAATCCCGCGATCCCCGCGCTCGCCAGCAGCGGCCCCAGGTTCAGGCCCAGCAGCGACAGCGCCTGCAACCCCGCCACAAACAGGATCACAAACACTCCAATGCTGTTGATCACCTCCGCCAGCGTGCGGATCTGCTGCGCCCGCAATCCCTGCGCGAAGCGCCGCTCCTTCAACTCCGCAATCTTGCCGGTAATCGCCCGCAGCACTCGGATCAACACGAATGCACCCAGCATCACCAGCAGCAACTTGGGCAGATCGTGGCGCAAAAAATTCATTCCGTCCGTGCGCCAGCCCTGCAACAAGCCGGGAATGTTTTGCGCGTCCAGGTCCGGCAAAAATATCATGAGACGATTCATAATCCGGCGCGATTATAACAAGCCGTCGCGCCCCTTCTCCGTATAATGGTCCCCGATTTCATCTCAGCTTGAGGTCGTCATGCGCCCTTCGACTGCTCTCAGCCTCATCGCCTTTCTTCTCATGACCGCCAGCGCGTTCAGCGCTCCCCGGCAAAACCCGCCCTTCGGACCGCCTCCACCGAAAGACGAGCAGCGCCAGCAGATCGAAAAAGACATGGCCAAAAAAGCCAATAAACAGCGCCAGGCGGAAATCCGCCGCGATTCCGAGCAACTCCTGAAACTCGCCACCGAGCTTAAGCAGTACGTCGACAAATCCAACGAAAATATCCTCTCCATCGAAGTCGTCCGCAAAGCCGAGGAAATCGAAAAACTAGCCCATAGCGTCAAAGAAAAAATGAAGGGCCCGTAGCGCCGGCGTCCCGCCGGCTACGGGTGCGCTCGATCGCGCCGAACGGCGGTGTTCTTAGCGTCCTTTGCGCGCCCTTCGCGAGCTTTGCGGTAAAAAGCTTTTGCCCCACGTTTTTCTTCCCCCGGTTTTGCCTTCTCTTCCCTGTGTCTCTGTGGTGAACAAGAAGTAATGCTAAACTCTACTTGCAACTGGATTACAACTATGCCGCTCCCAGAAACTGAGCAACCCGGACGCCTCCAGGCCGAACTCATGTCCCGCGGCCTGCGCATGACCCGCCAGCGCCGCACCATCCTCTCCGTCATGGAGACCGCCAAGCAACACCTCGACGCCAGCCAGATACTGCGCAAAGCCCGCAAACTCGATCCCCAGATCGACCGCGTCACCGTTTACCGCACCCTCAGCCTGCTCAAGCGCCACGGCCTGATCGATGAACTCGATCTCATGCACATGCAGGGAGAGAAGCACTACTACGAACGCCGCCCGCAGCGCGACCACATCCACATGGCCTGCCTGCGCTGCGGCAAAATCACCGAATTCGAGAGCGACCTCTTCGACCGCCTCAAAGGCCAGATCCAGCGCGACTGCCAATTCCACATCGTCGTCAGCCGCCTCGAAGTCGGGGGCTACTGCTCCACCTGCCGCGCCGCTTAAGGTCCCGCCGGCCGCCACCCATGTGTTCCAGACATTGCAGTTAGCTGATCCTTCGTGATCCTTAGTGTCCTTTGTAGTGAAAGCTCTTCCTGGGCGACTGAATCGTTGCATGTAGTTGCAACAACCCTGAAACAAAAACTGCGCGCTCAGTGACCTGCATCACTTCCCATGGTTCCTTTTTCGCTACAATTCATAGATGCAACTCAGTTGCAACACATCGTCTTCTTTGCGTTCTTTGCAGATTTTCTTCGCGCTCTTTGCGGTCATAAGCTTTGGCACTTGCCTCCACGCCCAGGAGCGCCCCTACTTCGTCACCTACTCCCACGAGATGGAAGAGCCCGGCGATCTGGAAATCGAGAGCTTTAACGTGGTCGGCAACCCCGGTAATCTTTTCCTCGGCTCTAATCTTGAATTGGAATACGGCGTCAAAACCTGGTGGACCTCCGAGTTCTATCTCGACGGACAATCCACCCAGCACGACTCCACCATCTTCACCGGATACCGCTGGGAAAATCGACTTCGACCCGCTGCTCAGCGAGCATGTCATCAACCCAGTCCTCTATATCGAGTACGAAAACACCAGCGCCGACAAGTCCCTGCGTGAGGTCGTGGGACACGACGGCCTTCCCGGCTTCGCTGACTCTAACGCCAGCGCCCGCGAAGATGTTGAACGTGAAATGGAATTGAAGTTAATTCTCGGCAGCAACTTCCAAGGATGGAATCTCAGCGAAAACTTCATCGCCACCAAGAATTTCGGCGGAGGCCCGTGGGAATTCGGCTACGCCTGGGCCGCCAGTCGCCCCCTCGCGCTCGCCGCGAAGTCGCACGATTGCACCTTCTGTCCCGAAAAGTTCCAGGCCGGCCTCGAAATGTACGGAGGCCTCGGCGACCGCTCCAGCTTCGGACTTCACAACACCTCGCACTACGTCGGCCCCACCATGAACTGGACCGCCCCCAATGGCACGACGCTCTCCTTCTCACCGCAGTTCGGCCTCAACGACTACAGCATCCCTCGCCTCTATCGCTTTGGCGTCTCCTATGAGATCGAACAATTCCTCAGCCTGTTTCACCGGGAGGCGCAATGACCAACCGCATCCGGCTTGCCCTGGCTGTGCCTGTGTTTGATTCCGACTGCTAACGCCTCTGGACCCGACGGCAAGTGGCTCGACAAAGTCCCCCCGCGAGAACACGAGAAGACGAACCCATACCAAAGCCAACCCGACGCCATCTCCGCTGGTCGCCGCATCTACGAAGATCCATTGCGGGAAATGCCACGGCGAAAACGCCGAAGGCAACCAGGAAGCATCCCTCCTTGCGCAGACGCCCGCGTGCAAACCCAAGCCACCCAAGGAGACCTGCACTGGCTCCTGGTCAACGGCTATATGAAGAAAGGCATGCCGTCGTGGTCGAAGCTGCCCGACCCCCAACTCTGGCAACTCATCGCCTACATCAAATCCCTGCGGTGAAATCAGAAAACCGCTGTGTCTCTTGCGTGCACTATCGATACCGAGGGGTGCCCCATCCTAACGTCGCGCTTTTTGCGACGTTAGGGTGGGAGGCAGTGAACCCGACCTCGCCGCGACTCAGGTACGAACGGACGCCCTCGTCCGTCCAGACCCGTAGCGGCGGAATCCTACGCGATTCTCCGCGCCGCCCTTCGCGCCCTCTGCGTTAAAGGCTTGTTGTCCTCCAACGAAAAAAGCCACCCGCTCCAGCAGGTGGCTTCTCTCAAAACGAACGACCTAGTCTCCCGAAGCGGGTGCCTCCACGGCCGTCACATCGCCCGACCGGATCCGCATCCCGTAGAACGACCGGTACACGAAGCTGATCGATACCAGGAAGAACACCAGCGCCAGAATGTTGCTGACATTCGCCCCCGCATCGTTAGTGAGCTTCACTGCGAGTTCAACCGCCAGCAATCCAAACAGCGTGGTGAATTTGATGACCGGATTCAACGCCACCGACGACGTATCCTTGAACGGATCGCCCACGGTATCGCCGATAACCGTCGCATCGTGCAGCGGGGTGCCCTTCTGCTTCAGTTCGACTTCGACAATCTTCTTGGCGTTATCCCATGCGCCGCCGGCATTCGCCATGAAGATCGCCTGGTACAAGCCGAAGATCGCGATCGACATCAGGTACCCGATGAAGAAGAACGGCTCGATGAACGCAAACGCCAGGGTGGCAAAGAACACCGCAATAAAGATGTTCAACATGCCTTTCTGTGCATACTGCGTACAGATCGCCACCACCTTCTTGCTGTCGGAAACCGACGCCTTCTCCACGCCTTCCAGCTTGATGTTCGCCTTGATGAACTCCACTGCGCGGTACGCGCCCGTCGAAACCGCCTGTGTTGACGCGCCCGTGAACCAGTAGATCATCGCTCCGCCGGTGATCAGTCCCAGCACAAACGGCGCATGCAGCAACGAAAGCTTGTCCACATTCGCCGTCAGTCCATTGGTCAACGCCATGATGATCGAGAAAATCATCGTGGTCGCGCCCACCACCGCCGTTCCAATCAGCACCGGTTTCGCGGTCGCTTTAAATGTATTGCCCGCGCCGTCGTTCTCTTCCAGCAGATCCTTCGCGCGTTCGAAGTTCACGTCGAAGTTGTAATCCTTCTTCAACTCCGCCTTGATATTCGGAACCTGCTCGATCAGCGATAGCTCGTACACCGACTGGGCATTGTCCGTGACCGGACCATACGAATCCACTGCAATCGTTACTGGGCCCATCCCCAGAAATCCGAACGCCACAAGTCCAAACGCAAACACTGGAGCCGCAATCATCAAACTCCCCAGTCCCTGCAGCGCGAACAGGTAGCCAATCGACATCAAAGCCACCATCGACAGCCCTAAATAATAGGCACTGAAGTTGCCGCTTACGAAGCCGGCGAGGATGCCGAGTGAGGCTCCGCCTTCTTGAGCGGAGGTCACGACTTCGCGGACGTGGCGGGATTCAGTCGAGGTGAAGACTTTCACCAGTTCCGGAATCACCGCGCCGGCCAGGGTTCCGCAGGAGATGATCGTGGCCAGCTTCCACCACTGCGTCGTGTCTCCGCCGAGGCTGGGAATGATGATCGCCGAAATGATGTAGGTCAGGATGATCGAAACCACTGAGGTGATCCACACCAGCGACGTCAGCGGCGCCTCGAAGTTCATCTTGTCGACATTGCCGAACCGGGCTTTGGCGATCGCGGCATTCAGGAAGTAAGCGCCCGCGCTCGACACCAGCATCATGATGCGCATGACGAAGATCCACACCAGCAACTGTACCTGCACCGTGGGATCTTTTACGCCCAGCAAAATGAAGGTGATCAGCGCGACGCCGGTCACGCCGTAGGTTTCAAATCCGTCGGCGCTCGGACCAACCGAATCGCCCGCGTTGTCGCCCGTGCAATCGGCAATCACGCCCGGGTTGCGCGCGTCGTCTTCCTTGATCTTGAAGACGATCTTCATCAAGTCGGAGCCGATGTCGGCGATCTTGGTGAAGATGCCTCCGGCGATACGCAGCGCCGCCGCGCCCAGCGATTCGCCAATCGCAAATCCGATAAAGCAAGGACCGGCGTAGTCGCCGGGGATGAAGAGCAGGATGATGAGCATCATCAGCAGTTCCACGCTGATGAGCATCATGCCGATGCTCATGCCAGACTCAAGGGGAATCTGATAGATCGGATACGGCTTGCCGCGCAATCCGGCGAACGCCGTGCGCGAATTGGCGAACGTGTTCACGCGAATGCCGAACCACGCCACGCCGTAGCTGCCGGCAATGCCGACCACGCTGAACAACAGGATGATCGCTACTCGCACCGCGTCATATTTCAGCAGCACGCCGAAGTAGAGAAGGATGACCACGGCGATGAACGCCCACAGCAGCATCAGGAACTTGCCCTGCGTGACCAGGTAGGTCTTGCAAGTCTCGTAAATCAGTTCCGAGATCTCGCGCATCGCACGGTGCACCGGCAGGTTCTTCAGCCGCATGTAGATCGCCAGGCCGAATCCCAACCCGGCCACGCAAAACAAAATCCCGATCAGCAACAGGCTGTGTCCATCAATTGCGTCGTTCAAAAATTTCACTGCCGAAAGGTCGGGCAGTTTCAGGTTAGCTTCGCCGCCCACGTCCGAACCGGATTGGGCAAAAGCAGACGACGCGCCCATCATCAGGGCGAAGGTCGCTGCCACGGTCTTGGTCAAACGGCTTC
Source organism: Terriglobia bacterium (assembly GCA_963796205.1). Taxonomy (GTDB): domain Bacteria; phylum Acidobacteriota; class Terriglobia; order Terriglobales; family Acidobacteriaceae; genus DATFTE01. The sequence goes on from CAWCKR010000006.1 coordinate 390,467, forward strand.
CTTGGGACGCAATTCGAGCGAACCCGATGCGCATGGAATCCTCCAGAATTCAGAAGTCAGTCAGGGTGACTACGTGTTTAGGCTCCGTCTTTCCGGCGAATGTATCCCCGCACCCTCGGGGAGAGCGCTGGGAGCGCATTGCCGGAACTCCGAACACGCTTCCACTGCAAGACAAGAACAATGAGTGCTGAGCTTGGCCGCGTCGGATGTTTCGCGCCGGACAGTCCGCCCGCGAGACCCCTGTGGCCCCGGAGCGAACCCGGCACAAAACCAGCCTTTATAGCATCTTGCGGAAGACAGGTCAATGACGACCCGGCTTGCAGGTCGCCAGTCACGGGCCCGGGTGATTTGCGGGTTTGCTCGCGCCCTTTTGCGTTTTCTTCGGGGTAAGAGTCTTTCATCGGGGAAAGATCTCCGCATCCATCCCCACTCCATCCAGAAAGCACTTCCTCCAGTCCTTCAGGCCGCGGCAGAATTCGCTTTGCGGACACTCCGGCCGCGAACAAGGTTCGGTCAGCAAGTGCCAGGCTTCACGGTACTGTTCCCAGCGGGCCCGGGGATGCGTGCCATCGGGGAAAAAAGACAGGGTCCTCGCGCCGAAAAAGTCTTCGATGGGGAGCACGTACCAGGCATCATGGGGAAAGATATAGACAACGAGCAGGTCGATATCGTCGAGCGTATAGAGAGTCCTGCTCTTGCCGTAGGCACGGTGGGACGGATTGATCTGATAGCCGCCGTCGTGTTTGGAGGCCGAGCATTTTACCTGGGTGCGCCAGCGCTTCCAGCCGGAATCGATGATGTAGTCATAACTGTCGCTATCTCCCCAGGGCTTGGCGATGCCGAGACCGACTTTTTGCGTTTTCGTTAACAACGTTGCCTCCGCCACCTCACCCAGGCGTTTAGGGGAAATTCGCTTCTTCTCGTCCGGTCGTGTGCTCACGGCCCGCAGCGGGATCCGATCTATTTCATCTGTCATGTAAGAAAGGCCTCAGGTATGCGAGCAACAAAAAAGGCACGGCTATAGCCGCGCCTCATTTATTTACCCTATAGTTATAGAATAGCAAATTCGCCCGGGGAAATCGGACAATTTTAGAACTTTATTTCTTGCCTGGAATCAGTAAGTTAGAAGAAAACAGGGGTGAAAAGGGGCTTGACAAGATGTTTCCTGAGTCCGGGATAGGGGACAGGGTTCGGGCCAATTTTCCCAAAACGGGACACAGATTGGGTCAATCTACCCGTCCCGAGCCGCTCGTTCGACTCAAGTCGAATCCAGCCGGTATCTTTACCATCCACTATTTCTCTGTTATATGTCGAATCACTTCCCAAAGTTCTATCGTAAAGGAGTGTCATGCCTCGCCAAGCCGCCACTGTGTCACGTCTCGTGACGCTTAGTATCTTCGCCATAATCCTGACCCTGACCCCCGCGCTGCGCGCCGCTGATATGACAGCCGAAGAGCTGGTCGCGAAGCATCTCGCCTCGATCGGCACGGCAGAAGCCCGAAATGCCAAAACCCGCATTTCCGAAGGCGCCGTCACTTACAAGATATTGGTAGGCGGTTCGGGAGAGGCTTCCGGAAAGTCCTTCTTCGTTTCCCAGGGAGTGAAGCGACAGTTGCTCATGAAAATCAACGACCGCAACTACCGCGGCGAGCAGTGGATCTGTGACGGCAACAACGATTCGGTCTCGTTCAGCCTGACCCAGCAAAAACGTTCGCAGTTTGGAGAGTTCCTCTTCGGCCAGCCCGCCCCGCTACGCGAGGGCCTGCTCGGGGGCCTATTGACCACGGCGTGGCCACTGCTCGATCCCGCAGCGCGGAACGCAAAACTCAGCTATCAGGGTCTAAAGAAGGTCGACGGCCGCGATCTGCACGACCTGGTCTACAAACCGAAGAAGGGCAGCGACTACGAAATCCATCTCTATTTTGATCCGGAGACTTTCCACCACGTTCTCACCGTGTACACCATCACCATCCAGCCGCAGCTCCGCTTCGACGGCGACACAACCAATGCCCGTCAGTTGCCCGAGCGACATCGCATCGAAGAACGCTTCAGCGATTTCAAACAGTTTGACGGGCTTACCCTGCCTACCCAGTACGAGCTGAGATACACGCAGGAACTTCAGACGGGAGGAACCACGCTCTTCGTATGGGATATCGCTGTGAGTCAGATCACGAATAACGTGGGAGTGGATCCGCGCAACTTCGAGCTGAAGTAACTCTAGCTTAAGGCGGCGTCCCCGAACTGGTGGCCGGGTGAGCGAGCGGGATGGGCTTGTCGCTCGCTTTTATTTTTACTTGCTTCGCGAAAAGCTAGAGGGGTTGGCAGTTTGCCTGACACCCGCCCCACGTCACTCCCATGCCGTGCAACCGCAGCCCGTCTTCCTCGGTCAGCTTTCCGGGATGGAGAACCACCTCGTAGGCGTAAAAGACCAGCGCGTCGCGGGTGATGCACCAGCTCTCGTGGCGAACCACGCCTCCGCAGTGCTCGCACGACGACTCGGCGCTGTAGCGGTTGCAATGAAAAACGGCGGAAGTCTTCTGGTCAGTAAACATGACAGCCCTCGGATCATGGAATGCCTTGCGGCACTATCGACTTTCCTGGGCTGATCCTAAGCCTTCGCCGGGGAGGGTCCTAAGGGCACTCGTCACAGCGAGATGTGACGCAAATCACGTTCGGAAGGGAACCGCGCGGGGCGGAACTATGAAAAACTCTCCAGATCCGTTCTGAGAGAATTCACAACCCTAGTTGCGGGTCTTTCCCTGGTTTATTAAGACGCTCAAATTGCGGGCATTGAAGCCGGGTACGACCACATCGGGCCACCCGTCGCAGTTAAAATCTGCGACTGCGCCGTTTAACGGGTCGCTGTTTAACGGATACGGCCCGCTATCGCGGAACCTTCCGTCGCCAGATCCGAGTTCGAGTTCAAGATCGGGGCCCGTATGTGCCACCGCGACGTCTAGTGTTCCGTTATGGTTGAAATCTCCCACGCCAACCAAAAAAGGATGGATGGTTTGAAGTAGCGAGTCGATCATCGGGCCGAAGGTCCCGTCGCCATTGCCCGGCAGGAAGACCAGTTCCCCGCCAAGCGCGACGACGAGGTCGAGCTTGCCGTCGTGATTGAAGTCTGCAACTGCGAGGCCCGAGGGTTGCATTAACCCAAAGGAATAGCTGAGTGCCGCCTGAAATGTGCCGTCTCCGTTGCCTAACGCGACAGCCACCGCATAGTTGAAAATGTCGGTGGCGACGAAATCAAGTTTGCCGTCCCCGTTCACGTCAGCCAGGCTCACGGCGCCAGTGTCGAGACCCAGGTCGCTAACGGTAGCGGCCTGCAACGTGCCATCGCCATTGCCGAGCAATACATAGGCTCCGCCCCCACCCGGGATAAGTACATCGATCTTCCCGTCGCCGTTCAGGTCGGCTGTGACGACGCCGTAAGTGATAACACCAGCAGCGTAAACACTCTTTTTTGCAAACGTACCATCCCCCCTGCCCAGCAGGACGACTACGTTCCCATTGCCAAATATCAGGTCCAATTTCCCATCATTGTTCAGATCGGCGACGGCGACACCTCGACTAAGGCCGCCGTGGTGGTTGTGGGCAGACTGGAAAGATCCATCCCCGTTTCCGATAAGGACGCTGTACTCGGGCTCACCCTGACTGTTCTGGCTCGATGTCACCAGGTCGGGAATTCCGTCGCCGTTGAAGTCCCCGACAGCGACAAAGACCGGATTGTTGCCGATCTTGTAAGTGACGACTGGAAGAAACTGTCCGGTAAAGGCGAGAGCGGAAGTCATCCCGAGAAATGCGAAAACCACGAGCGCACGAAGGGCGGTGAGCATCGAATCCTCCTTAACTTCCGAAAAAAGCGGCGAAGTCAGTTAGTCAGTGCAAGGAAACTGACTGCGTCTGGGAGGCCCATTACAGCTGTCGCGGGGAATCGTACCACGGACAAAACACTGCCGGCGAGCGGCGGCAAGCTCGACCTCATTGAAACTCACACTTACGGTCAGAGAACGACTTATGAGCTGGGAAAATGGCGATGGCAGCCTCCAGCCGTTCACACTGGTCAATGTTCTGAATTCGACAAAGATCGCTGTGGCTGATCTCGATGGCGACGGCCGACCGGACTTCGTATGCATCGGAGGCGAAGCTTAGTTCAACAACCTGGGTCTCTACAAGTTAGTGCAGAAGGCACAGTAGGGGACAGGACGCGCGCAGGGGGATGTCAACGAACGCGAGACTGGGGTTCGTCAGCGTTGGAAGGGAACGAGATTCCCCAGAAATTGCTTGCCTTATCATCCTGCTCGACGAACTCAATTCCGTAAGTAGAGAGCTTGTGCGTGGCCGTCAACTGGGAGACGATACGGGCGGGAACCTGAACGCCACGTTGATTCCGCACCAGAATGACGGAGCCCACTACCAGATCTCGACTTATCTGAACCGCAGCTCCGTGCCTGTTCAGATGGCTGGCTCTTGCGGGCATCGTAAAGGAACACTTCAGACGATCTTCGCCTGATATTCCTACCGGGGCCTTAAGAGACATACGGCCGCTCCGGCGCCTAGCGATCTGACTACGAGGAGAGCCTGCGGCATTGATTGAACGTGTCGGCTGGCGGTTGAAATGTTTCAGATCCATGCTCGGAGGACATTAGACCGGGCCAGTGGCGGCTGCAATGTACCTCGGTCACCAGCAATAGTTACGCTGCAGGGCCCTTGATTCTATTAGACTTGCTTTCCGCCGAGTGATCGGGATGTTAGGTCAAAGTGCGGATTCATGCTGGGTCGCTGCAAACTTAAGCCCTAGTGCGGTGCGCTGAAAATATCGACCGTTATCAATATTCTGCGAAGGCCAGGGGGGGACGAAGCCTTTGAACGCGAAGAACGGTCTGTGCAGCTAGAGGCATAAAGGTCGATCTGTGGGGGCACTCGACTGGCGAAAGGCAGCGATCATTCTCTCAGAGTGCGCTTTAAGTGATAGGCCTGTTCGGATTTTGGAACAGTGGAAAAGTGGGTCTTGACAGCGTGAGCGAAACGCCTATTATGTGCGCCAGCCACCTCCGCCCAATTCCTTCTACACGCTGTTGACCTGACGGGTTTCTGTTGAGGGACTCTCGGGTGAACACCTAGCCCGCCACATCTATTCTGAATCACAACTGCTGGCCAACATCTGATTACGGTCAAAAAGGAGATACTCCATGGAACCAGCTAAAGTTACTCCCGAAGTCCGCAGTGCCGAAGTTGGGCCCAAGTCAGAGATACCCTCTCCCAGCCGGCGTAAGTTTATCGGGAAAATCGGCGGCGTCGCCGCAGCCGCCGTTACGGCCAGCGCGATTGGACTGCCTCCTATCCTCGGCGGAAAAGAGTCTCAGGCCGAAGCCTCGGTCATTTCCTATAGCGACACTACCCGCGCCAGCGCAAGCTTCACATACCGCGAGAATACGGCTTCCGCGGAAAACATCGACATCGGAGTTCTACCCGACAATGGCGATGCGACGCAGTTCACAGATCACAGCGGCAGTTGGAGCAAAGTCCTGTTGCACGACAGCATCGGCATCGTCAATGCCGCTGCCTGGACCAGCTTTGTAAACGCTTTAACCAGCGGGAGGTTCTCGGATTTCGAGAACATTATCGTCGGCAACCCTGGCGGAACGAACTTCACTGCAACCTTGAATGGTCCTCAGGGCTGCCTGGCGTTCGACCTGGAAGGACTCGACTCGCACGCCACTAACATTCCACCCGCTCCCAGCGTCACCAGTGCGCAGACAGCGGCAGAAGAGGTCGAGCACTACTGGGGCGCCCTGATGCGCGACACTCCGTTCCAGGAATATACCAACACTAAGTACAAGGGGAATTTGGCTACTCAGGCCGCCGCTGACCTGAATAACATGTCATTCATCAAGAGTGGCGCCAACAATTACTTCCCGTACCCGGTCACGCCGCAGAACTTGTTCCGCGGGCAATTCTCTCCGGGCGATGGCAACGTTCAAGGACCCTACCTGTCGCAGTTCATGCTGCAACCGACGTTCTTTGGCGCCCAACCTCTCAACCAGATGTTGCAGAATTTCCTTCCCGGGCAAGATTTCATGACGGATCCGGCCGAATATTTGCGGGTGCAAAATGGTCAGGTCCCGAGTTTCTCATTGAAGTTCGACAGTAACAACCACTTCATACGGAATGGCCGGGGCTTGGCGGCGTACACTCACGTGGACGCGCTCCATCAGGCATATTTCATTGCCGCGCTGGTGCTGTTGGGAATCAATGCCCCACTGAACCCCGGTATTCCCTACAACAGTTCAAGGACCGAACACGGCTTTGGCACTTTGGGCGGGCCGGATGTTTTTGCCACCATCCCGGAACTGGCAACGCGGGCGCTCAAAGCTTCCTGGTTCCACAAGTGGATCGTAAACCTGCGGATGCGGCCGGAGGAATACGGCGGTTTGGTCTATGCAAACGTCACTCACACTTCACCTATGCCTCAGGCGGCAGCCTCCCTGCACTCCGACGTTCTCAACTCCGCAGGGCTCGCCGCGAGCTTCTCGAAGTTCGGCAGTTATCTGCTGCCACAGGCATTCCCGGAGGGTTCACCAGGGCACCCCTGCTATCCCACCGGCCACGGAACGGTAGGTGGCGCGTGTATCAGTGGGCTGAAGTTCTTCTTCGATGGCAACCAGCCGATCCGGCCGCTGCTTCAGGCCGTCGGCAGCGACGTGTTGGTGCCGAACGATTTCGGTACTACGCTGTTGCCCTACACTGGCGCTGACAGGGACAGTCTGACCATCAACGGAGAACTGAGTAAGCTGGCGTTCAACATCACGTTCGGTCACGGGATTCACGCTGGTATTCACTTCCGCAGTTCGAGCCAGCAGTCCATCATTCTGGGCGAGCAGGTGGGGATCAGCGTGCTGCAGGACCGGGCGCAGTCCTACAATGAGCCGTTCAGCGTCAAAATCACCAAGTTCGACGGCACCCAGGTGACCATTACCAACCCGGGTAATCCATAAACACAAAGGGTGGCCGGGTTACCGGCCACCCCCGCACCACATCATCGACAAGAGGTTGGGTCCGGACGATGCCAGCCTGCAGAAGCGGTCTGGGGCCACTGCCAGCGTTGAGTCTCGTTAGCGGATCACGTCTTCTCGGGTCGCCTCTGAGCTTCCTTTCGGCAACGGCCTTCGGCAGTGCGGAAGAATTGGTTGGGCTTACCCGGAGGTACGCCTCAAATTCGTTCCAAATTCGCGTGTGGTCTTTCTTGTCCTTGTTGCCCTTCCGGTAGATGTTTCCTGACGGATCTGACGACTACATTCAGAACCCATTTGTGGGTCGATGAGAGCATGGAGATTTCTTGCCAGCTACAACGACACGTACGGGTTAGCGCAAACGAAGCGATGATTTTATAATGTAGGCAAATTTGAGCCGGTCTCGACATTCGAGTCCGGGAGATTGGGGCGCCCCATGACTGAATCGCCTCTCACCTCTTCTGGGCCTTTTCCAGTATTCCAACCGCCCGTGAATTCCACATCCTCCGTTCTTCGGTCAGATATCAAGACACAGGTTCAGAAATTCTGGCAGCGATCACCTTGTGACTCATGGTTCACCGACGAGGCACGCGGAACTCCAGCCTTCTATCGGAGCCTCGACGAGCACAGGTATAAGGTGCACCGGCGGCTACAATCGGCGGTAGGCTTCGAAAAAACCTGCGGCTCGCGAGTGCTCGAAATCGGTTGCGGATGCGGCAGCGAAGCCGAACGCTTCGCTCGCGCTGGTGCCGATTACACGGCGGTCGACCTGACGAACGCTGCGGTGAGCATAACGCGCCGGCGCTTTCAACTGGCAAATCTGGAAGGACGTTTCGTACAAGGCGACGCGGAGAGCTTGCCGTTCGCCGACGGGTCGTTTGATCTCGTGTATTCTCACGGGGTTCTCCACCACACACCGGACACGCCGCGGACGATCCGCGAGGTTCATCGGGTGCTCTGTCCGGGCGGGCGAGCCGTGATCATGCTCTATTACCGTGACTCGTTCAATTACCACGTGAATCTGGGAATGGTCCGGCGATTGCGCACCTACCTGCTCAGAACCGAGTTCGGGATCAAACTCGCGCGGGCGATTTTTGGGGAGAACGAGAACGATCTGCGGCGGCATGCGCAACTCATTCGTCAGAACCCCGGCGCTTACCTTGAAATGCAGAACTTGCTTAATCGGAATACCGACGGTCCCGACAATCCGCTCTCGCAAGTTTTCTCAAAAGCATCGGCGCAGCAAATGTTCCGGCAATTCAAGAACATCAAAACCGAAATCATGTTCTGGAATCCGAACTGGCTCCCAGTTATAGGAAGACTGCTTCCGCACTCGGTCGAGGATCGGCTTGCATCGCGCTGGGGCTGGCACCTTTGGATTTACGCGCAGAAGGGCTATCTGGAATTCACCGGGCCGAAAGAGATTCCGTGCCCAGAGCATCTCGGCGCCGACGACACTTCGGTTGTTGCCGAGGCGCTCGTCAACTGAAATGGCCGTGACTTGCACACAGTACGGGCGATGGTTTGGTCGAGTGACCTCGGCTTGTGGACTTCCCACTTCGGGAATCCGATTGTCTGTTCTCGTCTTGGTTTCTGGTTGCGTTTGCTTTCCGCAGGAACACAATGAAGGCGTGTTTCCCGGAGGAACGCATTATGCGACACGCCCTTATTGCCGTCCTGCTCTACTTCCTGATCGGAACCATGGCGGCAACCGCAGTAGGGTTTAAGCCGCCGGTCGACTACGGGGTTGGCACTTATCCCGACAGCATCGCGGCGGGCGACTTCAACCGGGACGGCAAACTCGACCTGGTGGTCGCCAACTACTCCAGCACCGCCGTGAGCGTGCTGCTGGGCAACGGCAACGGCACTTTCCAGCCGAAGGTGGACTTTGCCGTCGACTACGGCGCCGGTTCGGTAGCGGTGGGCGACTTCAACCACGACGGCAAGCTCGACCTGGTAGTGACCACACAAAGTGGCGCGTTTGGCAGCGCCCTCGGCGTGCTCATGGGCAACGGCGATGGCAGCTTTCAACCCTACGTTGACTACCCGACCGCGTATGGTCCCTACTCCGTGGCAGTCGCGGACTTCAACGGAGATGGTAACGCCGACCTGGCGACCGCAAATTATGCTGTTCCCGGACTCAGCGTAAGTGTGCTGCTGGGCAACGGCGATGGGAGCTTTCAGCCACATGTGGATTATGGGACCGGTGGTTCTCGTTCCATCGTGACATCGGATTTCAACGCAGACGGCAAGCCCGATCTGGCAAGCGCAGATACTTTTGGCAATACCGTGAGCATCTACCTGGGCAACGGAGACGGCACCTTCCAGTCGCCCGTGGCATACGCCTCCGGAAGCAAGCCCGATACCGTGGCGGTTGGCGACTTCAACCGAGATGGCAAGCCTGACTTGGCGACGGCCAACGAAGTCTCCACCTTTTCCATACTCTTGGGCAACGGAGACGGGACCTTCCAACCGCCTGTTGAATATCCGACCCTGTATGGCCAGTCGTTAGCAGTAGGCGACTTCAACGGAGATCACAAGGACGATTTGGCGATCGCCCACTTTCAGTACCCCTTTACGGCAGGCGTGCTTTTGGGGAATGGCGAGGGGACGTTTCAGACCGAACTGGAATATATGGCGGGCGCATATCCCAACGCGGTGGCGCTCGCGGACCTCAACGCGGATGGCGCCGACGACCTGATGACTGCGAATGGTTACTTCTTTGCGCGGCCGAAGGATGGCGACACAATAAGCGTTCTGCTGAATACTGGTGGCACCTTCCTCAAAACAACCAGTTCTGCGAATCCTTCCACGTTGGGACAACCGGTAACCTTCACCACGAAGGTGAAAGCAAGTCTGGGAGGCGTCGGTTCGCCCACGGGGAAGGTGGTTTTCATGGATGGCGCACTCACTCTCGGGAGTGGGACTCTCACCAGTGGTCAGGCCAGCTTCACTACCTCGCGACTGAACGTCGGCCTTCACAAGATTCGAGCCAGGTATTCAGGCGACGGCACGTTCAATCCGCATCGGGCGAAGACGATCGTGCAGAAAGTGGCGCCCTAGCGACCCAACCGCGGGATTGGGACGGGGCGGCTTCACGGTTTGCGACCGAAATTGGTTGCGCGATGACTGTTAATACCAGGCGTTCTCAGTAGCTTGCGCCGTTTGTTCGTCGGGACCTCGCCATATGAGGGAAACCGAGATTTATCGGCAACTACGATAGTGTTTTCCACGGGTCCGACCATCGCAAGGCGATCCGCGAAACGCAGTGGCGATTTAGGAAGGCCAGCCCGCCATCTGTTTCGCATCGGAGCAGAAGCATAACGATTGTCGGAAGATACGGAAGTATACGCGAAGCAATAATCGAAGATGTGCTCCTCGTGACTGGGCGGATTCGCGCCAAAGCAAGCTCGCGCCAGGAACTGATCTATACTCTCCAGCATGAATCGACGCAAATTTTCCGTCGTGCTCGCGGGCGCGGCGGCATCTGCTTTCTTGCCCCAGCGCCTTCTTGCCGGACGTGAGGGGGACGGCCTGCCCTCGGTTTCGGAACCAGCATCCAGGTTGTATCGCAGCGCGTTGATACTCGACTGCAATTGCGCTCCTCCGCTGGAAGAAAAGCTGCCCCTGCCACAATCTGATCTCGACATGGCCCGGAATTGCGGCGTGAACGTGCTTAAGTTCTCATTGGCGGGCATCAACGAAGGCTTCGCCGATACGGTCGAAGATATTGCATGGGTTCAGCAGTTGATCGAAGTTCACCCTGAATATTTCATGCAGGTGAGAGTGCCCGCCGACCTGCAGCGTGCCAAGTCTGAGGGAAAGATGGGAATCATCCTCAGCTTCGAGAGCGCCGACATGCTCGAGGGAAAAGTCGAGCGCCTCGAACTTTTCCGCCATTTCGGGGTCCGCATCCTGCAGCTTTCCTACAATCGCAAGTCGCCCTTTGCCGCTGGAGTCATGGAACCGAATGGTGGAGGTTTGACTCCGCTTGGCCATGACGCCGTCAAGAAAATGAATGAACTCGGCATTGCGGTTGATTTGAGCCATGCGAATGCTCAGACGACCGCCGACGCCATCGCAGCGTCCTCCAAGCCCGTTATCCTGTCGCACGCCGGTTGTGCGGCAATTCATCCTCATCCGCGCAATAAGACTGACGAGCAACTGCGGGCGTTGGCAGGTAAGGGTGGAGTGATGGGAATTTATGACCTGCCATATTTGACGGCGTCCCCCAAGCAGCCCACCGTCGACGATTACATGGCGCACATGGAGCATGCGCTCAAAATCATGGGGGAAGACCATGTAGGGGTTGGCAGCGACGCTTCCATTCAGCCTTTTGATACCAGCCCGAAGGGTATGGCTGAATTCGAAAAAGGCGAAAAGATGCGCCAGCAATCGGGCCTCGCCGCTCCGGAGGAAGACCGCCCAACCTACGTGGTGGGACTGAACATCCCCCGCAGAATTGAAGTCATCGCCGACGAGTTACTCAAGCGCGGGTATTCGACCAGCGTGACGGAGAAAGTGATCGGCGCCAACTTCGCCAAGGTGTTGACCGACATCTGGACGTAAGAAAATTGGCACGCCCGACGTTACCAAGGTGTAAGCGTCTGAAGTGCGGCCTTCTGGCACCAGAGGGCCATACCGCCTCTTTTCCTCCGACCCTACCATAGTTGCGTAACGGAAGAGAGCCGACGCCTATGAGCACAATGGAAAGCCAGTTAATAGTTGCCCTGGCCGAAGGATACGAGAGAGATCCGCGGAATTACATTACCTTGTCGAAGGAAACCGTCGATTCCTCCGAGGCCCGCGTTATCGTTGCCGACATGCGCAACCACGGATACCTTGACGAACAGATGCGAGGCGTCGTTCGCCTCACTCTGCGCGGCTACGAACTGTTCCGCAACCGCTACCTGATCTCCGCGTAGGAATTAGAAATGTGGCGCGGACGCCCAGGTCCGCGTCTTACCAGAAGCAAGAAAACCCCAGTCTCGTACTCCTCAAACAATACATCTGCTGGTGATTCCTGTCAGAAAGCAGATTCCTCCGCTTCGCGTCGGAATGACAAACTTTGCGGGATCGGGCCGGCCAACGACTAACGACCACCGACCAAAGACCACACAAACGAATACATATCCGTCAACTCGTCCACCAACTTCGACACCGGTTTCCCCATCCCGTGTCCGGCCTTGGTTTCGATTCTCAGCAAGAGAGGACGATCCGGTCCGTTCGCCGCCTCCGCTTGCAGAATCGCCGCCATTTTCTTCGCGTGTAGCGGATCGACCCGGGTATCACTCTCGGCCGTCATAAATAAGATAGCGGGATACACGACCCCCTTCTGCACGTGGTGATAGGGAGAATAGGCGTAGAGCCATTCGAACTGCGTGGGATCGTCGGCGGAGCCATACTCGGGAATCCAAAGCTTGGCGATCTGAAAATTCTGGTAACGCAGCATATCGAGCAGCGGCACCTGGCAAACCACGGCGCGGAAAAGATCGGGACGCTGCGTCATCATGGCTCCCATGAGCAGGCCGCCGTTTGATCCGCCGCGAATTGCCAGGTGATCGTTATCTGTATATTTCTGTGCGATCAGGTATTCGGCTGCCGCGATGAAGTCGTCGAAGACGTTCTGTTTCTTGTCGAGCATGCCGGCGCGATGCCAGTCTTCGCCAAACTCGGCGCCTCCCCGCAGGTTCGCCACCGCGAAGACGCCGCCGCGTTCCAGCCATAAGTAACGGTCTCCGGTGAATGTCGGCGTGAGGCTGATGTTGAACCCACCGTATCCGGTGAGCAGCGTCGGATTGCGCCCGTCCAGCGCCAGCCCTTTTTTATGGAAGACGAACATGGGGACGCGCGTTCCATCTTTCGACGCATACCACAATTGCTTTACTTCGTATTGCGAGGGATCGATCGAGGGCGCATCAATCTTGGCCCAAAGCTTCGGGGAAGGGAACCGTCGATTGTCCTGTGATGCCAGGTCGATCCGGCAGACACTCGGAGGCACGGTGAATGACTGGAAGCCGAAGAACATCTCATGGCTGTCCCATTCGCCGCCGAAGCCCGTCACCGAGCCGAGGCCCGGGAGTTCGACGTCGGAAAGAAATCGTCCTTCGGTGGTGAAGACCTTGATCTGCGAAGTGACGTTGCGCTCGTAGAGAGCAAATAAATCTCCATGAATGACGTCGATCGTCTGCAAGACTGCGTTGCTCTCGGGAATCAATTCGCGCCAATATTCACGCGCGGGCTGTCCGGCGCTGGCTTTGAATACCCGATAGCGAGGAGCGTCCTCGTTGCTCACGATGTAGATCTCGCCGCGAAAAATCTCGCCGCGATAAAGGAAGTCTCTTCCGTCGGTGATTCGCACCGCGGGAGTGCCCGCGACCAGGTCCATGAGGAATAGTTCGGTGCGCGTCCACCCTTGTTCGACAGTGATCAGCAGGTGGCGGCCGTCTTCGGAGAGATCGACGTTGGGCCAGTCTTCGGGATTGCGGCCTTCGCCAAAGATCAGCGGATCTTTTTCCGGATCGCTCCCGAGCGAGTGATAAAAAACGTGGCGATGGTAAACCTCTTCCCCCTCGGGGACCTCGCCCTTCCTCGGATAGCGCGTGTAGAAGAACCCGGAGTTATCAGGACGCCACGCCAGGCTCGCCGCGCGCGTGCGCTCGATGGTATCGGGAAGAAGTTTTCCGGTCGCAGTCTCGATCACGCGCAGCGTGCTTACTTCTGAACCGCCAGAGGAGAGACCGTAGGCGACGTATTTGCCTTCATGCGCGGGATACCACCAGTCCATGGCGATGGTGCCATCGGCCGCGAGCTGGTTGGGATCGAGCAGCGTGCGGTCGGCGCCGTTCGCGCCCTCGCGCACATAAAGAATGGGCTGGTTTTGTTTGCCTTCGCGGCGCGAGTAAAAGAGAAGCTTTCCGGCGATCTGCGGAGTGCCTATGGTCCCTATCGAAAGCAGTTCGGTCAAGCGCCGCCGGATCGCATCGCGCCCGGGAATCGCGTCCAGAATACTCCGCGCGTAGGCCAATTGCTGGCGGACGAACGCCTGCGTCTCCGGCGCATTTTCATTTTCCAACCACCGGTAGGGATCGCGAATCGTGCGCCCATGCAGAGTCTCTTCGACGATCGCAATGCGAGCCTTGGGGATTTCCATGCTCGCAGTCTAAATGTTATGATGATGTTGCCGCACGACACTCCTCAGTAGCTCAATGGCAGAGCATCCGGCTGTTAACCGGAGGGTTGTAGGTTCGAGTCCTACCTGAGGAGCCATTTCTTTTCTAGGGTTTATCCATTCCCACGATTTCCACCAAAAAGCCTCGGTAGTAGGGACTGTAGTAGCCGTCCTTCGTTCCGTCCAATTTCTGCATGAAATGAGAACGGGGAAAGGGGGAAAGGTTCGTGAGTTATGTGCGTGGCAAACTGCAACGCAACCGCGAGCGCATCACGGTTCGCGGTCTGAATGACAACCACAATAAAGATCTGAAGAATCTCTTCAAAAGTGCTGCCATATCGGCCAGCACACGTCCTGGCCCCCTGCGCGATTTTTATGTTGCTCGGGTTGAGAAAGGGATACGGCCGACGATGGCGCGTCTCACCCTGGCACGCAAGATTGCCGCGATCAGTTTAACCATCTGGAAGAAAGGAGTGGAGTTCGACGCCCAACAATTGTATCGACAAGCAGCTTGAGCATCTCTGAGGAACAGGCTTTCCATCTCTGCGGTCTTCTCAGGTGGTGCGCGCTCGGGTTCTGGAGATGTTTGGTTCGAAGGTGAGTATCAGTCAATGAGATCGGCCCCGCGTGCTTCGGCACCGAGTCACCCATTTCACGCTATGCCCCCTCGGATAATCAGAAATAGCGATAGGCCACGAGCCTCGGATAGAACCATGGTTGCCACAGTTCTGCTTGCCGCGTCTGCCTATCGGACGGCACTCGCGAAGGGGGAGGCTGGGATTGAGGAGCGAAAGCCGGTTCCTATCTTGCAGGATTTCATGCAGAAGGAATTTTTGCCGTGGATTGAGGCCACATTCAGCGCCAAGCCAAAGACGTTCTCATGGTATCGGGGTGGTATTAGGCGATTGTCAGAGTTTGAAGGGCTAGCAACACTGCCGATGGACAAAATTGCGGGCGATAAGATCGCGGGATACGTCGCGTACCGCCAAGCGAAGGGACTCAGCATTACGGCAATAAACAGGGAATTGCAAATTCTCCGGCGAATAATACGGATCGCCGTCGAATGGGGACGCCTAGTGCAGGGTGCCAAGGTGCGCATGCTCCCAGGCGAGGCCAGAAGGGAACGGGTGCTTACCTTGGAGGAAGAGATCAGGTATTTGGCTGCTGCGCCGGAGCCGTTAGCCACTGTGGGAACGGTACTGGTGGACAGTGGAATGCGTCCTGAGGAGTGCTTTCGACTTCAGTGGCAGAACGTTAGCTTTGAGAACGGGAAGTATGGCACGTTGCATGTGACACATGGGAAGACAGCAGCAGCAAGGCGGTTTCTTCCAATGACATCACGTGTTCGAACATTACTCGAAGAGAAGTGGGAAGCCGCAGGGAAGCCCCAGGAGGGGTGGTTACGGAGATGGTGCAGTGAGTCAGTTACGGGGAACTAAGCACACCGATCGGGTGAACGGTCTGGCTGAAACTATTGAGGCCCGTAGACGCAATTGCGAAAACTTACCGCTGAAAACGATTTGCAGTTGGCGACCGCGCAGCCGGACCTGTAAGCCGAATTCGCCGGGCTGCGTTGCAAACACGTAAGTTATTGAACCGCTAGCCGCGCGAACAGTCAATTATGTCAACTTTGTCAGTGTTGGCAGGTTTTGCGTCACACCGGCGTCACAACTCTAGTTCTAACCAGATCCCAACCTGCGTCGAACCCGAATGAATTCTACCAGGGCTACAGACCATAACCAGCCGGATCACGAGACGCTTCGAGTTGGGTGGGCAGTCTGGCAGATGCCAGCACGGTGCTTTCAACAAGTCGCACGAAATTACTCAAACCGCCCCAATCTGAATTCCTGGCTTAGTTAGGATCGACAAAATCGACAAAGTCTCCATTCGGTCTCCAGTTGACTGACTCCGAAAAGCTGTGACGGTTCTGATCATGCAACCTTCGCAGCCCATGCAAAATGCCCACGAAGTTGAAGTCAAGAACCTCCGCCTCGATCGAGAAACTGAATCCTACGGTTTTGAAAGGCTCAAGAAGGTCCTCGATTGCATCGTGTGCCTCTCAGCCGGGAAGCGTTTCCGGTCCCAGTTGCTCTTGTTCATCGCCCGGGGACAGCCACATCAAAGCGGACGATGTGCTTAACTGCAACATTCCTCAAAAATCGGCCAGATTTCGAGTGGGGAGAGCCACTCGAACCGCGTTCGCTACTGCTGCCAAATCAATAATCTCTTGCAGGACGGCTCCCTCCAGTGGAGGCAGGTAGCCCAGCGCGGCGGCGATCATACCCAGCACGCTGGCCGCCATTCCTCCCACGGCACTTTGCAGCGCAATCGATCTCATCCGGTGACTGACATGAATCAACTCATCTACCTTGCCCAGCGAAGCAGTCAAAATCACTGCGTCGGCGGCTTCGGAAGTAATGTCGCTGTTAGCCCCAAAGGCAACGCCGACAGTCGCCGTCATGAGTGCTGGGGCATCATTAATGCCATCCCCGATGAATAGGGTGCGAGCTCTCTTGGTCTCCGCTTCAACAATCGCAACCTTCTGTTCTGGCGTCTGTCCGGCGTACACTTCGGTGATCCCGACTTCTTGCGCCAGGTAGCGAACCTCCGACTCGCGGTCTCCGGACACTAATAGCACACGGTTCACCTGATGACTTGGGTTTAGGTGGTGGACAAAGGGTTTGGTGTCCTGACGAGGCGCATCGTGGAAACGAAATGCTCCGGCATACTGCTCGTCTACAAAGACAACGCACTCCAAACCCGAAGCAAGGGGAGGCAGTGAGGGCAGCAGTGTGGGATCTACTTTGCCGCGTCCGGTGATACGCACGCTTCTACCGGCAACCATACCGCGAAGGCCGTCTCCCGGTTTTTCCTGCATCTGGCTGACCTCTAGTAGAGCCAGCTTTGAGTCGTGCGCGGCCCGCACCACCGCGCCCGCCAATGGGTGTTTGGAAAATTGCTCAAGGCTGGCGGCTGCCTGCAGGACTTCGTCTTTGGCAAACGCAGGACCGCACAACACATCGGTCATCTGAGGCTGGCCGTAGGTCAGAGTTCCCGTCTTGTCGAAAATGAGCGTGCGACAGGTTGTGATCTGCTCCAACGCTGCGGGATTCTTGATGATGATGCTGTGCCTCGCGGAGAGCGAGATGGCCCCGATCACCGCCACTGGGATCGCCAGGATGAGAGGACATGGAGTGGCGATGACGACCACAGCGAGAAAGCGAGTGGAGTCGCCGGTAAGCAGCCATGTTAGTCCGGCCACACCCATGGCCAATGGTGTATACCAAGCCCCAATTCGGTCTCCAATGCGGCGAAGCTGTGGGCGCTTGTCCTGGCTCTGCTCCATCACCTGCATGATCTTGGCGTATCGCGAATCGACCGCCAGTTTCTCGGCTTCGATGGTCAGAGCCATATCTCCGTTGATCGCTCCCGACAGAACCTTCGAGCCCGGAGCCTTTGAGATCTCGAATGGCTCACCCGTCAGATAAGACTCGTCCATTACGCCGTGCCCCTCGACTACGACTCCGTCTACCGGACAAATCTCGTGGGGCAACACAATGACGTGATCGGCTATCTGAATTTGTTCCAGTTTGATGTCTTCGACCGACGTTCCACGCTGGCGGTGCGCCACCTGCGGCATGCGCTTCGCCAAGGCATCGAGGACAGAAGATGCTTTGCGCGTGGCGAACTGTTCCAGCGCCGTCCCGCCTGAGAGCATTAAGACGATGATCGATCCCACGAGGTACTCGCCCATTGCAACGGAAGCCACGATAGAGATTCCAGCCAGCAAGTCCGAGCCGAACTCTCGCCGCCAGAGTTTCTTGCCCAGGCTCAAAAGGATTGGAATTCCGCCGACTATCAGCGCAAGGAACAGCGGGGCCAGATAAATCGACGGTGGCAGGTGAGTCGAATAGCGGAGAATCAGGTGCGCGCCAATTGCGATCACGGTCACTGCCGCGATGTAGGTCTCTCTCGCAGTCGAGATAGATGTCTTGGCGGAAGGTCCTATTCGAAGGGACATAAGGGCTAGGCCACCAGAGTGACGCCTGGAGTTGATCGATCTAGCGGGACTCGCTTCCTCGTGATTTCAGACCCAGACCGTACATGTTCGACACTCAACCTTCTGATCCCTCCGGGGACCTTCGCCTCGATGACGTCCCCTTTTCTGCGACCGAGCAGCGCAATCCCCAGCGGTGCGAGAACGGAAACAAAGCTTCGCGAGATGTTTGCCTCCTCAGGAAAAACCAACGTATACAACCCCTTCCGTCGCGTATCAAAATCGCGGACACGGACACGGGAATTCATCCTGACTACATCTTTCGGCACTCGACCCGGAGGCCTGACCTCGGCGCTCTCCAGCGCCTCATCGAGAAGTTCGAGCTGCCGTTGATCTCGAAAGAGAGAATACTTGAGAGCCCGGACCAAACGCCTCAGCCTGTCCGCGTCGTCATCGGTGACGATAATGCAACGATCTGTCATGACGAACTCCTTTGCGCTTTCGCATTGATTGAGGCTATGCAGCTTTCTTTTTGTCGCCCTTCGGTTCAACCGTGGTCTGGCTTTCCTTCGGCAACGTTTCCAAACCCGCGGACTGCGCCGTCTTGCTGGCTTCGTTTCGGCGAGAGTTCACTTCGAACCATACGAGAAGAGCTAGAACGCCAGCGCACAGGACCAATACCATGATCATTGCCGGCTCCATAACGACCCCCTTCCGCTATTCGTTCTCAGTATTCTGCCCGTGGCCGACGGTTAGCACCGGACACGTGGAGAGAGATACAACTGTATGTGCGATCGATCCAAAATGACTTGCCGTTTGCGCAAAAGCTCCCGCTCCCCGCACACCCATGACAATGATGTCGGCCAACAATTCGGCCTCAACAGCCAGGATCCGCTTTGCCACTGGCCCGATTTCCACCATCACTTGCGGTTCGTGCAAGAGCTCGGGCTCGAGTGGGATCATTTCGCGTAAGCGCTTCTCGGTTAGCTGTATTGCGAGATGCGGTGAATCTCTGAGCATTCCTTCGACGACGTGTACCAGCGTCAGGTGTGCTTGATATTCATGCGCCAGCAAAACAGCGATTTCTTCCGCTCGCAGTGACCCGGGTGAGAAATCAGTGGCGCAAACAATGCTCTGAATTCCGGCTGAGGGGTCCGCCATAACGTGCGGTCCAACCGTCAGCACCGGACAGGGCGCCTCACGAATTATCTCCTCGGCTATCGAACCCAGAAGCACTTTGCCTAATCCGGCCCGACTACTCGTACCCACCACAACCAAGTCAGCGGCATGATTGTGCACGAATTCCGTAAGCACGTCGGCAACGTCGCCATGGCCCAATAGCGTCTCGCAAGGTTGCCCCTGACGTCTCAAGGGATCGATGATCTGATTTAGCGCGTAGCTCGCATAGTCTTGGGCTTCATTCAATATCCGCTCTATGGCCTCAGGATGAGCAAGGGCATAGGCCTCCGGGGGTATGACATGGGCGGCATAGAGCTTCGCTCCGCAGTGGTCTGCCAATGCCACCGCAAAGGGTAAGGCTCGACGTGCTGAAATATCCAGATCGGTGGCAAACAGAATGTTCTTGAATGCAATGTGCTGCTTTGCCTCCAGTGCCTTCATGTCACACCTCCTCCTTTCGCCAGCCGGCTCTCGCGGAACCACTTTCTCGGGACCCAACGCTCTAGTCGTTTTCCACTCGCAGATGGTTCACGACCGAGAACACAGTGGACACGCTATTCGCTTGCATTCCTGCTCAACAGAGGAAAACATCGCCCACATGCTGCGGGATCGCCCGTATGCTGATTTGTCTGGCTTGTCCGCTCCGCAGAATTTCGGCCATGCACGGGCCTGCCACCTCAGGGCTTAGGACTCCCCTGGCGACAGCTTCCTCCAGCAAATCCATTGAGTCTTTTCCGGTCTCAACCAGGAGGCTCTGCGCGAGCATACGCAGGCTGGGATCGGAGAATTGCAGGGCTTCTACCAACTCCCAACCTGCTTCCGGATCAGCCGTCTTCCGCCATACAATTCCGCACGCGAGTATGTAGTTGGCATCCATGGCAAACCTCCAATACGGCTCCATCGTTTTCAAGCAACCGCAAGGACCTTCTTGTCACAAACCAGACACTCACTCACAATCTCGACGACCTGCCGATAGGCGTGCTTGCAGACAATGTCGAGGGCTCCTAGCGCCTGGAGACGCGAAAAGTCCGTAGTCTCCGGTGCGCTCGGCTGCATGACAACGCAAGGCATTTGTGCACCTCTCTTACGCAATGCCTTCAGCAAATCCTTGCAGTCCGCATCCGGCAGGTATTCGTTTACCAGCACGAGATCGAAGACCTCTGAATCCAGTCGCTTCAGTGCGTCATTTGCGGTCCAAACGGTTGTCGTGTCAAATCCCGCATCCTCCAGCATCTTCTCCAGCGCGATAAGCGTTTCCTCGTGGCAATCAGCGACTAAAATCTTCTTTCGTAACGTCTTCATAGCTTCGCTCCCTTCCGCCGCTCGCCTGGTCCGACTGCAACCCCGCTGTTCCTAGGAGAGCAACTCAGAGATTCTTGCGTCCTGACCACGACCCTTACCTCGCTTGAGCCGGCGGCCGATACACGTTCCAGCTCTGTCGCCAATGCGGTCAATTGCTACGTAAATGTTTGAATCCCGTTCCTCGATCACGATCGTTTTCGACGGTATCAGCACAATCGCCACTCGACAGCGTTTATCAACCCCACCCCGTGGACCATTCAGGTCACCGACGCTTACACGCACTTTTCTGATCCGCGCGGCAAAGCGTTCCAGCGCGAAACTGAGCCGCCGCTGAATGTGGCCGCGCAACTGTTCGGTGATGGGTATGTCCTTTCCGTGAATTTCGAATTGCATCTTGTCTCCTAGTCAGAGCGGTTATCGCGGCGTTTGAGTGTCGGCCGATCGTCTTCCGTGTTGGGATCCTCGGCCGTCTTCGGTGCTCGGCGCAAAGTAGGTTTGTCGTCTTTCGTGTCGTCCGCGACCCGGTGCCTGTTTTCAAGGTGCAACAATGCGGCTCCTCACTTCATCAAACTCGGATCTGGTGACGACATATTGGGGGGACGGCGGGAGTCTTGGTCTCGATCTGCTTCTGGGTCTTCGCGATCCGGCTCTCGATGGGCGGGTGTGAGGCGAATATCTTGGATAGAGTGCCCGGCTTGATCTTCTCTTTCGCCTGGATTTTCTCGAAGAAGCTCATGAACGATTGCGGGTCGTAGCCAGTCTTGTACATGTATTGCAGGCCGAGATAATCCGCCTCCTCCTCGAATCCGCGAGAGAATTTCATGAAGGTCATCGGTACGCCGATACCAGCAGCCGACCGAGCTGCATATCCCACCCCGCCACCGACAAAAATCAAGGGAATCGAAGCGATATTCGCAAAGTTGCGCGCGAGTCATTTGCCGGACAGCATGACGGGCAGCCACATGAGCGACCTCGTGCGCCATGACTCCGGCCAGTTCGGCCTCCTCATCAGTAGCCAGGAGCAGCCCGGAATTCACATAGAAGAATCCGCCGGGCAGTGCAAAGGCGTTTACTTCACTGGCGTCAATCACCTTGATCGTGAAGGGCACCTGTGCATCCGAGTTTCGTACGAGGTTCTGTCCGATCCGGTTCACGTACTCGGTGATGACGGGGTCCTGAACCAGTTTCACGGTGCTGTCGATCATCTGGGCATATTCCCTGCCCATGCGGATCTCTGTTTCCAGCGAGTACCAGTTTCCTAGCCCGCGGCCGCCAATCTCGCGGTTGCCGATGGCATCAGATGTCATCCTTACTGCCCGGTTTCACCTTGGGTTCTTGTTGTGCAGTACGCTGCGACTCGTCGTTCCGGACTTCATCGTCAGGAAGCGCAAAGATAGGTTGCGCAAGACTCAAGAAGAGGGCCAGGGCGCTTGCCAGTGCTGCGTTGATGTGTTTCATCGCCCACCTCCCTCGATGTTGTGCGTCACAGCCGCCTAGATCTGACTCTATGAGACCCGTCTCTTCTGGAGACTTGCAGTGCTTCTCGCACCTCGGCGCCCTCAACGAACTTCCGTGCATGTTGAGTGCCGGGGCGCCACGAGAAGAAGACGGTTACGAATCTTTATTCGCCAGCGTTTTCAATCGGCGAAAAGAAAAGCCAAGCGACAGAGAACAAAGGCAACAGACCGTTCGGAGTCTGGTCGCCCGTCGTCCTCCACCTAGTCATAAAGGAAAGCCTGAACTGTCATGACGTCCGATACTTCGGACATTCTCGGTCCGATTCCTTTGACGCGTGCGGGCTTGTAGAGTGAGACCGGTGGGTGTCCTTGGTGCGTGTTTTGTGTTACTTGGCGCCTGTCAATGCCTGGCACACGCCGTGCCCTATGTTCGGAGTGTGGAGGACGCTGCCAGGCATGAAGCTCACGAGGCACAGAAGAGCAAATGACGACAGAGGAACTCTGAATCTCGGCCCACAGCGGTCTCGTTCAACACTCCGGGGTGGTAGCGCGCAGAAACCGTGCGGCAATCGCATCTTTGAGTTTGCTAAAGGGTAGTCGGAAGCAGCTAGAAATCATCTAAAGGAGAAAATCGAAATGAAATCTTCCCAGGTAGTCCCCTCTGTGCCGATCAAAACAGACCTCCAAAAGACGGACGATGGTGGTGAATTGCAGGACCAAATTCGTGCGCGTGCCTATCAACTCTACGAGCAGCGCGGAAGAGATGATGGACACGACCTGGACGATTGGTTTCAGGCTGAGGCTGACTTTTCCCAAGTCCAGAAGGCGGCCTAAGTAGTTCTTGCGAGCAGAGTGGAAGTAGGCAGGGCCGGGAGTACACTTCCTCGAAGACGTTGACGAACCGCTTTCGTTTCACCCGAGCACACTTCAGTGCAAACGCATCGTAACGCTACCCGTGTCAGCTAGCGAGAGGCAGGACTCAGGACGGATTCGGGAGTAGATATGAAAACACCAGCGCGCGTGAACGACAACGTATCTCTCAGAAATGTTCTCTTCGCTACAGATTTCTCCGATTCGTCGCTGAAAGCCCTGCCATACGCAGCGTCTATCGCGAGGAGGTTCGATTCCAAAGTGTGCGTAGCTCATATTGTCCCTCCTGAAGACTATCCCTCTGGTTTGAACTCATTAGACGAGGCAGCGCAAATAGCCCGCGGTGAAGCAGAGCTTAAAATGAGCAGTCTTCTAAACTCCGCCCCGTTCCGAGATCTTGCCTGTGACGGAATGGTTGGCAGTGGTGACATATGGATTGGATTGAGCGACTTCATGCGCCGCAACGCTACCGACTTGTTGATTATGGGAACGATCGGGCGCACGGGCGTTAGAAAGTTCCTGCTCGGGTCCGTAGCGGAAGAGGCCATGCGTGAGTCACCATGTCCAGTCTTGACTGTAGGTCCGGAATGCCACGCCGCCCAAGAAATCGAATTCCGGAATATCCTCTACGCTACTGACTTCTCCCCCGACTCCCTCGCTGCGGCACCAAGTGCTTTGGCCTTCTCGAAGAAGTACCGGTCTCGTCTAACCTTGCTGCACGTTCTGGAAGGCCTTCCGCAATCGCCTTATCTCGATGCGCAAATGGCCAGGGTGCGCTTGCGCGAACTGGTCCCTCAACGAGGTGATGTCGGACCCGAGCCCGAAGTTATGGTTGAGATGGGGGCGCCGGCGAAGGTCATCCTAAAAGCAGCTGCCGATACAGCATCGCGACCTGATTGTCATTGGGGCACGCGGGGCCGGAGCGCTGCCACGACTGGCCAGCCATTTCGGATCGGTCGCGCACAAGATTGTGTGCCGGGCCGTTTGCCCGGTGCTCACCGTGCGACCATTGACTGACAGAAATAAGGAGCAATGAGAGTGTTCTTGGCGGTCGTCCTTTTGGTTTGGACCGGGATGCATATCTACGTCTTCTGGCGAGCGTCCTCGGTGCCCGTGATCGCTCGCCACCTGCCCCGGGGCGTCCTTTGGGCAGTGGCATCCGTTCTGGGGATGAGCTACATCGTTGCGCGGGTTGTGGACCATTCTGCTCCCGGGGGAATCGCCCCCTTCCTTGAAGTTCTCGGCGCCAATTGGATAGGCGTCCTTTTCCTGCTGCTGGTCGCCCTGCTGTTCGTCGACCTCGTCACCTTATTCGGTCGCTGGCAATCGCGTATTGCACCGTCGCTGCGGGGGTGGGCACTTGTCGCTGGTGGCGTGCTCTCTGCCATTGCGCTGGTGCAAGGTCGGCGCGCGCCGGTGGTACAGAACTACGAAGTGCAACTTGCCGGCTTGCCGGCCAGTAGCGACGGCACCGTGCTCATCCTCGCCTCGGATTTCCACCTCGGTACACTGCTGGGGAAGGATTGGCTGTCGGCGCGCATCGACCAGATAAACGCCCAACGGCCGGACATCATAGTTTTGTCCGGCGACATCGTTGAAGGGGACGACCCTTCAGAGCTCGAGTTCCTGCCGCTACTGCAACGCCTCTCCGCCCCGCTCGGTGTGTGGGCAGTGACTGGAAACCATGAGTTTCATGCCGGCGGTCTGGATAGTGGTGCGAGTATGCTCGAGGACACCGGATTCAAAATGCTTCACGACCGCTGGGCTGAGGTGAAACCAGGCCTCGTACTGGCAGGTGTTGACGACCTGACCAGCCGCCGCCACGCCGGAGAAACCGGTGATTTCATAAGGCAAGCACTCGCTCGCCGGCCTCGGGCATCCGCGACTGTGCTGGTTTCTCATACCCCTTGGGACGTTGACGTCGCTGCCAAGGAGGGTGCAGGCCTGATGCTTGCCAGCCACACTCATGAAGGGCAGATTTGGCCGTTCGGCTATGTCGTCGGTCTCACCCATCCGTTCCTAGGTGGAAGATATGAGGTGAATGGTATGACGGTTATCGTGTGTCGCGGCACCGGAACTTGGGGACCTCGCATGCGCCTGTGGCGGCGCGGTGAGATACTCCGGATCACTCTACAGGCTCCGCAGAACGGATAAGCAGCGATTGTGTTCATTTCGATCGCCGACATGTTCATCGAGGGAACTATCATCCGGTCATCGCTGTTGAGTACTTGGGAGAACGCTGGATTTCGGTGGTTGCAGTCAAGGTCGCAAGGGAGAGCATACCAATGGAACGGAAACAGGTAACTGCCACCTTCTTCTTGATGGCTCTGACCGCGATCGCCCTTTACTTCTGCTATCTCATCGCCAGGCCTTTTCTCAGTCCCGTATTCTTGGCAGTCATGGTCGCGATCGTCTTTCATCCGATCCACGTGCGCATCCAGGCACGCGTCCGGGGCCGGAATAAAGGGGCTCTGATCTCTACATTTCTGGTCCTCCTTCTTGTGGTTGTCCCAGCCGTCGGATTGGGAGTTGTCGTGAGTCATGAGATCAGGGGACTGTACTTGTTGCTGAACGAGAGGAGTGCTGAACAAGGGGGCTGGAACCCATACTTCATGCATGCGATGGAACGTTTTCTCGGCTGGGTCGGGCAATACATTAATGTTTCGACGTTTGACGTGCGCGGAGCACTATTGCGTTGGCTGGAACAGATCAGTCGGTTTTTGCTTTCCTGGGGAGCTCAAATCGTTCGCAACATGATTTCTTTCTTGGTTGAGGCCGTGATCGCATTTTTCACCTTGTTCTTCCTGTTTCGCGAAGGCGGAGCGATGAAGCGGCGCGCCATAGCAATCCTTCCCCTCAAGTCTGGTCAAGTGGAACGCCTCTTCACGGGAATCAGCGACTCGATCGTTGCCAATGTTTATGGCTGCCTTGCGGTGGGCGTAGCCCAGGGAGCTCTTCTTAGCCTTGCCTTTTTGGTACTCGGTTTACCTTCCCCCGTTCTCTGGGGAGTAGTCACCGCACTGTTCTCATTGATCCCAATTATTGGTTCGGCGGCCGTGTGGGCGCCTGCGGTGATGATCCTGGTTGCCGGCGGGCACTGGTGGAAGGGGCTGATCTTGTTGGGCTGGGGAGCTGGGGTCGTCGGGCAAGTAGACAGCTTAGTCCGACCATACGTGATCGGCCGACGCGCCAAGATGCACACGCTGCTGGTCTTCTTCGCTTTGCTGGGCGGCGTGAACGCGTTCGGTGTTATGGGGCTTTTCATCGGTCCCGTCGTTCTGTCCGTCACGCTCGTATTGCTTGAGATGTTGCAGGAAGCGAACTTAGGTCACCCAACGGATGGATAACCTGCGCCGATAAGCCGAATGCTCCGGGGGCGGGAAACCTTCCGAACAGTCTGCGTCCGAGAACTCTCAAGCGCTATGGGCGACACGAGTGCGGCCGAATATCTTTAGCGCTTCAAACCACAGTATGCTGAACACCCCAGCGATAGAACAGATGACGAGATCCATCTTGTGAAGCCTGGAGAAGCGGAACAGATCGCGAGCGAAGGGCACGTATAGCACGAAGGCCAGCACTGCTAGAGCTCCACCAATTACCCACCAAAGAGCCGGGTTAGGAGAACGCAGAGTTGCCACGATAAGCCGTGTCCACGAGCGATTCGCGAGGATTAAGGCGAGGTTCGCAATAACAAAGGTGGTAAAAGTCAGGGCACGCGTGTTGGTCTCGGGCTCACCTCGCAAGTGCGCGATGGCGAAGACCGCTAATGCAATGACCAGGACACTGGCACCCTGTAGCAAGCTCAAAAGCAGAGTGCGACGATCGAACAATGGTTGCTTCGGATCGCGAGGCGGACGATTCATAACGTTCGCCTCCTCCGGTTCGGCTTCAAATGCGATTGAGCACGCAGGATCGATGATTAGCTCGAGGAATACGACGTGTACTGGGAGCAGCACCAGAGGCCATTTCAAAAGAACGGGAATGAGCGCCAGCCCAGCAATCGGCACATGGATCGCCAATACGTAAGACATGGCCTTCTTAAGGTTGTCGAAGATCCTGCGGCCGAGACGAATGGCGGCAACGATGGAGGAAAAGGCGTCATCCAGCAAGACAAGCTGAGCCGCTTCGCGGGCCACGTCTGTTCCCCGTCCCCCCATAGCGATGCCGATGTGGGCTGACTTCAGAGCGGGGGCGTCATTGACGCCGTCGCCGGTCATCGCCACGATCTCACCATTACTTTTCAGCGCTTCCACGAGGCGGAGCTTCTGTTCCGGTACTACGCGGGCAAAGACGTTCACCGTTTTTACAATGGATTCCAGTTCGGTATCGCTCGACTTCTCCAACTCGGGGCCGGTCAGCACCCGCTCGCCCTCATTCAACCCGGCCTGCCGGGCGATGCTTCGTGCGGTTCCGGCGAAGTCACCGGTGATCATCACGACCCGTATACCAGCGGTGTGGCATTCTTGGATCGCTGCCGGCACTTCCGCCCGGAGGGGATCCGCTAGCCCAACCAGACCCAGAAGACGAAACTGGTATGCATGGGGATCCTCTGGCAGTACATCACCACGAAACTCAGCTCGAGCAACTGCCAGAATGCGTAAACCCTCGTTTGCCATAGCCTCCGCGTGGTCCCGGACCAGTTCCAGTTCTGCGTTGGACAAGTGGCAAAGCTCCGCGATTGCCGCAGGCGCACCTTTAGCGGCAACAACGTTAGCGGAGTTGCCCGGTGTCCGCCAGACCCGTGACACTGCCAACAGCCTTGGCGACAACGGGTATTCGCGGAGCAGTTCCCAGTCACGGTGCAGGTGTTCGGTGTCGACAAGGCAGCGCTCTCCCAGTTGCTTGAAGGCAATATCCATCGGATCGAAAGGCTTGCGCTGGCTGGCCAGGATTCCGAATTCCACCAGTTCGTGAAAGAGATCGGGGAGCTCATTAGGCGTCGTGTCATCCACAGCATACGATTGACCGCTCGCAAACAGCCTGTGGACCGCCATCTGGTTCTGGGTGAGAGTGCCGGTCTTGTCCACGCAGAGCACGGTGGCCGACCCGAGTGCTTCAATCGCGGTGGGTGCGCGGGTGAGAACGTTCTTGCGCGAAATTCGCCAAGCTCCCAGTGCCAGAAATACCGTCAGCACCACGGGGAACTCCTCGGGCAGGAGTGACATCGCCATGGTAATTCCCACCAGGAGCCCGCTCAGCCAGTTCCCGCGCGTAAGGCCATACACCACGGCCACCAGTGCGCAAACAGAAATTCCGACACTCGCCATGATTTTGACGACGCGGCTGATTTCTTGTTTCAGTTTGCTCTGTTCAGGTTGGAGGGTCACCAGGGCTTTGCCGATCTTTCCGAGTTCGGTCCGGATGCCGGTGGCCATCACTTCGGCAACGCCATGTCCTTGGACGACCATTGTTCCCGAAAAAACAGAGGTGGTGTCGTCACCGCCGGGACGGCTGATCGTCATGCTCGCAGTTCCCGGAGATTTGCGCACCGGGACTGACTCGCCGGTCAGGAGGGATTCGTCGATCGATAGGCTGACAGCCGAAAGTACCAGCGCATCGGCGGGGACGCGGTCTCCCTCTTGAAGCACAACCATGTCGCCGCGGACCACTTCGCGTCCTGCGATACGTTTTTCTTTACCGTTACGAATAACAAGGGCTCGGGGACTGGAGAGATCCCGCAGAGCTTCTAGCGCGCGTTCCGTTTTACGTTGCTGGTACAGACTGATCCCGAGGACCACAAAGATGGAGACCAGCAAGACGACGGAGTCCCTTAGCTCACCGAGGACGAGATAAATTGCGCCCGCTCCCACCAGGAGCAGCAGCATAGGTTCCCGCACCACTTCCCAGACAAGGGCAAGGAAGCCACGGGGTTTCGCGGAAGGAAGCTCATTCGGTCCTTCCGCGCGTAGGCGAATGGCAGCCTCCTGATCGGAGAGGCCACCAACGCTACTGGGGTCGATATCAGGAAGCATAGATTAACGTTCTAACGCTAGCAGCTATTTCGTCCTGACGTGAACAAATGCGGAGAGTCGGCTCCCGTGTGCTGCGAATGCATCCGCTGCGAAGGTGGTAGATGAAAGCACTGCAAAGCCATCTGCTCAGTCGCTTACTTAACTGGTTGTCCAGTACTGCGGGAGACCCTAGCACTCCATTTATGAGCTGTGACGCGCGCATTGTCCCATCGCGTTGCTACAGCTGGAAAGCGGTTCCGGATCTTTAACAGCAATCGATGGGCCCAGACATATTCTGAAGAAAGGATTAGAAGACCTATCAGCAAAAAGAGCACTCCCTGCAGGATGGGTAGAAACAGCCCAATTATGCCAAGCAGAATGAAGGCCCAACCGAGGAACAGTAGAACTATTTTCTTAGCTTTTGTTTGCACACAATCTCCCAAACACGCATTCTCGTCCGTCGGCCTAAAATCTTTGGACGGGAGGTCCGGTCCGAGACTTCGGAACGATAATCAGGGATTCACAATACTGCCCACACCAAATTCGTGGACAAGTCTTTCTCCGTGGTACGCAGTGTTGATCAGCCAGACGAGTCCGAGTGCGTAAAATACAACCGCTCCCAACGGTAGTACGCCTGTCAGTTCATGCAGATGCAAATGGAAAAACGTACACATCAGCAAGGTGAGGCCGAAAAGTATAGTTGCCGCAGTAAGGCTACTGCGCGCGAGACTCGCTAGTTCTTGGTGTCGCTCCATAACTGTTCTTACTTCTCCGGCTTCAGTCACGGAGGCAGCGGCGGTCTGCCCGGTCTCAAACGCGGCGTAGTTTGACGTGATTCCGAGAAGCATTACAGTCAGCGCCGAAATGAGAAACGTGCGCCGGATTGTGGCTTTGGTGAAGGCGGCGAACAGGACAAACACGGGTGCCAAGAAGAACAAGGTCAGTGGAAAATGAATTAACAGAGGATGAATGCCATCCCAGCCGGGTATCATCGGAAGCTGATGCATAACTACCTCCTTTCAACCTGACGCGCGACCACAGGTCGAGATGCCTCGCAAGGCTGATCGCGCACCTCAGTTCTAGCTGCCAGGGGCTCTATTGGCTCTGTCGTCCCTTCCTCGATAGATCTCTTTCGCGTCGCATTTGAATCAAACTGCTCGACTCTTCATCCGTCAGGACGCGCAAGAACTCAAGCAGGGGACCAGGGCGCCTGCGAGTATTCTGCTGCTGTCTTCCATCGTCCAACTCCCCCGATCTCGCGCGTCAAGGGCGGAGATGCCCGACTCTATGAGGCCGGTTTCCTTTGGAGATTTGCAGTGCTTCTCGCATCTGGGCGCCCTCACCGAGATCCATGCATGTTGACTGCCGAGCGCGCCGAAGAAGAGGACGGTTACGATCTTTACTCGCCGGCGATTTCACTCGACGAAGGGAAATGCCAAACGACACACAACAAAGGCGACAGACCCGTTCGGGGTCTGTCTCTCCCTCATCCACTTGGCATAGTTGGGGACCTGAAGTGTCGTGATGTCCGACACTTCGGACATTCCCGGTCCGATTCCTTTGACGCGTGAGGGCCTTCAGGCAAGACGGTTGTGTCCTTGCTATTTGTTTTGTGCAATTTGTGGCTGCCAAGGCTTGGCACGTGCCATGCCCCAGTCAGAGTTCTCCTTGTGTTTGAGGTTTCGAGGACGCTACCGGCCATGAAACTCACGGGCCACGAGAAGAGCAATTCACACTCATCTTTAAGGAAGATCGCCAATGACGAATTCAGACGGAAATCAGAATTGGCTGGTTCTTTACAGAGAAGCCGTTTTGGAGCCCGACCGCAAGCAAGTCAAGACACGCGTCGCCCAAGCTCAAGCTGCAATCGGTCTCCGCGCCCGGGAATTGTGGTACGGGGGAGCGACAGAAACGACTGAACGCCGCCAAATGGACGCTGCTTCGCATTTCTTAGGAGTCCTCTACGCGATCGGAGCCGACAAGTGAGTTCTCCACCAGAAGTCATCCCGTTGAGAGTTCTGGCTGGTGATCTAGGTTGAGCTAAACGTCCTTAAGTTGACATTCGTTCATTCCGAAGTAGTGCCCTAGTTCATGGAGCACGGTCTGCCGGACCTCATGACGGATTTCTGCTTCGTTCCGGCAGACAGCCTCGATATTTTTCTGGTAGAGGACGATGCGGTTCGGTCCCGTGCTAAGGTCGAACACGCTCTTCTGGGTCGCAGGCACACCCTGGAAAATCCCCAGAACCAGACTGCGGGGCCGGGGGCCGATCTTGCCTGCAGGCCCACGCGGTTTTCTGCGGGGTTTTGGACGGTCCTCAACGAGTACAGCGAGGTTGTGCATCCGTTCTCGGAATTCCATTGGGAGTGAATCCAACACTTCTTCCACTAGTTGAATGAAGTGCTCACGTTTCACCTTGCCCTCCTGCTGGATTCCGTTTCAGTCCCGGCTTGCTCTCCGCGGAACCATGACGGGGCCCGGTGCTTTCAGGGGCAAGCGCCTACTCGTAGCGCAATGCTTCGATCGGATTCAGGCGCGCCGCTTTCCGCGCGGGGTAGAAGCCGAAGAAAATCCCCACCGCCATCGAGAACACCACCGCCGTTACGATCGCGAGCGGAGAAATCAACACCACCCAGCCCAAAGTATTGGTGATGAGATAGGAGGCGCCCATACCAAAGACGATTCCGATCGCGCCGCCGATGAGACTGAGCACAACCGCCTCGGTCAGAAATTGGCTTTGCACATTGCGCTCAGTGGCGCCAATCGCCATGCGAATTCCAATCTCGCGAGTACGCTCGGTGACCGACACCAGCATAATGTTCATGATGCCGATACCCCCGACGATCAATGAAACGCTGGCAATCGAGGCCAGGAGCATGGTCATGACACTACCGGCCTGGTCTGCGAGGTCAGCCATGTCGGCCATGTTCCGTACCATGAAGTCATCATCCTGCCCGGCACGAATGCGGTGACGATCCCGCAGCAGGGATGTGATCTGTTCCTGCGCGGCAAAGCTTGCCTGACGCGAAGTGGCGGAGACCATGATCCAACGCAGCCAATCCTGCCCGGTTATTTTTTTCTGCAGGGTTGTGATCGGAACAAGCACCACATCATCTTGATCATCGCCCATCGCGGCTGAAGTCCCCTTTTGAGCCAGCACGCCCACGATCTTGAAAGGGAGGCTCTTGATCCGAATGGTTTGTCCGAGCGGATCAGTTGCTGCGAATAGGTTCTTGCGCACGCTTTCGCCGATGACCGCTACATTTTCTGCCATTTCCACGTCTTCCTGCGTGAATGCGGTCCCCTCCTGAAATGGCCAGTTTCTGATGTCAAAGTACTGCGGCTCGGTGCCGTTGATTCGAGTCGCCCAGTTGTCGTTACCAAAAACAACCTGTGTGCTGGTATTGCTGCCAGGTGCAGCGGCTTTGACGGCCGGACATTCTCTTAGGATCGCAAGCATATCTGCGTAAACCAGTGTCTTGGTGGCGCCCCAACCCATATGGGTTCCACCCCGCGTGACCGTGCCCGAGCCCACAAAAAGAATGTTCGAACCCATGGCAGCGATTTGCTGCTGCACCTGCTGCTGTGCCCCTTGCCCCACCCCTACCATCGCGATGACGGCACCCACGCCGATGATGATGCCCAACATGGTGAGGCTGGAGCGCATTTTGTTGCGAGCCAGAGCTCGCACTGCAATTCGCGCTACGGCGATTAAATCCATACTTAATTCCTCTTCCTGACACAGCGTGGAACCACTAATCCTCCTCCACCGGAAGATTCTCGAGCACTTGGGACGCGGTCTGGCGATTTACCACGAGCTCATCTCGACGAACTCTCCCGTCGCGAAACTGGATGGTGCGCCTGGCAAACTGCGAGATATCGTGCTCGTGGGTAACCAAAACGATGGTCAGTCCACGGTCGTTCAGCCTCTCAAGGATCTCCATGATTTCCACTGACGTGCGGCTGTCGAGATTGCCGGTCGGCTCATCCGCCAGCAGAATCGAGGGTTTGTTTACCAGGGCGCGCGCAATTGCGACTCGCTGTTGTTGTCCACCAGACAGTTGTGACGGAAAATGTGTCGAGCGATCTCCGAGTCCGACAAGATCGAGCGCCTCTCGCGCCCGATTCCCACCCTCGGTCTTGCTCACCTGCGCGTACAGAGTCGGCAACTCCACGTTCTCCAGCGCCGTGGTCCGAGAGAGCAGGTTGAATCCCTGAAACACGAAGCCGATTTTTCGATTCCGTATCGCTGCCAACTCGTCCTTGGTAAGGCTTGATACGTCGATCCCGTCAAGGAAATATCTTCCAGAACTGGGCTTGTCGAGGCAGCCCAGAATGTTCATGAACGTCGATTTGCCACTTCCACTTGCTCCCATGATGGCCACGAATTCGCCACTGGAAATGTCCATTGTGATCCCGCGTAAGGCATGAACGCGCGTTTCGCCCAAATCGTAATACTTGTGGAGATCCAGAACGCGGATCGTCGCTTCCCTCGGTTGCGGGATCGCGATGTCGATCGCCGCATCGGCTCATCGTGACCATAAGTTCCTCTGCATTTTTGTTCCTAGTGCCGATTTGCGGCCGTCGCGCCCGGCCCCATTTTCGGTCCGGTGAGAACGGCACCTGTGACCAGTTCGTCGTTGTTTTTCAGCGATCCGTTGAATAGCTCGGCCACCTCGGTCACCGTGTGGTCGGTTATGCCGGATCGGATTCTTACCGGTTCCACAGTCTTGTCCGGACGCAGCTTCCAGAGGACAGCCACATCAAGAGGCGGGGCAGACGTTGGTGCGAGCCCGATCGTGTCAATCTGCTCTCCGGCGGGGCGGTGGTTAACTTGCTTCAACGTTCCCCCCGGCTCCTTGTTCTTCGTTGACCGCCGCGTGATTAGCCGCGGGCTGCGGCTCGCCTGCATTCTCGATCCCAAACTTCTTGTATAGAGCGCGTATTTCCTCAGCTTTCAGGTCGGGTTTGTAGCGTAAGAGCGCTATTCGGAACTCGGAGTACGTCATTGCCGAAGCCACCGGAATCGTGATGTAGGCCGTCATGCCAGGAAACAGCTTCATTTCAGGATTATCGAAATCGATGATCGTGTTGTAGGTGACGACGTTCTGAACAGTCGTGGCATTCATCCGTACCTGAGAGACCCGCCCACTGAAGCTCTCTTTGGGATATGCGTCGACCTTGAAGGTGACAAGCTGGTTTGGCCGGATCGAGCCTACATCGGATTCATCGGTGCTGGCATAAACCTGCATCTTGGTCAGGTCTTGAGCAATCGTGAAGAGCGTTGGTGCTTGTAAGGAGGCTGCAACCGTCTGGCCTACGTCCACGTTCCGCGCAATAACGGTGCCATCGATGGGAGCACGGATGGTGGTGTAGTCCAGGTTCGTCTGGGCTACCCTGACAGCGGCTTCCCGCTGCTGCACTTGGGCTTCGGCTTGCTTCACAAGCGCATCAGCCGCGGATGAACCTGCCACCGCGGAATCGTAGTTGGACTTGGCCAAGTCGAGTTGCTGCGTGCTCATGACGCCGCTGTGCAGTCAAGGCTTTGGCGCGTTCGTAGTCGGCGGCGGTCTGAATCTGCAAAGCCATTGCCTTCTGGAGATTTGCTTTGGCAGTGGCAACGCTGGCCCGCGCATTGGCCAGATCGGCTTTGGCCTGCAGCAACGATCCTTCGAAGAGTGAGGGATCAATCTGCGCGATCACCTGTCCTCTCTTTACACGGGAATTGAAATCTGCGTACAGACGAGAAACGGTCCCCGAGACCTGAGAGCCGACCTGGACGGTGGTTACGGCATTGATGGTGCCGGTGGCCTCGACCACCTGGCGAATGTCACCGCGGTCGACCTTGGCCGTGAAATATTGCGGATTGTCGTTCCCCTTCAATTGAAATGCGGCTATGGCAGCAACTGCCAGCACTACCAGAATTCCGATCAACCAGTGGCGTCGAAGAAGCTTCATATTTGATGTCCTCGAAAACGTACTCAGACCCTGGGATGCGTCCCGCCTACCGTGCCATCAAGCGGAATGGCATCCCAGGCACGAAGATGCGGAAATAGGCCCGCCGGTCTCGCACGAGTGCTTTTCGCAACTTGGCCGTCAACACTATTGGGTGCAGGTTGAGGGCCGAGAAGGATCGATGTAGGGAGCAATTACAAGTCTTTACTCGCGGAATCCCGATCTCGGACAGGAGTCGCCAACTGACAGACAACAAACTCGATAGGAGCCTTCTCAGTCTGAAGCTGTGGTTCGCCAACTTGGGCGTCACGATGAATGAATGACCGAACGGACACCCGACGCGCTGTTATGTCTGACGCTTCGGACGCCCTCTGTCCGATTCTTCTGACATGCGGGCGGACTGCGGCTGAAATCGTGCGTGGTTTTCGCTGTTTGTTCCGTGCAACTTAGCGCAAGTCGATGCTTGGCCCATGCCGTGCCCTTCTCTAAGGCGAGCGATCTGCATAAAGGTCGCGAAAGTTGAAATTGAAACGGAGAATACTGAGTATGGAGAAGTTCATTTATAGTGTGCTCGCTCTGACGCTCGTCTTGATTGCCCTGCCAGGCGGGGCGACCGCCGCTACAACAACACTCGACAACTTGCAGGCCGGATTCAACGGCGAAAGCAATGCCCATTCGCGCTACCTCGCGTTCGCAGAAAAAGCCGACCAGGAAGGATATGGCGAAGTTGCAAGCCTGTTCCGCGCTGCAGCCAAGGCTGAGGAAGTTCACGCCGCTAACCACGCCGCTGTGATCAAGAAGATGGGCGGTACGCCCGAGGCAAAGATCGAGACTCCGGTGGTCAAGTCGACCAAGGAAAACCTTGAGGCGGCGATTAAGGGAGAGTCCTACGAGCGCGACACCATGTATCCGGAATTCCTCAAGCAGGCTCGCGCCGACGGGAACAGAGATGCGGTCCAGTCTCTTAACTACGCAAAAACAGCGGAAGGTGAACACGCGAAGCTGTATTCCGAAGCCTTGAACAATCTCCCCAAACTGAAAGGATCCAAAGCGAAGGACTACTACGTGTGTGTGGTTTGTGGTTACACGACGCCGCAACTGGATTTCTCCAAGTGTCCGTCGTGTTTCAGTCACAAAGACAGGTACGAGAAAGTCAGCTAGCAACCGGGCCGTCAAGAGGGCGTCCCGATTCTTCGGATTAAGGAGTTCATATGCTTCAATTTCCGCCGATTCCGAGTTGGGATGCCTTGCACCCATTGATCATTCATTTTCCGATTGCCCTTTTGCTAATTGCTCCGATCTTCATCGTCATTGGTGCTGTGCTGACGCCCGCGAAGGGCCGTTCTTACCTGGTTGCCGCGTTGGTCTTGCTGTTGGTTGGAACAGCGGCAATCTTCGTGGCGGTCGAGACCGGGGAAGCCGCGGGCAAACTTGCCGAACGGACCCCTGGGATGGCACGAGTCCTCGAAACGCACGAATCCCTCGCCGAGCGCACGCAAGCCGTTTTCAGTGTGCTGTCAGTGATATTCCTTGCGCTGTTGGCGGTGCCGTGGTCGCTGAAAAGGGCAGACACTCGTCTGACAACAACGATTCTGCCGCTGGCCTTCCTGGTTCTGTACAGCGCGGGGGCCTTGCTGCTGGTCAATACCGCCCACAACGGAGGCAGGCTCGTGCATGAATTCGGCGTCCGGGCAATGGTGACTTCGGCTCCCACAGAAGCCACCGCTACGCTTCCGGCGGAGACACAAGATAAGGACTAAGCCAAATGAAGGCTGGCTCAGAAGCAATCCGAATCCCGAGGCGGCCAGACTTGCATACTTGGCCGCCATCTTTTGGGGCCAGAGTCTTGTTCTCTTGACTAGACCATCAGGGAGTACTCTAATCGAAAGTGTTACAACACAGACCAGAGTCGCGAACCGTCGCCCTGTTGGCCCGCTTCAATGAATCGTTCCGCCAGCAGGAGATGGTTTTTGCAACTCTGAACCTCTTTGTTCTGGCTGCACTCCTGCTTCTGCACTCCCTCTTTTCTTCTCTACTAGGCGAACCCTCGCCCGTCTTGCTGGTCACCCTGGGGGCCGCCTTTCTGTTCAAGATGCTGGAATTGCTTTGGCTCTGGGGGCGCTCGCGGCCGCTGAGCAAAACCGCAGAGGACGTCGTCGCCTGGGCGTCGATCTCTCTGAACATCGGGTTAAGCCTTCTTCTAACATTTCTCACCAACCGGGAAGACAGTCCATACTTTGTTCTCCTCGCCTTGCCTGTCTTGCAGGCAGCTTACCGCTTCAGTCTTCCCGCTTGCATCGGTGTGATTGCAGTTGCGGATTCAGTGACCTTCTTCTGGGTCTCGCATTTTGCGGCGTTTCATCCGCCAGTCCATGTCAGCGAGTACTTCGAAGCAGGTGTCATTTCCGTTGTCTACGCAATCGTGGGACCGTTGGTTTGGCTGCTTGTCAACCAGCTTCGAAGTGATCAAAGAAAGCTGGCCGATAATCTGCGAGAACTCGAGCGCACGCGTGAGCGACTAGTGGTCGAAGAGAAACTCGCTGTTGTGGGCCGTCTCTCGAGTGCAGTGGCACACGAAATTCGGAATCCAGTTTCCATCATTGCGAGTTCACTGGTCACCGCCGACCGTCCTGAGGTCGGGGAGCAACAACGGCGAGAGATGCACGCTATCGCGCGCAGCGAGGCCGCTCGGCTGGAAAAACTGACCAGTGACTTCCTTTCTTATGCACGTCCGAGTCAGCCGAAGCGAACTCTGGCCCCAATGGCGGAAGTGTTGGGCTATGTCGCAGAGATTGCCAATGTGCATGCTTCGAAGCGAGGGATCAGGATAGCAGTCGAAGGTGAAGACGGGTTGCAGGCGAATGTTGATCGTGACCAACTGCAGCGAGCACTGCTGAACCTGCTGCTCAACGCGATCGATGCCACGCCCGCAGGGGGACAGGTTGCGGTTCGCAGTAGTCGTCCATCGGCCCAAAGTGTGGAACTCCAGGTCGAAAATTCGGGTGAGCCGATTTCGGAAGAAGTGCTGTCGAGAATCTTTGAACCTTTCTACACGACCAAGCCGCACGGAACAGGTCTCGGACTCGCGATTTCGAGAAACATTGCGAGAGTTCAAGGCGGTGACCTGGTCGTGGCCCGGAACGAACCCGGGCACGTGTGTTTCGCGATGACGGTTTCTGATGGAGAGCCAGTCGGCTCTGGAGCAATCAGCAATGGGTAGATTATTGATTGTGGATGACGAGCCTAACTTGCGCCGTGTCCTAAGCTCGGAGCTTCACCTCGACGGCCATTCGGTCGACGAGGCGGACGGCGTTATAGCCGCTGTGCCTTTTTTGGTGGAACGAGAATACGACGCGGTCATCACAGACCAGAAAATGCCGGATGGAGATGGACTGAGAGTTCTATCGGTCGCTCAAGAGAACGATCCGTCGTTGCCAGTAATCTTCCTTACCGCGGTTCCGACGATCGAGCTTGCTGTCGAGAGCATGCGGAAGGGAGCCTTTGATTTCATTACGAAACCTTTCAATCCGGAGGTCGTCAGGGCGACGGTGCGGCGCGCCTGTGAGCGCGCGAATCTCGTTCGCGAAAATCAACTCCTCAAGTCCACGGTCGGCAACCTCCTCGGGGCCGATACTATTTACGGAGACAGCGCCGAAATCAGAGAAGTCCGCGACCAGATTGCCCACGTTGCCCCCACGGACGCAACTGTTTTGATTGTGGGCGAAACTGGAACGGGCAAGGAGCTGGTAGCCAGGGCAATTCATCGGAACAGCCGCAGGGCCCAGAAACCTTTGATTGCAGTCAACTGTGCGGCTTTCACTGAAACTCTCCTGGAGAGCGAACTCTTCGGACACGAACGAGGAGCCTTTACAGGTGCAGATCGAGCCCGGCAGGGTCTGTTTGAGGCGGCCCATGGCGGAACCCTTTTTCTGGATGAAGCTGGCGAGATGTCCCCAGCCGCTCAGGCCAAATTGCTTCGCGTCCTGGTAGATGGCGAATTATTGCGCGTGGGATCCACGCAGGCCCGCAAGGTTGACGTGCGGGTCCTCGTTGCAACCCACCGAAATCTTGAAGAACGAGTTCAGGAGGGACTCTTCCGGCAGGATCTCTACTATCGACTGGCGGTTGTCCCTATTCGCATTCCCCCGCTCCGCGAACGCAAGGAGGATATTCCCGGCCTCTGCGAGATCTTGTCAGCCCAGATTGCGAAGGACTTGAAAGTCCCGCCCAAGCGCATGAGTCCCGATGCTCTACAGAAGATCGCGAACTACACATTTCCCGGAAACATACGGGAGTTGCGGAACCTCTTGGAGCGGGCGCACATCTTGGGGCACCGTGAGGAAATTGCCGCCAATGAACTTCCCATAGACGAGAAAAGCTACACAGCATCTAGACCTGAGAAAATGGAGATGCGCGATTGGCTTCGAACCTTGCCAGCTAGCGTCGATCTCCGCGAACTGCTCACCGCTTTTGAAAAAGGTCTTATTGAGCGGGCATTGGAACAGGCCAATGGCGTGCAGGCCGAAGCAGCCCGGATGCTGGGAGTCTCGCGCAGCGACATAGGCTACAAAGTCGCGAAATATGCGATAGGGCGACCAGTGGATGCCACCTAGCGAAGAGCCGTGAGCATTGTTTCTAGCATGGCTGGCCTGCCTAGCTGAAAGTGTTTAGCGATGAACATTCAGTCCTTGCCCGGGATCTATGACCTTGCCTTCCGGTTTGCCGCCGCTCTCGGAATCGGCTTGCTCATCGGTGCGGAGCGGGAGCGACGAAAAGGAGAAGGGCCGTCGCGCTCCCCGGCCGGTATCCGAACGTTCATGATCGCTTCTCTGTCCGGCGGAGTGAGTTGGGCGCTGGGTGGCGTGCCACTGCTAGCGATAACCTTTCTTGGAGTCGCTGGCTTGTGTGCAATCGGATACATGCGCACCGAAGAGCAGGATCCTGGCCTGACCACCGAAACTGCTCTGTTGCTGACCGTACTGCTCGGAGGATTTGCCCTGAAAGAGCCAGTGACCGCTTCGGCCCTGGCGGTGACGGTAGCGATCGCGCTCATGGCTCGAACCCGAATTCACCATTTCATACGTGATGTCCTCAGCGAGGAGGAACTGACGGATGCTCTTATCTTCGCGGCTGCCGCGCTGGTGGTCCTTCCGTTGGTTCCTGATCGATACGTTGGTCCGTTCGGCGCCATTAATCCTCGGACAATCTGGAAGATCGTGATTTTGATCATGTCGATCAGTGCCGGGGGCCATATCGCCGTGCGTCTGCTCGGACCTCGCTTCGGCCTCCCCTTGGCGGGGTTGGCCTCTGGCTTTGTATCGAGTGTGGCCACCATCGCCTCGATGGGAGCACGTGCACGAAAGGATCCGCTGGTTTCGCGTCCTGCCGTCGCTGGAGCCGTGCTTTCCACGGTAGCCACG
Organism: Terriglobia bacterium; assembly: GCA_963796205.1. Lineage (GTDB taxonomy): Bacteria > Acidobacteriota > Terriglobia > Terriglobales > Acidobacteriaceae > DATFTE01. The sequence goes on from CAWCKR010000006.1 coordinate 430,785, forward strand.
GTAATTCAGCTGGCTGTGGTGTTGGCAGCTACCAGCCGGCCTGCATTTTCAGTGCTGAAGATCTCCCTTGTTGCAGCCGGATTTGCGGCGATCATCTACGGCGCGTTATTCACGTTCAGGAATCTCCAACAAGGAGTGCCCGATTCAATACAGGCCGGGAGAGTTTTCAGTCTGAAGACGACATTGATATTTGCAGGTACGATCGCTCTGGTGCAGTTGGCAGCGGCTGCGCTCGACGCGAAGTTCGGCAGAGCCGGGGTGATTGCGGCGGCTGCGGCCGCTGGCTTCGCCGATACGCATTCCGCCGCGGTATCGGTGGCGTCGTTGGTTGCGTCCGGCAAGCTGAGTGCTCAGCAGAGCGCGCTTCCAATCCTTGCCGGGCTGACCACGAATACTGTAACCAAGATGGTTGTTGCCATCAGCAGTGGTGGCAGACGCTTTGCCTTACAGATCATTCCGGGGCTGATTCTTGTAGTTTTGGGTGCATGGTTCGGGACGATCTTCTCTCTCTTCCGTTAATTGCCGATTTGCTTTAGAGACACAGTCCAGCCGTGGTGAAAACAGACACGGGCCCTCGCAAGATGGGCTGCGACGCCTACGATGGAATCGCGATCGAAATCAAAATGGCGGGAGCGGCGGGACTCGAACCCGCGGCCTCCTGCGTGATAGGGCAGAGGCCGGTGGCCCGCTTCCGGTAAACAGCAGGTTGCAAGGCAGTCTGATTCTTGTCCAAGAACTGTAGATTCCGGCACAGGATCGGACCAGAAATTTAGTGGCAGTAAGCGGCGTGTTTTCAGCACCGCCACAGGCAGCGGAAACAAGGATTCTGGCACACCAGATTGGACCATGGTCAGACCCTGTTCCACTCCCTGTTTATGGCGCAACCAACGTAGCCGGAATGAAGTGGGGGTAGGCAGAGTCTTGTACAAGACGCGCAGCGAATGGCGGTATCGTCATCAAGCGGGGAGGGAAGTTAGGTGGGAAGTATCTGAAGTCTCAGGATTGTCAACTCTCTGCTACGCTCCCGCCCCAGCCACCGCCTTGGGATTCTTGAGGAGATGCAACCATGTCTCGGTCGTCTCCAGATGCTCGCCCGAAAAAACCATTCCTATTTCCTAGTACTGGCCCGTCACGGCTCTCTACCTGTAGACCTCAACGCAGCGACTCTAAGGTGAGTCCTGGTTGCGACAGTCCGATGGGTATGGAAGCCGACAACCTTCCGAACGAGGTTACGCTCTAGTCCCAGTCAACCTCCGCCCCCACAAGGTCACCTTCGGGCAGTCAGTCTGCTGGTGGCAGTCACCTCCAAGTGTTTTGTCCGTTGTATCCTCGGACGCCGAGGCCCCCTTCTTTTTCGCTAACTGAAGCCACCACCGCGCTGGCACCGCTAGCCCTATATACGGGGTACAGGATACGATGTAAGCGGTCTTAAGCATTCCACCTCAAAGGGAGCCCAATTTAAATGGCTAATCTCAGCGGAGTAATACAGCAGTTGCAGGTACAACGGAACGCAATCGAAGCGCAGTTATCCAAGATCAACTCGGCGGTCGAAGCCCTCAGGGGCATGGGCCACAATGGAGGCGGAAGGACGGCGACAGCTGGACCTCGGCGCGTCATGTCCGCGTCGGCGCGGAAGCGTATTGCGTCGGCTCAGCGAGCGCGTTGGGCGAAGTGGAGGAAGCAGCAGAGTAAGGCTGCATAGTTATGGTCTTCGACCTTTCGGGCATCGAAGTTGTGGGGTTGGAGGTCGGGCGTCCAGCCCCTTAATTCCTGCACAAAACCGCATAAACCGCTCCGATCTGCATTGAATCTCCTTGTCACCGGAAACGAAGTTCTGGACACGTGGCAACAAGATCAAAGTAGCCTACCATCTTCTTCACTGGAGCTTTACAGAGTGTCAATGTAAGGCTGCGGTTTTATAAGCAAGACCACTGCAACGGTCTGTACACGGGCTTGTTGGCGTACTAACTTTCTCCTCTAGTCCACCGAAATCGAAACTTGTATCATGCCTCCGCCCAACGGAGGTCTGCCGTGAGAAACACTTTCGTCGTTCTGAGCCTAGTCCTTGGCATTTTCGCCACCACCGCTTTTGCGGCAACCATCAACGTTCCAGCAGATCAGCCGACGATCCAGGCGGGAATCAACGCGGCGGTGAATGGGGACACAGTCCTCGTCGCTCCGGGTACCTACATTGAGAACATCGACTTCATTGGAAAAGCCATAACGGTGAAAAGTTCGGGTGGATCGAAGGTCACGATTATTGACGGGGGCAAAGTTGGCACAGTGGTGACGTTCATTTCGGGCGAAAGCCAGAGCACGGTCTTGAGTGGCTTCACTATTCAGAATGGCGTGGCCCCACTTTCTTCTCAAGGCGGCGGTATAAATATCGTCAATTCTTCTCCGGCGATCAGGAACAACATCGTCACCCAGAACACCGCATGCGGCGGCGGGGGTGGCATCAGTCTGATAAACGGTGCACCGCTCATCGTGGGGAACACCATTTCGCATAACTCTCAAATTAGTATTTGCAGTGGAGGGAGTGGCGGAGGAGGAATCAGCATTAATGGTGGTACTGGCGCGCAGATTCTCGGGAATCGTATCGTGAACAACACCTTCCCGCCAGGGTCAGGCATTTCGCTCAACGCCGGGGGTAGCCCGTTAATCCAGAACAACATCATTGCGGACAACGATTCCGGCCTGAACGGTTCGGGCGGCGGTTTCTACATTGTTAACGAGTCAAATCCGACCATCGTGCAGAATCTGATCTATGCAAACCATGCTGGCATGGGAGGCGGGATTTACCTCTTGCCTCCGCTCGGCACCGCGGGGTCGATAATTGTTTCTAATACCATCGTGGACAACACCGGGAGCCAAGGCGGTTCCGCAATTTTTACCGGAGGCTTCGACGATGCCAGCCAGATCATCAACAATCTTTTTGTAAGCAATACGGGTCTCAATGCGGTGGATTGTGACGGAACCTACGACAAAGTTCCTCCCGTTTTCACCAACAACGATAGCTATTCGGCCGGAGGGGTCGCTATCGAGGGTACCTGCGCGAACGATATCGGGCAAAACGGCAATCTCTCATCTGATCCGCAATTCGTAAATGCCGCGAAGCACATGTACCAGTTAACTGCTACTTCCCCAGCTATCGACGTGGGAAGCAACTCGGCTCCCGACCTGCCGAAGAAAGACTTCGCAGGCAAGCCGCGTATTGTGGACGGCAATGGGGATGGAAGCAAGATCGTGGATATGGGCGCATACGAGTTTCAATGATGACGCCTTACAACAGGAACAACGAAGAGGAGTGCATGCGATACAGCAAAATGGCGTTAGAATCAATCGGCTTCTGTGCGGCGATGATCTCCATCCTTTTCGTCGCAGGCAACCTCTGTATAGCGCAAGAACAGACCCTATATGGATTCGGGATCGCACCTGACGGGAACTATCCTGCGGCATCTTTAGTTCTCGACCCCTCGGGTAATCTCTACGGAACGACCATTCAAGGTGGATCATCAGGGGCTGGCACTGTTTTCGAACTCACCCAAAGCAATGGAGCATGGAGTCACACGATCCTCTATGACTTTTGTCAGCAGAGCAATTGCGCCGATGGCAGCACACCTTATGGGAAACTTGTCTTGGATTCGAAAGGAAATCTGTATGGCACTGCTTACTTCGGTGGCATGTACGGATATGGTGTCGCTTTTCGGCTCACGAAAAACGCGATGGGTAAATGGAACGAAACCATCATTCACAACTTCGGCAATGGTTTTGACGGTGCTTCGCCTTTGGCTGGAATGACCTTTGACAAATCCGGGAACCTGTACGGTACGACTGCGTTCGGAGGCACTGCCGGTTCGAGTTGCTTTGGTGGTTGCGGAACCGTGTTCGAATTGACGCCGATTGGTAATGGGCAATGGACCGAGGCCGTTCTTTACAATTTCTGTTCTCAGCCCTCCTGCTCTGACGGGAATGGCCCGTCGGCCGGTGTTGTTTTTGATAATGCTGGGAATCTCTATGGAACAACCGAATATGGCGGAACTCTCCAAGTGGACGGCGTGGTTTTCGAGTTGAGTCCTTCAGGAGCGGGATGGACGCAGCAGGTGTTGCATACATTCGCAGGCGGCTTCGATGGATACACTCCTCACGGCGGCGTTGTCGTGCACGGTGGCAATCTTTATGGCACGACCGAGTTTGGCGGGAAAAACGGCAACAACGGTACCGTTTACGAAGTTAGGCACCTCCAGAACGGAACATGGTCTGAGCACGTCCTCTACAGCTTTTGCGCGCAATTCGAATGTTCTGATGGCTCATCACCGCTCTCTGAAGTGACTTTTGATCACTCCGGAAATCTATATGGCACGACGTTCGCGGGAGGTACTCCACAAGAAGGTCTCGTATTCAAGTTATCTTTTTCGGGCCGGGGTGCCATGGAATCCGTGGTCTATAGCTTTACAGGGACGACTGACGGATTCAATCCTCACGCTGGATTGGTTGCGGATCGGAATGGAAACCTTTACGGTGTGACGTTTCAAGGTGGCACCGGAGGCTACGGCACCGCATTTGAGATAACACCTTAGGGCTCGCTTGGGATCATCTGCCTTGACTACATCGGAAAGGTCGTCTTCTCTTGCCGAGCAGCCACTGTCGCCATGCTTCCATCCCCGCTCTTGAGCGTATCAGGAAGCATCTTCAGCTTAGTTCAGCAAAATCAAGCTGAACTGTACGGGAAGTGATTGGTCGCGAACCATCCTGAAGGCCCTCGCTTTGAGCTTAGGTGAACCGCAAAGCTTCCCAGCCAATAACCGCCCTTGCACTCCGACGCTAGAATGTGGATTGATGTTTAAAGTCGCTAGCTGGAATTTGAATTCGGTTCGCTCTCGGCTTACCCACGTCACGGCATGGCTGAAAGTTCGCGAACCAGATGTGTTGTTGCTGCAAGAATTGAAGGGGACGGAGTTCCCGTTCGAAGCCTTCAAGTCGCTTGGCTATGAGAGCGTTGCGGTAACGCAGAAGGCCTATAACGGGGTTGCGATTCTGTCGCGACATCCGATGAAGACGATTGCTAAAGCTCTCGTCGGAGACGATTCCGACAGTCATGCGCGGTTCTTGGAGGTAATCATCAGGGGCATCCGCGTCGTCAATATTTATGTTCCCAATGGCAATCCGGTAGGGAGTGACAAATTTGCGTACAAGTTAGCTTGGATGGATCGACTGACTCAGCAAATGATTAGATGGAAGCAGGACGATGTGCCGACGCTAATAGGCGGCGACTTCAACGTGATTCCTGAGGACATCGACTGTCACAAGCCGTCTTCATGGGAGCACGATGCTTTGTTTCAGCCGGAGCCGCGAGCACGCTATCGTGCGATGTTGGGTATTGGCTATACGGATGCGTTCCGGTCGTTGCACGTGGGCGAAATGGGACACTTTACATTTTGGGACTACTTTCGGCAGGCGTTCAAAAACAATCGAGGTATACGAATCGATCACTTCTTATTATCACCAGCGCTGGCAAATCGACTCGAAAGCTGCGAGATCGATAAAGGGCCGAGAGCGCAGGAAAAGCCGTCTGACCACACTCCCATAATCGTGACGCTCTCCGATCTGCCATAATCTTCCGATGTGCGGTCGCTACCAGATTCAGGTAGGCGGCTTCCGATCTGCTGAGGCCTTACGACGCCCGGCCGATGCGCTGTTATCCCGTGAGCACTCGGATCAACCACGTCGCCAACGACGACGAAGAATGCTCTGCGCCCGTGGAACTGGGCGAGATACAGGATCGGTTGTTCTCTTAATTGGGGCTGGGCGGATGGCAAAGTAGTAAGTGGAGGCACGATGTTACGACCCAATCTGGTTTACCACGCTGACTGGGGCAAAGATGAACACAAAAGGTGGGCATCGAAGGCCGTTCTAAACAATGCTGGTCAATACGTTGCTTCCGCTCCGAGGAGGGTTGGAGAACTTGGCTTGCTAGTCTTAAACATCCGTAGCGAAATTGGGGGAAATGGGTGCGCATTCGTCGGCTTTGATTTTCCAATCGGCATCCCAGCCTTTTACGCTCAGAGGGCAGGCATACGCAGCTTCAGGCATCTTTTGCCACAACTCGGGAAGGATGAATGGGAAAAGTTCTACGAGGTCTGTAGCGAGGTCTCCGAAATCTCCGTCTACCGCCCGTTCTTTCCCGCCAACCGATACAAGGGTCGGAAGAGAGAAGAACTCTTCGTAGCTCTCGGAGCTTCTTCGATGGAGGAATTGCTGCGGACATGCGAGAGAGGCGGGGACAAACGCAAAGAAGCCTGTTCTTTGTTTTGGACCCTTGGAGGGAATCAAGTCGGAAAAGCGGCCATCGTTGGCTGGCGAGATTTGCTCGCTCCGGCTCTCCGAGATCACGCCCTGTGGCTATGGCCCTTCGACGGAGCGTTGGATTCGCTGCTGGTTCCAGGCAGTTTAGTGGTTGCTGAGACCTACCCGGCTGAGTGCTACGGATGGCTCTTCCGGGAATCGGTAGTTAAGTCTGACATCTTAAGCCGAAAGATGGCTGCGGGTGATCTTCTGAACTGGGCTAAATTGAAGGGGGTCGTATTGCACGATAACTTGAATGCTGAAATTCAATCTGGGTTCATCAGCGGAGACGACGCATTTGATGCTTGCGTTGGACTTTTTGGCATGCTGGAAGTGCTACTAGACAACCGCGCATCTGGTGAACCGGACGACTTGCTCGTGAAGTCCGTGGAAGGCTGGATATTGGGTCGAGCAGGCAATCCGAACGCGGAGCGTGTAACGCCTTGCCGCTGAATCCGGGAACTCTGCAATCTTGCGAGGCGTTTGGATGCGTCAATGATGGGTTTCAAATTGGCGTCCCCGCCTTTCCAACAATCCAAGAATTTCGAGTAAATAGCTGATCGCATGATCCTTTTCACCCGATTCGTCGTAGGCGATAGCCATGTAGTAGTGTGCAAGAGCCCAGATGACGGGTGGGTACTGCATGCTTGAGATCGTAAGTTGCGGTGGCCATGTTCGCAGCTCCTTTCTCTTTTCAGTGGATGCAATCCAACGTTGATGAAATTCGCCAATGGCCCTGTCACTTGCCCGATGGCCATTTCCAGTCGCGGATTTCCGGTTTGTCGATGCCTTCGGCGTAGGCGTAATCGATGCTTTCGATGATCTGCGCCTTGAGCCATTCCTTCAGGTGAGCGCCCGATCCCTGCAATTTCGGGACACGATCGATGACATCGATGGCCAGGTCGATAGCGATCCACCTGGTTGACGATCGCCAGTTCCAGCGGCGTGTTGATGTTGCCCTTCTCTTTGTATCCCCGCACATGAATGTTGTCGTGGTTGGTCCGGCGATAAGTGAACTTGTGAATGAGCCATGGGTATCCGTGGAAATTGAAGATCACCGGCTTGTCTTTGGTGAACAGGGAATCGAAGTCGCGATCGGAGAGACCGTGGGGATGCTCGGTGTCAGGTTGCAGACGGTAGAGGTCGACCACGTTGACGAAGCGGATCTTCAGATCGGGAAAGTGCTGCCGCAGGATGGCAACGGCGGCCAGCGCCTCTTCGGTCAAAATGTCGCCGGCGCTGGCCACCACGACGTCGGGTTCGGCTCCGTTGTCGGTGCTGGCCCACTCCCAGATGCCAATGCCCTTGGTGCAGTGAATGATGGCCTCGTCCATATCGAGATAGACCAGGTGCGGCTGCTTGTCAGCGACGATGACATTCACGTAGTCGCGGCTGCGCAGGCAGTGGTCCGCCACGCTCAGCAGGCAGTTCGCGTCAGGCGGAAGATAAATGCGCGTAATTCCCGCGCTCTTGTTGCTGACCACATCGAGGAACCCCGGGTCTTCATGGGTGAAGCCGTTGTGATCCTGACGCCAGACCAGCGAGGTGATCAGGATGTTGAGCGATGAGATGGGAGCGCGCCAATCGATTTCGAGTTTCGATTTCTCCAGCCACTTCGCGTACTGGTTGTACATGGAGTCGATGATGTGGGCGAAGGCCTCGTAGGTATTGAAGAGACCGTGGCGCCCGGTCAGCAGGTATCCTTCGAGCCAGCCTTCGAGCGTGTGTTCGCTGAGCATCTCCATGACGCGTCCATCGGGAGCGATTTCGGTTCCATCGGCGTCTTCGGGCTTAATGGCAGCCAGCCATGTCTTTTTTGTTGCCTGATATAAATCCTGCAGCCGATTCGAGGCGTTCTCGTCTGGGCTGAACACGCGGAAGGTGCTCATGTTGCGGCGCATCACGTCGCGCAGGAACTTTCCCAGCGTCTCGGTGGGAGAGATTTGTTTCGTCCCATGTCCTTCGACCGGGAACGCATAGTCGCGGAAGTCGGGAAGAGTGAGCGCCTGGCGCAGCTTTCCCCCGTTGGCGTGAGGGTTCGCGCTCATCCGGCGATCTCCGGCAGGCGGAAGCTCGCGCAATTCGGGCACCAGCGTGCCGTGCTCATCGAAGAGTTCTTCGGGCTTGTAGCTTCGCATCCAATGTTCGACGATGCGCAGATGTTCGGCATTCGTTTTCACTTCGAGTCACCGGGACCTGGTGAGCGCGCCAGAAGTTTTCTACTTTGTGTCCGTCGACTTCCTTGGGACCGGTCCATCCTTTCGGTGAGCGCAAAATGATCATGGGCCAGCGCGGCCGATCGGGAGTGCCAGTGGCCCGCGCATGGTGTTGGATGGAACGAATCTGCTGCACGCAGGCTTCAACGGCGGCGGCCATCTTCTGATGCATCAGGCGAGGGTCGTCTCCCTCGACGATGTGCGGAGTCCATCCATAACCGTGGAAGAGTTGCTCCAGTTCCGCCGGGGTGATACGGGCAAGCAGCGTGGGATTGGCGATCTTGTACCCGTTCAAATGAAGGATCGGCAACACGGCTCCGTCGCGGATCGGGTTGAGAAACTTATTGGAGTGCCAGGAAGTGGCCAGAGGCCCGGTCTCGGCTTCACCATCTCCGACCACGACGCTCACAATGAGGTCGGGATTGTCGAAAGCCGCGCCGAAGGCGTGCGAAATGCTGTAACCCAGCTCGCCGCCTTCGTGGATCGATCCCGGAACCTCGGGCGTGCAGTGGCTTCCCAACTGGCCGGGGAACGAGAACGCACGAAACAGGTTCAGCATCCCCGTTTCATCCTGGCTCTTCTCCGGGTACACCTCAGAGTAGGTTCCTTCCAGGTAGCAGTTGGAAATCATGGCGGGCGCGCCATGGCCGGGGCCGGAAATGTAGATCATGTCCAGATCGTATTTCTTGATGACGCGATTCAAGTGAACCCAGACGAAAGTTTGTCCGGGATCGGAGCCCCAATGACCGAGCAAGCGATTCTTGAAGTGTTCGGGGCGAAGTGGTTGTCTAAGCAGGGGATTGTCGCGAAGATAAATCATTCCGGCGCACAGGTAGTTGCAGGCGCGCCAGTAGGCATCCATTTTGCGGAGTTCTTCCGCGGAGAGGGTTTCTTCGGAGATGGCCGGCTGGATTTCAAGATTGTGTGTCGATGGCATGATCCTCACCTGCTTCTTAGATGGGCAACCCGGCTGGGATGATGTGCATTATTGTAGACCTCAAAAATGAACCGGGCGTAAATCGCATCCTCCTTATAAGGAGAGGACGATCGGGCATTTGCGGAATGTGCTAGCGTCGTGGAGAATTTCTTGCGGCCCCATCCATGAAAGTCCTGGTTTTGAATTCGGGATCCAGCAGCCAGAAGAGCTGCCTTTACGAAATCGGAGACACTTTGCCCGATAACCCTCCCGCCTGTCTTTGGGAAGCCAAGGTCGAGTGGCAGGGTGAGTTCGCGGAAGCCGAGGTCAGCGGCCACGGTTTCGCCCGCAAAGAACGGATCAAAGTGTCGTCACGGTCGGAAGCGACGGAACACCTGCTGAATACTTTATGGAACGGCAAAACCAGGGTGTTGGCATCGTCCTCCGAGATCGATGTGGTGGGTCATCGAGTGGTTCACGGCGGTCCAAATTTCGAAGATCCTGTCATGGTCAGTGCGCAAGTGAAGTCGGCCATCGCGGCCGTGTCTGCCTTCGCTCCCCTGCACAATCGCGCCGAACTGGAAGGCATGGAGATCATCGAGAAGTTGCTGCCCAAGGTGACGCAAGTGGCGGTCTTCGATACCGGCTTTCATAAGCAGATGCCGCTTTCGGCGGCGGTTTACCCCGGCCCGTACGAATGGTTCAATGGAGGAATTCGGCGATACGGTTTTCACGGCATCAATCACAAATACTGTGCGCGGCGAGCGGCGCAATTGCTGCATCGAGATCCGAAATCGTTGAAGCTGGTCAGTTGCCATCTGGGCAACGGCTGTTCTCTGGCGGCCATTCGGCACGGAAGAAGCGTCGACACCACGATGGGTTTCACGCCCCTCGAGGGCCTGATGATGGGGACGCGCTCGGGTTCCGTCGATCCCGGGATTCTCACCTACCTGATGCGTCAAAGCAACCTCACCGGAGAACGACTGGACACTCTGTTGAACCAGCACTCGGGACTATTGGGAATTTCCGGGATCTCAGGGGACATGCGCGAGATTTTGGCAGCGATCCACAAAGGGCACGACCGAGCCCAGTTGGCATTCGATATTTATGTTCACCGCTTGCAGTCCGGCATTGGAGCCATGATCGCGGTTCTGGCGGGGATCGATGCGCTCATCTTCACCGCCGGAGTGGGCGAGAACTCCTCAGAGGTACGCACCGCAACCTGCGCCAACCTTGGTTATGCCGGGATACAACTCGATGCGGCCCGCAATGCGCAATCCCCGGCGGATGAAGACATCTCGGCGTCCGCTTCCGCCGTGCGCGTCTTGATCGTTCGCGCCCAGGAAGATTGGGAGATCGCACGGGATTGCTGGCAGCTTGTGCGCGCCAAAGGCTCGCGCGACGCTTGAATAAACGCGACCGAAACTTCTGATCCCACGTTCATTCCAAGCTTCTGTACGCCTGTGGTCATATGAAATCCGCTGGGCGGACAGACAGCGGGCTGAATCTGGCCTATCATCCGTCTCCCACTGCTCCGTGGGGTGCCTATGAAAGGTACCATCGATCAAACGGACCTTCGCCCGGCGATTAAAGACTTCCTCGACAAACTGTCCGTGCAGCCGCAGTCGCGACGGATGTGTGCCCGGTGCGGGGCGGTCATGCAGTACGTCGAATGCACCTTTTGGTTGAGTGGAACCGACTCGGCGTGGAACCTGAAGCTGCCGGTATGTGCCTGCGACTGGGAAACCGCGGCTCAACCGAAGCCAATGAGCAGAAATAGAAACGCCGCATGAGGAAATTCGTTGTCACGTTTCCTGTCAAAACGGCCTGGCCTGGACTCTGCTGGCCTGTGCAGTACGGAAGAAAAGCATATGAAAGGGAAAGTGCCGGCACTCGTGGCGATCTCGGCCCTCATCCTGGCTTGTCTTTTCGCCGGAACCGTCTTCGTTTGCCTTTCGTATCTTAAGAGGTAAAAGTCGAATCCAGCTCCTGCTCTTGAGCGCCCTATGCTGAATCTGATGCTTCGCTGCCCATATTGCGCCGAAAATGGGCTATTCAAAATGATGGCGGGACAGGTTGATGGCTGCTTCAGTTGCAGCAAGTGCGGTCACGTAGCCTGCCCGGCGAATCCGGATTTCCAATGCACGTGCTCGAAGTGCCAGCAAATCCAGCGGCGCAAGTAGCGTGATCATGCTTGGTTGCGGCTATCCGCCTGCGCAGCCATTGCTGATTCGTCCCGTTGTCACCCCGGTCTGATCCTTCCCAGAGTTCCACATTCCCGTGAACCCTTCTTGAAATGCAAAATGCAACCTGCACTCGTCTCCCGGAATGACCGCCGCGAAAGTTCTGTGCGTTACCTGCTCATCCTCGAGCGGATGGCAACCTCTGCTGATATACCGACTATCTTAGGAGGTTCATTGCGGAGGTTGCAGGCGCAGTATCCGGGCGTGGCAGGTTGCAGAGCCATTCAGCCGGGGTTGCAGCCTCGGGCGAGAGTACTACGAACAAAACAAGTGGTCGCCAAGACGAAGGCCGCTTGATTTCTTGGAGGATGACAATGCCGCACTATGGAACTTTAGGCGCCTACGACGTTTCAGATCCCGCGGAAGATATTCGCGGCTCGAAAGTCTATGGCTTGGACGACGAGAAGCTGGGCAAAATCGAGGACGTGATTTTTGATCATGCCACCGGGAACATCGAGTACGTCGTGATCGATACGGGCGGATGGCTGACGTCAAAGAAATTTATCGTCCCGGCCGAACGCCTGCGCGCTTCCACTGAACACGACGGAGACTTTTCCACCGACCTCACCAAGCAGAGAGTGCAGGCATTGCCTGCGTACGATGAGAATGATCTGAAGGCGGAAGGGAAGTGGGGCGAGTATCAGAACCGCTACCGCTCGAAGTGGGACACCGGTCCTATCATGCATCGCGAAGGAACCGACCGCAATATCACCCCGACTACGCAGCAGCTTGAGGGCAGCAAAGCTGCGGTGGAGAGCGCGGCCCGATCGACTCGCATTCACCTGGCCGACCGCGAGCAGGCGCAGGCGGACGTCGATGCCGCGAGCGCAGACGAAGATCGCGTAGTCCCTGCGGGCGCAGACTCGGTGGTGATCAGTAACAGCGCGGTTGGAATCGGGGGCCGCTGGGATACCTTCCAGGCTCGTCTGCGAGAGCGCCGCAAGGAAGCGGTAGCCACTTGTGGATGGTGCACGGTCGGTCCCGCGTCCGCGCACGGCTCGGAAAACGTCGCGACCGGAAAGAAAGCAGTTTAAGTGGGCCTGCAATTCACGGATGGCGTCGGCTCCTGGGACCGCCGCCATCCCAAGCGAACAATTCATCTACAGCGAACACCTTAGAAGCCCTTCCCGCCTTGCGCAGCACCTCATGCGCAACGATTGCATCTGTTAGGTAGCAGACACACACAGCAGCAAGGAGCGCGAGTCGATGAATTTTCTGGGAGCGGATTGGCGTTTAACCCTATGGTCGGTGGGCATAGTCGTCATCGCATTTCTGTTTTCTTTGCTGCTGCACGCCCTGTTATTCCGCGTAGCGAAACGCTTTAACTCCCGCAAGCAGACTTTGCTGGCGCAGTCGCTCTTGTACTCCGAAAAGCCAGCGAAGCTTTTGCTGTTCTTGCTGGTTGAAATGACTGTGGTGCCGTTTCTGCCCCTGAGCGCATGGCTGGAGACTATCGTGCGCCGCGGCATCGGGCTGTGCCTGATCGCGGCCGCTGCCTGGTTCCTCATCGCCATGCTGAATGTGATTGAGGCGGTTCTCACCTACCGCTACTCGACGGCGACGAGCACGACGCTCGCCGCCCGGCGTGTGCAGACCCAGGTGCAAGTGCTGCGGCGGATCGCGGCGATCCTGATCGTAGTGCTCGCGATCGCAACCATGCTGATGACCTTTCCTTCGATCCGCCATGTGGGAGAGAGTCTTTTCGCGTCCGCCGGAGTGGCCGCGGTGGTGGCCGGGTTGGCGGCCCGCACCATGCTCTCGAACCTGCTCGCCGGAGTGCAGATCGCGCTCACCCAGCCGATCCGTCTGGAAGACGCAGTCATTGTCGAGGGCGAGTGGGGATGGATTGAGGAAATCACCACCACATTTGTTGTGGTGCGCATCTGGGATCTTCGCCGCTTAATCTTGCCGATCTCCTATTTCATCGAAAAACCCTTCCAGAACTGGACGCGCAAAAGCGCCGACCTGCTGGGAACGGTGTTCCTCTATGCGGATTATTCCGTTCCTGTCGAGGAAGTTCGCGAGGAGTTGCATCGGATTTTGCAATCGACCGAGCTGTGGGATGGCAAGGTTTGGAATTTGCAAGTCACGAACGCTAACGATAGAACGCTGGAGCTTCGCGCCCTGGTGAGCGCGTCGGATGGAGGCCGCGCCTGGGATTTGCGCTGCCTGGTGCGCGAAAAGCTGCTGCAGTTCCTGCAGCAGCATTACCCGGAATGTTTGCCCAAGACGCGGGCGACGCTCACCGGCGCGTTCAGCGCACGCCAGGTCGAAGGCTCGGTCGAGGCTGCATAGCGCCTGTCTACAGCATGAACGGGATGGAGGATTTCGTGACTCACACGTAGAGTGGGAATGGTGACAAAATTCCAATGAGAATCGCCCAGGTAGCGCCTCTTCACGAGTGTGTTCCGCCCAAGTTATACGGCGGTACCGAGAGAATTGTTTCTTACCTTACCGAAGAACTGGTACGGCAAGGTCACGAGGTGACGCTGTTCGCCTCCGGAGATTCGATGACCAGCGCCCGCTTGATTCCTGCGTGCCCCGAGTCGCTGCGCTTGAGCCCGCATGTAATCGACCCCCTCGCCCATCACACGCTGTTATTGGAGGAAGTGTTTCGCCGGAAGTATGAGTTCGACATCATTCACTTCCACATCGACTATCTGCATTTTCCTTTGAGCCGGCGCGAGCGCATCGCGAATGTGACCACGCTCCACGGGCGGTTGGATCTTCCGGACCTGGTGCCGCTTTACGACGTCTACCGCGAAATGCCGCTGATCTCGATTTCCGACGCGCAGCGGCGTCCTTTGCCATACGTGAACTGGCGAGCCACGGTCTATCACGGAATGCCCGAAGATTGCCTGCTGCCGGGCACGGGAGAAGGAAACTATCTCGCATTTCTAGGTAGGATTTCTCCGGAAAAAGGATTGGATGAAGCGATCGCCATCGCCAAGCGCGTCGGCATGCCGCTGAGGATTGCCGCCAAGGTGGATCGCGCCGATCGCGAGTATTTCGACAGAGTCATCAAGGCGCAACTTGATCACGAACTTATCGAATACATTGGTGAAATCGGGTACGCTGCAAAGAACGAATTCCTGGGAAACGCCGCGGCGCTGCTGTTCCCGATTCAGTGGCCCGAGCCATTCGGCATCGTGATGATGGAGGCGATGGCCTGCGGCACGCCGGTGATTGCGTATCCGCGAGGGTCGGTGCCCGAGATTATTGAAGATGGCGTGAACGGCTTCATCGTGCACGACACCAACGATGCGGTCGCCGCAGTGGAAAGAGTGGGCGCCCTGGATCGGGCGCGATGCCGGGAGCGTTTCGAACAACGCTTTACGGCAAGGCGTATGGCGGAAGACTACGTCGCGGTGTACGAGCAACTGGTTGGCTTGCGGCCGCGCCTGCTTCCAGAAACTGCTGGAGTGCAAGTTGTCTGAACTGGTAACGACGCAGAAATATTACATCTCCACCGCCGAAGTGCCGGTCGACGACCGGCCGCAAGTGCTGAAGTACGGAGACCTGTTTGCGGTTTTCAATCGCTACGGAGACATTGAGCCCTCGGGCATGGGGGAAGAAGGTCTGTTTTACGAAGGGACGCGCTTTCTTTCCAAGTTCGCTCTGCGCCTGGAAAACACCCAGCCCCTGCTGCTGAGTTCCATCACCACCCGCGACAATTTTCTGTTCTGTTCCGATCTGACCAACGTCGATCTCATGACCGATGCGGGCGTGAAAATTCCGCGCGGGACGCTTCATCTGCACCGCTCCAAGTTCTTGTGGGAGGGGGCGTGCTACGAAAAATTTCGCGTCACCAACTACGGCCTCTCGCCGCTGGTGATCTGGCTGCGCCTGACCGTGGGGGCGGATTTCGCCGACATCTTCGAAGTGCGGGGCACGGCGCGGCGGGAGCGCGGCAAGCGGTTGCCGACGTCAGTGTCTCGCGACCAATTGACTCTTGCTTACAAAGGACTCGATAGCCGGGTTCGCAAAAGTAAAATCTGCTGCACTCCCGCTCCCACGCAGATCGACGAGCAAGAAATCGCCTTCAAGGCCGTACTCGCCGTGAAGGAAGAGCAAACCTTCTTCCTGGAGGTTTGCTGCATCGAGAAAGATCGCTCGGACGACTGGGGAACCACTTTTCTGAAGGGCAAGAATGCTTCCCGCGAGCATCAGGCTCACCATTGCGAGATTCACAGTTCGAACGATCAGTTCAATCAATGGATCAGCCGGTCGGCGGCGGATGTGCAAACCATGATTCGCGGGAATCCGGAGAAGAACTATCCCTACGCCGGAATTCCCTGGTTCAGCACGGTATTCGGGCGCGACGGCATCATCACGGCGATGGAATGCTTGTGGCTCGCGCCTTCCATTGCGAAAGGCGTCTTGTCTTATCTCGCTGAAACCCAGGCGGTCTCGGAAGATCCTCAGTCCGACGCCGAGCCGGGAAAAATTGTTCACGAGATTCGCAAAGGGGAAATGGCCGCCCTCAAGGAGGTTCCGTTCGGGCTCTACTACGGCAGCGTGGACGCCACTCCTCTGTTCGTGATGCTGGCCGCCGACTACTATCGCCGAACCGCCGACCTGGAATTCATCCGATCAATCTGGTCGCACATCGAGGCTGCGCTCGACTGGATCGATCGTTATGGCGACCGCGACGGCGACGGCTTTGTCGAATACAACCGGCGTTCGGTGAATGGCCTGGTGCAGCAGGGATGGAAAGACTCGCACGACTCCATCTTCCATCACGATGGAAAGCTCGCCGAGCCGTCCATCGCTCTATGTGAAGTGCAAGGGTATGTTTATGCGGCGAAGCGCGGCGCTGCCGACCTGGCGCGCTTGTTGGGGCAAGATCGCCGCGCAGAAGCACTGTCGGCTCAGGCCAAGAACTTGCGCGCGCGCTTTGACGAATCGTTCTGGTGCCCCGAGATCGACAGCTACGCTATCGCGCTTGATGGACACAAGCGCCAGTGCCGCGTGCGAGCCTCCAATGCGGGGCATTGTTTGTTCACTGGAATTGCCGAAGCGGATCATGCCCGACAGGTATCCGCGCAACTGCTCGGTCCGGAACTCTTTTCCGGCTGGGGGGTGCGGACCGTCGGATCGAGCGAGGCTCGCTACAATCCCATCTCTTATCACAACGGCTCGGTCTGGCCGCACGACAATGCGCTCATCGCCAGCGGCCTGTCGAAGTACGGAAACAAGGAACTCGCCGGGCGCATTCTGTCCTCGCTTTCCGACGCCAGCGCCTTTGTCGATCTTCATCGCCTGCCAGAATTGTTCTGTGGGCTGCATCGCCGCGACGGCGAGGGTCCAACGCTCTATCCCGTGGCTTGCTCGCCGCAGGCGTGGTCGGCGGCCGCGGTTTTTCTTTTGCTGCAGGCTTGCCTGGGATTGACGGTCGATGGCGTCGAGCGCTGCGTTCGCTTCTCCGATCCTTATCTTCCGCAGGATATCTCTCAACTTTCGATCAACGGTTTGGAAGTTGGATCTGCCAGCATCGATCTGCTGGTGGAGCGGCGCGACCACTCCGTCGAAGTGCGCCAACTGCACCGGGCCGGCGACATTGCGGTGATCTGCTCGTGAACCTCATTAAACTCCGGCCAGCTACCGTGTCCGCGCCGTGAACTGCGCTGTCCTAAAACGCCGCCGTTCTTCTTGACCCGTTTTGCGGTATTTTAGAGAGGCCGTTCCAGGAGATCGCCCATGAAGATTTTCGTCGCCCTGGCGTTTCTGCTCATCTCAGTTTCCATGTACGCCCAACCCTCGGGTCCCTCGCAGACCTTCGACACTTCCGCCGGGCCAGTGAAGATCACGTCCCATCTACCACGCGAGCCTGGTCATCGAAGCTGCCGGAAAGACTATTTACGTCGATCCTGCCGCGCCCGGCAATTTCACGGGACGCCCTCCCGCCGACCTCATCCTTATTACTGACATCCACGGCGACCACATGGACCCCAAATCCATCGCCGCTGTCAGCAAACATGACACGGAGATCATGGCCCCGCCCGCCGTCGTCGCCACAGTGACGACCGCCAAGCCCATCTCCAACGGAGAAACTAAGAAGTGGAATGACTGGACCATCGAAGCCATTCCCATGTACAACCTCAAGCGCGGCCCCGCTCCCGGCAAGCTCTATCACGACAAAGGACGCGGCAATGGATACGTCCTCACCTACGGCGGCAAGCGCTTCTATATCTCCGGAGACACCGAGGGCATCGCCGAAATGCGCGCCCTCAAAAATATCGATGTCGCCTTCGTCTGCATGAATCTGCCGTACACCATGCCGCCCGACGAAGCCGCCGACGCCGTCAAAGCCTTCCATCCGAAGATCGTGATCCCCTATCACTACAAAGGCTCAGACATGACGGTATTCACGAAAGCTCTCGAAGGCACCGGCATCGAAGTTCGCCTGCTCGACTGGTACCCAAAATAGATCTTGAATTCCGCCGGCAGTGGCAAGAAAAAGGGTGCCCCATCTAACGTCGCGTTTTTTGCGACGTTAGGTGGGATTCCGCGACCCATACACCTTCGCGGCCCTTCAGCCTCCCTTAAGGACTAACAGACAAGACTGTCCCTAAGGAGAACACCATGAAGACCCCATCGTTCGTCGCTCTCGCGCTGGCCCTGTCACTCAGCGCGATCGCCCAGGAAAAAAAGATCGAGCGTTCCGCACTCCCTCCCGCAGTCGAGAAAACCGTTCAGGCGCAGTCCGGCACCATCCGAGGCTTCTCGCAAGAAAAAGAAAATGGACAAACCTTCTACGAAGCTGAAATGACGGTCGACGAACACAGCAAAGACATCCTGATGGACGCAACCGGCTCAATCGTAGAAGTCGAAGAGCAAGTCGCCCTCGACGCGCTTCCTGCCGCCGTGAAAGCAGGACTGCAAAGCAAAGCAGGGAAGGGAAAGATCGTGAAAGTCGAATCCATCACCAAGCATGACAAACTAGTCGCCTACGAAGCCCAGATCAGGACTAATGGCAAACGCTCCGAAGCCCAGGTAGGTCCCGATGGCGCCACGCTCGATCACGAAGAATAAGAGTTACGGCGTAACCGTGAAGGTTTGCGTGCTCGTCGCAGTTCCTCCCTTGGTGGTAATCGCGATTTTCCCGGTCTTCGCGCCGGTAGGAACCGTTGCCGTCACCAGGGTGTCGGAGTTCACTGTGAAACTGGTTGCCACCACGCCTCCGAAGGTTACCTTCGTGGTCTGCGTGAGGCTGTTGCCGTTGATCATGACAGCCGTACCGACCGTGCCACTGGTTGGACTGAAGCTCTTTATCGCGGGAGTCACGCGGTAGATCTTGTTACTCACCAGTGCGCCGCCCGGCGTAGTCACGGTAACTGATCCCGTTGTCGCCTTGCTGGGAACCATCGCCGTCAAGTATGTGTCGGATACCACCTTAAAGCTCGCGGCGGTCCCGTTGAACGATACACCGGTAGTTCCCGTAAATCCTTGCCCCAGAATTTCGACCGTTGCCTTGACCTTTCCCGAGGTGGTTACCAGGTTCACGAAGGTCGCCAAGCCTTCACTATAGCTATAAAAGGTACCGGAATTGGAGGTTCCCCCCTGCACTGTCAGTCCGAAAAACACACCATTCGTGTGTTGAATCAATCCGACATAGGGAGTGGAAGCAGTCGTCCCGTCGAACTCGTATCGCTTGGAGTAAGTGCCCGCCGAACTAATACGGTAGATGGTGCCGGCGCCAAACATTCCGCCGCTTTGGGTTACTCCGTAGAAGTTGCCATCTAGCGCCTGCACTACGCCGGCCGTGGGTGCTTGCCCATCATTCGCATCGCTAGGAAAGGCGTGTAGAACCGTCAGCTTTCCCGATGACGAGATCTTGAAGACCACTCCGGAACCCAGCGATCCACCCGTTTCCGCAGTGCCATAAAAGTTGCCATCCGTGCCCTGCACCAGCGGGCTCTCAGGGAACTGCCCGTGCGTCCCGTCGAAATTGAAGATGGTCGTTTCCTTCCCTGCAGGACTAATCTTGAATACCGCGCCATCCCCGTGAGTGCCGCCGAACGTAGTAACTCCATAGAAATTGCCGTCGGTTCCCAAAACCAACGGGGCATTAGAGGTACAGCCGTGAGTGCCATCGAACTGGTAGAGCGTAGTAAGAACTCCCGTCGGGGTGATCTTGTAGACGGTACCGCAGCTGGTGGTTCCGCCTCCCACGGAGGTGGTCCCGTAATAATTTCCGTCACTACCCTCGACGGGCCCGGCGATGGGAGAGCCGCCATCGCTTCCCCCCGTAAAGGCCCACAAAGTCCCCAGCCCGTTCGAACCGTACTTAAACACAATGCCGCATCCCAGAACGCATCCCGCCGTGCCGCCGATCTCAGTGGTGCCGTAAAAGCTCCCGTCGGTGCCCAGCACCACGCCGCTCAAGGGACCCCATCCGGTGCTGATGCCGACATTAAAAGTATTCAGCACCGAGAGCGACCCTGCGGTCGTCATGCTGAATACCGTTCCATTGCCCGACACACCCTGACCAGTTCCAACCCCGCCAGAAACACTCGTCGTATAAATGTTGCCGTCCTGCCCTTGCGCAAACATTCCCGGATTGTAAAAGCCATAGGGATCGGTCGTCGCGCTATTGAAGTTGTAGAGCACAGACACCGTCTGTGCCTGCGCCCCAACCATCGCGGCCGCCAGCAGAAACAGCAACAGGCCCGGCATAGAGAAATTCCGGATCCAGTTCTTCATTGTTATTCTCCTCGGCTATGTTGCATCGAATACGAACCAACGGCGGACAGACTTATCCCAGAGAAGCCCGATGGCCGGAAGGTAATTGCCAGGGGGAAGCGACGGGCCAACGCCGCAGGAGCATAGCTTTGGCCCAAGGGGATGTCAACGTGAAAGAATCTGCATTAGGTCGGCAGCGGCAAGAAAAAGGGTGCCCCATCCTAACGTCGCGCCGTTTGCGACGTTAGGGTGGGATTCGACAACCCTCAACTCATGTCATCCCGACACCGAGCGAAGCGAGGGCGGAGGGACCCCACGACAAAAGAGAATTGTCATTCCGGACGAAGTGAGGAATCTGGAGTTGGCCGGCACCGGCAAGAACGAGGGTGCCCCATCTTTGTCGCGCCTTCTGCGACAAAGAGCCTGCCCTGAGCGCAGTCGAAGGGTGGGATACGCAACCCTCGACTCCATGTCATCCCGACCCCGAGCGAAGCGAGGGCGGAGGGACCTGACAACAAAAAAGAATTGTCGTTCCGAACGAAGTGAGGAATCTGGAGTTGGCAAGCAGCGGCAAGAACGAGGGTGCCCCATCTTTGTCGCGCCTTTTGCGACAAAGAGCCTGCCCTGAGCGCAGTCGAAGGGTGGGATACGCAACCCTCGACTCCATGTCATCCCGACCCCGAGCGAAGCGAGGGCGGAGGGACCCCTACATCCACGCATCTCTCGCCGACCCCCTTCACCCACTGTGCCATTGACACCCGCCCACTTAGTCATGCAAAATGCCACCGTCCTTCCCCAAGTATTCAGAACCAGCTCCCCTTCTACCAACTAATGGAGGCATTACATGCGCCACGCTTGGTTTATGCTGTTTCTTTTGGTCTGTTCGTCGTTCGCCCCAGCGGCCGAAAAAACCAGTAAGGTTCCGTCCGGCTCCAAGCTGTTCATCGCTCCCATGCAAGGAGAGCTCAACGGATTCATCGCCACCGAAGTCTTGAAGCAGAAGCTCCCCGTCACCATCGTGACCGACGACAAAGACGCCGACTTCGTGCTCACCGGAGCCTCTCTCAAGGCCGACGACAAGTGGTACAACACCGTCTTCGGAGGCAAAGACAAGAACGAAGGCAACATTTCATAGTAACTTGTGAACGCAATGAACGAAAGACAACGAGGAGTGCTCCGCTCGTGGCCATCGCTTGTTTGGGGCTTGGCCAAAAGGGAGTGGTTTTCCATTTTGGTTTGGTCGGGCGCTGGAGCCGTGAGTGCCGCGTTATTTCGTCTTCTATTCTTCGACCATCTCTTCAAAGACTTTATCGTCTCAACCTACTTTTCATCTAAGGATCGGCTCGATGAAGTGGGATACTACTCCACCTATACCGCCACCGCTGCATACACACTCGCCCTTATAGTTGTCATTAGCGCGCTCGGAGTCGTGAGACGGGGCCTACGCTCTTGGTTCGCGGGCGTGACTAGCGGACTTTGCGTTCTATCGTTCATATCCGTCTTCGCGGTCCTCGCTTTTCGCCATGGAACCTTTAGGGTTCAAATGACCGTGATATGTAGTTTGCTAGTGACTTGGTTCCTGTTTGCGTCTACCTGGCATATCAAAGCACGCATTTCAGCGCAGCGAACGTTGAATGAAGGGGATTTTCAGGTTCCGCTGCGGTCAAGGTCAAAAGAACGCCTTAGCACCGAGTCCGATGATCCTATTCAGACCTGGAGCGAAGACATTCTAGGGCGTGGTTCCCTTGTGGAGATCATCTCCGCGAAGGCGATGATCGCGAAGAGTCCCGTTATTGGGCTTTTTGGTCCTTTTGGCTCGGGCAAAACATCTATTTTGAATTTACTTAGAGAGCACCTTCGCAACCGGGCAATCGTCGTGTCTTTCAGTACCTGGCTGCCGGGGTCTCAGGAGACGTTGACGTCGTACCTACTTGGCGACATCGCGAACGAGTGCCGAAAAAAATACATCGTGCCGGGCCTAAGCAAGAGCGCGCGTCGTTTGACGAGTGCTCTGGCCCAGAGTGTCCCTTATCTCAAGGGATATCCCGAGCTGTTCCCCGCGCTGACGCAACGCGATGATGTTGAGAATCTAGGAGAAGCACTCGATCGGTTGCCGAGGCGTGTCGTAGTCTTATTAGATGATATCGACCGCATGGAGGAAGACGAACTTCGTACACTGTTGAAGGTCATTCGCGGGGTCTCGTCCCTTCCCAATCTAAGCTTCGTTTGTGCCGCGGAGCGATCAACGATGATCCGAACCGTATGGCACGAGAACAGCGACAAGGCGAATGAGTACTTCGAGAAATTCTTTCCGGTTACTATTGACGTGCCGCCAATGGACGCCGACGCTCTGCGCAAGACTGGTATCGAACGTCTGTCGGAGGCATTCGATCACAACGAATGGTTTGACGATAATGCCGCAAAACAAAACTTCCGAACGCGGCTCGAGGGTATTTGGGATACGCACATCTCCCCATCTTGTCGTACCCTGAGAGGAATTGGCCTCCTCTCAAATGACGTGGGCACAGCGGCTGCACTATTGAGGCGCGAAGTAGATCCCCTCGACCTAACCCTCGTTGAACTCTTACGGAGGTTTAAGCCTTCGGTGTATGAGATCGTCGGCCGCAATTCATTGATTCTCACTGAAGGGGGGGAAGTCATTCCGCTACGGTTATCGATCCGACGCGCAAGTAAAGGCCATCCAAAAGGGTTTCATTGATCAAGTAAAGGTGCAGTCGAAGGATGACGATCAGTTTAGCCAGTTAAAGAGCATCCTATCGACACTGTTCCCGGAATTCGGAAAAACCGTTGACTCAGGGTTCATGTTCGGTGCCCCCGAACGTCTCGATGCAATCGGTGACAAACGTATTCGATATCCCTCTATTTTCCCAGCGTATTTCCGTTACGAGCTGCCGCAGGGGCTATTTAGCTCAGTGGAACTGGAAAGTTTCCTAGGACGAATAATGAGAACCCCCGCGGACGAGGATCGTCAAAGGATGTTTTTGGAGGAGCTTTCCTCAATGGAGAAGGGATCTTCGAAGCGAGACGACTTTTTAAGAAAACTGTCAGATGCTGTGCAGTCGATCCCCGTAGACGTGGCGAAAGCCATACTGTTCGGGGCGATGAAAGCGGCGGACCAATATGTTTACGACTCGATGTTCATGGGCTCAGCAGAAGGGGGGCACGTGTTGAGAATCGTGATAAGAGTTGCGGAGAAATGTCCTTCTTCTGAACGGCTTTCGCTCCTGTCCCAATGCATCACGGACGCAACAGACGACACAATGGCTTTCCGAATCGTAAACAACTTGACTGGCAAGCGCAGCGATTTTGACCTGAATGTCTCGAAGGACGACCTTTACCCTTATTTCGCAGAAAGAATGAGACAACGCTATGGGCGTGATGTTGACGTATCGAATCTCAATCTGTCCACATCTGATGTCGCCGCTTTCAATCTGTGGGGCCAGAAGGATCCTAAGGACAGAGAAGTGCAGCACGATTTTTGGGTACGTTATATCGGTCAAAGCCGGGTTCGTCTTGCACAGTCGTTCCAGACCACGATCATGCCAATCGCCATCTACCAAACCGACCCAACCCCATTTGTAGAAAACAAGATTTCCGTATCCGATCTAAAGCGCCTTTACGAAACGCTCCCCGCAGATAACTCTCTCACTGAGAGTGATCAAAAGAGCTTGAGAAGACTTAAACGATTTCTTGATGGGGAATTCAAGAACGGAGTTGATATCCTCAACGCCAACGACGATGCCTAGTCTGCGCCTAGATGAAGGGGCACGCAAACGTCTTCCTTCCCAAAACGGAACCCACCAGCGAAAGTCCGACGTCCGAAGTCCAAGGCCCGCTTTTCTTGTCAAGCCCCCAAACGCCCCCATTCCTCCTACTCCCCTCATTCCAAACCAAAAATAAATTTCCAAAAATGTCCGATTCTCCTTACTCAATATGCTATAATTTAACTATAAGCTAAGAAAAGAACAGGCGAGGCCACCGGCCCCGCCTTTTTTATTGCACTCCTTCGGCAGGGCCC
The DNA here is from genome assembly GCA_963796205.1 of Terriglobia bacterium. Lineage (GTDB taxonomy): Bacteria > Acidobacteriota > Terriglobia > Terriglobales > Acidobacteriaceae > DATFTE01. Next base: position 455,229 of record CAWCKR010000006.1, read on the forward strand.
CGCAACAAACCAGCAGTTTTCGCCCGGCGATCCGCCGGGACAGGGCATTCGTGTCGAAGGAAACAGCGGCCCCTAAAGGGCAATGACGTGAGAGCGACGGACGGCATCGCTGAAGCGATGCCCTGATACGAACCGAATGGCGGCGCCGAGAAAGCGATGCTTGGAAGTAAGCCGGAAGCCAGAAACTAGAAGCCGGGGAGCCGGAAGCCGATTCTCCGTTGACCTGCGCCCGGCGACCCGCGCCCGCTTTTCCAGAAGCCGAGAGCCTGGAGCCCAAAGCCGAGAGCCAAAACAAATGCCCATAGCCATAGACGAACCGACCACGACCAAGAACACCAAACGCACCGGAGAATTCTCCGAGGCCGCCTTCCTCCACCGCGCCGAGGGCCTCGGCTTCAAGCTCGCCAAGCCCTGGGGAGACAGTGAGCGCTACGACTTCATCCTCGATTCCGCCCCCGCCTCTGGAAAGTCCAGGTCAAAGGCACCGAGATGCTGCGCGCCCGCGGATACGAAGTCCGCGCCTCTTACACCAGCGGCAAGGGCCGCGCCGACTACGACGCCGAAGACATCGACGTGCTCGCTGCCCACGTCATCCCCCTCGACCTCTGGTACATCGTCCCCGTCGGCGTCTGGGGAGAGCATCCCATGCTGCGCTTCTATCCTCACGGCGCCAAACACTGTAGCTATGAGCAATACCGCGAAGCCTGGGAGATCTTCCGCCAACCGCCTGATCTGCCCAAAGTCCTTTGCCCGCGCGGCTTCGAGCCAAGTCACTGTCCATTTCGCTTGGAAGAGTTATCTCCGCGTTAGCCAGTAGTCCGGTTTCCGGCGTCCATGGGCTATCGCGATGATGAATATTCTCTCAGCATCGAATCGATAGAAAACATTGAAAGGAAATCGGCGGAGTGTATAGCGGCGGACGTCGTCGAAATACGTGGCCCAGCGCAGAGGAGACTCGTTGATTTTATCTAGCGCCTGCTGGAAGGCGCTTTCAAATCGGGTGCCTGCGGTGATGCTTCGCTGGCCATACCAGGAAATCGCATGGAGATATTCTTGCCCTGCCTCGGGGTGTAACTCGATGAGCCTATTTTCCATGAAGCAGGGAACGCCCCTTCTTCTTCACGTCCTCCCAGGGGATTGTTTCGACCTGCCCCGACTGAATCTGTTTTACGCGCTTGGCGATCTCCTCCTGCCAGGCTGAATCCACATCCTCATCCACCGCCTGATCTAAACTCTCAAATAACGATGTGGCCAAGGCCTCGCGAGCCTCCACCGGAAGGCGCAGGGCTTTTTGAAGAATTTCGTCAAGTTCCGGCGACATGCAAAAATTCTACTCTTGCAGAGCCGCTCGGAGCCAACACTTTCGCTAGTGTGATCGCGCATATGAATAGGCTCTCAGCTGCCACTGGGTACTGCTGACTTCTCCTTCTCCTGGGTATAGGCTTCCCCTATGAAAGCCATCGTCTATGAGAGCTACGGCTCGGCTGATGTTCTCAAGTGCGAAGAGATTGCCAAGCCGGTGCCCGGCGACGATGAGGTTTTGCTCAAAGTTCGCGCGGCTTCGCTCAATCCGCTCGACTCGCATTTGATGCACGGCGGCCCGTTGGTCGTTCGCGCACTGCTATCCCTGCGCAAACCGAAGATTAAACGGCCCGGCGTGGATGTGGCCGGCGAAGTGGAAGCGGTGGGCAAGAACGTGTCCCAGTTCAAACCGGGCGATCCGGTGTTTGGCTCGTGCCGCGGAGCCTTCGCCGAGTATGCGTGCCCGGCGGAGTCAAGGTTGGCCCTCAAGCCCGGGAACGTCACCTTTGCGCAAGCGGCTTCTGTACCGGTGGCGGCCTATACGGCATTACAGGGGCTTCGCGATAAGGCCGGAATTCAGCCGGGGCAGAAAGTCCTGGTGAATGGCGCCGCGGGAGGCGTGGGCACGTTCGTGGTGCAGATCGCCAAGTGGCTTGGCGCCGAGGTGACCGGCGTATGCAGCACCCGGAACGTGGAGATGGTCCGGTCGATCGGCGCGGATCGGGTCATCGATTACACAAAAGAGGATTTCACCAAAGGCGGGCAAGCGTACGACGTGGTCTTCGACCTGGTGGCGAACCATTCCTTGTCCGCCTGCCGGCGGGTGCTTGAATCCCAAGGGGATCTACATTTTGGCCGGAGGGCTGGGCGCGTCCATGACCGGCATTCTTACTCTCGTGATCGGGACGCGTATGTGGTCATGGTTCGTGACCCAGAAATTCATCATGTTGCTTGCCAAATCGAACCAGGACGACCTCAAGCTCATGCGCCAGCTCATGGAGTCCGGAAAAGTCACGCCAGTCATCGACCGCTGCTACCCATTGAGCGAAGTGCCTGACGCGATCCGCTATCTGGAGGAGAAGCATGCCCAGGGGAAGATCGTCATTACGGTGGGCGGGGAGCCGGTCTGAAACAGACATTAGGAACTCGCCGTTCGGGGTTTCAATCGACAATCGAAAATCGACAATCGAAAATCGAAAATGGTTCTTTTAGTTTCAATCACTTACGCCCATTCGCTGCAAGAGCGCCCCGCTTAACCCCCATTTTCACCCGCTCATTGCCTTCCGCGTGTCTTTCCTCCACCGCCTCAATAGGATAGTCACAACCACCCATACAGGGAGAGGCCTATCCGGTCGCGACCGGGTCAGGTCTTTAGGTTGCAGGTTTTGGGGTAAGTCGTACATCCCAGGGAAGCTGGCATCGCCAGGTGTTTCCCAGACAGTGAAAGCGAGAGGACATGCATAAGCCAGTCAAGTATATGGAGAAGGTAGTGACCGTCGCCGCTACCGGCGCGTGGGCCGTTTTCGAGCGTTTCAACCGCGTGAAGCCCAACCCGTCGCCGACTCCGAAGTGGTCCGATAAGCCGCTGCTTAAGTCCTACGAAAAATCGAAGCCGCCGCTGGGATGGCCGCGCTCGACCGACTCGCTCTGTCCCAAGTGCGTGCCCGAAATCCGCCAGCAGATTTTGGACGGCAAGCTGCCCTACGAAGTGCTCATGAACGAGAAGGTCGGCGAAATCAAGGCCTCGATCGTCGAGCGCGACGGCAAAATCCTGATGGTCAAAGATTGCCCCAAGCACGGGCACTTTGAAGATGTCATGTCGATGGACACCGAGTTCTCGCGCCACCTGGAAGAAGTGTTTCCCGGACGCGACATCCTCGCCCACAACGACGAGAAGCTGCATCACCACGGCACTTCGACCGTGAAGTACGGACGCGGCTCGGTGCTGACCATCGATCTGACCAACCGCTGCAACATGATGTGCGATCCCTGCTTTATGGACGCGAATCAGGTTGGCTTCGTCCACGAACTGAGCTGGGAAGACATCAAGACCATGCTCGACAACGCCATCACCATCAAGCCCAAGCGCCAGATGAGCGTGCAGTTCTCCGGCGGCGAGCCCACGCTGTCGCCGTACTTCCTCGACGCCGTGCGCTACGCCCGCAAAGTGGGATACAACAGCGTGCAGGCCGCGACCAACGGCATTGAATTCGCCAAGAGCCTGGAGTTCGCCGAGCAGGCAGCCGAAGCCGGCATGCGCTATGCCTATCTGCAGTTCGACGGCATCGGCAACGCCGCCAACGCGCACCGCAAAGTCGGAAACTTGTTCGACGTAAAGTTGAAAGCCATCGACAACCTGCACAAAGCCGGAGTCGAAATCGTTCCGGTAGTCACGATCGTGAACGGCATCAATAACGAACAGGTAGGACGCATCATTCAGTTCGCCTTGGATAATCCCAAGAAGATTGGATTCTTGTCGTTCCAACCGGTCAGCTTCACCGGACGCGACGAAGCCGTAACAGATGAGCGCCGCGAAGCCCAGCGTTACACGCTCTCGCACCTCGCCCACGACGTAAAAAATCAAACCGGCCTGGGAGAGCCGAGCCGCGACTGGTTCCCCATCAGCTTTATGGGAACCTTCAGCGACTGGGCCGACCTGATGCATTCCAGCGACGCCGACAACAATTGGGGCCAACTAAGCTGCGGCTGTCACCCTAATTGCGGGACTGGGATGGCGGTGATGATTGATAAGGAAACCAAGGAAGCAGTGCCGGTTACGGCTTTCTTGAAGGGCGATCAGTTGGCTAAGGATATTGCCAAGGTCAACGATGCGGCTCGCGGGAAGTTTCTGACGATTGTGGGAATGGCGTTGTGTTTGATGAAGAACTACGATCCGTTCCAGTCGCCGACGCATTTCAAATTGATGGATCTTCTGAAGAAGTTCGATAAGAACTTCAATGCGACCGGTAAGAATTATGGAAAGGTTGGTCCGGACAGAACGATTGACGACGTGATGAAGCGTCGTCAGGACCGCTGGAACTTCCTGTTTATCGCGGGAATGTGGTTTCAGGATCTGTTCAACTACGACTTCCGGCGTACGGAGCAGTGCATCATTCCTTACGCGACGCAGGAAGGCGAGATTTCGTTCTGCGCTTACAATACGGGCGTGGGATGGCGGAACATCATCGAGAAGATGCACATGACGGCCACACTTACTAAGTGGTACGAAGAGCACGGGCGTCATGAGATTTTCGCGGGCGGCAAGAACGTGAAGATGGAGAACGTCGATCACGGTTTGGTGCTGACCGAAGGCATCGTGACCACCGAAGAGCAGCATGATCTGGATAAGCTGGGGATTGCGAAAAACGCTGGGGAAGAAAAGAAGCGTGCGCGCGATGCCAAGCAGAAGAACGATCCGGCGTACAACGCGCGTATGGCGGCGCTGTATCGCGAAGTCGTTTTGAAAGAGAAGCCTGTCGTTTCGGAGAATGGGTTCATTCCTCTTACCACCTTGGGTGCGCCCCCGAACGGGAATGGGGCGAAGCCGCAGGTGGAAGAAGGAGAGCCGGTGGCGGGGGACTAAGACCCGGACCTCGGACTTCGGACATTAGACCAGGAAAAACCTAAGAGCCGCCCTTTTCGGGCGGCTTCTTTATTGGGGCAAGAGGTCGCAATACTTGCACTGTTTCGAAATTACAGAGAAGCTTCCATCGTGCCGACCGAGCGGTCGGACTTTTGTTGAGCTTACATCCAAGGCGAGCTCATTCGCATCTATGTTACCGCCATACCTTTTTGGTCATCGTTTCCTACGCGCCAGGGAGAGGCCCTCGATTGTCTTCTGGGCATAAATGCGACGTAGGCGCAGATGTTTACCGCGTGTAACGGTGATGCCCTGGCGTATATGCAGAGTTCTTTCCTGCCTGGCCATTAATTTCCTGAGGAGCGTATTTCAAATGAGGCATTTCACAATGGCAGCGCTGATGGCGCTGGCCCTGCTACTGTCTGCTTGCGGAACGTCGAACAATGCAGGCAACAACGGATCGATCAACGGCAATTGGACTGCGACGCTGCTGGATACGGGTAACAAGCCCGTTTTCGGTTTCACGACTTCGCTGACACAGTCTGGCAGTTCGGGCCTGGTGATCGTCAATTTCAACTTCACGACTACAAATGCGTGTTTCGGGACGGGTTCGACCGAGACTGGTGGATTCACACTGGGTGGCAACTTCAACGGCAACGTGACGGGTTCGTTCACGCTGAACATTCAGTCGAGTAAGTCGGGGTCTAATGGCAGTAATAACCTGGTGCTGAATGGAACTGTTAACAATGGCACCGTTTCCGGGACGTGGGTGCTGGCTGGCACGGGTTCAGGTTGCACGGGGTCGGGGAATTTCACGATGGTGAAGGGTTAGTAGCGAGGAGCCAGCACGGCGGCATTCCCTCAGGGGCTAAAGCCCAAATTCTTTATGGCCTCGATCGGCACGGCTGAAGCCGTGCCCTTCCCAAAACTATTTATGAGACCAGTACCGAGTACCCAGTAAGGCCGCTTTCGGGCGGCCTTTCTTGCACAAGATGTCGCGAGTAGTGGTAGATGGTTCTGCGAGCAAAGGGCAGCAGACCTCAGGGGCTAAAGCACGCTTTTGTGGGTCCAAGCGGCACGGCTGAAGCCGTGCCCTTCCCAAAACACTATTTCTACTGAGGTTTTTGGGTTTGGAGGAGGCGGATGGTGCCGAAGATGGTGGCGAAGGCGGAGGTTTCGGTGGGAGTGGGGAAGCCGGCGTCGCAGATCAGGGCAGGAAGCAGACCCTCGACGTTGTCTTGGGTGGTTGCGAATCCGTCGAAGATTTGAACAAAATAAAACGCGACGCGGAGCAGGGTGTTCTGCGGGTGTCCGAAATCGGCGATATGAAGGCAGCCTCCGGGGCGGAGGATGCGGAGGACCTGGGCGAGGGTGCCAAGCTTCTGATCGCGCGCGAGGTGATGAAAGAGGAGGCTGGAGAAGACGTGATCGAAAGAAGCATCGGGAAAGGGAATCGCTTCCGACATGACCTGGTGGAAGTCGATCTCGAGTCCGGCGCGCGCGGCCTTATCACGGGCGATGCCCAGGATCTGGGGATCGGCGTCGATGGCGGCCACGCGGGCTGTGGGATGCTGCGACTTGAGAAGCAATGTCAGCGTGCCGGTGCCGCAGCCGAGATCGAGGATGCGGTCTTCAGGTTGGAGAGGGGCCTGTTGGAGGAGTTTCGATTTAAACGCTCTCTCGCGAATGGTCGCCTGGATGATGAAGTCGTACCACGGGGTGAGCGCGCGAAAGCGGAGAGCGGGGATGTAAGCGGATGGCACGCTTGTTGATTCTACGATAGTGGTCCAGGGACGCGAGCTAAACGTAAAGCGCAAAGATAGGGTCCCAGTTCGTCCCGGTGCTGAAGCGCCGGGCTATTGGCAGCCGTTCCTACGGAACTGAAGGAATCGTCGTCCAGTTCACAAGAGAGGGCATAGTTCCTGCTTGAAATTGCCATACTGCTTTCGCGGAACTGAAAAGCGCGGGGAGTAGTGTATGCTTTTGCCCACAGTTTTCCGGGAGCAAGGGCCCTATGAAGAAGCATCACCTCTGGCTGGCAGGAATTGCATCAACTCTCTTCTTGTTGTTGACGTGGAACGGTTGTGGCGGCGGTTCCTCCTCGTCAAGTAATCCCCCTCCTCCACCGCCGCCTCCTCCTCAAGTTTCACGGGAGCGCGTACACAGTGGGCACCATCGTGACCGCGACGACGTCGCAGCCGGAAGCGGAAGAGGTGATCGCCATTGATCCGAACAACCACTCGAATCTGGTAGGGATGATCACCGATTTCTCGCTGCGGACCGGAGGGTCGGGGACGACGCGCTATTCGATTTCGACGAATGGCGGGGCGGCATGGAGCGACACATTTGTGCCGCTGAGCGGGGGCACGACGCCGACGACCTCGGATGGCGCGGTGTGGGCGGACAATCGCGATCCCAGCATTGGGATCGATAAGTTGGGAAATGTGTTCCTGAGCGGCATTTACGCGCAGGCGCCGGGTTCGGGACCACATCCGGGGTCGGGTGTGTACGTGTGCGTGGGATCGCTGCCGAGCGTGACGCTGACGGCGTCGGTGTGCCGTCCGGTATTCACTAACACTTCGACGAGCGATACGTTCGGAGAAGACAAGGATTCGCTGGCGGTGGATAACAGCAGCGCGAGTTCTTCGGGGAATGTGTATGTTACGTGGATTCACTTTACGGGATGCTCTTCGAGCGGATGCACGATGAAGTTCATTGTAGTTTCGCGATCGACGGATCACGGGGTTACATGGTCGGCTCCATACCCGTTAACTTCGGGCACGACCGATGTGGAGTGGCCGCAGATGACGGTGGGCGCAGATGGCACGGTGTACGCATCGTTCGAGGTGTCGCTGGGGAGCGGGCAGGCGCAGCATATGCTGGCGATGTCGACCGATGGGGGGCAGACGTTTTCGACGCCGGTGGCGATCACGCCGAGTTATACGGATGTTACGTTCACTGCGAGTTACAGAAAAAATAGCGGGCCGACGATTGTCGTCAGTCCGGTGGCAGGCGCCGAGTATGTGTACGACGTTTATGCGCAACAGAACGGGACGGGATCGGATATTGTGGTCACGCGGTCGAACTCGCCGAAGGGAGCGGGAGGGTTTACGACTCCGATATCGGTGAACGATTCGACGGCGGGGCAGAGGATATTTCCGTCGTCGGCGGTGGACAATGGCGGGATCCTGCATATGTCGTGGTTCGATACGAGAAATGCGTCGGGGACGGCGCAGTACGACATTTATGCGACGTACAGCACAGACCAGGCGGCGACGTTTGCGCCGAATGCGAGGGTGACACCGGCGTTGATTTCCGCGGGGACATTTATTGGAGATTACGCGGGGATGGTAGCGGAACCGACGGGGGGAGTGGCGCATCCGGTGTGGACCAGCGGCGGGTCGAACGCGGGGATGATGCAGACTACGACATTGACGGCACAGTGAGTTCAGCCGCTGCTCAGGATGACATTGTTGGGGATATGGCGAGTTTCGCGGGCCGGTTAAAGCTTTTGAACGCAAAGGGCGCGAAGAAACGCCGCAAAGGACGCTAAGAAAAGCAGGTTCCTCCCGCTTCGGTTCCGGTCAGGGTCGGAGTGGGGTTTAGGGAATGGCGCACCTTGCGCCATTTTTTTTGGTGGAAATGCCCTGCGGGGCCGCAGGTGATGCAGGCGAACACGGGGTCCTTCGACTGCGTGGGCGCTCGCTTCGCTCGCGTCCACTTCGCTCAGGATGACAATTGGGGGTTGAGGATATTACGAGCTTCGCGGGCGGGGAGAAGCTTTTGAACGCAAAGGACGCTAAGAAAAGCAGATTCTTTGCTCCGGTCGCAATGGCAAGACCTAGAGAGCAGCGAAATTCCATCTTTGCGAAGTACGCAAGGTGGGACACCCTGGCGGATGAGCGCGTCCGCCGCTACACGAGCTTCAGTGGGCGCCGCTGTTTAACAGGACGCTTACCGTGATGAGACCGTGGGGGACGGCGAGGTCAGGAAAGCTGACGCCGACCGTGTTGTTGGAGTCGGTTACGACGATGTCTAGCTTGTGATCCGCATTGAAATCGGCGACTGCCACGCTGCCGGCTTCCCCGGTTGAATAAATCTGTTGCGGCTGGAAGGTGCCGTCTCCATTGCCCAGGAGGCCGGCGTTGGTGACGGCGAGATCGATTTTGCCGTCGTGGTTGAAGTCGGCGGCGGCGACGTTGGAGGGCCCGTCTTCCGTCGGATAGTCGTGATGTTTGCTGAAAGTGCCATTTCCGTGGCCGAACAGGACGCTGACGCCGCCGAAGTTGACGGCGATGGCCATGTCGGCTTTCCCGTCGCGGTTGAAATCGGCGATGGCGATGCCCACGGGGCCGGTCGCGGTTGGGTAGTTCTTGTAAGGCTGGAATCCAGATGTGGCGGTGAAGAAATAGGCAGCGAGCAGGATGGGCGTCAGTTTCGACATACTGACCTCCTGTTACAGGCGAGCGGCGAGATTGTACCAGTTTCTTCCGACGAGATGTTGCGCGTGTCAGAACGGTGGGATAGAGTTGCGGAAATGATGTCACGTCTGGCGGCGATGTTGGTATTGGCGACGGTGATCGTGATGGGCACCGTAAGCCCGGCGGAGGCGTGCGCGATCTGGTGTTTGGGATCGCACGGCGCCGGGCATGAGCATCATGAACTGGCTACGACGAGCGATGAGAGGTCATCATCATCACGCCGGCATGATGCAGATGCAAGCTATGAGTCCGGCGAGCTTCGCCTCACGGCTTTGCAAGGCGAATTGTTCCGCGCCCTTGGTAGCGCGTACGGGGAGATCTCTTCTTCCGGTGCGATTCTCCGGCGGGTTGAATCCGCAGGTTCGAGAAGTTGCGGGTGAAGCCGCGGAGAGCGATGGAAGCGTGGTGGTGCATTTTGAGGTTGCTGGGCCGCCCGGTCCGGCGAGGTGTGGGAAGTCCATTCTTCGGATCTGAATTCCTCGACATTGGGTTGCAAGGGGGTTCTGACGCCGCTTTGCGGCTGGGTGGACGAGGGCGTCCGCCCCTACGTGGGCTTATTGGGAAAGGGATGGTTATGAACAATCGACGGAGTTTTCTAAGTAGTGTTTTGGGGTTGGGCGCGGGATTGGCGGCGCAGACTTTCGCGCAGGCGCAGACGGGGTCCCACCTCGCGAAAAAGCCGAAAGGTGGGGCGCCCAAAACCAGGCCGGTTTTAGTGCAGACTCCCGATTTGCCGCAGCTGCCCTTTCGCATGGATGGCGGGGTGAAGGAGTTCCATCTGATCGCCGAACCGGTGAAGCAGGAATTGCTGCCGGGGAAGGTGATCGATTTGTGGGGATACAACGGCAGCGCGCCGGGGCCGACGATTCAAGTCAGTCAGGGCGACCGGGTGCGGATCATTGTCGACAATCATTTGCCGGAGCCGACTTCGATGCACTGGCACGGATTTGAAATTCCTTTTGCCATGGATGGAGCGCCGGGAAGTAGCCAGGATCCGATTGCTCCGGGCGGACGATTTGTTTACGAGTTCACGCTGCACCAGGCGGGGACGTTCTTCTACCACTCGCACATGGCGATGCAGGAAATGATGGGGATGATTGGGGCGTTCATCATGCATCCGAAGGAAGGGTACGAGCCGGCGGTGGATCAGGATTTCGCGCTGATCTTGCAGGAGTACGCAGTGCTGCCGAACAACCCTGTGCCGAACTCGATGAACATGGAATTCAACTGGCTGACATTGAACGGGAAGTCGGGTCCGGCAACGACGCCGTTGCTGGTACGGCTAAACGACCGGGTGCGGCTGCGGTTTATCAATCTGGGGATGGATCATCATCCCATCCATTTGCATGGCCACACATTTGTCATTACAGGGTCGGAGGCAGGGCGGCAGCCGGAGGCGGCGTGGGGTCCGAAGAACACGGCGCTGGTGGGCGTGGCGGAGGCGTGCGATGTGGAATTTGTGGCGAATAATCCGGGGGATTGGATGATTCATTGCCACTTGCCCCATCACATGATGAACCAGATGTCGTCCATGGTGGGTCCGATGACGCGCGGGCGCGGGATGGCGGCTGGGTTGGGCATGGAAGAGGGGATGGGGATGGTGCGCGGTGGGGACAACGGGCCGAGCCTGGGGCGCGGGATGGGCGTGGGATCGACAGACGAGAAGGCGACGGCCACGGGCGCCATGGGCGGGATGCAGCATCAGGGAATGGAAATGATGGAGACGGATGTCAGCAAAGATGCCAACTCGGTGCCTGGGTTTCCGCAGGATGCATTTATGGAAGGGCCGGGGATGGCGATGGACAAGATGGTGGAGAAGCCGGAGAACTACGGGTTGCGTCCGGGGTGGAGCGGGTTTATGCAGGGGATGATGACGTTTGTGCGGGTATTGGAGCCGGAGAAGTATGACGAGATCATGCGGATGAAAGTTAAAGCTTGAAACGCAAAGGGCGTGAAGGTTGTGCAAAGGGCGCTAAGAAAATCGCGAAGATATCGAAAGACGTTTTCTGGAGAGTAAGTCATGACTACGTTGCCTAAGTTGATGGTAATCATCTTCATTCCGGTTATCGTTCTGGTTGGGGGAGTGACCGCGCAGGAGATGCCGGGAATGCAACATCCCGTGGAGGCGTCTTCATCTTTGACGCTCGCGCAGTTGGAGCAGATGGCGCTGGAGAGTAATCCGACCTTGGCGCAGAGCGCGGCGGAGGTGCGGGCGGCAGCGGGACGAGAGCAGCAGAGCGGGCTGTATCCCAATCCGACGGTGGGCTATCAGGGAGAGCAGATTCGCGGCGGCGTGCAGCACGGAGGCGAGCAGGGGTTCTTCGTCAGCCAGGACATCGTGCTGGGAGGCAAGCTCGGGTTGAACCGGAAGGTGCGCGAGCAGGAGAAGAAGCAAGCGGAGTCGGAGGCGGAAGAGCAGAAGCTGCGCGTGTTGAATGGCGTGCGGCTGGCCTATTACCGGGCGCTGGCGGCGCAGGAGATGGTGGAGATGCGGCATGAGTTGGAACAAGTCGCGCAGGATGCGGTCGCGACATCGCACCAGCTGGCGAATGTGGGACAGGCGGATCAGCCGGACGTCCTGCAGGCGGAAGTGGAGAGCGAGCAGGCAGATTTGGCGGTGACGATGGCGGGGCAGAATCAACTGCGGGTATGGAGTGAACTGGCGGCAGGGGTGGGAAAACCGTCATTAAAGATGACACATTTGGATGGGCGGCTGGAGGATGCTCCGGAGGATAGTCCTGAGCGGTGGTTGCAGGCGATTGTGGAGGAGAGTCCGGCGGTGAAGATTGCGCAGGCGGGAGTAGAGAAGGCGGAGGCGTCATTGGCGCGGGCGCGCAAGGAAGCGATTCCGGATTTGCAGTTGCGGGCGGGGATGCAGCAGAACCGGGAGTTGGATGCGACCAGCGGGCGTCCGATTGGGTTGCAGGGATTTGCCGATGCGGGAGTGGAGATCCCATTGTTCAATCGCAACCAGGGAAACGTCGAGGCGGCGAGGGCCGAGGTGGAGCGATCGCGGCAAGAGGTGCAGCGAATCCGACTGGTGTTGCGGGAGAGGGCGGCTTCGTTGCTGGAGAACTACAGCAATTCGCGGCTGGCAGTGGAGCGCTATCGGGAGCGGATGCTGCCGCGGGCGCGCAAGGCATACGACTTATATAAGAGCAGTTATCAGCAGATGGCGGCGTCGTATCCGCAGGTATTGATTGCGCAGAGAACGCTGTTTCAGCTGCAGACGGACTACATCACGGCGCTCGAGAGCTTGTGGACGAATGCGATCGCGCTGAAGGGATTCATGCTGACGGATGGGTTGGAGGCGCCGACGCGAGCGGGGGAAGTGGATCGTCCAGTGCGCGAGGTGAATATGCCGCTGGCTCCGGCGATGCGATAGGTGCTGCCTGGCAGTCTTCACGAACCTGAAAGATCTTAAAACTGAGAGTCACAGAGAACCTCCGCCGAGATCGCGGAGATGCTTATCCCCCGAGACTATCGTTGGCGAAGTATTGTTCTAACGCGTCGAGCTCACGGTGTAGATCGTTGGTGCGCCATTGCAGCAGGTTGCGCATGGAGAGCATGCCCAGCAATTTTCCGTCGAGATCGACGATGGGCAAGTGGCGGAAGTGGCCTTGTCCCATGAGGCCGAGGGCCTCGATGGGCGTGATGTCGGGGATGGCGGTCTCGACGGGCGAGGTCATGAGTTGGCTGACGGAGGTAGAGGCGGGATCCATTGCGCTGAGGGCCACTTTGACGAGGACATCGCGCTCGGTGAAGATGCCGCAGATGCGCTGGGCGGTGTCGACTATGGCGACGGCGCCTACCTGGGCGGAGATCATGACTCGTATGGCTTCGGCCACGGTAGTTTCCGCGGGAACCTTGGCGGTCTTCTGATCGCAAACATCGAGAATCTTCATTACCCACCTCTGACCTGAGTCACGCCGCGTTATTTCCGCACGGCGTTCACGTGGATGGATTCTGCTGGTGTTCCTTCATCCCGTCAAACGGAATCTTTCTATCACGGCGATAACAAATATGAATCGAGCGGAGGTGGGCGATCAGAATTCTTGTTCGGCTAGGGCTGCGGCAGGCGGAGGAAGCTGTAGTGTTCGGCGGGGACGGGGCCGAAGGAGAAGGGCAGAGGACCCCAGACGGAGGAATAAAATCCGGCGCCGGACGTGCCGCGGGAGGTGGTGACTCCGCGAGGCATGGGCAGTTCGATGGTGTCGACGATGGCAGGAGACGGGAGTTCGAAGAGATTGCTGTTGTTGTCGGGCATGATGAGAATCTCGCCGGGCTGGGACAGGTTGGTCTTCTGATCGTAAGGCTGAGCGCCGTGTTTCTGCATGTAGAACTGGAAGCCCCAGTGTCCGGCGAACCAGAGGGTGCCGGGGTGGCCGGCAGTTTTGTCATGAATCATGTCGGCGGCCCGGCGAGCGGAGTTGGCGAAGGCAGCGTCTCCAGAGGCGATCCAGAGCGAGAGGAAGCAGCAGACAGCGAGTGGAATCGCTAGGCGTGGGCGGGAGAGATTTGCGGATTCGAGACGCCGGGCGATGAGGATGCCTACGGCGGGAACGAGCGGGAGGACCGAGCGGGCGTTCACCGTCCAATTGATAAACGCGGCGAAGATAAAGGTCCCCAACACCCACAAGGCGAGGAACAGGGAACCGGCGTCGCGATGTTGCCAGAGGTCGGTGATGGCCAGGATCAGAACGACGATGCCGCTTAGAACGAAGAGGGCGAGTTGGAGGCTGACTTCCGCGGGGTGAGCGAGGGTGAAGTCGCTGGCGATGTGGATCCATCCTAGATAGAAGAAGAGGGCGGCGAAGGCTGCGCTGAGGGCCGGAGCGATCCATTGTTTCCATGGACCAGAGCAAGCGGGGCGAAGAACAAGGCGGGCAGGGTGCAGCCTCCGGCGAAGGAGAGGCCGAGCAGAAGTTGAGCCAAGCGGCCGCTTTGATCGGTGCTTTCGTCGAAGGTGTAGGAGACGGCGTCGGAGAGCAGGCCCTGTCCATAGAGATGGATGGTCCAGAGTTGGTACTCGATCAGGGCGGCGATGGGGATCAGGAGATACCAGAGCCGGGCATCGATGCGTCTGCGGCGGAACAGCGAGTAGGCCAGGAGGAGGGGAACGAGACTTACGCCGTAGTACTTGGTCAGGGCACAGGCGGAGATCAGGATTGCAGAGGAGAAAAGGTAGAGAGGCTTGGGCGGATCGAGGCCTTTGATCCAGAAGATGGCGGCCCAGATCCAGAGGGCGAGCATGAGGGTGTCGCACATGACGCTGGTGGCGGAAACCATGACAACCGGAGCGATGAGCGTGATGGCGGCGGCAAGAAGTGGATGGCGGGTGAACTGTCGCGCGAGTTGGTAGGTGCCAAGGATGAGGGCGAGAGCGGGGAGGAGAAAGGCCAGATGCATGGCGCGCTCGGACCATCCGGCGATGCTGCCGACGATGGCGGCGTAGTAGCAGGCTAGGGGTGGATTTTTCGTTACCGCCCACATGGGCATGCGGATGAAGTACCAGACGAGATCGAATCCGTAGGGATCCCATGGATGGTGAACGATCTGTTGGGCCGACCAGAGGAAGAGCGGGTCGTCCATGTGAAAGGCTTTGTCGGAGAAGGGCACGAGGCAGGCGAGGGTGGCCGCGGCGAGCAGCAGCAACGAAGTTTTGTGAGACCAGCCGACGAGCGGCGCTTGCGGAGATTTCTGTGGGTTGCTCTTGGGCAAGGAAATTTCTCGAGTGCGGGGCAAGAGGCTCCCGAGTGGACGAAGGATACACGAGCGTCGTGATTGATGCTAGAGATGCAATCCGAAGCGGGCTTGCATTTCGCGGCGTCCGTGGGGGGTGACGGCGAGGGCGCGGCTGTCGAGATCGGGAGCCACCCAATTCTTTCTCAACGCGACTTTCAGCAGGGCGGCGGCTAAGGCTCCTCCGAGATGGGGGCGGCGCTCGCTCCAGTCGACGCAGGCGTAGGCGAAGCGGCGGCGCAGGGTGCGGGTTTCGTCGAGATCAATGCCAAGGGTTGAAAAGGCTTTGACTCCCGCCGGAGTGAGATCGCAATTGTTGTCGTTGCCGGCGGAAAGCCAATCGAGGGCGGTGAAGCGGTCATGTAACGTGACACCGAGCGTGCCGGCGATGTGGTCGTAGCAGGTGCGGGCGGCGCGCAGGCGGCTTGGGGTGTTGGGCACAAAGGCGGCACGCGGCTGGCCGGCAAGCACGCTGAGCGCTTCAAGCGCGGCGGCGACGTTGGTTCCTTCCAGACTGTAATAGCGGTGCTTTCCCTGGGCGAAGACTTTTACGAGGCGTTCAGTCTTCAGGCGCTGCAGATGGACGCTGGCGGTGGAGGGGGTGACCTCCGCGACCACGGCGAGTTCGGTGCCGGTGCGGGCGCGGCCGTCGGAGAGGCAATAGAGCATGCGGGCGCGGGCGGGTTCTCCGATGGCGGCGGCGATTCTCGAGACGGCGGCATCGGGATGAGCGGCTACATTCATAGTTTGATGGTAGACGAAGTGTTCCTGCCGGGCAACTGGCATATTACGGGATATGCAATCGAGCGAGCCTTTCTCGGACCCGATCACGCGGCGCGATGCCATGGGAATCATGGTGGCCGCAGCGCTAGCCATGGGACTGGGCGATGCATCGGCCCGCGACACTTCCAGGAGGACATCCGTGAAAATTATTTGCTTTATCCGCTACCAGATCGATCCGTTCCAGCGCGAGGAATTCAAGAAATATGCCGAGAACTGGGGGCGCATCATTCCGCGCTGCGGCGGACACCTGTTGGGGTATTTTCTGCCCTATGAGGGAACCAACGATGTGGCGTGGGGATTGATTGGGTTTGACAGTCTGGCGTCGTATGAGGCGTACCGGGCGAGGTTGAGAACAGATGCCGAGGCGCGGGCGAATTTCGAGATGGCGCAGAGCAAGCGGATCATCTTGCGGGAAGAAAGAAATTTCGTGGAAGTGGTGGACGGGACCTTCGAGCTTCCTTCGACGCTAGGAGGAGGAAAGTGACGCAAACGGAAAAGGGGCGGAGGTTTCGCGCGCTGCATATGGGGGAGCGCGCGTTCGTCATTCCTAATCCCTGGGACGCGGGGACGGCCCGGCTCCTGACGCAGTTAGGGTTTCAGGCGCTGGCCACAACCAGCGCCGGGTATGCGTTTTCCGTGGGGAAGCCCGACAGCACAATCGGCCGGGACGAGACGATGGCGCATGTGAAGGCGATCGTCTCGGCCAGCGAACTGCCGGTGAGCGCGGATCTGGAGAATGGTTTCGGAGACGCGCCGGAGATGGTTGCAGAGACGGTCAAGCTCGCTGCGGAAGCTGGGCTGGTGGGTGGCTCGATTGAAGACGTTTCGGGGCGAGAGGATGGGGGCGTGTACGATATCGGGCTGGCTTTTGAGCGCGTGCGCGCGGCGGCGGAGGTGGTGCGCGGCTTGCCGTTTCCGTTTACCTTGACGGCGCGAGCGGAGAATTATCTGGTTGGCAGGCCCGATTTGAATGACACGATCAAGCGATTGCAGGCGTATCAAGAAGCCGGGGCGGACGTGCTGTATGCGCCCGGTTTGCGGACGCGGGAAGACATTGCGGCGGTGGTGAGTGCGGTGGATCTCCCGGTGAACGTCATCATGGGGCTTCAGGGCGTGCAGCTCAGCGTTGCGGAGCTTTCCGCGATCGGGGTGAAGCGGATCAGCGTGGGGAGCGCGCTGTCGCGGGCTGCGTTGGGAGCTTTTTTGCGGGCGGCGCGGGAGATGCGGGAGGCTGGTACGTTCTCGTTCGCCGAACAAGCGGTGAATTATCGCGAGATCAACGAGATGTTTGGACAATGAAAAAGATTGGAATTGTCGGCGGGATTGCGTGGCTGTCTACGGTGGATTACTACACTGAGCTCTGCCGGCGGGGGGAAGAGAGGCATCGGGCGAGGAATGCCCCGGGCGCTGCTTCGACGCCGGAGATGAGCATCGAGTCGCTGGACTTGAACAGGGTGTTCGCCTGCCTGGGCAACGATGACGATGAAGCATCATGGGCGAAGTTCGACGACTACCATCGCGAAGCGCTGAAGCGGGTGGAAGCGAGCGGGGCGGATTTCGCGATCATCGCCAGTAACACGCCGCATCATCGCTTGGCGGAGATAGTGAACGGGGTGAAGATTCCCGTGATCAGCATCATCGATGCGGTGGCCAGGGAAAGCGCAAGGATCGGGGTGAAGGAAATATTGATTCTTGGCACCAGGCCCACGATGAGGTCGGCGCGATTTCGAGAGGGATTCGCGAAGCACGGGGTTGAGGCCGCAGGCCCGCGGGATGAGGCGGTTCAGGCTATGACCGCGGAGTTGATTGGCGAATTGCAACGCGGCAAGACTGAGGGCGCGGCGGAGAGACTGGACAAGATTGTGCGGATGTCATTCGGGCAATTTCGCGGACAGCCAGCGGTTTCTTTGGCGTGTACTGAATTGCCGCTGGCGTTTCCCCATCACAAGACGCTGGCGACGTTCGAGCAGGACGGAATCTTGTACATCAACTCGAGCGTGGTGCATATCAATGCGGCTTTTGAATTTGCGATCAAGTGATCTACCGGGATTGCGCTCTCGATAGGAAGTAATCTCTCCACGCCTGAGGCAAAGCGGTTACATTGGCCGCGCGCTGAAGCAATTCCCGGTCCGGCTCTTTGCTGAAGTAGAGATTGCTGATGTCAGCGATCGTGACTTGATCGGGATCGCGACTCACGATTTCAATTGGCGACCCTGTCTGCACGTCTCCCTCTTCCACAACGGAAAAGTAGAAACCGCTGCGGCGGCTGCGGAGGAAGCGTTTGATCATGTCGTCGCGGTCAAAACGAATCGTGAGTTTGTAGCAGGGCAGGCGTGGCTGGGCGACCTGGAGCACGGACGAACCAATCTTCACGCGGTCTCCGATGAAGAGTGATTCCTCGAAAAGTCCTTCGGTGGTCAGGTTTTCGCCGAAGGCTCCCCAGGGAAAGGCTTGCTGCGGCAGATCGGCGCGCCAGTAGTCGTAGTGCTCGGAGGGGTATCCGTAGACGGCTTTGTAGGGGCCGCCGTGGACGGTGAGGTCAGCCTGGCGGTCTCCTTCGAGGTTGAGTTGCCTGACAGGGACGGGGCCGGGGACGGGCTCTTTAAAGATTGCGGTAGAAACCGTGATTCCATTCCAAGCGAACTCGCGTGGCAATCCAACATTGACGGAAATAATTCTCATAGTCTAGGAGCCTGTTCTTTCGCCGCTTCGCGCTGGGCGGACGGGGGCGTCCGCCCCTACGCGAGCAGTTCTAGGCGGCGGCTTTGATGTTGAGTTTGCGGCCGAGGAATTCGCGGATGGCGGAGGCGATTTCCAGGTGATGGGTTTCGAGGGCGAAGTGTCCGGTGTCGAAGAAATGGACTTCGGCGTTGGGGAGGTCGCGCCTGAAGGCTTCCGCACCCGGGGGCAGGAAGAAGGGATCATGATTGCCCCAGACGGCGAGCAGCGGCGGTTGGCAGGTGCGGAAATATTCCTGGAACTTGGGGTAGAGAGCGACGTTGCTGGCGTAATTGAGGAAAAGATCGAGTTGGATTTCATCGTTGCCGGGACGCGCGAGCAGAGCCGAGTCGAGGGTGTAGGTCTCGGGGGCGACAAGCGTTTCGTCCTGAACGCCGTAGAGGTATTGCTGCCTGGTCGCCTCAGGCGTGAGGAAATCGCGGAGGGCGGTGCGATTGGCGGGCGTGGGGTCCTGCCAGTATTTCTGGATGGGATTCCATCCCTGGCTGAGGCCTTCTTCATAGGCGTTACCGTTCTGCGAAATGATGGCGGTGATGCGCTCGGGGTGGGCCAGGGCGAGACGGAATCCCACGGGCGCGCCGTAGTCAAAGACGTAGATGGCGTAGCGGTCGACGCCGATGGTCTCGACGAACTGGTCGATGGTCCTGGCGAGATTATCGAAGGTGTATTGAAACTGCTGGCGACTGGGCGAGTCAGAGAAGCCGAAGCCGGGCAGATCGGGCGCGACCACGCGGTAACGGTCGGCTAAGGCGGGAATCAGGTTGCGGTACATGTGCGAGGAAGTAGGGAAGCCGTGGAGCAGAAGAATAGCGGGTGCGGTTTTCGCTCCGGCTTCGCGGTAGAAGATTTTCTTGCCGTCTACGATGGCATGGCGGTAGCTGACCATGATGAGTCTCCCTTCGAGAGTTGGAATGTTAGTCCTAACGAGGTGCCTTGTGCTGGAACTTCGCGGGCTCTCTTCACATCAGATGTGATAACCGATAAAAAGATACTTTAAAGGTGTTACAATTGTATTTATGGCGATGGACACAATTACGGAGTCCGACTGGAAAGAGGGATTTCTGTTTGTCGGCAATCATTTGGCGCTGGACTTCCTGAACACCCGGCCGGTGTTGGAAGGCGGGCCCAGCGAGCTGCTCTGCGATTTTGACGCCCTGTTGCGCTGGTTTCAGGCGGCGGAGCTGCTGAATGTGCGACAGGCCTCGCATCTGAAGCGGCAATGGGGTGGGAAGGCACGAGCGGGGCAGGTTCTGAGAGAAGTGTGGGAACTGCGCGAGAGATGGAGAAAACAGGTGGTTGCATGGGAGGGGGGCGAGGCGATTCGACATTCGACGGTCGCGGAACTGAATCGATGGATGATGACGCATCCCATGCTCACGCGACTGAAAGAATCCGGAACGAATCTCACGACGGAGTTGTGGTTCCAGCCGGTTGAGCCCGAGGACCTGATGGCTCCGTTGGCGCACGCTGCGGCGAGCTTGTTTGTCGAGGCAGATCATACGAGGGTCCGCCAGTGTGATCAGTGTGTGCTCCATTTTTATGACACCAGTAAGAAGGGGACGCGGCGCTGGTGCAGCATGCGTTTGTGCGGGAATCGGGTGAAAGTGGCGGCGTACGCGGCGCGGCAGCGGGAGTAATTTCCTACACGATTGACTCGGGTTTTGCACGCGCCTATGATGCCGACGCTTGCGAGGCGTGGAGGCGGTGGATGCTGAGCTACTCGCGCGGTCCCGACGAGGAGTTGTCGGAGTTGACGATCGGGCAGGCGCTCGATCGAGCAGTCGAACGCTGGGGCGACGGCCTAGCCCTGGTTTCCTGTCATCAAGCGAAACGGTACACGTGGCGCGAGCTGCGTGACGCGGCTGAGGCCGTGGCGGCGGGGCTGCGTGCGCTTGGCATTAGGCGCGGCGACCGGGTGGGCTTGTGGTCCACCAACTGTGCGGAGTGGGTGGTGGTCCACATGGCGTGCGGGCGAGCGGGAGCGATCCTGGTCAATGTGAATCCCGCGTACCGCACGCACGAACTGGCGTTCACGCTGCAAAAATCACGGATGAAGGCGCTGTTTCTCTGGGAGCGCGATAGCCGGGCGGAGTATTTGAAGATTCTGGAGGAAGCGCGCTCGGGAGTGCAGCTGAATCTGGAACGCATCATCTGCTTTGGAAGCAAGCAGTGGGAAGGACTGCTGACGACGGCGGGAGCGGTTGAGGAGACCATTGATCCTGAAGATGTCGCGAACATTCAGTACACGTCGGGGACGACCGGTATGCCCAAGGGGGTGATGCTGACGCATCGCAACCAGGTCAATAATGGGAGGATGCTGGCTGCAGGGATGCGCTATAGCGAGCGCGACCGGATCTGCGTGCCGCTGCCGATGTATCACTGTTTCGGATGCGTGATTGGGACCATGTCGGCGTTAGCGAGCGGGGCGGCGATCATCCTGCCGAACTGGACGTTCGATCCGCGAGCCACGCTAGAGGCGATTCAGGCCGAGCGGGCGACGTCGTTGTATGGAGTGCCCGCGATGTTCATCGCCGAACTGGGATTGCCCGATTTCGCGTCGTATGACTTGTCGAGCTTGCGGACGGGGATGATGGCAGGAGCGCCGTGTCCGGTGGAAGTGATGAAGCGGGTGATCAGCGAGATGAATTGCAGGGAATTGACCATTGGATACGGGCAAACCGAGAGTACGCCGGTGGTCACGATGTCGGGGACCGAGGATCCTGTGGAAGTGCGAGTGTCGACGGTTGGGAAAGCGCTCCCGTGCACGGAGATGAAGGTCGTCTCGCTGCTTGACGGCGAGACGGTGCCTATTGGAGAGCAAGGCGAAGTTTGCGCGCGAGGATACATGGTGATGAAAGGCTACGATGGCGAGCCTGAAGCGACGGCGAGGGCTATCGACGCCGAGGGTTGGCTGCATACGGGCGATCTCGGGGTGATGCGGGAGGATGGCTACATCCATCTGACGGGGCGCGCGAAAGACATGATTATTCGCGGGGGAGAGAATGTCTATCCGCGAGAGGTGGAGGAGTTTCTTTACTTGCACCCGAAGATTGCGGAAGTGCAGGTAGTGGGGCTTCCCGATGAGAGGCTGGGGGAAGTGGTGGTGGCCTGGGTGCGGCTCAAGACGGGAGAGCGATCGAGCGAAGAGGAGATATGGGAATTCTGCCAGGGGAAAATCGCGTACTTCAAGATTCCGCAGCACGTGCGCTTTGTCGAGCAGTTTCCCATGACGGTGACGGGGAAGATCCAAAAGTATCGCATCCGCGAGATCGAGACGAAGGAGCGGGGATTGGAAAACGTGGCCAAGCGCGAGACGGCGTGAGGCTGCCGGGGTCGCTGGCCGATTTTCAAAAGCACTGATCCCCGCTTGCCGAGCTCAAGTTCCTTTGGGGCGGAGGAACCAAGTCTGCACACCCGTTAACGGCCGTGTCGATTGGGCGCAGATTGTTTACAATAGGAGATTCCGCCACAAGTAGAGAGTCGGTTAAGGCGCAGGATTAAAAGGATTTTGGAAGCAACGAACCCAAAGACCGAGCGTCCGGCATCGCCACTTTATTGGCGAGTGGAAGGCAGCCTGGTCGATTTGACCACGGTGGAGCCGATCGCGTTTTTCACCTGGAATGCGCAGACGTTTACTGAGCGATGGGTGAGGCGCGGACTTGTGTTTCTGATGGCGGTGCTGCGTCCTTTTCTTTACGCGGCCAACCGGGTGTTTGCGACCCGTGTGGTGCACGCGGTATTGCGCGGAGTGAGCCGGGACCGGCTGGATTGGCTGGGCGAGGAATACTTCCAGTACAAGCTGAAGCCAAACCTGAAAGTTGATGGATTAAAAGAGCTTAGGACTAGTCTGGATGCCGGCCGGGAAGTCGTGTTGGTAAGCCAGAGCCTGGATCATGTGATGCGTCCTCTGGCTCGCGATCTGGGAGTGCGGTGGGTGGTCGCAAACCGCCTGGAATTCCGCAACGGGATGGCGACGGGGCGGCTGCTGGAACCGGTGATCCGTCCGCGAGGATTGTTTGCCCGCATCACCGGAGCGGGGCCGAATGGAGCGCGAAGGCCGGAGCGACTGGTGCGCGAACTGGCGTTGCGGAATGAAGAGGAATTGCAGTCGGCGGTGGTGCCGGCGGAGCGAGAAGCATGGTCATGGTCGGCCCCGATTGTGTATTTCGATGGGAAGCGGGAGGCGCGTCCGTTGTCGGTGAGGAAGGCGCTGGCGGGGAAGCACGTGATGCTGATTGGGGTGACGGGTTTCATCGGCAAAGTGTGGCTGGCGAATACGCTGCTGGATCTGCCGGAGATTGGGCGGATTTATTTGCTGATCCGGCGGCAGAAGACGAACCCGGCGCTCAGACGGTTTGAGAAGCTGGTGGAAGAGTCTCCGGTATTCGATCCCTTGTTTGAGCGGTATGGGGCAGGATTGGCGCAGTTCCTGAGCGAGCGGGTGGAAGTGATCGAGGGGGATGTTTCGCAACCCGATCTGGGGTTTGCGCCCGAAGCTTACCAGCGGCTGCAGAGCCGGTTGGATCTGGTGATCAATAGTTCAGGGTTGACGGATTTTAATCCTGATCTGCGGGATGCGCTGGCGACCAATGTGGATGCGGCGCTCAACATTCTGGACTTCGTGCGCAAGTCGGATCATGCGGGGCTGCTGCATCTTTCGACTTGTTATGTGGCGGGGGCGCGGGATGGACGCGTAGGGGAGCGGATTCGGGCGAACTACAACCCACTGGCGCGGGCGGATTTTGACGCGGAGCAGGAATGGCATTCTCTGCATGAATTAATTCGCGATGCGGAGGCGCAGGCGGAAGGCGAAGCCGTCACCGATGAACTGCGGCAACAGGCGGTGGGAAAAGAACACGCCGCCAAGCATCTGCAGGGTCTCGCGCTGGAAAACCAGATCCGCAAAAACCGCATTCGCTGGTTGCGGAATTACCTGACCGAGGCGGGCACGAAACGTGCCCAGGAACTGGGTTGGCCGAATACTTACACGCTTACCAAGAGCCTGGCGGAGTCGCTGATCTATAAGTATGGAGCGGGGTTGCCGATTGCGGTGGTGCGTCCCGCGATTGTGGAGACTTCGCTGGGGAAGCCGTTTATCGGGTGGAATGAGGGCATCAATACTTCGGCGTCTTTGTCTTATTTGCTGGGAACGTATTTCCGGCAACTGCCATCGAACGAGCGCAAGCGGCTCGACATCATTCCAGTGGATTCGGTGTGCCAGGGGATGACGCTGATCGCAGCGGCGGTCATCGAGCGGCGTAATGATGCGTTGTACCAGTTGGCAACTTCGGTGACAAATCCGTGCGACATGGGGCGGTCGATTGAATTGACGTCGTTGGCACATCGTAAGCACTACCGAGCGCAGGAGGGGCTGGAATCGTGGCTGCGACTGCGGTTCGATGCGATTCCAGTGTCGAAAGAACGTTATAAGAGGATGTCGGCGCCGGCGCAGAAGGCGATTATTCAGTCGATCCAGCGAGTGATGGCTCCATTGCCATTGAAGAAGACGCCGCTGGCGAAGGCGGAGCGCAGTTTGGAGCGCGTGGAGAAGTTGATCGGATTGTTTGAGCCCTTCATTCTTCACAACGAACAGGACTTTGTGGCGGAGAACGTGGAGAAGTTGCACTACGCGCTGGTGGCGGAAGAAAAGCAGCAGTTCGGGTATCGACACGCGGTCGATCGACTGGTGGGATTACTGGTTGAACGTGCATATTCCGGCGCTGCGGAAGTGGACGTATCCGCTGATTGAGGGGCGTCCGCTGGAGGCGCGGCCGGCGAGAGAATTCCAACTTGCTGGCGAGTCCGACAAACGGAAACGGCGAGACCATCAAAACGGGTACCAACGGAGCGACGTGGCGATATTCCTGACCGGTTCGACCGGATACATCGGCGCGCACGTAGCCGCCAACCTGCTGCAGTCTGACGCCGGCACTTTGAATGTGCTGGTGCGGGCGCGCGATCCGCATGAGGCGGAGGTGCGGTTGTGGCAGGCGCTGCAATTGCATTTGGATTTTCCCCGCTTCTACGAATATTTGCAGACGCGCATCCGGATTTTTCGCGGCGACCTGACGACTCGCGCGATTCGGACTGGATAACGATCGAGTACGACCGCTTGATTCACACCACCGATTCGGTGATTCATTGTGCGGCTTCGCTGAACCGGAAGTCGGAAAAAGCGTGCCTCAACGTGAATCTGCGCGGCACGCTCGAAGTGGTGCAGTTGGCGCAGCGCGCGCACTATTATCACGGACTGCAGCGTTTCAGCCATGTAAGCACCGTCGCCGTGGCGGGGAAGCGCAGCAATGAAGTTGTCACTGAGGACAATTCGATTGACTGGGACCGGTCGGATTACGATCCGTATGCGCGGACGAAGAAGTTTTGCGAGCACATGATCCGGCAGATGCTGCCGGAGGTGCCGCTGACGTTTTTTCGTCCCAGCATCGTATTAGGGGACAGCCGCTATCCCGAGACGACGCAGTTCGACATGGTGAAGGCGTTCGTGTTTCTGGCGGGATTGCCGGTGCTGCCGTTCCGGGCGACCGACAAGATTGACATCGTGAACGTGGATTTCGTGGCCGATGCGATCGCGACGTTGCACCGGAAGGCGAATCCGCTGTACGACACTTATCATCTTTCTTCGGGACGGGATTCGCAGACATTCAAGGAACTGACTACGGCGCTGGCTGCTGCACAGCAGAAGCGCGGGCCGATCTTCCTGCCGTTTCTGGAGAAGCCGTTCGACGGGACTGTGAACCTTCTGGCAAACCGCAAAGGGCCGGTGGGATTTGGCGCGTCGCTGATGAAGGTGTTCATGCCGTATCTGGTGTGGAACACGGTGTTCGACAACACTCGCGCGACTTCAGAGCTGGGCAAGAGGCCGGTGCCGTTTTCGCAGTACAGCTATCCCTTGCTCAAGTTCAGCCGCGAGGCGAATTTTGCGTACCGGTATCAGGAGTGGCCTGAGGCTCTGCCGCGCGCAAGCTAGAAAAGCCTTTAAGCGCAAAGGTCGCAAAAAAGGGCCGCAAAGGGCGCTAAGAAAAACATAGCCGCGAGAGAGAATTCCGTCATGATGGATTTCATTCTGGAAGCCTGGGTGAGCAGCATCATCGAGACTTCCAAGCTTGGGTGGATGCTGGGCAAGGGCAAGCCCTGGCAGCCGGGCGAAAAGTTGAAGCTGTTGTTTGCCGGATACAACGGCACGCGCAACATGGGGTCGGATGTGCGCGTGGATGAGATGCTGCGGCAATTGCGTCACGTTCTGGGGGCCGACAAAGTTGCCTTCAGCGTGATGACGCAGAACTTCAAGTTCTCGCAAGGATATTTCGATCAGACGGCGCAGGTGCATCTGCCGGATATTTTTCCGCCGTTTCTATCCGATGAAGTGCCGAAACATCACGGGGTGGTGGCGTGCGAAGGATCGATGTTCAAAAGCAAGTTCGCGAATGCACTGACCACGATGATGATCGGATCGCTGGGAATTGCGGCGGCGCAGAATAAATTGTCGGTCGGGTACGGAGCGGAGGCGGGGCATATGGATCCGCTGATCGCGAAGATGTGCGGACGATTTTGTCAGAACTCGCTGGTCATTACGCGCAACGAAGAGTCGCGCACGGTGCTGCGCGAGTTGGGCGTGCCGACCGAACTGGGGACGGATACGGCGTGGACGTTTGAGCCGCATCCGGCCGAGTACGGGCAGAAGGCGCTGCGGCAGGCGGGGTGGGACGGAAGCACGCCGGTGCTGGTGGTTTGTCCGATCAATCCGTTTGAGTGGCCGGTGAAGGCGTCGGTGGCAAAGTTCGCGTTGCACGGGTTGACGGGCGCTTACAAAGACAGCCATTACCGCTCGGTTTACTTTCACAATTCCGGGCCGGAAGCGGAGCGGGCGTACAAACATTATTTGGATTCGATCGGCGGCGCGTTGCAGGCGTTTCGCAAACAACGCAGCGTGTTCATCATTCTGGTTGCGACGGAGCGGCTGGACGCACGTCCGGCGCGGATCATTTCGCAGCAATTGGGCGGTGTGCCGGTGCTCACGTCGGATGAGTACAACATTTACGAACTTGTCAGTATTTTGCGCGCGTGTCACATGATGGTTTCGTCTCGATATCACGGCATTGTGACCTCGATGCCGGGGTTGGTGGCGTCGGCGGGAATCACGATGGATGAGCGCATCCGCAACCTGATGCGGGAACGCGGACATCAGGAATTGCTGATGAACGTGGACGATCCGGACCTTGAGCCGCGGTTGCTGGCGGCGATGGAGAAACTTTATACGGATCGGGAGACGATTGCGGCGGGGATTGGGCGCACGGTGGTGCGCAATTTGAAAGTGATGGCGCGGATGGGCGTGTACTTCGAGGAAGAAGTGCAGCGGCGGTATCCGGAGTTTCCGACGCGGACCGGGGAGTGGAGTTGGGAGGACTATCTGCCGCCGATGAGCCCGGGATTGCACGCTTTAATTGAAGGCTACAGTTAAAAGCTCTTAACCGCAAAGGTCGCGAAGCAGGGTCGCAAAGGACGCCAAGAAAATCTTTTCATGAGTTTTCTGGATGACATTTTCGAGCGGCTGCAGACGGATTCGCCGGTCTTGTAGCGAGACGTGGTGACAGTCGTGGCAATCGCTCGAGTGCACCGGCCGCGGAGTTGTTGGAGCAGGTTGCAGCAGGCGCGCGCTTTTCTGTCGGGCGGGGACTAAAAAAGGGCGACCGTTGCGCTCTTCTGGCGCATAACGGGATCGATTGGGTGGCGGCGGATCTGGCGATCATGGCCGAAGGGTTGATCGTGGTGCCGCTTTATGCGCGGCAGGCTCCGGCGGAACTGGTGAGCATGATGAAAGATTGCTCGCCGGCGCTGCTTGTGTGCGGAGATGCGGGGTTGCGCGATGCGATCGTGAAGGAGTGGCCGGAGGCGCCTCCGCAGGTTCTGTTCAACGAATTGTTTTCCGCGGGCCGAAGGCGTGAGCGAGAAGCCGCTTGTCGCAGAAGCTGATCCGGTCGCGATCATCTATACGTCGGGAACATCCGGTGAGGCTAAGGGAGTGGTGCTGACAGCGGGAAACATTGGACACATGCTGGGCTGCACATCGAGCCGTCTGGATATTCTCATGCAGGGCCACGCGGGCAGGAACGCGTGTTTCATTATCTGCCACTCTGTTTTGCCGGGTCGTGGATGCTGTTGTTGACCAGCCTGCTGCGGCGCAGCCTGGTGACGTTGAATACGGATTTGACGAAGCTTTCAGGAGACATGCGTGAGGCGGAGCCGGATTACTTTCTGAATGTCCCGGCGCTGCTGGAGCGCATGCGCAAAGCCATCGATGAGCAACTGTGGAAGGCGGGAGGATTTCCGCTTAACCGTGTACAGTCGCGCCAAAGCGCGCGTGGGTCCGGAAGCAGGAAGGGACGACAACATTCTCGGACTCCGTGTGGCTGGCGATGGCGAAGACGGCGATCTTTCCGACGATCCGCAA
The DNA here is from genome assembly GCA_963796205.1 of Terriglobia bacterium. Classification (GTDB taxonomy): domain Bacteria; phylum Acidobacteriota; class Terriglobia; order Terriglobales; family Acidobacteriaceae; genus DATFTE01. Next base: position 483,322 of record CAWCKR010000006.1, read on the forward strand.
GAAGATGATTGGCGGAAATCTGAAAGCATTGATTTGCGGATCGGCGCCGCTGAGCGTGGAGACGCAACTTTATTTCATGATGCTGGGCATTCCGGTGTTGCAGGGGTATGGGCTTACGGAGACTACGGCACTGTGCACGCTGGATGATCCTGCGCGATGTCGAGCCGGGACGCGTGGGTCCGGCGATTCCGGGTGTGGAGATGAAGCTGGGCGAGAATGACGAGATCGTCGTGCGCGGGCCGAATATTTTTCCGGGATACTGGAATCGTCCTGAGGAGACGGCGAAGGCTCTGCGCGATGGATGGTTTCATACCGGCGATCAGGGCGAGGCGGACGCGAAGGGGAATTGGAAGATCGTGGGGAGAATCAAGAATCTGATTATTCTTGGATCCGGTCACAATATTGCGCCGGAGCCGATCGAAGAGAAGATTCTGGAGCAGCTGCCGGAGGCGCAGCAGGTGGTGCTGGTGGGCAACGGGCGGGGATACTCTGTCGGCACTCGTGACAGGGCAGGTTGGCGCCGAGAAGGTGCAGAAGGCGCTGGATGTGGTGAATCCCGGCCTGCCGCACTACAAGCAGGTGCGGGCGTTCCAGATTGCCTCTGAAGCATTTTCGATTGAGAACGGACTGCTGACGGCAAATGGCAAACTGAAGCGCGATTTGATCGCGACGAGGTTTGCCAGCGAAATTGAAGAGATGTACCGGGTGAGGCAGGCGGTCTAGTCCGCGCGCATGAACGACTTCCAGGGCAAAAGCATTTCGTGGGCGATGAAAGACGGAGTCGTCGAACTGGCTCTGCATCGCGAACCCTGCAACGAGATCGGGTCGCTGACGCTCGATGAGCTGGAGGTGTTTGCTACGAAGTTGCTGGCCTTGGCCGAGGACGAAGCGCATGCGCTGGTGATCTACAGCACCTTGCCTTCGGGCTTCTGCGCCGGAGCGGATTTGCGCGAGTTGTACCACCGGTCGCAGGAGATGAGTCAAGCGGACGCATCGGCCGGCGTACGCAACTATCTGGAGCGCATTCATGCCGTGATGAACACCATCGACTCCGCCCCGCTGACGACGATTGCGGCGGTGCATGGAGTGACCTTCGGCGGGGGATTTGAGCTGGCGCTGGTGTGCGATCTGATTATTGCCGACAAGATGGCGCGGTTTTGCTTCCCCGAGTTGCGCCTGGGATTGATTCCGGGATTCGGTGGGATTCCGCGTCTGAAGCGGGATTTGGGGAATGGCGTGGTACGCGATCTGTTGTTGACCGGGCGCAGCTTCAATGCCACCAAGGCGCAAGCGGTGGGATTGGTCAGCCAGGTGGTGGCGGAAGGCGAGGCGTTGCGGGTGGCGCGCGGGACGGCGGCCCAGTTGGGGAAATTCGACCGGCGCACAGCCGTTGCGGCGAAAAAATTTATCAAGCCGATACCGTATGAAGAGCTGAGGAAGGAGATCGATATTTTCTGCGAATTGTTTGCGCGTCCGGCGGTCGAGGAAGGGTTGCGCAAATTTGTGGAGAGTACGGATGCGCAGCCGTATTTGCCGTGAGGGCAGGCTTCGGGCTTCAGAAAAAGCTTTTAACCGCAAAGGTCGCTAAGAAAGGCTGCAGAGGACGCTAAGAAGACCGAAGACATATTATGAAAACCTCGGAACAGACTTTGGAAGAGATTCTGACTCTTGCGGCTTCGCACTTCAAGGTGCCGCGGGAGAAGCTCACGCCGGACGATGATTTCTTCAAGACTCTCGGCATCGACAGCTTGCAGGCCCTCGATCTGCTGACGCGGCTGGAGAATCATTTCCACGTCGAACTTCCGGATTACGAGTTGCAGGGCGTGTCGGATTTCCGCACGCTGGCGGGAAGAATCCAGGCTAGGCTTTGAAATTCACGATTTCCGATTGTCGATTGATGATTGCGTCGGCGGTCTGGACTTGGAAAATCTGTCAATCGTAAATCGAGAATCATAAATCCCTGATGCTCAATCTTGATCAATATACGTGCCTGGGGGCGGCTCTGCGCGATGCGCTGGAGCGCTGGCCGAATGAAACCTGCCTGATCGAATCGGACCGCGACAAAGAAAAGACGCGGCTGACGTACTCCGACTTCAAAGAGATGGCGCAGCCCCTGGCGCGGGCGATGGAAGATGCCGACCTGAAGGCTGGTGATCGGGCGGCGATCATCATGACCAATCAGTCAAAGTGGCTGATCTCGGCATATGCGATTTTTCATTGCGGCGGCGTGCTGGTTCCGCTCGATTACAAGCTTACGGCTGCGGAGCATTTGCAGTTGCTGGCTCACAGCAAGGCGAAGTTTCTGGTGGTCGAGTATTACCTGTGGCGGGCGATCATGCAGTCGCCCGAGTTCAAGAATCGCAGGGTGCAGACCGTGCTGGTGACGGAAGCGCCGCTGGGCGCGGACTTGGGAGGTGCGTTTCGCTGGGAGGAATTCCGGCGCAAGGGCGATCCGACGTTCGTGATGCGGCAACGCGAGGATGTAGCTTGCATCGTGTATTCGTCGGGCACGGGCGGGACGTCCCAAAGGCTGCGTGCTTACGCACGAAAACTATCTGGAGCAGTGCAAGTCGCTGACGGCGTGGTATCCCTTCTGGCCGGGGGTGCGGTATCTCAGCATTCTTCCCACGAATCACGCAATCGATTTCATGGTGGGCTTCATCGGGCCGTTCGTGTGTGGAGCTTGCGTGGTGCATTTGCGCACGTTGCGTCCGGAGTTCGTGCGCGATGCGTTTGTGCGCTACAAGATCACCTACGTGAGCCTGGTTCCGATGGTGCTGAAGAATCTGGAGCGCGGGCTGCGGGCGAAGTTCGATGCTCTGTCCGGTGGAAAGCGTTTTGTTCTGAATCAGCTCATTGCGGTCAACAAGGCGATGACGCGCCTGCATCCCAACGGGGCGCTGAGCCGCACGCTGCTGCCGCAAGTGCATCGCGCGTTTGGAGGCAGCCTGAAAGCCATTATTGTTGGCGGCGCGTTCATGGAGCCTTCGACGTTGCAATTCTTCTACGATCTGGGAGTTCCGGTGGCGAATGGATACGGACTTACGGAGGCATGCACGGCGCTCACGGTGAATGATCTGAAACCGTTTCGATCGGACACGGTGGGGAAGCCGCTGCCGGGAGTGGAACTGAGAATCCTGAGTCCGGATGATGACGGTATCGGCGAAGTCGCGGCGCGGAGCAAGACGGTGATGTCGCACTATCTGGATGATCCGGAGTTGACGGCGGAGACGATCGTCGACGGCTGGCTGATCACGGGCGATCTGGGCCGCTTTAATGGCAACGGCCATCTGCAACTTTTCGGGCGCAAGAAGAACATGATTGTGACCGAGGGCGGCAAGAATATTTATCCCGAAGACATCGAGGCGGTTTTCGATAGCCTGCCGGTGAAGGAATATTGCGTGTTCGCCGCGAACTACGTGTGGAAAGAAAAGAAACTTGGGCAGGAAATGCTGGTGCTGGTGCTGCGGCTCGAGCCAAATCAGCAGTTCAGTGATGCTTTGAAAGAGGACATGGAGGCGCGGAACCGGAAGTTGCCTGACTTCAAGCGCGTGGGCGGGTACTTGATCTGGGAGAAGGATTTTCCGCGAACGGCTTCGATGAAAATCAAGCGCACGGCGCTGGCGGAAGAGATCGGCAAGACGGCGGGGCGCGCGTCCGTGGTCGGGTTGTGAGCGAGCGTTACCTGGCGGTCGTGAATCCGGCGGCCGGTGGAGGACGTTGCCGCAAACTGGTGGGCCCGGCGCTGGATCGACTCAAGGCAGGCGGCATTGAACTTGATGTTGTGGAGACGAGCGCTCCCGCGCGGGCGACTCAAATCGCGCGGGAAGCGTATGAGCGCGGCTACCGGCGGTTCGTGGCGGTTGGCGGGGATGGGACTTCCTACGAAATTGTGAATGGGCTTTTTCCTGGGGCGCAGGAGCCGCCGACGCTGGCCTTTCTTCCGCTCGGGACCGGAAACTCTTTTCTCAGGGATTTCAGCGAGCGTGGCGTGGAGCATGGAATCGAAGCGCTGCTGGCACGGCGTTCACAGCCGTGTGATGTGATCCGGCTGACCCATAAAGACGGGGTGCTGCACTACATCAACCTGTTGAGTGTTGGGTTCGCGGCCGACGTAGCCACGTTGCGGGCGAGGCGCTTTGCGGGTTGGGGCGAGTTTGGTTATCAATCGTCCATCTTCATTACGCTGGCCCGGTTTAAGCGGCGTCCCTTTCCCCTGCGGGTGGATGGAGAAGAGAGCGTGGACCGGCGACGATGTTTATTTCTTACTTTTAACAACAGCAAGTTTACCGGCGGCACCATGATGATTGCGCCCAAGGCCGAGGTGAACGACGGGCTGATTGAATATGTGCGTTGGGGGCCGATCGGGCGCATCGGACTGATCCGCAATCTGCCGACGCTTTATGATGGCACGCACATTGATCACCCGCTGGCGGAACGGAGAGCGGTGAAGAGAATTGACTTTCACCTCGATGGTCCGGTGGACGTGATGGTCGATGGAGAAGTTCTTACGTTGCAATGTCAGACGCTGGAAGTGCTGCCCTCGGCGCTGAACGTCGTGGTATAAGAAGAAACGTTTCATCATTTCAAATGTGGATTTCTATCTATGTCAGAGGAACGCAGGAAACGAAAGCAAGAGCGCGAGCAGGAGCTACAGCCACCGGACTACGGGAAACTGTTTCGCAAGGCAGGCATCGCGGTGTTGATCGTTGCGGCCTTTGCCGGGGCGTATTACCTGGGAACGAGAAAACGGGTGAGCCGGTTGGATGCTTTCGCGCAGTGTTTATCAAGCAAAGGGATGAAGATGTATGGATTGTCGTGGTGTCCGCACTGTGAAGAGCAAAAGGAAATGTTTGAGTCGGCGGCGCAGTATATCAACTATACCGAGTGCGGGACTACGGGCCAGCACAAGGAAACCGATAGCTGCGTGCAAAAGGGACTCAAACAGTTTCCCACCTGGGAATTTCCGAGTGGCGAGCGCCATGAAGGAACACTGCCTTTAACTGTGTTGGCTGAAAAAGCCGGGTGTAGCTTGCCATGAGCACGAAGACGCGGAGAATTTACTGGGCGATCGCGGCGCTTGCGTTGGCGGGGGCCGTGGTATCTTCGATCGCTCTTTACCACCACTACGGAAAAGACAAGACCACGTACTGTGACTTCGGGGAGAACTTCAACTGCGACATTGTGAATCGGAGCCCGTACTCGAAAATCATGGGGATTCCGGTGGCGCTGATCGGCATAGTCGGCTATTTGTCAGTGCTGGCTCTGGCGACGTTTTATCGCGAGAAAGCGGAGGCGCCCGGCATGCTGTTGCTGGCGGCAACGCTCGGGCTGGGATTGGGAATTTATCTGACGTATATCGAAGCCTACGTGCTGGCGACGTGGTGCATCTTGTGTCTTTCTTCGTTCACGGTGATCGTTCTGATTACTGTGCTGTCGTCCGTGCTGTTTGCGCAGTCTTTGCGCAGGGTTTAGCGACGAACTGAATCCCTCATGGACGAGACGATCCAACCCATTCTTTCCGAGAAGAATCAGTCGGTGACGGGAGATCTGCGGCTGCACGAATTCGAGAGCCGCATTTTCCGTAATCGCCGGATGCTGAGAGTATGGCTGCCTCCGGAGTATGCCGCCGAGCGCAACCGGGAGCGGCACTATCCGGTGTTGTATTTGAACGATGGGCAGAATCTTTTTGATACTGCAACTGCATTCGCGGGAGTTGAGTGGGAAGTGGATGAGACGGCGGACCGGTTGATCCGGCAAGAGCAGGTTCCGCCGCTGATTATTGTGGGGATCGATAACGCGCAGCGCGAGCGGATCCGAGAGTATCTGCCGTACCGGGCGGTGAATCCTCCGGTATTGCGGCCCCTGGGGAAGAGATATCCGGAATTTCTTATGAACGAAGTGATGCCGTTTTTGTTTGAGCGGTATCGCATTGCGCGCGGTCCGGAAAATACCGGACTTGGGGGCTCGTCACTGGGGGCAATTATTTCTTTGTATACGGCGATAGACCAGCCTGGGGTTTTCGGGAGATTACTGCTGGAGAGTCCGTCATTGTTCGTATCAAACCGGCGGATGCTGCGGAGCAGTCGCGCATTCCGATCCTGGCCGGAGAGGATTTTTCTGGCGATGGGGACGAACGAGGCTGGACGTCCTGACCGCGACCGCGAAGTCGTCGAGGATGTGGAGGAGTTGCAGCACATTCTCCGCCGGGCCGGCTTGGGCGAGGATCGGTTGCGCGTAAGGATTGCCGAAGGGGCGAAACATAACGAGGCAGAGTGGGCGAAGCGGTTTCCCGAGGCGTTGGGGTTCTTATTTGGGACAGCAGACTCCTCGCTGCGCTGGGAATGACAAGACCTTTTTATTGATCTCCTACCGCTCGTAGTAAGATGTTGCTTCTCTTTTTCCTTCCTTTAAGGAGGCCGTCTCCATGAATCGCAGGACTTCTTATGCTCGTTTGATTGCGACCCTGGCATGTTTCGTGACGCTCACGGTTGGCATGGTGGCCGCGCAGCAGTACAACGATAGTCAAATGAAGGGCATGAAATGGCGGCTAGTTGGGCCGTTTCGCGGAGGACGGGTTCTGGCCGTCACCGGCATTGCCGGCGATCCTTACACGTTTTATTTCGGAGGCGTTGCAGGCGGATTGTGGCGCACCAACGATGCCGGCATCACCTGGACTTCGCTTACCGACAAAGAGCCGTTCGCTTCGATCGGAGCGATCGCGGTGTCGGAATCGAATCCTGGGGTCATCTACGTAGGGACCGGAGAGTCGTGCCTGCGCGGAAACATCTCTTACGGCAACGGGGTGTACAAGTCTACCGACGGGGGGAAGAGTTGGACTTCGATTGGGCTGAAGGATACGCAACACATCTCGCGGATCATCGTGAACCCGCGGAATCCCGATCTTGTCTTTGTGGCCGCGGTGGGACACGCCTATGGTCCGAATCCCGACCGTGGCGTTTACCGCTCGAGCGACGGCGGCAAGAACTGGGAAAAAGTTCTCTACAAAGATGACAAGAGCGGAGCCATCGATCTCGCGGTCGATCCACATAATGCAAACGTGATGTTCGCTGCGCTTTACCAGATTCAACGCACGCCGTGGAGCCTGGAGAGCGGCGGCCCGGGCAGCGGTTTGTATCGCTCGGTAGACGGTGGAACGACCTGGAAGCATCTGGAAGGGAACGGCCTGCCTTCAGGAATTCTGGGGCGTATTGGCGTATCGGTTTCGGGCGCGGATTCGAATCGAGTGTATGCGTTGATCGAGGCCAAAGAGGGCGGGCTTTATCGCTCCGACGATGGCGGCGATAACTGGACCAAGGTCAACGACGACCAGCGACTGACACAGCGGGCCTGGTACTTCACCCATATTTTTGCCGATCCACGTAGCGCGGATACGGTCTACATGCTGAACACGGGCATGTTTCGTTCCACTGACGGGGGCAAGAGTTTGACGCTGCTTCCGGCGCCGCATGGAGATCATCACGGGCTGTGGATTGATCCCACGAATCCCAAGCGGCTGATTAACGGCAACGACGGTGGAGCAACCATCAGCGTGGATGGCGGCAAAACCTGGAGTACGCAATACAACCAGCCCACCGCGCAGTTCTATCACGTTGCGGCGGACGATCGTCCGCTGTATTACCTGTACGGGGCGCAGCAGGACAACTCGACTGTCGGCATCGCCAGCCGCAGCGACGATGGCTTCATCGGGCGCCAGAACTGGTACGACGTGGGCGGCGGAGAAAGCGGTTACATCATTCCCGATCCGCGCGATGCCAACATCGTTTACGCAGGATCGGGCGGGGGCATCATCACGCGCTTTGACAAGCGCACGGAGCAGGAACAGGACATTACGGTCTGGCCGATCGATGGGACCGGTCATGGCGCCAGGGATTTGAAGTACCGGCAGGCGTGGACCGATCCCATCGCGATGTCGCCTTTCAATCCGGATGTGCTGTACACGGCGGCCGAAGTCGTATTCAAGAGCACCGACCATGGCATGAGTTGGACAGCGATCAGCGGCGACCTTACGCGCAACGACAAGAGCAAACAGGAGAGCTCGGGTGGCGTGTTAACCAAGGACAACACCACGGTGGAGTATTACGACACGGTGTTCACGCTTGCGGAATCGCCGAAGCAGAAAGACTTGATCTGGGCGGGAACGGACGACGGGTTGATTCAATTGACGCGCGATGGCGGGCAGCATTGGGCGAATGTCACTCCCAAGGGGATTCCCGACTGGAGCATGGTCAGTTTGATCGAGGCCTCTCCGCACGATGCAGGGACGGCGTACGCGGCCATCGATACCCACAAGGTTGACGATGTGCGTCCTTATATTTTCAAGACCTCGGACTTCGGCAAGTCGTGGACGAAAATTACCAACGGAATTCCCGACGGAGCTTATACCCACGCAGTACGAGAAGATCCGAAACAGAAGGGTTTGCTTTATGCGGGAACCGAGATGGGCGTCTACGTCTCGTTCGATGATGGAGCACACTGGCAAACGCTGCAACTGAATCTGCCGACTTCGCCTATTCACGATCTGATGGTGAAAGACGATGACCTGGCGGTGGCGACTCATGGGCGCGCATTCTGGGTGCTCGATGACATCACGCCGCTGCGGCAGTTGAGTGCGCATTCCGACAAAGACGAGATGATCCTCTACAAGCCACGGACGACCTTCCGCTACCGCTGGCCCGAGGATTTCGAGCGGCGGCAGCCGGTGGCGCCGAATCCTCCGGCGGGCGCGATTATCTCCTACTACTTCAAGTCGGCGCCCAAGGGAGAAGTCACGCTCGACATCCTGGATGCGTCGGGAAAAGTTGTGCGATCGTTCTCGAGCGTAGACAAGAAAGAGGCGGAGACGCCTCCGGAGTGGCCGGACCAGGAGCCGCCGCAGGAGAAAATCTCGGCGGATGCGGGGCTGAACCGCTTCACGTGGAATCTGCGCTATGACGGTGCCAAGAAACTGCCAGGCGAAGTGGGCGCGGAGTACAGGAACAAAGGGCCGTTTGGCATGCCGGGAAATTACCAGGTCCGGCTGACGGCGGAAGGCAAGTCACAGACGGTGCCACTGGAGTTGAAGCTTGATCCGCGGGTCAATGTTTCCATGGCCGATCTGGAGAAGCAGTTCGATCTGGATATGAAGATCCGCTCGCAACTGAGCGAACTGCACCAGACGGTGGAAGAGATTCGCAGCATTCGCCAGCAGTTCCACACCCTGAACGCGCGGCTCGGAGAAGATGCGCGCTTCAAGCCCATCTCGACGGCTTCGGAGTCACTGGACAAGAAGATGACGCCGATCGAAGAGCAGTTGCTGCAAGTGAAGATCAAGTCATCGGAGGCGAGCTTGAACTATCCGGTGCTGATCGACGAACAATTGCACAACCTCGCGGGTAGCGTGGATAACGCGGATACGCCTCCTACGGCGCAGCAGGAGGCGGCGTTCGAATCGCTACGCACGCAGGCGGCGCCGCTGATTGCGCAGTGGAAGCAGATCGAATCGACCGACGTCGTCGCTCTGAATGACATGATGCAGAAGCAGAATGTTCCGGCGATTTACCTGGCTCCAGGGGGAGCTCAGGGCGAAGTGAAGGCGGCGGGACAGAAGTAGGAAAGCTCGCCGTGGCCGGCGGGACGCCGGCGCTACTTCAAAACAAGAAGGGAGGGATTAATCGCCCTCCCTTTTTCTTCGCCGGCTAATTACCAGACGGGACTGCCGTCTTTATCGCGAAAGACGAAGGTGTCATTGCCGCGCTTCACTTCGCGGGCGAAGATGGTCTCCACACCTTCGAACATTACTTTCGAGCCCGTCACTTCCAGTTGATCGCCTTTGTTGAAAACCAGTTCATAGTTCTTCATGAACTTGGTGGTGGCGAGATGGACTTCGATGGTCTTGCCACCACCGACATTCAGAATCACGTGTGCACCCATGCCGCCGCTTACGGGGCATTGGCGGTCGCGAACCTCCTCGACCGTGCCTTTGAACACCGCTTCGGTGGAGCGATCGTACTTAGGAGAGCCGGGCTGCGAAGCAGCCTTGGGAGCGGCGAAGGCGGGCGTGACGATGACGGCGAGAGCAAATATCAGGATGACAGCCAGCCAGATTTTCATGGTGCGCCTCCTGCCCGAGTCCGATGCGCGGGCCCTGGCGACTACTATGATTATGGGCGGGTACCTCTCACTACAGTGTGATAGTGGTCACGGTCGCGTGTGATCGCCGCGATCGTTGGTACAATGCCTTTCGTTCATGGCGATTGCACGCATTCTCCGCCCGATCATTGAAGCCCTTGGATCGCCTCGAGTGGTTTTTCTCGTGGCGTTTCTGGTTCGAGTTGCGGTCGCCATTCAGTTGATCCCCGGCAATGCCGATGGCCGTTTCTACCAGCCGAATGAGCCGGCCCGAATCGCCTGGAACCTGGTTTCGGGCAGAGGGTACAGTTCGCCGTGGCCGAATACCACCACGGCGCCGACCGCACAGCAACCGCCGGCCTATCCGCTGCTTCTAGCCACGATCTTCCTCTTTGCGGGCACTTACTCCTATTCTTCGCTCTATATTGCTATCTTGCTGAACGCCGTGTTTTCTGCAATTACGGCGGTTCTCATTCTTCGCTTGGGCGAGCGGGCGTTTGGGCGGGGCGTCGGTATGGTTGCGGCGCTGATCTGGTCATGTTGGATTTACGAAGTGGTGGTTTCGCTGCGGCTATGGGAGAGCGCGCTTTCGGGCATGCTTTTGGCCCTGGGAATGTGGTGGTTGCCGGAGTTGCAAGACGCGGGGATTCTTCGGTGGTTGAGATTTGGTTTGTTGGCCGGGCTTGCGGCGCTAACCAATGCTACTTTACTACCAGTTTTTGGCTGTTTCTGGCTATGGTGGTGGCTCCGCCGCAAGCCAGTCTTCAATCGCCGTGCCTACCTGGCTTCGATCGGCGTGTGTCTGCTGGTGTTGCTGCCGTGGATGGTCAGAAACTATCTGGCGTTGGGAAGGGTCGTTCCTCTGCGCGATAACTTCGGGCTCGAACTGTGGGTGGGGAATCACGAAGGCGTGACTCATTTGTATGACTTCCATGGCGATTTTCCGTTAGGGAATCCTGCGGAGTACAACCAGCTTGGGGAGATAGCCTTCATGGAGAAGCAGCGTACGGCGGCGGTGGACTTCATTCGTCAGCACCCGGAGCGGTTCTTACGTCTTTCTGGTCAAAGATTGGTGGATTTCTGGACCAGCCCTAACCCGCGAAAATGGCTCCCCATTGCACTGCTGGCGTGGTTGGGTGTAGGCATGGCGTGGCTTCGGCGAAATCCTGAGGTGACGCCGTTTTTCATCGTTCTTGCCGTTTTCCCATTGGTGTACTACGTCACGCACACCTGGAGCACCTATCGCCATCCGATCGAACCTGAGGTGATTCTGATGGCGGTGTACGGCGGCATAGAGATAGCCAGAAAATTTATACCTGGCGAGACCAGTGCACGACAGCGTCAGGGGCAAGTTAACGGAACGCCTCCTGGATAAGGCGTAAGTACGGGCGAATTCTCAAATTCGTCTTGGAACGAGAGCAGCCAGATCTGACGGTCATGGAAGTAATTCAGCAGCTCCTGGTTGGCCGGTTGTCCCATGTCACGAGCCCAGACGACCCTCGAAGCATCGATATCGGCATCGTTGTAGACCCACTCTTTGTCGACAAGAATGGGGTGCTGGCGCACGATCACCAGACTTTTTCCGGGGCGGTGAGCGAGACAATCTTCGACGCGTGCGCGTTCGAGATTGCCGCGCGGCCAGGCAGGTTCGACAGGTGCGTGCGCGAGGGCTGCGCAGACGCGCAGAGTGATCATCGCAAAGGCGAGCATGGGAATGGCGCGGACCAGAGCGAGTCCCACAAGCTTGCCTTTCCATCGCCATAGCCGCAGATGGCGCATGCATTGCACCAGTACCAGGTAAAACAGGCAGGTTGCCGGGGCGAAGTAGTGGGGGAAGGTGAAAACCTCGAGAGAAAGACCCAGAAGGAAAATTGCGAGCGCCAGCCAAGGGAAGCGCATGCGCCGATCGCGAAAAACCCAAGGCAAGGCGAAAAGCGGAAGGGTGAGAAGGGGGCCGAGGTAGAAGCTCCACCAGAGAGCAATCTTGTTGACACTGCTGCGCAGGAAACCCAGCGGCGTGATGTTTCGTTCGTAGAGTCCGAACTCCCAGTGGTAGAACTCGCGGATGGCTTGGTGACGGTAATCTGGTTCGGGATTCGGGTTCTGCCACAGGAAGTAGGGCGCGATCGCATATTGGGCGCGGTTGACGACGTAGGTCATGCGGAAGGCGCTTCCGGTGACGCGATGATAGTAGTAGCCGGTGGCGACGGCCGCAGCGGCAAGAATGATGAGCCAGGGGAAAGACGACGCGCAGCCAGGGCGCGGGCCGCCGCTTGACAAGCCAAACCAGCATGGCAGCAGCGACCGGCAGACTTAGAACGAAGCCTTCGTAGGGCCGGCTGTTGGCGAGGATGGCGAGGCCGATAGCCATGACGATTGCGTCCCAGGTCCGGGCTTCACGTTGAATTCGGGGCAGTGCTCCCAGCACTAAAGCGCCACCGAAGGCGACGATCGAGGCGCTCCAATAGCCGTTCATCCAATAGCTCAGCAAACCCAGACGCAGCATGGCGAGCATGCCACCCAGAAGCGCCCATCCTGGAGGAACCCAGGCCTGCAGCATCCAACAGATGGCGCCGCACATGAGCGCGGTGATGACGAGTTGGCCGATCCAGGGATGGCCGAGCCTTTGTCCGGCCGCGAGTACCAGTCCCTGCGCCGGCGCGTACATCGACATGTAGGTGGGTTGCTGAATCTCGTGCAGAGTTTCGAAGTGCTGCCACATCGGGTGCGTGGGGTTGGTCAGGCGTCCGTGGGCGAAGGTGTCGGCGGCGAGCAGGTAACTGAATTCATCTTCCCAGCGCGGAGTGGGCACGCCCAGAACAGGGATGAGCGCGGCGCGAAGAAGCAAGGTTGATAGCGTGACAACGATGATCGAGAGAGTTTTTCTGCGAGCGAGTCGTGCGAATACGAGTTCAATACGGCGGATGCCAGGGGAATCAGTGCGGCCTATTAAGATGATCGCGACGGTGGCCAGCACGAAGGCCAGTTCAATGATCGCTACCAGCGACGGCGCCAGCCGGGCGAAGAGAGGCATTGTTTCGGATTGTTGATGGTGAGCGGGGGATTGTCAATAACGGGGGAACTCGAGTGCCATTCGAGTGCTGGGAGCAAAACACAAGGTCCCTCGACTTCGCAGGACGATTCGCTTCGCTTACCGTCCTGCTTCGCTCGGGATGACAAAGTAAGAATCTGGCTACGCCGTGTCTTTGTCGGGCGTCAGGCGATCGAGGATGCCAAAGGCTACTTCGATCATCTCCTGATCAACCTTGCGGTTCGAGGAGATGGCGTCGAGCAGGGGGACGGAGACGATTTTGTTGCCGCGCAGGGCGGCCATTTTGCCGAAGTCTCCGCGATGCACCATGTCGATGGCGCCGATACCGTAGCGCGTTGCCAGCACGCGATCGAAGGCGCTGGGAGAGCCTCCGCGCTGGATGTGGCCGAGCACGACGGCACGGGTTTCGAAACCCGTACGCTTTTCGATTTCGCGGGCGAGCAGGTTGCCGATGCCGCCCATGCGCACGTGTCCGAACTCGTCTTTGCCGAGATCGGCGAGAACGACTTCGCCGTGGGCGTCGACGTCGGTAGAAAACTTCGCGCCTTCGGCGGCGACCACGATGCTGAAGTAGCGTCCGCGGGCATGGCGGAGCTTGATAGTCTCGGCGACTTTGTCGATGTCGAAGGGAGTCTCGGGAATCAGGATGACATCGGCGCCGCCGGCGATGCCGCTGTACATGGCGATCCATCCCGCGTCACGGCCCATGACTTCAACTACCATCACGCGGTTGTGGGCTTCGGCAGTGGTGTGCACGCGATCGATGGCGCTGGTGGCGACATTTACGGCGGTATCGAAGCCGAAGGTGTAATCGGTGCCAGCCAGGTCGTTGTCGATGGTTTTGGGAACGCCGACAACTTTGACTCTCTTCTCGAAAAGCTTTTGGGCGACCGAAAGTGTATCGTCTCCGCCGATGGCGATGAGCGCGTCGATATTGTGCTCGGCCAGAGTCTTGATGCACTGGTCGAGGCCGGCAGGGTGCTTGGCAGGATTGGTGCGGGAGGTGCGCAGAATGGTGCCACCGCGGGGCAGAATTCCACCCACGGCGGAGAGATCGAGAGGCATGAATTTGTTCTCGATCAGTCCGCGCCAACCTTCGAGAAATCCGACGAATTCGTCCTGGTAATGGAAGAAACCTTTGCGCACGATGGCACGGATGACGGCGTTCAGTCCGGGGCAATCGCCTCCGCCGGTCAGCATTCCAACTTTCATCGCCTTGCTCCTCAAACGAGTATGAATTGGGTTCCGGGTGGAGGTATCGTTGCGGATACACTTCCAGCCCCTGGGTATGTGCGACGGAACATTCAGACTACCATGAACCGCGTTGCGCTTGCGTGACGGACGGTTCGACGAGAGGCTCACCTTTGCGCAAAAAACGAGAAAGAACAGAGCCGCGATGGTTCGAGATGCGCGATAAAGATTGCGCCTGAGTGGCGGATTCGCCACAATACTCTCGTTCTTCGACACTATGCCGAAACCTATACGGATTCTCATTTGGACTGCGGTCACTTTGCTCGGTGTGCTCGCGATCGCGACGATCGCGCTGCATCGGGGAGAGCAGATCAATGCCATGTGGCTGGTGGTGGCGGCGCTTTGCACTTACGCCATCGGCTACCGCTTCTACAGCAAGTTCGTCGCGACCAAGGTGCTGCTGCTCGATCCGCAACGCGCCACGCCGTCGGAACGCCTGGATAACGGGCGCGATTTCGTTCCCACCAACAAGTGGGTGGTCTTCGGACATCACTTTGCGGCGATCGCCGGGCCGGGGCCGCTGGTGGGTCCGGTATTGGCGATGCAATTCGGATACCTCCCCGGCACGCTGTGGATTCTGGCGGGCGCTGTATTCGGTGGATGCGTGCAGGATTTCGTGATCCTGCTGTTTTCGGTGCGGCGCGACGGCAAGTCTCTCACCGAGATGGCGCGGGAAGAGATCGGCAAAGTCGGCGGGTTTGTGGCTTACGTGGCGGTGATCGGGATCATCATCATTTTGCTGGCGGTGTGCGCGCTGATTGTGGTGAATGCGCTGAAGAACAGTCCGTGGGGGACGTTCACCATCGCGATGACGATTCCGATTGCGCTGCTGATGGGCTTGTATCTGCGGCGGATTCGTCCCGGCAAAGTGCTGGAGACCTCGGTGCTTGGGATTCGTTCTGGTGATCCTCGCGATCCTGGGCGGACAGTGGGTTTCGCAAAGCGCATCGCTGGGGCCGTGGTTCACGTTGGGCGCTCCCGCACTGGCGGTCGCCATCATCGTGTACGGGTATGCGGCTTCGGCGATGCCGGTCTGGTTGTTGCTGGCGCCACGAGATTACCTGAGCACTTTCGTCAAACTGGGGACGATTGGCTTTCTGGCGCTGGGGATCGTGGTCCTGCGTCCCTCGTTGCACATGCCGGCGCTGACACGTTTCGTGGATGGCAGCGGGCCGGTGTTCGCAGGGAAGATTTTTCCCTTCGCGTTTATCACCATCGCTTGCGGGGCCATCAGCGGATTCCATTCGTTGATTTCAAGCGGGACAACTCCGAAGCTGATTCGCCGCGAGACAGAGACACGGATGGTCGGTTATGGCGCGATGCTGGCCGAGTCGCTGGTGGCGATCATGGCGACGGTAGCCGCGGGCATGCTGCAGCCGGGAACGTATTTCGCGATCAACAGTCCAGCGGGCATCGTGGGCCAGGTGCCGGAAGCGGCCGCCGCGACAATCAGCAACTGGGG
Source organism: Terriglobia bacterium (assembly GCA_963796205.1). Taxonomy (GTDB): domain Bacteria; phylum Acidobacteriota; class Terriglobia; order Terriglobales; family Acidobacteriaceae; genus DATFTE01. Next base: position 499,218 of record CAWCKR010000006.1, read on the forward strand.
ATTTCCCATCAGCGCGGTCGAAATGCACACGCTGGCGCAGGCCGTGGGCGAGCAGACATTGTTCAACCGCACGGGCGGGGCTCCGGCGTTTGCCGTGGGCATGGCGCAAATCTTCGCCAACAGTCTTGGCGGGCAGGCCGTCATGGCCATCTGGTATCACTTCGCGATCATGTTTGAGGCGCTGTTCATTCTAACGGTGCTGGATGCGGGCACGCGCGTGGGCCGCTTCATGATTCAGGACGCGCTGGGGCATGTGTGGAAACCTCTGGGGAGAACCAGTTGGTATCCGTCAATTCTCGCGACCAGCGCGCTGATCGTGGCCTCGTGGGGATATTTCCTGTGGCAGGGAATCAAGGATCCGCTGGGTGGGATCAATTCCCTATGGCCGCTGTTTGGAATCTGCAACCAGTTGCTGGCGGCGGTGGCGCTGTGCGTGGCAACGACCATCATCGTAAAGATGCACAAGTCGCGCTACGCGGCGGTTACGTTGACGCCGCTGGCATGGCTTGTCTTAGTGACCTTTACGGCGTCGTGGCACAAGATTTTCGATCCCAACCCGCGGATTGGATTCCTGTCGCATGCGCAGACGTTGGCGGGTTCGTCCGCTAAAGATGCGGGGCGGCTGATCTTCAATGATCGCCTGGATGCGGCGGTGACGGGAGTGCTGATTGTGATGGTGGCGCTGATCCTGATTGAGTCGGTGATGGAGTGGACGCGGGTGCTTTCCGGGAAGAAAGAGGCGCGAGTGAGAGAGGCTCCATTCGTGCTCAGCCGGTTTGCCGCCGAGGAGCAGGCATGAGACGGATCGCACAGATCGTACTCGCGACGTTGCGAGAGATTTTCGATGAATCGGCGTACGCACGTTTTTTGCAGCGCAACCGGATGGCATCGTCGCGCGCGGCATACGCGGCGTTTTTGCGGGAGAGTGAAGCGGCGAGAGCTAGAAGGCCGAGGTGTTGTTGAGAGGCACTTAGCACATGGCACTTGGCATTTGGCCCGCCTCGGCGATGCAAAGAGCTGAAGATCTCGCCGCTCGGAAGTTTCTTTCGCCCCTTTGGGGCTCGGTCACTTTTCTTGCCTGACCCACGGCTTACGCCGTGGGCTGTATTCTTGCGCCGCTTCGCGGCTCGCCCTCAGTGCGTTTGCCGCAGCAGACCTAGCGGTCCGACTCGCGGTGCCGCACCTAAGAGCTAACAGCTAAAGGCTAAGAGCTGAAAGCTTTTTGCGCTACACTTTCCTCAATGCGGGTTCTAGGCATTGATTGCGGCACCGAGTACACGGGGTATGGTGTGGTCGAGCTTTGCGCCGACGGCAAGTTGCTGTGCCTGACGTGTGGAGCGATCAAGCTCTCGCCTCGCGATCCGCTGCCGGCGCGGTTGGCGACCATCTTCCAGCGCCTGGCTCTGCTGATTGAAGAGCATCATCCAGACAACGTGGCGATTGAAGAAGTGTTCTACGCGCTGAACGTAAAGTCGGCGTTGAAGCTGGGACAAGTCCGGGGCGTGGCCATGCTGGCGGCTTCATCGGCTGGTCTGGCGGTTTCCGAATACGCGCCGCTGTCGATCAAGTCGGCGGTTGTAGGCTACGGCCGGGCGGAGAAACCGCAAGTGCAGCACATGGTGACGCGGCTGCTGAACCTGGCGGAGATCCCTGAACCTGCCGATGCGGCGGACGCCCTGGCCATTGCGATCTGCCATCTGCATACGGCCGCCACGCTTGAGCGCCAAAGTGCCGGAGCCCGTTAGCGTATTTTTTGGCATAATCCTAACAATGTTCTTCAACAGGTTTTGCCGCTTTGCTGGCCGTCCTCTGATGCTTCTGTTCTGGCTGTCGGCAGCCGCAGGGGCCCAGAATGCTGCACTTCCATCGGTGACGTTCAGCCTGAGCTTTCCGGGATCCCAGCCCGACCGCTATGCGGTGAACGTGCCCTTGAGTGGCGATGCGACCTACTACTCCGATGGAATCCTGATGGAAGGCGGAGAGGCGGAAGACTTCAAACTGGTCTTTTCGATTTCCGCGGATACGCGGACGCGCATCTTTGATCTGGCCAAGAAGGCGCACTACTTTTCGGGAGACGTCGATTCCAAGAAGAAGAACATGGCGTTTACCGGCACCAAAGTTCTCGAATACAAAGACGGGCAGAAAGACAACCGCTCCAGCTTCAATTATTCGACGGTGGCTCCGGTCCAGGAGCTGACGGAGCTGTTCGAAAACATGTCAAGCACGCTCGAATTTGGCCGCCGCCTGGAGTACTACCATCGCTACCAGAAGCTGGCTCTCGACGAAGAACTGAAACGCATGGAAGAGATGGCGAACCAAAACGAACTGCATGAATTGTCGGCAGTGGCTCCGGTGCTGCAGCAGATCGCCGAAGACAATACGGTGATTAATCCCGTGCGGGCAAGAGCGCAGCGCATGCTGGCCCGGGCCGCCGCGGCTCAAAAGTGATCTATTGTCCCTGCAATCAGAAGGATGGCGTTCTCTCGAAGCGTCAACAGTAACCCCGGTAACCGCGCACAAGGAAATACATTAAAGAGACAACTCTCGTCCTTCACCTGTGTTCTAATAAAAGAAAAGGCCGATCTTTGGGGGGAGTACCATGCGCAACCGTATCAGCGTTCTTCCCGTTTTCTCACTGGTAGTTCTAATCTGCACCCTGCTTGCGGTCCCATCCTTCGCCGATTCGCAGGCGCGCATCGTCCGGCTTAGCCAGGTCGATGGAGGCGTGCAAGTTGACCGCAACAGCGGTAAGGGCTTCGAAAAAGCATTCCTGAATCTTCCCATCACCCAGGGCATGAAGCTGAAGACGGGGTTTGATGGCCGCGCGGAAGTGGAGTTTGAAGACGGCAGTGCGATTCGCATTACACCCGATACCGTGATTAACTTTGCGGACCTCACGCTGCGCGATTCCGGCGCGAAGGTTTCAACCGTGAATCTGCAGGAGGGCACGGCGTACGTGAACTTCCTCGCCAACAAGAACGACAAGGGCGACGAACTGACCCTGACCTTCGGCAAGCAGAAGATGGCGCTGACCGAGGCCGTTCACCTGCGCGTGCAGATGAGCGATGCGGACGCGACCGTCGCGGTGTTCAAGGGCGGAGCGAAGATCAACGCTCCGGGTGGAGAAGTTGCGGTGGAAAAGAATAAGACTGTCACCTTCGACCTTTCGAACGACAAATACCTGCTGGCGAAGAATCTCGAAGCTGATCCCTACGACGAGTGGGACAAAGCGCAGACGCAATACCACGACCGCTACACCTCCGACAACGCCTACAGCAGCAACTCTCCTTATGCTTACGGCGCGAGCGACATGAGCTACTACGGAACTTACTCGAACGTTCCCGGATATGGAACGATGTGGCAGCCCTACTTTGCCGGCTCGGGCTGGGATCCCTACATGAACGGGCTGTGGTCCTACGATCCGATCTATGGATATGGTTGGGTATCGGGCTATCCCTGGGGATGGACGCCCTATCACTACGGTTCGTGGATTTACGTTCCTTCTTACGGATGGGGCTGGCAGCCAGGCGGAAGTTGGGCTGGATTAAACACGCAGCCGAGGATTGGCGGCGGGCCAACGGGTTGGGTTCCGCCGAAGCCTCCGGCTACGGGAACCAGCACGGTCGCGGTGCGAGGAGGCTCGTTTGCCAGCACCTCGAACGGCTTTTGGGGACCGAAGATGACGATTCCGCAGAATTCGGCGGGACTGGGAGTTCCACGAGGAATTACGCGCAACCTGGGTTCATTTTCGGAGCGCGCCGGGCAGCGCGGTGCGGCGTCGATGAGGATGCCGGTGTCATCATCTCCGGGATTCAGTTCGTTTCCCGGGATGAGTAGCGGCGGAACTGGCTACGGTGGCCGCTCTGGAGGCTTCTCTCCGCGTGGCGTGAGTGGTGGCGGCGGGCGCTCGTCAGGGGGACACTCGTCTGGCGGGCATGTCGGTGGAAGCGGAGTGCACCGGTAAAGTTAGATCTACTTCATAAGGCGGCCTGCGGGCCGCCTTTTCTGTTGGGCGGCTGTAGTGTGGATGACGTCGTCCTGAGCCCGGGAGGGCGAAGCATCTGGCGCGGAGTGGCTGGACCCTCGTTCACTGTCACTACACGCCAGATCCCTCCTGCTTCGCTTCGCTCAGCGTCGGGATGACGTCACGGTCGGGGAGGTTTATCGCACGACGACGCCAGCGTATCCCACCACCGTTTCGCGGTCACCGGAGATGTCTCCTGAGGTGGCGTAGCGGATCAGTTCCGCGCCTTTGGCTCCGAGCAAGCGAGCGGCGGTGATCATCGCGACGGCCGGACCGAATCCGCACATGCTGATTTCTTCGTTTCTTACTGTGTCGTAGAGGCCGCGGGCATCGAGGCGCAGAATCGGCTCGAGCGCTTTCTGATCTTTGATGCGCGTGATGGCGTCGTTCTCGTAGTGGTTCATGTCGCTGGAGGCGATGACAAGAACCGGTTCGTCCTGTGCACGCACGACTTCCGCGATGGTTACTCCCAGGATCTGGAGCGGTTCGAATTGTCCGGTTCCTACAGCGATGGGGACGAAGGTGCAGCCAGGGCGGCGCGCCTGCAGGAATGGCAGTTCGACTTCGGCGGCGTGCTCGGCATAGTGCGCGGCGGTGTCGTTGGTGAGCAGCGGGAAACTTTCCTTCAGCGATTCAGCGATCGGACTATCAATCTCAACTGGGCCTAGCGGAGTCTGCCATGCGCCTTCGCTCATGATGGAGAGGGGATGTCCCATGCCGGTGTGATTAGGACAAAGCAGGATCGAGCGACGGGGAATAGCGATGCGCGAGAAGACTGCGCCGGCGACGTGTCCGGAATACATGTAGCCAGCGTGAGGAACGATGCATCCGATGGCAGGCGCGGCGTTGGTGGTGGAACCGAGATAGGAGTCGATGTCTTCGCGCAGGCGCTCGGGGTCTTGGGGATAGAAGCGTCCGGCGACGGCGGGTTGGCGGAGGGTGGGGGCCATGGAGTATTTTCCGGCAAGGCCGGTCCAGAAGAGGCCTGCTTTCCCGATCTCATTCTAACTCTGGGTTGCCCCACCTATCGACTGCGACAGCGCAGGCTCTTCGCGGTTTTCGAAAGGTGAAAATTCGACTGGCAGTTATGTCGGACGTCGCTGATGGTGCGAGCATCCTGCGCGGGACAGCGACCGGAAGATTCCGAAGGTTGAGTTCAACGTGCCCACCTTTCGGAAACCGCGAAAGGTGGGGCAACCATGGTTTGAAACTCGGCGGAGAAAGGGTGGGCCAGCCCCCCTTGTGTGTTGAAACGCAGGGATTGTTCTTGTGTTTCCCACACCTACTAACGTTGACTGCACTATCGAGGACTTGCTGCCCGGCACTTGTTTTCCCTAATCTAGGGTTACCCGTCAGGCATATTGGATTCGTCAGGCCAAGAAGTATGGGCTCACGCGGGCAATGGACTGCAGGCGTTCTGCTGTTTTGTGTCTTTCTCACTTTCTGGAGCGCTGCTGGCTTTGTTAAGCAGCACGAGGATGGGAAGGTCATGCTCATCCTCACAGCTCTCGTAGGACAACGCCGGTCTGGCCAGTTACAGGCAACCATCTCGAAGCTCCCAATAGGTGGCGACACGCAATTGCTTCGACACCAGCCTCGAGCGATGCGGCGGCCTAATGTGCATCCGCCTGTGGTCGTTTCAACGTCCATCACCGTCCTGGCAATCTGACACACCTCTGCAGTACAGATTGTAGCCCTCCCCCCACAAGAAATTGTCAGAGCTGCGCCTTATGATTCGGCACGATATTGAGGTGCACAATGGACCCATGGAATGAAGAAGTATGTGATCTGCTCGAGGTAAGCGAATGGCTCGAGTGGACGACGCGAGAAATCGGGCGGGGCGGAGTACTCCAGTCTCCGAGTGACGAAAACTCGGTTCTGTTCGCCGCCCGATCGCGGCGACTGGCCACGCGAATCGAACGCCTCGTTCCTCACTTGCCGAGCTCCTTGCGGTCTCGTCTGATCGAGGCCAGCATTGTGTATCAATGCTGGAACGAGCAGAAGCTTCGACAAGAAAAAGTCGAGGTCGCACGCTCAAATCGTCATCGGGTGCTCCCGGTGGTACAAGCAATTCGTCATGTCAATCGCCTGAATGGCGAAGGCCGGCATCATATCTTCGAGGCGAGCGACGGGTTGATGTATATTGTCAAGTTTCCTAACTCGACCAGGGGCGGTCGAGCTCTTGCCACGGAAATGATATGCACGGAGCTCGCTCGGGGAATAGGTCTTCCGGTTCCTGCGGCAGCAATAGTTTGGGTCAGCGCGGCACTCATTAAGGAGACGGCGTCGTTGCGCTACGAGGCTGGCGGGGAGATCATCCCTTACAAAGCAGGACCGTGCTTTGGTTCCCATTTCATTTCTGACCACACGCCTACAATTGACGGCAGGATCCCCATCGAGTTTCGTGGCTATGCGCGGAATCTTCATCTCTTTGCGGGAGCCTTGGCCTTTGACATCTGGACCCTGAATCTCGCGTCCAGACAAGCCCTCTTCACCGTTGACCATCGGCGCGGTCGACGCACGGCACAGACTCTGTTCATCGATTTCAGTCATTGCCTCAGCGATGCCAACTGGGATATTTTTCGTGAAGCGCAAGTCACGGACCCGCCCGGTTTTCAATGGGTCGCAGGCTCGCTGAAGAGTTCTAAACTATTCTCCTCCTGGTTTCGACGTATTGGAGACTTTCCCAGCGAACAGATCGCCGAGATAGGATTTTCAATACCAGCAGAGTGGTGCCAGGGGGAGCGGCTTTGTCTCGCGAGGGCGCTAGAGAGGCTCATCAAGAGGCGATGGACCGTAAGTAACACCCTCCAACATCTCCAACAAACGCGCTACTTCTCACACTCAGTCATAGAAAATAAGCTCCCACAGGCTCCAGGCGCTGAACTGGCCCTTCGTCCCCGGAGATGTGAGGCAACAGAGGAGGAAGATCCCTCGCTGGTTAAAGCGGTCTGAAGCTACAAGTCGAGAATGCAGGGTCTGCTCACAACTCGAGCGCCGCATCACAGGTTGCGCTACGGCGGCTGCGATCATCGGCGCGGGCCGCCAGAGGAGGTCGATACGGCGTATTCAGCGCAACTCGATCAAGCGGCTTGATATCCAGACTGTGAACTAAAGATTTTCGGTAGATCCCCGATCTATCACTTCGAATACAGCGGCCCTCCCACCCGGCTGATGGCAGTCCCCGTCTGTTCCAGGGCCGCGGGGCAGGAAATATGAAACCTTTGTCCGGGCTATTGTTGATCGTTTCGTTGCTGGCGAACCTGAGTCATGCAATCGAAGCAAAGAATCACCTGGTCAGCGTCACACGAACAACGCTTCAGTTTTCGATTCCGCCTTCCGTTAAGCAGGTTTTGGGTAGCGGAATTTGCATCAATCGAGACTGCTCCGTCGTTGCCACGGCTTATCACTGTCAACTCTTGGCTGGCAGGGGGAATCTAGGGGTCGCCGACGGCAAAACCGACAAGATACTATCCCTCGCGAGAGAAACCGACGGAAACAAGGGCAGCATTTCAGCGCAGAACAAAACCTTGTCTTACAATCTGGCGAATGATATCTCATTCCTTTACACGAAGAAGGCGATTCCACACAAGTCCGCCACCACCTACTCCTATGTAGCCCAAGTAGGGCAAACAGTGCACGTTGCTGGGTTCTACAAGCGCAACTTTGAAATGAGGGAAGCGCACATACTCGGGGTTAATCTTCCCTTGGTACTCGGGCGCGCGGTATTGAACGACAACTTGGTTGTAGATGTACCCCTTGACGCTGGGCGGAGCGGCAGTGCCGTACTGGATCAGCAGGGGAATCTGCTGGGGATGGTCACCCTTAGCGGTGTTATTCATTTCAAAAGTGGTGATGTGAAAGCGTCAATTGCGCTTCCCGTTAAGACCATAGCGAATGCGCTAGTCAAGCTAGACCCTACCATTGGGAGCACCGTCTTTACGGACATACCAGCGGAAGCGGACAGATTGCCCGAACTGCCGTCTCAGGTGTACGAAGAGATGGGTCTGCCCGAAGACGATTCGCCTATCGTGCCCGACTTGTCAGTAATCCCTGTCGACATACCGACGGCGGTTAACATGCTGCAAGAACAATCGGCCATTGCCTCGAAGAGACTTATGAACTTCGTTGCCAGGCAGTGTCTGGTTCAAGGGACCAAGAAACCCTTGTGCCATGAGCTGTCCCTCGCCGATGGTCGGCAGACCTTCAGAGAAATAACTAAGAACGGAAAGCTAGGTGCACCTCTGGACTCACTCCCTCCTCAGAAGCACGGTGTCTGGACACTATCCGACTGGGCAGACACGCTGTTTCGAATAGCCGACAATCAGTGGGTATTCCAGGGCGTGACCGGAAACCACTATCTCTTTACATTTCGGTCGAGCGCTCAGGACGGTCGCTGCGAGTTTCGAGAATATCCGATCTTCGGCGGAGATCGGCCCACCTGGGGCGGATCAGTCGCTTGCTTTGAACAAGTGGTCACGGATAAGGACTTCAACGTACTGTCGGTATTTACCGAAATGACCCCGCCGGACAGTTGCGTCACTCAAGTAATCCAGACGGCTATTGAGTATGGTTGGGTGGCATTGGACGGATTGAGTGAGCCTGTTTTGTTGCCGGTGTCAGAGAGGGTCACGGCGAAAATCGCGGGACACGCGAAGTTGTGGTATGCCAAGGTGTCGTGGACCGACTACAGACGGTTTCGCAGCGAGCATCGCATACACTTGTAAGAATCCCGCCCCACCCCAATTCGCGCGCAAGAACGCTCTAAGAACCGTTAGCAAGACGCTGGGTGATGCTGGCCTGTCATACCTCTGCCTGCCATATCCTCTAGAGATCATCTCTATCCTCTTTTGGAACTTCCAACTCACGCTCCCATACCTTCGTGCGGATGAGATCGCACTCGTTTCACGATATATCAATGATTAGTGTCGATAAAGTGTATGTGCTGTTACTTAGATTGGCGCGGATCGCAAAACGACAAGGCTATCCATTCGCAGCACACTACGGTGATTAACGGGACGGTGTTTTTCTACATTTTTAGTTGAGGTGATCTTAATGATTCGTACTGCGCTGATATTGCTTGTTCTGTGTACCGCATGCGCGGCCCAGAACGACATTCCTGAGGCTCCGAGCCACATGCGTTCCAATAAGTCTATTCTCACGGACTGGAAATTTCTTCTAGGGACTGGAATTCTTGTCTCCGCTACCGCGTTTGACGAAATCGCCACAGAACGGGGGCTTCAACGGGGTCGGTGCGTGGAAGGCAATGGCTTTAACACACACCCGAGTTATGGCGAACTGGCAGCCAAGGACTGGCCGATCGTGGTCGGTTTAACGGGGTTTAAATTCTTCCTTGCGAAGGTCCATATGCCGGCGTGGAGTTACGAGTCAATCGACGCTGTGGGTGCGTTTAAACATGCCCGAGGTGGTTATCGTTGGGTGGCGGGCTGTTAGGCTGAATAGATCGCTGTGTCAGGTGGATGGCTGAAGATGGTCAAGATGTTGTAAGGGTATCAGAGCGGGGGCTGGCCTCCCTTTTTACCTAGTTCCCGCTAGTTGATCCTGATCAGCGACTGTTAGATAGCGCGCGATACAACCCCGCACTGTCTTCGAGCGACATAGCCTCTGCGCGTAGGGTCGGTTCTATGCCCGCTTCCTTCAGGGCGCTGCGCAAGACTTTCGTGTCGTAACTCAACTTCAAATTGTTCCACAGCGTCTTACGCTTCTGTCCGAATGATTGCTTCAGGAAAGTTACAAAGCCAGCTTCAGGTACGTGTAACTCCGCAAGTCTTGAAGTGATATCGAGCGAACTACCGTGGAATGAACTTTCGGCGGAGGAGAGAAGGCTCCGGGCGGAAGCGTGAACAGCTTTTCTACCTCGCGAATAAAGCTGGGTGGTGGCGGAGAGCAGTCCGTAGTCGCTGCCTCCGGGTTCGGCGGCCATGCGGTCGGCGACCTCTTTCTGCACCATCAGGATCAGCGTGTCGAAATACTGCCGGTACTCGAACAGGCGCAGCAGGATGTCGGAGGTAATGAAGTAAGGAAGATTTCCCACGACGCGTGCGGGCGCGGGTTTGTATTCGATGCCGGGCCGCGAGTTGCCGGGCTTGGGTCCGAAGATGGTGTGGAAGTCGATGGCGAGGATGTCCCCTTCGATGACTTCGACGTTGGGATAGAGGGCGAAGTGCATGCGCAGTTGCGCGGCCAGCACGCGGTCGGTCTCGATGGCGATCAGGCGGCGGGCGCGTTTGGCGAGCAGGGAAGTGATGGCGCCGCGTCCGGGGCCGATTTCGAGGACGGTGACGCCCGAGAGATCGCCAGCGGCGTCGACGATGCGCAGCGCGGCGGAGTCGTTGACCAGGAAATGCTGTCCTAGTTTGGGCTTGCGCTCAGGACGCGCAGCAGAGACCTTTGGCACGTTGACCCTCTTTCTTTCCGGAGACTAGACTGGCCAGTACACTCCGCATAAGGCAGTTGGCCCGGCAATAGTGTGCCACAAGTGGCAGAAACACCATCATAACGTGCTGCAAGCGGTTGGTTCTGGAGGGTTGTCTTCATGCATATCGTCTTCGCTGCTTCCGAGTGTGTTCCATTTTCAAAAACCGGCGGTCTGGCCGATGTAGTCGGGGCTTTACCGCGGGCGCTGGCGGCGCTGGGTCACAGGGTCAGCGTGTATGTTCCGCGTTACCGCCAGACCAAGCTGGGGAATCCGGAAACGGTGGTCCGCAGCATCACCGTTCCCTTCGACGATCATTACCGTTTTTGTTCGGTGGTGACGGGCGGGAAGCAAGGCGGGGTTGAGTTCTATTTTGTCGAATATCCTCCGTTCTTTGATCGCGATGCGCTTTATGGAACCTCGGCCGGAGACTATCCCGATAACGCCGAACGCTTTGCGCTGTTTTCGCGCGCGGTGCTCGAGGCTTCGAAGATTCTGGGAGTGCCGCAGGTGTTTCATTGCCACGACTGGCAGTCGGCGCTGATTCCGGTGCTATTGCGCACGCAGTATGCGGACGACCCGGCGTTTCGCGATGTGGGCACGGTGTTCACCATCCACAACATGGGATATCAGGGACTGTTTCCACCTGACACTTTGCCTCTGCTCACCTTACCGTGGGACCTGTTTGCGATTACGAAGATGGAATTCTTCGGGAACGTCAATTTTCTGAAGGGCGCGCTGGTGTATTCGGATTTCATTACCACGGTGAGCCGCAAATACAGCCAGGAGATTCAGACCACGGAATTTGGTTTTGGTCTCGAAGGCGTGCTGCACGACCGTGCGGCGACGGTTACTGGCATCCTTAATGGTGTGGACTATGACGAGTGGAGTTCTGGGACCGATAAGTTCATTGCGGCGCATTATTCGCCAGAGGATCTGAGCGGAAAGGCCAAGTGCAAGCAGGATCTACTGACAGCTTTCGGAGTCACGAATCCTGACTTGAAGTTGCCGGTGATTGGGATTGTCTCCCGCTTTGCGGCGCAAAAAGGCTTCGACCTGATCGCGCAGATCATGGACCGGCTGGCCCGGGAAGAGATGATCGTGGTCGCGCTCGGTAATGGCGATAAGCAGTACGAAGAAATGTTTCTGCGGTTGCAAAAGCAGTTTCCACAGAAAATCGCGGTAAAAGTCGCTTATGACAATGCACTGGCGCACAAGATCGAAGCCGGCAGCGACATGTTTCTCATGCCTTCCAAGTACGAACCCTGCGGATTGAACCAGATTTACAGCCTGAAATATGGCACGGTGCCCATCGTCCGGGCGACGGGCGGGCTGGACGACACCATCGAGTCATGGGACTCGCGCACGGGCAAGGGAACGGGTTTCAAGTTCAGCGAATACAACGGCGAGTCGTTGCTGCTGACGATCAAGCAGGCTTTACAGTCGTTCCGCGATCATACGGCGTGGCAGATTCTGATGCGGAATGGCATGAATAAAGACTTCTCCTGGAATGCGTCAGCGAAAGAATACGTGCGGATGTACGAGAGGGTGAAACAGGCACGGGCGGTAGGGGCGGCGTAAACCGAACCACGTTGTTGGCTCCGGCATTCTCAAGCCGCAGGAACTGAGGAAGCTCATGGGAGGAATCAGGAGGTTTTCTCTCCCAGGGGATTTCTCCGTCCCACGTATTCTTTCTCAGCCTGCGGCTTGATTTTCGGCACGATTTATCCGTGTCGAGGCTCCACCGCCTGTGCGTCTAATGCCGGGGCGTGTGGAGTTGTCGCGCATTTCTCGTGCCTCCTCCGCCGACAATGTCATACACGTCGGCCGAGAAGCTGTCATAGACAGTGTTGTTGGTCAGACGGGTTTGCCCGCTTCCATCGGCAGCCATCATGTAGATTTCCATGTTGGCGTCGCGGAATGAGTTGAAGGTGACACTTTCTCCCAAGTACCGGGGATACCCATCCAGACTCGTGGTGGTCAGCGCTGTGGGATTGCTGCCGTCGCTGTTCATTACGTATACGTTTGCGGTGTCGGTATTGCCATAGACGACTTTGGTAAATGCAATCTTGCTCCCGTCGGCCGAGAAGGTGGGCAGGAGATTATCGGCGTTGTAATCGGGTTGATTGGTGAGGTTAACGGGATTGGTGCCATCGGCGTTCATGACGTAGATGTCCATGATTCCTGCCGAGGTATGGCCAGCGAAGACAATTTTAGTGCCGTCCGGCGAGAACATAGCCTCGTGGTGGCACACGGGGCTGTCAGCGGTCAGATCGGTCGTGCCGGTTCCGTCGACATTCGCGGTCATCGTGTCCCAGGGACTGGAAGAATTATTTGCGAGGAAGACCACTTTTTTCCCGTCGGGCGAAAAGGAAGGATGGCTCACGTAGGTTTCTCCGTGGGTGATCTGCACGAGCGCACTCCCGTCCGTGTTCGCCACAAAAATATCCGGCCAATACGCGGATGCTTGACCTGCCGCGCGTCCATAGGTTGACGAGCTTGGCCACATATCGAAGGTCGCCTTTTTGCCATCGCTCGACAGGATGATCGATTGAAAGTCCGCCGTGACAGGCTTACCGGTGGAGGAATCGGTAATGGTCTGGACAACGAACTTTGATCCCTGAAAGGCTCCAAGCATGGGTTGCATAGGACCTTCGCTGCCTGTGGGCGCCGCACGTAAGAACGCGAAACGCTGAGTAAGAGGCAAAACCTTTTTGTCATTGCCGCAGCTGACGACCAGAGCGAACAGAAGCAGAATGAGAGATGCCAATAGAGTTTTGCGCATGAAAGATCTCCTGGGAGATGACGACCTCATGCCGGCGAGACGAAGTGGGGAAACTGTGGGCGCCGGGCCAAGCGCGCGGCGCGAGTCCTTCGTGCAGGCAAGTGTCTGCGTGCGCAGACCGATCACCTCCACCTACACGTTCCTCGAATACACCCGATGGATGCAGAAGGCGACAGATTTCGCAGGTTCACGTGACCAAATCCACGAAGTAGCGTTCCCGGTTTGGTGGCTTGCCATTTAGGGAAACGTTTTTTGGCATAGTCAAATTTCTGTACGCGGACTTCTGTACGCTAATTGACACATAGGCTTTTTCGCCGTAGGCTTCCTTCGACGTTTTTTCCAGTACTTTTCTCGCCTTTACGGATTCTGGAGGCGGCCGTCAACCGCTTTCCGCGGAGCCAGTTCGCCGACTCCCGTTCTTGCAACAGCAGAATTCGCGCCGCTCAGAAGAGCGAAACGACGCGGAGCTTGCGGGCTCGTCGTGCCGGGATGACTGCATCTCGCACTGAGCCATCAGCGTCAAAAGGAGCTCCTCGCTTGAACGTTCATCTGATCAATCCGAGCAGTGTGTCGTTTGGAACCGCCGTCATTACCCCGCGGTGGCAATACGTGCTGGCCGCTGCTACGCCGCGATCGTTTGGCGATCCCATCCTGGTTGACGAAACCCTGGCGCAAGTCGATCCCGATAGCATTCACAAGGGCGATGTCGTGGGAATCGGCATTCATACCGCCAACGCGCTGCGTGGATACGAAGTGGGCAACATCGCCCGGGCTCGGGGAGCCTTCGTGGTGTTTGGCGGAATTCACGCCACTCTTTTCCCCAAGGAAGCGATGGAGTTGGGGGGAGCTCACTCGGTGGTGAAAGGCGATGGCGATCTGGTGTGGCAATCGGTGCTGGCGGATTGCCGCCGCGGTACGCCTGACCTGCTGTATGTGGGCGGACAGATCGAAGCCAGTGATTTTGTTCCCGCGCGCTGGGATCTGGTGCCGCGCAATCGCTACATGTGGGCTTCGGTGCAGACGGTGCGAGGATGTCCCAAGCATTGTTCGTTCTGTTCGGTCTGGCGGACCGATGGGCAGCGTCCCCGGCAGCGCGCTTCCGATGTCGTGATCGAAGAGATCGTGCAGCTGCGGCGCCTGGGATTTCGCTTTATTGCTCTGGCCGACGATAATTTTTATCCTGTCACGTTAACTGACATCGAACTGGCGGAGCAGCAAAAGAACACGCAGCGGGTGAGCGAGTTGAAGGCGCTTCGGGCGGAACGCTTCGAGTTGATGTCGCGACTGGCGCAGCTTCCCGACGATATGGTCTTCTTCACCCAGATCACCATGGAAGCGGCGGAGGACTTGGAATTTCTCGATGCCATGAAAGCCGCGCGCATCAAGGGCGCGCTGGTGGGGGTGGAGTCGGTGACGCCCGAGGGACTGAAAGACGTTTATAAAGATTTCAACCTCGCGGGAGATAAGCTGGCGGAGCGTCTGAAGACTTTCCGGAGCCGGGGAGTACACGTGCTCGGATCGTTCATCTTCGGTTTGCCTAGCGATCGTCCAGAGACATTTGAGACCACCGCTGCTCTGGCGAAGATTGCCGATCTGACTTTTGCGCAGTTCGTGATGCTCAGTCCTTATCCGGGAACGGTCGACTTCATCAAATGGGAGAAGTCGCTGGGTCCGAATCCGCCTACCATCGCGGGGGTTCCCCTGACCCGGCGCTGGCTGATTCCGCAGGCGCAGCGTCCCAAGCTGTACTGGGACCATCCGGTGATGTCGGCGGAGGAAATCCGCTCGCGCACCCAGAGCGTGTGGGACAACTTCTACAGTTGGGGATCGGTGTGGAAGCGGTCAAGCTTTATCAAGTCGAGCCGCGGACGGCTGGCGTTCGTGTTGATCTCGCGAATCTATCGCCACATGTATGCCGATACCGGCATCGCGACCGACAGCGCGCGCGTCACCTGGTCGGGACGATGGACGCGCTGGATGGCGAAGCCTTGCCGGCGCCTGTTTGCCGGGAGGCCGATGCCGGAATTAGAAGTTCCGCAGGGACAGGCGTGGTCTCCCGATACGGTTCTGGATCCCTCCTAGAACGGCGGGGCTTATTGGTATGCTGGTAAACACACCAGCTGAGGCCTATGCCCGACAATCGTGATCTGGAAGGGGCGTGGAACTATCACAACCTAACCAAACACTCTTACGCCAGCATCCGCCATAATACGCATTCCCTCGACTTTGCCAATCAGCCGTTGCCCTTCAAGGTTTATGCCACGCTGGAGCCGTTGCGTTTGCCCGCGGAGGTGCGCCAGACCGGAGTAGCGGCCCTCTCGGCGATCGCAGCCAGCGTTCCCCCGGGCACCGATGCGGCGCCGGATCTGGAGTCGCTGGCCCAACTTCTGTATCTCTCTGCGGGCATAACTCGCCACCGCAAGTATCCTGGTGGCGAAATTTACTTTCGCGCCGCTGCTTGTACCGGGGCACTCTACGAAATCGAGCTTTATCTGGTGTGTGGCGAACTCGCCGACCTTCCCGCCGGCGTCTATCACTTTGCTGCTGCCGAGTTCGGCTTGCGGCTGTTGCGTGTGGGAGACTATCGCGGAACCTTGCTGGAGGCCACCGGCGGAGAGTCCGCTGTGGCTCATGCGCCGGTGACCATCGTCTGCACCGGCACATACTGGCGTAACGCCTGGAAGTATCAGGCGCGCACCTATCGTCATTTCGGCTGGGACAATGGCACGCTGCTGGCGAACCTGCTCGCGGTTGGCACCGCATTAGGTCTTCCGGCCAAGGTGATCGCCGGATTTGTCGACGCCAAGGTAAATCAGTTGCTGGATGTGGATTCCCAGCGCGAAGTAGCGTTCTCGCTGGTGACGCTTGGCCACAGCTCTGAAGTCCCGCCGCAGTCTCCGGAAGGCATGAACCCGCTTTCTCTCGAAACCCTACCGCTGTCGCGCGGAGAGATCGATTATCCGCTCATGCGGGAAATGCACAGTGCCTCTTCGCTGCAATCGGCTAAGGAGGTCGGGGCGTGGCGGAACGCGACTCCACCTGTCGAATCGTGCGCAACTCTGGAGCAAGTGATTCCACTTCACCCTTTGACCGATGCTGAGATTCCACGCGACCCCATTGAGCAAGTCATCCTGCGCCGCGGATCGACTCGCAGATTCGCGCGCACGCCCATCACGCTGGCGGAGCTCTCCACCATGCTCGACCGGGCTACGCGCGGAGTTCCTGCGGATTTTCTCAACCCCTTCCCATCGCAACTCAACCAGCTCTACCTGATCGTTCATGCCGTGGATGGCCTGGCTCCGGGCGCATATGTCTTCCACCGTGACCGTGTCGCTCTCGAACTTCTGAAGCTGGGGAATTTTCGCGAGCAGGCCGGATACCTTGGGCTCGAGCAGGCCCTGCCCGCCGATGCAGCCGTGGACGTCTTCTTCCTGGCAGACCTGCGCGCCATCTTTGAAAATTACGGCAATCGTGGATATCGCGCTGCGCAATTGGAAGCCGGCATCCTCGGGGGCAAGCTGTACCTGGCGGCGTACGCCTTGCATTTGGGAGCCACTGGACTCACTTTCTACGATGATGACGTCACTCAGTTCTTCTCTCCACATGCTGAAGGGAAGAGTGCAATCTTCCTGGTCGCGCTCGGCAAAAGCGCGAAACAGAGCTTGTAACGATCAACATAGTTGGCTGCTACAATCTCGGGAAGAGCGAGTGTCATGTCTGCCTTCCTCAGAACTATCTTTCATGTCGATATGGATGCCTTCTTTGTATCGGTGGAAGAGTTGTTCGATCCTTCTCTTAAAGGCAAAGCAGTCGTGGTTGGGGGACAGAGGGACGAGCGCGGAGTGGTGTCGGCGGCGTCCTATGAAGCCCGCAAGTTCGGGGTGCATTCTGCGATGCCGTTGCGGACTGCGGCCAAGATGTGTCCGCATGCGGTTTTTGTGGACGGCCATCCGGAGCGATACCGGGAACGCTCGGAGAGAGTCCACGAAGTCCTGTGTTCATTTTCACCGCAAGTAGAGATGGCTTCGATCGACGAGGCCTACGTCGACATGACTGGCACCGAGCGGTTGCATGGGCCCGCTTTGCGAGCCGCGCATCGGCTGCACGAGAAAATGAAGTCGGAGACGCAGCTGAACTGCTCGATCGGCATCGGCATCTCGCGGCTGATCGCAAAAGTGGGATCGGCGAAAGCCAAGCCCAACGGGGTTCTGTGGGTGGTCCCGGGGCAGGAAGCGAAATTTCTTGCGCCGCTCGACGTGCGCGATATCCCTGGTGTCGGCAAAGTCACAGAGAAAAACTTGCACGAGTTAGGGATTCGCCAAGTGGGGGATTTGGCGAAGTTTGACGATTCGTTTCTCGAACAGCATTTCGGCAAATGGGGACTGGCGCTCGCAGGGAAGGCGCGCGGCGAAGATGCTGGAGGATGGTTCGACACCGAGGTGGGCGAAGACGTGGGCGCCAAGTCCATTAGCCACGAGCATACTTACAACGAGGACACGGCTGACGCGGAGCAGATGGAATCTACGCTGATGCGTTTGTCGGAGATGGTGGGACGCCGTCTGCGAGAAGCGAACTTCCACGCGCGCACGATTCAACTCAAACTGCGTTACAAGGATTTCACAACCATTACGCGCGCACACACGCTGGCCGATCCCACGCAACTCGATACCGAGATATTCGAACAGATACGGCTACTGTTCCGCAGGAATTGGAAGCAGGGCGCGCAGGTGCGCTTGCTGGGCGTGCATGCATCGGGATTTGAGAGTGAAGGCGCGCAAGGCGATCTGCTCGACGGCAACCGCCGCGAGCGGTGGCAGAAAGCCATGTCGGCCGCCGACAAGCTCCGCGACCGTTTTGGCGAGTCGAGCGTCTCGCTGGCCAGGGGCATGAAAGGGACTTTCCGCGAGCGCACTCACGAAAACCCGGCAGGATTGCCCGGGAAGAAGCCCACTGAAACTTCTTCGTAGAGACGCAGCCAAGCTGTGTTCTCTACGAGTCCGTTCTCGCTAACCGGGTCAGTAGAGCTTGAAGCTGACTTCTACGCTGATGAGGACAGCTACCGGGTGGCCGTCTTTCATCGCGGGCTGGAAGTGCCATTGCTTGACCGCGGCGATGGCTTTTTCGTCCAAGCCGAGGCCTACGCCGCGGGTGACGCGAATGTCGCGAGGACGTCCGTCGGCGTCGACGATGAGTCCGAGAATGCAGGTGCCCTGATACTTGGCCTGTCGTGCAGCCTCGGTGTATTCGGGATCAGGCGTGGAGACGGGACGCGGAGCGGAAATGCCGCCGCCGACGCGAAATACGCCGCCACCGATGCCACCGCCATGACCGGGACCGACGCCGGGTCCGCTTCCCGAGCCTACTCCACCACCGGAACCAGAACCGATGCCACCCCCGGAACCGGTGCCGTTCGAAGGCGGACCGGCAGGCATGGCCGCGGCGGTTGGGTTTCCAAGATTGGGCACGCGGTTCTCTGCGAGCTGCACTTGCGGCGGAACGACTACCGTGGGTTCTACCGCGAGCTTCGGATTTTCGTTACGCACTACGACAGCCGGAGGCGTGATCTGCTCCATCGCGCGTTTGGGCAGTTTTCCTTTGGGCGCTTCGATGCGGTCGCGGTCTCCGCCACCGCCGCCGCCCGCGACTTCCTGCCTCGAAGGGGACATGATGATGGGGGCTTCGTAGGGTGCAATGTAGGTGATGGTTTCGCGGCGCTTCGGGAGTCTGGACGACTTTATTCCCTAACAATGTTGCAGCGATGATGGCGCCGACGAGTAAGGCATGAACGATGACTGAGGTGTAGGTGCCGGTGGAGCGGTAGTTGTTAAATTGTCCCCATACTTCGGGGACGGCGACCGCTTTGGATTGGAGAGCAGCACGAGAAACTGGTTTGGGGCGCAAGACTTCTTTCAGGTTTTCGACTAGCGAACGTCCCAGCGACCACTCCAGCATGGCTGGTGGCAACAGACTGGGGGCATGCCCACTTGGCGCGTTCAGGTTCCTCACCGTCGACATAAAATTAGGCTCCCGGCTTGCGGTCATGCTGCATGCGCATGACAAGACGAAGTTGAGGGATAGATGCCCGGCGCGAAGAACGCAGTTGCCAGCCGGCGGTGGGCCGGAAAATAAGGACAAAACTACCGTTGTCTCACTCGCTTTATACAGGCCAGAGGGGATGGATTTTCCGGAGTCAATGTCGGTAGGGTCGATTGACCGCTGCGAATCGTCGACGTGCGAGAGGTATTTTAATGCCGTCAATCCATTGTCCTCGTTGCGGATATGAAAACCATCTTCACCAGCGTTTTTGCGGGATGTGTGGCAATGGGTTAGCGTCCACAGCTCCGTCGCGGGTGACGACAGCCCCGACACCACCCGCTCAACCGGTTCCTGTGGAAGAGCAACAAGTGCCGGCTAGCGGTGGCCCGTCGTTCCTGGGACTGGGCGAATCATCGAGCAGCGCGGACTACCTGTTGGAAGAAACACAGCGCGGAAGAGTGCGCGGATTTGTTTTTGTGTTAGCGGTGATTCTGGCCATTTCGTGTGCGTTCTGGCTGGTGCGGCAGCAGAGGCCGGGATGGCTCTCGGCGCAGTTTGGGCAAGTGAAGACGGCAGTGTCTACGATCCTGGGCTCGAGGCCAGAGACCCCTTCCGCGCCGCCAGCTACCGAGAGCCAGGCTCCGGGGGCGCCAGCTCCGGCCACGATTGCGCAGCCAGAGGCTGCTCCTCCTCCGCAGAATGCAAATGCGGAATCCACTCCGCCCGACGATGGGACCACCACGGAGAAACCTGCGGAGACCCCCACGCAAGCGTCCTCAGTGGAGAAAATTCCCGCTGAAGAACAAGCCGACGGCATGGCCGATGTGGAGGAAGGCGAGAAGTATTTGTATGGCCGCGGCGTGCGGCAGGATTGCCGTCGCGCCCAAAGCAATCTTATGACCGCTGCAGATTTATCCAATGCCAAGGCCCAGGGGATTCTGGGAGCCATGTATGCCACCGGACACTGTGTTCCGCGAGACCTGCCCACGGCGTACCACTGGTTCCTGCAGGCGAAGAAGGAAGATCCGAGAAATGTCCGCTACGAACAGGATCTGCGCCTGGTGTGGCGACAGATGACGGCCCAACAACAGCGGGAAGTGGGAAGCCCTCGACCCTAAATGCTGAACCGAGCAAATATTGCCAGCAGCGGACGATGTTTTTCTAAATGAATTCCCGTAGTACCTTGCAAAACCGCTTCGCGAATTCATCCTGCGAGAACCTGTGTAAATCGGGCAGCCTGCTAAACCTTGTGGGCAGAAAGCGCGGCGATCGGGCTGGCGGACGATGTTTCGAACGGGCTTTGGCGAGACGCATGCAACAGTACGGCGAACGCTTTCGTACATGGAGGTTTGAATGAAAAAAACTCTGCGTTCCCCATGGTTTCTGCTCCCGTCGACATTACTGGCAGGGATGGTGTTGGTCGGAGGTCCTCTCAACGCGCAGCAGCCCGGCCAGCAACAGCAAGATCCCAGCCAGCAACAACCGCCGGCGAGACAGGCTCCCGACCAGACGCAACCGGATACCCAGGGCACCCAGGATCAGTCCTTCGTCGGCACTATCGTCAAGAGCGGTGACAAGTTCGTTTTGCACGATACAGCCGGCAAGTCGTGGGACATTGACCATCAGGAACTGGTGAAGAAATTCGAGGGCAAACAGGTTCGTGTCACCGGCACTTTGGACGCGGATGGGAAGACCATTCACATGAAATAAAGCGAGAGTCAGTCAACGGGGCGGGAGCCAGGCTTTTGGCTGCCTAATTTCTTGGGCGTCGATCCTAGGCTCCAGAACCTTCCGCAGCAGCCATCGCTTCCGCTTTGGGCTGTGCTCCCACCACGACTGGGGGCCGTGGTGTCTCAGGGTGGGAGGCAGGCATGCCCGCGCGTTGCACGCGAATCTCGGCACGATGGAGGAGCGCGTCAAGTGCGAAGACGGGCACGGGATCGAGCCGCTTTCCGGAAAGCGAGTGAATGATTTTTAGCGCGTCGTGCACTTCGCGCGCCTGCTGATAAGGACGATTCGTGGTGAGCGCATCGAAGGTGTCGGCCACGGCGATGATGCGCGCCAGGAGGGGGATCTCGTCGCCCTTGAGGCCGTGAGGATAGCCACGTCCGTCGAGGGATTCGTGGTGCAATTCGATGCCCGGAATCATCTCGGCCAACTGCGGTACGGGACGCAGGATGTTCGCACCCTTGGTGGTGTGCGTCTTCATGATGTCGAATTCTTCCGGCGTCAGCGCGCCGGGCTTCTTCAAGATGCGATCTTCGATGCCGATCTTGCCTACGTCGTGCAGCTGCGCGGCAATGCGGACGATCTCGATGAAGTCTTCGTTCTGACCCATTTCGCGGGCGATCATCATGGAATAGCGCGTCACACGGTCGGAGTGGCCGCGGGTGTAAGGGTCCTTTTCGTCGACCGCTCCGGCGAGCATCTGGATCGAACTCATGAACAGCTGGCGATTCTCACTGGCAGCCCGCTTGAGGTCGAGCACGAAGTGCTCAAGCTCATCAGACATGGTGTTGAACGTGACGGCCAGTTCCCCGATTTCGGTGCGGCTCTTCAGTTTCACGCGCTGCGAGAAATCTCCGCGAGCGATGGCGCGGCTCGATTCGGTCAGAACTTCCAGGGGGTTGGTGATGAGTCGTGCGGCCAGAATGCTGATGGCTACGCTCAGGAACACGGCCAGCATGGCTAAAAGGCGCGCGGTGCTCTCGGCTTCGTAGACGCCGCGATAGGCGTCATTACGAGGCTTCTGCACGACCACCGCCCAGTCGAGATTCACGACCGGGCTATAGGTGCCGAGCATCTTGACCGAGGATTTGTCCTGGACGATGTTGAACTCGCGGGTGGCGGCTACCATCTGTGCTTTGGCGCCTTGCTCGACGAAGTTTTTGACGATCTCGGAATTCGACATGTCCTGACCGGTCGCGTAGCCGGCGGCAGCCCCGGCAACCAGGCGACCCTGGCTATCGACGACGTAAGGGGTGAGGCCGCCGCGATTGATTTCCTGCAATCGGCGAATCAGAAACTGGAGGTCTTCGACGGCGCCGATCATCCCCAGGAAACGTCCGCCGTAGGTGACGGGAGCGCTGACCAGCATGACGGTGCGGGCGGTTTTCCCGCTGCCCACGACCAAGGCTTGTCCGTTGTAGACGCGGCCGTCGCGAGCGGCGGCGTAGGCACGCTCGAGTTCGCGTTGCAGGAACGCGTCAGGAGCGATGCGGCCGGCGGAAATTCCTTTGGCTTCAGTGTTCAATAGCGTTGCGTAAGCCAGATCGTCGGAGGAAGATACGAAGTTCTCGAGCAGGGCTCGTAGTTCGGGAGCTTCGACATGCTCGGCGGTAATGTCTCCTCCGCTGGTGACTTGCAGCGCGGAAGACAGGTTCGCGAGCATCATGCGCAGCGATTCCTGATGCTGAGAAATATCATCCGCCAGGGAGCGGGTGACGGTATTCTGCAGCAGGCGTTCGTTGGTGATGAGGCGATCGCGGTTGATGCGTTCCACCTGCACCGAGTAGAAATACATCGGCACTACGCTGATCAGAACAAGCACACTCAGGATGACGTAGAGAATGGGAATGCGCGACGGGATGGGCAGTCTGATCGACAAAGTGGCGGTTTCGCGACCGGTTTTGGAGCTGCGACGTCCATAAAAGTTTACCTTCGTACGCCGCTTGGCACTCATTACGGAGGTACCTGACAAAAGGTGTCATTCCACCCGAGTTTGGCAAGGTAAACGAAGCAGCATGAGGAACTTACATGGATCGTGACTGGCAATATGTGGTGATCTGGGAGTTTCGCGTACCAGCGGGCATGGAGGGTCGCTTCGAGAAGGCCTATGGGCCACAAGGCGCATGGTCGCGCCTCTTTGGCGGCGGAGAAGGTTATCTGCGCACAGAACTTATTCGCGACTTGGAAACCACTGGGCGGTACGTAACGCTGGACTTCTGGTCTTCGAAGCAAGCATACGAACAATTTCGGCTGGCGAACGCCGACCAATATCGTGCCATCGATGAACAGTGCGAGGCATTGACCGCAAGTGAGAGCAAGCTGGGGGAATTCGGACCCCTGAACGTCTAGAGAAGATCAGGTCCGATAGAGTCCGGTTTCGCTCTTCGCAGTGCGCATCATGAGATCGCGGATGGCATCGGCGGGGGACTTGCCGTCGTGCAGGATGGCATGCATCTGTTCGGTGATGGGCATCTCGACGCCATGGTTGCGCGCGAGTCCAACGGCGGCATTGGTTGTAAATACGCCTTCGGCAACCATGCCGTGCATGGCGCTGAGAATGTCGGGAAGTTTGCGTCCCTGGCCGAGTTCCACTCCCACGCTGCGATTGCGCGAGAGGCCGCCGGTGCAGGTGAGCACCAGGTCCCCGAGTCCGGCGAGTCCAGCCATGGTTTCCAGACGTCCTCCGCAGGCGATGACTAAGCGCGTAATTTCCGCGAGACCGCGCGTGATCAGGGCGGCGACCGAATTATGGCCTAGGCCGAGGCCGTCGCAGACGCCGGCGGCGATGGCGATCACGTTCTTCAGCGATCCGCCGAGTTCGACTCCGGCAACATCGTCGTTGGTGTAGATGCGAAAACGCGGATCGCTGAACTCGCGCTGGATGGTCTCGGCGAGCGCAAGATCGGTGGATGCGACTGTGATGGCCGTAGGATCTCCACGCGCGACTTCCTTGGCAAACGTGGGACCGCTGAGCGCGGCGATGCGCGGCGAAAATCCTGACGCGTTTTTCACCACACCGTCGATCACCTCCGACATGCGCATCAGCGTGTCATTCTCGATGCCTTTGGTGGCGCTGACCAACTGCATCTCCGACGTGAGGTAAGGAGTCATCTGGCTGAATAGTGCGCGGCAGTGGTGCGACGGCATGACGCTGACCACGAATTGAACTCCGGTGAGCGCTTCTTCCCAGTCGTTGGTAGGTGTGACGGTTTCTGGAAGCAGGTGTCCGGGCAGAAAGAGTTCGTTGACGCGGCGAGCACGAATGGATTCGCGGACTTCTTTTTCGTGGGCCCAGAGACGGACCTGATGGGTGCCTTTACGTCCCAGAACGATGGAGAGTGCGGTGCCCCACGCGCCCGCACCGATCACGGCGATCTGACTCATCCGCGCCTCGTCTGGAAACGGCTCTCTGTTCCCGCAAAGAGACGACGAATGTTTTCGTGATGCTTGGCGACGATGAGCACGGAAGCCAGGGCCATGCATGCCAACATGCGTGGGCGATCACGATACCCATCGAGAAGCCAGGCGAGCACCGGGAACAAGCGCGACGGCCGTGATCGACGCCAGAGAGACAAAACGGAAAGCCAGAACGACTACAGCAAAGAGGCCGATCATCGCGAGAATTGCCTTGGGTGCGATCAGGATGAAGGAACCGAGTCCGGTGGCGACGCCTTTTCCCCCGCGAAATTTCAGCCAGACGGGAAACATGTGGCCGACGACCGAGAAGAGCGCGGCAATCCCCATTAATAAAGGGATGTTCGGGGAATGCGAGGCGTGTGATGGCAACAGCGGCGAATCCTTTGAGCGCATCGAGCAACAGCGTGAGAACGCCAAGCACCGGCGAGGTTCGCGAAACATTGGTGGCGCCGATGTTGCCGCTGCCGCTCTGGCGAATGTCCTGACCACGAAAGATTTTCACCAGCAGGTATCCGAAGGGGATGGACCCGAGCAGATAGCTGATGACGATGGTGAGGGGCAGTGCTGTCATTGCCAGTTACTTGAGCGGGAAGCGGGCGAGTTTCTTGTAGCGCGAGCCGCCGCGACCAAGTTCACTTTCGAAAAGGAAGAACTCATGCGCCGCCATCGTACCAAACTCCGGCGAGGGCAGGGCCGCGAGTTTTTCCTGCAGGCGGTGAAAGTTCCGATTTGGACCGTCACCGTTCTGGCGGTGCGGCGAGCCGGACCCTCTACCTCCGCGGGCCAGAGTCAGATGGGGGGTGAAGGCGTGCTCTTCTTTCGGGATGCCTAGCCCAGCGGTGGCCTCGTCGACAGAAGAAGCCAGCGCTGCCAGTTCTGGTCCCGCTTGCATGCCGATCCAGAAAACGCGAGGCGATTTGGAAGTGGGGAAGAAGCCGTAGCCTTGAAATGTGATTGAGATCGGGATGGCGTCGATGGCAGATAACGCGATTTTGATTTGGTCGACAGATTCCGCCGGCTTCTCGCCAATGAATTTTAGCGTGACGTGCAGCGATTCGGGACGCACCCAGCGGACATCGGGAGCGAAGTTGCGAACGCCATCCATGAAGAGGCGGATGCGATCGCGGATGGCGTCGTCGAGATCGAGGGCAATGAAGAGTCGCATGTTGGCCATTCGTCGTTGGTCGTTGGTCAAAAGCGAAGACTAACGACCACCGACCAATGACCGTCACATCAGCTTTCTTCGCACCATGTCCAACGCCTGCTGGCTGGCGAACCAGCGGACGCGCTTACGGTCACCGGGGAAGTTACGCTCGATGACTTCGATCCCGCTTTCGCTGGCCAGGCCGTGAAAGACGAGTCCGACGGGCTTCTCGGGAGTGCCGCCGCTGGGGCCGGCGACTCCAGTGACACCCAAGCCGAACGTAGAGCCGCAGCGTTTGCGAATGCCTTCGGCAAGTGCGGCCGCGACCTCTCGGCTGACTGCGCCGTGTCTCTGAATCATCTCCGGGGGAACTCCCGCGAAATCGGTTTTCAGCTGGTTCGAATAGACGACGGCGCCACCGAGAAAATAGCGCGAGCTTCCGCTGACCGAGGTAATGCGTTCAGCGACAAGTCCTGCTGTGCACGATTCGGCGACGGCCAGAGTCGCGCCGCGCATCTGCAGAAAGTAGCCGACGATCTGCTCCATCGAGTCGCCGTTGTCGGAGAAGACCATATCTCCCAGTTCCGCTTCGATTTTTGCGGCGAGATCATCGACGCGCTCCTGCGCGGCTTCTAACGAGTTTCCGCGAGTCTTCAGGTGAAGCTGAATTTCTCCGGCACCGGCGAGAATGGTGGTCTCGACATCCGTGAATTTCTTGTAGATAGGCGCGACCCGCGCGTCGGCCATCGACTCGCCGAGCCCGGTGATCTTTAACTCCCGGGTGGCGATGAATTGGACAGGCAGCTTGGCGCGCAGGCGCTCCATGCACTGCTGATCGAACAGGGCCTTGAGTTCATGCGGAGGCCCGGGCAGCAGCAGGATGAATCGATCGCGGCCTTCGTACTTGCCGCTGATCCATTGTCCCGGGGCGGTGCCGTTGGCGTTGGGAAGTACCGTGGCACCGACGATGACATCCGCCTGCTTGGCGTTGTTGGGAGTCATGGTGTAGTTGCGGGCGGCAAAACGGCGCTCGATCAGGTTGAGGATTTCCGGATCGCGCTGCAACTTGAGGTCGAGGGCGGCGGCGACGCGCCTCGCGAGTGAGGTCGTCTTCAGTGGGGCCGAGGCCTCCCATGAAGATGATGATGTCGGAGCGCGAGATGGCGAGTTTCGCGGTCTGCTTCAGGTGATCGAGATTGTCGCCCACGATGGTTTTGAAGCTGACATCGACGCCGAGCTGGTTGAGACGCTCGGTGAGGAAAAGAGAATTGGTGTCCTGGCGGAACGGGGTGAGCAGTTCCGAACCGACGGCGATGATCTCGGCGTTCACGATAAGAGTTTAAACGATGGGGTGGCCGGCGGGGGACCCTCGGGGCTCCGCTCCGGGCAGGCTCCGGCGCTACTCTAGTAGCCCCTGAATGTCCCAGGAGAGGCGGTGAACGCTATTGGTCGTCGCCAGCACGACGGAACGGCCTGGGGCGAAAGCCAGGCCTACGAGCTGCTGTCCTGCGACCTGCAATAGCGCTTTGCCATCGGGGGATATCTTCACGATGCCGCGCTTGCCGGAGAGGGAAGCGGCGACATACAAATTCCCTGCGATATCGAAAGCGAGACCCTGCGGACGCCCCAGGCCGCGGTAGAACGTCGAGACGTTTCCCTGAGGATCGACCTTGTGAACGCAGTCGAAGCTGGAAGTGGTGGGTCCGGTGACAAACAGATCGCCGTGCGGACCGAAGGCCAGGTGGTAGGCGGAGACGCTGGGTTCGAGAGTGGCGAACACGAAGATCTGGCGGTCGCGGGCGATTTTGAAGATGGTGCCGCTGCGGTCGCCGACGTAGAGATTCTCGTCCTTATCGAAGGCGATGCCGGTAGCGACGCCCATGCCCTCGGCGTAGATGGACATGGTGCCGTTGTTGGCGACGCGATAGACGGTACCGTCGAAACGCGAGGAAACATACATGATGCCAGCGCGGTCGAAGGCGATCGAAGTCGGATTCATCAGGTCGGTCAAAAAAGGTTTGACCGCGTAGTTGGTGTCGATCTTGAAAATGGCGACCGGGACTTTCTGTCCGCGAGATCCGGAAAAAGTGACGTAGATGTTGCCTTCAGAGTCGATCGCGGGATTGGTGACCGGATGCAGATTCTCGGCGATGGGGACGGCGACGTGGATCTGGTGGGGATTGCTGGAATGTCCGTTGGTAGAAACGACGACCGGTCCGGACGAGGCTCCCACGGGCACACGGGCCACGAGAAAATCATCGGAGCTGATGACTACAGCGCCATCGACGGCGCCGAACTGCACGCGCGGACGGCGCAGGTCTACGGGGCGAAGATCGCTGCCGGTGATGCGGATTTCGCCGCCGGGCAGCGCCGCCGCAGGATAGATTGCCGCGATGTGAGGTTTGCCGTTCGTATTCCCCAGTTGCTTATCCGAGATTCCCATCCAACCTGACTTCCTGAAACGTTGACTAGCGCGGGAGCCATCCGAAATGCAAAACGATCTGCATCACGGCGAGAGCGTAAAGGCCGGCTCCCACATCGTCGATCACAATGCCGGTGCCTTCCGGAAGCCGTTCCAGGTTCCGTACCGGCCACGGTTTCACAATGTCAAACCCTCGAAAAAGTATAAAGCCCAGCAAGACAGATTTCCACGTGACCGGAACGGCGATAAACGCGATGAGTTGTCCGGCAACCTCGTCGATAACTACGAACTGGGGATCTTTAAGCCCGGTGGCGCGAGAGATTTCCGTAGCCGCGGGAATGCCGATCAGGACCGCAAAGAGGGCGAGACCGGCCGCGGTCACGGCTTGGGAGGAAGTGGGAACCCAGCGGGAGACAATCCACCAGAGAAGGACCGTCGCTGCCGATCCCCAGGTGCCGGGGCCGGGATGCATGAGTCCGGTTCCGAAGAAAGTGGCGACGAGTTTGGCCCAGAGCGGAGCCCGAGGGCGAACCGACGTCGAACCCGGGTAATCAATCGTCATCAGAGTTCCCTGGCTTCATGCCCGGAGCTTCGTCGGAAGTATCCTGGATTGGCGACGAGATCACATAGGCTCCGCTTGCCCATTTCCCGAGATCGATAAGGCGGCAGCGCTCACTGCAAAACGGAAATTCAGGATCCGTTTTCTTCACGGCCTTGTTCTTGCAGATAGGACATCGCAGGTTGAGCTTACTCTTGCGGGCCATGGCTGTTTAGAGAATGCGCGCGACCAGATCGTAATCATAAGACTCGGTGATCTGGCAGCGGTAGAACTCGCCTGGCTTCGGCGTAAGGTCTTCAGGAGCGTCGTTCACCAGAACTTTACCGTCGATTTCCGGGGCATGCATGGCAGTGCGGCCTTCGAGAAGCAGATCGCTTTCTTCCGAGGTGCCCTCCAGCAGTAGATCGAACTCACGGCCGACCAGACTCTTTTTCTTCTTTTTGCTGATGCGCTGCTGGATCTGCATCAGGTGTTTGCGGCGGCGCTCGATTTCGCGAGGAGAAAGCTTGTCTTCGAGGGCGAAGGCGGTAGCGCCATCCTGATCGGAGTAGCCGAACGCACCCATCCAGTCGAATTGAGCTTCACGTACAAATCCGCACAGCTCGTCGAATTCCTTTTCGGTTTCGCCGGGGAATCCCACGATGAATGACGTCCTCAAGGTCACATCGGGAATGGTGCGGCGCATCTTTTCGATCGAGCGGAGAAAGATTTCCGCGCCTCCCCCGCGTTTCATACGCTTCAACGTGGCTGGCTGACGCGTGTTGCAGAGGGACATCGATGTAGGAGCAGATCTTGTCGTGGGCCGCGATGGTTTCAAGCAGGCGACCGGTAATCTTGTTGGGATAAGCGTAGAGGAAGCGGACCCAACGCAGCTGTTCGATCCCTGCAAGCTTTTCCAGCAGGCGCGCTAAGCCGTCTTTGAGTCCGAAAGTCTTCGCCGTAGCAGGTTGTGTCTTGTCCGATGAGCGTGATTTCACGGACGCCTGCTCGTGCCAATTGCTCGGCTTCCGCGATCACCGATTCAAACCGCCGCGAACGAAATTGCCCGCGCAGTTGGGGAATAATGCAGAAGCTGCAGGGATGGTCGCATCCTTCGGCGATCTTCAGGTACGCGGTGTAGCCGGGCGTAGCCAGCACCCGGGGAGTGGTCTCGTCGTAAAGGTAGTTCGGTAAATCGGCGATGGCGCCCTCCCAGCTTTCGCGGGAGAACCGTCCTTGCGCGGCCCGAGCATCGCCCTCCGGTCGGGATTGCAGGATGCGGAACGGAGAATCGGCGGGCTGTGAGACGCCAGCAGCCGCGAGAATGTTCTCCAGTTCGCCGGTTCCGACGACGGCGTCGACTTCTGGAATGTTCTTGCGAATCTCGTCGCGGAAGCGCTCGACCAGGCATCCTGCGACCACCAATTTGCGAACGCGGCCATCGGTCTTGTGCCGGGCCATCTCCAGGATGGTGTTGACCGACTCTTGCTGCGCCGATTCGATGAACGAGCAGGTGTTGACCACGATCACGTCGGCATCTTCGGCGCGCTGAATCAGTTCGGCGCCTGCGCGCGCCAGCATGCCCATCATGACCTCGCTATCCACGAGGTTCTTGGGACAGCCGAGGCTGACGAAACCTACTTTGGCCGGCTTTGTCTGAGCCGCCAAAGTGTCAGGAACTGTGACAGTGAGGGTATTTTCAGGCATGCAATCCTTCTATTTTAGCATTCGCCGGGATTTCCGCCGCGATCGCTGCGCGTCCTGATTCCCAGGCCAGCGGCATCAAACGAAGCAACCAAAACTTCCGGCGTACAAGGCAGCCCCATGCTAGGCTATGATGAACAAAACACTCGGCAGGCTTGTTTCTGGTAGGAGGAAAGATGTCCGCAAAACAGCTGTTGGCCGCTTTGATCGTAGTGTTGATTCTCGGCATGACTGCGGCCGCGCAGAGTAAGAATGAACTTGCCGGGACCATCGGCAGAACCTTCATCCCAGATCAGACGCCGCCGGGAACGAATTTCTTCGACAACACGATCCATCAGGGAAAAGGATTGACGTTTGAGGTGGACTACGCCCGCCATATCTGGGGGAATGGCAGTTTTCTGCAGCTGTCTCTGGAGGTTCCTTTTGTGGTTAACCCGGATGAGGACCTGAACTATGGCATCAATACGATTCCGCGAAAGCTACAGCTCGCTACTTCATTACTCCGGCAGCGAGATTAAACATTTTTGCCGATACGGCCGTGTCGCCATGGGTAAGTTTCGGCGGAGGCTTCGGGCACTTCAAAGAGAGCGACACCCTGGTGTTCGGCGGCAAAAATCCCGGATCCACCGGCACGACTACAGGCGTATACCAGATTCGGCGGCGGGTTGGATGTGCAGCGTGTGGCACTCGCTCGGCCTGCGCGGCGAGGTCAGGGATTTCAGTTCCGGAGTTCCGCAACTGAATGTCACCACCAGCAACAGCCGCCAGCGCAATCTTTATGTGGGCGGCGGGGTTGTGTGGCACTTCTAGCGGCGCGGTGGCTGCGGAAATTTCCTGGTAAATTTCGGGCAGCCGTCGGGCATCTTCCGAAGATTCTCCGAAGCGGGCGCGTTCGTAGCGGCGGGTGAATTCTTCCACCGACCTCCGTATCGCCGGATCCTCGATCGTTTTCACAAATTCAGACGGCGTCTGGCTGGGTGTCTTGCGCCAGCCTTGCTTGGCGACCAACTGGGTCATCCGCTCATACCAGATGGTCGAAGCGGCGCGTGGAGACTTCTCCGGGTGAGCCGCTAAGCCGCGCCGCTGCAAGGTGCGCAGAAGACGCTTGGCGTTCGCCGCCAGGATCAGGATGACGGTCACCAGCGCCCCGCCCAGGCTCCAGGGAGCCGGGGAGTCCGAGACGGTATGCTGTGCGCGGCGAGCCGAATTCAACAGGGACTCGTAGTGGCGGCGTCCCCATCCTCGCAGGTCGTCGACCAGGTGGCGGCCGCGGCTGATGACTCCTTGACCGGCCCGCTGCTGATGACTGGCATCGTAGTTAACTACCCATTCCCGCCAGAACGATGCCATCGCATCCAGGTAAAGCATGGCGCGGCTCCAGCCGCTATGAACTGAGACCGGACCCGCCGGCGTGGGATCGAAATCAATCCAGCCATAGCCCGGAAAATAGGCTTCCACCCAGGAATGAGCATTGCTGGCGCGGACCACGTATTGCGAAGTCAGATCGTTGAACTCGCCGGTGCGAAAACCGTTCACTACGCGTGCCGGAATCCGCAGCGATCGCAACATGACCGCCATGGAAGAGGCGAAGTATTCGCAGTGACCTTGTTTGCGTTCGAACAGGAAATTCGCCAGAGGGTCGTGCGGCAGATATGCGCGGAAGCTGGAGCGTATAAGCGAAATTGTTACGCAGGTAGAACTCGATCGCCGCCGCCTTGTCGTAATTGTTTCCGGCTGCGCGAGTGATGGTTTCGGCCAGGCGCGGGATGCGGGCGTCGAGCGCGGGCAGTTGCAGGTAACTCAGCAAGACTTCCGCGGGATATTCGGACCCCGCTTGCCGGAGATCCGCTGGTTTCAGATTGGCGAGCGCGGAAGTGGCTTCATAACTGCCCAGCGGGTGCTCGGGATCCATATTGAAGACGCCGCCGCCGCGATCAATCGATACCAGACGGTAAGATCCTTCCAGAAACCTGGGAGTGGGTGCGAGAAAAAACACCGCCGAGTTCACCGGTTCCATCAGCACGCGGTAGTGAATGGGATGAACCGAGCGCGGGCTTTGCGTCGGTTGCGGAAACAGCGAGAGGTCGAACCCGCCGTTGGGGCGGCGCGGGACAATGAATTTCTCGTGAGAATTTGACCAGGTCTTCCCATCGAAAACGTTGAGAGTAATGCCGCGCCATTTCAGATCGAAGGCGCCCGTCTTATCGCCGTCGATCTGGATGTGCATGATCACGGAGCTGGATTGTTGAATTTGGCCGATGCGTCCCAGTTCGACATGATCGCTGAAGCCGGTGCTCAGTTCACGTCCGGGAGCGTATCCGCTGAGATAGCCGGCCGAGATGCGCGGCAGGAGAAAAAAGATCATGCTGCCGCCCAACAGGATAAATAGCACCAGCACCGGAGACGCTCCCGCCAGCGAGAACGCCATGTGGCGGTAGGCCCGTTGATCGCGGGACTCGCGCGAAGCGGCCGTTGCCTTGTGCGCGGCATGCGCCATCTCCATCAGCATGACGGTGACGACCGCGGTCAACATGAAGGCGGCGAAGGCCAGCAGGAAGACGCTATCGACGGTGAGCACAGCCGCTGCCAGCACCATGAGAAAGGCAATGATGGCGAGGAAATACCGGTCTCGGTCACGGTAGGCGGAGTACAGTCGCACGACCATGACGAACAACACCAGGTGAACGGTTGCGTTGAGGAAAGCGCCGGAGATCAGAAAATAGTCGATCAGATAAAACGCGACGTATCCCAGGGTGAGCAGCGTCGTCCAGCGATCGGAGATGCGCAGAGTGCGCCGCTTGACGATCAGGTATCCGCGATAGAGAAGCGCCGCGCCGACCACGAGAACTGTGGGGAAATCGAGTCCGCCGGTCGACGCCAGAGTTCCGAACCCAGTGAGGACCAGCAAATAGAGCGACAGCTCGAGGTAGCGGTCGATCGCCTTCGGCAGGGGCACGGTCCACGGTTTCGCGGCTTCAGACGCCATGGGAATGCTCTATTGTTCGCGATTGCGGCTGGGAAGGGAAGAGGAGAGTGGGACGCGCGTGGTACCGGAAGTCACACGGCGGTCCCGCCCCAGCGGTTGCGTCGCGCGCAAATGTTAGAATGAATTTGGTCAGGCATCGGTCCCGCGCGACGCGTTCCCGCCAATCCCGCCAGGTCCGGAAGGAAGCAACGGTAACGGGCTCTTGCGTGTGCAGTGGGTAGCCGGTGCCTGGCTTATTTGTTGGCGTTTCGGTTAGACATTCTTCTCTCAATCCTTCAAAATACTGAGTTTCATCCACAGGAGAACTCATTGAGCCAGCTTATTCGCGCTAAAATCAGCGCCCTTGGTACCTATGTCCCGCCGCGCCTTTTGACCAATGCCGATCTTGAAAAAATGGTGGAGACCAGCGACCAGTGGATCATGGAGCGGACCGGAATCCGCGAACGGCATATAGTGGACAAGGGTGTCGCCACCAGCGATCTGGCGACCGAGGCGGCTAAAAATGCACTCAAAGAGCGCGGACTGATCCCTGCGGATATCGAAGCCATCATCGTGGCCACGGTGACGCCCGACATGTTCTTCCCTTCAACCGCGTGCCTGGTGCAGCACAAGCTTGGAGCCAAAGGGATTTGGGGGTTCGATCTTTCGGCGGCGTGCTCGGCGTTTGTTTACGCGCTGCAGACGGGGACCCAGTTCATCGCGACCGGCGCGCACAAGAAAGTGATGGTGATTGGCGCCGACGTCATGTCATCGATCATCGATTACACCGACCGGGCGACGTGTGTCATCTTCGGTGACGGCGCGGGAGCGGTGATTCTGGAGCCGTCGGAAGACGACTCCGTCGGAATTCTTGATTACGTGCACGAGATCGACGGTTCGGGCGGCTGTTCTCTGTACATGCCCGGGCGGCGGAAGCTTGAATCCCTCGACGCACGAGACCGTCGACAAGAAGATGCACTACGTTCATCAGGACGGGCAGAGCGGTTTTTAAATACGCCGTTAAGAAGATGGCCGAGTTGTGCGAGAGGATTCTCGAGCGCAATGGATTGAAGGGCAGCGACATCAAGGCGTTCATTCCGCACCAGGCGAACAAGCGAATCATTACTGCCACGGCCGAGCGCCTGGGAATGCCGATCGAGAGCGTGATTATCAACATTGATCGCTTCGGAAATACCACAGCAGGGACGATCCCTCTGGCGATGCAGACCGCGCGCGAGGAAGGGAAGCTGAAGAAGGGCGATCTGGTGTTGCTGGCCTCGGTGGGAGCGGGATTCACGGTCGGGGCTGCGTTGTTGCGTTGGGCCTACTAGAAGCATGGCGTCATCCGCCACTAGCTACAGTCGGCAATTTCTCTCGGTCTTATCTTTCGCCTTGGCCTCGGTTACGGTTTGCCACTGCATGTTGGACGGCGCGTCGGCCCCGCCACATTCCAGCGCCTTTACATGATCAACGATGTAGCCGGGACACCGCCCACTTGTTCTTCCGGTTGAAGGACAAGGGGACTTACGTTCGAAGGCATCTCTTGCCGCTTTGCTTCGCTTAATTTCGCCGTGCTTGTCGACGGCGACGGAAGAGTGCGCGGTATAGCCCTCTGCCAGGTACCCTCGGTGATAAGTTGGGATGTTAGTGCGATCTGGCGTGCGGCTCCCCGCCGTTCCCGGGGTTCTTCTATCGTAGGGTGCGACGTACTCACCATCTTTGCGGGTGTAGCCGCGCACGTGTACCGGCTTGCTCGCGGTTGAGAGGTTTGAGGGATGACTCTTGGATGAATGCGAACTCGATGAATGCGATGCTGTGTGACCGCTGCTGGCGAAAGACGTAGCGCAAAGCAACAACACGAATGCGAGAAGTCGACGCACTTTGTACCTTCTGAGCAGTAAGTCAAGCGACTTCATGGGTAATGGGTCAAACATACGCCGCAACCTGCGAAATTTCCAATGCGCCAGTCAAGAAGATAGCTGCTTAGCCGGCCACTCTTCCGTAACCAGCCTCGATGGCGTCAGACTCCGCAACTGACAAGGTGTTCGAGGGCCTCCCATTACTTTGGTAACCTCATCCGCTCCTATTGAACCATACGCCAAACATGTGCAAATGT
This sequence comes from Terriglobia bacterium, assembly GCA_963796205.1. Classification (GTDB taxonomy): domain Bacteria; phylum Acidobacteriota; class Terriglobia; order Terriglobales; family Acidobacteriaceae; genus DATFTE01. The sequence continues at coordinate 534,533 of CAWCKR010000006.1, forward strand.
GTGCACCTGGCAAAGCGGCTTGCGCCGGAAAGCCGATGTTTACAGCTCAAACATTTGGTATGGAGTTTGCTTCTATGGATGTGGAACTGGTCGAACAGGGAGGTAGGTGTGATGAAAGCAACTCTATGTATTCTGTTTCTGCTTTGCGCAAGCGCGGCCTTCGGGCAGGCTTCTGCGGGCGCGGCGGCGCTCAGCGCTCAACCGGTAGTGATCCAAATGCCGAGTCATCCTCAGCACGCGTCTTATACTCCTTTGGCGCAGGAGCGGTATCTCTCGGAAAAGTCGAGCTACACCTTCGGGCACGGCGAGCGTGCGCTCTGGGAAGTGGCGCCAGTGAGGACGGAAGTGCCGCTTGGCGACGTGGCTCGAGCTTTGCGCGAGGAGCATCTCAAAGCGCGCAGAGCCGAATTCATTCGCGAGAACTAACGCAGACTAGCCGTTGCTCTTAGGCTGGTTGTAAGCCTTCTGCAGATATTTCCGCGCTTCGTCGAGCGCGCCCTGGGTGTTGTCGTTGGTTTGCAGGGCCTGGCGGTATTCGTTGGTGGCGCGCTCACGCTGTCCCGTAAGATCGAAAATCTTTCCCAGCTGGATGTGGCTCCAAACCTCGGTCCAGCGCGGCTCTCCGTCTCCATTCAAAGATTCACGGTAAGCATTGGCAGCGGCCTGGTAATTCTTCTGCGCGAAGAACACCTCGGCTACGCGGTAGTGGGCCAGCGAACTGTTCTTGTTGACCTCAAGCGCCTTGTTGTATTCCGAGAGCGCGCCCGCCATGTCTCCCTGCTGCACCAGGGCTTGCCCGCGCATGATGGAGGCGCGCAGCTTGATCTCGGTGGAATTCTTCAGCACGCGGTTATCGGGATCGATGAGCACGCGCCGCGGTTTGCCGAAGGTTTCGATGGAAAACGGGGAATTCGTGCCCACGACATCAATCTTTTTGATCTCGGTCTTGCCGTCGGTGTCGATCTTTAACTGCACCGGCATGCGGAACAGATCGAGGTCCTGAGAGATTTCTCCTACTACGCGGAACCCTTTGTTGCTTCCCAGGCGATAGACGGTGTATTTCGACTTGAACTCGGGAGCACCCGTCGAATCGAGCCATTGCGAGAAGAACCAGGTCAGCTGATCGCCGTATTCCTTCTCCGCGATGGCTTTGAAATCGTCGAGAGTCGCTGATTTTCCCGCGTACTGCGTGGCGAAGGTGCGCATGGTGGTATTGAACTTGGCGTCTCCTAATACCCAGCGCAGCATGTGCAGGATCATCGCGCCTTTGTCGGTCACCAGCGATTGAAACTCGGGAGAGAAGATGTCGAGCTTGCCGGCGCTGGAGAGGGGCACGGTGTCGTAGGCCAGAGCGCCCACCGACATGTCTTTCACGACTTCTTCAAGTCCGGCGGATCCGGCAGCATTTTCCACGTAGAGAGCTTCGGAGTAACGCGCGAAGCCATCGGTGATCCACCAGTCGTCGCGCGAAGCCGGGCTGACGGAAACTCCCCACCATTGGTGGGCGATGGTATTGGCCAGCAGACGGTAATTAATCTTCTCGGTGATACCGCGGCTGGCGAGGATCGCCATCTCGGGCGCGTAGGCCGAGGGCACGGTGTCGTCGGGAATCTCTACGATCTTCAGCGTGGTCGACGGAGCTGTTCCGTACAGCGTCACGTAGTATGTGAATTCCTTGACCGCGGTCTCGGCGTAGGCCGCGCCTTGATTCTGATGAGTTGGTTGAAAGAAGACGTGCAGGTCCATACCCGCTTCGTCGCTCTTGAACTCCTGAAATTGCCCGGCGACGATGCTCCCGGGAAAGCTGGGCTTATCCCACGTGAAGCTGAAGGTTTTGAGCTCGGCGCCGCCGGCAGTGCCTTTCTTCGCCGGAGTGTTCGTCACCGTTTCTTTGCCGCTACCGATTACGATCATGTGCGCGGGCACCGAAATGTTCATGGTCGCGGTGAAGCGGTTGATCCCGTATCCGTTGACAGGGAACCAGCGTCCCGCATAAAGAAGGTAGCTGGTGTCGTCGCTGATGGAGGCGAGCTTCAATCCCTGCACCGGACTATCGTCGGCGGAATCGAGTTGTCCTTCGTAGTCGAAGGTCAGCGACATGGACGCATCTTTGTTCAAGCCATTGGGCAGCGGGACGCGTACGGTCGAGTCGGCGGTCACGCGCTCGGCATTCAGCGGCTTGCCCTTGTCGTCGGTGACCTTGGTGACGCGCAGAGCGTTATGCAGTTCGAAGCTGGCCACGCTCAGATTCTCCAGAGCCGTGAACGTGACCTTGGCATGGGCGGTGATGCTGTGCGAGTGAGGGGTCAGTTCGGCGTCGATCTGATAGTCGTCGACGCGCAGGCGCAAGCTTGTCAGCGGCCGATGCTGGAAGCGCAATAAAAAAGAATGAGAAATGCAAGGCAAGATAGGACGGCCCGACGCTCACGCCGAGATTGAAAGAGCATCAAAAAACGTCTCCTGAACTGCCGATGAACTCTATGATGAAGATTGTTACGCAAAAGATGCTGCAAGGACAAGGTTTAGACAATTTCTTGACTTCGCTCCCACCCGAATAGGGACTGGGTAGGCAGACGAAATCACCGGGCCACGCGATCCCCGGCCCGATGCAGCAGGGCCAGAACCGCTTCGGCCGCCCGTTCCGCAGGATTCTGGTGGTCGCGATCAGGACCGCGCAGCAGGCTCTTCACCCGGGCGAGGCCTGTCAATCATCTTGTCGCGGGCGGGGCCGAAGGGCAGGACTTCGCCGAGCCGGGCGACCACCTTTTCCGCCGTGAAGTTCTGCTGCACCAGTTCAGGGACAATCTCTCCTCCGGCAATCAGGTTGACCATCGCGAAATAGGGAACCTTGATGCGGGGCTTGCCCAGCAAGTAGGTCAGCGTCGAGACGCGGTAGACCATCACGAACGGTGTTGACATCATGGCCGCTTCGACGGTTGCGGTGCCGCTGGCAACGATTCCGCCGCGCGAGTGAGCGAGGGCGGGAAGAGCGTCGTCGACCAGCCGGATCGGGCAGCGGGCGAGCAATCAGACTCTTCAGGAAGGCCCGGTCGAGCGTTGGCGCGACCGGAAGCAGAAACTCATAGCTCCAGCCGAGGTTCTTCGCCGACTCGAGAATCGTCGGCAGGTTCATGCGCACTTCTTTCACGCGGCTGCCGGGCATGAGCGTGATCCAGGGCTTGGCTTCGTCGAGCTGATTTTCGCGAGCAAACTCGGAGCGCTGGATGATAGGCGTTGGCAGATCGGCAAGAGGATGTCCGACGAAGGTCGCATCCACTCCACGCTCGCGATAGAACTGCTCCTCAAAGGGAAAAATCACCAGGGCCTTGTCAACGTATTTGCGAAGAAGCTTGACGCGTCCCTGACGCCACGCCCAGAACTGCGGGCACACGTAGTAGACGACAGGGATGCCGCGCTTCTTCATCTGGCGCGCGACCCGCCAGTTGAATGCGGGCGAGTCGATCACGATCGCAAGATCGGGACGGCGGCGGTCGGCTTCGGCGATCAGGTGATGGAACGATGCGTAAATCTTGGGAAGATGGCTAAGGATCTCGGAGATGCCGACGACCGCGAGGTCTTTGGTGTCGACGACCGTGTCACATCCGGCGGCGCGCATGCGCTCACCGCCCACGCCGAAGAATTCAAGCGACGGGTCTTGACGGCGCAGCGCCTGGATCAGCTGCGCGCCATACATTTCTCCCGAAGCCTCGCCGGCGGAGATGAGGATGCGCACCGGGGTATTGTAATGGCCACGCGTCTTCTTGTTCTCTTGAGCTTCTAATCACCCGCCAGTGTTTCGTCAGTCCGGTTTTGGCTTGAGTGGGGCAACGCGATTACTTGTATCTGCTAAACGTTTGAGTACAATCCTTTGCGATATGAAACATCACCTGTGGTCGAGGCCTGATTTGCAATGGGATGGCTTTCGGCCCGTTGCATATTGGTTTGGGACCGAGAAAGTCTGGGCATTGCCGTTGACGCGCGATCGGGACGATGGCAAGGCAGATGAGCCTACTACAATCGGGGACATTATAGTCCTCCTCCGGGACAAGGAATTGAAGCCGGAGTCGTTCGAGCACGGCGTCTTGGAGGATGAGTTTGTTGCAGCAGATGGCTCTTTGAACGTTACAGTTAAGGGGCCATCATTCAATCGTGAACTCCTAAGAATTATTCTCCAGTTGCACTCTGAAAATGTTGGCGCTCTTGAGTCGGTTTGGTACTACTTCGGTCACGACAGTTGCCGACAAGAACCGCACGAAATGTATTCGTTCTTTGTCGTGTGCAAGAACAAGATTGTTCGTGAGAGTGTTGGATTTTCTGACTACCTCAACAGTGGTTTTGACCCCACGGTCTTCGAAACGCACGATTACAATGACATGACTTGGGGAGATGAGGCGGATTGGGACGAGGCTAACACGCGTTACTGGTATCGCAAGTTCTATACAGAAACGCGCACGGGCCAATTGATGACTTTGCGGCCTGACGATCCGCAGTTGTTCTACTACGAGCGTACCGGCCCAGATGTGATGGGAGCACTTGGAGTGCTACAGCAGTCTTTGTTGCGGATAAAGTTTGCTGTCTGGATTTTGGTCATCATTTCGGTAATCAACTTGGTCATTCACTGGAGGTAGATAGTAGACGCTGCTCGAGGGAGCGGGAGCTTTCCTCCCAGAGTTCGGGCGCGCCTCTCAAGCCAAAATCGGATATGAGTGGGGCACCAGCCCGTTCCACTAGGGGGTTGGCGGCTTCTGCTCGTTCTTGATTAATAACCGAATCGCTGCGTGGTAGGTTGCTAGGTAGAAATGAAACATCCATGCGTACCAGATCGTCTGGTCGTAGTTGATCTTTTGCTGCGGATTGTGATGGCGAATCGCGAAATTATTGGCAATGTCAAAGATCGCGGACTCGTCCTTTCGATCCAGGATTTTTTCTAGATTCTTAGTTTTCTTGAGCCACTCGAACACGTCAGCAAGGTCGCGAATTGCCGCCCTCTTCTCGTCGAACGACAGGTGTCTGTTTCTCCACTTGATAATCGCGCTGCGTACCTTGCTGTCCACGTTGACTTCGTCATAGGGAACAAGTTCTGCACCCAGGATGTGCTGCAGTCCGTCGGAACCCAATGCTAACACCTTGCCCTCTGCGGTCATTTCGAAACCCGCCTTATAGTCAGAAAGAAAGGCATTGGCCTCCCTCCTAAATTCGATCTGTCCAGCGATCACATCGTATCTGTCGTAGTCGTTGTAGTTGTATCCCGAGTCGCTCGTCATCTGGGCCCATTCTCCCGGCTGAGACACATGATCGTGCAGAAATTCGAGTGCTTCGAAAACGCGGTCTTCGGTTACCTGGTGACTAGGCCATTTCGTCAAGGGGAACATTTGGAATGACAGTCGCAAGGCCGCTTTGTGTTGGATTCGATCGGGTATTTCAGTTTTCGTTATCCCTGCCTCTCTGAAGTAATCCCGCTCTCTAAAAAATAAGTAAAGATGCTTGAGTTTGCCGTAGAGGCCGTCCAATGTGAGTTGGGTAGGATGGTTTCTTGAAGAGTAATAGCGCGGGACTGCCCCGCGTCCCGATTGCCGCAGACGTTCCGCGATCTTTATGCACTTTTCCTTTAGTGGCGATGCATCGGGTCGATGTTCAATCAAGTCCTTGAGCAGTTCACCGACTATGTTATTCGGTTGATGATCCCAGAAATGTCTAAGCCGACTCGCTTTTGAGCCAAGGCTCCCAACGCTTTGGTCATCGATGTCTAGGCCGGTGCTGTCAAATACAAATTCCTGAAATGTGCGGTTGGAAAAGTCGAGGACGTAACCGGTCCGCATTTGCAGGATTTCTTCGAGGTCCCGCTTCTCGCGACTGCTGAGGTCTGCCACGCGAAGAGTTTACTATCCATGCTCTCGCCATTCCAGCGTCGCGGAAAGAGCGCGGTGAGGCTATGGGCCAGCCCCTGGCTGCGTTAGTCATCCGCGCTAGCGGTCGCTTGCGGAACGCCTGCCGGCACTTCCTGGTCTTTGTATTGCAGTTGGTAGAGCTTGTAGTAAATTCCGCGATTGGCGAGTAACTGCTGGTGGGTGCCCATCTCGCGGACCTGTCCTTTGTGCATGACGATGATTTTGTCGGCGCGCTGCACCGTCGAGAGGCGGTGGGCGATGATCACCGAGGTGCGTCCTTCGACCATGCGGTCGAGGGCGGCGCGCACCTTGAACTCGGTTTCGGTGTCGACGCTCGAGGTGGCTTCGTCGAGAATGAGAATCTTCGGATTGTGCGCCAGCGCGCGGGCGAATGAGATGAGCTGCTTCTGACCTGTCGAGAGCGTGCTTCCGCGCTCCTGCACTTCTTCTTTGAACCCCTTGGGCAGGCTGCGGATGAAGTCCGCGAGATTGACGTCTTCGGCGGCTTTTTCTACGTCTTCATCCTCAATCCATTTGGTGCCGAGGCGGATGTTGCCTTCGACCGTGCCGGTGAAGAGGAACGGATCTTGCAAGACGACTCCAAAGCGGCGGCGGAGGTCGTCGAGGTCCATGTCTTTGAGGTCGACGCCGTCCATTTTGATCGCGCCTTTTTGCACGTCGTAGAAGCGCATGAGCAGCGAGATGATCGTGGTCTTGCCCGCGCCGGTGTGGCCGACGATGGCGACGGTTTCTCCGGGCTCGATGGTGAAGTTGACGTCGCGGAGCACCCAGTCGGGGGCTGCTTCCAGCTTTGACGCGCTTCGCTCGTCCAGTCCGACGTGGTCATCTCTATAGGAGAACCAGACCTTATCGAATTCGATGCGGCCGGCGCCTTCGGGCTTCTTCGTCACCGCGGGGGAAGTGATTTCAACCGGGGCATCGAGCAGTTTGAAGACGCGCTCGCTCGAAGCCATAGCGGACTGCAGGATGTTGTATTTCTCGCTGAAGTCCTGAATCGGGCGGAAGAAACGCTGGGCGTACTGAATGAAGGCCGCCAGCACGCCGATGCTGGTGGTGTGGCGGATGACGTCGTTGCCTCCATACCAGATCACGCAGGCGATCGCGGTGGCCGACAGAATTTCTACGACAGGGTAATAAACTGCGTGGGCCATGATCGCGTCTTTGAACGCGTCCATGTGGGATTCGTTGACCTTGGAAAATTCGTCGTAGGCGCGCTTCTCGCGGTTGAACAGTTGCAGCACCACCATGCCGCTGACGTGCTCTTGCAGGTAGGCATTGATGCGGGCGATGGCTACGCGAATGCGGCGGTAGGAGTCACGAACCTTGTCACGAAAGATCTTGGTGGCGTAGATGATGAGCGGCATGACCGCGAAGGTGATCAGCGCCAGCTTGGTATTCATCTTCAGCATGATGGCGATGATTCCCGCGAGGACGAAGACGTCTTCGAAGATCGAAACCACGCCGGAGGTGAACATTTCATTCAGGGCGTCGACGTCGGTGGTGACCCGCGTGACCAGGCGTCCAACCGGGTTTTTGTCGTAGAAGCCGACATGCAGGCGCTGCAGGTGGCGGAAGATCTGGCTGCGCAGGTCGAACATGACCTTCTGCCCGGTCCACTGCATGAAGTAAGTCTGCAGGTACTCGAGCAGGAAGCTGAAAAGCATGAGGCCGACGTAGAAGGCGGCGATCTGGGCGATGCCGACCAGCGCGTCGCTGCTGAGGAAGCGGTCGAGGGGCGTGTGCAGTCCCTTGACGGGGGCCAGGTAGCGGTCGATGACCAGACGGGTCAGATAGGGGCCAAGGACGTCGGCGCCGACTTTTAGGAAGATGGCGGCCAGCGCAATCGAGGTCTGCCACTTGTAGGGCTTCAAATACCGGAGCAGCCGCTTCATCAGGCGGCTGTCGTAGGCTTTTCCGAGTACTTCCTCTTCCTGGTTCGCGGCCATTCGTCAGCTAAAAGATTACCTTAAATAGATGGGGATGGCAGGGCGGAGGATGGAAAAGGTTTGGGGCTCTAATCCCGGCGTGTCTTCAATTCCACTTGGCCTGGGGGAAGGCAGTGGTTTCGACCCGATTCTTCCTGCAATGTCTTGTGCGAACTTTTCGCTGCGCCATTCTCCCACTTGAGAAACTGATTGAGGAGCGGTTGGTTACGCTCGCTGCTTAGGCCGTTGACAAAGCGCAAACTCATCCAACGACCATCGCGTGGGACGCTGATCAGGGTTTCATCAAAGCCGGTAGGAAGCAGCGAGGAAGAGACGGCCTCGGGTAATAACTGCTGAAATCCACTGCCGGCGAGGAGAGCGTTGAGGGCGGCGAGGTGGTCTGCGGAGAGTGTGCCCTGGAAAACTCGGGCGGAGTGGTGATGGCTTTCTTCGAGATGAAAGTTTCCATCGGTCTGGACGAGTATGCAACTCCCTTTCGAACCTTCCAGGTGCGCCATGCGAAAGAGGAAGTTCGCGGCAGAGCTTTGAGCGCTGGCAGAAATGGGCCAGAGCGTTGCCAGGGCGACGATTACGAATCGGCTCATCACAGGCTCCGATTATGCCATTCCGCGGCAGCGAGTTAGGATTAATTAGCGATATGCCTCTCGGCCTTTATCTTTCGGTACCGTTCTGCCGCACCAAGTGCAGTTACTGCAACTTTGCGTCCGACGTGTTTTCGAAGGCGGTTTTTCAGCGCTATGTGGACCGGGTGTGCGGGGATCTGGCGAGCGCGGAGGGGACGTGTGGTGCGATAGGCGGACAGTTTGAGCGCGCGGTCGACTCCGTGTATCTGGGCGGCGGAACTCCCACGGTGCTGGCGGCGTCGGAACTGGAGCGGTTGTTCACGGCGGTCCGCCAGAACTTTGACTTGGTATCCGGAGTGGAGATTACGGTCGAGTGTGCGCCCGGGACCTTATCGGACGGGATGATTGAGACGCTGGGGCGGTGCGGCGTCAACCGTGTCAGCCTGGGAGTGCAGTCGTTCGTGGACGCGGAAGCGGCGGCGGTGGGGCGCCTGCATGAAAAGGCTACCGTTCGCGACGACATGGCTCGGCTGCGCCAAGCGGGACTTATCGACATCAATATTGATTTGATCGCTGGACTACCGCACCAGACGGTTGAGAGCTGGCAGGTTTCCCTTGATGAAGTGGTTGCTTCCGGCGTGCCGCACGCCAGTGTTTACATGCTGGAGGTGGACGACGACTCACGGCTGGGGCGGGAGTTGATTGCCGGAGGAGCGAAATATCATGCGCACTTCGTGCCTGACGAAGATCTGACTGCGGATCTCTACGAGACGGCTGGCGAGCGGCTTAGAGCCGCCGGAATTCAGCAATATGAGATTTCGAATTTCGCGCGTGCGGGACATGAGTCGCGTCACAATTTGAAGTACTGGACGCGGCAGCCTTATCTGGGATTCGGCGTGGATGCCCACTCGATGTTGAAGTCATCGGCCGTGACTGGAGGCGCTGTGCGGTTCGCGACTCCGGATGTTCTGGAAGAATACGTGGCGGGGGCGGAATTGAAGCGGGCCCCGGTCTCGCGGCACGAGGCGCTCGAAGAGGCGTACTTCCTGGGGTTGCGGTTGACCCGGGGAGTGAATTTGTCTTCGTTGAGATCTGAGTTCGCGGCGGATGCGGTTCGGCCATATGACTCCGTGATTGCCGATTTAGTGGATGTTGGGTTGATGGAAAAGATGGGTGACTCAATTCGCCTGAGTGCGCGTGGGCGGATGTTGTCGAATGAAGTGTTCGAGAGATTTCTCTCGCAGCCCGCAAAGTAGCGCCGGCGTTGCGCCGGCCCGGTGAGCTGTGGTGGTGGGACGGACGAGGGCGTCCGTGCCTACGTGAGCATCGTAGCGAAACCGGGGTATAATCCTGCGCGACTTGGTGGAGGTTCTGATGGGTCTCTACTCGCATTATGACGGCGCGCACAACCATCCGGTGAATCGGGCGTTGCACATGATCGCAATTCCCCTCGGTTTCTCGTCGTTGATTGTGGTCTGGTATCACTGGATCATCGCTCTGTTGCTGATTCCGGCGGCGTTTGCGCTGGCTTGGCTGGGGCATTTGATCGAAGGGAACAAGCCTGCGTTTCTCACCAATCCCGCTCACGTGTTCGTGGCTCCGCTGTGGATGGTGCGCAAGATTTTCGGCGGCACGCAGGATAAGTCAGCATAATTCCCAAATTGGCGCAAGCCGTACCGGGCGGTCGGTTCGGGTATTTTCTTCTCCCCTGCACATTGTGTTTTAATCGAGGGTTCCTTCGTAAGGCGACGTCGTCCCCAGGGAGCGGCGCCCGCGCCTGATGCGATTCACAAAAGCGGAGAAAACTTTGGACTTCCAACTGAATGAGGAGCAGCTGCACCTGCAGAAGAGCGTGCGCGAGTTTGCCCAGCGCGAAATTTTGCCCAATGTCATGAAGTGGGACGAGGCCGCAGAGTTTCCCCTGGCCACGATTAAAGAACTGGGCAAGCTTGGCCTGATGGGCACGATTTTTCCGGTCGAGTACGGCGGCGCGGGCATGGGCTATGTCGAGTACGTTACCGCGATCGACGAACTCTCGCGCGTAGACGGGTCGGTTGGCATCATCGTGGCCGCGCATACTTCGCTGTGTTCGAACCACATCTTCCTTGCCGGAAACGAAGCGCAGAAAAAGAAATATGTCAGCAAGCTGGCCACCGGAGAATTCATCGGCGCGTGGGGACTGACGGAGCCCTCGGCGGGATCGGACGCGGGCAGCGCGCGCATGACCGCGGTTCGTAAAGGAAACAGCTGGGTGCTGAACGGGAACAAGACCTTCATCACTAACGGGCACTATGCGGATGTGGTCGTCGTCATTGCTGTCACGGATCGTGCCGCGCACACTCACGGGCTCTCGGCGTTCATCGTGGAGAAGGGAACCAAGGGGTTTCGTCCTGGCAAGAAAGAAAACAAGCTTGGCTTGCGGGCGAGCGACACGGCGGAACTGATCTTCGAAGACTGCGAGATTCCGGCGGAGAACCTGCTGGGCGCGGAAGGCCAGGGATTTGTCGATGCCATGCGCGTGCTCGATGGCGGGCGTATTTCGATCGCGGCCTTATCGCTCGGCATGGCGCAAGGCGCCTACGAAGCGGCGCTGCGGTATTCGAAAGAACGCAAGCAATTCGGCAAAGCCGATCAGCGAGTTTCAGGCGATCCAGTGGAAACTCGCCGACATGGCAACGGAGATCGATGCGGCGCGTCTGCTCACCATGCGCGCGGCGTCGATGAAAGACGCGGGCATGAAGACCACTCTCGAATCGTCGATGGCGAAGCTTTACGCCAGCGAAGTCGCGGTGCGCTGCGCCAATGAAGGGGTGCAGATTCACGGCGGATACGGATTTATCAAGGACTATCCCGCGGAAAAATATTATCGCGACGTGAAGCTGTGCACGATCGGCGAGGGGACCAGTGAGATTCAGAGGTTGGTGATTGCGCGGCAGCTGCTGAAAGACTAACCAGGCTCTTAGCCTTTAGCTTTTAGCCAGACCGGCCAGACGAAAAGGCAAAAACTAGCAGGCACGACGCTGCATCATCGCGCGCGAGGGGCGGAATGAGCCGGGGCGATATTGAAAGAAGCAAAAGGTCACGGATGCAACAGCCCGATACGACGCTCCAATTCGGCAAAGCGCGCATCGGACCGGAGGGCGTCAAACTGCGGCTCAACGGCCAGTTCGGTCATCTGCGTGTCTCTTTCTGCTAAAGCACTCTCCAGACTCTCAAAAGCTTCGTCTTTCTTTCCCAAGTGGGCATAAATGATGGCGAGACCGTAGGGACGGACATACGCCTCTGGAGGATTCTGCGGGCTTCGCGCGAACTGGAGTTGCTCCTCCCAGTAGCCACGCTCGCCCTTGGCAGCCAGTTCCCGTCGCAGGGTGTTCATTTTCGCCAGCACCTCCAGCCGTTCCTCGCCGGCCAGGAGTCGTGCGTTCGTTTCATCGGCGATAGCGTCTTCGTACTTTCCCAGCATGGCGTCGAGTTGAGCCAAGCGCTCGTAGTTTAAGGGGAAATTAGGGTTGATTTGGTTGGCTTTGCGGAATTGCAGGAAGGAGTCGTCGTAGCGCCGAGCCCACCTGAAAGTTACTCCGGCGAACGACTGGATCTGGGGGGAGAGGGGATCCAACTCCATAGCTCTGCTCATCTCGGTGATGGCTTCCTGGTGACGGCCGAAAGGCGAAAGGTAGCTGTTGGAGTAAAAGAGGTGGGCGTAAGCATTATTCGGTTCGAGTTCGATGGCCCTACGAAACTCACGCTCCGCGGCTGGCCAATCGTATTCGTAGTGCCCCTTGACAAATCCCAGAGCGCAGTGAGCGTCGGCCAGCGTTTCGTCGAGACTGATGGCTCGGTTGGCTGCCTCAAGGGCTTTAGGCGCCGCTTCTCCGGCGGGCATGCGGGCGAAGATGGGGGCAAGCGAGTAGACGCGTGCCAGGCCGGCATAAGCGGGTGCGAAGTCCGGATCTAGTTCTGTGGCGCGGGTGAAATTCGTAATGGCCTGCTGGAATCCCTCCCGAGTTCGCAGATTCCAGCCTTGCAGACCTCGCAGGTAGGCGTCGTGGACCTCCACATTGGTGCGAGCCGCGGCCGCCAGGCGTTGATGAACCTGTTGCGAGAGCGTAAGCCGTATTTCACTCGCTACCGAGCCGGCAATCTCACTCTCAAGTTTCAGGACATCCCCGAGGTCCCGATCGTAGCTATCGGCCCAGAGGTGCGTCTGGTCGGATGCCTGAATCAGCTGAGCGGTGACACGAACTCGGTCACCCGAGCGTCGGACGCTGCCTTCAAGAAGGTAATCCGCGCCCACCTCGCGGGAGATTTGCGCACTGTTCTTATGGGCGTGTTTGTATTGCATCGCCGAGGTTCGTGCAATGACCCCGAGATGTTGCGGGTCAAGGCTTCCCAACTGAGTAATGATCTCCTCCGTAATTCCGTCGGCCAAGTAGTCCTGTTGGGAGTCGCCGCTGTAGTTTTCCAGAGGCAGAACAATCAGCATGATCTTGCCGTTGTGTGTTTTGTGGCGTTGGGGGGTTAGTAGGAGGACCGTGAGCGCGCAGATTGCGATCAGCACAGCCGCAAAACTTATCCAGCGAATTCGGTGGGACCCGCGTGCCGGCGAGGCGACAGCTGCGATCGCGGCGGAGGAAGGCGATGGAATCGCCTGCGACTCGAGCGATGCGATGAAGCGATACCCGCGGCGGGGAACCGTCTCGATAAAGCGAGGGTTATCGGCCGAGTCGCCGAAAGCTACCCGAAGCTTCCGGATGGCGGTATTCAGGCCTTCATCAAAACCTACATAGGTATCCGCCGGCCAGAGTTTGGTCTGCAGCTCTTCCCGGGTGACAAGGTCGCCCGGGCGCTCCAACAGCATCGCCAATACCCGGAAAGGTTGCTCTTGCAGCCTTACTTTCCGCCCGTTTTTATGGAGTTCCGCAGACCCAAGGTCAATCTCAAACAGTCCCGCACGAAAACGGTGGCCAGAATCGGTATGGCCTTGCATCGAGCTTCACCCCAGCGCGAGATTTTACCTGAAGGATCAGGTGAGCGAATAACTACTTACACATCATGGGGTTAGGAAGTTAGCAAGAATTCAGGGCGGATCAATTGACGGGGCGGTACGAGCGGGATAAGAACATCGCATTCGGCGGTCGCGAATTCGAAGCGATGCGCAGAAGAGAAGAAGGGGAAATCTAGAAAGCAGACACCAGAGGAGAGAATCATGAAGAACAATGTAATCGCGGTCGCGTTGGGGGTATTCATGCTCGGGGTATTGGGGTCGGGGTACGCACAGGACTGCAACAACAAACTCATTGCCGGCAACTATGGATTCACCATTCAAGGGAACAAACTAGCGGGCCAGGGACCGGTTGGACCACAGGTTGGCGTGGCGATGACAGCATTTGATGGGGAGGGCAATCTCTCTCAAACCGATACGGTGACGGTGGACGGTCAAGTTGTCGCCGATTTCACACACACACCAGCCACTGGCACCTACACGGTGAACTCTGATTGTACCGGTACTTTCACGATCAACTTTACCGACGGACGGCCGCCGGTGGTGGCAAACTTCGTCGTGGTGGCAAGTGGTTCTGAGATCGACACGGTGGTTACCAGCGCCGGGGGACAGCAGGGGATCGTCGCCGCCGGCAGTGTCGGAAAAAGGAGTACAACCAAACGCTTGGCTCCGAAACGCTGATTGAAGGTCAGGAATCGAGATCGATCAAGAACGCCATTCCGATGTCCCGCTGATACGCCAGCGGGGCATCTGATTGCGTCGGGTAGGGGCTTATCCCAGACTATCCCGCGAAAAGAGATTCAGCAGTCACTGCGCGGCGAGTGCTGAAGTAACAGGAAGCTCTTGGCCTTTAGCTCTTAGCCACGAATTCAAGCCGGGCTTCCCGGCCCACATAGGTGCGTCGTATCATAATTGGAGTATGGCTTTTCCCATCAGAACCTGCGCCATCTGCTCGGAAGAGTTTGAGCTGAAGCCGGACAAGCCGGGCTTCGCCAACCGCTGTCCGGAGTGCACCGCATCCGAAGCTGCGGAACCTGCTAAGCAGCAACGCCGCATGGACGCCGACGAGCGCCAGACCGTCAAAGAAGCGAACGAAGAGCGCCGGAAGGCGATGCGTGACCTGCTGTACCGCAAGGACAGCTAAGGAATCCCCGTTAGAGAATGGTCAGGTTTTTAAGGTTTTCTGTGGCTGTTGAAGTACGACCAAACCGTGTCGTTCAAGCCCGCTGGCCAGCTGTGGTTTACACCGGGCGCGGATGACCAGTTGACGGTGACTGCCGTTATTGCAGCCGGAAAGGGTTTTCGCCGTAAGCACGGGTTGGCCTCCGACACAGACGCTGCTGGACGGTGTCGCAATGGAACAACCTAGCACGGACATCCACCAATTCAGAGTGGTGTCTACGGACGACACCGTGACACTGCTGTTAGTAAGTCCGCAAATCGGGATTGTAGAGTCGGCCGTTCCGTTCATCTCTTCTAAATTCGTGGCAGTCGCTACGCCAGCGGGCAGGCCAGTCGTGCCGCCCGCGTCCTGCATGTAGAGGGTTGCTGCCCAGGGGAACGTGGCTGCAAATACGTCACCGCCTTCCGCCGCCACCCTGGATGCCATGAATCCCCCTGCCGAGAATCCCACCGCAAAGATGGCCTTGGCATCGACGGCCGTCACCGTTCTCTATCTCGGCGACGACAGACTTCAGCTGGGCGACGTCGTCGGGCGGCGTGCCTGAGTAGCTGCTGGTGTCGTTGTAGATATGCCAGGATTCGACGCCATCGCTCAGCATGGAGCCCTTGGCGTTCACCTCAATGAAACAATCTTTGGCTGCGGTTGCTGGCCAACCGAAGTTGGTGCCCTCGTGAATGTCGCCGGGCGCTCCGTGCAAGTAGATGACAACGGGCAATGCGCCGCCGCACGTGGTTGCAGGCAGAAACAACAACGACGTTCGGCCGCCGAGCGAGCAGGATTGTTGTTTGCCCTTCATGGTGAAGTCGCAGTTCGACGTTCCGGGATTTCCACCCGCGGAGGATGAGGAGGATCCACACCCGCCCTGCGGTAAGGCCAAACATGCGCAGAACATAGCCAGGACGGCCGAGATTCTGGGTCTCATCATTCAAGAACCATCATAGTCTGGATACGCGAAAAGGCCCCACTTCCCGCCGAGAACGCGAGAAATGGGGCAACCGCTTACGTCTTTCTGAAATGCGGTCTCTTAGTGCGGAGTGGTGGCCACCGTCTTCTTCGCGGGAGTCGGTTTGGCCGCGGTCGCTGGTTTCGGTGCCGCGGCCGGTTTCGGCGCGGCCGTGGTGGCTACCGGAATCGGCTTCACGGCCGATGCCGCTACGGGCGCCTTGGCCGTGGTCGCCGTGGACCGGATTGCTGCGTTGTTCACGGCTGTCGCCGGAGTCACCGGCACCACTCTTCCGTTGACGATCCGCTGCTGCTGCACGGGGACCGCCGTTCCCGGCTGAACAGCCGTCGCGGGATATCCCGCGGTGGTTCCTGCGGTGGTTCCCGCAGTGCTTCCCACATAGCCCTTCGCCGGCGAAGAGACGGACGGGAACGCGGCCGTGCTGTTGCTGACGGCGCTCGGTGCGAGGCTCGGGAAATTCAGGTTATAGGAACGCACGGGAATGGCCATGGCTCCGTTCTGCGTCTGCAGTTCGTCGATGGTCAAGTTGTAGGAGTAGCCGGTGCCGACCGGGCTGTCGTTGCCCCGGCTGCGCGCGACCGAGAACAATGCGTTTCCTGTCTGGCCGGGATTGAGTACGAACTGCGAGTCGGTCTGGTTGCCGCGGTCGATCCCCATTCCTTGCAGTTCGCCCGGATTGCCTCCGGCGGGCACGTAAGTGGCTCCATTGTTGTCAACCATGACCATCGAGCCCTCGTGGTAAGCGATGATCAACGGCTGGTTCGTCGAGTTGTGGAACTGGACGTTCATGCGGATGATATGCCAGTAACCCTGCTGGCTCATGGTCATCTGCGAGACGTTAGCCTGGAACGGGCCGGCATCGAAGCAGCTGGGTCCGCATGAACCTGCGTTGCCACCGCCGCCGTTGAAGGCGCCGCTGGCGTTGCCGTTAGCGTTGCCATTGCCGTTGGGAAATTGCGCTCCCTGCTGGATTCCCTGCATCCCCTGTTGCGCGGTGCCCTGCACTTGTTGCGCGCCGTTCTGAATCACGCCGGTGCCCTGCTGGACGGTGCCCTGGACCGTGCTGGCGCCTTGCTGCATGGTGTTCTGTGCGCCCTGGCTGGCATCCCTCATTTTCTGCCAGAAGCTTTTCTTCTGCTGCGGCTGCGCCTGCTGGTTCTGCTGCTGGTTCTGCTGTTGGTTTTGCTGCTGATTCGGCTGAGCCTGGGTCTGGGTCTGGGCGACCGAGATGGCTGCGAAAGTGGCGATTACGACGACGATGCGCGATGCGTTTTTAACGCCCATGTTCCTGTCCTCCAAAATGTGACTTCTGCGCGAGCCCTTGATCCGGGGAAGCCCTGACCGTCCTCGACCATTGACCGGCCGGCGTGCGGCAGCAACCTGGCTTACTGCTGCTCACCTCGCATTGCGCAGACCTCTGAGGAAAACCGTCACGTCGGCGGAAGATTTTTTGACCGGGAGATCGAGGCCCCTGGCGCAGTTCAGCCGGGTGAGGGATCTCGCGTCAGCCACATTGCCGTTCTGCGCGCCGGATCCCTCGCAAAGCTCGGGATGACGTCAGAAAAATGAAAGCTCACCAGTGCCCGAGCAGTAGACGGTTTCCCCTCCCGCTTGCCTCTGCTTTACACTGAACAGTTTGAATCACGACCTACACGCCTGGATCGAGCGATTGCGCGCGGGGGATCCGCGGGCATTGGCGCGCGCCATTTCTACCGTCGAGAACCGGCAAGGTAGTTCTGCTGAACTCCTTAAGGCGGTATTTCCTTACAGTGGGCGGGCGCGAATTCTGGGACTCACCGGGTCTCCAGGAGCGGGGAAGAGCACGCTGGTCGATCAACTGGCCAAGCACTACCGGAAAGAGGACAAGACGGTCGGGATTATCGCCGTCGATCCCACCAGCCCTTACACCGGGGGCGCGATCCTGGGCGACCGCATTCGCATGCAGGATCACTTTGCCGACGCGGGGATTTACATCCGCAGTATGGCTACGCGGGGATCACTGGGTGGCCTGGCCAGGGCTACCGCCGATGTGACCACCGTGCTCGATGCTTCTGGGCGCGACCTGATCATGATCGAGACGGTAGGCGTTGGACAGGACGAAGTGGATATCGTGCGCCTGGCCGACATCACCATTGTCATCCTGGTGCCGGGGATGGGCGACGATGTGCAGACCATCAAGGCCGGCATCATGGAGATCGCCGACATTTTCGTCATCAATAAAAGCGACCGTGACGGCGCCGAGCGCGTGGAACGCGAGATTCGCGCCATGCAGTCGCTGGCGATGCGGGATGATCACTGGACGCCTCCCATCGTGAAAACGGTGGCGAGCGAGGGAGCCGGGGTCAAGGAACTGGCGAAGGCAATCGGCCAATACGAAGCGTACTTGAAGAAAGAAAACCTGCTGCTGAAGCGCAATATTCACAACTGGCAGGAGCGTTTAGTGGAGATGCTGCGCGATGCGCTGCTCGACCGGGCGCGCGAGCAGATGTCCGACGGCAAAGTCGCGCACTATGCCGAGCAGGTGGCCGAGCACAAGCGGGATCCGTATACGCTGGTCGAAGAGATTGTTAAGAAATTGTAGATTCTTGATTGTCGATTGTTGATTTATGAAACCCCACGCTTTGTCATTCCGAACGAAGTGAGGAGTCTGCATCTTCTTATCGGTGAGGCGTCATTATGAGTTTTACGATTGATCATCTGGGCATCGCGGTGAAGTCGCTGGCGGCGGCCAAGGGCATCTACGAAAAACTGGGGCTCAGCATCTCTCCGGAAGAGACGGTGGAAGCAGAGCAGGTGCGGCTGGTGATGGTCCCGGTGGGAGAGAGCCGGTTGGAATTGCTGGAGCCGACCAGCGAAACTTCCACGATTGCGAAGTTCATTGCCAAGCGCGGCGAGGGCTTGCACCATGTGTGCATGCGTGTGCCTGATCTTCGGGCCTCGGTGCAAAAGCTCAAGAACGATGGGGTGCGGCTGGTGTCGGACGAGATCAAAGTCGGCGCGGGCGGGCATCGCTATGTCTTCGTACATCCGTCGAGCACGGGCGGAGTCCTGCTCGAATTGGTGGAAGCGAGCCACTGATGCTTTTGCTGGCCGTCGATACTTCAGGAAAACAGGGCAGCATCGCCCTGGCACAGGGGAATCCGGACGCAACCTGCGAAGTCATCGAAGTGGTCGCGCTCGAAGGCGGAACGTTTTCGGCGCAACTGATTCCCCAGGTTGCCGATCTCCTTTACAGGCATGGATTTCAGAAAAAAGATCTCGGCGGATTTGCCGTGGCCTCGGGCCCCGGTTCGTTCACGGGATTGCGCGTAGGCCTGGCGGCGATCAAAGCTCTCGGGGAAGCGACCGGGAAACCGATCGCGGCGGTGTCGTTGCTGGAAGCGGTTGCGGTCGGCGGCACAGGAAAAGTGCTGGCAGCGCTCGATGCCGGACGGGGCGAGATCTACTTGGGACAGTATGAGGTCGGCGCAGATGGCGCGAAGATGGAGAGCGAGAGGCTGGTCACTCGATCCGAGTTGATCGAGAGTGCGGCGGGTGGAACTGTTGTGGCTGCGGGGAAGTCGTTGGCCGAAGCGCTCAGAGCGGAGGGAATCGCGGTGCATGAAATCGATAATCCGCGCAGCGATGCCATTTCTCGCTTAGGCTGGAAAAAGATTCTGGCGGGGGACATTGTGTCTCCGGAAGCGTTGGAAGCCAACTATATCCGGCGAACCGATGCCGAGATTTTTGCGAAAAAAGCCTTGTAGAACGCCGCGGTGTAGTTCATCCACCGACGTCATCCCGAGCGGAGCGAGGGATCTGGCGTGAACAACGACAACGTCGGCCCACGCGAGATCCCTCGCTCCGCTCGGGATGACTTCAGTGTTGGAACTCGACCTTGCTGATCCGTCCCGCCACTGCCGCCGATATCCCCGCCATGATGACGTTGGAGAAGCATGCCGCCACGGCCGCGCACTGGTCTCGGGAACAATACGAAACTGCGTTTGAGTCCGACGTCAGAGAAGTTCTGGTGCTGGAAGAAGGCTCGGCAGTCCAAGGCTTTCTGGTCGGGCGGCGCGTCGATGCCGAATGGGAGATCGAAAACGTTGCCATCGCCGGTCCCGCGCGGAGGAGGGGATTGGGGGCGCGGCTCGTGGGAGAGTTCCTGACCCTCGTCCGCTCCCGAGGAGCCCAATCGGTTTACCTGGAGGTGCGAGAGTCGAACCAGGCGGCGCGAAGGTTGTATGAGAAGTGGGTTTTCATGGAGAGCGGTCGCCGCAAGCGTTACTACCGCGATCCCGAGGAAGACGCGATCTTGTACCGGCTGGATTTTCTGTAAGATGCACCAAACACAGTGCAAACTTCAGTTCTGTTGCGCAGTGACGCAAGACGGACGAGGGCTTGAAATTTGGATTGAAGCGGTTTGGGACGTGTGGTACGGTTAGGGTCTAAACCCGGTTAGGAGGTCTGCTGGATGCTCAATTCTAGAGACCAGCTCCTCGCTAGTCATGATGAGTTCCGCAAACTAGCCCAGGAGCACACGCAGTACTCACAACGGCTCGATTCCCTCACGCAGAAGCGGTATCTCACAGAAGACGAAAAACTGGAAGAAGTGCGATTGAAGAAGCTAAAGCTCCGTCTGAAAGACCAGATGGAACTGATCGAGCGAGAGTACCGGACAACGATTCATCAGCACCAGGTAGCATAATTTTTCTGACGAACCTGGCACGGCATAGCCGTTCTGGGAATTACACGCTCTACAAGAAGGCGCTCCTAAGCGCCTTTTTTATTTATATTTAACAATTGTGAAGGGAGCCGGAGTCCTCGCTCCTGCACTATAATCTCAATATCTTCCATGGTTCGAGACGGTTACTATTACGCGTTGCCATTGGTGGGCGCTGCCATTTTATTGGGTTGGCTGGCAGGAGCGGTGTGGGCGATTCCCGCGCTGCTGCTGGCGGCATTTTTCCTCTGGTTCTTCCGCGATCCTGAGCGGGTGATCCCTGACGCAGTTGGGGCGGTAGTCTCGCCCGGAGACGGCAAAGTCACCGAGGTTTCTCCCTTTACCGAGAATGGCGGGCGTCGCATCCGCATCAGCATCTTTCTCAATGTATTTAACGTGCACGTCAACCGTTCACCGATCGCCGGGGTAATTCGCAACGTCCGCTACCAGAAGGGTAAGTTTGTGAACGCCATGAACGCGGCCTCGGCGGATCAGAACGAGCAGAACATGGTTACCGTCGAGGGTGAAGGGCACACGGTCGTCTTTAAACAGATTGCGGGCCTGCTGGCGCGAAGGATTGTTTTCAACAAGAAAGTGGGAGACCGAGTCGCGCGCGGAGAACGGGTCGGCTTGATCAAGTTTGGCTCCCGCGTGGATGTATTGCTCGACGCCGCCGCCACACCGCAGATTAAGGTAGGGGATCACGTCAAGGGCGGAAGCACCGTCCTGGCGCTGGTCGCGGCACCACAACTGGCCGCCGCAGGTCGAGAGCAATCGCAGCAAGGAGCACGGTGATGGAACCTGAAGTTCCGGAGATCCCCAAGCGGCGCAAGGAGGATCAGCCTCAGAGAAAGCTGCGCAAAGGTCTGTACATCCTGCCGTCTCTGTTTACGACCGCCAATATTGCGGCGGGGTATTACGCGATCTTACAAGTGACGCACGCGACCGTGGCTGAGCCGTGGCATTTCGATAACGCTGCAAAGGCCATTGGATTTGCGGTTTTGTTTGATGGCCTCGATGGCCGCATTGCGCGACTCACAAAAACCAGCAGTGATTTCGGCAAGGAATTAGATTCTCTGGCGGATGTGATTACCTTCGGAGTGGCTCCCGCCATGCTGGGATGGATGTGGGGCTTCCGCATGTTGCGGGCGTTTTCGACGGCGGATATCGCCAGCCGGGTTGTGCAACTTGGAGCCATCGCCAGCTTTCTATTCTTGATGGCAGGCGCGAGCCGCTTGGCGAGGTTCAATATCACCAGCAATCCGCAGCCATCGAACCCGGGACGTCCGGGTAAGAAGTATTTTGTAGGCATGCCGATTCCGGCGGGCGCGGGTGTAATTGCCGCGGTGGTGCATTTTTCCCGGGGCGAGCCGCTTGAGTCCTGGTACACCTCGATCGTATGGATGCTGCTGATGGTCAGCGTAGGTTACCTCATGGTGAGTACGTGGCGGTTTTACAGTTTCAAAGATATTGATTTCCGTGCCCGCCAGCGGTTCCAACTGATCGTTCTCTTTGGCGCGCTGTTGGCCGCCATCTGGTACTTCTCGGAATGGGTGTTGTTCGGGATTGCCGTGCTGTACATGGCGTCGGGGGTGCTGTGGCGCCTGCAGTGGATATTCCGTAGAAAGGGCAACCGGCCGCCTCCGGCTTATAAGGAGGCATCGCAGACTTCATGAAAGCCAACATAAAACCGTCCACCTTGAACGACGTACAGCGCGGAGGGAATTTCTATCGCCTGGCGATCGTCGGCGCGGGCTCGCTTAAGGGCAAGGAAGTCGCGGAGGTGCTGGGGGACCGGAATTTCCCTTCGATCGATGTAAAGTTGCTCGACGACGACGAAGCCCTCGGTCAATTGGAGACGCTCGGCGATGAAGTGACGTTCATCCAGAACGTGCGCTCGGAACAATTCGACAACATCGATTTCACCTTTTTCGCTTCTGACCAGGATTGCACCCGCAAGAACTGGAAGACCGCGCGTAAAGCCGGCAGCGCCTTGGTGGATCTTTCGTACGCGTTGGAAGAGGAACCGGATGCCGTAGTCCGTTCTCCCTGGGTGGAGCGGCAACTGGGACAGACGATCCGGCCCGAGTTGCAGCCGGGGCCCTCGGTGGTAGCGCATCCCGCCGCAGTGGTGTTGGCTTTGCTTTTGTTGCGCGCGCAGAAGGCAGGCAAGATCCGGCGTGCCGTAGCCACGGTGTATGAGCCGGTCTCCGAACACGGACAAAAAGGCATGGACGAGTTGCATGAGCAAACCGTGAATCTGCTCTCATTCCAGCAGTTGCCCAAAAACGTTTTTGACACTCAAGTTGCCTTCAACATGGTCGCGCGTTACGGAGAGCATTCGGTGCCGGCGCTGGCGACAGTGCAAGAGCGAGTTATCCGGCACTACCGCACCATCGCCGGAAAAGAAGCGCCCATGCCGTCGGTGATGCTGGTGCAGACGCCGATCTTCCATGGACACGCATTTGCCGTGCATGTCGAACTTGAGCAGGCCGTGGATATCGCGAATGTGCTTGAGGCGCTTTCGGGGGAGCACGTGACGGTCACTCATGGGGCGGAAGATTCTCCCAGCAACGTGAACGCCGCGGGGCAGGCAGATATTCTGGTTTCGGCGGCGCCTGACGGAAACGACGGCAACAGTTTTTGGCTGTGGGCGGCCTCCGACAATCTGCGCATTGCGGCTTCGACCGCGGTGGAGAGCGCCGAGACCATGGCGGCGACCCGTCCCAAGGGCAAAATTCAATGAAGCGATGGGCGTGCCTGACGCTGTTGCTGGTCAGCACGGGCTGCGGGTATCACACTGCCGGCCACGGGGTTACCCTTCCTGATAACGTCAAGACGATTGCCGTCCCCAGCTTCGTCAACGATACTCGGACTTATAAGATCGAACAGACGCTTAACTGCTGCGGTGGTGCGCGAGATGGTGACGCGCACCCATTACCAGATTCTGAATCAGGCGGACGCCGAGGCGGATGCCACTCTGCGAGGAGAGGTGCTTTCGAGCAGCGCTTCGCCGTTGACCTACGATTCGCAGACGGGCCGCGCGGCCAGTGTTCTGGTTACGGTGAGCATGAAGGTTTCTCTTACCGACAAGTCGGGGAAGGTTCTCTACCAGAATCCGGCGTATTTGTTTCGCGAGCAATACCAGGTTTCGCGCGAACTGACCAGCTTCTTCGAAGAAGATTCTCCAGCGCTCGAACGTCTATCGCAGGATTTCGCCCGCACCCTGGTCTCGAACATTCTGGAGGGCTTCTGATGCGGGCGTTCGCGCAGGCCGACCGGTTTGTGGCCGAAGTGCAGAATCGGAAACTGCGTCCGGCCTATGTGTTCGTGGGCGATGAAGTGTTCTTCCGCAAACGCTGCCGCGAAGCCATCATCGAACATCTGGTTCCCGCCGATCTGCGCGACTTCAGCTTGTTCGAATTCGATCTGGCGGAAACCGATCTGAGCGAAATTCTCGACCGGGCGCGCACGCCTTCCTTGATGGCTCCATTTCAGGTGTTTTTCGTGCGCGGGGTGAAGAATCTTTTTGGCCGCGGATCGAATGATGAGAAGCTCGCGGCCATCGAGGCGTACTGCAAAGATCCGAATCCGGATGCGGTAGCTGATTTTTGTGGCCGACCACATCAGCATTCCCGCCGATGCGCGG
Organism: Terriglobia bacterium; assembly: GCA_963796205.1. Classification (GTDB taxonomy): domain Bacteria; phylum Acidobacteriota; class Terriglobia; order Terriglobales; family Acidobacteriaceae; genus DATFTE01. The sequence continues at coordinate 558,451 of CAWCKR010000006.1, forward strand.
CGCATGGACATGACGGACAAAGACCGTTATGAGCGCATCCGCGAAACTCTGGGCGAGTACTGCGCCATCGTCGAACTGGCGCGTGTGGAAGAGGGCGAGGCCGTGCGCTGGATCGGCGAATACGGCGCGACCCGTGATGTAAAGATCGATGCCGATGCGGCGCGCGAGTTGGTTGATGCCCTGGGCGGCGACATGATGATGGTGTCGAACGAACTGGAGAAGCTGATTCTCTATGTCGGCGAGAAGAAGCGCATCACGCTGGGCGATGTCGAAACCATGGTGCTGGCCGCCAAACAGCGGTCACTCTATGAATTGACCGACGCGATTTCCTCGAAAGACCGGGTGCGCGCGCTGGAAATGCTGGATGCGATGCTGAGCACGGGTGACGGAGATGAGGCGGCCATCGGACATCTCTATATGCTGGCCAAAACCTTCCGGCAGATGCTGGTGATTCTGGAGCGCAATGTTCGCGACCAGCGCATGCTTTGGGCGGCTCTTTGGCAGGGCTTTCGCGTGCCTCCGTTTGCCGCGGATGACATTATCAAGCAGGCGCGACGCTACAAATCGAAGCGCGAACTCACGCGGGCGATCCGGTTGGTGGCAAAAACCGATCTTGCCTTGCGCTCGAATCCTCCGACGAAGCGCTTGGTGCTGGAGAAGTTGGTGCTTGATTTGACCGCTGAACCGAAAGAAGAAGTGGCGGGCTGGTCGCAGGAAGAATTGCCGGTTTAGTCGTTGGTCGGTGCTTGTTGGCCAAGTGCGCGGCTTTTAGCTGTTAGCTTTTAGCACTTAGCTAAGACCTGTCATCCTGAGCGGAGCGTATCGATTCGCTCACGAATCGATACGTGGAGTCGAAGGACCCCTGCGCTGCATCTGCTTACGCGATTGCATCAGGGAATTCTCTCCGGAACTTCCATGGTCGACGTGGCCGCCTATTTCGATCGCATCGGGTACTCGGGCGATCCAAATTCTTCGATTGAGACCCTCCGCGCTGTTCATCGAACTCATTTGTTCACCGTGCCTTTCGAGAATCTGGATATCGGCCTTCACCGTGAAATTCCATGTGATGAAAATGCCGCTATTCGCAAAATCGTTGAACGCAAGCGCGGCGGATTTTGTTACGAGATGAATGGCGCCTTCGCGGCTTTGCTGCGGGAGTTGGGATTTCAGGTCACGCTGCTTTCCGCCCGCGTGGCTCGCGAAGATGGAGGCGAGGGCCCGGAGTTCGATCACCTCACTCTGCGAGTCGATTTGGAAGAGCCCTGGCTGGCGGATGTCGGCTTTGGCGAATCGTTTCTGGATCCCTTGCGCTTGAAACTCGGATATGGAACAAGAGCAGGGCGGGCAAGAGTTTTTCGCACTGGTCGGAAGAGGGAGAACGGATTCAGTTGCAGATGCGCGAACCGGGCGAAGCCTGGAAGAGCCAATATTCGTTTACTCTGACGCCGCGGCGGCTAGAGGATTTTGCCGCGATGTGCCACTACCATCAGACTTCTCCGGAATCGCACTTCACGCGGAAGAGGATTTGCACGATGGCGACGGAGGATGGCCGGGTGACGTTGGCCGATTACAAGCTGATCCTGACGCGAAACGGGACAGCGCGAAGAGAGGATGTTGGGATCAGAGGAAGAGTGGCGGAAGCGTTGAAGCAGTATTTCGAGGTTGTGCTTTAGCGGAGAGCACGTGGCCGGCGGGGTGGCGCCGCTACTAAAAAAGGCAGGCGCGAAGCCTGCCGTTGGTCGTTCTACTGAAAGCTGATAGCTGAAAGCTGACAGCCTACTTCATCGCCGTCAAGCGCTTGCTCAGGCGCGCCTTGTAGCGGGAGGCGGTATTCTCGTGAATCACGCCCTTCTGAATCGCCTTGTCGAGAGCGGACACGGTTAGCCGGAAACTCTGCTCGGCGGCTGGCTTGTCGGCCTTGGCTAGGCTCTCGCGGAATTCGCGCAGCGTGCTGCGCAGGCGGGAACGGTTGGCCCGGTTGCGGGCAGTGCGCTTCTCGGTCTGACGGGCGCGTTTCAGCGCCGAAAAATGATTCGCCATGTCTGGACTCGTTACCTTCGTTTCTCTAGATAGATGTTCCGGTGGGTACCGAATACGTTATTTTACGGGAGTAACTCACGGCAGGTCAAATACATGGCGGATGCCCTGGAACGGCTGAAAATCCTGGTCGATTCTTCCACCCCTATCGTGGTGCTCGAAACCGTCGAAGAAATGCGGGCGGTCCGCATGGTACGCGCGGCCTGCTCAGCCTTGAACCTGGCTACATTTGAGTGGAGCATCGCCAGCGGACTGGTGCGATCTGGCAGCGATATAGGCGCGCTCGTCCCAGATTCGGGGGTTGGCACGGCTCCGGATCCAGCCGATTCGCAGGCAATCTATAACAGCCGCGAGCCGGCGCAGATGCTGGGGAATCTGGAATCGATTTCGCTAGAAGCGGCCTTCATTCTCAAGGACTTTCACCGCCACATGGATGATCCAGTGGTAGTTCGCCGCCTGCGCGACGTAGGCCAGAAATTCTCGCGCAATCGCCGGACGGTGATCATCACCGCGCCTTCGATTACCATCCCGCCGGAACTGGCAAGCCTGGTCGAGTTCCTCGAGCTTCCGCTTCCTGACAAGACACGCTTGCGGCAGATTATCGACGAAATGATTGTGCGGGTGGGGAAGACGCATACCTTGAAGCGCACTTTGGATGTAGCAGGGCTCGATGCTCTGGCCGGGAACCTGCGCGGTTTGACCGAGGAAGAAGCTGAGCGGGCCGTATCGCAGGCGCTGGTGACGCGCTACGGAGTGACGCCGGAGATCGTGACGGACGTCCTGCAGGCCAAGAAAGACATGCTCAAGCGCTCGGAGATGCTGGACTTCGTGGAGGTCTCCGATACCTTGGCCGGGGTCGGCGGCTTCGAAAACCTGAAGCGCTGGTTGAAGCAGCGGCAGGGGACCTGGGAAGACGCAGCGCGCGCATATGGGCTCGAACCTCCGCGCGGTGTGATCATCCTGGGCGTGCAGGGATGCGGCAAAAGCATGTGCGCGCGAGCCATTGCCGGCGAATGGAAGATTCCTCTCGTGAAGTTCGATACCGCCGCGGTGTACGACAAATATATTGGTGAGACCGAGAAGCGTATCCAGAAAGTCTTTCAAGTAGCGGAAGAGCTGGCGCCCTGCATTCTGTGGATTGATGAACTCGAGAAAGTGTTCGCGGGAAGCGGGCCGGATTCGGCTTCGGTGGACGCCGGCGTATCGTCGCGCTTGCTGGCTTCGTTCTTATCCTGGATGCAGGATCGCAAGGCTCCCGTATTCGTGGCGGCCACCTGCAACAACGTGACGGCACTGCCGCCGGAGCTGATCCGCAAAGGACGCTTCGACGAACTTTTCTTCGTTGACCTGCCGAACCAGGCCGAGCGGAAACAGATTTTCTCCATCCATCTGGCCAGGCGGCAGCGGAATCCTGCAGAATTCAATCTCGATCAGGCGGCAAGTGCGGCCCGGGGATATTCGGGTGCCGAGATCGACGCCGCGGTGCAGACTGCCATGTACGCGGCGTATTCGAGCAAGCAGCCTTTGAGTACGCAGGGCCTCATCGACGCGCTGAAGGCAACCGTACCTCTTTCCATCACGCGCGCCGAAGAGATCCAGCAGTTGCGCGAATGGGCACATAATCGAGCCGTGCCGGCATCGGTGCCCGATGCGAAGGGCGAAAGCGCCTAGGCCGCGGACTCCCGCGGATAGCGGCCGGTGATCTTGCGCACGAAACCGTGGAAGCGGTGGACTGCTCCCGTCTCCGGTAAAAACATAAAGGGGCACTCGCCCGGAACCACCGTAATCCCTTGCTCGCGGCAGAACTGAACAGCCTGAGCACTGATGGCGCCTTTGCCATGCGAGCGGTACATCCAAACGCTCTGGATGCCGGCTTGGGCGCAGTCGCGCACGACGGCCTCAGTCACTTCCGGTGACGTCATCAACAACGCGGCTTCGACAGGAGGCTGCACGTCCTGCAAACGGGCGAATGAGCGTCGCGCGTGGATTTCCTGTGCGCCGGGATTGACGGGAACCATGTCGTATCCCTGGCGGCAGAATTCCTCGAAGAGCTTGGCGCTGAAATCAGCCGGGTTGCGCGAGATTCCGACCATGGCGATGCGTTTGTGGGCGAGGAAGTCTTGGATGGTTCTGAGGGACGTCTCCATGGCAACTCCTGGGCTTGCGGTCAACTACTCAGTACTTTCCCCTTACACGGGCGAAACCTCTGTGACGTAGAGCACTTAAGGATGTTCTTTGGCGGCAGGGAGGGCGAGAATGTCCGGGCAAACCCCCGGCCATTGACTCCCATCTAAGGCCGGGGTAGGCTTACCTCAATGGTTGTTGCTTGCACCTCGGTGACGAGCATCCCGGCTGGTTCCATCTCCAGAACAGAAGAATGGTTTGTGCGCTCCGGCGGACTTCGTTCCCTGGGCAATGTGTTTATGGCTCGACAGCCGCAGGCGGCTGTCCCTACGTGTGCTCGAAAATTTGAATGAAGAAAAGCATCGAACTTAGCCCCAACATCGAGACCTTGTTTGGCACGCGCGACGAAAACTTGCACGTGCTCGAAGATGGCCTGAATGTCGCCATCGATCTGCGATCCGATTCCATCGAACTCGACGGCGCCGCGCGCGATGTAGCCCGCGCCGAGCAGGTCTTCAGCGACTACGAACAACTGCAGCGCGCAGGTCACGTCTTCAACAACGGCGACCTGAATACCATGCTGCGGGTGCTGATCACCGATCCCAAGGCTACTTTGAAGGGTCTGGCGGAAGCCGGTAAGCAGCGCGGCTTTGGGCGGCGCACGGTGCAGCCGAAGAGCGTCAACCAGCGGCGCTATCTCGAAGCCATCGAGAATCACGACATGGTGTTCGGCATCGGTCCGGCCGGTACCGGCAAGACCTATCTTGCGGTGGCGATGGCGATTTCTGCGCTTTTGGCCAAGCGAGTCAACCGCATCATTCTGGCTCGTCCCGCGGTGGAAGCAGGGGAGCGGCTCGGCTTCTTGCCCGGCACCTTGCAGGATAAGATCGATCCCTACCTGCGGCCGCTTTACGACGCTCTGTACGACATGCTCGACCCCGAGAAGGTTGACCGCTATCTGGAAAAGAACGTTATCGAGATTGCTCCCATCGCGTTCATGCGCGGGCGCACGTTGAACGATTCCTTCGTGATTCTCGACGAGGCCCAGAACACGACTTCAGAGCAGATGAAGATGTTTGTAACCCGGTTAGGATTCAACTCCAAGGCGGTGATCACGGGCGACGTTACGCAGATTGACTTGCCGAATGCGCGGCGCAGCGGGTTGCTTGAGGCGGTAGACATCCTGAAGAATGTTCAGGGCCTCACGTTCGTTTACTTTGACGAGGCCGATGTGGTGCGCCATCACCTGGTGCAGCGCATTATTCGCGCCTATGACGAGCACAAGAACCGCGTAGCGGAGGAGCAACTATCTTTGCTGGAGTCGAAGAGCGGCCTCAACGGGAAAACCAGCGGCGCCCTGGCGGCGCGACCGGAGAAGGCGGAGGCGGCGGATTCCAACGATTAAAGCGGGTAGAATTGCACAGGAGGGCGCCGCGAACGGGCCCTCCTGTTTATTTTGGAGAAGGCTAGGTCGATCTTGGTGATTCTCCGCAAACGCGTCTCTGGGCTCAGCGAACCGGCGTTGTCACGTTTTGTGACGCGGGCCACCCGCGCCGTTCATCTGCGGGGTGCCTTGAATGTACTGGTGACCTCAAGCCAGGAGTTGCGGGCGCTGAACCGCCGGTTTCGCAAGAAAGACAAAACCACCGACGTGCTATCGTTTCCTCCGATGTTTGACGAGGGTTTCGCGGGAGATATCGCCATCTCTGCCGACATCGCCGCGCGCAATGCCAAACAACTGGGGCATGCCGCCGCCGACGAAGTTAAGATTCTTGTTCTTCATGGCGTGCTGCACCTGGCGGGATACGACCACGAGAGCGATGCCGGCAAGATGGCGCGTTTGGAGCGGCGCCTGCGAAAGACGCTGGCCTTGCCATTGGGACTCATCGAGCGGGCCGTGCCAGGCAAGATCTTGAAGACGAAGCGAGGACGCGCGCGATGAACTTCGCCATCGCATTCGCGCTCCTGCTCCTGCTGGGATTGCTGACCCTGGTTTCCTATGTGGAGCGTCTCTACACCGAAGTCGGCAAATTTCTTTCGCGCGAGTTTCAAGACAACATCGACGCCTTCGAGCAAAACGTGGAGCCCCGCCTGGGAATGAGCCGCTCGCGCGCCGCGTTATCCATGGCAGTGTTAACCCAACTGACCACCGCATCGATCGCGATGCTGGTTGGGTTTACCGTCTTCCGCGATCGCGCATGGAGCATTCACGAGATCCTGCAAGCCACGCTGGCGCTGGTGCTGATCGTGATTGTCTTCAACCGATTCTTGCCCTTCGTGTTTTTCTCGCGCACGCGGGGAGGTTGGCTCGCGAGTTGGGCATTGCTGTTGAAGATTCTGATCTATCTCGTTCTGCCGGTGACGCTGGTCTTGGGTTTTCTGCAATCGGTGGCGGCTCTAACCAAGGAACATACCGAAGAACAGCCGGAGACTCAGGCTGAGGCTGTGGATGCCCTGATCGAGGCAGGGCAGGAAGAAGGAATTCTCGATGAGAGCAACCGGGAATTGATCCAGTCGGTGGTCGAATTTGGCGAGAAGACAGTTCGGGAAGCGATGAAGCCGAGGCCCGAGATCGTGGCCGTGCCCACGAAGACGACGGTGGAGCAATTTGTCGAGTTGCTGAGGAACCGGCCGTTCTCGCGCGTGCCCGTGTACGAAGGGACGATCCACAACATCAAGGGGATCGTTTACGCGCAGGATATTTTGCAGGTGCCCGATACGGACGCCGCCCGGCGAACCGTGGATAGCATCATGCGCAAGGACGTGCACTTTGTCCCCGAGAGCAAGCTGAGCAGCGACCTGTTGCGAGAGATGCAGAAGCACAACGTCCGCATGGCGATCGTCGTCGACGAATATGGAGGCGTCGCTGGGCTGGTCACGATTGAAGACCTGGTTGAGGAAATTGTGGGCGAAATTCGTGACGAGCATGAGAAAGCAGAAGTGGTGCGGGAGAACGATCACACTTATATCGTGCCGGGAAATATGGACGTGGACCGTCTTGACGAATTGTTCGGAGTTCGGCCGGAAGGTAAGGAGTCAGCGACAGTCGCGGGGTTGGTGAGCGAACTCGCCGGCCGCATTCCGCGGAAGGGCGAGGTGGTGGAAGACGACGGATTGCGGTTTGAAGTTCTCGATTCCACCGAACGCAGGGTCGAGCGCGTGCGTATCTCGCTGGAGCAGCCGAGACAGATGAAGCTGATATAGTTCAGACGCGGCATCCTATGTCCTTTCATTCCGGTTTCGTTTGCATTCTCGGGCGGCCCAACGCGGGCAAGTCGACGCTTCTTAATGCGCTGGTGGGCGAGAAACTCGCCATCATCAGCCCTAAGCCGCAAACGACACGCAACCGGATTCTCGGTATTCTGAATCTGCCCAAACAAAAGGGCCGCGCCGGCGGACAGGTGATTCTGATTGACACTCCCGGGGTACACAAGCCCGACAGTTCTCTGGGACGAAAGATGATGCAGGAAGTTCGGGAAGCGCTGGAGGGTTGCGACCTGGTGCTCCTAATCGTCGATGCTACCAAGCAGTTTGAGAGTAAAGACCAGTTTGTCGTGGACATGGCGCGCAAGGCGGGCATCCCCGTATTTCTCCTGCTCAATAAGATCGATCTGCTGCGTGGTGGCAAAGAAAAGCTGTTGCCGATGATCGAGAGCTACCGTCACCTGCATCATTTCAAAGAAGTGATTCCGCTCTCGGCTCGTAAGAAGGAAGGGTTCGAGATTCTGCTGCAGGAAGTCGTGAAGGCTTTGCCAGAAGGGCCCCACTATTTTCCCGCTGATCAGATCACCGATCAGCCCGTACGTTTTATGGTGGCAGAGATTATTCGGGAACAAGTGATGCTGGGGACCAGCGAGGAAGTTCCGTACTCCACCACCGTGGTAATTGAGCAGTTTGAGGAAGGGCCTAAACTAGCTCGCATCAGCGCCCTGATTTACTGTGAGCGCGAGGGGCAGAAGGCCATCCTGATCGGCAAGGGCGGCCAGATGTTGAAAAAGATCGGTACCGCGGCCCGGCACCAGATCGAAAAGATGCTAGAGACGAAAGTTTTCCTGGAGTTACTCGTGAAGGTGAAGCCGGATTGGCGCGAATCGCATGATTTTGTCGAAGATTTAGACTGGAGACGTCAGCTGGAAAGCCTTGCGGGCGGGAGCAAGACTTAAACTTTTGGCTCGTTGTGGCCTGCGCGTAATCTTTATACAATGCTTTCGCATTTCATGGGGCGTGACCATGGCAAGTAGCTGCGATTCGGATGCGGACTTTGAAGCGGATAAGTTGGTTTTGAAGTTGAAAGTCACTCTTGCTGCTCAAACCCAGGCCGTCGATTCCGTGGTGCAAGGCATCATGGAAATCGTTCGCAAGATGCAATGCATCAGCGGCAAGGAAGACGCAATCGAGCTGGCGCTAGCCGAGGCTCTGGCGAATGCGGTGGTGCACGGCGCCAAAGCCGATCCGTCGAAGGTCATTGAATGCGATGTGGCTTGCGACGAGGAACGCGGAATGCTGATTGTGGTGCGCGATCCCGGGCACGGATTCGATCCTAAGGACATCCCCAGTCCCATCAAAGGGGAAAACATTTTCTCGAATCACGGTCGCGGAATCTATCTGATCAACGAGCTAATGGATGAGGTGAAGTTCGCCAGAAACGGCACCGAAATCCACATGATCAAGCGCTAGCCGTCGCTATTCCTTAACAGCAATTCCCAGAGTCTTCATTTTGCGGTACAGATGGCTGCGCTCGAGGCCGAGAACCTCGGCCGTGCGGCTGATATTGCCGTGGTTGTCGTCGAGCTTCTTGAGAATGTAATCGCGCTCATAGGCGGCTCGCGCCTGATGCAAGGTAGAAAACTCCGCAGCGCTGCCCCGGCGTCCGCCGTCGCGATGCACCAGCGGGGGAAGATGCTTACGATCGAACCGAGTAGTGGTGGGGTTCATGATGACGATGCGCTCGATCACGTTGCGCAATTCACGCACATTGCCGGGCCAGGCGTAGCGCATCAGAGTCTCCACCGCGTCGTCGGTGATTTCGCGCGGGCGGCGTCCGTAGGCGGCGGAGAATTCCTTCAAGAAATGTCGCGCCAGCAGGGGCACATCTTCTTTCCGCTCTCGTAATGGAGGTACGGAAAAAGGAATCACGTTCAGCCGGTAGAAAAGATCCTCGCGGAAATTGCCGCGCGAGATTTCCTCCTCCAGATCTTTATTGGTTGAGGCGATCACGCGCGCATCCACGGTGATCGCCTCTTCGCTGCCCACCGGGGCGAAGCGTTGTTCGTCGAGCGTGCGCAATACTTTTGATTGCGTCTTCAAACTCATGTCGCCGACTTCGTCGAGAAATAAGGTGCCGCCATTCGCCTTCTGAAACTTGCCTTCCTTGTCGGCGGTCGCTCCGGGAAACGACCCTTTCTCGTGGCCGAACAGTTCGCTCTCGATCAGGTCTTCCGGGATGGCCGCACAATTCACTTCAACGAAAGTCTCATCCTTACGCTGGCTTTGGGCATGGATGGCGTGTGCTACCAGTTCTTTTCCGGTGCCGGATTCCCCGTAAATCAGCACGCGTCCGTTGGTGGGGGCCATGACCTGGATCTGCTGGCGCAACGCTTTCATGGGAATGCTTTCGCCCACGATCACACTGCGCGGAGTAAGTTGCTTCTTGAGGTCTCGATTCTCCTCGCGCAATCGTTTGGCGTCGATCGCGTGCTTCACCAGGATCAGGGTTTTGTCGAGGGAAAGCGGCTTTTCCAGAAAATCGTAAGCGCCCAGTTTGGTCGCGCGCACGGCCGTTTCGATGGTACCGTGCCCCGAGATCATGATGACTTCGGGAGCGTTATCGAGTTCGCGAATCTTCTCGAGCGCTTCTAATCCATCCATGCCGGGAAGCCAGACGTCGAGCAGGACGACGTCGAAGGCGCGTTTATTGAGCAGGTCGAGGCAAGCCTCCGCGCTTTCGGCGACAGCCGATTTGTAGCCCTCGTCCTCGAGAACTCCCTTCAGGGACTGGCGAATACCGGACTCGTCGTCGACTACAAGGATATTAGGCATGCTGGCTGACAACCGCTACGCTCTCCGTTGCCACCGGAAGTTCGACTACAAAGCGGGCACCGACAGGTCGATTTTCCTCTACCCGAATGGAACCACGATGGTCTTCGATGATGCGGCTGACGATGGCCAGTCCGAGTCCAGTGCCGCGCTTCTTGGTCGAAAAGTAAGGCAGAAACAGGCGCTCTTTCAATTCTTGTGTGACCCCATGGCCGGTATCGGAGACTGAGATCTCCACCGCATCGCGACTCGCCACCAGCGCGGTGACGATGCTGATCTCCCGCACCATGGAGGACTGCACTGCCTCAGCCGCGTTGTCTACCAGGTTGGCGAGAGCGCGCTTGATCGCGTCCGGATCCGCCATTACCCGAGGCAAGCCGTCGCTTAAAGACGTCTGCACGCGCACATTGTCGAGGCGGCCGTCAAACATCGCTAAGGTGTTTTCAATAATCGCATTGATATCCGCGGGTTGAGGCTTGGAAGCGGGGAATCGGGCCAGGGTCGAGAACTCATCGACTAGCGTACGTACGGTTTCAACCGCGCCCGATATGGTTTCGGCGCAGCTATTGATGACTTGTACGGAAGCGGCGTCAACTTGCTTGCCGCGCTCCAAGTGCCGCCGGATACGTTCAGCCGAAAGCGCGATGGGAGTCAGAGGGTTCTTGATCTCGTGAGCCACGCGGCGGGCCACCTCGCGCCATGCCGCCTGTTTCTGCGCTTTCAACAGGTCCGACAAGTCTTCAAAGACGAGCACATACCCCAGCCGTTGATTCTCGTGTTGAAGAGTTGCGACAGTGACGGCCGCATTGAGCTTTTCGCCGGGCAGAACCAGTTCCATCTGCGTGGTGGTGGTGCCCATGCGGTCGGCGCGCCGCAGCAATGGTTCGAGGTCCTCGACCACTTCGCGTGAAAACAGGTCGGGTAGGGCGGCTCCGATCAGCAATGCGGGTTTGCCCGAGTCTCCACCTAGCGGATGAAACATACGCAGCAGCGCGTGGTTGACGTGGGTGACGCGGCGCGCGGCATCGAGGGAGATCACGCCCGTGGGAATGCTCTCGAGAATGGTCTCGATATGTCGCCGGCGCTGCTCCAGAGCTTCGTTGGCGACACGTACCTCGCGGCTGGAGGTTTCGATCTGACGCCGGCTTCCTTCCAGTTCTTCCGCCATGCGGTTGAAGGAGCGGACCAGATCGCCAATTTCATCGGCGGCACGGACTTCTACGCGATAGTCGAGACGGCCCCGGGAAATCTCTTGCATGGCTTCGGCCAGGGCGGCTACCGGGCGAGTTACCAGCTTAGACAAAAATAGAGCGAGCCACGTGGTGGCAAACAATACCAGCACCGTGAGCAGCAGCAGGTAGCCCATGTACGTGCGGCGCAGCAGCTTTCGGCTCGCAGCCAGTTCAAGATAGCGTTGCTGGCTGGTCTCGATCTGTTTCACGGTTTCCGAGAATTTCTGCGGCAGCGGCATAGCCACCAGAATCATGCCGTGGTCACCCACCGGAGCCGTGCCCAAAATGTATTCCGTCTTATCCCACGTGAAGTGAGCCGGCAGATTTGCCAGAAGGGGCTGGTGTGGGAGCTTGGCCCGCAAAACTGGCCACGGGGCAGGAGCGCCAAAGCTGGCCTCCGCATTTCCGTCTTGGATGGCAAATGCGAAGCCCCCTTCCAGGGTTGGCTCGTGCCTGCGGAATACGTTCACCACCGAAGAAAAACTGTGTCCTGCAAACGCCCGCTCCGTTTCCGGAGAAGAAGCGATGACAAAGGCTTCCGCGCTGGCGTTCTGCGAAGCGTAGTTCGAAATCATGGAAGCCATGGCGGAAGTATCCTGGCGCACAGCTTCCACGGGCTGAGAAAACCACTTGTCGATCGAACGGTTCATCAGGCCGTAAGCGAACCAGAACATCATGATGACGGGAAGGAACGACAACAGCAGTCCGGCCACCACCAGGCGCGTGCGCAGCTTGGAGCCCAGAACTCCCAGGCGCCGCTCCGCGAAAAGCTTCAGCAGATTGCGCGCGAGCACGAATGTCAGTGCGACAAACAACAGGAAGATGACAGCCGAAAGACCGGCGAAGAAGATGAGTTGCTGATTGCCGTCGGGCGTCAGGGTCAGGTTGAACGACGTCTGCCAGAGGATTACGGCGAAAAGAACGAGCACGCCCGCGGTCAACGAGAAAATAACCCGCCGGCGACGGCCCGAGTTTTCTTCCGGCCGAATTGGATTCGAAGCTGACATCCCGATCGTTGCCCCTCGCCGAGCCCTTGAAAAATGCAGGTTCGGCACCTTAGGCCATTATAAGCCGGAGCCGCTGTTCAACCGGAACGGCAGGGTTGGCCGCTGCCGCGAGCAAGGCGCTGGATTGCTTACACTTCGGGTCATGTCCCACGGCAACTTGGAAGAGATTCAAATCTCCAAAAATTCGTGTTGGCGTGAGGTTGCGGAGGATCTTGCCAGGTGAACCAGCCGAAGAGAAGCGGTACAGGTACCAAAGTTACTGGTGCCATATTCCATCTGCGTTGACAATTTATGTCAACGCGATAGGCTGCAATTTCTCCCCTATTAAAAGCAGCGACTTCGCGCGAGCAAAAGTCACAGCTATCTCTCTGCCGCTCAGATAGGAGATCGAGGCATGTCTCAACGGCTGGGTGATCTTCTCGTCAAAGAGAAGGTCATTTCCCCAGAGCAGTTGCAACAGGCGACCAAGGTCCAGAAGGAGACGAACTGTCGCCTGGGATCGGCATTGGTCAAGTTGGGCTTCCTCACTGACGAGGATGTCACCAACTTCCTTTCCCGGCAGTATGGCGTGCCCGCGATCAATCTCTCCTATTTTGAAATCGATCCCTCGGTCGTAAAGCTGATTCCATTCGAGACTGCTAAGCGCTACCAGATTTTGCCGCTGAGCCGCGTGGGAGCATCGCTGACCATCGCCATGGTCGACCCGACTAACGTCTTTGCCATGGACGATATCAAGTTCATGACTGGCTTCAACATTGAGCCGGTGGTCGCGTCGGAGAGTTCGATCATCGCGGGAATCGAGAAAGCCTACGGAAGTAGCCAGGAAGAAGACCTTGAGCAAGTGATGCAGTCGATGACGGATTTGGGGGACGCCGATGTCGAACTGCAATCGGAAGAGCAGGAGATGGATCTGGCCGACCTGGAGAAGGCGGCTGATGAAGCTCCCATTGTGAAGCTGGTGAACCTGGTGCTCACCGACGCGGTGAAGCGCGGCGCCAGCGACATTCACATGGAGCCCTACGAAAAAGAGTTTCGCGTTCGCTTCCGTATTGACGGCGTGCTGCAGTCGATCATGTCTCCGCCGCTGAAATTGAAAGACGCCATAACTTCGCGCGTAAAGATCATGTCGAAGCTCGATATCAGCGAGAAGCGGCTTCCGCAGGACGGCCGCATCATGCTGAAGATGCAGGTCGGCGGAAAGAGAAAGCAACTCGACTTTCGCGTCAGCACGCTGCCTACGCTGTGGGGCGAGAAAATCGTGCTCCGGTTGCTGGACAAAGAGAACCTGCGGCTGGACATGACCAAGCTGGGTTTCGAGCCTGAGTCGCTGGTTAAGTTCGAGAAGGCCATTCTTAAGCCGTACGGCATGGTGCTGGTGACTGGGCCTACGGGATCGGGCAAAACCAACACCCTCTATTCCTCCATCGCGCGTCTGAATCAGCCTGACACCAACATCATGACCGCCGAAGATCCGGTCGAGTTCCAGTTGGGGGGCGTCAACCAGGTGCAGATGAAGGAACAGATCGGCCTGAACTTCGCGGCGGCTCTCCGCGCCTTCCTGCGGCAGGACCCCAACATCATCCTGGTTGGCGAAATTCGAGACTTCGAAACCGCAGAAATTGCCATTAAAGCCGCCCTCACGGGACACCTTGTGCTCTCCACGCTGCACACCAACGGCGCTCCGGAAACCATCACCCGACTCATGAACATGGGCATCGAGCCATTCCTGGTGGCGACCTCGGTGCACCTGATCTGCGCGCAACGACTGATTCGGAGAATCTGCAAAGAATGCATCGAGCAGGTCGAGGTTCCGGTGCAGGCGCTGATTGAAGAGGGTTTTTCCCCGGAAGAAGCCAAGACCGTAAAGATCATGAAAGGGAAAGGCTGTGGAGTCTGCAACAACACCGGCTACAAGGGCCGTTGCGGGTTGTACGAAGTGATGGAAGTGGACGACGAAATCAGGGAACTGGTGCTGGTGGGCGCGTCTGCCGTGGAATTGAAGAAAAAGGCGATTGAGCGCGGCATGATCACCTTGCGGCGCAGCGGGCTGATCAAAGTAGCCGCGGGCATGACCACGCTGGAAGAAGTGGCCCGCGAAACGATTCACTAGGGTTTGCAAGACAGGGAAGGGAATAAAACGTCATGGCGCTCTCGTTAAGCGATCTGTTGAAGCGGATGTTGGAAATGGGAGGCAGCGATCTGCATATCACCACCAACTCGCCGCCGCAAATTCGTGTACATGGACACCTCGTCCCGCTGGATCTGCCGCAGTTGACCCCTGCTGACACCAAGCAGCTGGCCTACAGCGTGATGACGGATTCGCAGAAGCATCGCTTCGAAGAGAATCTCGAACTCGATTTCTCGTTCGGATTGAAAGGGCTGGCCCGCTTCCGTGCCAACACCTTTAACCAGCGGGGTGCGACTGCCGCGGTCTTCCGTCTCATTCCCTTCGAAATCAAGTCTTTTAACCAGCTGGGGCTTCCAGCGGTGGTCAGCAAGCTGTGCGATAAACCGCGCGGGCTGGTGCTGGTCACGGGGCCAACGGGTTCCGGCAAATCGACGACGCTGGCCGCCATGATCGACAAGATCAATACCGAGCGCCATGATCACATCCTCACCATTGAGGATCCGATCGAATTCGTGCACATGAACAAGAACTGCGTGGTGAACCAGCGTGAACTCCATGCGGATACCAAGAGTTTTACCGACGCCTTGCGTGCTGCGCTTCGTGAAGATCCCGACGTGGTGCTGATCGGCGAAATGCGCGATCTGGAAACGGTGGAATCGGCGCTACGCATCGCCGAAACGGGTCACTTGACATTTGGGACGCTGCACACCAACAACGCTTCGTCCACCATCAACCGTATCATCGACGTCTTCCCAGCCCACCAGCAACCGCAGATCCGTGCGCAGCTGTCACTGGTGCTCGAAGGCATCATGTGCCAAAGCCTGCTGCCGAAATCGGATGGCAAGGGCCGCGCCATGTGTATGGAAATCATGGTGCCCAACGCTGCGATCCGCAACCTGATCCGTGAAGACAAAATTCACCAGATCTACTCGGCAATGCAGTCGGGCCAGGAAAAATTCGGAATGCAGACCTTCAACCAGTCACTGGCCACCGCGTATTTCCAGAAACAGATCACGTTGGAAACCGCGACGGCCCGGTCCAGCAACCAGGACGAGTTGCAGGAAATGATCGCCCGTGGTGCGGGACTGTTGAACCGTGGTACGCAGGGCGTTGCCGCCAAGGCGGCAGCTCCGGGCAAGCGCTGAGAATTTCGAGATTTGAGATCAAGGTCCGGACCGCAGAAGGCAGCGGCCGGGAATGTACCCAAGTGAGGAGAGGCGAACCATGCCAGTTTTTACATTTTCAGGCAAGAACGCATCCGGTGAGAAGGTCAGTGGCGAGCGTACGGCGGCTAATAAAGACGCTTTAGCGCAAGCCCTGCGGCGCGAGCGCATCACCCCGGGACCCATCCGCCAAAAAGGCAAGGAATTCGCGATGCCCACCTTCGGTTCGGGCAAAGTGAAGACCAAGGAGATCGCGATCTTTTTCCGGCAGTTCTCGGTCATGATCGATGCCGGGCTTCCCCTGGTCCAGTGCCTGGAAATTCTCGCGGCCAACCAGGAAAATCAGGCCTTCCAGAAGACCCTGACCGGGGTCCGAACCACCGTCGAAGGCGGTGCGACGCTGGCCAACGCCATGCGCCAGTACCCCAAAGTCTTCGATGACCTCACCACCAACATGATGGAAGCGGGCGAAATGGGCGGTATTCTCGACACCATTTTGCAGCGTCTCGCGGCCTACGTGGAAAAGGCGGTGAAGCTGCGCTCCGCGGTGAAGTCGGCGCTGATCTATCCGGTCTCCGTCGTGTCGCTTGCGTTCCTCATCGTCGGCGCGCTGCTGAAGTGGGTGGTGCCGATTTTCGCCAACCTGTTCGCCGGATTGAATGTCTCTCTGCCCTTGCCGACGCGAATCGTTATGGGCTTGAGCGCCTTCGTGGGCCACTTCTGGTGGTTCTTTATTTTGGGTATTGGCGGGTTTGTCTTCGGGATCAGACAGATTCGCAAAGACGCTCGCGGCCGTTACTACCTCGATTGGCTCCTGTTGAAGCTGCCGGTGCTTGGCATGCTGTTGCGCAAAATCGCCGTCGCTCGTTTTACCCGAACGCTGGGCACGCTGATCACCTCGGGCGTTCCCATCCTGGAAGCCCTGTCGGTTACGGCTCGTACCTCGGGGAACAGCGTGTTGGAAGAAGCTCTGATGAAGGTGCGCAAGGCCATCGAGGAAGGCCGCACCATTGTCGATCCCCTGCGCGAGTGCGGCGTCTTCCCCAACATGGTGACGCAGATGATTGGAGTCGGCGAAGCCACCGGCGCTATGGACTCGATGCTGCAGAAGATCGCCGACTTCTACGAAGACGAAGTCGACTCAGCCACCAAAGACATGCTGGCAATGCTGGAGCCCATCATCATCGGATTGTTGGGCGTGATGATTGGCGGCATCGTGATTTCGCTGTACATGCCGTTGTTCTCGATGATCGCCAAACTGGCCGGCTAACGCAGAAGTTCGCGGCGGGCGGGGGAGTCGTACACCCGCCCGGCCGCTCCTTAGGAAACTGCATGCAATCCACGTTCGATGAGCGGCTTTGGCTGGCATGGCTGGTCAAAGTTCGCATCATCATCCTGACATTTTTACTGGGCATCGAACTCGCGATTGCGCGGCTGACCGATTCACCTCTCAATGTCAGGCTGTTCGTCAATGCCATCCTGCTGTGGTACACCATCGCGGTCTTTGATCTTCTGCTGCAGTCCTTCTGGGAAGAGCGGCGGATTCAGTCGCTTCTTCAGGTGCTTACCGACCTTTTTATGGTCACGCTGCTGGTTTACATCACCGGCGGCGTCGACAGCTCCCTGAACTTTCTCTATCCCTTGGTGATCATCGTCGCCTGCATTCTGCTGCCTCGGGCCTGGGCCTATTTGAGCGCGGCGCTGGCGTTCATTCTCTACGGGACAATACTGGAACTTACCTGCTTTGGCGTGGTTCCTTCGTATTCGAGCACGCATCCGACCATGAGCGCGCTGCAGGCCATTATCTTTATCAACCTCTGTGCGTATCTGGCTGTGGCCTACCTGGCAGGTCTGCTGGCAGCCAAGCTGCGCCAGGTCAACGTGGAACTGAAGGACACCAGCGGCGCACTGGAGAACCTGCAGGCACTGCATGAAAACATCATCCAGTCGATAAGCGGCGGCCTTATCACCACCGGCCTGGATGGACGCATTACACTGGCCAACCGCGCCGCGCAGACCTTGCTGGGACGGAACGAGGAAGAACTGCTCGGGAAGCCGGTCCACGAGCTGTTTCTTGATCGTCTTCCCCACGTGGGAGCGGGCTCGGCGCACGGAGAAGTGCGGTTCGTTGCCCCCAACAGTTTTCGCAAGACTTTCCGCGTAATGGTCTCGGTTCTCACCGTTCCTGGACGAGGCATTCTTGGTCACGTTTATACCTTCGACGATCTGACCGGAATCCGCCGCCTGGAGCGCGAAGTGCGGATGCAGGACCGGCTGGCCGCAGTTGGCCGGCTGGCGGCCGCGATTGCGCACGAGATCCGCAACCCGCTGACATCGATTGCCGGTTCGGTCAGCATGCTTTCCGGCATTCCGGAGCTTGGTGACGATCACAAGCAGCTTCTGCAGATTGTGACCCGGGAATCGGAACGGTTGAACGGAATCATCACCGATTTCCTCGCGTACTCTCGCGGCAAACAGTACCAGTTCTCGAAAACCGACTTATTGCCCCTGCTGGATGACACACTCACGCTCCTCGAGAACCGTCTGGTGGCACAGGACACTGGAATTCGCATTGAGAAGCATTACGGCGTGGAACCAGCGTGGGTATTGGCAGACGGCGACAAACTCAAACAGGTGTTCTGGAATTTTTGCGAGAACGCGGTACGAGCCATGAAGACGGGTGGAAGGCTGAGCGTTTCTCTGGAACGAAACGGGGACGACTGGCAGATTAACTTTGCCGACACCGGACCCGGCATGAGCCCGCAGCTTTCGGAGAAGATTTTCGAACCGTTTCAGTCGCAGTTTGAAGGGGGCACGGGTCTGGGGTTGGCCATCGTCTACCAGATCGTGCAGGCTCATGAAGGCAAGGTGTGGGCGCGATCGAAGGCTGGAGAAGGATGCGTATTCGTATTACGCCTGCGCTCGATGGATGCGTCCGAACCCGTGGGCATAGAAGGCCGAGAGGCGGTGCGCGATATCGCGCAGTCGCCGGCGGCATTGACGGCGGTAGGAGGGCTCCATGGGTAACATCCTGGTTTGCGACGACGAGCGTTCGATCTGCGAGATGCTCGACATCGCCCTGCGCCGGGAAGGCCATAAGGTCGAGACGGTCAATTCAGGAGAAGCGGCCAAGAAGAAACTGGAAGCAGCGCTCTACGACGTCGTCGTGACCGATATCAAGATGCCCAACACCAACGGCATCGAAGTTCTGCGCTACGCGCACCAGGTGTCTCCAGACTCGGCTGTCATCCTGATTACTGCGGTAGACGACTATGAAGCAGCGGTCGAAGCAGTCAAAGCCGGAGGAGCGACTGACTACATCCGCAAGTCTCCCGGCCTGGTGGATGAGATCAAGCTGGCCATCAAGCGCGCCATGGAAAAAATGGCGCTCAGCCGCCAGAACTTCGCGTTCAAGCGCGATGCGGCTACGCGCAACTCGCTAGACAATATCGTTGGCGTCAGCGCGGTGATGGAGAAACTCAAGCAAACCATTCGCACCGTTGCCTCTACGCAAAGCACGGTCCTGATCTACGGCGAGAGCGGTACGGGTAAAGAACTGGTGGCTCGCGCAGTTCACGTGTGCTCGCCTCGGGCAGCCGAGCCCTTTGTATCGATCAATTGTGGAGCCTTTCCGGAGACCCTGCTCGAGAGCGAACTGTTCGGGTACGTGAAAGGCGCGTTTACCGGCGCAAACCAGAACAAGCGCGGTCTTTTTGAGATGGCGGACCAGGGCACCATCTTCCTCGATGAAATCGGGGAGATGACTTCCACCATGCAGGTGAAGTTACTGCGTGTCTTGCAGGAGCGGTCGGTGCGTCCGGTCGGCGGGAGCAACGAAATCCCCATCGATGTGCGCGTCATCGCCGCTACTAATCGCGATTTAGACAAGCAGGTTGCCGAAGGCAATTTCCGCGAGGACCTGTATTACCGGCTGAGCGTGATTCCGGTCTGCGCCCCGCCGCTGCGCGATCGACGCGAGGACATTCCGCTGCTGGTGAATCATTTTCTTAAGAAGTACGCGCCCGCGGCAGGGAAGACGATCCAGCGTGTCAATCCTCACTCTCTCGAAGCCCTATGCTGCTACGAGTGGCCGGGCAATGTTCGCCAGCTGGAGAACACGATCGAGCGGGCTGTGGCTCTCGAGGTCAGCGAAGAACTGCACGCGGAAATCCCAGTTGAGCGCGCCAAGGCGAGAGCCGCGGCGGCAGGAGTCGGCGGGGGCACGACTGTCGTCCCCGGCTCGGTCTTACCGGACGGCGTGAATATGGAGAAATACGTTGCCGACATTGAGCGCTCGCTCTTGCAAGCGGCGCTGGTGCAATCGAACGGGGTGCAAACGAAAGCGGCTGACCTGCTGAAGATCTCGTACCGGTCATTCCGGCACTTGGTGAAGAAGTACGAACTCTAGTCGGTGGTCATTCGTCGTTAGTCATTGGTCGAAACATTGGGACACGTAAGACTAACGGCTAACGACCACGGACTAAAGACTGCCCTTTTTCAACTGTTGCTTCCATCCCAGAATCCTGGCTTTGTTTCCTTCGGCTTCGGCTTCGGGGATCATGCCTTTTTTCTGGTAAAGGACTGACAGGCTGGTATGCGCCAGAACATCATCCGGATCGATTTCGGCAATGCGATTGGCGACCACAATCGCCTCGTCCAGGCGATTCAGATTCTGCAAAGCTCGTGCCAGGCCGTGCATGGCTTCGGTGAAGGTGGGATCGGCATCGAGTGACTTCTGGTACTCGGCGACGGCGCGTTCCTGCTCACCCTCCGACACCAGGTCGAGGGCGGCGTAATAGTGATCTTCGGCTTCCTGGCGGGAGTTGGAATCGATCATTCTGTAGAGACACAGCCCAGCCGTGTCTGGCTTGGACTATCGAAAGTTTAGCACGCACCTGATCTGTCTCTAGCCGCGTGAGCGGGGCAGACTATACTGAAATCACGCCATGTACATGCTGCGATTTCTATGGAACGCGAGCCGCGGACACCGCCTCACCCCTTGGCGCAGTCCCTATCTGCTGTGGCGTGTCGAGACCTACTGCGGGGTGAAGATGCAGCAGATCGGCTTCCTCGAGTTCTGGGAATTTGTCTGGCGCGAGCGGGTGAGTCTCTGGCGCTTTCTCAAATGGACGACGGAAATGGACCACTACGTCCACCCCAAACCGAAGAATTCCTGATTCTCCGCACGGCTCGACTTTATCCATCGCCACCACGCCGGCATCTATATTTTCGCGAAAGTGGCAATGAAACGAACTTTGCCGGGCGCACAGAATCCTGTCCACGGTGAGCATCAGGCCGGAACGGCGAGGCGATGAATCAAATGCGATATTACTGACCGTTGCCGGCAGCCGCCGCGCCTTCAAGCACAATGCTCACGTCAGAGCCTTTACCGACGCCCACTGCTTGGGCCGCCGAACCGCGGTTAGTCGAGATCTCCAGGTATCCCATGCTGCCGAGGATGCCGAAGACCTCCCCCGGTTCCCCCTCAGAGTAGTTGGTTTTGATGGAGGTAATCTCTTTTTTGCCGACGGTGATTTTGAACTGAGGTGGCGCAGACTGAAAGAGCATGGGCACGTCTTGTGGCGTGATATTGGTGATGAGGTTGCCGAATCGATCCACTTTCAGGACGACGCCACGCAAGGTGCGGCCGTCGACGGGCTTTGGCTTGGGGGCATTGAAGCGAACATAGTCGTCCACGAGTTCGCCGAATTTTTCGCCGTCCACTCGCTTGGCGAGATAGGCGGCGACCGGCGCGAAAATGTCCCGCGCATGAAACGTGTTGCTGATCGGCTGCAGAAAGTAGTGCTCTGAGGTCACGTGGCGCACATGCATGCGCTCTTCTCGGGCATAGATCAGCGATAGCACCCCATTGTCGGGTGCCACAAAGTGATGCTGCTCGCTTGAGGCGATAATCGGACGCCGCGCCGTCCCCACGCCAGGGTCCACCACCACCACATGCACCGTCGAAGTCGGGAAATACGAGTAGGCCTGGGCGATGGTCAGGGCGCCGTCGAGCACGTCAAACGCCTGCACCGCGTGGCTGATGTCGACGATCTCAGCCTCAGGAACGATTCCCAGAATCACTCCCTTCATGGTGCCGACGAAATGATCGTTGAGTCCGAAATCCGTAGTCAGAGTGACAACCGGGCGCAGCGCCAAATTCTTCCTCGCTAGTCTAGACGGAATTTTCCCTGAGCAAACTTTGACGGTAACGTGTGGGTAGGGAACAGTCAAGGCACCGAGGTAATAGGTCCGCATTCAAAAGCGGCATGCCGTCCTGCCGATGAGAACGGAGTGAAACACCTGCACCCGCGTGTCTCTTCGCGACGGTTCCCAGAAATTTGTCTGGCAGTCCTAACCGGGCTGGGAACCCTCCAAACCTTCACCCAGGACCTGGACTCGGTCGACGACACTAACTAGCGACGCTCAGTTTCGGCCTCGCTCTGATGTTCTGCAACCGCTGGCTTGATCAGCGAATTTCAATATTCCCCGATCCGGTCTCCACATCGATCGGAACGCCGCCTCCACGCACTTTCCCTTGAATATGCTTCTTCGCCAGCGACCCCTGCACCGTGACCGGCTGATCGACCGAAAGGGAACCTGAACTGGTGCGCGCATCCAAATCGAACGACACATTGGACGCCAGTTGTAAGCGCACCGTCCCTGATCCGGTGTGTACGGTCCACGGGCCAGTAGGCTCACCCTCCACCTCGATGCCACCGCTGCCGGCGCGCGCCTCGAGCGAACCTTTAACACCCCTCAGTTCCATTCCGCCCGAACCGGTATCGACTCGCACTGATCCTGGGGCGGACTGCTCCAGCGAGATGCGCCCGCTTCCCGTCTCCGCATCAAACCCACCCGCCACCGACGTCGCATGAATGGAGCCGCTGCCAGCCCGGGCACGCACGGCCCCCTGGATCCGATCGATTTCAATGTCACCCGATCCGGTCTCCGCCTTCAGGCGGCTGCCAATATCGGAGATGTGAAGGCCTCCCGATCCCGAGCTTGCTTCGGTCGCTCCATGAATCCCCGCAATGGTCTGGCTCCCCGACCCGGTGTGGGAACGCAGTTCCGTGTCCGCGGGGATCACCAGTTCATAACTGATCGAGATGTTATGCATCAGCTCGCGATCTTCGAGATGGCCGATTCGAATATCGTTCCCGCTCTGCTGGATAGGCGGATTCGCTTCTATCTGCTTTATGCGCTCCTCAGAATTACCGAACCAGTCAGTGCTCTTGATGTGTCCGGTTACCTGCACCTGGTTGCCGGAGCCGGTGCGTACCTGGATGCTCCCCGAGCCCGTGCTGACGTCGAGCCGTACTGGGCCGGTTACGTTTAAAGTTCGGTCGAACGAGCCTTCCGCGGCCAAAGCCGGCAAGGAAAACAGAATTGCGATGCCCACCAGTCTCCAGGCAAAATCCCGAACGCTTCTCATCAGAGTTCCCCCCAATTCAGTTAATAAAGATGTACGTCTCCGGAACCGGTGTGAATCAGAAGTTGGGCCCCGCCGCCACCTACCTTGCCATTCACCGAGCGTCGCGATCCGCGCACATCGCCTTGAACCGTCATCGTCACGGGATGGTCGACCACGAGTTCGCCTGAACTTGTCGTGGCGTCCAGATCAAACGCAGCGTCGCCGGGCAGGCGTACTTCAACGTTTCCAGAGCCTGTGCGCAGCTCCCAATTTCCGGCTTGCGACCCGTCGACTTCCACATCGCCACTCCCCGCTTCCACACGAAGGGCTCCATTCACGCCGCGCAAACGAATATCGCCAGAGCCGGTTCGTACTTCAACGTTGCCCTGTCCTTTCTCATCAAGTTGGATATCGCCGCTGCCGGCCTCGGCGGTAAAGACTCCATTCATTTCCCGCGCTTCAACATTCCCAGAGCCGGTATGCACGCGCAGTCCGCCAACCAGATCGCGGAGACGCAAGTCCCCGGAACCGCTTTCCAGTTCGGCGGCAGTGCGCAAACCTTCGATCGTCTGATCGCCAGAGCCGGTATGAGTTTTCAGCTTGGTGTCTGGCGGCGCGGTGATTTCGTAGTCGATGGAGATATTGTGGACGTTCACATAATCGATGTTGAGGGTATTGCCGCTCTGCCGGATCGGAGGATTCTTCTCCAACTCGACAACCTCAGGCGGCTTTTCCGATGACCAATGGTCCCACAATCGATTGCTGACAAATATCTTTCCGCGAATGGTGACCACGCCCGCGGGACCGGGCCGTACTGTAATGTCACCGGACCGGGTGAGCACTTCCAGGTCCACCTGTCCCGACACTGGATACGACCGTTCAAAGGATCCTCGGACTGAGGCCAAAGCCGGAATTACAGTCAAACAAGTCATTAGCAGAGCGGACACCGCAATTCGCTTCATGGCTTCTCTCCAATCAAAAAGGGCACGGATTTCATGGCCCGTGCCCTGCATGTCCGGACCCGGTTGGGGACCGGAGATCGCGTCTTTATTGCAAGACCACCTGGTCGCCTTCCTTCAGGCCCTTAAGGAGTTCCGTCTTGGCCCCGTTGGAAATACCGATCTCCACAGGGATCTTCTTTTTTCCGTCTTTCGCTTTGGGATCAGGAATCTCGACCGACGCCTTCTTGTCCTTGTCGTACATGATGGCGCCTTCGGGGATCTGGAGAACGCCCTTGTGTTCATCCAGGATGATCTCGGCGTTCGCCGTCATCTCTGCCTTCAGTTCGCCGCCCGGATTATTGATTGAAACCCGGACTTCGAACGTCGTGACGTTGTCTTTCTCGACGCCCATCGGAGATATCTTGGTGACCTTGCCATTGAACGTCTTGTCTTTGAAAGACTCTACTTTGATTCGCGCCGGCTGGCCTAGATAGACTTTTCCAATGTCACTCTCGTCCACTTTGCCTTTGACATAGACTTCGCTGGTGTCGCCGATGGTCATCACCAAGGTTGCCGATGATCCCAACACCAGAATCGAACTCACCGCATCGCCAACTTCCACGTCGCGGGAGAGAACGATTCCATTCATGGGCGAAACGATATCGGTGTAGCTCAACTGCTCTTCGAGCTGCTTCAGATTCGCCTGATCCTGCGCGACCTGCGCCTGGGCCTGGGCAATCTTTGCCTTCAGGACCGTGACCTGAGCCTTGGCAACGTTTTGCTTGTTGACCGACATGTCATAGTTCTTTTGCGCGTCGTCGAGAGCGGATGCGGAAACGACTCCATCTTTCGCCATGCTTTGCGCGCGATCGTAGGCGCGTTTATTCATGGGGACGTCGGGGCCTTCTGCATCAACCTTGGAGCGTTCGTAGTCGGCTTGAGAACTGGTGAGGTTGGCTTCCGCCGCGGCGAGTGCGGCGCGCGATTGCTCCACCTGCGCTTCGATCTCGATCTTATCGAGCTGCGCCAGCAATTGTCCCTGCTTCACGGTGTCGCCGTACTCAACGAACAGCTTCTTCACGATGCCGCTGGCCTTGCTTTTCACCTCGACCTTCACGATCGGGGTCACCTTGCCGGTGGCGACCACGCTTTTTGCCAAATCGCCCTTCTCGACCTTCGCCAGTTTCGTGGGATCAATCTTGGTGCCGCCGCGAGTGAAAGCCATCAGTCCCAGCGCGAACAGTAGGACCACGCCGACCACCACGCTGATAATGATGATCCGTTTGCGTCGCTTCTTTTTGTTATTGCCGTTGCCGTTCACATCTGCCTCCTGGCGCTAGTTAAAGATCGGCCCTCAATAATGGTTACGAAGGTTGCTTGTGTTTTGTTCCGCTGAATGCGGTTTCCTGGGTTTTGTCCCCGCCGGTTAACCGCTGATACCCGTTGCGTTAGACCGCGCAGCCGAAGAAATGGAAGCAGGAAATCCCGGGCGGGCTACCTCGAAGGAACCAAAACGGAAGATAGCGAGGGGTCGATGAACCACGCTCCCCGCTTCTTATTCATTCTACATCACCTTCTGTCGGACGTTACTCCCTTTGGAATGTTAGAATTAGCCGCTAATGGTTGCTCTCGTGCTGCTTCGGGTGTTTCTCATCCTGCTCCTGGTGGCAGCCAACGCCTTTTTCGCGGCAGCGGAATTTGCCCTGGTGAGCGTGCGCGATACCCGCATCCAGCAGCTCATCGAGGCTCGCCGCATCGGCGCCCGCACCGTCCAGAAACTTCATCGGAACCTCGACGAGGTTGTGAACGGCGTTCAACTGGGCATCACTCTCACCAGCCTCACTCTCGGATGGGTGGGGGAACCCGTTCTCGCGCGCATGGTCGAATCCTGGCTGGGGAATGTCCCTTATGCCGGGATTTACTCGCACGGCACCGCCATCGTCGTTGCCTTTCTTCTGATCACCTGCATGCACGTGATTCTGGGCGAACTGGTGCCCAAATCGCTGGCGCTGCAGCGCGCCGAGCAAGTGGCGCTCGCCGTTGCTGCGCCCATGGACGTGTTCCTTACCCTGGCGCGGCCCCTGCTCTATGTCATGAGCCGTGCCGCCGGGTCTGTCTTGCGCGTCTTTGGCTCGCATCGTGTCCGGCAGGGAACAGTTCACTCTCCCGACGAGCTGAAGCTTATCGTTACCGCCAGCCGCCAGTTCGGACAGATCCCCGAGTTCCAGGAAGAGATGATTCATAACGCTCTCGAACTCGAGAACATTACCGTTCGCGAAGTTATGGTGCCGCGCCCGGATATCTTTTCTCTTCCGGGAGACATGACTCTTCACGACGCCTTGCAGCGCGTGGTCGATGAGCAGCACTCGCGCATTCCCGTTTACGACCCGCAGCGCGGCCCCGAGCACATCATCGGGGTGCTCTATTCCAAAGACCTGATGCGCTGGACGCGCATGCGCCTGAATGCCAATCCCGTGCAGCCTATTGCGGGCCGCATTGCTGCGATGAAGATCAGCCAGATCATGCGCGACGTGCTGGTGGTCCCCGAAACCAAGGTTCTGATGGAACTGCTCGAAGAATTCAAGCAGCGCAAACGGCACCTTGCGGTTGTGGTTGATGAATTTGGTTCCACCGCCGGAATGATCACGGCCGAAGATATCCTCGAACAGTTGGTGGGAGAGATCGAAGACGAATTCGATGTTGCACCGCCCGAGCAGCCAGTCTTGGAAGGCCAGACCTCGTTAACGCTGGATGGTTCCGAAAACATTCGCGATCTCGAATCGCAATATGAATTGGTGCTGCCCCACGATGCGGGGTTCGAAACTCTGGCAGGATTCATTCTTGCTCGGCTGCAAAAGATTCCTCAGACAGGCGATGCATTCACATATGAAAACCACCGTTTCTCTGTAGAAGAGATGGAAGGCCACCGCATCGCGAAAGTAAAAGTTGAAAAGGTAGAAACGGCAAGATTGGGGCAGGCAGGAGACTAGAACTATTGAATCATTGGGACATTGAATCATTGGGACATTGAAAACCGGACCTTCAATGATTCAATGACTCAATGATTCAATGACTCGATAACCCGATGCTCCGCTACCTCTCGCTTCGCGTGCTGTATACCCTTCCGGTCATCTGGCTGGTTGTGTCGCTGGTTTTCCTGCTCATCCATCTTGTTCCCGGCGATCCCATTCTGCAGATGCTGGGAGAAGGCGCGCCGGCCACCGACATAACGGCCGCACGCCACGCCTACGGGCTCGATGAGCCCTTAGGTCAGCAATACTTTCACTACTGGAAGGGCGTTCTTCACGGAGACCTCGGGCCATCTCTCCAGTTTAATCAGAGTGTCAGTACGCTGATCGTGCAGCGCTATCCCTACACCTTGCAATTGACTCTGGCCGCGCTGGTAGTGGCGATTCTGTTGTCCGTGCCGGCCGGGGTCCGCTCTGCCCAGCGTCGCAATCTCTGGGACGACCGCGCCCTCAGCGTGATCTCACTTTTCGGTTTGTCATTTCCCAATTTCGCGCTGGGGCCGATTCTGATTCTGCTGTTCTCGATCAAGATCGGATGGCTGCCGGTGTCAGGCTCGGGAACTTTCGCGAACCTGGTGCTTCCCGCCATCACCATGGGCGGAGCACTAGCCGCGATCCTCACCCGCATGGTGCGGACTTCGATGCTTGAAGAATTGAATCAGGATTACATCCGCACTGCTCGTGCGAAGGGACTGAGCGAGCGGGCGGTTGTCTATCGCCACGCCCTGCGCAATGCCATGATTCCGGTGATCACAGTGCTCGGCCTGCAATTCGGAGCTCTGCTCGCGGGAGCGATTGTGACCGAGACAATCTTCTCTTGGCCAGGCATCGGACGCCTGACCATCCAAGCTATCAGCCGCCGCGATTATTACTTAGTGCAGGGATGCATTCTGGCGATTGGGTTGACTTATGTGGCCGTGAATTTCCTCACAGACTTGCTGTATTCGGCGGTGAACCCGAGAATCAGGCAGTAGCAGGTTTTCTCTGCGATCTTTGCGCGATTTTCTTCGCGACCTTTGCGTTAAAGGCATTTGAATCCAATGGTATCGGAAGTTTTCTGATCTTGTAGTAAGCATGCACCAAAATGGTGCATAATGGTGCCATGCCAACCACCAAGCATGTCCGCCGCAGCGTGTCGCTTCCCGCACCTATCGCAAAACAAGTCGATCGCTTGGCTAAGAGCCAGCGCCTGAGCGATAACCGTATTTTGGTCGAGCTCATTGAGCTTGGCATCGAGGCGCGCAAACAGAAGGAAAAAGAATTCTTTGACCTCGCCGAACGCTTTCGTGCTGCAGACGATCCCGACCAAGCGAAGCGTCTGGGAGACGAATTGGGCCGCATGGTGTTTGGTGAGTAATGCCTCAAATTGAAGCTTGGTCGCGAATCCCGGCCGGCATCCGCGATCACCTCGTCGAGCGAATGCGCGATCGCAACATCAGTCTCGATGATCTCAATCGACTGCGCGTTTGGCTAGAGACAAAGCCAATTGTTCCCACGGGAATGTGGTTTAAGGATTTTGGATCATTCAAGCTCTGCGGTGAGGTTAAGTATCCGAAAACGTTTCTGCTCGCGGGGCAGTTGGCAACAAGAGAGAGACTCTGACACTGCGGTCGAACGTAACGCCGTTGAACTGAGTTACTTCGTGGCCATCGCCGTAACCAGCGATTCGAAGATCTTGAACCCTTCGGTGCCGCCCAACTCCGGTTCGCTGAAGCGCTCCGGGTGCGGCATCATGCCCAGCACGTTGCGTCCCGCACTGCAAATCCCAGCAATGTTGTCGAGTGACCCATTCGGATTCGCCTCGGCAGTGATCTTCCCGTCCGGCGACGAGTAGCGAAATACGACTCGCTTGTCGCGCTGCAACTCAGCTAGCGTTGCTTCATCACAGAAGTAATTGCCATCCATGTGGCCGATCGGGATGGTCAAGACTTCGCCCTCGCGGCAGGCGCTGGTGAACGGCGTATCCGCATTCTCGACTCGCACGTGTACTGGCTTGCAGACATATTTCAACCCGACGTTACGGGTGAGCGCTCCCGGCAACAATCCTGATTCGCAGAGGATCTGGAAGCCATTGCAAATCCCCAACACCAGGCCGCCGCCGTCAGCAAACTTCTTCACCGATTCCATTACCGGCGAGAACTTCGCAATCGCCCCCGTGCGCAAATAGTCGCCATAGGCGAAGCCACCGGGCACGATGATGGCATCACAATTTTCCAGGTCGTGCGAATCGTGCCACAGGAACGTGACCGGTTGTTTGGCCACATTCTGAATGGTCCAGTAGGCATCGTGATCGCAATTGGATCCGGGAAAAATGAGCACGCCAAATTTCATGATGGCTTCCTCACTTGCAGGGATAAGAAAAGTTTAGCACGAAGAAAAGCCGTCCGAGAGAAACTCCCGGACGGCTATCTGGCACACCGAACCAGCAATCAGAATTGCTCGTCGGGACCTGGCCCTGGGGGCGGCGGGAGAGGAGGCAGAGGCGGCGCCCCCGGTCCGCCGGTCTGGAACCGATAGAAGAATTTGTCCCCGCTCATGCCGCGATCGCCGTGAATGGCTTTCAATTGACGCCATTGCTCAACTGTCAGCACCTTGCGCAAATCCAGATTCATCATGGTGCTTTCTCGCTCCAGCTTGCCGCGTGCTGCGAGCACCTGATCCACCTGTGCGTTGACCTGGCCCTCATTGGGAACGTCGGCGTCCAGCAGTGCCTGCAGCTTCAGGTCTTGCTTGGCCATCTCGGCGCCGTCGTCGATCAATTTCAAACGATGGTCGAGAAATGTCTGATCGAGTTGCGCGATCTGGCTGTCGCTGAGTTGTAGCTTCTTGGCAGTTTCCGAATCCTGCCACCATTTGCCCATCTCGTGGCGCCGGATGACGACTCTTCTTTCCGAACCCGGTGGATCGGCAGGTGGCTTCTGCGCTTCGGCGCCCAGGCAACTTATGATCACAGCCAACAGAATTGAAACTCTAGTTCTCATCGACGGCCTCCCTTGAATGAACTTGTGAATTGGAACGGGTTGCGTTCGACTGCCCAATCTCTTCCGCCAGCAGGGAAGCGGGAGCCAACGCTTCCGGCACGTCGCTTTGCATCGCGTGGTCGACGGCAATCATGAGTTCCTGATCGTCCACCTGAACCTGCTGCTGCGGAATTGTTGGCCTCTCGCTGTCGTTCATCCACAGTGTTCCCAGCAAGACTGTGGCGGCCAGGGCAGCCCATGCCAACCGTGGTGTTCTGGGACGATGCACTTCTCGAGCAGCTTCGATTCGCTCGTGAATTGCCGCTCTCTGACGCTGCCAGAAGTCTTCGGCGGGGGCGGCTCCGGGCGGCCCTGCGTCCAGCACCCGGCGCAGCCGCCCCACCTCCATCCGGCAGGAGTCACACACGTCCAGATGCGCGACGAGCCCTCTGCCGGGATTCGAGACGGCCTCCGTCAATTCTTCGTCCGTCAAATGCGCCCTTATTTCCATTGCTGATCCCTCACCTTCTTGCGGACGCTTCCGGTCGCACGCGACAATTGCGCCTTCACGCTACCCACTCGAACACCAAGCACCTCAGCGATTTCCGCGAGCGACATCTCTTCAGTAAATCGCAAGAGGAATACTGTGCGCTGTTGCGCGGAAAGCGAATCGACCGCGGACCACACCGCCTGCATTTCCTCGCGCGCCAAAAGCACGCGCTCGGGCGATGGGTCAGGCGCATGCACCTGGATCGGCATTCCATCCCCATCGTTCGTATCATCGAGGCCAATCAGTCTGCGCCAGAACGACGTACGACGATTCTTTGCGTGATCTTTCGCCAGATTCACGGCGATGCGCAACAGCCAGGTGTCGATGCGGCATTCTCCGCGAAAGCTTTCCAGTTTCTGATATGCCCGGAAGAAGCACTCCTGGGTCAGCGTGTCGGCGGCGTCCGCGTCCCTCACGAGCAGATACACGACCCGGTAGACGCGCTTCTGATGCTGGCGAATGATGGAGTCGAAATCATCGCCAGCAAGAGTGGCTGATCGTCCCTCCGCCGGAGCCTGTAATGCCGTCGTCAGCGCCGTTCCCACGTTCCCTGGACTCCTGAATTGCTATGACTATGGACGACATACTAGGTCCGGGGTTTACAGACTCTCCGAAGAAAACTCCGGCCACTGCTAAAGTAGGATGTAAGTAGTTGAGGGATGGCCGCGTGGACCTGGGCGATCATGTTCGTTTAACTGGAGGCGCACTGAAGAATTGGGCCGTTGCCCAACTCCAGGATTCGCTCGCTGTCGCCGCACTATGGTGGATCGGCCTCACGATCATTCAGGTTCCATGGGCGCCGTTCTGGGCGCTGCTCGCCGCGGTTCTCCAGATCGTGCCGCATATTGGACCGGTCTTGGGACTGCTGGGTCCCGCTCTGGCCGCCACGCTGCGCTGGGGAGACTGGGAACACCCGCTCTACGTCCTGATTCTCTATGCCGTTATTGTCGTGGTCGACGGCTTCCTGCTCCAGCCTTATTTGATGAAACGCACAGCCCGGGTGCCAATGTGGGCCTCGATCCTGGCCCCGCTGGTGCTGGGCGTGATCATCCCCTTTTGGGGCGTATTGATCGCAGCGCCTTTGCTGGCAGTGGTTTACGCGTATAAAGAGAGGCAACGCAAAGCCCCTCTCAACCAGCTATAGAACCTCTAAAAGGCCTTACCTCGCATGCTATAATTTCAGTTCGCCTGCATTCGTTTCGAGGGCAAACCAGTGATCTCCTCTTCGGGCGATTCTTGCGTTAATACGATCAGCGCAAATCAAGTTCATTAAGACGAGGGTATTTCCATGTCTGGCCATTCTAAATGGGCGACAATTAAGCATAAGAAGGGCGCACTCGACGCCAAGCGGGGCAAGATTTTCACCCGTCTGATCAAGGAAATTGGAATTGCCGCCAAGAACGGCGGTGGCGATCCTGATACCAATCCTCGTCTGCGCGGGGCGATTCTCGCGGCCAAGTCTGAGAATATGCCCGCCGACAACATCAAGCGCGCCATCCAGCGCGGCACCGGCGAACTGCCCGGCGCGACCTACGAAGAGTTCACGCTTGAAGGCTACGGCCCGGGTGGCGTCGCCATCCTCGCCGAAATCAACACCGACAATCGCAACCGTACGGTCAGCGAAATCCGCCATTGCTTCGGAAAAAACGGCGGCAACATGGCTGAGGCCGGCGCGGTTTCGTGGATGTTCCATAAGAAGGGCGACATCGTTGTTCCGAAGACGCTTGCCAAAGAAGACGACCTGATGGCCATCGTGCTCGAAGCTGGAGGAGAAGATCTCCGCGACGACGGCGATAACTGGGAGATTCTGACCGAGCCGTCGGCTTATGAAGCGGTGCTTGAAGCGGTGAAGAAAGCCGGCATCGAGCCCGCCTCCGCGAGCGTCGCGATGATTCCACAGAACTACATCAAGCTTGAAGGGCAGGCTGCTAACACGATGATTCGCTTGCTCGAAGCTCTCGAAGAGCAAGACGACGTGCAGAACGTCCACGCCAACTTCGACATTGATCAGAAGCTGCTCGAAGAAGTCGCGGGCTAGCGCGGTCTTCCAAATTCGTGGGTAGAGGCGCAGTTCAGCTGCGCCTCTTTCATTTGCGCAGCAGCTTCGTCGCCTACAGGGTTTTGTGTAAGTAGAACTTTTCAACACAGCGGTGGATAATTCTGTGGAAAACGTGGAATGTATACTTGTAAGTCCATGATCCACAGGTAGTTCAGCATTCTGCACAAACTCGGGTGCTAGCACTTTTGTGGGATACGCAGACCACGAAGGTGTGATTCGAGAAGCAATGAAAGTAAGAGCCGACAAGTTGCTGGTAGAGCGCGGCATAGCCGCCTCGCGCGAGCGCGCGCAAGCTCTCATCCTCGCCGGCAAGGTTCTGGCCAACGAGCAAAAAATCGAAAAATCAGGCGCAACCATCGACTCGGAGGCCTCCCTCCGGTTACTCGGGGAGGACCTGAAATACGTCAGCCGCGGCGGATTGAAACTCGAGCGCGCGCTCGATCACTGGCACATCGAGGTCGCCAACAAGGTGTGTCTTGACGTCGGCGCGTCCACGGGCGGGTTTACCGACTGTCTGCTGCAGCGCGGCGCGGTCCGAGTGATCGCCGTTGACACTGGGCACGGCCAGATCGACTTCCGCCTTCGCCAGAACGCTCGCGTCCACTTGCTGGAAAAAACCAATGCTCGCTACCTGACTCGCGGGCAGTTAGGCGAGTTCGTCGACATGATCGTCATGGACGTCTCGTTCATCTCGGCAACCCTGGTTCTGCCTGCGGTGATCGCCGCCGCTTTTCCCGAGACCGAGAACGCACGACAGGGCCGGCAACTTATCATTCTGGTAAAGCCGCAATTCGAATCTGCGCGCGAGCAAGTAGGGAAGGGGGGCATCGTTCGTGACCAAGCCGTACAACTCGCCGCCGTCGAAAGAGTGCGCCAGTCCGTCATCACACTCGGAGGCAAGCAGACCGATGTGATCGACTCGCCCATTCTCGGCGCAGAGGGCAATCGGGAATTTCTGCTGCGAGCCGTCTACTAGATATTCTTCGCGTTCTTCTCGGTTCAACGTTTTCACCAGGTACTGGGTACTCGGTACTAGGTACTTGTTTTCTGTACAATGCAAACTTCACATGGAAACGGGCCCATCGAACCCCAAAAAATCCGCAGCCATCGTCTCCAAGCCAGAGAAACCGGAGCTGGCCAGCGTGGTTCCAGAGTTACTCAATTGGCTACGTACGCACCAATACGAAGTGGTGGTCGACCGCGAAACCAATGTCTATGCCCATGGCGCGACGGTGGTGCAGCGCAGTGAGATGGTGAATCACGCGCTGAATTTCGTGGTAGTCCTCGGCGGCGATGGCACCTTACTGGCTGCCGCGCGTGCCGTGGCCAAAGCCTGTGTTCCCATTCTGGGGGTAAATCTCGGCTCCCTGGGATTTCTCACGGAAGTCCCGCTTGAACAGCTTTACCCAACGCTCTCCGCTATCGATCAGGGCCAGTGCGGCACCGAATCGCGCTCCATGGTTCATTGCGAAGTGATGCGCGCCAATGCCTGTGTGGCCAAGTACGACGCACTCAACGATGTGGTGGTTGGCAAAAGCACGATCGCCCGCCTGAACCACTGTGACGTCTATGTGGACCAGAAATTCGTTTCCAGCTACAAGGCGGACAGCCTGATCGTCTCATCGCCTACGGGTTCAACCGCATACTCACTGGCCGCGGGAGGCCCGATCCTGATGCCTTCCGTGGCCGCGTTCGTGATCACGCCGGTTTCGGCCCACGCCCTGACGCACCGGCCGTTGGTGGTGCGCGACACTTCCGAAATCGAAATCGTGGTGAAGACGGGGGAAGAAGAGGCCTACCTCAGTATCGACGGACAAGTCGGAATGCCCATGTACGATGGCGACCGGATTCTTTGTCGCAAGTCTGACTACTGCGTTCAGCTCCTGCGCCTGCAAAAAACATTTTTCGATGTGCTGCGCACCAAGCTGAAATGGGGACAACGGTGAGAACCGAACGATGGAGGACGGGTGCCCCAACCCGTCTGCGAACAGCTAGAAGTATTCAAAAATGAAAAAACCATTTCGCTTGCTTTTCGCGCTTGTCGCTCTCGCCGCTTGTCTGAACGCCCAATCCAAGCCTTCAGCCGACCTGATCATTAACCACGCCAAGATCTGGACGGTCGACAACTCTCGTCCGGAAGCCCAGGCCGTCGCAATTCTCGGCGAGCGCATCGTCGCGGTCGGCTCGAATGAGGATGTCGACCAATGGCGCGGCACGAACACCCGCGTTATCGATGCTGGAGGCAAGCTGCTGCTTCCCGGTTTCAATGACGCCCACGTTCACTTCATTGACGGAGGCGCCAGCCTCGACCGCGTCCAATTGAAAGACGCCGCGTCGCCGCAGGAGTTCGCTCGCCTCATCGGAGAGCAAGCCAAGAAATTAGACAAGGGGGATTGGGTGCTGGGTGGGGAGTGGGATGAAACCAAGTGGACGCCGGCCAACCTCCCCACCAAAGATCTGATCGACCCTCTCACCCCGAATACCCCGGTGTTCGTCACCCGCTATGACGGGCACGAATCGCTTGCCAATTCCATCGTCCTGCGCATTGCCGGTATTACCGCGAAAACTCCCGACCCTCCGGGGGGTGTCATCGTCCGTGACGCGCAAGGCAACCCCACCGGAGTGGTGAAAGACGCCGCCCAGGACCTGGTCTTCAAAGTCGTTCCTCCCCTGACACACGATCAACTGGTGAGAGTCGTGAAGCGCGCCATGGCACACGCTGCGTCGCTCGGCGTCACCAGCGTGCAGCACATGAATCCCGATTACGAAGACATCGCCGCCTACTCGGAACTACTGGAGCGTGGCGAACTGATCACCCGCATCTACGCTGCGCCGCTGATTCCGCAAGTAGACGATCAGGCGAAGATCGGCATCCGTCATGGTTTCGGCGGCCCATATCTGCGCCTGGGCGCTCTCAAGGCTTACGCTGACGGTTCGCTCGGCGCGGCGACCGCATACTTCTTCGAACCGTACCTCAACACGCCCAATAATCGCGGCCTGCTGAATGACACCATGCAACCGCTGTCCCTCATGCGCGACCGCATGATGAAGGCCGATGCAGCGGGATTGCAGCTTTGCACTCACGCCATCGGTGACCAGGGCATCTCAATCATTCTCGATCTGTATTCCGAGATTGTGAAAGCTCACGGTGACGCCGATCGCCGTTTTCGCATCGAGCACGCCCAGCATATGGCCGCCAAAGATTTCGATCGCTTCGCCCAACTCCACGTCATCGCCTCGGTCCAGCCCTATCACGCGATCGACGACGGACGCTGGGCCGAGAGCCGCATTGGACATGACCGCGCAAGCCGCACCTACGCCTTCCGCACGTTCCTCGATCATGGCGTTCGCCTTGCTTTCGGAACCGATTGGGATGTTGCTCCTCTGAACCCGATGTTCGGTCTCTACGCCGCCGTGACCAGGGCAACGCTCGACGGCAAGAATCCCAACGGATGGTTTCCCGAACAAAAGCTCACCATAAAAGAAGCCATCGAGGCATACACCATGGGCTCGGCCTACGCCGAGTTTCAGGACACCGTAAAAGGGTCCATTACTGCAGGCAAGCTTGCGGACATGGTTATCCTCAGTGACGACTTGTTGTCGATTGATCCTGTCAAGATTCGTGACGTGAAAGTACTGAAGACCTTCGTGGGCGGAAAGCTGGTCTACGATGCGGGAGCCGCGCAGTGACCCAGCCCGATCGCGATCATCACCACGGGCTGGAAGAGAAATCTTTCGATGCTGGGGAGGTCACGCTTAATTACGCCGAAGGAGAAGACAACGGCCCTCCTCTAGTCCTTCTGCATGGCCTCGGCCGCCGCTGGCAGGTCTTTCTGCCGCTGATTCCCAGCCTCTCTCTGCGCTGGCACATCTACGCTGTCGACCTGCGAGGCCACGGCAAGTCAGGACACATCCCGCGAGGGTATCGGGGAACGCAGTACTCCGACGACGTCATCCGCTTCCTCCGTCAAAAAGTGCAGGAACCTGCGATTGTCTTCGGACATTCTCTCGGCGGCATGGCGGCGATGTGGGTGGCCGCTCACCAGCCTGAGTTGGTCAAAGCCATCATCCTCGGCGACAACCTGATCTCGAGCGCCGATTTTCAGCAATCCTATTACCCCATGCTCTTCGGCGGATTACGCGACCTGGCGAAGAAGGGCGGCACCCTCGAAGAAATCGCCCGCGGATTGGCGGAGATTAAACTGAAGCTTCCTGGACTCGATGAACTCGTCCGTATAGGGGACCTTCCGGGTAACGATCAGGCATTTCTCTTGTGGTGGGCGCGCTGCGTGAAGCAAGTTGATCCTGATACCTATGCCATGTCGCTGGACGGAACCTCGATGGAAGGCTGGGACGGGGAGGCACTTTTGCGCGCGATCCAATGCCCCACTCTTTTGCTGCAAGCGAGCCCGCAACTCGGTGGTCTGATGTCGGATGCCGACGTCCAACTCGCTCTTCAGCTGCTGGCCCACCCCGTTCACGTAAGTTTCCCAACGCTGGGTCACGCTTTGTACATCCAGCAACCAGAGCCGGT
Organism: Terriglobia bacterium; assembly: GCA_963796205.1. Taxonomy (GTDB): domain Bacteria; phylum Acidobacteriota; class Terriglobia; order Terriglobales; family Acidobacteriaceae; genus DATFTE01. The sequence goes on from CAWCKR010000006.1 coordinate 595,665, forward strand.
GCTACGCGCGGTGAACAATTTCCTGGAATCATTGTGACAGCTCGCTCGGCAAAGGGCGCCTTCGCCGCTTCCGAGCGGAGAGGGTGACTTTTCCAAATGCATGGATAGTGGGGGTGTTGTTCAGGAGTTCGTGCCTGATCCTCCGGGCCCCTTTCCGGTGCTCCCGAAATAAAATCCCAAGGCCGAGCCGATGAGCCCCACTAGGGCCGGAAGCACAATCTGCAGCATCTCTTTTGTCTGCTCCCAATGCTCTTTCCACGAAGCCGACTCCACGCACGCCCACACCACGACGAATCCGAGAATCAGCAGCAGGCCTACACTGATCACCAGGCGAACATAGTCTCTCCGTTTTTCCGGGTTGTAGCTCTCCAGCTCCGGATGCGCTCCCTCATCCACGGTGAGATCCAGAGAAGACTCGTCTTCAGGGGCCGCATTCTGCACAGGTTCGTCGCGCAACGTCTCGCTCCCAAAAAGCAAATTGGGTGGCGGCCTGAGCCACCACCCTCGCAGTGTATCCAACCCGGCGCTTTTAGCGAACGAGTTTCAGTTCCTGTGTCTTGCCGCCGCGGTCAATCAGGATGCGCGCCTTCTCGTCTTTGTCCGCGCTCACAATCAAATCACTGATATTGATCGCCTGCCGTAAGGCTTGAGAGATCGTTATGTTCTGCATCTTCGCCAGCTTCTGCAAAGTGTCATATACCTGTTGCGGGAAGATGACATTCACGCGCTTGGTCGCGTTAGCCGTGCCATTGTTTTCCGACATACATCTACCTCGCTCGATTCAATGATACATCAAAAATACGTATTTTATACATACAGGGTCCGTGTGGAGCGGGCATCCTGATCAGCTAGAGTCGCGAGGCAACCGAGTGAGGCGGCGCGTCAGGGACGTTCTTCCGCGCGCAACAAATCTTCCACGGTCTCCCGCTGCCGGATCACCCGCACCGTCTTACCGTCCACCAATACTTCCGCTGCTCGCGGACGCGTGTTGTAATTCGAGGACAGTACCATCCCGTACGCGCCGACATCCAGGATGGCCAGCAAATCTCCCTCGTCGACGACGGGCCATACTCTCGTCCTCGCGCAAAGAAATCTCCCGTCTCACACACCGGACCCACAACATCGACGGTTTCGGTTGCCGCAGCCTGATGAGTCCGCACCGGGACAATCTCGTGATAGGCGTTATAGAGCGAAGGGCGCAGCAAATCGTTCATCGCGGCATCAACGATGACAAATTTTTTGCCATTGTTCGTCTTGCGATAAAGCACCCGCGTCACCAGCGCTCCCGCAGGACCGACGATCGAGCGTCCTGGCTCCAACAACAAATGCACCTTTAAACCCTTGAGTGGGACCAGCAGCGCGGAAGCATACTTTCCGAAATCGGGCCCATCCGCTCCCTCGTAGGGAATGCCGAGGCCGCCGCCTGCATCTACGTATTCGATGCGGTGCCTGTCCTTGCGCAGATCTCGCACCAATTCGGCCACTCGCTCCATAGCCAGCGTGAATGGTTCGACATCGGTGATCTGTGATCCGATGTGCACGCTCACACCTCTTGTCTCGAGGCCTTTCATTTCACGCGCGCGGGCGTAGAGTTCGCGCGCCTGGCCAATCGGAACCCCGAACTTGTGCTGATGCAGTCCCGTCGAAATGTAGGGATGTGTCTTTGCCGGCACATCGGGATTCACGCGCAAGGCCAGCGGTGCCGTGCGCTTCAGTCGCGATGCGCACTCCGCCAGAAGCGATAACTCCGATTCGCTTTCCACGTTGAATAGCAGGATGCCTGCCCGAATCGCGGCTTCAAGTTCGTGCGGCTGCTTTCCTACGCCCGAAAAGACGACCTTCTTCGCTGCTCTTGACCCGACGCGCAACACCCGCTGCAGTTCGCCGCCCGAGACCACGTCGAAGCCGCATCCCAGTCCCGAGAGCAATCGCAGAATGCTCAGGTTGGAATTAGCTTTCACCGAATAACAGACGGTAAAGTCTGCCTTCCGAAATGCGTGTTGAAACGCGCGAGTTCGAGCGCGGATTGTGCTTGCAGAATAAACGTAGAGTGGAGTGCCGTAACGTTCGGCCAGCTGCGGCAGGGCAACGTCATCACATTGCAGAATGGATTGCTGCGAGGCCCGCCGAAGCAGTCCCTTGCGTACTGCTTGATAACAAAATGCAGGCGGACGTCCGCTCAAGGCGCTCACTTGCGCTTTCCGGGACCGCCTTTGACTTTAATCGCCACCACCGTCTGATCGTCGAACGCCTCCACGCCCCTGGCATGTTTGGCGACCGCCTTGAAGATAGAATCGACCACGCAATCGGCGGTTTGCTCTTCGCATCCGGTGACGAGTTTTTCCACGCGGGTTCGCCCAAACATGTCTCCCGCCTTGTTGCGCGCGTCGAGAATACCGTCGCTGAAGAACACAAACATGTCTCCGGGTTTGGCGCGGAAGGTGAACTCGTCGTAATCGGCTTCGTCGAATAGACCGAGCGGCAATCCCGTCGCCTGAATGATCTCAATCTTGCCGTCATGACAGTAAATCGGACGTGGCAGCCCGGAATTCGCCACAGTGAGCATCCGATTCGGGTCATCCCACACCGCGTAGATGAGAGAGACGAATTGCGCGTCAATGCGGCGTTCACCGAGCGAGAAGTTCACCGCCGACAACATCTCCGCCGGCCCAGGTTCAATGGGCGCATGCGATCGCAAAATGCCGCTCACCAGCGCCGCATAAATCGCTGCCGGCGCGCCTTTCCCGCTCACGTCTCCCACCACAATCGCCGACCGCGACAGGGAATAGCTCACGAAGTCGTACAGATCGCCGCCGATCGCTCGTGCCGGAGCGAACCTTGCCGCCACTTCGAGATTGGGAAGCTTGGGCAAGGCATGAGGCAGAAGGCGGAACTGCAGTTCGCGCGCCAGCGACAGGTCTCGCTCCAACCGCGCTTCCTGCCTTGCAATCTCTTCATATAACCGCGCATTCTCCAGCGCGATTGCCACCTGCGCGGCCAGCGTGGTAACCGTCCGCTTGTGATCTTCGGTAAAGAATCCGCGCCGTGTGTGCTCCAGATCGAGCACACCGATTACTTTATCCTTGTAAATCAGCGGTACTGCCAGTTCCGACCGCGTCTCCGGATTCAGCAGCACATACCGCGAATCTTTGCTGACGTCAGGCACCAGGACCGCTTGCTTATGTTGCGCCGCGTAACCAACCAGCCCGATGCCCGAGGCGACATCGTGCTTGAGGTGAATATTCTCCTGAAAGCGCAGCGAAAAGCGGTGCTGCAACTTCTCGCCTTCGGGATCGAGCAGCAGAATGCTGAACATCTGGTAATCGATCAGCCGGGCGAGCAATTCCGCGATCCGCTTCAGAAGTTCGTCCAGATTCAGAATTGACGTGAGTTCGCGCGCGATCTCGTTGAGCAGCACCAGGGTTCGTGCTTGCCGCGTCGAGCGCGTATACAGGCGGGCGTTTTCGATGCCAACCGCCATGCGTGAGGCGATCAGCGTCAGCAGCCGTTTATGCTCTTCGGTGAAATGATTCGGTTCGGGAGACTCGAGATCGAGCACGCCAATCAACTGGTTCTTTACGATCAGTGGCACCGCCAACTCTGAACGCACATTCGGAACTGCCGAGATGTAGCCCTGTTCTTTGCTGACATCGTCGACCAGGATTGCTTCACGCCGTTCCGCGGCAATTCCCGTGACCCCTTCGCCGACCTTAACCCTCAGCCTCTCGGCGAGTTCCCGCGGATATCCCACCTGAAAGCGAAAATACAGCTCCTGCGATTTCTCGTTCAGCAGCAGGATAGCGAAAATGTCATAGTCGATGACTTTGCGCACCAGTTCGGCCACACGCTTTAACGTGGTATCGAGGTCGAGCGTGGTGTTGACCACGTCCGCCACTTCCAGCAGCAGCGGCTCTACTTTCGACTTCAGATCGGATTGGGGAGCTGTGGTTTCCACGAACGCCTATGATACCAGCCGTATCAGAATGCTTCAGGAATGTTGCAGGGAAGTTTCCCCGCGAACTCCGCGGACATTCTCAGCGCTCTTTGCGTTTAAAGGCTCTTGCCCAGTATCTCCGGGGCGCCCATCCCGCGCACGATCTCCACTCCGGCGCTGGTCCCGATGCGATCGGCTCCCGCCGCCACCATCGCGAACAACTCCCCCGCGGTACGAATGCCGCCTGAAGCCTTCACTTGCGCCCGGGTTCCTGCGACCGAACGCAGCAAGCGGACATCTTCTACCGTGGCGCCACCCACTAATCCCGTCGACGTCTTCAGGAAGTCAGCTCTGGCCACAATTGCCAACTCGCTTGCCAGGATCTTTTCTTCCAGGGTCAGCAAGGTAGTCTCAAGAATGACCTTCAATAGCGCACCTGCGCCGTGCGCAATCTCGACGACACCGCGAATGTCCGCCTCTACCAGGTCGCGATATCCCGATTTCAACGCGCCCACATTGAGCACCATGTCCAGCTCGCCCGCGCCTTCACGCAGCACTTCGACGGCTTCAAACCGCTTCACCGACGAGAGCGTCGCCCCCTGGGGGAATCCAATCGGCGTGCCCACTTTCACGCCGCTTCCACGCAGTATTCCGGCCGCGAGCCCGACGTACGAAGGATGCACAAAAACGGTGGGAAATCCGTAGTGCACTGCCTCCTGACACAACCGCCCAACCTGTGTGGCAGTAGTCTCAGGCTTCAAAAGCGTGTGATCGATGAGGCGAGCAACGGACGACCAGGTGTTGAGCGATATCGGGATAGCAGAATCGATGGCGCGAGACATAAGCGAGTTTTACCACAAATAACGGTTCCTGATCATTCTCGCGGCAGCACACAGACGTCCGGCAAATTGCGGTAGCGCTCCGCGTAGTCGAGCCCATATCCCACCACGAACTCATCAGGGATGCTGAACCCCACGTAGTCTCCTTGGATCGGTTTCTTGCGTCGCGAAGGCTTATCGAGCAGCGCCGCTATTTTGAAAGCCTTGGGCTGGTGAGACAGCAATATGCTCTTCAGATAGGTAAGCGTCAAGCCTGTATCCAGAATGTCCTCGACCAGGATTACATTCTTATCACGCAACGAATGATCCACGTCTTTCGTCAGCCGCACTTCTCCGGTCGAATCCCATCCGCCTTTCAACTCCTGCGTCGGACTCGGGCGGTTGCCGTAGCTCGACACACCAATAAAATCAAAAGTGGCGTCGAGATGAACCTGCCGCGCCAGGTCGCTCAGGAAAATCGCCGCACCCTTGAGAACGCCGACGAAGATGACTGCTTGTCCGGCGAAGTCATGCGTGATCTGCGCTCCCATTTCCGCCACGCGCCCGGCAATTTCTTCACGCGAAATCAGGATCTGAGGTTCCGTCACGGGTTTCCAGTAAACCACGAAGCAGAAGATTCCCCAAATCAGCTCACGTGGCGACGGACGCCTCGCCCGTCCCCCGCCGCGAGGGCCCGCCGGGGAGACGCAACTTCGCCGGCAAAGAAGACGTGGCTGAGCTGCGTCTCTACAGCACCCGCCAGAATTGCGCCAAGGCAACTCCTCTCCATAGAATGGGCATGATCATAAAAAGCTGTCGGCCTGACTGAGAATTGCAGCTGATGGCTGAAAGCAGGACTCTTCATGAACCTCAAAGGCTTGAAAATTACCTGGCTCGGGCACGCCACCTTTCGCTTTGAGACTCCCGGTGGAAAAACCATACTCGTCGACCCCTGGGTGATGGGGAATCCGGCCTGCCCCGAGTCCGAAAAGAACATCAAGAAACTTGACGTCATGCTCTGCACCCATGGCCACTTCGATCACATCGGAGACGCCGTCGAGATCGCCAAGAAACTCAATCCCAAGGTCGTCGGCATTCCCGAACTTTGCGGCTGGCTGGGAAAGAAAGGCGTCAAGAATCTCGCCGAGATGAACAAAGGCGGCACCCAGGCCGTGGGAGATATTAAAGTCACGATGGTGCACGCCGACCATTCTTGTGGCATTAAAGATGGGGACGAACTCGTCTACGGCGGCGAGGCTTGCGGTTACGTCATCGAATTTTCGAACGGCGTAAAGGTCTACCATGCCGGGGACACTAACGTCTTCGGAGACATGGCTATCATCCGCGAGCTTTACGCTCCCGATATTGCCATGATTCCCATTGGCGATCACTACACTATGTCTCCGCGCGAAGCCGCGTATGCCTGCAATCTGCTGAAGGCGAAGACTGTCATCCCCATGCACTTCGGAACGTTTCCCATCCTGACGGGAAGGCCGAGTGAATTACAGAAGTTGGTGCCGGGAATCGAGATTTTGGAAATGAAGCCGGGACAAACGATCTGACACTGTTGATTTATGATTTTTGATTGTTGATTGAAACGCCAAACGCCCGAGCCCAGGGGTTTTGCTTTCAAATCAACAATCAAAAATCAACAATCAAAAATGAGGTGAGGCCTTGCCGAACTCCATCGACGTAGCTCACTGGCGCATGGGTGGAATCACCATCAGCGCCGTAGAAGACTATCTCTACAACATGCTTCCCCCGCGCGATGAAGTGCTTTCTGAGATGGAGGCAGAGGCCGCCCAGAAAAAGATCCCTATCGTCGGACCCGCTGTCGGCCGCATCTTTTACCAACTAGCCCAGATGATGCAGGCGAAGACAGTGTTCGAGATGGGCTCTGCCATTGGTTATTCGACGATCTGGTGGGCCCGGGCTATCGTGGATGGCGGGCGTGTCATCTACACCGACGGTGATCCCAAGAACGCCGAGAAAGCCCGTGGATTTTTCCAGCGCGCCGGAGTCGTCAACCGCATCACGGTCAAGACCGGCGACGCCCTCGAATTGCTCTCGGAAGAGAAGCAGCAGTTCGACATCGTCTTCAATGACGTCGACAAAGACGACTACCCGCGCGTGCTTCGTCTCGCCGCTCCGCGCGTGCGCAAGGGCGGCCTGTTCATCACTGACAACGTTCTCTGGAGCGGCCGCATCGCCGACGCCAGCGCCACTGATTCTCATACCAAAGCGATCCAGGAATTCAACCGCGCCCTCTACGCCTCACCCGATTTCTACACCACGATTCTGCCGGTTCGCGACGGAGTAGCGGTAGCGCTGAAGAAATAGAAAAGTGTGTGGAGCGGGCGCCCTAACCGGCTCAGCGCAAAGCGGCGGCAGAAAATCAAAGGATCAATCTGGGAGGGGCACGGGTTGAATCGTGCGGTAGGCGAATAAACAAATTAAGGCTTCCGCCGCCGTGGTTTGCTTGAAGAGCTAATCCCCAGTGGCTAAGTCCGGGTGACACTATCCAGATCGGCAACGACTCAAAGTCGTGCCCTTCCAAAGTCGTTCTTCCCTTATTTCACATCTCCGCACGCCGACCCCAGCCATTTGCTGGTCATGGTCGAGTTTATGTTCATCGTGTTCGTCCCGTTAGTGGCCGACATTTGCATCGTGCCCTTCACATTCCCGGAATCGATGGCTTCGATATTCAGAGTTCCGCTCTGCTTGCCTCCGCCCTTCGTGCATTCCAGCTTTACATCGAGCTTGCGCGAGGTCGAAGTCAGCACCGTCTTGGTGCAGTCTTGTTCCTCTTTGTCGAACCAGCCGCCCTTTCCGAGATCCTCTTTGGTCACGCACTTTTTTGTGGTGTGCGTTTGCGGGCCCTGCGCTTGCCTCTGCTTCATCATGGCTTCCATCTTGGCTTTTTGCTCCGGCGTCATTCGCGCCATCATCTCCGGAGGAATTGGCGGCACGCCGCTCATTTGCGAGACGGTCGTGGTTTCCCAGAGTCCCAACTTCACGTCCAGCGGTTGCACGGTATTCGCCGCCCACAACGCGGCCACGCCCAGAACCGCCAAGGCCAACAGAATTGCTTTCTTCATCGCGTCCCCCTGTTAATTGTGATTTCCCGGGAATGTCCCCGAACCCCGCTCAAATCGACTTCACTGGAATCGCCAACAGATCGTCAACCAACCCGACTTCCTTCTGCAGGAAGGGCTCGGCGTAGGTCACGCCGCCGAGCATGCCGTAGAACCGCGCCATAGCCTCGATGCGGGCGCGAATCTCAGCCTGGGCGGGGAAGATATCTTTCCCCGCTTCCTGGTCGCTGAACTGCGCCTTGTACGCCATTAGTGATTGGAAGCGAGCCTCGAACTGGTCGGTAATATCGACCACGAACGTGGGCCGCACGTCGTAATACAAGCTGGCATAAACGATCTTGAAAGGACGGTGTGACGCGGCCTCGCCTGTCGGAGTCGCCGACTGGCCGAGTGCTGACTGCTGAGTGCTGAGTGCTAGCTTAGAAAGTCCCGCCAGAAAGCACGCCTCATACCCCAGCGTCGAAGCCGTGTAATGATCGGGATGCCGTCCCTTCCAATACGGCAGAATCACCACTCGCGGGCGCTGTTCCCGAATCACCCGCGCCACCTTGAGGCGGTTTTCCCAGGTATTCTCCACTCGCCCATCCGGAATATCGAGCGCCTGCCGCCAGGCCACGCGCAGAATCCGCGCCGCGTCTTCCGCTTCGTGCTCGCGGTCTTCCATCGACCCGCGCGTTCCCATCTCTCCTCGAGTCAGATCGAGGATGCCCGTGCGATATCCCCGCAGCGCCATTTTGAGCAGGGTTCCGCCACAGGTTTGTTCCACGTCATCGCGATGCGCTGCGACTGCCAGTATGTCGAGTAAAGGAGCCATCGAGTGCGAATGATATCAGCCCGGTACCGCCGGCGTCGCGGGGGCCACCGGATGCAGGATCACCCTGGCGCATTGCGGATTGGGAGCTGAAGTCACGATAGGGAACGAGTGTCCGTTCATCCCCTCGCCCGGCTAGAAGTCCCTAATGTTTCAGAAAACTCAGCCGTAACCTATTGAGGGCAGGCAAAATGCAGGTCTTGACGAAATATTACAATTAGCGATATAAATATCGCGATCTTTAATATGACGACTGGGAGAGAAAATCCGCTACCTGCGCGAAGTCGAGGGTTCCCTCCGCGGACTGGGACGCCCTATGACGCAGCAGGAACTGGTTCAGGCTGTCCGCAAGGAGCAGGGCAAAAACATCAGCCAGTCCTACATTTCGCAGATCGAGGGCGGGTCGCGTCCCCATATGACGCAATCGACGCGCAGCCTGCTGGCAAAGTTTTTTAAGGTGCATCCGGGGTTTCTCGTGGATGACCCCGAGGGCTACCACACCGAGTTAGTGTCCGACTTGCGAACGACGGAAGGGAAGCTCGATGTGTGGCTATTGCAAGGATCCGAGCGCTTCGCCAGCGATCCCGGGGTCAGTGAGGTGCTGATCAAGGCAGCGCGCGAAAAGGATACCCGGCAGTGCTTCATCCTGCTGGGCGCGATTTTAGACACGCCCGGTCTTGCCGACCGGTTGCTCGAAGCGCTCAAGCCGGGCTCGATGTCCGCGCCGCGCGCTCACAAAGAAAGGAGGCGATCGCAATGACCTGGGCTGATTTCTATCTCGATCTGCTTTGCGGCCGGATTCGCCTTCAGCTTTCTTTCATTTTTACTGGGCGGCTCGCGCTGGCACCTTCACATGCCGCACTTCCCGCACGGACATGTCGGCGCGCCCCATGCGCCGGTAGCGCCCGCACCCGCCGCGGGTCCGAAAGTGGGTGGCTCCGCGACTGGAGCGAAAGCTCCCATCGCGACCGCGCACGTGTCGCCGTTCAACTTCGTGACATTTACGGCGTTTCTCGCATGGTTCGGAGGCACGGGCTACCTGCTGACTCGTTACTCGAGTATGTGGTTCGTCATGGGACTTGGCGTTGCACTCGTGAGTGGTTTAGTCGGCGCCGCCATCATCTTTCTGTTCCTGAGCAAGGTCTTGATGTCGGAGGAAGAGAATCTCGATCCCGCTGACTTCGAGATGATCGGAGTCTTGGGGCGCATCTCGGTCCCCATCCGCGAATCCGGCACGGGAGAAATCATTTACTCGCAAGCCGGTACGCGCCGCACCTGCGGAGCCCGCGCCGAAAACGGCAGCCAGGCCATCGCGAAGGGAAGCGAGGTAGTGGTCACGCATTATGACAAGGGCATTGCCTACGTACGCCTCTGGGAGGAAATGGCAGGAGATGAGTAATGAGTGCCAGTGCTCGAGGCGCAGGTCTGGAGCTGACGGCTGAAGCTGAGAGCTGGCGTTTATGAAAAACAAATCCTTCCAATTCGCAATCGCCCTGATGTGGCTGGCCCTGCCGCTCACCGCGCCTGCGTTACTGGATGGCCTGGGATCAGCTCCCCGCTCGCATGGCCACGCACTTCGACATCAACGGACATGCCAATGGCTGGATGTCCCGCGAAACCTCGTTGCAATTCGCGATCGGCCTCGCGTTCTTCACGCTGGCTGTTTTCACCATCGTTGCCTACGTGATGCACAAGTCGAAGACTGCCGGCGTCGTCTCCTGGGCCATGCTCGGCTTCTTCTATCTCGTGACCGGATTCATCTATTACGCCAACTGCCAGGTGCTCGACTACAACCTCGCGGGCCGACCGATTCAGCTGAATCTGGCTATAGCTGCTCATCCCCGGCGCGGCTGTCATCCTGACGGCGATTTATCTCGGCACCCAGCGCGGACAACTTCTCCCGGCCGCCGGCCTGATTGGCGAAGAGAAGCACAACTCGAAATTCTGGGCCGCCTTCATGATTCGGCATCGTCGTTCTCGAACTCATGTTCGTGAGCCAAATTCCGAACGGCCCCGTGCGCATCTCATTGCTGCTGGTCAGCGTCATTCTTCTTGCCGCCTGCGCTCTGGCTTTCAGCGGATTTCATTACGTATTCACTCACGCCGGCATCGAGATCACCACGCTGGGTTTCCGTCTGCGCTCGATTCCGGCAAACCAGATCACGCACTACAACGTTGCCGCCTGGAACCCGTTGCGTGGCTATGGCATTCGCGGCATAGGAGACTTTCGCGCTTACGTCTGGGGCAATCGCGGCGTGCGCATTGAAACCTCCCAAGGCGCAGTTTTTCTGGGTCATGACGAACCCGAACGAATCGTACATGACCTCGATGTAATGAGGCAGTCCGCTCATTGAAAGAGTTCGTTCGGAGGAGGCGGTATGTTCGGCATCGCAATTGAAATCTGGATCGTGGTCGGCTTGTGTGTTCTGGCCATGATGTTTCTGATGAGCATGTTGGCGCGGCTCTATCGCAAGGCGGGTCCGCACGAAGCCCTGGTCGTCTACGGCTTCCGCGGCACCCGCGTCGTCAAAGGACACGGCACCATCATCTTCCCCATGATCGAAAACTGCCGCGGACTTTCGCTCGAACTCATGTCGTTCGACGTGGCTCCGCAGCAGGACCTTTACACCAAGCAAGGCGTCGCGGTGACGGTGGAAGCGGTCGCCCAAATCAAAGTGAAATCCGATACTGAGTCTGTGCTCACTGCATCGGAGCAATTCCTTACCAAGACCGATCAGGATCGCGAGAGCCTGATCCGCCTGGTCATGGAAGGCCACCTGCGCGGCATTATCGGACAGCTCACGGTTGAGGAAATCGTCAAGCAGCCCGAGATGGTTTCCGACCGCATGCGCTCCACCTGCGCCGACGATATGAACAAGATGGGCCTCGAGGTGATTTCCTTCACCATCAAAGAGGTCCGCGACAAGAACGAATACATCACCAACATGGGCAAGCCTGACGTGGCGCGCATTAAGCGCGACGCCGATGTCGCTACTGCGGAAGCGGATCGCGACACGGCCATTCGGCGCGCTCTGGCGCAACGAGAATCGGCAGTCGCGAAAGCGCAAGCCGATCAAGAGCGCGTGCTTGCGGAAACGCTCTCGATGGCGAAGCAGGCCGAAGCGCAGCGCGATCTCGAGATCAAGAAAGCGCAGTACCTCGAAGTTACGAAAAAGCAGCAGGCGCAGGCCGACAAGGCTTACGACATCCAGACCAACATCATGCAGCAGCAAGTCGTCGCTGAATCGGTGAAGGTGCAGCAAGTCGAGAAAGAGCAGCAGGTCAAAGTGCAGGAAGCGGAAATCAACCGTCGCGAGAAGGAACTGATCGCGACCGTGTTGAAGGGAGCGGAAATCGAGCGTCAGCGAATCGAGACTCTGGCCCTCGCCGAGAAGCAGCGCCTGATGTCGGAAGCCGACGGACACGCTGCCTCGATCCGCGCACAGGGTGAGGCCGAAGCCGAAATCATCTTCAAGAAAGGTGAAGCCGAGGCCAAGGCGATGAACGTGAAGGCGGAAGCCTATCAGGAATACAACCAGGCCGCCGTCATCGACAAACTTTTCGCCAGCATGCCCGAGATCGTCAAAGCGTTAGCCAGTCCGCTGGCCAACGTCGACAAGATCACCATCGTCTCGACCGGTAATGGAGACGCCGCCGGCATGAACAAAATCACCGGCGACATCACCAAAATGGCGGCGCAAGTGCCCGCGCTGTTCGAAACGCTCTCGGGCATGCCGCTCTCTGAACTATTGGGCAAAGTCCGCCAGATCGGAGACAAAGGCCCGAAGCCGGACGTGCTCCCGCCGAGCCAACCGGCGCAATAAGCGTTCGTTGGTGCGGGGCGGGCGCCCTCGCCCGCCCTTAGCCGGCAACGCCCTCGATGTCCAGGAGCGAAGCGACGAGGAATCTGCATTCGAAGATTGGAGAGACACATGAAGAAGCCGTACCGCATCGGCACTGGGATTGCGCTGGGTACCGCCATCGGCGCTGCCATGGCCTCGGCCACGCACATGCCCGCCTGGATCCCCATCGGAATCGGAATCGGCCTGGCCATCGCCAGTTCCATCAGCGATCGCCAGACGACTTGCAAGACCAAAGTCGCACCAACGACGAACTGACGCTGGAACGACGGTTTAAACGGAGTTTCTTATGGCATTACTAGAGCGAGTTTCCACGTTAGTCCGAGCGAATCTGAACGACCTGATCGACAAGGCCGAAGACCCCGAGAAGATGATCAAGCAGGTGATTCTCGACATGCAGAACCAGCTTCTGCAGGTCAAGACGCAGGTCGCGATCGCCATCGCCGACCAGCATCTGCTCGAAAACAAGCAAAAGGAAAACGACAGAGAAAGTCACTGAATGGATGCGCAAAGCCGAACTGGCAGTCGATAAGAAGCAAGACGACCTGGCTCGCGCCGCCTTGCAACGCGTCGAAAGCTATCGCGAACTCAGTGATGACTTTGCGCAACAGGTGTACCGATCAGAAGGCGCAAGTCGAAAACCTGAAGACCGCCTTGCGCCAACTGGAACAAAAATTGACCGAGGCCCAGGCCAAAGCCGACGTGCTCATCGCCCAGCAGCGCCGCGCCCGCGCTGTCTCTAAAGCCAGCGACGCGAAAATGGCCATGGGAGACAATTCGAAAGCTGCCGCTTTCGATCGCATGAAGCGCAAAGTCGCCCACTCGGAAGCAGTCGGCCAAGCCAAGTCAGAACTGGCCGCCGATGACGATGTCGAAAGCCGGCTCGCGGCATTAGAGAAGGAAGACCGCATCGAGCAATTACTAACCGAACTGAAATCAAAAAGGGGAGCCTGAAACACGTGGGAACAGCCGCCCGTAGTGGCACTGCTCACGTAGTAACGGACGCCTCGTCCGTCAGCCGTGAAGCGGCGCAAGAACCACTATGTCCAGTATCGGTGTCGTGGCACGAAACGTGACGACTCCCGGTAGGCGACGTCACCCGCCTCATGCGGTAAAATCAATCGGCGCATGAAGAAGATCTTCCACTTCGACTCTCCACCCGACGCCTACGTCGCCGACGCCGCCGTCCTCTGCTGTTTCGACAACCGCATCAGCACGGCCGTCCGCAAGTTTCTGCGCAAGCAGGGAATCGACCGCCCTGACATGATCGTCGTTGCCGGAGGCGCCAAAACTCTCGCTTCACCACGCAACGACTTCGAGCAGGACTTCATCCTCGAGCAGGTACGCATGTCGATTCGCCTGCACCAGACCAAGCGAGTGTTCGTGATGAGCCACTCCGATTGTGCGACCTACGGCGGCCTCGCCCACTTCAAAGGAGACCGCGAAGCCGAAGCCGCTCATCACCGCACCGAGCTGATTCGCGCTGGGAAGTTGCTGGTCGACAATTTCCCCGACATTTCGGTCGAACCCTACTTCGTAAAATTCGACGGCGTCTGGGAGGTAAAGCTGGCCGAGCCCATCAAGTCGGCGCCCAAAAAGGCCTACGGCACCTAGCGCATTGCGTCTTCTGCGATGGCTGAAAACTGAAGCCTTTGATCGCAAAGTTCGCGAAGAATATCCGCGAGGGCGCGAAGAACGGCTTTGTGCAACTCAAGAGCATTGAGGTCGATCAGTTTGACGCAGTAGACCGCGCCCAATGAAGAAACTCAGCATCCTTCTCCCGCTCTTCCTGCTCGCCGCCCTCCACGCCCAGAACATCGCCGGCGACTGGCAAGGAACGCTCAAGGTCAATAGCGCCGACCTCCGCCTCGTCCTGCATGTCACCAAAGATGACACCGGCCATCTCAAGGCCACGCTCGACAGCGTTGACCAGGATGCCGACGACATCCCCGTCACCTCCATCACCCTGAACGGCTCTACCTTGAACTTTTCTGTGCTCGATGTCCATGGTACGTATCAAGGGAAATTCAATGCCGAGGGCACCGCCATTGAAGGCACATGGACACAACTGCAATCGCTGCCCCTCACCTTCCGGCGTCTGGCCGTCCCCATCAAGACCGAGCATAAACTCGCCAAGCCTTCTGACATCGATGGTGACTGGTGGGGCATTCTCAACACCGGACTGATGCAGCTGCGCATGGTCTTTCACATCACCAACACCGAGGACGGGCTGATGGCCACCGCCGACAGCCCCGACCAGAATGCGAAGGGAATACCCGTTACTGCGGTCACGCGCAACGGTTCGTTCCTCAAGTTGGAAATGAAGCAACTCGCTGGAGTCTACGAAGGAAGACTGGATCCCGCGCTGTCGTCGATCGATGGCACGTGGACGCAGGCAGGCCATACGCTTCCTCTAATGCTCAGGCGACTGAAAGATCCCAGGGAACTTGAGCTTCGACGCCCGCAGAATCCCACCAAGCCCTATCCTTATCGCGAAGAAGAGGTCAGCTACGAGAACAAGCCCGCGGGCGTGAAGTTCGCGGCCACGCTGACCATTCCCCACGGCAAAGGGCCATTCCCCGCGGTGTTCCTCATCACCGGCTCCGGCCCGCAGGATCGGGACGAGAGTCTCATGGGACACAAGCCTTTTCTGGTTCTCTCCGACTACCTCACGCGCAAAGGCATCGTTGTTTTGCGCTCTGACGATCGCGGATTCGGCAAATCAACCGGAGTGTTCTCGACGGCCACCACACTCGACTTCGCGAGCGATGCCGAAGCGGCGCTTGCCTTTCTGAGAACGCGTCCCGAGGTCGATGCCCAAAAAATTGGACTGATCGGCCACAGCGAAGGCGGAGTGATCGCCCCCATGGTGGCCGCCATGAATCATGACGTTGCCTTCATTGTGATGATGGCCGGGACCGGCGTACCCGGAGATCAGATCCTCATCGCCCAGAAAAAACTGATCGAAGAAGCCAGCGGCGTCAGCCATGAGCAAGCCGAGAAAGATGGCGCGGAAGAAGGCGAATTGCTCGCGCTGGTGAAGCGCGAAAAAGACAGCGCTGTGCTTGAGAAACAATTGCGTCAAAGACTCGCGGGCATAGTTCCGGAGCCGCAACTCACCACGCAGGTAACGTTTTTAAGTTCTGCATGGATGCGTTACTTCATCGAATACGATCCCGCGAACGCGCTGAGCAGAGTGACCTGTCCCGTGCTCGCCATCAGTGGAGAGAAAGATCTGCAGGTTCCGCCCAAGCTGAATCTACCCGCCATCCGCAAAGCGCTCGAGGCCGCGGGCAACAAGAACTTTGAAGTCGACGAACTAGCTGGATTGAATCATCTGTTTCAAACCGCCAAGACGGGATCGCCCAACGAATACGGGCAGATTGAAGAGACCATGTCACCAGTGGCGCTGGAAAAAATCGCGACATGGGTTCAGAAACAAAGGAAGTAAATTGAAGCGATCCATGGCCCCCCATCTTTGCGTTCTCTGCAAAGCGGGATTTCGAGACCTTCAATGGAAGAGTGTCTACCCCGCCCGTCTCTGCGCCGATCCCGATGACTCACGCGTCGTATTATCCGTCATGCGATTCAAGATCTGCTCGAAACGCGCTTCATTTCGCAGTACGTCAAATCGCGGATCAACTCTCAGGAACACCAACCATCCCGAGCGTTCTTTGACGGCGCGTTCGAGTTCGTCCAGCGCTAGCGTCGGATTGCCCAGTCCGGCTGCGACCAGCGCGGGATACACCGGCGCCACATAGCGTCCGGGCGGCGGTGAGCAGAGTTCTCCGAGAAGAGTCTCCGCGGCTTGTTTCTTTCCGGCGCTAGCGTACACGTGTCCCATGGCCGCCAGCATCATCGAGCTTCGCCGCGAGCTCTCCATGCCTGCGGTGAGCGATTCTTCGGCGCGCGCGTAGTCTTCTTGCTGCTCGTAGGCCATACCGCGAAAAAGCAGCGCAGGCCAGAAACTCGAATCCAGATCCAGCGACTTGGCCGACTGCTCGGTCGCCAGATCGTAGTGCCGCGCAAAGAAGTGCATGCCCGCCAGCACGGCGTTGCTGATCGGGGACAGCGGGTCGAGTTCCAGCGTGCGTTGCAACTCCGCCAGCGATTCGTCGAAACGTTCCATCGCTGTGAGACACTCGCCATGCCACTGGTGCGCCGCCGCGTAGCCCGGACTCAATTCGATCGCCGCGCGGAATTCTCGCTCCGCTTCAGGGAACTTCCATTCGTAGCGATACGTGACCATGGCTCGCGAAGCATGCGCTTCGGCCAGCGATGGGTCGATCTCGAGAGCGCGATCGGCTGCCGCGCGTGCCTTGGGCATGTTCTCGCGAGGATTTCCGCTCAGCACAAACGAAAGGGTTGCGTAGCAATCGGCCAGTCCGGCATAGGCCCGCGCGTAGGCTGGATCAATTCGAATCGCTTCCTGAAAGTGCGTGATTGCCGCTCGCACTTGATCTTCGCCGCGCTTGTGCCAGCAATATCGTCCCTTGAGATACAACTTGTAAGCCGAGGGATCGTCGGTCTGGCGTTTGCGAATGCGCTTCTTCTCATCGGTCGAGAGTTTCAATTGCAGCTTCGAAGAGATCTCGCTGGCAATTTCTTCCTGCACCTCGAAGAGGTTGCGCATCTCGCGGCTGTATTGCTCGCCCCAAAGCTGCCAGCCCTTGGCAACATCGACCAGCTCCGCGCGAACGACGATGCGATCTCCAACCTGCGAGACACGTCCCGTCAAAACCGCGGTCACTCCCAGATTGCACCCCGCCGCAATCGGATCGACCTCGGGGCCCTTGAGCCGGAACACGGTGCTGCGCGCCATTACCCGCAGGTGCTGCAGGCGAGAGAGCGTGTCGATAATTGCTTCTGTGATCCCATCGCTGAGGTATTCGTTATTTGCGTCTTTGGTCGCATTCTGGAAGGGAAGGACGGCGATTGACGATGCAGGTTTTGGATCCCGCCGCTGTACTGGCTCAGGCTTCACCCGCGGCGAGGAGCCCGAATCCAGTTCCTGGCGTAGCGCCTGCAGATCGCCAGTTAGAGCGTGCGCCGAGGCGTAGCGTCGGGAAGGATCTTTCTCGAGCAGTCGGTGAATAATCTGCTCGAGGCGCTTAGGAATGTTGGGATTCAGTCCGCGCGCTGAGACAGGCTTGCGATTGAGCACTGCATCCAGAACCAATCCCCAGGTGCGTCCTGGAAACGCGGGACGGCCTGTTGCCATCTCATAGAGCACCGCGCCCAGAGAGAACAGATCGCTGGCGGCATCGAGAGCATCGCCCCGCACCTGTTCGGGCGACATGTAATTCACCGTCCCCACGGTCGCGCCGGTGCTGGTGAGATCGCGCGAACTGGTCAAACCGTTGGAGAGTTCGCTGGCAGGCCCGACCGTGGTCTTTGCCAGGCCGAAGTCGAGAATCTTGGCCCGGCCGTAACGGCTGGTGACAAAGATGTTGGCGGGTTTCAGATCGCGGTGCAGCAATCCTTCGCTGTGTGCGGCTTCGAGCGCCTCGGTGATATCGAGTGCTAATTCAACCAATCTCTTCGAGGGTAGCGGTTGATCGGCAATCAGATCCTTAAGCAGCTGGCCTTCGAGCAACTCCATCGCGATGAAGGTCCGCGACCCGCTGTCATTGATCTCGTAGATGGTGCAGATGTTGGGATGATTGAGCGCCGATGCGGCGCGCGCCTCGCGGCGGAAGCGTTCAAGCGCTTGCGGGTTGTCGGCCAGATGATCAGAGAGAAACTTCAGCGCCACATGGCGGCTGAGCTTGGTGTCTTCCGCTTCATACACCACACCCATGCCGCCGCCACCCAGTTTCCTGAGCACGCGGTAGTGAGAGATGGTGCTTCCGATCATGGAATCGCGAGCCTTCTCCATGACGAGGGACTTCCTATCCGGCGGGGCAGCGCTTGGAGAGAGATGGTAGGCCGAAGAACCATGCGAGTCAAATTGCGAGACAAGACATGGTTACAGTCGAGCCTGACTTCGCGCGCAGCACGAATGGATTGGAGTTGGCATGATCATCGCCTTGGTATGTAAACGCTGGTGGAGTTCGAGGCAAGTGCGCCGAAACCGGAACGATGCCAACCATAGGCCGATGAACTTTCCGAGCAATGCGCTCACGACCAACCCGGCAACCAGGATGGCGCCTTGCCTTGCGAAGTCCGAAAGTTGCAACAGGCTCGCGGTGGCAACATCATTTGCCAACGAGTAACCCACAAAGAGAACGGCAAAGGCTGCCAGGGCGAAGGCCCCAGATTGGCATCCGCATTGTTGGCGGAGGTTTTCCAGCCGGCGCTCCCAGGCTTCAGCCTCGCGTTTCGACAGTGCGGGGATACGGATCAGCGGTTGCGGTTTGCGAAAGGGATGAAGAATTCCTTCTCGCTTCAACAGCAACCAAAGATCATCCTTCGAGGTCACAACAATTGCCATCGCATTCCTCCTCATCGGAAAGGCATCGAATTACTGGATCGGCGGAGGCGCAATCGGACAATCGTCCGCCGCAGTCATATCGGCATCGGCCGTGGTGTAGCTGGGAGGCCCTGCGAACTGTCCCGTCCGGTTAATGTCGGTGGTATACAGCAGTTCATTGTTGCCGATGTCAGGATCCGTGACCCAATTGCCCTTTACGGTTACGATCGTCCCGGCCTCCAGTCCTTTCCATTCATCGCCAACTGGGTCGGACCCGGCTGAAGCGATGGCTTCGCCAATCCACCCGCCAACCACGGCGCCCCCGTAGGCGACGGCTGCGCCCACGATTGCAGCGACGATCAGTACCACCAGCAGGCACAACAAGAACAGAAATGGTCCCAGGGCCGCGCATCCCAGCGCTCCTGCCAAAGCTGCACCTGCGAGGTAGCCTAGAACCGCGCCGCCCACTGCGCCCGCCATCACACCCACCAGCGATCCGATCTTGGCTCCGCAAGCCGTCTTGCTCTTGATCAGGCACGGCAGCATGGCGGCTCCAACGGAGTCGCAATAAACCCAGAAGGAGTTCTGCGTCACGTAATGCCAATAGACCGACTTCACGACGACATCGAACAATCCCGACGGGCCCATAGCAAAAGGAGCCAGGATGGCGACCGCGGTGGAACTCATATCAGCGGTGTCCTCCACGATTCCCGAGAAACAGATGGGCTCGCCTTTCGGAGTGGAGCGGATGCAGCCATCCGGTTTGAAGGCGTAGTAAAGAACCAGTGCGAGGATCGCCCCTGCGCCTGCAGCTCCCGCCGTGAATACGATAGGCCCGTAAAGAGCAGGGATGAGAGCCTTGCCGATGGCGTAGGCAAGGCCCGTCAGAGTGGCTGCCGTTCCCGCCGCAACAAAAGGCGCCCAGTCGAAAGGACCGGATATGGGGCTGGGCTGCTGTGCGCCGCAAATCGGAGGAGTGCTCATCGGGATACCTCAAGCTTCCATCCTCGGGCTCTGCCACAGAACAGGCGGCAGACGATCCATCCCAGCAGCGCTCCGAGGATCGCGCAAAGAAACAGCGCCAGTGCGGGATGGGGCAGATGGTAAGCCAGCGGTCCCAACAGCACTCCCGCGAGAATGCCAATGACAAACGCCAGCGTAAAAACCGAATGGACGATCAGGTGATTGACGAGGCAAGCGATCGTCGCGGCAAAAAGCACTCCGACCAGAGCTGTAATGAGACCATCACCAGCCAACTGCCCGAAGGTTGGCGGTACCGG
This sequence comes from Terriglobia bacterium, assembly GCA_963796205.1. Classification (GTDB taxonomy): domain Bacteria; phylum Acidobacteriota; class Terriglobia; order Terriglobales; family Acidobacteriaceae; genus DATFTE01. Next base: position 615,875 of record CAWCKR010000006.1, read on the forward strand.
AGGGCTGCAACAGACGAAGCCGTGAAGCAGTCCCATGAACAGTCCCACGGAGCCCCCAGCCGCCATGCCTAAGCGTAAGCAAAGTTTGAAATTCATATTCGATCCTATGCGTCGATCAAGATGACGAACGTGACGCCTCCCAGATACGAGCCGCCGATAGTTGCGAGCACGTCTACGCTGGCACTGATGAGAGTGCCCGGAGGCGATGGCGGAATGGCGGCGGGTACGTTAATCGCAACCATAACGTTTTGCTGCGCGCCCGCTCCCAGGGTGAGGACCGATGGCACGATCGTGACCCAGGACACAATCGGTCCGGGACCTGACGTCAAAGTGATGGTCTGCACCGAGCTGTTGGGATTTCGAACTGGGACGACGAATGTCTTCGAACGCCCGGTGCTGGTTTGAAAACCGTCCACCGTTTGTTCTCCCTGGTTGTTGTTGGTGTCGCGATCGTAGGGATGTAGCAAGTCGACGAAGATGCCATACAGGCCGGCGGCCTTGAGCGCGGGAGGCAAGGGCCAGGAGAGCGTTTGCTCACCACCGGCAAAACCCGCCCGCGCTAGATCCACAAAGCTCGACGCTATTGCTTGCCGCGGCATGCCGACACCCCAGGCGCTCCAACTCAAGTCCACCCGCGTCTGATTTGCCGACGCATCAGGCGAGAGATTTCGGACCGTCGCGGTCAGATTATCGATCGGTCGCACTGGCCAGATGTCCACCGTGTTGAGGTCAGGACTGTTGAAGGTTGGAGCGCTCCCGGTTTCAAAGACCAGCCGTTGGTCATAAATCGCCGGATCAGGGTCATGAATGATGGGGCTCGGCACGCGAATACAGCAGCTGGTGCGAGGCGGGTGAGGCTTTAATGCATCGCAGAGCGATCTTTCCGTCGTTACCGAATTAATCTGTCCACACATCGCTTCTCTCCCGCGTCTCGTCGTTTCGGCACCCCTTGATGCCAGTGAGCCGACTTAACTCAGTTTCGAATCACGCCTGCTCATACTGCAACTAACGCACCATGCAGGTCACGACAGATCCGCGACCGGCGCTCCGAAGGGGCGAGGGTATTGATTTCACGGCCGATATCGAGCTTCGCGAGCTTATCGGCCTCGACTAACCGGAGGGGCGCGGAGGAGCGAAAAGCTATCCGATCGGATATGTTCGTTGAACAAAACGGTTAAAGTCCGTGGAGTTTGGATGGCGGCGTGAGTATGAGGGCGTTCTAGCAAAACGGAAGTTGTCAAGAGAGACTTTCGGCTTACGCCCTTTGTACCTGCGAGTGGCTCTCGGTCTTCGCGGCGAAGTGGCTGTTGTTGTCCCGGGTGCGAGGGGTTACGCTGCGGAGATGATTGCGCGGCGAAAGTCATCGACTGGTCTTCTGCTGTGTCTACTGCTACTTCTGCGGACCGGGCTGGCATTCCCAGAACAAAGTGCAGGGCGAGATGGCTCGCACGACTTCGACTTCGAAATCGGTACGTGGCACACACACCTATCGCGGCGACTGCATCCTCTGACGGGGTCGAATCAGTGGGTGGAATATAACGGGATCACGGTGGTGAGAAAGGTTTGGGATGGCAAGGCCAATTTGGTGGAGTTGGTGGCGGATGGCCCCGCCGGACACTTCGAAGGTCTCAACCTTCGCCTCTACAATCCCGACTCGCACCAGTGGAGTCTGAATTTCGCCAACAGCGCCAGCGGAACTATTGCTGTACCGACGATTGGTGAGTTTAAGAATGGCAGAGGCGAATTCTACGATCAGGAAACGCTGAACGGGCGGGCCATCCTGGTGCGCTTCGTGATCTCGGATATCACTCTCAATTCATGTCACTTCGAGCAGGCTTTTTCTGACGATGGAGGCAAGACCTGGGAGGTGAACTGGATCGCGATGGACACGCGGGTGAAGGGGAAAGTAAAGTCGGGTGCCAATCTCTGAGATCCGCATTCTGGCCTAAGAGCCCCGTCCTGTGGCTGCAAGTACGCAGCGATGAGGGCGGGGCTCGTTGAGTGCTAATTCACCGTGAAGTTAGTCTTGCTGGCAACCGTTCCCCCTTTGGTAGTGACCGCAATCTTTCCCGTGACCGCACCGGTCGGTACGGTCGCAGTGACCTGGGTATCCGAGTTGACGGTGAACGTCGCCACCGTGCCGGCGAATGTCACTTTGGTGGTTTGCATCAGTCCGGTTCCAGTCAACACCACCGGGATTCCCACTGCTCCGCTGGTTGGACTAAAGCTGGGAAACGTAGGAATCACTTTGAAGATCTGCGGACTGGTGAGCGTGGTGGCGCCGGTGGTAACGGTTACAGCGGCGGTTAGCGCTCCGGCTGGAACGGTCGCGGAGATGAAAGTCGCGCCGCTGCGCTGAATCGAAGTGGCCTGCACGCCGCCGAACTTCACGACCGATGAAGCGCTGAAGCCCTGTCCGAGAATGCCAACTTTGGTGGTTTCCCGCCCGGAGTTTGATTCCAACTGAATATACTGCGCCGCGCCGATGTTCAAGCTGAAGAAAATGCCTCCGTTCATGGTACCGCCCTGCTGGGTGATGCCGTAAAGAGTTCCGTTCGTATCCTGAGTCAGGGGCCAGTAGCTGCCGATGCCATTCGAGACGGTGAACTCTTCAATAATGCTAAGAGTGCCGCTAGGCGTTATCTTATAGAGGTCTTGAGCGCCGCCGCAGCCAAATTCCGCGCAACCGTTGATGATGCCGTAGAAGTTGCCGTCCGTCGCCTGAACGACGGGGGTTGCCGGGTAGGCGGCGTAGTCGGTGACTGTGCTGAAGTCGTGGAGGATTGTGACGGTGCCGGCGGGAGTAATCTTGAAGAACGTTCCTTGGTCCACTTTTCCGTCATAGCTGGTGCCACCGTATTGGGTTACACCGTAGAAGTTTCCGTCTTTGCCCAAGGTGACACCGGCGTTCGGGGCCGCGCCGTCGGGATTGTCGGTGAAGGTGTGAAGGACGGTCAATTTGCCCGCCGGAGTGATCTTGAAAACGCTTCCCTTGCCATCGGATCCATTCTGCGTACCGTAAAAGTTCCCGTCGTTGCCAACTGTCAAACCCCACGTCGGCGTAGAGAAATTGTTGAGGCCACTGAATGAGTAGATTGTGGTCAAGACGCCGGCCGGGGTGATCTTGAAGATGGAGCCAGCGTTATTCGCACCGCCGGAGGTAGTGATTCCGTAGAAATTTCCATCGGTGTATTGAACCAATTCTCCGGGTCCCGATCCGTCGGGAGTTCCAGTAAAGGTATGTAGCACCGTGATGGTTCCACTGGAAGTCATCTTGAATACATAGCCGGCGCCGGAGCAGTTGGTCGTACCCGTGCCGTAGAAGTTGCCGTCGGTACCCAGAGTCAGGGTGCTCTGGCAATCGTTGCCGGTGCCGAGGGCAAAGCTGGAGATGACCGTCACTACTCCCGAGAGATCTGTCTTCCAGATCGAACCGGTGTTATTGGCGCCGCCAGCGTAGGACCAGCCGTAGAGTTGGCCATCGCGTCCCTGCGAAAGAACCCCTCCTGGCCACTGTGGGCCCGGGCCGCCCAACAGAAAGTTGTCGATCAGGGTGAAAGTCTGGGCCCGAGCTGCGGATGAGACCAAAACCAGTCCGAGAGTAAGGAACAAGGTCCAAACGAGGTGGGTCAGTACGGAAGTAAGGCGGCGGTGCGTCAACATCGAAATCCTCCTGGGATTCGGGTGTGAAAAATTTTGCTTACTGAACAGCGGATATCGGTTCTGTTGTCCGGCATCCCACTCGCGGGGAGGGGACTTGAGCCGGACAAAGCGAGGCGTGTCAAATAGGGGGAATTCGACCGCGCCATCCTCCGCGTATAATGCGGGGAGTCGCCCTCCCCGGCAACGGACATCAACGGACATTAGTGGGCATTACAGGATGGGCGATTCCTCCGCACTGCGTGTGTCTAACCCGCGCCTCGATTCATGGAAAGAGATCGCCGGCTTCTTCGGCCGCGACGAGCGTACGGTGCGCCGCTGGGAAAAAGAGCGTGGACTCCCGGTCCACCGAGTTCCCGGTGTGGGCCGAAGCATGGTCTTCGCTTACACGGACGAGCTGAAAGAGTGGCTTAAAGGACGCGAGGCCGAACTGCTGGCCGGCGACGCCGAAGCCCTACCGGCAGGTTCTCCTGAAAGTGGCATCACCGCGGTCGATAGGTCGCCGGCTATGCCCACGGCAGCGGCCGAGGTGCTGAAGCAGGAGCCGCTTCAAACCTCAACGGTGCCGGGAATCAGAGTTGCCGCCTGGCTCGCTCCTTTGGCGGTGCTGGCGGTTTTGATCGCATTCTCACTCGGGCATCGCGAGAGCCGCTACAGGAGCGCGCTGGCTGCTCCACACGCACCGAACGCCGAAGCACAGGAACTCTACCTTAAAGGCGAATATCACTGGAGCAAACGCACTCCAGGAGATCTGAACCAGGCTGTCGACTACTTTACCCAGTCGATTGTCAAAGATCCCGGGTATGCTCAAGCGTACGTTGGCCTCGCGGATTGCTATAACTTGCTGCGCGAATTCAGCGTGATGCCGCCGGAGGAGGCCTATCCGCGCGCGCTGGCAGCGGCGCAGAAGGCGGTCGAACTCGACGACACCTCCGCGGGAGCTCACAATTCTCTCGCGTTTTCGACGTTTTACTGGAAATGGGACCCGGTAACGGCGGAGCGCGAATATAAGCGAGCACTGCAGTTGGATCCGAACTTCGTGCAGGGGCATCACTGGTATGCGACCTTCCTGCTGACTTCGGGCCGTATCCCGGAATCGCTGAAGGAAATTGAGCAGGCTCGAACGCTCGATCCGTCGTCCACTACCATTCAGGCAGACAAAGGCTTGATCCTCTTTTATGACGGTCGAAAGGACGAGGCTTTCACGCTACTGAAGCAGTTGGAGTTGACCGATCCCAGTTTGGCCACCACTCACGCGTATTTAGCTGTCCTCTATCAGGATCGCAAGGACTATGCGAACTTCTTTGAGGAATCAAAGCGGGCTGCGGAACTGCGTCACGATCCCGAAGGATTGGCCGCCGCCGATGCTGCCGAGCAGGGATTTGCGACCGGCGGCGTAGTGGGGATGCGAGAAGGCATGCTGCGCGTACAGAAACAATTCTCCGATCAAGGATCGGGCCCTGCTTATGATGTCGCGGTGAACTATGCGTTGCTGGGCAAGGAGGAAGACGCGTTGCAGTATTTGCACACTGCCTACGATAAGCGAGAGACGGGCGTGCTCGGCATGAGTCGTGATCCTGCGCTTAGAGTGCTGCAAGACAATTCTGAGTACCAGCAAATCGCCGCACGAGTCGAGGAACGGTTCACGGAGAATCCCAGGAAATAAGGAAGTTTATGCCGTAGCTTTGTCGAACAACGGCGGTGGGGCTTCGTCGTCATTCTTCGCATCTAACTCCAGCTGCTCCTGGCCGCTGAGAGCTGTGACTTTTCCACGATAGTTTTTCAGGTGGGTTGAGGCCTTGTCGAAGGCTTCCTGCGCTTTGCTCAGACTCTTACCGACGTTTTCGAAATTGTTCTGGAAGTAATCGAATGACTTTTGTGCTTTGGCGAGTTCGAGACGGCTCTTCTCAAAGCGGCTCGCGACTTCATACCACTTGTGGACCAACGCGATGGTCTGCAGCGTCATCAACAGCGTGTTGGGAGAAACCGGGAACACGTGTTGCTCGTTCAGCCAGTCGGCGAGTTCGCGGTTGCGCACGGCTTCCATGTAGAGCGTCTCGCTGGGCAGATACATCAGCGCGATGTCGGTAGTCCCGTTCTCCGGCTGGATGTAGGCCTTGATGCGTTTGCCCTCCGCCTTCATCACGCGCACAAACTCGGTGCGGGCCGCGGTGATCTCGGCTTGATCGTTGCTTTCAAAGAGCGCGAGCACCTGTTCGCGGGGAAACTTGGCGTCGATGGGCAAGCGCCGGTCGGGGAATTGGATGAGCGCGTCCGCGCGCCCTCCCCCTTCGGGCAACTGGGCCTGGATCTCGAACATGTGCGCGGGCAGGAAATCTGCCAACAAACGTTCGAGGCTTGCTTCGCCAAATTTGCCGCGCAAATGCGGCAGCTTGAGCAAATTATTCAGGTCGTTGATGGAGTGTCCGAGGGCTCCTACTTCGCGCAACTGCTCTTCGGCGGCTTTCAAGTGTTGCTGGACTTTCTCGAACTGCGCGAATCCTTCCTTAATGTTCTGGTCGAGCTTCTGCTGCACCTGATCGCTGATAGCGAGAAGCTTCTGGTCCACCTGCTGGCGGATCGATTCCAGATTCTGGGCGGTTTTCAGGTTCAGCCCGTCGAACTCATTCTTGAGCTGCAAGGTGGTCAGGGCCAGCGAGGAGGTCAATTCGGTGCGGGCTTCGCGCATGTCCTGCGCCTGCTCCCTTCGTCCGCTGGTGAGCTGATTTTCGACCGATGCCCCAATCCTGGTGAAGCCGTCGCTGAGCCGGTCGGTTACTTCTTGCCGTAAGTCTCCCTTCGTTTGCTCAAGCCGCATGGCCATATCGGCGGTGGCGGCGGTGAACCTCTGCGAGAGCGACTCATGCACCTTCGTGTACTGACTCGCAAGGTCTGTTATTTCAGTGGCTTGCGGGAGTTTTTTAAAGTGCCAAAAAGTCAGCACCCCAAGACCCAGAAGTATCAGGTTGAGCCCGACTAGTACGACCAAGAGGAATGTACCCATAGTAAGTGGTTGAGTTGAATTCTAGAGTCTAGCGTGAGGGAAGCAAAGCGGAAGTTTCGCTTTTGTGTGGCGATAAAGATTCCGTGTTCTTTATGGTCAAGGCCCTCATCGCTATCGTCGCGCTCACTCTGGCCAGCGGTAATGCACCGGCCAAGGGTACCCAAGCACCATCTCCCCGCGTTAAGAGCGCGTCGCTTTCCCTGGCATCGCCGGTGACTGTCGCGGCTGAGGAAGATCGCGATGCGGAGCAGCAGCTTCTGGGTTTGGCGAACCAGGCGCGGCAGCAGGCCGGAGTCGCCCCGCTGCAGGAAGATGCGGGACTGACACAGGCGGCGCTCGAGCACGCGCAGGCGATGGCCAGCCAACAACAGCTATCCCACCAATTTGCCGGCGAGCCCTCCCTCACCGACCGGTTGGCCATCAATACAAACTTGCACCTGGATCGAGCGGGGGAAAACGTGGCGTACGCAGCCACGGTCGAACGGGTGCAAGCTGTGTTGATGGCCTCCCTCCCCCATCGCGAAAACCTGTTGAATACCGGCTATAACGTGGTTGGCATTGGCGTGCTGCGGGTCGGTGAAACGCTTTATGTCACACAGGATTTCGGACACGGGCTGGCTGCGTATTCGGCGCAGGCCTCCGCCGACATTGCGGCGGAAGGCGTGAATCGTTTGCGCGGACAAACTGGCTTGTCGCTGATGCAAAGGCTCGATGCGAGCGGAGCGCAATCGGCGGCGTGCGCCATGGCGAATGCGGAATCGCTCAATGCGCCCGCGCCCCGGGCTTCCTACGTGATCCGCTACACCACCATGCAACCAGAGACCCTGCCGCCGAGCGCGGGAAGAGCGGTTGCGGATCGCGAGATGCGGGCGTATTCCGTTGGCTCGTGCTACGCGCGCACCCGCGGCTATCCCAACGGCGCTTATTGGATGGTGTTGTTGTTCTACTAGACCGCTAGCCTGCGATGGGCCGGGCGCGTCACCGCAACCGGAGCCAGATCCTGCAGCGCCGTTTTGATGTATTCCTCGCCTGCCTGCATCATCTTCGTCCACATGGCGTAAGCGTGTCCGTTTTGATTGAGGAAATCGACAGCCTCTTCCTGGGTCAGCGCGCGCCCGGTTGCCTGGGCGATTTGGGTGAGGTGGGCGAGCGTGATTTCGGCGACGACTTTTTCTCTCTTCCTTTTTTCTGGCATGGCAAAGTTTCCCCAAGTCTGTGGTTGAAGGGTAGCGCGGAGGCCGACCACCAGGCTGTGCTGGGGGTCACAATGCGCTGTGATGGGCATCACGCGGTGAGAGTTACCATAAGGAAAGAAAGGAGCTTGCAGCGTTAAAGTTCCAGGGGGGCAAAGTGAAAATCGGGCCCGCAATCCATCTCCGGATTTTCCGATCGTGAAAGCTTGAAACCTCTGAAAGCTTGAAACTTATGCCCTGTGCTACCCTCGATCCAGCAAGGCTTTTCATGGAATCGGGGGCAAAAATCCGCGTGGGGACGGCGGGCTGGTCTTACAAAGACTGGGAAGGAGTTTTCTATCCGCCGGGCATGTCGCATCGCAAGGAGCATCCGCTGGAATACCTGGCGCGCTGCTTCGATGTGGTCGAGATCAACACTTCGTTTTACGGACACATCAAGCCGGAACTCGCGAAGCTGTGGGTTCGCAAAGCGATGGCGGTAAATCCTCAGTTCGTCTTTACCGCCAAGCTGCACCGCTCGTTTACGCACTCTCCCGCCATGGTGGTCGGGCCAACATCGGCGGCTACGATTCGCCCGAATGATGACGACGAGCGGTTGGCGCGCGAGGGACTGGAGGCGCTGGCCTCGGAAGGGAAGTTGGGCGCGCTGCTGATTCAGTTTCCGTTTTCGTTCAAGAACACCAGTCTGAATCGCGAGTATCTGGAGACGCTGCTACGGCAATTCATCGAGTATCCGCGCGTGGTCGAGGTGCGGCATTCGAGTTGGGACAATCCTCAGACGCTGGCGGCGTTTGCGCAGAAAAATGTTGCCTTCTGTAATGTCGATCAGCCAGTGATTGGCCGGTCGCTTGAACCCACGGAGCATGTAACGTCGCCCGTCGGCGTATGTGCGCCTGCATGGGCGCAATTACGATCAGTGGTTCGAAGGCGACAATCGCGACGATCGCTATAACTATCTCTACAGCGAGAGCGAACTCGCGGGGTGGAAAGACAAAATCGAACGCATTGCACACCAGGCGGAGGTGACCTACGTGGTAACCAACAACCACTTTGAGTCCAAAGCGGGAGTCAATGGCCTGCAGTTGAAACACATGCTCACAGGGCAAAGAGTCAAAGCTCCTGAAACCCTGTTGAGTCACTACCCTGAGTTGAAAAGCATTGCAGATCCGCTGCCCGGAAATGCCCCTCAATTGCCGTTGCTGGCCTGATCTGGCAGGGAACTTTCGTCCCTCTCCTCTCGTATCTATAACTGGTTCCGGTGCCGCTCACAACGGCGGGTCTGGGACGTCTAATCCAGCAGAAGGCAAGAGGTGGCTTATGGACGCGAAATACAATTTCATTATCGACAGTCTGGGATGGCGCATTGCGCTGAATTTGACGGGGTTTGCGTTGTGGCTGGGGGCTGCGATTGCGCTGATGAAGCTGGCGGCGTAGCGGAGTGGCCGGCGGGACGCCTGCGCTACCTCTGTTTCGCAGGCGCGCGATGACTGAGTTCGCGCTGCAGCTTACGCAACCAGCGCAATTCCGCGCGGAATTGATCGATGATCAGGCTGACCATCCAGACGGCTTCGTGAAAACGGTGTCCGACTTCTTTCTTGATTGCCCGTAACGTTTCCTCTTCGTGGGCGAGCTCCTTCTCCAGAAATTCTGTTCTTCTCTTTATCTGTTCTTCAAATACGCCGGGCCTCGCTTGCCACGAAAGGGCGATCCAGGTGAGGAAGGGAGGGCGCTCGCGCTGCGACGTCCAGTCTTCGCGCTCCAGCGCATCGGCCAAGGGCGGCGCGTCCTTTGGCGTGGTCGCAAACACGTTTCGTTCTGGACCGGCCTGCGGCTCGTCACTCTCTGTCGAATGCGCTAGTCCCAGCCGGGCTAACTTGTCGAGCGAGTAGTAAACCTGCGGACGAGAAATGCCGGCCCAGTCCTCTACCTGGCGGCGCTGCAATTCCTGGTTAGCCTCGTAGCCGTGCATGGGACGTTCTGCCAACAGACTGAGCAGAACCAGGTCTGGCGTGGTCAAATCCCCGGAGAAGCTTTCTTCTTGGGCATACGGATTTCTCCTTGACAATCGATACTAGTCTAAATAAGACTAGTATCGATTCGCAAGGAGGAAATGACCATGCGAGTGACAACTTTGATGCTGGTGTTTCTCGCGCTCTGCGGAGCCGGGAATGCACAGGAAAAGGTGGCTGCCATGAGTGTGAACAAACTGACGCCCGTCCTGCTGGTCGAAGAAGTCGAACCCTGCGTGAAATTCTGGGAGCGAGTGGGCTTCGCGAAGACCATCGAAGTTCCCGAAGGCAACAAGATCGGCTTCGTAATCCTGCAAAAGGGAGACGTCGAGTTGATGTATCAGAGCTATGCCAGCGTCGAGAAAGATGTGCCATCGAACCCGCTGCTAGCTAAGCGTGGTCCGTCGTTTCTCTATGTCGAAGTCGCTAGCCTCGACGATACGATGGCGGCGATGAAGGGCGTGGAGGTGGTCATGCCCGTGCGCACGACCTTCTATGGATCGAAAGAGATCGGCTACAAAGACCCCGGCGGGCACATGATTACGTTTGCGCAGATGGGAGTGGCGCCGCAGAAGTAGGAGAGAGGTCTCTGGGAGCGGACGCACCTATGGCAGCAAGCGTGACTGGCTGAATGCTGAGTGCTGAAAGCTCTTTACGCCTTCGCGGCGACTTCTTCTCTCGCCGCATAGTGCGACTCAACGTACTCGTCGAGAATCTGGATAAACTCGGCGACGATCTTATCGCCCTTGAGCGTGGTGAAGAGGCGCCCATCGACGTAGACCGGGGCTTTGGGTTCTTCGAATGTTCCGGGCAGGGAAATGCCCAGGCTGGCGTGCTTCGATTCGCCAGGGCCGTTGACTACGCAACCCATGACCGCGACCTTCATCTCTTCGACACCGACGAGACGGCCTTTCCAGATCGGCATCTGGTCCCGCAGGTAGGTCTGAATCTGTTCGGCCATTTCCTGGAAGAAAGTGCTGGTGGTGCGTCCGCAGCCGGGGCACGCGGTGACTTGCGGGGTGAAGCTGCGAATACCGAGCGACTGCAGAATCTGCTGTCCGACGCGTACTTCCTCGGTGCGATCGCCTCCGGGGGCGGGAGTGAGCGAGACACGAATCGTGTCTCCGATGCCTTCCTGCAGAACCACGCCGAGCGCCGCGCTTGAAGCCACAATGCCCTTTGCGCCCATGCCGGCTTCGGTGAGTCCCAGGTGCAAAGGATAATTGCAGCGCGATGCCAGCGCGCGATAAACGTCGATCAGATCCTGCACCCCGCTCACTTTGGCGCTGAGGATGATCTGGTCGGCACGCAGTCCGCACTTCTCCGCGAGTTCGGCGGAGTTCAGCGCGCTGACCACCATCGCTTCCATGGTCACTTCGCGGGCATCTTTCGGTTCGGCAAGGCGCGAATTCTCGTCCATCATTTTCGTGAGCAGGGCCTGGTCGAGCGACCCCCAGTTCACGCCGATGCGTACCGGCTTCTGGTTTTCGACCGCGACTTCGATCATGGTGCGGAAGTTGGAGTCGTCCTTGCGCCCAATGCCGACGTTGCCGGGATTGATGCGGTACTTGGCGAGATCACGCGCGCACGCGGGATACTTCTTCAGCAACAGGTGTCCGTTGTAATGGAAGTCGCCGATGATGGGCACGCGAACGCCCTGCTTGTCGAGTTGCTCGACAATATGGGGCACGGCGGCGGCCGCTTCTTCGTTGTTGACGGTGACGCGAACCAGTTCCGAGCCTGCCTTGGCCAGGGCGGCGACCTGCTTCACGGTCGAAGGGATGTCGGCGGTATCGGTGTTGGTCATCGACTGCACCACAATCGGTGCATCGGACCCGACGCGCACCCCGCCCACCGAAACCGTAACTGTCTTTCTGCGCTGAATGTTAGCCATGGGAATCTCTATTTTATCAGGAAAGGCGCTGCAGGACAGGGCAGCACCCGTCTTTGCCACCTCCTGAAGCGTTGGCTTGCGATGGGATCAGAAAGCACGTATAATGGTGCTGCACGTAGAGTTGTGCTATGAAGACCAATATCACCCTCAAACTCGATTCTGAATTAATTCGTGAGGTTAGGGTGCTGGCGGCCGAGCAGGGAACCTCGATCAGTGCGCTCCTGGGCGAGCGCCTGGAAGAACTGGTGGAGGAACGGAAAGGCTACGATCAGGCGCGTCGCCGTGCACTTGCGCGTCTGCGCGAGGGCATCAACGGCCGCTGGAAGAAGCCTGGCTCTCGGGATGAATTGCATGAGCGATAGGTTCTTCGTCGACACGAACATCCTCATTTATGCGCATCAGCCATCTACGGGATTGAAGCATCAGCGCGCTCAAACACTAATCGAAAATCTCTGGCAGTCCCGGCAGGGGGTTCTCAGCACACAAGTCCTCCAAGAGTTGTGCGTCAATCTCCAGCGAAAGTTGGAGCCGCCGCTTCCTGCGGAACAGTTACGCCAACTGTTGCGCGACTATATGCGGTGGAATGTAATCGTGAACACCGCCGAGTCAGTGATCGAAGCACTGGAACTCGAACTGCGTCACAAGATTTCCTTTTGGGATGCGCTGGTCCTGCACTCAGCACAAAGCGCGGGAGCAAGCGTTTTGTATTCAGAGGATTTTGCCGCTGGGCAAAAATATGACGGCGTCGAGGTGGTAAATCCGCTGGTCGCGCCTTAGTACAGCAAGCTCTTACGGCAATCTCTGGGCCAGCCCCGGCAGCGTTTTCACCAGATCGTTGTAAATCACCATCACCGCAAACAGCACCAGGAAGACGAAGGCGGCCTGGTAGATGCGTTCTTTGATCTGCAGGCTGATGTCGCGCCGCATGATGGTCTCGACGAATAGCAGCATAATTACGCCGCCGTCGAGGATGGGAATGGGCAGCAAGTTGAAGATGCCCAGGTTCAAACTGATAGCGGACGTGAGCGCCAGCAGCGGTGTCCAGCCCTTCTGTTGAGCGGCTTCCCCGGCGGCGCGGCCAATGCCGATCGGACCTTCCACTGTGCGCAGCGATACTTTATGTCGCACGAGTTTCTGCACCAATTCCAGAATCAGCAGGGAAGTCTTTTTGTTCTCTTCGAGAGATTTCTGAAACGCTTCCGCGAACGGCAGGCTGCCGACTTTCGTAGGCGCGCTTTGAATTCCGATGCGGTAGCGCTTTTCTTTCAAGCCTTCGACATCCGCAAGAACCGGCTGCACGTGGAAGGTCAGCTCTTTACCGTCGCGCTTTACCGTAAGGTCCACCGGCCTGTCTTTGCTGGCCTTCAACTGTTCAATCATGGCGCCGATGGCCGGAACCGGTTTGCCGTCGAGAGCAGTGATCTCGTCGCCTTCCTTAATGCCGGCTTTCTCGGCTGGCATGCCGGGTTCAAGATCGGTCACAGTATTGGGCTGTTTGGGTGACCAGCCGGCGTAGCCCATCTGCGAAATCCCAATCGCTTCGGGAGTGATGGTTTTGTCGAGAGTCTGATCTCCGCGCTGCACTACAATGTCCAGCGGCTGGTTCGGACTCAGCATGACCTTCGGCTCTACCTGCTCCCACGTGGGATTGCTGACGTCATCCACCTGCACAATGCGGTCACCGGCCTGCAGATCGAGCTTTGCCGCGGGAGAATCTTTCTCTACCCAGCCTAGAACCGCAGGCTGATCCATGTAAGCCAGGTATTCGTAGTGCAGCATGTAGACGAAAGTCAGCAGCCCGATGGCCAGCAGAATGTTCATGGCCGGGCCGGCGATGGCGATGATGAAGCGATGCCACCGGGGATGCGAGAGGAATTCCGCGGGATCGCCCGTGCGCTCATCCATCGGATTCTCGCCGCTCATCTTTACATAGCCGCCCAGGGGAATGGCGCTGATCCTGTAATCGGTATCGCCTTTACGAAATCCCAGAAGACGTTTCCCGAAGCCGATGGAGAATACTTCGACCCTTACCCCAAGCAATTTGGCGGCGGCGTAGTGTCCGAATTCATGAATCAGAATCATGAATCCCAGAACCGCACCAACAGCAATAACAGCAGTAAAAAAGTCCGACATAGATTTCTGTAATTCCCCAGGAAATTGCGCTAGGCCGGTGTGACCGCAGACTTTCGGCCGTACTGTTGCACTTTCTGGCTGGCCAGCCGGCGCGCTTCTACGTCCGCCTCAAGCACTTGCATTATAGATTCGAGTTTCCCGCTTTTCGTTTCATCCAGCACCGATTCGATTACTTTGGGAATCTCATCGAAGCGGATTTGCCCGTTCAAAAATCCCGCCACCGCGACCTCGTCGGCCGCGTTAAGTGCAACTGGTTTCGCACCCCCGGCCTCAGCACAATCATAGGCCAGCCGTAGACAGGGAAATTTCTCCATGTCCGGCGGGGCGAACTCGAGGTTGCGTAAGTTCATGACCGGGAAGCGCATATCCGACGGAATCCGTTCGGGATAAGTCAACGCATACAGGATCGGCAAGCGCATATCGGTCACAGAAAACTGAGCAAGTATGCTGCCATCCACGAATTCGACCATGGAATGAATGGTGGATTGCGGGTGTACGATTACCTGGATCTGGTTCGGCGGCAAGTCGAACAAACGACAGGCCTCAATGACCTCGAAGCCTTTATTCATCAAGGTTGCGGAATCAATGGTGATGCGACGCCCCATCTTCCAGGTTGGGTGATTCAACGCCTCTTCTACGGTAATAGATGCAAATTTCGACTTTGGCGTGTTCCGAAATGGACCACCCGAAGCTGTCAGCCAGATGCTTTGCACTTCGTGCATCTCGCCGCCGCGCAAGCATTGATGAACCGCATTGTGTTCGCTGTCGATGGGAAGGATCGGCTTTCCCTGGCGGTGCGCCTCGGCAGTGATCAACTCCCCGGCAGCGACCATGCATTCTTTATTGGCAAGGCCGATGGTTTTCCCGGCGCGAACTGCTTCATAAGTGGCTTCGAGCCCGGCCACGCCGACAATCGCGCTGACCACAAAATCTACGTCGCGATGAGTGGCGACCTGAACATTCCCAGCGGCTCCGTGAACCACCTCGATTTCGGAAAGGCCCCCGGCGCGGAGGCGGTTCTTCAGCAGATCAGCGTCTTGTTCTTCGGCAACGGAAATGACTCGCGGTTTCCACCGTTTTGCCTGCCCGAAAGCGTCGTCGACGTTGCGGCCAGCGGCAAGGGTGACGATCTGAAAACGCTCGGGGTAGGATTCGACGACGCTGAGAGTGCTCCGGCCGATGGAACCGGTGGAACCCAGGATGGCAATGCGTTTCATGAAGATTGAACCGTTAACCACAAAGGACACGAAGTATCACAAAGGAATGCACCAGTATGCCATCCTTTGTGGGCCTTTGTGTCCTTTGTGGTTAAGTGCCTTTACTGCATTACGCGCCAAGCCGCATAGTACCACAGCACGGGAGCGGCAAAGAGCAGGGCATCAATTCGGTCAAGCATGCCACCGTGGCCGGGAAGAATGGTGCCGGAATCCTTGACGCCGGCGCCGCGCTTGATCAGCGATTCCACCAGATCTCCTAACTGCGCAGCGATGTTAATTGTTGCGGAGAGCAGAATTGTCGGCCATAGCGGGGGCCTTTCCAGCGCAAAAAATCCATCGCGGCGTTCGATCAAATGCAGGTTGAGCAGCCAAGTACAGATCGGCAGAGCGTAGTTGTAAAGCAGCATCCCAATCACCAGGCTTGCGATCAGAGATGCGACAGCGCCCTCCCACGTCTTCTTGGGACTGATCCGCGGCGACATCAGATGACGTCCCACCGACTTGCCGACAAAATAAGCGAAGATATCTCCCGCCCAAACCAGCAGCAGAAGGTAGAGCAGAAGAAACGCTCCGGACCACTGTTCGCGGATCTGCACCAGCATGCCCATGGGCAAAGCGATATAGGTGAAGGCGAAGACTGAAGCCGCTGCGGCTGGATAAGAGCGGCTGAGATCATCGCGCCGCATGCCAATGGTCAGAAAGACAAAAGGCGCGATGGCGGCCGCGAAGGCGAGCGTGTATACAAAGATCGCGGTCGAGAGCAGCGGCTTCGCGCTTCCTGGATTGATTGCCAGCAGTACGAAAAACAAGGACACAAAAACATATGTCGCTTTGTAGAAGGGCTTCACGCCATAAGATTCCGTCAGTTTGAGGAATTCGCTCACGGTGAGCAGGGCAACCACCGCCGCCACCACCGCCAGCACCGGAACCGGCGCGCGAAGAATCAGCACCAGGACAATGGGGATCAGGACCACTGCCGTGGCGATGCGTTTGATCAGGGGCGTAGCCTCCTAGCTCCGCGTTGCTTTTGAACTGTGGTGGGAATTGTCTTCGAGCAAGCCGCCGTAACGCCGCTCGCGTTTCTGGAATTCGGCAATGCCTTCGAGCAAATGCACTCCACGGAACTCCGGCCACAAGGTTGGTGTGACGTAGATTTCAGAATAGGCAAGCTGCCACAGCAGGAAATTGCTTAGCCGCATTTCGCCGCTAGTACGAATTACCAGGTCCAGATCCGGCAGGTTCTTGGTGTAGAGATGACGGCAGACGGCTTCCTCGTCGACCTGGAGATGCTCCAATCCGCCGTTGCGCGTGGCCGCGTCCATGATCGAGCGGAAAGCGTCGATAATCTCCGCGCGCGCGCTGTAATTCAGCGCCAGCGTCAGCACCATGCCGGTGTTCTGTGCGGTCTCGTTGCGCGCCCACTCCATCCGCTTCTGCACCGCCTCCGGCAATTCGTGCTGGCGGCCGATGTAGGCGAGACGGATATTGTTCTTGTTCAGCGTCGGCAGTTCCTGCTTCAGATAGCGGGCCAGCAGTCCCATCAGAAAATCCACTTCGCTCTTGGGACGCTTCTTCCAGTTCTCTTCCGAGAAGGCATAGAGCGTGAGCGCGGGAATGCCGATGCGCGCCGCGGTCTCGACCGTCGAGCGCACGGATGCGACTCCGGCGCGGTGGCCGGCGACGCGCGGCAGATGCCTGCGCTTCGCCCAACGGCCGTTTCCGTCCATGATGATGGCGATGTGTTTTGGGAGCCGGTCCAGATCAAGCCGCTGGAAAACTTCCGTTTCCTTGCGGTCCAGCCCGGCGGGAACTGTAGCGTGCAAGCGTAACCTCTGCTGTTTGTTGAAGCTACCACAGGCGAGCGGACTCTTGCAATGACGCAAAGTACTCTATGAGAAATAAGCAAGGTGTGGCGGGGGCACCCCCGCCACATTGCGAACTTAGTTCTGTACTTCTGCTGGTAGAACTTTGAGCTCCAACTTGTCCGTATGCCGAAGAACTGTCAGCGGACTTGCCACTCCCACCCGCGCATCGGTCAACAAACGATGCAAATCGTCTACGCCAGCCACCGGTTTCCCGTCGAGCGCGATAATCACATCGCCTTCTCGAAGCCCCGCCCTCTTCCCCGGGCTACCGTCGGTCACCGACATCACCACCACTCCGCTCTCTTGCGGAAGATCGTAAAAACGTACGAGCCTCCGGTGCAGGGGCACGGTTTGTGCCTCGACCCCAATGTAGCTGCGGCGAATGCGTCCATCGCGCAGCAGGCGGCTGGCCACAAACTTCGCCGTATTGATTCCGATGGCGAAGCACAAGCCTTGCGCCATTTGAATCATGGCCGTGTTCACTCCCACAACCTGACCGTCGGACGTCACCAGGGGACCGCCGGAATTGCCGGGATTCAGCGAAGCATCGGTCTGGATCACATCGTCGATCAAACGACCGGAATACGACCGCAACGAGCGTCCCAGGGCGCTGACCACCCCGGCCGTCACCGTGTACTGAAATCCGTAAGGATTGCCGATCGCGATGGCCAGCTGTCCAACGCGCAGCTTCTGCGAATCGCCCAGTTGCGCGGCTACGAGATTGGGCGCCTCAATGCGAATGACCGCCAAATCCGTTGCCGGATCGTCACCAATGATGTCAGCCGGTAAGCGGCGCCCGTCCGCCAGCGAGACGTCGATCCGCTTGGCGTCGTGCACCACGTGGCTGTTGGTGAGAATTAATCCGTCGGGAGTAAACACAAAACCCGAGCCGCCGCCCTGGCGTTCGCGCGGCTCTCCCGAGCGGCTGCGGCCGGCGGATTGAGTGACATCGATCTTGACAACCGAGGGACTGACCTTCTCGGCCGCGCTCACTACTGCAGCCGAATAGGCATCCAGCAACGCAGCGTCATCGAGCTGGGCGGTGCCCAGCGTCTGCGGCGCAGGCTGAGATAAATCAGAAAGAGGAAAAATATTGTATTCGTTCACAACTGCTAGATGACAGCCAGCCCGATCGGGATTCAGGCCAGCAGACTCTTGCCGAAGCTCAGTCCCGCCAGTTTCGCAGCGTCAGTGCCTTTGCTTCCTACGAGAACATGGAAACTCTCTCCCATACCGGCAGGCGTGACCAGATGCTTCAGTTGCAGAGCGACCTTGGCGCGCTCTTGGGGCAGGCGCGCATCTTCGAAGGCATCGGCAAATTGATTGTGTTCTCCGATGCCCATGAGAAATTGAGATTGCGTCAGCAGCGGGTGAACCTGCACACCATTTTGCTCCGCAGCTGCGGCGAGTGCGGTGAAGTTGACGTGTGCGGTGATGTCCTGCTCGCCGGGAGCCTCGTAAGCATTGGGGCTGGCCGAGTGCTGGCGGTAAGTCATGACGGTGCCGCGGTGACGTCCCGCAAGTTGTTCGGCGCAGGTATAGCCGTAGTCGATGATCACGAAGAAGCCGCGGGAGATGGATGCGGAGATTTGCGTCATGAATTGTTGTGCGAGGAGTGGGGCTTCGATGCGTTCCCCAGGCTCGGGTTGAACCGAGTAGCGGTCGAGGAAATCTCGCTCTTCGTCGTTCGGTGGCACCCAAGTTTCGATGAAGCGGCCGTCTTTTGTGGAGATGCGGAGAGAGCCTTGATCGCTCAGGATCTCGACCGGAAGAGCATCGAAGAATTCGTTGGCGAAGACGATGCGGGGGATCGCGGCGTCGTAAAGCGCGGGGCCGCCATGGCGCCGTCCCTCCGCAGCTAATCCGCCAATGAGTGAAGCTCTCGCCGTCTCGAAATGCCGTCTCAACGTTTCTTGCAGTTTCTCCCGCAGGGATGGTGACCGCTCCGCGAGGGAATAGTGCAGGGCTTGAAAGAACTCCGGAAATTTCTTCTCCGACCAGCCCAGGACATCCTGCGCGAACAGGCCACGGCCGGGGCCGAGTTCCAGCACTTCGATCGACGCCGGGCTTCCCAGCGCGCGCCACATCTCGTCGAACTGGCGGGCGAGCAGGCGTCCGAAGACTGCATGCACGTCGCTCGAGGTGTAAAAGTCTCCGGCTTTGCCAAACTGCTCAGCGTTGCGGCTGTAGTAGCCGAGTTCAGGATCGTACAGGCACATCTCCATGTAGCGGGAGAAGGGAATGGGCCCGCGCTCGCGGATTTCCTCTTCGATTTTTTTCCGGAGGCTCACAATCCTCTGCTGCGCCGGTCCTTCAAATCCTGCGGCGTGCGGATGAACATCTCGACCATATAGTCGTGCAGGCAATCGTAAAGCTGGCTTTGGAAGCTCCACTCAAATTGTGGATGATCGAGATCGCGGGGATGAAGATCGAATGCGTAGGTGTGCACCGGCACCGGTGGATTCTTGAAATTGATCAGCACTTGGACACCCTCTCCGTTAGGTTGCGCGTCGAAGGTCATCAGCGGATGTTCGTAGAGACGCAACTGCGCGAGCACGCGCTCCAGGCGAGAATTAGCCGTTTCTGACACGGCCTCGATTGTAAAGCACCGGGGACACGCGCCATCGAAGAAGGCATGCAAGATGGCCTCGAGTCCCCGGCTTTCCCGCAACTTGGTTTACGGCTTGGGATGGGCGGCAAAGAAATCCCAGATGATGTCGTCCGTCGTCAGTCCCGTGCTGGTGGTGAATTTGGAGTTATAAGGCTGTGTGGAGGTCCCCGCGGGTACATTCATATTCACCGTGTACCACTTGTGAATGCCAGCGACGAGTTGGTACTGCTGAACCACGACCGAAGATGAGCATCCTGTGGCGGTCTTCGACGTCGTTGCAGACGGCTTTCCGGCGGAGCAGAGAGGCGCGGCATTCTGCTTGCACAGGTTATGGGTTTGCCAGTAGTTAAAGGTGTCGTCTTCAGTGGCCTCGGGATAGGGTGTCTTCAGACCGCAATAAGGCACAGACGTATCGGCGCTGCCGTTCATCATGAGCACCGAGACGGGCGCCACGGGATTTGGGACAGGGCCGCCAACCTCTTGCCAGAGTTCTCCGGCCACGGGTGCGATCGCGGCCACGAGATCGCTCGCTTCGACCCCTATGCGATTGGCCATGAATGCGCCAAGAGAATATCCCGTGACAAAAATCTTGCGATGATCCACCGCAAGCCCCAGTTCGACACTCCCGATCAGCGCGCGGATGAAAGCCACGTCATCGGGCGGATGCGTGAACGAATGATTGAAATAAAGATTCCATGAAGTGATGCCCGAGTTATTCGGCAGCGCCACTGGATAAGCGGCGATGAATCCGACTTTGGCGGCCTTGGTGGTCCAGCCCAGGTTCTGACCTTCATATAGGCCACCGTTGGCGCCGTGCAGGTAGATCACGAGACTGGGAGCAGCGGGAAGGTTGCTGGGAATGTAGAGCATGTACTGGCGAGAGACGCCGCCGACGGTGAGGGTGCAGATCTGTGACTTGCCACGCTGCGAGAAGTCGCAAGCGCTGGCGGCGGCTGAGAAGCTAAGAAAGAAGATTGCGATAAGAATAAGTACACGTTGCATGATTGCTCCATAGGAACGAATTAAGACGAAGGAGCGCGTTGGCCGGAGAGCAGAGCAGCACTGCTGTGGACGGGGTGGCAGAACTACACGAGCAGAATCGTCACCGCTTGCAGCTGTTCCGAGGGCTCATTATAGCGGCGTGAATCGTACTGTGATTACTCACTAGGTCACGCAAATAAGTGATGATTGAACAGATTATTGAACATCGCTTGTGAAAAATCGGCAGTCATCAAGATTTTCGCCGCTGAGCAGGGAAGAGAAAAGCCGCCCGATTAGCAGGCGGCTTGCAGTAGGTATGTTGAGCCGGGACTCACACTTCTTTCTTGATGAGCCGGGTAATCCAGATCAGGATGACCGCGCCCAGGATCGAGACGAGGATGCTCCACAGCAATCCTCCTCCTCCCAGGCCCAGCATGCCGACGATCCATCCCCCGACAACGCCTCCGACAATGCCCAGCAGGATATCGACAATCACGCCGTATCCGCCGCCTTTCATGATGCGTCCCGCCGCCCATCCTGCGATCAGGCCAACCACGATCGAATAGATAATCCCGTTTCCCATGTCATCCTCCTGAGATTCTTAGTCGGACGAGCCTACAATCCGGCGCGATGCCAAATTGCCACAGTTACTGTTTCTTCATGTCATCTTTCTTCATGTCATCTTTCTTGCCCACCGGAGAAGGTTTGGCTTCGTGGTACCCCGCCTTGGTAGCGTCGGCTTCGGTCATATACTGGCCGTGCTTGGTCTTGCCGTACCAGGGATCTCCTTCTTTGTGAAAGACCTTGGTGCTGGTGTTAACCCAGACTTTGCCGCCTCCACCGCCAGGAGCCTGCGGAAGAGTCGACGGATCCGGTTCCTGCTTTGCCTTCATGGGCTTCTTTCCGGTTGTCGTCGCACCGGTCGGGGCAGGGGCGGCCTGGGCCACGCATATCGCGGACATGGCTCCAAGCAGTAGAGCGATTACCAACCATCGTTGAATTCTCAAAGTGCCTCCTTGAGTTGTATCGACGGCTAATACGGACGGGGCCTGAATGCGGGCCATTATACATAGCTTCGCGTGACCACTTCATCAGGTTAGCGGGGCGGGAGACTTACTCGTAGCGCAGGGCTTCGATGGGATCGAGCCTGGCGGCTTTGATTGCGGGCAGCATGCCGCTGATGATTCCCACGAAGCTCAGGATCACTGTTGATGCGATCAGCGTGCTGGAATCGATGATCAGGCGGATGTCGCCTTCTTTGGCATCGTCGATGAACGCGCTCCACAGGGTGAGCGATCCCACTGACCATGAAACGATGTAGGCGAGCACGACGCCAGCGAGACCGCCGATGAAAGTGATCACCAGGGCTTCGGCTAGAAACTGAAAGAGGATATGCCAGCGGCGCGCGCCCAGTGCCTTTTCCACCCCAATTTCGCGGGTGCGCTGGGTCACCGAGACCAGCATGATGTTCATCAGGCCCACGCCGCCGATACCGAGCGTCAGCATGCCTATGAAGCCCAGCAGGATTTTGATTCCGATGGTGATAGCCTGCAGGTCGGCGAGATCTTTCACAGCATCGAAGACGAAGATGGCGCGATCGTCCTTAGGATCGAAGTTATGGTGGAAGGCCAGCGAATTGCGCACGCCCTTCACTACCTTTTCGTGGTCGCCTTCATAATCGAGAACGATGCCATCGAGGTAGAACGTATTCTTTAAATCGCTCATCACGCTGAACGGGATGTAAACCATGCCGTTCATGTTGTCGTCGCCGTCCTGAATCATGCGCTTCATGACTCCGATGACTTGAAAGGGAATGCCATCCACGCGGACGGTTTCTCCAATCGCGGTCTGTCCCGAAAACAGCTTCTTCTTCACGTCGTAGCCAAGAACAGCCACGCGAGTGTGGGAGAAGTCTTCCCGGTCGCCGTAGAAGGCGCCTTCGGAGACTTCGATATTCCGAATGCGCTGATAGATGGAGTAGGTGCCGCGTACGGTATAGCTTCCGTTACGGGTGCCGTAAGCGATCAGGCTGTTTTGCTTGTTTTCCTCTGGAGACATGCGGTTGATGGCGGGAACCTCGGCGCGTAGGAAGTCGAGATCGTTCACCGTCATCTTGATCTCAGTGCCAGCCTTGCTGCCGCCGGCCTGCAGCGAGGTGCGTCCATTGAAAACCGCGACCATGTCTCCGCCGAAGGTGCTGAAGGCGACCATCAGCCCGCGTTGAAAGCCGGTGCCGTAGGCGAGCAGCAGCACGACCGTGGCAATGCCCCATGCCATGCCCAGCATGGTGAGCAGCGAGCGGCGGCGGTTGTAGCGCAGCGCGTTGTAGGCCTGGGTTGCCAGCGAGCGAAACATAAGCTACTCCTGCCTCAACGCTTCCACCGGGGGAAGCATGGCGGCTTTGCGAGCGGGATAAACACCGGCCACGATTCCGGCAACGGCGAGCGAGAAGATGGCCGCGAAGGCCGATGCGGGTACGATGCGCGGCGTATCGAATCCTTCGGGAGCCGGTAGTTGAGCCAGCGCCGTTACAAATGCAATTGAGATCGCGAGACCAATGCCGCCGCTGAAAGCGGTCAGAAAAGCTCCTTCGACGAAGAACTGGGTCATGATGTTGCGGTGGGTCGCGCCCAGGGCTTTGCGCAGCCCGATCTCTTTGGTTCTCTCCGTCACCGAAACTAACATGATGTTGATGATGCCGATCGCTCCCAGTCCGAGAGTCACTAGTCCAACCACGCCCAGAAACCAATCCATCGCGTCAAAGATTTTCGCCACCCGCATCGAGCTGTCGATGGTGTCCCAATCTTCGAAGGCGTCGTCTAGTTTCGGATTGAAGTTGTGCTGGCGGGCGATGATCTGGTGAATTTCCTGCTTCGCCGCGAGATGCTGCTCTTTGGTCAGCGGACGGTAGTTGATAAAGGAAATTGCGTTTTCGGCGTTCTGCTTGGTCAGCGGGAACAGCGAGCGCATGGTCTCGATTGGAACGAAGACGCGGATGTTGGTGCCGTTGTTGGCGTCTTTTCCGATCTTCTGGACCACGCCAATCACCTCGAAGCGGATGCCGTTCAGAAGGATCGTGTTGCCGACCGCGGGGCGTCCCGGAAACATCTTGGTCAGCATTTCCCAGCCAACGATGGCCACCCGGCGATGCTGGTTGTTGTCCTCATCGTTGAACCACCGGCCCGGGCTGATCGGGACGTTGCGGATCTGATTGTAGGAAGGGGCGATGCCAAAGACTTGTCCATTGGCGCTGCTGTAATCGCTGACGGCGCGAATGTCTTCGCGATTCAGCACCGGCGAGACGGCGCGCAGAAAGTGCGATTGATCGCGAATGGCCAGATAGTCGTCGTAGGTGAAGTTGTATTTCTGGCCTGACTGGAGGCTGCCTTCCACGGCCGGGATGCGTCCCGGAAACGTGAACATAATGTCCTGACCAAGTTCGGCCAGGTTCTTTTCTTGCCCGCTGCGGAAACCCTCGCCCAAGCCCACCAGAAGCAGCAGCGATCCCACTCCCCAGGCGATGCCGAACATGGTGAGGAACGAGCGCATCTTGTGCGCCCAGAGCGTGGCCAGCGATTGGCGGACGATGTCAGCAAGCACTCGCATAAGGGGATCTAGCCAAACGAGGGATACAACTACCCCCTGGATATGAATACGTAGGCGGGGCAGGTTTGGTTCCGTAAATAGGTTAGATCGTCAAGAGGGCCAAATGGTTAGCAGGGGCCACTGTCTACCCCAACTGGCGTCATTCCGAGCCGCGTTAGCGGCGAGGGATCTGGCGTGCAGCATCCGCAATCTCGCCCATTTGCTATCCCTCTTTCGCCGACCGCAGTCTAATCGGTCGTTCTCGCGCATTACGCGCAATTCACTTCAACTTTGGAGGAGTACCTCCGTGGCGAAACGATACATGCTTGCTTTGTTGTTATGTGCTGGATGGACCATCGGCTCAATCCCCAGCCAGGCTCAGTCCGCGCTGATGAATCTTCCCCGCCCGAGCCAGCACGCCGTGCTGACGCAGCGCGTTGGCATTACCGATATCACTGTCGTTTATTCGCGCCCTCTGGTCAACGGACGCAAGGTTTGGGGAGACCTGGTTCCTTACGGCCAGGTATGGCGCGCCGGAGCCAACGAAAACACAACGATTCACTTTCCTGACGCGGTCACCATCGAGGGACAGGCGCTTCCGGCCGGAACTTACGGCCTGCACATGATTCCAAACCAGAATGACTGGACTTTGATCTTCTCGAAGGCCTACACGTCCTGGGGCAGCTTCACCTATAAACAGGAAGAGGACGCTCTGCGGGTTACGGTCAAGCCGCAGGCGACCGACATGCACGAAGCGCTCACCTACGACTTCGATGACGTGAAACCGGATGCCGCCGTCCTCACATTGCGCTGGGAAAAGCTGGCTGTCCCGGTGCACATCGGCGTCAATACCCACGAGATCGTTGCCCAGAATTTACGCGGCCAGCTTCGCGGGCTACCGCAATACACCTGGGACGGATGGGATGACTCCGCGAACTATTTCCTCACCGAAAAATATGACTACGAAGACGCGCTGAACTACGCAAATAAGTCGATTCAGGTAGAAGAGCGCTACGAGAATTTGATGACCAAATCGCAAGCGCTCGATGCTCTCGGCAAGAAAGACGATGCCGAGGCAGCGAAGAAGAGGGCCTTAGCGAAAGCCAACCCCGTGCAGATGCATCTCTACGCGCGCGGCTTGCAAGGGCAGGGTAAGCAGAACGAAGCTTTCGAGGTCTTCAAGGAGAATGCGAAGAAGAATCCTGACAACTGGATCGTTCACGTTGGCCTGTGCCGCATGTATTCCGCCCAGGGAAACTTCGCCGACGCGACCAAGGAGTTGAAGATCGCGATGAACACAGCTCCTGAGCCCCAGAAACCGCAACTGGTAGGGTTTGCCAAGAAGTTGGAAGACAAGCAGGACATCAACAAGTAGCGGTGCGATTACTCTTTGGTTGGACGTCATCCTGAGCCCGAAAGGGCGAAGGATCTGGCGCGCGGTGGCTTGGCTCTTAGTCGTACACGCCAGATCCCTCAGCCGGCAAAAAACGCCGGCTGAGGGATGACGTCTTTTAAAACTACTTTTTTGCGGCAGCGGTCTGCTCGGGATACTCGAAAACTCCCCGCCCAGCCTTGCGTCCCAGCCGCCCCGCCTTTACGTACTGCACTAATAACGGCGCGGGGCGGTACTTCTCACCCAGACTTTTATGCAGGTACTCCAGAATGTGCAGGCGGGTATCGAGCCCGACCAGGTCGACCATTTCAAACGGGCCCATGGGATGGTTCAACCCTAACTTCAAAGCCTTATCGATATCGGCGGCCGAGGCGATCCCTTCCTGCAACATGAAAAACGCCTCGTTGCCGATCATGGCATTGATGCGGCTGGTGATGAATCCCGGGGCCTCTTTGATGACCACAACTTCCTTGCCCATGCGGCGTCCGACTTCGGCGGCGGTCGCGATTGTGTCGTCGTCGGTTTCGAGAGCGCGCACGATTTCCAGCAGCTTCATCTTGTGCACGGGATTGAAGAAGTGCATGCCAACGATTTTCTTGGCACGATAGGTGACGCTGGCGATCTCGGTCACGCTTAAAGACGATGTATTCGATGCCAGAATCGTATCGGGACGGCAAATCTTATCGAGCAGGGTAAAGATCTCGATCTTAGATTCCATCTCCTCTGGAACCGCTTCGATTACCAGATCGGCCTGGCGCGCCGCCTCTTCCACGCTTCCCGCATATTCCAGGCGCTTGAAAGCGGCATTGGCGTCGGTGGCGGAGACCTTACCGAGTTCGACGGCCTTGTCGAGGTTGCCGCGAATCTCGCTCTCGGCCTTGCGCAGCGCGTTCGGCAGCAGGTCTTCGAGAATGGTTCGATAGCCGCCCAGAGCGGCCACATGCGCGATCCCCCGGCCCATAATTCCGGCGCCGATCACCGCAATGGTATTGACGTCGGCCACGCTTACGCTCCTTTCTCCAGCGTTCCCAGCAGGCTTGAGAACTTGGCCTCGGTGGCGTGCAGGTGTTCGGCGAGCCGCTTGCGCTCGTCGCTTTCAAGTCCGGGGATAAAGGCCGTGATGCGGCGCAGGGTGGTATCGATGTCGTCGATATAGTTGATAAGGCGGATGAGTTCTCCCGTTGTGGCCATGAGTGCTCCTGTTGGCTGCGGCCGATTGCCCAGTCGGGCCGAATGCCGCAAGCGAACCCTTCATTTTCAATGGTGCGGGGGATTTAGTAAAGGAAGGGAAAAGCTTTTTACCGCGAAGGTCGCAAAGGCCGCGCAAAGAGCGCTAAGAAAACTGGTGAATTTCTTAGCGATCTTTGGGGCATTTCTTAGCGAACTTTGCGTTCAAAAGCTTTCTCAAGACCTACCGTGAAAAATATCCAGTCTTCGCATGCACAGTCAGTCCCGCCTGCTTGGGACGAATGACGATCTTCCGAAACGTATCGTCCTTAGTCGGATTCGTCGGGTAGTACGCCACTTCGTAAGACGATCGCAACTCCTCAGCAATCTGACGGAAATACTCGTGCGGGTCGGTAGTCTCGGCATCGATCTGCATCGCTCCGGTCTCCTTGGCGAGACGGTCCATTACCCGGATCCCGTATTTATTCCGCGCCGTGAGCTTGCCGTGCTCCTTCTCGGTGTAAAGGATGGTGAAAACCTGCACATTGGCGGCTTGCGCGGCCTCGATCGTGGTCATCATGTCGTTGGAACTGGAATTGTCTTCGCCATCGCTGAACACCAGCAGCGCCCGCCGGCCGCCTTCATTCGCCAGCTTCTCGGTTGAGTAGTAAATCGAATCGTAGAAGGCGGTTCCCAATTCGCGCGATTCCTTCGGCCCGATCTCGGGAAAGTGCCGGTTATCGTGGTCGTATTCCTTAAGGCCTTCGATCACGGCATCGGATGATTGAGTGAAATCGCTGACCAGCCGCAAATGATTGCCAAAGCACACCAGGAACACGCGGTCTTTCGGCCCCAGAATCTCTTTCAGAAAGACCTCGAGATCGTGCTGATGCTGCTTGGAAAAGTGATCCTGGCTGCCGCTTGCGTCAACGATCAATCCCAGGGTGAGCGGAACGTCGGAACTACGGGCGAAGAAGGAAATCTTCTGCGGCACCGCGTCTTCGAAGATCTCGACATCGATTTTGCTCAGGTTGTCGACCAGCGCGCCCCGGCTGTCGCGCGCAGAAAAAGCCACATTGACCAGCTTAACGTCGACCTGGATCGACTCCTGCGCTGTGCAGAACGCGCTGGCCAGAACGAGCAGTGAAAGCATCAAAGTGCGCATACATCACTCAAGTGACATCTACGTGAGCCGTTCCAGCTTTGTTCCCTATTTGTTTGAGGCACTTACGAGGGATATTCTTTGTTTTTTCATGCAATCTATACAAGATTTTCATTTGTCTTTCACCACCCCGGTGAATCTAATAGACGTATGCCAGACAAGAACGCGAGACAGTACATCTTTGCCAGCGATTTCGATCAGACACTGACTTTTAATGATTCCGGATACGTACTGGCCGAGCTGGTGGGCATTCCTACAGAAGAATTCGAGCGCAAGTCGCGCGGGATGGCCAAGCTAAACCTGGTGCAGCAAGGGGCGGAACTCGCCTATCTTCTGCTGCACGATCCTGAGTTCCGTTCCCGCGTGCGCAAAGAGCACTTGTACGAAGTCGGCAAACAGATTCGCCTGAAAGAGAACATCAATCTGCTCTATCAGATTCTCGACAAGCCGATCGACGGATATCATTTCGATTTCTACGTTCTCTCTGCGGCCCCGGTAGAAGTGATTCGCTCCGCCCTCGAAGGCATCGTGCCCTCCGATCATATCTATGGCACCGAGTTCGTTTACACGCCGTCGGGCGAGATCGACACCATCGTGCGCGCCACCGCTGGTTACGGCAAAGTCGCCGTGCTCGATCAGTTGCAGAGCGAATTGAAGATTGGGCCTGATCACATCATCTATTGCGGCGACGGCAGCTCTGACCTGCATGTAATGCTGCATGTAAACGTGCGTGACGGGTACACCATTGCAGTCTCTGGCGCGAAGCATATCTCGCAGGTGGCTAAGCGGACCGTCATCAGTACCAACGCGCTGGCCGTGCTGTCGCCCATCCTTGAAGACGTCGTGGGATGGCAGCGCCCGCAGATTCGCAGCTTCTTTGAATCCCACGGTTTGCTGATCCAGGAATGGGACCGTGTGCGCACCGACTGGCTGACCATGCGTCCGGCGCCGGAGAAGTGGGCCGAGGCCGCCAGCCCCGAGTAAACCCTTAACCCTACGGCAGTGTTCAGCTCCCGTGGTTTCTTCTTATCCCCATAAAAACATTTAATAGCCTCAATCCGCATCTCCTGGCCTGGATGGGTGATCTACTACCTGTCGCACTTGGGGATTGCCTATGGAGACGACTCGTCCTGCAACCTGGAAGACACTGCTCGCCTTCGGCATCATTTACTTTGTCTGGGGCTCGACTTTTCTGGGGATTCGCGTCGGCGTCCGCCAAGTCCCGCCCCTTCTTTTTGCCGCCATGAGGTTCTTTACCGCCGGGGCCATCCTTTTTGCCTGGATGCGCGCTCGCGGCACTCCTTTTCCTTCAAGACAAGAGTGGTCGTCGATCGCCGTTCTCGCGTTCCTGATCTTTGCCATCGACTACGGCCTGCTCTTCTGGGCCGAACAACGCGTGCCGTCGGGGATTGCCGCCGTTATGTTGGCGACCATCCCCGCGTTCATGGCGTTGTCAGAGATCACTATGCTGGGGACGCAGAAACTCACAGTCCGCCTCGCGCTAGCGCTGCTGGTAGGGCTCGGCGGTGTGGCGATTCTTGTAAGCCGCACGCTCAGCCTGGGAGAGGCTCCCATTGACCCCGCAGGCGCCCTCGCCCTGGTGACCGCTGCGGTCAGTTGGTCAATCGCATCGGCGTTGAGCCGCAAGCTCACGCTACCTGCCTCGAAACCGCTAAGTTCCGGCGCCCAAATGCTCGTCGGAGGAATATTCCTGACGCTCGGCGCCGCCCTGTTTGGCGAGTTTCGCGGATTCGATGTCACCGCCGTCTCACGCGGCGCATGGTTCGCGCTTGTCTACCTGATTGTCGCCGGATCGATCATCGGATTCACTGCCTATGTTTGGCTTCTCCACCACGAGTCGCCGACGAAAGTAGGTACGTATGCGTACGTGAATCCGGTGGTCGCGGTTGCGGTGGGATATTTTCTGGGCGGAGAAACCGTAGGCCCAAGGACGATCCTGGGAACCCTGCTGGTGCTGGTCAGCGTAATCGTCATCACCACCACGCCGGCCAGGAAAACCATTATCGTTCCGCTAGCAAAACCAACCCAAGAGCTAGCCGAGCAGTAACTTTAAATCTTGTGTCATCCTGAGCGAAGCAACTGGGAGCGAAGTGAACAGTTGCGCAGTCGAAGGACCCCTAGTCGCCTGAGACGATCCCAGAAGTCGTAGGGAATTCTCACTGAGGACTTCACCGCAGCCGCAGTAAAACCCCAATGTAGGCGCGCAGCTTACTCAGCATCCCCGGATCGCACTTCGAATGAAACTTCGCCTTGCTCGCTTGCCAGTCCAGGCTCTTAAGGTGATCGACCAGCACTGATCCCTCGACATCATCGACGATCGCATTCAGAGCAAAAGGATACGGTTTTCGTTGGCTCGTTAGCGGGCAAACAACCATCAGACCGCTGGCGCGATTGTAGGATTGATCGGTTAACACCAAGGCAGGGCGTCGCCGGCCTTGCTCGCGTCCTGCTTGAGGATCGAAATCGAGCCACACAATGTCCCCGGCCTCGGGCACGTACCGGGCTACCATTCCACTTTCTCTTTGTCGCGCGCCTGGCCAGTAGCAACCTCGCGGTAGCGATTTTCGGGAGTGATTTGCGCGACCAATTCCTCAAGGGAAGGAATCCGCTCCAGTCGGCGCAACTCGATGTGATCTTCCGCAGCCTCGATCACGATCGCATCCCCCTCCTTCATATGCGCGTTCTCTGCCACTGCTTTCGGAATCCGCACCGCCAGGCTGTTTCCCCATTTCACGACGTGCGCTTTGACCATCGCCCCTCCGTATATTCGTAGTATATACACATGTATATACGATGTATAGACCATGGTCGCAGGCAACGAAAACGCGCCCGCAAGGGCGCGTCGGCTAAGAGCCTAAGAGCTAGGGCTTAAGAGCTGCCCCTCGCCATCTTCTCCGGCTTCACCCACTCATCAAACTCCTCACCAGTCAGATATCCGAGCTTCAGCGCGGCCGCCTTCAGGCTCGAATGATCCACGTGCGCCGTATGCGCGATCTTCGCTGCCTTGTCATAACCGACCTTCGGCGCCAACGCCGTCACCAGCATCAGGGAATGCTCCACGTGATGCTTCACCTTCTCGCGGTTGACCTCGATTCCCTTGATCATGTACTCCACGTATCCGTGGCAGGCGTCGGTGATCAGCGTGACCGAGTGCAGAAAGTTGTAAATGATGACGGGCTTGTAGACGTTCAGCTCGAAGTTGCCCTGCGATCCCGCAAATCCCACCGCGGCCGTCGCTCCGTGCACCTGCACGCACACCATCGTCATCGCCTCGGCCTGCGTGGGATTCACCTTGCCCGGCATGATCGACGACCCCGGTTCGTTCTCAGGTATGGTGAGCTCACCCAGCCCGGATCGCGGCCCGGAAGCCAGCCAGCGAATATCATTCGAAATCTTCATCAGCGACGCAGCCAGAGTTTCCAGCGCGCCCTGAGCGAACACCAGCTCATCATGCGCCGACAACGCCGCGAACTTGTTGGGGTGCGAGCGGAAGGGAAGTCCCGTCAGCTCGGCAATCTTCTTGGCCACGCGCTCGGCAAACTCAGGATGCGCGTTCAATCCCGTGCCCACCGCCGTCCCGCCAATTGCCAGGTCATAGAGTCCATCCAGCGCCTCGTTCAGCCGCTTGATGTCGCGCTCCAGCAGGCTGGCCCAGCCGCTGAACTCCTGCCCCACCGTCATCGGCACCGCGTCCTGCAAATGCGTGCGGCCGATCTTCACGATGTCCATGAACTCTTTGGACTTGGCATCGATGGCGTCATGCACTTCTTTGATCGCCGGGATCAGCGCCCGCTTCACCCGGTCCGCCGCTGCAATGTGCATCGCCGCGGGAAACGTATCGTTCGACGACTGCGACATGTTCACATCGTCATTGGGATGGATCGGCTTCTTCGATCCCATCTCTCCGCCGGCAATCTCAATCGCACGGTTTGAGATGACCTCGTTCACATTCATGTTGGTCTGCGTGCCGCTGCCCGTCTGCCAGATGCGCAGAGGGAACTGGTCGTTCAACTTGCCGGAGATGACTTCATCCGCCGCCTGCACGATCAGCTTCGCTTTTTCCGCTGGAAGCTTGCCCAGATCCTGATTCACCAGCGCGCAAGCCTTTTTCAAAATGCCGAAGGCCTTGATGAGTTCCGGCGGCATGACGTCGATCCCAATATTGAAGTGCAGAAGCGAGCGCTGGGTCTGCGCCCCCCAATACACATTCGCGGGGACTTCAATCTTTCCCATGCTGTCAGATTCAATGCGCGTGCGAGCAGCTTCCATAGTCGTAGCCATAAGGATCCTATTGATTGCGGCAGAATGAAAATAACCGAAAATTATACGCCGTTGTGAGTGCCCAGTACCGAGTACCCAGTATCCAGAGGAAATACTCGGTACCCGGCACCCCGAACTGGAGTGTTCCAAATCGGGATGCGTCATGCACCACATCGCTCGGGCCAACTCTGCCCCGCTCGCCGCGTGTTAAAATCGCTGTTTCCACCACGCCCAGCGACGCGGCCCGTGCGCGCGTTGGCGCTTCCAGGGGCACGATTCTTGGCCATCGAACAGATTCCGGAAACTCTCCCTCGTACGCAGGCGCACTCCCGTCCTGACAGCGTCATCGACGTCCTCGTCATTGGCGCCGGACCCACCGGCCTCGCCTGCGCTATCGAGGCGCAAATGCTGGGCCTGAAAGTCATGGTCATCGACAAGGGATGCCTGGTGAACTCGCTCTACAATTATCCGGCCAACATGACGTTCTTCACCACGCCGGAGTTGCTCGAGATCGGCGACCTCCCGTTCAACACCGCGCACCAGAAGCCCACGCGCCTTGAGGCCCTCGAGTACTACCGCCGCGTCGCCGAGCACTTCCATCTGCACGTGGTTCAATATCAGTGGGTGAAAACTGTCACCGGGGACGATGGCAGTTTCCGTGTCACCGCCACCGATCGCTCAAACCGGATTCACGATTACCGCACGCGCAAGGTGATCGTCTCCACCGGATACTACGACCTCGCAAACCAGCTCGGGGTGCCGGGCGAGGACCTGCCGAAGGTTCATCACTACTTCCGCGAGCCGCATCCCTTCTATGACAACGAGGTATTAATCGTCGGAGGCAAGAACTCCGCCGCCGAAGCCGCGCTCGATTTGTGGCGGCATGGCGCTCGCGTGACCATCGTCCACCGCGACGCCCACCTCAACGACCACATCAAGTATTGGGTCAAGCCTGACATCGAGAACCGCATCAAGAACGGCGAGATCAATGCCTACTTCAAGAGCAGGGTCGAAGAAATTGGCGTCGATTTCGTGAACATCAAGACTCCCGACGGACCGGTTCATCTGAAGAATGATTTCGTCTTCGCGCTCATCGGATACCATCCCGACTACGATTTTCTGCGCGCGCTGGGCTTGGAACTCTCGGCCGAGCAGTGCCGTCCGGTCTGCGATCCGGAAACCCTCGAAAGCAATGTGCCGGGAATTTATGTGGCAGGAGTGATCGTCGCGGGCTCGCGCACCAGCGAAATCTTCATCGAAAACGGACGCTTCCACGGCAAGCAAATCGCCGCCGACCTGCGCAACAAACTCGGATCACCAGGGAAGCATTTAGCACTTGGCACTTAGCATTTGGCCTTGCGACAGACGACGGAAGCAAAGCGTTGAGCTCACCGCAAACTGTCGTAGAAACGCCTGATTCGGTTCCGGCGCTCTTTGCTACTAAGGGGAAATTTCTTGTTTAGCTCCGCCGGTCGCTCAACAAACGCCCAGAACAACGTCATCTTGAAGACAATCGAACTCACAATGAACACTGTTAGAAGGATGACCAGGGGGGTGCCGCGTTTCCAGCCCCAGAAGGACGCGGTTGGAAGAATCGCAAAGGCACAGCCCATTACCCACGACCCGGCGTTTTGAAACCTCGTAATCAATTGCCAGCCCGACTCACAGCTTCACCAGTTCTTCCCCGAGCTGCTGATTGATCAATCGCGCCACCAGCGGCTTCAATCCCTCGCCCGTCTTGGCCAGGACGAAATCCTCGTCGCTATTGACCCAGTCAAGTTTGAAACTGGTGGCCAGAGCGGAGATCCAAATCTGCCGCACCGGAGCATTAGGAGAAATCACGAACTTACTGCCATCGTCGAACGACACATGCAGCGCGCCCGACTGATCTTCGACTTCAAAATCGGCCGTCTCTTCCGCCAGAATCAGGCTTTGCTCCAAAGATTCCAGCGCCGCGTCGGCATTTTTGCGAAAAACATTCTCGTCGATCATGGAAGGATTATAGTCGTTAGTCGCCGGTCTGGTCTCGCACTCCTCAGACCGATTCTGCAGTGCGACGAGAGCGATTTTGACCAACGACCAAAGACCAACGACTACTGACCAATGCAAATACTGCTTCACAAACATCACCGTCGCATAAAACTGATAATCCTGATTCTTCTTCTTGCGGTATCCGTGTCCTTCATCCTTCGCCAGCAGCCACCACACGGGTGTCCCGTTCTTCCGCACCACGTCGACCATCTGCTGCGACTCGCTCGCCGGAACCCGCGGATCGTTCTTCCCCGCAATCACAAACAGCGGCTTGGTAATGTTCTTGGCTTTATTGGCCGGCGCAATCTGCTCCAGGAAATCATGCATCTTCTGGTCGCGCTCGTCCCCGTACTCCACCCGCCGCAAATCCTGCCGGTAGCCTGAAGTATTCTGCAGGAAGGTCACGAGGTTCGACGGCCCAACGATATCGACTGAGCAGCAAATACGATCGTTGTAGTTGGTCGCCACGGCTAGCGTCATGAACCCGCCATAGCTGCCGCCAGTCACAAGGACCTTCGAAGAGTCGAGATCGGGCTGCGTCTGAATCCAGTCGAGCAGGGAATTGATGTCCTTATAGGATCCTTCGCGCAGGAATCCATTGTCGGCCGCCAGATAACTCTTGCCGTATCCGGTTGAGCCGCGCACATTGGGAAAAATCATCGCGATGCCGAGTTCGTTCAAGTAGTAGTTATTCCGCGCCAGAAATCCCGGACGAAACTGCCCTTCCGGGCCGCCATGGATCTGAATGATGACAGGCCGCTTCCCCGCGAACTTCGCCGGCGGACGATACAGGAATCCGCCGATGCTCTTGTCGTCGAAGCTCTTCCAGTGAATCAGTTGCGGCTCGGCGAAATCCGCCGTGTTGATGCCGCCAGTCTCACTGTAAGTCCAGCGTTCCACCTTCCCGGTCTGCGTATCGAGCGAGTACACGTCGGAGGTCGAGCGCGCCGAACTCAAATTGAATCCCACATCGCGGCTGTTCCGGTGCCAGCGCACGCCGGAAATAATTCCTTTCGGCAGCGACGGGACCGGCTTTTCCTTGCGCGTCTTCGTGTCCAGCAAATGCAGCACGCCGAATCCGTCTTCATTGGTGACAAACGCAATCGTCTTCCCGTCGTGCGACAGATCGAATTCATCGACATCCCAGGGAATCTGCGTGGTCAGGTACGTCGGCTCCTTGCGTCGCCAGATCGATATACGACCAGCCGGTGAAACTCCGAGTCGCGGTCGCTGGTCGTATAAATGCCCTTGCCGTCTTTGCTGAACTGCCCGCCGCTATAGTTGACGGTTCCGATCCGCGCTTGCGGGGTCAGCAGACTCTTCTCGCCGCTAGACGAATCGAAGATCCACACAGAACTTTCATTGGCCGAGATCTCGTCGATCGCCAGAATCTTCGCCCCATCCGGAGACCAATCTTCGGCCTCCCAGCCTCCGCCGTCGAGTTTCGTCAGCATGTGGTCCGACTTCGGGTTGGCAGGATCCATGACGTACAAATCCACGTCATTGCCCGTTCGCCGCGTCGATCCGTACGCCAGCTTGTCTCCTGACTCCGACCAGACCGCGCCGGTATTGCGCGACTTGCCATCAGTCAGCAGCGTGACATCTTCCGTGCCAACGTCATAACGGTACAGCTGAAAGAACTCTCCGCCACCGATGTCTTTGGAAAATACGAAGAAAGCGTCCTTGTTTGGCGGATATTGCGCGCCTGAAATCGAGTCGAGATAGAACGTCAACTGCGTCCGCGCCCCGCCTGGCATAGCCACGTGATGCACTTGGTTGGTGTCGGCAAACCGCGTGGAAATCAGCATCTCGCGCTTCACCGGGTCCCAGTCGCTCAGTGTCGCTCCGCGGAAGTTGGTGTAGTGATCGACTGTTTCCGCCAGCGATGACGGAATCTTCGGCACGCCTTCGACCACCAGGTTTTCGTTGGGAACAATCTCGCCACTCTGCGCAAACCCGGACGCGGCAATCATCACGACGCAAACCAGAATAAGACGCCATCGATTCACAGGAAGCTCCTAAACAAGCTCGATACTATACACGAGTAGCGCCACGATACTGGCGACAACCTAAGGTTCCCGGAGCGAAGCGAGGGCGTGTTCGGTGGGTTGCCAACGACCAACGACGAACGACCAAAGACGATCTGCGACAATAGAATCCCTTATGACGGAACGCCTCACCGAAGACGTTGCCGCTCCTCCCGAGATCGCCCAGACCTCCGTCTCGCTTTCCGCCTACGTGAGCCTGCTCCGCCGCAACCGCAACCTGCGCCGCCTCTGGTCCGCACAAATCGTCAGCGAACTGGGAGACTGGTTCTACACCCTCGCCATCTACACCCTGCTGCTGCAATTCACCGGACGCGCCAGCGCTGTCGCCCTCGCCCTCATGCTGCAAGTCCTTCCCACGACGCTCATGGGACCGACTGCCGGCGTGGTCAACGACCGCATCAGCCGCAAGAAAGTGATGATCACCGCGGACCTAGTGCGCATGGTTGTCGTCTTCTGCATGCTGTTCGTGCGCTCGCGCTCCACCATCTGGTTGGTCTATCCGTTGCTGCTGCTCGAAACCATCATGGTGGCATTCTTCGAGCCCGCCCGCAACGCGGTCATTCCCAACATCACTACACGCGACGAAGTGGTTCTTGCTAATACACTCTCGTCCACCACCTGGTCGATGAACTTGGTGCTGGGCGCGGCTCTTGGAGGAGTGG
The DNA here is from genome assembly GCA_963796205.1 of Terriglobia bacterium. Classification (GTDB taxonomy): domain Bacteria; phylum Acidobacteriota; class Terriglobia; order Terriglobales; family Acidobacteriaceae; genus DATFTE01. The sequence continues at coordinate 652,771 of CAWCKR010000006.1, forward strand.
TTGCCGCTCTCCTTGGCCGCGATGCGGTGTTCATCCTCAACGCGCTGTCATTTCTGGTGTCAGCGCTGTTCATCCGCGGCATGAAGTTCGACGAGCCGCACACCGATCATGCCGCTCCTTTACGCCTCCACGATCTGGTCGACTACTCAATGATGCGCGAAGGCTTCCGCTACGTGCGCCAGCATCCGCGGCTGCGCGCGCAGGTCTTCGTCAAAGCAGGATTGTTCGTGATCGGACCCGGCTGGGTGTTATTCACGGTGATGGGAGAGCGCTACTTTCCCGGTGACCTGGCACGGCATCGACGCGCAACGCGGAGCCATGCTGGGCATGAGCCTGCTGATGGGCGCGCGCGGCTTGGGAGCACTATTGGGACCTCTGTTTGTCGCTCCTTGGGCAGGACGCCGCGAGCCCCGCCTGCGTCTCGCTATTTTGATTGGCTTCATCGCTGAGGCCTTGGGATACGTCGGTTTCGGCGCAGCCGGATCGGTATGGGTCGCCTGTGCCTGGATCGTCCTCGCCCACAGCGGAGGCTCGAGCGTCTGGGTCTTCTCGACAACGCTATTGCAGCTCAACACCGAAGATCGTTTCCGCGGACGCGTCTTCGCCGCCGACAACGGCCTCTCCATGTTCACGATTGGCATAGGGGCGTGGATCGCCGGCATCCTGGTGGATCTAAAAGACTCCCCACGCCACGTCGCCGCCGGCGCTGGTATCGCCATGCTCCTTCCAGCTCTCTGGTGGGCGTGGACGATTTGGCGCTGGAGCAAGCAGCACTCAGCAGTCAGCACTCAGCATTCAGCGCCCGGCCCCTAGCACTTGGCACTTAGCATTTGACCTTCAGCCTTTGGGAATGTGTCTGATGACAACGAAGGTGGCTCTAGGATTCGGTCTGTGCGGCTTGTACGGGCTAAATGCCAATTGCTAAGTGCTAGTGGCTGAATGCTGAGTGCTGAATGCTCACTTCAACGCATCAATCTTCGCCGCCAAAATGAAATCACTCTCGGTCAAACCATTGACCGCATGAGTCCAGATGGTGATTTCGGCCTTTCCCCAGGCCAGCAAAATATCGGGATGATGCCCTTGCTCCTCTGCCAACGCGCCCACGCGATTCACAAAATCCAGCGCCGACTTGAAATCAGGAAACTTGAAAGCACGTATAAGGTGATGCTCGTCGACAACTCTCCAGTTGGGCAACTGGTGGCTCAACTCATGCAGGGCTGTCCCATGAAGCGCAGGCACTCCACCCCGGCAGGGCACACAATTTTTGTCAGCAAGGGAAGTCATAACAGGAAAGTCTACCGCAAGAACAAGAACATGTGGCGCGGGCGCCCCCGCCCGCGTGTCTATAACAAGCTGTCATCCTGAGCGAAGTGGAGCGGACGCGAAGCGCCCGCTCCACGCAGTCGAAGGAGCCCGGGTAACCCAAAGCAACCAGCGGCCTGAAAGGGGATTTCTAGAAATGCCTTCTTGCATTCCGTGACAGCGCAGCAATAGGGATCCTTCGACTCCGCCGCGATTCCGCTTCGCGAAATCGCGGCTGCGCTCAGGATGACAGAACCTCTGTTGTGCCTCTGTAGCGAGAACGAACTAGAACGGAATATCCTCATCGCTAATCGGCCCTGCCGGGGCGTGTTCCGGTTCTGGCGCGCGCTGGTCGAAATTGTTATTGCCCGCGCTCTGCGAGCGGCCTCCGCCTCCGCCTTCGCTGCCCTCGCCGCGTCCACCGAGCAGCACCAGATCGTTGACCACAATTTCGGTCATGTATTTCTTTTGGCCGCTGGTCTTGTCGTCCCAGGAATGCGTACGCAGGCTGCCCTCGACGTAGACCTTGCTGCCCTTCTTGCAATACTCTCCGACGATCTCGGCCGTGCGCTGCCAGGCCACGACATTGTGCCATTCGGTACGGTCCTGCCACTGACCCTCTTTGTCTTTGAAGCGCTCGTTGGTGGCGAGAGTGAACTTGCACACGGGCGTGCCCTGCGGCGTGAACTTTACTTCGGGATCTTTCCCCAGATTGCCGACCAAAATGACTTTATTGACGCTTTTTCCTGCCATGAGAGCTCCTTCCACGCGGGAGGCAAATAGATTTTTCCTGACGGAGGCTGGAGGAAAACTATACCAGAATCGGGGGGACAGGATGTGATGGGTGAACAAAAGCACTCAGCATTCAGCACTCAGCATTCGAGCCCCAAACCGCCTCGGTAGGTACCCCAACGGCGGGGTCCCGTTTTCATAAGAAGCCTCGAGCGGAAGCCGGTACGGCCCTCGAGAGGCTGAATGCTGAGTGCTGAATGCTGATGGCTTTGCTATAATCCCCGCCATGGCCACCGGAAACCCGGGCATGGTGCCCGACGAGCTCAAGTGCGAACCTCGATCTAAAGGACTTACCACTCCCCGCAAGAAGAAGCCGAAAGAGCTGGCCGTCATCACCGAGTGCTGCACCGGATGCGCCGGTTCGCCCGCCTGCGTCGAGTATTGTCCGGTCGAAGATTGCATGTTCTGGGTGCCGGATGAAGACCACCCGCCCTTCGGCCGCATCCAGGTCGACCCTATCTTGTGTATCGGCTGCAAGAAATGCACTTCGAAGGGACCCGACGGCGCCTTCCTCGATGGCTGCCCATGGGACGCCATCGTCATGGTCGACACCGTCGAAGTCGAAAAAGAAGTCGGAGCGATGGCGATCTAGCCAGTCGTCGGTCGTCAGTCTTCAGTCGTCAGCAAGAATCCTGTAGCGCCGGCGTCTCGCCGGCCACGATGCAGTAGGGATTGCCGGCGGGACGCCAGCGCTACGAACCCGCTCTCCCCCGTATCGCCTTCTCCGTCTCGACCGCCTGCTGGCGCACGCGCTCGGGAATCTCCGGCAACTCACGTTCATAGCTTTGGACGACCTGAAGGTCTTCCGGCTTGCCGATGATGAACAGCGCTCGCAAGGCTTCCCATACCTGGTCGCCTTCCGGAGCGAGGGTGGCGATTTCCGCGCCCGAGGTTACGCTCTGTCCCGTTTGCACTCGCAAATTACTGATTTTGCCGGTGATGGGAGATCGAACCTCCACGGTCTCATCGCCCGCTTGCAGCTTGGCAACCGCGCCTCCGGAACGAATGGTGGTGCCCGACCGCCGCTGTGTCGATCACTTTGCCAGACTGCGAAGCCATGACCGTCGCCGGCTGCAAGAGCGCGAGAATCTGCGGCTTGCCGGCGGCGTCTCCGTAGCGCACCAGCGACAACGCAGCATTGCCCCGTACCAGGGCGAAGGGTCGTTCAGCATCTTCAGCAAGGCGTCGTGAAAGCCCGGGCCGGAAGTGTCTTGTCCCATGACCCAGGCGTCGGTGTTGCGTACTTCCTCGACCGGATGGGTCGCCAGGCGAACCAGTTCGGGATAATTCTGCTTTACGGTTTCATCGTGCCGCTGCATGCGCTCGCCGATCTGCACCAGCGCATGCTGGATGTGCCGCGGATGTTGCTCATCCTGCAGGTACTCGGTCATCTTCGAGTCGGAAAGTTGGCGTCCGAACCAGGTGTTCCACCAGAAAAGAAACGGCATCAGCACGATCAGCCAGGCAACGAAAAAGAAAAGCAGACGCTGCTTGGTGGACATGCGGTGTTTTTTGGCGGGAGCCGCGGTGGAGTCGGGCATGTGTTGGGAATTATAAAGCAGTTAGCACTTGGCACTTAGCATTTGGCCATGTACGGGCTGTGACAACTGCAAGGGAATCTGTAATGGCTGAGTGCTGACTGCTAAGTGCAGTGCTCAATCCACCACATCCGCATCCAGCACGCGATCTTGTTCCAGATAGTGCGAAACCGCGTATTGGGCGAGCAGGGGAGTGGCAACTTTCACCTCGGCGCCGATCCATTCGCCTTTGCTGTGAGGGCGCATTCGGACGGATGTTTGCACGGGCCGCTCGATCCGAATTGCGGGCCGAAGGCTGCGCTCTGAATCTCTTCGTATGGGGGGATGGCGCGCCAGGCTTCATCGCCAATCGTGCCGCTGACGTCGATTTTTAGGCGAACGGTAGCCATTGGAAGTCAGCCCTCGCACTTGGTACTTAGCATTTGTCCAGCAAAGGTTTTTGTCTGCACGGTCACGAAACCGGATTGGCTAAATGCCAAGTGCTAAATGCTAAGTGCTAAGTGCTGAAAATCTGGTACAGCATGAAATAGATCACCACGCCGGTGATGGAAACATAAAGCCACAGCGGAAACGTCCAGCGGGCGATGCGGCGGTGTTTGTCATAGCGGGCGCGCAGGCCGCGGCTTAGCGTGATGATCACCATGGGCACGATGACCGCCGCAAGAATGGTGTGGCTGGTCAGCAGCGTGAAATAGATCGGGCGCCAGATGCCTTGTCCCTGAAAGTGGATCGAGCCCGTGCCGCCGTGCATGCGCAGGCTAATGTGGTAGTAGAGATAAAAGCCCAAAAACAAGCTGGATGAGCAAAAGGCGGCAATCATGACCGCGCGATGGGCGGCCATCTTGCCGTGTTTGATGAAGTTTCGTCCGATGACGAGCAGCACCGCGCTGGTGCCGTTCAGGGCCGCGTCGATCACGGGGAAGATGGCGTATTGGGCGGGAACCAGTTGCATAGAATTTTTGATTGTTGATTTTTGATTGTTGAATGAAAAGCCGGTAGCTCAGTGGCGCTTTCAATCAACAATCAAAAATCGAAAATCGGCAATTTCTTCATGCTGCCGGCTTGGTGGTTCTCCGGTTCACCATCATGAACGAGAGCCCGAACATGAATAGCGTGAACAATAGCAGAGTCGACATGGAGGCCGTCAACGAAAATTCCGACGGGCTGCCGGGATAAAGCAACATGCGCAGGGCTTCGACTCCGTAGGTCAAGGGATTGATTTCCATCAACATGCGCATCCATCCGGAGGCGCCCGGAGAGCGGGAACAGCGATCCCGAAAGCAGCCAGAGCGGAATCAGGAACAGATTGATGATGGCGTGGAAGGCCTGGTTGGAATCCATGGGCCAGGCGATGGCGAAGCCCAAGGCTGTCAAGCGAAAATGACACGAGAAATACGACGACCACGACCCAGAAGAAACTGGTAATGGTCAGATGCACGCCGACCAGCGGAGCAAAAGCCAGAAAAATCAGGCCCTGGATCGCGGATAGCGTCGTTCCTCCCAGCACTTTGCCCAACACAATGGCAGAACGCGGGACGGGGGCGGTAAGAACCGAAAGCAGGAAGCCCTCTTTTCGATCTTCGATCACCGACATCATGGTGAAAATCGAAGTGAAGAGCACGATCATGATGAGCGCGCCGGGATAGAAGTAATCGAGATAGTGCTGTTGCCCGGCGCCTCCGCCGGAGCGGAAGGAACTGCCGAAGCCAGATCCAATGACCACCCAGAAGAGCAGAGGCGAGGCGATGACGCCGATCACGCGGCTCTTTTGGCGGTAGAAGCGGACGACTTCGCGCCACCAGAGAGTGAAGGCGGGGAGGAAGACTCCGCTGGAGACTGGTTGGTTCAGGGTTGCGGCTTGGGTTGCCATGGTTCCTTTCAACGTCAAAGCTTTTAAACGCAAAGTTCGCTAAGAACTGCCGCAAAGGGCGCGAAGAACTGCAGATTCCTCGCCTCGCTCGGAATGACAAGATTATTAGTGTCGAGGCTTGTCATCTTTCGTTTCGTCGCCTGCTTTTTCGCCTTCGGTCCAGAAGCGGTGGCCGGTGCGGTGAATGAAAACGTCCTCGAGCGTTGGCTTGCTGACCGAGATTGCCTGGATTTCTCCAGGGAAGGCTTCGACTACGTCGGTCACCACGCGGTGTCCATTCTCCTGTTCGAATCTCACCTGATCGGCGAGCACCTGGGCGTCGACGTGGAAGCGGTCGCTGATGCGTTCGGCGAGCGAGGCCGGGTTGCTGGTGTCGAGCACGATCACATCGCCGCCGATTTCGCGTTTGAGTTCGGTCGGTGTTCCCAGAGCAACGAGCTTGCCTTGGTTCAAAATAGCGAGACGATCGCAGCGCTCGGCTTCTTCCATCAAATGCGTCGTGACAATCACCGTGACTTTTTCTTCATCGCGCAAGATCTGAAGATATTGCCAGAGATCGCGGCGCGCGCCCGGATCGAGACCCGTGGTCGGTTCGTCGAGCAACAGAACGGACGGATGATGCAGCAGGCCCTTGGCGAGTTCCAGGCGGCGCTGCATGCCTCCCGAGAACGTCTCGGCTTTTTCTTTGGCGCGATCGAGCAAGCGGACGCGAGCCAGCATTTCTTCGACGCGCGCATGCAGAGCTTTGCCGTGCAGGCCGTAGAGGTGTCCCTGATGCCAGAGGTTCTCGTAGGCAGTTAGCTTCACGTCGATGCTTTGCGCTTGAAAGACCACGCCGATCTGGCGGCGCAGGCGGTTGGGATCTTTCGCCGCGTCGCAGCCCATGATCACGGCGTGGCCGGAAGTTGGCAGCATCAGAGTCGAAAGAATGCGAAACAGAGTCGTCTTGCCGCTGCCGTTGGGACCGAGAAGTCCGAAGAGTTCCGCGCCTCGGACCTCGAAAGACACCCCGTCGAGGGCGGTGCGGCTCTCGTATTTGTGCACGATGTCTTGAACGGAGATGACGGCGGACTGAGGCGCGAGGCGGTCCGGTTCAATCAGGGTCGAGGGAGAGTTGTGGGCCACAGGCTATTTTACGCTGAGCGGGAGACAACATCCACCGGGGAGCACAGTAGAACTGCAGATTCCTCGCTGCGCTCGGAATGACAAAAGGTTTGGCGGAAGAATCTTAGGCGGTGACGGGCTTTCGTTCGGGGGCCGGAACGCGCTCTTCGAAGCTCACGGGGACGTGGCGCCAGACTTGGATTGCGAGGACAACCGTGGTCGCAAGGAGTAAAGCCCCTACGGCGACGTGCGCGACGGTCGAGAGCACCATGGGCAGTTCGGGTTGGACGGCATCGCGTCCCCAGGCCACGCGGGTGAGGAAGGCGAGGAAGCCCAGGCACAACTGTGTCACCATCAATGCCAAGAGCGTGATGGCAGGGCGGCGAACCTCTTCGATCTTGGAATAGACGGTTAACGCGCGAATGGCGGTCCAAGTGAGGACGACGGCGACGACAGCCGCATGGACGACGTGCGGCCACCAACTCATGCCGTGGTGGCGGAACATGGCTCCGAGGAACAGTTGGACGTACAGAACGAAGATCGAGAGCAGCGTCAGCGTAAATAGGCTGGGGTGGCGCGTGTCCATTTGAACTTCGGGGACTTCTTCGATCCAGCGGCGTCCGGTGAAGAGCGCGACGGCCACGGCGGTGCAGAAGAAGGTTTGCGCCAGCGCGGCATGGGCCGAGGAGACGAGCGGCGGCAGGTAATAGAGCACCGTGATGCCGCCCAGAATCCCCTGGACGATGACCATGAGTACCGCGGCGAGCATCAAGTAACGCAGCCAGCGGCGGCGGTCGGTGCGCCAGGTCCAGACGGCGAGAATGATGGTAAACAGGCCCGCGCCCTGGGCGATCATGCGATGGGTGTGTTCGAATTTCACACCGCCGACGAGTTTCGGGATCTTGTAGAGCGAACCGAAGGAGGTGGGCCAGTCGGGGACCGAGAGTCCTGCGTCATTGCTCGTCACCAGAGCTCCGGCGATGATGAGCAAGAATACCCAGCCCGCGAGGAACACGGCGAAGCGGTGGTGGGCGCGATTGTACGGTGTGGCCAAGGCCTTCAGACGCGTGCTCCTTGATTCATTGGCACGACTGAGGTCGCGCCTTTTCCGATTTCCTAATTCCGTGGCCAGCAGGACGCCGGCGCTACTTATATTTTAATAAAAAGGGACGGACGAGGGCGTCCATCCCTTATGTGAATCGTTACTGCTTGAAGGTTTGGTCGACCGTCTTTGAGTCCTTGGCGGCTACCGTGACTTTTTGATCCTGCTCGCCCAGTTTTTCGTGGACGAAGGCGAGGGTGTAGTCGCCCGGCGGCAGGCCCTTGATTTCGTACTTGCCGTCTTTGTCGGTGACTGCGTAGAACGGGCTCTTCACCACGTTGATGTACATCTTCATCCAGGGATGCTGGTTGCAGCGCACCGGCAGCATGATCTCTTCGCGCGCGAAATTCTTCTCGAGCGGAGCGGACGACGGCGGTTGCGACTCGTTCCACTCGCGATTCGAGGCCGGCGTGGGATGGATGTTGTGGGTGGTCATGTCGTCGTTCTTGATATCGATGGTTTGTCCGGTCATGACGCCGAGCACGTGAGGATGATATTGGCATCCCTTCTGATCGATAACAACGGTGTCTTTTGGGACGTCGAAGGTGCGGTCGCCGAGCCCGTCTTTCACGTAGACGAAGACGTTAGCGAGATCGCCGCCGCTGGCGACGATGGTTTCGGCCATATTGTCACCCTTGCAAGCCGGGTCCTGGCTCATATCGATCTTGTTGGCCTTGGGAGCCGTGCCGTCGAGTTTCACGGTGCCGCTGACAGTGGCTACCGTAGCGGGATCGATAGGAGTGGCAGCCGGAGTGGTGGCGGGTTGCGCCGCGGGGGCGGCGTTTTCCGATTGCTCGGTGTTTTCTTTCTTGCTGCACGCGACCGTGAGCAGGAGCGCGAACAGACAGAGTGCCGCGATCGAGAGTTTCCTGTAATTCATGATGTCGCCTTTCATATAGGTTTTAGAGCTTAAAACAAAATCCTAAATCGCAAAGTGCGCCGGGGTTTCGCGGAGGCCGCGAAGAAATGCGGATGCCTCGCTCCCCTCGGTACAACAATCCGAGGGTTTTCCGCGAACCCTGCATTCTATCGCGATCCTCCGAAGCCTGCTTGCGGTTTGCCGGCGGAGGCATTTTTGTTTTTGGCCGGAGCGTCATTGGCGGCGCGTCCCTTGCCCATGGCAGAGGCGACGCGGCGTTGCTCTTCCGGCGTGAGTTGGAAAATGTAATCCACCAACAGTTTAGTGTGGTCTTTATCGTAGCCTTCAAAGCTGGGCGGAGTCGGTCCGGCAAAGACCCACTGATTGTTCTGCTTCTTGAACAGGCCTGACGGCATCGAAGTGCCGGGGCTGACCGCCTGGGGATCGATGATCCAGCGCTCAACCCAATCGGGCTTCAGACGCTGGCGGGCCAGCAGGAAGTTGGGCGCGGTGGCGTATTTGTCATGCGCCGGGTCTCCGGTAGCGTGACACTTCAGGCACGGCGCGGCAGGGCTCGAGAAGAGACTACGCGCCATGTCATTTTCTTTCGCCGTGAGCGTGGGGACTTCTTCCGGAATGTAGGGCATCGGCTGTTGCGACAATGCCTGGAAGAAGCGCACCAGCTTGCGCAGTTCGTTGTCAGAGAACGAGAAGGTTGGCATGCGCACGGCGAGATAGGGACGCACGCCGTTGCGATTGGTGTCGGTCTCGCTCAGTGACGGATTGCTCAGGAAGCGGCGCAGCCACTCGGGATCGACGCGCGCGCCTTCGGTGAGAAGTTTTGGCGGCAATTGCTCCGGCGTGTCTTTGTACTTCTTCATGCCCATGAGAATGGTGGTTTGTCCGGGCACGAACTGATGGCAGCCCATGCAGTTGTATTTCTTAACCACCCACCAGCCTTCCTGGATGTCGTGGCGGTAGTCGCCGGGCTTGTATTGATAGCTGTCGGGCAGGGAAGACTCTTCGCTGCCTTGCAGGAAGGTGGAGAGCGCGCGAATCTGCTCTTTGTCGAGATGCACATTCGGCATGCGCGCGGCTTCGGTTTCGCTCTTGATCTTGCCCTTGTCGTAAATCTCAGGCTCGGCGAGCTTGTGCTCGAAGAATCCTTTGTGATCGTACCAGGGGCCTTTGGCCGGGCCATCGGGCAGGCGGGCGAGATCTTCCTGGATTGGTGATGGGGTCTTTGCCGCCGCGCTGCGCTTCTTCGGTGAAGAGGGCGAAGTCGAGGCGCTCGATGGGCTTCGAGCCTTCGAAGGTTAGCTCGGTGCCGATGCGGCCTTCATCTTCGAGTCCGGCGATTTCGTGGCATCCCGCGCAGCCGTAGTGCTGAACCCACTTCTTGCCCTCGGCTTTCAGGTTGGGATCGTCCATGAAAGAGGCGTTGGCATAGGAGGCGGGGTCCTGATGCTTTTGTGTCATCAGGAATGACGCGATGTCTTGCGCGTCTTCCTCGCTCAGCCGCAGGCTCGGCATCACGGTCATATTCTGCACTTGCAGTTCGTGTCCATCATTGGGACACCGGCTGTGCTGTAGATCGAAGACGTAAGGCAGGCCTTTCTTGGCGTAATCCTCGGGGCCGATATCTTTCTTCTCGTACGGACAGTAGGGGCGGGTGCGCTGGCGCGCGTTGTGGATCCAGCGGACAAGATATTCGTAGTTTGCCTTCTCGCCTTCGCGGCTCAGGTTGGCGGCGAAGGTTCCACCCTGTTGTTCAGCGCCTTCGCCGATGGAATGGCAGGCGAGGCATCCCCGAGTTTCGAAGAGGTCTTTTCCGTGCTCGGCGTTGCCGGCTTTCTGCGGCGGCAGGGGATCGGTGAACGCGCTCTGCCAGATGAATGCCGAAATCGCCTGGATCTGGTGATCGGTCAGGCGGAAGTTCGGCATCTTGGTGTTAGCGCGGAAGTCGGTCGGCTTGTGCAGCCAGACGGGAATCCAGTTCTTGTTGAGCTTGAGGCGGATGTCTTTCAGGTTGGGGCCGATTTTCTTTTCATCCTGCAACAGGCTGTGAGACTGGAAATCGAGTTGCTGGATGTGGCCATCCATCTTGCTATTGGCGACACGTAGCGCGATGGCGTCGTCGTTGAACTTGTTGGCTTCTTCGTTCGTTTGAGCGGAGTCGGCCTGCTTCATCAGGTAAGCGGCCTGCTTCAGGTTGTCGATCTTTTGCTGCTCGAGTTGCTTGATCTGCTGGCTGATGGAATTCAGATCTTCGGGCTCGCGGTCGTATCCCTCGTAGCGATGGCAGCCGTTGCATCCGCGATTGCGAAAGAGGTCTTTGCCCTCGTGAGAGCACCCAGCCTACGTCACCAGCGACGAGGAAGCGATCGGCGGCGTGGCAGGTCTGGCATCCCGCTTCAGCGTTCTCTTTGGGGAATAACGGCCACAGCCAATGCTCGTAGTTGCCGTGAGCCTTCACCATGCTGGTGGTGGCGCGTCCATTGCCTTGGTGGCAGGGAGTGCAGCCGAATTTATCTGGATCATGAATCTTTAGAAGCTCAGGCGAAGGATGGCTTACGAAGGCGCGATCATACTCGTCGGGCTTCTTTTCTTTGTTGTCCTGCGCCAGAGCCGCGGCGGTAATCTTCAGCGGCTCGCGCGTGCCCATGTGGCACGATTCGCAGCGGTCGACGATGTTGGCATCGGCCACATTGATCTGAACGATCTTCGGCTCCCACTCCTTGGTCTTCTTCTTGAGTCCATCGATCTGGGTGGGAGTCAGCGAGACGAGGTGATCGGTGATGTATTGTGAGGCCTTGGTGTCAGCTTCGGTGATCGGCTTGAGAACCTCGCCAAGCTCGGCGCTGACTTTCGTGCGTTCGTCTTTAAGGCTGTTGTATTTCTCTTCCAGCTGGCGGAAGTCGTATTGCTCTTTGTGTCCGTCGGGGTATTCGACCGTCCACTTTTCTTTCTTATAGTCTTCGAGATCCTGTTGCTTGCTCTTCTTACCCGCAGCGCTGTCGTCAGTTTCAATCTCGTAGGTGAGAGCGTTGGCGTAGGCGCGCTTGTCGGTGAAGACGTTTTGGACAGCGAGAATCTTGGCGCTCAGGTCCGTGATCTGCTTCTGGAGTTCATCCTTGTGCGGTTGCGCGGCTTTCCTAAGCTGATCGGCGGTCTGATTGAGTTGCTGGTAGTCCGAACTCTTCAGGATTTCGTCGAGCGACATCTTCGACGTAGAAGTGGTCTTGTTCAGGAAAGCGACATAGCGCTCTTTCCATGTGTCCTGAAAGGCTTTCCAGGGACGCTGTCCCCAAAACTCGTCCTGCATTGCCCAGAACAGGGAAGCCATGAGCAGCACGAGCGCCACCACGTAGTGGAGCGCGTACGACTTGGTTACGATCGGATCTTGCTCGGGGACAGGTTGTTCAGGCACCAAATCCTCCAGAACGGTCGTTGGTCATTGGTCGTTCGTCGTTGGCAAAACCTTTGCGGAGCTTCGCTCCGCGTGGACAACCGGTGGCTGTCCCTACGTGATCATTCGCAGTTGGCCAACGACCAACGACGAACGACCAACGACTAGACGTTAAACCACGGCGTAATCCACACGTACTTAATGTGCCAAAGCAAGCGCAGCATCATCTTTGCCGGCAGGGCGATCATGGTGATCAGGAAGAACATCATGATCGAGTACTGCAACAGACTCATGCGCTTATAGTCCTTCGGATTGATGCGGCGGAAGAAGGCATGCACTGCCCCGCCGCCGATCACATAGAAGCCGCCGACCACAATCGCGCCAAAGATGATCTTGCCGATGTTGCTGGTGATTCCGAACAGGTCGGGCAAGTCGCGGTTCACTTCATAAATAAGCCGATTGTGATCCCACGTTTGCCCTGGCCAGAACCATTGCCAGCCAGGGCCACGTATAAAAGTCCCGATGATGATCATCGCCACCCAAAGGACGATGAAGCCGAAGAGGAAGGTGCCAATGGCAAACTTGCGCTGCCGCCAAGTGTAGTAGCCACTGCCCAGCGGATTGGTGTCGATATAGGGAATGACCATCAGGCCGACGATGATCAGCGTGGGCATGACCACACCGGCAATCCAAGGATCGAAATAGACAAGCATCTCCTGCAAGCCGAGGAAATACCACGGAGCCTTCGCAGGATTCATGGTCAGGTTCGGATTGGCGGGCTCTTCCAAAGGAGCGCTCAGCGTGATCGACCAGACCATCAGAATCAGAGTGACGATGATGGCGGCGAGAAATTCGATGCGCAGCAGGAACGGCCAGACGTGGACTTCCTTCGACCATCCGGGACGGAAGGGCCAGGTCTTGCGATGATGCGTCTTGGCCATGGCGGGATTGGTCTCGAGTTCGCCGATGAGTTCGTCGTTGGCCTTGGCCTGCTTCCACGCGAGGTAGATGTAGAAGATGAGCAGGGGGATGAGGCCGACGATCGGCACGTTGTCGGGCGTCGAAGCGATGTCCCAAAGTTGTCGCCAATCCATAAGTTCCCTCGTGCGCCGGCGTCCCGCCGGCAACCTGCGCTCGCGAAAATTTGAGCAGCCGGCGAGAGGCCGGCGCTACTTCTTTTCTTTCACTTCTGACTCCAGCATGACCGGAGCGGGACCGGAGATGCCGCCGTCTTTTCTTACGCGCCAGAAGTGCACAATCATGAAAATTGAAGCCACGATCGGAATGCCGATGCAGTGCCAGATGTAAGAGCGCAGCAGGGCATTGGCATCGACGATCGATCCGCCGAGCAAGCCGAAGCGGACGTCGTTATACGGAGTCATTCCCAGCATGCTGCCGAACGGACCTTCGTGTCCCAGCAGCGGCGTAGCGCGCGCCATGTTCGTTCCTACCGTCACAGCCCAGAATCCCAGTTGATCGTCGGGAAGCAGGTATCCGGTGAACGAGAGCAGCAGGGTCAGTACCAGCAGGATCACGCCGACGTTCCAGTTGAACTCACGAGGCTTCTTGTAAGAGCCGGTGAGGAAGACGCGGAACATGTGCAGCCATACGCCGATCACCATCAGGTGAGCGGCCCAGCGGTGCATGTTGCGCAGAAGTTTTCCGAAGGGAACATCGTGCTCGAGGTAGAGCACGTCGCGGAAGGCCTGCACCTTGGTCGGATGGTAATAGAACATCAACAGCACGCCGGTGAAGGTGAGGACGATAAAGAGGTAGAACGTGATTCCTCCCATGCCCCAGGTGTAGCTGTAGCGCACGGCGTCGCGATTGATTTTCGCGGGATGCAGGTGGAGGAAGACGTTCGACAGCACGCCGAGAGCGCGGTTGCGCGGCGTGTCATCGTGCTTGTGGCGGAAGATGGAGGTGAAGACCTGGGTCTTGGTCGGATCTTTCAGACCCTCGATCTGCTCTTTGGCTTTCGCCGGCATATCGGTCTTGAGGGACTGGACGTCTTCTTTGACGCCGGCCTTGACGCGTTCGAGAAGTCCGACGCGGACGCCATTGCCGTTCCCGCTACCGTTGCCGCCGTTCTTGTTTTCTTCTGCCATGGTTTCCTCTTACTCGTAGCGCCGGCGTCCCGCCGGCAATTCCAAATTTCGTGTGGCCGGCGAGACGCCGGCGCTACTTTACGCCCTTAGCCAGGCGCCGTCGGTGCCGTCGCCTTCGTTGAACTGCGTTGGCTGTCCTTTGGGCCACTGATAGAGCTTGGCCACGTCAACCAGGATCTGGCCATCCGGAGCGATCTGGACCCGGGCGCGGTCCATCGGTCGCGGCGCCGGTCCTTCGAAATTGATGCCTTCGCTGTCGTATCCGCTGCCGTGGCAGGGGCACTTGAATTTGTTCTCAGCCGGCTTCCAGTCGGGAGTGCAGCCGAGGTGTGTGCAGCGCGCGTAGATCACAAAAATGCGGTCGGGCGTGCGATCGACCCAGATGCGGAATTTCTGCTGGAACTTCGTGTCCACGCCAAGACCGAAGTCGGAGGGATATCCGATTTTGAAACTCGTAGCCGGCTCGAACAAGCGTGCGCGGCAGGAAGAAACGGAAAAACGCCAGCAGCCACGCCGTAAGGAACGCCGCCACGATCGCCCACGACAGGCGGCGGCGTGCGCGGTTGATGTCACTGTCTTCGGGACCCGTGGGAGGAACGCCTCCAGCGGCAGCTGCTTTCGAAGTGCCGACCGCGGGAGTGCCGACGTAGGTTGTCGAGGTGCCCGTGCGCGCCACCGAAGCGGCGGCCGACGGCGGAGCCTGGACCGCAGCAGCAGCTCGGGCTGCCACTGGTGCCGCAGCGGCGGCCGGAGTCGCGGCTGCGGCCGGCGCAGCTGCGGGCGCGGCGGGTTCGCCCAGCAGCGCGGTGACTTCGGCATCGTTGAGCGCGGGAAGATTGTTGCGCTTGCGGCGAGCCTGCTCGGCAGCGATGGAGGACTTGCTCCACTTCTTGCCGGCATCGACCTGCTTCTGAACTTCAGCGCTGATCGAGCCCGAAGCAGCGGCGGCAACTGGAGCGCGCGGCAGGCGGCGGCTGCGGGCGCGGCCGCAACCGGCGCGGCGACCGGCGCGGGGGCAGCGGGCGCCGGAGCAGACGCGCCGTCGCCGGTTTCCCACGACATCTGCACGCCAGCCTTCAGGGCTTCGATATCCGCATCACTGAGCAGCGGAAGTCCTGAACGCTTGCGATACGCCTGCTCAGCGGCGATGACTGAGTTGTTGAGTGCGTTGCGCGGCCACTTGGGTAGACGCCCGAGAACACCGGTTTCTGCCATTCCGTCCCTACCTCTTTTTATGCGGTCCTTGCCGTCAATCCGCTGCAACCAGCGAAACCGGACCGCGTGCTTGATTCATGCCCGCGCCGAGAGCGGAAGCAACCAGCTCCGCCAGCGCGGCAATGAACATAGGAGAATCGTTCAGACCCGAAGTCATTTCAAACTTTTCAATGCCTAAATGTTGCGGCTTCTTCACGCGCTTCGTGGTCAATCTCGCCCAGCGTCTCCACGTGGTCGGAGACGAATGAGATGGGCACGATGCACACTTCACGAACTTTTGCCTGCGACAGGTCGCGCAGGGCGTGATGGAGTGAGGGCTGCAACCACTTGCTGGCGCCGACTTTGCTCTGGTAGCAGAGGCGATGAGCGTTCGTCCAACCGCCCCGGCGCATCAGCAGTCCTACGGTCTCTTCTATTTGATGCTGGTAAGGGTCGCCGCGTTCGATCACGGCGACGGGAACGCTGTGCGCGCTGAAAACAATCTCTGGACGCGCGGGATCGGAAAAGCGGCGCAAGCGCTTCGTCGATCTTTTCCACCAGGGCTTCCAGGTAGAGATCGTTCCGATAAAAAGCGCCCACCTGTGTGAACCGGGACGACTTCCGTCGATAGAGGCGATTCCATTCGTTCAGGCTGCTGCCGGTGGTGGTGCTGGAATAGTGCGGATAGAGCGGCAGCAGCACGACTTCGTCGCAACCGGCGGCTTCCAGTTGGGCGATGGCCTCGGCGGTAAAGGGATGCCAGTAGCGCATGGCGACAAAGCAGCGGGCATCGATGCCGGAGTCGTTGAGGCGCGACTCAAGGGCGCGCGCTTGCTGCTCGGTGAAGCGGCGGATGGGCGAGCCTCCGCCAATCACCGAATAATGATGTTGGACTTTGCGGGCGCGCGTGGTGGAGATCAGTTTGGCGAGAGGTTTGCGGCCAATGCGGGCAAAAGGGAAATCGATGATATCCGGGTCGCAAAATAAATTGTAAAGAAAAGGCTCAATCGCTTCCAGCGTGTCGGGTCCACCGAGCTGGAAGAGAACTATCCCTACTCGCCGGTTTGGAATCACCATCCCCCTGGTCCCCAGATTCGGGGGAATGTTACTGCAAAGCGCGGACAGGGTCAATGCGCGATTGAGGAGTGCTGGTAAGAAATCTTGATTAGGGCGATTCAATCTGACAATCGAGGTGAAGAAATCCACCGCCGATCACGCCGAGAAAATCCTAGATGCTGGAAGCTTCCGCCGCTTTGACATCGGAACCCGCTTGCATGGCTTCGATGACAGAATCGGCGAATTGCGAAGTGCCCGACTTGCCGCCTACGTCGCGCGTCAGTTTGTCGCGATCACGATAGACCTTTTCGAGCGCGTTGCGGATTTTGTTTGCCGCTTCGTCCTCGCCGAGATGCCGGAGCATCAGCAGACCCGAACGAAGCACCGCCGTCGGATTCGCTAGATTCTTGCCGGCGATGTCGGGAGCTGATCCGTGAACCGCCTCGAAAATGGCGCAGTGATCGCCGAAATTGGCCCCGGGTACGAAGCCCAGGCCACCCACGAACGCGGCGCACAGATCGGAGAGGATGTCTCCGTAGAGGTTCTCCATCAGCAGCATGTCGTACTGGTACGGGTTCATCACCAGTTGCATGCAGGTGTTATCGACGATGTGCTCGCCGTAAGTAATTTCTGGATATTCCTTGGAAATGTTGCGGGAGCAGCGGATGAAGAGCCCGTCGGACATCTTCATGATGTTGGCTTTGTGGATGGCGTGAATCTTCTTGCGCTTGTTCTTGCGCGCGTATTCGAAGGCGAAGCGGGCGATGCGGGTCGAGGCTTTTTCCGTAATGATCTTCAAGCTCTCGACCACGCCGGGGACGACTTCGTGTTCGATGCCGGAGTAAAGTCCTTCAGTATTTTCGCGAATGATGATGAGGTCCACGTCGGGATAGCGCGTAGGGATGTGAGGCAAATTGCGGATCGGCCGGAAGTTGGCGTAAAGCTCGAACATCTTGCGCAGTTCGACGTTGATGCTGGCGAAGCCGCCGCCGATGGGCGTGGTCACCGGTCCTTTGAGCGCGACGCGAGTGCGCTCGATCGATTCGATGAGTTCTTTGGGAATGTATTCGTGGTACTTGTCGAAGGCTTCAGCGCCCGCCGAGAAGCTCTCCCACTCGAACTTCACGCCAGTTGCTTCCAGCACGCGCACGGCAGCATTGGTGACTTCAGGACCGATGCCATCGCCGGGAATCAGAGTGATTTTATGCGCCATAGAAAGCTTTTAACCACCAAGGACACGAAGGCTCACGAAGCGCTAGCTTTTCGTCTGCGATCTTACCTTCTCGCTTCGGTCCGCGTCCTTAGTCTTGAGCAGATCTTTCAGCTCCGACATGAATTCCTGCACGTCTTTGAAGTCGAGATAGACCGAGGCGAAGCGGACGTAGGCGACTTTGTCGTAGCGGCGCAGGCGATTCATGATCAGCTCGCCCAGTTCGCTGGTTTTGCGTTCGCGCTCCGGCGACTCGAGAATGAAGCTCTCGGCTTCATTAACGATCTGCTCCAGTTTGCCAATGGGTACGGGGCGCTTCTCGCAGGCGCGCAGCAGTCCGTTCAGTACTTTCTGGCGATCGAATTTCTCGCGGCGGCCGTCTTTCTTGACCACCATGTAGGGAATTTCGTCGATCCGTTCATAGGTGGTGAAGCGCTTTTCGCACTTCAGACACTCGCGGCGTCGGCGGATGGAGTCGGCTTCCTTGCTCTCGCGCGAATCCACGACTTTGTCGTTCTCAAATCCACAAAAAGGACACTTCATGGCGCTTGGAATGAGCAATTCAATTGTAACAGGGGATTAAGGATGAACTGAGGATCGAGGAAACACGGTGGTAATCAGTGCGAGGATGGCGGCGCGGGCGCGATCGCTTCCTCTTCCTCGCGCTGGGTTTCCGCGACCAGCTTACGGAACGACAACCGGTCGAGGTGCGCAAGAATCAGGCCTAGCGGGACGACCGCGACAAAGGTCACCAGCCAGAGCATGATTCCGCAGCTGGCGGCGAGCTCGTTGGGGACGTCGAAGACGTGTTTCAGAGTGGAGATGGTGGCGAGTTGTGAGCCACCGCCCACGCCCGGCAATTGAATCATCGAACCCACCATGCTGGAGCCCATCAGCAGTAATACTTGCGATAGCTGAATATCGAGCGAGGCGACGCCATAGGAGTGGGTCACCTCTTTGTAAGCCAAAGCGATGCAGTACCACATGAGAACCGAAACCACGATCAACTGCAGCAATTCCCAAAGGCCGTGGATGGTGTTCAGGCCGCCGCGAAATTCGCGGATGCGCATGGCGATGCGGTGGCCGAGGTTTGACGCGAGATGCGCGAATCGGCGCTCAATCCAGGCGGCGATGGCTTCGCCGCTCTTGCTGACCATCCAGGCTCCGAAGGCGAGCCCTACCACCAGGGCCACCAGAACCAGGCCGCCCTGACGGAACCTGGCGTAATAATCGAGTTCTTTCGGACCGCTGGCCAGAAAGATGTAACCCACCAGCAATCCGGTGAAAGCGCCGATATCGAAAATGCGTTCCACGGCCCAGACCGCGAGTTGAGAGGAGAAAGTCTGTTCTTCCTTGCGGGCGATCAGGTAAGGGCGGATGAGTTCGCCCGGCCGGCCCAGCAACGCCAGTCCGGTGAATCCGATGACCGTCGGGGGGATCAGGCGCAGAGTCGAGGCTTGAGGGCGAACCGGACGAAGAAAGATTTTCCAGCGCCACGCGCGCATCAGGTAGCCCAGATAGATGTACAAGATCGCTTGCAGGATATGAAACTTGTTAACGTGATCGGTTTGTGTCCAGAAAGTCGCCCAGTCGAAGTCGCGCCAAGTACGAAATTGAAAATAGATGAGCGCCGCCAGGATGAGCGCGACTACGGAATAGATTGTGATTTGCTTTCTGTTCATGGACCCCAAGACTGCAATCGACCACCGGTGAAGCGTGGCGCAGGGAAAGTGCTACTCCTGCCAAGGTAAATGACATGGGGGGATGGGTCAACGCATAGAACGCTGTAGAGGTGTCGGGAAGATCAGCTACTGAGCCGGGGTTGGAGCAGCAGGCGTGACGACTGCCTGCTTTACGGGAGCCCGTTTCGCCCTCGCGGCAGTCTTTTTCTGGCTGGCCTTCGCGGCGGCCGCGGCAGCTCTGCGCTCCGCGAGTTTCTTGTTGTTAAAGTCACGGACGATGCGCGCCACATAAGCGCGCGTCTCGTAGTAGGGCGGGACTCCATGGTATTTGTCGACGCGCTGCGGACCCGCGTTGTAGGCGGCCAGTGCCTTCACCATGTCGTAGTTGTAGCGTTGCAGTAGTTCCTGCAGATACTTGCTGCCGCCCTGCACGTTGGCATTGGCATCGAAGCTGTTGCTGACCCCGAGTTCGGTGGCCGTCTTGGGCATCAACTGCATCAGCCCGCGTGCGCCCTTGGGGGAAACGGCATGGGCGTTGAAGTTGCTTTCCGCGTGGATGACGCTATTAATCAGGTCGGGATCGATGTTGGTCGTGTCGCTCGCCGAATTGACCACTTCATTCAGAGTTTTCGGAGCGGGCGCGGGAGCCGGAGTCTGGGCGACTGGGCGCGGACGGCGGAGGATCGGGCGTCAGGTCTTTTTCGAAGTGATCGATTTGAGCAGTCGGAATATCGACATAACTGTTGCCGGCATTCGACGTGTAAAGCCGGGTCATGGAGCCAAGGACTTCGCGCCGTTCGTGGCGGATGGTGAAGCCGTTTTGTAGAACAGCGACATCCGCAGCCAAGAGGGGTAAGGCCGTGGCCAGCAGGATCAGCGAGAGTCGGAGGAAACCCTTCATGTAAGACTTTACTATTGCCGGCGGGACGCCAGCGCTACTTTTCCACTCCTAGAACCTGCTCAATGGCTGCGGCAACTCCGTTTTCAGCATTGCTGCCGGTGACGGGCCACCCGCGGCCTCTTAGCTCTTCAGATGCATTTCCCATGATAAACGGCACTCCAGCGAAGGCAAGCATTTCTATGTCGTTGTAGTTATCACCGATGGCCATGACCTGCTCGCGCGGGATGCCCCGGTATTTCGCCCAGCGTTCCAGCGCATGGCCCTTGGAGCAGCCTTGATTCAACACATCGACAATCGACAGATCACGGACGGGATATTCGGTGCGCAGCACGGTTATGTCTTTGGCGGTGCTTCCGTTGGCGAGCCGATCCAGGGCCTCGTGCATGCGTCCGATGGCCCCGCAGAACATAGCCTGGACGGGGTCGGTGGTGATGGACTTTTCAATCGGGATGACGAAGTTGATATACGCCAGGTTCTTTTCCAGCCAGCGTT
Source organism: Terriglobia bacterium (assembly GCA_963796205.1). Taxonomy (GTDB): domain Bacteria; phylum Acidobacteriota; class Terriglobia; order Terriglobales; family Acidobacteriaceae; genus DATFTE01. The sequence goes on from CAWCKR010000006.1 coordinate 673,390, forward strand.
GAATGCTGGCGTTTAGTTCGTTCATGTGTTCGAGAACGATGGCGCCTTTGGATTCAATATCGAAGGTCAGAACCGTATTTCCGCGAAATTCTTTCATCTCTCCGCACAGCGTCAGGCACGTTTGCGCGGGAAGCAAATCGCGGTGGAAGGTCTCTCCGCTGAGCGAGCGGGTGACGGCTCCGTTAGAGCTGATCAGCCACAGATCGAAGCCGAACTGCTGGGCGATCGGCAGCGCGAAGGTATGGCGGCGCCCGGTGACCAGGACGACTTCGACGCCCTCTCGATTCAAGCGGCGCAACGCAGCCATGTCGACTGCGGAAATCTCGAATTGCGGGTTCAGCAGGGTGCCGTCAATATCAATGGCGAGCAGGCGGATGGGAGGCTGTGTCACAGGCGATTTTAACATCGGGCGACATTTCTTGGACCCGGCCCGAACTGAGGCGAGACACGCTGCGGCTTCTTGCTCTATGCGGGCTGAAGCAAAATGTTAAATCGCTGAGCCCGCGGAGAACTGGCGCGGAGTTGCCGAGACCCGCATGTTATAGTGCGCTCAACCCATGGGACTCTTCTCCTATCTCCTTTATCCTTGGGGGATTATTCTCCAGGTGCTGGCGGTGGTGCACTTCATTCGCCGGCGTCCCGATGGCTATTGGCTTTTTGTAATCCTCTTCCTGGGGCCACTCGGAGCGATTGTCTACATTTTCGTGGAAGTCCTTCCCGACGCGGGTTTGTTGAAGCAGTCGTTCAAAGTTTTTCCTCGTCGCAAGCGAATCCACGAACTCGAAGCGGCGGTACTCGATAATCCATCGGCAGGAAACTACGAGGAACTGGGGGAGCTCTATTCCGAAGAAGGCCAGTGGGCACGAGCCCGGCAGAGTTACGACAAGTCAATTTCGGTGCGCACCGATTCTCTCGATCCGTTTTATCGAAGGGGAATTGCCGAGCTGGAGTTGGGAGACTTTCCTGCCGGCGGTGACGGATCTCGAGCGGGTGGTTTCGAAAGATCCGCAATACGATTTTCATCGCGCGATCGGGTTGCTCGCCCATGCCTATGCCAACACTGGACAGCCCGAAAAGCCGACTCGCTCTTTCAGCGAGCGGTGAAGATTTCGACACTGTCCGAGACGTATTACAACTACGCCACATTTCTCGCCGTCCCAGGGACGCAACCAGGAAGCGGGAGACTGGGCGATGAAGATTCTGGCAAAGAAGCCCACTATGCCTGGCTACTTGCGCCGGCGCGAGAGACCGTGGTTCCGCAAAGCGAATGCGTTGTTGAAGAGGCTTGGGTAGCGATTCACCACTTCCTCTGTGACCACTATTTTTCTCTACGTCATCCTGAGCCCGAAAGGGCGAAGGATCTGGCGCGCAGCATTTGGAATCTCGACTGCGCCAGATCCCTCGCTCCGCTCGGGATGACGTCTGCTTTCAAGATGCCTTCGTCGCCACCTGATTCTTGGCGCGGTGCTAAAATTTTCTCGTGGCTTCCATCGCTTATCTTGAATGCACCAAATGCGGTGCACAGCTCCCCGCGGACCGTCCGCAGACAGTTTGTCCCAAGGACGGCGGGGTTCTGTATGTCCGCTATGACCTGCAGCAGTTAAAGAAAAGCTTTAGCGCGGCTTCGCTCGCGGGGCGCGCTCCCTCCATGTGGCGCTACGCGGAAGTTTTGCCAGATGCCGAACCGGTTTCGCTCGGCGAAGGCTTCACTCCCATGCTGCCCAGCCGCGAATTCCCCAATGTCTACATCAAGGACGAAGGGTTGAATCCCACGGGATCTTTCAAGGCTCGCGGCATGTCCGCAGCCGTGACCATGGCGAAGGCTTACGGATTGAAGAAACTGGCGGCGCCCTCGGCAGGCAATGCGGCAAGCGCGCTCGCAGCGTATTCAGCGGCGGCGGGAATCGAAGCGCACATCTTCATGCCCAAAGACGTGCCGCTGGCGAATCGCGTGGAATGCGAGAGCTACGGCGCACACGTGACCCTGGTGAACGGCTTGATCAGCGATTGTGCGCGCATGGTGGCAGAGCAGAAAGAAAAAGAAGGATGGTTCGACGTCTCCACGTTGAAGGAACCCTTCCGCGTGGAGGGCAAGAAGACCATGGGCTACGAAATCGCCGAGCAGTTGGGATGGGAGTTGCCGCAGGGCGTTATTTATCCCACGGGCGGCGGCGTCGGTTTGCTGGGCATGTGGAAGGCCTTCGACGAGATGGAAGCGCTGGGCTGGATTGGCTCGGAGCGCCCACAGATGATAGCCGTACAATCATCCGGTTGCGCGCCTATCTCTAAAGCATGGGATGAAGGCAAGCAGGCCTCGGAATTCTGGCAGAATGCAGCCACCCTGGCGGCAGGTTTGCGAGTTCCCAAAGCCTACGGCGACTATCTGATTCTCGACATTCTGAACAAGAGCGGCGGCGCGGCATTGTCGGTGACCGACGAGGAAATCATGGATGCCTTCCGCCACTGGGCGAAGGTTGAAGGTGTCTTCGCGGCGCCGGAGGGAGCGGCTTCGCTGGCCGCCTATCGTAAGCTCCGAGAGCGGGGATTCTTCGAAGCGGACGATTCCGTGGTGCTTTTCAATACCGGGTCGGGCCTAAAATATCTGGACGTGATCGACGCGCAGAAAGAGCGTGAGCGTCCCCAGCCTGCGGGGCGCGCAATTGGCGGAATTATCGGACCGTACTAAACCGGGCGTCGGACTTCGGACCTCGGACTTCAGCAAAACACACCCATGACCGAACATCTTTATTACTCTGATTCGTTTCTTTATGAGTTCGACGCCAAGGTTTTGGACTCGGTGGCGGCTGCTGACTCGCGTCCTGCGCTGGTTCTGGATCGCACCGCGTTTTATCCGACTAGCGGCGGACAGGTTTTCGATACGGGATGGATCGTCGGCGGGCGATGGAGCGCCCAAGTTGCGTGTCACAGAAGTGACTGAGCAGGAGGATGGGACGATTCTTCACCTGCTGGAAAGTCCGGCGTCCGTGGCGAAGGGAACGCGTGTTCGTGGCATGATCGACGCCGAGCGGCGGCGCGATCACATGCAGCAGCACTCCGGTCAGCACGTGCTGTCGGCGTCGTTCGTGACAGCTGTTCAATATTCCTACAGTTTCATTTCACATGGGCGCCGAATCCTGCTCGATCGATCTGGATACGAAGACTCTTTCTTCGCAGCAGGTAGAAGCGGCCGAGGCGCTGGCCAATGAGGTGGTCGCGGAAAACCGTCCTGTCGAGATGCGGTATGTGACGCAGGAGGAAGCCCGCGGTCTGGGGTTGCGCAAATTGCCTCCGGCCGAGCGCGACAAGCTGCGATTGATCGATATTCGCGACTTTGATTTGAGCGCTTGCGGCGGCACGCACGTCGCGGGCACGGCGCAGGTTGGGGCGATCCTGCTGCGCAAGACCGAGAAAGTCAGGCAAGGGTGGCGCGTGGAATTTGTCTGCGGCAAGCGGGCCGGGGCGACCGCGCGGCGCGACTACGTGGCGTTGACGGAAGCGGGAGGCTTACTCTCGAGCCATATCTATGATGTTCCGCAGCAGGTGCGGAAAGTTCAAGAGGACTTGCGGACTTCACGAAAGTCGAATGAGCAATTGCTCGCGGAGATCGCGGAACTGAGCGCGCGCCGCTGGCTCGCGGAGACTCCAGAGAGCGCGGGACGCAAAGTTATAATCCAGAAATTCGCCGACCGCGATCTGAGCTTCATCAAGCTGCTGGCGCAGAAGCTGACGCGCGCCAATCCAAACGTGATTGCGCTACTGGGGTCAACATCAGCACCTGCGGCGCTCGTTTTCTGCTGCTCCGCGGGTTTGCCCTTTGACATGAATACGCTGATGAAAGAGGCCCTCGAGAAACTAGGCGGACGCGGAGGCGGAACGAAAGATATGGCGCAGGGCGGACCACAGAAGGTCGACGCCATTGACGCGGTGTTGAGTGAGTTAGGGGAGAGGCTGCGGACCCCTTAGAAACTCCGCCGGAGTCGCTAACCAAATGTTAGTGGCTTCTTCCGTTCGACGGATCGGTGCTGGTCGCGGTATTCACGTCAACATACATATGTTGGGAAGCGCGGAAGCCGGGGGCGTAGCAGCTTCCGTCGTGGTCGTAATTGGCGGGACATCCGCGTGCGACGTCGGGTCGCTTTGGGGATTGTGCGTATTGCCAGACTTCGGCAAAGCGAAGCCCGCTCTCTGTCGGTAACGGCGGCTTTCCAAACGCGCATCCCGGCGATGGCGGGCAGGCATCATTCGTGACCCAGTAGGTCACATCCCGGTTGTCGTTGAGGCCCCGAATGTCTTCCGCCGCAATGATGCTGGTCCCACCGTCTTCTTTCGCGGCGATGCCCGAGCAATAGACGCCGGCTCGAAATCCACTGGTGCTGACGCCATCCACCCACGCCTGGATGTAGGCGCGCTGCTCGGGAAGCATGCGTCCACCTTGTTCCTGATCGAGAAAGATGACTGTGTAGGCCGGAAAACCTTCCTGCTTGGCTGCGGCGATAGCGGTTGCGGCGTCCTTCCTGCCTAGAACGCTGGCATCCGGGGCCTTCTTGATCTCGGCGTAGAGCCGGCCATTAAAAAGCACCAGAAATCCGAAGCCGGCTTCTTCTACGGCCTTGCGTTTGCCTCTCCAACTATTCGCGCGCGCACCCGGCGGATTGTTGAGCCAATATCCGGCGTAGGAAAACGTCTTGCGCAGGGTGGGAAGTGCAGCGTCTCCGGGATAATCGTTGCGGTCGAATCCGAGATAGCTCGAACCGGCAGGAGAACCTTGCTGCCAGGCCAGGGGCACGAGCAGGAGCAGAAAGAGAATGGTGATGGCGATCCGGAGCATGGCTAGAGCATACCCGAAGCGGCCTCGCGGGGTTCATGCTACATTTTGACCAATGGAACAGCGACTCATCCTGATAAACCTGCTGATCAAGCTGGGCGTTGCCGCGGCGGTGGCCAGCACGCTGGTCCGCTCGGTCGAATTCAAGTCGCTGCTCTTCCGCGAAGAGCGCTCGCTGAAACAGCAGATCTACCTGGTGTTGTGGATCGGTATCCCGCTGGCGATCGCGGTGTGGTTTCGCATCATTCAGAAAAGTTTTGCGGCAGGAGATTTATCGTTCGAAACGACCGTGTTGTTGGGCGTGATCGCTGGCCGCTTTGCGGGAATGTCGGGCGGCGTCTTGCTGGCGATTCCCGCGATGTTGCATGGCGAGTGGGCGACACTGCCTTTCAACGTGCTCTGCGGATTTATCGCGGGCCAGTTGCGCATTCTCGCCCCCGACCGCGACGACATCTGGTCGTTCTCTCCGTTCATCGATCTCAGTATTTACCGCATGATCCGCCGCAATCTGCCGACTCCGCGGCTGTTCGACTGGCAGGTGATGTTTTTCGTCACCATTGTGGGACTCCGGCTGGTGCAGACGGAGATGTCACGTTTCCTGCCTCGCGCGACGTTCAGCCTCGAGAGCCCGACCTGGTGGGTGGAAGCGCTGATCTATGCGACATCGATTGTGGTCATCGGCACAGAACTGAAGATATTCAACAGCGTGCGCATCCAGATCAAGCTTGAGGAGCAGGAGCGGCTGTTGCTGCACGCACGCATGGAAGCGCTGCAGAACCAGATCAATCCGCACTTCCTCTTTAATACGTTGAACTCGGTGTCGTCGTTGGTGCGTTTCGATCCCGACACTGCTCGGGAACTGATCATCAAACTCGCGACCATTCTGCGGCGCCTGCTAAGCAGCACCGACGCGTTTGTCCCGCTTCGCGAAGAGATGGAGTTCATCGACAACTATCTCGACATCGAAGTGGTGCGTTTCGGACAAGACAAGCTGCACGTGGTGAAGGAACTCGACCCGGCATCGCTCGATGTCATGATCCCGGCCATGCTTCTGCAGCCGCTGGTGGAGAATTCCATCAAGCACGGGCTTTCTTCAAAGATTGACGGAGGCAGTATTTACCTGCGCAGCCGCATCTCCGATTCGAAAGTCATTGTCGAGGTGGAAGATGATGGCATTGGCATGGGCGCAGCCCAGTTACTCGAGCGCCCCACGGGCCTCGGCGGTACAGGGATCGGCATGGCGAACGTCGCTGAGCGTTTGAAGGTGCTTTACGGAGATACCGCGCGAATGACCATCGACAGCCGCGAAGGGAAGGGAACGCTGGTGCGCCTGCGTATGCCGATTCTGGAAACTGCGGGCCCGATTCCAGCGGCGCTTTATGAAGAGCGGTCCAGCACGCGGCGGTAGAAATCCTCATATTGCGGAATGATTCGAGTGGTGCAGAAGCGGGACTGCGCCGATGCTCTTGCCGCTTTTGCCATATTCTGCAGGCGTGCCGAGTCGCCTAACAGATCGATCGCGTATCTGGCCATCGTTTCGATATCTCCAACATCGGCCAGAAATCCGCTTTTGCCGTCTTCAATGACTTCGGGCACACCGCCCACGCGAGTAGCGATGGGAACTACTTCGCAAGCCATCCCTTCCAGAGCCGCCAGTCCAAACGACTCCAGTTCACTCGGCATCACCATGACGTCGGCAACGGCGAGTTTTTCGTGAATTTCATCCTGCTTGCCGAGAAATAGCACGTCGTCGTGGATGCCCTTCTGCACCGCCAGCCACTCGGCGCGCGAGCGGTCAGGGCCATCGCCAATTAGCAGAAGCTTGGAAGGAATCTTCTTCCGGACCCGGTCGAAAATCTCGATCACGTCGGTAATGCGTTTGACCGGGCGGAAATTGGAAAGATGTACCAGGATCCGCTCATCTTTCTTTGCATATTCGAGCCGGCGCTCGGCAGCGTCTTTATCGCGGCAATAGGTGTCGCAGTTTACGAAGTTGTAAATCACCTGAATCTGGTTGCGCACATCGAACTCGCGAATCGTGCGGGCGCGCAAGTATTCCGAGATTGCAGTGACTCCGTCGCTCTCTTCAATTGAAAAACGCGTGATGGGTAGATAGGAGCGATCAAGACCCACCAGGGTGATGTCGGTTCCGTGCAGAGTGGTTACGAACGGCAAGCGTTTTCCGCGAGGCTTGGCTGCTAACATCTGGCGAGCCAGAAGTGCGCTTACCGAATGCGGAATCGCATAATGCACGTGCAGCAAATCAAGGTCGTATAGCTCGGAAACTTCCGCCATGCGCGTCGCCAGCGCCAGGTCGTAAGGTGGATAGTCGAACAGCGGGTAACGGGAAACCTCGACCTCGTGATAGTGGATGTTGGTGTGAGGTTTGAGCCGGATGGGCTGCGCGTAAGAAATAAAGTGAATCTCGTGTCCCCGCTCGGCCAGTTCCAGCCCCAGTTCGGTTGCCACCACGCCGCTGCCGCCGTAGGTGGGGTAACACGTGATCCCGATCTTCATTCCGAGCGCGCCTCCGTCAAGACGATACAGCCTCTCCCATTCGATGGGAAGGGAGGTGACGGGATTCAGATTTTTGGGGATTTGCCTATGATTTTTGCGGTCCCGTCAGCCCCGCGGCCGATTTCTCGATCAGGCTTTGCAGGTGAGACTGGCTACCCTCGTCGAGGCCAATGAACTCAATGCCCATGCCCACACCGGGATCGCTAGCCCGAACCACCGCCGCCGCGTTGAACTTTTCAGATTCAATCCAGAAAGTAATGGTTAAGGGTGTGCCCAGGGCGGCAGGAAGCAATGTCTCTACATAACATCCGCGGCCGTTCATGTCAGTCGCGTTGGTCTGCATAGGCACGCCGCGCTCGCCCCGGAGTTCCAGAGGAACTCTGAGCTTGTGCCGTTCAAACTTGCGCTTGTTGGAGGGAGTCGAAGGAGTATCTGGCGGCGGGGCCGGAACCGGCTCCAACTCGCGGCGCCAGGGACACGGTTGGCCGTCGAGCAGTTGCACGCCAGCCTGAATCTTCTGCACGGCGCCCGCGTCGATCACCCAGATCACGCGAAACCTGGCTTTCCTATCCTCGTATTGAATGCCAATGGTGTCGCCCGGTGCGAGGTGCTGCTCAAGGCCTGAGATCATCGCGCCTTCGCTGCTGATGTTGCGAGCCTCGGCATTCTGGAAGAATGGACGGCCATCTTTGGCCATGCCCCAAACCCGCACCGGGAGGTTGGTTTTCAAACGCGGTTCAGGACCTTGTGACATAGATTCGAAAATGACCCTTGGCCGTACTCAGCTTTGCTAGATGATACGCTGCGCGTTCCTTGGATGCGGAATTACCAATGAGACCAAGGTAACGAGGCTGGTAATCACTTCCGCGTACCTCCTCTGACTACGCACGCACCGAAGACGGGGAACTGATCTGCCGATACGAAATCAATTCGATTCCCTCGCGAGCCAGACATTCCCGTGTTTTCGCGGAAGTCAGCGTTCGCAACTCATGCTCTCGCGACTCGCGCAGACGGGTGCGCACATTGCCGAGCGCCCCGTCATTGTATCCGGGATGGCACACCAGTTCCCAAGTGCCTTCGGGAAGATTCTTAAGCAGGAATTCGAGAAAGCGCTGGCCGAGTGAGCCGGTAGCGACGATTCCCACGGTTCCGTCGGGCGTGTGCATGCCGGCATCGTTAACAGCCTGGTGAAACTTCGCCGAAAAACTGCGCAACGTGCGAACTTCGAGCCAGCGTTTCCAGGTGTCGGGGTATTGCAAAAGATGGGAGAGCTTGACGGTTTCAAAGGGATTCCGGACGGCCAGCACGCCGCACTTCTTCGCTGCCTTGAGTAGTGCCCGCAGCACAGCAGGAAACATGTGCGTGTGCTTGTGGGTGTCGATATGAGAGACGTGAATTCCCGCTGCCTGAAGCATCCGGATCTGAGCCTCGACTTCCGCTTCAATCTGCTCTGCCTCGAGTCTTCCTTGCAGAGCGAGTCGGGCAAATGTCGTGAGTGAGTCGTGAAACATTCCATCGGATCGCAGCAGCGACGACAACCGCGTCGGGTCGCTGACCGCAGATCCGTCGACCAGCACAACGTGGCATCCCACGCTCAAGCCCCGCACCGATTGCGAAAGTGCGACTGCTTCAGAAAAAGCGGAGGAGTTCGCCATCAAGGTGGCTGACGTCACAATGCCCTGATTGTGAGCTTCGAGGATGGCGCGATTCACGCCCGGGGTGAGTCCGAAATCATCGGCATTGACGATCAAACGACGCACGCAGACATTGTATTCGGTGACGCACTGAAGCCACGAGCTAAAGGCTAAGAGCTAAGAGCCGCTTTCAAGTTTGACCATAATTTCCAGCCTCGCGTATACTGCAAGAGTGCTTCTCGTGTGGATGCCCCTCATCTTTCGCGAGGCTCCCAAGGTGGTTCACGGGAGCGAGGGGCGGTTAGCTCAGCTGGTTAGAGCGCCTGCCTTACAAGCAGGAGGTCGCAGGTTCGAGTCCTGCACTGCCCACCAGTTTGGCATTCCGGCTTACAACCGGGGACGTAGTTCAGTTGGTTAGAACGCTGCCCTGTCACGGCAGAGGCCGCGGGTTCGAGTCCCGTCGTCCCCGCCATTCTTTTTAAGCACTTGAAAACGCCAGTTGCGAATCCGGCTGCGGGTGGGAATCCCGTGGTTACTCTTTAGGACCCACCATTCTTAGGTTCCGGCGAGCAGCCATTTCGTCTGCAATGGCCGCTTTGTCAGGAGCGGATAGCCGACGAGCTGCCAAAGGGAATATGAGGTTGTCCTCGATATTGATGTGCGGCTTGTAGATCGAGACGAGACTGGCAATGGCTTTTCGGAACGCTTCGACGCCTATGGATTCCAGGCTCCCCGTCGCCAGGTAACGCTGTCCTAGCTCTTCTACCTGTGCGTGCAAAGATCCAGCCAAAATATGGTCGTGTTCGAGAAGTTCAAGCCTCTCTATCGCGTTTTCTATGTCGGGAAGATGCATTTGACGCAGGCGCGGAAACAGGGACTCTTCCTCATCGGCCGTATGTTTGGGCGCGGCCTCTTGAAAGTAGCGCAACGCGGATTCTAGTCCGGGGCGGGTGTCTTCGTTCGGGGGCTGATCGATGACCGCCGCCACTCGTTCGAGAGCTCCGAGGAACATCTCGATGCGGCGGTGACAGTCCGATAGGAGGCCGGTGGGATCGGAAAAGCTGTGCGACTGGGCTGCAATTTGCACTGGCATCAGCGGCTCCTTCGACAAGGTCTTCTCAAATTGTTCAAAGCGTTAACCCCTGCTACCGCGCCACCCGCTGGAAATCGTCTGCGATTGACTCATCCGCGATGTCCCGCATGATGTAAGCATTCACAAGCACCCCGCATTCTTCGTGGCATCGGAAGCAGTAAGGGGCGCCACAGGGGAGCTTGCCCTTATTAGAATGTTCGCGGATATCTCCGATGCGCGGTTTTTCTTCCGACACGATCTGGTTTTGATTGTTGTTGTTCTGCATAGCTTATCTCGTGCTCATTGCGCCCTTGTCTCGTCGCCTTGCGGGCATTCGGGTATGGGCAGACAGATCTGCTCTGCTGGAGCTTTCTCTCTCTGATACGCCTTCGGCTGCCAGATGCAGCACGGTTCCTCGGCGAAAACGTCCCCGGTCAGGGCGTGCGCGCGCGCTCGCGAGCCGCCGCAGACCTCGCGAAATTCGCAAACTCCGCACTTGCCTTTCAGATTCGCACTGTCCCGCAGCGAAACGAAAAGCGGAGAATGCCGGTAGAGCTCGGTAAGCGATTGCTTCCTGACGTTACCGGCAGAGACCGGCAGGAACCCGCTGGGAAAAACCTCACCCAAGTGCGAGACGAAGACGAATCCTTTGCCGTCATTAATTCCCCGGGGCGCGCGTCCAATGCCGTCCGGGGTGTCGGTGCCGAGCATCGGCGGCAAGGGCGAAGCATTGCCCTTCTTCTTTTCCTCAGTCCTGCGCTGCAAGAGGAAGCGGCGATAATGCTGAGCTTCGGTGCTCTTGATGTCGAACTTCACTCGACGGGATGTCTCATACAGTTTCTCGAAAACCTGCTCGAACTCTTCGGCGGAGACCAAGTCGGCAGTGGAGCCTCGACCCGTGGGCACTAGAAAAAATACGCTCCACAGCACGATGTCGAGTTGCTCCAGCAATGCAATCGTGGAATCCAGACAGTGCAGGTTGCGTCGCGTAATGGTGGTATTGATCTGGACGGGAAGACCGATCTCTCGTGCCCAGCGGACAGCTTGCAGAGTCCACTCGTAGGAGCCTTGCACGCGGCGAAATGCGTCGTGAACCTCAGCCGTCGGGCCATCGAGGCTGATCGCAAGTCGCGCCAGCCCGCAGGCTTTGAGTTTAAGGATGGCTTCCTTGGTTAACAGGGGGGTAGCGCTGGGAGTCAAGGAAATCCGCACGCCGTGGGAAGATGCGTATTCAACCAACTCGAAAACGTCGGGACGCTTCAAAGGGTCGCCGCCAGTCAGGACGAAGACCGGGGCCTTCAGGGCTGCCACTTCATCGATCAGGCTCTTGGCCTCGGCAGTGCTAAGTTCCAGTGCGCTGCGGACGGGTTGCGCACAAGCGCGACAGTGCACGCACGCCAGATCGCATGCTTGGGTTGTTTCCCAGATCACAATAAAAGGTCGTTCATCGAAATCCAGTTTGAGGTCCACAGCCATCCTCCCGCGCTAGATCATGAAAACAAGGGTGCCAGACGGATGAACACGTGCATGTGACTAATGTCACAGGCGGAAATTTAAACGGGTACCATCTCTTCGGGACGGATGAACAGCTAACGATGGTTTTCAGAACCACGGACTTCGGAGTCGACGCGGTCGACAAAGAGATACAGACCCAAGCAGATTAAGAACATCACTCCGGAGAAAATGGCGGCTGGCAGGGCACTGCGATGATTGCCGGCCAGAAAAGATTCGAGGGAAGCACTCAACAGCCAGATTTGTACGATGAGGAGAACAGCGATGAGAGACATCGCTCCCGCAATTGCTGTCAGACCGCGATTTTGAGGAGGCAGGTCGTCTGCAGCCGGCATGGCGTTAACCTTTCACCTCGATGGCGATCAGTTGATCGCCGCGCGCTTCGAGGACAATACGCGGAAGAGGGCGCGACGGAGGCCCTTGTAATACGGCGCCGTCCTTTATCGAGAAGAAGCCCTTGTGGCACGGACATTCAAGCCGATTTTCCGCTTGAGAATAATAGACTGCGCAGGAAAGATGGGTGCATTTCTGACTGTAGCTTACGTATTCATCTGCGGCGGTGCGGATCATGATGCAGTGGTCATTTTTTGTTGGATAGCTGAAAAGTTTCACTCCGCCAACCGGAATCTCTCCGAGTTGGGCCACAGGTTGCTGGGGGTAGACCGGAGCCTTGTAGAAAAGGGATCGAATCAGAATCCAGATATTGCCCACGAACATGCCGAGGCTGGTCAGGACGAGGAATTTCGTGAGTTGCCGGCGCGTCACATAGCGCTCATCTGCCGTGCGAATCGAGAATTCTTCTTTCCAGAGTGGTTCGCTACCGCCCCGTCGCAACCAATTCATTTTGCTCCTCCCACATGTAGTCCAAAACATCGAGGGCGATTGCCTCGCGTTCGGCTGGGGCCATCATGTAAACCTTGGTCGTGATCTTCTGGCTACCGAAATAGAAAATGTTGGTTGGCTTCTCGCGACGATGGGCAATCTCCTCAGGCCGCACGTACGACAGCGCCTGACTGGGACAGACGGTTGCGCACATCGGCCGCTTGCCGATGGAAGTGCGGTCATAACACATGTCGCACTTCATCATCTGCTGCTCAGGAATCATCATCTTCGGAATTCCGAACGGGCAGGCCAGCACGCAGTTGTTGCAGGCGATGCAGCGCGGTTTAAGCGAAGAGTGGACGATTCCATCTTCGCCCTTCTTGATAGCGTCCGCGGGACAGACCTGGGCGCAGGTGGGCTCGTCGCAATGCCAGCACACGTATGCGGCGGAGCGGATACTCTCTTTCCGTTCGATGAAGTCGAAATTGATCATCGACTTCCCGCGATGGGTGTCACATTCCTCGCATGCCTGCAAACAAGAGCGGCAACCGATGCAGCGCGAAGGATCGACATAGAATTCGTATCCGAACACTAGTCGCCCCCCTGCGTCGCGGTGTTCTTGTGTGCGGCCCGGTCATCGGGGGCCGGATCCGGTCCGGTCGCTTTGGCGATGCGGCATGCAGAAACCTTGAATTCGGGAATTTTGCTGCGAGGGTCGAGCGTCCGATGAGTGAGCCGGTTTACACTGCGCGTGCCAGCCCAGTGATAAGGAATAAAGACGGTATCGGGGCGAATGGTCTTCACCACCATGGCGCGAATCGTCAGATCATCGCGCCGCGTCGCTACCGTGATCCAGTCGCCGTCGTTGATGCCATATTGTTCCGCCAGCCGCGGATGAATTTCCGCCCGAGGTTCAGGGCTCTGATCTACTAATGCCCCGATACGCCGGGTCTGAGTCCCCGACAAATACTGGCTGACCACACGTCCGGTGGTCAGAAATAAAGGATAATCATCGGCAATCGGATCACCACTGGGCCGCCACTCCGTGACGTTGAAGTGCGCTTTGCCATCGTGGGTATAAAACTTCTTGTCGACGAACAGGCGCGGGGTTCCGGGATGATCGAGCGATGGGCAGGGCCAGAAAATGCCCATCTGCTGGTCCACTCTCTCGTAGGTGATGCCGTAATAGTCCGCCACACCGCCTCGCGAGGCGATGCGCAGTTCCTCGAAAATGTCGGCAGGATTCTTGAACGGAAAGAACTGTCCCCGACCCAGGCGTTGCGCCAGATCGATGATGATGTCGGAATCTCGTCTCGCATCCCCTGGCGGATCGATGCTGTTCTTCCAGTGAATGACGCGACCTTCGGCGCTGCAGCCAAGCCCATCTTCCTCTTCATGAAGACTGCCGGCCATAACCACGTCAGCGTGATGAGCGGTTTCGGAGAGAAAGAAGTCGACCACGCCGAAGTACTCCAGCTTTGAGAGTGCTTCGCGCGTGAAGTTCGCGTCGGGAAGGGAAACAAGCGGATTGAAACAGAGCGAGAGGAGTCCCTTGATTTCCCCGCTGTGGATCGCGTTCATGATTTCCTGAGCGCTGTAGCCTGGTTGAGGAAGTTCTTCGGGCTTGATGCCCCAGACACCGGCAACATACTCGCGGGCGGCGGGATCGGCGAGAGAACGCTGACCTGGAAGTTGGTCGCACTTCTGCCCGTGCTCGCGTCCGCCTTGGCCGTTTCCCTGGCCGGTAATCATGGTGGGGCCAGCGCCCTCGCGGCCAATGTTTCCGGTGGCGAGTGCGATGTTGAGTACCGCCAGGCAATTCTCTACACCTTTGGATTGATGCTCTAATCCGCGGGCGTGCATAATAATGGCCCGCTTCGATTTGCCAATCCAGCGCGCAGCCTTCTCGATCGATTCAGGAGGGACGCCGGTCATTTCAGCGACCTTGCGGAGATCCCACTGCTTGACGGACTCAGCTACGGCCTCAAACCCGGTAGTGTATTGACCGATGAATTCGCGATCTTCCAACCCGTCACGCAGGATGACGTGTAGCATTCCCATCAAGAGCGCAAGATCGGTGCCGGGCCGTAGTGGAAGATAGAGATCGGCGTTTCGCGTGATGGGAGTCATGCGAGGATCGGCGACGATCAGTTTTCCTCCGTTATCACGGCAGCGCCAGACGTAGTCGGTGGTGATGGGAGCACACTCGCCGATGTTCGCGCCGATTACGAACAATACTTCGGCTTTAGGAATCTCGCTCCAGGGAATTGGGCTTCGATCGATGCCAAAAGCCAGCTTGTAGGCCGTTCCAGCAGAGACCATACAGAGTCGCCCGTTGTAGTCGATGTGGCGTGTGCCAAGCGCCACGCGGGCGAATTTGCCGAGCAGGTATGATTTTTCAGTCGAGAGCGATGCGCCGCCGTAGATGGCGAAGGCATCCTTGCCATACTTTTCCTGGATCTCGCGCATCCGGCTGACCGTGAAATTCAGAGCTTCGTCCCATGATGCTGGACGAAATCCTTGCTCGGTCCGCATCAACGGAGTCAGCAAACGGTCGGGATGATTGCCCTGCAAATATCGCTTCACACCTTTTGGGCAGAGCATGCCGCGGTTGAAAGGGAACTCCTCCCATGGTTCGAATCCGATCACACGATTTTCACGGACCTTTAATTGGATTCCGCATTGTTGACCGCAGAAGCAGCAGTGGGTCTTGACCAACTTCTCAGCGGGGTGGACGGCTTCGTCGCTCCAGCCGCCGGGCGGTTGATAGTTCAGATGGGGACCAAATTTGTCTTTGAGGATCTCTTCGGAGACCGGAGCCTTAGCCATTCGCCTCCTCTTTTAATCTCAATTGCGCGAGGGAAAGTGACTTGCGCTTGCAGACAGGACACAATTCCTGCCAGTTGCCCACCGGCCCCGGCATCGAATAGTCGAATCCGACTTGCGGCAGCACACGCTTTAAGTCGTCGACGTGCATGAGAGATGCATAACGCTCGCCACAGCGTGCGCAGATCGCCCCCTCGCTTTCGTCACCGGCGCGCTGGTAAAGCTTCACTCCCAACTGTGCGGGACGTTGAAAAATGTGAAAGAACTTTCCAAACGGAAGATAGAGCAAGGCGGCCACGACCGTGATGGCGTGCAAAATGGCAATGAAATCGTAGAAGCTGCCCGCGAGCCACTCCTGGGAGACGGTAAGAGCCAAGCCGGTGATTGAGATGGCAAAGAGCAGAATCAACGGCCAGAAATCCATAGCGAGCGTTTGAACTGCTCGTGCGCCTTCATCCCGCATGCGGCGCCAAAGCGAAAGCGCAATGCCACCCAGAACCAGGAACGCTGAAATATCAAGCCCATGAAAGAGGAGCAGCGCGGTAAACGTATGCAGATGGAACCTGCCAACCGGAAACCCGAACAAGTGGGTGACATAGATCATCTGGTCGTTGGGCGCGCTGGTGAAGATAATCCATCCGAATACCAGCGGGAA
This sequence comes from Terriglobia bacterium, assembly GCA_963796205.1. Lineage (GTDB taxonomy): Bacteria > Acidobacteriota > Terriglobia > Terriglobales > Acidobacteriaceae > DATFTE01. The sequence continues at coordinate 689,253 of CAWCKR010000006.1, forward strand.
GGTGATCATTGCCGCCAGGACGCATCCCCAAAAAATCATCTGGTGCATCGCCCAACGTAGTTTGGATCGCTTTGCGATGAATGTCTGAGCCAGAAGATGAGTTCCCGCCAGCGCGGTGATTTGGCTGAGACTGCGAAAGACTCCTCGGTCCTTAAACAGTTGCCATCCGCGCCTCCAGTAAACATAGGTCGGAGGCTTTCGAATCCAGACGGAGTAGTGGTAAATGACGCCCCAGGTCGCGAAGATGATTGCAAATGTGTAGATGACCAGTGCGGCGTCGAAATTCTGCAGATTGCGCGAGCCCAGGACGATGGCGGCGATCAGAACCAGAGTCCATAGTGTGGCCCAGGCTCCGGCGCGGACTTTGTCGGCGGTACGAATCAGCGCTGGAGAAAGCTTGGCAGCAAGCGCTTCTTCACGAGTCAGGAAGACACGGCCGTTCATCCACCAAAGAACACCTGCCACCGCTGACAGCAAGAGAAAGCCCGGCCACACTACTCCTAGCCGGTCACGAAAAAACCCTAGAAGTAACGGCGGAAAAAATCCACCCATGCCGCCCATCGCACCGACGAGGCCGGTCACAGTGGCTCTCTGGGTGGGGAAATATCGCGGTACGAGTTGAAACACTGCTCCGTTGCCGATACCAAGCAAGGCAGCGCATCCAAGTGCTCCCACCGTAAATGGCAGCATCGACTGCACGCCGAGCAAAAGTCCGAAAGCGGCAATGGCCGGAAGAATCCAGGAAAGAACTCGCGCTCCGCCAATCTTGTCAGAGAGCCAGCCACCGAGTGGGCGGCAAAGGGTGGCGAGGACGACAAATCCAGCCGTTCGGAAGCCGGCGTCGGCGGGCTTGAGGCCGAATTGATCACGCAGCAGTGTTGGCAGATAAATGGAGAAGGCGACGAATCCACCAAAGGTCAGAAAATAGAGTGCTGCGAGCGCCCACGCCAGAGGTTCGCGCGCGAGTACGCCGAGCATCTCGGAAAGGCCCTTGGGACGAGCCGCTTGGGGAGCATTGCGCGCAAAAGTCACGAATACGGCTGCCCAAATCAAAAGGACGATCGACATTCCCCAATAGACGCTGCGGAACCCGTACGCCGCAGCTACCACTGGTCCCAGGAAGACAGCAGCGGACTGGCCAATGTTTCCTAATCCATAAACGCCAAGCGCACTGCCTTGGCTCTCCATCGAGAACCAGCGGGAGACGTAGCCGACGCCAACCGCAAAGGAAGACCCCGCCATTCCGAGAAGGAATGCCACCATGAGCAGATTCTGATAGCTGGTTGCGTAGGGGACCAACGCCACCGGCAAGGCGACAAAGAATATCAAGACGGTGAAAACCGCGCGGCCGCCAAAGCGGTCAGCCAGCATGCCGATCGGTATGCGCGCCAGTGCCCCCAGAAGAACTGGTACGGCAACCAGAAAAGCCGTCTGGGTCGCTGAGAGATGAAACTGTTGTCGAAAACGGGGGGCGAAAGCACTGATGAGGCCCCATGCGGCGAAGCAGACCGTGAATGAGATGGTGCCAAGGAGCAGATGCCGCTTTTGCGATTCCTGAGGACGCTCCACTGCACGCTCCCGATAATCTTTTAGGAATTCTACTCTTACCGCTGCGTACTGAATTGTCAGTGATGAATTTGCCGCGCGTTTCTAGGACTGCGCGGATGGAGGCCGCCGCGAAAATGTAGCCAGCAAATTAACTGCAAACAGGGTTACGGCCGTCATTTCGGTAATGGCGGAAACCGGAAGCCATGTCCAGGCGGACCGTGCCAGGCCTTGATAGGCCAGGATTTCCGAGCTGACACGTAACAGGCATCCGACAGTGAGAAATGCCATCGCGATGAACATAAGCTTCGTGCTGAACAGCAATCGCATCCCGGAGAAGGCTGGTAACACCCGCTGTCCGATTGCAAACACCATGGTGGCGAGAAAACCAACGGTGAGTGCGTGTCGCGACGCTCCCCAGATTCCGTGCGAGTTCTGAACTGAGGCCGCCCAAATCCCAAGCGTGCCTGCAATCAGCGCCCAGATGTAGGCTAAACGAACAAAGACTGGAAAGCTGGTGTGCACTCCTTTGACTTTCGCTGGGCGCGCGGCTGGTTCGAACAACCGCAGAGCATAGACTGCCGTAGCCAGGCCGACGACCAGAACGACACCTGCAGCCTTCATCCAACCTGTAAACGCCAGTAAGACCCCGGCAGAATTTAAGGCGACCGCAAGCAACAGAACGCGTCCGCGCAGGGGACGCAACCCTAGAAAGACAGGCAGCCACTTCGCGCTGAAGCCCCATACGAAGGGAACCAAAAATCCCCAGGTCTGAAGAACGAGAAAGCGTTGATCGAACTCGGCTGGTATTTCGGGAGACGTCCCCCGCATTGCGAGGAACAACGTGATTCCAAAGTTGACCAGCAGGGTCAGGAGTAGACCTACCGATCCCGCGATGACCACAAATACCCATTCATCGAGTTTACTTTTCTTGGAGTCTTGAGGACGATGACCGGACACCGTGCGGAAGAAAATTGCAAAGGCCGCCAGTTCGAGCGCAGCCGACAAAGGCAGAAGTGTTCTCCACTGCCACTGGTATACGCTGGTCAACCAGCGCAAGGTAACGCCAACCGTCCACAGCAGCCATGACGACCACACCGCCGACAAAGCGAACGAGTTCAAACGACGCAGCTTGGGAATGGAATAGAAGCCGATTCCCAGGATGAAGGTTCCGATCCAACCGAAGATCTGAGCATGGCCATGCGCTTGAATCCATACGGGGGACACGGAATCCGCAGCGCGATGACTGCTGATCGCCAGAAGATTCCATACCCCCAGAAAGGTTCCCGGAAGCAACATGAATAACAGCCCCGTGCTGATATAAAGCATCAGCAGGCGTGACAGGGTCGTTTCTCGCGCCGCTGTAATGTCGAAAATCTGCAGCGGCGTGAGGGGACGACCGGCTTCTTTCTCAATGCGCGTTGGCAGTGCAGACATGAGCATTCTCTCCGTTAGTTCGCCTCTTCCATCGCAATCGCCCGGGGAAAGAGGATGTTGTTCTCCAGGTGAATGTGCTGGTGAAGATCCGCTTCAAAGTCTGCCAGCGCTTTGTACAGTGTTTGGTAGCTGATGCACGCGTCGCCTGGAGCCGAATAGCCATGGCTGGCTTCGCGCATGGCACGCAGCGCGTTGCCGGCGGAATCGTGCTCGTGCTCCATCATTGACACGGGGTTTTGCACACTGCCAAACGGTGGTGGCAGAACTGGTTCCTTCTGGATGACCGCTTCTTCCATCCGCACGATGTAGGGGAATAGAACCCGCTCTTCCTTCATCATGTGTGTCGTCAGCTCCAGCACCAGGCCCTGAAAGCTGGATTGGATATTCTGCAGCTCGGGATGGTTCCTCCCGTGGACGGAGCAGACCTTATCGAGGAGAGGAACGAGGCGAGTCATTTCCTCGCGCGTGTATTTGTGGTGTGTGCTCTTGATGTGTGCAACCAAATCGGCAAGGGGTTCAATCTGCCAGTTCCGGTCCTTCTGCGCGGCGTGTGCCGCTTCCTCGGCCATCTCCAGGGAATCGATCACTTCATCCATCGAAAGGTTTGACGCCCGGCAGGCTTCCTCCAGCGATTTGTTGCCTCCGCAGCAGTAATCAATTCCCAGTTTTTCAAATACTCTGGTGGCGGCTTTGTTTTCCAGCGCCAATTCGCGAACTGTTTTCTCGGCTGTCATGCTCATTTCATTTCTCCTCACGACCCAACTTAGTGCCTGCAGGCCGCGCTTGATGTTCTCAAGTTAAAGGAGGTCGGGAGCGCTGCCGATGACTTTTGTCACGACGGACCAGAAAGTTCGGATCGAAGGGAACAAAGGAATATGAGTATGGCTGCAGGTTCTGAATTATTCCGGTGAATCGATTTCGGCTTCCAACGCTTTCAGATTTGAGATTGTGACCGTCCGCCCGTCGATCTGAAGCATTCCCTCTGCCTGGAAGCGAGAGAGATTACGGGAAACAAGCTCACGGACGGTGCCAATATGCGACGCCAGTTCCTGATTGCTGGCGGGTAACGTGATTTCCACGCCTGTCCCGGAACGTTTGCCTTCCTTTTGAGCGAGGCGCAGCAAGAACGAAGCCAGCCGGTGACGTACGGTTGTGAACGAGAGTTCTTCGATGATGCCAACCAGTCGGCGCAGACGCGCCCCGACCACGCGCAAGACTTTCAGCGCCACCTGAGGGTGGGCCAGGCACAAAGCCTGAAAGTCCTGCTTGCTGACAAAGAGCAGCGTAGCGTCGTCGATCGCCGTTACAGATGCGGGGTAGTTCCCACCATCGAACACGGGAAGTTCAGCGACGGAACTGCCAGGACCATCAATACTGAGCACCTGTTCGCGTCCATTCGACGAACTCTTGAAGATGCGTATATGGCCGGCTTCGACGACGTAGAGCCCGGAACAGGGCTCGCCTTCGCCGAACACGCTCTGGCCAGCCGAATAAGTGCGCGGCACCGCGCGTTGCGCGAGAAAACTCAATTCGCTTTCAGTCAGCCCGGAAAAGATTGGGACTTTGGCGAGCGTCTTTCCAACCGCAGAGGTAGGCTCCGGCACGATGGCTATTGTATCGGAGGACGATGAAGGAAGGGCGCCTGTTCCCGCTCAAAGCCTGTTTTTCCATCGTGACATAAGTCATCGTCTGAATGCTCAGGCTTGCCTAGTCTGTCATCAGGAGAACAACCGTGAGCGAATTAATTGACAATCGAGCGCATCGGATTTCCGTGCTGAAGGAGATCATCCAGCACCTTCATGCGGGGGCCGCTCCCGAACTGGTAAAAGAACAACTCCGCAAGATCGTCGGTGAGACGGACGCTACCGAGATCATGGCTATGGAGCAACAGTTGATCGCCGAGGGGATGCCAGTCGAAGAAGTGCGCTCGATGTGCGATCTGCATTCACAGGTCACGCGCGATGTCCTTGTGCAATTAACGCCTCCACCGGCCATTGAACCGGGACACCCGCTTGACACTTTCCGCCGTGAAAACGCCGCGCTCAAACAAGTGATTGCAGCCGCGCGTGCGATTCTGGCCGAAACTACGGACTTGGCTCCGGGCAGCGATGCGAAGGAAATCGTTTTGCTCCTTCGGCAATCGGCAAATGACCTGATGGACCTGGACAAGCATTATCAGCGTAAAGAACATGCGCTGTTTTCCTGCCTGGAGAGGCATGGAATCACCGGACCGTCCAAGGTCATGTGGTCCAAAGATGACGAGGTTCGAAACCTGTTAAAGCAGATGAATCAGGCTGCGCACGACTGCGGGTCAACAGTCGCCGATGTAAGGCAGTTGTTTGTCCAGCACGGGCATGCTGCTTTATCGGCGGTGGAAGAGATGATCTTTAAAGAGGAAAACATTCTTTTCCCGATGTCGCTGCAAACCCTCACTGAGAACGAGTGGGCTGAGATATGGTCGGCCTCGCCGCAATACGGCTGGTGTCTGGTTGAGCCTCAGAGGGGATACCATCCTCCGGCAACTGCCGCTGCGGCCACTGGGACCGTGCCCAAAGATGGCACGATCATGATGCCGACTGGGCATGTCAGCGTCGAGCAGCTGACCGCCGTGCTCTCGACCCTGCCACTCGATCTCACCTTCGTTGACGCCGATGACCGGGTCGCCTTTTTCAGCGAAGGCCCGGATCGAATCTTCGCGCGCAGCAAGGCGATTATCGGACGCAAGGTTCAGCACTGCCACCCTCCGCGCAGCGCCGATACGGTCAATAAGATCCTGGATGACTTTCGCTCAGGCCGTCAGAGCGTTGCCGAATTCTGGATCAATTTTCAGGCCAAGTTCGTCCACATTCGTTATTTCGCGGTTCGTGATGACCAAGGAAAATATCTGGGTACCGTTGAACTCACTCAGGACGTGGCGCCGCTGCGCCAACTTTCCGGCGAGAGACGACTTTTGGAATACGAATCAGGCGATCTCACCGCAAAATAGTTCTCAGGAGTGAATCTTGGCACCGCCGCCGACGTGCCACTACACTAAGTGAGCAAGAACGCGGGCAGGGCGACGATTTTGCGCTGCTCGCTAGCGACTGGATCAAGGAACAACTTCGCGTGAGCGTTCCCGGCAAAGCCGAGAGCGAGCGCTTTCAGAGCGGCGCTCGCAAGTATGCCGCTTACCTCGAGACACCCGAGGGACGGCTGCGATCTGACTTGGCCTTCGCCAACCTGCAGGAATTTCTCCCCATGGGGCAAGCCAAGAACCATTGGCATGCCTTGGATCTCGGCGGCGGCACCGGAGCGGTGGCTGTTCGCCTGGCACGACTTGGTATTCACGTCACGCTGCTCGACTCTTCGGAGGAGATGCTGGAGATCGCCAAGCTGGCGGCCCGCGAAGCTGCGGTTTCGGAAAGCGTCGTACTGAAACTCAATGATGCCGCACAGCTGGCCAATTTATTTCCCGCCGGATCCTTCGACCTCGTTCTGTGTCATAACATCCTCGAATATGTCGACGGTCCTGAGGCCGTGTTGTGCGCCGCAGCTCACGTTTTGCGAGGGCCCTCTGCAATAATGTCGGTCCTTGTGCGCAATCAGACAGGAGAGGTTGTAAAGGAAGCGATCCAGGCTGGCGATTTGGAGTTGGCAGAACGGAGTCTCACGGCTGAGTGGGGGAAAGAGTCTCTCTATGGGGGGAGTGTGCGCCTGTTCAGTGCAGACAGCCTTCGATCCATGTTAAAAGCGGCATCCCTTGAGATGATCTCTGCGCGAGGTGTGCGCGTGGTTGCGGATTACTTGCCGCCATCCGTATCGCGCACCGCCGACTACCAAAGGATTCTGGAACTGGAGCGCAAGCTGGGGAATCGTCCTGAGTTTGCTGCGATCGCGCGTTACGCCCACTACCTGGCAAGGCCGAAGATGGAGGATCGGTCGTGACGGAGGCGAGAGTGGAAGTTCCATCCCCAAAGCCCGCTGTCAACGCACGCAATGCTGGTGTTGCGCTCGGTCTTGGGCTCACGAACGAGTGCAATCTCTCCTGCTCTTTCTGTTATCGCGATCCGACCCGCACCGATCGCCTCTCTCTCGATCAGGTGAAGTCCATCATGGAGCGAATGCCGATTCGATCGGTGAATCTCGGGACCGGCGAGAACGGTATGCATCCGGAATTCAAAGCGATTCTCGCGTATCTGCGCGAAAAGCCAGTCAAGCTCACGATCACCTCCAACGGCCACAGTATTGCTGTATTGGAAGATGACGATCTGCGTGGCTTTCACGATATCGAGTTTTCCCTCGATTACCCGACGCAAACGGAACAGGATGCGCAGCGGGGAAGTGGCAACTGGGAACTGATTCATCAACAGGCAGAACGTTGCGTAGGTGTCGGAGTGCCCGTAACGATCATCGCAGTCATGATGAAAGCGAACTATTTGCGGCTGGCGGAAGTGGCGCGCGTCGCCAAACGCTTTAACGCTCCCTTGCGCGTGAATGTGTACCAGTCGGTGCGATCCGACATTTATGCGCTGTCTTACGAAGAGTACTGGGAGGGATTTCAGCGACTCTTTGCGGAAACTGACGTGATCGCCATTGGCGAACCGCTGGTGCGAGCGATGGCGGGACTGCCGCCGCTTGGCGGAGGATGTGGAGTCAGCACCGTGCGGGTTACGCCGCGCGCCACCACGCAACCTTGCGTCTATTGGCCCGGAGCGGGCGAGCCCCTGCGAGATTTGATCTCGACGGGGCTCGACATTCTCCACTCCGCACCATACGAGCAGGCGCGTGCGCTTCCCCAAGCATGCCAACCATGCGAGTTCCGGGACACGTGTCACGGTGGCTGCGCCGGCCGTCGACGGCTTCAAGGCGCGCTGTTTGAGCCTGACTATTACTGCCCGATTGTTCGCGGAGAACGTCGCAGCCTGCAAATCCGCATGGCCGCGACCCGCGATCTCCCCAAGTTGAGCAGCTCCTGCACTACGGTTGTAATTGCCCGGGAGGCTGACTCGTAGAGGCCGCCTTGTTTATTTCGCGTCCATCCATGTATCTGACCCCGCCAGCTTGACCGCTACATCAGAAATGGAGATGTGCAGAGGCTTGCCATCGGCGGTGCCGCGATGTTCGGTTGAGACCAGCAGAGGACCTGCTTTTTTGTAGCCTGCCCAAGGCGCGCTGACGAGGCTCGGCTTCTGGGGCCCGCCCCGGTGGTAAACCATATACTCGACGCGGTGGTCTTTGCCGACGTAGAGATCCCAAGTGTCGCCTGGGCGTGTAACCGCCGACTTCCGCGGGATACTTCACGCTGACCAGCTGGGCCGAACCGACGCCAGCCGGCAGTTTATGCATACCTTGATCGGTTACGGTGGCGCTGGTGTCCCAATAAGCATGGAAGGGGAACAGCAGCCAATAGTTGTCGTTGACGAAAGCCGGCTCGACTTCGTTCTTCACATTGTCGGGTGCGCTGCTGAGCTCGGAGCGCATATAGGTAACCTTGACCGGCTTGCCGGCTTTATCCGTCCCCTCATAGGAGACCTTACCCGTCTTGGGTTCCCACTCCCACTTGTGGGCAACTTTAAAGAGTCCGGGGATTTCCCCGTTCCAGGTGTAGCGGATCGCTTCAATTTGTCCGAACGAATCAATGCCGTAAGTCTTGGCGATTTGTTCGACGATGGGCGGGCGGTTCTGCGCCCAGCCGGTTGTAGCAAGTACCAGGAGCCCGAATGCCAGAAGACGAATCACCGTTGTACGGCTCATATTTGTCATGGAGGTTGCTCCTCTTTGAATTGCACGAATGTTGGTTTGGATGACGGGAAAGAGCTTCCGGATACAACGCATTTCAAAACCGCTCTCTGATTCAGACCGGCTATTCTTGCGTCTTGGCCGGTTGGCGGGATTTTTGATAATGACGAAGTCCGACGATTGCAGCAGCAACGGCCACGGACGCATATTCCACCACCATTACCCAGCCGGGAAGCACCCACGGACGTCCAATCGCGCGCAGATGCCAAACGTAGTATGTCGGGATGATACTCACCGTCCAGATGATGATTGGCACGGTTGATGCCGACCGCAGGAAGGGCAGCAGCCAGAGAAGGTACCACGGATAGACGACTGGTGCACAGAGCAGCGACGCCGTCATGGGCCATGCAAAGGCCCCCGGAGACCACCTCGAAGTGGTCCGCCTGAGCCAGATCGCGGTAAGAAAGCCCAGAAGCGCTGCCCCGCCGGCTAGCAGTCGCGGCGATGCCATTTGCTCAAGCACTGCAAACAGCGGACCGTTGAAGCGGAAGCTGTGAACGTAGGTACCCAGCGAGCCCAGCGGAATCCGTCCGTGATTCAAGAAGGGTACATAGAGGAGGGCGACTACGACTGCGGCCAGAATGGCGTCGCGCAGGCGCACTCGCTTCCAGTAGAGCGGTAACAGCACGATCGGAAGCAACTTCACCGCAACCGACAGTCCGAATGCTATGGCTGCAACCATACGCCAGCGCCGTCCTAGTGCGGCGACAGACACCAGCAGCAGCAAGACACCGACAATATCGATGTGACCGCTGCCCGCTACTTCGATTGCCAGCAGCGGGTTCCACGCGTAGGCCAGAACCCAGTGCGCTCCTTGCCCACTGCTCTGCAATAGATCGAGTAAAATGAAAACGATCGCGAAATCGCAAAGTACAAATGCTAGTTTCAGCGCAAACATCGACTCGTGAATCGCGGTTACGGCGCGGAAGAAAAGCTCGGCTCCTGCCGGGTAGGGACTCGGTAAGTACGGATTGTTCAGAGTGCGGGTTTCGGGAGTGTGCAATGCGGCGATGGCAGGGTCGTTCGGAACGACCACATAAGGGTTATAGCCGAGCCGTTGCACGCGGCCGTCCCAAAGGTATCGATGAATGTCATCATCCGTGCCCGGCGGCATCCATAGAAATGCAAGATGCCACATCGCAGCCATCACCAGCCCGATGACGATGACGCTGCGGGGAAATTTTGGCGCGGAGAAGCACTCACGGATGGCGAGGAGGTACGCGAGGCCAGCGATTCCCAGCGGTATAAGAAAAGACGGTGCGCCCATGCTGCTGAAATGGCGCGAGCAGGTGGTGAGCGCCACAAGCAAGACAACGCCGAACCCGTACAGCCTGCGGGATGGCGTGAGCGTCACAAATCTCCCGTGCCCGTCCGCAACTTTGCCACCGAGGGCGCCCACTGTCTCAGCCAGTCGGCTGTTCGTGGCGCCTTGGCTGGAGCGTCTTGCAGTTCCGCGGCAAGCCGTGCTAAGTCGTCAGCCACGTCTATGTCGTAGAAAGGATCAGTGAAGCCCACGGAAAGCTGCAGTTTCTGGGCGCGTGCCAGCAAAGCGTCGAGTGCGCTCTGGGTGCCCATGCTGTTGCCATCGAAAAGCGTGGGATGAGCGGCCTTAGCCCCGACGAGATAATAGCCTCCATCATGCGTCGGGCCGACAACCACGTCGTGCGTGACCAGAACCTCGAACGCGCTTTGAAGTATCGAAGCAGGTAAGTGCGGACTGTCGCTGTTGAAGGCAACGACGCGATTCTGCCCAGACGCGGCGAAGTGTGCAAACACCGAGTTCAGGCCCGCCGCAAGACCCTCCCCTTTCTGCGCCACAACGCTCACTTGGTTGCCTGCCGACCGCGCCAGCTGGTTTACGTCCGTGTCTGGGCACATGATGGCAATTTCCACATCGCTCAATGACCGTGCCAGCGCCAGTGTGTCTTCCAGAAGACAGCAATAGAAAGCAGAGACAGCCTCGGGAGAAAAACTGGGAGTCAGGCGAGTCTTGACCGCGCCTGGCCTGGGTGCTTTCGCCATGATTACCAGCGTCCGGTTCCCAGACGGGTAAGCTTGATTCTCTCGCGAGGATTCCATAGGACTCACGCCGGCCGGGCCGGGCTAATACCGGCGCGCTGGAAATAATAGCGCACGATCAAACTGAGGATGAACCACGCCGCTCCCACCGTACCCTTCAGCGTGCCGCTGATTTTCGACTTCCCAATCCGCGGATAGTAGCTCACCGGCACCTCGACGATGCGGAATCCTCCGAGCGCGCCTTTCAGGATGATTTCAACCGCCCATCCGTAGGTTTGCTCACGGAGTTCAAGCTGGCGAAGAACATCCGCTCGCCCGGCGCGGAAGGGTCCGAGATCGCTAATCTTCAGACCATACAAAAGCCTGATCAGGAAAGCCGCCAGGTGGTTGCCAAACGCTTGATGCCATGGCATCGCCCCGGGAGTGCTCCGCGGACCCAGACGCGCGCCCAGCGTGATGTCGGCACGGCCCCCAAGTATCGGAGCCAAGAGAAGCGGCAGCTCAGCGGGCCGATCGCTGTAGTCGCCATCGAGAAAGGCCACTACATCGGGGGAGTTCGCATTAGCCAAGCCGGTCAGACAGGCGCGACCGTATCCACGGCGGGGTTCTGAGATGACGCGCGCTCCCATTTTTGAGGCGATCCCCGGAGTTCCGTCGGTTGAATTGCTGTCAACAACCAAGACCTCCGTGACTAGATTGGACGGCAGATCGGCTAAAACGCGAGCGATGGACTGCGCCTCATTGTGTGTGGGAATAACGACCGACACTCGCAACTGTTCCTGGCTCAAATCACCACCAAGGGGCCGACGGCCAGCGCCGCGCCAACCAGGCATCGACGCCCCACGTTCGACCAGCTCGGCCTACCACGAGTGCGAGTGACGCCATCACCGGAACCAGCAGCTCCCAAATCCATGCCGTGCCCCACTCCGACACCCAGAGGCTGCCCAGGTAGAGAAAAGCCACCAGAGCAACCGGGCGCGTGAGCAGACCAATGACCAGCAAAATTCCGAGTGAGATCTCCGTCAGCGCTTGCATAGGAGCCGCCATCGCAGCGTGATTCGCCATGAAACTCATGACTGCCTTCCAGGCAGCCGGGGAATGGCTGGCCTTGACGTAGTAGTTGATCAGGCTGGCGTACCCCGCGGTAGTGTAGAGCCCCTTTCCCAGGTTTTCGAAGAAGACCCAAACCAGCATTGCGCCAATCGTCACGCGCACAATTGCCAGCCCGTTTGCCGCTGGCGCCTGACTGATCACACTTTTTGTCGAGCTTGTATCTGTCATCATCGTGAACCTCGTACCCAGCTGATCCCCGTTTGAATGATGCGGAACATCTTAAGCTGTTCTTTTTTCTCTTGCTAGTGGATGCTCGAAGAACGTACAAGTTGCAGCCTGCAACGTCACCCTGGTTTTCTCTGGTGCTACCTGGCAGCTGGTTTCTTAGATAGACGGCGTACCACCGTATGTTTTTTGTCGGTCTTGGCAGCGTCCAGCCGGGCCGCGAGCGCCTCGAATTCGGGTTTCGGGCCACTCCATCGCAACTGTTCCACATCGTCAAACAATGTGATGTCAGTCCTGAGCGTAGCCAACCGCCGGAATAAAAGAGCGCGGTCCTGCTCGCGGGTAAGAGTCGCAGCGAGGGTACTCGCACTGGCAACATTCACATGCCACTCGCGACTATCCGGCGGAATCGAATCAAGGTGCAGGAACTTGGCCAGGACCACTGCCGTCGATTTCGCGCCCCAGCCGGGTAGCCCCGGATAACCGTCTGCCGCGTCTCCCACCAGAGCCAGATAGTCAGGGATCGATTCTGGCGCGACCCCGAATTTTTCTACTACACCTGCTTCGTCTATCGTGACTTGGGTCCGGCGATTCAGTTGGACGACGCGAGAGCCGCGCACACACTGTGCGAGATCTTTGTCCGGAGTACAGATGATGACACGCTTGACTCGCGCATCCCGTCCCGCTGATTCCGCAGCCGATGCCAGAGCATCGTCCGCCTCGAAGTCCACCATCGGCCAGACCATCACGCCGGCCGCAGAGAGAACGTCTTCCAGAAGAGGGAATTGAGCCAGCAGGTCCGGTTCAACTCCCTCACTGGTCTTGTAATCCGGCCACAGTCCGTTGCGAAAAGATTCGATCACGTGATCGGTAGCCACCGCGACGTGGGTGGCACCGCCTCGAATCATTCCCAGCACGGACGCGAGGACGCCGCGAACTGCAGCGACCTCTCGGCCCTCCGAGTCTTTTGCTGACGGCAAGGCGTAGTAGTGCCGGAACAGCTCATAAGTACCGTCAACCAGGTAGATGTCCACTGGAACTCCAGCGCAGCCGGGTGGTTTCGCGGTAAGCATGAGGCCCCGCTTACTTTTTCTTGGCCGCCCTGACCTTCGCCCATCGTGCGCGCTGGGCAGCGGCGATTCGCTTGCGCCCGGCGGCGGAGATGGTTCGCTTCTTGCGGCTTGACGCAGGCTTGGATTTGCTTCCCCCAAGATAAACGTTCCCGAAGGCTGTTAGCGCAGCGGTTACACGGTGGAGTTCGTCCTCAAGACGTTGTTGCTCCTTCTTAAGCGGACCCACTATCGACTGCATCAGGGTTTTAGGCATGAAGCATGCTATCACCCAGACGGGTCGGGCCCTAAGTTGAAAGCAGCTGAGACATGGGCTACCTGCCAAATCTTGCCTGACTTCAACCGCGGCAGTGAAAACCGGACCAGTCTCGATCCATTTGTCTAGATATTGGACCGACAGGTCCGAAAACGGCCAAATTGCGAGGGTCCCGAATGCGAGTATCGAATCACGGGAATTCTCGCTTCAACCGTCAGACCCTTCTACTGGAAAAGGACCTCCATGCCTCTTTCTCGCGCTACGGCGTTTCTCGTCATCCTGGCTTCCGCTATCTCATTTAGTGCCGCCGCAGTGGATCAAAACGCAGGCACGCAAGACATCGATCGCTCCGTCAAACCCGGCGATGACTTCTATCGCTATTCCAATGGGGCTTGGCTCAAGAGGGAAGCGATCCCGGCTGGCCGAACGAGTTACGACACCCGCGCAATCCTGACGGAGAGAACGAGTCAGCGCGTTCGCAGCCTCATTCAAGAGGCTGCTGCGGCAAAGGTCGCCAAAGGAAGCGTCACGCAAAAGGTCGGCGAATACTACGCCAGTTTCATGGACCTGGACAGCATCGAAGCCAAAGGGCTGACACCGCTCGCGGATGAGATGGCGAAGATCTCTGCGATCGCGAACAGAGCTTCACTATCGGCCTACCTCGGCACAACGTTGAATACTGAAGTTGATGGGCTCACCGCCAATGCTGACCACATTTTTGGGGTGTGGGTCAATCAAAGCTTCGAGGACTCGAAGCAGTGCGTATTTCACTTATTGCAAGGAGGCCTTGGGTTGCCTGATCGCAACGACTACCTCGATTCGTCGCCGGAAGCGACTGGGTTGCGCACCCAATATCAGGCGCACATGGCGACGATCCTGAGGCTGGCAAGCATTGCCGACTCCGAGAACAAAGCGGCTCGCATCTTGTCGCTCGAAATCGGATTGGCGCAATCTCACGCTCCAGACTCTGATGCCGCTGATGTGTTCAAGCAGAATAATCCGTGGAATCGTGTGGACTTCGCGGTCAAGGCACCGGGAATGAATTGGGATGTTTACTTCACCTCGGCCGGAGTCGCCGAGCAACCGGAATTCATCGTTTGGCAGCCATCGGCCGTGACCGGGGCTTCCGCGCTGGTGGCAAGCGAGAGCATCGATGCGTGGAAAGACTACCTCCGGTTTCACCTGATCGAACACTATGCCAGCGTCTTGCCGAAGGCGATCGCGGCCGAAGATTCCGCTTTCTACGGCAAGATTCTGTCGGGCACCGGTGCGGTGCCGGAGCGTAGCGATGGCGCCATAGCCGCCACGAATGGCGCGCTGGGCCAGGCAGTCGGCCAACTGTACGTACAACGGTATTTTCCTCCCCAGGCGAAGGAACGGGCGAAGGCAATGGTCAGCGACCTGATTATCGCCTATCGTTCCCGCATTTCGAATCTCACCTGGATGTCACCACAGACGAAGGAAAGAGCGTTGGCCAAGCTGGCAGCTCTGAGGATTGGCGTCGGGTACCCCGACAAATGGATCGACTATTCCGGTTTCGACGTTGTGCGTGGAGATGCCTTGGGCAATATGCACCGTGCGGAAGCTTTCAATCAGTTGCATAACCTGGCCAAACTCAGAGAGCCCGCAGATCCCGACGAATGGAGAATCGATCCGCAAATCGTCGGCGCCGTCATCTTGTTCAGCCCCAATTCGGAGACTTTTTCCGCTGGCCTCATGCAACCTCCATATTTCGACAGTCGGGGCGACGCCGCGTCAAACTACGGCTCGGCGGGCGCCGGAATCGCCCACGAAATCAGCCACAGCTTTGACGAGCTGGGGAATATTTACGACGACCAGGGCCGACTCGACCAATGGTGGACCGCGGACGATCTGTCTAAGTACCACGTGGAAGGCGCGAAGCTTGCAGCGCAATTTGACGCCTACTGTCCACTTGCGGATCTTTGCGTCAATGGCAAACAGGTGCTCAGCGAGAATATCGCTGACTTAGCTGGGTTGCTGGTTGCGCACGATGCTTACGTTCTATCGTTGAAAGGGAAATCCGATGTCGTGATCGATGGGCTAAGCGGTGAGCAGCGATTTTTCCTGGCGTTCGCGCAACGGTGGCGCAAGGTCCAGAAAGACGAGGCCCTGCGCCGACAAATCAAAACCGACACCCATTCGCCCGGGGAATACCGGAGCGATACCGTACGCAATGTTGACGGTTGGTACAAAGCATACGGAGTTGCACCCGGCGACAAGTTATATTTGAACCCTGAAGATCGCGTGCGGATATGGTGATGACATTGCGCATCGCTTTTGTGGAATGGCCGGAAGGGCTCTCATCGAGTGACGCACACTGGGGCGAGTTGAAAGCGCTCGTGATCGCGGCCCAGCCGGACATCCTGGTCACAAATGAATTACCGTTCGGACCATGGATCGCGGAGAGCGCCGTCTTTTCGCAGCCGGCGGCGGAAGGCATCATTCGTGCGCACGAGCAGGGACTCGCAGGCCTGATCGATTTAAATCTTCCCGCGGTCATCTCCTCGCGGCCGACATGGAACGGAAAACGGCTGGCAAACGAGGCGTTCGTACTGGAAAAGGGGGCCGTGCGTCCTTTGCACAGAAAGCACTATTTTCCGAACGAGCCGGGATGGTTCGAGAGCAAATGGTTTGCAGGCGACAATTCGGGTTTTGATGTGGCGGAGATTCTGGGAATCAGGGTGGGTGTGTTGTTGTGCACGGACGCCATGTTCAATGAGCGCGCTCGAGCCTACGGAAGGCAAAAGGCGTCGCTGATTGTCATACCGCGCGCCTCTGGGACAGATATAGAGTCGTGGAAGATCGCCGGAGCCATGGCCTCGCTGGTTTCAGGCGCTTATGTGGTCAGTTCAAATCGAGTCGGCAGCGCAAGCGGTGGTACACAATTCGGTGGCGGTGGTTTTGCTTATGCACCGCATGCACGGCTGGTCTCGATGACATCCCCTGCGAGTCCCGTACAGACGCTGGATCTGGATTCAAGCGTCGTCGCATCCGCTCAGCGCGACTATCCCTGCTATGTTCCGGAACCTCAATGAGGAGTTCAATGCTTCGCTTCCGTCACGATCAAGCTGTGCTCCGCCGATCACTCACGGACTCGAGGGGTACGGCGCCTGGCGAACGGAGAGTGCGGATGTCTCGCATCGGAGGTTGACCAAAGAAGCGGCTGTACTCGCGATTGAATTGGCTGGGACTTTCGTATCCGACTTCAAAGGCCGCGCTCGCTGCGTCTAATCCATCGACAAGGATCGGGCTACCGCGTTTTGGCCGTCTGCCTCTAAGCTCAGGGTGAGCGAAACGACTACGGAGGAAAAGCAATGCAGAAGCGCAAGCTGGGAAAAAGCAATCTGGAAGTTTCAGCCCTCGGGCTCGGTTGCATGGGAATGAGTTTTTCTTATGGTCCGCCCAAAGACAAGAAAGAGATGACCAGCCTTCTGCATGCCGCGATGGAACGCGGCATCACGTTCTTTGACACGGCGGAAGTGTATGGCCCGTTCCTCAATGAAGAACTTGTGGGAGAAGCGCTGGCTCCGTACCGCGGCAAAGTGGTGATCGCCACCAAGTTCGGATTCGATTTGAGCGGCAGTGATAACCGTCCGGGGGCGGCAGGGTTGAACAGCCAGCCGGAGCACATCAAGCAGGCCGTCGAAGGATCGCTGAAGCGGTTGAAGGTGGATGCCATCGATCTGCTGTATCAGCACCGTGTCGATCCCAACGTGCCCATCGAAGATGTGGCTGGCGCGGTGAAGGAACTGATTCAAGCCGGCAAGGTCAAACACTTCGGACTGTCCGAGGCAGGGGTGAAAACGATTCGACGCGCACACAAGGTCCAGCCCCTCACCGCAGTTCAGAGCGAGTATTCGCTCTGGTGGAGAAGGCCCGAGCAGGAATTGATACCTACGCTCGAGGAACTCGGAGTCGGTTTCGTGCCGTATAGTCCGCTGGGCAAGGGCTTCCTTACGGGCAAGATCGATGAGAACGCGAAATTCGACAGTTCCGATTTCCGCAGCACGCTGCCCCGCTTCACGCCCGAGGCACTCAAGGCGAACCAGGCCCTGATCGATCTGATCCGCGGGATTGCAAGTCGCAAGAAGGCGACGCCCGCTCAGATCGCGCTCGCATGGGTGCTTGCACAGAAGCCCTGGATGGTTCCGATTCCTGGCACGACTAAGCTAAACCGACTCGAAGAGAACATCGGCGCCCTGTCGGTCCAACTTACGGTCGAAGACCTGCGGGACATCAACACCGCCGCCTCGAAGATTAAAGTGGAGGGAGCCCGCTATCCGGAAAGATTGGAGAAGATGACCGGTCTGTAGGCGGGCGATCATCGCGGGGTGTGGCGCAGGTGTAACCCTGCCAGGATTCACAATCCCCTCTCGTGTCGTGGTCCATGTCACGTTTTGTGTCAATCCTGCAGTTGTTCCTGTATTGACAAGTCCTTAACCGGACTCGAGAAGAGAGTCTCACCAGTTCCATGTCCGATTACGGACAGAGATTTTATTTTCAAGACATATGCCTCACGTCGATGAGGCAAGCAGACTGAGTTTATAGTGCAGGCTCTGTCCCTAAACTAAGACTTCGTGGCAGCCGCGGCAGTTGCTGATTCCGCGACCGGCGCCTGGTCAAACAGGTTCGCTGCTTCGGCGATGCTTTGCGATTCCTGCTGTTTTTTCGCCAGCCAATTGCTGAAGGTAGCCTTTTCGCGCTCGACGCTTTCCAGATTCCTGGCGATGCGTGCCATGTAGTGCGCCTTGACGCGTTCAAGCTCTGCCTGAATCTGGATGTTTTCGTCTGCTTTCCTTGCCCACTCGGCTTCCACTTGTTTCGTCTGGCCGGCCTCATAGGCGTCGAGCGCCGTCTGCCGCACTTTGCAGTCTTGCAACACCTGGTCGACGGGGATGCCGGCGGCGTCAAGCGCCATCAGCACCGCCGCCCGCTTCATATCTGTGGAGAGGCCACGGAGGTGCTCACTGTCCATCATTTCGACTACGCGGTGAATGCCGTGCCGCACATTCATGATTCCCGCGGTGCGGTAGATGTCCTCGATCGGCAGGAGTTCGGCTTCGAAGTTCGTAGCTGTTACGACCGCGATTTGTGCGGCTGGGGCATCCAACGGTTGCGAAGCTTCTTGCTTGTTCCCGTTTCCGTTGCCATTTCCAACCGAAGCATCCCGCTTGACGCGCCAATGCGCCAGTTCGAGCAATTTGTTTCGCATAGGTTTCCTCGCCTTGCCCACCTTGTTCGTTTTCGCCTCGGGAGCCTGAACTTCTTTGGATTCGAGCGTTGGCGAGTTGGAGACTTCGGGCGTCGAAATGTCTGATCTCGCGGGACTGCTATCGCTTTCCGGTTCGGGGGGAACCGTCTCATCCCTCGCGCTCGGGAGGGCTGTCAACTGACAGGGAGTCTCAGCCGGAAGCGCCTCGCCCTTCACCGGTTCTCCCTCCGACGGAGCGGAAGGGAGGTCTTTCAAAATCGGCTTCATGATTTTGTCTCGCTGAATGCCCACCACATAATCCCGCCCATCGCTCCGGCAATATCGGGCGGCTCCGGAGAATTGCTCGCGGCGGGTCTGAATCACCAGCCGCGTGCCAACCCCCACCGGCTTTCTGAGCCTGAGGCAGGCTCCCCCTGGGGAGCGGTCTTCCACCCGTGCCGCGGCCGTTTGCAGAGCGCCGTCGGGGTCTTTCCACATCGCTTCCGCCACCATCATGACGGCGGTGCGGGGCTCGTGCATGACTCCGCTCATGCTGGCTCTATCGGAAACAACCAGCAATCACTCCACTATGTAGGGATATCTGAAGGACGTACCTTCGGGTGGCAGGACGTGCGAGAGCGGCTCCGAACGGTGGAAAAGTGCCCCGGGCCCTCGCCAGAAGCTTAAAATCTGTCAATGTTCGTGCCAGACGGCTGTGACGGCTCTGCGAAATCGTATTAGACTGTGGACCTCGTTTCACCTCGGGCGGGATCGTGGGTCTCGCCCCAAATAACGTCTTCGTACTGGTGGTGCAGTTATTCTCGAAGGTGTCGATGCTTAAAGAGTTGGCCCCTACCCAGAAAGAACCGCCATTCCTGATTGCTCAAGTCACCGTTCTGTTGCTGTTTGGAGTACTCACGATCCTGGCCACGAAGAGATTTCGTCTTACGTCGTCTTCGGTGGCGTAATCGCATCTTCAGTCATAGACCCATCCCGTCGAGCTTCCAACGGGAGTGAAAGAGAGGATTGTCATGTCTACCATTACAACGAAAGACGGAACCGAGATTTACTACAAAGACTGGGGTAAAGGACAACCCGTGGTCTTCAGCCATGGCTGGCCGTTAGACGCGGACGCGTTTGAAGATCAGATGCTGTTTCTCGCTGACCACGGATACCGCTGCGTTGCGCATGACCGGCGCGGCCATGGTCGATCGAGTCAACCATGGGAAGGCAACGAGATGAACACTTATGCGGACGATCTCGCAACCCTGGTTGAGGCTCTGGATCTCAAGAACGCCATCCATGTTGGGCACTCGACAGGCGGTGGAGAGGTGGCTCGTTATATCGGCCGCCATGGGACGAAACGGGTGGCCATGGCGGTCTTGATCGGTGCCGTGCCCCCGCTCATGCTGAAGACTCCGGCCAATCCCGCCGGATCGCCGATCGAGGTCTTCGACGATCTTCGAAAAGGCGTACTCTCGGATCGCGCACAGTTCTTTAGGGATCTCAGCGCCCCATTCTACGGCGCGAACCGGCCGGGCGCGAAGGTCTCGCAGGGATTGCGTGATTCGTTCTGGCTCCAAGGAATGCTTTGTGGCCACAAGGCCGCTTACGACTGCATCAAGGTTTTTTCGGAAACGGATTTCACCGAGGACCTCGAAAGGTTCGACGTGCCCACCTTGGTCCTTCACGGAGACGACGACCAGATTGTTCCGATCGGCGCATCCGCCATGCTCTCCTCGAAAATGATCAAGGGGGCGACGCTGAAGGTCTATCCTGGTGCTCCGCATGGAATGTGCTCCACTCTCAAAGATAAGGTCAACGAGGAACTGTTGGAGTTCTTCCAGCGGAGTGCGCGGGCGGCGGCCTAACGGGCAAGAAACGGCGGGGCTGGCCTGCATGCGCAAGCCAGCCCTGTTTTCTTTTATGGAGTGATTCCGGCGGTTTCGTAGGACAGCATCGCCAGGCTGAGACGGTAGTCATAGTCGGCTTGCACAGTGGTGATTTCTGCCTGCGTCTGCTGCAATTGCGCCTGACTCAGCTCAACAATCGACCCCAGGCCCAGCTTGTAGCGAGACTGCGCAAGGGTCAGTGCCAGCTTCGCCTGCTGCAACAACTGCTGGGTAACGGCGAGCCGCTGATACGCCGTATTTGTATTCAGCCAGCTCATGCGCACGTCCCGTGAGATCAAGTTGCGCATGTCGGCCAACCGTTCGTTGGTGGCTTGCGATCGAAGACTAGCCTCACGCGCTCTCGCCGTGTAGAGGAATCCGTTGAAGATCGGAATTTCGATGTTTCCTCCGACCGCCCCGTAGGTATTGTTCAGACCGCTCGGGCTGGGCGCGACCGCGGCGTTGCCGACGGGCGTGTCTCCCACGGCTCCCATCGCTCGAATGCTGGGGAAGAGCAGGTCGCGCTCGGCGGTTTGGAACTTTCGCGCCGATTGATATTGATACTGCAACGAAAGAATCTCAGGACGCGAAGCGAAGGCAGTGGAAATCAAGTCATCGATGTTGCCCGGTGGAGCGGTCTGCGGGCTGATGTCCTCCACCAAGGTGTAGTTCTGCAACCTCGGAAATCCGAGCACCATGGAAAGCGTGGCCTGGGTCGAGTCCACGTTGTTTTGCGCGTCGAGCAGTAGAAGCTGGGCTTGCGCCAGGTTGACATTCGCGAAGCTGAAGTCGAGTTCCGATTTCAGTTTGCTTTTGAAGAGAGCGCCCACCTGATCGGCGACGGTTTGCCGGTCCTTCACCGTCTCTTGGGCGACGGTCAGCACTGATTGGGCCTGCAAGGCGTTGTAGAAGGCCCGGTTAACCGCCAGCAAAATCTGTTGCTGGGTCGCAATCGCGTTCTGGTTTTCTGCCTTGGCCGCATAATTCGCGCTGGAAACCAGGTTCGTGGTGCGGCCGAAGTCGGTGATCAACTGGCTGACCACGAGCCCCGCCGCTGCACGTTCATAGATGACGGGGTTGTTCAGCGCGCCGGCGGTGAGACGGCTGCCCGATTGCGCATCCACTCCCGTAAGATCGCCCGTCGCCGTGGGCCACAGGTTCGACCTGACTTCACGAGTGACTTGCTGCGACGCCAAGGCCATCAACCGGCCGACCGCAATCTGTGGGTTGTTTTTGATGGCAAGCGCCTCGGCTTCTTTGAGCGTCAGCGATGCGGCTGTTCCAGCAGCGGTGCCGGGAGCGGAGGACGGCATCCCGGGCACAGGGCTCGGGTTGTTCTGGGCCGGAACCGTTTGGGGCTCTGGGGCAGCAGGCATAGTCTGCGCGGCCAGGGATAGTTGCGCAACGCCGAAAGTCAGGAGCAACGACAAGGCGACGTTCAAGGCTCTTGGTTTGCCGAGCTTCATTGTGCCAACTCCGGTGCCTGCTGGGCGGGCCCATGTTCTTTCTTATTGCCGTAGACCAGCAGATACGCAGCCGGCACGATGAAGACGGTCAGAACCACCGATACCGTCAGTCCCCCGATAATGGCACGAGCCAGCGGGGCATACTGTTCGCTGCCCGTTCCCAGCTTGAGCGCCATCGGCACCATGCCGATGATGGTGGCCAGCGATGTCATCAAAATCGGGCGCAGACGAACCCGGCAGGAAGTGATGACCGCGTCCTCCACAGATTTTCCTTGCTCTTCTAACCGGTGTGCGAATTCAACGATCAGAATGCTGTTCGAGGCAGAAATTCCCACCAGCATCAGCACTCCCATCAGCGACATCACGTTTAAGGTAGTTCCGGTCAAAGGCAGGATGATTAACACGCCAATGAATCCCATCGGGATGGCAAGCATAATCAGGAAGGGGTCTACAAACGACTTGAACTGAGCGACCAGGATCAGATAGAGAAGAACGACCGACAGAGACAGGCCGATGGCAAAGCTGCGGAACGACTCATTCATGCCGTTAACCATCCCCCGCATATTCACGCGTACGTTCTCGGGCATCTTCATATCGCGCAGAACACCGCTCACCTTGTCCGAGACTTGTCCCAAATCTTCTCCCACGGGGGTGACGTAGAGATCAATGACGCGCTGGATCTGGTAGTGGTCAACTTCAGTCGGAGTTTGAACGTTCTCGATTTTCACCACGCTATCGAGAGTTGTCGGTTGTTTCAGGTTGGGGGCTCGGATCGGAATGTTGGTTAGATCGGCAAAGTTGTGGATCGCGGGCCGGCCGTTTTCGAAATATTGAACGGTGAGGAAATAGTCGTTTCCGGTTTTGCGGTCAACCCAATAATTGGGCGCAATCATGGTGTTGGAATTGAGCGCAGTGATGACGTTATCGACCACTTCTTTTTCGGTAAGCCCGAGTTCGCTGGCATGAACTCGGTCGATGTCGAGTTTCAGCCCGGGATAGTTCAAGTCCTGGGGAATATAGACTTCGCCCACGCCGGGAAGTTGGCGAATGCGTTGCGCCAGTTCCTGGGTTGCGCCGTAGATCTGGCGCAGACTGCGGCCGCTGACCTGTACATCGATCGGGGCCGGCATTCCGGTATTCAAAATGGCATCGACCATGGAACCGCTGGAGAAAAAGGTGCGAATATCGGGGTATTGGCGCTCCATTTCTTTCTGCACCCGATCCATGTAATAAAAGCTGCTTTTCTGATGATCTTCATCTAAAGCGACCTGGATTGTGGCGGTATAGGATCCGGCATTGGTGGTGTAGAGGGCGGAAAAATCCGGGACCACGCCGATGTTCGAGACCACCATCTTGACGTCTTTCTGTCCCACCACGTTGCGAATCAGATCCTCCACCTTTTCCACGTACTGTTCGGTCACCTCAAGTCGCGTACCTGTCGGTACTTTCAGGTTAACGGTGAATTGGCCGGCATCGGTCCTCGGGAAAAACGCCAGCCCCAGAAGGGGATACAGCGCGAGGCTCAGTACAAACGCGCCGCTTAGGGCCGCGACGGTCAGGCCGGGCCGCAGTAAAGCCCGCTTGACCCAGTACTCGTAAGAATCGAGGAGCCGGTTGAACATGCGATTGAATCCTGCAGTGAACCGGTCCCACCATGAGGAAGAGGCTGTGGAGTACGGCTCAACCTCATACTCGCCGGCCGGGTGAGCGGTGTGCGGCGCGTGAGGTACTGCTTTGAGAAAGCGCGAGCAGAACAACGGGATGACCGTCATGGCAACCAGATAAGAGGCAAACAACGAGATAGCCACGGCGAGCGCCAGCGCGGTGAAAAGGAACTTGCTCACACCGTAAAGAAATGTGACAGGGAAGAAAACCACGACCGTGGTCAGGGTCGCAGCTAGAACAGCGAGGCTGACTTCCGATCCGCCAGCTTCAGCCGCAGCTTGCGGAGTGGCCCCCATCTCCAGATGGCGGAAGATGTTTTCCAGCGAAATGACCGAATTGTCGATGATGCGCGAAAATGCCAGCGCGAGTCCTCCCAGAATCATGGTGTTGATGGTGCTGCCGGTCAGGTTCAGAACGACGAACGTGGCCAGGGCCGAGAGGGGGATGGACAGGAACACCGCCGAGGTCGCGCGCAGGCTGCCCAGAAAGACGAGAATCATGAGGCTGGTGAGCGCCAGTCCAATTACGCCTTCATGAAGCAGAGTCTTGATGGCTTCTTTCACGAAGGCGGACTGGTCGAAGACTACATTCGCTTCCAGTTGTTTCGGTATGTCGAAAAGCGTGCGGATGGCATCGCGGATTCCTTGCACCACCTCGATCGTGTTGGTGTCTCCCCCCTGCTTCATGATCGGCAGGTAGACTGATCTCTGACCATCAACGCGGACCAGGTTGTATTGAATTTGATTGGCATCTTCCGCTTTGCCGATGTCGCCCACCGTCACCCAGGAATTGCCAACGGTCTTCACCGGCAGTTTCGACAACTCATCCATGTTGTCGACCAGGCTATTGGAATAGAGGTAATAATCCAGCGATCCCACCTTGACGTCGCCCGCGGGCAGAATCAGGTTGTAGTTGTTCACCGCATTCACGACGTCCATGGGACTCAACTGTCGTGACGCCAACTTGTAGGGGTCAACGTAGACCATGACCTGCCGGTATTTCCCCCCAAAGGGCGGCGGAATCTCAGCGCCTTTTACGGTCGCGATCTGGTTGCGAATCGAAAATTGACCGACATCATGGAGTTCGGTTTGGCTCAAGCCCTGCCCCTTCAGGGTGACCAGGCACACCGGCAAACTGGAAGCGTCAAATTTCAACACGACGGGAGGCAGGGTTCCCGGTGGGAGCCGCTTGAGATCAGCCAGAGCGAGATTGGAAATCTCAGTGACGTCCGCGTCAGGAGTGGTGCCCGGTTGGAAGTAAATCTTGATGATGCTCACTCCGGAAAGCGAGCGCGACTCCATGTGATCGATACCGCTGGCGAGGGTAAAAAAACGTTCAAGAGGATCAGTGATATCGATCTCAATATCCTCTGGTGGCATGCCCGAGTAAAAGGTCGCCACCACGACTTCGGGCAAATTGATAGCGGGAAATAGATCGACCGGCATTCGCGCCAAGCTGGTGACGCCAATGACCACCAGAACCAGACAGACCACGATAATGAAGTAGGGATTACGTATGGAAAATCGTGACATTTGTTCTCACTTTAGAATTGTGGGCTTACCGCGGCCGTTACTCCTGCTTTGCTTCCTGGTATCGCATGACTGGCACTACCTGGGCATGCACCTTCTCGCCGGGTTTCAATGCGCTGCGATCGCTTACAACGATCTGCTCGCCTCCGCTTAAGCCGGAAAGGACCTCGGCGTCGGTTGCGGTCTGAATTCCCAGAGTTACCGGCCGGTCTTCAATCTCGCCATTTTGATTTACGACCAAAACCGTGGTCTTGCCGCCCTCATGGTTGATGGCCTGTAGCGGAACCGCGGGGATATCGTCGCGATGCTCAAGCGAGACATCGGCCTCCGCGTAAAGCCCCGATATCAGCACGTGGTCAGGATTCGGCACGTCCACTTCCGTATGCATCGTGCGGGTGTCTTGGGTTACGTCGACAGAAAATCGTGCGATCTTGCCGGGAAGAGTTCGATTCAAGGAAGGCACACGAACGTCGACCCGATCGCCAACGTGGATATAACGAACGTAAGACTCTGGAATCGGGATTACAAGCCGGAAGAGGTTGTCCTGCGACAAGCGGACGATCGGTATCACCTGTGTGCTCGAACTGGTTCCGGCTTGCACCAGGGTTCCCAGGTTCGCAAACCGTTGCGTGACGACACCGGAAAAGGGGGCCGTGATTTTCGAATAATCGAACATGGTTTGATCGTGAGCCAGTTTCGCCTGGGCTGCGGCCAATTGACTCTGAGCGGCTTCCAGCCCCGCTTTCCCCGCGTCGACTTGCGAGGCGGCCGCCAGGTCCTTTCCCTGAGCATCGTCCACTTCCTGCTGGGCCACGATACCGGGCTGGCTGTCGAAACGCTATTCAATCGCGTGTATTGCAGGTGCAGCGCTTGATACTGGGCATCGTAGCGTTTCAGTTCATGATCTGCCCGGCTGACCTGGTTGTTGGCGTTCTTGATCTCGGCTTTGTCTTCCTCAAGCTGCGCTTGCAGTTCCGGAATTTCCAGAGTCGCAATCAAATCGCCGGTCTTCACACGAGTGCCGTAGTCGACGTAGAGCTTCTTCACGTAGCCTGACACCTTAGCGTAGACGTCGATCTCCTGAAAGGGCACCAGTTCAGACGACAGGCTGATCTGCCGGCTTAGGGTTTGCTTCGCTACGACCGTGACGCCGACGGTTACCATCTGCTGCGGCGTTTGCCTCGACCTTTCCGTCGCGCGAGCCGCCGCAGGAGGTCAGCCCCAGCACTGCGGCGACCGCCAGCGCTGCGCAGAGGAAAATTGCGCGCGGAAAGTTCTTGTGGTGGAGCTTCCGACTTGCATTCATTTGTTGCTGATACCGGCCTTCCCTGGCGTTGTGGCCAGATGATAATGTCAACTAACTCAATCCTTTGAGCAACTGCCCTAACTTGTCGGTCGAAAACTCATCCGAACCGCAAAAATCAATAATCCTCTGTTCATCCTGCTGCAACTTGGCTGCGACCGCAGGAATTCTGGAACAATTTCCTTGGGAACAGTTAACAATCCATGGCGGTCGCCGTGTAGCAGATCACCCGGCCGCACTTCCAAACCGCCGACTTTGACGGTCGCCCCGAAGTCGAAAATATGGGCGTAGGCATGCGACACCGCCACATTCCCGGCAAAGAGCTGCAGTCCCAGTTCCCGTACTCGTGGAATTTCCCTGACTGCGCCATCCGTAACGTACCCCACGCAGCCCAGCGCTCGCAGAATGGCGGCGTGCATGTCGCCCAGGAAGGCTCCCACTCCCGGCGGTCGATCCAGGTCTTCCAAGACCACTACGCGAGGTGCCGGAATTTCCAGAATGCTTTGCCACCAGTCACTGCGATCATGATATGCCCCTCCCGACATAGGAGCCTCTCCGGTGCGAAGACGAGCGGTCGCCGCGTACCCTACCATCGGAGGCCAGTCCTCAAACATGCAGTGAATGCTGGAATCGGCAAAGCCAGTGTTTCGCAGCCGAAGTTGAAAAGTCTCGATCGCATTGGACACCGTGCATGTGTCCAATCGCTGTAAGGCTTCGAACTCTTCGACGTGAACAGAGCTGTTTATGTGCATGCAGATCCCTGGAAACTACAGATCTCCAATCTATATTCTCATTCATTTTTGGGAACGCCAGTTAATCTTCGAGGCACGAGCGCTGGACTTTGGGCCCATTCCGGCCAGCCGTTCAGTGAGTCCCCTGAGCCACGCGGTAGGGCTTTGCGTCCCCTGCGAGTTCGTGCACGCCGCCATTGGCCTGCCCACGGGGACGCAGGTCGTCGCGGAGGTCTTTCATATGCTTAACAATGTTGCCTACTCGGCGGGCGATAAAATTCATCGTGCTCGCGTCGTCCTCAACCTTTTCGAAATCCTTAATTGCACGGTTCAGCAATTCCAATAACTGCAAATCGTTCTTGTCCATGTGCATGTTTTCTCTCCCTTTAATGTATTTACTTCAGTGCCCGTCTGTGTCCCCGAGGCCGCTCTGATCAGCTTTGCTAATCAGCCCGGCGGGGCTCTCGTCCCCATCACTGACAGTTCGCGGTCCTATCTTTCTTGCGCTGTGCAATTGGCAACTGCATCTGGCGGTCTCCCAGATCGAAAGCGATATCGTGTTTTCCGATTCGGACCAGCATCCGGCGGTTTGCGGCTAACGCGCCCGGCAAATAGTCGTACGCGGTCTCGTAACGGACGATGTAGGTATTGCAGCCGGTGCGGATGGATACGTCGTAGACGTAGATCTCCGCTTGCAGGTGGAGCATCTGACGGATTATCTCCGCCGTAGTAATGCGGTTCTTCCGCCTCATATTTGCGAATACCCACAATCGTTGCGTTTTGAAACGGTTGGCTCTGCGCCACAGGACTGGCGTAGGACCCAGGTCCGGCTATGCCCGCCAGCAGGCAAAGTGCTAAACGCGTTTGGCGCATGATCTCCTCGGTTTGAGATTGGCGACTGCCGACGGCCGCTTTCCCGAAAATCGGGAAGCCGGTCAACCAGAGCTGGCAGAGAACCAAGTCAAACAGTCGGACTATGGGGTTTCGAACGCAGTCTATGCTGCGCGAGCCGCTACGCTAGAGGCGCGAAGGGCGGAGGAGGTCGGTTGGAAAGGCTTTCGTCAAAAAGAACCGCGGGCAAAGGAGGCCCGGCGGGTGCAACCTTGGGATAAAAAATTGCTGTTTCCAAAAAGGTGAAGCGGGGAATCGGGGC
This sequence comes from Terriglobia bacterium, assembly GCA_963796205.1. Lineage (GTDB taxonomy): Bacteria > Acidobacteriota > Terriglobia > Terriglobales > Acidobacteriaceae > DATFTE01. Next base: position 717,587 of record CAWCKR010000006.1, read on the forward strand.
TACCCAACAGGTGGCATCGCGATCCATGTGCTGCCGCATGCCTTCTGAGGCGCTGGCCTGAACATGGACAGTGGGCGTCATCACCACATGGCAAACGCGAGTTGCCAGGCTCACACCCAAGGCGGCAACCACCACGAGCATCAAAGATTGCCAACACCGCAACCGGCGGCGAACCTCGGTTTGTGCCAAGCGCAGCATTTCTTGTCGACCGCGAACGTGTATGCCCACAGCAGTGTGATTATACGTGGCGGTGCGATTTCGATCCATTGGAAAAAAGCAATCCTGTTGTCGCGGGAGTTACAAAAGGTGCACATCTATGGGATGCGGCTACCTAGCCTTTTGGTTTGATGGCCTCATTTTCATAAACTTACCGCCCGCTTGATTCAGGTACGATGGCGATAACTTGCGCTTGGCCGATGCCCCGTTTTTACCGCGCTTGCAGCCGAATCGGGAAGATTAAGCTGTAGTTTTCCACTAGGGTGCTCGAACCATTCCGCATCGCGCCTCCTCGCGAGCGCGGGTCTGCAACCTTCCGGGCAATGACAAAATGACAAAATGTGTCATCGTTCAGAACAGGCGAAGTCTCGGAGAAAAAGGGCAAGTCGCAGGCATTCCGCCTGGAGAATTTCGTCTCCTTGACGAAAGGCTGGGCCATTGAAAAAATGGCGATCTTGCGATGAGGGCGATCTCCAAGCCGGCGAAACTGACGTGTCGCAGGCGCATGGCTTTCGCGCTGATCGTCAGGCTGCTAGCCTTGTCGCTGGCCGTAAGCGTAGCCTCGCGCTTCGTTCATTACTACGTAATGTTCCATCCGGCAGCCGATGTCCGCTGCAACTGCCCTGACGATAAGCGCCAGGACCTCGAACGAGACTCGCTACACTGGATTGCTCCGGTCCCGCAGGTTGCGATCTTACGCTTGCTTAGGGTGCGGCTTGAGCTTCCGTCCAAGCCGGTCTTGCGCTACGAATTACTGTCCGAAGAATCTCGGTACAACCGGCCTCCTCCCGCGCTTTCTCCTCGTTCTCTTTCCTGACATTTGTTTCGTTGCCGGGCTGGAATCCGTACGCCTCTCTGACGCTGCGCTTTTCAGAGACGCTCTGGTTTCTGCGTTCCCGCGAAATGGTGTGAGGATCATCTTCCCAAGATTCTTGCCTGCGCCGCCGCGAGGTCACGCGCGACTCTTCCCCGCGAAGAGTTTTACGCGAGGGCAGCAGTATGTCTAAAAGCATCGTAACACGATACAAAATAGATCGTATTACGATATCGGGATGCGAGTAATAATGTTCCGGTCGGTTCGCAATAGTCGCAGGTTTCTGCAGCTTCGCGGGCGCGCTGCCTGTTCGAAGCTCTCCACCCGGAATTCGGCGAGTTCGGTTAATCAGCGACCAGGCAAAGGCTTAACCTATGTTGCAGAAGTAAACAGTCACTGCTTCGAATTGTGGACGGCAAAATGCAACAGCTCGCTATGTCGTTGCAAAGCTTCCGCGGTGCGGCGACTCATCGCCACCTTCACCAGTTTTTCGAGGGATAGCAAACTGGCGGGCAGTCCAACCAATGGCCTGCTCGCCGTCCAAGTTCGACGGCTGCGTGGTCCTTACGGGGGGTCAGGTTGCTGCGAAACGCCGGGCGCCGTGCCGCAGGCATCCGGTGTGCTCCTGAAAGCGGCGACTAGAGAGCATCGAGCGACGGGCCGCGGCGCTCGATGTTATAACTGCAGCGGCGCTATCAAAAGCATCGGGCGGCCTGACTAACCGCCCGATGCACTCTCTTCACGTGGTTGCTCAATCTCAAGCCAGAATTGATAATGAAGTCATTGCCATGAAACCTGCTTTCAAGATTCTGCTCCTCACGATAATCCTTGGAATCGCGTCCGCCACGCTTGCCTTCGCGTACCAGGCGAGCTTGATTCCTTCTGCCCGGCTGATCAATCCTGATGAACTGGTGAAGCTGCTGAAGAGCGAGAAGCCTCTCATCATTCAGGTGGGCTCGCACGTTCTCTATTCACAGGCACACATACCCGGCTCCGAGTACATTGGGCCGGCCTCGAGCGATGCCGGACTTGAGGCGCTTCGCAAGCGGGTGAAGCCCCTGCCGCGGAATCAGGCCATTGTTCTCTATTGCGGATGCTGTCCTTGGAGCCATTGCCCGAACGTTCAACCCGCGGACGATGCCCTCCACGCGATGGGTTTCACCAACGTCAAGGTTCTCTATATTGCCAATAATTTCGGCGCGGATTGGGTGGACAAGGGTTATCCCGTGGCCAAGGGAGATTAGAACCGGAAGATGAAGAACAGATTTCTCACGATCCTGACCCTGATTGCGGTTGCCGTGGCGCTGTTTTTTCTGGTGCGCCGGCACGGCGTACCTGCCGCTGCGAGCGCTCAGCAGGGAGCCTTGGCTCCTGACTTTAGGTTGGCCGATTTGAGCGGGCAAACCCTGAATCTTTCCTCGTATCGGGGCAAAGTCGTGCTTCTGGATTTCTGGGCTACCTGGTGTGTACCTTGCCGCGAAGAGACTCCGCACCTGGTCGACTTGCAGAATAAGTACGGAAGTCAGGGCCTGCAGATCATCGGCGTCTCCATGGACGATGGCCCCGAGCCGGTGCGCGACTTCTACCAGCATTTCAAGATTAACTATCCCGTGGTCATGGGTGATGCCAGGACCGGAGAACTATACGGCGGAGTTCTGGGATTGCCGATCGCCTTCATCATCGACCCGCGATGGCCGTATCACCTCGAAGCACATCGGCAGCACCGACATCTCGGTTTTCGAAAAAGAAGTGGTGAAGCTCCTGCCGCAAAAATCGAGTTGAGCTCATTCCTATCGCGGCGCTTCGATCGGGCTGACCGAGGCCGCTTTGCGCGAGCGCGATTCCTGCTGCCGTACCGTCATTTGCATCCCGAATTTCGGACGCAGCGTGATCAGCGGTTGCTGCTCGACGCGGTGGCCCGGGACAAGTTGCAGACGCCATCGTTGGCCGATCGTGGCGAGCGCCAAAACCCCTTCCATCCACGCGAACGACTCACCGATGCACTGCCTATATCCGGCGCCAAAAGGGAAGTACGCGAACTTCGGGAAAGTCGCTCTGCCCGCAGGAGCAAAGCGCTCGGGACGAAACTTCAGCGGATCCGCGAAGTGCCGAGCATCGCGCTGAGTAACGAACTGACTGATCAAGATGGTGGTCTTCGCCGGAAGACGGTACGGACCCAGGGTGAAGTCTTCGCGCGCCTGACGTCCCATCGCCCAGGCCGGCGGGTACAGCCGCATCGACTCGGCAAATACCATCTCCGTGTACCGCAGGCGTGGCAGATCATCGATCGAAGGCGTGCGGCCGCCGAGAACATCCGTAATCTCGTGGAACATGGTTTCTTCCGCGGGTTGGTTCTGCGCGAGCAGATACCAGGTCCAAATGAGCGCATTGGCCACGGTCTCGTATCCGGCGAGGAAGATCGTGATGACCTGATCGCGAAGCGATTCATCCGAGGAATCTTCCGAACCGAGCATCATGTCCAGCAGATCTCCGCCGCCCGAGCCCTGTTTGTGTTGCTCAATCATGCGGTAAACGATGGCATCCACAGTCTGCTTCGCCGAGGTGAATTGCGAAAGGCCGGGAATCCGCAGGTGAATCAGCGTCTCCACTGCCGGAAGGGCCACCAGGTAGTTGTAAAGACGCATGATGCGGTTGATTGCGTCCGCCAGTTCTTTCACTTCGCTGCCCAACTCCGTGCGGAAAAGGGTCCGTGCCACTATGCGCAGGGTCATGTGCATCATCTCCTGCGCCACGTCGAGTTGCTGCCCGTCATGCCATGACTCGCGCGTCCGCAGCGTTTCTTCGACAATCGTCTCTGCGTATTCGCGAATGCGCTGCCGGTGAAACGCCGGTTGCGCTACTTGTCTCTGCGCCCGATGCTTTTCGCCCTCACTGCAGATCATGCCTTCGCCCAGCAGCATTTTCGTGCGTCGCACCGTCCGCTCTTTGGTGAAATTGTCGTTTTGCACAACCAGTACCTCGCGAATCAGCGCCTGATCGTTCAGGAAAACAATGTGCTCCGGCCCGATCTTATAGTGGGCCACGTCCCCAAATTCTTTCGCGAGATATTGAAACAGCCCTATCGGATCGGCCGGACGGAACTTCCGGAAGGCATACCAGATCAGGTTATGCTTGAGTCCGGGAGGAAAGGAGTAAAGGGAAGTGGACATGCCCGAAGTGTTACAAGTGTTCTATCCGTCGATGGGAAAAGGCGCTGACAGGTTGCTGAGAAAGTGTACACGCTTCTTCGCCGGATGTTGATTTGTCATAGCGAGAAAGAGATTTTCCAGGGACGTAGAAAGGCACAAACACCGGCCAGTTGTGTTACGGTTCGACAAATTTCGACGCCGGCCCCTCCGTCTGGAACGTGGCTGTTCCCACCGGCATCAGATCTCGGGCTCGCAACAAGTGTCCTGCCCGGTGCGCCCACCACAGCGCCAAACCATAAACAGCCCCGGCGATCAGCAACTGTCCGGCAAGTTGCAGGTAATTGCGCGCGACATACCAGCGCTGCAAGCCGAAGAGAACCGGTACCAGCGGTGCGCAGAGAGCGAGCGGCAGCAAGTACGCTTCGCGAAGAAACGTGGTGATTCGCATACCCAAAACCCGGCAAAGATGACGGGGAAAGAAAAAGAGGGCGGTGACGGTCAGGGGAATCGCGGTGCCCAGCGCATCGCCGACGATTCCCAGCGGCCGGATGAGAAGGATGCTCAACACCAGATTGGTCACCGCCTCGATCGCCACAACCCACGAGAGCGTCCGGTGCTTCGCGATCCCAAACAGAATGCGCGGCGACGCTCCCTGCGCCAGCATCAAAGTCATCGGAATGCACAAAGCACGACCAGAACCGGATAGCTCGTCTCCACGTACTTCGCGCCCACCCACGCTTGAATCACCGATTTCCCCAGAATCAGCAGGATCAGCGAAATGGGGAAAATGATCAGCGCGCACGCCCGGTTTCCCAGGACAAACATCTTCCGCAGGCCCTGCATGTCACCCTTGGCTTCCGACTGGCTCGACCAGGGAACAAAAATCTGCGCCAGGCTGCTGACGACCTCTGAAGCGTAGTCGAGCAAGCGGTCGCCGATAGAAAAATAAGTGATCGCGGTCGACGACAGAAATGCTCCAATCACCAGTTCATCGGTTTTGAAGCGCAGCTTGAACGCAATCATGACCACGAAGGTCGCACTGCTGTAGCTCGCCATCTCGCGCAGCGAGACGCGATCGAAATACTTGAGCCGGAACTTCAAGGGAAGAAGCTTGAGTGTAATGGCCGCTCGCAGAATGGAAATCAGCAGCGGCAAAATCACCGTGATGGTCGCCACCGCCAGCAATCCATACCCATGCTGCAGAGCGATAACAATCAAAACCGCGCGCAGCACGCTGGAAATCACGTTGGTGACGTTGAGGAAATAAAATCGCTGCAGTCCTTCCAGGATGCCGCTGAAAATCCCCAGGGGAAATCCCAGCGCCACCGACGATCCCCACCATGCAGGAACAGCCAACGCGCCGTGGTTAGGAATTCCGATGGGATCTTGAAAATCGAATCAACATACGAGCTACCCACGAACGTGATCAGCATGGCTACCGCGCCGATCAGCGTGTAGCTCCACAAACTGGTGTTCACCAACCGGTTCAGCCTCTCAGATTCGCCCGTGGCGGTGAACTTGGAAACGTAGCGCACCACCGACGACCGTATCCCCAGGTCAAACAGCCCGTAATACCCAGTGATGGAGAAGATCAGGACCCAGATGCCGTAGGCCGAATCACCCAGCCGGTGCAGAATAAAAGGAGACAGAAAGATGCCGACCAGAATGTTGAGTCCCAGACTGAACCAACTGGAACCGACATTCTTGATGATCTCGATTTTGCGCATCGGCTCCTGGTGTTTGGCCCGCTCTACGATTGGGCGAAGAAGAACAGTGGCAACGGGAAAAGGCTTGTGAAAATACTACCATCGTTTGCAGAGGGTGATGCCGGGAGGTATCACCGAGGTAAGGAACGTTTTAGGTCGGCCATGCGCGCAGCGCCACGTCGGCCACTTCTTTCAGTTGCGCGCGGTCGGCCCCACCGGTCGCCTGCACCGAGAGTCCCCAGATAAGGGTGGTGACATAGGCGGCCAGCTTTCGCGCATTGGCGTTTGCGGGCAAGTCTCCTTCGGCAATGGCGCGCTCAAAGCGTTTCTGCACCGCCGCCTGGGCTCCTGCCCGTCGCCGGTTGAGTTCGGTACGCACCGAGTCGGCGAGAGGACCCGAGACCAGTGCCCCTTGCACCAGCAGGCATCCGTCGGGATGCTCGGGATCCATGGTCATATTGATAGCGCCGCGCAACAATTTCTCCGCCACGCGCCGCGCCGTACGTTCTTTCAGAGCATTGGGAAGATAGGAAGCCGGTTTCTGAATGTAGCGGTCCAGCACTTTGCGGAAGAGATTTTCCTTGTTTCCGAATGCCGCGTAGAGACTGGGCATATTGATGCCCATGGCCTCGGTGAGCGCCGACAGGGATGTGCCCTCATACCCGTACCGCCAGAACAGCAACAGCGCCTCGTCTAGCGCCTTCTCGACATCGAATTCGCGAGGACGCCCCCTCGGCATAGACGGCCCTTTTGAGTTATGTATCGATCACTACAATATTCCCCTTGACGCCCGCTGGCAAGGGTTTTATGTTTAGCAAACGTTGCAGAAATACTTCTGGGCCTCCACAGATTGCGATAGGGAGTGGCATTAAAATCAATCTGCAAAATTGAGGAAATCATATGAGCAAAGTCCGCGTACTGGTCGGCACCCGCAAGGGTGCATTCATTCTTTCCTCTGACGGCAAGCGCGAGCAGTGGGAGGTCAGCGGCCCCCACTTTGCCGGATGGGAGATCTATCACATGAAGGGCTCTCCGGTTGATCCCAATCGCCTGTACGCCTCGCAGTCGAGCGGCTGGTTCGGACAAACCATGCAGCGTTCCAATGATGGCGGCAAGACCTGGGAAACCGTGGGTAACAAGTTTGCTTACGACGGCGTGCCCGGTACCCATCAGTGGTACGACGGCACGCCGCACCCCTGGGAGTTCAAGCGCGTCTGGCATCTCGAACCCTCCCTCACTGATCCTGACACGGTCTACGCGGGTATTGAAGATGCTGCCATCTTCCGCTCGACCGATGGCGGACAGAACTGGAACGAACTTCCCGGACTGCGCGGTCACGGCTCGGGTCCGCGCTGGCAGCCGGGTGCCGGCGGCATGTGCCTGCATACCATCATTCTCGATCCCAGCAATTCCAACCGCATGTACATCGCTATTTCCGCAGCGGGCGCGTTTCGCACTGATGATGGTGGCAAGACCTGGAAGCCCATCAACCAGGGTCTGCGCTCGCAATTCATCCCGGATCCCACCGCTGAAGTGGGCCACTGCGTGCATCATGTCGCTATGAATCCGTCGCGACCGGATGTGCTCTTCATGCAGAAGCACTGGGATGTCATGCGCAGCGACAATGCGGGCGATCTATGGACCGAGGTCAGCGGCAATTTGCCCACCGACTTCGGTTTCGTCATTGACGTGCATTCCCACGAGCCCGAAACCATTTACGTCGTCCCCATCAAGAGCGATTCTGAGCACTACGTGCATGAAGGCAAACTGCGCGTCTTTCGCAGCCGCACCGGCGGCAACGAATGGGAGCCTTTAACCAAAGGCTTGCCGCAGTCGAACTGCTATGTCAACGTGCTGCGCGATGCCATGGCGGTCGACAAGCTCGACAAGTGCGGCGTCTACTTCGGCACCACCGGCGGGCAGGTCTACGCCTCGGCCGATGCCGGAGACAGTTGGGCACCGATCGTCCGCGATCTGCCGGCAGTACTGTCGGTGGAAGTGCAGACGCTGTCATGATTCGCGTCGAACTTCCGTATCACCTGCGCAATCTGGCGCAAGTCAAAGGAGAAGTGCTGCTCGAAGTGCAGGGACCGGTCACGCAGAGCTCAGTGCTCGACGCACTCGAAGCGCGTTACCCCATGCTTCGCGGCACGATTCGTGACCACGGGACGAAGAAGCGCCGCGACTTTCTGCGCTTCTTCGCCTGCCAGCAGGATCTGTCGCACCAGTCTCCGGATGCCCCCTTGCCCGACGAGGTGGCCTCGGGTAAGGAGCCGCTGCTGGTGATTGGCGCCATCGCCGGCGGATAAAAAAGTTTCGCAGCCTGTCGATTTCCGGCCGCGCCATTCGACGTCTAAATAGAGCAGCAATCGCAGCTCTCAAATTCAATGAGGAGTCATTACCATGCGATTTTTAAGTATCTACAAGCCCAGCAAGGCCGAAGGCGCGCCTCCCACCGAGGGCGAAATGGCCGAGATGGGCAAGCTCATCGAAGAAGGATTCAGAGAGGGCTGGTTGCTCTCAACCGAGGGTTGCTTGCCTAGCGCCAAGGGTGCGCGGGTGCGCTTGAGCGACAGGAAGGTTCAGGTCACCGACGGGCCGTTTACGGAAGCCAAGGAAATCATCGGCGGCTTCGCCTTGCTGCGCGCGAACTCGAAGGCGGATGCCATCGAACTGGCCAGGCGTTTCCTGAAGATCGCGGGCGACGGTGAATGCGAGATCCGCCAGGTATACGATCCCGCCGACTTTTCCCAAGACGCACCCTGTGTAGGAGTGCGCGAGACCGCGAAGACGGCGTAGGAGGGAAATCTGGCCCTAACGTCGAGCGACGTTAGGGCCGTCGCTTACTCTCGCTCGATGCTTACCGCTTTCAGTACGACATCCTTCTTTGGTTTGTCCTGCGCGCCGCGTGGCACGTTGACGATCTTCTCGACTACGTCCTGTCCCTCGACCACTTCGCCGAAAATCGTATGCTTGCCGGTCAGCCACGAGGTTGGCACCAGGGTGATGAAAAACTGCGAACCGTTCGTATTCGGCCCGGCATTCGCCATCGCCAGCTTTCCCGGCTTGTCGAACTTGTGTGGAGATCCCTTGGTCTCGTCTTCAAACTGATATCCCGGGCCGCCCATGCCCGATCCCGCCGGATCTCCGCCCTGCACCATGAAGTCGGGAATCACGCGGTGAAAAATCGTCCCGTTGTAGAGCGGGTCTTTGCTCTTCTTGCGGGTCAAGGGGTGGGTCCACTCGCGCTTGCCCTCGGCGAGTTCGGTAAAGTTCGCGACCGTCTTGGGCGCGTCCTTCTCAAACAAGCGGCAAACCACTGTTCCTTCCGTCGTATCGAACACAGCATAAGTGCCTGGTTGGCGAGCCATAAAAATCCTTTCGATGAAAAAAAGTAAGCCGGAGGGTGGAAACCCTCCGGGCATAGAGAAAGAAAGATTACTTTGCGGGAGCCGCTGCCGGCTTCTTGATGGTCGCCGCTGGCGCCATGCCGCCCTTGGTGATGGTGATGTGGTTGATCTTTACCGGATTAAATGGCTTGTCGTTCGAGTCGCGTCCCATGCGTGCAATCTGCTTCACCAGCGCCACGCTGGCTTCATCGCACTGACCGAAGATGGTGTAGCCGCCATTCAGGCTGGGATAGGGAACTTCGGTGATGAAGAACTGCGAGCCGTTGGTGTCAGGACCGGCATTGGCGTAGGCCAAGCGTCCCGGCCGGTCGAACTTGAGGTCAGGCGACGTTTCGTTCTTGAACTGGTATCCCGGATCGCCCGAGCCATTGCCCGCCGGATCGCCGCACTGAATCATGAAGTTCGGAATCACACGGTGGCAGATCGTGCCGTCGTAGAGCGGCACGCCGTGCTTTTTGGCGTGGGACACAGGGGACGTCCAGTCTTTGGTTCCGTTCGACAAGCCTTCGAAATTGGCGACTCCAATAGGAGCTTTGTCGGGAAAGAGCTTGCAGGTCAACTTGCCGGCGGTGGTGTCAATGACAGCAGTCGGTTCGCCGCCTTGCGCCCACAGCGCCACACAGAACAAACAAACCACGCCTACGATAGCAATACGTTTCATGGAAAAAGCTCCTCGTCTGGAGTAATGGTGATTCTCGAAAATGTTTCGCCTGAAGGCCAGTCGTGTTGCAACGCACCTAATCTTTTTGACGTCATCCTGAGCCCGACAGGGCGAAGGATCTGGCGCGTACCAGTCGTTCCCTCACCTCGCCAGATCCCTCGCTTCGCTCGGGATGACGTCAGGTTGAGTCACTGGGTTCCGCGTAAAATCACCCTGATTACGCGAACAAGAATTGTACGACAGCCCACCGAAAATTACTTCGACGCCTGCATCTCGCGGCTCACGCGCTCCACCTCGCGAAATACCCGCAGCGTGTTGCCTCCAAGTATCTTGTGGATGTCCTCGGCGCTGTAACCCCGGTCCAGCAGGGCCTGCGTAATCTTCGGAAGATCGGCGGCGGAATTGAGGCCTTGCGGCGTGGCTCCGCTGACGCCGTCAAAATCCGACCCCAGACCCACGTGATCGACACCCGCAACTTTCGCCACGTGATCGATGTGATCGATCAGCGATTTCAGCGGCGGACGCGGAATCTTTGCAGCCCACTCTCTCTGAATGCGATCTTCATCGAGATATGTGACCGGCTGCCCGTCCGCTCTCCTTTTTGCGAGGGCGTCGGCCACCGCGGCATTGCGTTCTTTCGCCTGCGCTTCGGACAGCTTGCGGTAGTCTTCGTCGACAAATGCATTGAAGAAATTCACCTGCACCACGCCGCCATTCTTGGCCACTGCCCGCAGCATGTCGTCAGTCATATTGCGCTGATGGTTGGTCAAAGCCCGTGCCGAAGAGTGCGACGCGATCACCGGAGCCTTGGTGGTTGCGATCGTATCCCAAAACGTCTTGTCAGCCACGTGCGAGATATCGACCATCATTCCCAGGCGGTTCATCTCCAACACAACCTGTTTGCCGAAATCCGTCAGCCCATCGTGATGCTGCACGCTGGCATCATTGATGTCACCCGATGAGTCGGCCCACTCATTGGTATTCGACCAGCTCAACGTCATGTAGCGCACTCCCAACCGGTAGTAATCGCGCAGCAGGTGGATATCGTTCTCAATCGAGTGTCCGCCCTCGATCCCCATGAGCGCCGCCAGTTTTTTTTGCTTGTGGGCTCGCTCGATGTCGTCCACACTAAACGCGATCATCATCCCGTCCGGATGCCGCGCCGCCTGCTGATACACCGAATCGATCAGGTCCATCGTGTGCTGCGCATAGTGCCCCTGATTGGTCTTAGGCTCAACCCAAATGGAAAAGAATTCCGCGCCCAGGTTTCCCGCGCGCGCCTTATCAAGACTGATGTGGCCGATGTCGTTCGGATCGGTGCTCCCAATATCGAAGCCTTCGTCCAGAAAGCGCTGCGGGGTATCGGCGTGCGTATCCACCACAATCGCAGAATCGTGAATGGCTTTCGCCTTAGCCGAAACGGGAGTGTCTTGAGCGATTGCGAACGTGGATAAAATGCACGCCAGAACTACAAATCGAAACCAAAAGATTTTCATGAGATGTTTGGATTGCACATGGGATTGTATAGCTGGAGTGAGGATTCTTCCAACCGCTCAATCAACTCTGTCTTCCCGAGCGAAGCATGCGGAAGAGCGAAGCGAATCCGCATGCGCAGTCGAGGGACCCTGCGCCAGCCTGCACTGCCGCCGGCGTGTCATGGGAGTTCTCACAAACACGTTGCGGTTACAGCGGGGTCGTCCGGGAAGGGCACGACTTTGAGTCGTGCCGCCAGGATTTTGGAGGATTTGCGCTTTAGCGCCTGGCCTTCTCGGGGGCTGGTTCAAAGTTCTACCTTACTCAGCAGTCTGTCATTGTGGCACGACTGAACGTCGTGCCCTTCCCCATACTTTCCTTTCAGGGAGTTGTGTGCAGAAATAAGACGCCGTGTCTCTAGAAGAGAGCTTTCAGGGCCGCGCGTACGCAATCGCCAATCGACCTCTCCATATCCACCACGGTCTTGGCGAACGTAATCTCCTCAAACCGCGCCTTCACCCGCAAATACAACGCAAAGTCCCGGTTCGCCGCCGGATGCTCCTGTTCCTCAATCCGCTGCCGCGCTGTCTCCTCGGAACAGACGCACTCCAGGATCCGCCACGGCTGACCCAATCCGCTGGCATATTCAATGACACGTTCGATCTGATACCGCCGTGAAAAAGGACGCCCATCCAGAAACACAACATGCGAAGAATCCCGCCGCAGCAAATATCCAGCCGTTTGAAGCATCACTTCCATGCAGAAATCATCCTGTTCGGTCGAGAACTCAATGTCGGCCGGAGCAAACAGGGCGCGGCGAACCTCGTCTTTGTCTAGCACAGCGCCATTCACCCGCGCCGCCAGCGCTCGCGCAAGCGTGCTTTTCCCCGTGCCGGGAAGCCCTGCCATCATGACCATCATGGGTTTTGAGGAGAAACCTTACTTCGGGTTGCTGCTGAGATCTTCAATGACATCGGCATCATCGTCTTGCGAACGCTCGCCCGCCAGCATGCGCGATTCACGCCAGTCGGTGTAGCGATCCGAAACCGCAACGTGGAATACCCACTGCCGCCGCTCTTCTTCCGGTTCGATCAAGCCCATATTCTTCATGGGCAGCATGTACTGCTCGACCCACTTGACCTGCTCGCGTGTCATGCCGCGCCGCTGCAGATCGACGGTGATCCCTGCCAGGTGCGACGAAGCGGTCTCGCCCTTTTCCGGCGCCGCATTGCGGTTATGCCGCCTCAGCTTTTTCTGCACTAGCACCGTGCGCACCGCCGAGTTCACCTGAATCTGCTGGTGAAACTGCTTGTAATAGGCCTCGCTCAGGTCGTCCACAAAATCGAGCGTCCAAGGACGGCAAAAACGTCGATCGGGGTCAAGCCGCGGATCAATCCGCAAAGTCTTTCCCGGAACGATTGGCACCAGATCCTGCGAAGCCTTCAATTCTTCGAGTTCGTTGTCATCCTGAATGCGCGGCAAATCGAGCCGGTCAATCACCGCATTTTGTCGGATCAGCGAATCGTGCGAAGGGCGGAACAGAGGATTCCAGAGAATTCGCCGTAAATGAGAACGCCTGGTCCGATGATAGTGCTTGGTGGTGGTCACGCGCCGCATGCCGAAGGCAGGACTACACACGGCCAGCATCGTCAGTAAAAATGCGGTGATCGCGCGCTTTGTCGAATTCTTCACGAAGTAGCGAGGCTCCTAAAAAACGCCCTGGCGCAGGGCAGGTGGTTATTCTAATGCAGCCGGGGCGCCGCCCGGGTTTTATTCTTCCAGTTTTTCTGGTTACCAACGAGGGGCTCCCGAGCGGTTACTGTTGGTTACTCCCGGGAGCGGCGGGCTTATTTTCCAAACAGATCGCCAATGGCCTGTTTCATCACGTCTCCACCGACCTCGGAAATCGACCGGGTCAGCGGGATATCTTTCGGGCAAACTTCCACGCAATTCTGCGCATAACCGCATTCCTGGATGCCGCCATCTCCCATCAAGGCTGCCAGCCGCTCGTGCTTTAGCGATGCGCCCGTCGGGTGGGTATTGAACAACCGCACCTGCGAAATCGTTGCCGCGCCCACGAACCCAGTGTCTTCGGTGAACTGCGGACACGCTTCCATGCAGCAGCAGCAGGAGATGCATCGAGATAATGGGTACGCCTGCTCCTGTTCCTCAGCGGTCATGCGCGGACCCGAGCCCAGGTCGTAGGTGCCATCAATCGGAACCCACGCCTTCACTGCTTTCAGATTCTCAAACAACACGCTGCGATCAACCGCCAAATCACGCACGATGGGAAACTTGGAGAAAGGCTCGAGCTTGATCGGCTGCTCCAATTTGTCGATCAACGCCGAGCATGCCATGCGAGCACGGCCGTTGATGAGCATGGCGCACGAACCGCACACTTCCTCGAGACAATTCGAGTCGTAGGTGATGGGCGTGGTGGTCTTGCCGTCGCGAGTCACGGGATTGGCCGCGATCTCCATCAGCGAGGAAATCACGTTCATGCCCGGCTTCCACGCGAGCTCGAACTCTTCCCAACGCGACTTGCCGTCGGGACTGTCTTGGCGCTTGATCTTGATGATGACGGTTTTTTGATTAGCCATTAGCTCTTAGCCTTTAGCACTTAGCTTAAACTCGAAACTCCCTGTCATCCCGACCGGAGCGAAGCGAAGTGGAGGGACCTTGTGGTCCCCGAGCCACCCCTGCAACCTTGTCATTCCGAGGAGCGAAGCGACGAGGAATCTGCTTTCTTCGCCACTAGCACAACTCTCAAAGATGACGTCATCCTGAGCCCGTTAGGGCGAAGGATCTGGCCTGTACGACCCCTGCTCTCTCTCCACGCCAGATCCCTCACTTCGTTCGGGATGACGTCCAAAAAGAGACCAGGCCGCCGTCACTTTGCCGCGTCGTATTTCCTCGGCCTGGGCGGAATCAGCGAAATATCCACCGGCTCAAACTCGAACCGAGGTTCATCCGCATCCGCCGCAAAATACGCCTTAGTCGTCTTCAACCAATTCTTGTCGTCACGATCGGGGAAGTCCGGCTTGTAGTGCGCCCCGCGCGACTCATCGCGCATGCCCGCTCCCTGCGCAATCACTCGCGACAACTGCAGCATGTTGTAGAGCTGGCGCGCAAAGGCGACGGTGGTATTCGCCCACTGCGAGCGATCGCTCAGGTTGATGTGCTGGAAGCGCTCCAGCAACTCCACCAGTTTGATGTCAGTTTCCTGCAAGTCTTTGTTGTAGCGAATGACCGTGCAATTCTTGGTCATCAAATCGCCCAACTCACGCCACAGCAGGAACGGATTCTCTTTCCCATCGGCACTCATCAACCCGGCGTTGATCTCTTCCTGCCGCTTCTGCTCCGACTGGAAGTGTCCATCGCTCGGCGCGCTCTGCAGTCCGCGCGCGTACCGAACCGCATTCGGACCAGCAATGAACCCGCCGAAGATGCACGACACCAGCGAATTCGCGCCCAACCGGTTCGCGCCGTGATATTGATACTCCGCTTCACCCGCTGCGAAGATTCCCGGGATGTTGGTTGACTGGTTGAAGTCCACCCACAGCCCGCCCATGGTGTAATGCATGCCGGGGAAAATCTTCATCGGCGTGTCGCGCGGATCGTCGCCCACAAACTTCTCGTAAATTTCGAGAATGCCTTCCAGTTTCTTGTCGAGAATCTTGCGGTCGATGTGCGTCAAATCGAGATACACCATTGGCTTGCCATCGATGCCGAGGTTGTACTTGTACACGACTTCAAAAATCGCGCGCGTGGCCACATCGCGCGGCACCAGGTTCCCATATTTTGGGTACCACTCTTCCAGGAAATACCAGCGCTCGCTCTGTGGAATCGACTTCGGATCGCGCTTGTCGCCTTGCTGCTTCGGAACCCAAACCCGTCCGCCTTCGCCGCGCGCCGATTCCGACATCAAGCGCAACTTGTCTTCGCCGGGAATCGACGTCGGATGCACCTGAATGAATTCGCCGTTCCCATAGAAACATCCCTGCTGATAAAGCGCCGACTGCGCCGATCCCGTGCACACTACCGAGTTCGTCGACTTGCCGAAAATCGCGCCCACGCCGCCGGTTGCCACGATGATCGCGTCCGCGGGGAAGGTCTTGATCTCCATGGTCCGCAGATTCATCGCGCAGATGCCGCGACAGACGCGGTTTCCGTCGAGCACCGCCGACAGGAACTCCCAAGCTTCGTACTTCTTAACCTTGCCTTCCGATTCGTAGCGCCGCACCTGCTCATCGAGCGCATATAGAAGTTGCTGCCCGGTGGTAGCTCCGGCAAACGCCGTGCGATTAAAAAGCGTTCCACCAAAGCGGCGGAAGTCGAGCAATCCTTCGGGCGTTCGGTTGAAGGGGACTCCCATGCGATCGAGCAGATCAATGATCCCCGGGGCCGCGTCGCACATGGCCTTCACGGGAGGCTGGTTGGCCAAAAAGTCGCCGCCGTAAATGGTGTCGTCAAAGTGCTGCCAGGTCGAATCGCCCTCGCCCTTCAGATTCTTGGCGGCATTGATGCCACCCTGCGCGCACACCGAGTGCGACCGCTTCACGGGGACGATCGAAAACAAATCGACGTTCCCGCCCATCTCGGCAATCTTGATGACGGCCGCTAACCCGGCCAGTCCACCGCCAATCACAATAATTTTTGGAGCTGCCATGTTTTCCCTTATCGAACCTGCGTCATATTCCGGTCGCTGACTGCGCCGGACTCGAACGGCTGCTGCGGAAGCGACCGGAATGATGTCAGGCTGGCGAGCCCAACTCCGGTCAGCACCAGGAAGAACGCCAGGCATACGGTCAGAAACCGCTTCTGCGCCTTATCTCCGGTGACGATTCCCCACTTGGCGCAGAACAACCAGATGCCGTACGCGAAGTGCCACGACGCCGCAACCAATCCGATCACATAAAAAAGGAAGAGCGGCGTCTGCAGAACCTCATGCTGCACTTTCCCAAAAGACAGCGTGGGGTCGGCATGCAAGTCCGCGCCAAGAAACCGCATAGTGTAGACGTGCCACGCGATGTAGAGGAACGCAATCGCGCCGGTCCAGCGCTGCAGCGTGTACATCCAATTGCCGGTCCAGGGATAAGAAGCGCTATTCGAGTCTCCCCGGTACCAGATGTAAAAGCCATAGAGCGCGTGATAGGCGATGGGGATCCATATCCCGAACAACTCCAGGAAGAACACCAGAGGAAGATTCGCCAGGAAGCTGACCTGTCGTGCATAGGCCGCGGGCCCGCTCCGGCCGATCGCGGTTGAGTTCGAGATCAGTATGTGCTCGAAAAGGAACGCGCCGACAGGAATAATGCCGGTCAAGGAATGGAGGCGGCGCAAGACGAACGAAATCCCCTGCCCAGCACGCAAGGGAGCCACTCCCTCGCGTACCGGACTGGCAGTTGTAGCCACTGAACGCTCCTTATAACTTCCGCAGTGAGAAAAGAACCTTTCATTATCTTGGTCGGAAGGAAGGTAAGTCAAGAAAGAGAAGTGCGAATCCGATTTGTCCCTCTGGCATCCTGAGCGAAGCCGCGACGAGCGAAGCGAATCGCGGCGCATTTGGGAACCGCAAGGAATGCGTTGGGATGCGCGCTTCAGCGCCGAACGTCGCACCACTCCAGAAACCCGCGAAATGCCTTTCCTCTATGGCTGTACCCGGCTTTCTCTTCCGCCGTTAACTCCGCGAACGTTTTTTGAATCGCCGGAAAATAAAACAGCGGATCGTACCCGAAGCCGTTCTTCCCCCGCGGCGTGTCAAGAATCATGCCTTCGGCTCTTCCATGAAACACCGCGAGCGTCTTGCCATCCTGCGCCGCCGCAATCACGCATACAAACCTCCCGGTTCTCTTCTCTTCGGGCACGCCGCGAATCTCGCGAATCACGCGGGCATTATTCTCTTCGTCGTCGGTATTGAACTCTGCCTTGTGCGGCTCCTCCGCCGCATAGCGTGCCGAATGCACTCCAGGCGCTCCACCCAGTGCATCGACCTCAAGCCCGGAGTCGTCGGCCAAGACCATCTCTCCCGGCACCGCCAGACTATATTCCTCGGCTTTTTTGCGTGCGTTAGCCTCGAAGGTCAACCCATCCTCAACGACTGAGGGGAGGGAAGCGAAGCCGGGGATCGACGCAATCTCAATCCCGTGAGGCCGCGCCGCCCCCGCAAAGTCACGAATCTTGCCGGCATTGGAAGTAGCAATCAAAACGCGTTTCATATGTTCATGTAGGGACGGGAGCCCTCGCCCGTCCAGCCGCGAAGCGGCGCGGGAACTGCCGCATAGTGCCAACACCGCTAAATCCGACGTCATCCTGAGCCCGATAGGGCGAGGGATGACGTCCCGATTTTCAAGCTGAGTCTCTCCCCGAGCATACCTCATCTCGCGCTATACTCTCCGCTGCCCGAGGAGCCTTCATGAAACGCCTTCTCTTCGTTCTTCTCGCTCTCGCCGCTCTCTGCGCGGCCCAAACCAACTCCGTCCCGCTCGACCAATGGAAGAACGTCCTGCTCACTGGAGACTCCGGCTCTCTCCGCTCCCTCTACAGCGTAAAGCCCGCGCCTCGCCTCATGATTCCCGGAGGCCAAACCACCGTCGACGAGGACCTCGCCTTCTGGACCGGACTCAAGCTGACCGCGATCAACTTCGAAACCCTGCTGACCGGGCAGCCGCGACCCGGCCTCGAGCAGACGATCTTCACCGCGAAACTCACCACCGCCTCCGCGCAGAATCTCTACGTCAGCGTGACCCAGGTCTGGCAACAACAGCCGGACGGATGGCGCCTCGTCGTCGAGGAACGCACCGCCGCGACTCACCTGCAGAAAGCAACCAAAGAGATTTATCCCGCAGGCGCCGACGCCCACGCCGAAATCAAAGAGGCCCTCGCGAACGCCGCCAAAGCCCACAAGCGCGTGCTCCTCGTCTTCGGCGCCAGTTGGTGCTACGACTGCCACGTCCTCGATCTGGCATTCCATCGCGACGATCTCGCGCCTGTAGTCGAGAAAAATTATGAAGTGGTCCACGTCGATATCGGCGAAGGCGACAAAAATCAGGATTTAATGAAGCAATACCAGGTCCCGATGGACAAAGGAATTCCCGCCATTGCCGTCCTCGAGTCCGACGGTAAGCTGCTCTACAGCCAGAAGAATGGAGAATTTGAAAAGGCCCGCGCCCTCGATTCGGCAACGCTGCTGGCGTTCCTTAATAAGTGGAAGCCAAGCTAGCCGCAACGCCGCTATAGGAACCGCCACCACTCATGAAGTCATCCTGAGCCCGATAGGGCGAAGGATCTGGCGCGCGCCATCCGTGTCTTCGTCCACGCCCGATCCCTCCCCCTTCGGTTCGCTCAGGGTCGGGATGACGTCAATGTTTGAAGAGGATTCCGACCGGCCTGAAGCTTGAAGCCTCGAAGCCCGAAGCCCGCTCTTATCCCCGCACCGTCAGCACCGGACACCGCGCGTGGCACACCACATCATGCGCGATCGCCCACGGCATGTGCGCTGCCGCGCGCGGCGCATTCGTCTTGTGCACCCCCATCACAATCAGATCCGCGTCTCGCTGCTCGGCAAGGTTCAGAATGCCATCGGAAGGAAACTCAAAACGCACCACGCACTCCGGCACACACCAATCCAGTGCATCCGCCGGCAGCAGCGCCTGCAGACGTTTGCGCGCTTGTTCTTCGACCGCTTCCTGCCTCTGCATCGGCACCAGGGAAACAAAGTGCGCCAGCGTAAACTGCGCCTGGTTTTCTTCCGCAATCGACAGCGCAAAGGGCAGCGCATGCAGCGATCCTTCGGAAAAATCGGTCGCAAACAGGATGTGTTTCCAGTTCTCGAATTCCGTTTCCGTCTTTCGGACGTTCGGGCCCACGGTCAGCACCGGGCATTCGGCGCGGCGAAAAATCTGCTCCGCTCCCGATCCCATCACCAGCTTCTTCACTCCTTCGCGCCCATGCGTGCCCAGCACCACCAGGTCGATCTGGTATTGCTCGATCAGGTCTGGGATCGCGCTTCCCAGATCGCCCCGGCACAAGGCCGCTATGCACTCTCCGCCCGGCACCGGATCGGAATGGAGGAACGCGTTCAGCTTTCTTTGTGCCTGCTCCCATTCGAAATCCATGTCCATGGGGACGGGCTCCATGGGCAGCGCCAGGGGAGTCACTGCCGAGGTTGCATGCGCCACCACGACTTTCGCCCCAAACCATTTTGCCAACCCGCGCACATAGGGCAGCGCCGCCTCGGAAGCTTCCGAGAAATCGGTGGTAAAAAGAATGTTCTTGAGAGAAAGACGAGCACCCGTCGACGTGACCGGCATGGGACACCTCCGCAGACGTTGGGCGTACTGGAGGCCCAGCTAGTTTCTCTATATGCCTTCGCTGAACGAGTGGCAGTGACTCGCGTCACCCGCCCGGGTGACATTCTGAAGGGCGGAAGCAGTCGCGCAATTTTTACCGAATTTTAATATGGCCGAAACATACTTCCGCCGCCTTGCCGATACACTCCTGGGCATACGAGGTGGAACAAGCCCGCAAGGGCCTGAAGGCTCGCACGAGAGACGGCGTGCGGGCCTTTCTTTTTTAAAATAAGGTCCCTCTGGAATATTGTCATTCCTCGCTAGGCTCGGAATGACAATATTGTGAGGAGATGGTGAGGAGGCAAAACAGACCAACGACGAACGACTAACCAGCTACCGGCGAGTTCCGTTGCCTGCGCAGCGCCTCGAGAAATTCTTCCTGCCCCAGCGAAGCCCCACCGCGAAGCAACTCCAGCAGCGGATCTTCCAACTCTTCTCCGCCGCCCGCGTTCTCGTAATCCTGCTTGGTCGCCGTCAATGCCCGTGGTGTGATCAGCAACTCCGGAAGGGTTCCGGGACGGCTGGTCAGGAACTCAATAAATGTCTGCACCTGTTCGCGCTGTTCCGCCGTGCGCGACGCGAACTCGATTCCCATCCCATGCTCGGGATGCATGACCCGCACCAGACCCTCGGCCTGCACTTCCATGTCTTCCGCCCGCAGGCACAGCACGATGCCCGAATGTTCTGGGAAGGGTGACACGGTTGCCACGTAGCATCCGCCCAAACTCAAATCGGTCAGCTTGCACTGCGAAACCGGCTCGGGATCATCCGGAGGCAGTTCCGGCGAATTCGCCGCTACCCACTCGCGCAGGGTGTTGCGCAAGCTCTCCGACAGATCGTTGAAGCGCACGCCCGATTGCCCGTTGGGATTCGCCCACGCCACTTCTCCGTGCGGCTCGATCTCGGTGTCGGCGCCCGGCAATGCAAAGCGTCCGCTGACCGCCGCCGAGGGATACAACGGCTGCGCTGCCAGCACATCCATACCGCCTTCGCTCAAATCGAGCAGAATGGCTTCCATCTCTGGCCCATTCTGCACGCGAAGTTGTAAGGGAACTTGCACCGGAACCCGGAAGGATCGCCGGCGTTCGCGCTTAATCAGAGCCGTGGCCGCGCGCAGGCTGGCCTGCGCCTGGTCTTCTGCAATGGGCTTGTAGAGAACAAAATTTGCGCCCGCGCCAAAGACATTGCGGACTTTGGTTTTATCGCTCAGCAGCGCGACAGTGACGGCGTGGTTTCCGGTCGATGCCTGGCTGGCATTCTGCAACACCAGCGCCGCGCTGTGCGGATCGTCGAAGTCGACAATCACCGCATCGAACTTCGCCTCGCCCAGCCGGACCATTGCCTCCGGATACCCGCAGGTCTGCACGCCCAGCCCGAATCCGGAAAGAACCGGGGTAAGGACCGCCACCGCTGCATCGTCTTTGGAAACCAGGAGTGCCTGAAACGTCATAGTCCCGCCGCTTGATTCGCGCGTGAGTGTTTAAAATTTACGGCCAGCGTGGAGCTACGCCGCGCTTGACCGGCGCCGGCTGAGCCGCAGGAGCCGCGGAAGCCGCTTTGGCGGCCATGGTGCTCGGGCGGGTTTCTTCCTCCACCTCCGCCAGAATGGCGCTGTCGTCTTCGTCGCTCTCCGCCAGCAGCGGGGCCACTTCACGTAATTTTTCCGCCGCTTGCTGCAGCTGCTCAATCTGCTTCGCCAGTAGCGCGTACCGCGCCTGCTTGCGCCGCAAGACCTCGTGAATATCTTTCATACAACCCCCTGCTGGCGAATGTAAGGACAAGGCGCAGCAGGGTCAACGGTAATCCCCCCTTGCGCGATTACCGGAGTAACAGTCTTTGTTGTTAATGTGGCGCGGGCGCCCTCGCTCGCGAAGGAGTAGCGCCGGCCTTCCCCCGGCCAGGATGAACTCGCCCACTCTGGAGCAGCCCCCTGAAAGGGGCGAAAGAAGAATTTCTCGCCAAACAAAAAGGCCTCGCTCGCGCGAGGCCTTTTAAGTATTTCAGGGAAGTTTATTCGACTTTCTTGCGGCGCAACAGTCCCGCCAGCCCTACCAAGCCCGTGCCCAGCAAACCGAGCGTGCCCGGTTCCGGAACCACAATGTTGGTATCGCCGCTCGAGATCGTGGTCGAGCCGTTAAAGAAGCTCTTGCCGGTGTTAATCGTCAATTGGACGGTTACACCGTTGGTCGAGAACCCGCTGCCCAGGGTCCCGCTCACCGTGCCGGTGAGAGTGTAGTTATGGGTGCCATTGGCCAGGGTCACCAGCGTCCAAGTCACCGGTCCGCTGAAGGTTCCCGAAAAAATGGTTCCATTGGGGACGCCGTTCGATCCGTTCCCGATGATCGAGAACGTGCCGCCGGAGGCGAACATGCCGCCCATCTGCAGCGAGCCACTCGTCAGTGCCCCGGTGGTGAAGCTTAGGCTGCCAAGATTGCTACCCGTGATAAGGCCCCCGCCGTTCAGGCCGTTGACCGCAATCAACGTGGAACCTGTGAGCGAGAAGCCACTGTTTGTTCCGGTCAGTGTGCCGCCGCTATTGGTGAAGTCAACTCCGCTGCTGGCGAAAGCTGCCATCGGCAGCGCCAAAGCCAGCAGAGCCAACAAGATTACTCGTCTCATAAACTTCCTCCTGAGCACCTGTAAAACCCCTGGGAAAAACGCCGCTTTCCGAGCCGGCTTAGGTGGAACACCTGAGAAACCGAACTAGACGATGCACGCAATCCTCCAAATTCAGGTAAAACCTATGGAATTGACGGAAAAAGACTTAACTCCACCACCCTGAATCAGAAGAACCGCCAGTGTGCAAGTGAATGCATACTTAAAGACATCTTCTTGCGCCTGTGCGGACCAAAACTAACTCCATAAAACCCCAAACTATTGCCTTGAAACACGCCTCTGGGGGCTTTGTTGCGGGGAAAAGTAACTTCAGCACGAAAGCTTGCCCCCAAGAACCCCGGAAGTCAAGGGATAGTTGGCCCCGAACCCGGAAGCTCACCCCCAATTCCAGAATTGCCACCAACATCCTCCGTGGCCTTTTCGTGCCATCCCCTGGCACGAACGTGGGGTTTACATGTCTCAGATTTGGAACTAAGTTGTGATCGAGCAGTTCTGGGGGAGGGCTGTTCGGGCGTCCCACGATCCGCAAGGGTCCGGGGCGCTTCTTATTTGGGGCTTCATGCGCCATCGCTGGCAATGCCAGGCGGGAGCTCGGAAGGCATGGATGCCTGCAGAAATGAATGGCAATGTTAGTGAAGGATGGTCAGACGGTTACAACTCACCACTCGTGAAGACTAGTGACGGTGCGCGCGCGCTCTCCGATAATCATCCGCCGTCGTCCGGTAGCATTCCAGCTTGCCTGTCTGTATGCCTGCGGCGTTCAAATGCTGTTGCAGTCGATCGGTGACGGCGTGGCTTGACTTGGTCATCGCCGTCATGACCTGCGGCAGAGACTCGTCGCAGCTCGGGTCGCGGGTGACTCGAAGTTTGTCGACATCGGGATAGTCCGGCCCGTAGTCCGATAGCCTTTCTTGATAGGGCAGAAATTCGTACACCAGCTTGATCAGGCGCGACTGCGAGTGGCTGCGCTCTTCGGCAATGAAGACTTCATGGCTCGCGAAGTAAGACGAACTGGGAAGCGATAAGGCCAGCCCTACAAAGTTCACGCTCACTTCTTTGGTTAGGGCCGGTTGCTCGCGGCGATCGGTGGGTGCGACATCTGCGGCATGCGGGTCGCGCGTCATTGGATCTGCCAGGTTGCTGCTCGACGCGACGCGCAACCTGGCCGGCGGGACGCCGGCGCTACTGCGCGGCGGCGGCGGTGCTACCGTCGTCATCGGCGCATTGAGCGAGGCTCGCACTACACTCGCGCGCATGGGCGCATCCTGCGAAGAAATCTGCGGAGCCGGGCCGACGGCTTCGACGTGTCCGATCTGCATTCCACCTGACCTTCCGGAAACTTGCGTTACCGACGGAGGGGGCTCTACCACGCCAACCGCAGGCGCGGCGAGTGTTCGTCGTCCCGCAACTCCCAAGGCCTCAGGTGGCGGACCCACGACGGCCGAACCACCGAAGCCGCCCATCGCACGCCGTCCGGCGGCATAGGTCAGCTGCGGAGGCGGCGCTACCACGGCAATCAAAGCCAGTCCTGGGCCAAGACGTAACTCGGAAGACCCAGCAGACGGCGGCGCGGGAAGCAGCGGAACATCCTGACAGCAGAAGATCGATAGACCGCACTTCCGCTTTCACGCGAACCTCGGGTGGTACGGCTTCCCGCGACGCGACGTCTCGCGAGGCACCACGAGGGCCGCTTGCCGCATGCTCGGAACCGCGCTGGCATGAATCGCCCGCGCATATTCAGAAGGCGAGTAATAAACCACGTCCGCGCGGTTTAACGGCGTGGGACGAACAGACGATGTCTGGAACGCTCCCAGTTCAACCGCTCCCACCAGCGCGGCGGTCATCACTGCGTGCGCGGCCAGCGACTGAAAGAATCGCCGCCAGGGCACTTGCGAGGGGACGAACACGTCTCCCCAGAACCGTGCAGGCAGGGAAGTGCGCTTCAAGGGCGCGAGGCGCGGAGGAAACAAAGTCTCCGAAAGATTGCGGAAGAACACGCGATGCGCCGGCTCGAGTGTCCACCAATAGGTTCGGCGGCGTGTAGGTAGGCGGCGCAGGCACTGCGCTCTGGGCCAGTCGCGCGATCAGCCCGAGGCAATTGTCATCGAAGGCGTTCGGTTCGGGAGAGAACACCTCGAGCAATCCAGCCACACCGGTCCCTGACAAAATCGGAGCCGCCAGAATCGAACGAATGCCCAGCAGTCCGCAGCTTTCCGCATCGACTCGCGGATCGTTCTCGGCATCGTCACAGCGCAGAGGCATCGCCGTGCGCACGCACTCGCCGGAAAGTCCGCTGCTCACGTCCAACTGGCAACCGAGCGGAGGCGCGCTGCGTCCAATGCTCGCCTCGCACACCATGGACTCTTCATCGCCCAGCGCGATCGCCGCGGAAGTTCCCTTGGTGAGCAGGAGCGCGCGCATGCCGATGAGTTGCAGCGCGGCGTTCTCTCCGATGGTGGCGGGGGAGTGCATGTGGAGCTTTGATCGTAGCCGGAGCTTGTATCCGGTTGAACAGACAAGGCTCAGGGAGAATTACGAAAGTAACTAGGGGGTAATGCGAGGCCAGCGAGCGAAACTGGACCCGGGAGTTCGGGTAACAATTCCATGTTTTGTACATACAAATCAGCCTATACACAACTCCCATTGTGGTTCGCCTGGAGCTAAGTTGTTGGAAACTGCCGGAGGCCCGTGCGAGCTGGGACGGTGCAGGTCTGAGCGGCATACAGGATGCCCCGCAATCGCATTCTCAGCCCCGCAGGGCGACGATTGAGGGTCGGGGGATGCTCTGGGGTCATCCGCGAATATGGGAGCCCTAGAAAGCCTGCTGGCGTTAGTAAGCTTTGAGCTATAAAAATCTGCTCCGGCTGTCCGGTGGCAGCCATTGGCAAGTCTTAATTTTTGAGTTTTTGACGTCATCCTGAGCCCGGGAGGGCGAAGGATCTGGCGTGGAGCGTCAATGCTGCACGCCAGATCCCTCGCTTCGCGTCGGGATGACGTCGGTTCGGGGTGTTTCGGGACCGCCGGCGTCGTATGTCCTGCGCAATAAAAAAGCCGGGCTGGCGCCCGGCTTGAGATGGGTCCTGGTTCAACCTACGGGACGAACATCATTCCGTGGATCAGGCCTGCGGTGTCCGTGTAGCGTCCGACGACCGTGCCTGCGTTATTCACGCCGCGGCAGCGGGTCTCCGTCGAACTCGGATACATGATGGTCGCGTATTTTCCGGCTGTACGACTGTAGCCACTGAAAGGACCAGAGGTACTCGTGCCGTAGAGCCCGACGATCTCACCCGTATCGTTGATGCGGTCAGCGGCGGTGACAGCGATGCCGGCGCCGGGGAAGGTCACGCTGGTGAATTTCCCGTTGTTGAGGGTGAATCCGTGTTGCACACCCGCCGAGTCAAAATAGATACCGGTCATCTGTCCAAGATTGTTGATGCCGGTGAGCTCGGTCAGGGTGGCGCCATTGGGCGCGTTAAAGGTGGTGTAGGTGGTGCCGGTCAGGGTGAAGCCGTGGTAGATGCCGTCGGTTCCCACGTAAGTTCCGACGATTTCGCCGGCGCTGTTGACACCCCATGCGTTGGTAAGAGTCGAACCTGGAGGGTCGATGGTTGTGTATTTGCCTGATTTGAACGAGAAGCCGTGATCGATGCCGGCGGTGTCGATATACCAGCCGACGATCTGGTTGCTGTCATTAATTCCGTAGGCCAGGGTGTCGGCGGCCTTGGGGGCATTCAGTTTCTTGATGGCTCCATTCACTTGCGCCCAGCCGTGCATGATACCGGCGGAGTCGGTGTAGAAGCCGACAATGGTGCCTTTGGTGTTGATGGCGTTGGCGTCAGTCTCGATGGCCCCGGGGACGTCGACGGTGGTGTAGGTCTGGGCGTGGAGCTTGGGAGCCGTGAGGGCGAGCGAAAGGGCGAGGGAGAAGCAAAGCACGAGGAAGGAACTGATCCTCTTTGTAGCCATGTCTGGCCTCCTGGAATTTTAGGCGCGCCATCGTACGTAGAGTGTGGCTCGCATGTCAATCGGAGTCATTGTGCTCTAGACGGGCGTCCTACAAGGGTGCACGTGTGGCGCGGGCGCCAGCGCCACCTGGTGTTGTTGCCGGGGATGAACGGGCGCCAGTTCGCCGGGGAGATGACAATGGCCCGCCCAGGAATCGAGGTTTTACTTGTGTCGGGATATACGGTAAATATCATTACTCAACAGCTGCCCGCTCGACCGGGGAACCGCCTTTCTGCAGAAGCCCTTCACCCAGGAGGTTCTGGCCCGAACAGTACGGCAGTTACTCGACAGCCATTGCGATCGCAGGTTTAGATTTTTACAAATAGTGACCTAAATCACAGCCGCGTGTGGCTGCCCATCCTAAACTGATCCCGGGTCATGTTCCATGACCTACCTCGTCCATCTCGATTCCTGGGGGCGATCTGTAACGGAGGCGCTGTGGGTTCCCATTCTCTTACCTTCGGGGGCGATTCTCGGGGAAGGCTTCCTGACAAGTTTGATTTCTTTGGTCCTTATCGGCATGGGCGAGATGATTGGTATCGTGACTTAGTCGACCATAGCCGGGATCTGTTATGCGTGCACGATCTTGAAGGGCGGTTGCTGGCCTGCAATCCCGCGCCGGCCCGCGTTCTGGGGTACAGCATCGACGAACTCCTGAAAATTCCTATGCGCGAGCTGGTGGTTCCCGAATACCGGGAGCAGTTCGACGCCTACCTGGAACAGATCGCGCGCACCGGGGAGGCCAGCGGCGTGGTCCCGGTGCTGACCCGCGCAAAAGAGATGCGGCTGTGGGAATATCGCAACAGCTTGCGCACCGAAGGCGTGGCCGCGCCCGTGGTGCGGGGCATTGCGCATGACGTCACGGAGCAGAGACGGGCGGAGCAACGGCTTCGCGAAAGCACGAAGAAACTGCTGGAAGAGGCAGTGGGCCGGGAACAAGCCTTGCAGGAGTCACAATTATTCCGCACGTTGGTCGACCAGTCGAACGATGCCATCGAGCTCGTGGATCTGGACGCACTTACATTCCTCGATGTCAATGAGACCGCGTGCCGGGTTCTAGGTTACAGCCGTAAGGAGTTACTTGCGATCGGCGTGGCCGGCGTGGATTCGCAGTTGAACGATGAGCTTCACAAGGCCGCAAAAAAGGAACTGTACCGGACGGGTAGGGCGATCATGGAGAGTGTCCGTCGCCGTAAGGACGGTTCCGAGTTCCCGGTGGAGTTGACGTTGCGGCTGGTGCAACTGGATCGCGACTATGTGGTCGCGGTGGCGCGGGACGTGACCGAGCGCAAGTGCGCGGATTTGGCATTGAAGGCGAGCGAGAGCCACTTCCGCATGCTGGTAGAGCAGGCGTCGGATGGAATCTTCGTCAGCGACGCCGAGGGAAGGTATCTGGACGTGAACCGCGCGGGGGCGGAGATGCTGGGCTACTCGAAAGAAGAGATCGTGCAGATGAGCATTGCGGACGTGGTTGCGGCCGAGGAGATCCCCAGGATCAGTGCCGAAGTGCAACTGATGCAGGGCGAGACGGTTACCCGGGCAGAATGGAAATTCCGGCGCAAGGACGGGAGCGTGTTTCCCGGCGAGGTCACCGGGCGCAGATTGCCGGATGGCCGGCTGCAGGGCATTCTGCGTGACATGAGCGAGTACAAGCGTACCGAGCAGGCGTTGCGCGCGGCGATGGAGGAGTTGCGCCAGGCGAAAGAAAAACTCGCCGAAGAGCGGCTCTACTTAGAAGAAGAAATCGATATCAAGATGGGTTTTGGCGAGATCGTGGGACAGAGCCAGGCGTTGAAGCAAGTGCTGGCCGCTGTGACTACGGTGGCCGCCAGCGACGCCACGGTGCTGGTAGAGGGCGAGACCGGCACCGGCAAAGAGTTGATCGCACGAGCCATCCATCGCATGAGCCCGCGGCGCGGGAACAGCTTCATCAAGATGAATTGCGCGGCTATTCCCTCGGGCTTGCTGGAGAGCGAATTGTTCGGGCACGAGAAGGGCGCTTTCACCGGAGCCATCGATCGCAAAATTGGACGCCTGGAACTGGCCGACCGGGGCACGTTGTTTCTCGACGAGATCGGCGAGATTCCGCTGGGCATGCAACCCAAACTGCTGCGGGTTTTGCAGGATCAGGAATTCGAGCGGCTGGGAGGAAATCGTACGCTGAGGGTGAACTTCCGCCTGGTGGTGGCGACGAACCGCGATCTTTGGGAGAGCGTGAAGCGAGGCGAGTTTCGCAGCGACCTTTACTACCGCCTGAAAGTATTTCCCGTATGCGTGCCGCCGCTGCGGGAACGGCGGGAAGACATCCCCGCGCTGGTGGATCATTTCGTGCGCATCTACGCGGTCCGGATGAAGAAATCGATTACCAGCATTCCCAAACGGACCATGGAATTGCTGCAGCAATGGGATTGGCCGGGAAACATACGCGAGTTGGAGAATTTTGTGGAACGGTCGGTGATCCTGACGGAAGGATCGGTGTTGCGTGCGCCCCTGCAGGGGTTATTGCTGCCCGCGATCACGACCGCCAGCCTGACGCTGGAAGATGCGCAGAAGGAGCACATCGTGCGAGTGCTGCGGGAAAGCGGAGGCCAGTTGGGCGGGCCGACGGGGGCAGCGGCGCGTTTGGGACTGAAACGGACGACTTTGCAGTCGAAGCTGAAGCAATTGGGGATAGCGTACAAGCGGGAGCGGTAGGGGTATGGCGGGCACGTTCGCGCATGTGTTACACAAGTGATTATGAAAGGCGCTTCAAGAAACGACGAGAAGCGAAAAGTCACTGTCAGGTTGAGCCAAGAGACACTGCGCAGGGCTACGATGCTAGCCAACCGGCGAGGTGTTTCCATTAGCGCCCTGGTGGCGGAGCAGATCGAGAAGCTTGTGGGCGAAGACGAGGCCTACGAGCAGGCGAAGCGGCAAGCCCTGGCGTTTCTCGATCAAGGATTTCATATTGGTGGCGTGATCAGGGCCGTGCGCGATCAGTTGCACGATCGTTAGCTGGTTGGGTAGGTTATCTCTTCGGCCAGTGCCAGGCTGGCGTGCCAATTTCTTTTATCCCCACAATCCTGGTTTCTCCGAAAGCTTTTTCCAGCGTAATGGTTTGACACCCGGGCTGCTCCGCGAGGGCGGAGATCAGAAGCCTTGCGTGGGTCACGACGATCAGCTGCATCGACTTCGCCGCGCCAGCGATGAGCCGGGCGAGCGCCGGCAACAAGTCGGGATGGAGACTCGTTTCGGGCTCGTTCAAGACCATCAAAGCGGGCGGTCGCGGCGTGAGCAACGCGGCGATCCAGAGCAGATAACGCAAGGTGCCGTCGGAGAGCTCTGCCGCGTGGAGAGGCCGGAGAAGGCCTTGCTGCGGCATGGAAAGTACGAATCGGCCTTCTATGTTGGCGGCGGAGAGACGGCTTCCGGGGAATGCATCCTCAACAGCGGCATCGAGCAAATCGCCGTCCCCGATTTCGCGAATGGTTTGCACGGCGGCCGCGAGATCAGCGCCATCGTTGGCGAGCGTCGGTGTCCGAGTGCCGATCTGTGGCGTGCGGGCGGGGGCGTCCGCGTCGGTTCTAAGGTGATCATAAAAGCGCCAATTGCGGATGGATTCCCGCAACAGCAGCACTTCTGGGGCGCGGCGAGGGTCGGAGGTGTGGGCCATCATGCTGTCAAAACTCGCAAGATGATCGGTGGCAGCGTGCCACTCTCCGTCTTCTGAGCGGAGCCGGACGAACGGTCCGTTGCGATCCGCTAGAAGCGTGCTGGGGCGAAGGTCCAGGCCGTGCCAGATGAATTCGCGCTTAATCTCGGGATCAAGGTTGAAGGCTGAGGACTCAAACGATTTCGGAAGACCAAGGTCGATGAGATATCCGTATTCGTCACTGGCGAAGCCGAGTCGGAGATTTACCGGTTCGGTGCGCCGCGTGCCTTGAACTGGGTGGTCTCCGCGGCGCATTGAGCGGGAGATCGATTCTGGACCTGCCCAAAGCGTGGACATCAGTCCGCCCTCGCGGGCGATCGAGGAGATTGCCCTGCCTTGAGCCGTGTCGGCAAGCAGGCGGAGAGCCCTGTAGAGACTGGATTTTCCGCTGCCGTTCGGCCCGGTCACAACGTTCAGCCGCTTTAGGGGCACGACCAGATTTCGCAACGAACGGTAGTTGGCGATAGCGAGCGTGGTGAGCATGGACGCGGGCGTCCAATGTATCAAAACGGATGGGATGAGGTTGATGGTGCGCCCTGAGAGATTCGAACTCCCGACCTTCTGGTTCGTAGCCAGACGCTCTATCCAGCTGAGCTAAGGGCGCGCAACAAACTGGGTTGCGGTTGCAGGATTTGATTATAACGAAAGTTTTGTTTTGGTGAAAATCGAATGCCTCGAAGCCAAAGTCTTAAGTCGCAGGGTTCGCCGCGCGACGAATTCTAAATCCGTTAGGGACGTCTCGATTCTAGAAATCGGCCGAGGCTGATCGATTGTAAATTCATGATTTCAACAGGCGGTTCGGCCCGTCCCGTGCGCTTTCGGGCGGAAGTAAATCTTTCCCCTTAGGGGGAAATTCCTACCCGCAATCTTTTCTTCCGGGGTTGTATTTTCAGGATGTTGCCGATGGCAAGGTGAGTGCTATATTCGAGGACAGACGAAGTGGCGCGCAACGGGGCGCTCTTGAGAATAAACTTCGGCCAGAGGTTTTCTTGAGCGCCCCATTGCATTTCTGCCCAAAGCCCTCCCCCGAGGCCCTCTTCTCTCCTCAACCCCAGGTTCACTAAGCCAAAATCAATCTTTCTTTTAAATCCATACCTGCGCGGCGCAGCAGGGCGGCGACGTTCGGCTCTTTTAAGCGGGAGGCGTCGAATTCTATTTTCACCACCTTCTCTTTTTCATCGAAGGCGATTTTGCGGATGCCGTAGACCTCACGCATGGCGTCAATGGCGCGCATTTCCGGTTCCGTGGGCGGGTTGACGTAGCGGTAGCGGACTTCCAGTTGAGTCATGGTGCCTTTCGTCATGCGGAGCGTGTTGTCCCTAACAAGAACTCAACTCCGCGGGCTTGAATCCAATATAGAACATGGGGAATCCGTAGGTATAGGATCGCATTATGTCGAGTGAGGCAAAGCAGTTGGGAGCGGGAGTGAAAGATCCGGTTTGCGGGATGACGGTGAATCCCTCAACCGCCAAGCATACTTACCAATCTGCGGGTAAGGACTACTTCTTTTGTTGCGCGGGGTGTGTCCAGAAATTTTCTGCAGACCCTGACAAATATTTGAACGCGAAACCGTCTTCCGGATTGGTGATGCTGGGTGCGGCACCGGCTTTGAAGGTCAAAGATCCGGTGTGCGGGATGGATGTGGACCCGGCGACGACCAAGCATAAGTCTGAACACGCGGGGAAGGTCCATTCGTTCTGCAGCGCGGGGTGCGCGGAGAAGTTTCGCGCGAACCCGGACAAATATCTCAACTCGGCGTCGCGGATCTCGACGCCGATCGCCGCGCCTCCGGCGACAGCTGTATGTCTGCCCGATGTGTCCCGAGGTGAGGGAGACGAAGCCGGTGCCGTGTCCGAAGTGCGGGATGGCTCTCGAGCCCGAGACGCCGATGGCCGCAACGAAGACCGAGTACACGTGCCCGATGCATCCCGAGATCGTGCGGCCGGGACCGGGGGCCTGTCCGATCTGCGGCATGGCGCTTGAGCCGCGCACCGTGACAGCGGCAGAGGAAGAGAATCCGGAGCTGCGCGATATGACGCGGCGCTTCTGGATCAGCGTGCTGCTGACGGTGCCGCTGCTGGGCATCGCGATGGCCGACATGCTGCCGGGCATGCCGGTGAAGTCGGCACTGCCTCTGGGCAGGTTGGAGTGGCTGGAACTGGTATTGGCGACTCCGGTGGTGTTGTGGGCGGGCTGGCCGTTCTTCCAGCGGGGATGGGCGTCGATCGTCAACCGGTCGATGAATATGTTCACGCTTATCGCCATGGGCACGGGCGTGGCTTATGTCTACAGCCTGGTGGCCACGGTGTGGCCGGGGATTTTTCCCGCGACGTTTCGTGAGATGGATGGCCGTCCGGCGGTGTACTTCGAAGCGGCGGCCGCGATCACGACCCTGGTGCTGCTGGGACAGGTGCTGGAGTTGCGGGCGCGCTCGAAGACCGGGGCGGCGATTCGCGCACTGCTCGATTTGACGCCGAAGATGGCGCGGGTGCTGCGGGATGGGGCGGAACACGACATTCCGTTAGAACAAGTAAAACCGGGCGATCTGCTACGGGTGCGTCCAGGAGAGAAAGTTCCTGTCGACGGTGTGGTGGTCGAAGGCTCGAGCGCCGTCGATGAGTCGATGATCACGGGCGAATCGGTGCCGGTGGAGAAGGCGGTGGGCAGTGCGGTGATTGGCGCGACGGTAAACGCGACAGGATCGTTTGTGATGAAGGCCGAGCGCGTGGGCAGCGAAACTTTGCTGGCGCAGATTGTGCAGATGGTGGGCGAAGGCGCAGCGCAGCCGGGCTCCCATTCAACGCGTGGCGGATCGCGTGGCGGGATGGTTTGTGCCGGCGGTGATCGGAATTGCGGTGCTGACGTTCATCCTGTGGAGTGCGTTTGGTCCTGAGCCGCGATTCGCGCATGCGCTGGTGAATGCGGTGGCGGTGCTGATTATTGCGTGCCCGTGTGCGCTGGGATTGGCGACGCCAATGGCGATTATGGTGGCGACGGGGCGCGGGGCGCACGCGGGAGTGTTGATTCGCAATGCCGAGGCGCTCGAGACTTTGGAAAAAGTCGACACTCTGGTGGTGGATAAGACGGGCACGTTGACCACGGGCAAGCCGACGGTGGAATCGGTGATCGCGGCGGCGGGTGTGAGTGACGCTGAACTGGTGCGACTGGTGGCGAGCCTGGAGCAGGGAAGCGAGCATCCGCTGGGCGCGGCCATGGTAGCGGCGGCTCGGGAGAACGGATTCGCGTTGTCGAAGCCGGCGGAGTTTCAGTCGCTCACCGGATTTGGCGTGAGCGGCAAAGTCGATGGCAAAGATGTGCTGGTGGGCAATGAGAAATTGTTTCAGAGCCGCAAGATGAAGTTCGATTCGTTGCGGGCGCAGGCGGATGAGTTGCGTCGGGATGGGCAGACCGTAGTGTTTGCGGCGATCGATGGGCAGCCGGCGGGATTGATTGGGATTGCCGATCCAGTGAAAGAGTCGGCGGCGGGAGCGATTCGCGAATTGAAAGCGGATGGGATGCGGATCGTCATGCTCACTGGCGACAATCGCGCGACCGCCGAGGCCGTGGCTCGCAAACTGGGGATTACTGAGCTTGAGGCGGAAGTCCTGCCCGACAAGAAAGCCGAAGTCGTCGAGCGCCTGCAAAAAGAAGGGCGCACGGTCGCGATGGCGGGCGATGGAGTGAACGACGCCCCGGCGCTGGCGGCGGCTCGCGTGGGCATTGCGATGGGGACGGGAACCGATGTCGCGATGGAAAGTGGCGGCATCACGCTGGTGAAAGGCGATCTCGCGGGAATCGTACGTGCGCGCAAGTTGAGCAAGGCGACGATGAAGAACATCCGGCAGAATTTGTTTTTCGCGTTTATCTACAACTCGATTGGCGTGCCGGTGGCGGCGGGGGTGCTGTATCCGTTCTTCGGGATTTTGTTGAGCCCGATTCTGGCGGCGGCGGCGATGAGTTTCAGTTCGGTGTCGGTGATCACGAATTCGTTGAGGTTGAGGCGGGTGGAGCTGTAAGGAAGATTCTGTGGGAAAAGGGCCCAAATCGATTTTGTGGCTGTTGCTGGTTTTTACGGCCCTAGATTTGGCATTGGGATTCGTGAGACATCGGTCAATTCCAGAAGGCGTCCTCAGCATCTTCGGTGCGCTGCTCAGTTCCGCCTTCTTCATCTTTTGGTGGAGCGTACGTGAGAAGTAGAGTCGGAGGGTGCCGTCCCTGATTCCATCGCCAATGTTTCCGGAGGCTCGCCGGTTCGCGCGTAAGCTCTCCGCAATCTAGAAGACCCCCACCGTTGCATCCGTCGTCACAACTCAAGGGATTGACGTTCTCGCCGATAAAGGGAATGGGTGGTTCCAGCCCTACCCAGCGAAAGTGACGAGGAAGTCATGAGATTAGCCAGCTTCGCAAGGCGGCTGTCCACGAAGGGGAGCTCGATCGTGGGTCAGCTGATGCTGTGCGGAGTTCTGGTTCTGGCGACAAAGGTGGCTGGGTGGGCCACAGAGAACGGTGCGAGCGTTTACCCGGTGGGGGTGGAAACGGTCATGTCGGGCATGACGCCGGGCCCGGGCGGAACCATACTCTGCGAGTTCTCGACCTATTATTTTGCGAACCAGATGATGAACGGCCACGGCAGAAATATAGTTCCGGAGTTCAGGCTCAGAGTGGTGGCGAATGCGCTAAAAGTCGAACACGCTTGGAGGACCGGCGTTTGGGGCGGGACCCTGAAGAGTAATGTGGGCATGCCCTTGATCTATCAGCAATTGCGAACTCCGTCCGGGAATTTCAGCGGGTTTGGTGTGGGAAACGTGGCCATCAGTCCGTTGGGAGTTGGCTACCATAAAGAACGTTTGCACTGGTTTTATGAAGGGGATGTGTGGCTGGCGGGGCCGGCCTATTCGAAATCCAAAGTGCTGAACATCGGGCAACATAACTATGCGGCTGGCCCAGCCGGGGGCTTCACCTACCTGGCGGATCAGCAGAGGTTCGAAATCAGTATGCGTGTCCAGTATGTGGTGAATTTTCGCAATGGCGATACGGGATACCGGAGCGGCAACGAGTTCATGCAGGAATATGCGGTGCTGCGAGCGCTCTCGAAGAGAATCAACCTGGGTGTGAACGGTTATTACTACCAACAGATCACCAATGACCGTCTGCACGGCGCGCCCGTGAATGGGGACGGTAACCGGGGACGGAACTTCGCGATCGGGCCGCAAGTGCGCATCAGGTTGGGACAAACTGCAGGGCTGGCGTTGAAGTACGAGCGCGACACGCTGGTTGAGAACAAGCCGCGGGGCGACGCGATATGGTTGCAAATCGGCCTGCCATTCGGTGGGGGTCATGGAAACTGATCTGCCAGCCGGGTCCCCACCGCCATCCTCGGAAAACCATCGCGACCAGTTTGAGCAGTCGCTGTTGCGCGCGATCCACAAAGAGTCGCCCGACGGGATTCTGGTGGTGGACAAGCGGGACATCGTGGTTTCGCACAATCAACGTTTTCTGGATGTCTGGCATATCGATCTGGCATCGATTGGAACAAAAGACAGCACAGCGGTGGGGAGGCCTGATGTGGCCCTGCTGTGCGAAGTGGTGGAGCGCACGAAGGATCCGGAATCCTTTCTGAAGCGGGTGAAAGAACTCTACCGCGACCCCAACGCCACCGATCATTGCGAGATTGAATTGCGTGATGGAAGAACTCTGGAACGCCATTCGACGGCCTTGCGGAGCGAGGCCGGCGAATACCTGGGGCGGGTCTGGTTTTTTCGCGACACCACCGAACGGAAACGATACGAAGACAAGTTGCGACAGTTATCGCTGGCCGTGGAGCAAAGTCCCGTCTCCGTCGTTATAGCCGATCCCCTCGGCAACATCACCTATGTAAATCAGAAATTCTGTCAGTGCACAGGTTATAGCTTGCAGGAGGTTCTGGGGAAGAATCCTCGCATCCTGAATTCTGGATACTCCGCCCCGGAGATGTACGAGAATCTGTGGCAGACCATAACCAGTGGAAGGGTGTGGCATGGCGAATTTCGCAACCGGAAAAAGAGCGGGGAGGTCTATTGGGAGTCCGCCACGATCACCCCGATCACCGACAGCCAAGGCACGATCTCACATTTTCTTGCCCTCAAAGAAGACATCACCGAACGCAAGGCGATTGAGAGTGAGTTGCGGCAGGCGCAGAAGTTAGAGGGAATCGGGCAACTGGCCGCAGGCATCGCTCACGAAATCAATACGCCCACCCAGTTCGTAATCGATAATCTTACGTTCCTGGCAGACTCGTGGAAACCGGTGCATGAGCTGTTGAAACGATATTCTTCGGCGATTCACGAAGCTCCCGAGGGAGCCTTGGCGCTGCAGGTGCGGGCGGAGATTGAGCAGGCAGAGAAGGATGCCGATCTGGGCTTTCTGGCGGCGGAGATCCCGCGGGCCGTGGAGCAAGCCCTTGACGGCGCCCGCCGGATAGCCGGGATTGTCCGGGCCATGAAAGAGTTTTCTCATCCCGACTCGGCGGCGAAGGTTCCCGCCGATATCAACAAAGCCATTGAAACCACGATTACCGTGGCTCGCAACGAGTGGAAATACGTCGCGGATGTCGAGACTCGGTTTGAAGCCCTGCCGTTGGTCCGGTGTCACCCCGGAGACATAAACCAGGTCATTTTGAATTTGATCGTCAACGCGGCTCATGCCATTAAGGAGAAGATTCAAGAAGGGCAAAAAGGCCGGATAGAAGTATCCACCAAGGCGGGCAGTGATTTCGCAGAGATTGTCATTGCCGATAGCGGAACGGGAATCCCCGAAAGCATTCGCTCGCGCGTCTTCGATCCGTTCTTCACCACCAAGGAAGTTGGCAAGGGGACGGGCCAAGGACTGGCGCTGGCTCATAACGTGGTGGTGAAGAAACATGGCGGCAAGATCTGGTTTGAGACGGAAACGGGCCGGGGCACAACGTTCTATATCCAGTTGCCGATTGATTCGGCTCCTTGCAGAGCGCAGGTGATCGCGACTCCTGAAGGGGCAGGCTAGGCAGGCTGCTGGCTTCATGGCGAAAGCGAGGCCCTGATCGGAAGCTAGCCTTCGCCACAGATCCGGCTGCGCTGCGTTGCCATGGTGTTTCTGGACGAACGCCCTCGCTTGGCTGCGGAGACAGCTGAGGCGGCTGCGTTGGTCCCGGATCCTCTTCGGCGACCCTGTGACAAGCTCAGGGCAGGCTTACGAGGCGTCCGTCACTACATGCGTTGTTACTGCTGCAATGAGAGGTCGAGGGTTTCTTTGTTGCAGCGGACTTCCAGGACTTGGGCCTGATCGTGCGAGAGGTTGGCCTGGATGGTGCTGGAGCGGTCGTATCCGTCGGCTTCGACTTCGACTTTGATTTTGTGTTTGCCTGCCGGTAGTTTGAGCGCTTCTTTCTCGGTTCCTTCCACTTTCTTGAAGACGACCAGGTGCTTCGTGGCTTCTCCGCGAAGAGCGTGGGTGTAGATCAGGCGTCCGTCGCTCCAGAGGCGGAGGGTGGCGCTGGCAAGGTGGTGCTGCACTTGCAACTGGAGAGTGGAAGACAGGGCGGCTGGTTTGGGAACGACGACCTTCGGCGCTTCCGGCATCGGTTGTACGGCGGCGACCGGAGTTGTGGGTGCGGTCCGAGCCGGAGGCGAAGGGTTATTCGCCGGATTGTGCCGGTAGTGGGCTGCGAAAAAGATAGCGCAGAGCAAGACCAAGGCGGCGAGGCCTTCACGTTTGGTTGGGGCCTGGCCAACAAAGGCAAGCAGTTTGCGTACCGAGGTTTCCTCGGCCGTTGGAACTGCATTGGTTACCTGTCGCTGGGTAGATTCGGCGACGGGTGTGACGGCGGCCGCGTTCTTCTGTGAGTGGTCGCCCTGGCTGCGCGGGGTTTGTCCGCGAAGAATGCTGTGGAGATCGAGCGCCATCTCGCGTCCGGTCTGGTAACGGGCCGCGGGATCTTTGGCCATGGCACGGGCGATGACATAGTCGACATCGGGCGGGAATGTGGAGTCGAAAGCCGATGCGGGCAAAGGATCGCGATTGGCGACTTTATAGCAGACGGTCGCGGCGCTGTTGCCCTGAAACGGACGATGTCCGGTGAGCATGGTGTAGAGAATGACGCCGAGCGAAAACAGGTCAGAGCGGCCATCGACGGCAATGCCTTCCAACTGTTCCGGAGACATGTAGGCGGGCGTGCCCACCACCTGTCCGGTATGAGTAATGTTCGCCAGGTTCATTTTGGCGATGCCGAAGTCGGTGATCTTGGCATGCGCGTCTTTGCCGATCAGGATGTTGGCCGGCTTCATATCGCGGTGGACTACACCCTGGGCGTGAGCATAGTCGAGAGCCTCGGCCAGTTGCTGGGCGTAGCGCAGTGCGCGGCGAGCCGGAATCTTTGAAGATGACGAAATAAATTTGCTGAGCGGCTGGCCGGCGACGTACTCCATCACGATGTATGGGGAGTGAGTCTCGGGCTCTTCTCCCACATCAAAAATGGTGACGATGCCGGGGTGGGAGAGGCGTCCGGCGGCGCGGGCTTCGAGAAAGAAACGCTGGCGGTATTCCTGTTCCCCTTGGGGATCGTCAGTGAGCAGGGCGATGGTTTTGATCGCGACTAGACGGTCGATCTGCGGATCCTTGGCCTGGTAGACGACTCCCATGGCGCCGCGGCCAAGTTCTCCCACTACCTCATAGCGGCCGATATGGGTAAATGTTCGACGTTCCATGGTTCCAGGGCCGAAAGACTTGGAATAGAGTACAGCGGAATAGAGAAGAACCGGGACGCCGGGGTACATGTCTTCCATAACGGAAGTAACAGTTGGTAATGAGGTGACATCGGGGACCGGAGAGAATTGACACCCTTGGGGTTATGCTCAACAATTAGAACAACTTTCATTTACAACTCAAAGGCGGAGAATCCCTATGGCCGAACCAGGCGAAATGGCGGAAGTCCATACCGAGAGCACCACCGGGAAGTGGATCGCGTTGCTGCTGGCGTTGCTGTATGTGGCCGGGTCGCTGTATTTCATGTTCGATCTTCGTGCCCGAGCGGAGCAGGCGAGCAAAGACCAGGCCGCCAGCAAGGCGCAGATCGAAGAGCTTTCGAAGCGCATGCAGTCTGCGGAGGCGGAGGCGGAGACGCTCGGCCAGCAGGTCGGCATGACCAAGAAAGAACTGACGCAGCGCGCGGCCCAGCTCCAGGCGCAGACCAAGGCCGCGGAAGAGCGTCTGGCGCAACAGCAGAAAGAGCAGATCAGCCAGGTGAGCGGCGAGGTTGCCGGTGTGAAGTCGGATGTCGGCGGAGTAAAAACCGATGTCGCTTCGACCAAGACCGAGCTTGAAGCAACCCGAGCCAAGCTGGAAAGCACGATCGGCGATCTGGGCATGCAGAGTGGACTGATTGCCCACACGCGCGACGATCTGGAAGTCCTCAAACATAAGGGTGACCGGAACTACTACGAGTTCACACTGCTGAAAGGCGCAAAGCCCCAGCCGGTTTCGACCGTCAGTCTGCAGTTAAAGAAGACGGATCCGAAGAAGAGCAAGTTCACGTTGAACGTGACCTCCGACGACAAGACGTTCGAGAAGAAAGACCGGAACGTAGCGGAACCCATTCAGTTCTACAGTGGCCGCGATCATCTTCTGTTCGAGTTGGTGGTGTGGTCGGTGGACAAGAAAAAGGTCACGGGATACTTGAGTACTCCGAAGGCTGCACCAGTGCCGATTACGCCGACGCCGTCGCAATAAATCATGCTTCCTGCCAATTGGCACGCGCTGGGTGAGATCGCGCTGCGAACGGTGGCCGTGTATGCGGTCGTGCTGGCGGGCGTCCGCCTGAGCGGCAAACGGGAAGTGGGGCAGATGACGCCCTTCGACCTGACTCTGCTGTTGTTGATCAGCAACTCGGTACAAAATGCGATGACCGGGCCTGACACCTCGTTGCTGGGCGGCGTTGTGGCGGCGGTGACTTTGCTGGTGATGAATTATTTTGTCGCCGATTTATCGGGAGCGAACCGGCGGTTCCGCAAGTTCATTCAGGGCGAACCCAGTCTGCTGGTGCACGATGGCCAGGTGATGGATGCGCACATGGCGAAAGAGCACGTCAGCATGGATGAACTCGAGCGCGCGATGCGCGAGCATGGGATCGCGAGCTACCATGATATTGCGCTGGCGGTGCTCGAGGTGGACGGGTCGATCAGCATGATGAAGTATGACGACATCAAGCCCACGGCGAATACGCACCTGGTGCGCAGGAAGTTTCTGCAGAAGAAATAGCCCGGGGAAGGTATGTGCCGGGTTGCTTCCCGGTTCATCGTGGCCGGCGGGACGCCGGCGCTACTTTTGTACTCCGTGGACTCCAATTTCCTCGACAATCAAAAATCTGCTACGCGATCAAAACCTATTTGCTAAGTACCAGCGGGACGGCCTGGTCATAAGGCCAGATGGCGACCTCGAAGGACTTTGCTTTGTTGAAGTCTTCCTGGGTGACCGGGAAGCTGACGATGATAGTGCCCTTCGTCGACCCGCCGGGTTCGATCTTGTCTTCGAGCTTCAGCGGCGGCAGGGCGTGTTCCTTCAGCGCGGGGAAGGCCTGGAAGTATCGTTCGAAGTCGGCGGCGGAAGCGGCATTGTCTTTGAGCGGGCCGCTATCGGTCTGGAGAGTGGCTTCCATATTGTGAATCCAGAAAGGCTTCTGGCCGTTGTTCTGGAACGAGACGTTGACTGCGACCATGACCGACTTCTGATTGGGGATTTCTACCGAGACGATGTTGTCGATCTTGCCTGCGCCGGTAGTCTTCGGCCGCTGGAGCAGCGCGAATATGCCGGCAACGATGGCGAGGGCGACGACACCGATGATGACAATCTTCGCTGGCGGGAGATTCTTCTTGGCCGTGCCGAATTCCTCGGCAATGTCAAAGGGAATGGGTGCTGGGGTCGGTTCAGGTATTGGTTCCGGCGGAGTAACTTCGTCTGGCATGGAGTGATTTTAGTCCCGGACGAAGCCTTTTGACCCTAAAGAGTATGAAAGACCTAAAGGGACTTGAGCCATGCGGCAACGTTGCGAATCAACTTTTTCCAGAAAAGGCGTAAAGGCTGGGGCCCCAAGACACCGCCGATGCGCAAGCTTTGAACCTGGCTCGCATGCGGGATCTAAAAAATGAACGGAGTGCCCTCTGCTATAATCCCCCATTCGCATCTAAATCTTTGTCTCTCATACTCCTGGAGTTCCGGGCTTGAATCGAGCTGCGATTAGAGTTGCTGTCATCTTTCTGGCGTGCGCGGGATTGCTTTCCTGCAGCGGTGGCATGGGAAGCCCCAATGGTCAACAGACTAGCGGACTGACCTTCCGGGCGTTCGTATCAAATCCCTTGCATCCGCTGCCGGCTGGGGGCGGAGGGCCAATTCTGAATATCATCGACGCCACCCTGGATATGCAATCGCCCTTTCTGGTGAACCTGTCGGGGATTCAAGGGCCGGGGTTGATGACGGAATCACCGAACTTGGCCTTCACCATGATCTTCGACACCGGGACCAGTTCGATCTCGCTGGTGGATAACGCGCGCGAGGGCGCGGCGGTGGGTGCCAGCGGAATGAACCTGCCTTCGGCAGTGATACCGGGTCCGACGGAAAGCATGGTGATCGGGGCAGACAACGGTACCGGTTATATCGCGGTGCCGAGTGCGCCTCAGACCAATCCGCAGGGGCCGCCGGGGGGCATTATTGTGCTGAATCTGGGGTCGTCATCGATTCTGGCGAACGTTCCCGTGCCCAGCGCGAGATACGTGACCATCAGCCACAACGGCAATCGCGTGTTGGCCTTTGGAGATAATTCCACCAGCGTGGTGGTGATTGCGCCCAGTCTGATTTCGACGAATAACGATCCGCGAACTTTTGTCGGCGGGTTTGACAATCCCGTGTGGGGCGTGTTCAGCAGCGATGACACCAAGGCTTATATCTTCAACTGCGGCGCCGAGTGTGGTGGAACAGCGGCTTCAATATCGGTCTTGGATCTGACGACTAACACCATGACGGCCACGATTCCCGTACCTGGGGCTACCTACGGCATGTTGAACGGCAACACACTGTACGTCGCGGGAACGCCACCGGGGAATTCTTGTCCCTCGGGGACTGCGGTTTCGACGTGCGGAGTGCTGACGACGCTGGATGTGAGCACGGGGATTCCCGTAGTGACGAACAGTGTTGCGATTGCCGACGGGTATCACAACCGGATGGAGTTGGCCTCGAACGGCCGCGTCTACGTGGGATCGAAGAATTGCACTGCGGCGGTGGGGGTACGGGGATGTCTGAGCATCTTTAATATGGCGACGACGGCGGTGGTGGTTCCGCCTGCGCAGGGTGACGTTACCGGGATCGCGCCGGTTACCGGGCGTGATGTGGTGTATGTGTGCGAGGGCGGAGTGTTCTATGCGTACCTGACAACTACGGACCAGTTAGAGCAATTGATCACGCCGCTGGTGATCACAGGCATGGCGGTGGACGTGAAGGTTGTGGATCCGTAAAG
This sequence comes from Terriglobia bacterium, assembly GCA_963796205.1. Lineage (GTDB taxonomy): Bacteria > Acidobacteriota > Terriglobia > Terriglobales > Acidobacteriaceae > DATFTE01. Next base: position 760,196 of record CAWCKR010000006.1, read on the forward strand.
AACCGGTCGCAGGTCGCTCTCCTCATACGGGGTTACTTCATAAAACCCAGAGGCCGCTAAGAACTGCCGCAGAGGCCGCCGGGCTTCGTTCCTGCGTCGCTGAGGGCAGCTGTCCTGTTTGGCCCATAATCCGTCCTTCGACTTATTTTGCAGGTTGCAACTTGAGTTGATGAGTGCGAATTTTCTCCTCGGCTGATTTGCTGAAGGGCCACGGGAATGTCGTGCCGTCGTACCAGGCCTTCCATTGGTCCATGTAGTAGGGGCTGAAGAGATTTCCAGCTTCGCCCGTCACCAGGTTCAAAGTCGATTGATCGAGATTCGACAGATCGACCGTCATCCGCTCCGAGGGGCCGTGATTGCGGGAGACGGCCTTGACGGTGTATCCGCTTCCGGACTGAGGCTTGATGCCCGGGCCCGCCCAGCCCTGGATAAAAGGGATGTTGCCGAAGATGGGGTGCTGGATCTCTATCGGATTGTAGGGACCCCACTTCCAGGCGCTCAGATCATCGGGTGCGTCGTTGCGCGTGGCGGCAGCATCCACGGCGGCGGCGAGAAGATCGTCGTAGTTCGCGTAATTGTCAGGCAGCCAGCGCTTGGGTTGGTGGAGCATGACGCTTTCGAGCCATACGGAACTCTGCGCCCAGCGGTAGCTCTTCCAACTTAGCGCGACGGGATCGGTTCCGGCTGGGCCCAGCTTGGGTTCGAGAAGCATGCGCGTGAGTTGGACGCGGGTGCGAGCTTCGATGGTGGGAGCAGCAGAGTCGGCGCTCATGCGGCCATCCCAGGAACGCAGCATGTCGGCGGCTTGTTTGGCTTTCGGCGTGGCGTTCTTCGCATGGTCGACGGCGTAGACGAAGCGCTCGGCAGCGTACCTGTCGAACGATGAATAGATATCGGTCTGCAGGGCTAGCATGTCGGCAGGAGCGAACTTCTTCCCAGATTGCAGCACGCGATAGATGCGGTCGGTGCGCCACGGAGCTTCCCACTGGGCGCTGATGGAGTACGGATAACCATCGGGTGCGATGCGTCCGTTCGCCGTGCCGATGACACCTGAGGGCGGGTTATAGACGTTGGGCAGCTTGTCGAAGGGAATGTAGCCGGTCCACTCGTAGTCGTTGGTGCTGCCGTCTTCGGGATAACTACCGTCGCCCTTGGCGCGAACCGGGATTTTTCCCGTTGCGTGATACCCGATGTTGCCGTCGACGTCGGCGTAGACCACGTTTTGCCCGGGTGCGTCGAGCTCGGAAAAGGCACGGCAGAACTCGTCCCAGTTCTGAGCCGAGTTCACGTTGAAGAAGGGATTGCGGACGCCATCATACAGAGTCCAGCGCAAGGCCAGGGTACGCTTTTCGCCAGGAATCAGATCGCTGACGATGGGGCCGTGGCGGGTGATGGTGACATTGACGGTGACATCTGGCTGGCCTTTGACGTGGATGATTTCCTGGCGATGCTCAGGCTCCTGCCATCCATTGGGAGTCTTGTACTTTCCTTCATTATTGAAAGTTTCGATGTAAAGGTCTTCGACCGTACCGCCGACGTTGGTAAATCCCCAGGCGATGCGCTGGTTGTGTCCCACGACCACGAAGGGCATGCCGGGAAGAGTCACTCCGGCGACATCGAAGTTGCCGCTGCGCAGATGGGCTTCGAACCAAAGGTTCGGCATCTGGTGGCCGAGGTGCATGTCGTCAGACAGCAGCGGTTTACCGCTGACGGTGTGCGCGCCAGAGACAACCCAATCGTTCGAGCCGACAACAAAGGGGTCGGTATAGGACGAAGTGTCATTGTGCGTGACGGAGTTTGAGGGCGGCGCGTCTTCGTCTTCATCCTCGTCGGAGTTTGCATTGCCATCCAGATTCGGGCGTATGGCCGTCGGGGGGTGGTCGTGCATCGAGGAGTTGGGATAAAGGTCGTTGGCCAACTCGGGCCCGAGCTTGTCGAGAATCTTCTCGCGCGACAGCAGGTTAGGATCGTGATTGAGGTCCTTCACCATCTGGGCGGCGATGACCGTGGAATCTTCCGCCAGCCAGGGCTTTGGGCTGTAACGCAGGACGCGGAATTCGAGCGGCAAGTGATCGCGATGAGAGTCGATGTAGGCATTGACGCCGCGGGCGTAGTCCTCAAAGCGGGCGCGATTTTCGGGCGAGAAGGTTTCCAGCGCCTTGCGGGCCGCTGCGCGCAGACCGAGGATGCGCTGCTCTTTGTCACTCTTGAGAAGATCAGGGCCGAGGATTTCGGCGAGTTCTCCAGAGGCGTAGCGGCGCATGCCGTCCATCTGCCAAAGGCGGTCCTGGGCAGTCACATATCCCTGGGCGAAGAAGAGATCGTCGAGGTTGGCGGCCTCAATCGTGGGGACGCCGTGGTTGTCGCGCGTGACCGCTACCGGCGCAGAGAGGCCGGGCACTGAGAGCGTGCCATCGATCTGGGGCAGGGCCGAACGCGCCATGAAATAAAAGATGGCGGCTGCGACGGCAATCAACAGGACAATCACGGCAACCAGCCAAATGAGAATTCGCAGAAGCAGAGAGAGGCGGCGCGGGGCGGCGACGGTCGGAAACGTGGACATAGAGTTTGAAAGAACGATTCTAGGGTGAGGATGCGGGGGAGCACAATTGCATTGTCGGAGTCCAGAATCTTAAATCGCAGAGATCACGGAGAACCGCCGCAGAGACTGGCCAAGGAGTTGGCGGGTTTTAGGGCGGGCCAGTATGATGCTTGATGGCGAGAGCTTCGTGGCCGGCGGGACCCCTCGACTTCGGCCAGGGCGGCTCTGGCGCTACTTTTTCTTATGTTGCAGAAACGGATTGACGATCAGCCCAGTATTTCGCGGGAGATGGTGCAGGAAGCGCAGGAGATCCTGCACCGCCATCTCAAGCGTGTGGGCTTGAAACATACCGAGCAGCGGGACACGATTCTGCGGACGTTTCTGGAGACGCGCGAACATCTGTCGACCGACGAACTTCACCAGTTGGTCAAGAAAAAAGACGCGAAGATTGGGGCCACTACTGTGTACCGCACGCTCAAGTTGCTGGCGGAATGCGGGCTGGCAAGCGAAGTCGCGTTTCACGACGGCATCACGCGCTACGAGCACCAGTACAACCGGAGAAGCCATCACCACATGGTGTGCACGGAGTGCGGCAGTTCGGTCGAGTTTTTCTCTCCCCAGGTTGGCGAACTGGAGCAGGAGATCGGGCGCAAGCATCACTACGAAACTACGCGCCATACTTTTCAGATTTACGGAATTTGTGAAGATTGCCGCAAGAAAACCAACCGGCGCGCGGTAGTTTGATGGGGACCATGACGAGTCTGTGTGCGGAGTGCGGGGAATCCCTGCCGGAGATTGGCGCATATTGTCCGGCGTGCGGAACTCCGGTGGCGGAAGCGAGGCCGGTGCTGGGCAAGACCGGAGGCGTCCCTGACCGCGTGGCGGGAGCGCTTGCCTACCTGTTCGTTGTTCCTGCCATCTTTTTTCTGCTGCGCGATCCCTTCCGCAAGAACCGCTTTATCCGCTTTCACGCCTGGCAGTCGATCCTGGTGGCCGCGATCACGCTGGCGGTGTTTGCTCTACTTTTTACAATGATGGGGAAGGTACTGGTAATTTTTGCTTCCATCGTTGTGGCCGTGGGATGGTTCATTCTGTGGCTGGTGCTGATGGTGAAAGCGCTACAAGGGGAGTTGTTTGAGTTGCCGTGGATCGGCCAACTGGCCAGGCGGCAGGCTGGTCCCGTCTAGTCTCGACGCAATTACAATCCTTTAAATCATTTGCCTTGCCGAGGTGATTCTGATACCTTCCGCGGCATCGGGCAGAGGCATATCTGCCAGGTTATGTACGGGCTCCGGGTAGAGACTTCGCTTGGGAGGATTTCATGGCCTTTTGCAGCGTTTGTGGAACTCAGGTAGCAGATGGAACGACAGTATGCGCGGCACATGCGGGGGCTTCGTCGGGAGGAGCTACCACCTCTACTCAAGCCAGCGGGATGAGCGACAATGTTGCTGGAATGCTGGCATACGTGACGATTATTCCAGCGATTGTCTTTCTGCTGGTCGCGCCGTACAACCGGAACAAATTCATCCGCTTTCACTCTTTTCAATGCATCTTCGTCACCGTTGCATGGATTGCGCTGAGTATTGCGCTCAGCATCATCGCGACCATTCCTTTCCTGGGTTGGTTGACTCTGCTGATCTGGCCCATCATTGGCTTGGCGGGATTGGCTTTGTGGATCATCCTGTTGCTTAAGGCCAACCAGGGGCAGATGTGGAAGGTTCCCTTCATCGGCGACCTGGCGGAGAAACAGGCGTCGTCGTTCTAGGGGAGTCGAGTTAATCGGCTAGGCCCTCGCTTCGCTTCGGGGGCGGACGAGGAGTCCGCCGCCACGCGATTTGTTGTCCCTTTTGTATGCTCTCTCCTTGACAGAAACCCTCCGGGATGTCATTCCTATCTACTTTTACTTTTTCGGCTGGCGCGGCGTGTCTGCTGCCTGTCCATGAAGGGGACGAATTTGAAGGTTCGGGTCTTTTATCACGACCGCTGCTTCGATGGGGCCTGTTCGGCGGCGCTGTTCTCGCGTTTCTACAAGGAGCGTATCCGCGGCGATGTGGAGTTCATGTACTCCGGCTTGCTGCACCGCGCCGGGGCGCTGTTCAACGAGAACGACTTCACCGGCGATGAAAACGCCATCGTCGATTTCAAGTATTCGAGTTCGCCGAAGATCACCTGGTGGTTCGATCATCACGAGAGCGCGTTTTTGAACCCCGCAGATGCCGCCCACTTCGAGCAGGACCAGAGCAACCAGAAGTTCTACGATCCCGATTTCAAGTCGTGCACCAGCTTTATCGCCATGATCGGGGAACAACGCTTTGGTTTCGACCGCAAGCCGGTGACTGACCTGGTGTATTGGACCGATCTGATCGATGGGGCGATGTATCCAGATGCCAAGACGGCGGTCGAGATGAAAGCTCCGGCGATGAAGCTGACCATGGTGATCGAGTCGACGCAGGACCCGAAGTTTCTTCCGCAGTTGATTCCGGTGCTGGCCTACAAGCCGCTGGGCGAGGTATTGGAAGAGCCGTTCGTGGCGCCCTTGCTGCCTCCATTGCTGGAGCGGCACCAGAAGTCGATTGCCATCATGCGCGAAAGAACTGAATGCAAAGATGGCACCATCTTTTTCGATGTCACCGATCATGACCTCGAGGGCTACAACAAATTTGTGCCGTACTACCTGCATCCCGAGAGCATCTATAGCGTGGGCCTGAGCCAGAGCACTTTCCGGGTGAAAGTGTCGGTGGGGTCGAACCCGTGGGCTCCGGCGGAACCGACGATAAACCTGGCCAAGATTTGCGAGCGCTGGGGCGGCGGCGGGCATGCGCGCGTGGGAGCCATTTCCTTTGAACCGGACCAGCATGAGGCCGCCCTTGAGGCATCGCGCGAGATCGTGGACGAGTTGCGCGCCAGCGTGCGGGCCCATGGCAAATAGCCTCCGGTGACTGCCTCATCCATTCCTGACAATTCTGTTCTCCGCGCTGACCAGCTGGGACGCGTGGTCGGCGGAAAAGTGTTGGTCGCGGACGCTACCTTCCAAGTGAAAAGCGGAGAGGTCGTAGCCATCGTCGGCCCGAGCGGAGCGGGAAAGAGCTCGCTGCTGCGCTTGTTGAACCGGCTGGATGAGCCGACCAGCGGAACTGCGTATGTTGAAGGCGTCGATTACAAACAGATCGAGCCGCAGGAGTTGCGGCGTAAGCTGGGCATGGTGACGCAGCGTCCATTTCTTTTTCCGGGGACGGTTGCCGAGAATCTGCGATTTGGTCCCGCGCAACGCGGCGAGACTTTGTCCGAGGTGGCAGTGGAAACTTTGCTGGAGCGCGTTGGGTTGAAAGGTTACGCAACCCGCAACGTGGCGAATCTTTCCGGCGGAGAAGCGCAGCGGGTTTCCGTGGCACGAACGCTCGCCAATGCTCCGCTGGTTCTTTTATTGGATGAACCGACCTCAGCGCTGGATGAAGCATCCAAACTGGGCGTCGAGGCTTTGTTGCAGGAAATCGTGCACGATCAGAAGCTCACTTGCGTGATGGTGACTCACGATGTTGCCCAGGCGGAGCGGCTCGCGGAGTGGGCGCTGGTGATGGAAGCGGGAAGGATTGTCCGCGAAGGCGCGGCACGGGAGGTGCTCGGTGCTTAAGTGGTTCTTTCACGATCAACTGCAGCTTGGCCTGGCGCAGTCGGCAGCGGCGGCGCTGGCGGCGATGGTGGTGATCCTGCTGGCGCGCAAGCGAGGCATTCATCTGGAGAGCGACGCGCTGATCGCGATGGTGCGCGGGCTGGTGCAGATCGTGGCGGTAGGTTCGATACTGCTGATCCTGTTGCGCGCGCCTAGATGGACGGCGATCTTCCTGCTGATCGCAATGATCGTCGCGGCGGGCGCGACGTCTGCGCGTAGAGCAAAAGGCATGCCGGGAGCGTTCCAGGTTTCGGCGTGGTCGATTGCTTGCGGCGCGGGATCGGTGATCGCTTTGATGACCTGGTTGGGCGTCATCGATACCGAGATCACGGCCCTGGTTCCCGTGGGCAGCATGTTGATCGCGAATGCCATGAATACCAACGGGCTGGCGCTGAACCGGCTGCGCGCCGACGTGCTGGCGCATGTGGGCGAAATTGAGACGGCGCTGGCCTTGGGAGCCGAGGCGAAGAGCAGTCTTGCGCCCTACGTGCAGGCATCGTATGAAGCAAGCCTGATTCCCGCGATTGATTCGTTGCGCTCGCTGGGAATCGTTTGGATCCCCGGACTGATGGCCGGAATGATGTTGTCGGGAGCGCGTCCCGTGTACGCGGCGATTTACCAGTTTGTAGTGTTGGCGATGATTTTCGCGGCGTCGGGAATTACTTCGCTGGTAAGCACGTTTTTGATTCGCGGGCGATTGTTCACCGAGGCCGAGCAATTGATTTTGCAGCCGGGGAGGGCATAAGGAGCCGTCGCTGACGCTCGTGAGAATTTCTACTTGATGGAGACACACACACATTCCCCGTCAGAGCGGCGGCACACGCGGCAGTTGCGCGCTTTGCGCGCGGTGGCGTCTCTCGAATTGGCGAAAGGACTGGGAGTTCTGCTGGCAGGATTTGGGGTGTTGTCTCTCATCCATAAAGATGTGTGGGGTATCGCCGACAGTCTGCTCTATCTTCTGCACATCAATCCTGACCGGCATTACGCGCGGGTTTTTCTCGACTGGGCCGACCGCGTGACCGATACCAACTTGTTGTCGATTGCGATGGTGGCCATGGCCTATTCGGGGTTGCGATTCGTCGAGGCTTACGGATTGTGGCGCGAGCGCGCCTGGGCGGAATGGCTGGCGCTGGTGTCGGGTGCATTGTACGTACCGTTCGAGGTATGGGACCTGGTACACAAACTGACCTGGATTCGCGTAGCCATTTTGTTCATTAATCTGCTTGTGGTTGCGTACATGGCGTACTTGCGTACTGGGGAGCGCAGGCGATGGACACAGCGTGGATAGCTGAGACCTTCGCCAGTGTGGGGGCTATTCCATCGCCGCTTGCCGTCGCTTATGCTCTGGCCCGACAATGGAGCGGTCTTCCCATAAAATCCGACTGGTGGGGGTTGGATGCGGTCCTCGAATCGGCAATGGTTGTTGTTTGTAGTGCCCATCACGCTCATCCTGATCGTCGTTCGGTTTCCATACATGGTGGACGTCCCGGTGTGGAAGTTTCTCGGCCGCGGAAGAATCGATCCGGCCACGCTTCACTTACAGGGCGAATTTGTCGAAAGCAATCTGGGCTCGGCGGAGCAGCCAGATGGATCGGTTCTGGTGCGGATGATTGCTCAGCAGTATGTGTTTGTTCCGCAATGCGTGGTGGTTCCGGCGGGGGTTCCGGTTCGCGTCCGCTTGGTGAGCGCCGACGCCGCGCACGCGCTTACAGTGGCGGGCACCGGCTACGCCCTGAAGGTGGTGCCGGGTTCTGTCGCGGAACAGAAACTGGAGTTCCCGCAGGCAGGGGAGTACGCCATGCCGTGCCACGAGTTCTGCGGAGCCGGGCACTACGCGATGAGAGCTCGCTTGAAAGTCGTGCCACGGGATCAATTTCGGGCGTTGCGGCCCGATGAGAGAGTGAGCTGCGATGCGCACTAGGACTGGACGCTTGGCTCTGGCCGCGGCGGCGTGTCTTGCGGTACCACTGATGCTCTGGGCGGCCTACTTCCAGCAGGGCGCGCCGCCAGTTCGTGTCCCGTCGGAGGTGGCGTGGACCGAGGATACGATTACGGCCGCTATCAACGGAGATCCTCTGCGCGGGTTGTTGATTTCACGCCGCTGCGAGCATTGCCATGGAGAAGAAGGCTTCAGCGCCGATGCCCCGGTCCCGAACCTGGCCGCCATGGACCGCCTGGCGTTCTGGAAACAACTGCAGGATTTTCGCTCGGGCAAGCGTGCTTCCCCCATCATGCAGACGATCGCCGGCGTTTTGTCGCAAGAGGACTTCGCCGACCTTGCGGCCTATTACTCGATGTTGCCGGACTCGGCCGATCCGCAAGACAACCGCATCTTTCCGCAGAAGCGGGCGGGGCCAGAAAGTTTCAGCGTTGCGGCACGTCTGGCGACACTCGGCGACGGAGAGCGAGGTATTCCGCCCTGCCAGGCTTGTCACGGTCCGGTGGCGCACGTTCGAGGCGCACCCTCGCTAGCCACGCAGAATGGAGATTACGTCCTGGCCCAGTTAGAGGCTTTCGCGCACGGCGGTCGCACCAACGATATCAACATGCCCATGAGGACGATTGCCAAAGATCTGACAGAAGTAGAGCGGGAGGCGATCGCTCAGTACTACGGCTCGGGTTTAGGAGCTTTGCCGGCGGCCGGAGTTGCGACGCGCGGGAACTAGGCACTCTCGGCAATGGTAAGTTCGAGAAAGTCCGAGACCTTCAAAATCCCCAACATGAATCGAACAAAAACAGGCATCGCCGAGCGGAGCTCGTCACGCACCATGACTGGATGACTGAGGCGTAGGGTCTGCCCTTCAGTCTCGAACTCGCATCCATCGGCGGCGATGACATTTTGCACCCATTGCGATCGGGTCCCGTAGGTAAGCGCGATGACGAAGCGGTCCTCTCGCCGGAAGACCATCACGGGCGTGCGGTATTCGCGGCGCGTCTTGCGTCCCACGTGCACGACGGTTCCCATGCCGGGCACGTGGTTGGCGAGTGGCCCAAGAATACGGTTCGTGGCGACCAGATTAAAGCGGGCAAGCCAGCGGGGAAATGGCATGGCGACATCCTCTCTGTGTCATCCTAATCCGATATGAGAAAATGATCACAGTCGCCGTGGCCCCGTAGCTCAGATGGACAGAGCAGCGGTTTCCTAAACCGAAGGTCGGGTGTTCGACTCACCCCGGGGCTACCATCCCAACTCAAGGCTCATGCGCGCAGACAGCCGTGGCGGCTGTGTCTTCTCACGGTCTTTATCGCTCACGTTTTCCCGCTTCCGGGGTCTAATCAGCGGAGGATGGGACGTGAACATCCGGGAAGTGTTGCGGCAGACGATCAGCTCGATTGCCGCCCACAAACTGCGCAGCTTCCTCACGATGTTCGGGATCATCTGGGGAATTACTTCTGTCATCCTTCTGGTCGGACTGGGCAAGGGATTTAGCCGCGACCAGAAAGAACACCTTAAGACCATCGGCGTCGATCTGGCCATTATCTGGGGCGGAAGGACCAGTTCGCAAGCCGGTGGATACGCCGCGGGGCGCGTGATTCGGCTCTCAGTGCACGACGCCGAGCTCATCAAAGAACAAGGCTATCTGATCAAAACCGTGAGTCCGGAGTTACGGCGAAGTGTGGCTGAGGTAAGCCGCTATAACGCGGCGTCGCGTCCGGTGCGCGGGGTATGGCCCGAGTACCAGCGCTTCCGTTCGCTGGCGGTGCAAGAAGGACGATTAATGGACGATGGCGACGAGAGGGAAGAGCGGCGCGTAGTAGTGCTGGGCGTGGAATCGCGCGACCAGTTGTTTCCCGGCAAGCCGGCGGTCGGCGAGATCCTGACGATGAACGGATCGCCTTATACGGTGATCGGCGTTCTGCAGAAGAAAAAGCAGAATGGCAGCTACGGCAGCGGTCCTGACAATACTCAGCTATTCGTGCCGTATGCGTCGATGGCGCGCGATTTTCCTCCGCCGGAAAAGCCGGGAATTTTTAAAGGATGGATCAACAACCTGGTGGTGGAAGTAAAGGATCCCGATCACCACGAAGAAGCCATCCATCAGGTTTACGAAATTCTCGGCCGCGAACACCACTTCGACCCTAGCGATAAAGATGCGCTCAGCATCTGGGACACGCTCGACGGATCGAAGCTGATGGAGCGGATCTTCAACATCATGACCATGTTCTTCGGAGCGGTCGCGGTGATGACCCTGGCGCTCGGCGGAATCGGGGTGATGAACATCATGCTGGTGGCGGTGACGGAGCGCACGCGCGAGATTGGCGTGCGCAAATCACTGGGAGCCACGGCGCGCGACATCCGCAACCAGTTCTTCGCCGAGTCGGCCACCCTGATGATGATCAGCGGAGCCCTGGGGTTGGCGGTCGGGCTGGGCATCTGTTACGCCTTCAATCATCTGGCCTTACCAGATGTGATTCCGCATCCAGTGATCTCGCCGGTCGCGATCGTGGCATCGTTGATGACACTGGGATTGATTACGGTGGCGGCGGGAGTGTACCCGGCGCAGCGCGCGGCGGCGCTGAGTCCGATCGAGTGTTTGCGCCAGGAATAAGACCATGCAATGGAAAGAACTCATCCTGCAGAGCTGGCAATCGCTCGCGGCCAACCGGCTGCGATCGGTGCTCACCATGATGGGGATTGTGTGGGGGCTGACGACAGTGGTCCTGTTGCTGGGTTATGGGCAAAGCGCAAGCGACAGCATCATCAACGCCATGCTGGGCATCGGCAATAACGTAATCATGGTCTGGGAAGGCCAGACCAGCATGCAGGCGGGCGGAGAGCGGGCAGGCAAGCGGATTCACTTCAAATACGAAGATGTGGAGGCGGTTCGTGAAGAGGCTCCCCTGGCGCGCGCCGTTAGTGCGGAGTGGGATGACCGGTTCCCCTATAAGTATGGGGACCGGATCATCACGGTAGAGACCAAGGCGGTTCAGTTTCCCTACGGCGAGATGCGCAAGCTGAAGATCGCCGAAGGACGCTACTTTGAAGATAGTGATTTCACCGAGCATCGCCACGTGTTGATCTTCGGTCCTCATGCCGCGACGAAAGTATTCGGCAACCGCGATCCGGTGGGAGAACACGTGACCATCCAGGGACAGAGTTGGGATGTGATCGGCCTGCTCGATACGAAAATTCAAGATTCCTGCAACAACGGACCTGACAACGAGAACGTCTTCATCCCCTTTGAGAGCATGAGCGATTTGAACGACCGCCGAGATCCCGAGATGATTGTGTTTCAACCGGTCACCGGATTGCTGCACAAAGCGGCGCTGGCGCAGGTGAGGGAAGTGCTGGCGCGGCGGCACAATTTCAATCCCAAGGATGACAAATCCACTCCTGAATGGGACACCGTCGATGACGCGGTGGAAGTGAACCAGTTCGGCATCGCGCTGCGGCTGATTCTTGGGTTTATCGGCGTGCTGACCCTGGGAGTGGGCGGAGTCGGTGTCATGAATATCATGCTGGTGAGCGTGACGGAACGCACCAAAGAGGTAGGGTTGCGCAAGGCCCTGGGAGCAAGGAATTTCGATATCGCGCTCCAGTTCCTGATCGAGGCGCTGGTGCTCACTTTCGCGGCTGGGGCTTTGGGAATGCTTCTGTCTGTCGTGCTAGCCCACTCCATTCCTCCCATGCCGCTTTACTCGGAAATGTACAAGACGGCGAATCACGAAGGAGACATCTTCCTGAGAACATCGGGAAGCGTAATGCTGACGGCATTTCTGATCCTGTCTTTTGTGGGCGTCTCCGCGGGCCTGTGGCCCGCGCTGAAGGCCGCGCGCATGGAGCCGATTGAGGCGTTACGCTACGAGTAACCGAAGTCCTAGGGACGTACGCCGACGCGATCAAGCGAAGCTAACAGATCCTGTGCGATGGCATCGTACTTCGAGACCACATCTCTGATACCCACAGCCAACGCGTCTTTTCGCAACTGCTCGCTGCTGTGCATGGTGACCATCACCATGGCGGTCGCCGGGAATAGAAGAGAAATCTGGCGGGCGGCTTCAAGTCCGTTCATCACGGGCATCTGCATGTCGAGGATCACGACATCGGGGTGCAGTTCTTTGACTCTCGCGATTGCGATTTCGCCGTTCTCGGCTTCGCCGCACACTTGGTGCCCGGTCTCGCGCTCGATCAGAGAGCGGATGGCGTGGCGGATGATGGCGTTATCGTCGACGATCAGGATATGGAAGGACAAAATCGCCCCTTTGTCCCTTGACAGGCAGCGGGCCGGAGCCACGTCGTTCAGGATGACGGTCGGCAACGAGGAAGGGCTGGGTTGACCCTACGCCTTACAGAGAAAAGGGCAATCGGGTGAACGCTGTACGGTGGCGTACTTAGGTTGGCTCGGTAACGAACGTTCGCGCAGAGCAATCAGGCGGTCTCGGCCTGCCAACGGTTCTTCTGCCGTTGGATGATCTCGTAACAATCGCAGGCTGCTACTTCCAGTTGATCTCGGTTCAGGATCGTTACCGTTCCGCGGGTATAGGAGATCATGTGCGCTTTCTGCAGGGCGCTGGCGGCCACGCTCACGCTGGCCCGGCGGGTACCCAGCATTTGCCCCAGGAACTCCTGGGTAAGGGGGAGGGTGGTACCTCCGATGCGGTCATGACTCATCAGTAACCATCTTGCCAGTCGCTCCACCACATCGTGAAGCCGGTTACAAGCTGCGATCTGGGTGGATTGCATGGCGAGCATCATGGCAAACTGTTGCAGCCTTGCTTGCAAATCCGGACACTGCGGAAGAGCATTTTTCAAAGTATTCGCATCGATTCGGAATCCAGTCCCGCTGGCCTGGGTGACGACTCTCAGCCCGCTGGTCTTGAATCCGAAGATGATGGGGAGACCGACGAATCCCTCTTTGCCGATCAGGCCGACTTCGACGCTCTTCCCGTCCGGCTGAACGGTTAACACCGAGCCCAATCCTTCGTTCAGGAAGTAGCCCGATTTGATCGTCTCGTCGACCTCGTGCAGCACCTGGTGGAGTTTCAGGCGCACAAATTCCAAGGAAGGGAAAATCTGATCTGATTCGCTACGGGGGAGGCTGTGCAAGATGAGATTGCGAACTTCGTTTCCATCGCCATCGCACTTGCCCGATGAGCCTGGAGCTTTGGGGGTACGAGCAACGTTCTTTGCCATAAAGGTTCCTCACACAGCGAACTCGCTGTCTGATTTCGCAAGGAACCGTTCTGGCAATTAGTACGGCGGCGCGATGCTAGAAGAGACGTCTCCAGGAGACTGTCTTAAGGCTACGCTCTTATAGGCCGTTTGTATGTAACAGAGCGCGCCTATGTGTGAGCGACATGATCTGGGGGCTTAGCCCAGTTTGACGGTTGGCAGAAAGCGCGGAGGTTTACGGGCCTTGGTGGCCTGTTCGAACGAATAAGCCAGTTTCAACAAAGTCGGCTCGCTCCAGGCGCGGCCAAAAAAAGAAATGCCAACGTGGAAGTGCGTCGATAAATCCCGCAGGCACCGTGATGTGCGGATACCCGGCAACCGCGGCGGCGTTCGAGCAGCCTCCGGCGGCGTGGTCTCCATTGATCAGGTCGGTGAGCCACGCCGGGCCTTGCGTGGGCGCGACCAGGGCGTCGAGATGGAATTGATCCATTACCGCGTCGATACCTTCCGCGCGTGACAGGCGGTGATTCGCTTCCAGCGCGTCCAAATATTCCTTCTCGGTCAATGGGCCCTTCGCTTGCGCTTTGAGAAAAACGTCCTGCCCGAAGTAAGGCATTTCCTTGTCGCGGTTGCGGCTCGTTGAAGGCGATAATCTCTTCAAGCGAGCGCATGGGGGCTCCCGGCCCCCGGTTAGCGAGGTAGGCGTTCAAATCGGCTTTCGTTTCGTAGAGAAGGACGGTGAACTCCGTGTCATCGAACTTGCCATGCGGTGGGCAGGTCGGCGGGATCAGTGATGTCGGCGCCTTGCCGCTTGATTTCGTCCAGGACGTCGGCCATCAGTTGGTCGACGCGTCGTTAAAGCCAAAATACTTTCGTGCAACGCCGATGCGGGCTCCGCGAAGTCCGTTGGGATCAAGAAACTTTGTGTAATCAGGTGCGGTCTTGCCTGCACTCGCCGCGGTTGCCGGGTCGCGTGGATCGGGACCGGCGAGCACGCCTAAAAGAATCGCGGCATCGCGCACCGTCCGCGCCATGGGGCCAGCCGTGTCTTGACTGTGGGCGATGGGGATGATGCCCGCGCGGCTGATCAATCCCAGAGTCGGCTTGATGCCGACGATTCCGTTCAAGCGACGAAGGACACACTACGGAGCCGTCGGTCTCGGTTCCAATCGCGACAGCGCAGAAGTTGGCGGACACACCGGCGCCGGAACCGGAACTCGATCCGCAGGGATTGCGGTCGAGGGCATAAGGATTTCGGGTGAGACCGCCGCGGCCGCTCCAGCCGCTGGTGGAATGGCTGGAACGAATGTTGGCCCACTCGCTGAGATTCGTTTTGCCGAGGATGACAGCTCCAGCGGCGCGCAATTTCTGGGCTACGGTGGAGTCCTTCGCGGGAGCGGGGCCCACCATGGCCAGCGATCCGGCGGTTGTCATCATGCGGTCGGCAGTATCGATGTTGTCTTTGATCAGAACCGGAATCCCGTGAAGAACGCCGCGTACCCCTTTCTCTTTGCGCTCGCGATCGAGGGCGTCGGCGATGCTGAGCGCGTCGGGATTCAGTTCGATCACGCTGTTCACCATCGGACCCTGCTTGTCGAGAGCGTCAATGCGCGCGAGATATTTTTCGGCGAGAGAGCGAGCGCTGAACTTGCCAGAGGCCATTCCTTGCTGAAGATCGGCCACCGTCATCTCATCGAGATCAAAGGCCGGAATATCTGGCGCCGGCGGGGCAGACGCGGATTCGCGAGCAACGGCGAACGCTGGAAGCACGGCCGCAGAGGCTGTTCCCAGCAGGGTAGTTTGCAGAAAACGGCGGCGCGGCGGAACTCCAGATTCCTCGAAAGCGGGACGGTTCTTGCTCAAGAGTGGTCTCCCTGGAAAGTCTCCGAAATTATATGGGAATGCGGGTCCAGTAGCGGAGCTTACCTTTTGAAAGTTGGGCCGTCCAAACGAAGGGTCTTTGTCTTTGTTGTCACGGCCCTTGCTAAAAAAGCGGGTGACGGATTGGCGGCCGCATGTGACGGCTGACCATTTCCGGCCGTTCGAAAGCTGGTACAATCGCACGTTTCCCGCAAGGTAAATGTCTATCCTTACATTCCCGTTGGTAGAAGTCTGTACAGAGGAGCTCTCATGTCATTCTTGAAGAATTCGATTGTCCTGTGCCTGCTCGGCTGCGCGTGTCTGGCCGTGGGTCAGGAGATGCAGGAAGGCCGGTTGATGCGCTTTCCTGACATTCATAAAGACAAGATTGTTTTTTACTATGCCGGTGACTTATGGCTGGCGTCGAACTCCGGCGGAGTGGCCCGGCGTCTTACGACCAGTCCCGGACGCGAGCTCTTTCCCAAGTTCTCTCCGGATGGGAAGTGGATCGCATTTACTGGCCAGTACGATGGCAACTTTAATGTCTATGTGATGCCGGCCGAGGGCGGACAGCCCAAGCAATTGACCTTCTATCAGGGCAGCGCGCAGCCGCTCAGCGACCGCATGGGCGTTCATAACGAAGTGATCACCTGGTTCCCCGACAGCAAGCGCATTCTGTTCCTGTCTCGCGCCGACGCTTCGAACGGATGGACAAAGCGTCCTTATAGCGTCAGCATCGACGGCGGCCTCCCCGAACCCATGCCCGTGGATCAGGGCGGTCTCACTTCATTCTCGCCCGACGGCAGCAAGATGGCGTTCAATGGAATCTTCCGCAACTTCCGCACCTGGAAGCGTTACACCGGCGGACTGGCGCAGTCGATCACGATTTACGATCTGAAGAGCAACACCAGTGAAGATGTGCCGCACACCGACTGGACCGATACCTTCCCGATGTGGCACGAGAACACAATTTACTTCACGTCCGATCGCGGGGCGGAACATCATCTGAATCTTTATGGCTACGACATCGGCTCAAAGCAGGTCGAGCAACTCACGCACTTTGATGATTACGACGTCATGTGGCCGAGCCTGGGGCCTGACTCAATAGTCTTCGAGAACGGCGGCTATCTTTACACCTTTGATTTCCAGTCGAAGCAGCCGAAGAAACTGACTGTCTATGTCCCGGGCGAACGCGACCAGACGATGCCGCATTGGGTGAATGCGGCGAAGAATGTCACGGAGTTTGACATCGCTCCCGATGGAAAACGAGCAGTGTTTGCGGCGCGGGGCGACGTATTCACGGTTCCCGCCAAGGAAGGCAGCGTCCGCAATCTGACCCGTACCACCGGCATTCGCGAGAAGCAAGTGGCGTGGTCGCCCGATGGGCGTTGGATCGCCTACACCTCCGACCGCACCGGGCGAAGACGAGATTTACATCATGCCGCAGGACGGCACCGGCAAAGAACAACAGATCACCAGCGGATACAAAGGGTTTAAATTCGGTCCGCAGTGGTCGCCCGACAGCAAGAAATTGGCGTGGGCCGACAAAGACCTGAAGCTGTGGTGGATCGACATCAGCGAGAAGAAGCCGGTGCTGGTCGATCAGGGGAAATACGGCGAGATTACGAATTACTCGTTCTCGGCCGACAGCAAGTGGCTCGCGTATGACAAGAACGCAGACACGGGTTATTCGATCGTTTACATCTACGCGCTCGGCGACGCCAAGATCACGCCTATTACAACCAGCATGACCAACAGCTACGCGTCCCTCTGGGATCCGGAAGGGAAGTACCTGTACTTTCTCTCCGACCGCGATTTCAACGAGGTGCTGGGCAATATCGATTTCGAATTCGCCAATCCCAAGACGACTCGCGTCTACGTCGTGACCTTGCGCAAGGATGAAGCATCCCCCTTCCCCGCGATGAGCGACGAAACCGAAATCAAGAAAGAAGACACGACGGAACCACCCGCAACGCCGGGCAAGGTTTCGTCCAAGGGCGAAAAGAAGCCGGAAGCCAAAGAGACCGACAAAGATAAGGGCAAAGACAAGGAAGCCAAGGACAAGGAGAAAGAGAAGCCGAAGGACTTCCGCATCGACCTCGACGGCATTCAGGATCGCGTGGTTGCTCTACCCACGGATCCAAGCACTATTCGCACCTTCCTGGTCGCGAAGGGCTTCATTTATTACTCGACTACGCCGGTCCAGGGATTGGGTGGACCGATTCCCGGAGAGAGTTCCGCGGTTCGTGTTTTCGACATGAAAGAGAAGAAAGAGAAGACGCTCATCGAGAACGTGGAACGCTTCGCTCTGTCATTCGACGGCAGCAAGTTGCTGTACGAAGCTGCCGGCGGTCCGAATGGGCACACCTACGGGATCATTGATGCCAAGCCTGACCCGCAGAAAAAAGTCGGGGATGGCACGCTCAACCTCGCAGGCATGAAACTTGAAGTTAATCCCGTCGCCGAGTGGAGAAACGTCTTCAACGAAGTGTGGCGGCAGGAACGCGACTACTTCTTCGAAGCTGCCATGAACGGCGTTGACTGGCAGAAGATGCACGACAAGTACGCGGCATTGCTGCCCTACGTCGCTGACCGGTACTCGCTGACCTACATCATGGGCGAGATGATCGGTGAACTGTCGAACTCCCATACTTACGTGGGCGGCGGAGACTATCCCGAGCTTCCCCACAACAATGTTGGACTGCTCGGCGCTGACTATGACGTCGACAGCGCCAGCGGCATGTACCGCTTCAAGAAGATTTACTCGGGCGAAAACTGGCACGCGGATTTACGCTCACCGCTGACCGAACCCGGCGTCAACGTCAAGGAAGGGGACTACCTCATCGCGATCAACGGGCGTCCGCTGAAAGCGCCAGAGACCCCGTTCGAAATGATGGTGAACACGGCCAACGAGACGGTGATTCTCACGGTCAACTCGAAGCCCTCCGAAGAGGGCGCTCGCAAGGTGCAAGTCAAGCCGATCGCCGACGAAGCGGACCTGCGCGAGAACTACTGGGTCGAGCAGAACCGTAAGAAGGTCGATGCGGCTACGAACGGCCGAGTCGGATACATCTACATCCCCGACATGGGCGCGCCCGGCTTGAATAGGTTCGTGAAGGAGTACTTCCCGCAGATTCGCAAGGAAGGAATGATCATTGATGTCCGCTACAACGGCGGCGGATTCGTTGATCAACTCATCTTTGCGCGCTTGCGCCGCATCCTGTCGGGCATGGGATCGGCGAGAAATTTTGAGAGCAACACGGTACCTCCCAACGTCTTTAGCGGATCGATGCTGGCGATTACCAACCACTACGCCGCCTCCGATGGCGACATCTTCAGCTACTATTTCAAGTACTACAAGCTGGGACCGCTCATTGGAACCCGTACCTGGGGCGGTGTGCGCGGCATTCGCGGCAACATTCCATTAATGGACGGCGGCTACATCACGCGTCCGGAATTCGCGCGCTACGATCTGAACAGCAAGTGGGTGGTTGAGAACAAGGGCGTGCAACCTGACGTCGTTGTCGACAACCGTCCTGAGGACTTCGTGAAAGGGAAGGATACGCAACTCGACACGGCGATTCAGATGATCATGAAGTCGATCCAGGAGAATCCGAAAAAGCTCGCACCACGGCCTCCGGATCTGCCGGCGTATCCAGAGGGCCCGGGCTTCTAGACGGCTCCTCGAAAGGGAAGGAAAACTGCGGCCGCGGGAGCGTTATGCTCCGGCGGTCGTTTTTGTGTGCATTGGCTCGGCTGTGCGTTGATCGATCTTCTTGCGAATGCGCCGCACCTCCATAAACGTCAGCGCGGTCATGGTACAGATCAGACTGGCGAACAGGATCATCAGGATGGAATCCATGTCGTAGGGCCCCCTCGTCCCATGCTCCTATGGAATCACCACTATACAGGGAATGTACCAAGATTGGCCCTCTCCAAAGGCCAGTCCGGATTAGCTGTTCTGATTCCCGAACATGGGCCAAAGGTGCAGCTTCCCGAGGCGAAAATGGACTTCGGTCGGTATAATGAACAGACACCATGCCCAAGTACTCGATTGTTGTCCCGCTGCACAATGAGCAAGAGAATGTCACCGAGCTCTATGACCGCCTGAAGGCGGTGATGGAGGTCAACGGCGAGCCCTTTGAACTCGTCCTTGTGGACGACGGCTCACGGGACCGCACGTTTGATCTGCTGCGCGAAATCGCGGCTGTGGACAGCCGGGTGACGGTAGTGCGCCTGCGGCGCAATTTTGGCCAGACTTCGGCTCTGGCGGCGGGTTTCGACCATGCTCAGGGCGAGTACATCATCGCCATGGACGGCGATCTGCAGCATGATCCGGCGGATATTCCAATCTTTCTGGAAAAGATCGCCGAGGGCTACGACATCGTCAGCGGCTGGCGCAAGCAGCGTATCGATAATCTGTGGTTGCGGCGCATTCCTTCGCGTTGCGCCAATTGGCTGATGGCCAAGCTGAGCGGTGTGGATATCCACGATTTTGGGACGACTTTCAAGGCCTACCGGCGCGACATTCTGGAACAGGTTCCGCTCTACGGAGAGCTGCACCGCTTCATTCCTGCGCTGGCATCGTGGCATGGCGCTTCGATTTGCGAAGTGCCCATCCGCAACATAAACCGCGAGCGCGGCGCCTCGCACTATGGCATCTCGCGTACCTTCCGCGTGTTCTTTGATCTCATCACGATTCGCTTCCTGCTGCGCTATCTTTCCCGTCCGCTGCATTTCTTCGGGACGCTGGGGATGATGAGCATCATGGCGGGAACGGGAGTCACGCTGTGGCTGTTCGCGGAGAAGTTTCTGCGGCATCTAAGCGTGATGGCAGAACACGGTCCGCTGATGATTTTTGCGGCGGTGCTGCTGCTGGCCGGATTCAATATGCTCGCAATCGGCCTGCTCGGCGAGATGCAGGTGCGGCATTACCACGAGCCTAGCCGGCGGGCTCCCTATTCTGTGGACCGCGTGGTGCGGGCGCAGGGTAGCGAAGAGCACACCATCTCGGAGTAACTACCCCGCCTGCTTTCTCCCTTGTCATTCCGATGGGAGGGCAAGAAAAACTCACCACAGAGGCACAGAGTCACAGAGAAAGTCGTTGTAAAAGCAGAGGGTCTCTTTCGTGATTGAGCTCTGAGGCGACCGCCAGGCCAGATTGTTTTCCCGATCGTTTTCTCTGTGCCTCTGTGCCTCTGTCGTAAAGAATCTTATAGTCCTACGAACGACGGGTGTTCGGATTCCTGCGCAATTTTCTTTACGCCGACCAGTTCCACGGCTTTGTGGGCGATGTGCTCGGCGCTGACTTCAAATTCTTTAATTAGTTCCCAAGGCGCACCGGAATCGCCGAAGCGGTCTTTTACGCCAATGGCGCCGGTGATGATTGGAACGCCGTAGAGCAAGGGAGACTCGGTAATGACGTTGCTCACGCGCCACGCCAGAGCGCCGATCTGGTGCTCTTCGGCAGTGATGATGACGCCGGTCTCGCGGGCCGCGTGCAGGATGGCTGAGACATCGATCGGTTTTAGCGTGTGCAGGTTGAGGACGCGGGTTTCGTATCCGAAGTCTTTCTTCAGAATCCAGGCGGCGCGCATGGCCTCGGGAACCATGGGGCCGCAGGCGATGATGGTGAGATCTTCATCTTCGTTGCGGTAATCGCGGCTCAGCACGGTTTCAAAGGCCTCCAGGAAGTTTGGAGACTCATGGCGCAGACGGATCACGTTGGCGTGGCCGAATTCGAAGGGAGTATTTTCCGCCGTGACGATGGGCGTGGCTTCGCGCGCGAAGCGGATGTACTTGGGGCCCTGGTGCTGCAGCAGGAGATAGTCGGTGGCCTTGCGGGTTTCGATGGCATCGCAGGGAACTACGACCGACATGTTGGGCAGTCCGCACATCGCGAAGAGATCTTCCAGCGCCTGGTGGGTTGCCCCATCAGGACCGACTGAAACGCCTCCATGAGCTCCAGCGATCATTACGTTGAAGTTGCCGTAACAAACTGAAGTGCGAATCTGATCGAGATTGCGGGCCGCGGCGAAGGTCGCATAGGTGCCGAGAACCGGGAGCAGACCTTCTTTCGCCAGGCCGGCGGCGGCGGAAGTCGCCGATTGCTCGGCAATGCCCATGCTGATCCAGCGGCGTTTCCGTTCGGGCTTCGAGGCATAGAAGTCGCTGATGGTGATGGATCCGGAGATGTCGAGGCCGAGACAGACGACGCGCTCGTCCTCTCCGTTCTTGGCGAGCGACTGGCCAAATCCTTTGCGCGTGGGTTCCATCTTCACTTTCATGTTCTCGAGCGAATTCCACCAGAAGTTGCGGCTGAACTTGGGCATTTTGCCATCGAGACGGCGGTCCACTTCGACTTGGTAGAACTTCGCCATGTCGAGCATCTTCTGGTAAGGAATTCTCTCGGTGACGTCCAGTTCGGCCAAGGCTTTCTTGAGTTCATCGAGATTGGGAGATCGGCCATGCCATCCTGCGAGGTCTTCCATGAAGCTGACGCCCTTACCCTTCACGGTCTCGGCCATGATGACGACCGGCTTGCCACAACCTGCCTTGGCTTTCTCAAGCGCGTCAACCACCTGCTGCATGTCGTGGCCGTCGATACGCAGAACTTCCCAACCGAAACTACGATATTTTTCGTCGAGGGGGTCAACATTCATGACATCGGAAACTTTGCCATCGATCTGGAGGCGGTTGCAGTCCACAATGCCGACCAGGTTATCGAGTTTGTGATGGGAAGCTTCCATCGCGGCTTCCCAGATCTGTCCTTCTTGCTGCTCGCCGTCGCCCATGAGGCAGAAGGTCCGGTAATTCTTTCCGGCCAGCTTGCCTGCCAACGCGATGCCAACGGCGATGCTCAGGCCCTGCCCGAGAGAACCGGTGGAGACTTCGACACCCGGCAGTTTCAGCCAATGCGGATGACCTTGATAAGGAGTCCAGAGCTTACGGAGAAGGGCAACATCTTCGACTGGGCAGAATCCGGCAAATGCCAGGCCGAGGTAGAGGCTCGGAGCTTTGTGGCCAGTGGACCAGATGATGCGATCACGATCGGGCCAGGAGGCATTCTTGGGATCATGATCGGCGACCTTCAGATAAAGCGCTGCTGTGATGTCCATGATCGAGAGCGTGCCTCCGGCATGTCCGGAGCCCGCGGCGCACAAGGCGACCAGATCGTAGCCGCGCATCAGTTTAGCGGCGTCTTTGAGTTCGTCGACCGAGTAATCGCGCACGATGTTGCCGGTGGTGAAATCTTTGATGGCCATGGGCTTCGTCCTCGCGGGGCGCGCATGGAGAAGATGGGCGCGCGTGTCTCCGCAAAGTGAGCCTAGACCGCAGGCGCGTGCCGATCAGTGAGTGATGTCACAAGGCGGGGTGATCAACTACACAGAGGCGATCGAATAGGCAGGTAAGCCTACCTGAGTCTTTCCCTAGCCATAAGCTTCACGGCTTGAAGCGTTGTTGTCGACTCTTCGAGTAGGCCTGAATTCCCACAATTATCGATCCGCAACCTGCCATGCTCGCGGTACACAAACACCAGATAGGAAGTTCCTTTGTCCATGTCGAATCTGCCGGACGTATTTTCATTGAATACCGTTAATGTAGCGTGGGGACGACCCTTTACTGTCTCTATCGTTTCAAGTTTATAGCTAGTTCCCGAGAGGTAATACCCGTCAGGAGAGTCCTTCACCGCTTGTTCTGAGATAACCTTAGCGGTTCGTACGAAATGGGAGTGAGCGTACTCATCCTTGACAGACACATGCCCGTTTACGCAGACAGCGCGCGCGAGAGGCGAATAGAGCACGACGAGAAGAGGTGCGGTCACAAGCTATACAATACGTGTAGCGCCCATCAATTACCCGCTATGCAGTAGCCATCAAATTTTAAAGAGCCTAGTTATCGAATTGCCAGCGAGTGGCCTTAGCCCGGAATTCCTTCTCGTATAGTCCGAACGCGAGGTGAGGTCGTAAACACGTAGACCGGATCGGCGAAAGCCGACATGTCCCATTTGTATTTCTTCTGATACCGCTCGTTGAATTTCTTGCGCAATTTGGGGTCACTACTTAATTTCCACGACACCTTCGATGATCACCGCTTCGTGAGCCTTCTCGGTGCCGATGACGCAGCGGGGATTCTCTGCCAGGTTGCGACCTTTGCGCGATTTCTGGCCAGTGCTGAAGAGAAAAGAGCCGTCCATCCAAAGTCCCCATATCACCATCATGTGCGGGGAGCCGTCGGGTCGGGTGGTGGAAATCCAATAGTTGTGGGATTTCTCAAGGCGTTGCCGCGCCCAACTCCACGGCAGCAGGCCCTTCGTTCCTTCAGGCAGGCCGTAACCCGGCATGCTTGGTCGACTGGGCTTGGGCACCGAGTTTTTCCTGGCAGGTGCCACGGATCTTTAGCGGAAAATCTTTTCAAAAGCCATGAAGAGCCCTGCCGCCGCCAAACCGACAGCAATCAGGGCCCATCGGGTTTTGTAGAGCTTGTTCTGGAAGTCATCCATGGCAGCCTCTGCTATAGATTCCGTTTGGTCCACTCGTCGATTTTCTGCTGGGCCTTGTTCAGGTTCTCCATCGAATTAGCGACGCTGAAGCGCAGGTAGCCTTCGCCGAAATCTCCGAACGCCGTTCCGGACAAGCAGGCTACTCCAGCGTCTTCGAGTAGAGCGTCGGCGAGCTTTTTCGACTTCCATCCCGTTTGCGTAATGTTTGGGAACACGTAGAACGCGCCCTTGGGCATGCGGCAGGAGAAGCCTTTGATACGGTTCAGGCCAGCGACAAACGAATCGCGCCGCCGCATGAACTCCTGGCGCATGGTTTCGACGGAAGCCTGATCTCCTCGCAGCGCTTCGATTCCGGCAATCTGCGTGAAGCTGGCCGTGCAGGAATTCGAGTTGGTCATCAGGCGGGTAATGTGGGTGGCGAGATCGGCGCGCATGACGCCGTAGCCCATGCGCCATCCAGTCATGGCATACGTCTTCGAAAAGCCATCAAGAAGGATAGTGCGATCTTTGAAGCCGGGCACCGACATGATGGAGTAGTGCTCGCCGTCGAAGATCAGGCGGCTATAGATTTCGTCCGACAGGACAAGGATGTTGCGGTCACCGATGACTTCGGCGATGTCGCGAATGTCCTGCTTGCTCAGCACGCCGCCGGTTGGATTCTGCGGAGAGTTGATGATGATGAGCTTGGTGCGGTCGGTGATCAAGCGAGGCGAGTTCATTGACGTCGAAGCTGAAATCCTTGGCTTCCTGCAGGCGAATCGGGATCGCGTGTCCGCCTACGTAGTTGATCATCGACTCGTAAATCGGGAAGCCCGGGTTGGGGTAGATGACCTCGTCCCCCTCGTTAATAAGGGCGAGAATCGTAAAGAAAATAATGGGCTTGCCGCCGGGGACGACTACGACTTCTTCAGCTTTTACTTCCACCCCGCGGGTGCGGCTGACCTCTTCGGCGATGGCTTGCCGCAACTCGGGCAGACCTGCGGAAGGGCCGTAGTGCGTCCAGCCCTTGTGTAGAGCTTGCACGGCGGACTCGACCACATTGGCCGGCGTGTCGAAGTCAGGCTCACCGATTTCGAGGTGAATAATCTGTTTGCCCTGACGCTCCAGGGCGCGCGCCTTGTTCAGAACTTCAAAGGCAGTTTCGGTGCCGAGGCGCGACATGCGCTCGGCCAAGCGGAGTTCGTACTGAATGGCGGGTTCCATAGTCGCAAAGGTGGTCATTATACCTCCAACCGGGCCGGCTTGGCCTCAGGGTATTGTTTCGCGGGCGAGGGACAGCGTCAGGGGCGGGCGTCACAGGTGTGAGTGACGCGATTTCGTAGATTCTGGAATCCTTTATGATGGCCTGTTCATGTTCTCTCACCGCACCGACTGGAAGCTGACTCCGAACCGCTTCACCGAAGCGCAGCGGGAGGCGCTTGCTGCGGGCGCCGAGATGCTCGACTTGACCGTGTCGAATCCCGTACGCGCCGAGATTCATTACGACGAAGAGACGATTCTCGGCGGTCTGGCGCAACCCGAGGCCATGGATTACGACCCTCAGCCGAAGGGACTGCGCAGTGCCCGAGAGGCCGTCGCGGGCTACTACCGCGAGCAGCACGAGGAGTTCGATGTCGATCCCGAATCGATGGTTCTGACTACCAGCACCAGTGAAGGCTATTCGTATGTGTTTCGGTTGCTGGCGAATCCCGACGATGAGATTCTGGTTCCCAAGCCAAGTTATCCGCTGTTTGAGTTTCTTGCTGATCTGCAGGATGTGAAGCTGGTGCCGTATCCGCTGCTCTACGATCACGGATGGCAGATCGATTTTCCATCGCTGTACAAGGCAGTGAACCACCGCACGCGCGCGGTGGTCGTGGTTCACCCGAATAACCCCACCGGCTCGTATGTGGAAGCCACGGAGCGAGCGGCGCTGAACGATTTCTGCCGGGAGTACGATCTGTCTTTGATTGTCGACGAAGTCTTTCTCGATTACGCGCACGACGGCGTGGCGCGGCCGACGTTCGCCGTGAACCAACCCGCGCTGACGTTCACGCTCAGCGGTCTCTCGAAGATTTCCGGGCTGCCGCAGATGAAGCTGGCATGGATCGTGACCAGCGGGCCGCCGGAAAAGGTCGCCGCTGCGATGGGACGGCTGGAGGTGATTGCCGATACCTATCTTTCGATGAATGCTCCCATCCAACTGGCGGCGCCCGTCTTGCTCGATCAGCGGAAAAGCATTCAACCGCTGCTGATCGATCGTGTACGCACAAATCGAGAAGAACTTGATCGCCAGCTGGCAAAGCAGAAAACCTGTGAGCGGCTGGATGTGCAGGGCGGATGGTACGCAATCCTTCGAGTTCCGGTGAAGGGAACCGACGAAGACCTGGCGATCAGGCTATTGAAAGAGAAGTCAGTGCTGGTGCATCCCGGACACTTTTACGATTTCCCGGCGGACGGATACCTGGTGGTAAGCCTGATCACGCCGCCGGGAATTTTTCGGCAGGGAATTGCGCGGGTGCTCGAAGCGCTCTCCGATTAGCCCGACCCTATTGCTGCGGCGGCGCGCTCTGGTTCTTGTCCTGCGAGCCTTCGCGTTTCTGCATCCACTGTTCACGCTTGGCCTGCATTTCGTCCCACTTCTTCTGCTGGGTGGAATCGAGGAGCGTGCGAATCTGGTCGCTCGACGTCTTGTGAATATCCATCATCTTGCTGTGGCGATCCTGCTGTGACATCGAATTGTCCTGGTGCAGGCTCTGCATCTGGGACTTCTCGGACTCCAGAATGCTCTGAACCTTGCCCTGTTGATCGGACGTCAGGTTGAGTTTCTTGGTCAGTTCCCCTGTGCGTTTGGCAGGATCCATGCCATGGTGCATGTGGCCTTCATGCTGAGGCATGGCTTGCTTGTCGTTGGACATGCTGTCCTGGGCTGCGACGAACGTAGTGCCTGCCGTGATCAGTCCGGCCGCGACCAGAACGAGCAGAAAATGCTTATACATATTCAATCTCCTTTGACGATCTATAAGTATGAATGGAGTTGGCGGGCGAAAGTTGCGCGGAAAGACGGATCGTTACAAACTTTGCAAAACTTTACGTATTACCGGTCGTGCCCTGGCATTAGCGTTTCTTTCGCCCCTCGCTTTATACTTCCCGCCTATGGCTATCGTAGAAAAACATCGTCCCGGAGCCTTCTGCTGGATCGAACTCGCCACCAGCGATCAGAAAGCCGCTAAGGATTTCTATGGCCAGCTCTTCGGATGGAGCGCTAACGACACTCCGATGGGACCGGGCGACTTCTACACTATCTTCCAACTTGAAGGTCGCGACGCGGCTGCGGCCTACACACTGCGCAAAGACCAGCGCGAGCAAGGTGTGCCCTCACACTGGATGCTTTACGTCGCCGTCGACCATGCCGATGCGTCCGCTCAAAAGGCTGGAGAACTGGGTGGAGGAGTATTAGTTCCTCCCTTCGATGTTGCCAGCTTCGGCAAGATGGCAGTCATTCAAGATCCGACCGGCCCTGTCTTTTCGATCTGGGAACCCAAAGGAAACAAGGGAACGGGGATCGCCGGCGTGGGCGGAACGCTGTGCTGGGCGGATCTGAGTTCGCCTGATCCAGCGCGCGCGGCAAAGTTCTATAGCGACCTGTTCGGGTGGAAGGCGACGTCTGATAACGACGACGATCCGGCGCTGGGTTACCAGCACATTCAAAACGGCGAAGATTTTATTGGCGGAATCTTGCCGGCTGAGAAAGATTCGAAGATTCCCCCGCACTGGCTGCCGTATTTTCAGGTCGCCAATTGCGATCTGAGTGCGGCCAAGGCTAAGGAACTGGGCGCGGGATTTCTATTGCCACCCACGACCATGGAAAACGTCGGGCGCATGGCCGTAATTGCCGATCCCCAACAGGCGGTCTTCGCGGTATTTCAACCAATGAGAAAGCAATGATCGATAGTATCGACCACGGTGCGGTGCGCGAGCTGCGGCTGAACCGGCCTCCGGCCAATGCGCTTTCTCCGGAACTGATTCCCGCCCTGATGCGGGCAGTTGACGAAGCGCCCAAGCATGGCACGCGCGCCCTGGTGCTTTCGGGCAGTCCGGGAAGATTCTGCGGCGGGCTCGACGTTCCGCTGCTTTTGACCCTGGATAAGCCGGGCCTAACGGCGATGTGGCGCGACTTTTACAGCATGATGTGCGTGATGGCCGCGTGTCCAGTACCGATGGCGGCGGCGATCACTGGTCATGCGCCTGCGGGCGGGACGGTGCTCACGCTGTTCGCCGATTACCGCATCGTCGCCGAAGGAGATTGGAAGCTCGGATTGAACGAAGTGCAGGTCGGACTGACGCTGCCTCCGGTAATTTTCCTCGGTGCTGCGCCGTTTGCTGGGCGCCCATCAGGCGGAACGGCTGGCGGTGAGTGGTACGCTCATTTCTCCTCCGGAAGCGTCTGCGAATCGGGTTGGTGGATGAAATCGTTCCCGCGGATAAAGTAATCGACCGTGCGGTGGAGTGGTGTCGGGGAATGATCGCGCTCCCGCAGAGTTCGATGACGGCGACGCGGACGCAAGCGCGAGCGGACCTCGTCCAACTGTTCGAGCACAGTTTCTCGAACGAACTGGAAGACGTGCTCGACATGTGGTGGGACGACGACACGCAGGCTACGCTGCGCTCGCTGGTGGAACGGCTGAAGAAGAAAGGCTAAGGGCAGTGATCTCGTCCCTGGCCTCGACAGGTTTCTTCACATATTGACGTCATCCTGAGCCCGCCAGGGCGAAGGATCTGGCGTGCGGCGAGTGTGCAGTGTGAGTATCGGAGCTTCGCGCCAGATCCCTCAACCGGCTGAAGAGCGCCGCGTTCGGGATGACGTCATCATGGGGCTAGAGTGGATTAACTTAGCGTTTCACCAGGAACGGATTACTCTCTCGTTCCTCGCCAATGGTGGTTAATGGACCATGCCCCGGAACCACCACCGTGTCATCCGGCAACGCCATCACGGTTCCGTGCAGCGACTGCAGGATCTTTTCGAACGATCCGCCAGGCAAATCAGTGCGGCCGATGCTGCCGGCAAACAGGGTGTCTCCAGCAACCAGGGTTTTCTCGGCAGGGAAGTAGAGGCAAACGCTGCCTTCCGTGTGTCCGGGCGTATGCAGGACGTTGGCGGCAATGGATCCCGCGCGCACGGTGTCGGCCTGTTCGACGCTCTGGTCGATTTCGACCTTTCCGGGCGATTTCATTCCCACCCATGCGGCTTGCGTATCGAGCATCTTCAGCAGTGCGTAGTCATTCTGGTTCAGCAGAATCGGCGCTCCAGTGGCGGCGCGCAGCTTCATTGCCCCGCCCACGTGGTCAATGTGGGCATGGGTGATCACGATCTGTTTGACTTGCAGATTGTGCTTGGCGATGAGGGCAAGAACTTCTTCGATGTTGTCGCCGGGGTCGATGACCATGGCCTCGCGGCTGGTCTCATCGCCGATGATCGAGCAGTTGCACTGCAGAGGTCCGACGGGGAAGATTTCGTGGATCATGAGTAGTCGTTCGTCTTTGGTCGTTCGCCGCTGGTCAAAACGCTGCCGCCAACGACCAGGGACGAACGACCAACGACTATTTATGTTGCGGGGCTGGCGGAGGCGTTGCCGGGGCTGCTGGTTGCGTCTTCACGGGAGCCGCCTTGATACCTTGAAGAACCGAATTGGGACCGTTTCGCCGCGTGGCATAGATCGAAAGTGTGATGGAAGTGAGCATGAAAAAGACCGCTGACCAGGTTGTCGCTTTCGAGAGCGCGCTGGCGGCTCCGCGGGGGCCAAAGGCCGTCTGACTACCCATGCCGCCAAATGCGGCAGCGATGTCTCCGCTTTTGCCGCTCTGCAGCAGCACCACGATGATGATGAAGAAACAGACGATAATGTGGATGATGGTAATCAGGATAATCATACTTTTGAGGCCGGGACGGGCCCGGCTATTCCTTTGTCCTATTCCCCAAGGGAAGTCGAATATTTTGGTGCGGAAGGGGGGATTTGAACCCCCACGCCTTTCGGCGCCACCCCCTCAAGATGGTGTGTCTGCCAGTTCCACCACTTCCGCACATGCCA
Organism: Terriglobia bacterium; assembly: GCA_963796205.1. Lineage (GTDB taxonomy): Bacteria > Acidobacteriota > Terriglobia > Terriglobales > Acidobacteriaceae > DATFTE01. Next base: position 789,953 of record CAWCKR010000006.1, read on the forward strand.
ATCTCAGAACCCCGCACAAGCACCCTCAGCGGCCAATCTCACAGCCTGCGATGCGGTGTGGAGTGTTCCGTCCCTAGTCCGAGGGGGCTGCAAAGGGAGTGCCATCCGGCATCCGGAACGCCCTTAATCTTATCATGGGTAAGCTTTTCCGGGAGAGGCCGGGTTTGGCAGGAATGTTTGAAATGCGTGCCAACCGTTCGGTCGGCAGTTGACATCCAACGCCGGTGCCCGAAGACACTTCAAACCTACTGCCAGTAACTTCGTCAACCCCGCCTGACTTCCCGGAGGACCAGCGCGATCTCTTTCGTGAAGTGCTGCTGCTCCTGAATGCGGGGCAAATCCCCTATGCGGTTTCGGGGGCGTTCGCTCTGCAGCAGCACACGGGGATCTGGCGGTTTACCAAGGACCTCGACCTCTTTCTCACCACCGAGTCGGTGCAGCCGGCTCTACGCCTTCTTCGCGAGCATGGATACACCTGTGAAGTTTGCGATCCTGTGTGGTTAGCCAAGGCGAGGCGAGACGACTTCTTCGTTGACTTGATTACGGGGATGAGCAACGGAGTCATCTCCGTCGATGATTCCTGGATCGAGCGTTCGCAGCCCGCGGAAATCATCGGTGTCGAGACCCGGGTTCTGAAAGCGGAGGAGTTGCTTGCGTCGAAATTGTTCGTCACCCGTCGCGAGCGCTTCGACGGCGCCGATATCGCCCACATCATTTACGGCACCCAGGGAAAGATGGATTGGGATCGAATCCGGGCGATCGTAGGAGAGCACTGGGAAATTCTGCTGTTAGCTTTGATCCTGTTCCGCTACGTTTATCCCGCGCACACCGATTACGTTCCCTTTTCGCTATGGAGTGATCTGCTCACCCGATATATGGAATTGATAACCAAGCCCGACCACGATGCCCGGTTTCGGGGCAGCCTGATCGACGAAAAGATGTTCGCGATCGATGTAAAGGAATGGGGAATGGATGACATACTTTCCGAACATCGCGAGCGTCTCTTGAAAGCTGCTCGAAAAGGGCAGCCCCTTCAGGTCTTTCAAGAGTTCGAGCCACCGGAAGGGTAAAGCATGCGAATCGCCGCAACCGCCGACCTACATTTCTCGCCGCAGAGTTATGCCGTGATTCAGGATCAGTTTGCCAGAGTGCGCGACGAAGCAGACCTCTTGATTCTCGCGGGGGATCTTACCAACTACGGGCGTCCGGAAGAAATGGAAGCGCTGCTGAATGCGCTGGTGCGCTTTCGCCTGCCCACCGTTTCGGTACTCGGGAACCATGACTATGAGACCGGCCACGAGGCAGAGCTGCAGAAGTTGATGGTGGATGCGGGAATCAAAGTGCTTGACGGCACCGCCTACGAGCGCGGCGGAGTGGGCTTTGCCGGCACCAAGGGCTTCGTTGGCGGTTTCGGACGCGGGATGCTCACAGCCTTCGGCGAACGCGAAGTGAAGGCATTCGTACAATCATCGATTGATGAGTCTTTAAAACTTGAACGGGCGATGTCGCAATTGCGCACTCCCAAGCGCGTCGTGGTGCTGCATTATTCACCCATCGCGGCCACAGTGGTTGGGGAGTCCCCCGAAATATTTCCTTTCCTCGGTACCTCGCGTTTAGCGGAAGTCATCGACCGTCATGGCGCCGATTTTGTGGTGCATGGCCACGCCCATCGTGGCACTGCCGAGGGGAAGACGACGGCGGGCATTCCAGTGCATAATGTCGCGATCACCCTTCTGCAGGCGCAGACACCGTCGCGTGTCTATCGGCTGTTCGACCTGTGAGGGGCCAAGTCATCTTCATCTTCTGCGAGCGATAAGGCATGGTAAAGCAAGGGGAAGGTAATCCGTGGCTCATCGCCGTGTCGGTGATGCTGGCGACGTTCATGGAGGTGCTCGACACTTCCATTGCGTCAGTGGCGCTGCCCTATATTGCGGGGAGCCTCTCCGCGACCAACGATCAGGCAACCTGGGTGCTGACCAGTTATCTGGTGGCCAACGCCGTGGTGCTGCCGGCGAGTTCATGGTTCTCGCTGCGCTTCGGACGGAAGCGCTTCTTGATTACCTGCATCATCATTTTCACGGTCTCGTCGTTCATGTGCGGAGCGGCGACCAGCCTGGCGCTGATCCTGATCGCCCGCACGATTCAGGGGGCGGGAGGCGGGGCCCTCCAGCCCCTCTCGCAAGCGATCTTGCTTGAGAGTTTTCCTCCCGATAAGCGTGGCTTGGCCATGGCAGTCTTCGCGCTGGGAGTGGTGGTGGCGCCGGTGCTGGGACCCACACTCGGGGGCTGGCTCACAGAGACGTATTCGTGGCGGTGGGCCTTCTATATCAACATTCCCATCGGCATCCTGGCGGTGTTCATGATTATGCGGCGGGTGGAAGATCCTCCGTATATCAAGCAGGCCAAGCCGGGACGGATCGATGGGATCGGACTCGGATTGCTTGCCCTGTGGCTGGGTTGTTTGCAGATCATTCTGGATAAGGGCCAGGAAGACGATTGGTTCGGAGCTACCTGGATTCGTTACGCGACCGTTTTACTGGTCGTCGGGTTTGTGCTGTTTCTGATTCGCCAGTTCCGCCATGATCATCCGCTGGTGAACTTGAAGGTCTTCCGCAATCGCAATTTCGCGATTGGCTGCGTTCTGATTGGAATCTTTGGCGCTGCGATTTACGGATTGGTGACGCTGCTGCCGCTGCTCTATCAGGAACTTCTGGGGTACAACGCGCTGGCGGCTGGAGTGGCCGTGAGTCCGCGCGGCTTGGGCGCGATTGTGGCTATGCCGGTCATTGGCCTGCTTACCGCACGGATCGACAATCGGTGGTTGATCGCCGTGGGATTCGCACTTTTCGGAATCAGCAGCCTGTGGTTTGGGCGAGTCAATCTGGGGATCTCGCAGTGGTCTTTCGTGTGGGCAATCATCATTAGCGGATTCGGATCGGGCTGCATCTTTGTTCCGCTCTCGACTACCGCGATGGCGGGCCTGAAGAATGAGGAGATTGGCAACGCCAGCGGGCTGTACAACCTGATGCGCAATATCGGGGGCAGCATCGGGATCTCGGTCGTAAACACGATCGTCGCGCGTCACGAGCAGTTGCACAGGAACGAACTGGTGCACTCCATTGCTCCGACCAGCATTACATTTCAGGAGCAGGTTGCGAACTTACGCCACTTCCTGGAGGCGCAAGGAGTTTCGGCGGCCGACGCACTACAAAAAGCTTACGGCTTGGTCAATGCGCAGCTGCTGCAGCAGTCGCGTCTTTGGGCGTACGTGGACGATTTCCGCTATATGGCGCTGGTGTGCTTTCTGTGTATTCCTATTGTGTTTCTGCTCAAGAAGACAGTCGGGAAAGGCGGCATCAGCTCCGGCCACTGAGTAACTGATAAGTCGTCAATTCGCGAGCTTGCAGCAATGTTCGCGAATGACAATTCTCGTGAGTTTCAGGGAATACGCCCATAACGCCGCTCCAGTAATGGCAACCCCGAGCAACCGGCTGCCCTCTTAAGGGTCGACGAAATCCGTTCCAGAGGAGTCTGTTATGACGAGGAAATTGGTGATGGTATTGAGCCTTCTACTTTGTACCGGATGGCTCGTGGCGCAAGAGGGCAGCATGGGTAAAGGCCAAATGGGTAAGGGCGAATCCTCGCAAATGAAAGTCGAAGGCTGTCTGCAGAAATCGGCCAGCGGATTCACTTTGACCGACACCGCCGGCAAGATGTATGAACTGCAGGGAGACAGCGCAAAACTCAGCGAGCATGTGGGGCACGAAGTCATGATTACTGGAACTTCGGGCAGCGGCTCGGATTCAGCGACGGCCAGCGGCCAGTCTGAATCGGTTCTGCAGGTCACGCAGTTGAAGCACATTTCAAAGACGTGCAAGGCGGAAGGCAAAATGAGCAAATAAGCGCGATTCGCCTTCACTGCCAAGAGGCGGAAATGCCGGTTTTCGCGATGCTCTTGCCATCGCGGCGCCGGCATTTTTGTTAGCCTCGGGCGAGGACCGATCGCCGGAAAGCCGCTCTGGATGCTGATTGTACGGGCAACCGCAAGTTAGACCATGCCATCTGAAATCTCCGCCACATATGAGCGACCCCGACTTTAGGCTGCTTCGTTACTTACCTCTGGCCCTGGCATTGACGTTCGTCGGATGCGGCGGAGGAAGTTCCTCTCAAACACCCCAACCTCCCAATCAACTGGCAGTGGTGCTCAGTCCGCTTTCGGCGAGCATGGCCGTCGGAACTACGAAACAATTCACGGCGATGGTGACCGGCACTGGCAACACTGCGGTTACTTGGTCGGTCGACGGCCTGACCGGCGGCAACTCAACAGCGGGTACGATAAGCGCCTCGGGGCTTTATACATCTCCCGCTCTGGAAGGAAATCACACGGTCACGGCAACCTGTGTTGTGAATACGACGAAGAGTGCGAGCGCCCAAATTACTGTTCAGGGAACTGCTTCCGTCACTCCCCCGTCAGTGCAGCTCGCCGAAGGAGCTACGCAGCAATTCAGCGCGATGCTCCAGGGAGTCAGTAATGCCGGTGTGACCTGGTCGGTCGACGGAACCAATGGCGGAGATGCGACCGCCGGAACGGTAACGACCGCAGGTCTTTATACGGCGCCTGCGCAGCCCGGATCGCATACGATTACGGCGACCAGTGTGATCGACGCCACATTGAGCGCTAGTGCGGCGATCACGGTAAACGGACTCACCATTGCGCCGACGTCCGCAACTGTTCTTCCCAGTGCTACGTTGCAATTCACCGCCATGGCACAGGGATCAACGAGTAGCGTGAATTGGTCGGTCGATGGCGCGACGGGAGGCAGCGCGCAAGTAGGAACGATTACGCAAAGTGGCCTTTACACGGCACCGTTCGCGACGGGCGCCCATGTCATCGCCGCGAGCCTGACTTCGAATCCGACCGTCGTCGCGAAGAGCGCGATCACGGTGATTAACAGCAGTCCCGGCGCGGTACTGACCTATCACAACGACGATGCGCGCGACGGAGCGTTCACGTCGGAAACAACGCTGACGCCCTTGAATGTGAATTCGGGCACGTTCGGGAAGCTGTTCACTTATACCGTCGACGGCCAGCTCTACGTCCAGCCTTTATACCTGCCACAACTCAGCATCGGCGGGGTGAAACACAACGTCGTCTTCGTCGCGACCGAAGCCAATAGCGTGTTTGCCTTCGACGCGAATGGCTCGCAGAGCACGCCGTTGTGGAGCGTGAATTTGGGTGTGCCCGTCCCAAAGAATGATCAGGAGGGCGTCTCGCCGCAACTCGGCATCACCAGCACTCCCGTGATCGATATCACCACGGGAACTATGTACGTGCTGGCGGAGACAACTAGCGGGCCATTCACTCTACACGCGCTGGATGTGACGACTGGCAAGGAAAAGTTCGGCGGTCCGGTCGTCGTCACCGGTTCGGTGCCGGGTACGGGATGGGACAGCGTTGGCGGATCGATCAGTCTCGAAGGGGCGTGCTACCAGCGCACAAGTCTCGCGCTCAATCCGGCCACCAACTCTATCTATCTGGGATTTGGCCATTGCAATCACGGCTGGTTGCTGGCCTACGACAAGACCACGCTCAAGCAGACGGCTATTTTCAATGACACCCCGAACGGTGCGGGCGGCGGCTTGTGGGGTGGTGGTGGCGCGCCCGCGATCAACGACCAAACCGGCGACGTGTTCCTGATTACCGGAGTGGACCAGAACGATCCGGCGAGTGGATACAACGACGCGTTCCTGCGGCTTTTGCCATCGAATTTGACGGTCGCGGATTTCTTTCAGCCCGACAACGAAGCGTTCCTGCGGGCTAACGACGCCGATCTGGGCAGCGGTTCGGCCATTCTTATGCCGGACAACGCGTCGAGCACGCCGCATGAGGTTATCGGCGGAGGCAAAGACGGCAGAATTTTCGTCGTCAATCGCGACAACCTGGGTTCGTTCAATCCGACCGTGAACAATGTGATCGAGACGGTGCAGACCGGAGTGCAGCAGTTCGACAACATCTTCTCAACTCCGGTTTACTGGAACGGCCTTGTTTATTATCACTGTGAATCTGACGTGCTGCGGGCGTTCAGTTGGACTAACGGAATGCTTTCGATGCAATCGGTCTCGATGGGGAGCCCGGTCTATTCGATGCATGGGGCGACGTCTTCGCTCTCGTCGAACGGGACCACGAATGGGATCATCTGGGAGATTGAGAACTCGAACTATGGCAACGGCGGTCCCTCGGTTTTGCATGCTTACGACGCGACCAACGTCGCCACGGAGCTGTACAACAGCTCGCAGGCAGGTAGCCGCGATACCGCAGGACTGGCGTTGAAATTCACCGTACCAACGATTGCTGGCGGCGAGGTATTTGTGCCCACAGCGAACGAGTTGGATATTTACGGATTGCTGCCCTAAGCGCAGACTCGGGAACCTGGCGGTTATTGCTCGCCTACGATCTTCAGGTGGCGATAGCGGGCAAAAGAACTGGCCCGGACCGCTCTTCGCTCGCCGCCGACGAGGTGAAGATCTCGAAGACGGAGTCCAGTTTTGTAATCCTCAGAACCTCTCGAACTGCCTTTCCAGGGTTCAACATTCGCAGATAGATGCCGGCGGCCTGGAGGGCAACCAAGGCTCCCACTCCGGCGGCGTCGATCGCATCCACCTGGCTGAGATCGACGACGATATTTCGGTCAGCCTGTCCGATAGCCGCGCATAAGAGCGCAGTCTCATCACCGCGAACAATTTGGCCGGCGCAGCGCAGGATGATGTTCTTCTCCGACTCTTCGATGGTCACGTTCAACACGATTACTTCTCCTTATGATTTTGGCTCGGCTGTAGAAGCGCCAAAGGGGCCGCATCCCGCGCGCATGGTATGGCGAAATTTCTCACGCTCCTCGGGTGTCATCTGTTCCCAGCGCTCCATCATCCGGTGACGCCAACGCCAGTTGCCATGCGAGCGGCCACGGAATCCGCCGAAAAGGATCTTGCTGAGAACCAGAAGTCCCATGGCTTGCCAGTAGGTGATGACATGCCAACCGAACAGAGCCGGGGTGAGCCAGTTCCAAAGACTCATGACTACATAGGTAAAGACCGCCAGAAATAGTATGGCGAAAAGCGCGAATTTTAGTCCTCGTAAAAACCAGTTTCGTCTCATGATTGTGTCCTATCGTTTCCTAAATTCGTCGTAAATGGCCTGCAAACGTTCGCGCAGGTGCAGTACGGCATAGTGCTTGCGCGACAGCAGAGTGTTCACGCTGACTCCGGTTTGCGCCGACAGTTCTTTGAAGCTGTAGCCCATGAGTTCATGGGCAACGAACACTTCCCGTTGCTCCGGCGGCAGTTCATCCAGCGCATGGTCCAACTCGTCCAGCAGAATGTTGCGCGCATAGGCAGCGTCCGGTCCTTCCTCTGGGGAGGGAAGCAGTTCTTCAAGCAGAAGCACCTCTCCGTCTGCAGCGAATCGCTCGGGTTGGTTGCGTGATGCTTCGCGGTTCCTGGTGCGAAACAGGTCGATGATGCGATTGCGAGCCACCCGGAACAACCAGGCCGTGACCTGCTCCACAGGCTTCATCATCCGGTAGGCTTCCACCAGTTCGTAGAAAACGTCCTGAAGGATGTCTTCGGCATCGCCGGGGTCGGGCACGCGCCTCCGAATAAAGTTACGCAGCCGCGACTGCTCGCGCGAGACCGCGTCAGAGATGCGTTGGTCTTGCTCTACCATCGGCCACTGTTTTCTGAGCGCCTCGTCCATCTATCGTGTAGACGAACCAGCGAGAGAAATATTGTAGGCGGGCTATAAAAGGGATTTTGCCCGGAATTGCCGAGCAAGGTAGTGGAGTGTAAGTTATTTAATATGTTATGTATAAACGATATACATGAAGCTGAGGGTCGTTTCCGCCCTGTGTTTAGTACTTCACGATGGCGGAAAAAGACTTGGGATCGAGGCTGGCTCCGCCGACCAGTGCGCCATCGATTTCCTCTTCCGACATCAGAGTCTTAGCGTTCTCGGGCTTGACCGACCCTCCGTAAAGAATGCGCAGCCCTTGAGCGAACTCGTCGCCAAAGGCTTTGGCAGCCTCGCCGCGGATGAGGATGTGAGCGTCCGCTGCCATTTGCGGGGTCGCGGTTTTGCCGGTTCCAATCGCCCAGACTGGTTCGTAAGCGACCACGAGCTTGGCAGCCTTCTTGCCAGAGATCGCATGGAAGGCCCGCAGGCACTGGCGGCGCAAAACATCTTCGGTAAGTCCCGCTTCACGTTCCTCGAGTACTTCCCCGACGCAGACGATCGGAGTGAGTCCCGCTTCCAGCGCGGCTTTCAGCTTTTGATTCACGATGTCGTCGGTCTCGCCGAAGTACTGGCGGCGTTCGGAGTGTCCGAGGATGACATGGGTGCAGCCCACGGCCAGCAGCATGTCGGGACAAATCTCTCCCGTGTAAGCGCCGTTCTTTTCCCAATACATGTCCTGCGCGCCGATCGAGACGCTAGATCCGTGCGCCGCTTCCACGGCCGCAGGCAGGTCGATAAACGGCGGGCACACGGTAATTTCATCGCGCGTGTGATCTTTGACCAGCGGCAGGAAATCGCGGAAGAACTCACGAGTCTGATCGGGGGTCTTGTACATCTTCCAATTCGCGGCAATCAATTTTTTGCGGGACATGACATCCTTTCGAAAAACTCTTTACCGCTTGTCGCTCAGGGCCTCGACGCCGGGAAGTTTCTTGCCTTCCAGGAATTCGAGCGACGCTCCGCCACCGGTTGAGATGTGAGTAATATGGTCGGCGACTCCGGCAGCGTGAACCGCGGAGACCGAATCTCCGCCGCCGACGATGGAGAGCGCACCGGGATTGTCGGCAATGGCGTGAGCGACTTTGAAGGTGCCCTTGGAGAAAGGGGAAACTTCGAACACGCCCATGGGACCGTTCCACACAATGGTGCGTGCCCGGGAAATCTCTTCGGTGAAGATTTCGATGGTTTTCGGGCCAATGTCGAGTGCCATGGAGTTCGCGGGGATCGGGTGTCCGCTGTTAATGATGTGGGTGATCGCGTTGACGTCGATCTTTTCTGCCACCACGTGATCGACGGGCAGCAGGAATTTCAGCTTGCGCGTTTTAGCTTCCTGCAAAATCTGGCGAGCGAGTTCGATCTTGTCTTCCTCAACCAGGGATTTGCCCACCTGCTCGCCGTGCGCTTTGAGGAACGTATAAGCCATGCCGCCGCCAACGATCAGGGCATCGACTTTGTTCATCAGGTTCTGGATGACACCGATCTTGTCGCTTACTTTTGCTCCTCCAAGGATGGCGATGAACGGCTGTTCGGGATGCTGCATTGCCTTGCCCAGATATTCGAGTTCTTTTTCCATCAGCAGACCAGCGGCGGATTTCTGCACGAACTTGGTGATGCCGACGGTGGAAGCATGGGCGCGGTGTGCCGTACCGAACGCATCGTTGACGTAATACTCGGCGAGGGAAGCGAGCTGTTTCGAGAACTTCTCGTCGTTCGCTTCTTCTTCTGCATGAAAGCGCAGGTTCTCGAGCAGCAGGGTCTGGCCTTTTTCCAGTTTGCCCGCCATCTCTTCAGCTTCGAGACCAACGCAGTCAGGGCAGAATCCGACATTCTCGCCGCGCGCCAATTCGCGATCGAGCAGCATGCGCAGCCGTTCGGCCACCGGCTTCAGGCTCATCTTGGGATTCGGTTTGCCCTTGGGACGTCCGAGGTGCGACGCCAGAATCAGGCGTGCCCCGTGACGAAGGGCGTACTCAATGGTGGGCAGAGTCTCTTTGATGCGGGTATCGTCCATCACCCGCCCGTCTTCGAGAGGGACATTGAAATCCACGCGCATAAAGATGCGGCGGTCGTTGATGGAAAGATCGCGAATGGAGAGCTTGGACATGCTGGTTGTCCTCGTGAATATCCTGGGAGGGCGGGGACGCCCTCCCAACCTGACTCCGGCGGGTTGCCGGCGCTATTTTTCTAGAGCCCTTTGCTGCCCAGGTAATTGATCAGGTCGCGTACGCGGCAGGAGTATCCCCACTCGTTGTCGTACCAGGAGATCACCTTGACGCAATTACCGCCGACCACCAGGGTCATGAGCGCGTCGACAATCGAAGAATACGGATTGCCCTTGAAGTCAGCCGAGACCAGTTCTTCTTCTTCGAACGCGAGATACCCCTTCAGCGGACCGGACTCGGAAGCCTTCTTCAGGGCGGCGTTCACTTCTTCTTTCGTCGTCTTTTTCTCGACGAATGCCACTAGATCGACCACCGAGACGTTCGGCGTGGGCACGCGCATGGCGAAGCCATCGAGTTTGCCCGCCAGTTCCGGGATGACCAGTTTCAGCGCTTTCGCTGCTCCGGTAGAGGTGGGAATCATCGACAGCGCGGCTGCACGCGCGCGCCGCAGATCCTTGTGCGGGAAGTCGAGAATGACCTGATCGTTGGTGTAGGAGTGGATCGTCGTCATGGTGCCGCTGACGATCTTGAAGTTGTCCTGGATGACTTTCGCGATCGGCGCCAGGCAGTTCGTAGTGCAGGAAGCATTGGAAATGATGTGATGCTTCGCCGGATCGTACTTATCATGGTTCACGCCCAGCACCAGCGTGATGTCTTCGTTCTTCGCCGGGGCTGAGATGATGACCTTCTTCACCGTGCCGCGCATATGCTTCTTGGCTTCGTTGGCATCGGTGAAGCGTCCAGTGGATTCGAGAACCACTTGCGCGCCCACAGATTCCCATGGCAGCTTGGCGGGATCTTTCTCGGCGAATACCTTGATGGTCTTGCTGTCGACTGAAATGCTGTCGGGGCCGGCAGTGATCTTGTGGGGCAGGTTTCCGAGAATCGAGTCGTACTTGAGCAGGTGAGCGAGGGTCTTGGGGTCGGTTAAATCATTGACTGCGACGAATTCGAGATTGGGATCGCTGAGCGCGGTGCGCAGAACGTTGCGTCCGATGCGTCCGAAACCGTTAATTCCTACTTTGATTGCCATGTTGCCTCCGAGCAGAGGATGAAAGCCTTACAGAAATCTTTGGGCCGAAGGAGCAAACAGAAAATGGTAACAGGCTGGCCGATGCGCGGCAAACCGCAACCACGCACTAATGGACCATGAGGTCCGATTTGGAACCCGCTATTCTGTGAGAGTGCAGCCGCAGTCGGCCGGGGGAACGTGCGCCTTCAAGAAGCTGGCGGCGCGGCTGTAGGCGTCGATCTGGTTCTCGACGCGGGCGAAGCCGTGACCCTCGTTCTCGTAGATCTTGTGCTCCACCGTGCCGCCGCGCTTCTGGATCGAATCCACCACTTGCTGGGTTTCTTCCTTTGGACAGCGGGGATCGTGTCCCCCAGCCAGCAGGAACAGGGGAGCCTTCACATTGTCGATGAAGTTGATGGGCGAACGCTCTTCGTAAAGTGCCTTGTTTTTTACCGGATCGCCCATGGTCGCCAAATCCGACTCGCGTAGTACTGGATCTTCATGCTCGAGTTCAGTGAACCAGTTCACGAAGGGTACGATGGGCACGCCCGCAGCCCAGACATCAGGGGCCTTCGTGACGCCCATCATGGTGAGATAACCGCCGTAGCTTCCGCCCATCAGAATGATTTTCTTGGGATCGAGAAAGCCGGTTTGCTTAATCCAATTAGCAGCGGAGAGCACGTCTTCCAGGTCGCCTCCGCCCATGTCGAACAAGTTGGCCTGCTGGAAGTCTTTGCCGTATCCCGTCGACCCGCGGTAATTGGGCGCGATCACCATGTATCCCTGATTCGCCATGTATTGAACGAAGCGGTTAAACGAGTCGACGCTCTGCGAGGCGGGACCTCCGTGAACATAGACGATCGCCGCATTCTTCCCGCTACGCAGCATGTTGAATGGGACGTAGACGAAAGCCGAGATCGTCCACTTGCCGTCTTTACTGGGGTAGTGCACCAGGAATGGCTCGACCATGTGATCGGTGGGCACGCCCGCCATCAGAGAATGAGTCACCTGCTGTGACTTGCCGGTCGCCAGCGAATAGGTCCATAGATCGCTGGGAGCGGTGGCGCCGTTATGGTGATAGAGCAGATGAGAACCGTCGCGGGTGAAAGACGATTCCGATCCCGCAAGATCGTTGACGCCCTTGGGCAGCGGTAGGGAAGTGGTCTTTCCTGAAAGCAAGTTGTGAACGTAGATGTTTGCGTAGCCGTCGACGTTGGCGGTCCACGTAATCGACTTGCCGTCGGGCGAGAAATTGCCGCCATGAATCTGCCATTTGTCCTGCGTAAGCCAGGCAATCTTCTTGGAAGAGACATCGAGCAAGCCCACGTTGTCGTAGCCATTTTCTGCACTTGAGGTGATCAGCAGATTCTTCCCATCAGGACTGAAATCGTTAGCGCGATAGATCTTTTCTCCCTCATGCGGCGTCAGCAGGGTCGATTGCCCGGTCTTTACTTCAGCAATGAAGATGTTCGAGTCTGTGCCTTTCGCCTGCTCCTGGGTGTAGGCGATCGATTTTCCGTCGTGTGACCAGATCGGGTGATCGTTCAACTTATCCGCGGGCGTGCCTATGGTGACATGCTTCACGTCGCGCATCAGCATGTCGTAAACGTCGATCTCGTAAACCGACGACGTCTTCGGTTTAACCGTGTATGCGAGATAACGTCCGTCCGGCGACCATGCTGGATACTCTTCCGCAATCTCGCGCGTCTTGGTGAGGTTCACGACCATGCCGTTTTTCGGCGAGACGAGGAAGATGTCCCATTGCTCGTCGCCGTCGTAATCCGACATGTAGGCGATCCACTTGCCGTCGGGAGACCAAGTCGGCGCAGTCTGGCGCTGGTCGCTGACCGTGAGTTGCGTAGGCCATCCGCCTTCAGCCGGCACCAGCCATAGATTGTTACGGCCGCTGATGTTCGAGACGAAGACGATGGCCTTGCCATCCGGCGACCAGGACGCGCTGCCCACGGACCGCGTCATGTAAAGCCGGTCGATCGAGAGACTGGGTTCGTTCTGCTCGACGTCCGCACTGGGCTTGCTGGTAATTTGTTTGGGATCGGTAATGGCTTGGGGGATGGGAAGCGTCTCGGGAAGGGCAATCGTACTCATACTCATGACCATAGCAAAGAGAAGAACAATGCGCATGACGGAGCCTCAGGCACCTGCGAGAAGTCTACCAAAGCGGCAACTCTGTCACCCTGAGCGGAGATGCAGTTATCCCCTCGCGCCCTTGTGTACGTCAACCGTCGTCCAGGTCTTGTCTTCGGCGTGGCAGATATTTTCCAGCGGGCATTCAGCACATTTTGGCGAGCGGGCGATGCAGAGCTTGCGTCCATGCCAGATGATCTGGTGCGAGAACAGCGTCCATTTCTCTTGCGGAATGATCTTTATCAAATCCTGCTCAATCTTTTTCGGATCGTTGTTCTTCGTCAGTTCCAGCCGGCGCGAGATGCGGTGCACATGCGTATCCACGACTACGCCGAGGTTCTTCTTAAACCACGTGCCGAGGACGACATTGGCCGTCTTGCGGGCGACCCCCGGCAGAGTCAATAGGTCGTCCATGTTGTCGGGAACTTTTCCGCCGAAATCGGCCACAACTTTCTTCGCCGCTCCGACCACCGATTTGGATTTATTGCGAAAAAATCCGGTAGAGCGGACATCAGGCTCCAATTGTTCCGGTTTCAAGGCAGCAAAATCCTGCACGGTCGGATACTTGCGAAACAGTTCGGGCGTCACGCGATTTACGTTTACGTCGGTCGATTGGGCGGAGAGGATGGTCGCCACCAGCAGCTCCCATGCAGTCTTGTGGTGCAAGGCGCAGGTGACATCCGGGTACTGCTGGTCGAGTCTCTTGAGAATCTCGCCAACTCGCTCGGGAGACGTGGGTTTGTAGCCCTTGGTACGAGCCGACGACTTGTCCGGAGACGATTTCTTGCTACCGGGGCGAGCGAGGGCGCCCGTCTTCACACGAGCTTGCGGATGGGCCTTCTTCAAGTGAACTTTCGCCTTAATACCTTCCTGACGTCCGGTTTTGGCGGGTTGGCGGGGCATCACGCCGCGGGCCATGCGAGTCCTCCTGAAAAGCAGATCGATGTTAGCAGAAGCGCTGTTTTCCTCGATGTCGTTGGTGTCCGGACCTGGGTTTCCCTTTGGTAACGCCCGAATGAGCCTCTTTCGTTGACTCAGGCTGTCCTGCTCAGTACCCTGAAATCTGAGGCGATTATGGCCGTAAAGTCGATCCAACTCGGGCAAGTCTGGCGCAACGATGGCGACGGCCATGATTATCTGGTCACGAAGGTCTACAGCGAAGTGTTCTCGCAGTTTGCCGTGTTACGCCCAGCCGAAGTCACTGCTCCGGACGCACCCACGGTGCGCGTAAAAGTAACGAAAAATGCCGCGGGAGCCGGGCTTCCGGGCTACACCTTCACCCAGGAAGGTTCGTTCTAGTTCCCGTGCTAATCTGATGACGTCAGACAGACACGGCTGAGCTGCGTCTCTACCGAAGAAGCTTCCAAGTATTTCATGACGGAAAAAATTCTCGCGGTCTTATTTGTCTTTATCAAGTCGGTGATCGGCGTCACCGGCTACGGCGGCATCGCCTTGCTGATGGCGATCGAGTCGGCATGCATTCCTTTGCCTTCCGAACTCATCATGCCTTTCGCCGGATACCTGGTGTACGAAGGCAGCATGAAGTTGTTGTGGGCCGCGACCGCGGGTGCGATCGGTTGCAACCTCGGGTCGCTCGTGGCTTACGAGATCGGACGCTTCGGTGGCCGGCCGCTCGTCGAGAAATACGGTCGCTGGATTCTGCTCAGCAAACGCGAACTGGATTGGGCCGACAGGTTCTTCCAGCGTTGGGGATATCTCGCAGTCTTCATCGCGCGTCTGCTCCCAGTGGTGCGGACCTTCATCGCCCTTCCCGCCGGAGTCGCGCGCATGCCCCGCGGACGATTTCATCTCTACACGTTTCTCGGTTCATGGCCCTGGTGCCTGGGACTGGCATGGATCGGCATGAAGCTGGGCGAGAACTGGCGCTCGATCGGCAAGTACTTCCATCAGTTCGACGCCATCATTGGCGGCGCGATTATCGTCGCCATTGTCTGGTTCGTGTGGTCCCACTGGCAGAACCGCATTCCCGCGGCAGACGCCACGCAATAAGTTTGCCCGAGATCTCGAAACTGGCCGTAGGTAACCTGCCCGTCGCTCCGAAGCTCCTTAGCTCTGCTAACCGTGACTCGTCGAATATCAGGCATTGTCGTCAGCAGAAGGTTATAGCGTTCCACGAACCCCCTCCAGCAGCAGAAGCAAGCCTACAACCATAAGCCCGAAGTAAACGTATTTCACGAACCGATCCCCTGCCATCCGGCGATTAAGAATCCGTCCGAGAAATATTGCAGGCACCACCACTGGAAGCGAGAAAAGGTAGTAGCGCGTCACTGTAGGAATCCACAGGCCCGTGAACCAGTACCCTGCGAGGCCGATCATGCTTGCCGGCAGGAAGTACGCCTGCAGCGTCGCGCGGAAGTGTTGCGCGCTCCACTGCCGCATGGCGCCGTACACGGCGAGCGGAGGCCCATTCATTCCGTAGGCGCCTCCTAAAATGCCGGCGGCGAAGCCGCACAAAAGAAGTATTCCGGAATGGTCCTGATGCAGGATGATGCGCTTCGATCCGGCGAGAGAGTAGATCGAAAAGCCGATGATGGTCAGCGCCAGGATGATCTTGATTGAGCCGGGATGATTGCTGGTGAGCAGGAGCAATCCGATCGGGATGCCGAAGACCGTCGCTCCGATCAGCCAACCCGCGCTTCGGACATGAATTTTGTGCCAGTCTTGGAGCACCACGATCCCGCCGACGGTTACTGACAGCAGGCATGCCAGCGGGGTGGCGATGGTGATGGGGATAAAAAGTGCGAGCAGAGGCACGGCGATGAGGGCCTCCCCGAAGCCGAAGGTGGAGCG
Source organism: Terriglobia bacterium (assembly GCA_963796205.1). Classification (GTDB taxonomy): domain Bacteria; phylum Acidobacteriota; class Terriglobia; order Terriglobales; family Acidobacteriaceae; genus DATFTE01. The sequence continues at coordinate 805,869 of CAWCKR010000006.1, forward strand.
AATCAAGGTCGCGACGAAGACGATAAACAAGAAATACGATAACGCCATATCAGTGCTGGCCAGTCGAATCCGAACAACTATCTTACCCATTCTCTACGCTTCGGGAACTCCTTGGCGTCGGTGCGCCCCAGAATCGCTTTTGCACCGCATAAGCTGATGAAACATTTAGGCTTGCCGGAGCATAAATGGCCGATTATCACGGCCATAAAAACAATCAATTTCCCCGCTGCTGCTTCAACCCCTACATTCAAATGTCCTGCTGAAGTTTTTGCTTAAGCGTGATCGGACCCCCCGAAGCATTCCCACCAATCGCGCTGCGCACTGCGGGACGCGCTCCATGCGATCCCTCGGACGCGTCGCCATTATCCCGAGAATTCATAGACTAGAAGGAGAGATTCATGCCGGAAGCCAAGGCAGACGCCAAAGCGGTGCTGGAGTTCGTGAAGAAGAACGAAGTGAAGATGCTCGATCTGCGTTTCACTGATCTTCCCGGACTCTGGCATCACGTTTCTTATCCCATTGACCAATTGAGCGAAGCATCCTTTGAAGATGGCTTCGGCATGGACGGTTCCTCCATTCGCGGCTGGGCGGCCATCCACGAGAGCGACATGTTGCTGATTCCTGACGCCGGCACCCACGTGCTCGATCCCTTTACCGAAGTCCCTACCATGGTTATGGTCGCCGATGTCATCGACCCGGTTACGAAGCAGCGCTATGATCGCGATCCACGTTACATCGCACGCAAGGCGGAACTGTATCTGGCATCGACCGATCTTGCCGACACCGCATATTTCGGAGCCGAAGCCGAGTTCTTCATTTTTGATAACGTTCGCTTCGACCAACGCGAGCAGCACGGCTTTTATTTCATCGATGCAGAAGAAGGCCGCTGGAATTCCGGCCGCAAGGAGCACAATCTCGGGTACCGGCCTCGCTTCAAGGAAGGCTATTTCCCGGTGCCTCCCACCGACCACTACCAGGACTTGCGCACCGAGATGGTTATGACCATGCAAGATTGCGGCATGGAAGTCGAGTGCCATCACCACGAGGTCGCCACCGGTGGCCAGACTGAAATCGATCTCAAATTCGATTCGCTGGTGCGCTCGGCCGATCATATGATGCTCTACAAGTACATTGTGAAGAATGTTGCCAATCAGTATGGAAAGACAGTCACTTTCATGCCTAAGCCTATCTTCCAGGATAACGGTAGCGGCATGCACACTCACCAATCGCTGTGGAAGAGCGGGAATCCGCTCTTTGCCGGAGACGGCTATGCCGGCATGTCGCAAATGGCTCTGTGGTACATCGGAGGATTGATCAAGCACGGCCCCGCGCTGTCAGCGCTGATTGCTCCCACCACCAATTCCTACAAACGGCTCGTACCCGGTTTCGAAGCGCCGGTGAACCTGGCTTACTCGCGGCGCAATCGCTCGGCGGCATGCCGTATTCCGATGTACTCGGCCTCGCCTAAAGCCAAACGCGTGGAGTTCCGCCCTCCGGATCCAAGTTGTAATCCGTACCTGGCTTTTGCCGCAATGATGATGGCGGGACTTGACGGAATCGAAAACCAGATTGATCCTGGCCAGCCGCTGGATAAAGACATTTACGATCTCGGGCCAGAGGAGCTAGCCAAGGTTCCCGCGATGCCGGGATCGTTGGAAGACGCGCTCGATGCGTTGGCGAGGGACCACGCGTTCCTTCTAAAAGGGGACGTATTCACCGAGGAATTGCTGCTGACCTACATCGAATACAAGCGAAGCAAAGAAGTGGACGCGATTCGCCTGCGGCCGCATCCTTTCGAATTCGCTCTCTATTACGACATCTAGAAAGAAGTGCGGGGACGGACGTGGTCCGCCCCTGCGGATACTCATTCTTTTCACTGGATGGCTTTTTCCTGCAGGAGTTTCTCGATTGCCGAAACCATCTGGGGATCTTCGGGCGTCACTGCCGGTTCGAAGCGCTGCACAACCGTGCCGTTGCGATCGACCAGAAATTTAGTGAAGTTCCACTTAATTTCGCCAGTATGGCTGGGGTCTTCTTTTACGAGGAACTTGTAGAGGGGTGCCTGATCTGCCCCTTTCACTGAAATCTTGGAATACATGGGGAAGGTCACATTGTATTTGCGGCTGCAGAAGGTCTTGATTTGCTCGTCGGTTCCGGGCTCTTGACCTCCAAAATTGTTCGCGGGGAAACCCAGCACGATCAAGCCTTTATCTTTGTATTTCTCGTAGAGCGCTTCCAGTCCGGCATATTGGGGAGTGTAACCGCACTGGCTGGCCACGTTGACAATAAGCATCACCTTGCCTTGATAGAACGCGAGGGGCGTGGGCTTGCCGTCGATCCGTACCAGACCGAAGGTGTAAATCTCGGCATCCGCCAACAGCATTGTCGTTGCCAACAAGATCAATACGAGCGCTAAGACACACCTAGCCCTAAAAGGTCCCGAAATTCGCACAGAGTCTCCTTGACGAGCCAACAGTAGATAGAGCAAACGGTAGCTTTGGCAGCATATCTGACACAGGGCCAAACCCGCAATCGGGCATTTCCCTGATTGTCTGCCTGCATGCGGGAGAGCAGGGAGTACAATGTCCGCCGTTCTCCACCACAGGCTTGGGCATCGCTCGCGCGTCGCGGCAACGCTGATCCCTGCGAGAAAAATGCGAAACGCTTGGGGAGGGAACAAGAAGCTCTGGCGGGAGGCCCCATGAAGCGCACCTTGTGGATCGTGATTTGTCTGTGTGGTGTGGCGCTAGCGCAGGACGCGGCGCCCAGTTCAAAACCTGCACCAGCGACATCACGGCCGTTCGGCAGCAAAGATCGGTTTTTTCTTCCTAGCGACACGTTCTGGGGCTACGGGCAAGTGGATCTCGCTCCACCACACAACGAGATCGATCCCAACATTTGCGCAGCTAACGCCAAGGATTTCGGCGGCGCCAATGCTCCCTGCAACGCCTTTGCCCGCTACATGCTGTCGGGCTATATAGAAGTACGCCCTTTTGGGAGCACAGCCTTGAGCCGCTTCTTCCTGTTTGGAGAACCGCGCTTCCTTTTCGGCAAGAACGTGCCGCAGGCGTTTTACACGTGGTCTCCCGCCGGGATCGGTTGGGAGCGCTCCTGGGGTGCGGGCATTTACCTGGGGCGCGGCTTCGAATTGCGTGTCACGCAACACTTCCTGTTCCAGCGTTTCGGAGCCCGCGATCAATACCTCGGGACTGCCGACCTGGGACCGAACGGACCCTGGGGCCGCTATAACGCAATCGGTGTGAGAAAGTATTTTGGACAGCGGAGGTATTGATGACTCGGGGATTGGCACGTTCATTAGGTTTCGTTTTCGTCGGCTGCTTTTTCTTGGTGGTACATCTGTGGGGACAAAGCGTCCCCTATACACCCGGTTTGGATCCCGCAGCGCTCGACCGCACCGCCGATCCCTGCGTCGACTTCTATCAATTCTCTTGCGGGGGTTGGATGAAGAACAACCCCATCCCCGGCGACCAGACCCGTTGGAGCGTAGCCACCAAACTGCAGGATGAGAACCGCACTCTGCTGCGTGAAATTCTTGAGAATGACGCCAAGGCGGGTCCAAAACGCGGTGCGACTGATCAGAAAATTGGAGATTATTACGCTGCCTGCATGGACGAAACGGCGGTGGAAAATGCGGGGGTAAAGCCCCTTCGGCCGGATCTGGAACGCATCGCCAAGATAAAATCCGTCCGTGAAATTGCTGCCTATCTCGCCAGCTTTCACTCTCGGGATGTTTACACGGTGCTGCCGACCTCGACAGTTTTTTCCTTCACTGCCGACCAGGACTACAAAGACTCGTCGCAGTATCTTCCTGAAGCGGACCAGGGAGGGCTCGGCCTGCCCGACCGCGATTACTATTTGAAAGCCGACCAGAAGTCCAAAGACCTTCGTCAGAAATATCTCGAACACATGCAGAAGATGTTTGTTCTGCTTGGTGACAAGCCGATAGCGGCGGCAGAAAACGCCACAGCTGCACTGTTCATCGAAACCGCCTTAGCGAAAGCGTCGCTCACACGCGTCCAGAGGCGCGATCCCTCGGCGCTTTATCACATGATGAGTCGTGCCGAATTGCAAGCGCTGACGCCATCTTTCAGTTGGAAGGTGTACCTCTCCGGAGTCGGGCTTGCGGACGCGCAGTCGTTGAACGTCGTCGTTCCCGGATTTTTCAAGGCCCTTGAAACTGAACTCAACACCGAACCGCTGGAGAGTTGGAAGTCCTATCTTCGCTGGCACCTGGTCCACGCCAATGCACGCTATCTGGCGGATGCTTTCGTGGAGGAGGACTTTTCGTTCTTCGGCGTTACCCTTTCCGGACAGCAAGCCTTGCAACCACGGTGGAAGCGATGTGTGCGATTTGTCGATCGCGATCTCGGCGAGGCGTTGAGTCAGGCCTACGTCGAAAAGACCTTCAGTCCCGAGGACAAGCAGCGCACCTTGAAGATGGTCGAAGAGATTGAAGCGGCCATGCAGCAGGATATCCACCAGTTGCCCTGGATGTCGGATGCCACCAAGCAGGCTGCGCTGGAGAAGTTGCATCTGATTCGTAACAAGATTGGATATCCGGACCATTGGCGCGATTACAGTTCGGTTGAAGTCAGCCCCACCGACCTGCTGGGGAATGTCCAGCGCTCGGTCAGTTTCCAATTCCACCGGCAGTTAGGCAAGATCGGCAAGCCCGTGGATCGCGGCGAGTGGGACATCACGCCGGTTACCGTCGATGCTTATTACAATCCGCAGATGAACGACATCAATTTTCCCGCCGGCATTTTGCAGCCGCCATTTTTCGATAAAAAGATGGACGATGCCGTGAACTACGGCGACATCGGCGGGGTCATCGGACACGAGTTGACCCACGCTTTCGACGACGAAGGCCGTCAGTTCGACGGTAATGGCAACTTGCGTGACTGGTGGACGGCTGCCGACGCGAAAGAGTTCGAAAAGCGCGCCGCCTGCATTTCAACTCAATATTCCGAATACACCGTTGTGGACAACGTCAAGATCAACGGCAAGCTTACGCTGGGAGAAGATGTGGCCGACCTGGGGGGCCTGATTCTTGCCCACATGGCGTGGCAGAATGAAATCCAAAAGCAGCAACTGATACCGATCGACGGCTTTACCCCGGAACAACGTTTCTTCATCGGCTACGGGCAAGGTTGGTGCACCAATGAGACCTCGGAAAAACTGCGAATGAATGCGGTGACCGACCCCCACTCTCCGGCGAAATATCGCGCGAACGGGGTAGTGTCAAATATGCCGGAGTTCGGCAAAGCGTTTCACTGTATGGACGATCAACCGATGGTCAGAGAGAAGCAGTGCCGCGTGTGGTAGCGCGACCATGCTGAATGGACCCTACGTTGCCCAGTTCTCAAATACCAGGAGAGCCTGGAGTTCCCCGCGGCCGCGGCGCCGCCCAGATTCCATTCCGTGAGACTTTCAGCGCTCAACAAGTCCTTTCGCGAGTGACAAACAAAATCTCGTCCGGCCTAGCGTCCCGTCTGCCGGCAATCCTTGCCGACGCTCCTGATCCCGACTCGGCGCTGATGCTGTTCGAGCGTTTCATCGACGAGGCTCCACGCGAAGTAGTGCAACTTCTCGAGGATCACCACAAGCTCGCGCACTACGCCCTCGTGATTTTCGGATACAGCCGTTATCTGGCGGAGACCCTGCTGCAAAATCCAGATTTGCTGGGGTCGTTTCAACCAGTGAAGAGTCTTGATCGAAGCTTTTCAGCTGAGGATTTCCGGCAAGCCCTGGCAGAATGGCGTTCCCATTCTGCGGAAGGGGAGATCTCAGTTTCACTGGCGCGGTTCAAGAGACGGGAGTACGTCCGTATTATGCTGCGCGACGTGCTGGGAATCGCTCCCCTCGCGGAAACCACAGCCGAAATCTCAGCCCTGGCAGATGCGCTCATTGAGGCGGCCTTGGCAGAAGCAGGGAAGCGATTGAGAGCTCGCTACGCTTCCGGGAACGAAAAGAGCGCTTCCGAACGACTGCCGTTCGCAATCGTCTCACTCGGCAAACTCGGCGGCAACGAATTGAATTACAGCTCTGACGTCGATCTTCTCTACGTTTACCGCGCCGATTCACATCAAGATTCCGCAGACATTCACGCTCGTGAATCTTTCGTTCGCCTCGCGCAGCAAGTTACTGAAATTCTTTCTAGTGTTACTCGCGAAGGGGCAGTGTTCCGCATCGACTTGCGGCTTCGTCCGCAAGGAAGCCAAGGCGAACTGGCGGTCAGTCTCAGCCATGCGTTGAACTACTACCGTACCGCGGCGCACGACTGGGAATGCCAAGCGCTGATCAAGGCCCGCTATACGGCCGGAGACGCCGAACTGGCGCATGAATTTATCCGCGGCGTGCAAGCTCATATCTACACGCAAGCTACGAATCTTGCAGCCATCGCCACTGCGCTTCAGGCGCGAGATCGCATCAGCCAGCAGCGCCGCAGAGCTCTTCCGCGTCATCTGGTGGAAACGATCGATGTAAAACGCGATCCCGGAGGAATTCGCGATATCGAGTTTCTGGTGCAGTGCCTGCAGCGCGTCTACGGCGGCGCTGACCGCTGGCTGCGTTCGGGAGGCACTCTGTTTGCCTTGCAGAAGCTGCATGACAAGCGCCGCATCGGAGGGAAAGAATTTCAGTTTCTCACTGGCGCTTACGTTTTCTTACGGCACGTGGAGCATCGTCTGCAGCTCCGGCAGGGGCAGCAGACCCACCGCCTGCCTGCCACGATCGAAGACTTGACGATCCTGCAACGCTCCATGAAAGCGATCTCTGAAGAGAGCGATGCGGAGACGTTGGCGAACTCCATTCGCGCGCGCATGGAAACGGTAGCGGAGATTTATCACCGGGTGATGAGGCAGCAGGAACAAGTGTCCGACAATCGCGAGATCAGCGCTTACGAATTGAGAAGCGCGTCTTCTTGGACCGCTCCCGACCAATCGAACGAAGCCATCCTGCGCCGCCTGGCGGCCGACTCACCCGAGTTATTCAAGCTCTCCACCAGCCATGAATTAGGTTCTACCGGGAGCAAGAACCTCTTTCTTTTCCTGAGTGCGGCCCTGACGAGTTCTGAGCGTTATTCGGCGGTGCTGCGCCACGCGGAGGCCGTCCCGCTGGCTCTGAAGCTTTTCCAGACGAGCGAATATCTGACGCAAATCCTCATCCGTCACTCTGAGGAGATCGCCACGCTCGCGCAGCTGCCCGAGGCGTCGTTCGCCGCTGGAAGCGGCTATTTATTTGACGGCTCGTTGGGCAAGACGCGAGTGGACCGGGATCCAGTGTTCGCCTATTTGTCTTCGTCGCCGCTCGACGACAGCGAGAGGATGGCCTTGTTGCGCAGACATTACCGCCATCGGGTTTTCGCGGCTGGCGCCCGAGATGTGATTGAAAATCGGGCGGTCTACGACTCGCTCGCTGCGACCACGTCCGCGGCCGAGGATGCCATCAGCGCGGCGTTCGGAATCTCCGGTGCTCCGTCCGAAGTGGCCGTCCTGGCGCTCGGTCGCCTGGGCAGCAGGGAATTCGACCTTCTCTCTGATGCCGACCTGTTGTTCGTTTGCGAAGGAACATCCGACCGGCGAGCCCTGACCAAATCAGCCGAACGAATGATGCAGGCGTTGGCCGCGTACACTCGCGAAGGCATGGTTTTCCCGGTAGACACCCGTTTGCGTCCCCGTGGTCGTGAAGGCGAGTTGCTGATTACGCCGTCGCAACTCGCGGATTACTGTGCCCAGGAGGCGCAGGCATGGGAGGCGTTGGCATATACCAAGCTTCGTTACCTGGCAGGTTCGCAGCCGCTCGCGGACCGTGCGGTTTCCGCTACGAATAGGCTGTTTCACCGCTTCGCAGGCGAATCCGATTTTGTTGACGCGGTGTGGGAGATGCGCGAGAAACTCGAATCGATCGAGACCCAGAGCACTCTGAAGACGTCCGCGGGTGCGATTTACGACATCGACTTCCTCTCAAGTTTTCTGCTGGTTCAGGGCCGCATCCAGGATAAGCAGGGGTCCCTCCGCGATCGCCTGTGGCGGTGCGCGGGAGCAGGGCTATTGGCTAAATCTGATGCAGCGATCCTCGATCATTCTGCGGAGTTGCTGCGCACGGTCGACCATGTGCTGCGGCTCGTCACAGGCCGGACGGGCAAGGGCCTACCCACCAGCCCGCAGTCGTTAGCGATCGTGGAAACTACGACGTCTGCGATTTTGCGCCGGAAGTTTGCGGAAGGGCTGGAGACGGAACTGCAACGGACCTATCAGCAGGTGCGCGAAGTCTTCGCACGATTACTGCACCGCTGAAAGCTAATGATGCTTCGATTCCAAAGCGTAGTTACGCGCGTCTCCAAAGGCGGTTACGCTGATGTGGACGATCGAAATCCAGCGTTCAATCTTGTGATGGTTGGTACGGTGCATCCAATAGGAAAGTCCCACTGAGGTCGCGGTGGCCGCTGCTTCCAGGCTGGCGAATCCGGCGGAATTATCGACTACATCGTCGGGAAGCAGTATCTCCTCACGCCCACGCGCCATAAAATTCCGCGTCGAGGCATAGTCTAAACCGCGAAACACGGCGACGCCGGAAAACAGCAGGATGTTGGTGCGGTCCCAAAAACGGTGGGGGGGAGCCTCCGCCTTGGGAGTATGGGGCGGGGTCGCCGGAGAAACGGAAGCCGGCTCTTGCGCGCCTGCTCGCGGCAGCAAGCAGGTTAACGCTATTAGGATCACCGAAAAACCAAGACATGATGGATAGAAACGCCCCACTCCGGTACGGCGCATGGTTTCGATTGTAAGGCCTTTCCCCGAATTGCCGGGCATTGACGATGACTCCGGCAGCGCGTCACAAGCTCCTGTGATCTGCGTCATTTCCAGATGTTCGTCCCAACCCTTTATAATTGTGCGGTTTCCCAATCGATTCGGAGGTGCAGGATGGCGGACTCATATAACGGCGTGCCCGTGCCCAAAAACGGCGCCCGCATCAATTACAGCAACGGGCAGTACCAGATCCCAGATAACCCGATCATTCCTTTCATTGAGGGCGACGGTACGGGACGCGACATTTGGAAAGCATCGGTTCGGGTGTTCGACGCCGCAGTCGAAAAGGCCTACAAAGGCAAGCGTCGCGTAGCCTGGTACGAAGTTTTCGCCGGAGAGAAGGCGATGGCTAAGTTCAACTCATGGCTTCCGGATGACTCGGTCAATGCCCTTCGCGAATTTCGAGTCGCCATCAAGGGCCCGCTGACCACGCCCGTGGGTGGAGGCATTCGCTCCCTGAACGTGGCGCTGCGCCAGTTGCTCGACCTCTATGCCTGCGTGCGTCCCGTGAAATATTACAAAGGCACCCCATCGCCGGTGAAGCATCCCGAGCGCATGGATATCTGGATTTATCGCGAGAACACCGAAGACGTATATGCCGGCATCGAATGGGAGGAGGGAACTCCCGAAGCCGCCAAACTGATCAAGTTCCTCAATGAGGACATGCTGAAGAGCGGAAAGAAGCAGGTGCGCCTCGACTCCGGCGTCGGCATCAAGCCGATCTCGGTCACGGGCACGAAGCGCCTGGTCCGCATGGCGATCAAGTTCGCTCTCGAGAACGGCAAGAAGAGCGTGACGCTGGTGCATAAGGGCAACATCCAGAAGTTCACTGAAGGCGCGTTCCGCAAGTGGGGATACGAACTGGCGACCGAAGAATTCCGCGACAAGGTCATCACCGAGCGCGAGAGCTGGATTGTCGACAACAAAGATCGCAATCCCAACATCTCGATCGAAGAGAACGCCAACCTGGTCGAACCCGGCCTGGAGTTCGCGACCGAAGATTTCCGCAAAGGCGTCTACGCGGAAGTGAAAGACGTGCTGGAAAAGATATACGCCACCCACGGCAAGGGAGCCTGGAAGAAGAAACTCATGGTCAACGACCGCATCGCTGATTCGATCTTCCAGCAGGTGGTCACCCGCGCCGACGAATACGCAGTGCTGGCCACGCCCAACTTGAACGGCGATTACATTTCCGACGCTTGTGCTGCGCAGGTCGGAGGCTTGGGCATCGCGCCCGGCGCCAACATCGGAGATGGCTTTGCCTGCTTTGAGGCCACACACGGCACGGCTCCGAAGTACGCCGATAAAGACGTTATCAATCCGGGTTCGGTGATTCTCTCTGGCGTGATGATGTTCCGCTTCATGGGCTGGAACGAAGCCGCCGACCTGATCGAACGCGGACTGGAGCGCACCATCGAGCAGAAGAAGGTCACCTACGACTTCGAGCGGCTCATGGACGGCGCAACCAAGGTCAAGACCAGCGAGTTCGGCGACCACATCATCGAGAACATGGATGCCGGAGTGCTGGCAGCGGTCTAGAAGCATTAACAACAAAGCACACCAAGGATCACAAAGGTTTTTCCTTCGTGGTCCTTCCTGTCCTTGGTGGTTTAAAATTTAAGGTTTTCTGTCATACATCGTCTCCATCTAGAGAGGACATTCATGCGCAAGAAAGTAAGCATCGTGGGTTCGGGCAACGTGGGAGCGACCGCGGCCCACTGGATCGCGTCGAAGGAACTGGCTGACGTGGTCCTGATCGATATCATCGAAGGTGTTCCCCAAGGTAAAGCTCTCGACTTGCTCGAGGCCATGCCCATCGAAAAGCGCGATTCGCACGTGCTGGGCACTGGAGACTACGCCGATACCGCCAACTCCGACATCGTCGTGATTACCGCCGGCGTTCCCCGCAAACCGGGCATGAGTCGTGACGACCTGCTCAACATCAATCACAAGATCATGAAGGATGTGGTGGGCAAAGTCGTGCAATACTCGCCTAATTGCATCTTGATCATCGTTTCGAACCCGCTCGACGCCATGGCCCAGGCCGCTTACAAGATGGCCGGATTTCCCCGGGAGCGGGTCATTGGCATGGCTGGAGTGCTTGACTCCTCGCGCTTCCGCACGTTTATTGCCGCCGAACTCAACGTCAGCGTCGAGAACGTCACCGCCTTCGTCCTCGGCGGACACGGCGACACCATGGTCCCGTTGCCGCGCTACTCCACGGTGGCAGGCATTCCGATCACGGAATTGATGGACGCTGCTACTGTGGAACGACTAGTGCAGCGTACTCGCGATGGCGGCGCCGAGATCGTCAAATATCTCAAGACGGGTAGCGCCTACTACGCCCCTTCGGCTGCAGTCACGGAGATGGTCGAAGCCATCCTCAAAGACAAGAAGAAGATTCTGCCCTGCGCCGCCTACCTCGAAGGCGAGTACGGGATCAAGGGTCTCTACGTCGGAGTTCCCGTGAAACTGGGATCGAAGGGAATTGAAAAAATCATTGAGATCAAGCTGACGCCGGAAGAAAAGGCTGCACTCGATAAGAGCGCAGAAGCGGTGAAAGAACTGGTCGCTGTAATCGGCGTCTAGATCCTGCGACTACAATCCTCGGGCGAATCCGGGTCCGCGAACCTGGATTCGCCTTTTGAAGAGTCAAGACGCCGCCTTGTCCCGAGGGCGGCAAACAACACCGGCCGCCCTCCCGACCCGTACCACTAAATCATTCAAGAAAATAATCGTAAAGCATGTCGATGCCGGCCACGCTCAATCGACGTCTAAGTAGAGCCGGATTGGGTGAGCACTCAGTGCGGCCCCTAAACTGTTGATTCTTAAGGAGAAATAGTCATGCGATTCATGATGCTGGTGATCCCGAAAGGATATGAAAGCGCCAAGCCGGGAACCATGCCGGACCCCAAAGCGGTGTCGGCCATGATGAAGTACAACGAACAACTACAGAAAGCGGGAGTATTGCTTGCGCTCGATGGGTTGCATCCCCCATCCGAAGGGGCGCGGGTCTCGTTTACGGGCGGCAAGGCCAAAGTGACCGATGGGCCGTTCGCCGAGGCGAAAGAAGTCGTCGGCGGCTACTGGATGATTCAGGTGAAGTCGAAGGAAGAGGCTATCGAGTGGGCGACGCGCTGTCCGATGGCAGACAACGAGATCATCGAAGTTCGCCAGGTGCAGGAGATGTCGGAGTTTCCGTCCGAGGTGAAAGAGGCAGCCTCTGGGTTTGCCGAGATACAGGAGTCGCTCAATCGCAAAGGGAAGTGATGCTGGCCTTGATCTCGCGGATCGAACATGATGTGATCGGTAGCGGTGACCGCTACCGATACACATCGTGCGATTGATGCCGTTTGGCGAATCGAGTCGCCCCGCTTGATTGCCGGGTTGACGCGAATCGTGCGCGATGTAGGCATCGCCGAAGATCTGGCGCAAGACGCGCTGGTGGCGGCGCTGGAGCAGTGGCCAGAGTCGGGCGTCCCGGAGAATCCCGGGGCGTGGCTGATGGCAACCGCGAAGCACCGTGCAATCGATCGTCTGCGGCGTAACCAGCTACTGGAACGCAAGCACGAGGAACTTGGCCGCGAGATGGAGGCCAGGGAGATGGCCGTGCCCGATCTGACCGCTGCTCTCGACGATGAACTGGGCGACGACCTGTTGCGGCTGATGTTTATTGCCTGCCATCCAGTGCTTTCGACCGAAGCGAGGACGGCGCTGACTTTGCGTTTGCTCGGTGGCCTGACGACGGACGAGATCGCGCGGGCATTTCTGGTTTCCGAGGCCACGGTGGCACAGCGGATTGTCAGGGCCAAGCGAACACTTTCAGAAAAGCAGATTCCTTTCGAGGTTCCCCGGGGAGCAGAGCTTTCTTCTCGTCTGGCTTCGGTTCTCGAGGTCATCTACTTGATTTTCAATGAAGGCTACACAGCGACGGCTGGGGACGACTGGATGCGTCCCGCACTTTGCGAAGACGCGCTGCGGGTAGGCCGCACTCTGGCGGAACTGGCGCCGATGGAGCCCGAGGTTCATGGGCTGGTGGCGCTGATGGAAATTCAGGCGTCGCGCGCCAAAGCGCGAGTCGGGCCGTCCGGAGAGCCCATTTTGTTGCTGGAGCAAAACCGTGCGCTCTGGGATCAGCTTCTGATCCACCGCGGATGGGCGGCGCTAGAGCGTGCCAGGAAGTTGGGCGGCGCCGGATCCTATGTACTGCAGGCGGAGATCGCGTCCTGCCACGCCCGGGCGCTCACCGCCGACCAGACCGACTGGTCACGAATCATGACACTCTACGAGGCCCTTGGCCGGATCAGGCCCTCTCCCATCGTGGAATTGAACCGGGCGGTCGCCGTGGGGATGGCGCTCGGCCCGCAAGCCGCACTCGACCTTGTGGATGCGTTGATCGCCACGCTTGCGCTCGAGGGCTACCATCTCTTGTTCGCTGTGCGCGGAGATTTGCTCAAGAAACTGGGCCGTTCCGACGAGGGGCGGGTCGAGTTCGAGCGGGCGGCATCCCTCACGCGGAATGCGCGCGAGAGGCAGTTGCTTCTCGATCGCGCCGCGGAATGCGCAGGCGGCACGCCTTGACTAGAGAGTCCGAAAACGTCCGGTCTTATGGCATCGAATGGCGAGCTTACGCTGCGACGTATTCAGGATCCGCGGATCGTGCGGCGGCTTGGGAGAACGAAACGCCGAGCATCACTGCCTCGATCAAGCCAATTCAAGTTCGATCTTCTTCGAGGCCGGCTCTAATTTGGTGATGCGGAAACTCCGAATCTGACCTGCCTGCAAATCATCCGCCCTCTCTGCGGGACGGGTTGCCGCGCCCTTCCAGTGAGATTTCAGCATCGAACTCAGCGCTGACAAGTCCACTTTCGTGGTACTTTGTGGAGTCTCCTGCTTAGCCTTCTGTTCCCGCGCCACGGAACAAGTGGCGTAAATGCGCTCTCCCAGTTCCACGCGGGCATTGGCCGATCCAATTTCAACCATCCGGCCTGTCACCACGTCGCCTTCTTTATGTTCGGCGATGAATTCGTCCAATCCGGTGGGGACTAGTTGCTTCATGCTCAGGCGCAACTGTCGCTTTTGTGCATCGATGGCCAACACCTGGGCGCTGACCACTTGTCCAAGCTTCAATACGTCCTGCGGATGATTGATACGCTTGTCGGCGCTGATTTCGCTGACATGAATCATGCCTTCCACGCCATCTGCCAGCTGCACGAAAGCACCGAATTTGGTGATGCTGGTGATGGGACCTTCCACAACCGAGCCTTCCGCAAACTTTTGAGGAGCTTCAGCCCACGGATCTCCTAAAGTTTGTTTCAAGCCCAGTGAGAGACGATGTTCGGCGGCGTTCACACCCAATACCACCGCCTCGACGGTTTCGCCGGGTTTAACGACATCGCTGGCTCTCTTGAGCTTCTTGGCCCATGACATCTCTGAAAGATGAATCAAGCCTTCGATTCCGGGCTCAAGCTCTACAAATGCGCCGAACTCGACAAGCCGCGTGACCGTGCCGCGCACACGTTCGCCAATTGTGTATTTTCCGGGAACCGCCTCCCAGGGATGCGGTTGGAGTTGCTTCATCCCCAGCGAAATGCGCTGCTTTTCGCGATCGATCTTCAGGATTTTTACTTCCACTGGCTGACCCACGGCCAAGACGTCTGAAGGTTTGTCCACCCGCTGCCACGAAATGTCGGAGACGTGCAGCAACCCGTCCATGCCGCCAATGTCGACGAAAGCTCCATAGTCGGTGAGGCTGCGCACTTCGCCCGGCACCGTGTCGCCTTCCTTAAGTTCTGAGTAACGGCGGTCTTTCGTGGCGCGTTCTTCCTCCTCCTGCAGAGCGCGGCGATCGACGACGACATCTTCTTCGGTCGTATCCAGTTTAATAATGCGACAGCGAATCTCTTGCCCCACCAGCTTTTCCAGATCACCAGCGTCCCGGGTACCGCTGCGCGATGCCGGCATGAAAGCCCGCACGCCGACATCGACGCTGACCCCGCCCTTAATCACGGCGGTGACGGTGCCCATGATTACTGATTTCTCGTTGAAGGCTTTTTCGAGTGCTGGCCAGTCAGTGGGACGTGCAATTTTGCCGCGAGAGAGTTCGTAGTAGCCCTCGGGATCGCGGCCTTTCACTGAAACGTGAAATTTGTCTCCGGGCTTGGGCGCTGCCTTATCGGCCTGGAAGGCCGAGAGGGGAAGTATGCCTTCGCTCTTCCGTCCAATATCGAGCAGGACAGAATCGACAGTTACGCTGACGACGGTGCCTTCGAGTTGAGTGTGACCGTCCTTCAGCTTTTGCGAATGATCGCGCTCAAACTGAGCGAGAACCTGGTCGAAAGATTCGGTGGCGTCTGCGGTGGGCTGGGGTTCGGAATTCGTTGGGTTAGACATGATGGGAGTGATGAATTGCTCACAATTAGAATATCACTCGGGCTCAATGCCAAAGTCCCAGGCTAGGGCGCTACTTGATGTAAAAAGCAGATTCCTCGGGACGTACCACGCGCGGCATCCATAATGGCCGGCGGAGCCCACCGGGACCAGGCGCAGGGCGCGCCAGCGCTTTCCATTTCTGATAGACCGCGTGAGAGAGATTGGTGTCGACAAAGATATCGCCGTAACGATCTCCGGGTGCGGCACGTTCCACGCGCACCATCTGGTGCCAGCAATGCATTCCGCTGATGGGGTCGGGATGCACCGGGAACGTGATGTCCTGGTGAACTCCGGCGTCGCTCCACCAGACGCGCTTAGTCTCTGGATCGCTTGTGTCGTAACTTTCCACGCCTGAAATCTGGCGCATCTTCCACTGGCCTTTTCCGACTTCCTGCAGATCGACCCATGCACTTGACATGCGCTCGACCTGATCTTCTTTGTTAATGCGCCAGCGACCCAGATGATGAGAGCAGGCGACGACCCCGGGAGCTAGACCCTCGGTGATCCATGCGTGCAGGACGAAGTAGCCAATCTCAGTGTGAACTTTTACCAGATCGCCGGTGCGCAAATCGCCGAGTTTGCGGGCATCGACAGGATTCACCCACAGCGGATTCTTGTGAGAAATCTCATACAAAAACTTCGCATTTCCAGAGCGCGAGTGGATGAGGTTCGGCAGGCGGAAAATGGGAAGCAGCGTGTAAACGTCGCCGTTGGAATCCTTGGGCCAATCCACGGTCGGCATATACAGCGGATTGAAATCTTCCGATGCCTGGCCGACAGATGCTTCCTGCGCAGAACGATGAATGTGGCTCCGGTAGTACTCGGGAAGCGCAAATTCCGGCCATTTCCAGTCGGCCATGGTCTTGGCGAACAGTTCTAATTTCCGGGAGGGAGTGTTGTAGCCGACAACGGGCTTGTCATCGACCATGACGCCGACGGCTTTGCCTGCTTTAGTGATCACTCCATTCGATTGCGCCTGGGAACCCTCGAGATCGGTCGCCGAGAGCGGCTTCTCGTTGAGTTTGTAGACGTCGGTGGTGACTTGGAACGCCCCGTACTTGCGCATGTACTCGAGCGGCGTCAGTCCTTCTTTCTTTGCGGCATCAGGTAGCCCAGGAACAGAATTCTCGAACATCCAGCCGTAGTATTCGTCAACCGTCAGCTTCTGTCCGGGTCGATAGGGCGACTCAAACCACTGCCGGATGCCCATCGAGCCGTCGGGATCGATCGCCCACGAAAGGTTGATCCAGAACTCATCCTCTTCCCAGACTTCGCCGGGATTTGCCTGGTAGGTGTAATCGAACTTCTTGCCTTCGCGCTCCTGAATTACTCGCAGCACCGGTTGGCGGAAACCGATCCACTTGCTGCCATGAGTCTCCTGGCTCATCAGATCATGGCGTTCTGAGCTGAATCCCATGGGCAAGACGTAGTCCGCAAACCATGCCGTCTCGCTCCATGTGGGAGTGAGAGCGGCGTGCAGTCCGACCTTCTCCTCATCACGGAGCATCTCGATCCACGAGAAGCCGTCGGGATAGGTCCACACCGGATTAAAGACGCGGGTGAAGTAGGCCTCCAAACGTCCGCGACCTTCTTTCAGGAAGTGCGGCAGCAAAAATGACATTTCATGCGTGCAGAGAGGCCACTCCTGCGGATAGAGCAATTCGTTCCAGCGTTTCTGCGGCGGCGGAACTTTGAAAGGGCGGGGAACGAACTTGTTCCACGCGTTCAGATTATGGCCTCCTTCGGTGCCAACCGAACCGGTGAGCACGTGCAAAAGCATAAGCGCGCGGGCCGACTGCCAGCCGCCGAGATTGCCGGATGCGCTGCCGCGCCACAAGTGTGAGGCGAAACGGCTACCCGCGGTTGCGATCTCGCGCGCGAGCTTGACGATGATCTCCGCCTTGATGCCGCTTTCCTTCTCGGCGAACTGCGGCGTGAACTTTGCATAGTGTCGTTTCAGGGCTTCTATCGTCGCCTCGAAACTCTCGCCTTGAGCGCGGAATCCGTCGACTTCAAGGTCCTCCCAGTTTGTCCAACTCTTGACGAACTTGGCGTCGTAACGATTCTCGTCGAGAATGATCTTCGCCATCGCCAGCAAAACCGCAGCTTCGGTGCCGGGATACGTTGGCATCCAGTAGTCCGCCATGCTAGCCGTGTTCGACAGGCGCGGATCCATGACAGCGAGTTTGGCGCCGGCCATCTTGCCGTCGATAATGCGCTGCGCGTGCGGATTGAAATAGTGCCCGGATTCCAGATGCGCAGAGAGCAACAGAATGAAACGGGCGTTGGCATGATCCGGCGAAGGTCGATCGGCGTAGTGCCACAGCAGATAACCGAGGCGTGCCGAGGAAGAGCAGACATTGGTGTGGGAGTTGTGTCCATCGATGCCCCACGCCTGGAGCGTGCGCTCCATGATGAAATCGTGGCCCGGGCGGCCGACATGGTACATGACTTCTTCGCCGCGTCGCTCTTTGAACGCCTTGCGAATGCGGGAGCCGAAAGTTTCCAGAACTTCATCCCAGGAAGTACGCGCCCATTTCCCTCCGCCGCGCGGACCTACTCGCTTCATGGGATATAGAACACGGTCAGGATCGTGAATCTGATTGATGGTCGCGGGTCCCTTGGCGCAAAGGCGTCCGCGGCTGGCAGGATGTTTGGGATTGCCCTCGAACTTTGCAACTTGCCCAGTCTCTTTGTCTACATACGCAAGCAGGCCGCAAGCGGACTCACAGTTGAAGCAGATGGTCGGCACCAACTGGTAGTGCTTCTCCACGCGACGAGGCCATGCTTGGGAATCGTATTCCACCCAGTCATCCCATTTGTCGACTGGCGGACAAAATGAAAGATGGCTTCCGTCGCGTTTGAAATCGGTCATCTTAGGGTCTCCAGAAACTAACTGTTCGGCACGCTTTGTCCCGCCATCACAAAGCACCATTCGAAAATAAAAAGTCCAAGCAGGGCGAGCACACTGGATACGCCAACTGCAAACCGATTCGAGGTACCCACCAAGAGGAGGACCACCGGCAGAATCCCTCCCAGAGTAACGGCGCCTCCCCAGAACGCACTGCTGAATGGCCCGTGCGTGATGAGTCTGGCGGCGTAACGAGCGTTGTCGGTAGTGTGCGGAATCGCAACTTCTCCTAACACCATGATGAGATGTAGCCCAAGGCAAATCAATAACCCGTGCGCGGCAACCGCGACGCCTCCTGACGAACCACCCAGAAAGCCTGGAAGCAGGGCGAGCATGGCCGATCCGCTCAGCAACGCTTGCACAACGAGATGCGCGGGCAGCAAAGGTGTCTGCCACAGATCGCGGCCTTCGCATTGCCCGAAAAGAAATGCGGTGTAGGCAGCCGCCGCGAAGCCGAGAAGCACCGTACACCAAAGCAATACTGGCGCACGCGTCGAGTAGCCGGTGACGGCGGCGATCCAGAACAATGCGGCGAGTCCGCTGTAAGCGATCAGGATGAAAGCGCCGCGGGCCAGCCACGATTTGCTTTGCGGCGTGAATACCACCCGCAGGAAGCGCTCGGGATGATCGAGATCCCAAACCAGCAAGATCGTGGTTAGCGCAGTGAAAATCAGGGCCAGCGTCGCGAGCGCGATGTCGCGCATGCGATCCGGCGACAAAAGTCCCAAAGCCATCGCGATTGCAGGAATGGCTAGGGCTCCGGAACCGATCGACTTCGTCCAACAGTAAGCGGGAACTTGCCATCCCCAGGGTCGCGCGTGAGAAACGTCATACGCGGCCACCGTATCTCTCTGCAGCATGGGACTGTCGGTGGGGTAGATTGCTCCTCCGCCGTGAATGCTCGGATTGCGCTGTGACGCCATGTAGAAAAGGTCGTGTCGCGCTGCAGTGGGAACGATGGCGGCTTCGTCGGCGTCGATGTAGTAGAGCTTCGGCTGCGTTCCTTGTTCAGGCTTGCGGACCCGAACCGTCTCGCGGGCTACTAGTTGCGCGACTTCGCTGGTGCCGTCGCTGAGATCTCCCGCAATGATGGCATGTTCCGGGCAGACGATAACGCAAGAGGGCTCCAATCCCACTTCCGTGCGGTGGGCGCAGAAGTGGCATTTGGCCGCAGTGCCTTCGTCGGGATCGATATAAATGGAGTCATAGGGGCATGCCTGCATGCAGGCCTTACAGCCGATGCAGCGGTCGGAACTGAAGTCGACGATGCCATCCTTGCGCTGATACATCGCGGTGACGGGACAAATGGTCACGCACGGAGGCTTTTCACAGTGATTGCAGCGCGTCACCTGGAAGACGCGGCGGGTGTTGGGAAATTGCCCCTTCTCGACGTACTTCACCCAGGTTCGGTTGACCGTGAGCGGAACGTGGTTTTCGGTCTTGCAGGCTACCGTGCAAGCATGGCAACCGATGCACTTGCGGTTATCAATAACGAATCCGTATCTCATCGAATAAGGCCGGCATCGAGTGTCACATCAACTGTCCGCGAAGGTCAACCCTTGTTCCACCCGCTAAGACGGAGGGCTCGGAGTCTTTCGGTGTGAGAGAGGCTGCGATGGGAACGAAAGTTGTTCCTGAATCGGCCCGCCTTCAGGCAGAATCTAAAGCGCATGCCGGAACGCGTTCCGGCTCTTATGAAGCTTCTTTACAGCTATGCCAAGCAATATTGGAGACTGGTGCTGCTGGCTTTGCTGCTGGCGGCGACCAACCAGATATTCTCCCTGCTCGATCCGGTGATCTTCCGGCACGTCATTGATAGCTACGCCACGAAATATCACCAGTACACGCAGGGACAATTCATTCGGGGAGCCGGGCTGCTGCTGTTGGCCGCGGTTGGGGTTGCCTTCGTTTCGCGCGTGGCGAAGAACTTTCAGGATTACTACACCAACGTGATTGTCCAGCGCCTGGGCGCGAAGATGTATTCCGACGGCCTCCGCCACTCGCTGGAACTGCCATACCAGGTGTTCGAAGACCAGCGCAGCGGAGAGACGCTCGGCATTCTGCAAAAGGCACGCAGCGACGTTGAGAAGTTCATTACCGCCGCAATCAACGTAATCTTCATTTCCGTCATCGGTATTGTATTTGTCATGATTTATGCCTTCCGGGTGCACTGGTCGATTGCCCCGGCATTTCTTGTGACTGTCCCTCTCCTGGGAATCATCAGTTCGGTGCTGAGCCGGAAAATCAAGAAAATCCAGAAAACAATCGTGTCCGAGACAACCGCGCTGGCTGGATCAACCACGGAATCGCTGCGGAATATCGAGTTGGTAAAGAGCCTGGGTCTGGCGCAGCAGGAAGTCGAGCGGCTCAACGGCATCACCGAAAAGATCCTCAAGCTGGAACTAAAGAAGGTGAAATATATCCGCAGCCTGAGCTTCATCCAGGGAACCTCGGTGAACGCGCTGCGCACCAGCATCCTGTTCCTGATGCTCTACTTGATCTTCCGTCAGGAAATCACCATCGGGCAGTTCTTCTCGTTGATGATCTATTCCTTCTACATCTTCACCCCGCTGCAGGAACTGGGGAACGTCATCAACATCTACCGCGAGACGGAAGTCTCGCTGCAGAACTTTCAGAAAATCCTCGATACGCCACGCGATCCCAAGCCGTCCAACCCCGAGCCTGTTGAAGAGTTGATGACGCTCAACTTCGAGAAAGTGAGTTTTCAGCATCAGAGTTCTTCGGTCCTGGCTCTCGATGAAATCACCTTCGGTGCCGCTAGAGGAGACACCGTGGCGTTCGTCGGCCCGTCCGGCGCCGGAAAGTCGACCCTCGTGAAGTTGCTGGTGGGATTGTATCCGCCGAAGTCGGGAGAGATTCTTTACAACGGAATTCCGTCGAATCGGGTCGATCTTGATTTGCTTCGCGAGAAAATCGGCTTCGTCACACAGGATACGCAACTGTTCTCCGGCTCCATCCGCGAAAATTTGCTTTTTGTGAACCCGAGCGCCACCGACGAAGAATGCATGCAGGTCTTGCATCAGGCTGCGACGCAGAGTCTGCTGGCCCGCGCCGATCGGGGTTTAGATACACTCATCGGAGAGGGTGGAGTTAAGGTCTCGGGCGGAGAGAAGCAGCGCCTCTCGATTGCCCGTGCTTTATTGCGCCACCCGCAGCTGCTGGTCTTCGACGAAGCCACTTCGTCTCTCGATTCGCTGACGGAAGAAGAGATCAGCCGCACGATTCGCGAAGTTGCCACGAATCAGGAAGCGATCACGATCCTGATCGCTCATCGCTTGTCGACCGTCATGCATGCGGACCAGATTTACGTGCTGGAACGCGGACACATCGTGGAATCGGGCCGCCACGAAGATCTGCTCGCTCAGAAAGGTTTGTACTACGCGATGTGGAGGCAGCAAGTGGGTGAACGGGAGATGCAGAAGCTTTCCAGTGGAGCGAACTGACCCGCTATTGCAGGGGCGCTTTGAGGAACTCAAAACCCGGACGCCCCGCGCGGATGCGAAGCGAAAACTTCGGATCTTCGTTGGCGGCGTGCGCCGCCTGGTTGATGTGCGCATCTTCCTTGAGTTCGGGAAAGGGAAGATTGCCCGCCAGATTTCCTCCCTTGTAAAGCATTTCATCTCCGCGACCATTCAGCAGAATGCGCCAGTCGTATCGAGTGCTTCCCGCAGGTAGATGCCCTATAAGAGCCATCTCATGGAAGATGTTGGTGGTGCAATTACTGGTAAGAGCGTTGTACCACTCCGGGCGCCGGTGCAATTGATTGGCTCGCGCCGCATATTCCAGGAAGAGTTTTCTTGCCCACTCTGGTCCCGCCGTGGTGTGAAACAGGTACACATCTTCGCCATGGCGGAAATTTGTACGCAATCGGATCACATCACGTTCGTCGGCGAAGATGTAGATCAGTTCATACTGGCGAAAGAAGCCCAGAATTGCAGAATATCCTTCTCCGACTTCCTTCCTCGTCTCGATCGATCCCGCCACGTAATTGCCGTCGCCAAATTGAAAGCTGACGATCGGATGTGCGATATAAGACGATCCCCAATAGGTGATGGCCAGGTCAACGCCGCGAAGCTGCGAGAGAAAAACGGTCTTAGTGAGCCAATCGCAGGTGTAATCGACTTCGGCCCGGTAGAAGCAATTGCGGAAGTTGTGGATCGTAACCTGATCGCCGTCGACGACCACCCATGGCGTGCGATCTACATCCGCTTGCCACTGCCGGTTATTCGATGGTTTTAGGGAAAGCCACCAGGCAAGCACAACCAGAAAGCCTGCGAGGCAGATCGACAGGCGCCGAAACGTGCCCCGCGCTGTCCAGACAGCGATCCCAACTAAGATCAAATAAAGAGCCGCGACCGGATACCTGAGTGCGGCCGGAAGATCAATAGCAAGGGCGGCAAGCGCCCAAATCGTGAGCAGCAGGGCGACGAGCCACAAGCAACCAATCAGGAAAACCCTCAACCATCGTTTCCAGCGAGGCGGCGTAGTCGGCTCCATGAGTGAAGGATCGTAGGCCGACTAGCTTTGGAGAGTCAACAACGGCGGGGCGATTTGGTGGTGCGTGCATGTCTGTACTACCATCGCTCGTCTGTCAGCGAGGCCCAAGTATGAGCAACGACGAAGCGGCGGCAAATATTACGAGGCGGGAGTTCATGGCGACGGGCGGTAAGTTTTCGGCCGCAGCCGCGGCTGGTCTCGTGTTTCGCGACCTCGGCGGCATGACGCCGGAAGCGTCGGGAGCGCTCTCTCCCATCGTGACGAAAAACGCCGTCGAGCTTTCCAACCTGATTCGCTCAAAGCTGGTGTCGTGTCGAGAAGTGATGACAGCGTATCTCGATCAGATTGACAGGCTTAATCCCAAAGTCAACGCGATCGTGTCTCTTCAGAACCGAGAGGGATTGCTGCATCAGGCCGACGAATGCGATCAGCAATTGGCGCGCGGCGAACGCAAGGGATGGATGCATGGTTTTCCGCACGCGGTGAAAGACCTCGCTGCGACCAAGGGCATTCGCACCACGCAGGGCTCGCCATTGGCTGATAGAGTGCCGCAAAAAGATGCATTGTTCGTCGAGCGGTTAAAGCGAAGCGGTGCCATCATCATCGGCAAGACAAACGCTCCAGAGTTCGGCCTGGGTTCGCAAACTTATAACTCTATTTTTGGAACTACACTCAACGCGTATTCGCAATCCAAGTGTGCGGGCGGCAGCAGCGGCGGTGCCGCGGTTTCGCTGGCTCTGCGCATGGTGCCGGTGGCCGACGGCAGCGACGAAATGGGATCGTTGCGGAACCCTGCGGCTTTCAACAACGTCATAGGATTCCGGCCGTCCTTCGGCCGAGTCCCCTCGAGCGGGGACGGAGAGTTGTTCGTGGAAACCTTAAGCACGGCGGGTCCGATGGGGAGAAGTGTAAGCGACGTTGCCATGCTTTTGTCTGTGATGGCGGGTGCGGACTCGCGAGCGCCCTTTGCGATCGAAGAAAATCCGGCGCAGTTTACCGAGCCATTGAAGAGAGACTTCAAAGGCACCCGTCTCGGGTGGTTGGGAAATTACAACGGCTATCTCACGATGGAACCCCGCATCCTGGAATTGTGCGAGAGTTCCTTCAATGCGTTCGAATCGATTGGGTGCAGCGTGGAGTCGGTTCAACCAGATTTCCCTCCGGAAAAGATGTGGCAGAGTTGGGTAACGCTGCGGCACTGGCGGAATGCGGGTGGCATGAGAGACATGTACAGCGATCCGGTGAAGCGGCAGAAACTGAAGCCGGAGGCGCAGTGGGAGATCGAGGGCGGTCTCAATCTGACCGCGGCCGAAGTCTATAACGCTTCCATCGCCCGATCGGAGTGGTATCGAGCGATGGGCAAGCTGTTCGAAACCTACGATTACCTGCTTCTGCCAAGCGCCCAGGTGTTTCCGTTCGACGCCCAGACGCACTGGCCGACGCAAATCAACGGTAAAAAGATGGACACCTACCATCGCTGGATGGAAGTGGTGATCGGCGGATCATTGTCAGGACATCCCGTGATCAATGTCCCAGTTGGATTCAATCCCGCGGGCCTGCCGATGGGAATGCAGATCATTGGAAAGAATCACGCCGATCTCGCCGTCCTGCAGATCGCATATGCTTACGAGCAAGTGACGAACTGGGTAGCGAACCACCTGCCTCCTTTGCTGCAATCGGCCTGAAACTCTGCCCTTCACGCCTATTCCGGACCGGAGGCAAGAGGCGTGGGAGCGTTCTGTTCCAGAATCTTCTGCCAGTTCAAGATCGCATTCCATACCAGTCGATGATCGCCGCGATTCAAATCGCGGTGCATGGGATTGAAGTTGAAGGTGATGACATGTCCGTGACCCACGGGTGTGTCGAGAATGGCAGGGCGTCCGATGAGTTGACTTTCCCCCCACGCTTGTCCGCTTACAACGAAGGGCTGCCCGTCTTGCGCACCCCATTCCATCACGATGTTGCTACGGTCGGTGGGGCCATCCAGGCAGGTCGTGCAATAGGCCATACGTAACCAGCGCCGGGGAATGTCGTACAGCGGAAAGTTTTGCCGGAATACCCAAGTCTCTACCGGATAGCCGTAGGCCAAAGGGTGATCAGGCCGATCAAAGGTGACGCGCACATGGGCGCCCGGAGTCCGTGTCGCGGCTTCTTGGGCGGCGGCGGCCGACGCTGTGCCTCCGCCCTGGCTGCTTCTGGGAACGCCTCCAGAAGAACGCCGCACACCCCGCACGATACCGCCCTCGAGCGCGAGCATCGAGCCGCTGCCCAGGGTCACCATCAGCCCGCCGCTTTCCACGAACTGTTGGATCTTCGCGAGCCCTTCGTATCCGATGCCGCCAGTGATGTCGTCGGACTCCGCGGGCGTGCCGAAACTTGGTGTCTGTGGCGTCTTCTTGAAGGGCATCGGGCCCCATGCTTTTGGCAGGCCCACGATTTGTTCGGCCAATTCCAGGTCGACGTGTCCGTAAAGGAGAACGTCGATCTGATCGCGCAGGTTCCCTTTGCGGATATCTTCATCGCGAAGATAGACGTATGGCACTTTGCGCTGGTCGAGGATATAGCGAATCCATCCGATGGAATCGGTATCGGCCCACGGCACCCAGATTCCGAGGCGAGGCGTCTTCTCGACGTGGCTGGCGACGTCAGGTTCAGCCGCGGTTTCCGAAAAATCGAGGCCGAGTTCGCTGGCGACCCCATGAATCGCATCGGGTAAGCCTGCTTGTGGGGGAAGTATCCACGATCCTTCTGGGTACTCGGTTCCGCCGCTCGAGAATTCGTGCTCGGCTACTTTGATCACGAATCGTGACAGCCGGTAACGAGCTGCGAGCAGACTCTCCTGGCCGGTGTCTTTCAGCAGGAAGACTGGACCCGATCCCGCAATGTTGCCAGCCGGATGCGGCGGCTCTGTGAGCGCCACTAGAGGCGCCGAGTGTACGGAAACGTCCGCAGTGGGAATGGCTTTCAGATGATAGTGAGCCGGGAATTCCCACGAAACGTCGTCGTAGGGTTCGCCGCCGTCCTTAGGATAGTGCTGCGGGGTAAGCAGGTCGACTGCGTAATTGCGATAAGGCTGATCAAGACGCACCACGTACGTTCCCGCCGGGAACTCGCCGTCTTTCAAGTGCAAGGGAGACTGCAGGCGTCCCACCTCGATGTGCTGCCCCATGAGGCGGCCCACCATCTGCGCTACGCGCATGCGATCGCCCTGATCGTCGGGAATAAGAATGGCGTAGGGCGGCTCGTTCACGCCCTTTTGCCAGGAGTTCCAATTCTTCTTGTAGAAGTTGCGCAGCATTTCTTTCGAATTGCGTGCAGAGTAATCGAGCGCCATGAGCGCACCGGTTTCCTGGTAATTCAGGTTGTCACGGGCGGACCAAAGAATCTGCGGCGGGGGCGGCACCAGGTCGTACCATTCCGGGCGGGTGCGCTTGGCGCCAATCACGCGCTTCATGGTCTCGGCGCTGCCATTGCCGAAGGTTTCATAACCTCTCCCAATGCTGTTGTGGTTCATGGCTACGGAGTCGAGGTAAAGATGGCTGAAGGCCTCGCCAAAATTCCAGGTGGAAACACCGGGCATGCCCAGCGCGGTCATGGTCTGCACTTCGTGAAAGCTCAGTTCCAGAAACTCGTCGTAGGTGATGGGATCAATGTTGGGGTTGTAAGGCCCAGTGCCATTCCAGGTCATCATCAGCGGGCTGCCTTCGTGCAGATCGTGGACGACCGTCGGGTGCCACTCATGAAACATGCGATGGACAGCCTTCGTGGTCTCGTGGGTCTGCTGGTGCGTGTCACGATTGATGTCCACGAAAGCGTACTTCGACCAGTACGGCGGAGATTGGCGAGGAAGGGAAGCCCGGTCGGTTTTGCCTTTCAGGTAGCGATAAAACCAGTCCACCATCTTGTCGCGGCCGTCAGGATTCGATACCGGGTTGATGAGCACCACCAGGCTCTGACGAATATTCTGAATCATGGGCTGTTCCGAAACCGCGAGACGGTACGCCAGTTCCAGCATCGCCTCGGTCGAGCCGGTTTCGTCAGAATGCAAAGCGGCGTTGAAGTAGTAGATCGGGCGTGCCCCCGAGATGAGTTGTTCGGCCCCGGCCGGGTCGGTTCGGCGCGGATCCGCCAAGGCTGCGGTGGCGCCTTTCAGGCGGTCAAGATCTCGAATGCCGGCTTCGTTGGCAATCGCCACCATCAGAATCTCGCGTCCTTCTTCGCTCTGGCCCAGGGTGAACACGCGGACGCGGGGAGACGCTGCGGCCAGTGCACGGCAGTAAGCGTAAGCCTTGGCTGTCCCCACAAGTTCGCCCGGCGCCCCGGGAATTCTTCCCAGAAAAGCGGTCGGAGATGGCACAGTCGATGACTGAGGGATATACGCGACCCAGGGCGAGACGTAATGCGGATCGGTGGTGGCGGAAGCAATCGCTTGAATTGAGCCTGGCTCAGGAGTGTCGGGAGCAGCATTCACTTGCGCAGGAGATTGAACCGCCAGGTAAGAGACGAGCAGAAACGCGAGCAACCCGGATCGAGACATGCGAGCCTCCGCCCTCCACGAACAACCTTGCTTCCAGCTTTTGATGAAGGCGGAAGCGAGTTTACTACGGGCGACCTCGCTAGGTTTCCTTGTGAATAAGCAAAAGCATGGTCCGTTTTCACAGGACATGCTAGGCTGTGGCCCCACGAGCGGGCGTTGCCACTGGGAGAACGTCATGCATTGGACTCAGGTCTACGATCCTTTCGACCACTGGTGGCTGTCTACTCTGGTGGCGAGCTTTCCCATCATCGTCCTATTTACCTTGCTGGCCGGTCTCAAAGTGAAGCCTCACTGGTGCGCCATGGCGGGAGCGCTGACCGCCATGACCGTGGCCGTTGTGTGCTTTCACATGCCTCCCGTGCTGGCAGCCATGAGTTTCACCTATGGTGTGGCCTTCGGAATCCTGAAGATCGCGTGGATCGTGCTTGCGGCGGTTTATCTCTACGACATCTCGGTAGAGACGGGTCAGTTTGAAATCATGAAGGAGTCTGTCGCAGGCATCACGGCCGACCGTAGATTGCAGGTTCTCTTAGTGGCATTTTGCTTCGGTGCTTTCATTGAAGGCGCTGCTGGGTTCGGTGCTCCGGTTGCGATTGCGGGCGCTTTCATGATCGGGCTGGGATTCAAGCCGTTCTACGCGGCGTCCCTAAATCTGATTGCCAACACTGCTCCCGTGGCCTGGGGCGCCATCGGTACTCCCGTGCACACGCTCGCTGCTGTCACCGCTCTGCCTGAATCGGATCTCAACGCGATGATCGGACGCATCCTTCCATTCACCGCCGTGATTGTTCCTTTCTGGCTGGTGCGCACCATGGTGGGCTGGCAGGAAACGTTCGAGGTGTTTCCTGCGATTGCAGTGGTCGGATTCTCCTTCGGCCTCACGCAATATTTCTGGTCCAATCACATCGACAGCAATCTCGTGGATATCATGGGCGGAGTTGTTTCGATTCTCGCTTTGCTCGTGTTTCTTCATTTTTGGAGGCCAAAAAGGGTTTGGCGTTTCGACTACGACGACGAAGCCGCTGCTTTGCCACCTCCGACGCAGGCGATTGACGATCAAGTCGGAGGCCACTGGGACGCGGACGAGTTTGATGGATACCTGAAGGCCCGCAACTATCCCAGCTCGCAGGTTTTAAAAGCATGGATGCCTTTCGCGATCCTGTCCGTATTTGTGCTGCTCTGGGGCCTGCCATCGATCAAATTGGCGATGAACCGGGCGACGACGCCTGCTTTCGCCGTTCACCTGCCGGATGGCAGCTTGCGTCCTGGTCCGCCAGGATGGGATTTTCCGTACCTGCACAACGCGATCTATCGGTCTGCTCCCGTAGTGACAAAGCCAACGCCAGAAGCCGCCAGGTATGACTTCAACTGGCTGTCGGCAACTGGCACGGGCTGCTTTCTCGCCGCGATCGTCTCCGGTCTTGTGCTCGGCCTGTCTCCATTGCGCCTGCTCAAGATATTTTGGCGAACCCTGGTCCGAATGCGGCTGGCCATGATCGCCATATCATTCATGCTGGGCCTGGGATACGTGACTCGTTACGCCGGGCTCGACGCAGTGCTGGGATTGGCGTTCACTCGCACGGGATGGTTCTATCCATTCTTCGGAACCTTTCTCGGTTGGCTGGGTGTCGCGCTGACCGGCAGCGACACATCTTCGAATGCCCTTTTCGGCAGTTTGCAGCGGATCACTTCGCAGCAACTGGGGATCGATCCAATCCTGATGTGCGCGGCGAACAGCGCCGGCGGAGTCATGGGTAAAATGGTGGACGCGCAATCCATTACCATAGCCACAGCGGCAACTGAGCAGGTGGGCAACGAAGGCGTCATCTTTCGCTTCGTCGTTTGGCATTCGATCGCTCTCGGCTCAATCGTAGGCATTATCGTTATGCTCTATGCTTACGTTTTCTCACATGCCATACCGCACGGATTAACTTTTGTGAAATGAGATCTTTTTCAGCCGCAGGAGTTCGATGAGCAAAGCGTCCAAGGTCGCGTCTCCACGCATACTCAATGTCGCAGACCTGCGAGCCATCGCGCAGAAACGACTTCCGAAAGTGGTTTTCGATTATCTCGATGGAGGCGCGGACGGTGAGATCACGCTACGAGATAATTGCCGAATATTCGACACTGTAACTTTTCGCCCGCGCCACGCGGTCTCGCTTCCTGCTTGCGATCTGCACACGACAGTGTTGGGTTCTGAAATTTCGCTGCCCGCGATGCTGGCGCCAGTGGGATACAGCCGCCTGATGCATCCCGACGGAGAGCAAGGCGCCGCACGAGCCGCAGGCGCGGCAGGTACAGGCTACATTCTCTCTACTATTTCCGGGCACAGGCTTGAGGATGTGCGAGCCGCTTCGAAGGGACTGGTCTGGTATCAGCTTTACATTATCGGAGGCCGCGAGGTTTCCGAGGGCACGATCGAGCGCGCCAGGAATGCAGGCTATTCCGCCCTGGTGGTCACGATCGACACGCCGGTCGCCGGGTTGCGCGAGCGCGATTACCGCAACGGCATGAATCCGCTCTTGAATGGGAATATCTTCCAGAAGATTCCGTACTTGCCCAACTTGTTAGCTCATCCGTCCTGGTTAGCCGGTTTCTTGCTCGACGGCGGCGTTCCCGATCTTCCGAACATCGTCATTCCCGGACAAGGCCCCATGCCGCTGATTGACGTGGCCGCCGCCTTGGCCGAATCGGCGGTTACCTGGAGCGATCTTAGCTGGATTCGTGAAGCGTGGCGCGGTCCGATTGTCATCAAAGGTGTCTTGACTGGGGAGGATGCCCGGCGAGCAATCGATGAAGGAGCATCTGCGATCGTAGTGTCAAACCACGGCGGACGCCAATTGGATCATTCCCCTCCGACGTTAAGAATATTGCCCGAGGTCGTTACTGCCGTGAACAAGCAAGTGGAAGTGCTGATGGACGGCGGTATCCGGCGAGGCGGCGATATCGTCAAAGCGATTTGCCTGGGAGCCAGGGCGGTCCTTATGGGACGCGCGTGCGCCTACGGCTTGGCCGCGGCGGGCGAAGCAGGCGTCGCGCGGGCCTTAGCCTTGTTGCGTGCCGACGTCGAGAGGACGCTAAGACTGTTAGGATGCGCCTCTGTCTCACAGTTAGACCGGTCGTACCTGAATGTCCCCGCCTGGGACGGCTTCTGACTCGTCAGAATTACGCAAAGAGAGTTGCGCCACCTCTGCCGATTTGATTTATTCTGCTCCTTCCGTCATGGAGACTGACAATTGACTCCCTCACACCGTTCGCGGTTCATTGTTCTTGCCTCTCTCGTTTTCGTCTTTTCTGCTATTACATCCGCTCAACAGTTCCCTGAGAATAGTTATCAGGGCCTGCGCTGGCGCATGATCGGCCCTTTTCGCGGAGGACGCACTCGCGCACTCAGCGGTGTGCCTGACCAGCCGAACGTCTTTTACATCGGACAGGTAAATGGCGGAGTCTGGAAGTCGGACGACTATGGCCGCACGTGGAACCCAATCTTCGATTCGCAACCCACGCAGTCGATCGGGGCCATCGCGGTGGCGCCTTCCGATCCGAATGTAATCTATGTTGCCAGCGGCGAAGGTCTGCATCGGCCCGATCTTTCGGTCGGCAATGGGATCTACAAATCTACCGATGCCGGCAAAACCTGGACCCACTTGGGCCTTCAAGAGAGCCAGCAGATTCCCGCGCTGGTTGTCGATCCCCGCGATCCGAACCATTTGGTGGCAGCTGTACTAGGCCATCCCTATGGCCCCAGCGAAGAACGCGGAATCTATCGCTCGACCGACGGAGGAGCGAACTGGAAGAAGGTGCTCTCCAAAGACGAAAACACTGGCGGATCGGACGTGGAGATCGATCCCTCGAATCCCGACGTCTTATACGCGGCGCTGTGGGAAGCGCGGGAAGGACCGTGGGAAGACAACAACCTCTTCAACGGAACCGGCGGTGGACTCTTCAAGTCGACAGATGGCGGCGAGACCTGGCGCCCATTGACCAAGGGTCTGCCCGCGAATCTGGTGCAGATCAACGTTGCCATTGCGCCGAGCGATTCCAAACGGCTCTATGCAACCGTTGCCACCACCGACCGCGGAGAGTACGGGTCGGGCGCGGGACTTGGAGTCTATCGTTCCGACGATGGCGGCGAGAATTGGTATCACGTCACCATGGATCCCCGCGCCGGTAATCGAATTGGCGGCGGCGATCTACCCATACCGAAGGTAGATCCCAAGAATCCCGACGTTGTTTACAGCACCAGCATCGTCACCATGAAGTCCGTCGACGGAGGCAAAACCTGGGTCAGCTTCCGCGGAGCCCCGGGCGGCGACGACTACCAGAACATCTGGATCAACCCTCACGATGGCAACACCATCATGCTGGTGAGCGATCAGGGCGCGATTGTCACCGTGAATGGCGGGAAGACCTGGGGCTCCTGGTATAACCAACCCACCGCGCAGCTTTATCACGTCGCTGTCACCAACACTTTCCCCTATCGCGTGTGCAGCGGCCAGCAGGAGAGCGGTTCTGTGTGCATCTCGAGCCGCGGCAATGATGGCGAGATCACGTTTCGTGACTGGCATCCGGTAGGAGTGATCGAGTACGGATATGCCGCTCCCGATCCTCTCGATCCCGATGTAATTTACGGCGCTGGGCGAAGTGAGGTATCAAAGTTCCATTGGTCTACGGGACAGGTGCAAAACATCACGCCGATCCCGGTGCGCAACGGGAAGTATCGCGTCGACCGCACCGAACCCATCATGTTTTCGCCGCTGAATCCGCATGTGATGTACTACGCCGCCAACGTTCTCTTTAAGACCACGGATGGCGGAGAAAACTGGGAAACGATCAGTCCCGACCTGACTCGCGAAGCGCCTGGAGCTCCGCCGAGTGTCGGCAAACTTTTTCCCGAAGGCGCCGACAAGCAGCGCGGCGTGATCTACGCCTTAGCGCCGTCATTTAAGAATGAAAGCACCCTCTGGGCCGGGACGGATGATGGCCAGCTGTGGACCACTCGCAATGGCGGTAAGAATTGGAACAACATTACCCCGCCCGAGCTGACGCCCTGGAGCAAGGTCACGCAGATCAGCGCCTCGCATTTCGATGACGATTCGGCTTACGTGTCCGTAAGCCGTTTCCGCATCGACGATCTTCGGCCCTACATCTATCGCACTCACGATGGAGGCAAGTCCTGGCAACCGATCACAACAGGATTGCCGTCCGAAGGCCCCGTCGACACCGTGCGCGAAGATCCCGAGCGCAAGGGCCTGCTGTTCGCCGGAACCGAAAACGCGGTCTGGGTATCGTTCGATGACGGAGATCATTGGCAGTCGCTGCAACTGAATCTTCCGCACACCTCAATGCGCGACCTGTGGATCCATGAGGATGACTTGATCGTCGCGACTCACGGTCGAGCGTTCTGGATACTGGACGACATCACTCCGCTGCGCCAACTTTCTGCCGGCGTCGTGCAATCCGACGCCACTCTGTTCAAGCCGGGCAAGGCCTACCGGGTTCGGCGAGACACGAATCCTGACACGCCAATTCCGCCGGACGAACCGACTGCACTCAATCCGCCGCAAGGCGCGCTCCTCGATTACTACGTGTCGAAGGCGGCAACTGGACCGGTCACGATGGAGATTCTGGATTCCGCCGGAAAGCTGGTGCGGAAGTACTCAAGCACAGACAAACCTGAGATGACAGAAGAGCAGTTGAAGAACCAACTGATCCCGCTGTACTGGGTTCGTCCGCATCGAGTCCTCGCGACTGATGCTGGAATGCATCGCTGGGTATGGGATCTGCACTATCCAGCCCCTATTTCGATGCAACATGAATACCCGATTGCCGCGATCGCAGGGGACACTCCCCGCGAACCCCAGGGGCCGCACGCTCTCCCGGGAAAGTACACGGTGCGCCTCACCGTCAACGGGCATTCCTATAGCGAGCCCTTCGTGGTCGAGATGGATCCACGGGTGAAGACTTCCGCTGCCGGTCTCACCCAACTCTTCCAGTTAGAGACTCGTCTTGCCGCCCTGCTGACGCGGACCTCTCAGGCCGTCATGGAAGCGCGTTCCATGCGCATGCAGACCAGGGAGATTCAAGGGAAGGCCGCAGGTTCCACGGCGGAAGCCCTCAAGAACTTCGACCAGAAAATCGCCGCCGTACTTCAGGGCGCAGCCCCTGCCGCAACCGTTCAAAGTCCTACTCTGGCGCGAGTCAACGGCGCAGCGTCAACACTGTACGCGGACGCGACGCGCGCCGACGCTGCTCCCACCAGGGCTCTGCTGGATGCGACCGCAACCGCGGAACAAGATGCAACCATACTCTTGAAAACTTTAGAAACGATCAAAACCGCAGATCTGCCCGCCTTGAATCAATCGCTGCGCGGAGCAAACCTGCCTGAAATTCGCGGGACAGTAGACTCACAGAACGGCGACGATGGCGCAGACGTGGAATAGATCATGCCGCCGTCACCCTCGCCTTTTTTTGGAGGACTAATTACGTGCGAAATACTGCCGTCATAGTAATCTTTTTATCCCTGACCGCTTTCGCGGCTGATCAGAAGAATCAACCGAATCCGGCGGGTTCGGGGAAGTCCAAGCAGAGCGCTGCGAGCGAGAAGGCTGCCGCAGCCTCCACCGACGCAAAACCCGATCAGGACGAAGATAAAGAGTCCAAGGGACCATGGAAGGGCTTGGAGTACCGGCTCGTCGGTCCTTTCCGCGGCGGACGCGTCGTGGCTGTATCAGGCGTCGTTGGGCAAAACGATACCTACTACTTCGGCGCTACTGCCGGTGGTGTCTGGAAGACAACCGATGGTGGGCTGAACTGGAAGCCGATCTTCGATAAGGAGAAAGACGCTTCGCCGGCGATCGGTGCAATCGCCGTCTCGGAATCCGATCCCAACGTGATTTATGTGGGAACTGGCGAAGCGTGCATTCGCGGCAATATCGTTGGCGGAAACGGCGTTTACAAGTCCATCGACGCGGGCAAGACGTGGAAATTTGTCGGCCTCGGCGACACGCATGCCATCGGCCGATTGATCGTCGATCCTAAGAATCCTGACGTCGCCTTCGTCGCGGCGTTGGGGCATCCCTTCGGAGACAACGAGGAGCGCGGAATCTTCCGCACCCGCGATGGTGGCAAGACCTGGGATAAGGTTCTCTACAAAGACGCGAAGACCGGCGGCATCGATATCACTTTCGATCCCAGTAATTCGAACATCCTGTTTGCCGGGTTGTGGCAGGCACGGCGCACTCCGTGGGGTATGGACAGCGGCGGTCCTGGCAGCGGCCTATACCGGTCGATCGACGGTGGCACTACGTGGAAACAGCTTAAGGGGCACGGACTTCCCGAAGGCATTCTCGGCAGGATCGGTGTCACCGTGTCGGGCGCGAATCCCAATCGTGTATGGGCTGTCATCGAAGCGGAGAAGGGCGGCATCTATCGTTCGGACGACGGCGGAGATACCTGGCAATTGCTCACTGACGATCATCGCTTCCGGCAACGTGCCTGGTACTACTCGCACATCTTCGCCGATCCCAAGTCCGCTGATTCCGTCTACATCCTGAATACTGGAATCTACCGTTCGAATGATGGCGGAAAGACTTTCGCGCGCGTGCCGGCCCCGCACGGGGACAATCACGGCCTGTGGATTGATCCCACGAATCCGCAGCGCTTGATTAACGGCAACGATGGCGGGGCGACCGTCTCAACCAACGGCGGCGCGAGTTGGACCACGCAATACAACCAGCCTACGGCGCAGTTCTATCACGTCAGCACCGACAATCGTTTTCCTTATTTCATGTACGGCGCACAGCAGGATAATTCGACGGTTGCGATTGCCAGCGCGAGTCCCAACGGTACCATTGACCGGTCCGATTGGTACGACGTCGGCGGCGGCGAGAGCGGCTATATTGCTGCCGATCCCAACGATCCCTTGATTGTTTATGCGGGCTCTTATGGCGGTGACATCAGTCGTTACAACCATCGAACGGGCGAGACGCAGGCGATCAATCCCTGGCCCGTGAATCCGATCGGATGGGCCGCGGCCGATGTGAAGCATCGCTTTCAGTGGACCGAACCCATCGTCTTTTCGCCACATGATCCGAAGACGCTTTACTTTGCCGGAGAAGTTCTCTTTAAGACGACCGACAGCGGTATGAATTGGACCGTCATCAGCCCTGACCTTACGCGCAATGACAAAAGCAAGCAGCAGTCTTCCGGTGGCCCGATCACCAAGGACAACACCGGAGTCGAAGTCTACGACACCATTTTCTCGGTCGTGGAATCTCCGGTGCAGAAGGGCCTGATTTGGGCAGGAACCGACGACGGGCTGGTGCACATCTACGCGCGACGGTGGCGGTCATTGGGAGAACGTAACTCCCAAAGCCATGCCGGATTGGGGCACGGTCAGCATGGTCGAGGCATCTCCGCACGATGCCGGTACCGCTTACATCGCAGTGGAGCGCCACAAGCAGGATGATTTCGCGCCCTATATTTTCAAGACCACCGATTTCGGCAAGAGCTGGACGAAACTCACTGACGGTATTCCTGCCAACAACTACGTCCATGCCGTGCGCATAGATCCGCGCCGAGCCGGACTGCTTTTCGCCGGAACAGAAATGGGAGTTTATGTTTCATTCGACGATGGCGCGCACTGGCAGTCTTTGCAACTCAACCTTCCTCGCGCTCCGGTGAATGATTTGGTGATCAAGAATTATGATCTGGTCGTGGCTACCCACGGACGCAGCTTCTGGGTGCTCGACGACATCACTGCTCTCGAGCAATATAGCGATTCCATCACGCAACAGGACGTTCATCTGTTTACGCCCGGTCCGGTGAGCCACACTGTGTTCGGCGGTTCGCCGTTCGCTTCGGCCAATGCCGGAAAGAATCCGCCGGCCGGAGCCGTCATCGACTACTGGTTGAAGACTGAGCTGAAGAAACCGGACGAAAAGAAAACCTCTGATTCCGACGATAAGAAGTCCGCCAGCGAAGATTCCCAGATCACTCTGGAAATTCTGGACTCATCCGGCAAGGTCGTTCGCAAGTTCCCCAAAAAGTCCGAAGAAGAGGGGCCGGATGAAGGCGAGGGCCGGCGCGATAAGGGAGCGGGGAAGTTGCCGTCCGATGCCGGGCTGAACCGCTTCGTGTGGGACCTGAAGTATGAGGGGTCGAGCAAGGTTCCGAAGGCGCCTCTTTGGGGGGGAAGCAACGACGGCCCTGAAGCTTTGCCGGGGACCTATCAGGCTCGCCTGACAGTTATGGGGAAGAGTTATACAGTCCCGCTCGAGGTGAAGGCCGATCCTCGATCGACAGTGAGCCAGGCAGACCTCGAGAAGCAGTTCGACCTGCTCATGAAGATTAGCGAGAAGCTCACCGAGACCGACGATACGGTGAATCAAATCCGCGATCTGCGCGCGCAAATCAACGGCATCAACACGCGTTTGAAAGACGATCCACGCGAGAAGGCGATTGCCGACGCCGGCAAGTCGCTCGATAAGAAGATGACCGAGGTCGAAGAAGCGCTGATCCAGACCAAAGCCAAGAGCGGACAGGACGTGCTCAATTTCCCCATTCGCCTTAACAACCAGCTGGCGGCTTTGGGAGGCGTGGTTGCTAGCGCTGATTCTGCGCCAACGCAGCAGTCTTACGAAGTATTCGATATGTTGAGCAAAGCGATCGACGAGCAGACGGCGAAGTGGAAGCAGATTGTCGCAACCGAGGTTATCGCCTACAACAACCTCGTCAAGCAACAGGATGTTCCGGCACTCATGATGATGAAAGCGTCGGCCGGGCAATAAATGCTGTTTATTTAAACGGCTCGTTGCGGGTCTGCAGGAACTGCTCCCGGTGTTCCCGCTCGCGAAAAGCTTCGACGCCGCCGGATCGGGTGGTCGAGAGTGCGCCCGCTAAGTTTCCTGCCGTCAGACAGGTCGACAGGTCGGCGCCCAAAACGTATTGCGAGAGGAAGCCGGCATCAAAGCTGTCGCCCGCCCCCACCGCGTCCACCGGACTCACTGGGAGTGCGCAGCTCTTGAAACGCTGGTTTCCACGCTGTGCCAGCGAACCGTCTTCCCCGAGTTTCACGACCACCAGGGGAACCAGGTCTGCCAGACGCGTTACCGCCTCTTCGAGATCGTCGGTTCCGGCAATCTTCTGCGCTTCGCGCGCGTTGGGCAGCAGAACGTCCACGTGCGGCAATAACGGATCGAGTCCCCGCCAGCGGTCGTCCGGGTCATCGTTCGTGTCCAGCGAGGTGGTCAATCCTGCCGCCCTCAATCTCTTGAACAACTCCGCAATCCCCGGCTGCAGGTTGCGTTGCAGGAAGTAGGACGAGAAATGGAAGTGTTTCGAATCGGCCAGGTAATCGAAGTCGAGGTCTTCATACGTCATCTCGGCGATGGTTCCCGCGTAGGTGACCATATTGCGCCACCTGTCGCGTTGCAGGACCACGGTCAAGCCGGTTTGCGATTCGCTGCTCGTTCGAACTCGTGAGATATCGA
Source organism: Terriglobia bacterium (assembly GCA_963796205.1). Taxonomy (GTDB): domain Bacteria; phylum Acidobacteriota; class Terriglobia; order Terriglobales; family Acidobacteriaceae; genus DATFTE01. The sequence goes on from CAWCKR010000006.1 coordinate 843,588, forward strand.
CGCCGCTGGCACGCAGATGACCTAATGCGATCTGGCCCAAGGGATCGTTGCCCACCAGAGAGATAAACCCAACGCGACGCCCCAACGCCGCGAGATTGTGGGCAACGATCGTCGACGAGCCCCCCAGCGTCAGCATCATGCGCTCTGCCAGGAGTTCGCGCTCCGGCGGGAGTTCCTCGGGCAAGCCATAGAGGATCAGATCGAGATTGAGTTCTCCGGCAATCGTCACATCGAAACGTGGCATAGGCACCGACATCATAGCGAAAGCCCTAAGTTCGTGCTGCACGACGTTAGAATGCATTTGTGTCGAAGGACCTCTATCGCGGACGCCTCGCACCTTCTCCCACGGGCCTGTTGCATGCTGGGCACGCCCGCACATTTTGGACAGCCGCCCAGCAGGTGCGCGAGCACAACGGCGTATTAGTCTTTCGTAACGAGGATCTCGATCCGCAGCGCTGCAAACCAGAGTTTGTGAATGCCATGTTCGAAGACTTAACTTGGCTCGGCATTCGCTGGGACGAAGGGCCCGACTGCGGAGGCCCGTATGGGCCTTACTCCCAGAGCCAGCGGCGAGAGTTCTATCTGGCGGCCTGGCGGCACCTGCGCGATGCTGGGGCGATCTATCCGTGCACCTGTTCGCGCAAAGATGTTGCCCTGTCTGCGGCAGCTCCGAACGAGGGTGATGACGAACCCCTCTATTCCGGACGCTGCCGCACCCGCACCGACGCGGGGGCGTTTCGTGAGCCGGCAGGCGTGAATTGGCGCTTCCGGGTGCCCGACGGCGAGGAAGTAGCGTTCGCCGATCTCCATCAAGGAGGCCAGGGTTGGACCGCGGGAAGGGATTTTGGGGACTTCATCGTTTGGCGGCGCGACGACGTTCCGGCCTATCAACTTGCGGTTGTGGTGGATGATGCACAGATGCGTATCACCGAGGTCGTCCGGGGCGCGGATCTTCTGAAGTCCACCGCCCGACAGCTCCTTTTAATTCGGGCGCTCGCCCTGCCCGCGCCTGCGTATTATCACTGCGATTTGCTGCGCGACGACTCGGGCACAAGGCTAGCCAAGCGCCACGACGCGCTCAGCATCAAACATCTGCGTGAGCAGGGATGGGCTCCAGAGCAAGTCCTCGGGATTTAGCCAACCACCGCCTTGCGGTGTTATACAATTCGCGCACGCGGCCGACGCTTGCCGCATCTTCCTTCTCATGAACGACGCTGGAGTTTCTGTTCCGATCGAAGGGGCCTGGCAGCTGGAGTCTTATGCGCGCGGTGACATCTCGACCGCGGTGACCGGCGTCCTTCTGCTGACTGAGGGCCAATGGTCAACCCTCTATTTCGTACCCCAAGCAACGCCTGGACAACATTGGGGAAGCGGCGAGTCCGGACGGTACGCGCTGCAAGGCGACCGCCTGACCTTCTACCACCGTTATACCTTCCAAGGAGGCGGAGACAAGCCCATCGTGACGAACTTGCACTCGCAAGTCGTGGAAGAGTGCACAATCGAGACGTCCGGAGATCAACTCACCATCCATTTCCCCAGCGGAAGCGTAATCCGTTGCCGGCGTCACCAAGAATGACAGGACCCTCGGTTACTGCTCGCCCCGAATCGTTCCACCTGCGACGTGAGATCGGCCTCACGGGACTCGTGGCAACCGGCATTGCCGCGATGGTAGGAGTGGGCGTAAACATTCTGCCTTTCATGGTGCAACGCTACCAGCCGGGAATAGGCCCGTGGGTGCCGGTCGCGTATGTACTTGCCGCTGTGCCCGCCGTGCTGGCCGCCCTTTGCTATGCAGCTTTGGTTTCAGCGATGCCACGCGCCGGAGGCAGTTACGTGAGCGTCAGCCGTGCTCTAAGCCCCTTCGCAGGCTTCATTGCCAGCTTTTCGCAGTGGTTCGGTCTTTCTATGGCGATGGGAGTGGTGGCATACTTTCTGGTTCCAGTGCTCCGAGATCTTCTTTCGGTCCTGGGAGTTTCAGCGGCCGTCGCACTTGACCGCCCGGCTCTGCGAATCCTGGTTTCTCTGCTGGCGATTTGGATGGCTTGGCTGTTGAACTTGTTTGGCGTTCGACTCTACGAACGAAGCGTCGTCGTCATGGCCGCGGTCACGATCATCGGCCCGATTGTGATGTCGTTTGCAGCGTTTATGCGTCCCGCGGGGGTATTTGTTCCTACACCCGGCGAAATAGATTTTCCCCAGGCCACGATCAGGACATTCCTGGGAACCGCCGTCGTGCTCTTTTCCTCGTTCATCGGATTTGACGCCATCTCTCAAGCTGCCGGTGAAGCGCGACGAGTCGCAGATCTGGCGCGCGCGATTGTGATTGCCATTGCAGGAGTCACGCTGTACTACATCTTTTTCACATGGAGCGTCTATCGCGCACTGCCGTGGCAGGTCATTTATCGCAATTCTTTGGCGCACGACATTTCCGCGCCGGGCTTGATGGCTCCCCTGATGCCTGCATGGCTGGGTGCCCTGATTCTGTTTTCCGTGACCGTGGCAATTCTGAAAGTGTTGCCCGCGGTCATGCTGGGTAATTCCCGCACGCTTTATGCCTTCGGCAGGGACGGCATTTTGCCCAAAAAACTCTCTGCGATTCATCCCAGATTTCGCACTCCCCACCACGCACTGCTCCTGACTGCAATTGCGGCGAGTCTCTGCGTGCTGGGTTGCAATCTCGCCGGAGATTTCTTTCTTGGCGTCGATTTGCTGGTGCTTTCCATGCTGGTAAATTTCATACTCATGGCGGCGGCCCTCATAACGTTTCCCTCGGTCAATCCAGAGCTTTATCGTCGGATGACATTCCTTCGCGGCCGAAAGGTGCAGGTTGCACTTGCGGGAACTACGATTGCTTTGTTGAGCGGACTGCTTCTGGTAGAAGTAATTGGTGACCTGCGCTCCCCCACCTCGTGGTATTTGAAGTCCACCAGCAGTTGGCTGGTTGTGATGGGCGGTGCCTGTATATTGTTCTGGCAGTTCTGGGCTCGCCTTCGTCAGCGTGGGCTCGATCCCAAGGCTGTAATTTTCGGCGAGCTCCCTTCGGAGTGAAATGCAGACAGCGGACGTAGCCATTGTCGGAGGCGGCATCGTTGGAGGCTCCATTGCATTTCACCTCGCCGAACTTGGTATGGGTCGAACCGTCGTCTTCGAGCGGAAACATGTCGCCAGTGGAGCCACGGGTATTTGTCCCGGAGGCATTCGCCAGCAATTCGAGAGGGAAGCGGAATGCCTTCTCGCGCAACGCTCGATGAGATTCTTTGAGCAGGCCAACGAGCGCCTGCTGCCGGAAACGCCATTCTTTCTGGAGCGGAGCGGATACCTTTTCCTCGCGGAGAGTGACGGACTTCTCGGCCGATTCCGGAAGAACGTCGCCATGCAGAACCGGTTGGGCATTCCGTCTCGAATTGTGGGTCGAGAAGAGATTCATGAGATTGTTCCTAGCCTCGTTTTGGACGGGATCATCGGCGCATCCTTTTGCGATGAGGACGGCTTCCTTGAGGATTGCGACGGAGTAACGAATCAAATGCTGCGCCGCGCGCGCGACTGTGGCGCAAAACTGGTTCTGCAGGAAGTCGTGGACGTCCAGAGAAACGAGGGAGGCTGGAAGCTCTCCACGCCAACCGATTCATGGATCGCGAAACATCTGGTGATCGCAGCTGGCGTTGATAGCCGCGATCTCGCCGCTCGACTAGGCGTTGACCTTCCCATAAAGCCTGAACGACGTCGCCTTGCCTACACCGAGCCTTTCCCCGCAGGTACGATGTCTCCGCTGGTCGTCGCACTGGAGCGGGGCTTTGCCGGAAAGCAGCTTATGAACGGTGTCTTTTATCTGGGATGGCTGGGCGAAACGCAGGAGAGTGACAATCTGACGTTTATAGAGCGTGCGCTGACTGCAGGCGCAACCCTGCTGCCCGCACTTGCGGAGTTGCCGGTGCGCCGCGTCGTAGAGGGTTTTTACGACTCGACCCCCGATCATCGCCCGATTCTCGGCGACGGCGGAGACTCCCTCTTTCTGGCAACCGGGTTCAGTGGACACGGTTTCATGCTGGCCCCCGCGGTAGGAAAGATGATGGCGGATCTGATTTCCAACGGCCACCAAGATCCACTTCTCGAAGAGTTCTCGCTGCAAAGATTCACCCAAGCCACCTCGAAAGAAGGATTGCAGATCTGAACATGTCCACACAATCAAATCAGCTCTCATTCATCGCTAAGCTCTCCCTGTTCTTATTCTTGGCTTCGCTTTGCTACGGTCAGGAACCAGGCTGGGACAAGTTGCTGCAAGTGCATCAGGACTATTTGAATCTGCGCGACGAGGGCATGAAAGATGCCACGCACGACTTCTCTTCAGCGAGGGTAGCGGCTCGTGTTGTTGAACTGAAGAAACTAAAAGAGCGGCTGAGTGCAATCGATCCGGCTGCATGGCCGGTCGAGCGGAAGGTCGACTGGGTGCTTGTCCGCACCGAGTTAAACGATCTCGATTTCCGCTACCGGGTGGTGCGGCCCTGGTCGCGCGATCCCAGCTTCTACTCTGACTTTTTTGAGCGATTACCGTATGCAACTCTGCCCATTTCTGCCGACAAAATCGAAGCGTTTCGCTCACAACTACGCTCCATTCCCGCAGTTGTTGCCCAGGCAAAGAGGAATTTGACGGAAGCCGGCGGTGACCTTGCCGACATCGCAATCTTTCATCTTGAGCATTACGACGGCGTCGGTCAGGGCGAACCGCAGCGGAACCCTCCACCGGAGGGAGCTTTGGGCTGGTACGCAGATTTACTGGAGCGTGCCCGCAAGGATCAGCCGGATCTCGCTCCCGATGTCGAAGCCGCTCTTCACGCAGTGCGCGACTATCACGATTGGCTCACCGCCAACCGCCGTTCCTTTCATCATCCCAGCGCTGTAGGAATCGACAACTACAACTGGTTCCTTAAACACGTTCGACTTATGCCGTACACCGCTCAAGACCTTAGTACCCTGGGAGATACCGAGTTGAGCCGCGCTCGGACCTTCCTGAAGATCGAGCAGATGAAAAACCGGAATCTGCCTGAGCTCCAGTTAGCAAAATCCGAGCAGGAATACTACGCACGTGTTCAGGAAGCGGAGAAATTAATCCGAAGTTTTATCCAGGAAAACCATCTTCTGACGATTCCAGATTATGTCGGTCCACAAAAGACCGACGCATTCTGGATTGAGCGTCGCGGCGGGAAACGCCACTTCTGGGAGGAGATTCAATACCGCGACCCGCTGGTCGATCACATTCACGCCTCGATTCCGGGGCATCGTTTCGATTTCGCTTTGCACGAGCATGACACGCGGCCGATCCGATCCACCTACACCGACAGCGGACGCATCGAGGGCTGGGGTTTTTATTGCGAAGAGATGATGTTGCAGGCTGGATTACTGAGAGATCGTCCCCGCACGCGCGAGCTTTTCTACATTGCGCAGCTGGCCCGAGCGGCACGAATTCCCGCAGAACTTAGGATCCAGCGCGGAGAATTCTCGCTCAATGATGCTGTCGCCTACATGGTCAAAACTGTACCTTTCATGGACCCGAATCTCGCCCGCTACGATCTGGAGATTTACTTTCGCCAGCCGGGCTATGGGATGAATTACATTGCGGGAAAGCAGCAGATCGAGGAATTGCTAGCGGCGCGCGCACAACAACAAGGGGACAAATTCGAGCTGGGCGCCTTCCACGATCAATTCCTGAGCGAAGGCATGATCCCGCTCACGCTCTCCCATTGGGAAATGGTCGGCATCGATGACGAGGCTCGCCGTGAGTTTCAGTTGCCCTGAGAATTATTTTCGCTGTTCCAGCTTTACCGACGCGGTTACGGGCTTCCCATCACGCAGAACCTTGACTTCCACCACGTCTCCAACCTTGCTGCGGCGCAGAGCATCTGTGAAATCGTAGAGGTTGTTAATGGGCTTACCGCCGAATTGAACGAGAACATCGCCGGCCTTGAGACCTGCCTTGGCCGCTGGAGAGCCCGGCCGCACATCGGAAAACTTCACGCCATTTTCTGTCTGGCCAAAATCAGGGATCGATCCGAAGTAAGGCCCGTAACCGCGGCTACCGCCACCCCCGCCTGGAGCCTTCTCCTCCGCAACCGTCAGGAATGCGGGGCGTTCCGGCGCGTCCGCGATCTGCGTACCGACCTCAGACACAAGCCCAAGCAGGCGGGCTGCGTCTGCAGCATTAATTTTGTCCCAGGTATCAGAAGGCTTGTGGTAATCGGAATGAAGCCCTGAGAAGAAAAACAGTACTGGAATCTTCTTGCTGACGAACGATGTGTGATCGCTGGCTGCGTATCCGCCGGCGGAATACTCGACCTTGAAGGCAGACTTCGCTTGATCCTCTTCGAGCAGGCTCTTGAACGTGGAACCTGTGCCCACCCCGCCGATGTAGACTTTGTTGTCTTTGATTCGGCCGATCATGTCCATGTTCAGCATGGCAACGGCCTTATCCAGCGGAAGTGTGGGTTCCTTCACCCATTCGGCCGAGCCCAATAAGCCGAGTTCTTCTCCCGCAAACGAAGCAAAAAGAACTCCGCGGCGCAGTTGTCCTTGCATCGGCGCAAATAAGCGTGCGAGTTCGAGTACGCCCGCCGTGCCCGAGGCATTATCGTCTGCGCCAGGATGAATCTGCCCAATCTGCGAAGGCGCCAGGGAGTCGAAGTTCCCCCGGCCCAGGTGATCATAGTGGGCGCCGATGATAACGTATTCGTCCGTTTTCCCCGGCAGGTATGCGAGCACATTGTTCACTGTGGCCCGCGTATTTTCGATGCTGACGCTCAAGGAGGCGTGCAGGCTTTCGGGAAAAGCAAATGAAGCTGGCTTATCGGATGAGTTGATCTGCGCCTGCACGTCAGCCATCGACTTACCGGCAGCCTGGAACCAAGTATCGGCGACCGAGTTCTTAACCTGGGCGAAAAGAATTCCAACGTTCTCTGGTCCACTCACGCTGCCGAAACGGGTGAGTAAATCTTCCTCGCCATCACCCAACTTCCCATTCACCAGCACGATCGCCTTGGCTCCGTGATTCCGGGCATTGATCGCCTTGGTAATTAACTGAGAGTGCGGCGTTGTGCCAGTATTGCCGGTTTTGGCGGCAAATCCGGCAGGTTCGTAACGCAGCACAACGACGATCTTGTCTTTCACGTCAAGGCCAGCGTAGTCGTCGTACTGAAATTCGTCAGCGGAGGCTCCATAGCCCGCAAAAACCAGTGACCCACTCACGGAACCGGAGGCGGAGAAACTGAAAGGAACGAAGTCCTGATTCGGCTTCAAATTAGTCTTGGCGATTCCAGTCTCGACCACAAAGTGATTGTTCGATTTGAGTCTGGCGCCCGTGATGACCGTGAAAGGCTGGAAGTAACCCCGAGTGCCGGCGGGTTTCAAGCCGAGACTCTTATAGCGCTTTTCAAGGTAATGGGCGGCCTTGTCAATGCCCTTGGTTCCAGCGCCGCGGCCCTCCATGGAGGGGGCGGTGATCGCCTGAATGTCAGTAATGTAGCGCTGAGGATCGGCTGGTCCGACTGCGGTCGTCGCGGCGCTGGCCAGCAGGACCAGTGCAGCAAACATCAGCCCAGTGGCTGGCAGGAATCGCAAAACTCGCGATCGGGAAAACACCTTCTCAATTTTCATGGGAACCATTCGACGGACTCAAGATCCTATTGCTCCCTCCAGGAAGTGTCAAACTTGGGCTGCCATGAGCTCCTACAGGTAGAATGATCCATTCACGAGGAGCGTCCTCATGAGGGCATGGATATTAGGATTCTGTGCAGTCTGGCTGCTGACGGCGGCCAACATCAGGCAGGACGCTATCGAGATTAAATCAGACACGACATCTGTTCCAGCGGTCAAGATTGAACCTCTCAAACTCGACTTCGGCTCTCTTACGGCTGGAAGCTCCAGTCAACCAATGATCTCCACTCTCACAAACTCCGGCCGCAGCGCTGTGAAGATCGTTGACATTACTCCGTCCGGCATCGACTTTACAGAGAGCTCCAACTGCCCTGAAACCCTGGCCGTGGGCTCGACCTGTCAAATCCAGATCAGTTTCAAGCCGGCGATTACCGGTCCACGGCTTGGCGTAGTCAGCGTAATGACCTCGGTTTCCGGACACCCCTCTTACATCATGCTCACCGGCGTGGGCCTGTAACTCGTGGCTTCGCCTATGTAGCTTGCGAAGGGTGTTAGTATTCCGCCTGTCGTTTTGCAGTTGGTTCTTTTCCTTTCCCAACACGATTGGTCCAAATTTATCGAGCGAGGTGAGCTATGCGTTCTCTGTACGCGTCAAAGATCGTCGTGATCATGGGCGTGCTCTGTTCTTTTTTGCTGGCTGCTCACGCGCAATCCAGTTCCACACCCAATCATGCTGAGCCCTTGCGCCAGTACGACGACTCGGTTGCGGCGTTGGCGCAGAAAGTCTTGCCCGCCGTGGTACAGATTGACGTCAGCGGCTTCGGCGCGCGCGAGACCAAGGGCGGCGACGAGGATGCGGGCGTGATCGAACGGCAACGGGCGATTGGTTCAGGCGTCATCGTCGACCCAGATGGCTACATCATGACCAACGCTCACGTCGTAAACGGAGCTCAACGAATCAGGGTCATCATTACCCCCACTCCAGCGGAACTTGTGGCCTACCGGGCCAGTTTCCTCAGCCGGCAGCGCACTTTTGAGGCGAAACTTATCGGAGTGAACCGGTTGATTGATCTCGCCCTGGTGAAGATTGAAGAAAAGAATCTCCCCTACATTCCCTTGCAGACTGATTATCGAGTGCAACTCGGCCAGACTGTGCTGGCTGTCGGCTCTCCCGAAGGCCTTGAACACACGGTGACCAAGGGAATCGTAAGTGCTGTGGGCAGGCAAATCGATACGGACCGTCCCATGGTGTACATACAGACTGATGCCCCCATCAATCCGGGTAACAGTGGCGGTGCACTGGTTGATCGCGACGGAAATCTGATTGGCTTGAACACGTTTATTTATACCGAGGGCGGCGGCAGTGAAGGCTTAGGTTTTGCCATCCCGGAGCCGGCGGTTCGATTCGCTTATCAGGAGTTCAAGGAGCACGGCCGCATTCGGCGTACGGAGATCGGAGCGAAGGCACAGACGATTACTCCTGATCTGGCCGCAGGCTTGAAGCTTCCTCAGGACTGGGGTGTGATCATTTCTGACGTTGTTCCGGGCGGTCCGGCTGATAAGGCGGGCCTGAAGGCGAAAGATATCGTCCTCTCAATCGACGGTCGGCCGATCGACTCGTTGCCGAAGTATGCGATCTGGCTCTACCTGCACCGTCGCGGCCAGCAGTTACAAATGCAAGTGCTGCGCAACAAGGAAAACGTCACTCTAGCGGTTTCTCCGGTCGATGTGCCCAACGGCATCGAGCGTTTGTCTGATCTGATCGATCCGCAAAAGAGCCTGGTCGCGCCACTGGGAGTGTTCCTGCTTGATCTGACTCCCTCGGTTGCCGGGTCTTTGCCGGACCTGCGTTCTTCGGCGGGGGTCGTTGTCGCCGCTATCGTCGATTACGAGCCCATCATTTCAGCCGACTTGGCGGTCGGCGATGTCATTCGTTCGCTCAATGGGCAACCGGTGAAAACCGTCGAGGGATTCAGGACCCAGTTGTCGCAGTTCAAGCCCGCCGAGCCTGTGGTGCTGGAGGTGGAGCGGCAGGGGATCTATCAGTTTGTGAGTTTTGAAACCGAATAAGGCGGGGAATTACGATCCCCCGATAAGGCTGTAGAGCAGCACGGCGAGCACAATAATTGTGAACCCAACGTAGAGGCGATCTCCTTCGGCCGCGAAGCCATAAATGGCGAAGGCTACGCGCGCTACGGGAGTAGCGATCAAGAGCAGAAGTCCGAGTTGGATGATGCCGCGGCCGCTGAGATGGAGCGATTTTTCGACGATTCCGCGGACGGTCCGAAGGTCGGTGGGTTCTCCTTTAAAGACTCGATAGTCCGCCGCCGCCATGCCATGCCGCACCAGGAAGATCGATGCCCCGATCAGCACGATCACGGCGGATAGCATGACTCCCGTGCGCAGCAGGTTACCGATAATTTCTTCGACCCGCTGGTCCGTCCACTTAGGGATCATTGCCATCGTCAGATTCTCCCCGAAATCCCTTGATAGATCATTTGCAATCCAAGAAAGACAATCACCAGGCTGAATACAACCCGCAGTACTTTGGTTTCCGCCTTTACCAAGATCCGCGTGCCCAACAGAGAGCCTGCTAGCACGCCCAACATCACGGGCATGGCAAGTGCGGGATCGATGTAGCCGCGGTTCAAGTAGACACCGGCGCTCGCCGCCGCGGTAACACCAATCATGAAGTTGCTGGTGGTGGTGGAAACCTTAAACGGGATCTTCATCGCCTGATCCATGGCCAGCACTTTGACCGCTCCTGAACCAATTCCGAGCAATCCGGAAAGCGTGCCCGCTCCGAACATCAGGCTAAAGCCGGTAGGCACGCGGACCGGATTGTAATAGCGCAGGCCTTCCGGGGTAGGGAAGCTTCCGTTCATCCCCAGCTTCGTGGCCAGCGGATCAGGCGGATTATGCCATTCCGACTTTGGACGTGCCTTGCGGGAAACGTACGCGGAATAGACGAGGACCACTCCGAAGATAATCGCGATGGCGTGAGTGGGGACTCTGGTAGCGATGAATGCTCCTAGCAGAGCCCCGATGGTTGTGGCGATCTCCAGAAACATGCCGATGCGGATATTCGAAAAACCCTCTTTTACGTAGGCGGCTGCGGCTCCGGAAGAGGTTGCGATGACGGAAACCAGCGAAGCGCCAATCGCGTAACGGATGTCGACTTTGAAGAACAACGTGAGCAGCGGAACCAGCACCACGCCGCCGCCCAGTCCGGTCAGAGACCCAAGAAGCCCCGCCAGGAACGACCCGGCCGCTACTAGTACTGTAAAGACAAGAATCGTCATCCAGCCTCCACGGCTGCTATCGTGAGGTATCTAGGATGGGACGAAAAGAAATTAGGCATGCGCGGCGTGTCGTCTCGCAAGGGTGAATATCCAATCTCAAATAAAAAGAGGGCGAAGGTCAAGCGTTTTGCCGGGTCGCGACTTGGGTTATGTTTGCCTTCAGAGTTTTCTTGCGCGGTTTCCTCTGATCTTTCGATGGAAGCAGCGGCGGCTTGATAATGTCGGCGATGGTGGTGTTCTCCAGGATGCGCGCGGCCGCATCCCGCACCTCCAGAAACACCTGATAGAGCGCCCGGTGTTCGGCATCGCGGTCGATTAAGGTACGCAACTGTCCGGCATCGCCAAAGGGCGCAAGCGGCCCGTCGACCAGGCGGACGATTTCACTGAGCTGTATTTCGGAAGGGGGACGGCGAAGCTGGTAACCACCCTTGGCGCCCCGCGCGCTCTCCACGATGCGTGCATTCTTCAATTCCAGTAAAATCAGTTCCAGGAACTTCTCCGGCAAATCTTCTTCGTAAGCGATATCGCGGATCTTAATGGCCCCCTGTTGATAGTGGCGGGCCAGCATCATGGTGGCTTGCAGCGCGTAAAGTCCTTTTTGCGAGATTTTCACTCTACGGCTCCCCCAGAATAGTCGCCCACGTCGTCTCACAGCCCTGTAAGCGGCTTTGCGTCCTCTCTCTGCACGAACAGATTTCGCTCCGGAATACAGAAACACCTTAATTGTATACGGCCCACAATGCAATTCTGGCGCCTTGATGGCCTTGATACCCGCCGGGATATGGGCAAACTCTAGACCGTGGATACGCATCTCTTTAACATCAGGCTCAAACTGCTACAAACAATTGTGTTCATTTTGCGGGGAGGACTGTACTTTGCGAAAGTTCATCGGGACCGTTGTGTTTTCCTTTTCTGCTGTTACTCGGCCATGCGTCTGCTCAACAGATTGATATTGGCTTCGGATTGGGTGGAATCACGGCACCCTCGGGAGGGGCGTCTTCGGTTTATTCGACGACCTCCCAAGGGGGAGGCATCTATCCGGGCTTTAGCGGTGACTTCCTGTTGAAGAAGAATCTCGGCGTAGGAGGCGAAATCTTTTGGAGGGGCAGCCAGAGCCTTTATAACGGATACCAACCCTACCGGCCGCTCTTCTGGGATTTCAATGGAATCTGGCTTCCGCACTTAGCCAAGCACATAACCGGAGAACTGGTGGCCGGAATTGGCGTGGAGAGCCTTCGTTTCTACAACAATTTCTACACTTGCAGTTACATTACGGGCTGTACCAACTACACCAGCAGCAACCACTTCATGGGAGATTTCGGAGGGGGCATCCGCTTCTACCCCATCGGAGACTTCTTTGTGCGTCCCGAAGCGAGGTTCTACCTGATTCGCAACAACGTCGAATTCAATTCGAACCACGCGACACGCTACGGCGTGACGATCGGCTACACCTTTCGCTGAGCGGGATGCCACGGTCGTGTCGTCCAGAGGTTTGGCCTGGACGCGGCGATCTTGTAAACTTGCAGCAGATTGATTCTCAGTCCCAATCCAACGCCGCCCCAGGCGGATGCGAGGAACGCCAAGCTTTGACCCGCGCTTCCTTGACTCCAGAGATAACTCGTCAGGCCCGTGGGCTTTCCCCCGTTGCGGCATGGGTTTCCGTTTTTCTAATTTTTGCCGCTGTCTATTTTGGCTCCGCTTTTTCACCTGCTTTGCAAGACGACGCCGATTCGTCGCACGCCGAGGCGGCTCGCGAAATGATGGTCTCGGGCGACTACGTCACTCTGCATATCAATGGCGTGCGCTATCTCGAGAAGGCCCCGCTCATCTACTGGCTGGTGGCCTCCAGTTATCGAATCTTCGGAGTCAACGAGTTTGCCACCCGGCTGCCGATCTTGCTGTCGATGTTTCTGCTTGTCCTGCTTGCCTTCCGGTGGGGAAGGCGGGCTTTCGACCTGCGCGCAGGCGCATACGCAGCGCTATTTGTGACCACGGCTGCCGGATTCTATCTGTTTACCCGAATCCTGATTCCGGAAGCCCTGCTAAGTTTATTGATCGCCGCATCGTTCTATTGCTTTGTTACGGCCCTCGACAGTCCTGGACAAGCGTGGCGGTGGTACAGCGGCTATGCCTGTTTGGCGCTCGCGGTTCTCACCAAGGGCCTGATTCCGCTTGTTTTCGTTGGCATCACGGCGGTGGCCTACGTTTTGATCTCAGGCGACTGGCGGCGCTGGCGCGAGTTCCGTATCCCCTCTGGTCTGCTTCTGTTCTTTCTCATTGCTGCGCCCTGGCACATTCTTGCGGGAGTCCGGAACCCGCATTTCTTCTGGTTCTACTTCGTCAACGAGCATTTCCTGCGCTTCCTGGGAAAGCGCTATCCAGTCGACTACAACAAGGTTCCCGCCGTTCTCTACTGGAGCTTGCATCTGGTCTGGTTATTCCCCTGGAGTTTGTATCTGCCGTTAGCCATTCGAAATCTGCCGCGAGATTTTCGGGCCTTGCGGCAATCCGGCAATGTGAGTTTTGCTGTGCGGACGCGCATCATCTGCTGGATCTGGGCTGGAGTGGTGCTTACCTTCTTCGCCTTCTCCACCAGCCAGGAGTACTACACCTTTCCCGCTTACTTTCCTCTAGTCCTGCTGTCAGCAAGCTCAACTGCCGAGGCGGAAGAGAGTGCTGGCAAGGGTCGCTGGCTAACCGCGATCGCAGCGATCACGGCTGCACTCACGCTGGCGGCGGCGGTTGCTCTCAGCGCCGGCCTTTGGACATCCCGCAATCTGCCCTTTGTCTCCGATATCGGCAGCGTGCTTGCCAAGCACGATATGTCGGAAGACACCCTATCCATGTCTCACATGCTCGATCTCACGGGAGAATCCTTCGCGGCGCTACGTCTGCCTGCATTGCTGGCTGTGGTTGCGCTGATCGTCGGCCCCTTGAGCAGCCTGTATCTCCGCGTGCGTCGAAAACACTACGCGGCGACCTTGGCCATGGCTTTTACGATGGGACTCTTCCTGGTGGCAGCCCACGTCGCGCTAAACCGATTTGATCCCTACTTGTCGTCGAAGGTGATGGCCGATCGTATCGGTCCACAGCTTCAGCCCTCCGACAAGATCATGATTTACGGGGACCAGGCCTTTGGATCGTCCTTACTGTTCTATTTGCGAAGGCCGATCGATCTGGTAAACGGGCGTACAACGTCGATGTGGTTTGGTTCGACGTACCCCGACGCTCCCAAGATCTTTCTTGACGATCAAGATCTTTTGCAAGCATGGAAGTCCGCAAACCGCGTATTTCTTTTTGTCCCAGCCTACGAAAGACAAACAGTCGATGCGCTGATCAAGTCCCAGAAGTTTGTGGCGGCCGAGAGTTCAGGCAAGATTATCTACAGTAACCGGCCCTGAGGTGGGCTCTCCGGACGGCGGTTCGCCCAAGCGCACCATTTTCCCATCCTGTTCCAACCGATAGGTTTCATTACGCCAAACAATGGTATTGCCGAAGAAACTGGTGCACCAATAGCAAAAGCCCGTGAAATCGCGAACGGGATAAAGCCAGCAATACTTCAGACTTCTCGGATCCCGCACAACAAACCAGCCTGCGACGATCGCCATGATCAACCGGTTCAGCAATGCCCAGCCGAACAGAGCCGTCCCAAGAAGTATATGACCCGCGGACATCGCGGCGAGCAAGCCCAGCAACCCGAAGGGCATGGCGTAGGTAAGTCCCGCCCCAATGTGTCCCGCAGGACGCGAAAACCGGGTGCTCTTCATCCATCGCACCTGGTGCAAAACGGACTGTTTGAAGGTGCGATTGATGACCACGTGATCGATGACGTGACGGGACAGTAAGACCGTGTAACCGGCTTCGAATACGCGTTTGCCGAGGAGGTAGTCATCGGCGCAGTAGTCGGCCAGCGCCCCGATCCCTCCCGCTTTCTCCAGAGCGTCCCTTCGCACCGCCATGGTAGGTCCGAGCGCGAATTGCATGCCCTCGAGCATCTTGGCCACAACTACGCCTGAGGTCATCTCGACCGACATACCCAGGGCCTCAAGCGTCGACCATGCTCCGCCGGTAGGAACTCCGCGGTATAGGCAGGTAACCAGCCCTACACGCTGGTCGAGCAGGGGCGCGACAACTTCCCGCAAGTAAGTCGGATCGACGTGCACATCGCTGTCGCTGATGACCAGGTAGGAGGTTCTGGCCTGGGTATACATTTGTTCCAGCGAACAGATTTTGGCATTGGGCCGGTCGGGATTGCCGGAGGTGACAATCTTTGCCTTCACTTTCGGGTATTTCTTGTGCAGTTCTCGAACCACCGCCAGCGCGGGGTCTGCAGGGTCTCTAGCGCCGAAAATGACTTCGAAATCGGGATAGTCCTGGGAAAAGAAACTTTCCAGGTTTGACTCTAAGTTCGGCTCTAAGCCATGGAGGGGTTTCAGCATGGTAACGGCTGGCCAGACTGCGGGCGCGGCTGGCTCCGGTCGGCGGCGCAGGTGACGTGCCGCGGCAACCATCATCAGAACCACAAATACCGAGGAGGCCAGCAAGCCTGCTGCGGCGACCAGCAACAACGCTCCAAGTAGCATCAACTCGTCCCTAACCAGATTCCCGCAACGCCCGTCTCGTCCCTCGCCGGCAGAAATTATTGCGGCATCTTATTGCGCAACTGTGAAATACTCGTACGGCTCGAAACAGAAGACGATGGTTTAGAGTTTAATCTGCAAGCGGGAAGGGAGTCCAGACAGGGGAGCCGCAAGGGCACAATTTGACTCCGGTCGAGCCCCGGTCAGAATCTATGACCCTGACTTAATAATATGTAGCTATTGGCTTCTACTTTGCTAAAATCCCAATTGAGGGGGAATTACATGCCAAATCTAGTTCAAGTACTGATGGCGCTGGTGAAAGAACAAAAGCGTTTGCAAGGTAAGCTTCAAAGTGTAGACGCCGCAATCGCGGCTCTGCGAGGAATGAATGGAGGAGGACGCAACGTCACCTCTATCGCAAGACCTCGCCGGCAGCTTTCGGTAGCGGCGCGTAAAAGAATCGCCGCGGCGCAGAGGGCCCGGTGGGCGAAGTTTAGGGCTCAGAAAAAGGCTGCGTAGCTGGCTTCTCGGCAATAAACTGCCGGCGCCCGGGTTCTTCTCCCGCTTGTCGCCCGCGCCGGCAGGATTTCTGTTTTAGAAATTTTCTAATTACATAGTCCGCGGACGCAGCCCCAGGGGCAGCGCGCACGCATTACTGCGCCCGAGCGAAGCGCTCCACATGATGTGGGGTAGGCCGTTCCTAAATGCGGTGGCTCGATTGATCGGTTGCGTTAGGGGGAATACGCGCCGGGAAAAATGTTCCCCCGGCTAGTACTTTCTCGACCGCGTCGACCAGGTCGCGGGCCGCATTACTTTTGCAGACGGCTCCGCGAATGCTGCCAGCATCGAAGTGGTTCAAAAGCTCATCGGAAAGATGCAGAGAAAACAGGATCACCGGGATGTCGGGATTGGAACGGGAAATGAGGCTCGCGGCTTCGAGGCCGTTCATATTCGGCATCGTCAAATCCATAATGATGATGTCCGGGCGTAACTGGATCGCCTTTTCGACGGCATCCCGTCCATCACAAGCCTCGGCGCAGACTCTCCAGTTCGGACGCGCTTCCAGAAGATTCCGAAGTCCTAGCCGCATCACTTCGTGGTCGTCGACTACCAGAATTCGAATGTGACCTGCGGATACGCAAGTGGATCCAGTTGTTTCAGTTGTCACCATGGGGATTTGCCAGCTCCAACGTCAGTTAAACTGCCCGTCGCAAAGCCTGCTGAAGCTGGCCAGAAGTAACGCGTTGCAGGCTTGGTTCGGTTGCAGACAGCATTTCTGCCGACTGCCAGTTAAGAGCCAACGATAAGCTGCCCGATTTGTTTTCACAATGGCTCAGGAGTGGGACCACCTGGCACGATTGTGCTAAGGGGAATCATGCAGAACTCTAAAGGCTTGCCTCCATCAACGGAGAAGTCGCGTTCGGGAGCGGTGGCACGAGCTCGGCCGCCAGCGCTTGCACCTCGCGTGAGAAATTGTTTTTCGCCACTCGGATCTTGAGCCGTTGGTCCGCGCTCGCGCTTTTGGTTTTGCGTTGCCGCCGCGAAGAAGTCTGTCGCATGGCCGGGGCGTCCTGGCGAACCGAGAGCAGTTCTTGTATGCGCTGCTTGGCTTTGTGGAGTTGCGATTTCGAATTGCCGACAGAACAATCGAGCAAGCGGGCGATTTCCTGGTGTTCGTAGCCCTCCACCTCGTGGAGCAGGAAGATAGTCCGGTAGCCAACCGGGAGTTCGCGAATCGCACGCGCCAAGGCTATGCGGTCCACGGTACCGGCAAGTTGTTCGTCGCGAATTCCGTAGTCGCGACGGATAGAGCGACCGTCTTTTTGCCGGCAGGGCTCATCGAGCGAAACTTGTCGTAATGCCTTCTTACGAAAGTGCATGAGGACGGTGTTGACAGCCACGCGATAAAGCCAGGTTGACAGCGCGGAGTCTCCACGAAACGTCGCCAGCTTGCGGTAAACCTGCAGGAATGCATCTTGCGTTAGATCTTCCGCCTCAGCCGCGTTGTTGGTCATGCGCAGGCAAACGGAGTAGACCCGAGGCTTGTGGGCGTAGAAAAGCGCGCTGAAAGCTTCCGGATCGCCGCGCTGCACTCTCTGAATAAGATCCCGATCTGAATTGACGGTCGCGATTGCGTTGTTGTCGTTCACTCTGTCTCCTTATCAGGCCGTCTGGCCTCTGGTGGCTTCAGTAGGCCACTGAGTCATTGCAAGATTGAGCGTAGGCTGACAGGGAGTTTGGGTCCATCCGGTGCAGGCTGTAGGGGGGAATTGTATTTGCTGTACCGATCCGGGATGGCGAATTACGGCGTGTGGTAAAGAAGAGTGCGCGCAAAAAACAAGCGCCCGCCTCTGCGCTTTGCGAGGCGGGCAACGTGGACTTAATTGAATTCAGCTATTCGATAGTTGGCTGCACGACGTGCACGATGTTGTTGCGCACCGCGTAGAGCACGAGATCACTCACCGAGTGAATCTGCAGCTTGCGCATGATGTTCGAGCGATGAGTCTCCGCAGTCTTCACACTAAGTCCGAGCGCGACCGCAACTTCTTTAGTGCTCTTGCCCTCGGCAAGTAATTGGACAATTTCGCGCTCGCGCGGGGTCAGGCGATTTCGCGTGACCTGCGTTGGACTCGGGGCAACTCCGCCCTTCAAATAGCCCTCCAGCACCATGGCAGCGACTTTCGAGGTGAAGTATGTTTTATCGCGGCGCAGGGCTTCTGCGGCGGCCACCAGGTCGCGCGCGGCGTCCGACTTCAAAAGAAAGCCGCGGGCGCCGGCGTTTAAAACCTCTCGCACCACCGAATCCGAATCGTGCAGGGTCAACACAAGAATCTTGGCGTCAGGATTCACCTTCAGAATCTGACGGGTCGCTTCCAGGCCGTTGAGGCTCGGCATTCCAATATCGAGAATGGTGATGTCTGGTTTTAATTCGGAAGCCTTTTCGACGGCCTCGCGACCATCGCCCGCCTCACCGCACACCTCCCAGCCGGGTTGGGCCTCCAGTAACGAGATAAGGCCCTTGCGCACCACTTCGTGATCGTCCGCAATGAAAATGCGAAATGCCAAGGAACACCTCCGAAGTACTGATGTCTTTTGTCTTTTTTATCTCTCTGCAGGCTCGTCGAGCCTGCACCCACAGCACGTGAAACGCGCTGAAACAAATGATGGCCCAGAACTTGGATCGCTAACTCGATATTCAAGTCTACTTTTCGTCATGCATCATGATTGCCAAACCCGGTGTCTGTTAAATATGTGCGACTTAAACCGCAAATGCCCAGAAGGGCGGTGTGTAATTCTTACTGACTGAGTTTTGCAGGAACTTATTACAGCGAGATGAACTTCCGAGGAAAATTTGCGGCCAGATCCAAGCATTGACCACCTCGTCATTCAGCACTGATTCAGCGGCGTCGAGTGAGAGGGCTGATGTACGAGGGCGGGGTTCTTTGGGGGATCAGGTTGAATCCGATCCAGGGGAATCAGTTCCAGACCGTGCATGGGCTCGAGTGTGACGGCAAAGTTAGATGCGCACGAGCCGCACAGCCAGAAATGAGAGAGTTGCCGCTTCGGTTTTTCATCGAACGGAAGACGAGCCTCGTCGCAGGCTGGAACCGAAATCGAAACCACCTCAAACTGAAAAAGGCGGCCTTCAGCGAACGAACGGAGAGCCACGCGACAGTCGGGGTTTACACAGTGGGTAAGCATGGCGCAAACACTCCATCCTTGCAGAAGAAACAGACCTTACCCTATCGTGAGTCGAAGGCAAAACCAATACAGCGTTCCCTGTAGCCAACGGCTAAATTAGGGATAAGGTGGTCAGACCACGGAACGACAGGACCTGCCACAGAGGGAGGAGATGGGAGGCGGATCAAGCAGAATCCGCCTCTCCAGAGTTTACCTAATCGGCGGCCATTTGCTGCGGTTGTGGCTGCAACTCACGACGAAGCTGGGCTTCGTAGGCCGCAAGTTCCGCATCCACGGCCTCGCGCGCTTTCCGCCGTTCGATAATCTGATCGCGATAGCGGCGCAGGAAGTAGTCGATGGTTTCGACCCGAATCCGGATGGAACCGGAAGGCTTGTTTTCGTCCAGGTCCTTGAAGCAGAAATAAGGGGTGCCCGACTGTTCGATGATGCCTTCAATCACTCCGTAAATTGGAGCGTCGTGTCCACATTTGAAGCTGGACATCTCTAGCGCCACCAGGTTGGGGTGCCTTGCCGTAAATTTGGCAGCCCAAACTTTGTGATTGGTGCTGCAAGAGTACGAGTTCTTCCACACGTCGGTGATTTCCAGCGGCGTGCTGATCAGACCGGCGCGAATTTCCTCGCCGAACAGCCGATCAAGCATATCCTCATCCAGGGGCAAGGTGTTTTGCGAGAAGATCGGGTAGCCGAGTTTCTGGAACTCGTCCATGATCTCGTGGTTGAGCCCCGGATCGTGGTGGTACACGCGTCCCAGCATGACAATGCCGATGCGGTCTTCACGCTCCAGTTGATCAAGCACCTGGCGGGCCCGCTGGCGGATGCTGGTTTCATAGTCTTTGAGCGCCTCGAAACCGGCTTCCACGGCGCGATCATTCTCTTCTTCTGACAGGCCCAGGATCTGCTGCCATGCCCGGAAGATCTGGTAGGCGAAAAGCTTACGCTCCGAGAAGTTGAGGATCGGGTCCAGATACTTGACGTTGTGCTCCGCAAAGACATCTGACTCTTTGGTGAATGCGGCCTTTACCGTCTCGGGCGTTGCCGTCACCGTGGGGCAGGCGTTGTTGCCCACGACCTTCAACAACGGCGTTGTGAGGACGTCATACATCGGGAAGAAGATGACATTCAGCGGTTTCTTCCGGTGCTTTTCCTGGATCAGGTTGTAGACGTGGGGAATGCCGATCTTGGCAGGGAAGCATGGATCGATCGCTCCCCGGCTCGCGCCCGCGCGATACATCTCGGGGCTGGTGTAGTCGGAGTAAATGATGTTCTCGGGTTGCACGCCCAGGCTCGCGAGATAAGCATTGAATAACGGAGCGTATGCGTAGGCGTTTAGAACGCGCGGAATGCCGACGCGAATCTGCTTGCGATTCTGCATCAGGGCGATGCGTTCTTTTGCGGATTTAGTCCAGGCACGCGCCGGAACCGGATCGGCCACAATCTTTGGGTTACGCGGACGGAACACTTCTTTCGACGCAATATCTACGAAATTTGGATGGGCTTCTCGCAGCGATTCAATTCCTGCCTTGATTCCCTTCATCTCATTGACATCTTCCACCGTGCCTTTTTCGCAGGTGGCGATGATGAGGCGCTGTTCGTTCTCCATCAACGGAACTTTGGTGACTTTCTTCAGCGGGACGAAACTGGTGTCGGTGGTTGTCTTGATGTCGATGAAGGTACGCAGGCAATTGTTCTTGCAGAAATTGCAGCGAGTGTCTTCGTTGCGGGTGGTGCGGTACTGAATGCGGCGAACCGCGTCCAGGCCGACGAAAGTGGTTTGCAGGCCGTTTCTCCACAGACGCAGAGACTCGACTGCTGCGCCAATGGCGCCCGATTCGCCACAGTGTTCGTGAACGATAATCTCGGGCTGCTTGCCGGAAGCGCGGAAGCTGTTATGAATGAAGTCCACCTCCGCCTTTACTACTGCCATGTTGTTTTGGGTTCCACCCTGCAGCACAAAGCGCGATCCCAGAGCGGCCAGGTTCGGAATGCTGGCTACGTACAGGAACACGTTCTTGGGCAGAACCGCAGCCAAACCAGCGAGAATTTCTTCCGCTCTCCAGCCTTGACGCTGGAAGTTGACGATGTCCGACTGCATGAACACAGCGCAGCCATAGCCGAAAACGGGCATCGCCTGTGCCGCAAAAGCCATGTCGGCGTAATCTTCGACCTTCAACCCGAATCCCTCGGCCGTCGATTGCAGGAAGTAACCGTTGCCGGCCGAACATTGGGTGTTCAGCTTGAAATCTTTGACCCGGCCGTTGTGCAGAACGATGATCTTGATGTCCTGACCGCCGACATCGACGATGACATGTGGGTCTTGGTAGAACTTCAGAGCCGATTCGGTGTGAGCGACGGTCTCTACCAGAGCGACGTCGGCTTTGAGAACGTCCTTGAGAATGTCCTTCGCGTAGCCGGTGGTGCCGACGCCCAACACCTCAAGCTTGGCGTTCTGCGCCTCTACCTGTTTGCGCAGGTTCTCAAACATCTCGATCGTGTCCTGAATCGGGTTGCCGTTTGAGAGTTGGTACGACTTGCACAGGATGTCGCCCTTCTCATCCACCAGCACCGCCTTGGTGGAAGTGGACCCTCCGTCGACGCCGACAAAGCCGGCGACTGTCTGGTTCTTCTGGAAGGTGGCAGCGATGAATCTTTTGCGGCGATATTTCTCTTTGAAGCGGTCGAGGTCGGAAGGCTCGGCGACCAGCCCTTTGCCGCCCGATTTAGCTTTTTCTTCGGCACGTCCGAAATCGATATAGTGCACCAACTGGTCGGTGCCGCGATAGCAGCCGATGCAGTCCTCTTCGCCTTTGCCAAATTCGATCGCCCCCAGCGCCGCGAAGTACTGGGCATTCGCCGGGACTTTAATCAATTCCTCCGGCTTGGCTCCGGCTGGAATTTCGACTTTGCGCTCTTCCCACATGCGCGGGATGTTGGCTTGCCAGGCCTCGCGCATGCCGCGAATAAAGCTGTTCGGACCGCCCAACAACAGCACATGCGGACGCAGCGTGTGTCCGCGCGTCAGCACGCTGAGATTCTGCAGGACGATGGCATCGAACAGGGAAGCCATGAGCTCATCGGGAGGAGTGCCGACCTTCTGCAAACTATTGATATCGGTCTCGGCGAACACGCCGCACTTGCCGGCCACGCGATGTAGTTTGATGTTGTGATATCCCTGATCGCACAATTCGACCGCAGGGATCTTGAGCTTGGCATTAATCTTGTCAATGACCGCGCCCGTACCGCCAGCGCACTTGTCGTTCATCGAAGGGATCTTCTTCTTCCGTCCGCTCTCATCATCGTCTTTGAAGACGATAATCTTGGCATCCTGGCCCCCGAGTTCCACCACCGAATAGACTTCGGGATGAAGCTTTTCTACGGCTAAGGCGACGGCCGTAACCTCCTGAACAAACTTGGCGCCAATCTGATCGGCGATCGAGCCGCCCCCGGATCCCGTCATGAACATGCGGGTGTTGTGCTTGGTCATTTCGACTTCGGCTTCCATCCGGCGCAGGAATTCCAGGGTTTTCTCGGGTTGCTTGGTCTCGTGGCGTTGGTAGTCTTGCCAGAGGATCTGATCTGTTTGCGCGTCCACCACCACGGCTTTGACCGTTGTGGAACCTACGTCCAACCCCACCATGAATTTGTTCTGGTGATCGTGCATTCCGTTGATCTCCCTGAAATCTTTCTGTGGAAGAAGTTTCCACGTGGTGCTAAGCGCTGCTTTGGGGCGGGAACACCATCACGGTATTCCCGCCGATCGGGGGAGCGCCAAAGTTCTAGTCGCCGCTCGCTGTGGCCGGAACCGCAATCCCCGGAACCCGGGAGCGCTTCCAGAAACGCGTACTCTTGTCCATGCGATCACTGACGTGCAGAACGAACTGCGCGGCGGTGCCGGTGATTCCTTCGCTATGCGGCACCTGATAGAAGGGCCGTTTCAGTTCCGGATGCTCATCGACGTACTCGCGGATCTCCTCCATACTCTTCCCGGTGGAATTTAGAACCTGCTCGAATTCCGCCTTGGCTTTGACTTTGGCCTCGCCGAGAGCCATCTGCACGCGGCTGTGAGCGTTGACCTCGCCTTCGCCGGAGGTTTCGATGGGAAGGAAGATCATGTCTTTGAACTTGTTGATGACCGCCGATTGCACTCCGTCGGATTGTGAAGATGGCATGCAGCCGAACGGCTTGAGAGCCAGCACCATGTGACACAGCTTGTGAACGGTGTAATAAACGTTCTTGCCGACCTCCAGGTGACCTTCACCGCCACGGGCAAACTGGTTGTAGAAAGGATGCGCCATCTCCGCCAGATCCTCTTGCGGGACGAGGTGATGAGTGATTCCGCCCAGATGCTTAATGGTGCGGTGATAGAAGAAATTCCACATGATCTCGCCCACACCAATTCCCATCAGCTTCTTGCGCAGTCCGAAGTCATTGGCGAGATTTTTCTTGAGTTCCCACCATTGCGGGTTCCGGTAAGGACGGTTGACCGGCCACTTGGCCTTGGCATGTGCCTTGGCCTGGTACAGGAGATAGGCCACCCATGTGGCAATCGGCTCAACCACGACCTGCGCGCCCTCCCGCTCGAGGAAGTTGAACATGTTGAAGTTGCCGTCGCCCTCGGTAATCTGCGCCCAGAATTCGCCGGTAATCTTCACCACCGGCTTGACCTTGGTGCGATCCACCTCGATGGTGTTGAGTTTTGCGGTGGCGGCGTCAAGGGCATGGAGATAGTCCTTGCCCCACATGTGCTCGTGCCACTTGCCAAAGACATTGAAGGTATTGCGCAGAATTTTGTTGTTCTTGAATTTGGGCTTCGCCCACTCCGGAGCCCGCTCTTCGATTTCGAACGAATCACGATCTCTCAGATCTTCACAAAGCCCATCCACTGCCTCATGGAAGACCCGGTCGGTATCGCCTTTGTTCACTTCGAAAGGCCGAACTTGATAGATGAGGTCATTCAGCACGTCGCCCAAATGCATGGCATTGAGCATGCCGAAGCCGAAGTCGATAGTGAACTTCAACCCGGGTTCGCCGGATGCAGCTTTGATCCCGTCGCTGTCTTTGAACAGCAACACCCGGAAGCCGTCGAATCCGGCGTTCTTCAGCGCGAAACGGTACTCGGCTTCATACATGCCGAAGCGGCAAGGACCGCACGATCCGGCCGTAAAGAAGACATAGTTGTCCAGAATCTGCCGCCGCGGAATTCCCGTCGACTCCAGAAACTGCAGATACTGCACCAGGTTTCCCACGGTGAAATACGTGGGATTGCACTGGCCGTTATTGCCGTATTCCTTACCGATCTGGAAGGCGGCGACGTTGGGCACCGGTAGTTTTTCACAGGTGTATCCCGTCCCTTGAAATACAGCGCGAATCAAATCCTCGTGCTTCCAGGTAAATCCGCCAAAAAGAATCGTGACCTGGTTCCGTTCGTCGGCGGTAAAGGCCCGCTCCACCGGGCGCTGAAAGTGATCGGGCCGCGACAGGCCGTACTGTTTCTTGAGTCTTTCTCGTTCTGCCTCAACACGTTGACGGATGATTTCATCCGAATCAATCTGCACAAGGTTCTGCATGAGCTTCCTCCGGCGGATGCGAAATCGTGGTTTGTGAATTGAAGATTGGATTCGTAGGGAGTCGAGATGGCGTGGAGATCAGAAGCGCGAGGAATTCCCGGCGTGCGCGGGTGCGCAGGTGGGGATGCCGTGTAAGTCTTTCCATGGCAAGTATCCTGCTGGATTCAGAGTCGCGTGTTTGGTCACAACCCGTATGTGATGCGCATCACATTTGTGCTGTGACGTGAATCACAATAAGTCAGACGTTCGTTTCAACACGCCATTTGTTCGAGCGCCGCGCGGTTCCGGATCACCAGATCAGATCCGCGAATACTGATGATGCGTTCGCGGCGTAATTGGCTAAGCAGTCGAGTCACAGTTTCGCGCGAGGTAGCCGTCATCTGCGCGATTTGTTCCTGCGTCAGCAGAAGCTTTACTCGTCCACCCAGCTCGGAGCGGCGTTCCTCCTCCGAAATGTGCAACAGGAGTTGCGCAACCCGCGCCGCCGCGGTCGGGAACCACGCCAGCGAGCGTAAGCTTTGCAATGCCACCTGATATTCCTGGCCGAGCGCGTTCAGCACGGGGAAAGAGATTTCGGGGAACGCCCGCAAGAAGGCGAGAAAGTCCTCGCGTTTCATCAGTCGCATGGTTGCGGGGGACAAAGTCTCAGCGGTTACCTCGTAGTGCGAACCCGCGAGTACAGAACTCAACGCTAATACCTCGCCGGCGCCGGCGGCCCGCAACATCACCTTCTTCGAATCGCGAGATGCGGTCGAGAGCTTGGCTCGTCCAGCACACAGGAGAAAGACTCCATGACAGGGAGAATCCGCTGTAAAGACTAGCGCATGTTCCGGGTAAGTGACCGAGTAACTGTTTTGATCAAGATAACGCAGCGCCTCGGCAGACAGGTTGCAAAATGCAGTTTTCTCCTTAAGCCTGCAAGCGAGACAACTTTCAATGAAGCACAGATCGTTCGAACCACTCATCGGAAAACCTTTGCCCAAGCGGTGACGGGAGAGTTGGGTTTGAGGTTGAATCTAGCGCGAGGAGTGAGCCGCCGCCGGCGGGTGCGGAGCTATCCCGCGGAACGAAGTTGCACCGCCAATCCTGAGCAACGAAAGCGCCGGCATCCTGAGTGTCTCCTACCTCGAGATATGAACAGTGGATGAGAAGAGGATAGTCTTGGTTTCATCGATCGACGAGCTTTTCTGTGTGAAATTTTGTAATGACTATGCACAGAACGATCGATGAGTGTCATATGGGCACGGGAGAATTGCAGGTTGGTTCCAGCAAGTCGCGGTGGATCAGGTGCTTATCCGTATTTTGGAAAGTTGTGCATGAGGCCCGTCTTCATTTTGGATCGTTCTCGCCGGGAGACTCGCTGCGGATCGCGCGCAGATCGATTCCTAATTGCTCGGCCTTTTTATAGAGATGGCTGCGCTCCAGCCCTAAGGACTTGGCAGCATTCGTGACATTGTTGTGGTTTCGCCTGAGTTCGGCCAGGATGGCTTCCCGCTCAAATCCCTGCACCCGCTCAGCCAGCGACCCCGACGAAGGCGAGGCGGCGCTGACGTTGGTCGCTGCGGGTAGCGCGAACTGTACCGTGTGTACATCAACGACCCCATCGGTGGCCGACAGCATCAGCCGCTCGACGACGTTCCTCAACTCCCGCACATTTCCAGGCCATGAATAAGCCTGCAGGGCGGCCACTGCTTGCCCGGTAAACGGGATCGGTTTCCAGTTGTTTTGCTCACACAGCTGCAAGGCAAAGTGCTCCACCAGAGCGGGAATATCTTCTTTCCTCTCGCGCAAGCCTGGCAAAAGGATGGGAAAGACATACACCCGGTGAAACAAGTCTTGGCGAAACTTGCCATCGCGCACGAGAGTTTCCAGATTGCGGTGAGTGGCTACGATAATTCTGACATCGACGCGAAGCGGCCGGTCGCCTCCGATGCGCTCGACCTCGCCTTCCTCAAGCACTCTCAAAAGTTTCGTCTGCATGGGTAATGGCATATCCCCGATCTCGTCGAGAAATAAGGTTCCATGTTCGGCCTGCTCGAATTTGCCAAGGTGGCGCCCGGCCGCTCCAGTGAACGAACCCTTTTCGTGGCCGAATAATTCCGATTCGATGAGTTCCGCGGGAACCGCTGCGCAATTGACTGCCACGAACGGGCCCGCCGCTCGCGAGCTCTTTTCGTGCAACGTTCGAGCGACCAGTTCTTTGCCCGTGCCCGTTTCCCCAAGGATGCATATACGGGTCTCGCTGGCGGCGACGCGATCAACCTGTGCCATTAACTTACGCATGGTTTCCCCGGTCCAGATCATCTCGTGCTTGCCGATGCGTTGGCGTAGCTGGCGGTTCTCCGATTCGAGCCGCTGCAACTTAAGCGCATTCTCAACCGTCAACAGCAATTTGTCGGTGGAGATGGGCTTCTCCAGAAAGTCGAGCGCCCCCAGTTTGGTCGCACGCACCGCCATATCAATGTGCGCTTGCCCTGACATCATCACCACGGGAGCGGAAACTTCCTGCGCCTTCAAATCTTCGAGCAAAGATAGGCCATCCTTCCCAGGCATAACCACGTCGGAAAGAATCAGATCGAAGCGTTGCGACTTGGCGAGTTCGAGGGCCTTGACGGCGTTGTCGCAAAGGGTGGCCTCGTGTCCCGCAAGACGAAAGGCGCGCGCAAGGGAAGCCAGTGTATTGGCTTCGTCGTCCACGATGAGAAGATGCGCTTTTTGCGGCACTAGCTTTTCCTCAGGAAGAAGGGCTCGGTATCCGTTGCGCGCTCAGCTTATCCAGGTTCTCCGGAAGTTCGATGGAGAACGTTGTGCCTTCTCCTGGCCGGCTCCGCACGCTGATTCTACCGTCATGATCGGTGACCACTGACTGCACGATCGCCAGCCCCAGGCCGGTGCCATGGGCTTTGCTGGTGTAATAAGGAGTGAAGAGGCGCTCGCATTCTTCGGGAGTCAATCCGCTCCCGGTGTCTGAGACTTCCAGCGTAACGCGATCGCCGTGCTGCCGGGTTCGTAATGTCAGGGTGCCGCCCTTGGGCATGGCGTCCATGGCATTGAGCACCAGGTTTGAAATTGCGCGATGGAGCAAGTCGGGGTCTGCCGCAATGGATGCCAGTTGCCGATCTAAGTCCAGTATGCATTCAATGGGCATGCGTTCGGGGCTGTGAAATTGGGCATGGAAGAGACGCACCACGTTCTGCACCACTTCGTTGAGTTGAACCCGCTGCAACTGGGGTTGTGGCATTTTCGAAAATTCACTGAACCGCGAGATGATCGCCTTCAAATTTGCGATTTCCGCCAGCAACGTCGAAGAGCTCTCTTTGAGGATTTCTTCAAACATTTCAGGACTCTGCTCGCGTGCGCGGATTAGATTTTCGACGGTCAACTGGAGCGGGAACAGAGGATTCTTCAACTCATGCGCGAGCCGACGGGCAAGCTCTCGCCACGCCGCGACTCTTTCCGTCTGCACCAGCTTCTCCCGCTGTTCGGTTAGTTCGTGTGTCATGCGATTGAACGATTGCGCCAGATCTCCCAGTTCATCGGACGAGGTCACTTCCACCTGGGTGTTCCAGTTTCCGTGAGCCACTTCGCGGGCGGCGTCAGCAAGTTGCTCGACCGGGCGCGTGACCTTCGCCGCCGCCCAACTGCTCAACAGGATTGCCAGAAAGATTCCTCCGCCACCCACCAGCAGTGCCGCAGATCTTATCCGTTGTTGCAGTTCGACGTACGGGCGCCGCGAGTTTCCGATCAAGAGGATTCCCAACAGTTCGTTGTTTTGGCCTGTCAAGGGAATCGCGTGGACAGTTTCGTCAGCGGCCGCATCCGCAGCCCAATGAACCAATTCGGTCGCTTCCTGTTTCCCGGTCTGTACTCGTTTCACCAGGCTTGCCAGCCGCTCCGGTTCGGTGACCGAACCCGAGGAGCCCTGAAGCTGTTGCGGAGAAAAATCAGGCGAAACATTCTGGTATAGGAGAGCTCGCATGCCCGGGGGCAAATCGAGGCCGGCCAGGAAATTCTTGTCGACCCGTCGCCCGCCGATCACGTAAAGCGACTTGTCGCCCGCAGACACTTCGCGAATGGCTGAGAGACTGAGCGCGGAACCTTCTGGCAGAGGTTCCATTCGCAGGAAGGCTTCTTTAGGAGGAGTAGCCCCCAGAGGCACAGAGGACTCTTTGTACCCGAACTTCGCCGGCCACTGCGCCGAAGAAATAATGGTTCCCTGGCTATCCACGAATTCTAGAAAATCCAGTTGCCGGTTGTCGGCCATGTTCCTCGCCTCGCCGAGGTAGGCTCCGTAATCGGGTGAATCACGAATCAGCGATAATGCCATGCGCGCCGCCGCTTCGCTGGCTGCAATGGCCTCGATGCGGTCGACAATCTCGTCGCCGCGGCGATGAAACTCGTTGCGGAATTCTGAAACCAGGGCTGCAGTGCGTTGCTCGTCGGCGCGCTCGAAGGCGCGGCGTGTGATGGCTGAGATACTCCACGTCACTGCCGCGACCGACAATGTGATGGCCAGCGCGAACAGCAGCAAAAGCTTGCGCCGGAAACTCATGGTTTTTCCGCCGAGAGCCAGACATCCTCGAGACGCCACACGCCGTCCCGGTCAGCTGACCAATTTCTCAGCGACCGGCCTAGCCCGTAGGCCGTCCGAACATGCAACAGGGGAATGACCCTGCGCGAGTTCAGAATCGCTGACTCGGCCGCGTAGAGGTCTTCCATCGAATCTCCACCGAATTTAGGTGCGGGCAATCCAGTCATCGATGCCAATGTGGCCAAAGCTGCACGATCATCCAGCGATAAAAGCGGAGCACGGACCAAGCGGACGTCCGACGCACCTGAGGTGGCGGGTTGCACGCTCAGTCCCGCGTCGCGTGCGTTGAGTGCGATGCGCTCGGCGATCACGCGCGCCATGGGGTCTGTGGCATCGTAACTCAAATTCCAGGGAGAGCTTTGCCGGGAATCGCCACGCGCCTGTCGTGCCTGGGAAGCATCCCCTGCCGCAGGGAACAAAAACGCGTATCCCGTCATCCAGTTTGGAAGCAATCCTCCCGCAGAATCGGCACCGCCTTGAAATAGCACCTTGCTCAGAGAACTTCGGTCAATGCTCAAGCCAAGCGCCTGCCGTAAGCGTGCTTCATCAGGGGATTGCGGATCCCGCGCGAAGACCAGCGCCACCAGTTCCGCGGGGCTGGATGTTTCAACCCGGCGATTTTCTGCGGCCGCACGGTGAGATTGCTCGGGAGCGATCTCGACCAGGTCCGCTCGTCCCACGTCGAGCGAGATCATCTGATCGCGCAGGTTTTTGCCCAATTCAATTTCGATCGCGTCCACGAAGGGGCGCCCGTTCCAGTAATCGTCGCGCGCTGCGAGGGCGAGCTTCTTTCCCGGATCCCACTGCGTGATGGAATACGGCCCGGTTCCAATTAATTTGGAGCCTGCCCGCTTGGCAATTCCATAGCGAGTCAGCGCCAGTTGAACGGGTAAATTTGCAGAAGGAGACTCGGTTTCGATCATCACCGCATCTTCTGCGGGGAAAATCTTCCAGGTTGAATTGGCCGCCCGCAGTGATGCCGCCACGACATCGGCCGTGAGCGGAGTGCCATCGTGGCAGGCCACTGCCTTACGCAGTTGGAAGCGCCAGCGCTGGCTGCCGGGTTCCGCCTGCCACGACGTCGCCAGAGCAGGTTGCGGAAATCCACGGTCATCCAGCGTGACCAGCCGGTCGAAAATCAAACGTGACAGATTGCGGGCGACGACGCCGTCAGAGGGATTGCCGGTGGCCGGATCGAGCGACATCGGCGCCGTGCGCAACGCAACTCGAAGTGTCCCGCCGTAATGCGGACGGGTTGCGGCCGTTCCGGCGACGCTACTGGCCACAAGTAACAGTAAGGCGATAGGCCTCATATTTCCCGCTCTCCGAATTATGCGATATAGCGACGGCTGTATTTCCGTTGGACTCAGTCCACAACGCGGTCATCGCGCCGGCGAACTCCAACGGAGCACTCATTAAGACCGGTTCTCTGTCGGGAATCTCGTAGGTGCGAACGGTATCGTTTGCCCCGGTGCCGTTCTGAGTGGCCAGCACCTGCCATCCCGAACCGCATTCGGTGTGAATGCTTGCGATGTCGCTACCCCAGGCGAGATTTCCGGCCGCGCGATCCGAAACTCCGTCGAGCATATGAACCTGACCGTCGACGCCAGCGAACAGCGCCAGAGTGTACTTGTCGCGTGGAAGCGTCGCCGCGGAATAAAAGGCGGGCGCGGAGGATTGTTTCCCCACCCCTGGCACCAGTACGCCCGGAAAGAAATTTCTCGCCGGCGCGAAGAAGGCGCTCAAATGAAATTGGTCGCTTCCCACTGGCCACGGATCATCGCTTTCCTTGCAACTGAGGGCCAAAGGCGCCGTGGTTGTGCTCTTGCACAAGACTCCTGGCAGATGGGCGTCGAATAAATGATCCTGCCTGAGAATCAATCTTCCCCTTAAGTCCCGTGGCCAGGGATGGGCGTGGGAAATCGCGAAAGATTGCTCAAGCTGCCAACGGCTATCGCGAAAACCGTAAAGATCGAGTTTCTCGCCGCTCAATATCGCGAGATGCGCGGGATTGCCGTCAATCACCGAGGCATCGAGAATTCGCTCATCCTGCGACCACAGCAGCGTTTTGTGCAGAGTTAACGGATTCGCCTCGCGCACTCCAATCGCCGCAGCCGGACGCGGCAGCGATACCATGACGACCGAGGACTCGTTGTTTCCCTGATGAACCTCCGCCACCCAGACATAGCTTTGCAAGTCTTCCGACAGAGTGACGTGTACCGTGGCCGCAGCCTGTTCCGCGTCCACAAAGCGCAAACCAAGGTAGGCAAGTTGCGTCGTGAGGCCACGACGAATGTTGTCGTACTCATTGCGGGAGAGGGAAGAAGCGTTGGTGATCTCCAGCGCCACCGCCCCTGGGCCGGTGGCCCCGGCGATCCGGCGTGCCAGTTGTTCTTCGGGAGCGGTCCAATCGGCCGCTAATGCCATCACGGTGAATAAGCCGAGCATCAGCAGCAAACCAGCGGAGCGCAAGCCGTGTGAAGGCGAGATTGGCATGCAGGGAGTTGTCGAATTATAAACCGCGCTCGGCATGCGATTCGCCCCTTGCCCGGTACTGACTGGAGTCTGGCCTTGCTGCTTGGGCGGTTCCCCTTAATGCAGACACCGGAGCCGCCCTTCGCGGTCTATTTCTGCGGATCGTCAGGCCCCGCCTGGCTGGCCTGATTGCTCATGTTCATGCTGCGCAGCACGTCGTTGGCAAAGAAGAACTTGCCGTCGGAGGGAACCATCATGATCTGCAGCTTGTCGGAGAGCCTCTCGGCGACGATCTTGTTGATCAGCAGGGGGTTCTGTTTCAGGATCTCCCCTTCACTTTTCATCCGCCCCGCGTCAGCCACCGCGGTCACACGAATGCGCTCCGCTTCCGCTTCTGCCAACAGTTTTCGCCGTTCCATCTCCGCTTTGCTGTCAATGACCTTTGCCTCTGCCATGGCTTCGGCGTTCTTGACGGTCGCTTCTTTTCGAGCCTCCGCTTCCAGTCGCGATTGCTGGATCTGTTTCTCTTTCAGGGGCAGTGTGTACTGCATGGCGTCGGCTTCACCCTTAGCCTGCAGCACGTGAACCTGCGCCTCTCCCTCTGCCTGTTTTACTTGCTGTACTTTTGCCGCCTCGGCCTGAAGTTCAGAGAGACGAACTTGTTTCTGCTGGATCTCGGTTTCCACGCCCATGCGGTCGTTCTCCTGCTCCTTGAGCAGGAGGGTTTCGAGTCCCTTGGCGTATTCGGGCGGAAGCTGGATGTCACGCAACATGACCTCCTTCACGATGATTCCGTCCGATCCCAGTTTCTGCGCGATGGCATCCGCGGCCCGCTTGCGAACTTCCTCGCGCCTGGTAGCGAATACGTCGCGCACCGTGTAGTTAGGCACCAGTTCGCGCCATACGCTGGCTACGACCGCGGGCACGATTTCTTTTTCTACAGGCTGCGGCAGGTTTGCCTGGATGTAGTCCAAGCGCTTTGGATCCAGACGGTACCGTACGGTGATCGCCAGACCCAGGGGCAAGCCCTCTTTCGCTTGCACCTGCAGTGGCTCAGACTTGGCAATTTTTCCCGACGCCGGTTTGCTGCTGTCTTCCGTCGCGCCAGTGGTAAAGAGCTGGTCACGCGTATCGAACAGCGCCACGTTTTCCGCCAGCGGCGTGATGAAGTGAACTCCGGGGTAGAGCGTGCCCGCAAGGGTTCCCTTGGTCTGGCTGATCCGAATCCCCGCCATGCCGCTGGGCACCACCACAATGCCCAGCGCAATCAGGATCGGTCCCCAAGCCAGAAGCGCCAAACCCAGGGCGCTCCGCCAACGGAGATGCGGCGCGGCGGGAATGGGGTTCGGACTACCTGCGGCTGCGGCTTGGCGGTACTGCATTTCGCGATAAAGGTCATAAAGCAGAATGCCGGCAGCGGCCAGCATCATGCCTACGCCGCCCCACGTCAGCAAATATTTCAGGAACAGCATGACAGCCTCCTTGTATCAGCGACTTTGCCCAGACCGGATCCGAGCTGCCGCCTGCCGGGCGATAAACAGGCGGAAGACTTTGCCGAAGATCAGCTCTTCGACCAGGAGTGCAATCGCCAGGGAAAACACCAGCCCGGCGAGGACCGCGATAGCTGTGATTGCGAGTTGCATGAAATCCCTCCGATGAATCGAAGGAAGAGGTTGCCAAGTCCGCCAAGCAGCTGGCAGTACCGCCCTCCACCTTTCGCTGAATCAGGTGGCAGATCAGAAACCAATCTTTAAGTCATTGATGAATAACTGTTTAAGATCTTTCGGCTTGGGCGCAAACGTGGCTGCAGCAAGACAGTGTGTCAGCAGTGACACGCTATTGATTTTGGAGGATTGAGAAACCCGGCCCCGCCGCTGGGGGCGGCTAGTGGGGTTTTTAGAGCCGGGTCATCTTCTGGGTTTATGAGGTCCCGTTTTGCTATTGACCACGTTTTAGAGCATTACGACCGCAACCGCTGTGACAGCCATCACAGTTCTCTGTGATCACCGACCCGGGGGCCGAACCCGTGCCAAGTGACCCCGGTCACGGCAAGCGTTAAACGGGTCGAGATAGGCTGAAGGTGCAACTACTCACTCGCGGAGAAAGTTTCATGGCTTATGTAATCACCAGCACCTGCATCAAAGATCTGCTTTGTGTCGACGTCTGTCCCACCGATTGCATTCACCCCAAGAAGGATGAACCGGCATTTGAGACTGTAGCTCAACTCTACATCGATCCCGTTGGCTGCATCGATTGCGGTGCCTGCGTCCCCGTGTGCACCTCGGACTCGATCCATTCCGTCGACGACTTGCCGGAGGATCTGAAGCAGTTTGTGGACGTAAACACAGCCTTCTACGCGAACTAACACCCATCCGGCGATTCCGGTTGACACTCACCCGGGCTGGCTCTATCGTGTCGAGCCAGACCGCTGTGAATATCGTCAAAGCGACGCGGAAGTTCGAAGCTTGGCTGGTCCAGCACACGGCGGTGGTAAAGCCTGATCTGCGCATCAAGCACCAGCGCATGGCTGAGGCTATCTTCCCGTTTTTCCGCGCGACTTTCTATCGTTGGGCGCAGATTTGGCCCGACGTCTGCCCTGATCTTGCGAAGGCTCCCCGCGTTCTCGGCGTTGGCGACCTGCACGTGGAGAATTTTGGCACCTGGCGCGACGTCGAGGGACGACTGGTCTGGGGCGTCAACGATTTTGACGAAGCCGCATTGCTCCCCTATACGTATGATCTAGTCCGTCTCGCCGTGAGTGCCCAGCTCGCGGCCGAGGCCGGAAACCTCACGCTGAAAGCGAAAGACGCCTGCTCCGCCATCCTGGAGGGCTATCGTGTTTCACTTGCCCATGGGGGACGCCCTTTCGTCCTCGAGGAAGAGAACCGGTGGTTGCGGTCGATTGCCCTGGGAGAACTTCGCGACCCCGAGCGCTTCTGGGAAAAAATGGAGTCGCTGCCGGTGGTACGCGAAGAGGTTGCGGTAAGCGCGAAAGAGGCTCTGGAACACCTGATGCCCGAACCCGGGCTCAGCTTTCGCATGGCCCGGCGCGTCGCCGGGCTAGGAAGTCTGGGACACCAGCGCTTGGTCGCCATTGCTGAGTGCCATGGCGGCAAGATCGCCCGCGAAGCGAAAGCCCTGGTTCCGTCCTCCGTCCACTGGGCCCGAGGAGACCAGGGGCCGAGCGACATCCTCTACCATGCCGTCATCAGCCGTGCCGTGCGCAGCCCCGACCCCTTTGTCCAATTGCGCGGCCGGTGGATTGTGCGGCGGTTATCGCCGCACTGCTGCCGTGTCGAACTCGCATCCTTGCCTGAGGATCGGGACGAACTGAAATTGCTTTACTCCATGGGATGGGAAACCGCGAACATTCATCTCGGCAGCGCTGCGGAGAGACACGTCAGGCGGCACGTTTCCCGCCTGAAGGGAAACTGGTTAGGGTCGGCTGCCAGGGAGATGATGAATGCGATTAACCAGGATTGGCGCGACTGGAAGAAGTCAATACCGCTTCGGTCCAGGAAAGATTGAACTCTTAGACCAAGCTGGTCCCCGCTCCACACAGTACTTCCGCCTCCACATCCATCGCTGTTTCCGACGGTACCTGAGTCCGCTCCAATGCACCGAGGAGAGCATCGAGAATGGCGGTCAGCGAATGAGGGCTGTCCCGCAGAATCCGCTGGATGCTCTCGCGATGGATCGCGAGTTCACCAATAGGCCGTGCTCCGCGCAGGTCGACGGATCGGCTTACTTGGGGCCGCTTAGTCCGTTGCGGTTCTTGTTCCCGATCTCGCGTCCGTGCCAACGGGTAGCCCAGCGCTCCGGTTGTCATCCAATGCACTACAAGTTCCTGTGCGTGAGAGGCATTGCACACCCGTTGCACCCCAGGCTGCCCGGCTAACGGATCGTGCCATTGCAGGATCGTGATTTTGTCATGCCAGCGGCTCTCGGTCAGCAGAAACCAGCCGCCTCCAGTCGTCCGCCGCCGGCCGCATATTGCGCATTCAAAGGTTTGTGTTTGCATTGGTCACTCCTCTATTCGGGCCGGCGCCTGTTGCCGACGCTCGCCGCGCGGCCGGGCGCCAGAGGGACATGGGGAACCGATGCCACCGGTTTTCTTGCCGCGGGCAAAGGAACCGTCAACATTCCGCGGCTCGCATCGAAGACGATCGTCAACTGCCCAGCGCACTCATCACACATCCAGTAATGTTCGATCCTGCGCACCCCGCATTTCTTTTGCCCCACTCCATTACGGGAGCTTGACGGCGACGGCATCTGGACGAGAAAGAGCTTGCCTTCGGTGATGCGAAGAAAAGGAACTGAGCAAGCGGGATTAGCGCATTTGTGAAGCATAAGCACCCTCTCTGAGTAGTAAGAAATGCTTCTGTTGCACGTTCCTTTCCTAATGCCTCAGGCGGCAATGACCCAAGGAACAGAAAAATCAGCCGCATTGCCGGACCTGATGAAACTTCCCAGATTGAACGTGACGAAGGTTCGTCAGGGCGTAGAGTCGCTCGGCACTTCAGCCCAGCGTCTGGTTTCGGGACTTAAAGGCACGAACCCGCTCTGCGTCGCGCCGTTGGCTACGAACATCACAAAGGCTCGTGATGGGCGACACAGCCTCTATGCCCATTCTCGGGCGAACATGCAAGGTAACGATTTCATCGGTGCGGGGGGCGTAATCGTCATGAAAAAACTTCTGATCCTGGGCGCGGCCGGCCGCGACTTTCACAACTTCAACGTGGTATTTCGCAACGACGCCAGCTATCAGGTCGTCGGTTTCACAGCCACCCAGATTCCCGACATTGCCGGGCGCCGTTATCCGCGAGAACTCGCGGGACCACTTTACCCCGAGGGCATTCCTATCTTCGAAGAGAGAGACATGGAGAGACTCGTCACCGATCTCGGAGTTGACGCTGTTGTCTTTTCTTATAGCGATATCTCGCACGTGAACCTGATGCACCTGGCATCGCGCGCAGTTGCGGCAGGAGCAGATTTCTGGCTGCTGGGCACCGAACATACCCAGATCAAATCGACCCTTCCGGTGATTTCCATTTGCGCGGTCCGCACCGGTTGCGGCAAGAGTCCGCTCTCCAGACTGGTTGCCTCGAAACTACGCAACCTGGGATGGAAACCGGTGGTCATTCGTCATCCCATGCCCTACGGAGACCTCGCGGCTCAGGCGGTGCAGCGCTTCGCCACTCTGGAAGATCTGGAAAAGCACCAGTGCACCATTGAGGAACGCGAAGAATACGAGCCCCACATCAACAAGGGGACGGTCGTCTATGCCGGGGTCGATTATGGGCAGATTCTGCGGCAGGCGGAGAAAGAAGCCGATGTCATCCTATGGGATGGCGGCAATAACGACACGCCTTTCTACAAATCCGACCTCGAAATCGTGGTCGCCGATCCGCATCGCGCCGGTCACGAGCTCGCCTATTTCCCGGGCGAAGTCAATATGCGCCGGGCGCGAGTCGTCGTGATCAACAAAGTGGACACGGCTGCCGCCGCGGATGTTGCCAAAGTACGCGAGAACGTGCAGCGTCACAATCCGGGCGCCACTATCGTCGACATGGCTTGTCGAGTTTCGGTCGCCTCGCCGGAGCAGGTGAGAGGGAAGCGCGTCCTGGTCGTGGAAGATGGTCCAACGCTTACTCACGGCGAGATGCCGTACGGCGCGGGCGTGGTGGCCGCCAGGCTTTGCGGCGCGACGGAACTGGTCGATCCACGCCCCTTCGCGGTGGGATCGATTCGTGGAACCTACGAGCGCTATCCCCACATGACCATGCTCCTGCCGGCCATGGGATACAGCGCGATGCAGCGTCACGAACTCGAGCAGACGATCAACCAGGTTCCGTGTGACCTCGTACTGGTCGCCACGCCTATTGATCTGGGCCGGATCATCAAAATTGACAAGCCCAGCCTGCGAGTCACCTACGAGGTTGAGGAATTGACGACTCCCGGGTTGGTGGCTGCGCTGGGAAAGTTCACGGACGAGTACCAACAGGTGCCGGTGGGAGCGCTCAGATGACGGCTAAGGACTTCCTGTCCATTCGGGACTTCACTCCTCTCCAGATTCGTTTTCTGCTGGCGCTGGCGCGGCAAATCAAATCCCGGCCAGGAGCCTACGCAAAGTCCCTGGCTGGCAAAACTCTGGCGCTGATCTTCGAAAAGCCGTCGCTGCGCACCCGGGTTAGTTTCGACGTGGGAGTGCATCAGTTGGGAGGTTTCGCTCTCTATCTTTCCCCCGCCGAAATCAATCTAGGCAAGCGTGAATCTCTCCATGACGTAGCGAAGAATCTTGAGCGCATGGTGCAAGGCATCATGATTCGCACCTTCGCTCATCGCATTGTCGAGGAAATGGCCGCCTATGCCAGTATTCCCGTAATCAATGGGCTCACCGACTACAGCCATCCCTGCCAGGCCATGGCTGACTATCTCACCATCTGGGAGATGAAGGGGAGAGTGAGCGGTCTGAAAGTCGCATTCATCGGGGACGGTAACAATGTCGCCCATTCCCTCATGTTTGCCGGGGCACAACTGGGAGCGAACGTGTGCGTTTCGACTCCTCCGGGATTCGAACCGAAAGCCGATGCCATCCTATGGGCGCGCGAGCGCAGTGCCGAGACCGGAGGGTCGTGCGCGGTGACGAACGACCCGGAAGAAGCCGCGTCGTCCGCTGATGTAATCTACACCGACACTTGGACCAGCATGGGACAGGAGGCCGAAGCGGATCAGAGAATCCGCACCTTCCTGCCCTATCAGGTAAATGCAAAGTTATTCGGAATGGCCAAGCGCGATGCGATTTTCATGCACTGCCTGCCTGCGCACCGCAGTCTCGAAGTCACCGACGACGTGATGGACTCGCCCCGCTCAGTGGTGTTTCAGGAGGCCGAAAACCGCCTGCACGCGCAAAAAGCCATTCTGGTCGAATTGATGAAAGATGCGACCGTGGCCGTGCCTGAAGTCGCCGAAACCGAGTCGTTGCTGAGTCCGTTGGCTCAGAAGTCGTAGGCAGTATGGAAAGCTGGGAAGCTCGCGATGAAGACCATTCTGCTCGCCGTCGGTGGCAACTCGCTCATTCGTGCGGGTGAGAAGGGAACTGCCGCCGAGCAACTTGCCAATGCCCGGCGCACGGCGGAAGAAATCGTCATCCTGATTCGCGAAGGCTACTCCCTGGTCATCACTCACGGCAACGGCCCCCAGGTGGGTGCCGCCCTGTTGCGTTCCGAGCGTGCCGCGAACCAGGTCCCTGGACAGCCTCTTGACGTCTGCGGTGCGTGCTCTCAGGGGGAGATCGGATACCTGCTCGAGCAATCTCTGTTGAACGAACTTGCAAAGTCTGGAATCCACACGCCGGTCATTGCCATGCTCACCCAGAGCATCGTTGCGGAAGATGACCCTGCGATGTTGCATCCCACCAAGCCGATTGGACCGTTTTATTCACGCCAGGAAGCGGAAGAACGGCGCCGTACCCTGGGATGGCAGATCGTCGAAGATGCTTCGCGCGGCTATCGCCGCATCGTGCCTTCTCCCAATCCCATCGACATTGTGGAATTGGAAGTGATTCGCGACCTTACCGATCACGGGGTACTGGTCATCGCCTGCGGCGGGGGAGGCATCCCGGTGGTGTGGCAGAACGGGAGGTTGCATGGGACCGAAGCGGTCATCGACAAAGACCGTGCCTCTGCATTACTCGCCGAAAAGTTGAATGTCGGACTTTTCGTGATATCAACGGACACCGACTACGTCTACCTCGATTACAAGAAGGCCACCCAGCGCGCTCTTACCTCGATCTCGGCCACCGAACTACAGCAGTACTTGATCGACGGTCAATTTCCGGCAGGCAACATGGGACCTAAAATCGAGTCCGCGCTCCGGTTCCTGCGGGCCGGAGGGAAAGAAGCCATCATCACCTCTGCCGAAAATCTGAGTAAGGCGGTCAGAGGCGACGCAGGCACCCACATCATCCCCGACCGGCGCGATCTCATCCCCACAACCACTGTTCCCGACGAACTCACTGTAGGGAGGCGTTAAAGTATGGCTGAAATCCTGCTCCCCGCAACTCCGCGCCGAGAATCGATCGCGTCTCTTACCTGTGGAGCCAGGCTGGGACATGTGATCGAATCGCAGCAATTTACCGTCCCATTGCTTATGGAGCTGTTTAATCGATCGCGGGGAATGGAGCGAGTAGTCGCGCGTGGAGGGACGCTCGACTATCACAATCGGATTCTCGCCACTCTGTTCTACCAACCCTCGACTCGCACCCGCTTTTCATTTGAAGCCGCGATGCACCGGCTCGGCGGCCGTGTACTTTCGACCGAGCATGCGCGCGCATTCTCTTCCGAAATCGAAGCCGAGCAGGTCGAAGATTCCATCCGCATCATCGGCCATTACTGTGATGTAATCGTAATCCGGCACAATGAAGAAGGTGGCGCCCGACGCGCCGCCCAGGTTTCTCCCGTGCCGATCATCAGTGCAGGTGACGGGCAGGGAGGCCAGCATCCGACCCAGGCCCTGCTCGACCTCTACACCATCTATCGAGAACGTCCGCTCGATGGGCTTAGCGTTGCGCTGATCGGCGAACTTGATAAAGGGCGCACTGCACGCTCGCTCGCCTATCTGCTGGCAAAGTTCGAGCGCATCAAATTGTTTTTCGTGAGCCCGCCGGAACTGCAGATGAAGCCCGACATCCTCGACTATCTCGCTGAAAACGATGTGCAGTACGAGCTGGTATCCGACATCGATCATGTCATCGGAGAAGTCGATGTGGTCTATCAGACCCGCATCCGTCCCGAGCGTGTATCGGACGTTCGCCGCTTGAAGCAATATGCCATCGATTCCACAGTTCTCCCCAAGATGAAAAAAGACGCCATGATCCTGCATCCGCTGCCGCGGACCGTGGAACTGGACAAGACCGTCGACGACGATCCGCGCGCCATGTATTTCAAGCAAGCCGCAAACGGCCTTTACGTGCGCATGGCGCTGTTGACCATGGTTTTAGAGAAGGAATAGAAAACGACTTTTCAGGAGAGAGGAACTCATGCCGGTTATCGAAGAGACGATGCAAACTCGCGATTTTGTTGAACTCGAAAATCAATACGGCGCGCACAACTACCACCCACTGGACGTCGTCATCGAGCGCGCACAGGGTGTCTGGGTTTATGACGTCGAAGGTAAGCGCTACCTCGATTGCCTGGCCGCTTACTCCGCGGTTAACCAGGGACACTGTCATCCCACGATTTTGAAAGCTTTGACCGATCAGGCACAGAAAGTCACACTCACTTCGCGTGCCTTCCGCAACGACCAACTCCCCCTGCTTTACAAAGAACTCCATGACCTCACCGGCATGGACATGGCGTTACCGATGAACTCGGGCGCCGAAGCGGTCGAGACCGCCGTCAAGACCGCACGCAAGTGGGGATACAAAGTCAAAGGCATTCCCGAAGGGAAGGCCGAGATCATCGTCTGCGCCAACAATTTTCATGGCAGAACCGTCACCATCGTCAGCTTTTCGACCGATGAACAATATCGCGACGGCTTCGGACCGTTTACTCCCGGGTTCAAGATCATCCCCTTTGGAGACGCCGCAGCCCTGCGCGCAGCGATCACGCCCAACACTTGCGCCTTTCTGGTCGAACCGATTCAGGGCGAGGCGGGCATCGTCATTCCGCCCGAAGGATTCCTCAGGCAGGCAGCCGAAATCTGCCGTCAGAATCGTGTCCTCCTGATGACCGACGAGATTCAGTCCGGCCTTGGCCGCACGGGCAAGCTCTTCGCCTACATGCACGAAGGCATTACTCCCGATTTACTCATCGTTGGCAAGGCCCTGGCGGGCGGGTTCTACCCGGTCTCCGCAGTCCTCGCCTCGAAAGAGGTTCTCGGGGTCTACAAACCCGGCGACCATGGCAGCACCTTCGGTGGCAATCCCTTAGGATGCGCCCTGGCCCGGACAGCTCTGCGGGTACTGGTGGAAGAGAAACTCGTCGAGCGGTCGGCCGAATTGGGAGCCTACTTCCTGGCAAAGCTGAAAACCCTGCGCAGCCCCGACCTGAAAGAAGTCCGCGGCAAGGGTCTTTGGATTGGCATCGAACTCCACAGCCCCGCCCGTCCGTATTGCGAAGCCCTCAAGCAAGAGGGGATCCTTTGCAAAGAAACGCACGATCACGTCATCCGTATCGCTCCTCCGCTAGTCATCAAGCGGGAAGAGATTGACTGGGCTTTTGAGCGCATCCAGAAAGTGATCGAGCGAAAATAGCACCCTCGGGACAGCCACCTCGGCTGTCCCTTATCATCTCTCCATGATCCGGCGCGTCCTCATGTGTCCTCCGACATTTTTTGATGTGCGCGAGGTCAAAAATCCTCACATGCGGTTGCCCATTGACCCGGTTCGCGCTCAACAGCAATGGGAGAATCTGCGCCGCGTCTTGCAGGATGCTGGCGTTGAAGTCGAGGTCATCCCTCCCGTCAAGGACCTGGAAGACATGGTCTTCTCCGCCAACCAGGTATTCGTCGGACACAGCGACCAGATCGGCCCCTTCATCGTTCCCAGCGAAATGCGCTATGTAATTCGACAAAGAGAAGTTCCGTTCTACGTGGAATGGTTTCGGAAGCACGGATATCAAGTGCTCGCGCTCGACTTGAAGGGCGAATGCCTGGAGGGTCACGGCGATCTGATTTGGCACCCTGATCATTCGAAGATCTGGGCCGGACACGGCTTTCGATCGACTCTCAGGGCAATCAATAAGTTCGCCGAGACCATGAAAGACCTGGGCTTTCCGGTGATCCCTCTGCAATTGGTCGACGAACACTGCTACCACCTCGACACTTGTTTCTGTCCCTTAAGCAATGACGCGGTCATGATCTATCCGGGAGCTTTTGCGCCGGACTCTCTCGAACGAATCCGCCATGATTGGCTACGAGTCCACGAACTGACCCGCGACGAAGCTTTAGGCTTCATGGCTAACGGAATTGTCGCCAACGGCCGCTACATCACTCCACGGTTAACCCCGAATCTGGCCGCGATTCTTGCGCAAGAAAACCTGGCGCCTGTGATGGTCGACACCTCAGAATTCGAGAAATCCGGCGGCAGCGTTTTTTGCATGAAGGCGGTTCTTGCATAACTGGCCCCTTCCGGTCGAGTCCTTTTTGAACAAGACGGTGAAGTGTTGGGTTAACGGTGAAAGTCGGGGCGTGCATTTCCCGGCGGCTGGGATTGGCTATTGCGCCGTATCAAATATCTGCGAATAGCAACTTGTGCACAGCGCGCTTTCTTTCAGATCGATCCACTCCACCGCGTGGGAAGGCGCCATGACACAGGAGTAATCGTCGCAGTGAGTCAGGTTCAACGTGTGTCCGATCTCATGCACCGACTCTTTCAGTAACCGCTGACGCAGAATCTCCGGATCGGCCTGCAGCCCGTAGAATTCCTGACGCAAGCGGTGGGCCGAAACCACTGCGCAAGGCCCCGCCATCTGGGCCTC
The DNA here is from genome assembly GCA_963796205.1 of Terriglobia bacterium. Taxonomy (GTDB): domain Bacteria; phylum Acidobacteriota; class Terriglobia; order Terriglobales; family Acidobacteriaceae; genus DATFTE01. The sequence goes on from CAWCKR010000006.1 coordinate 886,926, forward strand.
GCCAAATACGAACGTCAGAATCGGGATGTAGAGGTCCACGGCGGTCACGCCCAGAATGCGCCAGGAGTTGGGCGTCAAGTAGCGCTGCATGTGCTGCAAGAACTCTGAAGAGTGATACTGCTGCCGCTCCCCATGAAAGGCAAGTTCAGCATCGAGCGAGCGGGGAATGACCTCGCACGGCATGTGGAAGGTCTCGGCGAGGGCGGGCCCCAGGTCCATCAGCAACCCGCCATCCAGATCCCCGATCGGGAGCAGTTGCAAGAGCTTCATCGAGTTTCAACGGTTGGTTTGCTCCAGCCATATTTCTTAATTTTGTGATGCAAGGTGACCCGGTCGATCTCCAGAACTTCTGCCGCCCGCGTGCGGTTCCAGCCGCACGACTCGAGCACCCGCAGAATGTGTGCCTTTTCGATTTCATCCAGGCTCTTGGGGGCGCCGTTGGGGATGGCAATCTTGAACACGAAATCCTGATCGCGGATTTCCGGCTCTTGCGCAACCACCATGGCCCGCTCGACAGCGTTCTCCAGTTCCCGCACATTGCCGGCCCACGGCTGCTGCTGCAACAGATCCATCGCGCTGGGGGCGACGCGATTGATCTTCTTGTTCATCTGCAGCGAGAACTTGTGGACGAAATAGTTCACCAGAAGTGGAATATCGTCGCGCCGCTCTCGCAACGGAGGAAGTTCGATGCGGAAGATATTCAACCGGTAGAATAGATCGGGACGAAATCTTCCTTCCTCAATCAATTTCTCGAGATCCTTGTTGGTAGCGGCAACACAGCGGAAATCCACCTTGATCGGCTGGTTGCTGCCCACGCGAACAATCTCATGCTCCTGTAACACTCGCAGCAGATCGGTCTGTGTCTTCAGGCTGATGTCGCCGATTTCGTCCAGGAATACGGTGCCGCCTTCGGCGATCTCAAACTTTCCCTTTTTGCGGTACTGTGCCCCCGTAAACGCGCCTTTTTCATGGCCGAAGAGTTCACTTTCGAGCAGCGTTTCGGTCAGTGCCCCGCAGTGAATGACTACGAGGGGGTGGAAGCGGCGCGGGCTGGCATGGTGAATTGCGCGCGCGACCAGTTCCTTGCCAGTACCGCTCTCTCCCGTGATCAGTACGGTTGCATCCGTCGGCCCCACGGTTTCGATGGCATCGAACAGCTTCGACATCGCGATGCTCTGACCGATAATTTCTTCCGGACGCGCAACCTCTGCCACCGTCTCGCGCAAGAGCACGTTCTCTTTTTCAGTATGCTTGTGCGCCAGCGCTTTCTTTACCAGGTGTGCGATCTCGTCAGGATCGAGGGGTTTGGTGACATAGTCGTATGCACCATTCTTCAGCGCGGCCACGGCGGTCTCGACCGAGGCGTAGCCGGTCATCATAATGACCATCAGTTCGGCGTCAATTTCGTGCATGCGGCGTTGCAGTTCGATCCCATCTGTCCCACGCATCTTGATGTCAACCAGGGCCGCATCCCAGCTGTGTTCCGCAAGGCGGGCCAGCGCGTCGTTGGCGTTCTCCGCCGTCCCCACCTCGTAGCCCTCTTCTTGAAACCATTTGCTTAGAGAGTCGCGCACGCTCAGTTCGTCGTCGACAATCAGCAATTTCGCCTGTGCGCTCACGTGTATCACCTCGTATTCCTGGCCGCAAAAGGAGTGTCTGTGGTGGCGGCAAATTCCGCTGTGGATTCAATTGGCAGCGTGATCGTGAAGGTCGTTCCTTTACCCAGTTCCGAAGCGACTTCGATCCGCCCGTTGTGCCGCTCTACGATCCCGTGGCTGATCGCCAGCCCCAGCCCCACGCCGCTCTCTTTTGTGGTTAGGAACGGTTCGAAGATGTGAGGGAGAATATCCGCCGGAATGCCGACCCCATCGTCCCGCACCTCCGTCGTGACCTCCTCTGCGCAGCCCGAGAGACTGGTGCGCACCCACAAATTGCCGCCGCGCGGCATGGCATCGATCGCATTCATCATCAGGGCCAGCAACACTTGTTCAATCTGCGACGGATCGCATCGAACCATGGGAATGTCTTGCCCTGGCTGCAGCTGCAACTGGATTCCATTCAGCTCGCATTGATGCTGCACCAGCCGCGCCGCCCGCTCAACGATGGAATTCAAGTCAGTGGTTTGCAAGTTCATGGGAGGCGTGCGCGAGAAAGTCAGCAGATTCTTGACCAGTTCGCCGCAGCGGCGGCTCTCGCCGGCAATCAGGTCCAGGCAATCGATTGCGTCCTTGCGTTTATCCCAAGCCGTGACTCCATGGTCCAGCCACTTCCGCAAGAGCTTGGCGTAGGTCAGAATCCCCGACAGCGGATTGTTGATCTCATGCGCCACCACGGCTGCCATTTTCCCAACCGTCGCCATTTTCTCTACGTGCAGCACATGGTCGTGGGCCTTCTTCAGTTCGTGTGTCTTCTGTTCGACGCGGTCCTCTAAAGTCCTGGCCCAGGCGACAATCTCTTCGTTGGCGGCTCGAAGTTGCAGGCTCATTCCGTTGAAGGATTGCGCCAGGTCTCCCATTTCATCCCGCGAGCGCACCTCGATCTGATATCCCAATTCACCATCCGCGAGCCGTTCGGTGCCCTCTTCCAGCGCGCCAATCGGTTTGCCCACCACATGCCATACAAACAGCCAACTCAGGAATGCAATGGTGAACACCGCGAACAATGTATAGGCCAGCATCTGGCGGCTGCCGGCAGCCAGTTGTGCATCAGCTTTCGCCAAAGAAATGTTGGTATCGAGCACGCCCAGAATTTGCTGGCTTGCAGGGTGCGCATGGCACTCGGCATTCGAGCAGGAGGGTTGGTTCTCAATCGGCGTGATGATACCCAGCACGCGCGGCCCGCCATCCCGGCGATAAATGCGAAAGCGGTCAGGCCGGTTCAGGCGCGTCAGCGGTTGCGATTGCGCGTGGCAGGCATAGCAGGCCTCGGCACCCTTGTCGACACTGTGGCTGACTTCAGAGGAATCAGTGGAGTAGGTGATCGTACCCTCGGGATCAAAAATGCGGACCTTCACCATCCCTGGTTCGGCGGCAATGGTCGCCATGACGTGATAAAGACCTTCACGATCATTGCGCATCATGTAGTACGTGGCGCTGCGTTTGATGACGTCACTGACCCGTTCAGCGCTGCCCAGCACAGAAGCTTCCAGATCCTTGCGGTGCAGCCGGATATTCAGATATCCCACGAGGGCAAAAATCACCACCATCGAGGCCAGCAGCAGCGTGATCAATTTCGCACTCACGCTGTGCATGAGGCGGGACCAGCGGTTACGGGATGGCTCAATCTCCGGCATGACTTAACATCGTTTCCGCGGGCGCGACCGCCTCTAATGCGACCACCGGGTGCTGTTCTTCAGCAGGGAAGATGGGCAGATACTTCACCGCTAGACCGAACAGCGCGAATCCGACCGCGATAATGGCCCCGGTCACCGCGATCTCCGTCCACTTCGGCACATAATGCATTCCGGCAGAAGTCTCCAGGCCGGTGATGCTTACATTCAAGCGGTTGGTAATGAAGCCGAGCACCACCAGCACGGCAGCCACGTACAGGCCACCCGCTGTACGGCGAACCCTGCGCTGGGAAAGCAGAATAAGCGGCAGAATCAGGCTCAGCGAGATCTCAAGCCAGAACAGGTACATCTCGTAGCTTGGGACCAAAGTGAGTTTGAGGATGCCGCGATGGAGCAAATCTTCGAAGCGCAGCGTGCCGTACACGCAGAGAACCACCACCAGAACGCGTCCCAGTTCCTGCAGGATCGGCAATTCAAGTTGACGTCCGAAGTGGCGCGAGCTCATCGATGATTCGAAAATCGTCATCGCCAGTCCCACCGCGATTGCCGAAATGAAGAAGAAGGCTGGCAACAATGGGCTGTACCAGAAAGGATGAAGCTTTTCCGGCATGATCAAGTACAGCGTCCCTAGCGATGACTGGTGCAGGGTCGAGAGAATGACGCCAAGAATCACCGTGGGAATCAGGACCGCGCGGATGATCTTCAACGGTCTCTGCAGGTTGAAGCGCTCCAGAACGATAGGCGCAAATTCCAGGGACAGCACTGTCGTGTAGAGCATCACGCAATACGCCACTTCAAACATCACCGAATGGGGGTTGCGCATGACCAGCGGATGCCAGATGCGATACGGTCGGCCCAGGTCAAACATCAACGCGACGGATACCAGAAGATAACCGAGAAAAGCCGTGAGCACCGTCGGGCGCACAATCGGCTCCAGGCGCTTGATGTTGAAGATGTGTACGGCCGCGGTGAGCGTGAATCCGCCCGCCGCCAGCATCACGCCGCAAAGCACATCGAACCCAACCCAGATGCCCCAGGGGAACTGGTCGTTCAAATTTGTAGATTGTCCCAGTCCCTGGGTGAAACGCACCACGGTCGCGTAGAATCCAGCCGCCAGCAGAGCCAGAAACACCAGCTTCCAGAAAGTTAGCTTGGTCTTCATCGGTTCCTCTCCTTCTGATCGCTGGACTCGCCGTGTGCTTTTTCGAAGGCTTCTACTTCTTCCCGGCGATGGGTGATCCACCAGACGCCACCGAGAAGCATCCCGCCCAACGGAACGAAATCGGGGATGCGCGAGAGCACCCGGTAGGTCAAGAGCGGAAGCGGATCTTTCGATAAATCGGTGCGATAGCCGAATTGCTCGAAGGGAACGCTTGAAAGCAACAGGACTGAAGTTCCGCCCACTTCGTTGATCCCGTAGACGTGATCCACATATTGGCCGGGATTATCGCGAATCCTCTGTTGCGCTTCCCGAATTAAGTCGTCGCGCTCCCCGAACTTCGTTGCACCCGTTGGACAAATCTCGGCGCAGGCTGTCTGCTGTCCGGCGGCTACGCGGTCGGCGCACATGGTGCATTTCTGCACCTTGGGCAGCACCTTGCTCCATTCGTACTTGGGAACGCCAAAAGGACAGGCCACCATGCAGTAGCGGCAACCCATACATTTGTCGGCGTCATACGTCACCGGGCCTTCCGCTGTTTTCCGCAAGGCCCCCACAGGACACACCGATGCGCACGCCGGTTCCTGACAGTTCATGCACAGACGCCGCATGAATTTCTCATCTTTGGTGAGCACAACGGTGTACTTGTGATCCGACTGCCGATCTTCAGCGGCTACCGCGTCGTCGTAACGCAGCTTGTTCTTCTCCGCGCAGGCTCGCTCACATTGCTTGCAGCCAATGCAAACCGTCGCGTCATACAGCAGCGCCTTGCTCATGGAAATGTCTCCGGATCGCGCCCCGCCACGATTTGCGTTCGAGCGGCATATAGAGAGAGACGAATGTCGGCCGCTGGGAATGGCAGTCAGGAAGGGCGCACATCGTTGTCGAGGGGGAGAAAAGAAAAATGTCCCCGGGTCTAGACTTTTTCAGTCCAGCACCCGGGTGGGCGGTTCCCGCAACCCATGCGCGTGTAGGGGCGGTTTGCCGGCTGGCTGAAGATCGGCCGGTGCTTCGCACGATCCGCCGAGTTATGCCGGTCCGTCTCATGACACGCCCTTAGGCTCCCGAGCTGTCGCCGGGCAGATTTCTCCCACAGCGACGCTGGTGCGCAATCGGGAACGGCCAATCTACTTCTGGATACTGCGAATGTAGCTGACCAGCATCTTCACCTGGTCCGGTGTCAACGCTTTGGCTACGCCCGCATGTTTTGGCTTTTCGGTGATCGCCTTTTCCAGATCCGCGTCGCTGGCTTTCTTGGCGTCATCGCCGACCAAGCTGGGGATCTTGGCCGCAGGCTTTCCCGCAGCATCGGCGCCGTGGCAAGCCGCGCACTTGGTCTTGTACAGGGTGGCTCCGTCATCACCCGCCCAAGACAGGCTGGGGATCAGAATGAACAGGGCCACCGCGATCGTCAGGATTACCATCGCGAGCTTCGTCATCTTCATGATTGCTTTCCTTTGAATAGAATTTTTACGACCTGATGAACGCCGTGGTCTTCTTTGCCCCAGTTTCTGGCTGTTGCATAATTGACCACCGGCTGACCTCCTGAAATCTGCCATGTAGCGAATTTCAGCAGTTGCTATCTAAACCGTTACAAGTTTCAACGAATGAGCCAGACCGCGCTGTGACCCGAGTCACGGACCTGCGTGAGTTAGAACGGATATTCGCTGAAAAGGCTGGGGTTGCTATGCTTTTGCCTTCGGTCGCCCGTTGTGGCCGTTTGCCTCAATGGGCGTCAGGCTTATTGGGAATGGGCGAGTTGGACCTTGCGGCGGCGGTCGCGCTCCGATTGTATCTCGCGAACCATGGTGACGACCCGAGGAGAATAGAGCGGGCCGATCCACTGAGGATTCCCCCACTCCGGCTGGCCGGCGACGGCGGCCTCAAAGTCGCGCAGTGCCTGATCCGGTTGCTGCGCTTGCCACTCTGCCATCGCGCGGGCCATGACTTTGTCGGATCTAGTGCCGCTTTGCTCGTAAATCACACTCAGGGTTTGCAGCGCATCGCCATTTCGTCGTAGTTCGATCTGGCTCCAGGCCAGGTCAATCCCCAGCTGCAAATCGCCGGGCCGTTGCTGCACCGCCTCAGCCAGCAAATCCGTGGCTGCCTGGTAGTCTCCGGCGCGATAAAACCACCAGCCTAATTCGCCAAGGGAGGTTGGACTGCTTCCATCCTGGGGCGTCGCGCGGAACTGCTCCGCTAACTTATGAGCCTCTGCGGAATTGCCTGCCATCAAATCGAGGCCCGCTCTTAGGACGTCGGTTCCCGGGGGCTCGGGTTTGGCGGACGCTGCCCACCGCCGGAACTCTTCGGATGCTGTCTGCCGGTCGGCGGCGCTTAAAGATTCGGCGTACGCCTTAGCGTTCTCCTCGCTCGGGCTAAGTTCGAGGAGCTTGCGGTAAGTGTCGGACGCCCCACGAAAATCTGCTTCAGCGAACTGGGCCCGGGCCAAGGTTTCTAAAGCTTTTGGCTGTCCTTCGCGCACTTTCAATGACCGTTGCGCCAACTGCACGGCGATCGGATAGCGGTGACTCTCCAAGGCAGCCCTTGCCTTGGCAGTCCAGAAAACATAAGCAACCGCCAGGTCTTTTTCCGGTTTCAGCTCCCAATCTTCACTGGCGATCAGTTTGTTGATTTGATCAATTCTTTCCGAAGGCAGAGGATGTGACCGGAAATATCCTTCGATGGTTTGCTGCGCCACATCCGACAGCTCTTCCTGCGGCGAAGTGGCCCGCGCCTGGTACTCCTGATAGAGCCGCTGAAAGGTCTCAAACATACGAATGGCACCGTTCGCGGAGTAACCCGCACGCACCGCCAGGCGCGTGCCTTCACGGTCGGCTTCCAATTCCTGATCCTTGGTATAGCCGGCCTCAAAGACTTCGACCGGTATTTCGATCAGTTCTCCGAAGGGAAGTTTTCTGAGCGCCTGTTCTTGCTGTACACGTTCCGCGCAGTGATAGTGATCGACATGTTCGATCTCGTGTCCCATCACGGAAGCCAGTTCATCTTCGCTGTCCATCAATGCCAGCAGGCCGCCGCCCACGAACACATGGCCGCCCGGCAGCGCGAAGGCATTGATCAGAGAGCGGTCGGGGATGTAATGAAACTTGTAGGGCAGCTTGCGACGAGCTTGCGGTGCGAGGCGCGAACCGACCTGGGTTAGATAGGCCTCGACTTCTTTAAATTCCGGGAAATTCTCGTTGGGTCCAGTCCAGCTGTAGTTCTTGGCGAGTTGGTCGCCAGTGCGGATCTCTTCCTCATCCGACATGCGAGTGAAGCGGACAGGCATGCGGGTGAGTTCCTGCTCGGTATCGGCCACCAGGTACAACACCGCCGCCGGACCCGCGGGCACGTCCACTTTGCGCCGTTCGCTGACCCAAATGGCGGCGATGCCGAGCAGCACAATTCCCGTCAGTGCGATCCAGCGCTTCATAAGTATTGCCGCAGCGTCTCCCGATTCTTGGTATAGAGGAACGAAACCAACAACAGCGCCACGCCCAGCCCGATAAATGTCAGATACTTATCCCGTGCATTAAGGCCCCAAACATCCACCACCAGGATTTTACCGACGCACAGCAACAGCAGGCCCAAGCCCGTAAGCCGGAAGCTTCGCTCCGCCAGCCAAAGAGCCAACAGGAACACCGCGACGCCTTCAATTCCCCACGACAGAGTGACCATGCCGTGCCGCATCTCGAGCGCCAAGAGGACGGTCAGAAGCGCGACTGCGATAAAGAAAAAGAATTGTTCGGGCCGGCGATCGAGGGCGTGCAGCAGACGTTTCAGCACTCCCTCCACTTCGAAGTCTCCCTTGACCCGAAGCTTCATAGCCAAGGGCAGAGCGGCGAACAGCAACGCGATGGCGGCGCCCGCGCAGACGATGCGACTCTCCCACAAAGGAGCGGGAAAATAACTTCGCTCATAGAAATTGTGCAAGCCCGCCCGGAAGCCGACGCCGAAGGCCAGCAAGAGGGACTGGTGCAGGAACACGCGTCGGCGGCTTCTCCAGGCAACGGCCAATAGTACGACCGCCAATGCTGCCCACGCCGCGGCAACCCAGTCGGCCTCGATCTCGAAGCGCATCAGCGCGGCGACGGTAATGGTGCCTAGATAACTGCAGACCTCGGCCGCGTGCAGCTTACGTTCCAGCCTGGTGACGTGAGAATCCACCGCGCTCAACCGCCAATAGCTATAGAAGTAGGCGAAGGCCAGGGGAATCAGCGTATAGACGCGGGGGCTCACTTCTCCCGGAGATCCCGAGGCGTTCAAGTTCACGAAGAAAATACGAGTGAAGCTTGCCAGGAACGCAACGTAGCCTTGCAGCCGCAGGGCGCGGGATTTATAAGTCAATCCGAGCTCAAACAAAAGCAAGCCGCCAATCACCCATGCGACGGCAACCCCCACGGGACGCAGTTCATACCACGCCAACAACGCCAAAAGAAACGATGCCGCCCAGGTGTAGGCATCACGAACCACAAGACGCCAATCGGAGAAGTAAGGGACGACTTGCCGTTCGTCCGATTCTCTTCGCGTCGCCCATGCGGTTGCATACAGCAATAGCGCCACGCTGCCCATGCTGAGCAGGCGAATCGAGAGGTGATGTACAGACGAGGTCGTCTCCAGATTGATCGCGAATACGCGAACGACCGCAGCCGCCCCGACAGCGTAGGCCTGGTACCCAAGCTCTGGAATCGCGAAGCGGCGTCCCGCGATGGCCAGTGCCAGCCCGAAGGCACACCACGCCACAGCAGTCCAGGCCTCAGGAAAGGCGATCCAGAGCCCGATGACGCCCATCAGTGAAGCGATGTATGAGAGGTAAAGCGTGAGCCTCTTATCGACAGCGTGAACGAACAGTGCGTTCCAGCGGCGAGCGATCCAGTGGGCATCGGCGTAGAAAACCGCGGTGGCGATTCCAAAAATCATCGCTAGAGGGAGATCGCTGCGAATATCAGCTCCGTCCATACGCATGCCGAGCACGCGCGCGGCATTCACGCAAATCATCTGGCCGGCGGCCAACGCAGAGGCAAGCAGTCCCAGTCGCCGGAAGATGACTTCTCGATTCCAGACTCCAATCAGCAGCAAAGCTTCCGCCTCGAGCAGCCACAGCACAGAAAGATTGCTTCCCGAATAGCGGAAGGGGAACGCCGCCAGCAGCAGAATGAGGCCCAGAGTCGAGAGAACAATCACCGCGCTGCGCCGTCGCCGAGTGATGGGCAGCTGGCCCAGCAGAGTCTCAATGGCTCCAATCGTCAACAAAGCCCAGAATGCCCACTCGGGATGCGTTGACTGATACTTGAACAGCAACAACAGCAGGGCAGTGTTCAGTACCGCGGCCGCACTGGAGGTGTGCTCCTGCCGCGCAGTCTGCGGCTTTCGGAACACATACGAGACGCGAAAGATGACCCAGTACAGCGAAAGCAAACCAGCGCTGGCGGCAAACTCGGGAAAGGCATGCCGGTGCCCTTGCATGGGCTCGATAATCGGCCGCAGCCACAGGTAATGATTCAGATAGCTGGCGAGAATGCCGAAGATCTCCAGCTCGAACCACTGCATCCGTCCGACGATGATCACCAGACCGAGCGCCAGCACGCCGCCCGCAGACAGGCTGTAGACGTTCGAGTGACTTATCGTAACGGTCAAAAAGGCCAACAGGAATGCCAGGCCAGTGACCACTTGCGAACGGTAGCGGAGGGTATGCCACACCATCGCCGCGGCAACAGCCAACATCAGAAGCAGATCGAGGGCTTGCGAAGACAGCACGTGCGCGGCCGGCACGTGGTACATCGCGTAGGTCGTAAAGAAGAGCAGAGCCCAACCACCACCCACTCCGGCCCGAGCCAAAATCTGGTAGCGATGATTTCTCTCGAACCAAATCCCTGCACCCAGCAAGACGACACTGGTGACGTATCCCACCAACACTTTTCCCGCCGGCCCAAGCGTCTTTAGTTGAAATGCCAGGAAGAACGCGACTCCCAGCACCAGCAGGCCAATGCCAAGCTTGTTGAGCCAGTTCGTCCCCAGCGCTTCTTCCACATTCAGCGCTGATTTGTAGCGTTCGGTGAACGAGAACTTGGGCTCTTGAGCCGTGATGGGTGGCGGCGGGACTGGCTTCGGTGTGGGGGAACTCGGGATCGGGAGAATGGGAGTCGCCGGCTTCACCCATTCCTTCGCGACCTGAACCGGAGTCGTTTCCGGCGCAACCGGGTCCTTGATCGGTGGAGGGGGCGCCGGGACGCTTTCGTCCTTCGTGGCCTGCGGTGCGGCCACTGGAGCACCCGGTTCTTTCAGCCGCTGAACTGTCTGCTCAAGAGCGTAAATGCGCTCCGTGAGTTCTCCCCAGCGTGCCTGATCTTCCTCGCGATGCCGGGTTCGCTTGCGATGGCTTCGCCAGAGCAAAACCCAGGGACCAAACAGCACGATAACGACGATACCGCCGTAGAAGAGGATCTCGTCCAAGTGAGTTTAAGAATTCTGAGCGACGCGCCCCGAACTGCGCGCGATTCTACTACAGAAGTTATCCAGGATTGGAATCAAGCGCTTCTCGGGGCGGGTTGCTTTGAGGCTTCCCAGCGCAGGCGCGCAACTACTAACTTGATGTCGTCGAACGTGATTTCTTCCGGAAGCGCGTCTTTAAGCGGCCGCAGCGCCTGCATCCCCAACCGCGCGCAAGCCGCTACGATCTGTGATTGTTTTTCCGGGTCAATCCAGCTGGGAAAGAACGCTAACTCCCCCGATTCGACCAGGGTTGAAACCGTGCTGACTATGGTGGAGACCTGGCGTCCGCGCAACTTGGCAATTTCCTCGAACGTGCGGCCCTCCTGCAGGAGCCGAACCGTTTCTATGGCTGGAGCGATCTTCCGCTCTGGCGAAGCGGAAGCCCGCGCTCCATTGCGGAATTCCTCCAACGCCTGCAGCAGTTGGGTTCCGTACATTTCGACTTTGCGCTGCCCGAAGCCACTGATTCCCAAAATGTCAGACAGCGTTTTGGGAGGCGACAGGCAGATCTGCTCGAGTGAAGTGTCGTGCATCACGATAAACGCAGCGACACCCTGTTCCTTGGCCATCTTGCGTCGCCACTGCCGCAGATAGTCGCGCAACTCGGCCATGGGATCGGCTGCGCCAGGTTCGAGAGCCTGTGCGCGGGCAACCACTTCCGGATTTAGCGTGACCCGCGACCGCAAGCGGCGGGAAGGCTGCGTCGGCACGGCCAGCCATTGCGGAGATGACCCACAAACGTCACAAGCGTTGCAGGTGCTCCATTTCGGAGTCTCGCCAAAGTGCAGACAGATTTGCCGATGCCGGCATCGCGCCGACTCCGCGAACGCTCGCACATCGCGATAGCGCTGCCATGCGCGCTCGGTCTCGGCCGGGTCGGTGATTTCGCTGATGAAGTGGGCCAGCAACGCAGTATCGCGCTTCTGCCACAGCAGAATGCAATCCGCCGGCTTCCCGTCGCGACCCGCGCGTCCTGCCTCCTGGTAATACTGTTCAACCGACTTCGGCAGCGAAAGGTGAATCACCGCGCGCACCGAGGCTTTGTTGATGCCGAGTCCGAAGGCAATCGTGCCCACCAGGACGCGCACTTCGTCCGACATCCAGCGCTCCTGGTTGCGGCGGCGCTCCTCAGCATCCATCTTTCCGTGATATGCCACAGCCGGGATGCCTTGTTCTTCGAGGGAATCCACGGTTTCTTCAACGCGCGCAATCGTCGGCGAGTAAACGATCACATTGCCTTCGGAGTAATTGCGCAGGGCGCGCTCCAGCAATTGCGGCTGCGACACAGCATCTGTTTGCTTCACTACGTAACGCAGGTTCGAACGATGAAAGCTGGCGATGTATTTATCGGCGTTCCGCAGTTGCAGCTGATGCAGGATGTCGTGACGCACCTGCCGCGTCGCGCTGGCGGTGAAGGCCGCAATCGGGCAATTCGGGAAATGCGTCCGCAAGCAGCTCAACTGCCGGTACTCAGGACGGAATTCGTGTCCCCACTCCGAGATGCAATGCGCCTCATCAATCGCGAAGAACGCGACCGGCACTTGCTGCAGCCACCCAATGGTGTCGGCCCGCGCCAGTCGCTCGGGAGAGAGATAGAGCAGTCTGTACTGTCCTGCCCGCGCCTGCCGCATCACCCGAGACTGCTCGCTGCTGTCCAGAGTGCTGTTGAGGAGCGCTGCGGGAATACCCATTTGCCCGAGTTGCACCACCTGATCCTGCATCAGCGCGATCAGCGGAGAGATGACAATGGTCGTCTTGTCGGAAACCACGGCGGGCAGTTGATAGCAGAGAGACTTGCCGCCGCCGGTGGGCATCACGACGCAGGCATCGTGCCCTCCCAGCAGGCTGGCGACAATGCGCTCCTGCATGGGCCGGAAGGAATCGTATCCCCAGTAGCGGCGCAGCGGTTCCAGAAGATTGATCGGGGAGGACAAGGGGACAGTATAGCGTCAGCCGCAGATGGGCCGTTTGTGATGAATGAACCTGACCGACGTTTATCGCATCGACTCTTCCACTTCGGTTACCCAGTCAGGACGCTTCAGCACTTCGCGCGGCTTGGGGCCATCCGCGGCGCCCACAATTCCATCTCGCTCCATCATGTCGATCAGGTGCGCCGCGCGGCCATAGCCGATGCGCAGGCGACGCTGCAGCAGGGAAGTGGAAGCCTTGCCGAACTCGACCACCAGGCGCACGGCGTCGTTGTAGAGGGGATCGTTGCTTTCCTCGCCATCCTCGCCGCCTGGTTCCAGGCCTTCGCGCTCTTCCTTCGGAGCCTGCAGAAATTTCTCTTCGTATTGCGCCGTACCCTGCGAGCGCCAGAACTCGACGACCGCCGCGATCTCTTTTTCGGTTACAAACGGCGCATGCAAACGGTGCACGCGAGCCGATCCAGACGGCAGATACAACATGTCGCCCTTTCCGAGCAAAGCCTCGGCTCCGTTAGCGTCGAGAATCGTCCGCGAGTCAACCTTGGTCGCAACCCGGAACGAAATACGCGCTGGGAAGTTTGCCTTGATCAATCCGGTGATGACATCGACCGACGGACGCTGCGTCGCCAGCACCAGGTGGATGCCCACGGCGCGCGCCATCTGCGCCAACCGCGTTACCGACTCTTCCACGTTGCCGGAATCGAGCATCATCAAATCAGCCAATTCGTCGATGATGATCACGATGTAGGGAATCGGACCCTCATCGGCATTTTCGCCAAACAGGCTCGGCGTTGGCTCGTCGTCGAAAAGCTTGTTGTACTGATCGATGTTGCGCACGCCTTTTTCAGCCAGCAGTTTCAAGCGGCGTTCCATCTCCCGGACGGCATTCCGCAGCGCATTGGCGGCCAACTTCGGTTCGGTGATGATGGGCGTGAACAGATGCGGCACGCCTTCGTAGTTACCTAGTTCGAGCCGCTTGGGATCGACCAGAATCAACCGCACCTGATCAGGAGTCGACTTGTACAAAATCGACATGATCATGGCGTTGATAGCCACGCTCTTACCGGCTCCGGTTGAACCTGCTATGAGCAGATGCGGCATGCCCGCGAGATCCGCGGTTACGATGCGCCCGTTGATATCTTTGCCCAACGCCAGCGTAAGCTTCGACTTCGTGCCAATGAACTCCTGCGACTCGATGTTCTCGCGCAGCCAGATAATTTCGCGCTCGCGGTTCGGCACTTGGATGCCGACCGTCGACTTGCCCGCCATGCGCTCGATCAGGATGCTCTCGGCCTTGAGAGCGAGGCACAAGTCATCGGTCAGATTGGTAATGCGGCTGTACTTGATCCCCGCCTCGGGCTTGAACTCGAACGTCGTTACCACCGGCCCGGGATTGATCTGCGTGATCTGTCCGTGGACGTCGAACTCGGAATATTTCTCGGTCAAAACCTGCGCCAGCGATTTCAATTCGTCGGCGTCTATCACCTGCTGTTCGTCAGTCCTGTGCAGCAGGCTGCTGGGAGGCAGTTTGAATCCTCCCGCAATGCGCGGAAGGGTGGTCTTTGCTTTGCTACCGCTATCGGCCCGTTCGGTGACTTCAACATCAGCGGCCACCGCGGTTGGCTGTGAAGGCGCAACTCGCTGGGGGGCGATCTCTTCGTGCGCCTCGGCCGCCATGCGATCGATCCCCGTTTGCCTGGGCTCTGCGACTCGCGGCGGTGGCGGTGGCGCAGGACGGGCAGGAACCATCTGCGTGGTGATCGTAGGCTTCGCGGCGCGCCGTTTCTCCAGATCTTTCTGCATGCGGTTCTTCGCGCGCTCCGCCTGCCAGTCTTGGTAGCGGTTCCACAAAGCCACTACAAACGCGAAGCGAGTCGGAGCCCAAAGCCGCATTGACGAGAAGGAGAATGCCGTGGAGAGGTAAAGGGCTACTGCGAGGAAACTGGCACAGACGATGTACGCCCCTGCCAGGTTGAAGTAGTGGATGAGCACATCGCCTACGACGCGACCCACCAGGCCTTCCATCGGTACCGCACCCATCCAACGCACGTGACCGGGAAGCAGCGCCAGCAGGGCGGGGACAAAAATGATCAACCAGACTCCGCCCAAGGTCTTGGCCAGGGGCGAAGCGACCTTACGCGAGCGGAACCAACGCAGACCAAGCACGGCAGGGAAGACGGGAAGCAGAAACGCGCCGATACCGAACCCCTGCAGCGTGAGATCGGCAATCATAGCGCCGACCACGCCGATCCAGTTGCGGGCGACGCGCGACCCGGTCAGCACCGAGGCGCTATTCAACGACGGATCGAGCGGCGAATAGGAGACGAGCGCGAGGAAAAGGAGGAGCGCGGAGACGCACAACAGGAATCCGATCAGCTCATTGAGCCGACGGTTACTGGTCGGGGCAAAAATCTGATTGAGATACCTCATTTGGCGGTTCGCGCCAGGCGAGACAAGAAATCCCGCCCGGTGACAGAACTAGGCCAGAGCCCAATGATTATGCCAAGAACTGGACGCGCCCACAATGGCGAAAGTTGTCGAGTTAGCTTCCGCCCTGAAATCAATCGCGTAGCGACGGACGCCCCGTCCAGGACGCTTACATTGCTCCCGCCAGAAACGCCAGCACAACAATGCCGAGGACAATGCGATAGATCGCAAATGGCACAAATCCGCGCTTCCGCACCCAGGCCATGAACCACGCCACCGATCCGTAGGCCACAATAAACGAAACCACAAAGCCGATCGCCAGCACAACCCATCCATGTGGATCGATCTGCGAGACGCCAATCGGATTGACCTCGCCTTTGCCCCGCAGAGACTTCAGAAGATCGTAACCCGTCGCCACCACCATCGTCGGTATCGACAGAAAGAACGAAAATTCCAGCGCTGACGCGCGCGACATTCCGGCCAACTGTCCGCCGGCAATGGTCGACATCGATCGTGACGTTCCCGGAAACACCGCCGAGAAAATCTGGCAGAAGCCGATCCAGATCGCTTGCCCCAGGCTCATCGCTTCCATCTTCCAGGTATGAATGCGGCTGCCCGCAGCTCCCGGGCCTGCAGCTTCCCACTTCGCGTTCATCGCGTCCACAATCCACATGATGACGCCGCCCACCAAAAGAGACGCCCCCATGACAGTCAGATCTTCCAGATGCTTGCCAATCACCTTGGTCAGCAGGAAGGCCGGCCCGGCGGTCACCACAAACGCAATCATCACCAGGCTGAGAGGATGAGTGAAGATTGTCCGATCACCATTTTCACCCTTCGGAAAAGTCGAGAGGAATTTGGCGATCCGCGCGCGGAAGTAAATCGGCAAAGTCAGAATCGCACCCAACTGAATCACGATGGTGTACATCTTCCAATAGCCATCGCTCAAATCGATGTGCAGCAGCTTTTCAGCAATGCGGAGATGCGCCGTCGAACTGACCGGCAGAAATTCCGTAAGACCTTCGATGATTCCTAGCAACACCGAAAGCAGATAGTGGTTCAAGCTTCCTCCAAAGGGTGAGTGGAAAAGTATCGCAGAAAAAAACCGAGGCAGAAAGTATCAGGGAGGCAGAGCGGGTGCGCAGCGGAGTTTCGCACTGCATGCGCCGCTTACTCGATGCTGTTGCCGTAGGTCGGCACACCTTGACCGATCAGGAATAGCAACCGCTGAGCCCGGGCCCCCCAATCCGATTGCGGATACTGGCTGGCAACTTTCTGCGCAATCGCCATCGCTTTCGCTTTGGACTCCTCCGACTTCTTGGGCTGCTCGTCGGTCTTATACATTTCGATCAACGCCGAATATCGCCATGCGGCGTCGTACAGCGCCTCCGCTGCCGCCGGGGACTGCGGGTGGTCATTGACATATTTCTCGTAGTACTCCGCCTCTTTCGCCGGACACTTCGGGTCCCCCTGCCAATCACCGCACAACTTGTTCTCAATCAGGTGAAACGCCGCGAGGTCGGCCCACTTGCTGCCGGGAAATTTCTTGATGACTTCTTTCATGAACTGCTCGTTCATGCCCTCGCGCAGATACGCTTCTTTCTCTTTGGATGAAGGACGCGTGCTGACATCCGACTTGTCTATCTGCCAGCGAATGTCGGCGGCCCGGTACATGGCCTCGCCCGCCAACGGGGATTGGGGAAAGTATTCCGCGACCCGGTAGTAAAGATGCATTGCGTCCTGTGCGGCGTTATTGCGGCCATGCGCCCGGCTGGCTTGATCTTCTGAATCGACCGCTTCGCCGTACAGGATGCGATCGCCATCCGCCTGCCCGGCCCGAATCACGCCTTTATCGACGATCCAACCTGTAACTGTCTTTTCTTCGGTCAGATTGGCGGTGACGTGAACCCACCCTGGCGTGGTCTCGAGAATCACCAGGTCGCGCCCACGGTCGATCGAGCCCAGCACCGCTGAACTGGTGTCGGGAGTCAGATAAATCCGGGCAAAGCGAATCATCGCCCCACGTAGGTAATCGGCGGCATTAGCCGATGCCAGAAGCAACCCCAACACGACCCCAAGCTGAATCGCTTTGAGCACTCTCATTCTCATGTTGGATGCACGCTGAGGCTCTTTGTGTGTATCACTACAACCGAGGGGACGCCCTCTTTAGTCGTGTAGTTTGCGGCAAAAGTGGGATTCCACGACGTCAGGCTGTGATCTCTCGCAGCATCGCAGGATCGATATTCCCCCCGCTGATCACCGCAGCATTGATCTTGGTGGAGGGCAACTCCACGCGATGAAACAAGAACGCCGCGACTGCCACCGCCCCGCTGGGTTCCGCCACGGTCTTGGGATTCTGCGCCAACCGCCGCATGGCTTGGCGAATTTCGTCTTCGCTCACGGTGACAATATCGTCCACATACTTACGAATATGCTCGAAATTTATGGGGCCAATGCTCTGGGTGCGCAGCCCGTCGGCCAGGGTCTGCGTCACCTGGTCGGCGGAAAATTCCACGATCTTTCCCGCTCTTAGACTGGCTTGAGCATCCCCCGCCAGCGCCGGCTCAGCCCCAATGACCTTCACGTTGGGATTCGACAGTTTGATCGCGGTGGCCACGCCGCTGACCATCCCGCCTCCGCCCACGGGAACAATCACGGTTTCAACGTCAGGCAAATCTTCAAGAATCTCTAGTCCCATCGTCCCCTGACCGGCAATGATCTGCTCATCGTTATAAGGCGGCACGATTACGTATCCGTGGGAGGCAGCCAGTTCTTCAGCCTTGATCTTGCGTTCCTCGCTGCCCGGACCGACCAGCACAATCTCTGCTCCCAGCGCCGCCGTGGCTTCGCGTTTGATCTGCGGAGCATTCCCCGGCATCACGATCACCGCCTTCACTCCCATTGCCCGCGCTGCGTAAGCCACGCCTTGCGCATGATTGCCGCTCGAATAGGAAATCACTCCGCGCAGCCGCTCACCATCCGTGAGAGACGCGATCTTGTTGTAAGCGCCGCGCAGTTTGAAGGCGCCGATGGGCTGAAGATTTTCAGGCTTGAGGAAAAGCTGCCGGTCATCGCCGGTCAGAGGAAAGGAAATCAGCGGAGTGCGAACGGCAATGCCGTCGAGTCGCTTGCGGGCTTGCTGGATGTCGTCAAGGGTAACGATCGTCAAATCTCCAGAATCACCGGCATAATCAGCGGACGCTTCTGCGTGCTCTTGGAAATGTAGCGCTTCAAATCAGCGCGAATCTTTTCCTTGATCACGCCGTAGTCGGCCTTTTCTTCTTCGCTCGAAACGTCGAGCGTCTGAGTGACAATCTGCCTGGCTCCATCCATGAAGCCGTCTTCGCCCGGAGAGAACCCGCGCGTCACAATCTCAGGAGTCGTTTCCACCCGGCCCGTGAGCTTGTTGATGGCGATGATCGGCAGCACGATGCCATCTTCACTCAGGTGCCGGCGGTCCTTGATAATCAGATCTTCGACCACATCCGTGCGGTTGCCGGAATCGATGCATACACGGCCCACGTTGACGCGCCCCACTTTGCGTGCGCCCAACTCGTCGAACTCGAGCACGTCGCCGCTCTCGATCAGAATGACGTTGCCCACCGAATTGTGCATGCTGGCGGCAAGCTCGGCATGCAGCTTCAACTGCCGGTATTCGCCGTGCACCGGAATGAAATACTTCGGCTTGACCAGGTTGATGATCAGCTTCAGCTCTTCCTGGCTAGCGTGTCCGCTGACGTGGACCGGCGGCGACGTCCCATCTTCGTAAATCACATGCGCCTCGCGCCGGAACAGGTGATCGATCATCCGGTAAATCGCCTTCTCATTTCCCGGAATGATGCGCGATGACAGCACCACCGTGTCGCCCTTCTCGATCTTCGCGTGCTTATGATTGTCGACCGCGGCGCGCGACATCGCCGACATGGGCTCGCCCTGCGTGCCGCTGATCATCACGCAGACTTTTTCCGGCGGAAAATTCTTCATCTCGCCCGGATGAATCAGCAAACCCTCGGGAATCTCCAGATAACCCAGGTCTTCGGCGATCTCCGCCGAACTATTCATCGAGCGGCCAATGAATGCGATCTTGCGCCCGTGCTCGAACGCCAACTCGGTTGCCAGCTTGATGCGATGAATGGAAGAGGAGAAGCACGAGATGAACAGCCGCCGCTCTGTCCGCGCAAACACTTCGTCAAACTTCCGCCGCACCGCCCGCTCGCTGGGCGTGTACCCCTTGCGCTCGACGTTGGTCGAATCCTGGAACAGCGCCAGCACCCCTTCTTTCCCGTACTCCGCGAAAGAATGCAGATCGAAAAGCTTGTTGTCAGTAGGAGTCGGGTCGACCTTGAAGTCCCCGGTGTGAATTATGACTCCCAGCGGCGTATGGATGGCTAGCGCCACGCAATCCACCAGACTGTGCGTCACCTGGATGGGATGGATGGTGAACGGCCCGATTTTGAAGCGCTCATTGGGACGAATCTCGTTGAGTTCGGCGTCGTCGAGCAGGCCGTGCTCGTCCAATTTGTCTTCGACATAGGCCAGCGTAAACTCTGTGCCCCAGACCGGGACGTTGAGTTCCGACAGAATCCACGGCAGCGCCCCGATGTGATCCTCATGCCCGTGGGTGAGCACGATGCCCTTGACCTTGCTGCGATTGTCGGTGAGATAGGTGATGTCGGGGACGACGATATCTACACCGAGCAATTCCGCTTCGGGGAACATCAAGCCGGCGTCGACGACGATGATGTCATCGCCCCAGCGCACCGCCATGCAGTTCATCCCAAACTCGCCCAGTCCGCCCAGCGGTACGATATGCAATTTTCCAGTTGGCATGGAGAAAGATGATGCTAGCACAGTGGAAGGTTCACGAAGGGACAGCCGCCTCGGCTCTCCTATCCCGCGACCGGCCATCCGCGACCGTTTGCCGCACTAGCGATCCTTAGCCCATCTGCGATAAGGTCTAACTAGATGCCCGATCTGACGCGAAAATCCTGGCTGCGGAACAGAATCGAAAACGGCCTGCGCCGCGGCTTCCAGCACGCCTATGAAACGGTAAAAGTTGATCCCTCCCGCTTCCTGCTGCAAATGCGCGCCGCCTACGGCCTGCCCATTACCACATTCAAGGGAGTCTACTCGGTCGAACTTGGGACGCTTGATGACCTCGCGCAGCGCGTAATTCGCAGCGGTATGAAGGTCGCCGCCGCAGAGGGCGCGGGCTTCGGCCTCGGGGGCGTCATCACCATCGTCCCCGATCTGGGCATTCTCTCCGCCATTACGTTGCGCACGATTCAGAAGCTCAGCTTGCTTTACGGGTTCGAGTTCACTACGGAAGAGGAAACAGCGGAACTATGGATCGCCGCCGCCAGTGCCGCCGGTGTCGACATCAGCCGCGAGCTTCTGGAGAAAGAAGTCGTCAACCGCTTCGTGCCGCGCGTGATCCAGCGCATCGCCGCTCAGGCCAGCGCCGAGGTCGTCGAAAAATGGTCAGGCCGCCTGATTCCCGTGGCCAGCTCGCTTATCGGCGCCGGACTGAATTACTACTTCGTGCGTGTCTGGGGACAGCGCGCGCAAGCTCACTTCCGCCAGCGGCATCTGGAGAGACGCCACAAAGTGGCCATGGACGAAGCTTCTTCCCAAAGCCTGACCTCTTGACACCATTCATGCCTATCTTTCATTGCTCTGCCATTCTCTTTGATCTCGACGGTGTACTGGTCGACTCCACTCGCTCGGTAACTCGCCAGTGGCGCCTGTGGGCCGAAGAGCACTCCATCGACCCAGATTACACAGTTTCGATTGCGCACGGACGCCGCAGCATTGAAGTCATCCAGATGCTTGCGCCCCATTTGCCGGCGGAACAAGAAACGGTGCGGCTTGAGGCTCGCGAAGCCGCCGACCGCGAGGGCGTCGAAGTCATGCCCGGAGCCGCCGACCTCCTGCGCTCCATTCTCCAAGGCCGCTGGTGTGTCGTGACCTCGGGCACGCACCGGTTGGCCACATCGCGTTTGCGCCTGGCGAACTTGCCCGTCCCCGAAGTTCTGGTTGCGGCCGATGACGTGGTGCAAGGCAAGCCGCACCCCGAGCCTTATTTGAAAGGCGCAGAATTGTTAGGAATGAAACCGCAGGATTGCCTCGTCATCGAAGATGCCCCGTTTGGCATCGAGGCCGCCCACGCAGCAGGCATGAAAGCCATCGCCCTGCCGACCACGTTCCCTGCGAGCCAACTACAAGCCGCAGACGCTGTCGCCGAAAGACTCACACAGATTAAAGTCACCGCGTCGAGCAACGGTCTGATCGTCACTGTCTAAATTAATTCATTGGAGTGATGGAGGATGAGCGTCCCCGCCCGTCGAAGGGAGCGGTCGCGCTAACCTGGAGACAGCCGCCTCGGCTGCCGACGAAGCGAAGCGAGGGCAAACCGGGAAGGGCACGACTTCCAGTCGTGCCGTGGAAGCGCCGATCATTAATGGCTTTAGCCTCTGAGGTTTGCTCTTACCGCAACCACTCCTCTAACTCCGTCCCCTGATCGGTCTTCTCATCCCGATACTTCACAATGACGGGCGTATACAAGGAAAGATTCCAGTCCGGGCCTTTCTTTACGGCCCGCGATCCCGGCACTACCACCGCGCCTTCAGGAACTTCCAACGGCTTCTCCGCCGTCGCCCGGTAGACCTCACCGCGTACCAGATCATAGAGCGGAGTCGAGCGCGTCAGAATCGTCCCTGCTCCCAGCACCGCGCGGGTGCGCACCAGCGTGCCTTCGTAAACTCCGCAATTGCCGCCCACCAGCACGTCATCTTCAATGACAACCGGAGCCGCATTCACCGGCTCGAGCACGCCGCCGATCTGCGCCGCCGCACTGAGATGTACGCGCTTTCCCACCTGCGCGCACGATCCCACCAATGCGTGCGAATCGACCATCGTGCCCTCGTCCACGTAGGCGCCAACGTTGATGAACATGGGAGGCATGCAGATCACAGTCGGCGCCACATAGGCTCCTACCCGGACCGACGAGCCTCCCGGCACCACCCGTACCCGGTCGCGAACCGTGAAACGGCGGGCAGGGAAGGTGTCTTTGTCGACGAAAGAAAGACTGGCATCCTGCGCCATCTCGCTCAATTCGCCTAACCGGAATCCCAGCAGGATGCCTTGTTTTACCCAGGTGTTCACCACCCAGTTGCCGTCGACTTTTTCCGCGGCGCGAATCTTGCCCTGGGTTAGTTCGTCGCGAAAGTCCATGAAGATCTGGCGCGCGGCAGGGTCGCGCTCCACCTCGCCCAGATTGGCAAGCCGTTCAATCGCAGATTGTAGGGAAGACATAAGAGTTTAGAGTACCGAGTACCCAGTACCCAGTGAGAGCCGCGCGGACAGAGTGTTGCTTTTATCTCGGTCCACGGTACTAGGTACTGCTAGATGCATTTACATTCGCTGCGAATCAACACCCCGGCCATGTTATGCGCCGCATCGCGAGCTTCGGGCAGCGTCGTGAATGGCCCGTGCCAGCGTGCGTGGTTGGCATCGTGTCCCGCGGGACGCCCCTTGCCGTGATTGCATTGTCCGCAACTGGAGCGGTGCAACACGATCTTGTGTGGTCCCGCCAGCCAGTTCTCGTAAATGTAAAAGTCGACCGCATCGGCGGCGGGAGCGGCTGCCTTCGAAACCACTCCGGCCTCCATCGCCACTTTCTGCAGGCGCGAGCGCGTGTCGCGGCGCATGGGCAGCAGCGGGAGGCGGTAGACCTCTTCAATCTTGCCCATCATGGCCAGAACGGCCTTCACCGGCAGCGGGCTCGATTCGATGAAATTAGTCTGCATCAGCGTCAGATATTTGCGATGAATGCGCCTCGCCGTGTCCCAATCGTTGTTGAGAGCCGCGCGAGTCATCTCCGTCATCTCGTGGGGAATTTCGTTCGAAGCCACGGAAATAATACCCACTCCCCCCAGCGCGATCACAGGAAGGGTAATGGCGTCGTCGCCAGAGAACACCAGAAAATTCTCCGGCACCACATTGCAGACTTCAGCGATCTGCGACATGTTCCCGCTGGCTTCCTTCACTCCCGCAATATTCGGCACCGCCGCCAGCCGCGCTACCGTCGAGGGCTCCAGGTTGGCGCTGGTGCGTCCCGGCACATTGTAAAGAATGATGGGCTTGTCGATCGCCTCGGCGATGGCGCGGAAGTGGCGGTACTGGCCTTCCTGCGTGGGCTTATTGTAATAAGGAGAAGCCGTCAGCACGGCATCGACGCCGGGGATCGCAGCTAATTCCTTCGCCTTCGCCACCGCTTCGTGCGTCGCGTTCGAGGTCGCGCCCGCCAGAATCGGCACTCGTCCGGCGCCGACTTCGACGGTGACCTCAATCACTCGTCGCCACTCGTCGTGCGAAAGCGTGGGAGTCTCGCCCGTGGTCCCGCAGGGCACCAGAAAATCAATGCCCGATTCGATCTGCCAGTTGACCAGATTACGCAAGGCGGTTTCATCGATCGTTTCGTCCTGGCGAAACGGAGTGACCAGAGCGGTACCGCATCCACGGAGTCGCATATAGTTAAAGATACTGCTAACCGCCAAAGCTGCAAAATCCGAATGTGTAGCCACGCCCGCCTCGGGCGTGCCCGATGCGAAGCGCGGGAGCGAAGATTGCCGGCAAACGAAAACCGAAGAGGACGCAGGCGACGCCAGGCTTATTAGCCTTCGTTACTCTGTGCCCCCCGCGTCCTCTGTGGTTTGGGTTGAAGCAGTTATCGCAATTCCTTCCACACGTCCTTGAAGTTAAAAAAACCCCGCTTGCCATCGAGCCACTCCGCTGCCCGCACCGCTCCATCGGCAAAACCGCGCCGCGATTTCGCGTCATGACAGAGGTAAATCGTATCGTTTGGAGAATCGAGCGTTATTTCATGCATTCCCACCACGTCGCCCTCGCGGAATGAAGTGATCTCCAGTTCTGTGCCCGAGGCCGACGCGACGACCTTCTGCAAAGCCACCGCCGTGCCCGAAGGCGCGTCTTTTTTCTGCGCATGATGCCGCTCGAAGATCTGTCCAAAATATTGATGTTCCAGCGCTGCCGCCGCCGTCTTCGCAACCTCGAAGAACAGGTTCACTCCTACGGAAAAGTTGGCCGCATAGATAAATCCCGTCCGCTTGTCTTCGACCAGCTTCTGCACCGCCGGAATCTCTTCGTACCAGCCGGTTGTCCCTACCACCATGTTCTTGCCGCAACTCAGGCAGGCTTGAATGTTCTCCAAAACCGCGTGGGGAGTCGTGAAATCAATCACGACATCAACCCCTTCCATGAATTCTGGAGTCAGCCCGGCAGCTTTTGCATTCGACCCGGCGTTTAATACCCGGACCTGATGGCCGCGGTGCTCAGCTACCGAAGCGACAAGCGAACCAGTTTTTCCACGACCTAGAATGCAGATTTGCATGGACTCTCCGCTTACTCCGCGGCTGTTCTCCGCGACCTCTGCGTTTTAAGATTGTGCCTTTTAGGCAAACACTGCCGGATCCACATCCGAGAAAAACGTCTTGTGCAACCGTTGGATCACTCTAGGCACATCGTCTTCCTCAATCACAAATGTCAGGTTGATCTCCGACGCCCCTTGCGAAATCATGCGAATCTTCACATCCGACAATTCGCCAAACACTCGCGCCGCGATCCCCGGCGTCTCCCGCAGGTTCTCACCCACCAGGCAAACGATAGCCTTCCTACCCTCGTACTTCACATCCGCCAGCTTCGCCAGATCTGCCGCCAGGGCCGGAATTGATTCGTTCGAATCCACCGTCAAAGACACACTGACCTCGGAAGTCGAAACCACGTCCACCGGAACCTTGTGCCGGTCAAACGCCTCAAAAATTGCCTTTAGAAATCCATGTGCCAGCAGCATACGCGGCGCTGCCACATCCACAATGGTGATGCGCTTCTTGGCCGCAATCGCCTTAAAACTGTTGCGGCAATGCGGAGCCCGCGCCGCAATTCGCGTCCCCTCACAAGTTGGATTCCGCGAATTCAAAATGTACACGGGAATATTTTTCTGCACCGCAGGCAACACCGTCGCCGGATGTAAAACCTTGGCCCCGAAGTACGCCAACTCCGCCGCCTCATCAAAGCTGATGACCTTGATGCGATGGGCGTCGCTGCAGATATTCGGATCGGTGGTCATCATCCCGTCCACATCGGTCCATATTTCGATGCGCTCGGCTCCCAATCCGGCTCCCACAATCGCCGCTGAGAAGTCCGACCCGCCGCGGCCGATGGTAGTCGTCACCCCTGCCTTAGTCGCCGCGATAAAGCCGCCCATCACCGGCACCCGGCCCTGTTCGAGCAGAGGCGCGACCGTCGTTTTCAACCGTTCGTTGGTCTCTGCAAAGAGCGGCGCCGCGCGCGTGTGGACATTGTCGGTGACAATGCACTCCCGCGAGTCAACCATGCTCGCGTCCATGCCCCGCGCCGAAAACGCCGCTGCAATTAATTTGCTCGAGAGCAACTCCCCATTGGCCGCTACATTGTCTGACGTTCTCGGGGTCAATTCCCCCACCGCCGCGATCCCGCGCAACAACTCGTCCAGGCTGTCGAAGTCCGCTTCCAGTTCGCTATGAAACTGGGTGAACACGCCCGTACCCAGCAATTCTCCCGCGGCGTTGTAGTGACGTTCGCGCAGCGCTCGCGAAAGCTGCAGCGCCGTCTCCCGATCCCCGCTCCCAGCCGCCCGCGCCATCGCCAACAACTGGTCGGTAACCTTGGCCATCGCGCTCACCACGACCACTGGTTTTTGCGGCAAACGCCCCTTGACGATCGAAAGCACGCGTTCAATTGCCTTCGCATCTTCCACCGAGGTCCCGCCGAATTTCATCACGATCATCGGCAGTGCCTCTGCAAAAAGAACCAGTGTTCTCTGTGTCTCTGTGCCTCTGTGGTAGATGTTTTGCGGCAGTTCATCCCAGATATCCCCGCGCCTTCAACAGTTCTGCATTTAGCAGCGCCGCCCCCGCCGCCCCGCGAATCGTGTTGTGCGACAACACCGTAAATTTCCAGTCCAGCACTTTGCACGGACGCAGCCTGCCCACCGTCGTCGTCATCCCCCCGCCCGCATCCACATCAAACCGCGGCTGCGGACGATCGTTCGCCTCCAGATACTGGACCGGCCTCGCCGGCGCGCTGGGCAACTTCAACTCCCCGGGCACGGGAGGAAACTCCCTCCACGCCGCGATGATCTCCTTCGCCTCCGCCTTCTTTCGCAACTTCACCGACACCGATTCCGTATGTCCATCTTCGACGGCCACGCGGTTGCATTGCGCGCTCATGGCAAAATCTCCTGGCACAATCGATGACCCGTTCATCCGCCCCAGCAACTTCTGCGTCTCTTCCTCCATCTTTTCTTCTTCTTTGGCGATGTAGGGAATCACGTTTCCCAGGATGTCGAGCGAGGCCACGCCGGGGTACCCCGCGCCGCTGACCGCCTGCATGGTGACCGCCATCACCGTCTGCAGGCCAAACCGCTGTTGCAATGGAGCCAGCGCCAGCACCAGTCCCATGGCCGAGCAGTTGGAGTTGGTCACCACAAATCCCCCAGACTTGCGTCTGGAAGCCTGGCATTCAATGAGCTTGATGTGATCGGCATTCACTTCCGGAATCACCAGCGGCACGTCGCTCTTCATGCGCAGCGCGCTGGAGTTCGAAATCACTGCGCATCCCGCGTCGGCGAATCGCGGCTCCAGTTCCGCGGCAATGCCCGCATCAAGCGCGGCAAAGATCACCTTGGGCGCGCCCTCCGGCGTAGCGGGCGAAACCTTCATGCCCGCCGCCTTCGCCGGCATGGCCGTTTTCATCCGCCAGCGCGCCGCGTCTCCATACGCCTTGCCCTCGGATCGGTCCGACGCCGCCAGCCATGCGACTTCGAACCACGGATGGTGCTCCAGCATTTGCACGAAGCGCTGCCCGACGATGCCAGTCGCGCCCAAAATCCCTACAGGAATCTTTTTCTCCATGAGTGTTTTGAATTTTACATCAGCGATTCGGCTCGCACCGGCAACGAACCACGTAGGGACGTACTCCCCTACTGTCTTCCTGATGTTCTGCCGATAGACAACCTGAGGAGTAACCATGCCAGAGCTACGTCAGAACTTCTTCACTAAAGAGTGGGTCATCATCGCCACCGAACGCGCGAAACGGCCCGAAGACCTGGTCGTCCATCACGAGGCGAAAGTCATCGCCCCCTACGTGCCCACTTGCCCCTTCTGTCCCGGCAACGAAAGCCAGACGCCGCCCGAGGTTCTGCGCTATCCGGTGAGCAAGAATGGAGACTGGCAGGTTCGCGTCGTGCCCAACCGGTTCGCCGCCCTGGCGCGCGATCTCGAGCCTACGCGCACCATTCACCGCTCGCGCCGCACCATCAACGGTTTCGGTGTGCATGACGTCATCATCGAAACCCCCGACCACTCGCACTGCATGGCTCTGATGACTGATGCCCATGTCGCCGACGTCCTGCGCCTCTACAAGGCCCGCTACAACGAACTCAGCCTCGATCCCCGCATCGCGCAACTCACCATTTTCAAGAATCATGGACGCGATGCCGGCACCAGCCTCGAGCACCCGCATTCCCAGCTGGTGGCCACGCCGGTCATCTCGCACCAGGTGCGCGAGCGCCTGCAACAGGCCCTGAGCCACTACGACGAATACGGCGACTGCATGTTCTGTCAGATGGTGAAGGAGGAACTCGACGAGCAAACCCGCATCGTGATGGTCACTCCGCACTTTGCTGTCGTCGAACTGTTTGCCTCGGCCACGCCCTTCTCGACCTACATCTATCCCCTGCGTCACATGGCGAGCTTTGGCGACATCAGCGGCACCGAGATCAATGACCTCGCCCACGTGCTGCGCAATCTGTTGGGAAAACTCTACGTTGGATTGGAAAATCCCGACTTCAACTACACCATCCGCACCGCGCCGTCAGAATGTTTTGGCGCCAAATATTTCCACTGGTACGTCAGCGTGATCCCGCGTATGACCCGTGTTGCCGGCTTCGAACTCGGCTCCGGCATGTTCATCAACACCGTCCTGCCGGAAACCGCCGCCGAATTCCTGCGAGCAATCAAAGTGGAAGAGGCCTCTGCCGCCGGCGCTTAGCCTTTGTTCGCCTGGAGCGGACGCCCCCGGCCCGCTCATCGCGCCGCGGCGAGTAACGCCGGCGTCCCGCCGGCCAAGAGGAACCAAAAAGAAGACGTCATCCCGACCCTGAGCGAGGCGAAGGGGGAGGGATCTGGCGGGAGCACATCAACGCCTCACGCCAGATCCTTCGCCCTGTCGGGCTCAGGATGACGTCAAGAAAGGAGGGTAAATCAAGGGCGATACGATGAACCCCTACGCCCTGGGACTGATCTCCGACCCGAACGAATACTCATTCAACGGTCCGAAGCGCTTCTTCTCCGCGTACAAGCGCCACCGCCGGAATACAATGCGCAAACTCGCCATCACCGGAATCGACAAATACACGCCTAACACCCCGGCAATCTCGCCCCCGGCGAGCACCCCGAAAATCGCCGCCAGCGGATGCAGTTCCATGCTCTTTCCCATGATGCGCGGAGACACCACGTAATCCTGAACCATTCGCCACGCCACCAGGAAAATCAGCAACCCCAGCCAGCGCGCGTAGCCCGTCAGCAATGCCACGCCCATGATCAGCAGTCCCGCCACCAGCGGGCCCACGACCGGAATAAATTCCATCATGCCACCCGCGGTGCCCAGCACCAGCGCGTATGGGACTCGCATCAGCCCCATAAATGCCATATAGGCCATCAGCGACAACGCCGCCAGCGTCAATTGCGCGCGGATAAAATGCGCCAGCATCTGGTTCAAGTCACCCAACACGCCTTCCATGAACTCGCGTTGCGGACGCGTGTTCACAAACGACAGCACCACCTGGCCGAACATCTGCCCATCTTTCAGGAAGAACGCCGCCAGAATCGGAACCACGATCAGCAGCCACGACTGCTGCGCAACCTCTGCCACCCGCAGTCCCGCACGCTGCGCCATATTCAGCAGGTCCTGGCGATGATTCACCAGGATGGCTTTCACCTGATCTTTGGTCGCGTTGCTCCAGCCGTGCTCTGCTCCCAGCTGTTCGGCGATTTGTCCGGAACCGATCTTCTCGATCAGCACCGGCAGCGCTTCGCTCAACTTTTGTGTCTGCCGCCCGATCTGGGGGCCCACAAAGAAGAAGAACGTCACCAGCAGGATGACCAGCAGGAAGTAAATCACCGCGATCGCCCGCCCGCGGCCGCGCACCAGCTTTTCCAGGCGGGAAACTGCAGGGTCTACCAGGTAAGCGAATAGCACCGCAAACAGAAACGCTTCCAGCGTGCGGTGCGCCACATAGAGGAACCCCAACGCCACAGCGAACAACAGCGCCGTGAACAGCACTCGCGTCGTCCGTGTGTCGATGAGCGGCAACTCTTACCCCGCAACTTCGATGAACATTTCGGTCCCCGGGAAGCTTGTTGCGAAAATATTCAACCGCCAGAGCGAGAAGCCTTTGTCTTTCTTGGCGTTCTTTGCGGTCAAAAGCTTTTTCAGTCAACAATCAAAAATCGACAATCAACAATGAGCCGCTCAATCCCGCACCACTTCCGTATTATTCGCTGGAACCAGGATGCGGATCAGCTTGAAATGGTCCTGATCGTCCAGGTAAAGCATCCAGTCGCCGCTTTCCTGCTTCAAACTCACCTTCAGCAGATCACGGTCGGCGCCCTTGATCTTCACCTTCTCCTTGCCCAGCAGTTGCAGGCTCACGCTCATGGAAGTCCGCTCCTGTGGCACCAGCACGCCAAACTGCGCCGGAGCCGTTGGGCACTGCATCTTTCCATTGTCCGGCCGGCAACTTGATCCCAGGTAGCGCCACACCAGCAGCTCGCGCTGCACAAAAGAGTTGTTATCGAGCACCATGGTCGATTGTGGCATCAAGAACGGCTGCTCAGAGGCTTTCTCGCCCGCCCGCGCCGTGATGTGCTCAACGAGAAACTGATCATTCGGAGCCACATTCAACTCCGATTTTCCCTCGCCCAGGTCGTGCCATTCGTAACGGATCAGGTCGCCCCCCGCCGAGATTTTCAGCTCCGAACGTTGTCCCGGATCGGTTCCGCCCTCGGCCTTCAACTGTGAGGTCGCCGCGCTGCCGCCTGCCACCTGTTGCACGGAAAAGGTCTCGGTAGCCACCCGCTGTCCGTTCATGAATACGCCGAACGTACCCGAGTCCACCGGCTGTGCCGGATTCTCCTTGGCCATCGCCGCCGTCGCCAGCAGCATCAGCGCACTCGTCACCATTGCTCGCTTGAACGTCAAAGTCGCTCTCCAGAAAATATGTCTCGGTGGCGCAGCGCTTCGGCGCCTGCGATCAAGCTCCACGTTAAAATGCGCATTAGGGTCCGAGCTGCCTAAGAACTGCTTTTGAGCCACCGTTCGATCTCCGTTACTACAGTCTCTACGTCTTTGCCGCCCGTTTCAATGTGTAGGGAAGCACCGAGGTAACTAGCCTTTCGCGACTCATACAACCTCTGAAAATGATCAGCCTCGCGCAGCAAGGGACGTCTGACCCCATCCCCCTCGCATCTTCTTCGCAATTCCTCGACATCGGCGTCGAGAAATACGGTGCGTGCTTGCCTAAGCAGTTCCAGGTTCTCCGCCTCCGCGAAAGCGCCGCCGCCGAGCGCGACGATCGCCGTCGAGGAGCCCAGTTCCGCTAAAAGCGCCCGCAACGCCTCGTGCTCCGCGCGGCGAAACTCGCTTTCCCCGGAGTCGCGAAAGATCTCTTCGATGGAACGCCCCACCCGCCGCTCAATACGCTCGTCCAGATCATGAAACGGCCAGCCCAGCCGCTGGCCCAGAGCGCGCCCCACGCTGCTCTTGCCTGCGCCCATGAAGCCGACCAGAAAAATGGCCTGCGGCCGCACCTCACCGTGCGTATCGCGTACAGGAGTCATTCCTGCCTGAGTTCCGGCCAAGCTTAACTACCTGTCCGGTAAAGGTTTTTCAGCGTTTTCGGAAGTGAATTTTACCACTGAAGGAGATCAGCTTGACCGACGATGCCGCCTTGCCCATGGTGCCTGCGAAGGCACTCCCTACCTTGATGGCGAAGGGGGTGTGCTTCGGTTGCAGGGGGAAATCATTTACCACTTGCCCCTTGATCGAGCGGGCGGTGACATCAATCGACGCGTAGGCGGGAGCCACCGCATCGATATCCCCGGAGTGGCTGCTCAGAAGATATTCGCCGCCGGTACCGAAGTCGCCGTCATAGTGAATCCCCCCGGAGGTGGAATTCACCTGAACAAATCTGCCAGTGACATCCACCAGCGATACCGGCCCATTCACCGAAGAGATGTCCACATGAGCGTCGCGGACGTTGGTGAGCGTCACCGCTCCGTCCATGGTGCGCACGTGCACGTGCGCATTGTTCAGATCGCGCACATCCACTACCGCTGTCGAGGACTCGATGTTCAGATCTCCCTGGAGTTTTTCGGCGTGCAGGGGCCCGGTTCCGGAATGCAAAGTAATGCTGGCATCGGAAGGAATCTGGACTTCGTAGTCGACCTGTCCGCTGGAGGCGTCGGCTCCGGGCAGAAGATGGGAAAGCACGTCCACGCGGTCGCCGCTTTGGCTCGGGTCGATCTCAACTTTATCGGAATGCAGAATCGCAGTCACAATCACTTCTGTGCCGGGTGCCGGCTTGACCGAGATCGGGCCGTAGGGATTGGTGATAGAGACACTTGCCCGCGCTCCCACGGGGAAGTGGAACTCCTTGCGAGTCTCTCCGGCCGCCATGATCGCCGCAGCCACGATCAACACAGCGGTCAGCCTCGCCGCTCTCGCCTTCGTATCCATACGACTCTCTCCCCAAAACGCTGGCCTTTTTAATCTTTGCCAGCTTCGTGCCTGCCCTTATGGCAGGGAACGGTCTAAAGCCATTTCGTACAGCATCGATTTCTGCGCGTACGCATTCACCAGCGATTCCTGCGCCTCTTCGTCCGTCGGATAGTCTTTTACCGTCTGCTCTGCGTCATGGATGTAGTCGTTCACATTGCGCAGATTGTTCTCGTACACGGTACGCATCGCGGGTGCTCGCGATGCCACCGCTTCCAGCATCTGCTGGTCTTCGGTCAGCGTCGCGGCCGCCATCGGAGCACGGCCAATCGCAATCTCTCTCTTAATTGGCCCGTCTCCGTGCTGGTACACCATCGTTCCTACCACCAGCAGCGCCGCCGCTACCGGAGCCATCCACGCCCAAACCCACGGCCGCCTCGATCCCGCCGCGACCAGGCGGTCTTGATGGGGCTGATGAATCAGCCCCTCTTGCCGTAGTGCGATTTCTAAAGAATTCCAGACCCTCGGACTCGGCTCCGAATCCTGTAACTGGCCGGCTTCGGCGGAAACCAACTCCATCTCCGACTGCCACTGCTCCAGCTTCGCTTGGATAGAGTTCCAGACGTGCGGACTCGGTTCCTCGGAAGCGTGCAACAAGCTAGCCTCACTGGAAATCAAATCCATCTCGGCTCGCCATTGCCCTACAGTCGCAGCGATGGAACTCCATACACGGGGACTGGGTTCCTCCGAGGCCTGCAATACCCGTGCATTTTCCGAAATTGCATTCAGATCTGCGACAACGCTTGCGCATTCCGGACAGGAACGCAAATGCGCTTCCTGCTCGGCGCTACGCCGGCCGTCCACGATCTCTGGCAGAACGTATTCCAACTCTGCGCAGGTCATGCTACCTCTCTCCCCGATACCGCTTGTCTCTTTTGCCTCTCACGGCCTGGTGGCTTTTGCAGCTCTGCTCGTTTTGAGAAGCTCGCGAAGCTTCATTCGCGCTTTGTGTAACTGCGACTTGCTGTTGCCGATCGAACAACCTACCAATTCGGCTATCTCATTGTGCTCGAAACCCTCCACATCGTGCAGCACAAAAATCGATCGATACCCCGGAGGTAACGCCTCGATCGCCCGCTCCAACTGCAAACGGTCGAGCGACCCGGCCAGTGCTGGATCCAGCGCGCCCAGTTCTTTCTTCGGCGCCTCTTCCTCCGTTTCCACTGTGTCTTCCAGCGGAACCACCGGCAAACCTTTTTTCCGCAGCCGCATCAGAACCACGTTCACCGCCATGCGGTGCAACCAGGTCGAGAAAGCAGATTCGCCGCGGAACGTCCCGATCTTTCGAAATAACTGCAGGAAGGCTTCTTGAGTGAGGTCTTCGGCTTCCGCCGTATTGGCTGTCATGCGCAGACATAGCGAATACACACGCCGCTTATGCAGGTCATAGAGAGTCTCAAAGGCCTCTGCGTCTCCCTGCTTGGCTCGCTCAATGGCCTCTGCTTCCGAAAGCCCGTCGCTGGTTTTTCTTCGCGCGTCCGTCAAGTTGCCTTTTCCGGCCGCACTAAGTCAGATGCGGCATAAATCCCTTTTCGTTGTATCGCTTGCGGACCATTCAGCCTTCCATTTATGGAAGGAAAATATGAATAAATCCATTGTTTGTGCAAACTAACGCACCCCCACCACCAAAGTAACCCACCGAGCCTATCGGTATTCCCCAAATCCCGTCAACAGGGAAGCACTCCGAAACCCAAACCGCAGAGGACGCCGGGGCCGGGGCAGGATCATCAGGCGAATAGCCCGCGTCCTCTGTGTCCCTCGTGGTTTTCGTTTCCGACGCCCAAAGCCCTGAAGCCCGCCCTTAAACTCCCGAAGCCGTCGTAATCGTCTCCAACCCGTGGCCCTCCGGACCGGTTTCCCTGAACCTGAGCAGGATGGCAAACGTTAACCCCACAAATCCCAACACCGAAAAAATCCACATCCCCATCGCGTACCCGCCGACGTTCTCCGCTCCGGCGTGCGAATAGTCGTTGGCTGTCCCAACCATCAAGTTCAACAAAAAGAAGCCGATCTGCTGGATCAACGTCATCAGCGCATAAGCCGTCCCCAGTCGCGACTGATCGACGATGTACGCCACCGACGGCCACATCACCGCCGGAATCAGCGAGAAGGCAATCCCCATCATTGACGTCGCAATCAAAGGGACAAGCGGCAAGTTCCACGTCCCATAGAAGGGAATGTGCAACGCCACTACCCGACTGAAGGGAAGGTAAGCCAGCATCAAGTACACCGGCATCAGCAGCACCGAACCTAGGACCATGAAAAGAGCGCGCTTGCCCACGCGATCGACCAGCAATCCAAACAACGGAGTCGCGATCATCGCCGCAAAGGGAAGCAAGCTGTTCAGAAATCCCGCAGTGCTGAGCGCAGACACCCGGGCCGCCTCCGTAATGGCCGCTCCAGTGCTGGCCGCGATCTTGTTGCTCAACAAGTCGATCGCAAAGGTGCGGAAGGGAAAGATTGCCGAATAAAATGTGAAGCACAAACCCACGACATACCAATAGGAGCGGTTGAAACGGAGAATCTGGCCGAACTCGAGCTTGTCGATATCCCCTCTTTTTCCCAGCTCATAGCGTTTCTCCGCTGTGCTTTCGAGTCCCCAATAGATCAGCGCCGTCGCCACACTCATTACGCCGGCTCCGACCGCAATCAGCAAAGGCCCGCGCCAACTCGGCGTACCACCCGCGCCATTGGGAAAGAAAGCGCTATGCGCCCACGTGGGGGAATTATCAGCCGCCACCGATGCCAGCCGCGCAATCGTAAGGTTGATTCCGAAAGCGAAGCTCAGCTCTTTTCCTTTGAACCACTTCGCCAGTGCCGTGGTAACCGCCACGATCATCGACTCTGCGCCCAACCCCAGCACCGCGCGGCTTCCGACCATGAACCACGGACTCGGCTTCAACGACATCAACACCGCGCCCAGCAGGCAAAGCCCTCCGAAGAACGCAATGGCTTTCTTCGTCCCGATGCGATCGATGACGATGCCGCCAATCAGCAAGGTCAGCACCGCCGCCACGCTGTAGCTCGAATTCAGCCAGGCAAATTGCGTGGCTGAGAAGCCAAGTTGTTCCTTGAAGATACCTTCCAGCGGATTAATGCTGTCGTAGATGTAATAGTTGCCGCCCATCGCCAGGCTGATAAACACCAGCACAGTCCAGCGATAGAAGGTCGAGGGCCGGGGACGAAGCGCGTCCGTCATGGAGCGTCCTTAATAGCAACGATTCAACAAACTCAAGAAGATAGCAGAAAACAGGCCTCGGAAGTCAGCCTTCAGACCTCGGACCTTAGACTTCGGACCTCGGCTTTCGGAATATCGCCTCAGGGGTCCAAGGAGGCTGGACATGAGCAATTCGAGTATTTTTTCGGACGACCAAATCTATAGGGAGCAGAACTGAAGTCTGAGGTCCGACGCCCGAGGTCCGGCTTCTGATTACGCCAGTCCAGTTACCACCGTAAGCTTCCCCAATCCCCCTTTCGACGAAAAGATGTTCTCAGGCAAGGGGGACAGCAATGCGGAAACGTTATGCGGTGGCGGGAATTCTGCTGGCTGCACTGGCTTATGGCAAAGATCCTAAACCGACACAGAGCGGGGTCTTGATGCAGATGAACTCGGTCGAGTGCGGATACGAAGAAAAAGACGCGCCCGGAGTTGCCAACGAAATGATGGGTACCGATTCTTCCCACAAGAAAACCCACGCCTTGCTTTGTCAGGAATATGTCCTGCGCACCGACCGTATGGTCTTCCACATTCGTCCTAGAGACGACAAGCATCCGGTTCTGCTGCCGATCGGAGGCATCGCGCTGTTCCATCTCGAAAAAGACAAGATGCTGCTGCGTTCCGAAGATCTCGATGATAAGGAACGCCAGTACACCGTCGTATCGATCGCTCCGCGCGAGGATGACGATGCAGGACAAGCTACAACGTCAAAGCTGAACAATCGATAAAGATATCTACAGCAAAGTACCTAAGGCGCGGACTCCAGTCCGCGCCGTCCGTTTTTTGTACATACTGTTGCGCAACTAACCGGACTTCTTGCCGTGTTGGTAACCCAACCGTCTCCTGCGGAAGTGCATCCTACCTAGCTGTCCACGACCCGACTTTCATACGCCGCTCCCGTATGTGTCTGGACGGAAGTGTGGATGTTCGTAGACCGACCACAGGAGAGTATTCACGCATGAAGCGCATTGCTGTACTTGCTGTATTTACGCTCTGTTTTGCTGCGCCCGCGGTCATGGCGCAATCTTCCGGAGGAGATCACTTTGAGGCGGGCGTCTTCGCCGACTACCTTCGCCTGAGCCAGGTGAATCCGGCCATCAACTTTGTTGGCGTCGGTGGTCGCGTGGCCTTCAACCTGCGGCCCAGCGTGCAGCTCGAAGCCGAAATGGCTTACGACTTCAAACGCAACTTCACCACCACCTTCGATAACGGCATCAACACCCAGTTCGTGAATGTGCGCACCCGTCCGCTGACCGCCTTGTTCGGTCCCAAGTTCCAGACCGGTTCCGGACCGTTCCGCGCATTCGTGACCGGCAAAGTGGGATTCGTGAACTTCAGCACCTCTACGCAGAATGCGCCGAATGGTTTCACTAACGCGATTGGTGGAATCACCGCCGGCGACACCAAGTTCGCGCTTTACCCCGGCGGAGGCATCGAAGGTTTCTGGGGTCCGATCGGATTGCGCGCCGAAGTGGGCGACGAAATCTACTTCGATAACGGAGCGCAGAATAACTTGCGTATAACCTTCGGCCCGCAATTCCGCTTTTAGTCAAAGTTTGCACCGGTGAGAGAAACGGCGGCCTCGAACCTGGGGCTGCCGTTTTTATTGCCCCTCACCTGAGGTCATCCCGAAGCGGAGCGAGGGATCTGGCGCGCACTCAAATAACTCTCGCCCCGCGCCAGATCCTTCGCCCTATCGGGCTCAGGATGACGTAAGCAAGCTGGAGTCTTGTTCTGCTCGGACATGCGCCTGAGGCTGCGAACGTGATACATTATGCCCATCTGATTCGTCTTCCCAGGGGCAGTGGGCTGCTGGAAACCAGTGCCAAAAACCTATTTTTAAGGAGTTCCGCGCATGGCGCTCATCTACGATCTGGTGAAAGACCGCAGAGTTCTCACGACCGAAGCCGACAGCACGGTTCTGGAAGCCGCGCGCTTCATGATGGAGAACCACATTGGCGCTGTCCCGGTGCTGCGGAACGGGGAACTGGTAGGAATCTTTTCCGAACGCGACGTCATGAACCGCGTGGTCGCCAGCGGGCGCGCGCCCGGAACCACCAAGGTTTCCGAAGTCATGACTTCCAGTCCCAAGACCGTCGGCATGGACGAGACTGTCGACAACTGCTTGTTCATGATGCGCGAATTCGGTTTTCGCCACGTGCTGATTACCGACGGCAAAAGCGTCAAAGGCCTGGTCTCGTTGCGCGATATCCTGCTGCGCTATGTGGGAGAGCAGGAGCGCAACCGCCGGGTCGCGGTGTAAAACCGGACCTCGGACCTCAGACTTCAGACGCCTCAGACGCTCAGACCTCAGACCTTACACATCGCCAACCCTTATCCGACGTCATCCTGAGCCCGAAAGGGCGAAGGATCTGGCGCGGGCGAGAGCGCAGTTCGCGGGGGCGAAGGTTCCTTTGCCTAGGGCTATAGCAAAAAGCTAATGAAGCGACAGGAACTCCTCAGGCGCCACCGTCTCGCTTCGAAGAATCCTTTCCTCGGCCTGGTCCGCCACTGAGGCTCTAGGGTGCCTTAAAACCGCAGTACGCGGCATTCAGTGCGATCCTTAGACCTGATTTGTGGGGCGTAAGCCATCGCTTACGGGGAATCAGTGACTTAGCTGGGAGAGAACGTTACGCCAGAGGCCTGAAGTCCGAGGTCTGAGCTCCGGCTTTCAATCCCTTTTGCGCAGGATCAGGTCGCCTTCGCTGGGCGGAAGATTGAACGGGAATTCGAAGACGCGATCGGGAAAGGGAATTCGCAGGATGAACTCTTCCTGCTTCTTCCACTCTCCAATCCATTTATTTTTAGTGCTGAACAGAACCCAACCCGTGACTTCGTTGTTGCCGGAGTCGAGCTTGGTCTCGCGCAGGGCATTCTTGTTGAGGAAGTCCTGAAATTCGGTGGAGATGGCGAGGTAGCTCTGCTGTGGCGCCTGTTTCTCGGCGGGTTCGTCGGGATGCTTCTTAAGTTTTCGCTCCGCATTGTCTTCGAGCGTCTGCGCGTCAGCCTGCATGCGGGCGGCAAAGTCATCGGGATCGAGCGACGTCTGAATGACTTTCGAGTGGCGGACGAACTCCAGACTCATGTTGTTGGTGGTCACATCGACCGAAGACGTTCCGCGATACTTGAACGTCAGCTTCAGCAGCATGGGACGCTCGATGCGCTTGGTGACTTTGACCAGTTCCTGTGAGTCGACGGTCAAGGTAATGCCGAGGTCGGAAGTCCAGAGGCCCCAGCGGTAGAAGCCGTCGTCGCCGCGGTCAAAGGTGCAACCAGGAGTCTGATCGGACCAGCGCACGACTGGGAGAGTGTCTTTCTTCTTGGCGAGGGCGGAACACGACAGCAGCAAGAGGCTAAGCAGGAGAATGCGGTTCGGTGGCTGAAGGCGCATATTCATCTTCGTGATCGGATGTGTTGGGAAGGGCACGAGTTCCACTCGTGCCGGAGCGAACCGGAGGACATAGGGCTTTAGCCCCTGAGGTATGCTTTCGTTCAACGAGCCAACCTCAGCGGCTGAAGCCGTAAGACCTTTGGCTCATGTGGCACGACTGAAGTCGTGCCCTTCCCGCGGTACTCTTGGCATTATAGGCAGAAGCAGATTCCTCCTTCGCTCCCTACGCTCGCGCGTCGAAATGACAATGGGAGAAGGCCGTGTATGGTTTAAGAATGAAACAAAAACCGGCCGCCGTGGCGGCCGGTTAAGAGTGAATGCAACGGACTACGGCGTGATCTTGCCCACGAACGCGTCTCCCGTGCCTCCGCCGAAAGTGCCGAATGCGGCGCTGGCAAGCGGCAGCCCGGAGGTAGAGTTTGTGGTGCCGGTTACGTAAATCACTCCGGCAGAATCCACTGCGATGCCTCCGCCGGGTGTGCCGTTCAATGACGAGTTTTCGCTTCCACTCCCGCCGTAGTAGGTAGAAAACACGTCGGACGATCCGGAAGAACTGATCTCCGTAATGAAAGCGTCATCGGAGCCTTTCAGCGCGGTGCCGCCCGTGATTGCTGTTTTGACGGGGAAGTTGCTGGAATCGGTATTCCCCGTGACATAAACGTTCTTGCTGGAGTCGATCGCGATGGCTAGCCCATCGTCCGCGCTACCCGAGCCCCCGAGGAAGGTGGAGAATCCGATAGCTCCTCCTGCATTGACTTGAGTGACGAAGGCATCTTGCGAACCGTTGAGAGTCCCCTGGAAAGGCGTTCCCGGGTGCGGAAAGTCAGACGATTGCGTGAACCCAGTGATGTAGGCGGTGCCGCTGGCGGCATCGACGGCGATGGCGTTGGCATCGTCGTTGCCTGAGCCGCCGACGTACACGAAGTAAGTTTCCGCACCCGTGCTGCTGAACTCAGCGACAAAGCCGTCTTCCGGACCGGACAAATTCGCTCCGGTCGTCTGTAAGCCGGCGGAATCGGCGACGCCGCTAACGTACGCGTTGTTGCTGCTATCCAGGGCAATGCCGGTTGCCAGATCGCCGCCGCTTCCGCCCAGGTAGGTCGAGTACCCGAGGGTCCCGAGGCTGGAGTTCAGCTTGGTAATGAAGGCGTCTGTGCCACCGCCAAAAGAGCCTTGAAACGGAGTTGCCGTGGGAAAGTTGCTGGAGTCGGTTTGACCGGCGACGTACACATTGCCGCTGCCGTCGATCGCGATGCCAAGAGCGGTTTCATTCGCGGAGCCGCCGAACACCGTGGTGGTGGTGAGCGATCCCGTTGAGCTGAGTTTTGCAACGAACGCGTCCTGACCGCCGGGGACTGTGCCGATTGTGGTGGTCGTGGGGAAGCCAGAGTTGTGCTGCGTATTTCCAGCGATGAAGATATTCCCGCCCTGAAGAGTGATGGCGGTGGCCGCGTCATCCTGCGTGCCGCCGATAAAGGTGGAGAACTGAAGTGCACCGGAGGAACTTAGCTCTGTGACGAACGCGTCGTGCCCTGAACCGCCCGCGAAGGTTGGCGAGCCCGGGAAGTTGAGAGAAGCGGAATCTCCCGCGATGAATACGTTGCCGCTGCCATCGACAGCGATGGCCAATCCTTCGTCATCCGCGCTGCCGCCGAGGTAGGTGCCGAAGTTGAGGGTTGCGCCGGTGCCTCCGCCTCCTCCACCTCCTCCGCCTCCTCCACCCCCGCCACCACCGCTGCTGCCGCCGCCGCAGGCCGAGAGAGACCTAAGCCGGAAAGCGCGAAGCAGAGCATCAACGAGGCTAGAACCTTACGGCGCTGCGGGATGACCGCTCCAGCAAGAGCAAGGCCGATCACCGGCATCCACAGAAGGTAAGTGAGAGGAGTCTTTGAATTCTTGTTCTGGTTCGCGACGGGCAGGGTTGCCCGGTCGCAGGGCTCGTCGCCAGGCTGGGTTCAATCTGCAGTTCCTGTGCGCGATCGTAGCTGCCCAGTGCGAAGCTGACCGTGCTGTCGTTCGCGACTACGAAATTGGCAGCAACCTCCTTACGCTCGCCATTCACATTCTGATAGGCGACAGGCTTGGCGATCTGCAACTGATGCGAGGTGGCGGAAAGCGTCAGCGAGCCGTCCTGGTTGAGCGACGCTTTGTCGGCCCCATTGAAGTGCAGATGGATCAGTGCGGGATTGGCGTTCGCCGAAACCGCAAAATGGAAATCCAGCGCCTGATGATTTCCCGCGAAGGCAAGGTTGATGCCAGGATAGACGCCCTCATAGGTCACCTGAGCAAAGTGAGGCACGTTGGTGCTCCACTTATGCGGGTCATCTCCGATGAAGTAGTTGCTGACGCCCTGCTGCACATCTGATCCAGTGACGTGGGCTTGCGCATTGGCGCCCACGATTTGCATGCGGACGACGGAGTCAGGTGCGGGCGTTACTTGAGCTACCTTCTGCGGTACGCCCCGCACGGCGCGTTTCGACGGCGCCAGCAGCGAGATCACCGCTTCCTGATTGGTCAGGAACAAGGTGTAGCCATTTCCGCGGGCCATGTATTTGACCTGGGGATCGGTTTGTCCTTGGTTGGGTTCGAAGGCGAGAGGCAGATTGCTGTAGGCGGCTAAGGCTCGCTGTTGGGTCGCGGCCGGGCTGGTGGCGGCGACGGTCTTGCCGTGAGTCTGGAGAAGCACGAAGCCCGCTAACAGAATCAGCGTGGCGACGAGCGTCCAAGCGAAGATTCTGTTTGGCCTGGGGTTGCGTGGTCTTGCTGTCATAAATCCTCCGAGGGAACGAGACATCGATTGACCTGCAGGCAGGTATTGCTAAGACGAAATGGGGAGAAGGTCGTCAAAGCCTGGCAATTGTCGGAGTATCGTCTGGAAAAAGGTGGTTGTCAATCACAGTTGGAGTGTAGCTGTATATACTCGGGAAATTCCCGAAATGACATAACTCCTTTTCCCTCATCGAAGTAGGGACTATTCGCGGGGTGGTACGCGAAGGTGCCAGCAAAAACGCAGCGACTTGCCAGAATTGGCCGCTTGCCTGAGAATGAGCCGCTCCAAAAAACTGGCTCCGGAAGCCGCTGAAGTTTCTGGTGTAGGAACTTCGAGGCCTAGCGGCTTATCGCTCGAGAAAATCATGGGTTCATCTGCTCCAGGCAAGCTGGGGAGAATTGTGTGCGCCCTGGTGGCGCTGGCATCGTGCTTTGCGCAGGATACGCCGACTCCCGCGCCGATGCTGAACCTTGACCAGGCAGTGCAGATTGCCGTCGCCAATAACCGCAACTTGAAGATTGCGGGACTCGACGTCGACAAATCGAAGTGGCAGATCGCTTCGGCCAAAGCGGACCGGCTTCCGATGACGAAGGCGTACTTGTTCGCCTCGGGGAATCTGACCTCGCCGACGTTCACCTTTCCGGCGGGAATCTTTGGGCCAGTGAGCGGACTTCCGGTGCCGGCGACAAATAGGAGTATTTCGCTGTCGAGTGGGATCACGGGCAACGCCTATGTGCAGGTGGCGCAACCGCTGAGCCAGCTTTACAAGATCCATTTATTTATTCGCGAGCAGCAGTTGTCGTCCGAGCTTTCGAGCCAGCAGTACCGGGCAAAACGGCAGTCGCTGGTGGCCGATGTGAAGCAGGCTTATTACGCCACTTTGCAAACCGAGAGCGCGCTGGATGTGGCGCAGGCCAGCGTCAAGCAATACGAGGAAACGGACCGGGTTGCGACAAACTACTTGACGCAAGAAGCGGTGCTGAAGTCGGAGACTTTGGATGTGAAGGCGAAGCTCGCGCAGTCGCGTTATCAAGTTATTCAATTGAACGACACGCTGCAGACGCAGAAGGAGCACTTGAACGACTTGCTGGGGCGCGATATCGCGACCGATTTCCGGACCGAGCAAGTGCCTCCGCTGGCGTGGACGGAGTTGGATTTAAAGGCGGCGCAGCAGTCGGCGCTGGAGCAGCGTCCTGAAATTCAGCAGGCCCAGATCAACATCAAGCGCGCCGATTACGACCGCAAACTGGCGCAGGCGCAATACATTCCCGATGTTGGAGCCGCGCTGCACTACCTGACTCCCATTAATACCTCGATCCTGCCCACGAACATTTTGTCGGCTGGCGTGGAGTTGAGTTGGAATCCGTGGGACTGGGGCAAGCGGCGCGACGATGTGAAGCAGAAGCAGATTACGGTCGAGCAGGCGCAGTTTCAATTGAAAGACGCGCAGTCGAAGGTTCTGCTCGATGTGAACAGCAAGTTCCGGAAATTGAATGAAAGCCGGGTCCTGTTGCAGGTGGCGCAGGCGGCGCGCGATGCGGCCAACGAAAAGCTGAAAGAAGTCAGCGACAAGTTCAAGCAGGAGGCGGTTTTGCTGCGCGATGTGATGCAGCAGCAGACTGCGGTGGCCAACGCCGATCACGATTACGAAGAGGCGCTGCTGTCGTTCTGGTCGGCGAAGGCAGATTTCGAGAAAGCTCTTGGGGAAGAGTGATATGAAAATTCTAAAGTTCGCCTTCCTGATAATGTGCGCGGCGGGCCTCACCGCCTGCAACGACGCCAAGTCGGCGCAGAAGGAGTTGCTTCCGGTGCGCGTGGCGGAGGTGCAGACGCTCGACACCGGTAATGCAGTGCATTACTCGGCGAACATTGTGCCTTATGCGCAGGTGAATCTGGCGTTCAAGTCGTCGGGGTACGTGGAGAGCATTCGCCAGGTGAAGAGCGCCGACGGAAAGATGCGCAACGTCGATGCCGGCGACTGGGTGGCGAAAGGAACGCTACTCGCGCTGGTGAGCCAGCAGGATTTCATCGATAAGTTGAATCAGGCGAAGGCGCAACTCTCGCGCTGGCAGGCGGAATACGACAAAGCGAAGTTGAGTTTTGATCGCACCTCGGCTCTGTACTCGACCCAGAGTGCGACCAAGCCGGATTACGACTCGGCGAAGGCGCAACTGGACAGCACCGCGGCGTCGGTCGCGAGTGCGAAGGCGCAGATCAGCGAAGCGCAGGTGGCGTTGGGTTATTGCTCGTTGCGCGCGCCGTTCGACGGTTGGGTCGTAAGCCGCAGCGTGGACGTAGGCAGCCTGGTGGGTCCGGCGACCAATGGCTTTGCAGTGTCTGACACGCGGTCGGTGAAGGCCGTGTTCGGAGTTCCGGATCTTTCCATGGGACGTGTGAGGGTAGGTCAGCAGTTATCGATCACCACCGACGCCCTGCCGGGAGAATTCAACGGGCGGGTGACCACGATCTCTCCGGCGGCCGATCCGAAGAGCCGTGTGTATTCGGTGGAGGTGACGATCCCGAATCCGAAAGACCGCTTGAAGTCGGGGATGATTGCATCGCTGGGATTGGGCGGACAAGCGTTGACGAAGCCGATCGATGGAATTCCTCTGGCGGCGGTGGTCCGCGATCCGCGGCAGCAGAACGGGTTTGCCGTGCTGGTAGCGAACGAGACAGGAGATACGGCGACGGTTCATCTGCGCACCGTGGAGTTGGGAGAGGCTTACGGAAACATGATTGGCGTGACCAGCGGGCTTTCGCGCGGGGAGAAAGTTGTGACCACGGGGGTTTCGCTGGTGAAGGATGGGGATGCGGTGCGGGTGATGCAGTGAAATTTACCAATTACGATTTCGATTGTTGATTGAACCTTAGATTTCCGTTGCCGGCGGGACGCCGGCGCTACTTGCTATGACGCAGAAGTCTGAATCCGAACTGATTGCGAAGACGCATAACACCGCGCGCTTCTTCACCGAGCACCGGCAGGTGTCCCTCATCCTGCTGATCGCGGTTTTCGTTTGGGGATGGTACGGATTCACGAAGATGCCCAAGCGGAAAGATCCGAGCATTCCAGTGCGGGTTGCGGTAGCGCAGACGGCGTGGCCGGGAGCGACGGCGCAGGAAGTTGAGCAGTTAGTGACGCGTCCGATTGAGCAGACGATGGCGCAGAACGCGTTTATCCGCGCGCCGATCGCGTCGGACTTTGGCATCCGCTCGATCAGCTTTCCC
Source organism: Terriglobia bacterium (assembly GCA_963796205.1). Lineage (GTDB taxonomy): Bacteria > Acidobacteriota > Terriglobia > Terriglobales > Acidobacteriaceae > DATFTE01. The sequence continues at coordinate 931,720 of CAWCKR010000006.1, forward strand.
GGGCTGTCGCTGGTGTACGTACAGCTCGACGATAGCGTCAAGGATTCGAAGAAGCAGTTCAGCGACATCAATCTGAAGTTGAACGCGATGAATGGACGGCTTCCACAGGGGGCGGGGCCGATTCAGTTCAATAGCGATTTCGGCGATACCGCGGCCATGATGCTGACCGTGGCGAGTCCTGCGGCGAACGATGTGGAGATTGCGTTGCGGGCCCGCGCGGTGCGGAAGGCGATCGTCGACACACGTGCCGCAGAGGTGCGCAGCGCACCCCAGCCTCGAGTGAGCATTGTGTACGCCTTCCCGCGCTCGGTGGCTGCCGACCTGGTGCAGAAGTCCTTCGAGTCGTTGGCGCGAGTGGCCGTGCAGTCGAAGGTACTTGGCGATCTGCATTTCTTTGAAGGTAGCGGATTCATTGGAGTGGATGCGAGTTCGACCCTGACGGACGATCAGTTGCGCGCGGCTTCGGACCGGCTGATCAGCGAGAAGTTGCATCGTTCCGAACTGCATCCCGACGCGTGGCAGGGTGCATTCATTCGCGATCCGCAAGAGACAGCGGCGAAATTGACGGCAGTAGCGGGCGACCGCTACTCCTATCGCGAGTTGGACGATTTTACCGATCTGATCGCCCGCACGGTGCAGGGCGCGCCCGAAGTTGCGAAGGTGGACCGCAAGGGCGTGCTGCCAGAGCAGATTTATCTCGACTACTCGCAGGAGCGGCTGGCGGAGTATGGAGTCACGCCCTCGAACCTGAAAAACATTCTGGGCGCGCGCAACATCACTCTGCCCGGCGGATCGATCGAAGTCGGTCCCAAGAATATTCTGATCGATCCTTCCGGCAAGTTTGATGACGCGCAGCAGATTGGCGACGTGATCATCGGGACTTCGTCGACGGCGGCGCACAGTCCGGTCTATCTGCGCGATCTGGTCGATATCTCGCGCGGCTATCAGAGCCCCGCAAAATATCTGAATTACCTCACCTGGAAGGACAAGGACGGAAACTGGCATCGCAGCCGCGCGGTGACTGTCGCGGTGCAGATGAAAGATGGCGAGCAGATCGATGCTTTCGGAAAGAGTGTCGACCAGAAGCTGGCGGCGGTGCGGCAGTACCTGCCTGACGATTTGATTGTGGCGCGGACCTCCGACCAGCCCTTGCAGGTCAAAGAAAACATCAGCCTGTTTATGGATGCGCTGTATGAGGCGATCATCCTGGTGGTGCTGGTGTCGCTGATTGGATTCTGGGAGTGGCGTTCGGCGGTGCTGATGGCGATTTCCATTCCCATCACCCTGGCCATGACCTTCGGCATGATGTATCTGCTGGGAATCGACATCCAGCAGGTGTCGGTGGCGACGCTGATTATTGCTCTGGGACTGCTGGTGGACGATCCGGTGGTGGCGGGCGATTCGATCAAGCGCATGCTGGCGGAAGGGCATCCGAGAATCATCGCCGCATGGCTGGGGCCCACGACACTCGAGAAGGCGATTCTCTACGCGACCATCACCAACATCGTCGCGTACGTGCCGTTTCTGCTGGTCACTGGAAGCACGGGCGAATTTCTTTTTAGCCTGCCCATCGTGATGACATGCGCGCTGGTAGCGTCGCGGCTGATTTCGATGACGTTCATCCCGTATCTGGGCTATTACATTCTTCGTCCGAAAAAAGAGAAGACCCTGGAGGAGATGCGCTCCGGCGGATTGATGGGATGGTACGCGCGGGCGGCGAAGTATTCGATCGACCATCGTTGGACGTTTTTTGCAGGGTCTCTCGTATTTCTGGTGCTGGGTGTACTTATTTTTGCGCAGCTCAAGACGGCGTTTTTCCCGGAAGACGTGCAGTACTGGTCCTATGTCGATGTGTGGCTGCCGAACGACACGAATTTGGAAGCCACGAACCAGGTCACACAGCAGGTGGAACAAATTGTTCGCCAGCAGGCGGAGAAGTATGGGCGCGAGCATCCCGAAAAAGACGGCAAGCCGACGCCGATTTTACGTTACATCACCAGTTGGGTGGGCGGAGGCGGCCCGCGCTTCTGGTTCTCGGCTTCTCCGCAATTGCAGCAGTTGAATTATGCGCAGGTGCTGATTGAGGTCACGGATAAAGAAGCGACGCCTGATTTCATCCGCGAGTTGCAACCGGTGCTGACCGCTTCGATTCCAGGTGCTCGTCTGGACGCACGGCAGCTGTTGACCAATCCCATTGATTATCCGATTGAGATTCGCATTTCGAGCACCGCCGATGTGAGCGCCCAGCAGGAGGCGGCCGACAATCGGACGCTCCAGAACATTGCGGCGAAAGTGGAGGACATTTTCCGCTCGATTCCTAACGCTGAGCGCACGCGCAATGAGTGGGGCGACGAGAATGCGCAGATCTCGCTGACCATCGATCCTGATCGGGCGAACCTGGCAGGCATCACCAATATGGATGTTGCCAATTCCACTGCGGGCGTGAGCGGCGTGACGGTCGCGGCGCTTCAGGAAGGGCACAAGCAAATCCCGGTGGTGGCGCGCTTGCGCGCCGATGAGCGGGCGCAGCTCTCTGACATTCAGAATCTCTATGTTTACGGTTCGCAGGACAATTCGAAGATTCCGCTGGTGCAGGTCTCGAACATCGATCACGACCTGGTGATGGGACGCATCGTGCGGCTGGAGCAGTTCCGCACCGTCAACGTGCGTAGTTTTCCACATCCGGGACACTTGAGTTCAGAAGTGTTGAAAATTGCGATGCCGCGGCTGCTGGAGTTGCAGAAGTCTTTGCCGCCCGGATACCAGATGCAGATTGGCGGCGAGTACGACAAGACCAAGAGCGGCTTCAAGAATCTCGCGGTGGTCATGTTGATTTCGACGTTCGCGATTTTCCTGGCGCTGGTATTTCAGTTCAACAATGCGATCAAGCCGATTCTGGTGCTGGCGGCGGCTCCGTATGGCATGGTCGGCGCTTTCCTGGCGCTGTGGGTGATGGGCGAACCGTTCGGATTCATGGCGTTTCTCGGCGTGGCCAGCCTGGTGGGGGTGATCGTCAGCCACTCGATTGTGCTGTTTGATTTCATCGAAGAGCGGCACGAGGCCGGCGATGACTTCGAGAATGCGGTGATTGATGCCGGGATTATTCGCTTGCGTCCCGTGCTGATCACCGTGTTCGCCACGGTGCTGGCGCTGTTTCCGCTGGCGCTTCACGGGGGCCCGCTGTGGCAACCGCTCTGCTATGCGCAGATCGGAGGTCTGCTGCTGGCGACCGTAGTGACCAAGCTGCAGGTGCCGGTGATGTACGCGATCTTTGTGCTCGACTTCAAGATTTTGAAGTGGGAGACGAAGGAAGAAGCCGCGGCGGCGAGTGGGACGCTGCAGCCGGCGTTGGATCGGGGAACTTTGTAGAGACGCCGCTTCGCTGCGTCTCTGCCTTTAGTTTGACGTCATCCCGAGCGCAGCGAGGGATCTGGCGTGCAGTTTCCCAGCGCAGGTTTCGAGAGGCTACGCGCCAGATCCTTCGCTCCTGTCGGGCTCAGGATGACGTCACCGAAGATATCGATCAGGCGGACGCTCCTGACCCCTTTGCGATTCATTTTCCTGTGTTAAATTGGAAGACAGTGGGCGCGTAGCTCAGTTGGTAGAGCAATGCCCTTTTAAGGCATGGGTCGCAGGTTCGATTCCTGCCGCGCTCACCACTCTCACTCTTCACACCCGTTGAAATTGTTCTTCTGCCAGTTTCTTGATCGCCGGCAGGATCATGTCTCCTCCGCCTAACGAATCCTGGTAACGCTTCTCGCCATCTTCCACGGCGGCGAAGTCTCCTTGCGTGATTTCGAGGGCGGACATGTTCAGGCTGCGCTCTTTCAAGGTGTAAGTCATGGTGAGATAGTTGGAGGGGATGTCGGCGATCGACGAGTTGGGATCGATGATGGTGTAGGCGAGGCGGTGCGGTACGTCGATCGATACGATCTTGCCTTTGACGTAGAGTTTTCCGTCGGCGGCGCCCTTCCACAGCAGCGGAGAGCCCACTTTCCAATCAGTATCGGCATAGCAGCCAAACATATATTGCTGGATGAAGTGGTTGTCGGTGAGAATCTTCCAGAGAGTGGCAACGGGGGCATCGACTTCGATGGATTTGCGGATTTCTAGGGCTGTCATGATCGCTGTCTCCTTCACAGTACTTTAAGAAAACTATGGCTGCGAGGATTGGAAAAAGGCGACAGGACGCCGAGATTGAAGAGGTCTTCGACCCCGAGGTCGGACGGGCACGCGGCATGGTGCGGCGGACGTTGCCGGAAGGGAAAATGCGGCATGCGAGACGGCGTCCACCACGGGAGCTAGCGCCGTGGATTGCGCACTTCTGGATGATTCAGTGGGACCTGCGGGGCTGCGAACCGCAGTTGGTCGAGAATTTGCCGCATCCCAACGTGCATGTCATCTTTGAGGAAGATGGCGCAGTAGTTTCGGGAGCGCAGACGCGGAAGTTCTCGCGCGTGATTGGCGGGAATTCGCAGGTGTTTGGAGCGAAGTTCCGCGCGGGAAGGTTCCGTCCTTTTCTTGGAGCAGCGGTTTCGACGCTTGCGGACCGGGTGATTCCTGCGAAACGAGTTTTCGGAAAAGAGGTGGAGGCGCTGCGGGCGGTGCTCATTTCGTCCGCCAAAGAAGCGGAGAAGCTGGAGGCGGCAGGTGCGTTTTTCCTGGCACGGATACCCGCGCCAGATGAGACCTCAGTTCTCGCCGAGCGGTTGGTGAATTCCATCCTCAACGAACCTGAGATCAAGACAGTGGATGATCTGGCGGCTCGCGCGGGGATGGGGAAGCGTTCGCTGCAGAGAATTTTCAACGAATATGTGGGTGTGAGTCCGAAGTGGGTGATTCGCAGATACCGCTTGCATGAAGTGATGGAGCGGCTCAATTTCGGCGCGCAACCGGATTGGGCACAACTAGCGCTGGAGTTGGGATACTTCGATCAGGCGCATTTGATCAACGACTTCAAATCGATTCTGGGTTATTCGCCGACGCAGTATCAGAAGCTGGTGGCAAAGCCTTCCTGAGCTGCAAAAGTTTTCCACTCTGAAGATGTGACAAAGAATTGACAACTAGACCTTGTAGTAGCTCGCCTGGGCACTTACTATCGCGCGCAAGTTCCGACCGATAACGCGGGACAGCGTTTACTCACCCTGAATGTTTAAGGAGACGACATGAAGCAACCGTTGGTCTTTCTCTTGCTGCTGGTGTGCCTTGCCAGCTCAGCCTTTTCCCAGGATGCGACCAAAGCCAAAGGGCGTTTCGTTGCTATGAAACCCCATGCGTATTCCACCACTGTCCGGCCACCGGCTGGGCAACTGGCACAGTGGAATGGATCATGGGTCCACAAGAATGTTCGCTACCCCTTCGTGATGGTAGGCGCCGATCCGCGCAGGAACAACACCACGACGACAGTGCCGGTGTATCTAATTCCGGTGAAGATGGTTTATGGCTCGAGCAACGGCAACCAGACGTTTGACCCGACACTGAGCACGAATTTCAACGGCATGAGTGCGCAGACGGTGCTGACTTCATCGCCATTATTCACCTCGAGCGTCGATTTTGTGCAGGGCGGAGTCGATTTGGGCAAGACCCAGTACATTGACGCGTACCAGCGCGGCAACTTCTGGAAGGTGGTCAAGAACAACAGCAGCTATCACGTGCTGCTGGGTACGCCGACCGTGCTGCCGACGCAGACCATCACCGTGACGGCCTCGCAGGGTTCGGTGATTACCAACCCGTTCCTGGCCGGCCATAAGGTGGGCACCATGGACATCTTCGCCTTTGACGCGGCGCTGCAGGGTTTTCTGAGCAGCTTCCCGCAGATCACACCCGATAGCCTGCCGATCTTTATTAACTATGACGTCTATCTGACCGAGGGCGGATGCTGCATTGGCGGCTATCACAGCGCGAATGCGTCCCAGCCCGCGGGCCAGACCTATGCCTACACGACGCTGGTCGATCAGGGCTCGGGAGTCTTCTCGCAGGATACGGGCGCAGCCGCACACGAAATCGGCGAGTGGCTCGACGATCCCTTTGTAGACAACTCGGTCCCGTGCCTCGATAACAGCATTCTCGAGAATGGAGATCCACTGGTGCTCGATGACCACGCTTACACCGTGGGCTCGTTCACTTACCACTTGCAGGATCTGGTTTTCATCGACTACTTCGGCGCCGGGACCGCAATTCCGGTGAACGGATGGCTGAGTTTCCAGAACGACGAAAAAAACACCTGCCCGGGTTTGCCGTAAACTTTCTGCTCCCTGGAGATGGCCCGCTCCCAATTGTGGAGCGGGCCTTTTTTATTTTGCCAACAGGCACTACCCGAAAAGGGTTCAGAGAGTCTTACTCATGGGAGCCAACGCTGACAGACAGGAAACAACGCCGATTTGTTGTTGGGACGCTTGTTGGCGTGGCCGCCATTTGCGCTGTTGACTTGTGGTCCAGACCGTCACGCTCATTGTCGAATCTGCTGGCGCGAACCGACCGGTGGTTGTTGATATCTGGCATCGTCCTGGGAATGATTGCGGAAGCGACGGCGATCCCGCTACTGCTGGGTGCGTTTGCGCGGCGGAAATGGGCGCGCGGCGCGTTTGCGGCGCTTTCCCTCTGCGGTGCGGTGTTTTTGATTTTCGGGTTCTTTGTATTGCTGATTGTGGTGTGGGTGGGAGTTTCGCAGTTTCAGCCGCGAGGCTAAGCGGCGGTTTTCGCCGGGAATGGAGACGAACTGCGACCAGGCTGCCAGCAATCCCAGAATCACCAGACCTCCGCCGGAGATCAGTTTGCCGCGCGCTCAAGCCGGGCCCGAGCAGGGTACGATCCCGGTTAGCGATCCCGTGACCATGAGCGCGCCGAAAGCGCCGCGGAAATTCCTCCAAGCCGCAACGACGGCGAGTGACGGCCGAGAGATCCCAAAATGCCGGCGGCAGCGAACAACATGGCGGGTCCGGTGATGAACCAGAGCAGAGCGACCCCTCGCAAGGCGCGGGGATACGGCCGCCCACTCTCGCAGAGGCGAGTATGCCGCGCCAGTGCCCATGAATCCATAGAAGAGGAATACCGGAATGAATAAGAGAACGGCGAGCCTCGGTTTGGTGCGAGTTAGTTTCACAACCTTGCATTCTAATCCGCCGGTCTATGAAGGAGAAGGTGATACGCGTCACGGGCGATATCCTGCTATCCTTCCGGTCATGATTCGACGCGCCTTGTGGTTAGTCATCGTTCTTTACCGCGCTTCAGTTGTTTCCGCACAAAACAAGCCTACGGTGTGGAGCGACCAGGAGAAAGCCGATCCTGGAGCAACTCCGCGGGCTTCGTGCTTTGCCCGACGATGTGCGGGCGCGAACCACCAAAGATCTCGCGCTGAAGATTCGCGAGTTACCCGCAGGACCGAACAAGCTGCGGCTTGCGAATGGCCTGGCCGGATTATCGACCGAGGGCGATTTCGGACACGATGCCTTGCAGGAAGTCGCGACTACCTTGGCGCAAACACTCAAAGAGCAGCCCTTGCCCGATGAAAAAGGTCAGCCTGCCTATCCTTACACCGAGTTGGCACAGCTGGTGCGATACGAGCACGTCGACACATCGCTGGAAGCTCCCCAGTTTACTGTCGCGATGGCCAACCTCGAAGCCGATGACCGCAAACGGATGGATGCCGACTTCACTCTGAAAGATTTAGACGGCAAGACTTGGACGTTGAAACAATTACACGGCAAGGTTGTGCTGGTGAATTTCTGGGCAACCTGGTGTCCACCCTGCCGCAAGGAGATGCCCGATTTGGAGACTCTCTATGAGCGTTTCAAAGATCAGGGCCTGGTGATTCTCTCGATTTCCGACGAGGAAGCCGGCAAGGTGAAGCCATTCATAGCGGAGCGCAAGATCCAGTATCCGGTGCTGCTCGACGCAGGGAAAGTGCATAAACTTTTCGCCGTCGAAGGCATTCCCAAGAGCTTTGTCTATGACCGGGAAGGGAAACTGGTGGCGCAATCGATTGACATGCGGACGCAGCAGCAGTTTCTGGAGATGCTGGGGCGCGCGGGGCTGCAATAGTTAACGATGCCGCATCCAATCAGAGATACAATCACGGGTCGGAGGCGGATGCTATGCGATGGGATAAGGTAGTTGTGGTCGCGCTTCTAGGACTGGCTGCTACGGGACTGGCTTTTGCCAGCGATCCTCAACTTACGTCCGACCGGCAAGCCAGTTTCACGGCTGACTCCAGGATGATTCTTCCCGCCGCGGGCGAGCGCGTGCGATCAGCGAGCGCTGACGAAGATCACGCTTGCTTCATGATGCGCACCTACCGGGTGCGGAAGGATATGGACCGCGACAGTGTGATCCCAACCGCGCCGAATCAGGCGGCTTTCAATCCCGACGACATTGTCGGCTATTCCACCTGCCAGAAGGCCAGCAAGTTCGGGGTCAAAAGCACCCAGTAGCTCCGCCCCTGATGTGACCTGGGGCCTCCAGTAAAGTCTGTATTTGGATTCTCTCGTGTGGAAGTTAAGTTTGTGCTAAAGTGTGCAACGCTCGCTGATAAGGTGGGCGAGTTTGCGCTCACGTGTCTTACCACCACTAACCGCGCATTCCTTTGCGCGACGGCCCTTGGCTAAACGAAGGAGCCAGTTATGGACACTGAAACATCTGCCGCCACCCGGCGTTCAAGCCTGGTGGCTTTTGCGCTGATGATTGTCATTGCAGCGTTGCTCATTGGCGGCAAATTCCATTCCCAGCCGGTTCATGCCCAGACTACCCTCGGAGGCCCGCTACCCGGACTCAGCAGCGGCCAGCTCTCGCACTTCACCACAGGCATGACGCAGTTCGATTTTCCCTGGGATCCAGTGCACGGCTTGGGCCCGGTGTACACCAACACCAACTGTAATAACTGCCATGCCGTGCCGGTGTTCGGGGGATTTAACACCAAGAACCGTGTAACCCTTTTCGGGACTTTGAATAGTGACGGTAGCTTCAACCAGCTGACCAGCGAAGGCGGCCCGCAATTGCAACCTCTCACGGTGGCAAAGTTTATTCCGGGATGTACGGTGGCTGGCGAGTTTATTCCTACGGACGCGACCATCATCGGGCAGAGGCTGCCGCCTCCGTTATTCGGCGATGGCCTGATCGACAACATCGACGATTCCGCGATCATGGCGAACGCCGTGAACAAGGGAATGGGAATTCAAGGATCGGTCAATATGGTGGCCGATTGGAACGGCAACATGCGAGTGGGACGCTTTGGACAGAAGGCGCAGATCGCATCACTGTTGCAAACGGTAGGACTCGCGTTTGGCCACGATGTTGGCATTACCAATCCAGTGGTTACCACGGAGGATTGTCCGCAGGGGAACTGCAGCATTCCCGGCAATTGCGTGCGGCGCTCGGAACTGAACGACATGAACGGCGTAGAGACGGTGCAGATGTACGACTTCCTGGTGTATCTGGCGCCTAACACGCCGGGCACGGGTAACTCCAACGGCCAGGCATTGTTCAACTCGATCGGCTGTGCGCTCTGCCATCTGCCCAGTTACACCACCGATCCGAATGTGGCGATTCCTGTGGATTTTCTAGGACACGTCAATGGGCCGCCGATTCTGCCCTTGAGCAATCAGCCGGTGAATCTCTATTCCGATCTGCTGATTCACGATATGGGACCCGGCTTGGCGGACAATATTCCCCAGGGACAGGCGACCGGCAGCCAGTGGCGCACCACGCCATTGTGGGGTCTGTCGTTCCGCACCGTCTATTTGCACGATGGACGCACCACGAACCTGACGAAGGCGATTACCATGCACGGTGGAGAAGCCACGCAGGTCATTAATGCGTTCAAGGCTTTGTCTCCGTCGGATCAGGCCGATCTGCTGGCGTTCATCCGGTCGCTCTAGGTTCGTAGGCCCCATTTCCGCAAAGGATGCGAGGAATGGGGCATCTTTTTCCCTTACAACGTGTCGTAGACCAGCTTTACGAAAAAGTCATTGCCGATGTGTCCCTTGCCCCATCTGGCGTCGAGATCGGCGGTAGGCTTAGCGGCAATGGCTTCATCGACCGACTTGCCGCTTGTTTTGAGTTTGGAAACACGGTCATGGACGGTGACCAGCATGTCGCGATACTGCTCAAGCATGGCGCGATCGGCCATGGGGCCGTGACCGGGAATGATTTTGGTCTGGCCGTCGGCGAGCGCCAGGGTTTTATTCGCGGCGCCGATCATGCCGGCGATGTTGCCCTTCGTGCTGAGATCAATCATCGGATACATCCCGTTAAAGAGAATGTCTCCAGCGTGGATGACGTTGTTGTGCATGAAATGAACCAGGATATCGGAGTCGGTGTGGGCGGGCGGGTAGTAGCGAAGGGCGATCGATTCCTGATTGAAGAAGAGATTCGCCTGCTCGGTGAAGGTCTGCTGAGGAAGAGCTGCCGCGGGGGCAGCATCGAAGTGCATGCCGAAGGCGGCTATCTCTTGCGGAGTCGAGAGCCTGGCACGCGTATTCTCGTGCGCGATGATCAGAGCGCCGGCGTTGTGCATCCATTCATTGCCGTCGGTGTGGTCGAAGTGCCAGTGCGTGTTGACCAATACGCGGAGCGGGTCGTTGCTGATCGCGGCAAGAGCCGTCTTGAATTGCGGAGCGGAGGTGCCAAAACCAGAGTCGACGATCACTTTTCCATCGGGTCCAGTAAGAACCGCGACGTTTCCTCCCGACCCGAAAATGACTGAGACAGAATCGGTTAATTTCTGGGTGGTGAGCTTGGCTGCGGCGCCGGCCGCGCGCATTTTCGCCACCATGTCGTTATTGATGGTCTGCATGGGCTTCTGCTCTGTGGCTACCTGAGCAAAAGCTGCGAGATTGCGCGAAAGAACGGAAGCCGCAACTCCTGTGAAGGCGTACCAAAGAAAGTCACGCCGCGCCGGCATGAAGGCTTGCGGCAAGTCATGATCGGCCATGCTTATCCCCCAGGGCTGTGAACCAACAGTTTACGGGTGTGTTTCTATCAATGCGACTCGGAAAAGAGCTTGTCGATTTTACAAACAATTACCCGATCGAAACATAACTTGAGCCATTTCGCGCGCAAGGCGAGGCCGGCTGAGCGTTCCTTCCATATACAACAAGGAAGCGCTGATCGTGCCCGCCGTTCGATCTTCCGCTAGTGCCTCCTCACCGCAACCCAACAGACCACGGTCACGGAGGAAATATGGACAAGCAAGCAACGGTGTTTTACGTCGACGACAACCCCAAATCGCGGAAATTGCTGACCAACATACTCGGGGCAAGAGGCTTTGCAGTGATTGCCGAGGAAGATCCTTTCGAGGCTTTAAGCCGGGCGAGAAACGCGAAGTTTGAAATCGCCCTGCTCGATTACCAGATGCCGGGAATGCTGGGCACGCAACTGGCGCGCGAATTGAGGCGAATCGATCCTGATTTACCCGTGGTAGTGATCTCAGGTCTGCCTGCCTTGCCAACCCACGAACTCACGAGCGTGAACGTTCACCTGGGACGGGGAACACGAGTCGATCAGTTGCTGGAGACGATCGAGATGCTGATAAACCGAGATTCCCCGCACTGGAGCCAAGACCTCACCACTTGTTGGCACGGATCTACATAAGCGCGGGAGCAAAAATGCCCCACTTCTCGCAAACGACGCGAGAAATGGGGCACCCTTTTTCCCCCAGTCTTCTAATTAGTAGGCTACGTAGGGTCCGTTTCCCCCCGAAGTAGTTTGTCCTTCAATCGCTTCGTAAACGTTGCGTCCGAAGTAGAAGGGGAGTCCCCAGTCGAAGCTGCCGGGGTTGGGGCCGGCGAGGTTGCTGAAAAGGAAGTTGGAGCTGTTGAACAGGTTGTCGGTATTGGCCACGCTGAAGGTGACGTTCTTGCCGATGCTCGGGTTGACGCTGCTTTGATTGGTCGCCGTAACGCTTTGCGTGGACGACGGGCAATAGAACTGATTTTGCAAATCGGCGCAGGTGGGAATGCCCGTGGTGCTGGCGTCGAGAAAGAAATACCCGTTCGAGCCGGTATCTAAAAAGCTGAAAGAGTAGCCGGTGCCTTTGTAGGTAGAAGTGAAAAGCCCCTGGACATCGAGAGGAAAGACCGTGGCGCCGGACATCGCGTTGTTCGATTGCGTGCCTATGCCAAAGACAATCGAACCGCTTGCGCTCACCGCTCCCGAGGAGGAGATGGAGGGCAATTCGATGATGTATCCGTTGTGATCAGTGGCGAACAGCGGCACCGGATTTAACACCTGCTGGGTAAGAGGGACGAAGGCAGAGACGCATCCCGAACTGGGGCAGGTGTAGTAGAGGGCCGACGGGGGAGTGCCTCCCGAGACGCAGAAACCGCCGCAATCCTGCGCGAAAATGTTCAGTCCGAGAACGCCGTTCGCGCCGAAGTTGGCGAGGTTGTTGTCATTCGTGCCGGTGCCATTGCTGGAGCAACTGCCGGGAATGTTGGTGAACGCCGGATCGCCGAAAACGTTAATGGGGACCGAATTGGCAGTCTCGCCGGAGATCTTGATGTCCGCGGTGCGAATCGGGCCCCAGAGAAAACTTCCGTCGAGGAACTGCGTGCACTCGGCGATGGCATTGTTGCTGGTGTCGTTCTCGACGGGAAGCGTGAGGTTGAATTGTCCGCCTGCGCTCGAAGAAAGCAGCCGCAGGCCGATGGAACCGGTATCGACCAGAATGTTATCGATGGTCTGACAAGTGGAGGTTCCGGGGACGCAGACTGTGACGGTGGTGAAGATTCCGTTGGCGTAATTTCCGTTGATGCCGGAGTTCAGATTCACGGGTTGCACGTTCGGCCCGGTGGTGACAATCGGGTTTGGCGGAGTGTGGCTGCCTCCCCCACCACAGGCAAGAGCCAAGGCCAGTCCGCCAACCATCGAGAGCGCACCCGCTACACGCAGAATGGAAGAATTATTTGATCGCATCAGCCGTCACCCCCTGAGGCAGCATGTCAGGCACGTAGGCCTTTCCGAAAAACGCCCGCATATGTCCGCCGGAATAGAGGACGAGCCCCGGCTGCTCGATGACCAGAGGTCCGCTTCCGCGGCGGCGGTTTTTCCCGGCCGCAATGAATTGCTGAAAGTAGGTGCCAAGGAACTGCTGAAAATTGGGCGGGGTTGCGCTTTTCCATGCCACCCCGAAGACCTTGCCCTGGGGCGTGACATATTCGCGGAGCGTGCCGGAGGGGACCGTTAACTCATGCATGGTGTAGCCCTGGTTCTGAGCGGATCTCAGGGTCGCCTGCATTTGAAGCTGGTCGTTGGTAACGGAACTTGCGTCTCCGCCGAGCGCGGCGAAGGCGGGAAGGGCGATGAGCAACAACGCGACGGAAGCAAGCGTCCAAAGACGCGACGAGTTTCTCATAAATTTTCGAAGCCACTGCTTTCTTCTGGGATCACATTTTTTGACATGGGTGGCAGAGAATCGTTCCATTGGTGGGATAAACAACACAACTGTTCCAATTTTAGATGAAAACCGGGAGATGGGGTTGCCTTAGCGGAATCACAAGGACGCACCAAGCAGAAAGATTGGGGGAGGGCCCACCCTCGGGGGGCTGCGAGAGTGGGCGTGCGCACTAAAAGTTTTGTCGAGACCGCGCTAACTGCGGCGCGATCGAAAAGGGAATCAGCTGTCCTCCGGTTCCGGTTCTTCTAGCTACCGGAGGTGCCTTGCGTTTTCTGGGGCCTGAATTTCGATGTTCTGGGCGTTTCCGTTTTTCCAGTGCCTCCAGCGCGACGATCGCCCGATCCAGATGGCGACGTTGCCTCTTCAGTTCAGCGACGAGTTCCCGGATATCCAATGCAAAACTCCCCCTCCCCGAGGGATGACCGATTTAACTCCAGATTTCCTTGAGCATGAAAGATTTTTGGCCTCTTGTTCGGTTTTCGGAACAAAAGGGGTCTGGGCATTCCGCTCAACTCAAAGGAATGGGGGTTGGACCCGGCAGAAGCGCCACTCGCCGCCTGCCGCCTGCGGGAGCCTGGGGCTTCCGTTATACTAGACTTCGATATGGCGATCTTCGAGAACATTGCAGCCATCGCCAAGGGCATGAGCATCACCTTCATGGAGATGTTCCAGCCGACCTTGGTGGAAAATTATCCGGATGGGCCTGGGCCGCTGAAGGGAGCGAAGTTCCAGGAACGCTTCCGGGGCGTGCACGTGCTGCAGCGCGACGAGAATGGGCTGGAAAAGTGCGTGGCCTGCTTCCTGTGCGCCGCCAATTGCCCGTCGAATTGCATTTATATTGAAGCCGCCGACAATACAGCGGAGAAACGGGTTTCGGGCGCTGAGCGTTACGCCAAGGTTTACAACATCGATTACAACCGCTGCATTTTCTGCGGATATTGCGTAGAGGCTTGCCCGACAGACGCGATCACGCATGGGCACGGATTCGAACTGGCAACGTTTAATGCCAGCAGCCTGGTGTACCGCAAGGAGCAGATGCTGGCGCCGGTTCCGGCACATCTGGGAGCCAATGCGGTCTTTAATACCGCCGAAGTGCTGGAAGATCATGTGCCGGCCCAGCCGGTACCGGGAGTCTGAAACTTTCAAGATTTCGAACGAGAATGAACGCCGGTCCCCTTTTTGCTGAGGGCCGGCGTTTGTGTATAAAGCAGTACCGAGTACCCAGTACCGAGTAAAAACAGATTCCTCGTCGCTTCGCTCCTCGGAATGACAATCGAGGGTTTAGCTGACGACCGACGACTGAAGACTGACGACTGATTTCCAATGACTGACTTTCTACAGACCGTGCGGGAACGCGTTGTTATCTATGACGGCGCGATGGGGACCAACATCCAGAAACGGAACCCCACCCTCGACGATTATTGGGGGAAAGAGAACTGCTCTGAAGTGTTGGTCCTGAGCCGGCCCGACATCATTCGTGACATCCATGCGGATTTTCTGCGGGTTGGTTGCGACGTGGTCGAGACCAATACCTTCGGCGGCGACGCGCATCGGTGCTGGCCGAATTCGACCTGGCCGACCGCGTCCGGGAAATCAATCTGGCTGCGGTGAAACTGGCCCGCGAGGCGGCGGATCAGTTTTCGACGAAAGATCATCCCAGGTTCGTCGCAGGATCGATGGGACCCACCACCAAGCTGCCGTCGCTCGGCCATATCAGTTCTGACGAGATGGTCGCGGCCTACGAGGAGCAGGCGCTCGCGCTGATCGAAGGCGGCGTGGACGTGCTGCTGATCGAGACCGCGCAGGATCTGCTGCAAGCCAAAGCTGGCGGCCATTGGCGTGATTCGAGGCGATGCGCAAGGCCGGGAAGCGGCTGCCCGTTACGGTGCAAGTGACGCTGCAGGAGATCGGGCACCATGCTGCTGGGGACCGAGATCGGCGCGGCGCTCACCGCGCTGGAACCGTTCGATGTGGACGTCATCGGCCTGAACTGCGCGACCGGTCCGGTCGAGATGAATGATGCGGTCCGCTATCTCGGGCATCAATTCCACCAAGCACATTTCCGTGTTGCCGAATGCCGGACTTCCGCAGAACGAAGGCGGGCACGCGGTTTACAAGCTGACGCCAGAAGAACTGGCGAAGTATCACAAGCATTTCGTCGTCGATTACGGCGTACGCATCGTTGGCGGATGTTGCGGGACTGGGCCGGAGCACTTGAAGGCCGTCGTCGACGCGGTGTCTGGCGTCGAGCCTGCCAAGCGCGATGTGAAGCCGGTCGGTGCGGCATCGAGCGCGTACACCTCAGTCCCGCTTGATCTTGACCCCAAGCCTTTGATTGTCGCGGAAGAAATGAACACCACCACGCGGGTGGAGCATTTCCGCAATCTGGTGCGCGGCAAAAAGTACGACGACATTCTGCAACTGGCGAAGAAGCTGGTGAACGAAGGCTCGCACATGCTCGATCTGTGCTGCGCCATCGTGGGTGAAGATGAGAAGGGGTACATCTCGTCGATTCTGGAAAGAATCGCGACGCGCGTGCCGGCGCCGATCCTGGTTGACTCGACCGAAGCCGACGTGGTGGAAGAGGCGCTGAAGCGCATTCCGGGCAAAGCGATTATCAACTCCATCAATCTGGAAGATGGCGAGAAGCGCACCTCGAAGGTGCTGCCGATGGCCAAGCGCTACGGTGCGGCGGTGATCGCGCTGACCATCGACGAAGACGGCATGGCGCTGACCGCCGACAAGAAAGTGGCGATCGCGCACCGCATCTTCGATCTGGCGACGAAGAAGTACGGCATCCGTCCCGTAGACATTATTTTCGACGCGCTGACGCTGCCGATTTCAACCGGGCAGGAAGATTACCGGACGGCGGGAATGGAAACGCTGCGGCGGTGAAGCGGATCAAGCAGGAACTGCCCGACGTAAAGACGATTCTCGGGCGTCAGCAATATTTCGTTCGGCCTGGATGCCTATCCGCGGCGGGTGTTGAACTCGGTCTTCATGCATGAAGCGGTGGATAACGGTCTGGATATGGCGATCGTTAACTACAGCAAAATCTATCCGTTGTACAAGATTCCGCATGAAGAAGTTGAACTGGCGAACAAGCTGATTTACCGGCCAGGGCGAGGGCGATCCGCTGCAGAAATACATGCAGCATTTTGCCGGGACCAAGGGCAAGATGCAGTCGTCGACCACCGCGCATGTGGAAACGCTATCGGTCGAAGACAAGCTGAAGTTCGCCATCATCAACGGCGAAAAGGCGGTGGGCGACGGAGAGCATCGCAAGACGCTGGAAGATCTGCTCGAAGACGCGCTGAAGGAATATTCGCCGCTCGAGATGATCAACACGGTTTTGCTGGATGGAATGCGGACGGTGGGCGAACTCTTCGGCGCGCGCAAGATGCAGTTGCCGTCGGTGCTCGATTCCGCCGGAGTGATGAAGCAGGCGGTCGCTTATCTTGAGCCGAAGATGGAGAAGAAGTCCGGGCTCGCAGAAGGGCACTATCGTCCTGGCCACGGTGAAGGGCGATGTGCACGACATCGGCAAGAACCTGGTCGACATCATTCTGACCAACAACGGATACCGCGTAGTGAATCTCGGGATCAAGCAGCCCGGGGACACGATCATTCGCGCTGCGCAGGAGCATAAGGCGGACGCGATCGGACTGAGCGGGTTGCTGGTGAAGTCGACGCTGGAGATGAAGTACGTGATCCAGGACTTGCAGCGCCAGGCGCTGGAGTTCCCGGTGATCTGCGGCGGCGCGGCGCTGACCCGCAAGTATGTCGAAGACGATTTGCGGCGCGAGTACGCGAATGCCGTGTTCTATGCTGATGATGCGTTCGCGGGCCTGCACATCATGGAGGACCTGGCGACTCCGAACGGACAGAAGCGAGGCGCGGCTGAAGGAAGGCCGGACGGTGAAGGAGTACGCCAAGGCCGCGGTTGTGGACGAAGAAACTGGTCCAGTGTTCGCCGAGCGCAGTCGGCGGTGGTCACAGATGCGCCGAATATTCCCGTGCCTCCGTTCTGGGGCGTGAGGGTGAGGAAGGATTTCGATCTGCGCGAACTGTTTCCAGTACATCAACGAAACCGCGCTGTTCAAGAACCAGTGGCAGTTGAAGACTGCCTCGCAGGAAGATTATCTGCGGCTGGTGGAGGAGAAGTTCCGTCCCATCAAGAAGAAGCTGGAAGAGGAGGTCATCGCCAGCGGGATTGTTCGAGCCGAAGGTGGTGTACGGATATTTCCCGGCGCAGGCCGATGGAAACGACGTGATCGTGTATTCGCCTCCAGTACCGAGTACCGAGTACCCAGTACTCAGTGAAAAGCAGAATCAAGAGCTTCTGCGCTTTACTTTTCCGCGGCAGCGCGAAGGACGGCGGCTTTGCATCTCTGACTTCTTCGCTCCAAAGGGTTCCGGAAAGATGGATGTGATTGGGCTTTCGCTGGTGACCATCGGTTCCAAGGCGTCTGAAGAAACACAACGACTGTTTGAAGGTGGGGAATACACGCGCTATCTGTATCTGCACGGGCTGAGCGTGGAAACCGCGGAGGCCTTGGCGGAGTATCTACACAAGAAGATGCGCGAAGAGTTGGGGATTGCGGGCGAAGATTCTCCGCACATTCGCGATCTGTTTCACCAGAAGTATCGCGGCTCGCGATATTCGTTTGGATATCCAGCGTGTCCGAATCTGGAGGATCAGACGAAACTCTTCGCGCTGCTCAAGCCTGAGGAGAACGTCGGCGTGCGGTTGACTTCAGGATTTCTGCTGGAGCCGGAGCAGTCAACGTCGGCGATCGTGGTGCATCATCCGGCGGCGAAGTATTTTGTGGTGTAGGCGGAACACTCAAGCGCCCTCCGCGCGCTCAAAGGCAGTGCGTTACGTTGTTGGCTCCTGTAGAGCACCGCTCATTTACGTATATTTTTCCTAGTCCGGCAACCGGGTCGTAACAAAATCCCAAGCAAACGTCTTTGATCTCATCGCCTGCCTGCTCGGTGGTGGGAAGGTCCTGCACCTCTCGAAAGAAGGCAACGATTCCGGCCGGCGGGGTCATTCCGTTCTCGCTCGTAAAAGCCGAGATCCTCGATCCTTTCAAGCGGACATACCACCCTTCACCCTCCCACTTACGAAGAGGCTCGGCGCTGGACCTTGGTAATTGTTGGAGTTGTGGCGAATTTAGCAGAGCACTTCTGGATGCTACGAGCCTCTCAGGCAGCAACCCAGTGCTCAAGGTAGTCGGCGAGCGATAGCTAAAGAACCTGCGATGGTTGCGTGAAACTCCGAATCGCGCATCCCGCGCCGCATAGACCGACGTCTCCTTGAACTGAAGGCCGTGTTTTACGACGTGCAAGATGATGATCTCGGGCACGTAGGCCTCCACGATAATCGGGATTCGATAAGGCATAGCAGCAGCAAAGAACCATAACCCAGTCGCGAGGAACGACACCGCGAAAGCGGGCCAAGTGCGTTCGCGCAGAGGCCTCCGTCGCAAACTCAACCGCTCTGGGAGCAAGCGAATGAAAGCGATTCCAAAGGCCATCAACGTCATCAGTGCCGTCAAGATTCTGTACTTAGAAAACGAAATGAACTCCGCATTACCCGTGTCACGAAGATTCAAGCCGATCCAGGGGTTGCTGAAGTAGAAATTGAAGGATTCTCGCCAAACAAGGCTGGATACCGCGAGGAAACCTGCAAAGAGGCCCAGAATGTATCCGGGGCATGGTCTGTGGAACAGATAGACCGAGGCAAGAAGCAGAATCGCGGGGCTGGCCACTGTGGCGACCGTGACAACCCCATTAACGTGTAACCAGAATGAACGGAAGCCCTCCGGAGCGTTTATCAGCACCGCGATCTGACAGGCCGCCGCGCAGAGAAAGATACTCGCAGCGGTGACCTTTAATCGAAAGTCCCGCCGTTCTTCGCCGGATGTCTCCACATAAGGATTGGACACCATCGATGTCAAAGCTAGCCAATCTCTTTGGTAACAGCAGGAACAGGCTAAGAGGTCGAAGCAATCCAAGGATTCAGCAAAGCAACGCCCGTGGCTTCAATCGATCGAGTGTCTCGCGTGACCAGGGTTAGTTCGTGATACAGGGCTGTGGCAGCCAAGAGCGAATCGATGACTGGCAGTGGGTGTCGCGACCCTCCGCAGAGCTTCCCCCAGCGATCCGCAACGGCACGATCGATATTGAGTATCCGTCCCTCGAAACGCAAGATGAGGTCGCGATTGAGCCAGGTTTCGAGAGCTGTACGTCGTTTTGTCTCCGGGATGGAGGTGATGCCTTTGCGGATCTCGCCCAGCGTAAGCACGCTGAGATTAAGCAATTGTTCGTCAGTGGCTTCCATCCACCGCACCACGCCAGCGTTCGGCCTGGGTTTGATCAGTTCCGAGACGACGTTGGTGTCGAGCAAGAAACCGGTCACAGATCAACCTTGCGTCCATAATCTGGCTTGCGGTCGAGATTGATTCGAGCCTCGGCCAAGGGAGATTCCGCGAAGAACTTGACCAGGCTACGGGGTTGGCGGTCACGTCCCACCAGACGCTCAAATTCCTCTGCGGGCAGAATAACCACCGCCTCTTTACCTTGACGAGTAACGTATTGCGGCCCTTCTGCAAAGGCTCGGCGGAAGACCTCGCTAAAACGGGCTTTGGCGGTCTGTAGTTGCCAGCGGGATGTTTTCGGTTTTGTCATTGAACTAGTCAGACTAGTCTGTCATTGTAAAACAAGGAATGGGGTTTGCGCAAGGTACCAAAAAGCACCCTTCCGCGGCTCTGCAGGGGATGACCGCACAGGCGAGAACGCCTTACTGCGTGGGCGCTGGCTGGGATGTCTGCGGCGTCAGTGGCGGCGCATCTTGCACCCGCTTCAGGTACGGGAACACTGGCGCGATTTCGAAGGGAATCTTTTCACTCGCTAGCCGCACGGGCGCGGTCTTGGTTTTCAGCAGTTCGATGCGGTCGCTCCAGGGATCGATCTTGACCCGGCTGCCTAAAGGCAGAGCGGTGATCTGATCGACGCGAGCGATATCCAAATCGGGCGTTGACTTTGTCAATTCAGCCAGCCGTAATTCGTCGCCTTCTTTCAGGGCATTCCCTAAGTGCGGATGAATCAGGTTGGGTAGCTCCTGTGAGCGTGCCTGCAGGGTCTTCAAGAACAATCCAGTTTGTGCCAGCTTGTCTTTGTAGGGAGACTTCGCGAGCAGTTCCGCAGCCTTGTGATTTGCGGCATCCTCTTGCGCTTCGTCCAGGCGGAAATCAAATTTCTGCAGTGTCTTCTCGTTGGAGAAGAACAGGCTGTTCCATGAAGCGTACTTGTCTTCGGACGAATGTCCGAGAACGACATGGGCGAGTTCGTGAGCGAGAATCGCAGCCAGGGTGGCTTCATCGGGTAGAACATCGATCAGGCCACGGCTCAAGACGATCACGTGTCCGAAGGAAAAGGATTCGAGCGGCGCGGTCAACAGCACGCGACAGCGAATCTCGGGCTTGATGTCGAGCTGGTTGGTGATGATCAGATTGCGGGTGACGGTCTCAAGAATCTGATCAACGTCTCCTGTAGGCGCCATCAGTCCCGCGACTTGCAGGCGTTCGATAATGTTGTCTTCGGTGGAATATTGAAACGGCCGCACGCTGAGGCGTCCGCTGAGATCGTATCCTGAATCCTTCTTTCCTTTCGCGTCGGCGGGCGCGGTTTCCGCAAGCGGCTGCGCGTATTCGCGGAGGTCGCCGGCGTGTTGCAGGTCGTATCCCCAAATGCGGGTCAGCGCCTTGTAACGGATCGACGGGCCGAGCTTCGAGTGCTCGTCTGGTTCTTCGCTGTACGAGTATGCGGGAAGCCAGACGTGCGGCAGCACGTTGAGGCGCCAGGTCTCGAAGTGGGTTCCGGCACGGGCTCCCACGTAGGTGCCGTTCATGCGGACGATGTGATAGTCCTCGTCTTCCACCCAGATGCGGCCGAGGAAGCGTCCATTACCGGAGTGCGGCTGCGGTTGCACATCCACCACAATGCAGCGCACTTCGCCCAGCATTTCGCTGCGCACCGGGGTGAAGTTATAGTGCTCGCGATCGAGGCGTCCGGGATCGAGCAACAAGGTGCGGGCGAAATCGACGCCCGAAGGCCGCGAGGAAATCAACCCGGTCATGTCATTCATTACGCGCGATCGAATGCCCGAGTCGCCGAGGTAAGAGACTTCGCTGAAGCCGCCGTCGAAGCTGAGTTGACCGAGAAAATACTCATCGCTGACGGGGACCGTGCCGAGTTTGGCATCCGGCTTGGTGTCTTGCACGTAGGTTTCGGCGATGGGATGGAGGTTCCGCATCAGCTTGAAGATGTCGCCTTCGCGGGCAATGACACGGTCGGTGAACTGGTCAAAATTGAGCGATGGAGCAACCGGACGAGCAGGCGCAGTCTGCGCAGAGGCAAAACCCGGCAACAGCAGGGCGAGCAGGACGGCGCAGATGGCTATTTTCGAGATGGACATGCGATTTCAGGCGGCCAAGGGCGACAAGTTCTGGGGTTATTTAAGATTGTGCTACGAAAGCAGGGCAAACACAACGGCCTCGTCGAGGGCGGGTGCTCCAACTTAAAAGGCTCTGTCCAGATAACTCTGGACAGAGCCTTCACGCAGTCAGCGCATCGTTGGGGTGTCCAGGCTCCAGGAAAGCCTTAGACATTCAACGCGGGGAAGTGTAAGCACGCAGGAATGGAGGCGCAATCAGTTTTACATAACTTTACTTGCTTCCACGAAAGATGCCGAAAGTCGTCGCGTTCCCGCTATCAGAACAAGACCGGTCAGGATAGTCGAAGGAATCGCGCTGGATGCTAGGATAGCCTTCCATAAGAGGTTTTTATGCGCCGCTTGGGTTGGGTTTGGATAGTCCTTCTGGCCGTCGCGGGCTCCGCATGGGCCGCAGATGCACAGTGGATCGAGGTCAAATCCCCGCATTTTTCTGTCGTCACTGACGCGGGTGAAAAGCGCGGCCGCGAAGTGGCGGTACGGTTTGAGCAGATGCGAGCCGTCTTTGGCGCGCTGCTGGTCAAGACGAAGGTTAACCTGCCGGTTCCGCTGCAGATCGTTGCTTTCCGCAATACGAAAGAAATGCGGCAGTTTGCGCCCCTGTTCCACGGTAAGCCGACCGAGGTCGCGGGACTCTTTGAGTACAGCGACGACCGCAGCTTCATTCTGCTGGATATGTCGACGGTCGATCCATGGCAGGTCGTCTTCCATGAGTACGCACATCAACTACTGAACGGAAACACTTCGGGACAAGTGCAGCCCTGGTTTGATGAAGGCTTCGCGGAATACTTTTCGACCATCAAAGTAGCGGGAAAAGAGGCCGACGTAGGCTTGCCACCCGAAGGAGACGTCGAGATCCTACGCCAGATTTCCTGGTTGAAAATCGCCGACCTGTTTCAGGTCGCGCAAAATTCGAGCACCTACAACGAGAGCGGAGATCATCGCTCGGTGTTTTATGCAGAATCGTGGCTGGTGATGCACTTTCTCTACGACAAACAATTATTGCCCAGGTGCGCTCAATATTTCGATCTGGCCGTGGATAAAAAAGTTCCGGTTGCGCAGGCCGTGCAGCAGGCGTTCGGCATGACGCCGGAGGCGTGGGACAAGAAACTTCACGATTACTTCAACGCCGGGACCGTGAAGTACTACAAGCTGCCGACCCCGCCGGGAATTGAAACCACCGGGTACACAACCAGCGCGCTTTCCTTTGCTGACGCCAAGGCGGTGTTGGCGGATATGCATTTGCATTCTCCCGATTACCAGGAAAAGGCAATCGAGGAATTTCAGGAGGTGCTCACCGTCGAGCCGAATAACGGGGCGGCATTGCGCGGTTTGGGATACGCCTATCTTGGAAAACATAATCTCAACACTGCGGCCGATTATTTCCAGAAGGCTGCCGCGCTGAACTCGAAAGATCCGCGCGTGCTCTACTACTCGGCGGTGCTGCGGAATCAGGAGAAGCTCAATACCGATCCTCACCAGTTAGAGATCACGCAGAAGGAACTGGAAAGCTCGATCGCGCTCGACCCGAATTTCGCTGACGCCCACAGCCTGCTGGCTTTTATTTTGCAGTCACAAGGGAAGTATCCAGAGGCCACGCAGGCGATGTTGCACGCGGTGGCGATTAATCCGAGAAATGACAACTATCAGTACAACTTGGCGCAGTTGTATCTGGCGGCACGCAATGTGGACGCGGCGGTGCCAATTCTGGAGAGGCTGAAGACTAGCACCAGCAATCCGCAGATCGCGATGATGGCGTCGACATCGCTGGTTCAGGTGGAGGCATACAAAAATGCGCTGACGTCGCAAGCAACCGAAGGGCAGCCGAAGGGGTTGCGGCCAAGAAGCGAAAGCAGCACGCCGGCGAACGAGGAACCCGAGGCGCATCCTCCAGCGCAGGTGGCACCGGCGGAGTTCCTGAAGGGAAAAGTGATCGCTGTTGACTGTTCATCGCCGCCTTCCGCGGTGCTGACCGTTTCGGCGGGAAGCAAGACGTGGCAGATGCGAACGCAAAATCGAGAGCACCTGATTCTTATTGGGGCTGACAGTTTGTCCTGTGAATGGAAGAACCGCAATGTGGCAGTGAACTATCGCGCGACAGGGGCGCAGCAGGGCGACATTATTTCGTTGGAGCTGCAATGAAAACTCGCACGCGATTGTTTGCCACATTGCTTTGTCTGACGAGCGCGTTTGCCACCTCCCAAACCGTATGGGAGCAAGACCACGAAGCGGGAGTGAAGGCAGCCAAGGCAGCTCATTTTGCCGAGGCGGAAACACTGCTCTCAAAGTCGGTAGAAACCGCGCGCAAAGAAGGCGAGGTAAATCCGCTGCTGGCGAGAAGTTTGCTGGACCTCGGCGAAGTGTACCGGACGGAAGGGAAGTATTCTCTGGCCCCTCCCTGCTACGACGAGGCCCTTCAGATCAACACCAAACAATTCGGCGCGGAGTCCCTTCAAGTCGCGGAAGTGCTCAACGCGCAAGCGGAGCTCTACAAGACTCTGAATGATTTCGGGCAAGCAGAACCGTTGTTATTACGTGCTCTCGCGATTCGCCAGAAGAAAGGCAAAGACGCCGACGTTGAGATCGCGAAGTCCGAAAACGATTTGGGAGAGCTTTATACCAGCACGGGAAACTACGACAAGGCTTCGGAACTGCTGCAGAACGCGCTCGCAACTCGCAAGAAGGTATTAGGGCCCGAGCACGAGAGCGTAGCCGAGAGTCTCGAAGCCCTGGGAAACCTGGACAGGAAACTCGACAAGAACAAGGAAGCAGAAGATCTCTTTCGTCAGGCGGTTGGCATTTTCGGCAAGACCGTGGGTGGAGAACATCCCGATTATGCAAATGCCATGGAGAGCCTGGCGACTTTTTACTCCGACCGGCAGCAATACGACTTGGCCGAGCCTCTACTGGGCAGAGTGCTGGAGATCCGTGAAAAAGTGTTTGGCCCCGACCACCACGATGTAGCAGTCGGCCTCGACGCTCTCGGGTTGGTGAAGGTGCAACAGCACGAATACGCGGCGGCAGGCCCGCTTTATGAGCGAGCGCTTACGATTTGGGGAAACCTCCTGGGACAGGACAGTCCGGAACTTTCAGCCGATCTCAACAATCTTGCGGTTTGTTACGAAAGTCTCGGCAATGGCAAAGTTGCGGAAGCCCTTTGGCGTAAGGCAATTGCCAACGATGAGAAAGGTCTGCCCGCCGATAGTGTGGATCTCGCCAGCGATATGCAGAGTCTGGGCCTATATTATACTGAGCGGAATCGCCCCGCCGACGCTCTCCCGTTTCTGCAGCGCGCACTCGAGATCCGCACTAAGTCTCTGGGTGCAGGTGCGTTAGAAACCAAGAAGACGGTGCAGACCTACGCAACGGCGCTCCGTCTGCTGCACCGTATCCCTGAAGCCGAGGCATTAGAATCGAAAGCAAAGGGACCAGCCACCACGAACCCGCCGGGAAGCCGTTGACCAGCATTCGACGAACGGCGCCCACTGCGATAGTTGGCTAGATCTCGTAAGGAGAAATATCGATGGCGAATTTGTTGCGGACTTCGAATCCCGCGCTGAATCCGAAGGCATTTCAAGTTAGCGGCGCGACCTTCGACGAGAGCATGACCGTCTCGGGGACGGTAAACAAGGCCGGGATTCTAATGATCTGCGTAGTGGCTACCGCGGCCTGGACGTGGCGGCAATTTCTGAGCGCGCCCGCTCCTGAGACTGTCGTGCCCTACGTGGCTGTGGGAGCCATTGGTGGCTTCGTCGTAGCGCTGGTTACGATCTTCAAGAAAACGTGGGCACCGATCACGGCGCCTTTATATGCGCTCCTCGAAGGGTTGGTGCTGGGCAGCGTTTCAGCGCTGTTCGAATTGCGCTTTCCGGGTATCGCGATCCAGGCGGTGGGACTGACATTCGGAACTCTGGTGGCCCTGCTGCTGGCTTACCGATCGGGCATGATCCGCGTGACCGACAACTTCCGGCTCGGCGTAGTAGCGGCGACCGGTGGGATAGCGCTGTTCTATCTCGCGACGTTTGTGCTCGGCTTTTTCGGGATTCACTTCACGTCCATCTACGGAGCGGGCCCTATCGGAATTGGCTTCAGCGTCTTCGTGGTCATCATCGCGGCGCTGAATCTGGTGTTGGATTTCGATTTCATCGAGAACGCCGCTCGCGCCGGAGTTCCGAAGTATATGGAGTGGTACGCGGCCTTCGGGTTGATGGTGACGCTGATCTGGCTTTATCTGGAGATTCTGCGGCTACTGTCGAAGCTGCGAAGCCGCGACTAACCGCGCGCACTTCAGCTTTCCAGCTTCAGGTTTTATTACCCACGGCTTTGCCGTGGGTTTATTCTTGCTTGGTTCACCGTGGCCGGCGGGACGCCGGCGCTACTTTATAGAGGATTGCATGGGTGAAAAAACAGATCATGAGTTGGGGATGGACCGGCCAATTACGCGCCGGGATTTTCTTAACGGCGTGGCGATCGGCGTGGGTGGGTTAGCGCTTCCGGCGTGGGCCTTCGACGAAGCCGCGTACGCTCCCGAGAAGGCGGCCTCTTACTATCCTCCGGCATTGATGGGCATGCGTGGGAATCATGATGGAACCTACACCTACGCGCACAGCCTGCGCGATGGAGACTTCTGGGAAGGCCAGGGAAGCCCGGCGAGCACGGGGGAAAACTACGATCTGGTCGTGGTTGGCGGAGGCATCAGCGGACTGTCGGCGGCATATTTCTACCGCAAACAAGTGGGCAAGAACGCGAAGATTCTGGTGCTCGACAATCACGATGACTTCGGAGGACATGCCAAGCGCAACGAGTTCCAGGCGGGTGGACGGATGGTGCTCGGCTACGGGGGCACGCAATCGATCGAGAGTCCGTCGGAGTACAGCGAAGTTGCGATTGGCCTGTTGAAGGAACTGGGCATCGAGCCCCAGCGGTTTTACAAGTATTACGATCAAAAGCTGTACTCCTCCATGAAGTCTGAGCACCGGAGTTTTCTTCGACAAGGAAACGTTCGGCGAAGACCGCCTGGTTGCGGGCATGGGAACACTGCCGTGGAAAGAGTTTCTGGCGAAGGCTCCGTTGTCAGAGGTAGCGCGGCGCGATATTGAGCGCGTCTACACCGAGAAGGTCGACTATCTCCCGGGCTTATCGAGGGAAGAGAAGCAAGCACGCTTGGCGAAGATCAGTTATGCCGATTTTCTGACCAAGATCGTGAAGTTGAGTCCTGAGGTTCTGCCATTCTTTCAAACCAGGACCGACGATTTGTTTGCGGTTCACATTGAGGCTGTTCCCGCGTTGGCGTGTTTCGTTGCCGGCGACGACTACGATTCTCCATTGCCCGGATTTCAGGGAATGGCGTTCCAAGAGAGCGAAGGGCGAAGCCCGGAGAAATCCGATCCCTACATCTTTCATTTCCCCGATGGCAATGCGTCGATTGCTCGCATGCTGGTGCGATCGCTGATTCCAGGATCGATTCCTGGAACAACGATGGAAGATATCGTGACGGCGCGAGCTGATTACAGCCAGCTCGATCAGGCTTCCTCCGCCGTTCGCATTCGCCTGAACTCGACCGTAGTACAAGCTCGCAATGCGAAGGGAACTCCCGGAGCCGATATCGCTTACATGCGCGGCGGCAAACTGGTCAGCGTACGGGGCAAGTGTGCGGTTCTCGCTTGTTATAACGGTATGATCCCCTACCTTTGTCCCGAACTTCCTGAGCAACAGCGCGATGCGCTCGCCTATCTGGTCAAGGCTCCGCTGGTATACACCCACGTTGCTCTGCGCAATTGGACTTCGTTTCCAGAAGCTGGGAGTGCGCGATGTGATTGCTCCGGGCAGCTACCACCCTTATGTCGCGCTCGATTTTCCTGTGAGCATCGGGGAGTACAAATTTCCTAGCAAACCGGAAGAGCCGATGGTGCTATTCATGCTGCGAACGCCGTGCAAGCCGGGATTGCCGGAACGAGAGCAGCATCGCGCGGGAAGAGCCGAATTGATGCGTACTCCACTCTCGATTTTTGAGCGCAATATCCGCGAACAGTTGGCGCGCATGCTGGGCTCCGGCCGGATTTGATCCCGCGCAGGATATTCAAGGAATCACGGTGAACCGCTGGGCCCACGGTTATGCCTATGGATACAACTCGCTGTTCGATCCTGACTGGAAAGAAGGAGAACAGCCGTGGGTGGTGGGCCGCAAACCGTTCGGGCGGATTGCCATCGCGAACTCCGATGCCGGAGCGTCGGCCTACACCGATGCCGCGATCGACCAGGCTCATCGCGCCGTGCAAGAGCTAGTTTCCGGTAGCTAGATACGCGGGAAAACATGATCAGGAAGATCGCGATCGCCACCTTGCTTGGCCTTCTTCTCCTTTACGGCGGAGATTACGCGATCTTTCGTATGCGGCATTCGCCGACCGGTACCGTGACCGTGCGCCGTTATCTGGCGATTCAAGAAAAAGCCAACCGCGTAGAGTATGTGTTCAATGGCGAACAGAAGCAAACCTGCGCGCAGTCGTTGTTTCCTCACATAGGATCGGCGCCTTGCTGGTATCTCAGCCGCCATGCAGAACAGCGTGTAGACATCTGATGGCGCAGGCAACCATTCGCAGACCTTTCTTAATTCCAATGCTTTGAATACTCTGCATCCGGCATCTATAGGCGTTTCCTGATCATCTAACGTATTGAGGATGATGAATATGAGACTGTCATGGATGAAGGCGGTGACCGGGCTTTTCCTGGCAGTGGTTCTATCTGCGCCCGCGTGGGGAGATGCCCGCAGCGCAAATTCAGCCCTGCCAGGAACGTTGAATTATGTGGAGGGGCAGGCTTCGATGGGCACGGAAACGCTGAACTCGAAGTCCATCGGTTCAGCCGAGTTGCAACCGGGCCAGGCTCTCACCACGGATAGCGGCAAAGCGGAAATTCTGCTGACCCCCGGCGTGTTTTTGCGGCTCGACGACCACAGCTCCGCCACCATGGTCTCGCCCAATTTGACCGACACCCAGGTGGAGATTACGAAAGGCCGGGCGATGGTCGAGGTCGCCGATCTCTACAAGGAAAATGATATTAGGGTCTTGCAGAACGGCTCTATCACCCAACTGCTGAAGCCGGGTCTGTACGACTTCGACGCTGGCCAGAACCAGGTGCGCGTGTTCGACGGAGAGGCGCTGGTTCGCGACGGTGACCACCAGATGAAGTTGAAAAAAGGCCGCCAGATTTCGCTCGATAACGGCGCGCCGTTCAAAGCGCGAAAGTTCGACAAAAAGACATTCGAAGCCAGCGATCTGTATCGTTTCAGCAGCCTGCGATCTTCGTATCTGGCCGAGGCCAACGCAGACGCGGCCCGCCTCTACAGCAACGGCTACGGCTATGGTCCGGGCTGGTATGGCGCTGGATGGTATTGGGACCCCTGGTTCACCGCCTACACCTTCATTCCGGGCGATGGAATCTTTTACAGCCCCTTTGGCTGGGGATTCTATTCACCGCTCTGGGCGTTTGACGCTCCTTACTGGGGCGGCGGCTATTGGGGCGGCTACGGGCATCACTTTGGACCGGGATACCGGCCGCCGTTCGCACATCCGGGACCGGTTGGACACTCCGGATTTGCGGGTAGCGGAGCAGTGATGCGCGGAGGATCCTTCGGCGGCTTCCACGGTGGATCCGTGGGCGGCCTCCATGGCGGATCGATAGGCGGTTTCCATGGCGGTGCGGGCGGCGGCTTCCACGGTGGTGGGGGTGGCGGCTTCCACGGCGGCAGCTTTGGCGGGTCTGCCGGGCGCCACTAAGGCCTTCGGCTAAGGGGAGCACGGGCGCCGGGGCTCCCCTTATTGTTTGCCTGCAATTCGGCCTCTATCAACCGAAGCATGAAACCGCGCTTGATCTGAAAGCCCGATAATCGGAAGGTTTCGCTCCCCTCAAGTTCTCGTCACGACCTGCCGATGATGTCCTCGAAACCCGTGTGCGCGGCGGGTCAAGTCCATGGCTATCCTCTTTCCCGTGATGCTTTCGAACGCGTGTCCCACACGCTTCGCCATTGCCGCCGACATGTTTCCCGTGAACATTGAGGCCTGGAGCGGATGGCTGGTGGGAATCCTCGTGGTTCTTTTAGCGTGGCAACAATGGCGGCTCTATCACTTTCGCCAGCAGGCGGCGAAGCGCGAAGAACTGTTTCGCATTGTCACGGAGAATGCCGCCGACATGATCGCGTTGGTCGATGTAAAAGGACGGCGTCTGTACAACAGTCCTGCGTATGAAAAAGTGCTCGGCTATACCGTGTCGGAGCTGGCCAAGACTTCGTCATTCGAACAGATTCATCAGGAAGACCGTTTCAAAGTCCTGGAAGCGGCGCGCGAGGCAAAACGTACAGGCGTCGGAAAAAAGCTGGAGTATCGCATTCGCCACAAAGATGGAAGCTGGCGCGTCCTGGAGTCGACAGCCAGCACCATCAAGAACCGTCAGGGCGCCGTCGAGAAGTTGGTGATCGTGAACCGCGACATCACCCAGCGAAAGCGCGCCGAAGAACTCCTGGAACATAATTCGTTCCACGATACGTTGACGGGACTCCCCAACCGGCGTCTCTTTCTTGACCGGTTGCAACACGCCCGAGGACGAGCCAAGCGCAATCCGGACTATCAATACGCGGTGCTGGTCGTGGATGTGGACGGCTTTCACGCCTTCAACGAAAGCATGGGGCAGAGCGCTGGCGATCGCATGATCCTTGAGATCGGGAAAAGGCTCCAAGCCAGCTTGCGGCAGGATGACACTGTCGCGCGTCCCGAGGGACGGTTGCCGATCCCCGATCCTCTGCTGTCGCGGCTGGGAGGGGATGAGTTCACGCTGCTGCTGGAAGACGTTCGCGATCCCAGCGACGCGCTCCGCGTGGGAATGAGGACTCAGTCGGCATTGGCGGCGCCGTGGCCGGAGGAAGGCCGCGAAGTGCTGGCTTCAGCGAGCATCGGCATTGCCCTCAGCAGCTCGCTGCATGAGCGCGGCGAAGACTTGCTGCAGGATGCCGACACCGCCATGCGCCGCGCCAAATCTCTGGGTGGATCGCGCTGCGAGGTCTTCGACGAGGCCATGCACTCGCAAGCCATGAATCGCCTGCAACTGGAAGCACAACTGAGGACTGCGATCGAAAAACATCAATTTCAACTCTACTACCAGCCAATCATTCACCTCGGCACTCGGCAGGTAGCTGGCTTTGAAGCTCTGCTGCGATGGCGGCATCCGGAAAAAGGCATCATCTCGGCCGACAAATTTATTGCCGTGGCCGAGGACGTGGGATTGGTCGTAGCCGTGGGGAAATGGGTGGCGTCGGAAGCCTGCCGACAGATGCAGGAGTGGCGAGCGGAGTATCCTGATCTGGCTGCCGCAAGGATGGCGCTGAACGTTTCCGCCCGTCAACTGGCCCATCCTAATCTCCCGGCAGAAATCAAGGCGGCCCTGCAACAGTCGCAGTTGTACCCGGCCAATCTCGCGGTAGAAATCAGCGAGAGCGCCGCGATTGCCGACCCCAAGGTGACCCACGAATTTATCGGCGACTTGAAGCTGCTGGGCGTGGGAGTCAGCCTGAGCGAATTTGGGTCGGATCATTCTTCACTGAGCTGGCTGCGGCGCTGGCTGGTGGATGAGATCAAGATTGACCGCAAGATCGTGGCGAGCGTATTGACGGACCGGCACCGCCACGACATGGTCTCGCTCATTGTCGGCCTGGCGCGAATCCTGAAATCCACCGTGGTCGCTGAGGGCATCGAAAGCACGCTGCAACTCCGACAACTCGAATCGCTAGGGTGCGATCTCGGGCAGGGATATTTGTTCTCTCATCCATTGGACGCTGCATCGATGGAGGCCTATCTACAGACGGGGAAGAAAACAGGGGCAGCGGCGAAGTAAGCGTGAAAATTCAGTGGAACCTAATGGCGGAGAGGGTGGGATTTGAACCCACGATACCCGTTAAGGTATGTCCGCTTTCGAGGCGGATCGTTTCAACCACTCACGCACCTCTCCGCAACGGACAACAGTCTTCAGTCGTCGGTCTTCAGTCCTCAGCCACTGCAGATTCCTCGTCGCTCCGCGCCTCGGAATGACAAGACTGGTTGACTGGGGACTACCGACGATTTCTAAAGAACGATTGCAATACTTCTGCACAGCGCCCGGCCAAGACTCCTGAGCGAACTTCCATCTGGTGATTCAGTTTGGGATGGTTCAGAACCTCCATCACCGAATGCACCGCGCCCGCTTTGGGGTCGTCGGCTCCGTACACCAGGCGCTTGATTCGAGCATGAACCAGCGCGCCGGCGCACATCGCGCACGGTTCAATTGTAACAAACAGTTCGCAGTCTCCCAGCCGATGGTTACCCAGCGCGGCGCCCGCCTCGCGCAGGGCCATGATCTCGGCGTGGCTTGAGGGATCGGAGTCGGTGATATTGCGATTCCACCCGCGAGCGACGATCTTGCCCTGGTGGACGACCACGGCGCCGACGGGCACTTCTCCGGCGTCGAGCGCGCGCTGAGCGGCACGCAGAGCTTCTTCCATGAAAAGTTCGTCAGACGTAGTCGTTGGTGGCTGGTGGCCGCTCATTGGTCGCCGGACAACACCTTATCAGTAGAGCTTTGATCGGTGTCGTTGGTCAACCGCGAGCGCTCTATTTCGCAGGGAAGCGCAACAGAAGCGGCTTGGTGAATTGCTCGTTGGGTTTGAGCTTGCCCTGTTCGTCGATCTTGCCCCAGCCCACGTTGGCGCTGACGTAGATCATGCCGTCGACTTCGATGGCGTGCGTGGGCTCTCCCAGCATCGGAGCGCCTTGTTCAACAACTTCGAGCGATGTAATAGAAGTCTGCTTGGAATTCAGGCGCAGCCGAATGATACGTTCGGGATCGGTTCCATTCTGCACGCCGATCAGCGAGTCTCCCGTAAGGGAAAGGCCATCGAGTCCGGTAACGGCAAAGCTCTCCGGATGCGGTAGATATGTAACCTTTCCGCTGGCAAGATCGATGACAGCGATGCCAATCGTGTAATCGGCGACGAACAGCCGCCTGCCGTCGCGGGCCAGGGCCGGAGTTTGCGGAGAGAAGAGGCCGTCGGCAATCTTTTCGAGCTTGGCGCTTCCCAGGTCCCCGCCGACGCGGTAAACGCCGCCGCCCAAACCGTCAGTGACATAAACGGTTCCATCTTTGGTGACCGACATGTCGCCAAGCAATCCCGGCGCGCCGTTGGCGAGGTCAAAGCGCTTGATCACTTTGCCGCTCATCGGATCAATGGCCAGCAATGCTGTTTTCCCCTGATCTTCTTTCGCCAGACCCGCGAAGCCGGGGAATGCAGCGATGGTCATCCAGAGAAGTTTGCGTTTGGGATCGGCGGAGACGGCGGCTACGGGCCACTGTCGGATGCTGGCTTCGAGAGGAATTTCCTGCAGGACGCAATCGGCTCCGGCGTTTTTCGGCAGGGATGCGCGATAAAGCGTGTGGTGCTGAATGCTGGAGACGACGAACGTCTTGGCATCGGCCAGGTAAGAGAGGTCTTCGGGCATGAGATCAGGGAGGGGGAGAGTGCAGGCGATCTCCGCTTTAGAAATTGGTTGGCTTTGCGCCTGCATGCGCGCGGCGATGGGCTGGAATTCTTTGTCGCCAGCCAGCGGTTTCAGATCGTCATCTTTGGTGACATCGTAAGTGAGCCCGGTCGCGGCGTAGCGATTCATCCACTTTAGCGCTTCTGCGTTTGTTGTCCCAGATGAGTTTCGACCGACGCCATGCGCAACATATAAATGGGAGTGGGGCCTGGCATCTCGTTGCCGATTTCGATCAGCGACTCGCGGAGAGATTTCCAGTCCTGCTGCTTGGCAAAGGCGCTGGCCTTCTTGTTCAGTTCCATGAAATGGGCGTGTTCAAGAGCCACGCAGGGAAGAGTCAAGAAAAGTAAGGCGATGTTGGCAAATTTAAGCATCGACTCGATTAGACGGGTTGCACGGGCTTTGGAGAGCATGCCCCGGCCCTTCGCAAAATGCGCAAAGGAACGGGGCACCCGATGATTCTTTAGTTGGGGTTTGCGGCTTTCTGTCCCACCGCGACTGCATCCTGCATCTGGCGGAAAAGGTCGCCGATAGCGCCGGGAGAATGCGAAACAAACAGGGTATTGCTCTTGTCCTGGGCGCCGATTTCTTTCATGGTGTCGAGATACTGCGTGACCAGGACCAGCATCATGACGTCTTTGGGAGTCGTGCCTTCGACGGCGGCCGAGAAAGCCTCTACCGATTGCTTCAACCCTTCGATGATGGCCTTGCGTTGGTTGGCGATGCCCTGGCCTTGTAAGGCCTTGCTCTCGGCTTCTGCCTCGGCTTGCTTCACTTTCAGAATTTTCTCGGCTTCACCGCGGGCGCTGGCTGCGACCTGTTCGCGCTGCGCAGCATTGATCTCATTCATCGCGGCTTTTACTTTCTCGTCGGGCTCGATATCCGTAACTAGCGCCTGGTCGATGGCGTAACCGTACGTCTTCATGACATCGTCAAGGCCTTCCTTGATGGCGACGGCTATATCCGATTGCTGCAGGAACGCGTCATCAAGATTCATTTTGGGGACGTGCCCAAGAATGACATTGAACACGTAGGAGGAAATCTGCTGCCGGGGATTGGCCAGCTTATAAAAGGCTTCGTAAACCTTGTCGGGGATGACATGGTATTGCACCGAGACGGGAATCTTCACGAAGACGTTGTCCTTGGTTTTCGTTTCAACGTCGAGGGCCAATTGCTGCACGCGAAGGTCGATGCGTGCGGCGATCTGGTCGAGCCAGGGCAGCTTGAAATTGATGCCAGCGTTGGCGATGCGGAGAAATTTGCCCATGCGCTGGATGACGACAGCTTCGGCGGTGCGCACCTGGAAAAAGCCGCTCAGCATCGTACCGATGAGAAACAGGATCACAATCCCGTAGAAGAAGATGGTGATCCCTTGTGTGGCGTCCATCGGGAACCTCCGTGAGTTGTGTGTGGACGGTTCAGGATAAAGCGCCGCGGAGATGGGGAATAGTGTTAGGGAAGGTCCAGGGCTTGTTTCAACGCAAGGTCCAGTTGGGTAAGTTTGGCTCTGGGCAGCGAGCCGACGTATTGGGTAAGATCGGTCTTGCGCAGGCTCGCCAGGTTGTCGCACATGATCCAACTGGAGTGCTTCAATCCTTCGTCGAGGCCGACCGCGATCTGCGTTGACAGTCCTTGGCCTGAAGAAAAGACCGGTGCGCAAATGACCGCAGCGAAGCGGGAGTCGACTAGTGCCTGACGGCTTACAACCACAAAGGTTCGATAGCGTTTAGGGTCGCCCCCTGGCTTGTAGACGCGATAGAGTTCTCCACGCTTCATAGTGGCGTCGAGTGTCAATCCTCCGAGACCTGGTAATCAAGCACGTCGGCTGCCTCGGCGTTCAACTCATCCGCCGCGTCATTAATCTTCTTAAGATCCCGCGCATGGATTTCCTGACGGGTGCGCTGGGCTAAGTATCGGCGGAGAATGTGTTCAATCATCGCGGAGCGAGAGGATTTAGGCCCAGCCAGGCGATCAATCTTAACTAAGACATCTCGCGAAAGTGTGATGGATGTCTTCTCTTTCATACTACCAATATACTACTTCTTCGGCGGTCTGGCCATAGCGTCTTTACCACAAAAGAGATAGGCGACTCACGGCGGGCCGCCGGCGTTACTTGGAGGACGGGCGCGGAACGCCCGTCCTCCACTGCGTCTTAGAGCGCTGTGCAGACGGCTTTCACTTCGGTGTATTGCTCCAACACTTCCTTGCCCATCTCGCGGCCCCAGCCGGATTGTTTGTATCCGCCAAAGGGCAGCGCTGCGTCGAAAATGTTGTAGCAGTTAATCCACACCGTGCCGGCACGAAGTCTTGCGGCAAGGTTGTGCGCTTTCTGGATGTCCTGGGTCCAGATTCCGGCCGCCAGTCCGTAAACGCTGTCGTTGGCCTGCGTGGCGAGGTCTTCGGTGTTGCGGAAGGGAATCGCCGTGACTACCGGTCCGAAGATTTCTTCCTGCACGACTTTCATCTTCGGGTTGGTATTGACCAGGACCGTCGGCTTCACGAAATAGCCCTGATCGCCGTGGCGTTCGCCGCCGGTGACAGCCTTTGCGCCCTCGGAGAATCCGGATTCCAGGAATCCGCAAACCCGGTTGAGTTGTTCTTCCGAGACCAGCGGACCCAGATCAGTCTTTGCATCCCAGCCGGGGCCGACGTTGATCTTCTTGGCGCCGTCGGCAACGCCCTCTACGACTTTGTCGAAAATCTTATCTTCGACGTAGAGGCGAGAGCCGGCGCAGCAGCATTGTCCCTGGTTAAAGAAAATCGCGCTGGCGGCTCCGGCGATCGCGGAGTCGAGGTCGCTGTCAGCAAAGATGACATTGGGCGACTTGCCGCCGAGTTCGAGCGAGACTTTCTTCAGGTTGCCGGCCGCAGCCTGCAGAATGAGCTTGCCCACTTCCGTGGATCCGGTGAACGCAACCTTATCGACATCAGGATGCGCGGCGAGTGCGGCGCCGGCCGTTTCTCCAAAGCCGGGGACGATGTTCACTACGCCGTCGGGGAATCCCGCTTCCTGAATCAATTCGCCCAAGCGGAGGCAGGATAACGGCGTCTGCTCCGCGGGTTTCAGGACGACCGTGCAGCCCGTAGCCAGCGCAGGCCCCAGTTTCCATGCGGCCATCAGCAGGGGGAAATTCCACGGAATAATTTGTCCCACCACGCCAACCGGTTCGCGCAGGGTATAAGCCAGATATTTTGTGCCCGGCGTGTAGGGAACCGAGAGCGGAATGGTTGTCCCTTCAATCTTCGTCGCCCATCCCGCCATGTAGCGGAACAGATCGACAGCAAGGGGGACGTCGGCGACCCGCGCCACCTTATAGGGCTTGCCGTTGTCGAGCATTTCGATTTCAGCGAGTTCTTCCAGATTTTGTTCGATAAGGTCGGCGAGCTTCCAGACAAGACGCCCCCGCTGGCTGGCATTCAGCTTCGACCATGGTCCGGTCTCGAAGGCAGTACGAGCCGCTTTCACCGCGCGGTCGATGTCTTCGCGATCGCCCTCGGCCACCTGCGCGAGCACCCCACCGGTTGCTGGATTGTAGGTGGCGAATGTTTTGCCGGAGGCAGCCTCCACCCACTTGCCGTTGATGAGAAGTTTGTGTTGCTGGGAAACGAAACCTGAGGCCGTGTCGGCCGGCATCTTAAGCGCTGTAGCCATGTGTTCCTCCTCGATGTAGGCGTTGAGGGAGCGGAGAAATAGACAGTGATCGGAACGGCGCAGGAGCAGAATCCCCACGTCTGGCGGTGCACCATCCCCAACGGTGAAAGGGATTGTAACTCTTTACAGGAGGGGAAGAGCAAGGTTTCAAAGTAAGGGCAGAGACGCAGCTGAGCTGCGTCCCCAGATTCAGAGGTTCGCCGTCAGGCGGCCTTCTTTGGCACCTTGGCGCCTTTTTTGCGCGCTTCAGAAAGACCGATGGCGATGGCTTGCTTGCGGCTCGTTACTTTACCGCCCTTGCCACCTTTTCCCGAGCGGAGCGTGCCGCGCTTTTCGCGGCGCATGGCGCTGGCGACGCTCTTGCCGGCAGCTTTGCCGTACTTTCGAGTACTGGATTTCCTGCGTGACTGAGAAGTTTTCTTTGCGGGCATGAGTTCCTCCGCCAATTGGAGGCAGAGGCATTATCCCGGGTTGCCCATTTACGATAGTGGGATGCAACCGATCATTTTGAAGCAAGAACTGTCGAAAGAATTTTGCACGCCCGAACGATGTTTCATCTTCGAAAGCCTCAACGCCTCCAACGACTGTCTGTCGGTTGCACGAGCGCGGGTCGAGGCGGGCATTACGACGAAGTGGCACAGCGTTGACAGCACAGTCGAACGCTACATCATCGCCGAAGGCAAGGGGCGCGTGCAGGTTGGGGACCTTGAACCGGAGAACGTCGCTCCGGGGGATGTGGTCCTGATCCCGGCAGGCGTGCGGCAGCGCATCACGAATGTGGGCAACACCGATTTGATTTTCTATTGCGTGTGTACGCCGCCCTTCGAGCAAAAGAACTACCGCGATCTTGAGGAATGATCTCCAGGGCTTTCGGCAGATTCCAACTTGTGCTTAGGCTCGCGGTTGTGGAGCGGGGCCCGGCGGAAGTATCTCAGGCTCACCCGAGGTTACACGCTGATGAGTGACAAACAACACGGCTGCTGTCCAGGTTGGAAACAAGTCAAAGCCTGGCAAAAGTTCCGCGAGAAACGACGGCAGGAACGCCCAATGCCATCCCAGTAAACGGATGAGCACGGCGCCCACGATCAGATCGAGGGCGGTATCCGCCGGGGAAATGCCGCCAGCCGCGAACAGAGGCAGCGCGCCAATCTGCAAGGCGTCGGCTGCCATCGCCACGATCCACGCGGTCCGCAGTTCGGGCGACTTCAGCGACTTGAAATAGTCGACAATCTTCATTTCCCACCCGATCCCTATGAAATTGTAGCCTCTAGAATTGGATGCCGCCAATGACAAGCCGGATGGACCCTTTCGGGGGGCGTGGGAACCTATATTGGGCGCCAGTCCCGGGAACCAGTGCCCCAAGTGGACAAACTCGAGTAAAGCAAATACCCTCGCTTTTCTCGCAAGGAAGTCGTGATTCTCTGTGGAACCGGCGATGGTCAGTACAAAAGAACGAGAACTCAGACAAGCAACAGACGGCCCAGTGCTAAGAGCGCTGACGGCGACAGGCATCCTGCTTTTTGCTGCAGGCGCCATGCCGGCTATTTTTCTAGGGCCTCATTCCTGGATGGCGGCGCTGCGCTGGGTGGGAATGATCGCGCTGGCGGTGGCCGGCATCCGCAAGCGTTCGATGACCAGATGGATACTGCTCGCCATGTTGGTGGGCGGCGAGATTGGAGTGGATCACCCACAATTTGCCGAGCATCTGCGCGTCTTTAGTGACATCTTCCTCCGCCTGATCAAGACTATCGTTGCTCCCCTGATCTTTGGAACGCTGGTTACTGGAGTGGCCGGGCATGGAGACTTGCGCAGCGTCGGCCGCATCGGCCTGAAGAGTCTCATCTACTTTGAGGTGATCACCACGCTCGCGCTCTTTATTGGCGTCGGTGCCATCAACATCAGCCGTGCGGGAGAGTCGCTCACCAATGTGCAAGCCGCCGTGGAACCCGTGCCAGCTGCCGCACCGCTGCACTGGGACGATTTCCTGCTGCACGTTTTTCCGGAGAACATCGCCAAGTCGGTTGCCGAAGGTCAGATCCTTCAGGTCTCGGTCTTCGCCATTCTCTTTGGGATTGCCTTGGCCCGGGTTCCCGAGCCCAAGCGGGCGGCGATGCTGAAATTTGCCGAGTCGCTGACTGAAACCATGTTCGCTTTCACTAACCTCGTGATGTACTACGCTCCAATTGGCATTGGGGCGGCGATGGCGTACACGGTCGGTCACATGGGCATTTCGGTGTTGCTCCCCCTGGGCAAGTTTCTGTTGACGGGCTATGCGGCACTGATGGCTTTCCTGCTTTTTGTTTTGCTCCCGGTCATTTTTATCGCGAGACTGCCGCTGCGAAGATTTCTGCGGGCGGTATCGGAACCCGCGACCATCGCGTTTGCGACCAGCACCTCTGAAGCAGCGCTGCCCCGTGCCATGGAAGCGATGGAAGCGTTCGGGGTTCCGCGCCGCATCGTGGCATTCGTGATTCCCGCCGGCTACAGCTTCAATCTCGATGGATCGACTCTCTATCTCTCGCTGGCGTCGATCTTCGTTGCGCAGGCTGCGGGAATGCATATGAGTTGGGCGCAACAGCTTTTTATGGTCTTTACGCTGATGATTACCAGCAAAGGCGTGGCTGGAGTTCCACGCTCCGTGCTGGTAGTGCTGCTCGCCACCGCTGCCACTTTCCATCTTCCGACCGAGCCGATCTTTCTGATTCTCGGCATCGATGCTTTGATGGATATGGCGCGAACTGCGGTGAACGTGACCGGAAATTGCCTTGCCTGCGCGGTGATTGCCCGTTGGGAGGGCGTGCTGGATACAAGTTCAGAGGTCCTGCGAATTCCCGAAGGCGGCGTACTGTAGCCCTCCGTCCGCCTTCCGATTGTCATCAATCATGTCACGCAGGAAGACTCGCCGTTTCCGCCGGGCTAGCCGTTTGCTGCTCCCGGCAGCACGGGCTTGATATCCACCACCGGTGTGCCATCGATGGCTTCCAGTGGTCCCACTTTCATTCGGTTGCCGGCCATCTCGAGAACCGTCACGCGGTGTAAACCGAGCGGGTTCGGACGGTCGGGCGAGCGCGTGGCGAACACTCCCGCGAGGGCGGCGTTCTTGCATCCGCGCGGGTGCACCTTCAAGACCTCGCGCCGTGCCTGGTGAAACCAGGTAATCAAAATGATCTCCTGGCCCACCTCAACGGAGTCCAGTCCCTCCAGAATCTCGGCCTGGAATTCGAGCCACGCATCGGGGGCGCCCTCGCTGCCTTGCCGGGGCGCCGCGCTGCGATCGCGAAGGGAACTTCGAACCAAGGCGATGGGAATCAGTGTGTAGTTCGGATTGTCTGAGGTCATTGCATATTCTCCGCGATCCCCGAGTGCTCTGACGTGGAAACCACTCGGCGAATCCTGCTATTTCTACTAAACTAAATAGCAGACTGGGGATCTGACAAATTGCTAAAGCTCAAGGGATGTCTTCGTCCTGCAGATGTCTTCTTGTTTTTTCTATTCATTGCGGTCTCGGCCGCGGCGCAATCGGTTCCGTCGGAGTACGTGAATGGACTGAAATGGCGGCTGCTGGGTCCATTCCGCGGTGGACGAGTCGCCGCTGTCGCTGGCGTTCCCGGCGAACCGACTACGTTTTACTTCGGGTCGGTTAACGGCGGCGTTTGGAAAACCACCGATGCCGGCACCGTCTGGACACCGATCTTCGATGACCAGCCCGTGGCATCCATCGGAGCCTTGGCAGTTGCGCCATCCGACTCCAATACGATTTATGCCGGAACGGGCGAGAGCGATATCCGTTCGAGCTTGTCTTTCGGGAGAGGCGTCTACAAATCGACGGACGCAGGAAAGACCTGGACTCACCTCGGACTAGACGGCACCCGCCACATCAGCCGCATCGTGGTCGATCCGCAGAATCCAAATACGGTTTACGTCGGAGCCTTAGGGCACGTTTATGCTCCCAACGACGAGCGCGGCGTTTTCAAATCCACCGACGGCGGCATGCACTGGAAAGAAGTTCTGCAGCAAGGAAGAGAGATCGGTGTTTCGGATCTCGCCATCTGTTCGACGAGTCCACAATTACTGTTCGCCGGTACCTGGCATACGTGGCGTCCTCCTTGGAGTACCTATGGGCCGATCGATGGTCCCGGTGGCGGGCTATTCCGCTCGACGGATGGCGGCGAATCCTGGTCCCACTTAACCGGCCACGGCTTGCCCGACGGCGATTGGGGTCGAGTGGGCGTAGCGGTGGCCCCCGATGGCAAGCGCGTGTACGCGCTCATTCAAGCGAAACAGTCGGGCCTCTATCGCTCCGACGACGGCGGTGAAACCTGGGTTCTTGAAAATTCCGATTCGCGCCTTACTGGCCGTTCCTGGTATTTCATGGGCATCACTGTTGATCCCGGCAACGCCGACGTTATCTACATGCCGAACGTAGCTCTCTACCATTCTGAGGATGGTGGAAAGACGATTTCGATCGTGCGCGGCGCGCCCGGCGGCGATGACTATCACCAGATATGGGTCGATCCCAGAAACTCCTCCAGCATGGTTCTGGGCACCGACCAGGGCACGACGATTAGCCTCGACCGCGGACAGACCTGGACGAGTTGGTACAACCAGCCAACAGCCCAGCTTTACCACGTCGTTAC
Organism: Terriglobia bacterium; assembly: GCA_963796205.1. Lineage (GTDB taxonomy): Bacteria > Acidobacteriota > Terriglobia > Terriglobales > Acidobacteriaceae > DATFTE01. The sequence continues at coordinate 973,475 of CAWCKR010000006.1, forward strand.
CGACAACCAGTTTCCTTACGTCATCTACGGAACCCAGCAAGACAGCGGCAGCGCGGCGCTTCCCATCCGCACCGATCACGGCCAGATCACGCCGCGTGATTGGTTTCCAGCGGGCGGCAGCGAGAGCGGTTACATGGTTCCGGATCCGAAAGATCCCAATATCATTTTCCTCACGAGCAGTTACGGAGGCGTCGCACGCTATAACCGTCATACGGGCTTCAGCCAGGATGTGAGCCCGTGGCCTGTCAGCACCTTCCTATCGGAGATCAACGAACGAAAATACCGCGCAGGATGGGCGCCCGTATTGGTGCTCTCTCCGGCCGATACCAAGACGATGTATTTCGGCACGCAATACGTGATGAAAACATCGGATGAAGGGCTGCACTGGCAGACCATTAGCCCTGACCTTACCGGAGCGACCTCTAAACCGGAGGTTGCGAAAACGCCGGGAACACCTTCACTGCCAGACGCCAAGCGCCAAGGCTACGGAGCCTTAGTCACAGTGGCTCCGTCGCCCCTCAACGCCCAAGTAATTTGGGCGGGAAGTGACACTGGATTGATCCACGTGACTCGCGACGGCGGGAAGAGTTGGAAGGACGTCACTCCGCAGGGCCTCAGCGACTGGAGCAGGATTTCGCTCATCGAAGCATCGCATTTCAACCCCGCCATCGCGTACGCGGCAGTGGATCGCAGCCGTCTCGACGACGAGACGCCGTACCTTTATCGCACTCGTGATTACGGGGCAACCTGGCAGGCCATCACCAATGGTATTTCTGCTCCGGCATTTCTGCGGGCGGTTCGTGAAGATCCCCAAAGCAGAGGGCTTCTGTTTGCTGGAACCGAGTTTGGCGCCTACGTGTCGTTCAATGACGGAGATCAATGGCAATCGTTGCAGTTGAATCTTCCGACCACTTCAATTCGCGATCTGGTCATTCACGGTGACGATCTGATCGTCGCAACTCATGGCAGGTCGTTCTGGGCGCTGGATGACATCACGCCACTGCGCCAAGTCTCCGGAGGCCCGGAAAGCGACGTCCGCATGGCTCTATCGTCCCGCTGTGGCGTTTCGTATCGACAACGACGCTTTTGTCGGAACGCCGTTGCCGCCCGAGGAACCGACTGCGGAGAATCCACCCAATGGAGCGGTGCTTGATTACTTTTTGAAGTCGCCGGCGCGCTCGGTGAAATTGGAGATTTTCGACGCGCAACAACAGCTTGTCCGAAGTTTTGATTCTGAGCATAAAGGTGCGCCAAAAACCTTGGCGCTTCCGGTGGCGGAGCGTTGGATTCCCAAGCCGCAATTGCTCGAGACAACGGCTGGCATGCACCGGTTTGTTTGGGATCTGACTTGGAACAGTTCGGGCGGTCCGGATGCCGACGAGGAGGCCGACTACCGCAACCCGCGCGGCCCCAAAGCCGTGCCAGGAACCTATCAAGTCCGTCTTACAGTCGATGGGCAAACGCAGGCACAATCGCTGCAAGTGAAGATGGATCCGAGAGCGGCAGCCACACCCGACGTTTTGGCCGAGCAATTCCAACTTGGGCGGAAGATTTTCGGCGAAACCCTGGAGGCTCGCCGCGCCATCGCGCAGATCACCCAAGTGCAGAAGGCCTTGAGCGAAGCGTTAGGAAAAACTCAAGATCCCAACCTGAAAAAGACTCTGACCGATGCCCAAACAGAAATCGGCGCGATTCTTTCCAGCAAGACAGGCAATAACGAGGCGCAGGGGCTGCAAGAAGCCTATTCCGATCTTGCCTCTGCGCTGAGAGTGGTTGAGAGCGGAGACCGGGCGATACCATCACAGGCGATAGAACTCTCCAAGCAGTCGAGCGCGCATGTGAAGATGCGCATTCAGCAATGGGCGGCTTTCAAACAAGCCCGTCTGCCGAAACTCAACCAGGAATTGAAACAAGCTAACTTGGCTCCCATCGCCGCAGCTGAAATCGAAAGGGAAGTTGAACTCTTGATGACGCAGTAATGCCACCCATGGAAAAAGCGGTCGAGGATGAACCTCGGCCGCTCACTTCTTCCGTCGAAAGGCCTTTGCCTCGCTCAGGGACGAGCTTCGTAAACAATATTGAACGGGGTCTCAGTAGCGCGCCGGAAGCGGCTGAAGCCCGCCGACTTGATCACCTCGCTGATGCGTTTTTCTCCGGATTGCGCTCCCAGGCAAAGGCCCACTTCCTGCGATCGCGAACAGGGCGTGCACAGTAGCGTCGAGAACGAGTAATACACCCGTCCCACGGGATTGAGGTTGTCTTTCAGTTCGTCGTTCGCGAAAGGCTCGACGATCATCCAGGTTCCGTCATGTGCAGCGACTTGCGAACGTGAGTCGCCGCTCCGACCGGATCGCCCATATCGTGCAGGCAATCGAAGACCGCCACGAAGTCGTAGTCTTTTCCGGGAAATTCTTTGGCCTTGGCGACTTCGAAAGGTCACACGATCCGCGATGCCCTCCCGCTTGGCGGTTTCGCGCGCCCCTTCGATGGACATGTCGTGATAGTCGAATCCGAAGAACTGGGAGTTGGGGAATGCCTTCGCCATCAACAGCGTCGACGCACCCTTACCGCAGCCTACGTCCGCTACTCGCGCCCCGCGTTCGAGCTTTTGCTGCACGCCTTCGAGCGCGGGAATCCACGTGCTGACCAGATTGGCGGCGTAGCCGGGACGAAAGAATTTCTCGCAACCGTGAAATACTCCGTCGTCATGCTCGTGCCAGCCCATCCCGGCTCCTGAACGGAAGGAGTCGGCGATTCGTGGCACGGCTGCCAGAGAGCCGAGAGCCAACTGAAAAGCCCCCGGCAGGTAGGCTGGGCTGTCCTCTTTCGCCAGCGCGAAAGCCTGTTCCTCGGTGAGACTGAACTTATCTGTTTTTTCATCGTAGGTGACGTAGCCGCCCGCCGCCTGCGAAGACAGCCATTCGCGCACGTAGCGTTCGTCGGTTGAAGTTTTGGCGGCCAGTTCGGCGGACGTCATGGGTTCACTTGCGAGTGCCTTGTACAGTCCGAGCTTGTCTCCAATGACGACCATCCCGGCGTGTACAGCCGCCCCCAGATCGCCAACAAACCGCCCCATAAAAGCATTCAGTTTATCCATGTCGATTGACATAGGTTCCTCCTAAACGGTAACGGCATTTTAGTGCAAGAAATGCGAAGCGTTTGTCAAAACCGTGTAGAAGAATTATCTGCTGGAGCTGGAAACTCGACCCCGGGGCGTGGACAGGAGGTGAAAATAACGGGTTGCGTTATTTACATCTTTCGCAATCTGTTGTTTAAGGGCCTCGACCGAGGGGAACTTGATTTCATCTCGCAGGCGTTTCAGGAAGCAGATCTCGACTTCGGTGTCGGGATTCAGTTCGATGGGGTGGAAGTTCAACAAGTGAGTCTCTATGGCGAAGGATTCTACGCCAAAGGTGGGACGCTTCCCCACATTGGTCACCGCGTCGAAGCTCTCTCCAGCAACACGGACGCGCGTGATGTACACGCCATCGCCGGGAACCAGCTCTTCGTAGCGGCTGAGATTGATCGTGGGGACAGTGTATTTCGAACCATAGCCACGTCCGCGGCCAGGCGTTGAAAGAATGCTGAAAGGCTTACCCAGCAAGTGTCGCGCCCGGCTCACCCGGCCTTCGCGCAGCAGTTTACGAATATGGCTGCTGGAGACCGGTTCCCGGCGAAGCGTCATCTCCGGATAAATCTTGACCTCGAATCCCATGTCGCGTCCCAGCTCCGAGAGCATGTTCACATCGCCTGAGGCTTTGTGCCCGAAGCGGAAGTTGTAGCCTTCCAGCACTTCGCGGGCGCGTAACTTCCTCTTCAGGATGTCGTGCGCGAACTGGTGCGGCGTCATCAACGAGAGATCGCGGGTGAAGGGAAGCAGAATCACCGCGTCAAGGCCGGTCTCTTCGAGCAAATGTAATTTCTCCGCCGTCGGCGTGATCAATTTCAGTCCGGAATCGGGGCGCAGAATACGCACGGGATGCGGTTCGAAGGTGACGGCAACCGCTTTGGCATGCTGTTGTCGAGCGCGTTCAATGATTTCGCGGATCACGTGACGATGTGCGCGGTGTACGCCGTCAAAATTCCCCACGCTCAGAACGGACGGTCCGAAGTCACCCGGGATGTCTTCGAGTTTGCGAAAAACCTGCATGCGTTAAATTGTGATTTTCAATTGCCAATTGAAAGTCAGTTTTAGATCTCAAACTCCAGTTTCATGCCGTCATGCGAAAGGCGAACGTGCGGCGGCAACGACGCATTCGTCGCGTCGTGCGGCAAGTCGTGGCAGATGTGGGTGAAAAATGCGCGCTTCGCTTTCACTCGCTCCACGATGCGTAACGAATTCTCGACCGTGGAATGCGTCGGATGCGGCTTATGCCGCAAAGCGTCAAGGAACAGAATATCCAGGCCTTCCAACTGTCGAAACGAGGCCTCGGGGATCTCGCTGAAATCGGTAAGATATGCCGCCGACCCGAACCGGAATCCGATGATCTCCAGGTCCCCGTGCATGACTTTCACGGGCTCGAACCGCGCCCCGAACAGTTCGACAGGCCCGTCGATCGCATTCAACTCCACCTGCGCGAGCCCTCCGTATTTGTAGGTGGGATCGAAGATGTAGCGGAACATGTTGCGCAGAAAATCGGCTGCGTCAGGTCTGGCGTAGAGGGGGATCTTGCCGCGGCGGTGGAAGCTCAACGGTCGAAGGTCGTCGATTCCCAGGATGTGGTCGGCATGGGTGTGGGTGTACAAGACCGCATCAATCGAGCGGATTCGTTCGCGAATGGCCTGCTCGCGAAAATCAGGAGTGGTATCGATGAGTACGGTCTTGCCGTTGTACTCGATCATCACCGACGGACGTGTCCGCCGGTCGCGGGGGTCAGCAGAGTGGCAAACGACGCAATCGCAACCGATCGTGGGTACGCCCATCGAGGTCCCACTACCCAACACGGTGAGTGTTGCCTTCATCGCCCGGCAGTTCCGGTCCCAGGCGTGGGTTGCGGCGGACGAGCCAACGCGTTGGTCACTTCCACGTAAGCCATGCGCAGTTCGTAAAGACAATTCTGCAGGAAGTTTTCTTCGGCTGGCGTGAGGTTGCCCTTGGTTTTCTCGGCGACGATGACTTAGCGTGTCAATGGTTTGCCGCGCTCCGATCAGATCGAGCCGCGGCTGGCCGCCTTCTTCGTGCATCATGCCGAGTTGCAGCATGGCCGTCATGTAGAGCGATGCCATGAAGCGCTCGAAGGTCATTTCGAGTTCTTTGGCCGAGTGGCCGCTGAGTTCGACGCGCGCATCCAGTTCCTTTGAGGACTTGCGGTAGGCGTCTGCCTGCTCCTGCTGCTCGGCTGCCGTAGGCGGAGGCGGCGCCGCTTCTTCGGTGGCGGCCTCGGCTGGCGAAGGCGTTGCCGCAACCGCGGGAGGTTCCACAGGCGGAGGAGCGGTGGGCTTTTCCTCCACCGTTTCATTGCGCATTTCGCCGTCGGGTGTGAACAAGCGACGGTCGGTTACGGTAAAGCTGTCCTGTTTCTTCTCGGGCATAGTTTGTCCTTAAAAAATGTTGTGGAATGGCAATTCGGCGACGATCGCCTCGCGGCCGCCGATGGAAACCTTCTTGCCGGGAGTTCCAACCTCGCGGCGAATGTAGCCCAGGGCAACTCGCCTTTCGGATACATCCACGGGCAGAGACGCAGCGCTGGTGATCTCCCCAACTTCTTTGCCCTCGACCTCAATCTTCGCGCCTGCTGCTGGCAACTCCCCCTGAATCTCAAAGCCGGTAAATTTGCGATGCACACTCCCGCGTGACCGGATCCGTTCGACGATCTCCTGCCCGATGTAGCATCCCTTGCTGAAGTGCAGTGCCCGCGTTTGCTCGGTCTCTTGGGGTAAGTCGCGCTCGCGAATATCGCGGCCGTATCGCGGTATGCCGCTGGCGATGCGCAGCAGGTCGAGCGCAGTGGAACCAATCGGTATTGCTCCAGCCTTGCCTAGTGAGTCCATCAGCGCAGAAGCACCATCTTTTGCCAGCCATAGTTCGTAGGAGGCTAGGCTCGGATTGTCGCCGCGAACGACAGTCACAGGAACTTCATTCCACGTAAGGTCGACGAACTGCAGGGGTTCCAATTCAGGTAAAGCGATTCCCACGGCGCGTAAGGCATCGGGAGCCTTCGGTCCCGCCAGGCCGACAGCGCTCAAGTCGCTGAGCGGTGTCACCTCCACATCATCCATGATGATGTAACGGTCGAAGATGCCGAGAATCCGCTTTAAGTCAGACTGCTCGACGTCAACCGTGATGGAGTCCTCGCGATTGTAGGCGTAAAGATCTCCCTGAATATGGCCTTGCGGATTGAGCAGAAAGGCGTAGAGACCATGGCCGGACCCCAAGTCGCGGACATTGTTGGTGACCATCCCATTAAGCCAGCGGACGCGATCGTCACCGCGCAAGGATGTCTTCGAACGGGAACTTAAATGGTAGACACCAGACCCAGATCGCAGGGCGGAGAACTCCCCGCGCAATTCGCGGCTTTCCGAAGCTGTCTCGTTCTGTGACGAAGCTACAGTCATGGTCAACATTCAATTATAACGGACAGAAATCCAGTTAGCAGAAGGGCTCGCCCCTTGCGGAATAGCAATCGTCCCGGTTAGTTGATACTCTCTTTTCCCGTGAGCACGAAAAAGCGAATTGCGATTCTTCCCGGAGACGGCATTGGCCGCGAGGTGATTCCCCAGGCCGTTCAGGTCATTCAAGCAAGCGGAGCACCGGTCGAACTCACCGAGTTCGATTGGGGCGCGGACCGCTACCTGAAAGATAGAGTCACCGTCCCGCCCGAGGGCTTTGCCATGCTGGGACGCGACTTTGATGCCATCCTGCTAGGCGCTTTTGGCGACCCTCGCGTGAAAAGCAACATCCACGCCAAAGAAATTCTGCTGGGAATGCGATTCAAGATGGATTTGTACGCCAATGTCCGCCCCGTGCGTTTGATGGATTCCCTCCTGTGTCCGCTGAAGGGAGTTTCGGAGAAAGACATCGATTTCGTGGTGATACGCGAGAACACCGAAGGCGTTTATACCGATGCGGGTGGCGTGTTCAAACAAGGCACGCCGGACGAAATTGCTACCCAGGAAGACATCAATACCCGGAAAGGCGTGGAGCGCATTATCCGCTACGCCTTCGAGTACTGCGAGCGGCATGCGAAACTCGATGGCTCTGCTCGCAAGAAAGTTTTGATGTGCGATAAGTCGAACGCGATGACTCATGCCGGGGGCCTGTGGCAACGCACGTTCAAAGAAGTCAGCCAGGAATATCCGCAGATCACGCCGGAACATATGTATGTCGACGCCCTGTGCATGCAGATGGTCCGCGATCCGCGCCAGTTCGACGTGATCGTGACCAACAATATGTTTGGGGACATCATTACCGACCTCGCCGCCGGTTTGCAAGGAGGGTTGGGGATGGCCGCCAGCGGAAATATTCACCCGGGAAAGACGTCCATGTTCGAGCCGGTCCATGGCTCGGCTCCGCCGATAGCGGGCAAGAACCTCGCCAATCCCTTTGGGGCGATCCTTACTGCGGCAATGATGCTGGATCACCTCGGATTGAATGCCGAAGCCGGAAAAATTGAATCGGCGGTGCTGGCAGCCGTGCGCGAGAAGAGGACCACACAAGACATCGGCGGCGCGTTGGGGACGCGCGAGGCCGGCGAGTGGGTAGCGAACAAGGTCGCTACGTAAAAAGGTTTCTCCGCGACCTTTGCGGCATTTCTTTGCGACCTCTGCGCTTAGAAGCTTTTTAGCGACACTTTCGCAAGGAAGCTAGTTAAACGTAGCCCGCAGCCTTCTGATCCCGGCAAGCGCCGCCGTATATCTCTTATCGAGCGCGTAGGCCTGCGCATAACATTGCTTCGCCCTTGTCCACTCGTGTTTGTGCTCGTAGACCCTTCCCAGGTTGAAATAGGGATAGCAGCGAGCCTCATATCGCTTGGCTTCCACGGCCTTTTCGAACCAGGGAATGGCTTCATCCCATTTTCCTTGTTCAATCAGGTAAGCCCCGATATCGTTGTAAGGATTGCCAAACTCAGGATCAACTTTGATGGCTTCGCGGCATTCGGCGATAGCGCGCGCGTAGTCGCCGAGGAAGGAGTATGTCCAGCCGCGAAAGGTGTACGCCTCCGCAGTGGGGAAGACCTCGATCGACTTGGTATAGAAGTCGATCGCCTGCTGGTAGTCGCCGGCCATTTGCAGTTCATAGGCCCTGCGAAAAAACTCAGCGGCAGTCTCGCGGGGATCGGTGTCTGGCATAAATAGCCCAATGACAGAGTTCAAGAAATTCTATCGAAAAGTCGGCAGTTCGCTCACCCTGATTTGGGTCGTTGCTCTGCTTGGGGTGACTCTCGGCTGTGCCCGCAAGACCGTCGCTCAGCAACCGCCGCCTCCCCCCTCCACGTCACAAACTGCGTCCAGCGATGCCAAGCCGCCCGCGCCCCAGGCATACCCGGAGACCAGGATTTCTGCTAAAGAGGCGGAGGAGCTCTTTCAGCAAGTCGACGAAATCCTGAAGTTTGCCAGCGATGACACCGGCCTTCCTATCAAGAAAGAAGTGAAGCGCCGCCTGACCAGCCGCAACGAGGTCGAAGCCTATCTGCAGAAGAATATGGCGGAAGACAAGGACGCGCAGCGCCTGAGTCGCTCGCAGCTAGTGTTGAAGAAATTTGGACTGCTCCCGCGTGATTTCGACCTGCAGACGTTTCTGGTGGCGCTTCTGAAAGAGCAGGTTGCCGGATACTACGATCCCAAAACGAAGACTGTGAACCTGCTCGATTGGGTAGGAATCGAGCAGCAAAAACCGGTCATGGCCCACGAACTCACGCACGCGCTGCAAGACCAGTCCTTCGGCCTGGAAAAATGGATGAAGGAAGGAGATGTTGACCTTGACACGAAGAAAGAGATCACCAGCGACGATATCGAACGTGACGAGACCACCACGGCGCGCCAGGCGGTGATCGAAGGGCAGGCAATGGCTACGCTGGTGGACTACATGCTCGCTCCCGCCGGGCAGACGGTGAAAGACTCACCGCAAGTGGTCGAGGCATTGAAGCAGGGAATGTTGACCGGCACTCCTGATTCAGTGCAATTCCACAACGCGCCCATTTTTCTAAAAGAGGCGCTTACTTTCCCCTATCGCTACGGGCTCGATTTCGAGGCCGCGCTGCTGGTCAAAGGCGGCAAGACCCGGGCGTTCTATCTGACGCTCATCAATCCTCCGCACAACACCCGCCAGATCATGGAACCGCAAACCTACCTGGCCGGCGAACAAATCCCGCCGATGCCGCTGCCGGACTTCAAGAAAGATCTGGCCAATTACGATCGTTTCGATGTCGGAGCGATGGGGGAATTCGATGTTGCCGTCCTGATCGATCAGTACGCTGGTGAGGACGTCTCGCACGGGCTGTATCCCGAGTGGCGTGGAGGCTACTACTATGCCGCGCGGCCCAAAGGCGATCCCGCGAGTCCGTTGGGATTGCTGTATGTCTCGCGTTGGTCAAGCCCGCAGAAGGCGTCTGAGTTCGCAACTATCTACGCGAAGGCGTTATCGAAGCGTTATAAGCAGGTACGCGAGGCTGGTACGGATGCTGACAAACCAGGGATCGATCCCCAAGAGTCAGGCGCAATGACCGGCAGGCACGTGTGGACGACGGAAGAGGGGAACGTCGAGATCGAAGTGCAGGGTGACATCGTATTCGCCAGCGAAAGTTTCGACGACGCTAGCACCAAATTGCTGGAGCAAGACGTCTTCAAGATACCGGCTGTCAACTGAGAAGTTCCTACAGTTTTGCCGGCTCAGCGCTTAGAAAACGGTACACCTTCGCTTGCACGGTGAACTGTTTTCCTGCCCGCTCTAGCACCAGCGTACGCGTGTCTCCCGGGATCCCTCCCAGCAACGACCACGTCTGTCCCATCGTGCCTCCCGTGGGGGGCGTGCCGTCGATCGAAACCAAGACATCGCCTGCCTTCGCCTCGGGCACCGATGAAATACCGTTTACTTCCGCGACGCCGGCTACTGTGTAGCGCCCATCTGTCTCGGGGCGGAGCACCAAGCCTACGACGTCCATGTCAGACGAAAGATGCTTCGAAGTTTGCTTGAAGTACACCGCGCTGTGAGCATAATCCAGACCTACCCGATAATTGAGCAGGGCATTCGCTCCGACGAACCCGTTGGTTCGAACGCCGTCGCGTAGATTAGCTTTTGTAATTGATGCCTCTGGCACAGATGAAATACCAACTGCGGTTAGCGTCAGAGGTCCGAACTCGAGAGACGGAATCCGCAATAGTTCCTCAGACGTTTCTCGCTCCGATCCCAACATGTTCGCCGGTCCGACTGCCCCGCTCATCCGCGGCCACGAGGGATTGGCTTTCCCAAGTTTCGTGAATGTGTCGCTTGACAGCGCGCTCCATGATGCTCCCAGATCAAGTGCCAGGCTTTGCTTATCCCCACCCACCGTGGCTGCGATTGCAATCACACCAGTCTCAGGATTCACCGTCGCCTTCGCGCTGTCGCCTTCAAAATGCACAGTTCCCAACTGGCCGATCGTGAGTTCCCGATTCAAGTAATCTACGACGACGTCGTAATGACGCAACACCGTCGAAGGCAAGCTGATCTCTGGACTCATACCGGGGGCGATACTGTCGCCGCCAGTGACCATTCGCGCTAACTTCAAGTCGAAGGGATGTACGCTCAAGCCCCCCACAATGATCTCGGTGGGCGGTTGCACCCCAGAAACGTTCATGTCGCCATCTTTGCGAGAGGTAGCTGGCAAAGACAAAGTTTTCGCCAGGTCCGCGGTGATAAACATCTCCGGATTGCCATTGTCCACCCATGCCCGCACCCGCTTCTTGCTGCCGTCCGGCATGGGAAAGCGCACGTCGATGATGATGCGGTTGTGATCGAGAGTGATCGGAACGGTAGCCGATGTGGGAGCCGTTTGCGCCAGGGCCAGAGCAGCCATGAAGCAGGGAATCAACGACGCGACGACGTGTCTCATGGTCAAGATTGTAACGGGTGAAGTGGCGGGGGAACCATCCAGCGTGTTTCTCTCTTGTATAATCGAGGGTTTGATCTCGACCTTCTAACCGCGCTGGGGGACATTTGTCGCAAGCAGAAATTGGCATCATCGGTGGCAGCGGCCTGTATCACATGCCCGGCCTGACCGATGTCAGGGAAGTCGCTCAGAAAACTCCGTTTGGTGATCCTTCGGATCCCTACGTTTTGGGTACGCTTGAGGGCCGCAAAGTCGCTTTCCTTGCGCGTCATGGGCGGGGCCATCGCCTGCTTCCCAGTGAATTGAATTTCCGAGCCAACATCTACGGATTCAAGCAGCTTGGCGTGGGACGCATCGTCTCCGTTTCCGCGGTGGGATCTCTGAAGGAAGAGCACAAGCCTCTGGATTTCGTCATCCCCGACCAGTTTTTTGACCGCACCCGTCATCGGGTCGACACTTTCTTCGGCGATGGAATCGTCGCGCATATCGGCTTCGGCGATCCAATTTGCCCTGAACTGGCAAAAGGAGTCGAAGCGGCCTGCAGGAAGGTCAGTGTCAGGAGCAAACACGGCGGCACCTACGTCTGCATGGAGGGTCCACAGTTCTCGACCAGGGCCGAGTCGAATGTCTACCGCAGCTGGGGCGCCGACGTGATCGGCATGACCAACCTGCAGGAAGCCAAACTCGCCCGCGAGGCAGAGATTTGTTACGTGACCGTCGCCATGGTCACCGATTATGACTGCTGGCATCCCGATCATGACCACGTCACCGTCGATCAGATTGTGGCCGTGCTGGTAAAAAACGCGGAGAACGCCGCGAAAGTGGTGCGCGAGACGGTCGCGGCCATGCCCGCTGCACGCGGCTGTAAGTGCGGTTCCGCTTTGGCTCACGCGATTTTGACCGACCGCGACAAAATCCCGGTGGCCACGCGTCAGAAGCTTAGTCTCATTCTCGACAAATACCTGGATAACAAACACTAAATCATGAGCATTCTTGCCGTTGGTTCCATCGCATTCGATTCCATCGCGACGCCGTCCGGTCGCGTCGACAATGTTCTCGGTGGCTCTGCGACCTATTTCTCGCTCTCCGCCAGCTACTTTACCGATGTGCGCGTGGTCGCCGTCGTGGGAGAAGACTTCACCCCCGAGCACGAAAACGTATTGAAGAAGCGCAAAATCGATACTCGCGGCATCGATCACGCCCAGGGCAAGACCTTCCGCTGGGGCGGACAGTATCTGGAAAATCTTAACGAAGCCAAGACTGACTTCACTGAACTGAACGTCTTCGAAAAGTTCCAGCCGCGCATTCCCGCGGAATTCATGGACTCGCAGTTTCTTTTCCTCGGAAATATTCACCCCAGCCTGCAGGCGGCGGTCCGCCTTGAGATGGATAGGGTGCGCCTGACCGGCGGCGACACCATGAATTTCTGGATTCAGGGCACCAGGAAGGAACTGGTCGACACACTGCGGCTCGTCGACATCCTTCTCATCAACGACGGTGAGGCCAAAATGTTGGCCGGGGAAACCAGCTTGCCAAAGGCCGCGCGCAAGGTTCTTTCCTTGGGACCCAAAGCCCTGGTGATCAAGCACGGTGAGTACGGTGCGACCATCTTTTTCCGCGAAGGCGCGTTTGGCGTAGGTAGCCACCCATTTCGTGCCCCTGCATTGCCCATCGAAGAAGTCAAGGACCCTACGGGAGCGGGAGATTCCTTCGCTGGGGGCTTCATGGGCTACATCGCGTCGCAAGGAGAAATCAACCGCGAGGTCGTGAAGCGCGCCCTCTTCTACGGTGGCGTCATGGGATCGTTCGCGGTCGAGCGCTTTGGCACCGAACGCTTGCAGTCGCTTAGCAAAGATGAGATCGAAGCTCGCTTTCAACTGTTCCGTGAATTGACGCACCTGGGATGAAAGCGCCCGCCAGTCCGCGCGACTCCGACATTTCGCTGCTAGCGTTGCTGGCGACCTGCGCCTCGATGACGGCATTCCTCTACTACCTCCGTCACGCGCAAGTGCTGCTCTACGGCGATGCCGTGGCGCACATCAACATCGCCCGCCGCGTTTTCGATTCCCGTACTCCAGGTCCCCTGCAACTAGGCACGGTGTGGCTGCCTCTGCCGCATCTGCTGATGATTCCATTCATCGTCTCCAATCAGTCATGGCAAACCGGCGCGGGAGGATCGGTGCCCTCGATGGTGGCGTATGTCCTGGGTGTCGTCGGAATCTTCCGCCTGGTGCGCAGCGCCACCAGTTTCAATTTGCCTCCCGATTCGAGTTCCAGAATCGCGGCCTGGATTGCAGCCGGTATCTATGCGGCCAATCCGAACCTTTTGTATCTGCAGTCTACGGGCATGACCGAGGCGCTGTATCTTGCCCTGTTCGTGTGGGTGCTGGTTTACTTCACGGAATTCGCACAGCAGACCGCATTCCCGGCGCCGCGAGAAGAAAACAAGGCCTCGTCATCGCTTCTGAAATGCGGGTTCTGTCTGGCCGGAGCTTGCCTGACCCGCTACGACGGGTGGTTCCTCGCCGCCTTGATAATGATTGCCGCCTTGTCGGTCGTTTTGAGCGAAGGATTGCGTCGGGGAAATACGCGATCGGTGGTCCGGAGGTTCGTTCTCGTCGCGGCGGCTGCGCCGATTCTATGGTTTCTGTATAACGCCGTTATCTATCGCAATCCCCTGGAGTTTGCCAACGGCCCCTATTCGGCGCAGGCAATCGAACAAAAGGGTAGCGAGGTTCATCCCGGAACGAAAAATCTGGCCGTTGCGGCTACGTACTTTATGAAAGCGGCCGAAACGAACCTGGTGGAAAGTTATTGGCAGAAAGCGTGGTTGGTGCTCGCCCTGGTGGGCACGCTAATGATTTTGCTCGATCGCCGGCTTTGGCCACTGATTCTCTTGTGGGCCCCTTTGCCGTTCTACGCGCTCTCGGTGGCTTACGGAAGCGTGCCGGTGTACGTTCCGGCCTGGTGGCCGTTTTCTTATTACAATGTTCGTTACGGAATCGAACTCTTGCCGGCGTTTGCAGGATTTCTCGCTCTCGCCGTCTATTTCGGTAGCCGCTTCGCTCGCAATGCGCTGGGAAAACTGGTCATAGCCGTAGTCGTCGTGGCTCTTGCCGCCGGGAGTTATTCCGCCGTCTGGCGGTCACAACCTGTGTGTTTCCGGGAAGCCTGGATCAATTCCCGCACCCGCATCGCTCTCGAAACCCAGGTCGCCGATGTGCTGAAGCAACTGCCGCCCGACTCCACGATCCTGATGTATCTGGGAAACCACGTGGCCGCCCTTGAGCAGGCGGGAATTCCTCTGAAGCGTACGATCAATGAAGACAATCACCTGCCGTGGAAACGTCCCTCAGACCCTAACGGCCTTTGGGAGAAGGCTCTTGCCGATCCCGCGAAGTACGCCGATTTCGTGGTTGCCTTTGAGGGGGATCCGGTTGAACAAGCCATGAAAAACCACAAGCTCTTTACCATCGAGGTCCTGCACGCCTACGGACAAGCGTCGGCGACGATCTATCTCACCAATCCCGTCCAACGGTAATCTCCTGCGTTAACTGTGCAAGCTGGAAGCCATCAGCGGCGCGGTTTTCCGGTGTTAAAATCCACCCAACCTTCCATGCCCGAGATGCAGCACATATTTCGTGACATCTTGTCCTCGGTCCTGGGATCGAGCATTGCACGCCTGATTCTTGCGGCCATTCTTGGCGGAATTATCGGGCTGGAACGTGAAATCAAGCATCGGCCTGCGGGCCTGCGCACCAATCTGTTTATCTGCTTCGGCGCCGCCATGTTCACCATCATGTCCGACCAGTTGGCGCTCGAGCATCTTGGAGATCACACTCGCATCGCCGCCCAGATCATTCCGGGCATCGGGTTCATCGGCGCTGGATCCATCCTTCACTATCGCGGCGACCTGGTCACCGGGATCACCTCGGCCGCAACTCTGTTTGTGGTCGCCTCCGTGGGCATGGCTGCCGGCGGCGGACTCTACCTCACCGCCATTTTTGCCACTGGACTGATTCTCGTCTGCCTCTTCGCGCTCGGCAGGATGGAAGAGTGGTGGAATCTGAAGATTGAGCTCCACACCTACGAAGTCATCGGTTCCACAGCGGAGACAGTCAACGACGAGATCAATCGCCTGCTCGAACCGATTCACTCGATGATGCAAAACGTCCAAGTTGCGACCACCAGGCAACACGTCCGCCTGCAATTTGATCTGGAAGGGAATCGCCGCCAACACGAACAACTGCTGCAGGCCCTGAAACAGTCGCCTGTCTTCGCCAAGGCTGTTTCGCTTGGAAGGGCGCAGTGGGAGTGAGTTCCCCGGCTAACATCATGCCCTTCGTGAAAGCACACGCCTGCGGCAACGATTTTTTGATGATCGACGGAAGTTACGCTCCTCTTGATCTTGCCGATTTCACACGCAAAATTTGTGACCGCCACCGCGGAGTGGGTGCCGACGGCGTGGAATGGTTGTCCCCTGCACCGGACGCCGATGTGAGAGCAACCCTGCTCAACGCCGACGGATCGGAGGCGGAAATTTCAGGGAACGGAACGCGCTGTGTCGCGGCCTATCTATGCTCTGAACAAGCGAAAGAGCGGATCGTCATCCGAACGGGCGCGGGCCTCAAGACCTGCACTCTCACCGCCCACCAAAACTCAACCTACGAGTTCGAGACCGCGATGGGCGAGCCTCAGGTTGGCGAGGAATACTCGGTCAAACTCGCAACCGGAACTGTGCGAGGCGTGCCGGTTTCCCTGGGCAACCCTCACTATGTGGTTTTTGTGAAAGATTTCGCGCCGAACTGGCAGGTCCAGGCAGCAGAAATCGCACGCGATGCCAGCTTTAAGCATGGCGTTAATGTTGAGATCGTAAATATCTGCAGTAGAAGGGAAATATCGATTCGCCTCTTTGAGCGTGGGGTGGGCGAAACGCAGTCCTCCGGCACCGGTTCATGCGCCTCGGCGGCGGCTGCCATTGCAACCGGACGCGCGGAATCTCCGGTCCGAGTGAACGCCCCGGGCGGTGCGCAACTCGTACGTTGGGAGCGGGAAGTCTTTCTCCGTGGTCCGGCGCAGTTGGTCTGCCGGGGAGAGTTTTTCATTTAACATTTCAAGCAGATGCCTTCCCCTTCGCCAGTACCGCGCGTCAAGCCTCCCGCCCTGCGGCCGGGAGACACTATCGGCATCATTGCCCCCGCCAGCAACATCAAGCGCGAATTCCTCGAAGCAGGATGCGTCGTCCTCGAACGTCTGGGATATAAGCCGTTTTATTTCGATGCGATTCTCGATCGCGAACTCTACTTTGCCGGTTCGGTCGAGCGCCGCATCCGAGAACTCGAAGAGATGTTTGTTCGTGATGACGTGCATGCCATTCTCTGTGCTCGGGGCGGCTACGGTGCGAACTACTTGCTCGAGAAACTCGACGTGCAAAAGATCAGGGCCAATCCCAAGATATTTGTCGGCTACAGCGACATCACGACCTTGTTGACCTATTTCGCCGACACCACGGGTCTGGTGACCTTTCACGGACCGATGGTTACGAAAGACTTTTCTCTCCCCGACGGTGTCGACCTCGCCTCGTGGAATTCCGCGGTTTCTGGGGATTCGTCGTGGGCATTAAACCTCGGTCCGGACTCAGGTGTGAAGGCCCTGGCATGCGGCGCTGCGGAAGGCGTTCTCTACGGTGGCTGCCTTTCGATGCTGGTTGAATCGCTGGGCACTCCGTTTGAGATTCACACAGACGGCACCATTCTCTTCATCGAAGATATCGCGGCGAAGCCCTATCAGGTCGATCGCATGCTCATGCAATTGAAGCTGGCGGGAAAACTGGCGGGAGTCCGCGGCCTCGTCTTTGGCGAGATGCTCGACTGCTTCCAGCATAAAGACCAGGGTTACACGCTGGAAGAAATTATCTTGCGAATCGTTGGGGACCTGGGAATTCCCGTCGCTTACGGATTGCGTTCGGGTCACGTTTCGCGTCAGAACGTAACTCTGCCGATTGGAGTGCGGGCCTCCTTCGCGGTGAGCGGGCAGGACGTCCAGATCAGGATATTAGAGTCCGCCACGGCGCTTGCGCCTGCTGTTTCGCGGTCCATGAAAGTCTGATATGACTGAGAAGAAACACATTCACCTGATCGGCATTTGCGGGACCGCGATGGCCTCGCTAGCCGGCATGTTGAATCAGCGCGGCCACCGCGTTACCGGATCCGACGCCGCTGCCTATCCGCCCATGTCGGAGTTCCTGGCCTCGCTGGGAATTCCCGTCTCCCAACCCTTCGCGGCAAAGAATCTCGAGCCTCGGCCCGATCTGGTGGTCGTCGGCAACGCGATCTCGCGCGGCAACGTGGAACTGGAGCATGTACTCGACGAGCGCATCCCTTTCTGCTCGCTGCCGCAAATCCTGCATGACGAGTTTCTCAAAGGCAAAGAGGTGCTGGTGGTCGCGGGCACTCACGGCAAGACGACCACCACTTCAATGCTGTCGTGGATCTTTCACACTGCCGGCCAGCAACCGTCCTTTCTCATTGGTGGCATCGCAGAAAATTTCGGCAGCAGCTTCCGCGTCGGGCAAGGGAAGTACTTCATCGTCGAAGGTGATGAATACGACACGGCTTTCTTCGACAAGGGACCGAAATTTCTGCACTACTTTCCCGACAGCGTAATCCTCACTTCGGTGGAGTTCGATCACGCCGATATCTACAAAGATCTCGACGCTGTTGAGACCGCATTCAAACGTCTGGTGAACCTGATTCCGCGGCGGGGAAAACTGATCGCCTTCGACACCGGCGAAAGCCTTGAAAAATGCATTGCGAAGGCGTTCTCTCCGGTGGAGCGCTACGGCGCGTCGGCCAAGGCCACATGGCGCGTCACCAACCTGCGCCTGGAGCCCTCGCGCACCACCTGGTCCGTCTGGAAAGAAGGCGAGCCATGGGCCGACTTCGAATTTCCTCTCGGCGGCGAATACAACGTTTGGAATGCAACCGCCGCGGCTGCCCTCGCTTTCAGCTATGGCATCTCGAAAGAAGAGATTGCCGCCGCGCTCAAAACTTTCAAAAGCGTAAAACGCCGCCTGGAAGTTCGCGCCGAGGTGAACGGCATTACCATCATCGACGACTTCGCGCATCACCCCACCGCAATCGCGGGAACGTTAACCGCGCTGCGCTCGCGCTATCCCGGGGCGCGTCTCTGGGCCATCCTTGAACCGCGTTCCAATACCATGCGCCGCAACGTTCTGCAAAACGACTTGGCCAACAGCTTGGCTCTGGCGGATGAGGTTGTCATCGCCAATGTCTTCAAGTCGGAATCGATCCCAGAGGCCGAGCGCCTCGATCTGGCTGCAGTTGCGGCGCAAATTCAGAAGCACGGACACCGCGCCCGCATCGTCCCCGAAGTCGACGGAATCGTCCAACTGGTGGCTCCCGAAATGCGCTTCGGCGACGTGGTTGCGATCCTTTCTAACGGAGGCTTCGGCGGCATCTACGAGAAGCTTCCGCAACGGCTTCGCGCTCTGAGTGGAAGCGCCTCGCACGGCAGTCCGGCGGAGGCCTCGGCCAAAGCGTGATCTCGCGAAAACGGGCACTGGTTCTCGCGCTGTTCTTCTCCCTCGCCGTCCGGTATGGCCACGCTGAGCCCGGGGTTGTCACTTATCGGCTTACGCTCACCAATCCCGCCGAACATTTAGTGCATGTTCAGATCATCCTTCCGCCCGGCGCACCCATCCGGCAGTTGCAAATGCCTGTCTGGAACGCGCTTTACCAGGTCCGCGATTTCTCGCAGTATGTGAACTGGGTGCGCGCCAAGAACTTTGCGGGTCAACCGCTGAAGGTTCGCGCGCTGAATAAAAGCCTGTGGGAAGTAAGCGACGCGGACGGCGGCACGGAAGTGGAGTATGAGATTTACGCTGATCTATCCGGTCCGTACGGGGCCCAGTTGAACGAGCGTCACGCCTTCTTCAATCTGGCGGAGACCCTGATGTATCCCGTAGAGAATCGCGCGGCGCCCGTAAAGCTCAGCTTTTACGGCTTGCCCGCGGGATGGCGCATTGCCACCTCGCTCGCGGCTTCCGAGAACATCTACAGTGCCGACAACTATGATCGGCTGGTCGATTCTCCGGTAGAAATCGGAGAGTTCCAGGAAGTTGATTTCGACGAAGGCGGAGGCCACTACCGCATCATCGTTGATGCCGATGCCACCGATTACGACATGCAGAAACTGGCTCCGGTTGTGCATCGCATCGTTAAGGCCGAGACCGATTGGATGAACGACCGCCCCTTCGACAGCTACACTTTCATCTATCACTTCCCGAAAGAGCCCGGCGGAGGTGGCATGGAACATGCCTACTCCACTGCGATCGATTTGAATGCGCAAGTCTTGGCCGACAATCCCGAAAGCTTTACCGACGTCACCGCCCACGAATTCTTCCATCTGTGGAACGTGAAGCGCATTCGTCCGCAGTCGCTCGAACCCGTCGACTACACGAAAGAAAACTATTCGGATGCCCTGTGGTTCAGCGAGGGCGTTACCAACACCGTGGAGGACATCGCCCTGCTGCGCGCGGGCCTGATTGACGAACCCAACTATTTGCGCCAACTCGCGAACGATATTGAGTCATTCGAGCGCCGTCCCGCCCATCTCACGCAATCCGCGGAGGCCTCAAGTCTGAATGCATGGCTGGAAAAATATTCCTACTACCGAGAGCCGCGGCGCAGCATTTCTTACTACAACAAGGGTGAACTCCTAGGCGTGATGCTCGACCTCGCCATGCGCGAAGCGAGCCACGGCTCGTCCTCCCTGCGCGATTTGTTCCTCGCCATGAATCAGGACGCCAAGCAAGGCAAGTTCTTCGCCGACACCGAGGGCGTTCGGCAAGCCGCACAGAGAGTCAGCCATGCCGATCTGAAATCGTTCTTCGAGAAGTTCGTAGCCGGCACAGACGAGATTCCCTGGGACGAATTCTTCAAGACCGTAGGCCTGCAGTTGTCGCAGGTGAAGAGCACGACGGCCGATCCCGGATTTACCAGCAACCGGCCTTTTGGATCTCCCCCGGTGGTTACGAGTCTTCCTCCCGGTGGTGAAGCCGAGCGCGCCGGCCTTATCGTGGGCGATTCGATTCTCCAGCTTAACGGGCGCGCCGTCGGCGGCGATTTCGGTTACGAACTGGCGCAACTGCGCCCCGGGGACACCATCCGCCTGCGCGTTCGCAACCATCGCG
Source organism: Terriglobia bacterium (assembly GCA_963796205.1). GTDB lineage: Bacteria > Acidobacteriota > Terriglobia > Terriglobales > Acidobacteriaceae > DATFTE01. Next base: position 993,716 of record CAWCKR010000006.1, read on the forward strand.
CCGATCACGACGTACACTGGAAGCTGGCCAGCCGCGAGCAGGTTGAGTTTCGGCTGCAAGACTTGGAGAATGTCACGGTGCAACAAAAGGCTCGGCGCGCCGCCTGGTTAAGGGGCGTGTCCGAAGGAGAGGCCCAACCTTGATCCGCACCATCGCCATGCTGATGTTGTGGGCGATCCTTCTGCCCATCGCGGCGATTTTTCTGTTTCCCTGGACGTTCCTGGTTGGCAACATCAATGTCCTTTACCGCGTCTCGATGTGGGGAGCCTGGAATGCAGTCCGCTTGGCCGGGGTGCGTGTGACCGCTGTAGGGCTTGAAAAGCTCGACCCTCACCGTACTTACCTCTTTATGTCGAACCACACCTCGAACATCGACCCCCCGCTACTGATGCCCCTGATTCCGAAGCGCACTTCCATTATGGCGAAGAAAGAACTGTTTACTTATCCCCTGCTGGGGAAGCTTATGAAGTTCGGATCGCTGGTTCCGGTCGATCGCGGCAACCGCGACGCCGGCATCGCCGCCGTGCGTGCCGCCTCCGAAGTCATCCGCAGCGGCGTCAATATGACCATCTATGTCGAAGGCAAACGCTCGTTCGACGGCAAGCTGCTGGCCTTTAAGAAGGGACCGTTTTACCTCGCGGAAGAAACCGGCGTGGCGATCGTTCCGGTGACCATTGTAGGCACACATTATGTGATGCCGAAGGGCCGCTTCTCCATCAAGCCCGGAGACGTCACGGTCATCTTTCATGACGCCATTGAGCCCCAGGACTTCGGTAGCCGCGAATGCCTGATGGAAAAAGTCCGCCGCGTGATCGACAGCGGCTTGCCCGCGGAATACCAGGAAACTCCACCAGCCGTTAAAGCCAGCTGATCATGAGTCCACGGTTGAGGCAGCTTTGCAGCGCCTAGCCCTTGCTGCTCTTAGTGCGCACCGCCTTGGCGATCTCGGGAAGCCTGGTGAATGCCGCTGTCGCCCGCAGCCACTGCTTGTGGTCGAACGCCGGAGAGCCGCTGATCATCGATCCCGCGGGAATGTCGCCGTGCGTCCCGCTCTGCGCCGTAATAATCACGTTGTCCCCTACGTGACAGTGACCGGCCACTCCGACTTGCCCGGCGAGAATCGCGTTCTTGCCGATCTCGGTCGACCCCGCGAGTCCTACCTGCGCACACAGCAGAGTGTCTTCTCCCACGCGTGACCCGTGTCCTACCTGCACCAGGTTGTCGATTTTCACGCCGGATGCGATCTGCGTTTCGCCTACGCTGGCCCGGTCGATAGTGCTATTGGCCTGTACCTCTACGTTATCGCCCAGGATCGTCGGACCCGACTGCAGAATCTTGTACCAATGTCCGGCATCATCTTTGGCAAATCCGAAACCGTCGCAGCCGATGACCACGCCGTTCTGCAGCACGACGTCGTGTCCCAGGCGGCAATCCTCTCGCACGATCGCATGCGCATGGGCGAAGAAGTTGTCACCGATGGTCACCCCACGATAGATCACCACGTGCGGCAAAAGAACGGCGTTGTCTCCGATCGTCACGCCTTCGGCAATCACCGCATATGCGCCGATGTGCGCGTTCTTGCCAATCTTCGCCGTAGGATTCACAACCGCGGTCGGGTGCACGCCGGGCGCATACTTCGGCGGCTGGTAGAACAGTTCAATCGCTCGTGCGAAGGCCAGATACGGATTCTTGTTGCGCAAAGTCGCAGTGGCGATGGCAGGGAATTCATCGCTCACGATCACTGCCGCAGCTTTGGTCGTCTTGGCGGCGGCCGCATATTTCGGGTTTGCCACGAACGTCAGCTGGCCCGCGCCAGCTTCTTCAATCCCGGCAACGCCGGTGATTTCCGTATCAGGCGAGCCATTCTCCAGGCGCGCAGCAAGAGCAGAGGCGATCTGAGCAAGTTTCATAAAGGATTCCGTGAGCAGGTAACAAGGGATTGTAACGGACACCAGCGAATTGCAGGCAAGTCGTGCGCAGCGGTTCAGACTTCGGCCAATTCCTCTTCCAGCAACTGCTTGTTGTAGAGATCGCTGTAGTATCCGTTCAGAGCGAGCAGTTCGTCATGCGTTCCCAACTCCACAATCTTTCCTCCGTGCAGCACGGCGATGCGGTCGGCGTTGCGGACGGTGGAAACGCGATGGGAAATGAACAACGTGGTCCGGCCCTGCATGACTTCGCGCAGGTGGTTCAGGATGCGGTCTTCTGTCTGCGTATCCACGCTCGAAAGCGCATCGTCAAGAATCAAAATACGGGGATTGCGAATGAGCGCGCGGGCAATCGCGGTGCGCTGCTTTTGTCCACCGGAAAGCGTGATCCCGCGCTCTCCCACCATCGTCTGGTATTGGTCGGGAAAGCCCTCGATGTCCGCTGCGATATTCGCGGCGGCCGCGGCCGCCTTAATCTGCTGGTCAGTGGCGTTCTCTACGCCAAAGGCAATGTTTTCGCGCACCGTTTCGCTGAACAGAAATGTTTCTTGGGGCACGAAGCCGATACTCTCGCGCAAGGTCGCCAACGGATATTGGCGGATTGGTTTGCCGTCGATCAAAACACTTCCCGGCGCAGCATCGTAAATCCGCGGGATTAAATCCACCAGTGTCGTTTTCCCTGAACCGGTGGGACCTACGATCGCGAGACTGCTTCCCGAAGGGATCTGCAGGTTGACGTCGTGCAGCACCTGCTTGTCTCCGTAAGAGAAATTCAAATTGCGGAATTCGATTTCGCCCTGAATTGCCGGGGCGCCATCGCCATTGCTCGCCACCGCCATGGCTTCGGGACTATCTTGAATTTCCGGTTTCTCGGTCAGGATCTCATTGATGCGCAGCATCGAGGCCGTACCGCGTTGAAAAAGATTGATGACAAACCCGAGAGCAATGACCGGCCAGGTCAATTGCACCATGTAGGTATTGAAGGCAACAAAGGAACCGATGGTCATCCGGCCGTGCAGCACTTCGCGGCCGCCCAACCAGAGCACCAGTACGATGGCGAGCCCCAGCAAGGTTTCCAGCGTCGGCCACAACATGCCCATCAGGCGGACAAGTTTCAGGCTCCGTCTGATGTATTCCCGGTTCGACTGCTCAAAGGACTCAATCTCGGCACCCTCTTGAACATAGGCGCGAATCACGCGGGCACCGGAGAAGTTTTCCTGGGCGCGCGCCGAGATATCGGAGAACATCGCCTGGATGCGCTCGAATCGCTCGTGAATCTTCCTTCCGAAGTACTGCACCGTGATACTGACAATTGGCAAAGGCAGGAAGGCGTACAACGTCAGGTGGGGGCTGATCGACAGCATGAAAGCCAGCGCCCCCGCGGTGAACACGATCGTATTCGCCGAGTACATGATGGCCGGACCGAGCAACTGACGCACCGCGCTCAAATCGTTGGTCGCCTTGGCCATAATGTCGCCGGTGCGCGTGCGCTGATAGAAGGAATACGAGAGGCTTTCGAGGTGCCGGAAGAGGTCGTTGCGTAGATCAAACTCGATCTCGCGTGAGACGCCGATGACGATCCAGCGGGTCAGAAACTGGAAGATCGCCTTCGTTCCCGCCACCGCCAGCAGCAGCAGGGTATAGATCAGCAGCTTTTCTCGGGTGATGCTGCCGTGCAGACCGTCAATGGCAAGTTTGAGAACCTGCGCGAATAGAAGCCAAATGCCATTGTGCAACAGGATGCAGAAACTGCCCGCCACGTAGCTCCAGCGGTACTTCTTAAGGTACGGAAATAGAGGTCGCAGGCTTTTCAGCAGCATGTTGAAGTTCTAGATGAGATTTTACCAGTGACCGGTGCAGCTTTTTGCATCTCACTTTAAGGTGGCGAGGCTTTAGCTGGCTTGGTAACCATGTCCGGCAGTTTGCTCTTGTCGGCTATTCCTGATACACAAATGAGTACACTTTACAGCCTCTAGCTGGCTTTTTTGGGGGTCTCGGGGCTTCTGCGGCCCGGAGAAGGAACAGGGAGAACAATGCCGATGAAGTTTCGTTGGTTGATGGGTGTTTTGATTCTGATGTCGCTGGGGATTCTGATCGCTTGCAGCAGCAGTAACATCACTTCGTCGACGACGATTGCAGACATGATTTTCACCAGCCAGGGCGACATGTCGGTGCTGTCCTACCAGGTGAACCTGGGTAATGGACGATTGACCCAGGTGGGGAATGAGATCACTACCGGGCCGAACACCATGCCCGTGGCGATCAAATTCACGCCCGATGGCAAGTCCGCCTTTGTGATCAACCGGGGTGTTCCTCCCAGTGGAACCGACAGCATCGCGACCTATACCGTGAACGGCGACGGATCGCTGTCGTCGTCTGGCTCGAACGTGGCTGCGGGAGGCCCAGGCCCCATTGCGTTGGCCATCGATGCCAGTGGCAAGTTTATGTTCGTCGCCAACGAGGGTGTAGGCGGCATCAGCGGTACCAGCAGCATTTCGGTGTATACGATCTCCGGCGCCACGCTGAGCCTGGCCAGCACAACTCCCACCGACGATTTTGCAACCGCCTTGGCGGTTTCTTCGACCGCCAACTTCCTCTATGTAGCGAACAGCGTGGGGGCCTTGCCCTTGTTGCAGGGAGAAGTCACGCAATACTCCTTCGATTCCACCACCGGGGCGCTGACCAAAGTCGGAAGCTACCTGACCGGGGGAACCACTCCTGCCGGAGTAGCGATCAATAGGAAGGGCTACCTTTATGTCACCAATTTCGGATCGAACAATATCAGCGGCTTCATGATCGCTTCTGACGGCACGCTCAGTCCTACGCCGAAGTCCCCATACACGATCGCGGCGGGAGCCGGACCGCAATCGATTGTGGCGGATCCTGTGGAAGATTTTCTTTATGTTGCAGATTACGGTTCAAACCAGGTGTCTGGCTTTCTCATCAGCTCCGCAAGCGGAGAACTCTCTGCCATCAACCCGAACGCCGTGTCTACCGGCGTAGGACCCAGTAGTATTGCCATGGATCCCACCGGGGTTTACGTTTTTACGACCAATATTGGTTCGCCGTCATTGAGCGTCTATCACCTGGATTACTTGACCGGACAGCTGGGTGCGATTCAAATCGATTTCCCGGCGCCGGGACAGCCGTCAGCCATCGCGGTTCATTGACCGCATAAATGCGCCTAAGTGGGTACCTTCAAGATCAGATAGCCGCCGATCAGCGCAAAGATCAGATCGGGAGACCACGCGGCCAGTATCGGTGGCAACTGGCTGATGTTTCCCATGGCCTCAAACAGCCCCGAAACGGTCCAGTAAACTACGGCGACTCCCACGGCGACGGCCACTCCCGTAATCGCCCCGCGTTTCCCCGCGGAAAGAGAGAAGGGAATTGCGAGCACGGCCATTACTAGCGTGATGACGGGATAAGCGAACTTCTTCTGCAACTGCACCCTTAAGCGCACCACATCGAATCCGCTCTGTTGCAGGTCGCGTATGTAGCGCCGCAACTCTTCGTAGTTCATTTCGGAAGATTGCTTCACTTCCTTCTTGAAGTAGGCCGGAGGTTCGCTTAGCGCCGGGAAGGTGGCCACCTCGAAGGTCCGATAGTCTTGAATCGCCGATCCCTGCAGGTCCCGCTCCCAGCCCTCAGTGCAAACCCAGCGGTCAAGGTGGTCATCCCACTGTGCGCGCTCGGCATAGATCCGGCGCGTGAGTTGGAAGGTTTCCGGATTGAATTGGAAAACCGCGAGGCTGCCGAACTGGTTCTTTTCGGAATCAAACAGCTGGTAGTAGTAAATATTGGAATGCTGTCCGAAGATCCATTTGCGATCCGGATTCAGATAGGTCTGCGCCGGCTTGCCCTTAATTTCGTTACGCAGGGCGTCCTGCCGTTTGTTGGCGTGCGGCAGATAGAACTGATCGAAGAAGAATAATCCTAGTGCCAGCAACGCCGACGCCACCAGTACCGGCACAATAATGCGATAAATACTGATGCCCGTTGCCTTGATTGCCGTGATCTCATTGGAACGCTGCATCAACCCGAACGTGATCAACACGGCCAGTAGGATGCCCAGTGGCGCAATGTTATAGAGAAAGTAAGGCGCGACGTTGACCAGGTATTCCCCAACCACCAGCGGAGACACCTGGTTTCGCAGAATATCTCCCAATAACTCAAACAGCGTAAAAACCAGCAACAACATTATGAACGTCGCCAAAATCATCACCAGGTAGACGAGGAAGTCCTTGATGACGAGGTCGTCCAGGATCATGGGAAAGCGCGCACTGAAAACGCGTCTACGGCTCGAGGCCCGGGTGAACGCGTCTTCCGAGCGCGAACGAAACAGCGCTCCGCCTTCCGTCAACGTGCTCTTGAAAGGATTTCGCAAGCGCAACGAGCCCACCTCGAACGGCTTACGCTCCGCTCGCCAGAGCAGAAATGAACCCGCTGCGAAAAACAGCAAGTTGGCCAACCAGACCCCAAGGAACGGCGAGACCTTTCCCTGCCGCGCCAGCGAAGACTCCGATCAGAGAAAACGAATAGTAGGCAAACACCAGCAGGATCGTGAGCACGAACCCCGAGGACTTGCCGCCCTTCTTCGACGAGAGTCCCAATGGAATGCCCACCAGCGCCAGCACCATGCACGCCGTTGGCAAAGCGAAGCGCCGGTAGAGCTCAATGAAGTACCAGCGCCGGGTGATGGGGTCAACCTTGGCTGCGGCAACCGGCAATTGCAATGTCGGCAACTCCGCGATCGGGGCGGGTTCCTGGTCCGACTGTTTCTCGGTCGAGGTTATTTGAATGGGAATGTCGGTCTCGTCGAAGGTCGAAATCTGGTAGTGATCGGTTTGCTTGGGATCGGTCTCGTGCGTCGATCCGTTGGTCAAGTGCAGATGCAGCGTGTCGGGTCCCTGGCTCACGAGAATGCCTTGCTGCGCCAGCGTGATTCGCGGAGACCCCGGCGTGCTGATATCGGCAATGAACACGCCCTTCCAGATGGCCGCTCCCTGCGCGCTCTTCACGTCCTGCACATAGAGCACGAGCTTGGGGAATCCTTCGTAGAACACCCGCGGCTGAATCTCGAAAGACGCCTGCGAGGTTTTCAAACGATCCTGCAACTTGCCGAGCGCGGCCTGCGAAAGGGGAGCGAGATAGATTCCGTTCGCGAGAGCTACGATCCATGCGCCGATCACGAAGATCGAGATGATCCGCAGAAACGACCAGACCCCGATTCCGCTCGCGCGCATGGCGGTAATTTCGCTGTCGGCGGCCAGACGGCTAAGTCCGATCAAAATGCCCACCAGCACACCCATCGGAATGGTGTAGGTGAGGGCGACAGGAACGGTGAAGAAGAAAATCTCTGCCACGCTTGGCAGGGGAGCGCTATTGCGAACCACCAATTCCAGAATTCGTCCCAGATCGCGGGTGAACAGCACGAACGTGAACACCGCAATGCCGATCAGGGCGGCGCCGGTAATCTCGCGCAGGATATAGCGAGTGAGAATCCGCATGAACGAAACTAAGTTGAGTCTAGCATGCGTACGACCGGCTTACGCAGCGCTTTGACCAGCCGCCAGCGCTGCTGTGCTGAGGCACAGATCGCGGCCGTGGACGGCGCATGTCGCATCAGGTTCGTGGGAGTCGCGCCGCAGCGAACGAATTTTCATCAGAGTTCCCCCAACCATTGCCTTTCCCAACAGCGGCTCGATCTGAGGATCGCGTACGCTGGAGCAGGAATAAATCGCAACGAAGGTTACAACTTTCGCCGAAAACCCTTCCGCCTCGCGCGTGATTTTCGCCATCACCCCCTTGCCCAGAGTCGGCCCCATCGGCACGGTCAGCGGCAGAATCATTTTTCCTCCCATGCGCAAACGATCGAGCCAAAGGGGATGAGGATGGGTCACGCCTGCGTTAATCAGGATCGCATCGCATTCGCCGGGATCGAGCGCCGCCCCGTCCCCGCTGTGCACCTCGACGCTGCTGTAACCTGCCAGATTTCGGGTCGCTCGGTCTGCCAACTCGGCATCGACTTCGCTGGCGATCACTTGTCCATGTTTACCCACGACTTCGGCAAGCACCGCGCTGAAATAGCCGACGCCGCAGCCAAGGTGAAATACACGCTCTCCGGGCTTGATATCCAGGGCGTCGATCCAATGCGCAAGCGAGCCGGGCTGTCCATTATTCAAGTCGCGTGTTGTGTCGAGAGCGATGGGCACGTTGTGATAGACGTGGCGGGGATCCGCATCCGCAGTCTCGGTATAAACGACCCCGCCCATCCCGAGATCCGCCGAGGCGATCTTCCAAGGGCCCGGTCCGAGAAAGCTCTCCCGCGGGACGCGCGCGAACGCCTCCACCAATGCAGGCGGACTTGATGTGCGCAGCCAGTCGGATTTCTTCGGCAAAAAAGCGGCGGCACTCTTCAATCGTCATACCGTGAAAGTATGGCACGGCGGAAATGCTCGGCCAAGGGGTGGCGTCCTAACTCCGCGCGGCACTTTTTGCCGCGGCCTTGATTCGCTGAACATAAAGTGCTGCGAATCCGTCGGAAGTAGTCGTGCAACCTTTACCCGGTTTGGCTTTGCAAAAAGGACACACGATGCTGGTCGGGGTTGACTGGCAGCACAGGGACGAGGGATTTGGCCACATCCCGGATTGTATGCCAAAGCGAGGCATATCAGGACACTACACCGGCCAAACGCTGGTTTGCGCTACGGCCCCGATTCGTAGCACAATAGCCAGCTCTCTCCATCACAATCTGCGTTTTCGGGGATCATACAAAGCATGTTCTTTCGACGAGTTGGTTTGCCCGCACTGGTCCTGCTCTTCACCCTTACCTGCCTGGCCGCATCGCCCGACGACATGCAGCAAGCGACCAATAACCTGGCCAGTTCAGTTCTGACCGGGCCGGCGATGAGCACGCTGCGCGAGTTGACCGACGGCTTCGGTGGCCGCCTTACTGGTTCTCCGGCGTACGAACAGTCGGCGGAATGGGCTGCGGCAAAGTTTCGCAGCTATGGCATCAAAGACGTTCGCCTCGAGCCCTTCACCATCCCCAACGGCTGGCAGCGCGGGTATGCCCGCGCCGAAATGATGGCGCCTTTGCACCGTCCCCTGCATGTCGAGTCGCTGGGATGGGCTCCCTCGACGCCTGCCGGAGGAGTCGAATCGGATCTGGTTGTGCTCACCGATTTCTCCGAAACCAGCATTAAGAACTCCGCCGCCCAAGTCAAAGGTCACATCGTCATGGTCGACGCGAGCAAGGCGTACAAAAAAGATCGGATGAAGGCCTATCAACTGTTGCAGGCGGCCTACCCGCTGTTGGCGGACGAGGGAGCCCTCGCCATCATCTTGCCGGGCCGCGAGACCAACGACATCATCAACGCGCATTCTCCGGGTTGGCATGCCACAGTGGCGCGCTTGCCGATGGTCGACCTCGGTATGGAAGACGCCGATTTGATGCGCCGCACCTTTGCTGCGAAAGGTACCATTCATCTGAAACTCGACGTGCAGAACCAGGTCACCGGGCCTACGACAGTGCATAATGTGATTGCTGAAATCAAGGGCAGCGAGCATCCTGACGAATGGATCATCATCGGCGCCCATCTCGATTCCTGGGACTTCGGAACCGGCGCCCAGGACAACGGCACGGGAGCCGTCTCAGTGCTGGAAGTAGCCAGAGTTTTCGCCAGCATGGGCCATGCGCCCCGTCGTTCGGTGCGCTTCGCTCTATGGGGCGGGGAAGAGCAAGGAATTATCGGCTCGTACATGTACACCCAGGCTCATCTGAAAGAGTTGGATAAATGCATCGCTGTCATCAATACTGACAACGGCGCCGGGCATCCCAAGGGCTGGAAAGTCGAGGGCCGGAAAGACATGATCGAGGCCATGCAGCCGATCAGCGACTCATTGCTGAAAGACATGGCTGCCGCCGACCTTTCTCTCGAGACCACATACGATACGGACCATGGTCCGTTCATGCTGCACGGCATCCCGGCGCTCGATCAGGAGGTCGATGAGGCGCCCTACTTCCTGGTGCACCATAAGCCGTCTGATACTTATGACAAAGTCGACCCGGTGAACTTCAAGACCGACGTCGCTATCGTGGCCGTGACGGCCTACGCGGTGGTTCAAAACCCCAACCCCATAGCCCCACACATCGATCACGCGGCTGTGGGCGAGATTCTTAAAACTGCCGGGCTGGAAGACCAGTTGAAGGAAGCCGGAGTATGGCCTTAATGACTATCGGTCACGGAAACAATTTCGCGGGGAGATGCAGAAGCTACGTGTCCGAACCTTGGACAAACCCCTAAGCCCAATATTTGCATCATAGAACGTTCGGTAACGAACGTGCAGTTGCGAGTTGAATTTCTCGCTGTACGCGGGAACTAAATTTCGTCCAGAACGGTAACAGGACCTTCCCCCCATGAAACGTCCTAGACTGCTTTGTGTGGACGACGACCCCGGGATTCGTGAGTTCTACGAGACACTGTTTGTGACTCACGGATATGAAGTAGTGTCGGCCGGGAGTGGTCGTCAGGCCCTCGCGATCTTTCGCACCCGCGGATATCACATCGACGCGGTCATCACCGACTATGACATGCCCGAGATGAGCGGGCCCGAACTGGCCGTCGAGTTGAAACACTCGAACCCAGCCTTACCCGTGATCATGGTTTCCGGATCGCGGCCCGTGGTGGAGGAAGCTCCTCACTTTGTGGATGCGGCGCTGGCGAAAGGCGCCCCGATCCAGCAGATCCTCGACGAAATACAGAGACTTCTTGCTGGTACTGTTCCTGTCTCTGCCCTTTCCGGCTACGTTCGCCTGGGGGAAGCCCTGGCCGCCGTGGTCGGAGCCGTCCTCTTAGTTCAGCGCGTCTGGAAATAACACCTAAGCCGTTATCAGTGATTCCAGGGCATTGCGGTTGGGCACAAACAAGGTTGAGCCCTTCAGTTGAATCAAGTGCTGCCTCTTGAATCCTGCGAACAGGCGCGTCACTGTCTCGCGCGAAGTTCCAATCATCTGCCCGATCTCCTCATGCGTCATGGCCAGCTTCATCTGGCAACTCGGGCGGGCTTCGGTGCTCTGATCCAGCCATCCCACCAGCAAGCGCGCCAGTTTCTCGCTGGCTGATTCTGAAAGCATCAGGTTGCGGAGCTCGCGGCAGGTGGAGTTGTAATTCAGGCTCAGTTGCTGTGTGACCCAGAGGGCCAGTTCTCCGTGCGCCCTCATGAGCCGGAGCAGGTCGCTCTGGCGAATAAAACTAACCTCGCAGGGCTCGAGCGTTTCCGCCGTGGCTTCGTATTCGCGCCGCGAAATCGTCGACGCTACGCCCAGCGCCTCGTTCGCCCCCGCAATGTGAAGAATCAGCGTCCTACCGTCGCTGGCGCACACTGACAACTTGACCTTGCCGCGAACTACCGCGTAAATCCCGCGGGCCTGTTCGCCCTCGCCGAACAGGATTGCTCCCGTCGGATAGCTGTTGGTCATCGTGACCATTTCCAGTTCGCGCAAGACGGTGGACGACAAGCCTTGAAAGGTCTTTTCGGCGGCGGTGACGTTCTCGAGCTTTGTGCTTGGCGTTGCCATGTGCGTTCTCCTCGCATGGACAAAAGGCAACTGGGGCACCAATCTCGGCCCCGCGACGCCAAACCTACCATGTCACCGTAAGTTACAGAAAATAATGGCCATGTTGGATGACCTCATTAGAACCACTTCGAGCCGGCCCGGGTTTCGGGCGGCGGGAAATGCGTCATTTGACACAGCCCTGTGTGATCTCAATCACCACGGGAATGGCAGAACCGGGCCTGGGTGACTTCGGTTATCCCAGTGCTGTGTGGAGGGTATTGAGAAGGGTAACCCGGGTAAAGGGCTTCTCCAGCAGGGTAACCCCTTCGCCCAAGCCTTGATGATTCGCGATGAGTTCCCCGGTGTAGCCGGACATGAAAACCACCTTGAGCAGGGGGTGCGACTGTCCCAGGCGAATCGCCAGTTCCGGACCGCTCAAGCCCCGCATGACAACGTCGGTGAGCAGAAGGTCGATGCCGTTTTGATGGGACTCAACCCGTTCCAAGGCCTCCTTTCCGTCGACTGCTTCCACCACCCGATATCCGTGCTCCTCCAGCAGCTTGCGCGTCATCTTCCGCATGATCTCGTCATCCTCGACTAGCAGAATCGTGGTTTTTGCGCGGGCCGGAACAACGGTTTCGTCCTCGACGTGGGAACTGATTCCCAACTTCTGCTCGGCGTTTGGGAGATATATCTTGAAAGTGGTGCCGCGGCCGAGTTCGCTATACACCTGGATGTGGCCGCCGCTCTGCTGCACGATTCCATAAACCGTCGCCAGGCCCAGACCTGTCCCTTTGCCGACTTCTTTGGTGGTAAAGAATGGCTCGAAGGCACGGGACGCCGTCACCGCGTCCATGCCGGTTCCCGTATCACTCACCGCCAGCATCACGTATTTTCCCGGTCGTATCGATGCATGCTGCGCGGTGTACGTTTCATCCAGGCGCACGTTAGAGCTCTCCAGAATAAACTTGCCGCCGCGCGGCATGGCATCCCGGGCGTTGACCGCTAAGTTGATGAGGATCTGATCCAGTTGTCCGAGATCGGCCTCTACAATGGCGGACGCAGAATGAGATAGAACTGCAATCTCGACATCGTCCCCCATCAGCGGGCGCAACAGGCGCACTGTTTCCTTCAATCGCTGGTTCAGATCGAGGATTTGCAGCTGCACTTTCTGTTTCTTGCTGAAAGCGAGCAGCTGGCGGGTCAGGGCCGAGCCCCGGTCGATCGCCTTACGGATATTGCTTATGTATTCTCCGGAATCGCCGGCGCTGTCGATGTGCGTGCGCAGCAGCTCGGTGCAAGCCGAAATAATTCCGAGAATATTGTTGAAGTCGTGGGCCAATCCGCCGGCCAAACGCCCAATCGCATCCATCTTCTGCGCTTGCCGAATATGTTCTTCCGCTTGCTTCTGGGCGGTAATATCGCGCGAAATCGCCGACGCGCCCACAGGGCTACCCGAGGCGTCGCGGATCGGCGAGATTCTGACCGAAACTTCCAGGTGACGCCCATCTTTTGCCACCCGTACTGACTCATAGTGCTCCACGCTGTCGCCCCGCCGTACGCGCTCCAGGATTCGCGGAATCTCGTCGGGGCGGCCTTCTGGAACCAGCATCGAAATAGAGCAACCAATCGCTTCCTCGGCCGTGTACCCATAAAGCTTCGTCGCACCCTGATTCCAGCTCAGGATGATCCCGTTCAGATCTTTGCTGATGATCGAGTCTTCCGAAGAGTCAACGATCGAAGCCAGCCGCCCGCGGTAGGCACCGATCTCCTGGGCAGTCCTGCGATCGAGTTCCTCGTTGACCCGCCGCAGATCTTCTTCGATGCGCTTGCGGTCACTGATGTCGCGAATCGCACTCAATACCAGGATGCCATGGCTGGTCGAAACCGGACTTAGACTGATCTCAACCGGGAACTCGGAGCCATCTCGGCGTCTGCCATAAAGGTCAAGCCCCGCTCCCATGCGCCGGGTCTTGGGTTCACTGGCGAACTGGTCGCGATATTGGTGGTGATCCGGGCGGTAGCGTTCTGGAACCAGCACTTCAATTTTCTGGCCCAGAAGTTGTTTGCGCGTGTATTGGAAAAGCTCTTCGGTCTGGGGATTGATCTGAACGATGGTGCCGTCTTTGTCGACGGCCACGATGGCGTCCGGAATTGCCGCCAGAAACTCCTGGGAAACAAGAGTTTCAGCCATGCCGTTAGAGGCATGGGTCGACTTCGATGGATCCTTTTTCGGCGAAGTATCCATCCGAATGCCCCCAGACACACTACGTGACACCCACTCTATGTCCGATTGCGCTCTAAGTAAAGTGCGGTACTGTGTTATTCGGCTTTGAGGAAAATAGCACCCAGAGGAGGTAGCGTCAGACTTAGTGAGTAGGGCCGCCCGTGGGATGGCTCCGCTTCCGCTTGGTGGCCGCCCATGTTGCCCATGCCACTGCCGCCGTATTCCGCAGCGTCGCTGTTGAGCAGTTCGCGCCAGAAGCCGCCCGCGGGCACTCCCACCCGGTATTCCATCCGCGGGATCGGAGTAAAGTTGCACACCACCAACATCTTGTCTTTAGCGGTCTTTCCTTTGCGCAGTAGAGAGATCACGCTGGCAGCATTGTCGTTGCAGTCCACCCATTCGAAACCTGCCGGATCGTTGTCGAGTTCGTGCAGGGCCTTCTCTTGGCGATAAAGCCGGTTCAATTGTTCCATCCAGGCCTGGGCACCGCGATGCGTGCGGTATTGCAGAACGTGCCACTCCAGGCTCAGGTCGTGGCCCCACTCGCGCACCTGCCCGAATTCGTCTCCCATGAACAGAAGCTTCTTTCCCGGCTGTGCGTACATGTATGCGAACAACAAGCGCAGGTTAGCGAACTTCTGCCATTCGTCGCCCGGCATCTTGCCGACCAGCGAACCCTTGCCATGCACGACTTCGTCGTGCGAAAGCGGCAGCACAAAATTCTCGGTGAATCCGTACAGCATGCGGAAGGTCAGCAGGTTGTGATGAAATTTGCGGTGGATGGGATCGTGCGAGAAATAAGAGAGCGTATCGTGCATCCATCCCATATCCCACTTCAACCCAAACCCCAGCCCTCCGATGTAAACCGGGCGCGATACCATCGGCCACGCGGTCGATTCCTCCGCATAGGTCTGAATGTCGGGGTGCACTTTATAAGCTTCCAGATTGAATTGCCGCAAAAAGTCGATGGCTTCCAGATTCTCGCGCCCCCCGAACTGGTTCGGAATCCACTCGCCTTCCTTGCGTGAATAGTCGAGGTACAGCATTGAAGCCACTGCGTCGACTCTCAAACCGTCAGCGTGGTATTTGTCGAGCCAGAACATCGCACTCGAAAGCAGGAAGCTGCGAACTTCATTGCGTCCGTAATTGAAGATGTGTGTCTTCCAGTCGGGGTGGAATCCCTTGCGCGAATCCGCGTGCTCAAACAGGTGCGTGCCATCGAAGTATGCGAGCCCGTGTCCGTCAGAAGGGAAGTGCGATGGAACCCAATCCAGAATGACTCCGATTCCATGCTGGTGCAGGTAGTCGACCAGGTACATGAAATCCTGCGGAGTCCCATAACGTGCGGTCGGCGCGAAGTATCCCGTCGTCTGATATCCCCACGAACCATAGAAGGGATGCTCCATGATGGGCAGCAGTTCGACGTGAGTGAATCCCATGCGCCCCACATATTCCGCCAAGCGCGGGGCCGTCTCACGATAACTGAGCGGACGGTTGTGCTCTTCCGGCACCCGCATCCACGATCCCAAATGCACTTCGTAGATCGAAATCGGAGCCCGCAGGGAATTCTTCGCCTTCCGCGTAGACATCCAGTCCGCATCCGCCCACTGGTAGTCGAGATCCCAAACTACTGATGCGGTCCGCGGCGGCTTCTCATGAAAGATTCCAAAGGGATCAGCCTTGTCTCCAATGTTCCCGTGGTGTCGCGAGGCTATGTGAAATTTGTAAAGCGCGCCCTTATTCACTCCGGGAATGAAGCCTTCCCAGATTCCCGAGCTGCCCCGTGGGTACAGTTTGTGCGCCCCCGGCGTCCAGTGATTGAAACTGCCGATCACAGAGACTTCCCGCGCATTCGGGGCCCACACCCCAAAACACGTGCCGGCTTCCCCGGCGTCAGAGGTAAGGTGCGCGCCCAGCTTTTCGTGAATGCGGTAGTGGGTGCCTTCGTTGAACAGGTGCAGATCTTGCGGACCCAAAAGGCTAACGTCTCTGCGCACCGCAGCCGAGGTGGTGTTCTCAATCTTCATCTTCGGACCCTAGTGTACCGGAAGCCGTCCAATCTTTGTCTCGCAGCGACCTTCGTGCCGCATCGCCCGCCTGCCGCATGCTATTCTGCCTATTCGCCCCGTTCGGCGTTCTCCGGGGAGATTTTTCTCCATGCCCGTTCTGCGCGTCATTGTTCTGTGGCACCAGCATCAACCCTTTTATAAGGACTTGGTCACCGGCGAATACCGTCTGCCCTGGGTTCGCCTCCACGCCCTCAAAGATTATTACGGGATGGTGAAACTGCTGGATGAGTTTCCTGAAGTCCACCAGACTTTTAATCTCGTCCCCTCGTTGATCACCCAGATTCAGGATTACGCCGCTGGCACCGCCCAGGACCCATTCCTTCAAGTCGCCGCCAAACCCGCTCAAGACCTTACGCCCGATGAGCGGCGCTTCGCCTTGCAGTACTTGTTTCAGGCGAACCCCGTCAACATGATCGGACGCTACCCGCGCTACCACGACCTGTGGGAGCGTTTTCGTGCCACCGGAGATCATCCCGAACGGGCCGAGAAATACTTTCAGCCACAGGATTTCACCGATCTCCAGGTGCTTTCGCAGATTGCATGGTTCGATGAGTTCTTCCTCGATGAACCCGAAGTCGCCGCGCTGGTGAAGCAAGGGCACAATTATTCTCTCGACGACCAGCGCTTCGTAATTGCAAAAGAGAGGCAGTTGCTGGGCAAGGTGCTGCCCGCACATGCCGATGCGGCCAAGCGCGGCAGCATCGAGATCTCGACCTCGCCTTTCTACCATCCGATTATGCCGCTGGTCGCCGATACCAACATGGGCGCGGTCTCGTCGCCAGGATTGGCACTGCCCCAGAATCGCTTTCGTCATCCCGAGGATGCGCGCGAGCAACTACTACGTGGACTCGACCTGCACGAAAAGGTCTTCGGCGTTCGTCCCCGGGGTGTCTGGCCGTCTGAGGGCAGCGTTTCGGAGGAGGTTCTCGGCATCGCCCAAAGTCTGGGCGTCAAGTGGATGGCGACCGATGAAGGTGTTCTCGGCCGCAGCCTGGGCACATTCTTTTCGCGCGACGGCGAAGGACGCCTGCCCACCGCACAAGCGGAGAAACTCTATAACATTCATCACTTCGAAAACGCGCATGCCGCGATGCACCTGATCTTCCGCGACCACACTATCTCCGACCTGGTGGGCTTCGTCTATTCCGGCATGCCCGCCGGGGAAGCTGCGCAGCATCTCATTCAAAACATCAGGCGAGCCGCTCAGCCGGTTCTGGAAAAAGGCCGAGACGCCATCATGCCTATCATTCTCGATGGCGAGAATGCCTGGGAATACTATCCCCGCTCGGGACGCGAATTCTTGCGCCGCTTTTACGACGCCCTGCAGAAGGAACCGGGGATCGAAGCGGTCACGGTTTCCGAAGCCATCGAGCGTCACCATGAGCCTTCCAAACTCACGTCCCTCGTACCCGGCTCTTGGATCAACGCCAACTTCAACGTCTGGATCGGTGCGCCCGAAGATAACAAGTCTTGGGATTATCTCTACCACGCCCGCAATTTCTACGCGCAAGGCGCCGCCCGCGCCAATGAGGCGCAACGGGCCCTCGCGTTCGAGGAAATCCTGATCGCCGAAGGCAGCGATTGGAACTGGTGGTACGGCCCCGAACATCACTCCGCCAACGACCGCGAGTTCGACGAGCTTTACCGCAAGCATCTTTCGAACGTGTACCAGGCGCTCGGCGCGACCCCGCCCGACTATCTCGCGCAACCCATCATTGGCGGCGCGGTGCGGCCGTCGTTCATTCCCCAAACCGCTTATATCCATCCTCGCGTGGCCGGAGACATGGTTCGGTATTTCGAATGGATGGGCGCCGCGCTCTACACCTCAGACCGCCGCTCGGGCTCCATGCATGGCAAGCAATTCTTGCTCGATTCGGTCTATGCGGGGATTGACGCGAACAACGTGTACGGCCGCCTCGACTTTGCCGGAGGCGTCCCCGACATCGATTTCGAACTGATCGTGAACCTGGAGTCTTGGCCTGACAATGCAACCCGCCCCCGGCGTGCGTTGCGCCTGGATGCCGGCGTGCGCGGGAAAAAATTAACCGAGTGGAGTATCAAAGTAGAAGACGAGCACACCGCGCTGGCTGCCTCATCCCAGCCCGCGGAAGCGCAGGCGGTCCTGGTCAAGAATTTCGAGTTTAAGGTTCCGTTGTCGTGGCTGCTCGCGGCTCCCGTGAGTCCTACCAGGATTGATACCAGGAGCGGCGTCGACTCGCAAGCTGCGCCTGCGCTTCAGCCTCTGGCAGAACGGCCTGCCGGTAGACGCGCTGCCGGTCGAAGGATGGATCGAACTTCACTTGCTCACCGAAGACGAACTTGCCGCACTCGCGTAGCCAGTTCAATCGACAATTGGAGATCTTTTTACATCCGACGTCATCCTGAGGCCGATAGGCCGAAGGATCTCGCGCGCAGCATCGATGCTCCCCGCCAGATCCCTCGCTGCGCTCGGGATGACGTCAGAGTAAAGAGGCCAGCCGTATAGCTGCAGCAAAAAGCCGGAGAGATTTCTCTCTCCGGCTCACACTCCGTGAAAACTTCCAGAAACTACTGCCCGCTAGCCTCCGCCGTTAGCGCCAGCGGACGGCTCAACTCCAGCGTCAACTCCGTTCCCGAAGGCAGAACAGCCGAGCGATGTCTTACCAGCCAGTGCGTTACCGTCGCGCCCGCCCCCACCGCGCCGCCAATCAGTACGCCCGGACCGCCGCCGATCAAACCGCCCATCAGCATGCCTCCGCCGGTGCCCGCGCCCACCTCCACTAACGTGCTTTTATCGTGGCCGCTGCCTTTGAATTGACCTTCCTCGTTCACGTCAGTTCCGCGCCCGAGGTTGGTGTCGACCACCGGCGCATTGAGCATGAAGTGCTCGCCGTTGGGAAGAATCAGCGTTTCGGGAAACAAGCCCAGCGTCGGCTTGCCCGCGATCCGCCGAGGCTCGCTCACCTTGGTGACGCGTCCCTGCACGGTCGCGCCTGCCGGAATGACCGTCTTTCCGCCAAGCACAACCGCGTCCATCACTTTCCCGGTGAAAGGGTCGCCCACTTTATTCGAGAATGTGCTTAGAGTCGTTTCCAGTTTTACCTTCAACGCCGTGCCCGCGGGAACAGAAATGTTGTTCTGCGCCACCGCCGCCAGCGTCAGCAAGATCGTGCAAAGTAGTACTGCCAGTTTCTTCATTCGTGCCTCCTGAATTCTTGCGATTTCTAAACTTGTAATCTCTTCAGAGCGTCCATCACGCTCTCGAGAGGCGCTCGATCCATCTGGTTGTCGCCGCGATATACGTAGGCCAGTTTCCGGTCTTGCCCCACGACCAGTGTTGCCGGATGCGCGATATTGATCGCGTCGGTTCCAAACCCGTGATAGAGCCCGTACGCTTTAGTCACCTCGCGGTCCTCATCCAGCAGAAAAGGGAAGCTCACCGGATGCTTCTCCAGAAACTTCGCCGGCTTCCACACCCCGTCGGCTTTCTCGGCTGCGATGTACACCAGATCCGCCTTCGCTTGCTCGATTTCTGTCACTAATGGCTCAAACTGGGCCATGCGTTTGACGCAATTCGGTCACCATGTTCCGCGCAAGAATTCGACAATCACCGGACCGCGGGTCAATGATCCCGACAGGGACACAATGCCGTCCCGGTTCGCTGCGGGCAGCACAAATTCCGGAGCCCGGTCACCGACTTTCAACGTTTCGGTGCGATCTAACATCTCTTTTCGACTGTAAAGCAGCTGCGATGCGGGAACAACAAGCGAAGGCGAAAGGGAACCACGCGAGATACCAGCAGAATTCACGCGGGCTGCGCGAGGTATGGCCATGTGACATCCGACCCTGACGCCCCGCACATCCTCCGATATAATCGCCAGTTTCGGAGCAACCGATGGCCAGAACCTACACCGGTACGGGATATCTGACAGGCCGGCGCCTTACTTTCAGGCCTGACTCTCCTGCGATCCAGGTTGACGACGATACGAAATTCATAAATCTCTCGAAGGATGACAAACCCGCCATGATGAATATCGGAGACATCCACGCCCGCGAAGTGCTCGATTCCCGCGGCAATCCTACAGTCGAAGCCGAAGTGATTCTCGGCGATGGCACCGTCGGCCGCGCCATCGTTCCCAGCGGCGCTTCCACCGGAGAGCACGAAGCCGTCGAACTCCGCGATGGAGACAACCACCGCTTTCTGGGAAAGGGCGTTCTCAAGGCGGTTGAGAATGTAAATACAGAAATCGCCGATGCCCTCGCCAACCTGGACGCCTCCGAGCAGCGCACCATCGATCAGAAGATGATCGAACTCGATGGCACTCCGAACAAAGCCCGCCTCGGCGCAAATGCCATTCTCGCCGTCTCCATGGCCGTCGCCCGCGCCGCCGCCGCCGAGTATGGCCTGCCGCTCTATCGCTATCTCGGAGGTGCGGGTGCCAACGTGTTGCCCTTGCCCATGATGAACATCCTCAACGGCGGCGCCCACGCCGACAACAATGTCGACTTCCAGGAATTCATGGTCATGCCAGTCGGCGCGCCATCGTTCTCTGAGGCGCTGCGCTGGGGCGTCGAAGTCTTCCATACCCTGAAAGGCGTGCTCAAGAAGCGCGGCTACAATACTGCCGTCGGCGACGAAGGCGGCTTCGCTCCTTCCGTGAAATCAAACGTCGAAGCCATCGAAGTCGTGCTCGAAGCCATCACGCAAGCCGGATACAAGCCCGGAGAAGAAATCGCCATCGCCCTCGATCCCGCCGCCAGCGAGTTCTATCAGGACGGCAAATACGTCTTCAAGAAGTCCGACAAGTCGGCCAAAAGTTCCGACGACATGGTCCGCTTCTGGGCCAAGTGGGCGAATGATTATCCGATCGTCTCGCTCGAAGACGGCTTGGCAGAAAATGACTGGGACGGCTGGGCCAACCTCACCAAAGAACTGGGCCACAAGATTCAACTGGTGGGAGACGATCTGTTCGTCACTAACGTCGAATTTCTGCAGGAAGGAATCGACAAAGGTGTGGCGAATTCAATCCTGATCAAAGTCAATCAGATTGGCACAGTGAGTGAAACTTTCGACGCCATTGACCTCGCGCGCCGCAACAACTACACCAGCGTCATCTCGCACCGCTCCGGCGAAACCGAAGACGCCTTCATCGCCGATCTCGCAGTAGCCACCGGCGCCGGCCAGATCAAAACCGGCTCCGCCTCCCGCACCGACCGCATCGCCAAGTACAACCAGTTGCTGCGCATCGAAGAACAGTTGGGCGATAGCGCAAGGTTTCTGGGAATCAAAGCGCTGAACTACAGAGGGTGAACTCGCTCCACGCACCGAAGAGGGAAACAGAGAATGAGCGAGCGAACCCGCAGAATCGACCAAGTTTGGTACTACTTAAGCCTAGACTTAATTCGGGCATACTTGAACGAGATGTGGTTTCCGTTCTCGGACGAAAAAATCCTCGACGGCATGCGGCAGCAGATTGAGCCGGGAGAGATCCCCACATTCGGTAGCGATTCCGAATGGCGAATTCGTCGCAGGCTGAGCTGGTTTGGTAAAGAATTTGGCATCCTCAAACTAAACGCCCTCCTTCAGTGGCAACAAGAAGTATTTGAAGTTAAGCCTAACGATCGAATCGCAGAGTCGTGGTGGTCGATTGCAGTGACTCAGCTGACGCATCATAGGGACCGTTTCACCATGGCATCTGAGATCGTTACGATGCTGGGACGGGTGTGCGAGGAGTCCACCCGATTGGAATCTCTGATCGACGAGCGTTTGGAGCACTCGGCGCAGAATTTATCGGTATGGGATGCGGACGCTCTGAAGAAGCAGGCACCGGAGCCGGGATCTGTTCAAGATCATATCTCATCCGTCATTTATGGGATCGCAAGTACCGTAAAGGCGAACAATTTCGCGCGAATCTGGCAGGATCACACCAAGAAGTTGCAGTTGAACCAGTTGTTGGAACTTAGGGAAGTAGCTCTGAATGCAGTCAAAGAGTTTGGAGGTCCGCCCTATTTGGGTGCACCGTTCCCGGGCATATGGGAGCCTTTCTTGGCGACTTGGCTAGGAGACCGGTAGGTCGCGAGACTGGGTTCTGAACCCCTTTGTGACTCGGTGTTGAAAAATGGCCCTATCCGCGTGCATCCGCGAAAATCCGCGGCAACGAACTTGAGCTAGAAGCTAAGAGCTAAAAGCTAGGAGCTGAATTTGTCCCGTCCCAAACCCCTGATCCTCATCATCCTCGACGGCTGGGGATACCGCGCCGAGACCAAGGCCAACGCCATCGCTCTGGCCCACAAGCCCACCTACGACCGCCTGCTGCGCGAATATCCCAATACCCTCATCCACACCAGCGGCAAGTTCGTCGGCCTGCCCGACGGACAGATGGGTAACAGCGAAGTCGGACACCTCAACATCGGCGCCGGCCGGATCGTTCACATGGACAGCACCCGCATCGAACTCATGATCCAGAACGGAGAGTTCTTCACCGACCCCGTCCTGCTCGACGCCATGAAAAACGCCCGCGCCGGTGGCCGTCGCCTGCATCTGTTCGGCCTGCTCTCCGATGGAGGCGTGCATTCCTACCAGACACATCTTGTACGCCCTTCTGCGCATGGCCAAGCAGAACGGCGTCGACCGCGTCTTCGTCCACGCTTTCATGGACGGACGCGACACGCTTCCCACCAACGGCGCCGGATACATGGAGCAACTGCTGCAGAAGATGCGCGAGTACAACACCGGCAAGGTTGCCACGGTGAGCGGCCGTTACTACGCCATGGACCGCGACCGCCGCTGGGAGCGCATCGCCAAAGCCTTCAACGCCATGGTTTACGGCAATGGGGAGGCTGCGAAATACGTCGACCCGGTGCAGGGAATTAAAGACTCTTACAACAAAGACGTCACCGACGAGTTCATCGTTCCCTTCGTCTGCGTCGACAATCGTGGAGATCCGCTCGCTACCATTCGCAACGACGACTCGTGCATCTGTTACAACTTTCGTGCCGACCGCGTCCGCCAGATTACCCGCGCTCTCGCCCGCAATAGCGGACTGAACGCGAAAGCCGGCACCGACCTGCCGGGAGCCGCCGACCTCGACGCCGTCATCCCTCGTGACAAGGTTCCCAACAACCTGCACTACATCTGCATGACCCAGTACGATAAAGCTTCTCTCTTCCGGTCGTCATCCCGCCCGAATCCATGGCCAATATCCTGGCCAACGTGATGGGTCAGGGCAATCTCCGCAACCTGCGGGTTGCCGAAACCGAGAAGTACGCCCACGTCACCTATTTCTTCAACGGAGGCGTTGAGCAGCCCTTTCCTGGCGAAGACCGCATCATGATCCAGTCACCGAAAGTCGCCACCTACGATCTGAAGCCGGAGATGAGCGCAGCGGGGATCGCCGACGCAGTGGTAAAGGCCACCGAAGATGGCACGTTCGATGTTATGGTCGTGAACTTCGCCAACGCCGACATGGTTGGGCACTCAGGAAAGATCGAGCCCACGGTGAAGGCGGTAGAAACGGTCGATGCTTGCCTGGGCCGCATCGAGAAAGCCGTCCGCGCCAAGGGCGGAGCCATGCTCATCACCGCCGATCACGGCAATGCCGAAATGATGATCGACCCAGCTACCGGAGGCCCGCACACTGCTCACACCACGAATCCCGTTCCGTTTATCGTCGTCTCGGAAGACAACAAAAAGTTCACGCTGCGCAACGACGGATCTCTGCGTGATATATCCCCAACGATTTTGGGCATGCTCGGTCTACCCGAACCCAAAGAGATGACCGGCCACGATCTGCGCGTCCCATTGAAGAGCTGAGTTCTTAGCGTTCTTTGCGGAATTTCTTTGCGATCTTTGCGTTTTAAGATTTCCCCATGAAGCTACTCATCGCGCTTCGCCACGCTTTCGATCTCTGGAATGCCCCAGACTGGGTCGCAGAACGCCTGCGCCAGGATTTCCCGCAACTCGAAGTCGTCCATCTGAAAGACTACGCCGGCCTGGATACAGAAATTCAAGACGCGGAAATCGCTATCGCCTGGTCGCTCCGGCCAGAGCAAATAAAAGCGGCCAGGAAGTTACGCTGGGTGCACTCCACGGCAGCCGCGGTCCATCAATTAATATTTCCAGAGCTGGTCAACAGCGACATCATCCTCACCAACGCCCGCGATGTCCATGGACCTGTCGTCGCCGAGCATGTGATCGCATTGATCTTCGCGCTGGCCAAGTGCATCCCGCAGGCCGTCCGCTTTCAGCAGAAACACCTCTGGGGTCAGAAATCACTCTGGGAGATGAAGCCTCATCCCCGTGAGATTGCCGGGGCCACGGTTGGCTTCGTGGGACTCGGCAGCATCGGACGCGCCGCCGCGGCCCAGGCTGCCGCTCTCGGCATGCGCGTCATAGCATCGCGCGAGCATCCGGAAAAACCCAAACCAACGAACGTAGAAGAGGTTTTTTCTCCCGCCCAGCTGCACCTGCTGCTGCGAGAGTCGGATTATGTCGTTCTCGCCGCTCCGGTCACGCCCAGCACCCGGCATTTGATCGACGCGAAGCGCTTGTCGCAGATGAAAGCCGGCGCCTGCCTCATCAACGTCGGGCGCGGATCGCTCGTCGACCAGAGCGCGCTCGCCGAAGCCTTACGAAATCAAACCATCGGCGGCGCCGCCCTCGACGTTTTCGACAAGGAGCCCCTGGCCGCCGACTCGCCTCTATGGGATCTCGAGAACCTGCTGATTACTCCCCACACCGCCGGCCTCACGGAAAAACTCTGGGATCGCAACTACCAGCTGATCTCCGAAAACCTCCGCCGCTATCTTGCTCATCAGCCGTTACTCTCGGTTGTGGACAAGAAGAGAGGCTACTGAGGAGTTCGCATCTATTGAAAATTCCAGTAATGCCCTTCGAGCAGAATCAAGATCACGGCCACGATCACGAACAGGAACACCACGATCCAGAAATTCCGGTCCAGTTTGCCCGAGTCGTTCCTCCGTTTCATTGCCCGACAGCGTAAGCGAAACCGGCCTCCTCCGCCAAGTTTCTTTCTGCTACTCTTGCGCCGTGGCATCCGACGACGAGGAACGCAAAAATCCCTGGGTCTCCGTGGCTCGCTATTCGGAGATCGGCTTCATCATCCCCGCGGCCGTGCTGCTGGGATTCGCTCTCGGCAAACTGCTCGATTATTGGCTGCACACCAAGTGGCTCACGGTCGGTGGAATCATTTTCGGCGCAGTGGTCGGTTTCGTGCAGATGATTCGCACCGCCACCGCCTCATTCAAGGACAAGTAGTGGACGCGGAACTCCCACCCAATCCTGTGGCCGAACAGTTCTACGGGGGAGCTGTTCGCCGTATCGTTTCCATTCTTCTCGTGCTCGCAGCCATCGCCCCGTGGCCGGTCTGGTGGTTCTACGGAATCGTGCCTGCCGCCGGCTTCTTCCTCGGCGCCTTAATCTCGTGGGTCAACTTCAAGTCCCTGGCACGCAGCGTGGAAGGCTTGGCCAACCGCATTGTCGAAGCCCACAGCCGCGAGCGTGGGGGGACCGTGGTGCTGCGCTTTCTCCTGCGTTATGTGTTGGTTGGAATCGTCGCCTATGCTATATTCAGAGGTTCTTTACAGGCCTTTCGAGGTTTTCTGTTCGGCCTGTGCCTGCCGGTAGGGGCCATGTTATGCGAGGCGGCATGGGAAGCCTATGCTGCGCTCCGCCGCGGGTATTGATTTAAAAACTCTGTTCGTTCAGGGAAAATGGCGTGGAGCAACTCGCGTTCACACAACTTCTGAATAAACTCTTCGGCACCCAGGTGCTGGCGCTATTCAACGCGCTGCACATTCATACCAAATACCCAAACCATCCCATCACCAACAGCGCCGCTATGGAACTGCTGGTATTTTTGCTGCTCACGGTGTTCTTCCTGCTCGTGCGTACGCGTCTGTCAGTCGATTCGCCAGGATCTTTGCAGCACGTGATGGAAGGGATCGAAGGCTTTGTCTCAGGCCTTGGGAAAGAAGTGATTGGCCATCAGTACGAACCCTTTGTCGGATACCTGGTGACGCTCGGCCTGTTCATCCTGACTTGCAATCTGATTGGCCTGATTCCCGGCCTCGAGTCTCCGACCGCGGTTCCGGTGGTTCCCCTGGGATGCGCGCTGGTGACGTGGTTCTACTATCACATTCAGGGAATCAAGGCGAATGGGCCCGTCGGGCTATGTCAAACACTTCATGGGGCCGGTATGGTGGCTGGCGCCGCTAATGTTCCCCATTGAAGTTTTCAGTCATCTGGCGCGCGTGCTCTCTTTGACGATTCGTCTTTTTGCCAACATGTTCGCGGGAGAAATGGTGACCCTGGTGTTTTTCTCGCTGATTCCGTTGGGTGTGCCGATCATTTTCGAAGGCTTGCATATCGGCGTGGCGTTTATTCAGACTTATATTTTCGTGTTGCTGGCGTGCGTGTATCTGGGCGAGGCTACGGCACACGAGCACTAGAACCGGTCGTCAGTCGTCAGGAAAAACAGTCTAGGCGAATAAAATCGGGAAGGGCACGAGTTCACTCGTGCCGCCAATGTTGAAAATGGTTTTGCGCTTTAGCGCCTGAGGGTCTGTTGAGCAGCACCGCACCCGATTTCTTTTACGCGGCCCTCTGATGCGGTATCGAAGATTAGTTGGTAGCTGGACGCTTCCTCAATGCGAGCGACCAGCCACCAACTACCAGCAATCTGGCAGTTGGATCCGTTCAGCGTGAGGGCGTCTGCACGAGGATGACGTCAACCACCCACTGGCGGCAATTCATGAGGAGAGTGCACTATGCGGAAAGTTGTTATGTTGGTGTTGATGCTGATGGTCTGCCTGACGGTAGCCATGCCGGCATTCGCGCAGGGAGGGGAAGCGATGGCGCATCCCGCGACAAACTGGGTCGCGATCACTTCCGGTTTCGCGATGGCGCTGGCCGTCGCTCTGGCTGCTTTGGGACAGTCGAAGGTCGCCGCTTCGGCTTGTGAAGGTCTGGCGCGTAATCCCGCGGCTCGCCCGGGAATTCAGCTGGCGCTGATTCTGGGATTGGCCTTCATCGAGTCACTGGTGCTGTTCACGCTGGTGATCATCTTCGTAAAAGTGGCGTAGGAATTTCGTTCTTGAAAAAGACGCAGCTCCGGCTGCGTCTTTTTTGTTGCTGAATGCTGACAAGCTATCTCATATCGGTTCTGAAGGGACCCGGCTTAGCCGAGCCGCTCCGATCTGTCAGCCGACGTCATCCCGACGCTGAGCGAAGCGAAACAGGAGGGATCTGGCGCGCAGCAAACAAACGCCAGGTGCCCACAAAAGATGGATTAGTTGGGAAGCAAGAAACGAAAGGGTCAAATGCCAAGCGCCAAGAAGCTGAATGCTGAGAGCTGAGAGCTGAGAGCTGACGGCTGCCTAGGGTTTGCGCTTGCCGTCCCAGTCTTCGTTCCTGGCTTCGGGGGCGCGGTCTACCGATTCCACCAGCACGCGGCGCAGGCGGTAGCGGCTCTCGAGGTCGGTGTTGACGATTTCAAATCCTACTTCGTTCACGCGGGCGCGGCGCAGTAGCACTTGCGCGCGAATGTGGCGCACGCCAGTCGAGATATCAATGTTGGCTTCGGAACCTACGCGCAGGTTGTCTTCTTTCGTGCCCATGCCGCCGCCAAGACTGAGCTCGCGGATCATCAGGCTCGATTTGCCCCACGAACTGCTGATCGTGGCGGAAAGAGTCTTGCGCAGCACAATGCGTTCGTAACGTCGTTGTCGTACCCACGGGCATGCCGGAGCCGCGTCGAGAGCGGCGATGGCCAACTCTCCGGGTTCAAGACCGCTGTCAGCCAATACCTGGCTGCCATAGCGCGGATCGATCTTCGCCAAGGCCTGAGCTGCCGCAATCCGCAGCTCGCGGTGATTCGACCACTTCCACATTTTCTTGGCTTCGAGCAGATTGCGCAGGACTGGCACTGCCTCCGGTTCGCGCAGGCGTCCCAGCGACTCCACGGCTTTCACTTGCAGCAGCGGCGAGCGTCCGTGCGTCTCTCCGGCTTCGGCGATGACAACGAGCGGCGGAACCGCGGTGCGGTCTCCGCTCATACCGATCTCATCGATGGCTTGCGGTAACACCAGGGGGTCCAGGATTTCCAGAAGCTCCAGCAACGAGCGACCGCGATCGTGCGCGGCGCCATAAGCGATCTGCCGCACCACCACGTCATGATAGAAACGATTCCATTCCGGCAAACGCGCCGGTAACAATTCGAGCAGGGAAGGCACGTCGAGCCGGCTCATCAGGCCCACGGCCGAAGCTGCCTGCCGCGGCTGTCCGGTGCGCAACATGTCGCGGAGATGCGCCTGCCCAGCCGGGCCGAGTTGCTGCACCACGTCCACCATGCGGTCGCACTCTTCGCGGCGCATGCAGCGGAAGAAGCGGTCGGCGAGGTGATCGACCGAAGCCTGCGATGTGCGCTTGAGCACCTGCATCAAATCTTGTGGAACTTCGGGAAGCCTTAAAGCCTCTTCAATGAATTCCGGCAGCCGGTTCTCTACCCCGATGCGGGGCCGCAATTCTTGCGCGAGCACGGGACGCTGCTTGGCGATCACTTCCATGGCCGCGCAAACTTCGCTGAGGGCGGCAAATTGTTTGCGGTTACTGGCTTCGCCGCTAAGGCGTACGAACGCCGCGCCCAACAGGCTTTGCAACTCTGGATCTGATTCCTTGGCTAACGCTTCGCCTATCTTGCGGACGGTGAGGCCCATGACCTCGCCGCCGGCGGCGGCAAACAGGTCCGCGAGCTGGCTTAGTCCGATGGCCGTCTTCTTCCGCGGCTCGGCGTCTTTCAAATCGAGGCATCCGAAATAATTCTTGAGAATGGCCGAGGCCGTTTCCTTGTCACCGCGCTCCAGCAGAAGTTCCACGAACTGGCGAACGTTGCGCGCCGGAACGCAGGGCGCTTCGTTCGACATCAGCACGCTCTTCTTGCCGGCTTCCGGAACTTCCGCCCAGAACATGCGATCGAGAATGTCAGCATGGGACTCGACCAGGATTCCGGCCTTGCCCATCTTTTCTTCCTGGATGCGCAGGATCTGCCGCAACGTATCCATCTGCCGGCTCATGTGCTCGAGCATCTGGTGTACGGCATTGACTTTCACTTCGCCCTTCTGGAAACGCTCGAGGGCGAAACGAATGGCCATGTGCTCGGCTGCCTTCATCAGCAGCGGCGTGTCGGTCGCTTCGTTGGAGACGTTCGATGCCAGGCTTTCCAGCAGTTGTTGCAGGTTCAGCTTGGTGTTGGGATCGACGCTGCTCAGTTCTTTTTGCAGGAACTCCGGCTTGATATTGGGATCGGAGGTCCCGACTTCTCCGAACTTGGTCAGCAGTCGGATGGCTTGAATCACTTCCTCTTCTTGCAGAGGAACGACGCCGCCGCTCCAGTTGCCCCCGCCCGTCCCCGTCCCAGTTCCCGTTCCTGTGCCGCCTCCGCCCCCGCCTCCGCCGCTCGTCTTGATGGTGGGAACGCTGCCAATGGGAGCGCCACCTTCTCCCCCTCCTCCGCCGGTATGGGCGCCTTCGGCTGCGGCGATCAATTGCAAAAGTTTCTGCGGATCATTCAGCCACTGTTTGAATTCGGGCCCCAGGCTTTGGGCTGCAATCTGGGCTGCGACCGTGACATCGTTGGTAGAGGGATCGGCGGCCACGAACTTCACTTCGTTAATGCGGATGCTGGCTTGCTTGTTGTTGTCGCCGAACGCTTCCTTGATCTGCTTGACCACGTCGGTCGCTTTCGAGCCGCCTACGGCGAAAGCCCGCACCAGGCGCGCGAATTCGTCAATCGTAACTTTGTTGGAAAAATGAATGCTAGCCAGGCCGGCCGTGACTAGAAGCTGCGCAAAACTGCGTTCTGCCTGTCCCGTCTCCAACGCGATACCGTCGAGCAGCAACTTGTTCCCCGACACTCCCAACAGGAAGCTGCCGTCGGGACCCTTCGGAAGCCCATTTTGCAATTCGGCCCAAGTGTTCTCGAACTGTCCCTCGGTGCGCTTATGTTCAAAACCATACAAGCGAACATATTTCACCAGGATGTTCAGGCTATGAACGAATGCCCGGGCAGAGGCACTCCGGCTTTCTTTGTTGGTGTCAGTGGTAAGAATATGCCACTCCTGCACAACTCTGGCTACGCCGTAAGCGTAATGCGAAAGGGAAGTTAGCGCACATTACGGAGGTAATAAGACCACTTGCGGAGGCATAGGGACTTCGGTGTAGCTATGTCCATGTCAGGCAACCGGGGGCGAGCAAAGCACTGGAATAAAACAGGCTTTGCGGCGAGAATGGTGTCCCAGTTCCAGATTCTGAGGGATTTGCCTTGCCCACCGTGGCTTCCGCCTCTGTCGTCAAACAGCCCAATCCGCCCGCAGGGCTCGCGTTTTGGATGCAACGCGTACTCGAGGAGTGCGACCGCGCTTCGGCCGATTTCGCGGCCGATCCGGTACACGATCTCCGGGTGGCCCTCCGCCGCTGCCGCTCGATGGCCGACGGATTGATTGCGATGGACCCCGACCCCGCGTGGAAAGCCATGAAAAAGGCGGGCAAAAAGCTGTTTTCCGGCCTGGGCGAGTTGCGCGACGCGCAGGTGATGGAGGAATGGGTGCGTCGACT
The DNA here is from genome assembly GCA_963796205.1 of Terriglobia bacterium. GTDB lineage: Bacteria > Acidobacteriota > Terriglobia > Terriglobales > Acidobacteriaceae > DATFTE01. The sequence continues at coordinate 1,024,113 of CAWCKR010000006.1, forward strand.
GGATGGCCCCGACGATCCTACCGCGCAAGCGATTCTAGGGTTTCTCTCAAACCGCGAGACCCAGCTGAAAGTAGAAGCTGCGCAAGCGCTGAAAGAATTTGATCGCAAGCAATGGGCGCGCTGGGCCCGGTCCTTGCCGCGATCGGGCCGCACGAAATTCCGGCAGGGAAGCCCGATCTTCAAGCATCTGGCGCTGGAAAAATGGATCGCGGCGCACGACCTGCATCGCAACGCTCTGCGCAACCGTTCGCAGGTGTCATTTCACAGCCTGCGCATCGGACTGAAACGCTTTCGCTACATTGTCGAAAATTTTCTTCCGCAACAGCACCTTGCGTGGAAATGCGATTTGAAAGATTTACAGGATCATTTGGGAGAAGTGCACGATCTCGACGTGCTGTGGGCGACGGCGGTGCGCATTCACGCGTTTCCCCATGAAGAGGCGCGTACACGCTGGCACCAGCGAGTGCTGGAAGAACGTGGCAAGAGAATCGCCGAGTATCACGAGAAAATGGTGGGGAAGTCCGCGCTATGGGGAGTCTGGCGCGCAGAACTGCCGCAAGGCGAGGAGATCGCCGCGGCTGCATTGAGCCGGCTGCGGTTATGGGGATCGATTCTCGATCCCGATTTCAAGCACGCCGATCATATCTCGCGCCTGGCGCTGCAGTTATATGACGGACTGCCGGGAAAGAATCCCGAGACCAGCGGGAAGCAGCAGGATGAGCGCGCTATCCTGCGATTGGCGGCTTTGTTGCATGATGTGGGTCGTTCGAAGCGCGAAAAGGGACATCACAAGACCACGTTTCGGATTGTCTCGCGCATGGCGCCCCCGCTGGGTTGGACGGAACGGGATCTGCGGCTCGTGGCATCGGTGGCTCGCTACCATCGCGGAGCACTGCCGCGCGCGGGACAGAAGGCGTTGGCCGGGCTGACGACCACAGAACGGAAGACGGTGTTCCGCTTGGCGGGCATTCTGCGGCTGGCCGATGCTTTGGATTGCGAGCGCGATGCCCGCATCACCAGTTTGGAAGTACGCGAACAAGACGGCTTCTTGTCGGTGGCGGCCAAAGGATACTCGGGGCGCGATCGCATGGCGGAACAAGTTGCGGGGGCGCGGCATCTCCTGGAGCAGGTATACCGGTGCCCGGTCTTGGTGAAGGCGATGACGGTGCCGAGCCTGCGGCTGGTGAGCTAGACGCTACCGCGGTTGCACGAACTGAAGATCAATGGGTGATAATGCCCGTCGGGGGCCTTCAGAACCGTGGTGCGACGCAACCGGGTCGGGACTGTATTTGCGAATGGCAGCCCACGTTTTTCCTGACGCAACTGATTGTTCTGCGTTCTCATCCTAGCCTCTTTTGGTGCGCTATTATTGGAGCCAGGATGCCCAACATAAGCGAAGTTCAGGGAAAGAGAACCAGTCGCAAATGAACGAGGGGAACCGGCTCGTCGATCAATTTATCCTCGACCAAATCGATACGATTCCTCATCTGGAAGCTTTGTTGCTGGTTTGGCGCAAGCTTCCCAAGACATGGGCCGTCGATGAGATGGCGAAAGAGCTCTACGTTCCAGAGGAACTCGCCTCGCGGGTGCTCAAAGACCTGGTCCAGCGGGACTTGCTCGAAGAAACGCCGTCACTCTCCGGCCAGTACCAGTACAAGTCTCGCTCGCTTGAACACGACAAACTAGTGGCCCTTGTAGATGCGACCTATCGTCGCGAACTCATTCGCGTGTCCGGCCTGGTTCATTCGAAAGCATCCTCCGCTGTCCGGGATTTTGCCCGAGCGTTTCGCTTTACGAAGGAGAAAGGGTGACATGGGGCCAGCCGTTTATATCTTTGGAACTGTGATCACGCTCTTATGCGCCGTCCTTCTGACGCGAGGCTATCGTCGGACGGGAACCAGGCTCCTGCTGTGGAGCGCGCTCTGCTTCTTCGGGTTGGCCGTCTCGAACTTCCTTGTCTTTGTCGATCTGGTGCTATATCCCAGCGTCGATTTGTATTTCTGGCGACTCCTGACCGCAGCCATCGCCATCATGGTTCTTCTTCACGGACTGATTTGGGAAGGTGAGTGAATGAGAGTTGATGCGTTCCTGTTGGGAGTGATCGCGACGTGCTTCGTGACCGCCAGCATGTTCTTCCTCAAGTTCTGGAGGCGGACCCATGACCTTTTATTCCTGGCGTTCGCCATTGCGTTTCTTATTGAAGGGCTCAACCGGGTGGGCACGCTTCTGGCTGCGCGCCCTAACGAAGGCAGTCCGTGGACTTACCTCGTCCGCTTGTTCGCATTCTTGATTATCCTCGCCGGTATCTTGCACAAGAACTACGGCAGCAGTCGATAAGACGTTGTGAACAGATGGCAAGGCGACTGTAGTGGCCGACGGGGGAGGACAAGAATCGGCCAGCCCCCCGGCTCCTGATATCCACGGCCTGCCCAGCTAATCCCCAACTCCTTGTTTGACGGAATCACTGGTAGTTTGGCGAATTGACGAAGGCCTTCAATGCCTCTGCTTTCGAGATGGGATCAGGGTGTGCAGTTTCACGACGTGCCAGCACGAGTTCTGCCTTGCGCCCTCGGAAATTCAGCTCCCAACTGGTAATGGAAACGGGAAATGCCTCGCCGTCCTTGCCCACGTGCCGCCAGCTTTCCCCTTCGCTCTCGCGCGGATGTTCCCAGCTGTGCAGAAAGATCTGTATGTCCTGGCTTGGACGGATGTCAAGTAGCGTCATCGTCATGAACTCGCAGCGAGAGAAACCATAGGCTCGGATAGCTGCGTTGTTGACTTCCAGGAAGGCGAGAGTTGCCATGTCGTAAATCCACATCGGATGTGGGCTATTCACGAAGGAAATGCCAAGGGCTTCCAGTTCTGGAAGTTCTTCGTCCTTCGCTGAGCCATGATCCTCGTTGCGCAAGTCGTGATTCACACAGCGATTATCGCCAAAATGCCTTGGTCACACTTGTGATGGAAATCACACAGGGAGACCGAGGTTTCCAAGGTATTCATCTGCCGAAACCGTTGAGGCAGTCAGTGATGGGTCATGGCTGGCCGATATGCAGCAGAAACACGTCGGAATCGGTGTGGCCGCGCACCACCGCCAATTGTTTGCCATCTGGCGACCAATTAAAGTCCCGAATTTCCTCGGCCGTGAAGTGGGTCAGCGGCTTTGCGGGAGAACCATCTAGCGGTTGCACCCAAATGTTGCCTACCGAATTCTCAAAGATTCCGTAGGCAAACGCCTTCCCGTCCGGCATGAATCGCAAGAAGCCGGCCCATGGTCGATCTTCAAGTCCGAAGCGGGGATCCGCATCAAGCGCCTTTGCCGCTGACCCATCGGTTGGGAATAACACAATCTTGTAGTGGTACGTTCCGTCCTGAATTTCTGGCGCATTGAGAAAAGCAAGCAGCTTGCCATCCGGAGACTGCCCAATCTGCGAGAACAGCCCCGGCGCAATCTTGCTCGGAGAACCGCCTGCCAACGGCACCTTCGCGACCGTCTGGGCGTCTCCATCACGGTAGTAGACCCACTTATTGTCTGTTGAGCAGACGGGGAAAATATCCTCGTTGCCGTGCGTAAGCTGCTGCATTCCCTGCCCGCTTCGATCGATTTTCCAGAGATTCACGCTCGGAGTGTTCAGCACAATGCTCATGAAGACGACCTGCGCCCAGCGCCGACAAGATCTCATAGGGCCCGAGTTGTCCCCACTCGAGAGTCTCACGATTGGTTGGCATTATATCCCGAGTTATTTCCAGCGGATTGCGCAGAGAGGATAACTCGCGAGCCGCGGATGAGCAGCGCACGGATCGAGCAAAAAGGGGAAGGCGCGAGGTTGACTCAGTTGGCGTAACATCGCCATACCGCTTATTGACCATCAAATCCGCTTGTATCGGTTGATTACTGCTTGCGTGTCCCACCGCTAACGTTTAGATAGATAGACACTCCGTTTCCTTCGCCACTCGCGATATCGGGCCGGCCGTCTCCGTTGAAGTCGCCGGTTACCACCGAGATGGGGTTGCCGCTGGCGGAGCAGGTTATCGCGGGTGCGAATCTCCCTGCGCCGATTCCGAAAAACACGCTGAAATCGTTGCCCACATAGTTCGAGGTGACGAGGTCCGCTTGGCCATCCCCGTCGAAATCAGCCGCCGCCACCGAGAAAGGTTCCTGGTCCGCAGTGTAAGAGGTGCCAGTCTGGAATGTGCCGTCTCCTTTGCCCAGCAGCACAGTGGTGTTGGGTCCGAATTCGTTGGCGGTGACGAGATCAAGGATGCCGTCTCCGTTGACGTCGGTAGCGATAACTTGCCGTGGCGACAGGTCGGCCGGCAGGCGCTGCGGAGGCCCCAAAGTGCCGTCGCCCTTGTTCAGAAAAACGCTAACATCCTGTTTGCTCAGCGAAGTTGCCGCCACGTCCGGGTGCCCGTCGCCATTGAAGTCACCCGTGGTGACCGCCCACACCTGTTTGCCTCCGTTCAACACTTGCGAAGTGTGGAACGTTCCATCGCCATTGCCCAGGGCGATGCGGACTCCCGGCAATCCAACCTCCGCGATCGCCAGGTCGGGATGGCCGTCTCCGTTAAAATCGGCAGCCGATATGTCGCTGCCAACCCCGGGCGCATGAAACGAGACATAGGACTGAAACGTTCCATCTCCATTCCCCAGCAGAGAAGTCGAGAACTCGGCATAGTGCGAGAAGGCAAGGTCCAGCTTTCCGTCTCCATCCAGATCGGCGATGGCGACCGAGTTCGACGATCCTGGCAAGTCAGGAAGTGTAAAGGCCTGAAAAGTACCGTCCCCGTTTCCCAGAAGGATTACAGATCTCCGGAAGGAGTTGTCATTGGTAACAATGAGGTCGAGCTTTCCATCGCCGTTTACGTCGGCCACTCCAAGGCGCCTCGCGAAAGCATTCACGCTGTAGCTAGCGCCCGGCGAGAAGGGACAAGGTTTGGGTCCATTCGTCTGCGCTGACATGACCGAAGCCAGCCCGGTTAGCAAGATCGAGAATGTTAAAAAAGAAATACGCATGTTCTACCTCTCCTGAAGACCAGGCGGGCGCGATATTCGCTTAGCCTGTCGAGCCCCGTCAAGAGCCTTTCAGCCCACGACCGTCTCAGATATGCAGACAGAACATGATCCCCCTGTTCTGACGCAGTCGCCGCGCGCGCCCCTGAAACCCTGCCGCCACTCCCGCTGGCGGCCGCCTTGGTTTATCTTCAGCCTCATGACTCATGGGCAATTAGTGGCGATGGCGGTGCGCTGGCTGCGCTCCTACCGCTGCGGAGTGATTCTCTCGGAACAGGCTTGCTCGAGCGGCGAGATGCCCGATGCCATCGGATGGAAGCAAGCCTGCCATTCCGTGCTGGTGGAATGCAAAATCTCGCGCGGCGATTTTCTGGCCGACCGTGATAAGCCCTTCCGCAAAAAACCGCAAGCCGCCGTCGGATGCGAGCGCTACTACCTGGTCCCGAAAGGCCTGGTGCGCGAAGAAGAGTTGCCCCAGGGCTGGGGATTGCTCGAGGCCCACAACCGCAAGATCGAGTTGAAGAAAGCCTCGGCCCGCGATCTGCGCTCGCAGACCGGATTCCGCTATGAGATGAATCTGCTGCTGGCCAGCTTGCGCCGGGTAGAGATTCGCATCGAACCGCAAAGTCTCACTGACTTTTTGAAGTGGAAGAACCGCATGGCCGAATACAATCGCGGCTCCATGCCCCAAGGCATCGCACCCATCGAAGAAGAACCCAACCCCTTCCTCGACCCCACCCTGTTATCTTGAGCGAACTTGGATTGCCCGAAGCGCAGCCGACTCCTACCCCTTCTGCGCCCATTGTCATCCCGAGCGCAGCGAGGGATCTGCAGTTCTAAAGTGCCCCGTCATCTCGAGCGAAGTTTGAATTTTCTTCCGCACTCATAACGCGAATGGTGGCAAGCCCCGGAGGGGCAACTGCCCATAGCCCGGCGCTTCAGCGCCGGGAAAAGATGGCCAACCGTCAAGTCCCGTAGGGACGGCTGAAATCCGCCGTGCTTGGATCAGGTGATGGCTTCAGCCGAAACCCAACCGCTCCCGATGGCTAAGAGCTATGAGCTAAGAGCTCAACTCTGCCCCGGCTGCTGGTAAAGCCCAATCACATTCCCGCCCGGATCTACAAATCGTGCCGTGATCTCGGGAGCGTCGGCTCCGATCGGCTGAACGATTTTTCCTCCAGCCGCCTCAACCGCCTTCATCGTGTCCGCGACGCTATCCACCATGATGTAGAAAAGCAGGCCGGGCTTGTCGCTGGGCGGACGTCCCTTGACCCAGGTGCCGCTGACTTCGCCGACGCCGTCATCGAAAGCGACGCTGCCATCGCCACGCGTGCGGATGTTCCATCCGAAGACCTGCTGGTAGAAACTCGACGAGCGGGCAATGTCGGTGGCGGGCATTTCGATGTAGCAGATCTTGCCGTTGGCAAAGGTTGGGGGCATGGGTCGTTATAGTAAGCCAGCAGCAGGACAAAAGAAAACCGGGCTGGTTGGCCCGGCTTCTCGTAGCGTCGAGTTGGATGCGGTTACATCCGAGCGCGGCGCAATGCTGGCGCCCGAAACGTGCCTCTGGTCGCTGTTTGTGCCCAGAACCGGTCTCCCGGATGGCACGTCCTCGCGTCAGGAACTCATGAGAGCGAGGCATCAACAAGTAGAAGTGCTGCAAATGGAATGCCACCAGAAGCTTCACTCAGCGGTCTAAGGTTATGTTGGTAAATATATGTTGACAGGTATCTTACGAATGATTCTGGCGTCTCTTGGCGGAATGCCTGCAAGACCGAGATCCACAAAGATCAAAACATTGCACAAGTTGGAAAGCGCAGGGGATGCTCCGCCGCCCTTCACCGTCAAAAGCTCTCCTTTGTGCCCCTTCGTGTCCTCTGTGGTGAAAAGCTTTTGCTGTTGCCGATCGCCACGCTACAAATCCCGTCGCCCTTCCATGGCTTTCAGCATGGTGATTTCGTCGGCGTATTCGATGTCGCTGCCTACCGGGATACCCATAGCGATGCGCGTGACCCGAAGGCCGGGCCGGCGAAGATGTTGGGAGAGATAGACCGCGGTGGCTTCTCCTTCGACCGTGGGGTTGGTGGCGAGAATGACTTCGTCGACTCCGCCGCTCTCGACGCGGCGCAGCAGGTTCGCAATGCGCAACTGTTCGGGACCGACGCCGTGCAGCGGAGAGATGGATCCGTGCAGGACGTGATAAGTCCCGTTGAAGTGCTTGGTCTTTTCGATCGATGCAATGTTGGTTGGCTCTTCGACCACGCACACCAGGCGCTGGTTCCGCGTCGCACTACTGCAGTAAACGCAGGGATCGACGTCGGTAATGTTGTTACAGACAGAGCACAGGCGCAGGCTGGCTTTGACGTCGCGCACCGCGGCGGCGAGCGCTTCGGCGTCTTCGTCGCTCGATCGCAGGATGTGGAAGGCGAGGCGCTGCGCCGTCTTGCTGCCGATGCCCGGCAGCTTCTTCATTTCATCAATCAACCGCGCCATGGGTTCTGCGAATTTCGACATTAGAGTCCCAATCCCATCCCGCCCAGCATGCCGCCCATAGTCGATTGCATGGCTTCGTCGACCTTGCGGGCAGCGCCGTTGACGGCGGCGGTGACCAGGTCTTGCAGCATCTCGACGTCTCCGGACTTCACCACTTCGGGATCGATCTTGATGCCGAGCACTTGCTTGCGCCCATCCATTTTGACGGTGACGCTGCCGCCGCCGGAGGTGGATTCGATCACCGTTTCCTGCATTTTCTTCTGCAGCACTTCGTACTGCTGCTTGGCCTGCGACATCAATTCCTGGATATTAAAATTGTTCATAGAAAACCTCGGCTTCAGGCGTCACGAAATCAGCCCCGTAGGGGCGACTGCTAATAGCCCGGCGTTTCAACGCCGGGTAAGTAGAAGAGAAAGACCGAGTCCCGTAGGGACGATTGATCTCCAGATAGTCGATATCAAGCGCCCCACGTTTCCTGACGCCCGAAGCCCACTCTACCGCTTTTCCCGGTAATCGATAATCGTCCGGATCTCCGCCCCAAATTTATCTTTCATCCGGCGCACCACCGGATCCTGCTCGGCGCGGTTGCGCCCTCCTCCATTGGACTGTGAGGCCGGACGACTGGCCGTCGGCTGCGCGGTTCCTCCCGAAATCACTTTCAGCTTCACTGCGCGGCCCAGCGCACCACTGGCCGCGGCAATCATCAGGCGCTTCGCATCAGCTCCGAGCGACATCTCAATCACCGTGTTCGACGCCGCTACCTGAATGACCAGTTCATTGCCTTCGATGCGCCAATCGCCGCCGTCAAGCATCGACGCCAGCATGCGATGCCCGCCAAGCGCATTCAGCACGGCGTTGCGCAAACTGTCGATGTCAGCGCTGGCCACCGGCTTGGGCTCGACTCGCTGCTCGGGCGCGGCAGCCGGCGCGGCGGATCCCATCACCACACTTTGTGAAGTCGAATTCGTCACCGGGCGCGGCCCCGCGCCGGGAGTGTTCTCCACCGACATCTCGGTTTTCGATCCGGCCTTACGGGCCGAGTCGGCGGCGAAGGGTGACACAGCGCTGGTACGCGACGCGGGCGGCGTGTCGAATCGCTTGCTGTCAGGAACCACAGACGGTTTCCCGCCGGACCGAGGCGCGCTCGCGACTCCCGCATCGCTCAACAACTGCTCGATGGGCAGCAAGCGCTGCGCGTGCGTCATCTTCAACAAGCCTAGTTCGAGGTGGAAACGCTGCTCCTGGCGGTATCCAATTTCGCCGTGCGTGCGCAGCATGATTTGCAGATGCCGCGCCAGATCTTCTTCGCTAAACAATTCCGCGACGCGTACCACGCGCTGCCGTTCATCGCTGGAAATCTGCAGCAGGGAAGATTCTCCCCCGGCAACCTTGGCGACGATCGTGTTACGCAGGAAGCGCACCATCTGCCGGGCAAAGTGAGTGGGGCTGTGACCTTCGCCAATCAGGCGATCGACAACGCGCAGTACATCCTGACTTGCGCTCTGCGAGACGGCCCCCATCACTTCTTCCATGACGCCCGAAGGCGCGGCCCCCACCAGCTGGCGAACTCCCTCTGCGGTAAGGCGTCCCTCTGACGACGCGATGGCCTGATCAAGAATCGACAAAGCGTCGCGCACCGAGCCGTCGCCGGCTTCGGCGACGAGGGCGAGGGCATCCTCGTCGGCTTCGATCTTCTCTCGTCCGATCAGATCGCGCAGTTGCTCGAGAATCTGTTCGAAGCGGACCGCGCGAAAACTGAAATGCTGGCAGCGCGAACGGATGGTCTGCGGAATATCTTCCGGCTGCGTCGTCGCCAGCATGAACACCACGTGGCCGGGTGGCTCTTCGAGCGTCTTCAACAGCGCGTTGAAGGCCGCGTCGGTAATCTGGTGAGCTTCGTCGAGAATGTAGATCTTGAAGCGATCGCGTGCCGGGCGGTAGCGCGCCGCTTCCCGCAGTTCGCGAATCTCGTCAATCCCGCGATTGGTAGCGGCGTCAATTTCAATGACGTCGACCGCGTTTCCCGCGCGAATTTCGGTGCAGGACTCGCAGATTCCGCAAGGCTCGGTGACCGGCTTGTCAGAGGAGCGGCAGTTCAGCGCCATGGCCAGAATGCGCGCCACGGTGGTCTTCCCGATGCCGCGATGGCCGCTGAAAATGTAACCGTGGGCGGTGCGTCCCTGCTCGAGGGCGTTCTTCAGGGTCCGCGTAACGTGTTCTTGTCCGATGACTTCGGAGAACTTTTGCGGACGATACTTACGCGCCAGAACTTGATAGCTCATGATGGGGAGTAGTTGATTATACGGCATGGGAAGGCGCAAAACCTCGCCACCGATTTCGCGGATTCTCACGGATCTTTAAAAAGACTCTTATATATCTATCCGTGGATATCCGTGTAATCCGTGGCTGGATTTGGGGGTGTTTTTTCCCAAAGTCCTTGCCGAATGCGCTCGAGACAAGATAGGCTTTTAAAGCAGTCGGGACCTCTGGTCCGGCTGCTGGGAGGTCCTATGCAACTGAGCATTAATACCCGTACGGTGGACGGGATTCTGGTCGTCGATTGCCATGGCCGGATCGTCTTTGGCGAGGAGTCAGCCATGCTCCGCGACAGCCTGCGAAAGCTTATCGCTGAGAACCAGCGCATTGTGCTGAACCTCGGCGGCGTTAACTACATCGATAGCGGCGGGTTGGGGACGCTGGTGTCGCTCTACACCACGGCGCGGAACGCCGGCGGATCAATCAAGCTGGCAAACCTGACGCAGCGGGTCGACGATCTACTGCAGGTGACAAAACTGGTCACTATCTTCGAGGTGTACGACAACGAAGAAGAAGCCATTCAGTCTTTTCGTAAAGGCGCAGCCGCATAAGTCAGGCTGCGCCTGGCTAGTTTCCCGATCATTATTCCGATATCTGCCTGTGCTCGGTTATTCCGCTATCGCCGCCACCATTCGCCGCATCCCTGAAGGAAAGGTTTCCACCTACGGAGCGGTTGCGAAGGCGGCGGGCTTTCCCCGAGGCGCGCGTTTAGTCGCCCGGACTCTGCGTGGCGCTTACGATCTGCCGTGGCAACGCGTGTTAGGCGCAGGCGGAGAGATCAAACTGCGCGGCGAGTCGGCGCTCGAACAGCGCTTCCGTTTGCAGGCAGAAGGAGTCGCCTTTCGCGGGCGCCGGGTGAACATGAAGCTGCACGAATTTGTATTCCAGAAGAGCGAGAGGCCACGGGCTTCGAGCGTCAGGAAATCGCGGGCTTCAGGCGGGAAAGCGCCTAAGGTTCGCAGACTGACGACCGACGGCTAACGACCACCGACTACTTAAACTGTTCGTCGATTTCGATCTGGTATCCGGCGGCCAGGCGGTTGCTCTCGTTGGCCATGCCTACCACAGCCATCAATTCATGGAACATGGCGTCCGTCATGCCTTTTTTGCGGGCGGCGGCGGTGTGCGAGGCGATGCAGTAGTTGCATTGGTTGCTCACGCTCACCGCGACATAAACCATTTCTTTGGTCAGCGGATCGAGCGCGCCCGGCGCCATGATCTGCTTGATACTCTCCCACGTGCGTTTCAGGGTAGCGGGATCGTTGGCCAGTGCTTTCCAGAAATTGTTGATCCAGTCAGTCTTGCGCGTGCTCATGATGTCGTCATAGACGGCGCGCACTTCCGGGCTGGCGTTGGCGTACTCAACGAGCTTCGACATGAGGACCTCAGGCGCTCAAGCGCAATATATTTTGGTTTCATGGCGCGGGCGCCCCCGTCCGCGTCTAGCCACGAGCAATTCTCTTCGTCCCGACAAAGAGCTAGGCTACAGCTGAAACTTAGCCCTTCGGCAGTTCGCCCTTCATGAGTTTGCCGAGATGAGCTGCGGGGACCCGCATGCCCACATAAAACGCGCCAAAAAGCGCGTAGACGGCACTGACTTCGTCGAACCGCATTTCGTAGATCAGTTTCTTGAAGACCAGGGGATCATCGGCGAACAGATCCACGCCCCACTCCCAGTCGTCGTACCCGATCGACCCCGTAATAATCTGGCGTACTTCGCCCGCGTAACGGCGGCCCACCATCCCGTGTTCCCCCATCTGCCGGGCGCGCTCTTCGATCGGAACCATGTACCAGTTCTTGTCTTCGCCGCGGCGGCGGTCCATGGGATAGAAGCAGATATAACGATGCTTCGGGATCTCGGGAAACAGGCGCGGGTGCATCGCCTCTTTCTGGCGCTTCAGCGTCTCTGCGATTTCTTTCTTCCACTCTTCGGAGTGAGGTTCAATGCCGCGCTCCGTCAGCGCCTTATAGATCTTTGTCGTGGAATCGTAGAGGCCCAGTTCGATGATCGAAAGATACGACGATGTAGGCTCCAGATAATCGCCGAGCCGTATGCGCGACAAGTGCAGTTCGGCCTGGTTGAGTTCGTCGAACGAATTGCGGAAGTGAACGAGCATCAGGTCGCCCTTGTGTCCCAGCAGGGAGTAGAGGGCGGATTGTCCGCCGCCGTTCTGCTCCATCTTGCCCAGCACGGATGCAGCCTCGTGCACAATGTCGGTTTTCTGCGAGGCACGCAACTGGCGCCAAGCCGACCAGCGGATGCGCATCATCTGGTGCAGGACGCTGTAACCTTCGACAGTCAAGGGGACGGCGGGAGCGCCAGTAGAAGCACTCTCAGAATGGGGAGGACGAGTAGTCGTGGACATAGTCGTTGTGGTCTCGTCCATTGTACTTAATCTAGGGGGCGTACATGGTCGCCGCAATCGTTCTGCCGCCGATTTGGCCCGTGATGGTCGCCATGGCGTGCGCCTGGCGGTCGTTCCAGGTGATATTCAGCGTGCCTGCCTGGGTTCCGGATCCACCGATGGCAAGTTGCGCGGTAACTGTGCCGGGTTTGGTGTATCCCCAACTCATGGTTCCGCTCACGGCCACGTCTTGTACCCATTCAAAATCTGTCAGCTGAAATTGGTAAGCGTTGTTGGCGTAAGTGTATTGGAAAGCGCCGCCGTAGAGGCCGACACCCGAGCCGCTCAGGTTCATCCACCAGCGTGCGACGGCGTCTCCGGCGGTGAGAGCGCTGGCTGTGGCGACGCGAAGGTCCGCAGCCGTGCCTTGATTACCCGTCATGGGTTTAGCCGGCGCAAGTTCCGCAGCATATTGCGCGAACTTAGGAACGGTTCTCACTTCGGCGATGTTCGCCGCGCAGGTGGTATCCCCGGGGTTTAAGTTCTGCACGAAGTAGCGCACGATCTCTGACGCGCAATCGTCTTCGTCCCCCAACGCAGTCACGTGGAAGCTATTGGCGACCAGAACCTGCGTCGCGTTCGGAAACAGCGCCGCTACTTTCTTGCCTTGTTCGGCTGGAGTAAGCGAATCCAGCGTTCCGGAAAGCACCAGCACCGGGGCAGAAGTGAACGTTGCTCCCGGCGGAACCGGCTGTCCTGGAGGATGCGCCGGCGATGGCACGGGCCATGACAGGCAGGTGTCGAGCACGCTGTAGTCGAGTGGAAGCGAGTTGTATTCGAAGATGGTGAAGGGCGCGTAAACACCCGGTGCGGTTGCAAGTTCGTCGGCGAAGGCGGCATTGCGCTCAGCCAGGCGGACCGAAGGGGGCGAAGTCAGGTCATAGGGAAACGGATAGTCTTCGCAACTGACGGCGACGAAGAGCCCGGCGCTGTAGTAAGTCGGACTGAAGGGGGGCGCTCCCGATTGCGAGACGACACCGTTCTCTGCCAGTAGCCGCAACAAAGGCGCGGAGTTTCCCTGTCCCAGATACGCACGTGCCGCGGCGTCGAGTTCGCGATAGACCACCGGTCCGGTCGAATTGCCGAATGCGAGCAGCGCCAGCGTGCTGCCGTCGGCCTTCACGTTGACCAGGTTCCCGTCTCCGTCATGCGCCTGACCGCGCAGAGGATTGGCGCGCAGAGAATTCAGCAGCGCCGTAATACGCGTCAGCGATTCTCCGGGTAAATTCTGGCAATTCAACGACTGCTCGCAGGCCGAATTGAAAGCGTCGCGCATGGCCGGGGCGGCCTCGGGATACCACGGCGACTCGTGCTCGACGGGATACGCGCTGTCTAGCACTACGGCCCGCAGCCGATCGGGATGGCGACCCGCGAACGTCTGACTGAAGAAGGTTCCATAGGAGTCTCCGTAAAGATCGATCTGCACAATTCCCAGCGCGTCGAGCACGGCCGCGAGATCGTCCGCGGCGGTGCCGCTTCCATAGAGATCCGAAGTGTCCCCCAGGGTTTGCCCGCAAGTTGTGATGTCCGTGAGCGTGAGGAAAGCCGAAGTTTGCAACGGCTGACAATCGATGGCTTGCGAAGCGCCGGTGCCGCGATTATCGACCAGTAGCAGATCGTGGCGATCGAGAAAAGGCATGAACAGCGGCACATAGCTGCCGCGCGATCCGATGCTGGGATAACCCGGGCCTCCTTCGACCGCGACTATGGTTTCCAGAGCCGGCTTGGTGCGATCACGATGCGGGTAGAGCTGCAATGCGATCTTGATCGTGCCTGAGACTTGTCCCGCGGGATCGAGTGGCCGGTAGAGGGTTCCGCAGTAAGCGGGGACGCCAGCGCATCGAATTAGTTGCAAGCTGCCCACTTGCAGCGACGGAGCTGAAGGCATCACGCCAAGCGAAGTGGATGGCGGCCCGCCGCGTCTGGGAGCGGCCGCGGCAAGCAGAGAAGTTAACAGCAGAGCAAACAGTAGTGGGCAGCCTTTCTTACTCATCGGGTCCCCGCTTAGCACAAAAAAACATCAGGCCGCAAAGCCTGATGTTTTTGGATTGCCGTTGATTTCCAATCTACAACGAGTTGATGAAGCTGATCAGATCCGCCTGATCTTGCGGGGAAAGCGCGTTGAAGTTGGTGATGACCTGGTTCGCCTCCGACGCGGGATAGGTTCCGTTCGCCTGGCTGAAGTGGTCTTCAATAGCTTGCATCACACTGGAGTCGCGCCCGTCGTGAAGGTAGACCGTACGGAACGAGAGCCCCCAGAGCGGCGTCGTGCGCCACTGGTCGCCGGCCGCCTGACCAAGTTGGATGCCGTCTGCGAGCAGCGGTCCCATGTGGTGAATCAGCAAATCAGAATAGAGGCTCACCGTCTGATTGCTGAGCGGGCCGATGGGTCCATTGGTGTGCCCGGAGAAGTCTACGATCACCTTGGCTGCCGGATCCGTCGCATAGCTCGGTGTGTGGCAAAGATTGCATCCCACATTGTTGAACTGAGTCTGCCCGTTCGAGTTCCCCGTCCCCGGAAGCGCTGGCGCAAGATAAGCCAGGAACTGGTACATCTGAATAGTCTCCACACCGTTGGGGTCGTTCAACATGGTGGTGGATTTCTTGAAACACACCGGGGGGACCTTGCAATTCCCTTGGGGGCAGTCTTCGGTAGTGACCACCGGATTGGTGATGCCCGTGTCGTGCAGGAATGCGTTCCCCGTGGCGAAGAGCAGGGAAGCGAGTTGACCCTTGCGTCCGAAATGTCCCACGCGAGTGACGCCGTTGTAATCAGTGACCATGTTGGGGACGCCATCGATGCCCAGCCCCTTGGAACCGGAATTCGCAATGATGGTGGCGTCGTCGATTGAGTCCACCAGGCCCGCGCCAAACAGCGGTGGCGGAACCCGCTGGGCAATGATGGTCGCGCCGGTATTGGCGGTGGTCTCTCCCGGGAGGGCGCAATTCGGAATGAACTTGCTGACGCTCAGCGGTTGCAGAACGAAGCCGCCCTTATTGGTCAGCGGATTGAAACTTCCGTCGCTGTTGAGCTTGCCAAAAAATGTGGTGCGCAGGTTGTTGTGATAGCCGCCGTTCACCGGTTGCGCGTGGCAGTTATTGCAATTGGTATTGGTATAGACCGGACCGAGACCATGCACGGCGTCCCACGAAAAATCAAACTGCGTCATGCCCTGCGTGAAATGCAGCAACTGGCCGCTGGTAAGTCCTGCCAGTGGACCGCCGAGTGTGGTTTGTGCCTCGACGTGACTCGCGGGAAGATGCCCGAGGGTAGATAGAAATGTAGCTGCGATCAGCAGCGCCACCAGCACAAAGCCGATTCTCCTGGAGATTGAGCCCGTTCCGCATTCCATGAAGACTCCTTCTTGCAATCCTTCGATATAACCCCGTTTCGAACTGCCTTTCGTTCCTGATGGCTGCCGACCCTTGCAAAAGCTCGGCGCGAAAGACACTGCCCCACCCTGCGCGGCGTTTTGAAAGTGTGGAGCGTGTATGGGTGGTTGTCAATATGAAAGCAATTGCATACTGTTGTCAGCAGAGACTTTATTCTCATTACTTGCTGCTCTGCGCTGCCGGTGCAGAGAGACTCCGATCACGATTGACGACCTCGCTTCGCGAATTAAGACTCCCTTCAGGTAGCACGCGTAGAATCAACTCGCTTTTCATCGTCAGGAGGAATCTTCCATGAATCGTTTCCGGATTCTGGCCGTGTCTATTCTTATGCTCGCGATGGGATTGCCGCTCTCCGCGCAACAGTACAAAGTCACCGGCACAATTCCCATCCCAGGGGATTGGGGATGGGATTACCTGCTTGCCGATGGCACGAACCGCGTGCTTTACGTGTCGCATGGCACACAGGTCGAATTGATCGACCTGGATTCGGAGAAAGTGACCGGCAAAATCGACGGCATGATGCACATCCACGGCATCGCGCTGGCGAACGAGTTAAACCGCGGATTCATCAGCGACGGTGGAGGGAACGACGTCATCGTTTTCGATCTCAAGTCGCACGAGGTTTTGCAAAAGGTGAACGCGGGCATGAACCCGGACGGCATTCTCTACGATCCCGCGACCAAGCGCGTCTTCGCGTTCAACGGAAAGAGCGCCGATGCCACCGCCATCGATGCGGCGACCGGTAAAGTGTTGGGCACCATTCCGGTGGGCGGAAAGCCGGAGTTTCCAGTCAGTGATGGCAAAGGAAATGTGTTCGCCAACATTGAAGACAAAAACGAGATCATCAAAATCGATCCTCAAGCCTTGAAGGTGACCGCGCACTGGGCAATCGCACCCTGCGAAGGACCATCGGGCTTGGCCATCGACGTCGCCTCGAACCGTTTGTTTTCCGTTTGTGATGAGAAGAAAATGGTGGTGGTCGATGCCGGCACAGGAAAAGTTGTGACCACGGTTGCCATCGGCGATGGACCCGACGCGACTTACTACGATCCTGACCGCAAGCTTGTGTTTTCCTCCAATGGCTCGGGCACTCTGACGGTAGTCAAGCAGGAGAGCGCGGACAAGTACACCGTGCTCGATAACGTCAAAACGGAGAAAAGCGCGCGCACCATGGCGCTGGATCCGAAGACGAGGAAAGTCTATTTACCGGCCGCTCAATTCGGTGCGCCTCCGGCACCCACGGCCGATAACCCGCATCCTCGTCCCAAAGCAGTTCCGGGAACGTTCCATTTGGTTGTGGTTTCGCCAAGCTAGGGGTCCGGGAGGTACCGCTGCGAGGGCAGGTTGGTCCAGTTCGGAACTGAGATTGTCCAAAGACTGGACAACTTCGCGGTCTGACGACCCTACCTGTACCCTCCTTTTGGTATATTTACCGGGTTCGGTTCTTTCTCGACGCGAGCCGAACCGGAGACCCCTCTTTGTACAAAGCAGTGCAAACCTCCCGTCTGTACGAGCACATCGTCCGGCAAATTGAAGAATCGATCACCCGTGGTGTTCTGAAGCCCGGCGATCAGCTTCCGGCCGAGCGCGAACTGGCGCAGCAGTTCGGTGTGAGCCGCACCGCGGTGCGCGAGGCAGTCCGCGTCCTCAGCGAAAAAGGCCTGGTGGAGGCGTATTCAGGCCGGGGAACGTTTGTCACCAACGGAACCTCGCAAGTCATCCGGCAATCGCTCGACTTGATGATCAAGATCGGGCAGCCGGATGGCTCGACTCACCTTGCCGAAGTGCGTGAGATTTTGGAGCCCGGAATCGCCGCACTCGCCGCGATTCGCGCCGAAGAATCGCATATCAGCCAGATGCGCGAGGCGATCGATGTCATGGATCGTTCCCGCCATGACGCCGATGCCTTTATCGAAGGCGATCTGGATTTCCACCTGGCATTGGCCGAGGCTGCCGGCAATCCGATGATTCTGTCACTCATCGATTCCATCGTGGGTTTGCTGCGCGAACAGAGGCTGCGCACCTACTACATCGGGGGCGGTCCGGAGCGCGGGCAGTTTCATCACAAACGCATCCTGGAAGCGGTCGAGCAGCACGATCCGGAGCGCGCCCGCGAAATGATGCAGGCCCACATGCAGCAAGTACGGGAAGATTCAAAAATTCCCGTGGACCTTCCCCCCACCGAAGGCCAGGCGTAGCGTTCTCTACGACCTTCTCGGCCAGAACATCGTGACGATGATGATCCGCAATGGTTAGCAAGGGCACGGCCTCAGCCGCGCCACCCAGAGCTCCAGACATGCCCGGCTTTAGCCCCTGAGGTCCTGAAAACTCGGACTCGACGGTCTTGAAAGGGCGCGGCTTCAAGCCGCGCCGTAAATCCAGGAAAATGATTGGCGCCTTTAGGCGCTGAGGCAGGCCGTTAGAGGCTACAGCAGCCGGAGGAAGTTGCAGACCGCAGCCGGGATCGCGCCATGTACTAGCGACGTCGCTACAGCTGTCATGACTGCGTGCGCAATCACCAGTACCGGCACCATGAGAGCCACCCAGCCGAGCGGCGGAAGCTGCGCAATGTATGCCTTCATATCCTGTCTCCTGCAGGTAGGTACGGCATGGTTCGCCCGGAAGTTCCGCGAAAGAGGCAACCCTCAGCCAAAACAAATCGACGTCATCCCAGGAATCGCTCAGGGCATCTCTTCAATTTTGACGTCATCCCGAAGCGAAGCGAGGGATCTGGCGCGCGCCAAGAGTAGCTCGCCCTATACGCGCTCAGGCCGACGTCACCTGCATGGCTGACGTATTTTCCTGATAATGATATGCTTACCGCGTCATGGGAATGACGAGCCTGCTCCGCAAAGTATTCTTCGTAGACCTGCTTCAGGGTCTGAAAGTCACCTTCCTTTACCAGGACCCCAAGGAGATTTACACCGAGCAATATCCCTTGCAGCGCCCGCAAGTGGCGGAACGGTATCGCGGGGCGCCGCGGCTGAACGTCAATCCTGACACCAACGAGACCATGTGCATTGCCTGCGACTTGTGCGCGCTGGCGTGTCCCGAGCACCTCATCATGGTGTCTAGCGAGCGCAATGAGAAGACGCGCCGCAAGGAACTCACGACCTTTACCTACGACCTGAGCCGGTGCATGTTCTGCGGCCTATGTGAAGATGCCTGTCCGACCGACGCGCTGGAGTTGACCCAGGATTTCGAACTGGCCAGCTACACGCGCGAGGGAGCGATCTGGGATCGCGAAACCCTGGAGAAGGGGCCGCAGCCCACGCAATACCGGAAGTAAAGGTTCTTCTGCACGAAATCCTTTCATCGAGAGTGAAGACGCATGGGCCTGTTTGACGCCTTCAAAAAAGAAGAAGTAGTCGGAACCAAGATCCTGGTGTGCACCTTGGACGGGGCGCGCTTCCAGTCACTCTTGAACTCCGATAGCCAGCAGTACAAGCGGCTGTATCCGGCGACGTCAGCGAATGTGTTTTCTGGCGTGCCTGCTCTGACCCAGGCCATCGGGCAGGCCTACGACGTCATACATTTCTACGGAGATGTTGCCGCCGACGGCTCGATCGCCGGCGGGATGAGTGGAGCGCAACTGCTCGACGCCTGTTGCGCCGCCAATGTGAAGCTTCTCTGGATTGCCTGCGATAACAAGGCAGAGAATTACGCGAAAGCATTCGACACGCGCGGGAAGAAGATCAACTTGATCACGACGGTTCGACGCCTCGGGCCCTACTTTCCTCTGTTTCTAGGGAATCTGTTGGAGAAGACGTCGGCTGGCGAATTGCTTGCCCAAGCTTGGGAGACATTAAATCCCAAGGGCGGCGATTCGGTGCAACCGGATGCTCCGGAATGCGGGTTTTTTGGTGGTAGGAAAGTTGTATTGAAGAAATAGCTGCATTGAGAGCCTTTGCCTTCCTTTGTGCCCCTTCGTGTCCTTTGTGGTTAAGAGCTTTGCCTCCAGCCAACGACCAACGGCTACCGACCAACGGCCGGCTGCTGTTGTGTCATGCAGTGCATCGCCCCGAAGCCCCAGATTAAATCTCCGGAGTAGATGCCAACGATGTCGCGATCGGGGAACAGGTCCGCAAGGATATCGAGCGCGACGCGGTCGTTAGGGTCGTTGAAGACTGGGACCAGGACTACGCCGTTCGCGATGTAGAAATTGCCGTAGCTGGCGGGCAATCGGCGTCCTTCAAAAATCACCGGGGCGGGCATGGGAAGTTCGATGATGGCGAGGGATTTTCCGCCTTGATCGGTGGCGGCACGCAGTCGCTGAATGTTGTCGCGCAGCGGCTCGTAGTTCGGGTCTTTGGGGTCGGACTCGACCACGGTGACCACCGTGTCAGGCGAGACGAAGCGCGTGATGTCGTCCACGTGTCCGTGGGTGTCATCTCCCGTGACACCGTTGCCCAGCCAGATCACCTTCGCGATCCCCAGATAATCGGCGAAAACTCTTTCGTAGTCTCTACGCGCCATCTTGGGATTGCGCTGCTGCACCCTGCTAAGCAGGCATTCCTCGGTGGTCAGTAGCGTGCCGAGGCCGTTGCTGTCGATGGATCCCCCTTCGAAAACGACCCGCTCCTTTCCGAACGTGGGCTGGATGGCGTCGGCTCCGGCGGCTTTCGCCATGAGGCCGCCGATTTTCTGATCGTGCTGGTAGTTGGGATACTTGGCCCAGGCGTTGAAGCGCCACTGGATACCGGAGAGCGACACAAGGTCCCTCGACTCCGCTCGGGATGACAAAGTTGAGTGCGATACAAACGTGCAGCCGGAGTCGCGGGTCCAGACGCGGTTCGTCGCCCAGCGATGAAAGCGTACGTTGTCGCTCAGGGCATTAGCGCGGTCCAGAGTTTTGCGCGCGCGTTTTTCAGAAACGGCGTCGTTAACGATCAGCTCTACGCGTTCGTGACGCGCGAGATGGCGAATGATTTCGGCGTAGACCCAGGGGATTGGCTCAAACTTTCCCGGCCAGTCGTCGCGGAAATGCGGCCAGGCGAGCCAGGTGGCGGCATGGGGTTCCCACTCGGCAGGGAAGCGGACGCTGGATTTTGCGGAAGATGTCATCAGTGGCGCGTTTAATCCAGCAGCCGGTTGGTGATCTGGCCGTAGCTGTCGATGCGGCGGTCGCGCAGAAAAGGCCAGTTGCGGCGAATATCCTCCAGCACTTTGAAATCGACCTCACCGATCAGAATTTCTTCCTTATCGTGCGAAGCTTCAGCGATGACGCGGCCGAAGGGATCGCAGAGGAAAGATCCTCCCCAGAAATCGAGGCCGGGTCCGGGCGCGGCGTTGCCGCGAATGTCTCCGTTCTCATGGCCCACGCGATTGACCACAGCGACGTAGACCCCGTTGGCAATGGCGTGCGACCGCTGAATGGTGCGCCAGGCGTCATGCTGCGCGGCCCCCCATTCCTCTTTTTCTGCGGGATGCCAACCAATCGCCGTCGGGTAGAACAAGATCGGTGTGCCTTGCAAGGCAGTGAGGCGCGCGCCTTCCGGATACCACTGGTCCCAGCAGATCAGAGTGCCGAGCTTGCCGACGCTGGTATCGAGAGCGCGGAATCCCAGATCTCCGGGAGTGAAATAATATTTTTCGTAGTAGAGGGGGTCGTCAGGGATGTGCATCTTGCGGTAAATCCCGCGCAAGGATCCGTCGTAGTCAAAAATCGCAGCCGTATTGTGGTAGACGCCGGGGGCCCGCTTCTCGAACAGAGACGCGATGATTACGATGTGCAACTGGCGGGCGAGATTTGCCAGCGCTTGTGTAGTTCTGCCGGGAATAGGCTCGGCAAGGTCGAAAAGCGCCGCATCTTCTCGCTGACAAAAATATTGTGTTTGAAAAAGTTCAGGCAGGCATACCACCTGCGCGCCGCGCGCTTGCGCATGGTGAATCTTATCAATCGCGCGCTGCAGATTTTTCTCCGGGTCGGGCGTGGCGGACATCTGCACCAGGCCGACG
Organism: Terriglobia bacterium; assembly: GCA_963796205.1. Classification (GTDB taxonomy): domain Bacteria; phylum Acidobacteriota; class Terriglobia; order Terriglobales; family Acidobacteriaceae; genus DATFTE01. Next base: position 1,045,689 of record CAWCKR010000006.1, read on the forward strand.
GTGAATTTCTTCGACGACAAGAGCGTACTCTCCTGACAGGAATTCGCGGACTAGGATATCAGAGTGAAGAGGTCGCCGCCGCTTGCTGACGCCGCACGCGATGTTCTAGTAAAGTAATCCTTCACATTCATCCGCAATTTCTGGAGGTGGGAGTTGAAGAACAGCAATCATGATGGCGCGGGCATCGATCGCAAGCTTCACAATCCGATTGAGGATCGCTTGATTCCGCTCGAACCCCTGGACCTGAACCGCGTCCATTCGGTCGACGATCTGGTACGCGCCATGTCGAAGACCGCTTTCACCGGACGCCAGGTGGGCGAAGCCGCGGACGTGCTCGAAGCCATGGCCCGCGACCAGGACTGCTTCAAGGTGATGACCCTGGCCGGCGCGATGACTGTGGCCAAGCAGGGCCTGATCATTGCCGAACTGATCGACCGCGGCATTATCAACGCCATCGTCTCGACCGGGGCTCTCATGGCGCACGGATTGGTCGAAGCCACGGGGAAATCTCATTTCCGCTACAACCCCGAGGTTCCTGACGAAGAGTTATACGAGCAGGGCTATAACCGCGTTTACGATACCCTGGAGCCTGAACAGAATCTCGACGACGTCGAAGAAGTCATGTCGCAGATCCTCGAAAGCTGGGATCACAACGAAATCGTCTGTTCCTACAAGCTGAATCACGTCATCGGAGAGCATCTGGCCAAGCATGCCAAGGGATCGCGCGGCATTCTGAAGTCGGCTTATGAGAAGGGCGTTCCGGTATTTGTTCCAGCTTTCACAGACTCGGAGTTGGGATTGGACGTGGCCCTGAACAACCGCCTGCGCGAATCCACGGGGCGGCACAAGCTGCGCTTTGATCCCTTTGAGGATCTGGAGCACTTCGCAGCGACTTTGCTGCGGCAGAAGAGGTTGGGGATTCTGACCATCGGCGGCGGGGTGCCCCGCAATTGGTCGCAGCAGTTCGGTCCATTCATCGAATTGCGGCACCGCAGGTTGGGCGAGAATGTGCCGCTCAAGCGCTATCACTACGGCGTTCGTATCTGCCCTGAACCCGTCTATTGGGGAGGCTTATCGGGAAGCCCTTACAGCGAGGCCATCTCGTGGGGCAAATTTGTGCCCCCAGCCGAAGGCGGCCAGTTCGGCGAAGTCTTCATCGACGCGACCGTGGGGCTGCCGCTGATTGTGGCCTCCGTCCTCGAGCGGCTCGACAAGAAGGGTAACGGCGCGAGCAAAGCCAAAAAAGAAAAGACGGCGAAGAAATAGTTATCCCGCCCGCTTAAAGTACTGCACCGCCCGCTCGTGCTTCTCGGCCGCTTTGCGCGTCGAAAACGTGCCCAGGTTCTTGCGCTTGCCAGTCTTGGGATCTTTCTTTCGCGAATAAAGCCGGAACTCTCCAGATTTTATTTGGCGAATCATGATCGTCAGAGGGTGAACCTCGCGCCTGGGTTGCCCACAACTAGACGTCATCCTGACGCCGGTAGGCGGAAGGATCTGGCGTGCCGCACCCAGAAGTTGTCTCGTAAACAGTGCGGGAAGGGCACGGCTTCAGCCGTGCCGTAACTTCCGGTGAAACCCCGGCTTCAGCCCCTGAGGTTCGCTTCAGAATGATGGGACCAACGAAAAGACGGGCCGTTGACCCGTCTTTTCTCTGGAGTTTAGTCGAAGATGAAAATCGCTGCCGCGATCACCGTCGTCCACAGCCCACGCTTATCCCCTACCGCGGACTGGGTAACGTTCGCCGTGCGCACAATCTTGTTCGAGATCCGATAGATTTCTTTCTTCTCGTCCCACGACCGGTCCGGATCGAATTCCACATTCAGCGTGGTCGCCAGCATTTCCGCGGCCAGTTCTTCCGCATATTCTCCTGCCGTGTCTTCGGTCTCACCGAACGAGTGATGTTCGCTGAGGTAGCCGTAGGTATTGCGATCGGCGGGAATGGCGACGCCGATGCTCGCGGCCAGAAGGCGGTGTGGCTCGTGCGTGGAGTTCTCGGCGACCACCGAGAAGACGACTTCGCCGGGATGCAGGTATTTCAAGCCCTGCGAGCGGGCAATCAGTTTGCACTGCGGCGGGAAAATCGACGAGACCCGAACCAAATTTTGCGCTGCGATGCCGGCGTCGCGAAGCGCCAATTCGAAGGAAGTAAGACGTTCCCGATGTTTGCCGACCCCCTTGGTGAAAAAAATCCGCTTGGGGACCATGTCCTTGCCCAATTCGTGTTCCTCCGATGATCTGTGGTTTAGCGCTCAAATCTAACATAGTGAAATGTGACAGGAATATGAAAATTGAGTTTCGGCGCAAAAAATGGCGGGAATCCGCTTGGAAGATTCCCGCCTGAACCGGCGCGAAAAGGGGGGAGGGCTGCGCCGGGAACTTTTTTGCTACTTGCCAGCCATCACCGAGCTGACACTAATCGTGTCTCCGTTAGCCGTGCCTTTCACGCTGGCTTGTTTGCCGGCCAGCTTGTCCAGTTCGTCGAGCGAGGCTTTGTCTTTGGCGTCGAGCGTATAAACCTTGTCGCCTACCACCAGGGCGTAGGTTGAGCCCTTGCCAACACAGGCGCGGGTGCATGCGGCAGCATCGCCTTCCATCATGTGCTTCTTGCCGCACATCGAATCGCTGACTTCACCCTTGAAGGTCTGAACTTTATCTGCCGCCAACGCTGGCGAGGCGGCCAGTCCCGCGCCCAAAACCAGCGCGGCCAATGAAACAGTGAATTTCTGCAAACCCATGAATCGGTCTCCTTTGAAATCTATAACGTGTATTGCTGCCGTTCAGACGCCCATAACCTTACACAAGAGATTACCCAGCGACAAGATAGTTGCAGGATTTTTATGGGGGTTGTCCCGTATTTGGAAACCTTAGGCCGATGCGATCTTCCACCACTCCCTCGCTTCGCATCGGGGAACAGCCGAGGCGTCCGTCCCCACCTGGTTCAGCGAGACTTGGGGTCGTAATGGATGGTCACGTCCACGATTTTGTCTTGATTGTCGACTGTCTCGTGGATGGTCTCGTCCCAGCTCCCCATGCCTTTGAGTTCGTCGACGGTCTCGGTGGTGAACCGGTGCGGGTAGCTGGAGTCATAGGGATCGCCTCCCCGCAGCTTCCAATCCTCTTCCAGGCGGGCGGTCGTTTCCTTGTCGAGGCCCTCGATCGCCAGTTCGCCCATCTTGAAGACGTCGCCTTCGTTGACCTCGATCACATACTTCACCGTGGATTGCTGATCGTCGAACTGAGGCATGGGTTCGATGTCTGCGGCCATGTATCCCTTCGTTCCGTAGAGTTTCTTTATCGCCAATGCGTCTTCTTGCAGCTGCGCGGCGTTGGCTGGCTCGCCCGGCTTGAGGTGAATCATGGAGCGCAAGCGGTCTTCGGGGAAGGCCTTCTCGCCAGTGAACTGGGTCGTGCTTAATTTGAATGGTGGCCCCGGAATAACGGGAAAGGTGACGTCAACCAGCGTGGGGCTCGAGGTTCCTTCGACGGCCTTCGCCTGGGGATCGCCGAAGCTGCTTTTCAGATATCCGCGCTCCAGGTAGACCGGTAGAAGTACTTTGTCTTCCTGCACACGAAGAACAGAACGCAAGTAGTCAGCGCCCTCCAGGCGGTTTGCGGCGGCGTTTAAAGCGTCGAGCTCCGCTGGGGAGGCGCCGTTAAAATCGATTTTGCGGATGCGGATGTCTGGACCCTTGATGCTGTAAACGATAGCTTCAATGGGTCCGTTCTCGGCGCCCGCGCGCATGTAGTCGACTTTTCCCGAGACGCCGCGCTCGACCATCAGAGCCTGCAGGGCGTCGGAAACTCGATCCGGCAGGTTGCCGCCGAGCGGCAGGCGGCCGTGAAAAAGGGGCACGCGCTCGTGAAGCTGCGCCAGCAGTTCGTCATCCGAATACCAGACAATATTGTCAAACCGCACCGGGACCAGCTTGTCGGACTCGGTGAGCTGAAAAACTAACTTCGTCCCTTCGCTCGAATACTGGTAGGTGTAGGCGACATCGCTGAAGGCTCCGCTGGCGCCCAGTCGTTCGGTCGCCGCCTTGAAGTCGTCGTTGGTGAAAGTCAATCCGATCTTCAAATGAGCGGCCTCGGTGATTTCCTCCGGCGTAAAGCGATCGGTCCCCGTAATCTTGACCGAAATCAGTTTGAAGGCCGACGGTGGAAGGTCCTTGGGAGAAAGCTTGCGAGTTTGGGCAAAACTTGGGATCGCGGAGAGAACAACGAGAAGAAAAACCGGGCAACGGTTCACAACCAAGGATTGTAAACCAGGGGTCTTTGATCAGGGTTTGGCGGCAACCACCGGATCCACCGTCTTGATCTTTGACCGTGGTGTCAATGAATGCCAGCGCCGCGCGGCTAAGCGCCTTGTCTTTGCGGAAGACGAGTGCCAGATCGCGGCGAATCTGTGCATCGGCGAAGGGAATGGCTGACAAAACTCCGGCGCGAACATCCTCAGAGACGTTGGATCGTGCGATGAACCCCACGCCCACGTCTGCTGCTACGAAGCGCTTCAGCAATTCGCTCGAATCCAGTTCCATGGCGTAGCGTGGCTTGAGTTTGTGGTCGTGGAACAGATTCTCGAGGGCGTCACGCGTGTGTCCGGCCTTGGGGACAACGAGTGGAAATTTCGCGCATTCCGCCACAGACGCTGATTTCATCTTCGCCAGCGGATGCCGCGGTGGCGCGATGATCACCAGTTCGTCGCGATGAATCAACACCACGGTAAGCCGATTGTCACTGACTGGAAGCGACACTACGCCGAAGTCGACCGAGTTCTCGATCACCGACTCCAGAATCTTGGCATAGTCAGAGCGCTTAATGTTGACCGCGACATCGGGATACTGCCTTTTGAACTCGGCAAAAACTTCCGGCAGGATATGAAGGCAAGTGCCCTCGTTCGCTCCCACGATGATTTCACCGCGCGGAACCCGCTCGGTTTCCGCAACTGCCGTGAGCACAGCTTTGCGCGATTCAATGGTCTCTTCCGCGTACTTGAGAAAAAGCTTTCCCGGAGCCGTCAACGAGACTTTGCCTCCCGAGCGGTCCAGCAACCGGGCGCCAACCTCTTCTTCGAGGGCACGGATTTGCGAGGAAATGGCGGGCTGCGTGCGAAAACGCTTCTCCGCGGCTCGGGAGAACGAGCACAAGCGCGCGACTTCGAGAAAGGTCTCGAGCTGGTCGAAATCCATAGCGATTGAAAAGCTATGATACCGCGAAGGGAAAGCCGCGTCGCCTATCGGTGGTCACCGGGTACCCGGTCCGCTTAAGAATCAGCCAAGACCAAACCCGACGTCATCCTGTCCATCAGCCAACCCCAAACCTGACGTCATCCCGACGCTGAGCGAAGCAAAGCAGGAGGGATCCGGCGCGCAGCAAGATGAACCTCGATTGGCCAAGTGCCAATTGCTAAGTGTCAGGTGCTGATTTAGCTGGCCAGCTTGCGGAGAAATTCGCGCTCGTCCATGCGGTACTTGAAGGCTTTGCGGCCGTCGATGAACACCACGGGGACTTCGTCCGTGAACTGACGGCGCAGAGAATCGTCGCTATCGACGTCCACTTCCTGCCATTTGAATCCGCCGCGGCGCTCCAGTTTCACCAATGTTTCCTTAACGATCTCGCAGAGGTGGCAACCTTTTCGCGAGTAAACCACGACCTCTCGAGGAGCGAGCATGGCGGGAGTTTAGCAACAAAAAAGCGCGCTTTCCAGAAATTCCCACCAAGCGGACGGTCGGTCGGTCCCTGCCGCTGGCAGGGGAAACGGTACAATCTCAAGCATGAACGAGCGTCCGTTAAGCGGGAAGGCAGTCTTGATCACCGGAGCCGCCAAGCGCCTGGGCCGCGCCTCGGCGCTTGCCCTGGCAAAGGCCGGAGCCGACGTTGCCATCACCTTCCAGCATTCCGCCCGCGAGGCTCAGCACACTGTTATCGACATCGGCAGCCACGGAGTCCGCGCGGTCGCTCTACGCTGCGACGTTACCGATCCCAAGTCGGTCAAAGCCGCGGTGAAGGAGGCGGCCAGGGAACTGGGCGGGATTGACATTCTTATAAACAACGCCGCGAACTACGAGACCGCCGAATTCGACAAATTGACGGTCAAGCAATGGGACTCGATCTTCGCTTCCAACACCCGTGGTCCTTTCCTGGTCTCGCAAGCGGCTTTGAAGTGGCTGCGTGAACGCAAAGGGAAGATCATCAACATGGGATCGTTGGGCGGACTGCGCCCCTGGCCCACCCATGCGCATTACTGTTCCTCAAAGGCCGCTCTGCATATGCTGACCAAGGTGATGGCGAAGGCCCTGGCGCCGGAGATTGCAGTAAATGCCGTGGCTCCGGGAATGATCGATCTGGGCGAAAAGGCAGCCGCTGCCTTCATGCGCAAGATGGCGAAACAGACTCCCATGAAGCGCAACGGCACAGGAGAAGAAATCGCCGCAGCCGTCCTGTTCTTTGCCACTGCTCCGCATTTCGTGACCGGCCAGATTCTTGCCGTCGACGGCGGGCTGGGGCTCTAGCAGGGTGCCGCAAAACTCAGACTTCGCACAGCTTTGAAAGGGCGCGGCTTCAAGCCGCGCCGCAATGGTTTTGGGAAGGGCACGGCTTCAGCCGTGCCGCAGAGACTCCCGACATGCCGGGCTTTAGCCCCTGAGGGCTGCTGAACAACCCGGACTCGTGCGGGCCTTGAAAGGGTGCGGCTTCATCCCCGCTGTAATCCAGCAGAAATCATTGGCGCCTTTAGGCGCTGAAGTGCTGCCGCGCTGCGGGTCCATTTGTCACCGGCGAGTCTTTCCTGTATCGTGCGCTGTTTGCACCTCTCATGAAACAGATTCTTCATTTTCCTCCTGCTCTTCGCGCCATTGATGGCGTCTGCCCAGGCCCGTCCTGAGGATGGAGGCCATGAACTCGAAGTCTGGAGCGGAGGCGGGCATTCAGTCAGCGGAGGCACCGCCAATACCGGCGTGTGGAATCTCGGGCTGCGCTACGGATGGATTCTTACCCGTCCCTACGGCCCCGGCTTTCTCAAAGGACGATTTGAAGCGGCGGTCGACGCGGTGCCCGTATTTCTTGTCTTTCAACCGGCTAACACCGCCTATGGCTTCGGAGTTAACCCGGTAAACCTCAAGTGGAACTTCGCCACGACGGGGAAGCTTCGTGCCCTATGTTGAACTCGATGGAGGAACGCTTTTCACCAACAATGACGTTCCTTCTTTTACCTCGAAGATCAACTTCACCTCAGGCGCAGCCCTCGGAACCCACATTCTGCGAGAGAAATACAACTGGAGCGTCGAAATCCGTTATATGCACATCTCGAACGCCGGGCTTTCCTCTCCAAATCCAGGCGTAAATACCGTCCAGGTCCGCCTCGGAATCGGCCGTTTCTTTGCGCAGGGAAAGAGATAAATACAGTCCAATCAATTAGATATGCGGAGCACTTCCTCTGCTAAACTTTTTTCCCTGGAAATCTTTCCCGTTTTGTAACTTCATCTTGCCTTGTGCATCTACAACTTTGGTGGGCTCATTAGGGTGATTCTCCCGGGCAGCACACCGGATAGCGCTGCGCAGCGTTGTCCTGCCTCCTTTAGCTGCCGGGGTAGAAACTTTGTTCCTTGACCGGGGGGTCCGGGGCTACCTAATGAGCCCTCTCTATTCTCAAGCCTTCCCCCATCCTCCCCCTTCTTCCTTCCCGCGAGTTGCAGCCAATTCTCCCGCCCGATATTCTGCTGACCTATGTCCACTCTGGTCGAATGTGTTCCTAATTTTTCCGAAGGCCGTGATAAGTCGAAAGTCGATGCCATTATCGACGCCATGAAGATGCCCGGCGTCTACCTGCTCGATCGCGAGATGGATACCGACCATAATCGCTGCGTCATCACCCTGGTCGGCGAGCGCGAGTCCATTCAAGAGGCGGCGATCCGCGGGGTGGGGAAAGCCGCGGAATTGATCGATCTGAATCAGCATCAAGGCGCGCACCCACGTATGGGAGCTTCCGATGTAGTCCCGTTCATCCCCATCGCAGGCGTCACCATCGAAGATTGCGTCGCCATGGCGCAAGCATGTTGGAGAGGAGATCTGGAAGCGTTACCAGATCCCCGTCTACCTGTACGAAGCGGCTGCCACTACGCCCGAAAGGCAGAATCTGGAGAACATCCGACGTGGACAGTTCGAGGGCATTCGCGCCGACATCGCAACCAACCCTGCGCGCAAGCCGGATTTCGGCGAAGCGCGCGTACATCCCACAGCCGGGGCCACCGTAGTCGGAGCACGCAAATTCCTCGTCGCCTACAACGTCTTTCTGAACACCACTGACGTCGACATCGCGAAGAAGATTGCTAAAGCCGTACGCTTCTCGACCGGCGGGTTCCGGTTCGTAAAAGGCGCCGGCTTCCTGGTTCGCGGGCAGGCGCAGGTCTCCATGAACCTCACCGACTTCGAGCAGACTCCCGTCCACCGCGTATTTGAATTCGTAAAACGCGAAGCGGCTCGTTACGGCGTTCAGGCAGTGAGCAGCGAAATCGTCGGATTGATTCCCAAGAAGGCCTTGGAGTCAGCCGCCGAGTGGTTCTTGCAGGTCGAGAACTTCGACTCGTCCCTGATCCTGGAGAACCGTCTGGACGCGGTGATGAGCGGCAAGATGGCGGTGGGAGGTCTGCGCGCCGGAGTCGAACCCTTCATCGAACAGCTGGCCGCGCCGACGGCGACCCCCGGCGGCGGAAGCGCTGCTGCTGCGGCTGCCGCCATGGGCGCAGGCTTGGTGCACATGGTGGCCTCGATGTCCCGCGGCAAAAAGGCTTACCTTCAGTATGAGGCACAGCTTAGCGAGGCCATCGCCAGGGCTTCCCAACTGCGTGAAGAACTCAAAGCCGCAATTGACGCCGATGCCGAGTCGTATAACGCAGTGATGAAAGCCTACAAGCAGGCAAAGACCGAGCCAAACAACGCAGGCGCACTCATCGCCGCCGCATTGAAAGAGGCCACCAACGTTCCCCTCGGCGTGGCCCACCGCGCGAAGGAAGTGGCCGACATGGCCGAGCGGCTGAAGCCCATCACCAATCCCAACATGAAGTCGGATTTGACCACCGCCGCAGCTCTGGCGCGGGCAGCGCTCGAAGGCGCAATCTCAAACGTGGAAGTGAATGTGGAATCGCTCGACGATCAGGCGTTCGCGGCGGGCGCAAGGCAGCGGGCGGCTGCCCTTAAAGGCTGATGGATTCACTGCAAAAAGACACGTCGGTTTCAGGATCTCGACTGCCGGGAAAATTGATCACCGTGGTCATCGGCTGCATCGTGCTCCTGATCTTCTCGACCGAACTGGTCTGGAGACATCACGCGCAACGCCTCGCGGTTCGCGCCTGTTTTTCCGACGCGGGACAACTTAAGGAAGGTTCCCGGGTTTACGTAGCGGGTGTGAAAGTGGGCTACGTCAGCCGCCTGAGCACGCATCCCGGCGATCGCGATTGCGCCGTGGAAGCGGAGATGGTGCTCGACTCCGCCTATCAATTCAACATTCCCGCGGACAGTACGATTTCCCTGGCTACGTCGTCCTCCGGGCAAACCCAGGCGGATATCCACATCGAGGGCGCTTCCGGCCCGCCGTTGGAGCAGGGAGGAGTGCTGAAGAGCACTCACTAAGGCTCCCGCTTCGATCTGGGAACGGACGCCCCAGATGATTTCAAAAAAGTCTGCATGCCCCGTCGGCGGGAACCGTTCTGATTACACCTTCATTGCACTTTCGTTCAGCCAGAGCTCCAGCCAGTTGGCATACAATGTTGGATGGATGCAGGTTACGGGGTTCGAGCGAACCGCATCTAACTACCCATGTTTCCGCAGAGGCAGTCTATGAAGAAATCCCTTCTTGGTTTCGCGGCCTTACTATTTTCAGGAATAAGCTTGTGGGCGATGCCGATGGGCACGCAGGCGCGCGGCGTAATACCTTCTGACGTTCAACAGATCATTTCCGTCGACTATCGGGCGCTCAAGAATTCCGACACCGCAATGCAGCTGAAAAATCAGATCGAACCCGACAACTTAAAGCAATTCGAAGAAGCCTTGAAGAGCGCGGGAATGGATCCCGAGAAAAACGTCGAGCAACTGACGGTGGCCTCCTACCGCAACGCCAAGCAGACAGTGCGGATGGTGGGCATCGCCCAGGGAGACTTTCCCATGAAGGCCTTCCTCAAGCGCATGACTCTGCATAAGACCAAGCCCGCCAAGATTCGCAACACCGACGTATGGCCCATGGCCGGCGGTATGGATATGGTTTTCCTGGACGAGAACACGCTGCTCTTTGGCGACCGAACCGCGGTGCAAGGCGCGCTTGACGCCCGCGACGGATATTCTTCGACTCTCGACAGCAATAACACCATTGCCGACATGATCGGGGCGGTCGACTCGGGAACGGTCTGGAGCGTCCTCGACCAGCAGGGAACCCAGAACATGATGCGCTCAGCCCTGGGCGAGGCTTCGAGTCTGGGAGATTACGAGACGGTCAAGAAACGCTTGCTCGGTTCTCGCTATCAGATGAATTTCAACAGCGGCGTGAACTTCGATCTCGATGTGCTGACCGCAGACTCGATTACCGCGACCACGCTATCGACGCTGGTGAAAGCGGGAGTGCTTTACAAGAAGATGACGGCGACTCCGACAGAGAAGATCGCGCTTGACAGTGTTACGGTCGATTCCGACAGCTCGAACCTGCAGATGCACTTCAAGACCGATGACAAGAAGTTTCAGTCCCTGATGCACTCGGAACTGTTCGCCGCCGTCTCGAAGTAGATAGTCGTGTGGCGCGGGCACTCTTGCCCGCGTCTAACCACGAGGAAGAAAGCCTATTTCTTCTGCTTCTTTTCCTTCACCCAACCCTCTTTGACTACCTGACGCCCGCGCGCAATCGCCAGCGAATCTTCCGGAACATCTTCGGTAATACAGGAAGCCGCTCCCACATAAGCTCCGCGCTTTACCCGCACTGGCGCTACCAGGGTGGAATCACTGCCGATGAAGACTCCGTCTTCGATGATGGTGGTGTGCTTGTTCACGCCGTCGTAGTTACAGGTGATGGTGCCGGCGCCGATGTTCACGCCCGCGCCGATTTCGGCGTCGCCGAGATACGTGAGGTGGTTGGCCTTCGACCCCTTACCCAGCTTGATCTTCTTGGTCTCGACAAAATTGCCTACGTGCGCTCCTTCGCCGATCTCGCTGCCGGGCCGCAGATGCGAGTACGGACCAATGATCGCGCCGGCCGCGACCCGGGCCTCTTCCATGATGCTTCCTGGTCGCACCATCACCCCATCGGCGATTTCGGAATTCTTGATCACGCTGTACGAACGAATCCGGCAATCCGAACCAATCCGCGTCTTCCCCAGAATCTGCACAAACGGTTCGATCACGGTGTCGGCGCCGATCTCGACTTCCGTATCGATCACGCAGGTTTCGGGATAGTAGATGCTCACGCCGTCTGCCATCAGACGCTGGTTCTTCAGCGTGCGCAGGCGGCGGTCGATCTCCATCAGTTCAGCGCGTGTATTTCCTCCCAAAACTTCGTGCGGATCTTGCGCAGCCACGGCCACCACGCGTTGCTTCGCTTTCCCTAAGATCGCGGCCATGTCGGTGAGATAAAACTCGGCATGCGCGTTGGCGGTGCTGAGCTTGTCGATGTTGTGATAAAGCGGCGCGACCGAGAAAGCGTAAAAGCCGGCGTTGATTTCGCGAATCTTGTTCTGCGCGTTCGAGAGGGCCTTCTGCTCGACGATAGCCTTGACGTCGTCGCTCTTGGCGCCCTTGCGGATAACCCGTCCGTACCCCGTAGGATCGTCGAGGTGTGCGGTCAGCAGCGTCATGGCTGCTTTCTTCGCAAGGTGGAAATCGCGAAGTTTGGCGATGGTCTCGATCGTGATCATCGGCGCATCGCCGGAAAGAACCAGCACGACATCGTAGAGAGCCAGCGCTTCGCGCGCGACCATGAGCGCGTGACCAGTGCCGCGCTGCTCCTTCTGCAAGACGAATTGGATACCTGTGCCAGCGACGGTTTCGCGCACCTGGTCCGCTTCGTGCCCGATGATGGCGTAGACATCTTTCGCAGGGACAACCTGTGTGGCGGCGGCGATCACGTGGGCCAGCACCGGCTTGCCGCCAACTTCGTGCAGAACCTTCGGATGTTTCGATTTCAGCCGGGTGCCTTTGCCGGCCGCCATAATGGCGATGGCGATGCGGGGAGCGGACGAGGATTTCACAGTCTTTGACATTCGCACTCAATATATCGCGAGCGCAAAGCCTGCGTCTCGCCGGCGCTATTTCCCCTTCAGCATTTCTCGAAGCGTCCCGCAAAACCGCGTCACAGCCGATCGGGATCGAGGCCTACGGACGGAGCGGATTCAATGGCGCCGCGCAGGTCGGGAATCTCTCCGGGCAGGGCGTCAGGGTCGTCGACGGCGCCGCTCGCATCTTTTTTCGCCACGGCCTCGTGCGGCAGGCGCCAGGCCTCTTTGTAGCGGGCATATTTTCTCCGTTTGTTACCACTTCGGTAGATTCGCTGCGACAAGGTTGCCCTCCACACGGCGATTTACCTTTATAGTGAGAGGCGAGTTTGAGGCAAAACCCATGCGAAGCTGGTTGATCCCGCTACTGATCGTGATTCATTGCTCAGCTTTTCTCTCCACGTCGCAATCGCACAAGCGACGCAGGTGCCTTCTGCCAGCCAGCAAATCGCGGCGGCGGTCTTGCCTTTGCCCGAGGTCATGCGGGAACACGCCACCGTACTCGGTTACGCTCCCGACCTGTCCCTTGTAACTCTTCGTCAAGGTTCGAATGGAATGGTGTGCACGGCTTCTCGTCCCGGCGGTGTCGAGTTCGATGTGCGTTGCTATCACGAGTCCTTCATGCCCATCGTTCGCCGCATGCGCGATCTGCATTCCCAGAAAGTAAAGCAGGACGAAATCTATCGCACCATCGATGCGGAAGTGAAAGCAAAAAAGCTGGTGATTCCCGATCATCCCACCGCCGGATACCGCATGCTCGGCCCTATTTCCGCCTACCAGCCGACCACCAACACTGTCGGCAAGGAGATTGAGTCATGGCAGTCGGTTCACTTCCCTTACAAAACTGCGGCGGAAATCGGCTTGCCTGAAGAGGGACAGGTTCGCCCCACCATGCCGTATGTCATGGCATCTGGCACATTCTGGTCCCACGTGATGATCGAGCACTAGTTCGCAGAGTGCGACGGGGCAGAAACGTAGTGCTGCGCTTCGTCTTTTGCTGCATAACCGGGGTCGGCATTTTTCCAGATTTGGAGAAGTTCACCGTAGCTATTGGCCGCTGCGCCTTTGTCTCCCATTGCGCTCTCGGCCCGCGCCAGCCCCAGCAAGGATTCGGCCCTTCTCGGGGCGCGCTTCAGAGAAGCTTCGAAGGCCTCTCGTGCCTGCGGAGCCTTATTCGCCTTCAATAGGAGTTCTCCAAGAAGCTCGTCGGAAGGCTTCTCGGGACTTGGCGGGCCGAAGGCATAAGGCATGTCGTTCTCAGTTGCGACTACTTGCTGCAGCATTGCGATTGCCTGATCGTCGTGTCCCTCGGCCGAGAGAATGACTGCCTCAATCTGTACCTTTTGAATCCCCGGCACACGACGATCAGGATCGTCGGCGGAGAGCCCTGCTTGGTCAAAGAGTGCCGGGAGCTGCGGAAGAAGCCGGCCGAGCGAGGCGAGAGATTCTCGCGCTGCGGGCACATCGCCCAGTTCAGCGGCGGCAAAACCAGTGCCGAATGTGGCACCGAATTCGGGCAAGGGTGCGCCGCCCAAGTCCACGTTCCAGCCTGCAACTTCATCGCGCCAACTGTTCGTATCAGCGAGGTAACGGTTACGCATCTCGACGAAGGAATGGGCACTTGCATTATGCGGACCGACCGTAGCGTGCGCCCCAGCAGCCATGCCTGCATCCACTGCCTCGACCCGGCAGCCGGCAACGACTTTTTTTGCTTCGCCAATGCGGCCTTGTTGCAGATACCCGTATTCGAGCCAGTAGTTGTAGTGGCCGCAGTGTCTGGGGGGCTTTCCCGCCGCGGCTGCCTGGCGGTTGACCACGCTCGTGGCCGCGATGTTGGCCTCTACTACGTCGTCCCACATACCGAGCGCCACGAAGATGTGCGAGCACATATGCTGCGCGTGGCCGGCATCGGGCGCGATCTTCGATAACGCGCGCGCCGCTTCCAGTGCGCCTGCGGCATGCTGCGGATCGTCCATCCCATGAATCCAGTAGTGGGCAGCGCCGGGATGGTCCGGGTTCCTCGAGAAAACGGCCTTCGCGATTTCCGCAGCCTTCAAATACGTTGGCACATCGCGTACACCCTCGCTTTTTCCCAGCAACGCCAGGGCATAAAAAAGCTGCGCCTCGTCGTCCTTCGGATAAGCTTCGGCCAACTGCTGCATCGCCGTCGCATACTGCGCGTCCCGCTCGCGCTTGTCAGCCTTGCCGCTGTACAAGATTTCCACCGCGCTCATAAAGGCTCGTTCGCGCGGATCGGCAATACGGCGGGCTCGTTCTTCCGCAGTGGCCCCGAATTTGGCCAGCGCAGCCTGTCCTGCGCTCACATCGACCTGGTTCCAGACGCCATGATTGAAGGTCATCGCTTCTCCCCAATAAGCCATGGCGAATCCGGGGTCAGCCTTTTCGGCGGCGACGAACGACTTGGCTGCGTCGGGGTACTCAAAGACGTGTAGCAATAACAGACCGCGCACGAAGTCGCTCTGCGCGGCTGCCGCGTGGGTTGAGGTCGGAAATGTGGCGGTACCCAAGCCTGGGATCGTCTCAGCCTGCAGCAACCATGCAGACATGGGCAATAACAGAACAAAAAGAAAGATCTTATTCATAGGAGTGATCACTTTTACGGTAAAGAGAATTCGTCGTCTTGCACCACCGCTGGGCACCAACATGTTACACGGGCACACAGAGACGGACCGGAATGTTTTGCAGTATTGTCCAGGAACGAAAGCGTTTGGAACGGCTTGCAATGAGTAGTCCATTCCGTTCACGTATCAGTCCACACATCGACCGCACCCACCGACGCCTATTCGCATACTGAGCCCCCAGTCGTTTTCTAAAGCGACGCCCCATTTTCATCGCCCCGCAACGCCCTCCGCAGATTCTCTCCGCTCACTTCGCCTTCCCACCGGCTGACTGCGATCGTGGCCACTCCGTTTCCAATGACGTTGGTTAACGCGTGGCACTCGCTCATCGGTTTGTCCACGCCCAGCAGCAGGGCGAGGGAAGCAACGGGAATCTCCGGCACCACGATCAGCGTGATCGCCAACACCACCGTGAAGTACGCCAGGGTCTTCAATCCCACGCGACCCAGCTTCTTCATGTCGGTCATCGACGCAATGCCCTGCACCAGCACCCCAAAAATCAGGGGCGCAATCATCATCAGGATGAGGGCAATGAACTCGTCGCCCAGTGGTTTCAGGGCAACCCAAAATTTCGGGAAGAAGTGTCCTACGGCAACGCCGAGCGACGATGCCGATCAGCACCTGTGCGTAGAGATTGGTGAGCCAGGCGCGCCGCTTCACGGCTTCGCGGTTTCGCCTTGCTTTTCGGCGAGCAGGGCAGAGAGCTCGCCCTTTTTGGTCTTCAGCGTCATCAGCCAGCGCTGTCCGCCAGAGATAAAGCCAATCCAGTAGCCGATCTCCACCAGTTGAGGTTCGGTGAACTCGGCGTGCAGCCGCTCCCACAGCGCATCGTCCGCCTTGTCGGGCGTCCACAGAATGATGTCGGCGTAACTCAACGCCAGTTTTTCCCGCGGGGTGAAACGGTCGGATTCCGCATGTTTCAGCACCTCTGACATGCGGTCTTCTTTCGATCGCGCAGCCTGCGCGATGCCTTGATTCGCTCAATAACTACACGACAGGCTGATGGCGATGTAAGCCCGCAGAAGCTCTTTCAGCTCCCACTCAACTGTGCCCTTATCTTTCTTGAACAGCATGTCGAAGGTCGAGGTAAACGAGCGCATCACATCGGGCTGGTGCGCGCGGATAGCCTGATTTTCAGGCCCCGGACGCCCCACGCGGATGGAATCCTCAAGCCACTGCCGCGCCTGGGGATCGGAAATCATGTCAGGAATCAAGTAGCTGATGCGCGCCAAGCAAACTCACCTCAGGCCCCGGATTGGTGCAGCGATCATACCATAATATGGTATTACGGGAAGAGGTGACACCCTACGCCACCATCCTGCGAAACGCTGCTGGACTCATCCCCGTCACTCTTCGAAAGACCCGCGTGAAGTGGCTCTGATCGGCGAAGCCTTTCTCCAGCGCCACGTCGGTCAGGTTCGCTTCAGGCTTCAGCATCTGCTCGCAAGCGGCGCGGACGCGCAGGCGATGCACGTAATCTCCAATGCCTTCCCGGGTGCAACGGCGGAAAACGCGCGACAAGTGCACCGGATGCACCTCCGCCTCTGCGCTCAACTCGTCGAGCGTGAGCCGCTCGCAGAATCCGCTCTCCAGCTTGTCTTTGACTCGCGCCAGCCATGAGGGAGCGTCTTTCGCACTTTCCCGCCCTCGGCACGCCACCGTTCCCAGCAGTTCCGCCAGCAGGCTCTCGATGGTCAACTCGTCGATCTCTCCGCGCGTTTCGCGAAACAGGTTCATCGCCAGCCAGAGCAGCTGGCCGCCCCCAAAATCCTCGCAGGGATTCTCCAATCCCTCCAACCGCCTCTGCCATTCGGGAAGAATCTCGATCTCGAAGAACTTCACGCCTTGGGGACCGATTTCATCCTGGTGCGGCACGCCCGCGGGACGGAACATGATGGTGAACGGCCCGAAGAACCGCTCCTCATGCACATACTGTTCCCGATAACTTCCGCCCAGCAGCATGCCGAAGAAGGGCAACTGGTGAGAATGTTTGGGAAGCCTGCGCGGAGTTTCGTGGCAGAGGTCGGTAAAGATGGCCCCGCCCAGCTCGCGCTTCCCGCCGATGGCCCCGTAGAAACTTCCCGCCGCCAGGGCCTCTCCTTGGTTACCTGCCATCGCGCCCCCAGGTTGCCTTTGTTCAAGACAACGTTTTGTACCTCGGTTAGACTCCGATTTCAGAATTTCGATAGTTCCAGGAGACGATCAATGCGAAGCTGGATCATTCTTTGCATTTCGGTGTTTTTTGCGATCACGGCCGCCGCGCAGAGCCAGACACCCACGTATACGGCGGACGGCAAGCTGATGTTCCCCACCGGCTACCGGGAATGGATTTACCTGACTTCCGGCGTCGATATGAGCTACTCGCCCATGCAGATGGACCACTCCATGTTCGACAACGTCTTTGTGAATCCCGACGCTTACCGGGCTTTTCTTCAGACCGGCACCTGGCCTGACAAGACCATGCTGGTGCTGGAAGCGCGCATGGCGGGAAGCAAGGCGTCGATCAACAAGAGCGGCCACTACCAGACGGCGGAGCTTATGGGACGCGAAGTCCACATCAAAGACAGCTCCCGCGGCGGATGGGCCTTCTATGGCTTCGACGAAGACGGGCCGGCCAAGATGGTTCCGAAAGAAGCCTCGTGCTATTCGTGTCACGAACAGCACGCGGCGGTCGATACCACGTTCGTGCAGTTCTATCCCACGCTGCTGGATCTAGCGACCAAGAAGGGCACGCTCAGCCCGAATTACGTTAAGGAAGAGAAGGAGTCCGCCGCGAAGAAATAGAAACCAGAAATTAGAAGAGGACAAAAGTGGGATTCCACAACCCGGACTCCTCGCGCTTTTGCTGTGAGCTGTCGCCGTTGTGGCGCAGGGGCCAGGACCGGACAGCCCGGCACTCGAGTGGCTGGACGAACTGGCGAAGTCACTGAGTGTGATCGCTGCTTGCGTCAGCTGCCTGCTGCGCCGCTGTAGAATCACCGCAGTGAGGGAACGTCATGTGTTTCATGGCTTTATGCCGGGACGAATAACGCCATCCCGCGAAGGGATTGGGTAAAGGACGCTCCCAATATTTCTGTTGCATCGCTGACCGAGCACGACGCGCTTATCATGGCGCATTTCAAAAGTCCCGCGGTTCAACGTATTGGTTCCACATCAGGCCGTGGATGCGATTTCCCTCATGTACTCCTGCAAAATGGAGACTGGCCTATATTTGAGTTCGAGGATACCGAGCGGGTTGCAACCTTTGGACAGAACCGCAACCGCCGGTCAGTGGCCGAAACTACCGAAGCTTCGCGAACTCCGACCTGGCTTGTTTCAGGATGGGGATGGCGGGGTCGGCGTCTCTCCAAAGGGCAAAAAAATCTTCGTAAGTGCTGCGAGCCTTCCCCGAGTGCCCAGCAAGCGCATAGGACCGGGCCAACTGAAGGCGAGCCAGTGCACCCAAAGGCGAATTCACGGTGACGCCGGCATGGCTGAAGAATTTCTGGAACTCCGTGGAAGCTTCGTCACCACGTCCGCTAGACAGATAAGCTTCGCCTCGCACATACGGAGGATAGAGTGAGCCGCCCACCCCGAACTGCGGCAGGGGAGTGCCTAGTTCGTACGTTTCTGCCGGTTGGAGGAGATCAATAGCCTTCGCCGGGTTACCTCGTCTGATCTCGATCGCGGCATAGATGGCGGGCAACCAATAGCGATTCACAGTAGTGTTGAGCGGGAACTGCTTTGCCAAATCGTCCGCCATTCGCTTCGCGCGATCGGTGTCTCCGATGCGCGCCAGGGCTAAGGCTGCGAGAATACTGACGTCCCGGGTGGAGGCCATGGCCAGAGCAGACATGACTTCACGCCGAGACTGTTCTGTATTGCCAAACTCAGCTTCGCGCAAAGCCGAGCTCATTTGCCAGGCAGCTGCGGTCTCGGTTGAATCGTTCCGTTTCGCAGAATTTATCGCCCGCTGAGAGAGTTCTCTGGCCTGGGTGAGGCGCCCGTGGAACGCTTCGGTGTCCGATGCGAACGAAAAAAGGATGTCTTCCCCTGGCTTGCCACTGACCGCATCGATTTGTTTCTGCATTTCAGGGGCGTCGCCCGCAAGAAAAGCAACTCCGTAACGATTGCCGTGCAGAAAGGGATTGTCGATCTTGTGCTCGATGGCTTCCTGATACTTGACTTGGCCATCGTTAAGACGGTTCAAGGCGGAATACATACCTACCAGATTGGTGTAGGCAGCCGCGCTGCTTGGGTTGAGGCGGAGATCCTCGAGGCTTGCCGCCACCGCTTTGTCGTAATCTCCGAGGAAAGTGTAATCGACTCCCAGGTTGCCGTACGGTTCACTGCTGCGGGGATAAGTCTGGGCCCATAGCTCATAGTTCTGAATTGCTTTCTCCAGTTCGCCGGTAACGAGGAGATAATACGTAGCCGTGATGCGAAACTTCTCTCTTTCGCTCACTCTGTCACGCAGGTCATAAGCCTTCCGCAAATTCTCACTGGCGAGGCCAGGTTCTCTGAGATTGGAATACGAAACGCCCAGGGCGGAATAAGCCGCGGCAAAATTGGGATCGAGTTCGATAGCTCGTTGGAAGAATGGAATGGCCGCCGAACTGCCCTTCTCCTGCACAGCTTTTCTTCCCTCCGACAAAGCCTTCAGGGCTTCGAGGGAGGGAGTAGTGGCTTGATCGAGCGGAGTGTCGAATCTTTCCACCGTGCTCAGCGATTCTCCGAGATGCCCCCTGAGTTTGGCGGCGGCTTCACCGAGCGCCTTCAAAACCCGTTCTTTGTTCGCCGCCGTGATTTGTTCTTGGGCAAGGGGATCGCCTGTGCGGCAGTTCATGACATCAATGCCGATCACATATTGACTTCCGAGACTTGCAATCGTGCCCGCAATGTATCCCGTTCCTCCCGCGCGCAAGCAGAATTCACGCGCTACGTCCGGTGTGAGCTTGGTATCTGGGGGCTTGGCCATCAACTTCAGCGTACTGCGCACCCGGGCATCCGATAGGACATTCAGAAAAGGAGACTGCGCCAGTTGCACCGAAATGGCCTGCTTCAGAGTGTCATCAAAGACTGGGTCACTAGTCGTGTTGTTGAAGTCGGCGAGGACGAGCGTGTCCTGTTCGGTGAGTTTTGGTGGACGGTGGGAGAGCCAGTAGAATCCCCCGCCGATGACGGCCGCGAGAAGCAAGAAGGCTGGGACGATGATTTTCCAACCTGAGCGGCTCCGTCGCGTGTTGGCGGCGGACAGACGCTCGTGTGTCGCCCGGGAATCTTTGCTCATGCCGTCGGCCGGTAAGGTAATGCCGTAATCTCCTGACGCCGCAACCACCGGATACCGCCAGGAATCGGTGTCACGTTTAATCCGCTCAAGGTCGGCGCGCATTTCCGAGGCGCTCTGACAGCGTATCTTCGGATTTTTTTCAAGGGCTTTGCTGATTAGTTCTTCCAGCCGACCCGGGATATCGGGATTGATGCGCAGGGGAGGTGCTGGCGCGCGATTCAGAATGGCGTCGAAGATCACTCCCGAGGTGTTGCCGCGAAAAGGCAATGCTCCTGTCGCCATCTCGTACAACACCACTCCGAAAGAAAACAGGTCTGTACGATGGTCAACATCCTGGCCGCGCACTTGCTCGGGCGACATATAGGCGACTGTTCCTAACGCGGCGCCGGGACTCGTCAGGTTCTCTTCAGCCGGCGATGTCTGGGTGTTGGCGCCAGCAATCTGGGTGGACGACGTGGCCGAGGGCGCAATTTTCGCCAATCCGAAATCCAGAATTTTTGCATGCCCACGCTTGGTGACAAAGATGTTGGCGGGCTTGATGTCGCGGTGGATGATTCCTTCGGAGTGGGCGGCCTCCAGTGCGTCGGCAATCTCGATCCCTAGACCGAGCAGAACGTCGAGCTCGATGGGCTTTCCAGCGATGCGATGTTTCAGTGTCATGCCATCCAGAAATTCCATCGCAATAAACGACTGGTCTTCCCACTTGCCAATCTCATGAATGGTGCAAATATTAGGATGATTGAGGGCAGAGGCCGCACGGGCTTCGCGGCGGAAGCGTTCCAGTGACTGCGGGTTTTGCGCGACATCGTCTGGCAGGAATTTCAGGGCGACAAAGCGGCCCAGGTCGGTGTCTTCCGCCTTGTAGACGACACCCATCCCTCCACCACCCAACTTCTCAACAATCCGGTAGTGCGAGATGGTTTCGCCAATCATTGGGCTGAAATCTTAGGTCTGGGAATGAGGCAAGTCAATGAAAGGCTGGATATTAGCGAGGCGCGGACCTGTCAATTGCCGTAACATCGCGATATCACTCATTGGCCTACCTCCTCGTTCGCTCCTACACCCCCAATCCCGTAGAATATCCCTATGCGTCGAGTCTACTTCGACAACAACGCCACCACGCCGGTGCTGCCCGAGATCTTTGAGGCCATGACGCCTTACTTCGGCGAGCACTTCGGCAACGCCTCGTCCATTCACCATCATGGACAGGAAACGCGCGCGGCCGTCGAACGCGCCCGTGAATCGGTGGCGGCCTTGCTCGGTTGTCGTCCCACGGAAATCGTGTTTACCAGCGGGGGCACGGAAGGCGACAACCTTGCGCTATTCGGTCTGGCCAAGGCCGGAGACCACGTCATCACTTCGACCATCGAGCATCACGCGGTTTTGAATTCCGCCAAGCGCCTCGAAGAGATGGGATGCGAAGTCACTTACATCCCCGTAGATGGACACGGGCAGGTCGATCCCCAAGACATCAAGCGCGCGCTGCGTCCCAATACCAGGCTGGTCACCGTCATGTTTGCGAATAACGAGACGGGAGTGCTGCAACCGGTCGAAGAGATCGGCAAGATCGCCGCCGAGGCCGACGTCTTCTTCCACACTGACGGCGTGCAGGCCGCGGGAAAAGTTCCGATCGACGTTCATCGCATCGGCTGCGATCTGCTGTCGATTTCCGGGCACAAGATGAACGCTCCTCAGGGGATCGGCGCGATTTATGTTGGCAAGGGCGCGATTCTTCAGCCCATGCTTTATGGCGGCAGCCACGAGCGCTCGCGCCGCGCGGGCACCGAGAACGTCCCGGGCATCGTCGCGTTAGGGAAAGCGGCTGAACTGGCGAAAAAGGGATTCGACGACGGCAGCGTGGCGAAAATTGCCTCCATGCGCGACCAGATCGAAAAGACGATTCTCCAATCGATCGAGTCGACGGGAGTGAATGGAGCGGGCGCGCCGCGCGTCCCCAACACCACCAACATTTATTTTGATTTCATCGAGGGCGAAGCGCTGGTCATCGCTCTTGACCTGAAGGGATTGGCCGTCTCGACCGGAGCCGCGTGCTCTTCGGGAGCGATTGAGCCTTCGCATGTGCTGACCGCCATGGGCCTGCCGTCCGATCGCGCCCGCGCCAGCCTGCGCTTCAGCCTGGGCAAGCAAAACACCGAAGATGACGTCGAGTTCGCCCTGAGCTTGATCCCCGCCACCGTGGCCCGCCTGCGGGAACTGAGCCCGGTTTACAATAGAAAAACAGCTGTCAGCACTTAGCACTCAGCATTCAGCCATTACAGAGAGTTGCGGTTTCTGTTTGAAACTGAGGCGAGGCTTAAGGGCTGAATGCTGAGTGCTGAATGCTCTCTTCTAAGACCATCGCCGTGGCTATGTCGGGTGGAGTCGACTCCTCCACCGTTGCGGCCATGCTGCGCGCGGAGGGGCATGAGGTTATCGGACTCACCATGCAACTCTGGAACCAGCGCCGCCTCGCCGGTCGCGAGGGTATGCCCGAGGCGGTGCAGGGACGCTGCTGCTCGATCGACGACGTTTACGACGCGCGCCGCGTCGCCGAGACGCTCGGCATTCCGTACTACGTGGTCAATCATGAAGAGCGCTTCGAGAAGGAAGTGGTGCGTCCGTTTGTGAATGAGTACCTGTCGGGACGCACGCCCATCCCTTGCAGCCTTTGCAACAATCACCTGAAGTTCGACCAGCTGCTGATCGTTGCCAAGCAGATTGGCGCCGACTCGCTGGCTACGGGACACTACGCGCGCGTCAGCTTTGATGACAAGACGGGGCGATGGCTGTTGAAGCGTCCCGCGGATCGCTCGAAGGATCAGACTTATTTCCTGTTCGGACTCACGCAAGAGCAGCTGAGCCGCACGCTGTTTCCGCTGGGGGAGATGACCAAGCCCGAGGTGCGCGAGCGCGCGCGGCAGCATGGACTTGCTCTCGCCGAAAAGCCTGATTCGCAGGAGATCTGCTTTGTCCCCGGCGGAGACTATAAGACGTTTCTCGATGCCTATCTCGCCGAGCAAGGCGACGCGTTGCCTGACACAGCGGGCGAACTCGTCACTGCGAGCGGGGAAGTGATCGGCGAGCATCAGGGCATTCACAACTTCACCGTGGGACAGCGCAAGGGTCTGGGCGTCGCCACCGGCTCTCCGCTCTACGTGATCCAGATCAAAGGCGATGCGCGCCAGGTGGTGGTTGGCAATCAGGAAGACTTGTATTCCAAGACGCTGCGCGTACACCGCACCAATCTCATCTCGGTTGAGGCCTTGCCTGAGCCGATGCGGGTGACAGCGAAGATCCGCCATCGTCACGAGGCGGCCCCAGCCACGATCGAGAGGTCGGGCGCGGATGAAATTCTGGTCACCTTCGACGAAGCGCAGCGCGCCATCACCCCCGGCCAGGCGGCCGTTTTCTACGACGGGGATATCGTGGTCGGCGGGGGCTGGATCCTGTAGTTCCTCCCAAAATGGAATCGGATGGTGCCTGGGAGCTATAAACGCCTGCGTGGTTTTCTTACTGTCAAGCTCGGGTTGCGACCTGGCACAGAATACTCGCTAGTGGGCCTGTAATGCGTCAGGAACGACGGCTGGGTCTCGAACCATGGCGAGGGCTGTCCGCATCGTAGAAACGCGGCAGCGAGGGCGCCAGCTGAGGTAGCGCTAAAGTATATCATAAAGCTATATCGACAATCCCGATAATCAGAGTTAACGTATTGATTCTTTTCGCCAGGCGATCACAAGGCGAAAGCGATCATCTGGCCAAGATCGCGCCGGTGGGCGGATAAGTGTTTTGAAACCAGAGAGGTGCGGATTGGAGCGCGCGGGCGGCTTTCACCTTGGGGCTCAAGTATCACATCTAAAATATTGCAGGCGCAGGGAATGCCGGTGGCTCATTGAGTGCCCGTGACTCAGACTTGTGTCATCCCGTTTCAACAGAGCGGATCAAGCCTCCGTTGGTCCCCTTTTCCACATCCAACAATCTGATACAAATGCCGTTCCTTGGTCAAAATCGTTTGGGGGAAGTCTAATGAAGACGTTTTTAGGTTTCTGGTTTCTGCTGCTCGCAACTCTCGTGGCGGCGCAGGATGCGCCGCAACTTCTGCAGGTGCCTGAGGGCACGCCGCTGGCCGCCGAATTGTCGAAGACGATCGACGCGCACAAAGTGAAGGTCGGCGACCCGGTGATGGCCAAGACTACACAGGACATGCTGGCGAACGGCAAGGTCGTCATCCCACACGACAGCAAAATCACGGGACACGTCACCGCAGTGCAGGGCCGGCCCAAAGGACAAAAAGGCGAGGCCGACTCGATGATCGGCATCGCCTTCGATCAATTGGAGATCAAGGGACGCAGCATGCCGTTCCAGGCGAACATCCAGGCCATCGCCAAACCGTTGATCATCAATCCTGCGGCCGTGCAACCGGGAGACGCCTCGGGCGGTTACGGCGCGAACCCCAATACGGGTGCGACTCCGGGTCGGCCCGGCGCAACACCGACCGCGCAGGTACCCGATCCGGAAACCCAGAGTGCTCCGCCGCCGGGAGCGATCTCGGTGCAGAACACGGGCGTAGTGGGAATGAAAGGTTTCGAGCTGACTACCAACGACCAAGGTTCGGTGATCAGTTCGAAGACCGACAACGTGAAGCTCGAAAGCGGAACCCAGTTGATCTTGAAGTCGAAGTAGGCTGAATCTTCGTCCAGTGCTTCCGCATCCGTTGCCGCAGGAGGAAATCATGCCGGGAGTACTGACGCCTGAACTGAAGCAACTCATCGATCGTCCCAACTTCGCGCACCTCTCCACGCTCCTGCCCGACGGATCGCCGCAGAGCGCTCCCGTCTGGGTGGGGCGGGAAGGGGATCGTCTGTTGATCTGCACCGGAGAGAAGTCGTTGAAGGGACGCAACACGCGCCGCGATCCGCGGGTGGCGCTGTCGATCGTCGATCAGCACAACCCCTACGAAGAGGCGCAACTGCGCGGGCGTGTGGTCGAATGGCGTCCCGATCCCGATCTGAAGTTCATGGATCCGATTTCGCAGAAATATACGGGCAAGCCGTTTCCATTCCGCGATCCTGAGGGACGGGTTACCCTGGTAGTTGAGATCGACAAGGCGCGCTACGCCAAACTGCCCTTTGAGAACACTCCTCCGGCGATGTGACGCGTGAACTCGACGGATTCCTCGCCGTGCCCCTATGATGGAGGTCCAACGTCATTTTACGAGGTCATCATGGCAGAACCCACATATGAAGAACTAAAAGCGCGGCTGGCGGAACTGGAGAAAGCCGGTCCGAAACGCAGCGGAAGCATGGAATTCCGGGTGAGCGAGAAGGGCGGAGTCAGCGTATACGGCCTGGGCCGCTTTCCGGTCACGCTCTACTACGAGCAGTGGACGCGGTTGCTCGAAGCCGCCGACAAGCTGCGCGAGTTTCTGGAAGACAACAAATCGAAGCTGAAGTTGAAGGATCAGGGCGTTAGTGCCTAGCCATCAATCTTCATAAAGCGGGCGATCAGCTTCTCGTGCCACTTCCAGGGCAAGAGGCGCTTCATCCACAGCTGGATGTGTGCGTCGGGACCGATGAGATAACGCAAACGAGGATTGGGTTCGCCCGCAATCTGCGCGATTTTGCGCGCGACTTCGATGGGATCGCGCTTGCGCAGCTTCTTTACCATTTCCCGCATGCGCTCGGCGCGAGCCATGTTAGGAGAAGTGCCGTCGAGGAATTTCTCGCCCAGCACGGCGTTGCGCGTCCAGATATCGGTCTCGAATGAGCCCGGCTCGACCAGCACAATCTTGATCCCGAGCGCATTCACCTCCATGCGCAGCGACTCCGACCATCCTTCGAGCGCGAACTTTGACGCCGAATAACTACTGATGCCGAGCGAGCCATGCTGGCCCGCGATGGAAGAAATCATCAGAATGTGCCCTGAGCGCTGCTGCCGCATCGTCGGGAGCACGGCCTGGGTGAGCGCAACGTTGCCGAAAAAGTTGGTCTCGAACTGGCGGCGGATTTCATTGAGCTTCATGTCTTCGGCAAAACCCGCCACGGCGAAGCCAGCGTTGTTGATGAGGACGTCGATGCGCTGGTGATCGCGCACCACGCTTTCGACGAACGGCGGGATCGAGGCGAAGTCGGTGACGTCGAGGCGACGGATATCGAGGCGGTTGGTAATCCCCGCGGTGATTGCCGCCTGCTCGAGGCGGTCGCGGCGGCCCAGGTCGCGCATCGAGGCCACCACTCGGAAACCCTTGCGCGCCAGTTCGATGGCGCTGAGCAGGCCGATACCACTCGATGTGCCGGTGATCACTGCAATTTTTTCAGACATGCGTTCTCATTTCGGTAGAACGTTGTATCACGATGGAGGCGAGTATGGGCTTCCTCATGAAGCGAAACAGCCGGTATTTCGAGCCACAACCCCTGGCTGGGACCTTTGCGCTGTTCGCCACGCTGGTGCTGGCGGGAGTGGTGGTGGTCTTCCTGGGATGGCTGCTCGCACAGTAGCGCCGCCGTCCCGCCGGCCCGTGTCGGATTCCCAGGGAATGCTTACTTGCGTTTTTTGGACTGCTTTACGACCGAAGTATTGAGCGCGACGGCCGCACGGATGAGCGCTTCCAGTGCCGCCTCATTGATCTTGTCGCCTTCGTGAATGTCTATGGCCCGCCTGACACTCCCCTCAAGGCTTGCGTTGAATAGACGGGACGGGTCCTTCAATGCCGCTCCCTTGGCAAACGTCAGCTTGACCACGTTCTTGTGGGTTTCTCCTGTACAGACGATGCCGTCATGGGAGAAGACGGGAGTTCCAGACGATGTCGGCTTGACCCACTTCCGCTCTTCGACAATGTCAGGGTCCGCCTGGTGAATGATCGTCCGGACTTTCGCCAGCACCTTCCCGCGCCAGTCCCCAAGTTCCTTGATCTTCATGTCGATGAATGCAGAGGCAGATTCCACGGGCAGGGATGTTTTCATACACAACTCCAAACTCTCGCAGATAATTTAGCTGCGCCCAGCGGAAGCTGCAACCTCGCCAATTCTGCCAGCCGACCCGGCCAGATCATCGCGCAGGCGACAATCTGCGAAGGTGGAGGGACCTTACGCTTTCTTAGGGCGAGGGAGCAGTGAAGGTCGCGGCCACCCCACCCGGCGGCATGGAACAGCCTGCTTGAAATGCTCGCTATGTGGAGTATACTGTGGAATGAGTTCCACATATGCAAATCGTACAAATCGTGCTGGATAAGAAGCTCTTAGAGGCCGCCGACCGAGCCGCAAAGCGCACCCGGCGGAACCGGTCCGCTTTGGTGCGCGATGCCCTGCGGGAGCATCTCCGCCGGTTAGAACTGCGGGCTAGTGAAGAGCGCGATCGCCAGGGCTACTCGCGACAGTCCGAAGCCGACGCGGAAACGCGGAGTTGGGAATCGGAGGCCACGTGGCCGGAAGAATAGCGCGAGGCCAGATAGCCCGAGGCGAGGTTCGGCTCTACCAGTTTGCCGCGCCCGACAAGAAACGGCCAGCCCTCGTGCTCACCCGCACCAGCGCCATCGGCTATTTATCCACGGTCACGGTTGCACCCGTCACGTCCACCATTCGCGGAGTGCCGTCGGAAGTCGTGCTGACCGAGGAGGACGGCATGAAGTCTCCCTGCGCAATAAACCTGCACAACGCCGTCACTGTATCTCAACAGCGATTAGGAAGACGCGTGGCCCAGCTCAGTGCCGCACGGATGAATGAAGTGTGTGCCGCCCTGCGGTTCTCTTTGGGGTGTGATTCGAACTAGCGACCGGGAACGTTCCGTCCTGTCCCCGAATTTCTACGCCTTAGGAAAGTCCCGCTCAAGCCAAAACCGGCTTGAGTGGCCACAACCGCGCCGTCCGATACGAAAGTGCGCTATCGTCTTGGTATGGAATGCCAGATGAGGCGCTCCGGGAAGGCGCACCCCCGGACTATCATCTTGTCTTCCCCCGCATCCGTTCGTAGCGCAGCCGGACCGATCCATTCGCGCAGGACTTGCACTCGGTCAACTTGAAGTTGCGCCGCGCAAACTTGCCCGGAAAGCCGGGGATGCCATCCCCTAAAAGAACCGGACCAACCCCGAGGTAGAATTCGTCCACCAAATCCTCTTTCAGGAAACAGCGGCACAACTGGCCTCCGCCGCCCAGGGGAACATTGGGGACAGACAGAACATACCCGAAGTTTTAATTCGCAAGAACCGGTGAACGTCTCGCCGTCTCGTATTTCTTCTCTGCAAGAGCTTGGTGGCGGTTCATGTTTTTCTCGAACCGGGCTTTCAATGCGCTGCATAGTTGTTCGCGTTGTTTTTTCGAAAGCATTACGTTTGCCATGGTTTTCGGATCCTCACGCGGCGGGAGCGGAGTAAGTCAGCTCCACAAAGCCGTTCTTGTAGGCGACCACGTTCTTCAAATTCCACTTCTTTTCGGGCAGGGAACCGAACAACCGGAGTCCTTCGCCCAATAGGACCGGGGCGATTGTCAGCCTGATTTCGTCCACCAGGCCGAGTTCGAGAAAGCGCTGGCACAACATGGCTCCGCCCACGAGCCAGATGTTTCGAAATCGAGGCGTGAGTTTTGCGTCCACTAATGTTTTGAGATCGCCCGAATAGAACTCGACACTCTTCCTTGTGGATGGAAAGTTTCTTCCCGTCAGCACTACGGTCGGAGTATCGCCATAGGGCCAGCCCAGTTCGAGCGCGTGTTCGTAGGTGTGGGAACCGAGCACATAGCAGTCGATGGCTTTGACGAAGGTTGTGGCTTCCTCCTCCGAAATGGTAACGCCGGCGTCGTAGACTCCGGTGTTCTCCAGCCATGAGACACTGTTGTCCTTCTTCGCGATGAAACCGTCCAGACTGGAAACCAAGTGCAAGGTTACAGTTCGTCCTCTGGCATATTCCTGGTTGCGTGACATTATTCCTCTCGCTTTGGTCTTCGGAATATCCCACTCGCCTTGATTCAGGCCTTAGGCGCCCAGTCGGGTGTCTCAACTCCGAACTGCTTGGCGTACTCCGCATTCAATCGCTGCCAGCCGGCGAACTTCATGGCCTCGGGGCCGGCGATGCGTCCGATGGGAGTTCCGCCGAGCAGGTGATCGAGAACATCGAAACAAATCTGCCACCCAGCTGCACCCATGGAGATGTAGGGGCGAGCGATGTTGGTCCAAAGCGTCAGGCGCGTGCCGCCACCAGAGGCTTCGAGCTGCCACCGCATATCGAAGTCACCCCACTTGTACTGAAGCGCCTTGGGAGCGACGGCGTGGGTCACAGTGGTTTCGGTCACGTGCGGCGCGGGCGCTCCTACCGTGGTGAGCTTCACCCTGGTTCCGGCCGTAGCCAGGCTTCGATCGGCATCGAAGGGCGCCCACTCGCGCAGATGCGCCGGGTCGGTAATGGCCTGCCAGACTTGTTCCGGAGAGTGGCGCAGTTCTCTGACCAGGACGAGCGTCCATTTCTCGCCGTCCTTTTGTACCGTGGCCACGGTGGCGGGACCCGGTGTGTACTGCTCGCGATCGGTCATCATCTTCTTCTCCTCGGTTTTTTTTTAATTGGGGTGGATGGATCCATGCGGTTCCTTTCCATCCGATCAAGGTGGCGTTCGAGGGCATCGACGTGAGCCGACCAGAAGCGGCGGAACTGCGCCAGCCAGGCGTCGACCTCGCGAAAGGGTTCAGGTTTCAGCCGATAGAGGCGGCGCTGCGCGTCGACTGTGGACTCTACGAAGCCGGCGTCGCGCAGCACGCGCAGGTGCTTGGAGACGGTCGGTTGCGGCATGCGAAGCTGGCGCTCGATCTCTCCCACCGATTGCTGGGACGAGACCAAAAGGCTCAAGATGGCGCGGCGGCTGGGCTCGGCAATAATTTCGAAGCGGATTCCACGCTTTGTATATACCGTAAGTGGAATATACGTGTCAAGACATATACGAGGGCCCCTTTTGCCCGCGCTACTTTGCATCGGAACATCGCTTGGTGTACAAGCAGACATTCCACATCCAGGAGAATCATGTGAAAAGTCTGCTGCGTTGCGTCGCTCTCGTCCTGCTATTTGCTTTCGCCTCGACTGGGGTGTTTGCCCAGTCCGCTGCCAATGGATCCGACAAGCCGTTCGTGGTTGAGTACTACTACAAGGCCAAGTGGGGACATGCGGACGAGTTTCTGCGGCTCTTCAAGAAGAATCACTACCCGCTGCTGAAGAAAGAAGTCGACCTGGGGCGCATGCTGAAAGTGTGGGTGGATCAGCCGCGATACCACACGACCGAAGACGGACGCTGGGATTACCGGGTCACCATCGTCTTCAAGGATGCGGCGGTGGCGAACGAGGCTTTCGATGAAACCGCGATCAAGAAGCAACTCTGGCCCGATCAGGAGACCTATGAAAGGGAAGAGCAGCGGCGCTTCGAGATTCTCGATGCGCATTGGGATTTGCCGGTGAAGACGATGGAGATGGATGGTAAGTAGAGACGCTCCCC